>CAWBEN010000001.1:0-35934 GCA_963787925.1 uncultured delta proteobacterium
ACGAAGGAACCCGGCGAAACGATGGCGGTTTCGCCCAGAGGGGCCTTCGAGGTCCTTGAGTCCGTGTGCAACCGCGTGTGCAACCGGAGCGCTGCGAGCTCCGGAATCGCGTCACTCACGTTGGGGAACGGCGCGTACTCGAGATCGCCCAGAGTCTGCGCACCGCGGTCGTAGCGATTGATCATGTCGCCGGTCACTTCCTGACCGGTGCGCTCGCTGATCCACGAATCGCTCTTGCCCTCGCGTCGGGCCCACGTGCAGAAGGTCGAGCGCAAGTCGTGGAAGCGGAGCGGCTCGACATTGGGCTCGTTCTCCTCGAAGAGGATCGCGCGGGTGACGCCAACGGCTTTCAAGTCGTCGCGCAACGCGGTCGCCAGGCGCTTTGGCTCGCACCCGATGTCGGAATCGAGGACGATTGGCTTGTCGTCCTCCGGCTTGCCCCGGTGGATGTGCCACGCGTTGAGCAGCGCCATCAGGCCGCGGTCGGCCACGAAGTATTGCGCGCGCCCCGTCTTCGTCTTGAAACTCGCGAGCGTGCAGTGGTCGAAGTCGACGTGCTTCCAGTGGAGCGCGAAGAGGCTTCCCTTCCGCTGGCCAGTGTACGTTGCGATCGCGTAGAGCACGCGTCTGCCGATCGGCACGACGGTCTCGCGTTCCGCGTTCGTCCCTCGAAGGAGCGCGAGCAATTCCGACGGGTAGAGGAAGCAAAAGAGCTTCTCGGCGTCCATTTCGGGGCGCAGGTACTTCTTGACGGGATTGGTGCCCTCCGGGCGCAGGCGGCACGGGAACTCGGCGAGCTCGAAGAGCCGGTGTAGGCGGTTGTATTGCTTGATCCGCGTCTCCGCGCGTTGCTCGGCGGGCTGAGCGCCCATCACCTTGGCGACGTCGTCGGACGTGACCTTGTCGACGTCCAGGTCGCCGAACGCCGGGCCGCTTTCGCCGCGCGTCTTGGCCTCGTAGACGTGCGCCTCGAGCGTGACCTTGTCGATGTACGCGCCAGCTTTGATGCGGAGCTTGTTCACCTTGCCGAAGTGCTTGAACATCTCGCCGCCCGTCCAGGACGCGCCCAGAAGACGGACTGTGCGCCAGCCGTTGCCGGGTCCGGCGGCGGTGGGGCGAGGTACGTCGTCGAAGACGATCTTGCCCGCGCGGACGTCGGCCGCGATCTTGGCTCCCTCGCGCTTGGCCTGCAGCTCCGTCATGCGCTCGGAGTTGGCAATCGGCACACGCTTGCGGCGCGCCTTGCGGTCGCCAGGGGCTTTCGGCAGCGAGCACTGCACCCACCACAAGCCGCCGCGCCGCTCGACAGTGCCAGCGCCGTTCGGGGCTTTCTTTGTCGGCTTCGCGTCCATGTTGGCCATCCTCAGGCACCGCGTCACGGTGCGACGCCCCCCGGGTGAGGGCGTTTCGGCCTGGTGCTTCAGTTCTCTTCTTGCTCGGACTGACCGACGTTGGATGGTCGCGACCCGACCAACGGCAGACGACATGCGGCAAATTCCTCCCGAACCACCTCCAGCGCTGTCTCTCGTGCGATCCGCGCTGTCTCTCGCGCGATCAGACTGACCAATTCCGCGCGCCCACTTTCACGTGGGAGTTTTGGGGACGGCTCGTCCGGGGCCGCCTCGCCGTTCTTGCGCGCGCGCGCCGCCGCACATGCAGTTCCAAAGTCGATCACCCCTTCCGACTCGGCGGACGGCTCCAGCGCCTTCACGAGTCCGAGAGCCATGCGTTCGGCCACAGCTTGCTGCAGCGTTCGTAGACCGTCCGGTGTCACGGACACGAACATGTCTGGATCGTCGGACTTGCGCGGGTCCTTGCTTCCGTCAACCCTCGGCCACTTCCAATAGACATGATTCTGGAGGCCGGTGACGCTTTTGACCAGTTCCTCTCGTGTCGATGGCTCGAGCGAAAGCCAACCCCTGATATCGCGCAGAATTGCGGAAATGACCTCGAAATCGTCCCGCTCATTTCGGCGTGCGTGCACGCCCACTTGGACTGCCGCGTCCCGCAGCGTGGCACGCAATTCGTCGATTGTTCGCGACCTCGTGTTCTGACTGCGCGTCGCGCCCGCACGAGCATGGCCGCTCTTCCTTCTCTCCGCCGCGCGGTCTTGCTCCGTCGGCGAGCACTTTCGAGTCAATTGCTCCTTTGCCTTGCTCATGTTCCCTCCGTGGTCGGCTTGGCGGTTTGGTCAATCACTCGAGCGCGCTCCACCGCGACGACGGCCGCGGTCAGATTCGAGATCGCGGCGAGCATCGCATGCGTGGCAGCGCCGGCCCTAATCGGGAGCTCGCGGGCGGAGGCATCAGGCGACGGAACGCTCTCGGGCGAAGTCAAAGGACACCCGCCGCGAGTGCACGGAGCTGCACCAGGTTTGCGACGGCCGCATTCAGCGCGTCCTCGTCGGGCGAGGCTTGAAGCCGCTCGAGCGCGAGCTCGGCAAGCCTGTCAACGCGTGACGCGAAGGCCAAAACGGGCCCGGGCACGTTCGCGCGCGGGGTCGTCGCAGCCTCGTCGGGCCACGCAGTTTGGCTTACGCGGCGCAGATCGTTGAGAGCGGGGGTGTTGTCTATTGCCAACGGGGCTTTTATGGTCTGCATGTTCGGATCTCCTTTTCAGATTCGGATCACGCCCCCGGCTGTTTCCGCAGCGCGGGGGCACTTCACTTGTCAGCGTTTGGCCCGCTTGGGGGCCTCGTTTCCCTCGAGCGCTTCAGCCAAAACCTTGCGAACGACGTCGGACGTGGACCACTTCGGGCCCGGCTGCTCCCGCCGCAACTTCTCGGCGTACGCATCGATCTTGTCGGCCAGGTCCACCGGGAGGCGCACGACGATCTGCTTGTCCTTCGTAATCATAATTGCGTCCTCGTCGCCCCGCGCCATTGGACTAGCAACCTAACACGCGAAAGTGTGTTTGCAATGCACGACATGACAGAACGATCGCACCTTGTCGCACAGTGCTTTGCGTTCGGCCGCTTTCCTCGTGCACCAGGCGACGATGCGCGTAGCTTGAGGGTCTGCGCTGAATCGCAGAGACCGAAGGGGATGGCCATGGTGCGCGTCGCTGGCGTTCTTGCTCTGACTCTCGCCGCCTGCGCGGGCTCGTCGTCGAGTGGACCGCCGGCGCCGACCATGTGCAGCATGAGCGATCGGCACGGCACCTACCTCATTCACACGGATGTTGTGAGCGGCAACTGCCCGCCGATTCCCGACTCGCTCACGATCTTTGGTGTCCCGACGCAGAACACGACCTGCACGGTGGCAAGCATTGCGTGGTCGAACGGCGATTGCCGCAACGATGTTGCGTACTCTTGCCTCAGCAACGGCATCCGCGTTTTCTTCGTTGGGTACACGGTCCAGGAGGCTCAGGACGGCAGCGTAATCAAAGGCGAACTGACCACGAGCGTGTCGGGCGGATGCTCCGGCACTTACCGCATCACGTACACGCGGCAGTGAACGGCACGGAGCCATCATCTTGCGCCTTCCCCGGCGTGACGACTGACACTCTTCGCCAGCTCGATGAAGGCCGAGTAGATGAGTAGATCCTGAATCTCGAGGGAGCGCTCATGCCGCCAGTCGCGCCGATCGCTCGCAAGGTCGAGGCGACCGTAGACGCGCTGCCCCTCGAGCAGGCGCGCGGCAAGGCACGCGAGCACCCGGCGCTCGTCTGGGCCGAGTTCGGTGACGATGGCGTCAAGGTCGCTCACGGCATCACGAAGCCAATCATGCGGCCGTCGGCGAAGGACGGCGTCTGTCCCATCTGCGCCTCGACGGGCGTAATCCGCCCTTCAGCAAGGAGCTTTTGAATGACAGCCGGCGTCGCGGGCGGTCGCTGCCACGCGCTCAGCGCGTGACTACGGGCGTTGTCCTCCTCCCACTTTTGGGTCTGCCGCTGCCACTCTTTGGCGCTCGCGTTGGGATCTGCCGCAGGGAAGAGGGGTTGCGCTGCCTGTTGCTGCTTCTGGTGCTGGGCGTTGCGATAGTCGCTGATCTGCTGGAGGGCATTCCCAAACTGGGCCGCCGGATCGTAAGCCGGGCGCGCGGGGGACTGAGCCGGTGCGCCCCCGGGGGCGGGGGCGTACTGCTGGGCCGGGTCCGTTGGGTCGTCCGGCTGGAGTGCGCGGCTGATCTTCTGGAGGGCGGCGGCATAGGCGCCGCCGCTGACGGGCTGCGACTGAGCGCCTTGTTGCAGTGAGCCGCCGGCCTGCTGCAGCGTGCCGGCAAGTCGCGACCAGATGTCATCGTCGTTCATGGAGTTCTCCCACTGGTGGATTCAATCGCCGCGCGTGCCTCGTCGACAGACCGCACGACGTGAACAGCGACGCCGACGGCGCGCAGGGCAGCGTGGCAAGCGCGCTGCTCCTTCGTTGCTGTCGCTCCGCCGGTCTTGCACTCGAGGGCGACAAGCCGGCCCTGAGGGGCGACTACGGCCAGAAGATCGGGACCGCCCTTCATGGGCCACCCGTAGGGTACGCAGAAGTCTTTGCCGGTGCGCTCCGACGCGTACTTCGCGAGCCCCGAGGCGTTGGCGCCGATGACGACGCCGGGGAGCGCGCCGAGCTCGGCGAGGATGTCATGGACGAGCGCCGAGTGCGCAGCTGACGAGCCGTTCATGCCGCCTCCGCCGTGCGCTTACGGGTGCGCTCGAAGATGCTGCGGGCCATGGCGGGGATACGCCACTGCGGGAAGCGACCACTCGACCGAAGACGCTTCTCAATTCCGCGGATGGCCATGGCGTCGCGCTCGGATTGCGGGCGCTCGTCCAGCCGGGCGAGCTCTTGTCGCTCGATGCGGGTAGCGCGCCGTGGGAGCTGCGTCCCCCTCGTCGATGCCTTGCAGCGTGGGCACTCCGCCGGGCCAGCGTGGAAGACAGCAAGGCACGCGTGGCAACGCGCGAGCGGCTCAAGGGCCTCGGCAGTGCGTCTCACGGGGCCTGTCAGGCTCCACGTCCGCTCGTCGGAAGGAAGGCCATGCAGGATGGCAGCGCCCGACAGGTCGATGACGAGTGCGTGCGTCTTGCCTCGAGCTGGCCGGAGCGCGCGCCCGACAGCTTGCAGGTATCCGCCGCACACCCCGAAGGTCCTCGCCAGGACAACCGCGCGCACTTCGGGACTGTCCCACCCTTCGACGAACACGCCGCAGCCGACGAGCGCGAGCGGTTCCCCCTTTGCGAGGCGCTCGCGGGCTTCCCTGCGCTCCAATCGTGGCGTGTCGCCGAGGATGAGGGCGCTGGGGATGGACGCAGCGGCGAGGCGCGTACGCACGTCGGCGGCGTGCTCGGCGTCGCGGCAGAAAATCATCCCGGGCAGACCGGCCGCGTGGGTCCGATAGGCGTCCACCGGGTCGAGCGCGAGTGCTCCCTCGACGGGTGCGGGGGGCGAGAGCACGACGGCCGGCACGAGATGGCCATGTGCCGTGAGCTCGCGAACGGAGGGGCCGCACACGAGGCGCTCGAAGACGTCGCCGAGGGGAGCACCGTCGCCCCGCTCGGGCGTCGCCGTCAGCCCAAGCAGGCGCGCCAGGGGATACGACTCGAGCACCGTGCGGACGGAACTCGCCATCGATCTGTGGCATTCGTCGACGATGACCAGCTCGGCGGGCGGGGTCTCGCAACGGCGGTGCAGCGTGGCCAGCGAACAGACCTGGACGGGCGCCGTCGGATTCGTCGGCCTGTCGGCCTGGATGATGCCGTGCTCGATGCCGGCGCGAGTGAGGCGGTCGCTGGTGTCGTCGATGAGCGCGTCGAGATGGGCGGCGAAGACAACGCGGCGACCTCGAGCCACTGCACGCGCGATGATGTCCGCCGCGGTGGTGGTCTTGCCGAATCCCGTCGCGCCCTGCATCAGGACAGAGCGAACGCCGGAGCGGTACTCTGCTCGCACCCGCTCGACGAGCTCCTTCTGGTCAGGTCGGAGAATCACGGGTCCACCCGTTGCTTAGGCGCCGCGAAGGGTAGCAATGGCCTCTCCACGGGCGGAGGCTCGATGCGGCGGGGGGCAGTCGCGAACTTCGACGCGTCTCCCGTCGAGAACACGGAAGCGTCGCCAGTCGCGAACCGTCGTGCGTCCGTCACCATGCGAACCCCCTCAGCGCGCCAGGAGCCGGCTCGTCGAGAATGAAGCGAGAGCCCGGGCCTTGCGCTGCGATGCGCTCGCGCTCTTCTTGCTCGCGTTGCAGGTGGGCCAGCAGCCACGCCTCGCCCGCAAGCCTCGCCTTCGGTAGCTCGGGCGGGATGAAGCACTTCTCCACAACCAGGGCGAGGGCCGGCGCATAGTCTGCGTGGCGTCCGTCGGCGGTGCGCGGGAGCTCGATGGCGATTCCGCTCGTGGTCACGCGCTTGCGGACGCTGAGCAGGTCGTTGAGCACCTGTGTGTCGTTGGGCAGTCGCACCTTGCTGTCGGCAATGCGGGTACGAAGCGACTCGTAGAGCTCCACCTTGCGCGCGGCGGTGATGGTGTCGATGTACAGCGATAGACCGTGCCTATCCGCAATGGCCTTCAGCGCGTCGGCGGCCCATTGGTCTGTGATGACGAACTCGACCCCGTACCCGCGGCAGATGGCGGCAATCTCCTTCAGAACGACGTCGGGGTTGAGCGGGTCCGTTTTGCTGCCCTGCCACTGCCTGGTCAGGACAATCTCGACGGTGCCATCGACGCGACTCGTCCCGACCGCCATGGTCCACGCGTTCCCGCGAGTGCCAGGGTCCATGGCCGCCCGGTAGGTGTGTCCCGCTTCGCGCTCGAGCACGAGAGGGGCCTTGCGCGTCACTCGCTCGAGCTCCGCGGAGCTGAAAAGCGACGACTCGGGGTCAGCAAACTCGCCTAGAACGTCCGTCCGGTAGGCCTGTTCGTCCTGGATCTTGAGCTGCTCCACGCGGGCCGGGGTCCACCAGGACGGATTCATCGCTGGCGCCGGGGCGCGAACGATGACCAGGCGGGCGGTCGGCTTCTGCCAGTGCTCGAGGACCATCTCGTACACCGGACCGCGAGGAGCCCAGGGCGAGCCAATTGCAACGAGCTGGGCACCGGGGAGCAGACGCCCGAGGGCTGCGCGTCGAGCCTCGTCGAAGTTGACGACGCCGTCTTCCTCGCCGCTCATGCGTGGCGCTTCGTCGAAGATGACGCCGGCCGACCACCGCGCGACGAGCGAGGCGCCCGCACGTGAGCCAGCTACGACCTTGACCTCGACGACGTGCCCCGAGGGGTGGCGCAGGTTCACCGTATCCGCCGTTGGCTCCCCGACGAGCAGGGCCCGAAGCGCCGGCTTGCTCGTGAGCGTGCCGACGACGTGTTCGAAGACCACGCGAGCCAGGTCGGTGGTCAGCGAAACGACGCTCACGCGCACCGGCTCGCCAGGCCGGAGACGCGACAGGTCGCAGGTGAGGGCCGCGCGCACGGCGAGGGCCGCCGCGAGCAGCGACTTGCCGACGCGGACGCCCGAGAGGATGAGCAGCTCGGAGGGACGGACCCCCACGGGGAGCGATGCGACGTCGCCGATCGCCGCGATGACGTCGGGATGATCCGCCAGGTCCGCGAGGGGTAAGCCGTCGGCGAGGCGACAGACCGCGCGCTGCAGGGGCGACGCCGTGGTCAGCCCGAACGCGGTCGCGTGGGTGAGAAGCCCCTCGAGCGTGAAGGCGGGCGCTTTCATGAGCGGCCCTCCGGTTCGAGCATGGCAGCGGCGAGGACGGCGTGCGCGCTCTGGGGCGCGGTCGCGCGCCGGGCGGCCGCCTCTCGCGTGGCGAGCTCGTAGGCGGCGAGCAGATTCTGCCGACTGTCGTTCGCGAGGGATGAGCCGAGCTTGATGAGCGTGGGGTCACTGGCCTCTGCCCCCCAATCGAACGCCCAACGAGACGCGGCGAGCTGAAGGCCGGCGCTCGCGACCATCGTGCTCGGCGCCGGACCCACCTCGCCCCCTGCCTGCGTCGCGAGGCACCCAAGGTGGTGCTTTACGAACTCCTCCGCGGCAGCGCGGTACGGGCCGAACGATGTCCCCTCGACGAGGCTCGATAGCCCCAGGGAATCTATCAGGCGCACCCGCCGCGCCTTCGCCTCCCCGCCTCGACGGCCCATCTCGCTGGCGGTCGCCCGATCGGCAATCTTGCCGTCCTGGCGGAAGCGTAGCGCTACGCTCGTGGGCGCCGGATGCGTCGTTACCGGCGCAGGGAGCTCGTCGGCCGGAAGAACCTCGATGCGCGGTGAGCCTGCGCCGGCTCCGTGACCATTGCGGAGGGCCATCAGAGCACCCCATCTCGCGGCGCCCACAATGGACGACGACGCGTGCTCGAGCGGACGGGAGTACCGTTGGCGCCAGGATGGCGACGAACCCTGTGGCGGTTGCGCTGCTCGCCGTGGTCTCGCTTGTCATCGATGGGTGCAACAGCCCGGAGGTCGCTGCGCGCGTCCCTTGTCTCTCCACCGACGAATACTTCCCGGCGTGCGGGGTAAACGGCCTCACGTATCCCAACGCCTCGGTCGCCGCCTGCGCGGGCGTCGCGATCGCTCATACTGGGTTCTGCGCCGATGGGTCGACGGATGGGAGTGCAGGAGCTGACGTGAGCGCACAGGCCGCCGACGGGGCGGGCCTCGTCGTGGAGGTCGAAGCAGACGCAGATGGCGGCTGATGCTCGCCACGATGGACCAGGACGCGCTTTTGACCCGTCGAACGTCTCCAGGCAGCCAGGATGAACGCGAAGCGCCTGGCCGTGACCTTGGAGGCACGGTCGGCTGCCGTTGGAAGGTGTTTGACGCCGCCCACCGATGGCGGGCAATGCGCGGTCGACTGGCACTCCGTATATGGTCATTCCGCCTTCGAAGGCCCGCCCTGGCTCTACAAGCCAGTGCCGACAGGCCACTTCCCTCAAGCAAAAGCGGTATTCTCGGGTGCCGTGGGCAACCCTCGTGGGGCAACCGCCTTGCGTTGACGCGCACCGCCACGGCTCCCTCGGCGCGGGGAGCTCGGGGGCCGGCGCCTCGAGCGATAGGCCCGGCGACATCGGGCGGCCAGGCTGCGGGCGAGACGTCGGCGAGGGCCAAGGGAGCAGCGGAGGGGGCGAGCTCGGGGCGGTTCCGGGCGCGGTAATGGCGACAACGGGCGCCTCTGTTCTCGTCGTCACTTCCCACCCCCAATGCCCTGGGTAGCGAGCCAGTCGCTGAGGGTCTCCGTCACCGCGTCACCGCTGTCACCCCGGGTTCCGTAAAGCCCTATGCATTCACCCCCACCTATGCCTGTGTACGCAGATGCTGGTGACGCTAGTGACATAGGAGGTTTAGCCGGTGAATCCTGAGTCACCGGTGAGTCACCGCGCTCCGTCACCAACGTCACCGCGCGGGGTTTCCACCTCCGTTCGCGGCGTCCGTCTGTCGCTCGTGCCTGCTTGCCGCGCTCCCATCCGAGCCGGCGCAGGACGGAGGCGACGCGGTCCTGGTCCCCCTTGGACCACCTTTCGGCGGTCATGCCGAGCGCGCCGGCGAGCACCTCCCCGGTCGTAACGCCCTGAGCGCGCCGGCCAGGATGGCCGCTGGACATCAGCCATTCTTCGACAGGGCCCTCCCATGCGTCGGAGACGAAGCGTTGCTCCTGCTGCTCCTCGCAGAGCGCACGGAAGTCCGCCGAGTCGACGTGCCACCGCTCGCCGCTCACGTAGCGTTGATGGGCCTCTGCCCACAGCTGCTCGCGATCGCGGGTGATGCCATCGAGGTCCACCCGGCTGCAGCGCACTGGCCAGAAGCGGCGATTGCCGGTCTCGTCGCGAAGGTACTCGCTCGCGTTTGTCGTTCCGTAGAAGACGCATTGCCGCGGGAAATCGCGCGACCGCCTTCCGTAGCTCGGGCGGTACGTGTCCACCGTCGCCGTGAGAAAGTTCTTCGCGCGGTTCAGATCTGACCGGCTGAGCGCGTGCAGCTCCCCGAGCTCGCCGATCCACTTGCCGCGCAGGCTCTGATAGCCATCCTTCTCACCCATGGTGATCGGCGTGTCGAAGCACCAGGCCTCTCCGGCAAGCCGCTGAATGCCCGTCGACTTTCCGATTCCCTGGCAGCCTTCTAGGACCGGGGTGCAATCGACTTTCGCGCCCGGCTGAAAGACGCGGGCGACTGCGCCGATCATGAAGCGCGCGCCGACGCCATACACGTACGCGCTGTCGTCGGCCCCAAAGTAGTCGGTAAACCGCCGATCAATGCGTGCGGAGCCGTCCCACTTCAGGGCGCCGAGCCAATCTCGGACCGGGTGCAACAGTGTTCGCGCAGCAACGACCGTGACGGCTTGCTCGACAATCGCAATATTGAACTGGACGCCGTAGTGCCGCGCGAGCCAGTTCCCTGCGCGCACGGTGTCCGCATCCGACCAGCCGCCGGATGCCGCTTTTGCGGGGGCGTCGACCTCGTCCCACGGAGGAACGCGAGTCGTGACCACTGCGTCTCGGAACGCGTCGTGCGCAAGCACGCCGACCCATGAATCATCGTGCGTGAGGATCACGACCGCGTTGGCGGCGACAGGAAGGACGATGGCATCGCCTTGCTTGGTGCGCCTGGTAACCAGCGCGTCGCGCCAGTCGCTCTTGGCGTCGAAGATCGGAACGACTGTAGCCATCACGCGCTCCTCCTTTCGAGAGGCTTGTTGGCCAGCCATCCGGGCGCCGCCCGGGCACGCATTGCGGCGCTCTTGACCTTGTGCTTCAACTCCCAGAGCGACCAGGGCGGGGCGCACCGCGGGTTGTACTGTTCGACGAGCAATCGCAGCGCCTCGTCGGCACCGAGCTCGAAGCCGCGCACGAGCACAAGCGCCGCCTTGAACGTCGCCGCGTGGCCACCGCTGCCGGCGATGGCGCCCGGCAATGTCGCCAGGTACCGCGACGCGCGCTCGAGCCGGTCGGACTCGCCCGCGCTCGCCGCATAAATCGGAAGAGGCTCCGGCTTGGGAAACTCGGCCAGCGCTCGCTCGACGTCGAAGAAGGCGCCGGTCAATTCGGCATGCTGATAAGCATCGCCCGCGTGCCTCGCAGGAAGCGCCCACGCCCGGCTCGCATCGCGCGCGGCGTAGTCAGGCTCGAGTCCGCCACGCTCGGCCAGCGCAGCGCCCGCGCGCCAGACCCAATCGTACTCGTCCGCCGTGACGCACCGGGAGAGCACGAGCCCAACGCGCCACCGACCAGCCGTCCACGTCGTGTGCCCGAATCCGTAGAAGTCGGCGAAGACCTCGACAATCTGCTCGCGCGTCGCGCCACGATCGAAGTCGTAGCCCAGGCCGGCGACGGCGATCACGTTTGCAAGCGCCCGATAGTTGTCCTTGAAGGTCGCCCATGACCATCGCGGCACATCGCCCTTACTGGCGTAAGCGCGCGGCGCCTTCACTCGCTCGAAGAGGGCTGGGGCTCGGACACGCCGCCCGTCGGACGGTCGGAAGAGTGAGGGCCAACAGGTGATCTGGCCGGTCACCGCCGGACCCCTTTGGCCAGCTCGCATCCCTTCGCAATCGCGTCGGCGAAGCCGAAGACCTCGCGCAGCTTCACGGTCAGCCCCTTTTTCGTCGGCAGCCATCTACCGTCCTCGGTCTTGAATTGGAGACGGATATCCACGAAGTGGTGTCCCTCGTACTGGCGAAAAAGAACCGCAAGCCGTTCTGTCGGACTGCGCTCGAATGTTGCGAGCTCGACGTCAGCATCGATTGCCGAGGTCATGTCGCGCCGCCCTGCAAGAGCAAGAAATGCCCGTACCGCTCGAGAAGTTGTTGCCGCGCCAATCCGCCGACAGGTGAGCGCGCCTCGAGCCGCGTCAGCGCGCCAAAGAGAAGATCTAGTGGTGGTGGTGGTGGCTCTTCGGGACCACCGTTCAAGTCGTCCGCTTGAGCGACTACCGCGCCCGCTTCGAACACTGAGTGAGTTGCATCCTGCCCAACGAGCGCAATCGGATCTGCCGTTTGGCTGCGCGTGAAGTGAATGACCACAGGCGGTCGGCGTGCGGCGATGATGCGCCGAGTGAACCGTGCACGCGGGTGCCTGCGGTGCACGGCGTCGACGGCGGCCGTGAATCGTGAGCGCACCAATGCGGCATGTTTACGCCGCGCCGCTGTAAATTGTGGCCTTAGCTGGCGAAAGGATTCCGTGGGAGCGGCGTTCACGGTGCCACCCGCCGCGCCCCGACACGGGCCAGGGCTCGCTCTTCGCCGTCCGCGCAGACGTCATTCGCAGCACGGCGTCGCATGCGTGCCGCGAGGGCCTCGGCGACGTCAGCGTAGCGAGCGATGATCAGTCGGCGTTCCTTCGTGGACGCAAAGCGGCCCTGTTTGGCCAGGTCAAGAAAAACGTCCTTCGGAAGACCGAGCAGCGCTTCGCAGGTGCGTTGAGAGACAAACTCTGGCCGTTTCAATTCCCCTGCGCACCGCTCAACCTCCTGCGCGATTACCGCCTTGAAGGCTGCGCCAAAATCTGCGGGCGCGTTCACGGCAATCCCCATTCAGAGCGGGACCGCGTTGCAACGGCGCGCCGGGCGAAAGCCCGCAAGCCTTCCTGGCACCGCGGCTGCTTCGGAAGTTGGCCGCGGCGGCACACGGCGGTCGCGACTGGGACACTGAATCCGCAGAGCGCTGCGAGCTGAGTCTCCGACAGGCGGAGCCTGTCGACCGCGTCTAAAACGACGCGAAGCAACTCGGAATCGTCAGCCGACCGGCCGCGCGAATGGCGACGCTCCTGACGCAAGTGCATGCAAACTCCCAAAGTGGACGGTGTGGCGGTCGCCGATGCGACCGCCCGCCTCTTCCGACTCAGGAGTGCCCCCGAAGCGACTCGGAGTGACCACCCATCGGGTCCGCAACTGCTGCTCTCGTCGTTCGGGGGGAACCATCTGGAACCGACCTAACGAGAGCTACGGAACGCCGACCCCGGAAGGATAAGCACGCATTCTAAGTATTGCAACTCTTTTTTGGTCGGGGCTTGAGCGGCCTCTAAGGCTTCCAACGCCGCTGCTCTTCAAGCGAGCGTACAACCCCGCCGTATCCAGGGAACACCGAGGCCGCGTTGACCCCGTCGAGCCCGAGCAACCGCAGAAGGCGTGGCGCCTCGGAGTGCGGGAGCGCGAGCTTCCACATTGCCGGAAGCTCGTCGAGCCTTTCTTTGGCGGCGCCAGCATCGAGGCTCTGGGCAATTACCGCGTCGAGCGGCACGTCTTCGTGGCGGTCCCGCACCAAAGTAAAGACCCCCCGCCTGCGCTGCTAGATTGAGATTTGTCGCCTGAGGCGCCGTCACAACCTGCATGCAGAAACTTGGCTCACGCGATCTTCCCACCATCGTCACGAACCGATGCTTACAGGCCCACACCGCCAGCTGGTCGCCCGGCGGCTCCGAATCGCGCATGACGACCTCCTCGGCCGCAAAGTATGCAGCGATCCGAGGCCTCCAAGTCCAATCAAGGAGCCGTGTCGGTACTCCGTTGTGTTGTGCCAGGGCCAAAACGGAGATCAGCCCGGGTAGCAGGCCATAGGCCATCGTGGTCGAACCGTTCGATCAAGCTTCCCGACCGTAGGTGTTGGCTGTCTTCGGGTATGGCGAGCCCAGCACGGTCGGCCGCCTCCATGAATTCGGCGATCGCCGTGAACTCAGCGAGCTTTCGCAAGCCATCATTTGTCCGCGGCTCGCAGCGCCCGTCGCCTTGCAGGAACCGGCGCCAAACAGCGCCCCGCAAAACCCTCGGCACCAACGGCCAGGTGCTTCCTTGTCCGCGGAATGTCCACGCGCGGAGATCGGGCTTCCAGCGTGGTTCGCTCGGCGAAAGGGCCGAAAGCAATTGTTCGGCCGTACCAACGTGGACAATGCTGACGACG
Source organism: uncultured delta proteobacterium (assembly GCA_963787925.1). GTDB lineage: Bacteria > Myxococcota_A > Polyangia > Polyangiales > Polyangiaceae > Palsa-1150. The sequence goes on from CAWBEN010000001.1 coordinate 13,815, forward strand.
TCCCCTCGAATGGTCATGACAACTCCCCGTCGCGCGTGGCGTTCGGTCCACTGTCACTTTGGGCGCCGCAATACAAGCCTCCAGCAACCCGACGTGGCTCTCATTTTCAAGCGCTCATGATAGCGCCCCAATCCTCACGCGAGCGGCGTGCGGCGCGCTCGGTATCACGAGGGACCGCTGCAGGTGGCCGTGGGATGGCCATGAGGAGCTGCTCCAAGAGCCGCGCCGCCTTTGGCGTGGACGGGGTCGCTCAGGGGCCGGTGCGTCGGCTTGCCCCCCCCCGGCCATGCCCGTTCGATGGGATCGCGACGGTCGTTGACCGGGTTGGCCATCTCCAACTAGCTTCTGCGAGCGCCCCACGATGATGAAGCCGAAGCTTGACGCTTGGACGATTGTGGTCGCCGGCGCGTGGAATGTGCGCGTGTTTTCGCCCGAGTGGGTTGGCAAGAAGCTTTTCGATGGCAAGAGCATGACCATCGAGGTCCCCGTTGGACCAAGCATCGCGACGGTGCGCTACACCGTCGAGGGGATCAGCTTACTACCCGTAGAGGACCGCCTCATCATGGGAATACTTGGTCCGGACTTGCCATCGTGTCAGCGGGCCGAAGGAGCGACGCGGCGGGTTCTCGGTCTGTTGCCCCACACGCCGGTCACCGCGTTGGGTGTGAATTTTGGCTTCGAGGATCCCGAACCTGGCGACCCCATTCGAAGTCTTTTTATGCTCAATGATCTTGACCCATTGAGCAACTTTGGTTGCAAGATCAAACGATCAAGCATCGTGCGCACGCTGGAGACAGATGAAGGCAGCGTAAATGTCACGCACGCCTTGGATGGAGACGGTCGTGCCGATATACACTTCAACTTCCACCATGATGTTGTCTCGGCCGATGAGGCCGAGCGCTTACTAGAGGGTCGAACGGTACGGGCCCTTATGCTCGCGCAGAAGTTCATGACGAAAGTTTACGACTGCACACTGGAGGAGATCGATGACCAGTCTACCTAAGGCGGGCGCCTCGACCACCGCTTCCACCCAGCCAACTCAGCCCTTCCAGGAGGCGCAGCTGCTGCCGCCTCGACTTCCAAGCGCCTCGACAGGACGGTCCGTATTGACCACTGGACCGACGGTGGTTGTACGCGCCGTCAGGGGGCCGTCTGTTACGATTCCTTTCGACGTCAACCGGGAAGTCGTACGCCGCGAGAACCGCGAGGCGAATCAGAGCGACCGCGACCAGTCAGCCACAACGGACACCTCGCGCTGAAGCAACGGCGACATGGCTGCCGTGTGGCCGCGAGAGGTGACCGGCTGTCACTTCACCTACGTTCCGCCAGATGGGACGGACCTACGACAGGGTGATCTGCTCACGAAAACGGACGATTTACGGAAACTCCTCGCTGACATTCATCCGCATTACAATCGCAAGGACGACTATACGCACTTTTTGGTGCTCACCCAGTCGTGCGACCTCGTTCGCAGAGATCGCCGGCCATGCAAGTCGCGGTACGTCAGTGTCGCCGCGGTACGTCCTCTTGGTCTGCTCATCGAGCGCGAGATCGCAAAGCACCAGGATCGGTTCGAGGGGACGGCCGGAGTCTGCTCCCTGTCCAAGCGCGGAATCGTTGAGCAATTCATCGGACACGTATTGAATAACAATGAGACCGAGTACTTTTACCTCGAGCCGGAGCCCGCTCTCGACCTGCATGAGCCGAGCTGCGCCTTCCTTCGCCTGTCGATCGCGGTTCGCGCCCAGGAACACTACGAAAAACTGCTTGCTGCGCGCAGGCTGTGCCTCGACCCGGTATTCCAAGCCAAATTGGGCTGGCTGATTGGCAATATGTATTCGCGCGTCGGAACCGAGGATTGGGTGCCCGAGAACCTCACGGAAGGCGCCTTCAAGATAAAGGTGAAGGGATTCTTAGATGTCGCCGTCCAATGGGTGGAGGCAGATCAGCTCAAGGCGGCGAAGAAAAACCTACCCGAGGCTCTCACCAGCAGAGACGAGATTCGCGAGCACATAAGGAGTACCAAGGCACCAAAGCGGAAAGATCGCCTATTAGACGCCGTTCTTAAGATCGCTCGCGACCAAGGTTTGGTGGATGATGAAGCGGCGAAGAAGCTTCGCATTCGCCTCGAGAACGACCCCGATGTTTCTGGACTGCTGAAGTAGACGCCATCGTGAGGGGGGCGGTCAAAGCACGGTCGAGGGGTGGGGCAACGGCGCGAACGCGAGTCAGCGCGTGGCGGAGCGCCGCCGGAGCTCATCGAGGGCCGCATCTAGCCGCTCGCGAATGCGAATGAGCGTGGCGATGCATTCGCCGTCCCATCGCCGGCCTCCAAAGCGAGGATTCTCAGCCAGAGAATCCTGGCTTGCGGGGCAAGCGCAGACTCGGGGGTCCGACCCACGCTGTCGCGCATGCGCTCGGCAAAGGGCGACGCGTCGTTTGTCCTTCGCGATGTGCAGCGTGGGCTCTGTTGTCGGCTCATAGTCGTTCCTTCTTCGCGGGCTCGTGCGCACGCGGCTAGCCCCCTCGGGCGAGAGAGCCGGCAACGCGAGCGCGAGCTCAGGCTACCCGGCGAGCACCAACACGGGCGAGGGTCCGCGCTTCTTCGGAACCCTCCGCGTCTTCTTTCGCTTCCACCGGCCGAGCCGCAAGGAACGCCGCGACGTCTTCCGTCTTTGCGTACACGAGGCGCCGGTCTTTGAACGACGGCCAGTCCCCTGCGCGGCAGTGGTCCAGGTAGTTCCCACGGGGCATGCCGAGGGCGGTCGGCGCCGTCCGCTGCGTCACGTAGAGCGGACGTTGCAGAAGCTCGACGACGAGCGGCGCCACGACGCGCGCAAGCGCGTCCAGGTCCACCAGCGCCGGCACGAGGGTGGGCCCTGGCGTGCGTCTCGGGTCCTCCGGTGCCTCGGTCAGCCGCTTCGCGCGAGCGGCCTTCACGACCGGCCCCCTCGCCGCCGAGCGTCCAAGGGGACCACGTTGCCGGCGCGTGCCTGACGCCGCGCCTCGAGCTCGCGCGCGAGCTGCGCGACGAGCGCCCATTCACCCGCCGTCGTCGCCTTCGCGATAGCGTCTGCCAGCGCCATCTCGACGGGGTCAGGCGCGTTGCCCCAGGGCGTTGCCCCTGCACCCATCAGTGGGGGTGAGGGAGCATTCGCGTCGGGTCGCGTCGTAGTGATTTCGCTTGCTTGCCCGCCCTCACCGGGGTCCGTGCCGCTTGACACGGTAGGGGTCGCTGGTTCGAACCCAGTCGTGCCTACAAGGAAAGCGCGGAAAAACAAGGCCCTTGGCGCTCAGTCGCCCTGGGCTTTTTGCTTACCCTCCCCACTGCCCTCCCCACTTTGTCGGGGACCGAAGAGGTTGACGACGCTTGCTGATGCTCCGCCGCTGCTCGTCGGGCGTGACTGTCGAGTAGTGCTCGCACATGCGGTCGGTCTGGTGTCCGGAGATCGACTTGGTGACGATCGACTCCACCTTCGCCAACCGCGTCAGGTCGTTGAACGTCCGGCGCATGCCTCTCGGCGTGAAGGTTTTCTTTCAGGCCGACGAGCTGCGCCACCGTTGCGAACGCCTTCTTGAGGAAGGACACCGATCGAAAGCCCCCGTCCTCGGCGGGGAAGAGCAGCTCGGACGCCTTTTGCTCGGGCGTCGTGAGCTGCGTGGCGACGTGCCACCGCAGCACGTCCATGACCTCCGGCGGGACTGTGATGCGCTGGCGCAGCTTGGTCTTCGTCGTGTTCATGAGCTCGTCGCCGATCGCGTGCGAACGGCGAACGAGGACGACGCCCTCGTCCCAGAGGACATCGGGGGTCGCCCCGGTGCGGCGGAGGGGTCGCAGGGTCGAAGGTCGAAGGCCCGTCGCGAAGCCGAGAAAGGTCATCGCGTACTGCGCCGGGAACTCGTCCTTCATCCGCGCGAGGAAGGCGGCGGCCTCCTCGCTCGTGAGCGCGTTCGGCTCCTCCTCCGTGTAGGTCTCATGCTCGGAGGTGTCGAACGCGGGAACGCCTTCGGCGGCGTCGAAGGGAAGACGAAGCTCCCGCTTCGCTCTCTTCAGGACATGCCGAAGGATGGCAAGCCAGCCGTTGGCGCAGGGTGTACGCCTTCGAGGACCAGGTTGGATCCGCGCACCCGACAGGGACCGCGATCAGTAGGGACGGCTTGCCTCCGTTGCAATGCTCGCCCAGCTTCGACCCTCCTTTCGACGGCTCAGCGCAAAGGCCATTGTGCGCTCTCGCATGGCCATCGGATACCGCTTGCCGCGGCCCGCTTGGCGCCCGTCGAGCACACGCCGAAGAACCATCGCTTCCGGATTCGTCGTGCCCGTACGCGAGCACGATCCGATGGCTCGTCATGACGGGATAGAGCGAGAGGTCACAATCGATGCACTCGCCGTTCAGCCCAATTCGTGGTCGCTCCGGACGGACTTGTCGTCAGGTTTGCGCGCGCGACGTCGGCGAAACACCGCCGCTACGCCGGCTCCAAATGCCACCAGGTCGACGGCCGTATTCTTTGGACTGCCAGCGAGCACACAACCGCACCCGTTCGAACCACCGCCTGCAGGACCGCTCGCCCCCGCGTCGCCGGCACCAAGCCCGCCGGCTCCGCCGCTCGAAGACCCCCCCAGACCTGCGTCGGAATCGGAGCGGCGTGACGGACCACCGCTCGAGGAACCGCTGCCACCCGACGATGCGACACCGCCCGACGACCCACCACTGCCTGAAGACGACCCGCCGCTCGAAGAGGCGCCACCGCTCGAAGATTCCCCCGCCGCTCGATGACCCGCTGCCAGCGCCGCCGCCGCTCCCGGCTGCGTCACTTCCGCCCGCGTCCGCGCCGGTCCCGGCGGCGCCGCCAGTGGCCGTCAGGTGTAACAGTGCCGGGTCCGACCAGGGATTGGTGAATGATCGCGAGCCATTGCTCGCGTTGGCCAGGGTCGTTTGAGCTCCCGTAACCGTATTCAGCCATGTCGCAGCGACTGAGTTTCCCGAAGGCGCGCTGGCAATCGTGACGGTGACGCTCCCGGAGCCATTCAAATAGACCACGTATTCCGATCCGGGGGCCGCAAGACAATGGCGCCCGACTCCCGGACTGTTGATTAGTCCCTCATTCGGAGCAAGAGAATTCCAGTTCGTACCCTTAAAGAACTTGGCCGCGGTCAGGTAGGCTCCCAATCCGTTGGGCTTCTCGTTATGCCTCACCACGTCCCACGCGTGGTAGTGTAGTAATAATTTGCTCCAGAGCCGGCCATAAAAGCATTCGAGGGTATCCTGCAACGTCAGGAGCTGGCTCTGGACAACGCTGTAGCTATGGCCGCCATTATTGCCGATTTGGTAATCGTATTCGCCCTCGAAAACCGAATTGTTCCGGGCGTTCCTGAGCCCAATCAACGAGCTACAGGTCGGAGGCGCCGTCCCTTTGGATCATCTGGAAATCACACGCGTTTGGAAACGCATTATAATAATTAACAGCGTCATGAAGGGTGACCAGCCGGTGGTAGGCATCCGAGCTATTGATCTTGATGCTCGTATCATTCAGATAAGTGTTGTCCCTCACGTTCTTGGCTTCCTTAAACCAGTCCCAAACCATGTTCGGATAGGCTTGGTACCTCGCCGTGATATAGGTAATCATGAGGGTTTCGTCGGCGGACCCATGCGCCGGCCAGGTGGTGCCCTTGGTCACTTCAAAAAGGAAATGGGCCGTCACTCCCTTTTGGAAGAGATAATCAATCACGCGATCCATGTTGTCGACGTTTGCATCACCAAAATCCATCTCAGCCAGCCAGTCGGCTTCAAAGCTCATCATGAAACAGGGCGTCCCATCATCATAGATGAAGTTATGCCGGTAACTGGGATCGACCTTTAGCGCGCCATGCACCGCGGTGTTGGTATTGGCGATGCAGTTGACCGTGCCCATCTTGCCGTTGGGGCCGCACTGTGCGCGCGAGCGCCGAAGTGACGTCGCCCAAGCCGCACCCCACGTCGAGGACGTGCGCGGCGTCGGCCACGACGTGGCGGCGAAGGGCGGCGTCGCTGTGGCGCCTGAAGCCGCGGGTGAGCACGTCCCGAAGTCGGACGAACTTCTCGAAGAGCACGCCGTTCCATGCCGCCGTCGCCTCGTCGTTCGAATCGGAGCCCGTCTCGGCATGGCTCGACGTCGTCTTCTCGCCGAGGAGAGTGCGGAGCCTCGTCATCAGCTCCGGATAGTCTTCGATCGCGTAAACGTTCGACGCCCAGACGCGCTCGAATGGAATCCCCGAGCTCCGAAGAGCGTCGCGAACGGACTCCGCGTTGAACCGAATGCGCGGAGAAATCCGAGCCTCTTGGTCGAGAACGCGGGATGGTCTCAGTGCGTCCAGGTGCCGCGCGCGACGTCGATCGTCCAGGAGGGATAAAAGGCGGGCATGGAGAGGGCCGAATTGGTGACGACGAGGGGCTGCCATACATACGTGGCCTTGGAGTTGTGAGCTGCGTTCCAGCGGTCGCCGGCGTACACGTAGGTCGTCCCGCTCGTGCCGGTCACCGCCAAGACGAACGTGCACTGAGAGTTCCAAGTGATCTGTCCGGCCGGCGCGAGGAGACCTTGGCCGACCCAGGGGCCATCCATCGTCGGCGCGACGCCATATTCGTTGTCGTTGCTTGCCCACCCCGTCTTGTGGGACCAGAGCCAGTAATGCGTGGAGCCGATGGCGAAGACCGTCGGGGACTCCGTGCCGCTGAACGCAGGCGCCTGCGACACCGTGGTCCAGCCGTGGCAATCCGGGGCCAGCTTGTAGACGGCGCCGCCTTCCGTCACCACGTAGCCGGTCGTCGCGTCTTGAAACGCGCCGATGTCGCTATGATCGATGGCAATCCCAGCGGCGTTGGCGAGGACACCTCCAAAACGATACTGACCATTGATCGTCGAGGAGGTGGCAAAGACGACCTCCTTGTCGACCTGGTAGGTGGGATCGGCGGCGTGCGCGACCAGGATGTACTCCCCGGTAACGGGGCATTTCAGAACATGCGGCCTTTCGCCCACGCGGTTTGGGCCGAGTGGTCCGCTCGCCTGCGTCGTCAGGATGTTCCTCTCGAACGTCCAGTTCATGAGATTCGGCGACGAGTACATGGCAAATGCCTTGAACGAGTTGGTCCCCCCCGAGAACGCCTCGCCGTAGAAGCAAAATGCGTTGCGGTCGCGGAAGACGCCGCCGCCGTGCGCGTTCACCGGATGGCCCTTGTCATCGAGCCAGGTCACGCCGGATTGGATCGAATGGATGGGGCCCGCCGGTCCGGCTTCGACGACTGCGCCGTCCATCGCCGTCGCGCCGTCGAGCGCCGGAGCGCCCCCCTCGCTCACCAGGCGACGTCCGGTTTTCCCGGGGCGGCGTCCTCGGCGGCGGGGCCAATCATGGCGGCTGCTTCCCGCGCTCCGGGCGCCGAGGCGTCGAGGCTCGACGTGGGCGACGGCCGCGCGTTCGCGTCGGCCGCGTTGCTCATCGCCTCGCTCGGTGACGGCGCGCCCCGAGGCGACCCGCACGACGTGCATGAAATGCCAGCGCCAGCAGCGCGTGGCGCGTCATGGAGGGGCCGCTCCGCATGCGTGGGGAGAATCGAGAGCGCCTAAGCCGGCAAGCGCCGCGGGTCACGCGAGCATGCTAGCTCGCTGCCCGACGATGGGGGTCGCGCGCGGACACGGCGGGGACTGGGCTTTCCAGCTTGGAGTCACCTTTCCGTCGATGGCGGCAACGTAGGGGGATGCGGAAAGCCGGGCGTGGGCGTCGCTTCGGCGCGCGTAGCCGGCTAAAGTAGATGGCATTTGGGCGTTTTGCGCGCGCCGGCAAAAAAAGGGGCCTTACGCATGAAGCTTCGCACGACGGTACGGCTGCGCCTCCTCTTCACGGTCAGCTCCTTGGCCGCCACCGCCAGCCTCGCGGGGTGCTCGGCGTCGACGGACGCGCCGCCGCCTGGAGCGGGCCTCGACGAAGCCGGCTCGCGGGCGTCCGACGAGGCGGCGGCAAGCGGCGACAGCAGCGGCGCGAAGCCCGACGCGGGCGGCCGCGTGGGCGCGCCGAACGAGGGAGGCGTGCCGAGCGGCGGGGGCGGAAGCGACAGCGGCGAGGCCGACGCGGACGCGGATGCGCGAGCCGACGAAGCGTCGGTGCCCTTCGACGCAGGAAACGGCGTCGCCGACGCGGGGGCGAATGCCAACGCGGATTCCGGCGCAGACCTGTGCGCGAACGCGGCGGCGTGGCTCGCACCGATGAACCAGGCGCGCGCCGCGCTCGGCGTGGGAGAGCCGCCGCTCACGTGCGACCCCATCGCGGCGCAAGTGGCGCTGAGCTACGCGAGCAAGTGCAATTACGTGCACAACGCGAATCGCAACATGGAGTACGCGGCGCTCGGCGGCCAAGGGCCGGGCGTCGGCGAAAACATCGCCGCAGGCGCGCCCACGGAGAGCATTGCCCAGGCCGTTGCGAGCTGGCTCTCGGAGGTGTCGAGCTACACGTACGCCACGAACAGCTGTGCGAGCGGCGCGCAGTGTGGCCATTACACGCAAATCATTTGGAAGACGACCACCGGGGTCGGGTGCGCGCACGTTGCGTGCACGACCGGCAGCCCCTTCGGTGGCTCGCCGAAATGGGATTTCAGCGTGTGCGACTACAGCCCGCCAGGCAACTACGTGAACAAGAAGCCCTACTGACGCGCCGCCCAGGAGATCGTCGATTCGGCGCGCGAGGTCTCGAAAAAGCGCGCGTGCGCGGCGGTGACTCACACGCTGTTCGCGAGGCTTCACGCGCGCAAGCATCTCGAAAGACCTCTTCGAGCGAAGGCTCTTTGGCGGCACGCGCGAGCTTTTTCCGGGCTGGCGTTGGAAGGGGGTCTGCGCGGACGTGCGCACCGCAAGCGACGCCGAAGGAGGTGAGCGCATCGTTCTCCAGGGGCCGCCGCACTTCGTGGTGAGCGATTTCCATGCGAGGCGGGCTTTCAGGCCCACGTTTTTCGAGGGCGTTCGCTCCCGAGGACCTGGTAGCACTCGTGGAGCGATGGCGGCGACCGGCTCCCAATCGATCGACGAAGGCAGGCGCACCTAGCCCCCCCGACCAACGGCATGAAACCAGGCGCGACAACATCGAGCGGAGGGACCATGGCCTTCGCTGCACTGCTCCTCCTCCTGCTCCTGCTACTGGGAACGGCCTGCGCCCTCGCTGGCCTTCGCGATTCGGAGCAGTGGATCATGCACACGAACGAGGTCCGCATCGAGCTCTCGAACCTCCAAGTCGCGTTCATCGATGCGGAGACGGGCCAACGCGGGTACCTCGCGGCGGGCCAAGAGGTATTTCTCGAGCCCTACACACGCGCCCTCGGTGTCTGGCGCTCGTCGTTCGACAAGGTCCGGAACCTCACCGCGGACAACCCGCGCCAGCAACGACTGCTCGCCGATCTCGAGCCCCTTCTCGAGCACAAGCTCGACGACATGAAGAGCGGGCTGGAGGCGCGCAAACGTGGCGCTCCCAGCGCCGACCTTCTGCCGCTGCTCGTCGACGGCAAGCTGACGATGGATGCCATCCAGGCCGTGATCGCGGACATGCAGCGCGAAGAGGTGCTCCTCTACGAGCAGCGCAGACGCGCGTCCGTCCGCAACGAGCAAGCCCTCTTCGCTCTTCTCTTCGCCGCCGGCATCGCCCTATCCTTCGCGGGCGTTTCGGCGTGGGCCACGCGAAATCGCCAGCAGCGAGCCGATCGGGCTCGCCTCGCGGAGCTGACTCGTGCGCTAGAGGAAACGACGCGCTACCGATTGCTCGTCGACAGCGTGCAAGACGCGACGTTCATCCTCGATCCGAAAGGACGCATCACCACGTGGAATGCGGCAGCCGAACGAATCAAGGGCTACAAGGCTGCGGAGATCATCGGAAAACATTTGACGACGTTCTATCCGCCCGAAGACGTCACCGCCCGCAAGGCCGATCGCGAGCTCGAGGGCGCCGCTCGGGATGGTGTTTTTGTGGACGAGGGATGGCGGCTCCGCAAAGACGGCTCGCGTCTGTGGGCAAGCGTCGTGGTGACGGCGATGCGCGACGAATCCGGCCGCCTCGTGGGATTCGCGAAGGTGACGCGCGACCTCACTGAGCGAGTGCAGAACGAAGAAAAGTTCCGCAAGCTGGCGGCGGAAAAGGCAGTGCTCGAGATAACGGCCAAAGCGGAAAGAACGCTGCGGGCGCGCCGTGACTTTCTCGCCAAAAGCGGAGAGGTGCTTGCTTCGTCGCTCGACTACAGGACCACGCTTGCGGCCGTCGCCAATCTAGCTGTTCCGGAGCTCGCGGACTGGTGCTCGGTCGAGCTCCTCGAGCCGGAGGCCGCAGCTCCGGTGCAGGTAGCCATAGCGCACACAGATCCGCAGAAGGTCCAGCTGGTGCGGGAGCTCGGAGAACGGTACCCCCCCGACCCGAATGCGCCTTCGGGCGCGCCCCAGGTGATTCGCAGCGGACAATCCGAGCTTTACGTCGAGATCCCGGCGGCTCTTCTCGAAGCAGCAGCGCGCGACGGCGAGCACCTTCGCATCATTCGCGAGCTTCAACTCGAGTCGGCGATGGTGGTCCCTCTGAAGGGCCGAGATCGGGTCCTCGGTGCGCTCTCGTTCGTTTATGCCAATTCGGGGCGCCGCTACTCGGAAGGCGATTCTCGCCTTCGCCGAGGATTTCGCTCGCCGGGCTGCGATGGCCATCGAGAATGCCCAAGCACACGCCGCGTTGGGCTCGGCCCTCGAATTTCAGGAGCGCTTCGTGGCCGTCCTGGGCCACGATCTCCGTAACCCGCTCGCTGCAATCGACATGGCCAGGGGGTTACTCAGTCAGCGCGCGTTGGCGGCGAACGATGCCATCGCGACACGCGTTCTCGGACGGATCGAGTCGAGCTCGCGTCGCATGTCGCGCATGGTCGAGCAGATCCTCGACCTCGCGCGCAGCCGCGTCGGGGAGGGGCTGGAGGTCAAGCCCACTCCGATGGACCTGTGTCTGGTGCTCACCGATGTCGTCAACGAGCTCCGAACCGCCCACCCTTCCCGCTCGATTCTTCTTCGTTGCTCGTCGTTGCTCGGGTCGTGGGACCGGGATCGCCTCGAGCAAGTGTTCTCGAACCTCATCGGCAACGCCATCCACCACGGCGACGTAGACAAACCCGTCACGGTGGAGGCTCGGCAACAGGGCGCCGGGGTTCGCGTGGAGGTCCACAACGAGGGCCCACCCATCCCCGAAGAGCTCCGAGACCAGCTTTTTCGCCCTTTCCGACGGGGGACCCGGGACAGCCGGACGGCGAAGACAGCCGGCCTCGGTTTGGGCCTCTACATTTCCGAGAGGATCGTGGCATCGCACGGAGGAGGGCTCGAGGTCGAGTCCAGCGCAGCGGACGGGACCACTTTCAGCGTGACGTTGCCTCGCGCGAGGCTCGACCATGGCTCATAGTGACAGGAGCGTGATGAGAGACACGGTGCTTCTGGTAGAGGATGAAGAGGATCTCCGCGAGTCGATACGTGATGCGCTCGAGCTGAACGGCTACGCGGTGGTGGCGGCCCGGGATGGTCAAGAAGCGCTCGATGAGCTCGGACGCATCGAGCACGTCTGCGTCGTGCTCCTCGACCTCTTGATGCCGAGGATGAACGGCTGGGAGTTTTTTGCGAACTTGCGAGCGCGCGCCGAGTTCGTGAGCGTGCCGGTCATCGTGCATTCGTCGGCGCCGAGCCGAGCACCGGCCGGCGTGGCCCGTGTCCTGCAAAAGCCCACGCAACTCGACCAACTCCTGGCGGTCATTCGCGAGTTTTGCGAAGCGTCGCCAGCCCAATAAGAAACCCGAGCGCTCGCGGAGCCGTGGGCCGGAGAGTCTTGAGTCGACGGACCGGCGACTCGGTGGCTCGGCAATCGATGGAGCCGAAGTGGCGAGCGGAGAGATCCCTGAAGAGGGTCAATCTGACACGAGAGCCCGCTCGGTGAGCGCGCAGCGCGGATAGCCCTGGGCCGCTGCGGCCGCGAGGATGGCCTCGGCGTGCTCGGCGAGCGCGCGAAGGTCTGGCCGATCGTCGGTCTCCAGTCGGCGGGCGAGCTCTGCGAACAACGTCATGCTCGAGACGAGCTTCTGCGCGTCGATACGCGAACCCATCACGAAGTCGAGCGCCCCAGGTCTCCCCACCTTCGGCTGGAGGTGAGCCCGCACCGCGGCTGCCGTCTCGACGAGACGCGCGGCGAGGACGCGGTCACTGAGAAAGGCGACGCCCTCGCCGGGACCGTCCAGCCCATAGCGGACGGCCATCGGAGACGAGCCGAGCCCACGCAGCTGGGGACAGACGAACCAGATCCAGTGACCCGTCTTGCGGCCCGCGCGGAGCTGGCGGAGCGCATCGGGGAACCCGTCGTGCGGCTCGTTCTGCGCGTGGTGGAAGCGAGCAAGGTCGAACGGGGCGGCCACGGCGCGTAGTTTGGCAGCTCGGCGGCGCGCATGCACGGGCCGCACTTTGCGGGGCGCGCCGCCCGGCAGGGTACGATTCCAATTCCATTCCGCGCAAGGGAATCCAGGCCTTCCCCTACTGAGTCGAAGCTCGTGCGGGCTCAAGAGGCCGAGCCACTACTTCAGGGTGAACGTCAACGCCATATTGGGCGCCGCCAAGCTCATACGATTGACGCAATGATTGTAGACGAGCTCCCATATCGGCCTGACTCTGGCCCAAGAGATCCTCGCCCCGATTGATGTCGTCATTGCGCACCAGCACCGACCTTGGCGGAGCCCTGGCGTGCTTTGGGGATTGAAGGTGGCCAGTGCGTCGTCATCCGAGGTCGGGAAGTGCGCGTTTGATCGGACACGAACGATCTCAATGGAGGTTATCTACCGTGACCATCTACGCCCGTGGGGGCCGAAGGTCCAGCGCCCTTGGTATGGCCAGATTCACCCGGCTTAGTTAAAGTGCCCTCTGGATGGCGCGGCATCTCGTCATATTGCTGCCGACCGATCTGCTTGGCGGACATCTTGTCCCCCAATGCGGGTGCCATTTTTGCGACGAGTGTGTTGAGCTTTGCGCCCAAACCGACCTTGACATAACGCCGATGGTGGCAAGCCGCACTGAGAATCGCTTCCGCAACTTGTTCGGCCTCGATTTGAGGAGTAGGCAGCTTCGGCTGCTTGTTCATGTAGTTTCTTGCGTGCTCCGGGTACGGCGTATCGACGGCGGTCGGCTGGATAAGCGTGATGGCCACCGGCGCCTTGTCCACTTCCTCAATTTCGACACGGAGGGCGTCGGTGAATCCTTTCACGGCGTGTTTCGATGCCGAATACATGCCCTGCAGCGGCACGACAGCATCTGAAACTTCGCTGCCCACATTGATGAGGGCGCCACCATTTTGCTTGAGGTAAGGGAGGGCAACGAGGGAACCGTTGACGACCCCCCAAAAATTGATGTCGAAGAGGCGTCGACTATCCTCCTCGGTCACCTCGTCCAGGCGACCATAAATAGAAACCCCCGCATCATTCACCCACGTGTCAATGCGACCGAATCGAGCCAAGGCCGTGTCCGCAATCTTTTGGACCTCGTGCCGAACGGACACGTCCGCCGCGATGCATACCGCCGTCGCGCCACCGGATAGCATTTCATCGACGGTCTTGAGGAGCGTGTCTGCGCTTCGCGCTGCAAGCACGACCTTCGCCCCTTGCCGCCCTGCCGCGAGAGCGGTGGCTAACCCGATGCCACTAGAGGCTCCCGTAATTACGAATACCTGCTCTTTGATTGGTTTGAGCGACACCGACATGGCGATGGTCCTTTCGGGGTGAGGATACGGATCGTGTCCTTGCTATAAGCAACGTTTGCGCCGCACAAACCGCGCTGGCAAAGGGCGCATTTTTTCCCCTTCGGTAGTCGACGGAGCCATTCAAGCCGGCCGAGCCGCAACGTGAAGCAGACTGAGGGGCTCTCTTCGGACGTGCTCGCTCTACTCGAACACTCCGCGGATTGATCGCCCGCCGTAAGGCCTCCTGAATCGGCGCGCGCGTTCGCCCTCGAAGCCGTGCGCGGCGCGGCCCGTTTCGAGCGCGCGTTCGTAGGGATCACGAGCGCCTCTCGTGAGGCAAAAAGCCGCGCGCGTTCCCGAGAATCGTGGGCCGGGTCAAGGGACGGTGTCCAATTGCGGCACTCGGACTTGCGTCATGGCTTTGACGAGAAGCCCCGGCTGCTTTGGGGCTGACGGGGGACCGCGGATAGGCACTTGACGATGAAGAGGTCCCGCCATAGGAGAATAGGGCCATGAGTGACAATGCCAATACGCGGTGCTCTCGCCGAGAAGCAGTCAGCGGAATCGGCGCGGGCCTTGTGACGTTCGCGGCCGTATCCTCGGCGAATGCCAAAGACGTGCCCCCTTCACCTGTCGGACCAACGATGCCCCTCCAAGACCCCACAACCAAGTATCCGAGGCCGCCGTTTCCGGGCCAATCCCAACCTTGGCCAGGCCTAGTGAGCAGGATGAGCCCGCGCCCCGATCACGGCGAAACGAGCTACCGGGGCTCAGGTCGTCTGGCCGGTCGAAAAGCGCTCATCACGGGTGGTGATTCAGGGATGGGTCGCGCAGCGGCCATCGCCTACGCGAGAGAAGGGGCGGACGTGGCCATCAACTATCTTCCCGCTGAGGAATCGGATGCACGCGAGGTCCTCGGCCTAATCACCGCGGAGAAGCGGATAGGCGCCGGCATACCTGGCGACTTGCGCGACGAAGCGTTTTGCCGCCACCTGGTCGACGAAGCGGTCCGGAGGCTAGGTGGACTCGACATCGTCGTGAGCAACGCGGGGCGCCAACAGACTCATCCGTCCATTCTCGACATAACGACGGAGGAATTCGACTGGACGATGAAGACGAACGTGTATGCGCCGTTCTGGATCATCAAGGCCGCACTGCCTCATCTGCGGCCCGGCTCGGCCATCATCGGCACTACCTCAGAGCAAGCATATGATCCATCACCCGATCTTTACGATTATGCGCAAACGAAAGCGGCGACCCTGAATTATGTCAAGTCGCTGGCCAAGCAGCTCGGCCCAAAGGGAATCCGGGTCAACGGCGTCGCGCCCGGTCCGGTATGGACTGCCCTTCAGGTAAGTGGCGGCGCCACTCAAGAGAAGCTGAAGACCTTTGGAGCAAACACACCCCTCGGGCGCCCAGGGCAGCCGGTAGAGTTGGCATCCATCTACGTTCAGCTTGCGGCAAACGATGCGAGCTTCGCGACCGGTCAGATATATGGATCATCGGGGGGTGCGGGGCAGCCTTGACTGCGCCGCCGGCGTGGCGACGTTTCAGTTCAGCTCCGATGGCGTGGCCTTCATGGGTTGGGAGCGCCGTTCCAGGTGAGCGACGTCGACGGCTTTCTGGGCGCGAAGGTGGTCATCTGCACGATGAACGAGACGCAAGAGGCCGGCTACGTGAACGTGGACGAATTTCGCTACTCGTGTGAGGTAGAAGCCTGGCGTCACCGGCACGGGGAAGGGGTCCAAGCTGAGGGCGAACAGCAACAGATGCGATCCCGCTGCCTGCTCCGCCGGCAACGCGCAGTGCTGGGGCTTTCGCCCGAGCTTCGGTGGCGAAAAAGCACTCGGGCATGGCGGGAGGCGCAGCTGGCCGGCGTTCTGGACGCGGGGCGACGGCAGGAGATGGCCCCGCTCCGGCGAGGTCGACATCATCGAGCTTCTGCGGGTGGGCGTCATCGTATTTCGACCAATTTGATGTCGAACACCAGGCGAACATCCGAAAAGCGACGACGCTCCGGCGGGCATGCTGCGCGGCGCCCTCGGCCAGCGTGTAGTCGAGCACGCTCTTGCGCATGGCATCTTTTGCCGCGATCGGCGCCGCCCCCGCGCCCCCAGCAGGAGCCGCGGCCTTAACCGAAGCGAAGATTTGATTGAACGCCGTTAGGGGGATGATCTGGCGTCTTCGAATGTGGGGGTGCTTTTTCGACACGCGCAGAAACTACGTGAGAGCCCGGAATGGCTTCATACGAGACACGACCCGAGGTCGAACACGATCGCGAATGAAAACGCGCGAGCCGTTCTCACTGGTACACGCGGACATAATCGACGTTGTATGTCATGGGAAACATCGTGGCCGAAGGATCGCCACCGTTCGCGCCGATGGCGAGATTCAGGAGGATGAAGAACTTATTACCCGGTGTAAGGATCGGCACCCGCGATGCTCGAATCCCTGAAATCGTATACGAGCTTGTCCTCGAGATAGAGCGCCACGTCGGTGGTGCTCCATTCCATCGCCCAGAGGTGGTAGTCGGTCGGGAAGCTCGGGCCACCGAGTTTGCCGAGCGGCTGCGCGACGCTCCCTGACCAGTCGCAGTCGCCGGCCGAAGGCATGCACACGTTCGCTCGAACGTCGTTCGCGTAGTACTCCATGATGTCGACCTCGCCGCGTGGCAGACCTGGCTAGAGAAGAGGCGTCCGTCGCCGCCATGTCGGGCGCGTCATCGCCCGCCGAACCCGCGTCGACCGCGGCGGCGCCCGACTCGCCCAATGCGCCGGACGGCTTCGGACCGCTGGAGGGCGCGGCGGATCCGACGAACGGCGCCCCCTGCTTCTCGCCGGGGGTCGGCTCAGGCCGAACCGAGGGCCGGCGCAAGCCTCCCCGGAGCTGACCGGCGGTCTACGTTCGACTGAGCGAGGAAGATTGTCGCTCCGGTGGGCTCTCGCACCCCGCGCACCCGCGCACCCATCCGTGAAGCGCTCTATTGCGCCGCAACGCAATCGTAGTTCTGCTGCCACGCTTTGAGCGTAGGCGTCGAAAGGGCCATCGCGTCGGGATTGAAGACCATCGTCACCAGCAGGTACGGCTTCGAAGCCAGGCCCGCCGCCACGAGGACGGCGTCCACGGTCTGTGGGCCCTGACCCCACGTCGTGCCCGGCGTCGTCGCGCTGGCCGTCCCGATCCCGAGCGCCGTCGCAGGCGCGTACGTGTCCGACGCGAGCTCCTTGGTCTGCGCCGAGAAGACGACGGAGGTGCCGCTCGGCACCGTGGACTGCCACTGAAGGAATCGCCAAACCGGGCGCGTCCCAGCCGTGGGGCAGCTGGCGACGAACTCGCGTGTGTACGTCTGCTGCGTGTACGTGATGACGACGGGATTGATGCACTTTCCACCCGCGCCGGGGCACGTGAGCCCGTTGCAACAGTCGCCCGGCGATCCAGGCGTGTTGCAGACACCACCCGACGCGACGCAAGCGCCACCGAGCGACTGGCAAGTCCTCGTGACAGGCGCCGTCGTAATCTTGCACGTCGTCGTGGGGGAGCCGCCCGTCCCGCCGCAGCAATCGTCGGCAATCGTGCACGAGCCGCCGATCGACGCGCAGGGCGTGTTGACCCATTCGCCATTCGAGTTGCCCGCGGCAAGCTCCTGTCCTGGCAGGTAGAACGCGGGGTGACTGGGGTCGGTGCCGGGCGTGTACGTGCCATCAATCGCGGCGATCCAGAGTTTCTTGGTCAGCGGAACTCCCGAGTTGCAGCTCAGACCGGGGTTACCGTCCCATGGATTGTCGTACGCGATGCTGCCGTACATGCGGCGGGTGGTGAAGACCACCCAGTTGAAGCCGCCCGCCTGGGTTGGATTCATCGCCGGGAGGTAATTGAGCTGGTAATCGGAGACGTCGAGCGCCGTCCCGTGGATGGTGCACACGTCGGCGACCGTGAACGGGATGGTCAGGTGTCCCGAGTGAAAGGCCGTGGGAGGCGCCACGGTGCGCGACGACGTGGGGAGGTAGCTGACGCCGCCCGCGCTGAGCCCGTTCAGCGCGTTGAGGCGCGTTGAGGTCGCTGCGGTGGCGCTCGTCGCGGGAACGTTGGATATCCAGAGGTCCGCCTGCGCGCCGTCCCTCGTGTTGATGTTCGAGGGCGCCGTCCTCACGAGGTACGCGCTCGATCCGACGATCTGGCGCTGATAAACGACCGCCGAGCCGTCAGGGAAGAAAGACGGCCACGCAAAATTGGGCGACGTGGACGCGCTGGACGTCGTGCTCGTGCTCCCGGCATAGTTGGCCGTGAGCGTGAGGGACGTGTCGCTGGCGACGCTGGCCACCGTGTAAAGAACGCCGGCCTGCGCGCTGAAAACGATGCCCTGCCCGGCCTGCAAATCGTTGGTGAACGTCGACCCGGTGGCGGTGACCGTCTTCGAGCCGCTCGTGACGTGGTAAGTCGCTCCGCCCGCCAGCGGGACGTACAAGGCGACGTTGGTGGGCGAGGTCAAGGCGCGAGCGTTGGACACCGCCCAGCCCGCCGTGCATCCCGCGTTGCAGGTGAAGTCGACGACGGCGAGCGTGCTCCCCGTAGGGTCGGACGCGAGCGTCCCGGAAGGAGACTTGCTCAGCGCAGTGCCGCCCCAGAAGCCGAACGCGAGCTTCGTCCCATCGGTCGAAAACTTCGGTGACACCGCCTCCTCGTCCGCCCCCCAGCCTGTGACCGCTTTTGGCGTCGCCGGGTTGGTGGGATCGTAAAGATTGGAGGCCGTGGGCGGCGTATGCAAGTTCACGTCGCCGGTGCCCGCTCCTCCGTACGTCATGTACAGGCTCCCGTCTTTCCACGGCCCCGCGAGGGCAAACTTGTCTCCCGTCGCGTCGTGGTCTCCGCCCGAGACGTCGGAGAACGTATTGAGCACGGGGGGCGAGGGAAAGCCTCCGGACGTCATGTTGTATCGCTTGCCGGAATTTTCGGAGACCCCCGTCGATCCGCTGAAGCCGCCGCTCGCAATGAGCCTGCTGCCGTCGAGGTTGACCGAGTGGCACGTGGTGCAGCGGCCGCTGGGTTGGACGGCCAAGGTGGGCGTCAGCGCGCCCGGCGCGATCGACAGGATCGCTCCCGTTCCTCCGCCCTGGGGCGAGCTGTACGAGTTGTAAAAGACGGTTCCTTTGAGCTGCCCGTCGACGAAATGGATCGTCCTCATCGTCTCGTTCTCGAGCACTCCCCCGCCGCCGCCCGTCCAGCGCTGCACGACGAGGGACGCGTCGTTTCCTCTCGCGGTCTGCTCGAAACGCTGCCACGCCGTTTGCAGGATGTAGATCTGCGGATCCGGAGTCGATTCGGAAATGACGGTCGCGTAGTTGAACGTCGACGCCGCTTCGGTGGTCCCCGCGGGATAGCGGAGCGAGAGCTTGACGGTGCTGTTCGGGCTGGTCCCCGGCGCGACCGCGTATTTGTACATGACCACCGGCGCTGGCAACGCGAGCGGCAAGTACGTATTCGCGTAGGGGTACAGCCAAGACGCCGTGCTCGGCGTGGTTCCCGGCAGTGACGCGGCCGAGGTGACCCCGCCGACGTAGAACTTGCCGTACTGCGTGGCGGTCGACGCGGTGTCCGGCGCGATTCCGGTCGTGTCGACGACGTCGAGGGTGATGGCGATGGCCGTCGTGCCGCTCGTGCCGGCTCCGTACGCGGTGACGTTCGTCGTGCCCGGGAGAGAGGCCTGCAGCGTCAGGACGCCGTTCGTGTTGTTGGTTCCGGAGACGGTGGCCTGGTCCACGTCGTCGATGGTCCAGGTCGTGGTAAAGGGAGACGTCGCGCATCCTGCCGGCGAGGCCGACGCGGTCAACGTGATCGTGGTCGGTGTCGTCAGGCTCGTGACCACCACCGAGCTTGCCGAGGGCGTCACGGTCAAACTGGTGCAGGGTACCGTCGCGGTGCCGCTGAGAGACAGCCCGAGGGGGCCCGTCTTGAAGCCGGCAGGCGCGACGAAGCCGCTCGTAGGGTCGTCGACGGTCTGATTGCAGTCGGGATCGCACGGATTGGACCCGACCGGACAGGCCGCCGGAGTGCCGAGCGCGGCGACGTGAACTCCGCTGGCGCGAAGGGGCGGAAGCGACGCTCTTGGTGACGACGACGTTGCCGACGCATGCGCCCCAGGCCGCGCCGTCGCAAGTCGCGTTTCCCATCGAGCAGCTGACGTAGTCGGCGGTTTTGTAGACGACCTCACCGCACGCTTGCATGGCGCCAGCCGCGCTGCATGGGCACCCCGCCGTACCGGTCTTGGCGCAGCGGTCTGGCGTCGGCGTAATGACGTTCGACGACCCGAGAGTGTCTGGGCGCTGCGAGCCGCAGGCCACCAATACCGTCACGAGGAAAGCCCAAACCAGCCTCGGCCCGCTCTTGGTCAACGCCTCGCGCATTGTGTCTCCCGGACGACGACACTTGCGCAGGGTGGCGTCCAATTCGTGACGACCGCTCGGCGCAAGCGCAATGGCCAGCGTCCCAAGCGAGCAAGCCGCGTACCGGGACGACTGAAAAAAGCCCGGTTCCGGGCGGGGCCTGCTCGCCCGCTGGATCCAACGCGCGTTTGGCGTGTCTTGCGCCACGAAATGGGGCAAACCGTGTGCGACTGGCCGGTGGACATCCCTTCCCGAAGGTCAGCAATTTTTGCTGGGCCGTGACTCCATTGCGGAGTGAGCCGGTGAGGACCATGTACGAAGAAGTCACCGGACCTGAAAAGTGGGTCGTGCGTGGATGGTCCTCTTCCTAGGCCCCGCATGCCGGGTCACCGGCCAGGTCGTCGACGCGAGACCCCTCCGAGCCAAGTACCGCCAAGCCTCGATGCTTCAGCGCTGGAGCGGGATGAGCCTGTTCTCCGTGACCCTGGGTTCCAAAGCCCGCGGCAGTGCGACGCGGGCGTCCTCCAGCACCTCGTCCTTCGCGTGAGAAGCCAGGAGTCGACGGGCCGTGGCCTCGCTACATCGTCTTGCGTACATGTACTTGGTTGTTCCCAGGAGCGTCACGGCTTCGAGAACGTCCCCCATTCCTGAATTCCGTTCGCTGTGCGCGTCGCCCACTGCGACGGATGCTCGAGGGGGCGCGAGGGGGGCGTAGGAGCTGCGCGAATGCCAGCGCGGTAGAGCGATGGCGCGAGCCGCTTGCTCCCGTGCGCGCAGACAATCGAAGTACGCACGTCGAGCGGCGCAAGCTTCAGTGCTCGTGCTCCTTTGGCGGCGCGGGGCGCTTGTCGTCGGGGCGAGCGTGCCGCGCCGCGTCTCCCGGGTGGGGCTGCGCCTCGGCTTCACCCTGATGCGGGTGCGAAGCGGCAGGAGGCTGATCCTCGTGCGGGCGCTCGCGGGGGGCAGCGGGCGCGCGCTCCGCCTCGGAGCGCTCGTGCGGGGCGTCGTGAGCGGGCGCTTGTTGCTCGTGCGGGCGCTCGCGGGGGGCAGCTGGCGCGCGCTCTGCATTGGGCCGCTCTTGCGGGACGTCCGGAGCGCGCGCTTGCTCCACCACGAACGGACGTTGGCGCGCGAGCTGCGGTGGTTCTTGCCGGTAGTAACCCCAACCGCGCGGCCCCCGACGATACCAACGGCCCTCGACGTAGTACGCATCGCCGCCGTCGTACGCATAGTGCGGATACGCTTCGATGTTCGGGGGAGCCGTGTCGACGTACACGATGGCATCGTCTTCGACGGGGCCGGGAAGCTCCGGCCGGCGCCGACCCAGAGTAGACTCGCGCCGCACAGCCGGTCCCAAAAGTCATTGCAACGCACGGGAGCAGGAGCGGCCAGCCCCTCGCAATCCGAATTCGATTGAGAGCGTTCACCATGGTCGCTTCCTTCCGGCCCTCTTTAGTCAGGCTCGCCTTGAACAAGGGCTATACCGCCGTCCCCGCGTGGCCAACCGAAATAAGGCAGACTCGGCCGTGCGTACAAGGGGAGGTGCCCGCAGCACATTGGGCTCCAGAGGACGGCTGGCCACGACCCGCAGGCCGTCAATCAGGTGTCTCTCTTTGTCTTCGTGGCGCCCGACGGAAGCGTCGATGGCGTGGAGCGCTACGACCAGCGCCCTCGAGAGGTACTGGTCCTCGGCGAGGGCGCATTTCGGAAAAATAGTGGAGTGGCCTGTCGATTTGTTGTCGCAAACCGACGACCGCCGACAAGACGCTCGTCGTTTCGGAGGGTTGGCCCTCGCGGGAGGTCTGCGTGCCGGAGCGGGGCGCGCACGAACGACGGAAACACGCGAATCTACGAGCGAGATGCGCGCGCGAATGAAGGAAAGACGCGCATCTATGAGCGAGATGCGCGCACGTAGAAACGAGAAACGCACATCAATGAGCGGGATGCGCGCGCGAATGAAGGAAAGACGCGCATCTACGAGCGGGATGCGCGCACG
>CAWBEN010000002.1:0-222500 GCA_963787925.1 uncultured delta proteobacterium
CGGCGGCGCCCGACTCGCCCAATGCGCCGGACGGCTTCGGACCGCTGGAGGACGCGGCGGATCCGACGAACAGCACCCTGCTCCTCGCCGGGGGTCGGCTCAGGCCGAACCGAGGGCCGGCGCAAGCCTCCCCGGAGCTGACCGGCGGTCTACGTTCGACTGAGCGAGGAAGATGGTTCGCTCCGGTGGGCTCTCGCACCCGCGCACCCGCGCACCCATCCGTGAAGCGCTCTATTGCGCCGCAACGCAATCGTAGTTCTGCTGCCACGCTTTGAGCGTGGGGGTCGAAACGGCCATCGCGTCGGGATTGAAGACCATCGTCACCAGCAGGTACGGCTTCGAAGCCAGGCCCGCCGCCACGAGGACGGCGTCCACGGTCTGGGCCCTGACCCCACGTCGTGCCCGGCGTCGTCGCGCTGGCCGTCCCGATCCCGAGCGCCGTCGCAGGCGCGTACGTGTCCGACGCGAGCTCCTTGGTCTGCGCCGAGAAGACGACGGAGGTGCCGCTCGGCACCGTGGACTGCCACTGAAGGAATCGCCAAACCGGGCGCGTCCCAGCCGTGGGGCAGCTGGCGACGAACTCGCGTGTGTACGTCTGCTGCGTGTACGTGATGACGACGGGATTGATGCACTTTCCACCCGCGCCGGGGCACGTGAGCCCGTTGCAACAGTCGCCCGGCGATCCAGGCGTGTTGCAGACACCACCCGACGCGACGCAAGCGCCACCGAGCGACTGGCAAGTCCTCGTGACAGGCGCCGTCGTAATCTTGCACGTCGTCGTGGGGGAAGCCCGCCCGTCCCGCCGCAGCAATCGTCGGCAATCGTGCACGAGCCGCCGATCGACGCGCAGGGCGTGTTGACCCATTCGCCATTCGAGTTGCCCGCGGCAAGCTCCTGTCCTGGCAGGTAGAACGCGGGGTGACTGGGGTCGGTGCCGGGCGTGTACGTGCCATCGATCGCGGCGATCCAGAGTTTCTTGGTCAGCGGAACTCCCGAGTTGCAGCTCAGACCGGGGTTACCGTCCCATGGATTGTCGTACGCGATGCTGCCGTACATGCGGCGGGTGGTGAAGACCACCCAGTTGAAGCCGCCCGCCTGGGTTGGATTCATCGCCGGGAGGTAATTGAGCTGGTAATCGGAGACGTCGAGCGCCGTCCCGTGGATGGTGCACACGTCGGCGACCGTGAACGGGATGGTCAGGTGTCCCGAGTGAAAGGCCGTGGGAGGCGCCACGGTGCGCGACGACGTGGGGAGGTAGCTGACGCCGCCCGCGCTGAGCCCGTTCAGCGCGTTGAGGCGCGTTGAGGTCGCTGCGGTGGCGCTCGTCGCGGGAACGTTGGATATCCAGAGGTCCGCCTGCGCGCCGTCCCTCGTGTTGATGTTCGAGGGCGCCGTCCTCACGAGGTACGCGCTCGATCCGACGATCTGGCGCTGATAAACGACCGCCGAGCCGTCCGGGAAGAAAGACGGCCACGCAAAATTGGGCGACGTGGACGCGCTGGACGTCGTGCTCGTGCTCCCGGCATAGTTGGCCGTGAGCGTGAGGGACGTGTCGCTGGCGACGCTGGCCACCGTGTAAAGAACGCCGGCCTGCGCGCTGAAAACGATGCCCTGCCCGGCCTGCAAATCGTTGGTGAACGTCGACCCGGTGGCGGTGACCGTCTTCGAGCCGCTCGTGACGTGGTAAGTCGCTCCGCCCGCCAGCGGGACGTACAAGGCGACGTTGGTGGGCGAGGTCAAGGCGCGAGCGTTGGACACCGCCCAGCCCGCCGTGCATCCCGCGTTGCAGGTGAAGTCGACGACGGCGAGCGTGCTCCCCGTAGGGTCGGACGCGAGCGTCCCGGAAGGAGACTTGCTCAGCGCAGTGCCGCCCCAGAAGCCGAACGCGAGCTTCGTCCCATCGGTCGAAAACTTCGGTGACACCGCCTCCTCGTCCGCCCCCCAGCCTGTGACCGCTTTTGGCGTCGCCGGGTTGGTGGGATTCGTAAAGATTGGAGGCCGTGGGCGGCGTATGCAAGTTCACGTCGCCGGTGCCCGCTCCTCCGTACGTCATGTACAGGCTCCCGTCTTTCCACGGCCCCGCGAGGGCAAACTTGTCTCCCGTCGCGTCGTGGTCTCCGCCCGAGACGTCGGAGAACGTATTGAGCACGGGGGGCGAGGGAAAGCCTCCGGACGTCATGTTGTATCGCTTGCCGGAATTTTCGGAGACCCCCGTCGATCCGCTGAAGCCGCCGCTCGCAATGAGCCTGCTGCCGTCGAGGTTGACCGAGTGGCACGTGGTGCAGGAGCCGCTGGGTTGGACGGCCAAGGTGGGCGTCAGCGCGCCCGGCGCGATCGCACAGGATCGCTCCCGTTCCTCCGCCCTGGGGCGAGCTGTACGAGTTGTAAAAGACGGTTCCTTTGAGCTGCCCGTCGACGAAATGGATCGTCCTCATCGTCTCGTTCTCGAGCACTCCCCCGCCGCCGCCCGTCCAGCGCTGCACGACGAGGGACGCGTCGTTTCCTCTCGCGGTCTGCTCGAAACGCTGCCACGCCGTTTGCAGGATGTAGATCTGCGGATCCGGAGTCGATTCGGAAATGACGGTCGCGTAGTTGAACGTCGACGCCGCTTCGGTGGTCCCCGCGGGATAGCGGAGCGAGAGCTTGACGGTGCTGTTCGGGCTGGTCCCCGGCGCGACCGCGTATTTGCACATGACCACCGGCGCTGGCAACGCGAGCGGCAAGTACGTATTCGCGTAGGGGTACAGCCAAGACGCCGTGCTCGGCGTGGTTCCCGGCAGTGACGCGGCCGAGGTGACCCCGCCGACGTAGAACTTGCCGTACTGCGTGGCGGTGGACGCGGTGTCCGGCGCGATTCCGGTCGTGTCGACGACGTCGAGGGTGATGGCGATGGCCGTCGTGCCGCTCGTGCCGGCTCCGTACGCGGTGACGTTCGTCGTGCCCGGGAGAGAGGCCTGCAGCGTCAGGACGCCGTTCGTGTTGTTGGTCCCGGAGACGGTGGCCTGGTCCACGTCGTCGATGGTCCAGGTCGTGGTAAAGGGAGACGTCACGCACCCTGCCGGCGAGGCTGACGCGGTCAACGTGATCGTCGTCGGTGTCGTCAAGCTCGTGACCACCACCGAGCTTGCCGAGGGCGTCACGGTCAAACTGGTGCAGGGCACCGTCGCAGAGCCGCTGAGAGACAGCCCGAGGGGGCCCGTCTGAAGACCGGCAGGCGCGACGAAGCCGCTCGTAGGGTCGTCGACGGTCTGATTGCAGTCGGGATCGCACGGATTGGAGCCGACCGGACAGGCCGCCGGAGTGCCGAGCGCGGCGACGTGAACTCCGCTGGCGCGAAGGGGCGGAGGGCGACGCTCTTGGTGACGACGACGTTGCCGACGCATGCGCCCCAGGCCGCGCCGTCGCAAGTCGCGTTTCCATGGAGCAGCTGACGTAGTCGGCGGTTTTGTAGACGACCTCACCGCACGCTTGCATGGCGCCAGCCGCGCCGCATGGGCACCCCGCCGTACCGGTCTTGGCGCAGCGGTCTGGCGTCGGCGTAATGACGTTCGACGACCCGAGAGTGTCTGGGCGCTGCGAGCCGCAGGCCACCG
The DNA here is from genome assembly GCA_963787925.1 of uncultured delta proteobacterium. Classification (GTDB taxonomy): domain Bacteria; phylum Myxococcota_A; class Polyangia; order Polyangiales; family Polyangiaceae; genus Palsa-1150. Next base: position 3,594 of record CAWBEN010000002.1, read on the forward strand.
ATACTGCCACGAGGAAAGCCCAAACAGCCTCGGCCCGCTCTTGGTCAACGCCTCGCGCATTGTGTCTCCCGGACGACGACACTTGCGCAGGGTGGCGTCCAATTCGTGACGACCGCTCGGCGCAAGCGCAATGGCCAGCGTCCCAAGCGAGCAAGCCGCGTACCGGGACGACTGAAAAAAGCCCGGCTCCGGGCGGGGCCTGCTCGCCCGCTGGGGTCCAACGCGCGTTTGGCGTGTCTTGCGCCACGAAAGGGGGCAAACCATATAGGAGTCAGGTGGACATCCCTTCCCGAAGGTCAGCAATTTTTGCTGGGCCGTGACTCCATTGCGGAGTGAGCCGGTGAGGACCATGTACGAAGAAGTCACCGGACCTGAGAAGTGGGTCGTGCGTGGATGGTCCTCTTCCTAGGCCCCGCACGCCGGGTCACCGGCCAGGTCGTCGACGCGAGAACCCCTCCGAACCATGCGCCGCCAAGCCTCGATGCTTCAGCGCTGGAGCGGGATGAGCCTGTTCTCCGTGACCCTGGGTTCCAAAGCCCGCGGCAGTGCAACGCGGGCGTCCTCCAGCACTTCGTCCTTCGCGTGAGAAGCCAGGAGTCGACGGGCCGTGGCCTCGCTACATCGTCTTTGCGTACATGTACTTGGTTGTTCCCAGGAGCGTCACGGCTTCGAGAACGTCCCCCATTCCTGAATTCCGTTCGCTGTGCGCGTCGCCCACTGCGACGGATGCTCGAGGGGGCACGAGGGGGGCGTAGGAGCTGCGCGAATGCCAGCGCGGTAGAGCGAGGGCGCGAGCCGCTTGCTACGTACGCGGAGACAATCGAAGTACGCACGTCGAGCGGCGCAAGCTTCAGTGCTCGTGCTCCTTTGCCGGCGCGGGGCGCTTGTCGTCGGGGCGAGCGTGCCGCGCCGCGTCTCCCGGGTGGGGCTGCGCCTCGGCTTCACCCTGATGCGGGTGCGAAGCGGCAGGAGGCTGATCCCTCGTGCGGGCGCTCGCGGGGGGCAGCGGGCGCGCGCTCCGCCTCGGAGCGCTCGTGGGGGGCGTCGTGAGCGGGCGCTTGTTGCTCGTGCGGGCGCTCGCGGGGGGCAGCGGGCGCGCGCTCTGCATTGGACCGGCCAGGCTCTTTGCGGGACACCCGGAGCGCGCGCTTGCTCCACCACGAACGGACGTTGGCGCGCGAGCTGCGGTGGTTCTTGGCGGTAGTAACCCCAACCGCGCGGCCCCCGACGATACCAACGGCCCTCGACGTAGTACGCATCGCCGCCGTCGTACGCATAGTGCGGATACGCTTCAATTTCTGGGGAGCCGTGCCGACGTACACCGTCGCATCGTCCTCGACGGGGCCGGGGTAGGCTCCGGCCGGCGCCGACCCAGAGTAGACTCGCGCCGCACAGCCGGTCCCAAAAGTCATTGCAACGCACCAAAGCCCAGGCGGAGCCAGCCCCTCGCGATCCGAATTCGATTGAGAGCGTTCACCATGGTCGCTTCCTTCCCGGCCCTCTTTAGTCAGGCTCGCCTTGAACAAGGGCTATACCGCCGTCCCCGCGTGGCCAACCGGAATAAGGCAGACTCGGCCGTGCGTACAGAGGGGAGTGCCCGCAGCACATTGGGCTCCAGAGGACCGCTGGCCACGACCCGCAGGCCGTCAATCAGGTGTCTCTCTTTGTCTTCGTGGCGCCCGACGGAAGCGTCGATGGCGTGGAGCGCTACGACCAGCGCCCTCGAGAGGTACTGGTCCTCGGCGAGGGCGCATTTCGGAGAAAATAGTGGAGTGGCCTGTCGATTTGTTGTCGCAAACCGACGACCGCCGACAAGACGCTCGTCGTTTCGGAGGGTTGGCCCTCGCGGGAGGTCTGCGTGCCGGAGCGGGGCGCGCACGAACGACGGAAACACGCGAATCTACGAGCGAGATGCGCGCGCGAATGAAGGAAAGACGCGCATCTATGAGCGAGATGCGCGCACGTAGGGACGGGAAACGCACATCAATGAGCGGGATGCGCGCGCGAATGAAGGAAAGACGCGCATCTACGAGCGGGATGCGCGCACGTAGGAAACGAGAGACGCGCATCATGAACGAAGCCGCTTCGCGGCGGCTGTGAGGACAGAAAGCGCCAGGGCCTGACGTGCGGCGCGATTGGTGGCTCCCTTGGATCGGCGTTGCCAGGGACGGCGACGCCGAAGGAGGCGACCATGGATAAGAGCATCGAGCAGCTGGGTCAGGACCTGGCATTGGCAAAGTACGCGAAGAGCACGTGCAAGATGTACGTCAAGACGGCCGAGCAGCTGTCGAATCGGTTCGGTCGACCGTTAGCGGAGCTGACGCGCGAGCAGTTGCGCACGTACGTGGAAGAGATGACGGTTCGCGGCAAGAGCACGTCATGGTTGGGGTGCCAGATTGGCGCGCTTTCGTTTCTGTATCGCAAGACGTTGGGGCGACCGGAGGTGGTCTCGTTTCTGTCGTACCCCCGGCGTGCGCACCCGCTACCGACAATTCTGAGCCTCGAGGAGGTCAACGCTCTGCTGACCGCGATCCGAGTGGCGCGCTACCAGGCGATCGTGATGGTGCTGTACGGCGCGGGGCTTCGGATCGCCGAAGCGTTGGCGCTCGAAGTGAGCGACATCGACGGAGCGCGGGGAGTGATTCGCGTCCGCCACGGCAAGGGCAATAAAGCGCGAGAAGCGAAGCTATCGCCGACGCTGTACGCGTGGCTGCGGCAGTACTGGGCTCGGGAGCGGCCGCCGCTGCCCTATCTGTTCACGTCGGGCAAAACGGGCAAACGGGCATGCGCCGAGTCGGTGCGTGCGGCGCTCGCGGACGCGGCCAAGCAGGCGTGGATCAAAAAACGCGTCACGCCGCACGTGCTGCGTCACAGTTTCGCGACGCACCTGCTCGAGCAGGGGACCGACGTCCGGGTGGTGGGCGCGCTGTTGGGGCACGCGAGTCTGCAGTCGACCGCGCGCTACGGGCGCGTAACCGAGAAGTTGGTGCGCCAGACCCCCAGTCCGCTGGACCTGTTGCCGCACAAGCGCTGGTAGGCGGGTGCGCCGGGCCCGCCGGGGCCCAGCGCGCTTCGACATCGCGGACATCGTGCGCGCCCATCGCGTCGGACTCGAGAGGGTTCGACGCCTGAGCACTGCCCAAAAGCGTGTCTTGACCGACATCGCGCAGTGCCGCACCGCGCGGCTCGGCGGGCATGTCAATCAATGCGCCGCTTGCGGATACGAGCACCCCTCGTACAACTCGTGCCGCAATCGGCATTGTCCCAAGTGTCAGGCGCTGGCCCAAGAAACCTGGATCGAAGCGCGTCGGCAGCGAATGCTCGACGTCCGGCACTTCCACGTCGTCTTTACGCTGCCCGCCGAGCTGCGGCCCCTCGCCCGGTTTGCGCCCCGCGTCGTCTTCGACGCGCTGATGCAGGCCGCGCACCGCACGCTGGTCGAGGTTAGCCAACACCGGCACGGCGCGACCGTCGGAGCTACCACGGTGTTGCATACGTGGACGCGCAAACTCGAATTCCATCCGCACGTCCACGCGCTCGTCACTGCCGGGGGCCTGAGCGCCGATGGCCAGCGGTGGTGCGCCACCTCCCCCGGTTTCTCTTTCCGGTCCAAGTCCTCAGCCAGGTCTTTCGCGGCAAGATGATGACCGCCCTGGGCCATGCGTACGACGACGGCGCCTTCGCGCGATTCGACGACTTTCGCGACCCCGAAGGCTTCCGCGCGTTGATGGCGCGCGTCGCGCGTCTGGCCTGGGTCGTCTACGCCAAAGCCCCCTTCAAAAAAGGCCAGCACGTGCTCGCCTACTTGGGTCGCTATACCCATCGCGTCGGCATCGCCAATAGCCGCTTGCTCGCCGTCTCCGACCGCGCCGTTACCTTTCGCACCAAAGGCCACGGCACCGAGACGCTCTCGCCGGTCGAGTTTCTTCAGCGCTTGGTCCAACACGTCTTGCCCGATGGCTTGCACAAGATCCGGCACGCCGGCTTGTACGCCTCGGCTTCGAAAGCTCGTCGCGAAGACGCTCGAGGTCGCCTCGGCCAGGTCCCGCCGACGCTGCGGACGGCCGGCTGGCGGGAGCGGCTCGCTCGACTCACTGGACGTGACATCGGTCGATGTCCCCATTGCGGCGGGCCCCTCTTCTCGATCCCCGTCGCTCGATGCCGTGACCCACCCACCCTCGCTGCGTAACCGATTCGATGTCTCCGAACCCCCATCGCCGCCTTGCCTTTTTCACGGTCTCCGACCGCGTGGGGCGAGATCCATGCGCCGCCCAGGCTTCTTCGCTTCGACGCCTTTGCCGCCATCCCCCAACTCCCTCCTAGGGCTTGCGCATCACGCTGAAATCCCCATAGTGACCGGACACGTCGTGGTGCGCCGCGAGGGCTCGTTCAACGGCGCAATTCATCGACGGCCATCACCACCCATCACGCCGGGTGCGTCGATGAATCGCTCATCATTCAAGCGGAGGAGCGCATCGACGAGCGGGAGGGGTATGGCCTTCAAGCGGAGGGGCGCATCGACGAGCGGGAGGGGTACGGCCTTCAAGCGGAGGGGCGCATCGACGAGCGGGAGGGGTACGGCCTTCAAGCGGAGGGGCGCATCGACGAGCGGGAGGGGTACGGCCTTCAAGCGGAGGGGCGCATCGACGAGCGGGAGGGGTACGGCCTTCAAGCGGAGGGGCGCATCGACGAGCGAGAGACGTGCGCCCATCGAGCTGACGGATGCACCGATGAGCGAGAGACGCGCGCCCATCGAGCTGACGGATGCACCGATGAGCGAGAGACGTGCGCGCATCGAGCATGATGGATGCACCGATGAGCGAGAGACGCGCGCCCTTGAACGAAGCCGCTTCGCGGCGGCTGTGAGGACAGAAAGCGCCAGGGCCTGACGTGCGGCGCGATTGGTGGCTCCCTTGGATCGGCGTTGCCAGGGACGGCGACGCCGAAGGAGGCGACCATGGATAAGAGCATCGAGCAGCTGGGTCAGGACCTGGCATTGGCAAAGTACGCGAAGAGCACGTGCAAGATGTACGTCAAGACGGCCGAGCAGCTGTCGAATCGGTTCGGTCGACCGTTAGCGGAGCTGACGCGGGAGCAGTTGCGCACGTACGTGGAAGAGATGACGGTTCGCGGCAAGAGCACGTCATGGTTGGGGTGCCAGATTGGCGCGCTTTCGTTTCTGTATCGCAAGACGTTGGGGCGACCGGAGGTGGTCTCGTTTCTGTCGTACCCCCGGCGTGCGCACCCGCTACCGACAATTCTGAGCCTCGAGGAGGTCAACGCTCTGCTGACCGCGATCCGAGTGGCGCGCTACCAGGCGATCGTGATGGTGCTGTACGGCGCGGGGCTTCGGATCGCCGAAGCGTTGGCGCTCGAAGTGAGCGACATCGACGGAGCGCGGGGAGTGATTCGCGTCCGCCACGGCAAGGGCAATAAAGCGCGAGAAGCGAAGCTATCGCCGACGCTGTACGCGTGGCTGCGGCAGTACTGGGCTCGGGAGCGGCCGCCGCTGCCCTATCTGTTCACGTCGGGCAAAACGGGCAAACGGGCGTGCGCCGAGTCGGTGCGTGCGGCGCTCGCGGACGCGGCCAAGCAGGCGTGGATCAAAAAACGCGTCACGCCGCACGTGCTGCGTCACAGTTTCGCGACGCACCTGCTCGAGCAAGGGACCGACGTCCGGGTGGTGGGCGCGCTGTTGGGGCACGCGAGTCTGCAGTCGACCGCGCGCTACGGGCGCGTAACCGAGAAGTTGGTGCGCCAGACCCCCAGTCCGCTGGACCTGTTGCCGCACAAGCGCTGGTAGGCGGGTGCGCCGGGCCCGCCGGGGCCCAGCGCGCTTCGACATCGCGGACATCGTGCGCGCCCATCGCGTCGGACTCGAGAGGGTTCGACGCCTGAGCACTGCCCAAAAGCGTGTCTTGACCGACATCGCGCAGTGCCGCACCGCGCGGCTCGGCGGGCATGTCGATCAATGCGCCGCTTGCGGATACGAGCACCCCTCGTACAACTCGTGCCGCAATCGGCATTGTCCCAAGTGTCAGGCGCTGGCCCAAGAAACCTGGATCGAAGCGCGTCGGCAGCGAATGCTGGACGTCCGGCACTTCCACGTCGTCTTTACGCTGCCCGCCGAGCTGCGGCCCCTCGCCCGGTTTGCGCCCCGCGTCGTCTTCGACGCGCTGATGCAGGCCGCGCACCGCACGCTGGTCGAGGTTAGCCAACACCGGCACGGCGCGACCGTCGGAGCTACCACGGTGTTGCATACGTGGACGCGCAAACTCGAATTCCATCCGCACGTCCACGCGCTCGTCACTGCCGGGGGCCTGAGCGCCGATGGCCAGCGGTGGTGCGCCACCTCCCACCGGTTTCTCTTTCCGGTCCAAGTCCTCAGCCAGGTCTTTCGCGGCAAGATGATGACCGCCCTGGGCCATGCGTACGACGACGGCGCCTTCGCGCGATTCGACGACTTTCGCGACCCCGAAGGCTTCCGCGCGTTGATGGCGCGCGTCGCGCGTCTGGCCTGGGTCGTCTACGCCAAAGCCCCCTTCAAAAAAGGCCAGCACGTGCTCGCCTACTTGGGTCGCTATACCCATCGCGTCGGCATCGCCAATAGCCGCTTGCTCGCCGTCTCCGACCGCGCCGTTACCTTTCGCACCAAAGGCCACGGCACCGAGACGCTCTCGCCGGTCGAGTTTCTTCAGCGCTTGGTCCAACACGTCTTGCCCGATGGCTTGCACAAGATCCGGCACGCCGGCTTGTACGCCTCGGCTTCGAAAGCTCGTCGCGAAGACGCTCGAGGTCGCCTCGGCCAGGTCCCGCCGACGCTGCGGACGGCCGGCTGGCGGGAGCGGCTCGCTCGACTCACTGGACGTGACATCGGTCGATGTCCCCATTGCGGCGGGCCCCTCTTCTCGATCCCCGTCTCTCGATGCCGTGACCCACCCACCCTCGCTGCGTAACCAATCGATGTCTCCGAACCCCCATCGCCGCCTTGCCTTTTTCACGGTCTCCGACCGCGTGGGGCGAGATCCATGCGCCGCCCAGGCTTCTTCGCTTCGACGCCTTTGCCGCCATCCCCCAACTCCCTCCTAGGGCTTGCGCATCACGCTGAAATCCCCATAGTGACCGGACACGTCGTGGTGCGCCGCGAGGGCTCGTTCAACGGCGCAATTCATCGACGGCCATCACCACCCATCACGCCGGGTGCGTCGATGAATCGCTCATCATTCGAGCTGACGGATGCACCGATGAGCGAGAGACGCGCGCCCATCGAGCTGACGGATGCACCGATGAGCGAGAGACGTGCGCCCATCGAGCTGACGGATGCACCGATGAGCGAGAGACGTGCGCCCATCGAGCTGACGGATGCACCGATGAGCGAGAGACGTGCGCGCATCGAGCTGATGGATGCACCGATGAGCGAGAGTGCTGCCAGTCTCGCTCTCATGGCCACCGGTGTGAACGACGGGGTGCCCCACGACACGTTCGACGAGAGCCTGTCAGAAATTCCATCGCGAGCCGGCCGCTCTCAAGGCACCGCCAAATCGAACTGCACCGCGTAGTTCCGTTCGTCATACGCGAAGGTGAGGCTCGTCGTGCCCGACGCACCGGTCCACGGTTGCGAGAGCGAAGCTTGGGTGGCCTTGTCGGTCGCGACGATGACCGTGTCCGCGGCCAAACCCGCGCCGGTCACGAGGTCGTGCACTTCGCGGGCGCTCAGCGGGGCTGCCTTTCCGACCGCGGCAGGACACACGACGTTCGCGCTCCCCTGGACGACGGTGCATGAGAGGGTCTCCGTGTCCGACCCGACGAAGGGGTCGGAGTCGCGCAACTGGCCGACCAGGTGATCGCCGCAATTGCCAGTGCAACCGTTGTACGTCACGTACCTGACGCGGAGGCCGGTCCCTGTCGGAGCGGCGGCGAGCGAAAGAACGACGCTGTTTCCGGCGATCTGCGCGTCGCTGAGGCTCAATGGCCCCGTCGAGTCGACGACCTCGAAGCCACGCCCGTTTTGCCAGGCCGCCACGGTCGTCGAGACCGTCAGGGACCGCTCCCAGGCGAGGGGGGGATGCGGGACGTCGAAGGTGACCGTGAGCCTGGGCCCGGAGAGGACCGCCCCGCGCGGCTGAAGCGGCTTCCAGGTTGCGCCCCGGTTCGCGATCGCGTCGATGATTTCCTGCGTATTTCTCGCCGAGCCTGCGGTAACCGGCGGCGTAGACGTGTGCATCCGTGCCGCCGCTGCCGTTCGTCGCGAAATATTTGTACTGGTACTTCGGCCCCGCGCAGACGACCTGGCCGAGGTGATCGACCCCCGCGCGCCAGATCGAGAGGGCGGTACCGGTGAGCGGCACGTTCGTGAGCCCGTTGCCGATGGGCGGCGAGCTCACCTGCTGCGGCGCGATGAGCGGGATGGGCTGCGTCTGCCCGGTTATCGCGGGTAGGTCGGTGTTGTAGTCTTGGTAGAGCTTGTAGACGCCGCCCTCGTACTGTCCGGCATTGGGGTTGTCGGCTTCGCCGTGCGTGAACACGACGGCGACGTAACCGAGCTTTTTTCCCGCCGCGTCCGCGAGCCTCTTGAAAGTCCGCGCCTCCGACAAGCCGGCCGCGTACGCGTTCCCCGTGCCTCCCTTGTCGATGACCGAAAGCGGTTGAGCGCCCTGGCCGACGACGGAATGCACCGTGACGTAGTCCTGTGCGCCGGCTCCCTTGGCGAGGTCCGTCAGCTGAATCGAGAGCGCGGAGTGCGGCGTTTCACCGTAGATGTTGCACGGGTACGGCGACGAGCCCTGCGGACAGAACGTCCGAATCGGCTCGACGAGCGGAACGAGCGAGAGGGCGCCGCCGCCGTCGAGCGGGTACTGTCCCGTGGAGTCGAAGAGCTTGACGTTGTGGAACGGCTGCGTCGTGCCGATGACCGGCGTGCCCCGCGCGCCGACCGATAGGCTTTGGCCGTTGCCGACGATTCCGTTCCAATCGAAGGGGACGCGAAACACGCCGGTCGACACGGCCGCGTCGGCGTTGGCGTCGGTGCTGTCTTGCGCCCCGTCCGGCCCAGCCTCTTCGACCGCGCCGGCGCCGGTCTCGCTGCGACCCGCGGACCCGTCGGCGTCCGCGTCGACGACGCCCCCACCGTCGCCCGATCCGCTCGACCCGGTTCCGGTGCCCGCGCCCGATCCGGAGCCCGGGCCAACGGTGCCCGCGGCGTCTCCTCCGCCTCCAGCGCTCGCGCCGCTGGCCGCTCCGCTGGAGCTGCTCCCGCCGGGCCCCGTGCTCGTCGAGCCGCATGCCACGAGGGCCATCGACACGAGCGCGCACACGAGCGCGCGCTGGCTCATTCTCATTGGAGCGGCGGGCCGGAGCGCCACTTGATGCTGCATCCGACGCTCGGTTTCTGATCGACGGAAGGTGCGTGTCCGGAGGCGACCGCTTCGATGGCGGATTGCAAGTCGCGGCCGGTCACCGGCTTTCCGTTCGCAGGCCGGCTGTCGTCGAATTGTCCCCGGTACGCGAGCTTGCCCTTGGCGTCGAACAGGAACAGATCCGGCGTGCACCGGGCCTGCATCGAGCGCGCGACCTCTTGAGTCCGATCGAACAGAAACGGAAAACGCCAGCTCTCCTCGCGGGCGAGCCGCGCCATCGCGTCCGGTCCGTCTTGCGGGTAGCTCTCGACGTCGTTCGAATTGATCGCGACGGCGGCGAGCCCCTGGTCGAGCGCGGCGTGTGCCACGCGCACGAGCTCGCGTCGGATGTGCACGACGAACGGGCAGTGGTTGCAGAGGAACATGACGAGCGTCCCCCGCTTGCCGGCGGCGAGCGCTCCCACGTCCACGGTCGCGCCGTCGACGGGGTTCGTCAGCCGAATCGTGGGCAACGGCGCACCCAGGGGAAGCATTCCGGAAGTTTCTGCCATGACGCTCTCCTCCGGTGCGAGACTAACTCGCGCGCTGCCGCGCAGCCACCGGCCGCCTAACCCGCATCGGCGTCCGCCCCTCCGTCCGAGAGCTCCGAACCGCCGTCGACGCTCGGGCAGGAGGTCGTGCAATCAAGCAGGGAAGTCATCGGACTGCACCCGCACGACGTCGAGCACCCGCCGGCCGAGGCCGACCCGCATCCAGTGAACAGGAAGTCCCCGCAAGCCGCGCCTTGCGTGCAACCGACCGGCGTCGCCGCATCGGAGCATTCGACAGCGCACTGGAAGGAGCGGGTCGCATCGCACGTGCACGCGCTTGCGCAACCGTTCGCCGCGGATGCCGCGCAGCGCGATCCGGGCCTGCAGGCGTCCCCCTGCGTGCACGCGAAAGGCGGACAAACGGGAATCTCCAGCACGCAGGCGCCGTTCTCGAGGACGTAAGACGGGCCGAACCCGTAGTTGGGAATGCCGCGACAGATTATCTCAACGGCGGGAACGGACAGGCCGGCACAATCGGGTGGCGCCGCGTCAGGAGCACTATCACGAGCACTCTCGGCGTCTCTTCCAGAGGAAGGCGCGCTCCCGCTGGAGCCAGACGACGGGTTGGCCCCCGAGCTCGCGCCGGAGCTGCCCTCGCGCGACGGGGTGCCTGGATCGATCTGCGCCGCACAACCACTCGAAGCGGCGCTTCCGATCACGAGAACGAGGCCGATGGTCCGCATGGCACCCGTAAAGAGCACGGCCTGGACCATGGGCACATCGAGCGAGCGGTGGGGTCTTTACCGTGGGACGAGTGCCAAGGTGAGTCGCTGCCGCGATCCCGGCGTCGCGGTCGTGAAACGCCCCCGGTGAGCCGCCCCGGACGCGTCGGAATACTTTTGGTTACGAATGTCTCGTTTCCGCCCGGCACCATTCTCGGCTGGTCCAGAAGAGCGCCCGCTGCATACTGGGCGGAGCCCTCGGGCCAACGTCGATGCGGGTTACGTAGCAAGGAGGGCTAGGATGGGTGCTCGAATGGCGGTCGCTGGGCTGGGCTGGTTGCTCTTGGGGGCATCGGTTCTCTCTGCTTGTGGCTCGAGCTCGGACAAGCCCGCCGACAGCTCGGATGCCTCGTTGGCCGACGGCTTCGACACCCCCGACGGTGCGAGCAGCGTCTCGGGCTCTTCGGAGGGGGGCTCCGGCTCGGGCTCCTCGGGAGGGACGTCGGGATCGGGGTCGACGGGCACCAGCTCCGGCTCGGGGTCGTCGTCCGGAGGCAGCTCCGGGTCGGGGTCCGGCTCGTCGGGCTCCTCGTCGAGCTCTGGCTCCAGCAGCGGCTCGGATGGCGGCGCGACAGGGCCCGCGGCGTCCGTCCTGCAACACCACACGAACCCCACGCGCGACGGCGTGTACGTCGATCCACTGATGACGCAGGCTTACGCCAAGACGCTCGCGATGAGCTCGACCTTTGCGCCCGCGATCACCGGCAACGTTTACGCGCAGCCGCTTTACGTCACGCCGGGGCCGCCGGGGTTTGCCGAGGCGCTCATCGTCGCGACCGAGGGCACGGTCGCGGCCGGGGCTCACGTGACGGTCCTCGAACCGACGACTGGAATGGTGATTTGGGACAAGGCCTATGGAACGCCTGTCACGAGCGGGCTCGGGTGCGGCAACATCAGTCCGCTCGGAATCACGGGCACCCCCATCGTCGATCCCGCGACACGCACGATTTACTTCGACGTGATGGATGCGACCAGCGGTGCGCCGAGGCACATGGTCCATGCCGTATCGCTCGACAAGATGGGGGCAGAGGTGTCGTCTTCCTGGCCGGTGGACGTCAGCGCGAAGGTCGCCGGCTTCGACTCCGTAGTCGAGAACCAGCGCGGCGCGCTCGCCCTCCTCAAGGGCGTTCTCTACGTGCCTTACGGCGGCCACGACGGGGACTGCGGACGCTACTACGGTCGGGTCATCGGCATCGACGTCGCGAACCCCGCCACGATCACGTCCTTCGCGACCGGCTCCAGCTTTCCGATGGGGGCCGCGGGGGCGACGAAAGGGGGTATTTGGGGCGTGGGTGGCGTTGCGAGCGACGGGGTGTCTTCGTTGTTCGTGTCGACGGGCAACACGCTGGGCGCCGGGACGACCTGGAGCGGCGGAGAAGCGTTGTTGCGCTTGAGCCCCGGCTTGACCTTCTCGAACACGACGGCCAACGAGTTCCATCCGAGCGCGTGGGTCAACTGGGACGCGACCGACGCGGATCTCGGCGGCTCGAACCCCGTCGTCTTCGACATGCCGGGCACCGACGGGGGCGTCCTGCACTTGGTCGCCGCGCTCGGAAAAGACGGGAACCTTTATTTGCTCGACCGAGACAACCTCGGAGGCCCCGACGCGATGATGTCGCAGCTCTCGAAGACGACGGTCGCGAGCGGAGCGGCGCAGATTTATACGGGCAACCTCAACGGGGCCGCTGCCGTCTACCAGACGAGCAAAGGGACGTACATCGCGTTCCACGCCAACGCGAGGACGACCACCAAAGTGAGCGGCTGCTCGAATCCCGGGAACCTCGGCGTTGCGAAGATCACGGCGGGCAGCCCGGTGACCGCAACGGTCGTCTGGTGCTCGATGGAGACGAGCCTCGGCTCACCCATGGTGACGACGACGGGGGGCGGGAACGTCATCGTGTGGGACGCCAACACGCACCTCTTCGGCTACGACGGCGACACGGGCGCGAAGGTTTTCGACGGCTCGAGCTTCACGATGGCGAGCCCGATGCAGTATTTCAATACGCCCATCGGCGCGAACGGCCGGATCGTCGTCGCGACTTCGGGGCCAGGCCGCGTTTATGTCTTCAAGCCCTGAGGCCGGGGCAGAAAGGTCCACGCCGCGGACGGGCGCGCGTAGTCTGGTCTCATGACCTCGCCGCAGCCAGGCGCGCTACCCCCCGGGTCGACGGGTCTCCCCGCGATCGGTGAATCGCTCTTCTTTCTCAAGGACCCCTACGCTTTCGTGCGGACGCGCGCGCGGCGGTTCGGCCCCGTATTCAAGACGAGCCTCTTCGGCAAGAAGACGGTCGTGGTCGTCGGCGCAGAAGCAGCGACCAAGTTCATCGATCCGGCGCTCGTCGAGCGTGACGGCTCGCAACCGGCCCCCGTGTTTCGCCTCTTTGCGGGACCCAGCGTCCCCCACCTCGACGGCGCCGCGCACGCGGACAGAAAGAAGATCATCCTCCAGGCCTTCACGCGCGACGCGCTCACGTCCTACCTGCCGGGGACACAGGCGCTCGTCGAACGGTTCCTCGCGCGTTGGGCCGATCGACCCGAGGTGCGCCTCGTGGACGAGACCAAGCGCCTGGCTCTCGAGGCCGTCGCGCAGGACATCGTCGGGGTGGCCGACCCGGAGGAGCTCTCGCGCCTCGACGCTCGGTACACCGAGATCGGGGCCGCGTTCACGGCGCTTCCCGTGGCGATTCCCGGCGGCGCGTATTGGCGGGGCCTGAGGGCGCTCGACGCGGTGCTCGCGTTTTATCGGCGCACCGTGAAAACCCATCGCGAACGGGCGGGTGCGACCGGGCCGCGGGACGGGCTCTCGCGCATCCTCGCGTACGAGACCGCTGGCGGCGTTTCGATCCGCGACGACGAGGCCGCACGCGAGGTGCACCACATGCTCCTTGCCGGCCGCGTCGTGTACGCGCATCTCCTCACGGCGGTGATGGAGCTGGCGAAGCACCCGGAGATGGCCGAACGGCTTCGCGCAGAGATCGAGCGCGTCGCGCCCAACGGGCCGCTGACCGTCGAGAAGCTCCACGAGATGAAATACCTCACCGAGGTGATGCTCGAGGTGAAGCGAACGAGCCCGGTCGTCCCCGGCATGTTCGGGCGCGCGAAGACGGACATCGCGTTTGGCGGGTACACCATTCCCCGCGGCTGGATCATCCTGTTCGGTCTGCGCGAGTCGCTCGTCGACGAGGGCGCGTTCCCGCACCCGGCCCGCTTCGAGCCGGAGCGCTTCGGCGATCCGCGCAACGAGCACGAGAAGCACGAGAACGCCTTCGTGCCCCACGGCCCGGGCCAGCCGGAGACGAGCCATCATTGCGCCGGGACGGACTACGCGTCGCAGCTCTTTCGCCTCTTCGTCGTGTGCCTGCTCCGCGGCTACGAGCTCGACCTTCCAGCGCAGCGCCTGGACTACGAATGGTCGCAGCTCACGCCCGAGCCGGTGGACGGCTTGCGCGCGCGCCTCGTGAAGCGCTGACGCGCGGAACGTCGGGAGAGCGACGCCTACGGGACGAGCAGCACTTTTCCGATCGCCTTGCGATCGTGCAGAAACTGATGCGCCGCCGGCGCCTGGTCGAAAGGAAAGATCCGGTCGACGTGCGGCTCGAGCTGGCCGGCGTCGTACATCGTGAGCAACGCCGCGAACTGCGGCCGCAGCAGATCGAGGCGGTGGAAAAGATGGCCCATGTTCACGCCGGTCACCGTCTTGTTGTCCTCCATGAGCTTCATCGGGCTGAGGCGCCTCACCTGGACGACCTGCGCGGCCGCGTGGAGCAGCGAGCGCTTCTCTCCCTTGGCGACGGCGGAGAGGCCGAACGCGACGAGGCGCCCGCACGGCCCCAGAAGGTCGTAGCCGACCGACCACGACTTGCCGCCAACCGGATCGAGAACCAGGTCGACGCCGCGGTCCCCCACGACGCCGCGTACGGCCGCTGCGTAGTCGCCTTTCGAATCGATGGGGTAGCCGACCCCATGCTCGCGCAAAAAAGCGTGCTTCGCGGGCGACGCGGTGCCGAAGATCGTGCAACCGCGCGTCTTCGCAATCTGAATCGCCGCCAGCCCGACGCCGCCCGCAGCAGAATGAATGAGAACGCTCGCGCCGGGTCGCAGCGACCCGGTGAAGAGCATCGCGTTGTACGCGGTCAGGTAGACGACGGGGAGCGCGGCGCCCTCCTCGAAGGACATCTTCTCGGGCATCGCGAACACCTGCCCCACGCGGACGACGAGCACGTCGGTGTAGCCGCCGAACTTGGGCATGGCAAACACGCGGTCGCCGACTTTGCGCTCGATCACGCCCTCGCCGACTTGGTCGATCGTGCCCGAGACCTCGTATCCGACGACGCACGGGAGCTTCGGCGCGTCGGGATAGAGGCCGACACGCGCCAGCAGATCGGCGAAGTTGATTCCCGCCGCTCGCACGCGGATGCGCACTTCGCCCGGGCCCGCGTCGGGGTCCGGTGCCTCGCGGACCTGCAGAACATCGGGTCGGCCGGCGCGCGATATCCAGATCTGTCGCATGGGTCGTTCTACCCCAAGGCCGGGACGCGCGTCGCGGGCTCGGCCCAAAGCCTGCGCTTCTCTCGGCCGCGGGGGCATAATGGGCTCCGCGATGGCCTCTTCGACGCGGAACCGGGGCATCCGGCGCGCAAGTCACGAAGGCGCGTCGGACGCGCTCGCCGCGGCGCTCGACGAGCTGTACGCCGCGCCGCTCGACGCCTTCGTGGCGCGTCGCCGCGAGCTCGTCGGGAAGCTGCGCGCCGCGGGCGAGGTCCCTGCCTCCCGCCTCGTGGGTGCCGTGGGCAAGCCGACCCGAACCGCCTGGGGGCTCAACCAGGTGGCCAGGCGTCACCCCGAGCTCTTGCGCGCGGTCTTCGAGGCGCGCGATGTAGCGGTTGCCGCACAGAAGCGCGGCGACGTCGAGTCGGTGCGAGTCGCCACCCGAGGGTACCGCGAGCGTGTGGCGGACATCGTTCGTGCGGCGCGGAGCGCGCTGCTCGACTCCGGGGTCGACGCCAGCGCGACGCAAGCGCGCGTCGAAGGCCGCCGCATCGGCGAAACGCTCCAGGCCGCCCACGCGGAGGACTCGGCGACGCGCGAGCGATTGCTCGCCGGTCGGTTGACGCGCGACATCGAAGTCGAGGACCCCTTCGCCGGCCTCGAGACGAGCGCAGCCGGCGCGCCGCACCGAGAGCCGACGGGGGGAGGCTCTCCAGGCCCCGGCAGAGCGCGCGCGCCGCTCGCGACCGCGACCCGGGCGCCCGACGGTGAAAGCCGAGAGACCGAGCGCGAAAGGCAGCGCGCTCTCCGCGTGGAGCGCGCAAGGCAAGAGCAAGAGAAACGAGCGAAGCGAACGAGAGAGCGCGCGATTGAAGCGGCGCGCCGGCAAGTCGCCTCGTTCGAGGAGGCTGCCCGACTCGCGCGGTCGGCGGCCGAGGAGTCTCGATTCGCGGCGCAGCGTGCCCACGCCGAGGCCGAGCGCGCCAAGCGTGCGGCTGGAGAAGCCGACGATCGCCTCGAGCGCGCTCGCGCCGAGCTGCAGGCGCTGGACCGCTGACGGGCGCTACGGTCGGCACGCGCGTTGCTCCCTGTCCCGCTGGCGCACGGCGCGTCGGCGAGGAGCACACACATGCGATCAGAACGGGCAAACGCTCCTGCGCGGCTGGTCGAATCGGCCCACATGGCGGTCAAGAAGTGCCGTCATGGGAACATGATGTACAACGTCAACGACGCGTTCATCGGCCGCTCGCTCGATCTCTACGGCGAGTGGTGCGACGACGAGTTGTTCGTTCTCGGGCAAGTTCTGTCGCCCGGCGACGTGGTCCTCGACGTCGGCGCCAACATCGGCACCCACACCGTCTTCTTTGCCAACAAGGTCACGCGGAAGGGGCTCGTCATCGCTTTCGAGCCCCAACGCCTCGTCTTTCAGACGCTCTGCGGAAATGTGGCGCTCAACGGTCTGACGAACGTCACGTGCTTGATGGCCGCCGTCGGCGATCGGCGGGGCCAGCTCTTGTTTCCGGCGGTGGATCCCGAGCGAACGTTCAACTTCGGCGCCGTCACGCCGTCGAGCAACGGTACGGGCGAGGCGGTCGACGTGCTCCCGATCGACGAGCTCGAGCTGCCGCGCTGCGCGCTCATCAAGGTCGACGTCGAGGGAATGGAGTCGAGCGTCCTTGCGGGCGCCAAGGAGACCATCGCCCGCTGCCGTCCCGCTCTCTTTCTCGAGAACGACACGATCGAGCGGTCACGTCAGGTGCTCGAGGCGGTCGACGGCATCGGCTACAAGGCCTTTTGGCAGATTGCCGGCTATTACAACCCGAGCAATTTCTTCGGAAACGGCGAGAACGTCTTCGGGCAATATCAGCCGCAGGCCAACGTGCTCTGCGTGCCGCAGGACTGCCCGTTCACCGGCCTGACCCCGGTGGAGGGAACCCACGACAATTGGAGGCGGGCCGTCGAGCGGTGGATGGCCAGGCCGACCGCGAAGGCGTCAACCGGTTGACGCGTCCCGGTCCGTTGACGCTTCCGGCCCTGGCGCTCCCTGCCACGACTCCCGTTTCAAGAGCGGGACTGAAACAGCCACGCGTCGCGTACGATTTCGTCCAGCGACACGCGCTTCGCCGTCCATCCGAGGACGCGGGCGGCACGGTCGGCCGCCGCGACCAGACGCGCCGGGTCACCGGCGCGTCGCGGCCCGTACTTGGTCGGTACTTCGCGCCCGCTCACGCGGCGCACGGCATCGATCACCTCGGTCACCGAGTGACCGTTGCCCGTGCCGAGGTTGAACGCCCCGCCTTCGCCCCCCCCCTCGAGCTGCTCGAGCGCCGCGAGGTGCGCGTCGCACAAGTCGAGGACATGGATGTAGTCCCGAACGCATGTCCCGTCGGGAGTGTCGTAGTCGGTTCCGAACACGGTGACGTGCTCGCGCTTTCCGAGCGCCGCGTCGATGACGATGGGGATCAGGTGCGTCTCGGGGTCGTGCCGCTCCCCGAGGCCGGCGACGGCGTCGGCGCCGCATGCGTTGAAGTAGCGGAGCGCCGCGTACTGCAGCCCGTAAGCACGGGCATACGAAGCCAACATCCATTCGATGGCGAGCTTCGTCTCGCCGTAGGGGTTTATCGGTGTCGTCGGGTGCTCTTCATCGATGGGAACCCGAATCGGGTTGCCGTAGACCGCCGCCGTCGAGGACACGATGACGTGTTTGACACCGCCGTCGAGCGCGCTCTCGAGAAGCGAAATCGCGCTGCCGAGATTGCCGGTGTAATAGAGCCGCGGATCCGCGACCGACTCGCCGACCTGAATCTTCGACGCAAAATGAAAGACCGCCTCTACGGCGTGCGTCCGAATCACATCGCGCAAGCGCCCCCTGTCCGCGACATCGGCCCGCTCGAACGGGACGCCCGTCGGCACGGTGTCGCGGTGCCCCGTCGACAAGTCATCGACGACGACGACGTCGTGCTCCGCTCGGAGCAACGTGCGAACCATGTGCGAGCCGATGTAGCCGGCTCCGCCGGTGACGAGGATGCGCATGCGGGGACCGGCCCAGCCTACCATCCGACGCGGCGCGCGGGGCCTCGCGCGGGCGTGAGGCCTGACGTCACTCCGCGGCCGTTGCCGTCGACTCGTTCGAGCCCGCAGCCGTCGCTTGGCTCGACTCGACTCGGGGCGTCTCGTGCGTGGCCTGGAGCGCGCGGTTTCGACCCCGCGCCTGGCCCCCCGAGCGCCCGATGGCTGCCATGTGCGCTCGGTCTCGGCTCACCGTTTCGCCGCCTTTGCGTCCAGCGGTCCGGGCCTCGTCGGCGGTGAACTCGTGCGCGCGTCCTTGCGAGTGCGCAGCCTTGCCGCCCTTGCTCGCGATCTCTTTCTGCTTGCCTCGATCCATCGACGCGAAGCCGCGGTTACTCTTGGGGCGGTCGGAGCCGTTCTGCGTCGTCATTTGAGGTCTTCCTTTCGAATTTATTTTTATGGGTCGTTGGTGTCGCAGCGAAGGACTTGACGTGGGGTGGACGCGACTCGTGACCACGAGCCAGCGCGAACGCCGGACGTGGCCCGTCGGAGGTCGGGCACTGCCCATTGCAGCGCTCGTGCCCCTCCAAATGGGTGGGAACCATGCGAAATAACAAGACTCCTAACGAGCGCGGCCATTTCCGCCACGTGGCCGAATGCCACGATGAGGCGCGCACGCGAACGTGATGCGCGGGGCCTGCTTCGTTTCGTTTCTGCGTACGTTTCGGCCGGGTTACGACTCGATGGTCTTCGTGAAACTTGGCGCTCCACGAGCGCAAGCGAGGCGCGCCGGATCCTAGCGGCTCCGGGCGCGCCGCCCGTTCAGAACTCGAACGTGATGCCGAACGTCCAGTAAGTGCCGCCGACGGAGAGCGCGTTCTGTTGGAACAGGCCGTTCAGGTCCGAGCGCGTCCACTCGGCAAAGAGATAAGTGCCATTGACGCCCATCGCGTCGTCGAAATTTCGCGCGGCGTAAGGGTCGAGCGCGTTGAGGTTGAACCCCAGTCCGAAGGCGAGCTCGGTCCCGAACGTGTGCCCTTCGCCGAGGACTCTCTGTCCGGAGGTCGGACTCGTGTACGCCGACGTGCCGAGCGTATTGCTCGCTCGCCATAGGGAGTAGCCGATGCCGATCTTCGCGTACGGCACGAAGGGTATCCCAAGCTCGCGCCAGAGGGCGTCGGCGCGGAGCACGCCCACGACGTAAAACGGAAAGACCTCGAACGAGGTGTCTTCGCCCGAGATCCCCGTGCGCGGAGGCGCGAAGGCCGCTGGGCGGGTCATCGTAGAATAGCCTGCACCGATGCCGGGCCCGAGGGTCCCGACGTGAGGAATGCGGGCGGCCTGCCAGTCGAGCTCGGCGCCGAACAGAAGCCGCGGATTCGAGCCGAACCGGTCGTTGAACGGCGTCGCCCCGTGAAGCGAGGGGTCCTTGTCGACATCCGGGGTGAACGGTGAAAAACGGAGCTCGAAGGCAAAGTTTTGCGGCGACTCGAAGCCCCTGTGCCCGCCGTACGTCGTCTCGCGCCGCGACGTCTGCGCGCGCGCCTCGCCCGCCGTGAGCCAGGCGGGCAGCCAGGCGCTGGCCACCACGAGGGCCATCGCGAAACGGGCTCCGCTTCGGCGCGGTGCCCGCGGGACGGGCCCGAGGGTCATCGGGCGCTCCGGGCGCCGGCCCGGCGACTCCGGCGCCGGCGCGCCAGCGCGAAGGCGGCCAGGCCGAGCGGAACCATTGCGAGCGACGAGGCAGGGGCCCCCGCCGCTTCCAGCGCGCAAAAGCCGCCCCCCGCCTGGCCACCGGCGGCGCGGTAGGTCGACCAGAAATCGAGGACCGGTGCGGGGGATACGCAAGCCTGCGTCGAAGACGGACCGACGTTGCCCGACCCGTCGACCGCGGCGACGGCCACGTTGTAGACCGCGCCGTTGCGCAGGCCCGTGATCGTGAAGGTTCCAGTCGATTTGTCGGACACGGTCACGCCCGACGAGCCGCCCGCCACCAGGTTCTGGGTTGGGACGCCCGAGATGCCGCCGCTCCCGCTCGTCGTGCTGACGACGTTGCCGGCTTCGTCCACCGTAGTCACGGCGCCGCTGTCTTGCGCGCTGCTCGTGGAGAGCACGGAGCTCGAAGCGCACGTTCCGTTGGTCGTCGCCGTGCCGGTCGAGCTTCCCCCCACGTTCACGGTGTAACAGCCCGCATCGGAGCTCGCGGCGACTGGGGCTCCCGTGTCGTCGCTCGCGTCGCTGGCGTCAGACGTAGCGGTGGCGGTGCCCGTGTCGGGGCAGATTAGGACGCTCGAATTGGACACCACCGTGGCGTCGGACGTCCCCGTCGCGCTGGTGCCTTCTTGGCCCGGAATGGGATCGATGAAGACGTCGTAGCTGGTCGTGTCCGAGTCCGAGTTCGTCTGCCAGGTGACGGTGGACAACGTGTCGCCGTCGGCTCGAGCCAACGCCCGTCGGCGCCGGTGGCCCGACGAGGTCCGTCGTGATCGGGACGCGAGCGCAGTGCCGTCGACGGGTCTCCGTTGACGACTTCAGAGCGATGAACCAGACTTCATTGGAACTTGCGCCAAGACCGTGGCGGTTGCGGCGGGCAAGCGCTCAGTCCAAGCCCTTCGCCTCGGGCCTGCGTCGCGGCCAGACTGGCCTGATTCGGGACCTGGTTCTGGGGCCGACGAGGTCGCGCACCCAGACGTCGAATGGTACGTTGCCAACGAGCTCAATGAGCTCGAACGAGGGCCGTGGCGCCCTGGTTGACGAGCCCAACAGGTCGGCGACGCTGCCACTTCGCGCGCGCAGCTGGAGGCCTGGCAGTCTGTCCGTGTTCGTGGCCCAGACCAGCAGGTTGTCGCCGTCTGATTGACGCCGGAGACGGCGACGGTGAAGCGGAGCCTCAGGTTCTGGGCGCAGTCGTCGTAGTTGACGCCCGTCGGGTTCAGGTTCTGCGCGCGGGTGCTCTGGCCGAGATTGTTTCCATCGATGTCGATCCGGTCGGGATGCTGCTGCTGCGTCAGCACGACGCTCGGCCCCGTGGTGGTCGTGGTCGTCGTCTGCGCCTCCGCCGCGCCGGCTCCAAGCCAAAGCCCGAGGAGCGACGCGACCAGCCCGCGAACGAAAGCGAAGCGCCAACGACTCCTCATCACTGGGACGGAGCAGCATAGCGCGTGCCACGGCGATTCCCGCTGCGTTCCGCCTGGTTGGTGCACGGAGACGAGCGCCCGCGGGCCAACGTGGCAGCGCCGGGCGGCTCGCGGCGTCCGCGGTGACAAAGTGACAGCCGCGCGATAAGAGCCCCACCGTGATGCAGCTGATTCCGTCGCACCAGAGTCGGCCCGCCGACGACCCGATCTTCGCGCTGAACAAAGAGGCGACCCAGCGCAAGCTGCGCGGGGAGCCGATCATCAACGCGACCGTCGGCGCGCTGCTCGACGACGAGGGTCGTCTCGCCATCCTCCCGACCGCGACCCGGGCGGTCCTCGAGGTGCCCGCCGTGGAGTGGGCGACCTACGCGCCGATCGCGGGGACGCCGGACTTCTTGCGCGCCGTCGTCGACGATCTCTTTCACTCCGAGCCCGAGCTCCGGAGCAGCGCGATCGCCGTCGCCACGCCGGGCGGCTCCGGAGCGCTCCGCCACGCCATCGCGAACTTCCTCGAGCCCGGCCAGGCCCTTTTGACGACGAGCTGGTTCTGGGGTCCCTACCAGACGCTCTGCGACGAGTCGGACCGAAAGCTCGAGTCGTTCGAGATGTTCGACGCCGCTGGGGGCCTCGACGTGGCCGCCCTCGACGCAGCCCTCGCGCTCCAGATGCGAGCGCAGGGCCGTGCCCTGCTCGTCCTCAATGATCCCTGCCACAATCCGACGGGCTACTCGATGACCGACGCCGAATGGCGTGCCGTCGTCGCGTGCGTCTCGGCCCGCGCCGCCGATGGGCCGGTGACGCTCCTCGTGGACTGCGCGTACTTTCTCTACGGAGCGCGCGACCCCTATGCCTTTCTCCGCCACCTGCGGCCGCTGCTCGGCCGGGCGGCCCTCTTGTTCGCGTGGAGCGCGAGCAAATCGTTCACGCACTACGGCCTGCGCGTGGGCGCGCTCGTCGCGTGCGTTCCTGACGGGCAAGAGCGCGCGACGCTTGCGGCGGCTCTCAGCTATTCGTCGCGCGGCACCTGGTCGAATTGCAACCGGGGAGGCCTCTTCGCCATCACGCGCCTATTGGCGGAGCCAGAGATGGCGCGGGCCTGCGCGTCGGAGCGCGACGATGCGAAGCGGTTGCTGCGCGCGCGTGTCCAGGCGTTCAACGATCACGCGAGCCGCTGCGGCCTACGTCATCCGCGCTACGAAGGGGGATTCTTCGTCACGGTCTTCTGCGATCGACCGCGCGAGAAGGCCGAGGCCCTTCGCGCCGAAGGCGTTTACGTGGTCCCCCAGGCGCAGCGCAATGGCGCCGGGGCTCTCCGTGTCGCCTTGTGCTCCGTCGCCGGGTCGGACGTGCCACGGCTGGTCGACGCGCTGGCGGCGGCCGTCCAGGCCCGCTGACCCCGCGTCCGAGGCCGCTCCCCAGGCTCCGTCTCAGGCCGTCGGCCGAACCAATTGCCCCGCGCGGTCGAGCGCGGCGAGCTCGTCGTACCCGCCGACGGCTTTGCCCTCTATGAACACCTGGGGGACCGTCCGCCGCCCGGTCGTTTGGACGAGCCAGGCGCGCTTGGCTTCGTCGCCGGTCACGTCGACCTCTTCGTAAGCGATGCCTCGCGTCGCCAGGAGGCGCTTGGCCATCGTGCAATAGGGGCAGACGCGGGTCGTGTAGATCGTGACATGGGGCATTGGGCCGATCTTCACGTGCTAACTTGGCATTTCGATGGCCGCGGAGCAAACCATCCAACTCGACCGGTACGCGCCCGCCGCGAAGGCTCTCGTCGCTGGAGCGCAGAGCCTGGCCGACGAACGCAGGCACGCGCAGGTCGAGCCGATTCACCTCCTCGCGCGGTCCGTCGAGCGGGACCGCGGGGTTCAAGAAGTCTTTCGGCGGGCGGGGGCCGACCCGGCAGACGTATCGGTCGAGGCGGAGTCATCGCTTGCGCGCATCAACAAGACGACGGCAGGTCTGGCCTACTTGTCGAGCGCGATGCTTCAGCTCCTCGGACGCGCCGAGAAGGAAGCCACGACGGCCACCGTGGGGGTGGAGCACCTCCTCAATGCCCTCTCGCAAGAGATCCGCGGCCCAGCAGCGGTCGTTCTCCAAGCGTTCGGGCTCGGCCCCGGGAGCCTGCGGCCTCACATGGCGGCGCTCGCGACCGCGCCGCGCGACATCAGTCCTGCCGGCGCGGGAGGCGCCGAGGTGCTTCCCCGCTTCACCCACGATCTCGTCGAGGCGGCTCGCCGCGGCGGGCTCGATCCCGTCATCGGGCGGGACGTCGAAGTGCGGCGACTGCTTCGCATCCTCGAGCGGAGGCAGAAGAACCATCCGCTGCTCGTCGGCGAAGCAGGCGTGGGCAAGAGCGCTATCGTCCGGGCATTGGCGATGCGGATCGCCGCAGGCGACGTGCCGGAGACGCTGGCAAAGCTCGGCATTCTAGAGCTCGAGACGGGGCTCATCGTGGCCGGGGCCAAGCTGCGGGGTGAGATCGAAGAGCGGCTGCGCCAAGTGCTCGCCGCCGTCAAGAGCGGGTCGAGAGACACGCTCCTCTACGTGAACGGAATCGATTCGCTTCTCGGGCAGGGGTCGTCAGGCAGCGGCGTCGGCGATCTGCTGAAGCCGCTCCTCGCGCGCGGTGAGGTCCGTCTGCTCGCGTCGGCGACGCTCGAGGGGCTGCGCAAAATGCAAGAGCGGGATGCCGGCCTCTTGCGCCGATTCAGCGTGCTCACCGTCGAGTCGCCGACCGTCGACCAGGCGATCGAGACGTTGCGGGGCGTCGCTTCGATGTACGAGGCTCACCACGCGGTGCAAATCGGCGAGGGCGCGATTGTCTCGTCGGTTCGCCTCGCGAAGCGGTACCTCCAAGATCGCGCGCTGCCCGACGCCGCGATCGACTTGCTCGATGAATCGGCGGCGCGCAAGCGCATCGAGATCGACGGCGTCCCGGCGGACGTCGACGAGGCGATCCGGCGCCTCGCCTCGCTGAAGGCACAAGCTCTCTCGCTCAGCGGAGACGTCGACGCGATGAGCGTGCGCGCTCGGCAGCGCATCGACAAGGAAATCAGCGAGCTCGAGCCGTCGGTGAGCGCGATGCGCGCGCGGCTCGACTCGAGGCGCGGGGCGTTGGCGGCTCTCGCCTCGCTCCGCGCCGAGCACGAGCGTGTTCGTCAGCAGCTCGAAGAGGCTCGCCAGAAGCACGATTTCGCGAGGCTGGGCGAGCTCGAGCACGTTCAGCTTCCGGACGCGAAGCGCCGGTACGAGGCGGCGGAGGCCGCTGTCGGGCGGGAGCTCGCGGACAAGGCGTCGAACGTCGTGACCGAGGAGGACGTCGCAATCGTCCTCGGCGACTGGACCGGCATCCCGGTCAGCAAGATGCTCGAGGCCGAGAGCGAAAAGCTGCTCAAGATGGAAGAACGCCTCACCGAGCGCATCATCGGTCAAGACGAGGCCGTCCGAGCCGTGTCGCGTGCGGTACGCCGCGGGCGAGTGGGCCTACGCGATCCGGGCAAGCCCATCGGCTCGTTCTTGTTTCTCGGCCCGAGCGGCGTCGGCAAGACGGAGCTCGCCAAGGCGCTTGCCGAGTTTTTGTTCGACGACGAGCAGTCGCTCACCCGCCTGGACATGAGCGAGTTCATGGAAAAGCACATGGCCCAGCGCTTGGTCGGCGCCCCGCCGGGTTACGTCGACAGCGAGGAGGGGGGCTATTTGACCGAGGCCGTCCGCCGCCGGCCGTACAGCGTGCTCCTCTTCGACGAGGTGGAAAAAGCCCACTCCGACGTGTTCAACCTGCTTCTCCAGGTGCTCGACGACGGGCGCCTCACGGACGGGCGCGGGCGGACCGCGGATTTTTCGAACACGGTCGTCATCATGACCAGCAACATCGGCAGCAAGCGACTGCTCGAAACCGACCCCGCGCTCTTTGCCTCGGCCGAAGGAATCGAGGCCTTGCGCGACGTTCTCCAAGAAGAGCTGCGGGCGTTCTTGCGCCCGGAGTTTCTCAACCGAATCGACGACGTCGTGCTGTTCCGGCCGCTGTCGAAGATCGATTTGCGAGGGATCGTCGACATCCAGCTCAGGCATCTCGAGAGGCTGGTCGTCGATCGTGAGCTGAAGTTGCAGCTGACGGACGCCGCCAAGGACAAGCTCGTCGAGCTCGGCTACGAGCCGGCCTTCGGCGCGCGACCGCTCAAGCGTGCGCTCTTGAAGCAAGTTCAAGATCCGTTGGCCGAGGAGATCCTCCGAGGAGGTTACCCTCCGGGGAGCATCGTGAAGGTCGCGCTGGACGGGGACGCATTCGTCTTCGCCAAGGCGTGACCGCCTCGTGCGGACGCATCGTTTGCGCTAGGAATCGCGCACGATGCACGTGC
The DNA here is from genome assembly GCA_963787925.1 of uncultured delta proteobacterium. Classification (GTDB taxonomy): domain Bacteria; phylum Myxococcota_A; class Polyangia; order Polyangiales; family Polyangiaceae; genus Palsa-1150. The sequence goes on from CAWBEN010000002.1 coordinate 29,254, forward strand.
ACCTGGTCGGCGTGTCGGGGACGGGCATGGGCGCGCTGGCGACGCTCTTCCGTCAGGCGGGGCACGACGTCAGCGGGTCGGACGTCGCGTTCGACCCGCCGGTGGGTCCCACGCTGAAGGCTCTCGGCGTTCGCTGCTTCGACGGGTACGCCGCCGCGCATCTCGACCCGCGGCCCGACCTCGTCGTGGTGGGCAACGCGATTCGGCGCGGGAACGTCGAGGCGGAGGCCGCCGAGCAACAGGCGCTCGAGCGGTCGTCGATGTCGGCCGCCCTCCGAGCGCACTTCTTGTCGAGGCGTCGACCGCTCGTCGTCACGGGCACCCACGGCAAGACGACGACGAGCGCGATGTGCGCCTGGCTGCTCGTGCGCGCCGAGCAAGACCCCGGCTGGTTCATCGGGGGGGTTCCGAAAGGGCTGGCCGCCGGCGCCGCCATCGGCTCGACGCGGATCCGTCTAGGACGTCTGTCGGAGCGAGGCGCCGCCGCCGAAGGGATCGACGAGGCGAGCCCTCGGGGTCGGTCGCCCTTCGTGGTCGAGGGCGACGAGTACGACGCCGTCTATTGGCACAAGGAGCCGAAGTTTCTGGATTACGTGGCCGTCACGACGGACGACGTGGCGATCGTGACGAGCATCGAGCACGATCACATCGACATTTACCCCGACGTGGCCACCTACGAAGCGGCGTTTCGGTCTTTCGTGCGTAGGGTGCCCGTCGGCGGCCTACTCGTCTGCGACGCGCACGACGCACGGGTGCGCGCGGTCGTCTTCGAATCGGCGAAGGCGCGGGTCGCGTGGTACGCCCTCGAGGGCGACGACACCGGTGACGTCACGCCGACGTGGCTCGGCGCCCCCGCCGCCGTCGCCGCGGACGGCGCCCAGCCCTTCGACCTCTTCGCCGGCGGCGTCTCGTGCGGTCGCTTCGCGCTGCGTATTCCCGGACGGCACAACGTTCGCAACGCGGTCGCGGCCGTCGCGGCCTGCGCCGAAGGCTTCGGCGCAAGCGTGCACGCCGCGCGGACGCATCTTCTGTCGTTCGAGGGGGTGCGCCGCCGTCAGGAGTGGCTCGGGGCTCCTGGCGGCGTGCGCGTTTACGACGATTTCGCGCACCACCCGACAGCGGTCGACGAGACCCTGCGCGCGCTCCGAGCGCGTCATCCCGCCGGCGCGCTCTGGGTCGCGTTCGAGCCGCGGAGCGCGACGTCTTGCCGGGCCCTTCACCAAGAAGCCTATGCGCGCGTGTTCGGCGCGGCGGACCACGTTCTCCTCGCGCCCCTTGGACGCCTCGACGTCCCCGAGCGGGAGCGGCTCGACTTGCAACGCCTGGCGCGCGACTTGGGGCCGAAAGCGGAGACGGCGGCGGGCGTAGAGACCATCGTCGAGCGGCTCGTCGGCCAGGCGCGCTCCGGCGACACGATCGCAATCTTGTCGAACGGCTCGTTCGGCGGGCTCCGCGAGAGGCTGCTCACGGAGCTCGGACGCCGATGACGGATACGACCCTCGATGAGCGCTTCGACCGGCGGGAGCTCCTCGGCGAGGCGGTCGAGGCGGCGCGTGCCGCGGCGTCGCTCGTGGAAAAAGGGTGGCGGAAGCGCCCCGCCATCGAGCACAAGGGCCGCATCAATCTGGTCACGCAATTCGATCGCGACAGCGAGACGCTGCTTCGCGAAAGGCTCGGGAAAGCCACGCCGTTCCCCGTCGTCGGCGAGGAGCAGGGCGGCGAACCAGCGAGCGGAGCGCATGCCGCCACTTGGTACGTCGACCCGCTCGACGGCACGACCAACTTCGTCCACGGGCACCCCTTCTGGTGCGTGTCCGTCGGACTGGTCGTGGGGAGCGCTCCGGTCCTCGGCGTCGTCGTCGCGCCGTCGCTCGGAGTGGAGTGGACCGGGGTCGTCGGCGGCGGCGCCACCGCCGGGGAGGCGACGCGCAACGGCCAGGCCTGCTGCGTCAGCGAGGTCTCGGTCTTGGACGACGCGCTCCTCGCGACGGGATTTCCGTATGACCGCCGGACGAGCGCCGACAACAACTTCGACGCGTTCGTCGCCATCAAAAAGAAGTGCCAGGCGGTCCGTCGCTGCGGATCGGCGGCCATCGATCTCTGTCTGGTCGCCGACGGGACCTACGACGGCTATTGGGAGCGAAAGCTCAACGCCTGGGACGTCGGGGCTGGCGCAGCGATCGTGCTCGCTGCCGGCGGATCCATCACGGACTACGAAGGCGGCACTGGGGCCGTCCTTCGCGGCAGCATCGTCGCCACGAACGGTCGACTTCACGACGCGCTCGTGGCGGAGCTGGGGGCCCTGTCACTGGCCGGACGCTGATTCCAGCGCGGGGCCGACCGCGCCGCACTCGCTGGCGGCCAGCATCGAAAGCGCGACCTGACAGTCGTCGGCGATGAGGCGATGGCCCGCGCCAGTGGCGAGCTCCAGCGTGCTCCAATATTCTGCGCGGGCCGTCTCGCTACGGCCCACGCGAAAGAGCAGGTTGGCGAGCAGGAGGCGTCCGCCGACGACGTCGGACGTGAAGTCCTTTGCCTCCGCGTACGCAATCCCGTGGCGCAAGAGCTTCTCGCCGTCGACCGTGCCCTGGATTCCGTCGAGGAAGGCCAGCAGCATCCGGTTGTAGTTCGCGAACCTCTCGTCGCCGCACTCTTCGCAAAGGGCGAGCGACTGGCCAACTGCGCCGTAGGCGCGCGGCAAATCTTCGAGGTGGACGAGCGTATTTCCGAGGTGATGCAAGTTGAGCATCACTTCGTAGGTGAGGCCCATCTCGCGCCCGAGATCGATGGCCTTCTCGCTGTGCTGGGCCGCCGCGAGGAAGTCGCGGGTGAAATAATCGATGAGGGCGCGCACCTTCAAGCGCTCGAGGGTCGCCGTGCGATCGTTCGGGAGCAGGTGCGCGGCGCCCTGGTGATGGGCGAGCGCCGCGGCGCGATCGCCGATGGCGGCGTAAGATTGCGCGAGGTGCAGCGCGACACGATGTTTTTCCTGGTCGTCCTTCATCGCGTGGACGACGCGGTGGAGCTCGTCGAGCACGACGAGGGCGCGCTTGAAGTCACCCTGGCGGGTCGCGAGCTCGGCCTCTGCGAGGAGAACGGGCTTGACGAGCCACTCGTCGCCGTCGGCGATGGCGGAGGCCTCGGCGAGGCGCTGGCGCGCTTCTTCCATGCGATGAATTGCGGCGAGGATGTGCCCCGACGCGACGCGCACCCGCACCCGGGTCGCGCGCGAGCCCGCTTGGTCGGCTCGCTCGACGACGCGGCTACAGAGGTCCGGTGCATCGGGCGACGACCGGACCAGGCGTACCGCCGAGGCGAGCTGCTCGAGCCAGGCGGCCAGCTCGTCGGCCGAGCGCGAAGCCGGATCGGCGAGCGCGATGGCGCGTGCGTAGTCGCGCGCCGCGGGCTCGAGCTGACGCGTCTCGAGGCGCCGGCGGCCGCTCTGCGCGAAGTAAGTGGCGGCCCGCTCGCGATCGCCTGCCTCGTAGAGGTGGCCGGCAATTCGGCCGGCGTGCTCCCACGCGCGCTCCTTCAGTGTGCTCTCGAGGGCCTGTCCCGCGGCCGCGTGCATTTCGCGGGCGGCGGCGGGTGTCAGGGCGTCGTTCACGGTCTCCGGGACGAGCGGCGACGTGAAGCGAAGGTCGATGGGGCCGGCGTCGGTGATGAAGTCGTGCTCTCTGAGCTTCGCCAGCGACAGGTCCACCGACGCCAACTCACGACCGAGCATGCTGGACAGCACGTTGGCGTCGAACGGCTCACCCAGCACCGCGGCGGCCTGGAGGGTCGCGCGGTCCTGGCTCGAGAGGCGGGCCACGCGCGAGGCGACGAGCCCACGGAGCGTCTTCGGAAGCGCCAGATCTTGGCCGACGAGCTTCATCGAGAGCACCGTACGCTCGGCGACCGATATGGCGCGTGCGTCGACCAGCGCCTTGAGGACCTCCTCGACGAAGAGCGGGTGCCCGCCTGCACGCGCCCGAACGAACCGAAGCAGCTCCTCGGGAACCGCGTCGACGGCGAGGCGCAGCGCCACCAGCCGCTCGACGTCGGGCGGGGCGAGATCGCCGAGATCGAGCGCGATGTGGCCCTCCACCGCCTCGAAGCCGTGGGAGAACCCTGCGCGCGCGGCGAACACGAACACCACGCGCGTCTGCGGCGCTTCGCGAACGATGCCCTCGAGGACGGCGTTGCTCTCATCGTCCATCGCGTGGGCCCCGTCCCACGCGAACGCGTGGGGCCGGTCCGCGCAAAGGCTGTGAACCATCCGCGTGAACGCTTGCCGGAGCAGGGACTTCGTGTTGCCGGACACGGGCGCCATGCTCGCCCCGAGCGCGATGAGCACCACGGTCACCTCGTCGCCCTGGAGCCCGAGCGCGCGCAGCCGTGGCTGAACGGCGAGGATTCGATCTTGAGTGTCCCCCTCGGCGGTCCCGCAGAGGCACTGCAACATGGACACGAGACCGGAGAGCGGGAAGTCGCTGCCACACGGGAGACACGCCGCGAGGTGAAAGCCGACGTTGTAGCCCCCCTTGCGCAGGCGCCGCTCCACCTCGTAGAGCAGCCGCGTCTTGCCGACGCCGTGGTCTCCACGGATCGTGACCGCGCGGGCGGTGCGCTTCGAGGCCCGGGCTAGGGCCTCGCCGATGCGGCGCAGCTCCTGCTTGCGCCCGACGAACCTCCCGAACGCCTCCGGTGCACGTCGAACGTCTTTCACGACGAGGCACGCGCCGTCTCCGACCGGCCGGGTACCTTCGCCAATCGATTCGAACTCGAAGAGCGCTTTGACCTGGCGCATGGCCGACGCGCTCATCGCTGCGCGCCCTTCGCGCACGCGGGCGAGCTCGCGTGCAGTGCCGAGGAGGGCGCTCAAAAGCTCGTCGTCGTGCGCCTCGCCCGCGCGCGAAAGGTGGATCCGCCCGGTGTGCAGACCCGAGCCAGGCGGCCGCGGCGTGAGGCTCTTTTCCGTGACCAGGGCGCACCTGGTCGCCATTTCGGTGTCACGCCCATCGGGATCTCCGAGGCCGAAGAGCGCGGCGATGTGATCCTCCTCACGATGAAGGACACGGCCCCCCCAGCGTCCGACGATGCCGGCCGCCTTGTCGACCACCTCCGGCGGGGTCTGGCGGGCCAGCTCGATGACGAGCGCCGTTACCTCGCGGCGCTCGCCCATCTCGGCGGCGCCGTTCACCGCGCTCGACTCGAGCGCCGTCCTGGCGGCGCGGACCGACGTAGGGACGTCCACGGGCGTGCGCTCCGCGGAGGACGGCACGGCGTCGACCTCGAGCATCGGCTGCGGCGTCGCGCCGACGTCCCCGTCGCCGTCCCGGAAGAGCGACACGAACTCGGCGAGGTCGTGGGCGCCATAGCGGCTGCCCTGCGAGTAGAGGAGGGCAAGGAGCGCTTCGTACATTCGCCCGGCATCGGGGTACCTCTCCGCGGGGCGCCGGGCCATGGCCATCCGCAGGATGTCGACCAGCTCCGGGGGCGCGTCGGGCCGCAGGATCTCGATGGGTGGGTACTCGCAAGCCTGCACGCGCCGGAGGGTTTCGAACGTGGTCGGCGCGCTGAAAGGGTTGACCCCCGCGACGCACTCGTAGAGGAGCGTGCCGAGCGAGAAGAGGTCGCTCGTCGCATCGAACCGCTCGCCGCGCGCCTGCTCGGGGCTCATGTACCCGAATTTCCCGTGCAGCTTCTTCGCACGCGTGTCGTCGGGTCGGTCGGCCCCGAGCACGCCCCGCGCCTTGGCGATTCCGAAATCGGTGACTTTGACCTCTCCTTCGAACGACAAGAGAACGTTTTGTGGGGAGACGTCGCAGTGGACGATGCCGAGAGGGCGCATTTGTTCGTCGCGCCGGCGATGAGCGTGATCGAGGCCCTTGGCCACCTCGGACGCGACGTACACCCCCATCTGCGGTGGAGGCACCAACTGCTGCCGGCGGCAGCGAGCGAGGAGGCTCGCAAGGTCGAGCCCGTGCACGTACTCCATCGCGATGTAGTAGGCGTCGCTCGCCGGCTGTCCGCCGGAGTCGCGCTCACCGCCAGCGCGCGCCTTCCCGAGGTCGAAGACTTGGACGATGTTGGCGTGCGCGAGGCGAACTGCGAGCTTCGCCTCGTGAACGAACATCGCCACGAAATCCTGGCTTCGGGCGAGCTCGGGCAAGATGCGCTTGATGACCAAGACCTTCTCGAAGCCTTCGACGCCGTAGCTCTTGGCCTTGAAGACCTCCGCCATTCCGCCCTGGCCGAGTCGGTCGAGCAGGCGATAGCGACCAAATGCGGCGTTCACGCCGACGAGCTTCGTGCATCGCCGCACACTCGGCAATGCGGAACCGATATCGAGGGCGCGGAAGAATCCTTCCTTGGCGCGCCGGCCGGGAGGTGTGTGCTCACGGGGGCGGTCGTGGGGCCACCGCGAACGTTCCTGGGAACGGCGGTGGCGGCTCCCGGTGACGAACGACGTACACCGGATTCGTGAAAGCGAGCGGCGGTACGGGCATATAGGGCAGGACGTCGTTCATGCGCCGATCGCCATCGGCAATGATCTGAACCCAGCCGTTGTCCGGTCCGATGGGCACGTCGATGTCACGATCGAAGCGGATCGTTCGAGCTTGTGCCTCCTCGAGCGACCCGAGCTCGGAGCCGAGCTCCGTCGGGCGTGACGGCACGGTGAACGTCTGCACGGCCTGCCCCCCGACGACGATCACGACGCGCGTGACGTCGATCCACGGCGCGGCTCGGACGCGCAAGTGCCCGTGCACCGGATCCGCCGTCGTCAGCGCTTCGTCGCCAGGCTGAGCGCCTTCCACCTCGAGCTCGATGATCGGCCCGCTCGTCACCGTCGCGTGGCCCTTCTTGATGTTCGCCACGACCACCGCCGGATCGATCGTCTTCGGGTCGTCCTGCAACGTTGCGTGCGGGGCGACCGTGACCATCGTGCGCGGATAGCCAGCCCAGTGGAACTGAATCCGGTGGGAGTCGCTGCTCCCAGTCGCCGCGTAGCGCCAGCCGAAATTGAGGAGTGCCCAGTAGTCACGCAACACCTGCTCGACGCGATCGGGTCGCTCCGCGTCGTACCCGTTGAAGACCTCGATTCCGTCGAAGTCGATGCGGCTCCGGATGCGCGACCGGGGCCCCCGCGGATCGAAGCCGATGTTGGCGAAGTACCCGATGCCTTTGGGCAGGCGCGGGTGGTTCAGCTGGAAGTAGCGCGACGGATCCGCGCGGACCGCGCGGAAGATAGCGGCCATGGTCGTGTGTTTGAACGGTGGGATCGGCAAGAGAGGCGAGTACGGAAAGACGCCGAAGTGGCCAAAGCCGCGGCTGTACGTCGTGACCTCGATCCCTGGAACGCTCAGAAGGTCGCTCCGCAAGTCGAGCGTGTCGAGCGCGGAGGAGTAGTCGCCGACGACGTTGTGCTCGGTCGGCACGGCGAAATCGACTCCCGCGGCGACGAGCGACAGGACACGATCTTCCATGGTGACGGGCGTGTCGAAGCTCGGTCGTGCATGGACGTGCAGGTCGCAGCCCAGCACCCCCGGCGTCGGCACGACGTGGCGGGGCGCGAGCTCGACCTCGGTCGCGCGGCCGGGCACGATGTCGACAATCTTCGCGTCGATGCTCCACTCGAGACCCTTGGTCGCGGCGATGCGGTAGCGGCCGCCGGGGAGGGGCGTCATGACGTCGCCGCGCAGCGAATCGATGATCGGCCCCGCCCCCGAGGCGCGGTAGTCGGGGCCGAAGCTCGGGTCGACCGTGCCCTCCACGCCGTGCACCAGCAGGCGCGCCGTGAGGGGCCGGCGCCCGTCGGCGTCGACAATCGTCACGTGCAGGTCGCCACCGGGCGAGAGGTCGAGCACGAGCTCCCGCGGCGAGCCCGGGACAAATGGCGCGACTCCGCTCGCCCGGCCAGGGTCGATGGCGGCGTACCATTGAACGACGTTCGTCGGCACGCTGAGCTCGAACACGCCCCCCTCGGCGACCACCGCGCGCACCTGGGGATTCCCTTGCGCATCGCGCCCGAACACGATGGCCCGCTCGGTGGTGCCCTCGACGCGCCCGTGCACAATCGCGGTCGGGGCCCCGGCGAGCTCGGAGAGGGGCTTCCAGATCGCCATGCTCGAGGCGCCGACTACGATCCGCAGATCCGCGAGATGCTCGTCGTCATTGGATGACCGCGGCGCACTCGTTGCCGCGAAACGAAGCGGCTCGGCGGCGGCGAGCGGGTCTTCCATGATCGCTTCGACGGCGAGCGGCCCCAGCGGCGACACGACCCCGATGGGATGTGGGTCCGCGTCGAGCACCAGCGCGCCGCCGATCACCGCCGCCCGGTCCGCAATCGGGCCGATCCCAGGGACGAAGACCGCGGCCCCGTCGCTGGCCAATTCAGCGCGAAGCGCAATCGCGTGTCCCGCCGGCGAGCTGCCGGATGCCGCTCGGAGGGCGATGGCCAGCGCATCGTGCGCCGGATCGGCATGAAGCTCCAGGACGAGTTGAAGCGTGAGCGCGTTGTCGCCCATAGGGACCGTCAGGTTCGAGCGGAGGCCGTTGCCGCTGCTCCGTAAGTCGTCGCGCCCGAGTGTCAGAGGTCGAGGCGTGCCGTCGACGACGATGGCGAGGTCGATGTCACGGCTCACGGCTCCGTCGCGGCTTCGAGCAGTCAGCCGCGCCGCTCCCGGGTGAAGCTCGAAGATCGCCGCGTGCGTCTCGAGCGAAGTGGCGATGCGCCCAGAGGGGCGCGCCGCGACGTGCGGGCGCCCGGCGTACGCAAGACCGAAGGCCACGAGACCGGCGATAAGCCCCATCGCGACGAGCTCCCCGATCGGTCGCGGCTTGCCCGGCATGAAGGCTCAGACGATAACACCCGCACGGGTGCCCGAGAGCGTCGTCGAGCGCGCATGATCGTCCGTGATGGCGAGAGCAATGGAGAGCTCGGGAGCTCCTCCGAGCGCATCGATGGCGTCTTCTCCCCATTCGACGAGGAGGAACGCGCCCTCGCGGCGCCTCTCGCGCAAGCCCAACCTGGCGACTTCGATGGCCAGCTGGGTGACGTCGCCGTGGACCTTCGGTGGCGCCTCCGCCGCGAGCAAGCGGTACAGGTCTGCGTGAACGAGGGCGCCCCGAGGCGTCACATATTCCTGAACGAGCGCGAACGTGGGGCTAGTGACCGTCTCGTCCACGCCGAACGCCCGGGCGATGGCGCGCACGAGGAACGTCTTTCCCGAGCCTAGCTCGCCCGAAAGGATGACGAGATCCCCCGGCTCGAGGACCCGGGCGATGGCTGCGCCGAGTCGCTGCGTGTCCCGGCGGGTCCGGAGCGTCCGGGCGACGCGAGGCTCGGTCCCTGTCACTGTCACGTCGCGTCGTCTTGCGCGTGCTCGGCCTTTACGTCTTCTGGAATGGCCGCCCCCGCCTCTCCCTTGAGCTCGCGGATGGCCAACTCGTCGCCGAGGCTCATGGCCAGGCTGGGCGTTCTTCGCGCTTGTTCCCAGTAGTGCGCGTAGAAATAAGACGCCGTCAGCGCGCTGAGAACTCCGATGAGCTGGCTCGTCGAGAGCTGGTACGGAGCCGTTTCGGCAAAGGTCTCCGGCTTGAGCGCGAGATAGGCGACCACCGGCGGCACGAACGCGAGCACGCGCGCCGTCGTGCGCACGCGCTTGTTCACGATGCCGAGCGAAATGCCGAAGACGAAGCCGAGCGCCATGAGAGCGAGGCACACTGGGACGTAGACGTGCTCGTCGAGCGTCGGCCCATAGCTGCCGCGCTCCACGTCGTCGCGCCAGAGCTCGAGCAGGAATCGCAGGAAACCGTAGGCAAAGACGAAAAGGAAGAAGACCTGCCCCCGAAATCGCGTCGACCGGCGCTGCCAGAGGAGGAGCACGAGGAGCGCCGCCCCCACCAGCGACTCGTAGAGTTGGGTCGGATGCACCGGGAAGCTCGTGTTCATGCGTACGAGCTCGGACTCGAGCGGTGTCCCGCGGTAGACGTCCACGTGGCGCACGTACGCCGGACTGCCGTCGCCGCTGACCAACGTACCCGCGGCCCAGTGAGGAAACGTGCCGAGCGCCTTGAGCCAACGAGGCGCTTCGTCAGGCAAACGTCGGCCGAAGTCGCAGCCAAAGAGGTAGCAACCGATGCGCGTGATGAGCAGTCCCGAGGCCAGGCTGGGCACTGCGGCGTCGGCCCAGGCGAGGAGACGAATTTTCTTCGATGCGAGGTACGACCAGCTGCCCAGTAATCCGCCAATGAACCCGCCGTAAGCGACGAGACCGCCGTTTCGTAGCTCGAAGAGGTCCACGGCGGACTTGAACTCGTCGGGATTCGTCACGGCGTAAAGAACACGCGAACCGATGAGCGCGGCGAGCGCCGTCACGACGTAGCAGTTGGCCATCGTCTCTTTGGGCAAGCCGTCTTTCTCGGCGAGCGGCAGCGACAGGTACCAACCGACGACCAAAGACAGCCCCAACATGACGCCGTACGCGTAAATGGGAACATTTGGCGCCTCGTAGGAAATGGAATGCCACTTCCAGCCCGCCACCCCGGCTGCGAGGGCGGTGACGGCCGCTGCGATGGCGCCGTTTCGATCGCGCCTCGCCATGGCGAGGAGCACGGACGCGACGGCGAAAGCGGCTACTGCCGCGAGCGCCCACCATAGCTTGAGAGCCGTATGGGGCAGCGGGATGCGAAAGAGGATCGGATGCATGGCGTGCGGCCATCGTTTACAAGAAAAGCCGGGGTCGCGCACCTCAGCGGTGCGTCATCGCCGCGTCATCCCTGCGCCAAATGAGGGCGCCGCGGACGGCGTTGGGCGACCGACACAGCGGTGAACCGACGGACAACCTCCGGGGTCGCTGTGGTAGAACGGCTAGGGTGAAGAATCATGGGCAGATAGTATGGCTCCTCGGCATCGCCTGGGCCGGGTGCGTCCCGCCGGGGAGCGCCGGGCCGCAGGATGCGGGGACGACTGCTTCACCCACTCTCCCGCTCATTGCCACGCCCAGCGCGGCCCCCACCACGCCTTCCGACGAAGCGCTCCGTCGCTCGTTTCAAGACGACTTCGAGCGCGCCGGTGCATCGGCGTCGGACATGGGCCCCGAATGGGTCACGACGGCGCCACCCGGGACGTGGCGAATCGAGACCCGGCGTGAAGGTGGGCGGCTGTGCGGCGAGCGCGCGCGCAATCACGGGATATGGCTCAAGCGCATTCTTCCGGTGGACGCGCGCGTCGAGTTCGACGCGGTCAGCGACGCGGCCGACGGCGACTTGAAGGCCGAGTTCTGGGGCGACGGTCGCTCGTACGCCACGTCGCTTTCCTATACGAACGCGTCGAGCTATCTCACAATCTTCGGGGGGTGGCACAACAAGTTTCACGTCCTCGCGCGACTGAACGAGCACGGGGACGACCGGAAGGAAATCGCCGTCGACCCGACGTCCGACGATCCTCGGGAGAAGCCCGTCATGGCGGGCCAGACTTACCATTTCAAAGTGGAACGAATGGATGGCAAGACCGTCAAGTGGTGGATAGACGGTAACGAGATGCTTTCCTACCCGGACTCGGCGCCGCTCGCGGGTGTGGGACACGACCACTTCGGGTTCAATGACTGGGACGTGAAAGTCTGCTTCGACAACGTTCGTATCGTGCCGTTGCCTTGAGGAGGCCGCGAAGAAGTGGATGCGACGGAGGCCGAGAGGTTCATCAGCGAGCTCGAGCTCGCTGTCGACCGCCTGCGCTCTCTCTACGAACAATACTTCATGGGTATCGAGAAGCTGGAGCCGACGGTTCCGCGGAAGGACGTCGATAGGCGCATTCACGCGCTACGAAAGGACCAGATCAGAAACACGGCGCAGCGCTTCCGCTTTCAGATGGTTCTCCAGCGCTACAATACGTACCAATCGTACTGGCAGCGCATCTGCCGCGAAATCGAGAACGGCACGTACAAGCGCCACGTCATGCGCGCGCGCCAGCGCTTCGGCGAGTCGACCGGCGTACGAGAGAGCTCGCGGCCACCGCTGGGCGCACCGGTGCTCGGGCCTGCCCTCGCGGCGGAGCTCGCAGAGCTCGATCGCGAGTTCGGCGTGGTCGGAATGGCCTCGCACGCGGGCTTGGACATCGATTCCGCGTTCGGGCGCTCGCCGCCTCCAGGGGCCTTGGCGACGCCTCCGAACGCACGAAGGGGTGCGCCTCCTCCGCTGCCGCTGGGTGCGAACGCGCCGCGACCCTCGTCGCTCGGCCGCGCCGTCTCGCCCGGGATGTCTGCGGAGCCGCCGGCGCTCCCGCGGCCGACCCCGCCTCCCGCGCGCACGGCGCCTGCGGTTCCTCCTCCCGTCTCGGGTGGTGCGCGCCGCGACACCAATCTCCCGGACGCCCGCGTGCGTGAGCTCTATAACCAGTACGTCGAGGCGAAGCGGCGCCAGAATGAATCGACGGCGAGCGTCACCTACGAGGCGGTCGCCCGAACCCTGAGCGAGTCGGGTGCGCGGCTTCGGCAAAAGCACGGCAAATCAGTGGACTTCGAGGTTGCCGTGAGGGACGGACGCGCCGTGCTGAAGCCCGTCCTTCGCTGACGAGCCGGCGTCGACGGGGTCGGCTCAATGAAAGGCACGGGGTGGGTTCGGCGCGCGCCTCGTCGAGGGCGGCGCCGGCTCGTGCGCGTCCAACCGGTCATCGCAGAAGAGGATGGCGCAGTGCCGGCTGTCGCTCGCTTGCATGCGGTTGCAGAGGGCGACCAGGTCTTCGTCGGCATCGACGACCGTGCCCTCCGTAGGCTGAGCGGTACGAGGGTCGTACCTGCACTCGTCGAGGGCCACCCAGCGCCCCCGGAATTCATCGCTTCTACAGATTTGTGGCCATGTCAGTCGACTGCCCATTCGGTCTTCCTCGGGTTGTCCCTACCAGCGCTCGGGTCGGAACCGGCCCGAGATCGCGTGCCTCCTTGGGGCAGCCCAGCTCCGGATGCATCGATTACCCGCCCCACCGCGGGGGGTCAAGCAACCGGTGTGGCTGCTGGACGACAGGGGGGCGCATACGTTCAGATCGAACGTCGGGCGGTCAAGCTCGGGCATCGCGGCGCCTCGCCCCCCACACCGGACGCGCATGCTAGAGCAACGCACCGCAACGATGCCCGAAGCATGGACGCCTGAATCGTGGAAATCGAAGGTCGACGCCCAGGCCGTCGCCTACGAAGACGCAGCCGCTCTCGAGAGCGTCTGTGCCCGCTTGCGGGGCCTGCCCCCGCTGGTCACGTCGTGGGAAATCGAGCGGCTGAAGACGTTCTTGGCCGAGGCGCAGCAAGGCAAGCGGTTCCTGGTTCAGGGCGGTGATTGCGCGGAGACGCTCGCCGACTGCCAGTCGCCCATCATCGCGAACAAGCTCAAGATCCTTCTCCAGATGTCCCTCGTGATGGTTCACGAGGGCAAGCGCCCCGTCGTGCGGATAGGCCGCTTCGCGGGGCAATACGCCAAGCCCCGGACAAACGCGGTCGAGTCGCGCGATGGCATCGTGAGGCCGAGCTACTTCGGCGACATGGTCAACCGAGCGGACTTCTCGGAGAACGGCCGCCGTCCGGACCCGGAGAACATGGTGGTGGCTTACAGCTACGCGGCCATGACGCTCAACTTCGTCCGCTCGCTGTCGGCCGGCGGCTTTGCCGACGTGCACCACCCCGAGTATTGGGAGCTTTCATTTTTCCGAGGGGCTCGCGTTCCCTCGTCGCTTCACGAGGAATACGAACGCACGACGCGTCAGCTCGCCGAGGCCCTGCACTTCATGGAGGTCCTCGGTGAAGGGAGCGTGGACCAGCTCAAGCGCGTCGAGTTCTATACGAGCCACGAAGGGCTCAATTTGCACTACGAGTCTGCTCAAACGCGCCGCGTTCCGCGCCGCGAAGGCTGGTACGACCTGACGACGCATTTCCCGTGGGTCGGCGAGCGCACACGTGCCCTCGACGGCGCGCACGTCGAGTTCTTTCGCGGGATCGCGAACCCCATCGCCGTCAAGCTAGGGCCGAGCGTCTCCGCGGACCAGGCTCTTCGCCTCATCGATACGCTCAATCCCGACAACGAGCCGGGCAAGCTCGCATTGATCACCCGGATGGGGGCGTCGCGCGTCGGCGACGTACTGCCCGGGTTGGTGGAGGTGGTGAAGCGGGCAGGGCGCCTCGTCTTGTGGGTATGCGATCCGATGCATGGAAACACGCAGTCGGCGCCCTCCGGCCTCAAGACGCGCGACTTCAATCACATCTTGCGCGAGGTCGAGACGACCTTCGACGTTCACGACGCCTGCGGCACCTACCTCGGTGGCGTCCACTTCGAGCTGACTGGCGAAGACGTCACGGAGTGCATCGGGGGAGCCGCAGGCATCACGGTCGACGATCTCGATCGAAACTACGCGAGCGCGTGCGACCCCCGTCTGAACTACCGGCAGGCTCTCGAGATGGGTTTCCGGATTGCAAAGCGGCTCGGCAAGAACGCCCCGCGCCTCTGAGGCCAATTGCCTAAGCCTGAACGAGCTGCTCCGCGATCTGGACCGCGTTGAGGGCTGCGCCTTTTCGCAGGTTGTCGCTGACGACGAAGAGGTTGAGCGCACCAGCTACCGCGCTGTCGTCGCGCACTCGACCTACGTAGACGGGATCCGTCCCCGTGGCTCGCAACGGCTGGGGGTGCTTGCCCGGTCCGTAAGGGTCCTCCATGAGGACGACGCCCGGCGCCTTGCGTAGCAGGCGCTTTGCCTCTTCGGCGCGCATCGGGCGGTGAAACTGGACATGGACCGCCTCCGAATGGCCATTGATCACCGGAACACGCACCGTCGTGGGTGAGACGCCTAGGTCGGCGTCGCCCATGATTTTGCGGGTCTCCTGGATCATCTTCGTTTCTTCTTCCGAATAGTCGCCTTCTCCGGGTTTCCAATCGCAAAGAACGTTGAAAGCAATGGTGCCTGGAAACACGTGCGCCTCCGGAGCTCGCCCCTCCAACGTGGCGCGCGTCTGCGCGAGCAGCTCCTCGACCGCCGCGTGCCCCTTCCCGCTCGTCGCCTGATACGTCGAGACGACGATGTGCTTGATGCGGGCGGCGTCGTGGAGGGGCTTCAACGCGACGACGAGCTGAATGGTCGCGCAGTTTGGATTGGCGATGATGCCCTTCGGTCGGCGCTCGGCGGCGTCCATGTTCACCTCGGGCACCACGAGCGGGACATCCGGGTCCATTCGCCATGCGCTCGAGTTGTCGATGACCACGGCTCCCGCGCCCGCTGCAATCGGACCGAACTCGCGTGACACGCTCGCCCCTGCGCTGAAGAGCGCGACCTCCACACCTGCGAAAGAGCGCGGCGTGAGCTCCTCGACCGTGATCTCGCCGCCCGCGAAAGGCAGTCTCTTCCCCGCGCTCCGCTTGCTTGCAAGCGCCACCAAGCGCTTCACAGGGAAGCGGCGCTGATCAAGAACCCGAAGCATCTCGCGACCGACGGCACCGGTCGCGCCTACGACAGCGACGACGAACGACATGCGCCTCACTCTGGCTCATCTTCATGGGTCGATCCAGCCGGGCGTCCGAGTCCGCCGCCGCCCGGCGGTGGCCGCGATTCTCGTCACGCCCAGCGGACCGCTCACGTCCAGCGTGGCCGTCCCCCCTGCTACAATCGTGCGTCGTGCCTCGCCTCGCGTGTCCGGCCCTCCTCGCGCTCGTCACGGTGCTCGCGACGGGTTGCGCCGGTGAGTTGCCCCGCCGGAGCGCAGCAGGCCCTGGCGCCTTGCACGAGCACCCCTTAGGCGCGCCCGAAGATCCGACGGTTCGTGGTGCTCGGCTGGTTCCCGAGAGGCTGGACGAGGGCCACGGCTGGGGTATCGCCCCGGGTGGCGGGGTGCGGGCAATCGTGGCGGGTGTGCGCGTGGTGTCGTCGCCAAACGGCGCCATCCTGGCCGCGACCGAGCGCCTGCCTGCCGGTCCCTCCCTTGCGCTCGCGCTCCCCGAGCGCATGGGTGGAGGGTTCCTCTTTGCACTTGGAAAGCACGTGTGGCGGGCAGACGCTTGGCTCGCCGCCCTCGCCCCGCTTTTCACGGCGCCCGTGGCCGTTGCCCAGGTCTTCGTGGGCCTCGACCGCCTGTACGTTCGTTCGCCGCTGGGGACGCTTTTTGCCTTCAATCCGCGCACGGGCGCTCCGGCGGGTCTCGGGCCTCTTCCAGCCTCCCCGAGCCTGGCGCGGCTCGCCGCTTTGGACGCTTGGCATGCCGTCGCAATAGCGGATTTGCGTGGCGCCCTCGTGACGAGCGACGCGGGCGCAACGTGGCGGCCGCTCGCATTGCCTTTTCAGCCGAGCGACGTCGTCGCGCTCGACGATGCCATCGCGGTGCGCGGCGTCGTCGAAGGCGCCTTGCCGGGACAGACCGAATGGTTCGAGGTGCGACCGGACGGGAAAACGGCGCCGATGTCGTCCGCGCCGGCGGGCAGCGAGCGCCCAGAACGAGGGGTGCCGCCTCGGGATGAAAACACGCGCCCATTCGGGCCGGTGCCGTTGGCGGCCGCCATCGAGGACGGCTGGCCGCTCGTGGACGGCACGGCCCTGGTCGCGCGGGACGGAGCTCTGGCGCGCGTGCGTCTGATCGACGGGGCGATAGTCGAACGCATCGACGACGCCTTTCCCCTCAAGCCGGCCCGCTGCCATCCGTTGTCGCGCGCCCGCCCGGGAGACCTGGGTGCTCTGGCGTTCGTGTGCGGCGAGCCCGGTGGACGCACAGTCCTTTACGCCTGGGACGCGCCGAACGCCCGCTTGCTCGAGTCGCGACGCTTCGACGGGCCCCGGGAGGTGCTGGCCTTCGGAAACGGCGCCCTTGCGGCCCGCGGCCCGTGCGCCCCCGACGGCGGCGTCATCGGCCGGGGCGCGGTTGGTCAGCAAGCGTGGTGCACGATGTCGCCCTCGAGCGTCTGGCGGGAAACGACTCTCACCGGCGAGGGCGTCGACGGAGCGCGCATCGTCGTGCTCGCCGACGACCGTCTGGCGGTGGTGCACCCGCCGCGCCGGGAAGACCTCGCGACGGCCCGCATCACGCTCATGGACGGAGCGACCGTATCCGATGTGCCGATCACGTTCCCCGCGATGCGGGAGGATGTGGCGCACGCGCTCCGCGCCGGCGTCTGGACGGACGGCTTCGAAGAGCGTCGGCCCGGCATTCTCGGGGGTTGGATCGACGCCGCGGGATCCGTCCTCGGAGTCGAAATCGCAGTCGACGGTACGGCGCGCATCGGCGAGTACATTCGCGACGCAGGAGCGCCTGTCGCGTCGGGCCGATGGGCGCTCGGGTGGACGGCGTCCCGCCGCGGTTTCGAGACGACCGACGGTGGAATGACATGGGAGAAGGGGCTCGAATCTCCCGGAGCCGATTTCTTCTCTTCGGAGCGTGCGCGAACGCGCCTGCGGACCGGTGGGCTGCATCGCGGCGGGCTGGCTTCGCGTCGGATGGGGCGCGGCCGACGCGGCCACCCCGGCCGTGCCGCCGACGACCAACGCGCCCACGGAGGCGCATGCCTCTCCCTCCTTGACATTGGAATGCCAGCCGCTCGGTGGTCCCGTGCCGGAGCCACGCGCCCTTTCGCGCGCGACCGCGTCGGCGCGCCCGGCGAGGGCCCGATCGACCTCCGGCGGAGCGGTTGCCGGCGCAGGTCTCGTCGTGGCTCCGGCGTGGGGCACGGTCTCCGAGCTGCCCGGATTTTCCGGACAATCGGGCCCTGCGATGCATTCCGACGACGTCGGCGTCACCCTCGAGGTCACGCTCTCCCTCGAACGGGCCTTGCGGAACGCGCCCTTGGCGCGCGTCTACGCGTGGGGCCCCAACAGCGGTGAGTGGGATCCGCAGGGACGATGGCAAGTGCGCTGGCATTGGCCCTGGTCGGGATGGGCGGAAGCGCGTTCGTCCGCGACCGCGTTCGTCCCGTGGGGGAGCCTCGACGCGGCGCGGCGTGCGCTCGCCATTGGCCCCGCCCCTCCTACCGGGTGGACAGTGGCCGCAGGGGACGACCCCGACCACGCGCTTCTCCTGGCACGGCACACTCTCGGGGTTGCCACGGTCGATGCCTTCGTGCTCGAAACCGACCGCGCGCCAGTCGAAATTCATCGGCCGGGCGGCGAACCCTTTCCGGACGTGGAGGCGGCCATCCGAACGGGGGGCCACTGGTACCTCGCGACCGTCGAGGGCCACGGAGAGTCGTCGGCGACGGTGGTCTGGCTCGTCGACGGCAGTGGGGCGCGTGAGGCTGCGCGGGTGCCCCGCACGGCATTCGAGACGCGTCCTGCGCTGCGGTTTGCGCGCCGGGCGGACGGTCGCGCCCTCGGTTTGGTCGTAGACGGACAGGGCGACGGCAAGCGCGGGGGCGTCCAGATTGCGCAGACGGTCGCGATGCGTTGGGTGGTGGCACTCGATCTCGAATCGGGCTCCGTTGGCGATCCTCAGCCCCTCGCTCCGGTCGACCTCGCCGACCGCCCCGTGACCCTTTGCGCGGGAGAAGACGCGGGGGACGACGACGGATGGGAGCTCGAGGCGCCTTACCCGGGTGCGGTCGTTTTGCGCCTGGGCACCCGTTGGACGGCCTCCCTGCAGTCGGTCGTTGCGCGGATGAGGGTCTCCACGGATCGGGCTTGCGTCGAGCGCGTCGCCGGGTCGGTGGACGCCTATGCGTCCGCGCCCGCAGGGGCCCTGGTCCGGTCGGATCCGGCCATGGGGCCCCTTCGCCCCGGTGGCGATGATCTCCTCACGGCGAAACGGACCATCGTGGCGAGCGTTTTGTCGGCTCGATCGCGCTACGCCCTCCGCTGCTCGGCGCGTTGAGCGTGGGCCATTGAAAGCGGCTTTGGGGAATGGCCAAAAAGAGGCGAGCCCGGACGTTCGAGAGACCCGCGCTCCCGCCGCCGTCGTGCAGGGGCGGGGTGAGTGCTTTCAATTTTGAACTACTGGGGCTCTTGGCCCCCTCTCGGCGCAGCCATTTTATGCGATCTGCGTCATGGCACACTGCCTGCACTGCACCTACACGCCCGTGTGGAGTGAGGCTGCCCCCCCGGCCCCTCTGCGCGGGCACTTTTTTGTTTTTTTTGCGGGCTGACGTCGAACGCTCAGGGCTCGACAATCGTGACGTTTGCCCCCGGATCCCAGACAACGACGTCGTCTGCCTCGAGCCCTGTCACGAAGACGCGCTGGTCGCCGCAGAGCCCGCGCGGCTCGACGAGCCGGCCGGTTCTCAACTCGAACACGTAACCGTGCATCGGACAGCTCACCCGTCCGTCTTCGGCCTGTCCCTCGCTGAGGCTCGCACCCGCGTGGTTGCAGGCGTCCTCGATGGCGCACGGCGCGCCGTCCACCAGCGCCACGAGCACATGAAACGGCGGGTGCTCGAGACGAACGAGGGCGCCCCCGTCTAGACGCGAGCGCGCGACGCGGCCCACGAGCTTCAATCGCCGCATCGGCGGCCGCGCTCGCCAAGGTTCGTGGGGCATATCGGCGTCGTGGTGGCGAGGTTCACCGGCCCACCCCGAGAACCGCATGAACCAGCTGCTCGTCGACCGGGCCGCCCGCGAGCGCGATCGTCTCTACGCGGCTGCCGTGCGTGCGCCCGCCACGCGTGACCATGCAAGCGTGGGTCATCACCACCCGGCATGCAGCCCACCGCGGTGCCAGATGCTTTTGCAGCGCGGCCACCACTTGCTCCCCAACCTGCTCTTGGAGCGCCAGGCGGTGCGCGAAAGCGTCGACGACACGCGCCACCGCCCCGACCCCCACCAGGTGCTCTTCTGGCGCGAACGCGATGGTGGCGAGTCCCGTGGAAGGCATGAGGTGGTGTGGGCACATCGTCGCCGTAGGCAAATCGCGCACGACCACGAGCTCCGAGTGCCCGGCGAACACGTTGCCGGCCAGAAGAGCATCGACGTCGACCCCGTATCCATCGAGCAGCTCTTCGCCGTAAGCTCGCGCGACGCGCTCGCCGGTGCCGGTCAGCTCTTGCTCTCTCTCCGGATCGCGCCCGAGCGCGCGCAAGAACGCCTCGATGGCCCGCGCTGCCGCCTCGAGATCCATCGCGCGTTCAGTTGAGGTGTCGTTGACGCATGAGGGCTTCGATGGGGCGCCGGCGAGAGAAGCCCTCGTCGAGCCCGTGGTAGTGCGCAACCGCCTCCTCGCCGAACTTCCAGCACAGCCACACCAGCTTGCCGTCGACGTAACCGTAGAAGTCCAGAAGCCCCATGCGCGCGTCCTTCAGCACCGCGCCCATGTCTTCGAATTCGCGCCAGGCGAGTTGATACAGATCGACCCTCTCGATCAGCTCGCGCTTCAACTCGCGGACGGGCGGGGGGTCTCGCTCGTCCATCTGAATTTCGTCTGGCACCTGACCTATCAACGTCGCGAGCTCTCCGAGGCGTCGCTCGATCTCGGACCGCCTCCCCATTTGTGCCTGCATCAGCGAGCGCAGTCGCGGTACGAGCGCGTTGACCGCCTCGAGCGTCAAGACGGGAGGAGCGGCCGTAGTCGGCATTCTTCGCCATCATGGCGCCCACCCCGAGGGCCCGTCAACCTCACGCAGGCAGCGCGACGACGAATACGCGGGTCAGGAAGTAGTCCGCAACGAGGATGGCGATAGAGACGACGACCACCGTTCGTGTCGTGCTTTGCCCGACTCCCTCGGTACCGCCCCGCGTCGTCAGACCGAAGTGGCACCCGACGATCGCGATGATGAACCCGAAGATCGGCGTCTTCGCGAGACCTGAGAAGAGATCGGTCAGGAGCACGCTCTCCAGAGACGCCTGGAGAAAAAGGCGCGGGCGGATGTCGTACTCCACGGCCGAGACGAAGAGCGCGCCCAGCGTGCCGAGAATGTCTGCGAAGATGCTGAGCAGCGGCATCACGATCATCGCCGCGAGAACGCGAGGCAGGACGAGCTTTTTCGCCGGATCGCCTCCGAGCGCGCGGATTGCGTCGACCTGCTCGGTCACGTTCATCGCGCCGACCTCTGCGGCCATGCCGCTCCCGATGCGCCCTCCGACGATGATGGCGGTCAGAGTGGGCCCGAGCTCTCGCAAGAACGAGAGGACGATGACGCGCGGAATGTATTCGACGCCGCCGAAGCGTTGCAGGCCGAAGGCGAACTGGATGGTCATGACCATTCCGATGAACACGGACGTGACCGCTACGATCCCGAGCGAACGAACGCCGAGCGATTCGATTTGGTAAATCGTCGACGCAATCTCGAGAGGCCGGCGCCCGATCGAGCCGAGCGCGCGCACCGACAGCGTTCCGATTCCGCCCATGTGCTCGACGAAACGTACCGTCCGGTCCCGCCAATACTCGGTCCACGTCGGGTCGACCGGCGGAGGAGGTAACGTCGAGAGCGGACCGGCCGAGGGCGGCACAGTCGAGTCGCGCGGCTCCGGGTTCATGGATGGCTCGACGACTTCACGGCGCGCCGCTGCCCACGACGACGGAGGGGGACTCGGCGTGAAGATCGCCGGCAAAGCGCTCGAAATCACGGGCTCCGTCGGCGAACGTTTCCGGCGGGGAGACATAGACGAAATCGAAGACGCAGCCGTCTTTTTTCATGACGTAGATGTCGTAGCGCAACGGGACGCCGTCGAGCTTTGCCCGGAGGAGCGTGTGTAGCGCTTCGCGCGCGTCGAACGGGATCGTTTCCTGGCTATCGAACTCGCGCTCGGTGGTCCCCATGATGAGGTGGCCGGTGAGCACCGAGAGCGGGGCGTCTCCGTCACGCTGGCCACAATGCACGTCGAAGAGAGCGGACCCGGCCCGCGAGTCGTCTCGGAACGCGAGGTCGGCACCCTCGACGGCCACCCGCCGCCAGCTGGCCGGCCACGGGCCAAGCCGGACCGTCATCGGCCCCTTTTGAACGACGCGTTGGTTCAGCCGCTCGCCTTGCGCGCACGCCTCGGCGAGGACGACGAGCAGGAAGACCAGCACATGGCGGCGCATACGCCCCGATGAATAACACGCGCGCATCAAAACGCCTGGCTGGCCAAAACGGGTAGCTGTAGAAGAACGTCCTTGCCATGTCGACGGCTGCGATCCGCCTCTACAACACGATGACGCAACGACTCGAGCCGCTCGAGCCGCTCGAGCCGCGCCACGTTCGCATCTACCTATGCGGCCCGACGACCTACGACCATGCTCACGCTGGCCACGCCCGCACGTACGTCGCGTTCGACGTGCTCGTTCGCTTTCTTCGCGTGCGCGGCTACCGGGTGACGTTCGTGCGCAACGTGACCGACGTGGACGACAAGATCCTCAAGCGAGCGCTCGAGCGGGGGGAGGCACCGCTCGAATTTTCGAGGCGCATGTCACTGGTCAACGACGCTGAGCTTCGCGCGATCGGGTGCGTCCAGCCCGACTTCGAGCCGAGAGTCAGCGAGAACATCCCCGAGATCGTGTCGCTCATCGAGCAACTGGTGGCCAAGGGAGTCGGCGTACGTCGCGGCGACGGAGGCGGGAGACGACGTGTACTTCGCCGTCCGCGCGTTCCCCGGCTACGGCAAGCTCTCCCACCGCAACATCGACGATCTCCTGTCCGGCGCGCGCGTCGAGGTCGGCGAAGCCAAGCGCGACCCGCTCGACTTCGCGCTTTGGAAGGCGAGCGGCGACGGAGGGTTGGGGCTGGGACAGCCCGTGGGGCAAAGGCCGGCCCGGGTGGCACATCGAGTGCTCGGCGATGGCGCGAGCCTCCTCACCCCGCATTTCGACATTCACGGCGGCGGAATGGATCTCATCTTTCCTCACCACGAGAACGAGATCGCGCAGAGCGAAGCGGCGTGGGGAGCACCGTTCGCGCGCCTCTGGATGCACTCCGGGTTTCTCAACGTCGACGCCGAGAAGATGAGCAAGTCGCTCGGCAACTTCGTGACCATCGCGCAAATACTCGAGCGGAACGACGCCGAGGCGCTCCGCTACTTTTTGCTGGGCGTCCACTACCGCGGGCCGATCGACTTCGACGTCGAGAAGCGCGCCGACGGGCGCGTCGTCTTCCCGGGCTCGACGAAGCCGAGCGGCGCGTCGAGTACCTCTACACGACGCGCGAGGCGTTGGTCGCGGCGGCCGGGGGCGTGCGGCGTCGACCGCGCCCAACGTCGTCGAGCCGCAGGTCGCGAAGCTCGTCTGCGACGCGCCGGGGCGAGTCCTCGCGGCGCTCGACAACGATCTGAACACGTCGGTCGCCCTCAGCGTCATCGGCGAGCTCGCGCGCGTCGGAAACGAGATCGTGCAGCATGTGGCGAAGCGAAAGAAGGACGCCCACGCCGAGACGGCGACGCGTGGCCTTGCGGCCGCCGTCGTCAGCGCTCTGGACGCCTGCTGCGCGCCGCTCGGACTGATGCAGGCGACCGCCGATGAGTTCTTCGCGCGCACGCGGACGCGCCGCCTGAATCTGCGCGGGCTCGATGCCGGTGTCATCGAAGAAAAAGTGAGCGAGCGAGCTCGGGCCCGGCAGGCGAAGGATTTCGCACGCTCCGACGCCATCCGACTAGAGCTCGCGCGGATGGGAGTCGAGTTGCAGGACGCACCGGGGGGTGCTGGAACGGTGTGGAAGCTCAACGCCTGACGAAGGCGTGAGCGGGCGCCCCGTATGCGCCGCGCTTGGTATCGCAGGGCCGCCTAGTCGGCGGACCCTAACTTTCGCTCGATCGCTTCGAGGTGCGCGCGCACCTCGGGATCGCTGGTGCGGAGCGACTCGACCTTGCGCACCGCGCTGATCACCGTCGTGTGATCGCGGTTGCCGAACGCGCGTCCGAGCTCCGGGAAGCTGCACTTCAGGCGTTGCTTGCAAAGGTACATCGCGACGTGGCGGGCGAAGGCGATGCTCTTGTGGCGGTCCTTCGACAGAAGGTCCGTCGAGCGGAGCTTGAAGTGGTGGCAGACGACGCGCTGGATGTCCTCGACGCTGGCCTCGTTCGGGCGCGAGGTCGAGGTGGCGGCGATCTCCGCCCGGGCGAAGGCGAGGTCGATGGCCTTTCCGAGCAGCGATGCCTTCGCCGCGAGCCGAATCAGCGTCCCCTCGAGCTCGCGCACGTTGCTGCGAACCATCTGCGCGATGAACAGGCAGACGTCGTCGGCGAGCTCGATGTGCTCGAGCTGCGCCTTCTTGCGCACGATGGCGACGCGCGTCTCGAGCTCGGGCGCCTGGATGTCGGCCACGAGGCCCCACTGGAAGCGCGAGACGAGTCGCTCCTCCATCTTGTCGAGCTGCTGCGGGTACTTGTCGCTGGTGACGACGATCTGCTTGCTCGCCTGGTGGAGCGCGTTGAACGCGTGGAAGAACTCTTCCTGCGTCTGCGTCTTGCCGGCGAGAAAATGGATGTCGTCGACGAGAAGGAGGTCGCATTTCTCGCGGTAGCGCGCGCGGAAATCGTTCATGCGCTGGTCGGTGAGCGCCTGAACGAACTCGTTCACGAAGCGCTCGGCGCTGATGTACACGATGCGCGTGCCCGGTCGCTCGTCGCGTACGCGATGGGCGACAGCGTGAACCAGGTGCGTCTTGCCGAGGCCGGTGCCGCCGCAGATGAAGAGCGGGTTGTGCCGTCGGCCGCCGACGCCGGCCGCCGCCATCGACGCCGCGTGCGCGAGCTGGTTGCAGGGACCGACGACGAAGTTGGCGAAGGTGTACTTCGGGTTGAGCCCGTCGATCGGTTGTGCCGCGGCGACGAGGCGTCCTCCGTCGGACGGGGCTGGGCCCGAACCGCTCCCCGCAGCCGTCGTGGCTCCCGACCGTTCCCCTGGTTGCGCGAGCAAGTCGCCTGGCGCGCCAGGGCGCAACGCTCAGGGTGCGCGGCCGCACTGGAGCAAACGACGCAGCGCGGTCGGCCACGGGGCGATCGAGGACGCCACCTACCGTCCAACGTGCCTGGATGCTGAGGCCGGTCTGATCGCGGAGACGTTCGGCGACCGTCGGCAAAAAGTAGTCTTCGACCCATTGACGCACGAACTCGTCACGGGCGCGCAGGCTGAGCACGCCATCGGTCAATCCGTCGAACTGTACGCCGGAAAACCATTGGTCGAAGGTCGCCGGGGAGCGCTGGCGCGTGAACGCGATGGCTTCCTCCCAAAAGCGACCGTTGTCGGAGGTGACACCCGCGTCCGTTAGCGGGATTCCTTGCACGATAGACGTCGTCTCCAACATCGTTTCTTGCTCGTGTCTCTGCATCCGCGCTTGCACCGCTCCCTCGCGTTGCGACCAAACGTTGATCGACGCGCCAACAGCCCGTTCATCATGTCGACGGCAACGAGGCTTTCGCAGGCGTGCGACGTCACATCCTGTGGAAAGCTTTCTTATCGACCTTTCCCCCGGAATACCGGAAAACGACGGCCAAAAGCCGCCCGCTACGGCGGGCCGGAACCTGGCCACAACTTCTCCACAGTCTGTGGAGAAAGCGCAGTGCGTGTGTGCTCCAGAGTGAGGCGAGCACCTGCCATGGACTCAAATCGCCTAGCGGCCGCCCCCCGCCTTTCGCGAGGAACGGATCCGCTGCGCCTTCGGAAGGATCACTCGATCGCGCCCTCCCGCCGTCTGTTTTTCAATGCCTACTCCCTCTTCCTTTCCGTCCATTGTCGTACCGGACAGCCATGAGGAGGGTGGTCGGTCGAGATCCCACATGTGCGTGGGAGCGTCGTTCTTCAGTCCGACGCGAACGGGGAAGGAGCTATCACCCCGGCTCGGCACGCGTCCATGGCCTTCGTGTCGAACTGGTTTAAGCGACCGGATTAGAAGGGTTTTTTTTATTGCAGTCCACCCGCGAACAGTCGCCCGCGTCCATCACGCTGACGAGCGGCTGACCGAAGTCAGCGTTACGACTTTTGAATCCACCCGAATGCGTCCGGCGGTCGGCGCGCCTCGTCTTTTTTTTGGCTTCATTCGTGTGTCAAGAGTGGCCGATCAGGCGTCTTTTCAGTGAAGGCCGTGCAACGGCCTCGGCAAAGCCGGTCACCGGCAGCTGCGACTGCAGACCAGAAAAGTCGTCCGCGGCCAGGCCGCGCTGATAGGGTCGCGCCCGTGCGCCGCCCAAGAGGAACCGCCGTCCTCGCTGGGGTCCTGGCGGGCCTGGCGGTGTCGACCGCAGCGCACCACACGTTTGCGCAGGCGATGTCGACCAGTCCCGAGCTCGCGTACGACCAAGGGGAAATTCCGAGCGCCCGCGCGCTCGCGATGGGCGGTGCGCTGAACGCTCTCGGCGTGTCGACGACAGCGCTTTACCTCAACCCCGCCAACATGGCGCTAGCTCGCGTTTATCACATCGAGTCGCTTGCGGCGTTTTCCCCGGAAGCCAAGCGCCAGACCTATGGGCTCGCGATAGTCGACTCGGTCCTCAACACGGGCCGCGTCGCAGGTGGGGTGGGTGGGACGTGGTCGGTCATGGACCCCAGCGGGACGCACCGGTCCTGGACGGACCTACGCGCCGCCCTCGCGTTACCGCTCGGCGACCACTTCGCGATTGGAGCCACGGGTCGCTGGCTGCGGGTGGACCAGAACGTGGGCGCCGGCCCATTCGGTCACAGTTTTGCGTCCGATGGCACTACCGACGGCCCTCTTCTCAACGCGCTCACGTTCGACGCAGGCGCCACCGCAACGATCGGGGACGCGCTCCGCATCGGGGTCGCTGGTCACAACTTGACGAACCCCGGGACGGCGTTGGCCCCGACGGTCGGGGCCGTCGGGATCGGGTACGGGACCCACGAGGTCTCCGTCGAAGCGGACGGGCTGCTCGACTTCACGACCTACGGGAGCGTACGTGGGCGCCTCATGGCCGGGGCGGAGCTCTTCTTGGCAGACCGGTACGCCCTCCGGGCGGGCTGGCGGTACGACGGCGGAACGCGGGTCCACGCCGCTTCGCTCGGCTTCGGCTACATCGACCCACGCTGGAGCGTCGAGCTTGCCGTTCGCCACGATCTCATTTCGAATCACGCGTCGACCTTCGGCGTCTTGTCGCTCCGTTACTTTTACGACGCCAGCAACTCCACGACGCCCGCGGACGAGCCCGACATGCAGTGAGGCGATGGGCCTTCCGGCCAAGGCTCGCCGCGGCTCCGTCCTCTCCGGAAGAGAGCCGCGGCTAAAGCGAGGCGCGGTACAGCGCGGCCATGTCTTCGCGCTTCACGGGGCGGGGATTGCTGCGGTAGCAAGCGTCTTCCATCGCCTTGTCGACGAGCGCCGGAATGTCCGTGTCGGTGACGCCCTCCGCGAGCAGCCCATCGGGCAGGGCGACGCGCCGTCGGAGCGTCCGCACGGCATCGGCACAAGTCTCGGCGCCGCGGTCCAGCAGATCCCGAACGCGCTGGAGTTTTTCTCCGACGACGACCTCGTTGAACGCGACGACTGCCGGCAGGCACAGCGCGTTCGCCAGCCCATGATGGAGACCCTTTTCGCTCGACAGTGGGTGCGCCAAAGAGTGGCACGCGCCAAGTCCTTTCTGGAACGCCACAGCCCCCATCATCGCCGCCTTCATCATGGCGCCCCTTGCCGCCAGGTCGTCACCGTGCTCGACCGCGCGCGCGAGGTGCTTCGCGCACAGCTCGAGTCCGCCGAGGGCTATGGCATCCGCCATGGGATGATCGCCGAGTGAGCAAAAAGCCTCTAGGCAATGCGTGAGCGCATCGAATCCGGTGGCCGCCGTGATGCGCGCAGGCATCGAGCGCGTGAGCTCCGGGTCGAGGAGCGCGACCTTGGCGAGCAAATGCGGGCTGAAGATGACGGTCTTGCGCCGCGAAAGCGTGACGACGCCCGATCGCCCGACTTCACTACCCGTGCCGGCGGTGGTCGGGATGGTCACGATCGGAGGGACGTTCGGGCCGATGAGGCGGCCGCCGTCCACCGCGTCGTCGTAGTCGGCGAGCGGTCGGTCGTGCGTGACCTTGAGGGCGATGAGCTTCCCCGCGTCGAGGGGCGACCCACCTCCGAGGGCCACGACGCAGGCCGCGTCGTGCGCACGATAGGCCGCGACCCCGTCGAGAATGTTCTTCTCGACCGGGTTGGGAGCGACATCGTCGAACACCGCGGCCTCCACGCCGCCTTCCTGCAGGAGGCTTCGGACACGCTCCGCGATCCCGACCTTCGACGATACCGGCATCGCAGACGACGAGAGCGCGCTTCGCGCCGATGCGCTCGACGTGCTCCGCGACCGCTCTCACGGAGCCCGCGCCGAAAACGATTGTCGTGGGAAACGCCCAGGTGACGAGCGAAGGCGGGTGCGACGTCATGCGCCCGAGGCGTAGCATGGCCGCGGCGGCGGAGTCAGACGGCCTCGAAGTAGCGCGCTAGCTCCCACTCGGTGACGACGCGCTCGTACTGGCGGCACTCCCAATCGCGGGTCCGCACGTAGTGGTCGACGAAGCTCTCGCCTAGCAGGGCTCTCGCGGTGACGCTCTTGGCGAGCCGGTCGGTTGCTTCTCGCAGCGTGCGCGGCAATGGAGCCAGATCGCCACGCCCGCTCGCGTCTCCGTCGACCGGCGGCGGCGGCACTTTCTTGTTCTCGATGCCCCAGAGCCCGGCGGCGAGCGCGGTCGCCATCGCGATGTACGGGTTCATGTCCGCCGCCGTCTGGCGATGCTCGAGGCGCGTGGACTTGGGGCTTCCGGGAATCGCGCGGACCGCGCAGGTGCGGTTCTCGATGCCCCAGCTCGCATTGAGCGGCGCCCAAACGCCCGGGACGTAGCGCTTGTAGCTGTTGATGGTGGGCGACGCGAGCGCGGTCAGCTCCGGCATGAGGGCGAGCTGCCCGCCGAGGTAGTGCTCCGCCAGCGCGCTCAGTTTGCCGGGCCTCGAGCCGTCGTAAAACACGTTCTTTCGGCTTCCGGCGCCATCGGCCTTCCACAAGCGACTGGTGCAGTGCCCGCTCGAGCCCGGCAGATCGTCGGTTCCACTTGGCCATGAACGTCACCGCACAGCCGAGGCTGCGACGCGATCTGCTTCATCGCCGTCTTGAAGAGCGCCGCCTTGTCGGCCGCGCGGAGCGCGTCGTCGTAGCGGATGGCGACCTCGTAGACGCCGGGCCCCGTCTCGGTGTGCAGCCCCTCGATCGGGATGCCGAAGCGCTCCATCTCGTCGAGGATGGCGTGGCACAGGTCGGCGTGCTGGCCTTCGCGCACCCACGAGTAGCCGAACATTCCCGGCGAGAGCGGCTCGATGCCGCGAAAGCCCTTGGCGTGCAGCGTGGCCGGCGTCTCTCGAAAACGAAGAACTCGAACTCGGCGGCCAGCACCGGCGAGTAACCGAGTGCGTGCGCTCGGTCGACGACGCGCTTCAACAACCCGCGCGGGCAGGCCGGATGCGGCGAGCCGTCGTCGAGCACGAAGTCCAGCAAGAACGCCGCCGTGTCCGGCTCCCAAGGCAGGACGCGGAACGTCGTCGGGTCGACACGCGCGTAGGTGTCGGGATACCCGGTGTGCCAGCCGGTCAGACGTCCGTTGTCGTAGAGCGCGTCGGCGGCGTCCCAGCCGAAAATGACGTCGCAGAAGCCAATCGGCTCGTCGAGCGCACCCCAGAACTTTTCGAGCGAAATGTACTTGCCTCGCAACACGCCGTCGACGTCGTATCCGCCGACCTTTACCCGCCGGATCCCGTGCTCCTCGAAGGCGCTTTTCAGTTGGCTCGCGTCCATCGCGCGTCGATCGTACCGACTTTTGGTCGTCGCCGGAGGGCAAAGCGCTGGCCAGCTGCCAGCTACCGTTTCGACTCGCGCACGCGCCGGCTCAAGGTGTCAGCCTGACGTAAGCGTCCACGATCTGCTCGAACGCGCTTGCCAAGAATAGGCGGGCGTCGGCCACGGACTCCGGCGGATCGCCTGCGGCGGCCGTCGCAAAATCGCGCTGCTCGGCATGAAATTGGGACGCGATGATGGGCCAGCCCGGCCCTCTCGACCGAAATGCTTCCGGCACGATGTCGCACCAGCCCGGCCCGCTCGGGTTCTGAAACACCCCGTCGCGCGGACCCGCGGCCACGACACCCGCCCCGCAGAACGCGCTCGTCGCCAACACATCGAACCGCTGCAGCGGCCCGCCCGGGAGAAACGCGTCCGGGCGAATCGCGTCGGCGTGGGACTCCGGCATGGCCTGCGTCGACGAGCGCCGCAACGGTCCTGCGAGATCCGCAAAGAGAGGATCGTTCGGCGCGAACTGAATCTTCGCGCGGGGGGGATGGGGGTCGCCAGGCCACGCGCGCTCGACGTCCATGAGGGGAGCAAAGCCGCGGATGCGTCGTCCGCTCGTCCGCCGCAGAACGAGGTCGATGACGCGGCGATCTTCCTCCACGAACGAGGCCTCGCCCAGCTTGGCCTCGAGCAACGCGAGGATTTGCGCCCCGCCACAAAAGCCCAGAAAAGGCGCCACGCGCAGCCGCACGGCCGGCGCGAGCTGTCCCATTCCGCCCTCGCGCGCGTCGCGCAGAGGGTCCCAATGCCATCGCTTGGGGTGGACCGGATCGCGTCGCGTTTCGGGCGCATAGTCCCAGTCGTTGGATCCGCTGAGCACCGCGATCGGCGGCGGATGGCTCTGGGCGAGCAGCTGAGCGTCGAGCAAGGGGTCGTCCCCCTCAATCGACTCGAGCGCCTCCCCGGCTTCCTCGCTCGCGGGCGCGTCGAGCGGCTCCCCTCGGCTGCCGAGCGACCGGGCATAGCGGTCGTCGCGGCGCAGCGCCGGGAGGAGCCCGGCGAAGCGCCCTAGCAGGAACTTCGCGTGGTACGCGTCGTTCGTCACCTCGGCGCCGGGCGTCAGATGCGACTCGGCAGAAGGGTTCGCGTTGATGCTCAAGATCCAAGGTGACACGAGAATGGGCCGCCGATCGTCGGCTCCGTACGCGGCGATCTCGCGAACGACAGGTACGGCGCCGGGCTCCGGCAGTCCGCTCGCTCCGGTAGCCCCGGTCATGACCAGACGCACGGCGCGAACGGCGCGCCGTTCCGGGAGGGTCACCAGGCGGCGCCGCACAGGCAAGATCGTCCCATCGGCGCGCGGCAGCTCGTTTGCAATGGGAGAGAAATGACGGCCGTCTTCGCTTGTCTCGAGCACGTAGTGAACCGGGGACCAAGCGACGGCATAGCTGCGGCCGAGGCCGGGCCGGGCCACGCTCGTCGCATCGAACCCGAAGACGACCCGAACGCGGTCGATCAACTGGGGCCGGCGCAGATCCACCTGGAGCGTCCACCGTGACTTGCCGGGCGCGCCCGCCCAACGCCGCGCATAGGTGCCGTCGATGGCACCCGCTGCCGAGAAACCAGGATAGGCGCCGTCGTCGCTTGCAGCGCCATCGCGGAGGACGTCGCGCGCGCTCTCGATCGCTTGAACATCGCGCACGACGGGCGGCCCCGCGTTCGTGCGATCGATGACTAGGCGGAGACCGCAGGCATCGACATCGACGAACCATGAGCGGCGCGTTGCTTGAGCCAGAAAGTCGCCCGACTCCGGCGGCGTCTGGTCGGCAGACTCGATCGGTGCCCAGCCCTCGTCGCTGGTCGCGGGGAGCGAGTCGCACCGGCCGCCGTCGCGGCTACGACGCGCCTCCCAGCGAAAGTCGGTCGGAACGCCGCTCGTCGGCGACCGGCCGAAGCGCGCGCGCAAGAGGCCGAGATGGACGGGCTGCGCGAAGGCAGCGGCCCACTTCCACCGCAATTCGCCAGCCCGGCCAGTCCAAGCCGTGTCGTCGCGATCGTCTACGGCGAGGCTTGCCTCCTCCCCCGTGGGATCGGCGGCGCGCACCGCCAGAAGGTTCGGCGTGTGCAAGGCGTCGAGCACCCCGGTCCGCTCGTGCGCGACGACGAGCGGCCTCGCAGAGGCGTGGCGCGACGCCGACATGCCTACGGGCAAGACGGCTGCGAGTGAGGCGATGGTCGCTCCCGCCAGCGAGATTCCGCGGCGATGTCCTGTCTTGCCCGACGACACGACGGTCTATTAGCCCAATCTGGGAAGGCGAACGCAAGATGCGGACGTGCGCGTCGCCGGTTCACGTCAATCGTACTGCGAACGGACGGACACGTCGGCTCATTCCGTGCCGCGCGGGGAGGGCGCGCTCAGTCGAGGTGGTGGACGTCGCCGATGCGGATCATTATGGCCCCGCGCTCTGCGAAGTCGAAGGTCGTCAGCGAGGCGGGCGGGCACGCGAGGCGGTCGCGGAACCGGCCGAGGGGAACGCCGAGGAGCGCACATGCGATGACGCGAATCGTGGCCTTGTGACTGACGAACATCACTTGGCCGCTGGGGTGCTCCCGGCGCGCGCGTACCAGCACGGGGAGAGCCCGTGCCGCGATGGCAAAGGCGCTCTCGCCGCCGGGGGGCGTCGTCAGCGAAGGATCCTGCGACCATGCGGCGTAGGCCTCGGGCTCGGTGGCCTTGATCTCGGTTTCCTTGCGCCCCTCCCAAGCGCCGTACGAGATCTCGCGTAGGCCATCGTCCAAGATGGGCTCGAGCCCGCAGGCACGCAAAATGGGCTCGGCGGTCTGTCGTGCGCGGAGCTTGGGGCTCGAGTAGATCGCGCTGAGCCCTAGCCTCGACGCGACTCGGGCTGTGGCCGCGGCTTCGGCATGCCCTTTCTGCGTAAGGGGGGGGTCGATGTCCCCCGCCAGATAGCCCTCGGCTGCCTGAGGGGTCTCGCCATGACGGACCAGGTGAAGCGTCAACATGGCGTCCATTCTAGCCGGCTTGGCTGGCCTCGCGGGGCCCGGGCCGCGAGCGGCGCCGGACCCGCCCCTGCACGGGCGTCGAAGGCCTGCCCCCCGCTCGGTCATCGGCGGTCCTGCAGCGGGCCGGGGGTGTGCGCCGGTCCCGAGGGGGGCCGGGGCGCGAGCGCGGCGGCCGCCGGGTCGCCCGGAGCGAAGAGCTCGATGTCCGCGGCCGCGCGAGTCAATGCGTCGCCATCGTGATCGCCGCTGGCCAGAAGAGCCTGGGCTCGCGCCCTGAGAAGGTAGGCGGCCGCGCCCGCGAGCTCCTGTTCGTGGGCGCACGTCAGTGCGAGTGGAGCGATCCTCGGCGCGACGGTGTCGAGCGCCCGCCGGCGATCGCTCGCGCCGCGCGGCTCCGGCTCGAAGCGATCGAGGAGGCTGAGGGCGACGAAGTGGCGCGCTAGCCCCCGTCCCGAGCGGGGCTCGTAGGCCATCGCGAGCGGGCGGGCCGCGGCCAGAGACGCGAGCGATGCTTCGCTCGGTGTGCCCGTGAGCTCGAGGTCGCGCCACAGCGGTACGAGCGCCTCGTCGGCACCCACATCGTCGCGCCCTCGTTGACCAGGAGCTCCCGGGGTGGCCGGTGCGAAGCTTGGCACGAGCGCGATGTCCGCGCGCAGCGAGCCCCCCGCCCGAGCTGCGAGCGCTCGCTCGTAGAGTCGCCGGTCCGAAAGGAGCACGGCCGTGCGCGGCGGCAGGACGCCCCACACGCAGTCGTCCCATATCGCAGCCGACCCCTGGGCGCGCGGAAGCGCACGCAGAAGGGCCTCGTCCGCAGCCTCGAAGGGGATCGCCGATTCGATCACGACCACGAGGGCCGCGCTGGCCCGCGCGAACGGTACGCGCGCGTGGCTGACGGCGCGCACGATCGCCTGCATCGCCACCCCGGCCAGCGCCCAAGCCGCGGCCACCGCCGCGAGGATCGGCGCACCGAACCGCGTGGGTCCGAGCGGCTCTACCCACCCCGCCAGAAGTCCGATGGCCGCGACGACCCCCAGCGCTCCCGTGAGCGGTCGCGCCTTACGTACGGAGAGGGCCAACGCCAGCCCGGCAAGCGAGAGCGTCCCTCCGGCGACGCCAAGCTCCGTGCGGAGGAGGTCGGCCGGCCATCCCGCGAGCGACGCGCCGCGCTCGCCGCTCCAGGCGTCGGCGAGCGCCGACGCGAGCGGTGCGCCACTGGCTCTCGTTCGCGCCAGGGCGAGGAGCATCGGTGCGAGTCCCCCAACCGCGCATGCGCAAAGCGTGGCCCTGTCCTCGCTCGGCGCCGCCCTCGACCAAGTCGTCGACAAGCTCCTGCGCAGCTCAGGGCTCCACGCGACGAACGCCGCCGACGCTCCGAAGGAGGCGGCGCCCACCAGCGGCTCGTACCCAAGTGCCAGGCCGAGTGCGGCGGCGAGCGTTCCCCAACGGCGGACCGATGCGCCGCCGGCTGCATCCCCCTCTCGCTCCCACAGCGCGAAAAGGGCGACGGGCGCAAAGATCAAGAGCGCTCCTGTCGCCGAGCCGCCAGGGGAGGACCCTTCGAGCTGCCAGATCGGTGCGAGCAATGCGGAGAGAGAGGCGATGGCAGCGACCACCGCGCTCACCCGGGGTGCCGCGGCGCAGGCGCCGAGCAAGCTCCGAGTCAGGAGGTAAAGCATGGCTCCCGAGGCACCGACGACCAGCGCGCCCGCCGCCTCCGCGCGCGCCGAAACCGTGCCGAGGGGCACCGCCGCGAACAGTGCGTCCACGATGACGTCTAGAGCGCGCCACGGCCGTGGAGTGAGTAGAACGACGCGGGCGAGCCCTCCGTCGTGCGCGGCATCGGCCACATTGCCGATCTGCGCCGCTGCGAGGCACGCGGGCAGGATGGCCGAGAGCCCGAGCGCCGCGCGGTCGACGGAGCGCCCCGCCCGCTCGGAGGCGCCGGCCTGCCTGCTTTGCCCGGCGGCCGGCGCGTCCATCGCGCCCTTCAGCCTACCATCCGCCGTGCTGAACCGACGACCTCGCTGTACATTGCCCCCCATCATGGCCCGATTCATCGACGAACTTAAGCGCACCCACCACGCCGGCGAGCTTCGCGCCTCCGACGAAGGCAAGACCGTCGTCCTCTTCGGCTGGGTGGCGAGCTATCGCGATCATGGCGGCTGCGTCTTCATCGACCTCCGGGACCGCGAAGGCATCACCCAGCTCGTTTTCGACCCCGAGCTCCCTGGGCACGGCGACCTTCCTCGGACCGCGCACGAGGCAGCGCGTGCGCTCCGCAGCGAGTGGGTGGTCGGTTTGCGCGGCGTCGTGAAGAGCCGCGAGCAGAACAAGAACGCGAAGCTCGCGACCGGCGACGTCGAGGTGCAAGTCATCGAGCTGGCCGTGTTCAACAAGAGCGAGACGCCGCCGTTCGAGATCCACGACCATACGGACACGTCCGAGGAGAAGCGCCTGCAGTATCGCTACCTCGATCTACGGCGTGCGCCCCTGCAGAAGTCGCTGCGCCTGCGCCATCGCGTCCACCAGGAGACGCGCCGGTACTTCGACGCGAACGGCTTCCTCGAGCTCGAAACGCCATTCATGGTCAAGTACACGCCCGGCGGTGCGCGGAATTTCCTCGTTCCGTCCCGCCACCAGGCCGGGAAGTTCTATGCGCTGGCCGAGAGCCCGCAGCTCTTCAAACAGCTCTTCATGGTGGCGGGCTTCGATCGGTACTTCCAGATCGTCAAATGTTTCCGCGATGAGGACATGCGCCTCGACCGGCAGCCGGAGTTCACGCAGATCGACGTCGAAATGAGCTTCGTCAACCAGGACGATGTCTTCCGAGTTATCGAGGGATTGGTGTTCAACATTTGGAAGGAGGTCGGCGCGATCGATCTGCTCAAGCTGTTTCCGAGCGGTCGTTTTCCGCAGATGCCCTTTCAAGAGTCGATGCTCAAATACGGAAATGACAAGCCGGATCTGCGCTTCGGGCTTCCCCACGTCGACCTCACGGACCTAGTGGTCGAGCATGGGGGCGGCGGGGTGCCCTTCTGGAAGCCGATCGCCGAAAAGTTCGTTCGAGGCGAGTACCGACGGGACCTCCCGGAGGAGATCGTCAAGGCCATCCGCGTTCCTGCCGATCTCGCCGCGAAGCTCTCCCGAACGGACATCGACAAGCTCGAAGATTTCGTGAAAGGAATGGGAGCCAAGGGGCTGGCTCGGGCGAAAGTCGACGCCGAGGGAGGCTGGGTTCAATCCCCGCTTGCCAAGACCATCGGTCTCGAGCTGCGTCGCGCGATCAACGCTCGTCTCGAGGCGCAGGACGGCGATCTCGTTTTGTTCCAGTTCGGTCGGGAGAGCGTGGTCCAGACCGTGATGGCGAACCTCCGCCTTCACCTCGGAAGGCGACTGGGGCTCATTCCTCAGACCGGTCACGGCGGTGAATGGAAGTTCCTTTGGGTGGTGAACCCGCCCCTCTTCGAATACGACGACGAGAAAAAGAGTTGGGTCGCCGCCCACCACGCGTTCACCCGCCCGCACGATGACTGCGTCGAGCTTCTGGAGAAGGATCCCGGTCGCGTCCTATGCTGGCGCTACGACCTCGTCCTCAACGGGTTCGAGATAGGGGGAGGCTCGAATCCGCCTGCACGATCCGGTCGTGCAAGCGAAGGTCTTCCGTGCGCTTGGCATCTCGGACGAGGACGCTCGCAGCAAGTTCGGCTTCCTGCTCGACGCGCTGAAGCTCGGCGCCCCTCCCCACGGCGGGATCGCGATCGGAATGGACCGCCTCGCCATGTTGCTTAGCGGCGCGGAAAGCTTGCGCGACGTGATTCCCTTTCCGAAGACCCAGAAGGGGACGGACCTCATGACCGACGCGCCGAGCCTCGTGGCCCCCGAGCAGCTCGCGGAGCTGCAGATCCGTGTGGTCGAGGCACGGCCGAGCTCCTAGCCGCCGCGAGTCCGATCAGCGCTCGAGCAAGGCACGGAGCGCAGCCATCGGATCGAATCCGAGCAGGGCGCCGATGTCCTTGCCGGTGAGCTTCGCGACGCGCGACCGCGCGGCTTCCAGCAACGGACCGAGCGCCGCCAGCGGGCCGATGCGGCCGGAGAGAGCGAGCAGGCCCTGAAAGGCGTAGCGCGCCCCGTCGAATCCGAGCGCAAGGCCAACCGCGCTCGGCATCGGGGCGATCACCACGTCGCGCACGGCCACGGCTCGGCTCCAGGCTCCGGGTCGCCTTTCCGCCTGAAGAGCGCGAAACGTTCCGAGCTCGGTGAAGCAGCCGAATCCCAGCGCGCCGAAGCGGTCCTCCACGGCATTCGCCAGGTGGCGGTAGTCGCGGCGCCAGTCGCCAGAAAGAAGCCCGAGCTCCGGGCGCAGGTCCTCGGGACCCGCAAGCAGATCGAAGGCGGCTCCGCGTCGACGCGCGACGAATGCCGTCCAGAGCTCTCCCGCGTCGAAGAGACCGAGGGCGATGGCGCGACCGTCGGAGCAAAGCGCGTCCAGCGTGCGATGCACCACGTGCGCGCTCGGCACCGGCACGCCGCGAAGGCGCTGCGGCCAACTCGCGATGGCGCCCTCGACCAGTAGCTCGCGGATGATACCGACGAGCAGCAGGCACTGGTCCGTCAAGTCATCGCCGCGACGCGCCCGTGCGCCGAAGCGCTCCATGATCTCGTCGAGCGCTCCGAGCCGCAGGCTCAGCGCCCAGCTCGCATCGTTCGTGCGCGCGAGCTCCCCCAGCGCCCCGGGGTGACCCGCTCGCAGCGCGAGAGCGCGCGTAGCGCCTTCGTCCGCCGCCCGGACCCCCTGGTGCGGGTCGATTCGTCCGCGGCGGGTATGCAAGAGCTTGAGCATCCGGCTCTCGTCGTGGACGGCGATGATGCCCCCGCGCGGCTCCGCCGTTCCGCGCTCCGCGGCGCCTTTGCGGGGCTGCCAAAGACGTACGAAGCGTGTCCAGTCTTCTGTCGTCCAGCCCTCGAATCGCACGTCCGGGGTCAGCAAGGGGGCGAACGAGAATAGCAGCGACGTGCTACGTGGACAGCGGTCCGTGAACGCCACCGATCTGCTCGGCCGATTTTTCTTGCCGCTCTACCCTCCGGATGCGCGCGCCGATCTCACGCGAGCTCGCACGAGGGACGCGAATCCGGCGCGGAATCCGTCGATCCCCGCGCACCTCGACGAGGCGGCGGATTGGTTCGTCAAGAACGCACGCGGGCTCTTCGGCTCCGATCCTCGGGCTCGATCGTACGGACGCGAGCGTTCACCGCTTGAGCGCAGCGCTGACGCCCGATCGTCGCGACGCCTGGGCGGCGCAGGGGGCGGCCGGGACGTCCGAGAACCTTCTCTTCAACACGACCGTGCACGGGGCCGCCTACGTGGGGTCGTGCGTCGTCGCGAGGCACGGAGGCGCGTGGGGGGTACGCCGGCCGCTTTGGGAGAGCGTCGTACGGCTGCGGTCGCGCGCAGGCGACGCGGAGCTCGCCGTCTTTCATTGGTGGCTCAAGTCGC
Organism: uncultured delta proteobacterium; assembly: GCA_963787925.1. Lineage (GTDB taxonomy): Bacteria > Myxococcota_A > Polyangia > Polyangiales > Polyangiaceae > Palsa-1150. The sequence continues at coordinate 67,371 of CAWBEN010000002.1, forward strand.
TGGCGGACGACGCGCAGGGGACGACGCTCGCCGACCGCTACCGGGCGCACGTGGAAATGCCGTGTGCGCGTCCTGAAGAGCTTCCGGTGATGGTGGCGGGAGAACGCTCACTGCCGCGCTTGAAGGCTCCCCGCTACGACCTGCTCCACAAGTACCTCCGCGCGAACCTGCCGGAAGTGCGCGACCTGGGGGAATACTTTCCGACGGCCGAGCGCTTCGAGGCGTTCTCGTTCCGGTGGATGGATTTCCATCTTCTCGGCGGCGGACGGATGCTTCTCATGGCGGCGGCCTCCCCCGCAGGGCTTCACTTGATGTGGCTCTCGGTGACCGGCTTCGAGAAGAGCGCGTTTTTCGCGTGCGACCCGTTTCCTGATCCGTTGGTGCGCGTCAGCTTGGAGCGGATCACGGCGATGACGAGCGAGGGCGGTGTCCAGCGCATTCACGAGTTGCTCTGGTGGGGGCCCTGATCGCGCCTACCGCGCGGGCTCGGCCCACCAGCGTATGCAGAGGTCGTCGCTCGCGTGCCGTACGGCCATCGCAGGAGGGACCGTCGATGCGGCCGGTTCGGGCAGCCCGGTCGGCTTCGGCACTACCGCGATCGCGAGCGGGAACGGGTCCGCCTCCGGACCGCAGAGGCTCGCTTCGGCGCGCGCAATTTGCGCGTGCGGGTCGTGCGAGACCAGCTGGATTCGTCCTAGCGTCAGCGGGAGCGCGCCCGCGATGCCCAAGCGCACGACGACGTCGCGGGCCCCGTTCTGGCTCGACGCGGGAGGCGCCAGCACGCTGCGGATGCGGAGGGCCGCAGTGTCGCTCGTAGCGTACACGCGGCGTAGTTGTGCTTCCGTCGCACGAATGAAGACCCCGGACATTTGCGGCCGGCCAAGCAACAACTGAGCGCTCGGATCGCGCCGGACCTCCGGCTCCACGACCAGCGCCTCTCCCGCGTCCTCCAGACGCGATTCGGGAGCGCCGCGCGGTACGGAGACGAGTCGGACGTCGAGAGCGAGAGGTGTGCCGGGCGCGCCGTACGCGACATAGAAATTGAGCCCCCCCGACTGCCATTCTCCGCGCGGCAAGCTCACTTCCTCGACGACCAAGACATGCGTGCTAGCCGTTTCGATGCGCACCCGGGCGATGCTCGGGAGCATCGGCAACGGGGCGGCCGGGGGCACGACCACGCGGACGGGTGGGGCGGTCGCACGCGAAGGCGTCCGCGCGACTGGCGGCTTCGCGTGCACCCGTCCGACCAGCGCGAGCGCCATACCCACGGCCGCAGCCGCGCGCTTCAACCGAGGGCCCCCTCGAAGAAGCGAACCCACGCCGCGATCTGCTCGTTGAGCGTCTCGGCGTCCGCCGGCTCGCTGTCAGGGATCGCCGCGAGGCCGTGCAAATGTGACCAGGCTCGCGGGTTTCTGTACCAATCCGCGTCGAACACGTCTCGCAGCCTGTCGGCGAAGGTGCGCGACTGAAGGAGCGCGACGAGCCGCGCCGGCTCGTCGTCGCGCGGCGCGGGCCACGCCCCACGGAGCCTGGCGTCCAGCGGCGCCTGGAAGAGGCGCACCCCCAGCTCGTCGAAGGCTTCGCGCGGCGCCGGTTCGGCGTCGTCTCCGAGGATCAGCCTCGCGGCCTCGGTGCGCGCTTCGAGGAGGGCCGTGCGAGCCAGCACCCGGGACTGCGCCTGCGCCACGCGCCGGCCAACGCCGAGGGCCCGCACCTGCCAGTCCGGTTCGAGCGCCAGCGAGGCGAGCACGAGCCCGAGCCTGTGTGCGGCAAGGAACGTCGGATCGCGAGTCAACGCGAATGGCATCGACCCAGGCGAGGCGCCGATGCGTAGCGCATATCCGAACGAGCGGAGCCCCCGCACGAAACTCGACGCCCCGAGCGTCGCCGGTAGAGCCGGCATGTCTATCGTGCGTCCGCGCGCCATGGGGCCGAAAAGGTCATCGACCCACCGCGGCGTCAGACGAGCCGGCCAGCCCTCGCCTGCCTCGCGCGCGACCGCGTCGTGGACGACGCTCGGAGCGCCGCGCGGTCGACCGCTGCTCTGTCTCCAGACGGCGAGCGACAAGTCCTCGGTGGCATCGAGAAGCCGAGAAGCCGCTTGCCGCAGGCCGGCCCGTCCGACGGGAGCGACGATGTCCCAGGGATGCGCGAAGCCCATTCGACGGGCCGCCTCGAGTCGTCGCGCCGAGCGCTTACGCGCCGGTGGCGCAAGGCTCGGCCCCATCTGCGCCGCGGCGTCGAGCCAGAGGCTTGCGTCTCCGATCGTGGTCGCGGACACGACGCCGCGCCAGGCCTCGCGCCAGCTCACGAATCGCGGTCTGTCTCCGCGGTAGTCGGCCTTGGGGTCCGATGCCGCTTGCGCCCAGTCGACCTCCTCCTGTCGACCGATCCGCGCCAGGAGAAGCGCGAGGACCCAGTTCTTCAGCGCGTCACGGAGCGGCACGTCGGCGGCGCTCGGTACGAGCTCGGACAGGGCGTCCCAGCTCGACTTGCCGGCCACGTGGCGCACCGCCTCGAGGGGCTCGTCGTTCGCGTTCTCCATCGGGTCGCTCGCCAGGGCGCCGCGCCAGCGCGAGAGCGCGGTCCACCCGCGCGCCACGTCGCGATCGAGCGAGATCAAATCCTGTCTGCGCGGATCAGCCATGAATGGTCGCACGCGACGCCCCCGCCCCGCCGCGGGAGAGTCCCAGAGCGACGACGATGGCTCCCTCCACCGCCGCCAGCTGCGCGAGCCTCGCGGCAACGTGCCCATCCGTCCGAAGGTGCATCGAGGCTTCTCCAGCGCTGACCTCCGAGGCAACGCGCGCAGCGAGATCGACGAAGGTTCGGTAGTGCCTCGCCTCCGTCGCGAAAAGCTCATTCCAAAAGTCGTGCAAATCGGCATTCGCCGTGTTGCCCGCGGTCGCCTCGGCGAGCAGCTTGAACCGTTCGCAGGATCGCGCCTCGATGAGCGCTCCCACGAGGAGCCTGTCCACGAGCGCGCTCGAGTTCGCGTTGCTTGCCAGCTGACTGGCTGCCCTCCGCAGCTCCGCTGCGTACGCGTCCACCGTCGCCGGCCCGAGCGCGAGGCCGCGCGTGGCCAGCAGCGACACGACGCGCTTGAAGTGGGCGATCTCTTCGCGAGCAATGTCCGCGAGCGCCTGCGTGAGCGCGAGGTCGTTCGAGTGCCGCCCGGCGAGCGACAGGGCGTTCGATGCCGCTTTTATCTCGCAGTGGGCGTGATCGATGAGCAGCGCGGCCTCGTCGCGGAGCGCGTTCGACGCCCAAGCCGGGTCGGTCGGCACGGTGAGGCAGAGCATCGATTCCGTCTTAGCATGCGAGTCGGGAGGCGAGCCTGCGCGCGACGCGGCGTGCCTCGCGCGGTTCCGCGCGGCTCCCGAGGGCTCGGAAAGCTCGGAACGACGCGGACTTGGCGGGCACTAGAGGGGGGGAAGCGCGTGCCGCCCCGCCGCCCTTCGCGTGCCTTGCCGCCCGCCGAAAGCCGCCATCGGGACCGCGAGCGCCGCGGCGAGCCATGGCGCCATCGAGAAGCCGAACCCAGCCCACGAGATGAGCGCTGCAACGCCCGTAGCACCAAGTCCGCCGAGCGCCGCGGCGCGCACGCCGAAGGCAGGTGGAGACCACCTTCCGACGAGGTATCCACCCGCAAGCGCGCCGAGAAGGATCGCTGCTCCGTAGGCTGCCACCGCCGCGACCGCCGCTCGCCGGAGCGAGCCCTCGTCACGGGCACCCGCGCCCATCCGGCTCGCCAAGGCGGCGGCCAAGGCGGTGAGTGGCAGCCACGCGATGAATATCGACGCCGTCGCGAAGCCGACCCAGTGCCAAAAAGGCCGCGTGGACGCGTCTGCCTCCCCCGCTGCCTGGAGCACGGGGAGGCGGCGCTTGGACGGCGGCACGCCGGCAGCTTAGCTGGCAGGCCGCTCGGGTGTTCGCCAAAAGGCGCGATCGCCGAGCCGGGCTCGTGGTAGCTCCGCTCCGGAGCCGTTCCATGGTGTCCGCGATCGACGATCCTCAGAAAGGGCGCAGCGTCGTCCGCGTGCGCGTCCGCTTCGGGGAGACGGACCTGATGGGCATCGTTCATCACGGGAGCTACGTCGCGTACCTGGAAGTGGCGCGCATCGAGTGGTTACGGCGGCGCGGGATCAACTACGCGTCCTGGGCGCAAAGGGGCGCGCACTTGGCGGTGATCGAGCTCGCGATCAAGTACACCGCGCCGGCCCGATTCGACGACGAGTTGGACGTCGAGACGACATTGGCGGAAACGCGCGTGGCGAGCGCCCGATTCGACTACCGCCTCGTTCGCACCGATGGCGCTTTGTGCGCTTCGGGCTCTACGCGGCTCGCATGCGTGGACGACCGGCAGGCGTTGCGGCGCTTCGCCCCGGAAATGATCGAGGCGATGGCGCGGGCAGAGCTCGGCCCCTGAGCACCTCGGCGCTCCGCTTCGTTGCGCGCGCTCTCGCCGGCGCAGCGCGCTCGGCTACACTCCGCGTGATGTCTTCGCCCGGGCCCCGCCGCGCTTTCGTGCTCGGTTCGATTGGTGCCACCTCGTTCGTCGCGACTCTGGCGTGCGGTCACCGCGCGTCGCGTCTCGAAGGCCGCTGGCACGGCGTGCGCGCCGAGGGTGTGGCCGCCGAAATGCAGTCTGCGGCCAACACGTTCGCGAGCGGAATGGAGCTCGACGTGAAGGGAGACCGGTTGACGGTGACGACGCCGAAGGAGAAGCAGACCGGGCGCTACACGATCATCCGGGACGAGGGTCGCTCGCTTGCCATCGCGACGGACAAGGACGGCCCCGGCGACCCGCACACGTTTACGTTCTTCGATCCCGACACGATGAAATGGGCGGTCGGCGAGGGCAAGACGATCGTTTTTGCAAGGCAGTGAGCTCGACGTGGGAAGCCGATCTCAGCGACGGACCGCTTCACGGGCCACGCGCATTGTCATGGTGCGATCGGCCCGGCGGATTTGGACGAGCACGTCGTCCGCGGTCGGGCCGCTGAGCTTCGCGCGCGCGTCCTCGATGCTTCGGACAGCGGTACCGTCGACGGCGAGCACGACGTCACTGGCCGCCAGACCGGATCGCTCCGCCTCGCTACCCTCGACCACCGAGACGATGACGACCTGCGCCGGCGCGGTCGTCTGGCCGAGGGTGATGGCCACGTTGCCGCTGGTCGGAGGCTGGGTGGGGTTCTCGTCATCGCTCGCCCCCGCGGCGAGCACGAGGCGGACTCCGACCGTGGCGCGACCCGCCACGACGCGTAGGCCATCGACCCGAGCGCGACCGATGTCGGGCGCATACGCTTCGAGCGATGTCGCGCCCTCCGGGAGCTCGCCGAGGGCAAAGCGGCCTCTCGCGTCCGCCACCGCGATTCCACGGGGGTTGGAGCCAACGAGGAGCCACGTTGGCACGTGGTCCTTGGCGACGCGGGCTCCAGGGACGGGGTCGCCGCGACGATTCGATCACCTCGCCCTCCACCCGTCCTTCGGACGTCAGCTCGACGCGCGGAATGGCAAAGGGCCGACGGCCGCCGTTGTCGTCGATGGATACAGTGGCCGAGTGCGGGGCAAAAGCGGCGGCACGGACGAGGAGCGTCGCCGGGCCAGGCGCCAGTCCCGCGATCGCGAAGAGTCCCCGTCCGTCGGTCCGTGCACGCCGGACGCCGAGGTAGGTCGATAGACTCACGTCCGCTCTGGCGACCGGCTCGCCGGAACCTGCAGCGACGACTTCGCCCGTCGCGCTCTCGGCCGGCGCGAGCTCGATGTGGACGACCCCTGCGCTGCCGTCCGTCGTGAGCACGAAGGGCGCGTACCCGGGGGCGGTGGCCTCGATGCGAACGGGCAGTCCGGCGGCGCGTTTGAGCACCGCTTCGCCGCGTGCATCGGTGAAGGCCGTCGCGCGAAGCGGCACCTCCGCGGCGAGCGAGCTTGCGCTCAACTGGACGGCCGCGACCGCCCGCTCTCGGCCGTCGACGACCGTCACAGCGAGCGCAGCTCGGGACGCCGGCAGCCGGACGGTCACGTCCTTCCGCTCCCCCTCGGGGATGGCGAGCTCCATGCGAACGTCCGGTTGCTCGTCTTCGTCCGCGCTCACCGTGAGCGTCACCGCCTCTGGGAGCGCGGCGAACGCGAACGTCCCGTCGCTCGCCGTGCGCGTCATCCGCTCGACGGATCCCCGCGTCCCTGCCACGAAGACGCGGGCCCCTCGGACAGGCCGCTCGTCGACGTCGACGACACGGCCTTCCAGGCTCCCGCCCTCGTGCAAGACCATTTCCACTTGCGCCTCCCCGCCCGACAACAGCGTGACCACGGGGCTCTCTGCTTCGACGTACTGCGGATGGCGAACGATGGCGCGCACGCGTCCAGGCGACGCCGGCGAGGCGCGGAAGGTTCCGTCGCCGCGGGTCACCCACGGCTCGTTCGCCATCGATGACCGTAGCCCGGCAATCGCGGATGCCGCGGCGAGCGGGGCGAAGCGGGAGAGCGGGATGGGCGGGATCGGCCCCGGGACCACTCCGAGCTCGCCGCCCGCCGCACTGAAGGGCGCCGGGCCAGCCAGCACGGCGTCGAAATGCGCAGACTGAAAGCTGGCCCGACGAGGGTCGTCCAAGATGGGGCCGCCGCTTGCGTCGCTGCCCACTATTTCGATGGTCGCGCCAGCGACGGGATAGCCGCGCACGTCGGTGACACGACCCGTCAGAGTGCCCGATCGCACGAGCGCCACCTGAGTCTCGGCCGGCAGGGGATCGGCGAGCGGGATGGCGCCACGAGGGACGAACCCGTCAGCGGTCACGCCCAGCGTTGCGAGGCCGGGAGCCATGGGCCCCAGGCGCGCGCGCCCGTGCGCGTCGGTCTTCGCCTCGAGAGGGAAAGGGGAGATGCCTCCTTCGACGAGAAGGACGCGGGCACCGGCGACCGGTGGCCCCTCGGCTGCGCCGCCGTCGATGACTCGCACTCCAATCGAAGTCCCCGGAAAGAGCCGCAGGACAAGCGTTTTTTCTTCGCCGCGAGCGAGCGCCAACCCGATCTCAACGGATGAGACCAGGTCGCCCCGAGTGGCACGCAGCGCATAAGCGCCGGCCGTCAGACCTTCGATACGTACTTCTCCGCCGACGCTCGTCTCGGCCGCGCGGGCCGGCCAGAGCGTCGCTCCAGCGGCCATCACGCGCGCACCCGCGACAGGCTTGTCGTCGGGCCCCACGACGCGCACCGTGAGTGCCGAGAGCTTCCGGAGCATGACTCTTACCGTCTCGCCATCCTGGACGGCGCGGCCAGTGGCGTCCTCGTAACCCGTCGCGCGGACGGCCACTTTCCAGGGGCCGGCCCCAAGCCGCGCGACACGTGCGAAGCCTTCGGCGCCCGTGAGCGCGCCGACCGGAAGCAGCGCGTCGGACGCAAGCGCCTCAATCTGCGCACCTTGGACGGGCGCTCCCTGATCCTCCGTCACGACGACGCCCAGCGTATTTTCCGGCGCGAGTTCGAGCACTACGTCGCGCGGCTCGGATCCGAGGAGGACGTGCGTCGATCCACGCGCGCGTTGCGGCGCGTCCGCCAATACCCACAGTTCGCCGCGTGGCAGGTGAGTCGAAATGGACTTGCCCCGCGGCGTCGGTTTGACCGGCTCCGGCGAAGTACGCTCGGTCTTCCATCATCGCGAGGGCGCGCACGTTGGCATCGGACCTCGACGCTCCCCCGCGATCGCGGACCGTCACGATCAGCGCGGCGTCTCGATGCGCGAGCTCGTCTGGTAGCGGTAGCGCCGGCGCGCTGAGGTCGCGAAGGACCGGTCTCGCAGAGCTACCCGGGATGCCACCGAGCGCAAGGGACACGAGGAAGGCCCTGGCGAGCGAGCGCGCCACGCGTCCCGCGCGGGGACCTCGCGCCGCGGCGGCGACGAGGGCGACGAGTGCGAGTAAGCGAGCGCGCAATCGGATCACGACGGCACAAGGTGGTTGGCGGTAACACCCACGGCATTCGAGCTCGCTGAGGGAGGAGCGCTGCGCCCGGCGGGACAACTCCTGCTACCTTTATCGATAGCGTGTTTTCCGGCTTGTGCCCTTCTGTCCGCGTGCTGCGCGCCGTGGCGGCGTCGGTGACGGCGTGTGCCCTCGCCCTCGTCGCGGAGCAGGGCTGCGGCGCTTCGGATCGGCCGCCGGAGCTAGGCGGTGGCGTCGGAGGCGCGCCCGTTGCGTCGGCAAGCGCAGGGTCCGGCGGCGCGATTCCGAGCTTCGACAACGACGCGGCGACCATCGTGCCGACCTGCGATCTGGGTCCGGAAGGCGGAGTCTGTGCTTGTGCCGATCAGCGGCTGGTCGTTGTGGATCCCCCCAACCTCTATTTCGTCCTCGATCGCTCCGGGAGCATGAACGACCGCCTCGCCGGGGTCAGCGGCCCGTCGAAATGGGACACCGTCCGGTCGGTACTCGCGAACCTGGCTGTCAAATTCGGACTACGGGCCAACCTGGGCGTCGCGGTCTTTCCAAATCCGAGCGAGAACGGATGCGCCCCCGGTACGGAAGTCTTTACCCCGAAACCGGCGACCGGCGCGTCGCTCGCGCAACTGCCGTCGCAGCTCGCAGCCACGCTTCAGCGCGTCTCAGCCGCTGGGGGAACGCCCACCGCAGCCACACTCGCGACGCTCCTCCCCCGACTCCGCTCGCTGCCGGGCAAGACCTACGTGGTCCTCGCGACCGATGGGGGACCGAACTGCGATGGGGCCATCACCTGCGCGCCTGACCAATGCACGTACAACATCGAGAGCGTCAGTGGATGCCCGCCAGCAGGCCCGTTCGATTGCTGCACTTCGCCGATTTACGGCGGGAGCCTCGCATGCCTCGACTCTGGCCCAACGAAGTTGGCGGTCGGCGCGATCGCCGCCGCGGGGATGCCGGTGTACGTCATCGGGATCCCCGGCAGCGCTCCGTACGCCAATTTGCTCGACGAGATGGCGGCGGCGGGGGGCACGGCGCGCGCGACCGCGCCTCACTACTTCGCTGTCGACAGCGCGGATCAATCGGCCCTCGAGGCGGCCATGTCCCAGATCGCCGCGACCGTCACGGCCACCTGCACGCTCCATCTCGACAACGTGCCCCCTACCTCGGGCCTGATCAACGTCTTCTTCGATACGCGGGTGCTCCCGCAGGCCGGGCCCGACGGCTGGTCGTTGAGCGGCACCGACGTGACGATCCTTGGTGCGAGTTGCCAGCGAATCCTCGACGGCGAGGTGCCCGACGTTCGCGTCGTCGCTGGGTGCCCGACGGTCATCAAGTAGAGCCTGGCGAAGCTCGCGAGGCGCGGGTCTTGCGGTCGCGAGGACGACCCCGCGACGGGTGTCCCGTTCAGTGCAGCGTGTACCAGTGCCCCTCGTGCTCCACGACAGGAATGGACGTTGAGAAGCGAGGTGGCATCGCGTCCTCGACCGGAAGCGTGTGGACTTCGGTCACGCCGCTGGGCGTCGACGCCGCCAGGGCCATGGCGGCTTCCTCGCGGGCCCATTCCGCCAGCTTGGCCCTGGCTTGCTTTCGCCGCCTGACCCAGGCTGCGCAAGCAAGGCCCGCGATGAGCGACCAGAGCAGGCCGCCGCCGGTGAGAACGGGGGTCCAACCGAAGCGGTGGCCCACTTCCTCGCGCCACTCGTACTGGAGCTTGCGTAGGTCGGTGCCATAGGCGTCCTCGAGCGCTCGAATCGAACGCCGTTCCGCTGCGCATCCGCGCGAGAAGAGAGCCGAAACGAGCGCGGTCGGCGTCGCGCATCAAGAACCGCACGAAATCCGCCGACTCGGCGTAGGCCAAGCTCACTTCGTAGGTATCGCTCGGAAAGCCGCGGTCCAGGTCTTCGAAGGGCAGCAAGCGCTTGCTCAGCGAGGCGTCCGCCAACGCCTTCCAGCGCGCCCAGCGAAGCTCACCGGATTCGTGCACGGCGAGCCCCTCGTCGAGCCAACGGGGCACGTGACGCCCGTAGAGCGCGTCCGACAGGCCGAGGTGCGTCAGCTCGTGCTGGAGCAGCTCGACCAAATCGGGCGCCTCCCACGTCTCGGGCGCCTGAAGTGCAAGGAGGGCGAAGTGCACTGCAGGGTACGCGACGCCCGACGCGTAAGGGGGCGGCGGCGCGCCCACCGGCGCCAGCTCGGCCATTTGCTCCGGTGTGCGAGCTACCCGCACAAGCGCCTGGTCGAGGACCGGCTGGCCGAGGTCCGCCGAAAGGCGCGCTCGAAAGTCCTCGGCCTCGCGCGCGAGCGGTTCTACCCGGTCGCGGACGCTCGCAGGAAACTCGAGGACGAGCCAGCCGTTGTCGATCCGTTGAAAATCGGGGGGAAGAGGGGGCAATCTGGCCGCAGCGGGCTCGGGCACGACGCCGACGTCGCGCGGCGGGGTCCCAGCGGGCGACTGTTGTGGCGCGGTCGGCTGCGCGTGCGCTACCCCCGTCCCCCTGGCCAGCACGACGAGCATCAGGCAAAACGCGACGAGGCGGGCAAGCGCGCGAGCCATCAACGAGGCACCTGTATCTGAAGATGGATCGTCGAGGCGCCGGTGTCTCGTGTCGCAAGAAATGCCGCACCCCCGGCGAAGGCCGCCGCCCCCAGCGCCCCCCAAAACCAGCCCGATTCGTAAAAGACGCTCCGCCGGGGTGGCGCGTCGCCCGGGGGTCCGACGTGCGTCGCGAGGGCAGGAGCAGACGTCGGTCCCGGCGCCGCAGCGACCAGCGCGCGGCCGAAAGCGCGGGCGAGGGAACGGCTCGCTCTGGACCACCGCAACGGTGGTGCGCCGTCGTCCGGGGCATAGGTCGCCGCGTCGAAGGCGCCTGTTTCGGGCAAAAATGGACGAGCGCTGGGGCGGCCGACACCGGCCGAGACGACAAGTAGCGCCCGCACGGAGAAGCGATTGGCGATCGCGCCAAGAAGAGCGCGCGTAGGGGCGTCTTCCCCCCGCAGAGCAGCGACCGTGTCGGCCAAGTCTTGGGCGCCCGCGGCCGACGCGCGCGTCGCGGGTTGACCGCAGAGCAAGCGGGCGTTCGCGTCGTCGAGGGCAGGGGGCCGGAGCGACGGGTCAGCGTAGACTTCCTGCGCGAGGGGCCAGGCCGCGTCCGTTGCGCCGGGTAGCGCGATCACCGCGAGCCCGGAAGGCGCTGAGGCCACTGCCGTAGGAGACGACCCTCCCGACGCCGATGGCGGCGCGGCCGACGGCGCCGTAGGGGGCTGCGCCGGAAAGGCAGGGGGGCAACGAAGCGCCACGACGAGCGCGACGGCGAAGAACACGATTCGCGTCATGCGCGTCGGGCTCCAGCCGCCGCCTCAGCGGCCTGGCACGAGCCCAGCAGCCGACGCCGCCGACGCGAACATAGGGGCATGGGTCACCACGGTCTCTCGCAGAGGCGCATCGCGGAGCGTAGTTATTCCCAGCACCGCGACCACGAGCGCAATCGTCGGTCCGAAGAGCGCGACGGGCCGGTTCGAAGCAAGCGCTCGGCCCGATGCGAGGAGAGCGGCGACCGCGAACGCGACCACATCGACCACCGTCGCCACTGCGGCCGAAGACGACGGGTCGTGCGCCACAGCGCGAACGAAACGGAGGGCAACCCACCCCAGCCCGGCGACGGCCATGGCGCTCAGGAAGGCAGTCGCCCCGTGGCGCATTTCATACGACGCGCGGCGGAGAACGGCGATGACGCGCGCCGAGACGAGCGCCGAGCCCAGCGCCAGCGCGAGCGCGCCGAAGGCGTAGGTCACCCCCGCGAGCGCGTGATGATGCGTGGTCGCGCGGAGGGTGCTTCCGAACACCGCGAGCATGACGAAGAGCGAAGCGAGCCAAAGCGCGACGCCGAAGGCTCGCCAACGCGCGCCAGGGCCCAGAAGCACCCGCACCCCGTCGGCCGCGCTGCGGAGCACGACTACCGCGGCAATCATCGGACCCAGCGCCGAGGCCGCGAGCGCCGTCCACACCCGTCCGGCGGTCGCTCCGCCGACGAGCGCGTCCTCCACTCGCAGCGTGGCCGGAAGAGCGCAGGCGAGCGCCGCGAGCGTGCCGAGCCCCATCGCGGTCGCGAGGTGCACGATGAATGGCGCGCTGTCTTCCGCGGGACCCGGCGGCGATTCGGATGCGTGACTCGACGAGAGCATCGAAAGGGGAGCGCAATGTAGCAAGATTGACGACGGCGCCGGCGCGGAAGAGTCCGAAGGGGCGGAGCGCTGGCTTCTGGCGCTGGCCTCGTGCTACGGCCGGGGTGACATGTCAAGCAGTCGGCCCGACGCGAACGACCGAACAGGCGAGCGGCTCGGTGGGGCGAGGGCGGACTTCGTGGCGTCGCTTGGTCGAAAGCTCGCGGACGCGCGTGAGCCCCTCGCGGTGCTCGAAGAGGATCCGTCCTCGAAGACGGCTCGCGACGAGCTCCGCCGCCGGCTTTACGCGCTCGGTGCCGGGGCACGTCTCCTGCACTTCGATGCGATGGGCCGCTCGCTTCAAGAGGCACTCGCTTTGCTCGACGGCGCGGCGTCGGCCGCGGCATCGGTCATTGGTCTCCGCGAGCAAGACGTCCGTTTCGTCGCACGAGTCCTCGACGACCTGCCTGCCCTGGCCTGGGCCGAAGCTTCCGCGCCCGAGCCCACCCGAAGCGGCGGCGACGACTCGGAGGGAGGCCCCGGTCCGATGCCGGTTTCGGTGCTGGTCATCGGTGGCGAGTCGCTCGCCGACTGGCTCACCGAGGACACTCCGAATCGCGCTCGCGCCTTCGAGTGCGAGCGAACCGTCGAGATGCAGACCGCGTTGGGGCTCGCCCGCGCGTACGCCCCCAATCTCATCGTCGTCGACACCGATCTCGATGGCGCTCCGGCGCTCGTCGGAGCGTTGGTGGACGATCCTCTCACCGAGCCGGTGCCCGTCGTGGTCGTCGGCACGTACCGTTCGCAGGACGACGCGTCGCGCTTCATCGCGCTGGGCGTCGCACGGTCGCTCGCCAAACCATTGGCGCCCGGGCTCGTCCGCGCCACGTGCGACGAGAATCCTCGACGGACGCGAAGGTCCTACGGCGCGAATGACGCTCGGCGAGCCGACGCTCGAGCAGCTGGCGGATCGCCTCGGCGAGGAGCTGAAACGCGCGCTGGTCGAGAGTGTCGACGGACCGTCGCGCGCGCGCCGCGTCCCGCTTGGCGAGGGCAGCGAGGTCCTCGGCGCGCTCTGGGGAGCGATCGCGCGCGTGCAAGAGATCGTCTCGCAAAAGACGAACGGCGCGATCCGCTTCGCGGGCGCCGCTCCCGAGGGCGCCGTCGCGCTCGCGCCTTGGCTACACCAAGAGGTGGCTGGGGCCAATCGGTCGAGTGGTCGCGGGTCAGGCGCCGACGTCCGGCTGAATGGACGCCGCGTCGTCGTCGCGGACGATGACCCTGGGGTCACATGGTTTCTTTCCGACTTGCTTCGGACGGCGGGGTGCGAGGTTCACGAGGCCCTCGACGGCCTGACCGCTCTTCACCTCGCGCACCGTGTTCAGCCAGAGCTCATCGTGAGCGACATCTTGATGCCTGGCATCGACGGTTTCGCGCTCTGCCGTGCGGTCCGGCGCGACGTCGCGCTGCGCGACACGCCCGTCATCCTGCTCTCCTGGAAAGAAGACCTTCTTCAGCGGGTCCGTGAGCTGGGCGCCAGCGCCGCCGCCTACATGCGCAAAGAGAGCGACTCTCGCGCGGTGCTTGCGCGCGTCCGCGAAGTGCTGCGCCCTCGCGCCCGTCTCGAGATGCGCATGCGAGGTGATGGAGAGGTGAGAGGTCGGCTCGACGGGCTGACTTCCCGCCTGCTGCTCAATCTCGTCTGCCTCGTCCGCAAGGACGCGCGCGTCGCGGTCCGCGACGCGTCCAATCTCTACGAGATCGAAATCCGGGGCGGTTCGCCGCGAAAGGCGACGCGGACCGCAGCCGACGGGAAGTTCCAGAGCGGCGAGCCCGCCCTCGCCAGCTTGCTAGGAGTCGGCGCGGGGCGGTTCGCCGTCTCGCCGAGCAGCGACCCTGTTCGCGGGGAGCTGGTCGGCTCGCTCTTCGAGCAGCTCGCGCGACCAATCGCTGCGGCGCGGGGCGCGCTCGAGGCCACGACCGGTGCACGCACGATGCACGTCGAAAGGATCGAGATCGACGACGCGGCCCTAGAGGACTGCCTTCGCGTCACGCCCAATCCGTCGGCCGCAGCCATCGCGAGAATCGCCGGCGGAACGTCGCCACGGCAAATGTTGCTCGGCGGCGAGCTTTCGCCAAGCCTGTTGGAGGACTTGCTCGCCGACCTTGCCGCGCGAGGAGCCATTCGCGCGGTCGAGGGGGCGAACGGCGAGGACCTGCTTACTCCCGCCGTGGACGCTGCGCTCGCCGTGCTGCGGGGCGCTCCGCCGGCGTCGCGCTCGCTGCCACCCAATGCGAGGCCGAGCGCGGCCCTTCGGCACGCGCTGCCATCCGAGCGGTCATCGCGCCGTGTCGTCGGCTCGCACGTCTCGACCCCTCCTCCTCCGGTTGCCGTCGTCGCCGTCACGTCGACCCCTCTGGCCGACGCGGTCGTCCGCGAGGCCCGCGTGGCGGACGGCGGCGACGACGGTCGAGGACCCTCCTCGCTGGAAGATGCGCTCATTCGTGAGCTCAGCGACCACTCGACGCAGCCGGAAGTGACCCGCTCGCCCTCCTCGGATCCGCCACCCATCGTCGAGCCGAGCGAGCTTCGCAAGCGCTCGTCGAATCCGCCGGCGTTGCAAGCGGCCACCGCGTCTCTCTTCAGCCCAATCGAGGAAGCCGCCGACGATCGGCCTCGATTGCCGTCGATTCCATCGGACGCGATGGTGCCCGCCAGCGCGAGCGAAGACGGCCTTGCGGCCGCGCCCCTTTCGCCGCCTTCGCCGAGCCCTCTCGATGTGGCTTCGCATGCCGGACGCGGTGCGTCGAAGGGGCCGCGCCCATCTCAGCCGGGAAATACGCTGTCGGCGAGCCGCGGGCAATCGCGCTCGGGTGTGCTCATCGCGGCCGTGCTTCTCGTGGTGGTGGCGGCGCTGGTCGCCACCGTTCGCTATGGCTCGAGAGAGCCCCAAGAGGGCGCCGGCGCCCCATCCGCTCCCGGGGCTTCGTCCAGCGCTTTGTCCTCGACACCCCGACCGGCCTTCGGCGCGGCCGTCTCTGCCGCGGCGTCGGCAGCGGGCGAGACCGACGAGCTGCCTCCGGGCTCCGAGGTTCCGGCTGGCTTCGGTCTCATCGAAATCGCCGCGCCGCCGGGTGCAACGGTGCATGTCGACGGAGCCCTCGTAGGCTCGGGACCACTCGTCTCGGCGGTGGCGACGCCTGGCCATCACGATGTCCTCGTCGAGCAAGCGGGGCGGGAGTCGAAGAACATCGTCGATGTACGCGCCGGTAGAGCGACTCGCGTGAGGCGGCCCTCAATCCCGTGAGGCAGCTCGCGTGGTCGTTGCTTTCCTGGGTCGCGCTCACGCAAGGGTGCTCGCGGAAGGGATCGCCGGAGGCCGCTCCGACGGCCGGAGCGTCCACGCTTGCCGCCGGCGCCGAGGTCCCCGAGCCGCGTCGGCCAGGCGTCGTCCTCGATGTCGTTCGTGACCTGGAATCGTGCGCGCTCGGACATCGCGGGGTGCTCCTCGACTTCGGCGACCCCTCCTCGGAGGACGGCCTCCACCCCGGAACGCTCGCTCGAGGCGACGACGAGGTGGTCGAGCGTGAAGGCGCGACATGGTTGAGCGTTCGGTCGCGTTCAGTCACAGCAACCTTTTACTGGCCTGCTTCCGCCAATGACGCTCCGGACGCGAGTGCATACGTGGAGGCGCGCGTTCGCGGCGTGTCCGCGCGGACCGTCGCCGTCACCATCGATGGCAAACGGTTAGCCGCATGGACGCTCGCGCGGGGCGAGGCGCGGACGGTCGTCGCGCGCGCGGCCACTCCGATTACCCTCGCGCCTGGCGGCCACGAGCTGAGCCTTCGATTCATCGGAGGCTCGCGGACTGGCAAGGAGGCGCTGGCCGAGATCGACTGGGCGCATGTCGGCACGGGGGAGCCGGACGAGACATACGCGGCGCCCACCCGCGGCGAAGTGCTCGTAGACGCCGCCTTGGGGGGCCGCTCGATCCGCGCGATCTCGTTGCGCGCGCCCGGTTTCGTCAGGTGCTCGGGTTGGCTTCCCGCGAACGCGACGCTCGAAGTCTCGCTCGCGACGGTTGGCGGAGGGGACGCGGATGTCGAAGCGCACGTCCTGCGCGATCGGCGCCTCGCCGCGGTGCTGGGGACCGCTCACGTCATCGGGGGAGCCCCCGGCTGGACGCCCTGGTCATTGCCGATCAGCGGCCTGGAAGGCGACGGGGCCCTCGCAGCGCTCGAAATCGTGGTCAAGCACGCCGGAAAGGGGACGCGTGTCCTTCTGGGAGAGCCGCGAATAGTTCTCGCGGGATCGACCGTCATCGCGCCGCCCCCGCGCGCCCGCGGCGTCGTGCTCATCGTCCTCGGCAGCACGTCCGCGAAGCGCCTCGCACCGTGGGGCGGCGAGCACGCCGTCCCCGAGTTGGCCCGCCTGGCCTTGTCGGGAACGACTTTCACGGCGAATCGCGCAACGAGCTCGCTCGCGAGCGCTGTCGTGGCTTCCATGCTGACGGGCTTGTCGCCGCGAATGCACGGGCTGGAAGACCCCGACGCCCGCCTGCCCAAGGGCCCGACGACGCTCGAAGAGGCGTGTCGGCAAGGCGGGGTAGAAGCGGCGATGTTCACGGCGAACCCGACGACGGGGGCGGCGTTCGGCTTCGACCGCGGCTGGGACCTGTTCGTCGCACATGACCCTCTCGAAGAGGTGCCCTCGAGCCGCGTTTTCGACGACGCGGCGGCGTGGATCGATGCGAAGAAGGACAAGCGCTTTCTCGTCGTCGTGCACGCCCGCGGCGGTCACCCGCCGTGGGACGTAGACCCTGAGCTGCTCGAAATCAATCCCGCCGCCGGGTTATCTCGGGCTCATCGACCCGCGCCGCGCTGCCGAAGCACTCGCGAAGACGCGCAGGCGGGGGGGCGCTTCAAGGAGGATGACCGCGTCCGCGCGTGGGCGCTCTACGACCATGCCCTGGACGAGGAGGACGAGGCTCTAGGAAGAGTTCTGGCGGCGCTTCGCGCGGCGGGTCGCGAGGACGACACGTTGGTCATCGTGACGGGCGACATCGGCACGAACGAGGGGGCACCGGTCCCCTTCGTCGACACGGAGGCGCTCGACGAGCCGCTGCTCGCCACACCGCTCGTCGTGCGCTGGCCTACCTCATCTTTTGCGACGATCCGCGCCGAGGCGCTCTCGGGACGGCGAATCGACGCGCCGAGTAGCGCCGTGGATCTGGCGCGAACGGTGCTGGCCGCGCTGGACCTCACTCCGCCCGCGGCGTTCGAAGGGGCCGACCTCTCCCGCCTCGCGCTAGGGGCCGTCACGCCGGCAGAACGTCCCCTGACGGCAACGAACGCTGGCCGCTTTGCGTTGCGCTGGGGCCCGTTCGTCCTCGTCGGATCGCGCCATCGCGAGCTCCGCATGTGCGACCTTTCGCTCGATCCGACGTGCGTCGCCGACGTGCGAGCGACTTCGCCAATCGCGCTCGAGCCCGTACGTCGCCTGGCCATGAAGGCGTTCGGCCCCTCGGCCGTGGCCCCGTTTCCGAGGGAGAGTGCCACGCTCGACGAGCGGACGCTGGCGGGGCTGGTCAGGTGGGGGCGCCCCACCGACGGCCGCGCGGACGACACGCCTTGATCCTTCGTGCCGGGCGCGCGTCGCGACGGTGACTGCTCGAGCTGGGGGCCGAACGGTCAATTGCTCGCGCTCAGGAATTGCCGGATGACGAGAAACATCACGATGAGAAGGCCCCAGAGAAGCAGGAGCCGAAGCGGCCGCTCAAGGAGAAGCGCGAGGACAGGGCGGTTGCCGAGCTGACGGCTCCATCGGGGGCCCGGCCGCCCGCACTTGCTCCAGCTCACGTCGGAGGTCCTCCGGGTAAATCGACCCGACACCGGTAGCCTTGGTCCGGTTGTCCGCGACCTTTGTATATCGAGCACCTGCCGGATAATGACGCCTCCTACGACCAGAAGCACCGCGCCCGAAAGCATGGCGAGGCGGATGTCGCGAAGCACTCCCGTGGCAATCCACGATCCGACGAGCGCGACGCCCAATGCCACGCGCGCTCAGGCGGTCGCGTGCAGGTCTTGGAGACTCCACAGCTTTCCACCGTGCGAGGTGCGCGCGCACTTCTTCGCAGCCGAAGACCTTTTCGGGAACGAAGACGAAGCGATGGCTGTAGTTGGGGGCGACGGCGAGCCCTGACCTCCCACCTCGACGATCCGCGTGACCTCTGGCTGCACGATCTCGATGGGGGCCAGGTGGCCGACATGGGGCATTGAAGAAAGCATGACTCCCGTCATCGGCGGCGGTGCACGGTATGCTTCCGCGTACACGTTATTGCCAGGCGCACCATCGAGAAGCGCTCGTCGTGGGAGAGCTCCATGTCGCCACGGTCTGGCGCCGATAAGCGATGGCACGTATCGAGTCCCAAGAAGGATTCGTCGGTGACGCCGACAACGCGTTTGTCCGACGGAGGCTCTGGTAAACCCATTTCTATAGGAAAAAGGACGTCGGCCTGGCGGCCGAGCGCCGGGCTTTGCGCGTCGGGTATGCGAAGCCGCGCAACCCCATCGTGACAATCGCCTGCATTGCGCGAGGGTCCCAGCGGAGAGAGAGGGATTCGAACCCTCGGTACCCTTACGGGTACACATGATTTCCAATCATGCACCTTCGGCCACTCGGTCATCTCTCCCTGCGCCTTGGCACCTCGAGAAAGGACGGGCGCCCGGGCGCGCTCCTCATAGCATGGCCACCCTCGACGTCTGTCGGTAAAGGCCAGGTTCTTGCTCCCGCGCATTTGTCCTTGCTTCGAGGTCGGCGACTGTCCGTGTTTGGGCTGCACGCTTGACAATGCGGTGCGATCCCTGCAGCTTGCGCCGCGGAGAGCTGTCCGAGTGGCCGAAGGAGCCTGATTCGAAATCAGGTGTACCCGTAAGGGTACCGAGGGTTCGAATCCCTCGCTCTCCGCTAGAACTAGCGCGCTCGCTGTCCAGGGGCTTTCTCACTCGAGGGTCGGTTGGGCGCGTAAGTGTCGTCAGCATATGTTGAGGAGCCGGAGTCGGGCTCTTCCCGGGAAGTGGTGGTCCGTCGTCTTTTCCGCCGCTCTGGCGCGGAGACCCTACGGTATCCGCTCGAGCCGGGTGCTCCCCAAGAGCGATGCCGCGGCGTCACCGAGCACGTCGCGCTGAAGGCGCTTCGGGTCGCCAAAAAAGGCAACCGCGATGGCTCGATCGAATCGTAGTTTGCCCACCAGCGCGAGCGCGTCGGCCGGGCTGTCGACCGCCTCGGCGTAGGTGACCCGCGTCTCCGCTCCGGCGGGCTCGCCGAACCGCCTCTGGAAGTACTGCATTCCTAGACTTCGCACGCGCGCCTGGTGCTCTCCTGCGACGACCACATGCAGGGCGCCGCGCTCTTCGTCGCTCAGTGCCCCGAGCTCGTCTTCGACGGCCGCGTGCAGCGACGCGAGCTGCGTCTTCGTAGCATGCTCCGTCAGCCGGAGGAGGAGGGGCCCGGCTTGCGCAGCAAAGGCCTCGAGCCACGCGCGAGACACGCGATCCTCCGCGAGCATGCGTTCGAGGCAGGCGAGCGAAGTCGCGACGGCACCTCGGACGTCGCCCGCCGCCTCGGCGCCGAGCAACTCGAAGCCAGCGGCCGACCGTTGGGCCGCCTGCCGGATCGCGACCAGCGTGGTGCGTGTGCGCGCGTCGAGCGGCCCGTCCGGCGCGTCGAACATCGCGGCGAACAAAGCGACCGGGGCGTGCGCAGCCGCCTTTATCAAATGGTACTCCGAACGCGTGAAGCGGCGCTCTCGCCGTCGCTCATCGCGGAAGACGATGAGCGTGTCGGCAAGAAGGACGAAGACGGGGCCCTCGAGCTCCGCGTTCTTGCGCGCTTCGTCGTAGCTCGCATGAAAGGCGTCGTTGAGCTCGTCCGCCCCTGGCTCGCCTCGCGCCGTCGCGCGAGGCCTGCCGAACCACCGCCTGGCGACGAGGGCCAGCGAGGCTGCTGCGCCAACGATCCTCTTCATGGACGGAGGGTAGCGCCGCGTGTGGCTGAATGAGCCGCTCAATCACTCCGTCCAAGCGTGGTAACAACGCCCCAGCGCGACGCCCGCACCCGCAGGGTCGGACAAATTTGCGCGTTCTTTAATGAGAAAAGGACTTACGACCATGCCCGCTCGAATCTTCTCGCGCTCCGCGCTCGCCAGCCTGACCGCCCTCCTGGCTTCCGCATGCACCATCACGACAGTGAGCACCGGGCCCGATGGCTCACCGGCCACGAGCTCTCCAACCATCGACGCCGGTCTGTCCGCTGAGTCCTCGGTGGACGCAGGAAGCGCCGTCGATGTGCTCGTCTCGCCCGGCGACGAAGCAGCGAGCGAGGCCTCCGCGTCGGGCGAGGCGTCGGTCGTGGGCGCGCCCGGAGATGCCGCCGTTACTGGCAATGGTTGCTCCGACCCGCCGGCGAATGACCAGACGCCGGCGACGGCGAGTGCGTTGATGGTAAACACCTCGGTGCGGGCTTGCCTGCGCTCCGGAAGCGACGTGAACTACTATCAGTACACGGTGCCAGCGAGCCCGCCGAAGGGCGGGTACGTCATCGTGAAGGTGAGCGACGTCGGCCTTCAAGGGACGATCGACATGAGCACCCAGACGGCGTCGGACAGCGCCGAGCTCGTGCACGGCTACGACACCACCCCTGGCGGCGGCGTCGTCCATTATTTTGCCGCCAAGCCCGGGGCGACGTTCCGGGCCGCGATAAAAAACTGGGTCGCCCCTCCGGCCGCGGCGCCGCAGACTCCCTACACACTCACCGTGAGCTTCACGGGGGTGAACGATCCGAGCGCGCCGAACGGTACGGTCGCCGCCGCCGCGACGCTCGTAGCCGGAACGTCGGTGCAGGGCTTCTTCTTCGCGGGCCACGACTCGGCCGCCGCCCCTCCGGCCTCAGCGTGGGAGAGCTGGTACAAAGTCGCCTTGACGCCAGGTACAGCCACGGTCGCACTCACGAACGTCCCCGGCGACGCCGCGGGCCAGGCCGATCTCTTCGACGCCAATACGATGCCGATCGGCGGGGCGCACTACAACACGGTCGCGGGGGCCAACGTGCAGTACGACGCGCCGTTGACGGCCGCGGGGACTTACTATGTTCGCGTCCAGCCGTGGTCGCACTCCGCTACGACCGGCACTACGCCCAGCGTTCCGACGTGGATGACGCAGCCCTGGTCGCTCACGGTGAGCGTTCGATAGTCGACTTCCGGTGACCGCCGCGGGTCGCGCGGCCCCCTGGGCGACCTCCCTCCCGCAAGCCACGAGCGGGTGATGCGGCTCGTGACGAGCGGCGAACGCAGCGAATGATCGATCGCGATCCCCCGCCGAGCGCGTCGTGCCCCGCCCCGCCCGCCGGCTCGGGAGGCGGGGAGGGCTCGGCGGCGGCGGCGGTGCGCGCCTTACGTGCTGCTGTTGAGGCCCACGTGGTTGCCTTCGGTGTCGGCGAGGACGGCGATGAAGCCGTCTTTTCCGATGGCCGTCTTGGGGAGGACGACAGTCGCCCGCGCGTGGTCGGTCCGCGCTAGGACGGCGTCCAGCTGGCCGTCGACGTTCAAGTAGACGAGCGTTCCGCCGCCGCACGGACGTCGGGGGTCTTGAACCAGCGCGCCGCTGATGCCCGGCGGCTCGAACGGAAAGACGCCGTACGGGAGGCTACCGAAGATTTCTCGCCGGAGCTTGGCCCCGAGCAGTGTCTCGTAACAAGCAACCGCGCGATCGAGGTCACGGACCGGAATTTCGAACCAGTTCAGCGCGTTCTTCATTGGGCATCTCCTTGCCGGCACCTCTGACGGCGCTTGGCCGCCGGACCGACGAAATGGGATGTACCCGTCGCTGGTGACAGGGGCTTGTCAGGTTTGTCGGAGGCAGACCCCACGGGTCACGAGGGAGCGCCGACGGTCGGCGCACGTCCGATGGCTCGGCGCCGTTCAGTACAGCGCCGCCCGGCGTCGGCGTGGGCGTTGGGGGATTGTTGGTGCAGCGCCGCCTGGCGTCAGCGCGGGTGCTGTCGGGTTGACCGTGCGCGTACGCCAGTGCCTTGCGCCTCCCGTTCGAGGAGCGCGCGCTTGCGTTCGACTCCCCAGCGGTAGCCCGACAGAATCGCCGTTCGCTCGCATCACGCGGTGGCACGGAACGACGACCGCGACCGCGTTGGCCGCGCACGCCGTCGCCACCGCCCTCACCGCCGCGGGAGCGCCTATCGCAGCGGCGACCGCGGAGTAGCTCGCCGTGGCGCCCGGTGGAATGTCACAGAGGGCCCGCCACACCCGGTGCTGGAAGGCCGTCCCCCGGATGTCGAGCGGCAAGGCGACGCTCAAACGAGGGTCTTCGACGAGGCCGACCACCTGCGCGACGAGCCCCTCCAGCGCCGGGTCCGGTGCGATCCGGCACGCGCTCGAAAAGCGTCGCTCGAGGTCGTGCACAAGCTCTCGAGCGCTGTCGCCGAGAACGATCGCGCAGACGCCGCGCGCGGTCGCCGCCACGAGCAGAGAGCCCAAGGAGCTTTCTCCGACGCCATACCGAATCTCGATACCCACACCCCGCGCCCGGTAGGTCGTCGCCGTCATTCCCAGGAGCTCGTTGGATTCTTCGTAAAAGCGCCCCGCGGAGCCGTACCCTGCGCCATAGATCGCTTCGGTGACGCTACCGCGCCCCCCGAGCGCCGCGCGAAGCCGTTTTGCGCGATTCGCCCTTGCGTAGGCGTTCGGCGTGACGCCGGTGATCGCCTTGAAAACGCGATGGGTGTGGAAGGCGCTCCACCCGGCATGTCTCGAGAGCTCCTCGAGGGTCGGCCTCTCGGCGCTGCTCTCGATGAGTCGGCAGAGCCGGGCCACTGCGGCCGCCTGCCGCTCGGCCAGAGGAGGTTGCTCGGGCTTGCAGCGCTTGCACGGGCGAAAGCCTGCCCGCTCGGCGGCGGCGGGCGTCGCGTGAAAGGCGAGGTGCTCGGGCCTGGCCCGACGCGCGGCGCAAGACGGGCGGCAGTACACGCCGGTCGTCTCCACCGAGTACACGAACGCGCCATCGGCTGCCGCGTCGCGGGCATTGACCGCGGCATGGCGAGCGTCAGCTACGGAGGTCGGGGCAACGGCTCGGGCGGCGCGGTTCACGTGGGGCTGCCTTCTTTCTCGGGGGCGCGGTGGGCGCTCGGCAAGAGAAACGTATCGCGCGAGCCGCGCTGCGGCACTCCGTGTCTTGCTCTGGAATTCGCCGTCGCCGTCAAGGGTAGAGTAGCCCCGTGCGCGTCCTCTCCACCGCCGTGTCGTTCGTTGCGGTCGGCCTCTTGGCGCGCACGGCCTTCGCCCACGCCGTCGACCTCTCGCAGAGCGATTTTGTCGTCCAGCCGTCGGGGGTCGTCCACGCGACGCTCCTCTTTGCGCGGGCGGATGCGGGCCGCCTCGCGATCCTGCCGCCAGGCGACCCCCGCCAAGCCGGCCCACCGGCCGCGGAACGATGGCCAGCGGACGGCGGCGCGGCGGTCTGGAGCGACGGCCGCGCGTGCTCGAACCTCCTCGCCGAAAGCCGTTTCGTCGAATCCGACGGCGTCGAGCTCACGCTGGACTTCGCGTGCGCTCCGCCGTCGCGCACGGTTCGCGTCGACGTCCCGCTCCTGGGCCGCTTGCCCCCAGGCCACCGCCACGCGGCTCGGGTCACGACGGCCGGGGGCTCCGTCGACGCGTTGCTGACCTCGAGCTCGTACGGGCTCGTATACACGATGCCGCCCGCCGGCAGCGACGCGTCCCGAAGAGGGGCTGGCTCGACGTTCGTGACGGCGGTGCGCCTCGGCTTCGAGCACGTCGTCACCGGCTGGGATCACCTGCTCTTTCTCTGCGCGCTCTTGCTCGGTCTTCGGGGGGCCCGGGCCGTGGTGGCGGCAGCGACTGCGTTCACGGTCGGCCACTCGATCACGCTCGCCCTGGCCGCGCTCGCCGTCTTTGCGCCCTCGCCCCGCTTCGTCGAGCCGGCCATCGCGGCATCGATAGCTTGCGTCGCATTACAGAACTTGGGCGCCCGTCCCCCGAGGCACCGGTGGCCCATCGCTTTCGTCTTCGGCCTGGTGCACGGACTCGGCTTTGCCGCTGCGCTTCGTAATCTCGCGATGGCGCGCGAGCGTCTCGTCCCGACGCTCCTCGGTTTCAACATCGGCGTCGAGCTCGCCCAAGCCTTCGTGGTGCTGCTCGCGCTCAGTCTGTACGCGCTTGCCGCCGTCGCCTGCCTTGCCCCGCAGCTACGAGGCTCTGTCGACGGGCCACCCCTACGTTGGGCTTCGGTCGTCCTCGCGGCGGTGGGCGGGACACTCTGCGTCCTGCGAATCGTCGCGCCTTGACGGCGCGCGGCGGAAGAGCCGCCCCCTTTGCAGCGGAGCGGCGTTTCCGACTCGTGTCCGTCGTCAATCGTTCGCGGACATGTACTGCTCGCGAACGGTCGCGCCTTCGGGCATGTTCATCGCGCTGACGGAGGCGACGTAGTCGCTGTACCGATAGGACAAGACGGCCACGCTGGACGCGGGCGCCTGGGCCAGATGAGCGGCGTCGAAGGTCCCAGCGGTCGCTGCGGCAGGCCCCAGCGCCGACGCCAGCCCCGACACGATTTGTCGCGCTGCGCTCGCCGCGGCGTCGGGAGTCAAATGCGAGCGAAACGTCGTCGCGTTGACGAGCAAGTCGCGCTGATTGAAGCCCAACGCGAGGTCATCGACCGCCGATTCGCCAGCGGGCAATCCTAGAAGAGTTGCCGGTACCTTCGTGCACACGATGAGCGCCGGGTGAGGCTCATCGCACGAAAGACGATGGCTTTTCGTCCAGGTCCGCACGTCGGCGAGGCTCGTCCGCTCCAGCACGAAACCCAATGCGGGGCGCGCGGGCGCGGGAGAGGTGCCTCGGTTGGCTTGCGCGCCCATGTGCCGCCCAACTTCGGATTCGGTTGCCGTCATCCGGGCGCCGCCCATCGGGCAACCGCCGGCTCGCATGAGGAGCGAGCGCGCGAATGGGGCGTGAAGGACCCCCACGAGGGCCGTCGCGCCGGCTAGAGTGCTCGCCGCGACGACCCAGGTCCGTTTACTGCCCGCCCGCATCGGTCGGACCTGTTCCCGAATCGACTACGCAAGCCGGAGCGGGGCCGCCATCGGCCGTCGGCCCGGGGAAGCACTGGACGCCCCCTTCAGGCATCGTCGGATCGACGATCGCCGTCCTAGTCCCCACCAGCACGCTGCCAATGGTCGCGATGTCGTTGGGCGCGACATTGAATGGGGGGAGTGCGAGCCGGGCCGCCGCAATGGCGACGAATCGGTCGAACGTTCCGCCCGAGATGTGCAGATGCGCGTGGATCGCGGTCATGTCGCGGCAGAGCCACGTCGCATGGCCCGCGTCGGTGAGAATGGCGCCTCCGTCGAGCGGTACCGTGACGGTGGCCGTCCCGGCATCCGTCACGACCGTGCTCACAGTGGTCGGATAGACCTCGGAACCTTGCGCGTTGCTTCCAAGCAGATCCGTGAAGCACTCCTCAATCTCGCCCACCGTCGGCACCGTGTCGGCGACGGGGTTCGTCACCTGCGCGTAGAAGTACGACGCGATCTGCGGATCGGCGACCTCGTCCGCGACGATGGCATTGATGGCAGCGCGGATGCCCGCGTGCCCGCCCAGGCGCGTGTAAAGCGTGGAGACCGGCGCATCGCTTCCGGCGTCCGTGGCCACGACGACGTCCGGTCCGGCTTCCGTGACGACGACCGGGGCGTCCGTGACCGTCGAGTCCGTGGGCGCGCCGTCGGTCACCGGAGAGGCGTCGGAATGCGTACCGCCCTCCGCGGTGGTCGTTGCGTCGCGGCCAGCGTCGGCAGCCGTGGTGGGGGTCGTGTCGTCGCTCGAGCAGCCCGCCATCGCGGCCGCCGAGGACCAAAGTGCGCCAACTCCCATCAGTGCAAGCAGTCTCTTCGTATTCATTAGAAAGCTCTCCTTGGTAAAAGCAGCCTGTATGAGCTCCGGTTGCGCCCGCTTACACCCGAACTCCCGTGCTCGGTACGCCTCACCCGATTGGCTGCACTATTCGATCGATGTCGGACCAAGCGGTTGAGCAAGTTGTGCGCCACGCGGCATCACCGTCATCGGGCGGCCACGGAAAAGGCGCCTCCAGGCCGGCGGGCCCCCATATACCGCCCTTAGAGAACTTTCCGTGATGAAAAGGCTCTTAGCGGGCTCGTCGGCAGCCACGTGTGCGACCGCGACGCGCGCGCCAGGGTGCCCGTCGGCACACACCGTCGGGACTGAGGTGGTTTGCCTCGGAGTGAGCGCCTTCAGCGCATCAGGAGGACCGCCATTGCGCTCAAGAGCAAGAGGAGCGCGAGAACGACGAGCGCAGCGCTTTTCGGAAAAGCGCTTCGGACAGGCTCCGCCAGTGCGGGCGAGGAGCGAAGATCGGCGAGGGGCGCGTCGGGGCCGCCGGCAGGGATGGGCAAGAGTGAAATCGGCTCCAACGTCGCCGGCGCTCCCCGCTCGAGGGCCAGCGCGGCGAGCTCGCGCGAGCGCCGCCGGCCGATGATCTCGTCTCCGAACCTCGTCGTGAGCCACTCACCGAGCTGGAGTGGGCTGGTCATGAGCTTCGCTCGCGCGGCGTACTCGTCGAGGTCCCGAAGCATCGCGCCTGCCGAGGGGTAACGCGCGCTCCGCTCGGGAGAAAGCGCCCTCGTCACGATCGCGCGCAGGCGGTCCGGTTCCGGCAAATCGCCTAGCACGAGCTCCGGTACCTCCGCGCGCCTCGCCTGCTCGAGGATGTCGTAGCGGCGACCGTCTTGCCCGCCCGCCGCTTTGTACATGCGACGCCCGGCCGCGAGCTCCCACAGCACGATCCCCGCGGCAAAGACGTCCGCGCGCGCGTCGATGGATTCGCCGCGGGCGTGCTCCGGGCTCATGTAGCCCGCCTTTCCACGAAGCGCCTCGTCGAGCTCGTGGGCGGCATGTCCGACGGCGATGGCCTCGTTGGCTCGCGCGATGCCGAAGTCGCACACCTTCACTTCGCCCTCGAAAGACACCAGAAGATTGGACGGGGAAACGTCGCGGTGCACGATGCCGAGAGGCCTGCCGTCGTCGTCGGTGCGTCGGTGCGCGTAGTCGAGACCACGGAGCGCCTCGCGCACGACGTGCACCGAAAGCTCGAATGGCAACGGCACCTTCGCGCGAGAGCAGCGACGCAGCAGCGCGTTGAGATCGAAGCCTTCCACGTACTCCATGGCGATGTACAAGCGCTCTCCGTCGCGCCCCAGGTCGTAGACCTGCACAACGTTGGCGTGGCTCAGTCGGGCTGCGAGCTTCGCCTCGTGTACGAGCATGTCGCTGAAATTCCTGTCACCGGCGAGCCCAGGGAGAATTTGCTTCACGACGCAAAGGCGCGTCGCCCCGAGTTCCGTCGCATGCCGGGCGAGGTAAATCTCCGCCATGCCGCCCTTGCCGATGAAATCGAAGAGCACATAGCGGCCGAAGCTTCGCGGCAGGGCGGCGGGGACGAAGGCGGCCTGCATGCGCTCTCTTCATGTCTCTCGGGTGGTGCAGAGGTCAAGCCGAGAGCGCGTCGGCCCCGGGTCGCTCAGGAGGCGTGTCAGCGGAGACGCGAAGGCACACACCTGCGCGTCCTGAGACAACCGGCCGTCCGACCATCCTCCGATCGTCTAGAATGCCAGCCATGGCTTCGCCTCCTCCCGCGGGGGACCCGCCGCGTCCGAACGCGCCGCCCGTGTCGCGTCTGGGACGGCTGGCCCGCCTCGGTGCGCTCGCGCCCCGGGCGCTTCCGTTCGCCGCGGAGGCGATGCGCCGCGCCGTCGGCGGGCGACGAACGGCGGAGGACGACGCGGAGGCTCGCACCCGCCTCTTGAAAGACGCCAAGAAGACCGCCGAGGCGATGCTCAAGACGCTCGGCGAGATGAAGGGGCTGCCCCTCAAGCTCGGACAGATGGCTTCGTACATCGATGGCCTCGCGCCGCCAGGCTACGAGGAGAAATTTCAGCGCGCGCTCGCGCGCCTCCAGCAGAAGGCGCCGCCGCTGTCGCCCGAGGCGGCCGTGAAAGTGGTCGGAGAGGACCTCGGCAGCCCCCCACGCACCATCTTCGCGGAGTGGGAGGACGAGCCGTTCGCCGCCGCCAGCATCGGCCAGGTGCACCGCGCCGTGACGCGCGGCGGAGAACGTGTCGCGGTCAAGGTTCAGTATCCAGGCATCGACAGCGCCATAGAGAACGACTTGAAGAGCCTTTCGATGCTCGAGTCGATCGTCTCCCCCATCGGCCGACGCTACCAGAGCAAGGAAGCTCTCGAAGAGATCCGGAGCGTCTTTCTGGCCGAAATCGACTACACGCAGGAAGCCGAAGCCGCCGACACATTTGGCCGCGCGCACCAAGATGACAGCGAGATCGTCATTCCTCGCGTCTTTCATTCGCTCTCCAGCAAGCGGGTGCTCACGCTGGACCTCGTTGGCGGCGACGACTACGCGACGTTCTGCACCCGCGCGTCGCAGGCCGATCGCGACGCCGCTGGCGAGACGCTCGCGCGCTTCATGTTCCGTGCACTCTGGCGGCACGGGCTCCTTTACGCCGATCCCCACCCAGGCAATTACCGCTTCCTCGGCGGCGGGCGCGTCGCGTTCCTCGACTTCGGATGCAACAAGCGCCTGCCGGCGCCGCTCGTCGAAGGCATGAAGCGCTACGTCGTCGCCTTGCAGCGGGGCGACATGGACGAGTTCTACCGCGCGTGCGTCGAGGTGCTCGGCTACGATCCGACCGAGCCGGAGAGCTGGAACCTTTATACCGAGTACACGAAGCTCGTCTTGCACCCGCTCGTCATCGACGAGCGGTTCAAGTACACGAAGGACTTCGCTCGCGAGAGCGTCGCCTTTCTCGTGCGAGGCGGGAGCAAGCTGGTCTTCAAGCCCGACGAGAAGCTGCCCAACCTGCCCGCGCCGGTGCGCATGCCGAGTGACTTCACGTTCGTCAACCGCTTACAGTGGGGATTTGGCAGTGTCCTCGCGGGCCTCGGCGCCGAAGCGAACTGGCGCCGCCTCGTGGAGCCGTGGCTTCACTCGCCGGTCGTGCCGATCCCCGGCGCGCGGTGAGAGGCCTGCCCGAGCGCCCCGCGGCCGTTCCGCGCTCGCCCTTCGTGTGCGACCCCGCGCGGTCCTACGGCGACCCGGGCGCCGAGAACGCGCTCGTGCATGCCGAGAACCTCGCGAGCATGCGGCGGCTCTCGCTCCTCGGCTTCGAGCGGCGCTTTCGCTGCATCTATTTCGATCCGCCGTTCAACTCGGGTCGCCGCTTCGCCGAGTACGAGGACGCGCTCGCCCCGCAGGCGTGGCGGGTCATGATTGGCGAGCGCCTCACCGCCGCGCGCTGTCTTCTGGCAGACGACGGAGCGGTTGTCGTCGAGATCGACGACACCGAGCTCGGACCACTTCAAATGGTCATGGATGACGTCTTCGGCCGCGACCAGCGCGTCTCGACGGTGACCGTGGTGCGGAGCGCCGCCACCGGTCACAAGGCGAAGAACCGCGGTCCGGTGAACGTGACCGACTTTCTCCTCGTGTACGCCCGGGACCGCGCGCTCTGGCGATGCAACGCGCTCGTCCGCGAGCGGGACGGCTACGACCGAGCCTATCGAACTTGGCTGGCGAATCCGTCCGACCCGCCGGAGCGCTGGCGCTTCACGACCCTCGCCGCCCAGCTCCGCCGGGCGGTCGGCCCAGCGGCACCCCGGCAGGAGGTCGAACGCTACGCGATCGCGAACGCCGGTCAGGTCGTCCGATTCGCGCAGCCTCGCTACGAGGCCGTGAGCGGCGAGGCGCGTGCGCTCATCGATCGGTCGCGCCTCGAACCCGATCGCGTCTTTCGTCTGGTCCGTCGGAAGCATAAGGACTTGCTCTTGCGCGCTGGCAATCGCGTGCTCTTCCTCGCCGACAAAGTGAGGACCGAGGGGGGCGGCCTGTCCTCGTGGAGCCCCTCACGAACGTCTGGGACGACGTACCGTTCCAGGGTATCGCTCGTGAAGGGGGCGCGCGCTTCGTGCGGAACAAGAAACCCGAGAAGCTCCTGGCGCGCATCCTCGCACTCGCAACCGACCCGGACGACTGGGTGCTCGACGCCTTTCTGGGCAGCGGTACGACCGCGGCGGTGGCGCACAAGATGGGGCGGCGCTGGATCGGCATCGAGCGAGGCGACCACATCGACGCGCTGTGCGTTCCGCGCTTGCGCCGTGTGATCGACGGCACGGACGCCACCGGCGTGACGCGCGCGTTCGGTTGGACTGGGGGAGGAGGCTTTCGTGTATGGACGTGAAGCGTGGTCTCTCGCTCTTCTCGTCGCCTGCGGCCGTCCCGCAGGTTCGTCGGCGCCGTCCCCCTCGCCCTCGGGGTCGAGTCCGTGGGCTTCGCTGCCGGCGGCGCCTGATAGCTCGGTGCCTGCCGCTCCGCCGGCTCCGTCCATGTCCTCGTCGTCCGCCGGTGGCGAGGCCCCGTCATGGCCGGCGCTCGTGCGCGACGAGCAATGGGACGCCGCGTGGCACGCCCTCGAGGTATTGCCCGATGCCGACAAAGAGCGCCCCGAGGTGCGGTACGTGCGCGCGCGAGTCGCGCTCGAACGTGGCCAGGCGGCCGTGGCTTTGCCGCTCCTTCTGGGGCTCGACACCGCGATTCCGCTTCTCGCCGACGACATCGCGCGGCGGCGTGCCGAGGCGAAGCGCGTGGCGGGCCCATTCGAGGAGGCCGGCCTTTGGTTCGCCGCGCGGGCTTTGCCGTCGGCTCAGCTCGAAGCCGCGCGCGCCTTCGAAAGAGCGAACGACGGCCGGCGCGCCCGGACTGCGGTCGAGCACCTGCTCGCGAGCGAGAAGCGGACGCACGCGCAGGAGGCCGAGGCGCGCGCCTTGCGACTGCGCATCACGGACACGCCGTCGGACGAAGAGCGCGCAGACGCCCGGTGGCTCGCGATCGACGGGGCCGACTGGTCGGCCGCGGCGGGCCTCGATGCGCCGGCGCTGGTCTTGAAGCTCGAGCCTAAGCATGCGCTCACCGCGCCGGAGCTTCTCGTCCGCGCGCGCGTTCTGGCGGATGCGGGCCGCACCGATGACGCCCTTCGTTCCATCGAGCTTTCGGGCGCGGCGTCGGGGGCCGAAAAGTCGGGCAACCGCGAGCGCGCCCACGCCCGGGGAATGGCTCTGTTTCACGCGCGCGGCCGCTGGAGTGAGGCCGCGAAGGCCCTCGCGGAATCCGCAGGGGCCGGCGGTCCGCTGGCCGCGGAAGACGCGTTTCACGCCGCGCGCGCCCTTTCGCGTGCCGACCGGGACGAGGAGGCCATTCGCGAATACGAAGAAGTGGGGCGGCGCTTCCCCTCCTCGACGTGGGCGGACCAAGCGGCGTTCTTCGTGCCGTACCTGCGAATGCTGCACGGCGAGTGGCGCGAGTGTGCGCGCGGGTTCGAGGCGTACTTGCGCGCGCACCCTGGCGGGCAAGAAGCGGGCGACGCGCGCCGCGACGGCGCGCTTTGCAAGCTGCTCGACGGCGACACCAAGGGGGCGCGCGCCTCGTTCGAGCATCTCGTCGAGGACGAGGCCGATCCGGTCGCCAGCGCGCGAATGGCGGACATGGCGGCGCTCGCGGCGCTTCGCGACGGCGACCGCACCCACGCCCTTGCGCGTTGGACGGACGTGGCGCGCGTGCGGCCGCTGTCCTGGCCGGCGCTAGTCGCCCGGGCCCGCCTCGTCGAGGCCGGCGCCGCGGTCCCTCCCCCCATGGATCCGGCCGAAGGCGCCGATGCCGCGCCGCCCGAGCCGTTGTCTCTGCCGGTCGTCGTTCCGCCTCCGGCGGATCTGCTGCACGCCATTGGCCTCGACGCCGACGCCGAGGTGGCCATCCGCCAGCGCGAGAGCGCCGTCACCGCGGGCACCGGCGGGCGCGCGGCGGAAGCGTTGTGCATGGCGTACGGCGTCCTGGGCCGCGCGCGCCGTCGCTACCAGAATCGCGCAGTCGCTTCCCTCGTCACTCCTCGCGACGGCGCCGAGCCCGCGCACGCGCTGGGCCTGGGAGTGCGCGTTCCCGTCTCCATACGAGGACGACGTGCGCGCTGCGGAGACAAGCGAGAACCTTCCCGCGGGGCTCTTGTGGGCCATCATGCGTCAGGAGAGCGGCTTCGACCCCGACGCCCTCTCGCCCGCGCATGCGGTCGGCCTAATGCAGCTCCTCCCGGAGACCGCTCGCCCCGTCGCGGACGACCTCTCGCTAGCACACGACGACGCGCGCCTGACGAGCCCGCCTTTTGCCATCCGCGTGGGGGCGCGCGTCGTGCGTAGGCTCGTCGACCAGTTTCACGGAAGCGTGCCGCTCGCTCTCGCCGCCTACAACGCGGGCGCCGAGCCCGTCGAGCGCTGGATGTCGCGTTCGCCGGGGATGCAGCTCGACGCTTTCGTCGAGCGCATTCCCTTCAAAGAGACGCGCGATTACGTCGCTCGGGTCATGGGCAACTTGGCCCGCTACGGTTACCTCGGCCACGGCGACGAGGGCGTCCCTCGCATCGACCTCGACCTCCGCGCCAAGTAGCGCGGCTCAACGCCGTCGCCGCGCCCTCGCCTTCGCCGCGGCCATTGCGAAGACTCCCGCGAACAGCATGGCGCCGTCCGCCCGCCGGCCGGGCCCCGCCGGCGCGGCCGAGCAGCTGACGAGCCCTCCGCCGTCGCCTCGCCGCGATCCCGCGTCGGGCTCCGACGCAGCCCCCGCATCGCCCGCGATGCTACCGGGGCTGCCGCTCGTCCCCATCGCCACGCCGCTGCCCGTCCCCACGCCGCCGCCGCCCGCCCCGGCGCCGCTGCTTCCGCTGAAGGTCCCGCTGCTGCCGGAGCCAAAGCCACTTCCGTAGTTGCAGGGCGGGCACGTCTGCATGCTCACGGGGGGGCATACAGGTGCGTTCACGGACTGTGTCACGTTGTAGACGTTCGAGAGCGGGGTCTGGTCGAGCGACGCCTGCAGCTGCAAATCGACGGCGAGCGCACCGTGGGCCAGATCGGCGCGCATTCGCGTGATCCGCACCGTCTGGTTGCTCTGGGGAAACAGCGCGGCGAGGTCGTCGAACTTGGACTGCGCGGCGGTCCGGCCCGGGCCCGCGTCGCTGGGCGGCGTGTCCACGTAATCGCTGCCGCTCTGAAGGACGGTGCTCTCGATGTTAACCGGCGATTGGTCCTGGGAGCTCTCGATCTGCCAGGCGGCATTGCCGAGCGCAGCCTCTTTCGTTGCCACCACCGTGGAGTAGTCACTTTTCGAAATCGAAAAGTCCCACGTGATTGCGGCTGGCGACACGATGAAGCTTTGGAAGTTCTTCGGCTCGTAGCGACCGTCACCGATCACCCACAGCGTGATCCCGACCGTCGACCCAGTCCCGGCGGCCACCATGCGCAACGGGAGCGAGACGCCCGCGCCCGGAGCCGTGACCCGCACCGGGCGCATCGCCTTGATCCCCTGGCCGGGCCGAAGGCGCAGCGCGAGGAAGTCGAAGTGCTCGGCGACGTACGTTGCGATGATCGGCTGCACGTCGGCGGGGATGACGTAGCCGTTCGCCGTGAGCCAGGCGGTCAGCGCGGCGGGATCGGTCGACTGCAGCTGCACCGTCTCGTAAGGGCCCACGGTCTGCTGGCTGATGATGTTCACGGAAGGGCCGACGGAAGCGTCCCCGCCCGCGCTGGCCGACGCGAACCCGCCACACCCGCAGAAGACCGGCTGCGGGCATGGCGGCAAGTACGGACCCACGATCTGCGTCGCCGTCGCTCGCTCGAGCGCCTGGAAGACGGTGTCGGAGCTCAGACCGACGGTCACCGGCGCGTGGATGGGCAGCACCCAGGCAAAGGAGGCCGGCGACCCGGAGTACTCGACTTGGTCGTAAAGCGTTGTCTGCTGCGGCGAGATGCTGAAAATCATCCGGTGGTCGGTGACGACCGTCCCGCTTTGCATCGGCTGCGGCGGTTCGTGAAAGCACCCGCCGCATGCCCGTGCGTCGCGGATCGCTCCGGCGGCGGAGAGCACGCCCAACCCGACG
This sequence comes from uncultured delta proteobacterium, assembly GCA_963787925.1. Classification (GTDB taxonomy): domain Bacteria; phylum Myxococcota_A; class Polyangia; order Polyangiales; family Polyangiaceae; genus Palsa-1150. Next base: position 101,556 of record CAWBEN010000002.1, read on the forward strand.
GCACTCAAGATTAACCGAGCACGCATGACGACCTCCCGAGAGTGAGTGGACGTGGACACGCCCGCCAAGGGACTCAGCACGAGATGGGCCACTACAAAAACGTCGAAAAAAGAGGTGCTCGCACCCCTCCCCACCGGACGCCGACCATCAGGTTTGGCACGCATTGGCGCAGCCGTCGGCGGAGCGCTCAGCCGCCTCGAGGCTCACCGGCGACGGGGCGCGGAGAAGCGCCCGTCGGTCGAGTCCGAACGCGCGCAGGAGGAGCGGCGAAGGCTCGAGATTCGAGATCGCTCTCGTCGAGAAAGAGGCGCGCGAGCTCTTCGGAATAGGCGCGCGCGAGCACGCTCTGGGGAATGCGGTCGAAGCGCTCCGCGCGGCGACGGCTCGCGAACGTCGACGCCGCGAGGGCGACGAAGGTGGCGTGGTAGAGCGCGCGGAGGCGCGTGCGGCTTCCGGACACGCGAGCGAGCGCCGATCGCAAGAAGTGCACGTTGAGGGGCACGTGAAAGGACTCGTCGCGCGTCAAGATGGCCAGCATCTGACGGACGGTCGGATGCGTGGCCCGCCTGAGGGCAAGACGGTAAGTCGTCGAGCCGATCGTCTCGAACATCAAGTTGACGAGGACGATGGACTCCATGCGCCGGGCCCGAGCGTAGAGCCCGTAGAACGTCCGCGTCGTCGGGCCCATCGGTCGGATCTCGCCGCCCAGCCAAGCGACGAACTGGGTCAGCAGCTGGCGATGCCAGCCTTCTTCGTCCCCATAAAGGACGAGGCACTCGGCGAGCGCCGGATCCCAACGCGCGACCTCCTCCGAGAGCGCGTGCGCCTGGCGGAGGCCTGACTCCTCGGCGCGGTAGGCGGCATTGAAGAACGCAACTGCGGCGGCGCGCTCCTCGGGCGAGCCGAACTCTATGGGACGCGACAGGTCGAGATGATCGCCATCCATCCGCGCTCGGCGCTTGCGAAGCGTCGCCAGCCACCAAGCCGTCGGTCGGGTGCGCATGGGCCGATGATTGGCGACCAGAAGCGACAGAGCAAGGGCTTGCAGGGCCTTGCTGTGGCCGCGCCCGGTTCGTTGACGCCGACTCGCCTTCCCTTAGCGCTATTTAGCGTCTTCCGGGGCCTAGGCGCCCACTCCGCTCAGGGTCTCGATGTACGTCTCCGCCCAGAAATGGACGTCATGCGCCGCAATCCGCTGGCGAAGAGCGCGCATCCGGGCGTGCCGCTCCTCTTCTGGCATCGTCAGGGCGTCGCTGAACGCTTGCGCCATGCCCTCGATGTCGTAGGGGTTGATCTGCAGCGCCTCGCCCATCTCCGCGGCGGCGCCAGCGAACTCGCTCAGCACGAGCGTGCCATCGTCGTCCGTTCGGCAGGTCACGAACTCTTTGGCGACGAGGTTCATCCCGTCGCGCAGCGGCGTGACGAGCATCGCATCCGCCGCGCGATACAGGGCGACGACGTCCTTCTCGCCGAGCGAGCGGTACATATAGTGAATCGGGACCCAGTCGACGGTCGAGAAGGCCCCGTTGATTCTGCCGATCAGCTCGTCGACCTGGCGGCGAAACGCCCGGTAGGTCGGCACCTTCTCGCGGGAAGGGACGGAGATCTGGACGAGGCGAACCTTGCCTCGCCACCGCGGCTCGCGCTCGAGGAGGCGCTCGAAGGCGAGCAGACGACGTGGGATGCCCTTCGTGTAGTCGAGCCGATCGATGCCGAGGAGGATCTTCTCGCCGCGCGCTTGTGCGCGAATAGTCGCCGCCTGGTCGAGAACCTCGGGGTCTTCAGCGAGACTAACGAACGTGCGTACGTCGACGCCGATGGGAAAGACGCCGAGCCGAATCTCTCGACCGTCCGCTCGCAGGGTGTTTCCCTCGGCGGAGAGCCCCAAAATCCTGAGGACGGACGACGCGAAATGGCTCCTGTAGCTGACCGTGTGAAACCCCACCAAATCGGCGCCGAGTAGACCTTCGAGTACTTGCCGCCTCCACGGAAGGATGCGCAGGACCTCCGAGGCCGGGAACGGCGTGTGAAGAAAGAAACCGATCTGCGCGCTCGGAAGGCGCGCGCGGAGCATCTGCGGGACCAGAACGAGCTGATAGTCGTGCACCCAGACGAGGTCGCCGGGGCGCCAGGCACGCGCGGCCGCATCGGCGAATTTCTCGTTCACCGAGCGGTAGATCTCCCACTCCTGGGCGGTCGGAGGAATGCGATCGAGGAGGTAATGAAAGAGCGGCCACAGAACCGCATTCGAGAAACCGTCGTAGTAATGGGTCACCTCGGCGTGAGAGAGGTAAACTGGGACGCACCGCAGGTCTGCGAGGCGGCGGTCGAGGGCGCAGCGTTGTTCTTCCGACATGCGCGACGTGTCGCCTGGCCAGCCGACCCAGGCGCCATCGGAGCGCTCGTGCGGACTGCGCAGTCCCGTCGCGAGGCCCCCCGTGCTTCGGTTGACCGAGACCTTCCCCCCGGGCGCGACCTCCACGGTGACCGGCAAGCGATTGGAGACGAGGATCAGTCGCATTTCCGATGGCGGGATACGCGGATGGCCCGACCGCGGGGTCCGTGCGGCGTCCACGGCGTGGTGCACCGCGCGTGCCCAGCGCGAGTGCGGGCGCATGCCGACGTTGGCGGACGCCCGTGCTGTGACACTTCTGCACTACTGTGCCAGACGGGTGTTTTCACGCGTGTCTTCCGGTATCGTCGGTCACCTTCGAATGAGGTTCGCACGCTCGGTCGTCGCAGTCGCTCTCGGTTTCTGCGCGACGTCGGCGGGGAAGTCGGCCCGCGCCGATGCACTGCCGACCAGCGCGGAGCACGTCGCCTCCCCCGGGCGGAGCATCGTAACCGACGACTCCTCGCAGGCGCTCGTGCTCAATCCGGCCAACCTCGCGTGGCTGCCGGCCCCCGAGCTCCGGTGGACCTGGGTGCACTGTCCCGACGCGGCCGTCAAGGTGGGCTGTGGCCATGCCTGGGAGGCGGCGACTCCGCTGCTGTTCGGGCTCTCGACCGCGCTTCGGGTCGACCTTGTCCAGCCTCCCTGGGGGGGCCCCCCCGCCTTCGGCGTTGGCTTCCCCTATCGCGGCTACGATTACGTTTGGGCCACCTGGGGCCTCGGCTTGCGCCTCGGCGAGCGTGCTGCGTTCGGCGTTTCGATCGCTCACTCGTACTCACAAAACGCTTACGTCGACGGCTTGTGGGGTCTCGACGCCGGGCTGTCGTGGCGCCCGAGCACCCACTTGGGGTTGGCGTTCGTCGCACGCGACTTCAATCGGCCGAGCACCCAGGTCCTGCCGCTCCCGTCGCACGGCAGCGCGCCCGTGCTCGACGCGCGGTACACGGCGGCCTTCGCGTTCCGACCGACCGGGCGCCGCGAGCTCGAAGCGGGGTTCGAGCTGCAATACTGGCAGGGCTCGGACCAGTGGACGCCTCGCGGCACGGTGGGGATCGACGTGCCGGGGTTCGGTCGAGCCTTCGGCAGCGTGGAGGTGACCCATTGGCCGGACGATCAGCGCCGAGGCATTCTTGGAACCGCAGGACTCGAGCTGCATCTCGGCGGGCTGAGCGCCGGTGGCGGAGCCCTCTTCGGAGATGGCTTGGGCAGCAATGGGACCGTCGCGGAGTACGCCACGCTTTCCATCGCTAGCTACACCCAGCGGGGTGTTCCGCGTCCGGCGCGCGCGGTGTCGATTCGCCTCGAGAGCACCCCAACGGCTCGTGGTCACGTGGAGCTACTGCGCAAGCTCTGGGGATTGGCCGACAGGAGAGACGTCGACGCGGTGACGCTCGTGCTCCGCGCGGAGCCCGCCAGCTCGTTTGCGCACGCCGAGGAGCTGGCCGACGCCATTCGCGTGCTGCGCGCGCGGCACAAGAAGGTACTCTGTTCGCTCGAAGACGCCGCCGCCAAGGCGGTCTACGTCTGTGCCAGCGCCGACCGAGTGCTGATCACACCTTCGGGCGGCGTCCGTTACGCGGGGCTACAAGCGCAGTACCTGTACCTCAAGGGTCTCCTCGACAAGATCGGCGTTCGGGGTGATTTCATTCGGATCGGCCCGCACAAGACCGCCCCGGAGCAATTCACGAACGAGCACGCGGGGCCCGTGGCCGCAGCGGATCACCAAGACCTGCTTGCGCAGCAAGAAGCCGTGTTCGTACGCAATTTGGCACTTTACCGGCACATGACCGACGAGCGAGTCCGCGAGGAAACGCGGAAGGGGCCCTTCGTTGCGATCGAGGCGCAGGCCGCCGGACTCGTGGACGGCTTTGCCTACGACGACGAGCTCGAGCGAGCGACGAAGGAGCTGGTCGGGCGCAACGTCTCGTACTTGCCCTACGAGAACGAGACGACGGCGCCCGAGACGTTCGCGGCGCGCGGCAAGGTCGCGCTTTTGTACCTCGACGGAGACATCGTCGACGGACGGTCGCAGCGCATCCCGCTCATCGACATGCGTCTCGTGGGCTCATACTCCATGGCGGACACGATCCGCGAGCTTCGGGACGACCCGAGCGTTCATGCCGTGGTGCTGCGCATCGAGAGTCCGGGCGGCTCGTCGTTGGCGAGCGATGTCATGTGGCGGGAGCTCTCGCTGCTCGGCAAGCGAAAGCCGCTCGTCGTGTCGATGGGCACCGTCGCCGCCAGCGGCGGCTACTACGTCGCGAGCGCGAGCAAAAACATCTTCGCGCTGCCGCTCACGATCACCGGCTCGATCGGCGTCTTCTACGGCAAGGCCGACGTGAGCGGCCTCCTCGACAAGCTCGGCGTGACCGTGGATACGTACAAGACGGCGCCGCGCGCAGACGCCGAGTCGTCGTTTCGCGCTTTCACTCCCGACGAGAGGCGAGAGCTCGAGCACAAGGTCGACCAGTTCTACGACACGTTCCTGGATCGCGTGAGCCAGGGACGCGGGCTGACCAAGGGCGAGATTGACGCGGTCGGGCGCGGGCGCGTCTGGACCGGTCAGCAGGCGCTGGAGAAGCATCTCGTCGACCATCTGGGCGGCCTACGCGAAGCCCTAGAAGCGGCGCGGACGGCCGCCTTGCTTCCTGCGGACGCACCGATCGTGGAGTGGCCCCGCGAGGCCGAGTCCCTCCTCGGTCAGGCGTTGCAACTAGTGGCGGGGGGCGGAGCGAGTGATCCCACTGGCTCGGCGATGTCCGTCCTGCCCGCGGCGCTGCGCTCGCTCGCTGTCGCGCTGTCGCCGCTCGTCGTCTACCGCGGCGACGAGCCGCTCGCCCGAATGGAGTGGGTGGACATGGGTTCATTGGAAGGAGCGGGTGACACGACATGGCAGTGACCGGGCGAGCACTCCATCGCCGAGGGAGCGGGGCCCGTCCGTTGGCTCAGCCCGCCCGCAGCACCAAGATCGTCACTTCGGGTGCGACGCCAAGGCGCATTGGAGGTCCGGTCGTCCCCAGTCCTGGATGGACGTAAAGCGTGGAGCGCCCGCGCCGGTAGAACCCGACGCGGTACCGGTGCGCCAGGTTGGCGAGGCCGATCGCGCGGTAAGCGAAGGGCATCGCCACTTGGCCGCCATGCGTGTGCCCGCTGAGGACCACCTCCGCGCCCGCGTCGGCGGCTTGGTCGAAGCGAGCAGGGTCGTGCGCGAGGAGAACCGTCGTCGCGCCGGGGGGCCGATCGCGCATGGCCCGGGCGAGGTCGTCACGTCGCGTCCACGTGTCGTCGATGGCGGCGAGCCAGAGCGCCGCGCCGCCGCGTTCGATGGCCGTCCCCTCATTGCGAAGCACCCTGACGCCCCGCGCGCGAAGGAGCGACACCAGCGGCTCGCCCTCGCCGAAGTAATCGTGATTGCCCATCGACACGAAGACGCCGTTCGGTGCGCGCAACGCGCCGATCACTTCGGCGATGTCTTCGTGGTAGTCGGTGCCGCTCGTGACCATGTCGCCGGTAACGACCGCCAGGTCCGCCATGCTGCGGTTGGCGGCATGCGCCCACGAAAGGCCCCAGGACTTGGGGGTGAGCGTGCCGATGTGAAGATCGGAGAGGTGCGCGATGCGGAGCCCGTCGAAGCGGGCGTCGAGCCCCGGTACGCGTACCTGGCGCTCGACGACCCGGAACCACTTGCGTCGCACGAGGATCCCGTACCCGCACACCACGAGCCCCGAGAGGTAGCTCCACATGGCGACGCGAAGCGGTAGACGCGCGTCCAGGAGTGGGGCGAGGAGCGACGCGAAGACCGACGGAATGAGCGTCCAGAGCGCCGCGCACCAGTGGATGAAGTAAGGAATGTCGACGAAGCGGACGATGGCGCCGTGCCTGCGTCGATCTGGCATTCCGGCTCTTGCGCGACCGACGAAGAGGAGCATCCCCAGCACTGCGTACACCGCGCCCAGGGCCCACGGAAAAGTGAAGCCGAGTCGGCGCGAGAGCTCGGCTAGCCCGAGCGCCACCGGCACGTGGATGACTGCCGTCACAAGCAGCAAGATGCGTAAAAACCTGGACATCCTCGTGCGCCGTCGAGGGCGAGGCGCGGCTCGCTCGAGGTCCGGATCCGCAGCGGTGGTGGTCATTCCGAGGCGACAGTCCCTTCGATGACGGCGCCATCGTCGCATATCGCGCGGACGGTGCGGGGGGCCGCCCAGACGGTGACGACCGAAGACGACAATCCGAGCTCGCCGCTCATCCGCACCCAGCTGCTTCCGAGTCTGCGCAACAAGCGGGCCTGCGCCGCGCCGGCCCAGGACACACCTGCGGAGTCGACCGCAAGAGCGAACAGGTCGCGCGTCGTCTGGACCGCCTCGAGCTGGGGCTCCAGGCGCGAAGAGAGCGCCAACGCGTGTCCGCCGGCGCCGACGGTGACCGCTCCGCCGTCACCGAGCGCCGCGATGGCGTGCAAATGCCCGCCACAGATCAGGCCCGCGTGAACCGCGACGCCGAGCTCGAGCCTGACGAGGGTTCCCCAATCACCGCACGCCACGATTTCACCCGCGCGGAGGCGCGTCACGCCGCGCAGACGCGCGCAGGTCGGCGCGTCCGCCAGCAGCATCAGCTTGCCGCGCGCAAACTGGGCAATGGTCCCCATCGTGGTCGTTTGACCACCGCCGCGAACCGCAAGCGGAGCGGGTCTTTCGCCCACCAAGGTGACGACCGTGCCTTGCGGATCCGCGAACGCGCCCAGCAACGTCACGCTTGAGTCGGGAAGGCTCCAGATCTCCGCGCCCCCGCCAGGGACGAGCCGCGCCGCTAGGCCGTGCGCGCCGAAGACAATGAGCTCGCCAGGGCTTGGCCATGCCATGCCACGCACGTTCTGCACGTCGAGTTCGACCGCCCGACGCAATGGCGACCAGGAGGGGCCATCCCAGCGGAGCAGCCCGTCCGGCCCTATTGCGATCGCGGCGTTACCGTCGGCCTGAAATGCACCAGCCCTCACGAACCCCGGGCGGCGCGAAGGGCTGCGGACGCGCCATTTCCACGCCGCCGGATCAGCGACGCTTGCGTTGGCTTCGGATAACGTGGGCGACAAACGCGCGGTTGCGTCCAGACGGCTCACCCGCGATCGGCTGGCTGGTGCGCCGTCGGTTACGGCGGGCGGGTGTTGGCGGACTTGCACGCTTGGCGTGAGGATCCGAGCGTCCGGCGCTGGCCCGCCGTGCGGGTCACTCGCCATCGAGGGGCTGCGTTCCGAAGGCACGCGCAGGAGCGGCTCGAGGGCCAGCCAGAACTCACGGATCGAAGCATGGCGCTCTTTCGGCTCCGCCGCAGTCGCCCGCTCGAACACTGCGTCGAGGTGCTCGATCCACACCGACCTCATGCCGAGCTCGGGCGGCAGCGCGCCGCGTGTCGCTGCGAGGCGCGGGCGAGGAGCGTTCAGCAGCCGGGTGACGATGACCAGAGGATTCTCGCCGTCGGAATGCGGGAAGGCTTTCGTACCGGTCAACATCTCGTACAGGATGGCAGCGATCGAAAAGACGTCGGCTCGCGGTCCCATGCGCCGGCCGCCGTGTTCGAACTGCTCCGGCGGGGCATACCCGAGCGTGGCGCCGGCCAGCCGGGCGACGCTGACGTCGACGATCTTGGCCAGTCCGAAGTCGGTGACCTTGGCGACTTCGGACTCGACGTCGGTCGGGAGTGCGAGCAAGACGTTCGACGGCTTTAGGTCGCGATGGACGATCGCGTGCGCGTGGGCGTCTTCGAGGGCGAGTACGACCTGCCCGGCAATGCGCCTGGTGCGGTCGAGAGCCAATCCGACACCACGGGTCTGCGCCAAAACGCGTTCCAGCGTCGTGCCGCGTACCCATTCGAGCACGGTGAACGGCAGCTCCACTGCCGTCGCAACGCCGGCTACCGCGACTTGCGTGTGGCCACTGTCGTAAAATCGCGCGATGTGCGGATTGGGACTCGCTGCTTCCCCCAGCTTGCGGAGCAACTGCGCATCCCGGTCGAATCGGCCCAGCGACTCGGCCGTTACCGAATCGGGCCGCAAGACCTTGACCACGACCGGGGGCTCGCCGGGTAAGTCCGAAGACGCTCCGAAGACCCAGCTCTGCGGGCCTTCGCCGACGAGCTCGCCGAGACGATAGCGGCGGCCACCCGTTCCGGATATGACCAGGCCCCCCAGCCCGTCGCGAAGGGCGAGCGAGCGCGAATCGTGCGGCTGCATGGCGGCTGCACGCTAGCGCATGGCTACCGCGGGGGCGCCGGCGTCACACACCGAGGAGCTTCAGCAGCGTCTCTTTGTTGGTGGCGCCCACGTGCCGCCCCGCCTCTTTTCCCTCTTTGAACACGACCACGGTCGGCACACCGCGAACGCCAAATTTCGTTGCTACGGCAGGAGAATCGTCGATGTCGAGCTTACCCACGCGAACCTTGCCCTGGTACTCGTCGGCGAGCCTCTCCACGATGGGAGCAAGCACTTTGCAGGGGCCGCACCAGACCGCGCTGAAATCGAGCAAGAACGGAACCGTCGATTTCAGAACCTCGCTGTCGAAGTTCAGGTCGTTGACCTCGAGCACGTTTATACCGGCCATGAGCTTCACTCTCCATCTGGTAGATGCTCCCTAACTGATAATGCTTCGATGCGCGCCTGTCGATCCGCGTCGCTCCCAGCGGCGATAGGGCATGCGTGTGAGCGACACGGTTCGCGGGGCTTGAAAGTTGGCCCGATTCCACGCTCGGCCGCACCTTCGGTCTTCGTCACCAAGCGAGGAGGCCGACGATGAATAACGAGTCGAATGCGGCGTGGGCGAACGATTACGACGGGCCGGAGCGGCGCCGGCATCGCGTCTACGTCACGCGCAACACCGAATACCACTTCCGCGATGGTTTCTGTGTCGCGGTGCGAGATCGTCGCACCGGAGAGTTTTTGCACGGCCACCTGGCTCTCCGGAGGCGCGTCCAGGGCGGGCTGAAGTTCTTCACGAGTGGCGCAATCGCCCCGAACGCGGGCGAGCCCCGTCCAGGGGAGTCGCTGTACTTCGCATCCGATGGGCGCGATCTTGTGACGAGCCCGCTTGAGACGATCGATCGCCCGACCAAAGAGCTCGTCGGCGCTTATCCAACACACAAAAAACGCTAGCGGGCGAGACCCGGCATCCTTCGACATCCTAAGCCCATGCGGAAACGGGTCGTTCGTCGTAGTTTCGGTGGCTCATGTTGGTCGTCCCGCCTCGCGCCGAGCTTCGCCATCGGCCGCTAGACACGCCGCGTCTCATCCTTTCGCCGGTCGAGCCCGCCGACGCGTCCGACCTCTGGACCGCGGTGGAGACGTCTCGTGCCCACCTCGAGAGATGGCTGCCCTGGGTCCCCTTCAACACGGACCTCGATGCAAGTTGGCGATATTGCGAGGCGAGCGCAGGAGACTGGGATCAGGGCCGAGCCCTCCGATTCAGCATCCGCGAGCGCGCAGGGCGAAAGTTTCTCGGCGTGGTCGGGCTCGAATCGATCGCCCATCTGCATCAGAGCGTGGAGCTGGGGTACTGGCTACGCGCGGACACGGTGCGTCGCGGAAACATGAGTGAGGCCGCACGCGCCACGGTCGCATGGGCCTTCAAGCGGCTGAACGCGCACCGCGTTCGGGTGGCGGCCGCCACCGACAATTTTGCGTCACTTGGGGTCATCCGCCGCCTTGGTTTCCGGTTCGAGGGCATCGCGCGCGAGGCCGAGCGCTGCCAGGGACGCTGGCTGGACCACGCGCTTTTTTCGCTTCTTGCGGGCGATGCGATGGCCCCCATGTAACCTCGACCAGCGGTCATGGGGCTACTTACTGGCGGGCAAAGTGCCGTCTATGAGGACGTGCCGGTGCGTCACGGCTTTCTTTCGATTGTGGTCGGGTGCCTGGCGCTTGCCAGTGCGGAAGGGTCCGCTCTCGCCGATCCGCTGAGATGGCATTTCGAGGTCGGGGGGAGTCATCCGATCGGCAATCCGCAAGCCCACGAGTTCGGCCCCGGCGCGGAAGGCCACCTCGGGGTCGAAGCTCCGGTCGGAAGGGGAGTAGGCGTTCAGCTCGAGGGCGGCGCCCTCTGGCTTGCACGTGCGAATCGGCCGGTCGACCCCACGCTCGCGGACCACGGGGATGGCGCAGCGTTCTTTGCGATGGGCGGAGTGCGTGTCAGGCCGTTCAGCGACGTCGCAGGACTCTGGGTGGATGCGAACGCGGGGTACGTCCGCACCGGTGCGTTCGACCGCTTCGGCTTCGACGCACACCTCGGGTACGACTGGCGGGTCAGCGAACCGCGTTGGGACGTGGGTCCGTACTTGGGCTACTTCCAGATCGTGGAGCCAGGCGAAACGCTCCAGCCCGGGGACGCGCACGTACTCTCCATCGGAATTCATCTGGCTCTCGGCGTCGAAAGAAGGCACGGCCCCGTCGAGGCCGCGACCCCCCCAGCGGCGCCACCTTCGGTGGCCCCGCCCGCAGAGCCGCCCCCGCCGCCGCCGGATCGCGACCACGACGGAATCGTCGACGCGCAGGATGCGTGTCCCGACGTGCCAGGGGTAGCCAGCCCCGACCCAGCCACGAACGGCTGCCCGCCGCCCGGCGATGCGGTTCGCGTAGTCGAGGCGCACATCGAGTACGACGAGGTCATCCACTTCGACACGGGCCTCGCGCACGTCCACCACGCGTCCTGGCCCATCTTGCAGAAGCTGGCGGTCTTCATCAGCGCCCACCCTGACATCGAAGTCGTCGACATCAGAGGTCACGCCGACGAGCGAGGCACCGAGGCGTACAACGTCGAGCTATCGAAAGTCCGTGCCGAGGCGGTGAAGGATCTGCTCGTGCGCTTTGGGGTCGATTCGGCGCGCCTGACGACGCAGGCGTTCGGTTATGCGCGCCCGCGCGCACAGGGCCACACCGAGAATGATTGGCGCGAGAATCGTCGCGTCGAATTCTTGATAACGAAGGTGCGCAATCCGCGTGGCGGCTCCACCACTTTGCCCGGCGGAACGGAAGGAAATCGCCCATGAGCGCACGAAATGCCCACCGCGCCTTCGCCACGATTTCGCTGCTCCTCGTCGCGTTGGCGACGGTCGCGGCAGGCTGCGGCGCGGATCAAGCTCTCGTGGGGGGTCGTTGCGCGGCCGGGTACGTGCAATGTGGAGCCCAGTGTGTCGATCTCGCTCGCGATTCGCTCAACTGCGGCGCTTGTGCGCACGGCTGCGCGTCGGGCGCCTGCGTCGCCGGCGAGTGCGGTGGCGACGGGTCGCTCACCGACGGAGCGGGCAACGGCGATGCGCTCGCCGCAGCCGACGGAAGCTCCGGCGCGCCGCCCGACTCGGCCGGTGCCGACTCGACGGTCGCGGACGCCGACACGACGCGAAGCGATGCAACTGCGGCCGAAGCTTCGGGCGGAGTCGACGCCGCCGACGATGCAAGCTCGAGTTCGACCGGGGCCGGCGACGCGAATCCCGAGACGGGCTATTTCACCGATGCTAACGCGACCGACGGGGGTCTCGCCGACGTCGCTGGAGACGCCGCCGATGGTACGGGCGTCACGCTCGCGGAGGCGAGTACATCGTCGGACGCCGACGCCGGGGACGTCGGCGAGGCGTCTGATACGAGTGACGCCGGGCCTACGATTTCCTGCGTCTCGCCGCTGGTCGACTGCGGCGGCCAATGCGAGGACCTGTCGAGCGATCCCGTCAATTGCGGCACGTGCGGCACCATTTGTGTTTCGCAGCTCTGCGTCAGCGCGCACTGCATCGGCGCTGCCAGTGGCGGGATAGTGCTCATCGGTCACGACTACCAGTCGACCGCGGTGGCCACGTCTCAGGCTCGCGTGCTCTCGAATGCCGTCTTCTTCTCCCAGTCGAACCCCGTCCATGTGATGAGCTATCGGCGCTACGCCGACGCGGGCGCCGTGGCCCACGTGAACACGATTCTCGCCAACGTCGCTACGCAGCTTGGTCGCGCGTTGATTGTGACGAACACGTCCCAGGACGACGACATTCCGACTCAGCTCACGACTCAGGCCTTCGACGTGCTGCTCGTCCACGATCAGCTGACGGCCCCCCCGGGAGGGCTCTCGCTGCTCGGTGCAAGCTGGGCCGCCACCGTCCTTCCATTTGCCAGCGCCGGTGGCGTCGTGGTCGTGCTCGACGGCGGGACCGGCGTCGGCGAAATGCCGAGCTTCGTCACCGCGACCGGTTTGCTCGCGGTGACAGCCCACGCCCCCATCGGGACGGGAACCCAGCTCTTCGTGACCACCCCTGCGGACGTGGTCGGGGTCGGCGTCGTGAGCCCCTACGCGGCCGGCCGCCACTCCGTCAGCCTAATCGCGGAGCCCGGCACCGGTAACACGGTGTACGTCGTCGGCGCTCCGGGCGACGCGGGCGGCGCGGCGCCGGTCGTGATTCACAAAGCGATCTGAAGGGTTGGCGGCCGCTGAGAGACAATTTCGCGTAAGCTCGCCCCATGTTCAAGGCGTTCAAGGAGTTCGTCGCGCGCGGGAGCGTCGTGGATCTGGCCGTGGGCGTCATAATCGGTGCCGCGTTCGGAAAGATCGTCAGCTCGCTCGTGAGCGACATCATCATGCCGCCGCTGGGCCTCCTGCTGGGCAAGATTGATTTCTCGAATCTGTTCATCAACCTCGGCGACACGCCGGTGAAGACGTTGGCCGAAGCGAAGGCAGCGAACGTTCCGACCATCAATTACGGCGTCTTTCTCGACGCGGTGATTCAGTTCCTGATCCTGGCGTTCGTCGTGTTTCTCCTCGTCCAAGCTGTGAGCAAGCTCTACAAGAAACCCGATGCCCCGAAGACGATGAAAGGCTGCCCCTACTGCGCCGAATCCATTCCGCTGGCAGCAAGCAAGTGCGGGCACTGCACGTCGTCGCTCGTCACGACCTGAAGGCCGACACGAGCGCGCGCACGCGCGGAAGGGCGTCGATGCTACGCGCGCCGTACCAGCACAAATCCTTGCCGTCGGCAGGCACCACCGCTCCGCGGCGCGCGGCTGGGACGTCGAGCGCGCGAAAGAGGTCGGCCTCCTGCTCGCTGAAGGGGTGAGGCTCGTCCGGAAGAATGATGAGCTCGGGAGCGAGCGCGACGACCTCGTCGAGCGTGACCTGCGGGTAGCGCGTGTCGCGCTGGCCGATCTCTCGACCTGACAGCGCGACGGCACGGCCGAGATCGGCCACCAGTGGATAACGGCGCTCGCGACGTGCGAACACGTTTCGCGCGCCACACGAATCGAGCATGTCACTGACGAACGTATCCCCATCGATGGTCATCAGCGGGTCCATCCAAATCGGGCAGAACGAGCGCAATGGCTCGAGGCGGCGGCGGTCGGCCTCGGCCGCACGAAGCTCTTGGTATCCGCGCTTCAAGAGCTCGACGACGCCTCGCTCTTTCCCGACGCGCAGAATGCGCGCGAGCTTCGCGACATGGCCGAGGCCGTCCGCCACGCGCTTCGGAAACGCGACGTATACGCGCACGCCTCGATTCGCGAGCTCCTCCAGATCGCTGCGCGTGTTCTCCTCCTGGTTGGCCAGCACGAGGTCGGGCGCCAACGCGCACACGTCGTCCACGCGGAGGTTCTTCGTCCCACCCACGCTCGGCAGCGAGGCGACCACGCCCGCCGGGAGCGTGCACCAATCCGTCCTTCCCACCAGAGCGGCCTCGCACCCGAGCATGGCAATGGTCAGCGTGTCGCTCGGCACGAGTGAGACGACACGCTCCGGCGCCCGATGGAAATCCATCGCCCGCATGCGGTCATCGTGGATGCGAAGGAGCGAAGCCATCGCCTCCTTACTCGAAGCTGCGGTCGTCGTCGCTGGGGGGCGGCGCGGGCGCGGGCGGCCCGCCGTCGACGTGCGGCCCGATCCGGGTCGCGCAGGCGGCCCAGGTGTGGTCGTCACAAGCGCGTTTTGCGGCGCCGACGCACGCGATGACGCTAGCTCCTTCGTTCTCGGCTAGCCGATCGATGACGAGGTTGCAGCCGCGTGCGCACTCGCGCTTGTTGCAGCGCACGGCCTGCACGGAGCAGACCTTCGCGCACGTCTCCTCGAGGCCGCGCGGCGGCGATTCCGCCTGGCAAGCGCCCAGGCCGAGCCACAGCGCGATCGGCGCGAGGCGACCTGCGAGACGGAACGGAAAACGGAGTAGAAGAGCGAGCATTGGCCACCGCACCGCGCGCCTGCTCATAGTGCGCGGGCCCGGCGTCGACAACATCGGCGGTCAAGCTAGCCTTACCCCAGCATGGACCCGAATGGCGTTCCGCCGCGCGTCATCATTCGGAGCTGCGATTCTTACGATCCGGAGTGCGTTCGCGCGATCGTCCGCCAGGGCCTTCAAGAGCTGCGACTCGTGCCTCATGGGCGCACGCTGGTGAAGCCAAACCTCGTCGCCGCGGGAGAGCTCTTTCGCCACGCGCACACGCGCCCCGAGTTCGGCGAAGGCGTTCTCCGCGCGCTACAGGACTTGGGGTCCGAGACGATGACCGAGCTCGCCGTGGGAGAGCGGTGCGGGATCACCATTCCGACGCGAATGGCGTTCGAGGCGAGCGGCTGGAGCGCGATGCTCGGGCGGCTTCCGGCCGTGAAGCGCTACCTCTTCGAAGAGGTTCCCCAGGTCGAGATTCCCTACACCCACCCGCAGCGACTTCGCGACTATGTCTTCACGCCCGAGCCGGTGGCGAAGGCGGACTTCTTCGTGAACCTACCTAAGTTCAAGGCGCACCCGTGGACCACGGTGACTTTCTCGATGAAGAATTACATCGGGATTCAGGACGATCGCCACCGCCTCATCGATCACGACCACCGGCTAAGCGAAAAGATCGCCGATCTCCAACACGTCATTCAGCCTCGCTTCATCTGCATCGACGGGATCGTCGCAGGGCAGGGTCGCATGCTCACGCCCAAGCCGTTCGACCTCAAGCTCATCGTGATGGGCAACAATCAAGTCGCATTCGACAGCGTTTGCTGCGCCATCCTGGGGCTCGATCCGCGCAGCGTCGATCATATCCGCCTCGCAGAAGAGCGCGGCTTTGGTACTACTGAGCTCGCGAAGATCGCCCTCAGCGGCGACGTCACGCTCGCCCAGGCTCAGGACCGTGCAAAAGGCTTCGAAGTTGGGCTCGTCCGCGTCGAGAAATACTTCGAGGGGACGCACATTACGGCCTACGCCGGGCCTCCGCCCGAGGTCGAGCGAACCGACTACTGCTGGGGAGGCTGCCCCGGCGCGATCGAAGAGGCCGTCGAAATCTTGCGCCAGTTCGACCACGACTTCGACGGGAATGCGCCGCGAGTTCATGTCGTGTTCGGCGCCTACGAGGGTGAAATAAGCGCGAAGCCCGGTGAAAAAGTAGTCTTCATTGGGGACTGCGTGAAATGGCGGGGCGTGCTCGGCAACGAGCTCGTGCAGATAGCCAGTACGTACAAGGACCGATCGACCAAGGATCCGCATCACGCCAAGCACGAGGACATTTACGCGAAGCTCTTGAGCGTGCGCGCAAAGGTGCGCGATGCGCGCGACACGACCTACGTTCGCTTTGAGGGCTGCCCGGTTAGCGTGGCCGAGCAGGTCCTTGCGCTGGTCTACCTCCTCGGATGCAAGAATCCGTACCTTGCCCCGGGTGAGGCCATGCGCTTCAGCCGCGCGTACATCGGGTGGCGTGCGGCGACGGCGTTCAAACGGCTGACGGGAGAGCCCTACCAGCAGGCGGGCCCTTGCGCGCGCGGCGACGCGATGCCCGCGCTCGGTGCTTCGTTCGAGAGCGTCCTGCATGGGGTCGGGGAGGGCGCCTCCGAGCGGTGACGTGCTAGACGCACGGTCGTGCGCGCGTGCCGGGCGATCGACGAGAGCTTCACCGGGCCATGAGCACGGCGCGCCTGACGGAGGCGCTCCTGCGCGATCGGCTTCGCGGAGCGCTGGCCTCCCGTACAAGGCGCGAGCTGCCACCGGGCGGGTCCACGGCGGCCGCGGTCCTCGTTCCTCTCTTCGAGAAGCAGGGAGAAGTGCACATGTGGCTCGTGCGCCGTCCCACCTCGATGCGCAGCCACGCCGGTCAGGTCGCCTTTCCCGGCGGCAAGAGCGACGCGAGCGACGATTCGCTCCGTTCGACGGCGCTGCGCGAGGCCGACGAGGAGCTAGGGATCGCTCGTTCGAGCGTCGACGTCCTCGGTGCGCTCGACGACACGCTGACGGTCACCGGATTCACCATCACCCCCTGGGTCGGGTGGCTCGCGCACTCGTTCGAGGTGCGTCCGAACCCCAGCGAGGTCGCGCGCGCCTTCTCCGTACCGGTGCGCGTTTTCTTCGAGTCACGAGGCAACATCCGATTGCAGCGCGTCTGGAGGGTTGATGGAGAGCTCGTCTGGGGAGCCACCGCGACCATCATCCAGGATTTCGTCGCGATCGTCCGGGATCTCTTGCCGTCGAGGTAGGGCGGCCGTCAGGCGCTCAATAAGGGTTGTCGTCGACTGGCTTCGCAGCGGCGGGTTTTGCAGGAGGCAGCGGAGGCGGGGCCATCGGGTGTGGCGACGAGGGGGCGGCATTTGCGGCCGGGCGCGGCGATGAGGCGGAGGCACTGGTAGGCGTTCCCCCCGCGGGGAGCTCGACGGATGGGGCCGCCGCTGCTGTCGGAGCCGCGCCTGCCGTCGAAGTGGGCACCGGTCGGGGCGACGCATGCACGGGGGCAGGCATGACGGGCGCCTTCGGCGGGGGTGTAGGATTCAGCGCTGCGTGCTGAGTGCCGCTGGTGGCGAGAGCGGAAGACGCGCTCGCTGGGGCCTCCGCCGGTGCCGCGCTCGCCGACTCCTGGACGGCGGGGGCCGCGGCGACCGCTGACGCGGTCGGCTCGGCCGTGGCGGTCGTCGCCGTCGCCGAGGGGGCCGGGGGGGCGACGGTCGTGATCGCGCTCGGCGTCGTCTGCAGGGTGTCGAGATTCGCCTTCTCGGTGCCATCACCGAACAGCGAGTCGCGGAACAGGACGAGGCAGAGCGCAATCGCCACTCCAGCGCCCAGCAGAATTGCCATCGTTGGGACGGGCCGTCTCGTGGCGGTCATTGCCTGCGGGCTCTTCGACCCACGCGTCGCTGCTAGCCCGGGCCGCCCGCTGGCCGTCGCGCTGTCTTTCCGCTTGGGCGATTCACTAGGCGCGCGCGGCCGTTCAGACGACGGCTTGGTCGCCGCTGGCGACATTCCCCCGAGCATCGTCTTGGCGCGGATGGTCGCGTCCTTCGTGTCGGGTCGAACATCCTCCGCGCGTCGGCTCGCGCTCTCCGCCGACTTTGTGGCAGGGGCATTCGAATCGTTGTCGCTCGCGGCGACGGCCGCCTGCGCGGCGATTCGCGATGCGCTCCCCGTCCCAGAAAAGAGTGGGTTGGTCCCCACCTCGTCCATCGAGCCGCCCGCCTCCCGAAGGGCCTCCTCGAGCAACTCGGCGGCTTGTTTCATGACGGTCTGTTCTTGCTTCGGATAGGTCTCCTTCTCGAATTCGGCCTTCGGGAACATGGCGTGCTTGTCCGGCCTGGGCGGCGACGACCGCGCCGACGCCAGGGCGCCCGCACGGCCGTCGGACGGCGGCGCGGAGCCCTTCGAGCCCGTCGCTGGAAGGTCAGGGAAGCCAGGGGAAGGAGCGCTCGAACTCGAGGCGCTCACACCGAGTAGCGTCGGTGTGTGCACGGGCACAGTGCTCGCGGCGGCCGGCGGGTTCGATCCCCCTCGCGCCGCGAGAGTGGGGTCGTAGCCTTCCTCTTCAAAGGATTTGCCCGCATCGGCCCGCGTGGCGATCAACCTGTCGATGACCGCCTTGGACGGCTCGTCGACCTTGATGAACTTGACTCCCATTCCGGCGGGATGATCGACGCTCGCCGTCGACGAGTCTCGCTTCCAGACGACCCGCCCGACGCCGGCGATGACGGCCTGCTCACTAAGCAGCCGAATTTCGAACTTGAGCAGCGTTCCGCCCGGAAATGGGTTCGTCGTCTTGATGAAGATGCCGCCCCGGCTCACATCGTGGGCGTGGTTCTCGATGAACTCGTCGACCGTCGCGCTCTTGTAACGAACGTTCAGGCTGACGATCTTCACACGCCGATCTTTGCGGGTGTCCTGGGTCATGGCTCGCCGTCTCCCTTCGCAGTCTCTCTCGAGTCGCGCGTGCAAGTCTGCGAGGGCCTTTGCGGCCCATCTTAACTCTTCCAGGTCGCAAAAAGCCAACAGGCGGCCCTCCGGTCGTGCTTTCTTCAGCGCGCCTGCGTAACTGGCGCGCTGTGAAGACCGGCGCTTCGGCGTATCCCGAGGCCCTCTCGGACGGGTGCGTCGTGGTACAGTCGACGCGCACACGTGCCAAGCAATGGGTCCGGCCGAAACCTATGGCTCGAACGGGGTCAACGACACCATTCGCCTCGTTCCGCGACATTCCGAAGCCACACGAGGTATGCGGCGTCTACGCGTGCGCTCCTAACCCATGTCCAGTCGGGATGGCAACGCCAGGTCGAGATCGAGAACATCGGGCTCGGCGGCGCGCGCGTCGCGGTCGACGACGATCTCCTCCCGGGCGACGTGGTGACGCTTTCATTCGCCGCGGTCGCCGCGCGAAAGTCGTTCGTTCTTCGCGGGCGAATCGTCTGGGTCACGCCGCCTCTGTCGCCCGCTCCGGTCGCATCGCCGCCTCCGTCGTCGCACACGACGCTGCGCGGTCGAGGCTCGCACTCTGCGGCCGGCATCGCGTTCGAGCACCCTAGCGCGCGCGCATTGTTTGCTCTCTACGAGCTCATTTCAGCGTCCCAAGGCGACGAGATTTGAGCCTCCCGCGGGCGCGGGCGCGGACGCTATCGTTCGGCCTCGCGGCGGTTGTGACGAGCGGTAGCTCGAGTGTGGCGGTCAGCTTCTTGCGCCGCTTGTCTACCTCACCCTGGAGTCGTTCGACGGAGCTCTGCCGGGCCTCGTAAAGGCGGCGCGGTTTGCGCTTCATCTTGGGGTCGCTGAGCAGTGCGTACGTCAGCCAGGGAAACACCGCCGTCACGTCCGCGTGCACGTAAACGCTACCTGTTTCGACACTCGCTGCGGACACCTTCCCCCAGGTGTGGCCCTCGCCTGCGGGACAGGAGCTGAGTGCCCCGTTGTCAACGGGATCCACGCAAAGCTGGACGTCGATGTCGAAGCCGTGCGCGGGTACCCCCAGAATTTGATCGAAGAGAGGCTCCCCTTGGAGCGTGTAGTTTTTGGGAACCCCCCCGCCGAGGATCCATATCGCCATCGGCTTTGCGAGAGTTGCGAAGCAATGGTGTTGCATCGCCCCCATTTCAAAGACGTCGTCGCAAACGTCGATTTCCAGTTTGAACTCCTCCCCTAGCAACCGCTTCAGCTTGACGATGTTGAGAAAGATCGAACCATCCTGCACCGCACCCACGAAGATCGGCACTCCAAATCGCCAAGCCGTCGACAGAAGCGAAGGTTCTTTGACTGCGAGCGCTTTTTCGATCTGTGCCAGGCGGGCACCAAGCCGATAATGCAGCTCCGGCGTGGTCATCTTTTTTTGAAATTCGGGTCCACGAAGGATCGCCGAGAAAAGCTGGTCCGTTTCGAGGAGCGTCTCTTCCCAGAAGCCGAGGTCGTAAATGCGAATGATCCGCGCGAGCCTGTACTGGAGGTCACCCGCGGTCGGTTCGATTTCGCGTATGCGATGGCCAATGATGCGGTGGGCGTCGTGATAGAGATTCGCGCCGGTCGTCGTGATGCAGTCCACGAGGCCGCGCTCAACGAGCGGAATGAGGCAGGATTGGTGCAGACCGGCGGGGGTCATTGCGCCGCTGAACGTCAGAAAAACCGCGCAATCTTGCTCGATGCTCCGTCGCAGCAGCTCGTAGGCCGTGCGCTCTTGCCTGCCGACATAAGCAGGAAAGCGATGCTCGAGCATCTCACGCGGCGTTTCCCGGCCGGTGATCGCTCGAGGGCCGGCTTCTCGCGCCGTCTCGAAGCGTCGCCGGAGGGTCGAGGCTTGGCGGGTGGTTTTGGGCATGCCTTGCTTGCGCCTCATCTCGCGCCAGGCGCGGCTGGAGTCAAGAGCGGCTTGCCGGCGGACGCGAAAGGGTGCATGCCTTGACCTCAATGACGACGTTGCCGCCGCTGACCGCGGCTCTCTTCCCCGAGCCGCGGCCCGAGCTGGCGCGGCCGACGACGTTCGAGCAGCTCGCCGAGTTGCCCGACGAGTGCGTTGACGTCGCCAGGGGTGCAGCGCTCATCGCTCGCGATACGTACGCGCGGCTCGACGTGGAGCGTCTCTTGGCGCGGTTCGACGATATGGCGGCGCCGCTGGCAGCGCGCGACCTCGCCGTCCTGTCACCCACCGAACAGGCAGACACGCTCTCGAATTACGTTTACGGTCAGCTCGGATTCCGTGGAAATGAACAAGATTACTACGATCCGAAGAACAGCCTGCTTCCGGACGTGCTCGATCGCAAACTGGGCATTCCCATCACGCTGGCCCTAGTCTATTGTGAAATCGCGAGGCGTCTCGGCGTTCGTGCCAGTGGGGTCAGCTTTCCAGGTCACTTTCTCGTGCGGGTCGACTGGCCAGGGCGGGACGACGCCCCTGTCGCAGTGGATCCATTTTTCGGTGGTCGCCGCCTAGACGAGGCGGCGCTCCAGAAGCTCCTCGAGCGTGCCTCGTCGTCCCAAAAGCTCTCGCTCGCGGAGCACCTTGCGCCAGCAAGCGCACGGACGATGCTGGTTCGAATGCTGATCAATTTGAAATGGATTCACGCCACCCGCGGGGATTTCGCGCGTGCGCTGCTCGCGCTCGACCGCATCATCTCGCTCACACCCGACTCGGTCCCCGCGCTGCGCGAGCGTGGTCTGCTGGCGGCTCGATTGGGCGCCGTCGAAGCCGCTCGGGCCGATCTATCGCGACTACTGGAACTCGTTCCCCAGGCCCCCGACGCAGGATCGATCCGTGAGCGGCTAAAGGAGCTGCACGCGAAGGCCGGCGTCCTCAATTGACGGTACGCTTCATTTTCGAATCCCGCCCCTTGTTGTCCTGCTGCTCGCGTCGCGCCACGAACGTGCCCTAAGCCTCGCCTGCGCCCCAGATTGTGTGGACCACGGATTGCCGTCCAGCACTACGCTGCCACCGATGCGCCCTGGTCCTTGGTCTTTGGCGCCGGTGGTCGGCTCGTTCGGCATCGTCTGCTTAGCGACGGCTGCTTCGGCAGACCCTGCACCGGTCGGGTGGGACGTGGCGGCCGAGGCCGGCGTCGCGAAGCGCTTCACGACGCGAGGAGCTTCTGACGCTCCCCACCCCGACGCCGGGGTTGCGTTTGAACTTCAGGGCCATGTGGCCCTCCTGCCTATGCTGCGCGTCGGCGTCTACGCCGTCCACGATATTTCACCCGCGTCGGGCATAGCCGCGCGCCAATTTTGGGCGGGAGGACTGCATTTCAAAGCGACCCCTCCGTTGATGGTCGCCCCATGGCGCGTATGGGTCTTCGCAGGCTTCGGGTATGGGTCGAGCTATGCGCCGAGTTACTCCGCTCGGGTCGGGCCAGTCCCGGGCGAGGCAGCGCCTGAGGTGCGCGTGCAGGGCGTGTCGGGCAGCTTGCTCGAGGCGCCGTTTGGGGTTGGGCTCGGCTATCGAGTCCGTCGGCCGTGGGAGCTATTTGCAGAGCTGGGTGGGCGCTTCGGAATCGAGTTCTGGGGCGCAATGTACAATGATGGTGCAACCAGAAGCACCACCCCCGCGGCCATGGCGCAGCCGTTTGCGGGGAACGACTCGTTCGCCTTGTCATTCAGCCTGGGGGTAAGCTTGAGCGAGTAGCGTGGCCGTTCACTCGGTTGCATGCTCGCCTTGGCGATGAGCACACCCTCCGACCGCACCGGCTCCGCAACGAACGCCGAGGCATCGGGGGCGCGTGCCGAACGCAAGAACGAGCGGCCAACTGCGCGGCCGAATGCGCCGCAATCGCTGATCGGCCGGGTGCTCAGCGGTCGCTATCGCATCGAGCGCCTCATCGGTGAGGGGGGCATGGGCGCCGTCTACCAGGCGGAGCACACCCACATCCGCAAGCGCGTCGCCGTCAAGGTGCTGCACGCGGAGATGATTCGCCTGCCGGAGGTCGTCGCTCGCTTCGAGCGCGAGGCGCTCGCGGCCGCTCACATCGAGCATCCGAACGTCGCTGCAGCCAGCGATTTCGGCAAGCTAGACGACGGGTCGTTTTTTCTCGTGCTCGAGTACGTCGAGGGTAAGAGCCTGCGCGACGTGCTTGCTGCGGGCCGGCTCGAGCTCCCGCGAGCGCTCCACATCACCCGGCAAATCGCGAGCGCCCTCTCTCGCGCGCACGTCCTTGGCATCGTGCACCGCGATCTCAAGCCAGAGAACGTGATGCTCGTTGCGAAGGACGGGCACGACAGCTTCGTCAAGGTGCTCGACTTCGGCATCGCGAAGGTTCCGGTCGGAGAGCTCGTCGGCGAAACGAAATCGTCAGGCCAGCCCCTCACGCAAATGGGCATGGTCTATGGGACACCGGAATACATGGCCCCCGAACAAGCGCTCGGACAGCCGGTCGACGCGCGCGCGGACTTCTACGCACTCGGCGCCGTCACCTTCGAGATGATCACTGGCGGACGTCCTTACGATCACGAGAGCAAGGTCACGTTGCTCGGTATGCACGTCATGGCGCCCATCCCGCGGATGGCCGAGCGAGCGCCGGACGTCGCGATTCCTGCGGCCGTCGACGCGATCGTTACGCGTCTACTTGCCAAGGAAGCGTCAGCGCGCTTTGCGGACGCGAGGGAGCTCGTGGAGGCGCTGGACGAGGCCCTGCTGCAGCTCGCCGCCACGGGGGAAGCCGCTCGCGCTGGCGAAACGCCGCTGCCGGTGCTGCTTGGCCAATCCGCGCATGTTAGCTCTCCCCGCATCCCCTTGCCGGCAGCGAGCTTGCCTTCCGGACGCGGCGCGACTGAAGGTTCGGTGAACCGCGAGGCATCCGTCGAGCACCCCAGCGGAGCCGTCTTCGGGTTCGTCGCGAAGTCTCTCGGTCGGGTGGTCGACGGCGTGCCACCTGGGGTGACTCTCCGGCGAATGGCGCTCGCCGCGACAGCGTTCGGAGCCTTCGTGGCTCTCGGAGTAGTGATGGGCGCGAATGGGCGTGGCGTGCCCGTGGCGGGCGGGCCATCGCCGGCTACGTCCCTCCCGACCTCGGGCGTGGCCGAATCGTCGACCGCGCGCCCGCCGGAACGAACCAGCGACGCGATCGTCAGCGACGCCCAGTCGAAGATCGAAAAAGGGGACTTCGCGACGGCGATCGAAGAGCTCGCCACCGTGGAGAACAGCGACCCCGCCCGCGCCAGTGTGCACATGCTTCTCGAGCGAGCCTACATGGGCACGCGCAATACGCGTGAAGCCATGCGCGAAGCGGATCGGTGGCTTCGCGCCGAACCGGGTGCCGCGGCCGACGTCAAGCTGGAGGAAGACGTCCGAAACGCCGCATTGCTCAAGGATTCGCAGGACGACGCCTTCGTGCTGCTCGAATCGAAGATGGGAACCCGTGGCGTCGATATCGTCTACGACGTTGCTTATGGGGCTTCGGGGCGCCAATACCCCCAGGCAGCGCTTCGCGCGAAGCGCTCGCTCGACGTCGCGTCGGTGCGCGCGAGGGCGAGCCGCGCTCTAGGCGCGTTACTCGACTTCCGGGATGCGAAGACTTGCGACCAAAAGCACTCGCTACTCGAACGCGCGCGCGACTACGGCGATGCGCGGCTCCTCGCGACCCTGCAGCCCTATGAAGCAACCCACGGCTGCGGATTCTTGGGACGGAGCGACTGCCATCCGTGCATGCGAAGGGACCGCCTGCTCGCAGAAGCCCTGAGCGCCATCGAGGAGAGGGCGTCGAAGGGTCAATGAGCGCCTGTCGGTTACGTCTTCCACCGCCGATGGCGGAACGCGCTAGAGACCGAAGCGATTGAGGTTCTCGCGGAGAAATTCGAGATAGGCCTCCACGGGCTGCCGGGCAGGTACCTCGCCCGCCTCCACCGCCAACTCGAGCGCGCGCTTCACGTCGCCGATCTTGCGCGACGGCGGTATGCCGAAGAACTCCATGATCGCATCGCCTATGCCGCTCGGCAGCGGCGCGATCCTCGCGTCTTCCTCAGCGAGCTGGCCGATACGGTGCTGCAGCTCCTCGATCTGCTGAAGGCCGCGCCGCTTCTTTTCGGGCCGCTTGGTCGTGATGTCCGCACGTGCGAGGCAGAGCAAGTCTTCGAGGTGCTCGCCGAGCTCCCGAGCGAATCGGCGGACCGCACTGTCCGTCCAATCGGGCGAGTACTGGTTCGCACGCAAATGGTGGAGAACCAGAAAACGCACCGTTTGCTTAAGCGCCGGCTCCGATCCGAAGAGGCCCAACCGCCGATCCAGCTTGTCGAACATCCGGGTACCCACTTCCGCATGTCCCAAGAAGTGCACTTTCCCGTCGGCAGTGATCGACCGTGTTTTGACCTTGCCGATGTCATGGAAGAGGGCCGCCCATCGGACCTCAAGGCGTGGCACCGACTGACGCACGACCTGCTTCGTGTGCTTCCAGACGTCCTTGTGCCGCCATTCTCCGTCGCCGAAGCCGACCATCGCATGAACCTCCGGAAAGAGCGCGGCGAGCGCTCCCGCCTCGAGCAGGCCGTCGAGGCCGGCTTCGGGATCATCGCCCATGACCACGCGGTCTAGGGACGAGCGCACGGCCTTCGCATCGAGCTTCGCCGCGGCGAAGAAATCTTCCGCGGAGACGGGTGTCATCGCCTCCCCGGCGGCCCGGCCTTCTGCCGTCCGGGCGGCGGCCTCGAGAGCGTCCATCACGTGGTGCACGTTCGGGGGCGCCACGGTACCCATGGGGGAGAGGGCTTCGGCTGGGCCATGGGGGGAGCGCTATTAGCACGAATGGGCGCCCGCGTCGGAGAGCGCCGCCCTTGCGTGGGCGGTGTCGGGCACAATGGACCAGCCGCTGCACGGCCGCCCTCGACTCGCGCAAACGTCAGGAGGAAAGGTGCACCGGTGACGCCGTGGGCGTGTCCACCGCGAGCGCGGCTTCGTCTTCGAAAGCTGTGAGTTCTTCGCTGACCTTGCGCAGGTACTGCTGCTTGACGTGAAACGGGAGAAAGGCGCTCTTGAATCCGCTCAAAATGATTTGCTTGATGTCGGTCAGCGTTAGCCCCATCTGGGAGTGGCAGAGCCAGAGCTCTTTGCTCACCGTGGTGTCGGTAACGAGGCGGTTGTCAGTGTTCACCGTTACGCGCAATCCGAGGTGTTTGTAGAGCTTGAGGGGGTGGCTTGCGAGATCGCGGATGGCGCCCGTCTGGACATTCGACGAGGGACAGCATTCGAGAGGAATGCGATGATCGTTGACGTAATGGAGCAGATCCCCGTTTTCGCGCAACCGGCAGCCATGACCGACGCGATGCGCACCGCAAACGTGGATCGCCTGTGCAATTGACTCAGGGCCGTACGCTTCGCCCGCGTGAATGGTAACGTTGATATTATTGTCACGCACGAGCTGAAAGGCGGCCTTGTGATGCTTCGCCGGGTGATCGTACTCCGCCCCAGCCAAATCGAACCCGACCACCCCTCGTCCCTTGTATGCGACGGCGAGCTCGGCCATTTCGAGGGAGTGTTCGGGGGACACGTTACGAATCCCGCAAATGATGATGTTCGACTCGACACCGTGCTTCTCCTGCGCCTCCCTCAGACCCGCCAGTACCGATTCGACGACGGTCGTGAGGTTGAGTCCGCGGCGCGTGTGGAGCATGGGCGCGTAGCGCACCTCCATGTACCGGACGTTCTCGCTGGCAACGTCCTCGGCGAGCTCGTATGCGATGCGCCGCAGCGATTCTTCGGTTTGCATAACGCGCAGGGTTACGTCGAACGCTTTCAGATACTCGACAAGCGTCCCGCAGTTTTTCCCGAGGTGCATCGCCGCGCGCAGCCCCTCCGCATCTCGCGCTGGAAGGTCGATCTTCTGCGCGTCCGCGAGCTCCAGAATCGTCGAGAGGCGAAGCGAACCGTCGAGGTGAACGTGCAAGTCGGTCTTCGGCAGCTTCTCAATGAGCTCTAGGGGAATCGTCTTTGCGGGTCGGCTGTGCGCCATGATGAAATATAGTGCCGACCCCGAACGATGCCATCGCCGGGCAGGCAAGCGGTCGGCCCCAACAGCCCGCCGCTCTCACATCTGCTACCATCGGCGCACGTGGCCGGTCGGCAGCAGCCCAGTTCCGCGATTGTCGCCGCATGGCTGGGCGCTTCGCTCGTCCTTGCGGAGCCGGCCTGCGATAGAGCCAGCCATTCGGCGGCCCTCTCGCCATCGTCGTCCACGCCGGCGCCGCTCGCGTTCGCAAGCCTGCCGACCCGCTTTCCGCCCGATTGGCCCTACGGGCAGGGTCAGCCTTCGCCGCACTCTGCTCGTGCCATGGTGACGAGCGACGCCGCGCTCGCGACGAACGTCGGTATCCAACTGCTCGCGTCGGGGGGCAACGCTGTGGATGCGGCGGTCGCGACGGCTTTTGCCTTGGCGGTGGTCTTCCCGACGGCCGGAAACGTCGGCGGGGGAGGCTTTCTCGTCGCGCGCGTCGGCGGTAAGTCGTACGCGCTCGATTTTCGCGAGACGGCGCCTGCCGCAGCGACGCGGGACATGTACGTCGGGCCGGACGGAAAGCCGACCCGCGATTCGCGCGATGGTCGGCGCTCCGCAGGTGTGCCGGGGAGTGTCGCTGGGTTATGGGAAGCGTGGCACAAGCTCGGCTCAAAGAACAAAACCTGGCGCGAAGTCCTCGAGCCTTCCATCGATCTCGCGGAGCGCGGATTCGTCGTCGACGACGCGTTCACAAAGACGATCCTGATCGTGCGCGACCGCCTCGCTAAGGATCCGGCTTCCGCAGCGCTTTTTCTACCGGTCGGGTCCCCGCCGGCGCCGGGCTCGACGTGGCGCGATCCGGACCTGGCGAGCGTCTTGCGACGGATCGCGGAGCAGGGTCCCGCCGGCTTTTACGACGGGCCGGTCGCCGACTTGATCGCTGCCTCGATGAAGGCCGCAGGCGGGCTCGTCACCAACGACGACTTGCGAGCGTACCGCGCGAAGTGGCGCCCGCCGATCGACTACACGTACCGAGGACGGCATCTGGTCGGGATGCCCCCGCCGTCTTCCGGCGGGCTCACGATGGCGATGATCGCGCATATCCTCGAGGGCTGGAACCTGCGCGCGGCGGGATGGCATTCGGCTCAGAGCATCCACCTCGTGGCGGAGGCGATGCGACGGGCCTTCGCTGCGCGCAACGCGAAGCTGGGCGATCCCGACTTCGTGAAGAACCCCGTCGACGAGCTGATGTCCGATGCATGGGCCAAGCAGCAACGGTCGACGACTAGACTCGATCGCGCCACGCCGACGGAAGAGCTCTTTCCGAATCGGGCTTCTGCCGCTGGCGAGGGACCGCATACGACGCATCTCGGCGTCGTCGATTCCGACGGCAACGCCGTGGCGCTGACGACCACGCTAAACGCTTGGTACGGGAGCGGGGTGACCGTGCCCGGCGCCGGCTTCGTCCTCAACGACGAAATGGATGATTTCGCCTCCGTGCCGGGTACCGCGAACATGTTCGGTCTGGTGCAAGGCGAGCCCAACGCGATCGCGCCTGGCAAACGAATGCTCTCGTCGATGTCCCCGACGATTGCGCTTGGTCCTGACGGCAAGGTGGAGCTGGTGCTTGGCGCGGCTGGCGGATCGCGCATCATCACCACGGTGTTCGAGGAGCTCTCCAATGCCGTCGACTTCGGAATGGATGTGGCCGATGCAGTTCGCGCGCCGAGGTTCCACCAGCAAGACGCACCGGATGTCCTTCTAATCGAACCACGCGCTTTGGCGGTCGAGGTGCTTCGCGCCCTCCAGACCATGGGGCACGTAACCCGAGAAGTCGAGCACATCGCGGATGCGCCGGCCATCGGCCGCGACCGCGGACTATGGCAAGGCGCCGCCGAGCCCCGCCGTACGGGGTCACTGGCTCTCGGGCTGTGACTCCTGAGAAACGAGCGTCCTGCACCAAACACGTGGCCGCTTCGAGCAAACGACTATATCATTTTGACGTACTTGTATTTCGTCGTTCCAAAGACGACGACTGGAGTTTGGAAGACACCCCACTCCTGCTTGCCGTTGGCGGTGCGTGTCGCCCACTGGCTGGCGTGCGAGGGGTCGGCGTAGAGCACGGTGTTGGAGAGGGCGTAGGGGTTCGACTGCGCCCCAACGAGCCCAGCGCTATTGTAATAGTCGCCCGGCTCGGCGTACGGAATGGGGTCTATCTGAATGGTCGACGTGCACTTGCTGCCGCTGTTCTTGTTGCAATCGGCGACGGGGACCTCGTCGAACTGCTGCGCTTTACCGTTGACCGAAATGATGAGATAGGGATTGCAATCGGAAAAGCCGTTGAACGGCGTCGTCACCTCGACGTGGCCCTTGCCCTTGTAATAGGAAGGCACGCTCGTGCGCCACATGCTGATGTCATGAAACGCGATGGGCGAGAAGCTCGGGGTCTTGTCGACGGCCTCGCTGAGCGTCACGGCGACTGTACCGCACCATGCGGCGCTACTCACCGTCGCGACGTGGCTATCGTCCGCGCTGCTCGAATCGACGACATGGCTGGTCACCGGCCCTTTGAAAGACGACCGGGCGAGTGCTGGCGCGGCGAGAACGAGCGGAAAGAGGTGGCCGTCCTCGTAGGTGTACGAGTTGTGCATTCCGTCCATCAAAAACTGGGCGACCGACGAGTTCATCTGCGCGAATGCGAGCTCTGCTTGCATCTGCTTGGTCACGTAGCCGTAGAGCGGATTGGTCGGGTCGAATTCGATGCCCTTCCCGTCGGATTGAATGCGGTACCTCTGAGGGGCCATAATAGAGGCGGCTTGCAAAATGTCGCGAGGCAAGCACGGGAGCTTGCACGAGGAGCTCGACTTCGTGGTCGTCACCTGGGCGGCCGAGAGCCGCATCAGACGAAAAGCGAGCGTCGCAGCGGCGCGCTGCTGGGCGTCGTTCGATGCCGGGGTGGGGCACGCGGTGACCGCTTCTGCGGCTATGTCGGTCGCTTCCGCCGGGCCGGCCTGCACCGAGCAGCCAAGGACGGACGTGACACAGAGGACCGCCGGAATACCGAAGAACGTTCGCGAGCGCATGGGAGCTTTTCTCTTGCAACCGATGGGACGACGTCAGCCCTCAGTGCAAAGCCGAGGCCGGCTTCGTGGTCCGTACGCGGCCCCTCGACAACCTCGCGAATGGAGACGCATTCCCTCTTGCCGGCGCTACCTGTGTAGCCCCGCTGTCCTCAATCTCGCGTGCAGCGGCTTACGCGTCCCACATGCGCCCGAGACCACGAGTCGCGTGCCGTGCAACAAGTCTCGGGCAGCGACAGCGGAGAGCGCGCCCCCGAGCAGCCCCCACTGGCTCTCTGTAATCGCTCGCTTTGTCTGCCTACGTATTCATGCCCGACATGTACGGGACCCGTTCGTGCTGCAACTTCTCACGACCAGTCGACGCGCGCGTGGGGTGATCAATCGCGATTTTTCACAAATAGGACGATGCGCCATTCCGATGTCGATGGCATACCTCGCTCGACGACACGATCTTAAAACAGGTTTCTTGGCTCCGATGAACCTACCCGCCGCGCTCGAGACGAGCGCCTGCACTGGACTGCTTACACCCCGCCGCGGCGGCGTTACTCGCGCGTGATGGCTCCGCAGAGACTCAAGGGTTGAGCATTCGCGCTTCCGCGTTCGAGGGATCTAGTCGTAGAGCTTCGTCCCGGTGTGTGCGCGCGGAGGCGGTATCGCCAAGGGTGAGACGTTCTCTCGCCAACAACGCGTGAGTGGTCGCCTTCGCCGCGTTGTCTTGGCCGCGCCCGCCCGGCGTGTCGCACAGAAGCGCGCTTTCGAGCTCGAAGGCAGCGCCCAAGTGGTCGTCCGTCGCCGCAAGCGCACGCGCGTAATCGAGGTGAACGGCGGCGCTCTCGACGTCAACGTAGAGTGCGGCCTCCCCGACGCGCTTCGCCTCGCTCCAGCGTCGTGCTGCGACAAGCTTCTCCAACAAGAGCGCGTAGGCACGACGGTCGTGCTGGTCGAGACGCGCGATCTCGACGAGCGCCGAGAGCGCGTCGGCGTCGCGCTTTTCTGTCGTCGCAAGCTCGTAGAGGCTCCGAAGCGAGTCCACTTGAGAGGGATCGAACCGGTGGGCAGCCTCGAGCGCCACTCGTTCAGCGCCAGCGTCATGACGCGCTTCGGCCGCCTCAGCTAGCCCCATCTCGACAGCATAGCCATCGCCGCTCGCGGCTCGAATCGCAAGCAGATGTTTTGCTTGCTCGTCCACGTTCTTCGCCGTGGCCGCGAGCTTGGCAGCCACGTAGTGCGCATTCTCGTCGCCCGGCGCCAACTTCAGCGCTTCATTCACCTCGCCACGTGCCTCGTCGGATTTCTGCGCGCGCAAGAGGGCGAGGGCGAAGACCACGTGTGCCGGCGCGCTCCTCGGATTCGCGGCGACTGCGCCGCGCGCTTCGTCTACGGGCAGCGCCTTCACGTCGAACATGTATTGTCCCTCGTAGCGGGCGAGCCTGCTCAAGGCCCACTTGCGAAAACGCGCGTCGTAATCTTCAGCCGCGACGCCGAATGCCTCACGGAAGACCTGTTCCGTCCGCTTGCCTGCCCCCCATAGCTGGAGGGCGCGAGCGATCTTGCGAAAGCCGAACTGGTCCGCCGTAAAAGCGAGCATCTGACTGGCCGCGTAGTACGCGACGGTAACGTCGAGCTCACCCTCCGAGTGCGTGAACGCACGGTTCATGTCGAGCGCGCTCGGCAGCGCGTTTTTCTTGAGAGCGAGATAGAGTTCCGGGTCGAGTTCGCGCTGCCACTCCGGCCGGCGAATCATGGTCTCGTATTCGGAGAGTCCCTCGGTGAACCAGCGCGGCACGTGGTTCTTCGAGAGCTGGATGGCGAAGACGTGCGCGAGCTCATGCCAGAGAACGTTGCCCCAGTTGAACGGCTCGCTCCGGGGGCTCATCGCCGCCACCACGTGGCCGAAACATACGCCCTGGATGCCGATATTCGGCAGGCCGCTCGTCCGCACGCTGAAGTGCTGCCTGTCGCGGTACAACTCGACGGCGACGGGTGCTTCGGGTGTAAACATGTAGCGCGTCTTCATCTCCCCCCACGCCTCGCCCAGCATTCGTGGGATGTAGCGCTCGAGCACCGCCCGCTCGGCCTTGGGATAGCGCAACTTGAAGATCCCCTCTGCCGCGTTGTCGTACTGCTGAGGAATCCACTGTGTGTAGAGAAGCTCGAGCGTGTTGTAGACACGCACATTGAAGTGATCACCTCTCCAGGCCTGTTCCAGTGATTTGACGCCATCGGCTTCGTCGCCGGCGCGAGTTTGCATTAGCCCGAGCTGCGCCCACGCCTTGCTGTCGCTCGGGTCGACGGACGTCGCTTCCTTCATCATGGCGACCACATCGCCGTAACGATGCTCCCACTCGGCGTATTCACCGATGATCTCGTACGCTTGCGCGAACTCCCTGTTGCGCGAGAAGACTTCACGCTTGGCTGCTTCGAATCCGCGTCCGTCGTCGGCGAGGAAGCGTGCCGCGGCGCGCAGGCTGAGGAGCTCGAGGTCATTGGGATCGATGGCGAGCCCGGAGTCGATTGCCTGGTTGGCAGCGTCGAGGCTCATGTCGCGCAGGTAAACCCCGGCGCGCGCGGCGTACGCGCCCTTGTGCCTCGGGTTCACGGCAAGCGCATCCTGAACGAGCTTCTCGGCCGCTTCGAAGTCGAACGCTTGCTCAAGCTTGACGCGCGCGAGCATCACCATGGCGTCCGCCGAACGCGGAGCGATCTTCAGCGCTTCATCGAGCACCTGTTCGGCGTGACCGGGGTCGAACTTGTCGAGGTAAAGGTCCGCACGCCAAAGAAGGGTCTCGACCCGCCCACTTCCCTGCGCGGACCCGCCCGACCGCGCGATCTCGGCGCGCTCGCTTTCATTGTAGGCGCGGTTCGCGTCCTTCGCGTGGCGCAAAAGGTGCATCGCACGGCCCACCATGGCGAGCCCCTCCGCGTCGGTCGCCGAAATGACGTCGTTTCCGTACTCGTCCGCAAACTTGAGGAGCGCCGCCTCGCCCTCGGCGCGACGACCCGCGCGGATGAGCAGCTCGCCGAGAAGGAGGCGCACTCGTCGCCCGCCGTCCCCTGGAGCGTCCTTGTTCGGGTCGAGAAGGCCGATGGCCTCGGCGAGTCTCCCCTGCGCTGCCAGCACGGTTCCACGGGCGGCCAGCGCTTCTAGACGTTGCGTGCCGCCGTTAGCAGCGGCCGATACGGCGTATCTCTCCGCCTCGGCGAATCGGCCTTGCGCGAGCATCAGCCGCGACAGCGCGACGAGCGCGATCGGACGTTCGGCGCCTTGCACCGCGAGAAGCTGGCTCTCGGCCCTGGCGTAGTCGGTGGTACGGGCCGCTTCGAGCGCTGTCGACAGAGGTGCGCTCGCCGTATGCTCCGGTTGGCCGTGAGCCGTGCCAGTTGGCGATAGCGCGACCGCGAAACAGAAAAGGACGAAGCTCTTCATTCGGCGAGTTAGGTGTAACACCCGCACCCCACACGCGCCTTGCGCGGACGAAGGTCAGCCTTCGAGATGCACTTCGTCCCGATGGAGCACGACCTCGCCCGTCTTCGGATCGAGCAGGAGGAACATCTCGACGGCATCCTCATCGTCGGGGTAATAGCGTGGACGAATTCCCATCGCGAAAAAGCCCAGGGTTCGATAGAGAGCTAGGGCCGGCCCGTTCGACCGGCGAACTTCGAGGAGCATGTGCTTTAGCCGCCGCTTGCGAGCATAGGCGACCGCGACTTCCATCATCGCGCGTCCGGCACCGCTTCGGCGGCGATCCTCGCGCGTGGCGATATTGAGGACGTGCAGTTCGTCCGCGACGTGCCACGCCACTAGAAAGGCGATGATTCGGCCTGCCTCGTCCGGCTGCAAGCGTGCGGCTTCCCCCGACGTGGTCGTCTCTCGTGCAATCCATAGCCGTGACCACGTGCGCGCAAGCTCGTCCCTGAGCTGCGCCTCATCCATTCGGGTCGGCCCTTCGATCGAAGCCACCTCCCGAACGTCGGCCACCGTCATGGCTTCGATCCGAATGAGGGGCGGCATTCGAAGACGCGATTCCATCATAGATTGGCGTTCGCCCGCGTGCAGCCGGGGACGAGGGTCGCCGCGACCGCTCGCGCGCGCGGCGCGATTGCCCAGGGGTCGATTGCCAACCGGAGCGAGCCGTCACCACGCAAGATGGCCCCCGCGAAGGGACCGAGCCCAGCCACGAGCGGTCCAAGGGGACGCACGAGCAGGTCCTCGGTGGGGCCCACGGCGTCGACCCCTATGGAGATTGGGGGTTGGCCGCCCGCGTCCTCATGAAGCTCGAGGTCCACGGCAAAGCGGGCGTGAGTGCCTGCCGCCGCGTCGAGGCACGCTAGCAGGTGCGGAACTCGCATGGAATCGGCTCGTTCGTTCTTGCGCACGCGCCATGTATTGGCGGCCGGGAGTGCGAATTCGTCCTCGCCGGCGAAGACCCAGAGCACCTTCTCGAATCCGCTCTCTAGCGAGACGTCTATTCGCGCGCAGAAGCCCTTTCCCGCCCGACTGGACAGCCGGAGCGCGCCCCCCATGTGCTGGGTGACGCTGCGCGCAATGTCGAGGCCGATGCCGCGGCCGGCTAGGAGATCCGCTGAGTCTCTTGTCGAAAAGCCCGGGACGAAGAGCAAAGAGAGGAGAGTGTCGTCGTCGGCTGCGGCGGCGATTGCCGGGGTGATGAGTCCCGCGTCGACGGCGCGAGTCCGCACGCTGGCCACGTCCACGCCTGCGCCGTCGTCCTCGATCGTGATGCTCAGGCGATTCCCCAGCTTTCTTGCATGGAGGGCGATGGTGCCGCTCGGAGGCTTGCCGAACGAAGAGCGGACCGCCGACGGCTCGATGCCATGGGCGACGGCGTTGCGGACGAGTTGCAAGCACACCTCGACGAGTTGCTCAGCCACCCTACGGTCGATGGTCTCGTCCGCTCCCCGCGTTTGGACGATCACGGCGCGGCCCATGCGCCGAGCCTCGGACTCGATCGTGGTCGTCAGCCGAGCGAAAATCCGGCCCACCGCCGTCTGGCGCATCGTCGACAATTGTTTTTTTCCCTGGATGACACCGTCGCGCAAAACATGCTCGCCCGCGTGCAGTCGCGCTGACGCCCCCTCGATGTCGTCACCGAACACGGCGAGCGAGTCAACGACCTCTGCCACGCGACGGAGCGCCGCCGCGGGTGCTCCCCATGGACGCGGCGGACCGATGAGGCGGAGAGCTTCCGCGAGGGAGCCGCGAGCCTCTCGTAATTTGATTACTGCAGTGTGCGTGAAATCGGCCTGCGCTGTCAGCCCTTCGCGAACGAGATCCACGGCGTCGAAACGCTCCAGCAGTCGGTCCACGTCAATGGCCGCCACCCGAATGGTGGCTGACTCCTCGGACGATCGTCCCGGCTCGTCCGCGAAGCGGATCAAGGGCCTGCTGGGCCGTGGTGTCTCGAGTACGTGGGCCAAGCCCTCCCGTCCACGCAGGGTGGCGACAGCGGCCGCCGAATCGTCGAGAAGCCCACCGAGAACGAGCCGCCACCGCGACATTTCCTGAAGAGCGGTGCGCGCTTCCGCCGGCGACTCGACGCCTTTGAGCTTGTCCTCCAAGCCGTGGCAAAACCAGGTCATCGGTTCATCGCCTACCGAGCTGGCGGCCCCCTTCATAGTATGGACGTGGCGGTAGACCGCGCGCGCCGCCTTGCCGAGGTCGTCGCTGCTCGCCAGCTCTTCGTCAATGCGCGCGAGTCGGTCTGTGACCTCGGCGGCGTACTGCGATCTCACCAGCGGATTGAGCGGGCGCGCGACGAGGTCGTCCGAGGGGATCGGCCACCGCGTCAGTATCGCGCTCTCCCCCGCCGAAAGGCGCGTCAAGGCGGTGCGCACGAAGGCAGCTGCCTCCTCAAATGCCCCATCGTCTCCCTCCTTCACTCGACGTTCGACCCGTTCGAGCGCTGCGGCAAGCTCGCGTTCGCCCGCGAGACCGGCGCTGCCCTTGAGCGCATGGATGGCGTGTTGCGCCGCGACTCCGTCGTGAGGCTCCGCCTCGAGCGCGACCAGGTGGCGCGCGATCTCGTACAAGAGCAACCGCAGTAGCTCAGGATCTTCCGGCTTCATTCTGACATTCCTTCCCCCGGCTCTCCGGCGCCTGTTTCGTCGTCGGCGAGCAGCGACGCCAACGGCGCGATCGCAGGTCGCAGCACGCCCACCAGCAGCGCGCGTGGGACCTTGCCGCTCAACGACGAGAGGGAAGCCACTAGCGCCCGGGCCCGCTCACTCGCTTCGGCGATGGCACGGATAGTCTCGGGGTCACTCCCAGTCGCTTTCTTTACGCGCTCGCCGACGTCGACTAGCGCCGATTCGGCGTCCCCTGCCGCTCCGGCCGCGCGGGCCGAGTCTTGGGTAACCTCTGCCACGACGCTCTGAGCCTGCCCGATGTGAGCTTCGAGTTGCCCGAACTCGCCGGCGACCTGCGCCATCGCGTCGCCGAGATCGCGTGCCACCTGGCTTCCGCGCGACGCGTGGCCGCGGACCTCCTCTCCGAGAAGCGCGAGCTGCCGGCCTTGGCCCTCGCCGAGGCGCGCGCCTTCGAGCCCTGCGTTCAGCGCAACCAGCGCGAGCCGTTCGAACGCGTCGACTACGCGTGCGAAGCCAGCCCGAACCTCGCCGGTACGAGAGGCGATCGCGCGCGCTCGGTCCGCAACGGCGTCCATGGTGGCTCTTTGCCTTGCGGCGCTCGACGCGATTCGCTGCGCCGCAGCGCCCGCGTCGCGCGCCCGGACGATCGCTCGCTCGTGTGCGCTCCACAGCGCGCTTTGGTCGAATGCCGAACGTGCACCCGAGCCGCGCGTCACTTTGGGCGTTCGGCGCAGCAATCGCAGCAAGCGCTGCTTCGGGGGATCGGCGGGCATGGACGGATGATACAGCTGTCGCGAGCTAGAGAGAGGTCGTCGCGTCGACGAGGCGCGAAGGCCGTCACCGCGGGGGATGCATCAACGCCTCGTCTATCGGCCCGTTCACCAGGAGCGTTCCAAACTCGATGTTCGTACGATCCCTCGGTCCGTCGAAGAGCTCGATGCGGGTGGGCCGGACCAGGTCAGACGCGAGCGCAAAGCGCAGTCGGTGCAGCGATGCCGACGCGCTCTCTTTGGATGTGGCCTCCACCTCGATGCCGGCGGCATCGTCCCTGAGTATCGAGAGCTCCCAGCGCATGCGCAGCTTCGACAGAATCTCCCCCGAGCAGGGCGCGGAGGTCGTCAAGTGCCGCGGCGACACGTACGGCGCCAGCTGGCACCTGGCCGCCACTGTGCGCACTCCGGTAGGCGAGGCCCTCTGGGCCAACCCAGAACGTCACGTCATCGGGCGGGAAAAGGCTCCATCGCAGGCGGTCGGGCCGCTGAAGAGTGACCCGGCCGCGCGAGACGACCTCGGTCGCGAGAAGGGCAATCGTTCGGGTTTGGGTGAAGGGGCCGTCGACGCTGCGAACCTGCTCTCGCGCATGCGCAATGCGTGCGAACGGCTCCAGGCCGTCGCCCGCGGCGCGAGAGTCACTGGGCAGAAAGAGGAGGCCCGCAGTGCCGTACACGATCTGACGGCGTGTCAGCGTCACCATGGTTTCTTACCTTTGCGGCTCACGTTTGCCAGCGTCCAGCGCGGCTCCATGGCCTATCCCATGCCACGAAGCCGGAGTTCGAGCACCGTCGCCGCGACAGAGGCGACGATGCGCACGGGGTCAAGCACCCCACGAAAATGCGTCCGCCTCTGCGTATCGGGCGGGTAGAGTACGGCGATGGGGACTTCCACGATTGGCAGGCCCGCGGCGATGGCGCGGAGGACGATCTCCGCTTCGAACGCATAGCCGTCGGAGCGCACCCCGAGCGCGAGCGCCTCGCGTACCGGATAGCGCCGGAGGCCGCATTGCGTGTCCTGCAGTTGGCGTCTCGCGAAGAACGACACGAAGAAGTTTGAGACCTGGTTGCCGAGTCGGTTCCTCTTCGGCGCGCCGTCGCGCACGAGGTCGCGTATGCCGAGAACTAGCGCGCGCGCTCCGCCGCTGGCGTCGAGCAGTGCACGTGCGGAGGCCGCCGGATGCTGGCCGTCGGCGTCCACCGTGACGGCGACGTCGAAGCCGCGCCGGTCTGCCTCATGCAGCCCCGATCGCAGGGCCGCGCCTTTCCCTCGGTTTTGCTCGTGCCGCACGACGAGCGCCCCACGCCTCGCGGCCACCTCCCCGGTAGCATCGCCCGAGCCGTCGTCGACGACGATGATCGGCGCTTCGAGCCGCGCACGCAGGTCTTCGACGACGCCTCCAACGGTTTCAGCCGCATCGAAGGCGGGTATGATCGCGCACGATTTCATGCGTAACCCCCATTTTCGCCGCTGGCGCGAGACCCTATTCGTCCCCACAATCGCGACATGAAGATCTTCATCGACTCAGCCGACCTCATCGAAATCAAGAAGGCTGCAGAGTTGGGCGTCCTCGATGGATGCACGACCAATCCAAGCCTTCTGGCGAAGGCCGGGCGCAAAATCGAGGGCGCAATCTCGGAGATTTGCGAGATAGTCGACGGTCCAGTCTCGGCCGAAGTCATCGCGACCGCATACGAAGAAATCCTCCGCGAAGGGCGTCTGCTGGCGAAGCTCCACAAGCACGTCGTCGTTAAGGTTCCCCTCACGGTGGACGGTCTACGCGCCGTCAAGACACTCAAAAAGGAGGGAACGCGCACGAACGTCACCCTCTGCTTTAGCGCGTCCCAGGCTCTCCTCGCGGCAAAAGCTGGCGCTGCGTACATCTCGCCATTCGTGGGCCGGCTCGACGACGCCTCGCAAGAGGGTATCGAGCTTGTAGAGCAAATCGTGGCCATCTACGACAACTATGGGTTCGATACCCAGGTGCTCGCGGCGAGCCTCAGGAGCCCGTTGCACGTCGTGCAATCGGCGCTGGCGGGCTCCCACTGCGCGACCATGCCCTTAAAAATCATCGAGCAACTCTTCCGTCATCCACTGACGGACATCGGGCTTGCCAAGTTCCTCGACGACAATTCCAAGGCGCTGAGCAAGGCGCGGTAGGCAAGATGGCTGTCTGCGTCGCGGTGGAGGGTGGCCCATACGAAGGTCTGGCAGGGGCGGACGTTCACCGGTGCGCGCGCGCCATGTTGGACGACCTTCAATTGGCGAAGAGGGAGCTCTCCGTCCTTCTTACTGGCGATGATCAAATGATGATCCTGAACCGACTCTATCGAAAAAAGAATCGCCCGACTGACGTTCTCGCCTTCGCGCAGTGGGAGGGCGAGAACGGAGACCGGGCGGGCCGCTTACTTGGCGACGTCGTCATCAGCGTCCCCACCGCCCGGCGCCAGGCCGAGGCGCGAGGGGTCGAGCTGCGCACGGAGGT
This sequence comes from uncultured delta proteobacterium, assembly GCA_963787925.1. Taxonomy (GTDB): domain Bacteria; phylum Myxococcota_A; class Polyangia; order Polyangiales; family Polyangiaceae; genus Palsa-1150. Next base: position 140,499 of record CAWBEN010000002.1, read on the forward strand.
CATGACGCTACTTGCCCACGGCTTGCTGCACCTCCTCGGTTGGGATCACGTGACCCCTCGAGAAGATCGCCGGATGCGCGCGGAAACCGAGCGCCTGTGCGTCGAAGCGTCGAAGTGCTTGCGAACACGTCCGAGCGCACGCTTCAAAGGAAAGATCGGCGCGACACCCAATGGGAATTCGCGCTCGAGAACGGCGCATGAGGCGAAGCGCTAGCCAGCACGTCTTTGCCGTCGGGGCGGCAGGCGGTCCACGATGTACGCAGGAGCGCGACGGCAAGAAATCGAAAACGCGCTGTTTTTCGCTTGCTGAAGGCGAAATCGGGGTGCTAGTCGTTTTTGCGTCGAGTCGCCATGGGGGCGTCGACTCGCTGCCTTGAGCGTTTCACCCCCGCCTCGGACGTCGAGATGGGCGGATGAAGTGGCCAGAAAAGTTCGGTCGATCCGTACCTACAGGAGAATCCAAAAATGTCTGCAAAGCGTTTGACGAAGGCGCAGGTCCTTACCGAGATCTCGGAGTACTCCGAGCTCGATAAGAAGAGCGTCGGTCGTGTGTTCGATGGTCTGACCGAGCTCATTAAGAAAGAGCTACGGAAGCCGAACGGAGAGTTCGTCATCCCTGGCCTGCTCAAGCTGCGATCCATCAAAAAGCCTGCGACGAAGGATCGGCCCGGCACCAACCCGTTCACGAAGCAGCCCATCGTCATCAAGGGCAAGCCCGCACAAAAAAAGGTCCGCGCAACGGCGCTGAAGGCCTTGAAGGATCTGATTCAGTAAGCGCCACTCGCGTCCCGGCCGCCCGAGACCAGGTGAAGCCAGGTCCCGCGAGCTTCGCAAAAGGGGTCGGGCGCTATTCAGGCGCGGGCGGGCGGCGGCCCGCCCCCGCCATACATTTTTTCGGCGATCGAAAAGGTCATCGCTTCGAGTTTTTGGTAAGCGTCGCGAATGAGCGCGATCTCCGCCTGCGCCTCAAGCAAACGGCGGAGCTCGCCAGCTAACGATTGCGTCTCGTCGAGCATCCGCGCTTCCACTAGGTCGGCGTATCCCTCGAGCGCCGCTTCTGTCGTGTAGAGGAGAGTCTCGGCCTGGTTGCGCACCTCCGCGAGCTCCCGCCGCAACTCGTCCGCAAGCTTGAACCGCTGCGCGTCTCCTACTAGCTTGTCCACCTCGTCCTGGGAGAGGCCGCTGCTGGGCCTGACGCGCAGTGATTGCGCCTTACCCGTGCCTAGGTCCTTCGCTTCGACGCTGACGATCCCATCGGCGTCGATGCGAAAAGCGACCTGAATCTTTGGAACGCCGCGCGGCGCGGGCGGGATGCCGGTCAGCTCGAAACGCGCGAGGCTTCGATTGTCGGCGGCCATCTTTCGCTCGCCTTGCAGAACGTGTACGGGGACGAACGACTGGTTGTCTACGCTCGTCGTGAACGTCTCGCTGCGTTCGGTAGGAATGGTCGTGTTACGCGGAATGAGTGCGGTAAAGACACCGCCACCGGTCTCGACTCCGAGTGACAAGGGCGTCACGTCGAGGAGAAGCACCTCGACTTTCTCGTCGCCTAGAGCCGCACCCTGAAGCGCGGCACCTGCGGCGACGACTTCGTCCGGATTGACTCCCTTGCGGGGTTCCTTGCCGAAAAATGATTTGACCGCCTTCTGCACCGCCGGCATGCGAGTCATTCCGCCAACTAGGATGACGTTGTGAATATCGCTCGGCGTTAGCTTCGCGTCGGCTAGAGCTTTTTGGCATGGCTCGAGGGTCCTCTCGATGAGGTCCATCGTCAGGAGCTCCAGTTCAGCTCGGGTCATCGTCTTTACGATGTGCAGCGGTTCGCCGCCCGAGCTTTGGGCGATGAACGGCAGATTGATCTCGGTCTCGAGCGACGACGACAACTCGTGCTTCGCCTTTTCGCTCGCCTCCTTCAAGCGCTGCAGCGCGAGCTTGTCGGTGCGAACGTCCACCCGGTGCTCCCGCTCGAACCCGTCCGCCAGCGCGTCGACGATGCGGCGGTCGAAATCTTCGCCTCCGAGGTGTGTGTCGCCGTTGGTCGATTTCACGCTGAAGACGCCGCTGCGGATTTCGAGAATCGAGACATCGAAGGTGCCGCCGCCCAGGTCGTAAATGACCACCCTTTCTGCGTCTCTCTTCTCGAGGCCGTAGGCCAGCGCCGCAGCGGTCGGCTCGTTGATGATCCGCTTGACGTCGAGCCCCGCGATTCTTCCGGCGTCCTTGGTGGCCTGACGCTGCGCATCGTCGAAGTATGCGGGAACGGTGACGACGGCCTCGCTGACTTTCTCGCCGAGGAATGACTCGGCGATCTCCCGCATCTTCATCAGGATGATCGCGCTCACCTCGGGCGGCGACATCTCGACGTTTCCGACCTGAACCCACGCGTCCCCGTTAGCAGCCTCGAAGGTCTTGTACGGGACCGTCGCCGCGTGCCGCTGTACCTCGGGCTGGATGAACTTCCGTCCCATCAGGCGCTTGACTGCGTATACGGTGTTCGGGGCGTTCGTTACCGCCTGACGCTTGGCCGCCTGTCCGACCAGCCGCTCGCCGCCCGCGGTGAAACCCACGACCGACGGGGTGGTGCGCGCGCCCTCGGAGTTCGGGATGATGCGCACTTCGATCTTGCCGCTCGCGGTCGTTTCTGCGACCGCGACGCACGAGTTCGTGGTCCCTAGATCGATCCCGATGATTTTTCCCATCGGCGGCACCCGCGCGTCAGCTCACCGCCGCGCCGTCGTCCGTCTTCGGCTTGGCAACGACGACCATGGCCGCGCGAACCAGGCGCTCGCCCTGGGTGTACCCTGGTTGCACCTCGGCGAGCACCATACCCGGTGCGTGATCGCTGGTCTCCACTTGCTGGATAGCTTCGTGCACGCTGGGATCGAACGGGTGCCCCACCGCGGGGATTCGCGCAATTCCCTCACGGCCGAGGGACTCGACGAACTGCCTCTGCACCATCGCTAGCCCGTCGGCCACGGCCTTCACGTCCGTCGATCGCTGCGCACTCTGGATCGCTCGCTCCAAGTTGTCGAAGACGGGCAGGACGGCGCGGAGTAGCTCGTCGCGGCCAGCGCGTCGCGCTTCATCGAGCTCACGCCGCGTCCGTTTGCGGAAGTTGTCGAAGTCGGCCGCAGTACGCAGCCAGGACTCACGCATGCGCAGCGCCTCCGCTTGGGCGACGGCAAGGGGATCGCCGATCGCTCCAGAGCCGGGCGCTCCGGAACCTTTGCTCGCGTCCCCCGGCGGTTCGCTGAAAGGCTCTGCCTGGCCAGCGTGTCCACCGCCGTCGCCGCCGGGTTTATCGGCGTCGTTGGGGCCGTTCGATTGTCTCGGGTCTTCTCCAGGCATCGGCGGCAATATAAATCGTCCGTTCCAGAACACTAGCGCGCCTCGACCGTTGCGATCGGGAGAACGTGAATCGCGCGGGGGCGCCACCAGCTCCGCGACGCCTCTAAAACTGTCCCGGACGGTCGAACACCCTGAAAAGCCCGCGCTACGCCACCGTCCTAGCCGCGTCGGTTGGCACGTAGGCTGCTCCTCCGGGGTTCATGCGAGCAGAGAACGCCGCGGACCTCGATTGGGTGCTTTTGGCCGCCGTGGCTCTGGCTGCCGGGGGCTTGGTCGTCGTAGCACCTTGCGAGGTTGCGGCCGGCGCTTCTGCCATTGTGACCCTCGCGTCGTTCTCGCGGGCGCAAGGATGGGAAGGCGGTCCGGGCCGCACGGCGCGCATGGTGCGCCGCCGCTTCATCGGCCTGGTCTCGGTCGTCCTCGTTGGACTGACCATCGGTGCCTGCCGCGCCAACGCGGCCGTGCAACGTCACGAGACGGCACGGGCAGCCGCCGAGTACATTCTTGGGCCCCCGAGTCGTTGCAGTGGACATGCTCGGGTGGACTCGTCGCCGGTACGGGTTCGAGAGGTTTTGCGTTGGGTAGGGCGCTTGGAAAGCGTTGCGTGTGGCGACAGCCCGACGCCGTGGGGGGGGCGGGCCACGCTCTATGGTGGCCCAAAAGACCTCGCACGCGGCGATGAAGTGGACATCGTGGCCACGCTGGCCGCGCCCCAGCGTTTCTGGAACGCTTCCGGTGGAGACCCACGCCCTAGCGACGCGCGGCAGGGTGGCGTCCGGTCGGGCGGCATTGTGGACGCGCTCGTCGTGCGACGGGGAACCGGCATTCTAGCTGGCATCGACCGCGTGCGCGCTCGGGTGCGAGACCGGATAGACGCTACGTATACGGCCGACCTCGGGGCGATGGCCCGCGCGCTCGTTCTCGGCGAAACCGATCTGGCACCCGAGGACGATGAAGCTTTTCGCGCCAGCGGCCTGTCGCATTTGCTCGCCGTTTCCGGGATGCACTTGGTGCTCGTCCTCGCGCTGACCGTACGAACCCTCGAAGGATGTCTGATCCGCGTGGAGAAGGTTGCCGCAGCCATCGACGTTGGACGCTTGGCTGCCGCCGTCGGGCTGCCGGTCGCCTGGGGCTACGCCGAGTTCGCGGGTTCGGGCGGGTCGACGGTGCGCGCAGCGTGGATGGCGACGGCAGCGCTCGGCGCGCGCCTTCTCGGACGGCGGACGGATGCGACTCGTGCTTTTGGCCTCTCGGTCGGCGTGATGGCGCTCGCTGATCCGCTGGTCTCTTTCGACCTTTCCTTCCTTCTCTCTGCCGGCGCAACGGCGGGCCTCCTCGCCTTTGCTAGGCCCCTGGGCGATCGGCTCGCGACCGTCGTTCCGCGAAGGTCCGCATTCGTTTTCCGTGCAGCAGCCACGACGATCGCTGCGTCGATTCCGTGCGCTCCGCTCCTCGCGCGCTTTGCCCCTACCGTTCCCCTGGGCGGCGTGGTCGCAAACCTCGCGGCGGTACCGATCGGCGAGTGCGCCGCGCTACCGCTCTGCCTGATCCAGGCCGTGCTTTGGTGGTGGCCCGCCGCCGAACGAGGATGTGCGATCGTCGGTTCTGGGGCTCTGGTCGTGGTGCGCGTCATTGCCCGGATGTTCGCTGCGACCGCCCTGACCGTGGAGGTGCCCCAGCCGACCTCTTGGCAGCTCGTCGTCGTGGCAGTTCTGCTCGCGTCAGGCGCGATGGGCGTCCGAAGACGGGGCGCGACGCTGGCGCTGGCCGCCGCCTCGTTGCTCGCTCTCGAACTGGGCGCCCGCCGAACGGGGGCCCCTCGGGGCCTCCTCCGTGCGACGTTCCTGGACGTCGGCCAAGGGGACGCAGCCATCTTGGATCTGCCCGATGGCGAAGCCATCGTCGTCGACGGTGGAGGCCTCGTCGGAAGCCCGATCGACGTGGGGGCGAGGGTCCTCGCGCCCGAGCTACGCGCGAGGCGCAGGCGGTCCATCGCAGCGGCGGTCCTCTCGCATCCGCATCCGGATCACTTTGGGGGCCTCGTTGCCGGCCTCGAGGCCGTGCGGGTGGGTATGCTTTGGGACACCGGCCAGGGCGAGCGAGAGAACGTTGCCGGTGGCTATGCGGCGCTGCTCGCACGCGAGGCTTCGAGGGGTACTTCCGTCCTCCGGCCGCCAGCGCTGTGCGGCTCCCATCTCATAGGCGGAGCGCGCATCGAAGTCCTCGCGCCGTGTCCCGACTTCTCCTCGGACCTCGGACCGAACGACAACTCGCTCGTGCTCCGCGTCTCCTACGGCGCGCGCGCGCTGCTTCTCGTTGGAGACGCCGAGCGGGACGAGGAGGGGGCGTTGCTCGCCACGTCGCGCGACCGTCTCCGCGCAGACGTGCTCAAGGTAGGCCACCACGGCAGCCGCACGTCGTCGAGCGCCCAGTTTGTCGCCGCCGTCGGGGCGCAGGAGGCGATCGTCTCAGTGGGTTGCCGCAATCGTTTCGGACATCCTCATCCTGAGACTATCGCAACCCTCGCCGCCGGGGGCGCTCGCGTCTGGCGAACCGACCGAAACGGCGCAATCGTCGTGACGACCGACGGACAGTCCCTCGAGGTGCATGCCGTCTTCGGCGACGAGCGTTGACGGACTCTGCCGAATTCAATAAGCCGCTCGGGCATGACCGAAGCCCTCGCGACAATGTTGTCGGCCGCGCAGATCGGCGCGCGTGTGCGCGAATTGGGCGCCGAGATCACACGCGACTATGCCGAACGCAAGCTTGTCCTCGTTTGCGTCCTCAAAGGGAGCTTCGTTTTCGCGGCGGACCTGGCGCGCGCGGTAGACCTTCCGTTGCGCGTCGACTTCCTAGGCGTACGATCTTACGGTGCGGGGACCGAGTCGAGTGGTGTCGTCCAGATTACGCAGGACCTCTCGAGCCCAATCGAGCACGAAGACGTACTGCTCGTCGAGGACATCGTCGACACCGGTCTCACGGTGGCGCATTTGATCGATCTGCTGCGCACACGGTCGCCGACGAGCGTCAAGGTTTGCGCGCTCCTGCACAAACCGGCCAAGGCGCGCATGCAAGTTCGTATCGACTATCTCGGCTTTACCGTCGAGGACCGCTTCGTCGTCGGCTACGGGCTCGATTTCGCGGAGCGCTATAGAAACCTCCCGTATATCGGGGTGCTCCAGCGTACGTGAGCGTGCTCGTGCTATGGCGAAGACTCATGGCAAGGGTCAGCAAACGCTTGGAGTTTCTTCTCAAAGTGACGGGCGCAGGCGGTGCCGACGCTTTCGTTTGGTACGGCCTCGCGATGGAGTATCGGGCCCTCGAGCGGTTCGACGATGCGCTCGTCGCGTTCCAAACACTGCGTGGGCAAACACCCGATTACGTTCCGATGTATCTCATGGCGGGCCAGATGCTCGAGCAGATGGGCCGCGCGGAGGACGCGCTGGCATGGCTTTCCGCCGGAATCGAGGCGGCCAACAAGAAGGGCGACTCCCACGCCGCGAGCGAGCTGTCGGCCGCGCGCGAGGCGCTCGCTTAAGCTCCGAGCGTCGGTCCCTACTTGGGCTCTTTGCGCCGCGTTGCGAGGCGCTCTTTTGCCTTCGCCTCTTCGCCGCGCTCCGTTGGCTCGTAAAGCACCGTTCCTTCGAGGTCGTCCGGCAAGTAGCTCTCGCCCAGGACGATCGCGCCCTCGAAATCATGTGCGTACTTGTATCCCTCGCCGTAAGCCTGTTCCTTCATGAGAGGGGTCACGGCGTTGCGGAGCTTCTTGGGCACGGGGAGGCTTCCCCGCTGCTCGATGAGCTCTCTCGCGCGATGCCAGGCTAAGTTGCATGCATTCGACTTGGGCGCATTTGCCAGGTAAATGCAAGCCTGGGCCAACACGTAAATGCCTTCCGGCATGCCCACCCGCCGGAGCGCGGCGTCGGCGGAGCTCGCCACGAGGAGGGCCTGCGGATCGGCATTGCCCACGTCCTCGCTCGCGAAAATAAGCATCCGACGCGACACGAAGAGTGGTTCGTCGCCGGCATCGAGCATTCGCATCATCCAGTACACGGCGGCATCGGGGTCGCTCCCCCGCATCGATTTGATGAACGCGCTGACTACGTTGTAGTGCTCCTCCCCGGCCTTGTCGTAGAGCAGCGGGCGGTGAGCCTCGGCTGCGCCGACTGCCTCGAGCGAAACGTGGGCCGGACCACCTCCGCCGATCGATTCCAAATAATCGACGACGAGCTCCAAAGTGGAGAGGGCCCGGCGCGCGTCGCCTCCGGCCGTCTCGGCGATCGCTCGCAGCGCGTGCTCGTCCGCCGTCAGGCGCTTCGTTCCGAGGCCGTGCTCGGAATCCTGGAGCGCTCTGTGCAGGAGGACGAGCAAGTCCTCTGTCCCTAGCGGCTCGAGACGAAATACCTTCGACCGTGACAGAAGCGCTGCGTTCACCGCGAAGCTCGGATTCTCGGTCGTGGCGCCGACGAGAACGATTGTCCCGTCTTCGACGTGTGGAAGGAATGCATCTTGTTGCGCCTTATTGAATCGATGAATCTCGTCCACGAAGACGATTGTGCGTTGGCCGTGAAAGGCGAGCCGATCGCGCGCGGCCGCCACGATTTCGCGCAGCTCGGCGACGCTTCCGAGAACGGCGCTGAACGACACGAAGTGCGATCGGGTCGCCGCCGCGATGACCTGGGCCAAGGTCGTCTTGCCGCTGCCCGGAGGCCCCCACAACACCATCGACCGGATGCGATCGGAAGCGATGGCCCGCGTCAGCAGCGAGTCGGGCCCGAGGAGATGGAGCTGGCCCACTAGGTCACGCAGCGCCCTGGGACGCAAACGATCAGCCAGAGGGGCTCCGCGATCAGTGCTCTTTCTGGCAGCAGCGCCGAACAGCGTTGCGCCCGGGTCGGTCGGTCGGCGGCCACGCGGAGGCATCGCGGCAGACCGTAGCGCGAATCGGGAGGGACTACCGATGGTCGCTCGCTACCTCGTGATGAGTCTCGTGAGCAAGATAGCCAACCCCGCGCCGACGATCAGAAAAGCGACGGCGACGCCAACGAGCAGTGCCACGCTGTTCTTGCGCACGACGGCGGCCGGCGCCAGTTTCCGAGGCGAATGGCGGGAGGGCCGCGCGCGGGAGCCCGCAGGCACGCCCAATGAGGCGCCCAGGCTGGAGTTGCCCGAGGCGCCATCGGACCCCGGCAGAGCGCTCGGAGCGACCTTTGCCGGTGCGGGCAAAGCCTCGTTCGCCTCGGCCGTCGTCGGGATCGCCCCCAGCTGGAGCGTGGTCACAGCGCGATTGCTCGGCTGGAGAAGCCCCGGAGGAAGCTCCGCGGCGCCGTCCAGCACGAGCTGCATCGCAGCGCCGAAGTCGGCGGCGCTTTCGAAACGATCCTCAGGCCGCTTCGCGAGCGCGCGGTCCAAGATCTGCTCGAGCAGGGGAGGAAACTTCCTGTCCGGGACGCGCTGGTTGATCGCGAGCGGCTGACCAGTCACGTGCAACTGGATGTAGTCCATCGTGCTTTTCGCATCGAAGGGAAGCTTGCCGGTGAGGACCTCATAGAGGATCACCGCGAGCGAGTAGACGTCGCTCGCCGGAGTGAGCTTCTTCCCTTGCGCCTGCTCGGGGCTCATGAACTCGGGAGTCCCAAACACCATTCCTTCTTGCGTGAGGACGACCGACCCTGGCCGCATCTGGCGCTCTCCCACCTTGGCCAGCCCGAAATCCAGGACTTTGGGAAAGTCGCGAGCTACCGCCGACTGTACGAGAAAGATGTTTTCCGGTTTCAAGTCGCGATGGATGATCCCCGCCTTGTGTGCTTCATCGAGCGCTCCGCAAACCTGGATGAGGATGGGCAGCGCGCGCGTCATCGCAAACGGGCCCTCGATGCGTACCGTCTGGTTCAGGTTTTTTCCTTCGAGTAGCTCCATGATGATGTAGAGCGACGCGTCCTGGAGCTCACCGTAGAGAAATACGCGCACGGTGTTGGGGTGGGACAGCTGGCTCAGCGCGCGGGCTTCGCGGCGAAAACGCGAGACCAGGTCTTTCCGGTCAGCGAGCTTCGGGTGCAGGATCTTGACCCCCACCATTCGCTTCATCTCTGGCTGGAGCGCCTTGTAGACGGCGCCCATGCCCCCGGAGCCAATCTTTTGCAAGATTTGGAATTGGCCGTTCAGGATGTCGCGTCCGATGAACGGGTCCTGCGGGCGCATGCGACTCGAAGTGGTATCACGACTGAGCCCAGGTCATCATGTCCAGCCGTGCACGTCTTACGTTCCAAGTTGCTCTCCGAAGCAGGATTCGATCACGCGTTCCCCACGCGCCACTGCGACGACCGGGAACTGCTCGCAGCGCTTCGCAGCGAAGGCGTCGTCCAGGTGAGCCAGGTTCATGGCGCAAGGGCCGTGGAGGCAGAGACCGCTCATGGGGCGCAAGCAGATGCAGTCATCGGCCGGTCCCGCCGCGGGACGAATACCAGAATTTCGGTCGGCGTTCGCGTGGCGGACTGCGTTCCCATTTTGCTGGCTGACGCGCACAGCGGCGACGTCGCGGCCGTCCACGCGGGCTGGCGAGGGGTCGTGGCAGGTGTGGTCGGTGCGGCCGTCGACCTCGTGCGTGGTCGGTCGATCATCGCCGCGGTCGGCCCGTGCATCGGCGCGTGTTGTTTCGAGGTGGCCCGGCACGTGGCCGACCAAATCGCGGGTGCCAGCGGGGGGGCGCCCGTCGTCGTGCGCGAGGATGGGGATCGGGTCTATGTCGACCTGCGGGCTGCTGTCCGTGCCCAACTCCGCATGGCGGCGATCGATGCAGCGCTCATCGAAGACGTTCCCGGCTGCACCAAACACGAACGCGATCGATTTCACTCGTACCGCCGAGACGGGCCCGGAAGCGGGCGGATGCTCGCCGCCATTTCAACCCCCTGATCTCCCGGTTGCGCACGGGATCGCACTCCATAGTGCCCCCGCGCCCCTTGTCAGGTGACTGCCCGCCCCGTATTCCCCGACCACCACGGATGATGCAGGGAGCCCTCGAAGACATCAGTAAGGCCGTTGGCAACACGCCCATCGTACGCCTCAATCGCGTGACCGCGGGCCTTCCCGTCGAGATCTACGTGAAGTGCGAGTTTCTGAACCCGGGCGGCAGCCACAAAGATCGGCTCGCCGCAAACATGCTCCGGCGCGCCGAAGAAAATGGGCTCAGGGCGGGCGGCACGATCGTCGAGGCAACCAGCGGCAACACGGGTGCGTCGCTCGCCCTGCTGGCGGCTCTCCGCGGGTACCGATGTGTCTTCGTCATGCCCGACAAGATGAGCCAGGAGAAGATCAGCCACCTACGCGCTTTCGGTGCACGTGTCGTGGTTTGCCCGACGGCCGTCGAGCCGGACGACGTGCGCAGCTATTACCAGGTTGCACTTCGGCTCGCCCGCGAAACGCCGAACTCCTTTTACGCGAATCAGTACCACAATCCTGCCAACCCCGAGGCGCACTACCTGTCCAGCGGGCCTGAGCTGTGGAGGCAAACTGGTGGCGAGTTCGAGGTCTTCTGCGCTGGTATGGGAACCGGTGGGACGCTGAGCGGCGTTGGCAAATTTTTGCGGGAACAAGAAGCCAGGAATCAAGATCGTTGGCGTGGATCCGGTGGGCTCGCTCTATTACGACTTCGTCAAGCAGGGTCGCGTCACGAAGGCGTTCTCGTACAAGGTCGAAGGAATTGGCGAGGACTTCTTTCCGTCCACCATGGACCTATCGATTCTCGACGACATCATCCGTGTCGACGACAAGGAATGCTTCCTCATGACGCGCGATCTGACTCGCCTCGAGGGGCTGTTCGTCGGCGGCTCCGGCGGGGCCGCCGTATCGGGAGCGCTGAAGTACGCGAAGACGATGATCGAGGCCGGACGAGGGACGCAAAACGGAAGGCCTGCGCGCATCGTCGTGCTGCTTGCGGACGCCGGTCACAAGTACTTGTCGAAGATCTTCAATGACGATTGGATGCGCGAAAACGGATTTCTCGAAGACTCGCCCGGCATCGGCACCGTGCGCGACCTCATCGGGGCCCGGGAAAAACGGCCGCTCGTGAGCACTCGGCCACAAGCAAGCCTTCGCGACGTGGTCGGCCAGATGAAGGCGCTCGGCATCAGCCAGCTGCCGGTGGTCGAGCACGGCAAGCTTTACGGCATCGTAGCGGAGGTAGACCTCCTGCGGGCTCTCGTCACAGGTGGCAAGACACTCGAATCGCCGATCGGCGAAGTGGTCGAGGATGACTATGGCACCGTGACGCCGAACACGAAGATCGAGCTTCTCCAAGCGGTCTTGGCGGACGCAAAGGTCGCCATCGTGGAGGAAGGCGACCAGGTAATCGGAATCATCACCAAGATTGACCTCATCGACTTTTTGGCCCGGAGCACGCTCGCGGCGAAGTCGGTTCCCGTGGCCTGACGTCGTACCGCAGCGGCGTTGAGATCGCGTTTCTGGCCGTATCTTCGACGGAATGCGTGCAGCAACGGGCCGCGCCGCCAACCTACGGTCGGGAACGGACGGCGTCGCCACGACGGGGGCTTCCACGCTATCCTGCCAGCGAACGTGACTTTCGACAAAGAGCCGGCCGACGCAACCGCCGCGGCGCTGGTGGCGGGCCTCGAGGCACGCCTCGAGCAGACGAACCAGTCCGTTCGGGCGATCTTGGAATGTCTGTCCGACGGCATGCTCGTTCACACCCGCGGGCGCGTCGTGTTCGCCAATAGCGCCGTCCGTACGGTGCTCGGTTGGGAGGAGGACTGCGAGCTCGCAACGTGCGAGATGCGCGACGTGTTGGCGCTCAGCCCACTGAGCAGCGCTAGCTCCGCGTGCGAGCGCCACCTTTCACGAAAGGATGGTGCCGAGGTCATCGTGGAGGTCACGTCCTTGCCGATCGCATTCGAGGGAGAGTCCGCCTCGCTGCTCGTGGTTCGCGACGTTTCCGAACGTCGGCGAATCGAGGCGCAACTTCTCCTGGCCGACCGGATGGCCTCCATGGGAACGCTCGCGGCGGGTGTTGCTCACGAGGTCAATAACCCGCTGGGTTACGCGATCGCGAACGTTGGTTTCGCGCTCGAAGAGCTGGCAGGGCTCGAAATGGATGTCGTGCCCGGAGAGGGGGAGGGGGCGAGCGCTCTCGCGGCTCGTTTGGCGCGCGCGGGGGGAACCATTCGCAGGACGGCCGAGGCGCTTCGCGAGGCCCGTCAGGGTGGCGATCGCGTGCGCCACATCGTTCGCGATCTCAAAACCTTCTCCCGCGGCGACGACGAGCGCCGAGGGGCCCTCGATGTCCGCCGGGTGCTCGAGTCATCGATAAACATGGCGTACAACGAGATCCGTCACCGCGGCCGCCTCGTGAAAGACTACGGGACGACCCCTTTCGTCGAGGCCAATGAGGCGCGCCTCGGACAGGTGTTCCTCAATTTGCTCCTCAACGCGGCGCACGCCATTCCCGAGGGGGACGTCGAGCGCCAATCCATTCGTGTCGTCACGTTCACGGACGAGCAAGGGCGCTGTGTCGTCGAAGTCTCCGATACCGGGCACGGGATAGCGGCGGAAAATCTAAAGCGCGTCTTCGACCCGTTTTTCACCACGAAGCAAGGGACCGGGACGGGTCTCGGTTTGAGCATTTGCCAGAACATCGTCACGGCGATGGGAGGACGTATTTCCGTCGAGAGCGTGGCCGGCCGAGGGTCGACGTTTCGCGTCACATTGCCCTGCGCGAAGGACTCCACGCTCGAACCTTCGCATGTCGCGCCGAGCGCATCTCCGCAGCCCCTCCAGCGGGGGCGAGTCCTCGTCATCGACGATGAGCCGATGATGGCGCGCGCCGTCCAGCGCCTGCTCGAGGCAGAGCACGACGTGACTGCGACCAGCGATCCCCTGGGCGCTGTCGAGCAAGTTCGATCTGGCGAGCGTTTCGACGCCATCGTCTGCGACTTGATGATGCCGACCATGGGGGGCATCGACGTCTACGACGCGATCGCGCTCGTCGAGCCGCAACAAGCGCGTCGAATCGTCTTCATGACGGGGGGGGCCTTCACGCCGCGAGCGATGCAATTCCTCGAGTCCGTCGACAACCTGCGGATCGAAAAGCCGCTCGATCGCGCCGCGCTGCGGGCCGCCATTCGCGGACAGATGTCATGAGCGGAACCAGAGCTGCATTTCCGCGTCGAATCCGCCCATGTCGACCACGCGCGCCCACTCCAGCTTGAGGCCCGCCCGTGAAGCGGCGGCGCGCGCTCGTTTTGGCCAGGGCGCCAGCCACGCCAGTCGGCCGCCCGGCACCAACACCGACGCCGCGTGCAGGAGGAAGCCGTCCAGCGTGTCGGCGAGCCCCGCCGTCCGCGAAGCGCGGCGTCCCATGGGAGGGTTCGTGACGACGAGCGTCACCCCTTCGGGCGCGTGCGCAAGCGCGTCCGCTTGCTCGAGGCGCGCTTCGACGCCGGCGGCGTCGAGATTCTCCTTCGCCGCTTGAAGCGCGTGCGCGTCGATGTCGCTGCCGATCAGCGATCGATAGGGACCGAGAAGCGCGCGCTCGACGAGCTCAGCGCCCGAACCGACGAACGGATCCCAAACGACGTCGTCACCGCGGACGGCCGCGATGCGGGCCAGGGCTGCGGCGACCGTGGGATGCGATGCCGCTGGCACATCGCGCCTGCGCCAGGCGAACCGAGGATCTTCGAGCGCCCGCGGGACGAGCGCGGCTTCGACCGGTGTTGCTCTCACGACCAGCTCCCACAGCGACGCAGTTGGGTCGTTCACGAGCTCGGGCGCTCGCTTCGCGATGGCGCCGGCCAGGGCCCACGTCATCGCTCGCTTGTGCCCGCCGTCGGCCCAAGCGATCCGATACCGCACGGCGCCCACTGTCCAGACGCCGAAGACAGCCTTCGCTGCGTCGCCAGTAGCCGCTCGGGCCAGGATGTTCTGGATAGTGTCACCGCTGCGGAGCCGTTCAGTCGGCAGTGGAAACTGGAAGGACAGCATCGTCCGCGCGAGAAAGAGCGTGCTCAGCGGACCAGCGAGCCGCGCTCTCACGCGACCAGGCCCCGTCACGACGACGTCGGTGACGCCGCAGGCCGCCTCAGAGAGCTCCTCGGCGAGAAGGGCCTCCAGCCCCCGACGCGAGAGGGCCACGACGTCGAGCGCTCGATCGGCCACGCGCTGCGGGTCGAGGTGTCCTCGACCTGCGCGCGACTCGGTCCGTTGGATCATCGTAATGGCGCGCTCAGCGATTCGGGACAACTCGAAGTCTTCTCCTCGAGACGCGTCGCGAAGGGGCTCCAGCGAGAGCGCCGTTCCTATCTTGCCGAGGGACGCAGCGAGGGATCGGCGCATCTCCACGCCGTGGTTGCGACTCCAGGCTGCGAGGAGCGCTTCCTCGACTCGCGCCGCCTCGACGCGAGGGTGCCCCAGCGCGATGGCGGCGTTGCGTCTGGTCTTCGCGTCGGCGTCATCGAGGGCAACGATGAGCGCGGCCGTGGCCTCGGCATGGTTCGCCAGCCGGCCGATGGCTCGCAGGATCCGCCCACGCAGCGGGGGCTTCGCATGCTCGAACAGGCTCCGGAGGGGGTCTAGAGCTGGCGCCCCCACCCGTGCGATGGCTCGCTCCACGTCTTTCGTCAGGTCGTCGTCCGCGAGAAGCTTGACGAGCGCTTCGACGTCGCGCACGCGCGGGGTGTAACCCGGGTCGCGAAGGGAGCTCTCGAGTGAGGCGCGCGTCAAAGTGGCAGGAGCTTGCGCGGTCGGGTGCCTCACGTAAAGATCGGCGTCAAAGCCCCATGGTCGAGTGGTCAGCGAGGTACCCGAGGTGAGGGACGCCGATCTGCGCGGCCTGCTGGCCATCTACGGCGGACCACTTGGGGCCTGGCGAACGCCAATGGTCGCGCTGACGCTGCTTGGAGGCGGTTGGTCGGCGCTTGCGCTCCTGCCTATGATTTGGCACGCCCGCACCCGCCTTTTCGCCAAGGTGCTGGCGATCGCGATCGCCGTGCAGGCGTCCTTGGTGTGGGGCATCAAGCTCGCGGTCGGACGCGTTCGACCGTGGATCGTCCTCGGCTTGGCGCCGCCCATCGGTTCACCTTGCGACGGCTCTTTCCCGAGCGGTCATGCGTCCGGCAGCTTCTGCGCCGCTGCGTTCGTCGCCATCGCTTTACCTGCAGCGTGGCAGAGCTCGCCGCGCTTGTCTCGCGTGATCGGGGTGCTTGCGGTGCTGCTCGCATCGCTCATAGCGCTCTCGCGCGTCTACTTGGCCGCGCATTTTCCGAGCGACGCTCTCGCGGGCGCAGCGCTGGGGATGACGGTCGGGGTGGTCGCAGCCGCGAGGTACGGGCCGCGGGCAAGGGCACCGGGGGGGCGCGGTCCACCAAAAGCAGACGAGGCGGTGGAATCAAGCGCAAAAAGAGGCTAAACGTCGAGCGCCTTGCGCGTCGTCTTACAGCTCGCCCACGTGCTCGCGCTCGGACTCGCTGCGGGCGGGTGGACGAGTTGCCGTGATTCGAGCGCGAGCAACCCACTTCACGAGGGTCACGAGGGTCACGAGGGTCCGTCGGCACCCGAAAAGGCCGAGGCCAAGGATGTTTCGCTCGTCGGCGTAGACGTGAGCGCCATGACTCCTCGCGAACGACACGAGTGGAGTCTTCTGGTCACCGATTTGCTCGCGCCTTGCGCAGCCGTTCCAGTCTCGATCGCTCAGTGCATCCAAGAAAACCGACCCTGCGGCACCTGCGCGCGCGCGGCCAAGTGGATTGCGGCTGCCGTCCGCGACGGCGCCTCCGCGGCCCAGGTGAACCGGGCGTACAAAGACCGTTTCGATCCGGCCAGCGCCAAGTCCATCCCGCTCGAAGGTTCGCCGTCCAAAGGACCCGACGACGCGCCCGTAACCATCGTCGAGCTTGCCGATTTCGAGTGTCCTCATTGCCGGGAGGCAGTCCACCTGCTGGACGCCGTGCTCGCCGCCCATCCGGGCAAAGTGCGCCTCGTTTTCAAGAGCTTCACACTTTCGTTTCACGTGCACGGCGAGCCCGCGGCGCGCGCCGCGTTCGCAGCGGGGGTACAAGGGAAGTTCTGGGAAATGGAGCACCTTCTCTTCGAGCGGCAGATGCACCTCGAGGAAGCCGACCTCGAGCGTTACGCACGCATGCTGAAGCTTGACGTTCCCAAGTGGAAGGCCGGCATGGACTTGCCCGCGGTCACGGAGCGCATCTCGCAAGATCACCAGCTCGGCGAAGACCTCAAGGTTCGCGGAACCCCGACCATTTACGTCAATGGTCGCGAGCTCGACGTCGACCACGACGAGTCGCTCGAGGAGCGCGTTGCGTCGGAGCTCGGTGTTCCCCCCGTTGCGCCGACTCCCGAAGTGCCCCCGAGCGTGACCGAACCACCGGCGCCGGCGCCATCGGTCGGCGCAAGCGCGGTGAAAGGCCAATGAGGCTCGGGTCGACGTTCTGCGTGCTCCTCGTGGCGTTGGGAGGAAGCGGCGCTACGTGCCGGAGCCCGCCGAAGGCAGAGCCTGCGCGACCGGTAAGTGACATCGACCTGCTGGGCGTCGACACGAGAGATTTCACGCCGCGCGAGAAGCATGAGTTTGCTCAATACGTGAGCACGCTGCCGTGGCCCTGCTCGCCGGCGAACGACTCGTTGGCGGCGCCATCGATCGCGCAATGTCTAGCCGAAAAAAGGAAATGCAATTCGTGCCTCGATGCCGCTCAACTGATCGCGCGGGCGGTTCGAGACGGCCTCGGCGCCTCCCAAGTGGAGGATCTCTACAGGCAGCGCTTCGACGGGGCTTCGGTGAAGAGAATTCCACTCGACGGTTCTCCCTCACGCGGGCCGGAGACCGCGTCGGTCGTCATCGTGGAGTTCGCGGATTTCGAATGCCCTTACTGCCAAAAGCTGGCTCCAGAGCTCGACGAGCTGTGCGACAAGAGGAAGGCAAGCGTTCGCTTCGTTTACAAGTTCTTCCCCATCCCAATGCACCCGCATGGAGAGCTCGCGGCACGCGCGGCGATCGCGGCCCACATGCAGGGAAAGTTCTGGGAGATGCACCGCAAGCTCTTTGCCAACGGGCAGGCGCTCGAACCGAGCGATTTGGAGGGCTACGCCCAGGCCATCGGTCTCGACGTCGAGCGCTTCCGTGTCGACATGCGCTCTCGCGGCGCGACGGAACGGATCGCGAGCGACCGTCAGCTTGCCGACAGCCTCGGAGTCAAAGGCACCCCGACGATCTTCATCGACGGGCGAGAATACGATTCCAAGGTAGCTCTGAACGACTGGGTGGACGGCGAGATCAACGCCGCGGCGAAGCGTTAGTCCGGGGGATTGAAAAGCGACAGTGAAAGCGTCTTTGCTCGAGGCCTGCGGGTGCTTTCCCACCGGACGCCACTACGCCGGAATTGCGCATTTGTTGCGTGCCGTCATTCGAGGCCTGGTCGACGAGCTGGGAGCGGAGGCAGTCTGGGCAGACCTTCCGATCGCCCTGGTCGACCTGGAGACCACGGGCCGAGACGCCTCGGTCGATCGCGTCGTCGAGGTTGGAATCGTGATTTCGAGAGCGGGTCAGATCGTCGAACGCAAGCACTGGCTGGTGAATCCCGGAAGGCCTATCCCGAAGGAGGCTACCGATGTTCACAAGATCACGGACGACGACGTGAAGGAAGCGCCCCCGTTCGCCGCCGTCGCGGGCGAGATCGCGTCCATGCTTGCCGGATGCATCCCTGCCGCGTACAACGCGGCGTTCGACCGAGCTTTTCTGGCGAACGAGATGGCGCGGGCCGGCCAAGCGACAGGGGCCTCGGCGGCCCCGGCCCTTCGCAAGGACGTCGAGTGGCTCGATCCGTTGGTCTGGGCGCGAGAGCTTCAGCAAGGCGAAAGGTCGCGCGCGCTCGGCGAAGTGGCGGCGCGCCTCGGCATTGCGCTCGAGAACGCGCATCGGGCGAGCGATGATGCCGAGGCAGCGCTTCGCGTCCTGCTCGCCCTCGGGCGCGATGTACGCGTCCCTGGGACGTACGCCGCCCTCGTGCGGGAGCAGCGTCGCCTCGCCCTGGCCCAGGCGGACGAGCGGCGCCTCAACAAGTGGCGCGGCGGAACGGCCTAGCCGTCCTCGGCATCGACGAAGCGATCACGCTCCGTACTCGACCTTACGTTTGCGCACTGTGCCACCACCGATTTTGGCCTATAGTGCCAGCACGCTGCCAGAGCGGAGGATCCCGTGACAGAAAAGGCCATGATCACGCTGGGGGATGCCAAGCTCGAGGCGCCGGTCGTCGTCGGCACCGAGAACGAGCGCGCCATCGACATCGCGCAGCTCCGTGCGACGACCGGCTTCGTGACGCTGGACCCGGCGTTCATGAACACCGCTTCTACGAAGAGCGCCGTGACCTTCATCGACGGCGACAAGGGTATCCTCCGCTACCGCGGATTCCCCATCGAGCAGCTCGCTGAAAATTCCACCTTCGTCGAGACCGCCTACCTGCTCATCTATGGGGAGCTGCCGACCGACAAGCAGCTGCGTGATTGGAGCGAGAAGCTCACGCGCCATTCCCTGCTGCACGAGGACCTCAAGCATTTTTTCGAGGGGTTTCCGCCGACGGCCCATCCCATGGCGATCATCTCCGCCATGGTGGCAGCGCTTTCGAGCTACTACCCAGACTCCCTCGACGTCGACAACATCAAGCATCGCGACATTACGATCGCCCGTCTCGTTTCCAAGGTCCGCACAATCGCAGCGTTCGCCTACAAGAAATCGATCGGCCAGCCGTTCGTCTACCCGAAGAACAATCTGTCGTACTGCGCGAACTTCTTGAACATGATGTTCTCGGTCCCGGCCGAGGAATACGAGGTGGATCCGGAGCTCGTGAAGGTGATGAACCTCTTGCTCATCCTTCACGCGGACCATGAGCAGAATTGCTCGACGAGCACCGTGCGCATGGTCGGCTCGAGCAAGGCCAACCTGTTCGCGTCAATCAGCGCGGGGATTTGCGCGCTCTGGGGTCCCTTGCACGGGGGAGCGAACCAGGAAGTGCTCGAGATGCTCGAGCTCATTCACAAAGACGGCGGCGACGTGAACAAGTACGTCAAACTCGCCAAGGACAAGACGAGTCACTTCCGGCTGATGGGATTCGGGCACCGCGTCTACAAGAACTTCGATCCGCGCGCGAAGATAATCAAGGCTGCGGCGGACAAGGTCCTCTCAAAGCTTGGCAAGAAAGACGCGCTCCTCGACATTGCAATGGCCCTCGAGGAAGCCGCACTCAAGGATCCGTACTTTGCGGAGCGAAAGCTTTACCCGAACGTCGACTTTTATTCGGGCATCATCTACCGGGCGATGGGCTTTCCGACGAACATGTTCACCGTCCTCTTCGCGCTCGGCCGGCTGCCCGGTTGGATTGCCCACTGGAAGGAGATGATGGAGGATCCTTCGACGAAGATCGCTCGTCCCCGCCAGATCTATACGGGTCCCAAGGTTCGGGACTACGTGCCGATGGCCAGGCGCTGAGAATGGCCAGGCGCTGAGAGCGGGCCTACAACGCACCCCACTGTTGGGTGACCCACTCGCCAGCAAGCATCCACTCCAGAATGGCGAGGCACAAAAAGGGTCCGAACGGCATCCGGGCAGCCAGGATCCCTTCCGCAGGTGGTTTTCCAAGCGGGTCGTCGGCGAGCGCTTGCTTTGCGTCATCGTCGCCGCCCGCCGCTGCGACCTCGAGCTCCTCACGGTCCTTACGGACGCTCTCGGGCTCTTCGATCTTTCCGCGAACGCCAAGGACGATCAGCGCAGCGGTTGTCGCTTGAACGGCTCCTGCGAAGACGGCGAAGACCACGCCAGGCCATCCGAACCAGGCCCCCGCGAGCATCACCAGCTTGGCGTCGCCAAGGCCCATCCCGGCCTGTCCGCGCAGGGCCTTGTAGCCCACGATGAATAGCAGCCAGACCGCGAAAAATCCGACGCTGGCGCCCAAGAAAGCGTCGAGGACGCCCATGTGACGTAGGCTTGGCGTCAGGAGCCCGAAGAGCGTACCGCCGATGGTCATCGTGTCCGGCAGATACATGTGCTCCGCATCGATGAACGCGGCGGCCAGGAGCGTCATCGAAAGGGCAAAATCGGCGAGGAACACGGCGGCGGCATGGCCGACGCCCGTATGGCCCGGAAGAGGCTGGATGGCCGTCAAGTAAACGGCCAATCCGAAGAGGCCGCTGAGCAGCTCGATGAGCACGTACCGGGGTGAAATTCGTGCCTGACAACACCGCGCACGGCCGCGCAACAGGAGCCAGGACAGTACTGGAACGTTGTCGATCGGGCGCACGGGCGAGCCGCAGGCGGGGCAGTGGGAGCCCGGGCGCACGATGCTCATCCCGCGGGGTAAGCGATGCACGACGACGTTGACGAAGCTTCCCCAGATGCAGCCCCATGCCAAGGCGAGCGCACCCAAGAGCCAGGGCGGAAAAGGTAGGTCAGAGAGGGTCACGGGGAAGGCACGGCGAAATTCGCGGTTGAGGTCAGCGCGGCGATCGCGTACCGCATCTCGGATTTAGCTCATAACGCAACTAGTTCCGCGATGCTCCTGGCCATTCACCCCGACCACCCCGACCCGCGAAAAATACGTCGCGCGGTTTCAGCACTAGAGGAGGGTGCCGTCATCGCATACCCCACGGATACCGTGTACGGCCTAGGCTGCGACCTCACGAACAAGCACGCCATAGAGCGTCTGTACCAAATAAAGGGCATGGATCGATCGCAGCCCCTCGCCTTCGTTTGCCCCGATCTTTCGGACATCGCGCGCTACGCGCTGATCGACAATCGGGCGTACCGGTTGCTCCGCCATCTTTTGCCCGGCCCCTACACGTTCATCTTGCCGGCGACGCGCGAGGTGCCGAAGCTCGTCCAGATGAAGCGGAAGAACGTAGGTATACGCGTACCCGCGTGCGAAGCGACGCGCGCACTCGCGCGCGAGCTCGGTCGTCCGATCATTTCGACGACAGCCGCGAGGCCCGGCGAAGAGCCGTTCGTCGATCCCCGCGAGATCGATGCGGCTTTCCGAGGGCTTGGCTTGGTCCTCGACGGCGGTGGCGGAGGCCTGGTTCCGACCACGGTCGTGGATCTCACTAAGACGCCGCCCGAGATCGTGCGGCAGGGGGCGGGATCGATCGACCCGTTCCGGTGAGCGCCCGTGGGGTTGCGTGAGCAGCGATGGCCGCCTGTACGTAAGGTTCGGTCTCTCGTCGGTGACAATGCGCGGCGCTTGCCCTTAGCCGTGCAGGGCGGCGAACCGTTCGGTCTGTGGTGGAAGGTTTGCCGTCTTGATCGCCGCCTCAGCCTCGCCTCCTCCGCCGTACGGGCGAGCGCGAGTTTTGCTCGTCGATGACGACGTCGTGCTGCTCCGCTCTTATGCGCGGACACTCGCCGCGGACGGCTACGACGTCGACACACGGTTCGACGGCGAAGCGGCAGTGGAGGCGATTCGGAATGGTGCGTACGACGTCGTATTGAGCGACATCGACATGCCACGTCTCAACGGCCTGGCCCTCCTGGAGCGGATCCGCGCCCACGATCTCGACGTGCCGGTGGTGCTGATCACCGGGAGTCCAACGCTCGAGACCGCCATGGCAGCGGTCGAGCACGGCGCGCTTCGCTATTTGCCCAAGCCCGTCGACTCGGCGCGCCTGCGTACAATCACCGCCGACGCCGTACGCCTGCACCGGATCGCTCGCGCCAAGCGCGAAGCGCTCGACCTGGCCGGCGGGGCCGACCGACTGGTGGGGGACCGCGCCGGTCTGGTCGCAAGCTTTGGCAGCGCGCTCGACTCGCTTTGGATGGCATACCAGCCGATCGTTTCGTGGTCTCGCCGCGACGTCTTCGGCTACGAAGCGCTCCTACGCTCGCACGAACCTTCACTGCCCCATCCAGGGGCCATCCTCGACGCGGCCGAGCGCCTCGGCCGGCTGCACGAGCTCGGTCGCGCCATCCGAGCGCGGGCCGCCGAGCCGGCGGAGCGAATGCCTAAGGGCGTCATGCTGTTCGTGAACCTGCACACGCACGACTTGCTCGACGACGAGCTCTTCGACGCCCATCGCCCGCTGGCGCGCATCGCGGAAAGGGTGGTCCTCGAAATAACGGAGCGCGCTAGCTTGCACGCGGTGAGCGACGTTCAAGCGCGCATCGCGCGTCTGCGCTGGATGGGTTTTCGCATCGCGGTCGATGACCTGGGCGCGGGGTACGCAGGTCTGACGAGCTTCGCGCAGCTCGAGCCCGAGGTCGTGAAGCTCGACATGTCGTTGGTCAGGGGCGTGAATTGCCAGCCGACGAAGCAGACGCTGGTCCGAACGATGATCGCGATGTGTCACGAGCTCGGAATGCAGGTCGTCGCCGAGGGCATCGAGACGGCGGAAGAGCGCGACACGATCGTGGAGGCCGGCTGCGATCTCTTGCAGGGCTTCCTTTTCTCCCCGCCCGGAAGCGCATTTCCGCCCGCGACCCTCTAGCGTGCCGCTCCGGCGGACACGAGCCGACGTCATGGGGCTCACACCGGTCCGGCCTTTTCCTCCAAACTTTACCCTCGCGCGCCGTCAGTCATGTGCCGAGGGTCACCGAGTCGCGATCAAACCGACCGCTCTCGTCGAGAGACTCTTCGTTCGCCCCGCCGTCATCGCTCTGCACGTCGCGAAAAAACTCCAGGAGATCCTCCCGGCGCGCCTGCGCATCCGCGCGGCCCATCTCGATGAGCCTCCGGCAGAAGGGGCCGTCGAAGAGTAGGTAGCTGGCCAGGTCGGCTTCGCTCTCCGCGCCGAGGTCAATCAGCTTGAACAGGCGCTTCGTGAGGATCGGATCGCCTCTCAGCTGCCCGCGCTTCAGGTGATCGTTGGCGAGCTGGCCGATGTCCTCGCTCGGCCGCACGCGGAGGCAATTGACGAACCGGTAGTCTTGCGCGCCGCGGCCGTGCGCCTCTGCGCTCAACGCATTGGCGAAGGCCGGACCGTACGCCCGCGTTCCATCCAAGAGGACGTTGTTGATTCGTGTCAGGAGCTCGATGTCGACATCGACGTGGTCGAGCAAGAACGCGTTCAAGATCTTGCCCAGCAGAAACGCCGCTCCCGGCGCTCTACCTGATTTGTGGTCACCCGTCTCGTGGACGATGCGTCCTTGGACTTCTCGCGAGCTACCGATCGCGAAGATGTGAGTCGCTCCGAGACGGAGCGCCGGTGCGATGGGGGTATTCTGTCGCAAACCCCCATCGAGGTAGAGTTCGTCATCGATTCGGACAGAAGGAAAGAGCAAAGGAATGGCCGCGCTGGCGAGCGCGTGTTGTGGCCCGATGCGATCAGCCCGGAAGAGCGTGCGAGGTGGAGCGCTCGTCGGAATGGTCAGGTCCGGCGAGACCTGCATGAACACGACCGTTCGCCCCGTCGACACCTCCGTGCAAGACACAGTGAGGGCCCGAAGGCGGTGACTCTTCAAGCACCGTGATACCGCTCGCCAGCTGATCTCGCGTTGGACGAGCTCCGCCATCGGCCGGACGTCGAACACTCCGTAACCGAGCCCGCCGCCGAGCAGCACACGAGGCAAGGTCACGATTTGACGCAGTCCGAACCCGAGAACACGCATCAGCTCGAGCTCGCTCCAGAGATCGACGAGGCGCCGAAGCCCGAGGACCGGATCGCCCAAGTGGGCGGCGAGAAAGCACGCGTTGATCGCGCCGACGCTCGTGCCGCACAAAATGTCGATGCGCGGGGGCGCTCCGAGGGCGCGCGTCAGCTCGTCGAAGATGTACCAAAGTACCCCTACCTCGTACGCACCTCGCGCGCCGCCGCCCGAGAGAATCAGCGCGACACGCCGTTTGCCGGTGCTGTGTGCGCGGGCCGTCATGCCCCTTCGAGCGCTCCGGGGCTGCCCGTCGTGGGCGTCCTGGTCGACGGGGCGATCGGCGTCAGCGTCACGTCTTGCAGCGGCGCGGCGCGCAGAAGTGCCGCATTGAGCGGGCGGCGTGGAAAGAGGTTCCGCAATCTCGCATCGCGCACGGTGCGTATCAGCCGGCGCGTGTGCTCGAGCGTCTGCTCGCGGGCATCCGATGCGTTCGGTGACCCCGTGCGCTCGAGGGCGTCCGTGCAGAGAGTGCGGATCTCGAGCTCGTACTCGCACCCCTGCAAATTCTCGACGGCGCCGAGCGCGGTGGTCGCCAGGAACGTAGCGGCATGCGCCTCACCGAGATCAGCGCGCGCCGCCGCTTCGATGGCCATCGCATAAAAATGGAACGCGACGAGCGCCATCCCCTCCGCGCTTCGTCGGGCCCCGAGCGCGTGGTCGGCCGCCTCTTGACTCCGCGCGCACGCCCGCGCCAAAAGCGCGCGAACGACGCTCTCGTACACGCGATCGTATGCGTTCTCGGTGGCTGCGATCAATGCGCCCGCATCCCGCACGTGACTTTCGGCCGCCGAGACATCTCCCATCTCGGTCGCCACCATGGCGCTGACGAGCAGAGTCTCCGCCCAGCCGTCCTGGTCGCCATAGCGGTCATGAGCCTCGCGCGCGCGCCTCAAATAAGCGAGCGCCCGACAAACGTCTCCCAAGCGGAAATAGGTATGCCCAATGGTAGTCAATGTCTTGGCTACCTGAAATCGGCCGCCGATCGACAGATCAATCTGAATCGATTCGAGAGCAAGAGCGATGGCGTCCTCGTAACGGCCCTGCACGAACATCGAATAGGCAAGCGAGTTCTTGACCCGGGCCTCGCCTCGTCGCGCGCCGCTCCGCTTGAAGATCGCGATCGCCTCTACGTGCGCCTCCACGGCTTCGCCGACGCGACCAACACGACGCAAGAGAATGCCGCGCGATCGCAGCACCTCTCCCCGCAGCCTCGGCGGAACATGGCCACCGGCTGCACGGCACGCCGCGAGCGCCCGATCGCAGGCCGCCAGCGCCCCCCGTACGTCCCCGAGCTCACGCAAGAAATCGCTCACCAGCGCCTCGGCCTCTACTTCGAGCGATGCGACCTTCGACGAGTGGGCCACCTCCGCAGCACGCTTGGCCACCACCGCTCCATGCGCAAGCCGCCCTTCGTCGAAGTCGTACCGCCCCGTCCGCAGGAGCCCGAGGCAGATCGCCCGCGGGGTGCCGACCAATCGAACCATTCGCCTCAGCTCCTGAAGGTGAAGCACGCGCTCGCGCTTGCGTCCTAACATTCGGTAGGCGCCTTCGAGGGCTTCGTGCGTTTGAGCCCGCCGAGTGTCATCGGGATGCATGTGCGCGAGGGAACGCTGAAAGTATCGTATGGCCATCGGCGTCTGATGGCTCGCGCGCGCGGCGCTGGCTGCCGCGAAATAAAACTCGGCGGCGCGCTCATGGCTCCCCCCTCGCGCGAGGTGACGCGCCACGATGGCAGCGGAGACCCCACGAGCCAGCGACGTTCCGGCGAGATGCTCGCCGAGCCTGCGATGCAGACGTATGCGATCGGCAGGCTCGAGCTCGGCATAGGCGACGTCCCTAGTGAGCGCGTGTCGAAAGTCCACCAACTCGCCCTTGCGATCACAGAGGCCTCGCGCGCAAAGACGTACCACCGCCTCCTCTCCGCTCTCCTCGGACAAGCGCAGCACATCCGCTAGCGACAACGGCCCTCCTGCGATGGCAAGCCATTCGACCACCGTCCGCTCCGGAGCCGGCAGCTCGCGGATGCGGTCCCCGAGGAGCTGTTCGAGCGTCGATGGCAGGGCGCCGAGGGAGGCGTCGGGCCGTTCGCTCCGCGCGAGTATCGCAACGCGCTCCCCATGCGCGTCCACCTCGCCTTCGCGGATCTCGAGCGCGCCGCGCTCCAACAACGCGTCGATGAGCTCGAGAAGGAAGAAGGGATTGCCGGCTACTTTGGGAAGCAGGTCCACGCAAACCTGCTCGGCGCCCGCCCGCACTCCAAGGCGTGTCTGGACCAGGCGCACCTGTTCGCTCGGAGTCAGCCCACGCAAATCGATGCGCGTCAGCCCCTCGAGCAAGTGCGCAATCCGCTCGTCGTCGCGGGTCACGACCAGGACGAATATTGGCAGGGGGTCGCTCGCATGCGCAAGGTCGCAGAGGACGTCGATGCTCGCTTTGTCAGACCAATGCACGCTCTCCAGGAGAAGGACCAGGGGCTGGTCCAACGCGACTGCGGCGAGGAGATTCCGGACGCCGGTCACGATGGTTTTCTTGCGAGAGTGCGCGTCTTCGTCATCCCCGGCGAGTAGGCGGTTCGTCGCGAGCTCGGCGAGGCGCGCCACCATCGGGCTCGTCCCGTCGCCGCTTGCAGCGCCGCCACCCGCGCCCGCGATGAGCGAGGCCACCTCCTCGAATGGCTCTTCTCCGGTCGTCCCGATGGTCGCCCGGATGAGGTCCGCGATCGTCGCGTACGGAACTTCGATGCCGACCGGAGTGCATTCGACGTGAATGAGGCGCGCGTTTGGGGGCAATTCGGCGACGAACGCTCCGGCCAAGGCCGTCTTGCCAATACCCATTTCGCCGACGAGCGCTCGGCAAACGAGATGACCTGCGCCCCCGCCTCCGCTGAGGGCGAGGTGATACGCCGCGTGCAGCTCCGCCTTCTCCGCATCGCGCCCGACCAGCTCGCTCGATCCGGCCTGAACTTCAGCGAGGCGTTCTTCTCGCGACAGGCTCCTCTCGAGCGAATAGAGACGCATGGCAGGCGGCGCCTCCCTGACCGCGCCGCCCGCGAGATGCAGGGTCGGGGCGTCGCCCCACCGAAAGCTACGCCTGACGAGCCGATAAATGCCGCCCGCGACCCACGTCCGGCCCACGGGGGTCGCGCGCGCAAGCGAGTCGGCGAGAAACGTCGTCGGCTCGTGCAGGTGGTAGTCGACGAGGTGGGCTTGCGCGTCTCGAGTGCCGCTCGCGATGCCACGGACGATTCCGAGCGATGCGGCCACCTGGGTGGGCATGTCCTCCTTGAAACCAGCGATGGCCTCGTGCACGTCGAGCGCTAGTTGCGCCGCGTCTGCGGCAGCACGTGACGGGTTGGCGGTGAGCCCGGCGATCGCGCGGGACTCTCCGTCGTTCGTCCACATCCAGCGCATACCTCGCTTGAAGGCGAGGTCGTCGAGCATGCCCCGCAGCTGATCGAGCGTTCGCCGAGGGAGCGCGAGGCCTTCGAGGCCATGGACGCAAAGCGTCACGACGGACACGTGCCGCACTTCGCGCGGACCCGACGCCGGCACGCGCGTCGGCAAAGGCGCATCGGCCGACGCCACGAGCTCGACATTCCGAAGGGCCGGCGAAGGCTCGGGGGGATGAGCGCTGGCTCTCGACTCGGCCAGGCTTCGCGCGAGTGGGACCGCGGCCTGGGTGTGGGCATCCTCCGACCGCACGCGTGGGAGTGGCTCCTTCGGGACGTCCTTTTCGCTGCGCACGTCGCGGGAGACGAGAAGAGCAATGGCCGCCTCGAGTGCCGAAGCGTCGATGAGCTCCCCATGTTTGAACATCGCGTGTCCGATGGCAGCAGCCATCTCGCGACCCGTTGCGTATCTTTCGTGCCGCGGTGCCGCCAGTGCGCGCAGAACGATGGCCTCCAGCTCGGGCGGCACACCTTTCGCGTACGCCGACGGCGGCTCGACGATGGCCGAGCGCACGACGTCGAGTAATGCCTCGCCGCCGAGGCCGCCGTGGATGGGCCGACCCGCCAGAATCTCCCACAAGAATCACCCCGAGTGAGTACAAATCGCAGCGGCGGTCGATGGTCTCGCCCCGCGCCTGCTCCGGCGCCATGTATCCAAACTTGCCCTTCAGTACTCCGTGCTCTTCGGCGAAAAGCCGCGCGCTGGCGATGCCGAAGTCGGCGATCTTCACGGCTCCGTCGAGCGACAGGAGGATGTTCTGTGGGCTCACATCACGGTGAATGATTTCGAGTGGTTGGCCCGCTTCGTCCTTTTTCTCGTGCGCATAGTGCAGGCCCTTCGCCGCCTCGGCGACGATCCACGCCCCTACCCATGGGGCGAGCCCATTTCCCGTTGACCGCGCGGCAGCCATTAGACGCCCGAGGTCGCAGCCCTCCACGTACTCCATCGCCAGCAGCAGCCCGTGCTCGGCGAAGTCTTGGAATTCGTAAACCTGCACGACGTTCGGATGGTTTAGGCGCGTGGCGAGATTCGCTTCCTCGATGAACATCGACCGGAAGCGCCGGGAGCCTCCGTGCGTCGGCAAAATGCGCTTGAGTACGAGCACCTTGTACGTGCCCTCCGCACCGCGCTTCTTCGCGAGGAATACCTCTGCCATGCCGCCAGCCCCGAGACGCCGAACGATCTCGAAGTGTGCGATCTCCTTCGGCGGGGGGGCGGGGGAGGCCTTGGGCATCGTGCGTTGATGGGGTACCCTGTCAGTCTACACGCGCGACGACGCTCTCGCGCGACGGGAAGGCCCCAAGGTAATCTCGCCTTCTCGTAGCCTCACGTCGCGCCGTTGCTTCGTTTGCATGGGAGATCCCTCGACCACCCGGCCGGCCCCCGCCGCGAGCGGAACGCTCGCACGAACGCCGTTCATCCATCTGATGCTTTATGCCCTCGAGAAAAAGCTCGATGGGACCGTCGAGCTTCTTGCACCCGACAGGCGGACCGCGGTGGTCCTCTTCGTCGACGGCCAGCCCGCGAAGGCGCGGACGAGCGAGGCAGTGGTCTATCTGGGTCAGGCGCTTCGTGAGCTCGGGCATCTGACCAAAGAACAATTGACCAGCTCCCTGGCGGAGCTTGCGACCGCGAAAGCGGAGCGACCCACGCTGCACGGGGAGCTCCTGGTCAGCCGAGGACTGATCGACGACGCGATGCTGCGCGAAGCTCTGACCGTCCAGCTCGCGCGGCAGCTGCTCCACGTCGCCGCGCTGCCCGCCGAGACGACCTTCGCCTATTACCAAGGCTTCGATGCGCTCCATGATTGGGGCGCCCCCGGGGCGCGCGGCATCGATCCGGTGCCGCTGCTCTGGGGGATGTTGCAAGAGCATGCCCCGTGGGAGCGCGTTCAGGCTGCCCTCGCCCGCGTGACGGCGTCCCCGCTGCGGCTCGCTCGTGGGGCCGACGTCGCTCGCATGCGGCTCGGTAAAGAAACAGCAGCGGCGGTGGAGCTCCTTCGGACTGTCCCCACTCGCGTTTCCGAGTTGGAGCAGGCTGCGCACCTCGACAAGCGAACGGCGCAGCTCCTTGCCTACCTGCTTCTCGTGACCAAGCAGGTGGATGTCCTTCCGCCCGCGGATGCCGTGCGGGCGACCATCGAGTCGAAGGGGTTGCCGTTCGCGTCGGCGGCGTCACCGTCTGCAGCCGCAGAGCAATCTTCGACGTCGTTACGCGTATCCCCTCGCGCGGCGAAGGCGGCCAACGGGCGGGTCAACGCCGCGGGGCCCGGACTGCCGGTCGCGCCGGCAACGCTGGGTAGCGACGCCGCTGCACGATGGAGCGAGATAGTCGGCCGCGCCGCGACGATCGACCGTGCAGACTATTTCATGATGCTCGATGTCGCGCGCGACGCGAAAGCGGAGGAGATCAAATCCGCCTTCTTCGCCCTGGCAAAACGCTGGCACCCCGATAGGCTCTCCCCGGAGCTAGCCCCCGTTCGCGACGCCTGCTCGCGCGTCTTCTCGAGGATGAGTGAGGCGTACGCCACGCTGGCCGACGACGAGCAGCGAATGCGGTACATGAAGCTGCTCGCGGACGGCAGCGGTTCGCCGGAGATGCAAGAGACCGTAGCCAAAGTGGTAGAGGCATCGACGGACTTTCAAAAAGCAGAAGTCTTCTTCCGCAAGAATGACATGGCTCAAGCAGAGGCCTTTTGTCGGAAAGCGCTCGAAGCCGATTCCACGCAGGCTTCGTATCTCGCCCTCCTTGCTTGGCTCGTTGCGATCAAGCCCGAGAACCAGACTCCCGAAAAGACGGCGCATTGCATCCAGATGCTCGACCGAGCCATCGCATTGAACGAGCGATCCGAGAAGGGGCACTTCTGGCGCGGGATGCTCCACAAACGCCTCGGGCGACTCGAAATCGCAATCCGCGATTTCAAACGCGCCGTGGAGATCAACCCGCGAAACATCGACGCGGCGCGGGAGGTCCGCCTCTTTCAAATGCGCGGCGGCCGGACGAGCAGCTCGCCACCCGGTCCCAAGCAAGTCAGCCCAGCGCCCGAGGAGTCCGAAGAGCCCAAAAAATCGAGGCTGTTCTCACGATTGTTCAAGAAAACCTAATCCCACGTCGCCCTCTGGATGCCCAAGCCGGTCCGCGGCCTCCATAAGGCCCGGCCCGCCGCCCTTCGGCGGGCCCCTTTCACTTGTTCGTGCGGACACCGGGCGGTGTTGTGGTCGGTGGCGGGGGTTCCGACGGTTGGCTCGCACCCGCCGCCGACACGTACCGTTCCGCCTCAGCTCGTAACGAGTGGTCCGGTGGTGAGTCCAAGAGGAAGCGTCGGAAATGCATCGCCGCGTCGGCAGGTCTCTTCATGAAATCGGCCTCGAGCACACCGACGTTGAAGAGGGCGCTCGTCTGGTGCGGATTCGTGGCCAGCACCCTTTCGAGGATGGCATGCGCATCCGCGAATCTCTGCGGATGCTGGCCATCGCCTTGCCCGCGAAGTGCGGCGGCCAGACCCACCTGCGCGTCGACGTCGTCAGACGAAACTTTGAGGATCTCGCGGTATTGCTCCTCCGCCCTCGCATACGCTCCGGCGCGGAGGAGAACGACTCCCATGTTCAAGCGTGAGATGGTGTCTCGTGGGTCGGCTACTGACGCCTTGCGGAACTCGACGAACGCCTCGGCATCGTCGCCGTTCGCGAGATCGAGGAGGCCGGTCGCACGGTGTGCCACGGCGCTGTTGGGACTCGATTCGAGCGCCTGTTTTGCAAGTAGGCCGGCGGCAACATTTTCGTTTTTCGCCAGATGCGAGAGTGCGAGCTCGGCGAGCGCCGTCGCGTCCGCCGGCTTTCGAACGAGGACCTCGCGCGCCTGCACGATCGCCTTGTCGACCTGGCCACTCTCCCGAAGGGTGCCAACGTAGACTGTTCGTGCCTCGATCGCGGTCGGGTGTCGACTCACGAATTCGCCAAGACCGTCGGCGGCGAGCTTGGCTTCGCCGCGACGCCGACGGACTTCGGCTACGGCGAGAGCGGCTTCTTGTGAGTCGACGGCAACCTGGGACACCGTCGCGAGCTCCACCTCGGCGCCGGCCAAGTCGCCAGTGCTTGCAAGGAGAATTCCTAGATCATAACGCGCCTCCCATAGACTGCCGTCCAGCCGAAGTGATTCACGCAAGAGCGAGCTGGCCCGCTCGCGCTGGCCGTCCTTCGCCGCTTGCACTCCCTGCACCATCGCCGCGATGGCGGTGGGGTCCACCCGAGGCGCTCGAGTGACGGTCGCCTGTCGGGGTTCGACCCCGCGCGGCGCGCGGCAAGCCGTCAGTAGCAGCAACGTGAAAACGCGAAAATTCATCGCTTGTCCGTGGCCCTCGGTCCAGCAGGCGCCTGCGGGCTCGGGGCCTCCAACAGCGCGGGCAGCGGCCGCGGGCCATGCGACAGCACTTCGAACCCGATTTCCCGGAAGGGGGGGTACAGCTCGCTGTTGAGGCGGCCGAGCGCTTCGCGCATCTTCGCCGTCCACTGGTTGTAGATGCCGAGATCGGTCGCTTTCTTCCAGCCGTTCTCGTAGGCGTCGAGGCTTCGCTCCTCCATGGGCACGGCGAACTCCTCGATCTGCGATTGATAGTCGGCCTTTTGGTCCTCGGACCTGACGTCCGGGGGCGGAGGGGAATCGCGCAGAGCCTTCGCGAAGGCCTCGTACATGTGGCCGATCTGGTAAAGGGCGGCCGTCGTCCATTCCGCGACGCCCATCGACACGCAATCGAGGAAAGCCTTGGCCGCTACCTTCAGGAGCGCCGTCTTTTGTCTGAGTCGCGCCTTAAGCTGCTTCACGTCTCCCTGAATTCGAATCTGCTCGAATGCCGACAGGACGCGTTCACCTTCCATGTAACGCGCGTGCGCCGCCGCAAAACGGCCCTCTGGTCCGAGGTCGCGCGCGTGACGTCTTCCGAGGTTCACCGCCTCATCGAGGGACGATACCGCCCCGTGATCGTCGCCAGTCTTGGCGTCGGCGAGCGCGAGGAGCACGAGCCCCTGGGCGCGATGGTCCAAGTTCTTTGCCCGTGCCAGATACCGTCTGTAAAGGTCCGCGGCGTCTTTCGACCGGCCTGCGTTCTGGTGGGCGCGACCCATCTGGAAGACCACCTCGTCGGCTTCGGGTGCGCTCCCGTACGCCGCGAGGAATCGATCGCCGTCGAAGACGGCGCGATCGTGCTCACCCGTAGCCTCGCGCAGAACCACGGCGTTGTACGCGGCGTCCTTCTCGTGCTCGAACTTGGCGTAGTTCGGGTGCTCGCGATCGTTGAAGGCGGCCATTTGCTCGGCGACCCCAGCCGCGTCGCCGAAGAGTCCCATCGCCTGCAGCGTCGTCGTCGCGATCCAGGCCCCGAGGGGCGACTCTGGCCTGTCGCGGTACGCCGGGCTCATCGAGAGCTGCGCTGCCTCCAGCAACGTGTCCGCCGCGCCGCTCAGGCGCGCCTCTTGCTCTGCGTTGACGCACGCCTGCGCAGCGCGCGCATCTCTGGGGAACTCTTGCGCTGCACGCAAGTACGAGCGTGCCGCTCCCGAGTGGTCGCCCGCCGCCGCCTTCTGCTCCCCCTGCTTGAAGACCGCCACCACGATGAGCGCGTCGAGCCTTTCTTGTTGCTTCGCGGCAGCGAAGCTCGGTAGCGCCTTGAGCCGCCGTGCCCAGGTCTCGATGTTCTCGTAGTTCTTCGCGCGGTTGAACGATTCGAGAATGCTGTCGCCAGCGTCGCGCGAGGGCTCGCTGTTCGGAAATTTCTCGAGCAGCATTCCCCAGATCTTCACTGCCGAATCGTAGTTTCCGTCGTCGAAGTAAAAGCGACCCTGGCGGAAGAACATGGCAGGGAGCTGGACGTCGTTCGGATAGAGTCGCGCATAAAGGTCGAGGGCCTCCGCGTATTTCTTGTCTGCTTCGGTTTCGCTCGGCAGCTTCTTCTCGCGCTTGGAGTCCATCTCCCGAGCGAGGGCCGCGAGCGCGTTGTAGAGGGCGTCGTGCCGCATCGCCGCGAGCTCTCCCGCTACCTCCTTGGCAGGAATGCCCTCTGCGGCCGCCAAGTAGTGCGTCGCCGCGTCCAGGTTTCGATTCAACCTAAAAAATTCGATCTCCCCGAGATGAAAGTGCGCCTCGTAGGCCTTCGGCTCTTTCGCGAACCTGGATAGATAAGTCTGGTAAAGGCCCGCGGCGCCCTCGAACTC
This sequence comes from uncultured delta proteobacterium, assembly GCA_963787925.1. Classification (GTDB taxonomy): domain Bacteria; phylum Myxococcota_A; class Polyangia; order Polyangiales; family Polyangiaceae; genus Palsa-1150. Next base: position 174,146 of record CAWBEN010000002.1, read on the forward strand.
CGCGCGGCTGGTACGATCTCTCTGCGCTTTCGCGTGAAGCGACATCGCGTCGCCGCGCAACCTCTCCTCGATGGCAGCGGTGATGGCAGCGACGTTGGCCAAGTCGCTCTGCGTACGCGACCAAGGCCCCCCGGTCGTGTACTGCGCGACGGCCCGTGCGAAGGTCGATTCAAGGCGAGACCAGCTCTCGACCGCCGCGAATCCCGTGGCGATCCGTAGTATCCACTGCCCCGCGTCGCGGCTCGTCGGCTCGAGCTTGAGGAGCAGCTCGTAGGCCTCGATTCCGCGCTCGTAGTGCGCCTGCTCGAAAAACTGCGCCGCGAGGGCGCGCACGATCTTCCCGCCAAAGCGCTCGCCGCCAATTTTCGTCAGAAAAGCGTAGAGATCCTGCGCGGTATTCTTCTCGTCTTCGGTGAAGACCTCGACGATGTATTTCAGCGCCTCCTCCTGAAGCTCGTCGAGCTGCGTTCGTTGTGCGACGCTTGCGCTCACGGCGAGTCGACCCTCGTCAGTCGCCTCGAAGACGGCCACGAAACGCCGAGCGGCCTCCTCGTTGTTGCCAAGTCGCCAGTGGCACCAAGCGGTCTTGAAGAGGGCCAGACCATAAAGCGCCGGGTCGATTTGCCCCTTGTAAACGAGGACCTTCTCGTACTCGGCGAGGGCGCCCGCGAAATCGTACTTACCCTCGAAGATCGCCTCGGCCTCGGCCATGTGCGCGTCGGGCACGAACCGGGACTGCGGGTAGTCCCGCAAGATGCGCTCGAAGCGCTGGCGAGCCTCGTCCTCGTTGCCTTGCTCGAACGCCAGGAAGCCGTCGACGTAGAGCGCGACATCGTATTGGTCGAACGATGGGTAGTCGCGGAGAACTCGCGAAAGAAGGTCGCGCGCAACCCGGTAGTCGAGCTCCGGGGCCGGGCCGCGCTGATCGACGGGGATCTTTTCCCACTCCTGAAAGCGAGCCACGAACGCATCACGTTCGTTTTCCCATTGAAGCTCCCCGAGTCGGACTAGAGCCTCTGGCATCTCGCTTGCGCCTTTGGGAAGCTCCGCCACGAACGTCGTGAGCAGCGCCACCGCCTCCGATCGGAGGCGCTTGGTCTGTGCGAGATCGGCGCGTACCCTGACGTCGAGCCGCGCCCTGAGCGGTAAACGCAGGGTCTCGGGAATCCTTGGCCCGCGCGCCTCGGCGTGCGAGGTCGACGCGGCCTCGCGACTCGGATTTCGCACGGCGGCACCTGTCAGGGGCCGCCTCGCCGCCTCGGCGCTCACGCTCCGTTCGGCTGCAGGCTTGATGCCGTCCGCGCGAACCGGTGTGTTCGGCGCGGCGGGAACTGCCGCCTGAACCGCAGGATGCGCGAGCGCGAGCAAGACGCCGAGTGTGCCCACCGCACGGGACTGCTTGCGTGCCAATCTCGCGCGTTGCTGTCGCGTGTCGGTCACTTCGTTTCTCTCCCCACGTACTCGTCCGGCCAGTCGTCGCCCTCGAATGGCCAGTACTCCTCACTGTCTTCCAAGTAGCGGCCGGCCTGCAACGAATCGACGGCATCTTGTGGCAGATAGCCGAGGCGAATCGCTTGGACTTCGACTTCCAGCGCACGCTTTCGACCAAGCACGCTCTCGATGCGTCCGAGGCGTGCGCGTCTGAGCAGACGCGACAGGCGAAGGTCGAGCCGCGTGAGCGCGTCGGCGGCCAGGGTCGCCTCCGCGTCCCCGAGCTTCTTGCGTTCGCTCGCGACCCGTGAAGTGAGCGCCTGGCCCGCCAGGGCATCGGCCCGAAAGAGGTCCGACAAATCCTCGCCCAATCGACTCGATGCCAGCGCAGTTGGCGGCTCCTCCTCCGCCGGTCGCGTGAGGCGCGCGAAGCGAGACCTCAGCTCTCCGAGCTCGGCGTGCAGGCCGGCAAGACTCGCAGGGGCGGCATGGGCCGCAGCCAGGTCGGCGATTTGGCTCTCCACGCCTTCGAACGCAAGGCGCAACTCTTGCGCCCCGGATTCTACCTCCGGCTCGAGCTCCGTCGCGGGGCGCACCCCGCCGTTGGTCGCCAGGGCTCGCTGCATGTCGTCGATGGCGGCGAGCGCGTACACTAGCCCTGAAGCTTCGCGCTCCAGCACGCCGCGGCGATGCAAGATGCGTCCGTACGCGGGATCGACGCGCAGGAGGGTCGCGATTGTGCGCACCACTTCCGGCGTGGTCCCCGCGATCGCGACTCCGCCCGTCGCGGTGGTGAAGGCATCGCTGCCACCGTGAACGGCGTCGAGCAGGCGCCTCGTCGCGGCCGCGTCGTTCGCGATGCGCCGCGCGCCGTCCCGCACGGGCTCGAAGCGGGCGAGAAACTCGACGAGCTTCTTGTCGGCATCGGGAAAACGGCAGCGCGCGAGGTCCACCCAGGCGTCGAGGACCCATGCTTCGTCCTCGTACCGGTGGTGCAACCTGAGCCCCGCAAGCTCGTCGAGGAGCTCGCGCGCGCCCTGGTAATCCTTCTTCTCGTAGCGCGTCGTCGCCGCCTCGTAGAGCGCCTCCGCGAGGCGATCGCTGTCACGCGGGACGAGGTAATAATAATAGCGAGCGTCGTCATTTCGCCCGTCCTCGTGCGCGATCCGGCCGAGGCCGAGGCGCGCGAGGTCGCGAACCGCGAAGAAGTTCTCGTCGGCGAAAACGGGTGTCGTCGCCTCGCTCCGCCTCGGGTCAGCGACGTGGCAGAGAAGATCCTCCGCTTCCTTGTGGCGACCCCTTTCGACCTGGATGAGCCCGGAGAGGTATGTGGCTTGCGCCCAAAAGCGGCAACGCTGTGTGACGAGCGCATACGACGCCATTGCGGCTTCGGGGTCGCCGGCGGCCTCTTTCGCCCGCCCGTTCATGTAGGCGATTTCGCCGCGCACGTCCTCGGGACCCGCGGACGCAATCCCCTCGAGGTCCTTTGCGACGGCCGCGTAGCGTTCGTCCGCAAGCGCGATGTCGACGAGCCGCCTCACGGCCAGGCGCGCCCACGTGCCGCCGCCATCCCATGCGTGCCTCGTTTGGATGACCTGCCGGAGGTACGCCCGGGCCGGCAGATCGATCCCCGCGGTCGCCAGTGCATCGCCGAGCCGGAAGACGGCAGCACGCCCTTCCTCGAGCTCGCCGAACAGCGCGAACTGAGGGCGCTCGACTAGATCGGTCAGTCGCGCGATGACCTCGTCGAGCCGTCCGGCGCTCGAGAGCTGCTCGCTCTCCGCCACGCGGCTCGCAACGTCCTCGCGGCGGAGATCGTCCTGGTGACCGAGCCGTCGCGCAGTGAGCGCTGCCTGGTACGCCCGGAGGACGACGGCAAAAAGGCTCCCTGCCGGATCCTCGTCTGGCCTCGGGGCCTCCGCGCGGCTCTCTGCCGGCACGACGGGCGTCGTGGCCGGACCTCGCGGCTGTGCCCACGCCGTAGATGCCACGACGACCCAAGGCAACATCGTCAAAGCGCGCAGCCCTCTCAACGCTCACCTCCCGACCGGCTGCGCGTTCGCCCGCGCGCGGATGCGGAGGTCGTACTCGCCCTTCTTGTCGTGCGGAAAGTCGTTCATGCTCGACTCGTCCCAAACCTTGATCTCGACCGTGAGGCGCTCGTCGTTCGGTACGTCGACGACGAAACGCGAGCGCTGCGACGAGCGGAAGGTGTCGCCCCCTTCGCGGTATTCGACCTCGACTGTCACCGCGTGGTGACCCGGGGAGACGGCGTGGTCGTAGACGACCGCCGCGTCCCGGGTCGCGAGGCCGGCCGGTGAGGTCCAGACCATCCCGTCGTCCAGCGAAACCCAGAGGCGCGCGATGCGCGCATGATCCGCGCTCGTCTCCACCGTGACGGCGATCCGTGAGTGAAAGAGGGTATCGCTCACGGCCGCGACCCGCGCACGAAGAGATGCGACCTCGGAAAGCAACTGTTCGTAGTCGACCGAGGACGGCGAGGGCGCCGCGTCCGCGAACTCGTTCGGCGCGGGATTGAGCGCAGAGAGTCGAATGGTGCCCGACTCTCCGTTGCCGCCGGCCACTGGGCTTCCCGGCAGGGGGTCGCGGCTTCCGGCGTCGCTCGCGGGGAAGCCGGCCGAGGTCGCGGAGACGCTCGGCGCGGGTGCCGCTCGGTCTTCCGAGCCGCCAGCCGCAGCGGACGAGGGCGGGGGGGGGGCGTGTTTTTCGGGCAGGTTGGGCCTCGGGGACACGCGGACCGGCCTGCCGCTTCGGGGCTGGGCCAGCGCGAAAGCGCCGACGACGAGCGTCGCCATCATCACCTCACCTGCGATGAGGGCCGTCCGCAACCGCATGCCGAAGATGCTCCCCTGAAGTGGGCTTGCCGCCAAGTAGGTCGATTGAAAAAGCCCGCTCACTCACCCGCCGAATGGCAGAAAGACGCTCGCACCCACCGTGACCACCACGTCGTTGACGAGGTGATCGTCGCCTACCAACACCTCTCGGAGCACATGATCGCGCGCGTCGAAGCGGACGGCGAACCATCGGCCAAAGTAGAACTTCGTGCCGATTCCAGCGCTCGCGGTAAGACCGCGCGAGGTGGAATCGTCGGTGACACCCGTACCGAAGGCGACATTGAAATCGAAGCGGCTGATGCCGTCACCCATCCAGCGAAGCTTGCCGTAGGCGAAGGACCAGACGAGGTGCCCGAAGTAAAGGGTGCCGGGCTTGTCCGCGCGATCGAGCACCTGGATTTGGGGATATCGCCGCTCGTACGCGTCGGTCACTGCGCTGTGGAATCGCGTGAATTGCACGCTCGCCTCGAGCCCGAGATCTTCACTGAAGTGAAAGGTATAGGCGCCGCCGGCGACCCAGCTGGAGGAGTAAAGGTCCGCGGCGTACCAGCCTCCCATGGCCGAAAGCTCGTGGCGGAACGCCTTGATGAAGAGGCGGTCCTCGACGCCGCGGTAGTGCCGGCCGCCGATGAGCTCCTTCTTGAGCTCCTCGTCCACGCATTGTGCGCGGGCGTCGCACGTGACCAGGGCCGTGGCGATGGCTGCGCACGCGGTGGCGAGCGCGGTGCGGCGAGTCGATCGAGCGCGCACGCGCATACTTGCGTATCAGCGTCTTTCGCGGAGTGTCAATCGCTGGACCTCGAAGACGGACCGCGCAATGCTGCCTCTCTTCGGACGACGGTATGGACGCACCCGACGCGCGCCGGACACGCGAGGCTCACCTCGAGTGTGCGCTCGCGATCGGCGGGCTCGATCCGGGCGGCGGCGCGGGGTTGGCGGCCGACTTGCGCGCCTTCTCGGCCGCCGGCGTATTCGGCTGCATGGTGGTGGCGGCGATGACCGTGCAGTCCACGGCGGGTCTCCGGCGTCTGCGCGCCGTGCCCGCGGCCGATGTCATCGCCCAGGCTCTGGAGGTCCTTCGCAATCAGCGCGTTCGCGCCGTGAAGGTCGGCGCGCTGGGCAGCGCGGCGAACGTCCGTGCTTTGGCCCGCTTGCTGGAGCAACACCACGGCGTTCCGGTCATCGTCGACACGCCGATGCTGCCGACGCGGGGACGCGCTCGCTTGCTCACCCTGCGTGCGGTCAATGCGTTGAAAGGGGAGCTCTTGCCGCGAGCCACCCTGGTGACCGTCAATGTTGCCGAAGCGCGCGCACTCCTAGGCGAGCGGGTGCGCTCGGTGGGCGAGGCTCACGATGCGGCCCGCGCACTCCGGCGCACGGGCGCGCGAGCGGTCCTCGTGAAGGGGGGGCACATGGAAGGCCCGAACGCGATCGATGTCCTGGCGGTGGGCGACGAGGTCGTCGAGCTGCGAGCGCGTCGACTCGCCCTATCACCCGTGCATGGCGCGGGGTGCACGCTCGCGTCGTTGGTGGCGGGCCGTCTCGCTCGCCGCGGACGGGCACGCCTCGGAGACCGAGACATCGTGGAGGCCATTCGCTGGGCGAAACGGACCCATCACGCTGCGCTTTCGCGGGCCGTGAACGTGGGGCGCGGCTTGCGGGTGCTGGTGTTTTAGCGAGGCGCGCGGTCGTTTTAGACCGCGATGGTCAGCGCGCGGCGCGGAGAGCGAGGGAGGGGCGAAAGGGCACGCTGGTAGGCGCGGAACGACCCGCCAGCGTCGACTGCGTCGATGACCGCGAGACCCTCGGCCTCGCCTCCCTGAGCGAGCAAGTATTCGACCCAGGCCCAGCGGGCGCTGGTCGCCCGGACGTCCGCGCGGCCTCGCAACCCTCTTCGCAACCGGTCGAGGCGCGCGTCGACGACGGCGATCCCGGCGAACGGCGCCCCGTCGAGTGGCGTGTTGCGTTTTGCGCAGAAGGGAGCGATGCCCAATGCGAGGGGAAGAACCCGGGAGAGCTCGGCAGTGAAGGCCACGCACTCGTCGATGTCGGCGTCGGTCTCGCCCGGGGTTCCGACCATCAAGTAAAGCTTGAGTCGGTCCATCCCGTGCTTCTTCGCGAGCTCGGCACAGCGCAGGAGGTGCTTGGGGCGGGCTCGCCGCTCGAGCGTTTCGCGCACACGCTCGCTCGTGCCGTCCATGGCCGTCGTGAGGGTGCGGTAGCCGACTCGCGCCAGGGCGGCGATGAAGTCCTCGTGCGCCGAGAGCCTATCGGGTCGCAGCGAGGACAACCCGACTTCACAGCCGCGGTCCGCGAGAGAGTTCACGATCGAGACGATTTTCGGATGGTCGCTCACGGCGGCGCCAACCAGGCCGACGCGGCGGGCGCTGCGCGGGATGGCTTCGAGGACGACTTCTGCAGGGACGATGCGCATGCCGCCGTTGGTCGAACGACGCATCACGCAATACGTGCAGCCGCGCGAACAACCCCGCTCGGTCTCGATGAGAAACATGCCCGAGAGCTCGGTGTGGGGCGTGCAAATCGCGGAGTATGCGGGGAGCACCGCGTCGTCTTCGGCGCCGACCGAAGGGAGCACGTCATGGTGGGTCGGCACGAAAACGTGGGGAATCTTCGCGAGGGCGTCGAGTTGCTCGGCGCGCGTCCGGCCTGCCGCGGCCGCACGTACCACGTCGACCGTGCGTGTGTCGGCTTCGCCGACGACAATCGCGTCGACGAGCGCCGCCAGCGGCAGGGGATTCGAAAAAGTGAGCGGGCCGCCCGCTATCACGAGCGGATGCCGCGCGTCGCGGTCGCGCCGGCGCGCTGGCAGGCCGGCCGCCCGGAGCATCCGCACGACGCCGGCAATCTCGAGCTCGTAGGCCACACTGAACGCGAGCACAGGCAGCTCGTCGATGGGCCGCAGAGATTCGTACGTCACCGGGTGCTCGGGCAGACGCGCGCCGTCCCCCTCGCATTCGTCGTCGAGAAACGCGCGCTCGCACGCGAGCCCAGGGGCATCCATCAGCGCGCGGTAAATGCGTTGATACCCGAGCGAGCTCATCCCGACGCGGTATGGCGACGGGTAGCAGAGGCCGACCGTGATCGGCGCTTGCTTTGCGATTCGGCCCGTCTCATCAGCCAATCGCTGACGGATGCGGTCCCTTAAGGTGGCGGTCGGCAATGGTTAGGGATGACCGGTTCTCGGGTCCGGCGCAAGAACCGCGGGTTCGCCAGCTAGCCCCCGCCCCCCATCCGAGGCGAGTCGCCGGTCGTCCTCGCCTGTCGCCACCGTAGAGTGTTTGCGTCCGTATCCGAAATAAATCAGCAGGCCGACGGCCATCCACACCGCGAGACGAATCCACGTGTCGGACGGCAAAGTCAGCATCAAGCCGAAGCACATCAGCGCGCCGAGGATCGGCACGAGGGGGACGAGCGGTGTCACGAAGGGCCGGCTCAGGTCGGGACGCGTCTTTCGAAGAATGAGGATGCCGATGCAAACGAGGACGAACGCAAGCAACGTCCCGATGTTGACCAGCTCGCCGAGGAGCTCGATCGGAAAGAGACCCGAAAAGAACGCCGCGAAGACGCCCACGACAATTTCGAGTGACGTACGGGGTACGAAATCTAGGGTGGACGCGCGCCACCCACGGTGGGAGGAGGCCGTCGCGCGACATCGAAAAGAAGACGCGCGCTTGGCCGAGAAGCATCACGAGAACGACCGAGGCCAGCCCCAACACGGCGCCGAGGTTGACCATCCACGCCATCCAGTGAAGAGCGGGAATGTGCTCGACGGCATAACCGACCGGGTGTGGGACATCCAGCTGGCCATAGGGGATCATCCCGGTGATGACGGCCGAGACCAGCATGTACAAGACGGTGCAGAGCACCAGCGAGCCGATGATTCCAATCGGCATGTCACGCTGGGGATTTTTCGCCTCTTGCGCCGCCGTGCTCACGGCGTCGAACCCGATGTATGCGAAGAAGATGAGACCCGCGCCGCGCAAAATGCCGGACCAGCCGTAGTGCCCGAATTCTCCCGTGTTCGGCGGGATGAACGGCGTCCAATTCTCGGCGCGCACGTACCTCACCCCGGCCACGAGGAAGAGCACGACAATGGCGATCTTGAGCACGACGATCACGTTGTTGACCATCGCCGATTCGTGGATGCCTACGATGAGAACGAGACTCATGACGAAGACGACGGCGATGGCGGGCAGGTTGGCCACGGCCCCCGTCAGGTGCAGCCCGGTGGTCGGGCAAAGGATCGCGTTCTTTGCCACGTCCGCGGCCTCGCACCAGCGGTAGGGTGCGCTGGTCAGCGCCGAGGGAAGGCTGACGCCGATGTCCCTCATCAACTCGACGAAGTAGCCGCTCCAGCCCACGCCGACCGTACTCGCACCCATGGCGTACTCGAGGACGAGGTCCCAGCCGATAATCCACGCCATCAGCTCGCCCATCGTCGCGTAAGCGTACGTGTACGCGCTCCCGGCGACGGGTACGGCTGCCGCCATCTCGGCGTAACAAAGCGCGGCGAACGAGCAGGCGACGCCCGTCAGAAGGAACGAAATCGGCACCGCCGGCCCGGCAAAGCGGGCGGCCGCAAGCCCGGTCAGGACGAAAATTCCGGCGCCGATGATCGCGCCGATGCCCAAGGTCGTCAGGTTGAGCGCGGTGAGCGTCTTGCGAAGTGTCCCCTCGCCGGCCGCATCGGCCTCGGCCCGGAGGATCGCAATCGATTTCGTCCGGGCTTTCATGGGGCAAGAGTGGTCTACCCTAGGTCACGCTCGAAGACGCGGACAAAGGTCCTCGGCGCTCGCTTTCGGCGCATGCACCGCGTCGACGCAGGCATGTACGACACCGTAAAGGCTCGGCGCGGGCGGCCCGTCGTATTGGTCCCCGATCGGTGCCAGAGGTGGTCGTGGATGAGAAGCACCTCGCCCGCGCGGGCGGGGAGCGCGAGCTTGCGCTGGTCGGCACCCGCTCGCGCGACGATGTCGCGTGGAATGGTGCCGCCGAGCGACGTCGCCAGCCCTCCGGCGTGACTCTCGTCGAGCACTTCGATGCAGCCCGATTCGAGGGGAACGTCGTCCAGTGCCGTCCAAATTTGAAGCTCCGGATCCCGGTCGAGCCCCCAGAAGCTCCCGCCGTCCTGGTGCCAGGGCAGCTCGGTCCCGCCCCGCGCGCTCTTTCCGAAGAGAGTCGCGCGATAGAGCGCGACCGCGTCGCCGACGATCGCCCGGACGATGCCGTCGAAGAGGGGGTTTTCTATCCATGCGCGAAAGAGGGGGTCGCGCTCCAGTTTCTCGATTTTTCGGTATTGCAGCCCCGGACCTACCCAGCCAAGTCCGAAGGTCGAGATCCTCGTATCGCCCGCTCTCGGCGTCGTTCTGAAAGAAAAGGCCCTCGTGGATCACACGCCCAAGCATGATGTCGTCGGCCCGCGAGCGCAGGCACTCCAGCCACTGGTCGCTCGCCACTTTGCCCAGCCGCGCCCAGCCGTGCGCGCGAAAGTGCACTACGGTCGCGGCGATGTCGACGGGGTGGGCTTTCGGGTCGAGCATCATCGTACGTAAGCGGTGTCGGTGCCGCTCCATTCGCGTGCGAGGTCGTCGAGCCGGGTACGTGCCTCGGTCGAAACCGGCCGGGCCAAGGCGTCCAGAGCCTGCTCGAGTTGCGCGCCGTCCGCAGGCCCGACGAGTATCGAGTCGACGTCAGGGCGCCATGCGACCAGGGCGTACGCGAGCTGGAGGAGCGAGCAGCCTTCGTCTTGGGCGACGGCGCTGAGCTGCGTGACCCGCTCGAACATTGCGCGCGTCCAGTAGCGGCGCTGGTACATCGCGTTCTCGTCGAAGCGCGAGCCCTTGGCGGGGGCATCGCCTGGTTGGTGCTTGCCGGTCAAGAGCCCCCCTGCCAGCGGATTGTACGTCGTCGTGTGGATGGGATGCCGACGCGCAAACGCGAAATATTCGATCTCGAGCTGCCGGTGGAGAGCGTTGTAGATGACCTGGGACGCTACGGGGCGAGCGAGACCGCGCTCGTCGGCGCAGACGTTCATCTCGAAAATTTCCCATGCCGCGTAGTTCGAGACGCCCCAGTGGCGAGCCCGCCCCGACTGCACGATCTCGGACATCGCGCCCAACGTTTCCTCGATGGGCGTCGACCGGTCGGGGGCGTGCAGGTAGTAAAGATCGACGTGATCGCTCGCGAGCCGCTCGAGCGAGGACGCAAGCGCGCGGAGCATCGCCTGCCGGGAGAGACCTTCCGGCCGACCCCCGACGCGATCGAGCCCGACCTTGCTCGCCACGACGACACGCTCGCGGTCGCGACCGAGCGCCCGGCCGAGGATGCGCTCCGACTCCCCTGCGTTGTAGTAGTTGGCCGTGTCGAACACGGTCACTCCCCGTTCGAGAGCCACGCGCACGATGCGTTCGCTCTCTTTTGCCGACGTTCGCTTGCCAAAATTCATGGTGCCCAGCGCGACCGCGGGCGGGGCGCCCGCGACCCGCTTCGGCATCGGGTTGCTCGGGATCATGGTGCCGGTCGTTCTCGCACGAACCGCCGCAGCGCACACGCTCGGGGTTTCGGTCTCCGAGTTCGACGTCCTGCCGGACGGGCGGGTGGAGGCCCGGCTGACGTTTGCCGTCGCCGAATCGCTCGGTGCCGTCGTCATCAATCGCGATCACGACGGGGTCGTGACGGAGTCGGAGGTTGCGGCCGCCGGCGACGAGTTGGGCGCGTTCCTCATTCGTGGCGTGGACGTCGACGCCGGCAGTAGTCGGTGTCCCGCGACCTTCGTCGGAGCGTCACTCACGGAGGTCGACGGGTTGGTCCTGCAGGCGACCTATGCGTGCCCGAGTGACGCGGAGGTCATCGAAGTGACGCTCTATTATCTGACCGAGCTGACGCGCACACACCGTCAAATCGCGCGCATCGTCGCCGACGGGGCCGTGGTCGAGGGGGTCCTCACTGGAGAGCACCGCGCGATCGCGTTGACCTTACCGAACGGCCCGCGTGGACCGACCGCCGGCCGCCGCCGTCACGGCTGGCGCCACGCCTTCGAAGGCGACACCCGTCACCCTTTGGTCGCAACGGCCGTCATCGCGCTGTCTTCGTTGCTGGCGCTCTTGTTTTGTTGGCGCCGCGCCGTGAGACGAAAGGTGTCGAGCTTCATGGCCAAAAGGCGCGCGAGCCCGCCAGGTAAGCGCGCGTGAGGCGCCGGCGCCGAGGTGGGAGAGGATGAGCCTCGCGAAGGAACGTGATTGAGAGTCGAGGGAAGGACGGCCCCAGGCGCTATCATGATCGCGATGGCCGGGCACCGTCTGGCGGCGATTCTGCAGAACCTTCTCGTGACGCGCGTAGCGTGGTTCGCGTTGTCTGCAATCGCGGTCGTTCCGCTCGCGCTGACCGTCGCCCGTCGCGATGTCATGGCCGCCTCGCCGAGGGCGCGTGCGACGCCGCGCTCACCGCCGCCGAAGAAGGGGGACACCCCCCCGGACGCAGGGCCCGTGGCCGCGCCTGCGATCACCGCCGAGCCTCCGCGGAGCGCCGCCGCGCAGGTGCTTGCCCCCAGCCTTCCCTCCGACGCAGGTCTCATCGAAGCGAAGACGCTGGACGGCGGCACACGCGCCTTCAGGTTCAGCGAGCTGGACATCGAAGGCCGCCTCAAAAGTCCCCAGCTCGTTTACTTCTTGAGGCGCGTCCGCGCCGAGTTCGCCGCGGAGGACCTAGGCCATCGCAGCTTCATTCGCGAAATGTCGGAGACTCGAAAGGAGCCGAGCTTCTGATGGTCGCCTCGTCGAGTCCGCCCGTCCTGCGCGTGGCGGCGGTTTGGGGTACCACGATCGTTGGCTTTGCCTTGCTCGAACGCGGCCGAGATTGCCGGTTTGGCGACGACGCAGACGCGCTCGCGCCGATGCCGGAGGGGGTCCATGCGGCGCCGACGCCGCTACGGGCGGTCTCGAGTGGTTGGGAGCTCGACGCGCGAGGAGCCGTCAGTGGTCTGCTCACGTTGCGGGGGCGCGAGGAGAACGTCGCCGGGCTCGCCCGCGCGGGCGAGTCGGTTCCGGTGGTGCCCGGTGATCATGGCCTGATTCAATACGGGCTCTTCTCGATTTCGTTCCAATACACGGCTCCCCCTCAGTCCATCCAAGGCCGCCTGCCGCTCGACGCTCTGGTCAGCCTCTCGTTGTTTTCGAGCTTGGTATTTCATCTGGGGATCATTGGAATGCTCATCATCAACTGGACTCCGCCCGATTACCACTTGCCACCCGAGCTCGTTCCAGATTTTGCCAGTCAGTTTCATTTGAATCGGGCCCTCGCCGAGTGGGAACCGACGACGACGGCAAGCGACGACAAGGGACGCGGCAAGGGACAGAAGGAGCCAGGCTTGCGAGACGTGAAAAAGCCGGGCGGGGGGCCGAAGAGCGCCGGCAAGGAAGGGAGAGCAGGGCTGAACGGCAAGGAGGAGCGACTCGAGCTTCAAGGCGAGCCAAAGCCAGGGACGTCGTATGGCGGGTTGACCGAGGCCCTCGCCGATACCGGGACGGACATCAAAAAAACGCTGAGCGAGATCAGGACCGTGGCTGACGCTCTCGGCGGGCTCCGTTCGAGCAATCTCGTTTTCGGCGTCGGCTCCGGTACGGGGCTGCGGGGCGCAGCTTCTGGCGGGGGCGGCACCGGAGCTGGGGTCATTTTCGGCTCCGGAACGATGACGACCGGTTGGGGTCCGGGGTCAGGTGGCGGATTCGGCGCGGGACCGGGAGGGCCGGGGCGAGGGGGTGGCGGGACCGGGGGTGGCGGTGGCGGCGTGGGTGCGGGCGTGGGCGGCGGCCCCGGAGAGCGCGGAGTCCAGGGGGCGGCGGCCCCGGGCACCGCGCAAGGCGGGCTGAATCCGGAGCAGATTCGTCGCGTCGTGCTCGCGCACCGCGGCGCGTTGCAGGCCTGCTATGAAATCGAAGCGCAGAAGGACCCGACTCTCAAAGGCGGAGTGACGGTCTCTTGGACGATCGACGCGGTCGGGGCTGTCACCAGCGCGGCGGTCGGGGGGTCGACAATCCACAACGCGCGCGTCGAGGGGTGCATTCTTCGCCAGGTGCGCTCGTGGCACTTCCCCTCTAGCGACGGCGTTTCACAGGCCACGTTTCCGTTTTCGTTCGGAATCGGACGCTAGCCCGCAGCCGGCGCTCGACGCGCGGACACGCCTTCGTCGAAAGGACGGCTAGCCCTCCCGAGACGGCAAGACGTGGCGCGGGGCACTCAGCCGGAGCGGCAGGGACGCGGAGGCGCGGAGGGCTCGAGACGAATCGTGAAGTGCAGGGCGCTCCTTTAATGGTCGCGCGCGCGCCGGGGCCCGTGCCATGGTGCCCGCGCGAATGAACCCCGCAAACAGACACGAACGAAAGGATGCACTCGGGCGTGCGCAGCGCGAAGAAGACGCGTCATACGGTCACTGTCGTTGGGCTGGGCTCGATGGGCCGGCGTCACGCGCGAGTCTTCGCGGCGCTGAGCGATCGGTTCGAAGTGGTCGGTTACTACGATGTTCGCGGTGACGCCTCGCTCGCAACGCACCCGCCGCGTCTTAGCAGCGAAGCGGAGGCCATAGGCCGCGCAGATGTCGTCATCGTCGCGACACCAACGGAAGCCCACGCCGGAGCTGCGGGGAGGGCCTTGGCCGCGGGGCGCCACGTCCTCGTCGAAAAACCTCTGTGTGCGACGGCGGCTCAGGCTGCCACCCTGGTGGCGCAGTGTACGCGCGGCGAGGCGCATCTCCTGGTCGGACACTCTGAACGATTCAACCCGGTGATCCGAGCGCTCGCCCGGCTGGTTCGCGACGAGCAGGTGGCGGCCGTCGATCTGCATCGAGTCGGGCCCTCGCGCCCCGCGGATTGCGGCGTTCTCTTGAACCTAGGCGTCCACGACTTCGATCTCGCCGCTTATTTGGGCGCGGGCGACCTTACGTTGCGAGGCGCGCTAGGCGGCCGCGCCAGCACAGCGTCCGGGGCGGGCGAGGATTTTGCCCACGTTCTCTTCGAGACGACTAACGGCGCCGTCGGCCACCTGTATGTCGACCGGACCGTGGCCACCAAGCGACGGGCCATCACGTTGGCGACGCCACGGTGGCTCTACGAGGGCGACCTGCTCACCCATCGACTCCTCCGCACGGCGCGTACCGGTGGCGCGCCTACCGAAGTTCCTTTGCTGCTCGACGAACCGCTCGCCGTCCAAGCGCTGGCGGTGGCCGATGTCCTCGACGGACGTTCGGTGCGTGAAATCGCGACGGGAAGCGACGGGGCGCGCGCCGTGGCCCTCGCCGAAAGCGCCAGCGCGTGCTGCTATGTAGCCGAAAAGTTGTCGTTGATCGCACAGCCTTGATACCCCCCGAGGTGTATGCCCCCCTCCGAGCCCCCGGAGCGCTTTCGCCCGCTGCTGCGGGCTGGCAGCACTCGCTTCTCCCACGAGGCGGCGCGGCGGCCCATTCTCGTCTTCGAGGGCATCTTCAAATCGTACCGGCACGGCGCGCCCGTCTTGCGTGGAATGAACCTCGTGATCGAACGCGGCGAGTTCGTGTTCGTGACGGGTCCAAGCGGCTCCGGCAAGTCGACGTTGCTTCGGCTGCTCTACCGCGCCGAAGTGGTCGATGACGGGCGCATCCTTTTCCTCGGACGTGACGTAGCGCGCCTCCGCGACGACGCCATCCCCTTCTTGCGCCGCAACCTCGGCATCGTCTTTCAGGACTTCAAGCTGGTCGGCGTCTGGAGCGTGTTCGAGAACGTCGCCATAGCGCTCGAGGTCCTGGGGTTACCTCAGCGCCTGATCCGGGCGCGGGTCGGCGAGGCGCTCGAGCGCGTCGGTCTCGCCGGTCGCGGGGAGGACCCGGCGTCCGTGCTGTCGGGCGGTGAACAGCAGCGCGTCGCCATCGCGCGCGCCATCGTGGCCGAGCCTGCGCTCATCCTGGCCGACGAGCCAACCGGAAACCTCGACCCGCAGCTCGCGCTCGACGTCCTCGGCCTTTTCGAGGAAATTCACGAGAACGGGACTACGGTTCTCTTCGCGACGCACGACCGTACGCTACTCGAGGTTCGTCCACGTCGGGTCGTCGTGCTCGATGAAGGAAAGGCCATCGACGTGCCGAACGGCATAGCGACTGACGAGTACGACAACCGATTGCCTCTCTGAGGCAAGACTTCGCGGGAGACCAGCCATCCATGTTTTCCGTCAGGACCACGCGGAGGGCCGTGCGGGCAATGTCGCGCGAGTGGCGTCTGAATGCGCTCAGCGTCTTTTCGCTCGCGGTCGCGTTCGTTTGTCTCGGCGCTGCGCTACTCGTTTTGACCAACCTGCGCGCAGTCGAGCAGCGCTGGGCGCACGCGGGTCGCGCATCCGTCTACCTTCGAGACGGTGCCACTGCCGACGATGTAGCTGCCCTCCGTACGGCCCTTTCTCGCGTCCCTGGCGTCAACGGTGTCCGCTACATTTCGAGTGGAGACGCACGCGCCGAGTTCGGACGACAAGAGATCGACGCGAACAGCGAGTTGGGGGCGTTGCCCACCGACGCCTTTCCGGCCTCGCTCGAGCTCGACGTCGCACAGGACATGGCCGACGCGGAGCTCGCTGAGACCGTGGCCAAAATGAAGCAGCTCCCCGCGGTAGACGACGTCGAGACATACCAGTCCTGGACCGAGCGGCTCGCGCGCCTCGTCCGGGGCGGCGTCGCGGCTTCCGCGCTGCTCGCTCTGGTGGTTTTTGCGGCCGTCCTCGCGGTAGTCGGCTCGACGATGCGGCTCGCATTGCAGCGCCGTCGCTCGGAGGTCGAAGTAATGAAATGGGTCGGCGCCACGGACAGCTTCGTGAAGAAGCCTTTCGTCATCGAGGGGGGTGTTCAGGGGGCCCTCGGCGCTCTGGGGGCGATAGCGTTGCTCGCGGCGCTGTTTTTCCTCGTTCGTGGCCGAATGGACACCGAGCTCGCGGCGCTCATTGGCGTCGAACCGAGCTTTCTTCCGTGGCAAATCGCGTGCGCCATGGTGGTGCTGGGTGCCCTACTCGGCGCCACCGCTGCGCTGGCCAGTCTTCGCAAGCTGGTGGCCGTTTGAGACGGACGCTCCCAGCCGTTCTGGTCGCCTTATTGGCGCTGCCGGGGGTCGGGATCGATCCGCCCGATGCGACGGCCGCGCCGAGCTTGGAACCGACTCAGAACGCCGCGGCGCTCGACCGAAGGCTCGCCGACTTGGGCGCCGAGGATCAGTCGGACAAAGAGGAGCTGCAGTCGACTTGGCGCCCAAGTTGCGCTCCGTCACGCACGCGTCCTCGCGCGCGGAAGAGCTTTTTACAGACTGACGCGTGCCGGGCTTCTCCCCGTGGGGGGCGGATTCGAAGCGCTCGTCTCGCATGCGATGCACGTCGAGCGAGCGCGCCGCATCCTGACCACCGACGTGCACGACGAAATCCGTCTACGCGGTCGTGCCGCCAATCTCGCTCGCGAGCTCGACCGGCTCGACCGGGACAGGACCGCGCTCCTGAGCCAGCGTGCCGCGGCGGACGTCGCGCGCGTCGCGATTCAAGACGAGCAGCGCCGTCAGGCAGCGTTCGACAGAGCCTTCCAAACGTCCACCGGCGCGGCTGCAGAATACGTCCCCGTTTACGGGGGCGGTGGTCTCGAGCCAATGACCACGGCCGGCGGGTTCGCGACGGCCCGCGGCCGCCTCCTATTCCCCGTGGCTGGTCGCGCGGACGTTCACCCCGCGCATCGCGAGGGGACGGAGGGTCTAGGCCTCGAGATCCGTGCAGCCGCCGGCACGCCGGTCCGTGCCGTGTTTGCCGGGCGCATTGCGTTCGCGGACCGTTTTGGCCCGTATGGACGCATCGTCATTGTCGACCACGGCGACCATTACTACACGGTGAGCGGAGACCTGGACGAGGTCGACGTCAAGATTGGACAGGACATCGACGCGGGCGAACGGATCGGGACCGTGGGCGACGACGGTCAGGGAGCGATGCTCTATTTCGAAGTACGGCACGGCTCCCGCACGATTGCACCGGGCCCGTGGCTCGGCCTCTGACGCAATGGTGCCGAGGACGCGGCTTGGCAGCGCTCGGGGCGCCCGAGACCACCGCCCCGTCAGCCGGAAATCGGTGAGCGCCTCACCGCCTCGTAAAGCGCAGTACGCCGTATCGAGAGGTCGACCAGCCGCGCGTGCGCACGCGGATCGGGCACGTGGCGGATCTCCTCTCCGCGCCACGCGCAGGCCAGCCTCGCGTCCGCGAACATGCCCGTTCCGATTCCGGCGAGCAGCGCCGCGCCCGCAAGGGTGCCTCCGGCCCGCCCCGTCCAGCGGACGGGCACGCCCAGCGCGTCGGCCAGGATTTGTCTCAGGAGCGCGCTTCTTCCCGCGCCATTGGCGGCAATGACCTCTCCGAGGCGGACGCCGCGCTCCTCTACGACGGCGAGGCACTCGCGAAAACCGAGCGCGATCCCCTCGAGCAGGGCGCGGTACAAATGGCCGCGCCCGTGGGTGAGGTCGAGCCCGACAAACGCCCCGCGCACCTTGTCGTCCCAGATCGGCGTGCGTTCGCCCTGAAAGTACGGGAGGGCGACGAGGGCAGAGGAGCCCAGGTCGGCGGCCGCCGCTTCGGCCTCGAGCGCCTCCCACGAGACGTCCCGCGCGCACACACGACGGAACCATTCGAGCGCCGCACCGCAGAGCGTCCCGCCGAGCGCGAGCCAGCAATCGCAGCCGACGTGATGGCTGTTGACCAGGCGTGAATCGAAGCGCGGCTCATCCATCGGAATCAACAAATTCCCGGCGCTGCCGAGCATCAAGCAGGCCTCCCCCTCGTTCGTTACGCCTGCGCCGAGCGCGCTTGCGGCGAAGTCAGCCCCGCCGCAGACCACCGGCGTGCCTTCCCGCAATCCCGTCGCCGCCGCGGCCGAGCGCGTGACTGTCCCCAGCACCTCGTGCGCGCGCACGACACGGGGCAGAAGGCGCATCTCGACCCCCACGGCTCGGGCTCCTTCCTCGGACCAGGCGCGCGTGCTCGACTCGAAGAGCGGTGAGCAAAGCATGGCGGTCGACAGAATCGCAGGCGGCCTGGCCGGTCAGGCGCAACCCCACGAACGCATGGGACTGCAGGACGAGCGCAGCGCGCTCCCACTCGCGCGGCCGGTTCTCTCGCAGCCACGCGAGCTTTGGACCGAGGAAGTACGCATGCATACGGTTGCCACCAATCGCCTCGGCGCGCCCTGGACCGAGGGCAGCGTCGATGGCCCGGGCGTGTGCCACCGCGCTTACGTCGAGCCACAAGATGGCGGGACAGAGGGGTCTTTCGGCGTCATCGACGAGAACGGCCGTCGGCGCCTGTCCGGTGACGGCGACGGCCTGCACGCACGCGAGCGGCATGCGGTCGCCGACGCGGCGGCAAACGAGGCACGCCGCGCGCCACCAACCTTCGGCGCTCGCTTCCGCCCTACCGGGCCCTCTAGCCTCGTGCAGACAGGGTTCGTCGGCCTCCGCGATCACTCGCCCGTCCGGGTCAAAGGCCGCACCCCTGACGCCCGTCGTTCCGATGTCGATACCGAGCACCGCTGCGGGGCCTCTCGTCATGGCCCGGCCCCTCGACCAAGACCCATCGTCGCTCAGCCCCGCACACGCGCGATGACCGCCATCACTTCTTCATCGCTCAGGATGTGCGTCGTCGCTTTGGCGGCTTGCAGAATGGCGGACACGAGGTCGTCGCTCGGCTCGAGGCCGCGCTGGCGCAGCCAGTAGGTAACGTTCGACGCGCCGCTCATGAAACCGACGCCGATCTCCTGGCGGCGACCGAACATTCCTGCTGGGACGCCGCTGTACACGCGATCGACCAGCCACGAGTCGCTCTTTTGCATCGCCTTGATGATCGCAGCGGCGTGCACGCCGGTCGCAGTTCGGAACGCGTCGCGCCCTACGAGCGGATAGTTCGGCGGGATTTGCCAGCGCACCGCCCGGGCTACCGTCTCGCAATACTCCACGAGCTTCGTCAAGTCGCGCTCGGCCGGAAGGCGCCCCAGAAGGCGCAGGTTCAGCAAAAGCAGCTCCATGGCGGCATTGCCGACCCGCTCGCCGATGCCGAGGGCCGTGCCATGAACGCGGTCGGCCCCGAACTCCAGCGCCCACAGCGCGTTTTCGAGCGCCAAGCCGCGGTCGTTGTGGCCATGCCAATCGATGCTGACCCTCGCGCCGGTTCCTGCGATGACGCCCTTCGTGAATCGGATCAGGTTGCGAACACCGTCGGGGGTCGCGTGACCGACCGTGTCGGAAAGGCACAAGCGGGTCGCACCGTGATCGATGGCGGCTCGGAAGAGCGTCTCCAGCACATCGGGCCGCGACCGTGTCGTGTCCTCGGTGACGTACGCGACGGGGAGTCCTCCACGCGCGGCGACGTCGATCGCCTCGGCGCTTCGCTTTGCGATCAACGCGACGTCCCATCGCTCGACGTACTGCCGAATCGGACTCGACCCGATGAACACATAGGCAGTGATCGGAACGCCCGCGCGCTGGCTTATCTCGATCATCGGCGCGATGTCGTCGACCAGCGTACGACCCGCCGCGACCAACGCGATTTTCATGCGACAGTCGACGACTTCGCGGCAGAGGCGCAGCGCGGAATCGAACGCCCGTTTGCCGCTGCCGGGAAGCCCCACGTCGACACCTTCGATGCCGAGATCCTCCATCAAGTGCAAAATGCGGAGCTTGTCGTCGATCGACGGATCCTCGATGCTCGGGTTCTGTAGCCCGTCGCGGAACGTCTCGTCGAGGAGCGCAAAACTCTGCGGCGCGCGCTGCGCCGCGCGGTCTGCTTCGTTCCAATCGAAGATCAGGTCCCCTGCGCGATCCGCATCGGTGACCACCACGGGCATGAGCTACAGCATACGACAACCCGCGCGGACAAGCTCCAATCCGCCGGAGCGGTTGGCCCTCGCACGAAACGCGCGTTTGCGCGTCCTAGAAGTACAGCGTCATTCCCGCGGTGAAGAGCGCGCCGCCCGACGTGTTCGTGGTCCGCGCGCTTCCGTACGCGTCGGTGCTCGCGAACTCAGGCTGCGTTTGTGCGAGCCGGTCGGTTCGGCCGCGAATGAAGCCGCGCAGATCGACGTCGAACGCGAGCACTCGGCTGACTCGGATCTCGAGCCCGCCGCCGAGCTGTCCGCCGAAGTAGCCATAATGGTCGTCCACCGGCGTCCCGCACCCGTCGCACGTGACGTGCGCCGCCGACCAGCCGAAGCCCCCCAGGAGGTAAACCTGGGCGCGTGACCGAGGATTCAAGAACAGAAGGCCGTTCAATGTGAACGCCGTCTCACTACGATTTTGACCCTGGTAATCGTGGCCGCCGACGAAGTCGAGATCCGCCTCGACGCCGAAGCTTCGCACGGGCTTGAATCGGAGCCCGACTCCCGCACCGCCCATTCCCGCGTCGTGATGGGCGCCGCCGCCGATCGACGCTCCTTCCAAGTGAAGGTTCAGCCCCCATTCTTGGCGGCGCGAGAGAGGCGCCCGACGCAGCGGCTCGTATTCGTACGTGGGAGGCGCCTCCGGCCGTACGACGACGACGGGAGGCGGGGGCTGGTACACGACGACCGGAGGTGGCGTCTGCGAGGCCGGATCGTGCGTCGCTTTCGACGGCCGGGACGAGGCCCCGTCGTCCGGGTCGGGCAAAGGCTGCAAAGGTACCGGCTGCCCCGCCGGCGACGCATGTTGCTGCGGCGCCTCCGCGCAGAACCAGCTCCCCGGCGGGCAGGAGCTACTTGCGGAAGCGCCGGGGCCCTGCTGCGCGGCCGCCAGGAGGGGGGTCGTGAGCACGAGCGCAAAGGCCGTCGAGGAGAGGACCGACTTCGTCATGACCGGAGATTCCTTCTGCGCAGTGGAATGCGGCTACGCCACGTTCCCGACGCTGCAACCGCGGTGCCACGAAAGCTTGGGCCTCGAAACGCCGAAAATCAATGCGCCGCGAAAGACGAGGCGTCGCCGTTCGTTCACGCCGGGGGTGTCCGGCGCGGCGCGGTGCCCGAAGCGCTCAAACGCGAACATTCCGCTCGTCGCGGCGCGCGTCAGGCCAAACGCCGCTCCTCGGCCGTCATTGGATGCGCCGGGCCGTGTGTCATGGGTGCTAACGTCTCGCGTCAGCCGATGCCGATCGTGCGCCTGAAGCCAGGTCACGTGCAGCCCCTTTGGTTAGGACACCCTTGGGTCTACGCGCAGGCCGTCGACCGAGTCGAAGGGGGCGCGACGGCGGGCGAGGAGGTGAGCGTCGTCGATCCCCGGGGGAACTTCCTCGGACGCGGGTTTTACTCGCCTGGCTCGGCCATACCGGTGCGTTTGCTCGTCCGCGATCCGCACAGCCCGATCGATGCCTCTTTTTTTCGGGGGCGTGTCGAGCGGGCGATTGCGCTCCGCGCGTCGCTCGGCTTGCCAAACGACCAAACCGATGGCTTTCGTCTCGTAAATGCGGAGGGGGACGGCCTCCCCGGCCTCATCGTGGATCGGTATGGCGACGTCCTAGCGGTTCAGTTCGGAACGATTGGCATGAAGCAACGCGAAGCGCTCGTCCATGAGGCGCTCGCGACCCTCGTCGGCCCGCGGGCGGTCCTCGAGCGCACCAGCGTTCACACGGCGAAGGTCGAGGGATTCGTCCCGTCGTCAGGGGTGGTCCGGGGCGAAGAGATCGCCGCGCTCGACTTCGTCGAACGGGGTCTGCGCTTTCGGATTCCGCTTCAGCTCGGCCAGAAGACGGGCTTCTACTTCGACCAGCGGTCCTTGCGCGCGCGCGTCGAGCAGCTCGCGCGCCTCGCCGATCGCGTGCTCGACGCGTACTCGTTCGTGGGCGCCTTTGCGGCCAGCGCGGCACGCGGTGGGGCGCGCGAGGTCGTCGCGGTGGACGAGAGCGCGCTAGCGGTCGAGGTCGGCGCCGAGTGCGCCGCGTTGAATGGTGTCGGCGCGCGCATTCGCTTCGTCAAGGAAGACGCGCGACGAGCTCTCGCCGAGGCCAAGGGGTCGTTCGACTTGGTCATAGCCGACCCGCCTCGCCTCGCGCCGACGCGTGGCTCGCGCGAGCAGGCTCTCGTCGCTTACACGAAGCTTGCCGAGAATGCCTGTCGCGCGACCCGCCCCGGCGGCCTGCTCGTCTTCTGTTCGTGCTCGGCGGCCATCGATCTGGCGGCGCTGACGCGGAGTCTTGCGACCGGCGCGACCCACGCGAACGTGCAGGCGACCGTGCTCGAACGCTGGTTTCAGGGCGCCGACCACCCGGTGCCGGCGGCCTTTGGTGAGGGCCTCTATCTCAAGGCCCTCATCGCGCGCGTCGACGCGCGTTGAGCCACGTTGAGCGATAGTGTCCGAGGGGGGGCAAGCCCGGTCGTCCGAGGGGCAAGCCCGTCTGTCCGAGGGGCAAGCCCGTCTGTGCGAAGGGCAAGCCCGTCTGCCCGAGGGGCAAGCCCGTCTGTCCGAGGGGCAAGGCAGTCTGTCCGAGGGGCAAGCCCGTCTGTCCGAGGGGCAAGCCCGTCTGTCCGAGGGGCAAGCCCGATTGTCCGAGGGGCAAGCCCGTCTGTCCGAAGGGCAAGCCCGTCTGTCCGAGGGGCAAGCCCGATTGTCCGAGGGGCAAGCCCGTCTGTCCGAAGGGCAAGCCCCTCTGTCCGAAGGGCAAGCCCGATTGTCCGAGGGGCAAGCCCGTCTGTCCGAGGGGCAAGCCCGTCTGTCCGAAGGGCAAGCCCGATTGTCCCAGGGGCAAGCCCGTCTGTCCCGGGGGCAAGCCCGTCTGTCCCGGGGCTGGGCGGTGTCAGAAATTTCGTGTAACGAGGCGACGAGGCTCGCGTCGGTCGACCCCGCATGAAGCCTCTTTCGTCACTCGAGCCCCAGGAGGCGCACCGCCTTCGTGGGCTATTGTTCGACCTCGACGACACTCTCCTCTCGCACGGCCTGTTGACACGCGTTGCTTACACGGCGCTGTGGGATCTTCACGACGCGGGACTGGAGCTCGTGGCCGTTACCGGACGGCCAAGCGGCTGGGGCGCGGTCATCGCGCGTCAATGGCCCATCGCGGGCTGTGTGACCGAGAACGGCGCGATTCATTTCCGCCGCGAAGGGGCTGCCCTCGTCCTGCGCGACGCGTGCGACCTGGCCGAGCGCCGCGCCCGGCGTTCGGCGCTGGCTCTTCTGGTGGAGCGTGTCCGCGGCATCGTTCCCGAAGCTCATCCCACCGACGACGTGGCGGCTCGTCTGAGCGATGTTACGTGGGACGTGGGAGAGAGAGTGCGCCTTCCGCTCGAGCGCGTGCGCTCCATCGTGCGCGAGATCGAAGCGGCCGGCGCACGCTGGTCGCTGTCCAGCATCCATTTGCACGCGACCTTCGACGCGGACGACAAGGCGAGCGGCGCGGTGCGCTTTTGCGCGAGAGAGCTCGGTGAGGAGCCGGCGAGCGCGCTCACCCGCTTCGCCTTCGTGGGCGACAGCCAGAACGACGCTCCCTGTTTCAGTGCCTTCCGCACGACGTTCGGCGTCGCCAACGTGCGCTCCAGCGTCGGCCGGCTCAGCGTGCCACCCCGGTACGTGGCGTCGGCTGCGATGGGCGAGGGGTTCGCCCAGGTCGCCGCCGAGATCCTCGAAAAACGGTGACCTGCGCCGGTCGCGCCCAAGCGTCTGGCCGCTTACCGGCCGCCGCCCCGCCCCCTGCGCGCACGCATGTGCTAGGTCTCGGCTCGAACCAAATGGCCTCGAACTCCGAGCTCGTCGCCCTCGCGCGACAGCGCCTTTATCCCAACTACAGGCCCCCGCCTTTCGTGTTCGTGCGCGGGCTCGGGTGCGAGCTCTTCGACGCCGACGGACGTCGCTGGCTCGACCTCGCCGCGGGCGTCGCAGTCTCTTGCCTCGGCCATGGGCACCCCGTGTTGGCGAGCGCCATCGCTCAGCAGGCCGCGACGCTGATGCACGTCTCGAACTGGGTCTACAACGAGCCGAACATCCGCCTCGCCGACGAGCTCTGCCGACGCACCGGTTACGCCCGCGCGTTCTTCTGCAATTCCGGAGGGGAAGCCAACGAAGCGGTGCTGAAGCTCGCGCGCCATCACTTCTTTCTGCGCGGGCAGCCCGAACGCGTGCGGGTCGTCGCGTTCCACAACGCCTTCCACGGTCGGACTTTGGGGGCCCTGTCGATGACGGGGACCGCCAAGTACCGCGAGGGCTTCGGACCGCTCGGGCCTGTGACCCACGTCCCGTACGGGGACATCGACGCGGTCGCGCGCGCCATGGCTCGCGGGGGGAGCAACGGCAGCCCGACCGGCCAGAGCGACGAGAGCGACGTTTGCGCCATCATCGTCGAGCCCCTTCAAGGCGAGGGTGGCGTCTTGCCGGCGCCCCCCGGCTTCCTAGCCCACTTGCGTATGACCGCTGATGCGCACGGCGCGCTCCTCCTCGTCGACGAAGTGCAGACTGGAATGGGCCGCCTGGGGCGCTTTCTGGGCAGCGATGACAGCGGCGCCAGGCCCGACGTCGTCATCCTCGCCAAGGGGCTCGGCGGCGGCTTTCCCATCGGCGCGATTCTGACGACCGAGGCGCTTGCGGGCGCCCTCCCGCCGGGCTCGCACGGGTCTACTTTCGGTGGCAACGCGCTCGCGTCGGCGGCCGCGCTTGCCGTCTTACGGGTCTTGGACGAGGAAAAGCTCATCGCGGGGGTGCGTTCCAAAGGCGAGCGGCTCGGCGCGATGCTGCGTGAGCTCGCGCGCGACCTGCCCGACGTGTGCGAAGGAGCTCGTGGAGAGGGGCTTCTCTGGGGCCTGGTCCTCAAGCCCGGCCTGGTGGTCCGCGATCTGCTCCCGCGTGTGCACGAACGCGGCGTCCTCCTCACGGCGGCCGGAGAGCGGGTGCTGCGCTTCTCGCCGCCGCTCGTCGTCTCGCCGGCCGAGCTGGAAGAGGGCGTTCAAGCCGTACGGGCCGCGCTTTCGCCCGGGGCGTAGCGCGATGGCGCGAGGCAGGCGCCTAGGCCCGCCTCCACGCCTCTGAACGTGCTTTCAGCATCTTGCTCCCTACGGGGTCGCCCCGGCTTGACAGGAGACGCAGGGGCGAGCGAGCAATTGTTCCGCGGATCCATGGCGAATGCCCAAATCGCAGGCTCGCCCCCGCTCGAACCGAGCAGCGCGCCTTCCCCCGCCGGCCCCTGCCCCGGCTGCGGAGAACGCGTCGATCCGCTGAGGGCGGGGCACGTCGCGATCCTCGAGGGACGATTCAGGTACTTCTGCCGGTCCGACTGCAAGCAGTCCTATCTGCGCGCCCATGGCCGTCCGGCCGAAGAAGACGTTCCGACCGCAGCCCCCCCGAGCGTCGCCGACGCCCCGGCAGTCAAAGCAGAAGAGGGCTCTGCCCCGAGCCATCCCCGTCCGAGAACGACCTCGTCACCGTCCAACCCGTCGTGGGCCCCGCCGGCGGCGCCGCTCCCGCAGAACGACGTGTCGTTGCGACCGACCCTTCCGTCCCCGGCACCTCCCTCGGGTGTATACGCGAACGAGCAGCTTGGCCTCACCTCCCCGTCGCTCCCAGGCGCCGTTACGACGACGCGCCGAGGGGCCGAGGGCTTGGCGGCTCTCGACGCCGCCGGGATCGTCTTCGGTTTGCTGGCCACGGCTCTAGGGCTTCTCGGGCCGATGGCCGATGTCGCCCGCATCCCGCTGGTCGTCGCATCGTGGGCGGCGCTCACGCTGCGCCTCGTCGTGATGCCCCGCGACGGCGCCGATCCGCATCCGCTGGTCGTCCTTGCCCCGACCGGCGGCGCCGTGGCGGCGGCATGTTGGGCTTCCGCCGTTCACGACTCGCGCACCGCCGCGATCGTTGCGCTCGCAGGACTATCCTGCGCAGCGGCCACGGGTGTCGAGCGGCTGGTCGGCCGTGCCCGGGTCCGATTGACGGCAGCGCGGGACCGAATCGAGCTCGCCCTCGACGTGCTCGTGCGCACCGTGGCTGGGGGGCCCGGCGGGGTGGAGACCGTCGCCCTCGGCGCGTCCGAGGTTCGCGCCGGCGAGCCGATCCTCGTCGAGGCGGGGGAGCTGGTCGGCGTGGACGCGGTCGTCGCCGCCGGCGAGGCGCGCGTCGTACCCTGGCTCGACGCGCGCGAAGAGGTCACGCTGCGGGAAGGCGATTCTGTCGTGGCGGGCGCCCGCGTGCTCTCCAGCCGCCTGCGCATGACGACGACTTGGTCGGGTCGCGACCGCGCTTGGCTGAAGCTTCTCTCGTCGCCCGACACGCGCATCGACGTCGTGGCGCCTACGGTGCGGGCGCTCCGTCATGTCGTCGAGCGCGGCGCTCCCGTCGCAGCCGTCCTCGTCGGCGTGGCCGGGTTCGCCGCGAGCGCCACGCCGGTGCAGATCTTGGCGGGCATGTGCGCGGGAGCCACGGCATTCGCGGCCAAGGCGGCCTCTTGTGCCGCGGGAGTCCATTTCGGGCGGGCACACCTCGAGGCGCTCGCTCGAGGCATCACGTACAAAGACTCGCGTGCGTTCGAGCGCGCGGCGTCTACGAACCTGGCCGTCCTCAGCGCTCGCGGCACGGTCTTGATGGGGGAGCCCGAGATAGTCGTCATCGAGGCTCTCGGGCCGATCGAGGTCGAGCGCGTGCTTTCGCTTGCCGCCGGAGCGGAGACGGTTTCCACACACCCCTTCGCCGCAGCCGTGCTTCGCGCGGCGCGAACGCGCGGAGTGCGCGCCGATCACGCTCGCAACGCGACCGTGCGTTCCGGGCTGGGCGTGACGGCCGTGGCTTCGACGGGCGAGCGCCTCGTCGTGGGCGGGCGCGCCATCATGCTGGAAGAAAAGGTCGGCGTCGCGATGACCGACGCCCGCGTCTCGGAGCTCGAAGCCCAGGGTCGCAGCGTGTTGCTCGTGGCCCTCGGCGACCGTCTGGTGGGTCTCATCGCGCTGCAAGACGGCCTCCGGCCTGGCGCCAGGGCGGCCGTCCAGAAGCTTCTCGATGCGGGCATCGAACCGGTCTTGTTGAGCGGCGAGGCCCGTGACACGTGCGATACCATTGGCCGCGCGCTCGACATCGAGCACGTTCGCCCGGAGGTCCTCCCTGCGGAGCGCGGCGCCGAAGTCCGCGCTCTCGCGGAGGGCGGGAACGTCGTGGCCGTGATCGGCCACCCGACGGGCGACGACGGAGCCCTCGGTGCGGCCGACGTGGCCGTGGCGATGGGCGCCGCGGGCTCTACTCCCGGAGAGTGGGCCGTGTCGCTCGCGGGCGACGACGTGCGAGACGCGGCGTCGGCGTTGGCCATCCCGCGCGCCGCACGCGATCGCGCCCGGGTGGCCATCGCCCTCGGCGGAGGCCCCGGTGTCGTGGCCTTGCTCGCGATCGGCTTCGGCGTCGCGCCCCTGGCGCTCGCTCCCATCGCGGCGCTGATCGGTGCGATCGCCGTCTTCATCCACGCGCGCGAACACCCTGCGCCCTCGTGAAGTCGCGCGTCATCCGCGCGATTCCCCCTTGCCTTGTGCGGCGCTCGCGGCACCGTCGCTGAGCCGTTCCCATCGCCGTTCGAGCGCCTTGCGGTCTACGCCGATGAGACGGGCCGCCGCGCTTTTGTTTCCGCCGCACGACTCGATGGCCTGACGGAGGAGCGCGCGCTCGATGACGTCGAGCTTCGACCCGAGCCGGAGAGGCAGCGCGAGGAGCGCCCGCGCGAGCCGATCGATTTCTCCTAGCGCGTCGCGAGCGTTCAATGGGTGCGCCAGCTCGTTGAGCGTCGCTACGTCGACCGCCTCGGCCTCGGCCAGCAGTGCGATTCGCTCCACCACGTTGCGCAGCTCGCGCACGTTGCCGGGCCACGGTCGGCGCATGAGCCACGCCATGGCGGCCTCCGAGAATCGGAGCTTGCGCGGGAGCTCGGACGCGAAAGAGAGGACCAATTCCGGAATGTCCTCCACACGCTCGGCGAGCGATGGCACATGGATGGAGACGACGTTCAGGCGATAAAAAAGGTCGTCTCGAAAGCGGCCCTCGGCGATGCGGCGCTCGAGATCCACGTGCGTCGAGGCGAGCACGCGCGCATGGAGAGGCCGCTCTTCCTCCGCCCCGAGTGGTCGAAAGCGACGGTCTTCGAGGACGCGCAGGAGCTTTGCCTGCAAGTCGATGGGCATCTCCGCAATCTCGTCGAGCAAGATGGTTCCCGTCCCTGCCAGCTCCAGCTGCCCTCGCGTGCGCCGCTCCGCTCCGGTGAAGGCGCCCCGCTCGTGGCCGAAGATGAGCGACTCGATGAGCGTCCCGGGGAGAGCCGAGCAGTTGACCGCGATGAAGGGGCTGTCGTGGCGCGCGCTCGTTTCATGCAGGGCCCGGGCGACGAGCTCCTTTCCGGTGCCCGTCTCGCCGCGAATGAGCACGGTCGCGCTCGCGTCGGCCACACGGCGGACGAGCCTGCGCACATTTTCGACTGCGGGCGAAGAGCCGACGAGCGTGCCGAGCTCCCACGAGCGCTGCACGCGCTGGCGGAGTCGGATGACCTCGCTTCGCAGAAGCTGTCGCTCGCGGAAGC
Organism: uncultured delta proteobacterium; assembly: GCA_963787925.1. Classification (GTDB taxonomy): domain Bacteria; phylum Myxococcota_A; class Polyangia; order Polyangiales; family Polyangiaceae; genus Palsa-1150. The sequence goes on from CAWBEN010000002.1 coordinate 202,963, forward strand.
TCTCCACGACGGGCAACAGGATTTCGGGGCAGAGCTCGTCCTTGAATACATAGTCCTGAGCCCCGCTGCGCATCGCCTCGCGAATCTCGGACAGCTCGACCAGAGAGGTGACCATCACCACGGGCGCCGACGTGCCGCTCGCGCGTAACTTGCGCAGGAATTGAAGGCCTCCCCGATCGCGCGAGTCGGCGGAGAGGCGGATGTCGAGGAGGAACAGATCCGGCGGCGTCCGCTCGAGAATGCCGAACGCTTCATCGGCGCTGCCGGCCTCGCTGATCTCCACGTCCCCGAGCGCCGTGAGCATTTGGCGCAGCACCTGCCGGGCGCTTCGTTGATCATCGACGATCAGGATTCTCATGGGGCTCCTCTCGGGCGCCGACGAACGATCGGCGAGCCAACAGGCGGGCTAGGGCGGCGAGCGTGGGACCGGCCGCCAGCTCAGACTACGCCGGAAGCAGGCGCGGCGGATGGTTTGCCGGCCCCTTGCGCCGCATCGCACGCCGCGTTGCCTCACGCCGCTGCTCATTCGCCGGCGGCGTGAACCGCCCGCTCCGTCGGCTCGCCCGGCTTTCGCGCTCGCGCGTCCCTCGCACGACCGCGGAGCGCGCCGTCGCGCAGAATCAGGCGGGCGCCCCGACGGTACGTCACGTACGACCATGCCCAGGTGATCATGACCACCAAGCGATTCCGGAATCCGATGAGATACCAGATGTGCACCAGCAGCCAGGCGAGCCAGGCGAGAAAGCCGGAGAGATGAAGCCGATTGACCATCGCAATCGCGCGCCGCCGGCCGATGGTGGCCATCGAGCCCTTGTCGAAATAACGAAACGTCAGAGCCTCCCTCCCGGCAAGCGCGCGGCGGATGGACCGTGCGACCGTCCGAGCCTGCTGCATCGCAACCGGGCTCACACCCGGCAGGGGCGCGCCATCGCTGCCGGTCACGAGGGCCGCGTCGCCGATGACGAAGGCGCGGGGTGCACCGGGGATGCTCAGGTCGGCTTCGACGACGACGCGCCCCACGTCGTCGACCTGCACGCCGAGCGACGCCGTCAGCGGATTGGCGCGCACTCCAGCCGTCCAGAGAACGACCGAGCAGCCAATCCTCTCGTCCTTCATGCGCACCCCAGCCGCCTCAATCGCCGTCACGCGGGCGCCGTTACGTACCTCGACCCCTAGCTCGCGCAGCTGGACGAGCGCGCTCTCGGCCAAATCTTCGGGGAACGACGGAAGGATGCGCGGCCCCGCCTCGAGGAGGCGCACCTTCGCAGAGGCAGGATTGATGCGACGAAAGTCGCGGTCCAGCACGAACTTCGAGAGCTCGGCGAGCGCTCCGGCGAGCTCGACACCCGTCGGGCCCCCCCCGATGACGACGAAGCTGAGGAGCTCCTCGCGCGTCGCCGCGTCTTCCTCGCGCTCGGCGAGCTCGAACGCCAGAAGGACGCGCCGGCGGATCTCGACGGCGTCCTCGATGGACTTCAGCCCCGGCGCCGCCTGCTCCCAATCGTCGTGACCGAAGTACGAGGTTTGCGCGCCGCAGGCCACGATCAAGAAATCGTATGGGAGCCTCGCCCCGTCCGTGAGCGACACGCGCCGCGCTTCGAGATCGACGCTCGCTACCTCCGCCATCAGCACCGTTGCGTTCTCCTGGCGGCGCAAGATCGAACGAATCGGTTGGGCGATGTCGGCCGGCGAAAGGCCGGCCACGGCTATCTGGTAGAGCAGCGGCTGAAAGGTGTGATGATTCGTACGGTCGACGAGCGTGATGCGCACCGCCGCGGTCGCGAGGGATTGCGCGGCAGTCAAGCCGCCGAACCCGCCGCCCACGATGACGACGTGTGCGCGTGCATCATCCGACTCTCGCAGCATCGGCGTCACTGCCAAAGCTAGGGGCGGCCTTCTGGACTGACAAGCGCCGGCAGAGTCTTCGTTGCCTTCGAAAGAGGAGATCGACTCCTAAGCCGACGCCATCCGTTGGGTCTTGTAAGCGCGGGTCACGAGGTCACGTAGCGTTCCGAGCTTTCTGTCCTCGGCCGCGACGTCTTCGGGCTGCCGAGCACGTCGGTCGGCGAGCGTGTTCGCCGTGCGGGCGATGTCTGCTTGCGCTCGCCAGACGGCGGTGTCCGGAAGGCCGAGCGCTCCCCGAAAGGCCTCGCCCAGGTCAATCGCATCGTTGAACCGCTGCTCCGGATTCTTGGCGAGAGCACGCGCGAAGAGGGAGTCGAGGACGGGCGGCGCCTGGGGAACGAAATCCCGTATCGGCGGAGGTGGCGACTCGACCTGGTCTTGCCGGACCAGAAACTCGCCGCGCTCCGCGGAGAAGGGCGTGCGCCCGGAGAGCATCCGGTAGAGCACGATCGCGGCAGAGTAGAGATCGCTACGCCCGTCGAGCGGCAGTGAGCGCACCTGCTCCGGAGACATATAGGCCCCTGTTCCAGGTGCGAACTCGGCGGTGGCCGGCGACGAGGGCGCGCCTACGAATCGCGCGACTCCGAAGTCGCCAAGCTTCACGAGTCCGTCGAGCCCCACGAAGACATTCGAGGGCTTCACGTCGCGATGCACGATCCCCATCGCATGCACCGCCGCCAAGGCGCCCAGCAGCTGCTGGAAGTAATACCAGGCCCGCTGAAACGGCATGCAGGGCAGCCCGCCACCGGCCAGCTCCGCCCGGGCGCATTGGCGCGCCACGGTGGTCTCGAGCATCTCGCCCTCGACGTATTCCATCCAGAGTACGAGCGCCCCTTGGTGCTCGAACAGCCCATTGTAGGCCACCACGTTCGGGTGGGACAGACGGCGCAACGCTTCGGCCTCACGCAGAAAGAGCTCTCGCGCGCCGGGAAGCGCCATCGCCTGAGGACGAAGAACTTTCAAGGCCGCTGGTTCCACCTTGCCCGCGAGGGGCGTGCCCGGCGCGTGGAATACCCACGCTCGCCAGACGACGCCCATCCCGCCTTCGCCGATGCGTTTGTCGAGCACGAGCCGCATCGCGCCGCGCTCGATCGTGACGCCGGGCGCGAAGCTCTCGCGAGAAGTCTGAAGCGTGTGGCACCACGGACAGGTCCGGTCGTCCGGGCCGATCGGCGCGTGGCAGTGTGGGCACGTGATGAGACACGTCGTCACGACCTCGCTCCTACGCGGACCGCCGGCGGACGACGTCGACCGAAGATCACGCACGCCTCTCCGTGACGGCGAGAGCCAGCGAGGCGCGCCTTCGCCGCCCGGCGAGGTAGGAGAGCATGGCGCGCGGCCCGCGGGCGTTGAGGACCTGCGAGCGGGTAAGGCCCGCGCGGCGCGCGATCATCAGCCCGAGCCCCGTGTCGCGGAGGCCGCGTGGGGAATGCGCGTCCGGGTCGACGGCAAACCGCGCTCCGCATACCGCCGCTCGTCGGACGAGCACATCGCACAGGTCGAGGCGCTGCGGGTTCGCGTTGATCTCGAGGAAGGTCTCGTTCGCCGCGGCGGCCTCCGCAACCGCTTCGATGTCGAAGGAACAACCCTTGCGCCCGAGCAGGAGACGGCCTGTCGGATGCCCGAGAATCGTGACGAGCGGGTGGCTCACGGCGCGGACGAGTCGCGCCGTCATCTCGCGCGCGCTCATGTCGTAACGCAGGTGCACGCTCGCCACGACGAAGTCGAGCGCAGCGAGGGTCGCGTCATCGAGGTCGAGCGTTCCGTCGGGAAGAATGTCGACCTCGACCCCGTGAAAAATCGTCACGCCGGGGACCTCCGTGCGCGCTTCGGCAACGGCATGCGCCTGAGCCTGGAGGTGCTCGCTGTTCAGGCCGCGCGCGTAGGTTGCCGCCTTCGAGTGCTCGGTGAACCCCAAATACCCGAAGCCCGCGTCGAGCGCGGCGCGCGCCATCTCGACGACGGACGCCGCGCCGTCACTCCACGTGGTGTGCACGTGGAATACTCCGCGCACGTGCTTCACGAGCTCGGGCACGCGCGCCGTCGGTCCTTCGCGCAGCTCGGGCGCCGCGTACGGGAGCCCGAGCGAGGCGTAGAGTGCCTGCTCGCTTGCCGCGCGCGCGCAAGCGACGCTCAGGCCGTGCGCATGCCTGGCGCGTGACGTCAGCCAGCCCACATGCCCCGGACTGCCCGTTTCGCGGACGAGCGCCTCGACGAACCTGCCGCGTGGAACGAGCCGCAGCGACGCAGGGCCGCCCCCGGCAAAGTGCATCCGCACGGTGTCCGCTCCCTCGACGATGACCGAGTGGCACGCGAGGGCATTCTGCAATGCCGCGGCGAGCGCTCGCGCGTCGCCGGGTCCCCGCGTGATCATCACGAGCTCGCGGAGGAGCGCGATGCCGCGTCGCGCTTCGCCCACGACGAGGGCCTCTTCGAGGCCCGCACCCACCAGCGCGGCGTTGGCGAGGCGTGCCATTTCGAGCGCGGTGCCGAGGAGCAGCGTGCGCTCCCCCTTGCGTGAAATGGACGACGGCGGAGAATACCTCGGCGGCTCGATCCGCGGTCGCTCACGCGCGGTCGGCGTTGCGTTCGCGAGCGCCACGCGGGGCAGCGAGCGCTGGGTCGCTTCTGCTCGACGCGCTGTCTGCTTGGTCACGACGGCCGATGGTTACCACGCGCGCGGAGAGGGCGCAGCACGTGCCGCCGTGGTAACAGTGGTCCGCTCCGTGAACAACGTGCCGTCAGCGCCCACATTCTCGTCCCCTGTCTCGCCGCCCTCTTCCGCGCACGATGTGCGCGAGCTGGTCGTCCCGGAGTCGCTCGACGGATCGCGCGTCGACAAGGCCGTAGCGCAGCTCTTGCCGGAGCTCAGCCGCGCGCGTGTCAAGCGGGCGATCGAGCTCGGGGCCGTGCGTGTCAACGGGCGCCGCCTGCCGAAGGGAGGGACCGTGGCAACGGGCGATGCAGTCCGCATCGACGTCGCTCAAGTCGCCGAGGGTCCTGCTACCGCGACGCCCGATGCCCCGCTCAAGGTCGTCATGGAGACCGCTCAGCTGGTCGTCGTCGACAAGCCAGCCGGTCAGCCGACTGCGCCCATTCGTGCCGGTGAGATTGGGACGCTCGTCAACGCGATCCTCGGCCGGTACCCGGAGCTCGTCGCGAGCGATGGCGAGACGTTCATCGGCCACTCGGCGCGCGAGCCGGGGATCATTCATCGCCTCGATACGGAGACGAGCGGCGCCGTCGTCGTCGCACGGAACGCAGAAGCCTTCGAGACGCTGAAGAGCGCCCTCAAAGAGGAGCGGATCGACAAGCGCTATCTGCTCGTCTGCGCCGGCGAGGGCCTTCCGGACGAGGGGACCATCGAATTTCCGCTGACGAACCACCCCAAAGACCAGCGCCGTGTCCACGCGTGCGTCCACCCGAGGGACGTCACCCGGTACGAGCCGCGGCCCGCCTGCACGCGGTATCGCGTGGTCAAGCGGACGGCAAACTGGGCTCTGGTGGAGGCGCGCGTCGGCAAAGCGCTTCGTCACCAAATCCGCGCTCATTTTTCGGCCATCGGCCACCCGCTAGCCGGCGACGAGCTCTACGGGGGTCACGTCATCCGGGCCCTCGGCCGCCACGCGCTGCATGCGGCACGGGTCGTCTACGCCGGGGGCGGGGGTATCGAGGCATTCGACGTCAGCGTGCCGCTGCCGAAAGAAATGGCGACGCTCCTCGAGAGCTGAGCGCAGCCAGAGCCGTGGCCGGTGCCTACCGAGGCCAGGCCACGACGACCGTGGTCGTGTTGTGAAAGGCGTGCACCTCGCGATGGGCTCGCGCGATTTCACCGAACACGCACGCTCCAGCCGTCGGGCTGCCGAGCCTCCGCCCGATCGCTTCCTGTTCGTCAGCGAAGGAGGCCCCGAGCGCCGCCATGCGTCCCGAACAGGCCAGGACGAGGGCCCCGGAGGACGCACCGACCCGTTCGTGCGCCATTTGGGCTGCCAAGAGGCCCCCGTCGCGGATCTGCTCCGCGGAGGCGCTCATGACGCGTACGCGCGAGCCTTCGGCGACTGCGCTCGAGAGGAGCACCGCTCCGTCGTCGCGAAGGGCAACGGGGGCGCGTACCGGCTCCTCGACGACGGGGTGGGAAAGGGGCACTTGCGAAGAAGTGACGAGCCCGAGCGACCACGAGTTCGCGAGAAAAAGCGGTAGCTCCGGGCCTCCGGCGGGGGGGCGGGCGCCGGCGGCGCGGACGTCCGTCACCCACGCGTCAATCGCGCGCCGGCCGTCGATCCGCACGAGCCACGGTCCCTGACTCGACGTGACGACGCGGACCGGTCCGGTCGGTCGCCAGCCGTGGCGTGCCGCGACTCCGACCGGGAGTCTCGTGAAAACCCCGGCCATCACCACGCGATCGTCGCGCGCGCCCCCGTCTGCGAAGACGCGCGACCGATCGAACGTGAAGTCGTCGCCCGTGAGCGCGCCGGCGAGCTGCATGCGTGCGCCCGTGCCCTTTCGCACGGCGGCTACGAACGCGTCGCCGTCGACCCGTGCCGCGGGCGCGAACGCGAGACAGAGCGGCTCTTCCAATCCGTCCCGCGCCGCGTCGTCCGCGTCTGAAAGAAGCTCCGCGCCTGCGGGAACGACGTCGAACAACTCGGGCGATGCGATCGGCGCGGTGGCGATCGTCGCGCGAACCGCGTCGCCGCCGAGGAGCGCGACGAGCACCCCGCGCGTCGAGACCACCCCGCGCTCGAACACGGCGCCGCCGGCGGTGCCTCCGACGAGGGGGATGCTTCCGAGCTCTTTTTCGACGGCGGCCGGGACGGCATCGAGGTCGTCATAGGACACCGACCCAAAGACGATGGCGAGCACGGGCCGTGCGTTCCCGAGCTTTGCGCGCGCTCGAGCCGTCGCTTCGATCACGGCCTCGGCGGCGCGCGGTGCAGTCCCAACGGCGGCAGCAAACGCAATCATTGGTCGCACCTCATCTGCATGTCGCGCGCCTTCGGTCCCCCGGCGTGCACGGCATGTGCCCGAGACTCCGGGCGCCGGAACGGCACCTCGATGGCGAACGCCTGACGGCAAGCGCCCGCTAGCCGCTTGACCGACAGGAGACGGGATGCTTCATCCCCTCCGTGGTTCGGCAAGGGCGCGCGACCGTGCTGCGGCGCCAGCATGCCCGGCTGGCGCTGGCGACCGCCGGGCTGAGCGTGTTTGCCGCGCTCGGCCGTGACAAGGCTCCGGGTCGAGCGCTCGACGCGCTTGCGCAGGCGCTCGGAGCCGAAGCCAAAGGTGCCCTGGTTTCGGGAGCGGACCTTCGTTGGGAGCCCTCGAGCGGCCTCGTCGGCGACGCCGTTCTTGGCCGAGGCATTCTGTTTCTCGCCCGTGGGGGCACCGACGACACCCGCGATGTATGGCGCGCGCGCGTCCGTCTGTCCCCGGAGGGCGAGGCGCTCGGCGTTTGGGGCGCGCACAATCTCACGAATACTCCCCTCGGCGACGATCACGAGCTCGTCGTTCACGGCACTCACGCTGCTTTCGTGACGAGCGCTTACGGTCAGGAGCAGAGCGTCACCGCGCTCGATCTCAGTGGAGAGGTGCCAGCAAACAAGAGCGAAACCCTGGCCGACAGGGCGATGGCCGCGCTCACGAACCTTCAACAGACGGGGACGTGGCACGGCGTCGGTCGCATCGAGGTCACGCTCGAGTCGCCCGCGTTCGCCGCGGCCCTTGCAATCGACGACGCAGCTCTCGCCATCACGTTGTACGACGCGTCGAACGACGCCGATCCACGTCGCGCGCGTCGGGCCGCGCCCTCCAGGTCCTCGCGGCTCGATCTGGCGGCCGGGTCGCTCGTGCCGCCGCTGCCGGGGGCGCGCGCGGACGTCTCCATGCACCTCCCCAAACGCTTCTCGCACTGGACGGTGGACACGCTCCGCGCGGTGCCCTGGATCGGGCCCGCGCCCGTTGCGTGGCTCGAGGATCGGCTGCTCGCGGCCCGCGATGCCTATCGCCGCATCGCTTTTTGGTCGATGGGAGGCTCGGCCGAGGCTGTGGTGGGCGAGCCGCCCTCGGTTCCGGCGCTCGACACCTCGGAGGCGTCCGTGGAGGAGGCTCACTGGCCTCCGCCGCCCATCCCGACCATCTGGAAATCCGCCGAGCAGGGCGAAGGCGAATGGACGCCGCCCGACGCACCATGGTTGCGCAAGGTCCCAGGCGTCACGGCGAACGCTCCCCCGCCTTTCTTTCGCACGTTCGTGCGGCCGGACGAAGAGCGACCCTACGCGAAGGTGCTCCTCGTCGCGATGGACATGCGCCAGCTCGAGCTCGACATGGAGGCCGGAGTCGAGGACCCCGAGCCGCTCACGGGCCCCCACGGTAGCGGGCGCATTCCCCGCGATCCGGCCATTTATCGGCGGGTCGCGGCCGCGTTCAATGGAGCGTTCAAGACCGATCACGGCCACTACGGGATGATGGTGCACAGGCGCGTGCTCCTGCCGCCGGTGCCCGCGGCAGCCACGGTGATCGTGCTTGGCGACGGCCGAGTCGGCCTCGGCACGTGGGGGCCCGACCGGCGAGTAGGCAACGTCTCCGGAGTCGACGACGAGGCCATCGTTTCCTTCCGGCAGAACCTCGACGCGCTCGTGGATCGCGGGCAGGTCAACCCGACGGGGCGCAACCTCTGGGGATTCACCCTCCCCGGCAAAGGCGCCCAGACCGAGCGGTCCGGCCTCTGCGTGACGACCAGCGGCCATCTGCTCTTCGCGTGGGGCGACGACCTCAGCGCCACGACGCTGGCGCGGGCCATGAAAATGGGCGGGTGCGATTACGCGATGCACCTCGACATGAACCCGTACCACACTGGCTTCCTCTTCACGGCGATCGACGATCTGGGGGGCAAGAAATTCAAGTCCCAGCTGCTGACGCCCGCGATGTCCATCCCTGCGGACCGGTACATCCAGTACGCCCCGAAGGATTTCTTTTACGTCATGGTTCACGACGCGACGCCTCCGTCGGTGGACGGCGGGGACGCCTGGGCTCCGGATGGCGGCGCGCAGCCTCCGCCGCACTGGATGCCTGGGCTCTGGGTCACCCGCTCCGGAGAGCCCGAGGGCAGCGTCGAGCTCCTGGACGTCGAGCCCGGCCGCGCGACGTGGCGGGTCCGGGCTGGGGCCCTCGAGTCGCCTGCGGCGACGCCTCTGCGCGAGCTCTCGGGCGATGCGACGAAGCGCGTGCTCTTCGCGGTCGGCGCGGGGGTAGCGCTCGACAAGCGGCCGCGCGGCATCGCGACGGACGGCCGACTCGCGGTACCGGCACACGGGGGGGAGGAATCCGGTGTGCTGGTCATCGGCGCCGAAGGCGACCTGGCCAGCATGCGCGCCAGTGAGCTTCGCTCGATCGGCGAGCACGAGGACATGCTGGAGCTGCCGATCGTTTTGTGGGACGGCCTATCGGTGACCGTCGCGAACGGGCCATCGACGCCGAGGGCCGTAGTCGGCTTTTCCCCTTCGGGTCGCGTCCTCGTTGCGCGAGGCTCCTTCACGAGCGTGGGCCCGCTCGTCCGCGCGCTTGCCCGCGCGGGCTGTACTCGGGCGTTGTCACTCGACCGGGGTACCCACGCCACGGCTTTCCTCGATCGGGCGGGCACCGCAAGCTCGCCGCGCGGTCGCTACGAGGAGTCTGTCCTTTACGCGATCGCTACTCCGCTGCGTCCGCGCGCTTTCCGGTTCGAGGCGACCACCGCGGTCGCCCAAAGCGCGAAATCGAAGTAGATCAGCCCGGCGCTGCTCTCGAGCGTTCGGTCATCGGATACGCGGAGGTTAGCCGGTCACGCCGCCTGCGCGCCGTCGCGCTCGCCGAGCGTCGTCCGGAGCCGTCCCATCGCGCGCGCGTGCAATTGCGACACGCGCGGCTCGCTCACGCCGAGGCGCGCGGCGATCGTCTTGAACGGCACCGCGTCGAAGTAATGCCACGCGACGATGTTCCCCTCGCGCTCGGGCAACAGCCCCACGGCGCGCTCCAGTGCAGCGCGCTCCATTCGCTGCTCGACCTGCTCGGCCGGCGTCGCCATCGATTCGTCCACGAACCCCTGCGACTGCGACTCGGGCAAATCGTCGAACCCGACGACGGCGGCCCCGTGGGACTCGCCCTGAGCTTGTGCCTTCGCAACGCGCGTCCGAGCACGGCGCGTCAGCCAATCTTGCGATCGAAGCTCGTCGACGACCGCGCCACGGATCCGAATGCGCGCGTACCATTCGAACGCCGCGCCATGGTCGGCGCTCTTGCGAAGCGCATCGATCAGCCCGAACGCACCGGCCGCGACGAGGTCGTCGCGAAGGACGTTGGGCGGCAGCTTGCGCAGCAGGCGGCCAACGACCTGGTGAACGAGCGGCATGAACGAGGTGAGCTCCTCGCGGGTGGGCGACGTGGGTGCATTGGCGAGGGGGCGGGATGCGCACGGGTTCATGGAGGGCTCTCCAGGTGACGACTGAGGCCCACCGTTGCGTGATCCATGCCACGTGCGATAGTTGTGTTAATTCGTTTACTTATGCGACGACGCATCCGCAGAAGGGGGTCTCGGGAGGGTATGGGTTGACCCTGCGCATCCGCGATCCGATCCGCGCGGCCTGAAATTTCCGCACTTTTGTCTGAGCATCGGCGTTGTCGTGATTGACCCATCCCCCTGGGTCTTAGGAACCCGAATGGCTGGGGCGCGTGTTCGGCCTTCCGAAAGACGGCGCGGAGCCGCGAAAATCAGCGCTGTTCGACGGCTGCCGCCGCGGGCGGCGGATTCACGTCGGGGGGGGCTGCGTCTCGCTCCGATTCGTCGGCTTTGGTGTTGGCCGGCGCCGCCTTGTCGTCCGGGACGTCGCTATGGCCCTCGTCCGCCGAGACGCCCGGCTTGTCGTACTTTGGCGGCTGACCTGGTTCCGACCAGTCGACCCAATAGGCCTTGGTCTCGCGCACGTCCATGTGGACGAAGGTGTCTTTCGGGTAATACCCGCATCCCGCGCTTCGCAACGTCCGACAAAAGTCGCGTAGGGCTTCGTTGCTGACTCCCACGATTCGAAAATCGATCGCTCTCCCGTAATTGTGGTTGGAGCGCGGAGTGTATTGGGTGGGTGTGTACGGGCGATAGCCGCTCACCACCTCGATTGGCTTACCCCCGAAATGGTTCGACACGATACCGACGAGGGCGACCAGGCGCGGATCGACCGCACGGGTCGCGTTTCCCTGGCGCATCAGCCGTTCGAACGCTTTCAGCGCACCCGGAGAGATGTGTCCGTGCGCATCCTTCATGCGCACGTGGAACTCTTCGCCGAGGCGCACGGCGTGGATCGTGCTGCCGTTCGTGCTGATGGCGTCCCGACCCTCGCCGCCGCGCGCTTCGGGTGCTCGTTCCAGGAGCGCCGTCGCGGCATGCATTGCGGCGGCGTGAGCCGGTCCGCTCGATCCGTCCAGCCCACCTTTCTTCTTTGGCGGGTCCAAGCCGGGTATGATCAACGTCTGCCCCGGTCTGAGATGGTTCGTGTCCTTGAGGTGATTCGCCTCGACGATGGATTTGACGCTCACGCGATAGCGGTGGGCGATTGCCTCGATGGTGTGGCCCCGTTGTACGACATGCGTCACGTCTCCGTGCGCCTGCCCAGCAATCGCCATTAGGCCTACAAGAGACCCCAAACGGAGCAAGGCCGCCGCCGCCGCAGCACCTGAAGGACGCATCCAGACGCACCGTATACTTCAAAATCTACCGGGCGGTCAGCGCCCCCCGTTTTTTGACGCGGTGGTTTGCGCGGTGCCACACTCCTCTCGAGCGGTTCGAGCGGTCGTGACCGAGCGCGAGACGCTGCTCACCGCCCCCGAGGAAGCGCATGGCCGAAGGCAAGAACCTCGTCGGTGTCGACATTGGCGCGAGCTCCATAAAGGTCGTGCAGTTGAAGGAGTCGCGCAAGAAGCTGCAGGTGGCGCGCTGGGGCCTTGCTCCGCTTCCCCCACAGACCATCATCGACGGCCATATCATGAATTCGGGTGCCGTCACCGACGCGCTGGGGCGGATCTTCCAAGATGGCAAGATCCAGCAGCGCGACGTAGCCATCGGGGTCTACGGTCAGAGCGTGATCGTTCGCAAAATCACCGTTCCGATGATGACCACCGCGGAGCTCGACGAGCAGATCCATTGGGAGGCGGAGCAGCACATACCCTTCGACATCAAGCTGATGTCCGTCGACTACGAGGTGCTGCGGCGCCGCCCCGACGCCGGGCAAATGGACCTCCTGCTCGTCGCCGCAAAAAAGGACGAGATCAACGACTACGCGGCGATCCTCCGCGAGGCACGGCTCAAGCCCATCGTCGTCGACATCAACGCCTTCACCATCCAGAACATCTTCGAGCAGGAATGCGGTCTTCCCGCCGAGGGGACCATTGCGCTCTTGAACATCGGTGCGGCGGTGTCGTCGCTCAATATCGTCTCCAAAGGGGTGAGCGCTTTCACTCGCGAGATCACGAACGCCGGCAACGCGATCACCGAAGAGATACGCAAAGGGCTCGGCTGCTCACATGACCAGGCAGAGGCCTACAAGCAGGGCGGGGGCCCGACGCAGATCGTGCCTCAAGAGGTGACGCAGATCGTCAACCAGGCCTGCCAGGGGCTCGCTGGCGAGATCCAGCGCTCTCTCGATTTTTATCTGGCTACGAGCGGTGAGCAGGAAATCGGGCGCATCCACATCTGCGGCGGGAGCGCCTACCTGGCGCCACTCGTGCAAGCGATCGAGCAGCGCGCGCGCGTACCGGTTCAGCTGTTCGATCCCATGGCGGGTCTCACCGTCGATCCGAAGTTCGTCGACGAAGACCGCCTGCGCGCGGTTGCAGCACAAATGGTCGTCGCGCTCGGGCTCTCGCTTCGATGTGACAAGGAGCGGCGGCAATGGTCCGCGTAAATCTCCTTCCCGACAAGCGACAGGCGGCGCGCCGTACGGCGACCACCGAACCCACCCAATTCTGGCTCTTCGGCGTTCTCGGAGCCTTCGTTCTGACAGCCATCGCGTGCCTTTTCGTCCAGAAAATGAAGCAGGACGAGCTACGCGACATCCTCGCCGAGAACGGGCGCGTCCAAGGGCAAATCGACTCCATCAAGAGGCAAATTGCCAATCACGATGAGGTCAAGGCCAAGCTCAAAGAGCTGCGCGACCGCGAGGCGGCGATTCAGAAGCTCCAGACGGCGCGTACCGGACCGACGTCCACGCTCCTAGAGCTCGCTCGTGTTCTGACGACGGGCCGCGGCCCGACGGGCGACCGAGAAAAGCTGGAGGAGGTCAAGCGCGACAACCCGAACGCGGCGATCAACGCCAACTGGGATCCGCGGCGTCTCTGGCTGACGGCCTACCAGGAATCGAACCGCACCGTGAAGCTGGGCGGCCTGGCACGCGACGGCGAGGACGTGAGTGAGCTCGAACGGAGGTTACGCCTGAGTGACTACTTCGTCGAGGTCAAGCTGCTCCCGGGCGCCAAGATATCGGACCCGATTTCGCACCAGGAGCTTTTCCGTTTCGAGCTGTCCGCGAAGGTGAGGTACTGACCGTGGCTCCGCCTACCGCTCAATCCGCCCTGGCTCGGCTGCCCACGTACGCCAAGTACGGAAGCGGCGTCCTGCTCGTCGTGCTGACGATCGCCGGCTTACTGGTTCATCTTCTACTCGGACGCCGCGGCGAAAATCGAGGGGGCCGAGCGCCAAAAGAAGACTGTCCGCGACGAGCTCGCCCAGCAGCAACAGGCGGCTGCGGGGTATTTCGCCGATCGCGACGAATTGGCGCTCCGAGAACAGCGCGCCCGCGAGCTGAACAAGGTCCTGCCCAACGAAGCTCAAGAAGACGGGTTCCTGTCGAGCATTCAGCAGGCTTCGAACGCCGCAGGCATCGATCTCAAGGCGTACGCTCCCCTCGAGGAGGTCGCTCAGAATTTCTACTCGAAGGTGCCGATGCGGCTCGAAATGGCCGGCCATTTTCACCAGATCGCCAAGTTCGCCTACGAGCTCAGCAAGGTGGATCGCATCATCAACGTCGAGGACATCGAGCTCACCGATCCGAAGATCGTCGGGGACGAAGTGGTGCTCAGGGGCAAGTGTTTGGCGACGGCTTTCCACACGACGAAGCCAAAGGAGGCGCGGGGCCTCGCCGCGCCGGCACCGGCGGGTGCGGCGGCGGCATCGCCCGCCGCGTCCATCGGGCCGTCCCCGAGCGGAGGCACCACGCCATGAAGCGCTTCACTCCGTGGGAGCTGCTTTTCCATTCGACGCTTGCGCTCGCCGCCGCGGGCTGCGACAAGACGACCTCGTCGGTTCCCCCGCCGCCTGCGGTTCGCGTCGCCGCCCCCGCATCGGCGAGCGCGCCTCCATTGCCCCCCGAGCTCAAGGGGCCGGAGTACGCCGAGAACGACTTCGTCGAGAGCGATCGCAACCGCGACCCCTTCCGAAGCTTCGTGGTGCAAAACCAGGCCGTGAACACGCAGGCGCTAAACCAGCGGAAGGTCGAGCTCGCCGCCTATTCAATCGACGAGCTCAAGCTCGTCGCCATCGTGATGGGAAGCGACCAGTCGCGCGCGATGTTCATCGACCCCACCGGCAAGGGAACGGTCGTGTACCGCGGCACGTTCGTTTGCCGATCGGAGGTCGTTCACATCGGAGGGAGCAACGGCCCTGAATACCAGCTCAACTGGCGAGTCGATCGGATCCGCGAAGGCGACGTCGTACTCATTCGCGAAGATCCCGCGCAACCCGCGATCCCGCCCGCCACGCGAGTCGTTCCCCTTCACCCGGAGTCCGACAAAGAGGCGCAAGGACTTGCGCACGGCTGACCGCGGCCGTGGGATCAAGTCCCCCCGCGAAGCGCCTGGCGCGAGGCCTCATCGTGCGGTTCCACCTCCCAGCGAAGCTCCTCGTTTCCTTCGGCGCCAGCGAAGCGCAGGCCGAACCAGCGCGCGTCGTTCGAAATAGTCAGCCGCCCGTCGCCACTTTGGCGCGGAAAGCGAATGCGAAAAGCGCGGCGCCACACTGTGGTGTACGGAAAGTATCTTTGCTCCAGCGGGCCCGGCTTCACGATGGCCTCGATCTTGGAGGGCGCGGTTTCGTCGCCTTGGTCATCGATGAGACGAACCGTCCACGCGCTCGTCGGGCGGCTCAAATCCGTCCATCGCCAGTTCGTTCCGTGAAGGGCGACGTAGAACTCATGGTCCGTCGAGGTCTCGCGCAAGGTCCGCTCGAGGACCTCACGCCGCTGCTCCACGGTGAGTCGATAGTCGGCCGCGTAGCGGACGACGTACGCCCAGCGGAAATCCCACGACTCGTAAGTCGACGTGACGGTCAATTTGTCATCGAGCTCGGAGGCGACGATCGAAGCTCTTGTCTCGCGTTCCATCTTTGGAGCACCTGCCGGTAGTCGTTCGGCACGTATTCTCGCGGGCCGCCCGCGAGTGAGACCTTGGGCTCGGAGCACCCCGAGGCCACCAGCGCGACCGCGCAGAAGACCAACCGCGCAGCGACGCGCATCGTTCGGGGGCCCATCGTTCGGAGGCGCATCGTTCGGAGGAAAGGTACCTTAGATTCACTTCGGTTGGCCCCCCGATCGGACGATGCTCGAGCACGCCAGACGGGGGTCGCATCGTTCGAGAGGCCGTCCTTCCGTTCGACGAGGCTCACGTCCTGCGCTGCGACGCGCATCGAGCGGGGTCCGCTTGTGCTGGGTGCGCTCGGTCTGGCATATTCCCCCTTCGCATTTTCACGCACGTCCCCGGAGTCCGGATGCCCATCGACATACAGCTCCGCGCGGCCGAGCCGCAGGATCTCGCGGCCGATATTCTCGTCATCGGAGTCACGATGGCCGCAGGCAAAACGCCCGCCCTGCCCCCTTCGTTGAAGGCCGTCGACAGCGCGTTGGGGGGGGCCCTCTCCAAGCTCATCGCCAAGGAGGAATTTCTCGGCAAGCGCGACCAGTCCCTCTCGGTCTCGACCTTGGGCCGCCTGAAGGCGGAGAGGCTGGTGGTGCTGGGCATGGGCGATCGCCGGTCGCTCCGCGCGCCCGAGGTGCGCACGTTTGCGGCCAAGGCCGCGCGCGCCGCGAACGTCGAGAAGGCTGCGTCACTCGCCCTCTTGCTCCCGGCGGGGCTCGAGGGGGAGTTACGCGCCGTAGGCGAAGGCCTCGAGCTCGGAGCCTATCGCTTCACCAAGTACCTCACCGGCGAGAGAAAGCCCAAGGCGGAGCTCGTGACTGCCACGGTGGCCCTCTCGCGAAAGGCGACGAGCGCCGCGAAAGGCGCGATTGCGCTGGGACAGGCCATTGGCGCGGCGATCAACCTCTCCCGCGAGTGGAGCAACGAGCCGGGCAACGCGATGTACCCCGAGACGTTTGCGTCTGCGGCGGAGAAGCTCGCCAAGAGCCATGGCCTGAAGGCCGAGGTCTTCGATTTCAAGGAGATCCGCCGTCGAGGCATGAAGCTCATCGACGCCGTCGGGCGCGGCAGCGTGCGCGACCCGCGCGTGGTTCATTTCGGCCTGGGTGCCCAAGGGCGCGAAAAAGAGGCTGGTCTTCGTAGGCAAGGGGATCACGTTCGACAGCGGCGGAGTAAGCATCAAGCCAGCCGCCGGCATGGGGGACATGAAGCACGACATGAGCGGGGCAGCGAACGTCATTGCCCTGATGGCTGCGGTCGCGAGCCTCAAACCAAAGGTCGAGGTGCATGCCATCGCGGCATGTGCCGAGAACATGCCCGACGGGAACGCATATCGTCCTGGCGACATCTGGGGCTCGCTCGACGGCAAAACGGTGGAGATCGTCAATACCGACGCCGAAGGGCGCTTGGTCCTCGCCGATGCGCTGGCGTACGCGCGGGGTCTGTCGCCCGACGTACTGATAGACAACGCGACCCTGACGGGCGCGTGCGTCGTCGCGCTCGGCAACAACTGCTCGGGCTGGTATGCGAGCGACGAAGACGTCGCGCGTGAGTTTGCCGGGGCGCTCAAGGATTCGGGCGAGCAAATGTGGCGAATGCCATTGCTCGAGGACCTTCGCGAACAGATCAAGAGCGACGTGGCCGATCTCAAACAGGCGGGCGATCGTTACGGTGGGTCGATCACGGCGGCCCTCTTCCTGCGCGAGTTCGCCGGGGACGTGCCGTGGATTCACTGCGACATCGCTGGGCCTGCCGCCATCGATCGCGCAACGGGTTGGATGCAGAGCAAGGGCGCGACCGGGCACGGCGTTCTGACGTTTCTCGCCATGATCGAACGCACCCAGCGTTGAGGGTCGACGCCTAGGCCGAGCCGCGCGACCCGTCTCGTGCTACGTCGCGGCGGCGATGCCTGACGAGCCGACGCTGCACTCTCTCGAGCGAAAGCTCGGCCGCGCCGTCTCGCGTGCTCTCGCCGACTTCGACATGATTGCAGAAGGCGACCGCATCCTCGTCGCCGTGAGTGGCGGCAAGGACAGCTACACGATGCTTCACCTCCTGCGTGCTCTTCAGCGGAAGGCGCCAGTGAACTTCCAATTGAAGGCCGTCAACGTAGACCAAGGCCATCCTGGCTATCCGGGTCACCTCTTGCGCGAATACATGGCGCGGGAACAATATGACTTTACGATGATCGAGGAAGATACGTACTCGATCGTCACAGACAAAATCCCTGCTGGAAAGACGTACTGCTCACTCTGCTCGAGACTCCGCCGTGGGATTCTGTATCGTGTGGCCAAGGAGCTCGGTTGCAACAAGATCGCCCTTGGGCATCATACCGAGGACGTATTGCAGACTTTGTTCTTGAACCTGATCTTCGCGGGGCAGCTTGCATCGATGCCGCCCAAGCTTCTCGCCGATGGCGGTGATCTCGTAGTCATTCGGCCGCTCGTCTATTGTGCGGAAGAAGACATTCGCGCCTTTGCTGGATTCGCCTGTTTTCCGATCTTGCCGTGCGACCTCTGCGGCTCTCAGGAGCTGTTGCAGCGAAAAGCCGTCGGGCGGCTCATCAACGAGCTGGAGCGCGATCGTCCTGGCACGAAGTCGGTCATGCTTGCCGCTTTGAAGAACGTCCGCCCTAGCCACCTCCTCGATCGGCAGCTGTGGAAGACGCTTGGCATGCATGCGGCGTCCGCCGACGACCCGTCGATCGAGGGCGCGAGGCCCATCGCGGAAGACCGCCTCGTGCGAAGTTGATTTCGGGAGATGGGCCCGTGGTGCTGCGCGCTGGATGGGTCGAGCGCCTCGGGGCGATGGGTACCGCCGCTCAGGCGACCGTCCCCGGGCTCTATGCCTGGGGAGTCACGGTGGTGCCCGGCGCGTTCGCCCACGGCGCGGCGGGGGTGCCAAAGGCGGCTGCTGCGGTCGCGCTGGCTGCGTTGCTGTCCGGACCGTTGGCAGACGAACGGCTGGGCGAACGCGCGCGCATTCCTTTGCTCTGGATATTCCTTCTTTCCAGCGCGCTCGCCTGGTCAACGGCGCCGTCCGGACTCGCGCCCTCGCATGTCGACGCCCAGCGCGGGCTTGCCGGAATGTTGGGTTGGGCACTTTTCGCGATCACGTGGTCGGCTCCAGCGCTGCAGGTCGGGCGAGGAACACGACCCTTCGTCGAACCAGATACGCGCGCGGTCGATGGGGACCGACGTTACGACGCCCGCCTTTACGTCCTCGGCGGGGCGACCTTGGCCGCCATTCTGCAGGAGCCCGGCTGGGGCGTTCCAAGCTTGGAACGCGCGCTCCTAGTCCGCTTCGTCGCACTTGCCGCAGGGCTTTCCGTCGTCGGCGTTGCGACGGAGGCGGCGCTGACGCGATACCGGACGCGCGTCGCGGCACCCCGGCGGGCCAGGCTTCGGCGCGGCGCGGCCTGGCTTGCCCTCCTCGCCCTGCTTCTTCTCGTGGGGCTGCTCTTCGGATCGCGAGGCTGATATCCTCGCGCTGTCATGCAGGTTGCGGACGGGTTGGCCATAGCTCTCCTCGCCGGAGCGTGCGCGGCGTTCTGGTCCGGCGAGACGGCGCTCGCGCGAGCCGAAGATCTGCGGGCGATGTACTGGCTGGCGATAGGTGTGGTGTCTCTCCGCGCCTCGGTGCAGATCGGCCGGCCAGGGACAAAGGCCTGATGGACCTCGCGCTGAGGTTTGCAGCGTCGTTGGTCGTGGTCGTGGCCGTGGGGTGCGCTCGTCGTCGATCGCCGGCGCCGGCGCCGACGTCCGGCTTTTTGGGCGCGGACGTCGCGCGAGTCGGCGAGCTAGCCATTCAACCGCTGCTGGTGTCGTACGTGGCCGGCGCGCGAGGTGTAACTGCTCGCGGGGCGCTCGAGGATCTCGTGGACGACGCCCTCGCTGCCGAGGCAGCAAAGAAGCTAGGCCTCGACCGGCTGCCCGCCGTCGAATGGGCCACGGACGCAGCGCTCGCACGGGCCATCTGCCAGCGGCTGCGCGACGAGGCCAGCGCCCATGGGCCACCGGGCCCCGACGAGCTGGTGCGAATGCGGGTCCTCCACGCGGTCCTCTTGCGTTCCCCTGCGCTTGCACGGCCGCGGGCCATCGCCGCTGCAGAGGCGCTGAGACGAGCGGTCGATGGTGCGCGCGACGAGGCCGAGTTCGAGCTCCGCGCCAAGTCCGTGTCTTCAGTGTTCCCCGTCACGGTCG
>CAWBEN010000002.1:227500-377858 GCA_963787925.1 uncultured delta proteobacterium
AGCTTATGCAGGCATGAGTAGCGATAAACCAGATGAGAAATCTGGTCGCCGTAAGCCCAAGGTTTCCTGGGGTAGGATAATCCTCCCATGGGTTAGGCGGTACCTAAGCCGAGGCCGAAAGGCGTAGGTGATGGAAAACAGGCTAATATTCCTGTCCTACCAAGGATGGCGTTGAAGTGAGCGGGGACGGAAAAGGATAGGCTGAGCGCCGTGCATGGATCGGCGTCCAAGCCCGTAGACCGTCTTGCCAGGACCCGATAGGGACAAACGGCAGGACTCAAGGTCGAGAGGTGATGGGGTCTGGCTTCGGCCGGGCAACTCAGTAATTCCAAGCTCCCGAGAAAAGCCGCGCACAGAGCCACTTTGGTAACCGTACTGCAAACCGACTCAGGTGGGCGGGGTGAATATCCCAAGGCGCGTGAGAGAACCCTGGCTAAGGAACTCGGCAAACTGACACCGTAACTTCGGGAGAAGGTGTGCCTCCTCGCGTAATCCGGTTCGCCCGGAGCGCGTGGGGAGGTCGCAGTGAAATGGGGGTTGTGACTGTTTACTAAAAACACAGCACTCTGCGAAGTCGTAAGACGACGTATAGGGTGTGATGCCTGCCCGGTGCTGGAAGGTTAAGGGGACGCGTCAGCGTAAGCAAAGCGCCGAACCGAAGCCCCAGTAAACGGCGGCCGTAACTATAACGGTCCTAAGGTAGCGAAATTCCTTGTCGGGTAAGTTCCGACCTGCACGAATGGCATAACAACATCCCCGCTGTCTCGGCCAGGGACTCAGCGAAATTGTATTGGGGGTGAAGATACCCTCTACCCGCGGCAAGACGGAAAGACCCCATGAACCTTTACTGCAACTTGGCAGTGACTTTCGGGTTATTCTGCGTAGGATAGGTGGGAGGCTTTGAAGCCGGGCTTCTGGGTTCGGCTGAGCCAACGTTGAAATACCACCCTGAATGATCTGGGAGTCTAACCAGCGCCCGTGACCCGGGCGTGGGACACTGCCTGGTGGGCAGTTTGACTGGGGCGGTCGCCTCCTAAAAAGTAACGGAGGCGTGCGAAGGTTCCCTCAGCCTGATTGGAAACCAGGCGTAGAGTGCAAACGCACAAGGGAGCTTAACTGCGAGACCGACAGGTCGAGCAGGTGCGAAAGCAGGCGTTAGTGATCCGGTGGTCCCGTATGGAAGGGCCATCGCTCATCGGATAAAAGGTACTCTGGGGATAACAGGCTGATCACGCCTGAGAGTTCACATCGGCGGCGTGGTTTGGCACCTCGATGTCGGCCCATCGCATCCTGGGGCTGGAGCAGGTCCCAAGGGTTCGGCTGTTCGCCGATTAAAGCGGTACGCGAGCTGGGTTTAAAACGTCGTGAGACAGTTTGGTCCCTATCTGCCGTGGGCGTAGGACACTTGAGAGGAGCTGACCATAGTACGAGAGGACCTGGTTGGACGTACCTCTAGTGATCCGGTTGTCGCGCCAGTGGCATAGCCGGGTAGCTATGTACGGAACGGATAACCGCTGAAAGCATCTAAGCGGGAAGCCGGCCTCAAGACAAGGTGTCCCGGGCTGCAAGGCCCCTAAAGGCCCCTCGTAGACTACGAGGTCGATAGGCCGGGTGTGGACGCGGAGCAATCCGCGGAGCTAACCGGTACTAATAGGCCGTGCGGCTTGACCATGTCTCTAAGGCAAACTTCGAAATGTCGCGCGCGGGATTCGGATTGCGAGAATCCCGCCCCTTCGTGAGCGGACGACGATCCACAAATTTCCGGTGGTGATCTCGAGGAGGCCACACCCGATCCCATCTCGAACTCGGAAGTTAAGCTCCTCGGAGCCGATGGTACTGCACGGGAAGCCGTGTGGGAGAGTAGGACGCTGCCGGGATTATTCAGAGAGCCTGCGAAAGCAGGCTCTTTTTTTTGTCCGTGGGGTTCTGCGTGTCGACTGCGTCTTCTGGTCGCCGAGCGTTACGCTGAGGCCGTGACACGCTTGCCCGTACGTCGTCGTCTCGTGGCGGCGATCGCTGGCGTCCTTTTAGGTTCCGCAGCCGCTTCGGCTGTATTCGGGGCTGCCGTTCGCGCGCGAGTCGCAGCCGAAGCTGCGCGTCGCCGACTGGACATCCATGTCGGATCCGTCGGCATCGGTTGGCTCTCCGTCCGCCTGGGAAATGTCGTCGTCGGGCCTGCTGGCGTCCCTGCGATACGCGCTCATCTCGCCGAAGTCCGTGTCGCGCTCGACTTCGGTCTTCACGTCGTTCGATTCGAGGTTAACGGCGGCGAGCTCAGCCTCGACGGTTCCGCGTCCGCAATCCGCGATGCCTGGGACGGCTGGCAGAGTCGGCGGCCGCTCGAGCCGAGCGCGGCGGGAGCGGGAGCCACGGCGCTCGATGTCTCGGCGATGACGCTCCGTTGGGTGGATGGCGAAGGGAGTGAGCCCGCCGCCGAGCTGGCCGGCGTCGCCGGTACCCGTGATGACCGCGGAATTCGACTCATCCTGCGAGGAGGAAGGGCACGGCTTGCGGGGACGACGCTCGTGTTTCATGACGCCTCCCTCGGCTTGGATAAGACAGGAGTCCTCGCAAGAGTCCACGCGACCTACCTCGAAGCGGATTGGACGGCTCCGCGGCCATCCACATTGATTGCGGTCGACCCGACACCAACCTCGCCAGGTCGCGCACCCGCGACCAGCATCGCGCGTGCGTCCGGGCCCCCGCGATCGCAGACGGCCCCTGCGAGTGACCCACGCGGGCCGCTCATTCCGCTTCCGGATCTCCGCGTCGTCCGTGCGAAGACCACGGCCCTGGCAAACCTGCTGGCTCACCATATCGGTGAGGGCGCCGACATCGGGGTCGACTCCTTGTTGTGGCGAGTCTCCCAGCCGTCCGAGCCTGTTCCGCTGACATTCGGACCGGGCCCCTTCACGCTCACCCGCACGCACTCACTCGTGGAGTTGCGCTACATGACCGAGAGCGACGCTTCCGGCACCCCGCTCGCGTTGCGGGCTCGCCTCCCAATCGGGGCCGACGATTCCGAGCTCACCCTCGAAGGGGGGCCGATTGCCCTGTCGATTTTGGGTATTCAGGAAGGCGCGGCCGGGCTGCAGGACGTGGCCCGCGCAACCGTCGCCGGACGGATGCGGGCCGCGCTCGCAGCCGACGACTCGGCGCTCACCTTCGAAGGCGAGGGTGCCGTGCGAGGACTCTCGCTGCGCCAGGCAACGCTGGCGACTGGCGTCGTGCGGGGTCTCGATGTGACACTCCGCGCGCGCGGGGCCATCACTGACACCGAGATTCGGCTCGAAGACTTCGGCGCGAATTTGGGCGCGCTTCGCCTAGTCGCCAGTGGAAAACTCATTCAAACCCCAGATCACGTGGCCGGCTCCGCGCGATTCGAGATTCCACTTGCGACGTGTGACGCCCTTCTCATGAGCTTTCCGAGCGGGCTCTTGCCCGCCCTCGACGGAACCGCCATGGCCGGCACCTTCGCCGCGCGCGGAAGCTTCGCGTTCGACACGCTGGCTCTCAGTGACTTGCACCTGGATTATGACGCCGAGGACTTATGCCGCGTCGTTCGTGTGCCGGCGCCGCTGGCGCGGGAGCGCTTCGAGCAGCCTTTCGTGCACCGTATCTACCTTCCCGATGGCTCTACGGCCGACCAGATGACCGGACCCGGGACCCCAAACTGGACGCCGCTCGACCAGATAAGCCCATTCATGCAAGCCGCGGTGCTCACCACCGAAGACGGTGCCTTTCCACGCCACCATGGGTTCAACCACGCTGCCATACGATCTTCGATCGTAGCGAATATAAAGGCGAGGCGATTCGTGCGTGGAGCAAGCACTATCACGATGCAGCTCGCTAAAAACTTGTTCTTATCTCGCGATAAGACACTGTCTCGCAAGCTCGAAGAGGTCATTCTTACCGACTACTTGGAGAGAACCTTTTCGAAAGACGAGCTCATGGAGCTCTACCTGAACGTGATCGAATTCGGGCCGGGGGTCTATGGGATCACGGCAGCGTCTGACTATTTCTTTGGTCGCGCGCCCGACGAGCTCAATTTTGCGGAGTGCCTCTTCCTTTCTTCGGTCCTTCCTGCGCCGCTGCGATATGCCGCAATGCGAGATGGCGACGAGCCTCCCGACAGCTGGCAGCGGACGTTGCATCACTTCATGCAAATCGCTCGCAAGAACGGGCAGATCACCGATGTCGAGCTGACCGAGGCCGAAAGCGAGCGTGTGATCTTCTGGCATGGCGGGCCACGACCTCCGGCGCGACCTCCCGTTCGGCTGCGGCTTCCGCTCGAGGGGGATGACACGGACGCTCCGCCGCCCTTCGAGCCCGACGCGCCATGAAACTCACGGCTGCCGGCTCCGTAGACGCGTGAAGAAGCGGCGAAGCCGTTCGGCGCACTCCTCGCCGAGAACCCCGTTGACCACTTCGAAGCGGTGGTTGAGGCGGTCGTCCGTTCCGATGCCGAACATCGTCGTCACGGCTCCTCCTTTCGGATCGGCGCAGCCATAGACCAACCTTGCGACGCGGGCGTGCACCAAAGCCCCCGCGCACATCGCGCACGGCTCGAGAGTGACATACGCGGTCGCCCCGACCAGTCTCCAGCTCAGACAGCGCGCGGCCGCCTCGCGAATTGCAATCATCTCCGCATGGGCTGTCGGGTCCGCCAGGGCCTCCCGCGCGTTGCGTCCGCGACCTACCTCACGGCCGGCGAAATCCAAAATGATGCACCCGACTGGAACTTCCCCCTCGACCGCCGCCTCGTCCGCTTCATTAAGCGCAATTCGCATCCAATCCGCGTCGTTCATCGGTCGAAGGCAGCGTCCTCAACCGAGCAAATAGCAGACAAGTTGCAAAATGCGGCAGCGGCTTGTGAACATGGTGCCGCACATCACTGCGCCAAAAGGTGCCGCAAACGACTCCGGGATAGGGCCATGGCGATCAAGAGCGATGTGTGTCGCTGTCTCCCAAACTGGTGTCTTCTGCGAGTTCGGCGCTGCCGGAATTGGCTATTTACAGCATTGTCCTCCGACAAAAACGATGCGAGCATCTCCTGCGACGCGAGGGTCTTGCTGCCCGGTACGGACCGGGCACGAGTCGGCAGGGATGTTGCGAGGGTGCGAGTTCGGCGACGAGACGCGGGAGAGCGCATGCCCAGACACCCTGGCCAACGCGAGCAAGGCGGGAGCAAGTGGCGCCGAACGGCCGAACGAAGTGGCAAATCGGAAAGCAAATCGGAAAGCGGAAAAGAGCGCGCAAGGGCAAGCGCAAGCGCAAGCGCAAAGCTGAGGAGCAGGCAAGGGCTTGACAGCCACCGCGAATCTGAGATCGTGTTCGATGGCGCATAGTCGGCTTCGCCGTATCGGGGCCTCGCTGTGCTGGCGGGAGCAAAGTGGAAAACGTGCTGACAGCAAACCAGGAAGGAGTACCTGATATGACGCATAGACTTGGGGGTATTGGGAGTAGGGGCTTAGGGGCCCTCACTTCCCTCTCGCTAGCAGCGGCGCTTGGATGTGGCGCTGTACTGATCGGCTGCGGAGGGGACGATACGAAGGGGACGACAACCGACGGAGGTGTGGACGCTACATTCGAGGGCAGCGTGGCTGACACGGGGCCCGATGTCGCTCCGGACGTCGCGAAAGACGTCGGCGCGGACGTGGCGACGATGCCCGAGGGCGGCGGGGCGAAATGCTCGAGTCCCACGTTCATGCCTGCCGCGGGCACCGTCGCGGCAGGGACGACCGTCGTGATCGCGGCCGCCGGATTGCCGGCCGGCGGGCATATCTTCTTCACGACCGACGGGACGCTCCCGAACCACACGACGAGCCCCGTATATACGGCGCCGGTTGCCATCACGAAGAGCGAGACCATCTTCGCCATCGCATATGCGGAAGGTGCCTGCTCGGACTCGACCCCAACAAGCGTCGTTTACACGTTGGCAGGCTCCGACGCAGGGCCGGACGCGGCAGTGGACGCAGCGCCGCAGCCGACCTGTGCCACTCCTACCTTCGCGCCCAATCCAGGGACGTACGCGACGGCTCAGAGCGTCACGATTTCGACGACCACGCCGAATGCGACGATCTTCTACACGACGAACGGAACTAACCCGACTGCGGCCAGCACTGTCTTCGCCACTCCGATTTCGGCTGGTCAGACCGAGACCATCCGCGCCATGTGCACGGCGCCTGGTTTCGGCGCGTCCACTGTGGGAGTCGGGACCTACACGATAAACGTCCCGCCTGGGACGGTGGCACCGCCGGTACCGAGCCCTGCCGCCGGCACCCAGTCGAACGGCTTCAACGTGACGATGACGACGTCCACTGCGGGCGCGACGATTTGTTACGGGTTCAATACCTCGCATCCGACCTGCACCAACGGAGTCTGCGGAGCCAATTCACAGAACTACGGCGGGGCGGGGATCGCCATCAATGGCGCCGTCACCGACGCCGCGACCGGTCAGGTTACGGTGAACGCGATCGCGTGCGCCGCGGGCAGCGCGAACAGCACCGAAGTTTCGCAGTTGTACACGCTGAAAGCTGCGGCGCCGCAACTCATCCCCGGGCCGGCAACGCTCACGTACACCGGGCCGATCACGGCGAGTCCTAGCGTCTCGACGGCGACCAACGGATCCGACGTTCAGATTCGTTACACGACCGGCGCGACCGTGCCGACTTGCCAAACGGCCACGCTGCTCTCCGGCCCCTACCCGGCAACGCTTCCGGTGGCGACCACCGTTACGTACAACGCCATCGCTTGCAAGCCGGGCTTCCTCCAGTCGGACGTGACGACGGCGCTCTACACGGTGCAGCTCAACCCGCCGACCTTTACGCCGGCAACGCCGGCCGCGACCAATGACAACACGGTCGCGGTGACGCTCGGCGCGGCGACCAACCCGGCGGGCTCGTGGATATGCGCCTCGACCGCCGGTCAGGCGGCATGCGGCGCCCCGCCGGCGGCTTGCGCGGTTGGCTCGTTCAATCCGCTCACGGCAGGCCAGCCGTCGGTCACGATCAATGGGACCACGATCGACGCGCTCACGTGCGCGCCGGCCGGTTACCAGAGCTCGGGTCACGTCCAAAGCGGCACGTACATGCTGCAATTGTCGCCGCTGACCTTGTCTCCCGCGGGCGGTTCGCTCGGAACATCGGGCTCGGTGAGCGTCACCATCACGAAGACGAGCCCCACCGGCATCGACTATACGGCGATCTGCAGCACGAACGACGGCACCGCCCCGGCCTGCAGCGCGACCGTCGACACGGCCTGCGCGGCGGGTCACTTCACCGCGGTAAACACGGCGACGGAAACCGCCGACGCCACGCACACGACCATCCGGGCGATCGGTTGCCCCGGCGTGACCGGGGACGCGAACCACGGCTTCCTTGCCTCCGCGCCAGCCCAAGGTGTCTTCAGTCCGGCGGGCACGCTCACGGCACCGAGCATCGTTCAGCCCACGACGCAGAACAACGTCGTCAACGTCACGTTCAGCAATCCGAACGGCGTAGCGACGTCGATCTGTTACACGACCGACGGGACTGCTCCCTCGGTGACCGCAGGCACGTGCACCGCGACGGGCGGGACGAACTGTGTTTCGGCTGCGGCGGGCGCGACCGCCGCGGCGTTGGCCAACCCCATCGTCACGTTGAACCAGACGACGGTGAAGGCCATCGCATGCGACCCCGCGCAGGCAGCGCTGAACTCGCCGCCAGCGTCGGCGATCTTCACGTTGCAAGAGGCCAACCCGACCATCACGCCGAACAGCGGTCAGGTTAGCGTCGGCGGCGTCATCACGTTCGCTGATACGACCAAGGGCACGACGTTCCACTACTCGACGAACGGCACCCCCATTACTTGTGCCGCCGGTTCGGGTACCGAGGTGGCCGCAAGCATGACCGCCAACCTGGCGGGCGAGTACACCGCCACCTACGTCATACAGGGCAACGAGACCACGATCACCGTCGCTGCTTGCGACGCGGCGGGGAATTTCATTCCCGCCGCCAGCCAGGCCACGGCGTCGTTCACGTACAACCTCGTAACCCCGTCTTTCTTCTTCCCAAGCGGGACCTACGACGATCTGTTGGACGGGACCGCCGGGGCAGGACCACCGAGCAAGTCCAAATTCAGCCCGGCTCGACGGGCTTTACCGGCGCCACGTGGCTGTGCGCTGGGGCCTCGCCGGCCTGCGGCGTGACAATCGGCGCGTGCGTAGCGCCCGCCACCGCGACGCTCGCATCCGCGCCTTGCACGAACGCCCCCTTGGGTTTGTGCTTCGACATGCCAGTCGCCACGAGCACAACGCTGAACGTCGTGGCCTGCGCGCTTCCAGATCCTGGAGCGGTGACCATGCCGGCCGTCATTCAATCGGCGCGCGCCTCGGCCGCGCTGACGCTCGTCACGAGCCCGATCGCCTTCTCGCCAGCACCTGGCGCGCAGGCGGGCCCCGTGACGCCCAGCGCTCACCTCGTGACCAACGGCCAGTTGCCGAGCGCCATCACCACCGCTTCCGGTGGCAACCCCGTCCTCATCTGTATGTCGACGACGCAACCGGTACCTCCCCAGCCCGTGCCCTGCTCGAGCTTCGGAGGTCTCGGCGGACCGGACTGGACGTGCATCACTGCCACGGCCGGAACGGCATCGGTCACGTGGGGCGCCCTCGTCGCCATGAACACGGGATTCAACGCGTTTGCTTGCAAAGACGGCCTCACCTACAGCACGTCGAGCGGCAACGCGTACACCTTCGGGCCGTACTCGCACACCATCGCAATGACCGGCGCTGTCGCCGACTTCAACGCCGGCGCCGAGGGAATCACGACGAGCGACGCCAACACGGCCTACGTGAGCTATGACGCGACGAATCTGTACGTCGGGTTCAACTCACCGAACGTCAACGTCGTTACGAGTCCGGGGGAGTACATCCACTTTTACATCGGTGGATCGGCCGGCGGCACCAGCACCGCAGACACCGTTCTAGGTCTCGGGTTGGGCGGCGCGCTTCCGCCGGGCTTCCGCGGCCTCTTCCACGTCTACTGGAAGAACGACAACACGGCGACCCACGTGGACCAATACAACGGCTCCAATTGGGTCGCGAGCGCGATTGTTCCGACAATCGCGTACAACGGTGGAGCGAGCACCTTCGTCGAGTTCAGGATCCCGCTCGCTGCCATCGGCAGCCCGACGGACATCCACCTCCTCGGAGGAGCTTCGGTCGGCGGTGGAGCGGCCAGCTCGATTGACGTCTGGCCGAACGGCAATGCCGACGGCCTCGACTTCATCCAGTGGCAGACGGAGTTCCTCGACCACCGTTCCTGCCGAACTCGCCCGTGAATCTGAACGCACCGTGACCCTTCGCCGGGTGCTCTGAGAGCACCCGTTCCCAGCGAACGGCGTCGAGCCGAGGCGGCCTCTTCGTGAGGCCGCCTCGTTTTTTGTGCGCTTGATGTCGCCGCCGGCGGACGAGGCTCACGGACGAAGGACAGTCAAACCGGCGCGAGGCGGCGCCGGCTCTGACCCCCGTTCTGCGCGCCCAGCCGGCTCTGACCCCCGTTCTGCGCGCCCAGGAAGATTCGAACTTCCGACACCTGGTTCCGTAGACCAGTGCTCTATCCAGCTGAGCTATGGGCGCTTTCCCCGCTGCGGGGCACGCGACGATACTCACGCGCGGCCGGCTGTCAACGTCGTGCGACGGCCGCTCGAACCTCGCGTTCGGTCGGGGACGGCTCTCGACCCCGCAAACATTGCAGGCTTTGTCAGCGACCGTGACCCCGCTGCCGGTCCCCGAGCAACCGGTCGACGCAGCGCCGCAGCGAAAGGCGTTATGTCCCGGCGCTTTGGAAGCGATCACGTCCCGCCGTCTAAGCGTGGCACGCGCACTGCTCTAGGGATGGCCGGGTCGAGGACGTGTCGTCGCCGCGGGCTGCGGCGGCCCACGTCGTCGTCGGGCGTCCTTTCCTTTTCTGCGCTCGGCGCGGCCACCGGCCCCTGCCTTGCTTGGCTTCAGCGCTTTGCTTGTATCTTGCTTAGCTCGTGACTTGACGCTTCTTCCTTAGTCTTTTTCTTCTCGCGGCGGCGTCTGTTCGGGCTTTCCTGGCGTCGCGGAGCTCTTTTCACGTGGCGCGCACCTCGTCTTGGCGAGGGCGCGCTGCGGCGTTTTGTGTCGGACCATCGAGGTGCGCGCGGCGCCGTTGGCGTGCTAAAAGCAAGGATGACGGCGCGCTTTCGCCACACGATTCCGATCGTGGGACTGCTGATCCTGTCGTCGCTCAGCGGCCCGTTCCTCGTCTCTGAGGCGACCGCACAAGCCATCGAGGCTCGCCCCTGGCTCGGCGTGGCCATGGACCGCGATTCACCGGGGCAAGGCGCGCGCGTAGGCCGCGTGATTCGCAACTCTCCCGCCGATCGCGCCGGTCTCCGCGACGGGGATCGCCTAACGCGCGTAGCGCGAACGGACATCGTTCGGGGCGCGGACGTGGTTCGCGCCGTCGCTCAGCGCACCGTCGGCGACCTCATCGAGATTGCCTTCGTGCGAGCCGGGAAAGAGTTGAGCGCCCGGGTAACGCTCGCTGCCTTTCCGCCGCCCGACGAGATGATGCGTATGGATCTGGTCGGCGCGTTTGCGCCCGACTGGAAAAACGTCGACGCCGTAAACGGGCCTTTTCCCGCCTCGATCGGCGCTCTTCGCGGCCATGTGGTGGTTCTCGATTTTTGGGCCACTTGGTGCGCACCGTGTCGCGTGGTGGCGCCTGAGCTCGGAGCGCTCCAGTCACGCTACGGCGCGCAAGGCCTCACGGTGCTCGGAATATCGACGGAGGATCCTGGGGAAGTGGGGCTCTTCGCGCGGCAGACGCTCATGCGATATGCGGTCGGTGTCGATAAACACGCTGAGACGACCCTGTCGTACGGCGTGGCTAGTCTTCCGACTGTGGTGGTCATCGACAAGCGTGGCGTTGTCCGAGAAGTCTCCGTCGGATACGAGCTATCCGAGAAGACGCGGCTCGAAGGTATCGTGCAAGCGCTCCTCGCCGAGCGCGCGCTCCCAGAGTGATGGCGGATGTCGGCTCCCGCCGCGCTCTTGGGTCTGTTCGACGAGCTCGTTTGGGTCTTGCGGCGGGAGGGCTTCCCTGTCTCAATCGCGCAGGCCATCGACGTGGCTCGCGCCGTCGACGCAGTGGGCCTCGAGCGGATGGCCGAGGTCCGGGAAGCCGTCGCCGCGGTCGTTCTGCAGCGTAGCCTCGATCGCCCGCGCTTCGACGCCGCCTTCGACGCGTTCTTCGCTGTCGACGACCTCCTCAATCGGCGCCAGACCCTGTCGGTGCGGCTGTCGACGGCGGGGTTCAGCGAGGCAGAGATCGAGGCGGGGTGGGCGCTCGTCGACGCGCGCCTCGCTGTCGACGACGATAGCGAATCCCTCAGCTCCCTTCGGACGTTGCTCGAGCGCGGCGCTGCGCTGGATCGCCTCCTTGCCCTAGCCGGAACCGCGCGATCCATTGACGCACACAGCGGATCCCAGCTCGGTTTTAGGACGCATCGGCTGCTCGCGTTGCTCGGTGTGGGGCCTGCGCGGCATGCCCTCGCCGACCTACGGACGCTCTTGGGACAAGCGCTCGGAGGGCGGGGCCTTGCGCTTGCCGATGCCCTGGCGCAGGAGCTCGGGCGCTCCGAAGAAGAGGTGCGCGCGCACGTTCGCGCGAGTTACGAGGCACGAGTTCGCGATCGGGAGCGAGCGCAGAAGGAGCGTCGCCTGAATACGACCCCGTTCGGCGAGTTGACCGGGGCGGGCATCGAAGAGGTCCGGCGCGGAGTGCGCCGGCTCGCCGAGCGACTCCGCGGTGCCGCCCGGGTGCGATCGAAGCGCGCCGCTCGCACCCGAATCGACCCTCATCGTACGCTGCGCAGTGCACTTCGTTCCGGGGGTGTCCCTTTCCGGCTAATGCGCAAGCCGCGTCGCACGCGCGGACCGAAGGTGGTCATTCTGTGCGACGTAAGCGACTCCGTGCGCGAGGCAGCCGCTTTCTTTCTTGAATTCACTTACGCCGCCCAAGAGTTGTTTGCTCGCGCGCGGAGCTTCGTTTTCGTCAGTAAGCTTGGCGAGGTGACCGAGCTCCTCGCGCACGCGTCGGTCGAGGATGCGATCACGCGTGCTTGCCAGGGCATCCTCGTTCGCTGCGGTGAGAGCTCCAACTACGGACGCGTGTTCGGGGAGCTCGAAGCGCGCTATTTCCGCGATACTGATCGACGTACCACCGTCATCATACTCGGCGACGGACGCACAAATTACCATCCGCCCCACGCCGATGTGCTTGAACGTTTGCGACTCCGGTCTCGGACGGTGCTTTGGCTCTGCCCCGAGCCGCCGGGGAAATGGGGGCAAGGGGATAGCGCGATGGGGCTATACGCGCCGGCGTGCACTGCGGTCTATGAGGTCAGCTGCGCAGAAGACCTGGAGCGGGTAGCCCGTCTCCTTGTCGGGCGCGTCTGACCACCCTCTAGGGCGCGTCTTTCGGCTCGTGGACGCTCCTGACCCAGCCGTCGAGCCGCTTGCTCGTCCAGACCACGTTCCGTGCGTCGACGATGACGGCACCCACGCCATCGAGCGATTCGACGAGCGCAAGACCCTTCTGAGGACCGAGGATGAAGACGGCGTCGTCGAGCTCGTCGGCCAGCAAGGCGGTAGGGGCCCAGATGGTCACGCTGCGAGACGCAGTCGCAGGGTAGCCAGTATGCGGATCGATGATGTGATGAAACCGCTTTCCCCCAACGATGTACGCTCGCTCGTAGTCGCCCGCCGTGCTGAAGGCGTGATCGTTCACCGCCATGACCGCAAAGTAGTCGCCCTCCGACCCGCGCGGGTCGCGTATTCCCGCCACCCACGGCGAGCCGTCTGGCTTCTCGCCGTGAGCATAGAGGTCGCCCCCGGCTTGCACGTAGAACGACGCGAGTCCCGCATCGAGAAGGACTTTCGACGCGCGATCGACTGCATAGCCCTTGGCTATGCCTCCCAGGCCGATCCGCACGTGCGCTTCGTCGAGGTAGACCGTGTGGGTCGAGACGTCGAGCTTCACATGCCCGTATCCCAAGTACTTCTGAAAAGCCCGGACGGCGGCGCGCGACGGCGGGTGCGGGTCGAGGTCCTGGTCGAATTTCCAAAGTCCGTGCAGCGTCTCAAACGTGATGTCGAAAGCGCCTCCGCTCAAATCGCTCGCACGCAGCGATTCGCGCACCACGCCGAACGTCTCTTCCCCCACCGGTACGGGCTGTCGACCCGCCGCGGCGTTGATGCGGGAGATTTCACTGCTTTCGTTCCAGGTCGTCATGAGCGCTTCTACGCGCCCAATCTCGGCGGCGGCCGCGTCGAACGCCGCGCGAGCTGCGGTAGCATTCACGGACGCCGTCGTGAACGCTGCGAAGGCGAGGTGAGTTCCCATTGCATGGGCCTCCCCGATCACCTTTTCCGATGCGAACTCAACCGGCCTCGGTGTGGGTTTTGCCGGCTTCGCGCTCCCGTCGAACGGCGATTGCGAGGGCCCCGCGAGGTCGGCCGTCGGCCGAACTGCGGACACGTGCATCAAGGCAGACGACGGATCACCGCAACCCGCGAGAGCGCAGGCGCCTGCAATCCAGAGGAGTCGCCTCGCGAGCGCTGGCTCCGTCTTGGGCCTCCTCGGCGGCCGGCGCTTCTTGGTCATCGTCTAGCAGCGTGATCGAGATCCGTGACGGCTATCCGTCGTCGGTGCGCGTGCTGGAGCATGAGTTGAAAAAGGTCACGCGCCTTCGCTACCTCGGGCAGCCTCTCGAAGGTTCCGTCCCATAACTCGAGGCCGATGCGCTTGCCGTCGATCACGACGCGCAGCACCTGGGGCCAGCCCCAGCGTCGGGCGCGCGGAATGCCGAGCGCGAGAAGATACCGCGCCTCTATCCATTCGTCACTCACGACGACTCCGCGCATGTGGGTTCGCAGCACCGTCCCGATGGCGCTCACGACGACGATGACGGCGAGGATTTCCGCCGACAGAGGGCGGCCCCGATCCCCCTCGACGACCCATACGAAAACGGGAGAGCTGGAGGGCGCAAAGGCGTACGCATAAGTGACCACGGTGCACATCACGAGCGCACCGAAGAGGTACATCGCGGATGGGATGCGCGATCGTAAGGGCGGTCCGAACTTCGTACGCGCGCTCGTCGGGGGCGAATACGTCATTTCGAAGCGCGCGATCGTGCCGTTCACGTCCGTTACGCTGATTCGGTCGCCCTCGTCATCCAGTAGGTCCTCTGGGCGCTCCGAGCCTGATTCGAGGTTCGAAGGCTCGCGCACAGGGGGCTTGTTGGGCGGCGATCCGATCGTCACGGGGAGCGCTCCATGGTGACACGGCATTCAAGTGGGCGCCCGATTCAGCGCGCTTTTTCGCGAGCCGGGCCCCGAAGCCCGCTCGAAGTTCGGCGGTGTTCACGGAGGCTCGCTATTTCGCTCTTGCTCGGATTGATGACCAGCAGGCCGTGGTCTCCGTCGACGAGAGCAATGTCGCCGTCGGAAGCCCATCTGAAGAGTCCGTGGACGTCCACTACCGCAGGTACATCCATGAGCTTGAGGAGCGTCCGCGTGCGCGGGCCGGCGGCCCTCTCGCTGAGGACGATCGCCACCGGCTGAGAGCGTGCACTCACCAATAGGTCGAACACCGTCAACGTGTCGCCGACGAGGACCGCCTTGCTTGGCAACGCGGAGCGCTTGTCGCTGTCGGCGAGCATCGTCAGCGCGTCGCAGAGATCCTCGATGTCGCGCGCCCTTTCCTCCAGAAACGAGTCGCGCGTGAGCGAAACGGCCGCGCGCGTGGCCTCGCGCGCAACCCGTGAGAGCGCCTGCGCGACGCCCATGCCGCTGGCGGCGAGCTCCGTAGCGCGCTCCCGGAAACGGGTGTCGCCGAGGATCTCTCCGTACGTCGAGAAAAACTGTGCCGGATGGCCTAGACCGATCGCCCACGCACGCTCGCGCAGGCCTCGAATCGATTTGTCGGCGACCTCGAAGGCGGTGCGGATGACACGGACGTCCGCTTCGCCATCGTGTCGCGTGGCGCGGCCGCTCGGACTCGTAGGAGGCCGCCGCAGCGCGGCCATCACGCCAAGCGCTCGTCCCACCATGATTGGCATGCCAGTCAGCGTGACTTTGCGCGTTCCACCGCCGGCGCGGCGCGGCCGCTTCTTGCGCGTTTCGTCGACCAGCTCCGCGTGCCGAATACCAGCCGCAATTAGCCCTCCGAGCACGCTGAGGAGCTCGATGTCGCGTTCCTCGAATCCTTTTTCACGGCGCTGGACGACGAGCGCGCCGAGCGGACCGCTCTTGCCACGGATGGGTACCGCCAGAAACGCCGGGAAGCGCTCCTCTCCAAGCTCAGCGAAGTGTTTGTACGAGGCGTGCTGCTCCGCCGTATCGGTCGAAATCGGCCGCATGTACTCGACGGCTTCGCCCGTGATCCCTTCGCCGACGCGCAGGCGGACCTGCCCGATAGCGGCGGTCGAGAAGCCGACGTTACCGCGCATCACGAGCTCGCTGTGCTCCCCCTCGACGAGGTAAAGCGAGCAGACGTCGGCTCCCACCATCAGCGCGATGCGTTGCGGAGCCTCGTCGAGCAGCGTGAGCAGCGGCATTGGCCTCGCGCTGAATGCGACGAAGTCGAGTACCCCGTCGAGCCGCCGGTTGCCCCGCTCGTGCACCCTGGGCCGTGCGGAATGACGTGGAGCCACGAGAGCAAGTATGGCCGGGCTCCGCCTCTCACGTCCATCCTGGACTGGCTGTCCCACGCTGGGCTACCGTCTCCGCCGATGACCTCTGGTTTTCCATCGGCGAGTGCCGCACCCATCAGCTTCCCATCCGCCGAATGGTGCGCCGCCTACGAAGGCGCGATCAACGCCAACACAGCCTACAAGGCAGCCGGTAGAGACTGGACGCACGGACCCGTCGCGATGGTCGTCAGCGCGGACCCGTCTCTAGGGGTCGCCGAGGACATGGCCATGTGGCTCGACCTGCATCAAGGGGAGTGCCGAAACTGCCGGCTGGTGACTCGCGACGAGGCCGAGAAGGCTGCGTTCGTCATCGTCGC
This sequence comes from uncultured delta proteobacterium, assembly GCA_963787925.1. Taxonomy (GTDB): domain Bacteria; phylum Myxococcota_A; class Polyangia; order Polyangiales; family Polyangiaceae; genus Palsa-1150. Next base: position 243,586 of record CAWBEN010000002.1, read on the forward strand.
CTCGTATGCGCGCTGGAAGGAAGTCATCCGAAAGCAGCTCGATCCGACGAAAGGCATGATGCAAAACAAACTGAAGCTCACGAAGGGTCACATGCCGACCATGGTCAAGTACGTAACGGCCTCAAAGGAGCTCGTGGAGTCGACCTGCCGCGTGCCGACCCGGTTCCTGGATGAGTGATCGACGAAGACAGAACTTGACCAACGTAGGTCAGTTCTTCGATCATCGTCGTCGTGAACGCGAACGCGGCGCCTCCGGTGGTGCTGGTCGCCGATGACGAGCCGACGATGCTGGAGCTCGTCGCCCGTCACCTGCGGTCAGTCGACGATCCGAAGCTCGAAGTGATCGAAGCGTCTGACGGGGACGAAGCCTGGAGGGTAGCGCGGGAGCGTCTTCCCGATTTGGTCGTCCTCGACGTCATGATGCCGGGAATGAGCGGCTGGGAAGTGTGTCGCAAAATCCGACAGGACGCGGCCCTTGCACACACGGGCGTGCTGATGCTCACCGGCATCGGCGAGAGCCTCAACGAGACGACCAGTCCCTTGTTCGGTGCCGACGAGCACATCGACAAGCCTTTCGACTTCGAGGATCTCGACGCGAAGGTCAGGTCCGTCCTCGAACGGCGCGCGGTCCAGCGGGAATCGGTTCCGCGCCCGCGAAGTCGGACCCCGTCGACGACGGGGCCACGCAGCGGCGACGTCGGCAACGGCGTCGGCGGGCCGTCCAGCGCGGCAGCGAGTCGGAGAAAGCACTCCAAGGCCAAGGCAACGCAGCAAAAACCCCTGCTCCGGCCCGCTCCAAAGCGATTGTTGCAACCGAAAAAAAAGAACCGCGCAACCAAGATGTTTGCGAACACGCAGAAGGGAATGAGGACCATGGCAGCCAAGAAAGCAAAGACCGGGGCGAAGAAGACCGCGAAGAAGACCGGGGCTAAGAAGACCGCGAAGAAGACCGCGAAGAAGGGCAAGAAGAAGTGACTTCCAGCCCGCCCTCCGCTCCTTTTGGAGCCGCCTTCGCTCCGTAGCGGATGCGGCGCATCAAGGAGGCGGATAGGCCGAGCGAAAGCTTCGGATGGTCTCGACTTCGTCGCGCTCATGAACGTAGCCGGCCTGCGCGTGAAACGCGCTTGAGTCGACGACCACCGGGTATTTGACGTGCGTCAGAGCACCTGACGGCAGCCTCGGAAAGCCGAATCGGCCGAGAAGTCGGAGGAGTGCGAACTCGGGAAGGGGAATCGGAACTCGTCCGGCTTCGCGTACGAGAAATGAAAGCGGCAAGGGCTGGGGTCCGGCGACGTTGAACACGCCCCGCGGGCGTCTGGCCAAAGCGAGGCCAATTGCCGCGACCACGTCGTCTTCATGCATGAATTGAAAAAGCGGATCGAAGCCCAGCACCGACGGTACGCGCTTGCCGCGCAAGAACCTGGCGAGCGTCCCTCCGCCGGTAGGGCCGAGCGTGTAGCAAAGGCGGAGCACCGTCGTCGCGAATTCCGGAAACCGCCAGAGGGCAGTCGCGGCGTACAAATCGGACGCCACCAGGTCGGCGAGCTCCGGGAACCTGTTTAGCTCCTCAGGTGGATCATCTTCGGTGTGAAAGAGGGCCGAGTCGGGGCCGGCGCCGTAGTACGTGTGCCTGCCGACGAAGACGCAGTGCTCCACGCCGTACGCGCGGGAGCACTCGAAGACTGCCCGCGTTCCGCCGAGGTTGATTCGATAACGCTCCTCTCCCGGAACGAGCAAGGACGTAACGGTCGCCATGTGAACGACGGCCTGCGGGCGGACCTTCCGGAAGATCTCCTGCGCAGCGTGCTTGCGCACGTCCACCTCGTGAAACTCCACAGGGGCTCCGACCCAAGGGCGGCGGTCGATTCCGACGACCTCGTGGCCATCCGAAACGAGGTGGGCGACGAGCTTGCGCGCGATGACGCCGGAGGAGCCGGCAACCAGGATTTTCACGACAGCCCACTCGTGACGCCCCCCGCTGCCTGCTCCGCGGGTGCTTCGCCACGACGCCGGCGCCTGCCGGCCGAGAGCAGTTCCGCAATCCTCTGCTTCACTTGCTCGACATAGAGCCGTACCATCTCGTCGTCCTCGTTTCCCGTTCCCGAGAAACGCATCGGCGCGCCGTATTCGATCTCGATCTTCGTCGGAAAAGGGATTGGGGCCCCGTAAGCGACGATGGGCACGTACGGCACGCCAAACAGGTGCCCAAGCTTGTAAGCGTTGGCAACTGTTGGGAAGGCCTCGCCTGCGCCTACGACGGCGAAAGGGACGACGGAGGCACCCTTTCGGAGCGCCAATCGCATGAAGCCGCTACCGAAGTCGACGAGCGAATAACGCTCGCGAAACAGCTTGGCCGTGCCGCGCACCCCTTCCGGGAACACGAGAAGCAGCCGCTCGTCGTCGAGCAGCCGCTCCGCATGCTCGGGGAGACCCGGTGAGCTGGCCAGTGCGACTCGCCCACTCGCCGAGAAAGGGAACGCGGCTGATGAACTTCTCCACCATGCCCTGCGCGAGTCGGGGTGTTTCGGGCTCGAGCAAGCAAGACACGATGATCATCGCCGCGTCGATGGCGATGCCGCCCGAGTGATTTCCGACGAGCATGGCCCGGCCTCGAACCGGGATATTACTGGATGCCCCTCGTTTGGACCGAGAAATAGAATCGGTACAGGGCCGCGCCCCGCCGTCAATGCGACACGCAGGTGGGCTTTGGAAATCCCATAGGGGTCGACTCCGAGGGAGTTGAAAGGGAGGTCCAGCCGATTCACTGCATCTCGAACGAGCAGGTCGACACGCACGGGTCGCCAGTATAAATCGCCCCGCGCGCGTCCACCCCGCCGATCGGCAGTCTCTAAGCGTTTTGACCGAGCCGAAGCTTCTCTTCCTGACCCACCCGGAAGAAATGCCGCAGCTCGCCGCGCATTTCGCGGAAGCGCGCAGGCTTCACGTAGTCGCGCTCCAGCCGACGGACGAAGCGGTGCGCGACGTCGTTGGCGACACGATAGCGCTCGCCGAGCTCGCTGTCGGGCTCGATGCTCGTAGGCCACCCGTTCGTAGAGGCGGGCGCGGAGCCTCGCGCTGCAGTCCGCGTCGAAGAGCAGCATCGACGCGGCGAGCACCACCCACTTGTCGACCTCGGCTTGGAGCTCCAGCTCGAGCTGGCGTCGCGCTACGCTCCGACGCGGGCCCGCTCGACGACGTAGACGAAGTGGCTCACCCCCTCGATGATCTGGCAGAGCGCGTCGAGGCTCGGCGTCGCCGTTCGAGATGACGGAAGACGCAGGCTGACCTCGAGCGCCCCCTCGCGTCTCGCGCAAGAGCAGCGCTTCGCGCTCCCCGCGACCGGCGCCGCTGACGAAGTCGCCGACGTCGACGACGCGCTCGAGCTGGTAAACACGCTCCAAACCGCTCTGGACGCGAACAGCCAGCGCCCGCTCGCGGACGAATGCCGCCGCCATTCCCTCGCCAGACGACGCGCTGTCGCTCACTGCAAGACGCCCCTGGTGCCGCGGGTCGGCATGACTCCCCGCGAGGTCAGCGCGCTGGCCAGCCGCTCGCTTCCCGTCTTCAGCCAGCGCTCGTAGACCTTGAGCGAGCCCACGAGAGCTCTCCGCTCCCATGGCGATTGTCGCGTCCGCCACGTCCGCCAAAACATCGACAAACGCGTCGAAGTTGCGGGCGAGCTCCCCGAAGAGGTCCTGACCATGTTCCGGCGCTGTGCCCGCCGCAGCATCGAGCTGGCCGCGCCGTACGCGCGGGTGCCGAGCCCGTGAAGGTACTTTGCGTCGACCCCGCGCGCTTCGAAAGTGGTCGCCGAAAAAACCGCAGCCGTAGAGGACGCCGTCGCCGAGGGTGCGCAGTCTCTCGAAGCGGTCCGCCGGGTCCGGACCCGTCAAGGCTTCGTCGAGAAGAAGGGTGAGGGGCCGCTCGAGCGCCTCCCCGGCGCGGCGGTCCGGGTGGGCATAGTCGGCCAGGAGCGCGACGAGGTAGTGGGTGGCGCCGTCCGTCGCTTCGACGCGGCGCGTTCGCACGGCATCCTCGACGACTTCGCCAAAGAAGTTAGAGACCGACTGAGCCGCAACGATTGCCATCGCTTGCTTCCTCCTCAGATCACGATCGCCTCCTCATTTTGTAAGAGATAACAGGCACCTTCGCAATTTCACAAAGTCTCGTCGCGCGCGCTCGGCGAGGGCGGCCTGGCAGACCGGGCGGGCGAGTGCTCGTCAGGTGAACAGTGCTTCCGGTCGAAGCATCAGCAATTCGTTCAAGCACTTGCGCCCGGGAGGCGCGACCCCTTGACGGACTCGATGCCCGGGTTACCTTCCGCGCCACCGTTGGCACTCGAAAGCACTGAGTGCCAGCAATCGAGCACTGAACCGTGCCACAGCGCGGTTCGACCGCAATTTTCTCGCCTAGAGGGAGAAGCACAATGTCCAACATTCGTCCGCTGCAGGACCGCGTCATCGTCAAGCGCGTCAAAGAAGAAGAGAAGACCAAGGGCGGGATCATCATCCCCGACACCGCCAAGGAGAAGCCGATCGAGGGCGAGGTCATCGCCGTCGGCAACGGCAAGGTCCTCGAGGACGGCACGCGTCCGCAAGCTCGACGTCAAGGCCGGCGACCGCGTCCTCTTCGGCAAGTACTCGGGCACCGAGGTCAAGATCGACGGCGAAGAGCACCTCATCCTCCGCGAGGACGACATCCTCGGCGTCCTCGAGAAGTGAGCTCGCGCGCCACGAATTCGTAGAAGAGGTAGACAGCCATGGCTGCCAAGGAAATCGTCTACACCGAGAACGCTCGCAACCTGATCCTCGCCGGCGTCAACGCGCTCGCCGACGCGGTGAAGGTCACGCTCGGCCCCAAGGGCCGCAACGTCGTCATCGAGAAGAGCTTCGGCTCGCCGACGGTCACCAAGGACGGCGTCACCGTCGCCAAGGAGATCGAGCTCGAGAACCGGTTCGAGAACATGGGCGCGCAGATGGTGCGCGAGGTCGCCTCGAAGACGAGCGACGTCGCCGGCGACGGCACCACCACCGCGACCGTGCTCGCGCAGGCGATCTACCGCGAGGGCTCGCAAGCTCGTCGCCGCCGGCCACAACCCGATGGAAATCAAGCGCGGCATCGACAAGGCCGTCGAAGCCGATCGTCGAGGCGCTCAAGAAGATGCGCCAAGCCGACCAAGGACCCGAAGGAGATCGCGCAGGTCGGCACCATCAGCGCCAACGGCGACAAGGAGATCGGCGAGCAAGCTCGCCGAGGCGATGGAGAAGGTCGGCAAGGAAGGCGTCATCACCGTCGAAGAGAGCAAGACGCGCCGAGACCACGCTCGACGTCGTCGAGGGCATGCAGTTCGACCGCGGCTACCTCTCGCCGTACTTCGTGACCGATCCGGAGCGCATGGAGGTCGTCGCTCGAGGACGCGTACATCCTCATCAGCGAGAAGAAGATCTCGAACATGAAGGATCTCCTTCCCGTCCTCGAGGCGATCGCGCGCAGCCAGAAGCCGCTCCTCATCATCGCCGAGGACATCGAAGGCGAGGCGCTCGCGACGCTCGTCGTCAACAAGCTCCGCGGCACGCTCCACTGCGCGGCCGTCAAGGCGCCGGGCTTCGGCGATCGCCGCAAGGAGATGCTCAAGGACATCGCCATCCTCACCGGCGGCCAGGTCATCGCCGAGGAGCTCGGCCTCAAGCTCGAGAACGTCACGATCAGCGACCTCGGCCGCGCCAAGCGCGTCACGATCGACAAGGACAACACCACGATCGTCGACGGCGCCGGCGACGAAGGACAAGATCAAGGGCCGCATCGAGGAGATCCGCAAGCAGATCGAGAACACCACCAGCGACTACGACCGCGAGAAGCTCCAGGAGCGCCTCGCGAAGCTCGTCGGCGGCGTCGCGGTCGTCAAGGTCGGCGCGGCCACCGAGACCGAGATGAAGGAGAAGAAGGCCCGCGTCGAAGACGCGCTCCACGCGACGCGCGCGGCCGTCGAAGAGGGCATCGTCCCCGGCGGCGGCGTCGCGCTCCTCCGCGCGCAGGCGGCGCTCGACGGCCTGAAGCTCGAGGACGAGCAGCAGCTTCGGCGTGCAGATCATCCGCCGCGCGATCGAGGAGCCGCTCCGCCAGATCGCGCAGAACGCCGGCGTCGAAGGCTCGATCGTCGTCAACAAGGTCCGCGAGGGCAAGGGCGACTTCGGCTACAACGCGGCGACCGACAAGTACGGCGACCTGCTCGTCGATGGGCGTCATCGACCCGGCGAAGGTCGTGCGCACGGCGCTCGCAGAACGCGGCCAGCGTCGCCGGGCCTGATGCTCACGACCGAGGCCTCGTCGCCGAGCGGCCGAAGGACGAGAAGAACGGCGGGCGGCGGCGGCGGTCACGCCGGCCACGGCCACGGCGACTTCTGAGATAGCTCTCGAGTCTTCGAAGGCCCCGTCGGCGCCCTATGGCCTTCGGGGCCTTCGCTTTTAAGGCGAACGAGCTTGCCGTCGTGGAGCCGCCGCCGCACCTTTGGGCGCATGGGGAGGCGGTCGAAGCTCGCGACTTGCGTCGCCATCGCTTTGATGGCGTACGCCCAGAGCTCGCCGGCCGCGGATTCGGACGCGTGGATAGCGCGCGACAAGGCGCTTCATTTCGACGTGAGCGCTGGGATCGCGGCGTTGACCTACGGCGTCAGTGCCGGGTGGATCGTTGACGCCAGATGGAAAGCCTTGGTCTTGGGTGGCGGCTTCGCGGTGGCGGCCGGTGCATCAAAGGAGCTCCTCGACCTCGCCGGCGTCCTCGGTGAACCCTCGTGGCGGGACTTTGCGTGGGATCTCATCGGATTGGCGGTGGGATTGGCCCTCGCATGGGGCGCCGACCTTCTGCTCGGCGGCGTGAGCCCGGCCCGCCCCGCGCTGGCCGCGCCGACCACGGCCGGGCTCCTAGTGCACTTCTAGCTCGAGCGGGCTCGTGCGCTCGGCTACCATCCGCCTACGGACCTCTCGGGCGGGGCTGCGAGCACAACGCGCGCGAACAGAAGTCTAGGCTTCTCCGCGGTCGACGGGTAGCGTGCCCAGCGGCCTTGGGAAGCGAGACGGTCGTCGAAGGGGTCGTCGAGCGGATCACTTTCGAGAACGCGGAGTCGAGTTTTCGCATCATCAAGCTGGCGGTGCCGGGCCACGCGGAGCGCGTAGCGGTGGTCGGGATAATTCCCGCCACTCCGCTCGGCGCCCGCGTCCGCGTGCGCGGCCAGATGGAGGTCGATCGCCGCCACGGACCACAGCTGCGTGTCCGTTCCCTGATCGAGCTAGCCCCCGACACCCTCGTCGGCCTGCAAAGGTATTTGGCCTCGAGGGCCATCAAGGGGGTGGGTCCTAAGCTGGCGAAGCGAATCGTCGCCACATTTGGGCTCGATTCGCTGCGAATTCTCGACGAGGAGCCCGAACGGCTGCGTGAAGTCCAGGGCTTGGGAGAAAAGCGACGTTTGAGCCTGGCTCAAGCTTGGCGTGAGCAGAGTGCTTTGCGCGACGTCATGGTCTTTCTCCAGTCGCACGGAGCAACGATGGCGCTGGCGATGCGCATCGTGCGACGCTACGGCGCGCGCGCGATGACGGTCGTCGCGCGCGAGCCCTACCGACTTGCCCTCGACGTCAACGGCGTCGGTTTCAAGACGGCGGATCGAATTGCGGCGTCGATCGGAGTAGCCGCAGATTCGCCAGAGCGCATGCAGGCCGGGTTTCTGCAGGTGATCCACGACGTGACCGAGGCTGGGCACGTCTGGACGCCAGAGACAGAGTTGGCCAAGCGTACGGCCCAGATGCTCGGCCTGGATCCGGGCGACGATCAGGTGCAGGCGCGCTTGGGCTCTGCGCTCGACGCGCTCGTATCATGCCGACGGGCCGTTCGCGAGCAGGCGGCGGACACGTCGGTCGTCTACGCCTCGGAGATGCACGCGTCCGAGGTGCGCCTAGCGCGGCGCCTCGCTGAGATTGCCCGTTCTTCCGCGCGCCCGCTCGATGGCGTCGCCGAAGGAATCGCGTCCTTCGAAGAGAGAACGCGCACCCATCTCGCCCCCGAGCAACGCCGGGCGGTCGAGGAGGCCGCGAAGCAACAAGTCTTAGTGGTCACTGGGGGACCGGGTGTTGGAAAGACCACGATCCTCCGCGCCGTGCTCGCGGTGCTCGCGCGCGCTCGCGTCGACGTACGCCTTGCCGCTCCTACTGGCCGGGCCGCGAAGCGCCTCAGCGAGGCTGCGGGCGCTGAGGCGACGACGCTGCACCGGCTCCTGGAGTTCGACCCGAAGACGGCCAAGTTCCAACGGAACCTCCATCGGCCGATCGAGGCAGAGGCGATCATCGTCGACGAGGCGTCGATGTTGGACCTGACGATTGCGGACGCGCTTGCCCAGGCCATCGCCCCAGGTACTCGTCTGCTGCTGGTCGGGGACGTCGACCAACTTGCGAGCGTGGGCCCCGGCGCGGTCCTTCGGGACGTGATCGGCTCGTCCACCGTGCCTTGCGTCCGTTTGCACGAAATCTTCCGGCAGGCGGCGCGCAGCTTGATCGTCACGAACGCCCACCGCATAAACCTCGGCCAGTTGCCCATTGCGGCGGCGCCAGGCTCGAAGGCAGACTTCTTCATCATCGAACGCCGCGACGCCGAGCGAGCGCGCGCGACATTGATCGAGCTCGTGACGACGCGCATTCCCGAGCGCTTTGGTCTGGACCCGGTGCGCGACGTGCAGGTGCTCACGCCCATGAACCGCGGAGCGACCGGCGCCATTGCGCTCAATGAGAGCCTTCAGGCTGCGCTGAACCCGCGTGGTGAGGTCCTCGCATATGGCGAGCGCACATACCGCGTCGGCGACAAGGTCATGCAGTTACGAAACGATTACGACAAGAACGTCTTCAACGGCGACGTCGGTCTCGTGGCGCGCATCGATCCGGAGGCACGGCAACTCGTCGTTCGCTTCGAGGAGCGCGAGGTCGCGTTCGAGCAGTCGGAGTTTCATGATCTCGTCCTGGCTTACGCATGCACCGTCCACAAGTCTCAAGGCAGCGAATATCCAGCCGTAGTCCTGCCGCTTTTGACGAATCATTTCGTAATGCTTTCCAAGAACTTGCTGTACACGGCCATCACCCGCGGCAGGCGTCTGGTCGTGCTGGTCTGCGATCCGCGTGCTCTCGAGCTCGCGCTGTCCGAAGGACGCCGTGAGGAGCGCCGGACCCGCCTCGCGTCGCGTCTATCCGAATGCTTCGGATGACACACCTGTCGTTGACGTAGGTCAGCTGCATGGCCACGCTGGGGGGACGTATGCTGCGACGCCTTCTCATCGGACTGATGCTCGGCTTGGTTGTCGGAGGCCTCGCGGCCTGGGCTTTCGTTGCAGGGCTGCGCGCCACCGCCTTTGCGGACGCCGGCGGTCCCCTGGTCGCCGGGGCGGCTGCGGCTCTGACCGGCATTCTGACGGGTCTCGTAGCCGGAAAGCCCATCTGGGCGTCGGGCGCCCGGATCGAAGCAGGGCTCAAGGCGTTCTTCGGCGCCCTCATCAGCGTCGGTCTGATGTTTGCGCTTCGTCGATGGGCGGGGGGGTGGGTCCTCGACCTGCGCGTCATTTCGGCAGGCGGTCCAGCCACCGTGGGCGATTTGCCCGCAGCCTCGCTTCCCCTGATTGGCGCGCTCCTGGGGAGCTTTTTCGAGCTCGACAACAGCGCAGCTGGACCGGGCGACCCGAAAAAAACAGGCGTACGAGCGGAGCGTTCGCGCATCGCAGATGGAAGAAATGGCAGGGCAAAGGCGCGCCTCGCCGGCGAAGAGCCGGCGAGCACGGACGAGGAGGCCGAGGTCGTCTCCAAGAGTGCGAAGCACTGATGCCGCCCGCGCGAGCGGCGTTCTACGTTGCCACCGTCGGTGTTCTCGCGATGACGGCGCACGCACTATTCATCCGGCCTCCACCCCTTGGCGCGTCGATCGCTGCGCTTGCCGGCTATGTTCTCCTTCTTCTTGCAGGCGTATTCGTTCTCCGTTGGCGGGTCTTCGTCGATGCTCTCGTCCGTGGCCCCATCGGCGCACGGGCCGTAGTCCTCACCTTCGACGACGGCCCGCATCCTCTTTGGACGCCGCGCGTTCTCGAAGCGCTCGAGAGACACGGCGCCACCGCAACCTTTTTTCTCGTGGGCCGCAAGGTCGAGGCGCACCCGAACGTCGTGCGGGCCATAATCGACGGAGGGCACTCGTTGGGGCTGCACTCCTACGAGCACGATTCGACTCTTCGCGCTGCGAGGTTCTCGACGTGTTCGTCGGGATCTCGAGCGCGGGATCGCAGCCATCGAGGCGATCGTCGGCCGACGGCCGCTGCTTTTTCGTCCTCCCGTCGGCCTGACGAACCCGATCATCGCGCGCGTCGTCGAGGGCTTGGGCCTGACTGTCGTTGGTTGGACGATTCGCGGCCGCGACGGATTGGCGCGCGCGCGAGCGGAAGACGTCGTCGCGCGCATACGCCGCGAGGTTCGCGACGGAGCCATCGTCCTTCTGCACGATGCCCCCGAGCGCGGCGATCGGGAACCCGCCGCCGTGCGCGCGCTCCCCGCCATCTTCGAAGCCATCACGGCGGGGGGCTTGAACGTCGTGCCCCTCGCCCAGTGGCTCGACGACCCTCAGCTCGAGGGTGAGGGGAGCGAGATGTAGAAGCGAGCGCCGACCCGACGAGATGCGTCGACTCCCACCTCGCCTCCGGCCGACTCCACCAGACCGCGGCAAACCGCCAAGCCCAATCCCGTGCCTTGGCCGACCTCCTTGGTCGTGACGAACGGCTCGAAGAGGCTCTCGCGCACTTCGGCCGCGACGCCGGGGCCGTCGTCATCGATCTCGATCCTCACGAAACCGCCGCCGACATCGCGCGCCCCGATGCGGATCTTCCCGCCGACTCCTGCCGTGGCAATGGCCGCGCCGGCGTTGAGCACCATATTGAGAAGAACTTGCGTGAGGCGCGGCGCCGGAAACACCACGCGCACCGAGCTCTCGACGTCCGTTTCGACGACGACTGCCCGAAAGGCCGGCTGCCGGACCAGGAGGGCGACGACCTCATCGACGACCGCGCGAACCTCCGCCACCGAGCGCGGAGCCTCCCCACTGGATGCGGCCTGCTCTGGCCGCGCGAAGTCGAGCAGGTCACGCACGACGTCATGGATGCGCTCCGTCTCGCGACGCATGCGACGGACGAAGTCGGCCTGCTCATCCGCGGACAAATCACCCGCAAGGAGAAGATCCTCCATGCCCATGAGCGCGGCCAGCGGATTGCCGACTTCGTGCGCAAAGCCCGCCACCAACCGGCCGACGCTCGCCAGTCGCTCGCTCCGGACGAGCTGGTTCTGGGTGTTCGTCAGCCAAGCTGCGGTCTGCGTCAGCTCCTCCACCTTGAGGATCAGTGCCGCTTCCTCGGAAATGAGCCTTTGGGCCATGGCATGCACGCTCGCGGCGAGCTCGATGAGCTCACGCGCTCCCACACGGGGCACGCGCAGGGTTCGGGCGCCGCTCGCCACGCGATCCGCGGCATCTACGAGCCCCTCGATAGGCCGCACGATCAAGTGCGTGAGCACGAAGTAGGCGAAAACCAGAAGCGCGAGGGCAAAGGTGATCATGTAAAGGGCGACCAGGCGCACGAGCGACCTGCTTCCGTCGGCCCCGTCGACGGCGTGGATGCGGGCGACGACGATCGAGTCACGCGCAGGGGAGGCGATTTCCAGCGAGCGGCCCCCCGCAGCATGGACGAGCGTCGTGCTCTCCGGGCTACGTGGTGAAGCTCTCATCGCGCTCGCATCGAACGCCGCGCCCGCGCAGGCCAGGCGCGAGCCGTCGAAGCGAAACACACATATGGCGTCGACCTCGCCGCCTCGAACATGGCCTTCGAGTGCACGCGTCAAGGCCCCCGCGTCACCGGTCGCCAGGGCATCGCCAACGTGTGCCGCAATGGCGCGACCAAGCGCTCTTCCCGCCTGCTCTCGCGCGCCGAATACCGTCGCGCGCGCCAAGCTCGCGACCGCTACGAAGAGCGGCACGAAAGCGAGCACCATCAGCCCGGCCAGTGCGAGCACGATCTGCAATCGCAGGCCCGGTCGCACGCTGCGCGAGGACGGTGGTGGTCGCGACGGATTGGTGCGGCCGTAGCTCGAGTTGCTCGCAACTGTCACGCGTCGACGCTACCCAAAAGACGCGAAGAGCGTCAGCGCGCTTGCGAGTCAGGCGCGCCCGATGCGGCCAGGTAGTCGGTCATACCCGCCCATTCCTGGACGGTGAGGTGGACTCGGCTCTTGTGCCGGGCGAACGCGGCCTCTAGGTGATCCCGAGCGCGCGTATGCGGCTCCGGAGGGGCGTGACAAGCTCCACATTTGTGCGCGTGAATCGCCGCGATCGCTCGCGGGCCCGGCGCAGACGCCCCGACCGCCGGTGCCGACTGCGCGCAGGAGAAGACGCAGGGAAAGAGCGCGAACCCCGCCCGCAGGGCCCGAGCCATCATAGATTCAACCCGAGGACCGAGCGGCCCCAAAAGGGGCCATAGATCTCGCCGGGTTGCGGAGTGCCGGCGTCGTTCAAATCCACATAGATGCCCGCGCTCCACCAGAGCTTGCCGAAGTCGACGTGCACCGTCGGTCCGACGAAGTGGTGAACGCGGTTATTGATCTCGTCGACGGGAGTGTCTCCCACGGTCCCGAGCTCTCCGCGCGCCCAGTACTCGATGCCGGGCTGAAACCACGGCGCCACCTGGAAGGTGAGGCCTGTCGTCGGATTGACGACGAGGTGGAACGAACGGTGTCCCGCGTCGAAGGCGCGGAGCTCCGACTGTTCGACCCACAAGTTCGCCATCCAGTGCCAGCGCCGGTAGCGCTTGGCCAGTATGACTTTCTCCTCCAGCGACGTCTCGTCGTGGAGCGTCTCGAGCTCGAGGTAAAGGGCGATGTCCACCGGCCAGCTGCCGGCCTCTCCGAGGCGGCTTCGGACACGCCACTTGAAGCCATCGAACCCCATCGTGTTGGCGCCCCCATCGATTGGGATGGCGGAGAAGACCTGATAGAATCCGAGCTCTACCCGGTCCGTGACGCCGTACTCGATTCGTTTTGAAGTTGGTAGGCCGGCTCCCAGAGGCGACCCCCGTCGTCGGCGGCCACGCGAAGGGGCGTCATGTCCCCGTAGAGCTCGAGCTCCAGCTCGCCCGCTGCGAGGGTCTCGTACGGGTAAGTGAAAGGGAGCGGGCGCGGACTTGCGAGCGCGGCGCGAGGCGCCGTGACGATGGCCAGTGCTGCCGCAGAGTTGATAATCGTTTTCATCCCCGGGGTGACGCCCCGGCGTCTGGACCGGCTACGTTCGCTCCGTTGAGGAGGCTCATCGCCGTGCAACTCGAAGTTGAAAGTCATATTCAATGAAGAACAATGGACGAAGGTGGCTCCGATTTCAAGCCGCTTCACTATTTTCTCGGTGACCGGGCGCCCCTCAATGGACTCGGATCCCGAACGCCACCTCGATGGCGCGGGCGACTCCCCCGCCCTCGTCGACCGTCTCGAGCAGCACGTCCGTCGCTTTGGCTTTCACGTCGTCGGGGGCGTGGCCCATCACGAACGATCGTCCTGCCGCCTCGAACATCGGTACGTCGTTGATCCAATCGCCGACGCAGACCGTACGAGCGATGGCGACCTGCTCGTGGTTCGCGATCCAGCGCATCGCAGTCCCCTTGGTGCCTGCGGGTGCGCGGACGATGAGCGCCCAGAGTCCGGCGTGGGCGCCGCGTCGCATCGGAAAGCTGGTGACCGCAGCGCACTCGGCGAGGTTCCGCTCGATTTCGTCGACGGACGTCGCGATCCGCTCCCGTGTGCCGAGGGCCACGACGGCGGTGACACCCTCTTTGCCGTTCCACAGTTCGTGGGCGAAGACATCGCTACTTGGGCGGAGATCTCTCGACCAAGTAGCTACGTAGCCCACGAACGGCGAGCCGGTCTCATCGTAGCCGATCGCGTCCCGTGCAAATACGAACGTCGTCGCCAACCCGGCTCGGGCAAGCGTCTGGCGAAGCCGTTGCGCGGCCGGACCCTCGACCCCATGGTGGACGAGCGTCGCGTGGTCCTTCGCGTGCACTAGGTGGCTTCCATCTGCGCAGGCGACGGCGCCCCGCAGGCCGAGCAGCTCCACCACCGCTCGCGTCCCCGAATAGAGGCGCCCCGTGATGATGCTCACGCGCACACCGGAGTCGAGCGCCGCGCGAATGGCGCGCACGTCGCGCTCGTGAGGTCGCCCGCTCGCGTCGAGAAGCGTCCCGTCGAGATCGACCGCGAAAAGCGTCGGCGCAGCTTCGCCCGCGTTGGCCGTCAGGCCCGGGCCTCGGGGTGCACCGATACTTTCCGTTGCGAGCGAGAACGCCATTCATAGGTAACGACGCCGTCAACGAGGGCGAACAAGGTGTAGTCCTTGGCCACCCCCACGTTGCGTCCGGCGTGAATCGAGGATCCCACCTGACGAACGAGGATGCTCCCGGCGGTCACCTTCTCGCCGCCGTACACCTTGACGCCGCGCTTTTGCGAGTTCGAGTCGCGACCGTTGCGCGTGCTGCCTGCACCTTTTTTGTGAGCCATGACTGTCTTTCTTGCTCAGGCAACGATGTTCGTGATCTCGAGCGCGGTGAAGGGCTGCCTATGGCCGCGCTTGCGCCGGTAGTTCTTGCGGCGCCGAAATTTGAAGATGACGATCTTCGGGCCTAGGCCTTGTCCCACGATCTTGGCCTCGACCTTGGCGCCGGTGATGAGAGGCTTGCCCAGCACGAAGGCGTCGCCAGCGACGAGAAGGACTTCGCCGAAAGTGATGGCGTCGCCGACGCCGCCGGGGAGCTTTTCGACCCGGAGCTTGTCGCCGGGGGCGACCCGGTATTGTTTGCCGCCCGTTTTGAACACTGCGTACATGGTGAGCCCTCTTCAAGCCGCTCCTCTCGGACGCGGCGGGGTTATTGGGCCCGGCAGTATACGGGCGAGGCGGCCCTTGTAAAGGCTCCCCTGCGGGGCATCCTCCCGCTGGCCGCGCGGCGAGCCTTTCAAAAACCGAATTTGCCAAAGACCCTTCCTCGCGCAAGGCCGCTTAGCAAGGTGGCGACCTGACGGGCTCGACGAAGTCCTTCTTCGCCCACCATTCGCGGTCCCGACCTTCCGCGGCGAATGCGTGCGACGGTCGTCGGGCGTCGGCGCCCTACTCGGAATTCTTGAGCCGGGTGCTAACGTCGGCCCTCATGTCGCTTCCTCTCGAAGGAACGTATACCGCACTCGTCACGCCCTTCCGAAACGAGCCCTCTCAGCCTATCGACTGGGACGCGTTCGATGCGCTGATGGAGGCGCAAATCGCGGGGGGGGTGAGAGGCGTCGTCCCCTGCGGCACGACGGGCGAAAGCCCCACGTTGAGCCACGAGGAGCACGCGATGGTCGTCGAGCGCGCGGTCAAGCGGGCCGCGGGGCGGGTGCAAGTGGTCGCCGGTACCGGCTCCAATTCGACGAGCGAGGCCATCGTGATGTCGCGGCACGCCGAGAAGGTGGGCGCCGATGCGCTGATGATCGTCGTCCCGTACTACAATCGACCCACGCAAGAGGGGCTCTACCGTCATTTCGTGGCTGTGGCGAAGAGCGTGCGCGCGCCCATCGTCGTTTACAACATCCCGACCCGCACCGGGATCGACCTTGCCCCGGAGACCCTCGCGCGCATCGTCGAGGCGGCCCCCAACGTCGTCGCCACCAAAGAAGCGACTGGCAACGTGCTCCGTGCCCAGAAGATTGTGCATCTGATGGGCAGCCGAATGAGCGTCCTGTGTGGCGACGACGCGCTGACCTTGGCCATGGTGGCCATCGGCGCGCGCGGCGTCATCAGCGTGACCTCGAACGTTCTACCCGCGGAGGTGGTCCGCGCGACCAAGTACGCGGTGGACGGGGCATTCGACGAAGCCCGGCGTGCGCACCTGGGGCTCTTGCCGCTCCACGAGGCGATGTTCCTGGAGGCAAGCCCCGCCCCCGTCAAGGCTGCGCTCGCGATGCGCCACATCATCGCGACGGACATCGTACGGTTGCCGCTCGTGCCCTGCTCCGAGTCGACTCGCAACACGCTCGCAGGCTTGCTCGAGGCGCACGGACGAGGACCGACCTGATGCGTCTAGGGGTCGTAGGCGCCAGCGGGCGCATGGGCCGCGCGGTCGTGCGCATTGCCTGCGCCGAAGGCGCCGAGCTTGTCTGCGCAGTCAGCACGACCGACCTCGGTCGCGACGCTGGAGAGCTTGCCGGGATTGGTGCCGTAGGCACGCGCATCGACGGCTCCCTGTCGGCGCTCGCGCTCGCCCGTTGCGACGTGGTGGTCGATTTCTCGGCTGCAGGCGCCACCGTGGCCCTCGCGAAGCTCGTTGCGGACGCCCGGAGCGCGCTCGTCAGCGGGACGACCGGGTTGGGAGACGAGGAGCGCGCGGCGCTCGACGCCGCGGCCAAGCGCGTCCCTGTCTTGTGGGAGCCGAACATGAGTCTCGGGGTGCACGTGCTCTTGCGCCTTGTCGCCGAGGCGGTGGCGGCGCTGCCGGACTGGGATATTGAGATCATCGAAACGCATCATCGCGCGAAGATCGACGCGCCGAGCGGAACCGCGCTGCGCCTCGCTGAGACGGCCCAAAGGGCACGGGCCGGCGGCACCCTCCTCGTGCACGGCCGCGAGGGAAGACCCGGGCCGCGGTCCGGGGGGAAATCGGCATGCACGCCGTGCGCGGCGGGGACATCGTGGGTGACCACATGATCTGCTTGATGACCGCCGGCGAGCGAATCGACCTCGCGCATCGGGCGACGGCCCGGGACGTCTTCGCCCACGGGGCCGTCCGTGCCGCGCGCTGGATCGCGGGTCGACCGGCCGGCAGCTACACGCTCAGCGATGTCCTAGACGTCAAAAAGTGATTGCGACGCGCACACTGGCGCCGCGCGCCCCGAGGTTGGGGGTGACATCGAGCGCGACCTTCGGCTTTGGTTGGAGGCGGCGGCCGTCCATGCGTCCATCGCCCTGACCCCACCTGCGGTCCACGAGGAGGTATACGCCGCCCCCGACGAGGACAGCGCCGACCCCGGCGAACACCCAGCCCAGCGTCGACGCGGTAAGAGCGTCTCGTCCCTTGCGACAAGCATCCACCGCGGCCGGGCTCACCTGATCGACGCACACGTCGCTCACGTTCGTCGGGACGTTCAGCCGGTCGGCTTGGCTCTTGTTTCGGTCATCCAACCAAGCCGCCGCCTCGATGGCGCTCCCCACGAAAAACGCCGCTCCGGCAACGAGCGCCGAGTAGGCGAGCACGGGTCGAACGGGGAAGAGCTTGACTACCGCCGCCGGCGCCTCGAGCACCCTGACGGGAGCGAGGGAGAAGGTGACGTTCTGCTCTGCGCCAGGAGCTGCTCTCATGTTCTGGCTCGGAGCCTCGAAGCCGGCAATGCGGACGCCGACCGTATGCGCCCCGGCGGAGACGTCGACGCGCGTCACACCCCCCTCGAGCTGCGCCAGCTCCAGCCCGTCGACCAGAACCGCGCCGCCAGCCAATCCGGCGTGGACGACGAGCGTGGCCGCTCCTGCCCCGGTGAGGTTTGCGAAAACCAATGCCGCGACCGCACGAAGCGACTCGTCGTTTGGGTCCCTCAAGTTGTCGCTGTACGTCTCGGTCGCGTCCGCGCTCGGTCGGCCCCGCGTCCAGTAGTGCAGCTCGGCCTCGATTGCGCCCGACGCCCTCCGTCTGGCGAGCGTCCCCCACAGATAGTGGTCGGCGTGGAGCTGATCGCCAATGCGCTGCAAACAAGTGGCATCGGGCTTGGGCGGGCACTTGAGAGCGATGGCCAGCGTCTCGAAGGACTGATTGGTTTCGAGCAGCGACCAGCCCTGCGCGAGCCGCACGCGCGACCGCAACGCCTGCGTTAGAGCGTCGGCCTGGTCGTCGGCGTCGTCGGTCCAGATCGACAGCACGTAAATGGGACGCGCCTTGGCGCTCGCCGTTTCCGCCCATGCCGCTCGAGAAGTGGCGAGCAAGAGGCACGCTGCGAGCAGCGCGGCGCTGAAGCGAGTGGCCCGGGTCATCGGACGGCAAGCCTAGCCCCGTTGCGCTGGCGCCGGCAAAGGTGACGCGCAACGAGGGCGCAAGCCGCCAGGCGGGAGCATGCGACGACTTCGAAGAACCGCCAGGTGGTATCTCTAATGGCGGCCATGCGCATCACGGGCGGCATCCTTCGCTCGCGCCACCTTCGGGCGCCGCGGGGCGACGCAACGAGGCCTACGTCCGATCGCGTGCGCGAGGCCCTCTTCGGCATCCTCGGCTCGGATGGCCTCGTCGAAGGGGCCCGTGTCCTCGACCTCTATGCGGGCACCGGCGCGCTCGGGATGGAGGCGCTCTCGCGCGGGGCGATACGCGCCACGTTCGTCGAGTCTTCACGCCCCGCTCTATCCGCCATCCAGGCGAACATTGCCGCGCTAGGCCTCCGCGAGCGCACGCGGGTGCTCGCGGGGGACGTGCGCGACGTCTTCCGGCGACTTGCTGGCGAGGGGCCGTTCGACCTCGTTTTCGCAGACCCACCCTGGACGCTGGTCGACCGCGGCGACGCGCAGCGCGCCATCGACGAGGTCTTGGGCGCCATCGCCCTCGCCGATGGCGCTCTGGTCGTCCTAGAGCACGCGGCCCGCTCGAGCACCCCCTCGCTTGCCGGACTTGCCCTCGATCGGACGCGCCGCTTCGGCGACACGGCGCTCGCGTTCTACAAAACCGGTATACTGGCGGGCGCCTCGCCCGGATCCCAGGCGGACCCTTCCGAATGACCCCTCCCTTGAGTCGTCCTCCCGCCGGCGTGCCTGCCTCGGGCGGCAACGCGAAGTACGCCATCGTGGCCGTCTTGCTCCTCGGTGGCATCGGCGCTCTCTTCGCGTGGCGAAGTTGTTCGGTCAATTCCGATAAACTGGCCGTACCCGCGCCCGCGGAGAGCCCGGCGGAATCGGCCGCACAGCCCACGAACCCGAAGATCGACGACATTCCGCCCCCGCCCCCCACGACGGACGACAAGGGAGGCGGCGCGGCTGGACCGCGCGTCGTCTACGTGCCAGGCGGCGGGTGCGACGGGAAGTGCGTCGGGAGCGCTCCCCCGGAGCTCGGTCAAGCTTTGCAGGCGCGCGCCCAAAGCGCCCGTCGTTGTTACAACCAAGCGCTCGCGCAAGACTCTTCGCTCAAGGGGCACGTCACGGTTTCCGTGCGCATCGGCCCTACCGGCAACGTGTGTTCGGCAGCGGTGGCGACCAACGACATGGGCTCAGGCAACGTCGCCAACTGCGCCGCGAACATTTTTCGCGCCAGCGGAAATTATCCGTCCCCGCACGGCGGCTGCGTCGACGCCACGGTGCCCCTGTCGTTCGTCCCGCAAGGACAATGACCGGGTTACGTCCCCACGCGCGCCCTTCGACGCTCGCGGTGACTTGCGTGGCTCTGACGGCTCTCGCATGCACCGAGACACGCCGTCCGTTGGGTGAAGATTGCCTGAAGAACGCCGACTGCATTTCGGGCGTCTGCTCGCAGCTCCGATGCGCGGTCGGGCCAATCCTCCTCGATGCGCAGATCACGGCACCGGAGGCCGCCCTCGGAGAGGGAGACGCTCCGTCGGTTGTGGACGAGCTTGAGGACGCCTCGGATGGCGGGTCCGGCGAAGGAAGCGTCGACTGACCGAGCGCGCACCTTGCGCCCGCGGCCGTTGGCAGCGACAAACCCCATCGTGACGGACCAGATACGGCCAGCGGAGCGAGGCGTCCTGCTCGAGCTAGCGTACGACGGCAGCGCATTTCACGGCTGGGCCGCCCAAGCGGGAACGCGCACCGTGCAGGAGACGCTTCAGGAAGCCGTTCGAGCCATCGATCGCGACGCGAGCGCGCCGCGCGGAGCGAGCCGGACGGACGCCGGCGTCCACGCGGACGGACAGCTGGCGGCTTTCGACGCCACGCGGCACCTTCCCGCGCGTGGCTGGGTTCTCGCCATCAACAAGCACCTGCCGGATGACGTCGCGGTGCGCGCAGCCCGTTCGGTTCCGCTCGGCTTCTCGCCCCGGTTCGCCGCGCGCGGCAAGCGCTATCGTTACCGCGTGCTGGTCGATAGGGTCCGCGATCCAGGGTGGCGCACGCGGGCCTGGCGCGTGCCCGAGCTCGACTTCGCAGCCATGGCGCGGGAGGCTGACGCCGCGCGCGGCACCCATGATTTTGGAGGCTTCCGCGCGTCGGCAGACGAGCGCGTGACCACCGTGCGCACCCTAAATCGTGTCGACGTCGAGCGCGAGGCGGATCCGCGTGTCGTCGCAGTGGTGGTCGAGGGAAACGCGTTTCTCTACAACATGGTGCGCATTCTGGTCGGGACGATGGTCGACGTGGCGCGAGCGCGACTCGAGCCTGGCGCGGTGGCACGCGCGATCTCCGCGCGCGATCGCCGTACCGCGGGGACCACGGCGCCTGCGCGCGGGTTGGCGCTCGAGCGCATCGACGTCGACCTTCCGGAGGGAACGGGCGAGCCGTGGCCGCGCTGACCCAACCCGCGCGGCTCTTCGTTCGCGCGGCGGCGCCTGGCGAAGGCGTAGCCATCGCCGCGCTCTGGCGCGAGCTTTGGGACGCGCACGAAGAGTGGGGAGGGTACCCCGGCTCGCGCGACCCGCTCGTGTACGCGCAGCTGGCTCACCGTCTGGACGACGACGCACGGGTGCGTGCGGGTCAGCCCGTCTTGGGACGCCACGTCCATCTCGTGGCGGACTGGCGCGGCCGACCGTGCGGACAGGTCGAAGGGTGGTTCGAGCGCCACGGGGTCGACACCGCGACGCCCTTCACATGCGAAGTGAGGTCGTTGATAGTCACGGCGGCGGTGCGGCGGCTGTCGGCCGGACGCGCACTTCTCGACGCGCTCGCCGACTCGGCCCGCCTCCTCGCGCGCGGGACGGCCTGCATCATGGCCGCCGAGGTCCTCGAGCCGAACCCCGCGCACGGATTCTATGCTCGTGTCGGATACACGCCGGTCAGCTGGAATGCGCGCATCGACTCGGCCTCCTGCGATACACCTTCCGGTTCCCCCGCCGCACGGATCGCCGGGCCTCACGACGCGCTCGCCATCGCCCGTCTGGAGGTGATGCTGGCCGAACGTCGCCGTAGCGGAGGCGATCTGCGCTTCGACCCGCCCCGCCGCATCGACGCGATGCTCGTGAGCGCCATTGCGTCGCATTTCGCGCTCGACAGCCCTGCGTCTCTCCGCGAGCCGGCCACCCTCGTCGCCGTCGATGGCAAGGGCACGGTGCGCGGCGCAGCCAGCTTCACGGCGCACGCGCTCGAACCACCCTTCGCGCCGACGCAGCGCGCGCTCATCGGCCGCTTCGCGATCGACGCTGCGTGCCCGGCGGGCCTCGTCGTTCGCCCTCTCGTTGCCCTGGGCTGCAAGCTGGCGCGATCACGCGGCGTGTCGCACGTCGAGCTGACCGATCTGCCTGCGCCTGGGACCGAGCTGCACGATGCGGCGCTCGCCACCGGCGCCCGCGCGTGGTCGCGATTGGTCGCCAAGCTCGCGTGAAGGGCCGGCGACGCACGACGAGGACGCCTTGCCTCGTCCGACCATGCGATTACGCTCCCGCACGCCCTCTCCGGAGACTGCCACTCCAATGAAGTGCCACACCCCCTCGCTTGCCGCGTCGATCGCCCTCGCAGTAAGCGTCGCGGCCGTTCCAGCTCATGCACAAGCGCCCGCTCCGCCTCACGCTGCGCCGGTTGCCACCGCTGCGGCGCCGATCGCGGTTCCGACTTCCGCGCAGGTGCAAGCGTCTACCGTGGAGGCAAGGCGCCTGTCGGACGGCGTCGTCGCGGTGGCAGAGAGGGCGAGCCCCAGCGTCGTCCAGATCGACGTGACGGCGCGAGACGAGAAGGCGGACGTTCTTTCCCATTTCTTCGGCAGGCCGAGCGGCGAAGAGCCCATCGCCCGCGGGATGGGCTCCGGCGTCGTGTTCACCGCCGACGGAGCAATCGTCACGAACAACCACGTCGTCGAGGACGCGCTCACGATCAACGTGCGCCTCCGCGATGGCCGCTACTTGCCCGCCCGTCTCCTTGGACGCGACCCAGGGACGGATCTCGCCCTCGTGAAGGTGGACGCGACCGGCCTCATCCCCGCAAAGCTCGCCGACTCCGACTTCGCTCGCGTCGGAGAATGGGTCGTTGCGATCGGCTCGCCATTCGGGCTCGGCTACACCGTCACGGCCGGGGTCCTCTCGGCCAAGGGGCGGGGCGGCCTCGGGATGAACGCGATCGAGGACTACCTCCAGACCGACGCCAGCATCAATCCCGGCAACTCCGGAGGCCCCTTGTGCAACCTGCAGGGCGACGTCCTCGGGATCAACACGATGATCGTGGGACGCGGCCAGGGCATCGGCTTCGCCGTGCCGAGCAACATGGTCCAGCGCGTCGCGACGCAAATTCTGAAGACCGGCCGGGTCTCGCGCGCCTGGTCGGGCGTCGGGCTTCAAGACGTCACCCCGGAGCTCGCCCTCGCCCTGCATCTGCCGCCTGGCGCCGGCGCGCTCGTCAACAACGTCGCCCCAGACGGCCCGGCGCACCGCGCGAACCTGCGTCCGGGAGACGTCATCGGGGCGGCGGGTGGGCATCCCGTGCACGATGGCCACGACCTCATTCGCGAGACAATCTCGCGGGAGGTGGGACAGGCCATTGCGCTCGAAATCATTCGCGGCGGCCAGCACTATGCCGCCAGTGTCACGCTGTCCGAGCGCCCGGAGGCGCCGGTCGATCCCGTTCCGGCCCAGCAACAGCCTTCACCGCACCAGGGGCTCGGCCTCGTCGTGCGCGACCTTGCGCCGCAGCAGGCGTCGCAGATGGGGCTCGCCGCGAAGCCAGTGCCGATCGTCACGCAGGTGGTGACGGGATCCGCGGCCGATCGCGCCGGATTGCGCGTCGGCGATGTGCTCGTCGAGGCCAATGGCATTTCGGATGCGAGCTCGGCCCAGCTGGCGGAGTCCGGTCGTTCCGGCAGCCTTCTCTTGCGCGTGAAGCGCGGGGAGTCCTTTTTTTATGCTGCCTTGAAGCGTTGAGGTCCGGCGCCGCCACGTCTGAGGGACTTGGTGGCAAGCGCCGAAATCGACTAACGGGTCTCCGGTATGCTCGACATCCGGCAAATCGCGATGGGTTCTGGCATCGGTAGCTTTCTCGACGTCGTCGACACCATCTACCGGAACGACCGCTCGTACGTCCGCCCGCTCGACCTCGAGCTGAAGGAGAGGCTCAATCCTCGCAAAAACCCCTTCTTCGAGCACGGCGAAGGCGTCATCTTTTGCGCCTATCGCAACGGGATGTGCGTCGGACGTGTCACCGCTCGAAATCGACCGCGAGCACCTTGCCCGACACGGCGACGAGACGGGGTTCTTCGGCTTTCTCGACACCGTCGACGACGAAGAGGTCGCGCGGGCGCTCCTCGGCCGCGCCGAGGGCTGGCTTCGGGGCAAGGGAATGAAGAGGTCGCGCGGACCGCTGTCGCTCAACGTCAACGAGGAGCTCGGGTGCCTCGTCGATGGCTTCGACACGCCTCCGTATTTCATGATGCCGCACCACAAACCCTACCAGGGGGGGCTCATCGAGAAGGCTGGTTACGCCAAAGCGAAGGACTTTTTTGCGTGGAAGTACTTGGTCGGTGAGCCGAACGCGCGCGTCAAGCGAGCGCACGCGGAGGTCAAGGCGCTGCCCGAGGTGTCGCACCGCACCGTGGCGATGAAGGAGCTCGAGCGAGACGTCGAGCTCTTCGTGGACGTCTTCAACGACGCGTGGAGCGACAATTGGGGGTTCGTCCCCATTTCGCGCGCCGAGGTTCGCAAGCTCGCCGCGGACTTCAAGCTGCTCCTCATGCCGGAGATCACGTCGATCGTGTCGATCGACGGGGAGCCGGCGGCCGTCGCCATCGCGGTGCCGAACTTGAACGAGCTCGTGAGCGACATGCGCGGGAAGCTCTTTCCGTTCGGGCTCGCCAAGCTCGTGTGGCGCCTCAAGGTGAGCGGTCCGAAAAGCGCTCGTCTGATTTTTCTCGGTATCAGGAAAAAGTGGAGACACGTGCGCAAGTACGCTGCCCTCAGCGCGTTCATGTACGCGGAGCTCAACGAAGGCGGCAAGAAGCTGGGCATTCGGGAGGGCGAGCTGGGGTGGACCCTCGAGGACAACGGCGCGGTCAACGCCGGCATCCGAACGATGGGCGCGAAGCGTTACAAGACCTACCGGGTTTACGAAAAAGAGATCTCTTCAGGGCAAACGGCCCTCGGCAGCGGGATTGCGAACGGACAATGAAGGTCCTCGTCACCGGAGGGAGCGGGTTTCTCGGCGGGCATGTCGCGGAGCTTTTGTCGAAGCGAGGCGACCAGGTCCGGGCGCTCGTCCGCCGGTCCTCGAACCGCAAGCACCTCTCGACCTTGCCGAACGTCGAGCTCTTCGACGGAGGTCTCGAACAGGTGGAGGGCTTGCGCGAGGCCGTCGATGGGGTCGACGCCATCGTCCACTCCGCGGGCCTCATCAAAGCGCGCAATACGGACGAGTTCTTTGCGGTGAACGTCGGCGGCACGTCGAACCTCGTGGAGGCCGCCCGCCGAAGGGGCCACTCCATCAAGCGCTTCGTCTTCGTCTCTAGCTTGGAGGCCTGCGGACCGTCGTTCGACGGCCATCCTGTGTCCGAGGACCAAGAGAGCCCCGTCACCGCCTACGGCCGCAGCAAGCTCGCGGCCGAGAAGGTCGTCCTATCCGCGAAGGACGAAATGCCGGTCGTCATCCTGCGCCCGGGGGCCATCTACGGTCCGCGCGATGGCGAAATCCTGGAAGCGTTCAAGTCGATCCAGCGCGGTGTTCTGCCGCTCGTCGCGGGCGGTGAAGCCCGCGGTATGTGGATTTACGCGACCGACTGCGCCGAGGCTTGCCTTCGCGCGATCGAAGCCGAAGTGCCGAGCGGGCGCACGTACTTCGTCGACGACGGGTGCGGTCCCATTGCGCAGAAGCAGATGCTCGCCGACGCGGAGCGCGCCCTCGGGAGGCGAGCGTTCTTTCGACAGAGCTTGCCGATACCCCTGCTGATGACCGTCGCCCGGGGGGTGGAGGCCTTCGGGCGGGTCACGAACCGCCCAGTCATGTTGACGCGCGAGAAGGCAAGCATGCTGCTGCAGCACTGGATTTGCTCCTCGGAAAACACGCGGCGCGAGCTCGGATGGGAGCCGCGGGTCCCTTGGGCCGACGGCGTGGGGCGCGCGGTGACCTGGTATCGCGAGAATGGCTGGCTGTAGGCCGTAGAAGGCCGGGGGGGCCCGCGCGCCGCTGGCGCTTCTGTGCCGGGAGCACTAATTTGCCGAGGCTATGCCTGCGGGCCGCGCGGAAAGAATTCGACGGAATCCCTCATGTTCGCCTGGGCGCTCAAGAAAGTCTTCGGCACCTCTCACGAACGCGAGATCAGGCGGCTGCGGCCGCGGGTCGAGGCGATCAACGCCCTCGAGGGCGCGATCGCCGAGCTGTCCGACGCCGAGCTCAGGGGCAAGACGGCCGAGTTCAAGCAGAAGCTCGACAACGGCGCGACGCTCGACGACATCCTCGATCGAGGCCTTCGCCGTCTGCCGCGAGGCGGGCAAGCGCGCGCTGCAAGATGCGCCACTACGACGTGCAGCTCATCGGCGGCATGGTGCTCCACAACGGGCTCGATCGCCGAGATGCGGACCGGCGAGGGCAAGACGCTCGTCGCGACGCTGCCCTGCTACCTGAACGCGCTCGAGGGCAAGGGCGTCCACGTCGTCACGGTGAACGACTACCTCGCCCGGCGCGACGCCGAGTGGATGGGCAAGCTCTACAACTTCCTCGGGCTCTCCGACTGGCACCGTCGTCAACTCGCAGGGCGAGCACGAGAAGAAGGACGCGTACCGCTCCGACATCACCTACGGCCAGAACAACGAGTTCGGCTTCGACTACCTGCGCGACAACATGAAGTTCAGCGCGCTCGACTACGCGCAGCGCGAGCTCAACTACGCGATCGTCGACGAGGTCGACTCGATCCTCATCGACGAGGCGCGCACGCCGCTCATCATCAGCGGCCAGGGCGAGCCGTCGAGCCACAAGTACCAGCCAGATCAACGAGGTCATCCCGCGCCTGCGCAAGGACGAGCACTACGTCGTCGACGAGAAGGCGCACTCGGTCACGCTCACCGACGACGGCGTCGAGCTCGCGCAGAAGCTGATGGGGATCGGGAACCTCTACGATCCGATCAACCTCGAGAGCGCTCCACATCCTCGAACCAGTGCCTGCGCGCGCACTCGCTCTACAAGCGCGACGTCAACTACCTGGTCGCCGACGACGGCAAGGTCCTCATCATCGACGAGTTCACCGGGCCGCGTCCTCGCCGGGCGCCGCTGGTCCGACGGCCTGCACCAGGCGGTCGAGGCCAAGGAGAACGTGCGCATCCAGGAAGAGACGCGCACGATGGCGACGATCACCTTCCAGAACCTCTTCCGCCTCTACAAGAAGCTCGCCGGAATGACGGGCACCGCCGACACCGAGGCGACCGAGTTTCACACGACCTACAAGCTCGAACGTCATCCAGATCCCGACGAACAAGCCGATGATCAGCGGCCGACTACGAGGACCTCGTCTACAAGACCGAGCGCGAGAAGTTCACCGCGGTCGATCGACGAGATCCTCGAGTGCCACGAGAACGGGCAGCCCGTCCTCGTCGGCACGACCAGCGTCGAGAAGAGCAACGCCATCGCGACGCATCCTCAAGAAGAAGAAGATCCCGCACGCCGTCCTGAACGCGAAGCACCACGAGAGCGAGGCGTACGTCGTCGCGCAGGCCGGGCGCAAAGGCGCGATCACCGTCTCGCACCAACATGGCCGGTCGCGGGACGGACATCGTCCTCGGCGGCAACCCGGAGATGATCGCGAAGCTCGAGTTCCAGCGAGCAGGGCCGCGATCCGGACGCGCGAGCCCGAGGCGTTCGCCGAGCTCGTCGAGCAGCTACGACGCGGCGTGCAAGGCCGAGGGCGAGGAGGTCGCGCACGCTCGGCGGGCTGCACATCCTCGGCACCGAGCGCCACGAGTCGCGCCGCATCGACAACCAGCTCCGCGGGCGCGCCGGTCGTCAGGGCGATCCCGGGCTCGAGCCGCTTCTACCTGTCGCTCGAAGACGACTTGATGCGCATCTTCGCGGGCGACAGCGTGAAGGCGCTCATGGAGCGCATGGGCATGCCGGACGACGAGCCCATCGAGCACCCGTGGGTCACGAAGAGCATCCAGGACGCGCAGCGCAAGGTCGAAGAGCGCAACTTCGACATCCGCAAGAACCTGCTCGAATACGACGACGTGATGAACGAGCAGCGGAAGACGGTCTACAAGCTGCGCCAGCAGCTGCTCCTCGGCATCGTACAAGCCCGAGAAGCTCGACGACGACGGCAAGCCGACCGGCAAGATCCGCGACATCAAGGCGCTGACCCGCGGATCGTCGAAGAGGTGAAGCAGCGCTATCACCGACATGGTGTTGCACCACGGAACGCCCTATCGGCCCGGAGGCCGCGGGGAACCCGCCTCCGAAGGCGATCGACGACGTCGACGCAGATCTACTCGCTGCCGTCGCTGCAGCAGGACATCTACCAGTTCTGGGGCTACCGCTTCGACTTCAGGGAAGGCGAAGGCGAAGAATCCGCAAAGGTCTACGAGCGCCTCCTCGCGGAGATCCCGCAGAGCCTCACCGAGCAGCGCGAGCGGCTGCTCGATCTCGATCGACAGCATCGTCGGCGCGATCGTCGAGGAGAGCTGCCCGCCGAACAAGCCGCCCGAGGACTGGGACTGGAAGGGCATCCGCGACCGGCTTCATCGAGCACTTCGCGGGCAAGCCGCCGGAGGTCGAGCACCTGCACGACGCCGAGCAGATCGCGCAAGGTGCTCTACGAAGCGGCCGAGAAGCGCTCGAGGAGAAGGAGAAGGAGATGGGGACGGAGCTTCTGCTCCGCGTCTTCCGTCACTTCTACCTCGAGGAGATCGACCGCCAGTGGGTCGAGCACCTCACGAACATGGAGCACCTGCGCGACGGCATCGGCCTCCGCGGCTACGGCCAGCGCGATCCGAAGCAGGAGTACAAGAAGGAGGGCTACGACGTCTTCGTCGACATGATGGCGGCGACGAGCAGCAACGTCTGCACCAAGCTCTTCAAGGTGCAGGTGCAGACGGAGACCGAGATCGAGCGAATCGAGCGCGAGGACGCCGAGCGTCACGCAGCGCAGCAGCGCGCGATGCAGGTGCGCCATGGGTCCGAGCCAGCGGCCGGCGACGACGGAGCTCCCGGTGCCGCGCCCCGCGGCCCGCGCGCAGCAGCCGCGCGTGACGGTGCAGCCGGTGCGGCGCGACGGGCCGAAGATCGGACGCAACGACCCTTGCCCGTGCGGCAGCGGCCAGAAGTTCAAGAAGTGCCACGGCGCGGCGCTCGAAGAAGACAGCGAGGCGGCGGCGACGACGCCACGGCCTGAGCGCCACGAGGCGGTCCTCCGCTTCGAGAAGTTTGCTACCATCGCCGCCATGAGAGCTCGGGAATGGCTGTGCGTCCTCGGGATTGGGCTTGCGGTTGCGGCGCTTGGTTCGGTCGCAGGATGCGACAGCGAGCGGCCAAGTTCCCCGTCAAGGCTGGCGAGATGCCCGAGGGCGGCTCGTGGCCGGGCGTCTACTACAACCCCGTGTACGGCTACCTTCATCTCGTCGAGCAAGAGGGAAACATCGTCGGCCGTTGGAAGCGCACCGACTCGAGCCACTGGGGCGAGCTCAGCGGAACGCTCGAGGGCAACGTCCTCCACTTCACGTGGAAAGAGCACGCATACGGCGCCGTCGGCCCGAGCGCCGACGTGAAAGGCTCCGGCGTCTTCGTCTACAAGCTGGGCCAGGGCAAGATCCCGGAGCTCGACGGCAAGTACGCGCTCGAAGACTCGAACAAGATCGGCGATTGGCATTGCGTCAAGCAGGTTGGTCTGAAGCCTGACATCAACTCGATCACGGGCGATAACCCCGTGGAGCCTGCTCACCAGGAGCAATGGAAGTAAGCGGCGCCCACGAGGGGCCGACCGCCCGGTGTACGGCAGGACTCCGGCGTTACGAGGGGCCGCTTTTAGCGTGCCGATTCCGCGCGCCCTCGAGAGAGAGCCGGCCATCGTCGGCCCGCTAGGGGGGCTCCTGCTTTCGACCGTAAAGACCCGCTCGCCGATGCATGTCGTGCGCTCGGTGCAGCTGGTGGCGCGATCTCGCGCGCCTCGGGGTTCACCTTCCTCTCTTCGTCGTTCACGATATCGGTCTGCTCTACGGCGCGCCGCGCGAGCAGGTGGAGATCGCCCCGCGCGTCGGGGCTGACGCGCTCGTTGCGCGCTTTCCGGGGTTTTCAGAGCTCGTCTCGCGATACCGCTCGATCATCGCCGAGCTCGCGCAGAGCCAGGCGGCGGCCTCTGCCCGGGGGATGAAGCTGGGCGACGACCTCGTGGTCGTCGTCCTCGCCCGGATCGTATCGGCTCTCGGACAGAAATCGCCGCTGCCGCACCCCCTGGCCAGCGACCCTCCCCCTTGACCCGGAGCTGGTTCGCGACCTGGACGGGCAGCTGCCGTACCTCTTCGCAGCGCTCCCGCGGGCGTACGAGCTCGGGGCGCTGGACGCCATTGCCCGCAACCGGCTGCACATTCTCACCGTGGCCGACGCGCTTGAACCTCGACACGCTGCGCTTGCTCGGGATGCTCGGCCCCGGCTCGACCGCCGCGGGGGCGCTCGCCCACGTCGACTTGCTCGCCGCCCTCTCGAGCCCGGCTGCGAACGACATCGTCAACTTCTCGCTCGAGCTGCTCCCGAACGTCCTCGAGACGCGCCGGACGAAGGGCGCCGGAACGCACGCCGTTCAAGGCTACGCCGGCATCGGCCGCAAGGGGTCGACCGACTCGATGGTGCTGACGGAGCTCGCGTGGGACGAGGAGGAGCTCGCCCGTCGCACGATGGACGGCGAGCTGCTTTTTTACACGCGCGAGCAGGCGCCCGAAGAGGCGCGGCGGCTGCATTACCTCGTCATCGATGCGTCTGCGTCGATGCGCGGCGAGCGCGAAGTGTTCGCGCGTGGTCTGGCGATTGCTCTTGGAAAAAAGCTGCAGCTCGCGGGCGAAGAGGTCTGGATGCGCTTCTTCGACTCGCGGCTTTACGAAGTGCAGCGGGCTCGCGATCGGGCGCAGCTCCCAGCGGCGTGGCTTCTCGGGTTCAAGGGAGAGCGCGGGCGCAACCCGGCGCGCGTGTTTGCGCAGCTTGCGACCGAAATCGCGCTGCTCCGCGCCCGCGATCAGCGCGACCCGGTGATCCACCTGATCACTCACGCCGCGCTGCACGTCCCCCGGCCGCTCGTTCAGGAGGTCCGGAGGCAGGCGCACCTCTTCGGGGTGTTCATCCTTCCGAGCGGTGGTGCGCTCGACCTCGAGTGGCTCGACCTGCTGGAGGGGTATGCGCTCGTCGACCACGCCATCCTCCGTCAGAGGAGCGCGCGGGTGGCCGCGGCCGCAAAAATACTCGACTCCTGAGCTCTCCGACGCCTGCGGAGCTCAGCGATTTCCCTGCCGTCGCTTGCGGCTGCGGTCGCGTGTCGGCCCGACGTCGTGGTCGGGGTTTCGAGGCGGCGGGAGGCTGGCCTGAAGCGAGCGGCGGACGTGGTCCCTCTCCACGCTGAACCGGCCGGCCAGCTTGGGCGAAGACAGGAGGCGGACGACGAGCTCGCGCAGCGCGGGATCTTGAATGGCGCTCCAGCGCTCGACCATGTCGAACAGGGGTGCGCCGAAGCGGATGACGGCGGGTGCCACCGACGTGCCCAGCGCCTCGATGAGTGCCTTGTGGCCCGGCCAGCGCGCGGCAGCCCGCGGCGCGTCACGCGCAAGGGCGAACGCCTCGTCGAGGCGCGCGGCTACCAACGACGCGTCGTGGAGGCTCGAAAGCCAGGTCTCATGCGCCAGGGCGCGGATCACGGCCGCCGCGTGGAAATAGCCATCCATCCAAGGGGCCACGTTGACGACGAGCGCGTCCCCCGCGGAGCCTCCGACGCGCGCGAGGGCGTCGACCACCGCGTCCCGCACGCGGAAACGCAAATCGTCCGCGCGAGCGTGCAGCTCCGCCATGAACGACTCGCGGACGCGCTCGTCGGCCGCCGCCCGTGAGCCGAGCGCCAGGACCCCGCAGACCGGGAGGAACTCGAGCGCGGTGGCGCCGGGCGCCTCGGCCGCCGAGAGCCGAGCGAGCGCGAGCGCGACCGCATCGGCGCGGGTGCCTCGCGTTCGGCACGCGGCGGCGAAGGCCTCCGCGAGGGGGGCGTTCATTCGCGCACCGGGTAAGTGGGAGGCACGGGCGAGGAAATCGAACAGCCGGTCGCGGCGGCCGGCAATGGCGTCGTCCAACGCCCGAGCGAGCGGGTCACGAGGATCGAGCGAGGACATGGCGTGTACGGGGTGGAGACTAGCGCGGCCAAGCAAGGCCGCGCGACCCCGTGGACGCCGCCCGACCCGCGCGGTAAGTGCCAGCGGCGCAGCTACGCGCCCGTAGCTCAG
The DNA here is from genome assembly GCA_963787925.1 of uncultured delta proteobacterium. GTDB lineage: Bacteria > Myxococcota_A > Polyangia > Polyangiales > Polyangiaceae > Palsa-1150. The sequence continues at coordinate 275,215 of CAWBEN010000002.1, forward strand.
TTGGATAGAGCAGCGGCCTTCTAAGCCGCGGGTCGCAGGTTCGAGTCCTGCCGGGCGCGCTATTGATATCGCTGATGAATCGTCCGCGATCGCCTCGTGCATACCGCGGGCCGCGGTAAGAACCGCGGTAAGACCTGATGTCGCTCGGAAAGAGGACCCCGCGGCTGCCCACGGCCGACGGCGCAAGCAAGAGGCCGAGATCGGCGGTGTCGCGGGAAGGGGAAAAAGGATCGAGACGTCGGTCATCCGAACGCGGGTCGGGTCGGCGGTGTCGCCCGAGGCGTCGACTCCCGGGCCTGGTCCCGCCTCGCTGTCGGCGGGAACTGCCGCCTCGGCGTCGGCAGGAACCCGTGCTTCGGCGTCGGCGGGAGCGGCGACCCGCCTCATCGGACTCGGTGCTGGCGACGGGCGGCCCGCCGTCAGCGTGAAAGCCCGCGGGCCTCGCGCCGCTCGAGCACGCGGGGGAATCCGAACGACATCGCCGAGAGCGACCATACCAACGAGAATACGCGGCGAACCGGCGGACCCACCGGACGGCCGGAATGGCGAAGAGCTCTCAATTGCAAGCGAACTCCAAAGCCCGTGACCAAGCCATATGGACCCGAGTTCCGACACTCGGGAACGCGCCTCGCCACCACCGCGCCCGGCGCTACCGGTAGTCACACGTTGCATGCTACGCCATCCTGACGTCGACCTGCCTCGCGCTTTGCTGGATGCGATACTCAATGGTCAACTCGGCGGGAACCCGTTCCCTCGTGACTGCCTTCGCGGTGTGCGCCTCCTTCGTCTGGAGCTGCGGTGGCGCAACTTCTGGCGTTCACGACCCAGGCATGGCTCACGCGACCGTCCAGGACGCCTCCGCAAACGGCGAGGGTGACGCTCTCGTCGTGACCAACGAGGACGGGGGATCTTCCTCTGCGGCAGCGCGCTCACGTGCGACGGTCGCTCCCAGGTTTGTGAGCATGTCCAAGGGGGTCCGCCGCCTGGGGTCGACTTCTACGAGTGCATTCCGATCCCTGCGGCGTGCGACAGCGAGGTCTCCTGCGCGTGCGTGACCGCTGCGCTCAGGGGGCGTGGCGCGGGAGCATGCTCGGCGGCGGGGAACCATCTCACGGTGCAAATCGACGTGCCCTAGTAGGCACCTCGACGCGGCGCGACTTCGCCGTCGTCGGAGAAGGACCGCGGCCATTGCGTCGTGGTCGCGCGGATCAGCTCCACCACCACCTCGCGGTGGACCAATGTGCACCCGCGCCATTCTGCGTGATCTGCGGGAAGGGGCGATGTTCGATCTTGTTCACTTGCTCGTCATGCTGCCCGCGAGTCTCGGTGCTTTGCGATCGCCACTTCAGTTCCACCATGATCCGGGCACGAGGCTCGTGCACGACTCGGGATCGAAGCCGTCGGTGTTTGCCCTTGTTGCGGCGCTATGAAAGCTACGCGCCGTCACGTTCGTGCTGAGAACAGGGTGAATCGTCCAATCACGCGCGGCGGCTACATGCGCGACATCTACGCCCGGAAGATCACCGCCATGAACGTCGGTCAGTTCTTTCAGTTGACCGGGCACTACATGAGCGGACCGGTTATCTGTCCCACGATGTTCACGGAGGTCGGCAACATCAACCTCGACGGCATTACCATTGGGCATTCGGGCCTCTCGGCCTTCATTGTCGCTGGCGCCGACGCCACGAAGCCGGCCATCGGGATTCATATCAGCAATGTGACCCTCAAGTCCTCGCCGACTCCCGTCTTGGGCGCCGGCTCCGGCCATTACACGAATCTCACGACGACGGGCGTCGTCGTGTCGCGTCCCCCAGGCAGCTGCAGCAGCACCGCCGCAGCGCAGGCGGGGCGCGGTCATGTGCCTGAGCCTTTATGCCGGGGCGCTGCTCGCGATCGAGCGCGATCGTCGCGACGTTGTCGCGCTCATCCGACAGGAGATGCTCGCTCGCCGCGTACCGATCATGCACGGAGGAGAGGACTCCTCGACGTGCTCACGCCACGAGTCTCGCGTTGCCGTCCATACGTCTCCTCGAGCCAGACGTACGTCCCCCCGATAAGATGGTCACTGACGCGAGAGGCCGAAGGAAACGATGTTTCATGTCGGTCGCGGATCGCACGGATATCCGGGGCCAAGATCAACTGCGGCGACGAGATGATCGTCGCCGCGGTACCGCAGGTCCAAGGCCTCTAAGCGAAGAGAACAAGAAATGCGTTTGCAAGCGCTAATCGTTCAGCTCCGGTGGCTCTGCCGCCCGGCTTCTGCGTGCTGCTCGCGAGTACCCCCTCGAGTCGGCCGACCGCCTTGACCGCTGTCTTCTTCGCGATTGCTCCTATCCGACGAAGCGCGCGCCCGGCCTCCCTCGCGGCCGGCCTCAGCGTGCTGTTCGCGTGAGCCACCACGGGTGCGACCGCCGTTCTCCTCGCTACCATCTTCCTCTTCGCGCTGACGTCCGCCGCCACCATTTTCTCGGCCGGACGTTGCGCGTGCTTCGCCTCCGCGTCGACCGGCCTCGGCAGCCTGCTCGGAGTCCCATTCATGGCCTCGCCCACTCTCATGCGATGCCCTTCCGCCTTCGCTCGCAATTTCTCGTTGGCGCTCGCAATCCATTCCGGCGAAGCCACGCCCTCGCGACCGGTCGTCGTCCTCGCCGTCGTCATTCGATTCGTCGTCCTGATGTGCAGAAGCGCGCGCCCGGCCTCCCTCGCGGCCGGCCTCGGCGTGCTGTTCGCGTGAGCCACCACGGGTGCGACCGCCGCTCTGCTCGCTACCGTCTTCCTCTTCGCGCCCACGTCCGCCGCCACCGTTTCCTCGGCCGGACGATGCGCGTGCTTCGCCTCCGCGTCGACCGGCCTCGGCAGCCTGCTCGGAGTCCCACTCATGGCCTCGCCCACTTTCGTGCGAGGCCCTTCCGCCTTCGCTCGCAATTTCTCGTTGGCGCTCGGGGTCCATTCCTGCGAAGCCTCGCCCACCTGCGCTAGCTCGGCCTCCATGGTCTCGCGCCGAGCGGCCGTGCGTCTCTGCAGCCTCTGCATGCCGACGCGCACTCTCACGATTTCCGCTTGCGTGATGGCGTGCGGCCTGACGATGATGATGCGCAGCTGTCTCATGGTGGAACGCAGCGTCTTCGTGGTGTGCAGCCAGACCTCCTAAGCGGCCGGCTTCTGCAGCCTCTTCTGAATCCCATTCATGAGCCCGGCCGCTTGAGTGTGCCGCGCGTCCACCTTCACTCGCGACTTCTCGCTGACGCTCGGGGTCCATTCCTGCGAAGCCCCGTCCATTCCTTTGTGCCATTTTTTCCTCCACGCATTGATGGGTAGTGTCTTGCGACACGACGGCGGAGCTATTAGCAACAACGGTGCCGCCGCCGGCCTTGTCAATGAAGTGGAGTAACCTGACGCTCAGTGATATCGGCGGCTTCGAAAGCGTGCGAACGGCCGCACTCGTCGGCATACTCCCGGACGATGAGGCTACCCATGCCTCGTCGAGGGCGTAGGCCAAAGGCGGCGGCTCCGCCCAATCCCGATCGGATGATCGGGGGTGCTTACTGCGCGGCGCAGGTGAGTCGAGAACGAGACCGCTACGTGTGCGCCGAGATGCCCCGCGTCACCCAAGAAGAAAAGGCTATATAGCAACGAGGTCGATGGGCAAATCGGGAATCCGCACGCCTGACACAGCGCGAGATAGCCGACGCGTAGCGCTGCGGGTCATCCGTGGCGGACCGCTAGGGGCCCCGCGCAGCTCGCCAATGGTCCTCTTAGCCACGCTCCTTCGACCAGACGATTACCGGAAGGGTTGCGGCACCCGTCTGCAGCGGCGCTAAAATCGCCAACGCAAGCGTGGCGCATATGCGACGCACTACGCGCCGTCCTTCGTCACGCGCTTTGGTGAAGCGGGAGCAGCGTCGTCACTTGTCGTCGGCCCAGAACCCCTCACGGGTGAGTAGCGGCACTTCGCCCACGCTCGATCTGAGCCATGCGTGGCGCGAGCTCGTCATTCCAGCCAGCCGTTCATCGGCTCGCGGGCGCCGAGCTCGGCGCGGTGACCAGCAAGGTGCTGCAGCGTCTGCTCCTCGTCCGCCTGCGCCGTCTGGAGCTTGCCCGCTCGCCTTCGCTCGTCTCGGAGACGAGCTCCACCCCGCGGTCGAAGCGTCGTGCTGACGCGCAAAAAAGGGCGCCTCACCGGCGTCGCCCAGGCTGCCGTTCAACGACAAATGGGAGGCGCAAGGCGTCGTCGCCGCGGTCGCCCTCCTCGGCGCCCTTTTTGGCGCGAGCAAGCTGCCCGGCTTCGGCCGGTTTTCTCGCCCCGGCGACCCGTCGAAGGAGACGACGCAGGGCTTGAACGCCAATACTCCAAACCTGGTCGTGAGCCCGGCTGGCTGGTGGCGCCATTTCACATAATCAATTGGCGATTGGCAACTGCGCCCATGGGGGCGACGACGAGCGTCGGTGTCGTCGGCGCAGTTGCTCAACTGTCAACTTGGACGGAGCCGGCGCGCGGCAGCGACCGGGCGGTCCGAGGAGCCGCGAAAGCAGAAGGTCGTCCCGCGAAGCGGCCACGGCCCGGTCTTGTGCGGGTCCTTGTCCTCTGACGGTTTCGGTCCGACAAGTACGCGGCGCGTCTTGATCGGCCGAAAGGCATCGCCGAGTCCATGGATCACAGACTTCGATGAGCGCGCCGCGGTCCATGGTTTCAGCCAAGCCAAGCATCGAAGTCACATAAACGTCATCGCCGAGTCCGTAGATTGCAGACTTCGATGGGCGCGCCACGATCCATGCTTTCGGCCAAGCCAGGCATCGAGTTCACCGTCCGGGACCTATGGCACGCGGGCGGAACGCGATCGCCCGGCCTGGCTGGCCGTGTACGCGGGCAGGCGCAGCGCATGAACGAACCCGCGCGGTACGGCGCCCCGGCCGGATCGAAACGGCGAAAAGTGGAGCTCGTCCTGATCGACCCTCACCTCTGCATCGAGCGTCACGGCGGCCACGGGCGACCACACCCGTCCAAACGTCCGCCGCGCGTCGAGCCGGAAGTTCGCGCGCCCGTCCTCCACCGCGCGGCGGAGGCGCGCTTCTCGGTCGCCGGTGCCAGACTGCGCGGAATGGGGGGAGACAAGCCTCAGCTTGACGTGATGGCCAATGCCTACGTCAAAAGGCGAAACGGCCCAGTAGTCATTCGCGAGGAAGTCGTCCGCGGTCGTCGTGAAGAGGGCGCTCCCCATCGTGAGTGGGCTCAGGATGGTCGCGAAGAGCAAATCTTGATCCCCATCGGCCGCGACGGCCGAGGCTGGCCCTTGGCGGAAGCGGACCGCGAAGCCCAGGACATCGAAGTGTTCGAAGCCGCGGCGCCATAAAGCCCCCGAGAGGCGCGCGAGCGCGAGACCGCTGAGCCGCTCGGCGAAGGGGCGAAACTCGGGGTCACACCCGGGGTGAGGCTCGACTTCACCCGAGAACGTCACGCCGTCGGGGTGGAACATTCGCCCGTTTCGACACCAGCTCGTCAGCGCCACGAAAGGAGCCAGAAGCGCGCCCACGACCAGGCCTCCTGCCTCGCGGGCTCCGGTAAGAGCACCCCCCCTGAAGGGTACACCTGCGCCGCGCTGGTCCGCGGATCGCATACTGTCGGTCGTCTCAGCCATGGCCCTATCCTCAGCGCGCCGACCTGCATGATCCGTGACGACGACCCCGCGCCGCCTTCCTCCGCGCGGTTCGAGCGCCGCCGGGCTCGCGGCCGTCTACGGGGAACGTTCAGCTCGCGACCCCTGGTCTATCCTCGGCACGCGCGGGCGCGGGGACCGAGCCAGTCTTCGAAGGATTGCGATCCGAGAGAAGTCGAATACGGGCCAGTCCCTGGTCGCGGACAACGTGGCCGCCCTCGTCGCGCTCGCGCAGATGGACATCCTCGAGATTCACACCTGGAATTCGGTCGCCGAGCAGCTCGAGAAGCCGAACCGCGTCGTCTTCGATCGGGATCCGGCGACTGACGTCCCCTGGACGGGGGTCGTCGAGGCCGCTCGCGAGGTGCGGGAGCGCCTCTGGCAGTACGGGCTCGAAAGCTGGGTGAAGACCATGGAGGGGAAGGGGCGGCACGTCGTGGTGCCGCTGTGGCCGGGCGCCACCGGGACTACGAGCAGCGTTGCCCCGGGGGTGAGACCTCCAGTCCGCCCGACGTGTCGTTCGCGTCCCGAGTGGCGCTTTGCCCCGTCGGAGAGAGCAAGGTGACGACAACCCCCCCGCTTCCGCGCGCTGGCGCAGGAGCTTCAATAGAGTTGCCGCTGCAGGCGACGCGTCGGTGCCGAGCGAGGCCGAGGGCGCGCCTGACGCCGACGCGGGTGCCGATTGACGTCGGGTTCGCGTGTTCGGGTCAGAGTCAGCTCCTGACCGCGGGCTCCCAGCGCTCCTGCAGGCAGCGACCGCACGAGCGATCGTCAGTAAGATCGACGACGTGGCCACAGCTGCCGCAGGCGCGTAGCCCGTCGGCCGGGCGCAGCTCGTTCCTGAAGTCCTCGTCCCAAGACGGCAGGATGCAGAGCCCGGCCTGGGGGCGGTCCTGCTGGATGACGGTGAATGCGCCATTGGCCTCGAGGTATGCGCGCTCCACCGTCCCCAAGTCGGCGATGCCTTCGCCGCGCAGACGCGAAAACAGGCGCTCGCGTGAAAGCACGACGCTGCGCAGTGCATCGAGCTCGAGCTCGCCGTCGCGAACGAGCGTCGAGACGTCGCCCTGGGTCTTCTGCTCGAAGCCCTGGCTCCTGAACGTGCCGATCGCGATCAGGCGCTGAACGCCGACGATGACGGCCGCTATGATCATCGGTGGCAAGATTCCGCGGTCGGGCGACTCCATGGCAGGCCCGACGGCCGCGGCGAGCGAGACGAGCGCCGCCAGCTCGTTTCGCGAGACCGACGACGCCATTCGCTTGCCCATGAGGCGCATCGAGACGAGGAGGAGCAGGTAAAGAAGAACGGTGCGGAGGGCCGCCTCCACTAGAAACACCCACGGCGTGCGCCCAAGAACGATCCGCCCTAGGTCGGCCAAGCGCACGGTCTCCAGCTTCATCGCACGGCCGCCACCCACGCGGCGCCACCGCACGCCGCGCACGTCTTCTTCGCCTGCTCTTGGCCGGCAACGCGCCCGCAGCCGGAGCACGCCAGCCACCCCTCTTGGGCAGGACGGCGGGCGACGATCTCCTCGTCCGTGGGCGGAAGGATGCACAACCCGGCCTCTGGTTTCGCTCGGCGGAAGATGCTCATGTCTCCCGACGCCTCCAGATAGACCCGTTTGATCTCCCCCAGGTTGCGGACGCCCTTCTCCCGAAGTAGTCCGAACAGCTGCTGGCGCGACAGTGCAGCACGTCGCAGCTCGTCGACGAGGATCGCCCCGTCCTTTACGAGCGGCGAGACATCGCCGTTTGCGACGAGCTCGAAACCTCTGCGCTCGTACCCCATGCGAGCGAGGCCGCGCTGCATGAGGAGCGCGGTGAAAAGAAGGACGATCGCCAGCGCGACGCCCTGGTCCCGCGACTGCATCGGCAGTGAGACGATGGCCCCGAGGCTGATCGTGACCGCCATCTCGAGTATCGTGAGTTGTCCGGTCATGCGCTTGCCCAGCAGCCGCAAAATGACGAGCAGCGCGACGTAGACGAGCGCGGCTCGAAACAGCACCTCGAGGCCAAAGGCGGCGGGCGCGTCGCCGAAGAGGATGCGCTTCCAATCCGTCAGGCGAAGTGGCTTGCCGCTCATCGGACCGTGCCGGGCATCAGCGCCCGCCCAGGGATGCAGTTGAGGTCGTGAAGGCGCATGGGCATTCGCTCTAGCGAGCGAGGACCGGCGTGCACGCCGTGCGCCAGCTTGCAGGGTGAACGTCAGCTCAGGGAGCCTCACCTTTCGCTGCTCATCCAGAACCGCGGAAACATGGCCGACGGGGCTTACGACGGCTTTGCCCCGTCGGCATTTTTGGCCGCACGTTTCTGGGCTTCGCGGACTCTGTAGCTTTCCCCCTCGATGGCGAGGCGTTGCCACCCCGCGTTTTGCAGCGCTGCGAGCACGAGCTCGCCTTACTCGACGGACCAGTACAAGGGGATGGGATCCCTTACATCCAAGGAAGGTCGGCTACTGGAGCCCCAGGGGGCGGGCCGGTGATAACGTAAGTACGCGCCCTATGTCCGCTCCTTCCGCCCCTTGTCTTCTCGGCGAAAAATGACCTCGCGACGTCTCGACGCTCTCCAGAAGAAGCGAAACTTTGCGCGGCCTTCGCAGGGAATGAGCTCCTTCTTGACGCCCAGACGATCGACCCGGAGGAAGGCCGATGGGCGATGAGAGAACATGCCGCTCAGAACCTGAAGCTCGCCGCAAGGATCCTCGCCTGGGAATCCACCCAGCGCGACGCCGGCGTGCCGCTCGCGATCGAGCGCACGTTTGATCGCCTACACGAGGTGATGGCGACGCTCGTCGGCAGTGGTGGGTACGGCGCTTTCTTCATCCGCGCACTCGATTTGGCGAAGCATGACCATGAGTGGCTCACGGCCCTCACCGTTTCCAGTTCACCCTTTGCGATAGAGCAGCTCGACGAGCAGGTAAAGACCCTCGGCGCCGAACCGATCGTTCGGGGAGCGACCGTCCTCCTGGCGATGGTATTCGACCTCTTCTGTGCGTTCATCGGGGCGGAGCTTACGTTGATAAAAATTCATGAGGCCTGGCCGGAGGTGCCATTCGTTGAAATAAGTTCCACCCCGTCGATGGAGACCAAGTAGATGGCGAAGGTTAGTTTGACCAATTTGCAGACGGGAGTGCCGGGCCTCGACGAGGTCCTGGGTGGCGGGTTCCCGGAATACTCGTTCAACATCATCGCGGGCGAACCAGGAGCCGGCAAGACCACCCTCGTCCATCAGATGTTGTTCGCGAACGCCGCTGCCGAGCGGCCGGCGGTCTACTTTACCGCGCTAGGCGAACCGCCCGTAAAGATGGTTCGCTACCAGCAGCAGATGGGTTTTTTCGACACCGCCACCGTTGGCGACGCGATCCGCTTCGTCGATCTCGCCGAGCAAGTCCGCGACGGCGATCTCTCGAATCTTCTCTCCACGATGACCACAGAGGTGACGACGACAAACCCCGCCATCGTCGTCATCGATTCCTTTCGAAGCGTCGTGCGCCGCAAGCGCCGGAAGTGGAAGCGACAGGGCGAGATCGCCTCCTTCCTCCAACAGCTCGCGCTGAATATGACGTCGTGGCAGGTCACCAGCTTCTTGCTCGGCGAGTACGGCGAGAGCGACATCGAAGCAGACCCCATCTTCACCGCGTGCGACGGGCTGGTGTGGATGTTCCAGAGCCGCCAGCGAAACTCTGTCATCCGCAAGGTGCAGGTCAAAAAGATGCGGGGGCAGGCTCCGATGCCCGGCCTGCACACTTTCCGCATCTCCGACCAGGGCCTTCGGGTCTTTCCGCGCACGCAACGAAGGCCGGAACAAGATCGGCGCGAGCGATCCTCAGCCCGCGTATCCACGGGAATCGAGGAGCTCGACGTGATGATGGGCGGAGGGATACCTCTCGCCGACTCCTTGCTCTTGGCAGGACCAACCGGAGTCGGCAAGACCCTCGCGGGCACCCAGTTCATTGCCGAGGGGCTTGCAAAGGGAGAACCGGGCGTCATCGCGGTCTTTGAAGAGCACCCTGACGATTACGTTCAGCGAGCAAAGGAGGTCGGCTTCGACCTGGGGCCCGCCCTGGAACGGGGCGACCTGAAGCTCATTTACCTCCGACCGCTTGATCTCTCGATCGATGAAACATTGCTCGAAATCCGTCAGACCGTGGAGACGATCGGTGCGAAGCGATTTGTCATGGATTCGATCTCAGGCTTCGAGCTCGCCTTGGCGGCCGACTTTCGCGAGGACTTCCGCGAAGCGCTGTACCGCATGGTTGGCGCTCTTACAGGCATCGGAGTGACGACGATCCTGACGGTCGAAGTCACCGAAGGGTTCAATAACCTCAGCTTCAGCCCACATGCAGTCTCTTTTCTGACCGAGAACATCGTGTTGCTCCGCTATGTCGAGGTCAATGGCAAGCTCAAGAAGGTCCTCACGATCGTGAAGATGCGCCGAAGCGCGCACGCCGACGATTTGCGACCGTATGAGATCACGTCGCGCGGAATCGTCGTGAATGGGCCGCTCCGCGATTTGCATGGCATCTTGACCGGCGTCCCTACGCTTGACGCTGGTGCGCCGCGCGCCACATCGGGAGGACTCACGAGCGAAGAATCGCGCATTCTGGAGTACGTGACGCAACATCAGGCGGCCGTCGAAGCCCTCGCGACGGCCACGAGGCTGGGCGCGGGCGTCGTTTCAACGGCCCTTCGGCGTCTTCTCCTGCTCGGCTACGTCGAGGAAGCGGGGAGCCCAGGCGCGGCTCTCTACCGCTCTGTTGCGAGGCCCTACCAATGACCTTTCCGTCGGACCTGGGGTCCGGGATCTCACGCGGTTTGACCGCGCAGACACCATCCGGAGGGCACCTCGATCAGGAGCTCCGATCAAACGAGCGAGAGCGGCGGCCACTTCTCCGCGTGGAGCGTGCGTCAGACCTCGACGCGCGCACCGGCGCCGGAGTCGCGGACCGATGTGCCTTCTAAACCGCGGGTCGCAGGTTCGAGTCGTGCCGGGCGCGCCAAGGCAAGTGTTCGTGAGGCTCGCCTTTCTCGGTGGTCACAAGTGGCTCAGTCAAGCCCCTTTCGTGGAGTATGCCGCTCCGGAGGTCGCATGGGCGTCCTGGCAGACGAGCGCATGTCTCACGCTCATCGGCGAACGAATCTCCTCGATGGGCACAGGTCTTTCGCTCATCGGCCCATCGCTCGTCGGCACGGGTCCGCGTTCTTCGCTCTCGGGTGCACCCTTTTCGCTTAGGCCTGACTCCTTTTCGCTCATCGGCGTACGAATCTCGTCGATGGCCGCACGTCTTCCGCTGAGGAGCGTGCCCGTTTCGCGGATGGGTGCAGCTCTCCCGCTCATCGGCCCGTCGGTCAGCGGCATTCGCCTGCGTCTCTCGCTCTTTCGGGTCGCCCCTATCGCCAATGCGCCTCCGTCTCCCGCTCATTCGCCCGCTCGTCGCGCGAAAGGCCGTCCGTCTTCCGCTCATTGGGGTACCCATCACGCCAACGGCTGTCCCGCTCCCGCTCATTGGGGTGCCCATCACGCCAACGGCTGTCCCGCTCCCGCCATTGGGGCGCCCATCACGCCAACCGCTGTCCGGCTCCCGTTCATTGGGATGCCCATCACGCCAACGGCCGTCCCGCTCCCGTTCATTGGGATGCCCATCACGCCAACGGCCGTCCCGCTTCCGCTCCTTGGAGTGCCCGTCGCGCCAAAGGCCGTCCGGCTTCCGCTCATTGGGGTGCCCGCGCGCCAGGGGGGTCCGGTCATCGGCTCCCTTGCAGATTCCCTTGCCGGCATCCCCCGCCGTCCTTCTCTTGCCGCCGCGCGGGCCGCATTCGTTCGCGGGGCCTCATTGCGCGCGGACTCCGTCGCGGAGCGAAGCTGCGCGCCCGGCGTCCGGGTCGAGCGTCACCACTGCATGATGCGCGCGATGTACCCAGCCATCCCTGCGGCGGCAGTCGCCTGCTGCGCCACGTTGGGATCCCCTTGGCACCCGTCTCCCGGGTAGGGCAGGTCGTCCTGATACCCGTAGACGTGCACGTTCGCCTCCGCGCCTGTGCCGCCGGGCGCGTAATAGCTCACGACGATCTGGGTCGCCGCCTCCAGCGCGAGGGTGTTCGACACGAGCAGGATGCTCACGCCGGGGTAGCTCGTCGCGAGCCGCGAGATGAACTGGACGAAGCCCTGCACCAGGCTCGGACCCCCATCCGGTCCACCAAGCGGACCGCCGACTGGAATGGGGTGAGCTGCGTCCGCGAGGTCGTTTCCCCCGAGGCCTATCACCACGAGATCCGGAGTGCCGGGCACGACGACATTGCCGCTCGCGCCCCATTGGGTCACCGGCCAGAGCAGGGCGTTCGTCGGCTCCCCTGGATGGAGGAGCGGATAGAGCTCGGGCATCGGCCGCGGATCCGGGATCCAGTTGTTGCGGACGAGGCCCACCCCCGACTCGCAGGTCACGTGCCATTGCGCGCCGAGAATCCTGGCGACGACCGGACCGTATGCCTCGTAGGCGTCCTCGACTCCTTGGCCGGTGCCCCCCTGTCCGAGTCCATTCTCTGCGCACGCCACGGACGCCGGCGACGTCACCTCGATCCCGAACCCGCATGCGTACGAGTCGCCGACGAATTCGATCCGGCGGCCCGGCGTCGGGGAGGGATTGGGCGGCAGGAGGTCGGCGGCGCTCAGCCCAACGAGCTGGGCCTTGCCAATCGTCGCTTCGGTACGCTTGATGAGCGTCACCGTGTGTTCGCACGAGGACGACGCGAGCGGAGCGCCTGCCAAGGCGGCGGGAGCCAGCTCGTAGACCGCCTGACGGCTCGCGAGCGACAGCCTGAAGGGCGGCTTGTCGTCGACGATCACGTCGAAAAAATCGAGGTCGTTGGCCTGGAGCGGCTCGTCGCGGATTTCTGCAACGACGGAGTCCCCTCGGAACTTGGCCGTGACGTAGACGGCCGACGCCGAAAACCAGGGTCCCGCGGGATCCGAGAGGTCGAGCCTCCCGACGTACTGGATACGCGGGTCGTTGCCCGCGAACCTTTGCATTCCGCCGTCCGACGCGCCCGCGGCGCAAGCCCCCGAGTCCGCTGCCATCACCAGCGCATCACCGGCTCGTGGCGCCGACCCCCGGCTCCCGCAGTGTGCGAGCCAGGGGACGACCGTTGCGAGGGCCATCATGCCGTGGGAGGCCCTCCGTCGCGCCCGTCGCATCAGCCGTCGACCCACTGAACGTAGGCGATCTGGATTCGGAACGGCGAGAGAGGCGCTCCGTTGAGCTGGGTCTGAAGCGCGAAGCTGACCCCGCCGATCGTCGTCAAATCGAGCGTACCTCTCGAGCCCGACCAGCCGCTCTTGGCGAGCTGCGAAAACAAAACGACGTATTGCTGCCATTGGGCGGTGAGGAGCGTGGGGTAACCGAAATCGTCGTTGCACGCCCCGGCTCCACCGGAGAGACACGGATCGCAGACGCCCCCGACCGGGGAGGTCCGCTTGTCCGAGACAAGCAGCTCCAGGATAGGTGGGGCGGTCCGTGTGTCGGGCGCGCGCGCCCAGAACGAGAGGCCTTGGTGAGCGCTCGCGTTGTAGAGCACGGCGGTGAAGGGGTAAGTGCCGTCTTTGCACTGGTCGGCATTTCCGCCGCCATCCACGGCCGCCGCCTCGACGTCGTTCGCGTCGGCTGGTCCGATGGCAGTCATCATGGCAGTGGCCATCGCGTCGCCATTGCCCGCGTAGCCTGGGCTGCCACCGCACGACCGCGCGGCGCACGCGGCGACCGGAGAGACACCGGGAGCGTCCTGCAAGTCGAAGCCTACCGCGACGCCCCATGTGGTCTCTCCGCCTCCCGTGAACTCGCGGTACGGCCAGGCTTGGCCGTCGATCATCGGTCCGTTGGGGCTCGCGATCGGCAGAAATTGTTGCCCTTCGCCCGGCGAGAGCGTACCGGGCTGGTTGGCCACGAAGACCGGCGGGCACGAGTACGGGCAGGTCCGGTCGGACGACGCGTACCAATAGGTGCCGAGGACGGTGGTCGGCGAGGTCATCGGATCGAGCAGCGTGAACGTCGAGGCCGACGCCTCGGCGCCGGTGGCCGCTGTCGCGTCTTGCGCCTGCGCATGCCCTCCATCGGCCGGACAAGAGCCGGACACGCAAGCACCGTCACAACACGACCACCCGGCTGCGCAAGGGCAAGCAGGGTGGGACTCGAGCGAGATCGTGCCGCCGCAAGCGACGGCGAAGAGGCACGCCGCTGAAGTCCCGCCGAAAGCCTTACCGATGCGCATGGGCGATCAACGGTTCACGCGCGCCGAATGGACGAATCAGAACGAGCCGGTGTAACCGACGTATCCCCCCGCGGGCAGGGCGATCGCTTGAACGGGGGTCGTGCGGGACCAAAGGAGAAGCGCCACCGCTCCCGTCACCAACGACGCACCGCCGGCCGCATAAGCGATCGCGGCTGCCGTATTGAGCGTCGAGATACGGGCGTCCACGGCGGCCACGTCTCGTTGAGACGCGTTCGACGGAACACCGTGAGAGAGGCCGATCGACGAGAGCGAGAGGACCGCCCCGGCGCCGAGCACGCCGGCTCCAACGGCCGCAGCGGTCCAACCGAACGCGCGCCGTCCCGAGGTCGTCCCGAGGCTGCCGCGCGCGGCGTCGCTGTCGCGGGAGGCCTCAGGCGGGGCTGGCGGCGCCGAAGCCGCATAGCTCCCCACCACGCTGCGGTCGAAAGGCAGCGCGAAGAGCTTTTCGAAGGCCTCGTTCGCCGCACCTCGCGACGCCACCCGCGCGGGCGCGCCAGCGAGGTCGGCCAGAGAGATCACGTCGGGCGACGCGGGGACCACGAGCTCGTCGTCGTCGTCGGCCCGTCGCACGTAGACGCGGCCGTTCGGTGCGGGGCGCATCACCCGCACGCTTTGGCTCGCGTCGTTGTGAAAGTCGATCAGGCGAACGCCGAGCCCGTCCTCGACCCAATAGTGGGCCGCGTGCGCTCCGTCGATCTCGATGCGCCGTCCGAGGCTGCGGCGCAGATCGAGCAGCGTATCGGATCCACCCGGAGCCTTGGCGTGCACGTCCGGACGGAAGCGGTCATTGGGGACTGCGGCGTTCGCCCGGTTCACGAACGCCGCGATCTCGCGGTAAGTGACGCGCCCGTCGTTGTCGGCGTCGGCCGCGCCATAGAGCCCCGAGCGCACCTCGTGGCTGAAGACGCCTGCTTGGAAGGCCTCCCATTCGTGGCTTTCACGGGCCGACGACGTGGAGAGGAGGAGGCCCACCCTCGGGTCGTCGGCAAGCTCCGGCGCGTCCGGCAGTCCGCCGACCGGCCTCCGCTCTCCTCCCGGCCCGCGGCTGTAGGCGAGGTAGTACGACGCGCACGCGTCCGCGATGACGTGGACGCGCGAGGCCGGCACGCCCGCGAACATGCGTGCGAGGTCCGCGCCGGTGAGGCGCGCATCCTCCAGCGTGATGTACCCGACGCCGTTCTTCACGTTGCCGTGGCCGGCGTACACGAAGTAAAAAGCCGTCTCGAGCCCGCGGTCTCGGGCCTGCGCCACGTCGTTCGCCGCCATGGCGAAAGCCGACGCGAGCGAGGCGCTCCGCGGCTCCATCGCCTCGGCTGCCGCCTGAGGGTGCAGCCGACGGGTGTTGTCGTCGAGGCGCGACAAGAGGTACGTCCGCGCGCCGAGCAGGCGGAACAAATCGAGATAGAGCGCGGCGTCGTCGTCCGCATACTTGAGGGAAGGCAGATCCGCGTCGACCGACGTGTTCGAGCCGACGATGAGGGCGAAGGTCGCCGGGCCCGGGCCCTCTCCCGCGTGCGCCGACGTCACGGGCGCGAACACGCTCGCAGTAACGAAGACGAAAGCCAACGCGCTGCAGGCTGCTCGAGCGCTCATGGCACGATCGTAAACGAAACATCGCTTTCGATCGCGCCGGCGAGCGGGAGCGGCCCGGTCGGGTGGCGCTGGAGCAGCGCCTCGATTTGACGTACCGAGGCGGGCGCGTCGAGAAAGAGCGCGCGCACCGACAGGCGAGCGCCGTCGAAGGAGTGGCTGACCGCATCCGGCAAATCGTGGCGCCGAGCGTCAGCCTCTATCGGGATGGCCCGCGGGTCTTCGTCTTCGCGCTCGTACGCCGGGTAAAACCAGTATACGTGGCCGTGCTCGTCGGCACCGAACACCATCAGCCGCTTCTTGCCCGCTCCGTTCTCGTAGGCGAAGGCGAGCGCGTCACGCGGACCGATGGACTCGCTCGCGCGCGACGGCGCCCCGTTCGGCGGGACATCGTACACGACGATGCGCGACGCGGGCGTCGGCGCAACCTTGCCGCGCGCCTCGAAGCCGGCCGTCGGCGAGCGCTGATGCGCGATGAGCGCGACGGTCGCCGCCACGGCCACTGCGGCAGTGAATGGCAGCACCCTTGGCGTCCGCGGGCGTCCGAGGCCCAGACCGCGCGCGACACGGTCCTCGCCCGTGAGCGCGCGCGGATCGAGGCGTGACAGGACGAGGTGGCGCCCGTAATACCAGCGGCACGAATCGCACCCCGGCAAGTGCTCGCGCATGGCGCGCTCGTCGCGCGCCGAGATGTTCCCGTCGAAGTGCCGGTCGACGTGCGCACGCAGCCTGCAAGTGCTCATGGCTCTTCCTTGCGGAGCAGAAACTCCCGGAGCAAGGCGCGGATGCGCTGCTCCTGGTACACGAGGGTCGTCCGGGGCATGCCGAGCTCCTTTGCGGCCTGCCGCTGAGGGAGCTGACGGAGAAAGCGCGCGTCAAAGACGTTGGCCCACTCGCGAGGGAGGCGCTCCCCTCGAAAGCGCTCGACGAGGAGCTTCGCTTCCACGTCGTCGGCGAACGTGCCCTCGAGACCCCCGCCGGCCTGCGCATGCGCCATCGGCGTGGAGTCTTCCGGCTGCTCGCGCCGCTGACGGCGCAGCAGGTCCCTCGCGGCGTTGGTGGCCACCTGGGCGAGCCAGGCGTCGAAGTGGCCGCCCTGGAAGCTCTCGCGAAGCTTGGGGTTCGTCAGCAGACGGTAGAAGACCTCGTGGGTGACCGTCTCGGCGTCGGCGCCGTTCAATATCCGTCCCGTGGCGCGGAGGACCCCCCGGCAATGCTCGCGGTAGCAGCGCTCGAGCGTGGCTCGCCCGCCGGCATGGAAGTCGGCGAGCCACGCCGCGTCACGCGGCTGGTTCATCCACGACCGACCGCCAAGCGGGCTCGCATCGAGCAAAGCTTCCCCATCGTGCCTTTCAGGCACGCCTCGGTAGAGAACGATCGCCGTGCCTGGAATGGACGAACCACCGCCCGGGAAACGGCCCACCGAGTAGAAAAACGTCGCGCCCTGCTCCTCTTGGAGGGCGCGAGACGGGCGCCGACTCGGTGAAAACGGCCGGCAGGGCGCCAAGCGCCGAGAGCACGAGGCGCGAGCCGGACGCGATCAGAAATAGAGGAACGACCACTCCACGCTGATCGCAAACGGCTGCATGCGGTACGCCGTGTCGTTTCCGTTCGAGTCCTTCAACCTGCCGGCCGTAGCGCCGGAGGCGACGAGCTCGAGCCCCATCGACCACGCTCCGCCCAAGACCCAGTCGTACCCGCCGAACAGCGAGCCCATGAGCGCAAGGCTGCTCATCCTCTCGCCTGTGGCTCGCGGGGTCACGACGGTTGCGCCGAGGCCAGCCCCCCCGCCTGCGTGCCAGCCTCCGGTCGGCACGGGGAACCAGTCGACGAGCGCGCCCAGCTCGACGATCGCCGCGTTCGCGTCCGCGTTCGCGCGCACCGGACCAGGAACGAGCATCAAGTTCTCGAAGCCACTGCCATGAAAAGCGGATTCCGCGGTCGACGATCGAAGCGTGCCGGCCAACGCGAGGCCAGGCGCGATGGAACCGCCGAGGGCGAAGGCCGTCGTCATGCCGGCGCCGGAAATCGACACCGCACCCGAAGGCCCGTCGCCCCAGAATGACGCGTAGCCCCCGCCAGACGCGAATCGAAAGTAAAACCCCTCGTGAGCGCACGGGCACTGCCGCGGCGAGGCGCTTGCGCTCACGGGTTCGGAAGACGCCGTAGCCGGCGCTGGCGTCGGGGCGCTCTCGCCGGGTGACGGAGCCGCCGGAGGGGATCCGAGCGGTGCGTCCTGGGCGGCCTCGGCGGGGGGCGGGGCGGTCGTTCGCTCCGCGGGCGGCGCCGGGAGCGGTGGGAGCGGCCCGGGCCCGGCGGCCGCGAGTCGTGGCCACAGAATGAGGACGAGCGAGGCCAAGGAGAGCGGCGCGGCTCGTTTTTTTGGCGCCGGCGAGGACGTCATCGTGCGGCACACTATCTCGTTTTCGTTCACCGCGGCCATTGCTCGATCGCTCGTGCGCGCCGCTCCGACCCACCGAGGCCGCTCAGAGGCGCGCGTCCCTAGTGTCGCGCGCAAACGGTTCGACAATCATCCAAGCGCCTACCCAGAATGGATGGCCAAGCTGGCGAAGCCCGCCACGTAGGGGCGCGCGCTCGTCCAAGTGCCGTGCGATGGCGCGCTACCGCCCGCGAGTCGCGCGCTGGCGAAGGTCCTCGTTTTCGCGCTCCAGACGCTCGATGAGCGCGTGCTCTTCGTTCATGCGCTCGTAGAGTGCCTTGATGGCGGCGAGCTCGACCCCGTGGGCATCGATCGGGTCGTACGCCCGGTCGGTCTTGCCTAGGCCGAACGCGGCGCTGAAGTCCTGCGCCATCGGCCCGAGGTGACGCACGGACGGGTCGTCGGTCTTGTACGACCACGTCGAAATGGGCAGGTGCGCGACCCGCTCGAGCACGGCCTGCGCGTCGACCGGCTCGATGTCTCGCTTCAGGTTGCGGTCGCTCACGCAGAGCGGCGCGCAGCCTTGGGGGCAGGTGGGCTGCGCCGCGGTTGGCGTCACGCACGACGGCAAAGGGCCCGCGATCGGTCCCGAGAGCGGGCAGCAAAGCTGGCCGTGCACGCAGCACGAATCGCCGCAGCACGTCTCGCCACCCGCGCACGCCCCGCCCTCTTTCGCGCAGGGGGGCGGACGACAGGAGCCGTCGCAATAGCTCGCTGAGTCGCACGCGACGCCGCACGCGCCGCAATTGAAAGGATCATTGGCCGGGTTCACGCACTTGCCGTCGCAACAGAGGCGGGCACGACCGCACGCAGGGCTGCAGGCGGCGCCACCATCGACCGTGCCGCCCCCTGCGTCGACCGAGCCGCCGGAGCCGCCGCCGGAGCCGCCGGCCCCGCCCCCTCCGCCGGAGCTTCCCGAGCCGCGTCCTCCGGAGGTTGCGCCGCCCGAGCCGCCTCCCCCCGAGCTTGCGCTGCCGGCCCCGCCCAATCCGCCGCCCGGCGCGTCCGCCCCGACGGACGCGTCTTCGGCCGCCGGCTCGAACGACGCACCTCCGCAGCTCGGAGCGGCGACGACTAGACCCAACGACACAATCAGCGAGCAAGCAATCGGGCGCACGAGTCACCTCACTCCTCATTCTGGCGCGAGTCGTCGCTAGGTTCCTTCGAAAAGGGAGTCGACCAGTGCGACGGTGTGAGCCGCTCTGCTATGCTCGGACACCCGCTTTGGCCATTTTCTCGCCTCTTCCTAGCGGTTCTCATGGGCGCGCGCCCTCCCAGGCCCGTCCGTCGAAGCTCGACGCCGCCGGCTCTCCGTTGCACAGACGAGTGCCGACGACGGGTCGAGTCGTCGCCCTGGGGCCACGGAGCGGCCGCGCCGCGCGCGCCTCCGCGTTGGCTCTCTGCGTCGGCGCGACGGCCTGCGGCGCGACGGGCGGAAGCCTGCCCGGGGCCTCGCGCGACGTCGCGATCTCGCCTGACGCCTCGACGAGCGATGCCTCGGCCGTGGACTCGTCGGTCGTGGACGCCGGCGTCGGCGCGTCCGACGCCGGTTCAGTGACGCTCATCCTCGGTGACGGCGTTTCGACGGCCGTCGCGGAGGACGCCGCCCCTCGGATGACGTCGACGCTCACCGTCACCGTCCGCGATTTCATGCTCTGGGACGCCGTCGATCCGATGACGAACCCTGATTTCGAAAATGCGCTCGGGAGCGATCACCGGGACCATCGTGGCCACGGCGCTCGGCGCGGATCACAAGCCGGTCTACGAAAACCCGACCGGCATGACGCCCACCACCCACGGAAAGAAGTACTTCGACCAGTGGTACAACGACGTGCCGGGCACGAACGTCAGCGTGCAATATCCTCTCACGCTGACGACGGGCGCTCAGGGCACGTCCGGGTACGACAGCGCCGTGTCCGGCGTCGCGCTCGGGCCGGGGGACCCGAAGAAAATGTGGTTTCCCATCGACGATGGCACGCCCTACGCCACTCCCTTTGGAAACCAGGGCCAGCCGCACAATTATTCCTTCACGACCGAGCTGCACACTGTCTTCGTCTACGGCGGCGGCGAGATATTTTCGTTCACCGGCGACGACGACGTCTTCGTCTTCATCGACAACAGGCTCGTGATCGATCTGGGCGGCATTCACACGAAGGAAGAGGGCCAAGTGCAGCTCGACGCGCTGGGCCTCGTGAGGGGACAGCAATACGCTCTCGATCTCTTCAACGCCGAGCGTCATACATCCGAGTCGAATCTTTCGTTCACGACTACGCTCCATTTGCAGAGCCCTCCAAAATGACTCGGCTCCGAGCGCACGCGGCTCTGGACTTCGAACCTGCTCGAGCGCCTGAGAGGCTGCCGCGGAAGCAAATCGCTTACGCCGCACAACTTCTCCACAGGCTGCACCGAGCCTCTTCGACCAAAAGGGCGCGGCCCCTCCAAAAACGCGGGCCGCGGGCGTTGACGACAGCCGCCGACTGCTGCACTCACGGTGCCCGAGGGAGTGCCGGCACGATGACAATCGAAGACGCAATGGCGCTGCTGCAGGGGCTCACGGCACAACAGATACGCACCCTGGTGCTGATCCGGCTCACGCACGAAGAGGCGTTGGGCTACGATCTGATGACCCGCGACGTGAGCTACGACGTGCTGCTCCTCGTCTCGGCGCGGACCATTTTGAGGCAAGGCCGCAGCCAGGGGCACCAGAGCACGAACCACAGGGTGGTCTGATCGTCCGGACGGCGAAACGCCAGCCCTGTTGCCCCCGTTTCGCGTTGTGGCGTATCCGCAGCTACACTGACGAGCTCGACCAAAGCGCGGGCGTGGAGAGGCGACGGCGCGCGAACGCTCCGCGGCCTTGGGCACGGATGTGGCACTAACCTCGTCCGTGACGGAGCTGACGATGAACGAACGGGCACTCCATGGGAGCGCAGACAAGTAGCCGCTCGGAAAGCGATCAAGTCGTCGAATCTGGACTCGTCGTCGCACGGGTCGAGACCGCGTCGGGCCTCGCCGCGCTCGAGCCGGAGTGGCGCGACCTGGAGCGATCGAGCAACAATACGCTTCCGTTTCACACCTTTGCGTGGGTGAGCATCTGGTGGAAACACATGCATCAGGACCGGCCCTCGCTTAAGGACTCTCTGGCGGTCCGGGCCGTTCGGGCGCGCGATGGGCGGCTCGTGGGCGTTGCCCCCCTCATGCTGACCGAGCGTCCGTCGGTGGGCCCACTTCGAGCGCGCTGTCTGCAGTTCGTGGGTGCGGATCCGAACATCACGGAGGTGCGTGGTCTTCTCAGCGAACCGGAGAACGAGGCCGCCTGCTACGCCGCCCTGCGGCGGGACCTCGCCCGCTCGCAAGGCGACGTCGACTGGATTCGCTGGTCAGGGGTCGACGTCCGCAAGGGAGGACGCGAGGTGCTTCGCGATCTGCCGATCCAGTGGGACCCACCGGTCGTCTGCTCGCTCCTCGAGCTCTCCGGCACCTGGGAAGAGCTCAAAGCAACGCGCCCGCACAATCTCAAAGAGTCGCTGCGCAAGTGCTACAATTCGTTGCGACGAGCGGGCCTCGAGTATTCCGTCGAGGTCGTGCAGTCTCCGTCCGACGTCGAAGCCGCGCTGGCTGACTTCTTCCGGCTGCACGCGGCGCGTGCGGCGCTGGACGGTACGGTCCCACACAAGAACGTGTTCACGCGCACTTCGTCGCGGGCATTCCTGGGCGAGGTGTGCCGGCGCTTCGCCGAGCAAGGCGTCCTCCGAATCTTTCGTCTGTACGTGGGCGGGGTGCTCGCCGCCACGCGCATCGGCTTCGTGCTGGCCGACAGTCTGTATCTTTACTACTCGGGATTCGATCCCGCGTTCGCGAAATACAGCGTTATGACGACCTCTGTCGCCGAAGCCATCAAGTACGCTATCGGCGAGCGGCTCCGGTGGGTGAACTTGTCGACGGGCGAGGACGTCTCGAAAACGCGCTGGCGTCCGCTCGAGATCGCATTTCACGAAGGTGTGCTTCTTTCGCCTAGCGTCGTAGGCCGCGCGAAGTACCGCGTGATAAAGGCCGCTCGCCGCGTGGTGCTCGAGCCGAAGCTCCAGCAGTATGCCCACGTGCTGCTCGCGCGCTGAGCGCGCCGGCGAGGCGCTCGGCACCCCACAGTTTGCTCGAACTCGAATTGCAAGCGTGGTACAGACGCGACGGCCGCGAATCGGTCGTGGCTGCCTCTCTCTCCTACCCCTCGCGACGAGCAAGCAGTATGTCCTATCGCCTTGCAGCCGAAACGTTCGACGACGAGGAGATCGCCGCCGCGAAGGCCGTGCTCGATGGTGGTCGGCTGACGATGGGTGCGAACGTCGAGGCGTTCGAGCGCGAGTTTGCCGACTGGACGGGCGCGGCCCACGCGGTGATGGTCAACTCGGGATCTTCGGCAAATCTGCTCGCGGTGGACGCGATGCTTCGTCGCTCGACCGGCAAAGCCCCCTGGTCGGCGGGGGACGAGGTGCTCGTGCCGGCGCTCGCCTGGCCGACGACGATCTGGCCGCTCGCGCAGCTCGGGCTCGTGCCGGTGATGGTCGACGTCGACCGAACGACCCTGGCGATCGACTTGGATAGCGCGCGCGCCGCTCTCTCCCCGCGAACCAGGGGAATGGTCTTGATCCACGTGCTCGGGCGGGCCGCGGACATGACTGTCTACTCGGCCTTCTGCGAGCGCCACGGTCTCTCCCTCATCGAGGACACGTGCGAGAGCTTGGGCGCCCACCATGGGGGGCGACACTCCGGGCGATTCGGCGCCGTCGGGACGTTCAGCTGTTACTTCTCGCACCACATCACGACGATCGAGGGCGGAGTTCTCATCACGGACGACGCCGCGCTACGTGACGACCTCGCCAGCCTGCGCGCGCACGGGTGGGCTCGCGACCGGTCCGATCGCGCGAAGTGGCAAGAGAATTATCCCGCGCTCGATGCTCGTTTCCTGTTCGTGATGGGTGGTTACAACGTGCGTCCGACCGAGATTCAGGCCGCGATCGGACGCGTCCAGCTCCGAAAGCTCGACGCGATGCTCGCCGCGCGCGAGCGGCTCGCATCAGAAGTCCACGCCTTCTTGACGCAATCGGTGCCTTGGCTCGAGTTGATCGGCGCCGACTGCCTGCCGAAGGGCACCACCGGCCGACGCGAGCGCACCCATTCCTGGATGACGCTCGCGTTTCGCCTGAAGGCCGACGCACCCGTCCCGGTCGATGCGGTGAAGGCGCGGCTCGAGTCGAAAGGCGTCGAGACGCGTCCCATCATCGCGGGCAACCTGAGCCGCCACCCGGCGGTCAGCCAGTTCACGATCCGGCTGGGGGCGTCGCTTCGGGCTTGCGACGATCTGCTCGCGAGCGGGTTCATGATCGGCTGCCACCCCGTGGCTCCCCCGGGCAGCCGGGAGACCCTTTCGCGCGCGCTCGAATCGCTTGCTGCCCTGTGATCAGGGCGCCCGCACGCCCGTCGCCGCCCTTCGATCACGCCGGCGTGCGCTAGGATCCGCGCGATGAAAACGCTCGTGGTGCTGCCCTCGTACAACGAACGGTCCAACATCCTGGAGCTCATCGAGGCAATCCTCGGGCGCGACGCCCAGACCGACGTCTGCGTGGTCGACGACTCGAGCCCCGACGGCACGGCTGCCGCCGTCGAAGAGGCGGTGCAGGCGCGTGCCGGCTGGCGCGAGCGCGTTCATCTCATCGTGCGGTCGAAGAAAGACGGGCGCGGAGGCGCCGTCCGCGACGGCTTCGCCTGGGGAATGGCGCGCGGCGGCTACGCAGCGTTCGTGGAGATGGACTGTGATTTTTCCCATGAGCCGCGTGCCCTCTCCGAGGGTCTAGCGTTGCTCGATGAGCGATGCGGCGTCGCGATCGGCGCGAGATACCCGGACGGCACGATCGTGGGCTGGCCGCTGCGGCGGCGCGTCTTCAGCTTCTTCGCGAACGAGCTGGCGCGCGCTCTCATCGACCGGTCGATTCCGGATTACACGAACGGTTTCCGCTTTTATCGCCCCGAGGCGGTCACGACGCTCCTCGGTCACGAGCAGAAGCACACCGGCTACATTTATTTGAGCGAGGCCCTCTCGCTGCTCTTGCGCTCCGGCACCGAGGTGCGCGCCTTTCCGATCGTGTTCAAGAACCGTGAGCGCGGCAAGAGCAACACGTCGCTCGCCGAGATCCGCTCGGCGCTCGTGGGCATTTTCAGCATCGCGCTGGACCACCGCTTCGGTCGCGGATGATTCTCTACAACGGCAGCACGGGGGGGCTCGGGCGCTATCTCGAAGGCGCGCTCTCCGCGAAGGGGGAGTCGCCCCAGGCCCTCCGCTCGCGACTCGAATCGCGCGAGTCACTGCGGGCCGAGCTGACTCGCCTCGACGCCGGGAGGGCGCGCAATCGCTCGATGGTCTTCATGCACCTGGCGGCCAACGTCTCGGTCCCGGCGTGCGAGAAGGACCCGGAGGGAGCGCAGAAGACGAACGTCGTCGACACGGTAGAGACGATGGCCGAGGTCTTCCGCTGGGCCGCGCAACGACGCCTGGCCCTGACGGCCGTGTACGTGAGCTCCGGCCACGTGTACGCGTCGCAGCGAGAGGGGCTCGCCGCGAAGGAGACGGACCCGGTCGCCCCGCGGTCGGTCTATGCCCGGACCAAGCTGGACGCCGAAGGGAGACTGACGGAGCTCGCCCGGCGCGAGGGGCGATCGCTCGTGGTCGCTCGCGTCTTCGGGCTGATCGCGCCGAAGCAGCCCGCGCACTACGTCCTGCCGGGGCTCATCCGCCGCGCCCTCGAGGAGCGTCTGGACGGCATTCCCGGGCTGTCGTTCTTCCGCGACTACCTCGATGCGCGGGACGTTTGCGACACACTCATCGACCTCGCCCGCGCTCCAGCGGAGGGTCGGCACCCCGACGCCCGAGTCTTCAACGTCTGCTCCGGTCGCGCGATACGCCTCCGCGACATGCTCGAGCGAATTCTCCTCGTCACGCAGCCGGCACGCGCGCACGCATCGATGGCGCAGGCGACCGAAGCCGCCGCGCGGCCGGACGACGTCGCCTGGCTCGTGGGCGACCCGACGCGCGTCTCCGAGGCCATCGGCCGCAACCCCCAGCGAGTACCGCTGGAGCGAACGATCGAAGAGGCCATTCGTCTACTCGGGACTTGAACCGAATGCGGCTTGCGAACGACCTGCTCGATCGACGTGAAAAGTTCCAGCTTTTGGTGTGTTTTCTCGTCGTGTCCATCGCTTCTTCGCAGGCGATTCCGTTCATGAAGCCCTGGGGCGCCGACCTCCATAACCTTCACGTTTACCAAAAGTGCGCCGCCGGCCTCTCCCCCTACGCGATCGACGGGCCGACGTGCGGCGATTTGTGGGGGCGCCCCATGATCTACCCGCCCCTCCTCTTTCACTCCTTCCGCTGGATGCGCTCGTTGTCGCTCGAGACGGCGATGCGCGTCTGGACCACCTTTCTTTGCGCGGCGTTTGCGGCCGTCCTCTACGTCTGGGCGCGCAAGATCGCGCGCCCGCCCTCCGAGAAGAACGGCTACGAGGTGGCCATCTTCTGCGCCTTGCTTCTCCTGCAGTACCCGGTCGTCTTCACGCTCGAGCGGGGGGCGACCGATGCCGGCGCGGTCATCCTCCTTACCGCCGCGGCGTACGCGTTCGTGCGCTTTGGGCCCGTCTCGGCGGGGTGCGCGGCGGGGCTCGCGGTCGCTTACAAGTTGTATCCGCTCGTTGCGTTGGCGGTGATCGTCCCCGCGCTCTTGCTGAACGAGCTCGGTGAAGCGACCGCGACGAAGCGACGCCTCGTCTGGCTGCGCTTCGGGGGCGCTGCGGCGCTCGCGTTCCTCTTGCCGAACTTCGTTTATCTGTCCGAGGCTCGAACGTATTTCACGACCATTCTCCCGGTGTTCGCCGCGCAGCACACCGATGTGGCGGTCTTCGCGCACTCCGTGCCGACGTTGGTAGGAGAAGAGTACCGCGGGTTTGCTCTCTTGCTCGTCGCGGGCCTCTTGGCCGTCTGGTGCTGGGCTGCCCGACGGGCGTTCGCCCGAGGCGACGCCGCCCTCGCTTTCGCCGGCGCGCTCGCGATGTCGACGTACGCGCAAAAGACCAGCTGGGATTACAATTTGGTGACGACCTATCCGCTCTTGGTGGTGCTCTTCCTGAGGGCCCGGCGGACCAACCGTTTTGCGTTGCTCGCTTTCGGGCTGTTCGCGCTGGTGGGGGACAGGCGCCTCTTCGCCGGGAAGGGGCCGGAGATTTTCACTCCACAACTGCACGTCGCCCTGCAGCTCGCGTTCCTCGTCATGGCGGCCCTCGCTGTGGGTCGTGGCGACGAGGGCGGCGCGAGCCCCGCTTTGCGCGTCAGTTGAACGGGGGCATCGGGTACGGCGTCGTCGGGGACGTGGTGTCCGGGCGGTGCAGCTGCGTGACGAGAGGCTCGTCGAGCCACGCTTGCAGCGTGGCGATCTGACAGGGGGTGAGCGGCGCCCGCGCCCCAGGACCGGGCGGCGGCATCTTTCTCGAGTTCACGCAGCTGGGCGGATTGGCCTGGTTGATGACCGCAATCGTGACCTCGAAGCGCTTTGGAGCCGTTGGACACGACGACGGATGAGCGCCGGCCGTTATCCAATCGTAACCGTGGTCGTAGCCGCCCATGCTCATGGTCGACGCGCTGTCAATCACGTGACAGCCACCGCCCCCGCAGGCGGTCGTGAGGAACGGAAGCACGTCTCTCTGGAAGCTGACGGTCGCAGGCAAGTTGCAGTTGTTAGGCCCTGCCTCGGAGGCGCCTCCGCTCGACGACCCTCCGGTTTCCGCCTTCGCATCCGCCACCGGCGGAGTGCCGCCTTCGGCTGCGATCGACCCGCTCGCTCCGCCCGACCCGGCAGCGGCGTCCCCAGCCGTCGTCGACCCGCTCGCGGCGCTCGCGGTCGCGTCCTCGACGCCCGGACCGGCTTCCGCCGTCGGGTCGACGCCCGTGCCTCCGTTCGAACCGCTGGAGCTACCCCCGCCTGCCGCGCTGCCGCTCGTGGCCGAAAGACCGCTGGACGCAGAGACCGACCCGCTGCCGGCCGCTCCCGCCCCGGGGTCGGCTCCGCTGGAGCTACAGCCAATCCAAAGGCCCGCCGCGAGAAAGGCGAAGACAGGTGCGGCGTGCGAAGTGACGTCAGGTTTCATGGGCAGGCTCTCGTGCGCGACACCAAGGGAAGGTCTGGGATCGGGCGTCGCAGGTCCCCTCAAGGTTACTGCGGCGCTCCGCGCGAGCCAAAGGGAGGCGGGCAAGAAGTCGCTGTTTGGAATCGGCAGCGAGGTGGTGTCCGTCCGGGCGGTTTTTTTCGACTTCTCCCCCGATATGCGGAAAAGGCTCGTCATCGACGCGATCGCGGCGGTGAGCAGCTCCGGTTGACGCACGTCGAGCACCTCCGGCGGCGCGCCCGTGGCCCCCGGAAGGAGCGAGACCAGCAGGACCAACGCGCCTGACGCCCGCCCGCCCGGGCGTCTCGGGCTCGTTGTCACCCAAATGGACCACACGCCCTACCTTTCCTTGACTGGATAAGGCCACGGCGTCAGACAAGGGCTCCAAGCGGACGAGGGAGGGATCTTGCTCAGGCTCCGAGAAACAGCGCGTGCGAGGGGCGGTCCTTCTACGTGATCACGGCGGGCGTGCGCGAAGGTGATGTCCTCGCAGCCAAGTACCGCGTCGACCGCGTGCTCGGGGCGGGCGGCATGGGCATCGTCGTCGCTGCGCATCACCTCCAGCTCGAGACGAAGGTCGCGCTCAAGTTCTTGCTGCCTCACATGGTCGAGAACGAAGAGGCCGTTCGGCGCTTCGAGCGGGAGGCCCGGGCGGCAGCGAAGATTGGAAGCGAGCACGTTGCGCGCGTCCTCGACGTCGGCGAGCTGGAGACCGGCGCGCCGTACATGGTGATGGAATTTCTCGAGGGCGAAGATTTGGCCCGCCGGCTCGCGACGAACGGGCCGATGGGCATCGAGCAGGCCGTGGAGCTCGTACTGCAAGCCTGCGAAGCGCTCGCCGAGGCTCATAGCCTCGGTATCGTTCACCGCGATCTCAAGCCGGCGAATCTCTTTTGCGTCGAGAAGCCCGACGGCCTTCCGTGCATCAAGGTGCTCGACTTCGGGATCTCGAAGTTCACGACTTTCGCGTCCGCGACCGACAAGGGAATGACCCTCACGGCGAGCAGCATGGGGTCGCCGCTCTACATGTCGCCCGAGCAAATGGCCTCGGCGCGTAACGTGGATGCGCGGACGGACCTTTGGGCGCTCGGAATCATTTTGCACGAGCTTCTCACGGGCGAAGACCCGTTTCACGGAGAGACGCTGCCCGAGGTGTGTCTGAAGATCGCGACGATGGCCCCGCCACCGCTGCGAAGCTTCCGGCCCGACGCCCCCTCGGGGCTCGAGGCCATCATTCTTCGTTGTCTCGAAAAAGACAGAGAGCGACGCTACCCCGACGTGGCCGCGCTGGCCGTCGCGCTCTTGCCCTTCGGGTCGCCGCGCTGCAGTCTGTCGATCGATCGGATTACCCGTACGCTTCAAGCGTCGGGAACGGCGTCGCCGTCGCCTGCATCGTCCAATTGGGGCGGCCCTCGTCGCGCGCTCACGGCCGAGACCATCGGGGCGCTCGGGAACACCAAGACGCCCCGGCCTC
Source organism: uncultured delta proteobacterium (assembly GCA_963787925.1). Lineage (GTDB taxonomy): Bacteria > Myxococcota_A > Polyangia > Polyangiales > Polyangiaceae > Palsa-1150. Next base: position 303,862 of record CAWBEN010000002.1, read on the forward strand.
AAGCCCGAGCGAACGCCGCGTGGGGTCTCGCAGCCGGGGTTGCGCTCGCGCTCTCCGCGGTGATCGGCGTGCTCGTGATGAAGGAAGGTCCCGCTCGAGAGAGGGCCGCTTCGCCTGCGGCCGTCGGCGTTCCAGGTGCCCTGGAGCCCGCGAGCGCGCCCCGTGCGCTGCCTACCCCCTTGCCCCCCTCGCCGATGCCCGGGGAGCCCATCGTTCTCGAGGCGCCCTCTGCGGCGGTGCCGGAGGCCACGGCCCCTGCGGCCCGCAGCCGCCCGCGCACGACCAATCCGCGCGCGACCGCCCCCGCTTCGTCGGGTCCCCATGCGCTGCCGCAGGGCGCTCCGCCGACGAGCCCGCCCGAGTCGCCCGCTCCTCCCAAGGACAACGACCCCTTCTCCCACTTGCACCCGATGTGAACCGATGATGCGACGCCTTGTTCTTCGCGCACACTTGATCGCAGTCCTTTGCGTCGTCGCCCTCGGGCCGCGCATGGCGCGCGGCCAAATTTCATCGCGGGCGCCAAAGGGGCCCGCGCGCGAAAAGACGCTCTCCGAGGCACTCCAAGGCGCAGCGAAGGAAGCCTACACGTCGGCGACGATGCTCTTCAACAACGGGGACTTCGGCGGCGCGCTCGCCAAATACGGACAAGCGTACGACGAGTCGAGGGACCCCCGTCTCCTCTTCAATATGGCCATTTGTTACAAGAACCAGCGTGGCTACGCGCGGATGCAAGGCCTGCTGCAGCGGTTCGAGCGCGAATCGGGGCCGAGCCTTTCACCCGTGCACAGGGCCGCAGCGGACAACGCGCTCGACGCCACGAAGAACCTCGTTGGCACGGTCAATCTGAGTGTGAACGTAGCGGGGGCCGCCGTCACCGTCGACGGGGAGATCGAGGGCACGACTCCGCTCGAGAAGCCGCTCGTCCTCGACCTCGGCAAGCACAGTCTCACGTTCAGCGTGAGCGGCTTCGACCCAGTCACCAAGTCGATTGAGATCGCGGGAGGCGCGCAGCAATCGCTCGACGTCACCCTCGTGCGATCCGTGCTCACCGGTCAGCTTCTCGTCACTTCCGATCCCGAAGCGACAATCGTCATCGACGGAAGCAGCGCCACGAAGGAGCGCTTCGATGGCCGCCTGCCCGCGGGCCCGCACGAGATTCGAGTCACCGAGCCCGGCAAGCTTCCGTACAGGGCCGAGGTCGACCTTCACGAGCGCGAGACGCGCACCGTACAAGTGACCCTCACGAACGAGCCGCATGGTTCGGCGATTTGGCCGTGGATCGTAGGCGGCGTGGTCGTGGCGGGCGGCGCCGCAGTCGGCGGGTACTTTCTCTTCAAGCCGTCGGACACCCGGACGAATCCCGTTCCGGCTGGGACGCTGGCGTCGACTCAATTCGCGTTATGGAAAGGCCAATGAGATGCGCACGCTCCCCAATCGCTTGCTGGTGCGCGCCGCCGCATGGCTCATCGGCTCGTTCGCGGTGGGCTGCACGCAGACGACGAAGCAAGGCGGAGGGCTCGAGCTGATACTGCGCTCGGACCTCGACGTCCCGCAAGCCTTCGACGACGTGCACGTCGAAATCAGCCAGCAAACGTCCGCGGGGTGGGACCTGAAACTGAAGCACGATTTCGCCGTGAGCGGCGGTTCGAGCACGCTTGGGACGCTGTCCATCGCCGCTGGAAGCAGCCCGGATCAGGAGGCGCTCGTCGACGTCACCGCGGTCCGCGGCGGAAGCCCAGTCATCTTCAGCGAGACGCTCGTTCAAATCCCGACTGACCGGCTGGCGGAGCTCGTCATCCTCCTCGGCCGGGCCTGCGTCGGCAAGCTCGGCACGGTCGCCGACGGTGGCATCGCCTCCAGCTGCCCGATGAGCCAAACGTGCGATCCGCAGACGGGCGGCTGCGTGCCGACGGCGATCGACTCGTCGATGTTGCCGACCTTCTCGCCGGGCGACGTTTCGGGCAACCCGGTAGGCGAACCGTCCGACGGCGGGAGCGACGGCCCGGTCGACGCGACCGTCGCGCGGCCGGACGTCGGGCGCGACGGCGAGGCGGGCGCTCCGGCCGCCGGCGACACGGGTGCGGGTGACGCGGGCTGCGCGAGCCCCGCGGTCGCGTGCAACGGCGTGTGCGTTACGCTCGCAAGCAACCTTCGCAACTGCGGCGGCTGCGGCAACGACTGCACGAAGCTCCAGAACGTCGACGTCAGCGGGGTCTCGTGCACGAATGGGCGCTGCGCGTACGTTTGCGCGGCCGGCTACGAAGACTGCGGCGATGCGGGCGCGGGGTGCAGCACCAACCTGGGCTCGACGGCCAGCTGCGGCGCGTGCGGAGTCGCCTGCGGCGGGGCGAGGGGCCTGTGCGCCCAAAGTGATGCCGGAGCGTATGCTTGCGGCTCGGCGTGCGGCAGCGGGCAGTCGAACTGCAACGGAACGTGCGCCGACCTGACGGCGAACGCGACCCATTGCGGGCTCTGCGGCATCGCCTGCAGCGCAGCCAATGCGACCTCGGCCTGCCGAGCGGGGGCTTGCGCCATCGCCGCATGCGCCCCGGGCTTTGCCGACTGCGATCACCTTGCCGCGAACGGGTGCGAGGTCGACACGACGAGTGACGTGACCCAGTGCGGCGGTTGCGGAGCCGCCTGCAATGCCGTTCACGCGACGGCGGTGTGCAAAACGTCGGTGTGTGCGGTGGCCTCGTGCAACGCAGGCTACGCGGACTGCGACAAGCTCGCGTCCACGGGTTGCGAGGTCAGCACGGCGACCGATCCGAGAAATTGCGGCGGGTGCGGCCTCGTTTGCGCCCTCGCGAACGCAATCACGACCTGCTCCAAGTCGACCTGCGCAGTCGCCTCGTGCAATCCCGGCTTTGCCGACTGCGACGGAATCGCCGCGAACGGCTGCGAGACGGATTCTCTTCGAAGGCGCACTGCGGCGGGTGCGCTTCTCTGGGATGCAGTGGCGGGACGCCCATCTGTTCCGTGTCAGGGACGACGTACGCTTGCGTCTCGGGCTGCCCGGCGGGCTCCATTCTGTGCCCTGGCGGGGCGTGCGTGAACACCGCGAGCGACGCGAACAACTGCGGCACCTGCGGCAAGCTCTGCAAGACACCGAACGCCACCGCGGCCTGCGTGAGCTCGAGCTGCGCCGTGGCCTCGTGCACGGCTCCGTTTGCCGACTGCGACGGGCTCGCCGCGAATGGCTGCGAGATCAACGTGAACGACAATCCGGCCAACTGCGGGACGTGCCACAAGGCGTGCGCCCTCCCGAGCGCGAGCGCCGCGTGCGCGGGCGGTACGTGTGGCATCGCGTCGTGCGCCGCGGGCTTTGCCGACTGCGATCACCTTGCCGCGAACGGGTGCGAGGTCGACCTGACGAGCAACAACAGCAATTGCGGCGCGTGCGGCAAGGTCTGCGCCCTTTCCAACGCCTCGCCCAGGTGCACGGGGTCGCAGTGCGCCATCGCCTCGTGCAGCGTCGGGTTCGCGGACTGCGACGGCAAAGCGGCCAACGGCTGCGAGGCCAGTCTCACCAGCACGAGCAATTGCGGCGCGTGCGGCAAGGCGTGCGCCTTCGCGAACGCGAATTCGACCTGCTCGACCGGGAGCTGCGCGCTCGCGTCCTGCGTGGCCGGTTTCTCCGATTGCAATGGGACGGCGACCGACGGTTGCGAAGTCAACTTGATGACGGACTCCGCCCATTGCGGGACTTGCACGACCTCGTGCGCAGTCGCCGGCGGGACGGGCAAGTGCACCGCCGGACGTTGCAGCCTCTCCTCCTGCAATGCCGGCCTCACGAACTGCTCGGGAACCTGCGTGGACTTGCAGGGTACCGACTCCAGCAATTGCGGCGGCTGCGGAATCACGTGCGTCGTCGGGTGCAACGCCGGCCGTTGCATGATCCCGCTCGCGACGGGGCAGTCGAGCCCGCGGGGCATCGTTTCGGACGCGTCGAACGTCTACTGGGCCGACGCCGGAGACATGTCGACGGTTCTTCCGACGGTCATGAGGGCTGCGAAAGGGGGGCGGGGAGCGCCATTCCTGCTCTATCAAGCCGGGGATTTCGAGCGCGCAGCTCGCCACCTTGGCGCTGGCCGGATCGCAGGTGTTCTTCACGACGTTCGGGCTCGGCACCGTCATGGCCGTGGCGGCGAACACGACCACATTCGGATCCGCGGCGGCGATTTGGCCTCCTGCGGGCAATATGAACATCAACACCCCGGACCTCATCACCACCGATGGGGCGAACCTCTACTTCGACGATTTCAATGCGGGCGCCTTGTACAGAATGGATCTTGCGGGCAATTCGATCAACCTCCTCGCGCCCGCAGGCAGTGACGCGACTACGGCGAACGCGATCGCCGTCGACTCGCAGAACGTCTATTGGGCGAAAACCACGACGATATTCAAAGCGAGCATCAACGGTGGCGACGGGGCACCTCTCGTTTCTACTCAAAGTAACGTCAACTGGCTCGCGACCGACGGTGCGTTCGTCTACTGGACGGCCGCGGACGGAACGATCTCGAGGGTGTCCCCGAACGGGAGTGGGCAGACGGTGATAGCCAGAATGCAAGGCAGTCCGCAGGGCATCGCACTCGATGGCCAGTTTGCGTACTGGGGTGGTGCCGGCGGAGTCATGAAGGTTCCGCTGGCCGGCGGCACCGCGATTCCTGTCGCTCCGGTCAAAATGCCTGGGGCATCACCGTGGACGGTACGAGTGCCTACTGGACGAACCCGGTTGCCGGAACGGTGATGCAAATTACGCCGAAGTAGAGACGCTTCTATTTCAAATACGCGGCGAGGCCGATGTGTTGATCCCGCAGGGCCTTTGCCACGACGCCTGCGATCTGCGAAGCGCCCGCGGCCTCGAAATGTGTGTGGTCGTTGCAGAAGAACTTTCCCACCGGCGTGGTCGTAGAGAGAAAGTTGCCGTCGTTCGGGCAAAGGGCAAGGCTCGTGTAAAGCGCCGCCGACAGCGCGGTGAGGTCGATGACGGGTACGCCGGCTGCGATGCCCGCAGCCTTCGTCTCGGGCCCGAACCCCCGGTTGGGAGTGACCATGCTGCCGCTGCAATTCATGTAGCTGGTCGACGTCAAAAAAATCGGTTGAGCCCCCCGAGCCTTGGCCGCCTGCGCCATCTGCACGAGGTAGGACTGAAAGAGCGCGCCGCCGACGTGCCGGTTGCACGTCGGGAAGCCGTCGTTGATGCCGAATTCGACGAACAGGTAGTCGCCTGGTTTCATCCCGTTCGTCGGGTCGAGCATCGCCTGCCACCGCGCCGAGAACGTCTTTGGATTGATCACGCACTCGCCGTTGCTCATCGCCGTCGTCGACACGTTCGGGTCGTAGAGCCAGGTCTGAATGCTGCGGCCGCCCGCTCCGCTGTCGATGACGGTGGCGTTGCTCTGAAAGTAAGGCTGGAACTGGCTGCCCCAGCCGCACGGGCAGGGCGTCGAGCAAGGTTGCATCGTCGAATCTCCCGCCAGCCAAACCGTAATTTTCTTGGAGGTGTCGACAGGACCCCCGTCGCCGGCGGGAGAGCCAATCGTCGCGTCGTCCGTCGCGTCTGGGCCGGCATCTGGATTGCTGGAGCTTCCGCTCCCACTACCGCTGCCGCCGCTGCCACCAACTCCCCCAGAGCTTCCTGCCCCTCCCGCACCCGAGCTTCCGGCCCCACCGGAGCTGGCGGCGCCGGAGGTTCCGCCCATGTCGATTGCGCCACTCGTCGCCGGCGCGCCGCTGCCGCCCCCCGTGGCTGCTCCGCTCGTCGCGGTCGAACCCCCGCTGCTTGGGCTCGGACTGCTCCCGTCCGTACCGCCCGTGGCCGTGCCCGTCCCGCTCGCTGGATTGGGCGCGCTGGGCGGGCTGCCGTCACCGCAACCGATGGCCAAAAACGGCGCACCCAGCAGAATGAGTCCCAAAAGACACGAAGTCGATTTCATTTCGTTCCTAGCTTGCCGCGGACCGGCGGGAAATCAGCCAATTTTAGTCTAACACGGAGTGCGCGCGGCGCCTTCTGCACTCGCGATGATCCGCTGTGGCTTCTTTCGTGCCGCAACTCTTCAAATGCGCTACCGGCGCTCACGCCGACGGCAAGCTCCGCCCGGCCGGGCGTGCGCCCGTAAGCGCGAGGCGAACGGGCGCACGGCGGCGCTATTTCTTCGCGGCTTGGTGCAAGGCGAACGCCGCGCCCTGTGGGTCGACGAGCTGCGCGATTCGGCCGCCACCCGGCACATCCACGGGGCCGTTCATTACCTTCGCGCCCTTCTTCGTCGCGCGCCCGATGGCGGCGTCGAGGTCGCTCGTCTCCGTGTAATAGAGCCAGGCGGGGGGCATCGGCGACCCTTTCGGCGTCGTCATCATCCCGCCGAGTTGCTTCTCGCCGATACCGTAAATGCGATACGTGCCCATCCCTCCCATGTCCATCTCTTGAAGGAGCTTCCACCCGAAGAGCTGCGAGTAGAACTTGAAGGCCGCAGCGCTGTCGCTGGTCAAGAGCTCATTCCAACAGAACTCTCCCTCCTTCGACGATTCATGAAGAGTCATCGGCCCGTTCGGCTTGAAAAGGGCAATGGCGGCCCCCTGAGGATCCGCGATGACCGCAAAGCGGCCGACGGTCGGGATGTCGGCAGGCTCTTTGTACACCTTTCCGCCGAGCTTCTTCGTGAGAGCGGCCGTCGCGTCGACGTCCTCGACCTGGACATGGCCCATCCAGTTCGGTGGGGTTCCCATTTTGGCCGACTCCTCCGGAAGCTTCGTCACACCGCCGAGCGGCCCTTGCTTGCCGACCCACATGATGTAGTCGCCGCCTTCGGCGAAAGGCTGCGTGCTCCAGCCGACGACCTCCGTGTAGAAGGCGATCGCTGCCTTCGGATCCCTGGTCATGTGCTCGTACCAGACGAAATCACCCTTGCTCGAATTTGCCATTGGCAGGCCTCCCGCATTGCGCGCTCGGGGCGCGTCCTTGAGGGTCGCGATGATGCACGCGGGAGGAAGGCCGAGCAACCCGTCACGTGCCCTTCCGAGCGCCTCGGCCCTTGGCGCTTGCAATCGCATGCAATCGACTGCAAGCGACCTCCGCCGCTGCATTTGGTAGAGCGGGGGGGAACAGGCGGGGAACGCCGAAGCCGTTCACCAAGCACCGTCGAGGTTCTTGATGAAATCGTACGGGTATCCGAGCTCGGGCGCGCTCGCGGCGTCGAGCCGAGCGAGGGCGTCGGCAGGAAGCTCGAGCTCGCCCGCGCCGAGGTTGTCGTCGAGCTGACCGACGGTGCGGGCACCGAAGATGACCGACGAGACCACCGGCCGGGCGAGTAGCCAGGCGAGCGCCACCTGGCTGGGGGTCCTTTCGAGCTCGTGGGCCACCGCGACCAGTGCCTCGACGATCGCCCAGTTTCGCTCCGTATCGAAGCCGGCGTAGCGCTCCTTCCACTGCGCGAGTCGCGTGCCCTGCGGCGGCGGTTGACCGCGCCGGTACTTGCCCGTCAGGAGGCCGGACGCGAGCGGTGACCAGGGCAACACGCCGAGGCCGAACTTCGCGCACAGCGGCAGGTGCTCGCGCTCCAGCGCGCGGGTCGCGAGGTTGTAGTGCGCCTGCAAAGTGACGAACCGATCGAGCCCGCGCTTGTCGGCGATCCACAGCGATTCCATGAGTCGATACGCGGCGTAGTTCGACGCGCCGAAGTACACGATCTTGCCCGCCCGCGCCGCATCGTCGAGCGCGCGCACGAGCTCTTCCTCGGGCGTCCGAAGATCCTGCATGTGGATCTGGTAGAGATCGATCCGATCCGTGCCCAGCCGGGCGAGGCTCGCCTCGATGGCCCGCGTGATGCGCAAGCGAGAAGCCCCCGTGCCGTTCGGCCCCGGTGCCATGCGAAAGCGCCCCTTGGTCGCGACGACGACGCGGTCGCGGGCCCTGCGCGCGGCGAGCCACCCGCCGAACACGCGTTCGGAGAGGCCATCCTGACCGTAAACGTCGGCCGTGTCGACGAAGTTGACGCCGGCCTCGAGTGCCCGATCGAGCACGGCGAAGGTCTCTTTTTCGTCGCTTCCGACCTTGTGCATCATCGATTTCTCGTCGGCCTCGCCGAAGGTCATGGCGCCGAGGCAAAGCACCGAGACACGCGTGCCAGTCGTACCCAATTGGCGGTATCGCATGGTGCGGAGTCTATACCGCGGGTCCGCCGAGTCTTCGAGCCGACGTCGGCTTGCCTCTGGCGCGCGGGAAGGCCGGCGCCGGTGCCTACTTGAGCCCGTCTACGAACGCGACGAGCTCCGCGCTTCCCACGGCGGCGTCGACGCCGGGGGGCGTCTGGACGAGGTACCAGCGCACCGTCCACTGCAGGGACGCCGCGGGCGCCAAAGGCGCATAGGCCCCCTGGTTCTCGAGCTCGACATAAGCGCGATCACCGCTCACGAACAGTTCGATCTCGGACTCGCCAGGGGCCTGCGAGACGGGCGGCACGTCGGAAAACTTTTTTACGAAAAGCAGACCCCCGCTCTCCTGGGCAAGCCACCCTCGCGAACCGTCGGCGAAGTACTTGATGTTCGCGGTGACCGTCGCCGCATCGGCGTCGAACCATGTCGCGCCCGAAGCTTGCTGGGTGAGAAGGGGAGGCCCGCTGTCGGCGCTATGCGCGCCGATTCCGGTCGGGAAGAAGACCTCTCCGCTCAGGTGCACTCGCGAAACTTCCCAGGGCGCGAGCGAGCGCGCAGAAGCTCCGACGTTGTCGATTCCGTAGGTGATCGACACGACGCCGCGCACCGGATCGAGCGAGAAGACCTTGGTGACCCTGACGCCGAGCGCCGGGTTTTCAGAGCCGCGCAGGATCAACGTCCCGCCGTCGACGGACGCCGCATAGGGGTTGCTGTCGATTTCGGGCGGAGGAGGCCAGGTCCAATCGCTTTGAGGGCTCGTCCAAAAGGTCGAGCCGTAGTTCGTGGCGTTCGCGTCGGTCCCGGTCAGGACGTTCACTCCGGCGAGCGAAAAGGAAACGACGCGGGCACCGTGTTGGGGGTCGACGGCGAACGAGAGATTGCCCGAGGCAAAGACGTAGTCTCCGTTCGTCAGCACGGGAACGACCGGCGCCGCGTCCGGCACCTCGGCCGACACGTCGCTCGCGTCGCTTGCGTCCGAAATGGCCTCCGCGTCTGGGCCGCGCGCCGCCGCGTCGCCGGCTGGCGCGCCGTCGATGACGGCCGAATCGCTCGCCGCACCCTCTTCGGCCCGCGCATCGCTCGGTCCGGCATCGTCCAGCGCCCGGTCCGCGGGGACGTCGCTCTCGTCCGCGCTGCGGGCGGACGCGTCCTCAGGCAAAGTGTCGCTCGCGCCGTCGAGCGTCGCGTCGTTCGCCCCCGGAGACCGCGCCTCGCCCTCGGCGGTCGTCGCGTCGCCGGCGCGGGCATCGTCGTCGCTCGCGCCGTCGCCAGCCATCGACGCGTCGGAGGCTTTTTCGCCGGGCGTCTCGCGCGGGGCGGAGGCAGAGCACGCAGATAGGAGTGACCCCGCAAAGAGGGCCAACGAGCTCCCCCTGACGGCCAGCCTTCGACTGCAGAGCGATGAACGAAGCGAGAGAAGCGAGAGAAGTTTGTCCATGAGCGGCAGTGGCAACGTCAGCTTACCCCGAACCGGAGGCGAGCTCATTCGGCGTCGTTCGCCGCCTCGATGCCGTCGGCGTCCTCGACTGCGCCCGAACCGTCGGCCCCGGCATCGCGCGTCGAAGGCGCGCCGCAGGCGCCCTCGTGCGCCACGCCGACGCCCGCGCACACCGCGTACGAATCGTTCGCGTACGTCACGCCGTCCACCCCGCAGGCCGGGAGGGAGCCGCCGTCGACCACGAAACAGTAGACGTTCTGCGGGATCGAGGGGCTGCTGCACCCTGTGGCGACGATCGTCAGCAGCGCCAAAGAGCTCGTCCTCGGCACGGCCGCCAAACGTACCACGCCCTTGCACGTTCGCGCGGCTCGTTCTCGCCGGCGCATTCGCGCGCCCGGTCCATCCGGTGCCCTTTCTAGCGCCCCGCGCGAGCGGTCCCCGCCGCGACAAATCGATCGGCATGGCTCAAGGTGGCGCTCGCTGCCGATTGCGCGGATCGGTGGGGTTCGGGGCGGGCGAGGTGGCACGCGCGGTGCAGCCCGGGCCGCATGGCGCCGGCCATCACCCACGCGCGCGCGCACGCCCTCCCGATGGCGCTCGCCGGCTTGTGCGCCGGAGTGCTCTGGTGGCAGGCGCGGACGTATTTGCCATTCTTCGTCGATGATTCGTTCATCGCGCTCCGATATGTCTGGAGGCTCTTGCACGGACACGGATTGACGTGGACGGACGGCGAGCGCGTCGAAGGCTACTCCAATCTGCTCTGGATCCTCCTCCTCGCCGCGGGCGGCACGGTCAGCGACGCCCTCGTCGACGTCAGCCGGGCGACGGGCGTCGTCTGCACGCTCGTGGCCGCTCTTGCGGTCATCTACGCTCACACGCCGAGGCGCTTCGCCGATGTGCCGCCCGCGCTCGTTGGGGCGCTCGCCATGCTGTTGACGAGCCCTGTCGTAGCTTGGTCCATCGGAGGTCTCGAGCAACCTTTGCTCTCCGCCCTCGTGGCCTGGGCCACCGTCGTGAGCTATCGAATCGTCGACGGACGCTCCGGGCGGCGGGCCGAGTCGACGCTCGGCGTTCTCCTCGGGCTGGCCGCGCTGACCCGACCCGACGGCGTGCTCTTCACGATGACCACCTGCGGGGGTGTGTTGCTCGCGCGGGGCTCGAGCCGCCGAAACCTGGGGGCGGCAGTCCGAGTGGCGGCCGTCGCGGGGCTCTTCTTCGTCGCGCAGCTGGCCTTTCGCCGCTCGTATTACGGCGCGTGGCTGCCGAACACGGCTCACGTCAAGCTGGCATTCACCGAGACACGCCTGCAGCAAGGGTGGCACTACGTGGCAGGGGCCGATCCCTACCTTCGCAGCCTCTTTCTCATGGCGGTGATCGGCACCGTCTTGGCCATGACGAACGGCGGCAGCCGGAGGCGGGTCATCGTACCGCTCGCGAGCGCAGCGGGGTGGACTGCCTATGTCGTGCTCATCGGGGGCGACATTTCTCCGGCCCGGCGACACCTCGTGGTCACGATCGTTCTCCTGTCACTCGTCATCGCAGAGGGCCTCCACGCCATTGCATCGCGCGTCTTTCCGTTGAGAGCGAGCGCCTGGGCGCTGGCGGCATTGGGCCTCTTTCGGCTGGCGCGAGCCGAAGCGGACGACCCCGAAAAAGCGCACGCGCTCCATGACACGTGGCCGTGGTCGGGGCTCGAGGTCGGGCGCTTTCTTTCGCGCGCTTTCGCTGCGGAGTCGCCCCTCGTGGCCGTCGATGCGGCGGGGTCGCTCCCTTATTTCGCGCCTGGGCTGCCGTGCCTCGACATGCTCGGTCTGAACGACCGCTTCCTCGCCACGCACCATCCTCCCGAATTCGGGAGCGGGTTCATCGGTCACGAATTGGGAAATGGCGATTACATCCTCGCTCGCAAGCCAGACCTGATTGCCTTTGGGACGGCTCTCGGCGGCGGGGACGCGCATTGGCGCGGCGGCGTCGAGATGAAGCAAAACCCCGAGTTCGCCCGGCGTTACGTCCTCGTGAGCTTCGAGACCCCCGAGGGGATAGGCACGCGCTTGTGGGTCCGTAGAGACCTGGGCAGGATCGGGATCCAACGCACGGATTCGGAGGTGCGCGTGCCCGGCTATCTCTTTGCTACGTCACCCACCGGCCTCGCCGTGCTGGACCCCGATGGGCGGCTCGGCGCACGCCTCGATGCGTCGCACACGGCGGAGCTCGGGTCGCTGGCGCTTGGCGCTGGGGGGTGGTGGTCGGTGCACGTCGAGGCGTCGGGCAACGTCCGCCCCATCTTCTCAGGGTCCGCGCTCACCCTCTGCAGGGACGGCCAAACTTCTGGCGACGTTTGCATTGCGCTCGAGAACGATGCGCTATTCACGATTGCGATGACACTGTCCGCCGGAACCTCCGCGCACGTTCGTCGCGTGGTCTTCCGGAAGGAAAAAAGCCCCGGCAGTTGAAACGTCCGTCGCGGCTCGCCTTCGGTCAGCGCCCTCGTCGCGCTCCGGGCAGGTGCGGGTGCTCCGCACGCCGTGAGCCGCCTTGGAACGGAAGCGCTTCTGCTACATACACTCATGCTCCGAACGCTAGGCAACGAACCGCACCCTCCCCGGCGAGGAACAGCGCTCGCCGCCCTCTCGGTCCTGGTGGGCCTCCTGACGGCGGCGGGATGCACTTCGAGCTCCGACGTTCCCATGGGCGGGAACGCGGGGCGGGCCGGGAGCGGGAGCAGCTCGACGTCGGACAGCGGCTCGGGAGCCGCCTCGGGTGCGGGCTCCGGCAGCGCGTCGGGGGCTGCCTCTGGCAGCGAGTCGGGGGCCGCCTCCGGCGGCACGTCGGGAGGTGGGAGCCCGGGGGGCGGGTCCAGCGGCACCGACCTGGGAACCCCGTCCGGCGCCGACGCTGGCAATTCGGAGGCAAGCGCTCCGTCCGGCTCGTCGAGCGGCTCGGAGGCGGGGAGCTCGGGCGAGGGCGGGCCGCCGCAGAACGGGGTCGACTCCGGGATGGCCGACCATACCGGCGTCTGGCGCATCATGCCGCTGGGCGACTCCATAACGGGCTCGATGTGCCCGCCGCAGATCCTCTCCGCGCAGCTAAAGACCAGCGGTCGGAGCAACTTCCTCTTCGTGGGCAGCAATCTGAACAACCAAAGCTGCTTCGGCGCGCCGAACGTCCAAACCGAAGGCCACGGAGGTTACCTCGTCACCGATCTCGTCGGCACCGGCCAGCATGCCGCCGAGCTTCCGCGGTGGTGCGCCGCCGACAAGGCAGACGTCGTATTGATGCAGTTCGGAACGAACGACGCGTGGAACAGCCGCTCGACGCAGTCCATCCTGGACGCGTACTCGGTCGTGCTGGCCGATCTCCGAGCCGTCAACCCGGGGGTCATCCTGTTCGTGGCGCAGATCACACCTTTGAATCCCGCCGGGTGCGCCAATTGCGAAGCCAACGTCGAGGCACTGAACGCCCAAATCCCAGCCTGGGCGACGGCCCATGGTACGGCCGCTTCTCCGATCTACGTGGTCGACGTCCACTCCGTATTCACCGCTTCGGCGTATATCCCCAATTCGATGTACACCGGCGACGGGGTTCATCCCAACCCGGCGGGCTCGAGGCTCATCGCGGCCAAGTGGTACGATGCGCTCGTGGCCCAGGGCCTTCCCTGAACCGACCGGGAGACTCCAGCAAAGCCGCGAACGGGCCGACGGGACGCATGCGTCACGCATCACGAGGCCGTCGCGCCCGTACGTAAGGCACGACGCCCGCGGCGAAGCGCAGCTCCGGGCTCCGCCCGAGTGCTTGCAACCGATCGCAAGCCATGAGCAGCAGGAGCGCGTAGAGCCCGGTCGAGACGAGAACGTGCCACCACGCGTGCAGCTGCGGGTTGGGTATGCCGTGCCGTGGCAACACGCCGCCGACGAACGCGCATGCCTTCAAGTCCACGAGCCACAGGAGCACGGCCAGCGCGTACGACTTCATGCCCATTGCGTAGAGTCTCCGGACGAGAGGGCTGCCGCTTCGGCGGTAAAGGAGGTAAACGCGGCAGAGGGCGAACACCTCGATCGACGCGAAGCTCACCTGGAAGCAATAGAACTGGAGCGTTCCGCGGCTGAGCGCCGAGAGCGCGGTGACCAGGGCGCCGTAGGCCAAGAGCAGCGCGGGAAGCCGCCCCGCAAAACGGCGACCTGGCGCGCCGTCCAGTAAGATGAAGAGCATCACCAGCGCCGCGTAGAGCATCGGGATCTCGTCGAGCAGCTGCAGCTCGAACCGGAGCGTCGCGTGGAAGGCCATGCTCCCGAGGCCCACCAGACAAACGGCGACGAACGCCAAGTGGAAACGACGCTCGAGGCTCTTGCGGTGGAGCCAAAGCCCCAGGCCGCCGGCAAGGAGCATTGCGACGCTCGAGAGCGTGTTGAAGAGCTCGCAGACGTAGCGGGTATGTTCGTAGTTGGCTTCGCACCAGTCGACCGACGATGTCGGCGGTCCCCAGAAGCCCGTTGCGGGCGCGCTCATGCCTCGATTGGACACCCGCCCAGCAACTTAGTTACGAGACTGCGCAGCGCTACTCCGCCGCTGCGTCGCGCGCCGCGTCGTCCGCGCTGCCCTCGTCCGCGCTTCCGTCTCCACCGCCGTCGTCACCGCCGTCGCCTGCCGTCGGGCAGGTCAGAGACTGCGGACACACCCAGCTGCCGCTCGTGCAGACACAGCTCGTCGCGACTCCTCCGTCGATCGACGTGCCGTCGCAGGCCGGGCTCGGCGACTCCAGCGAATACGGGCACTGGAGGAGCTCGCCGCTGCAAGCCGCTCCGGGCGTAATGGCGGCCGGAGCCGGGCAATCGCCGACGCTGTTGCATGCCCAGATGGCGACCGCCGCAAACGCGAGGGCCGTAGCTCGCGCGGCCCTTGCACCCCAAGATCGAATGGCTCTCATGGCGCTCCAGCGAGCGGTCCCGGCGTGACCGTGAGCACGCCCTTCATGAGCATGTAGTGTCCCGGTACGGTGCAGATGTACGGGTACGCTCCCGGATCGGGCGCGGTGAACGTGACTTCCGTCGTCTCGCCGGGCTTGGCCATGGGCGTGTGAACGAGCGCGTCTTTGTCGCGCACGTCGAAGTAGCCCGCCTGGTCGCCCAACTTCAGGCCCGCCGCGGCGACGCTCGCTTCGGTGCCGGGTTTCACGACGACCCAGTTGTGAGGCAAGGTCGCGGCCGTTGCGTTGTTCTTGAGGACCAGGTGCACCTCCGCGCCGGTGGGTACGGTCAGCTTCGTTTTGTCGTATGCCATCGTATTGGCGACTGTCGCGAGCTCGATTTCGACGTGCTGCACCGGCTTGCTCGGGACGGCCACCGGCTCGGGCTCCGCCTTGGCCTTGACCTCCGCCGTGCTCGTCGGCGCTGGCTGGGTCTGTTCGGGCGACGACTTGTTGCAACCGACCGCTGCGCCGAGCGAGACGACGACAACGGTGAACATCGGGGACCACATGGCTATTTCGTCCTTTCAACGGTGAAGATCGAATGTGACGGCGACGTCGCCGTCCGCGACCGTCACCGCTTGCGTGATCGGCGTCTGCCGCGGCGCCCACGCGGTCACTTTGTAAGTACCGCTTGGAACGTGCTTCATCTCGAACTTCCCCTTTCCGTCGGTCCTCGCGAACCAGGTCGACGGCGTGACGACCAAGTACCCGAGCATCCCGGGGTGCAGGTTGCAGAGCAACGAGTAGGAGCCCGGGTTCTTGAAAGAGCGCACGTGCGCGCCGTTCTGGGGGATGTTGCCAAGGTTGAATTTGTCGTTGTCTGGCGAAAAGACGTTGTGAGGAAATGGATCTTCGTTGGTGAAGACCACTTTTCCGCCGACGGCCGCCACCGCGACGAACGGGATGAAATTCATCTGGCGGTTGGCAATCGTCACGGTCTGCAAATGGGACGGCACGTCCTCCCTCGGACCGTCCTCCAAGTAGACGACCGCTTGCCCGGCCACTGCCGCCGGCTTGGCGCTGACCACGCCGACGACATTGCCGCGTGGGATGGATGGCGGGGGCACCGGCAGGGCGGCCGGCGCGGCCGGCTCCGGAGAAGCGCTCGCGCTTGCGCTCGCGACGATCGGCGACGTGGGCGCACACGGCGGCGGAGGGCACGCCGTCACGACGGGCTGTGACGCCGGCTGCGGCGGCTCGCTGCTCGCGTACCCGGTAGGCGCGGACGGCCCGGACGCGGAGCTCGTCGGGTTTCCGGGCGCCACGACGGGAGGCTCGCCCTCGCAGGCAAGCAGGAAAGCGAGGGGTCCGGCGGAGACCAACGCGAACAGGGTCAAGGAGCGTTTCATCACGTTCTCCATTCAATAGGCAACGGCGAGTGTCGCGTTGATTTGCTCCGCTTCGAACTTGCTCGTCTGGTTCGGAGCGACCGCACCGCCTGCAGCGGTCCACGTTCCGACCGGCGGCAGGTTTTGACCCCATTCGAAATCACCAGTCAGCAAGACTTTGATGTTCGGGCGCACCAGCATCGCCACGCCCGGAATGATCCGAAGAAGCTGCGCGTCGGCCGCCGACTCGACCGAGGCGCGCGTGTACTCCGCGCGTACGCCCGGTACGAACCATGGCCAGACGACGTAGTCGATTTCGTCGTATTGAACGATCGCTGACCCGCTGACGAGCGTCGGTTGACCTGGCACCGACGCGCCGATGGGGCTCGGCGAAGGCGCCGGGCTCCCCGCATAGGGCCGATCGTGCCGCTCGAATTGAAGGCCGGCAGTGACTAGGAGAGATACCCATTGACCATGAACGACACCGCCTGCGGCATTGAACCGATCGTCTTGCTGCACCGGCGCCGGAGCAGCGCCCCCCGCGAGCCCCGTGCCGTTGTCGAATCGCGTGATCCCATGATAAGCAAATAGGTCGAAGGTAATCGATTTCTCCGCCCACGGCTTGCGCGGGTCGGCGACGTTGGGCCCGTACTTGCCCTCGCCATCGAGGGCGACTCCTCCGGATTTGATCCCGACATGCGCGTAAACGTCCTCGGCGTTCGGGAGGCTGAGGCCGCTCGAATTGGACGAAGCGACCCAGCCGAGGGCGTAGTTGAAGCGGTGGGCGGCGATTCCGTTGAGCTCCGCGCCGTCCGTGTGGCCGGAGCCGAGCGTGAAACTGGCGCTGGGATTATAGAGGCCGGCGACGGAGACGGCCGGCAGGACGGTATCGCTCAAGTAGGCGCTGTGGAGGCCAAAGCTCGTCAGCTGCGGCGCGAACAAGCGTCCTACCCAGAGGTTGACGAGGTGGCGGGGACCGACGATGTCGTTCCAGAGCAAATACCCCGTCTCGAGGTCCAAACCACCTCCGTCCGCGAACGTGAGCTGCGTCATGTACGTGAGCGTGTCGTTGAAGGCGCCAGCGCCGAACAAGTGCACCTCGGCCGCGAGGCCAGCCCAAGTGAATGTGTTGCCGGCTTGGGCCCTCGCCGCCGAATCGGGCAGGTTGATCGGGATCGTGCCGTTGACCATGACCGACAACGGAACGGCCTCGGCGATCTTGTCCGGCCAGACGGAGTCCGGGAACGTCCTCTCATATTCCTCTTGGCCCAGAGGAATCGCGTTTGCCTTCACGGAGTCGCTGTCCACGCTGCCGTTCTGGCTCGGGAAGCGATATCCATCGCGTCGAAAGGCTTCGCCGAACGGATTGAGCGTCGGATAGATCGTATGGCAGGTCTGGCAGCTCGTTTGGTACTTCCGCGCGAAGCTAGGCACCGCCTGCGCGTTGCGAGGGGCGGCGAAAAAGAGCGTGATGCCGACGAGCGTCGCCGCGAGCAGCGGCAGAGCGCGAGTGGGTAGCATGAGTCCTCCGAAAGGCGAGTGATGGGGCAAGGCAGGCGCGGACGACTCGCCGGTTTGGCGCCGGCCGCTGGCGCCGGTGCGGAGCGGAGCCCCTCCGTGAACATCCCTTGGGGGGGTCCGACACTCTGTCGCGCCGCATCGCACCCTTCGTGCCAGGGGCCCGAAGTCGTTCGGTCCAGCAGGAAATCAGGGCGTCGACGCCCCCGCGACGGAAGGCGGATGCGACATCGACGCAGGATTTGCGTGGTCGCGCAACCTCAGTGGCTCGCCGCGCCGGTCGCGACCCAGGCGGTCAAATCGCGGACGGCGTCCGCGTCTGACGTCGCGCGTGGAGGCAGGTTGCCAGTGAGAGGAGGCATGTTGCCACCGAACCACCGCAAGCAGGAGCTCGTTTGGCTCACGAGCGGGGAGTCCGTCCCGGCGATGTAGCCCCGCGCGGCGAGCCACGCGTACGCCGAGGCGGCATCCGCCATGGTGGTCTGGTGACACGCGCGCGACCGGCCGCAGGCGCCGTCGCTGCTTGGGCTGAAATAGCGAGCGTAAATGAAAGACCACGTGGGAGCGGGTGCCCGCGCCACGGTCGAAGACTGCACGACGGATCGGGTCGAAGCGCCCGTCACGCCCGGAGGGGCCACCTCGCTCCGGGGCGTATCGCCCTGCGGGCGATGCGGTGCCCCCGCCGCAGAGGGGGACGAGGGGAGGCTTGAACAAGCGACCGACGTGACGAGCAGCGCGAGGGCGCCGCGACAGCCGTGGGCTCTACGAGCTCCCTCGGCAAACCACGACAGACACCCTAAAACTCGCCCAGTCAGCAGGATTCGGGCGACTTCGTGACCGTGCGCTGCATCGTGACGCCGTACTCCTGTAGCCTGTACTGGATTTTGCGGACGCTGATGTCGAGCATCTGAGCGGCCTGGGAGGTTCGACCGCCGCACGCCTCGAGCGTCGTCAGGATCAGCGTGTCGTTCTACCTCCGCAAACGTGGAGCCCGGGATGCGCACGCTCCCGCGGGGCACCGCACCGACCCCAGCAGGTAGGTGTTTGGCGGTGACCTTCGAGCCGTCGCAGAGGACGACTGCCCGCTCGATGACGTTCTCGAGCTCGCGCACGTTGCCGGGCCAGCGGTAGCCGGTGAGGCGCTCGAGCGCATCGTCGTCGAAGCCGTCGATGCGACTTGCCGTTCTCGCGGGCGAACCGCTCGAGGAAGTGCGTCGCGAGCGGCAGCAAGTCGCTCGGCCGCGCGCGCAAGCGGCGGCATCTCGATGTTGACGACGTTGAGGCGGTAGTAGAGGTCTTCGCGGAACTTGCCCGCGGCCACCTCGGCGGCGAGATCGCGGTTGGTCGCGGCGACGATGCGCACGTCCACCTTGAGCGTCTCGTTGCCGCCGACGCGCTCGAACTCCGCTCCTGCAGGACGCGCAGGAGCTTGACCTGCATGGCTGGCGAGATCTCGCCGATCTCGTCGAGGAAGAGCGTGCCGCCGTCGGCCTGCTCGAAGCGCCCTTCGCGGCGGCCGGCCGCGCCGGTGAACGCGCCCTTCTCGTGGCCGAAGAGCTCGCTCTCGAGGAGCGTCTCCGCGAGCGCGGCGCAGTTGAGCTTCACGAAGGGCGCCTCCGCGCGCGGGCTGTTCTCGTGAATCGCCTGCGCGACGAGCTCCTTGCCGGTGCCGCTCTCGCCGGTGATGAGCACGCTCGCCTTGCTCGGCGCGACCTGCTCGATGACGTTGAAGACCTCTTGCATCGCCGGGCTCGCGCCGATGATGTTGTCGAAGCGAAGGTGCTCCTTCAGCCGAGCGCGCAGCTGCGTCGTCTCGTCGCGCAGCGCGCGCCGCTCGAGCGCGCGATCGGATGACGAGCACCAGCTCCTCGAATCTGGATCGGCTTGGTGAGATAGTGCTCGGCGCCCTCTTGCATGGCGCAGACGGCCGTCTCCACGTCGGCGAACGCGGTGACCAGCACGACGATGAGCTCCGGGACCGCCTCACGAGC
The DNA here is from genome assembly GCA_963787925.1 of uncultured delta proteobacterium. GTDB lineage: Bacteria > Myxococcota_A > Polyangia > Polyangiales > Polyangiaceae > Palsa-1150. Next base: position 323,257 of record CAWBEN010000002.1, read on the forward strand.
TCGACGAAGAAGCTCAATCCCGTCGAGCCCCGGCATTCGGAGGTCGGTGACCAGCACGTCCGGTGCCGGTCTCGTGCACGCGGGCCAGCGCCTGCAGTCCGTCCTCTGCGAGCGATGACGTCGAAACCCTCATCCCGAAGCAGCGTCGCCAGGCCGCTTCGCGCGCTCGCTTCGTCGTCCGCAACGAGGACGCGGGCGCGGACCTTCGTCTCCACCTTGTCGCCGCTCACGGGTGCCACCCGCGCACTATTTGCATCCATGTGCATACATCGCGCGACGGATACCGCCCGCGTCGTCGAGGAAATGGCCGTCATCGGAGCTCCAGCGTTCGCTATGGCATGGATCGAGCCATTGCCCGTTCGCCTCAAGCGGTGGACTGGTTTGCCGGAATGCGGACGGTGAACACCGTCGCGCCCGGATGGCTCTCGAACCGAACCTCGCCTCCGTGATCGCTCACGATGCGGTGCACGACGGAGAGCCCGAGGCCGGTGCCACGCTCCTTCGTCGTGTAAAAGGCGTCGAAGAGAGGCGCCCCCGGATCGGGACGCCGCAGCCGTCGTCGGCCACTTCGAGCTCGACGTGATGTGGCAGGCGGCGGACGCGCACGACGACCCGTGCCGCCCTTCCCGACCGCGTCGAGCCCGTTTCGCACGAGGTTGACGACCACCTGCTTCATCCGCGCGACGTCGAGCTTCGCGGTCGCGGGCAAGGGGAACACCTCGATCGCGAGCCGCTTGTCTTGCCCCTCGGCTTCGGGGCCGAGCAGCGCTCCCACCGCGCGGGCAATTTCGTTGGCGTCCCCGTCCACCAGCGCCAACGGGCGCGGCCGCGCTACCTCCAAAAAGTCGCTCACCAGCGCGCTCAACCGCTTGATTTCAGCGCGCAGGACATCGATTGCCTCGCGTGCTGCCGGCGGGACGATCAGGCTTCGCGTGAGCGCGCGATCAAGCACTGACAGGTGCAGATTGGCGCCATTGAGTGGGTTGCGGATCTCGTGCGCGAGGCCGGCCGCGAGCGCTCCGGTCGCCGCGAGTCGCTCGCTCTGCCGCGCGCGCCGCTCCAGCTCTCGCTCGTTGGTCAGGTCGACACCCACGACGATGACGGACCCCGCGCCGTCCGGGCTCGAGCTTTGAACGGTCGCGTGCCAGCGCAGCGTTCGCGTCTTGCCCGAACGGGTCCGGAGGTTGGAGTCCATTTGGACGGGACGGCCGTCCGATGCTTCGAGCCATTGCGTGCGGACCGCGGCGCCTCGGTCACCGAAGAGCAGCAGGAAGAGGTCGCCGTCGGCGAGCTCGTCGAAGGCGTAGCCGGTGAGCTGTTCGGCCTTCCGATTGGCGACCACGAGCCGCGCGTTCGCGTTGAACCGCAGCAAGACGACGTCGGCGGCTTCCAACGCGTCGCTGTACGGACGGCGTTCGGCATCGAGTGATGCGGCCGCGGCTTCGCTCTCGTTCGCGCGGGCGCGCTCGATCCGGCCGACCAGGTCGCTCTTGTAGCTTTCTAGCATCACCGCGAGGTCGAGGTCGCACACGTGCGCGATGGCAAGGTTGGCCGTGTGGCTGGCTGCGGCGTCCTGGGCGAACGCATCGGCTGCCACCCGTTGGAGGGCCGCGCGGATGCGACCAATCGCCGCGACCATGTAACGAGGTTCGAGGCCCGACTCGCACGTGCGCCTGTCCGATGCGCGCTCGCCGCTCGACGTACGCGTCGTCGTAAGGACCGGAGAGGAGCTCGCCCAGCCATGCTTTGAGCGACGCGTGGAGGCGCCGCGCCTGCGCTTCGTCTTGGAGGACGGCAAAGGCCCCCTCGTGCGTCCGGATGAGCGCATAAAACTCGTCGGCAATGCTGGCGAAGTGCGGTCGTGCCTGTGGGAGGAGCACCGTGAGGATCGCCGCCTCGCTCTCCGTGAAGCCGATGTAGCTACGCATTTCGCGGAGGAGGCCTCAATCGATCTCCAGCCTCTATCATGGCGTCCAGAAAACTCGCGCGCGTGCGACACCGCCAGCGCCCCAATCAGGGGTTGGCGTTCTCTCAAGAATTTGGGCCACCTCGCGCTCTTGGCCGCGTACTTGCTTTGGGTTCCCCAACATGAAACGCAGCAGCCTTCGGCTTCCGATTGGCGAATTCATGACCGCGTCACCGCATTCAATCGGTCGCGAACAGACCCTCTCGACAGCGGTCGCGGTCATGCGCCGCTTCGGCGCGCGCCATCTGCCTGTCCTAGAGCGCGGAAGAATCGCGGGCCTGCTCAGTCAACGCGACGTGCTCTTCGTAGAAGCCCTGCGGGACGTCAATCCGTCGAAGGTGCCCGTCGAAGAGGCGATGTCTACGGATGTCTACGCGGTTGGGCCCGAAACACCTCTCGTCGACGTCGTCGCCGACATGGCGGACTACAAGTACGGGTGCGTCATCGTCGTCGCGGCGGCGCGTGTGGCGGGGATCTTCACGACGGTGGACGCACTACGCGCTCTCGCGACCGCCCTTCGAGCGGCCGAGAGTGGTCAGGCGACAAAGCTCGTCGAGGCAGAACCCGACGTCTCAATCGAACGCTAGCGGCGGGAGGCTTGCCCGAGAAGAGCCTCGCCACGGGGCGGGACATCCGAGCCGTCTCCGGCGTCGAGGGCCTGCCTTCGGGCGCGTGCACACCTTGCGCGTCGCCGCAAAAAGGGTCGTCTCGGCAGAGCCAATTCGGCGCAGCCGTGCGCGGAATGCGTGTTGCTTTGCTCGTGCACATGACGCATGGGCATCCGGAGCGACCCCTCGGCATTCCAGTTCGCACCCTGGAGACTCTCGAGCGAGACGGCCAGGCGCGAGAGGTCGCTCCGCGTCTTCTGCCCGAACAATCACGCCTCGAAGGACGCTACGGCTTGCCGGGCTTGCCGGTTCGTCCATGCCCTATCCGAGACCGAGGTCACATGCTCTCCCCCCGGCCATTCCGAAGCGCCAGAGCTGGCGATGGGCGCACCGCTCTTTCTCGGGTCCCACCCATTTGCGTTGCACACGCCTCTGGGCAGCGTGTGTGCGCGGCAGTCGTTTGCCGTTCGTGACGATGTGCCCGTCGTGGAAGCTCGCAAGCTGCTCGATGAGAATGCCGTCGTGGTCGTACTGACCCGGGACAATCGCGTCCGTGGCGTCCTCGCCGCCGCCAAGCCGCCCCGTGCGCTGACCGCGCTATGGCAAATCGAGAATAGCACTCACGAGCTACCCGAGTGCGCGCCACTCGTGGGGGCCTTCGAGCTCATGGCGCATGGTCACGTGCGCCTGGTGACAGTGACCGGGGTCGATCGACGGTTCGTCGGGCTCGTCGCCGATCTCGATGTGCTGCGATGGGTGGCGCGACTCCGCCGGAGCGCACGCCCGAGCGATCCAGGCGCGCGGTGCGCCCTTGCCAAGTTGCACACCGAAGGAGACACCACCATCCGCCAGACAACGGACGATCGGAAAGTCGAGCTCGAGAAAAGCACCGCGCTGATGCGAGCAGACCGCGACGAGGTGCGGGCAATGCTCCCCCTTGCGTAGCTCGCTCGAGATCTGGGCTGCAGACTTCGGGCCCGTGCATCGTGGGTAATTTTCTCCAGCCCCGACAATTCCATTCTGCCGGGGATGTGCTGCGTCGGATCGTCGAAATGCGTGAAGGCCGTGGACGGTGAGCCCCTTTAACGAGGGCATGAAGGGTCCGCAGGGCAGCAGCCTGGCGCCACTTCGACGCATTTTTGTGCGCACACTGTAGCGCGCGCCTCTCCACTGGAGAACACCGTGAGCCGACACCTTTCCCTCGACCTTCGAAGTGATAGAACGACAAAGATCGAATAGCGCTTGGCGACGTCTTTCTTGGCTCTCCTCGTTGGCGATCGTCGCTCAAGTAAGTTGTTCCAGTGACAACCCAACCGTGCCGGCAGCGCCGGGCGGCAGTGATGCGTCGTCGACGTCGTCGGGTTCGTCGCCCGGCGCGAGCGGCTCGAACGCCGGCTCCGGTGGCACCCCTTCGACGAGCGGCAACCCATCGGGGTCGGGGGCCTCGTCGGGCACGGCGTCCTCGGGGTTGGGCTCGGGATCCGCCGGCTCGGGGAGCTCGGGGGCTTCTTCAGGAGCGCTGGGCTCGAGCGGATCCTCGAGTGGCGTGGTCGACACCGGCGATGCCGGCGGCGGCTCGTCCGGCGCCATGCCGGCGCCCCCATCCGACGGCGGCGTTCCGGCCGGGTATCCCGTGCCCAACGCGACCGACTTTGCCAAGTGCCAGATGGTGCCGTTGCAGGGCCTGCAGTGCCCGGGCGGCGGCGATGGGCCGGTCTGCATCCAATGCCTCTTCGGAGGCTCGACCTACAACCAAGCCCAAACGCCGGATGCCCTCGGCACCTCCGAGGCGGGGAATTACCTCGTCACGGTGAAGCTTGGCGGCGCGGCCGCAGGCCAAACGTTCGTCAGCGCCGAATCCGACCGAGGTCTCTTGGCGCCGGTGACCACTGCTGCGGGACAGACGGCAGAATACTCGTTCGTGGTCAACGCGCGGGCGATGGAGGGGCAGCCGAACCACGCGGGCGGGCCCGGTGGCTATCCGGGGTTGGATTTGTTTTTCTCGGGGCCGACCGCGACGCCGCCGCAGGTCTCCGCCGTCGGTTACGCTCTGGCCACACCCGCGACCAAGCCTGTCATGGTCTACATCGCCGGCGATTCGACCGTGTGCGACCAGACCGGTCTCATCCCCCCCGGCGGGGGCCCGTACACGAGGGCCTTCGGCGGTTGGGGACAATGCTGCCTGAGTTCTTCGACGCGCCGGTCGGGATAGCGAATTACGCCAACAGCGGGGCGAGCTCCGGCTCGTTCATGGCAACCGAGTTTTGGGGCGCCATCAAGGCGCGCTGGACGGCGGGCGACTACGTGCTCATTCAGTTCGGACACAACGACAAGGGGATCCCAGACGCCACTGTCCAGGCGAACCTCGAAAAATACGTGACCGATGCCAAGGCTGCGAACGTCACGCCCATCGTGATTTCTCCCCCGGCTCGGGTGCAGTTTGCCGGCAACATGATCAGCGACCAATCGAGCCTGCATGCGGCAGCCGCAAAGGCAGCGGCGGCGGCGCAGAAGGTCGCCTACATCGACCTCACCTCCCTCTCGACTGCCTGGTACAACTCGCTCGGCTCTGCGGCGGCCGCGCTGAAATTTCACGCGAACGGCTCGGATCAAACGCACACGAATTTGCAGGGTGCCGCCAAGCTCGCAGCCCTGGTCGCGGGCGACATGAAGGCCCAGAACCTCCCCCTGGCCAAGTACTTGAGGCCGTAAGTTACGTTTAGGGGTCCTGGCTCGGCGGCGCGCGCGGCTCGAGCCTCGCCGGCCCCCTTCGGGCGGCTCAGCCTCGGCCGGCGTCCTTCGGGCGACCCGCGTCTCCGCGACCGGCATCGTTCGTCCCGCCATCGCTGCCCCCGCCTTCTGGAGCACCGCCGCCGTCGTTCCCGCCAGAAGCGGGCGTGTCCGCGCAGATTCCCTGGACGCAGAACTGGGGGCCCGCCTGGCAGTCATTGTCGTTCGCGCAAAGCTGCGCTTGCGTGGCGGGGTCGCACGCGACGACGCATGTAAGAGCGGCTCCGGAGTCCGAAGAGAGCGCGCGACAGCAGACCGAGGGCATTGCGCAGGGCGTCGTGCCGCACGGAGTGGTCATCGAGCCGCCGGCGCCCCCGTCGTCGCCGCTCGACGAGCCGCTGCCCGGGGCCGCGCCGCTGCTGCTCCCAGAGCCCGTACCTTGCACGCCACTGCTGCTCCCAGAGCCCGTGCCTTGCACGCCGCTGCTGCTCCCAGAGCCCGTGCCGCTGCTGGCTCCCGAGCCGACACCCGAGCCCGCGCCACCCGCGTCCTGGTTCGTGGGACCGCTGTCCGAGCTACTGCACGCAGCGACCGTCGCGACACAAGTCGAGGCAAAGAAGACGAGTCTGTGGACCTTCATGGCAAGATGATCTCCGGTCGCCGGGTCATGCGTTCGGCGCGAGCCATCGTAGCGTCGTCTTGCGGGTTCACAAGCCTCGGGGCACCCGCTCCCGCGTGGGCGCAGTGGTTGAACCCGAGGCGGGTACTCGGAACGTGTCAGCTTGGCCTAGCGGCTCCTTTGCCGCGGTAATGCGCGCAGTCGCGGACGTCTTCGCCGAGCGTGGAGGTTCAAGGCGCAAAGCCGCGACGAAACAAACCGCAATCTCCCGTACGTAAGCCGTTCACGCCGGCACGACATCGTCTCCGAACGACACCGGAGGTGACACGATGAGCTCACGACAATCGATGAACCTGGTACGGGCACTCCTCGCCGAGCACGTCAAAAGGGACGCGGGCCCAATCGGCGCCGCCAATCTCCTGCGATCGCGACCTGCACATCGTCCCGCTCTCTCTCGCGCTCGTCGTCCTCGACATCGAGGATCTTTACGGCGTGCGCCTGTCAGCCGAAGACCTCGGCTCGCTGACGACCGTCTCCGACCTTGCCGCAATGGCCGACGAGCTCAGTAGCGAGGTGCATCTCCAAGGAAACAATCGCCGGCCACTGGCCTTCGTCCCGTTGTCGCGTCCGTCGGCGCGTCGCTCGGGTCGACGAAAGGGGTCGCGCTGCCCTGCGCCGGGGTGACGAGCTGCTTGCGGGGTGGAGCTCCGACGCTCGACGTCGTTCGTCAACGTCTCGAACCAGCGCGGCGCGCCGCGAATGAAACCGGCGATGGCGCCGAGGACCTCGACCTCACGATGCCCTCGATGAAAGTGCGGAGTGCAGCGCCACCCTGCCGGCGTCGGCGGACGTCGGAGGGCGCGACCCGTCCGAAGGCGCGACGACTCTTTGCCGTTTGGCGGCGTTACAGCGGCCCAATCTTGAAGCCAACCGCAGTCTGAAACGGCATCGCTGCTGGACAGGTGACGTTGAGCGCAGTCGCCGTCTGACTCCAGACGATCGTGGCGTTGCTACCGAGCAGCGACACGGCGCCGATCGGCTTCGCCAGCGCCGTCTGGCTCGTTCCGAGCGACGTGATCGCCAGCTGCGCACCGGCCGCCGGCACCTTCATGCAGTACGCGTAGAGATACCCGTCTTGGCCGACTGTAAAGCGAAAGTCCGCGGTCGTGAAAACAGCGTTGGCTTGCACGGCGCCCAGCTTGCCCGTCGGCAGTACGTTCACGCCTTCGCCGTATTTGACCCAGGCCTTACTGCCGTAAATGCCCGCCCCGTTCACGTTCATCCAACTGCCGATCGCTTGAAGCTGGCTCACGCTTCCGGGATCGAGCGACCCGTCGGGCCGGAGGGCGATGGCGATGGCGGCCGCCCCGTCCCGCGAGACGGTCTCCAACAAGTAGCGGATGACCATGCCCGGGTCGTAGTTGAAGCCGGGCGCGTAGAACCAATCGCCGACTGGCACCTCGCCGATCCACGGTTGGTCGGTCTTGACTGCTCGTGGATAGCCGTCCTCGAACGTGGTCACGACGCCGTTGTTCGGTGGATGAAATTTGACGACGCCGAACGTGTCGATGGCTCCCCGGCGGGCCAACGTCCGATTGAAGTAGTGCGCCAGCACTCGCTGCATGGCATCTGCCTTGTATCCCGAGCCACTCAGGTAGCCGCTGAAAGGCTGCGTCGAGTCGCCGTCCGTATAGATGAAATCGGGGTCGTAGTTCTCGATGACGTCCATGATACGGAGAGCCCAGCGGGTCACGTACCAGTGAGCGTAGTCCAGGTGGTTGGTGAAGATGCCCTGCACCGGCGTGTAGTTGCTGCTGTCCATCGCGTCGTAGATGCCGACGTACTCGCGAAGGTTGATCCCATAAAGCAGCCGCGGATCGAGCCCTTGCCACCAGGTGCCGACGCCGTTTGCGAGCGACAGGTTGACCGCATCGTAAGGGACGCCAATCTTCCCCTGGTTGTTGGTCGTGTCGCTCCGGAACGCGCTCTGCCACCACCACCAAGTGTATTCGTGATGAAACGTGACGCCGTAGTGCATACCGAGGGCGCGAACGGCGGTCATCCATTCGCCGAGGATGTCTCGGTGTGGACTTTGTTGGACCGAGTTCCACGGCTGGTAGCGCGAGTTCCAGTTGTCGAACTGGTCATGGTGGACGCCCTGGACGAGAAGAAAGCGTGCTCCGGCGTCGTGGTAAATCTTGGTCAGAGCGGCTGGATCGAGGGCCGTCGGATTCCAATTGTGCAGAAATCTTTGTAGCCCGCGACGGAAGGGTGGCCGAAGTCACGGATGTGATTGGCATAGGCCGGACTGCCCCACGCGACGTTCTCAATGTACATCTTTCGCGCGTACCAATCGCCGCTCTGGCCGGCGGCTTGTGGACCGAAATGGACCCAAATGCCAAACTTGGCCTGGCGCAGCCAGGCGGAGTCCTTCGTCGGGTAATTGCCGTTGATTGAGGGCCACGTCGGCCCGAAGGGTCCGGCCGCGATGGGGAAATCCATCTTCACTTCGGGAAAGGCCGCAGGGTCTCCCAAGGGTACCGAGCCGAGAGGTCGAGCCGCAGGGATGGTCGGAATCGGCGGCAGCAACGGCAATGCAAAGCCCGAGTCGCCGGGCGGCGCACCGTCGGCCACGGCGCCCCCTTCGATTGCCCAGACACCGCCCCCGTCCGATGCGCTCCCGTCACCGGGCGAGAGGCGGTCCGTTTCACCGGTCGCGTCCAGGTCTGCGGGCCCACGCGCTCCAGGCGCGCTGCTTTCCAAGTCGGCGTCGCTCTCGGTCGGGCGCCCATCCGCGGGCCCCGTCGTCCCGTCCATCGAGGCGGTCGGCACCCCAGAATGGTCGTGCCCGGAGCTACCGTTCGTGCAGCCCATGGTCGCGAGGAGGAGGGTGGTCGTCAGGCCGAGCGGGCGGCGCCTCCACGTCCAACCGGAACGCTTTGCACGGTCTTCGTCCATCGTCCCAGCAGCATAGTCTCGCGGGGGCCGCCGAATCGATTAACGATTCACGCGCCGGGAGCTATCTTTCCCGACGTGCCTGGAGCGGAAGAGCCCATCGTATCGCTCACCTCTGCGCGCGAACGGATTGCCGATGCGACCGAGGTGCGGAGCACGGTCCTCTGTGCTTCGCTTCGCGCGCTCGAGCTGCGTGGCCTCCGCGCGCGCTACCAAGCCATCCTCGACCCTGCGGTCGGGCCGACGATTTCCGCGCTCACCCCCGGCCAATGGGTATCGATCGCTCTCGCCCTCGCGCACTACCGCGCGTGCGACGGTCTGGGCCTCGGCCGCACCGCCGTCGAGGACATCGGCGACGACGTCGGCAAGCGGATTCAAAAGAGCGTCCTGAGCGTCGCTGTCCGTCTCTCCCGTAACGCGGGCGCGAGCCCGTGGAGCGTCTTTCCGCACGTGCCGCGTCTGAACGAGCTCTCCTGGCGCGGCGGCGCGTTCGAGGTCGTCAAGCTCGGTCCAAAAGACGCGCGGATCGGACTGGATAGGCCAACCGTGCGCGTCCATCCCGTATTGCCGCACGAGCTTCTGTGGATTCGTGCGCGGGCTCCTGGAGCTCTTTTGCGCGCGTTGCTTCGTTCGCCCGATCGTCGAGCGCTGCGACGCTCGAACGATTTCGCTGCGCATCGCCTGGGCCTGACCAGCCGCACTCCCGGCCTTCGACCTCCTCTGGAGCGGCCAGCGACGGATCGCGTTTCTGCCGCGACAAGCCGCGCGGGCGGTGCTAACTGCACGTCGCTTTCCGCACCGACACGAAATCCACCAGCCTCCCCACTAGCGAAACGTAGAGAGAAATCCCGTGGCCGCTCGCATCCCCCTCGACCGCATCCGCAACATCGGCATCTCGGCGCACATCGACTCGGGCAAGACGACGCTCACCGAGCGCATCCTGTTCTACACGGGGCGAATCCACAAGATCCACGAGGTGCGCGGCAAGGACGGCGTCGGCGCCAAGATGGACTCGATGGATCTCGAGCGCGAGAAGGGCATCACGATCCAGTCCGCCGCGACGTACTGCGTGTGGAACGGCTCGCAGGAGCAGTTCGCAGCCCCACAACATCAACATCATCGACACGCCCGGCCACGTCGACTTCACCATCGAGGTGGAGCGCGCGCTCCGCGTGCTCGACGGCGCGATCCTCGTGCTCGACTCGGGCAAGGGCGTGCAGAGCCAGTCGATCACCGTCGACAGGCAGATGAAGCGCTACCACGTTCCGCGCATCGCCTTCGTCAACAAGATGGACAACCCGGGCGCCAACTACGAGCGCGTCGCGGACATGCTCAAGGAGAAGCTCGGGCACCACCCGGTCAAGATCCAGGTGCCGATGGGCGCGGAGTCCGCGTTCCAGGGGATCATCGACCCCATCATCGGCAAGGCGTTCTTCTTCGACGGCCAGGACGGCGAGACCATTCGCGAGGAGGACATCCCCGCCGAGTACGCGAAGGCGGCGGCCGAGGCCGCGCGCGAGAAGATCATCCACGACGTCGCCGACGTCGACGACGTGCTCGCCGAGAAGTTCATCAACGAGGAGCCCATCTCGGTCGACGAGCTCCGCGCCGCCATCCGTCGCGCGACGCTGGCCCTCAAGATGACCCCGGTGATGTGCGGCTCGGCCATCAAGAACAAGGGCGTTCAGCTCCTGCTCGACGGCGTCGTGCACTACCTCCCGAGCCCGACCGAGGTCGTCAACGAGGCGCACGATCAGAGCAAGGGCGAAGAGAAGGTCGTCGTCGAGTCCGACCCGACGAAGCCGTTCGTCGGCCTCGCGTTCAAGCTGCAGCAGGACAAGTACGGCCAGCTCACGTACTTCCGCGTCTACCAGGGCACGGTCTCGGCCGGCGACACGATCTACAACGTGAGCAACGAGATGCGGAAGGTGCGCGTCCCCCGCATGTTCCGCATGCACTCGGAGGACCGCGAGGAGATCCCGTCGGCCGAGGCGGGCGACATCGTCGCGTTCTACGGCGTCGAGGCCAGCTCCGGCGAAACGTTCACCGACGGCAAGGTCAACTGGACGCTCACGTCGATGCACGTGCCCGCGGCCGTCATCTCGCTCGCCGTCGCGCCGAAGGACCGCGCGGCCGAGGCGAACTTCTCCAAGGCGCTCAACCGCTTCACGAAGGAAGACCCGACGTTCCGCGTCCACCAGGACGAGGAGTCGCAGCAGACGATCATCAGCGGCATGGGCGAGCTCCACCTCGACATCTACATGGAGCGCATGCGGCGCGAGTACAACTGCGAGGTCGTCGCCGGCAAGCCGCAGGTCGCGTACCGCGAGACGATCACGCGGCGCGCGGAGATCAACTACACGCACAAGAAGCAGACCGGCGGCTCCGGTCAGTACGCCAAGATCCTGGGCTACATCGAGCCGCTCCCGGCGGACGCGGTCGAGAGCTACGAGTTCGTCGACGACGTCACCGGCGGCTCGATTCCCGCGCGAGTTCATCTCGTCGTGCGACAAGGGCTTCAAGGAGGGCGTTCGCAAGGGCACCCTGATCGGCTTCCCGATCGTCGGCATCCGCTGCGCGGTCAACGACGGCGCCTCGCACGCGGTCGACTCGTCCGAAATGGCGTTCAAGACCGCCGCGCATCATGGGCTTCCGCGAGGCGTACGCGAAGGCGGCTCCGACCATCCTCGAGCCCATCATGAAGGTCGAGATCGACGCCCCCACCGAGTTCCAGGGCTCGGTCGTCGGTCAGGTCAACCAGCGGCGCGGCGTCATCCTGGAGACCGTCGGCGGCGACAGCGTCAGCATCACCTGCGAGGTGCCGCTCAACGCGATGTTCGGTTACTCGACCGATCTGCGCTCGGCGACGCAGGGCAAGGGCACCTTCACCATGGAGTTCGCGAGGTACGCCGTCGTGCCGAAGCAAGAGCAGGAAGAGATGGCCAAGAAGTACCGCGAGAAGCTCGCCGCCGAAGCGGCGCGGAAGTAGCGGCCCGTCTTCACCGAGCACGACCGGGCCGCTCGCCTCGTCCGCGCTGCGACCCCGTCGCCCGCACCTCCGCCGAAGAGTCGGTCACGGGTCTCGCACCGTCCGGCACCGGTGCTCGCCGTGTCCCGGCGCTCAAATCGCGCGACTAACGCTGGCGAGAGCCGCTCGGCCGCGAGCGGTCAACGCGCGTCTCAATAGGACATCAAGCGCGATTGTGAGCCTGTTGGGGTCCCACTCCGGCCACAGGCCCTTACGGGCATCGCTGCGAACGAGTTTTCTGCGAAGGGACGAAAGAGATGGCAAAGCTTGGCTTGTTGGTCGCGGGGGGCTCGCTATTCGGAGCCTTGACCGCCTGTGCTGGCGCGAGCAGCTCCTACTGGGGTGGTGACGGAGGAAATTTGTACGCCATCGATGACGCGGCGAATTCCGACGCGAGCGGTGGCTCGTCCACGAGCTCAGGTGTTTCGTCGAGCAGCGGAGCCCAGAGCAGCGGGGCGAGCGGCAGCGGGTCGGCCGGCGGCGGATCCACCGGCGGCAGCGGCGCCTCGACCAGCGGAAGCGGCAGCGGCGCCTCGACCAGCGGAAGCGGAACGAGCACCAGCGGCGACTCCACGTTCAGCGGCTTTGGCGGGGGCGGCTCGACCACCGGCAGCGGCACCGGTACGACCGCGACCTGCAGCGGACAGTGCTCCGTCAACAAGGACTGCCAGTCGGCGTGCGGCTCGGCGCCCGAGGGCCAGGCCAATTGTTGCGATACGTCCGTTGGCACCTGCTACGTGTCGGCCACTAGTAGCTGCAAAAAGACACCGTCCGGTAATTCCGGCAATGGCAACGACGGCGGCGGCGGCGCCTGACGCTCTAGAACTCGCGGCCCATCGGACAATACTCGGCGTGGAAGGTCCCATCTGCGCTTCCTTGCGGGAACATGACGCCAGCAAGCGTGCCGTCCACCGACGTGCTCGCCACGTAAGACGTTATCGCGACCGTTCCAGCGGTGGCTCTACTCTCGACATGGATCGGTGCAAACGAGTAGTTGATCTCGACCAGTCCAGGAGAGGCACCCGATGTCGCCTGGAGCGGAGCGCTCGTGACGTTCTGCGCGCCGATGATCATCTCCAAGACTTGAGTGCCTGCCGGGAGGCCGGTGATCCAGCCCGGTGCGGTCGAGATATCGGCACAGGTGACAGGCTGCGAGAAAAGATAGACGAAGGTTGCAAAGGACGCTTCGGACGGCGAGGACGGCATGCCAATCCAAATGCCCGAAACCATCGGCTTGATGGTTTGCGTCCCAAACGTCCCGGTGAGGGTCCCCCCGCCCGCGCCACCTTCTCCACCCCCGCTGCTTCCGCCTTCGTTTCCGCTGCCGGTTGCGCTGCTTCCGCCTTCGGTTGCGCTGCTTCCGCCTTCGTTTCCGCTGCCGGTTGCGCTGCTTCCGCCTTCGGTTGCGCTGCTTCCGCCTTCGTTTCCGCTGCCGGTTGCGCTGCTTCCGCCCTCGTTTCCGCCGCTGCCTCCACCACCGCCGTTCGATGGCGTCGAGTCACCGCAAGCGGCCACGTCGAGGAGAAGCGTCGATGCGAAGACGAACAGCCTGAGACTGCTTCGGATGGGGGTCATTGGCTCTCCACTTCCCGAGTAGAGCCGAAGAGGCTACTCGGTCTCTTGCCGAATGGCTACCAAAAGTTCGATAAAATCGATTTGATTGGGTCGGCAGTCAGAGACAATGTTCGATTTCGATTGCGGTGTTGCACGTTGTGGAAAGTCGTTCGACTTGGGCTGGAATGAAGGATTGGTTGCACGGTACCACTCTCGAAGACGACTAACGGGCGCACTACGAAAATGGCCTTTGCCCGAAGCGACGGCTGGCGCGCAAGACGACGACCGTCCCCGGAGAGGTTGGGCTCCCTCGCCTTTCGCTCGCCTTTCGGGCGGGCCCCGCGCCCCGGCCCACCCACTACCCCCGTTGGTGCTAGCGTGATCGGGCCGCCTGGCTCGCGCCGATGCCGCTCCAAACTGCCGAGGACCTGAAGAAGGGTGACGTTTTCGCCGGCAAGTACCGGATCGAGCGCGTGATCGGCGTGGGGGGCATGGGGGTCGTGGCCGCTGCGCAGCATCTCGAGCTGGGCACTCTCGTGGCCGTCAAGTTTCTCTTGTCGGAGGCGGCCGGCAGCGACGAAGCGATCGAGCGCTTCGCTCGCGAAGCGCGCGCGGCGTCACGTCTGCGCGGCGAGCACGCGATCCACGTGTACGACGTGGGCAAACACTCCGACGGCACTCCGTTCATGGTGATGGAGCTCCTAGTCGGCGATGACTTGGGCTCGCTGCTTTCCGCACACGGCGCGTTCGACGTGAGCATGGCCGTCGGGTACGTCCTGCAGGCGTGCGAGGCGATCGCAGAGGCCCACTCGATCGGCATCGTTCATCGCGACGTCAAGCCGACGAACCTGTTTCTGACCCAACGAGTCGACGGCTCTCCGCTCGTGAAGGTCCTCGACTTCGGGATTGCGAAGCGCGTCGAATCACAGGAAGGCACGTCCCTCACCGGAGCGCTGATCGTCGGGTCTCCCTCTTATATGAGCCCAGAGCAAATGCGCGGTTCCTCGACCGTCGGCACGCGGTCGGACATCTGGTCGATCGGGGTCTGTCTCTATGAGCTCGTCACGGGTGTCCTGCCGTTCGGCGGCGATTCGCCTCTCGAGACTTGCGCGGTGGTCATGAAGGATGAGCCGGCTCCACCGACCAAGCTGCGGCCGGAGATTCCCCCCGCTTTCGCGCAGATCGTGATGCGTTGCTTGCGGAAGGACCCCGCCGAGCGCTTTCAGGACATCGGGGCTCTCGCCGAAGCGCTGGAACCGTTCGCGCCACCCTGGGACAGGGGGGCGACTTTGCGCATCCGCAGGGTCTTGCGAACCCCAGGGGCCGTCAACGGAAGCCTCTCGTCTTCCGACCTCGCTCCGACCCAGCTGCGGGGGAAATCGGGGGCGGCAGAGAACGGGCGCTCGCGACGCCGCTGGCTGGCGTGGCTCGCGGCGGCGATGGCGACGGTCGGATTGGCAGCGGCCGCCGCGCTATGGATCGCGCCCAAAACCGCGGCGCGAATGGCGCGGTCGCTCGCGCCGTCGCCGGCGGCCGCCCCGTTGGAAAAAGCGAGCTCCGAGGTGCCCGTCCCGTCGGTGCCGCTCGAACCGCAGCCGCCAACCGTCACCTGGGAGTCCATCCCCCCCACCCCTCGCGCGCTCCAGACTAGGCGCCTCAGGCCCACGCAAGCGCAACAAGCAGAAGCGCGTCCGGCGACGGATCGCCCGCACGACGTCCCGACGACTCCGACCGGCGCCGTCGTACCGTCCGGGGCGCCGAACCCGCAAGCGCCCGTCGCGGCGGCTCCTATGGCCATCACGTCCTTCTCGGCTCCTCTGCCGTTCGCCGTCGAATCGGCGCGCGTCCAGCTGGGGACTCCCGTCGGCGTCATCGGAACCACCGCGACGAACGTCAGCCGGGCGCTCGCGAAGGTCGTCGCAGCGATGACTGCCTGCTATCGCGCCGCGCTGCCGCAAATGCGCGCTCCGTTCGATGGCACGGGGATGCTGCATCTCGAGACGAACGAAGAGGGCGTCATCGTCGGAGCCCAACTGGCGGGGCCTCTTGCCGGGGCCGTGGGGTCCTGCATCGCCGCCTCGACACGCGGCCGCGTGGTCCCGAGCGTGGATACCGGACGCGCGCGCGCGGACGTGCCGCTGACCTTCACGGCACGATGAACGGGACGTCATTCGCCGCGATCACTGGACCACGATGGACCCGGTCATCCCGTCGTGTTGCATGCAGAAGTAGGGGAACTGCCCGCTCATCGCGAAGCGGTGATCGTACGTGTCGCCGGCTTTCGACGTGGGGGCGCTCGAGCATTGCTTGTTCATCGGCGAGCAGAAGCGGTCATCGGCTGCGTGTCCGATGCCGCTCACCACAGTATGTCCGGACGTCTGCCAGACCCAGTGAACGGTTTCGCCCGCGCCGATCGTGAGCGCGGGCGGGCTGAAGGCGAGGGCACCATTGGCCCCGACCAAGACCGTCCACGTCCGCGGGGACGCCTCGGAAGCGTCCGGAGCGTCCGGAGCTCCTCCTGAATCGCTGCCCGTCGTGGCCTCGCTCGCGGATCCGTGGTCGTCGGCCTCGACGCCCTGATCGTCGCCCCCGACGGTCGCCGTCGTCTCCATCGCTCCCGCATCTGCCACCACGTCCGTTGGCTCGGCGCCTCGACCCGGCGCATCGAGATCGGTTGCTCCGTCGTCCGTGAGCCGAAGGGGCCCGATCTCGGGCACAAAGGCGGCGCAAGCCAGGCAGAGCATCGAGAAGGCCCAAAGCACGAGTGCCGGCGCGATCGCCAGCGCGAAAAACATAGGGACCGGGCTTCGCCTCACGCAGGTCGATGATAACACTGGATCGAATGGCTCGAGCGTGGACGGCCGCTGCCTTGACTGCTCGCCGTCGGATGCGCGGGCGCGTGCCGGGGCCCTGGATACGACGCATCCCAACTGCCTCCGGCCTTGCGCGAAGACTACGCGCTCTTCAGCCAGCGCTGCTCGAAGTGCCACTCGCTTGCGAGGCCACTCGGCAGTGGCATCGACGATGACCGTTTCTGGAAGAGGTACGTGGAACAAATGCGCCTGAAGCCGGGCAGCGGCATCTCGGTAGCCGACGAGCAGCCCATCCTACGGTTTTTGCATTTTTATTCGCTGCAGCAGCGACGGCATGTCTCCGAGTCGGAGGTCTCCGAGCCACCTGCCGCGCTCCCCAGCGCGACGGCCAGCGGAGAGGCCAGGTGAGAAGCCGCGTGGGGCGCGTGAGAGGAGTCTGCGCAATCCCCCTCGGCGGCGCGCTCGCCGCGTCGGCGCTGTGGTCAGCCGCCACGCCGAATCAAGCATGGTGCGCGGACACGAGCTTCGCCGGCTCCGCGCAGATCGACTACCACCTCGTGCCCGTCGGCAACGACGCGAACGCCCGCCCGGTAGGGTTCGACGGCTTCACGCTCGAAGCGGCTCTCAAGCTCACCGGCGATTTGTCCGATCGGCTCTCCACCAACGTGAAGGTCTGTTACGGCTGCCACGGCTTCGAGACGGACATGGCGTACTTCGACTTCCGGGTCGCCGACGAGCTCGCGTTCCGTCTCGGCCGGTTCAGTCCCACGTTCGGCGCGTTCAACTTGCGCCACGACCCCGCCAATCATCGCCTGAGCGACAAGCCACTCCCCTACGACATGGGACGAATGCTGCGCCTTCGGGAATGGAACATGGGAGTGCTTCCGAGCCCCTTCCCCGACAATGGCCTCGAGGTGAGCGGGCACCACTCATTCAACGACGCGGTTTCCGCCGATTATGCCGTGTACGCGGTCTCGGGCTTCAAGGGCGACACCAGCAGCCCGGACCTCGATTTCGTCCAGTCTCGCAACGGAAACGGGTATTACGTCGACAACAACGGCAGGCCCTCTTTCGGCGGGCGTATCTTGCTGACGGCGCGCTTCGGCTCGGTGAGCGACGTGAGTCTAGGAGCCGGAGTCATGCATGGCACCTTCGACCCGGCCAACCAACTCGGTTACAGCATCGTCGGCGCCGACGTCGTCTTTCGGTTCGACACGACGAACGTGCGTTTCGAGTACCTCGCGCGGCGGCAAGAGTTCGACACGAGCGACCCGACGCGCTTCCAGTATGCGGTGGTCCGGAACGGCGACTTCTTCGTCAAGCATGGCGCCTACGCCGAGATCGAGCAGCCCGTGTCGAGCCTGGTCGACGTCATGGTGCGACTGGACGGGATGGCGCGCATGGGCAACGTCGTGGTGCTTCCCCCGGGGGCCCCCGTTCCCGCCGACGGTCAGCTCGGCCCGCGGAGCTGGGTTGCGCGCGCGACGCTCGGCACGGCAATCTCGATCGAAAGCGGCCTGCGGTTGAAAGCGTCGACGGAGCTCTGGCAGTTCAGTGACCCTGACCGCGCAAGGCAGACTTTCGCCTTGGGGATCCACCTTGCGGGAGTGGGGACGTTCTAAGGGAGCCCCGTAGATGGCCGTGCCGTCTTGAAGAATGGCTCGCGAGCAGACTCGCGAGAGCATCCATCGCTGTCGACTGGACGGCATCGAGGCTACTGGGACCAAGGCTGACCGTGTCCCGAAGGCGACGCGCTGCTAGCGTAGAACGACGCTTGCCATCATCGCGTCGAACTCGTCGCGCGCGGCGGAGACACTCTTCGCAGGTCCGGTAAGTTTGAAGAAGTGAGGCATGCCGGGTGTCGAGACGATTGCGCCAAGGAGGCCCCAGCCCGACGTCGTGGAGGCGTCCTTGACCATGCCTCCGGAGTAGCCGCCCTGCACTTCGACCATCGTCACGTCGAGCGTTCCGGCCCGGCGGTGTGCCGCTCTCGGCCGGGTCGGCGCGAGGAATCCCCAGCGGCGATCGCCCCGGCCTCCCGCGGGGTGACCGTCGCCGCACGCCGCAATCGTCGGCGCGTCCTACTTGAGGACCAGAATGCCGGCGCCCGCGAACGGCTTCGTGAAGCTCACGGCTCCGTTGGCGGTCACGCTCGCAGGCGCCGCGGGCATCGTGGCGCCGAGGTCGAGATCGTACCAGGTCGCGCCGAGGGTCGCCCCCGCCGCCAATTGGGCCACGTTGACGGAGACGCTTCCGGCACCGGACAGCTCGACGACATACTGTTTGCCCGGCTGCGCGAGGCAATGCTTTCCGAGGCTCCCGCCGCCAATGACGGCGTCGGCGGGGGCGAGGGCGCCTAGCGTGACGCGGTTCGTGAAGACGTCACTCAGATTCTTGAAGAAGCCGATCCCCGCGGGAACCTCGTTGTACCGGACGTCGTCCCACGCGTGGTACGCGTAGTAGTACGCGGCGCCGGCGCCCGTCATGACGACCTCGGTCACGTAGTCGTGAACCTGGGCGGGGCTCTGCGTGGCTTGCGAATACGTGGACGTCCCGTCGTTGCCGACCTGGTAGCTGCTTTCGTCGTTGGCGTAGGGGAACGCACCGACCCGGGTCAGGCCTTGAAGAGTGTTCGCGTAGTTGCTCGCGCCCTGCACGGCCTCGGCCGTGTAGAAATCGAGGTTGTTCGGCTTCACGTCGAACCAGTAATTCGGGCCGCTGGGAGCGCCGCCGTTGATGGGTGCGTGGGTCGTACGGAGACGCTGGTAAGCGTCGTTGCTCTTGACGAGCGCGACCCGCCCCTGAATGTACGACGCACCGTAATGAAATGTCTCCTTCGCGATATCCCAAATGAGGTTCGGGTAGGCCTGGTAGCGCGCAGTCACATATTGAAAATACTTGTCGTCTTCGGGCGAGCCCTGCGCGGGCCAGTTCACGAGTTTGTTGGAGACGACGAAATACAGGTGCGACGTGATGCCCTTCTGAAGCAGGTAATCCATCACGGCGTCGAAGCGGTCGAAGAACACCGGATTGATCTGCCCGTGCAGCGGCGTCCCGTTGGTGCCGCCCCAAGGGTACGCCTTCGTCGGCCCGAAATCGTACGAGTCGCTGCCCCAAGGGGTGTCGTAGGCAAATAGGTTCATCAAGATTTCGTGAAACCCATTGGCCGCCACCGTGTCGACGAGCGTCTTTGCGTGCGCCGCCGGAGTGTCGGTCGGCGCGAGATCCAAGAGCCCGAGCCAGTCGGCCTCGTACGCCAGCTGGAAATAAGGCGTTCCGTCGTCGTACTTGAGGTGCGTGGGGCTCGCGGCGTCGATCCGAAGGGCGCCGTGGAGGCTCGGGTTCGTGTTGGCGATGCAGTTGACGCTGCCGTTCTTGCCGTTGAGGCCCGCGTCCGTGGACTGTGTCACGTACGTCCAAGGCCCGACGGCGGTCGGTGAAAACCGCACCGCCCAGTTGGCTCCACCCGTGTGATACCCCGGAATCTTCAGTGTCGCGCCGCCAGGGCCGGTGAAGACGGCGGTCATTGCGTTTTGCAAGTACTGGCTCGTGTAAGTTCCGCTGCTCGTGAAGGACAGCACCGTCGGGTGCCATTGCTCGATGCCTGGGCCGGTGCCTACGGCGGCGTCACCGCCGCTCGACACGCTGCCACTGCTGCCGCTGCCCGTGGCCCCGCTGCTTGCGGCGTCGCCCCCGCTCGCTCCGCTTCCAGAGGGCGCCCCGCTGCCTTGCGCGCCCGCGCCGCTTCCGCTGTTCGGGGTGCCGCCGTCCGTGCTTTGCGCAAGGCCGCTTCCACCCAGGCCGGTTCCCGCGCCGGTCGACTGCCCCGAGCTCGACTGGCCGCCGGACGAAGCTCCGGAGCCAGAAGATGCCGTCCCGTCAGCGCTGCTGCCGCACGCGGGCGCGGAGCCGGCCGCGAGCAGAGCGAGTGTCGCCAACGCGACGCCGGTAGGAATCGAGGACCGGGGCGCCCGCGCGCCGAGCGTCGCGGTCCTGTGAAGCTGCGAGCGGCGAAAAGGTTTCATTGGGGGGAGCTCTTCTGCGGAGTGAGGGTCACCATGGATTGGATGCGCCGCGCATCGAAACGGTCCACGGCCATGGGCGACGTGCTGCGGTGTGGGCGGCAGTCCGCGGTACGACGGCCTACGGCGCTCGTCCGCCCAGGCGCACATTGTGTCGGTTCGAACCCAATGAAAGAGCGACGACGTGAGCCGTGGGCCGGCCACAAGATACTGAGGTGGACCGCGCTCCGCGCGGTCGCTCACCGTTCCGCCGCGGGTGACCACTCAAAGACCGCGAGCGCCACTGAAGGCGAATGGGGTCCGAAGGGCGCTGTTCGGGGCTGCCCGACCGCGAGAGAGGGCCGTCATCGGGCTCGCCTTCGTCTACGAGGACGGCTTGATCTCCTCATCGA
Organism: uncultured delta proteobacterium; assembly: GCA_963787925.1. GTDB lineage: Bacteria > Myxococcota_A > Polyangia > Polyangiales > Polyangiaceae > Palsa-1150. The sequence continues at coordinate 343,944 of CAWBEN010000002.1, forward strand.
GCGCCCAGCGCACCTTCCCAGCCAGGGAGCTCGGCGTGAATGGCTTCTGAAGAAAAAAGGACCCGGAGTCGAGGACCCCGTGATGGAGAACGACGTTGTCCGTGTAACCGGACATGAAAACCGTTTTGATGTCCGGGCGCGTTGAACCGATTCGTTCTGCCAGCTGCCGTCCGTTCATCTTGGGCATCACGACGTCGGTCAGGAGGAGATGAATGGTGACGGGATGTTGCTCGCTTATCAAGAGCGCCTCTCCCGGGCTCCGCGCCTCGAGCACGTGGTAGCCCGCCCGCTTGAGGATTCCTGACGCGACGGCTCGAACCTGATCCTCGTCCTCGACGAGGAGGATCGTCTCGATGCCCCGCACGTCCGCATTGGGCGGATTGATGGACGGAGTCCAGTCGACCTTTCCTTCGGCGCGCGGGAGGTAAATCTTCAGCGTCGTTCCGCGCCCGGGCTCGCTGTAGAGCCAGATGTGGCCTCCGCTCTGTTTGACGATCCCGAAGACGGTCGAGAGTCCGAGCCCGGTGCCCTTGCCCAATTCCTTGGTGGTGAAGAACGGCTCGAAGACTCGCGCCTGGGTCTCCTTGTCCATTCCAACGCCGGTGTCGCTGACGGCGATCATCACGTGGGGACCCGCCGTCACCCCGAGGAGGTCGCGGGCATAGGTCGGGTCGAGCTCGACGTTCGAGGTCTCGACGGTGACCTTTCCGCCGTTCGGCATGGCGTCTCTCGCGTTCACCACCAGGTTCATCAGGACCTGCTCGATTTGACCTGGATCGGCTCTGACCTTCGCGAGTCTTCGAGCGAGAACCATCGTCAGCTCGACGTCTTCGCCGAGAACGCGCGCGAGCATCTTGTTTACGCCGGTGACGATTTCATTCACGTCCAAAATCCGAAGATCGAGCACCTGTTGGCGGCTGAACGCGAGCAGCTGCCGAGTCAGATCCGCGGCGCGCGCGCCCGCCTTCTTGATCTCGTCCAGATCCGGGCGGGAGGGGTGATCGGACTTCAGCGTCGAGCTGACGATCTCGCTGTAGCTCAAGATGACCGACAGGAGGTTGTTGAAGTCGTGAGCGATGCCTCCCGCAAGGCGTCCCACGGCCTCCATTTTTTGCGCCTGCCGGAGCTGCTCCTCGCTCTTCCGAAGGGCGTCGTTCGCGCGTTGAAGCTCCGCCGTGCGCGCCTCGACACGGGACTCCAGCTCTTCTTGGTGCTGCCGGAGCTGCCGGTTGACCTCCTGTATCTCCTGGGCCCTTCGATGAATCTCGGCCTCCATCTGGCCCGCACGAGTCCGGAGCTCCTCCGTGACCTTGTGCTGCTCGCTCCCCTGCTGCTTCAGGCGCACGAACTCGGTGACGTCCTCGACACGATGAATGACGTATCTGAGCTGACCGTCTCTGCCGAGTACGGGCGAATTGACCGCGCTCCAATATCGCTCCTCGAAGCCCCCCCCTTCCGAGTCGGGGCGACGAATGTCGTACTTTTGGACCGCCATGGCGTCGGACCGCAGATGCTTCGAGACCCGTTCGAGCGACGCCCGCAAGTTGGAGACGCCAGTGGCGGCGGGATCGTCGGGGTTGTCGGGGAACACGATGAACAAGCTTCGACCGCAAATCTGATCGCGCTTGGTCATCGTGGCGTGGAGATACGCCTCGCTCACGGCCACGATCTCGAGGTCGGGCGCAAGCACCAAGTACAGGCCCGGAGCGGATTCGAAGAGCGAGCGAAAGTCCGGTGTCGCCTCGGTCATGTCTCAAGGAGACTAGGCGCCTCGCGACGAACGCAAAAACGTTTGTGACGCCGCGGCGGATGTCGCTCGAAGGGCACCATGCAACACGCGTCATGACACTAGCGGCGCGAGAGGCGGGCCTGCTTCTGGCGAGTGGCTCCGAGTCGAGCAGAGGGCCCTGGCGAGGTCCGCGCAAAGCCGAAGCCGCGGCTTCTCGCAATTCGCCTCGCGTTTCGCAAAAAGAGCTGGCCCGCGGCGCAGCGGGCGCCACCATGTTGGTCGGTACAAGCCTTCGGGCGCGTGGACCTGAACTTGCCCCAGGGAAACGGGTCGTTCGCCGTTCCGTCCGCCCGCAGGCAATGCACGCGCTGCTCGGGCGTCGCCGTGGCGACTGCCGGCCACGAGGGAAATGCATGCTTGCGGTCCACGAAGCCACGGCTCAAGCGGACGATCCGAAGCCGGAGGTCCGGCACCCGGAACCGCTTCTCACTACGGCGGCTTTGCAGAGCGCGATCTTCAACAGCGCCAATTTTTCGAGCATCGCGACGGACGCGCGAGGCGTCATCCAGATATTCAACGTCGGGGCCGAGCGAATGCTCGGCTACACGGCGGCGGAGGTGATGAACAAGATCACGCCGGCGGACGTCTCCGACCCGCAGGAAGTGATCGCGCGGGCCAAAGCGCTGAGCGCCGAGCTCGGGACCACGATTGCCCCCGGCTTCGACGCGTTGGTCTTCAAGGCGTCTCGCGGAATCGAAGACATCTACGAGCTGACCCACATTCGCAAGGATGGGAGCCGATTCCCAGCGGTGCTGTCCGTCACGGCGCTGCGCGACGCCGAGGACGCCATCATCGGGTACCTGCTCATCGGTACGGACAACAGCGCCCGCAAGCGGGCGGAGGAGGCGCTGGCCAAGGCGGGGGCGCTCCAAAGCGCGATCTTCAACAGCGCCAACTTCTCGAGCATCGCGACCGACGCACGGGGCGTCATCCAGATATTCAACGTCGGAGCCGAGCGAATGCTGGGCTACACGGCCGCCGAGGTGATGAACAAGATCACACCGGCGCATATTTCCGATCCGCAGGAGGTGATCGCGCGCGCGACGGCCCTGAGCCTCGAGCTCGGCACCCCGATCGCGCCCGGTTTCGAGGCGCTCGTGTTCAAGGCGTCGCGGGGAATCGAGGACATCTACGAGCTGACGTACATCCGCAAGGACGGGAGCCGGTTCCCCGCGGTGGTGTCCGTCACGGCGCTGCGAGACGCCGAAGGCGCGGTCATCGGCTACCTGCTCATCGGCACGGACAATACCGCGCGTCAGCAAGTGGAAGAGGAACGGACGAAGCTCGATCAGCGACTCCGCGATCAGCAATTTTATACGCGCTCGCTGCTGGAATCCAATATCGACGCCCTCATGACCACCGATCCGCGCGGCATCATCACCGACGTCAACAAACAGACCGAGGCGCTGACGGGGTGCACGCGCGACGAGCTGATTGGCGCGCCGTTCAAAAATTACTTCACGGACCCCGATCGGGCCGAAGCCGGCATTCATCGCGTATTGAACGAAGGCCGAGTCACCAACTACGAGCTCACGGCGCGTGCATGGAACGACACATTGACCGTGGTCTCCTACAACGCAACGACGTTTCACGACCGCGACAGAAAGCTGCAGGGCGTGTTCGGTGCCGCCCGCGACATGACGGAGCTGAAACGCTTCGAGCAGACGTTGCAGCAGAAGAACATCGAGCTCGAAGGCGCGAGTCGCATGAAGTCCGAATTCCTCGCCAACATGTCACACGAGCTTCGGACGCCCCTCAACGCCATCATCGGCTTCTCTGAAGTGCTGAGGGACGGGCTCGTGGGTGAGATGACCGATCAACAGCGAGGTTTCATCGGCGACATCTTCAGCAGCGGCAAGCATCTGCTCTCGCTGATCAACGACATTCTCGACCTATCCAAGGTCGAGGCGGGCAAGATGATGCTCGACCTCGAGCCCGTCCAGATTTCGCCGCTCTTCGTGAATAGCCTGTCCATCATTCGCGAAAAAGCGGCCGCGCGTCGTATTCGCCTCAGCATGGAAGCCGCCGACGATCTCGGTTCCATTCAGGCCGACGCGCGCAAGGTGAAACAGATCGTCTACAACCTCCTATCCAATGCGGTGAAATTCACGGTCGAGGGCGGTCAAGTGACCCTGCGCGCGCGGTGCGTCCCGCGCGCCGAGGTCGCCAAATCGTCAGGTCCGTGGCCGGGCCGAACCTTCGCGCTGGTGGGCGACAACGCTTTCGCAGACTTTCTCGAAATCAGCGTGACGGACAGTGGGATCGGCATTGCGCCCGAGGGGTTGGAGCGTCTCTTCAAGCCCTTCAGTCAGATTGACGGCGGGCTGGCGCGAAGATTCGAGGGCACGGGGCTGGGGCTCGCCATGGTCAAGCTCCTCGCGGAGCTGCACGGCGGCGCCGTGGCCGTAGAGAGCGCCGTGGGTGAGGGGTCCCGGTTCACGGTCTGGCTGCCGCTCCGCGCGCCGGAGGCAGCGGAGGAACAGCCGCTGACGCCGACCAAGACGCGGAACGCCACGCGCCCGGCGGTTCACGGCGGGGCGCCAGTGGCGCTGGTAGTAGAAGACGACGTCAAGTCTGCCGAATTGATCCGCGTGCAGCTCGAGGCCGAGGGCTTCCAGGTGCTGCACGCCCCGTCCGCGGAAATAGCATTGGTCATCGCGACGCAGCAGCCGCTGTCGCTCATCACTCTGGACATTTTGCTGCCCAATACGGACGGCTGGGAGCTCCTCGGTCGCATCAAACAGGTCCCCGCCCTCTCCCGAATTCCGATCGTGCTCATTTCGATCGTGGCGGATCACAGCAAAGGCTTCGCGCTCGGCGCAGCGGCCATCTTGCAGAAGCCAATATCCAGGCAGGAGTTGCACGTGTCGCTCGTCGACCTCGGCCTACTTCCTCTCACGCGCGACACGGTGGTGGGACCCTCTCATGTCTCATGATGCTTCGGCCCTGCAGCGCTCGATGGCCCCCATCCCGAGGCAACCGCGCGATCGCCCGCGGGTCGAATGACATGGCGAGAGTCTTGATCGTCGAGGACAACGCCACGAACCTGACGTTGGCCATATTCCTTTTGGAGTCCGCAGGTCACACCGTGCTCAGCGCTACGGACGCAGAGGCCGGGCTGACCATCGCGCGGGCCGAGCGGCCGAACCTGATCCTGATGGATATACAGCTTCCGGGAATGGACGGCCTCGAAGCCACCGCGCAGCTAAAGCGGGACGAGGCGACCTGCTCGATTCCGGTCATCGCGCTCACGGCGCTGGCGATGAAAGGCGACGAGGAGCGAATTCGTGCCGCAGGGTGCGACGGATACATTGCCAAACCGATGCGGTACGTAGAATTTCTGGCCACCGTCGCGGCCCGCCTGGCCGGATCATGAACGACGCGAACACCGGGGCGGGCCGTCGGTCGAGGGGCGCCCTTCTGGCCCACGCCGGCCATGAGCTTCGCACCCCCCTCAACGCAATCATAGGGTTCGCCGACCTCATGTTCAGAGGGAAGGTCGGCCCGGTCTCCCCCGAGCACAAGGAGTACCTCGGGGATATTTTGGATAGCTCGCGCCAGCTCCTCCGGCTCATCGGCGAGCTGCTCGACATCGCCAAGCTCGACTCCGGAAACATGCAGTTTCGCGCCGAATCGGTCGACCCGAGGCGCGTCGTCGCCGAGGTGCGCGGAGAGCTCGGGGCGCTCGCCGCTTCGAAGCATATCCACGTGGACACCGAAGTCGACCCTGCCATCGCGGCGGTCGTGCTCGATCCGTCGAAGCTGAAGCAGGTTCTTCACGGCTTTCTCTCGAATGCGCTGAAGTTCACGCCCGAGGACGGCCACGTCACGATCCGCGTGGTCCCGGAGCCTCTCGACCGCTTTCGAATCGAGGTCGAGGACACCGGGATTGGCATCCGCGTCGAGGACGTGCCGCGACTGTTCGTGGAGTTCGAGCAGCTCGACGCAAGGACCACTAAAGAGCATCCGGGCGCTGGCCTCGGGCTCGCGCTCAACCGGCGCATTGCGGAGGCTCAGGGTGGACACGTCGGTGCGCGAAGCGCGCCCGGCAAAGGGAGCACGTTCTGGGCCGTGCTGCCGACCGGCCATCCGGGAGGGCTACGAGATGGAGCGTGAGAGCATCCTCGTCGTGGACGACAACGAGGCCAACGTGAAGCTTCTCCGCGTCCTGCTCGAGCACCAGGGCTACGACGTCTGGACGGCTCCGGACGCCGAGGATGCGCTCCGCGTGCTCTCGATGCGCAAGCCGCGCATGATTCTCATGGACGTTCGGCTCCCGGCGATGACCGGTCTGGAGCTGACCCGATGCATCCGGATGGATGCGGCCATGAAAGACGTCGTCATCCTCGCCTTGACCGCGTCCGCGAACGGCGACGACGAAGAAAGAGCGCTCGCGGCAGGGTGCGACGGCTACATTGCAAAGCCGATAGACGTCGGCTCTTTGCCGGCCGTGATCGCCCAGTATCTGGCGGCCCAACCGGCGAATCCATGACCGGCGCGACTATCCTCGTCGTCGAGGACAACGCCACGACACGGAAGATGATGTGTCTCGCGCTGAGAGCCGAGGGTTACTCCGTCCTCGAGGCCGAGGACGGTGAGAGCGCGTTGCGGATCGCCTTGGAGCGCGAGCTGGCAATGGTTCTACTCGATTGCAAGCTGCCAGACATGGATGGCTTCGAGGTCGCGCGGCGGCTGTGTGCCACGGTCCCGAGCCTCCCGGTCGTCGCGGTCACTGGCTGGGCAAACGTCGACGAGGCTCGCGTGATCACTGCCGGGTTCCTCGATGTCCTTCTGAAGCCGGTCGAGCCGTCTCGTCTCGTCGAAATCGTCGAGCGCTACGCGGGACACGCCGCGCCTCACAGCGCCTCCCGCGGCAAGGTGGTTCTTCTTGCAGACGATGACGCAACACAACGCAAGCTCGGGCAGATCACCCTTACCTCCGCGGGGTTCACGGTCCTACTCGTCGAAGACGGGGAGTCGGCCGTTCGTCTCGCCATGGAGCGCAAACCCGACGTGATCGTGAGCGACGTGCTCATGCCGCGGATGGACGGCTTCGCCGTCTGCAAAGCGATACGCGCGGATCCGTTGCTCGCCAGGACTCCGATTGTCCTCATGTCGGCGCACTACTTGGAGGCCGAAGACCGCGAGCTGGCCGCACGTTTCGGCGCGAATCGCTACGTCTCGCGCACTGCGGGCTTCGGGGCCGTCGTGCGTGCAATTCTCGAAGTTCTCGACTCGAGCGCCGACGAACCGGTCGCCCCGCCAGGCGACGAGCTGCAGGCCGAATACATTGGTCGGATCACGCATCAGCTCGAGCGTCAGGCCACGTTGGGCGCAGAGCTCGCGCGTCAAGTCTCACTCCAGACCACTGCCCTTTCGGTTCTCGACAACCTCTCCGTTTCTCTCTCGCGGGAGGTCGATCCCGAAAGTGCGTTGAATGACACGCTCGCAGAGTGCCTCGATGCGTCGGGCCTCTCCGTGGGCGCCATTCTCCTCTCCGGCGTGAACGGAGAGCTCGTTCTCAAGGCCAACGTGGGGTCTGCGGCCGACGTGGCCTTGACACCGTACGAAAGCGTTCTTCGGCGCGCGATGGTCCGAGGAGGCGCGTTGATTCCCTCCGACGAAACGGGGCACGAGGGCCACGACCTCCTTGCCGCGCTGGGCGTCGCCTCTGCGCTCGTCGTCCCGATCCTCGCGCGAGGAGAGGCGTTCGGCGTTCTTCTCCTCGCATCGAACCGAGCCGACCTCGCCGACGTCGAAGGCGACGCGTTCGTGCGCGTGGCCCGATCCGTCTCGATGCAGCTCGGTGAGGCCCTGGCCCTGAGCCGGACGTTCAGAAAGCTCACGGCGTCCGAGAAGCGCCTCCGCACGCTGATGGAGGGCGCGAGCGACTGCATCTTCGTACTGGATACGGAGGCTCGCATCAGAGACGTCAATCCAGCGACCGAGCGGTTCCTCGGGCGCGCGCGAGCCGAGCTGATCGGGGCAAACATCCATCAATTCGTCGAGTCGGCTCAGCGAGGGCCGGCGACCGATCAGTTCGCGTCGTTCCTCGAGACTGGCCACTTCCTCGCGGGCACCCGCAGGTTCGTGCGCCCCGACGGGACGGTGGCGGTGGGCGACCTCTCGGCCTCGATCGTGGAGACGGACGGCGCGCAAATCGTATTTTGCATCATGCGCGACGTCACTGAACGACTGCGTGGAGAAGAAGCATTGCGTGCGAGCGAGGCTCGCTTCAGTCGCCTCGCGGAGTCTGGCATCATCGGTATTGCGACCGCCGACGTTTTGGGGAGCCTGCTCGAGGCCAACGACGCCTTCCTTGGAATGCTCGGCTACTCGCGCGAGGACCTCGTCGGAGGCGCGGTCGCATGGTCTCGGATGACACCGCTCGAATGGCTGAGCCGCGACGCGACCGCGCTCGCCGAGCTCGTCGCAACGGGGGTGGCTCGCCCTTGGGAGAAAGAACTGATTCGCAAAGACGGCTCCCGCGTGCCGGTTCTCATCGGCATCGCCGTCCTCGACTACCCAAAGTGCATCGCGTTCGTATCCGATCTCACCGACCGCAAACGCGCCGAAAAGGCCCTTCAGGCGAGCGACGACCAGCTCCGTCAGTCCCAAAAAATGGAGGCCATCGGGAGGCTCGCGGGAGGCGTCGCGCACGACTTCAACAACCTGCTTTCCGTCATCCTCAGCTACGTGGAAATGCTCCTGACGGAACTGAAGCCGAGCGAGCCAATGCGCCGGGACGTCGAAGAGATTCGCAAGGCCGGGAACCGCGCCGCGGATCTCACCCGGCAGCTCCTCATGTTCAGCCGGCAGCAGGTACTCGAGCCGAAGGTGCTCGATCTGAACGAAGTCCTCACGAGGGTGCACATGATGCTCCGCCGCATCCTCGGCGCTGACGTGGACCTCGTCTCGTTGCCGGCGCAGGCCCTCGGCAGGGTGCGCGTCGATCCGAGCAGCATCGAGCAGGTCATCATGAACCTCGTCGTGAACGCGCGCGACGCGATGCCCACCGGCGGCAAGCTCACGATGGAGACGGGCAACGTGGTCCTCGACGAGGCCTACGCGCGGACGCACCTCGGCGTGAAGGCGGGTCCGCACGTCATGCTCGCCGTGACGGACACCGGCACGGGGATCGACAAAGCGACGATGGCGCGGATGTTCGAGCCCTTCTTCACGACCAAGGAGAGCGGCAAAGGCACCGGACTTGGGCTCTCTACGGTCTTCGGTATCGTTCAACAGAGCGGCGGAAGTGTCTGGGTCTACAGCGAGATGGGTAAGGGGACGACGTTCAAGGTTTACCTCCCCCGGGTGGTTGCGCCTGTCGATGCCGTTCGAGCGGTCGATTTGCCGCCGACCTTGCGTGGCTCCGAAACGATCCTACTCGTGGAGGACGATGACCAGGTGCGCGTCGTGGCTCGGGGAATTCTGAGCCGACAGGGCTACGACGTCATCGAGGCGCGCAACGCGGACGAGGCCCTCCTGCGCTCCGAGAAATACTCCGGCACGATCCATCTGCTCCTCAGCGACGTCGTCATGCCTCGGATGAGCGGCCCCGAGCTCGCCAAAAGGCTTGCGTCGGCCCGGCCGCAAATGAAGGTGCTTTGCATGTCGGGCTATACGGACGACAGCATCGTCCGCCACGGCGTCATCGACGCGCATTTCGCCTACATTCAGAAGCCCATCACCCCGCATTCGCTGACGACCAGGGTGCGCGAGGTCCTCGAGAAGCGCGGTTGAGCGGGCTGCCGGATCGCCGCTCGGCGCGCAGAAAATAGCGGTGCGACGCGCGCTCGGTGGGAAACGCCTGCGCAGGATCACGGGCGCCGATGAACCGCTGCGGGCAGGTCCGGATACCGGAGAGGTGGGCTATCGTTTTCCCGCCCTTACCGAGAGCCGACACCTGCGAGGACGACTGGACATGAAGGGTCATCCACGCGCCGCTCTGGTTTTTGGCTTCGCGTCGTCGCTCGGACTCGCTGCGGCCGGTTGCGGTGACCATGGGGGTGGCGGCCGCGCCCAGGGCGACTCCGCCGGCGGCGGGACCGGCGGCATGGACGGACCGGCGGGCGTGGCCAGGGGCGCTGAAGCGGGCGCCGATGTGCCCACCGATGCGGGCGACGACTCGGTGGCGGACGCGCTCGCGAGCCCGCTGGCGGAGGCGGCTGGGAATGGCGATGCCGCTCCGACGGGCATGACCGACAGCGGGTCGGCGGCGTCGCCGGATGGCGCCACCCAGGTCCGGGGCTTCACCCATCCGGGCCTTCCGCTGACGATCGCCGACCTGAGCCAGCTCAAGGCCAACCTGAACGTCGAGCCCTGGAAGTCGGCCTACGGCGCCCTCGCCGCCGATTCACACTCCCAGCTCACCTACGCGATGCAGGGTCCCTTCGCGACGGTCAGCCGGACACCCAACGTGAACCTCGGCCAATACGCGAGCGACATGCAAGCGGTGTTCGACCTCGCCCGCATGTGGTCTTTCACCGGTAACTCCGCGTACGCGCAAAAAGCGCACGACATCATGCTCGCCTGGGCGAAGACACACACGGCGTGGGGCGGGGCGGAGTCCTACCTGACGATGGGGGACTACGCCTATCGAATGTACGGCGGCGTAGACATCCTGCGGGGCACGTGGCCCGGCTGGACCGCCGCGGATACGGCGGCTTGCAAGGCCTACTTCGCCAACGTCTACTGGTCGGCGGCCACGGTGCCCAATCCGCTCCGCTCGGCGAATCAAGGAGTCGAGCAGCTCATCACCGGCGTCGGCGTGGCGGTGTTCAACGACGACACCGAAAAGTTCAATCAGTGTCTTCAGGCGTTTCGCGACGACGCCGCGGGTGGCCTCCCCGACAGCCTGCCCAACGGCGCCATCGGAGACAGCGGGCGCGACCAGGGTCATGCCTTCGGTGAGCTCATGCATCTCGCATGGATTGCAGAGGTATTCTGGAAGCAGGGGGTCGATGTGTATTCCGAGCTGGACAGCCGCTTGTTGGCCGCGGGTGAGTTCTATTCTCGTTACAACTTGGGGGTGAATACGCCGTTCATGCAGTTTGGGTCGGAGTACGACATTTATCCGAGCCATGGGGGCGCCCCCGGCTCCTCGGCGCAACCGCCGGACGTGCTCAATCTGCTTCATGGCGCCTACGTCGTTCGCCGCGGCCTGAGCGCGCCGTATCTGACCCGGTACCGCAATGCGCACACGGAGACCGCCGACTCGTTCGTTTTCCGCAAGAGCGCGGACGGGTCCACCGCTTCGCCGCCCGCGGCGTTGACCCCGCCGGCGGCAACCGCGTCGGTGACGACCCTGAGCAGCGCGGACATCGGTGGGGCCGCGCCCGCCGGGACCTCCAGCTATGCGGGCGGTACGTGGACCATCCAAGGGGCCGGCACGGACATCGCCGGCGCGTCGGACAGCTTTCGTTTCGCCTTCCTGCCCGTGACCGGCAACGCGACCGTCGTCGCGCGCGTGACGTCGGTGCAGAACACCGCTGGCGACGCCAAGGCGGGCGTGATGATCCGGGAATCGCTGAGCGCCAACGCGAAGATGATGGGCGTTTACATGCTCCCGCAGACTACCCTCAACGGCAATACCGGCCCGCGCGCGTTCGTCAACATGCGCGGCCAGACCGCTTCCAGCCACGGCCTCGCCTCGCAGACGCATCGCTTGTGGGACGCCACCACGGTCACGATTCCGTACTGGCTGAAGCTCGAGCGCCTTGGCAGTCACATCACGGCTTATCACTCCACGGACGGCGCGAGCTGGAGCACGATCCAACGCGCGGAATTCACGATGGCGGACAAGCTCGATGTCGGCCTCGCCGTCTCGTCTCGAGTCAACGGTACGCTGAACACGTCGACCTTCACGAACGTGCGAATCACGGGCGGCGACGGCGGCGAGCCTCTCACGATTCCGGCCCCGCCGTTCGCCGTTTACGGCGCTCCTGGCAATACCCAAGTGCCTTTGCGCTGGTTGGAGTCCTTCGGGGCCACGAGCTACGTCGTCGAGCGATCGGCCACGCTCGGCGGCCCCTATAGGACCGTTGCCACGATTTCCGGGACGAGCTACGTGGACACCGGCCTGACGAACGGCACGCCGTACCATTACGTGGTGAGGGCGACCAATCCGTCCGGTCAGAGCGTCGATTCTCCGGAGGAGATGGTGACTCCGGTCGCCGCGCCGTAAAGCCCTCCGTGGAACACGAGGTTCGCGACGCCTGGCTCAAGCCGGCAACCGTTGGTCGAACCAGCTGAGCATTGCGGCGGTTCCGGACGCACGCAACCAACGTTGGTCGTGGGGGCCCGGCAGATCGACGAAGGTGTTGTCGACGCCGCTACGAGTGAGCGCTCGCGAGAGCGCCTGGTTGCCAGAATGAAATGGATCGCCCCGACTGGTCTCGATCAGCAGATCGCGGCGCCCGAAGCGTGTCGTCGCGGCGGCCAGTCTGGCCGCGTAACGAGCGCCCGCCGCCTCGCCAATCGCAGTCTGTACGCCGCCCCACGCCCCGAACACCTCCGGACGGCGGAGCATCGCCTCGAGAGAGACGTACCCGCCGAGCGAGCAGCCGCCCAGATACGTGCTCGCTGGCCCGTCCAGCGCGGGTGCCTCACGGCGCACGACCGGGAGGAGCGTCTCGGCAATCCAGCTCGCGTACGTATCGAAAACGGCGGCGTCTGCACGCGCGGCGAGGTTGGGCATGAAGGGGCACGCCATCACGAGCCCGCGCACCGACGACGAGGCTCGGATCCGGTCGTACGACGTTCCGAGGCCATACCGCTCGAGCCAAGCCCAGGCTCCCGTGCGTTCGTCGCCCGTCTCGCCCAGACCGTGGAGCAGCACGAGCACCGGAACGCGAGCGCCCGCGGCGAGATGGCGTGGCACGGCGAGCACGAAGCGGCGGCTGAGGGTCCCCTCCACCCGTATTTCCCGAACGTCGAGATCGCGGGGACGCCACTCGGGGTCGACCCCGGCACGTGCGGCCGGAGCGATGAGCGTAGCCGCCGCGCCGGCGACCAGCGCGCGCCGCGAGAGCGGAGGCAGAGCGCCGCGGTGCCGGTCGGTCGTAGAGGGCAATCGAGGCGCAAGTGTGGCTCGAGCGCGCTTTAGGGGCCAGCGGCACGCGGTGCAACCGGGACGTTGATTCCGGCCAGTGGCGTGACTCGGCGCAAGAGCAGGCGACGACGCGCGCGCGGTTGCGGGCGCGGCTTCGTCAGATACTCGTGGGACCGCCGCGGGTCGGGTGATCATCGCAGGATTGTCCCCAGGGCCGGGGTCGCGATCGACATGGCAGTCGAGGACCCTCGCATCGGCGCGGTCGAGCTTCTCGCCGTGTCTCAGCATGCTCAGGAGAGCCTGCCGAGCGACACGACCTTCGCATCCTGCTGGCGCACGGCAAGGCCGACGCACGGTGCCCTGTCGAGGAGTCGCGATCGCTCGCGCGCGTGCTCGAGGCGGCGCACGTGCCTGCCCAGTACATCGAGTTCGACGGGCCGCACACGCTACCGCCGGAGCTCCTGCGCGCGCTCGTCGCACCCGCGCATGCAGCGTCGGCGCGAGGTGTCCGAAGCGAGCAATCGAACGGCCGACTGCGGCGCGCTTGCCTGCAACGTCACCGAACGGCGAGCGCAGTCGCGATGGCTGCTGCACTTGGATATACCTCGCGGCCCCGTCTGGATCGACCAGCCGGGGCCGTTGACACTCAGGTGGCTGGTTCACTCGGCAGGATTCGCCAGCGGCGCTTCCTTGATGAGCTTGAAGTCCGGATAGGCCAACGCGCCCATCTCGGGCATGTCGAGTCCCGCGATCTCGGTCTCGGCACTCACGCGGATAGGGGTAATGAGGTTGCTGATCTTGAACCATGCATACGCCATCGCGAAGCCGAAGCCCGCCAGCACGACACAGTCGATGGCCTGCATGGCAAGCTGGGAGGCATCGCCAAACAAGATGCCGCGCACCCCGTCGGAGCCATATTGTTTGACGTACTCGTCGCGCACGACACCATTCCAGCCAGCGCCGTAGGCGCCGTTGCTGAAGATGCCCACGGAGAGGACACCCCATAGGCCGCAGACGCCGTGGACGGAGATCGCGCCGACGGGATCGTCGACGCCGCGAGTGTCGAAGAACCCGACGGAGATCACGACGATCACGCCGGCGATCGCGCCGATCGGCGACCGCTGCCCATGGATCGATGAAGGCGCACGGCGCCGTGATGGCAACGAGGCCGGCGAGCATGCCGTTGACCATCATGCCCGGGTCTGGCTTGAGGCCTCGCCCCATGAGATAGACCATTGAGGCAAACGCCCCAGCCACGCTCGCCAGCATCGTGTTGACGACGACGAAGGAAATGCGCAGGTCGGTTCCGGCGAGCGTCGAGCCCGGGTTGAATCCGAACCAGCCGAACGCCAGGATGAAGCAACCGACGATGGCCATCGGAAGGTGGTGCGCGGGGATCGCCTGAGGCTTGCCATTCATGTATTTGCCGATGCGCGGTCCGATGACGATCGCGCCGGCCAGGGCGATCACGCCTCCCATCGCGTGCACGACGCCCGACCCCGCAAAGTCGACGGCGCCGTGGCCGAGGTGCCAGTTGACGCCTCCCTGAGCCAGCCAGCCGCCTCCCCAGACCCAATTCGCGTAAATGCAGTACGGCAGTGCGACCCAGAGCCCGTAGAGCACGAAGTTCTTCCACGCCCAGCGCTCCGCCATCGCGCCAGTTGGGATGGTGGCCGTCGTGTCCATGAACACCATCATGAAGAAGAACAGCCCGAGAACCGCGGTGTCAGTCACCGAGGAGCCCAAGAAGAAGCCCTTGGTACCGAGGACGCCGTATTTGCCCGGCGAGGACGATCCCCTGGTTGAGCACGGAGGTGCCTGGACCGAGCGACGAGTACCAACCGGGAGGGACCGGTCCGTTGAACCAGTTGCCCCAGCCGAAGGCGAAGCCATAGGCCCAGAAGCCGAGGCAACCTAGCGGATAGATCATGAAGTTCATGGCGAAGGTGTGTCCTGCGTTCTTGGCGCGGCACATGCCGGTTTCGACCATCGCGAATCCAGCCTGCATGAACATGACGAGGAAGCCCGTGACCATGCGCCCACACCATGTTGATTGAGAAGAGGTTGTGGGCGATACGGTCGTAGAGATCGGCCGGTCCGAGCGTGCTGGGGACGTCCCCCTTGCCGTCACCGGCGGGAGTGGCCCATACGCCTGCGGCACCACCGGTCGGATCGGGCCAGGTCGGAGGCTTTCCCGCTTCGTTGGTGCCGGAAAAGTAAGCCGGCAGTGGTGGAGGCGCCGCCAGACGCCGACGCCGACGGCGCAGGAGGCGCGTCGGCGAACGATAAACTCGTCAGCGTCACGCAGGCCGCAAGCAAAGCTGCCAGAACCGCTATGTACTTGAATCCCATGGAGAGTCCTCTTTTCGGAACCGTGGAATGCGTACATTCGCTAGCCGAGCTCAGATGTCCGAATGGTTTCGGCCCCGGAGCGATATCTAACAAATCATGGGCCCCTATCTGGGATTTCCGCATCTTGGAACGCCGCGTAAATGCAGAAAAAGCGCGCCCCATGTGCGTTTTTGCCACTCCGCTGACGCAGGTCAAGCGTCAGAAATTGGCTCACAATTAACTACTTGTTAATCGGGTTTGTAGGCTGCTCGGGACGAGGCCGGGCGGGCTGCTCTAACTTCCGTCGGGGGACCGAACGCGCGCGGATTGGTCATGGTTGTCGCAGAGCCTCGCTCGCGCACGAGGGGGCCGAGTCCCGAGGGGAGCATTCGCGGATGGACCGTCCAGAAGATCCTCACAGCGAGACGACGGGGAACGTGCTGACGTTTCCGTCCCCTGACTCGGAAGCCGAAGCGAGCGCAGCGGGCGCCGCCAGGGTCAACGTCGCGCTCGCGACGCGGCGTAGACGACGGCGCGCTGCCTTGCTCGTGCGGGTTTGGATGCTCCTTGCTTGGATCCTCGCCGCGAGCCGGCTTTCGTTCGCCGCAACGCATCGCCAGGTGTTCGGGGCCGAGGCGTCGGCGGCTTTTCTCCTCGTTGTTTCGATGCCTCTGATTCTGGCTACGGTGGTCCACAGAGACGCCTGCGCGCTGCGTTCCGGCGGCACCGTTCGCGGCGGTGGTGGCGGGCCTGCGCGGCCCAGTGCGCGCCTGCCAATGGCTCGTCGCCGTCGTCCCGAAAACGGAGGGCGGGGGAGGCCCTAACCGCGAGTATTCTTCGGTAAGATGCCAGTCCAGTCCCCAAAGGCTGAACACAGGGCGAATGACGCGGCCGGCCTTCGAGTCGATGCTCTGCACTCGTCCCGACCATCCTCCCGCCGGGTCCGCCTAATGCGCTTTCAACGTATCCTTGCGCCTCGATGATGGATACCGGCCTCGTGCCCCAGTCTTCGCAACGTCGTGCGGAACTGGAGCATGGTAAGTTAACCACGAATTAACTCCTCTTTGGCGCGCCCGCGGAACATCGTGCCGTAGTGGTGTGGCGTGCTTTGGCTCAAGGGTTCGTCGACTGGCACGATCGTGGCCGGGACTGGTGTCGGCGGCATTCGATCGCGAAACTTGAGCTCCCCTCGGGTCCGGTCGACGGACCCTTGAGCCGAAGCACCGGTTGCCCGTGGATAAGTGTTCTGGCCCGTGGGCGCTCCAATCGTCAGCTTGCTTTTACGTATGGGCGCTGCTTCTGACGCACTATGAGCACGGCGCAATGCGCGCTCTTGGCCACCTTGGTCGCGACGGAACCGAGCAATAGTTTCTCGAGCCCGACCCGGTCATGTGTTCCGACGAGCACGATGTCAGCGTTGATGGCGCGCGCGCACTTGAGCACCTGCTCGGCCGGATTGCCCTCCGCGAAATGGCCGGTGACCAGGCCGGGGCACTGCCGCCTCGCGATGCGCACGTGATAGTCGAGGTGGCTCTGCGCCTCGGCCCTGAGGTCTTCGGAGCGCAAGCCCACGCTTGCGGGCCGGTTGAAGGGACCCGCACGAAACACGTGGACGAGGTGCAGCTGCGCGCGCGCCCACGTCCTCCGCGCCATCTGCGCCGCGAGATTGACCACGCGGCTGGCGAGAGTCGAGGTATCGACGGCGGCCAGTACGATCGCGGTCTCTTGTTCTGCGAGAGAGGCCTCCACGTCGTCCGCGTCCGTCATCGGCGTTGTATACAATGGCGTCTGGCGACTGGACACAACGGCGCGCTAATGGCACTCGGGTATCCGGAATGTCCGAGGGCTTCCCCAGTTGGTCGATGCTGCCCTTTCCGGCGCTCGTCCTTGCCATTGCGGTGTTGCCCATCGTGGCGCCGCGGGTCTGGGAAAGGCGGACGTTCCAGGTTTTCGTTGTAGGACTGTGCGGGATCCCGGTCATCGGTCTCTTCGTGACGACCCACAGGCTTCAGGATCTGCGGGAAGCGACGACCTCGTACCTCTCTTTCGTCGCGACGCTCAGTGCTCTCTACATCACGTCAGGGGGCGTCCACATTTCGGGCGATATCGAGGCGAAGCCATCGACCAACGTGGCCCTGCTGGTCGTAGGCTCCATTCTCGCGAGCGTCGTCGGGACGACTGGCGCCAGCATGCTGATGATTCGACCCATGCTCCGGACGAACCGTCAGCGCGAGAACCGGGCGCACCTGGTTCCGTTCTTCATTCTGGCGGTCGCGAACGCAGGCGGCCTCCTGACGCCGCTTGGCGACCCTCCGCTGCTTGTCGGCTACATCGGAGGTGTGCCGTTCTTCTGGACGCTCCGGCTCTTGCCCGCCTGGCTGCTGTACGTGGGGTCGACCGCAGTAGCGCTCTACGTGGCGGACAGTCGTGCCAATGCGCGTGAGCCGGCGGCCGCGCTGGCGAAGGACCGGTCCGAGGTCGAGCCGATCGCGATCCGAGGCCGCCGGAACGTTGCGCTGATGCTCGCCATCTTGCCGGCGGCGATGCTTCCCCTCGGTTTTCGCGAGGGCGCCATGGTGGCGATCGCCGTCACCTCGCTCGTCGTGACTCCGCGCCCGTTGCACGAGGCCAATGGCTTTACGTTCGTCCCCATCATCGACGTCGCTCTCATCTTTGCCGGCCTCTTCGCGTCGCTGGGACCAATCGAAGCCGCCCTAGCCACCTACGCGCCGTCCCTTCCGGTTCAGAAGAGCTGGCAGCTTTTCTGGGCATCGGGCCTCCTTTCGTCCGTGCTCGACAACGCACCCACGTACACCGCGTTCGCGGCGCTGGCGAAGGGCCTGAGCGTCTCCAGCGCCAACCTGGTCGCGGGGGTGGCGCCGATGAAGCTCGCCGCCGTCAGCGTGGGAAGCGTCGTCATGGGTGCCACGACCTACATCGGAAACGGCCCCAACCTCATGATCAAGGCGATTGCCGAGCGTGAGCGATTCCCGACGCCGAGTTTTTTTCGATACGCCATTTTTGCCTTCGCGATGATGCTTCCCGCGCACGTCATAGCGACGTTCGCGTTTGTCCTCCTGGACCGCTGAGTCTCGCGTCTCTCGACCGGAGGAAGATTTGGTCGATCGCCGACCTCGCAATGTTTAATCGTTTCTTAACTCGCCTTGAAACGGAGGCGATACAGGACAGCCGATAGTTTGGCGAGCCGGTCCCCTAGAGCGCTCAGCCGTCAGCGATTCAGCGGCCGCGCGGCGAACGCAAAGCCCCTGCCTCCGCTTCCGTGCCGACCGAGCGGACGCTGTATGTAGCCCAATGCACGAGCCAATACACAACCTCGAGGTGAATCCATTATGTGGGAGCAGTACAAAAAAACGTTCCGGGGAATGCAGATGGCGATCGGGCTCGTCGCCCTCGCCGTTCTCGTTCGTACCGGGCGGGCAACCGTCGCGGCCGGGTTCTTCGCGATGATGCAAGGCGGCGCAGTCTTCGGCGCGATAGGGGGCGCGCGGCTCAAGAGACTCATGAGCTAACCAGAGACCACGACGGCGAGCGCAGTGAAATGGGAAGTCGTTGCTGGCTCGAACCGGTCGCTGTACTGGCCTGCGCCGCGCGCGACGGGCGCGCGAAGGAGCTCAGTTCAGTCGTTCGGCAGGCGCAACCGATATCCGATGCCGGGCTCGTTGACGAGGTATTTAGGGTGAGCCGGCTCTGGCTCGATCTTGTGTCGAAGCTTCTTCATGAACACGCGCAGGTAGTTCAACTCCGAGGAATAGCGGGGGCCCCAGACCTGCCGAAGAATCTCCTGGTGGGTCAGGACACGGCCCGACGAAGCCATCATGACGGCGAGAAGGCGATACTCGATCGGCGTCAAATACACGCACTTACCCCCGACCGTGACGCTTCGCAGATCGAGATTGATCGAGAGGTCGCCGACCGTGATCGTCCCGCTCGTCGGGATCGTCTCGCGCGCGGTCGAGATGCTTCGCAGGGCGACGCGGATTCGCGCGAGGAGCTCGCCCGCGCCGAATGGCTTGGTCAGGTAGTCGTTCGCGCCTCCATCGAGCGCGTCGATCTTGTCCGCCTCCTGGCCGCGCGCAGACACCACGATGATGGGTACCGGGCTTTCCTCGCGGATGCGACGGGTGACCTCGACGCCGTCCAGGTCAGGGAGCCCCAGATCCAGCAATATGGCAGCAGGCGCCCTGTCGAGCGCCGCAGCGACCCCCGCGATCCCGGTCGCGGCGTGGATGCAGCTATAGCCACCCTGGCCGAGCGTGACTTGGATGAGCGTGCGCGTGTTGGGCTCATCCTCGATGACCAGAATCATCTCTGCGCGGCTCATGACCGGAAGGCCTCCGCGATGGCCTGCTCCGAGGGCCACGAATCGAGAGCGCGTGCCATGGAGCAGATCGGTACCGTGAAACGGACGACGGCGCCTCCTTCGGGTCGGTTGACGAACCAGATCCGGCCGTCGTGCGCTGCCACGATTGCTCTACAAATCGTGAGACCGAGCCCGATCCCGCCATCGCTCTGGGCGACACCGGGTGCACGGTAAAATTTCTCGAAGACCTTCTCTTCATGGCCCCGGGGTACGCCCGGGCCCCAGTCCGCCACTTCGACCACGATTCTCATCGGCCTCACGGCGCGCGGAGATCTCGATGGGTGACGCAGGGCCCGCGTGTCGGATTGCGTTTTCGATGAGATTGATGACGACCAGCTCGACGAGCACCGGATCCAAGAGGACGAGTGGAACGTCGTGGGCGAGGTGGGTGCGTACCGGGCGCCCATCGAGCTGCCGTTCGAGACGGCAGAGCGCGGAGCCGATGACCTCGTCGATGGCTTGCGCCGTTTTGGTTTTTATGAGCACGGCCTGATTCCAGCCGTGTCAGGTCCAGCAGGTTGCCCACCAGCCGATTCAGACGGTTCGACTCGACCGCCACCATCCGGGAGAACTCGCGGCGCTGGAGCGAATCGAGCTGCTCCTCGCACAGCGCGGAGCTCGCGCCGACGAGCACAGTCAGAGGTGTCCTGAGGTCGTGCGACAGCGCGCTCAGGAGCGCATTGCGCGCGCGTTCGATCTCGGTCTGTCGACGCGCCGACTGCGCTTGACGGCGGAGCTGCTCAGCGAGAAGGCAGACGAGCGTGGCAACGGCCACCATGACCACCAAGGTGAGCCCGTCTTTCGGACCGGGAACGGCGAACGCCAATGCGGGCGGAACGAACATGTAGTCGAACAGGAGTACGCCCGCGCTCGCAGCGACGGCGGCGGGCCCGACGCCAAAACGCGCCGCCGCGAGAACCCCAACGGGGAAGACCAGGACGAACGCCGTGGTCTGAAGAAACCTTGCGCCCACAACGGAGACAATCGTGCAAAGGGCCACCATACCCAACGTCACCAGGTAGCGCCGCTGGAGGCCGCTCGCCGCTCGAGGCGGAGTGGCGCGCGAAGGCGCATCATTCGGGCGGTGGCGCAGGCGAAGCTCCGTCACAGGCCGCCTCTTTCGAGCGAGCTCGACATGTTCCACTTCAGCGCGCTTGCACTCTCAGCGGCCAGGATCGCTCATCCTGGCCAAGATTTCGACTCAAGAGTGTTTCGAATTCTTTTCTCCAGCGTCTCGGCGAGGCGCAGCACGACTTAAAGGCGCGAACGCCGGACGTGGGGCGAGCTCAGTGGCACGGGCGAGATCTTCAGTCGGCTGGAAGACGGTGCCGGGCGCAATCAGGGCTCCGATCTTGAGCTCGAACACCCTCAACCGCTCCGAGTAGGACCCGCGGTTGTTCGTCGGGCCCAACGGAAAGATATTCATTCCCGGCCCGACACGGAACATGCAGTGGTACGACCTGAGCGGCGATGGCTCGATCACGTAGGCGGTGCCGCGAGGCCACTCTTCCAGCCCGGCCGTCCCAGGTCAACGCGACGGCCCGATCGGCGAAGTACGGCGCGACCGTCGCGGTCACGACCACCGGAGCCGTCACCCCTTCTTCTGGATCCGCATGATGTCAGGGCGCCGGCCAATGCCAACATCGCTCCCCCCGGGTGACTACCTACTTTTCGCGTTGAACGCCAACGTGCCGAGCGCGGCCCAAGTCATTCGGATGACTCCGTGAGTCCCGCCTTCGCGTGAACGTCGCCGTACGCCTCGTTCTGTTGCTCTTCGCCGCCGGCGCGGTGGTCATCGGCATTCTTTCGGCCCGGCAGCCCGTTCGCCCGGCCGTCGCCGACGGTGCCCCGTACACGTGCCCCATGCATCCGGAAGTCGCCTCGGCCGGACCGGACCGTTGCCCGATCTGCGGAATGCCGCTCGTCCGGCGCGCGCTCGGGACCTCCCGAAATACGCCCGCGCGCGGCGCCTCGGACGCGGAGGACGCCTACGTCGTCCGCCCGCTCGTTTACTCGCGGGAGGTCCGCGCGCCCGCCTGGGTGGAGACCCGAGGCGTGGTCGCCGCGCATGTGTACGTCGATGAGCTTTCGTCTCTAGGAGAAGACAATCGCGGAGCGTTCGTTCCGACGGCCAACCACGGCCCGAGCCTCGACGTGCGCCGCGTCGCCGAGCCCCCCGTCCCTTGGGACGCGTCCACCTGGCTCGTCCATTTTCGGTACGACGCACTGGCCGCGCCGGCGGACGTCGGTACCGTCGGCTGGGTGAACATTCCCGCGAGGCCGCGGGAGGCTCTGCTCATCCCCGACACCGCCGTCTTGCAGTCCGCCGAAGGCCCCTACGTGTGGGCTCTGGGCGTCGAAGGAAGCCACGTGCCCAAGCCCGTGGCCATCGGCAAGGTGTTCTCGCGCAACGCCATCGTGAGCGGGGGCCTTCATGCCGGGGATCGCATCGCGGTGGCCGGCGCCTTTTTCTTCGATGCCGAACGGCGTCTGTCCCCCGAATCCGAAGGAGCGTTCGAGCCGGGGCCATGATCGCCCGCGTGGTCGCCTGGAGCTCGCGTCATCCGTGGGTCGTCATCGCTCTCGCGTTGCTCGTCTCCGCGTCGGGCGCGCTCGGCGGGCGTGCCCTTTCGCGCGACGCAGTGCCGGATCTGGCCGATCCGCAGATCGTTTTGATCGCGGATTGGATGGGGCACCCGGCAACGGAGGTAGCCTCCGAGGTCACGCAAGTCCTGACGAAGGCGCTCGAGGGCGTCGCGGGGGCGACGGCGATCCGAGGGTCGTCGATGTCCGGCATGGCCTACATCGACGTCGTCCTCCCGCCCGCAACGAGCTTGGACGGCGCACGGACGGCAGTCCTCCAGCGAATGGCGAACGCGGCCGCGGGGCTTCCGCCGAACGTCCGCATCGAGGTCGGTCCAGCCGCTTCGAGCGCCGGTTGGGTCTTCCAGTACGCCCTTCTCGACCGCTCGAATCGCGAACCGCCGCTGCCCCTTCGCCGACTGCAGGAGGACATCTTGCGTCCGGCGCTTCTTTCGATACCCGGCGTCGCCGAGGTCGCCACGGTGGGGGGCCATTCCCAGCAAGTCCTCGTCGAGGCCAAGGCCGATCAGCTCCGCGCCCGCGGCCTCGCCTTCACCGACGTGCTCTCCGCTCTCCGGCCCGCCTTGCAGGGGCGGGCTCTGGGCGCCCCGCTCGACGTGGCCGATCTCGATAGCATTCCCGTGGCCGTCCCCGGCGCGAGCGGCGCGCCGCCGAGGATCACCGACGTAGGACGGATCCGGGTCGAAGACGAGATGCCGAGCGGCCTCGCCGATTTCGGGGGCGCCTTCGAGGCCGTCGGGGGCATCGTCCTCGTTCGTCGCGAGGCCAATCTGACTCGCGTGATCGCGTCGGTCAGGCAAAAGCTGCACGAGGTGCGGGCCCGGCTTCCCGGCGCCCTCGAGATTGTGACCGTTTACGATCGCACGGAATTGGCCGACAGGGTCGAGCACACGATGGCCGTCGCGCTCGCCGAAGAGATCGCCGCCGTCGTGCTCGTCATCCTGATTTTCTTGCTGGACGTGCGGAGCGCGCTCGTTCCGCTGCTGACGCTGCCGGCCGTTCTCTTTCTCACGTTCGGGGTCATGTCGCTGCTCGGGGTGCCCGCGACGATCATGAGCCTAGGCGGGATCGGTATCGCGCTCGGAATCGCCGTCGACGCCGACGTGGTGGCGCTCGAGGCCTGCCACAGGGGCCTCGAGACATGGGGCCCTCCGACCGAAGCGCGGCGAGGAGCGCTCCTCGCCGCATCCGGCGCCTTCGCCCCGGCGATCGTGACGTCGCTCCTCATCACGGCCCTCTCCTTTCTGCCCGTCTTTGCGTTCTCGGGCGAGACGGGGCGACTGCTTTGGCCGCTTGCGCTGACCAAGACGCTGGTCATTGCCTCGGCGTCCGTCGTCGCGCTCACGCTGGCTCCAGCGCTCCGCGATCGCCTGCTCCTCGGCCCCGTCACCCCGGAATTTCGTCATCCCCTGACACGAGGGCTGGTAAAGGTCTATCGCCCGTTCGTCCATTTTGCGCTTTCGCGCCCTGCGCTGACGCTGACCATCGCGGCGATGACGGTCCTCTCCTGCCTGCCGATCGCGGCGCGGCTGGGCGGAGAGTTTCTTCCGCGCATCGACGAAGGGGATCTGCTCTTCATGCCGACCACGCTGCCTGGGGTGACGCCCGAGCAGGCCGCCTGGCAGCTCGGCAAGCAGAATCAGGCCTTCGCCGCGTTCGGCGAGGTGAGGACCGTGTTCGGCAAGGTGGGTCGCGCCGACACGGCCACCGATCCGGCTCCGTTTTCGATGGCCGAGACGACCGTTCGGCTGAGACCGCGTTCGAGCTGGCCCGCCATGACGCAAACGCGGTGGTACTCGGGGTGGGCGCCGCCATGGATGAAGCGCGCTCTCGGCGTGGCGTGGCCGGAGCAGACGCCGGAGACGTCGGCGGAGCTCGTCGACCGCCTCGACCGTGCCACCCGCCGGCGGGGCTGGACGAACGCCTGGAGCGGGCCGGCGCGCGCGCGGATGGACATGATGTCGACGGGCATCCGAACGCCGGTCGGTATCCGCGTGGTCGCCGCCGACCCTGCACGGCTCGACGCGCTCGGAATCGCGATGCGCGCGTTGGCGCTCCGCGTGCCTGGCGCAAAGAGCGCCGTCTTCGAGTCTCTGGGGCGAGAGACCTGGCTCTCCTTCCAGCCGGATGCCGAGGCGATGGCGCGGCATCGGGTCGACCCCGCCCTGGTGAAGTCGACCGCCGATTTGGTGCTCTCCGGAGGTCAGCTCGGCCAGATTGCGCTGGACGGTCGCCCTGTCCGCTTACGGGTCCTACCGGACGTGGACGTCCGAGGATCCGCCGATCAGCTCCGGGACGTGCTCGTGCGGTCCGACGCCGACCACACGGGACAGCCCGTTCCGCTCGCGCTGCTCGGGCGGGCCGCCTTCGTCACGAGGCCGGCGATGGTTCGCACGGAGGGGGGGCGGCCCGTCGCCTACGTCTACGTCGACCTCTCCCCGAGCGCGGACCCCGTCGGGTACGTCGAGCGCGCGCAACGCGAGCTCGATCGCGCCCTCGCGGCGAAAGAGGTTCACCTCGACGAGGGGGAGCGAATCGAGTGGGCCGGCCAGTACGATCTGTTCGCAGCGGGCGCGCGGCGGCTGCGCTGGATCGTTCCATTCGTGGTGATCTCGATGCTCGGGCTGCTGTTTCTGCAGTTCCGTAGCTTCACCGAAGCGCTCATCGTGCTCGCCTCGGTTCCGTTCGCGCTCGTCGGCAGCCTCTGGACGCTGTACTTGCTCGGGTACCCACTCTCGGCACCCGTCTGGGTGGGGCTTCTCTCTACGGTCGGCATGGCGATGCAAACGGGCGTCGTCATGGTCGTCTACATCGACCAAAGCTTTCATCGACGTGTGCGCGAAGGGCGGATCCAGAGCCGCGAGGACATCGTCGCGGCGCACGCGGAAGGGACGGTGAAGCGCTTGCGACCCAAGATCATGACGGTCACGACGATGGCGGCGGGTCTCTTGCCGCTTTTATGGGCCGACGGAGCCGGAGCGGAGATCATGAGGCGCGTGGCGGCTCCGATGATCGGCGGTCTTGCGACGAGCGCGTTTCTGACGCTCGAAGTGCTTCCCGTTCTCTACACCATCTGGCGTCACCGCCAGCTTCGCGAAGCCGTGCGCCTCGAGACGTCAATCGCGAGCGTCGTCGGAACCGTCCCGAGCTGGGCCCGCGCGAGGCCGGTCTGAGCGAGCGTTCCTGAACGAAGCCGCTTCGCGGCGGGTGTGAGGACAGAAAGCGCCAGGGCCTGACGTGCGGCGCGATTGGTGGCTCCCTTGGATCGGCGTTGCCAGGGACGGCGACGCCGAAGGAGGCGACCATGGATAAGAGCATCGAGCAGCTGGGTCAGGACCTGGCATTGGCAAAGTACGCGAAGAGCACGTGCAAGATGTACGTCAAGACGGCCGAGCAGCTGTCGAATCGGTTCGGTCGACCGTTAGCGGAGCTGACGCGCGAGCAGTTGCGCACGTACGTGGAAGAGATGACGGTTCGCGGCAAGAGCGCGTCATGGTTGGGGTGCCAGATTGGCGCGCTTTCGTTTCTGTATCGCAAGACGTTGGGGCGACCGGAGGTGGTCTCGTTTCTGTCGTACCCGCGGCGTGCGCACCCGCTGCCGACAATTCTGAGCCTCGAGGAGGTCGACGCTCTGCTGACCGCGATCCGAGTGGCGCGCTACCAGGCGATCGTGATGGTGCTGTACGGCGCGGGGCTTCGGATCGCCGAGGCGTTGGCGCTCGAAGTGAGCGACATCGACGGAGCGCGGGGAGTGATTCGCGTGCGCCACGGCAAGGGCAATAAAGCGCGAGAAGCGAAGCTATCGCCGACGCTGTACGCGTGGCTGCGTCAGTACTGGGCTCGGGAGCGGCCGCCGCTGCCCTATCTGTTCACGTCGGGCAAAACGGGCAAACGGGCGTGCGCCGAGTCGGTGCGCGCGGCGCTCGCGGACGCGGCCAAGCAGGCGTGGATCAAAAAACGCGTCACGCCGCACGTGCTGCGTCACAGTTTCGCGACGCACCTGCTCGAGCAGGGGACCGACGTCCGGGTGGTGGGCGCGCTGTTGGGGCACGCGAGTCTGCAGTCGACCGCGCGCTACGGGCGCGTAACCGAAAAGCTGGTGCGCCAGACCCCCAGTCCGCTGGACCTGTTGCCGCACAAGCGCTGGTAGGCGGGTGCGCCGGGCCCGCCGGGGCCCAGCGCGCTTTGACATCGCGGACATCGTGCGCGCCCATCGCGTCGGACTCGAGAGGGTTCGACGCCTGAGCACCGCCCAAAAGCGTGTCTTGACCGACATCGCGCAGTGCCGCACCGCGCGGCTCGGCGGGCATGTCGATCGCTGCGAGTCCTGCGGGTACGAGCACCCGTCGTACAACTCGTGCCGCAATCGGCATTGTCCCAAGTGTCAGGCGCTGGCCCAAGAGACCTGGATCGAAGCGCGTCGGCAGCGAATGCTCGACGTACGGCACTTCCACGTCGTCTTTACGCTGCCCGCCGAGCTTCGGCCGCTCGCCGCGTGGGCGCCCGGCGTCGTCTTCGACGCCCTGATGCAGGCGGCGCAGCGCACGCTGGTGGAGGTCGGCCAACGCCGCCTGCAGGCCACCGTCGGAGCCACGACGGTCCTTCATACCTGGACGCGCAAACTGGAGTTTCATCCCCACGTTCACGCCCTCGTCACCGCCGGCGGATTGAGCGCCGATGGCGCGAGTTGGCGGACCGCCTCGCCGCGCTTTCTCTTGTCGGTCAAGGCTCTGGGCCAGGTCTTTCGCGGCAAGATGATGACCGCGCTCGGCCGCGCGTACGACGACGGCGCTTTTGCACGCTTCGACGACTTTCGCGACCCCGAGGCCTTCCGCGCGCTGATGGCGCGCGTGGCTCGCTTGTCCTGGAATGTCTACGCCAAGGCCCCCTTCAAAAAGGGCCAGCACGTGCTCGCCTACTTGGGTCGCTATACCCATCGCGTCGGCATCGCCAATAGCCGTTTGCTGGCCGTCTCCGACCGCGCGGTGACCTTTCGCACCAAAGGCCAAGCTACCGAGACGCTCTCGCCCGTCGCTTTCCTTGGCCGCTTCGTACAGCACGTCTTGCCCGACGGTCTGCACAAGATCCGCCACGTCGGCCTCTACGCCTCCGCCTTAGCCGCTCGATGCAATCGCGCCCGAACCCTCCTTGGCATGGCCCTGCGCACGCTGCCGTCGAGCGGCTGGCGCGAACGGCTCGCTCGGCTCACTGGGCGCGACGTTGCTGTCTGCCCCCGCTGCGGGGGACGTGTCTATTCCGTCTCCGTCCCTCGCTGCCGTGACCCAACAAACCTCGCCGCGTGATCGCTTCCATGACCCCGACCCCCACCTTTGCCGCTCTCCGTTTTTCGCGACCGTCGGGCCGCCTTGGCCGAGATCTGCCCGCCGCCCAGGCTTCTCCTCGTTGCGCCCCTCGCGGACATCACCCAACTCCGTCCTACGGCTTGCGCCCCATGCTCAAAATCCCCATAGTGACCTGCAACGTCGTGGCTACGCCGCGAGGGCTCGTTCAACGGCGCAATTCATCGACGGCCATCACCACCCATCACGCCGGGTGCGTCGATGAATCGCTCATCATTTTGGTGAGAAGCAGAAGACTCCCCTCGACCGGCGCAGCCTTTTCGCTCATCGCCCCAACGCTTTTCGCTCAGCCCATGTCTTGCTCGCCATCGGCGAACGCCTCGAATCCACGCACGCCATTGTTTCGCTCATTCGTCCGCGCGCTGCGCCGATGGGCGGACGTCTCCCGTTCCTACGGGCGCGCATCTCGCTCATGGATGCTCGTCTCTCGTTCATTCGCGCGCTCGTCGCGCTCATGGATGCTCGTCTCTCGTTCCTACGTGCGCGCCTCTCGCTCATAGATGCGCGTCTCTCGTTCATTCGCGCGCGCATCTCGCTCATGGATGCTCGTCTCTCGTTCATACGTGCGCGCATCGCGCTCAAAGATGAGCGTCTTTCGTTCCTACGTGCGCGCCTCTCGCTCATAGATGATGCGCGTCTCTCGTTCATTCGCGCGCGCATCTCGCTCATGGATGCTCGTCTCTCGTTCCTACGTGCGCGCATCGCGCTCAAAGATGAGCGTCTTTCGTTCCTACGGGCGCTCGTCGCGCTCATGGATGCTCGTCTCTCGTTCCTACGTGCGCGCATCGCGCTCAAAGATGCGCGTCTTTCGTTCATACGTGCGCGCATCGAGCTCAAAGATGCGCGTCTTTCGTTCCTACGTGCGCGCATCGCGCTCAAAGATGCGCGTCTTTCGTTCCTACGTGCGCGCATCGCGCTCAAAGATGCGCGTCTTTCGCTCATACGTGCGCGCATCGCGCTCAAAGATGCTCGTCTCTCGTTCATACGTGCGCGCATCCCGCTCGTAGATGCGCGTCTTTCCTTCATTCGCGCGCGCATCGCGTTCATAGATGTGCGTTTCTCGTTTCTACGTGCGCGCATCTCGCTCATAGATGCGCGTCTTTCCTTCATTCGCGCGCGCATCTCGCTCGTAGATTCGCGTGTTTCCGTCGTTCGTGCGCGCCCCGCTCCGGCACGCAGACCTCCCGCGAGGGCCAACCCTCCGAAACGACGAGCGTCTTGTCGGCGGTCGTCGGTTTGCGACAACAAATCGACAGGCCACTCCACTATTTTTCCGAAATGCGCCCTCGCCGAGGACCAGTACCTCTCGAGGGCGCTGGTCGTAGCGCTCCACGCCATCGACGCTTCCGTCGGGCGCCACGAAGACAAAGAGAGACACCTGATCGACGGCCTGCGGGTCGTGGCCAGCCGTCCTCTGGAGCCCAATGTGCTGCGGGCACCTCCCCTTGTACGCACGGCCGAGTCTGCCTTAATTCCCGGTTGGCCACGCGGGGACGGCGGTATAGCCCTTGTTCAAGGCGAGCCTGACTAAAGAGGGCCGGAAGGAAGCGACCATGGTGAACGCTCTCAATCGAATTCGGATCGCGAGGGGCTGGCCGCTCCTGCTCCCGTGCGTTGCAATGACTTTTGGGACCGGCTGTGCGGCGCGAGTCTACTCTGGGTCGGCGCCGGCCGGAGCTTACCCCGGCCCCGTCGAAGACGATGCCATCGTGTACGTCGACACGGCTCCCCCGAACATCGAAGCGTATCCGCACTATGCGTACGACGGCGGCGATGCGTACTACGTCGAGGGCCGTTGGTATCGTCGGGGGCCGCGCGGTTGGGGTTACTACCGGCAAGAACCACCGCAGCTCGCGCGCCAACGTCCGTTCGTGGTGGAGCAAGCGCGCGCTCCGGACGTCCCGCAAGAGCGGCCCAATGCAGAGCGCGCGCCAGCTGCCCCCCGCGAGCGCCCGCACGAGCAACAAGCGCCCGCTCACGACGCCCCGCACGAGCGCTCCGAGGCGGAGCGCGCGCCCGCTGCCCCCCGCGAGCGCCCGCACGAGGATCAGCCTCCTGCCGCTTCGCACCCGCATCAGGGTGAAGCCGAGGCGCAGCCCCACCCGGGAGACGCGGCGCGGCACGCTCGCCCCGACGACAAGCGCCCCGCGCCGCCAAAGGAGCACGAGCACTGAAGCTTGCGCCGCTCGACGTGCGTACTTCGATTGTCTGCGCGCACGGGAGCAAGCGGCTCGCGCCATCGCTCTACCGCGCTGGCATTCGCGCAGCTCCTACGCCCCCCTCGCGCCCCCTCGAGCATCCGTCGCAGTGGGCGACGCGCACAGCGAACGGAATTCAGGAATGGGGGACGTTCTCGAAGCCGTGACGCTCCTGGGAACAACCAAGTACATGTACGCAAGACGATGTAGCGAGGCCACGGCCCGTCGACTCCTGGCTTCTCACGCGAAGGACGAGGTGCTGGAGGACGCCCGCGTCGCACTGCCGCGGGCTTTGGAACCCAGGGTCACGGAGAACAGGCTCATCCCGCTCCAGCGCTGAAGCATCGAGGCTTGGCGGTACTTGGCTCGGAGGGGTCTCGCGTCGACGACCTGGCCGGTGACCCGGCATGCGGGGCCTAGGAAGAGGACCATCCACGCACGACCCACTTTTCAGGTCCGGTGACTTCTTCGTACATGGTCCTCACCGGCTCACTCCGCAATGGAGTCACGGCCCAGCGAAAATTGCTGACCTTCGGGAAGGGATGTCCACCGGCCAGTCGCACACGGTTTGCCCCATTTCGTGGCGCAAGACACGCCAAACGCGCGTTGGATCCAGCGGGCGAGCAGGCCCCGCCTGGAACCGGGCTTTTTTCAGTCGGCCCGGTACGCGGCTTGCTCGCTTGGGACGCTGGCCATTGCGCTTGCGCCGAGCGGTCGTCACGAATTGGACGCCACCCTGCGCAAGTGTCGTCGTCCGGGAGACACAATGCGCGAGGCGTTGACCAAGAGCGGGCCGAGGCTGGTTTGGGCTTTCCTCGTGACGGTATTGGTGGCCTGCGGCTCGCAGCGCCCAGACACTCTCGGGTCGTCGAACGTCATCACGCCGACGCCAGACCGCTGCGCCAAGGCCGGTACGGCGGGGTGCCCATGCAGCGCGGCTGGCGCCATGCAAGCGTGCGGTGAGGTCGTCTACAAGACCGCCGACTACGTCAGCTGCTCGATGGGAAACGCGACCTGCGACGGCGCGGCCTGGGGCGCGTGCGTCGGCAACGTCGTCGTCACCAAGAGCGTCGGCGTTCCGCCCCTTCGCGCCAGTGGAGTTCACGTCGCCGCGCTCGGCACTCCGGCGGCGTGTCCGGCGGGGTCCAATCCGTGCGATCCCGACTGCAATCAGACCGTCGACGACCCTACGAGCGGCTTCGTCGCGCCGGCCGGCTTCAAGACGGGCCCCCTCGGGCTGTCTCTCAGCGGCTCTGCGACGGTGCCTTGCACCAGTTTGACCGTGACGCCCTCGGCAAGCTCGGTGGTGGTCACGAGCTTGACGACACCGACGACGATCACGTTGACCGCGTCAGCCTCGCCGGCAGGGTGCGTGACGTCTCCCTTTACCACGACCTGGACCATCGACGACGTGGACCAGGCCACCGTCTCCGGAACCAACAACACGAACGGCGTCCTGACGCTGCAGGCCTCTCTCCCGGGCACGACGAACGTCACCGCGTACGGAGCCGGCACGAGCGGCACGACGGCCATCGCCATCACCCTCGACGTCGTCGACACGACCGGAATCGCGCCGGACACCGCGTCCACCGCCACGCAGTACGGCAAGTTCTACGTCGGCGGGGTCACCTCGGCCGCGTCACTGCCGGGAACCACGCCGAGCACGGCGTCTTGGCTGTACCCCTACGCGAATACGTACTTGCCGCTCGCGTTGCCAGCGCCGGTGGTCATGTACAAATACGCGGTCGCGCCGGGGACCAGCCCGAACAGCACCGTCAAGCTCTCGCTCCGCTATCCCGCGGGGACCACCGAAGCGGCGTCGACGTTCAACTACGCGACCGTCATTTCCGAATCGACTCCGGATCCGCAGATCTACATCCTGCAAACGGCGTGGCAGCGTTTCGAGCAGACCGCGAGAGGAAACGACGCGTCCCTCGTCGTGCAGCGCTGGACGGGCGGCGGCGGGGGAGTGCTCGAGAACGAGACGATGAGGACGATCCATTTCGTCGACGGGCAGCTCAAAGGAACCGTCTTTTACAACTCGTACAGCTCGCCCCAGGGCGGAGGAACGGGAGCGATCCTGTCGATCGCGCCGGGCGCGCTGACGCCCACCTTGGCCGTCCAACCCAGCGGCTCCTGCACCACGTGCCACTCGGTCAACCTCGACGGCAGCAGGCTCATTGCGAGCGGCGGCTTCAGCGGATCGACGGGGGTCTCCGAAAATTCCGGCAAGCGATACAACATGACGTCCGGAGGCTTTCCCTCGCCCCCCGTGCTCAATACGTTCTCCGACGTCTCGGGCGGAGACCACGACGCGACGGGAGACAAGTTTGCCCTCGCGGGGCCGTGGAAAGACGGGAGCCTGTACATGACGTACGGAGGAGCGGGCACCGGCGACGTGAACTTGCATACGCCGCCCACGGCCTCCAATCTTTACGATCCCACCAACCCGGCGACGCCAAAAGCGGTCACAGGCTGGGGGGCGGACGAGGAGGCGGTGTCACCGAAGTTTTCGACCGATGGGACGAAGCTCGCGTTCGGCTTCTGGGGCGGCACTGCGCTGAGCAAGTCTCCTTCCGGGACGCTCGCGTCCGACCCTACGGGGAGCACGCTCGCCGTCGTCGACTTCACCTGCAACGCGGGATGCACGGCGGGCTGGGCGGTGTCCAACGCTCGCGCCTTGACCTCGCCCACCAACGTCGCCTTGTACGTCCCGCTGGCGGGCGGAGCGACTTACCACGTCACGAGCGGCTCGAAGACGGTCACCGCCACCGGGTCGACGTTCACCAACGATTTGCAGGCCGGGCAGGGCATCGTTTTCAGCGCGCAGGCCGGCGTTCTTTACACGGTGGCCAGCGTCGCCAGCGACACGTCCCTCACGCTCACGGCCAACTATGCCGGGAGCACGAGCACGACGTCCAGCGCGTCCACGTCGCCCAATTTTGCGTGGCCGTCTTTCTTCCCGGACGGCTCGGCGGTCGTTTATCAGCGCCAAATCGTCGGATCGAGCGCGTACCTCGTGAGGACGGCGCCCTCGAACATCAACACGAGGGACGGCGCGCAGGCGGACCTCTGGATATCCAACGTTCCCGCGACGAGCGCCACCGCAGCGACCTCAACGCGCCTCAACGCGCTGAACGGGCTCAGCGCGGGCGGCGTCAGCTACCTCCCCACGTCGTCGCGCACCGTGGCGCCTCCCACGGCCTTTCACTCGGGACACCTGACCATCCCGTTCACGGTCGCCGACGTGTGCACCATCCACGGGACGGCGCTCGACGTCTCCGATTACCAGCTCAATTACCTCCCGGCGATGAATCCAACCCAGGCGGGCGGCTTCAACTGGGTGGTCTTCACCACCCGCCGCATGTACGGCAGCATCGCGTACGACAATCCATGGGACGGTAACCCCGGTCTGAGCTGCAACTCGGGAGTTCCGCTGACCAAGAAACTCTGGATCGCCGCGATCGATGGCACGTACACGCCCGGCACCGACCCCAGTCACCCCGCGTTCTACCTGCCAGGACAGGAGCTTGCCGCGGGCAACTCGAATGGCGAATGGGTCAACACGCCCTGCGCGTCGATCGGCGGCTCGTGCACGATTGCCGACGATTGCTGCGGCGGGACGGGCGGCTCCCCCACGACGACGTGCAAGATTACGACGGCGCCTGTCACGAGGACTTGCCAGTCGCTCGGTGGCGCTTGCGTCGCGTCGGGTGGTGTCTGCAACACGCCTCGATCGCCGGGCGACTGTTGCAACGGGCTCACGTGCCCCGGCGCGGGTGGAAAGTGCATCAATCCCGTCGTCATCACGTACACGCAGCAGACGTACACACGCGAGTTCGTCGCCAGCTGCCCCACGGCTGGGACGCGCCCGGTTTGGCGATTCCTTCAGTGGCAGTCCACGGTGCCGAGCGGCACCTCCGTCGTCTTCTCGGCGCAGACCAAGGAGCTCGCGTCGGACACGTACGCGCCTGCGACGGCGCTCGGGATCGGGACGGCCAGCGCGACGACGCCGGGCACGACGTGGGGTCAGGGCCCACAGACCGTGGACGCCGTCCTCGTGGCGGCGGGCCTGGCTTCGAAGCCGTACCTGCTGGTGACGATGGTCTTCAATCCCGACGCGATGGCCGTTTCGACCCCCACGCTCAAAGCGTGGCAGCAGAACTACGATTGCGTTGCGGCGCAATAGAGCGCTTCAC
>CAWBEN010000003.1:0-4032113 GCA_963787925.1 uncultured delta proteobacterium
GCACCCCCAACACCGAAAGGCCACAACTATTATGAACACCGCATCTCGATTCATAGTCCCCATCGAGGGGCCGCTCGCTCCTCGCTCGCTCGGCACCCTCGCGGCCGCTCTAGTGACGTGCCCGCACCCCGCGAGCAGCCACGTCCACGCGGCCCTGGACCCAGCCCCCGGCGCGGCCGCCAGGATTCGGTGCGCCTCGTGCGGTGCTCTGCGAACGCAGAACGACGCCGCCGCGGCGTGGCAGCCGCCCACGCTGACGTCGGTCTTCACGCGGAAGGCCTTCGAGGACCTCGTCCTACTGCTTCACGCCGTCGTCCAGCTCGGGCAGCTCGCCCGCGCCCACGCTTCGGGCAGGAGCGGCGAGCTCGCCGGCGCACGCCTTCCTTCGCAACGTGCGCGCCTCACTCTCCGAGCTCTCGCGCCTGCCCGTCGTGCGCGACGTCGATTGGCTCGAAGAGGCCCTCGCGACGATGCCGAAATCCCCTGTCCCACCGTCCCGATAAGGAGTGCCGTGAATGCCCCCGAGCCCGGCCCCTTGCTCGCCATTCCGCGAAGGCTCTCCAGACGGTGGCGCCGATTGCCGAAGCGCACCGGATTTTCCGTGCTCCAGAGGGAGCTGCATCAAGCGCTCGAACGAGCAGGGCGCCACGAACGCTACTGCCGCGGCCTCGAGCGCAAGCTCGTCAAGGCGCGCCGCGAGCTCGCCCGCACCAAAGCCAAGGGCCGAAGAAAGCTCCGCGCCATGCGACTCAAGGTCCTCCGCGGTGGACGCTCAGTGCCGGGCGCTCGACGAGGTCTGCCGCGCTCTCTTGCTCATGATTGAAGAGGCCGCCTGCTGCGAGATGGCGGAGCCGCCGGCCTCGACCGGAGTTTCGCCATGACCGCACGAATCGCGAAGGGCGCTGACAGCCCACCCGTGGGGGCCGGCCACGACCGAGTCACCCCGCGAGCGCGAGCCGTCCCCCCGCGCCGGCGCCCCCGACTCGTGGCTCCGGGCCTTCCTGGATTGCCCGCACTCCGCACGGAAGCACGGCAGCGCGGCGTGCGCACACCCGCATCCCATCGTCCACGACTTGCCCTGTTGCACGCGGCTCTCTCGAACACGCTCAGTTCGCGTGGTCCCCCCTTTTGTCGCGCCCGCGAGACGGCGCAGCCGGCCTCGGGGGCTCGCCCTTCTGCTTTCACGGTCTCCCCGGCTGCCGGGGATGCCCCTCCGTGAATGCAGGGCGAGCCTCTCGAGGAGCTCCGGTGGGCCCGCAGCGAGCGAAACGAGTGCGCCGGGCGAGCGGCCCCAGGACAAGGACATGAACGACAAGAAAATGATGCAAATCGTCGGCGCCGTGCAGCGAACCGTGGGTGACGACAAGAAGACCTGGTCGACCAAGATCGGGGTCGCCTTTCAGAACAAGGACGGCTCGTACAACCTGCGGTTCGACTACCTGCCGGCGCGGCTCGGAGACACCACCATCCAGCTGCGCGAGTTCCATTCCAAGGACACGGCGCAGCCGAATAGCGCGGCGGCGCCGCCAGCCCAAAGCGCCGGGGCCCGTTCGGGGCCTCGGCGCTCCCCGGGCGGGCGAACGCGTCTCGCGGCGCCCTTTCTCCCAGGAGCCCCGCCATGCACACGACGAACTGCACCGGTTCAGAGCGACATTCACTTCCTCCACTACGCGGCCGACCGTTACGGCTACCAGCGCGATCGGCGCGAGAGCAGCGTCTCGAGCCACCTGCTCCGGCATCAGGCGTCGGGCGACAAAATCATCGTCCGCAAGGATCGGGACGGGCACTGGACCTACTTCTCCGTCCGTGACGATCGCGACCACGGCACGATCATCGACTTCGTCCAGCGGCGCGCCGTAATTCTTCTCTCGGGACGGTCCGCCAGGAGCTCCGATCCTGGCTCGGCACGGCGCGCCCTTTGCCCGATGCTTTCGAGCTGCCCCGACGATCGGCGCCTGCGGAGCGGCGGCCCGTCGCCGAGGTGTTCGAGGCGGCGCGCGTCGCGGTAACGTGCGACTACCTCAGCGCGCGGGGCCTTCGCCCGGAGACGTTGTCCGACCCGCGCTTCGCGGGCACCTGGCGCCTCGATGCGCGCGGCAACGTGCTCTTCGCGCACCGTGACGAGTCCGGCGAACTCACCGGCTTCGAGGTCAAAAGCCGCGGCTTCACGGGGTTCGCGGCGGGCGGCACCAAGAGCGCCTGGCAGAGCGCGGCCCGCGACAGCGACCGCGTGCTCGTCGTCACCGAGAGCGCGATCGACGCGCTCAGCTACCACCAGCTTCAGCGCGGCACAGGCGAAGTCGCCCGATACCTCAGCACCGCCGGCGCGCCCAGCGCCGCGCAATGCGAGCTGCTCGACAAGCTCTTCTCGCGACTGCCTCGCGGGGCCGCTGTCGTCGCCGCCGTCGACTCCGACGAAGCGGGGCAGAAACTCGCGGGCGCATCGAGGCGCTGACGCGCCGCCTCCCTCGCATCGAGTTCCGCCGCGACGCCCCCGCGGCAGCCAAGGACTGGAACGAGGTCCTTCAACGCGTCGAGCGCGACTACGTCCGGTCGCTGCCGGGCGGACCGGGTGCTCGCGCCGGGCCGGAACGATGACGCCCGCCGCCTGATCCTCCGACGCCCTGCCTGCGAGGTCGCCCCCCTACCTCGCCTACGCGAAGCCGCGCGGGTGGCCGCCCCCTTTGTCGGGAGTCTCCCCATGAACACGCTGCACGACCCCGAGCTCGAACTCTTCAAGCGCACCGTCGATCTCGCCGACTATGCGAAGCGAGCCGGCTACGAGGCCCGCCCGCAGGACGGCGCGCCCGGCCTCACGGTGCTGGACCACCCCAACCGCGACCGCATCGTCGTCGGCCAACACCCGAACGGCCCGTGGATCTACGCGTCGGTGCCCCAGACTACGCGCTGCGGGCGCCAAGCGAGCCCGCGGAGCAGGCGCTTGCACGCCTCCGGAGCGCGATCGATCGCTCGCAGGACAAGGGGACCATCGTCGAGTTCGTACAGCAGCGCAATCCATTGGCGCACCGAGCGGACGTGCCGCTCGACCAGGTGCGCGATCGCTTGCGCAGCTTTCGAGCCACCGGTCTGCCCCTCGACTTCGAGGGTGCCCTCTCCCCACCGCCGTACCCGCGCAGTCGCGAGCGGGCCGTCGAACGGGGCGGCGCTCCGCTACCGGCGGGCGAATCGGGCGGACCCAAATCGGAGCTCAATCGTCGTCGCTACGACTGGAGTCCGCCTGTCGAGAACGGCCCACGGGAGACGGAAGTGGAGCGGCGGCTCCGGGAGTGGCGTGAGGCCCAAGCGGCAATAAATCGGAGGCAGCGGGCCGCGCGCGAAGTCCAGCCCCCGGCCCCACGGGCGCCGCAACCCGCTCCCCTTCCAAGGGACCCCAGCCGACCGATTGCCGACCGCCCGCCCACCGATCGCGGCGCCATGATCGCCAGCCCGGGCAAATTGGAGCTCGGCCGTCGACGTTACGACTGGACCCCGGCGCCGACGGGTCTCGACGCAATCGTTCGCGGGCCTCGCGGCCCATCTGGGGGGAGAGAGCGATGAAGACGGCT
The DNA here is from genome assembly GCA_963787925.1 of uncultured delta proteobacterium. Classification (GTDB taxonomy): domain Bacteria; phylum Myxococcota_A; class Polyangia; order Polyangiales; family Polyangiaceae; genus Palsa-1150. Next base: position 3,567 of record CAWBEN010000003.1, read on the forward strand.
GTGCAGCTCCGCGCTTTGGCAGGAGACGAGCGGCCGCGAGCCGAGCTTCTCTTCGGGGCCCCGTGCGACCTCGGCGAGGGGACGCTGGTCCCATCGCGCGCTTCAGTCCGGCGAGGTGGTCGCGTACCAGATCCGGAGCCGGCGGCGCCGGCGCCTCTTCGTCTTCCGCACACTCGTCGTCGACGACATCTCCGCGGTTGCCGTGCCGGGCGTCCGCCCGCGCGTTCAGCTCCTCATGGAGCTGGGCACGGCGGGGCGGATCCGGCTCGTAAAGAGTCTGTTCGCGTACCTCGTCCGCGCGGGCCGTGCCCCGTCCGCGCTGCCCGACATCTTCTACGTGCGCGTCGCCGCGGCACTCGGCGGGCGGCTTCCCGCCACAAAATCCTGGTCTCGCTTCTGTCGGCGTACCGCCCCAAGCCAAAGCGAGCGCGGGCGCGCAGGGGCGTCTCGCCTCGAAAAGCCGAGGCCGCGAAGGGCAAGGCGACGCCCGTCGACGTCGTAAAAGGCGCGGCTGGGGGCCCGCGCCAAGCGAGGCGGAGGGACGCATGACTGTGCCGCGCGCGCGCAAACCGCGTCCCCCGGTGGTCGTCCGGCCGTCGTTTGTATCCCAAGACAGCTCGCCGGCCTTGCCGGGGCTTAGCCCCCAGGCGGCGGCCAAGATCGCCAAGCCTTTGAGCCTCGCAGCCCCTCCCCTCGGCCCGCCGCCTTCGCGCGGGCCGTACCTGACACAACGGCCGCCGCCAAATACTGCAGCTTCAAGACGACGGCGCGCTCCGGAAAGCCATGCGCGAAGGCCGCATCGCGCCCGCCGGGCGGCGCGGCGGGTCGGGCACGTGGATGTGGAGCCGCGACGAGCTCGACGCGTTTCTGTGCGGACGTAGACTCTCGCTCGGACGCCCCGGTGCCCTCCGAGAGGAGGCACAATGACCGAGCAAAAATGGATACTGAGATGGAGACTCATGGACCGCGCCGAGGCCCAGAAAGCCGGGGGTATGGCGCAGAAAGGAGGGCGGGTTCCTGGTCCGGGGACGAGCCGTCGGCGCCCGGACGGGGAAGCTCAGGGAAGTGAAGTTTACGATGCAGGTGCCGGACGCGCTCGAAGCGTTCACGCTCCTGCAAGAGGACTGAGAAAGGTCCGAGAAGGCGAATCGCGGCCAGCAAGCGCCGATGCAGACCTTCAGCGCATTCGCCGCGTCGCTCTTCGAGGACAAGGTGAAGGCGGGCGACATCAAGTCGGCGTCGGGCCGGGTGAAGTGGCAGCAATGCCTGGAGCACCATCTGATCCCGGCGTTCGGGCCGATTGTCCTGGATCAGCTCCGTCATGCGGACGTCGCCCGGTGGCGCGTCCAATGGCGGAGACGATCAACGCGGGGACCTACTCGCCCCACACGATCAACGGTCACCTCAACGTGCTGCGCGTGATCCTGAAGGCGGCGGTCATGCAGCTTGAGCTGCCCCGCAACCCGATGGACGGCATCCGCAACTTCGATACGAGCGAGCACGTCTACACGGAGGAGGAGCCGAACGCGCTCACCGGCAGGAGGCCGCGCTTCCTCGCGAAGATGGGCGAGTTCCCCGCAGCACTGCGCTGACGTTTCTCGGCTTCTTTCCGGGCCCGACCCTCGACCCTGCGCCCGCTGCGCCGCTCCGGGCCGACCCCCGACGTCCTCTGGACGAGGGCGTGGTCCTGGTCCGGCGGTCGCACACGGAAGGCGACGAGGTCATGGAGACGACGAAGACCAAGATGCGCCAGCGCATCACGGTCCCGCCGTCATGTCGACGTCCTTCGCTGGCACATCGCCACGCAGCTCACGACGCCCGAGCAACAGGCGTCCGAGCTGCTCTTCCCCGCCGAGGACGGGGGCTTCAGGCCGGTCGGCCCTCAAGAAGCCGTTCGCCGCGGTGGCGCAGCCATCGGCCTGAGAAGAAAGTCTCGCCGAAGGCATGCGCCGGACGTTCAAGGACCTCGCGGGCGGCGGAGGTGAAGGACATCGTCACCCGAGCGATCAGCGGGCACGCGACCGAGATGATGCAGCACCACTACACTCGGTAGTGGCGGCCGAGGAGCAGACGCCATCGCCAAGGTCATCGAGCTGGCCGGGGTCCGGCAGACCCTCCGGAGGTCGTCACCCCGAGGTGGTGCGCATGGTGGTGTGCATGGCCCGAAGAAGAAAAGCCCCGGACCTGAGCGGGCGGCCCTTTTTTCCGCGCTCTTCCTTGTAGGCACGACTGGGTTCGAACCAGCGACCCCTACCGTGTCAAGGTAGTGCTCTACCACTGAGCTACGCGCCTGAGAGTGCGGTTTGGTACCTTTCGTCGCCTCGGCTGTCAACCGCTGCACCCCGCCTCGCACGTCCGCCCCCCCTGACCTCCCCTGACCTCGTGAGTCCCCCGATGGAGAGTCGCTACGACGGCGAGGCCTCAGCTCGTCTGGTCGCTCAATGGGCGCCGCGCGTGCCGGAGCTCTTGACGTTCCGTACTTACACTGCGCGCCTCATCGGGTCGGATCCCTCGCTCGTCCTCCATGGGGGCGGCAACACGTCCGTCAAAGCGACGGCGACCACGATCCTGGGCGAACGCGTCGACGTGATTCACGTCAAGGGCTCGGGCTGGGACCTCGCGACCATCGAGCCTGCAGGGCACCCTGCCGTCTGCCTCGAACCGCTTCGCCGGTTGCGCGCGCTCCCTGCGATGACCGACGAGGCCATGGTCAACGAGCTCCGCACGAATTTGCTCGACGCGTCCGCGCCGAACCCGAGCGTCGAGACGCTCCTTCACGCCTTCTTGCCGGCGCGCTTCGTCGATCACACCCACGCCGATGCCATTCTGGCGCTCTGCAACCAACCCGACGGCAAGCGGGTCTTCGCGTCGCTTTTCGATAGGGGCCTCGTCTGGGTGCCCTACGTGATGCCTGGGTTTGCGCTCGCGAAGCGTTGCATCGAGGCCTTTGAGCACACTGCGGCGACGGCCGAGCCGGCGGTCATGGTCCTCGAGAAGCATGGCCTCTTCACCTGGGGAGAGACGGCTCAGGAAAGCTACGAGCGAACCATCGACGCCATATCCCGCGCCGAGCGGTACCTCGCGGCAAAGGGCCGCAGGGTCTCGGTGCCGGCCCCGGCTCGGGCAGCGGTCGCGGAGCGCGAAGTCCTCCCACGACTCCGCGGCGCGCTGGCCAAGCTGGCGGGCGACCCGTCCGAGCGCGGTCCCGTCGTACGCACCCGCGCGACCCCAGCGATGCTCGCATTCCTCGACCGCAGCGACGCAGCGGCGCTCGTCGCAAAAGGCTGCGCGACGCCGGACCACGTCCTTCGCACCAAACCGACCGCGCTCTTCGTCTCGAACCCACCTTATGGCGACGGGCGGGCGCTCGAGGCGCTGCTCGAGACGGCGATTGCCGATTACGCGCGTGCTTACGACGCGTATTTCCATGAAGCGTGCCGCGCAAAAGCCGTCACGAAGACGAAGCTCGATCCCTGGCCACGCGTCGTTCTGCTCCCCGGTTTCGGGGTGTGCGGAATCGGCGCCACCGCCCGGGCGGCCGACATCGCGCTCGACATCTACGAGCACACGATCGACGTCATGATCGGTGCGGCGCAGGTCGGAACGTACGCGCCCTGCTCGCGAGCCGAGCTATTCGACGTCGAGTACTGGAGCCTCGAGCAAGCGAAGAACAAGGCCGCCGCCGAGGCGCCCCTCGCGAAGTGCGTTGCTCTAGTCACCGGCGCGGCCCGCGGGATCGGCCTCGCCACCGCGACCCGGTTGCTCACGGCGGGCGCCCACGTCGCGATGGTCGACAGGGACCTCGGTGCGCTGGCGACGGCGACCGAAAAGCTCGTAGCCGACAAGAAGGATCACGTGCTCGTCGTCGCAGCGGATGTTTGCGACGAGCGGCAGGTCGCGTCGGCGTTCACGCGCACCATCGCGGCATGGGGAGGCCTCGACCTCCTCGTGTCGAACGCCGGGAGCGCTCCAGAGGGACGCGTCGAAACAGCGGACGGCGAAGCGAAGCTCCGCGAGTCTTTGGAGATCAACTGTCTCTCGCACGCGCGCGTCGCGCGCTGCGCCGTCGAGGTGATGATCGCCCAGGGACGCGGCGGTTGCCTCTGCTTCAATGCGAGCAAGAGCGCGTTCAACCCCGGCCCCGGATTCGGGCCGTATGCGGTGGCAAAGAGCGCTCTCGTGGGGCTCATGCGCCAATACGCCGTCGACCTCGGGGCCCACGGCATCCGCTCGAACGCAGTGAACGCCGATCGCATCCGGACGCAGCTCTTCGCGGCGGGTGTGGCCGAATCGCGCGCGTCGGCGCGCGGTCTAGGGGTCGACGAATATTTCCGCGCGAATTTGCTCGCGCGCGAAGTGACGGCGGACGATGTCGCCCAGGCGTTCGTCTACCTGGCGTCTGCGCGCGCGACGACGGGCTGCGTGGTCACGGTCGACGGCGGAAACGCAGCGGCGTTCCCGCGTTGAACGGCTGACCGGCACGGCGAGCTCAAAAACGCAGGGTCAGCTCCGCTCGTGCGCCCTCGAATGGGGGAAAGTAGCGGCACACGCCGCTCGCGCACCGGAAGGCGCCGCGCTGTTGCCCGACGAAGAGCCGGAGGTTCGAGCTGCTGGTGAATTTGTAGAGCACGGCGGCGTTGAAATAATAGGTCGGCTGGCCGACGAGGGTCGTGTACTCGAAGCCCTGCGAGAACACCCATTGCGGCGCCATCTTTACCGCCACGTAGTTCTCTCCTTCGTGCCACCATCGCTCGACGTATGCGGCGTCGAGGTTGGTGTTCTCTTCCTTTCGAAGCCGGTGCCGGCCCTGCATTTCGAGGGACCATGGGCCCCCGACGTACTTCGCAATCGAGTACTCGGCGTGAAGCTCGCGGTAGTAAAAGGCTCCGCCCGGCCTCACGTCGTCGCGCGCCCCACTCGAGAAGTAGACGTGCGACATCGCGTCGTCGAAGGTCCACTCGAGGCCCCCGACCCCGTCCCAGACGCGGTCGTGGACCTGGCTTGCCGCCAGCGACGAAACGCTTCGGCCGTTCGCGTCGCAGCCGCCGGCCGTCTGCTCGGATTTCGTGTACGCGTAGACTCCCTGGCCCCAGATCGTCCAGTCCGGCGTGGCGCGAACATCGGCACGAACGCGCGCCGCGTCGACGCAGGAGTTGAAGTTTCCGAACTCCGTATCGAGCTGAACGAGGGTCTCGGCCGGTGGGAGGAACGAATAGGTATCGACGATGAACTCGTTGGCGCGCGTCAGGTCGATGGCGGCTGGGAGGGCGTAAAAGTTACGATTGCTCTTGGCCTCCAAAGTAGTCGTGACCCGGCTGACATCCAGAGAGAGCGCGGCGTAGAGCGCGTTGCCTTCGCCGTTGAGATTTTGGGTCCGCCAATCGTGGTGGCGCTGCTGCACGGCGCCCTCGATGTACAGCTTTCCGTGGCCCCAGAGGGTGGGTGCCTCGAGGGCCTGGCCGGCCATCGTGACCTCGCTCGCGTCGAGGGACGGCGGCGTGTTCGGGAGCGACGCGAGCCACGTCGACGTGTCCTGGGGATCGCACGAGCCAAACGCGACGCCCAAGGGGTCGCTCGCGAAGCTCGTGACGGTATTTCCGGTGGCGTCGTAGTGGTACGGCGCGCAGCGCGTGAGCCTTACGGCATGGGTCGCCAGCGTGACGGGCAGCCCGCGTCCCGCTTGCACCTCCACGCCCACGAGCCTGTCGCTGCCGTAGAGCGGAGCCAATCGGTCCCCTCTCGTCGCCGTGGTCGGAAAGAGAGCTCTCCCGGTGGCCTCGTCGACGCGCGCAACGTTCCCGATGCCCGCCACGGCCTTCACCGCGAACGGGTCTTCCTGCACCTCGACTTTTGCTCCGCGAACCGTCGTATCGATTCCGAGCTCGTCAATCTTGCGCATCGAGAGGGTCAGCCCCCGCCCGAATTGAACGTACGCATCGCCGATGGTGACCTCGATACCCGGGGCCGAGTAAGTCACCCAAGCCTTTGCGGGATAGAGCGAGTCGCGAAAGCGGGATTGATTGTCCCTCACCACGCCGTTTTGCTCGGAAGCCGACAGATCCACGAAGTTGGGGTTGTCGACCGGGCGCCGCCAGTACGTCGCCGAGTCGAGGCGCATTCCGGCCGTCCAGCGACCCCAGCGGAGCGCCACGTTCAAGCGGTTCATCCAGGCGCCCCAGCCGCTGTCCTGCCGAAACTCGTTGTCCCGCGCGTCGAATCGCTGCGCGATGACGCTCGTTTCCGTCACGTCGAGCTGGAGGTCGTCGCCACGGATCGTCGCCACATCGATGGCTTCCGCCGGGGCCGCGCTGAAAAGGACGGCGACCGCGCATCCGCCGACGACGAAGGGAGTCCTCCTAGAGAGCACGCGCCGCTAGTGCGTGGGCTCACGCCGCTCGAGCGCCTTCGCCACGTCCGCCGCGACGAGCTTTTCGTCGCCGGGGTTGTACCCTTCACGCACGACGGCAACGTGTCCGGCCCTGTCGATGAGGACGCTCAACGGCATCGATTTTTTCGGATTGTAGAGGCTCGCGATACGGGAATCGTCGTCGACGACGACGGGGAAGGGAAGGTCGAACCGCCGGACGAACGCCGGCACGTCGGCGACCGTCTCCGGCCCATCCATTGCGATGCCCACGACGAGCAGGCCGCTCTTTCCTTTTTTTTCGTAGAGCGCCCGAAGATGAGGGAACTCCGCCTTGCAAGGCTCGCAAAAGGTCGACCAGGAAATCGAGCAGCACGACCTCTCTCCCAAGGTGGTCGCTCAAGCGGAACGTCCTGCCCGTGACGTCGCTTGCGGTGAAATCGGGCGCGATCGTTCCGGAGGCTTTAGTCGCAGTGGCCGAGTCCGCGGCCGAGCTTCCAGGTCGGCCTGCGCCTGGCTGTCCACACGCGATGAGGAGCGCGGCGGCGCCCGTCAAGGCCGCGCCGCGCACTCCGGGCTCGACTCGTTGCACGGCTAGTTGCACTGCACGGGAAGCGGGTAGCTCGGCACGGCGGGCAACGCCTGCAACGCCGTCGCGACGTCGGTCGAGACGTCCCCGGACCAACCTACGCTCGCATCGATGATCTCCATCGTCCGCGGGTCGATGTCACAGTTCCATCGGGATCGCGGCCGCGTCGAAAAAACCGCCGAGGTTGTGCAAGCCCGGATCGAGCACCTCGGTGAAGTTCGAGCGGTGAGTCGCGCTCCAATAGTCGAGGTCGCCCTTTGTGGCAGGCTGGTTTTGGACCGGCCCATCGTCGAGTGCCTGCAGGACCGCCACTCCCTGCGCCGCGAGTTGGGGACCCGCGGCGACTATCGCGTCGGTCTCGAGGTTGCACGGCCCGCACCAGACGCCGGCCACGCTGAGGTGCAAGAGCTTGTGGCGCTTGTTGCAAGGGTCGTAGTAGTCCGCGAGCGCGATAGTGGAGAGCCCGAGCGATCGATCGCCGTTTGGATAGCCGAGAAACTTGAAATTTTGCATCACGCTGCCCGGGGTCGTCCCCCTCCGCGCGGCGTGCCCATAGCCATCGGCGGGGTTTGGGTAGGGGACGTTGTCGAGGTTCGTATCGAAGCTGGTCCGACCGCCCTCGCCGCCGGCGTCGGGTGTGACCGTCCCCGGAGCGGCACCGGCTTCCGCGCAATCGCTGCAGTCCGCGCCGGCGCTGCCCTTCACGCCCGAGTGGTCGCTGCACGCAAAAAGCGAGGCGACGACAAGGCCCAGCGACTGGATCGAATAGTGGCCCATCGTGAGACCTTTTTCCGCTCTTGGTGCGAAAGTCGAAGGGAGCGTATCGTGCGACCATCGTGCGTCAAGGCGGTCGCGGCAGACGGGGCCTTCCACCCTGTGGCAACTCGCGACGCCCGTCGACGGCCGTGCGGCAGATTGTCGCACGGGCCGATGAGACCGCGTCGGCCCGCGCCCTCGCTCGTTTCTTCGCCGGCGTCCTCGTCCTCTTCGCGACGGGCGGCTGCTCATCGCCGGCGCCGCTGCAAGCCCCCAAGTGCGACCCCGCCTGCGGCGTTGGGAGCGTCTGCGTCGGGGCAGTCTGCAAGAAGGTCTGCACTCGCCAGGCAGACTGCTTACCGGGAGGGTACTGCAACGACGAGGTGCCAGCGAGCTGGTGCGAGGCCGGCACGCTCGCGCTGACTGCAAAGCCGGGGCAGTTTCGCTTACCGTGCAAGGCGCTCTCCGATTGCGACACCGCCGACGGCTTCGCCTGCTATGCGAGCGGCACGGCCGACGCGACGGCCTTTTGCACCCTCTTCGACTGCGCATCGGACAGCGAGTGCCCTGGCGGCTGGTGGTGCGCTCGCGTCAACGAGGCGCCGAACGTCGCCACGGACAAGCGCAGCTTCGGACAGACCCTGAACTGGTGCCTTCCGCGGGAGTATTGCGCGCCGTGCAAGGCCGACCACGACTGCCAGTCGCCGCTTTCGACGGGCGAAACCGAAAAGCATTGCGTCCAGGATGCGAGCGGCTCCGGCTTCTGCTCGCCGCAGTGCGCGTCGAACACGAACTGTCCGACCGACGCTCCGTGCGCGCCGCGCTGGACCGTCTGCGGACCGAAGCCGTGCCGTGCCTCGGCCGATTGCCCGCTGCTGGGGGGGGTCGCGGAAAAATGCGTCGCCGGAGCGTGCCAGTTGCCGTGCGCCAGCGACGGCGATTGCCCCCCGTCGAACCAGGCACCCCAGCGCTGTAGCTCCGGAGCGTGCGTCCCGGCCGGTTGCGCGAGCGACGATGACTGTCCCCCCACGGCGGGCACGTACCAGCACTGCAACGCAGGCGCGTGCACCCCCGAGTGCTCCGGCGCGACCGACTGCGCTGTAGACCAGACTTGCCAGGTGCTTTCGGTGTGCTTTCCGCGGGCGGGTGCGTGCGTTGGTGACGGCTCGTTTTGCAGCCCCTGCCAGTCGGACGCGGATTGCAAGAAGGGCTATTGCCTCGACGCCGGCCCTTACTCCACGGAGCGTTTTTGCAGCGAGCCGGTTGCGGGTGGGGGCAAGTGCTCGGCGAGCGGGCCGCCGATGGGCGGCTGCCCGCCGGTTCCCCCAAGGGCGACGGCGCGCGGCGTCAGCTGCACGATCTCGGCGAGCTCCCTCGCGCCAGCCGACCAGTGCATTGGGTACGTGCTTCTCGGCACGTCGACGGGCACCCCGCAGCAAGTCCCGGGGTGCTGGACGCCGAACCGCTGAAAGGGACCCACGCGGCCGGTGCGCGCCCGCGCGCGCGACGCGGATCGGGCCCGAGTGTCTTGCCGCGCGCTTTGGCAAGCTGTCGGCTCTTCACTCACATCCACTCAAACTGGCCCTCCGACTCGACCGGGCCATAAGATTGCATCGCTGACGTAGGTTCCGTCGTCCAATCGATTTTCGAGGTGCCCGTGGGGAAGCATCTCGAACCCGAAGGAGAGCTTCACATGAGGAATGGCAAGAGGTTCAAGTTTGCGCCCGGGCTGGCGCTCGTCGGCATGATCACCCTGGTGGCGCTCTCGAACGGCTGCTCCGCGGCCGACGCCGCGAAGGCAGGCTGCAGCGGGCTCGATACCCACTCACAGGCGCAAGCGACCCTGAAAGCCTGGGTCGACGCAGTGACCGCGCTCGATACCGCGTCGAGGAACGTCGAAGCCAAGTGGCTGACGGTCTGCAACGAGATCAACAAGGACCTCGGTCTTGCGCAGGGGGCCACCGCGAAGGAGGCTTGCGCCACGCTGAAAGCCCATATCGACGGGGAGACCGTCACGATCAGCGTCGGCGTCACCTCCGACTGCCAGATCGACCTGAAGGCGCAGGCGAGCTGCGAGGCCACTTGCAGCGGCACGGCGACCTGCGACGTGGCGGCGAATTGCATGGGCGGCGAGGTGGTCGTCGATTGCAACGGCTCCTGCAGCGGAACTTGCGACGTCACCGAGCCGAGCTTCATGTGCACGGGCACGTGCAAGGGCGAATGCACCGCGTCGGCCGCCGTCGCGTGCATGGGCCAGTGCACGGGCAGCTGCGACGCGCCGATGTGGACCGGCACTTGCGATGCCGGCTGCACCGCGAGCTTCAGCGGATCGTGCGGCGGAAACTGCACGGGAACGTGCGACGGCAGCACGGCCAGTGGGGGCGCGTGCAAAGGCAAGTGCGTGGGCAGTTGCGACGCGAAGGCCAGCGGCTCTTGCGAGGCAAAATGCACGGGCCAGTTTTCGGGTGGGCAGTGCATGGGGATGTGCACAGGCAAGTGCAACGTCGCCGCGGGCGCGTCCTGTAACGGAACGTGCAGCGGGACCTGCTCGTACATGCCGGGCTCCGCGACGTGCACCGGAGAGTGCCACGGGATGTGCTCGGCCGCCGTCAGCCCGCCGACCTGCACCGGGACGCTCAACTGCATGGCGAATGCGGAGTGCCACTCGAACTGCCAGGCGCAGGCCAGCGCGAAAGTCGACTGTCCGCCGCCGCAGGTCACGATAGTCATCACCGGGGACGACGCGCTCTTCGCCTCGTACGAGGCTCACCTCGACGACATCGGAACGGCGATCAACCTGACGGCAGCGATTGCGACGCCCGTCAAAGATCTCGCGGGTAAGTCGGCCGCCACGTTCTCGGCGCTAGGTGACATCGGGATCTCCGGCGCGTCGTGCGTGGCCGCGCAGGCTTCGGTCATCGCAAACATCCAGGTGAGTGTCAGTGTCTCGGTCAGCGCGAGCGCTTCGGTGAGCAGCAAGTAACTGACGTCGGTCGTTGAAGGCGAGTCGGCGCGCCCGGGCAACACGGCGCGCCGCCCGTTTTTTGTAGATTCTGCGGCAGCGCTCGGCCCTTTGATGGCGATTGGCCCCCCACGGGTTTAAGACTTGCTCATGGCCACCGCTGCGACTCCGGCGAATCCGGCTCCCGACACGGCGCTGCACGTGGCGTCTCTACGTATAGAAGAGGGTGAGACCCTGGTCGTCCGCGAGCCCTGGTCGGGCGCCGAGATCGCACGAGTCGTTCTGGCCGACGAGGCGCGGGCTGAGCAAGCGATCGCCGCGAGCGTGCAGGCATTTCATCGCCTGCGCCTGCAGACGAGCTACGAGCGGAAGACCCTGCTCGCGCGCATAGCGCGAGAGGTCGAAGCCTCCGCCGATCGGCTCGGCGTGCTCATTGCGTTGGAGGCAGGCAAGCCGATCACCCTGGCGCGGGCCGAAGTCGCTCGCGCAGTGTCGACCTTCGAGATTGGTGCGGAGGAGGCCACCCGCATCTTGGGAGAAGCCATGCCTCTCGACGTCACGTCCACGACGCGCGGCTACTCGGGGACGTGGGTGCGCGTACCTGCCGGCCCTGTGATCGCTCTCGCGCCCTACAATTTCCCTATCAATCTCGTCGCCCACAAGATAGCGCCGGCGCTCGCCTGCGGGTGCTCGATCGTCCTCAAGCCGGCCCCGCAAGCACCGCTCACGTCCCTGCTGCTCGCCGAGTGCATCCGCCGCGCCGATGCCCCCGCCGACGCCGTGCAAGTGGTTCCGTGCGAAGTGGCGGTCGCCCAGCAGCTCGTGACCGACGATCGCTTTGCCACGCTGTCGTTCACGGGCAGCGCGAAGGTGGGCTGGCACCTGAAGTCAATCGCTGGAAAGAAGCGGGTGGTCCTGGAGCTGGGCGGCAACGCGGCCGTCCTCGTTCACGACGACGCGCCGCTCGAGCACGCGATCGACCGTGTCGTCTCCGGGGCGTTCGGGTATGCCGGGCAAGTCTGCATCAAGGTGCAGCGTCTCTACGTGCATCGACCAATCGCCGAGAGGCTCATCGCTGCTCTCGTCGAGCGGACCCGGGCCGTCGAGCCGCGGACGCCACTCGATCCGACGGCGCTGTGCGGTCCGATGATCGATGCGGTCAACGCGCAGCGGGTGGAAGCGTGGGTGAGCGAGGCCGTCGCTGCTGGCGCGCGCGTGCTTTGCGGGGGGCGACGCGAGGGCAATCGCTACTGGCCGACCGTTCTCGAGATTGAGGGCTCGGGCAGCGGCATGAAAGTCGTGGACGAGGAAATCTTCGGCCCGGTCCTCACGGTGCACCGTTACGACAGGTGGGACGAGGCGCTGAAGATGGCCGACGGAACGCGCTACGGCCTGCAGGCGGGCGTCTTCACCGACTCGCGCGCTCGGGTGGCGGAGGCCTTTTCGAGCCTCCACGTCGGCGGCCTGGTCGTCAACGACGTACCCACGTTTCGTGTCGACTCGATGCCCTACGGAGGCACGCGCGACTCCGGCTTGGGGCGCGAGGGCGTCCGCTTCGCTATCGAGGAGCTCACCGAGCGAAAGCTCCTCGTCGTGCGCGAAGGGGGCTGAAAGAGCTCTCCAGTTGTTGACGAGACCCGCGCGCCGGCCTACCCCGTGGAGCGATGAGCCCGGACGAAGAACGACCGCCGCCGGCGCGCGAGCTCCATACGCGTGCCACCGGCCCGGAAGATCCGCTGCCGGGAGTCAAGAACATCGTTCTCGTGATGAGCGGCAAAGGTGGAGTCGGCAAGAGCTCGGTTGCGACCAACGTGGCGATGGCGCTGTCGCGATCGGGCTACCGCGTCGGTCTCCTCGACGCCGACATCTACGGCCCCTCGATCCCGACGATGCTGGGCGTCGCCGGCCGCCCTGTCTCGCTCGACGGAAAGACCATCGAGCCGTTGGCGCGTTTCGGCATAAAGCTGATGTCCATCGGATTCTTGCTCGAAGATCCGAAGGCAGCGGTCATCTGGCGTGGACCGATGCTGCACGGCGCGCTCCAGCAGTTCCTGAAGGACGTGAGCTGGGGCGAGCTCGACTTCCTCATCATGGATCTGCCTCCGGGGACCGGCGACATCGCGCTCACGGTCTCGCAGCGCGTGAAGGTGACGGGGGCCATCATGGTCACGACGCCGCAGGCCGTCGCGACCGACGACGTCTACAAATCCGCGTCGATGTGCAAGAAGGTGAACATCCACGTGCTCGGCATCATCGAGAACATGAGCTGGTTCGTGGATAGCGCGGGGGTTCGACACGAGCTCTTCGGCAAGGGTGGGGGCCAGGCCATCGCCGACTTTGCCGAAGCGCCGCTGCTCGGGCAGATTCCGCTCGATCCGGTCGTGCGCGAGTGGGGGGACAAGGGGACGCCCGTCGTCCAGGCCGCCCCGTCGAGCGCCGCCTCGCAGGCGTTCGTCGCCGCCGCCGAGCGGGTCGTCGATTGCTGCGAGCACGCGCACGGGGACGACGACGCAGGCCCGACCATCGACCGAAGCGGGGGCAGCGGCGGAAAAAGAGATTGCCAGTCGCGCGCTGACACGGTGCTTAAGGAGGAAGGGGCATGGCATCGTCGGCGTTGATTCTCGCGGGTGCGGTCGCGAAAGGCGCCTTCGAGGCAGGAGCGCTTTCCGTTCTGGCGAAGCGCGCAGATCTCTCCATCCGAAGGGTGGTGGGCGCGAGCTCCGGCGCGCTCAACGGAGCCGTCTTTGCGGCTGGCGTCCGGACGGACCAGGCCGTCGAAGCGGCAGCGCAGATGGTGGAAATCTGGCGAGACGAGGCAAGCTGGCGTGACGTCTTCACGCCGAACATCAAAGACATCTTCCAGCTGCGCGGCGCCGGCACCCATGGGCACGTGCTCGGCTTGATGCGGAGCGCCCGCGAGGCGCTTCGGAGCATTGGCACGCGGCCGGTCGAGCTCCGACTCGTTCTCACCAATCTCACCGGCCAGCTGGGAAGCATCAACGGTCAGCCGGCCACGACCTTCGGGAACGTGCGTTCGTTCCGCGACGGCGACTTCGACTCCGAGGAAAGCTGGAACATCATCTGCCGGACGGCCCTTGGGTCCGCCGCGCTTCCCATCGTCTACGCGCCGGTCGACGTGCCGAGCGTCGGGCCCTGTCTCGACGGGGGACTTCTGAACAACACCCCCGTCAAACAGGCGCTCGGCGGCGACGTGGATCGGATCATCGTCGTGTGCGCCCATCCTCGGCTCGTGCGGGCGCCTACGAACGCGAGAGGGCTCACGCTCGCGAGCGAGTTCGTCGACATCTTGATCAACGAGCGTCTCTACCGCGACCTGCGCGACGCGTACGACGTGAATCGATTCGTCGACCAGCTCGAGGCCTTGCGGATCGAGGGAAAACTGACCGAGGAGGCAACACGTGCCGTCTCCGCGCTCAAGCGGTGGCGGAGGGTCGACATCATCGAGATTCGGCCGAGCGAGCCACTGCCCGGAAGCGCGATCGACGGGTTTGGCGATCGCAGCCTTCGGGAGCGTTACATCGAGCTTGGCGCAGATGCCGCCGCGGCGGCCCTTCCGCGTATCGCGGCGGGCTAGCCTTCGCGCTCACTCACCATTGCCCATCGGTGACGCCCAGGGTACGACTCGCGCGATCCAATGCTGTCTTGCGCCGTCGTCTCGTGCGTTGCGCTCTACATTCTTCCCGTTTTTGCCGCACTCGCTGCACGATCGTCGCGCTCTACGTCCGTCTGGCAAATAGCGATTACGATCCCTGCCGTCGTGGCCATCGACATGCTGGTGGTCATGACACTCGCGAGATTCATGCGCCTCGAAACGGCTATTTTACTATCTCGGCCGGCATGGGTGCTGGCCATGGCAATCCGAGTCGTCTGGAGGTGGCGTTCACGCGGCGATCTTCCTCGCTGGCCGCGCGCGCTCCGCATCGGGCCGGTCGTCGCAACACTGGCCGCCGCCGTCATCGCATTCGAGCTGAGCGCGATCGTGTCCAGACCCTATCACCTTTGGGATCGCCACTGGCACGTTCCGTTGGTCACGCTCTTCCGCGCAGAGCGAATGCCTTTCGACAATGCGTACGACCCGGGACGCGTCCTTCACTACCATCTCACCGGCGACGTGCTCGGGGCGATGTTTCAGACCCTGTCGTTCGGCATCGCCAACGCGAGCCTGGCGCTGTCGGTCGCTCACGACGTGATGTTCGCCCTCGTTGCGGCCACCGCGACCCTGCTGATGTTCGGTTTCGGCTTCAGGCGCGTATGGCCCGCACCGTTCGCTGCGGTTGCGATTCTCCTTCAGGGCCCTTGGTCGATGCGCGGAAAGATCGGCGCCGAGTTCTTCGGCTACTCGTTCGACAATCTGCTCCTCGTGGGGTTCCGCCCGCACGTTCTCCTCGCCGGTCTACTCATCGTGGGCGTCGTCGGCTGCGTGGCGGTCCGCGTCCGCTGGAACGGCCGTGTCCGTTCCATCCACACCACGCCCGCTCTCCTCGCATGCGGCACCCTCCTCGGGATAACGGATGAAGCGTCTACGGGGATCATTGGGCTGGCGCTGGGCGCCGCGTGGTGCATCAGCCCGCAGACCCTCGCCCGGTCGCGACTCGCTGGGCTCGCCGTTCTGGGCACCCTTGGGCTCGCCATCGTCGCGGCGCACTGGGTGTTCAGCGGCTCGCTCTCGCCAGGCGGCCCGGTCCAGGCGGTCGAATGGGTCGCGGCCCGCAGTCCCGGGTCGCTGCGCTTCGCGGCGCTTCCTCTGGAATCGCGGGACGGTCGCCTCGCGCTTTTTTTCGATCTCTTGCCGATGCTCCTCTGCCTGCTCGGGCTCACCCTGGCTGCCTCCCGACCTCCCCGCGCCATAGGCGCGCTCGTCTTCGTCTGGGCCGTGCTGATCGTTTCCGTCGTGCTCTTCACGCGGCTCGAGGTCAATCATACCCCCTCGGAGGCGCAGCGGTTCATGATCGCCCCCTCGTTCGTGATACTGCTCCTCGGGCTGCTGCAGGTCGCGCGCGAGCCGAGTGGCTCGCTCGCTTCAGCAGCCGTCGCAGCAGGGCTCGCGCTGGCGGGATTTTCGACCGTGGCCTGGCTTAGCCAGCGCCTCACGGACTGCGATAACGAGAGGGCTGCGCTGCAGCATCCCAACTCGCACACGCTCGACTGTCGAGAGGGCACGGCGGCCCGCCTCGGGGAGACCGCGTCGGCCGCGTATTTCGATGCGGCGATCTTTGGGGCGTACGCGGGCTGTCATCCTTCGTACGCGGCCGGCGGCGTCGACGTCGAGTGGGGAATCAAGTTCTATCCCCATCTCCCGCCCCTCCAGCAGCTCGAGGAGCTCGGCCAAGAGCTGGTCCCGCCGGACCGCGACCTCGTCGCCATTTGCGCGCGCCCTCCGTCGAGCGATCGCCTGTGCATCGAGGCCGAGCGGCGCGGGCGCTGCGGGCCACAAGGCACGGAAATGCGCCGCTGCGTCCTGACGCCGGCCGAGCGCCAGGCGGTCCTCGCACTCTTGAGGGGACATTGAGCTGCCGGCTCGGCCGCCGGCTCACTTGGTCTCTCCCAGGCCGCAACGCGCGTCGCCCGGAGTGCGTGCGATGACGTCGTAGTCGCCGAGCGGCGTCGCGCTCGGAACCACGATGCTTCCCGTGAACGAGCCATCGACGCGGGTGGCCAATCGGCCTAGCTGCAGCCCCGTATGGCCCTTTGCGTCGCGCAGCCACAGCTCGACGGACACGTGCTCGCATGCATCCCCGTCCGAGCGCGCCTCGCCGTGGACACTCAGCGGGGCACCCCGGTGAGCGTCGTCGCTCGCAACGAAGAGGGAGAGCTCGGTGGGGGTGCGACCGTCGGGCCCGTCAATCCACGGCGATTCCGGCCATGCGATCGCCGCGTCAGGGGGCGGCGAACGGGGGTCAAGGCTCGTAGCCCCACTACCCTGGCGAGCTTCTGCCGCCAGCTCGTCGCCACGGTCGGCGCGGGGCGGCCACGCGAACGCGTCGGGCGGCGGCTGGTAGGTCGTCGCGCTGGCCGTTTTCGAGTCCCGACGTCGGGCGTCCGTCATCCGTCCGGCGCCGCCCAGGTCGATGCGCCGCCAGAGCGTGCCATCGTGAACTTCCACCCAGGCGTGGGCCTCGTTCAACACCATCCGCGTGGCAATGCCCAGGCTTTGGGCGGTGACGAGAAAGGCGAACGCGCGGTGGCGACACACGCCTTTCTTCGACAGCGCGAGATCGAGGTATACGCTGCCCAAGCCGCGGGGGACCTCGTCCGAGTCAGAGAATTCCCGGAAGTAGGAGACGAGCTTCGCGATCGCCTCACGCGGCCGGACGCGGCGGTCGACGCCGACCGCGGCTCTCACGACGGCGGCGTCCCGCGCCACGTTCTCCGGCAGCGCTGCGACGAACGGGAGGTCGCTCCACGCAGGGTCGGCCAGCGGGCCGCCGAAGGTCGCGCGCGGGACCGCGAGCTCCATGACGAGGCGGCCTCTGAATGGCGCTTGCATTCCCGGCGCCTCCAAGAACCAGTTGTCGGCGCCGTCGTGCATCACCCGAAGCGCCACGTCGGCGGTTCCCACGCCGAGGCGGGCACGCACGATGCGTGCGCCAGGGCCGACGCTCGGGATGCGCGTGCTCCGGTCGGGCGCCACGTCTGCGACGAGGTCGGCGTAGAAAGGCTCGGTGTCCGTACCGGGGGATTCGCTCGGGAGGAGCTGCACGAGCCGCTCGTCACGAACGTAGAGGCGATAATCGTCGTGGACGGCGTCGAAGGTCTCGAGCCGCTTGAAGGGCGCGGTGGACGGCGTGAACGGGTCGTCGTACCCGGCTACCTCCGGCCTCCGCGTGTCCCGGTCGGGTGTGAACGTGTCGTCTTCGGCCCTTCCCGCGTAGGGCGCGTCGGCCGGGGAGGGCAGACGGCGCGGGTCCGGCGCAGAGACGATGCCGCTCGGCGTATCCAGCGCGGCCGGGAAATCCCCTTCCAGCGCGACGTGCATTGCGAGATCCTCACGCGCGTCGGGTGCAATCGGTTCGTGGAGCACAGGGCTCGGCGGGCCCCCGGCCGCCCGTGTCGCAGCCAAGAGCAATGGCGCGAAGAGCAGCAGGACGAGGCCTCGCCGGTGCACGAGGCTCAGCCTAGCAAGCCTCGCGTTGGCCCCGCTTCAGGACACGCCGCTAGCCGAGCTCAACGCGCAGGAGGCGACCAGCGGCCTGGCTCGTAGAAATACGTGCCGTCGCGCAGCGGATAGCTCGGGCCACGCCACTGCGTGCCCTGGCGAGCCTCTTCCCAATGGCCTGGAATCCATGCGTATTGCATTCCCGTCCAGTGCCAGTAGCCGGCAATCCATACAGCGCGCGGTGCGGGAGGAGGGGGGCGCGCCTCCACGACGGGCTGGGGAGGCGGGCCGCTGACGGCGATGCCGCTGGCGACAGGAGGCCCTGCCTCGACGACGCAGCCGGTAAAGGCCAGACCCAGCGTCGCGATCGACGTGCACGCGCGGACCTTCGTGTTCATCCGCTGCCCCTTGCCACTCTCACCAAACGCCTTAGTCCTCTGCACGGTACCACCCGGCGCGCTCTTGCGCTCTGCCCTTTCCGAGGCCCTCTCTCGCCATGACCGACCTCGCCGAACTCCGAGCCGAGCTCTCCAACCTGCCCACTGCCCTGCGCGCCCGCCTCGACACGGCTGGCTTCGACCTGGAGCGTCTCGTCACGCTGGCGGCGGCGCTTCAGGCGCGCGCTCGTGGCGACGCCAGCATCGATCGGGATTCCCGCAATCGAGCGCGGGGCGTGGTCGAGCCGCCCGCGCCGGGCGATGTCGTCGAAGCCCCCGTGCCGCGGTCCCCCGAGCACGCGCGCCTCTCTGCGGTCGGCCTCGAGGCCATCCGCCGCGGGGAGCTCGCGTTTTGCGTCATGGCGGGGGGGATGGCGACGCGCATGGGCGGCGTCGTCAAGGCGCTGGTCGAGGCGCTGGAGGGCTACACTTTTCTCGAGCTCCGGCTGAACGAGAACGCCACATGGTCGGAGCGTGCGACCGTTCCCGTGCCCCTCTGGCTCATGACCAGCGAGGCCACCGACGGGCCCATTCGGGAGGCGCTGCGGCACCACGGCGCGGGCCCCCACATAGCGACGTTCACGCAGGACCTTAACCTTCGCCTGACCCCGGAAGGACATCTCTTTCGCGGGGAAGACGGCGCCCCGAGCACGTACGCTCCTGGTCACGGCGACCTACCGGACGCGCTCAAGCGCTCCGGGTTGCTGTCGGCATTCATCACACGAGGCGGCAAGTACGTGTGGATAGCGAACCTCGACAACCTCGGCGCCACGATCGACACGGCGCTCCTCGGCCGGTTCGTCGAGGGCCGCGCGGCCCTGATGGTGGAGGTCACACCGAAGGGGGGCGACCGGGGTGGCATCCCCGTCTGGGCGGACGCGCAAGACGCTCACGGCGTCGTCGCTCGTCGCCTTCAGGTCCTCGAGGAGTTCCGGCTGCCGCAGAACTTCGACGCCTCGTCGGTCCGGGTCTTCAATACGAACACGCTCCTCGTTCGGGCGGAGGCCCTCATGGGCGCGCGCGTTCGCTGGAGCTGGTTCGAGGTCGAGAAGAAGGTCGGCAATCGCCTTGCGGTGCAGTTCGAGCGATTGATTCAAGAGCTCACCGCCACCTTGCCGGCAACGTACGTGCGCGTTCCGAGAGAGGGCGCCGCCTCGCGCTTTCTGCCCGTGAAGGATCACGACGAGCTCGCGAAGCGGCGTGACGACATTCGCCAGGTGGCCCTCGAACGCGGGATGATTCGTCAAGAGTCGAAGTAGCCGCCGATGAGAAAGCCGCCCGTGATGGCCGTCAACTTGGGATCGCGGCCGGCGAGATCCTGCCGGAATCCTGGGCCGAGGCCGAAGAAAAAATGCTCCGCGGGGTGCACGAGGAAGGGTGCGAAGAGGTCGAGCGCGAGGCTCGCTCCGCCGCTCCCATTGGGCGCTTGCACCGAGACAGAAGTGACGGTAAGCGCGGCGCGCGGCCAAAACGACCAAGTCTCCGACAGCACGATTTCGTATCCGATCCGCCCTGCGACCCCCAGGGTCGTCGACTTGTCGTTGCCGTCGTAGCCGAACACGAGCGTCCCGCCGAGCGATAGGTTCGGGGCGACGAAGTAGTCGAGCGCCGGCTGCAGTCGGAGCGTCGGGCCGCTGCCGTTGCCGAGCGCCTGATAGAAGCCGAAGTTGGCGTCGTTCGTCACGACGAAATTTCCCGCCCGGCCGAGGTCGTTGGCGGTCCCCCCGAAGGCGAAGGCGCGCGTCGACGTCATGAAGGCAAGAGCTGCAGTCAGCAAGGAGAGTGCGACGTGTCCCGGGCGCATGGCGAGGACGATGGTGCTTCGCCCACGGCGCTCGCGCAAGCAGGGGGGATCGGGTCACGCTTCGCCGGCCGCGCGCGAAGGTCGCATCGACTCGCGTGTCCGCTTGGCGCTCAGCGCGAGGACGCGCGTCACCTCGTCCATGCCGCTCGCCGCGATGAGCTCTTCGCGCGCGCGCGCATCGAACGTCGCCCTCGCGATGGATGCCAGAATGCGAACTTCTTCTTCGTACGCTCCCGGAGGAATCAGGAGGAGAAAAACGAAGCGCGCAGGTCGGCCGTCGGGGGCATCGAAGTCGATTCCGTGCGGCGCGCAGCCGAGCGCGAGCAAAGGCCGCTCCAGTCCTTCCACGACGGCGTGGGGGATCGCCACCTCGTCGCCCAGACCCGTGGCAGCCACGAGCTCGCGCTCGAGGACCGCGTCCCGCGCTAGCCGCTTTCTGCCGACCAGCAGCGAACCGAGCGTCCGCACGAGCTCACTGATCGCGTCGCTCGGCGTTCGCGCGTGAAGCTCGGGCACGAAGGCGCCACGCCGGAGCAGCATGACGACGTCTTCTTCGGGCTCGTCGCGGTAGAGGAGCCATTTCATCGCCGGCCCGCTCATGAGCGACGTGGCGAGCGCCATGATCACCAGCGCGACGAACATCTCGTCCTTGAGCAACCCCGCGCTTCGTGCGATCGCCGCCAGGATGATGCCCATCGCTCCGCGAGCGTTCATCCCGAACCCTACCGCAGCGGCCTCGCGCCAGTTCAGACGGGCCCCTGGGCGCGAGCCGATGCGCGATCCCAGCGTGCAACCGACCAGCTTCGGGACCGACGCCAGAACGAAGACCAGAGCGCACAGACGCAGGTCGAAGGCCCGAACGAAGTCGACGCGTAGCCCGATCGAGGCAAAGAACACGGGCGCGAAGACGTTCGTCACGAAATCCTCGACGACCATGCGAGTCCGCGCGTTGACGCGCGACGACCCAGCGATGGTGAGACCGACGACGAACCCCCCGAAGACGGTGTGCAGTCCGATCGCGTGGGTCGCGCTCGCGCCGAGGAGGGCGAGCAAGATAACCAGCGAAAGAACGCGTCCGGGTGCCGCGTTCCGGCTTCTCTCCAGATGAGTGAGCACCGTGTCGATGAATTTCCGCCCCAAGACGAGCATGGCCGCCGTGAACCCGGCGCCCAACAAGACGGTGCGGCCGAACGATATGAAATCGACGGTCTTGCCGCGAACAGGTCCGAGAATGAGCGACAGGGCAAGCCAGCCGACGAGGTCGTCGATCATCGCCGCCGCCATGACCAGCAGCCCGATGTCCGATTTGAAGAGACCGAGATCGAGCAGCGTTTTGGCGATGACCGGCAGCGCGGAGATGCTTAGAGCGACGCCAAGAAGCAGCGCGACGAGCGTGCGGCGCGACGGGTCGACCAGGTCCGAGTCCGGCAGCACGAGCCCGAGCCCGATGCCGCACGCCATCGGAAGCAACGTCCCGAAGAGACCCGTGGCGAGGGCGCTGCGCCCGCGCCTGCGCAGAACGCCCAGATCGATCTCGACGCCGACGACGACAAGCAGGAGCACGACTGCGGTGGTCGTGTACGCCCCGATCATCGCCTCTGGTGGTCCCGACGGAAAAAGCCACGCGTGGGCGCGTGGGGCCAAGCGTCCGAGAACGCTCGGCCCAAGGAGGATGCCCGCCGCCATTTCGCCGACTACGGGCGGCACACGCGCCGCCCGCGCCAGCTCCCCGAGGAGCCGGGCGGAGGCGAGCATCGCCGCCAGCGAAAGCAAAAAGACGAGAACGTCGTTGTCGGACACGCCGGGAGAACCTCCGGGGAAATACGGATCGCTTCGTCGCAGCCTAGCTTGGAGGCCCGGGTGCCGAGCTCGTAAGTCGTAACCGAGAGAGCCGACCGTTCCGTCGTGATACAGCTTGGAGCCCGTGTGGGGCCTCGTCGTCGCCGCGCTCTGCATCGCGCTCAACGGTTTCTTCGTCGCTGCGGAGTTTGCCATCGTCAAAGTGCGGGCGTCGCAGTTCCGCAGTCGCGCGCGCAGGGGTGACAAGAAGGCGATCGTCGCAGAGACCATCGTCAGGCGTCTCGATCGGTACCTTTCGGTCACGCAGTTCGGCATCACGCTCGCGAGCCTGGGGCTCGGATCGATGGGTCAACCTGCGACCGCGGCGCTGCTCGATAGCTTGACCGTTTCGGTCAGCGGCGCACCCGCCTCGCACGCTCTGCACCTGGCGCTCGACGTCCTCGCCCTGGCCATTCTGACGTTCGGCCACGTGCTCTTCGGCGAGCTCGTTCCCAAGCTCATCGCGATCCAGCGGTCCGAGGGTACCGCGCTGGCGGCCGCGATCCCGCTCCGCCTCATTTACCTCACGTTCTTGCCGTTTCTGTGGCTTCTCGAGAGGGCGTCGAGAATGGTCCTGCTCCTCGTAGGCATGTCGCCCGACGTCGCGAGCGTCGAGGGGCGCTTCAGCCAAGACGAAATCCTATCGATCCTCGCCGCCAGCGCAGCTCGATCGCCGCGCGGCAAGTCGACCGCGGAGCTTTTCGAGAGGGTGATGCGCTTCTCGCAGCGCGCGGCGCGCCACTCGATGGTGCCGCGCGTGGACGTGGTGTCGCTTCCCATTCAGACGAGTGGGCGCGAGGCGCAGCAATTCGTGCGGGCGCACCAGTTCTCGCGCATTCTGCTCACCGACGGTCGCTCTCTAGACGACGTCGCCGGCTACCTCTACGCGAAGGACTTCTTGCTTCATCCAGACGCTCATACCCTCGCGGACCTGCGCGCTCTGCGCCGCGACGTTCTGTTCGTCCCCGAGGTGCAAGGCGGCGTCGATGTTCTTCGCGAAATGCAACGAAAGCAGGTGCCGATCGCGGTCGTCGTCGACGAGTATGGCGGAACGAGCGGCATCGTGACCATGGAGGATTTACTCGAGGAGATCGTTGGCGAAATCCGCGACGAGTTCGACGAGGAGCCTCAGCGGGTCGTGAGGCTTCCGGGCAGCGACGAGGTCTGGGAGGTCGACGGGCGTGCCGCGCTCGAGGAGCTGCGCGCCATCGGCGTGAACGTGGGCGATACCGATCTCGGCGAGGCCGTGGGGACCTTGGTCGTCGAGCTGCTGGGGCGGCTGCCGCGGGCAGGGGACAAAGTGGAGCTCGCCCGGGGCGTGACCGCGGAGGTCACCGCCATCAGCCGACGGCGCGTGACGCGTGTGCGCGTCCGCATCAAGAAGGAGCCGGAGACGCCGAACGCAGCACCGGACGAGCGTCCGAGCGAAGGATGATGAACGAAGGCGACCGAGAAGGCGGGCGCGCCGCGAGAGGCAAGCGATGGCGCGGACCCGCTCTGATGGCCGCGCTCGTGGTCGTGTCCGTCGCGAGCGTCTGGCTGACGATGAGTCGGCTCTCCGTCTCGAGCGACCTAACCGCCCTCTTTCCGGACTCCGGCGATGCGCGCGCGCTCAAGCGGTGGCTCCGTGCGTTCGGCGGGAGCGAGCCCGCGACGGTGCTCGTGCGGGGAGAGCGACCCGAGGACGTTGCTGCGGTGGCGGAGGCGATGGCCGAGTCGCTTCGCCATTCGTCTTCGGTCGTGCGCGTCATCGATCGAGCGCCGCGGCCCGCGCCTTTACCGGACCCTACGCTTGCGTGGCTCTACGCCGGGCCCGCGGCGCGCCTCCGCCTCGCGGCGCTCCTGACGCCCGAGGGGATGCGGGCGCGGCTCGCGGAGACACGGGCACTCCTCCTCGCACCGGCAGGGGGCTCGGACGCGGAGGACTGGCTGCGGAGGGACCCGCTTCGGCTTGGGCAGGTTCCGTGGGAGCCCGTGGCCAAGCTCTCCGGCGACGTCGCGGCCGCTCCGGGCGATCCATTTACTGCCGATGACGGTCGAGCCCGCCTCGTCGTCGTCCAGCCGAGGGGCACCGCGTTTGCTCCCGGCGGCGCCGCGGCGCTCGTCGGTGACGTCGAGCGCGCCGCGAAGGCTGCCGCGCGCGCGGGCACGACCACGGAGCTGGCGGGAGGACATGCCGTCGCCGCGGCGACCGAGACGATGTTGAAGCGTGATCTTGCTGTCAGCGGCACGCTCTCGATCGCCCTTTCGTCCATCGCGTTCGCGATGACATTTCGGCGTGCGCGAGCGCTGATCGCCGTGCTCCCTCCGCTCTTGTTGGGCACCGTGTGGACGACGGGCGTCGCAGCCCTTCTTCCGAACGGTTTGAGCGCGGTCGCGATCGCGTTCGCGGCGGTGGTCGTCGGTGTGGGCGTCGACACGGGGGTGCACGTGTACGCGGCGCTGCTCGACGCCCGCCGCGCGGGTTACGCCCCGGCCGAAGCCGCGTGGGCGGCACGCGCGTCGACCTGGCGGCCGACGTTGACGGCGGCGGCGGTGGCGGCCGTCGCCTTCGCGTCATTGGCACTCGGCGGACTCCGGGCGATGAGGGAGCTCGGGCTCCTCTGCGCGGCGGGCGAACTGCTCACGTCGGTGGCCATCTTGCTAGTGACCCCCGCCATCGGCGCTTGGCTCGAGCGCGGCGCTCCTCCCGAAGCTCGCGTGGCGCGCTGGGTCGACGTGCTCGTATGGACGACGGCGACCCGACGCCGCGCGCTCGTCGCGCTCCTGGCGTCAGCGCTCCCCGTACTCGTCATCACGGGGCTCGGGTGGCCGCGTGCGGCCGACGCGCTCGTCGCAATCCGTCCGCGAGCGCTGCTCCCCCTGGCCGTCGAAGAGAGAGTGCGCGCGCTCTTCGGCGGCGCGCGCCGTCAATGGATCGTCCTCGACGCCGATCCGCAAGAGGAGCGGGCGAAGGGTCGCGCCGACCGCCTCTCCGATGGGCTCGAAGGGCTGGTCGCCGATGGCACCATCGAAACGTTCGACGCCCTCACCGCGTTCGCGCCATCGATTGCGACGGAGCGTGCTCGGCTCTCCGCCCGCGACGCGCTCGACCTCCCGTCCCGCAGACCGGCCCTCGAAGCGGCGTTGCGGGACACCGGCTTCGACGTCCGCGCTTGCACCCCCGCCCTGGATGCCTTCGCCAACCCCTCCAGCCTGCCGACCGCTGGCGAGGGTTCCGGCAAGACGCCTTTGCAAGACGACGCGCTCGCGTGGTGGCTCGCGCGCCATCTCGCCAGCGACGGCGCGGCGACGCTCGTCGCGACCTACGTCCGCCCCGGCGAGCGGCCGGGCAGCGACGACCGGATCAGGGCCGCTGTCGCCGCCGCCGATCCGTCTGCCCAGGTCACTGGCTTCGAGTCCATCGACCGCGCGCTCCGAGACATCCTCGCCCGCGATCTGGTGATCGTGGGCAGTGCGGCGCTCGGAATCGTGGCCGTCGCGTTGCGCCTGGCGCTCCGGAGCGCCAGGCATACGGGCATCGCCCTCGCGACACTCCTTTGCGAGATGGCTCTCGTCGGCGTCTTCATGCGCGTCGCCTCGATTCGCTGGCACGTCTACGATGCGCTCGTTCTCCCGGTACTGTTCGGGGTGACCATCGACGAATCGATGTTTCTTCTCGACGCCGCTCGATCTCGGACCATCGGCGACGCGCTGCGCGCTCAAGGTCCGCTCGTCGCGGCAACGGGGCTTACGACCGCAGCGGGATTCGCCGCGCTCGCAGCCTGCCGATTCGACGGCTTGCGTGACCTCGGCGTAGTCGGAACGATGGGAGTTCTCGCCGGATTGCTCGCCGCGCTCGTGATCGTTCCCGCTGCCCTCCGCGTCATCGGGAGGGGGACGGCGTGCTAGCGTCATTGCCGTGCGCATCCTGCTCGTCGAGGACAGCCCGCGCGTGGCCGAGACGGTCAGCGCCGGCCTCCGGGCAAGCGGGAATGCGGTCGTCGTTGCGGGTGGGGTCTCCGCCGCGGATGCCGCATTTGCAACGCAACACTTCGACGTCGCCGTCGTCGACATCGGGTTGCCCGACGGCTCCGGCCTCGGCTGGTGCACGGCCACGAGGCACGCCGGGAACGAGCTGCCGATCCTGCTCCTGACCGCGCGGACGGAGGTGCGCGATCGCGTGGCAGGTCTCGACGCTGGAGCCGACGACTACCTCGGAAAGCCGTTTTCGATGGAGGAGCTGGTCGCGCGGGTGCGCGCCCTCGCTCGGAGGGGGCCGCGGTGGACGGAGTCGGTGCGGAGCTTCGGTCGGTTGTCGATCGACCGCGACCGGCGCACCGTCACCCTCGATGCCGAGCGCCTGCCGCTGACGGCGCGCGAGTTCGACATCGTCGCGCTTCTAGCCTGGCGCGAGGGACGGATCGTGTCGCGCGACGACATCCTCGAGGCGGTCTGGGGCGACGCAAGCGCGCGCGCGGGAGCGAGCTTCGAGGTGCTCCTGGCGCGAGCTCGACGAAAGCTGTCCGAGCGTGGGCTGCGCGACGTCCTGCGCACCGTCCGCCAGATAGGCTACGCATGGACTCCCGAACGCTCGAAGCGCGCCTGACGGCGAAGCTTTTCGGGCTCGCTGGTGCGGTGCTCGTGGCCGTCGGCGCGGCGGCGGTCATCGTGACGAGCCGCGCGCTCGACACGAGCGACACGGAGACCGCTTGCGCGGACGCGGCCCGGGAGCGCGCCGCCTTCGATCGGGAATTGTCGGAAGGAGACACGCCCGACGACGCCGTGCGGGAGATCATTTCGGAGAGCGAGACCGGCGGGGTTCATTTGTTCATCAGTCGGGAAGGCGCCATGCCCTGGGGGGCGCGGGCCCTCGCTGGGCTGGTGGCAGGCGACTCGGCAACGCTCGTCGATGGCGAGGGAAAGCCCTGGCGCGCGTGCGCGACCGGAAACGCTCGTCGCACCATCGTGACCGCGATCCCGATTGGCGCCCACCGCGGGGTCGTTCGGGCCCTGTCGCGCGGAATGCTGGGAGTCGTCGTTGCGGCGCTCGGCGCTCTTTGGCTCGCGGTGCGCCGTTCGCTCCGCGCGCCGCTGCGAGAGCTCACCGTGTTGGTGGAGTGGACGGGACGAATCGTGAACGCCGAGCCGGCGGTCGACCCTCCGACGGCGGAGACGCGTGAAATCGCGAAGCTGGAGGCCGCCTTCGTCGCGCTCGTTCGTCGGTTGCTGGACGCTCTCGCGCGCGAACGAGCCAACAGCGCCCACATCGCTCACGAGCTTCGCACGCCTCTCACGGCGATGGTGGCCGAGCTCGACGCTTTGCTACCTGGTGCGCGGAGCGACGAGGCCACGGGGGCGGCGCTCGCACGCGTGCGAGGCGACGCGGCACGCCTTTCCGACGTCATCGACGCGATCCTCGTTCTTTCGGACGACGGAGCGCGAGGTGCTCGCGGAAAAGCGGTCGTCAACGTCGCCGACCTCGCCCGCGAGGTCGCCCCACCGGACGTTCGCGTGGACGCACCCGACGAAGCCTTGGTCGAGGCAGACGAGCGCCTCGTCTGGCTGGCACTCCGAAACCTCGCCGACAACGCACGCAAGTACGGCGATGGCGTCCGTCTAGTACGCGTTTCGCGCGAGGGCACGTCCGTCAGGCTGGCCGTGATCGACAACGGGCCCGGGATCGACGAGCCCGCCAGGCGTCTCATGTTCGAGCGCTCCTGGCGCGGCTCGGCCGACGGGGACGGGCGCGGGCTTGGACTGGCGCTCGTGCGGGCGGTGGCGCAGCGGCATGGCGGCATGGCGGAGGCGCAACCTGCTTCGAGCGGCGGCGGCCTGCAGGTTTCGATGACCCTGGAGGGGGTCATCGGCTGGCACGACGCCTCGCCAGAGGGCGTCTGACCTTCCGGTTCCGTGCTGCGCCCGGCCGGTGGGTGCCGTCCGCCACCGCGCTCGGCGTTAGGCTTCCGTTCAGACAAGGAGCGTACTGATTTCCCATGGCTTCTAGGGCCGCGGCAATTGCATCCAGCCTGGCGACGCTCCTTTTGGCCCTGGTGGCGCCGAGCGCCGTCGCGCAGGAGGGGCGGGTGGGCGTTTCTTTCGATGAGGCACTCGACGCCGCCCGTCGCGCCGCGCCCGATCTCCTCGTGGCACGCTCGCGAGAGCGCGCCGCCCGCGCCGAGGTCGGCATCGCCGGCATCTACCCGAACCCGACGCTCATCGGGGGAACGAGCTCGCAGACGGCAAAGGTCAGCGCGACAATCTCCGTCCCGCTGCTCATTCTCGGTCAGCGCGGTGCGGCCGTCGACGCCGCGCGAGCCGACGAGGCAACCGTCGCGTCCGATACGCGAGTCGCTTGGAACGACGTCCGGCAGCAGACGGAGCGCGCGTTCGTCGCGCTATGGCTCGCCGCGGGCGTCGCGCAAGCGCGGCGTGACTCGGCCGGGCTCGAAGCGACGCTCGAGTCGTCCGTCGTGCAACGCGTGCAGGTGGGATCCGCACCGGAGCTCGACGCGCTCCGGGTGCACGCCGAGAAGCTGCGTGCTGACGCCGATGTCCTCGATGCGGTCGCTCAAGTGAACGCAGCCGGCAGCGCGCTCGGTCGCTGGATGGGCAGGAGCGACGGAGGCGTGCTTCGGGCAAGAGGAGATCCCGCGGTACCCCTCGCGGCCCCGCCCCTCAGCGCGCTGCTCTCGAGGCTCGGCGTGAGCGCGCCGCTGCAACGGGAGCTGGCCGACGAGCGCGCCGCGGAGGCGCGGGTTCATCGCGAGCGAGCGCTCGTTCGTCCAATGATGACGCTGGACCTCGGCATCGACGCGTTCGACCCCACGCTCCTTCCCTCCACCGAGCCCAACTACCGCGCGCAGCTCGCCGTCGAGGTCCCGATCTTCAACCAGCGTGGCCCGTTCATCGATCGCGAAAAGGCGAGCGGCGACATCGCGCGCGCCCGTGCCCAAGCCGCGCGCGTGCAGCTCGCCGCGGAGCTGAGCGCCGCCTATGATCTCTTCGGCGCGGCGTCCGCGCGCCAACGGACACTGGTCGATGCCGTGGTACCCGCCGCGCAACAGGCCGCCAGGGCGACCGAAGACGCTTACTCGCTCGGACGCGCTCCGCTCGTTGCCGTGCTCGACGCCGAACGATCCCTCGTCGAAATCCGTCTCACGGCCCTCGACTCCCAGGCCGCCGCGGCCGACGCGTGGGCGGACATCGAGCACGCGCTCGGAGCTCAATGAGCCAACCTCACCAGGTCCTTCGCGTCGCAACGCTCGTGGTCGCCGCGGCGCTCTCCACGGCCGCGTGCCACCGCGCGGCCCCGGCCGACCACGAGCAGCCGTCGCCCGTTGCGGTGCGATGCGTTCCCGCGCAGCGCTCCTCCATCGACACGGTCGAGATGCTTCGTGGTCGCGTGGCCGCGCCCCCTGGGGGGGACTTGCCGGTCGCCTCTCAGGTGGCTGGGCGCGTGCTCGAGGTTCTCGTGCACGAGGGCGACCACCTCGCCGCGGGGGCGCTGGTCGCGTCGATCGACGGGAGCACCTCGCGCGACGCGCTTCGTCAGGCCGACGCGGCCGTCGCCCAGGCGAAGTCCGCCCTGGCCAACGCGGATACCACCCTGGAGCGCACGCGCCAGCTCGTGACCCGCGGGATCGCCGCGAAGCAAGAGCTCGATGATGCCGCGGCCCGAGCCGATCAGGCGCGCGCATCGGTTGCCTCCGCGGTCGCTGCTTTCGACCTGGCACGCCGCACCCTCGGGCGCGTCCAGGTGCGGTCGACGTTCGCTGGCACCGTAACGCGCGTTTGGCGCGGCTCCGGCGCGCTCGTCGACGGCACGGCCGCGACCCCAATCGTCCAGCTCGCGGCCAGCGAGATCGCTGAGTTCGACGCTGATGCCACGGAGCGTCAGCTGCTCGGCATCACGGCGGGGCAGCCAGCGCGCGTGGCGCTCGCCACGGGCGGCGACGAGGTCGCCGGCACGGTCCGCGCCCGGTCGACGGCCCTCGATCCCACGACGGGCCTTGGCCTCGTACGGATCGCGGTGGAGAGCGGCGCGTCGACGACCCTCGGCGCGTTCGGCAAGGTCAACGTCACCACTGGCACCCTCGAAGGCCTCATCGTGCCGTCGAGCGCCATCCGTGGCGCCGTCTCCGACGGGGCCGAGCTCGTCGTCTGCAGAGGCGATCAGGCCGAGGTGCGCGCGATTCGAGTCGGTTGGCGGGACGACACGCGCGTGCAGGTCGCCAGTGGGCTAGCGGAAGGAGAGCGCTTCGCCGTCGATCACGTCCTAGGGCTCTCGACCGGAACGCCCATTGCCGAGGTGAAATGAGGGCGGCCCTCGAGCTGTTTCAGCGTCACGCGGCCGCGGTCTGGTTCGCGACGCTGATGTTGTTGGCCATGGGGGTGGCCTCTGCTTTTCTCTCTCGAGCGGGATCTACCCGGAGGTCGAGTTTCCACGCATCGTGGTGGTGGCGCGATCGGGCGGAGCGCCCGCCGAGGTCTTCTTGACGAGCGTCACTCGCCCCCTCGAGCAGTCGCTCACCACGGTCCTCGGGGTGCAGCGCCTCCGGTCTAAGACCATCCGCGGTGCGACGGAGATTTCGCTCCAGTTTGCGTCGGGGACCGACATGTGGCGCGCGCTGCAGCTCGTCGAGTCGCGGGTCAACGAGGCGCGCGCCGAGCTGCCTTCCGGCGGTGAGCTACTGGTCGAGCGCGTGACGACCGGATCGTTTCCGGTCGTCACGTTCAATCTCGCCGGGTCGATCGATCCCCGCGAGCTGCGCGAGCTCGCGGATTTCGTCGTCCGCCCCACGCTGGCCGGCGTCCGCGGCGTCGGACGGATCGAAGTGCTCGGAGGCGACGTCCGCGAGGTCGAGGTCGTCGTCGACCCCGAAGCCGCTGCGGCGCTGCGCCTGACCCCCGACGGGGTAGCCGACTCGATGAGGACGGCGATGGGCCTTCGTCCCGTCGGGCGCGTCGACCGCGATCGGCAGCTGGTGACCGTGATGGGGGACGCGCAGCCAAAGAGCATCGCGGACATCCGCGAGATGCCCGTCGCCATCGCACCCGACGGCATCGCGGTGCCCCTAGGCTCCGTCGCGGAGGTCGTGGACGGTCACGAAGATCGCGTCGTGCGCGTCGGGGGACCGCGCGGCGAGACGGTCGTGCTCAGCGTCGCGCGGCTGCCCGGGGCGAGCACGACGGACGTCGTCGAGAGCGCCATCACAGCAGCCGCCGGGCTCGCGTCCGCACTGCCCCCTGGCGTGACGCTGACCCCGGTGTACGACCAGGCGCGTCTCGTTCGCGAGTCGATGGCCAGCGTGCGCGACGCGATCGTCGTCGGAATCGCTCTCTGCGCGGGCGTGATCGCGCTGTTTTTGCGCGACGCGAGGGCTGGCTTTCTCGCGGGTCTCACCGTCCCGCTGACCCTCGCCGTGACGTTCCTCGCCATGCGGGTAGCGGGCCAGACGCTCAACTTGATGTCTCTCGGTGGAATGGCAGTCGCCATCGGCCTCGTCGTCGACGACGCCATCGTCATGATCGAGGCGATAGCGCGTCATCGTGACGAGGGCGCCAACGTGCGCGATGCCACGCTCACGGGAACGTCGGAGCTGGCGCCTGCCGTCATCGGGACGACGCTTACGACCGTCGTCGTCTTCGTACCGCTCGCGTTTCTAGGTGGGGTGGTCGGCGATTTTTTCCGCGCGCTCGCCTTCACCGTCACGTCGGCGGTGCTCGTCTCGCTCGGAGTCGCTCTAGTGCTTGTACCGATGGCAGCTGGGGTGTTTCTCTCTTCGAAGCCGCACGCGCAAGCGGGACGAATGGCGCGTGGCTACGCGCGCGTGCTCGAGCGCGTGGTGGGCCGTCCGCTTGCCGCTTGCGTCGCCCTTCTGGCCATCGTGGGCGTGGGCGTCCTCGTCGCGCCTGGTCTCGATCGGGGCTTTCTTCCGGAGATGGACGAAGGCGCGTTCGTGCTCGACTATTTTCTTCCTGCCGGAACCGCTCTCGCCACGACGGAAGGCTATGCCCAGGGTCTCCAGCAAGAGCTGGCCAAGACGCCGGAGGTCCGAACGTTCTCGCGGCGTTTGGGAGCCGAGCTCGGACCTGCGGCCGCGACCGAGCTGAATCGCGGCGACGTGATGGTGAGCCTCGTGCCCGCCTCGGAACGAGCGCGATCGTCGCGCGAGATCATCGCCGACGTGCGCGCGCGGATCGCGACGAAGTATCCGGAGGTGCGCATCGAGTTTCTGCAGGTGCTTCAGGACGTGCTCAATGATTTGGCGGGGACGCCTCGGCCTCTCGAGGTCAAGATCTTCGGGCCGGACTACGCGGAGCTGCACCGGATCGCGGGCGACCTTTCCAACCGTATCGAGGGCGTCCGTGGCCTCGTCGACCTCTACCGAGGCAAAGAGAGCGACACACCCGAAATTCGGTTCGTCATGAGGAGAGACGCCATCGCTAGGCTACACACGACGCCGGACGAGGTGAGCGCTCGGCTCGACAGCGCCCTCGCCGGCGCGCAGGTCGGCAGCATTCGCCGCTTCGATCGCCTGATCAACGTGCGAGTCCGCTACCCGGATCCAGTGCGGTTCGATCCGGAGAAAGTTCTCCACCTCCCCTTCGTTGCGGGAGAAGCGACGACGCTCTTTCAGGCGGTGGCGGAGCCGACGACGGACACGACTCCTTCCCAGCTGCTTCACGAGGGTCTCCAGCCGCTGGTCACGGTCACGGCGGACACCGAAAATAGGGACATCGGCTCGCTCGCCGACGAGGTCGAAAGCCTCGCCCGGCAGACTTCGGTCCCGAAGGGTTATCGATTCGTCATCGGCGGTCAGGCGCAGAGCCAGCGAGACACCACCCAGCAGCTCACGGTCATCGGCGGCTTTGCCGTCCTGCTCGTCCTCACGGTTCTGGCAGGCCAGTTCCGGCGAATGCGTGTGGCCGCGCTCGTCCTCGCCTCGGTGCCCATCGCGATCGTCGGAGCCATTGGGGCCATGCGCTTGACGGCCACGCCACTGAACGCGTCGTCACTCATGGGCTGCGTGCTCCTGGTCGGGCTCGTCGTCAAGAACGGCGTGCTCCTCCTCGAGGAGGCCGAGCGGGCGCGCGATCGGGGCGACGACCCCGTCCGGGCCGTCACCGCCGCCGCGGAACGTCGGCTTCGCCCGGTCGTGATGACGACGGTCGCGACCCTCGCCGGCCTCCTTCCGCTCGCACTTGGGATCGGAGCGGGCGCAGAGATTCAGCGTCCCCTCGCCATTGCGGTCATGGGCGGTCTCATCACCTCGACGCTGGCCACGCTCGGCATCTTGCCGCCACTCGCGTCCCTCGCGCTGCGGGGCGGAGGAGCGCCGCAAAAATCCGCTGCCTGAGGCGCGGTCGGACTCTGTCGCCACTGACGGCGGAGGGTGCAATACTCGCTTCCATGTCTTCGAGCGCGAGTCCGGAGGTCCAGCTTCTCGCGGCCGACGCGGGCTTATGGCGAGCGGCCGTCGAGGTCCGGCCGGTGCCGGATGCGGTGGCGCAAAAGAGCGAGGGCAAGATGACTGGCCGGATGTGTGGCCCGTGGCTCGTCACCGACTTCAAGAACGAGACGAGCGGCTTCGAGGGTCACGGCATCTACGGCTGGGACTCGGTGGGTCAGAAATACGTGGCCACTTGGGTCGACCCCATGCGCCGGGCGCTCGTCGTCATGGAAGGCACGTGGGACGAGGCGACGCGTACGCTGACCTTCGTCGCGGAAATGTCACGCCCCGACGGCTCGCGTGTCAGCTGGCGTGAGGTGACCGAGAGGCCAGAGGATGACGTGCGCCTCTTCCGATCCTTCGTTCCGTCGCCCTACGGAGGGGAGTTCGAGGCGATGACCGTGCGCTACGAGCGGGCTGGATGACATTGGCGCGGCCGGTCTCGCCATCCAGGGCGGCCGTGCTTGTCGGCCCCGGGCGGACGACCTACAGACCCGCGGTGGGACGTCATGAGCGTGGTTGCTTGGCATAGATTTCAGTTCGCCTTCACGATCACGTTCCATTACCTATTTCCGCAGCTCACGATGGGCCTGGCGCTCGTCCTCGTCGTGCTGAAGGTCCTCGCCGTTCGCCAGAAGGACCCGCGGTACGACGAGCTCGCTCGCTTCTGGGCGCGAATTTTCGGGCTCAACTTTGCTGTCGGCGTGGTGACTGGCGTCCCCATGGAGTTCCAGCTCGGAACGAACTGGGCGCGCTTCAGTGACGTCACCGGTGGCGTCATCGGTCTCACGCTGGCACTCGAAGGCATGTTCGCCTTCTTCGCGGAGTCGGCCTTTTTGGCGCTCTTTCTCTTTGGCGAAAAGAAGCTGAGCGCCCGCGCGCATTTCTTCAGCGCGGTCATGGTCTTCGTCGGTTCCTGGCTGAGCGGCTATTTCATCGTGGTCACTAACGCGTTCATGCAACATCCCGTCGGCCAGGGACCCTCACAGGGCGGGCGGCTCGCGCTCGTGGACGCGGGCTCGTATCTCTTCAATCGCTGGGCCTTCTGGGAGTACGCGCACGTGATGTGCGCAGCGTGCGTCACGGGCTGCTTCGTCGTCGCGGCGGTCTCCGCGTACTGGCTTCTGATGCACCAGAACGAGGACCACGCGCGGCTCGGCCTGCGGGTCGCCGTAGTCGTCGGGCTCGCGGCGTGCGCGGCGCAGCTCTTTCCGACGGGTGACCAACAAGGAAAGCTGGTCGCGGAGTACCAACGCCCCGCGCTCGCGGCAATGGAGGGCAAGTTCGACAGCAGCTCGCGCGCAGACCTCGCGCTTCTTGGGCAGCCCAACGTCGACGAACGGCGCCTCGAGAATCCCGTCGTCGTACCGCAGGCCTTGAGCTTCCTCGCCTACGGTTCGTTCGGCGCAACCGTCACTGGCCTGAACGACGTGCCGAGCGCGGAATGGCCCGACAACGTGGAGCTTCTCTACTACGCCTACCACGTGATGGTCGGCCTCGGAACGGTGCTGACGCTGATCATGCTCGTCAGCGCCGTGCTCCTTCCGTTTGGTCGGCTCTACGTGGCGCGCCCGCTCCTCTGGGTCCTCATGCTGAGCTTTCCCTTTCCTTACATCGCGACGACCGCGGGCTGGATGACGACCGAGCTTGGGCGCCAGCCATGGATCGTTTACGGAGTCATGCGGACCGCGGAGGGCACGTCCGCCCGTGTCGGCGGCGGCGATGTGGTCTTCACGACGCTTGGATACATGGGGCTCTACCTTCTCTTGGGCCTCCTCTTCGTGTTGCTCGTGGCGAGGCAAATCGCGGGCGGGCCGGCTACCTGCGCGGCTCCGGAGGCATGAGCGGTGGTCCCCATCTGGTACGCGATCGTCGCGGCAATGCTCACCGCCTGGGCCGTGCTCGACGGGTTCGACCTCGGCGCCGGAATCGTGCAGCGCTTCGTGACCAAGACCCCTGAGGAGAGGGGCTCGGTTCTGGCCGCGATCGCGCCCGTATGGGATGGCAACGAGGTGTGGCTCATCGCGGCCGGCGGTGTGTTCGTGTTCGCCTTCCCGCGCGCTTACGCCGTGGCGCTCAGCGGTCTTTACCTTCCACTCACGATGGTCTTGTGGCTTCTCGTGTTCCGCGGGATCGCAATCGAGCTGCGGGCCCAGTTGGAGCACGCGTTGTGGCGCGCAGGCTGGGACGGCATGTTCGCGCTCTCGTCCACGGCGCTGGCCTTCGTCGCCGGAGTGGCGCTCGGCAACGTCGTCGGCGGCGTGCCGATTGACGGTAGCGGCTGGTTCCAGCTCGACCTCTTCGCTCTGCGTCCAGCGCAAACCGGCGCCCTCAACCCGTACACGGGCCTCGTCGGACTCCTCGCCGTGGCCGTCCTTGCGGCGCACGGCGCGTCTTACCTGGTCTGGAAGACGGCGGGTGACGTGCGCGCGCGCAGCGTGATGGCTGCTCGGCGCGCGTGGGCCGGCTCGGTGCTGCTCACCGCGGCCGTGACCGGCGCGACGCTCTTGGAGCGTCCGTCGATGTTCGTCGCGCTCGCGCATCGCCCCTGGGCCTGGCCCCTCCCGGCTGTCGCAGCGGCCAGTCCGGTGATGGCCTTCAAGTCGTTGAGGCAAGGCTGGGAGCTCCGCGCCTTCTTGGCGTCGAGCGCGTTCGTCGCGGCTCTCCTGCTTGCGACGGCAGGAGCGCTCTATCCGGTGCTCCTGCCATCGACGCTCGGGCCCCGCTACGACCTCGACGCGCACGCGGCCGCGACGAGCGACCACGGGTTGGCGCTCGGCATCGCGTGGTGGTTGCCCGCGCTCGCGCTCGCGGTGTTGTACTTCGTCAATCTATTCCGCGCGGCGCGAGGCAAGGTTACTTTGGGCGAGGATCCGCACTGAGCCTCAGCGCCCGCGCCGGCCCCCGCACGTCGCGCTCCAGCCTGGCGACGACTCCCTAGCGCTGCCGGAAGAGCTGCTGGACCTCGGCGGCGCCCAGCGCACGATTGTAGATCCGAAGCTCGTCAATCTGTCCGCTCAGGTAGGGGTCTGGAGTCCACTGCGAGCGCCCGAGCCAGTTCTGCGTGGTGCTCCCGAGACTGGCGGGATTCAGAGTGATCGCCGCATTTTGTGCGGCCGCTGCGCCGTTGACGTAAAGCACGCCCGCGGTCCCGCTGAGGGTGACTACCAAATGCTGCCAGCTACCGGTCACCAGCTGCATCGGTACGTCGAGGCGCTGCTCCATGCCGGAACCACCCGCCGTGATGGAGAATCGCGTCCCGAGGGAGTCTGGGCTGAGGAACATGTACGCGGTCGTTCCGGTCCCAAAGTCGAAGATGCGATTGTGTGCTGCGGCGTTTTTTTCATAAACCCACGCGGAAATCGAAAACGACGTCAGGCCACTTACGATGCCAGGGGGTAAGCTGACGTACTGCGTCGTGCCGTTCAGGGTCGCGGCGTTGCCACGCAGGCCGCCGCTGAACGTGGCCCCTTGCATGATGGCCGGCGGATTGTTGCCCGAAACGTCCACGGAAGTGGCGCCGCTCGTTTCGTCGAAGGCGTAAAAGGCCACGAGGCCCGCCGCCAGACCCCCGCTGTCGGCCGCAGCATCTCGCCCGCCCGCGTCGGGCCCGCCTGCCTCGAGCCCGCCTGCCTCGAGCCCGCCTGCCTCGAGCCCGCCTGCCTCGAGCCCGCCTGCCTCGAGCCCGCCTGCCTCGGGTGCCGCCGTCTCTCCACCGGTCCCCGTCGGCGCGTCCAGGTGTCCCGTGTCGTCGCCGTCATCGCCCGCCTCGTCCGGGGTCGTCGCGCCGGTATCGGCCAATCCGTCCGCGCCGACTGTCGCGTCGAGCCCACCCTCGGAGGTCCTTGCGTCGCCTACTCCCGTATCGGAGCCCGCCGTCGCAGCATCTTGCTCGCCTGCCGCCCCGCCGTTGTCGAGGCCGTCGAGATCGAAGAAGAGTGAGCATTGGCAAAGCGCGGTGACTCCCACCGCCCCCGCTACGCTCGCAAAAACTCTCCAGTAATCCAAGTTACTCACCATACCTCTTTGGTCCAGAAGCTTTTTCAGTGAAGACGGATGATTCGAAAGGGCGCTTCATC
Source organism: uncultured delta proteobacterium (assembly GCA_963787925.1). Classification (GTDB taxonomy): domain Bacteria; phylum Myxococcota_A; class Polyangia; order Polyangiales; family Polyangiaceae; genus Palsa-1150. Next base: position 40,949 of record CAWBEN010000003.1, read on the forward strand.
GCGCATGAGCGATTAGCCGCCTAATGGTTAATGGCCTACTCGCTGTAGAAACGCCATGTTTCCATCCTGATCGGCTCCGCGTTCGGAAGCTGTCTTACCCGTGGCCTCACGCGGACGTCCAGCGCCGCCGCGCTTCGACGTCCTTCGGTGCAGCGCAGTGGGCTTGTGGCCGCGCCAGTGGGAGCCAACGCGCGGCCTAAGGCGAGCCTCGACGTGGCCCGCGAAGCTAAACTACGCAGCTATCGAAGCTCACTACCGAGCGACGAAGCTCGCCACGCAACGACCAAAAGGTCGACCTGGCGTTGCCGTGAGCGGCGGGCGTCATCCTCTCGGATTCACCCTGCGCGCATCGGGGGGTCTTTTGCGGAGTGCGTATCGCCATCGCTTCGCAACCAGTGCCTCCGACCAACCCGCGCCTCAGGTTGCATGTCGGCTCGCCTCGCCCTAGGTAACCGCCCATCCATCCCCATGGCCCGGTCCCCTCCGCTCACATCCACGCTGGAAGCGCGCACGGGACTGACGGCGGACCAGCTCGCACGCCCGTCTCCCCAGGAACAGCTGGAGCCCCTGCCCACGATCTTGCCCCCGGAGGGCGTCACGGCGTTCCGCTTGCGCGACGTGGCCACCCGAGTGCGACCAATGCGCCCGGGCCGGCTCGATGTCTCTGGCGTGACGGGCTGCGTAGGACCCGCCCTCGCGGCCGCGATCGCTCGCGAAGGGCGCCACGTGGTCATCGTGACGGGCGATCTCGACGCGGCCCGGCGCGTGGCGCAAGACGTCGCGTTCTTCGGTCGCGGTGCGTCGGACGACGACGCGGAGGACACCGGCCAGGGCGACGTCCTCGTCTTTGCGGCGAACGAGTCGTCGCCTTACGCCGACGTGAACCCCGACCGGCGCGCCGCGATGAGCCGGATGGCGACGCTCTTCCATCTCGCGCACGATCGTTCGTGGAGCGTCTGGTCGTTCCCGCGGTAGCGCTCGCGCGCAAGGTCGTGCCGCGGTCGGAGCTCGCGAAGCGATCAGAGCGCGTCGTCGCCGAAGAGGAGCTCGACCGCGAGCCGCTTCTGCGTGCGCTCGCCGAGTCGGGATACCTGCGCGTGCCGGTCGTCGAAGACCCGGGCAGCTTCGCCGTCCGCGGCGCGCTCCTCGACGTGTGGCCGCCGTCCAGCGAGTCACCGGTGCGCGATCGAGCTCTACGGCGATCTCGTCCTGTCGATCAAGCCGTTCGACGCCGCCGAGCAGACGACGGAGAAAGACGCGGCCGGAGCTCAGGCAAACGTGGCTTCCGCCCGTGCGCGAGGCCATCCTCACCGAGCCGACCGCGATAGCGCGCGCGAGGGAACGAGTGACCCAGCTCGCCGAGATGATCGATTGGCCGACGAGCAAGACCCGCGTCCTCGTCGACGACGTGGTCCACGCGCGTGCGTTCTTCGGCGCCGAGGGCTTCTTGCCCGCGTACTACGATGCCCTCGATCCGCATCCTTGCGTACGTCCGCGACGACGCGATCGTCGTGCTCGACGATCCGCCCGCGATCACGCGTGCGGTGCGCGACGAGCTCGCGCGGGCTGACAGCGACGCCGCGCAGAAGTCGGCGTCAGAACCCGCGTTCTTGCCGGAGGCCTTCTACCGCGACGAGGAGCGAGGTCGCGCGCGATCTCGCTGAGCGCACGGTCGTCGCGCTGCACCGCACGCCGGTCGGCGGCGAGGTCGAAGCGGGTCTCGCCGCGTACGAGAACGCGCGTGAGCCGCTCGACCTGGCGTCGCGCGACCACGACGATCTCGACGCGCGCCGTGAAGACGCGCGCGCTCGCGAAGGGAAAGAACGCGACGCTGGCCCCGCTCGTCCGTCGCATCGCGCACTGGCGCGAGCACGGCCTGCGCGTCTTCCTCACGGCGCGCGCGCAGACGCAGGCCGAGCGCCTCGTCGACGCTCCTCCGGCACCAGGGAGTCGCGTGCACGGCGCGCCTCGCGGCGTTCGATCCGGCATGGCTCGAGCGAGGCCGTCCGACGAGGTCGCAGGTCGTCGTTGGTGCCGCTCGCGCGCGGCGTCGGTCCTGCCCGCCGACGGGCTCGTCCTCGTCACCGAGGAGGAGATCTTCGGCGCGCGCGCCCATCGCCGGCGCGAACGTGCGCGATCGCGCGATGCACGCCGGCCGTTCCTCGAGGACCTGCGCGAGCCTCGCGCCGGCGACTACGTCGTCCACGTCGAGCACGGCATCGGCCGCTACCAGGGCCTCGTGCACAAGGACGTCGTCGGGCCTCACGGTCGATCTCCTCGCGTCGAGTACGCCGGCGGCGACAAGCTGTACCTGCCCGTCTAGCGCCTCAACCAGATCGAGAAGTACGCCGGCGGCGAGAACGCGCACGCCGAAGCTCGACCGGCTCGGCGGCAGCACCTTCGCGAAGACCAAGGCGCGCGTCGAGCGCGAGGTCCGCAAGATGGCCGACGAGCTCCTGCGCCTCTACGCCGAGCGCCAGGCGCTGCCCGGGCGACGCGCTGCCACCCGCCGACGACGACTACCGCGCCTTCGAGGCGACGTTCCCCTTCGACGAGACGGCCGACCAGGCGCGCGCCATCGACGACGTGAACAAGGACCTCGAAGCCGCCCGCCCGATGGACCGCCTCGTCTGCGGCGACGTCGGCTTCGGCAAGACCGAGGTCGCGATCCGCGCCGCCTTCCGCGTCGGCGATGGCGGGCAAGCAGGTGGCGCTCCTCTGCCCGACGACGGTGCTCGCGCAGCAGCACTTCCGCACCTTCGAGGCGCGCATGCGCGACTACCCGATCACGATCGCGGGCGCTCTCGCGCTTCCAGACCAAGAAGGAGCAGGACGAGACGATCCTCGGGCTGAAGGACGGCAAGGTCGACGTCGTCATCGGCACGCACCGCCTGCTCTCGAAGGACGTGCACTTCAAGGACCTCGGCCTCCTCGTCGTCGACGAAGAGCAGCGCTTCGGCGTCGCGCACAAGGAGCGCATCAAGCAGCTCCGCGCGCAGGTCGACGTCCTCACGCTCACCGCGACGCCCATCCCGCGCACGCTCCAGATGGCCGTCAGCGGCCTGCGCGATCTCTCGCTCATCACGACGCCGCCCGTCGATCGCCGCGCGGTGCGCACGATCGTCACGCGCTGCGACGAGCAGGTCGTGCGCGAGGCGGTGCACGCGCGAGCTCGCGCGCGGCGGGCAGGTCTTCTACGTCTACAACCGCATCGAGGGGCTCTACGAGAAGGCGCAGCGCCTCCAGGAGCTCGTCCCGAGCGCGCCGCGTCGGCGCGTCGCGCCACGGCGCAGATGAGGCGAGGCCGCGCTCGAGGAGGCGATGCTCGACTTCGTCGACGGGCGCTACGACGTCCTCGTGGCGACGGCGATCATCGAGAGCGGCCTCGACATCCCGCGCGCCAACACGATGATCATCGATCGCGCCGATCTCTTCGGCCTCGCGCAGCTCTATCAGCTCCGCGGCCGCGTCGGCCGCTGCAAGGAGCGCGCGTACTGCTACCTCGTCGTGCCGCCCGCCAACGCGATGACCGACGAGGCGCGCTCGCGCATCGAGGCGCTCGAGCGGCACACCGAGCTCGGGAGCGGCTTCCAGATCGCGTCGCTCGATCTCGAGCTGCGCGGCGCGGGCGATCTGCTCGGCGCGCGAGCAGTCGGGCAACGTGGCGAGCGTGGGCTTCGAGCTGTTCTGCCAGATGCTCGACGAGGCGGTGCACGAGCTGCGCGGCGAGGCGGTCGTCCACGACGTCGACCCCGAGCTCACCTTCGACGTCGAGGCGCTCCTGCCCGAGGACTACGTGACCGACGTCGGCGTGCGCCTCTCGCTCTACAAGCGGCTCGCGAGCGCGATCGACGAGGCGCACGTCGCCGAGATCGCCGCCGAGATGGAGGACCGCTTCGGCGCGCCGCCCGAAGAGGCGCGGCGCCTCGTGCAGCTCATGGCGCTGAAGACCGAGCTCCGACGGCTGCGAGTCCTCGGCTGCGAGGCGAACGCGCGAGCGTGACGCTCCACCTGCGCGACGACACGCCGCTCAGACCCGCCGAAGATCACCGCGCTCATCAAGCAAGACGCGAAGGCGCCTGGAAGCTCACCCCCGACATGCGCCTCTCGCGCCGTTTCGACGCGGGGGTCCACGGCGATGGCCTCGCGAATGCGGAGACAACCCTGTCCGAGCTGGCCGGGTGCCTGCGACCATAGTGGCCATGCCCCGGGTTGGTCGTCCGAGCCCCTGAGCCGACCCCTGCCCTCCGTCAGCTTATCACCAGCGCCTTTGGGCGAGCGAAAAGCGCGACGCGCTGGGGCGGGTGTGGGCGGGGCGCCACTCGTCCTTTGCGAGACAACTCTCCGTCTCAGAACACTTTGCGTATTCACTTTGTCGCGGGAGAGTTCATCATGTCGCCATGGCGAAACGCACCGGAGACACCTCTCCGAACGAGCAAAGCGCCGAGTCGCCGTCGCACGGCAGGCGAGGCGTGCTCGAGGGTCGAAACCACCTCTTCGTGCGCGCCTTTGCTGACGCGCTGCGCGACATTCTGCGCGAAGAGCAGCGACGAGCTGCCGCTGCGTAAGCGCTTGCGCCGTTCGACACACCCACGTCCCGATGGCGACCCTCGAGCGAAAAACGCTCTTCATCACCGGTGCGAGCCGGGGCATCGGCAAAGCCATCGCACTCCGAGCGGCGCGTGACGGCGCCAACGTCGTCATCGCAGCGAAAACCAGCGAACCCAACGCCAAGCTCCCCGGCACCATTTACAGCGCGGCGGCGGAGATCGAAGAGGCTGGCGGGCGCGCTCTTCCCTGCGTGGTCGATGTCCGCTTCGAAAGCCAGATCCAGGCGGCGGTAGACCTGGCGGTCGCGACGTTCGGAGGAATCGACGTGCTAGTCAACAATGCGAGCGCGATCAGCCTCGTTGGTACGCTCGCCACGCCGCTGAAGCGCTTCGATCTGATGCATCAGATCAACACACGGGGCACGTTTGCATGCTCGCAGGCCTGTCTCCCGCATCTGGCCAAAGCGAGCAATCCGCACATTCTGAATCTGTCGCCCCCGCTCGATTTGCGGCCGGAATGGTTCGCGCCGCACGTCGCGTACTCGCTCGCGAAATTCGGCATGAGCCTGTGCGTTCTCGGTATGGCGGCAGAGTTTCGGAGCGTCGGGGTGGCCGTCAACGCCCTATGGCCGCGGACCGTCATCGCGACCGCAGCGGTCAAGAATCTCCTCGGCGGGGACGCGACGCTCCGCGGCAGTCGCTCTCCCGAGATCGTGGCGGACGCGGCGCACGTCGTCTTCACGCGACCGAGCCGCGAGTGCACCGGCAACTACTTCTTGGACGAGGACCTCCTTCGGTCGGAGGGCGTGACCGATTTCGCGAAGTACCAGTCGGCGCCTGGCGCGGAGCTGCTGACCGACTTATTCGTCTGAGCCTGGGCGCTGACCTTTGCCGCGCAACGGGCCGGCGCGCGGCTCGACCCTGGCCTTCGTCGCGCTAGGCTGCGGGTCGCTCCATGGACAACGTCGAAACGACGCGAATGCGCCGCGAGATTCTCGACGACGTGGGCGCCCTCTTGCGCGACGAGCTCTCCGCCGAGTCCTGGGGCCGGCTGCTCGTGGAGGTCGTACGCGGTAGAAACGGTGAGCCCCTCGTCGCCGGCATCGACGTCGAAGAGATCGTGGGCGACGAGTCGCGGGTGGACGCGCTCTTCAGCGGCGACGCAGTGCGCGCACTTTTGTCGACGCTCGCCAAGGCGACGGAGGCCCTCTGCTCTCTCGATGGAGTGGAGCTCGATGACGTGCGCGGTGGGACGTTCGTGCACCTCGCTCCTGATTTCGCCTGGCTGCCCGGGCTCGTTCGCGCCCCGAGCCTCCGACTCGACCAGGAGCGCGATACCTTGGTGGCGCGCCTCCGCGACAAGAACGACACGATCCGGACGCGCTTCGATGCCGACAGCGTGGAGCTCAACGTCGAAACGCTCTCGGTGAGATGGCTTGTCGCAGGCCGCCCCATCGGCACGGCCGCCGCCACGCTCCTAGGAACCTTCGCCCGCGGCCCGCGCACCTGGGCCTGGGCCTGGAGCAATCCTACCGTCGCAGAGACCGCGCGTCGCGCTTCGGCCACGTTGACCGACGCGCTCGAGGACCGCGATCTCTGGGAGATCGCCACACCTGTCTTCGCGACGGACGAGCCGACCGCGTGGGCCATCGCGGCGCTTCTCTGCGAACGCACGAACGCGGAGGGTGTTCAGCGCATCCTCCGCGAGGACGGTGCCCTCTTCGTGCTTCTGCGCGACGTTCGTGATGCGTGATGCTTGGCGCGCGGGCACGGGGCGCCGCCGGCGAGAGTTCGTGGCGCTCCTCGGTGCGTTGGCCGCGCACGCGGCAGTCTTTCTATCGTTCGCTCCCGGAGCCATGGTCTCGAGCCAGACAGCGTCCGACGTGCTCGGAGCCGTCGACGTCGAGCTCGAGCCCGCGCCGACCGAGCGGGCAGCCGCCGAGAGAGCCACCCCCCCCGAGGCGGAGCGGGAGCCGGCGATGCGCTCCTCCGGCTTCGCCGCCCGACCCCCGTCTGACGTCCGGAACGCGGAGCCCATCCTCCTTTCGGAGGCGCCGCTGGCTGCCTCGTCGGGCGCGCCGATGGGCCTCACGCGGCCCACCCGCCTGTCGCTCGCCCAGCTGGGCCTTGCCGGCCGAAACATGTTTCTGGGTGCCTCGTCCGACAAGGTCGGTGCGGCCCCGGAGCCTGCGCCGGAACACAACGAGGCGCCTGGGGTCGAGCTTTCGATGCGCGACGCGCAGCTGGAGCACGACCACGCCGCGGGTCTCGACGGGTCGGGGGCGGTCATCGGTGCCGCCGAAGAGGTAGCCCGTGCGAACGACGCGCCGCTGAACTCGAAGGCGATGTTCGAGCTGACGGTCGACCCGCACGGCGACGTCACGAGCGTCCACCTCATGGCTGCCACCGCCGCGGAGGGCGCGTGGGAGCGGATCGGGGCGAGCCTCGTCAGCTCGCTGCGGGCCCGCCGGCCAGTCCTTCGTCACGGCACCGCCATGGTGGTGACGCTCGAAATCACGTCGCGCTGGCAGCTGCCGAGCGGGGACAATCCGGGCAGTCCGGTGGGGAGCGATCGCGGTGGGCTTTCTTTCGACGTGACCGACATCGGCGCGCGACCGCTCCGGGTAGTGCATGCGAGGATCGTGAAAGAAAAAGCCCAGCGCTGAGCCCGGCGTTCAGAGGTGCGCCTCGTGAGCTCAGTGGGAGTGGTGATGCCGCGCGATCGCCGTGAGGCTTGGGCGCGTCACCCCCGGCACCCCGCGCGCCGCGAAGTACGCCCGGAGCATTTCGCGCCCGAGTACGTTGGCCTTGACCTGCCACGAAGGTCCATTGACGGCGAGCGCCGCGATGGCCACGCGTTGGACTCCAGGACCTGCGGTTGCCGGCGCAAACCCGATGAACCAGGTGTAAAATCGCTGCGCTTCCGCGTCGGTCAGGGTGCCTGTCTTGCCGGCCACGGCGAGGCCAGGCAGGAACGCGATGCCCCGGGCGTCGTGGAAAGCGCGCCAGCTCGTCCCCTCGCTCACCGTATGAGTCATCATCGTCGCGAGCTGTTCGGCCGCGTCTCTGGAGATGGCGCGGCGCGACGAGGGCACCTCCGGCGCCGACCAGACGACCGAGCCGTCGGCGGTGACGACCCTGTCGACGACACTCGGCCGCACCGCCTCGCCATCGCGTGCCACGATGGCGCTCATCTCGGCGGCCTGCAAAGGCGAGAGCGTATTATTCCAGAACCCTGCGGCCGTCCGAGCAAAATCCAGCGGGTCTCTAGGTACGTGCAGCGCACTTGCCTGCACAGGCACGTCGAACGACGGAGCGCGGCCATAGCCGAAACGACGCGCCATCTCCTCGAGATCCGAAGGCGTGAGGTGCTCGCTGGCCAGCCGCGCGAACACGGTATTGAGGCTCCTCCCCAAGGCGCCCGCGAGGGTCGTGCACCACCTGTCGCGGTGCGGATTCTTCGACCAAATCGAGCGAACGAATTCGTTGCTCGCCGCCCGAGTAACACTGTTTCGTTTCGGGGCCGAGGTGGGCGTGCTCGACGAGGGCTGCGGCGGTCACGACCTTGAAGACGCTGGCCGATGGTGCGGTCGCCTCCGCGCACAGGTCGCGCGACGGCGCGCTCTCGACGTGACTCGCGTACACGAGGAGCCGCCCCGTCGCCACATCCACGAGGACAATCGCGGCCTCCGGCAAATGGTGCATGCGCATGAGCGCCGTGGCCGTTCGCTGCAGTTCGGGGTCGAGCGTCAGGCGCGCGACGCCGGCCTCCGCCGGCGCCGTCGAGCCCTGCTCGTCGGAAGAGATGCGTAGCAAATCGAGGCCTGCCACCAAGGACGGCTGCTGCTTAGCCGGCTCAGTCACGCGTTCTTCGGCCGGGGCGGGCGACGCCTGGACGAGAGCCGCCGCCGGTTCGGTGCGCGCGGACCGGGGCATCTCGGTGTGCGACTTCGGGTGTCCCACCACGAGCACACCCGCGACTAGGAGCGAGCCGATCGCGATCACGAGGAACAAGACCCGACGCATCCGGCCCACGGATCTGGCATGGTGGCGGTCCGAAGGGCAAAAAAGCCGAGGGAGGTACCCCATGCACCGGACGACGCTCCTCGCCGCGCCCCTCGCAGCGCTCTTCGCCGCACCGCTCGTCGTCGCGCAGACGACGACTAGCGCGCCGGCCGGGGGCGGTTTGCCCGGCCTCGACGTAAAAGTCAATCTCGAGAGCGCGACCCTCAACTTCAACGGCGCGAAGGTCCCTATCGCGCTCCCTAGGATGAGGCTGCCGCGCGAAGCGGACGTCGTGGCCCAGACGGTGGCGATTGGCCTGGGCCGCCATGTTGTGCACGTCCGCGTCCCGGCCAAAGACGACCCCGGCGGGATCGCGTGGGAGGCGATCGTCGCCGGCGGCCACACGACCCCCCTTTTTTCGGGCTTGACCGGCCTCACGGAGGGGGATCCGGGCGAGCGCACGGGGAAGATCGTGCGGCTCGTCGCCGAGGGGGCGTCGGGCTTCGTGCTCGTCGGCGACGCCCGCGAGGATCTGAACCTCTGCGGTCAGCGCATGACGCTGCTCGAGCCAAGGGCGCTCTATCCGGCCTCGTTACAATTTCGGCCGGCAACCGTGCAGCGCCTGACAGCCGAGCAGCGCGCGACGGCACAGACGCTTCAGGCCGACGAGGTCGGAGGGAGCGAGCGTGCCCCCGGTGCGCTCCCTCTTGCCGGGTTGCTCGTCGCGCGTGGCTCGAGCGTTGCCGGCTCGACGGGCGCACAGCTCACGGACGACGACGTGCGGACCGCCTGGATCGAGCGCCGCCCAGGAGCCGGGCAAGGCGAGTTCGTAGTCCTGGCGGCTCCGAAAGAGCTGCGGCTCACGCGACTGAGAGTCGTCTTGGCGCCCCCGAACGCCACTCGATCGGCAAACGGGGCCGCGCCCAGATCGTTTTACCTCGTGACGAGCACGCAGACTTTTCACGTCGTCCTGCCGGCGGACGCCTCGCCGAAGTCGGCGGAAGGGTACGAGGTCGCGTTTCCGCAGCCGCTCGAGACGTCGTGTGTCGCGCTCGTTCTCGACGGGACTTCCGCTCGTCGGGGGGAGGGCGATCTCGAGCATCCGGACGTGGGCCTTGCCGAGATCCGCGCCTATAGCGAGTTCGACTCGCCCGGCGCGACGCTCGATGACGTGGCGAAGAAGCTCTCGAGCAATCGCGGTGTAGCCGCAGCCGAGTTGCTCGAGCGTGCGGGCGGTGGGGCCTTGCTCGCGGTCGAGAAGGCGTACGACGGCCTCGACGCGCGCGGGCGGAGTCTAGCCGTAGACGTGGCCGCTTCGCGCGACCATTGCGAAGACGCAGCGTCCCTACTCGTTCGAGCGCTGTGCGGTCGAGAGGGCGAGGCTTCGCGCAAGGCGGGGGAGAAGCTGGCTCGCTGCAAGGAAGCCGTGCCCCTTCTGACGACGAGACTTCGGGACTACGCATCGACGCGGGCGTGCATCGCGCCACTCCTCTCTTCGCTCGCGCCGGAGCGTGCGCTCGACCCGCTCGCCGATGCATTGGCGGACGCGGCCGAGGCCGCCCACGACGAGCGCGCAGCGCTTCGCCTGGCGCTCGGCGAGGCGCTAAAGGCGGCCCCCCCCGAGCGGCTCATCGCGCTCCTCGGCGACCGGCGAAGGAGCGCCGCGACCCGGCTCGAAATCATGCGCGCGTCGAGGGAACGGGTCCGCGAGGCGATGGCGGAGGCCGACGCAGCCGTCGCGGAGCTGTCGAGCGGCGAGCCCGCTATGCGAACGCGGTACCTGGTCATCGGGCCCCTAGGAGAGCTCGCGCGCGCAGGTGACCGCGCGGCGCTGGCGCGTCTCGTCGACGCGATGACTCATGACCCGGAATGGCCCGTGCGCGCGTACGCGGCAGAGACGGCCGTTGGCATCGATCAGGCGCAAGACGCGCTCTTGACGGCGTCGGGCGATCCGGAGCCGCGCGTGCGCGAGGCGGCGCTCCAGTCTTTGGCGGGGAAGGCGTCTCCGGGTGCGATCGAAGCGGCCGCGCGTGTTCTCTCCGGCAGCGACGGAGCCGTCCACTGGACGTTCGTCACGATTCCAGCCATCGCCGTGCTCGCTGCCGCCCCTCCGTCCGCACGGCTCGACGAAACGCTGGCTGCTGCCTTGCGCGATCGCTCGACGCAAGTTCGCGTTGCGGTCCTCGGAGCGCTCGCTGCCCGCCACGCGGCTTCCTCGCACGGCGTGATCCGCGAGCGCCTGGACGACAAGGGCGAAGATCCGGAGGTGCGGGCAGCAGCAGCACGCGCGCTCGGTGCCCTGTGCGACGCACGCTCGGCGGATCGGCTCACTGCTCTTGCGCGCGCCCTGGGAGCGCCCGGCGACGGCGACGACGACCAGCAAGTGGCGTTCGGCGCCCTCTTCGGGCTCGCTGCGCTAAAGCCCCGCGACATGCGGGAGCGGGTGGCGCCCCTCCTCGCCGCGACGGTGCCGCCGTACGTCCGGGCGGCGGCGCAGCAGGCCCTCTCCGCGCCTGGCGTCTGCCGCTGACGAGGCGTCGGGCGCCGGACGGGGGGCGCATTCTGCGCTAAGCCCTCGCTCATGAGCAGCGCGACCCGAATTTCGCCGCAGCAGGCGAGCGAGATGCTCGCAGAGGGCTGGTCGTACCTAGACGTTCGCTCGACGCCCGAGTTCGAGGCCGGCCACCCGCCCGGCGCGTTCAACGTGCCCCTGCTCCACGCAAAGGGTGGCGGAATGGTCGCGAACGCCGACTTCGTTCGCGTCATTGAGCTCGTTTTCCCCCGGGACGCCCGGATCATCGTCGGGTGCAAGTCCGGCACGCGATCGCTCCGTGCCGCCGAGGCTCTGCTGGCCGCGGGCTACTCCAATGTCGTCGACCAGCGCGCTGGCTGGGATGGGGCGCGTAATCCGTTCGGGCAGGTCACCGAGAAGGGCTGGGCCCGCGTGGGTCTCCCGAGCGAAGACGGTCAACCGGAGGGACGTTCGTGGGAGGACTTGAAGAAGAAGGCGTGAACGAGTCAGGGGGCGCGTGCTCGCTCGTAGTCGGTAGCGGCGCGCTCGACCACCTCCAGGTCGCGCGTGGCCCGCTCCGCTTCGGACTCGAGCTCGGCCGAAAAGATGGTGAGGCCCCAGATTCTCGTTTTCTCGGCGTCGGAACGGGTACCGTGTGCCACGCGCTGTGACGACCGTAGCACGCTCCCCGTGAATCTCGACGTGAGCGGCGCCAGAGAGATCGCGCTCGAGGCGGGCTATCCACCCGCGCTGCCCGGCCAGAAGAACGAAGACGTCGGCTCCGTCGGGCGACTCCGCTTCGCTCCGCCACGCGGCCAGCAAGCGATCGCGTTCGCCGGGAGGATAGCTGGCGCGCACGCGATCGCATGATTTTTTGCGCGCGTCACGGATGGTGTAAGCGGCCCATTGAGCCTCCGTCTCGAGGTACGGGAAGATCCCGCCTGGATGGCGTTCGGCGACGAGGAGCGCGATGCGGGCGTACGCCCCCTCCGGGGTGGTATCGGGCGCGAACTGCCGATGCGAAATGGCGACCAAGCCGCGCCAGACCAAGAACGCAACGGCGCCCGCGAGGAGCAGAAGCGGCCAGCGGCTCATCGGGGTAGGAGGACATATCATGTGGATGCAGTCGCGCGTGATCGTGGTGGTGCCTGCCTGGGACGAGGCGCCGCGCATCGCTCGCGTCTTGCGGGGAGCTCCCGCCTGGGTAGACGACCTCCTCGTCGTCGACGACGCAAGCCGCGACGGTACGGCAGCGGCGGCCCTTGCGCTGGGCGACGCCCGCGTAGAGGTTCTGCGGCACGAGCGGAACCGAGGCGTCGGCGCCGCGATAGTCACCGGGTACAAGAGGGCTTGCGCCCTCTCGAGCGGCCTCCGCGACGCCTTCGTCGTGATGGCGGGCGACGGGCAAATGGATCCGCGGATCTTCCTTCGCTCGTCGCGCCCATCGCACGCGGCGAGGCCGACTACGTCAAGGGCAACCGATTCGAGTGGCACGGTGGCCATCGCGAAATGCCTTTCCAGCGCCGGTTGGGGGGGTTGGTCTTCTCATGGGCGACCGCGCGCGCCATCGGCGTCCCTCTGTCGGATAGCCAGTGCGGCTACTCGGCGCTGGCCGCGGGCGCCTGCGAGTGCCTGGATCTCGACGCGCTTTGGCCGAGCTACGGCTATCCCAACGACCTTCTCTCGCAGCTCGCGCTTCGTCGGCTGCGCATCCTAGAGGTGCCGGTGCGACCGGTGTATGCCGACGAAGTGAGCCGTCTCAAGCTGCGCCATTTGCCGGGCGTCGGCGCGGTGGTCGCACGGGCCTGGGTCCGCCGCCTCGTGCGCCGTCGAGCGGAGGCCCGGGGCGGCTGAACGTGACATTCCAGTCGTCAGAACGCAGGGGCGGCGAGAGCCCTCTCGACGATCGCGGGCACGTGCCTGAGCGCGCCGTCGAGGTCGAACAACTTTGGAAGGCTCGCTGGCTCGAGCTTCGCCGCGATCTCCGGATCGGCCGCGAGCAGGTCGATGAAGCGCGCTTCGCCGTGCCACGCGCGCATCGCGTTCCGCTGCACGACGACGTAGGCCTCTTGCCGCGGCATTCCTGCTTCGACGAGCGCTAGCAGGACGGCCTCGCTGAAATACAGCTCCGCGGTGCGGTCCAGGTTCTTCTTCATGTTCTGTGGATACACCACGAGCCCGTCGACCAGCCCCGCGGCGCGCTCGAGCATGAAGGCGAGCGTCGCGGTGGCGTCCGGGCCGATCATTCGCTCGACCGACGAATGCGAGATGTCACGCTCGTGCCAGAGGATGACGTCTTCGAGCGCCGGCGCGACGGCGGCGCGCACGATTCGGGCGAGGCCGCAGAGGTTCTCACTCAGGATCGGATTGCGCTTGTGGGGCATCGCGCTCGATCCCTTTTGCCCCGCGGCTAAATGCCTCTTCGGCTTCTGCAACCTCACTTCGCTGCCAGTGCCTTACGTTCGTCGCGAGGCGCTCGATCCCCGCAGCAAGCAGCGCGAGCGCGGCGAAATAAGAGGCGTGGCGGTCCCGCGCGACGACCTGCGTCGCCACGGTCTCGGGCTCGAGGCCCGAGCGCGGCGAGCGCTCCCTTTTCGATGCCAGGCGACAAGTGCGCGTACGTCCCCACAGCGCCGGCGATCTTGCCTACCGCGATCTCGCGCCGCGCCGCCCCGAGACGCGCTCGTCCGCGCGCGATCTCGGCGTGATGCCCGGCCAACGCGAGGCCGAACGTGACAGGTTCGGCGAAGATTCCGTGGCTGCGGCCGATCATCGGTGTCTGGGCGTGCTCACGTGCCCGCCGCGAGAGGGCCGCGAGGAGGCGATCGCATCGCGCCATCAGCTTGTCGGCGGCGTCGCGCAGTAGAATGGCGAGCGAAGTATCGAGCACGTCGCTCGATGTCATTCCGCGATGAAGCCAGCGTGCCTCGATGCCCGCAAGCTCTTCGACGTGCGTCAAGAAGGCGATGACGTCGTGCTTCGTCGTTCGCTCGATCTCGTCGATACGCGTGGGGTGGAGTACGAGCTTCTTGCCGCGAAGAATCGCGGCCGTTCCGCGCGGGACCAGCCCCGCCTCTTCCATCGCCTCGCAGGCAGCGAGCTCGACCTCGAGCCAGATCGGCGAAGCGCCGAGCGGGCGACCAGAGCTCGGCGAACTCCGTGGGCGTATAGCGAGGAATCACCGGGGGGCGACTACCACGCACTCAGACCCCGGCCGTACACCGGAGATGGCAGCCCCGCTGACGTCCCGAGCGTCGTCGCTCAAGAGAAACGCAATGACTCCCGCTACGGACTCGAGAGAAACCCAGCGGCTCGCGTCGGCTTGCGGCATCGCCTCCCGGTTCGCTGGCGTGTCGAGGGTGCTGGGGAGGACGGCGTTGATCCGGACGCCATGCTCGAGGACCTCGGCGGCAGCCGCCCGTGCGAGCGCGACGACAGCCGCCTTGGAGGCGGCATACGCGGCGGCGCGCGCGCTCGTCTCGGGCCGCTCCGCAGCGCGGGAACCCGAAGAGGACGATGCTCCCCCGGCGGCGAGCGACCATCGCCGGAAGCAGCGCCCGCAGGCTGCCGTGCGCCGTTTCTAGGTTGGCCGCCATCATCGCCCGCCAGACTTCGTCGCTCGCTTCTTCGTGCAGCGGCTTGCCGCCACGAAAGGCCCCCGCGGCGAGCGCGGCCAGCGACGGGGCGGCCCCGAGCTCACGCGCGATGCGCGGCACCGCCGTCGGCCCACATCGCTTCCGAGCCGACGTCCCCCGTCACGACGCAAGCGCCGCCGAGCGACACCGCGAGTTCGTCGAGCGCAGCCTGGTTCCGCGCCGAGTCGATGAGTGCGACCTTGCAACCCCGTCCCGCCAGGGTGCGCGCGATGGCGGACCCAAGGGCCCCGGCCGCGCCCGTCACCAGCAGCCACGCCCGTCATTGTCGGGATGCTTAGCACGCGTGGGTCATGCTGCTTCATCGCGCAGCGCCTCGAGCGACACGCGCAACTTGTCGCGCACTCGCTCTTCGATCTGGCGCACGCGCTCCTTGCTCACGCCGAGCTGTGCTCCCGAGATCCTGAAGCGTTCGTGGCTCGTCCGCCATCAACCGTTCGCGGACGATGACCCGCTCGCGCTCGGTGAAATCGCCGAGCGCCTGCGCCACCGCGTCGCGAGCGCGCCCGTTCGCCTCGTGGAGCCCCGCCTCGTCTTCCGGCGACGGCGTCGCGCCCGCGATACGATCCGCAGATCGCGCCGTGCTCGTCCGTGCGCGCGTCGAGGCTGGCCTCGCGGCCCGCGAGCATCGGCAGCAGCCACTCCGCCCTTCCGGGGTCATTCCACTGGCGGCGGCAAGGGCAGACGGGTCGCTCTCGCGCGTCTTGCGGTAGGCGCGCAGCGCCCGTCGCTCGGCCTTGGTCGTGCCGAGACGAACGACGCGGTACGCACGCACGACATAGTCGCGGATTTCGGCTCGGATCCAGTACGCCGCATACGTCGCCAATCGGCAGCCCCTTCGGGGTCGAACTTTTTCGCCGCCCGCAACAGTCCCAAATTGCCTTGCTGAATGATGTCTTCCATCGGGATGCCCCAGCGCCGATATTCGAGGGCGATCGCGATGACGAAGGGTAGACAGGCGACGACCAGGCACTCGCCGGCGCCCCGATTGCCATCGCGCCAATGCCTTGCGAGCTCGCTCTCGGTATCTCGGTCTAGCGGCTGCGATCTCGGCCATGTCGTTCCTGTAGGCGTGCAGCGCGCGGCTATCGGCCAGCATCTCGTCCGTCCTCGCTCTCTCGGCCTGTGGCTTTCCGAGTCACGGCCGCAGCGCCCTTGGTGGCAGCGCCTCGAATTCCCGGGCGCTCGATGCACGCGAGGTGCCATGCCGAATGTCCGCGGATCGGGAGCCTCTCGTGAGCAACGCGCGCAACGCTGCGCTCGGAGGCCCACTTGCGGCGCAGCTTTTTCGCGATCAAACGTCGATGACCAAGCCCTCGTGCGCGGCGATCGCGCCGCGAAAGAGCTCACGGGCGCGCGTCCTCCTCCTTGTCGCGAACGGCGGCGTCGCTCTGCCCGGGGTCATGATGAAACAGCACGAGGCTGCCGAGCGCCCGCCGCCTTGGCGAGCTTGGCGCCCTCTTCGAACGTGCTGTGACCCCAGCCCTTCTTCGGGGCACCGCCGGCGATTCCTGCGTACTCCTCCGGCGTGTACTGCGCGTCGTAGACAAGCACGGCCGCGCCGCGCGCGAGGCGCGACGAGCTTTTCGTCGACCGGCCGGCGTAGTGCTCAGTGTCGGTCGCGTACGACAATGGCCTTGCCGGCGTGCTCGACCCGGAACGCGAAAACGCCTTGCGGGTGGTTGCCGCTAGCGCTCGTGACCGCGACTTGCCCGCCGTGCGCCGTCGTCGATCTCCACCGGCTCTCCCTCGGCGAGATCGCGGAACGTCATCTTGGCGCCGATGCCGCCGAGGTGCACCGGGAAGTTCGGGTAGTCCATCTGGCCGGCGAGCGTCTCTTCGAGCGTGCGCGAGACGTTGTTGCCGCCGTACAGATGGAAGCGCGTTGCCAGCGACGAACGCCGGCTCGAAGAACAGGAAACCCTTGGATGTGGTCCCAGTGCACGTGGCTGAAGAACATGTGCGCCGTGAGGGGGCATTCTCTTCAGGAGCTTCTTGCCGAGCAGCCGGAGCCCGGTGCCCCGTCGAAAATGAGGATGCCTGTGCCCGCACGAACTTCGACGCAGCTGGTGTTGCCGCCGATCTGGACGGTGCTCGGCCCCGGGCGTTGGGATGCTGCCACGGACTCCCCAGAACGTAAGCTGCATCGCTTCCGTTGCCCCCGTTCCGCAGCAGGGCTATTTTCCTAATAGGGTACCTCGCCCGCTTCGGGAAGGGTAATCCCGGTGAATGGCGCCGACGGAAGAGAGGAGGGTGAGCCTCGATGCGAGCCAAGCTCTTCCGAGGCCGATGCGCTCGTCGTCTTGGGATGCAAGCTGCGTCTCGACGCCGCGGGACGGCTTCGTCGTGGCGTGCTCCGCCAGCGCGTCGAGGCCGGCGCGCGCGCTTATGCCGAATCATTGCGGCGCGCGGACGGTCGTCGTCGCGTCGGGTGGGCGGCGATGGGGGGGTCTCGTCGAAGCCGACGTCATCGCGGAGGAACTCTCTATCCGCGGAATCCCCGAGAGGGCGATAGTGCGCGAACGGCGTTCGCGGACCACGCGCCAGAACGCCCTCTTTGTGACTGCGATGCTGTGTTCGTATCGACTCGAAGTCACGGTGGTCGTCACGAGCGATTGGCATTTACCGCGAGCGCTCGCGCTCTTTGGTCGCGCCGGCTTGGTCGCGCAAGGGATTGGGGCCGGTGACCCGGAGGGGACCGCTTCGATGAACTGCTTGTGGCAACGCGGGCGCGAAAGGGTGCTTCGGTGGGCGCAGACACGGTGACGCGTAAATGGACGAACGGCGTGTCGCAGTCGTGGGGCCCTGGCGGTCGAGAACCCATGAGCAAGCCGACCCTCTCGAAGCTCTCCACGCGACTCGCTGCCGTCGCGATGGCGGCGGCATGCTCGCGAGGCACCGCGCCAACGGCCCTCCGACCGGATGCCGCCGCGTCGACGGCCAGCGCCCAGATCCTCTCCGCCACCGATTGCGCCGAGGATTCGCGCCGGGCGGACCTGGTGCCCGCCGAGGCCATGTGCAGCCACGACGCTTCCGTTCGCCGTCGCGCGGCGCGAGCCTTCGCGCGCATCCTCGACGCGGACGATGCACCGTTGCTCCGCGCCCTCGAGGACGAGGATCCCGAGACGGCGGCCTGGGCCGCCTACGGCCTCGGCGAGTCCTGCAAGGCGCACGAAGAGAGCCATGTTCGCGCGCTGGCCGCGCGCCTCGTGTCCATGGGGCCGGCGGGAGTCTCGTTCCGCCGGCTCGACGCCCGGGTGGCGATCGAGCGTGCGCTGGGCCGCTGCGGCGGAGACCTCGCCGAGCAGACGCTGCGTGCGTCGCTGGAGCGGCCGTCCGTGGCGGTTGAGACGGCCGAGGCGGCCTCGTATGGCCTCGGCGACATCGCGGCCAGCCGCGGCGTGCTCGCCGCCGAGACACAGACTGCGCTTCTCGACGCGGCGGAGGAGGCCATCCCGCTGGGGTCGGCTCTTTACCCCTTCGGGCGCGCGAAGAACGTCGCGAGCGGCGAGCGCGCCGCCCGGCTACTCGCCGTGGCTCGAGCCGCGCTGGCGCGTCCGGGGCCGGAACGGATCTTTGCTGTCCGCGCCCTCGAAGAAAGTGGCGACCGACTGGAGGCCCCCGTGCTGGCGCGCGTGCTCGCCTCCGACGCGTTCACTCCAGCCGAACGGTCGGAAGCCGCGCGGGCGCTGGCCCGCTTGGGTGGAGCGGGTCAGGCCGCCCTCGCCGACACGCTCGCAGCGCTCGCGCCCGGCGCCTCCGAGCGGCTGGCAGGTGACGGCTTCGGCGTACTGCTCGCGACCGCGGGGGCGGTCGACGCGGCTCCTCCGAACGCCTCGGGCGCCGTCCTGCGCGAGCTTGCGATTATGCAGCCGCCGCTGAACCCTACCGCCAGCGTGGCGCGCCGCGTGTCGGCATTGCGCTGCATGGCGGCCGGGAAGGTCGCGCGCGCCGGTGCGAACGCCAGCGAAGTTCGCAGCTGCGATCTCGGCGACGGCGAGGCGGGCGAACGGGCCTGGCTTTCGGTGCTCGATCGAGCTCCGCTCACCGGCGAGCGCCAGTCGGAATGGCTCGCGCTCGCGCGGCAGAGCCGGCACGTGCGAGTACGCGAAAAGGCAATCGACCTCATCGCTCGCCACCCGGAGCTCGGCGCCGCAGCGCGGGCGGCCTTGGCCGAAGCGCTGACTGCGGACGTCGCCGGTCTCGTCACGGCAGCCGCTCTGGTCGTCACCGCGCACCCTGCGCGCGTGTTCGCCAGCGGAGCGCGCCAAATCGATCCGTCCGTGGCCGCCGCACTGAGCACGGCGCTCGCGCGTCCTTGGTCGGAGTCTCTCGTCGAGACACGCGTGGCGCTCGTGGACGCGGGCTTGGCGACCGGGCTCGACGAAGCTCGCGCTTACGCCGAGGTCGCGTGCCGCGATGCGAATGTCACCGTGCGTGCTCGCGCCGCCAAGGCCCTATCGACGGCGGGCGACAAGAACGCGAGCTGCCCGCGGCCGCGCAGATTTGCCGAGCCCGCCCCGGAGATTGGACACACCCTCTTCGAACCGGTGCGCGTTGTCTTCGAGACCGACGCGGGCGCGCTAGGCGTGCGCTTCGACCCCGCGCTCGCTCCCATCGCGGTCACGCGCCTTGTCGCCCTCGCCCGCGCCGGCTTCTATACGGCTATGGCAATCCATCGCGTCGTGCCCGGATTCGTCACGCAGCTCGGAGACCCCGAAGGTGATGGCTACGGGGGCTCCGGTCAATTGCTGCGCTGCGAAACCTCGCCTGTTCCCTTCGCGCCCTTCGACGTGGGCGTCGCGCTCGCCGGACGCGACACCGGTTCGAGCCAGATCTTCGTGACGCTGGCGCGATATCCTCACCTCGACGGCCAGTACACCTGGGCAGGGCACGCCGACGGCGACTGGAGTGCGGCCGCAGAAGGCGACGTGATCCGTGCCGTCCGAATCGAGGACTGACGAACAAAAAAGACACTCACGCCCCTTGGATGTTTCGCCCCTCGGCGGTTCAATCGTCCCGCCATGCTCCTCGCCATCGACGTCGGCAACACCAACATCGTCTACGGGCTCTTCGACGGTGAGAGGCTCGTTCACCAGTTCCGCGTCGAGAGCGCGCGGGGTCGCATGGTCGACGAATACGCGGTGCAGCTGCACTCGCTGTTCCACATGCATGGCGTCGATCCCGCCGGTGTACAGGCCGCGATTATCGCCTGCGTCGTTCCTTCGCTCACCGATCCCATGATGCAAGTCGTCAAGCGCGGCTTCGGACGCGATGCTTTGGTCGTCGGGCCGGGCATCCGCACCGGAATGGCCATTCTCATCGACAACCCGCGCGAGGTCGGCGCGGATCGCATCGCCGACGCCGTTGCCGGTTACGAGAAGGCGAAGGGCGGGGTGATCGTCGTCGACTTCGGCACGTCGACCAATTTCGACTGCGTCACGGGAAAGGGGGAATACGTGGGCGGAGTGCTCGCCCCCGGCCTTCAGATCAGCGCCGAGGCGCTCTTCACGCGAGCGGCGCGTCTGCCACGCGTCGAAATCGCAAAGCCGCCCAAGGTCGTCGGAAGGAACACCGTGCACGCGATGCAATCTGGCATCATTTACGGCTACGTCGGGCTGGTAGACGGGATCGTAGAGCGCCTGAGGGCGGAACTCGAGTTCCCGTGTGCCGTGATTGCGACCGGCGGTCTCGCACCGCTCATAGCGCCGCTATCGAAGACCATTGCTGAGGTCGACGACGTGCTCACGCTCGTCGGTCTTCGCATTCTCTATGAGCGCAACCGCCCGTGAGAGCGCGGGAGACTACGCGCGGTCATGGCGCGACTCGCGGGTAGCCAGGGCATACGCCGCGCCGCACGCGGCGAGCCGAGGGCGAATCACGACGGTTTTGCCACCTGTGCGAGTTGCTGCTGTTGCTGGGCTAGCATTTGCGAGACTGCACGTGACCGCTCGATGGCGAACTGCTTGACCTCACGCACCTGGCTCGTAGCGAGCTTGTTGAGGAGCGCGGTGATCTTCGGCATGTCGCGGAGCTGAAAGAGCGCCTCGAAGTAATTGTGCGCGATCCTCACGTCCCGCAGCATCATCGCTTCGTGAGGCGCGAGGAGCTTTACCACCTCGTCGATCTGCGCTCCCTGTCCGTAAAGCGCGGACAGGCAGAGCAACGCGAGCGCGTCTCCCGGCGCCCGCTGGACGGCCTTCTTGGCGAACACGATGGCTGACGCGCGAGCCTTGTCTTCCTTCGCATCCGTCGCGTAGAAGCCCTGGAGGGCGATGTACGGCGCAGCGCACTTCGAGTTCACCGGCGCCATAGCCAGCTCCTCCAGCTGCTTGACCATTTCGGCCTCGCCGATCTGCTCGCGAATCGCGTTCGCGAGGTACGCCCATGCGTCGACAGAGTTGTTGTCGATCTGAATCGCGCGCTCCGTGTTTTCGCGCTCTGCCTTGAGGTCGCCCTTTTCCTTCATCACCTTC
The DNA here is from genome assembly GCA_963787925.1 of uncultured delta proteobacterium. Taxonomy (GTDB): domain Bacteria; phylum Myxococcota_A; class Polyangia; order Polyangiales; family Polyangiaceae; genus Palsa-1150. Next base: position 62,145 of record CAWBEN010000003.1, read on the forward strand.
GCGAGCTGGAGGCTCGGAAATGGCGAGTCCTTCAGAAGGTTTTGCGCTCCACGCAGCGTCGACTCGGCCTTGTCGAGCTTCTTCTGTGCGAGCTGTGCGACACCGAGGCCGAGCCAATCCTCCCCATCGCCGCCCAGCGCCACAATCTTCGACAGGATCTTCTCGGCCTTTTCGTGCCGTCCGTACTTCAAGAGCTCCTGGGCGAAATCCGGCCGCGATTCAAGTCCTCAGGTCCGTCGGTCCAATGCTTTTCGAGGCCGCCTAGCAGGTCCTCGAGGCCAATCGCGATGGGGCGCCCCTGCTCGTCCTGCACTTGGACCGCAGGTCCGTTGAACCCGAGTAGCTTCCAGACTTCCTCCATTTCCAAAGCGAGAGGCCCGTCGATGATCTTTTTCTCGATGGGCGTGCCGTTCGCATTGATGGGGAGGAGCACGAGCGCGTTGCCGGGCACGCCGTTTGGAAAGGCGCTGATGGGCGCGAGGATGGCCGCGCCGCCCTTGAGCTGAATGCCGGGTCCGCCGCTGGTGGCGGGAACGCTGGGCTTGCTAGGCGTGTTCGACATGGGGGTGGCTTCCTAGCACGAGGTCGCGCCGCCCGCCGAGCGAGGTGCGTGGGGCGAGGCGAGGGCAGCGGGGAGCCGCCGTGAGCAAGCGAGACTGTGCTGCGCCGTCCTCGCTCGCGCTGGCCTCCGAATCGATCCGCGCTCAGCACGCAAAACTGCTGACACGAGACGCGCGGCGTAGCTATGGTTATCGGTCAAGATGCTCATCCTCTGCGCCCAGGACGCCGCATGACGCGAAGCACACGAAGAAGCACCCCACTGTCGGCGAGCGGTCATGGCGCCGTGTCTCGGCTACGTGCCGGCTGGCCCGCTCGCCTCGCCTTCTCGCTTTTTCTCTCCGTCCTTCTCACAGGCCAGGCAGCGCGCGCCGACAGCACGATCAAACGCCCCGGCGATCACCCCTTGTACCATCTCGAGATCGAGCCGCATGTCTTGCTCGGCTCGGGCAGGTGGGACAATCGCTATGCCGCGGGCGGTTATGGTCTGGGCGTTCGCTTCGGAATTCCGATCGTCGACAACGGCTTCGTCAGCACGATCAACAACAGCGTGGCGATCTCGTTTGGCCTCGACATCGTGCACTACGACAGCTGCTGGTACGGCGGCCCGTGCTCCGCCAATTACTTCGATTTTCCCGTCACGATGCAGTGGAATTTCTACGTCGCGCAGCGCTGGAGCGTGTTCGGCGAGCCGGGATTGGTCATCTATCACGGCTTTCTGTCCGACTGTCCGGCCGGGCTGGTGTGCCCGGGCACTCCGACCCTCACCGGCGTCGAGCCCGCGCTGTACGTGGGCGGCAGGTACCACATCAGTGACACCACTGCGCTGACGCTGCGTATCGGCTTTCCGGCGTTTTCGTTCGGGTTCTCGTTCTTTCCCTGACCAGACCGCGAGCCATTGGCGCTCGCCGCGGAGCCGCCCTAGAGTGAAAGTTGGATGACGGCCGCTCCCTACCTCATCGCCGTCCTCGGGCTTGCAGTGTTGATGGTCGTGCACGAGGGAGGCCACTATCTCGCAGCCCGCAAGTTCGGGATGCGAGTCATCCGGTTCAGCATCGGCTTCGGGCCGACGATCTGGAAGCACAAGCCGAAGAACAGCCCGACGGTCTATCAGGTCGCGCTCATCCCGTTCCTCGCCTACGTGCAGATCGCGGGGATGAACCCGTACGAGGAGTCCGAGCCGAACGACACGGGCAGCTACGCCAACGCCTCGCTCTGGGGACGCATTGTCACGATCGCGGCCGGGCCGCTGACAAACTACTTTTTTGCCTCGGTGCTCATCTTTTTGGGCCTGCTCCTCGGCGGCAAGAAGGTCGCTGACGAGACGAGCATGCGAGTCGTCGTGGAGCCCGGTCCGGCGCAGCTGGCAGGGGTGCTGAGCGGCGATCGGATTCTCGAGGTGAACGCCGCCCCCGTCCACGGCTGGGAAGAACTGAGCAAGGCAATCAGCGCTCACCCTGGTGAGCCCATCGATCTGACGCTGCAGCGCGACGGTGAGACGCTTCACAAGATGGTCACGCCCACCGCGCGGGGCGAGAAGGACGAGGGGCGTATCCATGTGAAAGTGCCGATTCACGTCGAGCCCGTGGGCTTGAGCGAGGCGGCCAAGATGAGCGTCATCGCGCCACCGCTCGTCGTCTACGAGCACATTCGGCTGTTCGGACGGGTGCTCACCGGGAAGGAAAAACTGCAAGTCAGTGGCCCCGTCGGCATCGTCAAGGAGACGGCCAAGCAAGCCAAGATGGGGCCTGGCGAGCTTCTTCAGTTCCTCGGAATGCTCAGCGCCTATTTGGGCGCCTTCAATTTGCTGCCGTTCCCAGCCCTCGACGGCGGCCGTCTCTTGTTTCTCGGAGCCGAGGCGGTCTCACGGCGAAAGCCGGATGCCAAGCTGGAGGCACGCGTTCATGCGGTCGGCCTCTTGATGCTCCTTACGTTGATTGCGTTCGTCACGTACGCCGACGTGATAGCGAAGTAGAGAGATCGACGCCTCGTCCGCGAACTCACCCCGCCATGAAAACGCGAAAGATTGGCTTCCTTGGTGCGGGCAATATGGCCGCGGCGCTCATTCAGGGCTTGCTTCAAAGCCACGTGCTGCTCCCTCAGGCCATCTTCGCGAGCGACCTCAAGCCAGAGCGATTGAAGTACCTTCAGGAAGCCTATGGCATCCGCGCCACCGCCGACAATCACGCGCTCCTTCGTGAATCGGACCTCGTCGTGCTCTCGGTCAAGCCGCAATCGATCGACAAGGTGCTGACCGAAGTTGGGAGTGACGTTCGCCCCGAACAGATCGTCGTGTCGGTGGCCGCGGGGGTCCCCATCGACGCGTTGGAGGCTCGCTTGCCGAAGGGCTCGCGCGTCATCCGGGCGATGCCGAACACTCCGGCGACCGTTCTTGCCGGAGCGACGGCGATCTCGGCCGGCGCGCACGCGTACGAAGACGACCTTCGCATCGCGCGTGAGCTCTTCGAGGCGGTGGGTCGCGTGGTCGTGCTCGACGAGTCCCTCCTCGACGCGGTGACGGGCCTCAGCGGCAGCGGTCCCGCGTACGCGATGGTGATCATCGATGCCCTCGCGGACGGCGGAGTCAAGGTGGGTTTGCATCGCGACACCGCTCTCTTGCTCGCCGCGCAGACCATCTTCGGCTCGGCGAAGCTCATGCTCGAGACGGGCGAGCACCCCGGGCGCCTCAAGGACATGGTCACGAGCCCCGGAGGGACCGCCATCGCCGGGCTGCACACGCTCGAGAGCGGCGCGCTGCGCAAGACTCTAATCGACGCAGTGGAGGCGGCGACGAGACGCTCGGCGGAGCTCGGCCGCGACATGACCGCGAAGCTGACGGCGGGTTTGGGGCCGCGCCGCTAGATTTCGACGGGGTCAACGAGATCGCGCGCGGAAGTCTTTGGCCTCCGCAGTTGACGTTCCGTCGCGCATCTGCGCCGCCCAGCTCTTGCCGAAACCGTGGGCTCCGTCGCTTGCCGTCACGAAGGACAGTAGAGCCGCCGACACGGCGAGGCCTCCCGCAGCGAGGATAGCCAGCCACTTCTCCCCGCCGGGCCTGCGCAACGCCGCGCGTGCCGTCCAGACCCAGGGCAGCGGGAACGCGGCAAGCATGTAGTGCCGGTGGATCGAGATCGACGGAAGCGTCATGAGAGCGCCCATTCCGAGGAGCGTCGCCGAAAGGAGAATTCCCGTGTCCGAGCGGTCGCCGACGAAGAGACTCTTCGGATCGGAAAAATGCCCCGCAGCATGCTCGACGACGCGAACGGCGATGGCAAGAGACGCGATGGTCAACGCCGTCATGGCGAGCGCCATGAGGTAGGTGGGCCGCCCGGCCAACAGAGGGTATTTCAACGCGGCGGCCGCGTCGTCCCCGATCACGTAGGAGATGCACATGGCCGACGGGTCGCTGACGAAATACTCGTAGAACTCGAGGCGGAAGCGCAGCCACCAGGGCGACGGGCTGAGCGGCGGCCGCTCCCGGAGCAAATAGAGCAGCCACGGGACGGCGGGAAGCACGCCGAGCACGCTCCCTGTGAGCCATGCAGGCCAGCGCGCTCTTCGCTTCTCGTCGAGGAGTCGAGTGAATAGGGCGAGGGCGGGCGCGAAGAAAAACCCGGCCATGTGGATTTGGCCGATGACCGCGCCGAGAACCCCCCACGCGAACGAGCCCGCGCGCGTCTCGCGCCGCATCCATGCACAAAGCAGCGCCACATCGAAGATGGGCAAGACCGATTGCGCCCAGATTTTCCTCTCGATGAACACGAGGATTGGATTGGTCATCGCAACGACGGCGGCCCACACCCAGATGGTCCGTTCCTCGCGCCGCGAAGTGAGCCAGAATGGGATGGCGAGCACCGCGACGTGCGCGACAATCGCGAGTCCGGCGACGGCCGCGGTGAGGCCTTCAGGTGTGCTGACACGGCACAGTGTCCCGAGAAAGATAAACGCCCAGACACTCATCGGCGCGTTCTTCACGCCAGTCGACGACGCCATTCCGAGGGTGGCCCACGGCTCGCCGCTCCGCGCGCTCATAACGCGTTCGAACGTCCACTTCTCGTCGTCCAGATACGTGAAGACGCTAGGGACGGCGAGGCGCAGTGCCGCGCCCGACACCACCGCCATGAGGACCCAGAGAGCCACGGACCTCGTCGGCGCGGACCCCCGGCGCGCGGCGGGCGGTGACCGCGGGCCGTCGATCATGACCTCGTCAAAATGCCGTACCGCGCCAGGCAGTACATGGCGCGGAACGCGTCCTTCAAGCCAATCTTCTTGCCCTGAGCGTACGTGCGGCCACTGTACGAGATGGGGACTTCGTAGATGCGTATCTGCGGCAGTCGCGATACTTTGATGGTCACCTCGGGCTCGAACCCGAAGCGCGCCTCTTTGAGATCGAGCGCGCGGAGCACGTCCGCACGGAACGCCTTGTAGCAGGTCTCCATGTCGGTGAGGTTCAGGTCGGTCACCATGTTCGACAGGGTCGTGAGCGCATGGTTCGCGACCGAGTGCCAGTAGTAGAGCACCCGATGTGGACCGCCGAGAAAGCGCGAGCCGAAGACGACGTCCGCGTCGCCATCGACGATCGGGCGAACGATGCTCGGAATCTCGAAGGGGTCGTATTCGAGATCCGCGTCTTGGACTATGACGATGTCACCCTTCGCTTCGGCAAAGCCCCGGCGAAGCGCGGCGCCTTTTCCGCGGTTCTCGGGCTGGTAAAAGACCCGAACGCCGCTGAGCTTCTCGACCTCGGCGCGGAGGACGTCGCGCGAGCCGTCCGTCGAGCCATCGTCGACGACGACGACCTCCTTGGGGAAGGGGGCATCGAGGACGCGCTTGACGGCATGGACGATCGTCGCGCGCTCATTGAAGCAGGGGACGACGACGGAGACGAGATACTCCTTGGCTGCGTCGGTCCCTGCCTGCCAAGACTCTGGATTCATCGCGAGTCCGGCCTCATACCGCACGGCGCGATCCTCGTGCAAGCCCACGCAGCCGGCGCGACCGGCGAGCGCTCCGTGCTTCACGGCAGAGGAACGGCTCGGATCTCGTGCTCCCGTGCGTCCTTCAGAAGAGTGACGCGAAGCGATCGCGCCGTCTTGGGGGGTACGAGGCGAACGCGCACAGTCGCATCACCCGCCCTGGCCGGAAGCATCACGTTCGCACGATTCCAGGTGGCTGCGAGCTCGGCCTTCGCCAGGGAGGCGCGCCATGGCCATCGCACGGGCCCTTGGGGCTCGGACTCGATCGCCACGCGCCACGCGCCGAGAAGGTCTTCGTAGCGGTGGGGCTTCGTGTCCGGGTACGGAACGAGAGCGGCGAACGTCGCTCCGTCGAGGTAGGTGGGTCCCTCGTCGGTCATGACGGGCGTTTGAGTCGGAGTGTGGGCTGCCGCGTGGACGATCACTTCGACGACCAGAGCGCCCTCGGTCGGCTTCGCCCTCACGTCGACGAGGCGCGGCTCCTCCGCGGGAGCTACCGCGCGACCGCCCACGTCGAGGTGCAGCGATGCGGTTCCGCACGGCGTTTTGTCCCCTTCAGCGGCGAGCGTGGAGCATGCGCCACACTGGCAGCCGTCGCATACTGGCAGCTCGGCTTCCCCGGCGAGCCCGCGTTGCCTGCGAAGCCACTGCTCCAGGGTGATTTCGCCCGGCGTTCCCGGACCGCTCTGGAGCCAAGCCTCGCGGTAATTCGTCGCGGCATCCACTCCGATGAAGCGCACGTGCCATGGCTCGTGCTTGTAGCCCGTCTTCGGATCGATCGGGACGGGGCGGTCCGTCCGTTCGAGGCAGCGCGACCCCTCTTTTCGATCGTCGGGGTTAATCGGGTACGAAACGACGAAGCCGAAGCGCCATGCCTGGTCGTCGAGCCACTTGCCCCCGCGCGTGCAACCGAAGCCGTTGCGGAAGACGCCCAGCCCGTTCCGCGTTCCCGCCTCGGCCCATTCGACGGTGAAGAGGTCCACCGTCGTTCCGAGCTGGTGTTGGCTGTGGCCGGGCAGCGCGCTCTGCGCGGTGGCCTCGCAGAAACCTCCGTGCGCCTGGCGCGCCCAGCTCGCGAACACCCAGCATTGCGTGCCGAAACCGCGAAAAGCCGATTGCACGCGCCCTTCGACCCCATCGAGTCGCATTTGCTCGAGCATGTGTGCCAGCGCGGAAGCTGCGTCGCGACGTAGGCAGGTGCCAGCGGCCTCGCACGCGGTTGCCGTGCGCGAGGATCCGTCGTGGAGGTCGACCAAATCCGACGGCGCGTAGGTCGGCGGGAGCGCCCCGGTCGGCGATCGATTGACGAGCGCGAGAAAATCATCGCCGTCGACGTAGGCGACGCGCGTGTCGGGCGCAGCCAGGTAGGAGTGAAACGCACCGCCCGAGACGACGCTGGCGCAGGTGTAGCGCGCGATGGGCGACGGGGGCCCGAACGGAAAGGGGGTGGCGGTGACGACAGGAGCCGGCGCCGCCGCCGGCGGGGCGCCGGTCGTCGTCGCGCCGGCTGCGGCCGCGATTTCGGCAGGAGCGGCGTCCGTCCGGGACGCGAGCCCGCGCTCGCAGGCCCGCGTGAGGACGAGCAGGGCAAGCAGCCGGAAGATCACCATTCGATTTGGTATCGGGCCGGATCCTCACCGCGCACTTTCACCACCATACGTCCCTCCGTCAGTTGCACCACGGCGTGCGTAGCGGCGGCGCGCCCCGGGGCGTCCTCGTCGAGGTTTTCGATCAGACTCTGCACGGTCACGTAGGGAATCCCGGCAATTACGTCCAAGTGGTTCCAATGCAGATGGCCGTTGATCACCGCCCGCACGCGACCGCTTGCTTCGAACATGCGCCGGAGCCGGGGACGGTCTTCGACGAGCGCGAGGTGAGCGCGCCCCGGCCACCAGCGCGAATCACCGAGCTCCTGGTCGCTCGCGGAGTGGTGCATGAGAACGACGGTCGGCGTATCGCCCGAGGCGAGGTCGTCACTCAGCCAGACGAGCTGGGGCTCGGGAAGGCGGACCGCGACATCCTTTTTTTCGACCGTGTGAAGTACGACGAAGTGCCACCCGCCGCAATCGAACGCGTAGTAAAGCGGGCCGCTACGGCGCCACGAGGTGTTCAAATCGTCGCGGTTCAAGTGCACGAGATCGTGGTTGCCGGCCACGTTGACGAGCGGGGCGCGCGCCGCCCGTAGGATCGACTGGCACTCCTCGTAGCGTGCGAGGTCGGCTTCTCGCGACTCGTCTTCGATATCGTCGCCAAGGTTCACGACCAAGTCCGGCTTCACCTCTTCGTTCATGCGGCGTACAAAGTCTCGCGTGAGATCCGCAGCCAGATGCGTCATCTTGCGGAGCTTGCCCGCGAGGCGCGCCTCGGGGCCAAAGTGCAGATCGGTGACGACCCCAAGGGTCAGTTCTGCAACCTTTTCCATGCGGACAGCGTGCCCAAGAAACGGGCCAGGATCGAGCGCGGCACGAGGGAGTGCCTCGGATTCGCGACTCCCAGCCGGCTTGTGATACTCGTCGTGGCATGCGGCCCATCGTGATCGGCGCGGGTCGGGGCAGCCGCCTAGGACCCGAGACGGACGCCATTCCCAAGGCCCTCGTCGAGGTCATGGGCCGCCCGATGCTCGAGTGGGTGCTCGACGCTCTAAAAGCGGGGGGGTTCGCCAGAAAGGACGTGGTTTTCGTGAGCGGCTATCGCGCCGAGGTCGTGCGCGCGCGCTACCCGGAGCTCACGTTCGTCGAGAACCATGAATGGGAGCGCAACAACATCCTCGCTTCGCTCTTGTGCGCGCGGGACCACTTCGGAGAGGGCTTCGTGTCGACCTATGCAGATATCGTCTACCGCGGCTCGGTGGTGACCAGGCTCCTGGCGTCGCCGCACGACAAAGTGCTCGCCTGCGACACGGACTGGCGCCGCCGATACGCCGACCGCTCGCTGCATCCGGAGACGGACGGAGAAAAGATTCGTGCAGAGGGCGACCGCGTGGTCGAGCTGTCACGGCAAATCGCAGCCGAGCGCGCGGCCGGGGAGTTCATCGGCGTCGCTAAGATGACGCGCGAAGGCGCACTAGAGATGAGTCTCGCCTTCGACGAGGCCAAGCGACTGTGGGCCGGCAAGACCTGGAGAGAAGGACGGACGTTCGAACGCGCGTACCTGATCGATCTCTGGCAGGACATGATTGAGCGCGGCTCGGCATTTCATCGAGTGAACACCCACGGCGGCTACATGGAGATCGATACGCGAGAGGATCTCGCCTGTTCAGAAAAGTGGTGGCGCGAATCCGCTCGCGAGTGAGACGGGCGAAATGCTGGAGCCGGATGTCCTTCTCGATGACGTGAGCAAGACCTTCCGTCCGGAGCGACGCGGGAAGGCACCGTTCGTTGCGCTCGATCGCATCAGCCTTTCGGTGGCGCGTGGCGAGATTCTCGTCGTCGTGGGGCCGAGTGGTTGCGGCAAATCCACGACGTTGCGGATCGTCGCCGGGCTCGAGGCGCCAGATGGCGGTCGCGTGTGCATCGCCGGGCGATCGATGCACGGCGTCGCGCCGCAGGACCGCGACGTGGCCATGGTGTTCCAGGGCTATGCCCTTTACCCGCAGATGAGCGCGCGTGAGATCATGGAATTTCCGTTGAAGATGCGCAGCGTTCCCAGACGACAGCGGGCGCTTGCCGTCGAAGAGGCGGCCGCGATGCTTCGAATCGAAGGCCTCCTCGACCGACGTCCGGGCGAGCTGTCGGGCGGTGAGCGGCAGCGCGTCGCCATGGGCCGCGCCATCGTGCGCAAGCCGCGGGTATTCTTGTTCGACGAGCCGCTGGCGAACCTCGACGCCTCGCTGCGCGGCGACATCCGGCTCGAGATAGGCCAGCTCGTGCGACGTCTAGGCGCGACGGCGCTCTACGTGACGCACGACCACGTGGAAGCGATGACGCTCGCCGACCGCATCGCCGTGATGCGAGGGGGCAGGGTGCTTCAAATCGGCACACCGCGCGAGATCTACGAGCACCCGGCGACTTCGTTCGTTGGGACGTTCCTGGGCTCGCCGCGGATGAACCTCCTCCCCGCGTACGTCGATGGGGAGCTCATCGTGGCGGGCCCCTTCCAGCTTCCGCGTCCCGAGGGCCTATCCGTCCGCCGCGTCGAACTAGGCGTGCGGCCCGAGCACGTGCTGCTCGCGGAGGGCGACGTCCGTGGGGAGGTCATGGCCGTCGAGCCCCTCGGCGCCGAGACACAAATCGTGGTTCGCGTCGGGGAGCACACGTTGAGAGCGCAGACGCGTGGCTTCGACGCATACGCTCGGGGCGACCATGTGAGCGTCGCGATCGACGGCGCGCGCGCGCTCGTTTTCGAGGCCGACGGCGACGGAAGGCGCCTCTCGTGAGGCGACGCGATATTTGTCGCGCATTGGCCGCCGCCTTCGCGCTCGACCAGGTAGGCCTCGGTTGCGGGAGCCGATCGCGTCCGCTGCGCGAGGACGGGCGCGTCGTCGTCACCTTCTGGTACGCCTATGGAGACCTCGTTCGCAGGGTCCTCATCGACCTCGTGGCCCGCTTCAACGCGAGCCAGAGTCGCGTCCTCGTGAAGGCCGTTCACCAAGGCGACTACTACGAGGCCTTGGCCAAGTTGCGCACCGCGCTCGCGGCGGGCGCCGCTCCGACGCTGTCGCACGTCGTCGTCGAAATCATCCCGTATCTGGCCCGCGCAGGGGTGCTCGAGCCTCTCGACGACTACGAGGGCGCCCGGACGCTGCCGTTCATTCCGGCGCTCGAGCAAGGGGGCGCTCTGGCCGGCGGGGACCGCGAGTCGCTGGTCTCCATTCCCTTCAATCGGTCGACCCCCATCGCCTTCGCGAACGGGCGGATGCTCGACGTTGCCGGCGTCGGTTTCCCGAGCACCTGGGAGGAGCTCGCGATGGCGGCGCGCCGGCTGACCGAGAAGCAGGCCAATGGTGAAATACGCCGCGGCTTCGAGGTTCCGATTTCGTGGTGGTACTGGGTCGCAATGATGGGGCAGGCGGGCGGGCGTCTGGTAGAGAGCGACGGGCGGCTCTCGCTTGGCGGCGCGGCAGGCGAGAAGGCGATCCGGTTCTGGCAACGATTGGTGCGCGAGCAGGTCATGCGCCCGCCGCCTGGGCGCGACTACCAGGCGTGGCAGTCCTCCAACGAAGCCTTCTTGCAAGGCCGCATCGCCATGATGTGGAGCAGCACGGCGTACGTACGTTACCTGGAGGCCAACGCACGTTTTCCGGTTCTGGCTGCTCCATTGCCGCGGGACGTACGTGCGAGCGTGCCCACCGGCGGCACGATGTTCGTGTTGCTCCGGACAGCGCCCGAGGAGGAAAAGAGGGCCGCCTGGGAGTTCGTGCGATGGATGTGCGAGGTCGACCAAACGACGACGTGGTCGACGCGAACGGGATACATGCCGGTAACCACGCACGCGGTCGCGCGCCTGACGGAGAGCGGCTGGTACGCTCGTCACCCGAACGACCGAGTGGCCTACGATCAGCTCGCGAACGCCGAGCCGTGGCCCTGGGCGCCGGAGCTCTTTCGTATCGAGCGCGAGGTCGTCGAGCCTCGCCTCGAGGAGGCGCTTCTCACCGGGCGCGACGCTCACGCCTTGATGGACGAGGCGCGCGAGGACGCCGCGAGGCCCGCGTGACACCGCGCGCAGGCTGGCATCCGTGGGCGATGCTGGGGCCTTCGCTCGCGCTCCTGGTCGTCTTCTTCATCGTCCCAATCGGCCTTGCGGGTTACGAGAGCTTCTTCTCCTGGGATTTACTCACCCCGGCGCGTTTCGTCGGCGGCGCGAATTACAGGCTGCTCGCAGTTCACGGGGGACTGTTGGCCATCGCGCTCCGCACGCTCGGCTTCAGTACGGTCGTCGTCGCCGGCACGATGACGCTGGGGCTCGGATTGGCGATGCTGCTCGACCGGCCCGGCCGCCTCGTTGGAGTCGTTCGGGCGAGCGTGTTCAGCGCATACGTCGTGAGCTGGGTGGCTGTCGCTCTTCTTTGGACGTGGATGCTCGATGAAAGCGGGGGCATTCTCGCTCGCGCGCTCCGTGCCGTCGGGGCGGGTCCGGTTGCGCTCTTGGGCGATCCGCGTTGGGCGTTGTTACTGCTCTCCGTGGTGGGCGTGTGGAAATTGACGGGGTACGCCATGGTCATCTTCGTCGCGGGGCTGCAGAGCATCCCTCGCTCGCTCCTCGAGGCCGCCGCGCTCGACGGCGCGGGCCCCTGGAAGCGTTTTCGATACGTCACCGTGCCGCTACTCGCGCCCACTGCGGCGTTCGTCGCGACGACGATGCTCGCGACGAGCTTTCAGGCCTTCGATGTCGTGCGGATCATGACGCAAGGCGGCCCGGTAAAGGCCACTGAGCTTTTCGTCTATGCCATCTACGAGCAGATTTTTCTCGGGCTCAGCGTGGGGCGTGCGAGCGCGCTAACCGTGGTCTTCTTTTGCCTTTTGCTGGCGGTCGCGGGGCTGCAGCTTCGCGCCTGGCGTGCCCGTGCGGGGCAAAGATGATCGCGGGCACCGCCGGCCGTCGGGTGGCAACGACGGCGCTCGCCTGCGTGGCGGCTGCCGTCTGGCTCGTGCCGTACGCGTGGATGGTCCTGACATCGTTCAAGACTCTTCCGGAGATCGTGGCGCATCCGACGGCGCTCCTTCCGGAGCACCTCGACACCGGCGCTTACCGCGAAGTGTTTGCCACCATTGCCGTGCCCCGTTACATGGCCGTGACCGCGGGAATGGCCTTGGCGATCGCGCTCGTGCAAGTCGCTCTCGCGCTGCCAGCCGGCTACGCCCTCGCGAAGTTGCGCTTCGTCGGAGCTCGTTTCGCGTTCGGCGTGGTGCTCGCGTGCCTGCTCGTCCCAGCGCAAGCGACGTTCGTGCCGGTGTTCCTGTTGTTTGCAAAGGTGCGAATCTTGAACACGATGGCCGCGCTCGTTTTGCCGTTCGCGGCGAGCGCGCTCGGAACATTTCTGGTGCGGCAGGCGCTAGCCAGCGTGCCTGACGAGATCATCGAGGCGGCGCGCATGGACGGAGCCAGCGAGTGGACGATCGTGTACGGCATCCTCGCGCCGATGTTGAAGCCGACGCTGGCGTCCCTCTTTCTCGTGAGCTTCGTCTTTCATTACAACGACTACTTCTGGCCGCTCGTGATGACGACCGACGACACCGTCCGCACGCTTCCACTTGCTGTCGCGCTCCTCCGCGAACAGGGGACCGGCGTTCGCTGGCACATCGTGATGGCGGGCAACGTCGTGCTCTCCGCCCCGGTTCTCGCGCTCTTTGTCGCTGCGCAACGGCACCTCGTCCGCGCCGTCGCGGGGAAATGAGCGCCCTCAAGTGCTTCGAATGAATTCGACGACTCCGCCCTCGACGAGATCGCGGACGACACGGAGCACTTCGGCGCGGGGCATCGCGGAAACTTCGACCACCGTGTCGAGATCGATCGCGCCGTCCATCAGGGACAGCAGGAAGCCGGCGCGATGATCGAGGGGGAGACGCTTGAGCCGGTCGCGCTCCATGGTGACTGTCGGGGTGCCCGTCACACCGCGCGCCCAGCTCTCGTCGGGAACGACGACTCCACCCGTTCCGGGGCGTGTCGCGCGCCGCTCTTCTGAGCGCGTCGATGGCCCCGCAACCGGCGTCTCGGCGGGTACGACCGGTGGGACTTTCCCGACGCGGGCCTCCGACTCCTTCGCGTATTGCGCGACGTCGAACGAGGGCGCCATCGTCGGTCGATCGCTCCTCCTCGCCACCACTGAAGAAGCATACGACAAATCGCGTCGTCGTGCCCGCCAGCGTCCCATTCCCCACACCCAACGCGCTCGGCGAGGGTTGCCACACGGGTCAACGCTCGATCGGCAGGCCCTCGGCCTCCCATGCGAGAAGCCCCCCCTCGAGGAATGCCACCGGCATCCCCTGCTCCGCCAGTTTTTCGCTCAGCTCTTTGCTCTTGTCTCCCGAGCGGCAATAAAGAACGGGCTGTCCTGTGAGCATGTGAAGCTCCGCCAAGCGAGTTTCGATCGTCTCGAGCGGCATGTTCACGGCGTGGGGCAGGCGGGCACGGGCAAACGCAGGGGCATCGCGCGCGTCGATCGGTACGACCGCACCGCTTGCGACGAGCTGAGCGAGCTCTGCGGGCTTCAGGGCGCCGGCCGCGCGCGGCAGGAACGGCTCCACCATTTCCTGCATCTTCTTCTTGCGGATGGCTCCGACCACGGCCTCTTGGATCCGGCCTTCGGCCACGACCATGAACGTCGGTACGCTTTGAACACGCAGCTGTTGCGCGATCACAGGGGATTTGTCGACGTCGATCTTGACTACTTTGGCTCTGCCCTCCATTTCGCGCGCAAACGCCTCGACCTCCGGCGCGATGGCCTTGCAGGGCTGGCACCAGTCCGCGGTAAACTGCATCAAAACGGGGAGCTCGCTTCGGAGCACCTCCCGCTCGAATTCGCGCTCCGTCACGTAGGCCACGCCGCCTTCGCCTCGGGCCTTCTGGGCCGCGCCACTTCCAGGTCCCCTGCCGCCGAAGCCGCCCAGAATCGTCATGATGGGGGGATGTATACGCGCCCGCTGCGGCCCGTCGAGACGCCGCAGGCTCTTTTTGCAAGGGTTCGCTTGGTGCGGGCGCACCATCGGCGGTAAAACGGCAGAGGAGCTAACCGAGGCGGTGGGCGCACGAGGCGGCCGATGAGTACGAAGGACCACGATACGGATCCGTCTACGCCGGGAGCCAAGCAGCGCGTGTCCGACCCGCGCACCGTGGTCGCAATTCCGAACGACGGCGAGCCGCCGCCTTCAATCGAGACGCCCTCCCTTCGTCCCTCGACCAATCCCGGCGTCGGCCCGCCACCGGAGCCCCGTCCAGCTCCCGCGCACCCGATGGGTATCGTCGTCCCGCCGCCGTCGGTGCCACCCCGAAAGTCGAACGACTCGGTGGACCTGCTTCTCGACGGCATTCCGGAGGAGCAGTTGGACCGGGCGAGGACGATGCCGCAAACAGACGGCCAAGCTTCGGCCGTCTACCATGCGCAGCACGGGGTGCGTTCGGCGCAAACGTCCGTGGCCGACGAGCCGAAAGTGGTCGTCGAGCGCCCCGAGCTCGTTCCGACCGTTCGGGTGCGGCGAGCAAACCTCCCGAAGGAACACCCCGCGGCGCCGCCCAAAGTGGCGAGCCTCATCGGCACGGAGGAAGTGACCGTCATATCCGGGCCGCCGATGAGGTCACGCCTGGTGATGGCGATCCTCGCGGGGCTGCTCGTCGTGTTCGGAATCTTCGTGCTGCTAAGGACGACGTCGGACTCTCGGCTCGCCGGCGCGACGACGTCCCCGGCGTCGAGCGGGGCCCCCTACAAGCCCTCTCCGGCCCCTGCGCCGTCGGGCGTGCCGGTCGTCGGCTCGTCTGCGCGGACGACGCCCGCCCCGGACTTGCGCCCGTCCGCCACCGTAGCCGCTGCGTCTGCCGCCGAGCCATTGCCTCCGGCGCTCGCGAGCGCCGTGAGCGCCCCGCCGTCCCCCTATCTCGGCAAGCCTGTCGCGCCGCCACCCCGTCCGCCAAAGACCCGTACGAAGCCAGCCCCGGCGCCGTCCGGCCTGCAGGCACCGGCGGCACTCCCCCCCCCTGCACCGTCAAGCGACATCGGGGAATTCAAGACGACGTTTTGAGGGTGGCCCGTCGGGCCCGGCCGCGCCTATCCGACGCAGCCGTCCGGCCGACCGCGGTTTTTAGCAACCTCGCGGTCGTCCTGCCGACAGGGGTGACAAAAGGAAACGTCGGGGTGGCGCTCGCGCCGTCTTCGGCCGATGGGTGGCGCAGAGCGCGCCGAAGGGATTTCTCTCATGAACAACCAAGCCAGCGAGCTCAGGGCGCTCGGTCGCCTCCTCGCTTTTGGCGTTCTTCTCTGTCGGTGCGCGAGCGGGGCCGGCCAAGGTGCGGACGACTCGCTCCCGGCAAGTGGCGATGGGCGCCAGGTGCCTGGCAGCTCCCTTGCGAAGGAGGACGCCGGCGCCAACTTTCCCGTGGTCGACGCGTCGACTGCAACGCTGACGGAGTCGAGAGACGCACCGGCCGAAGCGCGAGTGGAAGCGTCCGTCGACGCGACGGACTCGCCTGCGGACGCCTCTGCCGAGGCATCCGCCGACGCGTCCGCGGACGTTGTCCCAGAGGCCCGAGGCGCTAGCCTGGACGGCGCGGTCGACGCCATTGTTCGCGCTCCGGAGGACGCGGCGCCGGACTCCATGCGCGACGGAACGGAGGCGTCGGCCTGCAACGCGAGCGCCGACCCCAAGGACTCTCCATGCGTCATCGACGACGCTTACGGCGTCTTCGTGTCCGGCAGCGGAGCGGACGGCGCGGCGGGCACGATGATCGACCCATTAAAGAGTGTTTCCGCTGGGGTCGCCCAGGCCGCACAAGTGGGCAAAACGCGCGTCTACGTGTGCCGGGGGGCCTATAGCGATTCCGTCGTGCTCGACGCAAGGCACGACGGCATTCAAGTGTATGGCGGCTTCGCGTGCGTCGGTGGCTGGAAATGGACCGGTGAAAAGGCAGAGGTGCAATCGCCCACTTCCCACTATGCCCTGCGTGTTGATTCCACGACGAAGCCGACCCTGCTCCAGGACATCGGATTCACTGCAGCCGACGGTGCGTTCTCGGACGCGGACAGCGCTGGGGACTCGAGCATTGCCGCGTTCGTCAAGAGCGCCGCGCCTCTGACCCTCATCCGAGTGCACTTGCAAGCCGGAGCGGGCGCGCGCGGCCCACTCGGGGGGGCCATCGTGTCGAACGACAGCTCGGGTGGTCCCATCGACCTCGCGGGAAACGCCGGAATGGCGAGCGGCTCGGCCGGGGCGGCGAAGTCGTGCGTCTGCTCTTTTTGGGGGGATTCGACGGGTGGCGCCGGCGGCACGCCTTCCAGCACCCTGGGGGGCGACGGGCTATCGACGCCCGCTACCGTGCCGGATCTTCAGCTTGGGCTGGACGGGCTGGGAGGCGGCCCTCTCCCGCCGCTCTTCTTGGATTGCCTGCCGGGCGATCCGGGCGCCAACGGATCAACGCGGACGGGCGGCGGTCAGGGGGCGCAAATCCATGGGTTGATGACATCCGGCGGGTGGTTGCCCGCGTCGGGCACGAACGGGCTCGCGGGCAATCCAGGTCAGGGCGGCGGCGGCGGAGCGACCGACAGCTTTGGCTTTGGCGACACCGGAGGCGGAGGCGCGTGCGGTGGTTGCGGAGGTGCCGGTGGCAGTGCCGGCCAGGGCGGCGGCGGCAGCATCGCCGTCCTCGTCTACGGCAGCAGTGTCACGTTGCGCTCGTCCGTGCTCGTGACCTCCACTGGCGGAATCGGCGGTTCGGGTCGAATCGGCGAGCACGGGGTCAAGGGCGGCACTGGCGGCACGGCCGGCGGGGGTTGTGCGGGAGGAGCGGGCGGGAGTGGAGCGGGCGGCGGCGGCGGTGGCGGAGGCGCGGGGGGCGTATCGGTCGGAATCTTGTCGAACGTCGGGAGCGTAGTGAATGTCGACGCGACGACCACCATCGCTACCGGCGCTGCGGGGCGAGGTGGATTCGCGTCCGACGGTGGCTTTGGTGCGAACGGCGCGCCGCCGGGCGAACAAGGAACGGGTGGATTGGGCGGAGTATCTCTCCCGCTCCTGTCGCTCTGAAGCCCTTCATCCGAGCGGGCGACCGGAGTAGATCAGAGGGAACGCGATGAACGAAGCAGCTTGCCGCCTCGGCTTGAAGGCACCGCTCCTCTGGCTTTGCACGGCGCTGTCTTGCGTCGCCCTCCTTTGTGCCGGAATGTGCGGCTGCAGCGGGAATTCCCCCGTTGTCGGCCCGGCCGTCGATGCCGATTCGGCCGCCGACGTCGAGGGCAACCCGCCCATCTTGCTCGACAGCGCCAGTCTCGGAACGCACGACGCGACGATGCCGACCCGACCGGCGGACGGCGGTGTCGACGACGTGTTCTCGGAGAGCGCGGTCCTCGACGACGGCTCCGACGGCTCGATCGCGGACGCCTCGACTGAGAGCGGCGCCGCTGGCGCTGCACGCGCCGATGGTAGCTCGGCCGACGCCATAGCAGATGCGCTCGTCTGCGATCCGACGAAGGAGCCGAAAGACGCGCCCTGTCTCGTCGACGATGCCTACGGCGTCTTCGTCGCGCCTCCGGCCAGCGGTGGCGATGACGTTCAAGGCGACGGGTCGAAGGCGACGCCATTTGCCACGATAGGAAAAGCGCTCTCGAACACGAATGGAAAGGCCCACATTTATGTGTGCGATGCAGCATATCCCGAACAAGTGACCGTGACGATTCCGGTGAGTCTGCACGGGGGCTTCCTCTGCCCGCGCACAGACGCTGGGAGCGCATGGAGCTACGTCGGGAGCGTGGCGCGAATCGTATCGCCCCAGCAGGACTATGCGCTGATGCTGAGCGGCGTGAACGGCGCGGCGGACGCCATCTCGGACATGGAGCTTGCAGCGCCCGATAGGGCGACGCAGGAGCAGGACCCGTCTGGAAACGGAAAATCCAGCGTCGCGGCTGTCATCAATTATTCGATCGTGACCTTCCGGCGGGTGTTGTTGGTAGCCGGTCGGGGCGCAGATGGACGATCGGGAAACGACGGTGCGCTGACACCGAATTATCCCCCCGGCGAGCCAACCGCTCCGCAAGGCCGCAACGCGGACATCGCCGGAGGCGCCGGGGGAGGTATGTCTTGCCGCAATTTCGACACCTCCCTGGGCGGCGTCGGAGCCTTTGGGGCCATGGTGTTCGGAGGGCCGGGATCGGCCACGCCATCTCCTCCGCCGACCGTACTTCGTGATGGGGCGGGTGGAAGCGGTGGACCCATGGAGCCCTGCTGGGACGCGAATGCGGGAGCGGACGGCTTACCGCGTCCGGCCGGAACAGCCACGATTCTCTGGAGCGCTGGCCTTGGGGGGGTGGGTCCCCGCCTCCGGTGGATTCTGGCGGGGCCGGGGCGCCCGGTCAGGGAGGAGGAGGGGGGGGCATGGACTTTGGCATGGCCTTGCCCGGTGGCTCGTCCGGAGGGTGTGGTGGCACTGGCGGCGGCGGTGGGGGTGGCGGCGGCGCGAGCATCGCGTTGATCGCCTCGAACAGCACCGTCACGGTCGTGGGCAGCACTCTCATTGCGGGTGGCGCGGGCAACGGAGGCGATGGTGGCTCTGGGCAGACTGGCCAAGGTGGGGGTGACTGGATAGTCGGAAGGTGCCGTTCCGGCGCTGGTGGCAATGGCGCGGGCGGCTCAGGGGGGGCGGGCGGACCGGGTGGCGTGTCGGTTGGCATCTTGTCCTCGGTCGGCTTGCGCTCACCGCCCGTCGTGGACAGCACCACTTCGATCGTCGTCGGCTCGCCGGGTCGGGCGGGGCTCCACGGCGCGGGGGGTGCTTACGGAGCGAATTCGCTCCTGACTGGCAACAGCGGTAAGGACGGCATGGACGGCCTCGCTGGGAAGGCGGTGCAGACCTGGGCCCTCTGAGAGCGCTCGCCTCCTTCCCCGACGCGGCCTAGCCGGTACACCGGGGGGGGGGGACGCTCTTTCAGTTGCAGTAAGCGTAGCGGGTTCCCGCGTTCTCGGCTGTCGCGCACGCCGTGAAGGGCGGATACTTCATGCAATCGATGTCGAGCGGGGCACCGCCAACGCAAACGGTCATCGTGTGACCATCCGGGCCGCATGACTCCACGCAGCTGGACGCGGCCGCTAGCGAGCACCCGGGAGCGACGCATTGGCCTCCCCCGGCGTCGTCGAGCACGCAACTCTGGCCCGCGCGCGCGCAGTTGTAGCTCAACTGCGTATGCGCCGAGGTGCACCACTCCAAGACGGAGCCGTTGCACGCGTAGCCGGGGGAAGTGCACGGAGGCGCGTCGAGGTAGCAGCTCGTCGAGCCGTTCACGGTCTCACAAGTCGAGATCGTGCTGGTGCAGTCCTGTCCGTAACCGATGCCATTGATGCACGTGTACAACTTGCTGCCTGCGCATTGCGAGCCGCCGCCACCACCCGCGTCGCACGTTGGCACCACTACGCAATCAGCTACCGCCGTGCCAGCAGCCGGGTCGCTGTAAGCGCCGCACGTGCCGCCCAGCTTCGAGCAGCTCTGAACGGTGTCGAACGCGCGTCCCGCGTCATCGACGGTACAGTTGACGGCGCGGTTGTTCGACGTGTCGCAACCGGTCGACGCGGGGCCACGCGGACAGTCGGTCGCTGCGGCGAAACCGAAGCCCTGGCAACGGTAAAAGCCGGCGCAGTCCGTTATCTTGGAGAGGCAGGCCACCGAGCCCGTAGCGGGCAAGTAGTCATTCGAGATGCACTGCGAGATATTCAGCGGGAAGAAATACGGGTCGCAGCTCACGGTGAGAACGCACGTGCTGACGAGCTGACTGAAATCACTTTGTCCGACGGGCAGGCCTTGTCCGCATGCAGGCTGTCCCGCGTCCGTCGCGACGCCGCCGTCGCTGGCGCCCACCGTGCCGACGTCTCCTCCCGCTTCCGTCGAAGGCGCGGGCGTATTCGACGTAGCGTCGGCGCCCCCGTCTCCGACCACGTAGTCGCCGGCGCCGACGATCCAGTTGCAGCTCACCAGAGCCCCTGTCCCGCCGACGAGCAGCGTCAGGACCAGGACTCCGATCGTTCGTTGGCGCCGTCTCATTCGAACGTCCCCTCCACGCCCGCCGTGCCGAGACCGACCCACGGCTTCACCTTGGCAGGCGCGCGGGCATGCTCCTCGCCGTGGCCGGAGATCACCAACAGGGTAATGCCGACCGCAGCCCCGACGAGACCGACTCCGAACGCGATGGTCGAGATGGTCGCCCTGGAGCCGAGAGCGTCGATGTCGCCTTGCGACGAGGCCGGACACGTCTTGTCGTTCGAGCACGCGCTGTCGAGCGACGACTTCGATGCGAGCGCCAGCGCGCCGAACACCAATCCGACCGCGAGGCCCGCGCCGCCGACGGCCAGCGCGCCGAACGCGACGCCGCGGTGCCCTCCCGAGGGGGACGGCGAGCTCGGAGGCGGCAAGGGAAAGGGGCTGGTCTCGGCAGGCACGAGCGCGGACGTGGCTCCGGGTGACGGGGCGACCGGAGTCGCTGTGCTCGGATCGACTTCGAGCTTCAGGGCCACGGCGACCTCGGCGCCGTCGTGCAGCGTGACGAGGGCGACGGCCGGCCGGTAGCCGGTGGCGGCGACCTTCACCTCGTGGTTGCCGGGATCCGTCGGCCGCCCGCTGTCGAGCAACGCGGAAGGGACGTTGGCGCCGTCCACCGTCACGGTCAGGGCATCGAGGGTCCCGCCGTCGACGTGAATGCGAAGCTTCGCGATTCGCGGCAGGGCGGCTGCGAGGGCACGCTGGGCCCGCTCGCGCGCCGCGATGAACGCTTGTGGGGCCGTTGGGGAGAGCGGCTCGCGGAGGACTCTGTTGAGGCTCTCGGTGCCCGCGACCACGTGGCCGAGGGTCACCTGGCACTCGCCGAGGCGCTCGAGCGTGGTGGGCGCGTGAAACAACTTTTCGGCTGCCTCCAGCCTGAATACGGCCCCCCTGCAATCACCCGAATCGGCGAGGCGCACTCCCTCCGTGCCGAGCACCCTGGCCGACGCCATGTCCTCGGACGCGCCCTGTCCGAACGCGGGTCCCGCGAGGGTGAGCGCCGCAGCGGCGAGGGTCCGGACGGCCCGCCCTCGCAGGGTACGATGGCTCTCAGTATCCAAGATCGATTGTCCCGGCTGGTTTCGTGGAGGAGGTGGAATGGGCGCTCGAGCCGACCGACGGCTTGGTGGCGTTCGCCGCCGGGACCGAAGGGCTCGGGGCGCGCGGTCGCGATGCGGTCGTGACCGTCTCGAGCGAAGAGCTCGAGGCGTCTTGCCCTTGTGCGGGAACGGCGATCGGCTGGTTCACCGTGGCGGGCTCGAGGAGGGAGAGGGCAGGGGCCGCTGCAATCGATCTGGCTCGCGACGGCGTCGCCGCTGGCTCACCGGCAACCCCTACGTGGGCGCTCGCAGCGGGCAACGTGCCGCTCCCGGATCCGCGTTCGAGCCGCAGCGCGAAGGCAACCCCAAGGACGCCGACGGCAAGCCCAATCGCAGACGACACGATGAGGAGCTGCCGGTTCCGCCGCGCACCCTCCGGGTTCGTGCGCAGCGACGTCCCCGCCGTCGTCGAGCGCGCGACGCCCGGCCCGGCGAGCGGGTTGACGGCGTCACCCACCCGGTCGGCGGGCGTGGCCCTCGGCGGCTCGTCGCCGCCGTGGAAAGGGCCGGCCTCCGCGCCTGCCGCCGGCGACGAAATGCCTGCTGCGAGCCGGAGGGCCTCGACGAGCGCGAGGGCCGACGGGTAACGCTCGTCAGGCTCACGGGCACACGCTCTCTGAAACCAATGCTCCATCGCGGGAGGAAGCCACGGTGCGGCCGTGCGCAGCTTCGGCAGCGGCTGGACGCAGAATCTGAATGAGGAGGTCTCCCAGCGATTCGGCCGTGAAGGCCAGGGTGCCGGTCAACATCGTATAGGTGACGAGGCCGAGCGAGTAGAGGTCCGTGCGCGCGTCGAGGCTGCGGAGGCCGCGCGCCTGCTCGGGGCTCATGTACGACGGCGTACCGAGGAGCGCACCCGTGCGTGTCGAAGAGTGGACGGCCTCGCCTGCGGCGAGAAACTTTGCAATTCCGAAGTCGAGCACTTTGACGACGTACGCGTCGTCGTCGACCGAGTGCGCGAGGTAAATGTTGTCCGGCTTGATGTCACGATGCACGATCCCGAGGGAGTGAGCCCTCGTGAGCGCCCGGCAGCACTGATCGACGATCGACACGGCCTCGGGGAGCGGCACCGGCCCGAGGCGGTGAATGCGCGTGAAAAGTGACTCGCCGCGGAGAAGCTCCATGACGAGGTAAGGCGTGCCGTCTTCGAGGACGCCGTTGTCGAACACCTGGGGCACGTGCCGGCTGCGGATGCGGGCCGCGGCCTTTGCCTCGCTGTCGAAGCGGCGCAGGCCCTCGGAGGAGCGCACGAACTCGGCGGCCACCAGCTTGATGGCCACCTCTTCCCCGAGCCCGAGGTGCGTGGCGCGCCAAACGGACCCCATTCCTCCGAAGCCGATCGCCGCTTCCACGCGGTATTTGCCCGCCAACACCGCGCCCGGAGACGCCAACCGCGACGTGGAGCCAGAAGGCGGAGTCGACACGCTCATTGGCATTCCACGTCAGCTCTCCATGTGACGCGAAGCCTCGTAGCCTGTCAATTCGCCGCTGAGCGGCCCAGCCGCTCAGAACAAGTCCGGCAGCACCTCCGTGCCTTCGATGCGGACGGCATCGAGGGCGTTCGGATCGAGGCCCAGGGCCCGCACTATCGTGGGGGCCACCTGTTTCGTTCGGACCCCCTTGCTCACGACGCCGGCCTCTATCGAGGGATTGGAGACCAGCAGTCCGACATGCGCGTCGTCGTCGGCAAAGCCGCCGTGCTCTGCATTCTTCTTCTTGCTGAGCGAATAAATGACCCCGTGTTTGACCTTCACGATGACGTCGGGCGTGCGCGGATCCTGCGTCGGGTCGCCGAACATCGACACGAATGCCGAGTCGGTGAAGGTGGTCATGACGACGTCGGCGAACGGGTCTACACCGCCGGCGGGTGGAGCGAGCAGGATGCTCGCCGCGGCGCGCGCGGAGCGGGGGTCCTTCAGCCAGTAGAGGCCGACGTCGTCCTCGATGTGGCCGGCGACCGGCGCCACGCCGTCGATGACCGCGGCGACTGCGTCGCCGCCAACCTTCTGCGCGATCGAAGGGTCGATCGGGCACTGGCCGTGCTTCGCCGTTACGACGACGAGCGTCGAGTCGAGCAAGTGGCCCACGCGGAGCGCCGCGACCATCTTTCCAATCGATGCATCGGTGTGCGCGAGGGCGTCCGTGAGCTCGACCCCGGGTCTGCGGCCGCCGTGGCGTAACCGCCACCCGAGAAGGCGCTCTTCTGCGCCACGCTGACGGCCTGGAAGTTCATCCCGAACAGGGCGGGAACGCCTGGGCGGCCCACCACATCGCTCGCGCCGGGGAGGCCGTCGTCGCTCCAGTGGCCAGCGATCTCGTTGAGAATCGCTTGCACCTTGAAGTCATCGTACACCTCGGTCTCCGCAGTCGTGTCCGTGAAGGCCCCGCCTGGCGTTGCGGTCGGGATCAGGCTGTTCGCCGGATCGGAATTGATGTCAGGTGCGAAGTAGTCGTCGAGCCCGTCGCCGCTCGGACCCGAGACGAGCTCGTAAGACAAGTGCTTGTCCGACCAAGCCGTGTGCAGGCCGGCGCCCTTGGCCACGTTGAAAATCGTGTTCGTGCGAATAAACTGGTGCGGAAAGACTGGCGTACAAGTAGCTCCCTTCTTGGCGTACGGGAGCAACGTCAGGTCGAAGCGTGTTCGCGCGACTTCCACGAGGTGCGTGGGGGTATCGTCGATCTTGCTCCCCCAGAGGAAGGTGAGATCGGCGTCGATGGACTCGTCGTACGCGACAGCCGTTCCCGGCGCACCCGCGCACGGAGCGGTCGCCGAGTACGGGAAGAGGTCGCGCGTGTACGATACGTCGTACCAGCCGCCGTGCGTCGGCGAGGAGCCGCCGGTCGTCAGGGCGAGCAACCCGGGAAAGGAGTCCGTCGGATTGGTGCGACGATGAACTTCTCGAGGTCGACGCCGTGCATTCCATCGACGCTCAGCAGAAGGACGTGCTTGAAGGCATCGGAGACGTCGCCGGTAGCGCGGCGAGCGGTCGGAGGCTCGCTCAGGCCAAGGGTTTCGGTCGAAGCCCGGCCCGCAGAAGGCACTTTGTTTTCTGCCGATCCGCAGGCCGTGACGACAGGGAGCCCAACGAGAGAAAGAATGGTTCGAAACCGCATTTTGACGGCAACCCCCTGCACTCGTCGCGAGTGCACCGACCGTCTAGACTCGGCGAGCTGGCGGTCTGTGCCGATGCGGTGAAAACGTGGTGGCGAACACAGCCCGCGGCGGGAGCGTCCGCTGGACGTGACCCCGAGGTGCGTCAGCCCCGCATCGCTTCGGTCATCTCCTCGCCTGCGCCCCGCAGCCTCGGATCGAGCGCGTCGCGAGCTGCCTCGCCCACGAGATTCAGTGCCACGAGCGTCGCCAGCAGCGCCGCTCCTGGGAAGACCACGAGCCACCACGCGTCGGCGTGCGCGCGCGCCTCCCCCATCGACTCACCCCAGGACGCCATCGTGTCTGGAGAGCTGACCCGCAAGAAATCGAGCGACGCCTCGACGAGCACGACGGAGGCAACGCCGAAAGCGGCAGCGACGATCGCCGGCCCGATGGCGTTCGGCATCACGTGACGCCAGAGGATGCGCGACGGCGACGACCCCAGGGCCCGCGCTGCGATGACGTACTCGGCACCGAGCGCCAGCAGGACCTCCGCGCGGACCAGGCGCGACAGCTCGGTCCAGCGCGTGAGAGCGATGGTCCATAGGAGGGTCGCGGTCGTGGGATGCGGTACCATCGCGCCGACCACGAGGGCGAGGACGAGCGTCGGAACGGCCGTCAGCGATTCGACGGCGCGCGAGACCAGGCTGTCCACTACTCCCCCCGCGAAGCCAGCGAGCGCGCCCAGCGCGACGCCAATCGCCACGAGGACTACCGAGGCGCCCAGCCCCAGGCTCAATGTCGTTCGTGCTCCGTGCACCACCCGCGCGAACACGTCCCGCCCGAGAGCATCGGTCCCCAGGGGGTGTCCGCTGGTCCAGGGCGCGAGCAGGACGTCCGCGTCTCCTCCCCGGCGCGCAGGCCCGTAAGCGACCAGGGGCGCAAGCAGCCAGTCGCCGGGTGCGCGGACCAGAGCCATCCGGGCAAAGTCCGTTCCGGCAAGCGCGGGCGGGCGCGTGACGCTCGGCAGAACGTACAGCGCTCCGCGAAACCGACAAGCCACCGGCAAATCGCTCGCCAAGACGTCCGCAAAGATCGCGACGAGGCCTAGACAAGCGAGCACGACGCCTCCAGCACGGGCGAGCCGACTCCTTCCGAGACGAGCCAGCGCGATCCGCGTCATCGTGACGTACGGACTGGCCACCCTCCGGGCGCCAGCCATCGACTCACGCACGACAGCGCGCCCCGCGGCTTCTTTGCGCCGCGACAGGTCAATCGCGACGCTCGGCTCCGGTGTGGGATCGTGACTCATCGAGACGCCTTAACCCTGACGTCTCACGAGCACATCGCGGACGCGCGGGTCGAGAGCCCCGCACGCGAGGTCGCTCACCACCAGGCCTGCGGTGACGACACAGGCGATGGCGAGTACGATCGCCATCAGCCACGCGACGTCGTGAGCCTCGATGGCCCTGAGGGTTTCGAATCCAAGCCCGGGCAATCCAAACACCTCTTCGACGACGAAGGTGCCGCTCAGCAAGGCCGGCAAGTGCAACCCCCCGAGGGTCACCGTCGGCAAGAGCGCGTTGCGGAGGACGTGCACGACGGCCACGCGCCACGCCGAAAGGCCCTTCGCGTGCGCCGTGCGAACGAAGTCTTGCCTCATGACCTCCAGCATCGCCGTCCTCTGCCACCGCGAGAGCGTCGCGAGCGAACCCGCCGCGAGCGCGATGATCACCAGTGCCATGCGGCCCCCCGCCACGGCGTGTCCCTGGGTCAGCCGGCGAAGCAACTCTGCAGCAGCGAACGTCGGAGTGGCATAGAGGGAAAAGAGGACCACCGAGCTCACGGAGTCGAAAGCGCGCCCGCGTCGCCAAGCTCCGAGGGCACCAATCGGAACGGCCAGCGCCCAACTGCCGAGCATCGCCAGGCCGCACGCGACGAGGGTCACCGGCGCACGCTCGCGAAGCTTGGCGGCGATGGGCTCGCCGTCGACTGCGCTGACCCCGAGCTCTCCGCTCGAGGCGCGCTTCAGCCATTTTCCGTAGCGTGTCTCGGTCACCATGGCGAGCACGCGATCGGCGCCCTCGAGCGCCATGTAGTCGCTTGCATGAACGAACCACCACTCCTGCCAATCGGCCACCACACGTCGTGCCTCGTCGTCGCTCGAATCAGGCTCGAACACGGGGCCGCGGTCGGTCGAGTGGTGCGCGACGCGCGTCAAGCGCTGGAGCGCGAGGTGGTCCTTCGTCATAGTCATCGCACGCAGGATCTCTGGGAGCGCGAATGTATCGAGGGCGACGAGATCGGCCTCGCGAAGGTCGCTCCCGTGCTCGACGAGCCTTCCGACCGCGCGCTCGACGGCGGACCGTGTGAAATCCAGCGAGCGATTGTCCCACACGTGCGTCCAGAAGAGAACGGCCGCCGCCGCCCCATCGAGCTCCGCACCGTCGGTCAGGCGCATTCTCGCCGCCACCGGCGCGAGCGCGGACGCCACGTTCCCGCGCGCCTCTGGCGCGAGCGCTTCGAATGCGGGGAGCACGTAAGGCAGCGCTGCTCCGCCAAGGAGGCGCAAGTCGCGCGCCGCGCTCCCGTGCTTCGGGTCGTCGGCGGCAACGTGGGCGACCGCCGCGCGGGCGCGAGAGCGGACGTCTTGTGGATGGGCGTTGAAGAAGCGCGGTAGGTCGAGAAAGCGCGCGCGCCGTGACTCTGCGGTACGGGAAGCACCGTCTGCCCCGATGGCTTCGTCGTCGCTCGGCCCGGTCGGATTGGGGGCGAGCGTCGTGACGAAGAAAAGGACGAGACTCGTCGCGAGGAGAGTCGGAATCGCCCAGAGGACGCGGCGGAGCGCGTAGCGGAGCATCGCTCGGGGCAACTATGTCACGTCTCGATGGCCCCGGGGCTGGCCTTCGCGGCGCGGCCTCCCCCCGGGGTGCCGTGGCAAAACCTTGCGCGCGCCTCTCCTCGCGCCCTACGCCTGTGGAATGGACCTCGTCGATCTTCTCGCGCAGGCCGAACGATGGCTCGCGGACGACCCCGATCCGGCGACGCGCGCCGAGCTTCGCGCGCTGCTGGCGCAGCCGGACGCGGCTTCGACCAATCTCGAGGACCGCTTCGCCGCGCCCCTCGAGTTTGGAACGGCGGGGCTCCGGGGGGTGCTCGGCGCCGGACCCAACCGGATGAACCGGGCCGTGGTCGCTCGCGCGACGTGGGGCCTCGCCGAAGAGCTGATTGCCAGCGTCCCGGGCGCGGCGGAGCGGGGAGTGGTGGTAGGAGGCGACGCGCGCCGGCTTAGCCGCGAGTTGGCCGAAGACGCGGCGGCCATTCTCGGCGCCGTCGGCCTTCGCGTCGTGCTGTTCTCCGGACCGGTGCCGACTCCGCTGGTCGGCTTCGCGGTCAAGACCCTGAAGGCAGCCGCCGGGATCGTGATCACCGCCAGCCACAACCCGCCAGAGTACAACGGCTACAAGATCTACTGGCAAGACGCCGTGCAGATTGTCCCACCGACCGACGCCCGGATCGCCGCCGCCATCCGTCGGGCACCTCCCGCTCGCGCCATCGCGCGCCCTACGCTCGACAGCCTGCGCGAGCGGGGCACGTTGCAAGACGCGCCGGAGCACATCGAACGGGCATACCTCGACGCCGTTCGCGCGTTGGCGGTGCACCCGGACGGCGGCGACCGGAGTCTCCGGATCGTGTACACGCCGCTTCACGGCGCCGGCGATTCCCTCATGCGCCGCGCGCTCGCCGACGCGCGGTTTTTCGATACGACGAGCGTTCCCGAGCAACGAGAGCCAGACGGTGCTTTCCCGACGGTCGCCTTTCCGAACCCCGAGGAGCCGGGAACGATGGACCTCGCCTTTTCGCTCGCGAGAACAATCGGCGCTGAGCTCGTGCTCGCGAACGACCCGGACGCCGACCGACTCGCCGTCGCGGTGCCGGTGACCACGCCCACCGCCGCCCGCGGGGCCTACCGGCAGCTGACAGGAAACGAGGTGGGCGCGCTTCTCGGTCACTATTTGTTGACCGAGCGGGCGGCCAGCCGGCCCCGCGCCGTCCTCGCGTCGATCGTCTCCGCGCCTCTCCTCGGACGCATCGCCTCCTCGCTCGGCGTTCATTACGAGGAGACGCTCACTGGCTTCAAATGGATCTCGAAGCGAACGCTGGAGCTCGAGCGGCAGGGCTATGAGGTAGTCTTCGGCTACGAAGAGGCGCTCGGCTATTCGGTCGGCGACGTGGTGCGTGACAAGGACGGAATCTCCGCGGGCGTGCTCGCCGCTGAGATCGCGGCTGTCCTTGGCGCACGAGGGGCGACGCTCGCAAGCAGGCTCGAAGACATCGCCAGGCGTTGGGGCGCCTACTCGAGCGCTCAGGTGAATGTCGTCAAGAAGGGCGCGAAAGGCCTCGCCATCCTCGGCGACATGATGGAACGCTTGCGTGGTTCCCCCCGCAGGAAGCTGGCGGCGACGAGGTGATCGCCGTCGACGACTACCAGACGGGAAAGCGTGTCGAAGCTCGCGGGAGCACGCCTGGGGCGCTCGTGCTCCCCGTGAGCAACGTCCTCGTCTTCCATCTCGCCTCCGGCAGTCGCGTCGTCGCGCGCCCCAGCGGCACCGAGCCGAAGGCCAAATTCTACTTCGACGTTCGCGAAGAGGTGGATCCGGGAGAGCCCGTGGCGGCCGCGGCCGAGCGTGCGAATGCGCGCCTGAAGGCGCTTACCTCCGCCTTCATGGCAGCGGCGATACCGGCCGTGTAGCCTTTGGACGTGGAGTTTCACGTCTCGAGGCGCGTGAGGCCGGGGGCCGCTCCGATTGGCGTGGCGCTCGGGTTCGTCGTTGCCGGTTGTGGTATCGGAGCCGAAGGCCTCTTCGAGCAGGCCGCGAACGTCGATGCTTCGAGCCCTGGTACGGGCGTCGACGGTGGTCCAGGTGGCGGCGACAGCACGCTCGCGGCCAGCAGTGATGTCGGAGCCACCGACGCCGCGTCGACCGTGCCGTTCGATGCCTTCATCGAGGCGGCACTCGACCCGCCGGACGCCCCGGCCGCGAGCCCCGACGACGCGACCGCGCCGGAGACTTCGGGGCCGCCAGCGCCCATCGTCTGGGACGGAGGAGCGATCGCCCGTCCGCTGCTCTCCGACGTCGATTGGACGAGCTTCTGCGTCGCGCTCGCGGCGTGTGGGCAATTTCCGAGCATCAGCCTGTGCATGGCGCTGCTGCGTCAGCCCACCGATCCGGACGTGCTGGTGCCCTCGCCGACGCTCGTCCAGTGTGTCGGCAATGCCGGGCCGAGCTGCAGCGCGATCGCGCAGTGCTTGAACGACGGCTCCAAATGCAAACCGAACAAGGTGATCGACACCTGTAGCGGCTCGAGCTTCGCGACGTGCCGCTGGGGCTTCCTGATGACGATGGATTGCGCCGACGTCGGGATGGTCTGCACGGCGGGCCGTGCGAACGCCGGCTGCGGATTCGGCGATTGCGCACTGTCGCAAGAGGGCGCTTCCTATTGCGCCGGCCGATTCGTCGTGAAGTGCGACCGCGGACGCTACACCCCGACCCTCGATTGCACCGTGTCCGGAGCTACCTGCGGTGGCGCGCCGGGCGCCGCCCGATGCGAAGGGTCGGGTCCTCCGTGCCCAAGCTCCGCCGCCGGCGTCTCGACTTGCCGCGGCGCGAGCATCGACACCTGCCTCGGAGGGCGTGTTGCGAGCACGGACTGCCTCGCGCTCTACGACCCGTCCACCAGTTTCACCTGCGTTACCGACCCGGCGAGCCCCGCGCCGCGCTGCGGGCTCGGCACGGCGTGCGATCCGGCGACTTACGGCGACACGTGCAGCGGGCCCCAGACGGCCACCTACTGCAACGCCGGCGCGGTCGATACCTATGACTGCAGCCAGTGGGCATCGGGGTGCAAGAAGGGCTTCTGTAGCAACAACTGACCGCCAAGACCGGCGGCCCCCGTCGACGGGGCTACGGGCTCCTCCCGAGCCGCCGCCCGTGGCCTGTCGTGGGTCGATGCCCCACCGCTTGACAAGAAGGCGCCTTCTCCTATTGTGCGCACCCCGCATTCCGCCGGGCTCTTCGAATCGTCGCACCCGACGGGCGCGGCGACCCGCGCGGCAGCGGCAGAGGTGGCATCATGCCCAAGATGAAGACCAACAAGGCCGCGGCCAAGCGCTTTCGGGTGAGCGGCAAAGGCCGCGTTCGTCGGCCGAAGGCCGGCGGCAACCACGGCATGCAGGAGAAGTCCCGCAAGCGTCTGCGCCGCCTGCGCCAAAACGACATGGTCGACAAGACCATGCAAAAGCATGTAAAGCGCATGCTCCCCTACGGTTGAGAGGATTGCCCCTTGCCCCGCGCTAAACGAGGATTCAAGGCCCGTCGCCGCCGTAATCGCATACTGAAAGAAGCGAAGGGGTACCACAGCGCCCGATCGCGGCTGTTCGCGTACGCCAAAGAAGTGGTGATGAAGGCGTGGGTCTACGCTTACGCCCATCGTAAGCTCCGCAAACGCGACTTTCGCCGGCTCTGGATTACGCGCATCAACGCGGCAGCCCGCCTGAATGGGACGACCTATTCGCGCCTCATGTTTGCCCTCAAGAAGGGCGAAGTTGGGCTCGATCGCAAGGTATTGGCCGATCTCGCCGTGAGCGACGCCAAAACGTTCACCGAGATCGTGAAGCGGACCGCCGTCTGAGCGCTACGCCCGCTGCATCTGGCGGCTGCGGCAAGGACCGGGCGATCGACGACTCGGAACCGGCGGACCGATCGTTGGCCCGCCGTCGCGGTCGCCGAGCAGTCGACGGGCTTCGTAGCGACGTTCGGCCGCCCCGTGTGCTATCGACGCGCGCATGAGCAGCACGGCTGACTCCGCCGCCGTCCACGCCGCGATCGAGCGCTCGCTCCTCGCGCTTCGCGCTACGTTTCGCGGTCGCTTCGAGGCGGCCGTGACCGAGCAAGCGCTGCGCGACGAAAACGCGAAGCTCCTGGGGAAAAAGGGAGAGCTCACGGCGGTCCTCAAGCAGATGGCAACCGTCCCGGCCGGGGCGCGCAAGACGATCGGCGAGCTCGTCAACGCGGTCAAGCAGGAGGTGGAGGGCGCGTTCGACGACCGTCTTCGCGCGATTGGGCGGAGTCTCCGGGAGGCCGAGCTCAGCGCCAAGCCCTTCGATTTGACCTTTCCCGGCCGTGAGCCGGCGCCGCTGGGCCACGCGCATCCGATTTCGATCGTGCGCGACGACATCGTCGACGTGCTCGCGAGCTTGGGTTTCGCCGTGCACGACGGGCCCGAAATCGACAACGAGGAGAACAACTTCACGAAGCTCGGTTTTCCGGCCGATCACCCGGCGACCGACATGCAAGACAGCTTCTGGACGACGAGTGGCCTGCTCTTGCGCACGCACACGAGCAACGTTCAGATTCGCGCGATGACCACGCACGCCCCTCCGATGGCCTTCATCGCGCCGGGCGTGGTCTATCGCCGCGACGATGACGCGACCCACTCTCCGATGTTTCACCAAGTCGAATGCTTCCTGGTCGACGAGCACGTCACGCTCGCTCACTTGAAAGGCGTTCTCGCGGAGTTTGCCGAACGGTTCTTCGGCTCGGGCACGCCCATCCGTTTGCGTCCAAGTTACTTTCCATTCGTCGAGCCGGGGGCCGAGGTCGACGTCGGCTGTCCGTTCTGCAGGCGAGCGGACGGGACTCGCGCCGGTTGCAGCGTCTGCAAGCGCACGGGATGGATCGAAATCCTCGGCTGCGGGATGATTCACCCGGTCGTCTTCGAGAGCTGCGGAATCGACCCGGACAAGTGGACGGGCTTTGCCTTCGGCATGGGCGTCGAGCGCGTGGCCATCGTGCGTTATGGCATTCCCGACATCCGTCTTCTCTATGAGAACGATCCGCGCTTTCTGTCGCAGTTTTGAGCGATCCAAGTGGCAAGCGCGTTAAGGTGTGCTCGTCGGAGGGGCTGAGGACGCGCCGTGTTTCACTTGCGCGCGAAGTATTTCTCCAGCGCCGTGGGGCCTTCGCCGCCGAGTCCTTCACCGACGGCGCGAGCCAACTCGCGCGCAATCTCTCTGTGAACGGGCAGAGTGAGCCCCACCTCTTGTTGGAGGGCCATGTTGAGGGCGCCGTCCTTAAGCACGAGGGCGAGCGTATGCTCCGGGTCGTACCGCCGGGCCAGCACACCGGTGCGAGCGCTCGCATAAGCCGGCGTCGCAAACACGCCCGAGGTGAACGCATCGACGATAATCTGCCGAGCGAGCCCTGCACGTTCGCCGAGCGCCAGCATGCTCGCGAAGGCAATGAGATGATGCGCCGCCACCCCGTTGATCACGACTTGCAGCGCCTGACCCTGCCCGACGCCGCCGGCGCGGACCACGCGATTGCACATCGCGCGCAAGACCGGCTCGACGCGCGCGACGTCGGCCTCCGCGCCCCCGACAAGCGCGACGATCTCGCCGCTCTCGGCCAGAGCCGCGGTCCCGCTGACCGGCGCGTCGACGAACCGTGCCCCCCGTGCTGTCACCGCGCGCGCGGCCTCGCGAGCCGCCGCACGCCCGATCGTCGACATATCGACGACCACCGCATCCGGCGCGACGCCAGCGAGGATGCCTTCGTCACCGCCCAGCACCTGCTCGAGCGCGCGCCCGTCAGAAAGGCAGGTGAGGACGACGTGAGCGCCCCGCGCGCACTCGCGCGGTGTTCGCGCGATGCGTGCTCCGGCGGCGACGAACCCGTCTGCGCTCGCGGCGGTGCGGTTCCACACGACGAGCGGAAAGCTGCCAGAGAGGCGGCGCGCCATGGGGGCGCCGAGGTGGCCGAGGCCCAGAAAGGCGACGTGCGAGAGGTCATTGGTCGCAGGGCTCCTCGACGAGGGCGGCTGTGCGGGCCGATGGGGCGGAACGCTGCGCGGCGGTGCGACGTGCATGAGGTTACTGGTCTATCACGCGCCTCCATCACGGACCCACCGCAGTCCGGGCTTGCGCAGCGGCGCGCTCCCGGTGAAAGTACTACGCTTGCATGGTGCCCGGATTTCACCTGACAACCAGCTTCGAGCCCAAGGGAGATCAACCGCGCGCCATCGCCCAGCTCGTGACAGGGCTCGAAACGTCGCAGCGTCATCAAGTCCTGCTGGGCATCACCGGCTCGGGCAAGACGTTCACCATCGCGAACGTCATTCAGCAATCGGGAAAACCGACGCTGATTCTGGCGCCCAACAAGACGCTCGCCGCCCAGCTCTACGGCGAGATGCGCGAGCTCTTTCCGCAGAACGCCGTGGAGTACTTCGTCAGTTATTACGACTACTACCAGCCCGAAGCATACATCCCGTCGACCGACACGTTCATCGACAAGGACGCGATCATCAACGACCAAATCGACCGGATGCGCCACTCGGCGACGCGTGGCGCTTCTCTCGCGGCGGGACGTCATCATCGTGGCGAGCGTCAGCTGCATCTACGGCATCGGCAGCGCCGAGAGCTATCACGGCCTCGTCATCCAGCTGGCGGCGGGCGAGGAGCTCCGGCGCGACACGCTCCTGCGGCAGCTCGTCGACATTCAATACGAGCGCAACGACGTCGACTTCCACCGCGGCACGTTTCGCGTGCGCGGCGACGTCGTCGAAATCTTCCCGGCGTACGAGCACGAGACAGCCATCCGCGTCGAGTTCTTCGGCGACGTGGTCGAGGCCATCAAAGAGGTCGATCCGCTCCGCGGCCGCGTGAAGGCGACGCTCGATCGCTACGCCATTTACCCCGGCTCGCACTACGTGACGCCGCAGGCGCAGATGCGCACGCGCGATCGGAGGGAATCCGCGAAGAGCTGCGCGAGCGCCTCGATTTCTTCGACAAGGAGGGGCGCTTCCTCGAGAAGCAGCGCCTCGAGCAGCGGACCCTCTACGACCTCGAGATGATGGAGCAGATGGGGTTCTGCCAGGGCATCGAGAACTACTCGCGCCACCTGTCGGGCCGAAGGCGGGCGAGCCGCCGCCGACGCTGATCGACTATTTCCCCGCAGACTTCTTGATCGTGATCGACGAGTCGCACCAGACGTCGCCGCAGGTCGAAGCGATGTACCGCGGTGATCGCGCGCGCAAGGAGACACTCGTCGAATACGGCTTTCGCCTGCCGAGCGCGCTCGACAACCGGCCGCTGAAGTTCGAAGAGTTCGAGCAGCACGTTCGCCAGGTGATCTACGTCTCCGCGACGCCGGGCGAGTACGAGCTCGACAAGGCTCAAGGGCGTCGTCGTCGAGCAGGTCATTCGTCCGACGGGCCTCACCGATCCGGAGGTGGAAGTGCGCCCGGTCTCCGGCCAGGTCGACGACCTGCTCGGCGAGATCAAGGACCGCGCGAAAAAGAACGAGCGCGTCCTGGTGACGACGCTCACCAAGCGAATGGCGGAAGATCTCACGGATTACTACCGCGAGCTCGGCGTTCGCGTGCGCTACCTGCACTCGGACATCGACACGCTCGAGCGCATCGACATCTTGCGCGATCTGCGCTTGGGCGAGTTCGACGTTCTCGTCGGCATCAACCTGCTGCGCGAGGGGCTCGACCTGCCCGAGGTGTCGCTCGTCGCCATCTTCGACGCCGACAAAGAGGGGTTCCTGCGGAGCCCGCGCTCGCTCATCCAGACGATGGGGCGCGCCGCGCGCAACGTGAACGGCCGCGTCATCATGTACGCCGACTCGCTCACGCCGGCGATGAAGTTCGCCATCGAGGAGACGACTCGCCGCCGCGCGGTGCAGCGCGCGTACAACGAGCAGCACGGGATCGTGCCCGCGACGATCGTCCGCGCCATCATGAACATCAATCCTGCCAGCGGCACGATCGACTACTTCAATGTTCCAAAGCTACCGAAGGGCGACCGCGGCGAAGGAGCCGTCGAGGGCACGCCCGACTTTCAGGAGCGGATCGCGGCGATGCGCCTCGAGATGTTTGCGGCGGCCGAGAATCTCGAGTTCGAGAAGGCGGCGCGCCTGCGCGACGAGCTGAAGAAGCTGCAAGGGCTGGCGGGCGCGGACGCCGCGAACAACGGCGCCGACCCAACCGCGTTCGACCCGTACGCGGGAACGCCGAAGCGCAAGTCGGGGCCTCGCCGCGCGTCCGGCGCGTCCGGCGCCAGCAGGCCCGCCCGGCGCAGCAAAGCGCGCTGAGCGCGAGGCAAAAACAACCCGCCCCGGCCGCAGCCGTTGCTGGCAGGGTGCATGCATCCCGTTGGACGGACACGGCGGCGGGGGAGCCCGTCACCTGAACGACGGTGGTCATTCGGAGGTAAGGGTCTTGGCGGTATCCGAAAAGAGGGCATCAGAAGAAGAGCCCGGCAGGCCGGGCTCCGGCTTGCGGCCGCGCGGTGCTTCCGGGAACGAGGCGACGCGAGCGTCCATGGGCGACGCACCAGACCGCGGCCGAGGCGATGAAGCGTTGCGCCCCGCGTCGCCCACGACGCAATGGCAAGGCGAGGCCGACGACGAGATTCGACAGGTGGCCCGTCTGTTCGACGAGGCGGCGCTGTGGCTTACGCGCGTCCCGGAGGGGCCTTTGCGGAGTCAATTGCACCACACCCTCGAGCGGTACCAGCGCACCCTCCGCGAATGGGACGATCGCGCCCCGAGCGATGCACAGCGCGCCATCCTGCTCCAAGGCGCAAAAATTGTCCGCAGCGCGATTGCGCGTGCGACCTTCGCTCCCGACGGGTCGGCTTCCGTTCGCCGCCGGTAGGCGGTCCAGCGTTCGTTGCGCACTGGACGAGCGCGGCGATGCGCGCTCTCCGGCAAAGCATAACCAGCGCTACCGGCACCCCGAACGCCTCAAAATTCTCCCGGGCGCGGGGGCAGCGCGGGCCGCCTTCCGGTAGGCGGGCGGGGAGGGGACGGATCAGTGGCACTGCTGCATCGTAAGCGGATGGCTCGTGGCGACTTGGCAGACGGAAACGCCAGGACCCACCGTGATTGCACCGCACGTCACGTAAGTCCCTAGCTCCCCGCAGGCGAGGGCAGATTCGACGAATCCGCTCGCGCCGTTACAAATTTTCATCGTCTGTCCCTTGTTGGGGCCTACGAGGTCCGTGCACAGGATGCCCGTCGGATAGAGCACCTGCTTCGCGCCGCATACGCACGCCGTCGCACCGCTGCCCGCGGCTCCGCTGCCTCCGGGGGCCCCGCTATTGGCGACGCCGCTGCTTCCACTCATGCCGGAGCCCGCGCCACTGTTCGCGGAGCTGCCGCTGCTCGCGGGGCTGCCACTGCTCCGCGGCCGCGTTGCCGCTGCTCGCGGAGCTGCCGCTGCTCGCGGGGCTGCCAGTGTTGGCCGCGTTGCCGCTGCTCGCGGAGCTGCCGCTGCTCGCGGGGTTGCCACTGTTGGCCGCGCTGCCGCTGCTCGCGGGGTTGCCGCTGCTTGCGGGGTTGCCGCTGCTTGCGGGGTTGCCGCTGCTTGCGGGGTTGCCGCTGCTTGCGGGGTTGCCGGAGCCTCCAACGCCGCGTCCCGTGCTGCCCGAACCGCCGCCGCTGCTGCCGCTTGCCATGGAACCGCACCGCCGCTGCTGCCGGCGGAAGATTCCAGAGGATGCGTTGAGCAGTGCGCTCGCGTCGGTATCGGACCCTACGGTGTCGCCCGCGCTCGCGCTGCCCATCGCCGATCCGCTCGCGGCGCCACCGGCTTCCGAGCCCGGCGCGACGGGTGGCAGTCTCTCCCCGGCATCGCCATTCCCCCCGTTCTCGATTGCTGCATCGTCGGCGCCTGCGTTTGGGGCCGCGAAGTCCACGTTGGGGAACGAGCAAGCCGCCGCCGTACCCACGGCGAGCGGCGCCCCGACCACCCAGCGCCACCGGCGCGCTCCCGACTGCCACTGGTCCCCTTGCATCGCTCAAAACCTCCCGACCGCGGACACGCCCGTTGGTGAAATGACGAGCGCGGCTCCGTCGGACGACGAAGACCTCGTCGCGAACAGCACGACGCCGGTGGCCACCCCGACCAAGCCGACGACTCCCAACACCCGGCTCGCAGTGGTCGCCGAAACCCCCTCGTCCCGTGTCGCCTGTACCGCTGCCATCTGGCTTCTGGAGCACATCGAGGGCTGGGGGCACTCCCTGGTGAGGTCGTCCAGCGCGCCTTGTTGAACGAGCCAGGCCACCCCCGCGCCGACCAGACTCGCGGCTCCAATGCCCGTCGCGATCCATGCCGCGACGAGCTCGGCGTGCCGTGTGCGCGCCGGTGTCCCCCGCGCTTCGGCGCCCGCCCCACCGGGGGGGCTCGAGAACCTCGACCGAGCCGAGAGGGCCGTCTCGACGACCACACGCATGGCGACTCGCTTGGAGTCGCCGGCCGCAAGGTCGACCGCGCGCTCCTCTTGGTTGCGGCCCCTGCTACCGGCCCGAACCACGTAGTGGCCCGGGTCGCGCTCGACCTCGACAGAGAATTGATCCTGGGTTAGCCGCACGCCATTCACCGTGACCTCTGCCTCCGAGGCCGCCGCAAACTCGCCCGCGTCGGTGACCGCATCGACGTCGACAGTCAGAACCCCCACCCTCGAGGCCAGACGCGCCGCGCCCTGCTCGGCATCCGGACTCCAGTCCGCATATTTGGGGTCGTGGTTGACGCGCAAGGCGCGCTGCAGCTCGAGCCACGCGCGACGAGCCGATGCCAGGTGGCCGAGGGTCTCCTCGCACTCTGCCGTGTTTCGCAAGCTGCCGAGCCCCGCCGGATACTCGTCGAAGGCCTGGCGGAAGAAGGGAACGGCCTGCGCGCAATCGCCGCGCGTCCTCAGGTCGCGCCCGCGCGCAAAGAGGTCTCTCACCCGCGGGGGAGGCTCGGCGAATGCCGACGACGCAACCAGGGCAGAGGCCACCACTGCCGTGCCCAGCCATAGGCCAACCCAGCTTCGCACCGGCCGACCGACGCGGCGTGACGCCTCGAACAGCCGGTTTTCGCCGCGGACCATAAGGGAGCTTCCGATGCAGGACGCGTGCGCACCCCGCCGCATGACCCCGGCTCCTCCAAGCAGCTGGCCGGCGGGCGCGAGACGTTTCGTCAGCGACCTCGGCCGATCCGGCATAGGGGCGAAAGAGGACATTCGGGCGCCCGAGTGTGGCAGCGCCTGGGTTGCCGGCAAGTCGCGCCGCACTCGGTGCTGACCGACCGGAGCCTCGGTGCTGGCCGACCGAGCGGGGTAACTCGCGCCGGTCGCTTCCCCACCGAGCGCTGAGCTCCTTTGTAAACGCTTGACCCGGGAGGGTGACGGAGTCGTCCGCCAGCACCGGTGCTTGGCGTCTTTGTCTTGGCGTCTTTGCGTCGGGGGTCGGCATGGGGGATGCTCGTCGCCCTTTTGGCTCAATGCATCTCGAGTCAGCAAACCGGCAAACGGGCGCTACGATGCGCGCCATGGAGGCTGGACGCGTCCTCGGTGGCAAGTACGAGCTGGTCCGGCTTCTCGGGCGCGGCTCGATGGGTCAGGTTTGGGTCGCGCACCATAGGACCCTCCGAGAAGCCGTTGCCCTCAAGCTTCTCGCCGCCCCCGCGCCGCTCGGAGGCGAGCCCGAGCATCCCTCGACGTCGGCTGCCCGTTTCCGGTTCGAGGCCCAAGTCGCCGCGCGCTTGTCGCGAAAAACGCGCCACATCGTGCGGGTCACCGACCACGGCGAGGAGGAGAATGGGCTGGCTTACCTCGTCATGGAGCTACTGGAGGGCGAGACACTCGAGCAACTCCTCCTGCAACACGGCGCCCTCTCTCCGCCCGATGCCGCGAAGCTCGTCCTGCAGATGGCGCGTGCGCTAGAGCAGGCGCATGCCGAGAGCATCATTCATCGCGACTTGAAGCCGGCAAACGTCTTCATGACACGCGACGAGGACGGCGGGATGCTCGTGAAGCTCCTCGACTTCGGAATCGCTCGTGCGATTCGCACACAGCGCGTGCCCCCGAGCTTCGCCACGGGCGAAGGGCTGATCTTCGGGACGCCTGGCTACATGAGCCCGGAGCAAGCGTGCGCATCGAAGCTGGACGCACGGTGCGATTTGTGGGCGCTGGCGACGGTGGGCTACGAGGCATTGACCGGTCACCTGCCGGTGGGTGGGGCGTGCACCGAGGAGCTCTTGAAGAACCTTCAGGCGGGCCACCTCATTCCGGTGCACGAGCGCAACCCGGACGCACCACCGGATCTGTCCGCGTTCTTCGAGCGCGCATTCGCGCGGCAAATCGACCAGCGCTTCGCCACCGCCTCGCAGCTGGCTCTCGCGTTCGAGCAGGCCGCGTCCAGCGTCGCTGTCCCCCTGAGGACGATTCCGCTTCCGACGGACGCGGCGAGGCTGGCGGTCCGCGGCGATACCTTGCTCGCGGTCCGGCCTCCGAGCGGGCGCACGCCGAAGTTCCGGGGCAAGTGGGCGCGGCTTGCCTTTCTGGCGCCGGCGTCGCTGCTCGGGCTCGCCGTTGGGGCGCTGGCTTGGCGCGGCTCGGCGAGCTCGCCGGCCAGCGCGGGCGCGGCGACGGCATCGACGGCAGACGATCGTTCGCCGAGCCGCCCGCATCGACCCTCTTCAATCGCGCAGGTGGCAGAGGACACCGCCCTGTTCGCTCTGCCTTCCACTCTGGACACGCCGGATGTCGTCCTTCTGCCCGAGGCGCCCGCGTCGCCGGCGTTGAGTGCGGCAGCGGTACCCGGCGCGGTCGCCTCGGCCGTGACGTCCAAGGTCGCTGCCCCCCAGGCCCCTGCCCCCCCGACGACGACGGCTTCCGCGCCGCTCTTGCCGGCCGTGCCGTCGCCCCTCCCATCCGCCGCGCCTGGTTCGCGAAAGCCGATGGACAAGAGCGCCGTGCTGTAGTCGGCGGCGAATCGACGGCTCGATTCAGAGCCTGTTCTTTTCACCGCGCGCTTGGAGCACGTCGACGACCGCGCGCACGTCTTGCGCGCGATGCCGCGGGATGACGAGCACGGCGTCGTCGGTTTCGACGATGACCAGGTCGTCGACGCCGACGAGCGCCCAACGCTTACCGGCCGCATGGCTCGTTCGATCCACCACCAGATTGTTGTGAGCGTCGATCGCCACGGTCCCTTCCGGGATCTTGTTCCCATCCGCGTCGTGGGGAGCCATTTCCCACGTGACCTCCCAGCTTCCCACGTCGTTCCAGCCGAAGCTGCCGGGGACCACGGCTATTCGCGATGCCTTTTCCATGACCCCGTGATCGATCGAAATCGATGGAAAGGTAGGAAACAGCTCCCTGAGGGCGCGCGCTTCGTCTCCTCGCGCTGCCGCCTCGTCGATGCGAGCAAGGCCGGCCGCCAAGACCGGCAAGTGTTCGGCGATGGCGCTCCGCATGACGCTCGCCCGGTAAAAGAACATCCCCGCGTTCCAAAGGTGACGCCGCCCCGCCAAAAAAGCCTCCGCGCGCTCGCGCTTCGGTTTTTCCACGAACCGGACTGCCGCGTTCACGCCGTGGCGAATGAGCTCGCCCGCCTCGATGTAACCGTAGCCGGTCTCGGGGCGGGTCGGCACGATGCCAATGGTGGTCAGCCAGCCGTCTTCGGCGGTCTCCAGCGCCCGCTCGACGATCGCGAGAAAACCTGGCTCGTCGGCGATGAAGTGGTCGGCGGGCAGGACGGCGATGATCGCCTCCGGATCGACGCGTTCGATAGCCGCGCTGGCCCAGCCGATGCACGGAGCGGTGTTGCGCGCCATCGGCTCGGCGAGGAAATTCGCCCGCGGCACGCCCGGCAAGGCCGCGGCCGTGGCTTCGACGAGGCTCGTGCTTGTAGAGATCCAAACGCGCTCCGGTGGAATCAGCGG
Source organism: uncultured delta proteobacterium (assembly GCA_963787925.1). Taxonomy (GTDB): domain Bacteria; phylum Myxococcota_A; class Polyangia; order Polyangiales; family Polyangiaceae; genus Palsa-1150. The sequence goes on from CAWBEN010000003.1 coordinate 103,310, forward strand.
CGCGAGGCGCCGAACGGTCGCCGCAATGAGCGGTTCGTCGGTCACCCCGGCGAGCGGTAGGAGCTGCTTGGGGGCGTGACGGCGCGAAGCCGGCCAGAACCGGGTGCCCGAGCCGCCTGCGAGGATCACAGCATGCACGTGCGGTCGCATCGAACCCGCTCGTACCATGGCTCGCGGCCGCATGGCACCGCGATGGCGCGCGCCGCGACGCGCCGCCACCAGTCTGGCACGATGGCCGTTGCCGATGCCGCTCCATGTCGCGTTCGACTGGCCCATGGCAGGGGGACGCTGCCTCGGGATTTGGTTGCCCCCGGAGGGGGCGTCGGCGGACGCCTCCGGTATCACGATGCTCACGGCGAGGGAGCAGGCGATCGCGGCGAGTTTCGGGCCGGTCAGGCGGCGCACGTGGGTCGGTGGCCGCGCGGCGATGCGTGAAGCGTTGATCCGAGAGGGGGTTACCCCGTTCGCGGTCCTTTCGGACGATCGCGGCGCACCGGTTCTCCCTCCGGGAATGGCGGGTTCGATTAGTCACAAGGACGCCGCGCCCGGCGCGGCGCCGCGCTCGGGTCTGCCGGCTGCCATCGCGGTGGCGCTCGTCGCGCGTGAAGAGACGGCGCGAGTCGGCGTCGACGTGGAGCTCACGGCGTCGCGGTCGTCGATTGACGTGGCGTCGCGCGTCCTCGCCGCCGACGAGCTCGCGGAGCTCGCATTGGCCAGTGCCGAGGCGCGCGCGCGGGAGGTGCTGCTGCGCTTTTCCGCCAAGGAAGCTCTCTACAAGGCCGTCGACCCCTTCGTGCGCCGGTATGTCGCGTTTGACGAGGTGAGCGTGACGCCCTTCCCCGATGGATCGGCCCGTGTCGAGTTGCGCTTGCGCGAGGGTGAAGGGCCGTTCTGCGTAGCCGTGCGATGGCGCGAGCTCGGTGGACTGTTCGTCACCACCGCTCGCGTCGAGCGCTGCTGACGCTCGCGTCGAGCGAGCGTTCGAACCCTCGGACGGGGCAGGTACACTCGTCCGCCATGCGTCGGCTCTTCGTTCCGATGGCCCAGGCGGGCTTGTCCCTCGCGTTGGTAGGCCTCGCGGCTTGCCTCCCGAGCGACCCGGTCACGGTCGTGGCAGGGGACGCCGCGCCGACGGTGTGCCCCCGCGATTTGCCTGGCAGCTGTCCGACGCCTCCGCCCAGCTGGGGGAACGAGGTCCAGCCGATCATCGAATCCAGGTGCAACGGCTGCCACGGTGAAGGTGGAGTCGAGCGGGCCGTCTTCGATTACTCGAGTTACGCGGGCGTCTACGCGAACCGCGGACCGATTCTCAACCAGGTGTACGCTTGCCGAATGCCGCCGCCGGACGCGGCGGCTCCCACGGCCGACGAGCGCCGTTCGCTGCTGGCGTGGCTCGTTTGCGGCGCTCCGAACGATTGACGCGAAGCGCTCCCTCCGCCAACTGCTCCTTGCAGCGCGCTGGTTGTCAGGGGAGGTCGCGGTGGTAAAACGGAGACGAGCGTTGAATGAGAACCGTGACGCGATTGGCTGCGCGCGTGGCGATGCTGGTCGCGCTCCTCGTGGTTGTCGTGCCCCTCGCGCTGGGCTCGGCGGCGGGACCGCTCTCGACGGTGCTTGGCGGGTTGCCCCACGTCTGTGCCTGCGGGATGGTGCCCGGCCAGTGCGGCTGCGCGGCTTGTGAACGACTGGAGCGCGAGCGCCAACGCGATCGACTAGGCGGCAACCGCTCTCGCCCGGTGTTGAAGGCGTCATGCGAAGACGGGAGCGCCGCGCTCGGGTCGGCACCCCTGGCTCCGTGCGTGGTGCAGCAAGTCTTCACCGTCGCTGATCGCGGCTTCGAAGTCTTCCGTCCCTCGATGGCTCTCGGTCGTTGGCCGTCCCTCGCCGGCAAAGAGCCTCCGACTCCGCCCCCTCGAACGCGCAGGGTTTAGCCAACGAATCAGGGACGGGCCTCGTCGCGGCAGCCCGCGGGGGTGGCCTCGTTCCCGGCTTCATCCGGCGTTTCGTGCTTTCCAGCGAGGAGATCATCATGCACAAGCTTCGTCTCGACCGTCCCGCCTACCGCAACACCGCCGCGCCGTCCGGCGCGCTCCTTTTCGTTTTCGTCGCGGCGTGTTCCTCCGCGACACCGGCCTCCTCGGCGCCCGACGGGGCATTATCCCCCGACACGGGGACGGTGGCGCAGTGCCCGAGCCCCGGCGGCCCGACGCCGGGCGCGGCAGACACGCACTGCGTACAATCCGATGGCGGTATGACGGTGCAGACCACCGATTTGGCGAGCTGTCATCCGGACGGGGCGGCGCCGTTCGGCGGGGGCAACGCGTGTCCCTACGGCGAGACGATGTTCGGTACGGACGCGTATGACGACGACTGCAAGTACCACGTGACGTGGACCTCGACGCCCGTTTGCCAGGGCGCTCCGGTCTCCTTCACGGTGGTCTTGCAAAACGCAGTGGATCGCTCGCCCGCAGCGGGCGCGAACGTCATCGCCGAGGTGTTCACTACGAGCCCACTCGACGCGAGCTGCGATACGCAGTCGACCCATCCCGGACCGAACAGCGGTGCTTCACTGCTCGAGACAGCCGCGGGCACGTACAGCGGCGGGATCGCGTTCGACAGAGCGGGCCAGTGGACGGTGCGATTGCACTTTCGAGAGGACTGCGCCGACACGTTGCCGACTTCTCCGCACGGCCACGCGGCTTTTCACGTGACGGTCCCGTAGAGCGACCCACGCACTCTGCAGGCCGTTCGCGTTCGCCGCGGACTACGACTTGAAATGCTCGTGGTGTCCGACGCTCTTCGCGTGCTTCACGAGGACGAAGCGGACCGCCTCGTCGCATTCGCCGCAAGGAGGAAACGTCTTGCCCGCGACGCACGTCACATCGTGGGCGCGGCTGTGCTCCCCGTCATGAAGGACGGAATAGATTCCTGATTTCTTTACCTTCTCACCGGGCTTGAATTTATCCGTCATTCGATCCTCGCTGCTTCGGGACCGCGAACACTGCGCTTCGGGCCCGGCCACGTCAAGGCGTGCACCGATGCTCACGCGCGCTCGCGATGCCGTTTGTAGCGATTGATGAGCGCGTTCGTCGATGCGTCATGCGTCGTGACCGGCCCCACGCTCTCGAGCTCGAGCTCGATCTTCTTGGCCAGCTCTTTGCCGAGCTCGACGCCCCACTGATCGAAGCTGAAGATGTCCCACACGATTCCTTGGACGAAGATCTTGTGCTCGTAGAGCGCGATCAGGCTTCCGAGTGTTCGCGGCGTCAGCCTGGGGAAGAGGATCGACGTCGTCGGCCGGTTGCCGGGGAAGGTCCGGTGCGGAGCCAGCTCTTCGACGCGGGCTGGCGGCAGCTCTCGAGCGACGAGCTCGGAGCGCGCTTCTTCGAGCGTCTTGCCGCGCATGAGCGCTTCCGTTTGGGCAAAGAAGTTCGCGAGCAGCACCTGGTGGTGATCGCCCAATGGATTTTGTGTCTCGAGCGGCGCCAGGAAGTCGCATGGGACGAGGCGCGTTCCCTGATGAATCAGTTGATAGAAGGCGTGCTGGCCGTTCGTACCTGGCTCGCCCCAGACGATTGGTCCCGTCGTGTAGTCTTCGATGAACTGGCCCTCTCGGCTCACGCGCTTGCCGTTGCTCTCCATGTCGCCCTGCTGAAAATATGCGGCGAAGCGGCTCAGATATTGGTCGTAGGGCAGGATCGCGTGCGTCGCGGCGCCGAAGAAGTTCGCGTACCAGATGCCGAGCATCGCGAGAATCACCGGGGCGTTCTTCTCTAGCGGTGCCGAGCGGAAGTGCTCATCCATCGCGTGGCCGCCCGCGAGCATCTCCTCGAATCGTCCCATCCCGATCATCAGCGCGACGGGAAGGCCCACCGCGCTCCAGACCGAGTAGCGCCCTCCGACCCAATCCCAGAATGCGAACATGTTCTTCGGGTCGATTCCGAATTTCTTCACTTCTTCGGTAGCGGTCGACACGGCGACGAAATGCATGGGCACGGCGCTTTCACTTCCGAGCGCGCCAACGAGCCACTCGCGTGCGCTCCGCGCGTTCAGGAGCGTCTCCTGCGTCGTGAATGTCTTGCTCGCGACGACGAAGAGGGTCTCTTCCGGGGAGACTTCGCGCAGCGTTTCGGCGAGGTGCGTTCCGTCCACGTTCGACACGAAGTGGGCGCGCATCTCGGGTTGCCAGTACGGCTTGAGGGCGAGGCTCGCCATGACGGGTCCCAGGTCGCTCCCGCCGATGCCGATGTTGACGATTTGGGTTATTCGTCTCCCGGTGTATCCCCGAAAGGCGCCGCTCCGCACGGCGTCGGTGAACGTCCGCATCTGGGCGAGGACCGCGTTGACGCCCGGCATCACGTCTTTACCGTCGACCTGAATCGGTCGGTTGGAGCGATTGCGCAGAGCGACGTGAAGGACGGCACGACCTTCGGTGCGATTCAGCTTCTCGCCGGAAAACATGCGGTCCCGCCACTCGAAGACCCGCGCCTGTCGGGCGAGATCCAGGAGCAGGGTCATCGTCTGCAACCGGGCTCGGTGCTTCGAATAGTCGATCAGAAGGTCGTCGACCTCGAGTGAGAACTGCTCGAAGCGCCGGGGGTCGGTGGCGAACAACTCTCGCATGGTCGAATCACGCATCTCGTCGTGGTGACGTGCGAGGGCTTGCCAGGCTGGCGACTGGGTCAATGCGCTCATGAAGCTCTCCTGATGGATCGCATGTGGTCGTGGAACTCTATATACAGGGATACCCGGTCGGTCGCGGGCGGCAGCGGTCGAGGAGCGGTCGGAGGCGCCGCGGCCCTCTCGCCATTGCGTGCAAGGCGCCTGTGAAGGGTTGGCGTTGGAATCTGCCTGAATTTCGACCTCCTACCCCTCTGCGATCTAAAAGGAAACGCATGAAATGGCTCGGCGCACCAGCGACGGTCCTCGTTGGGCTCGCCGTGCTCCTTTTCTTGGCCGGCTCGCGATCGTGCGCGGAACGCTCCTCGCCCGACCTGCTCGAGGTCCTCGAGATGGCGCCGGGCGAGGCAGAGCTCGGCGACCGCATCGCCCTTCTCGGCCGCGGCTTCCCGAGCGGCAAGCCAGCGCGCGTGACGTTCCGGGGAGCGCTGCACCGGCCGGGTGAACGCGACCTATCGGACGCCGAGATCGTCTTGCCCGGCACGGTCACGAGCCCGCAGCGCATTGAGGTCTCGTTCGACGAAACGGCGGAGGCGCTTTTTTGCGGGGGCGTGGACCGGGCCATCCACACGACATTCGAGGGAGACGTCGAGGTCGCCTTCGCGTCGGCGACCGCCGGCGCGCCGCCAGTCGCGGGCGTTCTCCGAAGCGCGAATCTGGACGTGCGCCCGAGCCTGAGCTTGGCGGACTCCGCGCTCGCGGAGAGCGAAGGGCGGCGCGTGCTCGCGTGGATAGGCGTGTCGGCTACGGAGGGAGGGTCGGGGCTCTTCGTCGAGGCCGTCGAACCGAGGTCGCGCGCTGAAGAGGCCGGGATCAAGCCAGGTGACACCGTTTCGACGTTCAATGGGGTTCGCGTCGCGTCGGCCGGAGACCTGGTTCCACCCCCGGGGCAGCTCGAGGCACTCGTCGGCGTTCGTCAGGGACGCGGCTCCGGCGAAGCGCTGCGTCACGTCTCGATTCAGGGATTCCGCCGCGCTCCGTCGACGGAGCTGCTCGGGGCTCTCCTCGTCGTCATCGCGGCTCTGGCCGTGGTCGCCTTCTTCGCGGCGCCTACTCCACCTCGCGTGGCGGCTGCGATCCATCGCGTCGCGTCGCGAATCCGCGCGCGTCGGTTGGAGGGTCGCGCTCGAGCAAGCTCCGTTCGGAGGCCCCTTTCGAGCTCGCGCGGGCCCGGCGGCTGGGCAGCGGCCGACTGGGTCGAGGCGGCGGCCTGCGCTGCGCTCGTCACCCTGCCTTTCGGGCAGTACCTCGTCGCGTCGCGTCTGGACGTCGGGGTCCTCTTCGTCGCGGCGGCGACCACCCTCGCCACGTCCGCGCTCGTCGCTCCGCGAGCGTCCGGTTCGGGCTGGACGGCTTCGCAGCGGTGGCGCGGGCTTCGCGACGCCGCGCACGTGGTCTGGCAGCATTTACCCGCAGCTCTCGCCGTGGCCGGCGTGATCGTCCTGACGGGGTCGCTGCGCATCCAGGAAATCGAGCGCGCGCAGGGAGGCTGGCCCTGGGAATGGCTCGCGTTTCGCACCCCGCCCATGCTCGTCGCGCTCCTGTCGCTGCTGACCTGCGCGCGCATAGAGCCTGACGCGCGGGACGCACCGGGCCTGAGCGCATGGCTCTACGCCGAACGTACGCCGCCTCGCGCCGGGCGCGGTTCGCTCTTGGAGTCAGCGTGCCGCGTGCACCGGATTATTGTCGCGGGGCTGGCGTGCTCTCTCTTTCTGGGCGGCTGGCGGTTGCCGGGCCTTTCGGCGGCAGAGCAGGACTCGCGGACTGCGCTCGAGTTGGCCGGTGGCGCGTGGTTTCTAGTCAAGACCTGTAGCCTCTCGATGGCGATCGCATGGACGCGCTGGGCGGTCCCAGGGCGCACCCAGGCGGGGCGTTCGCGCGCCACGGCCCTATGGTTTGCGCCGGCTTCGGCAGCCGCGCTGGCGGCGACCTTCGCGTGGACGCGCTGGAGCCCAGCGGCTTCGACGCAGGCCGTCGTGAGCGACTCGCTCGTAGCCGTCGTGTCATTGGCCGCCCTGGCGCTGGCGCAGCGGCTGCGTCACGGGATTCTCGAGCAGCAGAGACGGTCAGCTCAGCGTGTTTTTGTAAGCGACCGCCTGGAGAGCCTACCTCGATTGGCTCCGAAGCCTGTAGCCTGACGCCAGCCGATGCTCGACTACGCAGGTTCCCTGCAGCGCATCGCCCTTTCGCGAACGCTGTGGCTCCTCGTCACTTGGCCTCTGCTCGGATTCGCCTGGCAAGTGCTCGTCATACGCCGACGGGTCCTTCGCGCGCGCGGAGGAAGGGCCATCGTCCTCGCGGGTGCGTCGGGCCGCCTCGGGGGCGTCGCGTTCATCGTCGTCGAGATGGCAACGACCCTGGCGCACGTCGCCGTGCTCAAGGACGCGGTCGGCGGGGGGAGAGTCCTGCTCGAGCCCGGTCCCCGCGGAGCGCGCTTCGGCTGGCTGGACGCTCACGTCGCGCTGTCCCTCGACGCGCTCTCGGCGGCGGCCTGCACCTTCGCCTGCCTCGTCACCCTGGCCGCAGCCCTCTTTTTGGCGCGGCGTCCGGCGGCGCAACGCGGCTGGCCGCATTGGGCTTGGCTGCAGCTTGCGCTCGAGGGCGCGGTCGTCTCATTCATCGCAGACGGCTTCGTCGCGATGGCAGTGGGATGGGCGATCGCCGCTCTGGCGGGAGCCTGGCTCGCGGGCTGGCGCCACCCGCGCCTCGCCGTGGTCGCAGCGACACGGAGCGCCGTGGCCATGGGCGCGATGCTGGTCGGTGCGTCGGTCCTCTTCTGGGGCCTCGCTGGCTCGTGGAGCGCGGACGACTACATCCTGGAATCGTCACCGCGGTTCGTCGCGGTTCGCGAGAGCGGGCCGAGCATCGCGCGCGACAATCGGCCGATCGACTCGCGAGGCGCCGGGGGGCCTGGGGTCGTCACGCTCGCCGGCGCGCCCGGTGTGTCGGTGTTCGTCGACGAGGCGGTCGCCTCGTACTTGCGCGCGCCGTTCGTCCGCGCTCCCGTCGACCCCGGAGCGCACGTTTTTCACGTCAGGCGCGGCAGTGAGCCGGACGACGAGGCCGTGGGCCCGATTGCGATCGCATCGGGCGACGAGGTGGCGCTCGTCCCGGTCGGGCCCTCGCTCACGTTTCGCGCCATCGCCGACCAACTCTCCCTTCGCAACGCGTCCGGCGACCAGACGGTCCGACGCGCGCTCGAAACGCGGCTGGGTCCCGGTGGGTCCGCCGTCGTTGCAGCCGCGCTCGCGGCGTGGCTTCTCGCGGCGGGGACCATGAGCGGCGCAGTGCGGTGCGGCGGGGCTCCTCCGGAGCTCGCGGCGTTGGCCTGCGCTGCGACGTCGGCCGCGCTCGGACCCTACTTCCTTGCGAGGGTCTCCTTCCTCTTCGCCCTCGTGCCCTATACGGGGGCGGCCGTTGCCTGGGTGGGTGGGGCCATGCTCCTCACAAGTGTCTGGCGCGCTCTCGCGTTCGGAGGGGTTCAGCGGTGGGTGGTGTTCGCGGGCGGAACGCCGGCAGCCTTGGGTTGCGTGGCCCTCGGTGTCGGCGGAGTCGTCCACGCCATGTGGGTGGTGGGCGCCGCGGGCCTCGTTGCCGCGGCGGCGCACTTTCACGCGGCCCGCAGGCGCGTCGCCTGGGACGATTCGAAGCAGCCCGGCGCGTCCGTGGATGGCGTCTTTCTCGTCTCCCTTCCGGACCGACTTGGCGCGCTGCTCGTGCGCATGGAGCGGTGGGTCTTGGATGCCGTCGCCGGAGCGGCCGCGGGCACGGTTCGCGCGGCCGCCTGGGTTTTCGCCGAGGCGGATCGGCACATCGTCTCGGCTCCCGCCGACGCGGCGGCTACGCAGCTCGTTCTTGGCGCGCGAGGCGTCGAGCCCATTCTCGGCGGATCGATCGCTCGGGTCGCGTGGGTCCTCTTGGCCGCGGCGGCGCTCGCGGCTCTGACCACCGCGCTCCGCGCCGCCGGTTAGAGAGATACGTCATGCGTGCGTCCTCGCTCCGATTGACTCTTCTGTTCGTCCTGGCGACGCTCGCCGCGGTGGCGTGCGTGCTGTCGACATCGGCCGCCACCGCTGCGGCTCGTCCCGTCGGGAGCATCGCGCTCTCGCTACCGGGGGGACGGTCGGGGCCGCTCGTCCTCACGGCGGGGCAGGGGGGCTGGGTCGGCACGCTCCGGATCAGCAACGTCGGCTCGGAGCCCCTCATCGTCTCGCGCATCGCGATCCGCGGCGACGAAGACGACGTGCGAGCGCCGTCGCGCGTAGGCGTTCGCTTCGTCGAGGGTGCGACGACCAGCGCGACGCTCGCGCCGGGCGCGTCGAAGGACGTCGTCGTTTCGTGGATGCCGGACAAAGACCCCCGAGTTCGTCAGGCGTTCGGGCACGTCGTCGTCACGTCCACCGACGAGGACGCGGGCGAGGTCGCGATGGGCTTCCGCGCCGAGCTTCCGACCGGGTTCGGGTGGGCCGGCGCCCACGCGCTGTCGTTGCTCGTGCTGCTGCCGCTCCTCGTACCCCTGGTCGCCGCGATCGCGCGCCTCTCCGGCCGCCGCGATGCGCCTTGGGTCCAGCATTTCTCTCTGGGCGTCGCGCTGGCCGATTCTGCTGATCGCCCTCTGGGCTTGCGAACGCTTCGTCCCGGAGGTCGCGCGTGCAGACGGCAACGACGGGTTTCAGCTGGTGGAGCGCGCGGTGTGGGTTCGCGCCATCGGGGCCGAATGGTACCTCGGTGTCGACGGAGTGAATGTCACGCTCGTGCTGCTTGCGGCTTCGCTGGCCGTCGTCGCTGCCCTCATCGGCGCTCCGGCGCGCCGAACCGACGCCTATTGCGCGACGGTGGCGCTCCTCGTCTGCGGCAGCCTGACCGCGCTGGTCGCGCTCGATCTGGTGCTCCTGTTCGCCGCGTGGCAGCTCGTGCTGATGGCGGCGGTGATGCTCGTCGGAGGCTGGGGCGTCCCCCGGGGCGAGCACGCGGCGGCGAAGATTGGCGTGTACGGGGCCATCGGCTCCGCCGCGATGCTGGTCCTCTTCGTCGCTCTCTCCCGCGCCTCCGGTCAGACGTTTCTCGTCGACGGGACCGCCGCCGCGCACACGCTGTCCCTCCCCGAGCTCGCGCGCACCTCGTTCGCCTCCAAGGAGCCTTTGGCCGGTGTCCCGTTCATCGAGGTGGCATGGGGGCTCCTCTTCGTGGCGGTCGCCGTCGCGACGCCCATCGTGCCGCTGCACGCCTGGCTTCCGGACGCGATCGAGCAAGCCCCCGCCGGCGTCGGGATCCTCGTCGCCGGGGTGGTCCTCGCGCTCGGGCCTTACCTCCTCGTGCGCGTGGGGCTCGGTGCCATGCCCGAGGGTGCGCGGTGGGCCAGCGGCGCGATCGCCGCGGTCGGTGCGCTCGGCGTCGCGTACGGCGCGCTCTGTGCGATGGCCCAGCCGAACCTCCGCCGATTCGTTGCGTACGCGTCGATTGCCAGCGCGGGCGCCGCGCTGTTTGGCCTCGGTAGCCTGACGCCGCAAGGGGTCGGCGGGGCCTTGGCGGGAGGCTTTGCTCACGGCCTCGCGGTCGCGTTGCTCCTCGGAACCAGCGCCGCCCTCGAGCGCCGTCTAGGCACGTGCGAGCTCGCCCGCATCGGTGGCTTGACGAGGCAGGCTCCCGCGCTCGGAGCGGCGCTCGGCGTGGGCTTGGCCGTCTCGTTGGGCGTGCCCGGAGTGGTTGGTTTTTGGGGAGATTTCCTTTCGCTGCTGGGCGGGCTCGTCCAGCACCCACTCCTCGCTCTCCTGCTCGCCGCGGCCTTCGTCACCCTGGCCGCCGCCCACCTTCGCGTCGCACGACTCGTCCTTTTGGGCGGCGTCGACGTAACCTGGCAACGGAGCCCGCTCCTCGAGCCCTTCGGTGGGCGGGTGCCCGACGCGACGCCGCGCGAGCTCTGCGCCCTCACTCCCCTCGCGGCGGTCGCGCTGCTACTGGGGGTGTATCCGGCGCCGCTGCTCTCGTCGCTCGCCGCCGCCGTGCGAGATGTGAGCTTTGTCGCCGATCCGCCGGGACCGCCCCCTCAGAACGGGGACGCGCGCTAAAGGATTGTCGCCGAATTGCCGTTGCACAGTGAGGCGGGAGACGGGTGGCGCATGCAGTGCGCTGCGGCGCCGGAGCACTCCCCCAAGAGGTACGGCAACATGACGCGGAGTAATCGCCAGCAACTTGGGACGCGTGCGGTCTCGTGTGCGACGTTCGCCGTCGCGCTCGCCTTTGCGCCTCACGCCGCCGAGGCCTTCGAGGTGAAGCAGGGAGCCCATGGCCAGGGTCTGCGCTGGAACAAATCGCAGGTCGCCTTCGTCGTCGACCCGAGCGTCGAGGACGCCGTTCGCGGCGGGGCCGACGCTGTGGCGCGTGCGGCGAGCGCGTGGAGCGCAACCGGCGGTGCACCCGCGCTCTCGACGAGCCCGGGCGGCCATGGCGCCAAGCCGGGGCTGGACGGGCAGAACACCGTTCTCTTCGCGGAGGACTTCGCGCCGGCGGGGAACGCCCTAGCGGTCACCGTGACGAGCTACGACGACAGCTCGGGCAACATCGTCGATGTCGACGTCGTGGTGAACGGCAACTATTCGTTCGCGGTCCTCGCCCCTGGCGCGCGGCCGGCCAGCGGGGTCTCGGCCGTCGCTACCGACGGCGCCAAGAGCAACTCCGAAGCCGACAACAGCAAACACCCCCCCGCGGCCTTCGACTTTCAGCACGTGGTGACGCACGAAGTGGGGCACGCGCTGGGCCTCGCCGATGTGCGCGACGGTCACTCGGCCATGATGTACGCGTACACGGCCCCGGGCGACGCCTCGGTGCGGGCGCTGTCGGCGGACGACGTGGATGGCATCGATGCGATTTACGGCGGAATGGCCGCTGCCTCCAGCGCGCCATCGTCCGGCTGCGGCCAGGCCAGCGTGGCGGGGGCACACACGAGGACCGAGGACGGTCTCGTCGCGATGGCGCTCGTCGCCGGTGTCGGTGTGCGGCTGCTTTCACGGCGACGCCGCCGCGTTCTGGTACCGATCGGCTCCGTGCTGGTCGCCCTCCTCGTCAGCCCCGCCACGGCGCGGTCCTCGTCGCTCGCCCCCGTGGCGGTCACCGCGCCCTCTGCCATCGACGCGACCGCCCGGGTCGTGACGGCTTCGACGCACGATGTCGGTGGTGTGTTCCAGACGACGTTCGAGCTCGCACCCGCAACGTGCCGCGTCACGCCCTGCCCGACACACGTCTACGCTCAGGTGTGGGGCGGGACGATGGCCGGCATCACTCAGGTGGTGGGGGAGCAGCCGGTTCCCCACGTCGGGGACGTCGTCGACGTCGCCTACGCGCGTATCTCCTCGAAGGTCGATGCCGCCCTTGCTTCGGTCGTTGCCGTTCACCCTTAAGGGCCGCGCGCCAGGGCCGTATCAACAAATCGACGAAAGTCGCGCGAAAGGACACCATGGTGGCGAGTGTGAGGCCCGAAGGGCGCGCGAGAGCGTCGTCGCGGCCGTCTCCGACCAAGAAGAGCGGCAAGCACTTGGTGGCGCGTGAGGAGGTCGTGGCGCTCCTCGCCCATGACCTCAACACGCCGCTCGCGGCCATCTCGATGAACCTCGACTTCGTTCTCGGCGAGATGCAACCGGGCGCGCCGTCGGGCGCGCTCCGCGCCGCGCTCGAGGACTGCCGCGCAGCCAACTCGCGGGCGATTGGCATCCTGACCGACATGACCGACGCGGTCCGCCTCGTCGCCGGTGAAAGGGAGGCGATCGTGCGCGACGTGGATCTTCACGCGCTCCTTTCGAGCGTTGCAAAACACGCCGCGTCCGAAGCCGCCGCGCGCGATGTGCGCATCGTCTGGAACCTGGAGACCCCGACCGTCCGCGCGGACCCGGACCTCCTCGGCCGTGCGTTCGAGCGCGTCTTCGAGCGCGCGCTCCGTCACGCCCGAGGCGGCGGCGCCATCGACGTCGCATCGCGCGACCACACCCTTTCGGTTCGGGTCGCGTCGTGTCCGACGAACGAGGCCGACATTTCGCCGCTCGGCGGGGCGACGCGCGGCCTGGCCATGCTCTTTGCGGACGCCGCGATGCGCGCTCAGGGCGGTGCCGCGTGGACGCAGACCGACTCCGAGGGAGCGCTCGTCTTCTGTCTGAGCCTGCCCTGATCGGACGCAACGCTCAGACGGTCAGCGCCTCGGCGCCGCCGATGATCTCCATCAGCTCCTTGGTGATCGCCGCCTGGCGCGCGCGGTTGTACTGCGAGCGTGAGGCGCGCGATCATGTCCTTCGCGTTGCGCGTCGCCGCGTCCATCGCCGTCATCTGCGCGCCGAAGAAGCTGGCCTGGCTCTCGAGCAGCGCGCGGTACAACGCTGATCTCGACGTACATCGGCACGAGGCGCTCGAGGAGCGCGTCGCTGGTTCGGCTCGAAGAGAATGTCGCTCGGTGCGATGCGCGTCGCGCTCGCCGGCGGCGGCTGTGGCCGTTCGGCTCGGGCAGCGGCAGCAGGCGCTCGAGCGCGACCTGCTGCGTGATGGCGCTCTTGAACTCGTTGTAGACGAGGTAGATCGCGTCGAACTCGCCCTTCTCGAACCGCGGGACGAGCCAGTCGCGCGACCAGGCGCGCCTTGTCGAGGTCGAGGCCGTCGTAGATCTCGCGGGAAGTCCGTGCGCGATCGTTGCCGCTGCGCCGCGTCGAGGTACTCGCGGCCCTTCTTGCCGAGCGTGGCGAACTGACACTTCGACGTCCGTTGCCTTCCTTCTCGCGCCACGCGCGCTCGGCGCCTTGTTGATGTTCGTGTTGAACGCGCCGCAGAGCCCGCGGTCGCTCGAGAGCACGACGAAAGAGCACCTTCTTCTCGGGGCGCCGCGCGAGGAGCGGATGTAGCCGGCTCGTTCGCGTCGCTCGCGGTCTCGGCGATCGCGCCGGCGACCGACTGGAGCACCTCCGCCGTCTTCACCGCGTACGGGCGCAGCGACGACGATGCGCTGCTGCGCGCGCGTCAGGCGCGCGCCGGCGACCATCTTCATGGCGCGCGTGATCTTCTGCGTCGACTTGACGCTCGCGATGCGCTTGCGAATCGTCTTGAGCGACGGCATTCCGCCTCCTCAGCTCTTCTTGTCGGCCGCTCGCCGTCGACGCTCTCGTCTCGGCCCGCTTCGCCGACGCGAACCCGGTGCCGAACTCCTCGAGCGCCTTCTTCAGCATGCCCTCGGTCTCCTCGTCGAGCGCCTTCTTCGTCCGCAGGTTCTCGAAGATCTGCGGGTACTTCTCCTCGATGAAGGCGTAGAGCTCCGCTCGTACTCGCCGAGCTGCGCGACTTCGAGCCGGTCGACGTAGCCCTTGCGTGCCGGCGTAGATGATGACGACCTGCTTCTCGACCGGGAGCGGCACGTACTGGCCCTGCTTCAGGATCTCGACGAGGCGCGCGCCGCGCTCGAGCTGATCGCGCGTGACCTTGTCGAGGTCGCTCGCGAACTGCGCGAACGCCGCCATCTCGCGGTACTGCGCGAGATCGAGCTTCAGCGTGCCGGCGACGCTCTTCATCGCCTTGATCTGCGCGTTGCCGCCGACGCGGCTGACGGAGATGCCGACGTTGATGGCCGGGCGAACGCCGGAGTAGAAGAGGTCGGTCTCGAGGAAGATCTGCCCGTCGGTGATCGAGATGACGTTCGTCGGGATGTACGCCGCAGACGTCGCCGGCCTGCGTCTCGATGATCGGGAGCGCGGTGAGCGAGCCGCCCGAGTGCGGGTTCTTGAGGATGTGGAAGCCGTCGCCCTTCTCCTTGAGCTCCGTCTCGGCGCTGGTGCTCGCCCTGCTCGCCCTTGTGGACCTTCGCGTCGCCGCGCTTGTCCCAGTCCGTGACGTCCCTCTTCACGACGGCGAACTCGTCGGCCATCTTCGCGGCGCGCTCGAGGAGGCGCGAGTGGATGTAGAAGACGTCGCCCGGGTACGCCTCGCGACCCGGCGGGCGGCGGAGGAGGAGCGAGAGCTGGCGGTAGGCGACGGCCTGCTTCGAGAGGTCGTCGTAGACGCAGAGCGCGTGGCGCCCGGTGTCGCGGAAGTACTCCGCCATCGTGACGCCGGTGTACGGCGCGATGAACTGGAGCGGCGCCGTCTCGCTCGCGCCGGCGACGACGACGGTCGTGTACTCCATGGCGCCGTGCTGCGTGAGCTTGTCGACGACGCTGGCGACGGTCGACTGCTTCTGGCCGATGGCGACGTAGAAGCAGTAAACGCCCTGGCCCTTCTGGTTGATGATCGTGTCGATGGCGACCGCGGTCTTGCCGGTCTGGCGGTCGCCGATGATGAGCTCGCGCTGACCGCGGCCGATCGGGACCATGGCGTCGATGGCCTTGATGCCGGTCTGCAGCGGCTCCTTGCACCGGCTGGCGCTGCGAGGATGCCGGGCGCCTTGACCTCGACGCGGCGGCGGTGCGGCGTCTCGATCGGGCCTTTGCCGTCGATCGGCTGGCCGAGCGCGTTGACGACGCGGCCGATGAGCGGCCTCGCCGACCGGCACGTCGATGATGCGGCCCGGTGCGCTTGACGATCGCGCCTTCTTTGACGTCGTGACGTCGCCGAAGAGCGCCGCGCCGACGTTGTCCGCCTCGAGGTTGAGCACGAGGCCCATGAGGTTGCCGGGGAACTCGAGGAGCTCGCCGGCCATCGCGCCTTCGAGGCCGTAGACGCGCGCGATGCCGTCGCCGACGCTGAGCACCGTGCCCGTCTCGGTCGTGAGCGCGGCCTTCTCGTAGTTCTGAATCTGCTTCTTGATGATCGCGGAGATCTCTTCGGCGCGAAGCTGCATGTCGTTTCCTTGTCGAGCTTCGTGGTGAGCTTGTGCGCGGCGTTGCGGGCCCGGTGGAGGTGCTGTTCTGCCGCGACCGCTGCCCGGCGAGGGGTCAAGTCGTGGGCATGAGCGCGTCGCGTAGCGACTGAAGGCGCGTCCGGAGCGAGCCGTCGAAGATGCGATCGCCGATGCGAGTGACGACGCCGGCGATGAGCGAGGGGTCGGTGACGCGATCGACGACGACGCGCTTGCCGGTCATTGTCTCGAGCTGCGCCTGAAGGCGCGCGTAGTAGGCGTCGCTGAGCGGCGTCGCGGTCGTGACCTCGGCGCGCACGACGCCCTTGCGCGCGTCCGCGAGCCGCGCAGCGTCCGCGCTACGTAAGGGAGCGACTTTGCGCGGCGCCGGTCGATCGAGCAAGAAGAGCGCGTGACGCGTCGTCGTCGTGGCGCCGATCTGATCGGCGAGCTCGCCCATCACCGCTTTTTTCGCGGCGTGGGCGACGAGCGGGTTCTCGATGGCGTTGCGGAGCTCCGCGCTCGTGTCCCACGCGTCGGCCACGACGGCCATCTCCTCGACGATCCGGTCGAGCTGCCCTGCTCGGCCCCGAGCTCGAGCAGGGCCTGGGCGTAACGGCGCGCGACGATCGAGATGCTCACGACGGACCCCGCGCCGGCCGCTCGCTCGCTCCGCGCGGCGCGCCGAGGCCGTCCTTGGGCGCCGTCAGATCCGCCAGGTAGTCCTCGGCGAGGCGCTCCTGGTCGGCCTGGGTGACGCGCTAGTCTTCAAGAGCTCCTCGGCCGCTGCCGACCGCTGCCTCGACGGCGTCGCGCCAGAGATCTTGCCGGATTTGCTTCATCTCCTGCTCCACCAGGAACTGGGCGTCCTTGCGCATCCGCTCCGCCTTCGCTTCGGCCTCGCGAGACGATGCGGTCGCGCTCGGCCTCGCCCGCTCGGACCAGCGCTTCGCGCGCGTTCTGGACGTCTTCCGCCAAATTGTCGAGCTTGGCCTGGTACGTCTTGGCCCGAGCCTCCGCCTCGCGCTTGATGCGCTGCGCGTCCTCGATCTCCTTCGCGATCGACGTCGCGACGGTTCTGCAACGCCGCGCCAATCGGCTTCTTGCCGAGAAGGTAATAGCCGGCGATGAGAATGCCGAAGTTGATGACCATCGCGATGTAAGGAGGCGTCTCCTTGCCGAACTCGAGCCAGTTGATCGGGCCCGGCCCGTCGCTCTCCGCGCGTCCCTCTGCGGGTGCTGCGGGCGGCTGAGTCTCGGGAGCCCGCGCGGCCCACGCCCAGACCGACCACGACGTGACGAGGGCCATCGCGATCAGGGCGATCCGGCCGAGATACGTCCTTCGACGAGCGCCCGTCACGACTTCACCTCCCGACCGAGGACGCGCTTCGCGAGCTCGCGGGCGAGCACCGCGGCGTCATTCCTGAGGTCCGTGCGGACACGGTCGGCCTCGATGCGGGCCGCGCGACGCCCGTCGTCGAGCGCCTTGGTGGTCGCCGTCCGGACCGTCGCGAGCACCTCGTGCTCCCGCTTCACGCCCTCTGCCCGGATCTTGTCGCGCTCCACGCTCGCCGCCGCGCGCGCCTTGCCCATCTCGCTCTCGTAGCGTTCGAGGGCGGTCGTCGACGCCCCATCGAGCTTGCGCGCCTCGGCCTTGGCGCCATCAATCCTGCGCTCGCGCTCCTCGAACAGCTTGAGCATCGGGTCGAACAAAACCGGCTTGAGCACGAGCGTCAGCCCGATGAACAGCACGAGCTGCACGACGAACGTGAGGTCGACGTCGACATTGATGGCTTGGGGCGCGGCGCCTGCCGCGAGGAGGCGGTCGTCGAGGGAGGCGAAAAGCATTCTCGGTCGTTTCGGTGAAACGGTAAAAAACGGTCAAAAGCGCGTCGAAAGTCGCCGGGGCAGTAGCACCGCATCGGCCGAGTGTCCATGCCCCGGGCCGCCCCCCGGGGATGCTTGGCCGCCTTGGCTATTTGGGCTGCGGTTTCTTGGGGGTCGTTTTCGGGCGCGCCGAGCGGGCCGCGCGTGGCGGCCGGGAGGGACGGGTCCCGCCTCGTGCTCCGTCCGGCTCCCCCCCGCCCGTCGCCGCGGAGGAGTAGGGGCGCTGCGGAGCCGTGCGGCTGGCGACGAGGACCGGCGAACCGCCTTGCATCGTAGGGTGCACGCTGGCGAGCCCTTCCGCGGCGGCAAAGCCCCCGAGGTCGCCCGGGTGCTCCTCCATCCAATCGCTGAACCGCTTCCACAGCGTGCGGGCCTCGCCGTCCGGAAGCGAGGTCCCGTCGACGAGGACGCGCAGCGCCGTCATGCCGGGTGCGTCAGGTCGTCCAGGATCTGGTGTGCGTGCACGCTCACGTCGACGGTGCGGTACGCCTTGCGAACGCGCCCGTCGGGGCCGATGACGAACGTCTGCCGCTGGTGATGCCCTTGAAACGGAACGCCGTAGGACTGTCCGATGGTGCCCTGAGGGTCGCTGAGCAACAAGAAGGGCAACTTGTAGTGGGCGGCGAAGCTCTTGTGGCTCTCCGCTCCATCTGCCGAGATCCCCACCAGGGTGGCGCCGGTCTTGCCGATGGCTTCCCACGCGTCGCGGAAGGAGCAGGCCTCCTTCGTGCAGCCGGGGGTCTCGTCCTTCGGATAGAAATAGACGACCACGGTCTTGCCGCGGAGCGCGGCCAAGTGCACGCCGGTGCCGTCTTGCGCGGTGGACGTGAAATCGGGAGCGGGCTTTCCGACGAGCGGATCGGCCTCCGGGGAGGCGGCCATCGCCGGAGCCGCAGCGGGCGATGGCGCGGTCGTAGCCGAGGCCACCGCGGGGGGCGGCGGCGCAGCCGTAGCCGAGGCCACCGCGGGGGGCGGCGGCGCAGACGGGGCCGGGGGTGGCGGCGGTGCTGGCGTGGCGCAGGATGCGAGGAGCACGAGCAGCGGGGCGGCGACGAGCTTCATGCGGCGGATGATAGACCAGCAGCCCTCTACTGGGGCGCTCGCCAATCGACTAGACGATCCCGAATTCCTTCAGGCGCCTGTAGAATGTGCGCCGCGGCAGTCCGATCATCTTCGCGGCCCGCACCCGGTTCCAGTTGCACGCGGTCAGCGCGCTCAGGATGCGGTCGCGCTCGCTCGCTTTGAACTCCTGCTTGGTGGCCGCTCGTCCGTTCGACGCCCCACGGACGCCTGGACTGGCGCGCTCGGGCCCGGCGGGAACTCGCCCGACGTTTGCCGGCAGCGCAGGAAGCTCCACGTCCGCGACGGCGATCTCGGTGCCCTCCGCCATCAGCCACGCGCTCAAGAGCACGTGCTCGAGCTGGCGCACGTTGCCCGGGCCAGGGGTAGGCGCAGAGCCGCCGCAGGGCGTCGCGCGACACCGTCTTTCGGTCGCGCCGGTAGCGCGCGGCGAAGAGGGAAAGAAAGTGGTCGATGAGCGGCGGGAATGTCCTCGATGCGCTCGCGCAGCGGCGGGACGTGAAGCTCGACGACGTGCAGGCGGTAGTAGAGATCCTCGCGGAACGTGCCTTCGCCGACCATCTGCTTCGAGGTCGCGGTTCGTCGCGGCGATGACGCGCACGTCGACGGGCTCCTCTTTCGTGCCGCCGACGGGGCGGACCTGCTTCTCCTGCAGGACGCGGAGCAGCCCCGCCTGCATCTTCTGCGGCATCTCGCCGATCTCGTCGAGCAGGAGCGTGCCGCCGTCGGCCTCCTGGAAGAGGCCCCGGCGATCGCGGTCGGCGCCGGTGAACGCGCCCCGGACGTGCCCGAAGAGCTCCGACTCGAGCAGGTTCGCCGGGATGGCGCCGCAGTTGACGCCGAGGAACGGCTTCTTGGCGCGCGCGCCGGACTGGTGGACGGCCTTGGCGACCATCTCCTTGCCGGTGCCGCTCTCGCCGGTGATCGAGCACGGGGACGTCGGTGTCCTTGACGCGATCGATGAGGGCGTAGACGCGGCGCATCGCCGCGCTCGTGCCGACGAGGCCCGCGTAGCCGAAGTGGCTCCGCAGCTCGGCGCGCACCTGCTTCGAGATCGCGCCGCGCGACCGCGAGCTGCTCGGTGCGCTTGCCGAGGAGGCGTTCGAGCTCGTCGCGCGCCGAGCGCGAGCTCGACGTTCGCGCGCGCCAGCTCGTCGGCGCGCTCGCGGTTCTCCGCGAGCAGGCGCGCGTTCTCGATGGCGATCGCCGCCTGGTCGGCGAAGGCCGAGAGCGTGGGCAGCTCCTGCTCGAAGCGAAGCCCCGGCCGAAGGCGCGTCTCGACGTAGAGCGCGCCGATCGTGCGGCCGACCGGGGGCGCGCCGCGGATGGGGACGCACGCGATCGACTGGATCATGAGCTGGTGCACGCTGACGGCCTCGGCGAGGCGCTCGTCGTCGCGTGCGCTGAGGGTCACGACTGGCTCGCCCTTGGCGACCACGCGCTCGGCGACCGAGCGCGAGAAGTTGGCGTGGGGATCGTCGCCGCCGGCGCGGTCGCGCGCAGCGTGCGCCTCGAGGGTGCCACGGTCGCTCATCAGGACGACGAAGCCGTGCTCCGCGCCGAGAAGCGCGACGGCGTGGTCGGTGACGCGCTGGAGCAGGCGGGGCATGTCGTGCTCGCTCGCGAGCTCGCGCGTGATTTCGAGGATGCGCGCGAGCCGATCCTCGGCGGTGGCGCGCCCGCTCGAAAAAAGTCGACGTGCGTGCCTTCCGCGCCGCGCGGCCGCCGCCGCCGACCGGCGGCGTCGAAAGAGACGGCGCGACGACGGTCGACGTGTGCGCCTGGCGCAGCGCGCGTCGACGCGGGTCGTCCCAGAAGACCTCGCGCAGGTCGCGCGGGAGCTTCGCCGCCGTCTCCTCGAGCATCGCGAGCGCCGCCTCGGTGTCGCGACGCGCGGTCGCGACGCTGCCCTGGGCGGCCGCCAGGCGAGCGCGCGCGTCGAGCGCCTGCCACGCCCACTCGCGGCGGCCCGCCTTGCTTGCGAGGTCGATCGCCGCGTCGAGCGCGCGGCGTGCGCGTCTCTCGTCGCCCCCGGCGCTGGCGATCGACCCGCGCACGAGCTCCGCGAGCGCCGCGTGCTCGCCGAAGCCCGCGTCGCCCAGGGCCTCGCGCACCTGCGTCGAGCTCGCGCCGAGCACCGCGCGTGTCTGCCGGCAGGCTGCCGCGACGCGCGCAGAGGCCCTCGAGCCGCGACTCGGCCGCGTCGTGCGGCCTGCCCTTGCGTCTCGCCACGCGCGCGCCGTCTCCTCGTAGAGACGCGCCCCGCGGCGACGTCGCCGGTCCGCGTCGCGTGCTCGGCTTCGAGCCGAGGAGCTGCGCGCGCGCTGCCGGCGAGAGCTCCTCGCGCCTGCGCGAGCAGCGGCTCGATCGACGTCGCGCGCGCGCGCCCACCGCCCGAGGTAGAGATCGAGGTTCGCGAGGTTGAGGAGCGCCTGCGCGACCGCCGCGCCGCTGCCCGCGCGCCGTCCCATGTCGACCGCTGCTTCGAGATGCACGAGCGCCTGCGCCGAGGTCGCCCTCGGCTTGCGCGAGGCCCGCGAGGTTCAGCCGCATCGCCGCGACGGTCGCCGCGTCGCGCGCGCTCTCCGCGGCAGCGAGCGACGCGTCGTAGGCCGTTCGCGCTTCGTCGGTCCGGCCGGCGCGCTGGTGCGCGATGCCCGCGAGCCCAGGGCCACGGCCTCGCACGCGCGTCTCCCGTCGCGTCGCGCGATGGCGACGGCGCGGTCGAGCGTCTCCCGTGCGGCGCCTGTCTTCGCCGGTGAAGGCGAGCGCGACGCCGCGAACGCTGAGCGCGTCGGCGGCGAGCGCGTCGGTTCGGTCGGCCTCCACGACGGTCTCGGCGAGCTTCGCGGCCTCGTCGTACTCGCCCGGCTCGCAAGCGTGCTCGGGCAGCAGCGGTCTGCCACGCGCGCCGCGCCTCTCCCGCGAGCGCCTCGCGCTCGATGGCCTGGAGCTCGGCGAGCGCCCGTTGTGGATCGCCGCGGCCGAGCGCGACGCGCGCGCGCGCGAGCCCGACCCGCGCCCGCTCGTCGTCGTCGCTCGACGGCCCGAGCCGGTCGAGCCTCGCGCGCCGCGTCGTCGAAGCGGCCCATGTCGAGCGCCCGCTCGATGGCTCGATGGCGTGCCCGCGGCCGGACGACGCCGGGATGACCGAGGGGCGGTCGGCCGAGGGCGGCGTCGACGTCCTCCTGCGAGACGATCGCGCGCCCGGCGAGCTGGCGGACCGCGCCGCTGAGCGCACCCGGGCGCGCCCCCGTCCGTTCGACGAGATGAGCGCGCAAGGCGTCGGGCAGGGAAGGGACCGCGCGCTGCACGAGCTCGGCGGCCGCGGCGCCGTCGAGCGGCGGCACCGCGAAGAGGCTCGAGCGGCCCGGCGCGGCGCAAGCGCGAGGCGCGAGGCGCTCCAGGCGCGAGCCCCTCCGGCCCGATCACGACGACCAGGCGGGCGGACCGCTCGGCCGCCGCTCGGAGAGCCTCGCACGCGTCGTCGTCGAGCTGTCGACGTCGTCGACTATGACGACGGGCGTCGGCGCGCTTGCGGCGCCCGCCTCCTGGTCGGCCGAGGAGCTGGGCGAGCTCGAGCTCGACCACGTCGCGCATCGTCATCCCGCTCGTCGGCGCCTCGATCACGGCCACCCCGAGCCCCTCGACGCCGAGCGTCCACGCCAGGCGCCGCGCCAGCGTGGTGCGCCCCGAGCCGGGCGGCCCGTCGATCGCGACGCGCTCGCCCGGCGCCATGCGCCGCACCGCGGTCGAAGAGCGCTTGCGCCGTCGCCTCGAGGCCGAGCACCGGCCACGGCGGCTCGGCCGGCGACTCGCCGGCGCGAGCCCCGCCGCGCGCCGCAGCGCGCTCGCGAGCTCGTCGACGCTCGGGTACCGCGCGCCCGGCGTCTTCTCGGTCGCCCGCGCCGCGACCTTCGCCAGCGCCGAGTCGCGTCTCGTCGGGCAGCTCGTCGCCGCGCCGCGCCAGCGCCTCGCGCGAGCGTCGCGCCGAGCGCGTACACCTCGGCGCGCACGGTGAGCGGCTCGCCGTCGAGGAGCTCCGGGCGCCGCGTACTTCGGCGTGAGCCCCTGCGCCGCGCGTCCCGCCTTCGCGCCACGGCGCGGCGAGCCCCAGGTCGACGAGCGTGCCCCGTCCCGTCCGCGCCGACGATGACGTTCGCGGGCTTGATGTCGCCGTGCAGAAGGCCGGCGCGTGGAGGACGGTGAGCTGGTCGCACGCGCCGCGAGCGGCGCGAGCCAGCCGGCGCCCGTCGTCTTCTTGAGCACGTCGTCGAGGCTGCGCCCGTCGACGAGCTCGCGCACCATGTAGCGCCGGCCGTCGCGGAGCGCGCCGAACGCGACGACGCGCGGGACGCCGAGCCCTCGAGGCCGCTCAGCGCCACCGCCTCGCGCACGAGCGCGACCACCTCGGCCTCGCCGGCCTTCGGCCGAGCACCTTGAGCGCGAGCACGCGCCGCTCGACGCGATCGCGCACCGCCCAGACCTCGCCGCCGCCCGCCCGCGCCAAGGCGTGCGAATGCGGCTCGTAGCGCGGCGGCAATCGCGATCATCGGGATCGAGCGTATCGCGCCAGTGGAACGCGGCACCGCCGCCTAGCTCGCCTTTTCGTCGGTATTGGCCGGCGTTTCCTTGTTTTGCGGCTTGTCCTGCGGCTTCGGGTTGGCGGCGGCGCTCTGGTCGGCTTCTCGAGGCCGTAGTCGCCGCTGAGGCCGAACCAGAAGCCGGTGAGCGAGAAGCCGAGACCGAGGCGCGCCTCGAACTGCTTGATCGGCTTGTACCGAAGGCCGAGCTGCGGGAACGAGATGTGCGGGAAGATGACCGGCACCGAGCCGCCGTTGAACCAGTTCGGCTCCGTGTAGCCGCCGACCTTCGCGGATCGTCGCGCTCTGGTGCGTGTTGACTGGTGCAGCCCGTCGAGGCCGGGGCTGCTGTCGCCCACGGCCTGGCACTCGCGTGTAGTGCTGGCCGTTGCTCGCCGCGAGCGGTCCGTTCGGAGACGTCGTAGACCCAGTCGTTGCGAGGTCCCGAAGATGACTCCGATGCCGACGCCGAAGCCGAACTCGAAGTCGCAGATGGTTCGCCATCGGTGACCGACCAGCAGCTCGTCGAGCCCGAGGTAGATCGCCTCAGGCTGCTGTTGACGACCGAGTAGTTCTGCGGCGAGCGACGCGTCCTTGCCCTTCTGGAGAAAGAGCATGTCGCCCGTGCCGTACTCGTGTAGCTCGACCGACGGGATCATCGATTAGCCGTCCTTGCGAATGTCGAGCTCGACGCCGATCGTGTTCGAGTAGAACGTCGCGCCCTCGTCGACGAAGAGGTTCTCGATGAACTGCGGGAATGACCGTCCCGCGGTAGCGCAGGCCCGACGAAGTAGTAGCGTCTTGTCGGGTTCTTCGGTGGTGTACGTCGCGTCGCTGTGCGACGACCTCGGCTTCCGCGGAGCGGCGCCGGGTCGTCGCGGTCGGCTCCGCCGTCTCCGGCGGCGGCGGGGTTACGTCCGTTGCATCCGTCGCGGCGGGCGCGGGCGTGTCGTTCGTGGGCGCGGGCGCGGGCGTGTCGTTGCGGCGCGGCGTCGGCCGGCTTCTTGTGCTTCGGCTTCTTGCCTGCAGCGGAGGCGTCGGCGGCTGGCGCGAGAGCGGCGAGGCGCGAGCGCGAAGCAAGCAGCCGGCTGAGGCGGCGAGCGCCGAACGAACGGGGAATCTTCATGGGCGGTCCTCAGGGCAAGAAGGCAGGCGACGGGACAGGAGACTTGGCGCGCGCGATGCTACACTAGAGGCGCGCCGAAGGGGGAAGACGCGCGCCGCCACGGCTGGCCTCGCGCACGTGATCCTCCACGGTCGAACCATCGAGCAAGTCGATCGACCGGGACGAGACGCGGCTCGTTCCACAAAGAGATCGTCGTGACCGGCGGCGCGGTGCCGCTGGCGATGGTGCGCAAGCGCGCGTCCGACGGGCTCGGGACGCGTGCCCCGCTCTTGCTCGTCCACGGCTTCGGGCAAAATCGCTACGCCTGGCACCTCCCGTCGCGGAGCCTCGCGAACCACCTCGCCGCGCCGGGCTTCGACGTCTTCAACCTCGACCTTCGCGGCCACGGGCGTCTCGCGACCTCGGCGCGACGCGGTGTGGCGGCGTCGACGACTACGTGCGCGAGGACCTGCCCGCGGCGATCGAGGAGGTGCAGAGCTCTCCGGCGGGCGGCCGGTCTGGCTCGTCGGGCACTCGCTCGGCGGCCTCGTGGCTACGCCTCGGCGCCGGCGCTCGCTGGCGCCGTGGCGGGCATCGTGTCGATCGGCAGCCCGTACCACTTCACGCGCGGCTCGTTGTCGCTCGGCGCCCTCGCGCTGGCTCTTTCGGGCACTGGCCCTTGCGCCGCTGCCGAATGCCCCGTTGCCTCTGGCGCCGATCGGCGGGGCGATGCGCTTCCTTCGGCGCTTCGCCGAGAGCCCCTTCTACCCGCTCCCGCTGCGCGGCTGGCACGCCGGCTCGCTGCGAGCCGCACGTCCTCGAGCAGCACCTGCGCCTCGCGTTCGATCGCGCTGCGCGTCGCCGAGATGGTCGAATCTGTTCGAGTGGGCCGCCGAGCAGCGCTTCGGCGGGCGCGAGGCGGACTACGTCGAGCGCTTCGAGGCGATGGACCTGCCGCTCCTCGTCGTCGTCCGGCGCGAACGACGATTTCGGCGCCGCCGGCGAGCGTGCGGCCGGCGTTCGCCCGCAGCCGGTCTCGCGACAAGACGTACCGCGTCGCTACCGCTCGGGCACATCGATCTGCTGGTCGGGCGCGACGCGCCGCTCATGACGTGGCCGCTGGTGACGAGCTGGCTGAAAAAGCGCGCGGCCTAAAGGACAAGCCCCGCGAGGGGCAGGCCCTATTGACCCGAGGGCAAGCCCGATGAGGCGAGGGGCAAGCCCTATTGACCCGAGGGCAAGCCCGATGAGGCGAGGGGCAAGCCCTATTGACCCGAAGGCAAGCCCTATTGACCCGAGGACAAGCCCGATGAGGCGAGGGGCAAGCCCTATTGACCCGAGGGGCAAGCCCGATGAGGCGAGGGGCAAGCCCTATTGACCCGAGGGGCAAGCCCGATGAGGCGAGGGGCAAGCCCTATTGACCCGAGGGCAAGCCCGATGAGGCGAGGGGCAAGCCCTATTGACCCGAGGGCAAGCCCGATGAGGCGAGGGGCAAGCCCTATTGACCCGAGGGCAAGCCCGATGAGGCGAGGGGCAAGCCCTATTGACCCGAGGACAAGCCCGATGAGGCGAGGGGCAAGCCCGATGAGGCGAGGGGCAAGGGTCACCGTCCCTTGGCCCGGGCCCTCACTCGGCGCCGTTGTTCCTCTTCTGACCAGGGCCTGGGCGCAGCGAGGCGTCGCTCTTGAGGCGCGCCAAATCCTCCTCGAGCTTGCGGACCGTACGACGAAGGTCTTTGACCTCGTCCTCGGTTGCGAAAGCCATGACCTTCGCGATGCTCCCCACCTGCTCTTTTGCGAACGTCTGCGCTTTGCCTGGCACGCTCATCGCCGCCATGACGGCCTTCATGACGCGCTCGTCTTGCAGGAGGCGCATGAAGCGCGGATCGCTCATCAGCTTCATGCCTTGCTTCAGAAGCGCCTTCTTCACGGACATGGTCGCCCGGTGTTTACGCTCGCGCACTCGACCGCGCAACCTTCGCCCTCGGCGGGTGTCCCCGGCGAGCGGCGTCGGCCGAACCGCGCGCGAGCTCAGAGCGCGTGCGACCAGACCCCGCCCCCCGACGCAACGACGAGGCGGCGCGCCCCCGCGTCGTTCGTCATGGCGAGGGCGCCGGCTCCGCGCAAGCAGCCGGCCCCGAAGGCGGTCCAGGTCGCCCCGCCGTGCTTGACGAAGACCGCGCCGGCCGACGAGGCGTAGAGATCACCCGTTGCCGGGTCGCTCGCGAGGGCGCTTGCGTCGAGGGATGGGAGGCCCTGGCTCGCGTCGGACCAGGTCGCGCCGCCGTCGACGCTGCGCTGCACTCCGCCGCCGGCCACGCAGGCGTAAAGCGCTTGCGTGGACGCGGGCGAGGCCGGCGCGACGGTGAGACAGCCAATGGCCTTCGTCGGGGCGAAGACGCTCGCCCACGACGCGCCGCCGTCGGTGCTCTTGTAGACACCCCGGCCGAACGTCCCGATGAACAGCGTCTGCGGCGCGGTCGGGTCGAGCGCGATCGAGCGGACGTCGATGAAATGGCCCGCTGGAGTCGGCCACGGCGTCAGCGCTCCATTGCTCGCAGTCCAGGTGGCCCCACCGTTCGTCGATTTGAAGACTCCTCCCACTTGCGTGGCCGTGTAAAGCACGCTCGCGTCGCGCGGATCGAAGGCGAACCCGAACGCGTTGTCTGCCAACGAGCTTGCGGTGAACGAGGCCCCGTCGTTCGCCTGGTACAGCGTGCTCCACCCGCCGACGAAGACGCGCTTGGCGACGTACGGGTCCGGGGCCACGACGAACGTGTAATCGACGGGAAGGCTGCTAGCCGGCACGCGTTGCCACGGTTGGCCGGACGCTGCGCGCTCCCAGACGCCCGAGCCCCACGACGTGAGCCACAGGCGCGAGGGGTCGAGCGGCGACGTCGCGAGCGAGTCGACGATCAGGCCCAGCAGCCCGCTGACCACGCCCCATTGCGAGCCGGCATTCGGCGAGATCCAGATTCCGCCGTGGCTCCCGAAGAGGACCCGGCCCGGGTGCAGGGGATCCGCCGCCAGCTTGCCCGCGCTGCCTACCGGCACCACGTCGAGCCCTTGATTCAGCGCCGGTCCGAACGTCTTGCCGCCGTCGGTCGAATGCTTCGGCCCGTCGGCGTAAACGAGCGCGTAGAGGTCGTCGCAGCCTCCCGGCGAGACAGCGATGTCCGTGGCGCCATACAAGCCGACGGCCTGGGTCGTCCACGTCTTGCCGCCATCGGCCGAGCGGGCCACGCCGTTTCCCGTCGCGGCGTAGAGCACGTTCGCGTCGGCCGCGCAGCGGGTCACCCCCCAGCCGATCCCAGCGCTGGGTAGCGTCGCGCTCCAGGTCGCGCCGGCGTCCGTCGTCCGCAGGATGGAGCCGCCGACCGGAGCTCCGGTCGCGTCGAGCTGGATGACCGACGACACCGCGACGTCCGGATCGCCTGGATCGACGCTCAGGCCGAGCGTGTCGCCGTTCGGGTAGCCGAAATGAACGTCCGACCAGGTGTGGCCGCCGTCGTCGGAGCGGAGAGCGCCGGCTCCGTGGGCGCCGACGTAGACGCGCAAAGGGTTCGACGGCGAGACGCTGATCGAGCTGAGCGCGAGCCCTTGCAGCGACAGGCCGGACCAGGTCTTTCCTGCGTCTGCCGACGCGATGACGCCGCTCGTCGAGACGCCGAGCAGCGCGCTCGGGTCGGTGCCCGACAGCGCGAGGTGGGCGATGGAGCCCGAGACGGTGCCTTGCACGTGCCAAGTCGCGCCGCCGTCGATGCTCTGGAAGAGCGTGCTGCCACCGGCCGCGTAAACGACGCCGGGAGCCCGCGTGTCGTAGAGCACTTCCACTATCGACGCGCCGCTCAGCCCGACGTCGTCGGACACCCATCCGCACGCCGCCCCCGCGTCGGCTCCGGTCTTCGTCTCGTCGTCGAGGCACCCTTCGCCGCGCTTCTTCTTTCGGTGGGTCCCGTCGTCGCGGTCTCCCGCGCCGTGCTCTTGGAGCGCGAGAATCGACGCGGCCAAGCGCGCTCTCGCTTCCCCCGCTCGCTTGGCCGCCGCCGCCCGAGCAAGCGATCCCGTACGCGCACACGACCAGTGCGATCCAACGACTCTGTGCCATGGGCCCCTCACCTCTTTGGGCACCGCCGCCAAGCGTTGCCTCAGCCGTAGTTGCGCGCGGCTGCACGATCGTTCGACCGCCCATGTTCATCGGTAAGCGCGTCGGTCCGCGGGCGGTGCGCCGTTCCTGGTCGGCGACGCCGATGAGACGACAAAGGTGAGCTCATGTCGGCCGCGATGCGCGGCGCGTTACCGGCGAGCCGTCAGTCCTTCGCGTCGCCGCGCGCGAAGATCGACGCCACGTAGTTGAGCACGTCGGTCGCGCTGACCTCGTTGTAGCCGAAGTTCTTGATGAGCCGCGACTTGATGATGTCGATCTTCTCCTGCGTGTCCTTGTCGACGACGGCGCTGACACGAGCGTCTTCAGCTTGATCGCTGTCCTTCTGATCCTCGAAGAGCTTCAGCTCGAGCGCGCGGCGCAGGCGGTCGTTCGTGTTCCACTCGAACTTCTTGCCGTCGACCGCGAGCGCGCCGATGAAGTTCATGATCTCGCGCCGGAAGTCGTCCTTGCGGTTCTCGGGGATGTCGATCTTCTCTTCGATCGATCGCATCAGGCGCTCGTCGGGCTCCTCGTCCTGGCCGGTGTAGCGGTTCTTGACCTTCTCCTTGAGCGTGAAGGCCTTGATGTTGTCGATGTAGTTCGCGGCCAGCTTGCTGATCGCGTCCTCGTCGGCGCTGATCGCGCGCTGCACCTCGTTCTTCACGATCTCTTCGTACTCGCGCTTCACCATGCCGATGATCTCGGCGAAGCGCTTGCGCTGCTCGTCGTTGGTGATGAGCGAGTGGTGGCGGAGGCCCTTCTCGAGCTCGTTCAGCACCATGAAGGGGTTGATCGTCCCCTCGCCGACGTCGTTCACGAGCGCGTTCGAGATCTTGTCCTGCACGTAGCGCGGGCAGATGCCCTCCATGCCCTCGCGCTTCGCCTCCTTGCGCAGCTCCTTCACGGTGTCCTGCGTGTACCCGGGCAGCACCTTGCCGTCGTAGAGCTTCATCTTCTGGAGGAGCGACAGGTTGTGCTTCTTCGGGTCCTCGAGGCGCGTCAGCACCGCCCACATCGCCGCGACCTCGAGCGTGTGCGGCGCGATGTGCTTGCCCTTGATCTTCGCGTCGCGTTGAAGTCCTTCTCGTAGATCCGGATCTCCTCGGTGAGCTTCGTGATGTACGGGATGTCGATCTTGATCGTGCGGTCGCGCAGGGCTTCCATGAACTCGTTGTTCAGGAGCTTCTTGTACTCGGCCTCGTTGGTGTGGCCGATGATGACCTCGTCGATGTCGGTCTGCGCGAACTTCTTCGGCTTGATCTTGTGCTCCTGCGACGCGCCGAGGAGGTCGTAGAGGAACGCGACGTCGAGCTTGAGCACCTCGATGAACTCGACGATGCCGCGGTTGGCGATGTTGAACTCGCCGTCGAAGTTGAACGCGCGCGGGTCGGAGTCCGAGCCGTACTCGGCGATCTTCCGGTAGTTGATGTCGCCGGTGAGCTCGGTCGAGTCCTGGTTCTTCTCGTCCTTCGGCTGGAAGGTGCCGATGCCGACGCGGTCCTTCTCGCTGAGCACCAGGCGCCGGCACGCGGATGTGATTGCGCGACGACCTTCGCCCAGTCGCCCTCGTACTTCTGCATCAGGGCCTTGAAGATGAAGCGGCTCGCGGGATCGAGATCGCCGTCGACGCGCACCTTGAACTTGTCGTTCGAGAGCCCGAGCTCGTCGATCGCCTTGGCGCGCCACTCCGGCGGGATGAGGCGCAGCGGCTCTTCGTTCATCGGGCTGGCGAAGCGATCGCTCGTCGTTGCTCGGCGAGGCCCGTGTCCGTCGAGGTTCACCCAGTCGAACGTGTAGAGCGCGCCGTCGGGCGTGCGCGAGTAGCTGCTCGATGCCCTGCTTCAGGAGGCGCGCGATCGTGCTCTTCGACGAGCCGACCGGGCCGTGCAGGAGGATGACGCGCTTCTCGGGGCCGTAGCCCTCGGACGCCGCCTTGAGCACGTGCACGAGGCGCATCAGCGGGATGTCGAGGCCGAAGATGGCGTTGGCGCCGCCGTTCTGCTCGTCCTTGAAGAAGTTGTAGCGAACGAGCTTCTTCTTGTTGTCGATGTACTCCTCGGTCCCGTAGCTGATGATCATGTCGTAGACGCGCTGGTACGCGTTGCGCGTGACCTGCGGCTTCTCGCGCACGATCTCGAGGTAGTCCTCGAAGCGACCCTTCCCAGTGCAGCTCGCGATAGAGCTTGAAAGTCCTGCATCGCCGCGATGCGGTCGGTCATGTTGGAAGGGCGAATTTCGGCGCGAATTTCGGCCATCGGGGGTGTCCTCGCTGTGGGCTTCGGGTCACCATACCATCGGTGCCGGGGCGCGGGCAGTGCGCGGCGCGACGGCGCTCGGGCTGCGAGCGGGACGAAAGCGGGCGCGCCGTTCCGTCCGAAGCGTCCGAAGCCCGAGTTGCGGCGACGTGAGCGCCGTCGCGAGTCGTGTGCGGCCTGGTGGGCGTTTTCTCCGCCCGACTTGCCCTCGCACCGCGACCGTTCGGCCCGGGGCCTGGCGTGCCAACCCCATCTCCCACGCCCACGCGGGACAAACTGTCCGAACGCGCCACGGTCGTGCCTCAGCGCCTGAGGTGCCGGCCAGTCATCGGACAGGCGCTGCGGCGCCTGGACAGAGCGCTAGGACGTGCTTGGATCTCGAGAAGGGTCCGCGTCGCCTCATCGGCCAAAGCGCGGGCTCGGGCCTTGCACCTTTGGCCCCAGAGGCTTCATGAATTGCTACGTCGCCGCAGCGATTGCCTTGCTGGGCCCCGCCGTTCTGGGTTGCGGCGAGGAAGAAGCGGAGGGGCGCGACGCTGCGTATCCAATCGGTTACACCGTGCCTGCCCACGAAGTCCGTAGGGCCGCCGACACACCGTCGCCGCCCCGCGCCAACGGCCCCGCGGCCGAGCCGTTGGCCGGAGTCGCGCTCGAACAGGGTGCGGGCGAGGGCGAAGAGGTCGTCGTCGGCGCCGAGTCGGACGCCACACGCGCCGAGTATCCAGACAACGACCCCTCGGCGCTGACGGACTTTCATGGGGCACTCGACCCGTACGGAAACTGGGTCGAAGACGCGTCGTACGGAACGGTGTGGGTGCCATCGCCGACGGTCGTCGGCCCCGATTTCACGCCGTACGTCTCGGCCGGGCGCTGGGCCTACGACGACGACTACGTTTGGGTGAGCGATTACGAGTGGGGCTGGGCGCCCTTTCATTACGGGCGCTGGGTCTATGGAGGCGGTGTCGGGTGGGAGTGGATCCCCGGCCGCACGTACTCCGGGGCATGGGTTTCCTGGCGGTGGGGGCTGAATGATTGGCCTTACGTGGGCTGGGCTCCGCTGCCGCCCACGTGGTGCTGGCATCGAGGGGCCGCGGTCGGAATTGGCTTCGTGCCGGTGGCCCCCTATGCCTTCGTCCCCACGGGCGAGCTATTTACGCCTGGGTTGCACGGACGCGTCCTGGCGGGTCCACAGGTCGGCGTCATCGCCGCGCATACCCGTCCGTGGGTACCCGCGACGCCCATGGTGGCGCCGGGTGGTCCAGGGGCACGCATCGCGGCGCGCGCGCAAGTCGGTGGACCGCCGCCGTCCCTCCTGCGAATCAACGAGTCGGCCGTCGTTCACGGCGGCCTCGCGGACCGCGGCGTGCTCCAAGCGCGTGCTTTCGCGCGTCCGGGCGGTACGGTGGCCATGGCGCGATCGGCGTCCTTCGGCCCAGCGTTGGCGGCGCCCACCGGCGCGCGGTCCGTGGGCCCCGCGGGCTTCGCGTATGCGCCGCGCGGCGGTGGCCCGCCGGCCGTCGGTCCGTCGCATTTCGGCGGCCGGCTGGGGACCGGTTTCGTCGGCTCGGCGCCTGAGCGCCCGGCGTATTCCGGCGGCTCCCCGCGGCCGACGCCCTCCGTGCCCGCCTTTCGCGGGACCTACGCGGCTCCCACGCCGTCGGCTCCTGCTTTCCGTGGGGGGTACACGGCACCTGCAGGGCCGCCGGCGTTCCGGGGCGGCACGAGCTACTCGCCTCCGTCGACGGCCTTCCGCAGTGGGTCGGTTGCGCCAGCGCCCGCTTTCCACAGCGGCTCGGTCGCCCCGACCGTTCATGTGTCGCCGGGAGGCTTCTCGGGCGGTGGCTTTCATGGCGGGGGTGGCGGCGGTGGACGTGGGGGGGGTCATCGCTGAAGAGGCCTCGGTGGGCCGAGCGAAGCGGTTCTGGCCTGAATCGAGAGGCAAGGACGGGAACGTGACGGGAACGCGACGGGAACGCGACGGGAAACGCGAGAGAGGGACCCGCGATGTGGCATCGATTGGCTTGGGATAGGGGGCGAGCGGTCGCGTTGGGGGCGGCGCTGGCCTCTCTTGGCTTCGGCTGCGTGGCGGAGCAGCGCAGCGAGCCTTGGTCTTCCTCGGGCAGCGCAGGCAGCCCTAGCTCGGGCGGCGCTGCGGCGCCGCCGCCGGCGGGGACGGCCCAGCCGATGCTGGTCGACGTCGACCCCGACCGGACGATGACGGCCGTCCCCGGCCAGGGTGTCGGCGTGTTCACCGAATACGCGACCGGCGGCCACTGGCATGTCTGGTGGATCTGCGACACGAGCGCGACGTTGCAGCCGTGCCAATTCGACGTGTCGGTCTCGGTCACGGGCGGCGCCATCGCGGGAGTGGCGGCCGAGGCGTTTGCGTCGAGCGATCACGTCACGCAGTCGAACCCTCGACAAGTCGAGGCGGTGACGACGACGACCCTGGGAGCTTCCGGCCTGCGGTTCGACACCGACCCGGCCGCAGCCATCACGCTCGACGCTCGCCTCAATGGCGTCGAGGACGGCAAGTTCCTTTTTTTCGTTCAGGGCGCCGTCGTCAACGGGAGCTACGCGGGCACGCTGACCGACCCGCTGATGCTCGAGCCCGGACCCGCTACGCGTTGAGCCGCGTGCCCGCCCTCTCGGGCGTCATCGGACTGGGCGCCAATCTGGGCGACCGCGTCGCGTCGCTCCGGGCTGCGCTTCGCGAGCTGTCGCTCGTTGCCCGCGTCGAGCGGGTGTCGCGCTGCTACGCTTCGGCCCCGGTCGGCGGGCCGCCGCAGCCCGAGTTCTTGAACGCAGCGGCGCTCGTCGGGTACCGCGGCACCGCGGAGGAGCTGCTCCAGGCGCTGCTCGCAATCGAAGCGCGCCTTGGCCGCGCCCGGGTCGAACGCTGGGGGCCACGCGTCATCGATCTCGATTTTCTCTGGGCCGATGGGCTCGTCCTCGACACCGAGCGCCTGGGTTTGCCGCATCCACGCCTCGCCGAGCGCGCGTTCGCGCTCCTCCCGATGCTGGAGCTCGTGCCCGGCGCGCGCGACCCGAGGACCGGCGAGGCCTATGTCGCGCCGCCCGGCGACCTGCGTCTAGAGCCCGAAGCCTCGAAGCTTCTTGTGCAGCCCCTCGCGCGTGATGCCGAGCGTCTTGGCGGCGGCGGTCTTGTTGTTGCCGTGCTCGCGGAGCGCCTCGATGAGGAGCCAGCGCTCGAGCTGATCCATCATCTCCTTCAGCGTGCCCTTCGTCGGCTTGCACGCGATCGACCAGCGCCCTCGATCTGGCGGATGCGCGGCGAGAGCAGCTCCGGCGTGACGAACGCCGCCGGGCTCGATCTGGATGACGAGGCGCTGCACCTCGTTCTGGAGCTCGCGCACGTTGCCCGGCCAGTCGTAGGCCTGCAGCAGCTCCATCGCCTGCTGCGAGAAGCCGGCGGCAGGCTTGCCGATCTCGAGCGCGTAGCGCTCGAGGAAGTGCTCGGCGAGCAGCGGGATGTCCTCGCGGCGCTCGCGCAGCGGCGGCACGCGGATCGGGAAGACCTTGAGGCGGTAGTAGAGGTCCTCGCGGAAGCGCCCTTCGGCGACCTCTTTCTCGAGGTTGCGGTTCGTCGCCGCGACGATGCGCACGTTGACGCGCTTGCTCCTGCGTCGCGCCGACGGGGCGGATTTCGCCCTCCTGCAGCGCGCGCAGGAGCTTCGACTGGAGCGAGAGCGGCATCTCGGTGACCTCGTCGAGGAAGAGCGTGCCGCCGTCGGCGATCTCGAAGAGGCCCTTCTTGTCCTCGTGCGCGCCGGTGAAGCTGCCCTTCTTGTGGCCGAAGAGCTCGCTCTCGAGGAGGTTCTCGGGGAGCGCCGCGCAGTTCTGCGCGACGAAGAGCTGGTCGCGGCGCCGCGAGCGGTAGTGCACCGCCGCGGCGATGAGCTCCTTGCCGACGCCCGTCTCGCCCTCGATGAGCACGGTGACGCGCGTGTCGACGACCTTCGTCGAGCTGCGTCGAACAGGCCTCGCATGGCGGGGCTGCTGCCGATGATCTCCTGCTCGCCTCTTGCCGACTGCGCCGCGACTCCTCGCGCGTCTTGAGGAAGGTGTTCTCCTTCTTGAGCCGCTCCTCCGCAGCGCTGAGGCGCTGGACGAGGCGCGCGTTGGCGACGGCGAGCGACGCGTGGTGCGGCGAGCACCGCACAGACATCGAGGTCGGCGCTGGTGAAGACGCCGGTGCTCTCGCGGTTGTCGATCTGGAGGACGCCGAGGATGTCGTCGCCCTTCCACAGCGGCACGCCGAGGACGCTCCGGATCTGCGCGCCCATCAGCGACTCGGTCTGCCCGACCTCGCTCGGCGCGTCGGCCGCGATCACGGCCGCGCGCTCGCTGACGACTTTGCGGAAGACGCTGCGCGTGACCGGGATGGGCTCCGTCGCCGGCCCCTGTTGACCGCGGACGCGCGTGATGATCGGCACGTAGCCGGCCACGCCCGCCGCGGGCGCCGTCCTCGTCGTCGTCGCGGAGGACGACCGTCACGTGCGTGGCGCCCGGCACGAGAGCGAACGCCGCGTCGCAGATCGCGACGAGCACGTCGTTCAGGTCGGCCGCTCCGCCGATGCGCTTCTGCGCGTCGTAGAGAGCGCGGAGGCGGCTCGTGTCGCGCTCGACCGTCGATTCGGCGCGTCCGAGCTCGTCGAGCGTGCGCATCGCGAGGACGCGCGGGTCCTTTTGCGTGTCGTCGGTGAGGGTCACGGCGACCTGCACGACGCGATCGCATCGCGCCGAGCTCGATGACGTCGCCCGACTCGAGGGCGAGCTCGCGGCCGACCACGTCGTCGAGGGCGACGCGCTGCGACCCGCGCCAGACTGCCGTCCCGTTGGTCGACCGCAGGTCGACGAGGACGTAGCGCTCCCCGCCGAAGACGATGCGCGCGTGCTCGCTCGAAACGTGCTCGTCCGGGAGCACGAGGTCGTTGTCGGTCGCGCGCCCGAGCCGGATGACGTCCGCCGACGACTCGTGGCTCGATCGGCTGGCGAGGCCCTGCGTGACTTCCAGCCGGATCATCGTCACGAAGATACGCCGCCCGGCGTCTACGGAGCCGCGCGCGCGCGGAGGCGAAGGGCGATCTTGATGACGGAATCGTCGGCCATCATCACGTTCTTGTCGCCCGTTTTCTGATCGGCGGCGACCGTCTTCTCGAGGGCCTCCGCGGTGGCCACGTCTCCCTGCGGCGTCAGCTCGTCGATCGCCTCGACGAGCGCAAGGCGCGCGCTCGCGTCCTTGACCTTGTCCACTCGCTTGAGCAGCTCCGAGCGGGTGGTGGAAGCCGCCGCCTCGCCGTAGACGACGGCCATCCAAGAGGCTTTCACGGCGCGAAGGTTCGCCGTCGTCGGGGTCGTCGGGATCGGCTCGTCGAGCACGCCGATGTAACACGTCACGTTCGTCCCACACTTGTCGACGACGCCGCCGGCGAAGTCGAACATCTGGCGGCTGGCCTGGAAAACGTCGGCGGGCAAGTCGCCTTTGACCTTTTGCAGCGCCTTGTCGACGTCGGCCTTCTTGTTGGGTGGCATCAGCTTGAGGGCGGCCTCGATGGTGAGCAGCTTGCTCGCTGCGTCTGGCGCCTTCGTCGTTTCTTTGATGAGCCAGTCGGTGAGGCTCGCGTCGTAGAGGCTTGCCGAGGCCTGCGCGAGCGCCGCACGCGGCTTCAGCGCGCCGAGCAGATCGACGGAGGCATTCCACGGGATCTTGTTGTAGGCCGCAAGGAAAGCGGGCTCGACGCGCGCGTCTTCCGGAAACTGGACGAGCGCCTGTGCGAAGGCGGTCCTCGTCGTGTCGGTATCGGCGCCTGGCAGCGCGTTGAGAAGGGCGTCGCGTCCGGCGGGGCGCGAGAGCAGGGCGAGCGTGTCGGCGACGATGGCCAGATTGGCCTTGTCCTTGAAGGTCTCGCCCGCCTTCACGTAGTCCGGATCCTGGCCGTTGAGCGCCTTGATGAGCTCCGGCTCCGCGTCCTTCGCCATCTTGAGCAGTGCAGAACGCGTCGTCGCGTTGAGGTCGATCTTCGCGGGCGTGAGGAGGACGAGCACGAGCGGCTTGACCGCCTTGGCGTAGCGAAGCTCGCTGATCACCTGGATGGACGTGAGCTGCCACCAGTTGATCTGATCCTTGATCGAATCGACGTTGTCCGGGCTGACCGGCGCCTTGAGCTTCTCGATCGCCTTGTCGCCGTAGCTCGCGTCGTGGACGGAGAGGATCGCGTCGTGCACCGCGTGGTAAAGCCGCTCGCTCGTCGTCTTGGACAGGCGAAACTTCGAAAAGAGCTCCCACAGCTCGTCGACGACGTTCTGCTCCAGCTTCACGCCGGCCTTCGCCATCGCGGTGAGGGATTCGCAAGCGACGCGCGCCTCGCTGTCGGTCTTGCCCATCTCGAAGTCTTTGAGCGCTTTCGCCAGCGCGGGTTGCGTCCGTGGATCGTGCGTCTCGGCGAGGAATTTCATGAGGTCGACGCGCGTTTTTTCGTCGATCCCACCGGCCGTGTACTGTTTGGTCAATGGCTCGACGATCGTGTCGAGGAGCGACTTCACCTCCGGCGCGGCCGCGTTGTTGTTCGCTCGCGTCATCGTGTCATCGTAAAATTGCGCCAGACGCTTCATGGCGTTGGCACGCTGCGCCGGATCGTCGAGGCGTTTGACCCACGTCTTCGGGTCGTTCTCGTCGTCGCACGCCACGAGCGCCGCGCTCGCCAGCGCCAGGGGCGCTGCGAGGCTTGCGGCGGTCGACAGCAGACGGAGCGTGCAGCAAAGCGTACGCGCGGTCTTCATCACGGTGTCCTCCCGACGTCGTTGGCGACGCGTCGCATCGCGGACGACTTCCCCACGGCGGCGCAACCAGGCGATGACGGACCGTACAAGGCGCGCGCCGCGAGTGTCAACGAGACGGCGCGCCGGTCACCACGGAGTCAGCCGATGATCATGGCCTCGCTGAGGAGCTTGCCCTCCTTGAAGCGGCGTAAATTCCAGCGGTCGAACATCGGGACGGCCGAGCCGTCGGCGATGAGCTCCGCCAGGAGCTTGCCGACGATGGGCGCCATCATGAAGCCGTGGCCCATGAAGCCGCTCGCCTGATAAAATCCGTCGATCTCGTCGACGGGGCCGACGATTGGGTTGGCGTCCGGCGTGAGATCGTAGCAACCGGCCCACTGGCGAAGCACCTTCACGCGCGCAAGGATCGGGCAGGAGTGCACGAGCGCGCGCGCGTACTTGCCGAGAAAGGCGTGGGAGCTTCTCTGATCGAGCCCGGGGGCGACGTAGTCGTTGCCGATCCCGCCGACAATCTCGCCGCGGGTCGACTGGGAAAAGTAGAGGCCGCTGCTCAAGTCGGCCACCAGCGGCTTCAGCCAAGGCTTCAGCGGCTCGGTCGAGCAGATTTCGTGGCGATGGGGTTCGTTGGGCAGCTCCACGCCGAGCAGCCTGGCGATCGTCGGCGACCACGCGCCCGCAGCGTTGACGACCTTGTTCGTACGAATCAAATGGGTGCCTTCGAGTGACGGCGTGCCGGGAGGCCCACAGCGTCGTACGCGCACCCCCGCTATCCGGCGGCCAGCCGTCTCGATGCCGACGACCTGGTGCCAGGTGGCCACGTCGACGCCCAGCTTGCGCGCCGCCTGCGCGTATCCCCAAACGAACGGCCACGGGAAGACGACCCCGTCGTCGGGGTTGTAGCTCGCGATCTCCAGGCCGGACGGGTCGAGCTCCGGCACGAGGCGTCGCGCCTCCGCTGGGGTCAGCAAGCGAGTCGGCAGGCCGCAGTCGTTCTGGACCGCGACGCTCCTTTCGAGGCTTTCGCGAACGGCCTGGGTGCGCCCCAGAAAGAGATACCCGCCTTGGCGGAACCAGACGTTGATCTTCATCTTGGTGGCGAACTCGCGACACATGCGAATGCTCTCGAGCATGAGGCGGACGTTCGCCTCGCTCGACCATTGAGCGCGGACGCCGCCGCCGTTTCGCCCGCTCGCCCCGCCGCACAAGTAGCCCTGGTCGACCACGGTGACGTCCGTCACCCCGCGCTCGGCCAGATGGTACGCGACCGACAGGCCCATGATCCCCGCCCCGACGACGACGACCTCCGCTCGATCGCGCATGCCGGACCTCCGCTCACGCGGCGCGGATGGCCTCGAGCAACGCGGGGTGCAGGGCTCCGTTGGTCGCGACGAGTCCGCGCGCGTTGACGAGGTCACCGCTCGCGTAGTCGAACGGTGAGCCGTCGGCTTCGGTGCAGGCGCCGCCGGCTGCAAGCACCAGGGCCTCGGTCGCGCACGCGTCCCAAAGCATCCCGGCGGCGCCGGGCTGCGCGTACATGTCGTAGGCTCCGCTCGCGACCAGCGCGCCCTTCAGGCCGGCGCTTCCGTGCGCGATCGCCTGGCCCGACCCCAACGAGCGAACGAGGGCCGCCAGGCGCTGGGGAGCCCGCGAGCGCGACACGAGAAGGGGAAGGCCCGCGGGCGAGGTGCGCGTCGAGACGTGCATGGGCGTGCGTGCTCCGTCGGGCGCGACCTCCCATGCCCCCTCGCCGACGATGCCGACGAACGCGCGCCCCCACGCCGGAGCGACGACGACGCCGACCGTCGCCCGCCCGCGCTCGGCCAGGCCGATCATGACCGCGAATTCGCCGTTCCTTGCGACGAACTCGCGCGTACCGTCGAGCGGGTCGACGAACCAAACGGCCCCTTTGCCTGCGAACCCCGCGTATGTGGCGGGGTCGCTCTCTTCGGCGACGACGGGGACTCCGGGGAAAGCGCGCTCGAGCCGCTCGCAAGCGAGCGAGTTCGCCTCGCGATCGGCCCGCGTGACGGGGTCGTCCCCTATCTTGTACTCGACGTCGAAGGGTGCCGCGTAAACTCGCATGACGAGCTGCGCCGCCTCCCTCGCGACGGCTAGCGCTACCTCGGCGGCCTGGGTTCGTTCGCTCATGGGTCTATCCCCGCGGCCTCCAGCGCTCGTGCGACGCGCATCAAGTCTTCGTCGCGCAGGTAAACGGGGCCCATTCCCACGTCGCGCACGATGTCCTCGAGCTGCTCG
Source organism: uncultured delta proteobacterium (assembly GCA_963787925.1). Taxonomy (GTDB): domain Bacteria; phylum Myxococcota_A; class Polyangia; order Polyangiales; family Polyangiaceae; genus Palsa-1150. Next base: position 142,907 of record CAWBEN010000003.1, read on the forward strand.
ACGGTGCGCGGCCCGAGGACGGCGCACGACACGATTCGGTTGGCGAGGACGAAGCGGACCGCGGCGCCGCTCATGGTCTGCACGTCGCCGTGCACCAAAAAACGAAGCGCCGCGAGGTGCTCGAGCCGCTGCTCGATCTCCGGGTTGGTCCAGCGGTTCGAGCGGTGATCGTCCGGTGGAAACTCCTTGTCCTTCGTCCAAGTACCGGCGAGGAGCCCGTAGGCGAGCGTCGAGCGCGCCAGCAGGCCTGCGCCGGTGACCATGATCTCCCCTGCGAGCCGGTGGACGTCGGACGCCTGAACGAGATTGTACGCGAGCTCGATCACCTCGGCCCCCTTCCGCAGCGCCGCTCGCCCGACTTCGGTATCTCCCGCGGAGACGCCCCAGTGCGCGATCCTTCCTTGCCGCTTCAGCTCCAGCAGGGCGTCGATCGCCTCGCTGCCCATGACCGTGCTCCAGGCGGGGTTGTGAAGGAGGTAGACGTCTATCTGCTCGCGCGCGAGGCGCCGCAGCGATCGCTCGACGGACTCGCGGAGATACGCAGCGTCGAAGCGCTTTCTCGGCGGGGACGTCGAGCGATCGGTGCCGCCTTTGGTCACGAGGACGACGTCCCTCCGATCGGCGAGAACGCGGCCGAGGAGGCTCTCCATTCGTCCTGCGCCGTAGGCGTCCGACGTTTCGACGAGCGAAACGCCCATCTCGAGCGCGCGCTCGAGGACGCGCTCCTGGAGGGCATCCTCGACGGGGCCGTAGCCGTCGCCGGACAAGCCCCAAGTCCCGAGCGCCATGTCGCTGACGCGGATGCCCGTCTTGCCGAGAGGTCGAGAGTGCACCGCGGACGGGGATAGCATCGCTGGCTGCGGCGATCTGGCGCTATCTGCCGGATCCAACGCCCAAGCGTCCGGACAAAGGGCTTCCAGGTCGGGCTCAAACCGGCTAAAGGGCCTCTGCGAAATGCACGAACCCGGGAGGAGATCCTCGATGCGACCCACCACCGTTGCCGCGTTCACCCTGACGACGTTAGCGTTGGCCGCTTGCGGAGGCTCGGAGCCCGCACCGGTCGCGCCGCCCGCGCCCACGGCGCCCGCCACGGCGAGCGCGACCCCCCCTCCCGCACCGGTCGACACGCCGCCTCCGCCGGCGAAGCCGACGCTGGCCGAGCTCGTCCCTCAGGCGCTGAAGGGGATCGACGAGGCGTTCAACGCCCACGACGCAAAGAAGCTCGCCAGCTACTTCGCGGAGGACTGCTCGGTCCAAGCGTACGGAGAGCCCGGCGGCCACGGTCGCGACGACGTGGCAAAGGAAATACAAGGGATGCTCTCGACGTTCCCCGACGCGAAGTCGGTGCCGACGCGCTCCTGGTCGAAGGGCAACGTCGCCGTGGTCGAGATCGCGTGGACCGGAACCATGGGCGGTGACTTCATGGGAATGAAGGCCACCAAGAAGCCGGTCGGCCAAATGCGCTTGCACGTGCTGACGTTCAACGACGACGGGCTCGTGAAAGAGATGCACGAGTACGGAGACGACGCCGGTCTGATGGCGCAGATGAAAGGCGCCAAAGGCGCGCCGCCCGTGCCGGTTCTTCCGACCAATGCGCCGGACATGCACGTCGCCAAGGGAACGCCGGACGAGGACAAGCTCGCCGATTGGGCGAAGGGCTCGGACGCGGCCTTCAGCAAGGACGACCCGAAAGAGGCCGCGGCAGGCATGGCCGACGACTCCGACTACTGGGTGAACATCTCCGGAATGCCCGCCACCAAGGGCAAGAAGGAGCTGACGAAGGAGTTGACGAGCTGGTTCAAGGCGTTTCCGGATCAAAAGTGGTCCGCGACGAACGCCTGGGGCATCGACGGTTTCGCGATCATCGAGCACACCCTGAGCGGAACGCAGCGCGGCCCGATCGGCCCGCTCCCGGCGTCGGGCAAGCCCGTCAGCGACTGGCACTGGGTCGATGTCCTGCAGCCGAACGCCGAGGGCAAGGTGATGCACGGCTGGGCCTACGCAAACCTCGCCGAGCTGATGATGCAGACGGGGGCGATGAAGATGCCCGGTGAGAAGCCCCCGGCGACGGCGGCCAAGCCGACGGCCATCAAGACCGCCCCGGCGATGGGCGCCACGGCAGCAACCCCCAAGGCAAGCCCTGCGAGCAGCACGGCTCCGGCCATGAAGACGGTCCCCGCCAAGCCATAGCGCGCCTGGCACGTCGCGACGGAGCCGGGCTGCGGCTCACGACGCGAACCAGTAATGATAGGTCGTGAGGGGACCCGGATCCGCGCGTAGCTCCACGCGGGTCTCGGGCCCGGCGAGACGCGCGGGCACCTCGAATTGCCGCTCGATCCAGTTCTCGTCGTCGATCTCGAACGCGTCGATGGCCTCCCCGTTGGCTAGGAGCTGCACGCGGCTCCCCGCCGGCCCCTCGAGCCGTACTACCCCCCGCGCGGTCTCGCCCCGACGCAGGTGCGCGATGAAGCGCTCGATCGTGCGGTGGCCTCGCCCTCCGTCGATGACGGTGGCGCCCTCGGGTGACGTTCCTTCGTGGGCGACCTCCTCCCCGTCGCGTGCGCCAAGCAGCTCGTAGGCGTGCTCGCCTTCGCTCTCTAGATCGGCGACGTCCAGCGCATCGACGACACCTTCGACCCCCGGCGACCAGGGGAGCTCGCCGCTCCCGAGCTTGGACCAGTCGGCGACGTACGCGCGCATGGTGCGGCCGCCGAGGATCGTCGCGTCCGTGACAGTGCGCTCGTAGAGAGGCTTCCCGAGGACCATGTCCATGGCCATCCACTCGGGGTAGACGATGAAGTGGGTCGGCAGCGCAGCGGGCGTCGCGCGCGCCAGGCGCTCGTAGTGCTCGAGGCGTGAGCCCACGCCCGCCACCCAGTAGCGCGCCTCGTCCCGCGTCGTCAGACCGACGACGTCGAACGTGTGGCGCTCGCCGAAATACGCGATGGCGCCCGTGTCGTTGACGCCGATCCGCGCGTCTGGCGGCAAGGCCGTCTTGGCCCAACGTCCGAGAGCGACTTGCTGTCGGTCGATGCCGCTCGCCGACTGGGCGGCGTCATCCAAAACACCGTCGAGCTTCGACGCCAAGAGCCCCACGAACACACCGCACGCGAGCGGGGTCACGAGGCGCCAGCGAGGTCGGACCGCGCCGGCGACGTCTCCCATGCAGCGAGCGAGGCAGGCCAGCCCCACTATCCAACCGGTGGCGAAAGGCCACAGGTAGCGCAGCCGATTCCAAAGAAAGGTGAGGTAGAGGCACGGCGCGAACATCGTCAGCGCGACCAGAAGCACCGTGGCCGCCCGCCAGCGCGACCCCGTCCGCGCCCCAAGCCAGGCGACAGCGCCAAGTCCCGCCAGCGCGAGCGGCGTTCCTCCGCGCGGGAGAAACTCGGCAGACCAGAAGTCGCCGTTCAACAGGCTCGAGAGGAGCAGGTTCGCATTGGCCGTTGCGGCCGCGACGAGCTGGTGGCCGCCAAAGTAAGGATTGCCGGGGAGCAGCTTCGCGACGGCGGTATTGCTTCGCGGCGAGCCCGTGGCCATCCGGAGAAACAGCGGAAGCGCCCCGACCGACACGAGGGGGATGAGCGCGAGGGCGCGCTGCCGTATCGAGCCGGCGCGCGGGAACACCGCGAGCGTCGCCGCGAGAAGCAAGGCCGTAACGGCTCCTTCGGGGCGGAAGAGCGCGGCCACCCAGGCGAGGACGAGAAGCTCCGTGAGGCGTCGCGGCGTCCGCCCGGCCGCGGGCGCTTCGGACCATTCGCTCGCCAACCGCGACGCGCGGGCGATGATCCACGCGAAGGGTACGACCTCCATTCCGCTCGTCGCGCACCAGGCGAAGCCTCCGAACGCGAGCGTCATCGCACCCGCGCCGAGCGAGGCGGCGCGTCCGGCGAGTCGCTCGGTCCACTTCGCCGACTCCCACGCGAGCCCGCCGAGCGCGGCGAACGAGAGCGCCCACGCGGGCCAGAGAATGGCCTCGCCCCTGGCACCGAGCGCCCAGAAGGGGGCCAGCATCATCGGCCACAAGAGGCTGGTCGCGCCACTCGTGAGCGGCTCACCGGCCTGGAACCGGAGCGGGTGCCCCTCGGCGATGGCGCGCGCGTATTGAAAGTGGATATAGGCATCGTCGAGCGCGGCCCCGGCGTGTCCGACCCGCGCGAGAACGGCCGAGATGGCCCGCTGGGCAAGAAGGGCGGTGGCCAGCCCGAGCGGCGCGAGCGTCAGGGCTCGATGCCGCAAGTCGGGGGCGTGCCCTCCGGATTGCGCATCGGTAGTGGCCGCCCTCCCGGCGTGCTTGGCGGGAGCTGGTGCGGGGTCGGGCGTCGTCACACCCCGACGTTGGACGACGTGGCCCGACGGGGTCAAGCGCGTGAGCGTCTCGACGACATTCGCTGCGGCGTCTAAAGGGAAGCTCCCCCATGGCGAATAGCCGACGGCAGGATCCGAGCCCATCGGCCTTGGTCGTCGTGGCGTTCGCCGCAGCGCTGGCTTGGGCGGCTCCGGCGCGCGCGTCGTCCACGAGGCTCCTCAAGGGCCCCTATTTCGACAGGGCTGTCCGACTCCGGCGTCGAGATTCGTTTCGAGAGCGACGGGCCGTCGGAGGCGGCGGTGGAGGTCCACGGGGAGGAGGTCGACGGCGGGTCGGCGCGCACGTTCGTGGCCAGCGCATCGACGACGATGCACGTCGTCCGGGTGGCCGGTCTATCGGCGGCGTCGCGCTACGGATACCTCGTTCGACTGGCCGGCGCGATCGTCGACCGCGGCGTCTTTACCACTGCGCCAAGAGCGGGCGAGGGCCGGCCGCTGAAATTCTTGGTCTACGGGGACGACCGCAGCAATCCGGTGGCCCATGCGGCGGTCGTGCGCGCGCTCCTCGCGGCGCCTTCTGACTTCCTCGTAAATACCGGCGATCTCGTAGAAGACGGCGGCCTCGCGGCGGATTGGCAGACGTTCTTCGACGTCGAGCGGCCGCTGATTCGCGACCGGGCGCTATTCGTCTCCATCGGCAACCACGAGCTCTACGGGGACTCGGCCGGAGCGAATTTCGCGCGCTACTTCGGCTTCTATGACGGCCGCGCTGCGGCGCACGTCTTCGGCACGGTGCGTCTGAGCAACGTGCGCTTCTTTTTTCTCAACGCGACCCACGACTGGGAGTCGGGTGAGGAGCGGCGCTGGTTGGACGGAGAGCTTGCACGCGCCGACGACGAGCCTGGCCTGGTCTGGCGCGTCGCGGTGGTGCACCAGGGGCCATGGTCTTCGGGCCCTCATGGCGCCAACGCCGACCTCGTTTCGGCTCATGTCCCCGAGCTTCTCGAGACCCACAAGGTGGATCTCGTTCTCTCGGGGCACGACCACATCTACGAGCGCGGAGCTTCGGGTCCGCTGAAGTACATCGTTTCGGGCGGTGGCGGTGCGCCCCTTTACCGCATTGCGGCGCCGATCGAGTCCTCGCGCAAGGCGGAGTCGACCTATCATTTCATCGAAGTCGCGACCGGCCGCGATGCGGTTCGAATCGTCGCGCGTCGCCTCGACGGCTCCGTGCTCGATTGGTGCGGCTTCGCTAAAGGTCTCCCATGGGACTGCGACCCGCCAGGGCCGTCGGGCGTTCGCGGTAGCGGGCCAGCCAGCGCGCCCGCTGTCGCTCGTCGCTCGGCCGAGAGTGGGCCGGCAACCCCGCGCTGCGGTTGCGCCGTGGTGGGTGCGCTCGACGAGCACCCCGCGGTGGGCGTCGCGATCGCCCTCGCGTGCGTGCTCGGCGCCGCCGCTCGCCGGCGCTGCCGCCAAGACGACCTGAATGGGGCGCTCGGCGGCCGTCCCTGACCGTGATCGAGGGCCAGGCTCCTCGAGAGCTCGCGAGCATGCCGGGCCGACGCAACGCTCGCGATCGGCTCGTAGGCTACTCTCCGATGGGATGGGCCGTTTGCGACTCGCCGTTGCGCTCGCGTTGGCGGCGCCGTGGCTAGCGTGTGGCGCGACGCAAAGGCCGCTCGCCCCGCCCCCACCAAAACATCTGGACGCGGAGCCCCGTATCGTCACCTCGGCAGAAGTGACCACCGAACGGGAGCTGGCCGTCCGCGGCGAGCGGGCGCTGGCGGAGCAACGATGGGCGGAGGCGGCCGACGCGTACAGGACCCTGGTGGCCGCTGACGCGAACGGCCCACACGTGGCGGACTACCTCTTCGATTTGGGCCTAGCCCTCGAAGGTCTGTCCGACCGCGCGAAGGCGCGCGACACCTTTCTCGAGCTCGCGTCCCGCTTTCCCGATGGGCCGAGAGCGCGTTCTGCCGTCGTTCGCGCTGCCACGCTCGACGCGTACCTCGAGGACTGGTCGGCGCTCGCGGCCATTGGTGACGCGCTGCTCGCCCGAGGCGACCTCGACGACCTCGACCGCATCCTCGCGCTCGGCGATCGAGGACTGGCTCGCGTGGAGCTCGGAGACGACAAGGGTGCCTCTGCGGACATCCTCGATGGGCTCGACCTGTCCGATCGCCTCCATTACGGGGCGCGCGACGTCCTTCCCGTCGCCGTCGCGCAGCTCCGGTTTGCTCTCGGAGAGCTTCGGAGAATTCGCTCCGAGCGCCTCCGCTTCGAGCCCCTTCCCCCCGATTTTGTCGACCAACTCGACGCGCGCTGCGCCGGTTTGCTCGAGGCGCAGGCGGCCTACGCGATGGCCGTGCGGTCGATCGATCCTCACTGGGCGGCCATGGCGGGCTACCGCGTCGGCGCGATGTACCGCGCGCTTCATCGCGAGCTGATGCAGATTGCTCCTCCGCCGGCGTCGAAAACAGCGCGCCAGAAGCAGATATTTTACGCGTTCATGCACATGCGTTACCGAGTCCTGCTCGAGAAAGGCGTGCGCGAAATGGAGCAGACCGTCGCCCTCGGTGACCGGACGGCCGACTCGTCGCCCTGGATCCAGCGCGCCCGCGAAGGCTTGGAGGACATGAAGACGGCGCTTGCCGAGGAGAAGGCCCGGCTGAAAGAGATGCCCTTCAGCGAGGACGAAGTGAAGGAGGCTCTGGCTCAGCTCACGAAGAGGGCTACGCTCGCGAGCGGCCCCGCCGGCGGCTCGAACGCAGGAAAGAAATAGCGATGGCAGGGCGGCGCTATGGTCGGAGGCTCGTCCGAGCTCCGGGGGTACGACGGTCATCGTTGCGAGAGAGCTGCTCTCGGCGGAGTCCGTTGGCTGCCGCGCTGCGCGCGTCCCGCGTGCACAAGTGCTTGTTTAGAAACATGTTTATCTGCGCTCGACGTCTGCAAGAAGCAAGCTAGGGCAATGGAAGCGGGAGGCTCGCAAAAGAAAGGCCCACGCGAAGCCCGGTCCTTGCTTGCGCAGGGGCGCGGAGAGAAGTAGTCTTCGCGCCCCCAAAGCGGTGGTGTGTCCGCCGCGAGGGCTGGCGTAGCTCAATCGGCAGAGCACCTGTTTTGTAAACAGGTGGTTAGGGGTTCAAGTCCCCTCGTCAGCTCGTTGAGCTTCTTGTTCGCGGGCGTCCGCGGGAGTCTAAAAAAGCGAGTTGATACGGAGGGTTGCCCGAGTGGCCAAAGGGAGCAGACTGTAAATCTGCCGGCTATGCCTTCGATGGTTCGAATCCATCACCCTCCACGGTACCCGCGGAGCCGTCAAGGAAGGTCGTCGATACGAAGAGAGCAACGTCGCGGGAGTAGCTCAGTTGGTAGAGCGTCAGCCTTCCAAGCTGAACGTCGCCGGTTCGAATCCGGTCTCCCGCTCGCATCGTCATACCTACCACCACATCGCCCACCTAGCTCAGTGGTAGAGCACTTCCTTGGTAAGGAAGAGGTCACGGGTTCAAGCCCCGTGGTGGGCTCGAGCTCAACGTCACGCAGATCGCGATTCGAAACGTCTCAGGAGACTCCGTCATGGCCAAAGAGAAATTCGTCCGCACCAAGCCCCACGTGAACGTCGGCACGATCGGTCACATCGACCACGGCAAGACGACGCTGACGGCGGCGCTCGTGAAGGTGCAGTCGAAGAAGGGTCTGGCGAAGGTCATCAGCTACGAGGACATCGCCAAGGGCGGGACGGTCCGCGACGAGACGAAGACGGTGACGATCGCGGTGGCGCACGTGGAGTACGAGAGCGGCGAAGCGCCACTACGCGCACGTCGATTGCCCGGGTCACGCCGACTACATCAAGAACATGATCACGGGCGCGGCGCAGATGGACGGCGCGATCCTGGTGGTGAGCGCGCTCGACAGCGTGATGCCGCAGACGCGCGAGCACGTGCTTCTGGCGCGCCAGGTCGGTCTGAACCACATCGTGGTGTTCCTGAACAAGTGCGACGCGGTGGACGACCCGGAGATGCTGGACCTGGTCGAGATGGAAGTCCGCGAGCTCCTCAACAAGTACAAGTTCGACGGCGACAACGCGACGGTCGTCCGCGGCGCGGCGCTGCCGGCGCTCAACGGCGACGCGAAGTGGGAGGAGTCGATCGGCGAGCTGATCGACGGCGCTCGACAGCCGAGATCCCGGACCCGGTGCGCGACATCGACAAGCCGTTCTTGATGGCGGTCGAGGACGTGTTCTCGATCAAGGGCCGCGGCACGGTGGCGACGGGTCGCATCGAGCGCGGGGTGGTGAAGGTGGGCGAAGAGGTGGAGATCATCGGCTTCCGCGACACGCGCAAGAGCGGTCGTGACGGGCGTGGAGATGTTCCGCAAGCTGCTGGACCAGGGGCAGGCGGGCGACAACATCGGGGTGCTGCTGCGCGGCATCGAGAAGGACGACATCGAGCGCGGGTCAGATCCTGGCCAAGCCGGGCTCGGTGACGCCGCACACGAAGTTCGAGGGCGAGGTGTACGTGCTGAAGAAGGAGGAGGGCGGCCGCCACACGCCGTTCTTCACCAACTACCGCCCGCAGTTCTACATGCGCACGACGGACGTGACGGGCACGGTGCGCTGCCCGAAGGCACCAAGATGGTGATGCCGGGCGACAACACAAGATGACGATCGAGCTCATCACGCCGGTGGCGCTCGAGGAGCAGAGCGCTTCGCGATCCGCGAGGGCGGCCGCACCGTCGGCGCCGGCGATCGTCACCAAGATCCTCGCGTGAACGAATGGCCGAGCTCGTGACCTTCACCCAGCCTCTTCAGGGTCGACGCCGTTCGGTTCGCGGCGCGCGGCTTCGGCCGCGAGCGTCGACGATCGCGCTCGCCTGCGCGGACTGCGAATCGAGGAACTACCGGACGACGCGCAAGCCTGACCAGAAGGGCCAGCTGGCTTTGAAGAAGTTCTGTCCAAGTTGCAAGAAGCACACGGTGCACAAGGAGACGAAGTGACGCTCGGCCGCGATCGCGGTGCAAGCCCCGAGCTCGGCCATCGACGACAAGACCGCAACAGGAATAGGGGTTTAGCTCAGTTGGTAGAGCAGCGGATTCCAAATCCGCAGGTCGTGGGTTCGAGCCCCCCAGCCCCTGCCGGAGCCGTTACGTTTCCCAGAGCATGACCATGGCGACGAAGGAAGACGCGAAGTCAGAGCACGAGACGCAGGCCCCGGCGGAGCCATCCGCGGGGACGTCGCGTCCGGCTGCGCCTTCGGAGCGTGCCGTGGCGGACGCCGAGCATCCTCAGGCCGAACCGGACGGCGACGCCGAGGGCCAAGAGGTCGTTTCTGTCGGCGCCGAGTCGCCCCACCCAGCTCGGCACGCGGCGGTTCGTCTACGCGGCCTACTTCGCCGGCGCGATCGGGATCGCTTTCCTCGCCTCGAAGATCATCGACTTCGGGTGGGCCAAGCTGCAGAGCTGGAAGCCTGCCGTCGGCGAGCCGCGCGACGAGTTGGTGATGCCGCTATCGGCGCTCATCGGGGCGCTTGCGCGCCGCCTACTACTGGTATCGCACCCGGGCTCGTCAGCTGGCCGAAGAGGTAGCGACGGAGATGTCCAAGGTCACCTGGCCGACACGCACCGAGGTCACCAACGGCACCGTCGTCGTCATCGTGACCACCGTCGTGTCGACCGTCTTCTTCGCGCTGATGGACCGGTTCTGGGGTTTCGTCACCAACCTCGTGTACGGGAGGCACCTGAGCACGTCATGGCCAAGAAGTGGTACGTCATCCAGACCTACTCGGGATACGAGAACAAGGTCAAAGAGGCGCTCCTCCAGCGCATCAAGGAGCACCACATGGAGGACCGCTTCGGCGAGGTCCTCATCCCGACCGAGACGGTGACCGAGCAACGCGCCGGCGGTAAGAGCCGCACGCGCCAGAAGACCAGCTTCCCCGGCTACATCTTCGTCGAGATGGAGATGAGCGAGGAGGTCTGGCACCTCGTCAAGGACACCCCCAAGGTCACCGGCTTCATCGGCAACCAGCGGCCGCAAGAGGTGACGCCGCCCGCAGATCGACGACCTCCGCAAGAGCATCGTCGAGGGGGCGGTCAAGCCGAAGCCGCGCGTCATCGTTCGAGGCCGGCGACGAGATTCGCGTCATCGACGGCGCGTTCGCGAACTTCTCTGGCACGGTCGAAGAGGTCAAGCCCGACAAGCAGAAGCTCAAGGTCAAGGTGTCGATCTTCGGCCGCGCGACGCCGGTCGAGCTCGATTTCAGCCAGGTGGAGAAGAGGGTCTGAGATGGCCTAAGGGCCGATATTCGCGAGAGTGTGTCGACTATGGATGCCCGACGCGCACGCCCGTGGGAGCAGAGGAATCGTCATGGCGAAAAAAGTCACCGGAATGGTCAAGCTCCAGCTCCCGGCCGGCAAGGCCAGCCCGGCGCCGCCCGTCGGCCCCGCGCTCGGCCCGCACGGCATCAACATCATGGCGTTCTGCAAGGAGTTCAACGCCAAGACCCAGGGGAGCGACATGATCATCCCGGTCGTCCTCACGGTCTACTCCGACCGCTCGCTTCAGCATGCTCCTGAAGACGCCGCCCGCGAGCGTCCTCCTCAAGAAGGCCGCCGGCCTGTCGACCGAGCAAGAAGCCGGGCTGCGGGCTCGAAGGAGCCGAACAAGAACAAGGTCGGCAAGGTCACGATGAGCGCAGGTGCGCGAGCTCGCCGCAGCAGAAGATGCCGCGACATGAACTGCACCGACGTCGAGTCGGCCGATGCGCACCGTGATGGGCACCGCCCGCTCGATGGGCATCGACATCGTCGACTGAGACGGAGTTGCACCCGCCCGTGCGCCGAAACGGTCCGGTTCGCGGCGATCAACCTCGCACCACCGCTCCGCGAAGACCCTTGCGAGGCTCAGGTGGGAGGCCGAAAAGCCGAAAAGGAGGAGAATGCCGAAGATCCCGAAGAAGCGCGCCGCGGTCGCCGCTGATGGTCGACGTCGACGCGCAAATACAGCGTCGAAGAGGCGTGCGCCCTCGTCAAGAAGGCCAAGTACGCCAAGTTCGACGAGACGGTCGACCTCGCGGTCCGTCTGGGCGTGAATCCCAAGCACGCCGATCAGATGGTCCGCGGAGCGCTCGTTCTGCCGCACGGAACCGGCAAGACCGTTCGCGTCCTGGTCTTCGCCAAGGGCGAGAAAGAGCGCGAGGCCCGAGAGGCCGGCGCCGATTTCGCCGGGAAGCGACGACCTGGTGGCCAAGGTGTCCGAAGGCTTCCTGGACTTCGACCGCGTCATCGCGACGCCCGACATGATGGGCGCCGTCGGTAAGCTCGGCCGCGTCCTCGGTCCGCGCGGTCTCATGCCGAACCCCAAGGTCGGCACGGTCACGTTCGACGTGGCCGCCGCCGTCAGAGACGCCAAGGGCGGCAAGATCGAGTATCGCGTCGAGAAGGCGGGCATCGTCCACGCCCGCATCGGCAAGGTCTCGTTCACCGAGCAGGCGCTGACCGACAACGCCAAGGCGCTCATCGGCGCTCTGGTGCGGCAGAAGCCGTCGACCGCCAAGGGCAGTTACCTCCGAAGCATCACCGTCAGCTCGACCATGGGCCCCGGCATCAAGATCGACCCGGCTCACTTCGTGAGCCAGAGCGAAGAGGGATAGACTCGCCATGGACCGCGCAACGAAAGACACGCAGATCGGCGAGATCAAGAGCCGCTTCGACAAGATGACCGCGGCCGTCTTCCTCGACTTCAAGGGGATGACCGTCGAGCACGTCACCAAGCTTCGCGCCGAGTTCCGCAAGGCCGGCGTCGAGTACAAGGTCGTGCAAGAACACGCTCGTCAAGCACGCCCTCAAGGACGCTCCGTTCAAGGACAAGCTCGACGACGTCCTCGTCGGGCATGACGGGCATCGCCTGGAGCTACGAGGACCCGAGCGCCGCCGCCAAGGTGGTGAAGGCGTTCCGCAAGGACCCGGCGGGCGAGAAGCTCCAGATCAAGGCCGGGCTCATCGAGGGCTCGGTCCTCGACGCGAAGGGCGTCGAAGACCAGCTCGCGACGATGCCCGGCAAGAACGAGCTTCGCGCGATGCTGCTCGCGACGCTGCAAGCGCCGCTGCAGAACTTCGTCGCGCTGCTCGCTGCCCCGACGCAGAACTTCGTCTACGTCCTGGCGGCGAAGGAGCGCGAGGGCGAAGTAGCCCGCGAGGGCAACGCACGCGAAGCATCACACGGACTTTTTTGGCCCGAGTTTCGATTACGGAGAATTTCCAATGGCAGACATCACGCGTGAGCAGGTCGTCGATTACCTCTCGAACCTGCCGGTCATCCAGATCGCAGAGCTCGATCAAGACCCTCGAGGACAAGTGGGGCGTCAAGGCCGCTCCGGTCGCCGTCGCCGTCGGCGCCGGCGCCGGCGCCGCCGCACCGGCCGCTGCCCCGGTCGAGGAGAAGACGGAGTTCAACGTCGAGCTCAAGGAAGCCGGCGCGAACAAGATCGCCGTCATCAAGGTCGTCCGCGAGATCACCGGCCTCGGCCTCAAGGAAGCCAAGGACCTGGTCGAGGGCGCGCCGAAGACCCTCAAGGAGGGCGTCTCCAAGGCCGAGGCCGACGAGATGAAGAAGAAGCTCGAAGACGCGGGCGCCAAGGTCGAGCTCAAGTAAGTGACTCGATCTTGATCGGACTCTTTGTCTGAATCACCAGCGTCGAGGGACGGCGCTGCGGAGGACGCTCTTCCGTGCGCGCGTCGTCCCTGCGTCGTCGTTTGCACAATCCTTTCCGCCGACTAGGCTAGCCCTCCCGTCGGCGGCGTGCCTTTTGCTTTACGCGTTCGGAATTTCCGACTATAGGTCCGCACCGCGGCTTCGCAGACCTCACGCCCGGCAATCGCGCGTGCCGGGCGCTCCGATGACAGGTCGATCGTGTCCGTGTCCGCGTCGCGAATCAGGAGCAGCGATGGCGAGCGTCATCCAGTCGAACTTCCGCATCCGCAAGAACCTCGGACGTGTCCGGAAGGTCATCGAGGTCCCGAACCTCATCGACATCCAGAAGACGTCGTACGACAAGTTCCTGCAGACCGACCGTCCCGCAGAACGAGCGGGCCGAGGTCGGCCTCCAGGCGGTCTTCCGGAGCGTCTTCCCGATCAAGGATTTCAACGGGACGAGCGAGCTCGTCTTCGTCAGCTACAACCTCGAGAAGCCGAAGTACGACGTCGAGGAGTGCCGCCAGCGCGGCATGACGTACGCCGCGCCGATCAAGGTGACGACGCAGCTCATGATCTACGACACCCGCGAGGGTGGCGAGCGCATCGTGCGCGACATCAAGGAGCAGGAGGTCTACTTCGGCGAGATCCCGCTGATGACGGACACCGGCACGTTCATCATCAACGGCACCGAGCGCGTCGTCGTCAGCCAGCTGCACCGCAGCCCGGGCGTCTTCTTCGACCACGACAAGGGCAAGACGCACTCGAGCGGCAAGCTGCTCTACAGCGCGCGCATCATCCCGTACCGCGGCTCGTGGCTCGACTTCGAGTTCGACCCGAAGGACATCATGTACGTGCGCATCGACCGCCGCCGGAAGATGCACGCGACGGTGCTGCTGCGCGCGCTCGGCTACTCGACGCAGGACCTGCTCAACTACTTCTACAACACCGAAGAGGTCTACCTCGAGAAGGGCGGCAAGTACGCGAAGAGCGTCGAGTTCGATCTCCTCGCCCGGCCAGCGCGCGACGCGCGACATCAAGGTCGGCAGCGAGGTCATCGTCAAGAAGAACACCAAGTTCACCAAGGCCGCGATCAAGAAGCTGAGGGAAGCGAAGATCGATCGCCTGCCGATCGACACTCGAGGAGCTCGTCGGCAAGGTCGCGGCGCACGACGTCGTCGACAAGGAGACCGGCGAGGTCGTCCTCGAAGTGAACGAGGAGGTGACCGAGGCCAAGCTCGAGAAGCTCCGCGAGGCGGGCATCGAGGAGTTCAAGATCCTCTTCATCGACGGCCTCAACGTCGGCTCGTACCTGCGCGACACGCTCCTCGCCGAGAAGGTGAAGACGACCGAGGACGCGATCATGGAGATCTACCGCCGCCTCCGCCCGGGCGATCCGCCCACGCTCGAGACGGCGAAGACGCTCTTCCACAACCTGTTCTTCAACCCGGAGCGCTACGACCTCTCGAAGGTCGGCCGCCTCAAGCTGAACTACAAGTTCTACCGCGACCTGCCCGAGGATCAGCGACCCGCGCTCGACACCGCGGTGCTCACGCCGCAGGACATCCTCGAGACGGTCCGCCACCTCATCGAGCTGAAGAACGGCCGCGGCTCGGTCGACGACATCGACCACCTCGGCAACCGCCGCGTGCGCGCGGTCGGCGAGCTGATGGAGAACCAGTACCGCATCGGTCTCGTTCGCATGGAGCGCGCCATCAAAGAGCGCATGAGCATGTCGCAGGAGATCGACACGCTGATGCCGCACGATCTCATCAACGCGAAGCCCGTCGAGCGCGGTGGTCAAGGAGTACTTCGGCAGCTCGCAGCTCTCGCAGTTCATGGACCAGACGAACCCGCTCAGCGAGGTGACGCACAAGCGTCGCCTCTCGCGCGCTCGGGCCCGGCGGTCTCACGCGCGAGCGCGCCGGCTTCGAGGTGCGCGACGTCCACCCGACCCACTACGGCCGCATCTGCCCGATCGAGACGCCGGAAGGTCCGAACATCGGCCTCATCGCGTCGCTCTCGACGTTCGCGCGCGTCAACGAGTACGGCTTCGTCGAGACGCCGTACCGCCGCGTCGGCGGAGGGCAAGGTCACCGACGACGTCGCCTGGTACTCGGCCCTCGAAGAGGAGGGGAAGTACATCGCGCAGGCGTCGGCGAACATCGACGAGAAGGGCAAGTTCCGCGAGACGCTCGTCAGCGCGCGTCTCAACGGCGACTTCCACATGGTCACGCCGGACATGATCCAGCTGATGGACGTCGCGCCGAACCAGATGGTGTGCGTCGCCGCGGCGCTCGTGCCCGTTCCTCGAGCACGACGACGCGAACCGCGCGCTCATGGGCGCGAACATGCAGCGCCAGGCCGTGCCGCTCATCCGCAGCCACGCGCCGTTCGTCGGCACCGGGCATGGAAGGCAAGCTCGCGCGCGACTCCGGCGTCTGCACGCTCGCCCGGCGCGACGGCATCGTCGAGAGCGTCGACGCGACGCGCATCGTCGTCCGTCCGGACAGCGACAAGCCGGAGATCCCGGACATCTACCCGCTGACGAAGTTCCAGCGGTCGAACCAGTCGACTTGCTACAACCAGAAGCCGATCGTGCGCGCGGGCGAGCGCGTGAAGGCCGGCGACGTCCTCGCCGACGGTCCGAGCTGCGACATGGGCGAGCTCGCGCTCGGCCAGAACGTGCTCGTCGCGTTCATGCCGTGGCAGGGCTACAACTTCGAGGACTCGATCCTCGTCAGCGAGCGCATCGCCAAGGACGACGTCTTCACCTCGATTCACATCGAGGAGTTCGAGTGCGTCGCCCGCGACACGAAGCTCGGCAAAGAAGAGGTCACGCGCGACATCCCGAACGTCGGCGAGGAGGCCCTCAAGGACCTCGACGAGTCGGGCATCGTGCGCATCGGCGCCGAGGTGAAGCCCGGCGACATCCTGGTCGGCAAGATCACGCCGAAGGGCGAGACCCAGCTCTCCCCCGAGGAGAAGCTCCTGCGCGCCATCTTCGGCGAGAAGGCCGGCGACGTCCGCGACAGCTCCCTGCGCGTCCCGCCGGGCGTCGAGCGGCATCGTCATCAACGCCCGCGTCTTCTCGCGCAAGGGCACGGAGAAGGACGAGCGCTCGAAGGACATCGAGGATCAGGAGCGCGTGCGCCTCGAGAAGATGCGCGACGAGGAGATCAAGATCCTTCCGCGACTCGTTCTATCGGCAAATCACGCAGGCAGCTCGTCGGCGTCGACGACGACGGGCAAGCTGGTCGACGACAAGGGCAAGGTGCTCCTGCAGAAGGGCGCCGCCCTCGACGAGCGAGACGCTCGACGACGTCCCGCGCAAGTACTTGGGGCGAGCTCCCGTCGAGGGGGCCGAGGAGATCGCGCAGAAGGTCGCGCGAGCTCGAGGAGATCGTGCACGTCCGCGAAGAGCACTTCCGCGACAAGATCGACCGCCTGTGCAAGGGCGACGAGCTGCCGCCGGGCGTCATCAAGATGGTGAAGGTCTACATCGCCATCAAGAGGAAGCTCCAGGTCGGCGACAAGATGGCCGGGCGCCACGGCAACAAGGGCGTCATCTCGCCGCATCCTGCCCGAAGAGGACATGCCGTACCTGCAGGACGGCACGCCGGTCGACATCGTGCTCAACCCGCTCGGCGTGCCGAGCCGCATGAACGTCGGGCAGATCCTCGAGACGCACCTCGGCTGGGGCGCGCGCGTGCTCGGCGCCCAGCTCCGATACATGCTCGAGGAGAAGTTCGGCGCGAGCGCGATGCGCGAGCACGTCAAGAAGATCTTCGACGGCGACGAGGACATCGCGAAGCTGGCTGTCGCAAGCTCGGCGAAGACGACGTCCGGCAGCTCGCCAGCAAGCTCCGACGCGGCGTCCACTACGCGAGCCCCGTCTTCGACGGCGCCCAGGAGATCGCAGATCAAGAACACGCTCGGCGCTCGCGGGCTTGCCCACGAGCGGCCAGACGGTGCTCTTCGACGGGCGCACGCGGCGAGGCCTTCGATCAGGAGGTGACCGTGGGCGTGATGTACATGCTCAAGCTCCACCACCTGGTCGACGACAAGATCCACGCGCGATCGATCGGCCCGTACTCGCTCGTCACGCAGCAGCCGCTGGGCGGCAAGGCGCAGTTCGGCGGTCAGCGTCTCGGCGAAATGGAAGTCTGGGCGATGGAAGCGTACGGCACCGCGTACGCGCTCCAGGAGTTCCTCACCGTCAAGAGCGACGACGTCCAGGGCCGCACGCGCATGTACGAAGCGATCGTCAAGGGCGAGTACAACCTCGAGCCCGGTCTGCCCGAGAGCTTCAACGTGCTCATCAAGGAGCTCCAGGCGCTCTGCCTCAACGTCGAGCTCGATCGAGCCCGGCAACCGCACGCGGCTGAGCACGCCGCGGAGGAGTGACGCGGTGGACGAGCGGGAAGGGCCCTTCCTCGCTTCCTCTCGTTCACAGAGTGGCCGCTCTTCGATTCCGAGTTTGAAACGTTTTTTCCGTAAGCAGTCAGGAAAAGGAAGAACCCGATGCGCGACATCTTCAGCTTCTTCGAGAAGCCCAAGGATCCGCTCTCTTTCAGCGCGATTCGTATCTCGCTCGCGTCGCCCGAGAAGATCCGCGAGTGGTCGCACGGCGAGGTCAAGAAGCCCGAGACCATCAACTACCGCACGTTCAAGCCGGAGCGGGACGGCCTCTTCTGCGCCAAGATCTTCGGGCCGGTGAAGGACTACGAGTGCAACTGCGGCAAGTACAAGCGCATGAAGCACCGCGGGATCGTCTGCGAGAAGTGCGGCGTCGAGGTCATCCAGTCCAAGGTGCGCCGCGAGCGCCTCGGCCACATCAACCTGGCCACGCCCGTCGCGCACATCTGGTTCCTGAAGTCGCCTGCCGAGCCGCATCGGCAACATGCTCGACATCTCGCTGAAGGACCTCGAGAAGGTCCTCTACTGCGAGAGCTACATCGTCATCGATCCGAAGGAGACCGGGCTGTCGAAGGCGGAGCTCCTCAGCGAAGAGCGCTACATGCAGCTCGTCGAGGAGTACGGCGACGACAAGTTCGCGGCCGGCATGGGCGGCGAGGCCGTCCTCGAGATGCTCAAGCAGGTGGACGTCCACACGCTGAGCGAGCAGCTCCGCCAGGAGATGCGCGCCGCGACCAGCGAGGCGAAGCGCAAGAAGATCGTCAAGCGCCTCAAGGTCGTGCGAGGCGTTCCGCGAGAGCGGCAATCGTCCGGAGTGGATGATGCTGACGGTCATCCCGGTGCTCCCGCCGGATCTCCGCCCGCTCGTTCCGCTCGACGGCGGCCGCTTCGCGACGAGCGATCTGAACGATCTCTACCGCCGCGTCATCAACCGCAACAACCGCCTGAAGCGGCTGCTCGAGCTGAACGCGCCGGAGATCATCATCCGCAACGAGCGGCGCATGCTCCAGGAGGCGGTCGACGCGCTCTTCGACAACGGCCGCCGCGGCAAGACCATCACGGGTCCGAACAAGCGCCCGCTCAAGAGCCTGAGCGACATGCTCAAGGGCAAGCAGGGGCGGTTCCGCCAGAACCTCCTCGGCAAGCGCGTCGACTACTCGGGCCGCTCGGTCATCGTCGTCGGCCCGACGCTGAAGCTGCACCAGTGCGGTCTGCCGAAGAAGATGGCGCTCGAGCTCTTCAAGCCGTTCATCTACAACAAGCTCGAAGAGCGCGGATACGTCAACACCATCAAGAGCGCGAAGAAGATGGTGGAGAAGGAGCGTCCCGAGGTCTGGGACATCCTCGAGGAGGTCATCACCGAGCACCCGGTGCTCCTGAACCGCGCGCCGACGCTTCACCGCCTCGGCATCCAGGCGTTCGAGCCGGTGCTCATCGAGGGCAAGGCAATCCAGCTCCACCCGCTCGTCTGCGCGGCGTTCAACGCCGACTTCGACGGCGACCAGATGGCCGTCCACGTGCCGCTCTCGGTCGAGGCGCAGATGGAAGCGCGCGTGCTCATGATGAGCACGAACAACATCCTCTCGCCCGCGAACGGCCGGCCGATCATCAACCCGACGCAGGACATCGTCCTCGGGCTCTACTACGCGACGCGCGAGCGCAAGTTCGCCAAGGGCTGCTACCGCGAGGGCTCGCTCACCGTCGACAAGAAGGGCCACGCCGAGGGATACCTCCGCGGCGTGTACGCAAGCGTCGACGAAGTCCGCATGGCGTACGACCACGGCGAGGTCGACGCTGCACTCGGGCATCCGCGTGCGCGTGCCCGACACGCGAGGGCAAGCTACGCGATCGTCAACACGACCGTCGGGCCGCTGCCTCATCGCCGAGGTCCTCCCCGAAGGCCTGCCGTTCGATCTCGTCAACAAGACGCTCGACAAGAAGGCGCTCTCGGCGCTCGATCGACGCCTGCTACCGCAAGCACCGCAACAAGGCGACGGTCCTCCTCGCGGACCGCCTGCGCACGCTCGGGCTTCGACTACGCGACGCGCGCGGGCGTCTCCATCTGCATGGACCACATGGTCATCCCGCAAGCCAAGGGAGTGCTCCTCGGCGAGGCGCAGGCCGAGGTGCAGCGCGTCATCGACCAGTACCAGGAAGGGCTCATCACCGACGGCGAGCGCTACAACAAGATCGTCGACATCTGGGCCGGCGTCGCCGACAAGGTCACGCAGGAGATGATGAACGAGATCGGCAAGGAGAAGATCGTCGATCAGCGAGACGGGCAAGGAGCTCATCGAGCCGAGCTTCAACCCCATCTACATCATGGCCGACTCCGGAGCGCGCGGCTCGACCCAGCAGATTCGCCAGCTCGCCGCGATGCGCGGCCTGATGGCCAAGCCGTCCGGCGAGATCATCGAGAACCCCATCACGGCGAACTTCCGCGAGGGGCTCAGCGTGCTCCAGTACTTCATCTCGACGCACGGCGCGCGTAAGGGCCTCGCGGACACGGCGCTCAAGACGGCGAACTCCGGGTACCTCACACGGCGCCTCGTCGACGTCGCGCAGGACGCGGTCATCGCCGAGTTCGACTGCGGGACGCTCGACGGCATCCGCGTCACGAAGCTCGAGGACGCCGGCGAGGTCATCCAGCCGCTCGGCGACCGCATCCTCGGCCGCGTCGCGCTGGAGGACATCGTCGACCCGCTCACCGGCGAGGTGCTCGTCGCGGCGAACACCGAGCTCGACGAGCATCTCGTGCACATCATCGAGGAGGCCGGCATCGAAGAGGTGGTCATCCGCTCGGTGCTCACCTGCCAGACCAAGCGCGGCGTGTGCGCCAAGTGCTACGGGCGCGACCTTGCGCGCGGCTACAAGGTCAACATCGGCGAGGCCGATCGGCATCATCGCCAGCCAATCGATCGGCGAGCCGGGCACCCAGCTCACGATGCGCACGTTCCACATCGGCGGCGCCGCGGCGCGCGGCAAGATCGAGCAGAGCTCGCTCGAGTCGCGCAACGAGGGATACATTCGCATCCGCAACGCGAACGTCGCGAAGAAGGCGGACGGCACTATCGTCATGAACCGCCACGGCGAGATCGTCCTCGTCGACGACACCGGACGCGAGCGCGAGCACCACCGCCTGGTCTACGGCGCGCTCCTCAAGGTGAACGAAGGGCGACAAGGTAAGCGCCGGCCAGCTCCTCGCCGAGTGGGACGCCTTCGCGGTGCCGATCCTCAGCGAAGTCGGCGGCATCGTGAAGTTCGGCGATATCGTCGAAGGCGTCACGATGACCGAAAAGCTCGACGAGGTCACCGGCCTGTCGCGCAAGGTGATCATCGAGTCGCGCGCCGCCGACCTGCGCCCGCGCATCTCGATCAAGAGCCCGCAGAGCGGCGAGACCCTGAAGCTGCCGGGCAGCACGCTCGATGCGCGTTACCTGCTGCCGGTCGGGGCGAACATCGTCGTTCAGGACGGCGATGAGATCAGCGCCGGCGACGTGCTCGCCAAGATCCCGCGCGAGACGACGAAGACGCAGGACATCACGGGCGGTCTCCCGCGCGTCGCCGAGCTCTTCGAGGCGCGAAAGCCGAAGGACCACGCCATCATCGCGGAGATCGACGGCGAGGTGAGCTTCGGCAAGGACACGAAGGGCAAGCGGAAGGTGGTCATCACGCCGTTCGCGCCCGACGGGGTCAGCTCTGACCGACCAGGCGCGCGAGTACCTGATCCCCAAGGGCAAGCACATCCAGGTTCAACCCGGCGACCGCGTGCGCGCAGGCGAGCCGTTGATGGACGGTCCCGCGAACCCGCACGACATTCTTCGCGTCAAGGGCGAGAAGGAGCTTGCCGCCTACCTCGTCAACGAGATCCAGCAGGTTTATCGCCTGCAGGGCGTCGCCATCAACGACAAGCACATCGAGGCCATCGTCCGTCAGATGCTGCGCCGCGTGCGTATCAAGGACGTCGGCGACACGAACTTCCTCATCGACGAGCAGGTGGAGAAGTACTTCTTCGAGCGCGAGAACCAGCGCGTCATCGAGCGGGGCGGACGTCCGGCCGTGGCCGAGCCGCTCCTTCTCGGAATCACCAAGGCGAGCTTGTCGACCGAGTCGTTCATCAGCGCCAGCTCCTTCCAGGAGACCACGAAGGTGCTCACCGAGGCTGCCGTTTCCGGCAAGGTCGACTATCTGCGCGGCCTCAAAGAGAACGTCATCATGGGTCGGCTCATCCCGGCGGGAACGGGACTCTCGGCTTACAAGCAGCTGAAGGTCGTCGTCGAAGGGGAAGAGGAGAGGTTCGCCCCGGCGGCGCCAAGAGCTGCCGAGGCCGCGCTGACGGCGGTGAACGAAGAGTGACGGCCCCGTCCGCCCCCCCGACCGACGTGGCACCAACATGCCCCGTCCAGGGGGGTCGGGCGTTCGCCGGCACATCGCGTGCCTGGTTTTGCCGCACGTTTCGGCCGATTGGAGCAGATCGGCTCGGAATAGTCTCGACGCGCGGTCGCCACTGCCCTCAAGATGCCTTTCGCAATGCGTCGAAAGCGAGAGGTGGATAGGCCGCTCCGGAGCGATGTGCGCTCGCTGGGGCGAATGTTGGGAGAGGTGCTCATCGAGCAAGAGGGCGAGCCGCTCTTTGCCCTTGAGGAGCGCGTTCGTAAGCTGGCGATCCTGCGGCGACGCGGACCCGCAGAGCAGCGCGCGTCGCGAGCGGGCGAGCTCACGGCACTTCTCGCCGAGCTGCCCGTCGAGCACGCGACTGTAATCATCCGGGCGTTCGCGACCTACTTCAGGCTCGTCAATTTGGCCGAGCAGAATCACCGCATCCGGCGCGCGCGCGCACACGCGCGCGATCGCGAAGGCCGGCCGCAGCGCGGCTCGCTGCGGGCGGTCCTCGAGAGCGCGAAAAAGGCCGGCGTTCCAGCGGACGCCGCGCGAAAGGCCATCGCTGCGCTCGAGGTCACCCTCACTCTGACCGCGCACCCCACGGAGGCCGCGCGTCGAACGGTGCTCGAGAAGCTCTACCGAATCGCGCAGCGTTTGGAGGAGCGCGACCAATGCTCGCTGACGCCGCGTGAGCTCGCCGACGCGCGCGAGGCGATTCGCGAAGAGATCACCGGCCTCTGGCAGACCGATGAAGTTCGTCGCGAGCGACCGAGCGTTGGCGACGAGGTGAAGAACATCCTCTTCTATGTGGAAGAGATTCTCTGGGATTTGATGCTGGAGCTCCCTCACGAGCTCGATCGTGCTTTCGAGGCCGCCTACGGGGAGCGACTCGGCTTCGTGCGGACGCCGCTTCGCATCCATTCATGGGTAGGCGGAGACATGGACGGCAATCCAAACGTGACGCCCGAAGTTCTCGAGGACTCCATCCTCGCTCATCAGGTGCGCGGCCTTCGTCGGTTGTTGAGGGCCGCCCGTGATCTCGGTGGCTCGCTCTCGCAATCGGACCGGTACGTGCGCGCGCCGGAATCGCTGCTCGCGTCCATTCGCGAGGACGCGCGGCGCATGCCGCGGACAGCGGCGGAGCAGGGCCCGAGAACTGAGGGTGAGCCGTGGCGTAAGAAGCTGCGCTTCGTCGAGGCGCGGCTTGCCGCGACCATCACGGGAATCGAACAGCGGCGGACGATGCTCGAGCCGCGCGACGCGGAGAGCCCTTCTCGGGAGCTCGAGCCGCGGTATCGCGAACCAAGCGAGCTCGCGAGCGATCTCCAGCTCATCGCTGACAGCTTGCGGGAGGCCAAGTGCACCCACGCCGGGGAGCGCCGGGCCCGCGCCCTCTTCGAGCTCGTCAAGGCAGGAGGCTTTGGAATCGCGGAGTTGGAGATGCGCACCGTCGCGGACGATGCTCGTTCGGGCGCGACGTGGCTCGCGGGCAAAGGGGAGCGCTCGCCTGGGGCGATTCGATTGCTCTCGGCTCTCGAGCGGATCGCTCGTGCTCAGCGCGAGAGCGGGGAGGGCGCCTGCCGGACGCTCATTCTCTCGATGACTCGGGACGAAAACTGCGTCCTCGCGGCGCTTGCTTGTGCGCGCGAGTCAGGACTCTGGGACGCCGAGCGGGGCTGCGCGCGCCTCGACATCGTTCCTCTGTTCGAGACGAACAGTGCACTCGAGCGCAGCGCCGACATCATGCGAGCGATCTTCGCCGACCCCGGGTACCGCCGGCACCTCGACGGTCGCGGCGTGCAAGAAGTAATGGTCGGCTACAGCGACTCAGGCAAAGAGGTCGGGTTGCTCGCCGCCAGCGGCGCCTTGCGCCGAGTTCAGGAGGCACTGCCGGCAGTGGCCGCCGAGGCCGACGTGCCGCTGCGCATTTTTCACGGGCGTGGCGAGTCGGTAGCTCGCGGGGGCGGGCCCTCGCAGCAGGCCATTCTCGCGCTGCCCCCCGGGGCCGTCGCCGGGCGTTTCAAGGCCACCGAGCAAGGAGAAGCGCTGGATCACAAGTACGGCCGCCCCGAGTTGGCCCAGCGCACGGTCGAGCTCATGCTCGGCGGCGCCCTTCTTCATTCTCTCGGAGCGCAGGATCGGCCCTCGCCCGACGACGAAAAACGCTATGCGGAGGCTTTCGACGAGCTGGCCGAGCTGGGGCGAATCGCCTACCGGGCGCTCGTCTGGGACGAGCCGCTTTTTTTCAAGTTCTTCAGCACGGCGACGCCCATCGAAGCCATCGCGCGACTACCGATTGGCTCGCGTCCGGCCAAGCGCGGGGCAGGTGGCGTCGACGCGCTGCGGGCCATTCCCTGGGTGTTTGCATGGACACAAAACCGCACGATTTTGCCGGGCTGGTACGGCGTCGGTAGCGCGTTGGAAGGTGTCGGCTCGAAGCCTGGAGGAGCCGAGCTGCTCTCCGAGATGCATCGCCGGTGGCCCTTCTTTCGCGCTGTCATGGAGAACGTCGAAATGGTGTTGGCCAAGACGGACATGGGGATCGCGTCGCGTTACGCCGAGTTGGCCGAGGCGGATGCGCGTGAGGTGGTTTGGCCGAAGATTCGTGCCGAGCACACCCGCACGGTCCTTTGGTTGAAACGCATCCATGGGACGCGCAAGCTTCTCGACGGCAATCCTGCCTTGAAGCGCTCCATCCAGCTTCGCAATCCTTACGTCGATCCGATGAGCTTCTTGCAAGTCGAGCTGCTGCGCCGCCGCAGCGCCGGCGACGAACGGGTCGACCGCGCCTTGCTTCTCACCCTCAACGGCATCTCGGCCGGAATGCGTAACACCGGCTGAGCGGCTCTATTTGGGGGGCGGGGGCGGCGGCGGCTTGGGAATGCTGACCACTTCCCAGACGGGTGTGTGGTTACTCTGTGGGGCGCCAGCGAATGCCGCATTCGTTCCGACGTACTGCATCGGCTGATTCCAGATGTACAGCGCGGGAAAGCTTGCAATCTGACCATTGGCGTCCACCGTGAGCCCCGCGATGTATAGCTGTGACGTCGCGACCTTGCCGCCCGTCTTGAGGTTGGAGGGCTTGAATTGGTTTCCGTCGCGGGACGACGAGAGGATGATCCAGTAATAGGTCAGGCCGTTTGCGCACTTCTCCACGTCCGGTGACCATTTTGCCCAGCTGTTCGTCACCCCAGGGCTTACCACCCCCAAGCACGCCGGCGGATCGTTTGCGGCCAGCCGTGTGGGTTGCGCCGCGCCCCCCGCAGGTACCGCGAAGACCTCGGAGTGTGGGTTGTAATACATGTCCTCGCTAGAAGGTGCTCGGTTGAACGCGATCAGCTGATCGTTCGGCGCGTACGCTGGGTAGTACTCGCTCCAGTTCGCCTCCGACGCTCCTTGAACGGGGGTGGCGTCACCCCCGGCGCGCGCGTTGTACGGCACCGTGTAAAGGTCGGCGGGCCCGGTGGCCAGCCGTCCGTCTTGGCCAGCGTTCGTCGAAACGTAGACGATCGTGCTGCCGTTGTGGCTCCAGCTTGGAGCTTCGGCGCCGCGCGGATCCCCGTTGCGCCTCAGGAAGCCAAAGCTCTTGTCCACGTCGGAGGCGACGCCATTGCCCACCTGGTAACCGCTCGTTCCCGAAACCGCCGAAATGCCTGACGCGAGGTCGAACCAAGCGAGCGCCCCATTGGGCTGCATGCTGCATGTCTGACCGTTCCACGGGTACCAAGGCTGATTGCCGTTCGTCGCCGACGACTGAGGAGAACATCCGTAGCTCGATATTGCGACGAATTCGTTGCGACTCCAAACTGTCTTGGAGAATGTCGTGATTCCGAGCCACGGTTGGCTGAACGCTTGGGCGCCACCCCCGGTGAGCCAGGAGGGAACCTCGCCGGTATGACCCGGCTGCACGGACGCCACCACACCCGACCATGGCCAAAAGTCCGTGAACGCGACGCTATTGCCGTCAGGCACGGCCACGTGACACCCGATGCACTGGACCGCGCCGGGCGCCCGTCCCATCGTCTGGAGCTGGCCACCCTGATCGCGAGATATCTGGAGCTGGACTTGCGAGACGTCCAGAACCTTCGCCACGGTCTCGTCCCCCGGATTGAACCCCTCCAACCACGACATCCCGCTGTATTCACCGACCGCCGCCCAGTAAATCATGGCACCGGAAGCTGCGGCCGGTGCGATCCGGAACTTCCCGCTCGTACCCGTGGGCGTGGACGCCGGGTCGTCGCGATTCACGCCGCGTACGGTGACGGTGATGTCCTCGTCCCACGTCGAGCTTCGCAGTTTGTCCCAGGTGTCTTTGGGTAGCTTCCATGTCTTGCTCGTCGTGTAGACGAGGAGGTCGTTGGTCTGGCGATCGGCATGGAGCCGAATCTCGAACAGGTTCTGGCCCGCGGCCGGCACGTAGCGGAACCGTGGACGAAGCCAGTTCTGAGGAATGAGCGCCCCATCAGCGGGCTCGGCGAGGCACGGGCCACCGGTCATGGAGCCCGGACTGTGGAAATGGGAGGGTGCGTCGGCGGGCGTCGTGGCCGATCCGTCGTCAGGCGAAGCGTCAATGACGGCTGACGCCGCGAAGTCCGTGCACGTGGTGCATGGTCTCGACGTCTGGGCGCAGGCGAGCAAGCCGTCATTCGTCAGATTTCCGGTGACGCCGCCGTCGTCGTTCCCGAGCAAGCCGGGTGTACTGCTCCCTCCGAGGAGGGGCCCACCATCCGGGCCTAGCCCGCTATGCGCGGAGTTCGCGCACGACACGACCGAGGCAACGACCAAACCGATGAAGGCTACCGAATAAGTAAGCGACGTCTTGCCCATGGACCTGCAAACCTCCGACCCAGGAGGAAGTCATAGTACGCGTCTGCCTCATCGGCTCGCCTAAAGGGCCAGTGATGGCCGACCCCGCTCCGCCGGCGGGGTCAGAAGAGGTACTGAAGCCGAAGTCGCGCGCTGGTCATCTCGTTTTTGAACGGGCTCAGCATCGTGAACGACGGGTTGAAGTCGGCCAGGGAGTAGGCCAAGACCGCTTTGATATAGAGTTGCTTCAGGAGCAGGTACTGAACCGCCCCAAAGGTCTGCCACTGGTCGAACTTGCCGTTCCGCTTGAGGGTCGGATCGTAATGGGTGTCCTCAAGGTTCGTGAAGTTGGCGCCTCCGCCCACGAGGAGATCCTCGATGACGCGCACGTTGAGAAAGCCCCCGACGCTGTACGTCGTATTGCTCCCTGCCTGATCGATGGATCCATCGACGCTGCTCACGTGGTCCACCAGCCCATAGGCGCCGTTGACGCCGAATTCAACGTAAGGATCGAGGACGAACTGAAGGGCGCCCCCGACGCCGCGCTGCGTGAGCTCCCCCTTTGCGCCAACGTTTTGATCGCTCTGCTTCTTGTACTCGCCGCCGAGCTTGAGCTTCATCCAACCAACGTCGAGCACGCCGACAGGCCGGCCTGCGAGGACGTTTTGACCGGACTCGTTGCCAAGCTGCGTGCCAAGCTCGAACCGAAGCCAGTTGGTCGGATAAAGATGGACTGCCGCCTCCCCGACGCTAGCAGGCCGATAGAACGCGTACGTCAGGCCGTAGATGCTCGGTGGCTGAAGTCCGGAGTTGGAGCCGGTCGCTCCCTGGCGCTCTTGTGTATTGAGGTCGAGCCCCATGCCAAAATGGTAGACCTCCCATGCCTCGTAGCGGCCGACTTGGATGTCGAACGTGTTCCATTTCCCGAGGCGTATCCACGCGTCGTCGACGTTGCCGAGCTGTGGCGGGCCGGAGGACTGGTCCTTGTTGGCTACTATCTCCGCCTGCGCCTGGACGAAATACGTACCATTGCTCCAGGTCGGCGTTACCCTCAAGAGCAGGCGCCCCTGTTGCAGCCACGTGTTGATGCTCGGCTCGGAAGGGTTGCCGCGCGCGATGTGCTCGTAGCCCGTGTCGATCCAGGCGTATCCCGACACGCCGATCGCCGTCTTCGGGTAATAGGGCCACTGCATGCCGTGAAACGTCGACCAGAGCGAGCCGCCAACGAGGCCGCGCACGTGCGTCTCGGGATAGGCGGAGAGCGGAAGTCTCTCGAAGGGCCCTAGCGATTGCGATGGCGGCGGCGCAGGGGCGTCCGCCAAGCTCGGTTTCGGCGACTCTGCCGGCGGCGTGGGCTCGCCGGACGCCGAATCCTGCGCCGAGGCAGCATTCGCGAAGGTTAGGGCGAGCGCGGTGGTCAGGGCGAGCGCGATGCCGGGGCGCGCCGTAGGCACGGCTTCTCTTCGTTCGAACGATGTCATCGGTCTCGTTTGGGCTCGACGTTCCAAGAGCGCGGGTGTCGCGGGGGCATGGGCATGCCCCGCACGACCTCACCGATTACTGGACCGTCATCGCGTCCTTCAACATCAGATTGTCGTAGCTGGAGCCGACCAGAATTTGCACCGGCCCACTCTCGACATTCCACCCCTTCGCCGAGGAATCCCAGTACTTGAGATCGGACACGCGCAACGGAAACGTGATTCGCTTCGTTTCATTCGGCATCAGCGAGACACGGTGGAAGCCTTTCAGCTCTTTGTAGTTCGGACTCTTGCGCGTCGCAACGGTGCTGCTTGGAAAGGCTGCGAAGAGAAACGCGACCTCGTCGCCCGCCGTCGTCCCTGTGTTCGTCACGTCGACCTGGACCTGTACGACGCCGTTCTTTGTCACACTCGAGCACGGAACGAAAAGATTCTTGTACGAGAAACTCGTGTAGCTCAGACCGTGACCGAATGCGAAGAGGGGCGCGATCGCCTTGTTCTCGAAGTAGCGGTACCCGACGTAATAGCTCATCGTCGTCGTCCCGCTCGGGTCGTTGAGCACTGGCTCGTCGTTGAAGGATTTCGGCCACGTGACGGGGAGCTTGCCGCTGAAGTTCGCATTCCCGAGCAGCAGGTCTCCGAGGGCGTGACCGCCGTCCATGCCCGGGTACCAGGCCATCACGACGGCCGGTACCTGCGCGAGCCACGGCATGTCGATGACGCTTCCTGCCTCGAGGACGACCACCATTGGTTTGTTCTTGGCGGCCACTGCCGTTATCAAGTCCTGCTGCGCGGTGCCGCCCTGTAGGTCGAGTGCGAAGCTCTTGCGGTCGCTGGCTGACGTGTACTCCTCGCCCTCGTCGAGGGGGGTCAGGCCGGCGACGACGACGACGAAGTCCGCCGAGTCCGCAAGCGCCGCGTTCGACCCCGTCACGATCGTGACACCGCTACCGGCGGCCTTTCCTATCCCCGCCGCCGGCCCGGTGCTCAGCGCAGGATCAGCGAAAACGCGGCTGCTTCCCATATCGCCGAGCCGGGTGTCGGTCGCAAAGTGAATTGTCTGCGGACCCGTCTGCGTCGTAACGGTGTACTGAACTTGCGCTCCGAGGACCGCGATCGTGTGGACGGTCGCCTTGTTCACCGGGAGGGTGTTCTTGTCGTTCTTGAGGAGCACCATCGACTCGAGCGCGGCCTTGTAAGCGAGCTGGATGTTCGCCGCGTTGTTCTGGATGGATTGAGTCCCCGAATTGAGGCTGGTCGACGCGGCCTTCAGACCGTTTCCGGTGACCACTTTGAACCGGAACTTCTGCTCCATGATTCTCGTCGCGGCCGTTGCGAGCTGCGACGTCTGCAGCGGGCCTCCGTTGCCGGTAATTGCTTCGAGCTGGCCGTAGTTGAGGGACCAGGGCATCTCCATGTCGAGCCCTGCATTGACACCCGCCTGGGCGTTGATTCTCAGCGCGTCGGGCGTCGCCCCTGGCGCGCCCGGAGCTATCTGTCCGGGCGCCATCGCCCACCAGTCCGAAACGACGAAGCCTTTGAAGCCGAACTCCGTCCGGAGCATGTCCGTCAGGAGCACATGGTTCGTCGTCGCCTTCGTCCCATTGACGAGGTTGTACGAGGCCATGACGCAGGCGACCCCCCCGTCCTGAATGACCATCTCGAAATGCCGGCCGTAGATCTCGTGCAAAGTCTGATCGTCCATCACGGCATTCTGGCCGGCGCGGCCCTTTTCGATGTTGTTCGCGGCGTAGTGCTTCACGCACGCGGGAATGTACTGCTGCGCCCCCGTCGTGAAGGCGGTGCCGAGCCGCCCGAGGAGGTACGAGTCTTCTCCGTACGTTTCTTGCGCGCGGCCCCACCCGGGATGACGGAGGATGTTCACCACGGGGGCAAGGATCATCGTGTTCCCCGAGGCGACGGTCTCGTCGCCGATGGCCGCCCCGATCTGCTTCTCGAGGTCCATGTCGAACGCCGCACCGCGCGCCATAGGAACGGGGAACGCCGTGGTATATCCTTGTTTTCCAGCGGGCAACTGCGCCGCGAGGTTAAGGCCCCGCGGGCCGTCTCGAAAGCGAAAGCCTTTGATGCCCTTGCTGCTGTCGAGTGTCCGAAAGAGTATCGCCGAAATTGAGCGAAGCTCCGCTCCCGGGGTCCGTGCCGCGCATCTGTTGTGCGAGCTCCGCGATGGACATTTGCGAGGCGACGGACGCGGCTGACGCGTTGAACGTGGCGTGATCGGCATCCGAATAAGGAGCCGACCACGAGTCGGTGTAATTCGTATCGCCGCAAGCGACCTTCGCCGCGTCTATTCCCGCTTCGGCCGTAACGACGATATCGGCATCGGCGCTGCCCCCCACCACCACCGTCGCATCGAACGCTCCGCCGCCACCCGTCTGGGTCCCCGAGCCGACGGGCGTTCCCGACCCGCCCGCGACTCCCGACGGGCCGCCCAATCCGCCGCCTTGCACGTCGCCCGAGCCGACTCCAGACGAGCTCCCGGAGGTCGTTTGCCCCGCGTCGAGGTGGCTGCAAGACGCCGCGCACACCGTCACGCCCGTCAACGGAACGAAGAGAGCCCAACCAAGCGCTCGCGCGGACCAACCGTAAGAAAATTTATAGTTACCCATGGTGCCCTGCCTCCTTCGATCTCGGAACGATCCGCGCCCCACTTCTACCGCTGTGGGGCGGCGCGAGCGAGCTGGCCTGCAGCCTTCTTCTGGTCGGTAGTCTGACGGCAGACGGCTCATGATTCCGTTCCAAGCGGGCCGCGGTCGTCTCTCGCAGCGCTTAGCGCCCGCGACCTTCCGATGACGAGAGACAAATCCAGCGTCGCCAATCAATCGAGGAGCGCCGACTTCAAGAATGGGATCCAGCTTCCGTCGCGCCGGTCGTACGCCATGAACGAGCCGCCGTCGTCCCAATACGCCCAGCCGAAATCGCGACGCTCTGCCTCTCGACGAGTCATTCGCGTCCACGCCGCGCGCGATTTTGCGTCGGCATGATCGATGGCGCCGAACTCACCCATGTAGACCGGCCGGTGCGTACGTTCGGCGAAACCTTGCGCCAGGTCGAGCTGATCCATGACGGTAGCGGCGCCCGAAGGGTTTCTCTGCCGCGGCTCCTCGTTGTACCTCTTGAACCAACCGCGCACCCAAGGCACGGCGTTGGCGCTCGGCGCCGGGGAGAGCGGTTCAACCGGTGGCCCTGGAAAAACGATGCCGCGGGTTGCGTACTCCGGCGGCATCCAGTCGGCACCCTGATGCGTGAAGAGGATGGGCTGGTACATGTGGAAGCTGCCGACGAGGTTCGCGTCGTCGGCCGGGATGGCCAGCGTATCGCGCAGGCTCTTGGCCGAGGCCCACTCCACTCCTTCGACGACGACTGGTCGCGTCGGGTTCGACGAGCGCACGACGCGCAGCGCGTCCGCCATGGTGGCGTTCCATTTGTCAGCCGTCATTTTGCCATTGGGCTCGTTGCATAACTCGAAGACGACGGCTTCTGGGCGGCTTCGCTCTCGCTCGGCGATCTGTTTCCAGAGGGCGACGAAGCGGGGGCGGTGCTCGTCGGGGGCCTCCATCATTTCGCCGTAGTGATGCAGATCCACGATGACCGCGAGCCCATTGGACAGGGCTTGATCGATGGCCCAGTCGACCCGCGCCAGGAAGGAGCCCTCGATCGCATAGGGCGGAGCCATGCCCGCGTGCGCGCTGAAGCGGGCCGGCAGCCGAACGTGGTCGAAGCCCGCTTTTCTGACAGCGGCGAAATCGGACGCCTTCAGGACGACCCCCCAGTCGCCTTCGTTCGGCGCGTCGAGCGCATTTCCCAAATTCATGCCCCGCCGCAATGACGCCTTTTCCGCCGTGGCTTGCACGGAGGACGCCGGGACGGACGAAACCGAGCGCACCGAGGAGCCGCAGCCGACGAGCAGGAGCGCGACGGCCGCGAACGACCTGCGAGCGAGGGGCATGCCGAAGGCAGTACGCCGGCCTCCCGTCTCGGGTCAAGACAGCGCGCGCCGCAGGCCACGGACGCCCGCTGCGCCCTCTCGTCGGGCGGACGACTCAAAGCAGCTGCCGGAAGCCCTCGGGGTCGAGCGGCACCGGCTGCAGAGCAATCCGTCGCTCTTCACAGCCGTACGCCGTCGGCTCGAGCTCGATGATGGTGTGGAGCGGGATCGAGACGAACGGGCATTCGTGGGCGGGGCGGTCCATCATGTAGGCATAGAGCGCGCGCAATGCCGCCTGGTGGCCCACGACGAGGACCGGAGAGCGCTCGCGCTCGAGCTCGAAGATTACGGGCTCGAGCCGCTGGATGACGTCCTGATACGACTCGCCGCGCGGATAGCGGTAACGGAACTTGTCCAGCTCGCGCGCGGCGTACTCGTGCGGCATCGTCGCCGCGATCTCGGCGTAGGTCATTCCGTCGCAAACACCGGCGTCGATCTCGTCGAGCGGTCGCCAAGCGCGGTATGCCAGTCCGACGATTTCCGCGGTCTCCATCGTGCGCCGCAAGCTGCTGGTCCACACCGCCACACCGAGGCCGATGCGATCGCGAACCACGTCGGCGAGAGTTCGCGCGTACGCACGCCCAGCTTCGCTCAGCGGCGAGTCGCCACCGATGCGACCTAGGACGTTGAACGCACTCTCCCCGTGGCGCGTGAGCCAGACCGTGCGGGGCTGAACGTGCAGGTTAAGCAAAAAATGGACTACGCGCGTGAGGACATATCCCTCGACGCGATGAAGCAGGATCTTGCGGCCGACGTCGATGATCTTGACGAAACGGCCCTCCTCTTCGAGCACCTCTTCGTACCCTAGCTCGTAATGGCAAATCCTCATTCGAAAGTCGCGCACCGCCTCTTCTTCTGGCACGCCTTCGTAGTCAGGCGATCGCGCCTTCGTTGCCCTGATGTTTGCCTCCACCAGGGCGGGGTCGTTGCATATCGACTCGACGTAGACGACGTCGAGGCCTTCCGCTGCGCAGCGCGCTGCCACGAGAGCGCGGCGCTCGCGGGTGTTGTTCGTCGCGTCGTAAATGGCGATATCGCCTCCGCCGCGAAGAAAGGCCAGCATGTCGTCGAGCGCAGCCAGGGCGACGTCGCGTCTCGCCTCGGTGGCGGTTTGGTTGCGGGGATCGAAAAAAGAATGATGTTGGTGGCTGCCGAGGCGGGCGCGTCGATAAGAGCCGACGTTGTAGACCTGCGTCCTATGACCCAGCCAGGAGAGATAGCGAGCGACCTTGCGCGAGATGAACGTCTTTCCGCGGGCCGGCAAGCCCACCATCACGAACGCGATCTTCGGTCCAGAGGAAGACGCCGGCATCGCCAGACGGGGACTCGTCACGACGCCCCTTTTTCGCGCAAGGAGGTTACGCGCAAGGAGGCAAGGCGCCGGCGATCGCTAGGTTGTCCCGGAGGTCGCATCACGAGCGTAGCCAACGAGCGCGCCAAAGGCCCCTGGCGCCAAGCGACGGACGCTTGGCGGGCGAGGTCGGCGGCTGGCGGACGTCGGGGCGTGCACCCCCCCGTTGTGCACGCCGCGTGTCCGGCGCCCTACTTATCGCCCGAGGCGGCCGAGCCGCCGCCGACTGCCTGTAACGCAGGCGAAACATTCTGGATGCCGGCTTCCTTGGAAGCTGCGGGTCCAGTGCCTGTGCTGCCGTTCTGCGAGGCGAAATTGTTCCATCCGCCACCGTCCGCCTTGGCCGTTCCCGGATCGCTCGAGCCATTTGACTGCATGTTCGTGCTTCCCGGTGTTTGGTCGCCGTTGCTGCGATCACACCCGATGCTGGCGGTGGCAAGGCACGTGGCGGCGAACACTGCTGCAATTAGACGTCGATCCATTGATTCTCATCCTCCTCGTTCGATTCCGTTGCAGGCTCATAGCAGCGGTGCGACCCCGTCGAACAACCCAAAACCGAGCTGGCGCCACCGCAAAGGCTGCACCCCCTCGCATCACTCGCGCTGCCGGGGTCTTCCACACACGCTGCCACCGGACCGAAGCTCTGCCGCACAATTTTATTTAGGTCAAGAGGCGTGACCGCCGTACCACCCTGCAATCGGCACGTGGCGAATTGCTACGCCCGTGGTCATCTGCCACAATCATTCATGGGCAACGCCCAGCCTGGTAGCGTGAGACGCCGTCCTCTTCGTCGTGTCCTCTCGTCGCGAGCCGCTCGGCTCCTCGCATGCGCGATCCTCGCCCTGGTCGCGTTCGTGGCGACGCCCTCGGCGGGTCGGCCGCCCGTCACCCGGTTCGATTCGCTGCCGCTCGCGCAGGAGCAGCTCGTGCGCCCGATCTGGCTCCCGCACTGCGGGATGCGCATCGTCGAATGGCGATCGACCGCGACCCTCGTCGATGAGACGACGCCGACCGATCAGGCCCTCGCCGTGCTGGACGACACGTGCCGCGACGCGTTTCGTCGCTACGGCGACTTCCTCCGGTGGAAGAAATTGCCACGTCTACACATGCAGCCCGACGTGCTGCCGTCGATATCCCTCTTGCCGGGAAACACGCTGCTCGATGGCAAGTCGCCGCGCGCTCTCAACGATCTGCCGTCGCGCTTCAAGGCGGTCGCGCCGGGTTGCTGCTATTGGGGCCTTTACGTGGACTCGCTCAACCATCTGTTTTTGCGCAATGATCCGCTGATCAAGGACGAGAGCGGCCACTTCGCTGCCAATCCCCGCTTCGCGCGGACGCTCACCCACGAAATTTCGCATATCCTGAGCTCGCGTCTCGGGGTATGGGACGTGGTCGGCTACGACCGTCAACGCGACGAAGATCTGGCCGAGGAGTTCGTCTCCTTCATGGGCATGCGCTTTCCGGCGGAGAGCTCGTCGGAAGACCTCGCCTTTCATCGCGGCCGGCTAGCCTACGGCATCCCACCCGCGGTCGAACCGACCATCAAGGCAACGCCCATCGAGGCCCCCGTCGATTCGCTGGTCCCCGGCACCTCGGCAAACACGAGTCCCCAACGTTAGCGCGCCGTCGCGCAAGGCGAGTGCGCGAACGTTTCACCATCACCTGACGAAGCGGTGGCGAAATCGGAGTAGGCTCGCGCCGTGCGTGTCTTCGAGGTGCTCTCCGTCCTTTGTTTCGGCGCGTGCGCCTCGCACGCCCCCTTGCCCGGCCTCGCCGTGCCTGCGGACGAGACCTCCAAATCCTCCGGATCGGCCGCCCAGGGAGCAAAGGCTCTGTCTGCCCCTGACACAGATGGGGCTGGCGCACGGGCCGAATCCTGGCGCGCGGCGCGTCGTCTCATCGACGTGCACACCCACATCGATGCGACGGCCGAGCGCATGGCCGATGCGCTTCGCGTCATGGACGCAGTTGGGATCGGCGTTGCGGTAAATTTGAGCGGCGGAACCGTGACTCACCTTCGGGGACAGCCGTCGCAGCTCGAGTACACGAAGACACTCGCCGACCGGCGTTTTCCAGGTCGATTTCTCGAATACATGAATCTCGACTACACCGAGTGGGACGCTCCCGACTTCGCCCAGCAGGCGGTCGGCCAAGTGGAGGAGGGAGCACGGCTGGGGGCAGCCGGTTTCAAAGAGTTCAAGCGCCTCGGTCTTTTTCTGCGCGACCGGAACGGACAGCTCCTCAAAGTGGACGACCCCAAGCTCGATCCCATGTGGCGTCGCCTGGGCGAGCTTCGAATGCCGGTCTCGATACATGTTGCGGACCCAAAGGCGTTTTGGGGGGCCTACGATGCCACCAACGAGCGGTGGAACGAGCTGAAAGACCATCCAAGGTGGTGGTTTGGCGACCGCACCCGCTATCCGCCGCGGGAAGACCTCCTCGCTCAGCTCGAGCGAGTCATCGCCCGCCACCCGGAGACGACGTTCGTTTGCGTTCACTTTGCGAACAACGCTGAAGACATCGACTGGGTCGACGCGCAGCTCGCCGCGCATCCGAACATGATGGCCGACGTCGCCGCACGGGTGCCCGAGATCGGCAGGCGCGATCCGGATCGGCTGCGCGCCGTGTTGATGAAGCATGCCGATCGCATTCTCTTCGGCACGGACTTTCAGGTTTCCGATGCGATGACACTCGGCTCGGGAGGGAGCGGCCCGCCGCCGACGGAGGCCGAAGCCATCGACTTCTTTCGAGGGCATTGGCGCTTCTTCGAGACGGCCGACAGTCACTTTCCGCACATGACGCCGATACAAGGTAGCTGGACGATCAGCGCGGTTCACTTGCCAGTGGATGTTCTCGCCAAGATCTACTTCGAAAACGCAAGGAGACTATTGTCCCGCTCCTTGCCGGCCACGCGCGCCGACTAATTACGCCCTCGAGAGCTGCCATTTGTCCAAAGCCGCCGACCTGAAGCGCTACCGCGCCAATCTTCAAGAAGAGATCGACAGCGCCGCGGTTTACCGCGCAATGGCCGCCGCCGAGCCTGACCCACACCTTGCCACCGTCTACCGGCGGCTTGCGGACGTGGAAGAGCGGCACGCGGCGATATGGGAAGACCATCTCTCGAAGGCTGGCGTTGCCGTCGGACCCCGCCGCGTCTCGTTGCGCTCGCGCGTTTTGGTCGTGCTCGGGCGGCGGCTCGGCGCGGGGTTTCTTCTTCCGACGATCGCCAACATGGAGCAGGTAAACCGCCACGTTTACGACGGACAGCCCGACGCACCCAAGAAGATGCGAGGACAGGAGCGCTCCCACGCCCGATTGTTGGAGCTCATCGGTGGGCACACGGGCGTCGAGGGCTCCACGCTGGCACGGATGGAGGGACGTCACCGAGTGGTCGGCGGCAATGCGCTGCGAGCGGCCGTCCTGGGGGCGAACGACGGGCTGGTATCGAACCTGAGCCTCGTTATGGGCGTCGCCGGAGCGGCTCTGTCGGAGCGCGCAGTCATGGTGACGGGCCTGTCCGGCTTGCTCGCCGGGGCATGCTCGATGGCGATGGGCGAGTGGATCAGCGTCCAGAGCAGCCGTGAGCTGTACGAGCGCCAGGTGGCCGTCGAAAAATCCGAAATCGACGCGATGCCCGAGGAGGAGAAGGAGGAGCTGGCCCTTATCTACATGGCGAAGGGCCTGCCGGAAGACGAGGCGAAGCGGGTCGCGGAGCGAATCATGTCGAACGAAGAGACGGCGCTCGATGCGATGGCGCGAGAGGAGCTCGGCATCGACCCGGACGCGCTCGGAGGTTCGCCGTGGACCGCAGCCGGAAGCTCGTTTCTTCTCTTTGCGATCGGCGCCGTGGTTCCGGTGCTTCCGTTCGCGTTCCTGCACGGGCACGCCGTGGTCGCGATGTCGCTCGCGTCGAGCGCTCTGGCGCTCCTCGTCATCGGATTCGCGATCACCCTCTTCACCGGGCGAAGCATGATTTACACCGGGCTGCGGCAGCTCGCCTTTGGGCTTGGTGCGGCCGGCGTGACCTTCGCAATTGGCCACGCGCTGGGGGTCACCGTTGGGCCCTAGCATCGGCCGCCGGAGCGGGACCGCTCACCCGGCCGGGCAAGCGGCGAAAAGTTGGCCAGCGCTCCGTGCCGGCGCCATGACTGCCGGATGATGCAAACCCGCGGGTCATCCTGTTGCGCATGCGGCGTGAGCGATGCGCGTGCGCTCGTCGTCGTGGTCCTCGACGGCGGTGCGCACGTCACGCTTTGCGGCACGCACGCCGTCATTCTTCGTCGATCCAGCGTGCAGGGCCAGCCGACTTCGGAGGTCGAGCTCCGCGAGCTCTTACGAGATCGCCGTGACCGGAGCGACCGTCGCGGCGATGGGGATGAGCTGGCGGGGGCGCTCGCGGCTGCGTTCCAGCGCGATCGTCGGGAAAACGAGCGACGTCGAGCTTGAACGACGGCCGCGCCGTCCCCAACGCGCTACTCTTCGTGCGCATGCGGACGATGCCCCATCGTATACGGCGGCCGGCGATCCTGCGCGGGAGAGAAGACGGCGATGCATCTGGTTACGGGAGGCGCGGGCTTCATTGGGTCGTCGATCGCCGAGGCGCTCCTTGCGAAGGGGGAGCGCGTCAGGGTCCTCGACGATTTCTCCAGCGGTCGTCGAGAGAACCTCGAACGCCTGCCCGGGAAAGTGGAGCTCATCGAAGGGTCGATCGTCGACAGGGATACGGTCGTACGCGCGATGCGCGACGTCGAGGTCGTCTTCCACGAGGCCGCCATCCCGAGCGTCGTTCGTTCCGTCGAGAATCCGTCGGCAACGATGCTCTCGGGCGTGCAGGGCACGACCGTGGTTCTCGACGTCGCGCGCCACGCGGGAGTGCGGCGAGTGATCTTCGCCGCGAGCTCTTCGGCTTATGGCGACACGCCGACCCTTCCCAAAGTCGAGACGATGCCAACCCAGCCGCTCTCGCCGTACGCGGCGAGCAAGCTCACTGGAGAGCAGATGTTGCGAATTTTCGCGCAGCTCTACGGCCTCGAAACGATCAGTCTTCGCTACTTCAATGTATTCGGTCCGCGCCAAGATCCCAAGAGTGAGTATGCTGCAGTGATTCCCAAGTTCATAACCGCCGCTTTGCGCAGGGAGCGACCGATTGTCTTCGGCGACGGAGAGCAGACGCGCGATTTCTGCTTCATCGACAACGCCGTTCACGCCAATTTGCTTGCCGCCACGACGTCGCGCAAGCTGGCTGGCGAGGTCGTCAACATCGCGTGCGGCGAACGAACGTCGCTCAATCGGCTCATCGAGCTGATCGGCGATCTCGCCGGCGCACGGTCCGATCCCGACTACCGACAGGCGCGTGCCGGGGACGTGCGCGATTCGCTTGCCGATGTCTCGGCCGCGCGAGCGCTGCTTGGCTACGAACCAATCGTCGGTCTGCAGGCGGGTCTGCGCCGAACGTACGACGCATTCGCGCGTTTCACGAAGTGAATGCCGGGGCCCGTCTCCGTCCAGGAGCTCTGACGGAGGCCGTCACAGCGCCATCGCTTCGGTCGATGTCTGGTGGCTGCGCGGGAGCCGCTCCGTAGGGCCCCAGTCGGGATGAACGGCATATCTCACCAGGCCTGCCGCAAACCCTGCACCATGTGAAGCGTGCAAGACCGGGAAGAGCGCCCACACGACGGGCAGTGCCGCGAGCCCTTCGCGACGACCAAGGCGCACCGCCTCCGCGCCCGTAGCGAGCGCGTAGGCGGACAGTGACCACCATGCCAACGGGTGCCAGGGCCGCGTCACGACGAGGAGCGCGCAGCTGGCCAGCGCGGTGAATGGCAGCGCCGCGCGCCACGTACGAGAGACACGATGGCCGTGCTTGAGCATCGTCCGGGCGGATCCGTGGCCATACTCGAAATACTGCCGCGCGATGGCGCGGACAGAGTCTCGCGGGCAATAGTAGACCACGATGTCGCGGCTCAAGCAGACGCGGCCTCCCGCCTGAGCGATGCGCCGACCGAGGTCTGCGTTCTCGCTCGTGGTCGCCTTTGGATCGAACATCCCCACTTGCTCGAAGACGTCTCGCCGGAATGCGCCCGCCCAAGCGCTGTCTACGGAGCCCTCTTCGGCTCTCCCGTATCTCGTCCCGCCGACGCCGAGCGGGCTGGCCATGGCCGCCGCCGCACAGCGCTGGAAAAATGTCCTCGCCTTGGGCCGCGACAAACCGCCTACGCCGTCAGCACCAGTCCGCTCGAGGACCTCCACGCTCTTGCGGACGAAGTCGGGCGCGTACTCGGCGCGTGCGTCCATAAAGACGATGACGTCGCCGCGAGCGTGGCGGATGCATTCGTTCAAACCAGCCCCCGGCCTCGAGCGGGATTGTCGAGCAAGCCCACGCGCGGATCCTCCGCTGCAAGCCGGGCGAGAATCTCGCGCGTCGCGTCCATGCTCATCCCGTCGGCGACGAGAATCTCAAGGCGGTCGGCGGGCCACTCCTGGCCTTGGGCCGCGCGGACGCAAGCCTCGATCGACGGCTCCTCGTCACGGCAGGGGACCGCGATGGTGACGAGCGGGTGAGAGAACATCTGGCCATCAATATAGGGTGTACCGGCGCGGCGTCGACGGCGGTGCCGGCGCGCCGTCGCCATGCGTCGCCCGGACGCAGTGCCGAAGGCCGGCTTTCTCAAGCGTTCCGCGCCTCGACGAGTGCCGAGGTGCGCTACTGCAAGCCTTGCGAATACTTTCTAGCGCGCTATCTTCAGAGCGTCGCAAACTTCCCTCATGGGTCCACGCCCTCTCAGTGGAGATCGCGGGTCGCCTCTGGCGACGCAAGGGATGAGGCAGATTGACTGCCCGCGGCCCGTCCGTCTGATCTGCGGCTCTTCGGATGGCTGGTTTTCAGTGCGCTCCTAGCGCTTCCGTTCGCAGCCTTGTGGAGACCGAGACGAGTCATGTCAAACCGCCTGTACGTCGGCAGCACCAGCGACTCGCGGCGCGCGCGCATCGGAGCTGCGACGAGTCGGCGCCTGACCTGGAGGCTGGATGAATCCGAGCATCAGCAAGCGGCAGAAAGAGCGGGAGAGACAGGAGTACCAGCGAGCGAAGGCCGAGCGCCGCAAAGAGCGCAGGGATACGAAGAATCCGATGACGCCGGCCGCACCGGGCGAAGATCCGGACATCGTGGGCATCGTGCCGGGCCCGCAACCACCTTTGGAGGAGTAGGCACACCATGATGAGCGGACAATCGCGGGAGGCGTCTCTTCGCTTCGCCGAACGGCGGCGCCGGGAGGACGAGGCGCGGAGGCTTCAGGCCGAAGTGCCACGAATACGAAGCTTGCGGATGGACATCGAGGAGCACCGCGGTGATTCGACGCTCGCCGAAACCAGGCACGTGCGGCACATCGTCGTCGCCCACGCCCCGGCGCTGTTCGTTCTTCCCTGCGGGGACCCGGACTGTCGCGATGGCGGTCACGATCTGACCGATGCCATGATGCGCCGCTTGCGCGAGGGCGCCACGGACTTCGTCGCCGAAGACGCCTGCGCCGGCGACGTGCGCGGCGCCGCTTGTGGGCGTGTGGTGCGTGTGAGGACGACGGCGACCTTCGAGGGCTGATTCGCACGCCGCAAAATGGGCTGCCCGGTCTGCGGGCGCCGCGCGCCCAAGGCGGGTGACTTTGGTCCGCCCCGCCGGGGCCTTCTCTGCCGCAAGTTGCCGGGATGCTTTGCCGGAAAACTGACGAAACATTCGCGAAGCACCGATAGTTGCTATGATGATTCGCGGTAGGGCATGTGCCGATTGCTTGGCATCGCTTCGAGCGAGGCCACGGACTTCAAGATCGTACTTCGCGACGCGCCGCGTTCGCTTGCCGCGCTTTCGCTCGATCATCGTGATGGTTGGGGGCTCGCGGTGTTCGACGACGAGAGCGGGTGGAGGATCGACAAGGGCGTTGCTTGCGCGAGCGAAGATGCGAGGTTTCATAACCTCGCAGTCGGTAGTCGCGGGGAGCTCTTGGTCTCGCACGTGCGGCAGAAGACGATTGGCGAGACGTCGCTGGTCAATACCCACCCCTTTCGGCGCGGGCGCTGGGTCTTCGCGCACAATGGGACAGTGCGGGATATCGGGTGGCTTCGCACTCACTCATCGCCCAAGCGTCTCGGCGAAATCTGCGGCGAGACCGACAGCGAACTGCTGTTCGCGTGGCTCCTGACCTGTCTCGACGAGGCAGGCGTGGCCGACGCATCCGCCTCGTCGGCAACGGACCGCGCCATCGGTGCGGCGGCGCGGCGTGCCCGCGAACAGGCTGGCTTCGGCGCGTTCAACTTTCTGCTCTCCGACGGCCTAGCGACCTACGCTCACCGCTTTGGGCGATCGATGTTCCTGCTCGAGCGCGGCCCGCGAGATGCCGTGCGGCTCCGGCGCACCAGCCCCGACGGGACTGTCCTCGAGACCCCGTGGTCGCCCAGTCGAAGCGCGGTCATCATCGCTTCCGAACGGATGACCGAGGAGCCCTGGGAGCCGCTCGAGGAGGGCATGCTCCTGCGCATCGACCGCACGCCCGGCCCTCGTTGGCGGCTGGTCAGCGCCTGACCCGTCCGCGTCGGGGCCCCCATGGGCCACTAATCGCTCGAATGGGCCTTCACCCACTCGCAGGCGCGGGCGTCACCGAGCTCGCACCCGCGATTCATCGCACGCAAACTCAGGGCTTCGTCGCGCGCGAGACCATCTGGCCCGTCCTCGTAGATGACGCCGACGAACGCGCACGCGCGTGCGTCGCGGCGCTCACAGGCACTCCGCCAGCGTGTCAGGGCGCGCCCGGGATCGCGCGGCGCGCCGCCGTCCTGGGCCGAGAGCATGGCCAGGTGCAAGCAACCGTACACGTCACCGCTCGCGCAGGCGTCATGGTAAAGGGCGCGCGCCCGCGCACGGTCTGCTCCGACGCCCCTGCCATGCTCGACCATATAACCGAGATTGGCGCACCCAAGCGCCTCGCCGAGGCGGCACGCCTTCGCGAACATTGCAGCCGAGCGGACGACGTCGCGCTCCGCGCCTTCGCCATACGCCAGCGCGTCCCCCAGGTTGTTGCAAGCCCTCGAGTCGCCAAGATCGCAGCCGCGCGTGTATGCCGACGCGGCGCGGGCAGGATCATGCGGAAAGGCACCCCGTCCGAAGTAGTAGAGCAGACCCACGCGGTAGCAGGCCTCCGCGTCTCCTGTGAGGCACGTGTATTGGGTCTCGAAGCGCGCCCGCAGATCGGCTGCGTCGGGTACTTGCCGCGCATGAAGTGGTTCGCCGAGCCAGCGAACCCCGAAGGTGCAAGCGAGCGTCACGCCGGCATCGCAGGCGCGAGCGATCAAGGACATGCCTCGCTTCGGATCAGGCGACGCTCCTCGCCCGTCGACCCACATTCGTCCCGCGAAAGCGCACGCGCGGGCGTCACCGAGCGAGCAGGACTCGCTCAGCATCTGCGCCGCGCACGCGACTGTGCCGTCGTCGCGTGCCTCGCTCCATTCGGAGAGGGCGCGCTGTCGGCACTCGCTCGCCGACGATCCATCACAGGGCGCCTCACCCGCGCGGCGGCACGCGCTCGGCGCGATAGACCGAGAGGACGTCGGGGACCGTTCGGCGCAGCCCTCGATCGGGCAAACCGGCGGCGGCAGGGGCAGCGGCGTTAGGACCAACGGCGGCTGTCCGCAGGACACGAGGCCCGCGAAGAACGCTGCCGCCGCTCGTTGGATCACCCCTCGATGATGGATCGCGAGCGGGGCCCAGAACCACTCCCTGCATGGTTTTTTTTATTGGCAAGGTGGCCGCGGTGCATCAATTGGCGCGGAGGCTCGGGCCCTTTTGTCCGCGCGCGTGCCGCGCTCCGTCCGCCCCAGCGTACTGGCGCGCTCGTGCGAGCTGCCAGCCGGCCTTGCGCGAGTAGGAAAATCCGAGCTGCCCGAGAATCGCGCGAACGCTCGATGCGCTGTAGGCCACGCCGAAAACGCGTACGATGAGGCGGTGCACCTGCTCCGTCGTGAGCAATTGCGCGGACCGGACCCGCCACGCCAGCGCCTTGGCCACGCGCGCGAGATCGACCCGGTGCCTGGGCGGATGGCGCCGTGGCGCGAGCGCCGCCGCCCCTCCTTCGCGCCACGCGTCGACCCACTGGCGGACAGCCTCGCGGGTGACGCCGAGACGCCGAGCGACGTCGGCCTGTGACGCTCCCATTCCGATCATTTGGATCGCACGCAGCCGGCGAGCCTGCAGAAGCGCGGCCCGCGTGCGCGGCTGCGGGGCACCCATAATTGCATGGAAGCACGGTCGCGCCGCGTGCGCACTGGGCGTGTGACCGCTAGAGTTGGCGCGCATGTCGGACGACGTCGTCGGCATCCTCGGCTACGGGCGCTTCGGGCGCGCGCTCGGACAGCTCTTTCAAGAGGCGGGAATCGAGCACCGGGCTTATGACCCGCTGTCGCAGGTACCGGCAGAGTTCCGTGCAACCTCGGTGCGAGGTGTGGCGATCGGTGCGACATTCGTGATCGTCGCCGTACCGGTCGCGCGATTGCGTTCTGCGCTCGCCGAGCTGCAGCCGCACCTCGCGCCGAGCCAAGTGGTGCTCGACGTGGGAAGCGTCAAGGTTCGTCCCGCGGCGGCGCTTGCGGACATCTTGGGCAATGCGATTCCGTGGTGCGGCACGCATCCGCTCTTTGGGCCGCTCAGTCTCGCCCTTGCCGAAAGGCCTCTCCGCGTCGTCGTCTGTCCGGCGCCGGCGCACCTCGAGGCCGCTGCCAGGGTCCGCGCGCTTTACGAGCGGATCGGTTGTGACGTGATCGAGCAGACGCCCGAAAGCCACGATCGCATCATGGCGCACACCCACGCGCTCACGTTCTTCGTCGCAAAAGGGATGATCGATGCGGGCGCGGGAATGGACGTTCCGTTTGCGCCTCCCAGCTTTCAGGCCATCGCGCGGACGATCGAGACGGTCCGCTCTGACGCTGGGCACCTCTTCGCTGCCATCGCGCGCGACAACCCCTTTGCGGCGGAGGCTCGCAAGGGTCTAGTCAGTGCTCTCTGCTCGATTGATCGGACGCTCGACCAGCAGGCCGCCGAGGTCGAGGGTGCCGCCGTCGATCCGTCCACGACCATCCCGGACCTCGGAGATCGCTCGCCGGAGTTGAAACAGACGCGGGAGCACATCGACGCGGTCGATCGCGAGATCTTGCATCTGCTCGGCAGGAGGGCGCAGCTCGCTGAACGCGCCGCTCAGGCGAAGGCGAAGCTGGGGGCCCCGGTCCTCGACGTGAGCCGGGAGGCCGAAGTGTTGACCGCTCGTCGCGCGTGGGCGGACGAGCTGAAGCTCGACGCGGAGGCCGTGTCCGAGGTCTTCCACGCCATAATGACCATGTCGCGGCGGGCGCAACGATCGTAAAACCTTATCGCGGTATTCGGCCGGCGCAACCCCGGGTCGCTCATGCTCTGGCGGCTTCGTTCGGGGCAGAAGGCGAAGTGCTCGCCCGATCGTACCCTTCCTCTACCTTCGCCTCGTAGA
Source organism: uncultured delta proteobacterium (assembly GCA_963787925.1). Classification (GTDB taxonomy): domain Bacteria; phylum Myxococcota_A; class Polyangia; order Polyangiales; family Polyangiaceae; genus Palsa-1150. Next base: position 187,865 of record CAWBEN010000003.1, read on the forward strand.
CGCGCATCATTGCCCGAGCGAGGTGACGCATGTTCGCGACGTCGAGCGTGCGATCTATCCTGGGAAAGACGACGGCCTCTTCTTCTGCGACGTGCAACTCGAACGATTCGCGGAGATCGGTGATGGCGCGGTCGAACTCCTCGCTTTTGACCGGCGCGTCCAGCGCGCGGTGCAGGGCGCGCATCATCTGAGCGTGCCGTGCGGGCAGGGCGACGTCCCCCTCACGCAAAGCCTCGAAAGCCGCTGGATAAAATACCTGCTCTTCGATGGCGATATGCGCGACCAGATCGCCGGCCAGCTGCCGTAGCAGCGAAGATCGGATGCCGGCGCTGCCTCGCTCCACGACTTCGCAGAGTTGCTGGAGGTTTCGGTGCTGCCGCTCGAGAAGGGTTGTGGCTTTCATGAGGGTGCGCGGAGGCCGAGGGGCATTTCGCGTGCCGCAGGCGCTCAAATGGCGATCGCGCACGTCAGCGCCTTTTCCCGAGCTCGAGGCGCGCCAGAGCGTGATTTTTTGTCACGGACGCGCGGGAGCGCCACACGCCGAGACGGCCGCAAACGGGCTCGGGCCACTGAGGAATTGGGGCGCCGGACGGGGCGCCCTCGCCGAAGAGCACCCGCCGCACCGGGAAAAAAAAGCGTTGGTAGGGCTCGTGGGCGCGGGCGGCAGCACAGGCGGGCGGTCGGGCGCAGGGCACCCGCTCACGGCAGCGACAAGGAGAGCGGCGGCCAAGAGCGGCGCGGGGCGCCGCCTCTCGCGAGGATCACCTCGACAGCTTTGCGGCGAGCTCGCGCACATCGATTCGGCCCTCGCGGCGCCACAGCTCGGTACCCACGTAACCTGCGGCGGCTATGAAGACTAGGCGGGCCACTCGCGGAAACAGCAGGCCGCCGATCGCCGTACCGGCCGCCGCGGCTGCACCTACTGCGAGCAGTGGTCGCTGGCGAACGAAGTCGCGCAATCTCGCGATGGTCGCCCGTTCTTCCCCGGCGAGAACCGTCATCACTCGCTCCGCGGCAATCCGCGCGCTGCCCGCCTCTTCCGAACCGTCCGGACGTGTCGTCGCCATCATCACCCTCCGCCGACGGCCTCTGCAGGACCCGCGCCCAAGCTCGCCGCAGTTGCGCTCGTCACGCGCCACGCCCAGCCGCACAAAGCGCGCCCGGTACGGCTCCTGCAGCCTAGGAGCGTGAGGGTGGCAGGCACAGCGAAAGAACCGCGGGGCGGCATGGCACGAGCGATTTGGAGCGGATCCATCAACTTCGGGCTTGTGACGATTCCCGTAAAGCTGCATTCGGCCATCCGCGAGCGCGAGCTCCACTTTCACTATTTGCACAGGGCCGATCGAGGGCGAATCCAAAACGAACGAATATGTCAGGTCTGCGGAAAGGCAATCGCGTGGAGCGATGTCGCCCGTGGATATGAGTTCGAAAAGGGGCAATACGTACTCTTCGAGGACGAGGACTTCAAAAAGGCCAGCCCGGAGGCCTCCCAATCCGTCGACATCGTGGAGTTCGTCGAGCAGAGCGAAATCGATCCAATGTTTTTCGACGTGCCGTATTACTTGGAGCCAGAGAAGAAGGGGCGCCATGCGTACGCCCTCCTACGGGAGACTCTCCACGACAGCGGCAAGGCGGGCATCGCCCGGGTCGTCATGAGGACGCGTGAGCACCTGGCGGCGCTCCGGCCAAATGGCGATGCGCTCGTCCTCGAGATGATGCACTGGGCGGACGAGATCTTGCCGGCCGATCTCGACGTTCCCGCACGGACCGAAAAACTCTCGGCAGGAGAAAAGAAGATGGCCGCAATGCTCGTCGAAACGATGAGCACCAAATTTGTCCCGGCGGAGTTCTCCGACCTCTACCGCGAGCGGCTCATGGCGTTGATCGACGCGCGGGTCAAAGGGCGGCCTGTGCCGCGCGCCAGCGGAAAGCGCCGTGGCGCGACGAACGTGGTCGATCTCATGGACGTCTTGAAGCGCAGCCTTGCCGAGTCGAAGAAGGGAGACGCGCCCGGACGGTCGCGTCCGGACAAAGCGCGCGCGGGCCGGAGCCGGAAGCACGCCGCATGATGTGACGCCCGGATTCTGGAACCTCGGCACGCCCGCGCTGCTTCGACTGCGTGGTCGAAAAGGGGGGGAATCGCTGGCTCGTTCGCAATCGCATCGCCGCCTTTTTCCTTAAGGATCTCAGGCATCGGTAACGTATCGACCAGCGTCCGTCTCCGCCTCCCCTCGAGAGGCCGAATGTCGGGGCCGACACGGCTCGAGCGCGGTCGCCGGCGGTACGACGTCAGGGGGCCTGCGCCGCCTGGAGCAACTCTTCGACCTTGGCTGCAAGCCGTTCGGGAAGACACGGCTTCGTGAGAAACGCGTCGCAACCCGCCTCCTGGGCTCCGCGGGAGTGCGCGGCAAGAGCGTGGCCAGTGAGGGCAATGACAGGGATGTGTCGCGTCCGCTCGCTGGCCTTGAGACGCCGCGTAGCCTCCCAGCCATCCATCACGGGTAACGAGAGGTCCATCACCACCAAGTCGGGCTTCAGCTGTTCGGCAAGGTGGATTGCCTCCTCTCCGCTGGAGGCCTGCTCCACGACGTACCCCAAAAACGACAAGTACTCGGCGTACATCGCCCGATTGTCCTCGAAATCATCCACCAACAAGATCCGCGACGAGCGATGAGACGGCGTCTGGGGGCTCATCGCAGGCTCGGCGCGTCGGGCCGCGACGGGTTCGGGGAAGGTTCTCCCGGTACTGTTGGAGGCGACGGGGGCTGTACGTCGGGCCTCGGCGCTTCAGGACCGATTTCAGGGTTCGGCGGCTGAGGATTCACCGGCGAATGAATAGGCTGCTCGCTTGGGGCTGGCGTTACGGGTTGCGTCATGAATGACCTCCCAGTCTCTGACTAAGTTTGCTGTGCCGCGTTGACGCCCATTCCCGCCATCCGCGTCGGCGTGCCACGAATGATCTCCAGCAGCTCGGCCGCGCGAGGCGGGCCAGCTCGCCGCTCGTCTGGACGGCCACGACGATGGATCCGCGATGGATCCCTTCGTCGATGAAGCGCGCGCCGCGCCTGTCCGCGCGCGAGCTGCTCGACGGCCGCGCGCCGGCCGCGCGAGGCCTTGACGGGATGAGCATCGGGTCTGCCTCGTTCAGACTGGACGGCCGGTGTGAAGGGCCGTCAGAAAGTCTTAGAGATGGGCCATATAACTCTCCCGCTTTGCGGGAGGTGCTTCTCGACATCGCTCGAGCTTTCGGTACAGGGTTCGACGATCGAAACCAAGCACCTGTGCGGCTAGCGTCTTGTTTCCTCCAACGGCCTCGAGGACGCGCACGATGTAGCGCCGCTCTACTTCTTCCATGGGAAGAAGCTCGGACGGATCACCATTCTCCAGCGCGACGCGTGAGCACTTGAATTCGCGCACCCGTTCGGGGAGATCGTCGACGCCGATCTGGTCGTACTGAGCCAGCGCCACCGCGCGCTCCAGGCAGTTCTGCAGCTCGCGTACGTTGCCTGGCCAAGAGTAAGACAGCAGCTTGTCCGCCGCCGCGTTCTTTATGCCCGATATGCGGGGCACGCCGCTCGGCTGATAGCGCTCGAGAAAGTGCTGTGCGAGGAGAAGCACATCGCTGCCCCGCGCTCTCAGAGGGGGCACGTGGATACGGACGACGTTGATTCGATAGAACAGGTCCTCGCGGAAATCGCTTCTCCTCGACCTCGGTCTCGAGGTCGCGGTTGGTCGCCGCGACTATGCGTGCGGCGAATGGTTGCTCCTGATCGCCCCCGACGGGCCGCACGGTGCGCTCCTGCAGGGCGCGAAGGAGCTTCGCCTGCATTCCGGGCGGCATCTCGCCGATCTCGTCGAGAAAGAGAGTCCCCTTGCCGGCCTTGATGAAGAGGCCTGGGCGCGCGTTTCGCGCATCGGTAAACGCGCCCTTCACATGTCCGAAGAGCTCGGCTTCGAGCAGAGTCTCAGGCATCGCGGCGCAGTTGATCGCGACGAAGGAGCCCTCGCGACCGCTGCGCTGATGAATGGCCTTTGCGACGAGCTCCTTGCCCGTTCCGCTCTCGCCGGTGATTAGGACAGTAGTCTCCGTTTCAGCAACCCGCGCGACGAGATCGTACATTTTTCTCATCGCCGAGCTGGTACCGAGAATGTCGTCGAACGTCTGTTGATTGAAAACCACGCGGCGAAGGCGCCGGACCTCCTCACGCAGAGCACGATGCTTGACCGCACGCTCAATCGTCAGCGCGAGGTCGTCTATTTCGAATGGCTTGGTGATGAAATCGTACGCGCCCGCACGGATTGCCGCGACGGCTGTCTCCATGCTGCCAAATGCAGTCATGACGACGACCGGTAAGTCTTCTCGGTTTTCGACGATTTGCTTGCAAAGCTCGACACCGCTCATGCCTTGCATGTTGACGTCGGTCAGCACGAGGCTGAAATCCTCGTCGAGGAGCCTGCCCAGGGCGTCATCGGCCGACGTCGTCGTTACGACGTGGAAGCCCCGCAGTTTGAGCTCGACTCCCAGCACATCGCATAGGCTGCGGTCATCATCGATAATCAGTATCCTGCGTTCCACGGCGAGCTCGTTTCCGGACGCTCTCGCGTCTTGGCGCGGGCCTGCAGGGTGCGTGCCGCTTCCGCCCGTCACCAAGCAATGGCAACAAAGGAAAGCGCCGGGCAACCAGATGGGTAATGGCGGTGACGGCGGTAACGGCGGAAAAACAGGCGCGGGCGCGGCTTTTCGACCTTGGCCCGCAAAAATGCCCCGGTTGTGGCGTGTTGGACGGGTCGGGCTGGTGATTGTTCGAGCGACGCGGCGCGGTACTTGGCACGCCAGTCGCAGTGTCCGGTGCGAATGAACGCAAACGAACGACGCGCCACCGACCCTGTCGGTTCCGCTCCGGAGAGACATGCCCAGCGCCCCGCAGTGCGCGTCCGCGGTCTGGACAACACAGCAGACCCCGCCGGCATCGAAAGCCCAGTTCGTCGTTTGGAGGACGTCTCCGCCGCCGCCGTAGCGCACATCCGACGCGCTCCCTTGACCTTCCTCGCGCTCACTGCGGTCATCGGTTTCGCGGCGGGGGGGGCGCTCTCCTTTCGCCCAGGTCGCATCGCGCTGGCGGCTGCTGCTCGCCATCTCGGCCGCGAGCTTCTCAAGCAAGTCCTTTGAGGGCACGGAAACCACACGGAGAAATGCGAATGAAAAAGCTAACAGGCTACGACATCGAAGACGTCTTGGAGTTGATGGGTCTCGCGCGGCGTCGCTCGGTGCTCGGCACGATGGTGCCGGTCATCGGCTACGTCGCTCTCGGCGCGGCGGTGGGTGCAGGCATCGGGCTCATGTTTGCCCCCTCATCGGGTCGCCGCCTTCGTCAGGAGGTCGGCGACCGCCTCGATCAGATGCGCGAACGCGTAAAGACTGAAGCAAAGAAACAGGGAACCGTGAACAACGCCACGTCGGCGCAAAGCTGAAGCGCGGTCACCCCCGCCCGCCTCGGCGGCCTGTCGCCATGCGGACGCCGGCGGGGGTGAAACCGTTACCTTTCGATCGCTGCCTTTGGTGCCTTGTCCGACGCGCCCTTTGAGCCATCGAGGCGAGCCAGCAGGTCCGAGAGGTCGTTTGCGTGCTCCTCTTCCTTGGCGAGGATTTCTTCCAGCAAACGACGCGTCGTGGGATCGTCCGAACCCAAGTAGCGAATGGCGTCGGAATAAGATTCGATCGCGATCCGCTCGGCGACCAAGTCTTCGCGCAGCATCTCGTCCAGACCCTCGCCCTCCTTGTACTCGGAATGACTCCGCGAGGAGAGACCGTCCGGATTGAAGTTCGGTTCCCCGTCGAGCTGTGTGATGCGCTGCGCGATTCGGTCGGCATGCTCCTGCTCGTCGGTCGCATGCTCGAGAAACTCGGCCGCGACGCCGGTCGAGGCACGCCCTTGTGCCATGTAGTAGTGCCTTTTGTAGCGCAGGACGCACACGATCTCAGTAGCGAGCGCCTCGTTCAAAAGTGCGATGACCGTTTCGCGGTCGGCGCGGTACCCGTCGGTTACGGCGCCTCGCTCGATGTGTTCGCGCGCGCGCTTCCGGATCTGTTGGATGTCGGAGACGAATTTACCGGGCATGTTCCTCCTCGTTTTCGGTGGCACGCCGGGCATCGCGTATGGCGAGCATGGCGGACGTGATGGTGGTGACGTTTCCCTTTTTGAGCCTTCGAGAGCCCTTTTTTCTCCCGTGAGGACTCGCGCCCCCGCCCCGTTGCGTCGACCGCTGCTTTGGCAGGCTGATGGCAGACGGCGGCACTCGCGCCTCTGCCTCATCAGCGCGCCGGGCTGACTTTGCCGCCATCGTCCGCGGGCGCGGGCGCGCTCGACCGGTGCTCCCCGCGACTCGCAGGATCGCGGACACGCTCTAGTTTGCGATAGAGAGTACGCCTGTCGAAGCCGAGCACCTGGGCGGCGAGAGTCTTGTTCCCACCGACTGCTTCGAGGACCTTGAGGATATAGCGGCGCTCGACCTCTTCCATCGGCAAGAGCTCCGACGGATCGTTCGACTCGATACTGATGCGTGCCGTTTTGTAGTCCCGGATTTTTTCCGGCAGGTCGTCGACCCCGATCTGGTCGAACTGCGCGAGCGCTACCGCACGCTCGATGCAGTTCTGAAGCTCACGCACGTTCCCCGGCCACGCGTAGGTGAGCAGCTTGTCTGCGGTGGCGCTCGTCATTCCGATGACCGGGCGGCGGCTTTGCGCCGCGTACCGTTCGAGAAAATGTTGGGCGACGAGCAGGATGTCGCTGCCGCGTGCGCGAAGGGGAGGCACGTGAACGCGCACCACGTTGATTCTGTAAAACAGGTCCTCGCGGAAGCGTCGCTCTTCGACCTCAGTCTCGAGATCGCGGTTGGTGGCAGCGATGATGCGCGCGTCGAAAGGTTGCTCTTGATCGCCACCCACTGGACGGACGGTCCGCTCCTGCAGGGCCCGGAGGAGCTTTGCCTGCATTCCAGCGGGCATTTCGCCAATTTCGTCGAGGAGAATCGTGCCTTTGCTGGCTTTGATGAATAGCCCGGGACGGGCGGTTCGCGCGTCGGTGAACGCTCCCCGAGTGTGCCCGAAGAGCTCGCTCTCAAGGAGGTTCTCCGGCATCGCCGCGCAGTTGATTGCGACAAAAGCGCCCTCCCGCCGGCCGCTCTTGGCATGAAGGGCCTTGGCGACGAGCTCCTTGCCCGTTCCACTTTCGCCCGTGATGAGCACGGTTGTCTCGGTATCAGCGACGCGCGTGATGAGCTCGCACATCTTGAGCATCGCCGGGCTGGTCCCGAGAATGTCGTCGAAGCGCTGCGTCCCGCTGACCGCTTGTCGAAGGCGGGTCACCTCTTCGCGGAGGGCCCGGTGTTTGAGGGCCCGCTCGATAGTGAGCGCCAGCTCGTCCATGTCGAACGGCTTCGTGACGAAATCGTACGCGCCGGCGCGGATGGCGGCGATGGCGGTCTCCATGTTGGCGTATGCCGTGACGACGATGACGGGCATGTCCTCACGGCGGCTGACGAGCTGTCTGCAAAGCTCGACGCCGCTCATGTCGGCCATGTTCACATCCGTAATGACGAGGCCGAAATCTTCGCGCTCGAAGCGAGCCAATGCCTCCTGCGGGTTGGTGGCGGACGCCACGTCGAACTCGCGTCGGCGCAGCTCGCTCTCGAGCACCTCGCACATGCTGCGGTCATCATCGATAATGAGGATGCGTCGATCCATGACTCCGTCGATCCGTCAGGCGGTGCACTGTATGGCCAACGGGTCGATTGCGCCACCCCCCGCACCGTTCTGTCTCGCTCTCGGCCAAGGCTACCGCGAATCGTCACCGAGGGAAGGTACGCCGCTCGAAAGGCGCTCCGTGCGATCTGCTCGAGCCCGCTTTTGGCCGTCCGCCGACGGGCGTGGCGCGTGCCGCTATTCTCGTTGAGCGACGGCTCGCCAAGGGCCGCTTGACCGGCGACCCGTCATGTAAGATTCACCTCCCTTCGCAATGAGAAGCTTCGAATGATCGGTTCTCTCCTCGCCGCCCTCCGTGAGGCGCAGGCGGCTATCGCGGCTGCCGAAAACATCCAGGTCAGTGAGCGGGCCGTCGCGCGAAAGCTCGCTCGGGATCTCGACGAGGCCATCGTCCGTCTCGAAGGTCGTCAGCCCGACAAGGATCTCGTCTCGATCATTTGCCACGATCTGAAAGATCCTCTCGCCTCGATTGTCATGGGGGCTGGTTTCCTCAAGAAAACGATGCCCGGCGACGACGGTCCCCCCCGCCGCGTGGTCGAAGCCATCGCGCGCTCCGCGGACCGAATGAGTCGCGTGGTCAGCGACTTCCACGACCTCGCCAAGCTGGATTTGGGCTTGCTGGCGATCGAGCCGCGGCCTTGCGACATCACGGCGGTCCTGCGCGGCGTCATTGTCTCTTTTGCAGCCCAAGCGCAGGAGCGCGGCGTCACGTTGCGATTCGACGCGCCGTCCGGACCCATTATCGTGCTCGCAGATCCTGGGCGGCTCGCACAAATCGTTTCGAACCTCGTGAGCAATGCCGTCCGATTCACGTCGGCGGAGGGCACCATCGTCGTTCGGATCGCCGAGGCCCTGGAGCCTGGGGGAGAGCGCCGCGTCCGAATCTCGGTGACCGACACGGGGCGCGGCATCGCCGCCGACCGGCTGTCGCATCTCTTCGAACACGCGGCCAACGCGCGACGGACCCCGCGCGACGGCCCGGGCCTGGGCCTACCAATCGCTCGAGCGCTCGTCGAGCTCCATGGCGGCGAGGTCACTGTCGAGAGCGCACTTGGCGAGGGCAGCACCTTTCTGGTTCACGCTGGCGCGCTCCGAACCTTGAGATTCCATGTCGGGGGGCATGGGCTAGTCCGTCCACCCTTGCGCGCGCACGTACTCTGCAAGCTCGAAGTCGTCGAGAGATACGGGCCTCAGAAATGCCCCCGCGCGCTCGCGAACCCACCAGCCGTCGAGCCTTCGTTTCGTGAAACGATAGCGCCAAATGTCCGCCCGGATCCAACGCGGGGGCGCTCGTCGAAAGGGGTCGCGCGCGAACAAACGCGATGCCGGCTGGCCCCCTTCGAGCAGCTGCCAGACGAGGTGCACGAGCCAAGGCTCGTCGTCGATCGCCTCTCCCTTCGCTGCACCGTTGCCTATGAACCACATCTGCCAATCGAGGCGGTAATGGTATGGGCCGGCGAGGCATGGGCGGCGATGCGGGTCGCCCGGCATGCAGGGGAGCTCGTACTCTACCCAGTGGGCTCGATTGTCGGGGACGGGGTCCGCCGTTCCCTCGAGGATGACTTCGAAGCGGGCGCGGTCGACGTCGCCGAATGCCCCGTAGGAGTTCACGAGTCCAAGCGGCTCGAAGGAGCGGTTCATCGACTGGTCGCACGAGGCCATGTTGACTACGGGCCCGACACTTAGAACCATCACGACGACCGCGAGCACTCGCGCCGCTCGCTCTTGCGGGCGTGAGCGCGAGTCCGCGGGACACTGCGCTTGGTCGCGAGGCCAAGGGGCTGACGCGAAGGCATTCTTCCGGCATCGCCACAGGGCGTGTCGGCACCAAAGAAAGGCCGTGTCGTCGAAGCAGGCGAGCGTCGGAACGAGAGTGAGCCAGTTGAGAAACGAGAGATTCCCGCTGGCTATCAAGAGAAGTTGGAGAAGGAAGAGCAGCGCTCCTGCCACGTGTCGCCACCAGCGAAAGCCGAAGACGAACGACGGGACCACCAGCTCGACGACGAGCGTGAGCGCCCCGCCCACCGCGTGCACGAAATGGGGCCCCCGGTGCAGCCACCATGAGAGCGGGTTGGGGCTCGGCTGCGTCTCGAAGTGGTAGTCCAGGCACGTCAGGTCCACCCAGCACGGGTCGTGACGTAGCTTGATAAGCGCCGAACCGACCATCACGCGGAAGGCGAGCCAGCGAAAGAGCAGGATGACGAGCGGTGGTGCACGCGTCCGCGGGTACGGCGCGAGGCCTCGCATCGGACAGAGAAAGACGGCGAGAAAACCGGTCTCGAGGAGCTGAAGCTCCCAGCCGTAACCGAAGAAGATCTGACCCACGTGCACGAACGACGCGTAAAGGAGCCAAAGGGCGAGCTGAACGAGCGCGTTCGTCGCGCCGGCGAGGCCCGCCGCTGCGAGCGCCAAGCCCGCCCAGCTCGCCATGCGCATCACCCCGTCCGACGCCCCCGACAGCCAAAAGACCGTCGGAAATCGCCACACGGCGGAGGCTCCGAAAGTCGCCCGTTCACGTGAAAGAAGGCTCGCGGCGGGCAGCAAGCCGTGGCTCCCGAGGAGGGGCTCGACTTGGACGACCAGCGAGGCGAACGCGGCGAGGTACACGAGTGAGAGCAGACGCAAAATCGCCCACCGAGTGCACTCATAGGTCGAGCGATCGTCCAGCAGGCGCTGCCACCACGCGCTCCGGAGCCCAAGCCCAAGCCACTCGTCACCGCGGGCGACCATCGCCGCCGATGGTACGCAGCCTGCGCGCGGATGGTACAATGCCGGCGTGATCCGGGCGTTGAGTCGTTCTTTTGCGTGCCGATGGGGAGTCCCGATCGTGGACCGCATCGACACGGCGATCTTCGTTCGCACCTACTTCGTCAATTGCTTGAACTGCTCTTATTGCCACGACTCCTGTTGCCAATACGGCGTCGACGTCGACGCGGTGAACGTCGCCCGCCTCGAGGGATACGCGGGCGATCTCGAGCAGTACACGGGTGTTCCGCGAGCGCGTTGGTTCACCGGTGACTGGTGCGACGACGGCGAGTTTCCCGGCGGCCGTCAGACGCGAACGCGCGTCGAAGATGGAGCGTGCGTCTTCCGTAACCGGCACTCTCGCGGCTGCGCGATTCACTCGTTCGCGATCGAACGAGGAATTGACTACCACGAGCTCAAGCCCATGGTCAGTGTGCTTTTTCCCGTGACGTTCGACGACGGGCTGCTTCATCCTTCGAACGAAATCCGCGATCGCTCGCTCCAATGCGTCGATGACGGCCCGACGCTCTACCGCGGCGTGCGGAGCGAAATCGGCTGGTATTTTGGGGGCGAGCTCGTCGAAGAGCTCGATGCGTTCGAGGCCAAGGGTTTGGCCGAGGCCTGCCGGCGCCCTTGAGTCGCTGTCGCCTTGCCGAAACCGCCTCCGCCAAGTAGGCTCCGCCCTCTTTTCCCAATCGGAGCAGCAGCCATGGCCCGCGTCACCGTCGAAGACTGCCTCGAGCGCGAGGAGAATCGTTTCGCCCTGGTCGTGTTGGCGGCGCAGCGTTGCCGCCAGCTGATGAAGGGGGCTGGACCGCTCGTGCACTCGAAGAACAAGGCCGCGGTCACGGCGCTTCGTGAGATCGCGGCCGGCAAGGTCCACTATGACCGCCCGAGCATCCAGGCCGTTCAGGTCTACATAGAGGAGCTGAACAAGCGCGAGTACGGTGATTGAGCGCGCGCAAGCCCCGCGACCGTGAGATCGAGGCGGGCGCGCGCGCCCACTACGAGGACCCGGGCTACTACACCAGTACGTACGCGCGCCGCATCGACGACGTAGCATTTTACGTGGACCTGGCGGTTCGCGCGCGAGGGCCCGTCCTCGAGTACGGAGTGGGAAACGGTCGCATTGCGCTTCCGGCGGCGCGCCACGGAGTCCACGTGGTCGGCGTAGACACATCCCGGCCGATGCTCGCCGATCTCCGCTCGCGCCTGGCTAGGGAGCCGGCCGACGTTCGAAGGCGCCTCCGCTTGGTCACCGGTGACATGAGGCGCGTGCGGCTCGAGCGGCGCTTCGCGCTGGTCGTATGCGCGTTCAACACGGCGCTTCATCTCTACGAGCGCCGCGACGTCGAGCGCTTCCTGGCGCGGGTCAGGGCGCACCTTGCCCGCGGCGGACGCTTCGTGGTCGACCTGTCGATGCCTCCGCTGAAAGATCTCGCGCGCGAGCCCGGTCACCCATACAACGCGCCGCGCTTCAAGCATCCGACCGCCGGCGTGACGGTAAAGAACCGCGAATATTTCGACTACGATCCTGTCCGGCAGGTGCTCTTCGTTTCGATGGAGTTCGAGCCCATCGCGCAGCCGGCGCAGCGCTGGGTGACGCCGCTTTCTCACCGCCAGTTCTTCCCGCAAGAGTGGGAGGCTCTTTTGCACTACAACGGCTTTGCCGTGGAGCGCGTCGAGGGCGATTTCCAGGGGGGGCCCCTCACGAAGGCCAGTGACGTCATGGTGTGGCACGCACGGAGCCGGCAATGAGCGTCGCAGGACGTATCCGGGAAGTGCGGGCGCGGATCGAGCGCGCCGAGCAATCCTCTGGCCGGGCACCCGGGACGGTCAGGCTCGTGGCCGTCTCGAAGAAGCAGTCGGCGCACGTAGTTCGCGAGGCGTACGACGCGGGACAACGGATGTTTGGCGAAAACTACGCGCAGGAGTTGGCCGTCAAGTCCGAGGCGCTGGCCGAGCTTGACGACATCGAGTGGCATTTCATCGGCCACCTGCAGACCAACAAGGCCAAGCTCGTTGCCAAGCACGCGCAGGTTGTGCACACGGTCGACTCCGCGGCGCTCGCCGGAGAGCTCGGAAGACGAGCGGCGACGGGGGATCGCCCGGCGCCCTTGCCGGTGCTCGTCGAGGTGAATGTCGGCGGCGAGCTGCAAAAGGCGGGGGCGACCGCAAGCGAGATCGAAGAGGTGATGGACGCCGTCCGCGCGCAACCAAGCCTGGTGCTGCGCGGGTTGATGACGATGCCGCCAGCGGGCGATCTCGATGCGGCCCGTCGGGTCTTCGAGACGGTGTCGACCCTCAGGAGTCTCCACGGAGGTGAGGCCACACTGCCCGAGCTTTCGATGGGCATGACGGCGGACCTCGAGTTGGCGATCGCCTGTGGTGCCACGTTGGTGCGCGTGGGAGCGGGCATATTCGGACAGCGGTGATCGTCCTAGCCGCGCACCAAGCGACTCCAGACGCCACGAGCCTTGGCGCCCCAGCCAGATTTGCGGGATCCTTCAGCCAGCCGCGCAGCGAGCGCGCGCGCGTCCTCTTGGTCGGGTTGGATTGCCAACGCGCGGTGGGTGGCTTGGCGAGCATCACCGAGTCGTCCCGAGGCGAAGAACGCGCGCGCGAGGAGCGCAAGGGCCCGCGGAGACTCCCCCTCGAGAGCCACTGCGCGTTCAGCGTGCTCGATCGCCCCCGAGGCGACTTTCGTGGCGAGCAGTACCTCGCTCAGCTCGAGGTGGACCGCCGTCGCACCGGGCGCGATCTCGAGCGCCACGTCGAGGGCTTCGCGCGCTGCCGTCCAGTGTCGAAGTCTTCTCTCCGCGACCGCCGCCGCCAGCCACCCAGGCCACGCGCCGTGCACCGTCGCCAGTTTGCGCGCCCGCGATGCGACGCTGGGAAGGTCCTCCGGTGAGGCGCCTTCAGCCGCGCGAAGCACGCTCTGGAGCTCCAGCTCCGTTCGCGGATCTTCGATCGAGAGGCGGAGCACCTGACCGTGGGCGGCCGCGGCGGAGTGGGGTGCCATCCGGTCGATTTGCGCGAGCTGCGAGCGGGCCGCCGGTATGTCGCCCAGCACGAGCGAAGACCGCGCCAGAGCGAGCAGCGCCCACGCATCACCCGGTGTCGACTCGAGGAGTCTATTGCAGAGCCGCGCGAGCCGCGAGGCCCGCGCAATGCCCTCGCCCTCCGTCGCCAGAGCGAGCTGCACGGCGCACCTGAGGACCTCCGGCCGCGCTTGCGCCGTCGCAAGGGCAATGTCCACGAGCGTCTGTGCCGTCTGGGCGTCTCGTTGTCCGAGCGCGAGCGCGCCCAAGTGTCCGAACGCGCCGGGATGGACCGGATCGCGCGCGAGCGCCTCGCGCCACGCATTCTGAGCGCCCGCCAGGTCACCGCTCGCCGCCAGGACGATGCCTTTCTCCGTGCACACTGTCGGGTCCTCGCGCGCCTCAGCCAACACCGGCTGCAGGGCTGCGAGCGCGCCTGGCAGGTCACCCTGCGCTCGAAGCGCCTGCGACAAGAGCGCGTACAGCCGGGTCCGGGTTGGAGCCAGCGCAATGGCGGCGTTCACCCGTCGCTCGGCTTCGCGGAACTTTCCGAGCCGGAGCTCGAGCGCCGCGAGGGCCTCCACGATCTCGACGCGGGTCGGCGCGTCTTCCGCAGCCCGGGTGAGTGCGCGCACCGCAGCCGAAGCGAGCTTCGCGTCGAGGGGCGCCTGCTTCGCCGTCTCGACTGCGAGCGCCGCGAGCCGCTCGACTGGAAAGCGCGCGCGAGGCGCATCGCCTATCGCCCTGCCCAGGTGGAGCATCGCCGCCACTCGATCGTGCGGGCCTGCCCGCAGCGGATCGTGAAGCGCGCACCGTTCGGCTCGCAAAACGCTCTCGAGTGGCTCCCAATCGAGCTCGCCCAACGGCCGAAGCGCGCCCATCTCGCCACCGATGCCGGCCCCGAGCTCCTCGAAGGCGGCCAGTAACGACGCGCCAGCGCCCGCCTCGTCGAGCGTCGCGTCGACGCGCGCGCGCGTCTGTCCGCTCTGCGCGTCGAAGGCGAGAAGCTGGATGGCGCCGCGTCCGCCCCCCGGTGGTTCTAGAGCGCCGGTCAGGACCAGGCTCATCGCGTTCGACGCCTCGGTGCGTGCAACAATGTCGCGCCATGCGAGCGGCGGGACGAATGCCTCGATGGCCAGAGGCGGCCCGCTCGGCGGCTCGTCCTTGCCGCGCGCGTGAAGCTGGGCGACCGCCACCTCGCCTCCTTCGATCTGTACGAAGGTGTGCACGAGAGCGGCGAGCCCGAGCCCCAATCCTCTCGCCTCGTGCGGTACGCCGAAAGGGATGACGACCGCACGGGGGTGAGGCATCGCGAGGGGCCGCACTCTAGCAGGAGCCCTCGGCTGGAATGGTGTCAGCGAAACCGGTCGGTCGCTTCGACGAGCTCGTGGAGGGTTCCGAGCTCGCTGGCGGCGTGTCCGGCATCCGGAACGATCCGAAAGTCGGCCTCCGGCCACGCGCGGTGCAGAGCCCAAGCGGTCTCCATCGGGCAGACGACATCGTATCGCCCCTGAATGATGACCGCGGGAACGCGCCGAACGACGTCCACGTTCGCGAGGAGATCGCGAGGCGCGTCGAGCCACGCCCCGTGCATGAAATAATGGCACTCGATGCGCGCGAACGCGGTGGCAAACTCGTCGCCCGCCGTCTTTTGAACGAGCGTAGGGTTCAGGGCGAAGCAGCTCGTCGACCCCTCCCAAACGCTCCAAGCCTTGGCAGCGCGCAGGCGCTCCACGGCGTCGGAGCCCGTCAGCCGTCGGTGGAACGCGCTCAGCAGATCACCCCGCTCGGCCTCAGGAATGGGCTCGACGTACTTCTCCCATGCATCCGGGAAGAGAGCGCTGGCGCCGTGCTGGTAGAACCAATCGATCTCCCTTTTTCGCACTAGAAAAATGCCTCGCAGCACGAGCTCCGACACGCGTTCGGGGTGCGTCTGCGCGTAGGCGAGCGCCAGGGTGCTTCCCCATGAGCCTCCGAAGATCTGCCAGCGCTCGACACCGAGATGCTGGCGTAGGCGTTCCATGTCGTCGACGAGGTGCCAAGTGGTGTTTTCGACGAGCGAGGCGTGCGGGGTGCTCTTGCCGCAGCCGCGCTGGTCGAAGAGGATGATGCGATACGCCCTCGGGTCGAAGAACTGACGATGCGCCGGCTCGGTGCCAAAGCCAGGCCCTCCATGCAGAAAGACGACCGGCTTGCCGTCGGGATTGCCGCTCTGTTCGAAGTAGAGCTCGTGCAGGTCGGAGACGCGCAACCTGCCGACGTGATGCGGCTCGAGCGGCGGGTAGGCGCTGCGCCGCTGGCGAGAGGTCGTAGGCCCCAACTCGCTATCGCGCCTTTCGGCCCTCGCGCGAATCTCGCCTCACGCGCCGCGTCTCCGCTCCTTTGCCATCGAGCTTACGCGTCGACAAAAGATTGAAGCGACCGCCCGTGGCGGCCATGTCCGCGGCTTTGATGCGATCGCGCGTCATTTCGATGAGCTTTGCCTGGCACCGGACGAGGGGGGCTCCCGGTTTCGGGTGGACCCGCTCGTACTTGCCGTCCGGCTTGAGGAGCCAGCTCTTGACGTTGTCGGCTATCTGCAACTGCATCATCTCGATGAGTCGTGCCCTGAGCAGCGGATCGTCGATCGGCAGCATCGCCTCGACGCGCCGGTGGAAATTGCGCGGCATCCAGTCCGCGCTCGCGATGTAGACCTCGTCTTTGCCGCCGTTGGCGAAGTGGAACGCGCGCCCGTGCTCGAGGAAGCGGTCGACGAGCGCGCGAACCTCGATGGTCTCGCTCACTCGCGGCACGCCCGGACGCAGGCAGCAGATGCCGCGGACGAGGAGCGTGATGGGCACGCCGGCCTGCGACGCGCGATAGAGCGCCTCGATGACGTCCGCGTCGACGAGGCGTTCATCTTGGCGACGATACGCGCCGGCCGTCCCGCCTGCGCGTGCTCCGCTTCGCGCGCGATGAGCCCGAGGACGGCCTCGTGCAAGCCGAGCGGCGCGACGATGAGCTTGTTCCATCGCGGCGGCGCGCTGTAGCCGGTCAGCAAATTGAAGAGGCTCGACACGTCCTCGCACACGTCCGGGCGGGCCGTGAGGAGCGAGAAATCGGTGTAGAGGCGCGCCGTCGTCGGGTTGTAGTTGCCGGTCGAGAGGTGCGCGTATCGCCGGAGCTTGCCCTTCTCGCGGCGCACGATGAGAAGGCACTTCGCGTGCGTCTTCAGGCCGAGGAGACCGTAGACCACGTGCACCCCGGCCTGCTCGAGCATGCGCGCCCAGACGATGTTCGACTCTTCGTCGAAGCGCGCCTTCAGCTCGACGATGGCCGTCACCTGCTTTCCGCTCTCGGCTGCGCGCGCCAGCGCCTTCACGATCGGCGAATCGCCGCCGGCGCGGTAGAGCGTCTGCTTGATCGCGAGGACGTCCGGGTCTTCGGCGGCGCGCGCGATGAGCTCGACGACACCGTCGAACGACTCGTACGGGTGATGGAGGAGCACGTCTTGCTCGCGAATCACGGCGAAGAAGTCGTCCGCATCGCGAAGCGGCGGTACGGCGTGCGGCGTGAACGGCTCGTCGCGGAGGCCGCGCGCCTCATCGCGGGCGATCGACATCAAGTCGGCCAGCGTTCAGCATCCCGGTGACGTGATAAACGTCCTTGTCCGGGTCGAGCTTCAGCGCTTTGACCAGCTTCGCGAGCGACCCCGCCGGAGCGTCGCCCGGCCACCTCGAGGCGCACGGCGTTGCCGCGCTCGCGGCGGCGGAGCTCCTGCTGGATCGTCTGAAGGAGGTCCTCCGCCTCTTCTTCGTCGATCTCGATGTCGAAGTTGCGCGTGACGCGGAAGACGTAGAGGCCCTTGACCCGCACGCCCGGGAAGATGGTCGCCGACGTGGCGCGCGATGAGATCCTCGAGCAGGACGAAAGCCCGCGCGGCGGGCTGCCCGTTCGGCGTCTTCGCGCCGTTGACGCCGAGCAGGCGCGGGAGCATCAACGGCACCTGGACGACGCCGAACCCGTGCTCGAGCGTGCCCTCGCGCGTGAACATGACGCCGAGGTTCAGGCTGCGGTTGCGCACGTGCGGGAACGGGTGGCCCGGGTCGATCGCGATGGGCGTGAGGATCGGGAAGACCTCGTTGTGGAAGCGCGCGTCGAGCTCGGCGAGCGCCTCGGCGTGAGACGTCCGGCTGGACGCAAAAAGACGATGCCGGCTCGGCCAGCTTCGGGAGGAGCGCCGCGAGGCTCTGCGACTGCGCCGCCGCGAGCTCGTGAACACGACGCCGCGATGGCCGCCAAGCTGCTCGCCGACGGTCATTCCGTCGGGGCCCATCTCGTCGACCTCGCCGGTGAGCTGCTGCTTGAGGCCGGCGACGCGCACCATGAAGAACTCGTCGAGGTTGCTCGACACGATGGCGTGAAACTTCAGCCGCTCGAGCAGCGGGACGCTTTCGCTCTCGGCCTCGGCGAGCACGCGCGCGTTGAACTCGAGCCAGGAGAGCTCGCGGTTCAGATAAAGCGCCTCCGATCGGAGGTCGGGCGCCTCGGTCGAAGGTAGCGCCCCTGGCAGCGGTGAATTCACTGGTGCAGGGCCGGATGCCGGGGCTTGCGACATTGGCGCGGCCCAGCCGTGATCAGGTGCGCTCGAGCCGGGTGTGTCGTCCATGCTTTCTCGGAAATGGGGGGGCGCGGCAGGACAGGCAGTCGGCACAGCGCGTTCGCGGGCGAGTGTAGCTCAAGCGGCGGGACCGGGGGCCGGCGAGGGGGCATTTACCAGCCCAAGCGAGCGTTCCGGGCGTAAAGCACCTACCGAGGCACAACCTCCAGTGCCTGGTCCCCTCGTCCAAACTGGGACGGGTCAGGCGCCGGCACGTCGAGGCGAAGCCAGACATGGAGGTGACCGAAACGCGCCGCGTGGCGGTAATGTGCCGCGACCCACGCCGCAGAGCGCAAGCAGTGAGCCTCGAAGTCGTCCCACGCATCCGACTCCGTCATGAGCGGCGCGGAGTCGAGGAAGACAAATGCCGCCGGCGCGCGGGCTTGCAGGCGGCTCAGCATGTCGGCTTCGTGAGCATCACGCATGGCACGAATCACGGCGCGCTCCCCGCCGTCGGGGCGCCGCCGCGCTTCCGCCCGCAAGCGCGGCGTCGGCGTTGAAATCGTAGGCGTAGATGTAGGGCGTTGCGCTGAGCCGTCGCGCCAGAAAGAGGACATAGGGGTCCATCCCGTACGTCTGGACGCGGTCCAGGGGCGCCGTGCTTGCCCGAAGGTAGTCGGCCGCCTCGCGCATTTCGTACGGGAAGAAGTCTGGCTCGGGGAAGTACGCGAAGTACTCCTGCGTGCGCCGTTGCTCGGCCGTGGCTGCGGTCCACAGGAGCCGTGCAGAGCGCAAGTGCGGAGAATCTTCGAGCGCAGTAGCCACGCGGAGCGCCAGGGCGGCGCCCGCGATGACAGGCAGGGCGCGCACTAGGCCCCCGCGCCGCTGGGCGGCACCGGCGCGCTCGGCCAGCCACGCCGCAGCGACGAGCCACTGCAGATGGATGCCCGCCGATACGGGGTGAAAGTGGTACGGAAAGCCTTTGGCTTGAGCGACCACGCCGGCGAGCGCGCAGATTGGCAGTGCGGCTACGGCCATCGCTCGGCGCGGCAGCTCTCCGAGCGCGATGAGCGCGAGAAGCGTGACCGCGCCGACCACCGCGTAAACAGCCTGGTTCGCGCGCCATGGGTCGGAGAGAAGGTCGCTGACCGCGCGCGGCCAGATGAAGCGGTACATGGCCGGGATGTCATCGATCTGAATGCGCGCAAAGGCGATCGGATCGCCCTCTGCGCAGAGAAAGACGAGCTGGGTCGCTGCGCCCATCGCGCCTCCAGCGGCGAAAGCGATGAGCGCGTCCCTGCGGGGGAGGATCGGATCGTCGAACGCGATGGCGCCGACCTGTGCCAGTGTGAAGAGAATGTAGGTCGGCTTGCCGAACCAAGGCACGACGCTGAGCGCGCCGGCGGCGCCGAACAGGAGGAGTCGGCGGCGAGCGCCAGCCGCGCCGAGGGGGCTCGCCTGCGCCACGAGCTGCAGCGCGGCGCTCGGGAGCATGAACCAGTCGAAGAAGCTCTCGCGCTGGGCGAGGTCCCAAAACCCGTAGAGCAGGTACTGCGCCCCCAGCACGACCGCTCCGGCGAGCGCCCACGCCAGCCGTTCGGCCCAGCGTCGCGGATTGTCGCGCCGATTGTCGAGACGGGCGTCGGGGGGAGCCTCTCGCTCGTCCGCACGCTTGCGGCCCAGCCCAGGCAAGCACCCGCCCACCAAAGCGAATGTGGCGCCGGTGACGAGCAAGTCCAGAACTCGAAAGCGATGCTCGTCCGCTCCGCCCATCGCGAGAAGGGCGCGGTGCACCAGGTGGGTCAGCGGGCCGTTGACGTCGCGAATGTCGACATAGTCGACGTCGCCCTGCCCGAGCGCCCACGCGACGTACTGAAAGATCCCCTGATCGCGCCCGAGCGGTGTCAGCGCGGCGCACCTTGACGCCTGCACCACCCAGAAGAGCGGTGGCAACGCGATGACCAACGGAGGAACCAGCGTTCGCAGCCATAGAGCGCGCGCAGCGGCAAGCCGTCGCGCCCGACCGGGGACAGGCGCCGGTCGCGTGGCCGCCGAACGTGTCAAGCGCATGCCGGCCGCCGCGAACGTACCAGGCCGCCGCGTCGTGCGCATGGCTCATGGCGGCGGGCGACGAGTGACCGGTCGAGCGCGGACAACCCGTCTATTTTGCTTGTATTTTCCACCATCGGCTGCGCCTTGGCATCATCTGTGCGAGCATTTGTAGCGCAGCGGGGGACCGAGCCGCCTCGTCGAACGGCAGGCGGCACGCCCTGGATTTGTAGGTAAAAACGTGTCCACAATTCCCCCCACCATGAGCGAACCGGTCCGACGCCTCGCAGCCGCGAACCAATCGACGGCCGAGCCGCGGAGCCGCGGCTTCGCGGAGGCCTGCGCGGCTGCTCGTGGCAAGCACGTGCTCATCGCGCTTCGGGGCCACCCCGATCCGGACGGCATCGCCTGCGCCATCACGCAAGCTCACCTCGGCCAGCGGCTCGGCGTCGGCCAGACCACGGTCGCTTATTGCCACGA
Organism: uncultured delta proteobacterium; assembly: GCA_963787925.1. Classification (GTDB taxonomy): domain Bacteria; phylum Myxococcota_A; class Polyangia; order Polyangiales; family Polyangiaceae; genus Palsa-1150. Next base: position 208,521 of record CAWBEN010000003.1, read on the forward strand.
GCTCAGCCATCGGGAGAATCGCGCTCTGGTGAAGCTGCTGGGGCTCGAGCTTCGCAAAATAAAGAGCGTGCGCGAAGCGGGGCGCGTGGATTTCATCGGGCTCGTCGATGCGCACGAGGTCGACCCCGACTTGGCGGATGCGGCCGACTACGAGGTGCTGACGATCGTCGACCACCACCGGGCCGTGTCGCCGCCCAAGGCACGGTTCGTCGACATGCGGTTCGACGTCGGCGCGACGGCCACCATCTTCGTCGAGTACCTGCAGGAGCTAGCGACCCTCGACCCCGACGTGGAGGAGGACCGGCGCATCGCCACGGCCTTGATGCACGGCCTGGCCACGGACACCGACGATTTCATGCTGGCGCGCGCCGCCGACTTCCGCGCAGCCGGTCAGATCATCGAGGTGTGCGACCGCGACCTCTTGCAGGATTTGTCGCGCCGGCTCATCGCCCCGACCGCAATGGACGTCATCGCCCGGGCCCTTCAGGCGCTCGTGGTGCGGCGCAACTTCGCAATGGCCGGCGTCGGATTCGTCAGCGAGGCCGAGCGCGACACCATCGCTCAGGCGGCGGATTTTCTCGTGCGGCGCGAAGACATCGATACCTGCGTCGTCTACGGCGTCGTGGGCGACAAGTACATCGAAGGAAGCCTGCGGACGCATTCTCCGAGCGTCGATCCGGCGGCCTGGCTCGAGCAGGCTTTCGGCGCAGACGAGAAGGGGCGCCCGTACGGAGGCGGCCGGCGCGACAAGGGCGGCTTCCGCATTCCCATCGGGTTTCTCGGCCGGGTTACCGATCGCGGGCAGCTTTGGCAGTTGGTAGAGCATGCGGTCAGAACGGCGCTCCTGCGCCAATCGGGCGAGGAGCCCACGCCGGGCGTCATCGTGGCGCCGACCCAGTCGGCCTGACCCTCACTCGAGGTGAGAATCGCGTTCTTTGGGCTGCCGCTTGCGGCTTTGCTGCTCCAGAGCGACGGCCATCGAGATCGTTTGGGCGGGGATGTGCCGCCGCGGAGCGTTCGGTACCCGGCGGCTTGCGCGCCTGGTTGGAGCGTCCTCTATGCACGCCGTTCCGGACGCGTCCAGCGAGGCCGTCTTCGACGAGCTGCGCCTATCGCGTCCCGACCTTGTGGTCAGTTGGTTTTGGACGAAGAAAATCCCCCGCTGCATTCTTGGGCTCGCACCGGCGATAGGGATTCATCCGTCACTCTTGCCTCGGCACCGCGGTCCGGATCCGTATTTTTGGGCGATTGATGCCGGCGATGCGGTGACGGGCGTGACGGCGCACGTTCTCGAGGAAGAGTACGATACCGGCGCCATTCTCGGCCGCCGCGTTCTCCCCATCGATCCCTCGTGGAACGCCTGGCGTCTGGCGCGCGCTCTAGACCGGCCGAGCTTGGCTCTCTTGCGCGAGACGGCGCGTGGCTTCGCGGAAGGGCGCGCCTTTGCCGCGTGTCCTCAGGACGCGACCCTCGCCACGATGGCTCCGGAGCCAACGGACGAAGAGCTCGGGCTCCGCTGGTCTTGGCCCGCGGAACGCATCGCGCGGCGCGTCCGCGCTGCAGCGCCTTGGCCTGGGGCGTGGACCGCCATCGGCGAGCGCGTCGTGACCATCCTGCGCGTTGGTCCCACCTGCGACTTCCCGCGAACGCTCGCTCCGGGGGAGGGCGCCGTCCGCACGGACGGGATTGCGGTCGTCCGGGCCGCCGACGACGCGATCGAGCTCCTCGAGGGGCGCGGCGAGGAAGACGAGCCTCTCGGGGCAGGCGCCTTGGCGGACATCGTCGACCAAGCGCGTCTCGGCTCGTGATCGTTTGCATCTTTCCGCTGCGGCGCCGCGCTAGGCTACTATTCGATCCACCCGAAGGGAGACACGAACGTGTCCGACGCCGTCACGCTTGCTCGCGCCGCACGAGAGTCGCTGGCCCGAGGTCTCAACGCACTTCAAGGCGACCCGAACGTGCCGGCTCCGCTCCTCGAGCTCGCCGCTCCAATCGCGCAGGCGATGGGCCTGCTGCACCAGAATCGAGCGTTCCGGCGGGGCCCAGGTCAGTCCCCACGCGCAGAACGCGCTTGCGAACGTGCAGAATGCTTTGGCGCAACTCCAAGCGCAGCCTGGCCGCTACCAGGCCGTCGTCGCCGCCATCGAGTCGGTCGCCGGTGCGCTTGGCACCGTTCACGCGCTGACGCGAATTGGCCAGCCACCCGTTCCTGCCATGCCGACCGCTCCCGCGCGCGCCCCGACTCCCCCGCCCATGGGCGCAGCGCGTGCGGCGCCTGTTGCCATGCCGTCCCAACAAGCTCAGCCCGTGCGCGCTCATGCGCCAACCGCGCGCGGAGCCGAAGCGGGCGGGGAGCCTGCGGTCGTGGCCGAGCTCGGAGCGCACAGCCCCAGCAACTTCTACAAGGGGCTGTCGGGCAATGACATCGTCGATCACGGCGGACTGTTCGTTTCGACGTATAAACTGCCGAAGCTCGGTCACGCCGTGCGCCTGAAGGTGTCGCTTCCGGGCGGCTACGAGTTCGAGGCGAACGCGGTGGTCCGCTGGCGGCGCGAGCCGAGCGACGGAGCGAGTGACGCTCCCCCGGGGTTCGGAGCTCAGTTTACCGAGATCACCTCCGAAGCGCGCCAGCTCGTGTACCGCTACGTGCGAAACCGTGAACCATTGTTCCACGACGACCTCTGAGGCGCCCGCTGCACTCGGCCGGCGTGCTGCGACGCTTCGGCTTCCTCCTCGCGTTCCTTTTTGGCGCGCTGCTGGGGAACGCCCGAATGGCGACTGCCGCGAACGATCCACGACTGTCGTGGAAGACAATCGAGACACGCCACTTCCGAGTGACTTATTACTCGACGGAGGACGAGATCGCCGAGCGTGTGGCGACGCTCGCCGAAGCCATTCACGATCGAATCGTGCCCGCCGTGGGCTGGAGCCCCAGCGAAAAGACCGAGCTTTTACTGACCGACCAGACCGACAGCGCGAACGGGTCGGCGACGGCGCTCCCATACGACGCCATCCAGCTGAACGTGACCGCGCCGGACGACATGTCACCCCTCGGGGACTTCGACGACTGGTACCTGGAGCTCGTGACTCACGAGTACACGCACATCTTGCACACCGATCACACCGTGGGTATCCCGGCGCTGATCAACAGGGTGCTCGGAAAGACGCTCGCGCCCAACCAGGTGCAGCCGCGCTGGCTCCTCGAGGGGCTCGCCGTCTTCGAGGAGAGCGTGCGAACGAGCGGGGGTCGCCTTCGCTCCTCGATGTGGAACATGTTCATGCGAGCGGACGTGCTCGAAGACAACGTCGCGCCTCTCGACGTCTTCTCGAATGGCCCACGTCGCTGGCCGCAGGGAAACATTGCGTACCTCTACGGGTCGTTCTTTCTCCAATGGATCGCCGAGACATACGGCGAGCAAGCCATTCGAGCGATGATTGACGACTACGGCCGACAGCTCATTCCGTATGGAATCAACCGCTCCATCCGGCGCGCGACGGGGCACACCTTCGACGAGCTCTTTCCCGCGTGGATCGAGTCGCTGCGCCGGACTTTTGGAGGACAGGCGGACGCGATTCGGGCGCGCGGTCTGCGCGAAGGAATCCGCCTCACGCACACTGGAAACACGGTTCAGCACCCGCGCTGGATCCCGGCGGGCGCGTGGACCGACCACGCCGGTCAGCTCGTGTTCTTTGCCGATGACGGCCACACGACCCCGGGTCTCTGGGCGCTTCCGCTCGTGCGTGACGCCGGCGGAGGGATCGTAGGCGCCCGAGAGGGCCAGCGCGATCTCTTGGTACGGACCAACGGCAGCACCGGTGCTTCTTTTCTCCCCGACGGCGCGGCGGTCTTCAGCTCCGTGGACGTGCATCAAAACCTATTCTTTTTGGGCGATCTGTTCGAATTGGCGGCGCACGAAAAGAGCACGAGCGGGTTGGATGGTCGACGCGTGCGGTGGACGGACGGCTGGCGCGCTTCCGACCCCGCCGTTTCGCCGGACGGCCGGCGGGTCGTCTTCACGACCAACCATCGGGGGACGACGGAGCTGATGATCGCGGACGTCGTTCCGTCCTCCGAGCGCCCGGGCGCTCACGGTCTAGCGGGTGCCCGTCCGCTCGTCACCGGGGCGCGCTTCGACCAGGCATTCACCCCTCGCTGGGCGCCGGACAATCGCCACGTCGCGTACAGCTCGTGGCGACGTGGGGGCTACCGCGACGTACGGATCGTCGACACGGCGGATGGATCCTTCGTCGAGGTGACGCACGATCGCGCCATCGATGGCGATCCGGTCTTTTCTGCCGACGGCCGATGGCTCTTTTTTCACTCGGATCGCACAGGGGTGACGAACGTCTACGCATACGAAGTGGGCCGCGGTCGCTTGAAGCAAGTGACGAACGTCGTCAGCGGGGCCTACCAGCCGGAGCCTTCGGCAGACGGCCGGTCGCTTGCCTACGTCGGTTACACCCACGCGGGGTTCGACGTGTTCGTCATGGCGCTCGACGAGGCGGCGTGGCTCGATCCATTGCCGTACGAAGAGTCTCGTCCAGAGGGGCCGGCCATGCCGCCGCCGCAGGGGGTTGCGCCCCGCGCCTACAATCCGTTGCCAACGCTCCAGCCGCGCCGTTACTCGGTGCAGATTACTCCGGGCAATTTCGGTCAGGCGAGCATCGTGACGGCTACGGGCGGAGACATCGCCGGGTTGCACGCGCTAGCGGCCAGCCTCACGACGGAGTGGGAGCAACCCGACCTGCAAGGTAGTCTCGGGTACACGTACGCCCGGCTCCCGTTCGACATGAGCGTGAGCGTCTTCAGGCAGATAACTCCCCAGACGAATTACCAACTAGGAAGCAACACCCTCCGCTGGATCCAAGAGCAAGTCGGGGTGACGACGGGGATACGCTACGCGATGCCGCGAGCGTTCGACGGGCAAGCCTTCAGCCTGTCTTACTCGTTTCTCCGTTTTGCGGGCAATCTGCCCCTTCCGATCAGCCAGCTCAACCCGTACGACACGCCTCGGCTGCCCTCCCGAGGCTCGCTCGGCACCCTGCACCTCGGCTGGGCATACTCGAACGCGCAGAGTTACTTGTGGAGCGTCGGCAACGAGAGCGGCTTTGGTATCGGCGTCTCCTTCAACTTGGCTGATCCCGTGCTGGCGAGTGATGTCTCCGGGTATGCCGCCGCGCTCAATCTCGCAACCTATCTGAAGATGCCGTGGGCGCAGCATCACACCATCGGCCTTCACGGTGGCGCGGGGGCGGCCGGTGGCGGTCGGGCGGGGAGCGGGCAGTTCTACGTGGGCGGCTTCGTCGATCTGCCCGTGCTCGACGTCGTCCAGAACTATCTCGTTCAGGGCGGCGTCGTTCTCCGCGGATACCCGGTCGTCGCGCAGGCCGGCAACTACTACGCGCTCGCGAACGCCGAGTATCGCTTTCCGATCCTCAACGTCGACCGTGGTCCGTCCACCTTGCCGTTCTTTCTCGACCGGATCTCGGGCGCGGCCTTCGTCGACTACGGAAGCGCCTTCGACACGGTCGCGCACTTCAAGACGGGCGTCGGCGGCGAGCTTTGGTTCGACCTCACCCTTGGGTACGTTCTCGGGCTCACTTTCCGGGCGGGTTATGCGAGAGGTCTCGCCAGCGGAGGTCTCGACAAGCCGTACTTCGTTGCGGCGGTGGCCTTCTGAAAATTGGCCTTCGTGCGTGAGGTGTGATTGGTCTCGTCCCCATGACACGCTTCGCGATCGGTGGGCTCGGTGCTGCCGTCGCCACGCTCATGACCGCCTGTGCCGCTCCGCCGACGGCGCTCGCCCGCGCCCAGCAGAATGCCCAGGAGCTCAACGAGGACATGCGTTTCGGGCGCAACGAGCTCGCGATCGAGCACGTAGCGCCGACAGCGCGCGACGCCTTCGTCGCGCGGCACCGCGCTTGGGGGGCCGCAGTCCGCCTCGCAGACGTGGAGCTGGCGGGAATGCATGCCCGCGGAGAGCACGACGTCGACGTGATCGTGCGTGTCGCGTGGTATCGGCCCGACGAAGACGAGCTCCACGTCACGACGCTCAAGCAGCTTTGGAGTGACACCGGCGGATGGAAGCTCGTCGGCGAGCAGCGGCTGGAGGGCGACATCGGCCTGCTGGGTGAGACCATCGTTTACGAGGCGCCTGCCGGCTCCCCGCATGCCGCCCAGTTCCCGACGATCCGCCTAGGCGGCGGCTCCGCTTCCGAGTGACTCAGCCAGCCGTTGGCGTGGAGCCTGCCGCGGAGGGGGCGGCCGCAGGGGGCGCGGCGGTCCTCGGAGCTCTCTTGGTTCCGACCGGCTTCTTCGCGCCGTGTGCGGCCGCAGCTTTTCGCTCCTTGGCGTGGCGCTTCGCGCGGTCCTTTTTCTTGACCTGCGCCTTTCGGCGCTTCATTTTCATCGAGTTACGACGGTCGTAATTTCCCACGGCGAGCAACATGCCCTCGCTGGGTAGAACCCGTCAAGCCGTCAGCGCGCGGCCCGGCCTCACTCTAACCGGTCCCCTCGGCCGCCGCCGTCTCGCGGCTGCGCACCTCGAGGCGGTACCGACTGTTGATCGTCTCGATGTAAAATACTTCCCGACCTGCGAGACGGAGCACCCGTTTGACTGGGGTCGTGACGTATTCGTGCATCCCATCGGGGAACTCGATGACGACCACGGACCCCTTGCGCGGAGCTCGAACGAGTCGGCCAGCGACCGCCCGAGCGCCCTTCCCGAGCTTCCGCAGCATCACGTCCACAACGAATACCGTAGCATTCTCCACGCTCGCGTCTACCGGCTCAGGTCATGCTCTCGGCGACCTATGGCGACCCCGTCTATGTCGGGTGTCGTGGGCGCGCGTCCCTAAGCCGCAAGCCATTGGAACCAAAACGAATCTACGGAGGGCCAGCGCTGGCGCAGCGCGGCGTCCGTCGACCGTCAGGTAGGCGTTGGTTCTAGGGGGTGCCGCCTTTGGCGATGCACGCAAGGGCCCAGCTTTCGGCCTCGCGTGGATGGCCGAGCGCCTTCAGCTTGCGTGCTGTCTGGCACTCGGCGCCGTCGTAGCGCGGCGGCGCGGCGGCCGGCGCCGGAGCGGGTGGTTGCGTCGGAAGCGCGACGGGGTTGGGGAACGCAACGGGAGGAGGAACGGGAAGGGGGGCGGGGCCGGAAGTCTTCGGAGCGGCGGCCGGTGCGGATGCAGAGCTCGCGGCCGGGTGTGGAGGAACATGCGGCGATGGAGCGGTACGGCCCGCCGTCTGGAGCGGTGGAACGTCGGCCGGGGCATGCGCTTCTACGGGCGCCCCGTTCTCTGGCGCGGCGGAGAGGGCAACCGGGGGCGCCGAGGACGTTTCCGCACCGCCGACGAACACCGTTGGCTCGGTTTTCGTCGAGCCGCCGCGCATCGCGAAGACGATTGCGCCGATGCTCGCGAGAGCGATGAGGGCCGCAGCGGCGAGCAGTTTTTTTCGCCCGCTTGCACCGGCTTCACCGCGACCCCCTCCGGGCGGTGGCTGGGGAATGCCTGCTGGCGTCGGGAACGAGACGTTGGCGGCGGCCGGCGTAGGGCCGCCGCCGGAAGCCCCTGCGCGGACGGCGCTGGGCGCCGGCCCGAATGCGCTGGCCAAATCGAGCGGCACCGCCATTTCGGTCTTTTGGCGTGCCAGTGGCTCGTTGGTCGGGCCCCCTCCGAGCACGACGGCGGGTCCTTCGTCGAGGAAGGCGTCCACGAATTCTTTCACATTGGGAAAACGCGCTTCAGGAGCCTTCGCGAGCGCACGCTTGATCGCCTCGCGCATCGCCGCCGGCGCGGCCGCACCCGCGCCACTTGCCTCGATGGGAATCGGCGGCTGGGTCATGTGCTGCGTCGCCCACTCCCACGCCGTATCGGCCTTGAAGGGCAGAACGCCGGTCAGCATTTCGTAGGCGACGACGCCGAGCGAATAGATGTCGCTCCTCGAGTCGATAGGCCGGCCGCTGAACTGTTCGGGGCTCATATAGGGGGGAGTCCCGAGCACCATGCCCTGCTGCGTGAGCTTCTGTTCGTTTCGGTCTTCTTCGTTCGCCCGCTTGGCGATTCCGAAGTCGAGCACTTTGACGAAATCCTTTTGGCCCGCGCGCTCGACGAGGACGATGTTGTCCGGCTTGAGATCGCGGTGCACGATCCCGCGAGCGTGCGCCTCCTCGAGGGAGCCACAGACCTGCCGCATGATACGGGCGACGCGCGCGGGGGCCATCGGTCCGCCCTTGGCCAAGACGTCTGCAAGGCTCTTTCCCAGCAGAAATTCCATGACGATGTACAGGATGCCATCGGGCGTCGAGCCGAAGTCGTAGACCTGGATGGTGTTCGGGTGCTCGAGCTCCGCGATCGTGCCGACCTCGCGCTCGAAGCGCGCCTTGATCTTGGGGTCACGCGACAGGTGCGGGTGCAGAGTCTTGATGGCGACCTTGCGCTTCGTCGTGCCGAGCTGCTGCTCGCCCTCGTAAACGGCGCCCATGCCACCTTCACCGAGTGGTCGGATGACCTTGTACTTGCCGCCCAGCGTCTGGGACAGAAGCGGATCGACCACGGGTGCCTCGCCCGCCGCAATCGCCGTCCCGCACGACGGGCAAAAGCGCTGAGAGGGGTCGACCGGGGTCTGGCAGGCAGGGCATTGCATGGGCTGGTTTCCGGATCGTCGCACAAGTTGGGGGCGCGGAGCACGTTGCTGCAGGGAGCGGGGGGCCACCGAGGGCCCAGCGGTCATCTCGCTGATGTGTTGGCGGCGCCATCAGGAGCTTGGGGCAATGCGCCGGCGTCTCGCGTCTCCTGCTTCGAAGGCAGCGGTGGCCACGCGAGGGACCACCGCCGATGCGTGGCGCGGTCAACGAGCTCCAGCCGCGCGCCCCGAGCCGTCGCAGGGAACAGGACGCCGATGCGTGTGCGGAGCCGCCCGGTGAGGGAAGGGGCGCCCTCGGGCTCGAGCGCGCCGAGGAGCGGGAAATCGAACCGCACGCGCTCGACGAGAGCCTGCCCCTCCAAGAGCTCCAGGGCAAAGCGGCCCATTGCGCGCGGCGTGACGCGTGCCTCCGGCAGCTCGACCGGACGTACTTCGAGGAGCCAGATTTCGCCGCGGTCCCAGCGCAGATCGAAGATCCACTGCTTGCGCGCGGTGAGGGGTGACGGGTCGGGAGGGGTGGGGGTGGACTTGAACTCCGGAATGGGTCCTGCCGCGCTCGGCGGCGTCGCGGCATCGAGCGCCCTGCTCGCGTCGATGGTCCGGTGTGGCTCACCGGCAATCGCCGTCAGCGCGGATAGGACCGCCGCGGTTGCGAAATACGGGATCAGGGCAGCGCGCACGAGGTCGCAACCTCCCATGCTCCTGGGTCGCCGCCAAGCGCCTCCCACACGTCGACGAGCTCCGGCGGGACCGGGGCTCGTGCGACAACGGGCTCGCCGCGCTCGTCCGGCACGACCACGCGCGCGGCGTGCAGGGCAATGCGACGCAACTCGAGAACACGGCCGGTGGCAAAGGTCAGGCGCGTGCGCCCGCCGTATGCGCGATCACCGAGGAGTGGGGCTCCGGCGTGCGCGGCGTGAACGCGAATTTGGTGCGTGCGACCCGTCGCGGGGCCGAACGCCATCAGGGCCTCGCCAGTCGCTGCGCGCACACAGACGGCGTAACGCGTCATGGCGGGGACCGCGTCGCGTCCGCGAACCGTGCGGAGGCGAGCGTTTGCCGAGCGACCAATCGGTTCGTCCCACGTTCCATCGTCAGGCAGGCCGCAGCGAGAGACGATGGCGACGTACCGCCGCTCGTAGGCCCCCGCCCGGCGAGCGCTCGCAAGTCGCTCGGCCGCTGCCTTCGTGCGCGCCAACACGACGACCCCGCTCACGTCTCGGTCGAGGCGGGAGGTGGGATGAAGGCGAGAAGCGTCGATTCCGAGCGTTCGTGCGGTCAACGCGACGAGCGCGTGCGATGCGCCCGCGTGGTCGGCGATGGTCGGGGTCCCGGCAGGTTTGTCGACGGCGACTGAGATCGCTCGTCTCGAGAACGATGGAGACGGCCCCGGGGGTCAACTCCTTGGGCGCCGCGATTTCGAGCGTATCTCCGGGCGCGACGCGCTCGTCGGCGCTGCGCACGCGGCGGAGGCCGACGAAGACGCGGCCATCGCGCAAGGCTGCCGGGTCGGCGCTCGCGAGCTCGAGGACGTCGCGCACCGTGCCCCCATCGCCCGCGCCTACGACCCACCGCATCCACGGCATCCACCGCTCCTTTAGCGCGGACCGGGAGGACGTGCTGCGCATTACAGGCGGAGGCGCTCGACAATTCCGCGGTCGCCGTCGACGCGCAGCAGGTCGCCCGTGCGGATGGCGCGGGTTGCGCTCGAGACGTTCACGACGCTCGGTACGCCGAACTCGCGGGCGACGACGGCCGCATGGGACAGAGGCCCGCCAAGCTCGGTGACGACACCCGCGGCGACCAGAAAGAGCGGGGTCCAGCCGACGTCGGTCGTGTGAACGACGAGAATTTCTCCCGGCTGGAGCGCCGCCATCTCGTCCTCCCGGAGGAGGACCCGCGCTCGCCCCTCGACGACCCCGGCGCTCGCCGGCAGGCCGCGGAGCACGTCGCCGCCGAGGGGGGGAGGACGACCGGAGGCGGAACGCCGACGAACGTAGCCGGCGGGTCTGGACGCCCTCGATCACGCGCGAACTCGGCCCGCCGCGACCGCACGAGCGGAGCGAGATCGATGCGCGAGACGCGAAGCGCGCCGACGATCTCGTCGATCGCCAGGAAGAAGACGCTGCGAACGGCAGCGAGGGGCGAGTCCGACGCGACGACGGCGCGCCAGTCCGCGTCGAGCTCCGGGTCGCGCCGCAGAAGGCGACGATCGGCAGTCGAGCGCCGCTTCGCGCAGCATTCCGAGCACGCGCGTCACCCAGGCCCGCATTCGCTCGCGAAGGCGCGCCGCTCTCTGGGCGCGGGCTACGAGGTGCCGGACGACGGTCTGCTCGACGATGTTGAGCCGCGGCAGGAGTCGGGCCATCTCGGCGTCGGCCTGGAGCTTCGCTCGCGCGAGCGTGCCGGTCACGTGCTGGGCGTCCATCCGAAGCGCCGCGCGTAGCATCCGCAGGACCGGGCGCGGGTCTTCTTTCCATCGCGGCGTCGACAGCTCGGCCTCGCGCACCGCGCGGTCGCCGTAGAGCTCGAGGAAGCTCTGAAGCGCGCGCCGCGTCGGGCCTTCGGGGATGGCGTCGAGCCCCGTCGTCGACTCGCGCTCGATCGCCGCGCGCGCTTCGGGGTCGCGCCGCGCGAGTGCCGCTACGTGCGCGATGCCGATCGCCGGGCGCGCGCTCTCCAGGTCGCGAATGCCGCTGGTCAGGGACTGCGCGAGGCGCTCGGCGTCGAGTGGGGCGACCCGTCCGAGCATCGCCTTGAGGGCGAGGTGGGTGCCGAGCGCGCTCGAAGCGCACGTCAGCATCACGGTCCCGGTGCGCTCGAGGAGCAGCTGAATGTCGCGCAAGCGACGGGCGACGCCCTCGTCAGGCAGGATGGCCAAGTCGAGAGCGCTTTGCGCTCGCCATTGCTTCTCGGCGAACGCCTCGAAGACCCCGACGTCGTCGTCGAGCCGCAGCTGCTCGCGCAGCAGACGAGATGCGGTCAGCGGGAGGCGCGCGTAGAAGCCTCGTCGGCTGACGTCTCGAACCTGCACGGCCAGCTCGTCGCCGCCGCCGCCGCCGCCGAGCTCGACCAGCGTCCGCGGGTCGAGAAACGGCACTTGCGCCGCAATGCGCATGAACTGCGTCAGGTTGATGTAAACGCGGCCGTGAACGTTGCCGACGAGGCGCGCGTTCCGCGGTACCCTGCAACCGAGCGCGGCGAACGCGCGGCGGAACCCGGCTTCGCTGAACGCGCCGGCGACCGACCAGGTGAACGGAGTAGCCACCCCGGGCAGCGCCTCGCCGACGTTGACGTTGCTCCAGACCGTGTCCGCGTCGCCCCCATCGGGGAACCCGCGCCCGGTCGCCGGCCGCGCCTGCACGATCCAAGTGCGCTCCGCGTCGCACGCGAACTCGACGTCCCAGCTGACGGCCTCGAGCTTCTCGAGCCGCGCGGCGATTTCGGCGAGCTCGACGATGCGTTCACATTTCAGCGCCGGGCGATCGGGGTCGTCCACGCCGATCTCCTCGATGCCGTGCGCGCCCACGACGGTGGCGCGCGGCTTGTTCGCGATGATCGAACCGACCACCCGGCCGCGCGAATCGATGCGAAGCACGTCCGGCGTAGTCACGCCGTCGACGACCGGGGAGCCGAGGCCGAGGCCGACGTTGACGATGCGTTCGACGGTGGCCGCCCGCGCGCCCCCATCTGGAGCGCGCGTGAACATGACTCCCGCCGCATCGGCCTCGACCATCCGCTGGAGGACGACGGCCATCGCCGACGTCACGCACGCCGTGCGCCGCGAGGTACGCGAGCGCGCGGCCGCTCGCGATCGACGCCCACACGCGCCGGACCGCGGCCGCGAGCGCCTCGCCGCCCCGGACGCCGAGGACGCTCTCGGCGAGCCCCGCCATCGACACGAGCGCGCCGTCCTCGCACGTCGCGCTCGAGCGCACGGCGAGCCCCCACGGACAACGACTGCCGACGTCCTGCCAGAGCGCACGGAGCTCTTGCTCGAGTCCACCAGGAAGCGGTGCGCTCTCGGATTTGGCTGACGCGCCTCGGCCGCCCGCGAGTAACCCGCGCGGCCGGTGGCGGCGCGAAGCAAGGCGCGCGGCTCGCAGCCCTGGGGGCAGCTCGCGCAGCGCCTGGTCGAACGCCTCGGCCGGAAGGACCACGGCGTCGGGGACGTCGAACCCGTGTCGAACCAGCCAGACGAGCCGCGCCGCCTTACCACCGACGACGGCCGGATCGTCGCCGCCGCGGCGCTGTGCGAGCACCTCGAGCGGCACGAGCCACGCGGACATGCGCGCGATGGTAGCCCCGTGCCGCAGTCAGTCGACAGGCTTGTAGGCTCGTCCGACGAGCTTCACCTTGGTCTTGTCCTGGAGGAACATCGGCTCGCCCAGCGTTTCGTCGATCGTGACGAGCACCCCGCCCATCGCGGCGGCCTTGTTGCGAATGTCGTTTCGCGCGGCTTGCTGCGCGACGTCGGGATCCGTCGCGGCCGCCTCACCGACGACTGGCCCGAGCAGCCGGTAGCTGCTGGCGCTCGGCGCATCCATGGCGAATTCGACGCTCGCCCCGTTGGTTTCCAATTCGACGTGGCTCGGAAGCTGTCCCGAGCATGCTGCGATCGCCGACCACGAGATGAATGCCCACGGCCTAGCTCGCCACATTCATCCAACGTAACAGCCGCCCACCGTGACAGCGTGTCCATAAAACGGCCTGCGCGTACAGCGCCCTCGTGGCGCGTTCGACCGTCTTCCGCCGACGCGCGTTCACCCACGCGAGAGCGCGCGGTCATGCCAGAGGAGGAGCTCGATCGACCCTGGCCCCCGGTTGAAGATGTAGTCGTGCGGACCTGGTACGTCTGCGAAATCGTGCGCGACGCCGGCTCCGCGCCAGGCCTGTGAAAGACCGACGATGGCCGCGTGAAAGTAGTCTTCGTGGCTCGTGAGGAGACGTAGCTTCAAACCCGGTCGTCGTCGCGCGCGCGGCCCGCGCGAGCGCCGTCCACTCGGCGTTCTGTCCCTCCGAGAGGGCGGGCTGGATGCCGCCGACGGCCGCGAAGGACTCCGGGCACGTGAGGCCGACACGGAGCGCGACCACCCCACCCAAGGAGACTCCGTCGATTCCCGTCGCCTCGGCCGCCCCGAGCGCCGGTGTTTCCTGCCTCACGCGGGGAAGAAGCTCGTCGACGAGAAAGCGCGAGTAAGCCGCGATGTCGCCCGTTGCCGCGGGGTGGAGATCGGGCAACCAGGGGCACGCGACGATGACCCCGCCGAAAGGACGGCCGGCGAGTGATGCGTTCGCGTCCGCCATGCGCGCTTGGTCAGCCAGCCCCTCGTAGTCCGCTTCGCGCAACGGGGGCGTGTGCAAGCGGTCGATCGCGCGCAGCAGGGCATAGTCGCGCGGCCATCCCATGGCTCCGTCGACGGCTCCCTTCAGCGCCTCGCCCCGTCCGTGCAATGCTACCAGCACGGGAAAGCGAGCGCCCGGGCCCCCCCAGCCGGGCACGACCACCACGGCGCGCCCTTGTCCCCACGGCTGCGCGCCGAGGTCCCATTCGAGGATGCGCGCATACTTGCTCGCGCACGACGTCGTCGATGGAGGCGAACCGCCTGCCGCGCTTTCGGTGCGCGAGCAGGCCGCGGCGGCTGCCACCGCGAGCATGCAGCCTCGGCGGGTGAGGACGGCTCTGCCCGCGCCTACCCCAGCCAAGTCAGTCCTCGGGAGACGCCTCGGGCGCCTTCCCGCCCGTCACCGTTCGTACCAGCTCGACCAAAGTGGGATCACTCGCCATCCGCGAGCGCAACGCGTTGCGAATGGCTTCCAGCTCGGGGGCCGGCAGCGCCTTCAAGTGGGTCGTCGCGTCGTTCACTTTGACGTCGACGTAGCCGTTCACGTCGAGATCACCGGCGCGGAGGCGCTCGAGCGCCGTCGGGGGCACCTCGACGGCGCCGACCGGTCGCGCTGCCGCGCTGTTCGCGGGCTCGGGCGCGGACACCTCGAACGGGCAATCGGTGCGGGCTGGCCGCGCGGCTCCGCTGCGCTCGCTGTGGGACGACGGCGCCGCGGGGCCGCTCGTGCCATTTTTGCCGATGCCATCAATTCCCATGGGACGTCTCCAGCGAGAGCCTACGAGCGGTTGCCCTGATGGGCAAACCGTCTTTTGCGCTCGGGCCTCAGTGGATGTTGCTGATCGCCGACTTGGCCGTGTTGTGCTCGACTTCGAGCACGTTGGACAACGCGGTGAAGGTGCGGCTCTGCGTGTTCACCTCTTCTTGAATGTGCAGGTAATAGAGGTTCATTGCCTGCGATTGTGCGAGCGAGCTCTCGAGGCCGCCGTCGGGAGTCGTGGGCGTCGAGGCGGACAGACCCAATCCGACGACGCCAGCCGCGGACGGTCCCTCGGGAGCCGTGGCCGAAAGAAGCCCGGCTCCGCCACTCTGGAAGAGCCCGGCGCTGGTCTCGAGAGGCGCTGCGAGCGAGGCCGCCCCCGACCGCACCGCTACCGCCAGAAGAGGGGCCCCCGGCAGTGCCCCCACCGCCGCTTGGGCCCCCTGGACGAGGGCGCGCGCCCCACTCGCGAGCACTTCGGAAAATCGGACCCGGACAGGCATTGGCGTGGGTCGCTGAGCGGTCTGAACGCTGACGACATCGGGACGAAAGGCGGGAATGCTGTTGTCCATGGCTGCTCCTCCTCGGGGGCCACGCTGGCACCCGGGACGGGGGCTTGCGCTGGCGGTTTTGCTCCTCCCCAATCATCGAACGCCGCCTCACCAAAGTTGCGTGCCGGCCTCCGTAATTCACTCACCGCTTCCAGTCGACGGCGGCGCGCCGTACGCGCCGGTTGTCCGGAGCGCCCCCGGTGTCGTCGTAGAAGAGGGTGTCCCCGACGAGCGCCAGCGCGACGTCGAACGACGCCGGCGCTTCGAGGTTGACCAGCGGCCAGGTGTTGGTCCTCGCCTTGCCGTCCGGCCCGAGCGCGACGCCGTCGAGGGCAATCCCTTCTCGCGCCGAACGCGCTATCACCGCGCGCGCGCCGTCGCCCGATGCAACGACGACCACCGCCGTGGGCTTCCCCGCGCTCGACAGGCGCAGGGCAGAGGGAGCGCCCACGACGCGGCCGTTCGAGTCGACCTGAGCGACGAGGGCCGCTCCAGGAGCGTCGAGCCCCGTGGGCCCATCTTCAATCCAACCGAGGAGCGCGCCGTCGCCGACCGGCGCCAGGCATGGCGAGCGGGAGTGCTGCGCCGTGGCGAGAACCCTCACCTCGTCCCCCGTCCGTTTGGCGTTGTGCGTGCTCAAGGTCGTCACGTAGATGTCGCCCAACCCGTCTCGCGGGCTTTCCCGCGGATCGCTCCAGGCGAGCCATGCGGTCTCGCCCTGGACCGCGAGCACGACGTCGCTTGCGTCGCCCGGCGAACGCGTGATGCGCTCCTCGCGCGCGACGCGACGTAAATCGCGGTCGACCTTGCTGGCGTACACTTCACCATTGCCGTCGCGCGTGTCCACCCACGCGACGAGCCATCCGTCTCCCGCCCACGCAAGAGCGACGTCGCTCGCGTCGCCCTTGGCGGACGTGAGCTGGACCTCGTTCGTGCGTTTGCCACGACGGTCGATGTGATTGACGTGCACTTGCTTTCCGCCGTCGTCGCGGGCGGTCCAGGCCACGGCGGCCCCGTCCTCCGGGCGTGCCGCCGCGGCAAGGGCGAGCCCGCCCGCGGGAAGCGCCCGCGCCGTGAGAGCGTTCCATCTCGCTTGAGTCCCGCCCTTGTCGTCGAGGAGACGTACCGCGACCGTCGCATCGCGAGGGGCCCCGCCCAAGTTGCCGCGAGCCGATGACTCCGCCGCGCCGTGGGGCGCGTCCGTCGCGCTCGTCAACGTGGCGACGAGCGTCGCGTCACTCCACCTGGCTGCGACGACGTCGCCGTAGGGTTGGCCGGACGCGATCGTGTCGATCGCGCTCACGCGCGGCGCCTCGGACGGCGGTGGAAGAGATATGGGGGAGCCAAACGGCGATGACCGAGCGGAGAGGTCAATCGCGAAGACCGGGGTGGGGGTTTCATTGGTCGCTGCTAGAGCCACGCACCCTTCGCCGGCGCACCGAAGCCCCCAGGCCAGCGCGGCCGGAGCGAGGTCTTGGCCGACGACCAACGGCTCGGTTTGCGTCGGCTGCAGCGCGCCGTTCAGGCGAACGAACGTCGGGACCACCGCGCCCGGACACGACTCACCGCGTCCGCCTTGCTGCGGACACCCGCGCGCGAGGAGGAGAAGAGCGAAGCCGCTGTCGGTCGCCACGAGCTCAGGCCGGACGTGCGCGGCGGCGTCGAACGAGGAAGCGGGCCTGGCCGAGACACCGCCGGCCGTGGAGACCGTGGCCATGTGCAGCGTGCGCGTCGGACGACCTGCGGACCGCGGCTCTTCCCAGGCCAACGCAGAGCCGCCTGCGCCCGCGACCAAGCCCACGAGCGCCGAGCCTCCAAACGCGTTCAGGGCCGGAGTCGGCCCCTGGACGTGGCCGGTGGCGTCAACGGCCGCGAGAACGACTTGCGCATCCTCACCCGTTCAATCCGTCCAGCCCAGCAGCCAAGCCCCCTCGCCTGTAGAAGCGACCTCGACGTCGCCGCTGACCGTCGGTCTCGCGCTGATGACTGCTGCGGCGGAGACCTCGCGGCCGCGTTCATCCATGCGTACCCAGGAAAGTGAACCCGCCCCTGCGGACGGGCCTCCGCGTTTGGAATCTGCCGTGACGAGCGCCACGCCGATACCGTCGCCCGCACGGACCGCCGTCCAGCCGGTGACCCCACGGGCCACGCGGACGGGGACGGCTCCCGGCTTACCGTCCCAGTCCAAAAACGCCGCGAGCACGTTGGCGCCGCCTGCCATGGTTTCTTCTGCCCACAAGCACGAGGCGCCTCGGGCGGTTGGTACGATGTCGAGCCATCGAATGTGATCATTGGTCTGCTGGAGCACGACGGGTGGTGCCCTCGGGGCCCCCTCGGGCGTGAGGCCCAGGACCGACAGCGACTCGCCCCAATCGAGCAAGCCGCTCCAGGCGAGCAACCAACCGCCGTGTGATCCGGCCGCCCGCACGATGAGCGACGTCGCCTCCTCCGGCACGCTCGCGGCCAGGCGCGGGGTACCGACCGGAGCGCCATCCGGGGCGAGAGCCACGACGACGAGCTCCTGGCCGCCACCGCGCTCGGCGGGCGCGATCCACGCTGCAATCCCGCCTTCCGCGGTACGCGCCGCGAACGGACCGAGCGATTTGCGTGCAATCGTCGCGATGAGATGGGACTTCGCTGGCGCCTCGGCATCGGCGCTGGCACGAAGCGCACTCGGAGGTCTTGGAGGCGGCGCAGCGACGAACCCGGGGGAGCGAGGCGACGCGGGAACACCCCGCCCGCCACCGCAGGCCGCCAGCACGATGAGTGCCGCCCCGGCCAGGCGTTCCCGGGCCAGGCGCTTTTCTTTACGAACGAAGCAGGCGCGCGACGTGGCGCTTCTCCCATTCGATCGAGCGCTCGTAGTGGCGGAACCCCCTCTCGCGCTCCTTGAACTCCGGGGGGTGCAGGTTGACGCGCCCGAGCCCGCGACTGCCGGGAATCACGTGATGGAGCATCTCGTGGTAAACGATGTACGCGACGAAGTAGCGAGGTACCCACTTCTGGTCGAGCGCCGGGTGGACGCGGATCAGCCGGTCGACGGCGCTGTAGCTTCCCAGCTTTATCGTCTTCCGCGTCCTCGACTTCGTCGTAGGACGCTTGCCCCAGCCGATGAGGGCGTGGATGCCTCTTCCGAAATAGCTCTCGTTCACGCCGTCGAACAGCGCCAGAAGGTCGTGGTGCCTGCCCTTGGTCACGAGGGGCGCGTTGCGCTTGCGCCGCGCAAGGAGGACACCGTTGGCTTCGATGTAATCGCCGAGCGTAGCGCTCGCGTCTCGGTCGCCTCGGATCACGTACCGAACAAGGGCGTCCAGCACGGGGGCGTGCGCGTTCAGGAACATGTGGTGAACGCGAGCGTGAAGGATGCCGCGTTGTACGCGATGGGTGATGATCGAGTGCCGATTGTCGGTGATTGAGAGGATGACTGGGCCAGGGAACGCACCGCGGAGCTTGCGCTCGAGCGCCTGCCGCGCCCCCTCATGGACGAACAGGCGAGGCGAGGCCGATGGCAGAATGAGGCGAAGCTGGGCTCCGACCCGTGCCGGGATGCGGATGGCTGCCGCGACCTGTGGACGAGCGGAGGCGAGTGCCCGGCCGCGGCTCATCCGCGCCGCGCCCGCCCGGCTCGCATACACAAGGGGCATAACGCTCCGACCGCCCATCCGTGGCCTCCACCGTGCGGGTTAGAGGACGAGGATGGGCGTGTCAAGGAACAGCCTTTTGGCCCAAAAAGTCAGCCACTTGCATACGTGGGGCAAAGCCCCCGAGCAGGCGGCCTGCATGCACCCTGCAGCGAAAAAAGAAACGTCCGAAACGGCTTGACGAGCCGGCCGTTTCAAGGGCGCGACGCTTCCTCGCGTTGCAAGCGCAGCGCCTTCGGATCGAGGACGAATCGGACCTTGCCGGTGTCCCCTCCGCCGAGATGGACGCCGACGATCATGGCCTTCTCGAAAGGGTGGCGCAATGGGCCCGCGAGCGCCGCGATCAGCGCGGAGAGATCAGGCTCATGGCCGACGACCATCGTTCGCTTCTCGCCTTCGGCTACGAGCCTCCGCACGAGGCCGACGAGATCGCCGGACGGCGCAATCTCGCGTCTTGCGCGGAGCGTTCCGCCACGGTCACCCAGACCGGTGACGAGCGCGACGATTTCTGCGGTCTGCACGGCGCGCACGAGAGGGCTCGTGACCACTTGCCGCGGCTCTTCGCCCCCCTCGAGGAGCGTCATGGCCACGCGGCGGACGCGCTCGCGGCCGGCCGCCGTGAGGGCGCGGTCGAAGTCGAGGTGACTCGCGGCCTCATCTTCTGCCGCCCCATGACGCATGACGTAAAGTTTCATCAATCACGATACCGGTTGCACTGAGCGCTCCCGGTGGTCGGCTTATTTTAGTTCGAGGGCTTCGACGTCGCGGCAGGCTTTTTCGCGGATTTGTCTTCGGGGGGTGCACCGTTCGACGGCAGGGCACTGACCACGGCGCCGACGCGCTTGATGCCATGCTTGACGAGGACCATGGCCTCTATTTTGTCCATTGTATCCGGGTGTTGCTCGAGGAACGCCTTGGCGTTCTCCCGTCCCTGGCCGATGCGCTCGCCAGCGTATGAAAACCAGGCACCGCTCTTTTCGATGATGCCGACTTCGGAAGCCAGGTCGACGAGATCGCCGGAACGCGAAATTCCCTGCCCATAAAGAATATCGAACTCGACTTCGCGGAAAGGCGGCGCGAGCTTGTTTTTCACCACCTTCACGCGCGTACGGTTGCCGACGACCGCTGGGTCTTTGCCAGCGACTGCCGCGGTTTCTTTGATGGCGCCGATGCGACGGATGTCGAGACGCAAGCTCGCATAGAACTTGAGAGCGTTTCCGCCAGTGGTCGTCTCGGGGCTTCCGAACATGACGCCAATCTTCATGCGAATCTGGTTGATGAAAACGAGCAAACAGTTGCTACGCGCGACATTCGACGTGAGCTTGCGCAGCGCTTGACTCATCAGGCGCGCCTGTACCCCCACGTGGCTGTCGCCCATGTCGCCCTCTATCTCTGCCTTGGGCACGAGGGCCGCGACGGAGTCGATGACGATGAGATCGACGGCGCCGGATCTCACGAGCATGTCTGCGATCTCTAGCGCCTGCTCCCCGTAGTCCGGCTGCGACACGAGGAGCTCATCGGTCTTCACCCCGAGCTTTCGTGCGTACGTCGGATCGAGCGCGTGCTCGGCGTCGATGAACGCGGCCACACCGCCCACCTTCTGCACCTGCGCAATGGCGTGAAGGGTCAGCGTTGTCTTCCCGCTCGACTCCGGACCGTAGATCTCGATGATACGCCCTCGCGGATAGCCCCCGATGCCGAGCGCGATGTCGAGCCCGATGCTGCCCGAGGAGACGACCTGCACCCCGTCGAGCAGGCTCGCGCCCTCTTTGAGGCGCATGATCGAGCCTTTTCCATACTCTTTTTCGATGGTGGCTACTGCCAAATCGATAGCCTTGCTCTTGGTGGTCTTTGCGTCGTCCATGGCGTCGTCCTTGGACACTTCTATACTGGTTATCCGTTCAGATGGCAAGTCGTTGAACGAAGGCGATGCCAGAGGCTCACAAGATGCCGGCGTGACCCTCGCATGACAATCGGTAGGTTTACCTGGGTGGGCCGCTGGGTTCGCTCGCGGACGACATGGGCTCTCGTTTGGGCTCGCGAGCCCAAACGCGCCGGGCTCGTCGTCGGCGCCGCGGGGATGGTAGGAGCGGCCGGCGCTTGCGCGGACTTGCATTCGTGTGACGACGACCGTCGTCCGCGGCCTCCGGCGGTCGGTGTCGCGCCGCTCGCCAGCGTCGCACGGTGGCTCCAAGTCGACGCGAACGCGCTGGACCCTGGTGTCGATCCGCCCGCTCTCGCAGGCGACTTCGAGTCGGAGGTCGAACGGTTCTCCACCGTCGACGCGTGCGTGAAGGAGCACGCCGGAATCGACCCGCTCGTGGGCGACGCGCTCGAGGCCATCGGCTACGAAACCTTTCTCCGCGATGCGTGTCGCGTGCTCGATGCCGCCAAGGCGAAAGACGGCCGGCGATGCGAGGCCATCGATGCCTCGTCGCTGCGCGCGCGTTGCGTAGCGACGGTGGCCGAGATCCTCGGAGCAGCAGACGCCTGCCCGTGGGAGGCACCGGATCGTCCGACGCGCGGTCGCGATCCGCTCTGCGTCGCGATCGCGTCACACGACACGCGCCTCTGCGCTGCCTTGCGCACGGCGGCAGCGCGGGCGTCATGCGAAGCCATGGCCGCCCCCGACGATACGCCATGCGCCGGGCTGACGTCGACAGTCGAACAAGAGCGCTGCGCACGGAACGCCCACCGGTGGCGAAACGCGCTCGCTCGAGCTGCGACGAGCTCGGTCGCGACCCCGGCTCGATCTGGATCGCCCGTCGGCGCGGGCGAGCTCCGGATCGAAGTGGACGACGCCGGGCCCCCCACCGAGGAGAGCCTCGCCTCGGAGCTCGAGCACGGCGTGGTCGTCATCGAGCAGCGTGACGGTGCGCGCTTCGTCATCGGTCCACTCAGCGAGTCAGGGCTCGGGTTCGTCGTCCCCGCACCCGCCGAACGCGCGACAATCGCTCTCCAGCTCTTCGTCCGCGGCGCGAGCCGAGGCGCGACCGTCGGCGCTGGCAGTCCAAGCGGCGCGACTTCCCCGGGGCGCGCGAATGCCGCGATCGTCGAGCGGGTCGAGCTTGTCGTGCCCGGCCGCGCGCCGCTCGGAACCCCGTTGGCCCACTCGGCGCTCGTCGCGACGCTGGACGAGCTCGAGGCCGTGCGGGGTGGAGCGGTGAGGTTCAGTCTGGAGGGGGCGATCGAGAACGCCTCGGGGCATTTCGAGGTCCACGTGCGCGGCGCGACGTTCGTACGGGACGTCGTCAAAGCGAGCGCCATCTACGCGGTGGCCTCGCCGCCGCTCGGCGGCGACGGCGGGATGCGCTAGCTTGGTCCCTTGCATGTCCGCGGACACGCCGCAGAAGACAACCGCCGAGAGCTATGACGTCGTCTTGATGCACGGCCCCACGGCCGACGGCGAGGGCGCGCGCGTCCTCCGCGCGCGGGCCCATGGCATCGAGGCGGGCGAGGTCCGCCCGCTCCGCGAAGGCCGCCCGCTCACGACTGGCGGCGAGGTCGTCCGTCTCGAGCGACGAGCCGAGTCCCCTGCTCTTTTCGACGTCCACGTGGACTATACCGTCCCTGCGCGCGCATCGGCCGACGCGCTGAGCGGACCGGCGCAGGTCGCGACGCCCGCTTACCGCGAAAGCTGGGAGCGAACCTTCGGGCCGCGCGGCCCCCGATCCAAAGACCTAAACTGAGCTTTCTCGCTCTTCACGACTCACACGCCGATGAAGAGGCGGTGCGCGAAGTTGCGCTCGAGGCGCGCCCGAAGCACTTTGTCGGCGGCGAGCTCGATGTCGTATTCGACGCGCTTGAACTCGAAGCGCTTCTCGTCCGTGTCGTAAACCGTGTAGCTGGCGCGGTTGTCGAAATCGCGCGGTTGGCCGACCGAGCCGACGCTGACGATGTATTTCTTGTCCTTGTCGAGATCGAAATCGACCGACGGGAGCTCTTCGACGCTGTTCGGCGTCAAGGCGAAGACCTTGCAGAGGTGCGAGTGCCCGATGAGCGTGATGTGCCCGATGCGATCCCAGATGGCGAGGCACTCGCGCGCCTGCTCCGGCGCGAAGATGTACTCGAACTCCTCGAGGCGCACGGGCGAGCCGTGGCACAGGAGGACCTCGGCGTCGTCGAGCCTCTCTTGGTACGGTAGCGCCTTGAGCCAGGCCATGTTGGTCTCGGAGAGCATGGCCGCGTGCGCGTCGAGCGCGTGGCGCGCCGCCTCGTAGTAGTACGAGTAGTCCATGCGACCGCTGACGGCCGCGTCGTGGTTGCCAAGGATTGTCTTTTTGGCCGTCTCGCGAACCAGGTCGGCGCACTCGTTTGGCGACCCGCCGTATCCCACGGTGTCGCCCAGGCAATAGTAGACGTCGATCTTCTCGGTGCGGTACGCCTCGAGCACGGCCGAGAGCGCCTCTAGATTCGCGTGGATGTCGCTGAAGATGCCCAGACGCATGGACGATGAACCCTAGAGCGCCCCGCACGATGCCGCCAGCCGTTCGTCCGCCGAGAACCGTTTCGGGAGATGAATATCCGGCTCCAATTCGATCAGGGAAAAGTCGCGGTGCTGGGGATTGCACAGAAATGGTTTCGAGCGTACGCACGAGCGCAGCGCGCCGTACAGGAGCCCATGGAGCCTACCGAAAACGACACGACGAAGGAGACCGACGACGTCTCGGGTGCCGCCCGGGCCGCCCTCGACGACGAAGAGGCGGACGACCCGTCGTTCGCACACCCCGAGGAGGCTGGGCTCGAGCCCGGAGTCGACCCCGACGCCTCTGCCGCGCCACCTCTCGCGGTCTCCGAGCTCGCGGCGGCGTGCGTGCGCTTCGTCGCGAGCCGCTATGGCGCCCGCCTCGATTTCGAGCCGGAAACGCTTAGCTTCGTCGACCAGTGGGTTCGCGACGCGCGGGCGGACGTTGCGACACGCCCCGAAGCCGCGGAGCTCGTGCAATCCGCGGCCGGGGCCTACTTGGGCGAGGTCATCCGCCGCCAGTTCGGAGGCGCCTGGTTCGCGGACGGGGATCCCTCGGGCTGGCGACTCGATTTGTCGACCGTCTACTGCGCGTTCAACCCCATCGGCATGGCCCGCGAAGCGCTGCTCCTCGGCGCGGCGGACGGGTGGCACGCCCATTTCGAGCTCGACCCGGGCGAGAGTGAGGCCGTCCAGTCGCGCCTCGAAGCCCTTCCCCTCGTGCAAGACGATGACTTTTATGCGCCGAGCACGCGGTTCGACGTCGTCTCGATCGTCGTGGACGCCTTGCGTGCGGGCTTGCAAGCGCGTGGTCTCGGCGACGTGCGCTTCACGCCGGAAGACTATGACTAGACGCGCAGGTGGGCGCGACTCCGCGCGGCGCCCTTGCCTCGGGAGCTCGGCGACTCGCTCGACGACCCCGGTCGTCGCGCTTAACTTGCTCCGCGAATGTCCGAAGACGAGCTGAACGAGCCGCAGGCGGCGGCCGTCGCCCATACCGAGGGGCCGCTGCTCATCTTCGCCGGGGCGGGAAGCGGCAAGACGCGGGTCATCACTTACCGCATCGCCAACCTGGTCGCGTGCGGGCGCGTGCCGCCCTGGCGCATCCTCGCCGTGACCTTCACCAACAAGGCCGCGGCGGAAATGCGCTCGCGCCTGGAGCGACTGTGCGGGGTCGAGGTCGCGCGCGCGCTCTGGGTGGGCACGTTTCACGCGACCTGCGCAAAGCTCTTGCGTGCGCACGGCGACGCCGTGGGCGTGCCGCGCAATTTCGTCATCTACGACACGAGCGATCAACGAGCTGTCGTTGCGCGCGCTCTAAAAGACCTCGACCTCGACGATCGCCGCTACCCGCCGCGCGCGGTGCTGGCTCACATCCACAAGCACAAGCAGGAGGGACGAGGCCCGGACGATGCCGAGGCGCGCTCGTACATGGACGACGTTGCCCTCCGCATCTATCGAACTTACGAGGAGCGCCTGCGCTCGGCCAACGCCGTCGACTTCGAAGACCTCATTCTGCTCGTGACGCGCCTCCTCGAGCGCACGCCCGAGGGCGATCGCATTCGTCGCCGGTTCGACTACGTGCTCGTCGACGAGTTCCAGGACACGAACGCCACGCAATACCGATTTCTGCGGGAGCTCGTGCGGGACCACGGCAACCTGTGCGTGGTCGGGGACGACGACCAGAGCATCTATCGCTGGCGCGGGGCCGACGTCCGGAACATTCGCGGGTTTCGCCGCGACTACCCCGCCGCCACGGTCGTGAAGCTGGAGCAGAACTACCGGTCCACCAAGCGGATCGTCGCCGCCGCGCTCGGCATCATCGCGCGGTCGACCGAGCGCGAGCCCAAGGAGCTATGGACGGCCAACGCGGACGGCGAGGCCATACGCGTGGTCGCCGCGCGCGACGAGCGCGACGAGGCGGCGTTCGTCGTCGATGCCATCGCGCGCTCTCGTGCCGAAGGGATCGAAGCGCGGGACATCGCCGTCTTCTATCGCGTTCACGCCCAGTCGCGCGTGCTCGAAGAGGCGCTGCGGGCGGCGAAGATGCCCTACCAGATCATCGGAGGCGCGCGGTTTTACGAGCGCGCGGAGGTGAAGGATGCGCTCGCGTACCTCCGCGTGATCGTGAACCCCCGCAGCGACGTCGATCTCTTGCGCATCGTGAACGTGCCGGCGCGCGGCATCGGCGCCACGACGCTGGACCGCCTCATCGCGTGGGCGACCGCAAACCACTCGACGCTGTTCGATGCGCTCGCGAAGGCCCCGTCGATCGAGGAGCTTGGCTCCGGCCCACGAAAAAAGCTGACCGCCTTCTGCGAGCTGCTCGATCGCCTGCGGTTCGCGGCGACGGAGAGTCTGCCGAGCGAGGTCCTCGGCCAGGTGCTCGAACAGACCGGCTACATCGAAGCTCTCCAGAAGGACGATTCGGCCGAGGCCGATGCGCGAGTCGAGAACGTGCGCGAGCTCATCGGCTCGATTGGCGACTACGAGGCGGAAGCTTACGCAGCGGGCGAGACACCCACGCTCGCCGGGTTCTTCGAGCGCGTGACGCTCGTGAGCGATGTCGACGCCCTCGAAGAAGGCGGTCGCGTCGTGCTGATGACCGTGCACGGCGCGAAGGGGCTGGAGTTCGCGCACGTGCTTCTGACGGGCATGGAAGAGGAGATGTTCCCCTATAAGGGAGTAGCCCCCGGCGAGTCGGAAGAGCTCGAGGAAGAACGGCGGCTCGCGTACGTTGCCATCACGCGTGCGCGCCTTCGGCTCGTGATGACCCACACGCAGACGCGACAGATTTTCGGCACGACGCGGTGGAACCGCCCGAGCCGCTTTCTCGGCGAGCTGCCCAAAGGTGTCGCGGAGCACGGGATGACGGCGGCGCTGGCCGCCGGGGACGGGCGGCTCGGCCGGTACATCGACCGCGATCGCGAGCTTGGACGCGAAAAGACACGGGAACCGGGGCGCGCTCCCCTCGGGCGGCCCTGGGAGCATCCGCAAGCCGCCCCTCCCTCGAACGCTCCGGAGCCGGGCGGCCGCTACGTGGATCGCGAGTTTTTCCACGACGCGGCCGACGACGTGACCCACATGGCCCTAAGGCGCGGCTCGCGGGTCAAGCACGAACGCTTCGGTGAGGGCCAGGTGATGAGCGTCGTCAGCGTGGGAGAGCCGGCCGTCGTCGCCTTCTTTCCCGGGTGGGGCGAAAAGAAGATCCTTGCGAGATTCTTGCGGGCGGTGTGAGCGCTTCTAGAACGCAAAGCCGAACGTGACGCGCGCCCCGTGAGCGTCCGCACCGAAGCGAATGCGATCAATCTCACGGGCAGCGGCCCAGGTCCGTGGCGGAAGGAGGTACGGCAAGAAGGCCCCGGTGACCCCGGCTAGACCGGCTGCGACCAGGTGCATCTCGCGTTCGAACGTCGACCACTCGATGGGCAACGTTCCGATCGCAATGCCGTAAACGAGAGGCGCAGTCGCTCCGGCCAGGAGCGCGAGCGAGAGCGAGAGCGGCCACGGCTCGCGAACGTCTCCCTCCCGCGGCGCGGACGCCACCCAGCGCGGCGAGCACTTGGGGAGCGCCAGCCACGCGCCGCTCACCGTGGCGCCCCACGAGACGCCGATGGCGACCGCCCCGCCCATCCGGACAGCCAGGGAGTCGTCGTGCTTGACGCCGTCCGAGCTGCCGAACCAAATGGCCGCCGTGTCCAGTGCCAGCAGGCCGGCGAGGTAGAACCAATCGGGATGGCTGGCGGTCGCGCAGAGCCTTTCTTCCCGGGCTCCGCGCGCGTAGATGTCGCCGGGTGCGTAGACGTAGACGTCTTGCGGTGCGGGGGGCAGCGAGTCCATGGCGGCAGCGAAGAGGCGCAGACTTTAGCAGGGCTCGCGATTCTTCCGAGCGATCCAGTCGGGAAGGCTTGCGCGCGGCCCTCGAAACGGCAACGCTGACTGCGCCGATGAGGGTTCCTAGCCATATATTCAGAGAGTACGACATCCGCGGTGTCGCCGAGCGAGACCTGAGCGACGACGTCGCCCGGGGCATCGGCCGCGGCTTCGCGAGCATCGTTCGCCCGAGCGGCGCCTTTCGCATCGCGGTCGGGCGGGACTGCCGGGTGTCGAGCGACCGCCTCTTCGCTGCCCTGGTGGACGGCCTCACCCGTTCGGGAGCCCAAGTGCTCGACGTCGGCGTCGGCCCTACCCCGATGCTCTACGCCTCCGCGCACGCGCTTTCGACCGAGGGGGCCGTGATGATCACCGGGAGCCACAACCCCGGCGACGAGAACGGCTTCAAGATGATGCGCGGCAAGGCCAGCTTCTTCGGGGTCGACATCCAGGCGCTCCGTAAGGTCATCGAGCAGGAGAGCTACGCGACCGCCCCGTCGCCGGGCACCGTGGAGCGCGTCGACATGAGCGAGCGCTACGTCGACATGGTCACGAGCGGCATCCGGCTCGCCCGGACCGACATCAAGTTCGTCCTCGACGCCGGCAACGGCTCCGGAGGGCCGCTCGGCCTCGCCTGCATGAAGGAGCTGGGTCTCGATCCGGATCCGCTCTTCTGCGAGATGGACGGGCGCTTCCCCAACCATCACCCCGACCCCACTGTCCCGAAGAACCTCGCAGCGCTCGTCGCGCGTGTCGCCAAGACGCGAGCGCGCGTCGGCATCGCCTACGACGGCGACGCCGACCGGCTCGGCGCCGTCGACGCGAACGGCGAGATCGTCTGGGGCGACAAGCTGATGATCCTCTTTTCGCGCGCCGTGCTCGCCGAACACCCCGGGGCGGCGATCCTCGGCGAGGTGAAGTGCTCGCAGACGCTCTACGACGACATCGCGAAGCACGGCGGGCGGCCCATCATGTGGAAGACGGGGCACTCGCTCATCAAGACGAAGATGAAAGAAGAGGGCGCGCTCCTCGCCGGGGAGATGAGCGGCCACATCTTCTTCGCCGATCGCTACTTCGGTTACGACGACGCCATCTACGCGTCGCTGCGCCTGCTCGAAATCCTCTCGCGGGACCCGCGCTCGATCTCGGAGATGCTCTCCGACGTGCCGCGGACGTTCACCACCCCGGAGATCCGCGTCGACTGTCCGGACGCGATCAAGTTCGACGTCGTGTCGGCCGTGCGCTCGCACTACCGCGCCGCCGGGATCCCGGTGGTCGACATCGACGGCGCGCGCATCTCCTTCGGGACCGAGCGGGATCCCGCGTGGGGCCTCGTGCGCGCGTCGAACACCGGCCCCGTGCTCGTGATGCGCTTCGAGGCAACGACCCCGGCGCGCCTCGAGGCCATTCGCACCGAGCTGGAGCGGCTCGTGAGCGCGTCGCGCGCGCGTCTCGGCCGGGGGTGACGGTCGCGGAGAAGCCGTCCTTGCGCTACGAGTCGCGCCGATGGTAGCCAGGTCGCCGTCCGCCTCGCTGGAGCCGCGTATCTGGACGACCGAGGACGTGCTGCGGTGGGCGGCCGATGACTTTCGTGCGCGCGGGATCGAAAGCCCGCGGCTCGACGCGGAGCTGCTCCTTTCGCGCGCTCTCTCGCTGACGCGCATCCAGCTCATCGTCGACTCGAAGCGGCCGCTCGGTAACGAGGAGCTCGGTCGCTTCCGCGACCTCGTCAAACGGCGCCGCGCCAGAGAGCCCATCGCGTACATTCTCGGCGAGCGCGAGTTCTACGGGCGACCCTTCCGCGTCGATCGACGGGTGCTCGTACCCCGACCCGACACCGAAACCCTCGTCGACGTTGCGCTCGAGAGAACGCGCGCCCTGTCGATGTCGATGCGCGCTCTCGACCTGTGCACCGGCAGCGGGTGCGTCGCCATCACGCTTGCTCGCGAACGACCGACGTCGCGCTTCGTCGCAACGGATCTGAGCGAAGGAGCGCTCCAGGTGGCGCGCGTCAATGCCGTTCGCCTCGGGGCGTACAACGTCGCCTTCAGGCAAGGGGATCTCGTTCGCCGCGACGAACGGGTCCCGTCCGTTCGATCTGGTGACGGCCAACCCGCCCTACGTCGCCTCGGGTGAAATGAGGTCGCTCGCACCCGATATTCTGGAGTTCGAGCCGCGGCTGGCCCTCGACGCCGGTGACGACGGGCTTGCGGTCCTTCGGCGCATCGTGGACGGCGCGCCAGCGCACCTCGCGCGTCCTCGGGGCCTGCTGGCGGTCGAGATCGGTGCGGGCGAGGCGGACGCCGTGGTCCGGCTCTTCGAGCACGCTGGGTTCGGCGCCGTCGACGTGCGCCGCGACTACGCGCGCATCCAGCGCGTCGTGAGCGGCGTGCTACACACGCGCTGAGCAGGCGCATCTCTCGATGTTCTTCTTCGTTTCCGTGGTCGCGTCGCTCGGCATCCTGGGCGGGCTTCACGCATGGTCCGTAGCGGTTTTTCCGTGGGTCGCGAGGCATCGTCGAGGCGCGCGGGCCGCGCTCTTCGGTGTGTGGCTGCTGCAGTCCGTCGCGGGGTGGCTCGTCGTTCACCTTCACGTCGGGCACGCGGGCAGCGTGGCATACACGGGCCTGATGCTCGGCCTAGTGACCCTTCTGCTCGCCGGAATTCCCATCGGCGCCATGCGCGCGACGCTCTGGGCTTTCGACCGGTTCTCGTCGCATCGCCGCTCGGTCTTGGCCGAGGAGCCACGTCCACCCGGCACGCCCCCAAGCCCTCGCCCCAGCGCAGGCGACGCCATGACGCGGCGGCAGATGGCCGAAGGCGTCGGCGGTGTGGCCATGCTTGGGGCCGTGGGGTCGATGCTGGGGTGGGGAATGGTTCGCGGTCGGCATGCCTTCGAGCTGAAGGATTTCGCCGTTCGCGTGGCCGGGCTCCCCCGAACGCTCGACGGGTACACCATCGCGCAGATCAGCGACCTTCACGGCGGCACTTACACGGGCGAGCGTGAGCTGCGCGAGGGTCTCGACCGAGTCCGAGAGGCGCGCGCCGATCTGGTCGTCGTCACGGGCGACCTCGTCGATTTCGATCCTTCGTACGCGCCGCTCGTCGCCCGCGCGATCGCGGACTTGAGCCCGCCCGACGGGGTCGCGGCCGTTCTCGGTAACCACGACTATTATACGGGAGCCGACCGGGTGCTCAGCGCCCTGCGCGCCGCCGGGATCAGCGCGCTCGTCGACGAGGGGCGCGTCATCCGCGCACGCGACGCAGGCGGCTTCGCGCTGCTGGGGGTGGACGATCTCTGGGCGGTACGTTACCGGCGGGCCGGGCCGCGCCTCGATCGCGCGCTGGCGATGGTGCCGCCCGATCGGCCGCGGATCCTTTTGTCGCACCAGCCGCGGACCGTCGAGGAATGGGCCGGGCGGGTCGACTTGCAGCTGAGTGGCCACACCCACGGCGGCCAGATAAACCCCGGCTTTTGCCCCGTTGCACTTTTCCTCGACTACGTCGCGGGGCCCTATCGCGTCGGCGGCACGACCCTGTACGTGAACCGGGGGTTCGGCACCGTCGGCCCGCCATCGCGCGTCGGCGCACCGCCGGAGGTGACCCGAATCGTCCTCGTCGCGGCCTGAAGACGGCGGCACCGGCAATCCTTCATGCGACCCTTCACCATCGCGCTCCTTGCCGCCACGGCGTGCACGGCAGACCGAGGGGCCTGGCGCGCCCGCTGCGTGGACGACGACGGGGGTGTGTTCCTGCCGTCGCGGCCCGACGTCGATGCCGCGCGCGAGCTCGATCAGCAGGGCGTGCGGAGCTTCCGCGACGGGCGTTACGTGAATGCCGTCCGTTATTTTCGGGCCGCTTTCCGGCTCGGCGGTCCTTCGAGCGAGCTGTGGAACATCGTGCGAAGCCTCGAAAAGCTGGACGACGCGGAGGGCGCCGCCGTCACCGTCGACGAATACCTGGCCCGTCGTGACCTCGCGCCGAACGACCGCGCAGATGCCGAGCGCGAGGCCCGGGCGCTGCGCGAACGCCCGTCGGCCTTGACCGTCACGACCCGGCCGCCCGGCGCGACCGTCGCGCTGGACGGCAAGGAGACGGCAGGGGCGACTCCGGTCTCGCTCGAAGTCCACGCCGGGCGGCACGTCGTCGCCGTGCGATTGTCGGGACACGTCGTCGCGAGCCAGTCTTTCGAGGCGCGCTATGGTCGGGCGGTTCTCGTGTCCCTCGACCTGGCTCGCGCGTCCAAGTAATGACCGGGCACGGTGGTGATCGCGACGCTCTTCGATTTCGATGGGGTGCTCGTCGACAGCGAGCCAGTGCATCTGGCGGCGTTCAACGACGTCCTCGCCGAGGAGGGCGTCGTCATCGACGAGGCAACCTACGCCGCTCGGTACCTCAGCCTCGACGACGCCGGCGTCTTTCGCGCAGTCCTTTCGGAGCGCGCCCTCGGGGCCGTGGGGTTCGGGCCCACGCCGGAAAACGGCCCGACGCGCGATGGCGAGGAATGGCGAGAGCACCGAGTGCGCGCGCTGATCGAGGCGAAGAGCCCGCGGTTCATGGCCCGCTTCGCGGAGGCATTCCGCCCGTTCCCGGGCGCGGCGGACCTCGTGGCGCGCC
Source organism: uncultured delta proteobacterium (assembly GCA_963787925.1). Taxonomy (GTDB): domain Bacteria; phylum Myxococcota_A; class Polyangia; order Polyangiales; family Polyangiaceae; genus Palsa-1150. Next base: position 240,420 of record CAWBEN010000003.1, read on the forward strand.
GGGCGGCCCGCGGACCGGTGGGGATCGTGTCGGGCGCGCTCGGTCGGGAGATTGCGTTCGCGCTCGAGAGAATGGGCGTCGCGGTCGCGGTCGCGTTCATCGTCAGCGCCGACCGCCCCATCGCGTCGAAGCCCGACCCGGCGCCCTACCGTGCGGCCAACGACGAGCTACGCCTCCTTGGTCACGCTGGCGGGGCCGTCGCGATCGAAGACTCGCCCGGCGGGGTCGCATCGGCTCGGGGAGCGGGGCTCCGCTGCGTGGCCGTGGCGCACGCCTACTCCGAGGCCGACCTGAAGCGGGCGGGGGCCGACGTGGTGGTGCCGACCCTTGCCGCGCTGACGGACGACTTGCTGGACGGCTCGTCGACGTGACGTCGCTCGCTCTCGGGTTGGCGCTGGAGCTCGCCCTCGCCGCGCCTGGGGCTGACGCTTGGCACCGCGCTGAGGTCGGCGGCGTGCGGGGAATCACCGTAGGGCCCATCGAGAATGCCTATCATCCTGGCCTTGGGTACGGGTCGCCTGCCTACCAGCGGTCGCTCGTGGAGGCGCGGGCGATCGGCGCGACGTGGGTGGCCATCACCCCGTTCGGCCGAGTGGCGAACCTCTCCGGCACCGGCGTCGACCTCACGTTCGAAGCGCCGTTCGAGCGCAATCGTCGCGACGTGTCCGCTGCAGTGCGAATGGCCCACGCCGAGGGGTTGCGCGTGATGATCGTCCCGCACTTGTGGGTCGAGTCCGGAGACTGGCGCGGCCTCATCGACCCTGGTAGCGACGCGCTTTGGGCGCGCTGGGCGGCGAGCTACGAGCGCTTCGTGCGGACCTGGGCGCAAGTCGCCGAGACGGTACACGCCGAATTGTTTTCGGTGGGTGTCGAGCTCCGCACCTGGGTGACCACGGCGCGCGCGCCGAGCTTCGCCAAAGTGATTCGCGCGGTACGCCACGTCTACCACGGCCTCCTGACGTATTCGGCGAACTGGGACGACGTCGAGCAGACCGTCATTCTCGGCGATCTCGACGTGATAGGGATCAACGCGTTCTACCCTCTGGCCGATCGAGCGAACGCTCCGGCGTCGAAGCTGCTCGAGCGCGCGCGCCTCGTTCGCGACCAAGTCCATGCCCTCGCCGAGCGGTGGGCAAAGCCCGTCCTATTCACCGAGGTCGGCTACACGACACGTCCCGATCCGGCCCTCCGGCCGTGGGAGTGGCCCGATGGCATGACCAACGTCGAAGTGGACGAGGCCGCGCAGGCGCAGGCGTACCGCGCGCTGGTCGGCCCGCTGCTCGACGAGCCGGACTTCGCTGGGTTCTTCGTCTGGCGGGTCTACGCGGATCCGGACGATGTCTCGCAGGAGGCCCCGTGGGGCTTTTCGCCGCGCGGCAAGGCTGCAGAGATTGTCGTCCGAGACGCGTTCGCCGCACGATGGAGCGTCGATCCATGGTGGCGGAGCCCTTGGGGGGAGCATGCGCGAGCCGCAGGCGTGTATCCTTGAGCGGCTTTCCGACGCGAACGCGACTCGAGAGCGCATGACCGAGCCTCAGTCGCCCGGGACCGAGCTTCCGTCCATGGCGCGTGGGTGGGCATGAGCGCACGAACGAGCGGGAGGGACGCGTCGATCAGCGGAAGGGGCAAGGGCATCAACGCGATGGGGACACGAATGAGCGGAAGCAGTCAGGGCATCAACGCAATGGGGACACGAATGAGCGGAAGGGGCCGGGCCATCAACGCAATGGGGATATCAACGAGCGGAAGGGGCCTGGCCATCAACGCGACGGGGACACGAACGAGCGGAAGGGGCCTGGCCATCAACGCGACGGGGACATCAATGCGCGGAAAGGATGTGGCCCTCGACGTGATGGGGTGACCGCGTAAGCGGAAAGGATGCGGCCATCAACGTGATGGGGTGGCCCGTAAGCGGAAAGGATGCGGCCATCAACGTGATGGGGTGACCCGTAAGCGGAAGGGATGCGGCCCTCGACGTGATGGGGTGACCCGTAAGCGGAAAGGATGCGGCCCTCGACGTGATGGGGTGGCCGGTAAGCGAAAATGGCGCGGCCCTCGACTTGACGGGGCCACGAAGGAGCGGAAAAGACGTACGCGGATCGACGTGGTGCGGGCGAAGAGGGCGAAGTTGGCCCGGTCAGAACGGCGCTCCTACGCTCGGGCCGCCGATGTCTGCCTTCTCGCGTGCGATGATCCCGGTGGTCGTGCTGGGCGTCGGCACATGGTTCGGGCTCGGGCGCCCTGACGCGCACACAGCCTTCGCGGCAGGCTCGCGCATGATGGCGAAAGTGGCCGGTGGCGCGACCGCCGCGTCCCCGTCGGGCGCTCCGCCGCCGCTCGATCGTGAGCCGCCGGCTGTCGACGGCTCGGCGCTTCCCGATACGCCCCTGGTCCCCTGGCCGCGGGTCAACCCCGGCGAGCGCGCGAGGCGGGCGTGGCTCCTCGCCGAAGGCCCCTTTCACCCGCCGGGCGACGGACGTCGGCTCATCACGTTCACGTTCGACGACGGCCCTTTTCCCGAGACCGCGCCCACGTTGCTGCGCATCCTCGAACGACATCGCGTGCGGGCCGCCTTCTTCTTCATCGGCAAGTACCTCGAGGGGAACGAACCGCGCGCCGCGGAGAGCCGCGAGTGGGCAAAGCGCATCGCGGATGCCGGACACTTCATAGGCAACCACACGTTCGATCACAAGCTCTTGACCGGGCTGTCGCACGCTGCGGCGATCGCGGAGATCGACGACGCTGCGGCTGCCATCGATCGAGCGACCGGCAAGCCACCGTGCCTCTTCCGCCCGCCCTATGGCGATTTGGATGGCTGGCTGGAGGGCGCTCTCGGCGATCGCCACCTCGAGCTCGTCCTCTGGAACATCGACGCGGAAGACATGAAGCGGAGCGACCCGGCGGCCATTGCCGAGTCAATCGAGGAGCAGCTCGAGTACAAGCAGGGTGGGGTCGTCTTGCTGCACGACATGCACTGGCCGTCGGTCAAGGCGTTCAACCGGCTCCTCCGCTGGATCGAGGCGAGGAAGTGGGACCGCGACGACCCCGCACGTCCGGGGTGGGACGTCGTCGACCTGGGCGAGTACTTACGCGCGACGGCAGCCGCGCCCCAGCCGTTCCGAACCCGCGAAGAGCTCGAGCTCTCGCGCAAAGCGACGGCGGCACGCGCTTCTCGCTGAACGACGCGACGTCATTGACCGGCACGGCCTGCGGTCATTTCGGGAGCGACTGCGGACTCACGGCGTCTTCCGTCGGAGGCGAGGAGCCGGCCTTGAGGATGCGGTCGGGGTCGCCCAGAAATTCGAAGTGCATCGTGTCGCGGAGGACGTCGTGACCGAGCCAGTAGAAGCCGTAGCGCTCGAAGGCATGGACCCAGCACTCGGGCATCGCCATCCGGTCGTATTCCGTCTTGGACGTCCGCTGGCACGCGGGGGCTTCGCTCCAGGGCTTCACGCAGCCGCAGCACGTGTTGAGCGCTGGGTCGACGTCGATGGCGATTCCATAGATGTGATTGGTCACCTCGCCGCCCCGATAGGTGTTCTTCGAGCGAATACCGGCCAGGGCGCGAGGCACGTACCGGTGAGCGACGCAGGAGCGCTTGATCTCGATTTCGACGCACTGCAGAGCCGGGGTGACCTTGCGATGCATCGTGATCGGCAAGTCCATGAAGGTCGTGCGGACGGCGTGGGCGCTCGGCGGGCGCGCGTCGGGTCCCGGGCGACCAAACCCCGCGAAGTAGCCGTAGGTGTCGGTTCGGTACTGGATGGCGCGTTGGGCCGCATCGGCCCCCCCGCGAAGAAAGGTTCGTCGAACGAGAAAGTCCTGCGGGGCCTGCTCGTTGCACGCGCTCGTGTCCCGAGGCTCCTGGGCCGCGTCCCGTTCTGCCACGGCTGCGCTCGTCGGACCGACGTCGGGCGCGCCAACGCCGGCATCCTTTGGAGGGGCAGGGACTTGCAAAGCCGTGGAGGGCGGCGGGGTCCTCGCGTCGGTCTCCGGTGCCGAGACGGAAGACGCCGAGGGCGCTCGGGAAGTCGCGGTCGCAGGGACAGGCCCCCCGCACGCCGCCAGCACGAGCAGGCCCAAAGGCGCAAAACGCTCGGACGCAGTGGACCTCATCGGAGCAGGCGCACCTTAGTCGTCGGGGCCCGCGGGTCGCGAGTTTTCGCTGTTCCAGGGCTCCCTCCGGTGCGGCCGCGCTCGATGGCTTTCCGCCATTGATGGTCCGGTCGATCCTCTGCTCATGAGCCCGCTCGACGAAGATCGGACTTTCCACCGTTGGCCCATCTTTCGCAGGTCACCGTCCAAACGATGAACCAATCAGTGGCGAATCCTCATTGGCCTGTCCCCGGACGTGGCGAGACCCTTGCGGGCAAGTACGTCGTCGAGGGCGTGCTGAGCCATGGCGCTTCGGTCATCGTCCTTTCCGCCGGGCGCTCTGCCAGCGGCGAACGTGTGGCTATCAAGATACTCTTGCCCGAGCGCGTCGGCGCGGCGCAAGCGGAAGCCACCGACCGGTTCCTCCGCGAAGCACGGGCCGCCGCGCGCGTGGAGAGCGACCATGCCGCGCGGGTGCTCGAAGTCGCAACCTTGGAGGGCGGCGCGCCCTACGTCGTCCTCGAGCTTCCCGAAGGGCCCAACCTCGAGGAGGTTTTGGCAAAATGGCAACCGCTGCCCATCGCGAGCGCCGTCGATTGGATCGCGCAAGCTTGCGAAGCCGTAGGCGAAGGACACCTCTACGGGATCGTGCACCGCGATCTCAGGCCTTCGAACCTGGTCGTGATGCGCCGCTCGGGCGCGGGTGAAACGTGCCTGAAGGTCGTCGACTTCGGTCCTTCGAAGCCGTCGGGAGCGCTGGCGGCCGACAGCCCTCCGCGCCTGACTGGAACGACGAGCACCGCGGGTTCGCCCTACTACTTGGCCCCCGAGCAACTGCGGGCGTCGTGCGAGCCCGACGCGCGCACGGACATCTGGGCGTTCGGGGCAATTTTGTATGAGCTGCTCGCGGGTGAGCCACCGTTTCTCGGAAACACCTTGCCTCAGGTGTGCGCGGCCGTCCTCACGGAGACCCCGCGCCCTTTGACATCATTGCGCTCGGACGTTCCGCCGGCGCTTGGGGAAGCGATCGGCCGGTGCCTGGAGAAAGACCCCACGGCCCGATTTGCGAGCGCAGTGGACCTTGCCCGCGCGCTCGCCCCGTTCGGAACGAAGCTCACGAGCGCGTCCGTCGCCTACCTCGAGCGTTTGCGGGCGGCCCGGGGAAGGGCCAGTCTGGCGCCAGGGTCCAATCGCTCGTGGTTGCCACCATCGAGCGCCTCTGCGCAACGGGACTCGTCTCCTGATGCGGTCGTGTTTGCACCTCCGCGAGCCGCTGGCGCGTCAGCGAGGATCGTGCTCGGCTCGCTCTTCGCGCTTACGGGTCTCGGCGCCGCCGTTTTTCTCGCGATGTACGGCTCGGTGCACGGAGCCGACTCGGCTCACGCGACGGGGCCTTTGGGCTTGACGGCCGTGCAGGCGACGGTCGCCGATTCCGACCTTACGGCTTCGCCGTCCGTCCCGCCCCCACCGCCTCTGCCGCTCGCCCCGCTTGGCGCTTCGGTGCCTGCCGCGCCGCCCGCCGGGTCTTTCCCAGCGCAACCGAGCCCGGCCGCCCGAGCGAACGGGCCCGTGGCAGTGATCACGGGGCAGGGGGTCGTGGCGGGCGGGGGGCGCGTCGAGCGCTCACCGGCTGCGTCCCGTCCCACGGTCCCGCGGACGGTCGTTCACGTGGCGCCGCGGCCGGCACCGGCAGCGAGGCCGACCGCGGCCGTGTCGGCTCCCGCGGTGAGCGATGCTCCGTCGGTGCGGTCTCCGACGGCGACGACTGCCGGGGCCGGGGCCGAGCCGGAATCGGCCAAGGCGGAGGCGAATCCCTACGAGCAGCCGCAGCTACCGACCGGCTCACCGCCTCCGACCGGAGGCCAGCCACCGACTGGCGCACCGACGCCCGGGAGCGATCCTTATGAAAGCGTGAAGTGACCCGGAGCAGAGCTCGGGGGTATGCTTCCCGCCGTCATGGCGCGCGGATATTGGCTCATCAAGAGCGAGCCCGACAAATACCCGTTCGCGAACCTCGTTCGCGACGGTAAGACGCGCTGGGATGGCGTTCGCAATTTCGAGGCCCGCAACAATTTGCGCGCGATGAGCGCGGGTGATCTTTGTCTCTATTACCACTCCAACGAAGGCAAGGCCGTCGTGGGGGTCGCCCGGGTGACGCGGGAGGCTTACCAGGATCCGACGACGGACGGTGACTTCAGCGCGGTCGACATCGAGCCGATGCGGGCGCTCGCGAGGGCGGTCTCGCTCGACGAGCTCAAGGGCCACCCCGTGCTCCGCCAGATGACGATGCTCGGCCGGCCGCGGCTTTCTGTGACGCCGGTTCTCAAGGAAGAGTTCGACCTCATCGTCGGGCTAGGAAAAGGCTAGGCGCTAGGCACGCTTCACGAGGAGGTTGGGCTCCATTTCGAGGCCGGGGAGTCTTTTTATTTGTCGGCCTTACAATTCGACGAGATGCTTCCGTCACGCTTCACTGGGCTCGCCGGGGCACGTGCCCGCTTCGGCGATCGGGTCGACCGACTTGGCCGGTTTCTCACGCGGGTGGACCCGCTCGGCGACGACGTGGTCGCGTCGATTCAGGCGATGCCGCCCGGGGCGGGATGGCGCCTCTTCGAGCGTGCTGCGCGGGACGGCGTGGAGAACGTGGCCGACGCGCCGCCGACCTTTCGCGCGCTCTTCGCGCAGGTCGAACGCGTGCCCCTGTGGGTCGACTGGCCGACCCTGGCCCGTGGGGGAGAGGTCCTCCTTCGTGCGGGGCCGCTCGGCGGTCTCGTCCTCGGCCTGAAGTCCCTCGTTCTCGGATACACCTCGCCCGCGGGCAACAAGCCGCTCGTATTCAGCGGACGGCTCGAAGAGCATGCCGCTCGCCGTCTGAACGAGACCGCGCGTTTCGTGCAGGCCACGATCGCACCCGGGGGGATGCTTCCGAGGGCCGCGGGCTGGCAGATCACGCTGAAGGTGCGTCTGATTCACGCCCACGTGCGGAGCATGATCCTCCGAAGCGGGCGCTGGGACAGCGAGGCCTGGGGCGCGCCGATCAACCAGCATGACCAGGCCGGCACTTCGCTCCTGTTTTCGCTCGCCGTCCTTCAGGGGCTTCGTCAGCTCGGGCTTCGTATCGAGCCCGCCGACGCGGAGGCTTACATGCAGCTCTGGAGGTGGTCCGGCTCGGTGATGGGGATCGAGCCCGAGCTGCTGCCGGCGACGGAGGCGGAGGGGCTCCGTTTGGCTGAGCTCATCGCCGCGACGCAAGGCTTGCCCGACGACGATTCGCGCCGTCTCACGCGCGCGCTGCTCGAGTCGCCGATTCAGCGAGCCCGAACAGAGCGCGCTCGGGCCAATGCGCGACGCACCGCTCGTTTCAGCGCCGCCATGTGCCGTGCGCTCGTCGGCGACGAGACCGCCGACCGCCTCGCCGTGCCGAGCACTTCATGGCGCTACATGGTGCCGCTCCTCAAGCGGCTCGTCGCGAGCGTCGATCTCGTTCGCGCGCGCATGCCGTTCGCGGAGGCGCCGGCGCTGTGGGCGGGAACCCGCTACTGGGACCGTGTCGTCGAGGCGGGGCTCGCCGGCGCCGCCGCGGAGTTCGTACTGCCGCAGCGGCTCGCACGAGCGGCGTGACATCAGCGTGTCTGGTCGAGCCGGCGCCGCCAATCCGTAAGGCGCTGCCGAGTCGGGTCGTCATGATTCCCAATCGAAAGCCACGCCTCGCAGAGCGTGCGCTCCCACGAAGTGAAGCCCTCCGCCGGAATCACGTTTTCCAAATAGTTGAACAACGATTCGACGTCGTCCCGAGCCTCGGGATCCTTGATGGCCGTCCAGGCCAGCACGACGATGGTCGCGTCGGTCGACCAGTCCGTCGGGCCGAGCGCAAGCGTATGGAGCGCGCGTCGCCGCGTGCTCAGCATCCATGGCTCGTCTGGCTGCATCGACCCGACGACGAGCGCCGTCGCGATCTGACAGCGCAGCACCCAGGAGAACGGATTTTCCTTCGGCGAACGAAGAGGGGGCGGATGCACGATGGCGCACGCAAGCTGGGGAATCCACGCCGTTCCCATTTGCGCCGCCACTTCGCGGGCCTGATTCTGCCAGTCGCCCAGGTCGAATGGGCGTTTGGCGATGGCCGCCAATGGCGCTAGGACGCGCGTGTCGGGAGGAGCGAGGAGGGGGCGCGGCGCGCCGCCATCGTATGCCCACAACGCGAAATCCACGTGCCCCTTCGGAGCCCTCGGGTCGGGCTGCTGCACCCTTTCCACGTTGAAGGTCACGTCGACGGACCACCCGCGCGCGGCCGTCCACAAACGAAAGGCCGTGAGCACGCTGGGAGATTCGAGATAGAGCAAATCGACCGCGACGGAGCCCCCGTGTGCTCTCGAGGGGTCCCGCTCGAGCTCGTCCGCCAGCTTGACCAGCGCAGAAATCGCGGGTCCGCCGGGCTTCGGGAGGTGGTCGACGAAGGCGCGAACCGGCTCGAGGCGCCCGAGGAGCTCGCGAGCCCGATCCGAGGTGGGCGCGAGCTGTCGCAGGAGCTCTTCATCCTCGGGTTGCGAGTCTTTTTTCCAGCGCGTGTACAGGAGGGACGGCTCCGCCCAGGGGTCCTGAGGGCTCCGCTGCAGCACCTGGGCGTACGCCGCCATGGCTTCGTCGTGTCGCTCGGCATCGAGGAGCATGTCCCCCATGTCGAGGAGCGCGGACGTCTCACCGGGTTTGAGGGCGAGGGCCCGCATGTACCAGGAGGCCGCTTCGTCGACGCGCTTCGAGTCGCGGAGGGCACAGGCGACGCCGATCGTCGTGCTCCACGAGGGGTCGATTTGCCAGGCGTGGTGGGCAAGCTCGATGGCCTCGTCGAATCGCGCCAACCGCCGGAGGACGCACGCGCTGGCGTAGAGAACCAGCGCGTCGCCGCTCGCGGCGTTCCGCACGGCCGCCAGCACCTCGGACATGGCTTCGAGGTTCCGTCGCCGGGGGTCGTCGACCCGAGCCGGGGAAGGCACGAGGCCTACCCACGGAAGAGTCGCTTTCATGATGTCCAGGATCTGCGGCGGATCGAGCTCCGCGGCTGCGGCGTCGACCCGCACCCATTCGCTTGCCCAGAGCAGCAGCGGCGCCTCCGGATGCCGCTGCGCCGCGCTCGCGAGGAGCGGAATCGCAACCTTGAAATCACGATTCGACGCGCAGACGTACGCTCGTTGGGCCGCGGCAACGAGCTCGAGCGCCGGATCACCATCCGGTTGGAGGACCGCTTCGGCGTCGCCGGCGCGCCGAATGACCTCGTCGAGAATCAGTCGCCATTCCGCTTGGAGCGGGTCTGTCGTCAACGCTGCAACGACATGAAAAAAAGCCTGCTGCAGGTCGTCGCGAGCGAGGGCCTCGCGCGCGTCGCGGACGTGCGTCTCCGTCTCCTCGACCGAGTAAATGCCGTACCAGGCCATAAGACCAAAGACCTAGCGCGCATGGGGGTGTGCGCGCCAGCGTGCGTTTGTCGGCCTCCCGAGCGCCGAATCGCGTCCCTCCGTGCCGTTCCCCGGCGCAGCCCGCCGACCACGCGAGTCACGCAGAGCCTCGCGACGACCGCGCGGTATCAGCTCCCGGTCATTTCTTCGCAGACCTTCGCCGCGCGCCCGTTGAGGCCTTTTCCGTCGATCTTCACCGCGCAATAGTCCCCGCGGGCCAGGGCGTCGATGTAGTCGACGACGAGGGCGCTATTCCACTCGCGCGCTCCGTCGAACCTGGCGCGGATGACACCGCGTTTGTCGATGAACCATGTCTCCGGGTACAGGTGCGTTCCGTACTGGCCTTCGACGGTTTTCGCCTCCGGGTCCATGAGAACGGCAAACGGTGGCTCTTCTCGTAGGACCGTCTGGAGCGTGGGCTTTACGTCTGCTGCGCTCTCGTCGGTAGACACCGCCAGGACTGCCACGTCCGACCGGTCGCGGAGAACCTTGGCCAGCTCCGCGAAGTCGGGCATTTCCTCGAGGCAAGGACCACATGTTTTGCTCCAGAAATTGAGCACCACGACCTTGCCGCGCAGGCTCTCGAGCGTGACGGTGTTGCCTTTCAGGTCCTTGAGGGCGAAGTTCGGCGCCAGGCGTTCGGCCGCCATGTAGTCGGGGTGCAGAAAGCAGGGTGCTCCGCAAACGCGACGCGCTTCGCCCTCTTTCATGACGGCGACGAAGCCGTAGACGAGTAGCGCGGCCACGACGATGAACGCCATCTGAGCCAAAATGGCTCCAAGTCGGGTGTGCGTCGTTTCGGAGGCGGGCACCATGCGTTCGTGGGGTGTAATCGCTGGAGGGGCCGGCGGCCAGTCGCGTATGGCGGCGCGTCGGCGACCGGTGGCACGTCCGGCACGCAGGTTTCAGCCGGCGTGGTACACCCCGTGGCGGTGCCCGATGACCCCCGCCCAGCGCCATGCTGCGCTCGTCCGCGAAATCGACGCCCACAATTACCGCTACTACGTGCTCGACGATCCCATCGTCGACGATGCCCGTTTTGACGGACTGCTCCGCGAGCTCACGGCTCTCGAGGCGGAGCACCCGGGGCTCGCCACGCCCGATTCGCCCACGCGAAGGGTCGGGGGCGAACCGCGCGCGAGCGTCCTCCAGGTCTCGCGCGCGGTTCGCATGCTGTCCCTCGACAATGCGTACGACAGCGACGAGCTGATCGACTTTCACGGCCGGGTCATCGACGGCCTGCCAGAAGGCGAACGCCCTCGCTTTTGCGTCGAACCGAAGCTCGACGGCGCCAGCGTCGAGGTGGTCTACGACGGGGGCCGGCTCGTCCAGGCGAGCACGCGCGGGGATGGCGAGACGGGCGAAGAGATTACGGCCAACCTCCGGACCATTCGCAGCGTGCCGCTGAAGATCGCCCACCAAGGAAAGCTCACGCTGCGGGGCGAGATCCTCATTTATCGCCGCGAGCTCGATACTCTCAACGCCGAGCGAGAAGCCGTGGGCCTCGAGCCGTTTGCGAACCCACGAAACGCGGCCGCTGGCGCGGTGAGAATGCTCGATCCGAGGGAGGTGGCCCGCCGCCCGCTCCGCGCTCTCTTCTATTCGGTCGTCGAGGGTCCCAGCCTGCACGCGACGCACCACGAGAGCCTCGCTTGGCTCGCGGAGCTAGGCGTGCCGACGCATCGACGAGAGCTCGTCGTGGATTGGGAAGGGGTCGCCGCCGCAGTGGGTGCCATCGACGCGGCCCGCGACGCTTACCCCTTCGAGACCGACGGAGCGGTCATCAAGGTCGATTCGTACCGCCAGCAGCAGCTCCTCGGCACGACGTCGAAGTTTCCGAAGTGGGCGCTCGCATACAAGTTTCAAGCGGAACGCGCGGCCACCCACGTATGCGAGATCCTCGTGCAGGTAGGGCGTACGGGCGCGCTGACGCCGGTCGCGGTGCTCGATCCCGTCGTCCTCGCTGGGACGACGGTGTCGCGCGCATCGTTGCACAACGCGGGCATGATCGAGGCCCTCGACGTCCGCATTGGCGATCGCGTCTTCATCCAGAAAGCGGGCGAGGTCATTCCCCAGGTCGTCGGGGTCGATGCTCTGGCGCGCGCCCGGCCGCTGCCCAAGTTTCGCATGCCCGCGAAGTGCCCTTCATGCGGGACGCCGGTCGTGCGCGACTTGCGGGACGCCGAGCGTCCTGAGCTCGGGACGGGCGCGGCGACGCGCTGTCCAAACCGAAACGGTTGCCCCGAGCAGGTAAAGCAGCGAATTTTTTATTTTGCTCGCCGTTTTGCGATGGACATCGACCACCTGGGGACCGCGCTCGTCGAGCAGCTCGTCGAACGGGGCATCGTGCACGACGTCGCCGATCTCTACCAGCTCGGGCCGGATCAGATCGCCGAGCTCGAGCGGATGGGTGAAAAGAGCGCGCGGAACGTGGAGGCATCGATAGCGAAGTCGAAGCAGCGGACGCTCGACCGACTGCTTTGCGGTCTCGGTATTCCGCAGGTCGGGCAAGTGGCGGCCCGTCAGTTGGCGCAAGAGGGCGGGACGCTCGAGCAGATGCTCGCGTGGAGCGAAGAGGAGGCGCGGGAGCGTATCGCCGCCATCGGCGGCTTCGGACCTAAGATGGCCGACAGCGTGGTGGCCTTTTTGCAGGACGGCGACCAACGCGCGCTCTTGCGCAAGCTCGTGGATCTCGGGGTCGGGCGACCGCAGCCTCGGCCGGCCGTCGCCGCGGAGGGGCCTCTTCGTGGGATGAGCGTCTGCCTCACTGGGCTCCTTTCCAAGAAACGCGAGGACGTGCAGTCGGACGTTCGCGCCGCGGGAGGTGACGTCCATGACACGGTGAAAAAAAACACGACCTATCTGGTCGCCGGTGACAAGACCGGCAAGAGCAAGCTCGAACAGGCGAAGAAGTACGGCGTCAAAGTGATCGGCGAGAAGGAGCTGTACGCTTTGATCGCCGGCGCGGCGTGACCCCGGCGCGAGATCTCAGCCGAAGAAATCGCGCACTTTGGCGAGGAACGACTTGCGAAGCGGCAGGACGTCGTCGCCGAGCTCCTTGGCCAGCTCCTCCAGCATCTGCCGCTGCCGATCCGTCAACTGGGTCGGCACCTCGATCGCCACCTCCACACGCTGATCCCCTCGCCCGACCCCTCCACGGTGGGGTACTCCCTTTCCCTTGATGCGCAGCACCGATCCCGGCTGCGTCCCTGGGGGGACGCGCAGCTTGCCTCGGCCGTCGAGGGTCGGCATTTCGACTTCGCCGCCCAAGGCGGCCTGCGTGAACGCTATCGGCACGCTGCACACGACATCGTCGCCGACACGGCGAAAGAACGGGTGTGGGCGCACTGCAATCGTGACTTCGAGGTCACCGGGAGCCTTGTCCGGGCGCGCCCTGCTTCCAGCGCCTGCCACCAGTTTCGTCGCCCCCCCTTCCGTCCCCGCCGGTATCGAAACACGGAGCGACTCGGCCACCGTCACGAGGCCGCTTCCCCGGCAGGTCGGGCACGCGTGCCTGACCGTGTGGCCGCTGCCGCGACACCGCGAGCACGTGCGTTCGACGGCTATCGGGAAGATCCCCTGCTGGAAGCGAACACGCCCGCGCCCTGCGCACGCGTTGCACGGCTCGGGGGCATTTCCCGAGGCGGCGCCCGATCCTCGGCATTCGTTGCACGACGAGCATCGGTCGTATCGAAGCTCTTTGTCGCACCCGAAGGCGGCCTCTTCGAACGAGAGCTCCAGCTGCTGCTTGAGATCGCCCTTGCTCCCGCGGCCGACTCCAAAAACGCCGAGCAAGTCCCCCAGAATTCCGTCGATGGCGATGTCGCTTATGTCGACGAAGCCCCCGGGAAAGGGACCGCTCGCTGCGAAGGGGGAGCCGGGCTCTTCCGCCCGATGCCCGAGGCGATCGTACATCGTCCGGCGGTTCGGGTCCGAAAGGACCTGGTAAGCCAGGTTGATCTCTTTGAACCGGTCATGGGCCGCTGGATCGTCCTGGTTGCGGTCCGGGTGACACTGGGAGGCAAGCTTCTTGAACGCGCTCTTGATGTCCTCGGGTGGGGCGTCGCGTCGGACTCCGAGGACCTGGTAGTGGTCCCGCTGGGGCATGGGTGAGATGTCTGCAGTAGCATACCCGCGCTCGTCCGGCTGGCCGGGCCCGCGCCGCTCGGGCTAGATGCTACCTGGAGCATGCCCCAGCCGCCGTCTGCAAGCGCACGGGCCGCGATGGTCCTGCTCGTCACGCTCTCCGGCGCGCTCGCGCGATGCAAAGCCACCCCGATCGACCCGCTCGATGCGGCGCCGAGCCCCCAGGCGAACGCGGAGCCGGCGCCGCTGGCGAGCCTCGTGAGCGCCGGGGCGACGGCCGGTTCGAACAGCGCCGGTGACGCGGGCCCGGCGGCCGAGGCGCTCCGAATCGGTCGCGCGCCCGCGCCCGATTCGCCCCGCGAGCTCGCGCGCGAGCCGGGCGTCAGAGAAGCCGCCCACGACAACCGCGAGGCGCGTGAGCTCGTCGGCTATGCTCTTCAGGCGTTGCTGCGGACCGGCGAGGGGCCGCCTGCTCCGAAAGGGGCCGAGGTAAACATCGCGGCGATCGAGGCGGCCAAGCGTCGAGCGGAGGCACGTATCGCCATCGAGGCGTCCCAGACGCGCGCTCGTTTCGTCTTCTCGGGCGGTTTCGTGCTGCCCCAAGGCACGGAGGTGCGAGCGCGAGTCGACCGCTACGGCCATATCGTCCTTTGGCCGGGAGAGCTCACTTATCGGATCGCCGAGCCCGGAGTGATGCGGGCGCTCTTGGGCGAGCGGCGCATGGACGTGGCGCCGCTTTCGCGCGCCGAAGTGACGCCGGCGGGGGACGGCCAGCGGCGATTGAACCTGCCGACGCGGCGGGTCGACGTTTCGACGAGGGCGGCGAAAGGCGCGCTCGAGCTCGCAACCGTGCGGGACGCTGGCGACGGCGGCGTTCTGGTCTGCCGGCTCCTGCTCGACCTCATGAACGCGCCGCCCTCGACGGCGCCGTGCGTCACGGACGAGATGCCCCTTCACGCAGAGCTCCGCTGGACGACCCAGGGCGCCCTCACGTTCGACGTCACCTCGATTCTGCGGCGGAGCGACCTCTCACCGGCCAGATCTCGCGTCGCCGCCGGCATCGGCCGCCTTCGAGGAAGAGCCGCCGCCCCCCCAAAGCGCCGAGCTGCTCATCTCGAAGGCGGAGCTCGCGGCGTTCCGCAACGGGCCGATCGACGTTCCGCTCACCGTCGCGCGCGATGCGCAAGCACCTCCGCCCGACGCCGGGCTCACGCTGATCAACTCGACCGACGAGCTCCGGGTCGCGTGGATCGACGACGTGCCCGTCGCGTGGGTCGGTCCAGGCAAGCGTGCAACGCTCACGTCGCTCGTCCGGGGCCGCTACTCGCTCCAGTGGCGCACTTTTCTGGGCGACGCGTGGGAGCCGCCCGCGACCGTCACTGCGCCTGGGTCGAACGAAATCGGAGCGGCTGACGTCGGCTCGCGCTGACGGTCAGCCGCCCCAGCGCCCGGCGCGCGCGCTCGACATGACGCGTTCATACAGAGCCGCTACGTCGAGCGACGGCACAGCCTCGCCTCCATGCTCCACCGCGCCACGCCCGTCCCGCGCCGCATCGAAGGACCCCGTGCAAAGAACCGTGCCTCCCACGATGCCAAGGAGGTCCCCCGCGTGCTGGCAAACGATCATCTCGGTGCGCGCCGTGCCGATGGACACGACGGCCAGGATCGCGCCTTCGTTCATGGCCACACCGGCGAGCTCTGGCGGGGCGCCCGGGACGGGCGTGATCTTTGGAATGGCGGCGACGCGCAGCGCGACGGCGGCGTCCACGAATTGCACCGTACCGCCGACGAGCAGCAGCAAGCCGCCGACCTTGCCGTCGGGCGGCGGGTCGCCCATCACGCCGCGCGCCGCCGGACGAGGCGTGCTTCGAGAAGTTGAAAGAGGATCTTGCAGGCGTCGAAGCTCGACATGTGACTATGCGTGACGATCTCCGCGCAGCGTGCGATGACCGTCGACCATCTCGAGAAGGCGCTGTTCCGCCTTGGCCAGCCGGTCGATCTGCACGGCCTCGACGGCCGCGGGATCCTTTTGCAGAACTGAGCCGAAGGCGCCGAGGCCCGCTTCGATGACGCGCCATTCGTCGACCCGCCGAAATCCTTCCATGACGACGGACGCGACGGGAAGGCCCAGCCTCGCGTTCACCGCGAGCAGCGGCAAAGGCTCGCAGCGGAACTCGAAACGACCTTGCGGCCAGCGGAGCACGTCGTACACGAGCTCGCTCGACTGCCGCGCCAACGCGTCGGTCAGCTGCTCGCGCGTGATTCGCCCCGACTCGACGAGCAAATCCCCGAGCAGCCTGTGCGCAGCTAGTCGGGCGCGGCATTTGCCGAGCCCGCTCCACCGCTCCCCAGCAGTCCATCGATATCGGCCGGTGACACGAGGCCGTGCTCGACGAGGTAACGCCCGAGGCGAAACTCGGTGCCGGCGCCGCGCGCGTGCACGAGGTCGATCAGCCCATCGCGCAGCGCGATCGTCACTTCGACCTCTCCGTCGGTGACGACGAGAATGCCGCCCTTCGATTCCACCTGCAGGAGCTGGAGCACGGCACCGATGGGGATGAGCCCGATGTCCCCCGAAAGCGCGTTGTCGGCCAGGCCACGGCCGGGGCCCAGCGCCCGTGCCTGCGATTCGGACGAGGCGAGCTGCGCGTCGTCGTCCGGGAGCTCATCGACCGCTCGTGCGGCAACGGCCTCGGTGCGGGCTCGCCATTGGTCCGATCGTCGCAGCGCGTTCTCGACGACGGCGATGAGCGCACGCGCGTCGAAAGGCTTCGTGATGGCGTCCATCGCCCCCGTCTGCTGGACGAAATGGTCGCGAATGCGGTCGGACTTCGCGCTCATCAAGACGACCGGCGTCGTGCGCAAATGCTCGTCTTGGCGAATGGCGCGGCAGAGCTGGAATCCGTTCATCCTCGGCATCACGAAGTCGACGAGGACCAGATTCGATCGGCACGCCGTCCGGCGGGGACATGAGCATCTCGAGCGCCGCCATGCCGTCGGACGCTTGCATGGCTTCGAAGCCGTGCCGGTCGAGCACGCTGCTCACCACCTTGCGGATAGTCAGGCTGTCGTCGACGACGAGGACGCGGGCGGAGGCCATTCTGCGACGGGGCTTTCGAAGCCGCCGACGATAGCACTTCGGCGGTCTCGCCTCGGCGGCCAGTCCCGCAACGAAGTCGGAGCCCGCCGCGTTTGACTCTGCGCCGCGCTTCCCCTACGTGCGCTGGACTCATGGCGAACGCCAAGTCGCTCACCCGCAGCGAGTCCGGCAAGGTCCGGCGGGTCATCGTCGTCGGCGGCGGGCTCGCCGGGCTGATGACGGTCATCAAGCTCTGCGAGGCGGGCGTCCCGGTCGACCTCGTTCTCGCTCGTGCCGGTGAAGCGCTCGCACTCGGTGTGCGCGCAGGGCGGCATCAACGCGAGCGTGAACACCAAGGGCGAAGGCGACTCGCCGCAGGTGCACCTCGAAGAGACGGTCTACGGCGGCGACTTCCTCGCCAACCAGCCGCCCGTCAAGGGGATGGCCGACGCCGCGCCGGGCATCGTCTTCATGCTCGACCGCATGGGCGTGCCCTTCAACCGCACGCCCGAGGGGCTGCTCGACTTCCGCCGCTTCGGCGGCACGCTCTTCCACCGCACCGCGTTCGCCGGCGCGACCACCGGGCAGCAGCTCCTCTACGCGCTCGACGAGCAGGTGCGCCGCTGGGAGACGATCGACGTCGAGGACGACAAGGGCGATCGCGTCCCCGGCGAGAAGATGGTCCGCAAGTTCGAGTGCTGGGACTTCCTCGCGCCTCGTGCTCGACGACGCGGGCGACTGCCGCGGCATCGTCGCGCAGGACCTGAAGACGATGGCCATCCGCGCCTTCCCGGCGACGCGGTGTGCCTCGCGACGGGCGGCCCGGGCATCGTCTTCGGCCGGTCGACCAACAGCGTCATCAACACCGGCACCGCGGCGAGCGCGGTCTACCAGCAGGGCGCGTGCTACGCGAACGGCGAGTTCATCCAGGTGCACCCGACGGCGATCCCCGGCGCCGACAAGCTGCGCCTCATCTCCGAGAGCGTGCGCGGCGAGGGCGGGCCGCGTCTGGGTGCCCGAAGGACCCGAAGGAGCGGCGCGCCGGGCGCGACGTCCCCGAGAGCGAGCGCGACTACTTCCTCGAGGAGAAATACCCGGGCTACGGCAACCTCGTCCCGCGCGACATCGCGAGCCGCGAGCTCTTCCGCAAGTGCTTCCACGAGAAGCGCGGCGTCTACAACCCGAAGAGCGGGCAAGAACGAGAACGAGGTCTACCTCGACGTCACGCACCTGCCGAAGCGAGCTCCTGCGGAAGAAGCTCGCCGGCGTCCTCGAGATCTACGAGAAGTTCGTCGGCGAAGACCCGTACACGAACCCGATGCGCGTCTTCCCCGCCGTCCACTACTCGATGGGCGGCCTGTGGGTCGACTTCGAGCGCGCGGCGAACGGCTCGCTCGTCGTCGGCTCGCCGCGCAACCAGGCGACGAACATCGCCGGGCCTCTATGCCGCGCGGCGAGGTCGACTACCAGTACCACGGCGCCAATCGCCTCGGCGCCAACTCGCTCCTCTCGTGCATCTTGGGCGGCATGGTCGCGGGCCCGGCGATCGCGGCGTACCGCAAGAACCTGGACGCGAGCGCGTTCGACCTGCCGACGTCGGTCTTCGAGAAGGCCGAGAAGCGCGAGCACAAGAACGCTACGAGGCGCATCCTCGCGATGGACGGCGACGAGAACCCGTACGCACTCCACGAGGAGCTCGCGCAGACGATGCTCGTCGACTGCACCATCGAGCGGCACAACCGACGCTCGACGCGGTGCTCGCGAAGATCGACGAGCTCGACGAGCGCGCGCAGCGACGTCGGCGTCACCGACACGGCGATCGGCAAGATGAACCAGGGCGCGCAGTTCGTGCGGCACCTCGAGAACATGATCGTGCTCGCGCGCGTCATCGCGCAGGGCGCGCGCAACCGCGACGAGTCGCGCGGCGCGCACTTCAAGCCGGAGTTCCCGCAGCGCGACGACGCCAAGCTGGCTCCGCACGACGCTCGCCTTCCACCAGGGCGCGACGAACGGGACGCCGGACGCCGTCCGCTACGTGCGCGCGTTCGACTACGCGCTCGCTCGGCAAGCGCGATCCACGTCACCGACGCCGTCGACATCAGCCTCGTGAAGCCGCGCGCGCGCAAGTACGAGACGGCCGGCGCCGCGAGCGCCGCTGCAGCGGGCGAGGCCGCGCACGGCAAGGACCTCTCGCAGCAGAGCCGGTGTCTGCCGAGGCGCGGGCGGCGGGAGACGCGAAGGAGCGCCGATGAGCGAGCAAAGCAAGCTGGTCAAGCTTCGCGTCAAGCGGCAGGACGGCCCGGGCAGACGACGCGACTGGGAAGAGTTCGAGGTCCCCTGGCAGCCGCACATGAACGTCATCAGCGCGCTCATGGAGATCCAGAAGCACCCGGTGACCGCGAGCGGCAAGAAGGTCACGCCCGTCGTCTGGGAGTGCGTCTGCCTCGAAGAGGTGTGCGGCTCCTGCACGATGATCGTCAACGGCCGCGTGCGGCAGTCGTGCACCGCGCTGGTCGATCAGATCGCCCCGGACGGCGAGACCATCATCCTCGAGCCGATGACCAAGTTCGCCGTCGTGCGCGATCTCGTGGTCGATCGCTCGCGCATGTTCGAGGACCTCAAGCGGGTCAAGGCGTGGATCGACCTCGACGGGTCGCACGAGCTCGGCCCGGGCCCGCGCCAGTCGCAAGAGAACCAGGAAGAGGCGTATCCGCTGTCGCGCTGCATGACCTGCGGCTGCTGCCTCGAGGCGTGTCCGCAGGTCAACGCGACGAGCGACTTCATCGGGCCGGCGGCGATCAACCAGGTGCGCCTTTCAACCTGCATCCCGAGCGGCAAGATGCACGCAGCCGAGCGCCTCGAGGCGGTGATGGGCGACGGCGGCGTCGAGGACTGCGGCAAGGCGCAGAACTGCGTCGAGGTGTGTCCCAAAGGGATTCCGCTCGTCGACTCGATCGCGAGCGTCGGGCGGCAGACGACGAAGCGCATGCTCTTCGGCTGGCTGCTCGACTGAAGCACCGGGGCCAGCACGCCGTGGTAGGCTCGAGCCCGTGCGCACGACGGCGTTCGCGCTCTCGGTGGCCGCTGCGGTCATTTGGCCGCCGTGGGCCTTGGCGCAACGGTCCCCGGTGGTGGACCCTAACCCTCCGCCCCTCGCCTCGGACGCGCGCGTGGACTTCGCTCCCGAGCCGCCCGAGGGGCGCACCACGCAGGAAAGGCAAGCTGGCTCCACGGAGCAGCCCCCGCCCACGCGGCCTCGCGCGCGCGGCTTGGTCGTGGAGTCGACGCTTGGGGTGCTCGCCTTTGCGGGCGAGTTTCGGCACGTGGCGCCGCCGGCGTACTGGTCGCGTGTCGGCGTGGGCTACGAGGTGCTCTCGTGGCTGATGCCATTCGTCGCCGGGGAGCTCGCCTTCACCGACACGAGCGAGGCCGCCGATCCATCGCACGTGCGAGCCTTTCCGCTCTGGGGCGTGGGCGGCGGTGTGCGCGCATCGCTCCCCGTGCGAGAGCGTTTCGCCTTGATCGGGCAGGCCGAGGTCGGAGCGCTCGCCGCCGACGTGCCGCACGGGGCTCTCGCGAATCTCGGCTATGCGAGCGCCGAAGCGCTCGGCCTTCAGTTTGGCGGGCGATTGGGGGGCGAGTGGCATCAAAGCGATCGGCACTTGGCCTTTTGCGCGTTCGTCGGAGCGCGTGACGTCCCCAGTTTTGCAAAGTCGCGAGGCTCGTCGAGCCTGCCAATCATGTGGGACATGAGCGTCGGCCTGCGCTACGCCTTCTGAGCCGCCACGATGAGGCTCGTCCGCATCGCCCTTGCCAACGTCAACTCCACCGTCGGCGCCTGCCGATCGAACGTCGAGCGTGCGATCGCTTCGCGCGCGCCGCCGCCGCAGACGGCGCCACGCTCGTAGCCATGCCGGAGCAGATGGTCGGCGGCTACCCGCCCGAGGACCTGGTCCAGTGGCGCGCATTCGTCGAGGCGCAGCAGACCGAGCTCCGACGCTTCGCGCGGGAGACGGCGAGTCTTCCGTGCGCGTGCGTGCTGGGCATGGTCGTTGCGCGGGCCTCTCACCTCTACAACGTTGCCGCACTCGTACATGCCGGTCAGGTCTGGGGGTTCGTCCCAAAGGAGAAGCTTCCGCTCTACAACGTGTTCTACGAGGCGCGGACGCTCGCGCGCGGCGCGCCAGGGCTTCTCGACAAGATCGAGGGCGTGCCGTTCGGCGATCTCGTCTTCGACATCGACTTCGGCACGATCGCCCTCGAAGTGTGCGAGGACGGCTGGTCGCCCGACGGTCCGATGCGCCGGCGCTCTTACGCCGGCGCCGAGCTGGTCGTGAACGTGAGCGCGTCGCCGTTTCGCCTCGGCATCGCCGAGACCCGGCGCGAGATGTTTGCGACGCGCGCCGGCGATTGCCAGGTGACCGTCGTGTACGTCAACTCGGTCGGCGCGAACGACGGTCTCGTCTTCGACGGCGGCGGCTACGTCGCGCAGAACGGACGGATGCTGCTCGTGTCGGAGCGCTTCCGCGAAGGCGTGCAAGCGGTGACGCTCGATCTCGATCGCACGCGGCGCTTGCGCACCGAGAACACGACCTGGCGCGAGGACCAGCAATCGTCGGTGGCCCTGGGGCCGCCGCCGACCCGCGTGCTCGTCGACGCGCCGACGGGCGGGCGCGATGCCTTGGCGTTTCCCGTGCCGCCGAACCGAAGCTTCTTTCTTCCGCTCGACTTCACGCCCGAACGCCCGCGCGACGTCTTTTGCGAGGAGCTGCTCGACGCGCTCGCCCTCGGGTTCGGCGACTACTTCGAGAAGAACGGGTGCTTCAAGACGATTGGCGTCGCGCTGTCGGGCGGTCGCGACAGTCTGCTGGTGCTGGCCGTCGCGCGCCGGTGGATCGACATGCGCTGGCGGGATCTGACGGAGGAGGCGCGAAAGAGCAAGGCGCGCGACGTCCTGCGCGCCTTCTTCCTGCCCTCGCGCTACTCGTCGACGGAAGCGCGCGCCGCTGCGGAGCAGGTCGCGCGCGATCTCGACGCGCCCTTCGCCGTGGTGCCGATCGACGAGGCTTTCGAGCGCGAGCTCGCGGCGGTCGAGAAGATGCTCCAGCCGGGCGAGGCGCTCACCCCGCTCGCCCGCCAGAACATGCAGGCGCGCGTCCGCGCCGAGCGCATGTGGACCTGGGCGAACTGCGCCGGCGGGCTTTTTCTGCAGACGAGCAACATGAGCGAGAAGGCGGTGGGTTACATGACCATCGGAGGCGACGGCGAGGGCGCGCTCAGCGTGATCGCGAACGTCCCCAAGACCGTGGTCAACTACCTGCTCGATTGGCTGTACGAGCGCACGCGTGCCGAGGGCATTCGGCTGACGCTCTCGAAGCCTGCGAGCGCCGAGCTCGCGGACGACCAAGAGGACGAGCGGGAGCTGATGCCCTTCCCGGTGCTCGACGCGTGCTTCGCGCTCTACGCCGGCGAGAAGATGTCGCCGGGCGAGGTGGCGGAGGCGCTGCGGGCGGTGTTCCCGGAGTACGCCCGAGAGAAGCTCGAGGCTTGGGCTGCGCGTTTCGTGCGCCTGTTCGACGCATCGATCTACAAGTGGGTCCAGGCGCCCATCTCGCTGCACGTCGGGAACCTCGATCTGGAACGCGAGCGCGCGCTGCAACTGCCGGTGGTGCAACGATCCGAGTGGCAAAAGCGATGACTTCGCCCGCTCACGCGACGGCGCTTGCCTCGCCGCCTTTGGTGAAGCTCGCGACGAATGCGAGGGGGGCCCAGAGTGGAAAGAGCGGTGGGGTCGCCCTGGCGATCATCGCGAGGGCGCGAACCCCCGTCGCGTGTGTTCCGTCGCGCCGGACGATGACGACCGCATGTCCCTTTTGCACGTCGTCCGGCGCCCAGGCCTTCACTTCGAAGCGCGCCAGCCAGTCGAGCATCGAGACGAGGCGAGCCGCCCAGCGACCGCGCAGACGAGATGAGTCGTAGAATAGCTTCCTCGCGCGCACGTCCGGGGTGGCGAACAGCGCGTAGATGGCGAGGGTCAGCCAAGTGAAGGTCTCTACGCGGCTGGTCAGCTCGATCACCAAGTGAAACCAGACACCCCACCATAGAGCGACGACCCGGGTCGAGCGCCGCCAGAGCCCTATGGCCAGGAAGAGCTCGGTGGCGATGGCTATCTCGGCGAGCGGGCCGGTGACGTCCTGTTGCGTGAGCCTGTCGACGACACTCTGAGGAACCCCGCTTTCTACCGCCTGATATCCGTAAAGAGCAAAGCGTCCGAGAATCACTCGACCGCTTCGCCAGTCCGGATCGAGCAGTTTCGAGCCCCCGGAGGCAACGTAGATGAGAGACAATTGCAGCTGTGCGAGCCGCGCAGCCCATAACGGGCCAACGCGCGTCGTAAGCGTGTCGCGGGCTACGTAGAACGACCGATCGCAAGGCGAAAAAGAAAGGAGCAGCGCGTAGCAGTAGAGCGCCCACCTGTTGTGGTGGAACTCCAGGCGATCGCAAAGAAGGACGTACGTGCCGGCGAGCGAGCTGACGAGCAACGCGAACCGCGCCCGGTACCCGGCCACGACGAGCACCGCGAGAAGCAGTTGGGCCACCACCACCACGGTGTACGCCGCGCGTGACGCGACGAGCGCCTCTGGAAGGATCGGCCAATGAAAAGCGTCGCCAAAATAGCCATATTCCAGCTCGCGGACGGCGCGGAGCGCGTTGAGGAAGAGGAGCACTCCAATGGCCACGCGCACTTCGCCGAGCACGTAAGTGTCGCCCACCTCGTCACGCCACCGGCGAATCGCAGATACCATCATCGACCCATGCGCGTGTGGCTCACGAGCGTCACGGTGACGGGGTCTCCTGCGTTCTTGCGAACGACGACCTCGGCGCGGAGGCGCGTGGTCTGCGCGTCCTCCGGGGTGTGGTCCGCCACGTCGTCCAGCGCCCGCTGCAAGCGCGCGAGCTGAGCGTCGACTCCGTACGAAGCAAAGACACGCGCGTCGACCGACGTGAGGACCGGGTCTCGTACGCGGTCGCACCACGAAAATGGGTGAGGCTTTCCGGCGCGGTCATGGGCCTCCCATTCGCCCCTCGGCGCCGCCACGAGCACGTCCCCGACTTCGCGAGCGAGGTGGATCTCGATGGTCGACGCCTCGGGAAACATGCGGAAGCCGAAAATGTGGTCTGGCTGTCGCGCCGCCCAGAGAACGAGCCCGGCCTGGCCTGCTAGCCAAAGGGCCGCGAACGCCACGCGTGCAAAAGGCCCGAGGGGGAGCACCGCGCACACCGTAGCCCAAAGGCAAAACACCCGGTCCATTTGCGTCGGCGCCGCCGATGACGCTTCGACGTCTGGCTCGTGTCGCATGCGTATCGTCTCGTCGAAGAAGGGACGTCCCTTCGGCCAGCGCTTCCGAGTCGGCCGGAGGCGACGTGACCGCCTGCGCGTGCTCTGCTACTCGTTCGCGCAATGAGTACGCGTGTACGCTTCGCGCCGTCGCCCACGGGCTACCTTCATATCGGCGGGGTGCGGACGGCGCTCTTCAACTGGCTCTGGTCGCGAAAGACGGCGGGCGCCTTCGTCCTGCGCATCGAAGACACCGATCAGGCCCGCAGCACCGTGGAGAGCGTGGGCGTCATCATCGATTCGCTGAGGTGGCTCGGGCTGGACTGGGACGAGGGACCGCTGGTCGGCGGGCCGCATGGCCCTTACACGCAAATGGAACGCCTCGGCCTCTATCGCGAGCACGCTGAAAGACTCGTTCGCGCCCGCAGGGCCTACCGCTGCTACTGCACCAAAGAGGATCTCGAGTCGCAGCGGGCCGCCCTCAAGGTGCGCGACGCAAAGACTCCTTTCCGTTATCCCGGCACTTGCCGGACCCGCACGGACGAGCCCGATCTTCCGTTCGTCGTTCGGTTCGCCGTCCCCGATGGGGGCGTCGTGAGCTACGTCGACAAAGTGTTCGGCGCGGTGACCACGCCAAACGCCGCCCAACAAGATTTCGTCATCCTTCGAAGCGACGGGGTACCGCTGTACAACTTCGGCGCGGTCGTGGACGACGTGACGATGGGAATTTCGCTCGTCGTCCGCGGGCGCGACCACATGGTCAACACACCTCCGCAAATTCTCCTGTACGAGGCCCTGGAGGCAAGCCTCCCCGCGTTCGCGCATTTGCCCATGATGCTCGCGCCCAACGGCGAAAAGCTCTCGAAGCGCCATGCTGCGGTGGGCGTGTCCGAGTATCGTGAGCAGGGTTACGCGCCACGCGCGGTGCTGAACTACCTTGCGCGCTTCGGCTGGTCGCATGGAGATCAAGAGGTGTTTTCGCTCGACGAGCTGATTTCAGCCTTCGACTGGGAACATTGCAATCGGAGCGACGGCAAGTTCGACGCGAAGAAGTTTCTCGCAATCAACCACGAGCATCTGAAGAGCGAGCGGCTGATGCCGACGGAGGAGTACGCGCGGCGGCTTTTGCCCTTCATCGAAAAACGCGGCCTCGGCTCCGTCGAGCTCGAGCGTTTGGCGGCCGCCATTCCCATGATCCGCGAGCGCGCCACGACGTTCGTCGACGCGGCCGACAGGCTTGACTTCGTCTTTCGCCCTTCACCGACGATCGACGCCGCCGCCGCCGCCAAGTTCCTCGTCGCTGCCAATGCAGCGAACCTTCGAGAGCTCGCCGCGGTCATCGAGGGCGTGCCGTCGTGGTCGGTTCTGGCCATCGAGGAGGCGGTGGGCACTTGGCTTGCCCGTCGCGGATTGCACATCAAAGACGTGGCCCAATCGGCGCGCGTGGCGCTCACCGGCCGTTCGGCGAGCCCCAGCCTTTTCGAAGTCATCGTCGTCTTGGGTCGCGCGACGGTGCTGGCTCGCCTTCACGCGGGCGCGGAGACGAGCGAGCGCGGCTGATCGCTACTTGCTGCCCTGCTTGGCAGTCCATGGATCGCGGAGACCAATGGTCCGATTGAAAACCAGTGCTCCTGGCCGCGAGTCCGTGTCGACGCAAAAATACCCTACACGCTCGAATTGAAACCGCTCGCCGGCGACGGCCCCGGCGAGCGCCGGCTCGACCCGCGCCCCTGTCAGCCTCTCGTACGACAGCGGGTTGATGTCCGCCACCAAGTCCTCCCCCTGTTCGCCGGGGTGCTCGGTACGAAAGAGTCGATCGTAGAGACGGACCTGGGCGATAGCCGCCTGTTCTTCGGAGACCCAGTGCAGAGTCCCTTTGACTTTGCGCCCGTCCTTCGCGTTTCCGCCGCGCGACTCGGGGTCCCACGTGCAGCGGAGCTCGACGACGGAACCGTCCTCGTCCTTCAAGACGCCCACGCAGCGGATGATGCACGCGTAACGCAGGCGGACCTCGGCTCCCGGCGACAAGCGGAACCAGCCCTTCGCTGGAACCTCCGCGAAGTCGTCGCGGTCGATGCAGAGCACCCTGGAAAACGGCAGAGAGCGCGAGCCCTGCCGAGGGTCCTCGGGGTGCCACGGGGCCTCGAACGATTCGCCGCCTCCTTCCGGATAATTCTCGAGGACGACACGCAGCGGGCGCGCCACACCCATAGCCCGCTTGCACCGGGCGTTGAGGTCTTCCCTGACGGCGTGCTCCAGGAGCGAAACGTCGACGAAACTGTTCCGCTTGGATACGCCAATCCGCTCGCAAAACGCGCGGATGGCTTCCGGAGTGTAACCGCGACGCCGGAGCCCCGCGAGGGTAGGCATGCGCGGATCGTCCCAGCCCGCGACGTGCCCGCCTTCGACGAGCTGCTTGAGCTTTCGCTTGGAGAGGGTCGTGTACGTCAGGTTGAGCCTGGCGAACTCGATCTGACGAGGTCGTGTCTCGAAGCCTTTCGTCTGCTCGAGAAACCAATCGTAGAGAGGGCGGTGGTCCTCGAACTCGAGAGTGCAAATCGAATGCGTCACGCCTTCGATGGCGTCCGAGTAGCCGTGGGCGAAGTCGTACATCGGGTAGATGCACCAACGGTCCCCCGTGCGGTGGTGGTGCTCGCGCTTGATCCGGTACATCACCGGATCGCGCATGTTCTGGTTCGGTGACTCCATGTCGAGCTTCGCTCGGAGGACGTGTGCTCCGTCGGCGAACTCGCCTGCGCGCATGCGCCCGAAGAGGTCCAGGTTTTCGGCGACCGTCCGGTCACGATACGGACTGACGATTCCGGGTTTGTAGAAACTCCCGCGCCCTTCGCGTATTTCCTCGAGTGACTGGCTGTCGACGTACGCCTTGCCCGCCGTGACGAGCTCCGTGGCAATTTCGTAAAGGCGATCGAAGTAGTCCGACGCGAAGTATTTTCTCGTCCCCCAATCGAAGCCGAGCCAGCGGACGTCCTCCTGGATGGAACGCACGAACTCGTCCTCTTCGGTGCTCGGGTTCGTATCGTCGAAGCGCAAGTTGCATGCAGCGCCTGGAATCGCCTGCGCAATGCCGAAGTTGAGGCAAATGCTCTTCGCATGTCCAATATGGAGATAGCCGTTGGGCTCTGGCGGAAAGCGAGTCACGATTTGGCCCCCATCCTTCTTCGCCGAGAGCTCCTCCCGAACGATGTCGAGGACGAAGTTGGGGAGCTTTTCGGGCTCGGCTTTGTCGGACTCGGTGCGCCGAAGATCGCGGGCTGGTGGCTTCTGCGCTGCGGACGCGATCGTGGCGGGACCCGCGGTGGTGCGGCTAGCGGTCGGCCGTTGCGATTTGTCTTCCGTCATGGAGTGTAGAGAGGGGTGTAGCAATCTAGAGAGCCCCATCCTAGTCTCACGGCCAACTTGACCCTGCAGCCTGTGCTGCCCGCTGATGCGGGCGGGTTCGACGCGATCCTCACCGCAATCAAGCCGCTCGTCCCCGTCCCGCTCCTGCTCGTCATTCTGCCGGCGCTCTGGTGGTTCTTCCGTGGCACGTGGCGAGAGCTCGACGACGAGTCGACACGGTGGCGTCTGGAGCGCTCGGCCGAGGGCCGCTCCGACCATCGACCCTTCGTCGCGCTCGCCATGTGCGCCGTCATTCTGACGCTCCAAGAGTACTACGGCGGGCGAGCGTACTACGATCAAGCCATCCGCCCGTTGTTCGCGCGGCTCGATATCGTCCATCCGAAGGTAATCAAGCTCGTCAAGTACGATGAGCTCTACGGCTTTGGCTGGTGGGTCTTTGCGCGCGTGGTCGGATACGTCGTGGTCCCGTTCTCGATCTGGAAGGTGAGTTTCCCGGACGACTCGCTGCTCGACATGGGCCTACGCACGCGAGGGTTCCTCAAACATGCGTGGATCTACGCGCTGTTTTTGGCGGTGGTCGTGCCGACGATGTTCGTGGTCTCTCGCCAGCCAGACTTCGGCAACTATTACCCATTTTACAAGAACAGCTCACGCTCCTGGTACGACCTCTTGTCGTGGGAGGCCATGTACTTTGCCCAGTTCTTCGCGCTCGAGATGTTCTTTCGTGGTTTCTGGCTCGGAGCTCTCCGCCGAAGCTTCGGCTCGGGAGCCATCTTCGCGATGGCGGTTCCCTATTGCATGATCCACTACGGCAAGCCGTTTCTCGAGGCGAACGGCGCCATCGTTGCCGGGATTGCGCTCGGCTCGCTGTCGATGAAGACGCGGAGCATCTATCAGGGATTTCTCGTCCACATCACCGTCGCGGGGTTGATGGACTGGCTGGCGCTTTCCCAGCGTCACGGCCTTCCCCCGGTCTTTTGGCCTACGGGGTAGCTTTGCCCGCTTGTCGGTCGCCTCCACCCGGCGTCGAGCCCTCGCGATCGGATGGCGGCAGCATGTCGCGGGCGTGCGCAAGGGCCCTCGCCCGCACCCCGCTTCGAAGGGGGCCGTCGTACAGGTGCTGCAGGGCTTCCAGCGCAACCCGGGTCGATTCGCGACCCTCTCCCCAAGGCCTGCTCGCGAGGTGCCGCCAGAGAAGGGACTCGAGAGCTCGCGGTCGGCTCGCAAGACCCGCGACCGCGCGCTCCACCACGTCGACCGACGTCGGATGCGCGCGCATGGCGCGCAGATAAAGGCCCGTCGCGTTGCCGGTGCGGCGCATTTGCTTTGCCATCACGTCTGCGGTGTCGCAGAGCGCTCGCGCTCGCTCGGCGTCGTCGTGCGCGGATTCGACCCGGGCGAGCGCGGTGCGGAGAGCCTCACGCGAAGCACTCCGTCTCCGCCCCCAGGGAATGACGGGGCGAACTCGCCAAACGAGAACGGCCAAGAACGCCGTGATGGCGACGAGGAGCGGGACGAACGCGTCGTGCATCCTTCTCGAAGGTAGCTCAACCAGTCGGCGGCCTTCGATATTTTGCCTTGTCGGGCAGCTGCGTCAGTCGCCGGGAAGGGGGGGCGAGAAGGGGGGGAAAGGAGCGAGATGGGACGGCCAATCGCTTGGCGCGGCGGCCCGCCAAGTTGCGAACGCGCGGTCCGCTTGGCACTCTCTAGAAACGGAAAATACGGGAATGGAAGGCCGCTTGCTCGGGATGGGTCGACGGTTGGCTCGCGGAACGGGTTTCGTCGTGGTCCACGCGCTCGTGCTCGGCGCGCTCGTCCCCGCCGCCCGAGCCGACATCTATACGTACACGGACGCGGACGGCACCGTGCATTTCACGAACACTCCCGGCCCCGACAAGCGCTATCGCCTCTACATCCGCGGCAACGGTTGGCAAAAGTCGGGCGCGGCGCCAGGCGTCGTCCCGGTGCCGCCGAGCGACCACGACGTCGCCCGCTATGACCGCTATGACGAGTGGATCCATGGCGCGGCGACGCTGTACCAAATTCCGGAACAGCTGGTCCGCGCGGTGATCCGCTGCGAGAGCGACTACGACCCGCGCGCGGTCAGCGTTTCGGGCGCGCGCGGGCTCATGCAGCTCATGCCCGACACGGCGTCGCTCATGCAGGTGCACGACATCGACGACCCACGCGAGAACATCTTCGGCGGCGTGCGACTGCTGCGCATCCTCGCGAATGAATTCAACGGTGACCTCGAGCTGACGGTCGCGGCGTACAACGCAGGCGACGGCGCGGTGATCCGCTTCGGCGGAATCCCGCCCTTCGCACAGACGCGCGACTACGTCGTGAACGTCACCAGGTTCTACAGGCGCTATCGGTCGATCGCCGACAGCGTCGAGGCCAGCCTTTCGCGCGATTGAGGCGAGCCGCGCGGCCGCGCCCCCTTTTCCCGGTACGCGTGCACGGGCGTACGCGCGAACCGCGGCAGCTCACCGGCGACTGACGAAAGCCTGAGCTCTGGCTTGCTCGCGGAGGCGGCAGTTGGTAGTTTCGCAGCCCGTTTTCGCCGCGCGAGTCATCTCGCGCACCTCGAAAGGAAAAGCCATGTCCAAAAGTACTCCGCTGGCGCTCATGAAAGAGCAGTTCGGCGACAAGAAAAAGCTCGTGGAGGCCGTGGAGAAATTCACGAACGACGACCTCTGGGTTGCGCGAACGAACAAAGAAAAAGGCTTAGCGCACGTTTCGAACGCCAAGCTGCTGCGCCTTCAGAAGACCTTCTCCGAGGTCAAAGACAAGTTCGGAACGCGTGAGAAGCTGGTGGACGCCATCCTCGCGCTCCAGAAGCGCTCGCAGGATGCCGGCCTCCGCCAGAGGCTCTTGAGCTGGCCGGTTCCACGCCTCTACG
Source organism: uncultured delta proteobacterium (assembly GCA_963787925.1). GTDB lineage: Bacteria > Myxococcota_A > Polyangia > Polyangiales > Polyangiaceae > Palsa-1150. The sequence goes on from CAWBEN010000003.1 coordinate 270,734, forward strand.
ACACCTACAAATCGACCGCGAAACGTGTGGCGCCGAAAGCGGAAACGCCAGCCAAGTCGAAGTCTCCGGCCAAGCCCGCGGCCGCCGCGAAGGGGGGTGGCGGAAAGGTCCCGGCGAAGTCGCCGAAGAAGGCCGTTGCAAAGAAGTCGTCGAAGGGCGCGTCGAAGCCGAAATCACGGTGAGCTCGCGCGGGCCGCGCCTCACCGTGCGCTCGGCATCGCGCGCGGTGATGGCTGCGTCCGCGTCAGTCGCCTTGGCCGTGAACCTCTTCGATGACGCGTTTTAGCCGTACGCCATAGACAATCGCGAACGTCTCGCGGCTCCCGGGAAATAGCTCGTCCGCACGGCTCGCGACCGCGTCCACGAGGGCCTCTGCGTCGTCGCGCGACACGCCCCCCGCGCGGATGGTGATCTCGGCCCAGTCCACCGTGCGTCGGAGCAAGTAGACTCGCTTGGTCTCGTCGCGGCCCTCCGGGCTTCGCAGGATGCGAATCGCTTCCTCGAGCGTCATTCTCCCGAATTATAACGGGTGCCTTGCGTCGAGCGAGCCGCGGAGACCAGGGCCACCGTGCCAGACCGCCGGCGCCGCAAGGCGTAGCGCACGAGTACTTTCGTGAGCGCGGCATAGTCGATTCCGACCGCGGCCGCTGCGCGCGCCATGCCGGCATGCGGTGACAGGTCGCAGTTGGGGTTCACGTCGACCACGTAGGGCACGCCGGTGCTGGCGAGCCGAACATCCACCCGCCCGTAGTCGCGGACGCCGACGGCGCGGAACGCGTCGGCCGCTACGCGGCGAACCCGAGCAGCCACGGCCATCGGCAAATCGGGGTGAAGCACGGCCACGGTCCCGAGATCGTCGACCGAGCCGCTCGACCACTTTGCGTCGTACGAAACGATGTGCGGAATTCCCTCCGGAAGGCCGCCGAAGTCGAATCTCGCTGAGCGGGAGCACGCGAGGGGCGGGGTGACCGAGGAGCGCGACGTTGAACTCTCGGCCATCGACGAACTCTTCTGCGAGGCATGGCTGGCGCAACGAGGTCACGACCGTCTCGACGGCCTGCTCGAGCTCTGCGCGCGAGCGGACGACGCTGCCGTGAGAAATCCCGACCGATCCGTCCTCGCGCGATGGTTTGACGATCAGCGGGAAGGGAAGGTCACAGACGTCGTCGGGCGTCGCGAGCACCCGGCCCGCCGGCGTAGGAATCCCCGAAGCCTGGAGGCGAAGCTTCACCTTGTCTTTTCGGAGCGCGAGGCTCAGGACCTCGGGCGGGGAGCCGGTGAACGGGATACCCAGCAACTCCAACAGCAAGGGCACGGCGCTTTCGAGCCGGGCATCGCCCGCGAGCGATTCGCAGAGGTTGAATGCACAGTCGGGGTCGAGCTCCGCGAGTCGCGTGCGCAGGTTTGCGAGGTCGCCATCTACCGCCACGAGCTGGGCCTCGTGCCCGGCATTCGCCAGAGCCTCGGCAACACCGCCGGCCACGAATCCCACCTCGGCACGCGCGGCCCAGCCCCGGTCGACTTCGGGAGGTGAGTCCTCGTAGTCGACGTTGTAGAGGACGACGATGCGCTTGTTCGGCCGGGAGCGCCTGGATGGCGGCTTCCGCTCCGACGTACTCTCCAGCGAACGGGTTCCTGGCGGTGCCTCGACCGTCATGAGCTATGAATCGTCCTTCGCTCGACGCGCGCGACGAAGGGTGACAACACGCGCCTCTACTCAGCGAATCTACCGTCCTCGCGATCAGGGTCAAGACCGTATCCGCAAGTTCTCCTCGCGACGCTCACGCTCGTCTGCTTGGCTCGCCGCGTCGCCCCCGTCACTGCCCTCGTATGTCCCCGCCCTCCTCTCAGCCCATGTCGTCCGCTCGCACGCGCGGCCCACGTCCTGCCGGCTACCGCTGGTTCCGCCGGCGTCGAGCTCCGCAAGCCGGTGGGGCCCCGGTTGCCGCCGGCGCCTTCCTCCGCGCGGCGCTCAGCGTTCTCGGCAAGGACCTGCGCATAGAGCTCGCCACACGCGAAATCGTCACGACGGCCGCGTTTTTTGCGGCGCTCGTCGCGATCATGGCGAGCGTTTCGTTCACGACCGGCCCCGAGGCCACCACGCGCGTCGCTCCCGGCGCCCTCTGGCTCTCCATCGCGTTTGCATCGGTGCTGGCGCTCGGGCGCAGCTGGCAGCGTGAGCGCGAGGAGTCCGCGCTGGTGGGCTTGCTCGTTTCGCCCGCGCCGCGCGCGGCGATCTGGGTGGGCAAGGCCGTCGGCGTGCTCGGGTTCGTGCTCGCCGTGGAGGCCGTCGTCGTCCCGCTCGTCGCCCTTTTGTTCCACGTCGACCTCCCGCGCGTCATCGCGCCGCTGGGCCTGGTGCTCGTTGCGGGCACGGTGGGGGTGGCAGCGACCGGGACCCTCTTTGGCGCCATGACGGTGCGAACCGGTGCGCGCGAGCTCCTGCTCGCGACGGTGCTCTTCCCCCTCCTATCGCCCGCGTTGGTCTCCAGCGTGGGCGCTACGCGAGAAATATTCTACGCCGCGGCCAGCGGGCAGAGGGTCGACCTCGCCGAGGTGCGTGACTGGCTGGTGCTGCTGGGCGTGTTCGATTTGGTCGCGGTAGTTGGGGGGCTGGCGATGTTCGGCGCCCTGGTGGAGGACTGAGCCGGCCTCGCGGGGTCTGCCCGGGTCTCCGCGCGCGAAGCGCCTTTCGCCGCAGATTAGGCGCGCTGCGCCACGACGCCTGCCTCTCGCGCGATGGCCTCACTTTGGAGCGGCGTCCCTACGACCTCTCCGACAGCGAAGACACCGTCGCGTATTTTGCCACCGCCGGCCCGCACGACGAAGCCCCGTTCTTCGTGCACGAGCGCTGCCCCCGCCTGCGCACATAGCTCGTATGCCGGAGCGCGCGGCGCGTCGATGAGGAGCGCGTCACACGGAACGCGGCGCGGGCCGTCCGCGGCGAGGAGGACTGCCGCCCTCACTCGAGTGCTTCCTACCGCCCGCAATGGGACAGAGCGGAGGACGATGGCTGCCGGAAAAGCGCGCGCCACGGCATCGGCGAACCCGCCTGCCCCCTCGGCGACGGAGACGAGCAGGCGCTTGCCGGGAGCGACCCCGAGTGACGCGAGGCGGCCAGCCGCATGCGCGCTCATCACTCCGGGCACGTCATTGCCCTCGAACGCGAGCACGCCGTCGTTCGCACCCGGAGCGAGCACGAGCGTTCGCGCGCTGAGGACCTCCACCCCCGCCTCACCTGCCACGAGAATATCGTCGCCGTAGATGCCGGCCGCCGTCGTCCGCACGCGCGCCATGACGCGCCCCGCCGCGACGGCCTCGCCGAAAGCGTCGATGAGTCGCTCCCAAGGGGTGCCCTCTCCGACCATGGCGAGCACGCGCGCGCTGCCCCCCCAGCGCAGGTCGTCGTCAATGACCTCCACGTTCCGTCCACGCTTGGTCAGCTCGAGGGAGACGGCCATCCCAGCAGGGCCGGCGCCCACGACGAGCGCGTCGACGTCGCGCCGGCCTCCGCCTCGCCGAGCTTCGTGTGCCCCGGCGCGCTCCTTCGGCAATCTCCCGAGGCCCGTCACCCGCCGCGCAAACACCTGGAGGGTCCCTTGCAACCCCGGCACTCCCGCGAAAAGCTCGTGGTGGTTCAGCCCCTCCGGAAAGAACCAGTCCGCCACACGCAGGAGGTCGAACTTCCGGGTTCCGGCCACGTTCTGTGTGTCGATGCGCATGCCTTCGGCGGCCGGCAGGCGACAGGTCATCACGTTGGGCTCGTCATCGACCCGCGCAAGGCAGCCGTCGCAGGCCGCCTGAAAGCAGTATGGACCACGCGCCCTGTGGAATTTCGGGCTCCGGGCGAGGGCAAGCCGCCCGGCTGCTACGAGCGCAGCGGCGACCGGTTCGCCGCGCTCGGCAACGATCTCGCGCCCGTCCAACCGAATCGAGATGGGGTCGCGCAGCGGGCGGAGGCGGGGCATGACGGGCGCGCCGGAGGCTACCCCGTTGTATCTTGCGCGGCGCGTGCTCTCTCAGCTCCTCAGGACCAAAGGCATCGACGGCATCGTCCGTCAGACGGGCGGCGAGGCGGAGCTCAAGAAGGCCCTCGGCCCGGGGAGCCTCATCGCACTCGGTGTTGGTGCGATCATCGGGACCGGAATCTTCGCGACGATCGGGAGCGCGTCCGCAGGCGATTCAGGCCGTCCTGGCGCCGGCCCCGCGCTCGTCGTCTCGTTCGTTCTCACCGCGGTGGTCTGCGGCTTCACGGCGCTCTGTTACGCCGAGTTCGCATCGATGGTGCCGGTCGCGGGGAGCGCCTACGCCTACGCCTATGCGACGCTCGGTGAGCTCGTTGCCTGGATCATAGGATGGGACCTGCTGCTCGAGTACGCGATCGGCAACACCGCCGTGGCCATCTCGTGGGGGAACTACATGGCCGCGCTCCTCGACGGCCTAGGCGTCCATGTGCCGCGCTGGCTCGTCGTCGACTACCGGACGGCGATGAAGACGCCGGAGCTCCTGGCGCAGGCGCCGCACCTTTTCGGTGTTCCGATCGTGTTCAACGCGCTCGCGATGGCGATCGTGACCGTCGTCACCATCGTCCTCGTCTGGGGCATCAAAGAGTCCGCTCGCTTCAACGCGGTCATGGTCGTGACCAAGATCCTGGTTCTGGCTTTCTTCGTGGTCGTGAGCGCCAAGTTCGTGCGCCCGGAGAACTGGCATCCCTTCGCGCCGAACGGGATGGCTGGCGTGGGCGCCGGGGCGGCGATCGTCTTCTTCGCCTACATTGGTTTCGACGCCGTTTCGACTTGCGCCGAGGAGTGCAAGAACCCCGCGCGCGACATGCCCATAGGGATCATCGGGTCTCTCGTCGCATGCACCCTCGTCTACGTGGTGGTGGCGGCGGTTTTCTCGGGACTCATTCCGTACTCCGAGATCATCAAGCTCGACGAAGCGCAGCGAGCGGAGGCCCTCGCCGTCGCCATGAAGCACGTGTCGATGCCGAGCTGGATGATCGGCGTCGTCGCTCTCGGCTCGGTCGTCGCCCAGACGGCCGTGCTCCTCGTGTTTCAGCTTGGCCAGCCCCGCATTCTCTTCGCCATGGCGCGGGACGGCTTTTTGCCCCCCGTCTTCGCCCGCGTGCACCCGCGCTTCAAGACGCCCCACGTATCGACGATCGCAACCGGTGTTCTCGTGGGCACCGTGAGCGCGCTCGCGAACATCGACGAGGTCGTCGACCTGACCAATATTGGAACGCTGTTCGCCTTCATCCTCGTGTGCATTGGAATCATCGTCATGCGTATCCGGGAGCCTGAGCGCCGGCGCCCGTTCCGCGTGCCGCTCGGCACTTGGGTCGTGCCGTCCATGGGCGTACTCTCTTGCCTGCTCCTGGTGACGTACCTGCCGCGATCTTCCTTCTGGCGGTTCGCGGGGTGGCTCGTCGCGGGACTCGTCGTCTACGCCTCCTATGGGTTCCGTCGTTCGCGGTTGCAGGCGGAGAATCAGCGCCGTTCGTAGATACTGACGATCGGCACCCCGTCGTGTCGGACGACGTACGCCGGTGCGTCGGTCCCATCCGCCACCCAAATCGAGTAGTCCACCTCGTTCATGTGCAGCTCGTGTTGCACGAGAGCGATGTCCGCCTCGCCGGGCGTACCCACCGCGCGCAGATCGCTTCGGAGCCGCCCCTCCTCCTGCATCCGCGCCCAGGCGTCCCAGGTGGTATCGTGGATGAACACCGCGGCTCCGCGCCGGGCATTCGCGTTGAGATACTCTTCTGCCGCGCTCTCTGTGGTAAAGCCCCAGAACTGGCGGTTTAGCCCCAGGTCTGCTCCACCGGCAGTCCCCCCGACCAAGGGCACGTACGCAGAAAGACCGAACGGGTGCGAGTGCGCGGTCACCGCAAGGGGTCCGGCGACGACGCAGGACAGCAGGCCCGCTTCCGCGAAGCGCGACCAGCGCCCGAGCGCGGGCAGCGCCCGCTGCATCGCCCCAAGGACGGAGTCGAAGCCCCGCCCGGCGAAGAGTGCCAGCACCGGATACGCTGGCATCCAATGCTTGGTCCCGCCGAAAATCGGCGTCTTCGGTAAGAAGAAAGGACCCACCGCGACGAGCAACGACAGCGCGAGCAGCAGGTCCGTCTCGAGCGCATCACGCGCGGGGGCGCTCTCGACGCGCCTGCCGAGACGTTCGCCGAACCACGCTCCGACGCGGCGGATGGCGACCGCGCAGCGCTCGACCGCGCCGACGCCAAAGAGAGCGAGGGTCACCGTCGGTACTGTCGCGAGCACCATGACGGGTAGATAGCTCTTGGGTGACGGCGGCCCGAAGTAGTTCTTTCCGAGGAACTCGATGTTGTAATACTCGTGATTCAAGTGAAAGTTGACGTACCACTGGATCCGCTCGAACGTGTCGCTCCAGAGGTACGGCCAAAGCGCGTAGAAGACGGCAGGCCCCAGAACGGCCATCGACACGAGGCTCGATGGCATGCACACGCGGCCAGCTCGAAGCCCCCGCAGTATCGCCCGGCGATGCACGAAGAGCGCGTGCGGAACCAGCGCCGCGGGGAGCATCCAAGCGTTGTGTTTGGTTTCGAGCGCCAGCCCGAAGACCACTCCGGCCGCGATGACCCAGCCGATGTGGCGCCTCTCCTGCGCGCGCCAGTGCACGTAGACGCAGACGATCCACATCGCGCTGATCGGCACGTCGAAGCACGCTAGATGGGAGTGGAAGAAGACGCGTGGCATCAGCCCGAAGAGGACCGCCGCGACGGCGCCGGCCCGTCGACTCCATGCCCGCGCCCCGAACAAGTATGTCGTCCAGATCGCGATCGCCGCGGAAGCCATTCCGGGCACGCGATAGGCCGTGCTCGCGTCGGAGAGAAGGCGCCACTTCTCGTGAAACAGCCACCATGACAGGCCGAACAACGTCTTCATGAGAGCTGGGTGCTCGTGATTGATGCTCCAAGCCGAATCGATCGCGTTCCGCTTGAGTGCGTCCGCGCCATGGTCGATAAGACTCAGCCACCATAGCGCGTAGTCGGTTGCTGCTCGAAAGTAGAGCCCTTCGTCGCGAGGAAACCCCAGCGAACGCGCGGTCGCCAGCAGCCAAACGAAATAGGCGATTCCGAGCGTGAGGCCGATCGCGTGGTCGCGCCAGCCGATGCTCTCGGGGAGCGAGAAGAGCCGACCGAGGACACGCCTCGGCATTTGCCCGAGAGCTCTCATCGGGTGTCGGCCTCGAAGCAGATCATTCGGCGGTCACCGGTCGATGCGAGCTCGGCGACGAGCTCGGCGCGTTGCCCCTCGAGAGCCTCGGTGGGTAGCTCGAACGGCTTCCAGCCGTCACCGTCTCGATGAACGACTCTACCGAGGTTCGAGTCACCGACCTTGAACGCGATGGTGACCGGCGCCCCGGATTGACCGCGCTCGGCCTCGACGTACAGCCCGTGGTGTCCATGCAGCGACCGGCCAAATAGAACGCTCAGAAAACGCAGGCGGAGAATGCCGCCCATGGGCGGTGCATAGATGCAACGGCGCGGTAGGTAGTCCAGGTCGGCGACGACACTCTCGGCGACGAAGCCGCCGCCGGGACAAGCGAAATGACTGGCGGGCACCGCCGGACCGTAGCCAAGCCCACCGCTCTGCCCGCCGCCGCGTGTGAAAGGGCAATCGATCTCCCGCGCGCCGTCCACGCGGGAGGCGCGCATCCGGGAGGGATCCACCATCGATACGAGATCGTCGAGCACCTTCGCCGGCGCGGGGTTCCGAAAGCTCGTCACCGTCACGGCGCCGAAGCGCTGAACGTCTTCGCGCTTCCAGTCCGCGAGCGAGGGCAAGTGGGAGCCGCGAATCGAAACTTCGAAGGCGCGCGGAAAACGAGACTCGTCGGCGCGCGCCTCGCGTGCGACCGTCGCAACCTCTGCGCCGAAATATCGTCGCCCCAACGGGTCCGCCCAGCGGGGGGCGAAGGCGACGAGGTCCTCGGGCTTGGCGCGTGACACGACGTAGGCGCGAGCTTCCGTCCAATCTTCCTCGTGTGCGACCGAATGAGTTTGCCAGAGGTGGGCCGTCAGCTCGAGCATGCCGACCGCAGGAATCGCCAAGAAGGCCCACTTTTCCAGCGCGTGCGGCGCGCGCGATGGCCCACGGTCACTCGGCTCGCCGCTCAAGGCGCGCGAGCTTACACGCCTCGTTACTGCTCGTCACGGGCGGCGCTTCGTGTAGCTTCCGGCCGTGCGACTGCCGCTTCTGCGCATAAGTCCGAGCGCTCTCTTCTACGCGTTGGTCGCCGTCTTCGCATCCGCCCCAGCGTGGATCGTCGAGCACCCGCCGCTCCAGGATATGCCGATTCACCTGGCCACCATCCGGCTCATCAAGAGCTTCCACGACCCTGCGTTCGGCTTCGACCAGACCTTCGTGATGGCGCTGGGACGCACGCAATACGTCCTTTACTACGTCGTCGGCGCCGCGCTCGCGTTCGTCGTCGGCGTCGCGGCCGCAAACGTCGCGCTCCTTTCACTGTACCTGGGCGGCACCGTCCTCTCCCTCCGCGCGCTCTTGCGCGCGCTGGGCCGCGACGAGCGACTCTGCCTTTTCGTCGTTCCTCTGCTCGTCAACGTGATGTTCGTCTACGGGCTGTTCCCTTTCCTTCTCGGCATTCCCATCATGCTTTGGGCGCTCGCTACGGCGGCCCGGCACTTCGCGAGGCCGACCGTGGCGAGGGGCGCTCTTTTGGGCGTCCTCGCGCTGAGTCTCTTTTACTCACACGTATTTCCCTTCGGCATTTTTTGCATTGGCTTCGTCGCGATGTTTCCATGGACCCGACCGTCGCGCTGGTTGCCGTGCGGCGCCCCGACGGTCCCGGCTCTGGTCGTGTTCGTGTGGTGGACGTTCTTGACGGCGGCAGGTCGCCTCGCGCGAGGTGCGGCGACCGACAGCGGCGCGGATCCGCACAGAGCGATCGACGCCGCGATCATGGATCTGCCCAATTGGTTCACGAACGTTCTTCGCGACACGACCGACGAAGTGGTGATGGTCGCCCTCGTGCTCGTCGTCGTGGCGTCTCTCGGCTTGTCGCTGGGCGACGCGGAGCGGGCCAAGCCCTTGGCTCGCGCGTATGTCCTTTTGCCGCTCGCGTGCGTCGTCCTTTACTTCGTGCTGCCCGAGGGCCACGGCTACATTTGGCTCATCGCGCAGCGATTCCCGATCCTGTTCGCCATAACTGCCATTCCGCTGTTGCGAATGCCACGAGGGGCGCGAGGCGTCGCGATCACGTCGGCCGCGCTGGCGATCAGCGTGGGGTCCATCGTCAATACGTGCAAGCACTTCATCCGCTTCGAGCTCGAAGAAGTCGGCGGAATCGACGACGCGATAGACGCCATGGAAGGCAAACGTCGCGTCTGCGCACTAATTTATGACAAAGGATCGAGCATCGTGAATAACCAACCTTTTTTGCACTTCGGCTCGTATTACCAAGTGAAAAAGGGCGGCGTAGTCATGTTCACCTATGCCGGGTATGCGCACTGGCCGGTGGACTTTCAGCCCGACAAATATCCCCCTCCGGGCGGCCCCGCCCGCCTACGCTGGGAATGGACGCCGGAGGCCGTTCCCATCACCGAGATCTATCCGTACTACGACTACGTTTTGACCCGCGGCTCCGGTTTTCGTCCCCCCGCGGGGACGTACCGCATGACTTGGCACGACGACCACTGGGCCGTGTGGAGCAAACGATGACGGCCACGACGCTGGTCGCCGCCGTCGTCTCCCTACGACCTCCCGTTCAGAGCCTTCAGAGGTTGCTGTTCAACGGGTCGTACTTGTTGCCGCCTGTCGTGAAAACCGGCGACGACTTGTACTTTGGCGCGGCCGCGTGTGCATCGCCACTCGGATGCGCTTTTCGGGCTTTCGACCTTACATCGCGCTGTTTGTCGGCCTCGAGGAGCTTCGACTTCAAGTCGTCCGGAAGGTGCTGCGCGCTTGCTACTTCCGGCGGGGCGGCAGGCGCGGCTTCGGGAGCGGGAGGCGGAGGTGCCGACGGCAGCTGCATCGCCGCGGCCGCCATGGTCGTGGGCGAGCTTTGTGAGCTGAACGCCGTCCGCTGGACTGCGAAGCCCACGGCCCCGACGACCACGAGCGCTCCGATCGTGCCGACCACCCAGCGCGTTTTCTTGGGCCTCGGATACTCGAAATCCCCTGCGTCGCTGAGGTCCACGCTGACCGGGCGAAGGCTGGTCGCAAAAGGGACGTACGCCGGCGGCGCCTGAAGGACCGCACGAGGGGCGGCGGCCATGACCGGCTTGGGCGCCGGTACGCCAAACGGCGGCGCTGCTCCGATGGCCGGTGCGGGCGCCACAGTCGGAACAGGCATCGGCGCCTGGTCACCGACCGCGTGCTTGGCCGGGTCGCCATCGCCGCCCGACGCATCCTCGCCGCCCGCTAGGTCGCCGAGCTTTGCCCACTCGTCAGCGCCCGCCGCGAGGACCATCGTGTTCTCATCGATGTCGCCAGACTGAAATGCCGCGTCCAGCTCGTCCAACGTGACGCGATGCACGTCGCCATCCGGGAGTTTAACGTACCAAGAATTGCCTTCGGCGCTCATGTGCCTCCTGACCGGCTGGAACGAAAAGGATGTCAAAGGACACGGTCAACTGCACGTAGCGGAAGCAAATAAATTGCGTCTCTGACAATGTAGCGGCAATTGTGCACGCATACTGTAAGTAACGAAGCGCTCCTGCGCCTTGCGCCAGCAGGATCAAGGCGAGAACGCAAAAACGAGGAGCCGCCCGTGGAGTGGATCGGCCACGTAAGCGTTGCCTTTTGCGTCCGCGACCCCATTTCGCGCACCCTCGGCTGTCACTCCTTGAGCGACCACGGTCGCCCGTCCCCGGTCATCGACTCTCGCCACCGTGAGCGTCGCGGCCTTGCCGGCGGCGACGTAAAGCAACCGACGAGCGTCCAACCAGTCGATGTTGTCGACCCCCGCGCCGGTATCGATGTGTCCGAGGGGTGCCCCTCCGTGCAACCCGTCCAGAATTTGAACGCGGTCGGTGCATGCGACGAAGATCAGCCCGCTCGACGCGTCGCTGGCGATCCCACGGGGGCCATCCGCACCGCACTCTGGGTTCCAAGTGGCCGCGACCTCGTGCGTCTTTACGTCGAGGACCACTGTGCGGTTCTTGTCTTCGAGGTTCGTGAAAAAGAGGCCCCGCGTATCGTCGACAGCGTACCCTTCCGGCGCCCCTTCAAGCTTGATGGTCGTTTTTGCGCGGAGCGTCTTGGGCTTTGACGCGTCGAGCACCGTCAGAGTGTCTTCGCGGGGCGTGGTCACCCACACCTCTCGGGTCGAGGCCACATAGGCGACTCCGTCCGTAGGCGACGTTAGCTTGAGGCACATTCCGAGCTTCAGCGTCGTCGCGTCGACGACGCACACCTCGTTCGTGGCTCGGTTGCCAATGTAGGCAACACCCTCGCCAATGGTCGCTGCGCTGGGGCCCATCACCCTCGTTTTTCCGTGAAAATCACGCTGCTGGGTTTGGAAGCCGTTGACCCGTGCAAACGTGCCGTCCGCGACATCGAGGACGTCGACGGTTCCAGAGTTGCCCACCGGGATCCAGACGCGGTCCCGGGCTTGCTCGCGAGCGGCCTTTTCGTAAACGATGTAGTCGAGCGCTGCGGGGGTCGGGGGTGTCGCGTCCGGCAACGCCAGCGGCCTGGCCGTCAAGGTCGCGATCGTCGGCTGCGGCCTGCCCGCCGGCCCGGGTGCGGCTGTGGCCGCCGCAAAGGTCGATGGTTCCCCGCCGGTGGGAGACGCGCCGGCAGGAGCTGCTGGCAATTGGGCAGCAAGGGCAGTCGGCCCAGGCGGCGCCCGGCCTGGGGCCCTCTCGTGTGTGGAGCACGCCGACGCCGCGAACGCCGCAAGGGTGAAGGGTAGGGCATACTGAGCTCTCATCGAGGATCTCCCGTCGGACGGTCTCGGACCAGCCGCTCGCGCCTGGCCAGTCTTCCGCGCAGCCCCCCGTTCGCGAGGAGCAGCCAAGCCGGTAGTGCCACCACGGCGGCCGTCAGGCACGCAATTTCGCCCAGGACGGCGGTCAACCCGAACAGGTAAAGAGCGCGGTTCTTCGCCAGCAGGAGCGACGAGTAGCCGATCATCGTCGTGACCGAGCAGAGCCCAACCGCCGCCCCGGTGGACGCGACGGCGCCGGTCACGTCGCGTTCACCGTCCTGAAGATAGCGCGCAATCACATTCACCGAATAGTCGACGCCGATGCCGAACGTGATTGGGTACGCAACGAAATTGCAAAAGTTGATTTTGATATGAAGCAGCAACGTCGCGCCGGTGAGCCAAAGCACGCCCACGACCAGTGCCGCGATCACGTAGAGCGCTTCCCGACGCCCGCGTAGGACGACCAGCACGATTGCGATGACGCTTCCGAAAGAGACGAGGCTCGCCAGCGGACCGTCGTGCGCAATCGAGGCGATGATGTCGTCCGACAAGGGGATGCCGCCGGCAACACTCCCTGTCTCACCCTGGCCGAGGCCGGTCGCCGCAGCGTCCCGCAACTCGCGCACGAACGTGTGGATCTCAGTGGAGCGCCAAAGAGTGTCCGACGGCCTTGGGTAAACGAGAACGGTCCGGCCGACGGTCCCGTCACGTTCGCGCAGGCCTGCCGTGAACGTCGACGGCAGGTCTTCGACGACCAAGGGGCGGAGGTCCGCGGGGCCAAGTAGCTCGTCGAGCCTGGCGCGGCGATCAGGCTCGATGAGCGAACGGATCTTTGGTGTGAGTGTCTCGCGTATTTTCCGTACGATTTCGAGCTTCTCGTCCTGAGCTCGGGGCAAGACGTCCTCGACGCTTCGCACCGACGCCACCATCGATTCGAGCGGGCCATCGGCGACCGAGCTCCGAATGGCCCGCTCTGCCGCGCTGGAGCTCGAGGTGGAGTCCGAGAGCACCACCGTGGGGGTGACGTAGTGCCCGAGGAGCGCGTCGACTTTCCGCCCCCAGTAGCCATCGCCGTTCGTCCACGTGTCGACTCGACGCAGCCTGGAGAAATCGTGTTCCAGCTGGGCGGCCGCATCGAACCGGAGCGCGCCCAACGTGGCCGCCGCGGTGAAGGCCAGCGCCGCGCCGACGATGGCGAGCGGCCAGTGCTCCACGAACGCGACGACGCGGCCCATGATCGGCGCATGCGCCCGCTCCACGGCGTCGGCGCGGCGCGGCGCGGCGGCGGGTCGTACAGGCTCGGCTCGGTCCACCCATTTCACGAGTGGTGGCATCAGCACGAACGCGGTCACCCAAGCCGCGATCATTCCGACGCAGCCAATGGCTCCGAATTGCTGGAATCCGCGGAACTTCGTGACGATGAGCGACGCGTACGACGCGGCTGCCGCAAGGGCCGCTGCCAGCGTGCCCATCCGCGATCCCCACACCCCGATGACGAGCGCCTCGTCGACCGTTGCCCCGAGCCTGCGTGCCTCTCGGTAGCGCGCGAGGAGCACGATCCCGACGTTGATGCCGTTGCCGACGAGGATGGAGCCGAGAAACGCGGTGTTCGAGTTGAGCTCGCGAACGTTCGCCGGCGGCAGCGACGCGATTCCGAACGCGTATACCGTAGCGAGGAGGAGGGGCGGCAGGAGGACGACGATGCTGCGCCACCATCGATAGTACAGTGCAATTACGGCGATTTCCGCGAGACCGACTATGACCGACGAGACCGAGAGGTCGGCCTCGAGCGCGTCGAGCTCTTCCACGGAAATGGCGACGTCGGAGCTGTAACCAAGGCGCATTCCCGGTGCGTATCTCTCCGGCCCTCCGAGCGCGCGAACGTCCGCCTTCACCCGGTCGAGCAGGGCCCGCGCCTGGTCGGCGCCCGTCGTGAACGCGCCGGCCTCGACGAAGAGGAGCGTCACGTGTTGCGCCGAATCGGAGAACCGGCTGGAAGCGCTCCTCTTGGCCGATAGCCTCTTCGCGTACTTGGCTTCGATATCGGAAAGATCGAGCGAGGGAGGCGGCTCGGCCTCGTCGAGCAACGAGCCAGACTCTCGCTCGACCTCATAGTCGCGACGCCCCTCTATCCGGCGAAGCACGTCTCTCAGATCGGCGACATCGGTGTACAGCGGCGCGTGCTCCTCGACGAACCTCTTCTCTGCCTGGTCTCCCGTTCGGACTTGCCGCACCATCTCGGGCGGGTAGTCGCGAATTCGCGCCGCGAGGTCGTCGAGAAAACGCTCGGCCGAGGCGAGGTTTTCGGGGCGTCCGGCGTCGACTATGACGCCGAGGTATTCGAGACCCGCCAGACGCTTGCGCATCTCGTTCAGAGCTCGAACCGACGCCGAGTCTCGAGGCAATAGCTCCTCGATCTCGCTCCTGAGATGCCTGTAGAGAGAAACCGTGCGGAAGGTCGCCGGCACCGCAAACAGCAGCGCGACCAGCCAGAGCAGCCCCCCGTGGCGGATGGTCCACGCCACGAAGGAGCGGGTCGAGGGCCCTGGCCCGCTGGTCCTTGTCACCGAGCGAGAGTAGGCGGAACCAACTTCGCGTCAAAGCGCGGTGCGCGCAGAGTACGATGCGTGCGATGCAGCACCCATCGACGGAGCTGGAGACGATGATCGAGGCGGCGCGCGCTGCGGGCGCGGCCCTGATGGGCCGCTTCGCCGAGCTCGGTCAGGTCGAGCGGAGGCTGAAGGGGCCTGCGGATTTCGTCTCGGCCGCGGACATCGAATCCGAGCGAATCATCGAGGCCGTGCTTGCGCGCGCTTATCCGGGCCACGGCTTCGTATCGGAGGAGTGCGCGCCGAAGGCGAGCGACTCGGGGGCCCGTTTCATCGTCGACCCGTTGGATGGCACTACGAATTTTCTGCACGGGCTACCGCATTTTGCGGTCGCCATTGCGCTGGAGCTGGCGGGCAAGGTCGTAGCGGGCGTGGTCTTCGATCCCGCCAAGGACGAGCTCTTCACCGCGGAGCTCGGGCGCGGCGCGTGGCTCGGCGGCCGGCGACTGAGAGTCGCGGACGACGCCGACCTCGCGGGGGCGCTCGTCGCGACCGGTATACCGCACTCGAATGCAGTCCACGCGCACGAGAGGTACTTGGGAGTGCTAGCCGCCGCCATGCGCGAGGCCGCTGGCATCCGCCGCTACGGAGCGGCTGCGCTCGATCTGGCTTACGTCGCAGCGAGAAGGTTTGCCGTCTTCTTCGAGCTCGGCCTTGCGCCATGGGATCTCGCGGCAGGCGCGCTCCTCGTGCATGAGGCGGGCGGTCTCGTCACCGAGCCCGATGGTGGCGATCGATTTCTCTCGGCAGGAAACGTGCTCGCTACGAATGGGCTCTTGCATCAACGGCTGCTGACGATGGTCGGTCGCGCGACGCGGCGTGGCGCGCTAGCCCGACGACGAGGACGCAAGCGCCGGCGACGATGAGCTGCGCTATGCGCGCAAGAAAGGCGAGCGAGAGCGCGCGGGCGGGCGCGCCCCCGAAGCCGATCGCAGCGGCGAACGTGCGGTAGGCACCGTCGACGACGCCGAGCTGACCGGGGATGAGATCCCCCACCGTCGTTCCGATGATGTGAATTCCGTGCGCGACGAACGCCCCACGTGCGCTCACGACGCCGCCAACTGCGCGCAAGATGACTCCGTATTGCAGCACCTGTGCGCCCCGACCCATGGAGCAGATCGCCGCCGCGACATAAGGGACCGGCCGGCGGTTCTGCGCACTTTGCGGCGGAGGCTCCGCCGGCCCGTGCGTGAACCGGCGGCGTTGGCGGTCGAGCCAGGCGCCGAGTCGCGCGTTCCAGAGGATGGCGAGCAAAGCGGCAGCTGCAGCCGTCATGATGAGCGCGTTTCCGGCGAGCAGCAGCACGAGTGGCGAGCGAGCGCCCAACCATCTAGCGACCACGGCGCAGTCGATCGCCGACGCGAGGCCATTCGCGAACACGTACGCCGACTGGAGCTGCGTGCTGGCTGCTGCGGCGCGGGGCGCCCCCAGGTGCTTCGAAAGAAGCGTCGCCCGCGCGACCTCCCCTGCGGCCCGACCGGCCGGAAAGACGATCGTCATCCCGTACGCGAGCGCGGATGATCGAATCCAAGTCGCCGCCGGCACGTCTCTCCAGCCTCCGCCCAGAATGAAGCGCAGCGCGAAGAAGTCCGCTCCGAGTTGGATGAGCTCGAGCGACAGAATGATGGGGAGCCACCGCCCAGCCGACCAGAGGACGGTTGCCACCCGCGTGGTCCCCGCTTCGCGCAGGAGGAACGCGATCACGCCTATTCCAAGAAGCACGAGCAGCGTGCGCCCGAGCACGCCTCGGACGCCCGTCACGACGGGCTGTGCTCCGACCAGGTCGCCAGCGCCGCGCGGCGAAGCCATACCCTCTGGAAGGCTTCGGCGTAACGATCGACGATGTGGTCAGGCTGGGCGATCAAGGGACAGGATTGCGAGAAGAGCATGAGCGACCCGGCGAGCAGCGCGCTCGTCTGCGGATAGCGGGCGGGCTCGTAGTTGACTGTGAGGTCCGTCCCGCTGCGGCTTGCCGCCCCCCGGCGGGCAGCGGCAACCTGCTGGAAGACGGCCTGCGCCGGCAGTGGAGCGTGCTGCCAGAGAACCACCTCGAGGCCTTCGGCGCGAAGGGCACGGATCAACGCGGCGCGCAGGCGCTCGGGTGGCATCGAAAGGCCCGCTCTCTCCGGGTCTATCGATACCAGGAACTTGTGATGAACGGCGCTGCGGCCAGGGGGCGTGCGAGGAGGAGTTATCCCGGGAAGGTCTGCGAGCGAGCGAGCGAGCCGCTCGGCGTTCTTTTGGCATGCGGCCGTACGCTCTGCGAGCCGCGCGAGTTGCGAGCGCGCGAACGCCGCCATCATTTCGTTTCCTCGGTACATCGAACCGACGCGGCGCGATTCGAGCGGGCGCGAGCCGTCGAGTGGGCGCCGAACGTCGTACTCGGTTGCCCCCGCCAAGCCGACGTCCTGTCCGAAGTTGCGGACGCTCGCGGCTTCTGTCGCGATCGCGTCGTCGTTCGTCACGAAGAGGCCCCCTTCACCGGCCGGCAGGTTCTTGCTCGACTGGAGCGAAAACCCACCCGCCGCGCCGAGGGCGCCCACTGCCCGCCCGCCGTAGGTCGCGCCATGAGCCTGCGCCGCGTCCTCGATCACGACCAGATCGTGTCGGCGCGCGACGCCCATCAGCGCCTCCATGTCCGCCGGGCAACCGTGCATGTGGACGGGCATGACCGCTCGCGTGGACGGTGTGATGGCCGCCTCGACGGCGGCTGGATCGAGGCATCCCGTCGCGAGCTCGACATCGGCGAAGACCGGCACCGCCCCGATCTGCATGACGGCGAGCGGGGTAGCGACGAAGCTGTATGCAGGCACGACGACCTCGTCGCCCGGACGTACCCCGGCTGCCGCGAGCGCGATGGCGAGCGCGCTCGTCCCGCAATGCGTGAGCAAGCAGTGCTTTGCGCCGACGAAGCGGGCAAACTCTCTCTCGAGCGCGACAGACTCCGGGGCAAACGGCCCGGACAGAACCCCTCTGTCGAGCACGCGCGCGACCGCGCGCCGCTCCTCTTCGCCGACGATCGGCCAGAGACGGTGCGACTCCTTGGACAGGACGGGCGCCCCCCCGAAAAGGGCGAGCTCGCCCGGTATGCTCACGGCGTTGGCTCGGCGTGGGTCTTCACGCCGTTCGTGTGCGCTTGCGGCTTGGCCGTCGCATGCGCTCGGGCCCACTCCAGCAGAAGCTTCTCCTGCTTGAAGAGGTCGTGAATCGGACTCTCGCCCGGTGCGTGATAGGGCGACTTGAAGAACATCGATAGTTGGCGCTGGATGCCCCGCTCCCCGGCGCGCTTTGCCACGTCGAGGAGGCGAACGAGGTCGAGCACGAGGGGCGCCGCGAGCGCCGAATCCTGACAGAGGAAGTTGACCTTGATCTGCATCGGCACGCCCGCAAAGCCGACGATATCGATATTGTCCCAAGCCTCTTTCGAGTCACCACGTGGTTTGTAATAGTGAATGTGAACCTGGTGGTTTTCTACGTGGTAGCCGACGATCGAGTCGAGCACTGCCGCCTTGCTGAGCACCTTGGTCTTGTTCGAGCCAGGTGCCTCGAGCACCAGACCGTCGCTGTTTCCGAGCACGTTCGTCGAGTACCAGCCCTCGATGAGGAGCCGTCGAGCGCGGAACATCGACGCCAGCGCCGTCTTCACGAGGGTTTGCCCCGTCTTGCCGTCCATTCCGCAAAATGGATTGCCCATCTCGGTGGCCTGCTCGGCCAGCGCGGGGACGTTCGTGAGGCTTGGCGTGAAGTTGCAGTACGGGATGTGCAGCTTGTTCGCGACGTAGAAGTAGCGCATCGCCGGCGTGATACCGGGGTCGTTCGCGTCGATCCCGGCTTCGAACGCCCGCAGATCGCGGTGGACCGGCAGCTCCTCCAGAAAGCGTTCCGTGGAGGCCAGGTTCACCATCACGACTCGGTCGAGCCCATGCGTCTTCTTGAAGCTCTCGAGGTCGCGCTCGAGCATCGCGATTTGATCGCGGTAACCGTTCACGCGCACGACGTTGTCGCCGCTCAATTTTTCGACGTACGACTTTGCGAACACGGCCGGCCAAGGTTGGACGCGTTCGAGCTCCGCCTGGACCTTTTCGAGCACGTGGGCGGGAAGCACCTTGTGCTGGAGGGCGCCCTGGTAAGCGTTCGCGAACTGCAAATCCCAGCCGCCGAACACCAGCCCCTCGAGCGGAGCGAAGTCGAGAAGCTCCGTTATGGACTCGGCGATCCGAGCCTCGTTTCTTTCAGTGACCATGCCGATTCGCGGCGCGAGGCCGCGCTTCATCAGCTCGACGCCGGCGATCACCGTTGATGCGACGGCCCCGTTGACTCCTACGATGGCGACCCCGATGCGATTCATGGCAAGCTTTCTCGATGGCGGTGCCTCGGCGAGCTAGCGGTCCGTAACCGCGTGCTTCCAAAGCAGGTTCGTCTTGTTTTCGTCGATGATGCGCGGAAATTTTCCCTGCATGTTGCCGCGCGTGACCTCTTCGAGGAAACCGCGTGCCCCGCCGCTCGCGAGCATGACCACGTGCGGCGCCAGGAGCGCCACGTTGCCTGCTCGGTGCTCTCGGTAGACACGGTTCTGTTTGCACAATCCTTGATCGAACTCCTCGGCGAAGGCGGACAAGTCCGTGGGTGCGGCCCCTTCTTGGAACTCGACGAACAGGACGTAGCGCGATTTCGCCGTCCCGTGCACGCCAACGTCGGCCGCAGCGCCAAATTCGACCGTGGTGCACGGAACGCGGGACACCGCGTGCTCGACCGCGCGTTCGATTTCGACGTGCGTGGTGAGCTCCTGCGTCAGCGATAGACAGCCCGAAAGGCGCCCCACGAACTCGATTCGGGGCGGGTCGACCGACGGGAAGCGAACGATATCGCCCAGCTCGTAGCCGTAAAGGCCCGATGTCGTCGTGACGACGATGGCGTAGGCGCGATCCGGCTCGACCGCCCACAGAGGGACGCGCGTCGGCGATGGGTGCTCACGTTCGTCGAGCGGGATGAACTCGAAAAAGGTGCCACGGTGTGGAAGCATGAGCATGCCCGGCGCACCGCTGAAGTCTGACGTGGCATAAACGCCCCCCTCGGTGGCGTTGTACGTGTCGACGAGGGTGAAGTCGTCACGCCCGACGAGCCCGCGGAGGACGGGTAGGTAGGGCGCGGCCGCGACGCCTCCCCCGAAGAGAACCCGAAGATTCGGCCAGATGTCGGATATGGATCGCACGCTCCGGCCGCGCGAACGGGCAGTCGCGAGCACCTTCTCGAAAAGAAGGGTGAACCAGCATGTCGTCCCTGCGACGGCTCGCACGTCGTAGTCGAGGTAACGCTCGGCGATGACACTGAGTTTTTCGTCGTAATTGGCGATCGTCCGAACGTCGCCCTCCGGCAAGTAGACGGGCCGCGTCACGAGCGGCATTTTGGTCATCATCAGCGCGGGGTTCGACGTGACGAGCACAGGCCCCTCGCGACGCATCACCGTCGACGGAAACAGGCCTAGTGTGAAGCCGCAGAAAATTTCGTCGTCGTGGGACCCGAGGAGGTAGCGCATGACCGTATCGGTGCCCGCGCGCTGTTGCTCGCGGATCTGCCGCGCGGTGATCGGCAAGAACTTCGGCCGACCGTGGTTGGAGCTGCCGGACGAATTTCCGAAGTAGCGGACGAACTCCGGCACGAGCAGGTTGCGCTCGCCTGCGCGCATGCGCTCGATGTAGGGCGAGAAAGCGTCGTAGTCTCCGAGCGGTACCCGGCGAACGAAGTCGTCATGATGGCGAATGCGGTCGAAGCCGTGTGCTTTGCCGAATTCGGTCCCCTTGGCGTGATCGAGCACCGAGGCGAGGGTGTCCTCCTGGACTTTCCGGATGTTGCGAACGGCCGCGTCCCACCGGCCGACCTCCAGCTCGGCGAGCTGCCGCAGCGCACGGCCGATCAAGCGGGGATAAAGAGAGCGCACCCGCCGCCGCTGCGTCTTATTCACACCGTGCGCCATGGCGAGTGCCTCCGCAGGGGGCGGAGCGTGCTCGGAGAATTCACTCACCGGGGTCGTCATAGTGTTTTCGGGGCCCGAAACTCAAGTGCTCATGCGCGAGCGAACACCCGCGGGGCCGCGTAGTCGGCGACGGCCATGATTGTCGCGATCGGATTGACGCCGACCGAGCTCGGGAACACGCTCGCGTCGCAAACGAACAGGTTGTCCATCCCGTGCACCGCGAAATACGAGTCGACGACGCCGACGCGGGGGTCGGAGGAGAGCGGATTTCCTCCCTGAGGATGCGCAGAGCCAAACGAGATCCGGCGTGTGGAACCGATGTGCTCGTCGATGACCGATGTTTCCCGCGCCGACGTGATCGAGCGGAAGCGGTGCGTAGGCAAGATCACGCGTTTGGCGCCGGCAGCGAAGAAGACCTCCGTGATCACCTTTAGACCGCGTTTGACCTTCGCCAGGACGGTGTCGCCAGCGGCGAAGCGGGTCTCCTCGTGACCCCAGAAAGGACTTTGTACCACGCGCCCCGTGGGCTCGGTCGAAACGAGTGACCCTGCGTAAGCGAGGTGGCGCTGTCGCCGCATCATTTCGCGGTGCTGCTCCATCCAGCCGGGCGTCGTGAGGGCAGCGCTCATCAGCGGGTTGTGAGTCGGCTCGATGATGAATCCGTCACCGTGGACGCACCATGTCATTTGGTCGGCGTCGTACCCGTCGAGGGGCTCGTCGAACTCGGCGACCATCATCGAGCCGGCGTTGAACGAGACGCGCGTGCCGACGTTCTTCTTGATGCCGCTCTCGAGGAGCAGCGAGCTCGAGCCTATCGCACCGCCGGCCACCACGATCTGTTTTGCGAAGACGCGGATCTGCTCACGCATGCGCCCCGACCGGGCGTGGACGGCCACCGCCTTGCGCTTGTGCGTTTCGATGCGATCGACGCGCGTATCCGCGAGCACCTGTGCTCCCGCGGCCTCCGCCCAGGGCACGTACGTCGAGAGCGCGCTCCGCTTGGCGTCGAACGAACAGCCGATGTTACAGTTGCCGCAGCCGCGGCAGTTTCGGAGCGCCTTTCGCATTCGCTGCGGCGAGAGCCCAAGGGTGCGCGCGCCCTCCACGAAGCGCCGCGTGCTTCCCGAGAATGTGGCGGCGTCGGCCTCCGCCGTCCCGAGCTCGCGCTCGACGATTTCATACGAGCGCTCGAGCGCAGCCCGATCGATGTCGGCTCCGAAGCGACGCCACTCGTCCAGCACGGCGTCCGGCGCGCGCATCATGACCATGTTCGAGAGGGTGGTCGACCCTCCGACGCACGTTCCCTGCAAGATGAACATGTCCATCTGCGAGTTCATCTGTAGTCCCCCGTCCTTGTAGAGGATGGGGATCATGTCGATTTCGGCATCGTTCATTTGGGCTGGGCGAACGTAAGGCCCTCCCTCCAAGACGATTACAGACAGGCCCCGCTGCGCCGCGCGGCAGGCAATCACGCTGCCGCCGGCGCCCGAGCCGATGACGCAAACATCGCAGCTGAGGCTCCTCACGAGGGCACCGGCGTCCCGCCGTTGCGCTCGGTAGCCAAGAAGCGCCGCCTCTTCGGGACGGGCACGTAGCTCGTGGGCGCGTGCATGCGGGCGTCGCCGTAGGCGCCCAGCAAGACGAGGTACCGGATTTTCGCGCAGACCTGCCAGAGGCCGCGGCCTTCGACGTAATGGTCGAGGACCATTCGTCGCCGCTCCGGAAGCGCCAGCTTTGAAAGCGGCTTGCCGAGGGCCGCCACCGGGACCCACTCGACGAGCTGCAGCAAGGCTCGAATGCGCCAGGCTCGCTTCGAGTGCCCGCGCACGAGAAAGCGGTCGACGTTGTCTGCGATTTCGGCCGGAGACACCTCACGCTGGGGGCCGGGGTACAGGACTTCGGCGATGGCAACCAGAGTGCGCCATTCGCACTCGGCCAAAGCTCGCCCTGGCGGAGGCAAAGGGAGAGCTCGGAGCAAGACCGATTGCAGCGTCACAGGACCTCGGAAGCCAGTTGGCCGAATAGCAAGCGGACCTAGGGAAGCCGAGCGCCCGCAAAAGCGCAAGGGGGACGCTGGGATTGTCCGGCCTGGCGGTCATTTCTGCGTGCGCTCAACGCGTGACCCACGCGCGGCGCCCGTGCTAGTTGAGGGGGCTTGCTTCTAGTATCGGTCGCGCGGGCTTGATTCAATCGGCGGCTCCCTTGAGCGCGAGCCATGAGAGATCCCCTGCAACGCATCGCAGATTGGCGATGCGAGCCTGCATGGTCGCGCTCGCATTGGTCGCCCCCCTCTTCGCCGGGGCCCAGGCTGAGGCCGCCCCGCCGCCGGTCGTCCCGCCGGTGACGGCCGTTTTAGAGCCGCGTCGCTACGAGCTCGCTGGCTTCCCGGTCCTCGGCGGCAACAGCGATATCGGCGTGCAGTTCGGGGCCGCCACGACGCTTACGCACTTCTTCGACGAGGCAAGGCCGTACCTGTGGAACCTCGACCTCCTCGTGTCCGGCAGCCTGAAGAGCGATCAGAACGGTCTTCGTCTCGTTCAGCAAAGCCACGTGCTTCGGCTGGATGCGCCGGCACTGATGGGGGGGCGTCTGCGTATGGACACGCGGGCCAGCTTTCAGCGCACGATCAACGCGGGCTATTATGGTGTCGGCAACGCCACATCGGCGGCGGGAACGGACCTCGGCCGTCGGTACCAGTATCTGCAGCAGGAGGGAAAGCTGCGGGCGATTGCGCGGATCCATACGGGCACACCGTTCGACTTGGCATTCGGAGCCTTGCTTCGCTACGAGGCACCTGAGCAGTACGCCGGTTCCAAGCTGGCAGACGACACGGCTGCCGCCGACGCGGTCATTGGCGGCGGGGCAATGCTGCTCGGCGGGATCGCCGCGGGTGTCATGGTCGATACGCGTGACAGCGAATTCGTGACGACCCGGGGAGTCTTTTACCAGGTGGGGGCGGGATCGACCGTGGGCTCGTCGGAGCGCGTCGACTACGGCAACGCGTCGGCCGTTCTCGCCCATTACGCGCCCATCGGTGGACAGTTCTTCTTTGCTAGCCGGTTCGTGGCGAGCTTCGAGTTCGGCCGGGTGCCGTTTTATGACCTGCAGCAGGGCGGGACGTTCGAGCCGCAGTACCTCCTCGGTGGGGAAACGGGGGTACGCGGAGTGCCGCAGGGCCGCTATGCCGGACTCGTCAAGACGGTGGCCAACATCGAGGTGCGCAGCACACCCTTTCCTCGCTTCCGGATCTTCGGGCAAAGCTTTCGCATCGGCACGACGACCTTCTTCGACGCGGGCAGGGTCTGGGAGAGCTACCGAGTGATCGGGCCCGCCGACGGGAGGTCGTTCGGCGTCAAGTTCGGCGTCGGAGGTGGAGCGTTTCTCCAGTGGGGGGAGGCCGCCATCTTTCGGATAGAGGCCGCTTATTCCCCAGACGCCGTCGATGAGAATCCTGGGTTCCCGCTGGGACTCTACGTCTCGGACGGTCTGATGTTCTAGGCGCGGACGGCGCTCCTCGTCCTATCGCTTCTGCGAAGCGGAGCGTTACGCACTACTCGCCCGTAGCGTGAAGGGGAGCGTCGCCGAGCGCGGTCGGGGGGGGGGCGCGCCGGGGTCGAAAGAGCCGCCCCAGCTTGCGCGATGCATCGTCGAAGAGCGAGTACGCGACCGGGGTCGCGAGGAGCGTCAGTGACAACGACAGAATCTGCCCCCCCACGACGACTCCGGCGGTAGCGCGATTGAACCCCGCGCCGATGCCCCGCGATAGGACGAGCGGAATCATTCCGGCGACGAATGCGGCCGTTGTCATCAAGATGGGACGGAGGCGGTCGCGGTTCGCTTGCAAGATGGCTTCGAGCCTAGGCATGCCGGCGGCGCGGAGCTGATTCGTGTGATCAATCTGCAAGATCGCGTTCTTCTTCACGACGCCGAAGAGGACGAGAATGCCGAGGATCGAATAAATGTCGATGGCCTGTTTGAACAGAATCACACTCAAGAACGCGAAGGGCAGCGTCAACGGCAAGGAGAGCAGGATGGTGATGGGGTGCAACCACGACTCGAACTGCGCAGCCAGCACGAGGTACATGAAGATGAAAGAGAGCACGAGCGCGGCCACGAATGCCACGAAGACGCGGCCCATCTCTTTGGTCTGTCCGTTTGGCGACGACGTGTAACCAGCGGGTAGGTGCTCGTCTTCGATGTGCTTCTTCATGGCTTGCGAGATGGCTCCGTCGCCGTAGCCGGGGGCGGCGTTGGCAAGGATCGTCACTGTCCGCTCGCGATTCAACCGATCGACGCGCGACGGGCCGGTTCCTTGCCTCAGCTGCACGACGTCCGCGAGCGACACGAAGCCGAGGCGCTGCGAAGGAACGGTCAATAGGCGCAAGCCCTCCTCGTCCGCTCGGTACTGGCGTTGCGCCCTGATGTGCACTTCGTATTCTTCGCCCTGCTCCTCGTACGTCGATACCTGGTCCCCCTGCACGAGCAGGCGGAGCGCGGCGGCGATGTCGCTCGGCTGCACGCCCAAGTCGGCTGCCCGTGCCCGATCGATGTAGACCCCGATCTCGGGCTTGCCGACGATGAGCGACGAGTCGACGTCGACCGCGCCAGGCGTTTTTCTCAAGTTACCGGTGACGTCGGCCGCGATTTGCTCCAGCTTTTTTAGGTCTGGGCCGCGGACGCTGTATTGATTGCGCTGGTTCGAGAATCCGCCGCCGCCGAACGCGGACACCTCGCTGACCGTGATTCGCAGATCCGGGTACTGTTTGGCGATGACCTCGCGACGAACCCAGTCCATCATCTGGTTCTGCGTTTCGCTGCGCGTGACGGGGTCCGTCATTCCGACGTAGACGGTAGCGAGGTTGTGGGTCCGCGCATTGTCGTCGGCCACCGTGGTGATCGTGAGTCGCGCGCTCGGATCCGTCCGGACGGCGCGGGCGATCCGCTCGCCGATGATGCGCGTCTCGTCGAGGCTCGTTCCCTCCGGGGTTCGCACTTGCACCTGGAAGCGCGCGTCGTCGTTGACGGGCAAGAAGCCTTTGTTCGCGGCGCCCGCCAGCGGAATGCATGACCCGAGCGTCAGAGCAGAAGCAGACACGACGATCCAGCGGTGGCCCATGACGAAACGAAGCGCCTTCGCGTACGCCCGCTCGATCGGTCCGTAAAAGGTCTCGACTATCCGCTCGCCGACGGACTTGCTTCCGGCGGCGTGCGGCCTCAGCCAGCGCGACGCCATCATCGGCGTCAGCGTGAAGCTGACCAGCATCGACACGGCGATCGAGAACGCCATCGTCACGCCGAAGCTCCGCAAGAATCGTCCCGGGATACCTCCCA
This sequence comes from uncultured delta proteobacterium, assembly GCA_963787925.1. GTDB lineage: Bacteria > Myxococcota_A > Polyangia > Polyangiales > Polyangiaceae > Palsa-1150. The sequence continues at coordinate 296,582 of CAWBEN010000003.1, forward strand.
TGAAGGCCACGGGCAGGAACACGGCGATCAGGGAAAGAGTGGTGGCGACGACGGCCAGGCCGATCTCTTTGGTCGCCTCGACCGCCGCGACCATCGGCTCTTCGTTCTTCTCTTCGATGTGTCGAAAGATGTTCTCGAGGACGACGATCGCGTCGTCGATGACGATTCCGACCGCGAGCGCCAGCGCGAGCAGCGTAATCGTGTTCAGCGTGTAACCGGCCCACCACATCGTGGCGAATGTCCCGATGATGCTGGTAGGAATCGCGATCGCCGCGATGATCGTGCTCCGCACGTTTCCGAGGAACAGAAAGACGATGACGGCCGCGAACAAGGCGCCGAGCACGAGGTGCTCCTTCACGGAGTTCACGCTGGTGCGAATCACGCCGGACTCGTCGCGCACGAGATCGATGCCGAACCCTGCGGGGAGCTCTCTGCGAATTTCGTCGACGCGCGCCTTCACAGCGTCAGCGACCTGCACGGTGTTCGAGCCTGACTGCTTGCGCAGCGCGAGGAGCACGGTCGGTTGGCCGTCGAGCAGTGCGGCGCTCTCCGCGTCCTCCTCGCTGTCGACGACTTGTCCTACGTCGCGTACCCGGGTCGAATGCCCGGATTGCTGCTTCACCACCAGGTCGCCGATCTGAGCGGGATCCGTCACGCGCCCGTGGACTCGGAGGGTCAGCTCTCGCGGGCCTGCATCGACTCGGCCGCCCGGTGTGGCCAGGTTCTGCGAGGCGATGGCGCGCTGAACGTCGAGGACGGTGACGGCTTCGCCGCGCAAGCGAATGGGGTCGAGCAGGACGTTCACCTGGCGCTTACGCCCCCCGAGCAGCTGAACCTGCCCGACGCCGTTGATGGACTCGAGCGAACGCCGAACGCGCTTGTCGGCGAGCTCCGTCGTCTCTCTAATCGACCGATTCTGGGATCGGAGGGCAAAATAGAGGATGGGCTGAGCGTCCGGATCGAGCTTCTGCACCACCGGCTGATCGATGTCCTTCGGAAGGTCTCGAAGCACGGTGTTCAGGCGGTCGCGCACCTCTTGTGCCGCGACGTTGACGTCCTTCTCGATGATGAAGCTGATGATGACTTGGGAGACGCCTTCGGTCGTGACCGAACGAAGCTCGTCGATTCCGCTGATCGTGTTGACGGCCTGCTCGATCTTGTCGGTGATCTCGGTCTCGATGTCCTCCGGGGCGGCGCCTGGCTGGTTCGTCACCACGACGATGATAGGCAGGTCGACATTGGGAAATTGATCGACGCCCAGCTGGACGTATCCGGCGACTCCGATCACGCAGAGGACGAGAATGAGCACCGACGCGAAGATCGGCCGTCGAACACAGAGCGCAGCGAGCCATTGCATTTGCTCAATCCACGCGTGCGCCGTCGCGCACGTCCGGTCCTGGCTGAACGATCACGCTTTCGCCGCGCTTGAGGCCTGCGCTGACGGCGACGACGTCGTCCACGGCCTCTCCGAGCTGTACGAGACGTTCTTGAACCTGGTTCGCCACGACGACGAACACGCGCGCGCCCGCGTCATCGCGCACCACCGCATTCGCGGCGACCACGGGGGTCGCCCGGTAGCCGGTCAGCACGCGCGCCACCGCGAACATCCCCGATTTCAGCCGTCCGTCACCGTTGGGGACGACGGCCTCGACCACGAGATCGCGAGTCGACTCCCGGACATTGGGACTGATGTATCTCACGTTGCCGGTGAAGCGCTGGTCGCCATAAGCGCTGACCGTGAAGTCGACCGGCATTGCGGGTCGAATCGCCGAAACGCTCGCTTCGGGCACGGTGAGCTCGAGGCGCAGGGGGTCCGGCACGTAGATGGAGGCGACCCGCGTGCTCGGGTCGACGTACCGGCCCGCGGTCACGTACCTCTCGCCGATCACGCCGTCGAACGGCGCACGGATCTTCGTATCGCCGAGCACCTTCGTCGCTGTCTTCTGTTGCGCTTCGGCGGCGGCTGCCGACCATTGTTGCGACGTGCACTGCGCTGTCTGCCGGTCGTACTCCGCCTGCGAGATGGCGGCGGTGTCGAGCAGATGCCTGACCCGCTCGCAGTCGCGACGAGCCTGTTCCAGCTGGCTCTGGGCGACCTTCGACTGGGCCTCGGCGGCGGTCGCGGCGAGCGACGCGGACCGCGGATCGAGCGTGGCCAGGATCTCGCCACGTTTGACCGGCTGCCCGCGCTCGATGAAGGTCTGAACGACCTTTCCGCTCGCATCGGCCGCGATATCGGACTCGGCGCTCGCGTGCAGCGTTCCCGTCAGTGTGAGGTACTGCGGCATCGGACGCTCGACGACGGTCGTCGCGACGACGTGCAAAGCCCGTGCGGACGCGCGCGCGCCCTCCGAGGCAGAGGCCTCTTCGGGACGCCGGCACGCTACGAGAGCGAGCGGAGCGAACAAGGCGACGAGCGCGAGCGCACGCATGGGTCGGGGGTGCGTAGGCACGGCGTCGAAACGCGTCAAGCGCACATGGACTCGGATGCCGAAGATTGGGCCCTGGTCGCGCGGGCTCGCCCCCTGCGAAAGGCGCCTGGTTCGCGGGGCTTTGCCGGTGGCTAGTCCCCGATGCGAGTCGGCCAGAGCATCCCTGCCGCGTGTGGGCTATAAGGGACCCGACCTGATGAACGAACGCAAGACCCCGCGCGACCTCCTCGCGGCCGCCGGCAAGCTGGAAAAGGACATCATCGCGGTCAAGCAAGGCGGTCGGATCCTCGACCTGCATACGCCCACCGAGGCCAGCTCGGGCGAGTTGACGCCCATCCGCTCAACGGACGCCGAGGGCCTCGCGGTCATTCGTCACTCGACTGCGCACGTGATGGCCGACGCCGTGCAAAGGCTTTTTCCGGGCACGAAGGTCACGATCGGGCCTGCGATCGACGACGGCTTCTATTACGATTTCGACAAGCCGGGCGCGGGCTTCAGCGACGACGACCTCGTGCGCATCGAGCAAGCGATGCTCGACGTGATCAAGAGGGACTCGCCGTTCCGACGGGTCGTCGTGCCGCGAGAAGAAGCCATGCGGATGTTCGCGGCCCTCGGCGAGACGTACAAGCTCGAGATCATCGAGGCGATTCCTCCACACGAGGAGGTAAGCCTTTACAAGCACGGCGCGCCGCCAAACGAGTGGGTCGACGTGTGCGAGGGCCCGCACGTGCCCGCCACCGGCTACCTCAAAGCCATCAAGCTCACGCACGTCGCCGGGGCGTACTGGCGAGGCGACGAACGCAATCCGATGCTCCAGCGGATATACGGAACCGCCTTCCCGAGCGCCGCCTCCCTCGAAGAGCACCTCAAGCTGCTCGAGCAGGCCAAGCAGCGCGACCATCGAAAGCTCGGCAAGGAGCTCGAGCTCTTCATGTTCGACGAGGTCGCGCCCGCGATGCCGTTCTTTTTGCCTCGGGGCGCCTTCGTCTACAACCGGATGATCGAGTACCTTCGCGGTCTCTACCCCCGGTACGGGTACGAGGAGGTCATCACGCCGCTCGCCTACGATCCTCGCTCGTTCCGCAAGAGCGGCCACCTCGGTCACTACAACGAGAACATTTACCGTTTGTGGACCGAAGACGCGGTGGAGGCCGCGGGCGACGCGATCAAGGCCGGTCTCCAGGCGACGGCCTTCGCCCTCAAGCCCATGAATTGCCCGAGCCACTGCGTGATCTATCGGCAGCAAGCGCCGAAGCTACCGTGAGCTCCCTTGGCGCGTGGCCGATTTCGCGCGCCTTCACCGGTACGAGCGGGGCGGGGTGGTGCATGGCCTCGCGCGCGTGCGCAGCTTCTCCCAGGATGACGCCCATGTCTTCTGCGCCGAGAGTCAGGTCGCAGACGAAATCGAGAAGTTCATCGGCTTCTTGAGTGAGGTTTACCGCGCGTTTCGCTTCGAGAAGCTCGACATCAAGCTCGCGACGCGGCCGCCCGCCGACAAGAGGTTCGGCAGCGACGAGGAGTGGGACGAATCCGAGGCCGCGCTCGCCCGAGGCCTCGAGCGGGTGGGACTGCCGTACGAGGTGTCGCCCGGCGAAGGAGCATTCTACGGGCCAAAGGTGGAGTTTCACGTCCACGATGCGCTCAAGCGGTCCTGGCAGCTCGGCACCATCCAATACGACTGGAACCTGCCCGCCCGGTTCGAGCTCTCTTACGTTGGCGAAGACGGCCATTTGCACGCGCCCGTGATGCTCCACCGGGCCATCTTCGGCTCACTCGAACGCTTCTTCGGAGTGTACCTAGAACACTGTGGTGGCAATTTTCCAGTATGGCTTGCGCCGAAGCAAGCCATCGTGCTCACGGTTAGCGAGAAAAGCGACGACTATGCGCGACGCGTGACCGACCGCCTGCGCGCGCGGGGGTTGCGTATCGAGACTGATTTTTCAGCGGACAAGCTAGGCGCGAAGATCCGAAACGCTCGCCTGCTGCGCTACCCTTACATGCTCATTGTGGGCCCAAAGGAGGCCGAGAGCGACGCCGTGGGGGTGCGCTCACGTGACGCAGGGGAGCTGGGGGCGATGAAGGTCGACGAGGTCGCCGCGCGCCTCGTCGAGGAGGGCGCATCCCCCTGACCAGTCGCGCATTGACGTCCGCGCAGCTTCGCGCCGAAACTTGTCCCACGAGACACGCGGGCGGATGCGCCGTCGCGTCGTGTTTTTGAGTCCCACATACAAACACCGAGGTTACACAGTAAACAATGGCATTGGGTCATCCGCGGTTCGATCCGCGTCAGCAGCAGCGCGGGTATCAGATCCGAGTCAATCACCGCATCCGCGTCCCCGAAGTGCTCGTCATCGGACCGGACGGCAACAAGCTTGGCGTGCTGCAAACCCACGAAGCGCTTCGCATGGCTCAAGAGCAGGGGCTTGATCTCGTCGAGATCAATCCCAAGGCCGATCCGCCTGTCTGCAAGATCCTCGACTTCGGCAAGTACAAGTACGAGGAAAAAAAGAAGGCCGCGCAGGCTCGCCGCAACCAGGCGGTCGTCGAGATCAAGGAGGTCAAGCTTCGGCCGAAGACCGACGATCACGACATCAATTTCAAGATTCGGGCGGCCCGGCGGTTCCTCGAGGCCGGGCACAAGGTGAAGTTCACCGTCAGGTTCCGCGGACGTGAAATCACCCACCCTGAAAAGGCCCATGAGCAACTCGACGTCATCCTCAAGGGGATTGACGACGTGTCGAACGTCGAGACGCGCCCCATGATGGAGGCGCGCGCGATGTCAATCATCGTGGCGCCCAAGCCCGCGGTCATGCAACGCGTGGCGCAGCTGCGTGCGGCCCAAGAGAAGGCGCGTCAGCTCGCCGAGAAGGAGGGGCGTCCGATGCCGCCGCCGCCGTCGTCGCTCGAGCTTCCAGACGACCCGGACGACGATGACGACGATGACGACGATGACGACGGCGAAGGAGAGGGCGAGGGAGACGGGGACGGCAAGGGCGAGGTGGGAAGCTCCAACTAGTCTGTGGCTTCTCGCGTTGGCGCCGTTCGCAGCGATTGCGCTCGGCGCTCGCGCGATCGTGCCGCGGGTGGGTGACCTCATGGCGCATCGCATCGCGGAAGTGGGAAGGATTCTGCGCGGTCCTCCGACCGTCGTGGAAGAGCGAGGGGTCGATGATTGGCCGGGTGCCGCCCCGCCTGACGCTCAGGTGGCCAGGCCTCCCCCTTTGCCTCGGATCATGGGCGCCCCGCGACGTCGCGTGTCCGGGACGACGCCCTTGATCTTCGTTCCTGCCGAGCGCCTCGCGCACCTGACGGCGGCGCAACTTGGCCACGTCCGAGGAGTGGACGCGGTCGACGTGAATGGCCAGGCCATTGGCGTGCGTCTTTACGGTGTCCAGGCGCTTGGTTTGGGCCTCCGTGAAGGAGACGTCGTCACTTCGCTCGACGGGAGGCCCACGCGTACGCTCGATGACGGTACCGCCGCGGCGACGTCCGCCTTCGACTCCGGTCGAGCGGAAGCCCAGGCAACGATAGTGCGCGAGGGTCGTACCATCGGCGTCACGGTTCAGATTCCACGGGCCCGATGATCCGATTGCGCTTCGTCTTGGCCGCGCTGCTGATTCTGGGTGCCGGCGGCTTTCGCATCGCTGACACCTAGCGAGACGGAACAAGTGCGCCACGACGTCGCGGTCGCTCAAAACCTCGCACAGATCCGCGCCCTCGTGGCGCGCCCCGATTTGACCAGTGGCGAGGCGTCGTCGGCCATGTCGGAGGCGCTGGCGACGATTGTCCTCGACCCGTCGCATGTGGCCTTCCTTCGTGAGTTGGTGTTTGGGGCGGCCTCGGTGACCTCGCGGCCAGTGCTCGCGGTCGCGGTCGTTCGAGGCTTGCTCTCCCGGGTCGACTCGCTTCTGGCCCAGCATCCGCTCGAGCTCGCTCGCAACCGTGCCGCGCTTGACGAAATCGCGCGCGCCTATGCTCTCGTTGAAGACGTCGTAGGGGCGGACGAAAGAGACAACGTAACCCGATCCGCTCGAGCGGACTGCGCGCACGCTCTCAAGGATCACATCGCGCGCAATGCGGCCATGCTCCGGCCCGATTCCCCCGTCCCGATGGCCGTCGCGGCGGCGCGCGCCCAGGCGGCCATCGCGCTCCTCGACGCCCTGTCGGCCTCGCCCGTTCGGCGCGTCGACGCTGCAGAGGCGCTCGGCCTAGAAGGGCCTCGTCGAGCGGTGCTCGTTCAGCTCGGAGTGCTCGTCCTCGATTCAGGTGGATCCGACGGAGCCGCCCCGTCCGTCCGTGCTCCGCTCGAGCGCCTCCCGGGCGCGCGCGCTGCGGTGGAGGCGATCTTCGTAGGCGACGAGAGCGGGCCGCTGCGTGGACGCGACGGGCTGGTGCTGGTGCTCGCGCATCCGCCGTCGACCGCGACAGAGGCAAACTGCCCTTGGGGCGATGACCCGGGAGGTCTCGCCATCGCATCGACGACCACGGCTGCCGCACGAGCGCTTGCGTCGATCGCGGTGGACCGCGCGCTCGAGCGCCGCCCCGAGCTTCGCCTTCGGATCGAGCGGGACGGAGGTCAAGCGGGAGTTGCCAAGCTCGCCGCGATGCTCGTGCTCGACGCCCCGCGCACCCTGGATCGGGCCGCCGCGCATTGGTCAGAGGGTGAGTCGGAGACGGCGGCATGGCTGGTCGACGCGCTGGGCGCCCTCGCCGGATTTGCCCCGGCAGCGGCTGCCCCAGAGGGAGTCGTGCTGTCAGTCGGTGGATCCGGCGGGGGGGCCGCCGCCGCATCGCACGTCACGTTCGACGAGGCCGGGGCGGCGAACGGATTTCGCATTGGTGCGCATTCGTGGCGAGCCACGCGCGGAGCAAGCGGCAAGATGGAGAGCTTGCGCAGGGATGGTACTGCCGTCGAGGGGCGGACGCTTGCCGGCGCGGAGCCAGCGCTATCTGCCGGGCCTTGGCGCGGTGGAGGCCTCGTGTTTGCGCGCCTCGCGGGCGCGCCACGCGCCTCAGTGGTGGCCGGACCGCGCATACGCCTCGTGGGCTCGGGGGTAAATGATGCGATCGCTACACCCGCGCTCGCCGACGACGTCGTGGTCGACGCAGACTTGCGGGTGGATGGGGCGCCCGCGGGAGTTGTCGTGCGAGCGGTGCCCACGGCGAACGGATTCAAGGGCGTTTCAGTGGTCGTGGTTCCGGGCGCGCCGCCGCAAGCTCGGCTCGTCGTCTCGGACGGAGGAGGGGTGGAGACCGTCGTTGCGTCCGGGGTAACACTAGCCAACACCCCGACGCAGCGCCTGCATCTGATGGCAAAGGGGCGACTCGTGGAGGGAACGCTGGGCACGGCCAAACTCTCCACGACGGTCTCTGACGATTTCGCGCACGGTGACGTCGCGCTTCGCGCCTCCGCAGGCGCGACGCTCGAAGCGACCGGCTGGCGTCTCGCGCGTCCGTAAATCTGACGATCCTTGGGACAGCGCTTCGGCGCGAGACTTGCGCGGCGCCCGACAACCCCCCCATTCGCTCAGGCGGGTCTGCCTAAATCCCTTTCGCCACGGTCGTGTTCGAGACTTTCATCGGCGAGCATAGGGCGAACTCGCTGACTGACTGGCATGGCTACCCCGTGGCGGCCCGAAGGGAGCGCCTTTGACGACGCGCGGCCCCACGAGTAACGCTTCGGTGGCCATGACCGCCGCGGCTCCGCCCTCGCGCGCGCTCCGAATCCTCATTGCGAAGCCAGGTCTAGACGGCCATGACCGCGGCGCAAAGGTGGTGGCCCGCGCTTTGCGCGATGCTGGCTTCGAGGTCGTTTACACGGGACTCCACCAAACGCCGGAGATGATCGCCGCAGCCGCCGTCCAGGAGGACGTGGACGCGGTAGGTCTTTCAATCATGAGCGGCGCTCACACCACTTTGTTTCCCGCGGTCGTCGACGAACTCCGAAAGCGCGGCGCGCTCGATGTGATGGTCTTCGGCGGGGGCATCATTCCAGCCGCCGATTTCGACGCGTTGAAATCCGCGGGCGTGACCGGGCTATTTACGCCCGGAACGTCGCTGGCCACCATCGTTCAATGGGTTCGTGACAATGTCCGTCCGCGTTAGCCGGCAAGCTCGCGAACGTTCCCCTTCCAGCCACCCAGGCGACGGCGCCGTGATTCCGGCGCCAGCTAGCGACGCGGCGGCCTCTTCCGCCGCGCCGTGCCAGCGCTGCTCGTTCGAGCCAGCGCTCAATGGAACATGAGGTACAGCACTATCAGCACTGGGATCGGAATGCCGAGGAACCACAGAAGTCCATATTTCATGGCCAATCTCCCTTTCAGAGTTGGTGTGGTAGGAACCAATGCGAGCATCGTGCCTAGCTCTCTCTCCCGAAGGGGCCTCGAGTAATCAAAGGCTTGTGGCGCCCCCAGCATCTGGGGCGCGGCTCGAGTTTCGAACCCACTGCCAAATTCGCCACGCCCACGCGTTTTCGCGACGCAGCCTCGGCTAGCCGAAAAACCCTTCGGTCGATGGCAGACTCGGCCTTTCGACTCAATCGATGGGACTTTCCAAGGGGTGTCCGCCAGTTGGGCGTCTGGCATTCCTTCCAAACGGGGGTGCTCGCGGAACGAACTGTCGCGGGCGCGGCGTATGCAGGCGCCATCGCCATGAACCTCATTCGAATGATCGCTTCACTGTCGCTCACCGGCGCCGGCCTCCTTGCCGCTTGCGCGGGTTCAAACCAGGAAACGGCCGCGCGCGGCACTTCCGCGGAGCCGCAGACCGGGGTCACCAATGCGCAAAACGGTGCCGACTCGGCGGTGGTCGATCGTCTCGCCACCGCTCGGTGCGACCGTGAGCAGACCTGCAACAATATCGGAGCCGCGGCAAAGTACGCGTCGCGCGACGTGTGCATGAACCAGATGCGCGGGAGTCTGGCGAACGACCTCAACGGCTACAATTGCCCACGCGGCATCGACCGGGCGCAGCTCGATAGTTGTATGTCTTCGATCAAGAGCGAAGAGTGTAGCCATCCCCTCGACACACTCTCGCGCATCGACAAGTGCCGGACCACGGCGCTCTGCATGAAGTGAGCGCCGTGAGGGGATGCGACGATCGGCGGCGGGGGCGTCTTCAGCGCACCTCGAAGGTCGACGCTGCGCCCACCTCTGAATCCAGGGTGCGCGTTCGGGTCTCTTTGATGAAGAAGCCACCGACAATAACTGTCAGGATGCAGACTCCTATCGGGTACATGAGCCCCGTATAAATGGCGTTTGGTCCAAACGTCGATTTGGCCCATGCGGAGGCCGTGACTGCCGTGGCGATGAGCGGTAGAAACCCGCCGAACCAGCCATTGCCGAGGTGGTACGGCAGGGACATGGACGTGTACCGAATCTTGGTCGGAAAAAGCTCGACCAGAAAGGCTGCGATTGGCCCATAGACCATGGCCACGTAAATCATCTGGATCGTGAGGAGCAAGACGAGGGCGACATGGTTCGGCGCCGTGGGTGGAGTCGCGAAATGCTTCATCGCCATGTAGATGGGAATGTACGTGACGGCCGCCAAGGAGCATCCGAGCAACATGATCTTCTTTCGCCCGATGCGATCCGATAGGCGGCCAAAGAACACGATGCAAGGCGTCCCCAAGAGCAGCGCGATCGACACGAGAACATAGGCCGTTCGCCAATTGAGCTTCAACGCGGCCTGCAAAAAGGTGAGGGCGTAGAACTGGCCCGTGTACCAGACCACGCCCTGTCCGGCGGTCGCCCCAAAAAGCGCGAGCACTACATACCGGAGGTTGAGGGGATTGGTGAAGCTCTCCTTCAAAGGGTTTTTTGAGAGATGGCCGCTCGCCTTTATTTTCGCGAACAGCGGTGACTCGCGCATCTTCAAGCGGATGTAGAAAGAGACCGCGAGGAGGATGAATGACATTAAGAACGGCACGCGCCAACCCCAAGCTCTGAACTCCTGCTCGCCCGCGAGAATGCGCGTCGTCCCGATGATTCCCATGCTCAGAAAGAAGCCCAGCGTGGCCGTCGTCTGGATGAAGCTCGTGTAAAATCCCCGCTTGGCGTCGGGCACGTGCTCTGCGACGTACGTGGCTGCCCCGCCGTACTCACCTCCGAGCGCCAGCCCTTGGAGCAAGCGCAGCGCGACGAGCATCACGGTCGAGCCGATTCCCCAGCTCGCGTATGTCGGGAGAAAGCCGACGAGCGCCGTGCTGAGGCCCATCGTCGCCATAGTCACCAGAAAGGTGTACTTGCGGCCGATGAGGTCCCCAATGTGCCCAAACACCAGCGCCCCCAGCGGTCGGACGCCGAATCCTGCGCCGAACGTTGCAAGGCTAGCGAGAAGCTGGGCTGTATCGTTCCCGGGCGGAAAGAAGAGCCCGCCGAAGAAGACCGCAAGGCTGCCGTAGAGATAGAAATCGTACCATTCGAAGAGCGTGCCGAGCGATGCAGCGACGATCACCTTGCGTATCGTCGGCGCGTCGGCGAGTGGTGCGGCGGAGCTGAAGGTGGCAACGGCAGAGTGGTTGGCCATGGGTTCGAGGCTGGAGAGGGTACCCCAGGTCTGGCGGCGCGCGATCGACAACTGACAACGTGCGGGGGCGCGGAGCGCGGTTGCTGCGGCGCGGCGTGGTCTCCGCCCGGCTCTCGCATTCACGGGCCAGTGGCTCGGGCCATGCCTCCAGGCACCTCCGCTCCTGCCGTCCGGCATGGACACGGCGCTCGCCGTCCGGGGCCACGAGCGGAGCCACGGTTTCGGCCTTTTTTCGCCTGTAGCGGCGCGGCACGTGGTTGGCACTGACGGCGCACTTCTTTTTTCGAGGGGTGTCCATGTTCACTGCCTTGTTGCCCCTTCCGTCGTTCCCACACCGGACCGGCGTATTGAGACGCCTTGCGTGGAAATGCATTGCTTTGACGTGGGGTCTTGCGGCGGGGGCCGGCGCCTGCGCAGGCGAATCAGGGCATGTCGTCGCGGGTCCCTACGCCGAGGTTGCATCACCCCCCGCAGGAATTCTCGACCGCGGCGACGACCCGGCGGTGGTCGCGATCGATGCGGGGGGCCAGTTGCTGTGTACGGGTGCGCTGATCGCGCCCGACGTCGTGCTTACCTCACGAGCGTGCGTGGCCATTACGGTCGCGCGGGTGGAGTGCCCTCCGCCCACTTCGCAGATTTTGGCGGCTCGCGAGCCTCGGTCGCTGCGCGTCTTGGTGGGCGAGGACGCGGGCTCGGCGCGCGAACGAGCACGCGGCCGCAGCGTCGTCGTCCCGGCCGAAGACGCGCTGTGCGGCGCCGACATCGCGCTCGTCCTGCTCGACGCGACCATTGACGACGTTCGGCCGCTCTCCGTGCGCAGCACGGGAGCTGCCCAGGGCGATCACGTTCGTACGGTTGCTTACGGAAGGCAGGCCTCCTCTGCATCTTCGGCCCGGCGCGCGAAGGTCGTCCGCGACCACGTTCATGTCCTCGAGTCCCGCCGCGACGACCTCGTGCTCGAGGAGTCGGCATGCGAACGCGCGGTCGGCGGGCCGGCTCTGGACGAGTCGACGGGAGAGGTGGTCGGCGTCTCCGCCCGTGCCGACGACGCGAGCTGCACTGGGTCCGGCGCAACGGCGCTCTACACACGCACGGACGCGTTCTTGCCGTTGATAGGCGAAGCGCTTGCGCAAAGTAGCGGCCCGGCGCCAAGGGCAGCCATCCTGCGAACGAAAAAAGGCCCGATCGACATGGGTTCCACGTGTGCGGAGGCCGTCGACTGCGCGGCCGGAGTGTGCGTGACCCTTAGCGAACGCCAATATTGCTCGCGCGCCTGCGGCCCGTACGATCGTTGCCCAGCACGTTTTCGCTGTCGCCGTAGCCAGTTACCTCTTTGGGTTTGCACGCTGCCGTGATTGGCGCTGGCGCTCTTGCGCCAGCGAGCGGGGGCTGACATGGTGCGGCAAGGACGCCATTATTGTGAGCGTCCCTGCCATGAACTTCGACTTTTCCGACGACCAGAAACTGCTGCGCGAGAGCGTTCGCGAGTTCGCACGGGCCGAGGTAGCACCCCACGCACAGCGCTGGGACAATGAAGAGCGCTTTCCCATTGAGCTCGTGCCGAAGCTCGCGCAGATGGGGCTGCTCGGCATTCGCATTCCTGAAGACTTGGGGGGCTCCGGAATGGATATGACCGGCTATGCACTCTGCGTCGAGGAGATTGCCCGGGTCGATGGATCCATTGCGCTCACGGTAGCTTCGCACAATGGCCTGGGCACGGGCCACGTGCTCGCGTTCGGCTCGGATGCGCAGAAGCGCACGTATTTGCCCAAGGCGGCGTCCGGCGAATGGCTTGCTGCGTGGGCGCTGACCGAGCCTGGTAGCGGCAGCGATGCCGCCGCCCTCCGGACCACCGCCCGTCGGGACGGCGATGACTGGGTGCTCGACGGGACGAAGACCTTCATCACCCAAGGCTCCGTAGCGGGCTTCTGCGTCGTTCTCGCGCGAACGCGCCCCGATGTACCGAAGCAGCGCGGCATTACCGCCTTCCTCGTCGACCGTGGAACACCTGGTTTCACGGCGTCGAAACACCTGCTCAAGTTCGGATGCCGGGCGAGCGACACCGCCGAACTCGCCCTCGATGACGTGCGCGATCCCGGACGCGCAGCGTCTCGGTGAGATCGATCGCGGCTTCGCGGACACGATGCGCATTCTCGACGGGGGGCGCATCTCGATTGCCGCTATGGCGCTCGGGCTCGGTTACGGAGCGCTCGACATGGCCACGAGGTATTCAAAGGAGCGCAAGGCCTTCGGCAAAGCCATTGCCGAGTTCCAGGCGATCCAGTGGATGCTCGCCGACGCGAGGACCGAGCTCGATGCCGCGGCACTCCTCACGTACCGCGCCGCATGGCTCGCCGATCAGGGGCATGCGCATTCCAACGAAGCGGCGATGGCGAAGCTCTTTGCGAGTGAAGCCGCCACTCGCGCGTGCAACAGCGCGCTGCAGGTCCACGGCGGCTACGGCTACGTCCGCGAGTTCGACGTCGAGCGCCATCTTCGCGACGCGAAGCTCTGCGAGATCGGCGAGGGGACTAGCGAAGTCCAGCGCATGGTGATCGCCAAGCACGTGCTCCGAACCTGACCGATTCGGCAAATCGAAAGATCAATAGGAATCTCGCGGAAGCGATTTTCCGTTCACCGAAGTTTGCGCGAGCGGTCGCGCATGGCCCTGCGCGGACGTACAGCAACCGGCCGTTGCCCCCATATGGTGTGATGAGAAAGATTGACAGTCGAGGCATGTATCCATATCGTCCCCAGTCGACGTGGGAAATCGTGGCAAGAAGTGCCAAACCACGTAGCCGCTGTCGAGAGGCAAGACGCGTCGATGTTTCGCGGGCGATACGAGCACACGATCGACGCGAAGGGACGCACCAGCGTTCCCGCGCGCTATCGCGACGCTCTTGCCGCCGCGGGTGAGCGGCGGATCGTGCTGACGAGCGCGCTCGACCCCTGCCTCGTCGCCTACACGCCGCTCGAGTGGAGCGCCTTCGAAGAACGGTTGGGCAAGCTCCCGCAGTTCGATCGCGCCGTTCAAAAGCTCAAACGAATCTACGTCTCCGGCGCGGTCGAGTGCGAGATCGACGACGTGGGTCGCGTCCTCGTCCCGCCCACGCTTCGCGACCACGCGCGCTTGACGAAGGACGTTCTCTGGGCCGGCTCGGGCCGGTACGCCGAGCTCTGGGACAAGGACGAGTGGCAGCGGCACTTCGACACGACCGACGACGAAAAGCGCGACATCGCCACGCGCCTTGCGGAGCTGGGGCTATGAGCAATTTGCAGCTCGCGCTACCGGGTGTCCTGGCGACGGAGTTGGTCGACGAGTGGGTGTGGAGCGAAGACTTCAACGAGGTGATCGACGTGAAGCGCTTCGAGCACGCGACGGTGATGCGCGACGAGGTCGTGCGCGCAATCGCCCGCGGCCCGGCGGGACGTACGTCGACGCGACGCTCGGTGCGGGCGGGCACACCGTCGCCCTCCTGGAGGCCGAGCCGAAGGCGCGCATCATCGGCATCGATCGCGATCCCGCGGCGAAGGCCGCCGCCGAAGAGCGACTCGCCCTCGTAGCAGACAGGATTGTGTTCGTGCGCGCGCCCTTCTGCGACCATACGCGAACAGCTGGACGTCCTTGGCATCGATCGCGTCGACGGCCTGGTAGCCGATCTCGGGGTGAGCTCGCCGCAGCTCGACGACGCCGACCGCGGGATGAGCTTCCGGCGCGAAGGCCCGATCGACATGCGCATGGATCCCGACGATCGGCGAGACTGCGCTCGAGCTGATCGATCGCCTGGACGACGATGAGCTGGCAGACGTCATCTACCAGTTCGGCGAGGAGCGGCGTTCGCGTCGCATCGCGCGCAGCATCAAGAAGGCGCTCGCCGCTGGCGAGCTGCGGACGACGCTCGACCTTCGCCGCGCCATCGTCCGCGCCGTGGGTCCTGCGCGCGTCGGCGGCGTCGACCCGGCTACGCGCACCTTTCAGGCGCTTCGCATCGCCGTCAATCGAGAGCTCGAGGAGCTTGAACGGCTGCTCGCTTCGCTGCCGGCCGTTGTCGCCGACGGGGGCGTGGCGGCGATCATTGCGTTTCACTCGCTCGAGGACCGCCTGGTCAAGCGCGCCTTTGCGGGTGGTGGCTGGGCGCCGCTCACCAAGAAGCCCCAGGTCGCTACGGACGAAGAATGCTCGCAGAACGGACGGGCCCGCAGCGCCAAGCTGCGGGCCGCTCGCCGCATCGCGCAGTTCGAGGTCGACGAATGAGCGGGACTGGGCGCGCCTTTCTTCCTGTTTGGACGCTCGCCGTGGCGGCGACGGTGAGCGCGTTCGTGGTGCACCTCGCCCTTCGCGGCCGCACGGTGCAGCTCGGCTACGAGCTTGGTCACGCGCGCCAAGAGCAGTCCAGGTTGCGCGAGGTCAAGCGCGTGCTTGAGCTCGAGTCCGCAAGCTACAAGACGCCTGAGCGCGTGGAGATCGTGGCGCGCACACTCCTCGGAATGGAAGCCGCCGCCGCCCGAGCGCATCGTGCCAATGGCGCGGTCGGCCGACAAGGAGGGCGAGGGTGATCTCGCCACCGCAGGGTCGGAGAGGCCGCCGTGAAGAACCTCGACCCGTCGCGCGCCCGGTGGATCCGCATGCGCATGGGGGTGCTCTGCGGCGTGATGGGACTCGCGCTAGGGGGCGTCGTCTCGAGCGCGTGGCGCGTCCAGGTCGAGGACGGCGCCGAATGGCGAGAGACGGCGGAGAAGCAGCGGCAGCGGCGCCTGCACGTCGAGCCCAAGCGCGGGACGATCTACGACCGGAACGGGACGCCCCTCGCTGTCAGCGTGGAGGTGCCGAGCATCAGCGCCGACGTCGTCGAGATGCTGCGCGCAGTCGAAGGCAAAGTCGCCCAGGACGCCGTGCTCCGAGACGCTGCGTCGCGGCTCGGCCAGGCGCTCTCCATCCCGCAGGCCGACCTGCTTGCGAAGCTCGAGCAAAGGCATCGTTTCCTCTGGATCAAGCGGCGCGTCACGGGCGACGAGGCCGTGGCCGTTCGTGAGCTCGGCGATCCGAAGAAGCAAGCGCGCGTCATTCGAGGTCTATCGATCGAGGGGGAGGGGCACCGGTACTACCCCGGCCGCGAGCTGGCGGGCGCGGTGCTCGGCTTCGTCGCCCCGGACGGTCAGGGAAAGGACGGTCTCGAGCTCTCTCTCGACGAGGACTTACGCGGCAAAGTCGAGGACGTGCGCGGACTTCGCGATCGCAGCGGGCGACTGATCTTCGAGGCCGCCGATGACGAGCACGCACTCCAAGGTGACGACGTCGTGCTCTCGATCGACGAGGGAATCCAGCACGTCGCCGAGCGCGAGCTCGACGCGGCGATGCGCACCTACGAGACCGAGGGGCCTCGCTCGTCGTCGTCGATCCGACCACGGGGGAGATTCTCGCGATGGCGAGCGTCCCCGGCTACAACCCCAACGACTACACCGAGAGCGAGGCCGACGCTCGTCGCGATCGGGCCGTCACCGACCGCTTCGAGCCCGGCTCGGTCATGAAGACCTTCACCTTGGCCGGGGCCCTGGCAGCGGGCACGCTCAAGCCCACCGAGTCGATTGACTGCGAGCACGGAGTTTATCGGATTGGCGGCATCACCATCCACGATACGCACGTCAACGACCTGCTCTCGCCGACGCAGGTCTTGGCTCGCAGCTCGAACATCGGCGCGCTGAAGATCGGGCTCCAGCTCGGCGAAGCGGGGCTCTACGCTGCGTTCCGTCGGTTCGGGTTCGGCGAGCCAACAGGCGTGCCGCTTCCGGGCGAGGCCTCCGGCGTTCTCCGTCCCCGGGCGCGGTCTTGGTATGACTCGGAGACGGCGAGCGCGAGCTTCGGCCAGGGCATCAGCGTGACCACGCTTCAACTTGCGATGGCGATGAGCGCGATCGCAAACGGCGGCAAGCTGCTCGAGCCCGTGCTGGTGAAGAAGATCGGCAACGGCCTTGGCGACGCGACCGAGTCGGTGACGCACGTGCGCCGCGAGGTCGTACCCCCGGGCGTGGCCAAGACCGTAGCCGAGATGCTGACCGCGGTGACCGAAGAAGGGGGAACCGCGGTGGAAGCCGCCATCCCCGGTTTTCGCGTCGCCGGCAAGACGTCGACGGCGCAGAAGGTCGATCCGACTACAGGCAAGTATTCGACCGAAAAGTACACCGCAGTATTCGTCGGCTTCGTTCCGGTCGATCGCCCGCGGATCGTCGTGGCAGTCGTTCTCGACGAGCCGATGATCGGCCGCTACGGAGGAGATCTCGCCGGACCGGTTTTCCGTCGGGTTGCGGAGGCCACGTTGCGGTACCTCGGCGTGACGCCCTTGCTCGGCTCCGTCCGCACCGCCGACCTTCATCGTGGGAGCGAGGTTTCCCCTCCCGGAGCGCAGGCCACGACGGGGCCATCGAGCCCCGAGCCGGTGGCGGCACCTCTCGCTTTGCCGTTGGGTCCGATTCCACCGGGGAGCCTCCGAGTGCCGGACGCGACCGGCCTCGGAGCGCGCGATGTGATCGTCGCGCTGACGAGGGCTGGCTTCAGCCCGAGACTCGACGGATGGGGGCGGGTCGTACGGCAGAGTCCCGCCCCGGGCAGTGCGGCCCCGAAGGGGAGCCCCGTGCGCGTGGTACTCGAGCCGGCCTCATGATGTGCCTCGTGGAAGATAACCGACCGACGGATGGCCTCAGGCTCGACTCGCTCCTGCGAGAGCTGCCGGAAGGCTCGGAAATCGTGGGCGACTGCCGGGTGAGCGTGCGCGGCGTGCGTCACGATTCAAGGTGCATCGAGCGCGGCGAGCTCTTCGTGGCGCGAAAGGGGGGCATCATGGACGGGGCCCGCTTCGCCGCGCAGGCGGTTGAGCGAGGTGCCGCCGCGGTGATGGCCGCGCGCGGCGCGTTGGACCCCGCCTCAGTCGGCGTGCCCGTCATCTTCGTCGACGACGCTGCGACGGCGCTCGCCTACGCAGCCGCCGCCGTCTACGGACAGCCCTCGTTTTCGCTCGACGTCGTCGGTGTCACGGGCACGAACGGCAAGACGACGACGACGCACCTCGTGCGCGCTGCGGTCGACGGAGCCCTGGGCCGCCCAAGCTGCGGGATAATCGGGACGTTGGGTCAGACCTTCGGCGCCTGGCACGCTCCCGCGGCGCACACGACGCCGGAGGCAGACGAGATCGCCCGCGCCATGGTGGCGATGCGCGCTCGGGGTGCCACGCACGTCGCGATGGAAGTTTCATCGCACGCACTCGAGCTTGCGCGCGTGCGCGCCATACGCTTCCGCGTGGCGGCGCTGACCAATCTCACGCAGGATCACCTCGATTTCCACGGGTCGATGGGCGCCTACGCCGACGCGAAGGCTCGGCTCTTCACCGAGCTGGGCCCGGCGGCCGCCGTTCTCAACGTCGACGATGCGTTCGGGCGCGAGCTGATTGGCCGCATTAGGGCGCCGCTAGTGCGCGTTAGCGCTCGGGCTGGCACCGACGCCGATATCGTCCCGCGCGAAGCACAGGTGGACTCGCGCGGGGTAGCGGCGACCGTCATGACGCCGTCGGGCAACGTGCGGATCGTTTCTCGTCTCGTCGGAATGCACAATCTCGAAAATCTTTTGGTCGCACTGGGCATTGCGCACGCGCTCGACTTCGATCTGGTGAGCGCAGCCGCGGCGTTGTCGGCCGACGCAGGCGTTCCGGGCAGGCTCGAGCGCTGCGACACCGAGCGCGACGACATCGTCGTCCTCGTCGACTACGCGCATACGCCGGACGCGCTGAAGCGCTCTCTCGACGCGGTGCGCCTGGTCACGCGCGGACGCGTCTGGTGCGTCTTCGGCTGCGGGGGCGATCGCGACCCGACGAAGCGCGGCCCAATGGGCAAGGTGGTCGGACTGGGGGCGGATGTCGCCGTGGTGACCAACGACAACCCGCGGACCGAGGAGCCGCGAGCCATCGCCGAAGCTGTAGCGGCCGGGGTACGGCAGGCCGATCTCGAGCCAGTGATAGAGCTCGATCGCGGGAAGGCAATCGATGTGGCCGTCCTTTCTGCAGCTGCGGGCGATCTCGTCCTCATCGCAGGTAAAGGCCACGAGGACCATCAGACGATGGGCACCGTGAGCCACACCTTCGACGACCGCGTCGAAGCCCGCCGGGCCCTCGAGGCCCGCCAGCGTGCCGGTGGAGGACGGTGACTTGGCGACCCCCATCCCACCCAACCGCGTCCCGCTCGACGCCCGCATCGTCGCAGCCGCAACGGGTGGACGCGTGGCCCGCGCGGGCATTGGGCGAACGGCCGTCGGCGTGACGAGCGACAGTCGGTCGGTGACGCCCGGTTGCGCGTTCGTGGCATTGCGCGGCGAGCGGTACGACGGCCACGCCTATGTCGAGGCGGCGATCGAATCGGGTGCGGTCCTGGTCGTGGTCGCGCGGGGTCGCGTCCCCACCACCGCCTCGGCGGACGTGGTCGAGGTCGAGGACACACTATCCGCTTGGGGGGCGATTGCCGGTGCGCACGCGCGAACGTGGAAACTCGCCAACCCCGCTGCGCGCGTCGTCGCTATCTCCGGGAGCGCGGGCAAGACCACGACAAAAGAGCTGTGTGCCGCGCTGTTGAGCCGCCAGTCGGAATGCCACGCCACGGCGGGTAACTTGAACAACAGAGTCGGCGTTCCGTCGGTCGTTCTGCAGCTGGAGGCGCGCCACCGCTACGCAGTCTTCGAGCTGGGAATGAGCGTGACTGGCGAGATCGCTGCACTCGCGGCCATTGTGCAGCCCGATGTCGCCGTCATCACCAATGTCGCTCTCGCCCACGCTGCGGGCGTCGGTGGCTCCGTAGCCGACGTGGCGTGGGAGAAAGGCGCTTTGTTCGCGGCGCTTCGGTCCGGCGGCGTGGCAATCGCCAACGGCGACGACGCGGCGGTCATGAGTCAGCTGGTTCGCGCACCCTTGGCGCGTGTCGTCACCTTCGGTGTCGCAGAGGGGGCCGATTATCGGCTGGTCTCGCGTCGGACGCTCGGGGCCGAGGGGTCACGCATCCTCGTGCTGCGGTCCGGCGCAGCCGAAAACGGAAGGGGAGGGTCGATCGCGGTGGACCTGCCGATTCCAGGTCAGGCAGCGGCGATCGACCTCGTCGCCGCGCTGGCGGCGGCGGACGCCGCTGCTGGCTCGCCCCTTGCGCTGAAGGTGATCGCCGCCGGGCTGCGACGCTTGGCGCCGATAGCGGGTCGAATGTGTCCACGGCGCCTTGGTGACGGTATCCTGCTGCTGGACGACGCTTACAACGCCAACCCCGCGAGCATGCGCGCGGCCCTAACTACCCTAGCTGAGGTCGGCAAGGGTCGTCGTGTCGCCGTGCTCGGCGAGATGAGAGAGCTGGGTAAGGACGCGGAGCATGAACACGAGACCCTGGCAGCGGTGGCCGCCGCTGCAGGGGTCGAGTTGCTGATATCTTGCGGCGGCCTGGCGGATATCGTCGCGCGTGCTGCCGAGCGCTTAGGCATCGGCGTCGTCCTGGCCCGTGACGCGGCGGAGGCTGCGCGGGCTGTCGTCGAGTTTGTCCGTCCGGGCGACGTCGTCTTGGTGAAAGCATCGCGCAGTGTGCGCGCCGAGCGCGTGGTCGACGCTCTCGAACGAGCCCATGCCGACCGCGGAGGATCCCGCTGATGCTCTTCGAGCTGCTTTTCCCTCTGAGGCATGACGCGGAGTGGCTCGGATGGCTGAACGTCCTTCGCTACGTGCCTTTTCGCACCATCGCCTCGACGGTCACCGCGATGCTCTTCGCGTTCGTGCTTTCGCCATGGTTCATCCGCGAGCTCCAGCGCAAGCAGATCGGCCAGGTGATTCGCATCGACGGACCCGAGACGCACAAGATCAAGAGCGGGACGCCCACGATGGGCGGCGCGCTCATTCTGCTCAGCGTCCTCGTCCCGACGATCCTCTGGTGCGATCCGCGCAACGTCTTCGTCTGGGCGACCACCGCGGTCACGGCCGGGTACGGCGTCATCGGCTACCTGGACGACTACCTGAAAATCAAGCTGAAGAACTCGCGGGGCGTTCCCGGGCGCTACAAGCTCCTCGGCCAGTTCGCGATCGGCGGCGCCGTTCTCTCGTACGCGTTCCTCGCGCAGGACCATCTTCCGGCGGACTGGTTGGATATTCGCTTCGAGCTTCGGGGTCCCGTTCTTGGCCTTCTCGAAGCACCCCATCGTCCTGCCGGGTTGGCTGTACCTGCCATTCGCGGTGACTGTCGTCGTCTGGACGTCGAACGCGGTCAACCTCACCGACGGTCTCGACGGCCTCGCCATCGGCCCGGTCATGATCAACGCCGGCACGTACTTGGTCTGGGCGTACCTTGCCGGCGCGACGTTCGGCATCGCCCACGTCGCGCAGCGCTTCGTCGTCGCCCGGTACCTCGACATCCCGTTCATCGCGAGCGCGGGCGAGCTCTCCATCTACTGCGGGGCCATGGTCGGCGCCGGCATCGGCTTCCTTTGGTACAACACCTATCCGGCGCAAGTGTTCATGGGCGACGTCGGCTCGCTGGCGCTCGGCGGCGGCCTCGGCATGTGCGCCGTCTTCACTAAGAACGAGCTCTTCTCGGTCATTCTCGGCGGCGTGTTCTTCCTCGAGGCCGTGAGCGTCGTCGTTCAGGTGGCCAGCTTCAAGCTCACCGGGAGGCGCATCTTCTTGATGGCGCCGATCCACCATCACTTCGAAAAGAAAGGCTGGGCCGAGCCGAAGATCATCGTTCGTTTCTGGATCATCTCCATTCTCTTGGCACTCTTCAGCCTTTCGAGCTTGAAGTTGCGTTAGCGCGTGACTCGGGCCGACGCAGGGTCGGAACCGAGGCTCGCTGGAGGCGATGGGCGTGTCGGAGCTCTCCGGGAAGCGGATCGTAGTGGTCGGCCTCGGCGCGAGCGGGGTGGCGGCTGCCCGCCTTTGTTTGCGCAGCGGGGCGCGCGTCGTGGCAACCGACGACAAGCCGCTGCACGCCCTTTCGCAGGCGGCACGAGATCTCGGAGGGGCTCGGCGCCGTTCTAATTGCGGGCGGGCATGCTGCTGCGCGGCTGACCGAAGGGGACGTGGTCATCGTTTCGCCGGGCGTGCCCCGACTTGCCGAGCTCGCCGCGGCCCGCCTCAAGGGCGTGCCGATTTGGAGCGAAGTCGAGCTTGCCGTAAGGCTGCTCGCCCATCCTGCCCCCATCATCGCCGTGGGTGGTACCAACGGAAAGAGCACGACCACTTCTCTCGTGGGTGCGCTTCTCGCAGCACAGGGCGTCCCCGCCTTCGTCGGGGGCAACCTCGGCGAACCGCTGGCCGACCACGCGGAAGAGCGCTTCGCCGCAATCGTCCTGGAGGTGTCCAGCTTCCAGATGGAGCATGTCCAACGGTTCCGTCCTCATGTGAGCGCGCTCCTCAACGTGACCGACGACCACCTCGATCGCTACGATGGTTTCGAGGAGTACGCGCGCGCGAAGGGAAACGCCTTCGTCCTGCAGACGGGGGAAGACTGGGCCGTCGTTCCGGTCGGCGATCCGACGTGCCTGCGAGAGGCGCAGCGCGGCGCCGCTAGCGTCGTCACGTTCGGGCGAGGCGGTGCGGTAGACGTGACGAGCGCGGCGGTCGTGGATCGGCGAACGGGCGAGTCGTTCGCCCGGCCCGACATGGCGCTGGCAGGCGAGCACAATGCGCTGAACGTTGCGGCCGCGATCGCTTGCGTGGGGCCCTTCGGTATCGCCGGAGACACGATACGGGGTGTTCTACGCACTTTTCGGGGCTTGCCCCACCGAACGGCGTTCGTCGCCGAGGTAGCAGGAGTTCGATTTTACGATGACTCAAAGGGAACGAACGTGGGGGCGGCGGTTGCCGCGCTCGAGGGGCTCTTCGAGCCCAAAGCGGTGCTCGTCGCCGGCGGGCGCGACAAGGGGGGGAGCTATGCGCCCCTGGCCAACGCGCTGGCTCGCAAGGGGCGGGCGGTCGTGCTCATCGGCGAAGCGTCGGACGCCATCGCACGCGCGGTGGGCGACCGTGTTCCGGTGCGTCGCGCACGGTCGATGGCCGAGGCGGTGCGCCTCGGCGCCTCGCTCGCGTTTCCAGGAGACGCGGTGCTCCTGTCGCCGGCCTGCTCCAGTTTCGACATGTTCCGCGACTACAAGCATCGCGGTGACGAGTTCGTGAAAAGTGTTCGAGAGCTGGAAAGGGAAGCTGAGTGATGCCGCTCTCCGCGAACGGCGCGCCAACGAGCAGCGCAAGCGAGCCGGCATCGTCCTCCGCGTCTGGGGCGGCCTCGGCGCTCAGAAACGTTCGACGGAAGGTCGGCCTGGGCCTCGCGGCTCCCCTCGATGCAAAACCGGACGCCGCCCGGTGTTCCGGCGCGGTCGATCCCGTCCTCGCCGCGGTGGTCGTGGCGCTCGTCGGGTTCGGGGTCGTCATGGTCTACAGCGCGAGTGCAGTGCAGGCGACGGTTCAGTACCACGATCCGCAGTTCTTTCTGAAGCGTCAGGCTTCCTACGCCGCCGTCGGTCTCGCCCTGATGTGGATCGCCGGGCGTGTCGATTACCACCGATTGTACAGACTCACCTATCCGGTCCTCGCGTTGGTCGGGATCCTGCTCGTGATGTGCGTCGTGGGTTTCGGTCACTCGGGCGGCGGCGCCGCGCGTTGGCTCTCGATTGGGCCGGTGCACGTCCAGCCGGCGGAAATGGCAAAGATGGCACTCGTCATCTGGCTCGCTTATTCTCTTGCCAAGAAGGCTGAGCGCGTCAAAACGTTCACGATTGGCTTCCTCCCTCATCTGCTCGTGGCCGGCGTCTTCATGTTGCTATGCCTCCGACAGCCAGACTTCGGGAGCGCCGTCGTTCTTCTCCTCTTCACGTTCACGATGCTGTTCGTCGCCGGCGCCAAGGTCGGGTACATTCTCGGCGCCTCAATTCTCGGAGGCGGGCTCGGCGCGGCGGCGATCCGTTTTCGAGAATACCGCTACGAGCGCTATCTCGCCTGGCTGCACATGGACGAGCACCGGCAGGATCTCGCCTACCAGCCGTTCCAAAGCGTCATGTCATTCGGGTCGGGTGGTCCTACAGGCCTCGGCGTTGGTCGCGGGCTGCAGACGCTTTACCTGCCCGAGGCACATACCGATTTCGTCGCTGCGATCGTCGGTGAAGAGCTCGGGTTTGTGGGCGTCGCCTTGTTGTGCGGCGCGTACCTCGTGCTCGTCTCGCGGGGAGTACGTGCCTCGCTGCGAGCGCCGGATGACTTCGGGAGTTTTCTCGCCTTCGGCCTGTCGACGATGTTCGGCGTTCAGGCGTTGGTGAACCTGGCGGTAGCGCTCGCGATTCTTCCTACGAAGGGCCTCACGTTGCCGTTCGTAAGCTTCGGGGGAAGCTCGTTGCTGGTGAACGCGGTTGCGGCGGGAATTTTGCTGAACATCTCGCGGCAGTCGGCCGAGGTAAGTGCATGAGCCGTCCAGGGATCCTTTTTGCCGGAGGTGGCACGGGAGGCCACGTTTTTCCGGCCGTCGCCGTTGCGGAGGCGATTCAGGAGCTGGCCGACGTAGATGTCTTTTTTTGTGGAACTCGCCGAGGCATCGAGGCGCGCACGATCCCGGCGCGCGGGTGGCAGCTCCAATTCTTGGAGGTCGCGCCGCTGAAGGGTGTGGGCATCCGCCGAGCCCTACGCGGCGCATTGTTCGCAGCCCGCGCCACGGGCCAAGGATTTGGTGTCGTACGCAGGATACGCCCTCGGGCTGTGCTCTGCGTTGGCGGGTACGCAGGGGGCCCCGTCACACTGGCGGCGGCGCTGCTCGGTGTGCCGGTCGCCGTGCTGGAGCCGAACCGCGTCGTAGGGCTCGCCAATCGCCTCCTCGCGCCGTTCGCGCGACGCGCCTACGTCGCATGGGACGAGACGGGCGCCAATTTTCGCTCGAAAGCTCGCCGTTCGTTTGGCGTTCCGCTGCGGAGCGGCTTCGGCCCAAGCAATTACACACCGAAGGGCACCTCGCGCATTCTAGTGATGGGCGGCAGCCAGGGAGCGGCGCCCTTGAACGAACGGATGCCGCACGCTATCGCCCGTCTCCGACACCAGCCCTTCGCCCGCCTAAGGGTGTTGCACCAAGCCGGGCTGGATCGGGACGACGCGGTGGGCGCGGCATACGCGCAACAACAGGTCGAAGACGTAACCGTGGTGCCCTTCCTGGAAGACGTCGCTCGCGAGATAGCCGACGCAGACCTGATTATCGCGCGCGCGGGAGCGGTGACGATCGCTGAGCTCACCGCGGTGGGCCGTGCGGCCATTTTGGTGCCGCTTCCGCACGCCGCTGACGATCATCAGGGAAGAAATGCCGAAGCGCTGGCGCTGCGCGGGGCAGCTGTGTGCCTTCGGCAAGACATCGCCGACGCGGAGCGCCTTGCGAGCGAAATCTCGCGTCTCCTCTCGGACGCCGGCGCGCGCGTGGCTATGGCGGATGCGTCGAGGTGCCTTGGGCGGCCCGCGGCGGCCCACCAGATCGCCGTCGACCTCCTCGCTCTTGCGGGCATCCCGCTTCGTTCGCAGGTCAAAGCAAATGGCGCGCCGCACGCCCGCGGGGCCGTCCTGCGTGGGACGCGCTGATGTTTCGCGGTCGCGTGCGCCACGTCCACTTCGTCGGTATCGGCGGCATCGGGATGAGCGGGCTCGCCGAGATCCTGCGCACGCTCGAGTTCGACGTCAGCGGCTCCGACCTGAAACCGAACGAGAATACTCGGCGCCTGGAGACCCTCGGCGTGCGCATCGTCTTCGGGCACGTCGAGGAAAACGTGAGCCGGGCCGACGTCGTCGTCTACTCGAGCGCCATCGCTTCGAACAACCCGGAGATCGCGCGGGCGCGCGCGCTGGAGATCCCCATCATTCCGCGCGCCGAGATGCTCGCCGAGCTGATGCGCGTGAGATACGCCGTCACCATCGCCGGCTCGCACGGGAAGACCACCACGACCTCGTTGGTGGCGACCGTGCTGCGCGCCGCCGGGCTCGACCCGACGGTCGTCGTCGGCGGCAAGGTCAATGCGCTCGGATCGAACGCGCGCCTCGGTGAGGGCGATCTGTTCGTCGCCGAGGCCGACGAGAGCGACGGCTCTTTTCTCAAGCTCACCCCCACCATCGCGGTCGTCACGAACATCGACGCCGAGCACCTCGATCACTACGGCACGCACGAGGCAGTGAAGGAGGCCTTCGTCCACCACGTCAACCGTGTGCCGTTCTACGGCTTGTGCGTCCTGTGCATCGACCACCCCAGCGTGCAGGAGATCTTGCCACGCATCGAGCGGCGTCACGTGACGTACGGCGTCTCGCGCCAGGCAGACTACCGCGTCAAAAACGCACGTTTCGAGGGACTTGCCACCCACTTCGAAGCCTACCGTCGCAACGAGGCGCTCGGCGAGTTCGTGGTCCATATGCCTGGAGCGCACAACGTTCTCAACGCGCTGGCCGTGATTGCCGTGGCCGACGAGCTCGAGGTACCTCTCGATGTGACACGCGAAGCCATGGCCGCCTTCCATGGCGTCCAGCGTCGCTTCACCGTGCTGGGACAGCCGGCCTTCTCCCGAGGTGGCAAGAGTGGTGACGTCATGATCATCGATGACTACGGGCACCATCCTGCCGAGATCGAGGCTACGCTCGACGCCGCGCAGCGCGGTTTCGACCGGCGTGTCGTCGTCGCCTTTCAGCCTCACCGCTACACGCGCACCAAGCTGCTTTTCGACGAATTCACGCGCGCTTTCAACAAGGCCGACGTCCTTCTAGTCACCGATGTGTACCCAGCCGGCGAGAGGCCGATCGCTGGCGCGACCGGGCGAGCGCTGGCGGATGCCATTCGTGCTCACGGCCACCAAGCCGTGTCCTTCGTCGCCGACAAGAGACAGGTCGCGCGCGCCCTGCACGACATGCTCGAGCCTGGCGACATGGTCATCGCGCTCGGCGCCGGTGACATCAACGCGAGCGCACGCGAGCTGCTTGGATTAGTCGGTCGAGATTCGCTGGCATGACACCTGGCAATCGAAGGATTAAACCGCCGCAGCGGCTGATGGAGCCAGTGTCGGGGCCTTCCCAGCCTTCCGTATTTCTCGAGCACTCGCCCCGGTCACACTTTTTTTCCGCGCTTCGCACAGCGGCGGGCGTCATGCTCGTGGTCGGAGCGGCCGTTGGGGCCGCCTGGGCTGCCCGGAGGCACGTCACGACGAGCGCGCGCTTCGCCGTTACAAGCGTGCTCGTATTCGGAAACGAACGGCGTCCGAGCGACGCCATCGTGACCGAAAGCGATCTGACCCTCGGGGCCAACGTGTTCCTACTCGATTTGGACGCGGCGCGGGCCAAGCTCCTGTCGGATCCGTGGATTGCGGAAGCCACGCTCGCGAGGCGCTTGCCCGGAACGATCCTCGTGACGGTCACCGAGCGCACGGCGGCCGCAATCGTCGTGCTAGGCGAGACGCTCCTCGCAAATGCCCGCGGCGAGCCGTTCAAGGAACTAGCGCCGGGCGACCCCGTCGACCTACCGGTCGTCACCGGCCTTCGACCGGCAAGCATGACCGACGACCGGGAGGGAACTCTCCGCGCCATTCGACGGGCGATCGATCTCGCTGGGGAATACGACCGTGGCTCGATGGCAAGCCGCGCGCCGCTCGAAGAGGTTCACATTGACGCCGAGGGGACCTTTACGCTGATGGTGGGCCGTCCCGCCATCCAGGTCGCCCTTGGCCGTCCTCCTTTCCGCCGCAAGCTCGACGAAGCCGCCCGCGTCATGACCGAACTCGACCGGCGCGGCGGCCGCGCGCAGGTGATCATGCTCGACAGCGACGTCCGGCCGGAGCGCGTGGTCGTCCGGATGCGCTGAAGATTTGGCCCACTCTCCTCGAGCATGCGATTGCCGAAAGAGATGAGCTCCGGAGCATCGCAGGGCGAAATAGTCGTGGGTCTCGACATCGGCACGACCAAGGTGTGCGCGGTGGTCGCCGAAGTCGGCGACGATGGGATCACGATCCTGGGCGTGGGAATGGTCGCCTGCAGGGGCCTTCGCAAGGGGATCGTCGCCAACATCGACTGGACGGTGAGATCGATAAAGGAGGCCATCGAGAGCGCGCAGACCATGGCGGGGGTCGAGATTCGGACGATTTACGCAGGGATCGGCGGCAGTCACGTGCGCTCCTCGGCGTCCGATGGCGTCGCTGCCATCGCCGGCGGCGAAGTCACACGCGGTGACGTGGAACGCGTGCACGAAGGGGCGCGCGCCATCCCAGTCGACGCGGACCGGCAAATCCTCCATGTGCTGCCGCGCGAATACACGGTCGACAGCCAGGATGGCATCCGCGATCCCATTGGCATGGCGGGGGTTCGCCTGGGGGTGAAGGTCAACCTGGTGACGGCGGCGACCAGCTGCGTTCAGAACGTCATACGATGCGCCGAACGATGCGGCCTCACCGTGGCCGATATCGTGTTGCAGCCACTCGCCAGCGCCGAGGCGGTCCTCAGCGAGGACGAAAAAGAGATCGGTGTCGCGGTGGTCGACATCGGGGGTGGAACGACGGACTTGTTGCTTTACGCGGACGGCGGCATCGCGCATACCAGCGTCATTCCGGTCGGAGGAAACAACATTACAAGCGATATCGCCGCTGGCCTTCGTACGCCAATGGCCGAAGCCGATCGGCTCAAGAGGCTGTCCGGCTGCGCGCTCGGGCGCATGGTGGCCGACGACGAGGAAATCGAGGTCCCCGGAGTGGGCGGTCACGCTCCGCGGAAGACCGCACGCCGGGTATTGTCCGACATCATCGAGCCTCGCGTCGAGGAAATTTTCGCGGTCGTTCGCAAGCGCATCGAGGACACTGGAATGCTCGAGCAGCTCAGCGCGGGGGTCGTGCTCACGGGCGGGGCCGTCCTCCTGCAAGGGATGAGCGAGTTCGCGGAGGAGATCGTCGGCATGCCGGTGCGAATCGGGATGCCGACCGGAATAAAGGGTATCACCCAGCTGGTGCACGGCCCCGAGTATGCGACGGGCGTCGGACTCGTCAGGTTCGGCGCCCAAGCAATGGCCGAGGCGTCGCAATGGCGTTCGCAGGGGTCGGTTTCGTTGGCGCCGTCGCGCTTGAGAGTGCCCTCCCGAGGCGACGCAGCCGATCTTCGAAGGTCGGGTTTTTGGGATTGGATCAAGGCCGCGTTCTGAACCCGTGATTTGGCGCGGCTTTCGACTCTGAAAACCGCCGGAGGACCACACCCATGAGTTTCTCGATCGAGTTTGCCGACGAAACACAACAATACGAGGCCCGCATCAAGGTCGTGGGCGTCGGTGGCTCTGGCGGCAATGCCGTCAACACGATGATCAATTTCGGCCTGGAGGGTGTCGAATTCGTCGTAGTGAATACCGATGCGCAAGCGCTCAACTCGAACGCCGCGCCCACCAAGCTTCCAATCGGCTCGAATATCACGCGAGGGCTGGGTGCCGGGGCAGACCCGGAAAAAGGGCGAAAGGCTGCACTCGAAGACGTTCAGCGCATCAAAGAGCTGATAAGCGGGGCGGACATGGTGTTCGTGACCGCGGGTATGGGCGGAGGAACCGGAACCGGCGCCGCGCCCATCATTGCCCAGATAGCGCGGGAGGAGGGGGCGCTCACGGTTGCAGTGGTCACCAAACCGTTCCTCTTCGAGGGGCGTCAACGCGCTCGCCGGGCCGAAATTGGCCTGGCGATGCTTTCGGAGCACGTCGACACGCTCATCACTATTCCGAATCAGAAACTTCTGCTGCTTGGCGACGACGATCTGACGTTCATCGACGCGTGTCGCAAGGCAGACGAGGTGCTTTTTCAGGCCGTAAAGGGGATAAGCGATCTCATCACGCAGAATGGCATCGTCAACGTCGATTTCGCCGACGTGAAGACCGTCATGAGCCATATGGGCCGCGCGCTGATGGGGACCGGAACGGCAAAGGGGCAGAACCGCTCACGCCTCGCCGCAGAGATGGCAGTGACCTCGCCGCTGCTGGACGACATCAGCGTCGAGGGGGCGACGGGAGTTCTCATCAACATCGTAGGTGGGCCGGATCTCAAGATGAAGGAGATTCAAGAGGCCGCGAGCCTGGTGCAGGAGCAGGCGCACGAGGACGCGAACATCATTTTCGGCGCGAGCATCGACGAAACGCTCGGCGAGAACGTTAAGGTCACCGTCATCGCAACCGGATTCGACGCAGCCGAGAGGGACAATGCTGCCGAGACCGCCGCGGCGCGCCCGACGCTCGCTCCCCAGACGATGCCATCGGCACGCTCATTCTCTGCGCCCTCAGCGATGCGCCCAGCCGCCGAGAGCGCATCCGCAGCGAGCGCTCGCCGGAACATGCACGGGCCCTCTCCCTTCACGCGGACGGACGAAAGGGGTGACGGCCGTGCGCCGGCGGCGTCGCCGCCTCGTTCGGTATCGGCGACCAACTCGGCGAGTCGAGTGGCCCAGGATGCTTTTCCGGCACTGGACCACGACTGGGACGTGCCCGCTTTCCAGCGCAAGCAACGTTGAGTGGCTCTGCGCTCCGTTCGCCTGGGCCCCTCAGCTCTCGAGTCGCACGATCGGCGTCCCGAGCGCCTCCGCCTCCCGAACTACCGTGCTCAATCCCTCGACGGACGAGGCATGAATCAACACGTCGGCGGCGCCAATCCACGCGAGACTCTCTTGCCGCGAGACGGTGCCGACGAAGCGTGCGTCCACGCCGCGTGCTCGTGCAAGTCGATTCAGGCGTGAGCGCTCTGGTCCGTCGCCCACTATGACCAACGCGTCGATGTCAGCCGATGCCGCCACGTGTTCGATGGCGCGTTCCACGCGCTTGCTTTCGACCAGGCGTCCTACGCTGACCGCGACGCGCGCGCTCCCGAGCCAATGCCGATGCCGCGCGATCGCGTCACGCACATCTGGCATCTCGATCACTGCGGCTCGGACGACTGCAATGCGTTGGACGTGAGCGCGCGTGCCGCGATCGATCGCGTGGAGGAGGCAGTCGAGGAGCGGTTCTGAAACGAAGCGCCAACGCACCGCACGCGACGCGATCGCCCGAACGATCCGAAGACGGATGACCCTGGGCATGGCTTGGAGCAAGCGAACGTCTCCACCATGCGAGACGACCTCGAGCGCAGCGTGCGAAGCTACGCCGATGGGCCAAGCGCAAGGTACGGCCCAATGCGCCACCACACGCCCTACTTTCAGCCTGCTCACGTGCGCTCGCGCGCTCGCCACCCACGAGGCGGCGCTGAGAGCGCGTGTGGGCCGCTCACGCAGCCGCGCGGCAACGCCAGGCCAGCCGAACGCTCCGCCCGTGGGGCCAAATGGGGCGGCGATGACGATCACCTCGTGGCCGGCCCGCTCGAGCTCCCGGGCCTCTGCGCGCACGAAGTGGCCCGCGCCATCATCGTCCGTAGCCGGCCAGCTCGTCGTGACCACCGCGACGCTCCGAGGCGGTGGGGTCGGGTCCTGCGTCCGGCGGTGCATGGGAAATGATTGAGACCTCGGCTCGGAGAATGCTGAGGGTGCTAAAAGAGAGAAATGAGCTGTCCGCGCGCCGTCCATCTCAGTGGACGGGTCCTCTATGTGACCGAGGATCCGGCTCTCCTGCAAGCGCAGCTTGGCGGGCTAGATTTGGATTTTGACGCAACCCAGCCCCTCATCTCCAACATTTCCACCGATGAAATCACGCCTGGGTGGGTCTGCTACTACTTCGACGAGACGCTCGGTCGCTATTGCCTCGTCGGTCTTCGCGGCGGGCTTGTGAAACCAGACGCCATCCGCGCCGGCGGTTTTTCGGTCATCGTCAGCGGGACCTCGAAGGGCTGCGGCTCTTCCCGCGAGCAAGCACCCTTCAGCGAGGTGGCGGCGGGCATCACCGTGGTCATCGCGAGGAGCATCGAGAAGATTTATCGGCAAAACGCGCAGAACATCGGTTTGCTGACGAGCACCGATTTCGGTCTCGTTCCGCGCATGCTCCGCGGTGAGACGATCCCAATCGACGAATTCACGGCGGGGCTCGACCCGATCAGCGCCGCAATCGTCGAGCACGGCGGGTTGTTTGCTTACAACCGCGCTCGCTTTGCGGGCGAGACCTCGCCGAGGGCAATCACGACTCCGATTCGGCCGATGACGCTTTGCGAAAAAATTCTCGCGGCGCACGCTGTCGTCGATGCCCGCGCCGGCACGGTGGGTGTGTCGGCGGTAAAGCCCGGCGACGCATTCTTCGCCCGTACCGACATTCGCTTCTCGCACGAGTACGTGACTCCGATGGCCGAAGCGCTGTTTCGCAAGGGTTTCGGGCCCGAGGCAAAAGTCACGGAATCCGAGAGCATCTTCGCGTTCCGCGACCACCTCACCTTTCTGGATAGCGTCATGCCGAAGGAGCACCGCGACTTGGGTTTGGATGTCCAGGCGCGCAAGCTCGCCATAGTGCAGGAGGAGTTCGCGGCTCGCAGCGGCATCAAGCTTTACGGCGAAGTGGAGCGCGACGGAAAGCTCGTCGGCTCCGAGGCCATTTGCCACAACAAGGTCATCGAGGAGCTCGCGCTACCGGGCCAGCTCGTCATCGGTACGGACAGCCACACGTGCATGGCGGGTGCGCTCGGCTGTTTTGCCTTCGGCGTGGGCTCGACCGACATGGCCAACGCCTGGATCACGCGCGACGTGCGCGTCACGGTGCCCGAGAGCGCGCGCTTCGTCCTCAAGGACCGGTTGCCGCCGGGCGTGTCTGCGAAAGACGTGATGCTGTACATCCTCAGTCAGCCGTTCTTCAAGTCCGGTGAGGGGATCGGCAAAGTGCTCGAATTTGGTGGCGAAGGTGTGGCATCGCTCCCGCTCGACGAGAGGGCGACCCTGACGAATATGGCCGTCGAGGCTGGAGGCTTCACGGGCATCATCGAGGCCGACGAGGTCGTCGTCTACTACCTTGTCGAGCAGCGCCGCGCGAATGCAGACGAGATTCGCCATGGTGTCGTCCGCGCCGATGCTGCCGCTCAATATTGCGCAACGTTCGAGATAGACCTGTCACGGTTGACTCCGATGGTCGCGACTCCAGGAGATCCCCGCAACGGCATCCCGCTCGCTGAGCTCGGTCCTGCCGTCGCGATCGACATTGCCTATGGGGGCTCGTGCACGGGCGGCAAGAAGGCCGACATGGACATGTACGCCAGCGTTCTTCAGGCAGCGCTTGCGAAGGGCAAGCGTGTTGCTGCCGGCGTGCACCTCTACTTCCAGTTCGGTTCCCAAGACATTCGACGTTACGCAGTAGACAAGGGGTACCTCGAAATCTTCGAGCGGGCGGGGGCCGAGCTGGTCGATCCTTCTTGCGGCGCATGCATCAAGGCCGGCCCAGGTTCGAGCGACTCGTCCCACCAGGTCACGATAAGCGCCCAGAATCGAAATTTTCCAGGACGAAGCGGCCCCGGTCGGGTGTATCTGGCAAGCCCGCTCGTTGTCGCCGCGAGCGCTGTCCTCGGCCGAATCGCTCGGCCGGAGGACATCTGAATCCGGTCTCCTCGGGCTGCGGCCGCACGGGACCCTGCTTTCGCGAGGACTTCCCCTCTCGACCGCCGCCCTTTCCCGCGCTAGTTCTTCGTCCGCCGTCGTGAGCGACCTCACCATCCAGCCGAACACACACGTGACGCTCGACTACGAGCTTCGTGACGACGACGGGGAGCTCCTCGACGCCAGCGAGAGCCCCGGTGATGGAGAGCCGGAGGAGCCGATTCGGTACGTGCACGGATACGGCATGCTCGTGCCTGGGCTCGAGGCGGCGCTGGCGGGTCTCAAGGCGGGGGACGAGCGCGACGTCATCGTTGCCGCGGAGGCGGGGTATGGCGACCGCGACGACGGACTGGTCCTCGAGATCGCGCGAAGCGAATTTCCCGATCCGGCTTCGGTAAGCGTGGGCGACGAGTTCGTTGCCGAGTCGCCGGATGGCGACGAGCTCGCCATGAACGTCGTCGAGGTGCGCGCCGACACGGTGGTCGTCGACGCAAACCACCCACTCGCCGGAATGACCCTCCGCTACAGCGTCAAGGTCCGTCTGGTGCGTCCCGCAACGGACGAGGAGATCGAAAAGGCGGCGGCAGAACTTGATGAGGCGCACGAGCACGCGCATGGACCGGACTGCGATCATTCGCACGAGCCACTCGTGCTCGGGTCGAGCAAGCGCAAGACCAACTGATACTCAACCGTTCACGCCGGGGTTCCCGCTCGCGGGGTTCGTCGGAAGAAAGAAGCGATCTATGGCCACCGGTAACACAAAGACGATCAACTCCTGGGAGTGGGACGTGCGCGTCAGGGACCGCAATTTGCGCAAGGGCGTCTTCGACGAGAAAGAGGTCGAGAAGCACATGTCGCAACTTTCCGACGTAGCCGATCAGGCCGAGTCGATCACGCTTTCCCAACCCGCTCTCGGCGGGCGCGATAGCTGAGCCTCGGGAGATGGCGTCCTTGGACGAAATGAACCGAACTGCCGACGACCTGCCGCGTGTCGATTTCGCGACGTTCGTCCTGTCGCTGAGTCACTCGGCACTCGTCCACCTCGGAGAGGCACCAAACCCCGAGACGGGGGCAAGCGAAAAGGACCTCCCGCTGGCGCGCCAAACAATTGATCTGATTTCGATGCTCGAGGAGAAGACCAAGGGAAACCTGACGGGCGACGAAGAACGCCTGCTGAGTCAGATCCTCTTCGACTTGCGTATGCGCTTCGTCGAGCTCACGAAAACGAAGTGATGACGGCTCGTCGTCGAAGGGCCTTTCTTCTTGCGGCCACGCCCTCCGCGCTTTTGCTTGCGACGGCTTGCCAAATTCGTACGCTCCTCGCCCTGGGAGACGACGCGGGAGAGCCGCTCCCGCCCGGGGCGAATCCGGTGGCGAGCACAGCTCAGCCGGCGGCTTCTCCTGCCGCGCCTCCCCCCGTAGTCGGCACGGTCGCAGTGCGCGCCGAGCCGGTCAGCTTTTCTCCCATCGTTCACGCTGCTGACCCAAGCGTCGTGACCATCAACACGGTCGGCGAAGAAGTCGAGGAGTCCCCATTTACGCATCATGGCCGGCCCCGAATGACACGCGGGCTCGGGACGGGATTCGTCTTCGACAAGAGCGGCGTTATCTTGACGAACAATCACGTCGTCGAGGGGGCGTCAGCGATTCAAGTCAAACTGTCCGACGACCGCGATTTTCCGGGGCGGGTAGTAGGCACGGATCCGGCGACGGACATCGCCGTGGTCCGGATCGACACGAAAGATCTGCGTCCGCTACCCCTTGGCGATTCAGACGCAATAGAGGTCGGCGACTGGGTCGTGGCCATCGGCAACCCGTTTGGTCTTTCGCATACGGTCAGCGCGGGCATCATCAGCGCGAAAGGACGCACGCGGCAAGATGTGCCGCTCGATCCCGCGGGGTACTATGATTTCCTACAGACGGACGCGTCGATCAATCCGGGTAACTCGGGCGGACCCCTCTTGAACCTCAAGGGCGAGGTGGTCGGGATGAACTCGGCCATCCGTGGGGGGGGGGCGCAGGGAATCGGTTTTGCCATACCCATCAACATGATGAAGCAACTCTTGCCGATGCTCCTTCGCGATGGGCACGTCACGCGGAGCGCACTGGGCGTCCACATCGCCGACGTGCGGGAGCTCACGGGCGAGGACCGCGAGGCGCTGAAGCTCGCAAAAGGGGTGAAGACGTCCGGGGCCGTCATCGAGGCAGTCACGCCCGGCGGCCCTTCCGATCGCGCTGGGCTCCAACCGGGTGACATCATCCTCGCCTTCGACGGCCATCGCATAGAGCGCTCCACAGAGCTCCAATGGCTGGCCAGCACCGCCGGCGTCGGACGGCCGGTGACGCTGCGGATTCAGCGTGCCGGTAAGGTTTTCGAAACGCGGGTGACCCTCGCGCAGCTGACCGAGCAGTCGCCAGCCGTCGCCCCTCGCTAGGCAGGCGGACTCGTATTAGCCTATCGTTCGTGCGCGGCCAACCCTCAGCTCGACGCGCATTGGGCGACGGTATCAAAACCGCGAACGACGGTTTTTCGACGCGCTTGCCCCACATCCCGCCGGCTCCCGTGAATACTGCCCCGGCCGGGGCGTCCAACCGGAAACATGAGAGAGCCCGGGAAGCGGAGGAGGATCGTGCTCTGATCGCTAGAGCGCAAGCTGGCGACACGGGCGCGTTTCGCGCGTTGGTCGAGCGCCATCAACGGCGCGCAATCGGTATTGCGCTTGCGCTCGTCCGCGACGAAAACGACGCACGCGATGTCGTCCAGGACGCGTTCGTACGCGTCTTCAAGGGCCTGCCTACCTTCCAGGGCGGCTCGAGCTTCTTCACGTGGCTCTATCGAATCATCACGAATCTCAGCATCGACCTCATTCGAAAGCCTTCGCGTGTGACGAGCGAGCTCGATGAAGGGCGGCTCGACGCAAGCGATGAAGAGCTCGACACGCCCTTCGTTGGACGCATCGAGGGGTCTGATCCGGTGGACATCGTGCGTCGGCGCGAAATCGCTTCCAGCTTACAGGCCGCACTTGCCGCACTGCCCAGCTATCACCGCGCAGTCGTTGTCATGCGGGAAATCGACGGGCTCAGCTATGAGGAAATGGCCGACATCATGGGGGTCTCCAAGGGAACCATCATGAGTCGCCTTTTTCATGCGCGCCAAAAGCTGCAGCGTGCACTGGCTGATTGCTATGGCGAACAGATTGGCCCAACCGAGGCGGCTCCGCTGGCCGTCCGCGAAGAGGGTGGATGAGCCATGAGGCTGTCGCGCGACAACCTGCTGCAGCTCATGGCGCTGGCCGACGACGAACTGGAGGGCGAGGCAAAGGCGCGCGCTGAAAAGCTGTTGGGCGAGAGTCAGGAGGCGCGGCGTGTGGTCGACGCCATGCGTGCTCCCCACCTCGGGAGTTGGCTGGGTGAGTGTATGCAGGCCCGCGAGCTCGGCGTCGACACAATCGCGGACGACGTCATGACGAGGCTTCGGGCTGCCCAGGCCGGCCCCGCCCCCAGACTCGCAGCGGCGCGCCCCCGACATCCGACACGTACAGCCGCTGCCCTGGCCTTCGCGGTCTCGGCAATGGCGATCGCCGCAGGCGTGGCCGTGTATGTCCGATCCGTTGAAAGCCGCAGTGGCGCACCAGTCGCTGTATCCAGCGCCGGGCCACTGGGTGTCAATGTGCCATCGGCCCAGCCGACCTCTCTCGCGCGTGCGGACGCTCCCATGAACGGCGGGGTCGAAGTCAACGAGATCGACTCCCCCTTGCGCGGCGTGTCGGTTTTCGAGATTCCGGTCAGCGCGGCCGTGAGCGCCGCAGGCCGTTCGAGCGTCGTCATCTGGATCGAAGACGACCCGGAG
Source organism: uncultured delta proteobacterium (assembly GCA_963787925.1). Taxonomy (GTDB): domain Bacteria; phylum Myxococcota_A; class Polyangia; order Polyangiales; family Polyangiaceae; genus Palsa-1150. The sequence continues at coordinate 333,895 of CAWBEN010000003.1, forward strand.
GTCAAATGAGCGGTTCATCGTGGCCGCTCGCGCTGTTGCTCGCGCTGGCGTGGTTGCCGCCTGGAACAAGGTCGGCTCACGCTGCGGATCACAGTGCGAGCGTCGAAATCAGCGTCATTCACGCGACGCGGACCGATGGAGGCCTGTCGATGGATCCTCGCCTCCTTGACCTGTCTCAACTGACGCGCGACGAGCCCTTTGTCCGGTACAATGTCTACAAACTCCTCGACCGGGCGGTCTTCCCCCTGGACGTCGGGAAGCCCCTCACCGACTTGTTGGTCAACGGGCGAACGTTGCAGTTCACGCTGCTCGAAGTCACCAGCGACAAGAACGGCCGGCGTTACCGCGTTCGGGCGGAGATTGACGACCCTGGCAAGAAGGCCTTTCTGAGATTGCTCGAGGTGACCGCGGGCGCCAGCGAGCCTTTTTTCGTCGGCGGGCAAAGCTTTCAGGCCGGCACACTTTTCCTCGAAGTCGTCGTCCGCCCTTGAACGCTGGGTTCGCGTCGTTGCCGGCGCGATGAGCCGAGTCACACCGTTTTCGCCCGGGTCCCGGCCCTGTGGTAACGACGGTGACGCGATGTTTTCTTTCGGGTCAGGGGCGAAGCCAGAAGGACCGTTGACGGTTCGAATTCCGGATCCCCGAGAGGATCACCCTTCCTGGGTGAAGGTCGCGGTCATTGCAGCGCTTGGTTTTGTCGTCGGGGTCGCCTGGCCGCGCCTCTTGGGCATTCGACTAGGACCGAGCGCTCCGGAGTCTGCCGCCCACGAACCGCTCACGTCCGTCTCTCCCATGCAAGCCAGTTCTCCCGTCGCGGACGCGTCGCCCGCCGAGACGTCCGTCGCGGCAGCGGCTCCGGTCACCGTCACACGGCCCGCGCCCCCAGGGTCTTCGACGGCCGCACAAGCTGCGGTCGAGAGCCCTGTCGCTACGATGACTATCGGGCACGGATTCATCTTTTCGTGCAAGAGCGCGGACGGCGATTCGCTCAAAGGAGGCGAGTGCGGCAAGCTTCCGGGGCTCGATGGCGTCGTGCTGCCGAGGCTGCGGACACTGGAGGACTGCCCAGCCGCACGCCCTTTGAATGGCAACGTGCATCTCGTCGTGCGGCCCGACTTCGTGCGCGGCGCGCTCAGCGCCGAGTTCGGGCGCAGCCAGGGTCCTGATGCGCCGGAAGCGCTGTTGGCCTGCGCGCGGGCGAGCCTGGCTGGGACCAGTCTGTCGGGACTAAAGCACGATCACCCGAATTACGCGGTCGCGTACACGTTGGCGTTCGGCTCGGTCGGTGGCTCGGTCGAAACCCGGCTACCGTCTTCAGGTCGCGCGGCGCCTAGCGCAGCGACCGACGGTCCCCCCGAAATAGTGTGGGACGTGGCACTCGTTCGCGACGCGCCGAAGACGGGAAGAGTGATTGCGCGCCTGCCGCGAGGCACGTCGGTGCGACTCGGCTCGTCGAGGGACGGCTGGTACCCAATAACGTTCGGTGAGGGATTCTCGACCGAAGGTTGGGTCTACCGCGGCGCTGTCGGTCGTTGAGCTGGCGCCGATTGGCCAATGCGTTCCACGCTCGCGGTCAAACGGGCGGGCCTTCGTCCTCGTTCCCCGAGCACTGATCCGCCGAATCGGTTGCGAAAACCGACGTGCGGGCGCGCCCTTGTTCGTCGACCGCGAGGAGCTGCTCGACGCGCTTCTCCGCCGAGTCCAGCCGCTGCTGCGACACACGCGACAGCCTTACGCCCTCCTCGAACAGCTGGAGCGACTCCTCGAGCGGCATCTCGCCGCGTTCGAGTGCTTGAACGATCTCGGTCAAGCGCTTCATTGAGGCTTCGAAGGACGGAGCATCCACCGGGAGGGCAGCCGTGGCAGGAGAGGCAGGCGTGCGTCGATTCATGGCGAAGCAGGCTCGTATGGAGGGACACGCGGCGCAAGTCTCAGGATGGCGGGCCCCGGCGGGAGGCCCGGCAGGAGCGCGAAGCCATCGTCGTCGAAGGCGATCGGCAACGCCAGCCCGTCGCTGGAAACGAGCGCGGCTACCACGTTCTCCGGGCTCGCGGCTCCGGGTGCCGCAAGCAGTCGTAGCCAAGCGACCTCTGTGTGCGCGCCGCCCTTACGTTCGGGAAGGCCCGATAGCCCCCGCTCTGCTGTCCGCCGGACGGCTGTGTCCGGGTCGAGCTGCGCGGCGAGCGCAAGCGTCTCGTCTCTCGCGGGCGACGGATTCCCACCCCCATCCCGGCCGGCCAGGGCGGCAACAATCGCGCGCCGCACATGAACGTCGGTTTCCCATCGGTACGATTGCGCCAGCCGGCCGATCCCCTCTGGCGCGGCGCCGGCCCCCATGCCGCGCGCCGCGTGTTCTCGGAGTACCGGATCCGGCGATGCGAGGAGCGCGTCGATCTCCCGGGAGGCCGGCGAGCCGGCTTCGATGCGCCGTGCAAGCGACAGCACTGCGAGAGGGGCGTCCGGCCCACCCGCTCGGGCCTCTTGGACGAGATCCTCGGTTGGCACGCGCGCCTCGGGGTCGCCATCGAGAAGGCCGAGTGCCAGGACCTCCCTCGTCGCTGGGTCCTGCTCGAGGGTCATCCTGTCGAGAAGAGCCGCGCGCACCTGGGGGTCCCACCGGGCAAGGGCCCCCGCGGCCACAGCCCGTCGAACGCGCGCATCTCGGTCGGCCAGTGCTCCAGCCACCGGTCGTTCGCCAGTGGCCACCAGCGCTTCCAGCCCAACCGCGCGGTTCCGCGCATCGGCCGAATCTGCAAGCTTTGATAAGAGCTCGTCGAGCCGCGCACTGTACTCTCCGCGCGCCAAGCGCCTCACCATGTAGGCGCGTGCGGCAAGTCGCTGCGTGCCTTCGTCGGCCATGGCTTCGAGCGCCTGCATGGCCGAAGGGTTCGGCAATCGCGCCAGGGCGCAGGCGGCATCTCCTTGAAGTGCGGGGTCGGCGACAATCGTGCTGAGCGCGACCACGGCCGTGGCGCCGATTTGCCGCCCGAGGGCTGCAACGGCCGCCGCACGGAGATCCGGGTTCGCCGATGCCACCGCGACCGCCGCCGCCGCTTTGACCACGGGCTCGCCCTGACACAGTTGCGCCAGGCGGAGCGCTCCGACCGCCGTCACGTCATCGCCGATGAGCTGCGCGATGACTTGGGGTGCCTCGGGTGCGGCAAGACGGACGAGAGCCTCGCCTGCTGACAAGCGTACGCGCGCATCCGGATCGTGCACCGAGTTTCGCGCGATCTCAACGGCTCGCGCGTCGCCCGTCTGTCCGAGCGCCACGATGGCGCTCGCGCGCAAAGCGGGGTCGCTCGCCCGCGTCGCCCCCTCAAGCCCGTCGAACGATCGCAGATCACCGATCGCGGCCGCCAGCGAGGCCGTTGCAGGGGTGGTAAGCGTCACACCTCCGAGGACGGGTGGCGCCGGTGGGTACATGGTCAGTGCGACGAGGGCCGCGCCTTGCCCCGGTCCTCCCGATCGCGAGAGCGCGATGAGCGTCTCCAACGCAACCACGTTGCCCGACTTGGCCATCGCAACGGCGGCTTCGTGGCGTGCGAGCTGAATGCGCGCCGCGCCCTGCCCATCGTCCGCTCCAAGATTTGAGCGAGGAACCGGGCGTGTCACAAACGACTGGGCTGGTGCACCTGCGAGGGACGCGAGCGCGGCGAGCGCGGCGCGCCCGTGGTCGCTTTCGGTCCATGAAGCCAGACCGTGCACGACCGTCAGCAACGCGCGCGGATCGGAGCGAGCCAAGCCTTCGAGAGGAACGCGCGGGTTCTGAGCCCCGCCCACCCCCGCGGCGGCTGCACGCTCGAGGAGAGCAAATGCCTCTGCCGTATGCGTGTGCGCAGCCCGCTCGAGCCCGCGCAATCGGTCGCCAGCATCCGCCGAGCGCAATAGCCTCGACGCGACCTCCGCGCCTGAGCCGGCGCGTAGTCCGCGCGCCTCGGAAGGCATCGTTCCGGCTGCAGTGGCGCCCGGCGTCTCGAGACTCGGCTCCTTTCGCCGTGCCGGCTGAACGCCCGAACCGCGTGACTGCGCATTCGCCGCTGTCGCGACAGTCAGCACCGTTGCCAACACGAAGACCGGCCAAGCCGTTCGCAGCAAGCCATTTCTCTCTGGGTGGGCTGGCGCGGCCCCCGTGACAAGGACCTCCGCAGCGCTCCCCCGCATCGTACGTGTCGCCGACGCGATTCGGTCAGGGGCGGGCATCTTCCGGCTTCGGGAGCAGCTTGCTACGACCCGGAGCTCCAACGGGGCACCCATTCGTCTTCGGGTCGTCGCTCATCTCGCCCTTTGCGTTTGGGCAGGCATCCAGCGGATTCTGGCACACCATCCGAATCCGTGTCGGGCGCTGGACAGCCGTTCTTGCGGGGGTCGTTCCAGCGGACGCCGGCGACGAGGGGGCACGCATCTTCGGTATCGAGAATGCCGTCGCTGTCGGCATCGTCCTCGGGGCAGCCGTCCTCGTCCTGGACACCATCCTTGTCCTCTGGGAGGTCAGGGCATTCGTCCACCTCGTCGGATATGCCGTCACCATCTCGATCGTGCGCTCGCGGAGCCCAGCCGAACGATGCGACGGCGCGGACCGCGGGCACACCCACGGCATCGTCGATGCCGACCTCTGCGCCCACCAGGACGTAGAAATCGCGAGTGTGCCCAACGGCGATGCGGTCGTCCGCAGCGCCGAGCAGTGGCGAGAGCGACGACGCGCCCTGACGGCCAAGACCAAGGGGCGCGACAGGGCCGGCGGGAAGCGCGCCGTGGAGCGCGATCTCCCACAGCTGACGATCGCCCGAGTCGAGGGCTCGAGTGATCGCTCCCGGACGCACTACCATGCCGATCGACCAGGGCAGTTGATCTCCGAACACGACGCCCCTGGCCATCGCTCGCGGCCATGTGCGGTGCTCCGTTCGCAGGAGGTACCCGACGCTCGCGCGTAAGGCACCAACCCCGACGGCATACTCGGCGTCAAGGCCAAGCGAAACCGTAACGGCGCCCTCCCCCGCGAAGCTCCTTCGATCGCCGGTCGGTAGAGTGAGGTGGCTCAGCGCCGCCAGCCCGAAGCCAGTGCGCACCCCTTGCCGGTCATCCGACACGACGGTCGCCTTACCGTGCAGTGCCAAGTCGCCGAGTGCCGTCGTAGGCACGGCGCCATCGGTCACGACCTCCTCTGGCAATGAGCTTGCGCCGTCCTGCCACAGAAGAACCGGCACGTCGACGCCGACAGCCCCGCGGTCGCCCAGACCAACCCCCGCGACGAGGTCGGCGCCGAGCGCGTGCTCGAGTGGTCGAAATGTCACTCCACCCGTGGCTGTATCGCGCAAGGCGACCGGCGTTTGCGCGTAGTGGATCCATACGGCGACGTTCCACTGCCAAGCGCCTGGCGTCGTCGCGGGCTCAAGCACCATCCCTGCTTCTGGGTCGCTCGAAGGGCGCCAGGTACGGGCGTCTATCGACGGCACCGTCTGCGCGATCGCGGCGCTCGACGAGATGAGCGCGAAGATGCCCGTCGCAAAGAAGGCGCCAACGACCTTGGCAGAAAAATCTGCAGGAGGCGACATCGTGACCCGGGAGGGTAAGCGACGCGTCCAGACGGATGAAAGGACGAACGCACGCGCCTCGGCCTAGTTGGGGAGCCGAAACATCTCCTCTTGCGCGATGTCCTGGCGCCAGCAACGGGGGGCCGAACACGGAGCGCGAAGACCTCGCCGCCCACCATGAGCTCCTAGATCGGCTCAGGGCAAGAGACCGTAGACGAGCAGCTTGCCGCCGTCGGGCAACATTTGAGAGACGACGTAGACCCGTCCATTGGCGACTACCGGTGCATTGAACTTCGCGAAAATCCCGACGTCGTCACGGGCCTTGTTCGCGGTGCTCGTCCAGATCGGCGTCGTAAGGTTGGTCGCATCAAATGCGTAAAAAGCGCCCGGTACCAGGTTGTGCCAGGCGTCCCCCTTCGTCGGACCCGGATCGATGACCGTAGAGGTGAAGGTCGCCCAGAGAACGCCTGTGCCCGCGGTGACGCCGTTGGAAGAGAGACTGAGGATACCGCCGGGGTGCGTCGCCACGTCTGCCATATGCTGCGAAAGCGGCGTCGGGGTAATCTTGTTGCCAGTGAAGCCGTACGATCGGAGCGTTCCCGTCTGCGGCCAAATGAACAGAGTCGGCCCCGACGGTCCGTTCCAGTAGACCGGGCCGCCATGGATATGCGCCGATCCGGTGGGAAATGTCTGAATGATGTTGTTCGCCGTCGCGCTAAACTTACCGAGGTTCGCGGGGTCGAGGACATAGAAGTTGCCGTCCTTCCCCCCGGCGACCATGACCTTTGGGTTAGGGAGAAGGATCGGGGCGGACGTCAGGTCGACGTCATGGACATTGAGAGCGGTCGCATTGGTCGCCGTCCACCAGTCTGCGACGTTCAGGCCCGTCGCCGAGAGCTTCAAATGGCCAACGCTGAGCCCGAGCGCCAGCCCATTGTTGGTGGGGTCGAAATCGCCGTTGCCGGACACGAAGTACACGTCGTTCTGGTCGCCCACTAGGCCCATCCCAGACTGCCAAATCCCGCCCTGCGCCGCGTTCGGCGTGGTGTTGTAGATTCCCTTTTGAGCCAGCGTGTCGGCGCTGTATGCGAAAACCCAGCCGTGGTACGGCGGGTCGTCGCAGTGGCTGGCAAACGCGATGAAGACATTGCCGCCAGTGAGCAGCAAGCCAGGACGGTTCAGATGATGGTAGGCGCTGAAGGGCACCGTCCCCGCACTGCCGCCGACTCCCGTTCCAGGAACGGAGCCCGAAATTTCGACGGGGCTGCCGGCGACTTCCTTTCCCGTAAGCACGTCGAGGGCGTGCAGACGCTGGTGGTAGACGCCGGCCTCCACCGTCTTGGCCACGACGTACATGCGGCCCGTCGCTCGATCGATCACCGGCGTCGACGTGATGCCCGTCTTAGGAAACATGTCCCTGCACGTCACCGTCTGGTTGCCGACGAGAGGGCTTCCAGTTCCCGCGCCCGGGACGGCATCCATCGGCGTGCCGAGCGACACCTGCCAGAGAGGCGTCGAGGCCGCGGCGGCGTCCGCGTCGAACGCGTAGACCGTGTCGTGCTCGGTCGCGAGCAGAACGACGTTGTGCGCCGCGCCGTTGATGATCAGTCCCGGCAAGTACAAGGGCTGCGCGTACAGCTGCCCATCGACTTGGCGCGAGAAGAGAAGGCCGAATTTTCCGCCAGCGACGTTTGAAACGTTCAACGTCGTCTCCGACGTATTCGCGCCAAGCCGGAAGTTGTCGTATCGATTCGTGACCACGGCGAAGCCCGCCGGGACGCCGCCGTCACCACCCGCGTCGGAGGGAGTGAGGCTCGTCGAGCCGGCATCGCTCCCGCTGCTCACAGTCGCATCGTCACTCGAGAGAGAGCCGTCGGGTGCGCCACCGGGGTTGCCGCTCGTCGGCGAGCCGCTGGTACCCGAAGCAGTGCCTCCCCCCGAAGACTCGGCGCCGGAGGCCGCGTTAGCGCCCGATGATGCGCTGCCGCTACCCGCCGCCCCGTCCGCGTTTCCGCCGACATTCGAGCTCGATCCGCACCCCCCGACCGCCAGAGGGCCAACGCTCAATGCGCCGATGCTTGCCCGAAGCTGCCACGACGACACCAACCTCGAAACCCGTAAGCCGTTCAGGAATCTCATCGCAGCCTCAGTTCGTATTGCTGGCCGCCTAGGGCGCGGCAGAGAAGCCACCACGCTCGCGGCGGCGAGCGCCGACTCGAATCTATTGATACACTGACTCCGCGTGCCGAAGAGAGTCCGACGCGGCCGATGGAGGTTCTACCGCAGAATGCTGCCAGCCTGCGCAGCCAGATTCAACTCCGATTGTCCTCCGATGGGCGGCGGTCTCATGGCGGTCTCCTTGTTCGATCAAGGCAAGGTCGCCCTCGCTCTCGTCACACCATTTCGCGAGCAGGACGCCAATGAACCGCCGTGAGCGCCGAGCGGCGGCCGCATTGCGACGGGCGTCGGCGCCAGCGTCCGTGCAGCGCCAGCACGTGGACGCTGGAATCGAGAGGGCACGCGCGGCGCAAGCCGCGGCCACGGGGCAGATGCTCGACGACGAAGGCGCCCCCCTGAGAGTGGTTCAAGCGTGCGCGCGTTCTCACGTTTTTTCGCAAGCGTTGGGGCAAGAGCTGATCGGCAACGAGAACCGGATCGCATGCAAGGAAGGCTGCGCGTGGTGTTGCCACCTTCGCGTATCGAGCACGCCGCTCGAAGTTCTCGGGATCGCCGAGTGGCTCCGGAGCCAGCTGACCGAAGACGAGCTCGCAGGCGTTCGCGAGCGAGCGCGCTCGCTCGCGAACGAGACCGCCGGGATGACTTGGACCGAGCGGCCGCCGCGGCGGTGCCCGCTCCTCGTCGACGATCGCTGCCGCGCATACCAGGCTCGCCCGCTCATGTGCCGCGGTTGGCACTCCTTCGATGTGACGCCTTGCCGCGCCTTCGTGGAAGGGGACGGACACGCGGCGGCCGATGTCAGCGTTCGGCTTCTCATGTTGTTTCAGGGGCTGCTGGGCGGTCTCCAAGATGCGGCGGGTGAACGGCGGCTAGAAAGCGCGACCGTGGACTTCGCCGTTGCCCTGAGCGTCACGCTCGAATCGCCTGACACCATGGCACGCTGGCTCGAGGGGGAGACGGTCTTCGAGCGCGCTCGGATCCCGCCGAACGAACCTTCACCGTTGAAGCGTCTGAACGTGGTGCAATGACCGCTCGTGCGCGCCGCCTGCCGCCAGCCGTCGTCGTGACGATGCTGGCGCTGGCCGCGGGGCTCGCGCCTTCCAGCGCCAGCGCCAATGGGCGATTCCCTCGGGCGGAACGGCTCGTCGAAGACCCCGCGAACCCGGACCGCCTCTTGCTCGCCGCGACCTACGGTCTGCTGACCACCCACGACCGCGGAAGAACCTGGTACTACACCTGCGAGGCCGCATTTGCGGGCCTCGCGGCGTACAGCGGCGATCCGCTCATCGACCTCGTGGCCGGTGGGGCCGCCCTCGTCAATGCCCAGTACGAGCTCAATCGCTCGGCAGACGACTGCGCTTGGACGCCGACGCTCGGCACCGACGTTCTCATGGGTCACGAAATCATAGAGGACTTTTCGGTCGATCACGCGCAACGGCAGATCGTCGTCGCGCTTGTCGCGAGCTTCGTGGGCGCTTCGACGGAGATCCGGGTCAAGCAGTCGGTTGACCGCGGGCTCAGCTGGGCAGTCCTTGGAGCGCCGCTCCCCCTCTCGCTCGCTTACACGATCGACCTCGATCCTAGCGATCCGACGCATCTTTACGCGAGTGGGCTCTCCGCCGACGGGAGCCCGACACTGGCCACGTCGCTAGACGCCGCGACCACCTGGACGACCAGGCCGATCGCAGGCGCTGACAAGACGGACCTGCCCTACATCGCGGCGGTCAGTCCCCGGAACGGCGTCTTCGTTCGTACGAATTCGAGCGTTGTCGTCGCGAACGGTACGAGCCAGGGCAACGACGCGCTTTTCTATTCCGGCGATGGCGGCTCGACCTGGCTGCTGCTTCTTCGAAAATCTGCAAAACTCCTTGGCTTCGCGCTCTCCCCCGACGGGGCCAATGTCATCGCCGGCTATGGAAACGACGATGCCACGACGAGCGCCGACCCTTCCCAGCTCGGGATCTTCGAGGCCAAGACGAGCGACTGGGTCTTTGCGCCCGTCTTCGTCGGCGACCCCGTGACGTGCCTCACATGGACTGCTGCAGGGACGTACGCTTGCATGGGCCAGCAGACGGCGGGTGGCTTCGAGCAGCTCGCTTTTTTTCCTGCAGGAACGCTTGCATACGGGGGGCCCCCACCGGCGTCCCTTTTGCGACTCGGCGACGTGGCGGGCCTACCGCCGGCGTGCTCCTCGACGACTGCGGCTTGCGACTGGTCCTCCCTCTGCTCGTCATTCGACGCCTGTCCGGACGCCGGCAGCACTGGACGGGCTGGCGAGGGGGGCGGGGAGCAGCCGGACGCCATGACTCCAGCCGATGCATTCGAAGGGGGGGCCGCTGCTCCAAGTCGACCCACAGCCTCGAGTTGCAGCTGTCGGCTGTCGCCTGCCGATACCGGGCGGCGTGCGGGCCCATTGGCCTTGGCCACCGTGGCCGTTCTCTGCATCCGACGGCGTCGGCGGCTGAGCTAAGCGCTCGCTGGCCAACTGCGTCAGCGGCGGTCCCATGGCAGCCAGGAGAACCGGGCACGTCGCCTCGCGCGAGTCGCCGCCCAGAGCCCCGCGACACCGGCCGCCGCCGCCCAAGTCGCCGGATGCGCAGCGAGGCGCCCAAACGAGCTCTCCATCGAGTCGACACGATCGGCCACCATAAGGAGAAGCCAGCGTTGCGGCTGGTAGTCGGGCACCCGATACGCCGCGCGGCGAAGCAGACCGCTGACCCCACGCGGCCGCTGGCCCGTCCCGAACGTCGCCGTTGGCTCGCTGCGCGAGGCGTCCATCACGACTCCGGCATGGCGCGGTTGCTTGTCCGGTTCGACCCAGTGCGCGTTGGCGACGGGCTCGGGCTCGCGCTCCGCTGGCACGCCAGGGCGCCGCTGGGCAGGTGCATCGATCGCAATAGCAAATGACTCGTTGAATTGCATTGAAGGCCTCATGCGGCTTGCGGTGGAATGAGGACGCACTTGACGCAGCCGTCCTCTTTTCGTTCGAAAATACGATAAGCCTCGGGCGCCTCCTCCAGAGGAAAGCGGTGGGAGATGATGCCCTTGGCGTCGATGCGGCCGGCCCTGATGTGCTCGAGGAGGTGAGGCATGTATCGCTTCACGTTGCACTGGCCCATTCGCAGGGTGAGGCCCTTGTTCATCGCCGTCCCGATATTCACGAGGTTGAACGGCGGTCCGTACACACCGATCAACACGACGCGTCCGCCTCTGCGCACGGCGTCGATGGCCCAGCCAATTGCAGTCGGCGCGCCGGCCTCCACCTTCATTGCTCCCAAGAACGACTGCGTCGCGCTCCCTCGGGCCTCGCAACCAACGGCATCGATGCAGACATCGGCACCTCGCCCGTCGGTCATGCGACGGATGGCACCTACGACGTCCTTGGTCTCGCTGAAATCGATGGCCTCGATTTGTGGCGTGAACCGGCGAGCGAACTCGAGCCGATAGGGAAGGTGATCGACGGCGATGACGCGTCCCGCGCCCATGAGCGTGGCGGACTTTTGGGTGAAGAGCCCTACCGGGCCGCAGCCCAGTACGACCACCGTCTCGCCGGGCTTGATGCTCCCCATCTCCGCCGCCTGATAGCCCGTCGGCAGGATGTCGCTGAGAAAGAGCACATCTTCTTCGGTCATGTCCTCGGGGATCTTCATCGGCCCAACGTCCGCGAACGGCACACGAACGAGCTCGGCCTGGCCGCCATCGTACCCGCCCGTCGTGTGCGAGTAGCCGAAGCAACCGCCCGTCAGCGACGAGCAGGGGTTCGTGTTCTCGCAGGCGCTCGTGAGGCCACGCTGACAGAAAAAACAGGTGCCGCAGGCGATGTTGAACGGCACGACGACGCGGTCTCCTCGCTGCAGAGAAGCCACACTGGACCCGGCTTCCTCGACGACGCCCGCGAACTCGTGGCCAAACGTGCAGCCCACACGCGTGTCGGGCACGAGCCCGTGGAAGAGGTGCAGGTCCGAGCCGCAAATGGCGGTACGCGTAACTTTGAGGATGACGTCGTTTGGGTGTTCGATGACGGGGTCGCGCTTTTTTTCGACGCGGACGCGCCCCTTGCCCCGATACGTGAGAGCGAGCATTTGGTCACTTGCCTCCGTTCGTGCTTCATGCAACCGGCGCACCGCCGGCGAATCCCCCGCTCCTGAAGGGGCCCCGCCGTGACCGCGGCGACAAAGCCTGTGGCGTTCCGCCGCGTCGTGGGTGCGCGGCACAGACAAGCGCCACGCGATTTTTCAAGCGAGCCCGACACCTTGCCCGGACATCGAATGGATGGCAGTTGTTGGTCTTGCTTCGTGACATCGGCCCGCACGAGCGATTCACCCGAGTTAGGCATCGCATGAGGGGCCTGACGCCTCCTGGTCGCGCACCAGGATGGCTCGCTCGCGCGTGCGGTTACTTGCTTCCTGCGGTGCTCGCCGGCTGCCCGAACGGCCACATCGATTTTTTTGCCACCAACTCGGAGCTGCCGGAAGACGCGAGGACGCTCGACCAGCCTGACCGAGAGGCGGCGTCGCCCGATCGCGGCTCCGACGGGAGCGCGTTGCGAGCCGAGGACGGTGCGACGGTCCCTGACGCAATCGACCCGGTTTCGAGTGTCGGTGCAAGCGAAGGGGGCGGCGCGCCGAGTTGTCTCACGGACAAAGACTGCCACGACTCTTCCCAATCTCATTGCGATCAGAGCCTGAAAGTTTGTGTGCAGTGTGTCGTCGACGCCCATTGTGCGGGCCAGACGGAGACAAAGTGCGACCGAGTGACGGAGACTTGCGGCGCGCCCTGCGCCACCAGTAGCGACTGTACGACTCCCGGAGTGTGCGACACGAGCCAGGGAGTTTGCGTGGAATGCTTGAGCGACGCGCAATGCAGTGGCCAAACTCCTCGATGCGACACGCAGCAGCGCGAGTGCGTTTCGTGTTTGACGATGACGGACTGCCCCTCTGCGATGAAATGCTGGCAGATGGCGTGTGTCGTTTGCGTAACGGACGGCGACTGCACGCCAGGGACCGTCTGCACCGAGAGTCATGAGTGCAAGTGACCGGCAAGCCCACGCGTATGGAGCCTCAGCCGATACCGGCGCGGAGGCGGATCAGCAAAATCAATTGACTCGGCGCCATCTCCGGCGCGCTCGGGTCATTCTCCCGCTCCGCCGGAGCCGGGGTCTCTTCGACGCGATCGGCAACGCGTTGGCGCCCCTGCCAACGCTTGATCGCGCCGCTCAGGATCTCGCCGATGAGCGTGCGGTAATCGATCTTGGCGCCGTTCGCGATCAGGCATAGATCGCTGTAGTCGGGCGTAAGCCCGGGCAGCGGGTTCACCTCGATGACGAACACGCGGCCGTCTTGCGCGAGGCGCAGATCGATCCGCGCGACGTCGCGGCAGCCGAGCGTCATGAACGTGGTGCGGCACGCCCGCTCGATGGCTGCGCAGCTCGTCCTTCGCTAAGCTTCGCCGGGCACTCGTAGCGCACGTGGCGCTGCCATTCCTGCTTGCACTGGTAGTCGTAGACGGGCCGCTCGGCCTGCGTGAGGAACACGACCTCCATCGGCGGAAGCACTCGCGGGCGGCGTTCGCCCAGGAGGCCCACGGTGAACTCGCGCCCGACGATGTACTCCTCGACCAGCGCCGGCTGCCCGTAGCGCTCGATGAGCTCGCGCGCCAACTCGCGGAGACGCCCCTCGTCGTCGCAGACGCTCTTTCCGGAGATGCCCTTGCTCGTTCCCTCTTGGTTCGGCTTCACGATGACCGGGTAGCGAAGCGGTCGTAGCTTCTCTCGGCCCGTCACGAGCACCTGGAACGCGGGCGTGTCGACGTCGACGAGCAGCCGTTTGGCCAAGCCCTTGTCGAGGCAGATCGAGAGCGTCGCCGAGTCGCTCCCGGTGTACGGAACGCCGAGAAGCTCGCACAGGCTCGGCACCTGCGCCTCGCGGCTCCGCCCGACCATGCCCTCGGCGATGTTGAAGACGACGTCGACGTTCGACGACATCAGAGCGCGCGGGAAATCGGGCGTCGCCTCGAGCGGCACGCACGACGTGGCCGTGGCTCTCGATGGCGCGCGTGATGGCCTGAATCGTCTCGGGCGCGTCGTACTCGGCCTCGCGGTCGTCCCCGCTCTGCGACTCGATGCGCTTCATGTTGAAGGCGAGGCCGACGCGAAGGCTCGTACGCCGCGCACGCGGAGAGCGCGGCTTCGTCGAGTCGAGCTGCGCCGTGAGGCCGTGACGCTTGGCGGCGGATCGCAGGACAGCGAGCACCGTCGCGTCGTAGTCGATCCCGACAGCCTGCGTCGCCGCGAACAGAGCGCCGTCGGGCTCGAAGCTCGGGCTGGCCGTGGCGCTCAAGAACCAGACTTCGCCGTCTCGCTCACGCGGAAGTCGAGGGCCGCAACGTCGCGCAGCGCGAACGCCGACAGCGCGCGATCGGCGAGGTCCCGAAGGCGTTCGTGCACGGTGGGCGCGAGGCGTGCTGGCGCGTGTCGCTCCAAAAAACGAGCGTCGAGGTTGGCCAGCCGGTAGTCGACGACGTCGAAATGCCGCGGGTAACTCGGATCGACCACTGATCTCGACCGCCGGAAGGGCCGGCAAACCCTCGATGGTGACCACGCGCACGTCGACTCCCGGAACGTAGCTTTCGACGAGCGCGCCGTCCGGGTACTTCGCGAGGAGCTCGTCGAGCACGCGACCGAGCGCGATGGGATCTTCGACGACGTTCTCCTGCTCGATGCCCTTGCTCGACCCCTCGAAGTTCGGCTTCGCGATCACCGGGAAGGAGAGCTCGTCGAGACCGCCCGCCTTGAGCGTCGCGCGGGTGACGAACCGTGCGCGCGGGCTGGGCACGCCCCAACCGGCGAGCTGCTTCTTCGTGAGCGATTTGTCCAGCGTCACGCAGAGCGTGTACGCGTCGCTCCCCGTGGACGGGATGCCGAGCTCCTCGAAGAGCGCTGGATAAAAGGCGCGCCGTGCCTTGCCGCGGCGCCCTTCGGCCAGGTTGAACACGATGTCCGGCGCGAACGCCTCGAGGCGAGTCACGAGCAGCGACGCGGGACCTGCAACGTCGATGGGCTCGACGCGGTGCCCGGCGCCGGTCAGCGCGCGCTCGATCGCCGCGATTGTCTCTGGGGAGTCGAACTCCGCTTCTTCTTCGGAGTCGGTGACGCTCAGATTGTGCGTAAGGGCGATTCGCATGGGTAGCGGCGAGTACTGGCCAGCGGCTGCGCGAGCCAGGCAGCGCTCGTCGGATAGGTGCCGCCGTGTTTTTCTATTCGGCGTCGCCGCTGGGGGCGCGCAAGATCTTCAGGCTCGACGTCGAGATCGCCGTGGCGTTGGGGCTACGGCCCAGCGGCAAATCGTGATCCATGCGGAGGCGCTTGGCCTCCAGGTACGGCGCCGAGTGGCAGTTTGGCGCCACGATGATCGGGACGCGACCGGTCACGATGACCCCGAGGGCTCGCAAGCTAGTGACCTTCGCCGGGTTGTTCGTCATGAGACGTATCGACGCCACGCCCAAATGCTCGAGCATGTCGCGCGCAACGTCGTAACGACGAGCGTCGTCCGGCAGCCCGAGGAGGCGATTGGCATCGACGGTGTCGTGGCCGGCCGATTGAAGGGCGTAAGCCCGAATCTTGTTGGCCAATCCGATACCCCGACCCTCTTGGCGCAAGTACAGCACCGCCCCTACGCCATCCCGAGCCACTGCGCTCATGGCGCCGTCCAACTGCTGCTTGCAGTCGCACTTCAGCGAGCCGAAGACCTCGCTGGTCAGGCACTCCGAGTGCACGCGCACGAGCACGTTCGACTCGCCGCGGATCGCACCGAAGACCAGGGCGACGTGCTCTTGCGGCGGACCGCACGCCGCATCACCGCAGGCGCTCCGGAACACGTGTGTCACGAACGCGCCGTATTGTGTGGGAAGGGTGGCACTGGCGAGCCACTCGGTGCTCGACGTTTGAGGCCGGATCACCCGTTGGGGGACGTGCATCTCAATCTCCGTGGAACTGATGCTTCGATCGCGCGCGCTGGCCCAGCCATGCGCTGGCCATGCGCGATTGAGAAGCTAGAGACGACTCGGTCCCTCGTCAAACCGTTCATCGCCCAGTGGCTTCCCTCGACCACCCGATGCCGCTCGGGGCGTCCGCGTTTCACGGCAAAGCCGCGTCAGCATTTCTTCTAGGATGACGTCGGCAGCCCTTCGCGAGCTTTTGAGCGCGAGATCCGTCTCCGCGAGGACCAGCAACCACCGCTCTACCTCCTTCGAGCGCATCGCGCGCGCCTTCCCCGCGATCTCACGCGCCTGGTAGGGGTTGAACACTCCCGCGCGACGTGCGGCTTCTTCAGCAGGGGCCCCGGATTCCACGGCCGCCAAGTAACGCGCCAGCTGCCGAACCGACCAAGCGAGCGCCCCGAGGAGCGGAAGACCCCGCTCGCGTGGGTCGTAGGCGTCTGCCAGCGCACGCAGCGCGCGGCCGAGGTCGCGTGCACCCACGGCGTCGACCAGCGCCCACGTGTCCGCCGACCGCACGCGCGCTACGCAGGCGCTCACGGCGTCTTCCCCGATGGCGGCGCCGGCTCCGACGTAGAGCGAGAGGCGTTCAAGGGCGTCGTCTAGGGCCGAGAGCTGAGGGCCAGCCGTCACCGCAAGCAGCTCGGCAGTGGAGCGTTCGACGGCGTGCCCTTTGCTGGCGGCTCGCTCCACGATCCACCCTGGAAGAGCGCGCGTCTCGAGCGGCTCGCACGCCACGAGGAAGCCCTGCTTGCGCGCCAACGCCGCCAGCTTGCGCCTACCATCGAGCTTCGACGCGACGATGACGAGGCACGTCGAGTCGACTGGCGCCGCGGCATAGGCGGTTAGCCGGTCGAACGGAGACCCGTCCGGCTCGCCCCCGTCCCACCGCTCCGCGCCGCGAACCAGCACGAAGCGACGTCGCGCCATCATCGGTACGGTGCGCGCGGCAGCGATGACCGTGTCGACCTCGACTTCCCCGGCGGTGAACTTGTCCTCGTTGAACGCCGCCACGCCGCCCGCCAGCGACGCCGCACGCAATTCGGCTACGACCTCGTCGCGAAGCAGTCGCTCCTCTCCCGTCACGGCATACACGGGCAAGAGCTTGCCCTTCCGGGCCTGCTCGATGGCCTGACGCGGCGTCACCGCACAGAACGCGGCGCTAGCGACTCCCGCGTTCGCGACTGGCCTCGGTGCCGAGTCCGCGCGATGACGGCCATCAAAACGAAGGCCGCCGCAGCCGCCCCTTCGGAAGAGCTCCCGCCGTGGCCAACGACCACGCAACCACAACCCTTCGGGTGCTCCTGTACCGTCTCTTCTTCCGCCGTCTTGTTGAAGGCGCTTCCCGGCACCATTCCGGGCGCCTCACCCACCGCTGCCACATCCGTCGAAGCCGGGCCCGCTCCGGAAGCGGGCGTGTCGTTCTTCGCAACCTCTTGCCCGCCGTCGAGCCCGCTGCTGACCTTCTCCATCTTCGGGCCCTTCTGCTTGGTCGACTTGTTGTCCGCGAAATCCATTGCGCCGCGGTAGACGGGCGGGTTGTCGCCCTTGAGTACCAAGTGTTGCGCCGAGCCGACCTCGCCGTCGGTCCCGGAAAGGGACACGACGTACTCGCCCGCCTCGAAATAACCGTCGGCCCGCTTGAGGTCGAACTCGAAGTACGTCGACTTGAAGACCTTGCCGCTCGCGTCAGCGAAGTCGACGTCGAGCGACACGATCTGCTTCGCGGCGGTCTCCAGAACGACGCGGTGATGCACCGGTTCAGCGCCTCGCGCCATGATGGCGCGCTCGTCGACGGCGTCCTTCGAGAAGGTGAAGCGCATCGGCGTGTGCATCATTGCTGGCGCACGAGGTAGGTCGATGCGCACTTTAATGTGCCATTCACCGCCCTTCTCGTCCGCCTCCGGCGTCTTGACGACGAAGCTTCCAGGGCCCGCGGCGAAGGCGGGTCCCGCGAAGCCAACGACGAGCGCCATGGCGAGGACGTAGAGGTCGAAGACGAACCTTGCGTGCGCGGAGCGCCGCATGCGCGGGCGGAGGGGCGTGAGGGAATTCATGGCGGCGCCACGGTACCTCGACTCGCATTTCCCGGCATGACTCTCTGTGCCTACCCAGGCGCGTCACCCGTGGCGTTCGCCTTTGGGCCTTCGGGATGAAGGGCGCTCCGGGGAGACCCCTCGCTACGCGGAGCGCGTAGAGCGCGGTCAGTCGGCGCATCCGGCCTTGCCGCGCGCGCCGGCAACAAAGGCTCATGATTATCGGTAGATTGAGGAAAGCTCGACGCCCTTGTCCAGCAGCGCCCCTTCGTTGACACGCCCCGCGGGGCCAGGGCAAACTTCACGCTGGCGCCTCGGCGTGTCTCCACACGCCAACCGCCGGCGGGGGGTATTTTCCATGACGGAGCGCGCGGCTGCACTTTCCAGTAGCGTGGGCGCGTCCGACCCCATCATTGGCCGCGTCATCAACGGACGCTTCAAGGTGACGTCATTTCTCGCGCGCGGCGGCATGGGAAAGGTCTACCGCGCCGAGCAAGCACCTCTCGGACGTGTTTGCGCCGTCAAGGTGCTCGATGCTCACTACGCGGGGGATCACGATCCCGAATTCCACAGGCGCTTCTTTCTCGAAGCGAGCGTCGCCTCGAAGCTGACGCACCCGAACACCGTCACGATTTTCGATTACGGGAAGACCGAAGACGGCATCTATTTCATGGCCATGGAGTACCTCGAAGGCGCGACGCTCCATCGCGCCATTCGCGAAGCGGGGTGCTTTCCGGAGGAGCGAGTCGTCCATATTGCGCGCCAGATTTGCCGGGCCCTTCACGAGGCCCATTCGCTTGGCGCCATTCATCGCGACTTGAAGCCGGCGAACATCTTCCTCCTCGCTCCCGGCGACGAAGTGGACTTCGTGAAGGTGCTCGACTTCGGCCTCGTGAAGAACATCGCCGACACGAAGGACGACCTGACACAGTCGGGGTTCTTCATGGGAAGCCCCAAGTACATGGCTCCTGAGCAGATCCGTGGCGATCGCGTCGACGCGCGCGCGGACATTTATGCGCTCGGCATCATTCTGTACGAGATGATTACCGGCAAGGTCCCGTTCGATCGGCCGAACAGCGTGAACGTATTGATGGCGCACGTGAACGAGAAGGCGCCTCCTCTCCGGCAGACCAACCCATCGGTCGCGGTGTCGCCGGAACTCGAAGAAATTGTCGCGCGGTGCATGGAAAAGCTGCCGGGCGACCGATTTCGGTCGATGGACGAGCTCTTGTCGACGCTCAAACGCCCGGGAAGCGTCGGCCTTCTGGCCACGGGCCCCCTGCGTGGCGGCGAGAGCGGGCGCGACGTCCGGCCGGCTTCCGATTCGGTCAGCGGTCCTCAGGCCGTCTTCGAGTCGGTCCGCGTCCGGTCCGGCTTCGCCACAGCCGCGGACCGCACACGCACGGCGCTCCTCGTCGCCCGACCGCGGCTCGATCGCCCACCACGTGCCAACGACGGGTACCGCTCCCTCGCCGCGCTCGACCGCACTGCGCGGATCGAAGAACGCTTTCGTCATGGTGGCGGGCAGCGCGCTTGCGGTCGCGGCGAGCGTCGCATACGTCGCCATCTCCAACGACGGCCGTCGCGGCAACGATGCGAACGGCTCCGCAGCACGCCGCGCCACGCCCACCCCCGAGGCGTCCACGGCTTTCGTCGCGACGGTGATGCCTCAGCGCGAGACTTTCGGTTCGGCAACGGGCATCCGGGCGGCGACGAACGACGTCGAGATGCCTGCCCCGCGTGAGGTCGCCCATACGATTCGCATTCAAAGCGATCCCGCGCGGCGCGACCGTAAGGGAAGACGGCGTGGAGCTATGCAGCGGCACCCCCTGCGACGTTTCGTACAGCGGACCTGCGGCCGACCCCTCCAAAACGCACACCCTCTCCATCACGCGTCCCGGCTATCGCGCCGAGTTGCGCGCCGCCAAGGTCGGGGACCCGGAGATCTTGGTCAGGTTGGTCCGCGCGACAGCCGCGCGGGCGCCCTCACCGCCGGCAAAGGAAGAGATGCCCGCCGTTCCGACGGGGTACAAGACAGACATTCCGTATTGAGTGGGATCGTTCGAACGAGAGCATGTTTTCGGAGCTGGGACGGAGCTCGCCGGTGGCCCAACGCAAGGTGGCACCCATCATCGCCTGGCTGCTTGCCTGCGGACTCGTGCTGTCCGCCGGTACCGCGTTCGGCGACGCACGAACGGAGGCAAGGGCGCATTTCAAACGCGGAATGGTCGCGATCGCGGACGGCCGGTACGACGCGGGTGTCGTCGAGCTGAAGATGGCATACGAGAGCTTGCCGCACCCGAATGTCCTCTACAACATAGCGCGCGCCTACGTCGACATGGGCAATCTCGGGGACGCCATCATTTATTACAAGAAATACCTCGAAGGAGAGCCGCCGGATAGCGACGACGTTGCGCCGATCGTCGCGAGCCTCGAGGCTCGTGTCCGCCGGCAACAGGCGGAGCTCCTTGAAATCGGGCGCGCGGGCGAGCGCGCGGAGGGGCCTTCGGGCGACGCGGGCGCACCCGCCGCCGCCGACCAAGTCACTCCGCCGGTCGAGCTTCACGCGGGGGCGTGGCCGGTGGCGCGACCGTCCCAGCCGTCGAGCGGGCCTCCTGCGGAGGCCGGGGGTCTCAAGACCGAGGCGGTCTTCGAGGAGAAGGTCGTCACGGCATCGAGAGCCCTCCAGAGCCCGCTCGATGCGCCCAACTCGACGTCGATCATCACCGAACAAGACATTCGGATGTCGGGGATCACGAAGCTTCCCGAGCTTCTTCGGCGTCTCGCCGGCGTCGACATCATGGAGACGACCGGGGCGCAGACCGAGGTGTCGCTTCGCGGTTTCAACCAGCGACTATCGAACAAAGTGCTCGTCCTCGTCGACGGGCGTAGTGTCTACGTCGATCTAATCGGCGCGACGCTATGGGGCACGCTCTCCATAGGCGTGGAGGACGTCGAGCGCATCGAGGTCGTACGCGGGCCGGGATCGGCTCTCTACGGCGCCGATGCGTTCAATGGCGTCATCAACGTCATCACGAAGGCACCGGGGGAAGGAGGTGCGGGATTCAACGTCGGTTATGGCGATGGCAACGCAACCCACGGGACAGTTTGGGCGAGCGGTCGCGAAAAAGAAACGGCTTACCGGCTCTCGGCCGGCTACGACGCGTGGCCGCGGTGGAGCGCTGAAATCCGCGCCGGTCGCGCCGACGTCCACCTCTTTGCCGGCGAACAGCAGACGGCGGAGCGTACGGTTCGTCTCGACGCAACCCTGACCCGTCAGCTGGGCACGGACGTCACCGTCGGCTTACGCGGCGGTTTCAACTATGGCAGCTTCGAGCTCCTTGCCATCGGCCCGATCAACGATCACGTCCTCTCTCCGGTACAGACCTCGGACCTGGTCGTGTTCCTCTCCTCCAGGCACGTCGAGCTTCGTGGGTTCTGGAACCGAATCGACGTCGTCGAAGGAAATAACGCCGCTTATCTTGGGCAATCGCTCCTTCCGGGACGGGGGCTGACGGATGTCTTGGATGGCGAGGCCCAGCTCGTCGAGCAGCTCGAGACCGGACACGCCATCGACCACGACATCCACGTCGGAGCGACGTATCGCCTCAAGGCGGTAGAATGGACCTACCTGGCCCGAAGCGAAGCGGAGCACCACGGCGGGCTCTTCGTCCACGACGAAATCAAGCTCGGCCCGAAGCTGGCCGTCGTCGGTGACTATCGGGCCGACTATGTGCCTTACCTGAATCGCATCGTGCAATCGCCGAGGGGGTCGGTCTTGTTCCACCCGAGCAAGCGCTCCACCCTCCGCGCTCTCGTCGGCAGCGCGTTCCGGACGCCGACCTTCCTCGAGTCGTACCTCGGCGTCCCCGTACAGCTTCCAGTCGCGGGAGGCGCGCTCGTGTCCGAGGGCATCCGCTCAGACGAGAGGAGCTTCAGGCTGCAGCCCGAGCAGGTCCTGACGACGGAGGTTGGCTACCTCAACTCGGCGAGCGATTTCCTCACGGTGGACGGCGCCGTCTTTTACGACCGCGCGAACAATCTCATCGAGCTCGCCCCGAACCGCGCCGTCACGGTCGGCGATCTCGTGAACTCGCCGCAGGCAACGAACGCAAGCCCTTCGACCGGCCTCTACCCTCTTTTTCTCGGGGGGTTCGAGAACCAGTGTCAGACGTACGACGTGTACGGCATGGAGATTGGTGTCCGGAGCTATCCACTGGAGGGCCTCGACGTTTACGGCAATTACACTCTCATGGCCGTCAAGCAGAACGACGACCGATGCCGGCCGGAGCAGCTTGCGCTGCTCGCCAACGACGCGCGGACGAGCGCCCACAAGGTCAACGCGGGCGTTCAAGTTCGCAGCCGGGCGGGCCTCGATGGATCGTTGGATTTCCACTACACGTCGCCGCAGAGCTGGGCGGAGCAGGTCGACGACATTCAGAAGCAACGCATCGAGTACCAGTCGTTCCACCTCGACGCCTACACCCTGGTGAACGCCCGCATTGCGTACCGCCTCCTGCACAACCAGGCGGAAATCAGCGGGGTCGCATTCAATCTTCTCGACGACCATCATCGTGAGCACCCCTTCGGCCAGGTGGTTGGTCGCCGTTTCATGGCCTTTTTTTCGCTCCGGTTCTGAGAGAGACGGCAGGCCACCCATGAACGACAGAGGAAGCGACCGCCGAGCGTCCGCGCTCTGCCGGCTCGCGGTATTCGGCGCATCTCTGGCGTGCGGTTCGGTTCCCGACGACCCGGCGTTACGCATGTTTCCGCCGGCTGGGGTCATCCGTGGCGCCGTCGTTTATCGCGGCCCCCGCCCCTGCTCGCGCAACGGACACATTGTCGGAAACGCGGTCCTCTTGGTCTTCGATCGCCAAAATCCGCCGCCGCCGCGCGGGCTGGCGGGCGCGCCGGTCAACTTCACCGACGTCGTCGGTGACGTGCTGTTCGGCAACGAGCCGCGCTACGCGGGGATTGAGACGTACTGTCCGCAGCAACATGGCTTCGCCGAGACCGTCTCGGCCAGCGCCCCCTTCCAGATCGCGCCGCTCTCTGCCGGCACCTACGAAATCCACGCCTTCTTCGATTCCACCGGCAACTTCCTTCCATCGTTCAAGATCCGCAATTTGCCCGAGAGAGGCGACATCGGGGGAGGCCTGGTCGCCGCCGGGGACGTGCCCACGCAGGCCGGCGCGAATTACACCCCCACGTTTTTGCCGCTGGACGTCGGCGTGCCCGGAGTGGGGGTGGAGGGACCTCCGCCGCTCGTCGTCCCGAAGCTCGTCATTCCACCGGGCGGCTTCGTGGCAGACGACGTGACCGTGACCCTCGATGCTCCGATCCAGGCGCCTCGGCCCTACTTCTTCCCGCGAGGACTGAGTGCTGCCTTCGATCCGGCGAGCGGGAGCGTTTCGTCGACGGTCGTGCAGTCGTCGGACGGTCCCGAGCGCGATGCGACGGGCCTGGACGGCACCCAAGAGGCCGACCCCAACTTCGCCCCCGTCCTCGCGATTCCGCAGGACATCGAAGTGCTCGCACCGCCCCGGATCATGAGCGCTGCCAGCGTGGGGCTCTTGGAGTCCAGCTTCCCGCACTTGTTTCTGCAATGGAGTGTCCCTAACGGCGAGCAGGCGGCTGCGGTCGGCTCGCCTTTCAACATGCAAATCACGCCGTTCGAGCAGGCCGCCGTCGGCGGGTTTTCGGTCTGGGGCGACGCGGCGCTCGATGCGCCCACGGGACGGTACGTACCGCAGTCGATCCCGGAAGGCCGCATTCCGAAATTGTGGCCGTTGGTCGTGCTCACCAAGCTCGTTCGTGATCCTACCCATCGCGCCGATCCGGCGAGCCTCGCGGCCCAGGGCGGCCCAGCGGAGCCAGTGGTCGTCCTGCAAGCGATCACGCTCGTCGGCGCTCGAGACCCAGCCGCCCCAGACTCTCTCATCGAAACCGCGCTTTCGGCCGCCTCGCTCTTCGACGTGTCGGGACGACCGAACGTAATGCAGCAAGACCACCTCACCGTCCTATTGAGGCCGACGGTCCTCTGCTTCGCAGCGCTCTTCGATCCGCTGACCGTCGACAGACGCGGAGCTCTCGTGACCACGCACCTGTTGGGGACTACGGCGGACGTGGATTGCACGAACGGTCCCTGCACGCCTTCGGGGACGGCGGACCAGGTCCTCGTGCCACCGGATCTCGTCGCCGTCCCGGAGCTTTCTTCTTTGGTGCGGGGTCCGCCGGTCCAGGGCTGCTTGCCGACCGGCCGCTTCGCGATCAGCGTCGTGTACCCCGGCGGCCAAGCCTGGACCGTTCCGAACGAGGCCGGGGCTTGCTCGGGCAGCGAGGGCGTCACCGACTACCCGAACCTCACGTGCTCTCTGAAGCCGCGGCCGGTCCTGTACTCGCAGGGGAACCGCGCTGTCGTAGAAATCGTGGCGGCCCGGGATCCGAATTTTTGCAACGCCCATCCCGTGCCGACGGTGTGCGGCGGACCCTAGGACGTAGAACGTAGATGGGGAGGCGCCAGCGGAGCGCCCCCGTCGCAGCGGCGAGGACGCCGTGACCGCGGGCGCGTGCTAACCATGGGGGCGCGATGAGCGCGGGCGCCTGTCTCGTAGGGATCGACGATGCGTCGCGCGTCGCGCCCTCCGGTCCCCCCTGCACCCTCGTCGTGGGGAACTTCGACGGCGTCCACCGGGGGCATCAGGCGGTGCTCGGCGAGGCGGCCGCCGAGGCGCGCGCAGACGGGCTCGCGTCCTGCGTGCTGACCTTCGAGCCGCACCCGTCGGCAATAGTCCGGGGAGAGTCCCCTCCGCTTTTGACCACGATGGGCCGACGCGCGGAGCTCATGGGTGCGCTCGGGGTGGATTACGTCTACGTGCGAAGATTCGACGCGTCGTTTGCGGCCTGGTCGCCCGAGCGTTTCGCGCGCGACCTCGTAGCCGACAGGTTGCGCGCACGCGTGGTCGTGGTCGGCGAGAACTTCCGCTTCGGCGCGAGGCGGTCGGGTGATCTCACGCGGCTCCGCGAGCTCGGCGCCGGCCTCGGTTTCGAAGCGCGAGTGCACCCGGTGGCTGCCGACGAGCGGGGCGGCTTTTCGAGCACTCGCGCACGCGTGGCCATCGGCTCGGCGGATCTCGCCGAAGCACGCCGCGTGCTCGGCCGCCCGCATTCGTTGTCGGGCGTAGTGGTTCACGGTGACAAGCTCGGGCGCAAGATGGGCTTTCCGACTGCGAACCTCGCTGACGTGCCCGAGATGCTGCCTCCCGACGGGGTGTACGCCGTCATCGTCCACGAGCTCGACGCAGAGAGACGAGAGCTCCGGCGCCTCAGCGGAGGTGCGCTCAGCATCGGGTGGCGACCGACCGTCGGTGGGACGCGGCGAACGGTGGAGACCTTCTTGCTCGATTTTACGGGTGATCTCTACGGAAGGTTCTTGCGGCTGGAGCTCGTCGCGTGGCTACGGGACGAGAAAAAGCTCGCCTCCATCGAGGAGCTCGAGGCCGAGATCGGTCGCGACGTGCTCCGGGCCCGGCAAGCGCTCGCGAACGGTTGAGGCTTCGCGCTTGCGTTCGGGAGGCCGTGGGCTCATGAAGGCGCCATGAATCGCCTCGATTTGGAGCGCCTCGATCGCGACGCCCTCATCGAACGTGCGGAGGCCGCTGGCGTCACGCGTGCGCGTATACTGACGCGTCCCGAGCTCGTCGACGAGCTGCTCTTGCGCGGCGCGGGGGAGCACGCCGCAAAGCAGCGCGCCCGTGGTCTCTTCGGCGTGGCCCGAGACCTCCTCGCCCGCGTCGTCGAGCGCGGCCTGCACCTCCCGGACGCGGCCGAGCGAATTCGTACGCTGGGAGGGCCAACGATTTGGCGACACGGTGCGCCGGCCGCGCTCCCGACGGTGACGCTTGCGGAGATTTACGCGGCCCAGGGACATCGAGAGCGTGCCATCGAGACGCTGGGGGGCGTATTGGCGCGCGAACCCGAGCACGCCGCAGCGCGCGCGCTCCTCGCGCAGCTGACCGACGAAGCGTATCCGTCGCCCCCCCCACGCCTACCACCCGAGGCCGAGGAGGTTTCGTCACCCGAGGCGCGCGAAGAGGCGAGCTCGACCACCGAGACGTCCGATTGGGTGGCGCTGGAGAGCGATACGCCACGCGAGCCGTCGCCGAGGCTCGACGACGGGTCGACGCCGGGACGGTCCGACGTCGACGAGTGCGTCGCGATTCCCGTCGGTCGGGAAACAATGTACGTCTACTGGGAGCTGCGCGAGGAGACACTCGATCACCTGCGGGCCGTGGAACGGAAGGGGAGCATCACGCTGAGGGTCGTCGTCGTGGTCCCCACCTGGGATGGGCCGCGAGCGAGCACGCGCGACATCGAGGTTGACGCGACGATTGGCGCTCTCTTCGTTCGCGACCTGCCGGCCCAGTCGGTCGTCCGCGCGGCTGTCGGATGGCGTTCTGGTGACGCGTTCATGCCCGTCGCGCATTCGCCGGCCCTGGAGACAACGGCGGGCGGCCGGTCGTCCCTCGCGGCCGACGCGCTCGTGCGATGGACGCCGCATGGGCCCAGGCGCCTCAACGCGGAAGACCCCGACGCGGCTTCCATCGACCGTGCGCTCTCTCGCGCGCGTCGTGAGGGTGAGCCACGGGGAGAGCCCCCCCGAGCCTCGCCGGGATAGTCACATTACGTCGAACGGATATCCGCCGTCGACGTAGGCTTTGCTTGCTACGGCCTTGCGAAGCTCGTCGTCATTCTGGTCGATGGCGGAAAGCGTCTCGCGCATGCGCTTTTCTGCCGCAGTCACGAAGAGGCTCGTCAGATCGATTTCGCGGCGGGCTCCTTCTTGGCCTCCCCGCTCGATCGCGCGCGTAGCCCGAGCGATGCACGCCGCGATGGCATAAAGATCGATGGCCAGCTCGGCGGTGCGTTTCTGCGTGTATTGCATCTCGGCGATGTCACGCCCGTGCTTCCGAAGGACCTTTTCGACGCCGCGCGCGAGGCCCTGCACGTATTCTTCGAAGATCACCGCCTCGCGTGCGAGGAGCGGATGGTGACGGGTCAGCCGCTCGCGCCCGAGCGCCGTGCGCGCCTTACGGATCGCAAAGTCACTGAGGAGCCCGAAGCCTTTGATGGGCTCACGCAGCGCGCGTGACACGTCGGCGAGCTCTCGGCCCGGCCCGTGCATCCCCCCGAGCGCGATGAACGCGCGCAAGATCTCGTTCGTCCCCTCGAAGATCAAATTGACTCGAGCGTCGCGGAGGAGGCGTTCGTAAGGGTAGGCGCCCATGTAGCCGATGCCCGCAGCCACCTGCAGCGCCTCGTTGACGACCCGCCAGCACGTCTCGCTCCCGTAAACCTTGCAGATCGCGCTCTCGATGGAGAAGTCGTCCACGCCGGCATCGACCATTCCGGTGGTGAGGTAAGTCATGCTCTCGAGGGCCCAGGTATCGGCCATCATCGTGGCAATCTTGTCTTTGATCAGTCCGAACTCCCCGATTGGCCGCCCGAATGCGCGCCGCTCTTGACAGCGATCGACGGTCATTCGCAAGAGCCTCTTGCACATCCCGACACAGCCGCTCGCGAGTCCGAGGCGCCCGCTGTTGAGCACCTGCATCGCCACCTTGAAGCCCCGTCCAGGCTCGCCGAGCACATTTCGCGAAGGGACGTGGACTTCGTCGAAGAAGACCTCGGTCGTCGAGCTCCCGCGGATACCGAGCTTGTGCTCGTTGGGCCCCGTCCTCACGCCCCAAGCCCGTTCGACCAAAAAGGCGGTGATCTTCGGCTTCACCCCCTCGTCGCTGGGCGAGGTCCGGGCGAAAACGGTGAAAAGGTCCGCGAAGCCCCCGTTGGTGATCCAAATCTTGGACCCGTTGAGGACGTAGCCATCCCCACGCGGCTCGGCGCGCGTCTGAATCGCGGATGCGTCGCTGCCCGCTCCGGGCTCCGTCAAGGCGAACGCCGCGATCAGCTCGCCCGTGCCGAGGCGCGGCAAGTAGAGCTCCTTGAGCTCCGGTGACCCGAAAAGCAGCAGCCCCTTCATTCCGATCGACTGATGCGCGCCCAGCGTCACGCCGACGCTCGAGTCGAGACCGGCGATCTCCTGAATGACCCGCGCATACCCGGTGTTCGTCAATCCGGCCCCGCCGTGGCTGGCCGGGACGAGCATCCCGAAGAGGCCGAGATCCTTCAGTCCGCGCAAGACCTCGACATCGATGCATTCGTTGCGGTCAATCTCGGCAGAGTCGACCTCGCGGCCAAAGTACCGCCGCACGCTCTCGAGCAACGGACGAAGAGTGTCGACTTCTTGGGGGTTTGGTTCGGGCCAGGGAAGAATGAGGCTCTCGTCGATGACGCCGAAAAAGAGGCTCTTCATGAACGACTGCTCACGCATCGCTGGTCTCGAGATGGGGCGGAAGGGGTGGGGGCCCCGCGGGTGTGGGGTGACGGCTCGCGGCGGGCTTGGGCAAACGCGAACAGCCCGACCATGCCACGATTTCACGTCTCCGCGGATGATTCCACGTTGCTCGGGCGGGGCCGGGTTGCTAGCCAAATGGAGCAAAGGCACGAGGACGGCGAAACGAGCTGGTCTCCCTGCCGGAGAGGGTGATTTGGGCTCCGACGTGACGGACGCACACGACATTGCAGCGAATTGACCTGTTCCACCGGGCCATCGACCGGGCGCGGTCGAGGCGTGCGGTCGCGTTGATGGGCATCTGCAACGTCACGCCCGACTCTTTCAGCGACGGCGGGCGCTACCTCGATCCGGGCGCGGCTCGAGCCCGGGTGCACCAAATCCTCGATGAGGGGGCCGACATCGTCGACATCGGCGGCGAGTCGACCCGCCCGAGCGCGCCAGCCGTCCCCGCGGGCGAGCAGATCGCTCGCGTCGTCGACGTGGTGCGCTACGCGGCCTCCCTCGGCGCGTGCGTCTCGATCGACACGGCCAGCGCCGAGGTCGCGGCAGCGTGCCTCGACGCAGGGGCGTGTGTGGTGAACGACGTCTCCTGTCTTCGGGACGAGTCGTTGGCCAAGGCCGTCGCCGCCAGCCGTGCCGCGCTCCTCTTGGGCCATGCCCGCGGTACCCAGGAGCAGATGGCCGGTTTCGGGCGGTATTCCGACGACGGTTACGGCGACGTCGTGAGGGACGTGCTGGCAGAGTGGGAAGCGGCGGCAGAGCGCGGCCGCAGCGCGGGAGTCCCTCGCCGGGCGCTGGCGATGGACCCGGGGTTGGGCTTCGCGAAGAATGGCCGGCACAGCCTCGAGCTCCTCGTGCGCCTGGGCGAGCTCGTCGCGGCGCTCGACGTGCCCGTCGCGATCGGCGCGAGCCGAAAGTCGTTCTTGACCGTCGCCGACGCCGACGCCGCCCCGTCCGATCGCCTCGGCGGCTCCGTCGCGGCTGCGCTCCACGCAGCGCGGGCAGGGGCCTCCATCCTCCGCGTGCACGACGTCGGCACGACCCGGCAAGCCATCGACACCGCGCGCCTCCTGGCAGGAAACTGAGCCGTGCTCGAGGGCTTCCTCCACCTGTTCGCACGGCGTCCCTTTCTCGCCGTTCTTACCGACGTAGCCGATCTGCTCGTCGTGACGTACGTCGTCTACCGCGCGCTGCTCGTTCTCCGCGGAACGCGCGCGATGCAGATGGGAATGGGCCTCGGCGTCATCTTCCTCATCTACGTCGTGTCCAAGTGGGCGGGTTTCGTCACCCTCTTCAATCTGCTGAACGCGCTCCTCTCGTCGATCATTCTCATCGTCGTCGTCGTCTTCCAGAACGACATCCGCCGCGGGCTGATGCGCGTCGGAGCCCGCGCCTTCTTCGCGGGATTGTCTCGGCAGCAGGAGTCGAAGGCCATCGACGAGGTGGTCGCGGCTGCGACCGAGCTCGCGCGCCACCGCATCGGCGCGCTCATTGCTTTCGAGCAGGACGCCAACCTCGACGAGTTCGTCGTCGGGCAGGGGACGGCGATCGACGCCGCGGTGCAGCGCGAGCTGCTCGTCAGCCTCTTTCTGCCGGAGAGCCTGAACAAGCTGCACGACGGGGCGGTCATCATCCGGAATTTGCGCATCGCCAAGGCCGGCGTCTTCTTCCCGATGCCGGACACCAAGGTGCTCGACAAATCGCTCGGCTCGCGCCATCGAGCGGCGCTCGGGATCACCGAGGAGACCGACGCGGTCGTGGTCGTCGTGAGCGAAGAGCGCGGGAGCATCAGCTTCTGCTTCAACGGCAACATCGTGACGAACCTCGACGGCGCGTCGCTCCGTCAGGCGCTGCTCGGACTCTTCGGGCAGCGTCCGCGGAAGCGCGGCGCGAAGGGCCCGTCGAAGCGCAGCGGCACGGTCACCCAAACCGGGACGGGGAGCTTCAGGATCACTGCAGCGCCGGCCATCGGCGAAAGTAGAGTACGCACGAGTGACGCCCCGCCGCCGCCGGTGATGGGGCGGGACGGATTCGCGTCACGCGCCCTTCCTCCGGCGCCGCGCGGTGACGCGGCGCACAAGCTCGACTCCAACGAGCCACCCGTCCACGCGCGCCCCATGTCTCCGGCGAAGCCCATCGAGACGCCGCAGCCGTCGCCCGCTGTCGAGGCGGCGATCCGGCCGCGGGAAGAGTAACCTATGGACGTCGGCTACCAAGTCCGTTCGGTTTTGACGGAGAATCTCAATCTCAAGCTCCTGTCGCTTGCCTTTGCGCTCGTCCTCTATTCGCTCGTCCACGGCTCACAGGACGCGCAGCGCTCGCTTCTGCTGAGCGTCGTAGCGATGACCCCGCCGAACTCCACGAACCGCGTCCTCATGACGCCGATCCCGGCGCAGATTCGCGTCACGGTCCGCGGTCCGCGGTCGACGCTCGACGACTTGCACACCGACGACATCGGAAGCGTTCAGCTCGATCTTCGCGGGGGCAACGAGTCCCGCGTGACGATCGGATCATCGATGATCCCCGTCCCTCCCGGGCTAAAGGTCGAACAAATCGACCCGCCCGCTATCGATTTGGCGTGGGAGGACCTGATCGTACGCGACATCAACGTGCAGGTCGGAGTGGTCGGCACGCCAGCCCCAGGCTTCACCGTGAGGTCGCTGCCCGTCGCGGATCCGATCGCGGTCCGCGCTCGCGGACCGAAGAGCGAAGTCATGGTCATGCAGCGTGCTCGAGCCGATGCGTTCGACGTGACCGGTCTGACCGAGGGAAAGTACACGCGACAGCTCGCGATCGACCGTCCGCCCGGTCACGTGACCTTCGATGCCCCGAACGTCGCGGCAACCGTCGATATCGGCCGCGAGGTCGTCGAGCGGCCGTTCACGCGGGTACCCGTCGCGGTCATCGGTCACGCGAACGCCAAGGCGCAGCCAGCGGAGGTGGACGTTCGTTTGGCGTGCCCCTCGGAGGTGGTGCGCTCGCTGCGCCCGGAGCAGCTCGTTCCCCGCGTACAGGTGCCCTCGGCGGCCGAACACGGGTCAGATGCCCTCCCCGTTCAGCTCGCGCTCGACCAATGCGAGGTCCACGTGACGCCGCCGAACGTCATCGTTCGCTGGTGAGCCCGGCCACCGCATGACCGGACGCCGATAGGCGCCGTTCGTCTTTTTCGACTCGTCCGTCGCGCAGCGTGACGATGCGGGGCATGCTCGCGGCAAGCGCTGGGTTGTGGGTGACGACGACGATCGTCGTGCCGCGCTGTTTGTTGATGCCGAAAAACAGATCGTGAATCTGGACGCTGGTCGCCGAATCGAGGTTGCCGGTGGGCTCGTCGGCGAGGAGGAGCTTTGGGTCGAGGAGCAGCGCCCGGGCCAGCGCAACGCGCTGCTGCTCGCCGCCCGAGAGCTCCCCGGGCGGTGGAGCGTTCTCTGCGTGAGGCCGACCTCTTCGAGCAGAGCAGCGGCCCGCGGCTCGATCTCGCGCTTCGAGCGGCCTTGCATGAGGCCGGGCATCATGACGTTCTCGAGCGCGTTGAACTCCGGCAGGAGATGATGAAACTGGAAGACGAACCCGATGGTTCGGTTCCGCAGCTCGGCGAGCCGCGATCCAGAGAGCGTCGTGAGCTCTTCGCCGGCGATGCGAATCGAGCCTTTCGTCGGAACGTCGAGCGTGCCGATGCAGTGCAGGAGCGTCGACTTTCCGGCGCCCGACGGGCCGACGATGCCGAGCATCTCCCCGTCGCAAATGTCGAGATCGACCCCGCGGAGCACCTCGAGCGTCCGATCCATGTGGCGGAACGACTTCTGTACGTTGCTCGTGAGGACGAGGGGGGTCGGCAAGATAGTGCGTCTGACTAGCATATCGCACGCGATCACTCGTAGCGAAGGCCGTCGACCGGCCGCAGCTGGGCCGCTTGTTGGCCGGGAAGATGGTCGCGATGGTGCAGATCGTGAGGGCGGCGAGGGCGACGGCGGCGTAGTCCCAGCCGCTCACGTTGATCGGCAGGCGATCGATGTAATAGACGTCTGGATCGAGGCGCAGCCCGAACCACGAGAGCCCCGTGCAAAGTGCCAGGCCCGTCGAGACGCCGAACACCGTGCCGATGCCGCCGATGATCATGCCCTCGGTCATGAACGTTCGCAGGATCGTCGCCGTCGCTCGCGCCGAGCGCCTTGAGGATGGCGATCTCTTTCGCCTTCTCGGTCACCATCAGGAGCAGCGTGCAGACGATGCAGAAGCTCGCGACGATGATCGCGATCGAGAGGATGAGGAACGTGGCGATCCGTTCGAGCTTCAGCGCGCTGAAGAGGTTCTTGTTCATCTCGCGCCAGTCGCGGACGCGGAGCTCGCTGCGCCCCACGGCCGCGACGACGGCGGGGTCCAGGCGTTCGGCGTTCTCGGCGTCGTCGACCTTCACGTCGATGGCCGTGATCTTGTCCGGGCGACGCGAAGTAACTCTGCGCCTCCTCGAGCGTCGTGTACACGTGCGTCGCGTCGTACTCGTACATCCCGCTGTAGAAGATCGCGGCGATGCGGAATTTGCGTGTCTTCGGCATGACGCCCATCGGCCCGAGATCGCCGAGCGGCGAGACGAGCGTCACTTCGTCGCCGACGTAGACGTGCAGCGTCTTCGCGAGCTCGCGCCCGACGACGAGGCCCGGCCGCAAGCGGAGGCGGTGTCGATCGCGGCCCGCACGATGGGGTCGAGGTCGTCGTCGAGCGGCGGCAGCATCGGGCCCCTTCATGTACTCCTCGCCGCCTGGGCCGATGCCGATGACCTCGTCGGCGGGGATGTGGCGCAGCTCCTCGGGGTTCTCGAGGTAGGCGAGCTTGTCTTCGACCTCGAGCGGGCTTCGATGTTCTTGCGCAAGTCGATGACGTTGCCGATCGTCGCCGGGTCGACGCCGTGCACGATGACGCCGGCGAGGTTCGACGCGCTCGAGGCCATGACCTCGCCCTGGACCACCGGCGTCGCGGCGACGACGCCGGGCACGGCGCGGACCTTGTCGAGCAACGGCTCGATAGTCGCCCCACGGCGCCTGGCTCGGCTGTGTCGACGACGATGTGCGCGTTGTTGCCGAGGATCTTGCGCTTCAGGTCCGCGCTGAAGCCGCCCATGACGCTGATCGCGCTCGAGAGCGCGAAGGACGCGAGCGCCACCGCGAAGATCGACAGGCCGCTGATGAGCGTGAGAAAGCCGCTCTTCTTGCGCGCGCACGTGCCGCGCGGCGACGAACGACGAGAAGGCGCCCCTCTCCAGGCGGTCGAGCACCCACGGGAGCAGCGCGACCACCGTGCCGACCAGGAAGAGGACGCCGGTCGCGATGGCGGCCGAGCGCACGAGCGCGTCCCGCAGAGTCCACGCCGAGCCGCGTAGGACGGGAAGCCGCTGCGTCCAGTACGTGAAGCCCATGAAGAGCGCCCCGAGCCCGGCGCAAATGCTCTGGAGGACGCCGCGCGTCTTCTCGCGCCTGCCGAAATCGATGCGGGCGCGAACGAGGAGAAAGGCCACGCAAAGAATCACGGCGGGCAGCGCCGCGG
Source organism: uncultured delta proteobacterium (assembly GCA_963787925.1). Taxonomy (GTDB): domain Bacteria; phylum Myxococcota_A; class Polyangia; order Polyangiales; family Polyangiaceae; genus Palsa-1150. The sequence continues at coordinate 367,590 of CAWBEN010000003.1, forward strand.
CGACCAGCGGCACCGGCAGCGATTTCAATGACCGCTCGACTCGGGCCGGAGCAGGGGGAAGAGGATGACGTCGCGGATCGACGCCGCGTTGGTCGAGCGCCATGACCAGGCGATCGATCCCCATGCCGAACCCCGCGGCGGGCGGCATGCCGTGCTCGAGCGCGCGAACGTAGTCCTCGTCGTAGTCCATGCGTCTTCGTCGCCGCGCGCCTTCTTCTCGACCTGCGCGCGGAAGCGCGCGGCCTGATCGTCCGGATCGTTGAGCTCGCTGAACGCGTTGCACAGCTCGCGGCCGTGGACGAAGAGCTCGAAGCGGTCGATCAGTCGGGCCGCGCGTCGTTCCGGCGCGCGAGCGGCGAGACCTCGAACGGGTAGTCCTTGACGAAGACCGGCAGCGAGTGCTTGCCGTCGCTGGTGCGGTAGTCGTCGGTCAAGAACGGCTCGGCGAGGTACTCGTAACAGGCGAAGAGGCGCTCGCCGTCGTTCTCGCACTTCGCCGAGGCCCTTGCGGAAGTTGCCCCAGTCGATGGCCTTCGCGCGCGGCGAGGATCTTCGCCCACTCCTTGATGTGCTCGCCGAAGTCGCTCGCGCAGGAGGGCGACCAGACCCGCGCCGCCGTGGTCGGCGACAGCGGCTATCCACTCGGGGATCGCCGTCCGCTCGGCGGCCGCGGCCACGGCGCGGTCCATCGGGACGCGCGCGAACGGCTCGTCGAGCGTGAACGGCCGCGCGTCCTTCCACAGCGCGTGCGCCTCGGGCATCGCCTCCGCGAGCTCGGCGTCGATGCCGCGGAGCAGCACCTCGGTGAAGTCCATCAGGTCTTCGTAGGTCGCGTACGCCTAATAGAACTCGAGCATCGTGAACTCGGGGTTGTGCCGGGTGCTGATCCCTTCGTTGCGGTAGCAGCGGCCGATCTCGTAGACGCGCTCGAGGCCGCCGACGACGAGGCGCTTCAGGTAGAGCTCCGGCGCGATCCGCATGAAGAGCTGCATGTCGAGCGCGTTGTGGTGCGTGACGAACGGTCGCGCCGCGGCGCCGCCGATGAGCGTGTGCATCGTCGGCGTCTCGACCTCGAGGAAGCCGTGCGTCGTCGAGGATGGCGCGCGTCGCCCGCACGATGTGGCTGCGCGCGCGGAACACGTCGGCGACCGGCGGGTTGGCGACGAGGTCGACGTAGCGCTGGCGGTAGCGGAGCTCGACGTCGGTCAGGCCGTGCCACTTCTCGGGCAGCGGGCGGTAGCGCCTTCGTGAGGAGGCGGACGGACGTCGCGGCTCGATCGAGAGCTCGCCGCGCTTCGACGCCGTGAGCGTGCCCGTCGGCCTCGACGATGTCGCCGACGTCGATGTCCGTCGAGCCGCTCGTAGCTGTCGCCGAGAGCCGCCTGGCTCGAGGAGCAGCTGGATCTCGCCGGTGCGATCGCGGAGGCGCAGCGAACGACAGGCCGCCGGTCGAGCGGAGCGCGATGACGCGGCCGCGCACGTGGATCCACCGCCTGGCTCGCAGCGCGCTCGACCGCCTCCGCCGCGTACCTGCCGGCCTGCATCGCGCCGGCCGTTCGTCGCGCTCGCGCGCCGCGCGACGTCGCGCGGTGCGTTCGCCGAGTCGCGGCGTCACGTCGTTGGCGAAGGGTTCTCGCCGCGCGCGCGCACGCGCGTCGGCCTTCGCGCGCCGGCGGCGAGGATGGACTGTTCGGCCGAGAGGACGCCGCTCTGGGGCTCCGGCGCTTTGCTCGTGCTTCGGTTCGTCCATCTTCGTCGCGCCTCCTCCGTCGGGGCTACGGTCAGCTCCGCGTCTTCGGCGACGCCGCCCTTCTTCAGCGTGCCCGCCCGCCGCCGCGAGGAGGTACGCCTCGATGAAGGCGTCGAGATCGCCGTCGAGCACCGCGTCGACGTTTCCGTTCTGGTGGCGACGTGCGAAGGTCTTTCACCAGGCGATAGGGCTGGAGCACGTAGCTCCGGATCTGGTTGCCCCAGGCGATCTGCGTCTTGCTGGCCGCATGCGCCGCCGCCTGGTCCTCGCGCTTCTGCGTCTCGATGTCGTAGAGCTTGGCCTTCAGCATCTTCAGCGCCATGCGCCGGTTCTGGTGCTGCGAGCGCTCGGCGCGGCACACGATCACGATCCCGCTCGGGATGTGCTTCAGGCGCACCGCCGTCTCGACCTTGTTGACGTTCTGCCCGCCTTTGCCGCCGGCGCGCATCGTCGTGATCTCGATGTCTTCGTCTTTCACCTCGATGTCGATCTCGTCCTCGATGTCGGGCGTGACCTCGACGGCGGCGAACGCGGTCTGCCGGCGGGCGTTGGCGTCGAACGGGGAGATGCGCACGAGGCGGTGAACGCCGTTCTCGCTCCGCAGGTAGCCGAAGGCGTGATCGCCCTGCGACGGTGAAGCTCGCGCCGTCGATCCCGGCCTCGTCGCCCTCCTGGTAGTCGATGATCTCGGTCTTGTAGCCGCGCCGCTCGCACCAGCGCAGGTACATGCGAAGGAGCATCTGCGCCCAGTCTTTCGCGTCGGTTCCGCCGGTGCCCGGGTGGATGCTCGACGATCGCGTTCGCGTGGTCGACCGGCCCCGAGAGCATGCGCCCGAGCTCCGCGTCGCGGACGCGGCGCTCGAGCGCCGGCACCTGCGCAGCCGCCTCCGCGAGGGTCGCCTCGTCGTTCTCGGACGCGCCGAGCTCGAGGAGCACGCTGGCGTCGTCGACGTCGCGCGTCAGCTTCTCGATGCTGGTGAGCTGCTGCTCGAGGCTCGCGCGCTGGCGCGTTGACCGTCTGCGCCTTCTTCTGATCGTCCCAGAAACCAGGGGCGAGCGTCTTCTGCTCGAGCTGGTCGATCTGCGCCTTCAGCCTCGGGAGGTCAAAGATGCCCCCTTAGCGCCATGAGGCGCCTTTGGAGGTCGGTCAGCGTTTCGCGGGTCTCGCTCAGCATCGTCGGCCTGGGACCATCTGGAAGAGGGACGTTTAATGGTCGCGCCCCCCCCGGTCAAGGCGGCCCGGCGGGGACCTCGTCCCCTCGGCCTGGTTTAGGGTCGACCTGCGCGTTCTCCGAGAACCACCCACCGGTCAGGACATCGAGCCTGGCTGCTGCCTCCGCCACGCGCAAGCGCGCCTCCCAGTCTTCCCGCGAGCCCGCCGCCCCACCGCGCACGTCGAGCGCGGCTCTTTGCCAAGCAAACAAGGCTTCGAGGGCCCGGCCGGCCAGACGAGACCGCGCCTCTTCGCGTTCGACGCGGAGGCGCTCGAGAGCCGGCTCGTCCCCCGCGAAGAGCAGGCGATCGAATCGCCAGGTCATGCGGAGCTCCAGCACCAGGTTGGCGCCCGCCGCGTCGTAGTAGTTCGTCCCATCCGTCGCGGCGACGGTCGCTACGCGCGCCGAATCGGTGAGCAGGCGCATCGCTCGAACCCTCGTCTCCGGAAGCCACGCGCTTGCGCGCGCCCGAGACACGAGGTCGTCGATGCGCGCCTCTTCGACAGCGAAACCTCCGGTGCGCAGGGCGGCGGCGACGCACGCGCGGACCAGCGACGGGGCGACGATCGCGAGCGCCTCCGGCTCGACGCCTGAGGCGGCAGGGGGCGCACCGGAAGGCGCGACCGCGGACGCTGCCGGGGGCGCTGCCGGGGACGATACGGCCTCCGCCTGGCGATGCGCCGTGCCGGCGGCGATGCGATCGAAGGCGACGCGGACCACCAAGAGGCCGCCCACCTCGTTTCGCCCGGACCGGAGGCTCTCGACGAAGCCGGCGAGGCTCACCGAGCTCGGACGCTCGGGGCTACCCGCCGCCGCGCGTGGCTCGCCGCGGTAGAGGTCGCGCGCTCCGACGTGGTCTTCCTCGTCGATGTCCCCGTCGTCGAAACGGTCTTCGAGCGAGTTTTCACCCCAGCCGAACCAAGGGGCGGCGTCGGCGCGCGACGACGCAAGCAGCGCAGCGAGGGCGACGAGCGCGGGGACGGACGGAAGGAACGGCGGACGTGTCGGCAGCGGGCGCGGGCGCATGACGAGCGGCCCATCAAGCGGCGTGCCGTCGAACCGCCGCCCGATTTCGCGGGCCTACGCGTTGGCCAAGGTGTCCCGGCCGCTCGTGCCTGTCCGCTCTTGGGATTCCCTCCCCCCTTGCCCCGCGGCGCGCGCCCGCGCGACCATCGCCGCCGTCATGCGCTCAGCCGATTTGCTCGCCCAGATTCCTCTCTTTCAGGGATTGACCGATGACGACCGCGAGGCGCTAGCCAGGCGGCTCGCCGAGAAGCGCTTCCGCTCCGGAGAGATTGTCTTTTCGCAAGGCGAAAGAGGCTCGTCGATGTATCTCGTCGAATCGGGCGCGGTGCAGATTTACCTTCCCCGTCGCGACGCCGCCGGCGCTGTCGCCCCGCCGGTCGTTCTCAGGGACCTGCACACGGGCGAGTACTTCGGCGAGCTGGCGATCTTCGACGACAAGGGGCGGAGCGCGAGCGTCCGCGCGCTGGTCGACACGGTCCTTTTGGAGCTGACGCGCGAGGAGCTGGGAGATCACCTCGGCCGCTCGCGGACCGCGGCGATGACGATCTTCAGCGAGATGGCCGATCGCCTGCGCGAAACGAACGCGCTCCTCACCCAGCGAGCCGCCAAGGACGTGGTCAAAGAGTTCGAGGACAACCTGACCTGGGGGCAGCGCCTGGCCGACAAAGTCGCCGAAATGAACGGGAGCTGGGCGTTCATTCTCGCGCTCATGGCGCTGACGGCGTGCTGGTGCGTCGTGAACTCGCCTGCCATCGCGGCGCGCGTGGGTCTCCAAGCGAGGAGCGACGACGGCCGGGTCACCGTCTTCGACCCGTTCCCGTACATTCTCTACAATCTCGTCCTGGCCATTTTGGTCGCGCTGCAGGGTCCGCTCATCGTCATGAGCCAGAACCGCCAAACGGCGAAGGATCGCGCTCAGGCCGAGACCGATTTTCGCGTCAACCTCAAGAACGAGGTGGGCATCGAAAAGATGCTCGTCGAGCTCGGTGCCATGCGCGCCGAGACGAACAAACGACTCGAGGTCCTCGAGCGCACCGCCCGAGCCGACCGGCTTCCCACGGAGCTCGCGCAGAAGGCCTCGGAGGGCCCGCCCAGCGCCGGGTGACGTGGCCGGCGTCGTCAGCGAATTGCGTTGAAAAAGCGGCTCCCGTGAGGCATGCCAGCGGCGACCGCCGATGCTCGACATCCAATACGTCCGCCAGAACGCCGACCTCGTCCGCGCCGCGATCAAGAACAAGGGCTCGACGCTCGATCTCGACGAGCTTCTCACGGTCGACAAAGAACGGCGTGAGACGATCGCCACCATCGAGCAGCGCCGCGCGCGCCGGAACGAGCTCAGCGCCCTCATTCCGAAGGCGAGCAAGGACGAGCGCTCCAAGCTCGTCGAGGAGGCGAAGGTCGTGCGTGCCGACATCGAGCAGCTCGAGCTGCGATCGAAGGACGTGACGGAGCGCTTCCAGGACCTCATCCTTCGGGTGCCGAGCGTCCCGCGCCCCGACGTTCCCGTGGGGAAGGGCGAGGAGGACAACGTCGAGGTCAAGCGCGTCGGCGAAGTGCCGCGATTCGACTTCGCCCCGAAGGATCACGTCGAGCTCATGTCGCTGCTCGGCCTCGTGGAGTGGGAGGGCCCCCGGCGCTTCGCCGGTGGGCGCTCGTATGCGCTCGTCGGTGACGGCGCGTTGCTGGAGCTCGCCGTCATGCGCCTCGCCGTCGATACGCTCGTCCTGCGGGGCATGAAGCTCGTGTTGCCGCCGGTGATGGTTCGGGAGCGCGCCATGGTCGGCACAGGGTTCTTCCCGCTCAGCAAGGACGAGGCCTACGCGATCGGCGCCGACGAGCTCTTCTTGATCGGAACGAGCGAGGTGCCCCTGGTCAGCATGCACTGCGACGAGACGCTCGACGCGGCCCTTCTCCCGTTGAAGTACGCGGGTCTGTCGCCCTGCTTTCGGCGCGAGGCGGGCGCGCATGGGAAGGACACGCGCGGTCTCTATCGCGTGCATCAATTCACCAAGGTCGAGCAGGTCGTCTTCTGTCTGCCCGACGAAGCCGTCGCCGAGAAGATTCACTACGAGCTTCTCGGCAACGCCGAGGCCATTCTTGCCAAGCTCGAGATCCCGTACCGCGTGGCCTTCGCGTGCACGGGCGAGATCGGGCTCGGCCAGACCCGGAAGCACGAGGTCGAATCGTGGATGCCCGGAAGGAGCGCTTACAGCGAGACGCACTCCTGCTCGACGCTCGGCGATTTTCAATCGCGCCGCTCGAACATCCGCCTCCGCATGCCGGACGGCTCGCTCTCTTACCCCTTCACGCTCAACAACACGGCGGTCGCCAGCCCGCGCATCCTCATTCCGTTGCTCGAGAACCACCAGCAGGCCGACGGCTCGGTGAAGCTGCCGAAGGCGCTCGTGCCGTACATGCTGGGCAAAGAGTGCCTCAGCCCGCGCGGTTGACCCCCCTTCGCCGCTGCGGTCGCGTCGAGTCTCGTGCTCGAGCTCGGACGAGCAGCTCAAGGACCAGCTCCTCGCAACGCCATGAAGCAGGACCTTATCAACGCACTGACGGGCAGGTGAGTCATGGCCGGTGCTCGCGAGCTCGTCGATGCTCTGGTGCGCACCTTTCCAGGTGTGAAGGAGGTCTACGACGAGCACCTGCGCGAGAACCTGGGCGAGCTTCTTCCGCACGTGTTCTTCGGGGACTTGACGCGCTTCGTGATCGAAGAGCACCGCCGCGAGCGACTCGGGCCATCGAGCGGACCGCTTGTCGACTCTTTGTTGGAGTTTCTCGAGGCAGGTCTCGCAGGCCCCGACCCAGACGTCCAAGAGATCATCGTCGTTTCGTTCCTGGAGAATCTCTGGCAGGCGAAAGGCGAGTACGGCAGCCTCGTCGAGCGGCTCGGGCCCTCGATGAGAGCGGCACTCGAACGCGTGGAGCGAGAGCGATGAGCCACTTTGATGAGCCAGTCCGCCCCGGGGCGTGCGTTCGCGGCCTGGTGTCCGCGGCCCGCTCGAGCCGCGCTCGCGCGCCCTACCGCAAACGGAGCCCCCTCATCGTGGCCACCGCCGCGCGAGGGCCGCTCTTGCACGGTGCGCTCGAAGGCTGGGCGAGTCCACCGTCCACACGCTGCCGTCGGGATCGAGTCGGAGAAACACCCAGCTCCACGCCTCCGGCGGGAGGCCGAACGGCGCGCTGGAGCCTGCAGGCGTTACCAATCGGTACGTACTCTGCGCCGGCACGCTCCGCTCGCACGGTGTCGTGCAAACGAGCTCCCAACGCGTGTCTCCACCATTCCACCGGTCGACGTCCGCGGCCCGATCGGCGTCGACGCGCAGCAGCATGTGCTCGGCCATCGGGGCGTACCGTCCCGCACTCCAGCTCGCGAAGAGGATCGGCTGTCGCGGCGACTCGGCGCAGCCGCTGCTGAGGCCCAAGAGAGCAGCAACCGCAAAGGCCGCCAAGTGCCGGCGCATCATGTTGGCAGTGGTTGCAGCACGGGACGTGCCGCTCAAGGCCGGTGGACAAGGCGAACCGGCGCCACGCGAAGCAAGAGATCCATGCGCGCGGCGTGGACGCCGACGTCGTACCCAGCCGCTGACTCGCGGATCGGCGGCCCGTCGTCGCGGTAAGACCACGCTCGCTCACAGCAAGGCGGCTCGCCTTGAATGCAAGGTCACTCGATTCGAAAGCAACGCGGCTCGACTCGACCGCGAAGAGCCCGTCGTTCGCTAATCGGCGGTCGTCGTTCGCCGCAAGGCCGCTCGACGCTCGCCGTAAAGCGATTCCCGTCGAATGGAACGCGGCTCGCTTCGACTGCGCAAGGGCTTTCCTTCGCCAATCAGCCGTCTTTCTTCACCGCAAGGCCGCGTCTTCTCGTCGCGATCGTCGCGAAGGTCTTCGCCATCACTAATGCTACTGGGTCGCTTCGCTGTTGCTTCGATGCCGCCGTCGTCCACCGTGCAGGGTTGATTATCGAGGCTGCCCGCGACCGCGAAGCGGGCGACCTAAGGAAAGTGCGGCCGCCCGCGATCGGGCAACACCGGGGATCGAAGAAAATACGCTGTTCCCACCCCGGTAGCCTCAGGGCTCGAGTCCTACGTCCCGCCAATTGCCGCAAGGGGCACATTCCGGACGATGCGATGCATCATCGGGTCTCCTGATTTTGCATCACACGTCGCCCGTGTTACGGCTCAAGGCCCGTTGCGACGTTTTTTCGAGGTCGCAACGCGGAACACTGCGAAGGCGGTCGACACAATGAATCGACGAACGTCGGTTGCTCTGGGCGCGATGACGCTGGTGGCGCTCGGTGGCTGCGGCAACGGCGACAACGGCTCTCCGAGCACCGCATCTTCTTCGGGGGGAAGTGGAAGCAGCGGATCGTCTGCATCCACCAGCTCGGGCAGCTCCGGCGGCTCGAGTGGCTCCGGCGGATCGAGCGGAACGACTAGCTCCGGTGGCTCGAGTGGCTCCGGCGGATCGAGCGGAGCGACCAGCTCCGGTGGCTCGGGAGCCGTCAGTGGTTCGAGCTCCGGTGGCTCGGGTAGCTCGGGAGCCCTCGGCAGCTCGGGTAGCTCGGGAGCCCTCGGCAGCTCCGGAAGCTCGGGAAGCCCCGGCAGCTCGGGTAGCTCGGGAGCCCTCGGCAGCTCGGGTAGCTCGGGAAGCTCCGGAAGCTCGGGTGGAACCGGTGGAACGGGAGCCTATGTTCCATGCGCTTCCGACTCGACCATCCCGAAGGAGCCCGCCTACCCAACGACGTGCATGTCCATTCCCGCGACTCAGACGGTTGCCGACGGGGCGGTGCCCAGCGAGGCCAACCTCGACACGGGCACGATCAGTGGCGCGTTGGCGAGCGCGAGCTGCGTCAAGCTCGTAGTCTCGGGCGCCAAGAACGCGTTCGTCATCGACTCCTTGAGTATTCCATCCAATAAGACGTTGTGGGTCGACGCGGGAGTGACCGTGTACGGCAAGATCCTCACGTCTTCGACGCTGATCACGATCGGCTCCGGTGGAGCGCTGATGGGAGCGGGTACCATCGACGCGCAGGGAGGCGAGCCCTCGGCCTCCGGTGGTAGCTCGGCGTGGAAACAGTCGAGCGATCTTCGCGCCAGCAACGGTAGCGCCTCTTTGCCGTCGATGATTCAGTGGTCGGGCAGCAACGTGACGCTGTACAAGATCACGTTGCACAACGGACAAAAGTTCCAGGTCATCCCCAACGGATCGAACTACTTGATTTGGGGGATCACGATCAAGACGCCGTCGCGCACGACGAACAGCCGCGGCGATGCCGTATCTCCGTTCTTCGCGCGGAACACCGACGCCATCGACCCCGGTCAAGGTGGCTCCGGCGGAAGCAACGGGTTCATCGTTTACAGCAACATCTCGACGGGCGACGATCACATCGCCATCAAGGGCAGCGGGGGCGTCAGCAACATCAAGGTCCTCCACAATCACTTCGGCAGTGGCCACGGGATGTCGATTGGAAGCGAAACGCAAGGCGGGGTTTCCGGTATCGACGTCTGTGACTTGACCGTGGACGGCAGCCTCCGCCCGACCGGCGGATCACCGCCGATCGACGTCAATGGGCTCCGAATCAAATCGGACTCCAGCCGCGGAGGCAAGGTCAGCAACATCACATACGATCAGGTCTGCGTGAGGGACGTCGACTTTCCCATCGTCTTCAATCCGAACTACTCCACGAAGACGGGGAGCTCCGTCCCGAGCTATACGGGCCTCAGCGTCACCAACCTGCACGCCACCAGCAGCTCCATCGCCCAGACCGTCGTGCTCGACGGCTTCAATGCCGCCAACACGACCTTCGTGAAGTTGAACAACGTCGTCGTCGACGCCACCGGCACGGGAAGCGCCCACGTGACGTCGCAGTTCGCGAACGTGACGCTCGGCCCCGGCAACGTGTCTCCGCTGCCGACGACATCGTCGACGGTGGCAGTGACCAACAACATCTCGGGCACATCGACGCCGATCGACTGCAGCGCACGCTGGTTTACTTTTTGACGCTCCGGCGTTTCGGCGTCCGCGGGGAGATCTCCACATAGAGCGATCGAGCGTCTGGAGAAATGACTGGGCGTCTCGCTCGATTGCGACATACTGGTCGTTGGCCACGTTTAGCGCCCGAACCCCGAGCGATCGCAAGGAACCCTTGAGGGAAGCGCGACGTGAGGGCGCTGCCCCAAACACCGACTGGAGTTACCGAAATACGATGAACAAAGCACCGCGTCGCGTGATGATCGCCCTTTGGTGTTTGCCCGTCTCGGGTGTCCTCGGGCTCGGGACCGTCGCGCATGCGCAAGCGCTACCGGCGCCGACCAGCGTCGAATCGCACCCCGACGGCAGCGGGAAGATAGCGCTTTTCTGGAATGCGATCCCCGGCGCCACAAGCTACCGTATTTACCGTGCCACGTCGTCCGGGGCCGAAGGCACGACGCCGCGCGCCACAACGACGAGCGCGTCTTACGTGGATACGGGACTGACCGATGGCCCCCCGCCCGTCTATTACTACACGGTCGCCGCGGTGAATTCCGGCGGCGCGTCCCCGCAGTCCGCCGAGACCGCGACGCCGACACCCTATCCGCAGTCACCGGGAAACGGACAGGTCGCCGGTGTGCCCGTCCCTGGTGGTGCCGCTTATTACTGCAAGGACGCGCTGTTGAACGGCTTCGATTGGTTCGTGACTCTCAACGGCTGGTTTCCCCAGGTGCTCGGCTCTTCCGGCGCAAGCGCGCCGACCAAGACCGTGGTGGACATGGCCTACGCGAGCCTGGGGACGATGCAGTTCAGCAACGTGGTCGTGCCGAAAAGCGGCCTATACAATCTGGATTTCCATTATGCGTTCGCCTCGGGACTGTTTCCGGGAGTGACGAACCGGCAGATGGGCCTCCAAGTCAATGGTGTCGTCATTACCAGTACGATGCGTTTTACGCTGACTGGCAGCTTCGAGGCGTATCAGGACTCGAGCATTCAGGTCCCCCTCAATGCCGGCAAGAACACGATCGTTCAATTCAGCGTCTCGGATCACGGCCTCTCCCGCGTCGATAAGCTGACCGTCACGGCGGCGACGGCATCGGCTCCGACGGGCCCAACGAGCTTGCGGGGTACCGCTGGAAACGGGCGGGTTTCCCTCGCGTGGACGGCCAGCACCGGTGCAAACGGCTACAATGTCTACCGCGGCACCCTCTCCGATGGCGAGGCCCTCACCCCCATTGCGACGACGAACGGCACGACGACGTCGTACACCGACACGGGCGTGAACGACGGGTCCACCTACTTTTACAACGTCGCAGCGACCAACAGCGTCGGCATTTCGCCCGACTCGAACGAGATCACCGCAACACCCACGGCAGGCGGAGCCGGCGGCCCCATCTCGATCGACTGCGGAGGCAGCGCGGCCAGTCCCTTCGTCGCCGACACCGATTTCGCGGGGGGTTCCACGTCGAGCACCACCCAGACGATTCATACCGCGCAGCTTGCGGCACCGGTGCCGCCGCAGGCCGTATTGCAGACGAACCGCCACGGCGTGACGACGTACTCGATCGGCGGCTTCACCGCCGGCTCCTCCCGAACAGTGACCCTCTATTTCGAAGAACATTTTTGGTCGGCTTCGGGCAAGCGGCAGTTCAACGTCGGAATCAACGGGACGCAGGTGCTGACCAACTTCGATATCTTCGCTGCGGCCGGCGGGCAGTTTACCGCCGTCAGCCGGACTTTCGCCGTCGACGCGGACGCCAGTGGCCGGGTGGTCATCGCGTTTTCCGCGGGCGCGGCAGACAGTCCGATGATCAACGGAATCAGCGTCAACTGACGGGCTCCGTCGTGGGCCGCAACCGCCTCGGCGTTACGGCCCCGGCGTCGCGAAAGGCCAACGACCTGGCGGCGCCTTCACTGGCCGGGCAACAATCGCGAACATGCGGGAAGAGTGCCCGTCATGCTCGGAGAGCACCTTCCTCTTGTCGAAGAGGTGCTGCCATGTTCCATCCCTCCCATCCACTCGTGAAAACCGCCCGGTTCGTTTTCGGAGGCGTCGCGACCTGCGGCCTCGCCGTGTGTCTGGCGTCACGCCCTGCGGCGGCCGACGACCAGCCGAACGTTCTGTCCAAGGCCTACTCGGCGTGCGAATCGAAGAGCTCGGGCGACGCTTGCGTCGTGCGCGTGCTCGATTTCGGCATCAACGGGATCTGTGCGGCGGATTCGGCCGGCGACAGGAAGCTCTTTTGCACCCCCACGGAGCTGCCGCGCCTCGAGCCGCTTTCCGGCTCGAAGCGGGCTGGCTTCCCCAAATCGCCATGATGGTTCGAGCGCGATGACGAGCTGACCTCACCCACGACGTGCAGCTGCGCCGCGCGGGCGGGGCTTGGTCGGTAGTCGTCGACTACGTCACGTGCGCCGCGCGCCAACCCCTCCGGCCGCCGCGCACGCGATGCGGCGATCACGTGTCGCTCGGCGTTCCCCCTTCCTGAGCTATCCGGCGAGGACCGCGGGCCCATCGAGGATCGAGCATGGGGGTCCGTCGCGCGGCGGCTCTCATGGAATGAAGACCTCCATGGAGGCCACGGGAAATCCACCCCCTTCTTTGATGGCACCGGCCGGCAGGTAGACCTTGCCTGCGACTGCCGCGGCACCAATGCCGTGCTTGGGCACGATCATCGGCGCGAGTGAACGCCACACGTCGGTTTGCGGATCGTACACATCGGTTTGCGCAAACACGCCGTTGCTACCCACGGCGAGGTTGCCCTCGCCGCCGAAGACATAAAGCTGCTGAAAGAGAACGATTCCCGCCATGCCACCGCGCGCGGGGACCATGGGCGCGCGGGGTGACCACTGGCGCGTCCCGGGGTCATAGGCGTCCACCCTCCCCGTTGGCGTGAGGATGGTGCCGTCGCGCCCGCCGATCGCGTAGACGATGCCATTCACGGTGCCCGCGATGAGGTGATCGCGCCTGGGTAGAATGTCGGGAAGCGTCTCCCAACTGTCTGCCACAGTGTCATATGCCGAAAAGCTCGAAGTGGCCGGAGGAATGAGCATACCTTGGCTTCGCCACCGCGCAGCTCCACGCGCTCGAGCGCTGGCGAGAAGATGCCATTGTGAGGGGACGGCGCAACGGTTCGGAGTTTGAGACACGGGCCCGAGTCGGGCTTTGCAGCCCGCGGCGCCGCTCGTCGCCGACTCTCGGCCTCGCGTCGCGCGTCTTGGCGCGGCGATGCGGGCGGCTCCGGCAAGCCGCTTCACAATCCGCAATACGGGCGACGCAATCGCTTCATCCGCCGAGGTCATCTTGATCATCAGGAAGCGACGATGAGCCGTCCGTTGGCTCTCACCGCGACGGTCCCTACTCAATTTAGTGAAGGAGATACGCACATGGTTTCGATCGATATCGTCGAGGGCGAGCTCCTCGTGCGCGTGCGCGGATGGCATAGGGTCTTGGCCATGCGCGGCGTCCTGCGCATTCCGCTGTCGCGCGTTCGCGCGGTGCGTGCCCGGCCGAAGGAAGCCTACTTCGACGCAGTCATCGTCGAGGGGTGGCGCGGCATCGGGACCTATGTCCCGCACAAGGTCGCCGCGGGACTGGTCTATACGAAGGACGGGCCGTCGTTCTATGACGTCAACAATCCGGAGCGGACCATCGCTTTCGACGTCGATGGCGAATCCGTTCGGCAAGTGGTCGTGCAGCTCGCCGACGAGGCCCCCGACCACGCCGCCGAGCGCATCGAGCGCGCCGTCTTGACGGCCTGAACGATTCGCCCGCTCGGGGGGGGGCGGCGGTAGCGCTAGGGCGATGGCGGCAGACTCGAACCAAGACGCCGGGTAGGACTCGGGGCAGGCGTCAGCGCGCGGCACACCGTGCTGCAGCCCCTGGGTCGGTGTCGATGACGCGGGGCGCCGCGCGCTGGCTATCCGCTCAGTCGCACGCGGCGTCTTGCACGAGGGGCCCGCCGAAGGTGCAACTGCCGTTGTAACACGACCCCATGCACCCGCAGTTGACGCACGCCACCCCGCCGTATCCGCAAGCCTGTCCTTGGGTCCCCTGCGCACATAGGTCGCCCACGCAGCAGCCCGTGCAACTGCTCGGATCGCAAGTCGTATTCGCCTGGCAATAGCCCCCGCCGTCGAAGCCGAACGCACGACATTGCTCTTTGGGCCCGCATGCCTTGCAGTCGCCACCGCCATGGCCGCAAAGAAGGGCGAACGTGCCCATGATGCACTGGCCCTGCCCGCTGGGAAGTGTGTTGCAACAGCCGCTGCAGTTCGAAGGTCCGCAATTGGAAACCGGCCAGATGCACGTGTAGCCGCCGAGGCAATCGCCGCCGGGCGGGCACGCCGAACAGACACTGCCTTGCACTCCGCACTGCTGCGCGGTCGGTGGATCGACGCAGAAGCCGTTACCGTTGCAGCAGCCGGCCGGGCAGTTTGCCGGGCTGCACGCCGCTTCGGGGAAATAGCCTCCGCCCACGCATGTAACGCACTGGTTACCGTGACCGCCACAATATGTCGGTGGCATCGGTGACACGCAAAGCGAATCGCCATTACAGCAACCGTGTGGACACGTGGTGGGGCCGCACGATCCATCGGTGACATATCCGAGGGGTGCCGAATCGCTAAGGCCGCCGTCGAGCGGACCGCCGGACGTACCCGGGGCCCCCGGCGCGCCCGTTGTGGGGCCCACCTGACCAAAGCTCAGAGAGCCTTCGTCAGGCATCGACGCATCCGTTGAAGTCTGCGCGATATCGCCGCCACACGAAATGAGGGCGAGAAACCAGGGCACAGGTAGGAGGAGAGAGAGAAGAAGTAGCCACCTCACGAGCAACAGTATGGCCGCGTGAACCGTCGATCCGTCGCAAGACCGAGCGACCGACGAACGGCACGGGACAAAGGGCGTCCAGGGGGGTCGAGATCGAGAATCAGGACGGGCTTGCCGGCCTGTCAACGCAGAGTGAAAACGTCGGGGTTACGTCGGCTCTCGCACTCCCAAACGAGAGTGGTCGCGCCCGGGCGCTCGCAGCGCATGGAAAGCGGGAAGGGGAGCACCGCCCGTTGCGGGCCGGACTCCCCAGTCCCTGGTTGTCGGCTCACCTGGTGGCGTCACGGGTCACGCGACTGGTCAGGTGGCGTGCGGCGTGGTGCCGGCTGTCGCCCCCGTGCTGCTGGTGGCAGGAGCGTTCGAGCCCGCCGCCGGCGTCACGGTGGGTCGCGGCGCAGTGATCGGCGTCACGACGATGCCCGTCACGGCACCTTTGACGCTCTTCTTCTGCACCGTGCCCAGCGTGTTCCGCGCAGCGCGTGTGGCCTTGCGCTTCGCGGCTGCGGCGACCTTGGCTTCGGCCGTCAGCGGTGCGCGCGTCTTCGGATGCAATCCGAAATCCGCGAGCACGTCCGGCGTGGTCCCGAAGGCGGCCTTCACGAACGTCACGTACGCACCCATGAAGGTGCGCAGCGCCGGCGCTTCGGCTTTTTCGAGATCGAGCTTGGCCTTGGTCGAGGCCTTTGAGGCTTCCACGTCATCGCGCAGTTTGACGAGCGCTCGAAGCTAGCGTCGTCACCTGCGCCGGCGTGAACGAGCCCCCCGTGAGCATGACTTGCGTCACGTTCGCGAGGTGCTTGTCCGTCCCCGCGATCAACTGCACCGCGAGGTCGGCCACCTTGGTTTTCGTTGCCGTATTGGTCGTCATGGGACAATCTCTCTTTTCCGAAGGCGGCCGGCGTGATGACACCCGCGCCCAATGGCGTGGAGCGTTCGCGTCGACGTCCTTCACGACGTACTGGTCATCGAGGGGGGCGCATTTCGGAAAAAAAGTTGAAGTGCCCTGTCGATTTTTTTGTCGCGAAGCGACGACGCGGCGCGACGCTCGTCTTTTCGAGAGGTTGGGACTTGTGACGATCACGCGATGGCGAGTGGGCGGAAGCGGGCCGGCGCTCGGCCTTCTTGGCCGAGTCCGCGCGTGACGGAGCCCCGGCCCCGACGGCGATGCCCGTCGAGGCAGACGACACGCGTCCGCCGGCAAGCGAAAGAGGCGGCGAACGCCGACCATGGGTCCGCGACGGAGCCGCAGCGGGCCAGCCGTTGACGCGAGGGGCACGGGAATGAGCAGAAGCGGTGCGGCCGTTGGCGCGATGGGCACGCGAATGAGCGGGAGCGATGCAGCCGTTGGCGCGATGGGCACGGGAATGAGCAGGAGCGATGCAGCCGTTGGCGCGATGGGCACGGGAATGAGCAGGAGCGATGCGGCCGTTTGCGCGATGGGCACGGGAATGAGCAGAAGCGGTGCGGCCGTTTGCGCAATGGGCACGGGAATGAGCGGGAGCGGTGCGGCCGTTTGCGCAATGGGCACGGGAATGAGCGGGAGCAGTGCGGCCGTTTGCGCGATGGGCACGGGAATGAGCAGAAGCGGTGCGGCCGTTTGCGCGATGGGCACGGGAATGAGCGGGAGACGGAGGCGCATCAGCGACAACGGACGCTCGATTGAGCGAGAGACGGGGCCGAATGCCGACGAAGGACGAGCGCATGAGCGAGAGAGCTGCGCCCATCCGCGTAACGAGCGCGCCCCTCAGCGGAAGACGTGCGGGCATCGACGTGATTCGTTCGCCCATGAGCGAAAAGGAGGCGGGCGTGAGCAAAAAGGGTGCACCCATGAGCGAAAGACGCGAGCCCATGCCGAAGAATGATGGGCCGATGAGCGGAAAGCCCGCGCCAGTCGAAGAGATTCGCTGGCCGACAAGCGAAAATGATGAGCGATTCATCGACGCACCCGGCGTGATGGGTGGTGATGGCCGTCGATGAATTGCGCCGTTGAACGAGCCCTCGCGGCGTAGCCACGACGTTGCAGGTCACTATGGGGATTTTGAGCATGGTGCGCAAGCCGTAGGACGGAGTTGGGTGATGTCCGCGAGGGGCGCAACGAGGAGAAGCCTGGGCGGCGGGCAGATCTCGGCCAAGGCGGCCCGACGGTCGCGAAAAACGGAGAGCGGCAAAGGTGGGGGTCGGGGTCATGGAAGCGATCACGCGGCGAGGTTTGTCGGGTCACGGCAGCGAGGGACGGAGACGGAATAGACACGTCCCCCACAGCGGGGGCAGACAGCAACGTCGCGCCCAGTGAGCCGAGCGAGCCGTTCGCGCCAGCCGCTCGACGGCAGCGTGCGCAGGGCCATGCCAAGGAGGGTTCGGGCGCGAT
Organism: uncultured delta proteobacterium; assembly: GCA_963787925.1. GTDB lineage: Bacteria > Myxococcota_A > Polyangia > Polyangiales > Polyangiaceae > Palsa-1150. Next base: position 384,752 of record CAWBEN010000003.1, read on the forward strand.
TGCATCGAGCGGCTAAGGCGGAGGCGTAGAGGCCGACGTGGCGGATTTGTGCAGACCGTCGGGCAAGACGTGCTGTACGAAGCGGCCAAGGAAAGCGACGGGCGAGAGCGTCTCGGTAGCTTGGCCTTTGGTGCGAAAGGTCACCGCGCGGTCGGAGACGGCCAGCAAACGGCTATTGGCGATGCCGACGCGATGGGTATAGCGACCCAAGTAGGCGAGCACGTGCTGGCCCTTTTTGAAGGGGGCTTTGGCGTAGACATTCCAGGACAAGCGAGCCACGCGCGCCATCAGCGCGCGGAAGGCCTCGGGGTCGCGAAAGTCGTCGAAGCGTGCAAAAGCGCCGTCGTCGTACGCGCGGCCGAGCGCGGTCATCATCTTGCCGCGAAAGACCTGGCCCAGAGCCTTGACCGACAAGAGAAAGCGCGGCGAGGCGGTCCGCCAACTCGCGCCATCGGCGCTCAATCCGCCGGCGGTGACGAGGGCGTGAACGTGGGGATGAAACTCCAGTTTGCGCGTCCAGGTATGAAGGACCGTCGTGGCTCCGACGGTGCGCCTGCAGGCGGCGTTGGCCCACCTCCACCAGCGTGCGCTGCGCCGCCTGCATCAGGGCGTCGAAGACGACGCCGGGCGCCCATGCGGCGAGCGGCCGAAGCTCGGCGGGCAGCGTAAAGACGACGTGGAAGTGCCGTACGTCGAGCATTCGCTGCCGACGCGCTTCGATCCAGGTCTCTTGGGCCAGCGCCTGACACTTGGGACAATGCCGATTGCGGCACGAGTTGTACGACGGGTGCTCGCACCCGCAGGACTCGCAGCGATTGACATGCCCGCCGAGCCGCGCGGTGCGGCACTGCGCGATGTCGGTCAAGACACGCTTTTGGGCGGTGCTCAGGCGTCGAACCCTCTCGAGTCCGACGCGATGGGCGCGCACGATGTCCGCGATGTCAAAGCGCGCTGGGCCCCGGCGGGCCCGGCGCACCCGCCTACCAGCGCTTGTGCGGCAACAGGTCCAACGGACTGGGGGTCTGGCGCACCAACTTCTCGGTTACGCGCCCGTAGCGCGCGGTCGACTGCAGACTCGCGTGCCCCAACAGCGCGCCCACCACCCGGACGTCGGTCCCCTGCTCGAGCAGGTGCGTCGCGAAACTGTGACGCAGCACGTGCGGCGTGACGCGTTTTTTGATCCACGCCTGCTTGGCCGCGTCCGCGAGCGCCGCACGCACCGACTCGGCGCATGCCCGTTTGCCCGTTTTGCCCGACGTGAACAGATAGGGCAGCGGCGGCCGCTCGCGTGCCCAGTACTGCCGCAGCCACTCGTACAGCGTCGGCGATAGCTTGGCTTCTCGCGCTTTATTGCCCTTGCCGTGGCGCACGCGAATCACTCCCCGCGCTCCGTCGATGTCGCTCACTTCGAGCGCCAACGCTTCGGCGATCCGAAGCCCCGCGCCGTACAGCACCATCACGATCGCCTGGTAGCGCGCCACTCGGATCGCGGTCAGCAGAGCGTTGACCTCCTCGAGGCTCAGAATTGTCGGTAGCGGGTGCGCACGCCGGGGGTACGACAGAAACGAGACCACCTCCGGTCGCCCCAACGTCTTGCGATACAGAAACGAAAGCGCGCCAATCTGGCACCCCAACCATGACGTGCTCTTGCCGCGAACCGTCATCTCTTCCACGTACGTGCGCAACTGCTCGCGCGTCAACTCCGCTAACGGTCGACCGAACCGATTCGACAGCTGCTCGGCCGTCTTGACGTACATCTTGCACGTGCTCTTCGCGTACTTTGCCAATGCCAGGTCCTGACCCAGCTGCTCGATGCTCTTATCCATGGTCGCCTCCTTCGGCGTCGCCGTCCCTGGCAACGCCGATCCAAGGGAGCCACCAATCGCGCCGCACGTCAGGCCCTGGCGCTTTCTGTCCTCACAGCCGCCGCGAAGCGGCTTCGTTCAAGGATGAGCGATTCATCGACGCACCCGGCGTGATGGGTGGTGATGGGCGTCGATGAATTGCGCCGTTGAACGAGCCCTCGCGGCGCACCACGACGTTGCGGGTCACTATGGGGATTTCAGCGTGTCGCGCAAGCCGTAGGAGGCCGGGCGACACGCCCTGCGAGACCGCGCGTTGCTCCTCATCCTGTACAACTCCTGTACCGCACAGGCGCCCTTCCTCGCTCAGGGGAGCTCGGCAACAATGACCCGGTGCCCCAGGTCGAGCTCCGTCAGCATCCGGAGATAACCGTACGAGCGATCCCAAGCGCCCGATTCCAGATCCGATCTCAAAGCATCGAGCCCTGCCTTGACGTCCTCATCCCTCGCGAGCGCGAAGTTCGATATGTTCCTTCGGACGGCGGCGTCCAGGTACATCTCCGGCTTGGCCCAGAAGGCCGTAAACACGCCGTCAGCGCAATCACATGGCAAGCAGAACCTATACTCTCGTAGGCTTGGAAATTCTTCATTGATGGTCGCCATGATAGAACCATAGCGTCGCGATGTGTCGAGCGAAGGAAGGTAATCCTTCGTTAGCCAGAAGGACGCACCCCGCAGCGGGTCCCGAAGAAACACCACCACTCGCTGGCGCACGACCCTGCGAAGCTCGCGCAGCCCGGCTCTCAGATCGGTCCAGTGGTGAACCGTGTTCACCGCCAGCCCAGCATCGAAGACTGCGTCATCGAAGGGAAGACGCTCAGCGCTCGCATGAACAACCCGTGCCGATCCTATCGGTCGTTGTGCGATCATCGTCTCGGACGGCTCGACCGCGAGCACGTCGAGATCACTCGGCTCGTACGCACCGGTGCCGGCGCCTACGTTGACCACGGAGCGCGCGTCGCCGAGAGCGTATCGCAGGGTGGCGACGAGGCGCGGATCCTCTCGTCTCGTCGCGGCGTAGGTAAGCCCGATGCAGTCGTAGTTCGCTGTCACGCTGCTACTCCTTCCAAGACTAGGCGGCGCCAAGATCTCGGCCGCCCATCGATCGATGTATCGGCTTGTCATCGGCCCTCGCCAAAGGAGGGCGAAGCCGACCGCGCGTTTTTCGATGCCTTCATCCGCGCGGCGGTAGTCAGGATCGTAAAAGCCCCGCTGCGAGGCCGCACCGCGAGAGTTACGGTCGATCCGTCGCAACGGGATCGTCATGTGGCCACCCTGCATTCCGGGAGCGCGACGGACAGCCCCAGTCGTAGCCGACACGTAACCGGTGCGGGAACAGACGAGGCGAGCGTGCAGGCGGCGCCGACGTTGCGTGCGTTCCGCGCTCTTTGGCACGTTGCCCCGTGGCAACGCTCCGGATCGCTTTGCTGGGCGGCGTGGGTGTGGCATCTTCCGGCGCCTCGCGGGCCCGAATCGGCCCGGCAATGGTTCTCCGAGGCACCGGGACAGGGCAAGTCAGGAAGTAAGTACTCGGAACGACAACGAAAAGCGGTGAGGTAGCCAAGTGGTTAGGCAACGGTTTGCAAAACCGTCATACGCGGGTTCGAATCCCGTCCTCACCTCGGAACTTTTACGAGCGCCGCCCCCGGGCGGGCGCCGACCCTACGACGGTCAGCCGGCCGGTGCGGTAGCCTCTTCGCCGACCCCTTTCGGTCCACAGCCGACGCAGCGCGTGCATCGCCACCAGAGGACGGCGTTGCCGTAGGTGTCACGCAAGTGCAGAAGGCGCCAGCCTCGCTCGTTCAAACCGTCGGGTGCGTCATGCAGCGCTGGACGACCGCAATCGCTACAGTGGCAAGCGCTCGCTGGAGGTACTGGGTCTTTCCGTTGGTCGGCTGTCGTGCTCAAAGCGCGAGCCGCGTCGCTTCTGCGGCCCTCCGCGCAATGGGCTCTCGCAGGCGCTGACGAATCTCGGCCAGCATCGAGCAGTACCCGTGCGTGGTCTGGCGCATGTTGTCCTCGACGAGGAGGCGCTCGGTCGGCGTGACGCTCGCGACCATCGCCAGCGCCTTCTCGAGATGGTCGACGTCCTCATCCGAGTGGAGACGGAGGAACGACACGCTCTTGGCACCGTGCGCCGCCGTCACGCGAGCGACGATGCGCTTGCCCGACGCCGGGCCGATTCCCTCGAGAGGGAGGATGTATCCGAAGTGCACGATCGGGCCGAGGTGCTCGATCTTGTAATATTGCGATTCGTAGAACATGCGAGTCGACGAGTGCTCGGGCAGGTCCGCGATCGCGGCTCCAATCTGCTTCAGGTCGTGGACGGCGAGCTGCTCGTGCTTCTTCTCTTCACCCAGGTGCGTCGCGAAACGGTGATGCAGCGAGTTGCCGCGCTCGTCGAGCGGGAAGCGCGCCGCCGCGCAGGCGATGAGCCGGGTCGTGTGTCGAACGTAGTAGTACGTCTGGGCGAGCCAGTCGGCGTAAGCCGCTCGCTCCTCCCAAGGGAATTGATCGGCCGCGGCGCTGAGGTCGGCGACGCATTCGGAGAGCAATGTCTTCATGATGGCTAGCGAATCGAGCTTCCGAGGGTTTGAATGACGTTCTCCGTCGTCGATGAAAGCGGCGCGCGCTTCCACGACCGTTGAAATGAGACGAGATCGACCGGCCCGCCGTGAAAAACGATGCCCCGCGCGAGCGGACGAAAGCCGAGCCGATAACCGAGCGCATCCATGCCGCGGTCATTGCGCATCGTGCCTACGAGCGCGTCCGCCTCCGATTTGAGAAAGCGTTCCATGGCGAGCGACAACAGGAGCTCCTTCGCAGAACAACCAGCCGCGTGCCGCCAGGCCGCCCCCACCGTCAGGTTGTTACGGGACTCGCCGGGAAGCTCCGCTGTTTTTGCTGGCTGGTGGAAGAATCCGGGTTCGAAGGGGCCACCGTGCGCGCCGTGCTGACCGGCTTGCGCATGTTTGGCCGGTTTTCTTACCCCACGCACGTCTCCACCAAGATGGAAGACGCGCTCGCGTGGATGCTGCCTCACTTGCATGAGCCGGATAAATGGCGTTCCAAGGTTCCTGCGGCGACCTCCGCGATCCGCCAGGCCCGCGAGATTCGCCGGATCGCCAGCTCCGGCGACGACAACGGACGCAAATAGGCCCGGTCACTGGAGCAATTCGGGGGGCATGCCCGCCGCCGCCCTCTCCGCCGTGTACCGAAGCACGGTCGAAGCGCTACCTGCCGCATCCGGAATCTGGACCAAGGTCATCGAGGTCGCAGGAAAGTCGAACGATTGCGCCGCCAAGCCTTCGACCGCCAACGTGAGACGACCCGAGGTCGTCTTGTTCAGCACCAGGATGGCCGTCACGCCGGACCCGGCGTCGAAACTCGCGTACACCGAGAAGCCGGCCGGAACGCCGGCGGGCGCGAGGACGTTGCCGCGAAAGTTCGCCGACACCATGCGCTCCGCGTAATAGGCCGGCGTTGGCTGGCCGCCGGTGATGTAGCCCAGGACGGAGCTCTTCGGATCGGTCTCCCCGATGTTCCAGAGGGCGAGAGTCCACAGGTGGCTTTCGAGGGCGGCTCCCATGATGTCGGCGGTCCACAGGCCCGCGTAGAACGTGCCCGGCGCCGCGACGAGCGAGGACGACGTGTACGCGCTCGGCGCATAATCATAGGAGATGTTCGCCTCGGTCACGGCGAGCGGCGTGCCTGGTCGCGCGTGCCCCTGGACGATCGCGGCCAGTGACTGCACGGTCGTCTTGAAGGCGTCGACATCGTTCAACGCGCCGGCGATTGACGTCTCGGAGCCTTTGAACGGATACCGATGGACGGACACGACATCGACGTAGTCCTTGCAACCATCGAGGAAGGGGGTGAGCCAGTCGTCACTGGCGGTGTATCGATAAGCGAGGTCGGGCCCGACGAATTGAATCGGCTGTCCGCCGCCGCCGGGGGCGGCCGCCGCCGCCTTCATCGCGGCGGCGTAGCTGGCAAACTGAGCGCAGTAGTCGCTCGCCGAAAGAATCGGGGGTTGTGCGTTCCGGTTCGGAGTGTAGAGATCCGGCTCGTTGCCGATTTCCCAGTATTTGACCGCGTACCCCTTGGTCCCGTTGACGTACGTGACCATGTCGACCGCCGTCTGTGCGGTCGTTGCGCCGGCGTCGACGTCGTTGGCGAGCAGCGGCACCTGCAAAATGGGCTCTGCCCCGACCGTACGGCAATAAGCGACGAACTTGTCGATTTCAGTAGTGTTGAAGGGTGAGGGCGAGTTCGAGTCGTTGTTGTTGCCGCCCGCGCGAAGGACATTGACACGGAGGCTCGCGACGAGCGCCTCGGTTCCGGTCAATCCGGTCGTCCCCGAATTGGTCCAGTCGATCCAGTTCCAATAATTCTGGCCAAAGGCGAATCGGGACGTCGGCGCTCCTGCGCCTTTCGCGATGCTCACGGTCCCGGCGCTCGGGAAGGGGCCGCTCCGTCCCGCGTCGTCGAGGGCGGAGCTCCCGCTCCCCGGCGCGGTCGGCGTGTTGGAGAAGCAACCGCCGAGGGCGGCGATCAGGCAGGATGAGAAGGTAAGTCGAAGGACTCGAAGCATGTCGCCGCAAGGCTCCCATGGTTCCGGCCCTCTCCCAAGCTCACTCCTTGGATCGCTCTCCGCCGTCCCCGATGCCCCGCCCTGCCGAGCGGCTGACGTCAGTGACCAAAGGCGGAGGGACCCTTCGGAAGACGTCGAAACGACCGAGGAGTAAGGTTAGCGCCATGACGTCTCTCACCCACCGTTCCGTCTTTGCGAACGGCATCCGTCATCACGTCGTCGAGCAAGGGCGTGGGCCGCTCATCTTGCTCATCCATGGCTTTCCAGAGGGCTCCTACTCCTGGTACCCGCAGCTCGCCGCGCTGGCGGCCGCCGGTTACCGAGCCGTCGCGCCCGACGTGCGAGGCTACGGACGGACGGACGCCCCGACCGATGTGGCGAGTTACTCCATGCGCGAGATCGTTGCGGACGCCGTGGGGTTGATCGACGCGCTCGGCGAGCCGACGGCGGTCGTCGTCGGTCACGACTGGGGGGCCGTCATCGCGTGGCACTGCGCGCTTCTTCACCCGGAGCGTTTTCGCGCCGTGGCAGGGTTGAGCGTTCCGCTCCAGCCGCGGCCGCCCGCACCTCCGACGGTTCTCTTCCGCAAGCGCTTCGAAAACGCGTTCTTCTACATGCTCGATTTTCAGGAGCCGGGCGTCGCGGAGGCCGAGCTCGACGCGGACATCCGCCGGTCGCTGCGTCTCATCTATTACGCGGCTTCCGGCGAATCCCCGCCCGCGCCGGGCTTCTTCGGAAAGCCCGCGGGGGCGAAGCTCCTGGATGGGATGATCGACCCTCCCATCCTGCCCGCTTGGATGGCGGAAGAAGAGCTCGACGTCTGGGCGGCGGAGTTTCGGCGCAACGGCTTTCGTGGTCCGCTCAACCGATACCGCAACCTGGATCGCGACTGGGCGGAGCTCGCCGAGCGCGCAGACGAGAAGGTGCGTGTGCCCGCGCTCTTCATCACGGGCGACCGCGATCCCACTTTGCCGCTCGGCGGGGGCGAGGTCATCGACTCCATGAAGCGAATCGTGCCCGACCTGCGCCCCGTTGTCGTGCTTCGGGGCGCGGGCCACTGGATAGGCCAAGAGCGCCCGGAAGAAACGAGCGCCGCTCTGGTCGAATTTCTCCGGCACCTTGCTTGATGTCGGCCGAGTCTACGAGGACCTCTCGCTCGGGCTTTCGCGCTACCGACCGTGCCTTCGTCGGCCTCGCCTCCCGGCGTTCTCCCCGCGGGGCTGCATGACGGCGGCCGTAGTCGTGCAACTCTCGCCGGCCGATGAAGCGTCTCCCAACGCGCGCTCGCTGCTCGAGACGTGCAACATCGGCTTGCAAGGGCGGGCGCGCTGCGTGCTCGGTCAGGACACTCCGCCGGGCGAGCAGGGCGTTGCGGTGGCGATCCTCGGGTGGGACGGCTCCGACCGCTCCGAGGCCCGCGTCGACGTCGGCCTTCGGGCCCGAGGGAGCGCCCAATGGACGGGGCGCGTGCTCCTTTTCTCGCCCGCCGACCCGGAGGCCGAGCGATGGCGGACGGTGGGTTTCGCGATCGCGACGCTGGTCGGTGAAGCGTTCGCTCGCGACGAGGGGGCGTTGGTCGAGCGTGAGGGCACCCAGCACAAAAGCGCGCGGGCAGGCGAGGGCGGGCGGGCAGGCGAGGGCGCGCGGGCAAGCGAGGGCGCGCGGGCAAGCGAGGGCGCGCGGGCAAGCGAGGGCGCGCGGGCAAGCGAGGGCGCGCGGGCAGGCGAGCCGGGCGGCGCGTCGCCCGACGATCGCACGGCCTCGATCTCCTCGCAGCCGACGAGCAGCTCGGAGCCCGCGCGAGACTTCTCTTCACGGTCTTGGCTCGACGCGCGCTTCGTCCTCGCAGAAGGCGTACGCGGGTCCGTCCCTGCGGCGGGCGGCGAGCTGCGTTTTGCGAGCGCGCTGGACGGCGGGCCCTGGTTTCTCAGCGGCGCGCTTCGATGCACGTTTCAAGAGGCGGGCGCCGACCAAATTTCGCTCGTCCGCCCGAGCGCTTCGGTCGGTGGAGGCGTTCGGGCTTCTGCGCTTCGCGGTCGGCTGCATTTCGCGCTGGGCACAACTGCGTTTCTGGAGCTGGTCGAAGCCACCGGCACGGACGCTGCGACAGCGGTTTCGGCGAGCGGCGGAAGTTGGATGGCCGGATTTTCCGAGAGCGCAGACGTCGCGTGGATGTGGTCGCAACAATTTGGAATCGTTGCAGGAATCGCGCTGACCGAGGGGTTCGCCGCGACGGACGTGAATGCGCATCGGCGCGTCGTCGCGCACATTCCGCCTGTCGACCTGGGCGGGGAAGCCGGCGTTCGGTTCACATTTCCGTGAGTCGCAGCGGCGCCCACCACAAATCGCCCACGCTGGGCCTGCCAAGGTGCAAGATCGGGTACAGACTGCAGGAGGATGAGAGCTTCTTGACGGCGTCCAATCGAATTCCCAAACCAGAACGCTGGCTCCGCCTGGCGCCACCGTCTGGCTCGTCCGAGGCGAGCCCGTCGATGGACGACGAAGCTCTCATCGACGCGGTCGTGAGGGGCGACGTTCGGCGCGCGGGCACGCTTCACGATCGCTCGATTGCGACGATTGAAGCGACGCTCTTTCGCGTGCTCGGAAAACGTGAAGTCGATCACGACGATCTCGTGCAAGCGACGTTCGAACAGGTCGTGGTCACTCTGATGCGGGGGCGCTTCGCCGGAGGCTGCAGCCTGTCGACCTGGGCCTCCTCGGTGGCGGCCCATGTGGCGTTCAATTCGTTGCGGGGGCGCCGTCGCGCGCGCCATGTCTTCGACCCCGTCGAATTGGCTGACGTCGCGGACCCGCGGACGGCGGCTGACCCGGAGCGGCAGGTGGGCGCCCGAGAGGAGATTCGAGCCGTCCAGAAGCACTTGGCGGCCATGAGCTCGGACAAGGCCATGATTCTTTTGCTCCACGACGTCCTCGGCCACGAGCTTTCCGAGATAGCGGTCATGGTGGGGGCTTCGGTCGCCGCCGCTCAGTCACGCCTCGTTCGCGCGAGGCGCGTCCTCTTGAAGCGGCTCGACGCCGAAGAGCGATCGAAGAGCGGGGGTCGCGGTCATGCTTAGCCGGTTGCCGAAGCGCCCAGGCGTTCTTGCGCGGTGGTCGCGTCTCCCCGTTCCGATGGAGTCGAACGCCGCCCCTTCCGAGCGCAGAGAGCGGATGGTCGATGCGGTGGCCGAGGCGATGGGTCGCGCGGCGGCCGCGCGAACGAACCGCGCGCGACGGCTCGCGGGTGTCGTCGCCATGGTGGCCGCGGCCGCGGTCCTGAGCCTCGGAATCGCCTTCTGGCGAGCCCACGCGCCGGGCGGGCGTGTCGCTGCACGGTTGCAGGCTTTTTTCGAAGCCTCGCGTGCCCACCTTCGGGGTGGGGAGCTCGGTTCGGCCTCCGCGCCAATGGCCCTGTCGTCGGCCGCCCACATCGAGACAAAGCCCGCGAGCTCCACCCGCCTGCAACTGCTGAGCGGCGTGGAGATGTCGGTTGGACCCGATACGCGCCTCGCTCTGCCCGACACGACGGCTCCCTCGCCCGACCGGGAGGAGCTGGCGCTCGAGCTAGGGTTCGTTCAGGTGCACGTGCCCAAGCTTCCGCGCGGACACTTTTTCGCGATTAGGACTCCGAACACGCTCGTCTCGGTTCATGGCACCGTGTTCTCTGTAGAGGTCACCCGCTCCGGACCGTCGGCTCTCACGAGGACCCGAGTGATCGTGAGGGAAGGCGTCGTGACGGTGCAACAAGGCGACCGCGAAATACCGTTGACCGCGGGGACCGAGTGGGCGTCCTCGGCCGATAATTTCGCGGACGCGATGTCCAGCTCGAAGAGCCTCCGCTCCCCCAAGGGCTCGAGCGCTTCGGTGCCGCCTTCTCAAAGGCCCGAGCGCGAAGCCGCGGGCGGCCGGGCGCTTTCCGACTCCGCTGGGTCCCGCGAAGCCGCTGCGGGTCAGAACGCCCTGGCGAATCAGAATCGCCTCTTTTCCGACGCGATGACCGCGCGCGACAGCGGCGATCGACAGGGAGCCGTGCGCCTTTTGGACGAGTTCGTTCGTCGGTATCCGGGAGCGCCGTTGACGCAAGACGCGCATGTCGAGCAGTTTCGAGTCCTCGCGCAGAGTGCGGACCACGCCGCCGCAGCCCGCGCGGCGCGCGAATACTTGATTCTCTATCCGAGCGGGTTCGCTCGAGAAGAGGCCCGCGCGTTGGCCCTCGAGGCGCGCTCGGATCGCTGAACGGGGAGCGTTTTCGTCACACCGGTCGGGAGGAGGCCCACAGGTCTGGTGCAGGCGCGCGAGGCGTTTGCGCTACTTTTCTTGTAGGGTTGGTCCATCGGGGAGGTCAGAGGCGATATGCAGGTACTGCTCGTCGGTATCGACGCCGAGACGAAGGCCGTTGCAGAGAAGAGCTTGTCGACTCGCCGTCATGAACAGGCGAGCGCGGCCGATGGCGCTCTCGGCCTCGAAGCAGTCGCCCTTCTGTCGCCTCCCCTCATCGTCGTGCAAGACCCGCTGCCGGACATGAGCGCCGCTGCCTTTTGCCGCCGCGTTCGCTCGAATCCTGCCGCAGCAAACGCCGTCATTCTCGTCGTCATCAAACACGACACGGCACTTCCCGAAGTGCTCGAGGCGGGAGCCACCGATCTTTACGTATCGACGCTCGGGCCCTCCGCCCTCGAAATTCGTTTGCTCATCGCCGAGCGCCTCGTCAAGGAGCACGAAAGGCTGAGGGATCGCGAGGCGCGATTCAGGCGCCTTTTCGAGTCGGGCGTGACGGGCGTGACCATCGCGGATCTGGACGGCAATTTCAAAGAGGCCAACGACTCCTTTCTGAAAATGCTCGGGTATACCCGCGAGGAGATGCTGGCGGGCAAGTTGAACTGGAGCGTGATTACGCCGCTCGATGAGGTCGTGCCCAACATCGAGGCGCGCGAGCAGCTGAGAGCCACCGGCTTCTTGCCTCTGCGAGAGAGACTCTACGTCCACAAGGACGGCCATCACGTGGCCGCGCTCGTTGGCGCAGCCGTGCTCGAGGGGACGGCGGAGTACATCTCTTACGTCGCCGACATTTCCGACAGAAAGCAGACGGAAGAAGCGCTGCGTGCGTCGGAATCGAAATACCGCGCGCTCTTCAACAGCAGCCCGCTCCCCAAGTGGGTCTACGACGTGGAGACGCTGCGGTTTCTCGCGGTCAATGACACGGCCATTCATCAATACGGGTACTCGCGCGACGAGTTTCTCCGTATGACGATAGACGACATTTGCGTACGCGAGGACGGTCCGCAACGCTTCGAGGCCGACGCCGCAGGCGCTCGCCCCCTACCGCTCGGCGCCTGCGCGCGGAGACACCGAAGGAAGGACGGCGCGATCATCGACGCAGAAGAGACGGTTCACCCGTTCCTGTTCGGCGACCGGCCGAGCCGCCTCATGGTCGCCCAGAACGTGTCCGAGCGGCGCCTCCAGGAAGACGCCCGGCGTGTGGCCGAGGAGGCTCTTCGGCGGAGCGAGGAGCGTTTTCGCCAATCCCAAAAAATGGAGGCGATTGGGAGCCTTGCCGGGGGCGTCGCACACGATTTCAACAATCTCCTCTCTGTCATCCTGAGCTACAGCGAAATGCTCGCGAGGGATCTCAAGCCTGGCGACCCGATGCGCCTCGACCTGGACGAGATAAAAGCCGCGGGCAACCGGGCAGCGGATTTGACCCGCCAGCTCCTCGCGTTCAGCCGGCAGCAGATCTTGAAGCCGAGGGTTCTGAATCCGAACGAGGTCATCGCGGGGCTCGGCAAGCTGCTGGTGCGTCTCATCGGCGAGGACGTGGAGCTTGCCTTCATCGGCGACCCGGCGGTCGGAAGAGTGAACGCCGACCCAGGTCAGCTGGAGCAAATGCTGATGAACCTCGTCGTCAACGCGCGGGATGCCATGCCGACCGGAGGGAAGCTCACCATCGAGACCTCGAACGTGGAGCTCGATGCCGGCTATGCCGCCGATCACACCGCCGTGGCGCCGGGGGCGTACGTCATGGTCGCCGTCACGGACACCGGCTGCGGCATGGACGAAGAGACGCGCGCGCGCATCTTCGAGCCTTTTTTCACCACGAAAGCAAAAGGCAAAGGGACCGGCCTAGGTCTCTCGACCGTGTTCGGAATCGTTCGGCAAAGCGGCGGGCACATTTCGGTCTACAGCGAGCCCGGTGCGGGGACTGCGTTCAGGATCTACCTCCCTCAGGCCGACCCAGCCTCCGTCGTCGCCAAGGCCTCATCGGCTCCCCCCGAGAGCGTCACGCCGCGGGGGGCCGAGACCGTTCTTCTGGTCGAGGACGAAAAACACGTTCGCGCCCTCGCCCACGCCATCTTGCGGCAGTACGGCTACCATGTGCTCGAAGCCCACAGCGGCGGCGATGCGCTGGTCATCAGCGAGCAGCACCCGGCCACGATCCATCTGCTCTTGACCGACGTCGTGATGCCGCGGATGAGCGGCCGCGAGCTGGCGGAGCGCATTGCCGTTCAACGACCGGCGACGAAAGTGCTGTTCATGTCGGGATACACCGACGCGTCCATCGTGCATCACGGCATCTTGGATTCGGACATCGATTTCATCCACAAGCCCATCACCCCCGACGCACTCGCACGCAAAGTCCGTGAGGTGCTCGACGCGCCTCGTGAGCAGGACCGACGCGGCGCGGCCTCGTCGGAGGCGGCCAGCGGCACCTTCGGCGTGACGGACGCCTCGCGACGCCGAACGGCCAACCGGTCTTGAGCGGTTCGCGGCGAGGGATGGATCGTCGCCCCGGGCGTCCTGCGTGCCTTCTTTGCCGCACGAAGTGACGCGCGCACGAACGACGCCAGGCGACCCCCACTCGTTCGCGCCGGGCTCGTACTGGTGCGAGCTGCGCGAGCTCGTGCGCCTCTCGGCCCCGATCGCCATGGCCCACCTCGGCCTGATGGCCATGTCCCTCGTCGATACGGCTGCGATAGGCCGTGTGTCCGTCGACGATCTGGCAGGAGCCGGGATCGGTCGATCGATTGGGTTCGGCACCGTCGTCGTGGGGATCGGGGTGGCGGCGGGCCTCGAGCCTCTCGCGGCGCAGGCCATCGGGGCCGGCGAGCACGGAGTCGCCTGGCGCGGGTTCGTGACCAACGCTCGCGCCACGCTGCTGCTCTGGCCCATCGCGATGGCCGCCGCGTTCGCGGTGACGTTCGCGCTCCCTGCCGTCGGGCTCTCGCCAGGGGTCGTCACCCGGGTGCGCCTCTACCTCGCTGGGCAGGCGCCGGGATTCGCGGCGACGCTCCTGTTCTTCTCCACCAAGACCTTCCTCCAGGCTCACGGGCGGACTTACCCAGCGGCCGTCGGCAGCCTAGTGGCCAACGTGATCAACGTTCCCGCCGCCAACCTTCTCGTTCGCGGCGACGACGCGCTGCTCGCCATCGGCTTGCCGCCGGTGGGCCTTCCCGCGCTCGGAGCCCTCGGCGGCGGTATCGCGTTCAGCCTCGCGTCGTTCGTCCTCCTCGCGTTCGTGGCCAGGTCCGCCATCGACTACCGTCCGACCGAGCAGGGGCCGCCCGTCCGCCTCGCCACGGCGTATCGTCTGGGCCTTCCGATCGGCCTTCAAATGTTCGCCGAGGTCGGGGTCTTCACGGTCGTGGCCCTGCTCGCCGGCGCCCTCGGCCCGGTGGTCGCATCCGCCCATTCCATCGCGATCGCGATGGCCAGCTTTACGTTCATGGCGGCTCTCGGAGTCAGCGGAGCGACCTCCGTACGCGTGGGTCGCGCGATCGGCGCCGGCCGCTCCCCGCGCCTCGCTGGAACCATGGGAATCGCTCTCGGCGGGGGCGCGATGACGTTCGGCGCGATCCTCTTTGCGGCGGCGCCTCGTGCGCTGATGCGCGCATTCACCTCCGACGAGCACGTCGTCGCGACGGGCGTCGACCTGCTGCGCATCGCGGCTCTCTTCCAGATCTTCGACGGCCTCCAAGTCGTCGCCGCGGGTGCGCTTCGCGGCGCAGGTGACGTGCGGTTTCCGTTCGTCGCGAACGTGCTCGCGCATTGGGCCGTGGGCTTTCCGGCCGCCATCACGCTCGGCTTCGTCCTCGGCCGAGGGGCGCAAGGGCTGTGGTGGGGCCTCACCGCAGGCCTCGTGTCCGTCAGCGTCGTGCTTACGGTGCGTTTCGCCGTCGTCACTCGTCACTCGATAGAGCGGGTGCCACGCTAGCGGGCTCGATGCTCACCCCTCGAGAGGCGCTCGCGGCTCGGCGCCCGGTGGCGCCTCCGCCCAGCGTCGGAAGGAGAGCTGCCAGTAGCCCGAGCGCAGGGAGAAAGGCGACGACGCGGTACACCTGTTCGATGCTGGTCGCGTCCGCGAGCTTGCCGAGTAGCGCCGCACCGAGGCCGCCGGCGCCGAACGAGAGCCCGAAGAACATTCCTGCGACCATCCCGACGCGGCCGGGGATGAGGTCTTGCCCGTAGACCACGATGGCGGGGAATGCGGACGCCAATACGAAACCAATGACGAGGCTGAGCGCGCCGGTCCAAAAGAGGCTCGCATAGGGGAGTGCCACTGTGAACGGGAGCGCCCCGAGGATCGAAAACCAAATGATGGGCTTACGCCCGAAGCGGTCTCCGAGCGGTCCGCCGGCGAGCGTTCCGACCGCGACCGCCGCCGAAAGGGCGAAGAGGTGCATCTGCGCGCTCGGGACCGATAGACCGAAGCGATCGATGAGATAGAACGTGTAGTAGCTGGAGAGGCTGGCCAGATAGACGAATTTCGAGAAAACGAGCGTCAAAAGGACGACGAGCGACCCGGTCACTTGCCGCGACGAGAGAGGCTGGGCAGCCGCCGATTGGCTGGAGGCACGCTTGCTGGCTGCGAGGCGCGCGAGGCCATGGCGTTTGTACCAGAGGCCGACCCCGCTGAGGATGACCGTCGAGACGAGGGCGAGCAGCGAGAAGGCCGCGAGCCCCCGCTGTCCTGAGCGCAGGACGACCATCGCCGCGCCGAGCGGGCCGAGCGCCGACCCGATGCTGCCGCCCACTTGAAACAAAGACTGGGCGAGCCCTACGCGCCGACCAGCCGCCATTCGCGCGACGCGCGAGGACTCGGGGTGGAATATGGACGAGCCCACACCGAGGACGCACGCGCCGGTCAGAAGAACGCAGTAGTTTCCTGCGGTCGACAGGAGCAAGAGGCCGGCGAAGGAGAACAGCGTCCCCCCCGGCAACGAAAAGGGGGTCGGCTTGCGATCGGAGTAGAGCCCGACGGCGGGTTGGAGGAGCGAGGCGGTGAGCTGGTAGGCGAGGGTGACGAGCCCGATTTGCGAAAAACTGAGGTGGAACTCGGACTTCAGCGTCGGATAAACCGCCGCGAGGAGCGACTGCAGCATGTCGTTGAGCAAATGGCAGAAACATATCGAGAATAGGACACCGAACGCCGGTTTCTCAGTGTTTCTCACGGTCTTTCCCCTCCTCTCCGGAGACGCGCGTCGCCAACACGGCCCGACGCGGCGCGAACGGGACGAGGCGTACTCGCCACTTGTTGCCGTCCGGGTCGAGGGCTTCGATTCCCTGATCTTCGACCCGAAGCCTCACGCCCGCGCGCCGGAGCCGGATGGCGGCGTCACCGACGTGCTCCGGTTCGAGCACGACCAGCGCGAAGCGCTCTTCTTTCGACGAGACGGCCTTCGCGCGCGGTGCCTGCTCGACGGTGAGAAGCAGCGGCGGCGAATCGAGATCGAAGACAGCCCCGTTCGCATTGCGCATAGCGGGAGTCGCGCCGAGCAAGGCCTCGTAAAAGGCCGCAGATTGCGAAGCATCGACCACGCGAAGGTGAATGAGTGTCTTTGACAACATGATTGGTTCTCCGGCCGTTCGCGACCAAAAGCGAAAAACATGCGCGACGGAGCGAGCCCTCGTGTTCGAGGGCGTCGCGTCGCTCGTCGTGGCGATGGGTCCTGCTCGGTTCCGACGAGCCGTTCGGCTCGAGGGCTCGTTTAGGCGCCTAGAAAAGCCGAAGGCCGCCTCGGGTGGTCCCGGGCGGCCTTGCGCAACAGCGCTTTGGGGTCCCGGCTAGGAGAGGGTTTTCGTCGCCCAAATAACGAGGTGCTTGTTCTTCGCTACCGGACGACTCGCGTTCGTCGTGGCCGCCGCGACCCACCGCGGGAGGCGACAGGCCTCGCCTTCGAGGACCATGAGCATCAGTCGGGAGCGCGACTCGGTAACCATGTTGGAATGCTTAGCTCCGCGTTCCGCGATCGTCAAGTAACGATTGGTCACCGGCGTCGTAGCGTTCTCACCATCTCACCCCTCTTCTCCCTCCCATTCATTCTGACTTGGTGTCTTGGCCACTGTCTTGCCCACTGTCTTGCCCACTGTCTTGCCCATTCACGTGTAGAGGCTCACGTCCCCCGCGCCTCGGCGCGTCGTGGCGGCGGTCTGCGAGACCCATGGGCCATGGCTTTCGATCGCGCGACGGCCCGTCGCTCGGAGCCGCTCGCGCGCGCGCACGTGTTTTTCCCGTTCACCTTCAGATACGGTTTGGCAATGCGCGGCGTCACCCGGGGCTCTTCGATTCTGGCGCGATGCGCGGCCGGGACGCTTGCGGTCGTCTCCTTGGCGGCAGCGGTCTTGCCCGCCGCCTGCCTGTCGGGCGCCTCGCCGCAAGCGAGCTCGACGAAGTCGACCGCGGCGAATGCGACGAAGCCCGCCGAAGCGAGCGCGGAGATTCCCCAGCCGCAAGAGGAGGCCGCCGCCGCCCCCCCGCCGAGCGCTGCGGCGCCGCCCAAGCAGCTCCCCCGCGGCGGACGGGTGCTCTTTCCGATTCATCGTCTCGTCGGCTTCTGCGGCACTCCGGGCGCCCCCGCCCTCGGCGAGCTTCAAGGCAACCTCGCGGTGAAAGCCAAGGCGCTCGACGCCCAAGCGGCCCACTACGCTCAAGGCCGCGCGCTCTTGCCGGTGTTCGAGCTCATCGCCGTCGTCGTGCAATCGAGCCCCGGCGCCGACGGCAAGTACCGACGCCGGGTGGACGGCGCCGTGGTCGACGAATACCTACGCATGGCGCGTCAATCGCGGGCGCTCCTCCTGCTCAACATTCAACCGGGGCGGTCGGATTTCCTCACGGAAGTGAAGTCTTTCGAGAGCTATCTGCGTGAGCCCGACGTGGGCGTCGCGCTCGATCCCGAGTGGGCGATGAAGCCGAACCAACGGCCCGGAGTCTTCTTCGGCCAAACGACCGGCTCGATCCTGAACGACGTGGCCGAATACCTCTCGACGCTGATCGAGCAGGGCGAGCTTCCTGAAAAGGCGCTCGTGTTCCACGAAGTGAATCGCGGCGTCATCCAGGACGAGTCGCTGCTCAAATCCTTCCGCGGCGTCGCCATCATCAAGAGCGTCGACGGCCTCGGCCCGGTGCACGCGAAGATCGCGACCTACGGCAACCTGATGGAGACGATGACGGCCGGCGTTCATCCCGGCTTCAAGCTGTTCTTCGACGAAGACACGCGCAACGGCAGCCGCCTGATGACCGCAAAAGAGGTCTTGTCGCTCTCTCCGCAACCAGAGTACGTGATGTACGAGTGACCGCGGCAAGGCCGCGTGCGCGAGAGCGGCCCGCGCGCCTACGGATGCTCGGACGGACCGTTCGCGTCCGCTGGCGAAGGGGGCGTCTGGCGCACGAACTGCTCGAAGACGACCATCACGACCGGCGAGTGCTGTCCCACCTCGGTGATGACTTTCTTCACGCGCTTCCAGTCGAGGCCACCCAGGCCGGCGCCGATGCGAGGCAACCCGATGCGGTCGACGCCGGCGTGCGCTGCCAGCTCGAGCATTCGCCCGAGCGACTTCGTAAGCGCCGGAATCTGCGCTTTTTTTCGCCAGTGCTCCTGCGTTCCCAAGTTGAAGATCGTGTGCGCGTCTTCGGACCAGACGAAAACGTCACCTAGGCCGAACCGGCCGTCCAAGCAGCGCGCCGCGTACTCCTCGAACATCCGCGGCCAGCGGCGTTTGAACTCGATTGCGATTCCGGCTCCCATCGCGCCCGCGCAATTGCAGCCGTGGGCGTAAGCGTGGAGCCCTTCGGCTGCGAAGAGGTCCCCTTTGGTGAAGAGTGCGGGCATCGGGGGTAGCCTAGCCGATGCGAAGAGCCCACCCCAGCCTCGGGAGCCGCAGACGGGGCCATCATGACCCTCGGAGACCATCGCGGCAGGCGCCCGAACGCGGCTTTCCCCGAAGCGTCGCGCGCCTGCTATGCATTCGTCCCTCCGTAACGGCAAAGTAACGGCAAAAAAACGGGCTGAAGACGGGATAGAACCGAATAAGGGGTGTTGGCCAACATGGGAAGCAGTCTCGAACATCTCCTCACCGAGGGCGTCATCAGCGAGGTCCTCGCGCGCCTGCAAAGCGGCAAGGAGGCAGAGGTCTACGTCGTTCGCTTCGGAGGCAAAGTCGTGGCGGCCAAAGTCTACAAGGACCGCGCGCACCGCAGCTTCAAGAACAACTCTTCGTACAAGGAGGGGCGAGCGATTCGCAACACGCGTTCCCAACGCGCCATCGACCGCGGCTCGAAGTTCGGCAAGGCGGCGGGCGAGGAGGCCTGGAAATCGGCGGAGGCCGATGCCCTCTACAAGCTCTACGCCGCGGGCGTGCGTGTCCCGACGCCCGTCCTGTTCCTCGACGGCGTGCTCCTCATGGAGCTCGTGCTCGATGCGGACGGCAATGCCGCGAGGCGCGTGATTGACGTCGACCTCAGCGCGGCGCAGGCCAATGCCGCATACCACGACATGGTCTCACAGCTCGTCCGGCTCCTGGCCTGCGATTTGATCCACGGCGACCTCTCCCCCTACAACGTGCTCTGGGCTGCCAATGGTCCCACCCTCATCGACTTTCCGCAGATCGTGTCGGCTTCGCACAACAGCAGCTCGGAGCGATTCTTTCTTCGTGATGCCGAGAACATTCTCGGCCACTTCGCGCGAATCGATCGCTCGCTTCAGGCGCGTCGGAGCGACGCCTGGGAGATCTGGCGAGCGTATGCGCGGCGCGAGCTGACGCCCGAGTTCCTTCCGACCGGCCGTGGCGCAAACCCCGCCCCAGCGCAACCCCGCTCCTTCACCCCTCCGCCGCGGCAGCCGCAACGCCGGCAAGAGCGCTCGCTCGGGGGCGACGGCGGGGCCGGTCGATCACCGCAACCCCAGCACGCTGCTCGGTCGGCAACGCACGACGGGCGGCACGGCTCGCGCGGCGGCTCACCGCGGCCAGAGGCGAGCCCGTCGCCGCAGCGCCCCAGCACCCCGCCGCCGAGGCAGGGTTCCGCTCGAGCGTTCGGAGGGCCGCGCCGGCCGGCGAACGCGCCGGAAATCATCGTCCGTCCGCGCTTTGCTTCGGCACCGTCGCCTGCGGCCGCGTCGCCGTCGTCCGCGGCGCCTGCGCAGGAGGTCCTCCGCCCGGACGCCTCCAACCAGACCGCCGGGCGGTCCTCTTCTCGCCCGCGCCACCGACCGAGATAGCGTCGCGAGCGAGAATCGTTGCGCGCGACGAACGCGCGGCCGGGTGCGGGTTTCTTCGCGCGGTGATCATGGCTCGACGCAACTCGCGCCGGGTCAAGGCCGATGAATGGGCAAACGAGGCAGAGAACGCCCAATGGCCAATCCCATCGACCCGTACACCACGCGGCGCCGGCTCTCGGACGCGGCCGGAGCTCCGATCGCCGACAGCCCGGAAGAGCTGCCGGCCACGGACCAAGAAACCGCGGCACGAGCCGCGCGCGCCGTAGCCTGGATACGTTACGAGGCGTTCAGCTCCTCGACTCCCGACGATTTGTCGATCGACTGCGGTGAAAGCTCGAACGAGCACGACTTCGACAATTGCGGCACGGTCCGCGTGGCCGCCCCGGTCCTTTTTCACGCCGAGAGCGCGTCCGTCACGGCGGCCAACATGGCCGACGTGCGTCAGGGGCAACTCGGCGACTGCGCGCTCATGGCGGTGCTAGCCGGGCTCGCCTCAAAGCCAGAAGGTCGCGCCCTTCTGCGCAGCCTCATCGTCGAGAACAAGGACGGGAATGGGCACGTGGTCTCGTACACCGTGAGTTTGCGCAAGCCCATCTTGATGTCGCTCGGCTCCCTCCGCACGTTCATCATTTTTTCGGTCAAGACGAAAGTGAATGTCCTCCCCGAGTACCCGAAAGAGCACGCGAAACCGGGCCTCGCGGGCAACGAGCCGGTCGTTTGGCCGATGGTCGTGGAGAAAGCATTTGCCCAGCTCCTCGGCGGCTACAACGTCATTGCACCAAGGGGTTGGGTGGAGGTCGCGCTCGAAGCGCTCACGGGCAATCGCGGAGACTCGATCGACTTCAAGAAAGACCGGGACCCCGCTCGAGACGTTCGTCAGGGGCTCGAGGCAGGCAAAATCGTCATCCTCAAGACGCCGCCGGATTTCTCCGCCGAGGACGCGGAAGCGTCCGGTTTGGTCGGGGAACATGCGTACCTCGTGAGGCCGCCGTGGAAAGCGGGCGGTCCGTCAAGCTCTACAATCCCTGGGGGCCCCAGTCGCTCCAGCCCGTCATCCCCATCGACGCGCTCCGACGCTGGTTCTCCGAAGGTGTCATCGGCTCGGTCAAAGGAGACGTCCACCCATGAACCTTCGTCCCGCTTTCTTTCCGCATCGTTCCGCGCTCTCCGAGACGGCCGGTCGCAAGACGCCTCGTCGCGGCCCCCGCTTGCGGCTCGGCGCGCTCTTGGCGGCGTTCATCGTCACGACCGCCACCGCCGCGCGCGCCGACGTTGCCGAGTACCAACATGACTCGGGTTGGGTGCTGCTCCCGATCATCGCTTTTTTCTTGTTGCTCTTCGGCGCCTTCGTCTTTCTCGTCAAGCCACCTCGAGAAATGTGAAGCCCGCGATCGCACCGAGCCCCGTAGCCTTCGCGCTCGAACGGGTCGACGACCTGCGCCGCGCTCTCCTGCGCGTCTCGCTCCGTACCCCCGGACTGGCGAGGGTCGTCGTCGACAGGAACGCGCGGCTAGCCATTCAGTCGCTCGTTTCGGTCGCCCTGCTCGCGGTCGCCGTGCTGCGCGCGCCCGGTGCACTTTTCGTCGGCGGGCCGTTGCTCTTCGGCGTTGCCCATCTGGCGAGCGACGTGCGCCACCTCGTCCTCCGTCGTGACGCCACGCGCGGGTGGCGGCGGGTCGTAGCCGGCGCTTGCCTTTCGCTCGTCGCTCTCGGCCTTGCCGAGATGGTGGCCCCGGCGGCGATACCCTACGTGCGCGTCCAGTCGAGCGTCGGCTGGAGCTGGGTCGCCGTCGGCGTGGTGCTCGGAGCGCGCGCGGCCGGTTCGCTCCGACGCGCTGTCTCGTTCGGGGCGCCCGTGGCTCTCTTAGCGTGGGCCACTTGGCTCGCCCCTTCGCTCGCGCGCTCGCTCTTCGCTTATGCGCACAACCTCGTCGCGCTCGTCATCTGGATCACCATGTTCCGGAAGGGTCGAATCGTGGCGCTGCCCGCAGCCGCGGCGGCGCTGGGGATGGCGATTTTCCTGGCCTCCGGACGGGCGTTGGCCTGGGTGGACTTCCAGGCGATGGGGGGGCGTTTTCTCGTCTCCGAGTCCATCGCGGCGGTCGAGGCGGCGGCGCCGTGCGTTCGCACCGAGACGGCCCTGGCCATCGGCGTCAGCTACGTGTTCTTGCAGGCCGTCCACTACGCCGCGTGGCTTTCGTGGATACCGCAAGACAATCTCGTCAGCGGGACGTCGACCTTTCGAATGACTGCGCGCGCGCTGAAGCGCGAGCTCGGCGGGCGCGGCCTTGTGCTCGTTGCCGCGGCTGCTCTTCTCGTCGCGGTCGCGTCGCTCTTTCGCCTGCGCTCCACGCGCGCCGTGTACTTGTCGATGGCCACGTTCCACGGCTGGCTCGAGCTCGCGTGTCTCGGCTTCTTTGGGGCGCGCGGCCGGGTGGATCGCGCGCGAGCGGCACGAGCGGGAAAGGGTGAGTCTTGTCGCTGACTTGGCCCGCGGCCTTTGCCATCACCACGCTCGTCGAAATCCCGCTCGTCGTTGCCGGTACGCGTGCCGTGCCAGCGCGGCCGACGAGTCGCGTGATGACCGCGTTCGCGGCCCAGTTGCTGACGCATCCGGTCGTTTGGTTCGTCTTCCCGCGATTGGCTTGGCTCTCGGTTTCCGTGTCGCTCGGGCTCTCCGAGCTCTGGGCGTGGCTCCTCGAGGCAGGTGTCTACGCGCTCTTTTTTTTCCCGCGGCTCTCGCCCTTGGGTGCGTTGGGGCTGTCTGCGTTCGCCAATGGCGCGTCGGTGGCGTTCGGGCTGCTCGCGAGCGTCTGGGAGAGCGGGCGATGAAACAGGCGCGGCGGGCGGGGCACGTCACCCCGTTCGCGAGTACGCTCGCGCGCGCGATGGAGAGCCCGGCAGCAGGCCTTTGCCAGACGTGCCGTCATGGCAAGCAGGTCGTCTCGGGGCGAGGCTCGGTCTTCCTTCTCTGCCTCTTGCACGAGAGCGATCCGCGCTTTGCAAAGTATCCCCGCCTGCCGGTCGTGCGCTGCTCCGGGTTCGTCGCGAAAGGGAGCGCGCCGGGGTAAGCGCGCGAGTGCGTCGGGCCATTGCCTCGTCGCGGCCTCCCGGGGTCAGGGGCCCATGGCCCGTGCGTCCTCGAGCTCGGTCAGGGAGAGTGTGTTGCCATCCGGATCCTTGAACCATGCGACTCGGGCTCCCCCGGGCGCCGACCAGATGCCGAAGGCGTCCTGATCCATCCCGGGGTAGCGCTCGAACCGGACGCCGCGGTCGACGAGGGTTTTCACCGCCTCGTCGAGGCTCGGGACGGTCCAGCCGATGACCGTGAACGGCTGCGGAGTGAAGTCATCGACTTTTTGCACGCGCAGGGGCGTGCCGTTCGCGTCGAACGAGAGCGCGTAGGGGTCATCGGACAGGAGCCGGAGCTGCAACGTCTTTTCGTAGAACGCGCGAGAACGGGCCCCGTCGCGGGTGGCGACGAACGCGACGAGAGCGCTGGTGTCGAGCATCGCCGGAGCCTCGAGCGCCCGCTAGAAGTCGGACCCGCCGCCCCCGCCGTCGCCCCCCCCGCCGCCGTCGAACCCCCCGCCGTCGTCGCCCCCCGCCGCCGCCAGAGGTCCCTCCGCCGTCATCCCAGCTCGAGCCGCCGCCGCCCGCATCGTAGTCGTCGCCCCGGTCGGGGGTGAACCCCCCGCGGTCTGCCGCTGGATCACGATAGGCCCTCTCCTCGCGCTCTCCCTCCAGCTTGCCGAGCTCGTAGCCCGCCAGCCCACCCAGGCCTGCGCCGAGCAGCCCTCCTCCCAAAGGCCCCATTCCGCCCTGAGGCGGCATCGGATAACCCTGCCCCGCGTAATTTGGCCCCCTGGGTCCCTGAAAAGGTGCCGCGCCATAACCCGGTCCGCCCATGCCTCCGTAGCTCGCGCGCCTTCGCGCGAAATATACGGCGAGGCCGATGCCGCCGGCCAAAAGCAGAAGCAGGAGACCGGGACCGACGAGGGAGGGCCTAGGCGCTGCGACCGGCGGTGCCGAGGAAGAGTCCGCCGCGCTGCTTGCGTCGACGCGAGTCGCCGCCGTGAAGATATCGGCGGCACCGCCGGCCCAATCGGCGTGGCGAAACGCGTCGTTGCCCGCGCGCTCTATTGCTGGCCAGTCCGACCGGGAAATGTGCGTGCCGTTACCGAAGTGGACCTGGACGTGGTGGTGACGCGGATCGAGGCCCACGACGACGACGTTCGGTTCCGTCACGAGCGAGCCCACGTAGCGCGAGAGCTCTTGCGCGTCCGCATACTCACTCGTCACGACGAAGCGACCGTCGAAAGGCGCCGCCGCGAGCGCAGACCTCAGCCGGGCCGTGTCGTCGGAGGATAGGGCGTGCTCTCGATCGCTGACTTGGAGCGTCCCGGCTTGCGCTAGGTGGCCAAGGGCGATCGTCCCGAAAACGAGCATCGCCGTCAGGATGAGGAGGGACCGAAACCGTCGGGGCAGCATCATGGCTTTGGCCCAACATTAAGAACGCCAGGCAGAAAGCGCCAGCGTCGGCAAAGTGACATCGGAGGAGCGTCGCGACCGCCCTTGGCCCCGCGCTTGCCCGCCAGGTACTCTGACGGCCGAGCCCCACATGCCGAAACGAAGGACCGGTGCAGTCGCGGTCGCCGTGGGGCTCCTCGCGTGCCTGATCGTGGTCCCCTTGCTGGCCCTGGGAAAGCTCCCACTCCTCTTGCAGGCGTGGGGGACGATCGGGACAATCGCTTCGTCGGTGTCCGCTTCGCTCTCGTCCTCCGCTCCGCCCCCGCCGTCGGTGACGAGCGACGCCGGCGTCCCGCGGCACGACGGCGGAACGGTGGCTCATCGCCAAGCAGGCCCCCTGTCGAGCGCCCAGCTCGGGGCGCCCCTCGTGCACGGTCCGTTCGTCAGCGCGTGCGGCGCGCCCGACGACATGAAGATCGTCGTCAACGTCACTGTGAAGATGGGCCGCGCGGTCGATGTCGCCGTCAAGACGGCCCCGCCGAGCGGGGCGGTCGCGTCCTGCGTGGAACGAGCGATGCGGGACCTGCAGTGGGACGTCAGCCCCAAGACGGATCACGTGACCGTGACGTACTGAGCCATCCCGGCCCGTGTGAAGACTACCTCGACCGACCGGCGGCCCGTCGGCGTCGTCGCCAAGCGGGAACCGCAGCGAGGAGGCCAGCCGCAGCGAGCCCATCGAACCCGGACCGCGACCCCGAGCCGACCGCATCGCAACCGCAACCGCTCTTCGCGTCCGTCCGCGTCGCCCCAGCCTCGCTCGACCCCCCGTCCGGATTCGGACCCGCCGAAGCGTCGCCGTTCGCTCCGCTCCCGCTCGTGGCCGAGCCCGCGCCCGACGCGGAGCCGCTCGCACTCACGCCCGACGCGGAGCCGCTCGAGCCCACCCCCGACGTGGAGCCGCTCGAGCCAACGCCCGACGAGCTGGCGTCGCCCCCCGCCGTCAAGCCGGCGTCGTACGCACCGCTCGATGCGCCGCACGCGCCGTGCTGGAACGCGCCCAGATCAGGGGCGGGGCCGCTGAACGGCAAGCCGATGTCTTTGCCTTTGCCGATGAAATCGCTCGCCGCCTGGGGCCGCAAGAAACCGACGCACGGGAGGCTCCCGTCGGCTCCACGTGGACCGTCCATTCCGACGTCGGAGACACTCTGAAACTCGGTGTCGGTCAGGGTGATCGGTAGGGTCCATGAGTTGTCGGCGTCATCCGCCACCGTGTTCGTGTTGTTCGACAGGAGCATCTTTCCCGCATGGGAGAAAGCGAGGTCGTTCCGGTATACGCCGACGGTGATGGCTGCTCCGCTCGGGCTCATTCCGAGCATGTCGAAGTCGACGCCGTTGTCGAAGCTCGTGTTGTTGTAGAAGAGACTCGAGACGGGATGGTGGTTGGCGTAAAAGCCCGCCGCTTTGGTGACGAACGCG
The DNA here is from genome assembly GCA_963787925.1 of uncultured delta proteobacterium. GTDB lineage: Bacteria > Myxococcota_A > Polyangia > Polyangiales > Polyangiaceae > Palsa-1150. The sequence goes on from CAWBEN010000003.1 coordinate 410,644, forward strand.
ACGTCGTTCCTGATGACGTGCCTCGGAGGATTGGCCGGAAATTTCGTGGGGTCGGCGCCGTATCCCCCGGACTTGAAGCCGTTCCCGTTGCCGGCCGGAAGGGGGGTGAGCGTGCCCGGCAAATAGCCCATTTGCCATGCCCAGGAATTCTGGATGGTCACGGACTCGAACGCGTTGATGAGAATCGTAGCCGTCGTCGCTGTTCATCCACGCCCGGCAGCCGTCGAATACGTTGCCGGTGTTGCCGGCCGGAATGTGACAGCCGAAGCCGTCACCGCTCTGGCCGGCCCCGTTCGACGTCAGCGGATCGTAATTGTGATGCGAATCGCAATTGAGGACGAGGTTGCCGCCCCCGTCTTGAATGAACAATCCCGTTCCCATGATGTGATGTATGTCCAGCATCTCGAACCGGTCGTTGCTCCCGGAGACCCACACCCCCCACGACTCGTGGTTCAAGTTGTTGTTCTGGGGTACCCCGGTGATTTCGAGACCTTTCATGTGAATCCAGCTCGCGGTCACCGAGAAGCCTTTGACGCGGCACGAGTCCTTGATCCCCGAAAAGTCGAACACGGGGACCTCGCCTGGGAACGCCCAGTAGTGAATCGGATTACCCGACGTCCCGCTCTTCGTCAGCGCGACCCCGCTGATGTTGTCCGTTCCGCTCGCGCACCCCTTCGTTCCCGACGTGTACGCGTACGTGCCCGCGCGGATGTACACGGTATCGCCCGGCCCGACGACCGCTTGCGCATGGGCGACGGACGACCACGGCGCGCCCTGCGCACCGCTTGCGCTGTCGCTGCCGTTCGGAGCGACGTAGTAGGTCGCTGCGCTCGCCCCGACCGGCGCCAGAAGGACGAGGACGAACGGGACGGCGGCAATCGGCTTCGGGCACCACGGCCATCTCACGGTCATCATGGGTCGTTGTCTTTTGCCGGCGCCAGCCGGTCCCTCGAAGTTTGACACCGCGGACGCCACCCCTGCCACAATGGCCAGGGGCGAAGGGCGCAGGAACTTTTCGAGCTCGTGTGAGACCCTTTGGAGATTGCGAGGGCGCCGCGTGCCCGGCGGGCGCACGCGGCGGGCGCCGCGTAAGGTCATAGAACGCTCGAGGTCACCGGAATTGCCGATTCGAAACGTCCCTACCACGCCTCCGGCGTGGTCCGCTCTCCTCCCCGTGCTCCTGGCCTGCTGCGCGTCCGTGGGAGTCGCTCGTCCTTCGGTCGGCGACGCGGGCCGCGGGGACGCCGCCGACAACGCCGCGATCGGCGAAGCCGGTCTGCCGAGCGGCGACGGCGGGCAAGGAGCCTACGCGATTGCCGACGCCGTGGCCGCGCGAGACGACGCTTCTCGGAACGACGCGAGCACGGAGAGCACCGAAGGAGGCCCGCCGCCGCCCTCCAGCCTCGGGCAGCTCGACACGCTCGTGTTCGGCGACGTGGCGTCCGAGAGCACACACGCCCTGAAGACGGCCTTCTCATCCGTGCAAGCCGCGGTCGCGCCCATTCCGTCCGAGCCGTCTACCGGTCCGGCGAGTGATTTGCAGCCGGGCGCGTTCGGACTTGGCGTCCGGCGCCTCCTGCCCCGCGCGCCGAACCCAGACTACTACGGCGGCGCGGCGACCTTCACGATGAGGGTCGATCCGGTCAAACAGAATTACTTCACGGTCAAGACCTGGGGAAGTGACGCATCGACGTCTTGGCTCGTCTTGAACGTGAACGGCTTCGAGGTCGGCTGGAGGCATCAGTACCTGGCCACGGACGAAATGATCTTCATGAGCTCGTCCGGCTGGCTACCGAACCGGTTCGTCTATCGGACCGAGCGCCTCCCGCTGAGCCTCACGCAGGGGCGCAGCACGGTCACCGTCACGCTCCGATCGCTCGGGACGATCTTCTATTATGCTCCTCCGGTCTACGACCTCGCGCAACACCGCATGAGCGCCCCGACCGCGGGCCTCTACCAAGCTTACACGCACCTCGGCGGGTACCTCGACGTGTCCGGCGAGAAACAAGGCGCCGCGCCGCAGGCTATGCCCGCGCCCGCCCCCTCGCCGACCGCCGAGGCCGCGTGGCTCGCTGCGTGGAGGGCGAAGGTCGACTCGCTCGTCAGCGCCAAGCTCGCGCTCGCGCCTGGCGCGCTGATCTCCGACGATCTGCAGTTCCTGGCGGAGGCCTACGCCGTGAGCGGCTCGGCGGCTTACAAGAATCCCGCCGTCGTGACCCAGGTGCTGGCCGCAATCGACGCCATGGCGACAGAGTACGCTGCGGCGCCGTCCACGTATTTCGCCTCGTCGTTCAACTTCAATGCGGGATGGGGAGGCTATTTCGGTCCGGTCGGCGAGGCCATTCGCCTGCTGTGGCCGGATCTACAAGGAGCGATGGCGGCGACCGTGGCCTACGGCGGCTCACTCGGCGTCGTGACGCGGCAGACGGCCTGGTCGGCGGCGTTGCGCGCGAGCATCGACTTCGGCCGCGCCAATCGCAAGACGATAACGAATCAGCAAATGGATGCCGCTTGGCGTACGTACATGGCCAATCGCGCGCTCTTGCTCGTCGATCCCGCGCGCGCTTTGTACGAGGCCGAGGCGCGGCGGTATCTTTACGAGGCGGCGGGCATCGACCCCTGGTCGGGGGACGACTTGCCTGGAGGCGGGCCGACCCCCGTGCGCGGTACCGCCCCCTTCGGCCCGAATTGGTTCACGGTCACGTCGCGCGGCACGTCGAAGGAAGATTGCTTGGTAGGCAGCGACTACGGTGAACGGGGCGGCCAAGTCTTCTCGTGGGCGCTCCAGACGGGGGACGCGAGGCTGACCGCACAGGCCCTAAAGCTGCTTCGTGCGCGCGCGCCGCTGCGCAACCCCGGGCTCGATGCGAGCGGCCACGTTACGTCCTTCGGCGCCGAGCACGTGGGCTGTCGCAACTTTCAAGAGGTCGATTCGCACGTCGTTTACCTCGGTCGAGGCTGGGTGGAGGACGTCCTCGTGGCCAGCCGCGGCGTCTCGGTCGTCGGCGCCGATCTCGTTGGGTACGTCCAACAACAGTTCAACGAAGGACAGCTGCAGACCACCTTGTCGACGAGCGCCTCCGACTGGAGCGGGTGGGCAGGCTGGTGGGACGTTGCCCATCTGCCGGAGTACTACGCGGCCTTCAGGGCGCAACCGCCAGCCGGGGTCGTCCTGCCCATGACGGCGGGCCAGCCCGACTTTGCCTGGTTCGACGCGGAGAACATGGCCGTGGCGGCGAAGCAGGGAGAAGAGCGTTTCTGGGCGGTGCTCAACTGGCGAGGGGCCGATTCGATCAACCGCCTCGCGCGCGTCTACTTGCAATCGCCGACGACGGCTTGGTTGGGGGAGGTAAGTGAGGACGACGTCCAATTTACCCCCGCGGGCCAATCCGTCGTTAAGACGGGCGCGGTCGAGGGCTTTCCTGCCTTCGTTCCGCCCGACAAGCCGGTAAACGCCAACATCGGCGTCAGCTACCCTGCCGCGCTCCGTCCGGATCTGACGCGCGTCCCGCCCACCAACCGCGACGCCGGCCGCGGCACGGCTTACACGCTGCGCTTCGGCCACTGGCTCGTTGCGATCAACGCCCATCCTACCAACGGCTACCTCGTGCCGTTGCCTTCGGATTTCGCCCAGGCGGTCGACCTCGTTTCGCTACGGACGCTCGCAGCCCCGGTGACGCTGTCTCCGAAAAATGCAGCCGTGTTCCGCCTGCCGGGCCTTCCTTGAGCTCACATGCGTCTGCAGGAGGCGGGCGCCGAAGAGGGCAAGTTGGTACGAGGCGTGCACCTGCGCCCCCCATGACGAAGCCCCTCGAGACAGGCGACCACGCCGGCAGCCCCGCGGACAAAACGAACGCCGCGCGTCGAAGTCGCGCCTCGCACGTCGGCTGGAACGTCATTCGCCGCCGCGCCAAGGACCTGGTCGCCCGAATGCCGGAGGGCGTCGACGGCAGTATGAAGAAAAACCCGTATACGAGCGTCGCGGTGGCGGCCGCAGTGGGACTGGGCGTGGGTATTCTTCTCGGCTCTCGCGTCCTCCGCGCCGTCGTCGCGAGCACCGTGTCCTATGCCGTCGTCGAGGCCGCGCGCGCGTTTCTCCGCGAGTGGATGACGACGGGTGGCGACGGCGGTCCAGCCGCGTCCCCGCGCGGCTGATCGCCCAGCTGCCCGCGCGCGGATGTCGCCGCAGGCACGCGCCGCAGCCGGCTGCGGGCTTCTCGGTCCTTGCTCCGGCATTTCAGGGCCAGCCGCATTGTGCGAATCGCATTGCCCAGAGCGGCCGCGTCGCAATTCGCGAATGATCCGACCACACGATATTGCGACCGACGAGAGGCCAATTCGCGGGATCCGCCCGCTGCTTCGTGCACAATACGACTTTCCCCTGCATCAACGCGGGAGGTCAGGTGCTCTCCATGACGGGTTACCGCTGGGCGCATGGTTTGTTCGTTGCCTCACTCGCCGCGTGCAGCGCGTCCACGTCGCCGCCCGTCGCGCCGGAAGGAAAGACCGATTCGGGCGCGGCCTCCTCGGGGCTTGGGGGTGACGACGCCGCGGCGAGCGGCGCGTCGCCGAGCGGTTCGACCGGCGCGGGCAACGGCTCCGGCGGTTCGACCGGCGCGGGCAACGGCTCCGGCGGTTCGAGCGGCGCGACCTCGAGCGGCGCTTCCGTTTCATCGGGCAGCTCGACGGGCTCGCCGGGCGGCTCGGGCGGCTCGGGCGCAACCAGCGGAGCGTCGAGTGGTTCGGTCGGCTCCAGCGGGACGCCCGTTGGGGGCGTCTTCACGGGCCAATGCCAGCCGTCGTGCGGCTCGCACAAATGGGCCTGCTGGCCGATGCCGAACCCCGCAGGCAGCAACTTGCCGAACCCAGCAAGCTACAAAGATCTCGGAAACGGCGCCGTCCTCGACAACGTCACGTGCCTCACTTGGCAAAAAGTGCCGGCGGCCACGCCGGACACGTTGCCGAACAATGCCGCCTACTGCGCCAACCTGGCGGCGACGAGCTACGCCGGGTACGGCGACTGGCGGCTGCCGACGCGCGTCGAAATGGCCTCGTTGGTCGACTTCACCGTCACGAAGGGAGACGCCATCAACGCCACTGCGTTCCCCGGCGAGCCGTCGGGCTACTACCGAACCGGGTCGGACTGGTACGAGACCATCACCAACCCGCACAAGACGACCCCCCCGCCCAACCTGGCCTGGATTTACGGGATGAGCAGCGGGTTCACGAGCAACAATTACGCGGCCACGAGCACCGCGCTCGTCCGGTGCGTTCGCGGCAACGGCGCGGGCGAAGCGCTCGACGCGCTCGCCGTCGAGCCGCCCAATCACTATTCGATCAACGCTGGCGAAGTAACGGACAACTACACCGGGCTCACCTGGCAGCAGACGGACTCGGCCGCCCCTGCGGGCGCCGCGGTGATGCCGTGGTCCTCCGCCGCGGGCTACTGCTCGAGCTTGGCGCTCAATGGCCACGTCTGGCGCGTCCCCAGCCTGAACGAGCTCGCTACCCTGGTCAACGAGGCGCTCGTCGCGGGCTCCGTCAATCGGACGGCGTTTCCCAATACGAAGTACGGCGCGCGCACGAACAACTGGTACTGGGCGGGCACGACTTATCGAGGCAGCGCCTCCGGCTGGGCGATCAACTTCGATGACGGATTTACCGGGTACAACGCGGGCGTCGCCGGCGCCTGGAATTACTTTACGGGCGCGTGGGTGAGGTGCGTGCGTTGATCGACGCCGTGCTCTTGCGTCCGCGGGCTGACGGCTGAGGACTCTCCTGGCTGGCTCGTTGCTCTCGTGAAGCCTTGCCTCGGCGACTGTCTCGCAGTCGCATCGCATCGGTAGCCACCCGTAGCTCAAGAGGAAAGCGCTGGCTCCCCAGACGCCGGCCGTGCTCGCGCAGCGACGACAAAGCGCCACAACCGAGCCGCGCTTGCGCATCGGCGCCTCGTTCGAGCGACGACGGCGACGGCCTCGATCCTGGCTTCACGCGGCTTCGTTCCTTTCTGAGCAGCGTCGCAAAAGAGCCGGAAACTTCCCGGCAACCTCGCGGCACGCGCGTTGCTCCGGAGAGAGTGCTCCGCAGCTCGAGAAAGGAAGTGCCATGAACAACGAACCGAAGAATCAGTCGAACGGACCGAGGTCGTCCGGAGCCTCGTCCTCTCCATCGTCCACCCCCTCGTCTTCCACCTCGTCGCCCACTGCTCTCGCGGCCCCCGCGGCGAGCGTGGCCGCGGTCGGCAACCAGGCGAAACAAGTAGCCACCGACCTCGCCGTCCAGGCCAAAGACAAGATAGGCAGCGAGCTCGACGCGCAGAAGGACCGCGCCGCGGGCTCCATTGGCCACGTCGCCAAAGCGCTTCGGGAGACGGGGCGTTCGATGCGCACGGGTGACGCCGCGATCGCCGCGGACTACGCCGACCGGTTGGCCGACCGGATCGACGACCTCACGGGCTACGTGCGCAGTCGCCCGCTGAGCGAGATCGCGGCGGACGTCGAGCAGCTGGCCCGCCGTGAGCCGGCGCTCTTCTTCGGCGGTGCTCTCGCCCTCGGCCTCGTGGCCGGCCGTTTCCTCAAGAGCTCCGGCCGGAACCACCCCGACCGCGGCGCGCCGAGCCGCGACGATTTTGCGGCTCCCCGCCAGGACCGGTCGCGCGCGTATGGAGCGATGACCCCGCACCCCGTGCAAGGCCAGCCGCCCGTGGGCTCGGCGACGCTCGCGGGCGTTGGCGCCGCGCGAAGTGCGCCAACGGGCTCCTACGGCGCTTCGCAGGGCGCCTCGTACAGCACGTACAGCGGCAGCGAGAAGGGGGCATCGAAGCCGTGACGCAGCGAGAATGGACCGGTGACGCCGTGGCACGGCCGGCGCCCCCCGAACGCCCGCTCGCCGAGCTCTTCTCGGAGCTCGCGAGCCAGACCGGCAACCTCGTCCGACAGGAGCTTTTTCTCGCCAAAAACGAGATGTCGGCGAAGGCCAGACAGGCGGGCCGCGACGCGGCGCTGATAGCTGCGGGGGGCGCGGCCGCGCACGCCGGCGGGTTCTTCGTCTTAGCCGGCATCGTCCTCGCCCTCGGGACAATCATCCCTCTCTGGGTGGCGGCAGTCCTCGTGGGCGTCGTCGTCGTGTTGGGCGGCTACGCCCTGTGCCGAGCGGGGGTGCGGGCGCTCCAGCAGATTGATCCGATACCGGAGCAGTCCGTCGCGGCGCTCGAAGAAAACAAAGTGTGGGTGAAAAAGGAGCTTGCGCGATGAATAGCGAGAAGAGCAAGTCGAACGAAGCAGGAGGCCCTACCGGGCCCGACGCCGCGCGCCGGACGGCAGCGGGGGGTGACGCAGCCGGCGGCGCAGCCGCCATTCGTGCGAGCATCGAAAAGACGCGCGCCGACATGAGCGGCACCGTGAACGCCATCGAGGAAAAGCTCAGCCCGGCGCGGCTCAAAGAGCAGGTGCTGGAGCAGTTCGAAGAGGTCCGAGAGAAGGTCAAGCATGAGGTCCGCGAGGACTTCGTGCAGGCCAAGGAGCGCGTCCGCTCCGAGATCGAAGAAGCAAAGCACGCCGTGCACGATGCCACGGTGGGAAGGGTAGAAAACATGATCCACAGCGCGAGCGATACCTTCAGCGATACCCGCAATTCGATAGTCGATACGGTGCGTGCGAACCCGGTTCCTGCGGTCCTCGCAGGCGTGGGTCTCACGTGGCTCTTCATGAGCGTGCGGAGCCAACGCGCCGAGCGCGACCGCGTGCCCCGAATGTCCCGGGGCTACGGAGACCCCGTGTACGCGCCGGAAGGCCGGAGCGGCGCGCGCGGAGGCTACGCCCCAGTCGAGCGTGTCCTCGAGCAGGGCCGCCACGCGGTCGGTGATGCCATGCACCGCGCAGGCGATGCGGCGGAAGATGTGGCGCATCGCGTTCGCGATGCCGCCGGCCGAGTCGTCGGCCAAGCCGGAAGCTTTGCGAGTGAGACCGGAGAGCGCGTGGGCGCCATGGCCCACGACGTCGGAGAGACGGCGAATCACTTGGCGCATTCCGCGCAAGAGCGTGGGGCCGCCCTCGCGCGAGGCGCGGGGCAGGAGGCTCGGCGAATCGAGCACCGGATCGAGGACGGAATGCGTGAAAATCCGCTTGCGGTCGGTGCCGCGCTCCTGGCCGTGGGCGCAACGGTGGGGCTATTGCTGCCGCACACGAGACGCGAGGACCAGCTGATGGGACAGACGCGCGACCGACTGCTGGGAAGCGCCGAGCACTTCGCCCATGACGCCGTGGACGATCTGCGCGAAAAGGCCCAAGGGGCGATCAAGAGCGCCGGCGGAGCGCCGTCCACCGGCAGGCAGCAGCCGGGGGCGTGACCTTGGATGCGGCGAAGGCGCGGCGGCAGGGGGGGAGCCGCCGTACGCGCTCGCACTCGCGTTGAGGACGCTAGCCGGGGAACGCTCGTAGCCGGGGGAGCCCGACGAGCCCGCGGCCGCACTCCGTCTGCGAACGCTCAGCTCGAGATCACCGGAAGCACACGAAAGAAAAAAGTCCGTCTGGCCCCGCAGTGGCCGCAATGAACCTCTAGCACGCGCACGCGTTGCCCTTCGCGGAGCTCGGCCAGGTGCTCGTCGAGGCGGTAGGGCCCGTCGCAACGCACGCAAGGAGTGGACAACGCGCGCGGCTCGAGCTGCGACGACGATTCGACGACGATGGGACGACCAGCGCTACCCCCCGGCTCGAGACCGGCGAGCAGCTCCAGCGCGCCGCGAGCCCCACATCGCGGGGAGCCCGTGGGCGGTACCCCTCCGATGGCTCGGGGAACCTTCGCGGCGTCATTCGCGCCAAGCTAAACACGGTCGCCTCGCATGAGCCAACCCCCGGCAGAAGGCCAACTCCTCGACGACCTCGAGACGATCGATCGGCTGCTCGCGACTACCAAGCGCGTCGCGGTGGTCGGCATCAAGACCGAAGCGCAAGCCGATCAGCCGGCGTTCTTCGTTCCGCGGTACCTCCAAGCGCACGGCATCGAAGTCGTCCCGGTGCCCGTCTATTACCCAGAAGTGACCACCCTCCTCGGAGTGCCCGTTTATCGGCGACTCGTCGACATACCCGGGGACATCGACGTGGTCGACGTCTTTCGAAGGCCGCGCGATCTACACGCCCACTTCGAAGACATCGTCGCCAAGCATCCGCGCACAGTGTGGTTGCAGCTCGGCATTCGCGACGACGATTTCGCGCGCCGACTGGCTCGCGAGGGCATCGACGTGGCGCAGGACCGCTGCTTGATGGTGGACCATCGACGCTGGTCGGGTGCCAGGGGCAAGGGTTTCGGAAAGAACGTTTGACGCTTGGCGAAAACGGGGGCCGAATGCGCGCGTTGAGCAGGCGGCTCTCTCGGCACGATCGCCGGAACGCGCCGCCCTAGGGAGGTGCTCATGGCGATCACGAAAGAGGGGCTGTTCACACTTTTGATTCTCGCGGTCCCGGGGTGCAGCGCGGGGGTCGGCCGCGAGTCGGTGGCCATCACCACGCAGCCTCTGGAGCCCGCGCCAGACGAGGCCGGGATTGCCGAGTCGTTTCATACGTCCGGTGCAATCGATCGAACCAACCCTTTCTTCCAGGTCTTCGGCACGAACGGCCGCACCTGTGCGACATGCCACGATGCGCGCACCGCGTGGACGATGACGCCGGCGCTCGCGCGAGAGCTGTTCGAGGAGAGCGACGGGCGCGCGCCTCTCTTTCGCCTCCTGGACGAGACGGTCCGTCCCGACGCGGACATCTCGACGCGCGAGGCGCGCAGGGACGCGTTCAAGATGCTCTTGAAAAAGGGCCTGACGCGTTTTTCGCGATCGATCAACCCGACCGCCGAGTTCGAGGTCGTCGCCGTCGACGATCCTTACGGGTGGTCGACCCCCGCCGCGTTCTCGAACTTCCGTCGCATCATTTCGACGTCCAACGAAGCCCACCAGTCGTCGGTCCTGTGGACCGGGGGCCCCGCCGACGTGCGTACGAACCTGGCGGGGCTGATGGTCGGCGCGACCAAGTTCCACGGCGAGACGACGTTCACGGTCCCGCCGGCGCTCGCCGCGGCGGGGGCCGACTTCCTCATGGGCCTGTCGTTCGCCCAGTCCGTCGATCGGAGGGCCGGAGCGCTCGACGTCGCCGGCGCAACGGGAGGGCCGGCGAACCTCTCCGCGGAGCCGTTTTATTTGGGCATCAACGCTCTGGGCGGAGACTCGGTGACGGGGGTGCCGTTCAACAACGTGTCCTTCGATGTCTACGATTTGTGGGAGACGTCGACCTTGAAAGGCCGTCAACGGATCGGGCTCGGCGAGCACGCGTTCTATACCATCGACGTCCCCATCACGGGCGTTCCAGGCATCAACGACGCGCTGGGGCAGGCTGTCGTCCACGGGCACTGCACGACCTGCCACAATACGCCGAACATCGGCAGCCACTCGGAGTTCCGGATGATCGATCTCGGGCTCACGGGGCCCGATCGGCGCTCCTCGGACTTGCCGCTCGTCACCCTCCGAAACAAGACGACAGGCGAAACCCGCCAGACGACGGACGTGGGACGCGCTCTCGGCACGGGCTTATGGGCCGACATAGGCAAGTTCAAGGTTCCGACCCTCCGAGGCGTCGGGGCCCGCGCGCCGTACTTCCACGACGGATCGGCGGACTCACTCGAGGACGTGCTCGACTTCTACGAAAAGCGGTTCGGAGTCGACTTTCAGGGGCAGCGAAGAGAGATCATCGCGTTCTTGCAGGCCCTTTGAGCCAAATCGCCTCAGTGGAGCAGCGCCGCGAGCGCCTGATACCAGACGTCGGCCATCAAGGCGTACCCCCGTTCGTTCGGGTGCAGCCGATCGCCGAGGAGGGCCGTCCGGAAGCCTGCGATCGACGTCATCGCGCCGTACATGTCGACGAGCTGGATGCGCCGTCCCGCGGACGCGAGCGCACCAACGAGGGCTGGCATTCGGGCGTTGTAAGCCGCGACACGCTGGTTGAGCGCGTCGTCCGAGGTCGGCGGGATCTGCGCGAGAAGCACCGTCACCCCGGGCGCCGTGCGAAAAATGCTGTCGAGGAGCGACGCCAAGCGCTGCGGCGCGTTCGCCACGTCGAGCTGAAGGTCTAGGTCGTTCGTGCCGATCATGAGCGTCACGATGTGCGGCTGGTACGTTTCAAGGGCGCCGGGGGTCAGCGGAGATATGCCCTCGCGCTCACCAAAGGGATCAATCGCAAAACCGACGTGTCCCTCGTGTTGAGGAGGAAAGGCGACGCCGTCGACTTGCGCCGGTCCGTTCTGCTGTGAGCCGACGAACGTCGCGTGTCGTCGTGCGACCACGGCCCGATGAAAGAGGGGAACGCGGTACCCGCCCGGGACGGCAAAACCGTCCGTAATCGAGTCGCCGAGGGGCAGGATGCGGCAAGGTTCGGGCGCGGGCGGGCACGGACCCGCGATGCGAGCGAGAATCGCGTCGCCTTCGGTCGCGCGGGCGTCGGAGGGGGCCTCGGCGCTGGCCGTCGCGCTCCCGTCGTGCGGGACGCTCGGCTCGCTCGTGTGGACAGACGCGCCCTCGCGGCACCCGGTGGACAGGACCCAGAGGGTCGACCACAGCGGCGGCCAATGGACTGGCCATAATTTTCCGGCCATCGATGAATGCCGTAGACCATCGGAGGCGCGGGCTCAACAAAAGTCGGGCAATGGTTCCTGCGAGTGGAAACGGAGGGCTGGCTCACGCTCACGGAGCGGACGGCGGGTGATACGCTGGTCTCCTTGTGGTCCGGATGTGGCTCCGCCTCGTATCTCGGGCTCGTGGTTTCCCAGCGTGAGCCGAAGACGAAAGTGAGGTTTCTCGTGGCGCACGACATCTTCAGGCGTTGGGCCATCTCGTCGCTCGCGTTGACGGCGCCGGCGCTCGTCGTCGGTTGCGCCGCGAGTGACCAGGGGTCGCGGGCGCCAGAAGCCGACGCGACGACAGCGGACGGCGGCGCACGGGGCAGCGGAACGGACGCCGCCGAAAACGACTCAGGCGGCGGCGCGACGGACGCTTCCGTCGGGACGGTTTCCTCGGACGCGGGTTCGCCGGACGCGGCCGGGGCAATGGGCGCGAATCCCGACGCAGCGCCGGGCGACGCAGCGGCGTCGGCTGCGACGGACGGCGCGGGTCCGGCCGACGCGGCCGTCGCGCCTGTCGACGGCTCGGCGGGAGCGCAGGTCAAACCGCGTGTCGTCGTCCTGACCGACATCGGTTTCGATCCGGACGATCAAGAGTCCCTCGTTCGATACCTGGTGTATTCGAACGAGCTCGATACCGAGGCGCTGATCGCGATTACGTCGCTCTACCTCAAGGTCAACCCCCGTGAGGATTCTGATCCGGCAAGAAGTCGCGGCCTACGGCCAGGCTCTGCCCAACCTGCTGAAGCACGCTTCTGGCTTTCCGGACGCCGCGAGCCTTCTCGCCGTGACCAAGACCGGCCAGGCCGGCTACGGCATGGCCGCGGTGGGTCCCGGAAAGAGCACCGCGGGGTCGCAGGAGCTGATCGCCGTCGTCGACAAGCCTGACCCGCGGCCGGTGTGGGTCACGATCTGGGGGGGAGCGAACACCCTCGCGCAAGCCCTAGAGGACGTGAGCACGTCGCGCACCGCGGCGGATCTAGGCCGCTTCGTGGCCAAGCTGCGCGTCTACTCCATCTCCGATCAGGACGACGCCGGAGCCTGGCTGCGCCGCACCTTCCCGCAGCTCTTTTACATCGTCTCGCCGAGCACCCAGTCGCCGGCGGACTACCCGCGCGCCACGTGGAGCGGAATTTCGGGCGATCGCTGGTACATGAACGGACCGCTGAACAAGTTCGACTTGGTCGACAATCCGTGGCTCCAGGCGAACGTCATCGCGAATCACGGCCCGCTCGGCGCGGTGTATCCGCCCTTTCGCTGGATCATGGAGGGTGACACACCTTCGTATATCGGGTTGATCGACAACGGGCTCGGTTGGTCGGTGAGCCCGAGCTACGGGGGTTGGGGAGGTCGCTACTTACTTCTTCAGCCGGCCGGCGAGACCCACCCGATCTGGAGCAACGACAACCTCACCACGCGCGACACCGTGACTCTCGACGACGGGGGCACGGCAAGCTCCGATCAGGCGACCATCTGGCGCTGGCGGGAGCCTTTTCAGAACGACTTCGCCGGGCGGATGAACTGGTGTGTCGCCGACCAGTTCGCCAAGGCGAACCACAATCCGGTCGCTGTCCTCAATGGGGATCGGACCAAGAGCCCCCTCACCCTTCCGGTCAAAGGCGGCTCGACGATCACGCTCGCGGCCGACGGAACGACCGACCCGGATGGCGACGCGCTCCACGTGAGCTGGTGGATCTATCATGAAGCGGGCACGCTCACCGCGCCGGCGACGCTCAGCGTCACCGATGGAACCAGCAGCCAGGTGACCCTCCCGGCCGTCCAGAGCCCGGGGACGGTTCACGTGATCATGCAGGTGGAAGACTCCGGGAATCCGCGCCTGTTTGCCTATCGCCGCGCCGTTCTCGCCGTCGCTCCATAGGCTCGCTCAACGCGAACGAAAGATGAAGTAGGCCCCGCCGCAGAGGCAGAGGGCCGCCCAAAGATAGTCGAGCTTCAACGCCTCTTTCATGTAGACGACCGAGAAGGGCACGAAGACGACGAGCGCGATCACTTCCTGCATGATCTTGAGCTGGCCGAGCGAGAAGCGACCGTAACCGATGCGGTTCGCAGGCACTTGGAGCGCGTACTCGAAGAGGGCCACGCCCCAGCTCGCGAGGACGGCAACCCAGACGGGCGCAGCCCGGAGGGTTCGAAGGTGGCCGTACCATGCGTACGTCATGAACACGTTCGAGCCGAAGAGCAGGAGCACGGTTTTCATGGGCAGGGTGATTACCCGTTCTCTTCGAAGATTCGAGCTCGCGCGTTCGGTCGGTCAGCACCCCTCTTCGCACGTGATCAGGAACCTGGCGTCCGGCGACGGTTGGGAGAGAAGAAGGGTCGGACAGACGTTCGGGAGAACCGCGTAACACCACCCGAGCTTCGACGACGTGCACACGCTGCCGGGGTCGAGGTCGGCCGCAAGGAGCTGCGGGACCACGCAAAGCGGACGCCCGGCCTCGTGGTACCGAAGGAGCGTCTCCGCGTCCGGAGCTTGAAGGCCAACCCGAGTGCAGAGGGTCTCGTCCGCGGGGTTTGCCAGCCAGACGAGCATCCGGCAAGACACGCGGCCGTCGGCGGCGCGCGTCAGCGGTCTCGGCAGGCACTCGACGACTGGATCCGTTTCGAGCCGAGAAAAGAGTCGTTTCGCGAGGGGCCTGAAGCCATAGAGCGGGTCGCCAGCCGCTTCTTCTCGCGGGTGAATAGGGCAAATCGAGGCGACCGCAGCGCCGTCGCGCAGCGCGGCAGCGACGCGGAGGGGTCGCAACGACGGGTAAGCCTTCCCGCGCGTCTGCGTCGCGCCTGACGGATCGCACACCGGCATGTCACCGCCTGTCCCGCAGTCGCACCCTGCCGCGAGCTCGGACGGAGTGCAGCCCACCGGGGTCGCGAGCGGAAAGGTGCACGCGAGCTCGAGCGAGCCCCCCTTCGTATCCCACTCGCGGCCGTGGATTGGGTCGGTGTCGTCGGCCGCCGTGGGAAGCGCGAGGCCCGGTCGCGGCGTCGTCGACTCGATCATGTGCGCGTCTTGCCCGATGCCGGCGCTCCCGCCGAGGATCGCCGTCCAGTCCGCGGTCGTGAGCGCGTCCTTCGGGGGGCCTTCCGGGTTCGCGGGCTCCGCCGCGAGCAGCTGGTGCGGGACACCTCCGACGACCCCGAACTGAATCTGATCAGGGCGGCGCGGTCCGAGCGGCAGATGGCAAAGGTCCTGGCCGGGATCGCTGGGAAGGTCGCGTGCGAAGAGGGGGTTGACGCAGGTCGCGCTCGCGGTCGCGTAGGCGTCGGAGTACGCGCCGTTCGCGTCGTGCTCGTGGGCGCGATCGGGCACGGACTTCTTCGCGAGCCCGCGCACGTAGCGCGCGATCGGGAACAGCACGTCGGCACCGAAGCGCCGCTTCATGTCGAAGAAGCGGAGCGCCGGCGGGTCTTCCGCCGGCGGGAGGAAGGCCCCGCGAGGACAGCGTGCGCCGAAGGTCGGATCGTCGACCAGGAGCGAGCAAGACGTGCACGCGGGGTCGTCCGGCTGCGCACACTCCATCGATCCCGCGGGCGCGGCGCCCGTCGGGGAGCCCGGGAAGGCGCGGCTCGCGAATGCCGTGCTTCGGGGCGCCATGGGGTCGATGCTGGCGTCGTTCTCGTCGGTCACGACCAGGACGACGAGCCGCGACTCCGGCCGCAAGAACTCGCGCCGCTGCCGTAGAATCGTCGCGTCGATGCCTGCGAGGGAAGCCTGGCCACCGCGGACCAACACCTGGTCGTACGGATCGGGCTGTACGAGGAACCTGTACCAGCTCTCCAGGGTCGACTCTAACGCACACCCCGTGGTCGGAACGCCCTGAAGCAGAGCGCCGAAGTCCGAGAGGAGGCGCGCCGGATCACCGAGGGCGGCTACCGGCGGCGGAGGGAGGTCGATGTTCTGGGACACGCCCGGAAACCATCCGAGAAAGCTCGACGGCTGGGCGTCGGCAACCGGGTGCTCGCCGGCGCCACCTCCGTTGACGAGCTCTCCGCGGTCGTCCATGTGCGCTCCCCCCTTGTCCCGGCGCAGAGATCGCCTCCGGCGGCGCCCAGCGAGGAGCTCACGATCGCGACGTGCAGGTCGAGCTCGGGAGGGGTGCGGAGGGCGCCATTCGGCCCGCACTTGCCGCTGTCCGAAGGGCCGACGAAGTGGCCCGCGCCGTCGACGCAATCGGGCTTCACGAGGCCACGGATCACGTCGGAAAGCGCGGCGGCCACGAGCGCGGCTTTGTCTCCCATCGACGGCGAGTCGTCGACGACGAAGAGGAGGTCCATCGGCTCGGCGCTCGAGCTCTCCTGCAAGGTCTCGAAGGACCAGCACGTGCGCTTCGGTCCGTCGGGCGGCGGCTGCGATCGGCACGCCGATGCGAGCGCAACGACAAGGAGAACGGTGAGCCGTCCGTGCGTCATGCCACGCGACTGACAGCAAGGGCCGAGCCATTGCTCGGACCGCTACGAAATG
Organism: uncultured delta proteobacterium; assembly: GCA_963787925.1. Classification (GTDB taxonomy): domain Bacteria; phylum Myxococcota_A; class Polyangia; order Polyangiales; family Polyangiaceae; genus Palsa-1150. Next base: position 426,776 of record CAWBEN010000003.1, read on the forward strand.
GCGCGTTCGGTCACTGTTTGATCGCGACGAGCTGGTCGTAGACCGGGACCGATAGTTTTCCCGCCAGCGACGTTCGGCAATCCAGAGCGAAGACCGCCTGCGCCTTGATGGCCGCGGTGATGAACGTCTTGAGGTTCGCGTTCGTGTAGATGGCCGGCGAATCGTCCGCGATCTCTTGGCCCCACGCCGCCTGCAACGGGAAGTCCCACATCGTTTGCAAGCCGCTTGGATCCCAGCGCGAAGTCGGCAGCCCCTTTGCGGGCAGGCCCGTCGAGCCGTTCAACCGCGTCTCGCCCCTTTGCGTGTCGCTCACGGCATTGCCGTTGGTCCCGTTGAACGTCACGATGCCACACGGGTTCGCTGCCAAGCAGGTGGCGCGGTACGTCTCGGCCATGGTCCTGCTGACGCCCCATCGACTCTCGTATCCGTCGAAGAACCACCCTTTGACCTTCGATCCGTACCGATCCGCCCAGGTCTTCACGACGGCGTTCCATTTGGGCGTGAAATTGGCGTCGACGACCCAGTTGGCCACCGCCAACGACGTGAGGCCAAAATTGTTGGCCGCCTTCGTGTCCCCCCAGCCGACATCCTCGGGCAGGTAGAGGTACATCCCGATGCCCATGGGCGCCAAGGCATCGGCGATCTCCATCGGAAGATCGCGCGTCGAGCACCTCGAGCCGGGCGACGCTCCGGCGTAGCCCTCGTAAACGCTATTTGGCGAACAATAATATCCCGTGTTCTGACCGAGCATCAGGAGAATGTTCTTGGCGCCCGTGGCTTGCACTTGGGTCGCGAACGAGGCGACGTCGAAGCTGCGGACGGCGGCATTCCATTGGGCGGCGGTGTAGCCCTTGTCGACCGTCTGGCTGCGCGTGTCGGCGGAATAGGAAATGAAGAGAGTGAGGCTGCCAGCCCAATTGTCGTTGTTCAGGTTGTGCTGGTTCCCCCCGGGCCGCACGTCGTGCAGGCCGTCGCCGCGCAGGATCCCCCCGTGGCGACCGGCATGGCGTCCGTGGGGGTCGTCGTCTCGGACAAGGCGTCCGCTGCGGCGTCGCGCGGTCCTACGGACTGTGCGCTGCCGCTGCCGGGGCTGCCGACCCCGCTCGTCGAGGGAGCCCCGCTGCCCGAGGAAGCGGCGGGATTGGGCCCCACATCGCTGGAGCCGCTCGCGGCGACGGCGCCCGAGGAGCCATCGGGGGAGCTGCCCGAGGTCATGCCGTTTCCGACCGCGATGCCCGGACCGTCTGTGCCCGGCGAGCCGTGGCTGCTCGACGCACAGCTCGCGAGAGCGAGCGCCGCGATCAGTGCGCCTACGGCGCCAGCGGCCGGGGCGTCGCGGAGGACACGTCCACTTCTCATGCGAGGTCGCGGCCCCGTGTCATCGCGCATGCTTCAGCTTGGCAGAATGGGCTGAAGTCACCAATCGCCACGCGCGCCGAGCGGCGCCCGTGCCGCCCGTGGACAGTGCGACGTGATATTTCGCGTGCGACTACGACGATGTCAAAAGGCACTGTCGCGGCGACTGCTCACGGACGATCTCGATGGCGACGCGCTTGATTTCGTAATTGGCTCGAGGAGCGAACGTCTTCGCCGCTCGTATCCTTGCGAGCCTTTCTCTTTCGCGCTTGAACGACGGTCCCCCCGTCGCGCAGCTTGCGCTGCAGCTGGCGTGTGGACGTGGCGAGGGAGCGGGCAGCGTCCTCCCTGCGTCCACCGCGATAGCCGGGGTCGCGAAACCCGTCGAATCGCGCCCGCCTCGCCTCAGACGGGCCCCGCTGAGGCGATTTTGCGCGCTTTGACGCAGCAAGGCGAGGGCGCGGCAATTCCAGCAGCCCTAGTCGATGCTTAGACCGTTCGTCGGCCCGAGACGAACTGAAAGACGATGACGACGACGGCCATCAAAAGCAAAAGGTGAATAAACCCAGTCGTCACGTGGAACGCGAGGAAACCCATCCCCCACAAGACGACGAACACGACGGCGAGAGCCCAAAGCATTGTCTCATCCCACTTTCCGGAGTTGGCTGACTCTTTGGTGCGTCCGACTGCACCGGAGCGCTCGATGGAGCAGGATGTATGCCATGCTCGCCTCGGGGCTTCGACCGAATCAACCGACCTTCTCGGGCTCGAGGGCTCGACCTCTGCGGCCGCCTAGCTACTGGGCGGGCGAAGCCGTGTGCTCGAGAAAGTATTCGGCTATTTTCCGCTCGTCCGAGCCATCCACGGCGAAGACCTCGAGACGCAGCCGAGTGCTAGGCAGCGACCGCAACACGTCGGAGCGGGAGACGAAGCGTACGAGACCCCGGTCGGCATCGAAGGGGACGTCCATCATCCGTGTCGAGCCCGCGAGCGTCGACTGTACGACGTCGACTCGCATTACGCCCTCGAGGTTCGCTAGCAGGGTCGTCAGGGCATAGACGTCCGCGGCGCCGACCGCGCACGGAAGAACTTCGCCCGGAGCGAGGCGATACGTGCGCGAGATCAGCCCGGCGGCCGTCAGCTGGTCGATGAGCGCCGTCCCCGCCGGGAAGGCGATCTTTCCCGCGCTTACGAGATCGCGCACGCCGCTCCGGACGTGTACCAAGCTCTCGAGGGTGGAAGCACACGTTCCGCAGCGGAGGACGTGCTCGTCGATCTTGGTCGCCTCCGCTTCGTCGAGCTCGTCGAGCGCTCGCCGGACGAGTTGCTCGAAGTCAATCACGACGCCTCCCCGCGCGTGAGGCAGTCATGGAGCCGCTTCAGCGTCCGATGGCGCGCAACGCGAACGCTCCCGGTCGACATGGCGAGCTCGCGCCCGATCTCGTCGGCGTCGTTGTCGACGAAATAGGTGAGCACCACGATCGCGCGTTCGCGCGGCGTCAGGTGCTCGAGGCACTGGGCGAGCTTCTCGCGATCGAGCGCGGACGTCTCCTCGGCGAGCGGCGCGAGCAGCGGACGGAAGCGCTCGAGCAGGGCTCTGCGGCGACGATCGACCCTCCGCCAGTCGAGGACCGTGTTTCGACAAGTCCCCATCACGAACGCCGCGAGTCGTTCGGGCTCCGTGACCCGGCCTGCCCGGAGCGCCTCGAGGAGGACGACCAGCACGTGCTGCGCGAAGTCCGAGGCCGCCGCCTCTTGGCGCAGGTGACACATCCCGTAGGCGCGGATTCGCGGAAAGAGTCTGCGACACAACAGAGCCTCGGCGGAGCCGTCGCGATCCGCCGCGATCCGCCGCGCGAGCGCGGCGTCCTCGAACGCATCGTCTTGGGGGCGCGGCACCGCCGCCGAGACTACCAGCCTCACGCGGCGAGCGCGTCGCTCAGCGCATGGAGGAGCTTCGCTCCGTCACCCCGAAAGGCCGCGCCGTGCATGCAGAGGAGCGTTCGCGGGCGCGTTGCAGCGAGCTTGTCGATGAGCCGTCGTGCGCTCGGTGCATGGGAGTAATAGTCCATCGCCTTCCGAAAGCCTTCGCTTGGTCCGAGAACGTCCCCCTCGGTCACCGGCTCGTGATCGGCGCCTGGTTGCGTGAAAAGATCGCCGCAGAAGAGGGTGTGGCCCGTGACGTCGGCGAGGTACCCGCAGTCCCAACCATGAGGGAGGTGCGGCGCATCCAGCCAAGTGAGCGTTCGCTTGCCTATCGTGACGAGCTCCCCGTCCGCCAGGCCTCGCGCTTCGCGATCGGCGAGGTCGTTCACCGAGACGAGAGCGCCGACCTGCGAGCAGAGGGGCCTCGCGTTCGGCGCCGCCGCGAGGAATTCGTTCAGTCCGCCGCACTCGTCCGCTTCGACATGCGAGAACGCGATCCATCGGAGCTCTTCCACGGGGAGGACCTGATCGATGGCCTCGCGGACGAGCGGGAACATCCTGCGTGGACCCGTGTGGAAGAGCAGCGGCTCGTCATCGACGACGAGGTACTGGTTGAACGAGAACCCGAACCCGCCGGGCATCTCCCGAACGGGCGTATGGATGCGGAAGATGCCTCGTTCGATCTCGTCGATCCGGGTCCCCGATCGCGCGTTGGTCATCGGCATCCGAAAAACCTCCTTTTCCAAACGATGTGGTGCGACGAGCGGCTTCGTTACGTCTCTTCTTCAATCGGGCGCTTATTTCTCGCCAAGATCCAAACGCGACGCGCTCTCCTGCCCTGGTCTGGGCGAGCGGCCAATCGTCACGCAGCGTCAGGTCCTGTCGGCGCCGGCATTCACCTGGTAATGGCCGTGGCACTCCGTGATCTGGTCGCCAGTGAGGCTCCCGGCAATCGGAGCCGTCGTCGTTTTGCTCGCGCAGACGAGCGCTTGCCTCGCCTCACCGACGGGCGCCGTCATTCGGCCACATCTCGCAGGACGTGGTCTCCAGACGGACGTTGCGAGCGCGCTTGATAAGAAAGCCGTTGGGCCTCACGATGACGTCTGGGACCGAAAGGGGAGCGGGCACGGTTTTTTGGGGAGAATTTTTTCTCGAGACGCGGAGGCGTACCCGGTAGGGCAAGAGCGAGCCCACCGTCAGCGCTGGAAAGCAGCCGCAAAAAGCGACTCTCGCGCTGTCGGCAGAAATCGTGAGTCTCGGCGTACCTTGGTGACTGCGACAAATGCTCCCGAATAGCAAAGTCCGAGCACTGGCCAAGGGCGGCATGCCCGCGGCCCCGCTTGGCCCTCATTCGGAGGCGGTCCGCAGCGCCGACACGCGCTCGGGCGCGAAGGGCGCGGACAAGTACACGCTTCTCGCCGAGCTCGGGCGCGGTGGGATGGCCAACGTCTACCTCGCGGTCGCCCGGGGCCCGAGCGGCTTCAACAAGCTCGTCGTCCTCAAGTGCCTGCGGTCCGATCTCTCCGACGACGCGGAGCTCATCGCACTGTTTCTCGAGGAGGCGCGCGTCTCGGCACGGCTCAATCATCCGCACGTCGTCCAGGCCTACGAAGTCGGCGAGCACGCCGGCCGGCCCGTCATCGTCATGGAGTACCTCGAGGGGCAGACGCTGGCGAGCCTCGTGGAGCGTGCGACGCCCGGGGGCCGGCTTCCGCTTTCGCTCCATCTGCGCATTCTCGTCGACGCGCTCGAGGGACTGCACCACGCGCACGAGCTCACGGACTACGCCGGCAAGCGACTCGACCTCGTACACCGCGACGTGTCCCCGCAGAACATCTTCGTCACGTTCGACGGGCAGGTCAAAGTCTTGGACTTCGGCATCGCCAAGATCGTCAACTCCCAATCACAAACCTCGACAGGCGTTCTCAAAGGCAAGGTCCATTACATGGCGCCCGAGCAGATGCTCTGCCTGCCGGTCGATCGTCGGGCCGACCTTTACGCCGCGGGCGTCATGGCCTGGCAAGCCGCCACCGGCCAGCGCATGTGGAAGGACGTCACGGACCTTCAGGTGATGACGCTCGTCACCAACGAAGGAGCGCCGCTTCCGCGTACCGTGAATCCGGCGGTCTCTCCTGCGCTCGAGGCGATCATCATGAAGGCCCTCGCGCGAAACCCGGACGACAGGTACGCGACGGCGCTCGAATTCGCGGCCGAGCTCGAATCGTTCATGGAGGACACGGGCACGGGGGTATCGAATCGCGGCCTAGCCACCCTGATGCGCGAGTTGTTCGAAGACGTTCGTAACGAGACGCGCGCGATCGTCGAGGCGCAGCTCCTCGAGGTGGGCAACGGCAACGACGACAGCCGGCCGATGATCCCTCCCAACCTCGTTCGGATCAGCACGTGGCCCGAGGAACGGCCGCTCCGCACGGGGACGAACGCCGTCGCCACGTCGACGCCGGCGAAGGCATCGTCTCGCCCGCGATGGCTCGCCGCGGCCGTGGCGATCGCCTTTGTCCTGGCGTTGGCATGCCTTGCTCTCGTCATGTGGATCCGCGGGACGAAAAGCTCGGTCGTGTCGAGCCCCGTCCCGCGCTCCGCGCCGTCCGCGGAGCCTCCGGCCGCGCGAGCCGTGGCGCCGGAGCCGTCTGTGGTCGAGCCGGCGCCTTCGGTCACGCTCACGCTCTCGGCCACGCCGAAGCGCGCCACGATGACCTTGGACGGAACGGCATTGCCGACCAACCCGTACAAGGCCGTCGTACCGTCTGACGAGGTCATCCACTCGGTCCGCGCCGAATTGGCCGGGTACGCGCCCAAGACGGTCATGGTTGCGCCCGGCCGCGACTCGGACGTGGTCGTGGTCCTCGAGCCGCTCGTGTTCAAGGGGGCGCCGCGGAGCGTGCCGGCGCCCGCCCCGCCGCCGGCGCAATCTGCGGTCGGCCCCAGCGACGCGAAGGCGAGCGGAAGCAGGTGCAGTCCGCCCTATTTCATCGATGCCGAAGGGATAAAGAAATTCCGACCCGAGTGCCTCTGACGGGCGCCGCGCCGGCTCGCTCGAGAAGCGGGGCCCACCGCGAAGCCGCCGCGAGGACGGCCTCTCACGGATTACTGATGACGCAGAATGGTGCCTAGGTCACCGACAGCCCAAATGTCCTTCGATGTGCCCCCGGGGACGAGCCAAACGTCGGAGATCGCGTTGAACGTTCCGCTCGGCGAGCTGCTCCAGACCGCCCCGTCGTAGTGGAACAACGTGCCGACGTCGCCCGTGAGCCAGATGTCGTTGGCGCTGGAGCCACGCACGGCGTTGAGATCGTTCGTCACCGGGACGGGCACGGAGGACCACGCCGTCCCCTTCCAGTGCAAGAGCGTGGACCTGTTGTTGATGAGAATCGTACTTCCCCGCTGCCCAAATATCGCTCGGGCTGCTGCCCCAAATGCCGTGGAGATTGGCGACCGCGCCGCTCGGGGTCTGGGACCAGGTCGCTCCGTCATAGTGGACGATGAACCCGGAATCCCCGACGATCCACACGTCATTCGCCGCAACCGGCCACACCCAGGCGAGGTTCGTGGTGCTCGGCGCTCCAGCGTCTCGGGCGCCACCGAAGACATCGACCATGTTCCAGCCCAGGCCGGCCCAATGCAACACGACTCCCAGGTCACCGACTACCCATACGTCGTTCGCGGACGTGCCCGCGACGGACCCGAGAGGGATTCGGCTTCCGTTGAACACGGAGGACCACATCCTTCCGTCGTAATGAAGCATCACGCCAAGGTCGCCGACCACCCAGATGTCCTTCGCGCTCGAGCCCCAGATTCCGTTGAGCTTCGCGGAGCCGTGGTCGAGGAGGTCCAGGTGTTGCCGTCCCAGTGAAGCAGCGTACCGCCGACGCCAGTAACCCAGAGGTCCGTCGCGCTGCTGCCCCAAATGTTGTTCAAGCTGCCCGTGTTGGGGGGTGGCGTCTGAAGGCACCAATCAGCCGTGCACATGCCGGGGCTCACGCACGCAGCGTTGCTCTCGCAGCCATCGGTGAGGTCGTTGTTGCAATCGTAGAAACCGGCCGAGCATGCCTTGAACGCGCATGACCCGCTCGGGCCGCAAAGGGTCGCCGCGTTCGGCAGCGTGCAAGGCGCGCAGCTCGATGTTGCGCAACCGTAGCTCGGGTCCGCGGTGCTGACGCACGCATTCGCCGAGTTGACGGCGCAGTTCTTCGTCCCAGCCGGGCACCCCCCTTGGTAGGCGTCGAGGCCCACCGCGAGCGAGCAAGCGACGGCGCTCAGCAAAGCGACCAGAGCGAGGCTCGGCGCCACGCGACCTAAGGACTTCAAAACGAGCCCCGCGCCCCGAAACCGCCGAACCCGGGACCGAAAAGGGCAGTCGGAGCGACTCGGACCGCCGTGGCCTTGTCCACCGGCGGAATCTCCGGTCGCGTGACCAAGAAGTACGCCGCCAAGGCTGCCGAAATGACGGCCGTGCCGAAGCCGACATCGGCGGCGAGAGCCAAGCTGCGCACGGGCTGCAGATCAGAATCGGTGCAAAGCGGCTTGCAAGTGAGCTTGCCGCGCTGGTTGAGCGCCAACGCGCCGAGAGTCGTCCCGACCACCCCGCTCGCCACCGCAATCGCGCCGAACACGTAGACTGTTGCCGGCACGGGACGCGGGCGGGCCACTTCGACGCCGGGAGGCGGCGGCGCGAAGACCGCGGGCGGCGTGAAGTCCAGCCGAACGACGCGGCTCTTCTCGCCTTCGCGAAGCAAGTAGGTGGTCTCCAGCGAAGGCTGACCCGGCATCGTGGCCTCGAACTTGTGGACGCCGGGGTCCAGCTCGACGGCGGAATCCCGTCAAGGTCTCGGCGAGGACACGGTCGCCCTCGCTGACGCGAACGTTGGCCACATCTCTTCCATTGAGGACGCCTTCGAAGGTCACCGAAGGGACCGTCCGCTCGACCTCTTCGAGCCAGGACAGGCAGTCGGCACGGACGAGGGAGGGGCAGGCGTCCCTCGAGCAGGAGCGCAGTGCCTTGCGCCCTTCGAGCAGCTTGCTTGCTCTCCGGAGCTCCTGCGCTCGCTCATGGAGCGCGAGGCACTCCGACAGCGCTGGAGCAGAGGACTCCTCCGCGCGGGCGGGTGACGATGTCGCGGCGCCCAAGATCACCCAAAGGGCGACAAGGGCTCGGCGTGCTGTGATGAATCGTGTCGTCATGGCCAAGCGCTTGCGACGAGAGCCTACCCGAACGGGATTTGCGAGAGCAATGTTCCGAGGGCTTCTCGGCCCCTATCGGGGCTATCGGGGTAGGCGCCTGTGAGACGTAGCTCGGCAGGCGGCCGAGCGATCCGGGTAGCTCGCTGCGCCCGTCTTGCGCTGGATGCGTGCTTCCAGATTGGCCGCGATGGCTTCGAGGAAGCGGCCGCCGGCGCTTCCTCTCATTAAGCCTTTTTCCGCCGATGACGCAATCGGCCCGAACAATCGAACGCGAGACGCAAAAAAGAACGATCGAATGAGCTCCCGCGCGCCTTTACATGCCAAATGGTTCGCAACGCGGAAAACCGCGACGCACTCCCGTGCGCTTAAAACAGAGAGTCGCATTTTTAGGAGGTTTTTCATGAAGACGTGTCAATTCTGGGGACCTTTGGGGTCCGGCGCCGTGGCGGTCGCGCTGCTCGGCGCGTGCGGTAGCTCCTCGCCGAGCACTACGGGCTCCAACGGCAGCGGCACGTCGAGCGGCAGCAGCGGCGGCAACTCGAGCTCGGGCGGCAGCAGCGGTGTCGGCAGCAGCGGTGTCGGCGGCAGTGGCGGAGGCAATTCGACCTCGGGCGCCGGTGCGTCGGGCAACGGCGGCACGAGCGGCTCATCGTCGGACGACGGCGGCCTCTCGGCCGAAGGCGGCGCGTCGGGAAGCGGCAGCTCGAGCGGCTCGTCGGGTGACGGTGGCAGCCCGCCGGACGGCGGAAGCCTTGGCGGCGTGATTGGCTCTTGCAACCCGTCGAACCTCACGGACAAGACGTGTCTGCCGCCCCAGCCGACGATTCCTACGGGATGCGCGATGGTCGCGGCTCCGCGCACGGTGACGCCGACGGTCGCCGGGGGCAAGAACACGCTCGTCCCGGAAACCTCAACCGAGACGTTGGACAACGGGCTCATCACGGCCGGTTTCGCGAGCCACCCTTGCGTCGAGCTCACGGCCGGCACCGCCGGGGCGAACGCGTTTCTCATCGGTCAGCTCAAGCTCACGGGAGGTCAGACGCTCGTCATCGACACGGGCGTGACGGTCTACGCCTCTCGGAATCCCAAATCGTACGGCGCGAACTGCGTCGTCATCGACCCGTCGGGCGCAGTGGCCGACACCTCTGCCCCGAGCGACATGCAGTACGACTGCGGTGGCGTCTTCATGGCGACGGGGGACCACGTGGCCATCATGGGCGGCGGAGTGATCGACGGTCAGGGCGGCGAGCCGCTGATCGGCGTTTCTCCCCCGACGACGGACATCGATACGGTGGCGAACCCCACCATTCCGGCGGGCAGCTTCTCGTGGTGGAACGTTTCGGACTTCCAGCGGCACGACTCGCGCGCGCAGGGAGCGGGCCCCGGGTCAGCGCCGAACCCGGCGATTCTCCGGGTCGACAACGCATCGAACTTCGTTCTTTACAAAGTCCATATCTACAATTCGCCCTTCTTCCACATCGCCCTCAACAGCGACAAATTCGTCGTTTGGGGCGTCGACGTTCACACTCCGTTCGGCAGCACGAGCAGCGCGGGGCAGACGTTGTCGAACTACGTCGCTCGGAACACCGACGGCATCGATCCAGGCGCGGCGACCGGTATCACCCAAAACGGGTACATCATCGGCACGACCGTCTCGACCGGCGACGACATGATCGCGATCAAAGGGAACGCGCTGGGCGGCGCGAACAACATCGTCATCGCGCACAATCACTTTGGAACCGGGCACGGAATGTCGCTCGGAAGCGCCACCATCAAGGGCATTACGAACGTGCACGTCTACGATCTGACCATGGACGGCGACGTTCCGGTGGATCCCCTCACCGGCGGGAGCGACCTCAATGGTCTGCGCATCAAGTCCTATACCGGCGCCGGAGGCTGGGTAAGAAACATTCTGTTCGAGGACGTGTGCACCCGCGACGAGGCGTATCCCATCGGGATCACGGCGAGCTACACGGCCAATCCGATCGTGGATCCGGCCGGCGTCCCGCCGGACTTCCAGAACATCACGGTGCAGAACTTCCACCAGGTCGACGTGAAGGGGCCTCAGCATGCGACGCAGGTCGCCGTCAACGTGGAGGGTGACACGACCCACAAGGCGACGGTCGCGTTCAACAACGTTTGGGTGGAGACGTCGCACGGCACGAAGGGCGGTCCCGTGCTCACGGTGGCCGCGACGGCAACGCTCACCGGAATGATGAACATCGGAACGCCGCCGGCGGGCACCGATGCCTGCACCGGCAAGACCTGGTGGCCGGCGGTTCCGACGATTCCCTGAGGCGCTCGTTTCCTTCGCTCCGCGAGGAGGGCGCCTCGGCGCGGTCGAAAGGTCATGACCGACGTGGCGCCCCCTTCGAAGGCACCCGCGCGGCACGCGTGGCTTTCGTGGCTTCGGCCCCTCCTCGGGCTCGTCGGGCTCGCCGCGCTTGCCGCCATCGTGCACGCCGTCGGGGCGTCCGCCATCGCCGAGACGCTGCGCGGAGCGGTCGCGTGGCTGCCGCTCCTGTGCCTGCTCGAGGCCGGGCGCATCGTGGCGGCGGCAGGGTCGAGCTACTTCGCGTTCGGGAGGTTGGCGCGCCGAATTCCCCTCACGACGCTCTTGCGAGCGCACCTGCTCGGCCACGCGATCGGAGGCGTGGCCCCCGCTCCGACCGTCTTCAACGAGACCATCAAGGCGACGCTCCTGGCGCGCTACGTCGGGGCCCCCGCCGCGGCGTCGGTCGGGGTGATCAACCAGGCGGCGACCCTCATGGCGGTGGGCGTGTTCTCCATCCCGTGCGCCTTCGCCATCCTCGCGCTCGGCGGCGCATCGCTCTGGCTCTGGGCCTGCTCCGCGCACGCGGTCATCCTGATCGCGTGCGGCCTCGGCCTTCGAGCGGTGACGCGCGCGGATGCCACGGGGCGATGGATCGCGTCGAAGCTCCCGCGTCTCGCCGAACGCTCGGCGGTATTCCATGCGCACGCGAGCGAGACGGGGCTTTTTGCTGCTCGGTCGACGGGTGCGCTCCTCGTCGGCCGCGGCATTCAGGCGCTTCAATTCGGCGTGGCGGCCCGTGCCGTCGGCGGCGAGGCGACGTTCGTGCGGGCCATGGCGGCCCAAGGAGTCAACTTGGTGGCTTCGGCCGTCGGTGTGCTCGTCCCCGCGGGGCTCGGGACGACGGACGGTGCGTTCACCTTGGCCGCGGACCTGCTCGGCGTCTCGGCGGCTCGCGCGACGTCGCTTGCGTTGCTCATGCGCTGCGTGCAGCTGGTTTGGCTCGTGATCGCGTCTGCGGTCGCGCTCTTCGGTTCGCGGCGCCGCGGCAGCGCGTGACCCCGAGGGGAGCGCTCTTTGATCGCCGAGCGCAAACAGCGTACGGTCGCGTGCGTGGCCCGCGGGCGCTCGAGCATTTCGACCGGCATTTCGATCCTGCGCAGCGTCTCGTCGCTCGCCGCCGCCTTCGCGCTGGCGTTGCTTGCGAGCTGCCATGGCGGGCCACCGGCCGCCATGACGGAGCTCATCGGCGCGCGCCAGTTGGCAGGCGATCTGCGCGTCCAGTTCAACAAGGCGGCCGATGCGTCCAATCGCGCGGTCATGGCGGACACCGACGAAGAGTCCATTTCCTTCGCGCACGAAGCGGAGCAAACCACGGAGACCGTCCAGAGTGATCTCGCCGACCTCGGGCCGCGCCTTCGCCGGCTCGGCTATCCGGACGAAATTCGATCGCTGGCCGAGTTCGCCAAGCATTTCGACGAATACCTGGAGCTCGATCGGAGCGTTCTCAAGCTGGCCGTAGAAAACACGAACCTCAAGGCACAGCGGCTGTCGTTTGGTCCCGGACGGGCAGCCGCGGACGGATTGCGGGACTCTCTCGGGGCCCTCGCCGCCGAGGCGCCGTCGAAGGACCGCTGTCGCGTCGAGTCCCTCGTCGCCAAGGGGGTCCTGGCCGTTCGCGAGATTCAGGTGCTCCAGGCGCCGCATATCGCCGAGCCCGACGACGCCGCGATGACGCGCATGGAGACCGAGATGCACGGTCTCGAGGCGACGACGAGCGACGCACTCAACACGCTCGCGCGCCTCGTCGAGCCGAAGACCCAACCCGACCTCGCGGCCGCGTCTGCCGCGTTCGAGCAGTTCAAGGCCATCTCGGATCAGATTGTTTCGCTCTCGCGCCGCAATAGCAACGTCCGCTCGTTGTCCCTCTCGCTCCGCGAAAAGCCCCCGCTGACCGCCGCCTGCGATGCAAGCCTCCGCGCGCTCCAAGACGCACTGGCGAACGAGGGTTTCTCGGCCACCCGCTGACGCCGGGCGTTTCGTCCTTTTCTCGCCTTTCGAATCCCGAGAAGCGCAGCGCATTTCTCCGGGTTACTTCACGCATCGACCAGCGTGTAGACCTTCGCTTCCCAGGAGAAAATGGGCTCGCGCCCGACGAACGCGGGGTCGACCGCGCGGTCGCGCTGCGAGACGTCGATCCACTTCTTGTTCGCCGGGGTAAGGGAGCGGCCAGGTGGGGATGCGGTAGTCGCTGCCGGCGGCGGTGGCGAGCTCGGAGAAGTTGGCGACGACGATGACCGGGACGTCGTTCGGGCTCTTGCGCTGCCGGACGAGCGCGCGCTTGCCGTCGCACGTAGTCGCTCCAGAGGAAGCTCGTGTCTTCGCTGCGAGCGCCGCGCTCCCGGTGCGGAGCTTCACCAGCGCCTCTCTCAAGCGAGCTTCTGAAAGACCCGAACCCAATCGACCTTCATCGTCTGCGGAAACACGGTGGTCGCGTCGGGGTCGCCCGGCCAGGTCCCGCCCACGGCGAGATTGAGCAGCAGGAAGAACGGGTGATCGAACGCCCAGGCGCTACCGGCGGGTACATCGGCCGGCGTTCGTGTCTCGTAGAGCTGGTCGTCGACATAAAAGCGAATGACGCTCGGCTCCCACTCGACGGCATACCGGTGAAACGAGTCCGCCAGGTTGCCGCCCCCCATCGCGTAGACGCCCGTCAGCCCAGCCGGCGGATATCCTTGGCCGTGCAAGCTGCCGTGGTTCATCGACGGCTCGCGTCCGATGTTCTCCATGACGTCGATCTCGCCGCAGGCCGGCCAGGGCACCCGGTCGATGTTGGCGCCGAGCATCCAGAATGCGGGCCAAAGGCCTTGGCCGAACGGAATCTGGATGCGCGCCTCGAAGCGGCCGTAGGCCTGCATGAACTTTCCGTTGCTCTCGAAGCGCGCGCTCGTGTAGCGGCAGGCACCATACCAGCACGCATGTTGCGCAGCTCCGGCGGTGGTCGCCGTGATCACGAGATGGCCTCCCTGCACGACGGCGTTCTGCGTTCCGTCCGTGTAGTACTCGCGCTCCTGATTGCCGAAACCGCCGCCCCCGACGTCGTGAAACCACTTGGTGGGATCGACCGCCGAGCCGTCGGGCCCATCGAATTCGTCCGCCCAGACGAGCACCCAACCCGGCAATGTCGGCGCGTCGCTGTGCGCATCGGTCAGCGCGTCGGTCTGCGCGTCGGTCGCGCCGTCGTTCGCCCCCGGCGGGGCGTCGTACGAAGCGCCACCTTCGGAGCGACCGTCACCCGACGCGCTGCCGCTGGAGAGCGAGGCATCCCCCGCCTCGCGGACGACGGAGCCCCCTCCGCATGCTCCGGCAGCGAGCCATGCACCGAGAGAGATAACTCGTAGTCCAGTGTGCATGCTCGGATGGGAAAGCGTACCACGCGTATCGCGGGTCCCAGCCGCGGCGGCTTGGCCCCGAGGCGCGCCGAACGAACCGCTTCGTCTGAGTCGGAACATTCCGTCCGCACCGCGGCAAACGTCAGCGCGTGACCCCATTCGCCCTTGTTTGGCTTCTTAAGGTCACCTATGCGCGATCCATCCATGATCTCTTCGCCCGGCTGCTCCATGCCTCTCGCCGCCCCCAACGTCGCCGCCCGTCCTGCAACGAAGAATGCGCGGTCCCGACGCGGGCTCCGAGCCGCCACGAGCCTAACGGCCGCCTCCCTCACGCTCGCGCTCCCGATGGCCGCGTCGGCCGGGCAGGTGCAGCAGATCACGAGCTTCGGGGCCAATCCCACCGGCATCGGCATGTACCTCTACACACCCAGCAACGTCGCGGCCAAGCCGGCCGTTTTGGTGGGCGTTCACGCGTGTCACGGCAAGGGAACCGATGTCTGCACGCAGGGAGGCGGATGGGTCGCCCAAGCGGACAAGTACGGATTTCTCCTGATCTGTCCCTCGGCCGTCAGCGCCGACGGCTGCTGGGACGTCCACTCGACCGCCGACCTCACCCACAACGGAGGCGGTGACGCGTCGGGGATCATTGCGATGGTCAATTACGTTCTGCAAAACAAGAACGGAGACTCCAGCAGGGTCTATGTGGCGGGCCACTCGTCGGGCGGAATGATGACCAATGTCTTGCTCGGCTCGTATCCGGACGTCTTCAAAGCCGGTGCCGCGTTCGCGGGTGTCGCGTTCGGGTGCTTCGCCGTCGGCTCCGTCGATAGCCTGGGTTGGAACGCCAGCTGCGCCACCGGCAACGTGACCGAGACGGGCGCCCAATGGGGCGACATGGTTCGCGCCGCATCACCCGCCTTTACTGGAGTGCGCCCGCGCATCCAGCTCTGGCACGGAACGTTGGACGCGACGGTCAATTTTCACAATTTTGGCGAGGAAATCAAAGAGTGGACGAACGTTCTCGGCGTCAGCGCGACGCCGACTTCGACCGAGAACAACTCGATTCAGCCGACGTGGGTCCGAACGCGCTACACCGACGGCTCGGGGGTCGTTCAAGTCGAGGCCGTTCAAGAGACTGGCCAGCCGCACAATCTCGTCGTCGACCAAGCCGAGGCCATTCGGTTCTTCGGACTGGACGGGACGGCCGTTGGGCCCGATGGGGGAGCCAGCGACGGATTCCGCGGACGCCCGCGTGGGCGCGGACGATTCCGGAGGCGGAACCGGCACGAGTGGCTCGACGACCGGAAGCGCGGACGGTGGCGGCGGGGCGACGAGCGGCGCGGCCTCGGGCAGCGGCGCCAGCGCGGACGCAGGACAGCCATCGGATGCCGCGGCTCCGACGATGGGCGGGGGCTCCGGCTCGGCGGGCTCGGGCGCCGGAGCGGGAAGTGGTCTTTCGGGCAGCGGAACCGCCAGCAGCGCCAATGGAGCTTCCGGCGGCTCGAACGGGCAAGGCTCCGGCGCGGCCGGCGGCTGCTCGATGACGAACGCTCCCGGCACGGCGCTCGCCTCGTGGCCATTGTCGCTGCTGATGGTCGCGGGCTGGTGCCGATGGGCCCGGCGGCGCCGCGACCGCCGCTGAAGCAAGCACGCGGCAACAGGAACGCGTCGTTCTTTGCGCCCCTCACGCTTCAGTGCCGCGCTTCACCTTCGGACACGCGGATCGAGCGGGTCTGAGGGAAGCCGTAGAGTTTCATGATGGCCATCCTTTCGATCCCAGTAGCGTCGATTGGCATCGAACGTCCGAGCGATGCGGGCCTCCGGCCCTTCATCCCGACAAGGCGGTTGAACCGGCCATCGGGAGAGTCTATCGACAGGAATGGCAAAGGCATCGTACGAGACTTGGACCGTCCTTCCTCACGGCCCGATCGAACGGCTCGACGACGGCCTTTGGCGCGTCGAAGGGACCTTGCCCGGCATGCCGCTCAAGCGCGTCATGACGATCGCTCGCCTCGCGTCCGGTGACTTGGTAGTCCACAACCCGATCGCGCTCGACTCCCGCGCGATGAGCGAGGTCGAGTCCTTCGGGCGCGTAGCGTTTCTCGTCGTGCCCAACGGGTGGCATCGTTTGGACCTCCGCCCCTACGCCGCGCGGTACCCCGCCGCGGTCGTGCTCGCGCCCGACGGCTCCCGCGCCAAAGTCGCCTCGGTGGCCGCGGGCGTTCGCGATCTCTCGGAGCTTCCCGGCGATCCGAACGTATCCCTCGGCGTCGTCGACGGAACCGGGGGGCGCGAAGCGCTCATGACCGTGAAGGCGGGCGGCGGCGTCTCGCTCGTCCTCGCCGACTCGGTATTCAACATGCCTCACTTGCCGGGATTGCAGGGTCTCGTGCTGCGCCATGTCACCGGGTCGAGCGGCGGCCCTCGCGTGTCGCGCGTCGCGCGATTCTTTCTAATCAAGGACCGAGCGGCCTTCGCCGCCCATCTCGAGCGGTTGGCGACGCCGGATCTTCGGCGGGTCGTCGTCGCGCACCACGAGACGATTGTGGACGACCCCCCGGCCGTGCTGCGTCGGATGGCCGCGTCGGTGCGCGGCCGGGACCTCACTCCGAACGCAGCGCCTCGATAGGGTCGAGCCGGGCGGCCCTTCGCGCCGGAAAGAACCCGAACACCAAGCCCGTCGCCACCGAGAACACGAGCGCCACGGCGACTGCCGAGGGCGGGATGGGCACCGGCCACCCCAGCGCGCGGGCGATGACCGCGGCCCCGAAGATGCTCACGCAGACGCCGGCCCCGCCTCCCAGCGACGTGAGGAGCACGGCCTCGACGAGAAACTGCGCTTGGACTGCCCAGTCCGGCGCGCCGACAGCGAGACGAACGCCGATCTCGCGAGTGCGCTCGGCAACGGACGCCAGCATGACGTTCATGACGCCGATGCCTCCCACGAGGAGCGAGACCGACGCGATGCTCACGAGGAGCACCTCGAGCGCGTGGCTCGCCTCGATCTCGGCCTTGATGAGCTCCTCGGGATGGCGGATGTTGAAGTCGTCGTCTTGCTCGGGCCCGAGGTGATGGCGCTGGCGGAGCAGCGCATGGATGGCGTCGGTGGCGGGCGCGATGTCCTCGGGGCGCCGCGTCGAGCACAGCACGTCGTCGAGCCAAGTCTGGCCGTTGCCGCGGATCTTCTTGATGGCCGTCGTGTACGGCACGACCAGCGTGTCGTCCTGGTCCGAGCCGCTCGCCGATTGGCCTTTCGGTGCGAGCAAGCCCACGACGCGAAACGGCTGCGATCCGATGCGCACGGTCTCGCCGACAGGGTCGCGGTCGCCAAAGAGCTGCCGGCTCACCGTCTCGCCCAAGACGCAGGCGTTGTCCGCGCGTTCGACGTCCTCGGTCCCGAAAGAGCCTCCCGACGCGAAGCTCCAGCGCTTGATCTCGAAGTACTCGGGCGACACGCCGCGCCAGTGGGTCGTCCAGTTGCGAGCCTCGCTCACGACGACGAGCGTTCCGTCGATGTTGGGGGTCATGCGCTGGATCTCCGTCACGTCGCGAAGGATGGCCTCGCCGTCTTCGAGCACGAGGTTGCGCATCCCGAACGTCCCGGTGCGGACCCCGCTGAGCGCGCGTGCCCCTGCCTCGACCCACACGAGATTGTCGCCCAGCGCATGGAGCTGCTCGGTGGCGCGCGCCGCTCCGGCTTCGCCGATGGCGATGACCCACACCACCGAAGTCACCCCCACGGCGATGCCCAAGGAGTTGAGCGCCGTCCGCATCTTGTGGCGCCCGAGTGACCGTAGCGCTTGAAGGAACAGGGCGGCTGGCGACAGCACGTCGCTCAGGGACTTAGCCCGCTTGAGCGGCGGAGTCAGGCGGCACGTTCCATCAGAGAATCGTTCGCACGCCGTCTCGCGAGTGCCGCCCCGCGCGTGTGGCCGAGCGGTCCACGCGTGGTGCCGGGAGCCACTCCGACATGCAGGGGCGGACGCCGACGTCGACGACAGGCACCCTCGTCGCCGCGCGTGGGAGGGCTCGCAAACTGGCGTCAAAGTGCCCTTCCCCCGGGGGCGAGCCGGTCTGACTGCGAAGTGAGCGGCGGGCCCGGCTGTTGCACTACCCATCGCGACGCTGCCAGCGCCGCCACAAGGGGACCCCGCCATGAACCGCCGCCTTCTCGCCGCCGCACCCGCTGCCCTCCTTCTCGCCTCCGCCGTGGGCTGCTCCGCCGCGCCCACGGACAGCGGCGAGCCGAGTGCCACGGAGAGTGCTGCTTCGACGAGCGCCGTCGGACTGACGGCCTCGATCGCGATCACCCGGACAGGCGGCAACTACAACGCCACCATGACGCTGACCAACCAGAGCGCCGAGCCAGCGACCAACTGGCAGGTCCTCGTCAACATGGGCCCCGTGCCCAGCGTCAATACGATCTGGCCGACATGGACGCCCCAAGGCGCCGCCGGCGTAACCGGCGCCGAGTTCGACGATCTCGGGCCGTACGTTCTCTTCACTCCGCTCGCGAACGACGCCGTCATCCAACCCGGCAAGTCGCTCGTCGTGTCCTGGATTGGCGCGTGGAGCGGCACCACGCCGGCCGTCGTCTCGGTCGACGGCGTGGCCTCCGGAGCACCCGGCGCAGGCGCCTCGGCAGACGGAGTCGACCCCGTGGCCCGAATGGTGGCCACGACGGCCCTGTCCCTCGCGATGCACTACGAGAAAGACAAGCTGAAGACCAACGGCGACAGCTTCTATGCGACCTACGACAAGACGCTCTGGAGCTCGCAGAGCTATCGCGTTGCGTCGAACAACGCGACCATCGAGTTCGATCCCAACGCGCCGGGTTACGCCTTCGTACCGAACAGCGCGAAAGCGGATCTCGCGTTCGCCCAGCTCGACCCGATGGTCGCCAGTTACCTCACCGCCGGCCTCGTGAGCTGCTTCGCGACCACCGATGGCCAGAGGGAATATGCGTTTCGCGCGGACTTCCTGAAGGGGTTCACTTACCCCGGCGTCTCGTCCGGCTCCGTGGTCAACACCGACAAATCGGTGGATTCGTACTCCGTCGCGGGGACGTCAGCCAACGGCGCCGAGCGCATCACCCTCACCGCGAAGTCGTCGAACGACACATGGTTCGGAGTCGTCGAGTACATCGACGCCACAATCTTCCCGGGCTACTCGACGAAGATCGACCCCAAGTACCAGGGCCATGGCACGAACACCCGGCTCAACCCCGTTTCGTGGCACGGACACCAGCGCGCCGGCTGCACGCCCTTCAATGGGCCCGGCGGCTCGACCAACCCGTATCTGGTCATCACGCAAAACGGCCAGCCGGTGCCGGCCTGGTACTATGCTTCCGGCACGAACTGCACGAACGGTTGCACGGGAACGGCCGTCGTCGACCCGATTCCTTACGCCGAGCCCGGCGACTACTACAGCGCGGCCGGTCTGATGGGAACCCAGGCGAACCCCTTCGCCATCCAGACCACGCTGTACGCCGACCCCGCGCACGCTTCCCAATGGGCGACACGCGTCGCGAACGGCGTTCAGCAGTGGGGCACCTTCAGCACCGCGGTCGTGCTCTTCGGAACGACGAAGTACCAGTACGTGAAGCAGCAATGAGCCAACATCCGCTTGCCCCCATCGCTGAACGCGTGCCGCGGACACGGCGCTCGGACGGGTGGCGGCCAAGAGGCGAACCGACCGACCGCGTCGGGCTCGGGCGCGCCCGCGCACATCCTGCGAGCGAGGCACGTCGGTGACCCCCGCAGAGAACCCCCCGGTGACCTCTTTTTGCGAGTCGCGACACTTACTAGGGTGCGCATAAGACTCATCGGCCGTGTCGCAGTGCAGCGCGACGCCCTCGTCGGCCGCCCGTCGCGGCAGCTCGGTCGGCCGAGCGCGCGAACAGCAGAGACGGCGATGCCGCGCCGACGACCGAAGAGCCCGAGCGCCCGAGGGCGGGAGAGTTCCGAATGCTGACACGTTGCCGTGCGCTCAGTTCCTTTGCGGTCTCCGCCATCGCGTTGGCCTCGGTGGCAGGCTGGGGGTGCTCGGGATCCGGCGGCCCAGCCGATCCCATGGGCGGCTCCCCCCGGCGACCGGGTCCTCTTCCGGTGCGTCCTCGTCGGGAGGCGGCTCGTCCGGCAGCGGGAGCGGGGCAACGGTTGCCCTGCCGGATGGCGGGGTCCTGCCCGTTTCCGGACCGACCGGAATGGCTTACGGGCCCACCTCGGGCCGGCGGCTGACGCGCGACGAGTACCTGAACACCATCGCGGATCGGTTCGGGGCCGCCGCCAGCGCGGCCGCTGCCGCCGCGGCTCCCGTGCTCGATGACACGCCGCACGAGATGGCATTCCGAAATGACATCACCGGCCGAACCATCCAGCCTCAATACGTGAGCGGGTACGACGATGCGGCGCTTGCCGTGGCCACCGCTGTTTCATGGTCGCAGCTCGCGCCCTATGCGAGCTGTGCGACGAACGCGAACGTGACGTGCCAAAACGGCTTCGTCACCAAGTTGGGGCGCTTGATGTACCGGCGCCCGCTGGCCCCCGCCGAGATCACTCAGCTCGCCGCGGTGTACGCGGGCCCCAACGACCCGGCGAACCAAGACCCCACGCCTTTCCAAACGGGCTCACGCCTCGTCGTCCAGGCGATGCTGCTGTCCCCCAATTTCCTCTATCAGCTCGAGACGCAGGCGGCGGCCCCCCCCGCGCAACCCGCCCCTCCTTCGCCCTACGAGATAGCCACCCGCCTCTCCATGCTCCTCTGGAAAGCGGGGCCGGACGTGGCCCAGCTCGACGCCGCGGCGGCGGGCAAGATGGCCTTCTCGGCGGACATCGCCGCCCAAGTCGGCCCCATGCTCGCAGACCCCCGGGCGCGCCGGGGGGTGCGGGCATTCGTCGACGATTGGCTCGGCGTGTACGTCGTGCCGAACCGCACGCTCGTCGGCGGGCTGACGACGACGGTGCTCGCCGACATGCGGAGCGAGACGCTCCGTTTCGTCGAACGCCTCGCGATCGACGACAAAGCCGATTTGATGCAGGTGTTCCTCGACAAGAAAACCGAGCTCTCGCCGGAGCTGGCGAAGCTCTATGGTCTGACGCCAACGGGTACCGCGCCCACCGCGGTCTACGATCTCGGCTCGAACCCGAATCGCATCGGCGTCTTGACTCAGCCCGCCGTCCTTGGAGTGCGCGCCGGGCCGGCGGCCGCGTCGATCGCGCAGCGCGGGCACTGGATTCTGAACACCATCCTGTGCCGCGACATCGCCCCGCCCACGCAAGCGGCCCTCGACTTGGGCGCCAAGGTACAGGCCTCGCTTCCCCCCACCGCCACGGAGCGAGATTTCTTCACGCAGCACGAGACGTTCGGAGCCGCTTGTCAGGGTTGCCACTCCCAGATGGAACCCTTGGGGTTTCCGTTCGTCACGTACGACGTCACGGGCGCGTTCATTACGAAGGACGCGAACGGCAACGTGCTGCGGACCGACGGCACGCTGAACCTCGACAACGCCACCGAGCCCTACAAAGACGTCGTCGGAATGTCGACCATCTTGTCGACGAGTCCCAGTATCGACGACTGCATCGTCCGTAAATACGTTCAATATTTGCTCGGTCGAACCGTCTCGCCGATCGTCAGTCCGACGACCTTCGCAGACGATCTGGCCCAGGTCGAAACGATCGTCCCGACGTTTCGCCAACAGGGCCGTCAATTCGGGCAGCTGGCGGGCCTCGTGGCCACGAGCCCGATGTTCAACGCTCCGGCGAGAGACATGTTTCCGTGACCGCCGTGCACCAAGTCGAACCGACTCGATTTCGGTCCGGAGCTCGGCGCCGGACAAAGAGGAGCAAGATGTCATGAGCGGCAGGATCGAAACCAAGCTCGCGCGGCGACGATTCTTGAAGGGCGCAGGGGGAGTCGCCATCGCGTTGCCGCTCTTCTTCGGGCGGGAGCGATCGCTCCTGGCGGCCGGGGGCGCGCCCGAGCGTTTCGTCAGCGTGTACTTCGGAAACGGGCTGCCCGCCGATCTTACGGGCGGAGGGCTCGCGTATGCGCCCTTCCCCGGGCTCATGCCGCTTGGTCCGCTCGTTCCGTTTGCAAACCAGGTGACGATGGTGCGCGGCATCAACGGCGTGGCCAAGGACGCGGGCGCCACGGGCCACATGCCCGGCAGCGGCACCTTCTGCTGCGCGAACGACATCAGCGCCGACGCCTACAACAAGGGCGGGCCGAGTCTCGACTGGGTTGCGTATCAATACTTTCAGGGCCTCCAGCCGCAGACGCCATTGACTCCGATTCCTTCGGTCGCAGCCGGGGTTTACGGCAAGAACACCGGCAAACCAGAGACACTGCGCTGGACCCACTGCTGGAAAGGCGGTTTGAATCCGCAAAACGCCATCCCTCCCTCCCACGATCCGCTGGTCCTCTTCAACCAGCTGTTCGGCGGGGCGAAGCCGACGGCCCCGCCAACGACCGGCGGTCCCGCGCCCGCAGCGGGACTCGCTCGCTACAGGCAGAGCGTGATCGACGCCGTCACGGCCGAATACAAACAAATCACAGGTCCGGCGTCTCCCTATCCCGCGAGCGTGCGTACCCTCATTTCGGCTCACTTCGACGCGATACGCACCCTCGAGCTGCAGGCGATCGCGCTCAGCACGAAGATGGCGACGGCGTCTCCTGCGTGCAAATCACCGACGGCACCGGCCGCGGCGGATTCGCAGGCGAACGAAACCCTCGCCAATTATCAGGCGATATGGCCCGTCTTGATGGACATTTATCTCCTGGGTCTCCAGTGCGATCTCTTTCGTTTCGGCAACGTGACCATCACGATGGGCGGTGACGTTTACGGGGCGAGCTACGTGGGGAAATCCGCCACCAACGCGCACGGTCAGTGGTTTCACAATTATCCCAATTTCAGGCCGCAGGTCGCGTCCATCATCAACTGGGAAATGCAGCTCGTGGCTCAGTTCTTGGACAAGATGAACAAGATCCCCGATCCGCAGGATCCTAGCGGCAAGACGCTGCTCAACAACACGACCGTGCTCATCGGCACCGAGCTCAGCGAGCCCGAGACTCATTCGCGCCAAGGAATGACGTTCTTCCTGGCCGGCGCGAAGGCCCGTTTCAAGGGCGGAACGCAGAACGTCGGCTCTCGTAGCGACACGGACTTGTACAACACGGTTCTGCAGTCCATGGGACTGCCGGCGAGCACGTCGTTCGGCAAGCCCGGTACGTTTTCCGGCGTGCTCGCGATCTAGCCGGTTCCGGCGGGGGCGGGCCCGAAGTGCCCGTGATGTGAATGCGCCGGATGTCTCCGAACTAGCCTTTAGAGGTCCTTAACTTGCCAATAACTTGCAAAAGGGTTGCTTCATGAAGCGCGCTCGAGCTCTTTCCATTGTCTTTTTTGGTGTTGCACTGGCGGTCGGCTGTGGCGGAGCGTCCGACAACAGTTCGACTGGCAGCGCGAGCGGGGGATCAGGCAATAGTCCTGGCGGAAGCGGGAGCTCGAGCGGATCCAGCGCGAGCGGCAGTTCGAGCGGGTCCAGCGCGACTGGCAGTTCGAGCGGGTCCAGCGCGAGCGGCAGTTCGAGCGGGTCCAGCGCGAGCGGGAGCTCGGGGGGCTCCGGCGGCGGCGCGGCAGCTGGTTCCAGTGGCGACGACGCCAGCGTGGCCGCGGACGACGCAAGTGCCACCGCGGTCGACGCAAGTGCTGGCAGCAGCGGAAGCTCTAGCTGTTCGAGCTCCGGCGTTGCGGACGCGAGCGCCGCCGATGCCTCCGTAGGAAGGGGAGTCATCGCGTGCGGCAACGTCACGAGCTGCTCGCCCCCGAGCGTATGCTGCCAGCCTCGCTTTGGCTTTGTCGGGGGAGGAGGCGGGGGAGGCGCGTCGTCTTGCGCCGCCGACCCGAGCGCCTGCCCTGCGGGGTCGAGCGTCCTTGCTTGCTCGAGCGCGGCGAATTGCCCGGGCGCAGACATCTGCTGCGAGACAGTCTCCGTTCCCGACGGCGGCGGCATTCGCGGTGGCGGCCTTATCCGGACCGCCACCTGTTCACCCGGGTGTGCAGGGGTGGGATCGCGTCAGATTTGTGTCACCAGCGCGGAGTGCGTCGGCGGCGGGACATGCAGGCTAGGCGTTTGCGGTCCGGGTCGCGGTATGCCGGCCGGCGACGCCTCCCGCGACTGAAGGCAGCCGAAGGACGTCAAGAGCGCCGTCGCTCGCCCTCAGCGGCGGCCGACGCTCGGTCGCGCGCCCGGACGTGACGCAAGGAGCCGGCAAGCGCGTCTCAGTGACAGCTGACGTCTTCGTCGTCGGCCGTCTTGTCGGGGGCCAGGGCGCCGCTGTCTGGCGCGCACGTGCTGAAGGTAAAGGCTCCGGACTTCACCTGATCGGGGACCATGTGCGCCAACCGATTCAGCTTGGCGTCCAAGGCCTTGGCTTGGGCGGGCTTCAATGGCGGGGAGCCGTTGTCCGACAGCGCCTGTGCGACGGCCGCCGCGTACGTGTCGGAAAGTGCATCGAGATCGGCTCTCGTGAACGAGTGCGACAGCAGCGCGGACGGAATCAGTCCGAACGTCAGGGGCGCGGTCGTCCCCTCGGGGCATCCGAAGAATTGCAGCGTGAACGCGAGCAAGTCGTTCAAGTAGTTCGTGGTGTCCGCATCGCTGAGCAGCGGCGGCCCCCACTGCCCGAAGCGGCAATCGCTGGAAAGGGCGATAGCGAAATCGATGACGATCGTGTTGTCCCAGGTCGCCACGCGATCGGGACAAGCCGGGGTCGTGACGTGCGCGCAACCGGCGCCCGCGTCGACGCCTAGGAATTGGGCGTCGAAGTAGGGGCAGAGCGCGAGCGACGCCGGATGGCAGACGCGGTCGTCGGCCCACCTTCCGTGGTTCTGTCCCACGTGCGGGCGCCACGATTGCTTGGTCACTTGGCTATGCAGAATGCCAGACGAGGTCGCGGCTTGGTTCGCAGCCCCGGTGCCCTCGCTCGCGCCGCCGCTGCAGGCGGCGACGGCCGCTGCGACGAGACCCAACGCGCCAAAGCCGGCGACACGACCGCTTGTGGTGCGACCGGCTCCTCGAAGGCGCGAGGCGAGGATGGAACCGCGAGAAGCACCGGTGAATCGCGCGTCACGAACGCTCATGGTGGTGTGATCCTTTTGGTTATTTAGTTGCTGGGTGCAACGCCCACACGCTCCCCGAGCGTCCGCGAGCTCTGTCGCAGAGCCTTGGTCTATCAGAATGGAAAACAAGTGCACGGGGGCCGCGGCCATTCCGTACCGCACCCTCCGGGGGCGGCGCGGCTACTTCGCCCGCATCCGATTGTTCTTGGCGTTGTGCTCCAACTCCGCGAGGCCCAGGGCCTCGAGCACCGGCGGCACATACATGCCGAAGCGGCCACGCAATCCTTTCTTGAGGCCGTACCAGCCCTTGACAGCGTTCTCGGGCGAGCGGCCCCACGCCTCGACGCTCCCGTCGGCCGCGGGCTTCTGCTCGTCCGCGCTACCGAGCAGCATCCAGTCGCCGCGCTCCTTCAACATCGCGTGCAGATCGTCGATGCAGCGACGGTGATACCGAAGTTGGGTTTTACCGACTTGCACGACGAGGGCAGGGGGCTCCCCCGATTCGTCGAGCCACGCCTCGTACTCGGACGTTCCGGGCGGCGTGGCCAGCCTCCACGGGGATGCCTTCGTTCCTTCTCCGTTGGATCGGCTCATGAGAGGTCCTTTCTTCGAGGTCATTCTCGCGTATCCTGCGGC
This sequence comes from uncultured delta proteobacterium, assembly GCA_963787925.1. Classification (GTDB taxonomy): domain Bacteria; phylum Myxococcota_A; class Polyangia; order Polyangiales; family Polyangiaceae; genus Palsa-1150. Next base: position 452,676 of record CAWBEN010000003.1, read on the forward strand.
GTCCTCGCCGTCGACAACCGAACCGGTCATGCGCGCGCAGTACCGAGTGGCCACGGCGGGCATTCTGGACGAGGGGCGGCCATCGCGCGCAGAAAAAAAGGCGCCGCGGAGCGGTCTGCGAGCCCCCGAGGGCGCGACCGGCACGAAGCGCTCCGGGGTCAATGCATGATCAACGTTCCCAAACCGCAATGGTCCGAGTTGGTCGGCTCCGGCTGATACCCTGGGCTCCCAAGCACTTGCGTGGTGTACGGATGGGCGATGCCGGCCAGAGTGAACAGCTTGCTCGACATCTCGTAAATCGGTGAGAACGAGCCGCGCAAGAGGGGGGATATCGTCGTCCAGCTCGGATGCACGTTGCAGGGATCAGGAAAATTGGGGTCGTAGGGGACGTCGTTCATCAAGTTGTATTTCGCCAGGTACTCGATTCCGGCGACCAACCGCGCATTGGCATAAGGGACGAGGTCGGTCGCTCCTGGTTCCATGCCATCATCGCGACCTCGACGAGGTGGGCCACTCCGCCTTGAGCGTGTCCCTGATCGCGCCCCGCCTCCGTGGCTTGCCCCGTAGGCTCGCAAACGTACTGCGTGACCCCGCTGCATCCGTCGGGCGCGTCGGTGAACCCCTTCTTGTACGCGCTTACGGTGTAGTCGAACTTCGCTCGGTCGTCGGCGAAGAGAGCCGCCGCCATGCATCCTGCCATCGCGGAGGTGCCCCAGTTCGAGGAGCGCTGCAGGTTGGCCATTCCGATGCGCGGCCACACGACGTCCTTGAACCACGTTCTGCCTTTGCTCACCTGCGGCGCGGGCCAGCCTGCCGCGCCGTTGAAGCCAAAAGCCATGATCTCTGCGGCGTTCGCCATTTGCATCGCCCCGACGCCCGTGCGCAGGGTCGTCGTCTGCATGCTCGTCACGGTGTTCACCCAGGCGTCGATGACGCGCATGCAGGCGGTAGCAAACGCCATGTCGCCCGTCGCCACCCACTTGACGGCGAGCACCCATGCGGCGTGTCCCTGGTTTTGCAAGGCATAGCCATCGCTCACGGTCGCCGAAACCGAGGGTTGATAGCCCGTGCCCGCGTCCGTGCTCTTGAGCGCCGCCCACGCGGCGGACCACGGCGCGGTGCCGGCCGAGACACCGGCGCGAATTCGGTCGAGGTCCGCCTGGAGCAAGAGCAACCCGGGATGGATGAAACCCCCCACGTGGGTGGCTGCGTCCTTCGGAGCGAGTTGGTCCCCGCCGTCGAGCGGGCCCACGGCGCCAGTCTCGGTGCGCGGGGAGGCTACCTCCGGGACGTCGGCGGCGTCGATGGCGCCACCCTTTCCTGCGCTCGGCACGACCGCGTCCGGCGACGAAGAGTCGCTCCCGTACGCCGAGTCTGCCGCGCTGCTACCGCTGGCCGACGAGTCTTCCGCGGCGACGCCGCTTCCCGCGCCCGGCGAGCCGGCGCCAGATTCCTCCGCGCGCGAAGACGCACCACTCGAGCATGCACCAAGCGAAAGAAAGAGAGCGAGCCAGGCAGCGCGCGTGCCGCGACCTACGGCGCTCGAGGTTCCCGCTCGCGCGCCCTCTTCGGTAGCACGCGCAAAGTACCTCGAGAGCGGCTGCTCACCCGACTCGGTCCCGGTCCTGCCGTTCATGGGCGCTTCTTCTCCTTGGTTCGCGACGACCGAGCGTTCTCACTCTCGGTATCGACGACGACCCGCGGCGGCTCACGCGGAGCGCAGGTCTTTCGCCGGCTCAGTCGCGCACGCCGTGGACGGCGCCCGCCTCGGTGACTTGGCGTAGCGTCGCTTGAAGCGTCTCCAGCATGAACGGCTTTTCGAGAAAGCCTTCGGCCCGCAGGCTTCCGAGGCGCGACATCACGTCCTCGGCGTCGAACCCGCTCGAGAGCACGATCTTCGCGCCGGCGTCCTTGGCGCGCAGCAGGCGCATCGTCTCGATCCCGCCGAGCTGCGGCATCCTGACGTCCAGGATGACGGGCTCCCGCCCCCGTCCAGCGAAACCGCCCAACCGGAGGTGCTCCATCCTCGTCAAGGGACGAGCACGATCTTGCCATGCGTGTGTCGCTGCGCGAGCGCGCGGTAGGCGTCCTTCACTTTGCTCAAAGGGTAGACGGCGGCGATCGGTATATCGAGGTCGCCGGCGGAGACGAGCCCGGCGAGCGCTGCGAGGACTCCGGCCGTCGCGGCTTCGCGGTTGCCGTCGGTCTTGACGCCGTGCTTCGCAGCGGCCGCAAAATCGATGATCGTATCGATGCGCGAGGGCGCCACGCCGAGGGCTAGCGCGAGATCGACGTAGCCGCTACCCACGGTGTCGACGAAGGCGTCTACCCGACCCGCCGAGACCTCTGGAATCCGCTCGGCAAGATCGTCGTCGTAAGCGAGCGGGACGACTCCATGGTCCGCGAGCCACTTGTGATGGGTGGGGCTCGCGAGGCCGATGACCCGGGCTCCCTCCCGCTTTGCGAGCTGCACCGCGAGCGAGCCGACTCCCCCCGCGGCGCCCGAGACGACGAGCGTTTCGCCCGCCTTCAACTGAACGGCCCGTACGGCGGCGTACGCGGTGGTGCCGGCCACGAAGAGGGCTCCGCCCTGCTGCCAGGTGACGTTCGCTGGGCGAGCCACGAGCTGGTCTGCCGCCACCGCAACGAGCTCGGCGTGGCTTGCGCGATCGTTGGTGAATCCGATGACCTCGTCGCCGACCTTGAAGCTCGACACCGACAACCCGGTAGCCTCCACGATTCCGGCAAAGTCGCTGCCCTGGCCCGACGGGAACCTGGCGGGCCATATCGTCTTGAACGCGCCCTCGCGAATCTTCTCCTCGCCGGGGTTGATGCCCGCCGCTTTGACCCGAACGAGGACCTGATCGGCGGCCAAGACGGGCGTCTCGACCTCGACGACGCGCAGAACCTCGATCCCCCCGTAGTCGTCAAACCTCACGGCTCGCGGCATGACCCTCCGTCTCCTTTCTTCAAAGCAGGCAACCCACTCGGGCGGTGTCGAGCGCGATGTCGTCGTAGAACATGTCGAACGCGTACGTCGCGGGGTGCCAGGCGTAATAGCCAAAACCGAAATCAACGAATCCTCCGACCTGCCCCGAAGTGACGCCGCCCAGCAGGATGTTCGTGTAAGCGACGTCGAGGGTCCCGTTCAAGAAGGCGCGAATTTGGTCGGGGGTGTCGTTGAATTCCCACTCCAAGCAGTCCCATTGCGCGACAGGCAACGTCCCGCCGGCCGAGTACACCTCGGTCGTCCCGGGAAGGGCTGCGGAATTGGCGTTGATCCCAGTTTGATTGACGGACGTGAGCTGGAGACCTGCGCCGATGCTCGACACCTCGAGCCGTTTGAACGTCGGGAATCCGGCGGACGCGGCGAACAACATGGTCGTGTGCTGAGCAGGCGGCCTGGGCGTCACGTAGAAATAGGCGCGGCCAAAATGATGCCCGCTCAATCCGGCCGGGGCGCTCTTGGTGAGGAGCAGATCGTAACTGAGGATGTTCGGCACGGCATGAAACTGCGCGGCGTACTTCCCGTGAGCCGCCATCGCGCTCTGGACGACCACGGTCTGTCCGCCGGACGTCTTCACGTTCCAGACGTTCGGGTCTATCTTGCCGGTCTCGAAGTCCTCACAGAAGAGGCTCGTACACCCGGGCGGTCTCGGTGCGTCACCCGCGGCCGACGAATCGCCGGGGTCGACTCGCGCGTCGCTCGCGACCGCGCCGTCGACCTCCGCGGAGCCGCTCGAGCCGTCAAGCAGTCCGCCGCCTCCGGTCTCCGTTGGCCCGGAGCCGTCGCTCTCCGAGGCCGCAGCGCCGGAAGAGCCGCCGCTCCCGCCCGAGCCCCTCGCCGCGGCATCGTCGCTCGCGCTGCCCGTCCCGCCGCCCGCGGAACCGGACGCCGACCCGCTGCCGAAACCGGACATTCCGCCCGTGGCCTCACCGGACGAGGCGCTCGAGGCCGCCGACGTGCAAGCGACCGTGCCGCCAAGGACGCACGCACCGGCCAGCACGAGCCCGGAGGCGCAAAAAAGAGAGGCACGTGGCGCGGGCGCGAAGGACACTCTCATGAGGGGCCCAGTGTAGCGCCATTCGCTCGAGGGTCGGCGGCGATGAGGCCTCGAGGTCTATGGCGACTGGACCGATGATTCGAGCAAGCTCGAGACGACGATCCAGTATCTACGGCGCTGACCTCGGCTTTGGGCGTCCGTGCCTCGCCGCCGGGGCGGAATCAAAGTTGCGGGTTGGTGGTTCGGGCAACATGAACCGAGCGTTCGACGGAGACGGTGTCGCGCACTCACGGGCCGCTTCGCGAGGGACGCCTCGATGGGACGTGCGAGCCGCCGAAAGCGGGTCGCCTGGATCACGCGGTGCCGTCCAAGACGGTGGAGAGGGTCGCACTACGGGCGACGTCGCCACCGCCGCTGGCGCGACGCACTGGACACTCGACTGCTGGCCGAAGACGTCAGCCCCACGAGCCGGTCGCGCGTCGCACGTGCGGCGTCGCGGCGAGCCGAAGGGCCTCGTCTCTCGCGCGTGAGGCTGCTCGAGCCGCTCGGCGTCCTCTCCGAGAGGCTCCGCGAGGGGCCGCGTGCGGGATTCGATTCTATTGGCGAGTCGCCGCACCGAGCACGTGGATCTCGGCCTCGTGACCGTCGCGCACCGGCCAAGCCACGAAGAGCTGGTCCAGCTCGCCGGACCAAAGACCGGTGCGCGCTCCCGGGCGGGTCGTGATGCGCGCCAGCCGCGCATAGTTGCCCGGTGGGCGGGCGTCGAGGACGTCGACGTACCCTTCGCCGCCGATGACGTAGACCCGATCGCGGGCGCTGTCGTAAAAGAGATCATCCGTGTCGCCGACGCAGGGGACGGCGGCGAGCCTTTGGCCCGAGACCGTGTCGAAGACCAAGAGCCGTGCCGGCTGCCTCACGCCGACAAACAAGCGGTGCCCCGGCTCGTCGAACGACATGGGGTAGTTGTTCGCGAAGCCCTCGAGGGGAATGCGGGTGACGATCGATCGCTGGCCACGATCGACGACCAGGATTTCTCTCGTGCGGGGCACATTGACGAAGATGCGTGGCCCCGCCTCCTCGAGGCGGAAGGACTCGGGGTGTCCGGGAAGGGGAATGTCCGCGATTCGCCTCATGCTCGCCGGGTCGATCACTCCGAGCGCGCCGTCGCCATAGCCGACGTAGAGCTGCCTGGCGGCCGCATCGAAACGTAGGTTGTCGGCGTCGCTCACGTTCGGCATCGTGGTCGTCGCCCGGTAGTCCGTGTCGTCGAACGTCGCGACGCTCCCGCCGCGGGTCGCCACCACGATCCGATGAAAGGCTGGCAGATACGCCACGCCTTGAGGTTCCTTCAGGCCCGGAATGCTCCGGATCGGTTTGCCGGCCGTGAGGTCCACCACCTCGAGCGAGCCGTTGCCGAGCGCCGCCACGAAGAGCCGCTTTCCGGCCGGGTCCACCGCCAAGTGATCGATGCGGCGCGCGACACCCGCCAGCGGGACGACGCTCAGCTCGACGAGCGGCGGCGCCGCACGGGCCCACCGAGGACTGGCCAGCGTGCCGAAAAGTCCGAAGACGAGGTGCAGCCATCGAACGCGGCGCATCGCGCTCGTTCTATGGCGAGAACGCGTCGCTCACAAGGCGCTAGGCTGCGCCATGGCGATCGCGCTCAGCCTCCTCGTGGCACTGCTCGCCGCCTCGCCGCGGGAAGGCGGCTTTTTTCCCCTGAGCCCGGTGGCGGACGTCCCTTTGCCGGGCTACGCTTCGCGCTTCGACTACCAGTGGGTCGACCCGGTCAACCGGCGCCTGTACGTCGCTCATCTCGGCGACAGCTCGCTCGTGGTCTTCGACCTCGACGGCCAGCGCGTGATCACGGAAATAAAGGGCCTGCCGAGCGTGCACGGGGTCGTCGCCGCCCCTGAGCAGCACCTGGTCTTCGCCACGGCGACCGCCCAGAAGTCGTTGGCCGTCATCGATGATCGAACGTTCGAGGTGCGGGCGCGAATACCGGCCGGGGAGTATCCGAACGGGCTCGCGTACGACCCGAAATCCGGCCGCGTCTTCGTCTCGAACAACGCGGGCGTCGGAGTAGCCGTGATCGACGTGACGAGCGTGCGTGCGCTGCCCGGCATCGACATCGGCGGCGGGGCTGGGAACACGTCTTACGACGCAGAGTCCGGTCAGGTGCTGGCAGCTGTGCACGGGTTGCCCGTTCTTGCGGACATCGATCCCTTCACCGCTCGGGTGGCCTCACGCCTCCCCCTCCACGGAGTGAAGACCTGTCATGGGCTGCTGGTGGCGCCCGGCCTCCGGCTCGCTTTCGCCGCTTGCGGCGGAGACGGCCCGGCTCTCGTCGTGTTCGATTTGCGCGCCGGTCGTCAGCTACAGACCCTGCCGCTGACGGCCTACGCGGACGTCCTCGCGTTCGATCCCGGCCTGCAACGGCTCTACGCGGCCTCGAGCACGGGAACGGTCAGCGTGTTTGCCGTGGCGACCGACCGATCGGTCACCGAGATGGGCCACGCCTTCGTCGGCCCCAACGCTCACACGGTCGCGGTGGACCCGGCCACCCACCGGGCGTATTTCCCGCTCGAGAGTCTGCAGGGCAAACCCGTTTTGCGGATCATGGACGCGCGTTGCGCGCCGTAGCCGTAGACGGGCCCACTGTGCCCGAGGGGAATGTGAGCGTGAAACGAGCCCGTGGCGCCGCCACGCGAGCGTCCGCCCGAGCCCCCACGTCTCTCCCGGCACCGACCACATGTGCTACCGTTCGTGCGTAACGAGCGCGAGTCATGGTGCTTTCCGATGTCCCGACGACCCGCAGCCCGGCAAGCACGCGTCCGGAGCGGGACGTTGCGGTGTACGTCGTGACCGTCGTCGAAGGCCCAGACCGAGGGCAGACCATCCGGCTCGACGGCACGTCGGCCGGGCGGGTCCTCGTCGGCCAAAGCCGCTCTTGCGACCTTCACCTGACGGATCGCCAAGTTTCGCGGCGTCACCTCGCCCTCGAGGCGACCGGTCGCGGCCTGCGAGTGACCGACCTCGGCAGCACCAACGGAACCAGAAGCGAGAGCGTCGCCGTCGTCGACGCGTACTTCGCGGGGGGTGAGCGTCTCGTCGTCGGCGAGAGCACTCTCCAGATCGAGGCGACGTCGGCGCGCACCACGGTGTCTCTCGCGAGCGCGACGCGCTTTGGACGCGTGTTCGGCGCGAGCGAGGCGATGCGCAGGATGTATCCTCTCTGCGAGCGCCTCGCGGCGGCGTCCGTTCCCGTCGTGATCGAGGGGGAGACGGGGACCGGCAAGGAGCTCCTCGCGGAGGCCTTCCACGAGGAGGGGCCGCGCAAGAACGGCCCGTTCGTCGTCTTCGACTGCACGGCCGTCTCGCCGTCCCTCGTCGAATCGACTCTTTTCGGCCACGAGCGCGGCGCGTTCACGAACGCGGTCGCCCCGAGGAAGGGCGTGTTCGAGCTCGCCCATGGCGGGACGCTGCTCATCGACGAAGTCGGCGAGCTCGAGCTTTCCCTCCAGCCGAAGCTTCTCCGTGCCCTCGAGCGGTCCGAGGTCCAGCGCGTGGGCGGTGAAAAGTCGATCAAGGTCGACGTGCGCGTAGCGGCCGCGACCCGCCGCGACCTCGACGCGGAGGTCCAGGCCGGGCGCTTTCGAGAGGACCTCTATTACCGGCTCGCCGTCGGGCGAATCGAGCTGCCGGCGCTCCGCGAACGGCACGGCGACATCGGTCTTCTCGCGCGCCACTTTTGGCGCAAGCTCGACATCGCCGACCAGGCGTTCCCGGTGGACCTCGCCGCGCGACTGGAAGCGTATCGTTGGCCCGGCAACGTGCGCGAGCTTCGCAACGCGATCGCGCGCCGACTCGCCCTCGGGGACGTCGCGCTCGGTCCGCGTTCGCCGCCCTCGGCCGCGCCGCGGGACCCCTCGGCCAGCGCCGAGTCGCCCGAGGACGTCCTCGGGCGGGTCCTCGAGGCCGACCTTCCGCTCTCGCTCGCGCGCCAGCGCGTCGTGGACGAGTTCGAGCGTCGCTACGTGGATCGCGTCTTGGCCAAGCACGGCGGAAACGTGACGCGCGCCGCGCACGCGTCGGGCATCGCTCGACGTCACTTTCACACCCTCCGCGCGCGGCACGGCGTCTGAGCGGCTCGCGGGCTGGGCGATGCAACCGCGATCCCTGCCGACTGTGCCGATGAGGGTCGGCCGGTACGTCCTGCTCGAACCCTTCGCGCGCGGAGGAATGGCCACGGTGCATTTCGGGCGACAGCTCGGCGTCGTGGGCACGGGGCGCGTCGTCGCCATCAAGCGTCTGCACCCTCACCTGGCCAGCGAGCCCGAGTTCGTGTCGATGTTTCTGGACGAGGCGCGCATCGCGGCGCGCGTGCGCCACCCGAACGTCGTCTCGATGCTCGACGCCATCGTGCACGAAACGGAGCTGCTCCTCGTGATGGATTACATCCACGGCGAGCCGCTGGCGCGTGTCGCCGCGCAGAGCCGCGCGAACGGCTCGCCTCTTCCGCTCTCCATGGCGTCGGCCATCTTGGGCGATGTCCTCGCGGGCCTGCAGGCGGCGCATTCGGCGACCCGCGAGGACGGAGAGCCGCTCGATCTCGTTCATCGCGATGTCTCGCCTCAAAACGTCATCGTTGGCGCGGACGGCGTCGCGCGCGTCGTCGATTTCGGTATCGCCAAGGCGGCCGGCCGCCTTTCGGTCACGTGCGAGCCGGCGCTCAAAGGAAAGATCGCGTACATGGCGCCGGAGCAGCTTCGCGCGCAGCCGGTGTCCGCGCGCACCGACGTCTACGCCGCGTCCGTCGTCCTCTGGGAGTGCCTCACCGGCCGCGGGCTCGTCGCGGGCGAGGGGCCCGCCGGCGTCGAGCAGAATCCTGCTGGGCGATTTCAATCCGCCGAGCCGCTGGAGGCGTGATCTGCCGCTCGGGGTCGACGACGTGGTGATGCGGGGCTTGGCGCGAGACCCCGAGGATCGGTACCGCACGGCCCGCGACATGGCGCTCGCGCTGGACGCGGTCGTCGCGCGTGCCTCCGTCTTCGAGGTCGGCGCTTGGATGCAAGACCAGCTGAGCGCGCCGCTGGCCCGGCGGGCCGCGTCGGTCGCCGCAATCGAAAGGATGCCGCTCGATGCAGTCGCTCCGCGTGCCGCGGAGGCGGGCCAGCCTGGACGACGATGGTCGAGCAAGCCCGTTGGGCGGCCAAGATGACCCGGTTCGCGGTCGCCGCGGCCGCTCTCGTCGTCGTCGGCGCGTTGACAGGGACCTTGGCGAACGCGCGGAGGAGCACGAGCCCGGTCGCCTGGGCGCCGGACCCGCCGGCACGCGCGGCGGCGGCTTCGGTCGTTGCCGCGCCGGAGACGTTGCGCGCCGCCGAATCCGCCGCCCGAAGCCGTGCGCCTGCCGACCGCCGCAGCGCACGGAGCCCTCGTGGCCCCCGGCGTCGCGGCTCCCGACACGCGGCGTCCCACCGTCCAGAGCAAGCCCGATCGGTGTCGCGTGCCGTACGAGCTCGATCCCGAGGGCCATCGCCATTACACGCGCGCCTGTCTCCAGGGTGAGTGATGCGAGCGTCGGGCACCGTTCTTCTTGTCGCCGTCGCCATTTGGCCCGCCCGCGCACGCGCAGCGGACTCGGCGGAGACTTGCGCGCGCGCGGCCGAGGAGGCGCAGGTCCTGCGTGGACGAGGCAAGTTGCGCGACGCGTTCGCCGAGCTCCGCACGTGCCTCCGAACCTTCTGTCCGGAAGTGATCCGGCGCGATTGCGCGGCGTGGCAGGTCGAAGTGGAAGCGAGCATGCCGACCGTCATCTTGAGCGCGCATAGCGCCGCCGGTGACGACCTGGTCGACGCGCACGCAAGCGTCGACGGCCTGCCCTTCCTGGACCGACTCGACGGCATGGCGCGCCCCCTCGATCCGGGACCCCACCGCGTCCTGTTCGAGACGGCCGGAGCGGTTCCGGTCGACGTCGAGGTCGTCTTGCGCGAAGGCGAGAAGCGCCGCCCGATCCTGGTGACCTTCGCGCCCGGCGGGTCCCGCGACGGCGAGACGGCTCGTCCGAGCGGGGGCGCGGTCGCGCTGCCCATTTCCCACGGGTCGGCGGAGTCGCGTCCCTCGTCCGCCCTTCCTTGGGCGTTCATGGGCCTCGGCGTCGCCTCGCTCGCCGGCTTCGCCGCGGCCGGCCTGACGGGGCTCGGCAATCTCCATGCGCTGCGAGACGGCTGCGGCCGCACCGGTACGTGCGCGCCTTCCGACGTGACTTCGGTTCGAACGCGCCTCTGGCTGGCGGACGGGTTTCTCGGCGTCGGCATCCTTTCGACGTCCCTCGCCGGCTGGCTGTGGTGGCGTCCGCGGACGGCGGGCAGGGTCGCCGGAGCGTCGTTCCGCATCGCGGTGTCCTCCGGTCCGGGCCTTCTGATGGAGCGGCCATTCGAGTGGCCATGACGGCGCGACACTTCGTGCTCGCGGTGCTGCTCGTCCCGGCGGTCGGGTGCGCTCCCGCGGTCGACTTCGACTCCTTGACGGCTCGCGTGGACGCGGGGACTCCTCTCGAGGCGTCGCCGCTCCCGGATTCCAGTATCGGCAACGCAAGTCAGGACGACGCGGGGGCTCCTCTCGAGGCGGCGACGCTCCTGGATTCCAGTGTCGGCGACGCGAGTCCGGCCGAGGCTGGCCCGGGCGACGCCGCCCTTTCGAGCGACGCGCGTGCAGCCGACGAACGGCAGGCAGCCGACACCGGACCGGACCAGGGCATCGTCGACCGCGGCCTCGACGCCTCAACGGGCGGCGCCTGCCAGGGCGTGCCGGGCGGGTGGTATTGCGCCACCGACGGGTTGCACGGTTACGACGCCAACCCGACCGATCTCGTCTACTGCTTCGGCTTCAAGATCGTCTCGGCGGATCGTTGCGGAAACGGATGCTTCATTACGCCGCCCAGCCACCCGGATACCTGCGATCAATGTGCAGGAAAGGCGGACGGCCTGTATTGCGCTTACGGATTCGCGGCCGCTGCCTCGCAGCCCTTCTTTCGAAACAACGTGGTTTACTCCTGCGTAGCCGGGCACATCGCCGCGGCGTCCTCGTGCGCCGATCCGGCCGCGAGCTGTCTCGAGCGGGTGACGGGCCAAGCTTGTTGCTCCGCGCCCGACGCAGGCAATCGCTGCGCGAGCTGAAGAGCGCCGCGGCAGCGCGCACCGAGTGAGAGCCCGCAGCGCTCACCGTCCCTCGTGAGCGAGGCTGTTCCGGAGCCGGCGTACCGAGCAAAGCTCTCGATTCGCGGCCGCGCCGCTCTTTCCGAAGCCCTTTGGCGCGCGCCTTGCTCTCGCCGGATGCCGTGAGCAGACGAGGCCAATCGACGACTGCGGCCTTCCTCCCGCGCTCGCGGGGCCGTGGCGGCGCGCTGGTGCCGTCGAACCTCTCCGAGAACCATCCCAAATGTCACTCCCTTGCTCCCTGATCAGACACCCTGTTCTCGCAGCCCCCGCCGTCGCTGCGGCGCGGACGGCCGTCACCCTCGCCCTGGCCGCCGGCGCCCTGTCCGGCTGCGGGTCGGCCCCCTCCGTGGAGGCGCCCTCCGCGGACAACGCGTCGACCTCCGAGAGCGCGCTGTCGTTCATACCGATACGCAGCATCGTGGGAATTGCGGAGGGTGGCGGCGGTAAGAACGGCCGCGCGGACCGAACGCAGTTCTTCCAGGACGTGCGGCATCTCGGCGTCAACAAAGTCCGCGTCGACTTCACGTGGTCGCAAATCGAAAAGACCGCGAACAATTTCGATTTCGTCGGGTCGCTGTACGCGCCTTTCGTCGCCGACGCGACCACCAACGGCATCGATATTCTTGCAGTGCTCGACTACGGGAATAAAATATACAATAAGACGCAGGCTTGTCCCCCCGACAGCGGCGACAAGTGCATTCCGGACAACTGGGATGCGTTCGTGAGCTTCGCGACCGCGACTGCGAAGCGATTTCCGGACATTCACAAATACGAAGTCTGGAACGAGCCGAACAACGGCACGAGCGTGAACACGCGAAAGGTTCCGCCCGACGTCGGCTTCTGGCAGGAGTACACGTGCCTCGCCCCGACCGTCCTTTGCGGATTCCGCTTCGTGAACGACCCCCCGCGCTTCGCGGACGTGTCGATGCGCGTCACGAACGCGCTCAGCCCGCTCGGCGTGGCCGTGGCGCCCGGCGGGACCATTTTTCAATGGGAGGTCACGAACGCTGGCCAGAACGGCCAATCTGGGCCCGACTTCATGACGTCGGCCTTTGCGGCCAACGGCGCCCTCGGCAAGGCGATCGGGGCCGAGGCCATCCACACGTACGGGGCGTATCCGCCCCGACACCCGCCGGAGGCGAATGGAGTCACCCTGGCGGGGGGGGCGGCGGTCGAGCTCCCACTCAGCGACAAGATCGCGCGGATGAATGGCGTCTACGACGCGGCCGGGTTCCACGGCAAACCGACGTGGATCACCGAGATGGGGTGGCCCAACAAGAACGGGGTAACCGAGGAAGACCAAGCGCGCTGGCTCGTTCGCGCCATCGCGATGAGCGCGCTGTCGGGCGTAGAGCTCTTCTACGTTTACGACATGTACGACAAGTCGCCGAACACGGATCCGGCGGCGCCCGACCTGGGGCCCGAAGACTGGTTTGGGCTCGTGCGGGACGATTTGTCACCGAAGACGTCGTACCTGGCGCTGCAGTCGTTCTTGGTCAAGCTCGGAGACTTCGCGGTTACGCGACGTCTACCGGCCGGGGACCCCCACGCGTGGGTCGTCGAGGTTCATGACCGCTCCGGCAAACGAGGCTGGGTGGCTTGGCATGAAGAAGAGGACACCCCTCCCGTCACGCCGCACGTGTGGCAGGTTCCTGTCGACGCGCACTCGTTCGATATGGTCGTCGCCAATCCGAGCGACCTCGGGCACGCGGCGAACGCGGGGGACCTGATCGCTCTCGGCCCGAATCCCGTCTACATCGTCGCGGATGGTCCGGAGCCGCCGGTGCCGTTCAATCCTTTGATGGCTTGCAACTATGCCGGCCAGCCCCAGGACTCCGCCCGCGCCGTCGTGGCGAGCGGAATACCGGCGCCGCGCCCCGTCACGACGTATTGCGATGACGCCTCCGGAATCGGCGAATACCAATGCGACCAGTTTGCGAACAGGTTCATGAGCTCACTCAACCTGCCGCCCGTCGACAACTGGGTCCAAAATCTGGCTTGCCAGATATGCGATCTCGTCGCGAACGACCCGAACCTCAGCCGGTTTTACTCCGTGTGGGGACCGCAATACCGTACGACGCCGGGACAGATGCCGCAGCCGAACGACCTCTTGGTGTGGCAGGAGGGCGGAAGCTGCGTGCCGCAGGACAAGTCGGCGCCGGGGCATGTCGCCGTCGTCACGCGAACGACCCCGACAACGGTCGAATACATTCAGCAAAACTGGATCGTCGGAGCGAGCATCAATGGTTCGCCCTACGCCGCGCTGCCCCGTACCTATACGTCGTGGGACAGCGCGAGCAGCTTCTTCGGTGAGGCGGGCGGCACGGGCGGCCAGTCCTACTTTCCGAAGTGTTGGGTCCACCCCGAATGTCCACCCGGAAGGGCATGCAATCCGGGGTCCGGTCACAATCCTTGTTTCGACGTCCCCCACGTCAACAACGGTCTCTATTGCGGCTCGACCAATCAGACCGTCTCGGGATTCAATCCCGCCGTCGCCGACAAGAACACGGTGTACGAGTGCTTCGACGGCGAAATTGCCAACGAGCAGCACTGCGTCACGGGATGCTACGTGGCCCCGCCGGGACAGCCCGATTCGTGTCTCCAGTCGTGTACGCGTGTCCCTCAAAAGGAGAGCGGCCTGTTCTGCGGAAAGTCGAACCAATTCGGGTTCGGCGGCGCCGACACGCAGCCGGGGTGGCTGTACACGTGCACGAATAGCGTGACGGTCCCTGACCTCATTTACAACTGCGATGGGAACGGCTGCACGTGGAACCCACTTGGCGCCGACTCCTGCACGCCCCATCCTGCGACCGACCCGTGCGCCGGCGTCGTCGACAGCGTGAACGACGGCGCCTACTGCGGCAACGCCAATCACTTTGGGTTCGACCCCAAAAAGGCGGCCTTACCCGACCTTCTCTATACATGCAAAAATCGGGTGAGTGTCCGCTCGGGGCTTTGCGGGTCGGGTGGGTGCGTTTACAATCCCAACGGGGGCGATTACTGCGACCCTGGCACCGATCCGTGTGCGCAGGTGCCCCCGTCCGAGAACGGTACGTTCTGTTCGAACAGTGCCCAATGGGGTTTCGAGCCGTGGAAGGCCTATACAGGAGTGCTCTATACCTGCGTGAATGGCCACACGATACAGACGAGCGCATGCGATAGGGGGTGCTACTTCAACCCGTACGGGGCCGACGGATGCAACCCGTGAGGGCGCGCTCGGGCAGCACCATCGCCCCGGCCGTCATCCACGAGCCCGCCTGACGGCGCGACGCTCCAAACGCTAGTCCGCAGTCAAAGCAGCCCGGCGAACGCCAAACGCATTGTCGAACAGCGAACGGCGTCGGGCATGGGCCGTGCAGCCGCATGCCTCCATGCGCGCTCTCGGCAGCGACTCAGCCATTTCCGAAGGCCGCTCGCGACCCTTGGCCCGCGCGCGACCCATGCCCGCTCCCATGCGTTGCCGGCGCAAATTCCTACGGTATTTCTCGCAAGGATTTCGTGATGAATCTTACTTGGCGTGGGAGCGGGATTACAAAGCGGCGGCGGCGGCGCGATGGCAAGCGCGCCTCGCTCCGCTGGAGCTCCGCGCGCTCGTCCGCGCAGGACGATACCGCGAAGTGGCGACGCGCGCGGTCGGCGTCGAGGCGCGCACGAACCTGCTTTTCTCGTTCGAAAAGATGGCGCTTCGTGACGCCCTGAGGACCGAAGAGGGGGCGCGGGCCTTTTCGGTGGGCCTGCTCGAGCTCGTCGAGAGCCGAGTGAACGCTCGAGCCTTCGAGCGCTGGTGCGGCGTCATAGCCGAGCTCCCCCGACGTCAAACACGCGTGTCGACTTGGCCGGTCGTCACCGTTTTTGGTTTCTTGGCGCGCCCCGGAGCCCACGTTTTCTTGAAGCCAAACGTCACGCGCCGCGCGGCACGGGAGTACGGGTTCGACTTTTCTTACCAGTCGCGGCCCGCCTGGGACACCTACGCGTCCCTCCTTGCTTTTGCGGATCGGCTCCGGGCCGACCTGCGGGATCTCGAGCCGCGCGACATGATCGACGTGCAGTCTTTCATTTGGGTTCAAGGCTCGGAGGAATACCCGTAGGTCGCCGTCGGGGCGGGGGCGCTCCCTGGGGCAGTCTCGCCTGCGCCCCGCAATCGCAGGACGACGCGACATTGGACCTTCGAGAGGGCGCGCCGAACGTTCCGGAACGCACACCCGAGCGCGGGCCCCATCAGGCGCGCGCGCTCGGGCGGCCCTCGCTCACTGGACGGTCACCGTGTCGATGCCGACGACGGCCGTGGAATACGCAGGCGTGGCAGCCCCGCCGCCCGTGCTGATCTGAATACCCCATGCCCCGATTTGGGTCGGGTCGAACGTGGGATTGGCGGCCACGATCGCCGTCATGTCCAGCGTGAGGATGATCCACTGTCCGACGTTGGCCGAGCCGAGATTCTGCCATCCACTGCTCACCCAGAGGTACGGCACCGCGGCGTTGGGCCCGTCCTGCGCGAAGATGTCGACTCCGCCAGGGTTCGCTGGATCGGTCGACAGACCCGACGCGAGATAGATATGCGCGGTGATGACTTTGCCGGTCAGGTCGAGCACCGGGCTCGGATGGAAGCCAAATTCGACGCCTTGGCCCATCAGTGTGAAAGGTATGGTCGCCTGGAGAGCGCCCGCAGTCGGGTCCCCGAGAGCGCCCGTCCAGTCCAGTGTCGTGGCTGCCAGGGTGGGGTCGAGGGGCGGGAACACCGTCCAGCCCTCGGTCGTCGTGTCGAACGTGTAACTCAAGAGAGGGCCTGCGTCGGGGCTGTCCGGCGGCCCACCGTCGGTGGTGGCGGCCTCTGCGCCGTCGTCGAGCCCACTCTCGGAGACGAGCCCCGCGTCCTCGCCGGCGTCGGTTCCGTTGCCTACTTCGACGGCCGCATCGACTCCTCCGTCGGCTGCGAGCCCGGCGTCGGTGCCCAGGCCGCCATCGGCAGCGCTGTCCAGGCTGCTGCCGGCCTCGAGTCCGCTGTCCGTGCCGAGCGTGCCATCGGGTGCTGCGCCGTCGGTCGTGCTCGATCCGGAGCTGCTGCCCGACCCGGAGCTGCTGCCCGACCCCGAGCTGCTGCCCGACCCCGAGCTGCTGCCCGATCCGGAGCTGCTGCCCGATCCGGAGCTGCTGCCCGACCCGGCGTCGCTGCCCGATCCGGAGCTGCTGCCTGACGCCGCGCCGTCGGGAGCCCCGCCTTCGCTCGGGGTGGACGCGTTGTTGTCCCCCGAGCTGCATCCGATACCGACCGAGAAGCAAACGGCCCCGGCAATGCCAACCAAGCTACGACGATGTCTGCTCACCATAGGTCACCTCCAAGCATCAAGCCATGTGGCGCAAAACGACTGCGCATCGAAGCGAACGCCCCGCCAATCTTTCAAAAGAGCTTTCTTTCCGCCAACCTAAAAAAGGCACCCCCGACCGGCCCACGGCGAGCTCAGCGAGCTCAAAAGCGCGGCTCGGATTCGTCGCAGCTTGCCGCTCTCTTCACCGCGCAGTCAAGCCACGACTAGGAGGAGGACGGGCGGTGGCGGAGTCGACGGGCCGATCCACGACCGCTCTGGTCAATGCCATCTTGGACATGAAGACGGGTCATGAGACCTCGATGACCAGACGCCCCGTTGATTGCGGCGATGGGTCGCCACGCTGCGCGTGCCGACGGAGACGCCGAGCTTTTTCGAGGCGCAGATTGCTTGGGGGAACTCCCGACGCTCTCTGGCTGTCCCTCCGACGATGACCGATGGTCGCGAGCCGGCCGAGCGCAACGACGTCCGCGTCTTCTTCGCTCTCGCCTGCGGAATCACCTGGGCGCTCGACTTGCCGCTGGCGCTCGCGTGGGCGACGAGCGCGGTGCCGCCGTCGTACGCGATGCCGCTCGTAGGATTGGGCGCTCTCGGGCCTTCCCTCGCCGCGTTCATCCTGGCTGCGCATCGCCGCGAGCTACGGGAGGTCTTCGGCAGGTGGCGGACCCGGCCCGCCTGGATCGTCCTCGGACTGACGCTCCCGATGCTGGTGCAGTGGCCTGCGACCTTGATCGAAGTTGCTTTGGGCGGCCATCCGGCCCACTGGCTCTATCCGCCCGCCACGCCCGAGCAGTTTGCCGCACTGGTGATATTCCCATTGGGAGAGGAGTTCGGCTGGCGTGGGTTCGCTTACCCGCGCCTCGAGCGGCGCCACGGTCCGGTGGTCGGCTCGTTGATCCTCGGCGCCGTCTGGGGAGTCTGGCACGCGGGGATGTTGTTCGCGCCTGAACCGCTTCGCATGCTGCCCGCCTGGACGATCCTCGTCTACGTGCTCGATTCTCGGGCTCTGGTCGGTCGTGATGGCCTGGGTGTTCGAGCGCGGCGACCGGAGCATCGCCGTCGCCATCGCGCTCCACGTCGGCGGTCACCTCGACAACGTCAGTCGCGCCCCCGAGACGGAGATTCGTTTGCGCATCTTGCGAATGGCGGTGCTCGCCGTCGTAGCGGCATGGGCCGCGCGCTCGTTGACGGCGAAGCGACGCGTCGCTCGAACCGAGGCCGCCACGCCCGCGACATGAGCGCCTCGGAGGCCCACCCCATGCTCCACGCGCAAGTCGTCTCACGACCCTTCGGAGGCCGCGCTCAGCGCGGTGGGCTTGGGGGGGTGGGCGTCGGACCCGGAGTCGGAACCGGCGTTGGGGCTGGTCCTGGGGTTGGCGAAGGCCCCGGTGTCGGCGAAGGGCCGGGCACGGGGCCAGGAGTCGGCGACGGACTGGGCGTCGGGGCCGGCTGGGCAATGCCGGCCGGACGGCCGCGACCGTGGCCTGTCAGCTGCGGTGCAGCCAGCGCCGCGCCGGAGCCGAGGAGTCCGGCCAAGCCTACCAGCGCGAGCCCGTTGCGGAGGAACGACTTCGTAGGGGGGAGCATTGTAAGCGGCATTTCAAGTGCGTCCAACCGAACCGCAAGGGGGCAAGAAGCCGGGCGCGACAAGCCCCGCCGCTCGAGCTCGGCCTTGCCCGGCGCTGGGCCTCGAGACCTCTCCGGGTGTTGGCGCGGTCGATGGCGGGATCGAGCTCATGGGAGGCGCCCACGGAGAAATCATTCCTCTTCCGGTGACGGCGTTGACTGGCTCGCCCTTCGGCGACTACTGCGCGCTCCGGCGCTGAACCCGGCGCCTACGCTTCAGCGACTCTTCGGCCGAGGAGCGCACCACCTAGCCCGGCGACGAGCATCATCACGCCGTGACCGACGAGCACGTGCAGCGGGCTGCCCACGGAGCACAGGAGGCTCATGCTGGCTGCAGCCATCGCCGAGCAGGCCATCGAGAGAGCAGCCATTCGCCAGGCGGGGGCCGCGACGAACGCCCCACGAAACGCCCACGCCGCAAGGAGGAGCGGCCCGAGCGCCAGCAGACCCGTGACGAGGAAGCAGCGCAGCGCGTGCCACCAAAACGGCTCGCCATCCTGGTTCTCGGGCCCGGCGACGAGAGTCGCAAGAACGAACAGCGCGGGCGACATCAGGGTCACGGTCGTCAGGCGCTTTTTCGGATCCCCCAAGCCCTGCCTGCCGCGCGCCGTCGCTGCGGCTACCCCCAGCCCGGCGGCAGCGAGCGGGATGGCGACTTCTGCCAGCAGCGTCGCTCGCGGAACCTCGGCGAGGTCGGCGCGCTTTGCCAACATCACCAACCAGACTCCCTCGTAAGACAAGGCCGCGAACAGCGCGACCCCGCGCAGAACAGCGACGCGCGACCGAGTCTGCGGCCGAACGACCGGGGTGGCCTCTCGACGAGGAGCCGGCAACCGGGCGATGCCCGCCAGCGGATCCGGAATGTCCGCGATGCAATCGAGATCGAAATCGAGCTTCATGTCGTTGCGCCCTTAAATCGGCTGGGAGGCCGAGTCATCCTTTTTGGTCTTCGCGGTCGAGCGCTGCCCGGAGCACCACGTAGGCGCGATGAACCAGAATCTTCACAGCGGCCTCCGTGGCCCCGAGGACCAGCCCGATCTCGGTGAGGCTCAGCCCCTCGAACCGAAGGAGGACGAAGGCCTCCCGCTGCCGGAAGGGGAGGGTCATGAGCGTTTGCTGCGCAACGCCCAGCATCTGACGGGCGATGACCGCGCGGTCGCTGCCGTTCGTCGGCACGAGGGGCTGTCGGTCGTCCTCGGCCTGCGCGGAGGTCGCCAGGTGGGTTCGCCGCACGCGGTCGCGCCGGACGTGATCGCGAAACGCGTTGCGCGCGATGGCGAGCATCCAAGGAAGCGCCGGAGCGCCGGCCGCAAAAGTTCCTCGGGCGCGGTAGATGCGCAAGAAGGCGTCCTGGGTGAGGTCGTCGGCCAAGGCCAAGTCCGCGCAGAGCCGGGCGAGGAACGAGCGAACGCGTGGAGCGCCGAGGCGGTACATCTCGTCGAGCGCTCCGTCGTCGCCGCGAGCGTATCGGTCCGTCACTTCGTCGAGGGGGTGTACGGCCGCCTGGCCGGTCCTCTCCGGAAACGTGACCCCCTCGCCCAATTGGCTCATCGAACGCGCTGGCACGTCAACTCTGGCCGGCGGCGGTCGAGGGAGTCAAGCCGAGGAAGGTCGAAAGACGGCGACCAACATGAGCAAGTGGACCGCCAAGCCGACCCGCGTGGGGAGCCATGAAGGCCAATACGCACGGCCCGCCCGTTTCGGTACGCGTCGGTACGCGAAAAGCTCGAGGACGCGTCATTCGTTTTTTTCGCGTACCGCTTTGGCCCTCTCGCCCGTAAGCGCGGGAAGGAAGACGAGCGCGCCCGAGCGCGGGAGATTCTTCGAACGACCGTGCCCCCCGGAGCGCAACGCCGCGCGGACCGAGAGGGGCTTGGTGCGAATGGCCTGCAGTGAACCGCGGCGACCTCGAGTCGCCGCCATTTCTTGGGAGGTTTGCATGTTTCCAAAGACGATTGCATCGAGCCTGGCAGGCTGGACACCGCTCCTGCTCATCGCGACGGGGTGCAGCACTTCGAACATGAACAGCGGCACCGGCCCCGAGGGTGGAGCTGGAGCGGCGCTCGACGGTGCCACGACGACCCTCTATGGCCGCCTCGGGGGCCACGCGGGCATCCGCAGCGCGCTCGACAAAGTCGTGCAAGCGGAGCTCGGTGACCCGGCCATCGCGTCTTTCTTTTTCGACCAGGTGAAGAGCCCGGTCCCGGCAGGGCACCCGACGGTGGATCAACTGACCGAATGCCTGACGGACCAGCTGGCCAACGCGGCCGGGGGACCGGAGACGTTCCCGACCACCGTGACCGACAGCGCGGGCAGCTTTACCTGCCGCGACATGGCCGTCATCCATCAGCCTCTCCACATCTCCGGAGGGACCTTCGACAAGTTCGTGATGATCGCCGCCGGTGAGCTGCAGACTCTCGGCGTCGCGGCGACGGACGTTCAAATGATAGGGACAGTGCTCAATTCGACCAAGTCGTCCATCGTCGATTCGAGTCTCGTGGACGCCGGTGAAATGCCGTTCTCCGATGGGGGCGCGGGAGGCGGCGATTCGGCGGCCGATGACGCCGCCGTCACCACGACGCTGTACACGCGGCTCGGCGGCCACGCGGGCGTCCGCGGCGCGCTCGACAAGGTCGTGCAGGCGGAGCTCGGGGACCCCGCCATCGCCTCCTTCTTTTTCGCGCAGGTGAAGAGCCCGGTCCCGGCGGGTCACCCGACGGTAGACCAGTTGACCGAATGCCTGACCGATCAGCTTTCGATGGCCGCGGGAGGACCCGAAGCGTTCCCGACGACGGTGACCGATGAAGCGGGCAGCTTCACTTGCCGCGACATGGCCACGATTCACCAGCCGCTGCACCTATCGGGAGGGACGTTCGACAAGTTCGTCATGATCGCCGCCGGTGAGATGCAGACACTCGGGGTCGCCGCGGGGGACATTCAAACGATAGGGGCCGTTCTCAATTCCACCAAGCCGGCCATCGTCGACCCCAACCTCGCAGACGCCGGGGAGATGCCTCATGACGCCGGTGGACAATAAATTCGCTCGAGTGAGGCGGTGGCGCACGGCGGTCCCGCGGCCACGGACGATGGCCCTCGCGGCTTCGGCCGCGATTCTATTCGTTGGACTGCTGCACGCACCCCGGGCGAAGGGACTTCTCATGAAGCTCGGCGGATGTCCCTTTGCAAGCTCCCAGCTGACGCCTGCGCAAATGGATACGGCGCGGCACATGGCGCTCGCTACACGCAGAGGAGAGGCGCCGGCTCCGTCCCGTCCCGCGCTCGGGTTCTCGCTGGACTCGACTTCCATCGACGACGTGCGCCGCTGGGCCGAGCGCGTCCACGTGAGCTGCGAGGACGTCCGCGCCGGATTCATCACGTGTGCGAGCGTGCCGTCGGAGGCGGTCGGGCGCCCGGAGGGCGAGGGGAGAATCGATGAGCTGGGCCTCGGCTTCAATCGACGCGGTCAGCTCGTCAACGTGACCGCGATGCGCGGGCATCTGGATCCGCTCCACGCGTCGCTCGTCGCGACGGAGATCTCTTCCTCGCTTCGGAGCTCGCTTGGCTCGGCGACCCACTCCGCTGGAGCCTTGACGGCCGCTTCGCTCGCGGAGCCTGGAGCGCTCGGAATGGCGACGGTCTCGTTCCGGTATCGCGACTACTTGGCCGAAATCGCGGCGATGAACCTGCCGTCCTCCGGACTCTCGGTGCGAGAGCACTACGTTTCAGCGAGCGATTGAGCGCGTTGCCGATTGCCGAGCGCTCCTAGCCAGTCGGCCGCGCGAAGGGGTGCGACGTTTCGTTGGCTGCACCGGGCGGGAGCGACCGCCCGGTCCGGCTCAACTCTTGGGGAAAGTGACCACGACGACCGAATAGGCGGGGACCCCGACCGTCACGTTGTCGTTCGCGTCGTTCGTAGAGAAGATGGGTGTGCTCGCGACCGTGCCGTCTTCCGCGTCGACACCCTGCGGCGCGTAAAGATACGCCGTTCCGACGCAGGGGAGCTTGGCCCCGCCGGCCAAGCCCGCCACGTGGACCGTGGCGGCAGCCGCCGCCGTCGGGGACGTGTTCACCAACATGATGGCGATGCTCCCATCGGCGTGCTTCGAGGCGTGCGCCTGAAAGAGCCCCGTGGCAAAAGCGGTCGGCGGATTCGCTTGCACGGTCGCCTGCACCATCGCATCGCCGCCGTTGGCGAGGTACGACGCGATTTGCTGCGCGTGATACCCCCAGGTCGGGACATCGGTCGTGCCCAAATAACTGTTGTTGTGAAGCTCGAGCCAGTCGACGTTGAGGGCGTCTTGCTCCATGAAATTCGCGTACGCGTCGGTAGCAAAGACGCCGATGATTTGCGTTTGCGCCGGAGGCGTAATGGTGAAGTGGAGATAGTTGGCGCCCCATTCGGTGACGGCCAAGGGCACTGGCGCCGTCCTCGACGGGCAAAGCGTGCTCACCTTGGTCCGTAACGCCGAGAACATCGCTGGAATGTCGATGCGGGGCCTCGTCAACAGGTCGGTCAGATTGGCCCCCGCGTACCAATGGTCGATGCCGAAATCCATCGCCGCGCAGGTGGCCGCGGTGAGCACGCTAGCGTTCCAATCGGTGGTGGCGGGGCTCGCGTACTCGTTGTAAGGCCAGTGCAAGATGGCGCCGACGTTGACGGTCGGATCGACCGCCTTCATGGCCTGCGCGAACATCGGAAAAGTTTGCCCGTATTTCGCGGGGGAGAGATTGGCATTTCCAAGCCGCGGAGTGCCGTTGTGCAGAAGATGGAGATCCTCTTCCCAGCCCGCGCCGCCATAGTAAAAGCCATTGCCATAAAGCTCGTTGCCGACCTCCCAGTACTTGATGCCGACTGGCGTCGGGTGCGAAATCCGCAAGAAATTTTGGCCGTCGTCGACCGGCAACGGCGCGGCCGCGCGAAGATTGGCCCAGTACGAGACCGTCTTCCAATCCGTCCCGGCGGCGTCCACCCCGATGGCGGTCATGTTGTCGGGGGTGCCGTTGGCATAGGCAACCCACGCCGCTGCCTCCTGAGGAACGCCTGGGCCCGTACCTTGGGGGTTCGAGCCGTAGTTCACAGTCACGATGCCCGTGGCCCCGGCGCTTTCGATGAGCTGGATGAAGTTGCCGAAATGGCTGTGAGCGGCCACGTACGCCGCTTGGCCCGCGTCGGTGCCTTGCTCGACGGTGGTCGTGTTCGTCGACCAGTGATAGACGTCCGCGTAAGAGCCTCCCGGGTAGCGGATGGCTCGCACCCCCGCAGCCTTGAGCGCCGGAGGGGTGGTCGGGGAGTCGAAACTGTTGTCGTACACGGCAGAGTAGACACCCATCAAGCTCGAGCCCACCGTCGAGCGGGTCGTGGCGAGATCGACCGCGACCGTCAAGGCCGTCCCGCTCACGGCGAGCGGCGCCTGGCAGGCCACCGGCGGAGCAGCGTCTCGCACGGCGGCGTCTGCGGTCGTCGTTCCGCCTTCGGTCACGACGGCAGCCGAGTCGTTTCCAGCTTCGGTGATCGCGCCGCCTCCGCCGTTCCCCGATCCCGATGGACCGTTGCCGCTCGCGGTGGTCGAGTCCGCGCTATTTGCCGCGTCCCCCGAAGGACCGACGCCGAGCCCGCTGGCGCCGCCGTCGCTGGGCAGGCCGCTGGCGCCAGAGCTGGCTCCGGTGGAGCCGCTGCTCGCTCCGCTCGGGCTGCCGCTCGCCCCGTTGCCGGTCGTTCCTTGAGTCCCGCAAGCGGCGATCACGGCGAGCCACGACAGAGCAGTCCAACCTGTCAGAGGCACGCGACGCTGGGCAAAACCTAAGACGAGACGAGTCATGTCGAGCCTCCGTGAACGCGGGTCGAACGCGATTGGCCTCCGGTCGTCGGGGCGTTGCAGGCCGGACCCTACGCCGCGATTACCATGAAATGGCTTGGGCGAGTAGCGTCGCAAAAGGCCTCACCGCGGACGAAAGCCGAAAAGGGCCGCCGTGGCCCCTAACCGATTTAGTCGCGTCCGTTGTCATTCATTACGGTAGGCCCATCGACGCGCATTCGAATGCGGGCCACTAGCGCTGTATTTGTCCAGTTACCGCGAAGCAATCAACGAGATTCGGCTCGACGACGCCTCCGGCGCTCGGCCGCGCGGACGGTACGATTACGACCAGTGACCGTCGAGCCCTCCCTCCAACGACACCTTCGCGAGCTCGAAGAACGACTGCTCCAGCCGGAGGTTCGCGGCTCGCCCCACGAACTCATGACGCTGCTCGACGAAGGCTTCGTCGAGCTCGGTTGCTCGGGACGTGTCTACGATCGACAGGGTGTCCTCGAGGCATTGCGGGGCCAGTCGTCGCGCACGGGGACAGGCGTGTCCGCGGCGATCGCCGATTTCACGGCGAAGCTCCTGGCGCCAGGGGTGATCTTGGTCACGTATCGCGTGATCGAGCAGGGAGGCTGCGGTCGGTCGCCGATCGAGTCGCTCCGAAGCTCCATATGGAGGCTGCACGAGAGTCGGTGGAAGCTCGTCTTCCATCAAGGGACGCAGCGACGCTCGAAGTAGCAGAAGATTTGCGCCGCGCTCCCTCCGAGCGCTGCGCTCGGGAGGGCGGCGAGGCGGTGCTGCAAAACGCGCAAGAGAGGCGCGCGCTCGAGCGTCACCTTTTCTGCGCGCCCCTCGTGGAGGGCTCGCTTGCATTTGGCGCATCAGAGCTCACGGCCGCGCACACCCGGTCTCTCGCACGGCAGCGACCGCCGTGCGCCCCACGGAGCCGCCCTGCACTCACCGAACGGTGTA
This sequence comes from uncultured delta proteobacterium, assembly GCA_963787925.1. GTDB lineage: Bacteria > Myxococcota_A > Polyangia > Polyangiales > Polyangiaceae > Palsa-1150. The sequence continues at coordinate 477,626 of CAWBEN010000003.1, forward strand.
GTCGAGCACGTAGACGTTCGACGAGCTCTTTTGCGGGTAGAAGATTGAGAGCTTGTCTTCCAAAGCGAGTCGCGCCGTGTCGATGAGCGGATCCGAAAAAAACCTTCCCGCGTAGGTGCTGTCGAGGACCACCCAGTTGCTGAAGTTGGATGCCGCCGATGCCGCTGCGATCCGCAGATCCGGCAAGATGGCGTACACGTTATTGCTGGACGAAATGGCCAGCTTGCCCCGAAAGGCCGCGACGACGCTCAATCCCATGGCCGTCCGGGTCCACGTTCCACTCGTGCTTCTCCAGTAATGGAAGAATTCGCTCTTGCCTCTCGCGCTGGTGAAGGTCGCGTCGTCCGCCTGCGAATCGGGCATGTGCGACAGGAGCACGTGCACCCTTCCCGTGGCGTCGACGGCCATGTGCTCTTGGTTGATGAGCCCGCGGTTCTGATTGATGGGCCAAACGTTGATCCCCGCCGAGCTTTTGGTCACGAAGGACGATCCGCTCGTGGCAACCTTCGTGTCCGCGCCGTTCTTCCAGGTTCGACCGTGGTCATCGCTGTAAATGTAGAGCAAGTCGTGGTTGCTGGACGCGTCGGGGGTCTCCCTCCAGCACCAGGACATGTGCAGGCGCGACCCGCCCGGTCCGTAGGACAGCCCGTGTGGATAGGCATTGACGCTGTCGACGGTGCCGTTGACGTACATGCCGATGGACGTCCAGGCGTGCGATGCGCCGTCGTACTCCCAGAGGTATTCGTCGCCGCTGCCGCTACCGCCGATTCGAGCCTCGAAGAGCATTTTTTTGCCACCCGGCTCGGTCACGAATCGGGGGTAAGTGACCTGAGTGACGGGAGAGGCGCCCGAAAAGGCGCTCACGACCGACGAGAAGCTGGACGGCGCCCACGCGGACGCAGCGGGGTTGGTCAGAAGTCCTGGAACCGACTTCCGGTAATGTAGATCGCTGATGTGGTGATCGAATGAAACGTGGAGGGTGCCGTCTCCCGGACAAATGCCGAGCGAGATAGTGTTGTGAGCGTCATTCGCGGCGTTGGTGTAGTCCGTGAACTCGAACGTGTCCCAAGGACCGCTGGGTAGCAGTCTTCTGGCCATGACCACGTGACGGCCGACGTTCCAGAAGGCCGCGTACTGATACCCCTGGAAACTGACGATTCCGTCCTGCTGGAACGATTCCCCGTTCAGGTAGCCTCCGTAAGACACGATCGCCACGCCCGCGTCAGTCAGCAGGACCTCGCTGTCCTTGGTGATACTCGGCATCGATGGCCCCCCAGTGGCTGGGGCTCCGCCATCCAAGCTGGCCGCCGCGCCGTCGCCCATCGACTTCGCCCCACCCTCGGACAGGCCCGCTTCACCAGAGCGTGCTGTCGCACCGTCGTCGGTCGGCTGGCCGCCCTCCGGCGTTCTCCCACCGTCCGAGCTCTCGGCCCGTCCGCTCGGGCCGTCACCCCCACCTTCGGCAGGACTCCCGCCTTCGGCAGGGCCCCCATCGCCGTCGGCGTTGCCGCTCGTGCTGGTCATGCCGCCGTTGGTCTGTGAGGGAGACGTGGCCTCGGTGCTTCCGCATCTCACGAGGAAGCTGACGCCGACCAGCCCGAACAGGGCGACCAGAACGCGGATTCGCTCGACCCCACTCCGTGTTGGCATGGCTAGCCATCGCTCCAATCGAGACAAGGTGATTCAGCAGTTAGAGTTTCAGGACTTCGCTTCCAGCGAGGAGAAAGGCGCCGCTGGCATAGTCGTTCGTCGCGTCCACGGTCGAGGGGCCCGGTTGCTTGCCGACCCCTTGCACCCAGCCAAGCCGACCCTGGGCGTTCACCGCGGTGCCGAGCGCGGCCCAGGCCTTCGTCACGGTCGGCAGGTACGTCGCGCGGTCGAGAACGCCGTGATGGATTCCCCACGCGATCCCAAAACAGAAGAGGGCCGTTCCGCTGGACTCGGGGGTGGTGTAAGCGTTCGGTTGGGTGAGGCTCGAACGCCAGAATCCGTCGCTTGCTTGAACGGTGCGCAGCTTGGCGGCCATCTGGTTCATCAACGCCTCGTAGTCGGCGCGCCGGCCGTCCGTCGAGGGCAGCACCTCGAGAATGCGCGCAATCCCCCCTAGCACCCAACCGTTCCCGCGCGACCAATACGTGTTGGTATTGATGAAACCAGCGTCTCGCCAGAACAGGCTCTGAACCGGATCGTACAAGTACGCTTTGGTATCCCAGAACATGGCGTCCATGAGCGTTACGTACTGCGACCGGCTCGTCGCCTGCGCAACGCGCGCCATGGCCGCGGGAGCCATGTAGAGCGCGTCGCACCAACTCCATTCGACGCGGCCGGCTCTCGGCGATGCGACCATCGTGTCGAAGGTCGTCTGGGCCGCTGCGATCCTTACGTTGTTTTGCGCGGTCGGGGCTTCGAGGTAGAGCTCGGCGTAGCTCTGCACGCACGCCTGATTGTCGGCAAACCGCGGGCCGTTCGCGTCCGCGTGCAGTTGCCAGCTGTTCGCCTGGCCCCACTGCAGCGTGTAATCGTGGTACTTCGCGTCCCCTAGCGTGCGGTAAGCCGCCAGCATCCCCGTGTGGAACACTGCGCGAACCCAACCGTCGTCATTTCCGCTTCCAAAGCTCGCGATCGCGTAGTCGGCCACCAGGCGCATGATGGACTCGACGGCGGTTCGATCGAACGTCGCCGTACCCCCTCCGGCTCCGCTCCCGTCCGCATCGCCGCCACCCTGGGCGTCTCGTGCGCCCCCCGTCCCCGCGTCTTCCGGCCCAGCGTTGCCTGCTCCGGCGTCTCCGGTCCTCGCGCCATCGGTCTCCGCGGCGTCCCCAAGGCTTGGCAGATTCCCTCCTGCCTCTCCGCCATCCGCCGCTGCCGCTGGGTCGGGCGACGAGGCTGCGTCCGGCCCCGCGCCTGCGCCGGTGGTGCCTCCGGAGCCGCTCGCGTCACCCGGCGCGGAGTGGCCGTCACCGATACCGGTCGACGCCGAGGAGGCGCAGCTCGCGACGGCCAGCGCGAACAAGAGCCCGATCGCCCGGCCGCTCACCGCGTTTCCATTGCATGGGATCGTCATTTCCGCCTCTTCGAGATTCTACGACGAAGATCCGGAAAGGGTCATCGCGCAGGCCGAAGCAAGCGTCGCTCACGCGGCTCGCGTGTCGAGGAGGATCGAACGGCTCTCGGACGTGACGCGCAGTCGGCTCGCGGGCGGGCTGTAAGTAAATCCCGTGGCCATGGATCTATGCACCAGGACTGGCATCTTGGCGGACGGCGATTCAGTCTCGGGATTCGAAGTCGAACATGTCGAACAGGTCCCCGATGGCAGGCATGTTGTTCGGAACATAGGCATTCGACTCGTCGGCCTTGGGGTTCGGTAGGTTGTCGCGGCTGCGCGCGGAGAGCGGCGCGAGGCCCCAGTTTCGCTCGATGAACTTCAGAACCGAGGCGTGATCGAAATAGCTGTGGACGATCCTTCCGCCGCGCGCGTGCGGCGAGACGACCAGGAACGGGATCCGCGGGCCATCGCCGAAGAAGTCGACGGGCTGGAAGAACCCCGAGTCCCAGTAGCCGCCGCCCTCGTCGAAGGCGACGAGGAACGCCGTCTCCTCGAACAGCTCGGGGCGCTCCTTCAGCTCGCGGTGGATCCGGTCGACGAGGGCTTCGAAGAGATCGAGCTTCGACGTCGCCGGATGGCCGTCGTCGAAGCTGTCCGGCTTGACGTAGGAAACCGCCGGCAGGTCGTCCGACTCGAGGGCCTCGAAGAAATCCGTCGCATCCTTGATGTGCGCTCGGCGCTGGGCCGGGTCGCCCATGATCGACTTCGCGTACCCGAAGGGATTGCAGATGTCGCAATAGAAGTCGCCGCCGGTTCCGATCATGCGGTCGATCGGGTCGGTCGAGCCGTTCGCAAATCGGACCGCGGCGTCGTAGCCGCCGCCATAATACGCCCAGCTGATCTTCTTCTCGTTCAGCGCATCGCCGATCGTCCGGATAGACGACGGAGGCACGAGCGCTCCGGACGTGATTCCGGAGTCGTCGATCTGGCCGTTGGCCATGAAGCCCGGCCTTACGTTGTTGATCTCGTAGAATTTGCCGATGTCGCAGCGCATCGCCGTCCGGTCTGGATGCCACGGCAGGGATGCCAGATAGCTCTGGATCGCGGTGACCCACGGCGCCGTGCCGTCGCACGTGGTCCAGGCCTTGTCGGCCGTGAAGCCGATGCTCGTCGCGCTCTTCGGCGTCGGATCGACGATCACGCCGGCCGGCGGCTGCGAGATCGTCACCCCCGCACCGTTCACGTAAGGCTGCCACCACATCATGTCGCCGGTGCCGAGCATCATGTGCTGCACGAACGTGCCGCCCATGACCGACTGGTGGAAGTTGTCGCTCATCGTGTACTCGTCGGCCAACCGCTTGAAGACCGGCGCGTCGCCCCTTTCTATGTCGTAGAAGCCCATCGAGTTGCCGGCCGAGCCGTCTCCGCGAGCGATGCCCACGTACGGATAAAGGTCATTCAGGCAGCCGCTGGGGTTGTCCGGCGTTGCGTCGTCAAGGCTGCAGTCGGACTGCTGCCACATGTGATAAAAGCGGTGAACCATGTCGCCCGTGTAGCTGTCGTACGGCAGCTTGTCGCCGGACAGCGGAAACACGCTGTTCGGTAGTGAGGCGAAGCTCGCGACACGCGTATCGGTCTCGAAACACCCTTGGGGGGGAAAGGCCGGGTAGAGCTGCGTCGCCGAGACGTTGCAGGTGCGCAGGCCCGTGCCGCCCGTCGTCAAGAGGAGCAGGTCTCGCTCCGGAAGAACCGGCGAGATGCGGTGAAGCTGCGCGCGCATGAACGTCGCGGGGTCGAACGGCGCCAGCGAATCCCCCGGGTCCTGTGCGAGCTCCGCGAGTGTGACGCCCACGGCCGGGAGGTAGCTCGTGTTCGGCGGCGGCAGCGTCGCATACGCGCCCTTGTTCGACGCCGGCTGGTGGATGAAATACGAGGCTGGGATCGTCTTTAGAAACGCCTGCGACGCCAGGACGGCGTTCGGTCCCGGCGAACCGTCCCTGCGGACGATTCCTTTCGTTCTCAGGTTCGAGACCTGCTGCCCGTGGCGCGGCACGTAGGTGCCGAAGATGTTGTCGAACGACCGGTTCTCGCCGATCAGCACGATGACGTGCTTGATGGGCGTCGCGGTCTTTCGGTTGGCTGAGTGGTCCCCCGCGAACGACGGGGCGGCGGACAAAGTCGCGGAAAGCGCCAGCCCGGCTGGCGCGAGACGGAATCGGCTGATCACAACGGCCTCTCTTTCGTCGGGATGAACCCGCAGGGGCCGTTATGGGGGTCGACGGTGACGGCACGGTGTCACTTCCCACAATCCGCGGTGCCACTCTCGTGGCATCGGAAGGGCGCAAGAGGGAATCGACCTCTTGCCGCGGGTGCCTGCGGGGTGAGCGATTTCAACGAATCGCATTCGCCGACCCGCGCCAACGCCACGAGTAAGGCAGACGCGCGTCCAAAATTCGGTGGCGCTGGTACATCGACTCGAGCGGCCAATGACGCGAGCGGCGGCTCTTGCCGGTCGATGGACGTCACGTCGCGAGTTGCGCCATCCGTTCGGCAAGGGCTCGTGACTGGCGACGCGTCGGGAGCCCTAGCGCCGTGCGCAGCGCCGCGGCCGGCTCCTCCGCGCCGGCCAGAACGGAATCGATCGCGCGCCGGCGGGCGTCATCGACGCGCCATCGCGCGGGCGCGTCCAGCCGCCCTCGCAGCCACGCTTGGACCTCGAGCGCTAGCACGGCGTGGCGCGTCTCGTCGCGCGCGATTCGCGCCATCGCGGCGCGAACTACCGGATCGCCCGCGACGACCGACTGCCAGTGGGCGACGAGCGCGCCGAAGGCTTCCCGCACGCAGCCCTCGACGGCGTTCTCGGTGGCCATCGCCTCGAGCCCACGGAGGGCGACTCGCTCGACCGTCGGGGGCACCGGTGTGCCTCCATCGCGGCGTGCGAGCGCCCGTGTCGTCCGCGCGTGACGCCTCTCGTCTCGCGCCGCTCGCTCCGCCGCGCGCACCAGTCGCCGGGGCGCACGATGCGCGACGAGCTCTCGGCGCAAATGCTTGAACGCGAGCACGGACGCTGCCTCGAGCCGCGCCATCTCGACCAAGTAGGCGCCTGCGAGCGTGCCGCGGGCCGGCGGCTGCTCACCCAAACCTTCCGGCCGCCGTCCCGTGCACATCGGGTAGCATCGGACCATCGACGCGCCCTTGTCGGTGAACGGCTCGCAGCTGAACCACACCCCAGGACCGCACAACGGGTCGCACTGCGCAAAGCCGAACAGCGAGCCGCTGTCGCCGGCGTCGACCCCGTTGAGCGCGCCGGCCTCGAGCGCGACGCATTGCGGGTAGCACGCGAGCGGCCTCACGGGGACCACTCCGCAACTGGTGACGATGGATGCAGCGTCCCCCGCGTCGCTCGAGTCGCCTACGGCGTCCGCCCCCTCGCTCGCGTCCAAACCAACGCCGGCGTCGTTCGTGTCGGCGACGGCATCGCTCTCCTGATTCGAATCGGTCGACGCGCCGGCTTCGGCGTCGACCGCTCCGGTGGCCCCGTCGGCCAGCGCTCCGTCCGGGCTGGGGCTCGAGTCGGCACGGAGGGCGGCGTCGTCGTTCGCGACGCTACCGACGGCGTCGACGGCGCCGTCGCCGTTCGGCGGTGCCTGGTACGGAGTGACCGAGCTCGAGCCACAACCGACGAGGAGCGCGCCGCCCTGGATCGGCAGGACGGTCGCGACGATGCGTCGAAAAGCGCGGGCGAGTTGCACCTGGTTCATCGAGGGGGTTCGAGCCATGTCCTGTCTCCGCGCCGGGCAGAGCAAGGGCCGTACCGGCTACGAAAATGCGCGCGCCAACCCGCACCGGCGGCGCCGGCGCACGGCTTCGAAACGCCTGGGCCGATCGCCGTGGTCGCAGCCGGCACAGGGCGGCACAACGCCAGCCCCGCGAGCGGCAGGTTCTCTCTCGGCACCAATGGCCACTTCTCCGGGTATCTTGCACATCGACGCAATCGCCAACGGCTACTGGCCCATCCCACCGAAGGGCTCCCGGCTGCCCTCCCTTTCGAGGTGAGCAGGCGGTGCCCGTTTCTCGACCCCCACACACCCGGACGACGATGACGACCCAACAATCTCCCGCCTTTGCCCATCTCCCTTCCACGATTCGTCTCGGCGACCTCGAGGTCGTGCGCCTCGGCTATGGCGCCATGCGCCTTCCGGGCCCCGAGGTGTGGGGCGAGCCCGAAGATCCGGAGCGCGCCCGCGAAGTCCTCCGGCGCGTCGTCGCCCTCGGCCTGAACCTCATCGACTCCGCCTGGTATTACGGCCCCCACGTCGCGAACCGGCTGATCGCCGAAACCCTTTACCCGTATCCCAAAGACCTCGTCATTGCGTCCAAGCTCGGGGGCAAGCGCCTTCCCGACAAGGGGTGGGCGCCGTTCGTTCGGCCCGAGGAGCTCCGTGAGGGGTGTGAGACCGATCTGCGCGAGCTGCGCCGCGAAGTGCTCGACGTCGTTCACTTGCGGTACATGGGAAAGGCCTCGCCGGTGCCGTTCGCCGAGTCGCTCGACGCGATGATCGCCCTCAAAAAAGAAGGAAAAATCCGCCACCTCGCCCTGTCGAGCGTAGGCCCCGCCGAGCTCGAATTCGCGCTCGCGCGGACGCCAATCGTCTCCGTCCAGAACCTCTACAGCGTCTCGGGAGGAGGCGGCGCGATCGCCCGGATGACCCACTCCGAGGTCGACTCCCCGGAGCGGGTTCTCGAGATGTGCGACGAGCGCGGGATCGCGTTCATGCCCTTCTTTCCTCTGGGCGTCGGCGCCCACGCAAAGCCCGGGACCGCCGTCGCCTCGGCCGCCGAGCGTCACCGCGTGAAGCCTGCGCAGATAGCGCTTGCGTGGCTCTTGGCCCGGTCGCCGGTCATGCTCCCGATTCCCGGCACGAGCCGCCCCGAGCACCTCGAGGAGAACTGGGCGTCGCGCTCCATTCAGCTTACGCCCGACGAGGTGCGGGCCATCGCCGCGTCCGCGCGTCAGTCTTGAGATGTGAGAGCGTGCGCCGGTCGCTCCGCGAACGCCGGGCGTCTTACGGGCAGTCCCCGCCGGCAAGGCCCACGAGCTCGCGAACGTCGCTGCACCCGAGGCCGGTGACCTCGTGGAGGACACGGGCGGCGGACTCGAGGCTCGCGCTGCGCTGCGCCGGAGGGGCGTCGTACGCCGCCCGGAGCGCGTCGCGTGCTTCCGCGGGCACCTGTTCGTCGTGCAAGAGGAGTGACGCCATCGACCAGCTCATGTTCGTTGCCTCACTGAGCTCGGATGCGTCGGGTCGAGACGGCGTTGCCTGCGTCGCTCGAGGGGCCTTCTCGTGGGTATGGCCATCTGTCTCGTCGACGATGGCCGCGGCGAGGACGACGAGCGCACCGGTGTTCTCGGGCGGGTACATCGCCGCGAGGATTCGTTGCATGCTCACGGTCATTCGAGGCTCCTTCGTCGAGCGGAGACCGTCGTTCTCTTGACGAACGAGCTGCCGTCCGGGCGGCAGCCTCTTTTACTTCGAGCAAACGGGCTCCCGGGCGACCGGGAGCCTCATTTCGTATTGTCCTGGGTGCTCCCGGGCGGCCGGCGTCGTCATTTCCAGTAGTCCGTGAGGCTCCCGGGCGGCCGGCGTCGTCATTTCCAGTAGTCCGTGAGGCTCCCGGGCGGCCGGCGTCGTCATTTCCAGTAGTCCGTGAGGCTCCCGGGCGGCCGGCGTCGTCATTTCCAGTAGTCCGTGAGGCTCCCGGGCGGCCGGCGTCGTCATTTCCAGTAGTCCGTGAGGCTCCCGGGCGGCCGGCGTCGTCATTTCCAGTAGTCCGTGAGGCTCCCGGGCGGCCGGCGTCGTCATTTCCAGTAGTCCGTGAGGCTCCCGGGCGGCCGGCGTCGTCATTTCCTCGAATCAAAGGCGCGCCGCTCGCTCGACGAGCGACGGTGCGTGCTCACCGTCCGACGTGAACAGACGCGTTACGTGAGCGGCTCAACGCGCGAGAGCACGCGCTCGCGCAGCTCGTCGCGCTCGGGCGCAGGCCTCTCGACGAGGAGGGGGCAGACCTGCCATGACGATACCGGTGACTCCCCAGTCCGTCCTGTCGAGCGTGTGGACCGCCCTCGGAGGCGACGAGGCCTCGCTGGACGCCGTCGTGTTCGAAGGCGAGACCTTGGGCGGGCTCCCCTCCGTGTATCCCGTGCCTCACGCTGCGGCCGCCCTGGTCGCCGCCTCCGCGCTCGCGGTTGCCGACGTACTCGCGGCGCGCACGGGCGCCGACCTTCGACGCGTGCATGTGGACGGCCGCCACGCCGTCGCGGCGTTTCGCAGCGAGCGCTACCTCCGCATGATCGGCTGGAGCCTCCCGTCCTGGGACCCGATCGCAGGCGACTACGAAGCGCGCAACGGCTTCATTCGCCTCCACACGAATTACACCCACCACCGCGAGGCGTGCCTTCGCGTGCTGGGCGTCCCGTTCGAGCGGGCCGCCGTCTCTGCAGCGGTGCGCACCTGGGACGCCGACGCGCTCGAGACCGCCGTCGTGGCGAGCGGCGGCTGCGCGGCGTGGATGCGCACGTCGGCGGAGTGGCGGAGCCACCCGCAGGGTCGCGCGGTGGCCGCCGAGCCTCTCGTGGGCCACGAGATCGAAACCGCGGCGCAAGCAGTCGAGCCGCTGCTTCCGCTTCGCGACGGCCAAGCGCCTCTCGCTGGCGTGCGCGTGCTGGACCTCACGCGCATAATCGCCGGCCCCGTTTGTACGCGGGTCCTCGCCGCATACGGCGCCGACGTAGTCCGCGTCGACCCTCCCGGCTTCCAGGAGGTCGGCGCGCTGCTCCCCGATACCACCGGCGGCAAGCGGTGCGTCGCGCTCGATCTGCGCGCGGAAGAGGACCGCCGCTCGTTCGAAGACCTCGTCGTCGGCGCGCACGTCCTCGTGAGCGGCTACCGCTCCAACGCGCTCGCGCGCCACGGTTACTCCACCGCGGAGCTCCGCGGCAAAAACCCCGCGCTGCTCATCGCTTCGCTCGACGCGTATGGCTGGACCGGCCCGTGGCATGCGCGCCGCGGCTTCGATAGTCTGGTGCAGATGAGCTGCGGCATCGCGGCACGCGGCGCCGAGGTGGCCGGCGTGACGGCTCCCAGGCCGCTCCCCGCGCAGGCGCTCGACCACGGCACGGGCTATCTGCTCGCTCGCCGCCGCGACGTGTCGCGCGCTCGCCCGGAGGCTCACGCACGGCGAGATCGCGAGCGTCCGCCTCTCGCTGGCGCGCACGGCAGCCTGGCTGATGGATCTCGGCGAGCACGGAGACCCAGGCGGCCGCGACTTCACGCTCGACGACGCGGAGCCCTGGCTCGAACCTATCGACTCGGCGTGGGGTCGGCTCGAGCGGGTCCGATGCCCAGGACGGATCGACGGCTTCACGCCCGAGTGGCGACGACCGCCGGGGCCGCTCGGCAGCGACTCACCGGTGTGGGCCAACGGGTAGGGGAGGCTCGACGGCGCGGAGGCCCCGCACCGGGTCGCCAAGCTCCGCGGCCCATGTGGCGTCGAGCTCGGCGAAGACCGCGAGGATCGTCGCGAGTGCGTGTCGCTCGGCGCCGAAAAGGTCGAGCGCCTCGGCCCGCCGTAACCCGCTTCATGTGGGAGGATGATCCACTTCAGCGAGCAGCAGGCTCGCGGTCAAGATACGCACGCCTTGCAGCGGGCGGCCGATGACGTGGCCGAAGTCTGCGATGTCGCCGGTCAGCAGCACCTGACAGCGTGAGGCCACGGCGGCGGCGAGAATCGGCACGTCCTTGGGCGGCAGGCCATGACCGTCATCGAGCGAAACGAGCGCGCTCGTGACTTCGACCGGGGGAATGAGCGCCTCGAGACGCGCGATCGCATCGGGGCGCTTGCGGGCAAGGTTCCGCCGCGCTTCGTCTATGGCATACGGCGAGGTGACGAGGCGGAGCGCCGCGATCTCCCAGAGCCGCGTCAGTCCAGAGTCCGCGCGCCACGCCGCCGAAAACAGCACGTTCGCGTCGAGGAAGGCGCGCGTCACGTAGGTCTACGGTGTGCGATCGCGTTCGGGTCGAGGCCCAGCGCCAGCACCTCTTCGCGCGCTTTCTCGTAATCGCCCGCGTCGACGGCGTTGGACAGCAGAAACTCCGCGACGCGTCCGTCGTCGTACATCTCGAGCGCGGTCGCCACGGCGGGCCGGAGCAGAATGCCGTCCTCGCGCTCCTCCGCGATGACGAGCGAGCCGTCGTGCAGGCCGAAGCGCTTGCGCAGCACCGATGGGATCGTGAAGACCCCCTTCTTGCCGAGCTTGCCGGTTTCGCTGTAGTCACCCATGGTCGATTCCTGAAGTTCGGATATTCTGACATTCGGAGCCACGACCGTCGACAAAACTGAACACTTGCTCCGCTACCCGGTCTCCGGCCCAGGTTTGGGTGGAGCCTCCACCGGACGCGGTTCCACGGGCCCGTTCGGAGCGGAAGCGCTGCCCTCGGCACCGTTCCCCTCTCCCCATGACGCGCCCACCTCGAACCCGGCGTCGCTCGTCGTTTCGTCCTGGGCGACGTTCTCGGCGGCCACTCTCCCCCCACATGCGGCGTGCCGGGATGAATGACAAGGCCTTCATGTCTTTGAACGAGCGACGTCGGCAGCCTCGATGCCCGCGGCTCAATTTTTTTGCAAGTCGACGACGAAGCTGCCGATGCACGATGCGGGGCAAGTCGCGGAGCTTACGCCGAAGAAATCGCGGGTCAGGATAACGTTCGGCACCATGCCTTGCACCGACGGGGCCAATGGGTCCTTCCCGAGCACGGCGAATACGATCTGCAAGCTCCCGGAGCACGAGCCGTCGTTGGTTGACGCGTGCGCGTCGCCCACCAAAATCTCCGGGCTCTGGCCGGGCGCGGTATACGCGGGGGTCCACGTCCAGTTGGCGAACGGGGCAACGGTGATCATGCCCACGGTGCATGCGTCATCAGTCGCGGCCGTGCCGACCACCGTCGTTTGCAAGACTTGCCCCTTCGTCAAGTCGAGACCGAAGTCGCAGTGATCGTACACCGGACCGACCTGGACGTAGTTCGAATTCCCGTCGTACGAGTCGACCACCGTGACGGCGATCTTGTCCCCGGCGTGCACGCCATAGCAGGGCGGGACATTGCCGCTGCACTGCGGCGCGACCGCGACCAACCCGACGAACGACAGCGTTCGCGCCACGGCATTGGAGGCGAGCGATCTGGACATCGATGGTGTCATGGGGACCAGTCGTGTCATGCGACAACGTCGCGACCCTGGTGGACAAGGTAAACGGCGCCGAGCCGACGGTCGACACGGCGATGCCGCGACCTCCGCGCGTTGCCCCGGACGCTCAGGGACCGGAAGGGGCCTTCGCCGCGTTGATGGGCGAAGGGGGCTTCGGTTGGTAGACACCGATCTTGCCGCCACCCGGTAGCGTCAAACGCATGATGGAGCCCCAGCGCTGCTCGTCGACGGCGCGGTCGGCTTCCGCGTTCGTGCTGTAGACGATGACGTGGGCTCCGTCGGATCACAGGCCGATTTTCCGGCACGGCGTGCGGGCTGTCAACGACACCACGGTCGGAACAAGCGGCGTCAATGCCGACTCGCCGAGGGTTTTCCTCGTGACATGACCGCGGTGGCATGGCGCGATTGCCTGCGACTCTCGCCGCAAGCACCCGGAGAGAGCAACCGCGGTCAAGTCGAGGCGAATAGCCCTTCCATCGCGGCCATCAAGTCGTCAGAACCGATCGGTTTTTGCAACACCCGAACTTCAGAAGGGGCGGTGACGTTGCGGTGCGCAGTGCACATTAGGGCGGGCGTCCCCACGAGAAGGTTCTCGTGATGGGCGCGCTCGAGCAGGTCCAAGCCTGTCCCGTCCCCGAGCATGTAATCCGTCAATACGGCGTCGAAGTGCCTTTGTCGCAGCATGTAAAGCGCCGTATCGACCGAGTCGACACCCACGACTGGATAACCAGCCAGCTCGAGGGCACCGATATACGCCTCGAGCAGCTCCGGCGAGTTCTCTACGACCAGGATGGTGCGCGCTCCTCGGCTCGGCTCCAAAGGCCGAGTGCTCTCCGCGCCTACTCTTCGCTGACTCATCGAGGAGCGCTGGGCGCAACCCGCAGGCCGCCCGTGCTTCGGTGCCACGACGACCGCGGCCTTCTGGGCCTTTCGAGCCGCACGAGTCGGCGGGCGCGCTCGCGCTATGCGCGGGGGGCTGCGAACGGCCGTGGCCGTTCGGCCCCGCGCAGAGGCGGGCCGTGCGAATGGTCACGACAAGTTGGTTTGAACGCCATTGACGTGCGGTTGTCGTGGCGTAAGGGGCAAATCGAGCTGGAATGTCGCGCCCGCCCCTGGCGAGCTCGTGACGGGGATCGTGCCCCCCGACGCCTCCACGATTTGGCGCGCGATCCACAGACCAAGTCCGAATCCCCCGTAACTACGGGCCGAGTCGGCCCGCACGAAGCGTTCGAAAATGCGCGAATGCATGTTGGGAGGGATCCCGATGCCCGAATCGCGCACGCGAATCTGCGCGAGCCCGTCGACCACGTCGAGGGAGAGCTCGACCGGCTTGCCAGCGCCGAACTTGACTGCGTTGAGGACGCAGTTCGTGACGGCCTGTTCAATCCTCGTGCCGTCGAAATCGCCGGTGGCGGGCGCGCCGACGCTGACGCGAAGCTCGCTCCCGCTACTTTGCGCGACGTCGGCGTTCATCATGGCCACGTCACGGACCAGTTGCGAGCAAATCGACTGGCGCTGGATTCATGCGGAGCTGTCCGCCCGCGACGCGAGTGAGCTCGAGGAGGTCCTTTACCCGCTTGGCCATCTGGTTGAGTTGTCGTGTCACGAGGTTCAGCCGGTCCCGGTGCTTGGCTTCGAGACCGCCCTTTTGCAGTATCGCGATTTGCAGCTGCAGCGAGGTCAGCGGCGTGTTGAGCTCGTGACTTGCCAGCGAGAGAAAATTGTCGCGGGCCTCCAGCGAGTCGCGAGCCCGCCCGAACGACTGCGCATTGTCGATCGCCGTCCCTGCCCGCCGAGCAAGGTCTTCCGCCACAGTCACGTCTGCCGCACCAAACCTTCGCCCTCAATCTCCCGCCCCGAACGTCAGGACGCCGACACACTTGCCCCGCACGACCAGCGGGACATGCATGCGGGACCTCATCCCTACCCTCAACGCGAGGCTCAACGCCGGCCCGCTGCCGAGCGTTCGCCCAAGGCATTCGTCGGACACTTCGGTCGCAAGGTCGAATCGGAGCGTTCGAGCCACCCCGACCGGCCCCGTCGTATCGTCGCGGCAAGACGGCCACGCCTTTGCCAGCTCGTACACCAGGTCGACCTTGGACGCGTCGACGTGGGCTGCAGCCGCGCGACTCAGCGACCCGTCCGCCTCGACCATGTCGACCGCGGCCCAATCGGCAAGCGTCGGCACGGCAATGTTGGCGAGCCCTTGGAGCGTCGCCTGGTAATCGAGGGAGCTCGCGAGAACCGCGCTCGCTTCGGCGAGAAAGCGGAGCAACTCTTCCGTCCGCATGCGCTCCTCGATGTCCCGCAACACCGAGAGATGCCGACCGGGCAGGAAATGGGTGCGCGCGCTGTATTCCACGTGCACGACCCGTCCGTCCGGCCGAACAATCCGTCGCTGCCCGCGCTGAAGAGGGTCGTTCATGAGCTGCGCGCACGGGCCCGTCGGCATGTCGGGCTCGGGCAAGAGGTCGGACGTTCGTGCCATCAGGATGTCGGCGCGGTCACGTCCGAAGAGAACGGTCGCCGCGACGTTCGCGTCGATGATGGTGCCTGCGTCGTCCGCGATCAGCATCGCGTCGAGGGCATTGTCGTAAATGGCGCGAAACCGAATATCGCTGTCGAGGAGCGTCTGCGGCTGCTGATCCACGCTCGCGCCCAGCCGATCCATTGCCTGGCGAGCGACGGTCTCGGTCTCGAGGCGAGTCGCTTCTGCGCGGACTTGCCCTGCTTCTGTCCGCCGATCGAACCGGACACGCTCCGTGGACTCCCCGACGCAGTGGACGATGTAGTCAATCAATCCATCTTCGCCGACCACGGGAGTATTGATGGGAAGCCAATGGCGCTCTTCGAGCCCACCGCCCCCCAGCGCCGGCAGACGTATGTCGTACCTTTGGGCCGACATCTCGTCGCGGGTCTTCGTCATGAGAACCTTCTCCAAGGACGCCCGAAGGTTGCGCACCGTGGTGGCGTTCGGCTCCGCGGCGCTCCCTGCGCTGAGAACGTCGAGAAACGGCCGCCCGACGATGTCGCGAGTCAGCCCCGTACCCCGCAAATAGGCATCATTCATCGCGAGGATCGTCGAGACTTGGACCGAGCACGACGAAGAGCGATGGCGTCGCCTGGAAGACCCTGGAAAAATCGACAAAAGGCGAGGGTGGGACAGTGATCGCGGGTTCCACGGGCCAACCTCATTGCAACATTGGCTCCTGCCGATTGCCCGTACGAATGCCCCCTCGAGCTGGTGAGCCCCCCCCGCTCTTTTTGAGGCAAAAGGTATCTGTCCCTTGCAAATTGCGAAGGAGCGGACCGAGGCGTACGATCGGCGTCGTCGTCTCGGGTCTCTGCGATCAAGTGTTCGCGCGCCATGGACCGTGGCCCGCTCGGCACGCCAAATACGCTGTTCGGAATAGAGGGGAGAGGGGCAGCCTCACGACCCGGGCGCGAAGTGGGATTGGTGATTACGATACGAAAATGCTAGGTCGACCCGTTCATCGCATCTTGCTCGATCGGGCCAAGCCCTTCATTGTCCGTGAAGTCTGCCCCGCTGGGTCTTGGGATCGAGAGAGGCAACCCACCCAGATGGTCGCCGCGGAACCCTGAACTTCTGCAAGGAGCCGAGGGGTCGCGAAAGTTCGTTCGAGACGTCGGAGGATCCCCAGCGGTACCTGTTGGATCGTCCGAATTGCGGAGTAACCGCTTTTACGGCGCCGGCTGGATGGTAGGAGCCATGTTGTGTTCGGCGTCACGTTCCTACGCCGGGAGAATTCATGTGGTACGTGTATGCAGACCCCGGCGGTATTGGTTGCATTGGCGTGCGTGCCCGGCCCGGTGGCACCGTGTTCGACGCCTTCGAGCACCCCGGAGACGATGAAATAGAGCTGCTTGCCCTTGCGGAGGAGCGAAACAGCCCAATGCGGGTGGAGACCTTCGACCAAGATCGTTGGCGAGCCCACCCGGAGAGCTGCCGGGCAAATACCGCCGGCTACCGCGATGCGCTCGCGGCGCTGAGTTTTGGGGGCCACCTCCTCCAACGCCTGGTGACGAGCCGTGGTCGCCCGCTCGCCCATAGGTCCCGGACTTCGCGCCCCCCTCAACTGTAGCAGGGCGCCGAGCCCGTCGGCGCGCTCCGACCGGAGGGCTGCGAGACTCCCAGCGCGTGAGCTCATGCAGCTCGTGTCGCTCCGAAGCGCATTTGCAAGCGCCGGATTTCTCTGCGCGCGCACTGTTTCGGTCACGATGCCGCAGTCGCCGTGCCGCGTGACTTTGGAGTGGGGAGAGCATCGCAGGCCTCACATGGCTGCCGAGTCACCGGTGGTGAGACGTCCTTTGCCGATCGTCGCGAATCCTATTTACCGCGCTCGTCGCGCTGCGAGAAAGCCGTCGGTTGCGACGTGAGCGGCGCTTCGGATTCGAACGGCGTGTAGCAGAGGAGCGAGCCGTCGCTCCGTTCGGTGCATCGGCTCTTCACCGTCGTGTGTCCCTCGGCCACGTTGAACTCGCATGGCACGCCCGGTGTGGGACAGACTCCGAACGACTGATGCTGTGGCCCGCGGCCCAGGCTCTCCTCGCAGCCGGCGCTCAGCGCCAGGGCGAGCGCTGCCGCCAACGCCTTCGTCATGGCTCCACGCGCGATCCTGCGCTGCCGCGCGGCGGAGGCGGCTCGCTCGGCCGGCAGAAGAGCTTTTCTGTAGTGTCGCCGGAGGTGCAGGTGCCTTGAATCTCCCTGTCCCGGATCTGGACGGAGCAGGCGTCTCCTTCTCGCTTCGAGTCGCAGGCGGCGTAGGCTTCGGGCGGTAACGGCGGCCGCCCCTCGGCCGATGCCGTGCCCGTGGTCGAGGTCAACGCGGCGATCGCCGCGATGAGCCCGAGTGTCCGGTAGAGGGTCGGCAAAATGGCTGAATCGATCATGAGATGGTCTCCCTCGTCTTCGAGCGTGCGCGTCCTTGCGCCGGGGCTCATGGGAAGAGCGCTCGGGGGAGACCGGCGATTCCAGCGGAAACAGTCCGCAACACCCTCGCCGACGCCGCGGGCCATCGCTCTCCTTCAGCGCTCGTCTTGCGTCAGCACGTAACCGACGCCACGCACGGTCTTGAGACGGCGCGGCCTCCGCGGGTCGTCGCCCAGCTTGTGCCGCAGCCGGCACACGTGGACGTCGATCGACCGCTCGAAGGCGTCCTCTGCGGTGCCGTGCATCAACTCGAGCAGCTGTTCGCGGCTGAGGACGCGACCGACGCGCTCCGTCAGCACGCGCAGGAGCGCGAACTCGAAGGTCGTCAGGGCGAGCGGCAGTGCGTCCATGGTCGCCGTCATCGTCTCCGCGTCGACGACGAGATTTCCGACCTGAACGCGCCGCTTGACGGGACCGGCCCTTCCGCTCGCGCGCCGTGCGTGCGCACGGATGCGTGCCACGAGCTCTCGCGCCGAGAACGGTTTGACGACGTAGTCGTCGGCTCCGCCCTCCAGCCCTATGACGCGATCGGCCTCCTCCGTCCGCGCCGTGACCATGATGATCGGAACATCCACGCGTTCGCGCACGGCGCGGCACACCTCGACGCCGTCGCGGCCGGGGAGCATGAGATCGAGGAGCACCACGTCAGGCCGCACGCGCAGCACCTCCGCCAGCGCGAGGTCACCTCGCGGGACGAGCACCACCTCCACCTCGTGGGACGCGAGATACTGGCTCGTCAGTCGGGCGAGCCGTTCGTCGTCTTCGACGTATACGACCAGGAGCCTCTTTTCGGGCCGATACGGATTTGCCGGGGTCATGTCCGCCCGAGTATGGCATCCGGACGCGAACGCGGCGGGCGCCGCAACAAGGCGAAACACGGCGCTAGGCGGCGGGAGGAACGGGGAGCGTGAGTCGGACCTTCGTGCCTCGTGCGAGCGCGCTCGTCGCATGGATGGTGCCGCCATGAGCGTCCACGATCCGTTTGGCGAGCGTCAGCCCCAGCCCCACGCCCCCCGCCTCTCGGGAGCGGCTGCGGTCGGATTGGAAGAAGGGCGCGAAGATCTGGGGCAGGTCCTGCCGCGAGATGCCGATGCCGTGGTCGCGTACCTCGAAGACGACGCGGTCCCCCGCGGTCTCGGCGCGAAGGACGATGGGCGCGTCGGGATTGGGCGAGTACTTGTCGGCGTTCTCGAGGACGTTGTCGATGGCGCGCCGCATGAGCACCGGGTCCGCGCGCAACGAGGGCAGGTTCTCGAGGACCTCGACGGCGATTAGGCGGCGCGGATGGCGCGCCCTGAACCGCTCGAAGGCCTTCGCGCAGAGCGCCGATGGGGCGACGTCCTCGAAGTGAAGTGACAGGGAGGAGGAAGAGGCCACCCCGGCCGCGCCCTCGATCTGCAGGCGCGCCGTCGTCATGACGTCGTCGATCAACGCCTCGATCTCGGTGAGGTCGGTGTTGACCTCCGCCAGAGAGAAGCCGTCGGCGCCGTCGTTCGACTCGGACGCGATCTCCAGCGCGACGCGGATCCTCGCCAAGGGCGTCCGGAGCTCGTGCGAGACATTCGCGAGGAGCTCGCGCTCGGCTTGCATGAGCTTCTCGAGCCGCTCCGCCATCTCGTCGAAGGAGCGGCCCACGTCCCCGACTTCGTCGGTCCTCTTCAGGCCCGTGCGCGCCTTCAGGTCGCCGGCGCCCAGGGCACGCGCGGTCCGCGAGAGCGTCTGCAAGGGCCCGACGATCCAGCGCGCCGTCAGGAAAGAGCCGACGCCCACGATGAGCAGACCACCGACCAGAAAGCTGAGGAGAGGCCGCGCGGGGCTGGGAGGGTAGGGGAAGCTCCCGGCCGGAAAGCACATCTCGGCGCCGGTCTCTCCGCGGGCGGCCACCAGCACGGGCTCCGGAAACACGCCCGACCGCCCGAGGAGGAAGCCCACGCCTGCCACCGCGGCCCCAAGGAGCACGAGTTGCACGAACCCGATGACATAAAGCTTCCAGGCCAGCTTTCCGCGCGCACCGCGAGTCATCATCCCAGCATGGCACCCCGGCGCCCGGTCCGGGAGGTTCGGTAACAATTCCAAACAAGCGGCGGCGAGCCATCCGAAGGCACGAGCGGGCGTCACTCGAATCGGAGCGCGTCAATGGGATCCACTGCCGACGCCCTCCTCGCGGGGTAGAGGCCAAAGACGACGCCCACGAGCGCGCTGAACACGATCGAGACGGCGACGACCGCGGGCTGGACGCGTATCGGCCATTGGAGCCGTTCGGCGACCGCCGCCGCCGTGGCGACGCCGCAGACGATGCCGAGGAGCCCCCCTGCGACCGACAGCGCGAGCGCCTCGACGAGGAACTGGAGGAGGATGTGCCGCGGCTGCGCGCCCAGCGCGAGCCGGATGCCAATCTCGCGCGTCCGCTCGGTGACGCTGACGAGCATGATGTTCATGATTCCGATGCCCCCGACGACGAGCGACACCAGCGCCACGCTGGCCAGGAGCATCGTTATCGTCTCGGCGCCTTGCTCCTGCGCCGCGGCGATCTCGCTCATGTCGTGCACCGAGAAGTCGTCTTCGCGCTCCGGCGGGAGGTGGTGTCGATCCCGAAGGAGGGCCGTGATGTCGCGCTCGACCTCGACGGTGTCACTCGCCGAGGACGCCGCCACGAGGATCGATCCCTTGAGGTACGCGCCCAGTCCCCCTTGGATTCGCTGGGCGAACGTCGTGTACGGGACGAAGGCCGCGTCGTCGAGGTCTTGCCCGATCGCGGACTGCCCCTTTTTCGCGGCGATGCCCACGACGCGAAACGGCGTGCTCCCGACGCGCACCATCTGACCGATGGGGTCGGCGTACGGGCCGTAGAGCCTGTCGACGACGGTCTGGCCGAGGACGATGGCCTTGGCGGCACCGTCCACGTCGGCCTGCAGGAGCGGCTCGCCGCGGGTCATGGGCCAGCTGCGCATTTCGAAGAGCTCCGGCGAGGTGCCGGTGAGGGTCGTCGTCCAGTTCTGGTCGCCCGCGATCAACGGCACGTTCGCGCGCAGCTCCGGTGCCACGGCCGCGACCGAGGCGAGGTCGCGCTGGATGGCCGCCACGTCGTCCCACGTCAGCGTGGGCATCGACCCGAACCCGCCGTTGACGCCGCCCGCGCTGGTCGAGCCCGGCAAGACGATGACGAGATTCGTACCCATCGAGGCGAACACGCGCTCGACGTTCGCCTTTGCGCCCGCGCCGATCGCCGTGATGGCAATGAGCGCGCCCACGCCGATGAGGACGCCGAGCGTCGTCAGCAGCGCGCGCATCTTGTTGCTCCACATGGCGCGGAGAGCGATCCGTACCGTCGACGCCGCGTTCATGCGGCCCCTTCGATGCCACGCGAGCCCAGCTCGGAGCAGCGAGGCTCCTGCGGCTGGTCGCGCACGATCCGCCCGTCGCGCATCACGATGACGCGGGAGGCGTAGGCCGCTACCTCGGGGTCGTGGGTGACCAGCATCAGCGTCAAGCCGGAGAGCCAAAGTCTCCGAAAGAGGCCCAGCACCTCGGCGCTCGTGTGGGAGTCGAGGGCGCCGGTCGGCTCGTCGGCGAGCACGATCCTGGGGTCGTTGACGATGGCGCGAGCGATCGCGACGCGCTGCTGCTGTCCTCCCGACAGCTGGTTCGGGTGACGCTGAAGGTGACCCTCGAGCCCCACGCTGAGCAGCGCTCGAATGGCGCGGCGGCGGCGCTCGCGGCGGCCCACGCCCGCGTATTCGAGCGGCAGCTCGACGTTCTCGATGGCGCTCGTCCGCGCCAGCAGGTTGAACTGCTGAAAGACGAATCCGACGGTCCGGTTGCGGGCGCGCGCGAGCTCGGCCTGGCTCATGAACGACCCACGTCGTCCCGCCAGGTCGTAAGCGCCGGTGGTCGGTCGATCGAGGCAGCCGACGATGTTCATCAGGGTCGATTTTCCCGACCCCGACGCTCCCATCACCGCAACGAATTCGCCGGCCGCCACGCGGAGCGACACGCCGTCGAGCGCGCGAACCGTGACGTCGCCCCCTCGGTACTCCTTCGTGACCTCCCGAAGCTCGAACGCAACGCTTGGCATGGGGACCTCAAAAAATGGGTGGCGGTCGGCCGGGCTGGAGGGGTGCTCTGCGCGCCGCCGGCGCCGAGCCCCCGGGTTCCTGGACGACGACTTCGTCGCCCTCGTGGAGGGTGTCTCCGAGGATCTCCGTGAAGGCGCCGTCGGTGAGGCCGGTCTGCACGACGACCGGCCGGAGCGCTCCGGCGCGAGTGATCCAGAGCGTCTTCGCGCCCGGGGCGCTGGGCGAGACGGGCGTCGGCTCGGCCGGTCGAAAGCGCAAGGCGGCGCTCGGCACCGCCAGCGCGTGGAGACTCTCCGCGTAGACGAAGGTCACGGTGGCCGTCATCCCGGGGCGCAGGCGCAGGTCGCGGTTTTCGACGTCGATGACGGCGTCGTAGCTGACGACGCTCTGGACGGTGGTCGGCGCGTTCCGGATTTGGCGAACGACGCCGACGAAGCGCTGATCGGGGAACGCGTCGACCGTGAAGTACGTCGGCATGCCGGTGCGCAGCCGTCCGACGTCGCCTTCGGCCACGTTGGTGTCGACCTGCATCTTCGTCAGATCCTGGGCGACGCTGAAGAGCGTTGGCGTGGCCAGCGACGCCGCGACGGTCTGCCCGACGTCGACGTTGCGCGAGATGACCACCCCGTCGATGGGTGCCACGATTTTCGTATAGGAGAGATTGATGCGCGCCTGGTGGAGCTGCGCCGCCGCCTGCGCGACGGACGCCTTCGCGCCCTCGACGGAAGCGCGGGCGCTCGCGGCGCCGGCTTCGGCGTTGTCGAGGTCCGTCTCCGACGCGAGAGCCTTCTCGTGGAGAGCTCGCGACCGTGCCGCTTGCCTGTCGGCGTTGCTGGAGGTCGCCAGCGCCGACGAGAGACCCGCCTTCGCCAACAAGTAGTTGGCTCGCGCCTGCTGGACCGCCGCCTCGAAGAGCTGCGAATCGAGCTTGGCCACGATTTGCCCCTTGTTCACGGACGAATTGAAATCAGCGTTCAGCTTCTCGATACGTCCCGAGACCTGCGTGCCGATCTGGACGGTCACGAGCGCCGAGACCGTTCCGGTGGCCGTGATGCGCCCAAGGAGGTCCCGCTTCGCGACGGGCGCGGTCCTGTACTGAACGCCGGCCCTCTCGCGGCCGGCGACGTGGCGCCAGACCGCCGCCGTGGAGAGGGAGCACGCGAGGGCGAGCCCCGCGGCGATTGTCCACGCTCTTCTCCGCGGGCAGGCCACGGCGAAGTCCGGCGCGTCGTCGCGCACGAGGTCCGCGCGCGCGTGCGGCGGCGTGCCAGCAGACGGGTCGCCGACGCGCAGCCCGTCGAGAGGGTATTCGCGTATCGCGGTCGTCATGGGAGGCACGGTAGGGTGGCGATCCTGAGCGGCCATTGCGGGCACGTTTCCTCGTGTTGCGCGGCCGTCACTGGCGGCTCGCCTTGAGCGAGTAAGTCACGGTGCACGGCAGCGTCGCGTACTGACCGCCGGCGGAGGTAAGCTGGTCCGCGCAGTTGACGTTCGTCGCGATCGTCGTCGAAACGGCGAACGCGTAAGTGAACGTTCCCGTAAAGCTGCTGGGGGTCGAGCCGCTCGCCAGCGTCAACGCAATGGTCTGGGTGTCTTGCAAGTAGCAGGTGCCGGCGCCCGCCTCGCTCGCGTCCACGTTGGCCGTGATCGTGGTGGTCAGCGTGGCCTTTCCGGACGAGCTCAGGGCGCCCGAGAGCTGGCCGGACCCGCTGGTGCTCTCCCAATAGAGCGTCGTCCCGTCCTTGGAGAGGTTCACCGAGAAGGTCCACGGGTTGCTCGCTCCGAGCGAAGATCCGCACGTGTTCGTACCCAGCGTGCCCGTGACGTCGTAGGTCCCGAGCGCGGTGCCCGGCAGATCCGACTGGGCGGCGCACGCGGCGACGAGCGCGCACGAGCCGAGCGCCACGCTGGCGTGTCTGCGAGCCGGACGGGGGAAGGGAAGACGGGTGAGCGCGCGCGGCATGCAAACGAGTGTCGCTGCCGACTTCCGGTCCCGAGATTGCGCGCGTGTTACAAAGTGTTTGTGGGTGACAGGCGGGTCCCCGCACCGATTGTTGCGGTGTGTTTGGGGTCGGAATGCGGGGGCGTCGGCGTCGGCTCTCGGCTCGAGGGCGCCGGCACCGTCGCGCGCCCCAGAAGGGAAATCGTCTCCATGAGCCAGACTTCGCTGGACCCCGTTCGCGTCGCGCTCGCGCGTCATCTCAACGTCGACCCCGAGGCCGTCCTGCCCGGTCACGACCTGCGCGCGGACCTGAAACTCTACTCCCTGGACCTCGTTCTCATCGCGCTCGGGCTCGAGCGGGAAGGAGGCTCGGAGTTCCCGATCGCGTGGCTGGACACCGTCCGCACCGTCGCCGAGCTTTCGGCCATCACGGTCGCGTGGAGGGAGCGAGGCCGCCGGCCCCGCCGCGCGCCGCGGCTGGCTGCGCGAGCCGGAGAGGCGTAAAGCCGCAAGGGCGACGTCGTCCCCGCGCCGATCGTACGTGGAGGGCGACGCGATTTCCCTCTCGCGCATCTCCGAGGCTCGAAGTGTGGTCGCGTTCCCGACCGCCCGCAGCCAATCGACGTCGCGGGCGTCCGGTTCGAACTCGTCGTCGTGGACGACGACGGCATGACCGGCCTCGCGGAGGGCGCCGGCGACGAAGGCTCCTCCGAGGGATCGATCGACGAAGAAGGTGTAAGGGTCAGCTAGCTTCACGAAGCTCGGACCGAACCGCGTCGTCAATCAACTCGACCGGCACGCGGTAGTCGGCGGCAAGCTCTCCAATCGCGTAGGCCACGTCGACTCCCCGGATTCATCGTTCGAGCGTTGCGTGAATCGGTGAATCAGTCGCCGCGTTGCGCGGCTTGAATCAACGCCTCGAGCTCATGTGGGACAGGCAATCGCTTGAATGGGCCGATGTCGGTGCCGCCCGTGTTCCCGGTCGGAACGAGGCCAATCCCCGTCATGGCCCCGGCGCCAACGATTCGGAACATTTGGCCGAGGACCTCCCGAACCGCGCGGCGACGGACTGCCCAACCGAGCATGTGAAGATGGACGCGGACGTGCTCGTGCGTCGACGCTTGGCCGATGACGTGGGCTCGCTCCAGGTGCGCCAAGGCGCCCGGCAGCTCTCCGCGAGCTTCGGCTGCGGCCGCGAGGTGGAGTGCCGCGGACACGTGAGGTCGGATCCGCTTTCCAAATGCGCTCATGAGTCTCGGTGGAGCAGCGATGTTCGCAATCTCACCGAGCATAGAAGAGTTCGGAAGAGACACCGTCGATTCCTGAGAGAGTGCGCGCTCGCGCCACCGAACCGATTGACGTCGGTCGACGGCAGGTCCTAGGACAATCACGACCCACTTGACCGTCGACGGATTCTATCGCCGCGCGCTGCCGGAGGGCCTTGTGCCATTCGCCTCGCCCGACGGGCGACGACTCTTTCGGGAGGCGCTCGACGCCGGCGGCATGGAAGGCTATTTCGCGCTCGCGGAGCAGTTTCACACGCAGTCGGAACCGGCATTCTGCGGGCTCGGCACGCTCGTGATGGTCCTCAACGCACTGGCCATCGATCCGGGACGCACGTGGAAGGGCCCCTGGCGTTGGTACAGCGAAGTTCTCTTGGATTGTTGCCGCCCTCTCGACGTCGTGCGCGAGCGCGGAATCACGCTCGACGACCTCGCGTGCCTCGCCCACTGCAATGGCGCAGCGCCGCGCGTCTTCCGGGCGTCCAGTTCGACGGTGGAGGCCTTCCGTCAGAGCGTGCGCGAGTCGAGCGCGGTCGCAGGCGAGCCGCACCTCGTGGTGTCGTACGCGCGTTCTGTGCTGGGCCAGACGGGTGACGGCCACTTCTCGCCGGTGGCCGGTTACCACCAAGGGCGTGACCTGGCCCTCGTGCTCGACGCCGCGCGGTTCAAGTACCCGCCGCACTGGGTGCCCGTCCCGCTGCTTTGGCAAGCAATGCTTCCGCTCGATCCCGCCACCGGACAAACGCGTGGCTACGTGATGCTCTGCCGCGCTGAGACGGCGCCAAACCCGTTTTTCTGTCGACTCGCGCTCGACCGCCACACCTGGCCCGACGTCGTGCGGTACCTCACCGGGCAGCTCCCGGCGGCGCTCGCGGCGGCGACGCCCGACTCGCCGCGCGCGCTGATCGGCGCCCTCTTTCGCCTCCTGCCGCCCGAGGTGGCTTCCGTGCTGACGGCGTATCCGCAACCGGCCCTCGACGCGATGCCGTCCGATGCGCGCGCCGACCTCGAAGCGCTACTCGCCGAGTTGCGCGCGACGGCACTCTTCGCGGTCGCGCGCGACGCGCTCTCCGACTCCGCGGCGTCGACGTCGCCCGAGCTCGCCACGATGCTGCTGCTGATCTGCCCGGCCGCGACGTTCGCGCACGTCACGTCCGCGCTGCGCGATTCGTTCGCGCAGCTGCGGGATCCCGCAGCTCTTGCGCCGCGCGTGCGCGTCGAGATCGAGCGGCTGCGCGCTCAGATCGCGGCGCTCGAGAACGCCCGCTGCGGCGACGGGTAAGCTACGCGACCGCGCGGCGGTGTACTGTCGCGCGAAATCCATGGGCGACGCGTACACACCGGTCCCGGGCGACACCGCGGAGGCGACGCGCGACCTTCAGGAGCGCATCGGACGGTTCGCCCGCGCCATCTTCGTGATCGCGGCCGCGATACTCATCGCTTCCGTCGCCCTAGAGCTCGCCCTCGAGAACGGCACCGTGACGGCCAGCTTGACCGCACCGAGCCGCATCGTGCACGTCTTCGCCGCTTTCTTGCTGTTCGCCGTGTGGCGCCGGTGCCGGGGCAAGCCGATGGGCCTACGTGTCCTCGAGGCGGTCGACGCGGCGCTCACGTTCGCTCTGTGTACACACTGGGCGATGCTCGGCATTGGCGTTCCGCGAACCAGTGCCGTCGAGTTCTCGGTCGTGCTCGCGCTCACGCATACGGTCATAGGGCGGTCGGTCCTCGTGCCGAGCTCCTTCCGTCGAACGCTTTGGATCAGCACCGTCTCGACGATCCCCGTCATCGTCTTCCTCGTGGTGCGCGGAATGCCGTTCATCCCGAACGCATCGCCCGCGCTGGTTCACGCGTTCGTCGCGTTCGCGTCGGTATGGTGCTTGGTCGCCGTCATCAGCGCCGCGGTGAACTCGCGTCAAATCTTCGGGCTTCGCGAGCAGGTCCGCGAGGCCGAGAAGCTTGGCCAATACACGCTCGCGGAGAAGATTGGTGAGGGCGGCATGGGCGTCGTTTACCGCGCGACGCACGCGATGCTGCGCCGGCCAGCGGCGATCAAGCTGCTCCTTCCCGAGCGCGCTGGAGAGAAAGGTCTCGCTCGCTTCGAGCGCGAGGTGCAGCTGACGAGCCGCCTCGCGCACCCGAACACGATTTCGATTTTCGACTACGGTCGCACGGCAAGCGGCATCCTCTACTACGTGATGGAGTACCTCGACGGGTTCGACCTCGAGTGGCTCGTCGACGAGGAGGGTCCGCTCGAGCCCGCGCGCGTCATCCACATTCTCGCGCAGGCGAGCGGTGCGCTCTCCGAAGCGCACGCGCTCGGCCTCATTCACCGCGACATCAAGCCCGCGAACCTCGTCCTCACGGAACGGGCCGACGAGCCCGACGTCGTGAAGGTCGTCGACTTCGGATTGGTCAAGACAATTGAGAGCGCGCCCGGCGACCGGACCGTGACGGGCGTCGACGCAATCACCGGCACTCCGATGTATCTCGCGCCCGAGGCAATCGTCTCGCCAGACTCCGTCGACGCGCGCTCGGATCTCTACGCGCTCGGCGCCGTCGGGTACTTCCTCCTCACGGGGCGGCACGTGTTCGACGCGCCGACGGTCGTCGAAGTGTGCAGCAAGCACTTGCTCGAGGCGCCGGTGCCACCCTCGAAGAGGGCGGGTCGGTCGTTTCCTCCGGACCTCGAAGCGCTCGTCCTCGCGTGCCTCGCAAAGCGGCCGGACAATCGTCCCGCCTCGGCGGTCGCGTTGCGCACGGCGCTGCTGGCATGCGCGGACGCAGCGAATCATGACCTCGATGCGGCGCGAGCGTGGTGGCGCCAGCGAGGCGCGAGCCTGCGCGCACGTTCGAAGGCGAAGCGACCCGTCACGCACGGCGCCACGATGGCGATCGATCTTCGCGGGCGCGAGGCTCTCCGCCACGGAGTTTGAACAGCGGTCGCGTGAGGGGCGGCGTGTCGCCTCGTCCCCGCACGACCCGCACGCGGGCGAGGGGGCGCATGTGCGCCGTCGTAGCACCGCCCGAGCGCCTGAGCCGTCCGTGTGCCCGATGGGTACTGAAGGCTCGATGAGAGCCTTTCTCGGGACGGCGGTCGTCTACGTGGCCTTGACGCTGGCCGCCTGCAACCAAGGCGGAGCGGGCGGGCCGGCCGGAGACAATGCGACGCCCAGCGGCGGTCCCAGCGCAACGGCCGATGCGGCTGCGGACACCGGAAGTGGCGGCGTGGGCTCCGATATCGACGGATCGGCCGAAGGCGCGCCGCGCGCTCCTCGTAGCGATGGATCAGGCGGTATCGGTCTCGACGGATCGGTAGGAGACGGACCGAGCACTCCCGGCACGGGGGCAACGGTGCCGCCCGTCGGGACACCGCTCGGCCCGCACGTTACCGCCGGCAAGCTCTCGCTCGACATCGGGGGGACGGCGCAGGGGACGGACTATGCCTTCCTCAAGGTCGCTGGAAAGGCAACGCTGGGCGGCGAGCTTCACCTCGCCTTTGCCCCTGGGTTCGCTCCGAAGTCCGGTCAAAAATTCATCGTCGTGACCGCAGCCGGCGGCATCAGCGGAGCCTTCGCCGCCGTCACGACGAGCGGCGTCGCCGTAACGCCCGGTCAGGACGCCACGACTTTTTACGTCACCGTCAACTAGCGCCCGGGGTCCGATGTAGCCCCAGCCGAGAGAGCACGAAGAGAGAATCCATGGGAACGCGCCGATTCGTAACATCATTTTTCGCCCTTTCGGCTTTCGCCGCAATGGCCACCGCCGCTCGGAACGCCGACGCCGCCGCCCTCCAGGGCGGCACGGCCCAGACCCCGGTCGACATCACGTCGCAGCTAATCGCCAATTCCCCCACCCAGCTCGCAGGAGGGTATTTCTCGGTAACCATTCCCGCGTCCGGCGCGGCGGGCACGATCACGGCGACAGCGGCCAACGCCTATGCGTTCTACGACCTGACGAGCAAATGGGCCGGACACTTCGTCGATCCGAACGCACCCACTATCGTCTACCGAGGGGTCATTTCGGGCACTGGGACACTCCGAGTCACGAATGCGACCAACGCGACCACGAACCCCGCGGCCGGCCCTTTCACCGGCGGCATGCTCCTCTTCACCAACGTCCAGACCTTCTGGAGCGGCTCGGGCGAGTCTTCACTCGTCATCGATCCCAATACGACGGTTGCCTTCGACCGTGGGCAAAGCCCCGATACGGGTGGCAGCTTCGCCTCGGACGCGGCGAGCTCGCGCAACGTGACGAACAATTACCCCTCGTCGGATTTCTTCTCTAGATTTTAAAATCAGGGGGGAAAAAGATGACTCGATGACGAAGCCGTACTCGTTGGCGTTCAAGGAGAAAATGCTGGAGCGCCTGACTGGGAAGGATGCGGTGAGCGCAATCCAGCTTGGCCGAGAGATGGGCGTCCCTCAGCAGACCCTGTCTAACTGGCTGCAAAATGCTCGTAGCATTCCGCTGGTGGCCGAGAAGCACGTGAAGACGAAAAGCTGGTCGATCAACGAGAAGGTACGAGTCCTCGCGGAAGCGGCTTCTCTCTCGGGGGCCGCTCTGAGCACGATGTTGGCGCGGGAGGGGCTCACGCTCGGTCAGTTGGAGAGCTGGCGGCTGGCGCTCGAGGATGAGAGCCATGCTGCGACGGCCACCACGAAACGGATACGGACCTTGGAGCGTGAGCTGGCCCGCAAGGATAGGGCGCTTGCTGAAGCCGCTGCACTGCTGTTGCTCCAAAAAAAAGTCCAGTCCCTGTGGGCGGACGCGGACGACGACACGGGAGACAAGAGCGAGAAAGCCTCGTCACGATGATCGCCGAAGCCGAGCTAGGGGGCGCACGACGGAGCGCTGCATGTCGAATCGTCGGACTTCCGGCACGGACCGTCGAGCGATGGCGTGCACGCCCGGGAGGCGACGACCGACGCCAAGGCCCCAAGCGAAGCGCTGGCAACGCGCTGTCGGCTGCGGAGCGAGCGCAGGTTGTAGCCATCATGAGCCTCCCCGGGTACGCGGCACTCTCGCCCAAACAGCTGGTGCCGCGGCTGGCGGACCAGGGCATCTACCTGGCGTCGGAGTCCACGATGTATCGGTTGCGACGGCGCCTTAGCCTCCGGCCTCGGGCTCAGCTGGCTCGCACGCACGTGACTCGCGCTACGACCGTGCATCGTGCCACCGGCCCCAATCAGGTCTGGAGTTGGGACATCACGTACCTGCCAACCGTCGTGCGTGGTCGCTATCTATACCTGTATCTCGTCGTGGACGTATGGAGCCGTCGCATCGTCGGCTGGCAGGTGCATGAACGCGAGAACCCTGCGCTCGCCGCCGCGACAATCGCTCGCATCTGCGACGAGACACCCATCGACCCAAAAGGACTGGTCCTGCACTCGGACAACGGAAAGCCGATGCGCGGCAACTCGATGGTCTCGACGCTACAGTGGCTAGGCATCGTCCCTTCCTTCAGCCGGCCGCACGTCTCCAACGACAATCCGTACTCGGAGGCTCTCTTTCGCACGCTCAAGCATGGGCCGACTTATCCTCGGCTGCCCTTTGCGAACAACCGGTCCGCGACGCAGTGGGTGACTCGCTTCGTCGCCTGGTACAACACCGAGCATCGCCACAGCGCGATCCGCTACGTCACACCCGACGAGCGACACTTCGCCCGCGAGCGCGCCGTGCTTCTTGCCCGCCGCTCACTTTACGAGACCGCACGATTTCGACGACCCGAACGCTGGTCAGGAAGAACTCGCAACTGGATCCCCGTCGGCACTGTCGTACTCAACCCGTCGCCCGACGCGGGACCGACGACGACGGCCGAATGAACAACGGCGCGACATCTATCTTGACACTCACCGGTTATCTCTACTGTTACAACAACTACCAGAACATCGCTTGGGGGAGCATTGACAGCACGATTCCCAGCGCGGGGGTAGTGACATTCGAAAACGGAAACATCATGACGAATGGGCACTCGTACACCGGTCACGCCTACGTCATGAACGGAACGCACATTCAGAGCAAAGGCCTGTTCACGCCCACCAACGTGGCGCAAAACAACATCTTTAGCTTCGAGACCACCGGCCCAAATTACCTCGTTGGGCCCGCCGCGCCCACATTCAAGAGCGTCTTCGCCAATACATTCTACACGTTCGGTGCAGACACGCAAATTCAGTCCAATGCCGGGCAAGGAATCCAAGTCTTCACGGGATTGGCATTGTCGGGCTACGGAGCCACTGGAAAAGACTACATGCCGATTGGGGACTCGAGGAAGCTGGACTATTTCGTGCACGCCTACGGTGGGTTCGGGTTAGTTTTTTACATCCAGGCGATGATGCAATTGGGCGATGGTCAGGCGGTCGTCGACAACGGCGATGGGACGAACGACGTATTCATCCAGGCGAACGTCACCGGTGGCTCGGCGTTCATCAGCACAGGTAACTTCGAGCCAATTCCCGCTTCGCTCGATCAGGCTTACCACAACCAAGGAATCGCCTTCGACTACAGCGGTTCGTATCACTACGATGCTTGCGTGAACGTCGTGTCCAATCCAGGCACGATGACCATCGGGGCCCGGACGAGGATCGGGAACTTCGTCGTCATGAACCCCGACCCTGGCAACACGGGCAAGGCGCCGAACCACCTGACGCTCACCTGTCCGATGCTCACGCAAGGTATCGTGCAAATCGAGCCCAACGCCATCTTGCAGCTCGGCGATGGAACGGCGGGCAACGCGTCGATGAAAACCGTGATCTTCAGCAGCGGCAAAACGTACACGGGGACGTACAGCGATTCGTACGGCAACGGCACGGTGCTGACGAAGTTGACCTCACCCGCGTCGTTCGTCACGTCCGCCTATGACGAAATCATCGACGACGGCAGGCTCGTCGTCGACAACTCGCCGAATGCCCTGGATATCACCAACGCCGACGCGGTCCTGGCTCCGATCGTCCTCGCCAACCAGCTCGATACGATCGTCGGCTCGGGAAGCCTCGAACAGATGGGTGGGCTGCCTCTCACGTTGGACGGGGTGAACACCTACACGGGGGGCACCATGATCGATACGAACGCGACGTTGATCGTGGCGAGCGCTACGGCGCTGGGAGCGGCCACTGCCACGCCCGGCGACGGCAGCGGCAAGGTCGGCAACCACGGCGTTCTCGCGAACAAGACAGGGAACTTCGTGATCGGCGTTCCGGGTGACTACGACCAGACGGCGGGGCCATGAAGGAGAGGGGCAGGCCTCGCGAACCGTCAAGACGGCCCGCAAGGGGATGTGCCACCGGGGGTTCGCGCTCGTCCCAGAGCGGCGGAGCACTTTGGCGCTCGGGCGCCCGATCGCTGTGGGATAGTCAGACTCACGCCGGCCAGTGAACAAGGCGGCGAACCACAACGAAAGCGCGTGCCCTCATGCATAGATTCATCGGCCGTTATCACGAATACGCGTACGCCGCCCTCCGCTTCGTGGCCGGATTTCTCTTCACTTGCCACGGACTGCAAAAGGTCTTCGGCGCACTCGGAGGTGCCCATGGGACGGGGGCGGCCGAAGCCGTCTTCACGTTTTCCTGGTTCTCCGGCGCCATCGAGCTTCTCGGCGTACTCATCGCGCTCGGTCTTTTTACGAGCTGCGCGGCATTCGTCTGTAGCGGAGAAATGGCGGTAGGTTACTTCATCGCTCATGCTCCGCATGGCTTCTGGCCGATCCAGAACCATGGTGAGCTCGCGGTCGTATACTGCTTTCTCTTTCTCTATTTGGCCACTCACGGCGACGGCCGCTTCAGCGTCGGGACGCTCTTGAAAACGAAGAGACACGGGGCACGACCGTTCGTCACGATGGTCTAAGGCCCGACGCCGCCGCGGTTTACGTGCGGCGCGCCCTCTCGGCGGAGGATTTTCTCCGAGCGTGGGCTATGTCGCGACGGGCGGAGGTGATTCGTCTCGTTCGAGAAGGACGAAGCCGGCTTTGGCCCACGCGGCCATGTGCGACCCTTCCTTCGCCGGAAGCAGAATCAGAGGTTTGAGCACGCGCATGAACCATGGCACGCGTCGCACGCGATAGGCTTCGAGGATCGGGTTGCGCACTTGACGAGCCTTCCAACCGAGGGGTTCGAAGAACTCGACGCCCTCTTTCGGAGCGAAGAGGAAGTGCGCGCCCGCCCGCTCGAGCTGCTTGCCGACCTTCTGCCGGTGGGTCACGCCGAGCAGCGTGTGCGCGATCAGGTCGGCTGCCCAGTACGCAAACGACGTCCGCGAGTGAAGCTCGCGGGCCAGGGTCACAACGTCCCGAGGGTCCAGGTAGGCGAGAACGCCTTCGGTCAGAACGAGGGCCCGCTGGACCTGCGTCGCGACCGAATCCAGGATCTCCCGCCGCGCACGCTCGTCCGTCAGGTCCACACGAATGCGGTGCAACCTGCAGCGCGGCTTTTCGTCTTTCAGCCGCTCCTCCTTGAAGTCCAAAAGGCGCGGCAGATCCATCTCCCACCAGGCAAGCGACGGCGGCAAGTCCATGCGGTATGGGCGCGTGTCGAGCCCAGCGCCAAGGTTGACGACCGCGTCGATGCCGAGGTCGCGGAGGGCCGTCTGGACGAAATCATCGAAAGCCAGCGTGCGAACGACGACCCCTCCGCTGATGCGACCGACTTGCCCGAGCGACCGCACGATGCGAGGGCCCTCTTCCCCCACCAGCACGGCTGCCAGCGGATCGTGAAAGAGGGCGTCCTTGCGGGCGCTCTCTTGGGCGCGAAACGTAGCCACCCACAGCGCGGTATCGGAGACATCCTCGAGCTCGGGCATGCGAGCCCGCAAAGTAGCACTCGCGCTGCCATCGGCGGTTTGCGCCCCATGCGCGGGGCGGTCCGATGACGCTCGCTCCCTTCCCCAGCGCATCGATCACCCACACCCGTTGGGACTGTGCGAAGGCGACAGCGTCACGGGCGAGTAACCGCAGTACGATTGGCCCCGGTCACACCCATGCGCTGCCGGCGGCGCGAAATAGGGGACGATGACGGCGCGATTTTGGGCGCAGGTCGCGTCCATTCTTAAGCGTCAAGCCTCTCGCAGGACCTTTCGGATTGCCGTCGTGAGCATCCTCAGCTCGTCACCTGACGTGACGAAGGCAGGGGTCAGATACACGACCCGTCCCAGGGGGCGAATCCAAACGCCCTCCTCGACGAAACGCGCGCAAAGGCGGCTGGCATCCGGGACATGATCAAGCTCGACGACGCCAATGGCGCCTCGCGTTCGCACGTCCACGACGTGTGGTAGCCGTCGGCATGGCTCCAGTCCCGCTTTCAGTCCGCCCTCGATGCGCGCGACGTCGTCGATCCAAGCACCCGTCTCGAAGAGGTCGAGCGACGCATTCGCGGCAGCGCACGCCAGGGGGTTGGCCATGAACGTGGGCCCGTGCATGAGCGCCGCACGCGGGTCCTCGGACCAGAATGCCTCGAACACCCGATGGCTTGCGACCGTCGCCGACAGCGGGAGCGTGCCACCGGTCAGCGCCTTGGACAGCGTGACGATGTCGGGCTGGACTTGGGCCCCCTCGCACACGAACAGCGGCCCCGTGCGACCGAAGCCGGTGAAGATTTCGTCGAAAATGAGCAGAAGGTCATGGCGGTTCGCAACGCTGCGGAGGCGAGCGAGGACGTCGTAGTCGTGAAAAACCATTCCACCCGCGCCTTGAACACTGGGCTCGACGAGGATCGCCGCCACCTCCCCTCCATGCCGATCGAGCACGTGTTCCAGCGCCTTCTCGTCGGCGGACTCGCGAGGAAGACTGACTACGTGCTGAGCCGGCATCACGCCCGCAAAGAGAGCGTGCATACCCTCTTCGGGGTCGCAGACGGTCATCGCGGCGAGGGTGTCGCCGTGGTAACCGCCGCGAAAGGAGACGAATCGGTTGCGCCCCGACTCACCTCGATTGATCCAGTACTGGATGGCCATCTTCATCGCGATTTCGACGGCGACCGAGCCAGACTCTGCAAAGAACACGTGTTTGAGGTCGCCCGGCAGGAGCTTCACCAGGCGCTCGGCAAGGCGGTACGCGGGCTCGTGTGCGAGTCCGCCAAACATGACGTGCGGCATGCGCGCAAGCTGCGCCTGGATGGCCTGCCGAATATGGGGATGATTGTAGCCGTGGCATGCCGTCCACCACGACGCGATGCCGTCAATCAGCTCGCGACCGTCCTCCAGAATGATCCGCGCCCCTTCGGTCCGCGCGACCGGGAGGGGAGGCGGCGCGCCCTTCATCTGGCAATAGGGCCTCCACACGTGGTGGGCGCCCGTGACGAGCCAGTCGGGCGCCGCGCTGGCCGCCGGGGTCACCGCTGAGCTCACGAGGGTCGCCGACCCCCGACAGAGAAAGTCGGAGAGCCGGCGAAGAGGATTTTGGGATTGCACATACGCTCGGCGTCTTCAATCGGGCCCCGGCCGCCTGGTCGGATTGCGCGCGCCGACCTCAAGGCAGCAAGCGCCATGCGCCAAACCGAGCCGCTCGATGTCCCGTCATCAGCCATGCGTCCGCGACGTACCGTCCCATCTCCGCTTCCATCCTCGATCAAACAAAGGGCGGCGTCGAGGAGCGCCTGCGCAACGGATCGTCGAGGCTTGAGTGAGGACGCACGCTCTCGCTTACCTCCTCTCTCGTACCTGCGCTACGCCGGTGCGGGTGAGAGCGTCGGGAGCATGACCGAGACGCTGGCCCTCGACGGTCACTTCGAACGCATCGGATGGGGCAGGGGACCCGGCCGCCGTTCGACACGCTCGCGGGGCCTTTTGGGACGCGACGCTGTGGACCTTCCCGGTTTACGCACGGATCACGTAGAGTCCAGGGTTCAATGTTGCTCGCGAATTCGAATAAACCCCAGGCTTCCCGCACCTTGTGGATTCGCTGTTGTTTGGTGTTCGTCGCGGGTTGCAGCTCCAACGCCGCATCGTCCCAAGACGACGGTGGCACCGACGCCTCTGCGCCGGCAGACGCTCGGGTGCCCGACGCATCCGGATCGGCTGCGTCCGACTCACGCGCGGCCTCGGCCGAAGCCGCAGTCGGGCGAACCCAACCCGACGGCGACGTCCCGCTTACGATCACGGGGATCGGCGATTCTTGTCTGTTTGGCTCGGATTGCCCCCCCGGCAGTAATTGCGATTACTTGTTTTGCTCGAAGGCCTGTTCGTCCGACGGTGATTGCGTGGGCTCGCACACGGGCGGCCAAAACGCTCAGGGCACGCCCAACCTTTGCGTCGTTGTGATCAACGCCTCCGGCGCTGCCGTGCCCATCTGCGATCCAGGATGTCATGGCGCGAATGACTGCCTCGCTCTCGGGCAATATTGCCGGTCGTCGTCGGCGTTCGACGCTGGCATTCAAGTCATGGCCTGCTGGCAAACGCCCTGACGAGGCCTGCGGTCAGGGGCAGTGGCCCGCGATGGCGGGCGGGTTCGCCGTCTCCAAGCAGTGCCCGATCGCACGCGGGCAGTCCCACGAACGCCCACAAATCGGGCATGGCCGCGCGCTCGCCGTCGTCGGCCGATTGGATCCAGCCCCACAGCCTTTCCCTTTAATAGGCCCACCTCGGCGTAGGCGCGACTTCGTTCGTCGTCGGAGAAAGACCCCGGCTATTCCTGTCAAGGCGAGCGGTCCGAATCTGCCCGTCTGGGCCGGGGACATCGCGCAGTCGGACGCCTGCTTCGAGCCCGGCGGGGTCTGCGCGAACGAGGCAGCATCCTCACCGCCGATTCCGAGCTTTACGCCTGCGTCGGCTTCACCGCTACCTCGCCCGTGGGACCCGCCCCCGGCGGCGTTGCTGGGTATCGAGCAGTTCCCCACCGAGTAAGTGATCATGAACGAAGGCCCCGCTCCGCTCGTCGAGGTGGCTCCGCCACCGCCTCCCGCGGGATTGCAAATGCCCCCCGCGTCGCCGCAAGATTTGCCTACGTCACTGGAAGGGCAGGAGTTCGGTCCCAGGTCGACACACGCTCCACAATTTCGGACCGTGATCGATCCGTCCACGTCGGTGTCGGTGCACGTCGCTTGAACGCACCCGCCAGCGTCGCACGTCTGTCCGATCTGCGCCGTGGGACACTCCTGAGCTGCGGCAGAGCGAACGACGACAGCGAGCGCAAGTGCTAGCCCGGTGATCGTTCGCACCTTCATGGCGGGCCTGCTCGGGTCACCTCCAATCCTTAGCATTTTCACAGCGCACCGGCCTGCAGCCGTTGTGGCCTCCACCGCGGGCACCCAGAATGGACGTGCTGAATGGCGAAGCGTCCAAGCTAGAATGACCCTTGGAATCTGAAGAGAGCGGTCCGCGTATCGGCCCCGTACCAACGCCGCCAAGCGAGCACGCCCGCGTCCGCCGCCATCGCCCCAGCGCTTCCGAGGACGACCCCAAAGACACTGTCGGCCGCGCCGCTAGCGTGCTTCGAGGCTCCGTCAGCCGCGGCGCCGAGAGCAAAACCCGCGAGTGGCAGCGCCGCGCGCAGCCCGATGCTGCCGCATGCCTGCAAAAAATTCCCGTGTGCCACGTGAATGATCGGTGAGCCCACTGCGTACACGCCTAGCGATGTGGCCATGAAAGCGACCGGCGGAGGCGCGGGGCCGGCGGTCAGGCTCGGCGGCTTCGTCGCGACAATCGTGGCGCCGAGGAGGAGAATCCCGACAGCCGCGGCGTCCACGGCCAAAATCTCCGAGCCGTACCAACTCTCGTGATGTCGAGAGCGACGCAGAGCCTCTTTTTCGGCCGGCGATTCTGCCTTGGAAGGCTCAAGCGCCACAGCATTAGCGGCTGACGATGTCGTTGGCTGGACGGACGCCGCACGAGCTGCGGCCTCTGACTCGCGAGTATCTGGTGAAGTATCGAAAGAGGGAGGCGGCCACGGCGGAAAAGGCAGAGACAACGACTGCCCTCGTGCAGAGGCTGCGGCGAACAGGCATCCGAGCACGGATGCCGCAGCAAACACGCGGGGACGCATCGGATGGAAGGTTGCCATAGTCTTCCGCTGGCTGCCGCGCTTCGGTTCATGGGGGGGCCCCAGCTCAAATCCTTATGGCTGCACCCTGCCGGCTTCGCGACGCTGGAGAGTGCGCGTCATCCCCTGGTCGCAAACCCCAGCCGCGCATACAGGCGCAGAGCTTCGGCGACATTGCGGACGGGCAGCACCGCGGCGTCCGTCTTCCACGACGTGCGGCTCGTTCCAGTTATGACCACGGGACTGAGATACGCCCCGTCCGCCACGCGAAACGTCGTCGTCGTCGGCGTGCGGCGCTGAGCCCCGCCCGTCGTTGGAGGCAACCCCGTGTGGTCGAGACTGGTGATCGCGACGGATGCCGCTCCGGTGGCGCCAGCTAGCTCACGTCGCGAAATAGGTTGTCGCCCGCTTCTGCCCTTTGCTCTTCAGCGCTTTCTTCCCCACCCCGTCCTTGAGGATTCGAGGCATCTCCTTGGCTTGGAGACCGAGCTCGCTGCGAATCTGCTCTGCCCGAAGGCCCTCCTTGTGTTTCTTCACGAGTGCGACGACCTGATTGACCGCGGCGGCGATTTCCTCCGGTGAGCGCCGGTGAAGGCGGCCGTTCGAGCGGGCGAGCTTCTTGGGCTTTGAAGTCGCAACGGACGCGGTCGATGCCGGGCGCAATTGCCCAGTGCTTCGAGCCTGACCGTCGGACCGCATCAATTCATCGAGAGAGGTGCTGCGGATGGCCTCGAGGACGCTGTCAGCGAAAGACGCAGCGAGGTCATTTAGGGTGGAGCGGAGTGAGATGCCCATTTTCGGGACCATATAGCATCTCGGTTTGCCGTTTCAACAAATAATGAATCGCGTTTGAAACGCATACGAGGGGCGCTCAAGGCTTGCCGGTCGTGTTTCTCGACGATTTAGAATGGGGGGGGGGGGGGGTTGGGGCCTCTCGCTCTCAACTTCGCGGCGAGAGCACCCACGTCTCCCGTACATG
Source organism: uncultured delta proteobacterium (assembly GCA_963787925.1). Taxonomy (GTDB): domain Bacteria; phylum Myxococcota_A; class Polyangia; order Polyangiales; family Polyangiaceae; genus Palsa-1150. Next base: position 516,125 of record CAWBEN010000003.1, read on the forward strand.
CCATGGATCATCGGAGCGCATCGTTTTTTCCACGGCGAAGCCTTGCTCAGTGAAGAAGTCTTCGGCCTCCTGCCAGCCGTCAAATTTGTTCTCTTCAACGCGGTGCGACTCGAGAAACCTGCGCGCCCGCTCGTCTTCGAGCACGTTCGAGCCGACCGGATTCTTGATGTACACGTCCGCGGTAATCCAGCTGCCGCCACGCCTCAGCAAAGCCGCGCGCACGTTTGCGGCAAGCGTCGCCTTCTCCGCGTCGTCCAAGTAAACGAGCAATCCTTCGTTCACGACGGCGATGGGGCCTGGCGGGATATCCTCGACGGCGCTGCAGAAAGCCTGCGCGTCGAGGGCATTGAGCGCTTGCACACGGAGCGTCCCTACGAGAGGCGACGCATGCAGCTTGGCCACGAGCTCGGACTTGATTGCTGCGATGGCAGGCAGGTCGGTATCCAGGTAGAAGATAGGCTTCCCTGCCGCCATCGAGAGCCCACGGAAGGAGAGACCCGACGCGATCTCCATGACGCCCGTCGCCTGAGATGCACGCAGTGCGTCGTCGAGACTCTGGTAGCGATCTACGAAGTGCCGCAACCCCAGCGTCGTCATGGGCGCCTTGGTCATCTCTGCCCGCGCCGTCTCTGCGCCTTGGGCGCCCCAGAGGAGGTCGGCCGCCTTCCGGGCAAACGGAATCGTCGTCTGCGATTTCATCACGAGGAGTGCCCTCGCTGACTGGCTGATCGTGGAAAAGTCGCGCGGAGTCGCCGGCATAGGCGCGATCCTACACTCAGGAGTCGCCGAACATCGTCGAGGGGCGCTCGCCGATTGCTGTTGTGTTTCCGGAAAATGGGCGAGATCTTTCGGCTAAATGGGCCGATCCGGTGCGCGTCGTCCGTGCCAATCGGACGAGCACGGATCGACGACTTGGCGAGCGCTCGAAAAAGACGACCACGCGGTTCCTGTAGTGCGGTCGGCTGTCATTCTCCGGGACCGGCAACCTCGATTGGACGTTTCCCCTTTGCACGGAGATCGTGCACCAGAGCAGCGCAGTGCGGGAGGCCGAGGAGCTCCGGCTCGACGGTATGGTCGCCGTTCTTGGAAAGCCCTGCGCGACCCTCGAGGGTAGTCGCGGGGGAACGGCCGGGAGCACGCGAGGCGCTGCGGGATCACGGAGAGGCGTTCGAGTCGAAGGTTCAGGCCGGATGAGAATCGAACAGGGGGGTCACCGGATGAGACCGATGGTGGCCTGGTCGATGCCAGACGTCGGAGCCCGACTTCGCTTCGTGGCGAAGCAGCCGGGGAAGCCGGACACACGGAGGCAAACCCGTCTCGCGACACCATCTTGCCACGCGTAGCCAAGGTCGATGCCAGACATTCGCAGGTTGACCCGGGCTGGGCGCTGCCGTCGCGTGGCGTGCGCCGCGCTTTCCGCGCGACTGAGCGGAAGCCGCAGTCCGTATCCTGGAAGCCGCGCTAGAATGCATCGAGCGAGAAGGCGTGCGCGCGCTTGCTGATGCCGGTATCGCCTTGCTCGCACCCGATGCGTCGCCACCCTGGCGGCGTCGGACGGTCGCGAAAACCGCTGCGCCGCCGGACGACGCTCGCGACGCCGACGCTCGGGTGTACCACGCGAAGTGCGGCTACGGAACGCGTATTGCTTTCGCGACGCGCCAACGAGGAGGCTGACGATGTGCATTCAGAATCCGAAGACGCGTTCGGTTGCGCCCCGCCGCTCGACCGAGGCGCTAAACGAAGCCGCGGAGAGGGATGCCGCACGCGCCCAGCAGCGACGCGGAGAGGAAAATCGTCGGCCGCTTGAGTAACGTCAATGGCGAGCATTCGGTCATGTCGCCGCCTCCGTGACGCCCACGATCTCGGCCTCTTTCCCAGTAAGGAAGTGCCAACCGGGATCGGCCTCGTCGTGGCCATAGTGCGAGAGCTCCTAGCCGACCGACCACTCGATCTCCTTCAGTGCGCTCGCGAGACCATCGGTGGTAGAAGCGCGTGTGGGGGGGCACCTCGTGGTTGACGACCCTCGAGAAGGACCAAACGCCGGATCGTCCACGCGTGTCGAGATCGCTCGACTCCTGCCGCTCTTTCCGCGCTGGGCCAATGCCGCGTTTCGTGTCGTTCTCATGATGCTCGTCCTTTCGCTCGTCGCCTTGCCGACGTTCTTCATTGCCTGGGCGCGAACGCCGTATTCGACAGGAGCTTCGGATGAAGTGGTTCAGCCGGTCCTCTTCGATCACCGTCATCACACCCGCGACGACGGGATCGATTGCCGCTATTGCCACGACGCCGTCGACCGATCTCCTTACGCTGGCGTGCCGTCCACGGACGTATGCATGAACTGTCACGGCCAGGTGTGGAATCAGGCCCCGGCCGTCTCGCTCGTGCGCGCCAGTTTCTTCAACGGCAAACCGATCGCGTGGGAGCGCGTCAACAGCCTCCCTGACTTCGTGTTCTTCAATCACTCCATTCATGTGAATCGCAACGTCGGCTGTGTCAGCTGTCACGGACGTGTCGACTTGATGGGGAAGGTCTACATGCCGGAAGCGATGACGATGCGCTGGTGTCTCGAGTGCCATCGCGTGCCCGAGGACCGTCTCCGCCCGGCGGACCGTATCGCGGATATGGAGTGGGTGCCTCCGCGTTCGCAGCGCGCGATCGGCCTGGAGATCAAGGCGACGAACCGCATCGACCCGCCGACGAGCTGCAGCGGGTGCCACCGATGAGGCCCGAGAACGAGGGACGCGAGGACTGGATGAGCGCGCTGAAGGCTCGGGTCAGCGCACGTCCCTGGCGGAGCTTCGGCGAGTTGCTCGACTCGTCGGAGTTCCGCGAGTCCGTCGCGCGGGAATTTCCCGCCGGAGTCGAATCTGCCTCCGTCCGAGAGCTCTCGTCGCGGGTTCCTCAAAATCCTGGGCGCGTCGCTCGCGCTCGCGGGGCTCGGGGGGTGCACGCGGGCGCCGCGCGAAAAGATCATCCCGTACGCGTCGCAACCGCCCGAGGTCACCCCGGGAGTCCCCGCGCACTATGCGACTGCCATCGTCGTGGACGGCTACGCGACCGGGCTGCTCGTCGAGAGCCACGAGGGGCGCCCGACGAAGATCGAAGGCAATCCCGGTCACCCATCGAGCCTCGGTGGGAGCGGCGCCGCGGAGCAAGCCTCGGTGCTGTCGCTCTATGATCCGTCACGCCCGCGCGGCATACACCACAGGGGCGCGCCGCAGAGCTTCTCCGGCTTCGTCGCCGCGTTGCGTCCGGGGGGGCTTCTGACATCCGAGATTGGCAAGGGCGGCGAAGGTCTGCATATCCTGATGGAGCCGACGAGCTCGCCCACGACAATCGAGCAGCTCGAGCGGATGACCGCCCTCTATCCGGGGGCCAAGGTGCACTTCTACGCGCCGCTGGCCCGCGATGCGGCATGGCACGGCGCTGCAGCGGCGTTCGGGCGTCCGCTCGAGACGCAAATCGATTTCTCGAAATGCGATGTGGTCGTCGCGCTCGACGCGGACTTCCTCGCTGAGGGACCGACGGCCCTGCGAAGCGCGCGCGACTTCGCGCGGCGACGGCGGGTGCGGAGCCCGAGCGACACGATGAACCGACTGTACGCCGTCGAGGGGGCCCTGACCGTGACGGGCGGAATGGCCGATCACCGGCTGCGTGTGCGGCGGAGCGACGTCGCGCAGATCGCGAAAGCGCTCCTAGCCGAGGTCGCGACATCCATGCCAAACGTGCCCGGGGAGCTCGCGTCGCTCGGCTTCGCTCCGCGCGTGCCTGGAGACCATGCCGCGTGGATCGCCACGCTTGCAGAAGATCTCCGTGCCCACGCCGGCAGGAGCGTCGTCGTGGTCGGCGACGGCCAGCCCGCCGTTGTTCATGCGATCGGGCACCTCATCAACGACGCGCTCGAAAACATCGGGCGCACCGTGACGTTTACCGAGCCCGTGATCTACCGAGCAGGGGCGGAGAGCCACGGCCTCGACTCGCTTGTCGCGGCGCTCGAAGCGAATACCGTCGATACACTGCTCATTCTTGGCGGCAATCCGGTGTACACCGCGCCCGTCGATCTCGAGCTGGAGCGCCGGCTCGGACTCGCCAAACGGAGTGTCTATGTCGGTTTCTACGAGAACGAAACGGCCCGCCACTGCGCGTGGTTCGTTCCGCAGGCGCACTACCTAGAAGCGTGGGGCGACGCCCGCGCGTACGACGGGACGACCTCGATTGTGCAGCCGCTGATCGAGCCCCTCTTCGCGGGACGCACGACCGACGAGGTCCTGGCCGCGATCGCCACGCCCGCCGAAACCGCCCCTCCTAGGGGATATGAGCTCGTCCGCGCCCACTGGCGCGCCCACGCGTCTGGGGACTTCGAAGCGTTCTGGGAGAGGTCGCTGCACGCCGGCGTCATCGAGGGCACGTCGCAGCCGCCCGTGGAGGTCAACGCGAGCTGGGTGAGCGTCGCGCGCGCGCTCGCCGTGATGACCCCCGCAGCCGAGGGGATCGAGATTTCGTTTCCAAGCGATCCACGCGTGCGGGACGGCTCGCTCACCAACAACGCATGGCTCCTCGAGCTCCCTGACCCCATCACGAAGCTGACTTGGGAAAACGCGCTGCTCGTGAGCCCTGGGACGGCGAGCGAGCTCGGGGTTGCCACCGAGGACATCGTCGAAGTGAGGCTGCGCGGCCACAGCGTCATCGCTCCTGTCTTCGTCGCGCCGGGCCACGCGGACGACACGGTGAGCCTGTCGCTCGGCTACGGACGGAGCGGCGCCGAGGCCCTCGCGAAGGATCTCGGCGTCAACGCCTACGCGCTGCGCACCGCGCGGGCGGCGCGCTTCGATGTCGGCGTCACCATCGAGCGTCGTCCGGGCAAGCACCCGCTCGCGAGCACACAGGAGCACTGGTCGATGGCGGGCCGCGATCTCGTCCGGGGCGCGCTGCTCGAGACGTACAAGAAGGACCCTAAATTTGCGAAGCGTCCGAACGCGCCGACCACCTCGCTCTACAAGCTGCCGCTCGCGGCCGCGCAGCAGTGGGGTATGTCGATCGATCTCAACGTCTGCACCGGGTGCAGCGCGTGCGTCATCGCCTGCCAGGCCGAGAACAACTCGCCCATCGTCGGGAAGGAAGGCGTGCTCATGCATCGCGAGATGCACTGGATGCGCATCGATCGCTACTTCGAAGGATCCATCGAGGCCCCTTCGATGGCCGTGCAGCCGATGCTCTGCCAGCACTGTGAAAAGGCGCCCTGCGAGTACGTCTGCCCCGTCAACGCCACCGTGCACAGCCCCGACGGCCTCAACGAACAGGTCTACAACCGCTGCGTCGGGACGCGCTTCTGCAGCAACAATTGCGCGTGGAAGGTGCGCCGCTTCAACTGGTTCAATTACCACGAGCTTGCCGTGCGCCACGCGGGCGAGGACGCGAGAGCGCTCCACACGATGGTCATGAACCCCGACGTCACCGTGCGCGCGCGCGGCGTGATGGAGAAGTGCACTTATTGCGTGCAGCGCATCCGCGAGAAGGAGATCAGCTCGAAGATCACGGGCGTTGCAATCGCGGACGGCGACGTCGTCACGGCGTGCGCGCAGGCGTGCCCCTCGGAGGCGATCGTCTTCGGCTCGCTCACGATGCCCGGAGCGGAAGTGAAGAGGCTTCGCGACGACGACCGCGACTACGCGGTGCTCGGCGAGCTCGGCACCGAGCCCCGCACGCGTTACCTCGCGCGCCTCCGTAACCCGAATCCGGGGATGCCCAAATGAGCGACGCGCTCTCGGAGCAGAAGACGCACGCGTCGGCGGAGGTGATGGAGCCGCCGTTCATGATCGGTCGCCCGACCTACTTCGAGTTGACCCAGCAGCTTCTTCGCCCCATCTGGCGCGGCTCGGAGTGGACCTTGCCGCTGCTCGGCATCACCGGGTTGGGCTCGCTCGTTCTCTTCGCGGCGCTCACGTACACGACGATCACCGGCATCGGCACCTGGGGGGTGAACATCCCGGTCGCCTGGGCGTTCGCGATCACGAGCTTCGTCTGGTGGATCGGAATAGGCCATGCCGGGACCTTCATTTCGGCGATTCTGCTTCTCTTCAGCGCCAAGTGGCGCACGTCGATCAACCGCGTGGCGGAGGGCATGACGCTGTTCGCGGTCGTGCAGGCAGGTCTATTCCCGATCTTCCACACCGGTCGGCCTTGGTTTGCCTATTGGCTCATTCCCTATCCCAGCACGATGAGCGTCTGGCCGAACTTCCGCAGCGCGCTGCCCTGGGATGCCGCCGCGGTGAGCACCTACCTCATCGTCTCGTTTCTATTCTGGTACATGGGGCTCGTCCCCGATCTCGCGGTGATGCGCGACGCCTCGAAGGAGCACTGGCGACGCCGCGTCTACGGCCTCTTCGCGCTCGGGTGGAGAGGGTCTTCACGTGACTGGAGTCACTACCGCGTCATCTATGGGCTCCTCGCGGGCCTTGCCACGCCGCTCGTGGTCTCAGTGCACACCATCGTCAGCATGGACTTCGCGATCACGCAGCTCCCCGGTTGGCACTCGCCTATGTTTCCGCCGTACTTCGTTGCGGGCGCGATCTACTCGGGGTTCGCGATGGTGCTCACGCTCATCATCCCCATCCGGGGCATCTTCGGCCTGCAGAACGTCGTGACCGGGCGTCACCTCGAGAACATGGCAAAGATGCTCCTCTGCACGGGCTGGATCGTCACCTACGCGTACATCATCGAGATGTTCTGCGCTTGGTACAGCGGCAACCCCTACGAGCGCTACGTCCACCTCTTCAATCGGCCGTTCGGCGCGTACGCCTTCTTCGTGTGGCTTCAGTTCTTCTGCAACTGCGCGGTCGTTCAGATTTTCTGGAGCAAGCGCGCGCGACGGAATACGAAGATCCTCTTCGGCGCGTCGATCCTCATCAACATCGGGATGTGGCTCGAGCGTTTCAACCTGATCGTCACCTCGCTGCAGCGCGACTTTCTTCCCTCGAGCTGGCACTTCTACGTTCCGTCGCTGATTGACGGCACCATCTTCCTCGGCACGCTGTCCTTCTTCTTCTTGCTCTTCTTGCTCTTCATGCGGTTCGTGCCGTTCATCCCAATCAGCGAGCTCAAGGCGCTCCGCCACTCGCTCTCCGCACGCGACCACGACAGCGAGCACGAAGAGGTTGGCCATGCGCGTTGAGCCAGGGGCCATGCTCGCGGAGTTCGACACGCCCGAAGCGATCGTGCTCGCGGTCGACGCGCTCCGTGCGCTCGGCTACGCGCGCATGGAGGCATACACGCCGCACCCCATGCCGGACCTCGAGGCGAAGCTTGGCATTCCGCGGTCGAAGACGCCGTTCGTCGTCCTCGCGGGGGGCGTGGCGGGGGCGAGCTTCGCGTTCCTTCTCCAGTACTGGCTGAACGGCGTCGACTACCCGCTGAACGTCGGCGGCCGCCCGCTCATGTCGGCACCGGCGTTCATCCCCATCACCTTCGAGACGACGGTGCTCTTCGCGTCCCTTGCGGGCTTCGTGACGTGGCTCGTCGTCTCGCGGCTCCCCACCCTCGACGATCCGATCCTAGCCGTCGAGGGCTTCACCGGCGTCTCGATCGACCGCTTCTGGCTCGCGATTGACGCGAGCAATCCCGCGTTTGGTACGGAGCGGAGCGCCGAGCACCTCCGCGGCGCAGGCGCGTTGCGAATCGTCGTGATGCCTGAGGCGCCGCGATGAAGCGTCGCGCGGCTGTCCTCGCCGTCGGGCTTGCGCTCTTCGGCCCCGTGGCGGGGGGCTGTCAGACGCAGCAGTCGTTCGTCGAGCCGGAGCCGAGCCTCGAGCGCATGCTCGAGCAGCCGCGCGTCAATCCGTTCGAGGGCTCGGCCTTCTACGCGGACGGGAAGGGAATGCGTCTGCCGCCGCGCGGGTCTGTCCCGGTCGAGCGACCAATCGGTGATCCGAGAATGACGTTGGGGACGGAGAGCGGCGCCTACGTCGAGCGCGTGCCCATCCCCATGGGGCGCGCGCTCATCGAGCGCGGTCGGAAGCGGTTCGAGATCCTCTGCGCCGCGTGCCACGGGATCACCGGCGACGGCGCGAGCGTCGTGGCCGAGAACATGGACCAGCGAAAGCCCCCGTCGCTCCACGAAGATCGAATCCGCGCTTTCCCGGCCGGCCGCATGTACAACGTCGTTCGCGTCGGGTACGGGCTGATGCCGTCGTATGCCGCGCAGCTGTCCGTCGAAGAGCGATGGGCCGTCGCGTCCTATGTCCGCGCGCTGCAGCTCAGTCGCCGCGCCGACGTGGCTGGGCTCCCGCCGGACGTGCGCGCTACGCTCGACAAGGTGACGCCGTGAGCCCGCGCCCGAGGCCCTTGCGGCGCTTGATTCTGGGCGGCGCGATCGCCGCGGTGGTCGGATCGGCGCTCCTCGTCGCTGGCGCCCTCGTCGACCTGCGTCAGGCGCTCTTCTCCTATCTGGTAGCGTGGGCCTTCGGTCTCACGATCGCGATCGGCGGGCTCGCGTTGTCAATGACCGCGTATGTCACGCACGCGAAGTGGCAGGTGGCGATACGCAGGCTCGTCGAGGCGATCGTCGTCACCGTGCCGCTCTTCGCGGTGCTGTTCCTTCCCATCGCGCTCTTTGCCAAGCACCTCTACGTATGGGCCGCGCCCGCGTCGACGTGGACGCCGCAAGTCGCTGAGCAGCTCGAGAAGAAGCACGCGTATCTCAACCTGCCGTTTTGGTACGGGCGCGCCGTCTTTTTCTTAGGGCTCTGGTCGGCGATCGCGGTCCTCCTTCGTCGCTGGTCGCTGCGCGCCGACGTCGCGCCCGACCCGGAGCTCACCTCGAACCGGCGCGTGCTCAGCGGCGCGACGGCCCCCGTCCTCGCGCTGACGTTCACGTTCGGCGCCTTCGACTGGATGATGTCGCTCGACCCGACGTGGACCTCGAACGCCTATGGCTTCTACGTCTTCAGCGCCGGTTTCCTCGGTGCTTCTGCGGTGCTCGCCGTGCTCGCTCACGCAGCGCGGCGCAACGGGCTGATCCCGAAAGAGGTCAGCGCTGCGCACTTCAACGCCGTCGGGAACATCATGCTCGCGATGACCATCTTCTGGGCATACATCGCGTTCGTCCAGATGATGCTCATCTGGATTGCCGACCTCCCCGAGGAGGTCGGCTGGTACGCCACGCGGGCGCACGGCAGTTGGGGAGCCGTCTGCTGGTACCTCGGCGTCGGCCACTTCGCGGTGCCGTTTCTGGCCCTTCTTCGCCGCAAGTGGAAGCGCAATCCGGCGACGCTCGCCGTCATTGGCGCGTGGCTCGTCGTCGCGCACTTCATCGACATCTATTGGCTGATCATGCCGACGCTCCACCCGGAAGGAGTGCGCCTTCATTGGCTCGACATCGCCGCGCCGGTCGCCGTCGCGGGGGGAGCGGTATCCTTCGCCGCCTGGCGCTTCGCCGCTGCCCCGGCCGTTCCCGAGCAGGACCCCGCTCTCGCCGACTCGCTGAGCTTCGAGATGACATGAGCGCGCCTTCCGACCAACCCGCGCATCCGGCCGACTTCGAGGTCTTCCAGGAAGAGGACGCGGTCGCCTCACGCAAGGTGAGCGCGGTCCTGGTGATGGGCGTCGTCGTGGCCGCCCTTGCGGTGGCCGCAGCGTGGTGGATCCTCGCGGCGACGCGCACTGGACTGTCCTGGCACGAAGAGACCTCCGTACCGGTCGCGCCGCGGCAGATCGCCCGCATCCTTCAGACGCCGATTGAACGTGATCGCCACGGCCTGGAGCTCCGCGAGCGGCAACGTCGTTCACTCGAGGAATACCGGTGGATCGACCGCGAGCGCGGCATCGCGCAGATCCCGATCGACCGCGCGATGCAGATCATCGTCGACGGCGCGGCGAAGGACGGGGGGCCGCCGTGAAGTGGATCCGCCTCCTGCTCTACTTACCACCTGGCAGCTCCACGTTCGCCGACGGGGTAGATCTTCTGCACTTCGTCGTCATCAGTGTAACGATGATCGCTGCGACCAGCATCGCCGCGCTGACGCTGTATTACATGATCCGGTACCGGCTCCGGTCGAAGGGGCAGGCGACCGAGCAAGTGCGCGGGTCGAAGCTCGGCGAGGCCGGCATCATCACGTCGGTGCTTGGGCTCTTCCTGCTCTTCTGGGTCGTCGGCTTCAGGCAGTACGTGCGCATCGAGACGCCCCCAGACGACGCGATGGTGATCAACGTCACCGCCAAGCAATGGATGTGGAAGTTTTCCTATCCCGGCGGTCGGCGCGCGATCAACGTGCTCACCGTGCCGGTGGGCCAGCCGGTGAGACTCCTCATGACGTCGCGCGACGTGATTCATAGCTTTTACGTCCCGGCCTTTCGCATCAAGCAGGACGTCATCCCGGGCCGCTACGTGACGGCATGGTTCGAGGCGACCACCCCTGGCCACTACGACGTCTATTGCGCGGAGTACTGCGGAGTGTCGCACTCGCGGATGCTCGCGACGGTGACGGTGCTCTCCCAGCCCGACTACGATGCGTGGCTCGCACACGCCGAAGGGAGCGACGCGCTCCCGGACGAGGACTTTGCCATCGCGGGCGGGACCGGGGCCGCGGCGAGCTCCGACCTCGCCAAGCTCGGTGCCGCGATCGCCGTGCGACGACAGTGCGTCGCCTGTCATACGACCAGCGGCCAGCGTCACATCGGTCCAACCTGGCGCGGGCTCTATGGCTCGACGATCCCTCTGGAGGGCGGGCGCCGCGTCGTCGCCGACGACGCGTACCTCACCCGCTCGATGATGGATCCCCTCGCGGAGGTCCACGCGGGCTTCAAGCCGATCATGTCGACCTATCAAGGCTTGCTCACGGCGCCGGAGGTGGCAGCGCTCGTCGAGTACATCAAGTCGCTGCGAGAGGGTGACGTGGAGCCCGGCGTTCAGCTTCCGGCCATCGACCTGCCCGTCCCGGGTGCCACCGATGCCGGCGCAACCCGCTACGGCGGCGACTGATCAGAGAGAGACGACCTTCTTGTCCACCAATATCGACAGCTTTTGCGATACGGCCCCGACTGCCGCGCGGCGTGGACGGAGCTACCTGAACGAAGAGGCGACGATCCTGTCGTGGGTGGCGACTACCGATCACAAGCGCATCGGCGTGATGTTCCTCGTCGCGACCTCGGTCGCACTCGCGCTCGGCGGGTTCTTCGCGATGCTGCTGCGCATCGAGCACCTGACGCCGACGCGCACCATCGTCAGCGCGATGACCTACAACCGCCTCTTCACGCTCCACGGCGTCATCATGGTCTTCCTCTTCCTCATACCGGCGATCCCGAACGCGTTCGGCAACTTCGTCCTCCCTCTCATGCTCGGCGCGAAGGACGTTGCGTTCCCGCGGCTCAACTTGCTCAGCTTCTACTGCTACCTGATCGGCGCAGCGCTTGTCCTCTACAGCACGCTGGCCAATGGGCTCGACACCGGCTGGACCTTCTACACGCCCTACAGCGCGCAGTCGCCCTCCGCGGTCGTCCCCGCCGTGACCGGCGTATTCATCGTCGGCGTGTCGTCGATCCTGACCGGCATGAACTTCATCGTCACGATCCACACGATGAGGGCAAAGGGGCTCACGTGGATGCGCTTGCCGCTCTTCGTATGGTCGATCTACGCGACCGCGATCATCCAGGTCCTGGGGACGCCGGTGCTCGGCCTCTCGCTCGGTCTTGTCGGCCTCGACCACGCTTTCCAGTGGGGGATCTTCGATCCGGCGCGGGGCGGCGACCCCGTGCTCTTCCAGCACCTTTTCTGGTTCTACAGCCACCCGGCCGTCTACATCATGATCCTGCCGGCCATGGGGGTGATCTCCGAGCTCGTGCCCACGTTCTCGCGCAAGAATCCGAAGTCCTACAAGGCGATCGCCTACTCTTCGATCGGAATCGCGGGCGTCGGATTTCTCACCTGGGGCCACCACCTGTTCGTGGCTGGGATCAGCGTCTTCGATGCGGGCGCCTTCGGCATCCTCTCGATGCTCGTGGGGATCTTCTCGGCCATCAAGGTCTTCACCTGGGTCGGCACGATGCGACGTGGGGCGATTACGCTCAGCACCCCGATGGTCTACGTTCTCGCGTTCCTCTTTCTCTTCGTCTTCGGCGGAATGACGGGCGTCGCGTTCGCGACCACAAGCCTCGACGTGCACTGGCACGACACCTACTTCGTCGTCGCGCATTTCCACTTCATCATGGTGGGCGGAGCGATGACCAGCTGGCTCGGGGCGCTCCACTACTGGTGGCCGAAGATAACCGGGCGCCTCTACTCCGAGCGCTGGGGGCTTCTCGCCTCGGTGCTGGTCTTCGCCGGGTTCGTCCTCACGTTCTTCCCGCAGTTTCTCCTCGGAAACGGTGGAATGCCCCGCCGCTACTACGATTACCCGCCGAAGTTTCAGGTGCTCCACGTGATGTCGACGCTGGGCGCGACGGTCCTCGCAGCAGGCCTCCTCATCACGCTTGCCTACCTAGCGGCCTCGCTCTTCGGAAAGACGCGAGCCGGCTCGAACCCCTGGCGCTCGGCGTCTTACGAGTGGCGAACGAGCTCGCCGCCGCCGAAGCACAACTTCACCGCGCCCCCCTACTTCGTCCGCGATCCCTACGATTACACGGCGCCCTGGCCTAGCGAGGAGACGACCGCCGATGTCGCCTGAACCCTCGCACGGTACGAGCGCGCGGCACGCGGAGCACTTCGAGTCGCTCGACCAGCAGGCCCACGCCGCGCATCTCGGCATGTGGATCTTCCTCGCAAGCGAGGTGCTCCTCTTCGCGGGCCTCTTCGCGCTCTACGCAGTCTACCGACTCCAGCACCCGCACGGGTTCGCCATCGGGCTCGAACACGCCAAGAAGACGATCGGCTCGATCAACACGGCCATCCTCCTAACCAGCAGCTATGCGGTGGCGTCAGCGGTCCTCTCCCTGCGGTCGGGCAAACGCGAGCGAACCGTCGTGCTCCTTCTGGCGACGATCGCGCTAGGGCTCTCGTTCATTGCACTGAAGCTTTACGAGTACTCGCTCCACTTCAGCGAGGGGATATACCCTGGCGCAAAGGGCCTGTTCTTCGAGCGTTTTCCCGCAGGTGACATGGCGCCGTTCTGGACGCTTTATTACGTGATGACGGGACTCCACGTGGTTCACGTGATGGCCGGCCTGAGCGTTCTTGCGTGGATGACGTGGAAGGTGGCGCGCGGGAAGGTCAAGCCGCCGCACGATCACCCGCTCTCGCTCGCTGCGATGTACTGGCATCTGGTCGACATCGTGTGGATCTTTCTGTGGCCGCTCTTTTACCTGACCGGGAAGGGGTAGCTGTGGCGAACCCCCACGACGCCAGCCACCGTTCCTACTTCCTCGTCTTTGCGGCCTTGATGGTGCTCGCAGCGATTAGCTACGGGATCTCGTTCGCGTCGCTCGGCGCGATGCGCGTACCGGTCGCCATCGCGATTTCGATCGCAAAGGGATCGCTCGTCGTGAGCTTCTTCATGGAGCTCATCGGCCAGCGCGCCACGAATCGCTTCGTGTTGACCGCGGCGCTGCTGGCCGTCGGAACGCTAGTGGGACTGATGGCCGCGGACGTGCTCACGCGCGATACGCCGCGGCTCCGGCCGGCCGAGAGCTCGTCGGCCCAGGTCGACTGACTCGGTTGGCACGCCGCGTGTACTGTCACGTGGCCCCTCGGACCTTGCCGCGTTGAGCGTTCGGCACAGATGACCCTCGCGCCCGCGGGACGACGTACCGCACGCATTCTTCCTTAGTTGACCGAACGAACCGTTCCGCGAAAAGCGTTCGAGTTCGGACTTCGAGCCGGCAGCCGCAAAAGCTTCACGCCGGCCGAATCCAGCAGGTTTTTTCTTTCCTCGCAGCGGCGCCGGCTCAACCCCATTCTCCTTGAGAATTCGCGTTATTGTCGACCGGCCTAGGTTCAAACCGAGCACCCGAGACGAAGTCTCGGCGCCAATACGCCGCGTTTGACAGCTTGCCGACGTGGCGCCACGATCCGGTCATGTCCAGGCGCGATACCGAGCGAATCTGACGCTCCCCGTTGCCTGCGGCGCTCTCCGCGCTCCGCTGCAGCGCCGCTGTCTTCGCGCTCCCGCTCCTCGATGAGCTCGCGGGCGGCCTTTCGGTCGCCTCTGCTCCCGCGCTTGCGCGCGCGACCGGCGCGGGCCTCGTCGGGCTCAGCGCCGCGTTGCTCGTCGCGCCGATGCTCTCATCGATCTTCGAAACGCCCATCCTCGCGTGGACCGATCGCCGGAAGGCGAAGCGACACCTGCTTGTCGCGGCCGGAGTCGCGGGTATGGCGCTTTCTGTGGTGCTCGTGTCGTTCGTGAACGGCGCCTTCGAGCTCGCGCTCGCCTCGGCGTTCTACGGGTTGACGAGCGGCATCGCGCTCGGCACCGCGGAGGCGATGCTGATCGACGGCGAAAGCGACGACTCGGCTGGCCGGCGTCTCGCGCGATGGTCGCTCTTCGCGTCGCTCGGCGACGTGCTCGCGCCCTCGTCGCTCGCCCTCGCGGCGCTGGTGGCGCTGCCTTGGCGGACGTCGTTTCGCGTCGCCGGCATCGCGCTCTCATTGGTTGCGCTCGCGCTGCTGCTCTTGCCCGAGAGAGAGCGCGAGATGCAAGACGCCGATGCGAGGGAGCCAGTGCTCGCCGCACTGCGGGGCGCGCTTTCGAACAGGCCCCTGTTCGCGTGGCTACTCGGCGCGGCGCTCTGCACTCTCCTGGACGAGCTGCTCGCGGTGCTCGCGGCGATTTGGGTCTCCGAGAAATTCTCGCTGGCGATGGCGGCGCCAACGCTCATCGCATTCTCTCTCGGTGGGGTCGCCGGCTCTGCGCTCCTCGAACGCGCGCTCGCGCGGTGGTCGCGAAGCGCGGCGCTGATCGTTTCGTCGTCGGCGTGTGCAATCGCCATGGCCGCCTGGCTCAGCGCCAAAACGAGGGCTCTTGCGATCGCGTGCTGCTTCGTGGTCGGCCTTACCGCGGCGCCGCTGCACCCCCTCGCCAAGGCAGAGGCGTTCGCGACGCATCCTTCGCGGCCGGGTCTCGTGAACGGCGCGGCGCAGGCGTTCGTCGCAATCGATCTTGTCGCGCCGGTCTTGCTCGCCTGGGTCGCGGAGCGCTTCGGCGTGCGTCTCGCGCTCGCTTCGCTCGCGATTCAACCGATTGCCTTGCTCGTCATGGCGATCGTAGCGAAGCGATCGGCTCGCTCGTCTCGCGCGCAGGCCGCGTTCTTCGGGGGTGACTGACGAGTGGGGGCCGAGCGTTCATCGGCGGAGCATGGCAGCTACGGTCGCGACCAGTCGCGCGGGGTCGATCGGGCTTCGGAGGTGCTTTTGGAAGCCGCCTGCAAGCGCGCGCTCGTGGCTTCGCACCACATCGATGTCGTGCGAGAGAACTTCTTCCAAAATGCCGATCCCGAAGTCCGCAACGATCTCTCGACGGCGACCAGCCTCTCATCCCCGCAACGGACAGATACTTACGGAGCGCCGTGCCGAGCGCATACCCCAGCTCGTACGGGTCCTTGTCGCGAGCCGCGGCGAGCTCGCTCTTTAGAGTAATGGCGACGGCTTCGAGCGACGCACACCCGCGCGCCGCGATCGTCCCCTGTTCAAAAAAGGAGTGGGAGTAGAAGCACGATTACGGAGCCTGCCGCGGCCGGCAACGCACGGCGTTCCGTGTTAGATTGATTGGCCGGCCAGGGCCCTCATGACGGGCGCTCGCGATGCGCCGGTGCTCCTGCGAGGCAGCCGCTCTTCGAAAGAGAAGATGAAGAACGATCGATCCAGAGCACGTCTCTTGGCGGGGATTCTGCTGTCCGGCTCGCCGCTGGTCAGCGCCTGCAGCAGCGACAGCCCGGCGCCCCCTTCGAGCGGCACGAGCGGGAGCACGAGCGGCAGCAGCGCGAGCGGCGGGGGGACGAGCGGCGCAAGCGGGGCGGCCGGCGGAGGCAGCGGGACGGCAGGAAGCGGCACGACGAGCAGCGGCACAAGCTCCGGCGACATTGGCGGTTCCGGCTCTTCCGGGGCCGGCGGCAGCGGGAGCAGCGGCAGTACGAGCGCGAGCGGCAGCAGCGGGAGCGGCGCGGACGCGAGCTCCGACATGGACGCCGGACCCGACGCGACCACCGACGCCGGAACGGGCAGCAGCAGGAGCGCGGACGGCGGAGCCGTCGACACGACCAAGCCGATCACAGTGTGGTTGGCGGGCGACTCGACGATGCAGCCGTGCAGCGCAAACCTGTGCGGAACAACGCCGCTGTGCGGCTGGGGCAGCCAGTTTCAGCCCTATTTCAAGAGCACGGCCACGGTCGTGGACAGCGCCGCAGGGGGCCGGAGCATACAGACCTGGCTCTACGAACCCAACGTGGGCGCGACGCTCGTCAACGGCGAATGCCCGGTCAACCCCAAGACCCCCTCCGCGCGCTGGCAAGCCATGCTCGATCCCGCGAACGGGATGAAGAGCGGGGACTACCTGCTCGTCGAGTTTGGCATCAACGACACCTCGGCCACGTGCGTCAAGCACGTGGGGACGGCTCTCTTTCAGAGCTACCTCGGGATGATGGCGCAGGCGGCCCAGAAGGTGGGCGCTCATCCGATCTTCCTGACCTCCACCAACGCCGTCATCTGCGGCGTGGGAAGCATGGTCCCCCCCAACCGAGCCTTCGGCCCCGAGACGAAGGCGGCGGGTATGGCCAATGGCGTCCCGGTCATCGACCTCACCACGCTGACGGCCGCCTTCTACACGAGCAAAGGGTTCTGCCCGAACGCCGGCGACGTCGCGACGACGTACACGGCGACGACGCCCATCGGGCTATTCTTCTGTCAAGACCACACGCATTTCGAGATGGCAGGGGCCTCCCAAATCGCGGGTGTCGTCGCCAAGGCGCTGCGCGATCAGAACATCGGTCTCGCCGCTTATCTCAAATAGCCTTCGCGCCACGAGTGGTTCGTGGCGTCAGCGCGAGCGCGACATGCGTTTGTCGGCGAGAACGACGAAGAAGTGGCCCTTCGCGCAGGCCTGCCGTTTGCCGTTGGGCAGGCGCTCGCGCTGAATGGCGATCGGTGGACCCATCTGGGTGGCGAGTGGCACGCAGAGATGGCACGAGGGGTGCGCCGGCTTCCCATGCTCGAGGATCCCCCTGAGGGTTCCCGGGCTCGAAGGGGTCATTGCCCTCTCGGCGGCTGCTTCGAACAGCTGCGCGCTGATCGGGGATGGCACGATCCGATGCTGGGGCGAAGACACCTACGGCCAGCTCGGGCACGCGTGCCCTATCGTCCCTCAGTTCTTTGACGGCGCTACCGAGTGCGGCGTAGACAAGGCATTCTGCGGCTTTCCGGTGCCGGTGCTCCGACGGCCATAGCGACTCCGTCCGGGCGGGATGGATCTGTCGAGGGCGCGCGAGCCGCTATTTCCGCGCGCCGAAAGGGCGTCCCCAGGGGGAGTCGAACCCCCGTTAGCGACGTGAAAAGCCGCGGTCCTGGGCCTCTAGACGATGGGGACAGGCAAAGTCGCAGGCGGTTTACCCGCCAGTCGCCGAATTGTCCAGCTCACGTGTCGCCGCGCGCGCGCGCTGCCCCGCCGGCTCGAACATCGGTCGCACTCCCACGCTCCACGCGCAGGTCGGGCTTCGATCGACGACCTCTCAGGCCTGTCCCAGCTTGTGCACTTGAGAAGAGAGCCTCGACACGTGTCGGGATGCGGTCTTCTGCTGGAGAACGCCCTTGGTCGCCGCTTTGTCGATGACGACGGTCGCGCGTGCGAGCGCTTCTTTCGCCGCTTTGAGGTCCTTGGCTTCGACCGCCGCGCGCACGTTTTTCACGTGAGTGCGCACGGTGCTCTTGACGGACCGGTTGCGCAGGGCGCGCTTCAATCGCTGACGGTTGCGCTTCTCGGCGGAGGGGTGATTTGCCACGGGTGACCTCGGACTCGTCGGGAGCCGCGGAATGTAGAGGGAGGGGCCGGATTGTCAAGCGAGAGGGGCGCCGCCATCGGGCAGCGCGATTCGAAACGCCGCGCCGCCGAGGTCGCCCGCCGCGACGGTGACGGTGCCGTGATGCGCCTCGGCGATTCCGCGCGCAATGGCCAGGCCGAGCCCCGCGCCACCGGCGGCCCTTCCGCGCGAGCTCTGTTTGTACCGGTCGAAGATGCTCGCCCACTCTCCTCGCGGAATTCCAGGGCCCGTGTCCGCGATCTCGAAAACGACTCGTTCGCCGCCTCGCTCTCCCTCGCGCCACACGCGCGCTCGGACTCGACCGCCGCGGGGCGTGAACTTGAGGGCATTGGCCATCAGATTGTCCAGTGCCTGGCGCAGCTTCGGAGGATCGGCGCGGACACGCAGCTCGAGCGAGCCTTCGAACACGAGGGCCACTCGTCGCCCGGCGGCGACGGGCGTGAACACGGCGAGCATGGGCTCGACGATCGCACCGACGCGCGTGCTGCGCGGCTCCACCGAAAAGACACCAGCCTCGAGGCGACTGGCGGCCAGCACGCCGTCCACGAGGCGCGCCATCTCCGTGCACATCGTACGCATCTGGCCGATCACGACGCTGCGATCCTCGGGAGTCGTGTCATCCGCCTCGAGCACTTCGGCGATGAGGGCCAGCGACGAAAGTGGGTGGCGAAGGTCGTGCACGAGCATCGCGACGTGGTCTCGCCTTTGGGCCTCCAGCATGCGCTTCAGCCGGAACGTCTCGAGAGCCGCGCGCACGCGGGCGAGCAGCTCGCGCGAATCGATCGGCTTGGTCAGGTACGCGTCCGCGCCCTCCTTCAACCCTGCTTCGATCGCGTATGGTTCGCCTCGTGCGGCCGTCAGCATGACGACCGAAGGTCCGCCCCCCGCCGCGCTCGCAGCTTGCGTAAGACTTCGACTCCGTCGAGCCCTGGCATCGACACGTCGAGAAGCACGAGCTCCGGTTCGTGCTCGTCGACTTTTCGAAGGGCCTCCACGCCGCTCGTTGCCGTCCGGACCCGGTGGCCGTCCTCGGTGAGAATGGCTCCGTAGAGGACCAGGGCGTCCGGAAAGTCGTCCACGATGAGCACGTCGCCCGACGCCGCTGGATACGAGCGATCGCTCACGAAATCACCGGTGAGCGGTCGCGTGTATCCGGTAGGGATTGGTCCGACCGTGTGGCGGTCTCCGTCATCTGCTCAGCGACGCGCGGCAGGACCAAGGTGAAGGTCGACCCTTGGCCTTCGCGCGACTGCACCTCGATCTCGCCTCCAAGAGCGTGCGCGAGGCGTCGCGAAAGCGCCAAACCCACCCCGGTCCCCTCGTAGCGGCGCCCATCGCCCGTGTCCAACTGGTGAAACTCTTGGAAAAGCTCCCGCATCGCCCGTGCGGGAATTCCGATTCCGGTATCGCGGACGGAGATTCGAATGAGGTTTGCCGTGCCTCGCACCGTGAGGCCCACGTCCCCCGAGTCGGTAAATTTGATCGCGTTCGACAGCAGATTCAAGAGAATCTGCCGAACCCGTTGCGCGTCAGTGACGGTCTCGAGAGGCAGGTCGCCGACGTCGCAGACGAATCGCAGCTCCTTTCCCGAGCGCAGGCTGTCAACCTCCGCGAGGCACGCCTGCGCGAGCCGGGGGACGTCGATGGTTCCGAGGCGAACGTGCACTCGACCCGCCTCTGCCTTGGCGAGGTCGAGCACGTCGTTGATGAGCCCGAGGAGATGCTGCCCATTGCGCTTAATGCGCTCCAGCGATTCGCGCGCCCGCGGCGAGAGCTGTTCGCGCGGCGACGTCAAGAGCAGATCGGCGAATCCCAGGATCGCCGAGAGCGGCGTGCGGAGCTCGTGGCTCATCGAGGCCAAAAACTCGGTCTTGACCTTGTTGGCATGAGCCAAGCGCTCACCCTGCTCGGCGAGCGCGACGCTTTTGTCGCGCAGTCGATCGTGCGCCCAGGCGTTGTGCAGGGCGACGGCGAGCTGGCGCGCGGCGTCCCGTACGAACTCGGTCGTATCCGCCGCTGGCGTGTCGACGCCCGCGAGGACCATCGCGCCGGCCCCCTCTTGGCCAATCGCGATCGGGTAGGAGAGCGTCCATCGCAGGCGGGCGCAGCCCACGCCGAGATCGAGCTCCGGCAGCGGCTCGGCGAGCGCCTCTGCGCAGAGAAAGACGGGCTCGCGCTTTTCCATCACGCTCTTCGGCAGACCGTCGGCCCCGAACGCGCGGTGATCGATGGCGCGGCCGTCGACGGCGATCGCCTGGATGGGAACCAGTCGGTCTGCGCTGTCGAGCAGATAAATGACGCCGACCTGGGCGTCGGCCATTCGAACGAGCGTTTGCAATCCCCCGGCCGCCAATGCGCGCAGATCCAGCGTCTTCAGCTCGCGCACGAACTCGGCATAGGCCCGCGCGCGCGCATCGCGGAGCGCGAGGATCGGCGTTCGCTCGGGTGAGCTCGGCGACCGCGCGCTCTCGCTCGGCGAGCGTCGCCCGCAGCCTCGAGTCCTTCTCGAGGAGCAGGGCGTTCATTTTGACCAAGCTTCTCGCGACCGCGCCGAGCTCGTCCCGGCGCGTCGGCAGCGAAGCGAGCGGCTCGAGTCGGCCGGTAGTCGCGAGCGCCTCCTCGAGCTGCGCGGTGGTCCCCGCGATGTCCCGGGCGATCCACGCCCCGCTTCCGAGCGCGATGATGATCGCCAGCAAGAGCACCGAACGCTCGGCGCGCTGAGAGTCTTTCGCCGAGTCGAACGCGGCCTGTTCGCGGGCGTCGGCCTGGCCGAGCGCGTGCCGACGCAGGTCGTTGAGGATGACGCGCATCTCGTCCGTGAGCGCCTTGCCCTCGCCCGCCATTTGCGGGTCGGGAACCGATCGTTCTCGTGCGCGAATTTGCGGCTCGCTCACGTTCTGAATCCACTCGCGCACGAGCCGCCCGAACGCCGCGACCCGCTCGTCCTCCATTCCATTTTCCGCGACGGCCTGCGCCTCGGCGAGCAATCCCTCGAGGTCGGTCCGAGCCTGCTCGTATGGCGCCAAGAACGTCCGGTTGCTCGTGAGCAAATACCCGCGTTTGCCGGTCTCGAGGTCCGCGGTGAGGCGCAGGAGCTGCTCGGCGTCGTCAGCCAGCTTCAGGTCGTGCTCGACGAGGCGCTCGAACTGCTTCTCGAGCTCCTCGTGCGCGGAGTTCGCGCGATTGAGGCCGAGCCCCAAGACGGCGACCACGAGCAACGAGCTCAGCAGAATTCGCCAAAAAAGGGCGCTCTTGAGAATGCGCACGCGACCGCTCGAAGGCGAGTGTGGCACGGGCCACGGCTCTGCGCAGCCCTTTCAAGCTCGCGCCATCCATGCGCCGAGGCACGAGAGCACCCAGGCGATGGGAGAGAGCGCGAGCACGAAGACGACCGTGAACGGCGCCGCAACGCCCAGCGCCAGCAACGTGACGACGAGCGCCAGCACCGCCGCCAGCGCAGGCTCGAGGAGCGTGCGGACACCGGCGGCCCGCGCGACGAGCCAACCACTCACCGGGAACGAGGCCAAGAGGCCGATCCCGAGAAGAAGCACGGGGGCCGCAGCGCTGACCTCGTGCTCGTCGACCATCGACAAATCGATGTGGAGCAGGCGTGCCGCCACGACCCCAGCCGCCAGTCCGGTGATCATCGCGCCGATGGTCACGAAGCGCGCCGACGACGACCCAGCGCACCTTCACGGGCTCGTCGCCGCGCGTCAGCGCGGAGCGAACGGCCGACAGGCTCGGGGGGGGCACGGCGACTGCCAAACGCGACATGCTGGAACGCAGCCGGCTCGAGGCAACCGACGGCCGCTCGCCGCGCGCGCGCAGGTCACGCTGAAGGAGCCACGCGACCACGCCCATCATCGCAAGGAGCGGCGTGACGGCCAGGAGCGCTCCTGGCCCGCGACCGTAGACGAAGTGAGCGTAGAGGCCGTGTGCCACGATCGACGCGATGAAGGCCGCGGGGAAAATGGGCAGCTCGATTTTCGACTGCTTGGCGCGGCCTAGCGCGTAACCCCAGAGGCAGGCGAAGAACACGTGCGCCGGAAGAGCGAGAAGCGCTCGCGCAATCCAGACGCCACCCGTCGGGTGTCCGTGCACGACGAACCCGTTTTCGACGGCTGCGAACCCGAGCGCCGAGGCTGCCGAATAGACGACGCCATCGTAAGGCTCGTCGAAATGCTTCGACATGAACGCCGGCCAGGCTGCGGCGACCTTTCCCGCTTCCTGCGCCGGCGCCACCACGAAGAAGAGAAAGACCAGGGCACCGCTCTCGCCCGCCGTAGAGACGCGCAAGTCGAGGCCGGTCACGCTGGCCGCCCGGTCCGTGAGGAGGCCCGCCAAAAGGGCCGCCAGCGCGCCGAGGACGAACGTCGCCCCCACGAGCCAAGGCGGCTCGCGCCGCGCGTCGCTCCGATGAACGAGGACCGCAAAGAGAAGGGCGGGCAGCGTCGCCGGTACGAGCCAGCGCGCGGCGGCAAGGACGCTACCGAGCACGACGGAATGCCTGGGCGGCTGCGGTCAGAAGTGGATGCCGAGGTGCGCGGAGCCTGTTGCCGCCAATCCGATCGCAGAGCCGGACTGGCGGTAAAGTGCCTGCGCCTGGGGCGGCAGGCTGGCCGCGTCGATCCCGGCAGGCAGCGTCGCCCGCGGCCGTTGGAGGAAGAGAAACTGCGCGTCGGCATCGACGCCGAGCGAGACCCACTTCGAAAATAGTAATCGATGCCGACCATCGGTCCCATGTTGAACCCGTGCACGCTCACGTCGGACGGCGAGCCGCCGGCGGCGACCTGGACCGAGCTCGCGTTGAGCGAGCCGACGAAGTCGTACCCGCCGCGCACGCCGAAGTACGGATCGATCCGCCAAATGCGCGTATGAAACCCGGCTTCGACGTCGAGCTGCCAGAGGCTGCCTATCGACGAAAGCTGAAGATCGCGCACGCGCACCCCCAGCGTGAAGAAGAGCAGCCTGACACCGGCGCCCACGCCGAACATGGGCCCCCCGCTCTCCGTTTTTTGCAACGCGAACGTGCTCGCGCTGAACGACTGCATGTTCGCGTACGCGCCGCCGAGATCGGCGTTGAGCCATACCCATTCCAGTCCAAGGCCGCTGTCGTCCTCTTCGTCTTGCGAAGGCCGTGAAGTCACGCTCGGCGGGAGGCTCGACGCCGTGGTCGACGGAGCATAGGGCGGGTAGGGGCCGTAGGGCGCCCCCGTGGAAATCGGTGGCGGCGGCTCGAGTTGCTGCGCTTGCGCCGCTCGCACTCCGGGAGAGAAAACGAATAGGCCGGCCGCCCCTGCCGTCACCGCACGTCGAAGGCCCCGCGTGCGCGGAGACCGGATGAGGGTCGTCATGCGTTCTCCTCGTTCGAGCCCTCCGCCAGGGCGGACGAGTCGTCGTCGGGGGGGTCGGAGGTGGGGACGCGGTACCTCTCCTCCAGCCAAGCACCGAGGTCAATCTGTTTGCACCGTGCGGAGCAGAACGGAAACGCGGCATTTCGCGCGCGCGGTGCGGCCAGCTGTCGGCAGATCGGGCAAGCGAGCATCTCGCCCACATGATAGCGTATGACCCCCGCCGCCGCAGTCCTGGCTACTCGGCGTTCGCTTCTATCGGCGGAGGAACGGCGACCTGGTCGCCCCCGACTGGTGTGACGGCCTCGTCGGTTTCGCAGGCGCGATCGAGCAGCTCGGCCACGTCGAGCTGCTTCACCTGGTCTTCGAGGCTCTTGCTCTTGATGCCGTCGGTCAGCATCGTCATGCAGAACGGACACGCGCTAGCGATTGTTCGAGCGGTGGTTCGAGCGGCCGGGGACCCCTTCGCCTCGGCCCTCTCGTCGCCCAGGTGCTCGTGCGCCGCTGCGCTCGGTCCGAGCGCGTCGAGGAGCTGCAACGTCCGCTTCACGTTCACGCGATCCTGGTTCTGCTCCTCCATCAACATCTGCGCGCCGCCGGCGCCGCAGCAGAGGCCGCGCTGCTTCGTCCAGTACTCCGCCTCGACGAGCTCGACGCCAGGGATGCGCCTCAGGATCTCGCGCGGCGAATCGTAGATGCCGTTGTACCGGCCGAGGTAACAGGAGTCGTGGTAGACGACGCGTCCCTCCACGCGGTTGCGCGGTACGAGCTTGCCCTCCGCGAGGAGGCCGAGCAAGAAGTCGGTGTGGTGGACGACTTCGACTTCGAGCCGAAGTCGGGGTACTCGTTCTTCAGCGTGTTGAAGCAGTGCGGGCATGTCGTGACGACCGTCTGCGCGCCGCCCTGGTCCTTGTAGCCATTCAGGGTCGCGGCGTTCCCTTCGGCGAGCATCGCGAAGAGGAATTCGTTGCCCGCGCGGCGCGCCGGATCGCCCGTGCAGTTCTCCTCTTGACCGAGAATCGCGAAGTCGACTCCGGCTTGCTGGAGAAGCTTCGCCGTCGCGCGCGCGATCTTCTTGGCCCGGTCGTCGTAGCTCGCCGCGCAGCCGACCCAGAAGAGGACGCGGGCCGCGGGCTTTGCGCTCATCGTGGCCAACCCGAGGCCGTCGCTCCACGCCGAGCGATCCATCCGCGAGAGGTTCCACGGGTTGCCGTTCGATTCCATTCCCTGGAAGGGCTTTGCAAGCTCGTGCGGGAACTCGCCTTTTACCATGACGAGGTTACGCCGCATGTCGACAATCTTGTCGACGTACGAGATGAGGACGGGGCACTGCTCTTCGCAGGCGCGGCACGTCGTGCACGCCCAGAGCACGTCGGGGTGCACCAGATCGGGAACGAGGTTGATCCCGTCTTGCAGGTCGCCTTCGCTCGCGGCGCCTGCGACGGGCGTCTGCGGCTCGCGCGCGCGAGCGATGAGCTCCTCTTCGCGTGCGTAGAGGTGATCCCGGAGCGCGAGGGTGAGATGTTTGGGGCTGAGGATTTTCCCGGTGCGGTGCGCGGGGCAGTTGTCGGAGCAACGACCGCACTCGGTGCAAGTATAGAAGTCGAGAAGCGCCTTCCAGCCAAAGTGCTCGATACGCGCGACCCCGATGCGTTGCGCGAGCGGATCCGTCGCTTCACCCGCTGCCCCGACCATCTCCATGAGCTTTTCCGCAGTGTCTGCCATTGGCTCCAGCCGCCCGGCGGGGGTCAAGCTGCGCAGGAAGACGTTCGGGATCGCGGTAATGACATGGAAGTGCTTCGAGTGCGGGAGGAGGTTCAGGAACAGCAGCACGAGCGTCGTGTGCGTCCAGAATCCCGCATGAGCGACGACGACGAGCGCGCCCGGCGACAGCCCATTCAGGAGGAGCGCGAACAGCGAGCCCGCCGGTGCCGGCCATGCCGACCAGGACTGCTCCCATCGAGCACCGTTCAGCGGCGCGATGATCGTCCCCATGATGGCGCACTGATATGAATTGCCGAGAGGGGCGCCCCCCTCGCAGAGCGACGAATGCCTCGCGCCGAGCAGAAGGGACGCTCCGTCGTAAGTCATGTCGGCGATCATCATCGTGAAGATGATGGCAATGATGAGAAGACCCTCGAGCGACAGCGCCATACGCCGCGGCTTCGCGATCAGACGGTAATAAAAGAAGACGAGCGTGCCGGCGATGACGAGCGTCGCCATGCAGTCTTTGACGAACTCGTACGCCTGGCCGACTGGGTTCGTAGGCGCGAGCCCCCAGAGGTTGAACGGAGGGTAGAAGCCACGTCCCCACAAGACGATCGTTCGAAAAAGGAGGACGACGAACCCCGCGAAGATGAGCTTGTGGGCAAATCCCGCTGGGTTGTAATAGTCCATTTTTTCTTGGCGGAAGGCAAAGCGCCATGTGCCGCGGAGACGCGCCGCGACGTGATCCAGCCGTTCTGCCGAAGGCGCTCCAATCTGAAGGAGCTGCCACCTGCGGCTCGCGGACCACGCGAACATCGCGAAGGCCGCAAAGAGCAAGGTGAGCATCGCCGTAGGGCCCATCGTCTGCGTCATATCGGGTTGGATCGGACCGCGTCAAACGGTTGGCTTCGCGCCGCGGCGCTTCTGAACCGACGCGCTCGAACTTGCGACGGGTCGGTGACGTACGGCACCAGGTCGCTGTAGAGTGGGCCGGGGAGCACGTGCAACGGCCGAGAACGATCGACTTCTTTCGCTGCTCGCGACCGGTCCAGGAGCGGTTCGCAGCCGCAACACGCCACCAGGCGCCGCCCGTCCCGCTTCTCTTTCGGGGCGCACCGCGCACCGCCGCCTGGGCCTTTCTGGCCGCGGGCGGCGCGCTCTTCATCGCTGCCGCGCTCCTCCTCGGCGTCGGCTGGGGAGACGCGGCGAGCGCCTTCGCCTTGTACGGGCCGGCCATGCTCGCGATCGAAGGACTGCTCTTCTCGGCCGGCGCGTATGGCGTTCTGCACGCCATGGCGATCCTTCGTGCCCTCGATTCGCTTCCGTATCCACCGGGAATTTACCTGTTTCCGGCCTGCGTGGTCGACGCCAGCGGGCCGCTTCTGCGCGTCTGGGCCGTCGCTGACGTGGAAGCCGTCGAGCGGCTGGTTTCGCCGGAGCCGGCGCTCGTTTTGCGGATGCGCGATGGTTCGCGGGTCGTCGTCCCCGCGGCTCGTCCCGAAGACGCAGAGAGAGCCGAAGCGGCCATGACGTCGCTGCGGACCAAGCTCACCCAGGCGGTCGTCGAGGAAGACGAGTACCTGCTGGCCGAGCTCGACCCCTTGCACGATCGCGCTCTTTCGAACCCAGTCGGCCCGACGTCGCCGATGAAGCGCGTCCGTCCGATATGGATCCGGCTCGACTGGGCTCTGGCGGTCGCCATGGGGCTGACGCTCGGGCTCGTGCTCGGGAACGCCCGCAACTGGACGAGCGACGAGCGCATGTACGAGCGCGTGGCGCTTGCCGGGACCACGTCGGCCTACGAACAGTATCTCGCGCGCCGAGGACGTCATTCGGTCGAGGTGCGCGACGTGCTTTTGCCGAGAGCGCAGCTGCGCGAGGTCGAGTCGCAAGGGAGCATCGACGCCCTCCTCGCGTTCGCTCGCGCTCATGCCCCCTCGAGGATTGGGCCCGAGATCGACGCGGCCGTGCGGCGAGCGGGGCTTGTCGAGCTCGACAAGGCAAAGAAGATTGGCACCGTGGCCGCGTTGGACGACCTGGCCCGTAAGTACCCCGACGCCAGGATCGGCGAGGAGCTGAAGTCCGGGCGCCACGCGTTGTTCGTCCAGGCGCTCTCGGCATGGAGCAAGCAGGCCCACCCCGACGCCGAGGCCATCGCGTTCATGGAGCGGCTGCTCGCGGAGGCGGAGAAGAACGGCCCGGCGTGCGACGTCCGCTTCCGGCTCGAACCATCGAGGTCGCTCGATGACGCCGACAGAAAGATTTCGAAGAACGACCGCTATCCAGGCCCCGACGCGCTTCCATCTCGCTACCTGACCGCCGATGCGTTGCGTCCGCGCGAGAGACGGGTCGCGCAGTCCCTGCTGGACGCGTTCAAGGCCTTTTTCGCGCCGGAGGTACTCCTCCTCCGACCTGGCGAGCCGCTCGGGGCGGACGCCTCCTTCGCCGCGACCGTTCCGACGATACTCGTGGAGTACGGCGCGGAGTGGGCGCGCACCGTGACAGTCAGCGTCAAGCCGTCTACCGCCTTTGCGCCGATCAATCTGACGTTCGACGCGGCCTTTCTCCTGCCTGATGGCGCGTCGCGCAAGGTATCGACGCGCTGGTCGCACGGCATCGAGCTGTGGAAGCTGCGGAGCACCGGCTTGTCGCGCGAGGAGTTCGAGCAAAAGGTCTACGACGCGACGATCGACCCGGCTTTCGATCAGCTCGCGAAGAAGATGCGCGAGACATTCCTTTGAGAGTGCGGCGGATTTCGCATCACGCTCACTCGGGCGGAATGTCGTGCGACGCCGATGCACAGACTGCGGGGTCGGCCCCACGGACCCACGCGACGGCGTCGCACATGCGCTCGTCCATGTCGGCCGGAAACTCGTGACCCCCAGGACCGAGGCTGACGAATCGCGCCAGCAGCCCGCCGGCCCGTAGGGGCCCTTCCATCGCTTGCATCCCTGCGCGCGCCCCGTCGCGCTCGCCCGCCCCAAGCAGAACACGCTGCACGCCGGCGCTCCGCAGGCGCGCGACATCCAGGCGGAGGCGCATCGACAGGAGAATGAGCCCCGTCCATCGCCCTTGCTCCGCGCACGCAATCTCGACCGCAAAGTACGCCCCGTTCGAATAACCAATCAGCGTTCCGTCTCCGGACCGATTGAGCCTTCCGGGTGCCAAGTGGGCGGCCGCGTCGAGGGCCGCGTGCACGCCGGGCGCGACGCTGGCGTACGTCCCCGTCCACATGCGGCCCCCCGAAAACGGAGCGTTCGCACGCGGGCAAACGAGAAAGCCGAACGGCGCGGCGGCGCGCGCGAAGCGACCGCACGAGTCCTCGGGGCTAGCCCACATTCCGTGCAAGTAGACGATCGCCGGCGCCGATCGTGCACCGCTCGAATCGCCTGGGGCGTAAGCCACGCCCCACGCGCCGTGCGTCTGTGAAGCTGCGGCGGGCGCGACGGCCATGATCGCAAGACCCACGTGGAGACACGCCGTCTTCGCGAGGCGTCGGCGCATCAGGGCAAATCGAACGAAAACGTTTTTTTTGCGTCGTCACCGGGCGCAAGATCGATTTCGAACCCCAGTGTGCGAGCCCCGAGACGAGCCCCGAACCGCACGTCGATGGGCGCTTCGGCTCCATGGATGTCGGCGAGCGTGACCTCGACGGCATAGTGTCCGTGCGGCGGGCTCGGCCCATCGAAATAGACGTTCTCGGTGTTTTGGCCACCGCATCCGTCTTGGCCAGGACAGTCGCGATCGAAGTGAAACCCGCTCGCGAGCGCGCCAGGATGCTCGTTGGACACGCGTTCATGGTCAGGCGTGAGGACGGCGAGGTTCACGTCCGCCGCGGCGGACGTCCAGGCGATGGTGAATTGCAGAAGCCCTGTCTGGATGCCGCAACCTTCGTCGATGACGCCGTTGCAATTGTCGTCGATTGCATTGAAGCAAAGCTCGGGTGCGGTTGGCGTGCACGCCTGGACGGGAGTGGCCCCTGGCGGGACGGCCAGGTTCGTCATGGGCACGTCTCCCCCGACCGAGGGAGTTCGCGCAGCGGGTCGCGCCCCGCACGCGGCGACGAACGCGCATGCGAGGTAAGCGCCCGCGATGGATTTCACCGCGGCGTCACCGCGGCATGGCGCCCGCACCGCCGAAGCCCGGCGGCGGGCCACCCTGCTGCTGTTTCGCTGCCTTCGGCGATTCGGGCACGCTCTCGGCCGTCGTCTTCGGGTACATGACTTCGAAGAAAGCCTGTCGGGCGAGCTCGCCGAGCGGGGCGGGCTCGTAGCGCAGCGCCATCAGCACCCCCTTCTCTTTCGTGAACTTGAGGATTCGGATGGCTTCGTCGCGCTTCGTCGGGTTCGATCCCAACGCGGCCTGCATGAGCCGGACGCGCAGTTGGACACGGGTCATCGAGTGCGGTCCGTTGTCGATCTCGATGGATTCGACCAGATTGCGACCGAGGATGAGGCGGGGCCAGTCCTGCAGTTGATCGTGAACCTTGACGTGGGTGATCGCCTCGGCGTTGTCGACCCAGCGCGCGATGTCACCGCTCTCGTAGTTGCGGTCGCTCCAGTAACCGAACGTCTTGTTGTAGACGTCCTTCAACTCTTCGATCGCCTCGGCCGGGGTGTTCGGATCGTTGTACGAGGCGATCGCCCGGGCTGCCGTGTCCGAGTCGGCGCCCAAGACGAGCGCGATCTCCGCGTCGGCCTTCAGGCTGACGTCGCTCAGCTTGCTGAAGATGGGCGGGACCATGTTCGCCGTGATGCCCCCCATTCCGATCGCGCGAGCAACTTGGTGGCGCACTTCCATGTCCGGAACACTCGGGGCGAGCAAATCCACGAGGCCCGCCGTCGCGTCGGGGACGGGGCGGTGGATGATCGTCTCGAGGTAACACTGGCGCAGGAAGTTCCCTTTGGCGTCGCTCTTCGTGTTGTCGTGAACCTTCTTTACGACGGCCTTCATCTGGTCGTCGTTTGCGACCCAAGACAGCGCGAAGCAAGCCTCCATTCGCGACTGCTCGTTTTCGAGCGGCTCCTCGATGTACCTGACGAGATCGTCGTATGCCTCGGGGATCGCCCCATTGTGCGAAGCCGTCGGCGGCGCCGACGCCGAGGGCACGGAGCGTCATTCCGAGGATGGTGAGACCTCCTTGCATGAGCGAGTCCCAGGACACGTCGAGCTTCTTGTTGCGCCGGTGAAGCTGCTTCTCGAGGATTCCCCAGGCACGAGGCTCTTTCGTCCAGCCCAGGTAGCGGAGCGCGCTCTGCGCCGTCGCCCACGTCTCGGGGAAGGGAGGCTGCGCACCCTCGTTCGGCAGCTTTTCCTTCGGGTCCGCCCACTTGATGAGCATCGGGACGGCCCGCTGTGAGCCGACGAGGGCGAGAAAACGCATGCCGTTCGCATGCGGCTGCGGTTTGTTCTCCGGATCGACCCAGGAGAGGACACCCGGCTCGGCGGTCTTCAGCAGGTAGTCTCGCTTCTCAGGGTGGATCACCGCGAGGTCGGAGAGCATGCGCGCCGCGTAGACGCGCTCGTTGTCGTCACGCCGAAGCTCCGGCCAATCGATGTCGTTGTACAGCTTCAGCGGGTCCTGCTGCATCCGCCAACCGAGAACCTCCGCGGCTCGAACATCGCCGATCTCGGCCATGCGCATCGCCGCCTCCAGCTTCCAGTGCGGCTTGGGGTTCGTCTGGATGTACGCGTAGAGCGCGTCGCCGCCGCGCGGATCTTCGAGCTCCCTCAGCATGTCGAAGATCTGCTTCGTCTGGAATTTCTCGGTGTCGGCCTTCCCGTGGTTGATGGTCCTCAACGCCAGCACGAGCCCGTTCGCGCCAATCGCCGTCCCGGAGGGCCTGCAGGAACTTCTCGCGCGAGCCCTTGTCCGCTTTGCTGAGCGCGTCGACCAGCGGCTGCGTCGCCTTGTCATTTCCGATCTTGCCGAGGCCCACGGCCGCCTCGCGCGCGATCTCGACGCCCTTGTCCTGGACCAGCCTGATGAGCGTGTCGGTCCACTTGGGGTCGCCAGTGCGCGAGAGCGTCGTGGCAACGAGCTGTCGGACGCTGTCGCTCTCGTCACCCGCGAGTGCCGCGAGGGTCTCGATGGGTACGAGCGCGGCCAGCATCTCCGCGTCGAACGCCGGATAGCCGTCGAGCCGCTCGATTTGCGCAAGGTGCCCAAGGCGGTATTCCGCCATGACGGCATCGAACGCCGTCGGCTCCTTGAGCGCCACGAGCGCCCAGCAAATCTGCGGCTTGTCGCCGCTGCCCGCCTCGGCGAGTGCCTTGAGCAGCGCCGGTTTGGCGGAAGCGGCGTCCTGCGGGCCGAAGTCGACGAGCGCCATCGCGGCGGTGCCGCGCACCGCGTGATCAAGGGCCGAAAGGCCCTTCACGATCAGCGGGATGCTCTCTCTGTCCTTGGCCCAAGCCAGGTGCACGAACGCCTCCTGCTCGAGACGGGGCTCGTTCTCGGCGGCGGCCCACTTGCGCCAGCGCGGAAGTTGCTCCGCTCTGGGCAGGAGCTGAATCTCCTGCAACTCTTTGTTGACCGCCTCCTTGGACATCGACTGGGCTTCGGTGTGGACGCTCAGGAACACGATCACCGCCGCGCCCGCGACGAGAAGAATGCCGATGAGAATGGCAATGGGCTTGAACGCGCCGCGCTTGAAGTTGCCGTCCTCGGAGGGGAATGCCGTGTTGTTCATGGGGCTTTGGCGGACGATACAGCAAGGCGAGGGGCAGGGGCGAGGGGCGAAACGTGTCCGCGCCTTGTGGACGATTGCAGGCTGGCCATCCGCTTGCGCCGCGCTGCGCGCAAAGAATGACCCGCTGCCTGCGAGCTATCCGCCGAGCCACGCCTGGGGAATGATCGAGACGTGGGCGAGCAAACCGTCTTGGTCTCCGCAGGCGTTCTCATCGAGCAAGGGCGTGTCCTCGTGACGCAGCGCAAGGCGGGCACCCACCTTCAGGGCGCCTGGGAGCTGCCCGGAGGGAAGGTGCTACCGAGCGAAGATCCTCGCGAAGGATTGCGGCGTGAGCTCGACGAGGAGCTCGGCATCGACGTCGTCGTCGGCGAGATTCTGGACGTGACGTTCCACCGATACGAGGAAGCGCGGAAGGCGGTGCTCCTTCTCTTCTTCGACGTCACGCGCACGCCCGCTTCGGCGTCACCCCGCGCGCTCGACGTCGCGGCGTTCGAGTGGGCAGCGGCCGACGATCTGGACCCTACCCGTTTTCCACCGGCCGACCGCACCGTACTGAAGAAGGTCCGGGCGCGCCTTTCCGTGCTCTCGGACTGACCTCGTGGGCGCCCCGACGCCGGGCCTCCCGGCGTGTTTCGGAGAGTCACGGCAAAGACGCTAAGATGCGCGGCGGATGCCCCTCCACCTCGGCAACGAACAAGTAGCGATCGGCAGCGCACCCGACAACGACGTCGTTCTCTCTGCGGCGGGGGTGGCTGCGCATCACGCGCGGATCGTCCGGCAGGGCGGGCTGCTTTTCTTCGTCGACGGCGGGGTCGGTCCGAGCACGGCGAACGGCGCCCCCGTGGCGCCCGGGCAATCCGTGGCGTTCGATTTTCGTACCGTGTTCGCCGTGGGCGGCGCGCAGGTGCCGCTCGGGCATCGGCGCCATTTGCGCGATGCTCATGTCCCCGGGGCAGGTCCAGCCCCCGCACGGAGAGGTCATCGTCGGGCCGCGACGCGAAGCGCGTCTCGCTCGTCATCGCGCACTCCGCGGTCAGCGGCCTGCACGCGACTGCGATGCTCGATCGGATGACCGTCGTCGATCATGGGTCGACCAGCGGAACGTGGGTCGCGGGCCAACGCGTGACGCCAAACCAGCCGACGCCGCTCGATCCGAGCGGCGTCGTCGCCTTCGGCCCCGTTCCGGTACCGATCGGCTTTCTCGTGCGCGCCGCCCGGGAGGGACTGCAGCCGAGCCCCGCCGGCCCTGGTGGACCGGGGGGCGACCGAGCCGCGCTCTCCGCTAAAGAACCGGTAACCAGTGCGCACGCCGCGGCGGGCGAGGCGTCACCGCGCAAGCACCGCACCGTCATCGGCGAGCTCACGCTCGACAAGCTGGAGTCGAGCGTCATCTCCATCGGCCGGACGCCGGACAACCAGATTGTCGTCACTCACCCGCAGGTCAGCTCGCAAGCACGCGCAGATCGTCAAGACCGGCGGCCAGCTCTTCCTCGAGGATCGCGGGCAGCGCCAACGGCACGTTCGTGCGCGGGCAGCGCCTCGCGTCCCGGGCACCGCGTGTCCCGGTCGCGAGCGGCGAGAAGGTCTTCATCGGCCCGATGCCGCTGCTCATCCACATCGCCGACGGCAGAGTCAACGTCGTCGTCGAGGACCAGGCCAATTGGGCAGGCAAGCCGCTCTACGAGATCGAGGCGTGGGATCTCTTTCTCGAGGTGCCCGATCGCGACGACAAGGCCAGATGAAGGTGCTGCTCGACCACGTGTCCTTCAAGGCGCTGCCCGGCGACATGATCGCGCTCATGGGCCCCTCCGGCGCCGGCAAGACGACGCTGCTCCTCGCGCTCAACGGCTATTTGCCGCCGACGAGCGGGCAGGTGCGCATCAACGGCGAAGACCTCTACACCATCTACGACGCGCTCCGCGGCAGCATCGGCTACGTCCCGCAGGACGACATCGTGCACCCCGAGCTCACGGTCTTCGAGGCGGTGAAGTACTCGGCGCGGTTCCGCCTCCCGCCCGACTACTCGCGAGGAGGAGATCGACCGCCGCGTCGACGAGACGCTGCGCGACCTCGGCCTCGAAGGCGTGAAGAACCTCCAGATCGGCAAGCCCGAGAAGAAGGTCCTCTCCGGCGGGCAGCGCAAGCGCGTGAACATCGCGCTCGAGCTCGTGACCGACCCGGTCATCCTGTTCCTCGACGAGCCGACCAGCGGCCTCGCCGCCGACGACACGACCGCGCTCATCAACTTGCTGCACGAGCTCACCAAGAAGACCGGCAAGACGATCATCATGACGATCCACCAGCCGGCGAAGGACGAGTTCGAGAAGTTCAATCTCTGCTTCATCATGGGCTACGGCGGCGTCCCGACGTACTTCGGCCCGACGGGCGACGCGGCTACGCGTTCTTCGGGTCGATCATGACCCGCTCGGAGGCGACTCGGCAGCAGACCCGCAAGCGGGTCGACAACCCGCGCGACATGTTCGACATGCTGAACGTCCGCGAGCGCCACGTCCTCGACGAGATGCGCGCGCAGAATCCGCAACGTCTCGCGCAGCTTCGCACGCACCGAGGCCGCGAAAGTGGCGCGCGGAGTTCTTCCGGAGCGACAATCCGGTCTTTCAGAAGATGTTCTCCGGGCGGCGCGCCATCGGCACCGTGCCGGCCGCTCGCGGGGTGCCGCACCGGGCGGACGTCGCCGTCGTGCGCCAGCTCGGGCTCCTCTTGTCCCGCTACTGGCAGCGTCAAGATCCGCGATCGCGTCGGGGCCGCGATCATGTTCCTGCAGGCGCCGATCATCGGCGTGCTTCTTTGGCTCGTCTTCGGCGGGCAGAAGAGCGGCGTGCCCTTCTGGTGCCTCGGCGCGCTCCAAGAGCTCTCGAACAAGAACGACATGAGCACGGCGGCGACGACGAACCTTCTGAACTCGATGCAGCCGACGACCGACCACACGGCGGCGATGTTCTTCGTCGTCGTGAGCTGCGTGTGGTTCGGCACGAGCAACGCGGCGCGCGAGATCGTGACCGAGCGCGCGATCTACCTGCGCGAGCGGATGGTGAACCTGCGGCTGTTCAACTACGTGCTCTCGAAGTACATCCTGCTGAGCTTCTTCTGCGTCATCCAGTGCACGATGCTGCTCGCGATCGTCTTCTTCGCGCTCGGCTTCAACGGCGGCATCCAGGCGTTCTTACTCGAGCTCGGAAACGTCATCGCACTGGCGATGAACGCGACTGCGCTCGGGCTTGCTGTGTCTCTGCGCTCGTCGGCTCGGCCGAGGCGGCGATGGCGCTGACGCCGATCGCGCTCATTCCGCAGGTCGTTCTCGGCGGCCTGATGGTGCCGATGACCACCAACCCGATGCTGCAGCCCGCTGATGTACTTGATGCCGTCGCGCTGGGGCTTCGAGGGCGCCATCGCGCACGAGCGCATGGCCATCGTTTCCACTGCGGCATGGAACATCGATCTGCACCGACCCGACCTGACGAGCCCGCCCGACTTCATCTACGGCGGCCACTTCCAGTGCGCCATCGCGCAGGTGGCGAGCGATACGCTGAACGGCGCTTGGGGGTTCTCGGAATGGAACCTCCTCTGGTTGCCGTCGGCGGTGCTCTTCGGAATGACCTTCTCGATGCTGGCCGTCGTCCTCGTCGCGCTAAAGAGGCAAGATCCGGTTTAGTCGGTGGCCGCGCGGCTCAGCGCAACTCGTACGCCGTCACGCCCTTGTGCCAGCCATTCGGAGCGCCGACGAAGCCGGGCGGATGGTAGTGGCGCTCGAGCACGAAGACGTAGTGTCGACCCTCGATCGTCATGTAACGCTCGGCGCCCATGGGCAAGTCGAGCAAGCTCCGCGCCGTCCGCACGATGGACGGCGTCACCAGCTTGAGCGCCACGCGCTCGCCACCTTTCTGCTCGTCTGCCTCCGCGAGCTCTTGGGCGGAATCGTCCTCGGGCGTGTCTGCGTTCTCGGGAGACTCGGAGGCAACTTCTTCTTGGCGGGTGCGCGGATAACCGCGGTCGCGGCCGGTTTCGGCAGAGGGTGCTGGGAGGGATACGAGCCACCACGCGAATGCCAAGGCAGGTACGAGCATCGATTGACCTCCAAGAGTTACGGTCCGAGCGCAGGCGCCACAATGGTCCAAACGCGCCGACGGTTCCAGCGTTCACGAAACCAATACTTTTCCACTGTCGCAAAAATGGTCGCGAAGATCGTCGCAAAAAATCGGGGACCCCTTGCGACGACATAAATGTTGGGGGGACGACGTGCGGCCAGACTGCACCAGGCTTGCGGCGCCGAGTCCGCAAGCCGCTGGTTCAATGGGATGCCGCGCCTCTCGCACGCCGCCCGACGCCGGGCCGATCAAAGCCGCTTCCGTTTGAGCATTTCGACGAGCGTCGTGCGGTTCAATCCGAGGAGTTGCGCTGCCCGGTTCTTGTTCCGCCCGGTCCGCTGGAGGGCCTGCAAGATGAGCTGGTTCTCGTACTGCTCGACGGCCGCGCGCAAGTCGATGC
Organism: uncultured delta proteobacterium; assembly: GCA_963787925.1. Classification (GTDB taxonomy): domain Bacteria; phylum Myxococcota_A; class Polyangia; order Polyangiales; family Polyangiaceae; genus Palsa-1150. Next base: position 552,333 of record CAWBEN010000003.1, read on the forward strand.
CGCGGTCCGGCAGGCCTTCTGCCGGAGCCGCGCCCTCGCGGCGCCCAGAGCCGGTGCGCACGCGCTCGGGTAGATCGTCGGTGGTCACGAGCGGACCTGGACTGAGGAGGACGGCGCGCTCCACGGTGTTCTCGAGCGACCGGACGTTTCCCGGCCACGAGTACGCGCGAAGGACCTCGAGCGCCTCCGACGTGAATCCGACGATGTCACCCCTACCGCACCGCGCGACGCTCACGTTCAAGAAATTCAAAGCCAACGGCTCGATGTCGGTCGCACGGTCACGCAGCGCAGGCAGCTCGATGTGAATGACGTTCAGGCGATAGAACAAATCTTCCCTGAATCGCCGTCCCGCGACCTCTGCTTCGAGGTCACGATTGGTCGCCGCCACCACGCGAATGTCACTCTTCACGATGCGCGAGTCGCCGACCATCGAGTATTCACGCTCCTGCAGCAGGCGCAGAAGCTTGACTTGCACCTGAAGAGACAGCTCCCCCACTTCATCGAGGAACAGTGTGCCGCCCTCAGCGGCCGCCACGTGCCCCTGACGGGCCGCATGCGCCCCGGTGAATGCCCCGCGCGTATGGCCGAAAAGCTCGCTCTCGATCAGATTCTCCGGAATGGCGCCGCAATTGACCGTGACCAGCGGCTTGCCGGCGCGCGCGCTCGCGTCGTGAAGCGCGGCGACGATCAGCTCTTTGCCAGTGCCGCTCTCGCCCGTGATGAGCACCGTGCATGCAGAGAGCGCGACGCGCTGAATGGTGTCCAACACACCGAGCATGGCCGGGTCACGGCCGACGATCTTGCCCCGGCTCGTGGGCCGCAGGGTCGGGCGCAAAACGCGCAAGGCGACTTCGGTGGTAAGCGCTTCCGCTGTGGCAGTCTCTCGCATCTAGGGGCTCCTGCGGTTCGAGGGGCAGGAGGGGCCGCTTCGCAACGGTCGTACCACGCGTGATTTCGGCCACTGTCGAGGTCGACGCCTCGAGGGATGGGTTGCTGGCGACCCGCACGCTCTCCAAAATCTGCGGAGGAAATGCTCGAGTCGCCAGTGACCCGGTTTTGGTCAGCGGTGACTCACCGCGGAGCTTGCGGCTACGGAGGGCATCTGGAGCTCGGCGTGCAGCCGCCCTCTCCGATGCGGCGCGACGAAGGGGCTCCCGCGCAGGAGACAGGCGCGCGCCTTGTGCGCGAAGAGGCGCGCGTCTTCCGGCAGTCCGAGAGCACGGGCGGCGGCCGCGGCGAGCGTCCAGCTATCCGGTGATTTGTCGTCGAGCAGACTCTCCACGCGCGCGAGCGCGCGGGCCGCATCTCCCGAGTCGAGGATCGCTTCGACGCAACCGAGGCTCGGCTCGCGCTCCTTTGGTCGGACGGCGAGCGCCGCGTCGAAGGCGGAGAGAGCCGCTGCCGGGCTGCCGAGCAGGAGCTCCACGGTGCCGAGTCGCGTCCACCCGGACCACGTACTGGCGCCCACCACGAAGGACTGCGCGAAAACCTTCCCTGCGAAGCCCAGACACGCTCTGTAACCGTCTCGTGCGGCGACCAACTGCTCCCGGCGCGCTGCCGGCTCTGGGGTGGCCAGGGCCTCGGTCTCGAACGCGCACGCGGACAGAAAAGCGAAGTCCGGATTGTCCCCCTCGACCAGGCGCCCGATCCGCACGGTCTCGCGCGCCTCCGCGAAGCTTCCGTTGCGGACGAGGAGGTAAGCGCGTGCGGTCGCAAGGCGGTGAATCGATGCAACCGAGGTCTCGGTGACCTCCCGCCGGACAAAGGCCCAGCCTCGCTCCACCGTTTCGCGCGCGTCCTCGACGGCGCCGGCGCGCAACAGGTCGTGCGCCATGTAGCCGTAGGCCGCGACATCGCCAGGCTCGCGCTCGATCCGCGCACGCAACAGGCGAATGTTGCGCTCCAGCTTTGCTTTCGAATCGACGACCTCGTTCGTGGCGCCGTAGTGAACGATGTCGACGTCCACCCCGCCAATCCTCATCCCGCGCCGCCGGAGCCAAGGCGTCACGTTCTCGTGGATCGCGTCGACGTACGTGAGGTGGTCCGTGCGACGGAGCAGGCGCGGCACGAGCTGCACTTCGGCCTGACGCTCCCGGCCGGCGACGACGTCTTCGGGCCGCGCACCGAGCCGCGCCGCGTCGTGCAGGCGGAGTAGCCCACAATCGAACTTCGCCCGGGCGACGGCGGTGCGAACCCGTCCTGCGCTTGCCGTCGTCAGCTGCTCGTCGGCGTCGAGGACGAGCACCCAGTCGCCCCGCGAGCGCCGGAGCGCCTCGTTTCGAGCAGCCGCAAAGTCGTCCGACCAACGGTAGTCGAACACTTTCGCACCGGCCTCGCGTGCGACGCGTTTCGAGCCGTCCGCGCTACCCGTATCCACGACGACCATCTCGTCGACGGCTCGTCGTGCCGAGTCGAGGCAAGCGCCGAGGAGCGCCTCCTCGTCGCGAACGATCATGCAGAGCGTGACCGAAGGCATGCCCCTCCGAGATGCAAGCCAGCGGCCGGCGTGGGAAGCCGCGGAAAGCCGAAGGCTCGAAGGACCCGCAGCGCCAGAGGCTTGACGATCCGGCCGCGCCTTTGACGCCCAGGGAGGCCCTCCGCTCCGATGGAGTCTATGCGCGCGCGTCGGCCGTCTTGGGCGCCGCGAGCTCTGCGACGGCGGTGGACCACGCGTCGCGGAGCGGCGTGAGCAAAGTCACGATCTCGGCGACTTTCTCGGAGCTCTGTTCCAAGTTGGCACGCACCAGGTGCCGCATCGAGAAGACATACAGCGCCTGCAGATTTTCGCAGAGCTCCGGGGCGACCGCCGGATTCAGCCCGGCAAGAAGGTATTCGAGGATCGCGAGCGTTCGACCGATGCGCTCGCCGGCGTGCCCGCGGTCGTTGGTAGCCATTGCCGACTGGGCGTCGCGAAGGAAGCGCAACAGTCCGTCGTAGAGCATGACCAGGATTTGACCGGGGCTGGCGGTCGTGACCTTGACGGCGCCGTAGCGCGCGAGGGCTGCTTGCGTCGGCAGGTTCATCTCTCTGGCCTCATAAGACGTTGTTGCCGTTGTTCGAGCTCGAGTTGTTGCTCGCGTTCAGCGACGCCGCAATCTGGCGGTATTGAGCCAGGGTCGCGTTCATTTTCGTAAACTGGTTCTGGAGTTGCGTCTGGTAGGCGGTGACGCGCGTCTGCATGGCGGCCATCTGGTCGGTGAGCGCTTTATTTCGATTCGTGAACGCGTCGATTTCGCTTTGGATCGGTCCGCCCGTGGTGCTCGTGAAGGAATCGACCGCGGATCCGAACGTCGCCATGACGCCCTGCGAGCCGTTGTGCGAGTCTTTGACGAAGAGTCGGCTGACCGAGGTCGGGTCCGCCGCCAACGCGGAGGCGAGCTTGGTCGAATCGAGCGCCAATGTCCCATCGTCGTTCAGGGCGAGGCCGACGCTTGCGAGCGTCGTGTAGGCTCCGCTCGTGCCCGGCACCGACTCCGACATCAGCGCGCCGAACTGGTCCAGCGAGGAGCGTATGGCGTGGTCACCCTGAAGGAGCGTATTGCTCGCTTTCTGGGTACCGAATCCGGCCGCGCTGTGGCCGTCGTTCACCACTGCGTTGTACGCAGTGACGAAGGTCTGGATATTCGCCTGGATATTCGAGGGATCGCTTGCGATGGAGACCGCGGCGGGGCTAGTCGTCGGCCGCGTTACGGCGAAGGTGACTCCGGGAATGGCGCCTGTGATCTGGTTGCTCGCGCTCGTGATCGGTATGGGAGTGCCGCCCCCGCTGCCGCCGATCGTCAGATGCGCGTCCTGCGCAGCTTGGACGACGTTCGATGGGCTCGAAAGGCCCATCGAATAGCCCGTGCCCGTCAGACTCGACTCGTCGAAACTGATGGAGTTGGACGCCCCCGTGTCGAGGCCCGAGACGAGCAAGTGGTACTGCGAGCCGTCGAAGACGAGTGACGCTTGAGCACGGAGGCCTGAAGACGCGACCTTGCCCGCGACATCGGCGAGGGTGTCGGTCGACGCAATGGCGATAGAGGCCGACCCGCTCCCGACGTGAATACCGAGATTTCCGCTGAGCCCCAGCGCAGTCGTGCTGGAGGACGTGCCGTTCGAGAGCGTTCGCTGTTCTTGCGCGATGGACGACACCGAAACGGACCACTGGCCCGGAGTAGCTCCCACGCCGGTCGTCGGGACGATCGACGAGTCGCTCGAGGTCGCTTTCATCGACGCGAACCCCGCGGGATCGGAGAGCGCGACGGCTGCACTCTTGAGCGCGGAGAGGGTGCTCGAAAAGCTCGAGATGGTCGCTTGCGCGGACTGGATGTTCTGTTGGCTGTTGGCCATTAGGCCGAGCGGTCGCGACTCGATCGAGACCAGGCTGGTTACGAGATTCGTCGTATCCATGCCGCCGAAACCGAGCGCCGCGAGGTTGATTGCGTTGGTCATGTTGGCTCTTTCGCCTCTCTAGCTCGCGTGCGGACGAAGGTCCGGGCGCCGCCACGCTTCTTGCGGCGACGCCCGGCCCATCGGTTACGGGTTCGTGTTTAGCCGAGGAGCTTGAGCGCAAGCTGCGGCGACTGGTTTGCCTGGGCGAGGACCGACACACCGGCCTGCGCGAGGACTTGCTCGCGCGAAAGGTTCGCCGTTTCAGAGGCGACGTCCACGTCCTGGATGCGCGCGACCGCGGCGCCGAGGTTCGTCTCGGTCGACTGAATGGCGCCCACGGCGCTCTGGAAGCGGTTCATCGCAGCGCCGAAGCCGGCGCGGATGGTGCTGAGGCTGTTGATGGCCGTGTCGAGCGTCGCCGTGCTGACCGTGCTGACGGCCGTACCGTTGACGCCGAGGCCCGTCGAGTCCGCGCCGCCGAAGCTGACCGCAATCTGGTCGCTCGTCGTGCCGTTGATTCCGACCTGGAAGTTGACCGTGTTCGCCGCGCCGCCGAGGAGAACGTGACCGTTGAACGAGGTGTTGCCTGCGATGCGGTCGATTTCCGAAAGGTCGCCCTGGTATTCCGTATTGAGGTTCGAGACGTCCGCGGCGCTCATTGCGCCGTTCGAGGCCTCGACCGTGAGCTCGCGCATGCGGGTCAGGAGGCCGTGAACCTGGTCGGCCGCGCCGTCCGCCGTTTGCGTCATGCTGATCGCGTCGTTCGCGTTGCGCTCGGCGACTGCGTACGACTGCACCTGCGCGTTCATGCTCTTGGCGATGCCGAGGCCCGCCGCGTCGTCGGCCGCGCTGTTGATCCGGTATCCGCTCGAAAGCTTGGCGAAGCTGCCTTGCAGCTTCGATTGGGTCATCGAGAAGTTTTGCTCCGCAACGAGCGAGTTGACGTTGGTCTGAAGAAAAATGGCCATGGGAGTCTCTCCTTCTTGGAGTTGAGGTGGTCGACGCCTTCCTGGCGTCGCTGGGTGGCGCTGGGCGCCGTCATCAAGAGGGAACGGTCGCTCTCCTTTTCCCTTGAGTCGAAATCATTCTTTCGGGACCGGGTCGGCGATCCGCGCCGCCGTCGAGGCGATCGCGTCGAGAACCCGCGAGAGCTCCGCCGAGGTCGCGAGGGCGGGCACGCCCTTTAGCGGCTCCGGGGTGCCGCCGGCCTTCGGTAGCCCCGCGGCGGCACGGAGGCCCGCTGCGTACTGGTCTTCGGGTGCCGTGTAGTATCGAGACTGCTTGAGCGCGTGCGCGAAGCCGTCGACATCCCCCGCCATCGCGCGCGCGAACGCTTGGGGAAACCGCGTGCGAAGCACCCCGACATAGTCGCGGGCACCGTCGTCGAGCGAGCGATAGGCTCGAAAGCCCTGCTCGAGCCGGACCTCGCGCCCGCCGATCACCTCGCGCGTCATGCAATTGGCGGTCTCCCCGGTCGGGGCCGTCCCCTTGATGCCCCCAAAGTTGAAGTTGAACATGGAGTCCCCGTGTGCGGTCTCGAGGGACACTTGCGCCGAAAGGACGTCCAGCGTCCGTTCGCCTGGGCGCCGGCCGGTGGCCGATTCGAGCGCCCGCCCCAGCGCAGCCCGAACCTGGCTCATCGACGAGGGCGTGCGCCGCGGCTCGATCTCGCGAGCGGTCGAGGGCGCGCTGATCCCGGAGGGTCCGTTGCCGAGGCGCATGTGCCGACCAGACGAAGCAACCCCCGGGCCGACGTTCAGCGATCGCTCGGTCCCGGGTCTCCGATGCCGCTATGGAGCGCGACGATGTCTTCGAGGATCTCGAGGAGAATGCCCTCGAGGACGCGGTTTCCGAGCAGGGCGATCTGCTGGGGGAGGCCATGCTTGGTCCAGCTCGGATGCTCTCGCCCGAAGCGTTGCGCCACGCGGACCCTGAGCACCGGGATCTGCTCGACATGGCGCGCGAGCGCGTCGGCCCCCGCCCGCGGATCGTTGAGCGTGGCGAGGAGCGACGACAGCGCTCCGAGGCGATTGAGATCGCCGAGGACGACGCGGCCGGACTCCTCCGGCGGCGGGTTGGTTCGAGGGCGGCCGTGCACGCTCATGTCGAGACACCGGGAACGGTGGTTGCCACCTTGCGGTCGGCATCACGGAAGGCGTCGATGACCCGCTGAAAGGCCTCGAACGTGCGCGAGGCCGTGACCAGGTCCGTCATCGAGCTGACGACGTTTGCGTTCGATTCCTCGACGTGGCCCACCTCCAGCGGCCCTCGCGACGGCGACGGCTTTCCGGCGGCCGGTCCAGCCGCGAGCAGCGGGCCTTCGTCGTGTGACAGGCGCCCCGGCTGCTCGAACGTCACCAACTTGACGCGCCCCGCGACCTCTCCCCCTTGCCAGAGCTGTCCCGTGTCGTCCATTCGGAGAGCGCTCGGGTCGAGCGCGGCGCGGATGCGCTTTCCGTCCTCGCCCAGAACGGCGTCGCCGTGCGCCGTGCGGAGAAAGCTGTCGCTGCCCACCGAGAGCGACGCGGCGCGCGTGTAGCGCTCGCCGCGCGCGGTGTCCACCGCGAGGTAGGTGCCGGCGGGCATCGCGAAATCGAGAGCGCGGTCCGTCGCGCGGAGGGCGCCGCGCGTCGTGTCGAGGCTGGTGGCGCCGACCGACGCGTAATGGAGACCGGGCTCGACCGAGCCTGCCCGCGAAAGCTCTTCGCGAAACACGGGCCGCCCGCGCTGGTAACCGTCGGTCGTCGCGTTCGCGAGGTTCGCTGCCGTGGTCTCCAAGTTGGTCGACTGGGCGATGGCGCCGCTCAACGCGACGTAAATACCGTCTGCCACGTTACTCTCCTCCGACCGCCGCACGAAGGCGGTGAATCGCTTCGGTATGCAGCTGCGACACGCGCGACTCACCGACGCCCAAGACGGCGCCTATTTGTCTTAGGGTGCACCCTTCTTGGTAGTAGAGCGCCAGAATCTGCAGCAACTTGGAGGGCAGCGTGTCCATCGCCGTCACGACGGCGTCGGAGAGGCGGCGTCGCGCCACCTGTTCGTCGACGGTCTCCCCGGTGCCCTCCACGTCCAAGTCGTCGAGGTCGAGCAGCTCGAGACGCGCCATACCCGCCGCCGATATCTTTTCGAGGAGCTCGCGATAAGCGTTCAAGTCGAGCCCCATCGCGTCGGCGATTTCCGCCTCGTCCGGATCCCGGCGCCCCTTTTGCGACAAGTCGCGGATGGCGCGCGTGACCCCGCGCGAGGCACGGCGGAGGTCGCGCGTCGTCGGGTCGAGGCTGCGCAAGTAGTCCAGCATCGCGCCACGGACTCGGTAGACGGCGTACGCCTCGAACTCATCGTCCGGCATGTTCTCGGGGCTGCGCTGATAGGCCTCCATGAGGCCAATCCAGCCGTAGCCCACGAGGTCCGCGACCGTGATGCTCGCGGGCACCCGCCTCGCGAGGCGCATCGCGTTGCGCCTGACGAGAGGCAAGAATTTTTCGTAGACGTTGCGGGTCATCGAGCGACGCGCGCGCGCTTCGGCTCCGGCGACCATGGCGGTATTCATGAGGTTTTAGCCTTGCTCGGAGGCGGAGCCACGTAGTCGACGAGGGCCCCGATCGTGGTCGGCGAAATGTCTTCGGGGACGCGCTGCCCGAAACAGGTGACGGACACCGCGAGCTTCGAGGCCCAACTCGCGTGCACGATGCCCGCCGGCGCATCGGTCTCGTCGATCTTGGTGATGGCGAGCGACGTCGGGGCGAGGGCGCCGTACTGCTTGGCCGCGCGCGTCGCGTCGTTGAATCGAAGGGCTGCGGGCAAGCACAACAAAACGTGTCGAGCGCGCGAGCGCGCAGAGCGGGTCTGACGAGGCGGGACCAGCGCGATCTCTACGCCATCGGCCGTGGGTGGCTTTCCTTGCGTGTCGACGATGACGACGTCGCTGCGTGTGCCCTCTAGGAGCGCTCGCAGCTCGTCGGACGTGCCCGCGGTGGCGAGGTCGGCCCCGACGAGCTCCGCGTAGGCGGCGAGCTGCTCGACGGCTCCGACGCGGAACGTGTCGCAAGCCACCAGCGTCACCGTCTGGCCCTCGATGCGTGCGCGGGCGGCGAGCTTGGCCGCGGTCGTCGTCTTGCCGACGCCGCTCGGACCGACGAGAGCGATGGCAACGCGCTGGCCGTCGAGCGGCCATGGCGCCACCCGCAGGACACGCAGCAGCTCGTCGCGAATGCCGTCGCATTCCGCCGTCTTTCCCCGGAGGGCTCGCGCCAGCGCGGTGGCGGCGGCTCCCTCGATGCCGATGGCGCGGAGTCGTGCAGTCACCTTGTCGCGACTGGACTTGCTTCCCGTGAGCCCCTCGATGAGCCCGCGCAGGTGCTCGATTTCGCCTGCGAGGCTCGCCGAGCCGTTGGTCTCGGTGAGCAGCGTCTTCATGGCCCGGATGTCGGCTTTCAGCTCCGCGCGGAGCGCCGCAAGCTCGGAGCCCGGAGTGCGCGCCGCCCGCTCGGCGTACGCCCCCTCCGCAAACGGCACGTCCGAAGGCGCGACAGGCGACCCCGCGCGAAGTGCTGCCGGGAGGCGCGCCGCAATCTCGACGTCGGACGCTCCGAACCAGCCGCCGATACCCCCCCGCGCGACCGAGCGGGTCGTAAGGACGACGGCGGCGGGGCCGAGCTTTTGGAAAGCGGCTAGGCGGGCCTCCGCCAAGGTTCGACCACGGAAAACTTGGTCGTTCATCTTCGCGACTCCTTCGACGCTCCGTTCGCGCCGTTCATTGGACGGACAGCCTTTCGACGATGCGGAGCGGAACTGCCGGGTCGACCTCGCGGAACGAGGCAACGACGACGTTCGGAAGCTTTCGTTCGAAGATTGCGCGCACGTACCGGCGAAGGTCGGGCGGCGCGACGATGCAGGGGCTCGCCGTCGCCCCGACCTTGGCGATGGCGCGCTCGGCGCTCAGCGTGAGGCCGCGAAGCATCTCCGGGATCGAGTGCACCACCGGTGCCGGATGCGATTTCGCGGAGCGAGCGGCGAAGAGTCTCCTCGAGCCGAGGATCCAGCGTCAACGCGGTGACGCACCCGTCAGCGCCCCGGAGGCGAGACGTGATGTGCGGCGCCAGGCGCTCGCGTACGAGCTCGGTGAGCTGTTCGGGGTCCTTCGTCTGAACGCAGAGCTCGGCGAGCGACTCGAGGATCGTCCGGGTGTCTCGGATCGAGACGCCCTCGCGGACCAGATTGCGCAAGACACGAACCACGTCTCCCAACGAGAGCAAGTTCGGAACCACGTCGTCGACGAGCTTCGGCGCCGTTCGCGCGAGCAGGTCGAGCAGGTGCTGCACCTCCTGCCGACCGAGAAGCTTGTGGACGTTCGTGCGCAACAGCTCCCCGAGGTGAGTGGCGATGATGGTCGCGTGATCGACGACGGTGTAACCCAACGCCTCGGCGAGCTCCTTGTCGCGCGGGGCGATCCAGGTGGCCGGCATCCCGAACGTCGGGTCGGCCGTGCGCTCGCCCTCGAGCGGGGTCGACGCGCCGGTGGGATCGATGGCGAGCACTCTTCCGGCTTTGCACTGACCGCCGCCGATCTCGTTGCCCAACACCAGGACGCGATAGCCTCCGGGCGCAAGCTGCAAGTTGTCGCTCACGTGAACCGGCGGGACCACGACCCCGAGCTCGCGTGCAGCTTGTTCGCGGAGTACCGCCATCCGATCGAGGAGCGTGCCGCCACGCGTGGCGTCGACCGTCGCAACGAGCTCGTATCCCACCTCGAGCGCCAAGAGGTCCAACGCGAGGGCGGTGTCGACGTCGTCGGCTGGATTTCGCTTCTTGTCCGCGGCCGCCTCGAGCGACGCGGTGGTGCTCGCCGCGGCGGTCGCCTTCGACGCGCGTCGGGCGAGGAGCAATAGACCGATCGCGAGCGACCAACACGGAACGATAGGCATTCCTGGCATCAGCCCAAGCACCGCCAGAATTCCGGCGGTCATGACGACCGGCCGACGCTTGGCGAGAAGCTGCTGACTGAACGCGCGCCCAATCTGATCGCCCGTGGCGCTCCGGGTCACGACGATTCCCGACGCCGCGGATACGAGCAGCGCGGGGAGCTGCGAGGCCAGAGCGTCCCCCACGGTCAGCACCGAGAACGTCTCGGCGGCCTTGGCGAGGTCCATTCCTCGCATGACGCCGAGAACGAGCCCGCCCGTGAGATTGATTGCCGTGATGAGCAGACCGGCCACGGCGTCCCCGTGCACGAACTTGCTGGCGCCGTCCATCGCCCCGTAGAAGTCGGCCTCGCGCTCCAGCCCCTTTCTGCGGGCTCGCGCTTGATCGTTGTTGACGGCACCCGACGAGAGATCCGCGTCGATGGCCATCTGTTTGCCGGGCATCGCGTCGAGCGTGAAGCGCGCCGCGACTTCGGCGACGCGTCCGGCCCCCTTGGTGACGACGACGAAATTGATGACCGTCGAGAATGAGAAAGACGACCAGACCGACGAGCACGTTGCCTTCGACGACGAACCGGCCGAACGCTTCGACCACCGAACCGGCGGATCCCTGTCCCTCACCGCCGTGCAGCAGGATGAGTCGGGTCGTCGCTACGTTGAGGCTGAGGCGGAGCAGGGTCGCTATCAGGACGAACGCCGGAAACGCGCTGAACTCGAGGGCCTCCTCGATGAACAGCGCGGTCAAAAAGACGCCAATCGCAAGCGCCATGGAGAACGCGAGCAGCAAGTCCAGCAACTGCGGTGGCAGTGGCAAGACCATCATCAGCACGACGCCGATGATTCCCATCGGGACGACCGCGTCCCAATGGCTCCCTTTGCTCGCGTTGCTCGCGTTGCCCGCGAGGGCGGTCTCGGTGGGCACGCCCGGTCTTACGCACGTCGCGTGCCGCGCCTGCGTCCTCGCAGTCGGTATACGAAGGCGAGCACCCGCGCGACCGCGGTGAAGTGGGCAACGGGCACCGGGTGACCGACCGGCACTTCGGCGTCGAGCGCGCGGGCCAGCGGGCGGTTCTCGAGGATCGGGATGCCGTACTTGCGCGCCTCTGGCGCGGATCCGTAATGCGACGTCGTCATGACCCTTCGCGACGACGATCGGCGCAGCGTCCTTCTCGTCGTAACGCAGGGCCACTGCGACGTGCGTCGGATTGGTGACGATGACGTGCGCCTTTTTGACGCTCTGGAGAGCGCGCTTCTTTGCAAGCGCACGCGCGCGCGCCTTCATACGCCCTTTGATCTTCTGGTCGCCGTCCTGTTGGCGCATGTCCTCCATGAATTCCTGGCGCGTCATCTTCATCTCTTGCGCGAGGCGAAAGCGGCTCTGCGCGTAGTCGACGGCCGCGATGGCTGCGAGCGCAGCGCCCGCCGTCAGGACGACGTGGAGCGCGGCTCGGATGATCCGGTCGACGGCGACGTCCACCGATGTGCGCGTCAATGCGAGCAGGTCGGGGAGCTCGACCATCGCAGACCGGTAAGCGACGTAGCCGACGACACCGATACGTAGGGTGCTCATCAGCGCCTCGACCATCGCCTGTTTGGGGGATGCCAGTTGTTTTAGGCGTGCGATCGGGTCGAGCCGTTCCGGCTTGAATCCGACCGCCTGGAGGTTGAGACGGAGACCCGTCTGGGCAAGACCGACGATGGTCGACGCGGCGGCCGCCGCGAGGGCTGCGGGCCCTGCGAACGCGATCAGCGACTCGCCCGCCATGCGGATGACGTCGCCGGGCTGCTCACGCGTCAGCGCGCCCAGATCGCCGTGCGACTGCTGAAAGAGTCGCTCGGTCGCTTGCGCGAGGGCGCCGCGCGATCCGACCAGTACCCCGACGACCCCCAGCGCCCCGACCACGCCGGCCGCGTCGCGTGATCGCGCGAATTTCCCGTCCTTTCGGAACTGTTCACGGCGGCCGTCCGTCGGCTCGAACGTCTTCTCACCCTGCTGAGCGCTCATCGCCGCATCGCCGTCAGTGCGCCGTCGATCGACGACGCGAGAGTCCCGAAATGCGCGCCGAGACCGGCCAGCATGTCGTCGAGCGACGCAATCAGGGTCACCGTCCCGGCCGTGAAAAGGACCCCGAAGCCGACGCTGAAGATCTGAACGGAGGGCGCAGCGCGCGACACGATGGCGAGCGCCAGCTGAACGAGCACGGTTACGGCGACCACGGGTGTTGCCAGTCGCACGCCGACGACGAAGGCGTCGACGCCGAGATCGACGAGCCGCAGGGCCGGCGCGTCGAACGACGCGGCCAGTCCGAGCGGCAGCGCGCGAAACGACTCGAGCAGCCCGCCGAGCGCGATGCGGTGGACACCGCCGGTGAGCGCGAGAAGCATCGCCCCCAGCCCGACCAGGCGACCAATCGCCGTCTCGGGGGCGTCCAGCGTGGGATTGAGCACCGAGGGCGAGGAGAGGCCGGTCATCTGCCCCAGGACACCTCCCAGCACCTCGGCGGCGGCGAAGACGAACCGAAAGGCGGCGCCGATGACGACACCCAAGGCCACCTCCGCGACCGCCCTTCCGAAAAGCTCGACGTCCAGCGACTGCGGCGCGGCCTCGGTCGAGGCGAACGAAGCGCTGACCCACGCGAGGACGACCACCAGGGCAACACGCTGGGTTCTGCCGACGTTTGCACCGGGAAACGGCGAAACGACGACGTATCCGGCGATGCGTGCGGCGGCAAGCGTGAACAGGCAGGCGTTCGCCATGACGAGCCGCTCGAGCGACATCAGTGCACGACGTCTGCGATCGCGCCGAGGCTCGCGCGCGTGTAGTCGAGCGCGTACGTGGCGAGCTGCGAGCCTAGGACGATTCCGACCAGCACGACCGCGACGGTCTTGACGAGAAAACTGATGCTCGCCTCGTTCACCTGGGTCGCGGTCTGGACGATCCCGACGACCACGCCCGCCAAAAGCGCCACCGCGAGCAACGGGCCCGCGACGTAAAGCGTCGTTCGAAGCAAGTCCGACACGAGGACGACGGCTTGGTCGGGATTCATGCAAAGCTCCGGATCAGTGAGCCGACCAGCAGGTGCCAGCCGTCGACGACGACGAAGAGGAGCAGCTTCACCGGCAGGCTGATCGTCGTCGGAGGCACCATCATCATGCCCAGAGACATGAGGATGGAGGAGACGGCGAGATCGATGACCAGAAAAGGCAGGAGGACGAGCACCCCCATTTGAAACGCGGTCGTCAGCTCGCTGACGACGAAGGCCGGGGCCGCAATGCGTAGCGGCACTTGTTCTTCTGTCTTCGGAAGAGGCGAGCGCGTCACATCATAGAAGAGAGCAAGGTCGGCCTCGCGCGTCTGGTGCAACATGAACGCTCGCACCGGGGTGGCCGCGCGCTCCAGGGCCTCCACATCGCTGATGTGTCCCGCCGCGTACGGCTCGTATCCGTCACGCAGGACCGTCGAGAAGACCGGTGCCATGGTGAAGCACGTCAGGAAAAGGGCGAGACCAACCAGCACTTGCGTGGGCGGCGTTTGCTGCGTGCCAATCCCCTGACGCACGAAACCGAGCACGATGACGATGCGCGTGAACGACGTCATCGTCAGGACGATGGCCGGCAGCAGGGACAGAACCGTCAGGAGCGCGAGAATCTTGAGCTGGGGCGAGAGCCCCGGCGCGTCGAGGGAAGTCAGGTCGAGCGGCGCCGCCGCCGCCGAGCGGGTCGAAGCCACCAATGCGAGCGAAACGACCGCGCAAAGCGCCCGCGCCGAACGCGAGCGGAGGGGACTCATCCGCGTCTCCGCAGCGCCAGCAGGCCCCGTGCCTGTCCGGCGACGGTGCGCTCGTCGACGGCGCGGGCCGCCGCGTCGCTGCGAGGCACCGTCCTCTCGGCCGCGTCCAAGAGCGCGTCGAATCGGTCGCCGAAGGGCCCGCTGGTCGGCCCCGCCGCGGGCGCCCTGACCGTCGCGTCGTCGTTCGCCTCGAGCAACGAGAGGCTCTGGATCGCGTGCGGCGTGACGCCGAGCAACAGCCGTTGCCCCTCGACGTTCACGACGACCAGCTCGCTCCGCATCCCGAGCGACACGCGACGGACAATCGTCAGCTCCCCTTCTTCCCGCGGCTTGATGGATAAGCGACGGCGCAGGCAATACGCCCCCCCTCCGAGGACGGCGGCGATCGCGACGAGCTTCCAGCCGATTCCCGCGTGCGGCGCCTCCTGCACGAGCTCCAGTGGTTTGCTCGGGCGAAGGGCGAGAGGCGTCGCGTTCTCGAAGGCGCCCGTCCCAGCGCCGGCGGCGGCGGGCTGCGCCGAGGCCGCGGGCGTCAACGTGGTGGCGACCACCGCCAGGGCGATGGCGGTGAAACGAGCGCCGCTCACGATTCGCTCCGACCGCCTGGCGAGACGATCTCGGTGATTCGTACACCGTACCGATCGCCCATCACGATGGCCTCTCCGCGACCCAGGAGGCGACCATTCACGAAGATGTCGAGCGGCTCGCCAGCAGCCTTCGAGAGCTCCAGGGTCTGGCCGCTCGCGAGCTTGAGAACGTCTGCAATCCGAAGGCGGCGCCGGCCTATCTCGAGCGTAATCTCGACTTCGACGTCTTTCAGGAGATCGAGGGAGCCGACGCGCGTCTCGGATGCGACGACCGCAGGCTTGGGATCGGGAGTCTCGGCGCTGTTCATGGCAGTTCTCAGGGGGGGACATCGTTCACCATTCAACCTGTGTGCCCGCGATCGATCCGGATGGCGATCTGTCCTGCGCTGGTTGTCGGATGCCCACGCAGCACCGAGCGCCCCTCCGCCCTCAGGTGGACTGCGCCTCCGACGGGCACGTCGAGCCGGACGACGTCACCCACGCGCAGACACGCGATTTGCCCGAGGGTCATCTGCATTCTCGCGAGCTCCGCGAATCAGCTCGAGCTCTACTTGGCCGAGGACGCCTGCGACCCGGGGATCGCCGCTCTCGGCCGCGGTCTCCGGCCCTTCTTCGGCGCCCCGGAGAAGCGCCTCCTTGGCGAGGAGGAGCATGACGCGCCCGACCTGCTCTCCCGCCCCGAGCTCGAAGCTGCAAACGATGGGCGCGGTCTCCGAGCTCGCGTCTTCCCCGTTAGGCAACGTGATTTGAAATCCGACGCCGAACTTGCGTGAGAGCACCTCCGACAGGGAGCGCACGACGCCTTCGTTGACGCACGCGATGAGCGCGACCTGTGGCGGCGTGAGCCCGCTCGGATCGAGCTTGGGCGGCGAACGCCCGTTGCCGCCGAGGACACCGTCCAGCACCATCGAGATCGCCGCCGCGTCCAGCACGAGCGCGCCGCGTGCGCCGCCCGGGGAGACGAGATGAGTCGCGTGAATGGGGCGGGGCAAATCCGCGAGGAGCTCCGCTATCGGGATTGCGCGCGCGAAACACAGGGCCACCTGGGCGCCCTGGCGCGTGAGAAAGGGCATGGCTCGACGGAGCGAAAGCGCGAGCTCTGGGCTCGCCTGTTCGAGGGCGCCCGCGGCGCGTCGCACGCGCTCGCCCTCCATGGCGAACCGGAGCAGCCTGGCCGAGTCGCTCATTGAATCACGAGATCGGTGATGAGCACGCGCAGGGCGGCCTGAACTCCAGCGGCACGCAAGCGATCGACCACGTCGCCACGCATCTTGTCGCCGGCGGCCGGATCGATGGCCTCTTCGAAGGTCAGCGTGCGCAGATAACCGAGCGTTGCATCGCGAATCCTCGGGGTGAGCCCCTTCAGCGCATCTTCTTTCGCGCTCGAGTCGAACTCGATGGCGAGGGTGACTTTCATCGGATGCACCTTTCTGTTCTGATCCTGAATGGTCAGCAGGAAGGGCTCCAACGGGAGCGTCGGTCCCGGCGGCTTGTCCTCTTCGGCGTGCGGCGAGCTCGCTGTCGCGGGGGCACGGTACGCGCCCGCCGCCCTGGCTCCGCCGAAGGCAGCCGCCGCAGCGAGCACCGCGGGGAGAACGACCGCGACGAGGCGCGGCCCGCCGCCGCCCGGCGCTGCGGCGGGCCTCTTTTCCTGAGTTTCGCTCATGTCACGCTCGCCGCCTTCACTGCTTGAGTTGCATCAGTTCTTGCAGCATCTGATCGGCCGTGGTGATCGTCTTCGAGTTCGCCTGAAATGCGCGCTGGTGCGCGATGAGATCCACGAACTGCGTTGCGATGTCCACGTTCGACTGCTCGAGCGACCCGCTGACCGTCGCGCCGCGTCCGCCCGCTCCCGCTCCGCCGAGCACCGCGTCGCCGGACTTCTCGGTAGCTACCCAGAGGTTGTTCCCCGCTCTTCCCAATCCGTCATTGGAGCGGAACTTGGCTATCGCGAGCTGCGCGACGGCAATCGACTGACCATTCGAGTAGAGGCCGCTCACCACACCGTCCTGGCCAATCTTGACGCCGCTCAGGTCGCCGGACCCGTAGCCGTCCTGGCTCTGCGCGGAGACGGCGCTCGGGCTGCCAAACTGCGTCACGCCGTCGAGTCCCGTTCCGTTGCTCGCGATCGGCGTGCCCAAGTTGAGCCCGATCGTCTGGGCCTTCGCGCCTTGGAACGTAACGGCGCCGCCGCTCGGTGTAACCGACTGGAGCGCGCCGCTGGTCGTGAAGGTCAACTGCCCAGTACCGAACTCGACGTTTTGTCCCGCGGTACCGCCCTGGACTTCGCTTCCGTTCGCCGTCTCGTGGTAGCTCCACGTGTTGCCCCCGGTGTTGACGAACGAGACGCCGACCTGGTGCGCATTGCCGAGGGAATCGTAGACGTTGAGGCTCGTCGAGAAGTTGCTCGTGGTGGACGGATTCTGCGGATCCCAAGGCAACGCCGGCGGCGAAGTGTTTGCGTCCAGGTTTGCCGTCACGTTCATGGCGGTCGACGGCTTCGGTTGGAGCGCCGCCGTTTGCAGGACGATGGGACCGGCTTGCGAGGACGTCTGTCCGTTGGGCAGGATCTTGTAACCCTGGAGGGCGAGGCCCTCGGGGTTCACGAGCGCTCCCTTCTTGTCGACCGTCGTCTGACCGGCGCGCGTGTAGAAGCTGCCGTTGACTCCATTGACCGACCCCTGCACGACGAAGAACCCGTCGCCCGAGAGCGCCAGGTCCGTCGCCTGCCCGGTGTTGAGCATGCTTCCCTGGGCGAAGAGCTGCTGCGAGCCCTGCATGCGTACGCCGCCGCCGATCGCGTTCGGGTCGCCAATCGCCGAGCCCATTACGTTCTCGAACACCGCCCGGGACTCCTTGAAGCCGACGGTGTTGGAGTTTGCGACGTTGTCGCCGATGACACCGAGCGCCTCGCCCTCTGCGTCAAGACCCGATACGCCCGAATACATCGCATTGAGAATCGACATGCTTCCTCCGCACGTGCCTTATGGAGCCGCCGGCGTGACGGCGACACTGACGAGTTGTGAAACGGGCGCGACTGCGCCGGTGCTGAGCGTGAGCTCGGGGTAACCCTTGTCGTACGAGACCTTCGTGACGACGCCGCTCACGGCCTGCGACGCGGCGACGCTCTGCCCGTTGCCGTCGGTTGCGCTGATCTTCATCGAGTAGGCGCCCGCGGGCGCGGCCTGCCCCGCGTCGTTTTGCCCGTCCCACGTGATCGGCAAGGTGCCAGCCGCCTCGGCCCCGAGATTCAACGTTCTCACGGCGTTGCCTTGCGCGTCGCTGATCGTGACGGTGACCTTCTGCGCCGCCGCGCCGAGAGCCACGTTGGCGGTGCTGGCAAATCTCCCGTCCCACTGCATTCCGTTGCCCGAGACGGTCACGGTCTTGCCGACGAGAGCCGTCGTATTCGAGTTATTGAGGCCTTGCAGCTGGGTGCCGATGGTGTCGAGCTTCGTGCTTTGGGCGACGGCCTGCTCCACCTGAGAAAACTGGGCGAGCTGGGTGACGAACTGCGTGCCATCGGTCGGCGCCAGAGGATCCTGATTCTGAAGCTGGGCCATCAGCAGCTTGAGGAAGGCGTGCTGGTCGAGGGGCGGCGTCGCGACCGCGGCCGCGGAGGCGCTCGTGCTCGAAACGCCAGAGAGCGGATTTCCGTTGTTGACCGGAGAGGTCATGGGAGGACGCTAAAGCACGATCCGGACCCGCCGCTGCGCAGGCGCCTCGTTCTCGGTAGAAGCGTCGGCGCCTCCAGAAGAGCCATCCGGTCGGGGTGACCCCTCGCGCGACGACCCCTTGCGATCGCCGAAGGAAGCCGAAGAATCGAATGCGGAGTCGGCGGCCGGCGGGCCTGCGGGGCGGTGCTCGGCGTCGGCGCGCTCGATCGTGAGCCGCGCAAGCGGCAATTCCGCCTGGTGTAAGTCGTTTGCGAGCGCGCTCGCATGCGCGTGAAGGACGGCACGCGTGTCCGCTCGATCGGCGCGGACGTCCACATCGACGCCGCCGGTCGCGCTATGGGCGCGAACGGCAATGCGGCCCAATTCCGGGACGTCGATCGCGCCGCTGGCGTCCCTGCGAATCACGGCATGGTTGGCTACGGACACGAAGGCTTCGCGGAGCCGTGCTCCCGGCTCCGGGAGGGCACGCTCGGCGACGGGCGTCGACGTGATGACTAGCGTCATCGATTTGACGCCGCCGCCAATATCGGTCGTCGGGGTCGCCAGCGGTTGGGGACTCACATCGGTCGACCCGGTGAGCGACTCGCCGACGCGCTTCGGAGTGGGCGCCCCCGCGTCTTCCGGGCCACGATCGACCGCGCGCTTGCGAGGGCCGCGCGCCGAGTCGGACGCGTGCGGCTCGCTGGCCGTGGCGGCCTTCGGTGGCGCGGCACCGGGCGGAAACGGCGGGGCCGCCTGTTCGGTGCCGTCGAGCGTGAGCGCTCGGTCGCCGATGGCTTGGGCGAGCACGGACGGCGCAAGGCACTCCCCGAGCGGCGGCGCCTCGGCGGCTTCCGTGCGGTCGAGCCCCGCCGCACTCTTGGTCGCGACGGGGCTCGATGGCCCAGATCCTCTCGAGTCATCTGGCGCCGCGTTGGGCGAAGCGGGAGGCGCTGGCAGCGGTCGGGCGGTTTCGACGACGGAGGGGCTCTCCGGAAGCGCCGCGGGCGGGGCCTCGTCGCCCACCGCTCGGCCGGCAACGAGCGCCGCGCGAAACTCCGCCGTCGCGGGCGGGTGCAGCAAAGCGGGCGCTCGTGAAGTCTCCGAAGCCGTCTCTGGACGGCGCGGGTCCGCCACCGCGGAAGGGGGCGGAGCGGGCGCGGCCAGCGAGGGTGCCACCGAGGCCTGCGGAGGTCGACCGCCGGCGAGCGCGGGCGCGACCAAGGGCTGCCTCGCGGGCGCTTCTGCGGGAGCGATGGAAGCCGCGTTCGCAAGCGTCGCGACCGTCGGGTTCGAGAGCTTGGGCGCGTGACGCCGGCGTTCGACCAGGCGACCAGGTCGTGCCTCGTCCGGCGGGGACCCCGTACGCTCGGTTTTCGCGATGTCGGCCTTCAACAAAGAGGCGAAGTCCGGCGCGCGCGCATCAGGCCGGGGCGACGTGGGCGACGGCATCGACGTCGTGGGCGTCGTGGGCGTCGTGGGCGTCGCCGGTGTCATTGGCGTCGGCGTTGGGGCACCCTCGAGAACGGCGCGCGGATTGCCAGGAAGCAGCGGTGCGGCGCTCATGGTCGTGTCCTCGTCGTTCGTGCGGCCAGCTCGTCGTCGCTCCGCCGCTCTTGCAGGCTGCGTTCTTCGCGTTCGGCCTGGACCATCCGTTCGCGCCAAATCTCGAGCTTTCGGCGTTCGATCGAGGCCTCCACCAGCGCGGCGGCACGACGTCGCTCTTCGGCGAGAGCGCCATCGAGGTCCCTCGCCGCGTGATCCGCGCGCAAACGCAAGGTGCGAAGGTGGGCGGACTGCTCCTCGAGATCCGTTGCCCGCATCACCCCGGTCGCCAGCGCTTGCGCCGACATCAGCCAGGAGCGCTCCTCCCGTTGCGCCTGCGCGCGGGCGGCCTCGACCTCCCGCGTCGCCGTAGCTGCGCGCGCGCGAGCCGCGTCCACGGCGTCGCCGGCCAGCTCTAGGAGCCTTTCTGCGCGCCGCAGCCGCGGGCTCAAAGCGCGCCGTCCAGGGCCGCGCGCAGGGCCGTCAGGGACGAGGCGCGCGACATGGGGTCGTCCGCCTTCTGCCGCACCAGCGCTTCGATTCGCGGCGCCGTCTCGCGTGCGGCGTCGATGCGCGGATCGCTGCCCGCCACGTAAGCGCCGATTTGGATGAGGTCTGCAGCCTCGGCGTACGTCGCGAGCGCGTCGCGCGCCCGGGCCGAGGCCTCGATGTGGTCGGGCTTCGCGATGTCGTTTGCGAGGCGCGAGACGCTCCGGAGCACATCTATCGCAGGGAAGAGCCCGCGGTCTGCGAGACGGCGCGACAGGACGATGTGACCGTCGAGGATGCCTCGAACAGCGTCTGCGATGGGATCGTTCAAGTCGTCACCCTCCACGAGCACGGTGTAGATCGCCGTGATCGAGCCGGGACCGGCGTCGTTGCCTGCGCGTTCGAGCAGCGACGGCAGCGAGGCAAAGACCGTCGGCGTATAGCCCTTCGTGAGCGGCGGCTCGCCCGCCGCGAGCGACGCCTCGCGGAGTGCCATCGCGTACCTCGTGACGGAGTCCATCAAGAGCAACACCGACTTGCCGGCCGCGCGAAAATGCTCCGCGATCGCCGTTGCCCGCAGCGCGGCGCGCGCGCGTACGAGGGCGGGCATGTCGCTCGTCGCGGCCACGACGACCGAGCGCGCGAGCCCTCGTTTGCCTAGGGTGCTGCGCACGAAGTCACCCACCTCGCGTCCCCGCTCGCCGACGAGCCCGACGACGATGACGTCGGCGTCCGTGTGACGACAGAGCATCCCGAGAAGCGTGCTCTTTCCGACCCCAGTCCCCGCGAAGAGCCCGATCCGCTGTCCGCGGCCGAGCGGCAAGAGCGCGTCGATCGCCCGTACGCGCGTCTCGAGAGCCTGTTCGACCGGCTGGCGCGTAAAGGCCGACGGCGGCCGCGCATAGAGCGCGGTGAAGGCGCCGAGCTCCGGCAGGGGTAGCCCATCGAGAGGCTGACCGAAGGCGTCGATGACGCGACCGAGCAGCGCATCGCCCACGGCGACCGCGTTGCCGTGCGCGCTCGCGCGGACGCGGGCCCCTGGCACGATGCCTGTCGTCGGCCCGAGGGGCGCCGCCAGCAGCCGCCCCTGGCGGAAGCCGATCACCTCGAGCGATAGCCGCAAGTCGCCGGCGCGAACCACCTCGAGTTGGCGACCGATCGGCGCCGCGAGCCCCTCTATTTCCAAAAGGACACCGATGACGTCGCGGACGCGCCCCTCGGGTGACGGCCCCGGCGCAGTGCGCGCGCGTTGCACGTAGGCGGCGAGGTCGACCCCGGAGGGCGCCGATCGGGTCACGGCTCCCCGGCCACTCCTAGAGCCTGCGCAACCGCGGCTAGCCGCGCGTCGGCCCCCGTGGTCACGACCCCTTCTGTGGCGCGGATCTCGATGGTGCCCGGTTTGAGCTGCGCGTCGGTGATTTCACGGTGCTGGACGTCTACCGCGGCCCACGCTGCGAGCGGCACTCGCTGCGCCACGTCGCGGGCGACGGCGATGACGACGTCCTTCGCGGCGAGCGTCTGAATCCCCTCGCACGCCCAAACGACTGCGAGGCTCGGGTCGGTGGCGAGCTCGCGCCCGACGACCCTTTCGGCGATCGTCAGCGCGAGCTGCACCAGCTCGGATTCGCTCGCCTCGAGCACCTCACGTTTCAACCGCGCCATCGCCGCGGCCATTTCCGCGACCTCGGAGCGGAGCGCGGCGTTCTCGTCCGCGAGCTGCGTCAGCGCCATCGTCGTGGCGATTTCGACCGGCCCGGGGGGCGGCGGATGCAGGCTCGCCAGGATCGCAGGAGGCTCGTTCAGGATCTCCGGGACGTCGGGCCGCGGTCGGGACGACGGCGCTCCCGTGATGGGAGGTCGAGAAGGCGTAATTTTGCGAAAAATCCACGAAGGCCTGTGAGCCGGGGTCACGTTCGAAGACCAACCTTCCAGGGCAACTACCCGTGCCGGGGACTTGCTCATTCGCCACCCCTCCCGAGGTCGATCCGTCCTTCGGACTCGAGCCGCAAGGCCAAGTCGACGATTTCGCGCCGAGCGCTCTCGACGTCGCTCTTCTTGACCTTGACGAGCATCTCGAGGTCGTCTTTGAGGAGCTCGGCAGCCCTCGAGGAGAGCCCCGCGAAAAATGCCGTCGTAAGCTCCGGAGAGAGTCCCTTGAGAGCGGTCGTGAGCCGCTCGCTCGGCACCTCCCGCAGGAGCTCGCGCATCCCCTTCGCATCGATGCCCCGGAGGTCTTCGAAGGTGAACATCGCCTGGCGCACTTCCCTAGCCGCCGAGCTGTCCTCCGCTTCGAGCGCGTGCAGAATCGCCGTCGATGTCTTTAGGCCGGTGGCATTGAGAAGCTCCGCGGCCTTGGCCACTCCGTCCACGCTGACGAGCGTCGATGCGTCCGACGTCGGCAGCTCGTTCGCAAGCGCCATCGCGACGTCATCGAGCACCTTGGCCGGGAAATCCGTCATGGCGCTGACGTGTCGGACGACGGTGCATTGGCGATCGGCTGGCATCGCGCTGAGGATCTCCGCGGCCCTCTTGGGATCCATTCGGGCAAGGACGGCCGCCGCGAGCTGGGGAGGCTCGCGTTCGAGCAAGGCCGCTACCGTCTCCGACGGGGCACCCTCGAGGCGCGCGAGCGGGCTGGTCACGCCGTCCTCGAAAATCTCCCGGGCGCGCTGCTCACCGAGCGCGCCCGCAGACAGCCGTCGCAAGTAGGGAAGGCCCCCGCGGGGGACGGCCACCGCGCTCGCCGACCGCACTAGAAAATCGCGGAACGTGTCGTCGAGCGCTCCTGCGGGCACTTCGCGCATGGTCGACGCGATAGCCCGCAGTTTGCGGAGCTCGGCTTCGCCCAGCTCCCGAACGACCGACGCCGCGACTTGCTCATCGAGCGACAACAAGAACAGGACCGCCTTCTCCGCGTTGGTAGTCACGAGCAAAGAACCTCAGCAAGGCGGATGCCTGCGCCGTCAGGAGCTACCCGTCTCGCGAGCGCCCTGTTGCGTCTCGGAGCCCAGCCAAAAGCGTAAGACGAGCGCCGCGGTGGCCGGATCCTGCGTGGCGCGCGAGTGCGCCTGGCTGCGCAGGTCGGCGGAATCGACGACGGGGCGCACGCCGGTCTCGAGTGAAAGCGGGAGAGGGCCGGGCGGAAGCTGGGACTCCGCCGATGGGGCGCGCACCGCGTGGCGGCGTTTGAGGGCGACGCCTCCGAGCGCGATCATCAGGGCCGCTCCGATTGCGAACGGCGCCCAACGACGTACCGCCGGAAATCGGGCGAGCGTGCCCTGCGTCTGGGTTACGGGCTCGGCCGGAGACTCGATGGGGTCGGCGAAGAGCATCGACTCGACGGTGACGACGTCGCCGCGCGATTCGCTGACGCCCGCTGCGCTGTGGACGAGCTGCGCGATCCTGTCGAGCTCTTCGCGTGGCATCGGGACGAGACCCTTGTCGCCTCTCGCTCCGTCGAGAACGACGGCGACGGCCAGCCGCTTGAGGGCGCCGCTGGCAATCGTGCGCTTCTCGGACACGTGGTCTATTTCGTAATTGCGCGTGTGTGACTCGCGAACGGAGCCGGGCGCGACGGCCGTTGCGGAAGTCAACGGCAGCGGGCCCGCGCCGGGTGCCGAGCCAGCAGGCTTGGCGGGCGTCGCGGCCTTGAGCCCGTTCGACGAGCCCGTCGGCAAGTTGCTCTCGGCGCCAGGAACGCCTGCGACGGAGAGATCCTGCTCTGCGGGCCCGTGCTCGACCGACTGCTCCTCGCTCCGCAGGACCGAGCGGGCGGGATCGTAATGCTCTTCGACACGTTCCACGCGAGCCGAGTCCATCTCCGCGGTGACGCGGACGTCGGCGTGCCCGGGTCCGACCACCCTCTCCAGCATGGCTCGAACGCGCTCCTCGATGGTGCTCTCGTAGGATTTCGCGGCGCCTCGTCCGTCCTCTTCCGCCATGGCGTCGTCGTCGGCACCCGCATAGCTCCCCGGCTTGCGTGGCCGGTGCAGCATCGCGCCCTCCGTGGTCACTACCGTGATGCGGTCCGCGTCGAGCCCGGGTACTGCGGAGGCCACGAGGTGGACGACCCCCCCACCTCGGATGGACCGAGCGAGCGTCCGCGACGAAGCCGGAGAATGATCGAACCCGACGCGGGCTCGCCGCGCGAGACGAACACGGACTTCTCCGGCAGCACGAGGTGCACTCTTGCCGATTCGACGGCTCCGAGCGTGCCTATGGTTCGCGTCAGCTCGCCTTCCAGGGCACGGCGGTAGAGAACGCGCTGCTCGAAGTCCGTCGCGCCCATTCGCATCTTGTCGAAGCTCTCGAAGCCCACGCCG
Organism: uncultured delta proteobacterium; assembly: GCA_963787925.1. GTDB lineage: Bacteria > Myxococcota_A > Polyangia > Polyangiales > Polyangiaceae > Palsa-1150. Next base: position 577,020 of record CAWBEN010000003.1, read on the forward strand.
CCGCCCCGCGGCAACCCCGAGCCCGCGAGCTCCAGCCGCAGCTCGCGCGCCTTCGATTCCGGCACTTCGATCGTGGTGCCGTCCGCGTCGACCCGGTAGGCGACCTTGAGCTCCTTGAGCTTCGCGACGATCGTGGCCGCGTCTTCGCGCTCGAGCTGCGAGAAGAGAGGGGAATAGGATTCGTTCGCCGTTTGAAGAACCACGAAGCCGCCGAAGAGCAACGCGAGCGCCGTCGTCGTCGCGAGCATGACGCGCGCGGGTCGCGAGAGTGCCCTGAGCGATGCCGCCACCCTCCCGAGCAGGAGCGTGACGGAGCGCGGAAGGGACAGCGGCTTGCTCGGCTCAGACACTGGTCCTCCAAAGCTCCTGGAAGGCATCTAGAATCTTGTTTCGGACCGAGCCGACCAGCCGAACGGCGATGTCCGCCTCCTTGACGGAGATCATCGTCCCGTGCAGATCGTCGATGGCTCCGGAGGCGAGCGCCGCCGTCTTCTGCGTGGCCGTCCGATCGGCCTGGTTTGCGGACTCGAGCGCACTCCCGAGGACGGATTCGAACGACCCGAGCCCGGCGCCCTCGCGGGCCCCCGATGTCGGTGCGAGTGAGCGGGTCGCCTCCGACGCGCTCGGAGAAGCCACGTGGGAGGTAAGCGCGGATTCGATGGGGCTGACGATCACGGCTACTGACCGATCTTGAGCGCGGAGCGTGCCATCGCTTTGAGCGACTCGATCGACGTCACGCCGGCCTCGTACGCCCGCGAGGCCGTCATCAGGTTGACCATCTCCGTCACGACGTTGACGTTCGGATACTGCACGTATCCTTGCGCATTGGCGTCGGGGTGACCCGGGTCGTAGACCATTTCGCCGGGCGACGTGTCGGGCCGCACCCCCGCGAGGTTGACCTCGCGAATGCTTCGGAGCACGGGGTCGAAGCTTCCGGCATGGACTGGACGGGCCACGAAGACGGGGTCGAGCCGCTGGTACGGCTTCCCGCCTTCGCCGCGCGTCGTGCGCGCGTTTGCGAGATTGCTTGCGATGACGTTCATCCGTCCCCGCTCGGCCGACAGACCGGAGGCCGCGATCTCCATCGCGCTGAAGACGCCGCTCACCGAGTACGGCTTGCTCACGCGCCCCTCGCGTCATTCGCGGCCCACGCCAGTCCGGCGAGCTCGTTTTGCACCAGCGACGCCAGGGTGTCGTAACGGAGCTGATTGGTCGCGATTTTCACGGCCTCGCGATCGAGGCTCACGGCGTTTCCGTCCGCCCCGGTGGCTTGAGCCGACGCGTCCGCCACGACACGCCAAGGCTCGGCGCCTGCGGTCGCATGGGCCTGCCCGATGTGCCCTGCGTCGGTGGTTTGGAGGGCCGTGTGCAGAGCTCCTTCGAAGGCCCCCGCCCGCGTGAGGTCGAGCGGCCGAAAACCAGGCGTGTCGACGTGCGCGAGGTTCGCCGTCAAGAGGTTGTGGCGCGCGAGGTGGTAGTCCAGCCCCGCCCGTAGGTGTTCGACTGCATCGAGGATCCGCATGATGCCTCCGCAGCGCCCCTCATCACGAGCCGTGCCACCTCCCGCGTGACGTGGCCCGGCGGTTGCTCCGTGAGTGCTCGCACCGCAATCGCCTCAAAGGAGCGACCGTGATCAAGCTGACGCGCCTCAACAACCATGTGGTCGCCATCAATCCCGATCACATCGGCTGGGCGGAGACCACGCCGGACACGATGCTTTGCCTCATCGGGGGCGAGAAGATAATCGTCCGCGAGACGCTCGAGGAGCTCATCGTCCAAGTCGTCGAGTACCGCCGCCGCGTCCGCATGGTCGAGCCCTGCGCCGATCCGCTCGGCACGCTGGAAGGCGACCCGCCACGCCTCCGGAGCATTCCTGCCGCTCGGCGAATGACCGAGCCGCCGGGGTCCATCCGTTCTCGCGGGGGGCAGTGATGCAGCTCGGTCCGCTGATTGGCATCGCGCTCGCCCTCTTCGCCATTCTCGCCGGCAACGCCATCGAGGGGGGTCACCTCGGCTCCATCGTAGGCGGCCCCGCTGCGCTCATCGTCGTCGGCGGAACAATCGGCGCCGTGGTGGTGCAGTTTCCTTCGTCGACTCTTCTCGGGGCGGTTCGAGCCGCGGGCGCGACCTTCAAGAAGAGCCGAGCGGACTCGGCGAAGTTGGTCGACGAGCTCGTGGACTACGCCAATCGCGCGCGCCGCGATGGCATCCTCGCGCTCGAAAAGGTCGCCTCGGTCTCGTCGCACCCCTTCTTGTCGAAGGCATTGATGATGGCCGTCGACGGCGCAGACTCGACGTCTCTCAGGCAAACGATGGAGATCGCCATCGGACAGCACGAGGAGCATGGCGAGGACGCCGCGAAGGCGTTCGAGGCCGCCGGTGGCTACTCCCCGACCATAGGGATCATCGGAGCGGTCCTCGGCCTCATTCACGTCATGAGCAATCTCAGCGACATCGCGGCCGTCGGCTCGGGGATCGCGTCCGCGTTCGTCGCGACCATCTACGGCGTCGCCTTTGCCAACATCGTATTTTTGCCCCTCGGGGGGCGGATCAAGCTGCGCGTTCGCGACGAGGTCCAGCAGATGGAAATGATGCTCGCTGGAGTCCTCGCCATTCAGGAGGGCATGAACCCAAAGCTCGTTCGCGAACGATTGAGCGAGTTCTTGCATCATCAACCTCCGGCCAAGGGAAACGCCAAGGTCCTGGCTGAAGCCCAGGCGGCATGACCGATGCGCAAGAAGAAACCGCCCGAGCACGTGAACCATGAGCGTTGGCTCATCAGCTACGCGGACTTCATCACTCTTTTGTTCGCCTTCTTCGTCGTCATGTTCGCGGTGTCCCAGGTCGACTCAAAGAAGATGGGTAAATTCAGCGAGGCCTTCTCGAAGGCCGTCGGCATCGATGTCTTTCCCATGACGGGCGAGAGCTTGCTGGCGGGCGGAATGACGCCCGACGACTCGTCGAAGGGCGCGAACGACTCCAGTCTCCAATCGGAGCTCGACGGTCTGCGCTCGGCCCTCACGAAGCTGGCGACGGAGAGCGACGCCTTGCAGGGTTTGCAAGTCATCCAGCACCGAAACGAAATCGTATTGCGTCTTCCCGAGAACGTCTTCTTCGACAGCGGCGACGCGCGCACCAAGCCGGCCACCGTCCGGATGCTCAAGCTCTTGGCCCCCGAGCTGAAGAACCGACGCGTCGAGGTCCGCGTCGAAGGGCACACCGACGACAGACCCATCGCGACGAATCGATTTCACTCGAACTGGGAGCTCTCCACGTCGCGGGCGAGCGCGGTCATGATGGTCTTTCTCGCCGAGGAAATGCCGCCCGCGCGGGTTTCGATTGCCGGCTACGCCGAGTACCGTCCCATCGCCGACAACGCGGCCGAGGACGGACGGAAGCAAAACCGGCGAGTGGACCTGGTCGTCACGACGCTGCCGGCGCCGGAGGATCCCGTGGCAAAGACCGACCGGCAGCCATGAGCCCGCGTCAGGGGGCCGTGGCTGTCGCCGTCGTCTTATGGGCTTGCGCTTACGCCTGGCCGGAAACCGAAGCCTCGGCCCAACAGTACCTCGTCGGGGCTTCAGCCGGTCTGTCGTCCGGGGTCGAGGGAGGGGGACGCCAAGGTGGGCTGTCGCGCACGCGCACGCGTCTCCGGCTCGGAGCGGACCTTCGAATCGACGAATCGCCGGACGATATTCTCGAATTCGGGCTCCTCGCCGAGGTGGATCCCAAGAGCGGATTCGGCGCCGACGTTCGATATGCCCGCGCGGCGGGCGCGCGCTTCGTCGTCGACGCGGGGATTCTCGGAATTTTGGCGCCTTCGTCCCTCTATGGGGTCTGCGCCGGCCTCACGTATCGCGTCCCGATATCCGGGCGCGCCCAGGTGACCCTAGGACCCGAGGGGGACTTTTTCTTCTTGGGCACCGACTTGCCCGACGGCGTCGTCGTGTGGCAGCTCCGGCTGCAGGCTGGCGTCCGTGTCGACCTTTGATCGACTGCGTCGCGCGGTCATTCTCCCGACGCTGGGGGGAATTCTGCTCGCCGGCGCGCCGGGGAGCTGCGTCGCCCCCGGTGATTGCTTGCGGTACAGCGACTGCGCGCAGGGACTGACGTGCGCCAACGGGCACTGCGTCATCGTCCCAGCCGGCGACCATCAGGAGGACGGCGGCGTCCAGGCCGGCGCCGAGGGCGCGCCCTCGACGCTTCCCGCGGAGGCCAGCGTCGTTCCCGCGGCCGAGGCGGACGTCGCTGGCGACGGCTCCCCCGCTCTCGAGGGGGCCGATGCGCCGACGGAATGACGGGACCGTCAGCGCAATGACTCTCGCGACCGGCTGGTCGCCGCGCGATGCGAGCCCCTTCCGCGCCGCCCGACGGTGGCACCAAAATGGCAACGCCATCGCAACATGTTCCGATCGCTGAACGTCGCCGCGACTGGCATGGCCGCCCAGGAGACTCAGCTCGACACCATCGCCAACAACCTGGCCAATGCGAACACGACTGGCTACAAGAGGCAGCACGCCGAGTTCGAGGATCTCCTCTATCAGAACGTGCGATCGGCCGGCCCGAACGCGGACGGCACCGCGGCGCCGACGGGTACGCAGCTCGGCACCGGCGTGCGCATCGTGGCGACGTCCCGCTCCTTCACGCAAGGGACCCTCCAGCAGACGGGCAACCCGCTCGATCTCGCGATCGAAGGTCAGGGCTTTTTCGCGGTCATGCGGCCCACGGGCGAGATGGGCTATACGCGGGCGGGGTCGCTCAAGCTCGACGCTCAGGGGCGATTGACGACCAGCGATGGTCTGCCGCTCGAGCCGCCGATCACCGTGCCGTCCGATGCCACCAGCGTCACCGTCACCGCGGATGGGACGGTGAGCGCCCAGCAACCCGGCGGTCACGCGCCGACCGTCGTGGGTCAGCTCCAGCTGACGACGTTCCCGAACGCGAACGGACTCGCCGCGGACGGACACAATCTGTTCTCGCCGACGGCGTCGAGCGGCGAGCCAGTCACCGGTGCGCCCGCGGCCGAAGGGAGGGGGACGCTCATGCAAGGAGCCCTCGAGGGGTCGAACGTCGACGTGGTCGACGAGATGGTGTCCATGATTCGCACGCAGCGAGCGTACGAGATCAACTCGAAGGTCATCTCCACGGCCGACGAGATGTTGCGAAACGCGACCCAGACGCAATGACCATGCGCGTCGTGCTCGCTTCGCTCTTCGTCTCGGCCGCAGCTCTTGGAACGAGCATCGCCGGCGCGACGCCGGCCCCCCGTGAGATCACGGTCACATCGACGCGCGTGTGTGTGGCTGACGTGGTGCCAGCGGCCGGTCCGGCGGCGGGGGCGATCGACCTCGGGCCCTCGCCGGCCGCGGGGGCTGCGCGCCTCGTCACGCGCGCCGACGTCCTCGCGGCCCTTTCGGCGAAGCAAATGTTCGTTCCTGGCGAGCTTCCCGATGCGGTCCGGGTGGTGCGCAAAACGAAGCGCCTGCTGCCCGTCGAGATGAACGCGCTCGTGCGCGGCGCGATCACGGCCAAGGGCCTCGGGCGTGGCGTCACCCTCGTCGCGGTCCGGCCCAATCGGCAGGTCGACGTCGCGGACGGCTGGACGCGCCTCGACGTAGACGTCCCGCGTGCCCCTAAAAAAGCCGGCGCGTTCTCGACGATGGCGATCGCGTCCTTTGTGGGCCGGGACGACGAGGTGGTGGCCCGGGTGCCCGTCCCGATCGAGCTCGCCATTTCGGCAGAAGGGGCGACGTTCGACGCTCCGAGGGGCGCCACGGTCACGCTCATCGTGCGCCGGACATTCGTCGAAGTCCGCGTTTCGGCCGTGGTCGGCGCCGACGCCGACGTGGGCGATGCGGTCCCCATCCAGCTGCGTCCTTCGGGCCGCGTCGTTCGCGCTCGCCTCACCAGTCGCGACGAGGCGCTCGCTCTCGAGGACGGGCGATGAGCCCAGCGCGTGCACTCTTTCTTGCGAGTGTCGCCGCATCGCTCGGTGCGTGCGGGCCCCGCCATGTCCAGCCCTTCACGCCACGGCAGCGCATTTACACGGCCGGCAACTACGCCCAGAAGGACGTCTCTGCCAAACCGGCTGTCGGGTCGCTCTTCAGCGAGGCGAACCCGGGGTTTCTCGAAGACACGCGCGCCATTCGCGTCGGCGACTTCGTCATCGTGCGGATCGACGAGAGCGCAGACGCCCAGGGTGATTCCAACACGAACCTCAGCAAGGACGGGAGCGCGTCCGTCGGCGTGACCGCGATGTTGGGGATCGTCCCGGCCCTCAAGCGCGCCTACCCGGACATGGACCCCTCGCAACTCGTCGCGTTCGCGAGCAAGTCGGGGTTCATCGGCTCGGGGACGACGGAGCGCAAGGGCCAGCTCACGGGGAGCGTGGCGGTCCGGGTCGTCAAAGAGGTGCCGAACGGCGATCTCTTCATCGAGGGGACGAAGGTCGTCCTCATCAACAACGAAGAATACCACCTGTATCTGTCCGGTCTCGTCCGCCCCGCGGACATCGCGCAGGACGACTCGATTGCGTCGACGCGCATCGCCGACGCTCAAATCGAGTTCACGGGCCGAGGCGATCTCGCGGACCAAAACCGCAAAGGCTGGTTTGCGCGTCTCCTCGATACGTTCAACCCACTTTGAGGTCCCCATCGTGCTCCGCAAGTTTCTCCTCGTAGCCGGCCTGGCGTTCGCCGCGCTCGTCGCGTCGTCGCCTCGTGCTCGGGCCGAAAGACTCCGGGACTTGACCGATGTCGCGGGTGCGCGGGACAACCAGCTCGTTGGCTTCGGAATCATCACCGGGCTCGGCGGCACGGGCGACGACATCACCGTGCCCTTCGCGCAGCAGGCCGTACTCTCCATGTTGCGACGACTGGGCGTCCAGGTGGATTCGCAGCAGCTCCGACTTCGGAACGTCGCCGCCGTCACGGTGACCGCAACGCTGCCGCCGTTCGCAAAGGCGGGGACGAAGATCGACATCACGGTCTCGTCGATCGGGAACGCACGGAGCCTCGCTGGGGGCGTGCTCGTACAGACCGTGCTCAAGGGAGCCGACCAGCGGGCGTACGCGGTCGCGCAGGGGAGCCTCCTCGTGGGGGGATTCGAGGCGCACGGCGCGAGCGGCAGCACCGTGCGGAGCGGCGCCACCACGGCGGGCCGAGTGCCCGAAGGGGCGCTCGTCGAGCGAGAGGTTCCGACCAATCTCGTCGACGGGGGCGCCCTGCGCCTCGAGCTGCGAAGCCCCGGTTTCACGGTGGCGTCGCGCATCGTCGAAGCCGTGAACAGGAAATTCGACGGGACGGCGAGCGCGACGGACGGCGGCGCGATCGCCGTGCGTGTTCCGGCCGAATACCAGTCGCGCGTGGTCGATTTCATCGCCGCGCTCGAAGACCTCGAGATCACCCCGCTCCGAAGGGCGCGCGTGGTCATCAACGAACGGACGGGGACCATCGTGGCTGGGGGCGACGTGCGACTCGCCCCCGTCGCCGTCGTCCACGGGAGCTTGACGATCGTGGTCAAGGAGGCCCCCACGCCCTCCCAGCCCGTCGCGCCATTCGGGCAAGGCACCACGGTCGTCGCGCCCAAAACGGAAATCGAGACGAACGAGGGGAACCGCTCGATCGTGTACGTGCCGGCGGCTCCCACGCTCGCCGACGTCGCGTCAGCGCTCAGTATGCTCGGTCTCTCGCCCCGCGAGATGGCGAGTGTCCTTCAGGCGCTTCGCGGAGCCGGAGCGCTCGAGGCGGAGGTTGTGGTCGAATGAGCACTCCCATCGCACGCTTGTCCGTGGCCTTGCCCGCATCGACCGAGGCGGCCGCCACCGCGATAGACCCCCGGGTCGAGAAATTGAGGCGCGCCGCCGGCGAGTTCGAGTCGCTCCTCGTGAAACAGCTGCTCAAGGCGGCAAAGATTGGAGGTGACGACAAAGGCAACGGTTATGGCGACATGGCAGTCGATGCGCTCTCGTCGGGGATCGAGAAGGGGGGGGGCCTCGGGCTGGCGCGTCGGATCGAAGAAGTGATTGGGCACGCCTCGGGCGCTCACAAACCCAATCCACGCTGATGGTCGCGCTAAAGCTCCGGTGCAAGCCGCCGTTCAACACTCTTGGCAGGCATCGCAGGCATCGCCGCCGAGGGAGACCATGCGCATCATCGACACGTACGGAAAGCCGGGCAACGACGCGGTCACCCCCGCCAAACCGATCGGCGAAGCGGCTTCCGTCACGAAGTCGCCCGGTCACGCCGCGCACACGAGCCCCGCGGCCAAGGTCACGCTGTCTCTCCGGGCGCACGAGCTCGCCAAGAAATCAGCCGACGACGCGGATGCATCCAAAGTCGAGGCGCTCCGCGCTTCGATTCACGAAGGGTCTTTCCAAATCGACCGTCAGGCGATCGCCAAACGCATCGTCGACGGAGGGTAACGACAAATGACCGAGGACGCGTTGACGCAGCTGGAGCGGCTTCTCGTGGAGGAGCGTGAATCCATCCGTCGACTGGACGGCGCCGGGGTGCTCGCCTTCGCCGAGCAAAAGGAGGCGCTCGTCGCTGCCCTGCGTGGTGCCGACGGGGCGCTCTCCCCAGGGGACGCCAGCCGCCTCCACGCGTTGACGCCTGCCCTACGCCAAAATGGCGTGCTGCTCGCGCATGCCCGAGACGTTCTCCGTGACGCCCTGGCGGTCGTTCGGGCCGACCTCGGCGCCACGGTGGCGACTGCGCCCGCGGCGGCCCCCGCCCCGCGCATTCTCTCGGTGAGAGGCTGACATGGGCTCGCTCTTCGCGCTGCTCGGGACGATGGGAGACGCGCTCGCGGCGCAACAGGCCGGTCTCGCCGTTACGGGGCAGAACGTCAGCAACGTCAACACGCCGGGCTATGTACGGCGGAGTGCCCTCCTCGAGTCACGGGCGGTGATGCCCGGGACCGACGGCGGCATCGATGTGGCGGGGATACAGCGCGCGTTCGACTCGTTCACGTATGCTCACGTGCTCGTGGAGCACGGCTTCAAGGGTGCGGCCGACTCGCGCAGCGGAGCACTTGGCGAGGCGCAAAGCATCGTCGCTCCGGGTGCGGGGGGCTCCATCGCCGACGCGATGAGCGCGTTCTTTTCTTCGCTTCAGACGCTTTCCGCCAATCCGAGCGATCCTTCTTCGCGCTCGGCCGTCCTCACGCAAGCCGCCAACCTCGGTCAGTCGTTCGCGTCGGCGTCGGGCGGCCTTGCGGAGAGCCAGAGCGCGCTCCTCTCGCAGGCCAAGGGCGTGGCCGGGGAGCTCGATTCGAGCCTGACGCAGATCGCGCAGCTCAACGCGCAGATCGTCCAGGCGCAAGGCAACGGGGACAGCGCCCCCGATTTGCGCGACAAGCGCGACGCGCTCATCGGCGGCGTCGCCGATCAGCTCGGGGCGAGCGTCGTCCCGGATCCGTCCGGCGCCGTCACGCTCTTCGCAGCGGGCGCGACGCTCGTCAGCGGTGACAAGGCCTCGTCGGTCGACGTGTCGGTCGACGCGGCGGGCGCCATGAAGCTCACGGTGAACCGCCCGGGCGGCTCACCGATGGACGTCACGGCGGGCGTCACGTCGGGCTCGCTGGGCGGGCTCCGCGAGGCGCGCGACGTCGACATCGCCAAGAGCGCTTCGCAGCTCGACCAGCTGGCCTTCGATCTTTCGGGGGCGGTCAACGCCGTTCACCGAGCCGGCTACGGGCTCGACGGCGTCAGCGGTCGCCCTCTCTTCGTGACGCCCTCGCGCGCGCTTGGCGCCGCGGCCGGCATGGCTCTCGATCCCGCGATGGTCGACCAGCCCGATCGTCTCGCAGCGGCCGCGAACGCCCAAGACCTTCCGGGTGGCAACGACGTCGCGGTTCAGCTCGGCCAATTGGCGACCCAGGCGATCGGCGCAGGCGGTACGCCAGCGCAACGGTTCGGGTCGATTGCCGCGCAGCTCGGGGGGCAAAGGCCTCCGCCGACGCCGAGGCCGCGACGCGCGCCGAGACCGTGACCCAGGCCGAAAACTTGAACAGCAGCGCCAGCGGCGTCTCACTCAACGAAGAAATGATCAACATGACGCGCTTCCAGCAGGCCTTCCAGGCCGCGACGCGCGTCCTCCAAATTGCGAACGACCTGCTCGGTGGCTTCATGCAGAGCATGGCGAACACGGCGTGAGGGAGGGTGTAGCGCGATGCGGATCACTCAAGCCATGAGCCTGAACACCGTGCTGGCGGCCGAGTCGCGCGCGGCGGAACAAATGGGGCGGCTGACGGAGATGGCGTCGTCCGGTCTGCGCGTCGGACAGCCGTCGGATGATCCCGCGGCGTACGCGTCGATCGTGCAGCGCGACGCGCAGATCGCCACCGTGCAGGGGCGCAGCTCGGCCGCCACGCTCGCGGCGACCAACCTCGGTTTCGCCGAAAACACGCTCGATCAGGCCACGACGCTGCTCGAGAAGGCCCGCTCTCTGGCCGTCGAGCAGGCCAACGCCACGTTGACTGGAGCCGATCGATCCAACGCTGCCACGCAGATCGACGGGCTGCGGCAGCAGCTGCTCGCCCTCGCCAACGCTCGAGGCTCGAGCGGCTACGTCTTCGGGGGAACGAAGACCGGCTCGCCGCCGTTCGACCCGAGCGGCGCGTTCGTCGGCAACGACGGCGCCGCGCACGTCGAGGTCGCAGACGGCGTGCTCGTCCGGTCGAACGCGAGTGGCGCGCAAGCCTTCACGGCCGCGGGGGGGGGGCGCGACGTTTTTGCGGACTTGACGGCGCTGTCCGCGGCGTTTTCTTCGAACAACGTCGCTGCCATCCAGGCCTCGCTCGTCGACCTCGACGCCTCGCACCAGCAGCTCCTCGCGGCTCGCATCGACACGGGCGAACGAGCGGGCCGACTGCAATCCGCGAGCGACGCCATGAACAGCGCGCTGACCCTCATGCAGACCGCGCGCGCCTCGGAGGCCGACGCCGACGCGCCGTCGACCTTTTCGAACCTGCAGGCCTCGCAAGCGGCCTACCAACAGGCTCTATTGGTCAATAAGCAAATCCTCTCGCTGGCGTTTGCGCAGAACGGGAACTGAAACGGGGCCGGCCGATGCTGATATTGCAACGTCGCGTGGGTGAGCGCATCGTCATCAGCGGCGGGGTGGAGATAACCGTTACCGCCATCACGAAGCGCGGAGTGCGCCTCGCGGTGAGCGCCCCCCGCGGGGTGGCGGTCCTGCGCGGGGAAGTGCATGACGACGTCGCCTCGGCAAATGCGGGTGCGGCCGGCTCGGAAGACGTCGAAGTCGCCCTCGAGGAGGGTATCCCCGCCGCCGGTGCGAGGCCATGATGCGCCTGGAAAACACGAGGTTCGGTGAAATCGAGCTCGACGTCGAAAAGGCGATTGTCTTTCCGCGTGGCCTCATCGGCTTCGCGGAGTGGAAGCGCTACGTGCTGCTCGAGCCGCGTGGCCCGGGGCGCGTCGCGTGGCTGCAGTCCCTCGATGCCCCTGAGCTCGCGTTTCCCGTCATCGATGGTTCGCGGATGGGCGCGACGTATCCCCATCCGCCGCCTTTGGACCTCGCGCGCGAAGCGGGCCTCGACGGGTCGGAGCTCGCGCTCCTCGTCGTCGTTGCCGTGCACAAGGGAAAGGGGCTGGTCGCAAACCTGCTCGCGCCGTTGATCGTCGACCTCGAGGCGCACATTGGAGCCCAAGTCGTCCTCGATCCTCGACGGTATTCCGCCGCCGCGCCGCTCGGCGCCGCCGCTGCGCCGGTGGACGCCGGCCCAACGAGCTGACCGCCGGCTCGCCGTCGGGGGGGCCTCTCCAGCCAAGCGCTCGTCGGCTCAAGCTTCGACCCCGAACGCCGTTCGCTCTCTTGGGACGGCGAGTCGTTCGCGCGTCCGAAGGAGGAGCCCGTGGCACTCGCGCAAGAGCTGTCGTCGACTGCCGCCGTCGAGCACGAAGAGCCGACCGCGATCCGAGCCGCCGTCCCTGCGCGGTCCTTGCGCACCGCGCGAGCCAAGCGCGGCAACGGAACGGAGCCGGAGGGCAAGCTCGCCCGGACGGTGGCGCAGTTACGCGCGCTCGAGAATGGCATCGTCACGCGCCTGGCTGCAGCTGAACGGCTTCTCGCCGGGCTCGTATCTCGCCGCGTGCACGAGGACGCGGGCTACGGCTCGGGCGGCGAATTCGAGCAGCGCGTCCTCGCCGCGGCCCCGCTCCTCCGTGCGATGCGCGAGGCCCACCCCGCCCGCGTGCGCGCCCCGCGACCGAGCGCTGCCCGGCGCGAGTCGGGCGATCTTCGCGCGCGGGGCCTCAAGGCGCTGTCGACCGTCGCGCGCGCCCTCGATCGTGTGCGCGCGCTCGACGAGGAGCTCGGTCGCCTGGCCGCCGAGGCGCGACAGCAGCTCGGGGCAGTCGAGGCGTTGCGTCTGTTCGAAGAGTGTGGCTACTCGTCCTTCGAGGAGTTTCTCGAGCGCGCGCTCGGGCCCAGCCCTGTGCTCTCCTTTGCCGTGTCGCTGGTCGGATTGGAGCCGACGGGGCACGAAGACCTCCCGTCGGGTCCGAGCCCTGTGGGCGCTCGTGCGAGCGTCGCTCACGATTTTCCTGCTGCGCTTCTCGGCGAGACGTACGGCGAGCCCCGGCAGGAGGCGAGCCTTGGTGCCCCCGACGCGCCTCCCCTCGAGCCGGAGACGTTCGGCGGCGAAGACGGCGAAGAGACATCGGCCGTGGTCGTCGCGCGTTCCGCTCGGCGCTCGCTCGCGCGCTCGGTCTTCTTCTGCCTGATGGCCACGGTGCTCGGCGCCTCTGCCGGCGCGTGGACGGAGCTCGCCGCGCTGACGCGGAGGGCGCCCGACCCGCCTCTCTGCGTCGCGGCGGCGTCGACGAGGAGCGCCCCGGCGGACCGCCTGGACAAGACAGCGAGCCGTCAGCGTCCTTCCGACTTGCCTCGCTCGAAGGGGTCGGCGCAGACGGCCCCCGGCGGCCAGGGCCCGACGACGACGACTCGTTGACCTAGGATCCGCGGTCGGCGCGCCGACGCTCAGTTCTTGACGAAGACCTTGGTCACGAGAAAGGGGAGGCTCAAAACGTCCGCCGTGATGGCCGCGTTCGTGAGCGTCGTCCGCTGCTGTTGATTCGACACGACGAAGAGCGGCTCGATGCCCGAGACAGGCGGCAGGAACGCCATCGAGGAGGGGAAGTCGAAGAGCGTCGGATCGTCGCCGACCACCTGCCTCGCCCCGCTCTCGAGATCGATGCGGATGACGCGGAGCTGTAGGGCATCAGCCGCGTACAGGTAGCGATCCGTGGGGTCGAATGGATTGAACGTGAAAGCGAGGAGCTCCTCGACGATTACGGCGGACTTGGGCACGACGAGGCGGATGTCCGCCGCGCGCTGGTACGGCAAACGCGAGTCCGACAAAGTGGCGAGGGGCACCGAAAAGATTCCCTTCGCGCACGACGAGTAGAAGTAGAGCGTCCCGCCGCGAACGGCCATCGTCCCGACTCCAGGAATCGAGGCTCCGCTGAACAAGAAAGGCAGCCCGCCGACGACTATCTGGGGCATGGTCGGGCAGAAAAACAGCGTGGGAATGGCGTCTGCTGGGGCAAAGGTCTTCGGCACGATTCCGGGGCTGATCGTGCCGTCGGGCTGGGCCACCCAAATGCTTCCGAGCACTGCGTCCGAGATCACGAAGCGTCCGTCGTCCAGGTGGACGAAGTCCTCCGAGAATCCGAACGGCACGCTGGCGAAGCTCACGCTGCGAACGAGGTGCGCGGAGAACCCTGCCTTCGGACTGAACGCGTAGGAATACTCGTAGATGGTCGGGCTCGCCGGCACGAACGGAATGGGTTGCGGAAGCCCGCCGGCGTCGAGGACGCCGAGCCGGCCTTCGCCGAGCGAATGGAGGATGAACGGCAGGGCGAATCCGCCGGCAGGAGGCGGAAGCTCTCCGACGTTCCGCCCGGTGAGCCGCGACAACGCGAGCACGCGACCCTCCAAGGGCAATCCAACGAAGACGACGCTCTCGCCGCCCGCGACCCCCGCCGGTATCGAGGGGAGATCAGCGAAGTCGTAGGCAATCGAATGCTCCGAAACGGCAAAGCGCAACGCTTGCTGCGTTGCCTCGGTCTGCTCGGAGGCCGGCGCCGAGCCCGCGGAGCAACCTGAGAGTGAAAGGAGGAGGACGCACGCGGTCAGCGGGAAGGCGACGAATTTCCACACAGTCGCCGACCGTACCTAGGAACCCCAGCTACGCCAAGCGCGAACGCACGCTCTCGACGGACAAGGCAAACTTCTCGACTGAGCTGAGGGGCAGGTACTCGGACAGCCACCGCGCGGCGGGCCAAACGCTCGCGAAGTACGAGATTGGGACCTTACGATTTCGAAGGACAAGGACCATGCCCGAAAGGACGCCACGAATCAGCGCGGCGCCGAAGCCGCTCCCCTCGATGACGACCGCGACGCTGGTCAGGCGCTCACCGTGCGACGCGATCATCTCGGCGGCGGCCCGACGAAGCTCGTCGTTCGGAGGCTTGGAGCTCGGCTCGATGACGCAAAGGAACCCCGACGCCCCAGGCTTGCGATTGACCACCTCGGCCAGCCCTTCGCGCTGACGCTCGAACAGCGGCTTGGTAACCGCGGCCCGCCAAATGGCGACGCAAACGTGCTCGATCTCGGCGACGGCCAAGCCGTCGGCGCAATGAATCACTCTCGTCGAGCCGAGGGCGTCGCGCAGGCGATCAGCCAAGTGGTCCATCCGGTTAGCTCCAGCCTATCTCAGCCGTGTTTCGGGGAGGTTGTCCTTTCGATGCGGCGTCGAGTCGAACCCGTGCACGCCGCGATCGCGTGCGTCTTCCGATGCCGCGCCGAACGGCATGGGTGCGCCGACGCCCCTTCATCACCGATTGCGCCGTGCCGTTGCTGATTGGGGAGTCGAACGTTCCACCGTCGGAGACAAAAATGACGCATTCAGGAAGCCTCGCTCCGGCCTACGCCGTGGCCATGATCGACGAGAGCCTGAGGGAGATGGAAAAAGCAGGTGTCATTCTGCAGACAGCGGATGACAGTCCTTACCTTGGTCGCCACGCACAGATCGACAATGCAAAACTCCTCAATTTCGGCGCGTGCAGCTACCTGGGGCTCGAGCAGCGTCCAGAGCTGAAGGAAGGCGCCATAAGGGCGATCGAACGGTACGGCACCCAGTTTCCGTTCCCGCGTATCTTCATCCAGTGCCCCCTTTACCAGCAGTTGGAGGCGTCGCTTTCGGCCATTACCGGTGGATACGCGCTCGTTGCAGCGTCGACGACTCTCGCGCACATAGCGGCGCTGCCCGTGCTCGTCGAGCACAAGGATGCGGTCTTGATCGATCAGTCCGCGCACGCGAGCCTGCACACTGCGAGCGCGCTTCTGCGAGGCAATCTCGTCGAGGCCGTGCGACACAATCGCGTCGAGCTGCTCGAGCAGAAAATCGCTCGCCTGGTGAGGACCCACGAGCGCGTATGGTATCTGCTCGACGGGCTCTACTCGATGCTCGGTGACTTTGCTCCCCTGGAGCAATTGGTCCCTCTTCTTCGCCAATATCCGCAGTTGCGTCTCTACGTCGACGATGCGCACTCGACTTCGTGGACGGGCAAGAACGGCCGCGGTCGGGCGCTCGAGGTCCTGCCCGATCGGAGCCAAGTCGTCGTCGCACTCTCGTTGAACAAAGCGTTTTCGGCGGGCGGCGGCGCGCTCGTCTTCGGCTCGGAGGAGGAGCGCGGCCGGGTGCGGCGCTGCGGCGGTCCCATGCTGTTTTCAGGGCCGCTCCAGCCAGGGCAGCTCGGTGCCGCGGTGGCCTCCGCGAAGCTGCACCTCGCCCCGGAGTTTTCGCAGCTCCAGGAGGGCCTGCGAGAGCGCATCGGGCTCGTTCTCTCGCTCGCCCAGACGCTCGGAGTGCCGCTGGCGTCGGAGGCGGCGACGCCCATCTTCTTCGTTCGCGGCGGCGCATCGAAGGTCACTTTTGCCATCGCGCAGGCGCTGCGTGCGCGGGGGATATACGCCAGCGCCAGCGCGTTCCCCGCGGTGGCGAAGAATCAGTCGGGCATTCGGTTCACGATATCGCTCCACAACACGGAAGCGGATATCGGTTTGCTCATGACGGCTCTTTCCGAAGAGTTGCGCCGCAATGCCCGCGACATCGCGGCCACGCGAGGAACGGTGCACCCGCTCGCGGTCTCGGTGAAATAGCCAGCCGTTCGACTTTGAGCGCGGCGGCGGCTCCTCGCTCCGAGCCCTCTCCTCGACGGGCGGGGTAGCCGATTCGTCACTGCACGATGCCGGGGTCCCGGAGCATGAAGATGCATTGCGTGCCGGATGCTTCCCAGCTGATCACGTTGTACCAAAATTGCGGCACTTGAAAGACGTCGGCCGCCGACTTCTTGTAACAGGGATTGTTCGGATCGGTGTAGATCGCCGTCGTGTTGATGGCGGACGTTCCGAGCCACTGGCTCGAGTAGGTGACCCACTCGTCGGTATAGGCAAACACGTGGCCCTTTCCGACCATCTCGTGGGCAGCGTACGTCTTCCCCGTCGTCGGGTCGGACGCATCGATCGTCGCGCTTCCGGGGTTGATCGAGCGCCCGTGGAGCGCCCCGATCTGCGTGACGTGTTGTCCAATGGGCGTCTGGGACCAGCCGCCGAGCGGCTCGGAGTTGCCCCAGCAGTAACAGAGATTGTTCTGCCCGGCGGTCGCGGGCGGGCAGCCGGTGAGGACGTCATCCATGTTGTACGAGATATCGGTGAATGACAGAATCTGATTGAGCGGGCGGGCTTCTTCCGCGCTCGTGTCGTATCCCGAAAGGGTGATGAGGCCGCCGCCCGCCATCACCCAGGTCTTCAGGGCGTCGATCTCGCTCGGATCGAACGTCCAGTAAGGCCCTGTGTTGCTGTCGGTGAGCCACTGGATGATGAGAATGTCGTACTTCGCGAGGAAGTCGGCGGTCAGCGTGGGACGGGTCTTGAATTGATCGACCGAGGCGCTGCTATGCGAGCCCAACCAGTCGGTGAACGCGAGCGTGCTGTCGGAGTTGAGCCCGGCGACCCCGTAGTGCGCGGGCTGGCCGATCGAGGCGATGTTGATGCACGTGCAGTTCTCTGCCGTGTCGCATTTCGGAATCCTGCCGCCGTCGGGTCCCCTGCCGCCCCCGGTCGTTCCGAACAAACCGGCACCCGACGTGCTGCCGTTCGCGCCTGGAGCGCCGTTGCCCGTGAGGTCGGCCTTTCCCCCGTTGGCACAGGCCGCGAGGGGGATGACGAGAGCGAGGGGGATGGCCCAACCAACGTGACGCATTCGAGGAAAGTGACACAAACGGGCGCCCGGATCGATGGGGTGACCGCGATTTTCGCGGGCGCGTTCTCTCGCGTGCGGGCTCACGCGGTGGCGCCGTCGCGTCACTTGCCGGTGACGGCCTTCCACGACGGCCGGGCGCTGACGTCGCTCCACCAGCGCGCCATTCCTTTGCGCGACTCGATGAGCTCCCCGGCCTTTCCGGCGAAAAGGTACTCGACGTAGGGCATGAAGCCGATGTCCGCGAGCGTGAACTGATCGCCGGCAATGTAACGCGACCGTGCGAGCTGCCGCTCGACGACATCGAGCGTGCGGCCCACCGCGGCGCTCGCTTCGGTCACGACGGCCTCGTCGGTCGCCTTACCGGCTGCGGGATGGAAGACGCGCTGGTAGATGATTTTCATCGCGTGCGGAGTGAAGTTCGACGTCTCGACGCTGATCCACTGCTCCATCAGCGCGCGCCCCTTGGCCTCGGCTGGAGTGAGCTTGGGCCCGCGAAGCGTCTCGTCGAGGTAGCGGATGATCGCGCGCGACTCGTAAAGGACGAAGCCGTCGTCGTCGATGACGGGGACTTGCCCGAACGGCTGGCGCGCGAGGTGGTCGGCTGCCTTTTGGCCGCCGCGGAGGTCGATGACGACGAGGTCGGCCTTTTGACCCTTTTCGTGCAGCGTGGTGAGGACCTTGCGGGTGCACGTGCTCATCGGATTGCCATAGAGTTTCACGGCGGCTCCTTCGCGTTCTGGCGCGTCGTTCTGGTCGGGGTTCGTCGTCATCCTACAGGCCCGCGTCCCCGAATCCAAAGGCCCCCCTTGCGTGGGGTGCGCCTGACCCATCCGGGCCTCCGAGCCCCTGCCGGTGCCAGACGGCGGCGAACAGCGCATTCCGGCGCAAGAAAAATGTCCGGCGCGACCCGCCTCGGACGTCGATGACGTCGATCGGGTCGGGACGCAGAAAAAAAACGAGGCGCGTTGTCGATCTCAGTCCCCGTCGTCCGACTACTGGTTGGAGGCGCCATTCGCCTCCGTCGACCCAACCGGAGGCACGATCATGAGCGAGTTCGCATTTCTGTTTCACGGCCCCCCCCCGTCAGGAACGCCGCAAGAGCTCCAAGCGCAAATGGAGAAGTGGATGACGTGGATGAAAGATCTCGGAGCGAAGGGGCAAATGAAGAACCCCGGCCAGGCGCTTGAGCCGAACGGGAAGATCGTGAAGGATCGCAAGAAGAACAGCTCGGACGTCCGCGTCGACAACAGCCTCGTCGGTGGCGTGATGTTCATCGAGGCGCCCGATCTCCAGCGCGCGATCGAGATTTCGACCGGCTGCCCGGTGTTCGACTCCGGCGGCTTCGTCGAAGTGCGCCCCGTCATGAAGCTCTGAGACGATCGGCCGTATCGCCGTCGCGTCGCTACCGCGAGGACAAACCATGTGCCCGTTTTGCATCGCAAGCGCCGCGGCGGCGATGGCCGCCAGCATCGGGACGTCGGCCACGGCCGGCGGAGCAACGGCGATGATCGTTCGGAAGACGAGGAGGCTGCGCGCCCCGATTGTCGGGGCAGACACACCCGCTCGAGGAGCTAATCATGGAACGACCGAGAATCGTCAAGAACACTCAGTGGATCGCCGCCCGCAAAGAACTGCTCGCGAAGGAGAAGGCTGCGACGCGCCAGAGGGACGCCCTCGCCGCGGACCTCCGTGCACTTCCGATGGTCAAGGTCGAGAAGGACTACGAGTTCGAGCGGGCGGCGGCCCAATCGAAGCTCCTCGGTCTCTTCGGCGCCCACCACCAGCTCGTCGTCTACCACTTCATGTTCGACCCAAGCTGGGAAGAGATTTGGTACCGCAAGGGTGAGATGCCAGGAGTCAGCATCTTCCTGCGCGACGGAGCGGAGGTCTTTCACACGTACTCCGCGTATCAGCGCGGCCTCGACATCTTCCTAAACACGTACAACGTCCTCGACGTCACCCCGCTCGGGCGACAGGAGGGCGACGGGCCGCCGCAAGGGTGGCTTCGCCACCACGACAGGTACGGCGCTTAGGGCGGGCCATGTCGATGACCTACATTCCGGCCCGGCCAACTTCCCATTCGCGTCCCGCTTCGTCACGGTGCTCGGCCCTGCAAGAGGACCATCCGCACGAGATTGGAATTAGACTCGCGGACTGGATCGGTCGGCTTCAGCGGGCCTGAGGAGGCGCAGATGCAATACATCGTCCTGATCTACGGAGACGAGGAGAAGTGGTCGAAGGTGCCGCCCGAGCAGATGGCCAAGCTCATGGACGAGTACCGCGAGTTCACGCAGGGCATCGTCAAGAGCGGGCACTTCTGCGCTGGGGGGCGACTTCAGCCGACGTCGAGCGCTACGATTCTGCGAGAGAAGAGCGGGAAGCGCTTGATGACCGACGGTCCCTTCGCCGAGGCGAAGGAGCATCTCGGCGGCTACTACCTGCTCGAGTGCGAACACCTCGACGAGGCAATCGCGATCGCTGGGCGAATTCCCGGCCTGCGGTTCGGTGACGCCCTCGAAATCCGGCCCGTCATGCCGCAGGCGGCGGCGCCGAGAACGGCGCCAGCGTGAACGTCATTGCGGTCCACCGGAGGGACCATGGGCCGATGCTCGCAACTCTCATCCGACACGTCGGCGACTTCGACCTCGCAGAGGATTCCTTGCAGGACGCCTACGAGGCTGCGGTGGAAAACTGGCCGAGGAAAGGCGCGCCCAGAGATCCCGTTCGCTGGCTCATCTCGACGGCCCGCCACAAGGCGATCGATCGGCTCCGGCACGAGGCGTTCGCCGAGCACAACCAAGAGCGGCTGGAGCTGCTGGTCGCCAGCGACGAGGAAGGTCCGGTGCCGCTCGACACGCTGCGCCTCATCTTCACCTGCTGCCACCCGGCCCTCGCACCGGATGCGCAGGTCGCCCTCACGTTGAAGACCATTGGCGGGCTCACGACAGACGAGATAGCAAAGGCGTTCCTCACTCCTCCTGCAACGCTGGCGCAACGACTGGTCCGCGCGAAGGCAAAGATCAAACACGCTCGCATTCCGTACGAAGTCCCCGACGAGAGCAGCCTGATTGAGCGCCTCGAGCCGGTGCTCGCCACGATCTACCTCGTTTTCAACGAGGGCTATTCCGCGAGCTTCGGCGAAGAGATCGTCCGCACGGACCTTTGCGGGGAGGCCGTCCACCTGGGAAGGCTCCTGGTCGAGTTGCTTCCGAAAGAGCTCGAGGCGAGAGGGCTGCTCGCGCTGATGCTCTTTCACGACGCCCGTCGTCCGACGCGCGCGGACGCGAACGGTGATGTGGTGCTGCTCGAGAACCAAGATCGCTCGCGCTGGAATCACGTTCAGATTGAGGAGGCCGCGCATCTGGTCGACCAAGCGATTCGCCGGAAACCCGTTGGTCGATACGCAGTCGAAGCTGCGATCGCGGGACTTCATGCACAAGCGCCGACGGCTGCGGCGACCGATTGGCGCCAGATCGCCGCGCTATACGGCGTGCTGATCGGGATCCACGCCACGCCCGTCGCGGCTCTGAACCGGGCGATCGCGATCGCCATGGCGGACGGCCTGGAGCGGGGGCTCGAGCTCCTCGAAACGATCCACCTACCGGGCTACCACCTGCTCCCCGCCGCGCGCGCGGACCTGCTTCGACGGCTCGGGCGGCTCTCGGAGGCCGTGAGGGCCTACCGCGAGGCCCTCACCTTGGTTACGAACGACGCGGAAAAGCGGTTTCTCGAGCGACGGCTCGCTCAAGTTGAGGCGAACTGAAGGCCAGGATTCGAGTGCAGCCCCGTCGTCTTCGCAAAGCCTGACGCTCAACTCCTAGTCCGCTAACGGCTCCCACGAGGCGGCTTAATCCGTTGTTCGCCGCCACCCAATTTCAGCGGGACCGGACGAACCCGCTTTACCGGAGGGCAAAGTCACCCGTGCCGCATGGCGCCGGCGCGGTGCCGACACTAAGGGCAATGGGTAGGGGCACGTTTGCGGGATGGCAACCTACCCGGTGCCGCAGCACCCACGTGCGTTGCTCACACTGCGGGCAGAGGCAAGGGGCAGGGGCACGTTTGCCGGCAGGCGATTCAGTGATGCGTAACCAAGGCCCCGTCCCGCACGTACTCGTCCATCATGAGCAAGAGCCTGAGCATGAGCCCGTCTCGACGCCCCCGCCCGTTCCACCGAATCGCTGGCGTGGCCGCGTCGATGCGCATCGCTCTCCTGCCGGCGGGTGTCGCGCTCGTTGGATGCGCGCTCGTTGGGTGCGAGCCTCGCTCCAACGCTCTGGCTGAAACGAATTCGCGGCCGATCTCTCAGGGCGCCCCCCCGGCGCCTCTGCTTGCCGCCGCCCCTTCGCCTTCTCACGTCGGCTCCGACCCTGGTCACGCCGGCGCGGGAACGCCTCTCACGGCGGCCGCTGGCAACGAGCTCGCCGCGTTTGCCGAGGGCTGCTTCTGGGGGTCCGAGGACACGTTTCGTCACGTCGCAGGCGTCGTCGCTACGGCAGTCGGGTACGCCGGGGGCCACACGAAGAGACCGACCTACGAAGACGTCTGTAGCCATTCGACGGGCCACGCCGAAACGACGCTCGTCGAGTTCGACCCGAAGCGCGTGACCTACGCGCAGCTCTTGCAGGAGTTCTGGGAATCGCACGATCCGACCACGCCGAACCAGCAAGGACCCGACATCGGCGATCAGTATCGGAGCGCGATCTTCACGTTTTCGGAGGCGCAGAGGGCGGCCGCCCGCCAGTCGCTCGCCGAGCAACAGACCCACACCAAACACAAAATCACGACCGAAATCGAGCCGATCGGCCCCTTTTGGAAGGCCGAGGACTACCACCAGCAATACGACGAGCGGACGGGGCGGCAGTCCTGTCCCATCCCGCGGCACACGAAAGCGACCTAAAAGGTCGCAAGCGGCGGCGTTCGCTTGCGACCCAGGAAAACGAGCGCCTTCCGAAGGAAATCTGTCACGATCCGGGCTCCGCGCTCCACTATGGAGCGACCACCGCGACCATCGAGGCCTCTGCCCATGCAGCCATGCACCGCGAGGCGCACGACCTTCTTATTCTCGTTTCGGTACGTTGGCTTGGCCGCGCTCGCGGCGTGCATCCCGTGCAGCGCATGCGGCGAGAGCTCCGCCGGCACCCCGGCGGTCGACGCCTCTCTGCTCGACGGCGCCGTCGGGTCGCCCGAGGCGAGCGCCGAGGTCGACGGGATCGCGCAAGCGGCGGTCGACGGCACGGTGCACGGTACCGCTGCGGTCGACGGTACCGCGCAAGCGGCCGACGGCAGCGACCACGACGCGAGCGGCACCCCCGAGGTTTCGCCGCCAGCGCCGTCCTCGTCGGTCCTCCAGCACCACAACGATTCGAGCCGCGACGGCGTCTACACCGACGCATCGCTCTCTCAAATGGTCGCCGCCAACATTCATCTCGACGCCACGTTCGGCGGCGCGGTGACTGGCGAGATCTACGCCCAGCCGCTCTACGTCGAGCAGGGTCCGCAAGGCCAGGAGGCGTTCGTGGTCGTCACCGAGCAGAACCACGTGACGGCGCTGAGCGGAAGCGGCGCCGTCCTCTGGGATACGACCGAAGCGACGCTCGGTGCCCCCGTGAGCGGGAACCCCTGGCCCCTCGGTCGCTGCGGGAACGTCAAGCCGCTCGGCATCACCGGAACCCCCGTCATCGACCTCCCGTCGCGCACCGTCTACTTCGCCGCGATGACGATGACCGCAGCGGGCATCCTGAAGCACTTGGTCTTCGCGGTGTCGCTGGACGACGGCTCCGTCAAGTCGGGTTGGCCAGTAGACGTGGGCGCGACGGTCGCGGGCTTCGCGGCTCCGCAACAGAACCAGCGGGGCGCCCTCCAGCTCGTCGGCGGCACGTTGTACGTGCCTTATGGTGGGCACATCGGCGATTGCCCGCCGTACCACGGGTGGGTCGTCGGCGTTCCCGTGGGCGACCCCGCCCACCCGAAGGGCTGGTCGACGGGCTCGGTCGGAATGGCGGGAGCGGGGCGCGGCGGCATCTGGGCGGCCGGCGGCCTCGCGTCCGATGGGACGTCGATTTACGCGTCGACAGGCAATACGTCCCTCGACAACGTCGGAGGCTTCAACAGCCCCGGCGTGTGGAGCGGCGGCGAGGCCGTCTTCAAGCTCGCGGCGGGCCCCGTGTTCTCCGGCCAGGCCGCGGATCACTACTATCCCGCAAACTGGGCTCTTTTGGATCAGACCGACGCCGATCTCGGCGGATCGAATCCCGTGCTCTTCGACCTGCCGAACGCTCCGATCGGCCGATTGGCCGTGGCGCTCGGCAAAGACGGCAACTTGTACTTGCTGAACCGCGACAACCTCGGCGGCCAAGGTGCGGAGCTCTCGAGCTCACCGGTCGCCACCCAGGGCATCATCGGCGCCCCCGCCGTGTACACGACGAGCAAGGGGACGTACGTCGCGTTCCGCGCCACGGGCCGCAATTGCCCGAACGGCGGGCGCGGCAACCTCGCGGTGGCGAAGGTCTCGACGTCGAGCCCGCCCACCGCCTCGGTGGTCTGGTGTGCCAACGAGACCAGCCTCGGATCGCCGATGGTGACGATGACCGGAGCCGGAGACGCCATCGTGTGGGACGCGAGCACGCGCCTCTACGGCTACGACGGCGATACGGGCGCCGTCATCTTCGCCGGCGGGACGCCGACCGACGCCCTTGCGAGCGCAATGCAGTATTTCAACACGCCCATCGACGCGAAGGGACGCGTCGTCGTCGCTGCGGGGGCGCGCCTCTACGTGTTCAAGCCGTAGCGCAGGCCCGGTGCGAGGGGCCCGTGATATACCGGGGTGACTCGCTCGATGGCGCTCGTCTCCTTCGTAATTCCCACGCTGAACGAGCAGCACATCGGGGAGTCGCTCGCTCGTCTGAGCGCGCATCTTCTCGGCATCGAGGGCAAGCGGTTCGAGGTCGTCCTCGTCGACGATAGCGCGCAGCCAGAGCGCGAACGATTGACGCAATCCATCGCGCGCGGCCCTCGGCAGGCGCACCTCGACGTGCGTATCGTCGAAGGAGCTCGGCGCGGAAAGGGTCACGCGGTCAAGCTCGGGGCGCGGCAGGCGAAGGGTGAGTTCGTCTTCGTCGTGGACGCCGATCTGCCCGTTCCGCTGAGGCACATCGACGAGTTTCTCGCGGCGCTCGAGAGCGAAGATTGCGACGTCGTCATGGGCGAGCGCGCAATGGACCGGGACATCAGTCGGCCCGGGCGCGTGGTCCTCTCCCGCGTGCTCTTTTTGCTCCAGTACGCGATTGTCTTTCAAAGGAAAGCCTTCGTCGATACGCAATGCGGCTTCAAGGCGTTCCGAGGCGAGACTCTTCGGTCGCTGGCCGAGCGTCAGATCGTCGACGGCGGGATGTACGACATCGAGTATCTCTACATGACGCTGCTCGACCGCGGAAAGATCCGCCGCGTGCCCGTCGAGCGGGAGCCGGAGACGCGCCCCTCCAAAATCGACGTGTGGAGGTGCGTCTACACGGATCCGATCGATCTTCTTCGCATCAAGGCACACGGACTCGCAGGTGGTTACGACAGGTCTTAGAGAAACGCGCTTCTGGACGGCGACGCGTTTGGCTCAGGCGGTGCGAGCGAACGCGCTCCTCGCGACGCTTGGCGCCGCCCTCGTCCTGTGCGTCTGGGAGGCCGTGGGGTTCTCGACAGGGCTCGATCCCTTTCTCGCGCGTAACGAGCTCGGCCTAGCCGCTCGCCACAGGCTTCTTCTCTGGATGGGCGGCGGGGCGGCGGCGTCGGCTCTCGTCGCAGGGGCCTTCGTGGTCTGGCGGCGCAGCGCGGACGACCTCGCGACCGTCAAGCGCGTCGCCTTGGTGCTGTCGCCCGCGGCCGTGCTCGCGCTGATACTGCCGCTCTGCCGCGTCCCCCCCTGGCAGAACGACCCGGTGCTTCTCGGCTGCGCCATCGCCATCGTCGTCTTGCTCTTCGAGCGCGCGATCGCGGGCTCGCTCCAGTCGTTGCCCGACGACGTCCTCGCGGGTGTCGTCTTCGGGAGCGAGCGCTTCACGGCGCGCTCCCGGCGCCTCGGGCGGGCCATCGTCGTCGTCGCAGCCCTGGCCTATGGCGTGTTCGTGTCGGTCCTGACCATTCGATACCACGATCGATTGGGGACGGCCGCGTTCGACCTGGGCGGCTACGACAACCTTTTTTACAACGCGCTTCACGGCCACCCGCTGCGCGGCACGGTGGCCGTTCCATCGGGTGAGAACTGGTCGTCTTTGCATACGCACGCCGAGCTCTCGATCTATCTGTTTCTGCCGCTCTACGCGCTGCGGCCCGGCCCGGAGGCGCTCCTTTGCATTCAGGCATTCATGGTGGGTCTCGGCGCGATACCTATTTACCTGATCGCGGCGCGACGACTGCGCCCGGTCGCCGCGCTCGTGCTCGCGCTCGCCTACCTTCTGTTCCCGCCCGTTCACAGCGGCAACTTTTACGATTTCCATTTCCAGCCTCTCGGCTCGACCCTCGTCCTCTGGTGCTTCTATTTCATCGACTCGAAAAAGGACGCGCTCTTCGCGCTGGCCTTCGTGATGGCCGTCGGCTGCCGCGAGGACGTGAGCATCTCGCTCGCGGTGGCGGGGATGCTCATGCTCGCCACGGGCCATCGCCCCGTGGCTGGGCTGATCATCGCGTCGATCAGCGTCGTCTACTTCCTCGTGGTGCGCTTCGTCGTGATGCCGATGTTCGGCACCTGGTGGTTTCAGGAAATGTACAAGGACCTCTTGCCGGCCGGCGATCGGAGCCTCTTCGGCGTCGTCAAGACGGTGCTTTCGAACCCGCTCTTCACGCTCGGAACGCTGCTGACTCGAGAGAAGCTGCTTCACCTGCTCCAGATCTTCTTGCCGCTCGCCTTTCTACCGATGAGGCGCGCGTGGCTCTGGTTCGGGTTCACCCCAGCCATTCTCGGTACGATTTTGACGACGGGATATCACCCGACGACGGACACCACTTTTCAATACGTCTTCTATTGGGTCCCTTTCGTCTTCGTCGGCACGGCCGTCGTGCTCCAGCAGATCGAGCATGATCACGGGCGGTCGCGCCAGGCCGCCGCCCTCGCTGCGCTGACGCTCGCGACGCTTCTGGCCAGTCTCCACTGGGGCGTCGTCTTTCAGCGCGCGACCTTCGCCTCGGCTTGGGGTCGAATCGATGTCGGGCCGCTCAGGCCGTCGGAGAAGCAGACCCTTCACGATTTGCTCGAGCTCGGAAGTCTCGTTCCCAAGGACGCGTCCATCGCTCTTTCGGAGCGCGAGGTCCCGCATTTCTCGACACGTCTCAACGTCTTCACGCTGCGCGTCGCGGTCGGCGACGCCGACTACATTCTCTACCGAACCGACTCGGGCGGGGGGGGCGCGGATCAGGCTTTGAAGGAGCTCGCGACCGGCGCGTACGAAAGGATCGGCGAACGCGGGCAGTTTGCTCTCTTGAGGCGCGTCGCCTCCGGTCGTCCTCGCGGCTGAAGGCGGACTCCTTCGCGAACGCGAGCCCCAGCCGCGATTCAGGCGGGGGTGCGCTTCCAGCGAGTGCGGCTCCTGAGGAGCGTCACGACCTCTTCGGTCGAAGGCGGCGTATCCCCGAGCGTCACGACTCGGCGCGCGAGCCAATCGTAGCGACCCAGCATGAGACAGAGCCAGACCCCGAAGAAATCAATTCCGGCAAAGAGCACGGCGCCCTCGGACTCGTAAATGAGCAGATTGCGCGAGAGCTCTTCGGGCATCTCCGTCCAATGCCGGGTCGATTTCAGGTGATGGCCGATGTGGTAGCCGTCGTTGAAACAGCGGCGGTTGTAGCTGCAGTTGATGCACGTGATGCTGTTCCGATAGCTGTTCGCGGGGGACGATTCGTCGACGAAGGCGTGCTGGGCCCAGTTGCCTGCCATCATCGCGAAGCGCGCAATGACCAGCGGCACGACGAGCACGACCACGGTCGCCCGCCAGTCGACGAAGAGCAGCGCCGCCACGCACCCCCAGAAAAAAAGCTCCCCTGCCGCGCAGCGCACCATCAGCGCGCGCCGACGTTTGCGGGCGAAATAGCGTGTCAGCTCGAAGATGCCCGCGAAGAAGAAGCGGAGAAAGTACCGCAGGAAGTCGACGAAGCTGTCGCGGCGGTACGGCAGCGTCGTGCTCAGGTCGTCCTCGAGGTTGTTCTCGGGATGGTGCATTCCGACGTGATGCGCGAAGTACGTCTCCGGCGACTGGCCGAAAAACGGGCCGAGCACCGACGGGATGTACGCGTTCATCCAGCCCCAAGGCCGCCGAAAGAGCCGCCTGTGGCTGGTGTTGTGAAGCATCAGCACGAAGGGCCCGAGGAAATAGGTGACGAGCGCGAGGTGGGCGCCCGCAAGCCACCATCGAAATGCGCCCGGCAAGAAGAGCACGACGCCGGTCGGGACGATGAGCGCCGTCAGCACGCCCATCAGCTTGAGGAACGGGATATCCCGTGGGTCGTGGATGAATCGGGCGGCAAGGCGCTCGCCCGCACCCGGCCGTGAGGGCGGGCAATAAGTGGGGTCGTGGAGGGCGATTCCCATCGTTTGGCCTTGTACCGCTGACCGTGCCTCGCGGCGAGCCTCGATTTGAGCGCCTCTACGACCTGCCCTTACCTCGTACGCAACCTGCCGTCCGATCGAGAGAAAAGCGTCTCCGTGAGGGCGGCAAGAGAATGTGCACGACACGGTGACAATCTTCCGATACGAAGGTCGGGTCCCACGCCGACGGCGAGGGTCCTCGAAGGCAAAGTGCCCTCGTGTGTGAAAGAAGAGCAGAGACATGGCAACTGGCACCGTGAAGTGGTTCAACGATTCGAAGGGTTTCGGGTTCATCACGCAGGACGGCGGGGGCGAAGACGTGTTCTGCCACCAGTCCGCCATTCAGGCGACCGGCTTCCGTTCCCTCACGGAGGGACAGAAGGTTGAGTTCGACGTGAAGAAGGGCCCCAAGGGCCTGCAGGCAGACAACGTGCGCGTCGTTTCCTGACGCGTGCACGTCGCCTCCTTGAGGTCGGCCTCCTGCTTCGCGGCCGCTTCGCTGCCGTGATCCAGGCCGCCCAAGGGGGCGTTCGCCTCTTCGCGTGATCCGCGAATTGTAGAACGGTGGCGCTCGGATGGGCGCCGCCAGCCAGGACCGAGCTCGCGACGGGGATGCAGGCTCCGTCGCGAGCTTGTGCGAAGCTCGTGCAAAGCGTGAGCGTCGTTGCGCCAGCCGTGCGTAAACGGTGCCCAAAGAGCGGACGCTTCCGACGAGGCGCTCCCGAGGACGTCGAGCCTCGCGCGGCCCGGGGAGAGCGTCGCGTGCTGCCGACTCAGGCGTGCGGCCGAAGCTGGCTGAAGCAGGCGTTGCCGAGGCCCGTGCCAATCGTGAGCACGCCCCAGCAGTCCACGTCGCGCATGAACGGCAGCTCGCTGAGGCCCTGTACGACGGCGTCGTTGTGCATGACGACGTGGGTCGCGTGCGCGCCGATCTTGGGGACCTTCTCGCTGATCAGCTGAGGAAGGTTGAATCGGCTGCTTTCCCAGTTGCCGGGGAGATTCTGCCCGCCACGAGCGATCGTCCCGTCTTTTTCGATGACCCCCGGGCAGCCGACGCCCACGAACGGCGCGAGCGATACGCCTTCCTTGCCCGCACGTTCGACGAGCTCGCCGAGCATCGCCACCAGGCGCTCGACGGCCTCCCCGCGTTTGGGCTTGTCGTCCACGTGCCGCCAAAGCTCCGACGTCCGAACGCTCACGGCCGACAAATCGTCCGCTTTTTTGAGGTTGAGCTCCACGATCCCGGCCCGGATGTTCGACCCGCCGATGTCGACGGCGAGCACGCCGTCGAACCCCGCGAAGATCCACGAAGGCGCGAGGTGCACCGTCCCCATGAGACCCGCGTGGTCGGGGTGGCTGCGTATCGGAACGACGTCGACGGGATGGCCTGCCGCCTTGAGAATGATGCCGGCGCGCCCGATGGCGAGCTCGCCCACGCGGCTGGCCCGAAGGCCGCCTCCCATGACGATGCGTTTGACGTCTTTCCAGGCTTTCTGGCGAAGGAAGCGGTCGATCACCGCGGCGAGCTCCTTGGCAAAGTCCTCGATGACCGCGTGAACGAGGCCGGCGGCCTCGGGGTCCCCGTCGTGCAAGATCTTGTCGAGCTTCTTTTTGCTGATCGCGTCGGTCGCCGCGTCGCCGAGCGGATCGTCGCCGACCTTGCGGAGACGCGCGCGCCAGTCTTCGAGGATGCCGCGGAAGGCGCGGATGCAGGCGTGATCTCCGATGAAGCCTGCGTCGTCCCGTAGCTCGGCGTTGTAGGCGGCGATCCGTAGCGCCGGGAGGACCTCGGCGCCGTGCGAAGCGATGAGTTCGGGGCGTGGCGTGTGCGCGTTGGGCAAGGGGCTCCCGGAGGGGTCAGCGGTCGATGGACGTCGCCCGCGTGTCACGGCCGTAAGTGCAGGCAAGCTGCCGGAGCTGCTCGGCAAGGCTCTCCGTCAGATCCGCCTCCGAAAGACGCCAGGCCCAATTGCCTTCCGCCTTGCCCGGCACGTTCATGCGGGCGCGATTGTCCAGGCCGAGGACGTCTTGCATCGGAACGATGGCGGTGTTGGCGACCGACGCATAGACCGCCCGGATCATTTCCCAGTGAGGCTCGTCGGCAAGGTGCGTCGCGCGCGGTCCGGCGAGGTACCTGATGGCGCGCTGGCGCTCCGAGGCCGCCTGCTGGGGAGACCGCGGATTGCCGACACCGCCGCCCCGGTCCTCGAGCCAGCCGACGATCGTGTCGTTGTCGTGCGTCCCGGTGTAGGCCACCGAGCGAGGCACGTAGTTGTGCGGCAGGAAGCTCGAGGCCTGCACGTCACCGCCGAAAGCGAATTGCAGGACGCGCATCCCGGGCAGGGCGAACCGATCGCGGAGCGCCTGCACTTGGGGCGTCACCGCGCCAAGATCCTCCGCGATGAACGGCAAGGAGCCGAGGGCGGCCCGCGCCTTTTCGAACAACGCGGGACCAGGCCCCTTCATCCACCGGCCTCGTTCGGCCGTTCTCTCCGTCGCCGGGACCTCCCAGTAGCGGGTGAAGCCGATGAAATGATCGAGCCGGACCACGTCGAAGCGCGAGACGAGGGCGCGCAGCCGCTCGATCCACCAGGAGTAGCCGTCACGCGCCAGCGTCTTCCAACGGTAGAGCGGGTTGCCCCAACGCTGGCCCGTCTTGCTGAAGTAGTCGGGTGGAACGCCGGCGACGTGCGTGGCGTTGCCGCGTGGGTCGAGGCGAAAGTAGGGCTGGTGCGCCCAGACGTCCGCGCTCTCGTGCGCGATGAAGATCGGCACGTCGCCGATGAGCCCAACGCCGTGCGCGTCGCAGTGGGCTCGGAGCCTCCGCCACTGCAGGTCGAAGAGAAACTGCTCGAGCTCGTAGTGGGACACGGCGGCTTGGAGGTCTCGGCGGGCGCGCTCGAGCGCCTTGGCGTCCCGACGCGCGAGCGGCGCATCCCACGACGTCCACGGGGCGCCGTGGTGGTGATCGCGAAGGGCCATGAAGAGCGCGTAGTCGGGCAGCCAGGCGCGCTCGCCGTGCCGGAACTCGTCGAGCGACTGGCGGTGCCTGCCGCCGAGCTCGCCGAGGCGGCGTATCGCGACGCGAAGCGCACCGCTCCGGAGCGGCTCGGCGCGTTCGTAGTCCACTCGATCCGCCGGGAGCGACGTGTCGAGCGCCCGGCCCTCGAGCAGTCCGTCGGCGACCAGGTCGGTCAGGCTGATGAGCATGGGGTTGCCCGCGAACGCCGACACGCCGCTGTACGGCGAGTGGCCCGCGCCCGCAGGACCGACGGGCAGCAGTTGCCACCAGCGATGTCCGGCGCGGGCGAGGAGCTCGGCAAAGCCGCGAGCGGCCGGCCCGAGGTCGCCGTTGCCGTGGGGGCCTGGCAGACTGGTGAGGTGAAGAAAGAGGCCTGCCGCTCGCGCGTCGAGCTTGGGTCGGCTGCGGGTCGCTTGCCGCGGTGGTCTTTGGTTCGGCTCGTTCTGCCCGTCCCGCCGAGGCTCGCCGCACCCGTGGCCGTCTCCATGCCGCGGGCTCCTGCGAGAACTGCGCCAGCGGGCGCAAGCGGACGCCGGCCGGACGCCCAGTGCCAAGCCAAGGGAAAGAGCGCGCGTGTCCGCCTCGTTCGATTCCGAGCCGCCACAGACGCATTTCAGTCGCATCCGGATTTCTCCGTCGCGGCAGCAAACGTTGCGCGTGACGGAACAGGTCGGTCACGATGAGCGCTCATGGTGACGAAGAATGCGGTGTTCGTGGTGGGAGTCTTCTTCTTGGGCGGGCTGACGGTGGCATGCGGCGACACGGGGACGCCGCCGGACATGGGCGGCGCGCCGAACGACGTAGGCGACGCGGCGGGCCGAGGCGATTCGAGGGCTTCGAGCGGGAGCACGAGTGGAACCCCGAACGGGGGCAGCAGCGGAGGCTCGGGCTCCGCGAGCGGCAGCAGCGGGAGCACGAGCGGCGGGCTCGCGGGGGACGCGGGAGAAGCGGGAGACGCCGGCTTGGTGACCCCTCCGGCGGACGCGGCCTCCGTCGACGCGAGCACCGACTCGGGGCCCGGACTGGACGCCGGCGCGAGGACCGACGGAGGCGCGAGGACCGACGGAGGCGCGAGGACCGACGGAGGCACCGTTCACTATGCGACCACGGTGGCCCCCCTCCTCGACGGCAATTGCACGAACGCCTGCCACGGCGGCTGCGGAGGCTTGACCATCAGCTACGCCGCGATCGTCAACGTCAAGTCCGGGGAGGTGCCGCGCCTCAACTACGTCACCCCGAACGACGCCGGCCACAGCTATCTTTGGTGCAAGATCAGCCCGACGGACGTCGATTGCACGCGGGCGGGCACGACCATCATGAACGCGCGGATGCCGCTCGGTGGTCCGTACCTGTCGGCCGCGGACTCGACCACCATCAAGACCTGGATTCTGGAAGGCGCCCCGAACAATTGACCAACGCCGTGTCCGATTCCTGCGTAGGCGGCGAAACGTGGCCGGTCGCCGCAACATCCCACACCGCGTGCGCTACGTTCTCCCACTCTTCGGCCTTCTCGCGCTGATAGCGGTCCTTGCGGGCATCAAATTCGGGCAGATTTCCACGCTGATTCATTTCGGCAAGGCGATGCAGCAGGCCGGCCCGCCTCCCGAGGCCGTCAGCACCGCGGTCTCCAAGGCACAGACCTGGGAGGCCGCTGTCACCGCGGTCGGCAGCATCGCGCCGGCGAAGGGCGTGGCCGTCAGCAACGACGCCCCGGGCATCGTCTCGCGCATCCTCTTCGAGTCGGGCGCTCTCGTGAAACAGGGGCAGAGTCTCGTGCGAGCTCGACACGAGCGTCGAGCGCGCGCAGCTCGCGTCGGCGAAGGCTCGCATGGATCTCGCGAACGCTGACGGCCGGCCGCTCGCGCGCGCTCGCGCAGAGCGAGACGATCATCGCGCAGTCGCAGCTCGACACGGACGAGGCGCAGCTGAAGACGACGACGACGGACCTCGGCGCCCTGCAGGCGCAGATCGACCGCAAGGTCGTGCGCGCGCCGTTCGCGGGACGGCTCGGCATCCGCGCCGTCAACGTCGGGCCAGTACCTGAACCCGGGCACCACCGTGACGGTGCTCGAGGCCATCGACGCGGTGTACGTCGGACTTCACGCTGCCGCAGCAGCGGCTCGCCGACGTGAAGGTCGGCATGCCGGTGCGCGTGACGATCGACGGCGCGGCGGGGCTCGCGCAGGACGGGGACGATCGCGGCGGTCGATCCCGAGGTCGACTCGGCGACGCGCACGATCAAGCTGCGCGCGAGCGGTCCCGAACGCCGAAGAGCGAGCTGCGCCCGGGCATGTTCGCGAACGTGTCGGTCGTTCTTCCCGAAGCGCGACGACCGTCGTGACCGTCCCGGCCACGGCCGTCGTTCACGCGTCGTACGGCGACTCGGTCTTCGTCGTCGAGGACAAGAAGGACGACGCCGGGACGCCCGTCGCAGGCGCCGACGGCAAGCCAGGCAAGGTCGCGCGGCAGCAGTTCGTGCGCGTCGGCGAGGCGCGCGGCGACTTCGTGGCCATCCTCGACGGCGTCAAGGCCGGCCAGGAGGTCGTCACCGCGGGCGCCTTCAAGCTGCGCAACGGCTCGGGCGTCGTCGTCGACAACGACGTGAAGGCCGACGCCGCAGCTCGAACCCGCAGCCGCGAGAACCGGTGAGGGCCATGAAGTTCACCGACATCTTCATCCGCCGGCCGGTGCTGGCGATCGTCGTCAACCTGGTCATCATCATCGCCGGGCTCCAGGCGATGCGCTCGCTGAACGTGCGCCAGTACCCGAAGCTCGAGAGCGCCACGATCACCGTGCGCACGGTGTACGTCGGCGCGAACGCCGATCTCGTTCGCGGCTTCATCACGACGCCGCTCGAGCGCGCGATCGCCGCCGCCGACGGCATCGACTACATCGAGTCGCAGAGCGTGCAGGGGCTCTCGACGATCAACGTCCGGCTGAAGCTCAACTTCAGCGCGGCGAACGCGCTCGCCGACATCAGCGCGCGCGTCGAACCAGGTGCGCGCCGACCTGCCGCCCGAGGCGGAGGTCCCGGCGATCAACATCGAGCCGTCGGACGCGCAGATCGCGGCGATGTACCTGAGCTTCGGCTCGACGATCCTCGAGGACAACCAGGTCACCGACTACCTGATTCGCGTCGTGCAGCCGCGCCTCTCGGCGATCGAGGGCGTGCAGCGCGCCGACATCCTGGGCGGCCGCACGTTCGCCATCCGCGCCTGGCTCAAGCCCGACCGCATGGCCGCGCTCAACGTGAGCCCGTCGCAGGTGCGCCAGGCGCTCGGCCGCGAACAACTACCTCGCCGCCGTCGGGCAGACCAAGGGCGCGCTCGTCCAGGTCAACCTCACGGCGACGACCGATCTCACGTCGGTCGACGAGTTCAAGAAGCTCGTCATCCGCGCGCAGAACGGCGGCGCTCGTCCGGCTCGAGGACGTCGCCGACGTCGTCCTCGGCGCCGACACCTACGAGCAGGACGTCCGCCTGTCCGGCGAAAAGGCGGTCTTCATGGGCGTCTGGGTGCTGCCGAACGCCAACTCGCTCGACGTCATCGCGCGCGTCCGCAAGGAGATGGAGACGTCATCAAGGGCGAGCTGCCGACCGGCATGCAGGCGACGCGTCGCCTTCGACTCGACGCAGCTACATCAACAACGCGATCCACGAGGTCGTGCAACACGCTCGACCGAGACGGTGCTCATCGTCATCATCGTCATCTTCCTGTTCCTCGGCTCGCTGCGCACCGTGCTCGTGCCGCTCGTCGCCATTCCGGTGTCGCTCATCGGCGCCGTCTTCCTGATGCAGGTGTTCGGCTTCACGCTGAACCTGCTGACGCTGCTCGCCATCGTGCTCTCGGTCGGCCTCGTGGTCGACGACGCGATCGTCGTCGTCGAGAACGTCGAGCGCCACATCCGCGAGGGCAAGACGCCGCTCGAGGCGGCGCTCGTCGGCGCGCGCGAGCTCGTCGGGCCCGATCATCGCGATGACCATCACGCTCGCGGCGGTGTACGCGCCCATCGGCTTTCAGGGCGGCCTCACCGGCGCGCTCTTCCGCGAGTTCGCCTTCACGCTCGCGGGCGCGGTCGTTCATCTCCGGCGTCGTCGCGCTCACGCTGTCGCCGATGATGTCGTCGCAGCTGCTCACGGCCGAGCACGGACAGGGCTTGGCTCCCGCGACGCATCGACGCGCGGTTTCGAGCGCTGCGAAGCGCGCCTACGGGCGCGCGCTCGACGCCACGCTGCGCGACGCGCCCGGTGGTCTACGCCGTGTGGATCACGCTCACGCTCCTCATCGTGCCGATGTACCTGTTCTCGCCGACCGAGCTCGCGCCGAACGAGGACCAGGGCGTCGTCTTCGGCGCGATCGACGTGCCGGCGAACGCCACGCTCGAGCAGCTCGATGCCGTACACCGAGCAGGTGAACCGGATCTTCCAAGACCGAGCCGGAGTTCGACCACAGCTTCCAGATCACGTTCCCGATCGGCCGGCTTCGGCGGCATGCTGGTCAAGCCGTGGGAGGAGCGCAAGCGCAGCATCTTCCCGATCCAGGAGGAGCTGAGCGCGAAGCTCGCGCGGATCACGGGCATCCGCGCGCCCGCGTTCCTGCCGTCGGCGCTGCCGAGCGCCGGCTTCTTCCCGGTCGAGTTCGTCATCGCGTCGACGGCGAGCCACGAGGAGATGGTGCGCTTCGCGCAGCAGCTCGTCGCAGGAGGCGGCCAAGAGCGGGCAGTTCGCGTTCCCGCCCATCACCGACGTGCAGATCGACCAGGCGAAGTCGGAGATCGTCCTCGACCGCGACAAGGTCGCGTCGATGGGGCTGACGCATGCAGCAGGTGGGCGCGCGACCTCGCGTCGATGCTCGGCGGCAACTTCGTCAACCGCTTCAACATCGACGGGCGCGAGCTACAAGGTCATCCCGCAGATCGAGCGCGTCCGGCCGCCTCACGGCCGAGCAGCTCAACGACATCCACATCGCGGGGCCCGAACGGACAGCTGATGCCGCTCAGCGCCGTCGCCACGCTGCGCGCAGGGCGTCGAGCCGCGCACGCTCAACCGCTTCCAGCAGCTGAACGCGGTCAAGATCTCCGGCGTCGCTCCGCGGTCGCTCGACGCCGGGCTGCAAGGTGCTCGAAGACCGCCGCGGCGAAGATCCTGCCGCCGGGCTACCGCATCGACTACACGGGCGAGTCGCGCCAGCTCCGGCAAGAGGGCGGCAAATTCTTGCCGGCGATGGGCCTCGCGCATCGTTCTCATCTTCCTCGTGCTCGCGGCGCAGTTCAATTCGTTCCGCGATCCGTTCGTCATCCTCGCCGGCTCGGTGCCGCTCGCCATGTTCGGCGCGCTGATCTTCACGTTCCTGAAGTTCGCCGGACCGCCGGGCATGCACTTCAAGCTCACCGAGGGCTGGACGACGACGCTCAACATCTACTCGCAGGTCGGGCCTGGTCACGCTCGTCGGCCTGGTGTCGAAGAACGGCATTCTCATCGTCGAGTTCGCGAACGCGCAGCAAGAGCGCGGGAATGAGCAAGCTCGACGCGATTCGCGCCGCGGCGAGCACCCGCCTCCGTCCGATCCTGATGACCACGGTCGCGACGGTCGTGGGCCACTTTCCGCTCACGCTGGTCACCGGCGCCGGCGCCGTCGCGCGAAATTCGATCGGCATCGTGCTCGTCGGCGGGATGACGATCGGCACGCTGTTCACGCTGTTCGTCGTGCCGTCGCTCTACGTGCTGATCGCCAAGGACCACGGAGGGTTGAACAAGCACGATCCAGCGCCTGTCGAGCTCCGTCCGCGGACGGCGACCGACGGGTCCTCGCCGCGTCTCGGCCTCGGTGCCGAGGTGGCGGCGCGGACGGCGCCGTCCTGAGGCGAGACGGCAGGATCGAGACGGCGCGCTCGCTCTGCGATTGAACGAACGCCGGGGCGAGTCCGTCCAATGGCGGTACCCGCGAGCAGGGCTCGGCGCGGCGTCCCGACTAGCCCCGCACGAATGAGCGGGCGCCGGTCGCGTCTCAGCGGGATGGGCGCGCGCAAGAAGGAGAGACGGGCAGGTATGAGCGGGATGGGCGCGCGCAAGAAGGAAAGACGGGCAGGAATGAGCGGGATGGGCGCGCGCGTGAAGGAAAGACGGGCAGGTATGAGCGGGATGGGCGCGCGCATGAAGGAAAGACGGGCAGGTATGAGCGGGATGGGCGCGCGCATGAAGGAAAGACGGGCAGGTATGAGCGGGATGGGGGCGCGCATGAAGGAGAGACGGGCAGGTATGAGCGGGATGGGCGCGCGCATGAAGGAAAGACGGGCAGGTATGAGCGGGATGGGCGCGCGCATGAAGGAAAGACGGGCAGGTATGAGCGGGATGGGGGCGCGCGTGAAGGAGAGACGGGCAGGAATGAGCGAGATGGGCGCGCGCAAGAAGGAGAGACGGGCAGGAATGAGCGAGATGGGCGCGCGCATGAAGGAAAGACGGGCAGGAATGAGCGAGATGGACGCGCGTATGAGCGAGAGGTGGGCACGCTTGGGCCTCATGGCGGTCCCGATGAGCGAGAGAAGTGCGGTCATCGACGCGATCGAGGCCCGGATGAGCGAGAGACGCGCAGTCATCCAAAAAAAGGCGGTCCTGAAGGACGAGAGACGTGCGGCTTCGACGAAAGCGCGGGTCAGGATGAGCGAGCGCGGTGCGGTGGTCGACGAAGCGGCGGTCGCCATGGACGAGAGACGCGCGGGCATCGACGCAGCGGCAGTCCCCGAGCCTGTCAGAATTTCCGTGTAGCGGACCGTGAGGGTCGCCTCAGCCCCCCGAGCCCGTCGTTCGGTCGGACGAGGGAAAGAGAGACGGAGAGGGCACAGGAAGACGGGAAGACGGGAAGACGGGAAAAGGATGGTTGGAGTGGACAGATTTCGCCGCGAGACCTCCGCACCCTGAGCAGGGTCCGCTGCCCGTCGGGATTCGACGCGGCGGTGTCAGAATTTCCGTGTAGCGGACCGTGAGGGTCGCCTCAGCCCCCCGAGCCCGTCGTTCGGTCGGACGAGGGAAAGAGAGACGGAGAGGGCACAGGAAGACGGGAAGACGGGAAGACGAGAAAAGGATGGTTGGAGTGGACGGATTTCGCCGCGAGACCTCCGCACCCTGAGCAGGGTCCGCTGCCCGTCGGGGATTCGACGCGGCGGTGTCAGAATTTCCGTGTAGCGGACCGTGAGGGTCGCCTCAGCCCCCCGAGCCCGTCGTCCGGTCGGACGAGGGAAAGAGAGACGGAGAGGGCACAGGAAGACGGGAAAAGGATGGTTGGAGTTGCGTGAGGATGAACGCCAGCAATGCGGGCGCGGCGTCGGCCGTGGAGGTCGCCGAGGGATGCAGGGTCAGCTAGGCCTTGAAAATCAGGAGGC
Source organism: uncultured delta proteobacterium (assembly GCA_963787925.1). Lineage (GTDB taxonomy): Bacteria > Myxococcota_A > Polyangia > Polyangiales > Polyangiaceae > Palsa-1150. Next base: position 615,282 of record CAWBEN010000003.1, read on the forward strand.
TTCGGTACTGCTCGTCGAAGCATAGCTTGCCGTCGTCGACGGCGCGCTGAACGATTCGCCGTGTCGCAGCTCGGCCGATGGATCCATCGTAAAATAGGAGACGCCCGCCCGCCGTCAACTTCAGTCGAAAAAGGTCGAGCACACCGGCGTCATCCATTCGCTGCCTGCGGTCGGTCGCGCGAGTGTATTCGCATAAATGAAACAACGTGATCACGTCGAATGGCGGCAACGAAAGCGCGCCGAGATCGTAGATGTTCGCAAAAAGTACCTTGTAATGTGCGCCCATCGTCGGATTTTGGGTAACGAGCTTGACGTAACGAAGATGCTCGACCGGTGAGGCCGTGATTGCCAAAATCTCATTTTCGAGCGCATCTTCTCTGTTGCGCAATCCCACCAGGTGGTGGCCTCCACTGCCAAAATGAAAGACCGACTTCCTCGAGACGCGGTGTTCTTTGAGGTAACCGCAAAAATCCACGTCGCAAGGACAGGTTTCCGGCAGCAAAGGCCAGGAATGCGGCATCGGCCACCCGAAGGGGAACATGTTTTTTTGCCACGGGACGAGCGTTTGCAGGGTGCGCTTGACGCGTCCGGCGAAGTGGAAGAGCTTCGTTCGTTCGGGCACCGAGGGTCAAGGGTACTGCTCGCGCATCAATGTCGGGCAACGCAAATGTCACGCTCCAACCGCAAGCTCGCGCTTCTGCCAATGCAACGCCGATCGAATCCGAGCTCATGTCGGCAAGCTGGAGCGTGAAAGTCGTGCCCGCCGTGTCCATCATTATGCCCACATTCAACCGCGTTCGCTATATCCGCGCTGCCATCGATTCCGTATTGTCGCAAAGCTTTGAGGATTGGGAGTTGATTGTCGCGGACGACGGATCGACGGAAGAGACACGTGCCTACTTGCGAACATTCATGACGGGGCGTGTGCGCGCGACGTGGCTGGCTCATTGCGGAAACCCCGGTCACGTGCGCAACAGAGCCATTGGGATAGCCACCGGCCACTACCTGGCATTTATCGACTCCGACGACATTTGGGCACCGCGGAAGCTCGAGAAGCAAATCAACCTCCTCCGCGGAAGCCCTGACCGAAGGTGGAGTTATACACGATGCGATCGCATCGACGAAGATGGTCGACCGATCGTCGATGACGCCCTGCGACGACGTGTGCCTCCGGACGGTTGGATTCTCGAGCAGTTGCTGCGGGACCAAAAAAACCAAATGGCCATGGCGTCGGTCGTTGCCGCTCGTGATTTCGTCGAAGAGATCGGGGGTTTCGACGAGGAGCAGCGCTGGTGCGAGGACTACGCCCTTTATTTGCGACTAGCCATGCGAAGCAAGGTGGCCGTCGTGCCAGAAGAGCTGTGTTCCGTTCGCAATCACACTGATCATTATAGCGGCAATCGAGCCGCTGAGTACCAGAGCCGTATGAACCTTTATGGAAAAATGGGCCGTCTCGTGGCCGACCCGGCGCTCCGTTCGATTTGTAAGCGAAAGCGCGCTGAACAGTCGTTGATCCTAGCCGGCATCCACGGTGACAAGCGAGACTATCGTGCAGTGGGGCGCACTCTCGCCGCGGCGTCGGCGTATTCGTGGAGTTATCCTGATTGGTGGTTCGGCGCCCTCAAAGCGGCCGTGCGACCGTTCGTTCCAAAAGGCCCTCTCGATGCGTACCGGAGGGGACGCCGGTGACTGGCCCGGCCGCGGACTCCGCATGAAACTTTGGGCATCCTCCCGCAACGAGGGTCTGGTTTGCCGACACCCGGCGGAGATCGTTCCGGTCGTTGTCTCGCGGAGCGGCTTCGCTTTGCCGGACGTTCTAGCGGACCGTCGTGGAAGCGTATTCCTGACCCTCGACGTCGCACCGGTCGGCAAGGGTCATTTCCGCGAGCCGGCGCTGGACATTTCGCGGGGTGAGGTCTCGTGCCGCCAGTACCTCGATCGTGGCGCTCGCGGTCAGCGCCATCTCAACCTGTCGTCGCTCTTTCAAGGCGCTCGGCAAAGTCGACGCATCGAGTTGCGCAGCGACTCTGCGCGCTGGAGCGCCGAGGGCACACTGAGTCTATTCGAGTCGCCCGCGTTGACTGCGGATACGGACACCATTGTCGTGGTCGCGCCACACCCTGACGACGCCGAAATCGCGGCCTTCGGCCTTTACGCCGACAGCCCCTCACGGTCCTGGGTGGTCACTATCACGGCGGGCGAGCAGGGAGCCATGAGCCTCGCGAGGGTCGTCGGCTCAGGGAAGGCTGACGAGGACGCCTATTGGAAAGCGTCTTTGCGTGTCTGGGATAGCCTGACGATCCCCCAGCTCAACGGGCTGCCGGCCGAGCGCTCTCTCAATCTCGTGTATCCGGACGGCAAGCTCGAGGCGATGGCCCGAGACCCGGCGCGGCCCTTCAGGCTGGGCTGCGAGCCTGGCCTTTCGCGCGATGCACTGCGGGCGAGGAACCGCCACGCGGAGTTTCAGGGAGGTCCGGCAAAATGCACTTGGTCCGGCCTCGTCGAGGAGCTTTGCCTGGTGCTCGAGACAGCGAAGCCCGCCGTGGTCGTGTGTCCACACCCGCTCGTCGACAACCATCCCGACCATGTCTTTGCCACGGTGGCGCTCGAGGCGGCGGTGAGGCGGAGCACGCAAAACGTGCCAACGTTCCTCCTTTACGTCGTCCACGCGCGTCAGGGGAGTCGGTATCCTTTCGGTTTGGTGGACGGCGTCGCATCGGTTGCTCCGTGTGCCGACGGTCAGTGGATTGCCGACTCGATCTACTCGCACGGTCTGACGCCGGAGAGGCAGCGGGCCAAGTACTTTGCGGTGGAGGCTCATCACGATGTACGCACGTACACGGACGGCGCGCCGAAGACGTTCAGGCAGGTCCTAGGGGCCTTGAAACGCGAGGCGCTCGCGTTCGGCAAGGGCGCAGCGGTGGACCCGTCGAGCCTCTTCGTTCGACGCGCCGCGAGGCCGAACGAGCTTTATTACGTCGTCTCGACAGAATCCCTTTCTGGGTTGGTCCGCCGAGTGCGTCCGGTCGTCTCGCGCGCCGACTGAATCGGTGTGTGAGATGGCGAGGGTAGAAGAGGGCCTGGAGGGTGTCGTGCTGCTCCGATGTTATCTTCACGCGCATTACCGCCGCGTTCAGACGTTCGCCGACGGCGACGAGGCCTGGGCACGGGAGTGACGAACGGTTGCAATTTCTAGAACCCGGCCGGTCCCGACGGGCTCGGACGGATTGCCCCAACAAAGCCGTCGCGCTCACCCCGCAGCTCCGCCCCACTTCGCGCTTCGGAGCGCGCGGTCCGGGTGCTCGGCAAACCATGACAGCGCGTCGGCGACCGCCTGAATCAGCGGCGCGCGCTCGACGAGCCAGCGGTCGCACCACGCCGCGAGCTCGGCGTCGCCCTCGGCTAGGGCGGCGAGCCGGAAGAGGCTCACTACGTCGTAACCGTGTCGCATCCCGAGGAGCGTCCCCCGGTAGGACGCCTGCATCGTGAGGAGAAGGTCGGCGACGCGGTCTCTCCCGATCGAGAACAAGCTTCCGACCGTCAGGCCCATCTTGCTCCCGGCCTTGCCGCGACGTTCGGCGAGAGCGGCCAGGTCGGATTCGGCCCCCGCGGCGTGACCGGCGATGGCTAGAAGCGCGTCGGCGGGAGGGCAGCGCCCCAGTCTCCCCGCCTCGACCTTCGGATGCCGAGCGGCCGAGCGCTCGGTCTGGAGCACTTCCGCGAAGAGCTTGTCGACGAGGCTAGGTGACTTGGTCATGGGCCATTCTTTCGATGAAAGTACGCTTGCCGAAGACGCGGTGGAGCGCCGCCCTCGCGGCGAAATACCCGCACATCCCGTGCACGCCTCCTCCCGGGGGAGTCGAGCTCGAGCAAAGAAAGATGTCGGGCGCGGGCGTCGTGTAAGGCAACGAGCGCGCCAGGGGGCGCGTGAAGAGCTGGCGGATGTCGTTCGCACCTCCGCTGATGTCCCCCCCGGCGTTGTTCGGGTTGTACGCCGCGTAGTCCGCCGGCGACATCTCGTGCCGCGCCACGATGCATTCGCGAAACCCCGGCGCGAAGCGCTCGATCTGCGCCTCGATGGCCGCGGTCCGGACTATGGTCGACCCCCACGGCACGTGGCAATAAGCCCAGCCTGTGTGGGCGCCGCCCGGCGCACGCGACGAGTCGGCGAGCGTCTGCTGCGCGACGAGGACGAACGGCCTCTCGGCGTGCTCGCCGCGCGCCACCGCGATCTCACTCGCCTCGATCTCTTCGAGCGTTCCGCCGACGTGCACGGTCCCCGCGCGGCGCGCGCCCTCGGCCTCCCACGGAATCGGCGCATTCAGCGCCCAGTCGACCTTGAAGACGCCCGGGGCGTGGCGATACCGACCGAGCGCGGAGCGGTACCCCGCGGGCAAGCGGTCTCCTGCGATCCGCGCGAGCGCGTGGGGGAACACGTCGAACAAATAGGCCTTCGCCGGCGGGAGGTCCGCCATCGTCGCGACCTCGCGACCCGTACCGATGGTCCCCCCGAGGTGGCGGAGGTAAGCGGCCATCGCGTCGGCGATTCGCCCTGAGCCCGCGCGCGCGCACGGCCACCCCACGGCGTGCCCGGCGATTCCGAGCATCAAGCTGAACGCGGCGGTGAAAGGCTCGCCGAGCGGCAAGAAAGAGTGGGCGCCGCAGCCCGCGACCAACGCGCGCGCGGCCGGATGCTCGAATTGCTGGCGAGCCCACGAGCTGGTCGAACGCATGGCTTGGAGGCCGAAACGCGCGAAGAGGCCGGGGTGACGCGGGAAACCGAGCGGGGCCAGAGCGTCGCCATAAAGATCGTCGGCACGGCGGACGAAAGGCGCGAACACGCGCTCGTAGGCGGGACCGTCGCCCTCGAGCGTCGCTGCCGTGGCGACGACCGACCGCTCTAGAACGGCGGCCCGTCCGCCGTCGAGCGGGTGCGCCAGCTCCGCGTCGAAATACGCCCACGAGAGACCGTGGTCGCACAGTGGGACGCCCCGAAAGAAAGGAGACACGAGGGCCATCGGGTGAATCGCCGAACAGACGTCGTGGACGAATCCCGGCAGGGTGAGCTCGGCAGAGCGCGTCCCGCCGCCGACGGTCGCACGGGCTTCGAGGAGCAGCACCGAAAGGCCCGCCCGCGCGCACGTGATCGCCCCGGCGAGGCCGTTTGGGCCCCCGCCGATCACGACGACGTCGTATGCGCCTTCCATGTGCCTCGAACATTCCGAACATAGGGAGGGGGTTGCGCCGCGTCGAGCGGCCCTCCGGATGGGAACGGCTGGCGATCAGGACAGGTGCGGCTCGAGCTCGCCGACTGGCAAAGCGAGCGCGTACGGAGGCGGCGAGCTGAGCATCACGCGATTTCTTCCGGCGTGCTTCGACTCGTACATCGCGGCGTCCGCTGCTTCCACGAGCGTGCGCGGCATCGGCGTCGCCGCGGAGAACTCCGCGACCCCGAACGACGCGGTGAGGCCCTCCGCCGCGCCCGAGGCGAAGCGCTGCTCGATCCGGTGGCGGACCCGCTCGGCCAAGATCATCGCATCTTCGCCGCTCGTCTCGCGCAGGAGGATGCAGAACTCCTCGCCCCCGTAGCGGTAGGCGGTGTCGGTCGTGCGCACGCAACGAGAGAGGACCTCGGCCACCTCCTGCAGCGCAGTGTCCGCCTGAGGGTGACCGTGAGAGTCGTTGAACGCCTTGAAATGATCGACGTCGAGCATCACGAACGCCAGCGGACGTCCGTAGCGCGCGCAGCGTTTGCACTCGGCGTCGAGATCTTCTTCGAGGCGGCGCCTGTTGAAGAGCCTCGTGAGGGCGTCCATTTGGCTGCGCTCCTCGGTGAGCTCGTGAAGGCGGGCGGATTCGATGGCCGTCGCCGCGTGCATCGCGAGCATCTCGAGGACCTCGATCATCTCGGTCGTCGCCGTCGTCGGTTCGGCGCCTCGCACCTCGAGCGCCCCGACGACGCGTGCTCCGACGATGAGCGGTATCGCGATGGCCTGCACGGGACCGGTATTTCCGTCGCCGAAGCGTACCTTCCCGGTCGGCCCCTCGAAGGTCAGGCGGCCGGACTTGGCGGCGCGCGACGCGAGATCGCGCCCTTCGGCCAGCAGGGGGTCGGGCGATGCATTGTCCTTGCTCGCGTCTGCGTCGACGAGCAGCTTTTGTTCGTCGTCCATGAGCCAGACGATGACCTTTTCGTAGCCGCCGACGGCCGCCGTGCTCGCGCGCACCGCGCCGACGACGTATTTCAAATTGAGGCTTTCGGAGAACTCGCGACTCGCGTCGAGGATGTGGCGCAGTCGGCCAGAATGTTCTCGAAGGGTCTCGTCTCTCGATTCGGCGGTCTGGCGCGCGACGGCCAGCGCCCGCACCATCTCGTTCAAGCCCTGCCCGAGCTGGCGGAGCTCTCTTGCGCCGGCGTGACCGGCGGTCGCTTCCAGTGCGCCATCGCGAATCTGCCCGATGTCGCGCAGCAAGGCGGCAATCGGCTCGACGATGGCTGCGCGCAGCGTGCGATGCTGGCGCACGGCGACGAACAAGACGGCCAAAAAGACGGCGAGATCGAACATGACGCAGGCCGCGACGACCTGGGTCTCGCGTGTGGCCAGCCTCTCCGTGTGCCCGCTCACGGCGGCGGCGAAGTCGGTCTCCTCGCTTCGGTACGCGTCGAACAGCTCTTTGCCCTGGGACATCGACGGAAGGACCGCGTCTGGGCGGGTGTCGGCGGCGATTCTGGCCCATTGCTCGTGCCATTTCTCCTCCGCCATCCGCGTCGCCAGCATCGGCACGGCCAGCTCGGGGACTGCCCCCGCGTTCTCGGTGAGGGCCTGGTGGGCTTTGGCGAGTCGCTCCTCACCGTGGACGTACGGGCTGCGCTGGCGCGCGTCGCGCGTCAAGAAGTAAGCACGAAGGCCGTTTTCCTCGTCGAGCATCGCGGCGAAGGCGGTCGTTTCCGCCTTCACGGCGAGCCGGCTCCGGTCGAGCTGCGGCGTGAGCCAGGCCCAGTTGATCGCGTACGTGAGCGCGGTCAAGAAGAACCCCGTGCCCACCAGCGCGCCGAGCAAGGAGAACGCTCTACCAAGCTGCTGCGCCAGCGAGCGGTCTTGGGGAACGGACGGCACGCCGGCAATACGACATAGCCCCGATATTTCGTAAGGCGGTCGTGCGCGATAGATTAAAGGGCAGCCATTCGGGGCAGTTGCTCTTGTCGGTGTCGCGTCTCGCGGAGGACGGCGTGTGGGCGGGCTGAGTCAGGCGCGAGGCTTCGTTCGAGGTCCGACCGTCGAACGCGAGGCTCGTCTCGGTCGCGGGTGCCGCGCGCAATTCTGACGGCGCCGGCGCCGTATCCCCCGCGTCAAAAGCACCCTCCCAGTACTATGTAGCGCATGCGTTTTTCGGACGCTCGCTTGCTTGCTCGCCGCCTTTCGACGCCCGCGATCGCGCGCCGCGCGCTCATTCTTTCCGCCCTGGTCCTCGCCGAGCGCCTCTTGGTCGCAGCCGCGGCGTGGGCGCTGGTCGGGCGCTCATCGAGAGAGAAGATCGCCTTGGCCTTTGCTTTGGGCGTCGTATTCTGCATCCGCACCTTTGCACAGCACGCGTTCCGCGCGCGCACCGAAGCCGAGCTTTTGGAGCGCGTCGTCGGGAGTCTTATCGAGGGGGATGTGTTGCGTGTCAGCGCGCTGCCCGACGAGGACGCGAGCGCCGAGCTCGGGCAAGCCGTTTATCTGTCGGCAAAGAGCGTCTCACTCGAGCTGCCACGCCTTTTTGCGGACGCGCTCGCGGCCGCCCTGCTCGCCGTCTTTATCGTGGCGCACGAGCCGTGGAGACTCGCAGCCCTTGCCATCGGGATGACGCTGCTCGCGGCCGTTGCCCTGCTCGCGACGCGCCGGTCGATGGAGCAGGCCGTGACCGCAGCCTGGGAGGCGCAGCGTCGGGTGTTCGCAGGGGTCGTGGAGGCGCTCGAGGGGAGGCTCGATGTGGTCGCTTCGGGGCGGCGCCGCCCGTTTCTCGCGCAAATGCACGTCCTCGCCCGCGCGTGGGCGACGGCGGGAACGCGCGTCGCGGCAGAAGCGCTCTTCTCGAACAAACTGCCGCTCCTTGCGGTCGCGCTCGCGGTGGCGATGGCCGTCGCCCTCGCTGGCCGACTCGCGGTCGGCGCAGCGACCGCGGATGTGGCTCTGTTGGCGGGGGCGACGCCGGCGTTTTCCGGAGTAGCCCAGGGGATACTTGCTTTCATTCGGGCCGAGCGGTGGTTGGATTCGGTGGCACGCGCTCTCGCCGAGAAGCGCGTGAGCGCGGTGGGTACGCGCGTGCCGCCGTCGTTGCCGGCGCCCATCGGGTTCGAGCGGGTGTCGTTTTCCTACGAGGGGACGCCTCGCCAGGCGCTTCGCGACGTCAGCTTCGTGTGGGAGCCGGATAGCGTGCTCGCGCTGGCGGGCTCGAACGGATCCGGCAAAAGCACGTGCTTGCGTCTGCTGCTGGCGCTAGGGCAGCCACAGTCGGGCGCGGTGACCGTCGGCGGCGCAAAGCTGGACGCGATCGACGCGGACCTATGGCGGGCCACCGTCGCATTCTTGCCGCAGCGTCCTTATTTGCCTCTGCTGTCGAGCGTGCGGTCGGCGATCCATTTTCTCTCGCCCGATGCGACGGATGAGAGCGTGAGGCTTGCCCTCGATCGGGTCGGCCTGCTGGCATCCCTGTCGCGCGGCGGGCGGGACCCCCTCGCCGTGCGGGTGGACACGCTGTCCTTCGGCGAGCGGCAGCGCGTGGCCGTCGCGAGGATGCTCTGCCAGCAGGCGTCGCTCGTGTTGCTCGACGAGCCGGACGCGAACCTCGATCGTGCCGGCATCGCCTTGATTGCGGACCTGGTGCGCGAGCTTTCGCGCGATCGAATGGTCGCGCTCGCGGCGCATACGCGGGAGTTGCTGGACGTTGCCGATCGCGTCGTGCTGCTCGATCGAGGTCGGGTGGTCCGCGATGGCGCCAGAGTCTCCGAGGATTCGCTGACCGAGTCAGTCGGCCAATCCGCTCCTTGGTCGCCCCGCGGTTGACGGCGCCGAGCCCTGGTTTTACGACAGCCGCTCGCTTGGACGCACCGCCTCGACGAGCAACTTCTCGATCGGCGCGCCCAAGAAATCCGCGCGCAACCGAGCCCGGGCCAGCCACCGCAAGGGCAGGGCGGCGAGCCGACGGCTCCGCCCGAAGGCGTGTCGCTGGTAGAACTTGAAGCGCTGGACGCGATCCCATTTGTGTTGAGTGACCCACGGACCGCGCGAGCCCACGTAGTCGAAGTCGGCCCAATCCGTCAGGGTCTGCGGCCTGTGATAGCCGCGCTCCCAAACCATGTCGGCGATGGGAGAGCCTGGGTAAGGCTGGTAGAAATAGACGGACACTTCGAAGTCGGGGCTCATGCGCCGGAGGCGCTGAATGACCGAAAGCGTCGCCTCCACGCTCTCGTCACTCTCGTCGGGAAAGCCAACGATGAACGGAAAAATTCCGGCGATGCCGTGTCGCACCATCTGCTCGGCGGTTTCGAAGACGTCTTCGAGTCGGATGTCCTTCTTCAGCCAATCCATCATCGCTTGGGATCCCGATTCGACGCCGACCATGGCGCGCCGGAGGCCGCTGCGCTTACAAAGCGCCCATTCCTTTTCTTCGAGCCTCACGCCCTGATCGGCTCTCATCGTAGCCGCCCAAGAAAAGCGCAGGCCTCGGCTGAGAATTTCGTCGCACACCGCGGTCACGCGCGCACGGTGGGTGAAGTACGTCTCGTCTTGAAAATTCAGATCGTCGAAAGCGTGTCGACGCCACAGTCGCTCGAGCTCCTCGCCCATGCGCTTCGGCTCGATGCCCGTCCACGCCCGCCCGTAGACCTGAGGGTCCGCGCAGAACGTGCATCGAAAGCGACATCCTTGACTGGAGATGTAGTCGAGCTGCCGTCGGCCTTTCGCGGCGAAGTACCGTTCTACGTCGATGAGCCCGTAGTCGTGCCCGGGCAACTCGTTGAGATCGCGCAGATGGCGAGTCGGTCCCGTCTCGACGTTTCCCGCGAGATGCACTTTTTCACCGTCCCGGCGGCACGCCGACCCGGCCACGCCATGGGCCGATGAGCCGGACGCAAAGCGACCGACGAGCTCGCGAAACGTGTCTTCTCCCTGCCCGATGACGACGGCGGAAACGCTCTTCTCCTCGAGGCACTCGGCCGGAAAGAGCGAGGGATGCCACCCGCCCCAAACGATGGGCAGCGCGGGATGGGCGGCGTGAACGGCACGGCCGACGGCCACCGCGTCGCGAATGGGCGCGCCTGTCAGTACGGTGAAACCAATACAAACCGTGCGCGCGTCGATGCATCGCAGCACCGCTGCGACGGGGTCCGCCTCGAGCCGGCCGTCGACGATGACCACCTCGTACTTGGACGCATCCAGCGCAGAGCCGACGGCAAGGAGAGCCAACGGCATGGTCCAAAAAACGCAGCGCGGATTGTAGAGCACCACTCTTCGAAGCATTGACGGCCGCGACGACACCGTAAGCGACCGGACACGCGAGTCAAAGACTCAGCCTCGATGGCGGCCGCGCATTCGCTTGCGAGCTGCAAGTAGAATTTTGCAGCGCGCGGCCAGCGCGTCGGGATCACGGCCTCAGGGCGCGGCAGCGATTCGACAAATCGCCGTATCGCCGACGTCACGCCCGCAATCGGTCGCGTAGACGAGCATCCTCGAGTCGCCTTCCCACGCGGGCATGATCGAGTTGCAATCCGCGTTGGTCAGGCTTCGCAGCGCGCCCGTTGCAAGCGTCATCACCTGAAGTTGCCAGGAGCCGTGCTCCTTGCGACTGAACGCGAGCCACTGCCCATCGGGCGAGACGACAGGGTAGCGCGCCGGGTCCTCCGACGTGGTGAGCTTCTCCAACGGGGTGTCCCCCATGGGACTCGTCACGAAGAGCCCCGATCCGAGGCCCCGTCTGGCCGCCAAAACGATTCGACCGTCCGGAAAGAAGGCGAAGTCGAAGACGTCGTGCGTGGCGTCGACGAGCTCGCGCTCGACGAAAGGTCCCCTCGCGCTTCGGGGTTCCAAGCCCCGATCGGCTACCCAAAGACTCCCGCGGCCATGGTGCTCCCGGATGAATCCTAGCCACCTTCCATCCGCCGAAATGCTCGGCTGCTCGCCATCCTCGACGTCGACCGGCAGCTCGGTCGCGTTGATCGTGGTCGCGTCCAGTCTGAAGCGCGCGATCCGTGATTTGTCCGACGCCACCTCGACCCAACCTTCTTGACCCTCGCGCATTGCCGCGGGGTGAAAGAGATCCATCCCTGGGGGCGCCTGCGTCACCAGGCCATCGCCCGTTCGGTCCAGCACGAAGCCGCTCTCGTCCATCCGCGCGAAATAAAGGCCCTGCGCTGCCGCGGCAGGCGCCGTCAACGCGAACGCTCCGTGCTTCACCGGCACTCGCAGAGCGGTATTTCCGAGCAGCCCATCGAAATGGCGCGCGTTCGACGCGGCGCCCGAAACCGCGATGACGAAGAAGACCAACGCGACGGCCGCAGCCTTCCACGATCGCGCCCGCCCTTCGTCTGGCTCGTGCGGCACGCCCGCCAACGTCCACAGAACGACACCCCAATAGGCGACTAGGAGGTACAACCGCGGGACGCCTAGAAAGATCCTCCAGCCGGAAGGCAACACCGGGAAGAATCGATAGATGGGGGCAGACACGAGCGCATGAAGGAGGACCATGATTGCCGCCCCCCTGACCTGTCGCGCCCGAAGCAAGAAGTCGACTGCAAGGGCGGTGGTCAGAATCAGCACGCACAAGTGGTACGTCGACGTCTGCAGCGACAACAGCACCAAGAGCGCGAGGAATGCTCCCCATTCCAGCCGCTCGCTCGAAAGGTCCGCACCGCGCCGGCGAATCATGAGCCAGCATGCAGGAGCGCAGAGCAAAGCCGTGACACAAGGTTGCAGGAGCACGTAGACGGCGGGGGCGTTGGCGAGCGGATGCGGGTTGAGGTCCGGCTCGGCGACGAACAGTCTGCGCAGCAGCACCGTCGGCGTGTTGAAACCAACCCAGTAAGGATGATTGGCCTCTCCGGCGCCGGCGCGCGGCAGCACGTCGACCGCGTAAGCGTGCAACGCCTCCCGTCCAAAAGTAGCGGCGCCGACGGCAACGAGAGCGAGTAGCGTCAAGCCTAGGCCAGCCAAGAGCGACCACTTGCGTTTGAGCAGAAAGAACACGAGGAACATGCCGGGGTAGAGCTTCAGCGCCGCCGCGATGGCCAGAACGACTCCCGACGGGACACCGCGCGCTCGGGGGTAGAGCCAAGTTGCAAGGGTGATCAGAAACAGGAGCGCCACGTACTGTTGGCCGAACTGAAAGTTCGTGCGCAGCGGCACGACCGCGAGAAACGCGATGATCGCTAGGCGGCGGAGCGGAATGCGCGTCATCGCGCGGAGGAGAGCGATCGTGGCTGCGAGCAACGAAAGATCGAGGACCAGCCAACAGCGTTTCGCAACCAGCGGCGCAAACGAGGCGAACGGCGCCATGACCAGCGCCGAGAAAGGAGTGAGCGGGATGTATCGAACCACGCCCCAAGGGATCTCCGCGTGGTCCTTCTGGCGCTGAAACCAGATCAGCTCGTTACAGCGATCGAGCGGATAGCCGGCGCGGTAGAGCCGGGCAGCGAGGTAGTAGTTGGGGAAATCGCTGTTGAGCCCCGTCCATGCCGGCACGAGCCCCTTCCACGCGAACAGGGCCAACAGGGACCCAAGCACGATCCATTCGAGCCACGCCATCGCACGCCGTGTCAGCGCGCGGCGCGCCCACCTACGAGCGGCGATTGCGCCTGAGCCCATGCGCGTCCGATACTAGCGCTCGCCCTAGCAAACGCGTGGAAACCACGGTGCGTCCATGCTCGCTACGAGAAGCCTCTGGCGGAGCGTTGCCTTGGGCAGCGTCAGACGCTTTCGGCCCTCGGATCGCGTAGACCCAAGAGGCGTTGCCCCATCGCCAGCTCGAGAGGTCGCCCGTATCTTCCGCTGGCATATCTCCAGCGCGACATGTTCCGTAGAAGAGCCTTGCCCCACGCGGGGGTTCGGTAGTCCTGCACCGTAGGGAAACGGCAGGCGAGGACGCGCGCGAAGTCCATGACCCGTTGGCGCGTGCGCGGCGTCAACCACGGGGCGTCCTGATGGCACACCCAGCTCACCCAGCGCGCCTGCGTCCACTCTTCAGGAGTCGTCGGGAGCGCCGGCCCGGACGGTCCGTACGTGCGCAAAATGGGCAGGTGGGCCACGCCCGGCTGCTTGCGCATCGAGGCGCGATCGACCTGAGGCGTCGGACTGTAGAAATAGAGAACAATCTCCGACTCGGGATTTATCGTCTTGATCTTGCGGATGAACGCGAGCGTCTTTTCGATTTCCTCTTCGGGGTCGTTGGGCCCCCCGAGGACGAACGAGAGCTCCGGGACGACGCCGTACTCCCGGCAACGAGCCGCCACTTCGAGAGTGTGATCGACGCGCGAGCCTTTGCGCATTCGCGAAAGCACGTCGTCGCTGGCGGCTTCGGCTCCGATATAGGCCATACGGAGGCGGCTTCGACGGATCGCCTCCCATGTCGCGACCGAAAAACGCGCTAGCGTGTCGGCGCGCGCATAGCACCACCATGGCATCTGGAGCTTCGCCAGCACGTCGAGGACGGGCAGTGCGGACTCTTCTGCATCGAAGAAGTTGTGATCGTAGAACTGCACGCCGTCGGCGCCCCAGCGGTCGCGCAGGCTCGTAAGAGCCGCTTCTATCCGCGCTGGGGCGTCGAGCCGTGTGTTGCCATTCCACATCGAGACGACGCCGCAAAACGCGCACTTGAAGCGACAGCCGAGGGCCGCCTGGTGCACCGCAGTGCGCGCGCCCATGAAGCTCGGGCGCAAGTAACCGCGAACGTCTCCAAGGCGCTCGTAAGGGAGCACTGGAAGCATCTCGGGTCGGACTAGCGGCCGCTCGGGATTGTGGATGGTGCAACCGTCGCGCTTCCATGTGAGACCCAGGATCTTGCCGATGGCGCCTTCATCGGTCGATGAATCGAGCGACGAAGGCGGGCCGGTGGCCGGAAGGCGCGTCAGGAGATCGAGAAGAGTCTCTTCCCCTTGCCCGCGCACGACGTAGTCGACATACGGCGCGTTGATGGCGGCGTCCGGATAGAGCGTCGGGAAATACCCCCCCCACGCGATCGGAACGGACGGAAAGGCGGCACGGATCGCCGCCGAAATGCCAATCGCCGTCGCGACCTGGGGCCCGGGCATTACCGTCACGCCGACCAGCGCGTGCGGCGCCTCGGCCAACGTTCGCCGGGCAAGATCCGAAATCGGACCCCGATTGCCATCGAGGATCCGCCACGGGTGTCGACCTTCTAGGACCGCGGCGAGGTGAAGCACCGAGAGCGGCAACCTCGTGCTGCTCGGCCCGCACATCCGCGGGTTGATGAGCAGTACCGACCGCTCGTCGTGTGGCATCATCACGGGAGCATGATAGTCGGGAGGGTGTTGACGATGCTACGGAGGCGCGTCGCGCGCAGGATTTTGCACGGACTGCGCCGCCCGTTCGTGCTGCGGCGCACGGCCCGGGCTGCAGAGGTGCTTCTTCTTGGATGCCGTTTCCGGACCGACCCCGCTGTCTTTCACCCGCTCTACTTTTCGTCGTCGAGCATTCTCGCAAAACAAGTCCTCGCCCAATCGGTGCGTGGGCTTCGCGTCCTCGACATGGGAACTGGCGCTGGACCGATCGCCGTGGCGGCAGCCTCCGCGGGCGCTCAGGTCACGGCGTGCGACATCAATCCGCGCGCCGTTGCGCTCGCCCGCGAAAACTCCGCGCTCAACGGACTAAACAGTGAAATAGTCGAATCCGATCTTTTTGCTGAGCTTTCGGATCGGCAGTTCGACCTCATCTGCTTCAACCTTCCCTTTTATGCGCGGGACCCCGTGACGCCGCTCGATGCGGCCTTCAACGCAGGTTGCCACCTCGAGACGGTGCGCCGCTTCGCCCTCGGCTGCACGCATCACCTGGACGTAGGCGGCCGCGTGCTGGTTCTTTTCTCGGAAGATTGCGACACCGAACGAATCTTGCGTGCGTTTAGAGAAACCGGTTTCACACTGGAAAGTACTCGAGTGACACGAAGTCTTCTCGAAGACTTTCATGTAGTGTGTTTTCGGTCGCAAGTTTGAGCCACGGTAAGGAGGCGACGATGGAGCCGGGGCACGACGCACGAGGGACCGACGGCGCCGTGACCAGAAGGCCCACCTCCCGAAGGCCGTCCCCCCTTCCGAGCAACGCCCTCGTCCGGCTCAACGTCCTCACCGACCGCACTTGGGCGCTGCCGATTCTTCTCTACGCACCGACCTCGCGGTGCAACTCGCGGTGCACGTCGTGCGACTGGTGGCGCACGGACGGCGCGTCGGATCTCCGCCGCGACGAGGTGGCGGCTCTCTGCCGAGAGCTGCCGGCGCTGCGAACCAAGCTGGTCGTCTTCACCGGGGGCGAGCCGTTGGTGCGCGACGACGTCTTCGAGCTCGCGGACCTTTTTCTTGCCCAGGGCGTGGTGCTCCACCTGCTGACGAGCGGCCTCGCTCTCGAGCGGCACGCGGAGGCCGTCGTCGAACGCTTTGCCGCCATCACCGTTTCACTCGACGGCCCTACGCGCGAAATGTATCGGCGCGTACGCGGGGTCGACGGGCTCGAGGCCCTCGAGCGAGGGGTTCGCCGCGTGAAAGAGCTCCGTCCGGAGCTCCCCGTCCGCGCGCGCTCCACGCTCCACCAGCGCAATTTTAGAGCGCTCCCGGATCTCATCGACAAGGCCGAGCAGATGGGCCTCGACGAGATTTCGTTCCTGCCGGCCGACGTCGGGTCCCGTTCGTTCGGCCGGGGCACGTCGCTCCTGGCGCCCAGCGCGGTGGGTCTCTTGCTCGAGCCGGACGAGATCGAGGAGTTCGAGGCCGTCATCGAAAAGGCCCTGGCGAGCCACGAGAGGTCCTTCCGTGAAGGGCGGGTGGCCGAGCGCGGCGATCGGCTCCGCAAGCTCGGTCGCTACTATGCCGCTCAGCAAGGGCGCGTTCCGTTTCCGGACGTTCGCTGCAACGCGCCCTGGGCGAGCGCCGTCATCGAGGCGGACGGGACGCTGCGGCCGTGCTTTTTTCAACCTGCCGTCGGGAATGTGCGAAAAAAGAGCCTCGGCGCGCTGCTCGACGACGAGATGGTGCGCTTTCGACGCGGGCTGTCCGTCGCTTGCGACGCCACGTGCCAACGGTGCGTTTGCTCGCTTCGCGTCGGAATGCGTACGCGCCTTTGGTGACGCGGGCCTTTGCATGATGATTTCGCGATCCGCGTCCGGCGGTTTCGATGCGGCGGCCGATCGATACGACGCGGACGAGGAGGGCAACCGCGTGCTCGTTCATCTTCGCGAGCGCGTCTTCGCGCAGCTCTGCGAGGCGTTCGCGCCGGGCTCGCGGCTCGTCGAGATTGGTTCGGGCACCGGCTCGGAGGCCGCCCGCCTCGTCGCCGAGCGGAGGTGCCGGGTCGCGCTCGTCGACGTGTCGCCGCGGCTGCTCGAGCGCGCCTCCGCCAAAGTGCGCGGCGCCGACGAGGGCGGGCTGCTCGGCGCCCACCGGATGGCCGCCCGTTCCATCGATCAGCTGACTCGCTTCTACGGTCGCGCGTCGTTCGATGGCGGCTACTCCAGCCTCGGCCCGCTGAACTGCGAGCCCAGGCTGGAGCCCGTCGCCGACGGCCTGGCCGAGCTCGTGCGCCCCGGTGGCGCGGTCGTTCTCTCGATCATCAATCGGTGGTGCCCGGCCGAAGTCGTCTGGTTCGCCGCGCATGGCCAATGGCGCGAAGCCGCCCGCCGCTGGGGCGGGCCCGTGCAGGCCGCTGCGTACGCCGGCGGGCCGAAGGACGTGACGACCTGGTATTATTCGCGCCGCGAGATCGAGCGGGCGTTCTCGGGCAGCTTTTGCGTCGAGCACGCCGAGGCGCTCCCGCTCCTCTGGCCGCCTCCCTACCTGGACTTTTGGGTACGCCGCTTCGAGCGCTTCTTCATGGCGGCCCGACCGGTCGAAAGGTGGGCGGCGCGTCAGCCCTTCTTGCGCGCGCTCGGCGACCACGTTCTCCTTCGCTTGCGGCGGGACTGATCTCCGCCGCGGGCCTCCCGGCTCGTGCTCGCAAGCGGGGTGCGCGCCGGGCCTCCTACAGCGACGGAAAGAGCGGGTGCCGCTTCACGTGCGGCGCCGCGTACCTCAAAATGAAGATCACGTTGGCCTTGCACTCGGCGCAGGGCGGGAACTTTCTTCCGAAGACGCAGGTAACCTCGTGGTCCTTCTTGCCGTGACCGTTGTGCGCGACGACGTAAATGCCCGATCGCGGGACGGGCTCCCCCGGCCGAAACGTATCCCCTTTTTTCGCCCGGACCCGTTCGGATTTCTTGGCAGCCATCAGCCGGTCGTACGCCAGATGCGCGCCTTCGGCTTTACAAATCGGTGTCCTCGCAGAGCGGCGATGGTCACGCGAGCGAAATCCTCCGCGCGAGCAGCGCACAAGAGATTCCGAGGACGACCATCATCGAACCGTGACCGACGAGCACGTGGCGGACGTCGCCGAGTGGGCATGCCACGCTCATCGTGGCCGCGGCGAGGGCTCCGCACGCGACGCCGAGGGCGGCCGTTCGCCACGCGGAGGCCGCCACGAACGCGTGCCGGAAAGCCCACGCGCCGAAGAGCACGGGCCCCGCGGCGAGGACCGCCGTGGCAGCCAGGCAGCCGAGGGCGCGACGAAAAAACTGGCCGTCCACGCCCCCAGGCGTCGCTCCGAGCCATGTTCCGAGGACGAAGAGGACCGGCGCGCCGATCGCGAGGGCGGCGAGCCGTGAAGAGGACTCGCCGAGGCCACGCGGACCGCGGCGCACCGCCGCGGCGAGGGCGAGCGCTGCGGCCACGAGCGGAATGGCCATCCCGAGGGCGAGACGCGACGCGGGCAGCGACCCGAGGTCCGAGCGTCGATCGAAAAGGAGCCAGCCGCCGTTCCAGACGAGCGCCCCCACGAGCGCCGTCCATCGCAGTGCGCGCAAGCGCGAGCGGCTCGGCGACGTCATCGCCGCCGGCCGGCGCAAGGACGGAAGGGGCGCGCAATCCTCGACGCGGAAGGGATCCGGGATTTCGGCCAGCCGCGCGATGTCCTGGTCTTCGGTGGTCATGGCGCGTTCGGTCCCCTCTGCCCGTCCGCACCCGCTCGGTCGAGCGCGGCGCGCAGCGCCTCGTACGCGCGGAACGCACGCAGCTTCACGGCGCCGTCCGTCGCCCCGAGGATCTGCGCGGCTTCGCTCACGCTGAGCCCTTCGAACCGGATCAGCACGAAGGCCTCGCGCTGCATGACGGGCATTGCCTGGAGCGCGCAGCGCACCACCGTCAGCATTTCGCGCCCGAAGAACGCCTCGTCCCCGCGCGTGTCGGGCGAAGCCTCGCGCTGAGGGCCCCCGTCGTCGCCTCGACCGGCCGACACGGGACGCAGGTGCGCGCGCCGCACGTAATCGCGGAATCCGTTCCGTGCAATCGCCAATATCCAGGGAAGCGCCGCCGCCCCTGCCGCAAAGCTCCCTCGCGCACGGTGGATGCGGAGAAAGACCTCCTGGGTCAAGTCGTCTGCAAGGGCGCGGTCGCCGCACAGTCGCAGAAGAAAGCCACGCACCCGGGGCGCCGCGCCTCGGTAGAGCTGGTCGAACGCGGCGTCGTCGCCTTGCGCGCAGCGATCCATGATGTCGTCGAGCGCGCGCGTCGCGGCGTCGACCGTTCGCGAGGGCTCCGCCACGCCAGCCGACGACGGGAGGGCGCTGTCGGTGGGCTCGACCATCGGAAACGTGACGGCTCCGGCGCCACTCTCTCCGAAGCTTGCCCACATCGTCAACTCCGGCGGCGCAACGGCCGAGCCCCGCGAGCCCCACGGAAAGGTGGAGCGGATCGTTTCGGCCACGATCCCATTACGGCGCGGAGGAGGGCGCGGTTACGGAAGGGGCGCTCACGCGGTAACGCACGCCCCGTGCGCGCGCCGTGGTGCCCGTCCCCGACCGTCCTCGCCCCCCTTGCGGCTACGAGCCCTCGATCCCCGCGAACAACCCGCTCCCGACCCACTCCCTGAACCATGCCGTGACGCGCTCGCCTGCCGCTTCTTCGGAGACGCCGGCGAGCGCGCCCGCGGCCCGCTCGAGCGACGCGCTCAGGCTCTCGCCTGCCGCGAGCGCCTGCAAGAGCTCGAACATCGGCTCGGTGAGATCCATTCGCCAGACGGTCGGACCCGAGCGGTAGACGACGGTCGCCTCTGCCTCGGGTGCGGGAAGGGAGGGGGTCTTGCCATCGCGGAACGCTTGGAAGAAGGCATTGACGGGATAGTGCGAGCGAAGGAGACGGAGCGCCGGCGTCGTGACGAGGCGCGCGGTCGCCCAGCGCTCCGCGGGGACGTCGCCCATCCCCTGGAGCGTGAACGGCTCTGCACCCGGCGCGTGTACCACCTCGACCATCGCCCACTCGAGCGCCGCAAGAATCGGCCAGAAACTCGGGCGGGCAGATCCGCGCGGGCGCCGGCAGCGGCGACTCTCGACAAAAGCGCGCCATCGCTCGGCCAAAAAAGTTCAAGCTCGGTCCGCCCGAGGGGTGCCGCGCGATGTAGGCGCGGCAAAGCGCGTCGAATGGCCACTCACCGAGGGCAGCGCGGAGGGCAGGGTAGTCGTCGACGAGGCACTCGATGAGCCTGCCGTGGTACGCGCGTCGATAGATTTCGAGGCGAGCGCCCGCGGCCATCGACGGGCCGGCGGTGAGTCGGCGCTCCGCTTCGGCGGCCCCGTCGGGGGCCGGCTCGGACTCGGGGGTCATGATCGCGTCCGCGAACCACTCCTGGAGCGACCGGAGCGACGGCTTCGGCGCCATTTCGCGCGGCGGTGTCTTCGCCGGTTCGACGGCATCGTCGAGCGATGTCACGCCAGCGTTCCAATGAAGCGATGAGCGCGCAGCGCCTCGGCGTAGACCTCTTCGAAGCCCGGAATCTCGGCGTCCCACTCGAGCAGCACCGAGACGCCGTCCGCGCGGCGGTGCGCTTTGCCGAGGAGCCTCCAGACGTCGTCGGCCACCGGACCGATGTGCGAGTCGATGATATGCGAGCCATGGTGGCTATGCCCGGCGACGTGCAGCTGCACGACGCGATCGAACGGTATCGCCGCGAGGTAGGTCGCGGGGTCGAATCCGTGATTGTGCGCGGACACGTAGACGTTGTTCACGTCGAGCAAAATGGCGCAGTCGGCCTCTTCTGCGACCCGCGCGAGAAACTCCCATTCGGGCATCGATGCGTCGGCGAACTCGACGTAGGTCGACGGGTTCTCGAGCGCGAGCGGCGCGCCGAGGTAATCCTGCACGTGCCGGACGCGGTCGACGACGTGCGCGAGAGCTTCGTCCGTGTAGGGCATCGGCAAGAGGTCGTGCGTGTTCTTGCCTTGAATGCCAGTCCAGCACAGGTGATCGGAGACCCAGCGCGCGCGCGTGCGGTCTCGCAGCGCGCGGAGCTCGGCTAGGTACTCGCGGTCGAGCGGGTCGCTCGAGCCAATCGACAGGGACACGCCGTGCATCACGATCGGGTACCGGTCGGCGATGGCGTCCAGGTAGTGCAGCGGCCTTCCCGCCGTCTGCATGTAATTCTCGCTGACGATTTCGAACCAGTCGACCGCCGGCTGCGACTCGAGAATGTGCGCGTAGTGGACCGTCCGCAAACCGAGGCCGATGCCGAGATTCGGGAGGCCGAACCGATTGGCCACGCGGGAAGTAGCTTGGTGCGCCGGCGGCTTCGGGCCCCCGGCGCGCACCCAGCCCTCCGTCATCCCTTGCAGCCGCCTTGACCCTTGCAGTCGTTCTGGGCCTTGCAAGCGTGTTTCTCGGTCTTGCAGCCGCCCTGACCCTTGCAGTCGTTCTGACCCTTGCAGGCGTGCTTCGCCGCCGCGGTCGCCGGCGTCGTCGAAGCGGCCGACGTCGTGGGTGCGGTCGCTGCACTGCCGGTCGACGTCGAAGGATCGGCCGCGGGGGGGTTCGATCCGCCGCAGCCGGTCGCACCGCCGAGAATTCCGCCAACTGCCGCTGCGATCAAAGATTGAGTCAATTTCATGGGGGTGACCTCTCGTGAGTCGTCAGACTCGTTTGGGGTGTCTTTTGGTTGCCCGTCTTTGGATGCGGGACCCCTCTGATACGTATCCCGTGGGGTTTCGTTTCAAAGGCGGGGCGCGCAGGGTGCGACTTCGCACGCTGGCCGTCAATCGGTTCGCGTGGCACGCGCGGTGATTGCCCTCCGCAGCGGGGCCAAAGGAGCGGCATCGTCGAACGAGACGCCGCTGCGGTCTGCGTGGACCCCGAGGCGCGACCAGAGCGCATCGAGGTCGACCCCTCCTGGCGCCAGCGCCATCTCTCGGTAGAGCTCGTGAAGCACGCCGGTCTGCGTCGCGCGATCGCCGGCATCGAGGAATCGTTCGATCGACCAGTGCGTCTCCACGTCGGCGCCCGTCGCGACCGCGCCGCGCAGGACGTCGTCGATCAATCGCCGGTCGCGCGTCCGCTCGCGGATCCGTAGGTCGGCGACGAGCCAGAAGAGCGCACCGCCCCAGTACGTCCGGCCCCACGTGCGGGTTCGCTCGAGGCCAAGGTCGCCCGCCCGAGGCAGTCCCTGCGGAAGGCCCTCGACGAGGTCGCGCCAAAACTTTTCGACGGTCACGAGCCCTGCTCTCGCCCGCACGATCGGCTCGACGTAGGTCGCCATTCCTTCCTCGAGCCAGGCGTGCGGCCGGCCGAGGAAGGGCTGCGTCACGTGCAGGAGCTCGTGGGTGACGACCCAGTCGTCGCGTGTCGCGGTGGCCGTCAAGGCAGCCGGCACGCTGAGGAGGACCGAGGGTCCGCCCTCGCCTAGCGTGACGCCGTTCGTCTCTCCGTGCTTTCCCGGCACGACGATGATCAGCGTTCTCTTGACCGGAAAATGACCGTAGTAGTCGGCGAGGCCAGCGACCGAGCGGCCGATCCACGCGAGGGTGTCGGCCTCGGGGAGGGTGAGCCCGCGCGGAGCCATGGCGACGTCGACGCGGGACGGGCCGCTTTCGACGGCTGCGAGTCGAAGCGCACCGAAGACCGCGAAGCTCGCGCTCTCGAGCGTCTTCGTCGCCGCCTCGAATTCGTCGGGCGCCCCACCGGGCGCGGGGGCGGTGCCGATCGCGAATCGGATGCCGGGCTGCGCGCGCACGCGAAATCGGAAGAGCCCCTCCATCGCGGCCGAGCCCTCCGGGAGCAGCGGGCGAAGCAACCATGTCGATGGGGGGGCCACGACCGCGCCGCCGGCTGTGCCCGCGACCGATGGGTCGTCGATCGTCGCTGCGGCCTCGGTGAGGGCGAAGCGGTAGCGCACTCGGCACCCAGCGGCTCGGCAGGGCGCGGTCCAATGGGTGCCCTCTCGGAGCGCGGGCCGAAAGTCGCTGGCCCGTGCGGCGTACTCGACGCCGCGAACGAAAGGCGCGGCCTCTTCGTCGACCCCGAACGCGTCGGAGCCCCCCGCGGCAAAGACGGCGTCGACCGCGAGCGCGAGCTCGTCGCCGCGAGCCGCCGGCGATTCCGGGCGGACGTCATAGGTCCAGATCGTCTCGTGCACCGCGCGCGCCGGCTGCGGCGCGGCAGGATGAGGGGGGCACGCCGAGAGACCGATGCAGCCGCCGAGGGCGAGGCCCGCCGCCGCGGAAGCGCGCGCCGTCAATGGCCGTCGCGGTGAACCACCGAACGGGGGTAACGTGAGCGGTCGGCGCTCGTACCGATTGGCAACCCCACTCCGCGAAAGGGCGTCGCAATGACGAACGCATTCACCGTGAACCGTCGTGCCTGGCTCGAGAACGCGCGTGACCGCGCGCTGGATGGCCTCGGCCGGGCTTGGTGGGTGGCGCCGCTGCTCGGGCGCCTCGCCGTCGGTCTCGTCTTCATGTCGACGGGCTGGGGCAAGGTGCACAACCTCGCCAAAGTGGCCTCGTTTTTCCAAGAGCTCGGTATTCCCGCTCCCGGATTTCACGCCGTCCTCGTCGGATACAGCGAGCTCCTGTGCGGGACCGCGCTCGTCCTCGGGGTCTTCACGCGCCTCGCGACGATCCCCCTGATGGTGAGCATGATCGTCGCCATTCTGACGGCCAAGAGGTCCGAGCTCCATGGTCTCTTCAATCTGGTCGGCTTCGAGGAGTTCACGTATCTCTGCGTTCTCGCGATGATCGCGATCCTTGGTCCCGGTACGGCCGCTGTCGACCGCTTCCTGCCCTGGCTCGAGAGCCCCCGGACGCGACACACGAGCTGAAGCTCATTTCGTCGTCGCCACATAGACGCCGTCCCATGCGTCGGGCGGCGGGTGAACGAGCATCGTCTGGCATCGCGCGAGGAGCACCTGGCTGGGTCGGTCGGCATTCAGCGGCTCGAGCAGAGCGACAGCCGTGGCAAAGTCGCGCCCGAAGTACGCCTGCAGCGCGCGCTCGTAAACGGCGGCGGCTCGAGCGCGCTCGTCGCACTCTCCTAGGACGCCGAGCAATTCGTACACTCGCACGGATTCCGTTTTGCCTTTTACGGCGACCTTGTCCACCAGGCGAAAGCAGAAGACCTCCTTCGCGTCGAGGTAGATGGCCTCGCTGGTCAGGATGGGCACGCCGTACTGCTTGCACAGACTCTCGAGGCGCGCGGTGAGATTGACCCCGTCGCCGAGCGCCGTATAGCCGAGCCGCTCGGGGGCTCCGAAGTGACCCACCATGACGCGCGCCTTGTGGAGGCCGAAGCGCGTGAACAAGGGGGGGAGGCCGGACCACTCGGGTGACGCGTAGAGCGATGCCGTGGCCCGGAGGCAACCGAGCGCCGCGCGGCATGCGCACGTCGCGTGGCTCGCGGTGGGCTTCGGAGCGTTCCACAGCGCCATGACCGCGTCGCCGATGAACTTGTCGACCGTCCCCTGCGTCGCGCGAATGGCGCTCGTCATCGCCTCGAGGTAGCGGCCGAGAGCGCGCGCGAGGGCATCTGGTTGCATGCGCTCCGAGAGGTTCGTGAAGCCTTCGATGTCGGTGAACATCATCGAAATCTCGAGCAGCTCGCCGCCGAGAACGGGCTCACGATTCGCCTCGTAAAGCTCGCGCACGAGGTCAATCGGAACGTATTTGCCGAGGGCACGGAGCGCCGTCTTCGCTCTCTCGAGCCCGTCGAAGACCTCGGCCACGTCGCGGAAAGGAGTGGCGGCGAACGAGGACTCGAAGTCGAAGTGGCGCATTCGCGCGGTGACCGCTCCGATTCGCCCGAGGGCCTTCTGGATTTCACGCAGCACGAGCACCCCCCCGAGGAGGCTCGCGACGGCCGCGAGCAAGAAGGCGGTGAGAAAGCGGTTGCGCAAATCGCGGAGGTCGCGCGTGTACTGGTCCTCCGGAACGACGACGGCGGCGACCCAGCCCTGCGACTGGGGTAGGGCGCGGAACGTCGCGAGGTAGCGCACTCCGGCGGCATCGAACGAGTCGCTCCGCGCGGGGTGGTCGGCTGTCAGCGTGCGAAGCGCGGCGCTCGAGAGCGCTCGCGCGATGGGTGCGGGCAAGAGCGCCGGAACCACCCGCAAGTCATCGCCGAAGAGCTCCAGGCGATCCTCTGGAGCGAGCCGTGCGACGAGCCTTCCTTCGGCGTCGCAGAGAAAGACGGACTCTGGGTTGCGTTCGCCTCCTCCTGCGCTCCCCGAGCGCGGCAGGGTGTCGATGGTCCGCGTCGACAGGCCCACACGAACCACCCCGACGGCCTGCCCCGTCGGGTCGTCGATCGCCTCCTGGACGGTGACGACGACACGCCGGGCCCTCGGGATCAGCGCAGCGTCGAGCTCCGAGAAGTGCAGATCGCTCCAAATGGGCTTGCCCGCGTTGCGTTGCGCGGCAGTGGTCTGGAAGGTCGCGTGCATCGTCGGGTCGAGCGCGGCACCCTCGCGGGCGAAGTCGGCGGCGAGGAGTGACCCTCCGTTCGGACAATCGCGGACGTCCGCGACGAACCGGCCCCCTTCCATCGTGACGCGACGGGTGACGATCGCGCTGTCCGGCTCGGCCGATCGCCGGAAGACCGACACTTGCCAGCGTCCCGTCGCCGCCAGCCGCGCCTCCCCGTTCGAGTCGAACCCGAGCCTGGTCGCGCGCGTGAACGAGACGTCCGACAAGGCGGGCTGGTCCAAAATTTCGGAATAGAGGCGGGCCTCGAGCGCCGCCTGATCATCGACCAAGAGCGCGCCGAAGCGGACGGCGCGCTCGATGTCGTCGAGCGCCCGACGCGCCACGTCGAGCTCCGACGAGAGGCGCGCGTCGATGCGCCGGGCCTCGGCGTCACGGAGCGTCTCCGACCGCTGCACGATCGAGCGCCGAGAGGACTCCTCGAAAGAGTAGAACGTGACGCCGACCGCGATCGTCACGGCGAGCGCCGTGGAGAGAAAGAGCTGAACGAGAGTCGGCCGGAGGCGACGCTTCACGAGCCCAACCTTACGCGAGGCTCAAGGAGGGAGCGGCGACTCGGTGGCGCCGAGGATCGGCATTCCCTGCCCATGGCCCGGAGGCTGCTGGACGTAGCCGATGAGCTCACCCGCGTCGCCGCGATCCGAGGGGGTCAAAGGGAAGGTGACGGAACCGGTCGATGGCCGGGTAGAAACTGCGGTGAACGCGCGGACGACGTTCGTGTGGTGCAGCTCGCGGCCGCCATTCTCGCCGGCGCGGACCGTCGTCGACGCCGCGCGTTCGACAATCGCGATGTTCAGAACGGAGCCCTCGGGCGCTCCCGGCACGTCGTAGTCGACCACGACGGCGTCGCGCCCCGCCGCGCGAGGTCGAAGGGCTACGGGCAGGGCTGGCGACGCATCGAGCGCGCGGACGAGGCTCTCTGCCGCACGACGGGCGTCCGAACCGGTAAGCTGCTCTTTGCCGTCGACGATCATCTGCGGCGTGTAGAGGCCGGAGGAGCCGAACGACCTCGCGTAGAGGCGCTGGCGTGCGGTGTTCGCAGCGGACGAAAAACGATCCGGCCAGCCAAGGCCGTCCCAATAGTCGACGTGAAAGGCCAAGCCGAAAACGCGCCGTTCGCTCCCCCGGTACCCGCCGACAATCTCGGTCAACAAGGCATCGGCCGGCGGGCAACTGCTGCATCCCTCCGAGGTGAAGAGCTCCAGCACGGCGAGGGCGTGCCCGCTCCCGCGCTTCGTCTCGTCGGCCCGAGCGTCGAGCAGGGGACCCTGCCCACGGCAGGCGACGAGGCCGATGACGCAGGCGGTGCGGAGGCGCATGGCTGCCGTACGCGCGACGACCGCCCCCGTTACTCCCGGCGCTCAGCCCTCGGGGCTTTCCGCGGAGGCGTAGACGAGCTTGCCCCGACCGGCGCTCTCGTCGTCGTAGAGGCTCACCGCGTCGTCCGGCAGCCGCGCCAGAATCCGTGGCCCGAAGGTAGTCGCGCATCGTCGTTCCGGTGCACTGGGAGTCGACGTTGCGCGCCCCACGCTGCCGCATGACGTCATCGAGGTGGACGGTTCGAAAATCGATGCTGAATCGAGTGACGCCCGAGGTGTTCGGGACGCTCGAGTGCAATTGCGCACCCGAGAACACGAGGAGAGCTCCGACCGGCGGTACCACTCGGATTTGCGGATCGAGCTCGATCGGTCCAGTGGGCTTCGGCAGCGGTCGAGGATCCGACTTCGTGTACTCCGCGACGTGGCCGCCCCGGTGCGACTGGTTCCACTCGTAGTAGTTGTAGCCAGCCGACGTGTTGGCGACTGGTTCCGTGAAGTACCGCGGGTGGAACGCCATCGCGTTGTCGGACGCGATGTCGTAAATCGGCATCCACCAGTTGATCTGGCAGGGTGGCGCGGAGTACCACGTGTCGCGGTGCGGGTGCCACGCATAGGCGATCCCCGTCGTGAGGTATCCGTGGCTCGTCGAGCTGCGCATGCGCGGGACATCGAAATGGGTTTCTCGGGGTCGCAGCCGATTTCTGCCAGCATCGCCTGGATATGCCGCTTCGACTCGGCGTGGTGAATGAAGGCGGGCTTCAGCCGGCCCAAGATCTCGGCGTACTGTCCCGCGTCCATATGATGTTGCGCGGTTCGCGGCTCGACCGGGCCGAACGATTCCTCGATGAGGCCCCGAGCAAAGGCGCAAAGAGCGAGAGTGCTCGGCCGGGGCGAGTAGACGAAGAGTTGCCCATCGTAGAGCCGTTGGCGCCTCTCGTCATCGCTGCACGACGGATCGAAATAGACAGTGTGGTTCATGAGCCTCGCAAAAAAAAGAGCTTCCACGAGGGTAGCCGACTTCTCACCCGAGCCCGAGCCGACAGGTGTGCTCTGCACACGAAAGGAAGCGATAGCCACTCAGGTCGTGCTCTCTCGTGGGTGAGCGCGCACAGCCGCGTCATGACGCGCGCGTCCCGCGGTGGGCGGCTTGCGCGTCGCACTCTTTCCGACTTAGCTCCCGGAAATCAGCCGCCGACCTGCTCCATGACGACGCCCGTTCTCCTGTGCGGTTCCATCTCGCGTCTGGCCAGTCCACTCGGCCGTTCGATGCACGAGGCCGGATACCGCGCCCTCGGTCTCGCGTTTGTCTACGTCCCCTTCGAGGTGCGCGACTTGCCGGCCGCGATCGCCGGAATGCGTGCGCTCGGGGTTCGCGGACTCGGAGTGTCGCACCCGTTCAAGGAGCAGGTGATGCCGCTGCTCGATGCGCTCGATCCGGTGGCCCAGCGCATTGGCGCCGTCAACACCGTCGTCAACGACGGCGGCCGCCTGACCGGCTACAACACGGACTGGCTCGGCGCCATCCGCGCTCTCGAGGAGCAACGTCCGCTCGGCGGCGCTCGGGTCTTGCTCGTCGGCGCGGGGGGGGCGGCCCGCGCCATCGCGTTCGGCCTTCGCGAGAGCGGCGCACACACGACGATCGCGAACCGCGACGAGAGCCGTGCGGCGGCGCTGGCGGCCGAGACGGGCGCGCGGTCGGCGCCGTTCGACGAGGTGCGGCGCGCAGGGGAGTACGATGCCGTAGTCAACGCGACGACGCTCGGGCAATCCGACGGAGAGCGCGCCAGCCCCGTCGGCGAAGACGCTCTGCGCGCGGGACAGGTCGTGATGGACATCGTCTACAAACCCCTCCGGACACCGCTCGTCGAAGCGGCGCGTCGGCGCGGAGCCGTCGTGGTTCGACGGGGGGCGGATGCTGCTCCACCAAGCTGGCGCGCAATTTCAGCTGTACACGGGGCGCGCTCCGCCTCTCGACGCGATGGCCGATGCGCTCCGCAGCGCGATCGGAGAGTGAGGGTCGGTCCGCCTCGGACGCTCGGAACGGTCACTGGCCGGTCGGAAGGATCAGCTTCGGCGACACGGAGGGGGTGGCGAAGGCCTGCGCGAACGAAACGAGAAAGGCAAAGGGCGCGATGGGAGCGCCGGTTCCCGGATCGATGATCCGCCGGAAAGGAAAACCGAGGTCCGCGCGGAAGACCACTCGGTCCAATTGCGGAAACAGGGTTCGTAGTCCCACCCCGAGCGACTGGTGTGCCGCGAGTCGATCGAACCCATTGAAGGCGTCCCCCGCGTCGAAGAACGCCACAGCCCCCAGCTGACAGGTGAGAAGCTCGACCGCCCGGCTGCGAAGCTCGACGTTCAATGACACGACGTCCTTGCCCACGAAGAAGTTGGTCGGGTAACCGCGCAGCCGGTCGTCGCCTCCGAGATAGGTGGTGGCGTTGAGGTAGTTGCGCCAGCGGTAGAGCAACGTGGCGTCGACGACCACGCGACCGAGGCCCGCCACGGTCGGCGAAGCGAGATGCACCGTGGGGACGAGCGACGCATCGGAGACGCGCTCGGGCTCGGCCTCGACGGAAGACGCAATCGAGGCGACGAAGAGGCCGTCCCTTACGGCGACGGAGTACTGCGCCGCCGCATAGAGGCCAAAGAAGTCGCGAGTCGACCCGAGCGCACGAAAGCTCGGATAGGCGCGCAGCACGAAGTCGTGGCCGAGGCGATAGTCTTCCTGTAGAGCGAGCGTGTCGAAGTTGATCAGGCGGATGTAGCGCTTCGAGTACGAGTGGTACTGAATCGAAGGGCCGACGCGCGTATCGCTGACGGGCACGTTCCCCGAAACGAAGTCGGCGACGGTCTGCGGATCGACGCTCGGGAAGCTGGTTCGGTACTGCCTGCGGTCCATCCCCGCCGCCAAGGTGAAATCGTGCTTGGTGCCGGCTCCGAACGAACGAGTCACTTCGTAAGTGGCGATGTAGTCCCGCGCTCGGTATTCGAACGGAACGCTCGCGCCCGTCCGGGGATCCATGTACCGGCTCAGCCCGGCGTTGACGTAGCGGCGCGCCACGTAGTCCACCCCCGTGACGCTCGCGTCCCATGCCCAGCGCGTGAGGGCCGAATAAATCGGCTGGCCGGCCACGACCGCGGCCTGCGTCCCCTCGGGGGATCCGCTCGCGCGATTGACGAGCACGTCGTACCTCGCATCGAGCGCGAGGCGCGACCCCCCAATGCGCGGGACGACGTACCCGAGCCCGAGGGTGTAAGCGGAAGGCTCGAAGACGAAGTGGCCGCTCAGCGTCTGGTGGGTGCCCAAGAGATTCGTTTCGGCGGGAAAGGCCTCGAGCCGCTCCAGGCCGCCGGGCGTCAAGACGAAATTCCAGTTGGTCCGAAGACTCCAGACGTCTTTGGTGATGACAATCACCCCCACCCGGTCCGGCGCGCTTCCCTTGCTCGCGACCACGAGAACGACCGAGAGCTGTGGCAGCCGCCGCAGGTTTCGAAGTGTCTCGTCGACGAGAAGCTGGCGATAGGGCATCCCCTCGTGCACCAGGAGCTCGCGCAAGAGGACGGAGCGGCGGCTCGTCGCGTGAAAAACGTTGACCCACCCCGGGAGCGGGTCACGCGACTCGATGACCTCGAGCGGGACGATGTCCACGCGCTCGATGATCTTCCGTTCGGGAGCGGCATCGAGCGTCCGATGGAGGGCGGCCAGGGCCGCTTGGATCGTCTCGGTCTCGTAAGGGGAGTACACGAGCGCCCGCTCCGCGGGCGGCGGCAGCTCCTGGGCCAGGGCGTCCGAGAACGCGAGGTTGACCACCACGGCGAGGGTGAGCGGAAGAAGCGGCGCCCTTCGCGGCGGCATCTGGCGGCCCACCATAGACGATTCGAGCCGCGCGTGGGCGGGGGTCGCATACGAAGCCTACGAAGGAGTCCTCTCCGAGCTCGGTGAGGGCTGACGAGAGCAAGGTTGGGATGCGGCCGTGCGTGTCCGTGCGTGTCGGTCGCAGCCTTGCGCCCCTCCTTCGCTTCAGCGGCCGTGCCACTGTGGCAACATTCACCGATCGAAGCGGGCGGTGAGCTCTCCCCTTGAGCGCGCCCGCGGCGAAGGTAGGGTTTCTTAGCATGCCGTTCGTGTTCACTTTGCGCGCGGGCCGGCCGATTGGCCGGGCAACCGCGTGAGTAACCAACGAACCTTCGGACGCCGGTCCAAGAGGCTCGCCTGAACGGGCGAGGACGGTCGATGGCGCTCTCCGCTGCCCCGACGCCGGGGCCCAGCATTTTGCTTGTCGACGACACCCCCGCGAATCTCGTCGCCCTCGACGCGGTCCTCCAGCCGCTGCAAGTCCGCCTCGTTGCGGTCCGTTCCGGCAGGGAGGCGCTCCGTTGCATCGCCGAGGAGCCCTTCGCCGTCGTCCTGCTCGACGTCCAGATGCCGGTAATGGACGGCTTCGAGACCGCGGCGAACATTCGAGCGCTTCCAAACGGGCGCGAAGTCCCGATCATCTTCTTGACCGCGATACTCCGCGACGAGGAGTACGCGAAGCGCGGGTACGCGAGCGGAGCCGCCGATTTCATCGCCAAACCGTTCGATGTCGACGTTCTCCGAGCGCGGGTCAAGGCGTTCGTCGATCTCTTCCGCCAGCGCGAGGAGGCGCACCGCACGCGCTTCGAAGCGCGTACGCGCGAGCTCGACGAGGCCCAGCGGCGGCTCGCGGCCTTCGAGCGCATTTCCACCGCTGCGCTCGAGACCGATCATCTCGAGCCTTTCCTCCACACGCTCTTGACCGTATTCCTCGGCGCCGCCGACTCCGCGGACACGGCCTCCGTCCTCCTCCGCCGCGGCGACGAGTTGCACGCGTGCGCCTCGATTGGCCTCTCGGAGGACGTAGAAACCAAGCTCAAAATCCGGGTGGGAACGGGATTCGCCGGGAAGATCGCGTCGACGGGCCGGCCGCTGTTCATGAGCGAAGAGGAGCTCCAGCACATCGACCGGAGCCCCGCGCTCCGGAGGCGCCAGGTCCGCGCGCTCTATGGGGTGCCCCTCGTGCACGACGGGGACGTCATCGGAGTGGCGCACATCGGCTCGGTCACGGCCAGGACCTTCTCCGACGCCGAAAAGAGGCTGTTCGGCGCGATGGCGGACAGGGCCGCGTGGGTCGTGTCGCGCCGCCGAGCGCGCGAGCGTCTGTACGAGGTGCTCCACTCGGCTCCGGCGCTCATTTCGGTCTGGCGCGGCCCCGGCTACGAATGCGAATTCGCCAACGCGGCGTACCGGCGGCAATACGACGCCGTCGACGGGGCGAGCGAGCACGGCCGCCAGCAATGGATCACCGCCGAGATGCGCACATTGTTCGACCGCGTCCTGAAAAACGGTGAGACGCTGGCCGTCGACGAGCACGTCGCGACGGAGCGCAACGCGGCCGGCGCGGACGAACAGCGATTCCTCGCGCTCAGCTTGCACCCGCTTCGCAACGCGGTGGGCGAGCCCGAGGCGGTCCTCGCCTTCGCCGTCGATCTCACGTCGCAGGTCCGCGCGCGTCGGGCGCTCGAAAAGAGCGAGCGTGAGCGGGCCCATTTGCTCGAGCTCGAGCGCGCCGCCCGAAAAGAAGCCGAGGTCGCGAGCCGCGCGAAAGACGAATTCCTCGCGACGGCCTCTCACGAGCTCCGGACGCCGCTGAACGCCATTTTGGGTTGGACCGCGAGCGCGCGCCGGGGGGTGGTCAAGGACATCGAGCGGACGCTGACGATCATCGAGCGCAACGCGCGAGCTCAGGCGCGGATCATCGACGACGTGCTCGACTTCGCGCGCATCGGCAGCGGTAAGCTGCGGCTGGACATCGTTCCCGTGGAGATCAGTCACGCTCTCTCGGGCGCGGTCGAAGCCGTGCGTCCCGCGGCCGAGGCGAAAGGGGTCGCCCTCGAAGCGCGCGTCGCCGCCGACCTGGGGATCATTGGCGCGGACGTCGATCGCGTCCAGCAAATCGTGTGGAACTTGCTCTCGAACGCCGTGAAATTCACCGGAGGCGGTGGACGCGTGGAGCTCCTGGCGGAGCGCACCGACACGATGATCGTCCTCCGCGTGTCGGATACGGGGCAGGGAATCGCTCCGGACTTTCTGCCGCACGTCTTCGAGCCGTTCCGTCAGGCGGACGGTTCGACGACCCGGCATCACGGTGGCCTCGGTCTCGGGCTCGCGATTGTCAAGCAGCTCGTGCACGCTCACGGCGGCACGATCCGCGCCGCGAGCGAGGGGCTGGAAAGGGGCTCTTCGTTTACCGTGGAGCTCCCGGCGCGCGCGGCCCCGCTCCTAGGCGCCGGATTGGCGGCGGGCGACTTGGCGGCGCCCGGCGTCGAGCCGTCGGTCGCTCGCCTCGAGCGCCTTCGCGTGCTCGTCGTCGACGACGACGAAGACTCCCGATCGATCGTTCGTGAGGTGTTGGCCGTCCAGGGCGCGACGGTGGAGCTTGCACGTTCGGCCGAAGAGGCCTTGAAGAAAGTCGGGAGTTTCAGGCCGCACGTGCTGGTGACCGACATCGGAATGCCCAAGAGCGACGGCTACGCGCTCCTCCAGGACGTGCGAGCCCTTCCTGCGGAGCTCGGAGGAAGGACGCCGGCCATCGCGCTGACCGCCTACGCGCGGGACGAGGACCGCGAGCGCGCCACGAGCGCTGGCTTCGCGATGCACATTGCGAAGCCGGTCGACCCGTTGCAGCTCGTCTCGCTGGTCGCCGATTCTGGCGTCTCGCGTCGCGCCGACGCGCGAGTGACGACTGACCTCCGAGGTCCGCCGGCGCCGCGCGAGCCCGCCTACTTCGTCGCCTCGCGAACGCGCGCTTCGAGGTCCATGTAGTAGCTGACGAGATCCCGTTCTCGATGCCCGAGCGCGACGAACCGGTACACCCGCCCGATCGGCCAACACCGCGCAGCAGCGGGCAGCAACATCGCCCAGTAGCCAGGCTCGGTGGGAGCAACGTCCACCCACTCGCCACCCAGGGCCCTCGCCAGGATTTCGCTGAGAAGCGCCCCATGTCGCAAGAGCTCGTCCGCCGTTTTCGGATCGGCGAGCGAGGCGCCGGCGAAGCGCTGCGTCAGGTGGCGCTGCATCGCGTCCACCGCCAAGACGTTGCAGCGAAGCGTCGTCCCGTACCACAGGCGGTAGTCTCGACCCAGGCTGCGCGCGAGGCGCGTCATCGCGGTGCGCGCTTGGATCGCGGTCGTCGGCCGGTCCCCGACGACGAGGACGTCTTCCGTCGCGCCGAGAGGGAGCGCGAGGGCTTCGACCATCTCCGGATCGTAGCGGAGCAACGCCGAAGCGCGCGCCCCGCTCGCGTCGGAGCCGCGCGGCGGGTGCACCGTCGCGACGGGCGGCATGGAGGCACCGGCCGGCGCGCGCGGAAACTCCGCGCGAGCGGCCACGGAATCCGCGGCGGCACCGAGCCGCGCTTCGCGTTGATCTCGGCAGGAAGCACTTCAGGCGGCGGCGCCTGGGAGCCGTGCGTGCGAGACGTCGCCTCGAGAATCTCGAGCGCGACGAGACGAGCGCTGTCGGCTGCCTTGGCGTCATCCGCGAGCCGATGGGCAAAATACCGCGCGTGCGCGTCTTCGCCCGCGGCGAGCCACGCGCGCGCCGCGACCAGCTCGGCCTCGTGGAAATTCTGCTCCTCGGTGACGATGGCCGAAAGCTTTTGCGCGACGCTCCGCGGCGGCTCGTCGCCCCGCACGAGCGCCGCGCGTGCG
Organism: uncultured delta proteobacterium; assembly: GCA_963787925.1. Taxonomy (GTDB): domain Bacteria; phylum Myxococcota_A; class Polyangia; order Polyangiales; family Polyangiaceae; genus Palsa-1150. Next base: position 649,361 of record CAWBEN010000003.1, read on the forward strand.
CGGAGATAGCGGATGCCCGCGGTGCGGCCCCGGTGCTCTTCCAGCTGGTCCAGCCGCTCGTCCACGCCCCCCGCATCGCCCGCTGCGAGCTGCCGCTCGATGGCCCAGAGCTCCGTGTCGGCGAGCGGCCCGAGCGGGGGGACCTCGCCGGCGAGCGCGTTCTCGAGCCGGGCGAGGTGCGCTCGAAGCTCGGGGCCGGCTTCGGCCGAAGCCCGCTCCCGCACGCGGCCGAGGAGCGCCTCGCGCGCGGCTTCTTCGCGCTGGCTGTCGCGCGCCTCGGGGCGTGCGTTCGGCGCGAGCGTTCCGAGGAGCCCGGGAAGCGCGGCGACGCCGTCGAGCGTCACCCTTCGGTGCGTCCGCTCGCCGGGGCGCCTGGTCTTCGTGGCGTTCGCAGTCGCCAGGTGGACCGGCGTTCCGTCTTCCACCTCGACGAGAATGGCCACCAGGTGTAGCGCCTGAATGGCTGCGGCCGCAGACTCCAAGCGGAGCGCCGCGGCAAGAGCGCGCGTGTCGAGCCAGGTCCCGTCATACCGCTGCGTCGCGATACGGTACACGCCTCCGTCGAACAGCTCGGACGCGCCGAGCTCGCCGGCGAGCGACCGCGCCGCCTCGACTCGAGCGAAAGAGGCGACGACTTCGGGCGGCAACGCGCGCGCTGCCTGGTGGGCGAGCTCCGGGGTGACGCCGGCCTTGGTGAGGCGAGCCAGCGCGTCGCGGGCGGTGGTGATGTAGCCCGTCTCGCGGACCGTGACCGGATCGGTCGCCCGGAGGACGATGTCCGTCGCCTCGAACAGCGCATACTCGGTCGTCAGCAGACCGTCGTCGCACCGGACCACGAGCCGCTCGCCGAGGCGTAGCGTCGTCGAGGTGCTGAGGCTTTCGGAAACGCCCATTGGGGGAGGGAGAGGCCCTGTCGGGACCTTGGGGCGACTGTACCCCTCATTGACCGGTCCGTCGCCGTTCCCGTCGTTTCGAGCTTGCATGTGAGGGGATTCCTGGTGACGCTTTGAGAGACCTGTGTCTTCCCGCGAGCGACGACAATTTCGGCGAATTCGAGCGCCACTTTACTGCCGCCCGGCAGGGATCAAGTTTCTCACGCGTCAGCGCCAGCCGGTCGACGTGAGCCTGGGCGGCGTGCGCATCTATAGCGATGATCCGATGAAGGTCGGCGAGCTCCTGAAGATGGAGTTCTTCATGCCAGACGAAGCCCCGGTAACGTACACCGCGGAAGTCGTGTGGATCGAGCCCCTTCCCGAGGGGACGGTCGCCCGGTTCGACGTCGGTCTGAAATTCATTCAGCTCGAGCCTGCGACGCTCCGCTTGCTCGCGAAGGTGCTTGGCCCCCCCGAGGGCGAGTCGACCGACGAAGAACCAGATCCCGAAGGAGCAGCGGCTGCTGCGAAAGGCGAAGAAGAGTCGGGCGGCGGCGGGGCCGGTGGTGGCTCGGCTCCGCTCGCATGACCGAGCGCCGGCCGCGCAGGATCGGCCGTCAGGGCGTTGGTACGGGCGGCGGCGGTGCGGTAGGCGTCGGTACGGTCGTGCTTAATGGCCCATTGGTGTCAAATATCCGCCATGATCTTAGATTGTTGTGCCTCGCCGAGGTTGCTTGGGCGTCCGCCAGCAGGGGCGGCAAATTCGTCCGGGGGTCCTCGCGCGTTACCTGGACAATGGCGCGCTGCATGCTAATCGGTGCGATCGTGTCCCGCCCTCCGTTTCGCGCGGAGGGGGGACACGCACTGGACCACCCCCGCCTCGCAGGCGGGTCTAGCGGACGCCACCATGTCGAAGCAGACCGCCCAAAGCCTGAACCTCGTCGGGGACTGCACCATCCTCTTCGTCGCATCTGCCGCCGCGACCAAAATGCCGTGGTCGCCGTACTGGCACTGGATGGTGTTTCTCGGCATGGCCACCGGCTCGATGCTCGTGTGGACGCTAGGAAGCCGCCTTTTGCGTCACTACAATCAATGGAACGGGCGCGGAATCGCCGGCGACGTGGCGCTGACGGCGCTCCTCCTCGGCGCGATGCTCGGGGTGATGAGCCTCCTCCGGTCGTTCGTCCCCGAGTACGAAGGGGGCAGCGACCTCGAACGGTTCATCATCGTCGCCGTTCCGTCGATCCTTTGGCTTCGGCTGACGACGAGCTGGCTTCGCCGCAGAGAGGTGCCCGTCGAGTCGATTCTCATCATCGGGATCGGTCCGCTGGGCCGCCACACCGGCCTCGAGATCCGTGACCGAAATGACCACCGGCGCGTGGCCGGTTACCTGAGGTTCGCCGACGAGCCGTCGCACGACCGGCTCCCCGGCGACGTCCTCGGGACCGCAAGCACGCTCGAAGACGTCCTCAAGAAGCACGTCGTCAGCGAAGTCTACATCGCCGGCAACCGGGACTCCCAGCGCGCCGAGATGCAGGACTCCATTCGAATTCTCGAAAAATTCGGGATTCCCTTCGCGCTCCCCGCGGGTGGCTTCCGTTTCGGCCGCGCGCGCCCCGAGCACGAGGACGCCGTGGCCGACGGCTACGTCCACTACTTGAGCGTTCGGCGCAAGCCGGTCCAGCAGGCCGTCAAGCGACTCTTCGACATTCTCGCTTCCTCGGTGGCGTTGGCCCTGCTTTCGCCGCTCATGATCGGCGTCGCGCTCATCATCAAGACGACGTCTCGCGGACCGGTTCTGTTCCGGCAGCAGCGAGTCGGCTTGCACGGCCGCCCGTTCAACATGCTCAAGTTCCGCTCGATGGTCGCCGACGCCGAAGAGCTCAAGGCCAAGCTCATGGCCCAGAACGAGCAAAAGGGGCCCGTTTTCAAGATGACGCGCGATCCGCGCATCACCCCGATCGGCCGCTTCATTCGCAAATACAGCATCGACGAGCTGCCTCAGCTCATCAACGTCTTGCGGGGTGAGATGAGCGTCGTCGGTCCTCGCCCGCCCATCCCCGCCGAGGTTTCCAAGTACGAGGCCTGGCAACGAAGGCGGTTGTCGGTCCGACCAGGTCTCACTTGCGTGTGGCAGGTGAGCGGTCGCAATAACATTTCGTTCGAGGATTGGATGTATTTGGACATGCAGTACATCGACCACTGGAGTCTCGCGCAGGACTTTCAGCTGATTCTGAAGACCGTGCCCGTGGTGCTCACGGGACGTGGCGCGAGCTGACGGGTGGAAACCAAGCGCGTCGTGCTGCTGGTCGAAGACCATCCGACGCAGCGGGAGGCCATCCGACGGTGCTTGGCCGAGAACAATTTCCAGGTCCAAACCACCGCCGACTACCACGGCGCCATCAAGGTACTGACCGGCCTCGTTCCTGATCTCGTGTGCCTCGATCTGACGCTGCCGAGGGAATCGGGCTTCGACCTCTGCGAGCACATTCGTCGCGACAACAGGATGCAGTTCGTGCCCATTCTCGTCATCAGCGATCGCGGGTCGCCGGAGGACATGGCGCAAGCCGAAGAAGTGGGCGCGAACGCCTTTCTGAAGAAGCCGTTCACGCGCGACAAGCTGCTCAAGTACGTCGGCGTCTTACTCGATGGGCCGCACGCGAGCCGCCCGAGCGTTCGGCGGCTTCGTCGCAGCGACATGCCCTGAGAGCAGCGTCGCCGCGGGGCGCGTTCCGCGCCTGTTCCCGGGTGCCAAGGGAGTACACGCCAACTTCGCTCGACGCCGCCTTCACTGTCGTTGCGTCCGTGCGGGCCCCGGCTTAGAAAGGCGCATCGACATGTTCTCCCTCTCGCGAAGTCTGGCAGGCATGGCGGTCTGTGTCGGGCTCGCTGCGGTGTTTTCCGCGTGCGCGGGTCCGGGAAACTACGTCTGGTTCACGAGCCTGCCGCCCGACGCCCTCGCGCCGACGAACGACTTCATCATAGACAGCGGTGACGTCATCAACATTCGCATTCTCGGCCACGAGGACATGAACACTCACGCACGCGTCCGCGCTGACGGTCGGCTTGCCATTCCGATCATCGGTGAAATCGACGTACGCGGGAAACGCCCGAGCGTGCTCCGCACGGAGATCGAAGCGCGTCTAAAGGACTATGTCGTCATGCCGAGCGTGACGCTCAATATCGACGAGGCGCGACCAATCACCGTTTCGATGTTGGGCGAAGTCCTTCGGCCGGGCGTCTACCCGGTCGAGGCAAACGCGCACCTGGCGCAGGCCATGGCCCTCGCGGGCGGTGTGACCGAGTTCGCCACCAGGGACCGCGTCTTCGTCGTCCGCTCGTTCCCGCAGCCAACGCGAATCCGGTTCACCTACCAGGCCATTCTTCGAGATCAGGATCGCGCGGGCTCCTTTCCGCTCCGTGCCGGCGACGTCATCGTCGTCGAATAGCGCGTCGGGCCGACCGACTCGCCCATGCTCCCGCCCGCCGTCCTCATTGCCGACTACGCCGGAACGCTCGAGGTTTTGGATCGCACCGAAGCTCGCGTCCGCACGACGAAAGCCCTCTCGCCCGCCGCAGGGCAGACTCAGGCGCCGGACGTCACGGCCGGCTTGGATCTCTTCACCCAGCCGCAGCTCCGGGCCCGCCTCCGCGATCGCCACTGGGACTTTGTCCTCGGCTACATGCCGTCCGTCAGCGTCCTCGACTTGGAGAACGGCGTCCAGTTGGACAACCTGCAGCTGCTCAACGTGGGCACGGCGAGCATCGGATGGCACGATCGCGGTCTCCGCATCGCAGTGAGCGAGGAGGCGTCGTACGGCACCTTCAACTCGGCCTATATCGCCCAGTCCGCTCCGTCGACGCAGCCCGTTGCGTCCGGCGCCTCGGCGCCTGCGCCGGCCGCGGCCACGGCGACTTCGCCCATATTGGTCACGCCGCAGACCATCACCTTCGCGTCCACGCGAACCCTCGGGACGATCGCGGTCCGGGCCGACGCGCGCACCGCTTTCGTGGTCGACGGCGGTTACTTTTGGAGTGGCGGCATCGGTCAGCCATCGCGCGCCGTCGTCCCGCAGCAATATGGTCCGCGCGCCGACGCCTCTCTGTCTTATGCGTTCGGTCGCGCCGACGAGGCCGTTACGACCGCCTATGCGCAGGTCACCCAGCTGACGGACACGCTCTGCGTCTCTCCCGAAGGCACCGTGGACACCACGACCGCGCAGACGTGTAGCCCGCAGGTTCAGATAGGCCAGATCACCGAGGGGGTGCGCCACGGCATCAGCCCGAGCACGTCACTGCAAGTCGACGGGGGCGCCGCCTTCGCGAGGACGCGGGTGGACCGCGGCGCGCCCTATCAGCTCGAAGTGTTCCCTAGCGGTCGCGTTGCGCTCACGCATCGAACTGGCAAGAGCGGCCATCTCACCCTCGAGCTGAGCGCCCAGCTCTCTCCTCTCATCGACCCGCGCACCGGAGTCGTCTCGAACTTCGCTCAGGGCCAAATCGGGCTGACGGACCCCCTCACGCACATCGTCACGCTCCACGGTGCGCTCACGTGCGCACAAACGGTCCCCACCGACGCACCGCTCGCCGTTACTGTGGTCAACGGCACCGTCGAAGTGAGCTTTCAATTGGCCAGGCAAGTGGAGCTTGGCCTCGGCGAAAGCGGGGCGTGGCAAACCGAGAGGACCCTCGGTACCTTTTTTTTCACGTACGGTTACTTAGCCGTGACTGTTCACGCGCCCGCGCTACGATTCTAGCCGTTCGCGGCTGCCACAGACCGAACGCGTTGCGAGAGGGATCCCCGCGCAGATGATGGCACGAGAACCCAAAGGCGAGATCGAGCGCGACCCCGACGAAGAGGGAATCGACGTCGAGGCTCTCAAGGAGACGATCGGCTTCGTCCTTCGCGCGCCGCGGCGGCGGCCATTTCTTGCGGCGCTCATCTTCGGTACGGTCGCCGGGCTCGGTCTGACCGTCGCGGTGACGATGCCGCGAACATACAACGCGCAGGTGAAGTTGCTCGCGCAAAATAACCTCGTTTTGCCAGCCATCACGAACCCCCATCGCGACATTCCCCGCGAGGCCGACAACCCCACACGCAACGTGGCGGACACCGTCCTCCGGCGTGACAATCTCGTCGCGCTCGTCAAGGAATTGAATCTGATCGACCGCTTCTATGCGACGCGTGCCCCCGCGCTCCGTTTCAGGGATACGGTCGTCGAGCTGATGTCGGGGGCTCCGACCGAGGAGGAGAAGCTGCGCGGTCTCGTCGGAGCGCTCGAGAAGAAGCTCTTCGTCACCGCCGACGAAAACTCCGTGACGATCAGCGTCGACTGGGCCGATCCGCACATGGCTTACGAGCTGGTGTCGCTCGTGCAAAAGAACTTCATCGAGGCTCGCTACGACTCCGAAGTAAAGATGATCCAGGACGCCATCTCGGTCCTCGAGGAGCACTCGAAGACCGAGCTCGAGCAAGTCGACAGCGCCCTCGCGGACTACGAGACTCTGGCGGCCGACAGGGCGGCCAAGCTGGCCCCCGCCGCCGCGGTTCCCGTGGCGGTCGCGCCCGCGCCGGTCCAGCAGGCGTTCGCCTCTCCAGCGCCGCGCGCGGCGTCGCCCCAGATGCCCGATCCCGACGTGGCGAAGGCGCTCGAAGAGAAACGGCGGCAGATTCGGCTCGTCGAAGACGAGCACCAGCGTGAGCTCGACGGGATGCGCCAACAGTTGATGCAAGCCCAGCTGACGCTCACGCCGATGCACCCGACCGTCATCGCGCTTCAGCAGAAGGTGGACACCCTCAGCCGTCCTTCGCCAGACCTGGCGCAGCTGAAGGGCGAGGAGCGTGCGCTGATGTCCCAGATCGTCCTCGCGCCGGCGGGTGCGGCGCCCGCCGCCATGCAGCGACCGACGACTGCGGGAGGCCTGGCCCCGGACAACCGTCCGGCGTGGGGCAATTCGAACGGCAGCAACGGACCGAGCCGCGAAACCGATCCCTCGCTGGCGCCGGCGCGCAAGCGTCTCGAGGCAGCCATCGAGCGCTACCAGGACGTCCAGGCCCGCATCGACAGCGCGAAGCTCGAGCTCGACATCAGCCGCACCGCCTACCGTTATCGGTACAGCGTCATCACTCCGGCGGAGATTCCGCGTACGCCCAAGAAGCCCGTGGCCATGCTCGTGGGCATCGGTTCGGTGCTGGCCGCGATTCTCTTCGCGCTCATAGGCGTCGCCGCTGCGGACCGCTACCGGGGGCGTGTTCTGGAAACCTGGGAGGTCCGTCGGCGACTGAAGCTCGACGTTCTCGGCGAGCTCGAGCCGCCCGTCTGACCGAGCCGCCGCACTCGGGCACTCTCGGACCATGCTTGCCATCGCTGTTCTGCTGTCGTTGGCTTCGCTGCCGGTCCTCGTCTGCGCGGCGTATCTCTTCACGCTCGCTGCGCTCTCTCGGCGCTCACCACCGCCCGGGGCCAGCTCGGCTTCGTCCGGGCTAGTCTGCTTCGACTTCGTCGTGCCGGCGCACAACGAGGAGCTTTGCATCGCGGACACCGTGCGGAGCCTCCTCGCGGTCGATTACCCCGCGGAGCGCCGTCGCGTCCTGGTCGTGGCCGACAATTGCGTCGACGCCACCGCGGCTCGCGCCGAGGAGGCCGGCGCCATCGTCCTCGTCCGGCATGACGAGACCTTGCGCGGCAAAGGGTATGCGCTGAAGCTGGCGTTCGATCGGGTCCTCGCAGATGGCCTCGCCGAAATGGCCGTCGTGGTCGATGCCGACACGGTGGTGTCTCCGAACCTGCTCAGCGCCTTCGCGTCGCGCGTCGCGAACGGTGCCAAGGCATTGCAGGCGGAATACGGCGTCCGCAACCCCATGGCGTCTTGGCGCACGCGCCTCATGGTCATCGCGCTGGCCACTTTTCATGGCGTACGCTCGCTCGGGCGGGAGCGGCTCGGCGTGTCGTGCGGCCTGCGCGGCAACGGAATGGGCCTCTCTTGCCAGGTCCTCCGAGAGGTTCCGCACGACGCGTTCTCGATAGTCGAAGATCTCGAATACGGCATTCGTCTGGCCCGCGCAGGACACGTCGTCCGCTACGTGCCCGAGGCTTGCGTCCGTGGCGAGATGGTCTCGAGCGCGAAGGCGTCGAGCTCACAGCGTCGGCGCTGGGAAGGCGGGCGCTTCAAGATCTTCAAGCAGCAGGGCTGGCCCCTCTTCCGGGACGCGCTCGTGCGTCGCGATGGCGTGCTCTTCGATATGGCGCTCGATGTAGCCGTTCCACCGCTGACCTACCTGGTGTGCGCAGCCTTCGCGGGGACAGCGCTCTCGGCAGGTCTCGTGGGTCTCAGCGGCGGTGATTTCGCCTGGTCGTTCGAGCCCTGGGCGCTTGCGCTCGCGATGATCGTTCTCTACGTCCTGCGCGGTGTCATGATCTCCGAAGCGGGCGCCCGCGGGTTGCTCGACTTGATGTGGGCACCGGTGTACATGTTGTGGAAGGTCGCTTTGTCTCTTTCGAGGGCGAAGCCGGTAAAGGAGCACGCCGACGAGTGGATACGAACGGCCCGGGAGAATGAAAAGCAGTGACGAGGTACGCGTGATTCCGGACCCCGTTCCCGCGAGCACCGCGCTGGTTCAGCGCGCCCCCGACGCTCCGAACGCTTGGGACGACTTGGTCCTTCAGCAGCTGTGGCTCGCGACCCAGCGGCGCGAATGGCGCTCGCTGGCGCTGGTCGGGGCGAGCAAGTCGATCGACACGTTGTGGATCGCCGAGCTCCTCGCCAAGCTCGCTTGGTGGTACAGGGGCCAGCCCTCCTGCGTGTTCGATTTGCGCGACCTCAGCCTCCGATTGGTCGAATACCATCAGAACGAGGTGACCGCTCAGGTCGGTTCGGGCAACTGCGTCATCGTTGCTCTCCGTTCCATCTTCGAGAACCCGACCGCCGTCCCCATCGCTCGTGCGGCCGATGCGGTCGTGCTCTGCGTCAGCCTCGGCAAGACCGACTTCAAGGCCGCCGAGCAGACGATCGCCGAGCTGGGTCGCGACCGCGTCATCGGCTCGATCGTCGTGCGAAAGCCATCGAAGAAATCCGCCAGAAACGGGGAAAATGAGCCGCGATGAAGGCCGCGGCCTGGCTCGCGTCGCGCAAGCGTTCTCGCGAATGGTGGACGCGGTTCGCCAGGATTACGACACGCAGTGCCGGTTCGATGCGAAGTACGGGAGCCGCCCCGACGAGACACCCTCGCTCACCGGTGATCTCGCGAAGCGAGTAGGCTTTCAGCTCAGCGCGGCCTACCGAGTCATGCGCTTCTTCGATGACGCCGGAGTTCCACTGGCGCCGAAGGTCATGTCTCGGCTCATTCGCCATCTTTACGGGTCGGACATCCATTGGAAAGCGGATATCGAGCCCGGCGTGATGCTGATCCACGGGATGGGATTGGCCATCAGCCGCGCGGCGCGGGTCGGGCGCGGAGCGGCGCTCTTTCACAACGTCACGTTGGGCATGGGGACGCACCCGGAGACACGCGAGAGCGGAGCGCCGACCATCGAAGCGGACGTCCACGTCGGCCCAGGCGCCGTCATCGTCGGACCGGTCACGATCGGCGCTCGATCGAAGGTCATGGCCAACTGCGTGGTCACGCGCTCCGTCCCGCCCGACTCGCTCGTCGAAGCGCCGACTCCCGGAGTGAAGGGGCGCCACGCTCCGAGCCCTCCCACCGGCCAAGCTCCGGGACCCCGAGACGCGGGGCCGGGGAGGGCCTCGTGACTCGAACGCGACGGGCTGCGCTGTTGGGCCTTTCACTCGTCGGGCTCGCCGCGTGCCCGCGATCGAGCCGCAATAGCCTCGATCCGGCCCCGGCTTCCGCGGCCCGTCAGGCGCCGGCGCACATCGAAATTGCGCAGCAAGTCTACGACGGAGGACTGGTCAACGATTGGCAGGATTGGGGGTGGTCTCCTCATGAGATGCCGCCCGGTCAACCCGCGCGCGTACGCTTCGAGCATTGGGGCGGTTGGATCCTGGCCAAGCCGGGGCTCACGGGCGACTACGGCGGCGTGGTCTTTCGCGTGAAGACCACGGAGGCCGAGTTCCTCCAGGTGCGCGTCGAGTCGAACAGCGGCACCATCTTTCCCCGGGTGAACGTTTCTCCAGTGCACCACACGGACGCAGGTGACGGCTGGAGCGAGATCTTCGTCTCGATGGCGGAGCTCGACCCCGACGGGCTCCCGTTCGATCGCGTCGTGCTGCACACGTTCAGAGACGTAGGAAGCGCTTGGGTGCTCATCGACAAGGTGGCGCTGACCAAGGCGTCGGCCGGGCCTCCGCCCGCCGCGCTGGCCGATCCGGCCACGCTGCCGCAGGTGCCCGTGTCGATCAATTGCGCCGCGAAGGCGACGAAGATCAATCCGATGATCTACGGCATGGCGTACTACGCGCCGGACGAGCCGGAGAAGCAGAAGGCGCAATGGCTTCTCGACGCGAGCGCGCGGCGGTGGGGCGGCAACACGATGTCGACCTACAATTACGAGATCAGCGCTTGGAACGCGGGCAACGACTGGTTCTTCGAGAACCTCGACGTCTCGTCTTACACGTACGCGAGCTTCTTCAAGGACAACGCTGCCCACGGGATGGCCAGCGCCTTGACGGTCCCGATCATGGGGTGGGTAGCCAAGGACGGCACGTCGTCTTCGTTTCCGGTCTCCGTCTTCGGTCCGCAGCAAGCGGTCGACGATTGGCGCAAAGACGCCGGCAACGGCAAGCGCAAGTCGGGCGATCTCGATCCCGCCAGGACCGCAGAGCCGCGCCTACGTTCCCATCACGCCTGCATTCGTGAAAAAGTGGGTCGAGTCGATTCGACAAGAGGACGCAAAGACGGGCAAGCGCAGCGTGCAAATGTACATCCTCGACAACGAGCCCGTCCTCTGGAACACGACGCACCGGGATGCGCACCCCGAGCCGCTCTCTTACGACGAGCTCGTCCAGCGCACGATCGATTTCGGAACGGCAATTCGCGAAGCCGACCCCGACGCCGTCATCGCCGGCCCCGCCGAGTGGGGGTGGAGTGGTTATCTCTATTCAGCCAAGGATCTCGTGGCCGGCGTGTCGTCAAGGCCCGATCGCCGCGCACACGGAGACTTGCCGCTGGTCGCGTATTATCTGAGATCGCTTGCCGCTCATGAGAAGGCGACGGGTGTGCGCGTGCTCGACGTGCTCGATCTGCACGGCTACCCCTATGCGGACCGTGTCGGGGGCGGCGCAGCGGCCGCCGAGACCGCGGCGCTTCGTCTTCGAACGACACGCATGCTCTGGGATCCCAGCTACGTGGACGAGTCGTGGGTGAAGGAGCCCGTGAGGCTCCTGCCGCGCATGCGCGAGTGGGTCGAGCAGAACTACCCCGGGCGTGGTCTGTCGATCGGCGAGTGGAACTTCGGTGGTGAGGAGCACATCAGCGGCGGTCTCGCGACCGCGGAGGCGCTGGGGCGCTTTGGCCAGTTCGGTCTGACGTCCGCGTTCTATTGGGTATATCCACCGGCGAACTCGCCGGCCATGTGGGCGTTCCGCGCCTATCGGAACTACGACGGAAAGGGCGCGCACTTTCTCGATTGGTCCGAGCCGACGACGACCGCTTCCCACGTGTCCGTCTTTGCTTCACGGGACGATTCGGGCACCCACCTCGTGGCCGTCGCGTTGAACCTGTCGAAGACGGAGGCCGTCGCCGCGCGAGTCGACGTGTCGTCTTGCGGCAAGATCGCGTCGCGGCAGGTTTACTCGTACGCTGGCGGAGCGACCGGTTTCGTCAATTTGCCACCCTCCAAGGATGCGGCAGCCTCCGTAGTCAGCCAAAGCTTGGCCCCTTTCTCCATGACCGTGATCGATGTCCGACTCAGCGATGCATTCCCCGTTGCCAAATGAGCCTCGAGCCTCCGCGGCGCGGCGGCGCGTCCGGATCGGCCACGTGGCGATGGACGCGCTCCGGTTCGGAGAAGCGATCGACGCGCTGGACGATCTCGTCTCGAAAGGCCAAGGGGGCATCGTCTTCACCCCCAACGTCGACCACATCGTGCTCGCCGAAGAGGACGGGGACTTCCGTGCGGCGTACGGCGCCGCCGACCTCGCCCTCGTGGACGGGGTCGCCGTTCTTTGGGCTGCGCGTGCGTTGGGCAAGCCTTTGCCCGAAAAGGTGTCGGGCTCCGATCTCTTGCGCCCCGTGATCGCGCGAGCCAGAGAACGCGGCTGGCGCGTGTATCTGCTCGGCGCCGCGCCCGGCGTCGCAGTGCGCGCCAAAGAAATTCTCGAGCAGGAGCATCCAGGGCTTCACGTGGTCGGGACGAGCTCGCCCGACATCTCCCTCGCGATGAGCCACGAGGCCGAGGAGGCCGTCCTAGAGGGCGTACGCGCCGCACGTCCCCATCTCCTCTTTCTTGCGCTCGGCGCGCCGAAGCAGGAAATCTGGGCGCATCGCATCCGAGACTCCGTCCGTCCCGCGGTCATCCTGTGCGTGGGGGCTTCCCTCGATTTCGTCGCTGGCGCAGCCAGTCGCGCCCCCCAGTGGGTTTCTGCGGCTGGATTCGAATGGCTGTATCGGTTGGCGCACGAGCCCCGGCGTTTGTGGCGCCGCTACCTGGTCCGCGACCCGAAATTCTTGGCCATCGTCGCGCGAGAGATGGCGCGGCGGACGTGAGGGTCACCGCCCGAGCGAGCGGACAAGCGGAACGAGCCGCTCGTTGAGGGCCGAATAGCCTGCACCGTCGAGGTGCAGAAAATCGTATTGATACTCCCCTTTGATCCGTCCGCGACCGTCGTCGATTACCGGGTCGGGATCGAAGAAGAGAACGCCGCCTCCAGCGAGCGAGCGCAGGTGGGTGTTCACCTCGCGAATCACGGCAATGACGTCGTCCGACCAAAACGGTCTTCGCCACAATGCGACGTCCCCGATCCCGAAAACACCGACGAGCACGACCGTGGCGCCGGTGGATCGAATTTTTTCGACGATCCGGTCGATGTTCCGCTCGCAATCGCCGACGATCTCGTCCCGCCGCTCCGGGAACTCCGCCACCGCCTTGAGATCATTGACGCCGACCTCGACCACGACCACACGCGGACGCAGCGGCGCGAGATCGGCCTCGAGGCGCAAGAGCGCTTGGGCCGTCGTCTGATTGCCGATGCCTCGGTTGACGACCTCATAGGGGGCCAATCCCGTCGGGCTGTTCCACATCAGCGCGCGCGAATCGCCGAAAAGGACGACGCGCGGACGCTCCACGTCGCGCGGCGCATTTCGCTCGGCTTGATAGAACTTCAGGCCTCCGGGGTCGAGCCGGACCGAGACGGTGTCCTTGAAGTACCGGTTGCTGAGGCGCCCGAGGTAGAGGACGCAGCCGACTGACGCGACCAGGGCCGCGGCCAAGAGCGCCACAAGTCGCCGCCTTCGCGGTGGCGTGCTTTGCCGAGCTGACCCCGAATGGTCTGGCGCGTTGCGGTCGAGCTCTGCTTGCGACACCACGCTCGGCATGCCGTCACTTCGCTATCGCGTCAAGCACCCGGTTGCGCCACCAAGAGACGTTGTTTACCGTTGCAGCGTGCGTCGCGTGTTGGCGGTCCTCTATTTTCTGTTGCTCGTGGAGGACGTCGGGACCACTTACTCGAAATACCTTCCATCGCCATTTTCTTGGGCGCACGACATCTTTGGTTGCCATTGCCCGGCATAAAGGTGCGGCCGTTCGACCTCGTCATGGTGGCCGTCTTGGTTGTCGCCGCGGTCCGACGCACCTCGAAGACGCCGCTGGTTGCGCCGATGCGCAATGCGCTCTTGCTCTCCGCGGGGACTGTCGTCGTCTGGTTCGCGTACGGGCTCGCGCGCGGGGGCGACGCCCGCGCCGGGAGCTGGCAGATTTATTTGCTCCTTACGACCGTCCTCGTGGCGTTCACCTTCGCCGCCACGTTCCAGACCGCCGAGCACTACGCCACGCTCGCGAAGGTCATGGTCGCCGCGGGGTTGTACCGGGCGGCGATGTGCTGGATATTTTACTTCAACTTCGTTTCGCCTCATCGCCTCGATCCCTTGCCGGACTTCATCACCACCCATGACGACTCCGTCCTCTGGGTGGGTGTGATCGTCATTCTCATCGTCAATGCGCTCGAGAAGCGGGCGCGCGGAACGACGGTGCGAACCGTCTTGGGCATCTTGTTCGTGATGGCGGCGATACAATGGAATCAGCGTCGGTTGGCGTGGGTGAGCCTGGTCATGGCGCTGGTCACGATGTTCTTCCTGCTGCCGCCGGGGAAAACGCGGCGGCGGGTTTCGCGTTTTGCCCTCTTCGCCGCGCCGGTCGTCGCTCTTTACGTGGCCATTGGCTGGGGGCGGGGCGAACGCATCTTTCTTCCCCTGCGCTCTCTCGAGACCGTGACGACGACCGAGGACCTGTCCACGAAGGCGCGGAACATCGAGAACCTCGGGCTCATTGCGACCGCCCACACGGCAGGCGTCTTGGGAGGCACTGGGTGGGGTCATCGCTACATGGAGCTCTCGAGCAAATACAGCATTGCCGCGTACTTCGAGCTTTGGCAATACGTCCCTCACAACAGCATTCTCGGCTTGCTCGCCTATACGGGCGTCCTCGGGTTCACGGGCTATTGGCTCGCCTTTCCGACGGCGGTCTTCTTCAACTCGCGCATGGGAAAGCTTGGCAACAGTCCTGCCGTGCGCAACGTGGGGATCGTCGGCGCAGTGCAAATGATCATTTGCGCGAACGAGATGTACGGCGACATGGGGCTGTTCTCGCTGAAGACCATGTACATCCTCGCGGGAAGCTACGCTGCGGCCATGCGTCTACCGATCGGGGCAGAGGTGTGGTCGGCGTCCAAGCCGCGGCAGGCTCGGCTCCGATGAGCGGAGGTGGCCCGTGGCGAAGCTGATTCTACTGTCCATCGTGCTGGTGAGCATCGCACTGCCCATCCGCTTGTCGGCGCGTGCGGCGCCGCGACGGGCCCTGCGCCTCACCCAGTGGATCGTCGCATCGTTCGTCTTCGTCTGGGCATACATGTGCCTGTCCTGGTATCCGCAGCTCGTCCCGCTCGATTGAGCATGAGGGGACGCGGAGACCTCGCGATCGGACAGGCGCCGTCAGGCAGCGCGTCGTCTGAGCGCGCTCACCGCCCGCGCGAGCAGCGGTGACACTCCCGCCGTTGGTTTCTCGGCCTGCGCCGCCTTGTCGAGAAAATCAGCGCACGAATGGAGCATGGCACGGAAAGAGCCTGCTTCGTCACGCATGCCTCGGAAGTACTCCATGCCGAACACCAGGCCGGTGGCACGCAGCGCCGCACGCTCGAAGCCGATCCGGTCGGCCACCTCCGCAGCTTTGTACACGACGTCCGCGAGCTTTTCCCCGAGCGTGGGCGCGACGAAGCTCGGTAGACACAGCACCCGTCCTGCGAGCGGCAGCGAGAAGGCGAAGCGCCACGGATCGGCATGCGGCATCGACGGGTGCTTGCGCGCGATCGATGGCTCGAGCTTGCCGTGAATGTACGCTCTCGCACGCCACTTCTCTGGCTGGGTGTGGTCGGAAAGATGAATGGAGTACGCGGTCTCGGAGAACACCAGATCGACCCCGATTTCTTCGAGCTCGAGACCGAGCGCCATGTCCTCGGCGCGAGGCAGAGAGAGGTCGAGGCCTCCCGCGCGAAGGTAGTCTTCACGCCGCATCGAGGCGTTTCCCGTGGCGAGCAACGTGCCGTCCACGCGCAGCTTCCCGCTCGCAATCGCGGTCGACAGCTTGTCCCATTTGAGGCCGTGGTAGCGCTCGAAGATCGCCTTTTCTCCGATTCGCGGATCCGAGACGTATCGACCGAACACAGCCGTAGGGCGCTCGCTCGCGTGGTGCGCCAGGTGAGCCTCGAGGAAGCGCGGCGGCAGGTCCATGTCGTCGTCCAAAAGCACGAGGATCTCGCCGCGTGCGTGGAGCACGCCTTTGTGACGGGCCGCGGAAGGGCCAGCGTTGGCCTGCTCGGTGATGGTGAGTCGAAAGGGATACTCTGCCGGTTCGATTCGAGGCCGCACGGGCACGGCCGATCCGTCGTCGACCACGATGACTTCGAACTCGTGAGGCGACAGCGTCTGTCTGGCGAGCCCATCGAGCAAGCGTTTCAGCAGGTCGAGGCGGTTGTACGTGGCGAGCACGACGCTCATGCGAGGCGTCGGGTTCGTTTCCCGCTGCGGTCCGTTGCTCGTCGATCCGAGCGGCATCTCGAGTTCGTTCACGGTGACCCTCGGCGTTCGCGATTTATCATGTCCGTCATGGGGCAGCCACTCGACCCATGCTAGCGTGCGCCCGCCGTGCTCAGCGTTCGGAGTCGAATGCCGCCAAGAAGGCGATAGTGCGAAGGAGCCTGCTCTTCGTAACGGACGTCTTCCCGTTCCCACTCGACCGCGGGCAGCACGTTCGCGTGTACAACCTGATCGCCGCGTGCGCGCGCGCGTTCGATGTCACGTTCGTCGGTCCGCCACCAAACGAGCGGGAGTACGCGAGCGCCGTCGAGAGCCTCTGTGTACGGACGGTGTACACCAAAGGTCCATCGGCAACCTGGGGGGAACGCATGGCGGTCCTCGGCGGCGCCATCCTCGCGGCCCCCGGCATTCCGCGCCTTCGCAGGGTGCACAGCTACGAGCCGTTCGTCGCCGCTCTCAAGGAGGTCGAGTTGAGTGCGTTCGACCTCGTTTGGGCCGAAAGGCTGCACGTCGCTCGACTTTGTCGATCCGTGCGTAGCCGGACGATCGTCGATCTCGACGACCTGGAGCACTTGAAGATCGCGCGCCTTCTAAAGCTCTATCCAAGGCGGTTTCGCGCGCGCGAGTGGTACCGGTACGCACTCTACCGTGGCGCGGAGCTTCGCGGGTCGCGACGGTTCCTCGCCTCCGTCGTCTGTTCGGAGCAAGATCACGCTTACTTGTCCGGCCACGGCTGCGAAAACGCCGTCATCGTGCCGAACGGAGTCTCGCTTCCGAGCGATGGGTCATCGAGGCGCGCTCGACCGGGCCTCCCCGTCGGCGCCCCGCGCATCGCTTTTCTCGGGAACCTTGGTTATGCCCCGAACGCCGACGCGATCGCGTTCTTCGTGCGCGACGTCTTGCCTCCATTGCGGGCTCGATTCCCCGCCGCAACATTCGAGGTCTTGGGCCCCGGAGTGACCCCGGAGCTTTCGGCGGCTTACGGCAAGCTGGTGCATTTCAGAGGCTTCGTCGAGGATCTCGGCGAAGCGCTCGACGAATACGACGTCCTCGTCGCACCCATTCGCTTCGGCGGCGGCACGAAGCTCAAAGTCCTCGACGCGATGGCGCATCGCATTCCGCTCGTGACCACCTCGGTGGGAGCAGAGGGGCTGTCACTCGTTCACCGAGAACATGCGTGGATCGCCGACACGCCGGAGGGCTTCGTGGAGGGGGTGACCACCCTCGCGCAGGATCCACGGCTCGCACGCGAAATGGCGACGCGCGCTTACGAGCTTGCGCGCGACCGCTTCTCCTGGAGCGCGATTCAAGATCGCATGGTCGACTGGCTCATAAGCCTCCGGCTGCCGGCGGCGCTCTGACCAAAGGCCACCGCCATCGCTGTTTCGGTATCCACGCGGCCAGTCGAAGAAACGGGAACCGGATCTACGCTGGGGGATCGGGAAGCGGCATTCCGAAGTCCGGCTTGTCACGCTGGCCGAGCACCCACCGGTAAACCTCGAGGACCTGAGCGGCCTTTGCATCCCACGTGAAACTTCGGAGCACGCGCGCGCGAGCTCGCTCACCCATGCTGCGGATCGCGGAGGGGTCGGCTGTGAGCCGTTCGAGCACGGCACGGAGGGAGGCCACGATCTCGCGCCGCGACCCCATCGGCAAAGTGAACCCCGTGCTGGGAGTCACGAGCTCACCCGGGCCTCCGTACGCCATCACGACCGGGACGAGGCCGAGCGCCATGGCCTCGAGCACGACCGCTCCTCCGAACTCGCGGATGCTCGGGAATGCAAAAATGTCGGACTTCGCAAGGCGCTGTTGAAGCTTGTCGTGCTGGATCCAGCCCGCGAACATCGACTCAGGCAGGCCCTCCCGAGCAGCGAGCGCGCGAAGCGCCGGCGCCTGCGGTCCATCGCCGATGATGTCCAGAGTCAGACGCCCTTCACGCGCGAGCGGTGCTGCCGCCTCGATCAGCATGTCGGGCCCTTTGTAGAGGGTCAGCCTCCCGACGAAGGCCACCTTCAGAGGCAGGGTGATCGGCTCGGTCTTTCGCTCCGTGAAGCGCTTCGGGTCGACGGCGTTCTCGGGGATGTAAACCGTCTTGTCCCGGTACTGCCGGGCGATCTGCATCCGTGTGTCACCCGAGCCTGTGATGATCGCCGAGGCGCAGCGGCGCGTGATGCGGTAGCCGGGAAGGATCTTGTAAGCCTCGCGGACGTAAGTCAGCCATTCGCGCTCGGCGTTTCGCGCATGATCGAATCCCTTCGGCCAAGGCACGCCTCCGTTGAGAGGTCCGACGACGAAGGGGATGCCGTGCTGAGCGCAACGGGCCGCCAGCAGGCTCGGCGTCGTCGGTGTGAGCGGCGTCACGCGATGAACAATGTCCCACTCGCGCGATTTGATGCGCGGTCCCAGCGTCCGCCAGAGTACGTGCTCGAAATAGTAGTATGGAAATGTGCTGACGGCGGTCAGCGTGGTCAATCCGCCCTCGGAGCGGCCGCGCAAAACGTTGGCGACACGCGCCATGGGACGCTCGACCGGAGAAGAGTCGATGATTGTCACGCGCTCCGGCGACTCCCCCGCATTGAGGATGTTTTCCTTGTTTCGCACGTGCGTCACGAGGTGCCCGTCCACGATCTTCGAGAGAGCGTGCCAGTTCGACCACCCTTCCAGCGGGACACTCACCCAGTCGGGATTTGCAAGCTCGGCGATGATCAGAACGCGAATCCGGTCTGCGACCGAATGGGCCGGCGTGATCAAGGAGGGTGCATGCATCGCTGGATCGCCAGACTGGGCGCGACCGGGTCGTGCGTCAAGGCTCGCGAACGGCTCCGAACATCGCTACACTCGGCGGTCCAAACGCCATGCGAACGGACAGAAAGATATTGGTCACGGGCGGAGCGGGATTTCTCGGATCGCACCTCTGCGATGCCTTGATCGCGCGCGGTGAGGACGTGCTCTGCCTCGATAATTTCTTCACGGGTGCCAAGCGAAACGTCGAGCACCATTTTCGGGAGCCCCGCTTCGAGTTGATGCGCCACGACGTCACGTTTCCGCTCTATGTCGAGGTGGAGCGCATCTTCAACCTCGCCTGTCCGGCGTCACCCATCCACTATCAATTCGATCCGGTCCAGACGACCAAGACGAGCGTGCATGGCGCCATCAATATGCTTGGGCTCGCCAAACGCGTAAAGGCTCGCATTCTCCAAGCGTCGACGTCCGAGGTATACGGCGACCCCGAGGTTCACCCCCAGCCCGAGGGCTACTGGGGGCGCGTCAACTGCGTTGGTCCACGGAGCTGTTACGACGAAGGAAAGCGCTGCGCGGAGACTCTGTTCTTCGACTATCAGCGCCAGCACGACCTCGACATCAAAGTGATCCGTATCTTCAACACGTATGGACCGCGCATGCACCCTAACGACGGCCGCGTGGTCAGCAACTTCATCGTGCAAGCGCTCCGAGGCGAGGACGTGACCATCTACGGCGACGGCTCGCAAACGCGCTCTTTTTGCTATGTCGACGATCTCATCCAGGGAATGGTCCGGATGATGGATTCGGAGAAGGGATTTTGCGGGCCCGTCAACCTGGGCAATCCGGGCGAGTTCACGATGCTCGAGCTCGCTGAAAAGGTCCTGCGCTTGACGGCGTCGAAGTCACGACTGGTCAAGAAGCCTCTCCCTCCGGACGACCCCAAGCAGCGTCGTCCGGACATCAGCCTCGCAAGCGCGAAGCTCGACTGGACGCCACGAGTCGCTCTCGATGACGGACTGAAGGAGACAATCGCTTATTTCAAAGCGCTCCTCGGTATCTGAAGGTCAGAGGGGCGGCGCCCGCGGCGACGGGGCAGGCGCGTTCATTGAGCTCTTCGGCGGAGGCGAATTGCCCGTCATCCTGCGCGAGGGCGAAGCGTCACGCATCGCCTCGACCGTTCGGACGAGCTGGCGCGCCAGCACCGTCGCATCGAACTCCGCTTCGGCTCTGCGCCTTGCGGCCGCGCCCAGTCGTACGATGCTCGTCCGGTCCCGCTCGAGCATGACGAGCGCGTCGGCGATGGCGGCGACGTCCTCCTGCGCGACGAGTAGCCCGTCGACCCCCGATTCGATCATGTCCGCCGTTCCCCCGATGCGCGAGCAAATGGCCGGGACTCCGGTGGCCATGGCCTCCATCACCGCCACGGGCGACGCCTCGCCCATGCCGACGCTCGACAGGACGAAGACGTCGGCCGTCTTGAGGAGGTCGGCGACCCCTTGCTCGGAGAGCGGCCCGACGAAGCGGACTTCGTCGAGGAGCCCGAGGCGCGCCACCTCGCCCTCGATCTTCGCTCGGTCCGGGCCCGACCCGCCGATCGAGTAGCGCAAGCGAGCACCCGCGTCGATCGCGCGGCGGATTGCGGCGAGCGCGAAGCGGTGCCCCTTGCAGTCCGCCAAGCGGCTGATGGAGACCAAGTGCAGGGGAACGCGCGGTTCGGTCCCGACATCGTTTTGGCGGTCAGCACGAACGCTGAAGCGCGAGAGGTCCACGCCCATGATCATCCGGACTACGCGTTCCCGCGGCATCCCGACCTCCGCGATGATCTGCTCCTGCAACGGCCGCGACGCCGCCGCGACGAACGAGGCGCCACGCATCTTCGCCGCGTGATCCGTCCCGTAGACGGGTAGATCTCCGTGGAGGTGCAGGCTATAGGGCAGCCCGCTCAAGAGGTGCGCCATGGCCGCGACATGGGCCGCGTCTGCGCAGGAATGCACGTGGACGTGCTCGATGCCTCGGCGCTTCGCGAGGTCCGCCAGGTGGGCCGCGCACACCGCGTAACCGAGCGCGCGTCCTCGCGAGCCCGCTGCCAACGACGCGAGGTACTGGGCTACCCGGACGAGGCCGCGCCCATGCAAAAGCGACCGAGCCGACGGGCCGACGGCGGGCGGGTAAACATAGTGCGTCAGGGGCGAGGCCTCACGCGTGAACTCGTGAGGGCAGTCTTCCTTGGGGCGACGGGTGGAGAGAATGGTGACGTCCACGCCGAGGCCCTTGAGAGCGACAATCTCGCGCCAGAAGAACACGTGCGTTTGGGTGGGGAACTCGGGGATGAACATACCGATTCGCATCAGAAGCTTCCTCTTGATACTTGGATTGGCAGTCTCTCTTCTTAGCGACAAGCACCGGCGCCGTCGAACGCTCGGCATGGTCCGCCGGAGCGATCGCGTGGACGACGCGCACCGCAAAAGTGCTACAGTGGTCACCCGGGGCGCAGCGGTCGGCTCGCACGCCGCAAGCACGCGGCGCGCAACGGAACGTGGCGCCGAGGGCGCGCGCGGCGGCCACACGGAGGGATGTCCGCGGACGGCTGCTCACGTATAGTACCCGCGCTTGCGCACTCCCTCCCTCGCATCCCGGTGGCCGCGCGACGGCGGTCGCTGAGGGCCCCTACCGTGCAGATCGAATCCGCGCCTCCGGCCGCCAACGCGAGCGACTCCGAACATCCCCGGACTCAAGCTCACGACATCGCGATCGCTCTGCGGAACGGCGCGAAGCTGGCCGGCTCGCTCATGGTCACCTGGTCGGTCGCGATGATCGTCAAGCTCCAGGTGCCGGCGCACTTGGGGCCTATCCGGCAAGGTCAATTCGGTTTTGCCGAGAGCTTTGCGGGAATGTTCTTCACGACGATAGGACTCGGCATCGACACCTACGTCATGAAGGAGGTGTCGGTTCGACCCAAGCATGCCTCCGAATTTACGGGCGGTGTGTTCGCATTGCGGATTCTGATCAGCATCGGGCTCTTCGGCGCGATGGGCGCGACATTGTGGGCGACGGGCCGACCTCGCGAGATCCAGCTCGCCGTCGCGGTCTTCGGGCTGATTCAGCTCGTGATGTGCTGCAACTCGACGTTGTCGGCCATCCTCCAGGCGACGACCCACGTCGGCCGGCTGGCGATCGCCAATGTGGCGGCCAAGGTGATCTGGGGCGCCGGTATGCTCTGGGGACTTCATCGGGGCGTCCCGCTCAACGTCCTCGCTCTCCCGCTGCTTGCCGCCGAGCTCCTACGAACGGCCGTACTCCTCCCGGCGGCTCGGAACGCCGCCGACCTTCGGTATCGCATCGACCTACGCGCGCTGCGTGTGGTGCTCCTCGCGAGCGTCCCCTTCTTCGTCAGCGGAATGGCCGTGGGTCTCGGAAACAACCTCGCGATGAGCGCGCTCGAGTTCATTCGCAAGGACGAACGCGAAGTCGGCTGGTTCGGTGCCATTCAGAACCTGTCGTCGCTGGCGATGCTTCTCAGTCCGCTCCTGCAGTGGGTGGTGATGCCGTTGCTGTCTCGCGCTCACGCGCGATCGGAGGAGGAGATGATGACCATTCTCCGGCGCGCCATCGAGGGCATGCTGGTCATCATCGTGCCGATCATGGTCCTGATTTCGGTCGGCTCGGAGCTTTGGGTGAAGCTCGCCTTCGGCGTGAAGTACCTGCCAGCGGCCACCGGGTTGTCGATCCTTTCTCTGGTGTTCGTCATGACGTACCTGGCAATGACCCTTGCGGGAGCGCTCGTCGTCCTCGGCAAGTCCTGGTCGGTCACGCTCATCTCCGCGGGCGCCATCGTCTCGATGTCTGGCTTCATGCTCGTGGGGGTCCCCTTCGGTCGGGCGCTCTTCGGCACGGGGGGCGAATGCGCCGGCGCGGCGATGGCCGTGATTGCAAACGAGACGTGCGTGGTCATCGCGATGCTGCGCAGATTTCGGACTCCGCCGCTCGACGGACGCAACGTCGCCGTGCTGACCAAGAGTCTCTCCATCGCCCTCCTCGTCATCGTGCTCGACCGCCCGATGAGAGGCCTCGGTCCGGCCCGGCTAGTGGTCGACATGACGTTGTACGCCGCGCTGGCGCTCGCGACACGGGTCGTCCGCTTCGACGACGTGCGGCGCGCCCTCCGCGTGATGCGCCCTCGGCGTCTGGACGTTCCCTCCGCCGCCGTGCCCAGAGGGAGCTGAACGACCGAGCGCGCCTCTCTCGCTCCTAGGACCTGCTCGGGGCGACGGGAGCCTTCGCCGGCTGGTATTCGAAATAGCGCTTCAACATCAAGAAGTGGCGCTCGAAAAGCTGGAAGCTCACGACGGCGAGCGCGAACGTCGCACCGCCCGCGAAGAGCGCGTGCAGGCAGAAGGCCGCCAGCTCCGAGCCTGTCAAGCGCTCGAATGCGTCAGGGGGGAATGCCCGAACGAGGGCGGGCCGCAGGAGCTCGTGCAGCATGTAGGCGCCGTAGCTGTATTTG
The DNA here is from genome assembly GCA_963787925.1 of uncultured delta proteobacterium. GTDB lineage: Bacteria > Myxococcota_A > Polyangia > Polyangiales > Polyangiaceae > Palsa-1150. Next base: position 672,684 of record CAWBEN010000003.1, read on the forward strand.
CCGCAGAAGACCAGCTCACGGCGAGTGAGGATTCTTCGTAAACGGGCGCTCGGTGGCGCGGAAACCGAAAGGAGCAGGAGGGCGCCGAACATCATCGCCAGCGCCGAGAAGCCGACGACCTGCACGGGTTCGGCGAGGTGAGTAAACCACCGAGCCCGCGCGGTGAGTGCCAAGACGACGAAGAGGGCGAGGCCTCCCACCAAGGGCGCCAGAGCCCGAACGCGACCGAAGAGGGCAGGGTCCCGCACGACGACAGCGAGGAATCCACCCACGGAAAGCGCGTCGACCCGGAAGAGCGATAGGCAGTAAATCGTGTCCGGTGCCACGCCGGCGCGCCACATCGCCGCCCGCAGGAGAGGCAAAGCGCCGATGATCACGAGTGACGTGCGAAGCATCGCCTTGCGCGAAAGAACGAAGACCAGCAGCGGCCATACCAGGTAAAAGTGTTCCTCCACTGCGAGGGACCAGAGCATACCCAGTCGTAGCCAGTCGGCATTCCAGACCCAATGCCCGTGCTCGATGGCTACGGAGACGTTGGCCGAGTACAGCCAGAGCCACCCCTGCGCGCCGAGGAGCGCCCTCAGCTCCGGTGTGTCGTACGAGACGATGTGCGGCAACACGACGAGCGTGACCAGGAGCACTCCGTAGTAGAGCGGAAAGATTCGCAGCACCCGGCGCGCGTAGAAGTTGCGAAAGTAGTGTGGGGTGGCCTTCGAATCGAGCAGAATTCCCGTGATGAGGAATCCCGACAGGACGAAGAACAGGTCGACTCCCGCCCAGCCGAAGCTTCCGACGAACACGAAGAGCTTTGCCGGAAGCGACCGCGGAGGCTGAACCCACGCGAAATGGAACGCCATGACCATCAGGATGGCGACGCCCCGCAGACCGTCGAGCGGCGCCATGTGACCGCGCGCGTTCGGCAGCGCCGGCGGTTTGTTCGGCGCGGCGGTCATCGGAGCTGACCAGGCCGACAACCGAAAGGCTGCACATACCTCGGCACGTTTTTGGCCACTTAGCAGCTGGTCGGGAGCGTGTCCACTTCGCGCGGCGGAGCCAAGGCCGTCCTGCCGTGGCGCGCGCGCACGGCGGTTGACCGGCGCGCGTCTTTTGGGTGAGAGTGACCTGACCGCCTCGCGAGCCGCGCGCATGTCGTTCCGCATGTCCGAGAAGCCCGAAGCCGCAGCGGATTGGCTCGCCGCGCTCGACGGGCTTCGCGGAGTCAGCATTCTTCTCGTGCTGACCGCTCACGTTTACAGTCCAAGCTGGCCCAACTTGGGCGGAGGCTATGGAGTGACGGTCTTCTTCGTCCTCAGCGGCTTTCTCATCACGCGCCTGCTCTTGCGTGAGAAGCGAGACGCCGGCTCGGTGGATCTCCGCGCGTTCTACGTCCGGCGGGCGTTCCGTCTCTTCCCCATCTATTACCTAGTGCTCGCCCTCTATTGTGTGCTCCTGCTCGGGCTGCGCTTCAGGGACGATCTGCGTGCCGCGTTCCTGGGCGCGCTCCCCTGGTACCTCTTCTATCTGCAGGAGATCCCGTTCTTCCGCGGCCACGGCGACCCGCTTCCTTTCTATCAAAGCTGGTCTCTCGGCATCGAAGAGAAGTTCTACTTCGTTTGGCCGTTCGTGGCGTTCGGGTGGCCAGCCAGCGCGCGGACGCGCGTCGTCATCGCGGCGGCCAGCGTGGTCGGCTTCTCCGCGGCGCGTTCATTCACACCTACCGGGCGTTATGTTTTTCCGTACGCCGCCATCTCCGCGGGGTGTCTTCTCGCGCTCTTGTACGACAATCCGCACATTCGAGCGCGGCTCGACGCGTCGGTTCGCTCCTGGCGGGCGTGGTTCGCCGTTGGCATCTGGTCGGCGCTGCACGTCCTCGCGGTCGCCGCGGATGGCGCGGTGTCCCGCACGGCCGAGTTGCTCTATCCCGCCGCGGTGGCCATGGTGCTGATCGGGAGTCTGTCGTCACGGTCGTTGGGGGCCGCCCTCTCCGTCAAACCGCTCACGCTCCTCGGCCGGCTTTCCTACGGCATCTACCTCATTCACCTGCTAGTCCGGAATGCCGTCGAGTCGCTCTTGCGAAGAGTGGAACCGAACACGCTCGGGCATTCGGGTGTTGCGATTTACGCCCTCATGCTCGGGCTCTCCGTACCTGCTGCTTGGGTTCTCAACACACGTGTCGAGGCGCCGCTCCGCTTGCTGGGCCGACGTCTTGCGAAGAAGAGCCAGCACCGCGTGGCGCCGATCGCCAGCTGATCACCAGCTTCTTGCGGCCTCCCCTGCGCCCGCCACGAGGATATCCATCGATCGGCGCGGGCCGAGCCGAGGTCACAATGATCCGCAAGCGCTAGAGGGTGACAAGGGTGGCATCGCTCCGTGCGGTCGTGTGGTCAAGTGGCATGCCAGGCCCGTTGGCGGGTGCGCGCGCCGGAACGCGTTGCGCCTCGCCGAACGCCACGGGTAGTATGGAAGGTCCATGGCGATATGGATCGCACGATAGGGAAGCGCGCGATTTTGCTCTGCGACGCAGGGCATTACGGCACGCTCGCCGCCGTGCGGGTCCTCGGTCGCGAGGGCGTGCCCGTCACCGTCGTCCATGCCCAACGAGCCGCGCCGGCGCTTTGGTCGCGACACGTCACTCAACGACTGCACTGCCCGCCAATTGCCGACGTGGAGCGTTTCGCCGAGTGGCTCATACGCTTCGGCGAGCAGCAGCCCGGACACGTCATCTACGCTACGAGTGACGAGCTGTGTTTCGTCCTATCGCTCTACCGCGAGGAGCTTGGCAAGAACTTCGCGCTCTTTCTGCCGGAGTTTGCCGTGCTCGCACGTATTCTCGACAAGGGGGAGCTGCTCTCCAGCGCGCGCTCGGTAGGCTTGGATATGCCGGAGACCTGGCTTCCAGAAAGCGAGGACGACGTCGAGCGTGCCGCGCGCGAGGCGCAAGGGCCCCTTCTCATCAAGCCACGGACGCAGATTCTCCTCACGACGCACACCAAAGGGGAGATGGCCCCGACCGAAGGCCGCGGCCTTCGCGCAGCGTACGCGCGCTTCGTCCGCTTCAATACGTACGGCGATGCCATCAAAAAGAGAATGCCCGCCGCGATGCAGCCCATGCTCCAGCGCTTCTACCCGGAAGCCATGGAAGCGGTTTACTCGCTGACGGGCTTTCGCGACCGAAACGGCCGCCATTTCACCGTCCTCGGAGCGAACAAAGTGCTCCAGCGCCCCCGCAACCTGGGGATCGGCCTCTGCTTCGAGGCGGCGCCGGTCGATCCCGATCTCGCCGCGAAGGCGGAGCGCTTGCTAGAGCGCATTGGGTACTACGGAGCCTTCGAGCTCGAGTTCATTCGGGTCGGCGACCGGTGGCTCCTCATCGACTACAACCCGCGCTTTTACAACCAGCTCGCCCTCGACGTCGCGCGGGGACTCCCCCTGCCGCAGCTCGTTTACGCCGCGGCGCTCGGCAGCGACGCTGAGGTCGACCGCCTCATGGCGAGCGTCCCTCCTTCCCAGGCGATTGCGACGTACGCCTTCTGCAATCAGATCTCTCTCAACGTGCTCCTTGGCGCGCAGCGCATTTTCGGAGCGATGTCCCCGGAGGAGGTCGCGCGCTGGCGGCGCTGGCGCGTCGCGAGGGGAAGTCGGCTGGTCGACGCCGTCGCGGATCCGGACGATCCTCTGCCGTACGTCGCCGAGGTCGCCAAACAGGTTCTCGAGCTCGTCCGTGATCCGCGTATTTTTTGGCGAGTGCACCGTCCTCGGCGCGAGATTTCACGTACAATCGAATGACACTCATGCACCCCGATCCCATCCACGTGGCCATCGTCGGCGCCGGTCCGTACGGTCTCTCGATAGCCGCCCACCTGCGCGAGCGAGCCGTTCCTTTTCGCATCTTTGGGCCTCCAATGCGCACCTGGCTGCGCATGCCGAAGACGCTGAACTTGAAGTCGTTCGGCTTCGCGACGAGCCTCTCCGTGCCACGACCAAACTACACATTTCCGGAATACTGCCGGGCGCGTGGTCTGGAGGACTTCGACCCATGCAGCATGGAATCTTTTTCCCAGTACGGGCTGTGGCTGCAAGAGCGTCTCGTGCCGGAGGTCGAGCCGGTCGAAGTGACCGGCGTGAGCTCGGTCGCAGGGGCATTCGAGGTCTCGCTCGAAGGGGGCGAAAAGGTGCGCGCGCACAAGGTAGTGACCGCGGTGGGCCTCGGTTACTTCACGCGCATGCCTGAGTTTCTGCGCGGATTGCCCGGCGAGCTCGCCAGCCATTCGTCGCAGCACAGCTCGTACGAGTCGTTCAAAGGCAAGGACGTCGCAGTCATTGGAGCGGGCTCGTCGGCGCTCGAAGCGTCCGCCGTTCTGCACGAAGAGGGCGCTCGCCCGCAAGTCCTGGCACGCGGAGGACCGCCGCTCTTCTTCGATCGGATCAAGTCGCGGCGCTCGCTGCTCGAGCGCATCCTCGTGCCCAATTCGGTGCTGGGGCAGGGGAGGCTTCCATGGTTATTGGAGCACGTCCCCCTCGGGCCGCGGTACCTTCCGCACGACCGCCGGGTCCGGTTCGTCCGGACTTATCTAGGCCCGTCGGGGGCCTGGTGGTTGCGTCCGCGGGTCGAGGGCAAAGTACCGATCCGGTCGCACTGTCGCGTCATCAGCGCTGTGCCATTCGAGGGACGCGTGCGGCTCCGTCTCCAGGAGGATGGGAACAGGGAGCGCACGCTGGACGTCGATCACGTCGTGGCCGGGACTGGCTACGAGCCGGACGTGAATCGCCTGTCCTTCCTCGATCCGGCCCTCAGGTCCAGGCTTCGACGCATCGAGAACGCGCCGTGGCTCTCGCGCCACTTCGAGTCATCGGTCCCGGGTCTCGATTTCGTCGGACCCGTCTCCGCCTTCAGCTCCGGGCCGCTCTTTCGATTCGTGGCGGGCGTCGAATACACGGCTCCTGCGCTTGCAGCGCATCTGGCGCACGGGGCCGGTCGCGTCCTTGCAGGGGGAGCCGCGCGCAGTTCGCTGGCGCCGAACACGGGGAATACGGGACCCTGAGGAGGCCCGAGCGTCTCCACGAAGTCAGCAGCGCGGTTTGCACGGTTGGAAGCAGCGCTCGGTTAGAGCCACACCTGCCAGGGGATGCGCCCCTGCTGGACGAGCTCATCGAGCTGCATCTTGTCTTTGAACGTGTCCATGTTGCGCCAGAAGCCGTCGTACGGAATGGCGAGGAGCTCGCGCTGCTCCATTAGCCGTTGGAACGGCTCGATGACCAGCTCCTCGCCGGGGCGGAGATAGTCGAAAATCTCCTTTCGGAGGGCGAAGAAGCCGCCGTTGATGCGAACCGCGGATTGCGCGACCAGCTCCAGCTTGACGGCGTGGTGCTCCGAATCCGTGTGCACGATGTGAAAGGTGTGCGGCGCCGGTACGCTGATGAAGCAGGCTATCTTGTTCCGCTTGCGGAACGAATCCAGATACCGTCCGAGGTCCAAATCGGACACGCCGTCGGCGTAGTTCGCGAGGAACATGTCCTCGCCCTCGAGGTGATGGCGGACGTGCCTCAGCCGCTCGCCTATGTTCGATTGCAAGCCCGTATCCACGAACGTGATTCGCCAGTCGTCGATGTCCTTGTCGAGGAGCTCGACCTTGTGTCCCCCCCCGGTGAGCACGAAATCGTTCGACACACATTCGTCGTACTTGAGAAAGAAGTTCTTTATGGCGGCGGCGCCGTGACCGAGGCACAGGATGAAGTCCTTGTGCCCGAAGTGCGCATAGTACTTCATCAGGTGCCAGAGAATGGGACGCGATCCCACCTCCACCAGCGGCTTCGGGATCTGCTCCGAATAGTCCCTGAGCCTCGTGCCCTGACCACCGCAGAACAAGACGACCTTCATCCTGGTTTCTCCGCGCGACGCAATTGGCGAGCCCGTCGTGGCCTGAGGGAACGGTTGTACAAAAGGCCTTGGCGCAAGCGACTGATCACTTCGAACAACACGCCCTCGCCACCCCGAACAACTGAGCGTACGCTATCGACGCGAGGTCCACCAGTGAACTTCTCCCGCTCGCGCGAGCTTCAAGAGCGACTGCGCAGGCTGATCCCCGGCGGCGCCCACACTTACGCCAAGGGTCCCGATCAGTTTCCCGAGCCAGCCCCAGGCGTCATCACGCACGGAAGCGGATGCCACGTGTGGGACGCCGACGGCAACGAGTTCATCGAATATGGCATGGGCCTTCGCGCGGTCACGCTAGGTCACGCCTATCCGCCGGTCGTCGAGGCGGTGCAAAAGTCACTCGCGCTGGGCACCAACTTCACGCGCCCTGCGGCCATCGAGCTCGAGTGCGCCGAGCGCTTCCTCGAGATTGTCGATGGAGCGGAGATGGTCAAGTGGACCAAGGACGGCTCCACCGCGACCAGCGCGGCGCTGAAGCTCGCGCGTGCCCATACCGGGCGCGACCTCGTGGCGATTTGCGCGGAGCACCCCTTCTTCTCGTACGACGACTGGTTCATCTGCACGACCACGATGGACGGGGGAATCCCAGCCCATGCGCGCACGGAGACGGTGCGCTTCCATTACAACGACGCCGAGAGCCTCCGCGGGCTCTTCGTCGCTCATCCCGGGCGAATCGCCGCCGTCTTCCTCGAAGCGGCGCGAAGCCAGGAGCCGCAGCCAGGGTTCTTGGAGAGCCTCCAAGCGCTCTGCCGCGAGCACGGCGCCGTCCTCGTATTCGACGAGATGATCACCGGCTTTCGATGGCACCTCGGAGGCGCTCAAAAGGCCTATGGCGTCGTTCCCGACCTCTCCACCTTCGGTAAGGCGCTCGCCAACGGCTTCTCGCTCTCGGGTATCTGTGGCAAGCGAGAGATCATGCGTCTCGGTAGTCGTGAGCGCGACCAAGACAATGTCTTTCTCCTCTCGACGACGCACGGCGCGGAGACTCCTTCCCTCGCTGCGGCCATCCGCACGATGGAGATCTATCGGGCCGAGCCCGTCGTCGAGCACTTGCACCGTCAGGGCGAGCGCCTGCGGAAAGGCCTGGAACAGGCGGCGTCCCTCCACGGCGTGCAACGCCATTTCGAAGTGGTCGGGCGGGGGTGCAATCTCCTCTTCGGTACGCGCGGGGCAGACGGTAAGCCGTCGCAGGAGTTTCGTACGCTTCTTTTGCAGGAGACGATCCGACGCGGGGTCCTCATGCCCTCGCTCGTCGTGAGCTACTCGCACTCGGACGACGACATCGACCGCACGATCGATGCCGTCTCGGCTGCGCTCGGCGTTTACGCGCGGGCCCTCGAAGAGCGGCGTCGACAAGCATCTCGTCGGGCGCCCTTCGCGCACCGTCTTCGACAGGCGTTGAGCAATCAGGCGTCTCTGGGCCCCTCCTCGAGGAGCCCGTGCTCGAGCAGCAGGTCGGCGGCCGCGCGAATGGCCGAGAATCCGAGGCCGGAGCGCTCGGCGACGTCGAGCAGCGCGTGACGCCCGTCGGACAAGCTCAGCACCCAAAGCAACGCCAGCTGAAGATTGGGAATGTCGGTGCCGCCCACGGCCCGGTACAAGCCGCGCCGCCCGAGCTGGGGCTCTCCGAACGGCGCCAGGTTACGGTAGGTCGCGTTGCCTTCGAGCACATCGACGATCGCTCTCAAGACGCGAATGGACTCCCCCATCCGGTCGGCCGAGATGAATCGCAAGTCGTCGGCCGACGTGTGGTATTCGGGAAATTGGCCGTGACGCCCGCGCATCAGCGAGCCGACCGGAATGCGGAATCCCGGTGAGTTGAACTGCCGCTCGTCGTAACCGTACGGGAAGAAGTCGATGAGCGCGTGAGGCAGGCCGCACGACGCGAGCACCTGAGCGGCCGCGCGATCGATCTCCGCCGACCCGGCGATTGTCTTCTTGTACGTGAAAGGGTGCGCGTCGCCGAGGCACGTCAACGTCAGCCCGTGGCGGACGCGGGCTGTGCGGTCGCGGTTCTGCGCTAGCCAAGTGATCGCGCCGATCGTCCCTGGCGCATAAAGAAAACGCATCGTGTAACGGCGACGGGGGACGGCCGACAGTGCCCGCGCGAGAAAGATCGAAACCGCCACGCCCGTGAGGTTGTCGTCGCACAAGGACGGGTGGCAAACGTGCGTGGAAATGAGGATCTCGTCGTCCGTTTCTCCTGGTAGGACCAGCTCTCCGTACGTGAGCGACCCCGGTTCCAGAGTCGATTCGATGCAGACGTCGTAGTCTCCGTCCGGGAGCGCATCGAGCACGCGCCGCGCCAAGCAGAATCCCCAGGATTCGTCGTAGTACGACGTGCGGTACGGAATGACGTCCGGCTGATCGGCGACGCAATGCAAATGGGGCCGAAGAGCCGAGAGAGACATCCGAGCGCGAACCGGCACGCTGTAGCTCACGACATGTAGGTTCGAAGCACGAAAGTCGATGACGCGGTTGCCGAGCGCATCTTTCACCCAGGCGTCGCGGATGTTCCATTCCTTGGGAACGCTCCAGTCGAGGACCTGGGTACCCGAAGGGACTTCCTTGATCGCCAACGGCATGTAACGCGAAAGGATTTCAAGCGTCCTTCGCACCCCTTCGCCCGTGATGCTCCGGCAAATGGGGTACAGCTCCTCGACGAGCGCGTACATCGCCGCCGGACTATCGCGGCCAATGGCGCCGGTCTTCTCCACGGGCTCAACCATCGAACGTAGTCGGGTCGAAGTCCGGGTAGCTCGCGTCTCTCGGCGCGATGACAGCCGGCAACCTTGGCCAGTGGATTCCGAATCGAGGGTCGTTCCACCGCAGTCCGCGGGCGCCGTCGGCGCAATAAAAGTCGCTCATGTGATAAAAAACCTCCGTGTGGTCGTCGAGAGTGACGAACCCGTGGGCGAAGCCTTCGGGCACGAAAAGGGCCCGTGCGCTCTCGGCCGACAGCTCGAGCCCGAACCATTCCAGGTGCGTTTCGGAGCCTGGCCGCAGATCGATGATCACGTCGTAAATGGAGCCCGAAGAGCACCTCACGAGCTTCGCTTCCCGGTGGGGAGCAGCCTGAAAGTGCATCCCGCGAAGCGTACCTGACCGCGTATTTCTCGATATGTTGCATTGGGGAAACCGCGCCGGCAGTCCATGGGCGGCGAACTCGCGCTCGCAAAACGACCGCGCGAAGGCCCCGCGCTCGTCCACTCGCGGCTCGATGTCGATCACGAAGGCGCCGGCGAGCTTCGTGCCGGTGAAGATCATGAAGACATCGTACCGCGCCTACCCACCCCTTGGAATCGGCTTGGCCCTACATCCGCTCGCGTGAACCTCGAGCACCCGTCAACGGCGCCATCGACGCGCCGACGTCGCAGACTCTTGCGGCCCGTCGAAGGACGCGGTTACCCTCTTGGGTATGAAATCAGTCGAGTGTCGCTTCTGCGCGACGACCCTCGAGGACACGGTCGTCGACCTGGGAATGTCGCCCCTGTGCGAGAGCTTCTTGTCTGCCGACCAGGTCGATCGGATGGAGGCGTTCTACCCGTTGCACGTCTGGGTCTGTCGAAAATGCCTCTTGGTGCAGCTCTCGGAATACGTGCGAGCAGAAGAGATATTCACCGAATATGCCTATTTTTCTTCGTTCTCGTCAGCTTGGTTGAAGCACGCGGAAGAATACGTCTCGATGATCTCGGAGCGGCTCCACCTCGGGAGGGAGAGCTTCGTCGTCGAGCTCGCGAGCAACGACGGTTATCTTCTTCAGTACTTCGTCAAGCGCGGCATTCCCTGCCTCGGCGTCGAGCCGGCGGCCAACGTCGCCAAGGCGGCCAAGGAGCGAGGCGTCGAGACGAAGGTCGCGTTCTTCGGGGAAGAGAGCGCGACCGCGCTTCGCTCGGAAGGGCGCGCCGCGGATCTGGTGCTGGGCAACAACGTCCTCGCGCAGGTGCCTGACCTGAACTCCTTCGTGGCTGGCGTCCCGATCATCCTCAAGCCGCTCGGAACCGCGACTTTCGAGTTTCCCCATTTGATGCGCCTCTTCGAGGGCAACCAGTTCGACACGATCTATCACGAGCACTTCTCCTATTTCTCGCTCCTCAGCGTCGAGACCATCTTCGCGCGTCACGGCCTCACGGTGTTCGACGTCGAAGAGCTCTGGACGCACGGAGGCTCGCTCCGGATCTACGTTCGACACACCGCCGACACGAGCCGACCGGTCACCGAGCGCGTCCGCGCTCTGCGAGCGCGCGAAGAAGCTGCGGGCTACCGCCGGATCGAGACGTACACGAGGTTCGAAGAACAGGTGCGCGAGACGAAGCGCAAGCTCCTGGATCTGCTCATTCAGGCAAAGAGGGGCGGAAAGCGAATCGCGGGGTACGGCGCGCCTGGCAAGGGCAACACGCTCCTCAACTACTGCGGCATCCGCACGGATTTCATCGACTTCACGGTCGATCGCAATCCATACAAGCACGGAAAATTTCTGCCCGGCACTCACATCCCGATTTTTGCTCCTGACCGCATCGACCAGCTGCGCCCGGACTACATCTTCATTCTCCCCTGGAATTTCAAGGACGAGATATTGGCGCAGCTGGCGCCCGCCCGCGCCTGGGGGGCGCGCTTCATCGTCCCGATTCCAGAGGCCACGGTGCTCTAATGCTCGCCGCGACCCTCGGCCGCGGTTCGCGGGATCCCCTGCGCATCCTGTGCCTCGGGGCGCACAGCGACGACATCGAGATCGGCTGCGGCGGTACGCTGCTCCGTCTGCTTGCAGAGCGCGAGGGCTCCTCGGTCCACTGGGTGGTGTGCTCGACGACGCCGGTGAGGGAGCGAGAGGCTCGGTCGAGCGCGGCCGACTTCCTCGCGCGGGCCTCGAAGGCCACCGTCGTCGCCAAGACTTTTCGGGAGAGCTTCTTTCCGTCGGCGTGGGCCGAGATCAAGGAGTTCTTCGAAGAGGTCAGGCGGGACGTCGAGCCCGACCTCATTCTCAGCCATCACCGGCACGACGCCCACCAGGACCATCGGGTGGTAGCCGAGCTCACGTGGAACACGTTCCGCAACCATTTGGTCCTGGAATACGAGATTCCCAAGTTCGAGGGCGACCTCGGCACACCGAACGTGTTCTTCCCGCTCCCTCGGGCCATCGCTGAACGCAAGGTGGAATTGCTGCTCCACCACTTCGCCTCCCAGGCGTCGCGCGCCTGGTTTCGAGCCGATACCTTCCATGGGATCATGAGTATCCGAGGCGTCGAGTGCAATGCGCCCGAGGCGCGGGCGGAGGCGTTTCACCTCCGAAAGCTGGCCCTATGAAGGTGTCGTACACGGAGTCGTGCCGCTACGAAACGAGACGGACGTCAAGCCAACGAGAGGGGCCATTCAATGAAGGTGCTCGTCACAGGTCATCGAGGTTACATCGGCGTGGAGATGGTCCCCGCGCTGCGTGAGGCAGGCCATGACGTGGTCGGTCTCGACACCGGCCTCTTCGACGAGTGCGACTTTCTCGCGCCGCCGGACGAAGTCCCCAACGTAGACGTCGACCTTCGCGACGTGACGCCCGCGCATCTGCAGGGCTTCGACGCCGTCGTCCATTTGGCGGCCCTTTCGAACGACCCGCTGGGTGACCTCAACAAGGCGATTACTTACGACATCAATCAGCACGCTTCTTTTCGCCTCGCCGAGGCCGCGAAGAAGGCGGGGGTGAAGAGGTTTCTGTTCTCGTCTTCGTGCAGCCTGTACGGCGCCGGTGGCGATGCCTCCCTCGACGAGAAGGCGGCTTTTTACCCGGTGACTGCCTACGGTGAATCGAAGGTCTTGGTCGAACAAGAGCTCGCGCGCATCGCCGATGAATCGTTCTCGCCCGTTTACCTGCGGAATGCGACGGCATACGGCGTCTCGCGGCGGCTCCGCGCGGACATCGTCGTCAACAACCTCGTCGGACATGCAGTTACGACGGGCAAGGTCTTGCTCCAGAGCGACGGTTCCCCCTGGCGACCTCTGGTTCATATCAAGGACATCATCAACGCGTTCGCCGCGTGCCTCACGGCCCCTATAGGCGCCATCCACGACCAGGCGTTCAACATCGGCCGGTCGAGCGAGAATTTTCAGATTCGTCAGGTCGCCGAAATGGTGGCGGAGGTCGTTCCGCGCTGCGAGGTCGCGTTCGCCGCGGGCGCCTCTGCGGATACGCGCAACTACCGGGTAGACTTCAGGAAAGCCGAGACGCGTCTACCCGGATACAAACCCCGTTGGACGCTGCGGGCCGGAATCGAAGAGCTCTACGCGGCCTACCAGCGGGCACCCATGACCAAAGAGGTCTTTCTCGGGCCTCGCTATTACCGCCTGCGCACGGTGAAGGGCCTCCAGGACCGCGGTCTCCTCGACGAGAGTCTCCGGCGAATACGCCGATGAGCCCGTAGCTCGACGGCGAGCGCACACGCTGTCCGGGTTGCTTCCCCCGCGGTCTTCGTCGAGGGCAGGCAGTACCACGTCGGCCCTCCGCTCGTCGCGCCAATCGCCCTGGTGTTTCCGACCTCCTTCTGTACCATACAGGTAGGCTGCCTAGTCCTCAATCCAGACGTGCGGCATCGGGCAGCAAGGTCTCGCGTCGCTCTCTTTTTCAATTTGCGCCATGACCCGATTCGCCATTCCAAAGAGACCGAGCGTGCCGTGCATCGACTTCGAGGACGGGCCAGACGGGCGTGTGCTGGTGTTGTCGATGCGACAGGTCGCGGACCTCGTCGGATATTGCGCACTATACGAGTTCGAGGACGTCGTCCTCGATTTGATGGGCGGTGACATCGGCAAGTTTCCGCAAGTCGAGCATCTCCAGTTCGCGCGACGCGTTTACAAGAATCGCTCGGTATCTGTCCGGTTCTCCGCGCATCGCCGAATCGGTCATGCCCAGGCGCACAGCGCAACGGTTGAACAAGGAATACGACTTTCTGTTTGCGGTGTTCAATCACCCGCACGAGCTCTTCGCGCTCAATGCCCTGCGTGGCTGGAGGGCGCAGTGCCGCTTTGCGGCTTGCTACATTTGCGAGGCTTGGGACGCGCAGCTTCCAGTTTATCTCATCGAGATGCTCAAGGACTTCGATCACATTTTCGTGGGTGTGAAGGGCTCGGTCGAGTCGTTGGCGCGCATTTCTGGGCGTCCGTGCTCGTACCTTCCCATGGGCGTCGACGCCTTGCGCTTTTGTCCGTACCCGAACCCGGCCCATCGCTCCATCGACATCTGCGGGATCGGACGACGCTCGCGCGTGACCCACGAAGCCCTCCTCGACTACGCCACGAAGAAGAATCTATTTTATTACTACGACACGATTCAGCTGAGCTTCGTCAAGCGATCGGCCAACAACATGACCTTCAGGGTCAGCAACGCTCGGGAGCACCGGATGTTGCTGGCGGGTCTCCTGAAAAGGAGTCGGTACTTCATCGCCAACCGGGCCTGGGCCGATCAGCCCGCTTTGACGCGGGGCAAGGATGAAATTGCCGCGCGGTTTTACGAAGGCGCAGCGGCGGGGGCGATCATGGTGGGCGAGCCGCCAGACAGCGACGACTTTCGTAGCCAGTTTGGGTGGACCGACTCGGTGATTCGGATTCCGTTCAACGATCCGCGCGTCGCGGACGTGCTCGCCGAGCTCGACGGCGATGCGGTGCGCTCGTCGAGGATCCGAAAGGACGCGGTCGTCAATTCGCTTCTTCAACACGACTGGGTCTACCGCCTGCGAATTGTCCTGGAGACGGCCGGTCTACGCCCCACGGAACGCCTGCTCGCTCGCGAGGCGGCGCTTCGCAAGCTGGCGGACGAGATTCGGCGGTCCGGCGACGAGCAAAGCGTGCGGGCGTAGCGCGTCACCATCCCCGTCTTCCCCGGTCTATCCCGGTCTTTCCCCTTTTATCCGCAAGAGAGGCAACACCATGGCAGTCAAAGTCGGAACCCACGCTCCTCACGTCACGCTCTTCGACACGGAGCGCAAGCCAGTGAGCTTTCCGGAGCACGGTCATGTCACCGTCATTGCCTTCTTTCCGGCCGCGTTCACGAGCGTATGCACCAAGGAGCTCTGCGCATTTCGCGACGCAATCTCTGATTACCGCAAGCTCGACGCCACGGTCCTCGGCATCAGCGTCGACTCTCCCTTCGCGCTCGCCGAGTTCAAAAAACAGCAGAGCCTGCCCTTTGCCTTGCTGTCCGACCACAAACACGAGGCCATCAAGGCCTATGACGTCGTCTTTCCGAATCTGGCGAACGTCGGCTTCACGGCCGCTGCCAAATCGGTCTTCGTCGTCGAGCCGCACGGCCACGTCTCGTGGGCGTGGACGAGCAGTGATCCGAAGGACGAGCCGCGGTACGAGGACGTGAAGAAGGCCGTCGAGGGCGCTGTGGCGCCCAAACACTGAGGGGCGGTCGTCGCCGGCGACGCTCGCGGCAGGTCGCGCTCCGTCGGAGGGGTATCGGATTCTGCCGAAGCTCGAAGGACGTGAGGCCGGTCAGCGCTTCGCGACGAAGAGCACGTGCCGTGCACGTGAGCCGGCGCGCGCCGCGACGCGGAGCACTTCGACGTCGAAGCCGAAGCTCTCGAGCCTGCGCGCGTACCGGGCGTTCGGGCCGGCCGACCAGAATCGCAAGCACCCCGCTCGGCCTCAATGCGGCGCGGCAGGCGCGCACCCCGGGGTCACCATAAATCCGTTGGTTTTTCGCCTGGGCGAGGGCCTGCGGGCCGTTGTCGACGTCCAACAGAATGACGTCGAAGGCCTCGCGCGACTGCCGTATGACCTCGTAGACGTCGCCGATCACGACGCGGCAGCGGGGGTCGTCGAGCGGATGGTCCGCGAGGACTCCGAGGTGCACGCGATTCCACGTGACGAGCGCCGGCACGAGCTCCGCCACGGTGACCTCCGTCTGCTCCGATACGCCGTCGAGCACGGCGCGGAGCGTGTAACCGAGGCCAAGCCCGCCCACGAGCACGGAGCGAGGGTCGTCGGCGCGCTCGAGCGCGTGGTCGGCCAACGCCTCCTCGGAGTCGTGCATGCGGTTCGACATGAGGATTCGCTCGCCGACCCGGATGACCCAATCGTCGCCGTGCCGCCCGAGCACGAACTCGCTCCCGTCGCCGGCGCGGGCTCTCTCGACGATGTCCCATTTGAGCAACGAATAGGGCTCCTGGCTGGTCATGCGTCTGGGCGAGCCGTCGGCCAGAGCGCCGCCCCCGCCGTGCCACACCCAGGTTCGGGGGCCGCCCGTTCGCGCTCTCGGGCCAGGCCGTCCATCACTCGGGGTTCCGCTGGAGGATGTAGTCGAGGCCGCCCACCCGGTACCAGCGGTAACCATAACCATCGAGGACGATGTGGTGTCGGCCTGCCGCATCCGCGATGCTGTGGTCGTCGGTCAAAAGGCTCGTGAGCTTCCGGCCACGCTCGTCGTTCAGGTGCAGCTCGGCTTCGACGGGGGCGTCCCCCAGGTTGTGAACGACGAGGACGGCGTTATTTCGCCACTCGTAGCGGAGCGCCAGCACCCCAGGGGTCTTGGCGTCGAGGATCGTAAAATCACCCCAACCGATCTCGGGCACCTCCTTGCGCATGCGAATGATTCGCTCGGTCCAGTTGAGCAGCGACTCGACGTCGCGGCGCTGGTCGGCCGCGTTCACGTGCGCGAAGCCGTAGGGCCCGCGATCGATGACGGGGAGCACGGCCTTCTTGGCGGTGGTAAAGCCGGCGTTCGGCTCGGTCGACCACTGCATCGGCGTACGCAAGCAGTTGCGCTCTTGAAGCTCGAGATCATCGCCCATTCCGAGCTCGTCGCCGTAACGAATCACGGGGGTCCCCGGCAGCGTGAACATCAAGCTGTACGCGAGCTCGAGCCGACGTCGGTCGCCACCCAGCATGGGCGCGAGGCGGCGCCGAATGCCGCGGCCGTAAAGCTGCATCGCCTCGTCTGGACCAAAGGCCGCAAAGACGGACTCCCGCTGGGCTTTGGTGAGGCGGCCGAGATCGAGCTCGTCGTGGTTTCGGAGAAAGAGTCCCCACTGGGCGGTCGGTGGACGTTCGCGCGTTGCCTCGAGCGCCGCGCCGAGGGGCCGCGCGTCTCCGGAGGCGAGGGCGTAGAAGAGGTGCTGATTGACCTCGAAGTTGAACATCATTTGGACGCGCTCGCCTTCGCTTCCGAAGTATTTCATGTCCGTCTTCGGCAGCACGTTCGCCTCCGCCAGGATGACCGCGTCGCCGCGTCGCCATTGGAGAAACTCGCGCATGTCGTGCAGCATCTCGTACTGCTCGACGGAACGAACGTTCGCTCCCTTCTTCTGGATGACGAACGGCAAAGCGTCCATTCGGAATCCCGAGACCCCGAGCTCGAGCCAGAACCCCATCACCTTGCGGATCTCGGCCTGAACTCGAGGGTTCGACGTGTTGAGATCCGGCTGGAACTCGTAGAATCGGTGAAAGTAGTATTCGCCCGCTGATTCGTCGTACGTCCACGTGCTCTTTTGAACACCGGGAAAGACCATCCCTTCGTTGGCGTCCTTAGGTTTTTTTTTGGACCAGACGTAGAAGTCGCGAAACTTCGACGCCTTGTCCTTGCGTGCCTCCTGAAACCAGGCGTGTCGGTTCGACGTGTGGTTGACGACCAGGTCGATGATGACGCGGATGCCGCGCTGGCGGGCCGCCTGCGTGAACTCGACGAAGTCACCCAGGGTGCCGTAGCAGGGGTCGACCGAGTAGTAGTCGGATACGTCGTAGCCGTCGTCGCGCCGTGGCGAAGCCTGAAACGGCAGCAGCCAGAGGCAGGTGACGCCCAGGCCTGCGAGGTAATCGAGGCGCCGCATGAGGCCCTCGAAGTCGCCGACGCCGTCGCCGTTCGAATCCATGAACGTGCCGACGTGGAGGCAGTAGACGACCGCGTTCTTGTACCAGAGATTTTCGATCACGCTCGGCTCGGCTCGGCGGACGGACGAGCCGAGGTCATGCGGCTCGCCGGCGAACGATAGGAGGCTCGGCCGAATTCACGGCGCGCAGTCCTTCAGAGCCACGGACCGAGCCGGGAGGTGTTGGTGCTCCGGCGGAGCGCCTGGTCCGAACAGCAGCGTATATTGGCGCGCGAGGTCGTCTCGGTAAGCGGCCGTTTTCTCGAGGATGAGGGGGCGCAGCTGCGCCGCGTCCCGTTCGAGCCGGCTGACCTGGTCGATGAGGCGGTCGACCTCGAGGGCGTCGATCAATTGGCAATAACTCGAGAGGCCCATCTGACCGACCAACGCGTCGTTCTTCACGTTGTACGAGACGGATGCGACGGGCTTTGCCAAAAAGAGAGCGAGCAAGACGTTGTGGAATCGGCTCGCCACCACGAGGTCGACGTCTGCGATTTGCTCGATGATCTCGCCGACGGACCGAGCCGGCTCGTCTTCGAATCGCTCGCGGTAGCGGGCCAAGCCTCGGGCCTCGAGCCACGCTCTGAGGTCCCGACGGACCGGCTCGTCGTACGAAAGATCGCCGATGATGATTCGGACCCGGTGCTCGTGCTCCAGCAGCCACAGCACGAAGGTGCCCAACTTTTCGAGATACGCGCCGTACGCCGCCGCGTCGCTTGCGCCCCCGGCTCCGCGCCCGCGGTAGTCGTACACTCCGACGGCGACCTTCGCCTTTTGCGGTGCGCGAGAGTGAGCCCGATCGTCGGCGAGCTCTTTCGGTAGGCTGAAGGCGAGATCGGGAAATACGGAGTCTTCGTCGGCGCGGAAGCCGATTCGCAAAAGGTGGTCGCGCGACTGCGCGTCGCGATAAGACCGGTAGTCCGCAAGCCGGAGGGCCGCCAAAATAAAGAATTTTGCGATGGGGCGGTGAATGGGCTCGACGCCGACGCTCGTGAAGAACAGCTTCTTGCCGCTCATCTTGGTGGTCACCGCCCACTTGAACATGTCGTAAGGGAGGCCAAAGGACCCCTCGCTCGTGTCGGTGAGCATCCCTGTCCCCGTCATCACGACGATGTCCATCTGCCGCGCGACCCTGAAGGTCTCGTACCAATCGCGCACCTCGGCAACGAAGCGGCGCGCAAAACGGAGCGGCATCGCGAGGCGTTCGGTCGGTCGGTCGGCCGTCGTCCGGCGCGAACGGCTAATGGGAAACGCGCGCAGGCCGTGCCGCCGCTCGGTATCGGTCGGTTCGGAGGAGAAGCAACAGAGCTCTGCGTCCGGAAGGCGCTCCCGCACGTTGTGAACAATCGCCTGGAGCGTGCATTCGTTGCCCCAGTTCTGCGTTCCGAAGTTCCCCCAGAACCCTATCTTCAGAGGTCGAGTCGGCAAAGCTGCCACGCGCGTAGGCAAATCGTTGCAGGGCGCGGTTGACCCGTCAAGGCGCCGCCGCCGACGCGAGCTATGCTGCGACCGATATCCTGATTGAAAGAGTTGCAAGAGAGAGACTGCAAGAGAGAGCCCATGCGTATTGCCCTTCTCTATCCTCCCCCGTGGAAGATTCCTGCACCCGGTGAGCCTGCCGACTCGAAGGGTGACGGCCCGCCGGCCGAGTATGTCGAGGGCGACCTCGACGCGGACTTCTTTCAAACGCCGTACGGTCTCTTCGCGCTGGGCGCGCAGGCACTTCGGGCGGGGCACCAGGTCAAGGTGTTGAACCTCTCGGGCTTCTCTTGGGGGAGGGTCGAAGAGGTGGTCCGTGAGCTCGACGCCGATCTCTTCGGCCTCTCCTGCTGGACTGCCAACCGTCGCGGTGTGGCCCTCGTCGCCCGGGCCGTCAAGCGCTCGTGCCCGAGCGCGCACGTCGTCGTCGGCGGCCCGCACGCGACGCCGCTCGCGCGCGAGATGCTCCAGCACCACTCCGAAATCGACACGATCACACTCGGCGAGAGCGAACAAACGTTCCTTGATCTCGTCGGTCGCCTCGCCGCCGGCCAACCGACGGGCGGAATTCCCGGAACCGCGTATCGCACAGGCGATCGCGTCGAGGTGGCGCCCGAGCGCCCGGCCATCGAAGAGCTCGACACGCTCGCCTCGCCGCACGATTACTTCGAGACCCATATCGTGATGACGTCACGAGGGTGTCCCTGGCGCTGCACCTTTTGCGGTGCAGAGGCGAGCTGGGGAAAGAGCTACCGCGCTCAGTCCGTGCCGTACGTGCTCGACGCCCTCGAGAGGACGCTCGCCCGCTTGCCCGTCAAGATGATTCAAATAAAGGACGACACGTTCACGACCAATCGCAAGCGGGTCATCGCGCTCTGCCGAGGCATCCGCGAGCGGAACCTGCGGTTCGTCTGGAGCTGCGACACGCGCGTGGACGTCCTCGGCGACGAGCTCTTGCGCGAGATGCGCCTGGCCGGCTGCGAACGGCTCAGTCTCGGTGTCGAATCCGGCTCGCAGAAGATCCTCGATGGGATGGACAAGAAAATCACCGTCGACGAGATAGTTGCCTCCACCGAGCTCGCGAAGAAGTGGGGCATCAAGGTTCGTTATTACATGATGATCGGCAGCCGCGGCGAGACCGCGGAGACGTTCGCCGAGACCCTGCGCTTCCTGGGCCGTGCCCGGCCTCACCAATACATTTTCTCGTGTCTGTCCGTTTACCCGGGAACGCGCGACTACGACGCCGCGCTCGAAGCCGGCTGGCTCGACCCGGACTTCTATTTCGAGCGCGATTTCCAGGAGCTCAAGACGACCTTCGACGCGTCCGAGGACGACACCGAATTTTTTCGCCAGTGGTTCCGGAAGAACAAAGGGCTGCACGAAGATTTTCGCGAAGGTGTGAGCGAGTGCGCAGCCATCGCGGAGAGGCTCGGCGACCACCACGCCGCGCACATGGACCTCGGCGGCGCGCATTATCGCGAGGGACACCTCGACGAGGCGGAGCACCACGTGCGACGCGCTCTCGACCTCGGTTATCCTTTGCCGGGTCTCGCGCTCAACTACCTCGCCTGCATCGCGGCGCGCCGCGGCGACGTGGACGGTATGCGAGCGCACTTCGACGAGGCGACGAAGCGCGATCCGCAGCACCCCGTTCTCGTGAAAAACGTTCGGACCGCGTCGCGCATGCCGCCTCACGGGAGCGCCGCGGAGGCTGCGCTCGATTCTCGTCGCGGGTCACGATTTTCAGCTTCTCGAGCGAACCGCGCAGCCGACCCTGCCCGGACCCTTCCCGCCCGGCTTCGCGGTCTGGCAGGCGCCGCCTCCTCCCCCCGAACGACCGATAGGGGGCGCCCGATCGCACGACCCACGGAAGCTCCCGGTCCTCAGCGTGTGACCTTCCAGCGGCGGCGGCCGAGCGGCTCCGCTGCGCCTTTGGAAAAAAGGCACCGAGTCGAGGGGCGCGCGGGGCGCGTTCGTCCGAAGGCGCTGAACCGGCGTGCTAAATGGTTACTCACGAGGTGGTTCGACTGCACTCCACGTCCAGCGGCTACGAGGACGCGACCGAAAGAGCGACCGAGAGAGCAGAAACAGGGCGAGCGGCGGCTGGGGCGCGACGGCGGTTCGACGAGCACGGCATCGTCTCGTTGCGCCTCTTTTATGCGACGTCCTGCGGGATCGGCGGGGTCTATCTCCCCTTCTTTCCCCGCTGGCTCGAGGCGCGCGGGGTGGTGGGTATAGAGCTCGGTGCGATCGTCGCGGCGGCGCCCTTGCTGAGCGTCCTGGCGCCACCGGCCTTCGGCATCGTGGCCGACGCGTTCGGCCTTCGGGCGGGTATTTTGCAGCTCGCGTGCCTCGGCGCGCTGCTGACGTTCGGGTCGCTGACCGCCGCCGCCGCGCTCGCGGTTCCGCTAGGTTTTTTCGCTCTTTTGGCGGCCGCATTGACGTTCGCGCTGTTTCGATCGCCGATGACCCTCATCGCCGACGTGATTGCCCTCGAGCGCGCGCCCGCGGCGGGCACGACCTACGGACGCGTGCGTCTGTGCGGCTCGGTGGGCTTTCTCGTGGTCGTCCTCGTCGCTGGGCATTACCTCGATCCGCGCGCCGCCGTTGCGTTCCCGGCCGCGGTGACCGTCGTCGTTTTCGCGGCATGGCTCGCGTCGTTGCGACTACCGCGCCCGCCGGCGTTGCCCTTGCGCCGAGGCGCTCCGGGCGGAGTGTGGCCTTTGCTCGTCGAGCACGATTTTCAGCTGTTTCTGGCAGCGGTCTTCCTTGGTCAATGCGGCCACGCTTGTTACGACCTCTGTTTTTCACTGCACCTTTTCGACTTGGGCGTTTCGCAGATGACCATTGCCGTCGCCTGGGCGCTCGGGACAGCCAGCGAGGTGCTCTTGATGGCCTACTCCGCGTCCGTCTTTCGCGCGTACGCTCCGTCGTCGCTCCTAGCGGTCGCGCTGGCAGGAGCGTCGGTTCGTTGGACGGCCATCGCGCTCGTGCGCTCCCCGGCCATCCTCCTCGCGCTCCAGCCATTGCACGCCATTTCGTTCGGGCTCGCTTGGCTCGCGTCGGTCGCGTACGCATCGCGCCGCTTTCCAGGCCATCGGCTCGCCACCGCCCAGGGGTTGCTCCTCACTGCGCTCGCGGCCGGCAATGTGGTCGGCATGCTCGTCTGGGCGACGGCCTACCACCGGAAAGGAGGTACCTTCGTGTTCTGCGCCGCCGCAGTGGTGTCGGCGTGCGCGTCCGCGCTGGGTCTCGCGCTCGGTCGACGGCACAGGGTAGCGGCGGGAAGCGGTCAGCCCGTCTCGGGCCGGACAGGTTAGCCTTCGCGCGATGAACGTCCTCTTCGTCGGGGGTACCGGAATCATCAGCTCTGCTTGCGCCCGTCTCGCGGTCGCGCGCGGCATCACCGTCACGTTTTTCAACCGGGGAAAGTCGGCTCGCCACCCGGCTCCCGACGGGGTCGAAATCCTCCATGGCGACATAGGCGATTCCGCCTCCGCACGGAGCGCTCTCGGAGAGCGCCAGTTCGACGTCGTCGTTCAGTGGGCCGCCTTCTTGCCGGCGCAGGCCAAGCTCGACGTCGAGCTCTTTCGCAGCCGTACGCGGCAATACGTGTTCATCAGCTCGGCCTCCGCCTATCACAAGCCTCCGCGGTCGCTCCCCATCACCGAGTCGACGCCGCTGCACAATCCGTTTTGGCAATACTCGCGGGACAAGATGGCCTGCGAAGACATCTTGCTTCAGGCCTACCGGAGCAAGCAATTTCCCGTCACCATCGTGCGCCCGTCGCACACTTACGACGCCGCGCTGCTGCCGGTGCACGGGGGTGGACGGTCGTCGATCGGATGCGCCGCGGTCTTCCCGTCGTCGTGCACGGGGACGGAACGTCTCTCTGGACGCTCACGCACAACGACGACTTCGCGCGCGGCCTCGTGGGGCTGCTCGGGAACCCCGCCGCCCTGGGCGAGGCGTTTCACATCACCTCGGACGAGGCGCTGACCTGGAACGCGATTCACGAGATCGTCGGGAGAGCCGCGGGGGCACGGCCGAACTTGGTGCACGTGCCTTCGGACCTCATCGCGGCCTTCGATCCAGCATGGGGCGCCGGGCTGCTCGGCGACAAGGCGCACAGCATGATCTTCGACAACACGAAGATAAAGCGACTGGTCCCGGACTATCGCGCGGTCATTCCCTACTCGCGCGGAGCCGAGGAGCAAGTGGCCTGGTACGACGCCGACCCGCGGCGGCGCGTCGTCGACGCGGCCCTCGATGAGCGAATCGAGGGCATCCTCCGCGGCTACGAGCGGGCTTGGCCGCGCGCCGGGAGCGGCTAGCGCGCGCCGGGTTGACCGTCCGCCGGATGCCGCGGTGCGCCGTGGCACCCAAACCGCCCTTGAAACGAACACGCGGGCAGCGGGCGTGCTTGCTCGGCGAAATGACGGCGGGTACTCTCGCGCGCCCAGCAGGTCCGAGCTCGAAGCTCGCGGAGGATTCGTCCATGAGGCCCATGAGGTTGCCCGTTGCCACCGCCGTTTTTTCGCTGAGTTTCTTCGCGCTGGCAGGCTGTCACAACGAGCCGGGCGCAGCATCCGGCGGCCTCGGCGCTTCCGCGGCCGGGCCGACGACGGTCTCCGACAAGGAGTGTCCCGCCGAGTTCACGGTCGACGACATGGAGGACGCGAACAACCAGGTCGCCCTGCAGAAGGGGCGAAACGGCTACTGGTACACGTTCATCGACAAGCAGGGCTCGACGATTTCGCCGCCGGCGGGGAGCACGTTCATCATGTCCGCGCCCGGAGCGAACGGCTCGACGCACGCCGCGCGGATGCTCGGCAAGTTGTCGTCGACTGGGGAGCCGCTCTTCGCCGGGATGGGGCTAAGCTTCACGAACCCCAAGGGCCAGTACGACGCCTCCGCGTACACGGGCGTCTCTTTCTGGGCAAAGGTTGGCCCGGGAAGCGCCTCCGCGGTTCGTCTCAAGGTGCCCGATGTGAACACCGACCCCGACGGGAAGGTATGCACCGAATGCTTCAACGATTTTGGCTCGGATCTCACGGTGACCGCGCAGTGGACCAAGTACACGGTGCCGTTCGCGTCGATGAAGCAAATGTCGGGCTGGGGGTCGCCGCAGAAGGCCGCCATCGACAAATCCAAGGTCTACGGGCTGCAGTGGCAGTTCACTCAGCCCGGCGCGACGTACGACCTCTGGCTGGACGACGTTCAGCTCACCGGTTGCCCGTAATCGCCCCGGTTCGAAGCCCCGCTTTGCTCGAGGTCTGGAGCGGCTCGTAAGACCGCGCGCCCGCGAACGTTCCGTGCGAGTCTGCGGGCGTGGCGCTGCCGGCCTTTTTTCACCCTGCGGTCCGGGCCTGGTTCGACGGCGCCTTCGCCGCGCCCACCGAAGCGCAGCTGCTCGGCTGGGCGGAAATCGTCACCGGGCGTGACACGCTGATCGCGGCGCCGACGGGCTCGGGCAAGACCCTTGCGGCCTTCCTTGCGGCCATCGACTCGCTGGTTCGACGGTCGGCGGTGGGTCAAGACGAGGCCGGCATTGCCGTCGTCTACGTCTCGCCGCTGAAATCGCTGAGCACGGACGTTCAGAAGAACGTCGACGTGCCGCTCGCCGGCATAGGCGCCGCCGCGCGCGAGCTCGGCATCCCGCTTCCCGCTCTCACGAGCGCGTTACGCACGGGCGACACCACCCCGGCGGCGCGGGCCACCATTCTGCGGCGGCCCCCGCACGTGCTCATCACGACGCCCGAGTCGCTTTATTTGATGCTGACGGCAGAGCGCTCGCGCGCGCTTCTGCGCGGCGTCCAGACCGTGATCGTGGACGAGCTCCACGCGCTCATGCGTGACAAAGGGGGAGCCATTTTGCGCTCTCTCTCGCGCGCCTGGACGCGCTCGCGCTCCGGCGCCCCCAGCGCATCGGGTTGTCGGCCACCGTCCACCCGGTGTCGAGAGCCGCCCGCTTCCTTGCCGGGACCGGGCGGCCCTGCGCGGTGGTCGACGTGGGTCACCGGCGCCGCCTCGACCTCGCCATCGAGGTCCCCGGCGGCGACCTGCAGGCCGTCGCGACGAACGAGCAATGGCACGAGACCTACGACCGCCTGGCCTCGCTCGCGTCCGAACATCGGACCACGCTCGTTTTCGTCAACACGCGCCGAATGGCCGAGCGGGTCGCGCATCACCTCGGGGAGCGCCTCGGAGCCGAGCGAGTCAGCGCCCACCACGGCAGTCTCGCCAAAGAGCGGAGGTTGGCCGTCGAGACGCGCCTCAAGTGTGGCGACATGAAGGCCATCGTCGCCACGGCCTCCCTCGAGCTCGGGATCGACGTCGGCTCCGTCGACCTCGTGTGCCAGCTGGGCTCCCCTCGCGCAGTGACGACGTTCTTGCAGCGGATCGGCCGGTCGGGCCACGCGCTCGATCGCACGTCTCGTGGCCGCCTCTTTCCGATGTCGCGCGACGAGCTCGTCGAGTGCGCGGCGATTCTCCGGGCGGTCGGCGCGGGCCGTCTCGACGGCGTCGAGCCTCCCGACGCGCCGCTCGACGTGCTGGCTCAGCAAATCGTCGCCGAGTGCGCGTCGCGCGAGTGCACCGAGGACGCCCTCTTCGCCCTCGTGCGCGAGGCGGCGCCCTACGAGGCCCTTGCCCGCGCCGATTTCGACGCGGTCATCGGCACGCTGGCCAATGGCGTCGCGCCCCGATTGGGCCGTGGGCAGGCGCTCCTCCACCGCGACGCCGTCAACGGCCTCCTTCGCGGCCGTCGCGCGGCGCGGCTCGTCGCGCTCACGAACGGCGGAGCGATCCCCGAGGTAGCCGACTACCAGGTCCTCCTCGACCCGGACGAGACGCTCGTCGGGACGGTCAACGAGGACTGGGCGATAGAGAGCGCGGCGGGCGACGTGTTCGTCCTAGGGTCACGCTCGTGGCGCATCCGGCGGGTGGAGTCCCGCCGTGGAGTTCTGCGCGTCGTCGCCGCCGAGGGTCAGCCGCCATCGGTACCGTTCTGGTTGGGGGAGGCGCCCTCGCGCACGTGGGAGCTCTCGACCGAGGTGAGCCGCCTGCGCGCCGACGTCAGCTCGGCGATGGCGGCCGAGGCCGATCCCCGGTCCTGGCTCGCGACCGAGTGCGCGCTGCCGCAGGCAGCCGTTGCTCAACTCGTCGACTACATCGCAGCCCAGCGCGCGGCTCTCGGGCTCGTGCCGACCATGGACGACGTCGTTTTCGAGCGCTTCTTCGACGAAGCAGGCGGGATGCAGCTCGTCGTGCATGCCCCGTTCGGGGGGCGCGTCAACCGCGCCTTCGGTCTCGCGCTGCGCAAGCGCTTTTGCGTTTCGTTCGACTTCGAGCTTCAGGCCGCCGCCACGGACGACGCGATTGTCCTCTCGATGGGGTCCGCCCAGAGCTTTCCGCTCACCGACGCGTTCCGCTTCGTGCGTTCCGACCAGCTCCGCTCCACCCTCGAGCAGGCCGTTCTCGCGGCCCCGATGTTCGGCGCTCGCTGGCGCTGGAACGCTTCGTGCGCGCTTGCCGTCGCGCGCCGCCGCGGCGGCAAAAAGGTCCCTCCGTTCTTGCAGCGAATGTGGGCAGACGATCTGCTCGCCGCCGTGTTCCCCGCGCAGGCCGCGTGCCAAGAGAACGCCACCGGACCGGTCGAGATCCCCGATCACCCTCTCGTGCGGCAGACGATGCACGACTGCCTGTTCGCCGCGATGGACACCGGCCGACTCGGCGATGTGCTCGAACGGATCGAGCGCGGCGAGCTGCGCGTTCACGCGCGCGATACGACGGAGCCCTCCCCGTTTGCGCACGAAGTCTTGAACGCCAAGCCGTACGCGTTCCTCGACGACGCCCCCCTCGAAGAGCGTCGCGTCCGGGCTCTTTCCCTTCGGCGCACGTTGCCCGAGCACCAGCGCGATCTGGGCGAGCTCGACGCGGGCGCCATCGCTCGCGTGGTGGCGGAAGCACGCCCCGCGCCGCGCGATCCCGACGAGCTGCACGACGTCCTCCTCGGGTTGGTGGCCGCCCCAATCGACGCCGAGTGGGCCTCCTGGCTCGAGGTCCTTCGTCGTTCGGGGCGCGCCAGCGTGGTGGCGTCGGTCGCCGGACCGCTGGCGTTTGCGGCTGAGAACGTCCGTGCCGTCGAGGTCCTGTATCCGGGTGCGGAGATCGTCCCGCGCGTCTCATTGCCGGCGAAAGTGGAGGCGCCCGCTCCGGACCGCGGCGAGGCGTGTCTTGCGCTCGTGCGCGGGCACGCGGACGTCGCCGGGCCATTCGTCCCCGCCCAGCTCGCAACGAAGGTCGGTATCGAAGCGTGGGAAATTGCCGTCGCGGCGGCTCAGCTCGAGAGCGAGGGCCTGGTCTTGCGCGGCCATTTCACCCCCGGCGCCTTGGAACAGGAGCTCTGCGACCGCCGATTGCTCGCGCGCATCCACCGCCGCACCGTCGACCGCTTGCGCAGCGAAATCGAGCCGGTCTCGTCACAGGATTTCCTACGGTTTCTCTTCGCTCGTCACCACTTGACGCCGCGGTCCCGAGCCGGCGGGCGGGCAGCGCTGCGCGAGGCCGTCGGCGTCTTGCAAGGCTTCGAGACCGCTGCCGCCGCATGGGAAACAGAAGTGCTCGCCCGTCGCGTGGCAGGTTATCGGACGGAGTGGCTCGACGAGCTTTGCGTGGCGGGCGAAGTGGCCTGGGCCCGCTTGTCGCTGCGGCGGCCGACGCCGTCCCCGCGGGTGGCCGCCTCGACGTCGCGCGCCACGCCGGTCACGCTCGCCTTGCGGCGCGACCTCGGCTGGCTGCTCGACGCGACACGCGGCCCGGAAGGTCCCGGCGCACCGACTGCGCCTTGCACCCTGGCCGCGCTCGATCTGCTTCGTCGTCGGGGCGCTCTCTTTTTCGACGATCTGGCGACGGGGTCGGGCCTATCGAACGCCGAGCTGGCCGATGCGATCTGGGACCTCGTCGGGCGAGGGTTGGTCACCAGCGACGGATTCCAACCCCTGCGCGACCTCATCGCGACCGGTCACGCTCGGCAGCGCTCGCGCGGTGCGCGCGGCAGATGGTCCGTCGTGGAGCGCTCGGCCGAGCCGGCGGCGATCGACGGCCTGGCGGACACGGTCCTGGGTCAGCTCCTCGCCCGATACGGGGTCCTGTTTCGCGAGCTGCTCGTGCGCGAGAGCTTCGTCGTTTCGTGGCGAGACGTCCTCGGCGCGGCACGAACCCGAGAGGCGAGGGGCCTTCTCCGCGGAGGCCGCTTCGTCGCCGGGTTTGTCGGCGAGCAGTACGCTCTACCGGATACGGTCGATGCGCTTCGTCGCATCCGGCGCGAGGACCGGTCAGCCGAGATCGTGAGAATTCACCCGTCCGATCCCCTCAATCTCGTCGGGATCGTCACGCCGGGTCCGCGCGTTCCTTGTCACCACGGCGGAGCCTGCCTCGTCTTTCGGGACGGCGCCCTCGTCGGCCCCGAGAGGCTCGAGCTCGTCTCTTGAAGAGCCGGCTGCGAGGGATCCTGGGTTGCGCTCGAGGCTCGCGTGGCCCATGTGTCGGCCATGCTCGTCATGCCGACACGCCACGTCACACCCGCCGCCCGCCGAAACCTCGATCGATTCCGCGCCACCTCCGCCGCCTGCGAGCTTCAAGACGACGCCCGGCGCTGGACGGTCGTCGAGTGGTCATGGACGGACAGCGGCCCGATCCGCGTGAGCCTCCGTGGCGACGCGGGCGCCAAGGTCCACTTTGCCATGGACGCGTCCGGCGTCTGGCAAGTGCGCCATGACCGTCTCGTCGCGCAGCTAGCGTAGGGCGCGTAGCTCGCGTAGCCGCAGCGACCGCGGCCGCTCGGTGAGCCGAACCTCGCATCTTCTCCGAGAGCGCGCTAAAGCGACTGAACGTGGGATTGGCGAGGCTCGAGGTCATCGAGAGCGGCGACGGGCAAGCTCACCTCGCCACGATGGCGCGCGAGGTGCGTGCCGGTCTGTCCCGCGCGCCGCGATCGATTCCGCCGAAATACTTCTACGACGCGGAGGGGTCGCGCCTGTTCGACGCGATCTGCGATCTCCCCGAGTACTACCTGACTCGGTCCGAGAGGGCACTCCTGGCTCGTCATGCAGAGGCCGTCGTGGAGCGTTCGCGCGCCAGCGCGCTGGTCGAGATCGGCAGCGGAATGGCGCGCAAGACCGGCCCTCTCGTCGCCGCGCTCTGCGCCCGGTGCGCGGCGCCGCGGTACGTGCCTTTCGACATCGCGCGCTCCGCGATCGAAGCCTCCGCGCATTCGCTCTTGTCGCTCAATCCGACGCTTCGGGTGCGCGGCGTCGTGGGTGACTTGTCCAAGGATTTGCCTCGCATCGCTCTTGCCGCTCCGGCCTCCGCGGGCCCTCGACTCTTCGCTTTCCTGGGGAGCACGATCGGCAATCTGGACGACAGCGCCGCCCCCGATTTCATCCGTCGTCTCGCCGAGCTCATGACCGACCGCGACCGGCTGCTCCTCGGCCTCGATTTGGTGAAGGAGCCCGACGTCATACGCGCTGCGTACAACGACACGGCAGGGGTGACGGCGGCTTTCAACAAGAACGTACTGCGCGTTCTCTCACGCGACCTCGACGGGGACTTCGACGAGCAGGCGTTCGAGCACCTGGCGGTCTACGAGGCGTCGCTCGAACGCATCGAGATGTACCTCGTGGCGCGACGGCGCCAGACCGTCGCGCTGCGGGCGATCGACCTTCGCATCGAGCTCGCCCAAGGCGAACGATTGCTCACCGAGATCAGTCGCAAGTTCACGCGCGCCAGCGCGGAGCGCACGCTCCTCGCGGGGGGCATGTCCTGCGAGCGCTGGCTACCGGCGGACGACGGCGCGTTCGCTCTCTGCGTCGCCGGACGCGCCTAGCCGCTGACGGGCACCTCTCACTCCAGAGGCGCGTCGCTGCCGGCGTCGGGCGAGGGAAGGCTGGCGCCTCCTTCGCCCGCCGAAGATTCCGCCGCGGTCGCGTCGGGTCCCGCCGCATCGGGCTCGCCGCCGTCGGGCGGAGAATCCAAGGTCGAATCCGTGGGCGGGGACTCAGCCGGGGCGGCTTCGGCGTCGGTCGCCGCGGGTGACGACGCCTCGACGCCCGAATCCGAGGCCCGCGCCGGCTCCGGGGGGTATGCGCTCAACGCGTCCTTGATCACTTGGCCTTGCACCGTCGGCGTCCCAGCCCAATCGGACACGAGCGAAGGAAACCCGCACCCTCCCGGATACCACGCCCACGCCGTCCACGAGATTCGGTGCTGGTCGCAATACTGCACGAGCGTCGAATCCCAGGCCGCGGAGCACCCCGACGTCGAATCGCCGAACTCCGTCGCGATGACGGGCGCGAAGTTCGTCGAAGCCACGAACCCCCAGTTGCTCTCCCAGCCCGCGGGCTGGTTGTCCGATTTGTTGTACGGGTGTACCGCGTACATGACGTTGTATCCGCGGATCGCCCCACCGGGCAGCGCCGTCAGCGAGTACGCCCAGTTGAGCCCTCCCGCGATGACCAAATTTTCCGCGCCGGCTGCCCTCACCGCGTCGTAGAGCGCCTGCATTCCGACCGCGTCGTAGTCTCCGGCCGAGCCCCCGTTCAGCCACACGTCGGGCGAAATGTCGTGCGGCTCGTTGTAGAGTTCGAAGAGCACGCGCCCATCGCCTTTGTATCGAGTCGCGACCTCCGTCCAAAACTCGACCGAGTTCGCATCCGCCATTCTCTGCTGCGTGCTGTTGGCCTTGGTGGCGGCGAGGTTTCCCTTGTCCGACCAATGCAGATCGAGAATGACGTCGAGTCCCGCGGCCTCCGCCCACGCGATGGCCTCGTCGACCGCGCTCCCGTATCCGGGGTCGTGTAGCGCGGCCCCCGCCAACCAAAAGTCTTGATTTAGCGCAATGCGAACGACGTTGGCGTGCCACCCCGCCATCTTCTGGAAATCCGCCGCGGAAATGTGATCCCCCCTGGAGTCCACTCGAAGGATGGGCGGTCGACCCCGTGAAAGAGGTGGGCCCCATGAGCGGCCGTGCAGACGGCTGCTCCCTTCGTGTAGTAGCCGTTCGGCGCGACGTGAGGAGCCTCGCCGTTGGCATTGCAGTCCAGGGGTGTGACCGCCCCTGCCTCCGCGACGGGCGTCGTGGCGGAGGAGCCCAAGCATCCCCACCCGGCCAGGGACAGGGCTCCCAACGTGCCTGCGAACGCACGGAACGAAAACGCGGATTGGAAGCGCATGGTGGAGCGACTCACGGAGCTTGCTTATAGTCGCGCCGCGTTTCAGGTACGGCTCACGTATCGCGTCGAACGCCGATCTCAGGCGCGTCCCAGCCTCTCGACGAGCTCGCGCTCCGCGGGAAAAAGCGTCACGAGCTCGCTGCGAGACGGCATTTCAAAGTCGGCAAAATCGAATCCCAGTGCAACTGTGCACCCGCAGAGCGAATAGCCTTCGCCGATCGGAACGGCGGCCTGCCACACGCCGGCCGGGAACGACGTGCTGCGGCCGTTAGCCCCCACGAAGGGAGCGTCCGAGGCGCGCCACGCGGTGGCCTGCCCGAAGATCGAGCGGGTGCAACTCGAGCGGGCCGCCACCGTAATGGTGCCAGACTTCGTCGGCGCGCACGCGGTGGAGGGGCAAGGCGCGCGCTTCGGCGTTCATCGTACGAATCAGCTCCCCGCCGGAGGGTCGGGCTCGAAGGCGAGAAGCGCGTCGTGCTCCTGCTTCGAGATCACGATTCCAATGGCCGCCAAGGGGTCGATGATGTCGCGCACGACGACTTCGTGAGCGACCAGCGCGAAGCGCCTCGGCTCCAGCCAGCCGAGCGCGTTCAGCGCGTCCGCCGGCAGGTTCGCCTTGGCGGAGAGCGGATTGGGCTTCCAGACCGGATCGAGCTCGCGCAGCGCGTCGAGCAGCACCGCGCCGAGCCGCTGCAATTCGGTCTCGTCGAGCCGCGACATCGCCCACTCGAAATAGAGCTTACCGAGGTCCCGGTGACGGGTCTCGTCGCGCAAGATCGATTCGTAGACCGCGCGCGTCAGAGGATGAGACGTGGCGTCGTGAGCCACCGCGGACGTTCCTCCGTTGAACGCCTCCGCGACGCAGCTCACCCGTAGCACGAGCTCGTTTGCACGCTGAAGCGCGGTGAGGCCGCGGGGCCGGCGGGCGAAGTTATCCATGTCGACGACGCGCTCCACGCAACCTCCGAGCTCCATCGCAACGCGGCTCGCTAGCTCGACGTGCGAGCATTCGTCGGCGAGAAAGTCGCTGGCCATTCCTATGAGGTCGAGCGGAGCCCTCACGTCGAGTAGCGCCCGGAGCACCTCGCTGAACGAGGCAGCCGCGCGGTACTCGTTTATGGCGACCTCCGTCCACGCGGCGCGCGCGTAGCTCACGGCGACCAATGGGTACTTGGACGTCACCATCGTTCCCCACGGAAGGTCGTCGACGGCAGGCCGGATTCGCCGAAAGTGCGTCGCCGCGGCCCCGCCCATCCACTCGAGCTGGAACGGCGCCTTCATGTGTGCCCCGTCGCGCCGCCGGTGGTGAGCGCCCGCAAGGGGCGCACGAAGAACGCGGGGGCCGGAGTGAGAGGGGGGACGAAAATGGAGGAATTCGTGTTCACGCTCGCGCCGTCGGGTGGCGGCAAGGGGCGTTCGCCGGAATAGGTTCGTCGCCCGACGGACAAGCACGAAGGCCGACCGCGATGAATGGCAAAATGCCTCAAGTGAGGCACGAGAAAGGCAGATCGCGGCATGCGCTCTCTCGCCGGGACCGCGGCAGCCTGGCTCTGATCGTCCGCCTGCCCCAACGCGCCGTTGGCACGGCGAGTGCGAGGCGCGCGCTCGTGACGAAGCCATCGGACGGCGAAACGCTCGCGGCAGCAGCCGTCGGGCGGACGCTGTGTGGAAGCTGGCACCTCGACGGGTTGATCGATATTGGCGGCATGGCGGCGGTCTATGCCGCGACCCGACGCGATGGGACCCGTGGCGCCGTGAAACTCCTGCATGGCGAGGTGTCGCGCAACCCGGAGGCGGCGTCGCGTTTTCTGCGCGAGGGGTACATCGCCAACAAGGTGCGCCACCGGAGCGCGGTTCGCATCCTCGACGACGACGTCGACGAAGACGGAACGATGTTCCTGGTCATGGAGCTTCTGGAAGGGGCAACCCTCCATCGATGCGCGCAGGCGTCGGGCGGCAGGCTCGAGGCGAAGGAAGCTCTTCTCATTCTCGACCAGCTTCTCGACGTTCTTGGGGCCGTCCACCAGGCGGGGATAGTTCATCGCGACATCAAGCCAGAAAATGTGTTTCTCACGACCGACGGAGAAGTAAAGCTCCTCGATTTCGGCATCGCGCGCATGGGGGAGCCTGTCAGCGCGAGCGTGCAGGCGAGCGCCCGCGAAGGCGCCGGACCAGAGCTCGGAGTGGCCATGGGCTCCCCGGTGTACATGTCGCCTGAGCAAGCCCGCGGGCGATGGGATCTGGTCGACGCGCAAAGTGACCTTTGGTCGGTGGGGGCCACGATGTTCGCGCTCCTGTCCGGCGAGCCCATTCGCGTAGAGGGCGGCCCGCCGGGCCCGCCGGCCGGCCCGTGCAATCGCGCCGCCTCGCAACCGGAGCGGTCCTTGGCGAGCGTTCTTCCGCACGCTCCTCCGGTCCTGGTCGCGATCATCGACCGCGCGCTTCGGACCGCACGTAGCGAGCGCTGGCCGGATGCGTTCGCCATGCAAGCCGCCGTTCGAACCGCCTACCGGGCGCTCTTCGGCGGGGCGCAGCCTTTCGCGACGCGGCAGATCGCACCGCCGTGCTCCTCGCCCGTGGTTCACGACGCGCCCCAGGAGTACGACCCCCAGGGCGACGCTTCATTGGGTTGGAGCCTATCGCCCGTGCAGCCGGCGTTCGCGTCGCCCGCAGTCCGCGACAGAGCCGGGTGGCTCGTGGCGAGCGCTCTGGCGCTCGGGGCGTTGGCCACCTTGGGCTCCGTGCTGCGCCCGCTGCCATCGCTTCCGCAGCCGCCTGCCTATGCGCTTGCCCCTCACGCGGCGGGCGGCGGCGAAGTCTCCGACAATCACCGGACCGTTCATGCGTCTTCTCTCACCCACGGGGGCGTACGTCGTGACGGGGTCGTGATGGAGCAACAACGACGCCCGTCACATCAGGTCGAGGGGCTGCGCCTCTGATCCCTCGGTGGGGCTCGGGTGGTCGAGCCTCGGCAACGGCCGGTCGGTCTGCGGCGGGTCCTCCTTCGGTCGAACCCGCCGCTCATGCGCGTCGCGCGCGTCATGCGCGAACATCGACCGCCCGTCGACCTTGCAGAGGCACCAGAACTTGGCGGCCTCGTCCGCTCCTTCACGGGCGACGGCCTTCGTCACCAGCGCCGGAAACTCGGTGGATATCCTTTCCTTCTGCTCATCGGTCAGTTCCATCCCGGTCACGACGAACTCGAACTTGAGCATGGGACCTCCTGGCGCGAGCCACTCTTCGCACTTACCCCGTGCGCTCGGCGGCGTCGATTTCACCGCATTGCAGCCCCTCTTCGAGTCTTGTCGAATCGGGGCGGGCTCCCCAGGCGACTCACGACACACACCGAACCCGAAGTGCGGTCGCCTGCGGTCGTGCCACTCGCCCCCGAGTGAGTATGGCGTGCACTCGCAAGTGAAGCTGCCAGGATGGGTCCCGCCACCCCACTCGCGCGGCGTTGGCCGATGTTTGCCGCGTCACTACGGCAGAACGGCAGAGCGCGCGCTTCTTGCTCTGTCTGCGCGACCGGGGACCCCCCAATCGCCTCGATGAGTCGGAGGGAGGGACGAAGTCAAAAAGCATCATTCCAGAATTTTCATGTCCGTAAGGCGGCGGTCGATTCGCCATGCGCGAGGTCTTTCGTGCCAATTGAGCAAGAGCAGGCAGTGCGCGAGATGGCGGTTGGAGGGGCGGGGCCTCAGGCCCCGGGAGGTCATCGGCTGATCGCCGAGCTCGCCCGCGGTGACAACGCCACGGTCTACTTGGTGCTTCGGCGCGGGCCTGGGACGTCGACCAGGCTGCTCGCCCTCAAGGAGCTCGATTCCGACCCGTCGGAGGACGCCGAGGCTCTTGCGACATTCATGCACGAGGCGCGGCTTGCCGAGCGCTTCGACCACCCGAACGTGGTGCGCACGTTCGAGTCTGGCAGCGACGCCGGTCGCCGCTACATTCTCATGGAGTACCTCGACGGCCAACCCCTCGAGCGCGTCCTGACCCGCGCGCGCGAGTGCGGAAAAACGGTCTCCTTCGAGTGGCAGGGCGCCGTCTTTTGCAGCGCGCTCGCTGGCCTCGCGTATGTGCACGGGGCCCTGGACGAAGCCGGCGACCCGGCGGGGATCGTCCATCGTGACATGAGCCCTCACGACGTCTTCATCTGTTACGATGGTCAGGTCAAGGTCCTCGATTTTGGCATTGCGAAGGCCATCCATCCCCGGGTCGACGCTCCAACCGGGATAGCGAAGAACAAGCTGCATTACATGGCGCCCGAACAGGCTGCCGGCGCGCGGGTCGACGCGCGAGCCAACGTCTTTTCGGTTGGTGTCATGCTTTGGGAGGCCGCTGCGGGTCGGCGCTTCTGGTCTGGGGTCGGCAGCGAAGCGGAAATACTTCGCGCGATGTTGCAGGGGAATCTGTCTGACGGGCACGGCGGGGCCATGGACGGCGTGCCCGAGGAGTTGCGTGACGTCATCCTCCGGGCGACGGCGTTCGAGGCTTCGAAGCGCCACTCGGGCGCCGAGGAGCTCCTGACGGATCTGCAGGCGGCGGGCGCACGAGGGCGCGCTCGATCGTCAGGGCAGGCGCCCGAGCCGGCGCCCAGTCAGGCGTCCAGGCAGGAGATCGGCCGCTTCGTGCAGGAGCTCTTCGGGGACGAGCGCGTTCGGCTGCAGCTGGAGATCAAGGAGGCGCTGCGGTCTTACACGCAAACGGTGTCGGGAAAGTACCTGGTCTCCGCGCTTCGGCCTTGGTCCGTCGCGAAAGAGCCACTTGCACTGGACGCCGCTCCGTCGAGGTCCGACGTCCCGCCGGCCGAGGCGAGGTCGACGACGGCCCCACCGCTGCCCGTCCCGACACCGTCGTCCGTGCGCGAAGAGCTTCTCGCGTCTGCCGAGGAGCTCGGCCTCTCCGTAAGTCGGCTGCAAGAGAACGACGGCATCGCTGCCTTGGCGGTCGTCCAGGCCTTGGATCGATGGCGCCAGTCCGTGATCCAACACCTACGCTTTCAGCCGGCGGCCGAGTCGGCGACGGAGCTCGTCGATTTCGAGCCCTCGGCCGTTCTGGCCGGCACAATGATGGACGCGCGCGCGAGCTCCGGCCCGGCCTCATCGGTCCCGGTGGGGCTCGCTCGGGCCGAGGAAAGAGCGGGGCCGCACCGGGACCGATCTCCGCTCGTCACGCGAGCGCCCAGACTCGTCGCGTGGGCGCTTCTAGCAGCTCTGACGGTGCTCGGCGCGACGCTATGGCTGCGCAGAGCGCACCGCGCTGCGGAGCCGACGAGAGCGTCGGCGGCGAACGACTTTCCCGTGACGGCGGCGGTCGTCGACGCGCCGTCGGGGTCCGGCCGACCGTCCGCCGAAAGCGCGCGGGTCATCGTTCGCGCTTCTCCGGAAGAGGCTCGGATCACCTTCGACGGAGCGCTGGCTCTCGAGAACCCGTGCGTCGTCATGCTCCGAAAGGACGGGGCGACGCATACGGTGCACGTGGAGGCCGACGGCTACCTGCCCGGCGATCAGTCGTTCGATGCGAAGGGCGACCGGACATTCGTGCTGGCGCTCGAGCGTGACGGATCTCGCGTGGGCGTGGGCTCGGCGCAGGGCCTCCGCGCTTCGACCGGCCCGGTCGCCGCCCCGCCACCGCCCGCGCCGAGCACCGGCGCGGGCGCCGCCGCCGGGGACAAATGCTACCTCGCTCGCCCGCAGAAGGCGGTTGCGGCGCCGGTTGACGCGCACGCGCGCGGCGCCGTCTCGACTCGGCGCGCCGCGACGCCATAGCGCTGCGGCCTGGCCAGCGACCACGCGCTCGACGTACGCTCGTTCGCGCAGGCGCGCATGACGCCGGCGCGAGGCAGGACATGAGCAACGAGTCGCCCCTTTCGCTTCGAGCTTCCCTCCGCCGGGCGGCTCGTATTCCGTCTATTCCGTCTATTCCGGCTATTCCGTCTATTCTGTCATTTGCCGTCAGCTTGGCGTGTGGTTGCGGAGCGAGCGGCAGCTCGCCTGCTCCAGGTGCCGCTCCTGGAGGCGACCGAGGGAGCGACGCCGGAGCCGTTGGAGGCGGCGCGCTCGACGCGGCGACTGGCGACGACGCAAGCGCGCCGCGGCCTGGGAAAGGCGATGCGGCCGAGGGCGGCGGCGCAGGCGGAGACGACGGGGGCGCGGCCGGGGTCCTCGGCGTCGACGGGGGCGTGGACGGCGGCGTCGCGGGTGACGGCCCGCTGTTGACGGTGCCCGGTGGTCTACTGAAGATTCGAAATATGCACCGAAGACGTCATTCGGGTGGTTTACGCGAAGGACGCGGCGTTCTTTGCCCGCCCGACGCTGGCCACCGCTCCAAAGCGCTGTCAGCCCACCGCCTTTCGAACGACGACGTCGGGCAACCTGATATCGGTCGCGACCGCCAGGCTGACCGCTCAGGTCGACGCGACGACCGGTCTCGTGACCTTTCTCGACCCGAGCGGCCAGACTATCCTGGCGGAAAATCGGGCGGACGCACCATCACCCCGGCGAACGTCCAAGGCGAGCAGACGACGAACGTGCGCCAGGAGTGGACCGCGAACACCGATGAGTCGTTGTACGGCCTCGGCCAGCATCAGCACGGCCTCATCGACATCAAGGGTACGGATCTCGATCTCCATCAGAACAACACCGAGGTCTTCATCCCTTTCCTCGTCTCCAGCAAAGGGTACGGGCTGCTCTGGGACAACACGTCTTTCACGCGCTTCGGCGACTTGAGCGACCCAGTCCCCTTGCCGGTAGCGCCCGGGCTCTACGCCACGGGGGGCCTCCCCGGAGACGTGGCGCCCGGGGCCGGAGCCGTGAGCTGGGCGGGCACCGTCACGCCTGCGGCGACGGGCGACTACACGTTCCGCACTTATTCTTCCGGCAACATTCAGCTCACCGTCAACAATCGAGTGGTCATAAACCACTGGCGACAAGGCTGGTTGCCGAACGAGGACATCGCGCATGTGACCCTCACCGCGGGCCAAGCGGTACCCGTCAAGCTCTCGTGGGCCAGTGACATCGGCGTGAACATCGTCCGCCTCCTGTGGAAGCCGCCGGTCGCGAACGCCTCGACCTCGCTCTGGTCCCAGGTCGGTGACGGCATCGACTACTGGTTCGTGTACGGACCCGAGCTCGATCACGTGGTCGCCGGGTACCGGCGCTTGACGGGCGAGGCGCCGATGATGCCGCGCTGGGCGTATGGGTTCTGGCAATGCAAAGAACACTACAAGACGGCCCAGGAGATAATCGATGTATTGGCTGGCTATCGCACCCGCGGCGCGCCGATCGACAACATCGTTCAGGACTGGCAATACTGGCTGCCCACGCAATGGGGCTCCCACCAGTTCGATCCGGCGCGCTACCCGGATCCTGCAGGGTGGCTCGCGACGATCCACAACACGTACCACGCTCAGCTCATGGTCTCCGTGTGGCCCAAATTTTACACGGGCACGGCCAACTACGACGCGCTGAACGCGATGGGCTTCGTCTATCGGCCGAACGTGACCGAGATGAAGAAAGACTTCGTCGGCTACGTGTTCACGTTCTACGACGCGTTCAACCCGGCTGCGCGGCAATTGTATTGGTCGCAAATCAACCAGGCGCTCTTTTCTTTGAAGACCGACGCGTGGTGGATGGATGCCACCGAACCCGACATTGTCGAGGGGCCGTTCAACAGCCCCGCTGCGCAGATCGCGTCGACGCAGACGCACATGAACCCGACCGCGCTCGGCTCCGGTTCTCGAATGCTGAACGCCTACTCGCTCGTCAATAGCGAAGCGGT
Organism: uncultured delta proteobacterium; assembly: GCA_963787925.1. Taxonomy (GTDB): domain Bacteria; phylum Myxococcota_A; class Polyangia; order Polyangiales; family Polyangiaceae; genus Palsa-1150. The sequence goes on from CAWBEN010000003.1 coordinate 710,963, forward strand.
CTACGAGGGGCAGCGATCGGTCGCGCCGAACCAGCGCGTCTTCATCTTGACCCGCAACGGCTTTGCGGGGCAGCAACGGTACGCCGCGGCGACGTGGTCTGGCGACATCACCTCCACCTGGACGGCGATGAAGAAGCAGCTCCCGGCCGGACTCGGGTTCTCGCTGTCGGGCATGCCGTATTGGACGCTCGACAGCGGCGGCTTCGCCGTGCCGGCGCGGTTTTCGGCGGCGACCCCCGCGGCGGCCGACCTCGCCGAATGGTACGAGCTGAACACGCGCTGGTTCGAGCTCGCGACATTCTTGCCAATCTTGCGAGTTCACGGGCAGGCGCCTGCGCGCGAGATGTGGCAGTTCGGCGGGGACACGAGCCCCGCCTACGCAGCGATGCTGAAATTCGACCGGCTCCGCTACCGCCTCCTGCCGTACATCTACTCGCTGGCCGGAATGGTCACCCAGAAGGCAGGCACGATCCTGAGGCCGCTCGTCATGGACTTCCGCGCCGACCCCGTCGCCCGCGGCATTGCCGATGAGTTCATGTTCGGTCCTGCGCTTCTGGTCAGTCCCGTCACCAACTACCTCGATCGGACGCGCCCCGTTTACCTGCCCTCTGCCGCCGGCTGGTACGACCTGTGGACGGGCGTCGCGACCACTGGGCCGCAGACCGTCACCGCGAACGCCCCCTTCGACGCCATTCCGGTTCAGGTTCGCGCGGGCTCGATTTTGCCCGTGGGGCCAGAGTTGAAATACACGTCGGAGACGGCGGCCGATCCGATCGCGCTTTACGTCTACGCGGGCGCAGACGGGTCGTTCACCCTCTACGAGGATCAGGGTACGACGTACGACTACGAGAGCGGCGCCTTCTCGACGATTCAATTGACCTGGAGCGATGCCAATAGGACGTTGACCATCGGGGCCCGCGTCGGCAGCTTTCCAGGGATGCTCACGCAACGAACCTTTCAGGTCATCTTGGTCAGTCCGACGAAGGCCGTTGGATTCTCGTTCACGCCCGTCGCCGACAAGTCGATCGCGTACAGCGGCGCATCCGTCGCAGTGCCGCTCTGAGTGGGCGAGCGCAGGCGATCGCGCTGCCGGTCGTCGCCGTTCGAGGTCCATCGGGACCACCGGTAAGCAGCCCGCTTGCGGGGCGAAGCTGCACGCTGGGGCACCTTGGTCGTCAGCCGCGCCCCGCTCGCCTGCAGCGTATCGTCAGATTCGTCGTGGCACGGCCGTTGCGTTGGCGCGAGCGAGCTCACGGGCAGCATCGGGGGGTCTCGCGAGGCTCAGGACGACTTACCGGCAAACCGTGCCATCGACGACCCACTTGCACAACCAAACTTCCTCGCGCGCACGCCGCGTAGTGCCCGATCGGCGACTTCGCCCAGAAGGCCGTTCTCATAGCGTCCCGCTCATGGGGACCTCTCAGAGTCAGAGGGTGACACCGTGACGACCGCACCACGCAACCCACACGTCCCGCGCTCCACTTATCGCATCCAGCTCACGAAAGACTTCACGTTCCGCCACGCCGCCGAGTGCGTCGACTACTGGCACTCGCTCGGGATCGGGGCTCTGTACGCGGCGCCGTTCCTCATGGCGCAGCCCGGCAGTGTCCACGGATACGATGTCATCGATCCGAGGGTCCTCAATCCGGAGATTGGAAGCGAGGAAGACCTGCGACTCCTGCACGAGGCGCTCGCCTCCCGCGAGATGGGGCTTCTGATCGACATCGTTCCGAATCACATGTGCGTGAGCACCAATGACAACATGTGGTGGAACGACGTGCTCGAAAACGGGCCGAGCTCGCCCTATGCCAAATTTTTCGACATCGATTGGCGCCCGCCGAAGCCGGAGCTACGGGACAAAGTCCTGCTCCCGCTCCTCGCCGATCAATACGGCAGGGTGCTCGAGGGCGCGGAGCTTCAGATCCGAGAGGCAGACGGCGCGCTCACCTGCCACTACGGTCAACGCCGATTTCCGATAGGACCCGGGACCTACCCGCTCGTGCTCGAGGGCGCCTTGACGCGCCTACGTGAGCGCGCCCCGGCCGACGACGCCGCCGTCGCGCACCTGGAGAGCATCATGACCGCCGCGCGCGCTCTGCCGGATCGCTCGGTCACCGAGCCCGAGAAGGTTCGGGAAAGGCAGCGAGAAAAAGAGATCATCAAGGGCAGGCTGCGGGCTCTTCTCGCGGAACAGCCCACGGTGCGGAAGGCGCTCGACGACGAGCTTCACGCGTTGAACGGGACGAAGGGGGACCCCCGGAGCTTCGACCGACTCGAGGCTCTCCTCGCCGATCAGGCGTATCGACTGAGCTTCTGGAGGGTGGCCGGGGAGCAGATCAACTACCGCCGTTTCTTCGAGATCAACGATCTGGCCGCCATACGAATCGAAGATCCCGAGGTCCTCGAGGCGGTTCACGCAAAGCCGTTCGAGTTGCTCGCGCGCGGCTGGGCCACGGGGCTGCGGATCGATCACGTCGATGGGTTGCGCGATCCGAAGCGCTACCTCGACGAGGTTCAGGAGCGGGCGGCGTCCCCTTACGTGGTCATCGAAAAGATACTTGGTGCCGACGAGCGCCTGTCGAGTCAGTGGGCGACGGAAGGAACGACCGGTTACGAGTTTCTGAACGTGGTGAACCGGCTCTTCGTTTCGCGCGCTGGAGAACGGCCGCTTCGTTCTTTTTACGACGGCCTGCGCACGGTGCGCGGTCGATTTGCGGACATCCTCTTCCAGTCGAAGCAATTGATCCTGAACGCTTCGATGTCGAGCGAGCTGTCGGTCCTCGCGCGTCGGCTGGACCGCATATCGGAGCAGCACCGGTGGTCACGGGATTTCACGATCGGCGCGCTGCAGCGCGTGCTCGCCGACACCATCGCCTGCTTTCCAGTCTACCGCACGTACGTCGCCCCCACGGACTCCGAAGTGGCCGCCGCCGACGTCACCCAAATCCGAGCGGCGCTCGCCGCGGCCAAGCGGCGGAGCACGGCGGCGAGCACGGCGCCGTTCGATTTCCTCGGTGAGGTTCTCCTGATGCAAGACCCCGAGGGTTTGAATGACGCGCAGCGCGCCGAGCGCCGCGACTTCATCTTTCGCTTCCAGCAGCTGACGGGTCCGGTGATGGCGAAGGGCCTCGAGGACACGACCTTCTTCCGCTACTTCCCGCTGCTGTCGCTGAACGAAGTCGGTGGAGGCCCCGAGCCGTTCGGTCTCTCGGTCGCCGAGTTTCACGAGCGCATGAAGGAGCGGGCCGATCGACGGCCGGCGGCGCTGTCGGGGAGCAGCACTCACGACACCAAGCGGGGTGAGGACAACCGCGCGCGTCTGAACGTCCTCTCCGAAATTCCAGAGGAGTGGACCGCGGCGGTCACGGAGTGGCGGGCCGTCGCGGAGCCCCTCAAGCCGCGCGTCGACGGCGCTCCGGCACCCGACGCCGACGACGAGTACTACATTTACCAGACGCTCGTCGGAGCCTTCCCCCCGGGCTCGCCGAGTGACGAAGAGGCCGCGCAGTTCGAGTCGCGCGTGCAGGGCGCGATAGAGAAGTCGTTTCGGGAGGCGAAGCGCAACACGAGCTGGATAAACCCCGACGCCGCCTACGAAGCCGCGACCCGCGCGTTCGTGTCTCGCCTCCTCGACGCGCGGGGTCCTTTTCGGGCTCGCTTGCAGCAGTTCGTGTCGCGGGTGACCCTTCCCGGTTTCATGAACGCTCTCTCTCAATTGAGCGTCAAGGCGACGGCGCCCGGTGTCCCCGACTTTTTCCAGGGCACGGAGCTCTGGGATTTCAGCATGCTCGATCCGGACAACCGGAGGCCCGTCGATTTCGCTGCGAGAGCCCGCCTGCTGTCCGACCTGCAGAGGTCCGCCGGCGCGGCGAACGGCGTCGACGAGCTCTGGAAGACGCCCGAGGACGGACGCATCAAGCTTCACGCGACCCACGCTCTCCTCGCGCTACGACGTCGCCATGCGAGGCTCTTCGAGCGCGGCTCCTACAATCCCCTCGAGGTCGAAGGCAGCCGCGCAGAGAACGTCGTCGCCTTCGCGCGTCAGCTCGGAGGCGTCATGTCGATCACGATCGCGGGGCGCTTCTTCACGCAGGTCCTTGCAGGCTCATCGGGCGTCGCGGAGAAAGGCTGGGGGAACACGTCCGTGGGCATCCCGTCGGGATGGCGCGTCGGTGAGCTAGAGGACGCCGTGACCGGTACGACATTCAAGCCGACGGGCGACACGCTCGATGTGGCGAGCGCGCTGGGCCGCATGCCCTTTGCCGTGCTCTCGTGCGAAAGGCGCTCGGAGTGACTTCGCCTATTGCCGTGCCTCGAGCGCCTCACGGATTCAATCGGGAGAGCACGTCGGGCCGCAAAGGCTTGGTAACATAGTGGTAGGCGCCGTTGGCCGTCGCCTCGACGGCCGTCTGGAGCGTACCGAAGGCCGTCACCATGATGACCGGGCGTCTCGGATCGAGCTCGAGGGAGGCCCGGAGGAGCATGAGGCCGTCCACCTCCGGCATGCTCAGATCGGTGACGACGACGTCGAAGCGCTCTTTCTTCAACCGGCTCAAGGCATCGGACCCCGAGCTGACCGCGACCGCCTCGTAGCCGCGATCGGCCAGCTGCCAGGCCATCATCTCGGCCAGCTCCCCTTGGTCGTCGACCACGAGGACGCGTCGCGGCGGTACCGGGCGCACCGACGCTCCTAAGACGGCCACGCTGATGAGGGGACGAACGGAGCGCTCGGGAAGGTGCCGCTCATGGTTTTCCAAGCTCTCTAGCTTGCATTTCTGCCGTTCATCAAGGGAAAAGGGCGCGAATCATCGATAGTGCTGAGTGCGCTAAGCTTTGGAAGCGAGTGTCGTGAACAGCGCCGAGAATCAATGCGAGCAGAAGTACAACGCGTGCTCGCCGGGTTGCGACATCGGCACTTCGGAGTCGTGCCAACGGTTCGATGAGCAGAACGGCGCGGACGCTCCGGTCTTGTCGTGCATTCAACAGACGAACCCCAATGCGTGGCAGAACTTGGAGGACTCTTGCGCGAAGGCAGGTCTTGGCTGGGGATTCGTGGATGGGCGCTTCCCTGGCCTGAGCCCGCCTCTGTCGCCCAAGCTGTGAGGACTGGCGAGGGGCCGAGGACGTGAACGGTTCCAGTTCTAATTGGCCGCGCGATTCTGGAATTCGCATCGGATGCGGCGCTCTTCTCGGCCTTGCGGTTGGGTTCTCGATAGCGAGGCATGTTCCGCTCCGTTCGGGGTCTCCTTCGGAGTGGTCCACCGTCCTAGCGATTGTCTTCGTGTCGAGCTTCATTTGCGGCTGGGCGACGTTTCGGTGGGGGCGGTCCGCTTGGTCGGCGTTGAGCGTGCTGATCGAGTGGTGCTGATGACGCTCTTGGTACGAGGGCAAAGGTGGTGAACACGAAAGTCGTCGTGATCCTGGTCGCATCGCACACGGTCACTCTCGGAGCGGGCATCTGGCTAGTCGTCGAAGTGGTCCGTCGCTTGTCGCACTTCGGGGATCTCGAGCAGCTTGCGTCGTCCCGAGCGGCGGCCAGCGCGGTCTTCATTGAGGCGCCGGGCGATGCTGCTCGCGAGGCACTTCTCAAAAACTTGGAGCTGTTGGATCGCTTGGGCCCATCGGCCTTGCCAGCTTCGGAACTCGCCGCCGACAGGCTTGTGACGTTGAGCCGACTGTGGAAGGTCGAGAAGGCTGCCGGTCGCTCCGAGCAAGCGGCGGATTACCGAGCGAAGGCGCAGCGGGTGTGCGAGGAGGCCAAGTGGCGTGACTGCTCGGATCAGGCGATGGATGGCCTCGTACGAAGGCATTAGCGTGGGAGCCTCCACTGTCCACCGGCGCGGGGGCCCCCCGCGGCAGCGGCACACCTCGTGCGCGGTCCCGAACAGCACGGGCGTGTGCAGCCGTACGATCAAGCTGGTCGCCGCTGGCGGGACGTCGGTCTTTGCGAACGACGTCGGTAGCGGCGTGACGGAGCTGCAAGACAGCAACTTCACGATTTGGGATCCGAGGCAATTCACGCTCACGATCGAGGACGGGTCGGTCTGGCAAGTCGACCAGGACGCCGGCGTCTCGCAGGTGACGGATCTCAATGGCAACTTCGTCAAGATAACTCCGGGCGGGATTCTGCACTCGTCCGGCACGCAGGTGACCTTCGCGCGCGACGCACAAGGGCGGATCACGGCCATCACGGATCCGGACGGCCAGACGATGTCGTACGCGTACGACGGGAGCGGGGATCTGGCGACGTACACGGACCGGCAATCGAACGTGACGCAGTTTGCGTACGACGACCGTCACGATCTACTTCAGATTCAAGACCCGCTGGGTCGTCTGCCGGTGCGCAACGTGTACGACGCGAGCGGGCGGCTGCTGTCGACGACGGACGCGGCGGGGAGCACTGTGCATTACGACGCGGACCTCGGGGCCAACCAGGAGCGGGTGACCGACCGACTCGGGCACGTGACGCTCTACACGTACGACGCGTTCGGCGACATCACGAAGAAGGTCGACGCGTCGGGGGCGGTCTGGAATTACACGATCGACCCGCGCGGCAACGTGCTGACCGAGACCGATCCGCTGGGCCACACGAAGACGACGACGTACGACGGGGCCGACGACGTGCTGACGCAGACCGACGCGCTCGGGAACGTGACGACGAGCACGTACGGGGCGTACCGGCAGCTCCTGACGCAGACCGACGCGCTGGGGCACGTGACGACGAGCACGTACGACGCGAGCGCCAACGTGGTGAGCACGACCGATGCGCTCGGCAACCTGACGCGTTACACGTACGACGCCGAGGGAAATCGACTTAGCGAAGTCGACCCGCTCAGCGGCGTGACGCAGTACGTGTACGACGGGGCGGGGCACGCGCTCGAGCATGTCGACGCGCAAGGACAGGTCACGTCGTACCAGTACGGCGCGAATGGCAACAAGATCGACGAGTTGTTCACGCACACGAACGTCGACGGATCGAGCGGGCCGGTCACGACGCACACGACGTACGATACCAGGTCCAGGGATGCACTACGACCAGCTGGTCCTATGTCATGGGCACAAGCAATCTTGCGGCCCTCACGGATCTCGCGCCGCTGTTTCAAGCGCTTCCCTTCGGGGCAACCGTTGAGGCAACCTTCCACACACATCCAAACAATGGCAGGTATCCTATCGACACCCCAACGGGCAACGGATTCCTTACGACATGTGCCGCACCTTTTCAATCCTAGATCGCGCGCCGTTTCCGTCGAGCTGGAACATACCCGTACTGGACGCTTACATCCGAACTCAGGGTCGCGCTTTGTCCTGGGACGCATGGTCTAGCGTTCCTGATCCCGCTACCGCGTTTCCCGTTCCGAACGGCTCGACGGCGACGTGCCCCTCCCCTTGGTGAGCTCGATGGCCCGATTGATGCTGCTTTCGCTCGTTGCTTGTTCGGGGTGCCTAGGAACTGCCTATGCCACGTCCCGTTCCTCGTGTGCCACGGTGCCTCCCTACGACACGTCGTCCGATCTTATCGACCAGGCCATCCACGGAACGCTGACGAGCCTCGGCGAGGCACCCATTGAATCCTACGCTGGCCGCATGTCTACCGTCGTTCGAATCGGCTCCGTTCTGGGAACGGCGGCGGAGGTCGCACGTCTAGTCTGGTCTGGTCAGGAATGCTCGATGGATGTGGCTAGTCTCGATCAGGAAGGGGCGCATTGCGCGGTCGACCACGTTCACGATCGGCTCCCTACATGGGAGTGCAACGCCTTGATAGAATGCATGACGCGCGACAAAGACTGGCAAGTGATGGAGACCCGGCAAGATGCACTGAGGGGCGAGGGCTTCTCGTGGGTCGAGGCGACGAACGGGCAGCAGACCAGGGTCACGAGGCTCAAGTACCGTAGTTCAGACGAGCCCCCAACGTTCATGGAACTGTGCTTGGGGCACTGGCACGGTGTCGCCGGTGCGCTGGCGAAGTCGGCGCGACACTAACAGCCCGTCGAGGAACCGGCTCTCGCGTCACGCCGCCCAGGCCGGCCGCCTATCCATCCCCTTCCGTCGTTTCTTCGTCTCCGTTCGTCGAATTGCGTCCCTGAGTTGGAGGCTCGCTCGCGGAAGTCTTGAGGTGGAGGCCACGATGCCAAGGTCGACGCGCGAAAAATGGGCGACGCGAGTCGGGAAGTGGAAGGAGAGCGGGCTGTCGGCGCCGTCGTTCGCGGCGGAGATCGGCGTCACGCGAAGACGCTCACGTGGTGGAGAGCAAACCTCCTGAGGACCGCGACGTCGGGCCGTTCGAAGCGATTCGCGGGTCGGCCGACTGACGAAGCCGGATCTTTGGTAGTTGGGGCGGTCACCCAACTGCGGACGTGATGCAATGAATCGTTTTCCCATCACTTCACAGTGAGAAGCTTGTCGACCGTCGGTGCGGGATCGACGAACACGTCCTTGTACTGCACCTCCTCGTTCGTTCCGTTGTGGATCTGCAAACCGATGGGGCCAGCCTTGATCGACGCGAGGTTGGGTTCCTGGTACGTCAGAACGGCCGTTCCGTTGATGCCGACCCTGCAGAATCCCTTCGCAAGCCAGCACAGGATTTCGGTTGTATTCCACGTAGGGGTGGTGACCGGCCTGCCAAGGTTCGTAACTCCTCGCAGGCCGCCGCCCAGCGAGTAGTCCCAGGTGTTACCGCCCGGTGGAATGATCAGCTTGCAGTTGTTGTATTGGCCCACCGGCGTTCGTCCGCCCCAAAAACAGATGCCAAGGTGACCCGAGCCGCCAACCGCGACCATGTTCGAGCTGACCACGACTCGGAAGTCGCCATAATCGGCTTGGGTCATCAAAAGGTTGCCGCCCGTCGTGCCTTTTCCATCGATCATGCCGTTCACGACCGACCACAGCTTCGCCGGCCCTTGCTGCCAGCCGTTCAATGTCGTTCCGTCGAAGATCGAAGTCGCGCCGGGAAACGGGCCTGCTGCTCCCGCTTCGGACGACCCCATCCCTGCGTCGCCTCCATTTGTGAGTCCGCCTTCGCCAACGGCATCCCCACCGGCGCCCGTGTCATCCATCTGTCCTGCCGCGTCGATTGGACCGCCGCCTCCGTCGGAGATCACCGGGGGTGATCCACCGGAGCTCAAGCCGGTGCCCGAGCTCGAACCGGTCCCCGAGCTCGAACCACCGGTCCCCGAGCTCGAACCGCTCTGGCCCGTGCCTGCGCCCGAGTCCGCCAAACCGGACCCGCCTGCGTTGGTCTCCGGATTGTTGGAACAGGAAACGCACGAAGCAGCCAGGATGGCAGCGGAGATGAGCTTGGCGCGATTGATTCGCATGGCGATGGACTCCTGAAGAAGACGACGAAACGCCCCTATTTGCTTGGTGAGCCCAAAAGCGCCGAAATTCGTGCGTCACCCGACGGACAACCCGGTCATCTTGGAGGGCAGCTATGGCAACAGGGCGCCGATACAGACGCAAACGGCTCAAAAAAAGGTCAGGCAAAGCTCCGATCCGCACTCGCTGCAAAGTTGCACGCGCGCGAGCACGATAAGGAGTGACTCAAGGACGGGACGGCGTCTGGGCGAGCCTGTCGGTGGACGACCTCGTCCCGAGGCGACGTCGAACGGGTGTCGCAGGCGCTCCTCGCGGAAGGCGGTGTTTCCAAATGCAGATCCCGGGAATGGGTACGCGACGTCCCATCCACGCGCGCCGTGATGTGGGCGAAGGCGCATAAAAGAGGTGGCTCGAGAACGAATTCCCGTTGCGCCTGAGCCGAACTGAGCCCGGCGCGCAACTTCTGAAGAGCGATGACCGAGCCTACGGAGTCGAGACTTGCGCGATACGGGCACTTCTGGCTGGCGCTCGTGCCGCTCGCCGGGGCTGCCGTGGCAGCGGCGTGCAATGGCCCTGGCAACGCGGAAAGCTGGAACGCGGACGGCGGATCCCCGCCGTCGTCTTCCTCGGGATCCCCCGCTGCGGATTCGGGATCGGGCGCCGCGACACCCCTCTCGCAGAACGCGGCCGACCTGCACCTGGCGGATCCGGACCCGACGACGGCCGCATGCGTAAGCGGAGGAGAGCTTCTCGTACCGTTTCGAGTGATGACGCGATTGAACCGAGTCGAGTACGACAACACCGTCCGCGATCTGCTCGGCGACGCGAACCACGTCGCCCTCAACGGGCTCCCGCCAGACTACGGCGATGGAGGTTTCGACAACAACGCCGATGCTCTGACGATCGACCCGCTGCTCCCGCAGACGTACTTGCAGGTTGCCGAGGCGCTCGCGGAGCAGGCGGTTGCGCCAAACTCGCCCGGGCGCGCGCGCATCTACGTGTGCACCACCACCGACGACGCGTGCGCGGGCCAGATAGCCTCGTCCTTCGCCGCGCGCGCGTGGCGCCGCCCGGTCACCAGTGCGGAGGTGGCCAACCTCCTTAAGATCTACACCGACACGCGCGCTTCCAGCTTCTCGTTCGACCAGGGTATCCAGATCCTCGTCGAAGGGGCTCTCATGTCGCCCAATTTCTTGTTCCGGCCGGAGATCGACCCGACGCCCGATTCGCCGAGCCAGCACCCCGTCAATCCGTACGAGCTGGCCAGTCGGCTTTCCTACTTCCTCTGGAGCACGATGCCTGACGCGACGCTCACGTCGGTGGCCGCATCGGGGGAGCTTTCGACGCACGCCGGCGTCGCAAAACAGGCTGCGCGCATGTGGGCGGATCCAAAAGCGGCTGCCTTCGTCGCGCGCTTTCCGGGGCAATGGCTCGGAGTCCAAAACATCACGCCGGACACGACCCCGGATCCAACGGTCTTTCCGCAGTTTAGCGCGGCAGTCCAAAGCGCGATGCAGGCCGAGACAGCCAACTACATGCGCGACTTCGTGACCGGCGATCGGAATTTTCTCGACTTCGTCAACGGGACGTACACGTACATCAATAGTACGCTCGCACAATTTTACGGTATTGCCGGTACATACGGCTCCAACCTCACGCGCGTCGATCTCACGGGTAACGCGCAGCGCGGCGGCATCCTCACTCAAGGCTCGTTTCTCACGGTCACGTCACCTGGGACGCGGACGTCTCCGGTCAAGCGTGGTCAGTGGGTGCTGGCCCGACTGCTCGCGACGAATGTGCCTCCGCCCCCACCCGACGTGCCACCCATCACGGCCGCGGTTCCGTCCGACAAGATGACCTTTCGACAGAAGTTGGACGCCCACGCGAACAATCCCGCGTGCTCCGGCTGCCACTACCTGATGGATCCCATCGGGTACGGCTTGGAAAACTATGACGGGGTCGGTGAGTGGCGCACGATCGACAATGGACTACCCGTCGACTCCTCCGGCGCGCTCCCGGGCGGGCAGATGTTCAACGGAGCGAAGGATCTCGAGGCGCTCCTCCGGCAGAGCGCGTCTCTGCCCAACGCGGTCGTGCAATACCTCCTGTCGTATGCGCTCGGCCGGAGCATCACGAGCACGAGCGACACGTGGGCGGCCGACGAGTGCGCCGTGGGGGCATTCGCGACGGCCTTCCAGAGCACGGACCAGGGGCGGATGAGCGCATTCGTCGCGCGAGTGGAAGGCTCGGACGCTATGCGGCTACGCCGGGCTGCGCGATAGGTCGGCGGCCGCACACACAGGAAGACTCGGAGGCATTCATGCCGAATAGCACGCGAAATTGGGCCGACCGCAATCTCTTCCGCATGGGTCGCCGCTGGTTCCTGGCCGCGACAGGCATCGCCGTCGCTTTGCCTTACCTCGAAGCGCTCGATTCGAAGCGCGCGTACGCTCAGCTCGGCGCAGGCATCCCGCGGCTGTTTCTATTCCACACGCCAGCGGGCGTGAACGTCACCAGCTGGGCTCCCAGCGGAACGGGCACGAACTTCACCCTCGGGCCGACGATGAGCTCCGTGGCCGCGGCGGGGCTGCAGAATCGCGTGATGATCGTGACCGGACTGGATCGAGTCGGCGGAGGGGCCGGGCACACCTGCGGAATTTCGGGGATTCTCACCGGCAAAGCGTGCCAAAAGAACGCGACGATCAACGCAGAGTCGTTCGATCAGGTGGTCGCGCAACAGTTTGGCCAGTACACGCGTTTTCCGAGCCTTGAGCTCGGCACGGCGCACAATACGGAGAATCCGAATCAGGAGCCGGGCTACAGCACGGTGCTGAAAGACAACCTGAGCTGGCTGGACGCGAATACGCCGGTATCACGCCAGGTGATCCCACTCACGGCCTTCAACCAGATCTTCGCCCTCAGCCTGTCCGGCGCGCCGTCCCCTGCCGGCGGGGCGGCGCCGCTGGCCGTGAAGGACGCGATGCGCAAGAGCGTCCTCGACTACACACTCTCCGAGGGAACATCCTTGAGCGCGCGCCTCGGGACGGCGGACAACATCCGGCTGCAGCAGTACCTGACAGGCCTTCGCGATCTCGAACTGCAAATCCAGAAAGTGCCGACGATGGGCACGACCGGGACCTGTACCCCGGGCGCGACACCCGCCGCGGGGAAGCCCGCGGACATCCGCGACCACGTCAAGATCATGCTCGACATGATCATCATGGCTTTCAAGTGCGATCTCACGCGGGTCGCGACGTTCGCCTATGAGCACACGACGACCGAGATCCAGCATCCATTCCTTGGCGTTAGCGCTCCGTGGCACCTCGGCTGTACCCACCATGCGAATCAGCCGGCTGCCCTGGCCAACTACGCGACCGTTGGGACCTGGTTCGTCAGCCAATACGTGTACGCGCTGCAGCAGATGAACCAGATCAATGACGGGCCCGGGAGCATGCTCGACAGCGGGGTCACGATGTATCTCAGCGAGATGAGCGACGGCAACACCCACAGCACCAAGAACGTCCCGATGCTCATCTCGGGCAAGGCTGGCGGAAAGCTCCAGACGGGGCGGGTCGTCTCGGGAAGCGGACCCAACACGCAAGCCGCTCTCGCCCTACTCAACGCCCTGGGGATTCCGGCGAAGTCATTCGGCGGCGCGACGGCTCCGCTTGCCGGCATCCTGGCTTGATGCGGCGGAGCCGTAGGAACGTCCAGCCATCGGTGATCTTCCGTCCGCCTGACCGCACGCTCGGGTACGTGCGGTTCGCTGCCACCGCGCGCCGCGCCTAGGACGGCCCATCCCTCGCGCGTCGAGTGCGGCTCCTCGACACGCCTGGCCGCAGCGCACGCCCACCTCGCGGCCGCGCTCCGTTCCTGCTCAGAACGGCTCCGCGGAAACCGCGCACCGTCGCTCGTCCAGCGAGCGGCGCGCCTTTGATTCGAGGAAATGACGCCGCCGGCCGGCCGGGAGCGTCACGGACTCCTGGAAAGGACGCCGCCGGCCGGCCGGGAGCGTCACGGACTCCTGGAAATGACGCCGCCGGCCGGCCGGGAGCGTCACGGACTCCTGGAAAGGACGCCGCCGGCCGGCCGGGAGCATGACGGACTCCTGGAAAGGACGCCGCCGGCCGGCCGGGAGCATGACGGACTCCTGGAAAGGACGCCGCCGGCCGGCCGGGAGCGTCACGGACTCCTGAGAAATGACGCCGCCGGCCGCCCGGGAGCATCACGGACTGCTGGAAAGGACGCCGCCGGCCGCCCGGGGGCGCCTTTGCTCGCAGAAAAAAGGGCCGCCGGCCGCCCGGGAGCATCCGGGACAATACGAAATGAGGCTCCCGCTCGCCCGGGAGCCCGTTCGCTCGAAGAAAAAGAGGCTGCCGGCCGGACGGCAGCTCGTTTATCAAGAGTACGACGGTCTCTGCTCGACGAAGGAACCTCGAATGACCGTGAGCATGAAACGAATCCTCGCGGCGGTGTACCCGCCCGAGAACACCGGTGCGCTCGTCATCCTCGCCACGGCCATCGTCGACAAGTTAGATGGCAATGCCCACTTTCCCCATCCCGTGCCCGCGCTCGCGAAGGTCAAGGAAGCGATCGACGCGCTCCAGGAAGCCGAGGTGGTGTCTCAGTCGCGGACGCGCGGCACCAAGGAAGCGCGCAACGAAGCGCGGACGAAGCTGATTCTCGCTTTTGACGCGGTTGAAGGCGCACGTCCAAGGCGTCGCCGACGACGATCCCGACAACGCCGGGTCGATCATCGAGAGCGCGGGGATGAGCGTCCAGCCAAAGGGCCCCGGGGCAAAGCCGCTCCTGACCGCGCGCAGAGGCGCGGTGCAGGGCAGCGTCGTTCTGGCGGCCAAGGCGGCCGCGAAGGTGGCGACCTACCTTTGGCAGATGAGCGACGACGGCGGCAAGACGTGGACGGACCTACCGAACACGCTCCAGGCCAAGACCAAGGTGTCGAGCCTGGTGCCTGGGCGTACTTACGCGTTCCGGTACCGCGTGCTGACCCGGCGCGGCACGAGCGACGCGATCGACCCGGTCTTGATCATCGCCCAGTGACGCTCGCAGCGCTCGTGCGTCGAACGGCGCACGCCCCTTCGCGTCGTTGTCGAAATAAACATAAACGTCGCGCCCGCCCACGCCCACTTGCGCGGGCGCGGCCACGCGGAGGGCGTCCCGCGGCTCGCGCCCCTCCTTCCAAGCGCGCACGCGCGCCGCCCAACGGCGTATGGCGGGTGCGTCATAACCGCTCGCGTAGAGCTCCGGGCTTCCGTGGAGGCGCACGTACACGAAATCGGCCGTGACGTCCTCGGCGTAGGGGAAACGGCTCGCCGTGTCGGCGACGACGAGCGCGACGCCGTGCGCTCGGAGCAGGGTGATGAATACGGGGTCGAGGAAGCTCTCGTGGCGCACTTCCACGGCGTGACGGATCGGTCGCATCGCGTCGGCTCGCGTCCAAGCGCGGCCGTCGACCTTGCCGTCGTGACGTCGCGCGAGACGTGCGGCCGCGCGGGTGTCCTTCGGCAAGAGCTCGAAGAAGGCACTGAAGCGCCGCTCGTCGAACGCGAGATGAGCGGGGAACTGCCACAAGATGGGCCCCAGCTTTTCGCGTAACCGCAGAAGGCCGGAGGCGAAGAAATTGGCCGTGGCCGCCTCGACATCGACCAGCTTCTTCATGTGCGTGATGAAACGGCCGCCCTTCACTGCGAACACGAAGCCGGCCGGCGCCGCGTCGTACCAACGCGCGTACGACTCCGGTCGCTGCAGCGAATAAAACGAGCCGTTCACCTCGAGCGAGTCGAAGGCGGCGGCCGCAAAGGCGAGCTCACTGCGATGGGCGAGGCCTTTGGGATAAAAGTCGCCGCGCCAGCGAGGGTAGTTCCACCCGGAGATGCCGACATACGCTCGAGCCACTTCGCGGAAGAGAGCAACGTCCGTGCCCGTCCCGGGGCCACGCACCGCTCAAACGGCGCGCAACGGGCGGCGTCACGGGCGGCGTCACGGGCGGCGTCACGGGCGGCGTCACGGGCGGCGTCACGGGCGGCGTCACGGGCGCGCGACGCGAGAGCCCGGCTCGCCTTCCAATCACGCCTTCGGGCCGGTCAGGACGCGGTCATGCGGGCTTTCCAGCCTGGCAGATAGGACAGTAATAAGTGGAGCGCCGCGCCGCCCCTTGCACGGCGCGCGCGATGGGGTGGCCGCAGCGAGGGCAGGGTCGCCCGGATCGACGGTACACGGCGAAGGGGCCGGCAGCCGGGCCGGAGGGCGTCGTGCGCATGCGCCTGGCGACGACGCTCCTTCGCATGAGCGACCGTGCACGCGCGACGACCGAAGCGAGGACGCTCGCGTCCAGCTCCGAGATTCGCGCGAACGGGCTGATGCGCTCCGCAAAGAGCACCTCGGATTTATAGATGTTGCCCACCCCGGCCATCACCGTTTGATCGAGCAGCGCCTCTCCGATCGTGCGCTCACGGTCCGACCCTTCGAAGCGCCCAACGGCCGCTCTCGCGTCGAACTCGTCCGCCACCACGTCGGGCCCGAGGGGCTCGAAGAGGCGGTCCTTTCTCCGCTCGCTGACGAGCCGCACGAGCGGGGCCGCGAAGCAGACCGCGACGAGCGCGCCGTCGCCGTTCGCCGCGCCGACGGCCACGACCACCTTTGCGGTGTGGGCGGGCAGCCACCAGCGCTCGCCCTCTTTGTAGAGATGCCAGGATCCCACCATTCGCATATGGGAGACGAGCACGCGCCCGTCGTCGAACGCGACGGCCAGGTACTTGCCGCGCGCGGCCACCTCGTCGATCCGGCGGCCGACGAGACCCGCGCGCGCGATTTCGGGTACGGAGCTCTCGCAGCGGACGACCACCTTGCCCGCAAGCGCGCGTGAGAGCCGCTTGGCAGCGCGATGAATCGTGTCGCCTTCAGGCACGGGACTCGTCGTCGGCGCCGCCCTTCGGTCGTGGTGCGTCGCGCCGCGACGGCCACGCTCCCGCGTCCGACCGCCTGCGGTGCCAGCCTTCGCCGCTGGCTCCGAAGCCCGCCCGGAGAAGGGCTGCTCCCAGCCCGCTTCGTGCCGCTGGCGCCCCGTCGATCGTGGAGAGGAGCACGGCCCTCCGTCCACCCGACTCGACCAAGCCCGCGAGCGCGTTCGCGAGCGCGTCGGCAGCGACCGCTCGGGCGCCTTCGTCGTCTGGCAAGAATGTCAGGAGTGACTCGCCCCCTCGCCCGAGCCAGCCGACGAGCGCCCCGTCGTGCAGGACGACCAGCGCCCCTACCGCGCGCTGGGGCCGTCTCGTCTCCTCGGTGCCGTGGGCGCTCTCTTCGGTCCGGTCGCTGCCGGCTTGCGCGGCATGGAGCGCGGCCGCGGGCGGCGCTGGCCAGCCGAGCGAAGCTCCATAGGGGTTCGCCGGGTCGGTCGCGGCCAGCACCAGCGTTCGTGGAGCGTCGCTCGCTTCGCGCACCGCGCGCAGCCTGTCGTCTGCCCCGGGGAGCGCGAACTGCGTCGCGCCACGCCCTGCGAGGAAGTACCCGCGGCGCACGCGGCCGGCGTCCTCCATGGCCTTGAGGACATCGTACACGGCCGAAAAGCCTCCTTCGATTCCCTCGGCGTGAACGGCCTCGCGCGTCAGCACGCCGTAACGCTCGAGGAGCGCCCGCGCGAGGGCCGCGCTCCTCTCCGTCGTCGACGGAGGTCGTCCCAATCGCGCCGCCCGCAACGACCAGCGCCCTTCGCTCCCCGGGAGGCCGCCACGAGCCGCCGAACGGCGCGGCGCCCCCGGCCCGCGTGACCGTTCCTTTCCCCGTCCCCGCCCACGCGTCGCGCTGGCCATGCTCCTCAGCGGCTCGAGCGTGTCGTTCGTCACTTCGCCCGACCACACCAGGCTCCAGAGCGCGTCGAGGGCTTCGGCCGGATAGCCCCCGACGGCCCGCGCGATCTCCTGGAAGAAGATGGCGCCGCGCCTCTCGAGGAGCGAACGGATCGTCGCGGCTCCCTCCCCGGCAGCGTGGCGTGGCGCGGGAGCCAGCAACGCTTCGTCCTCGGCCAGATACAAAGCGATTTTCCCGTCACTCGGGCCGAGCGGCTCGATTCCCACCCAGGTGACGCGCCCCGAGGCGCACAGCGCGTCGAGATCCCACGGGCGGAAGCCTTCGACGCGCGCCGGGAGCGCGCGCGTATCGAGCAGCGACACGGCGAGGGGACACCCTTGCAGCTGGCCGACCGTCTCGAGCAACGCGTCGTGCCCCCGCCTTCGGTTCGTCACGGCCTGCCACTCGAGGACGAAGCGCCCGTACGCCGCCGCCTCGACGGGCTCGACCTCGCGTCGAAGCCTGGCCAAGGACTTTCGCCGGATCGCCCGGAGGACCTCGACCTCGCAGAGCTCGCGCCCTCGGCCTTTCGGCAAGAAGGCGCCCTCGACCAGCTTGCCGGACTGCGTCAGCCGTTCGAGCGCGCCTTCGACCGTCTCGACCGAGAGGCCGAAGCGCGCCACGACGGCGCTCGGCACGAAGGGCCCGTGGGTTCGGGCCCACCTGAGAACGAGGTCGCCCAGGGGGCTCTCGACCGATTCGAGAAAGGCGTCCGGCATTCCCGCAGGAGGCACCGTTCCGATGGCGTCGCGGTAGCGTCCGACGTCTTCGGACGCGATGTAGCGCTTCTCCTCGGCGAGGGTCACGCTCGCGATTCGGCGGTCGCGTTCGAGCGTTTGCACCCAGCCCGGTGCCTGGTCGCGAGGCTCCGCTCTAGCCTCGATCTCGGCGGGCGAAAGGTCGCCGAGCGAAAGGAGCAGATCGTGGATGCCGTCGGCGTGCTTGGCAGGCCTGTCGAGCCGCTGCAACGAGCGCACGTGGCTCTCCAGCACCTCGGCGTCGAGCAGCTGGCGGAGCTCGGCCTCGCCGAGCAGCTCTCGCAGCTGGGCGTGATCGATCGTCAGCGCTTGCGCTCTCCGCTCCGCGAGCGGGGCGTCACCGTCGTAGATGAACTTGGCGACGAACGAAAAGAGGAGTGACGCCGCGAAAGGCGAGGGGGCGCGCGCATCGCAGGTGGTCACCCGGATGCGCCGCGATTCGACCCGACGGAGCACCTCGACCAGCGACGGGAGATCGAAGACGTCACGAAGGCACTCGCGGTACGCCTCGAGGACGATCGGAAACGACGGGTATCGTGACGCCACGGCCAGCAAGTCGTAGGCTCGCCTTCGTTGTGCCCAGAGCGGCGTTCGTTTGCCGGGAGCGCGGCGCGGCAAGAGGAGCGCGCGGGCCGCAGCCTCGCGAAACCGTGCCGCGAAGAGCGAGGTCTGCCCGAGCGCCTGCACGACCGCCCGCTCCACCTCGTCCGACGCCGGAAAGAACGTCGTCGGGTCGGGGGCGTCCTCGCTCGCCGGAAGGCGGAACGCGATGCCATCGTCGGACCACACCGCCTCGGCCTCTCCCGCGTGCACGGCCGACAGGCTCGCCAAGAGGGCCGTCGCCCACGGCGCGTGCACGCGCGCGCCGAAGGGCGTAAGGACACACACTCGCCAATCTCCGAGCTCGTCGCGAAAGCGCTCGACGACGATGGAACGGTCGCTGGGGACCTCTCCCGTCGCGCGCTGCTGCTCCCGGACGTACGCGAGGAGGTTCTCCGCCGCGCTCGCGTCGAGGCGCAGGTCGCCCCCGAGCATCCGCAGCGCGTCCGGATTGCTGGCCCGCGCGATGCGGCGAGTGAGGGCGCCGATGGCCTCTCCGAAGGCTCGCGGACGCCCCGCCCGGTCCCCGTGCCAGAACGGCATCTTGCCGGGCTCGCCGACCGCGGGCGTGACGATGACCCGGTCGTGCGTGATCTCATCCGCCCGCCAGGACGACGCGCCCAGCAGGAAGACCTCTCCCTCGCGCAACTCGAAGACCATCTCCTCGTCGAGCTCGCCGACACGCTTCGAGCCTTTCTCGCCCCCGTCGCGAAGAAAGACACCGTAGAGGCCACGGTCGGGGATCGTTCCGCCGTTGATGACGGCCAGACGCTGCGCCCCCTCGCGCGCCGAGACGCGGCCTCGCGTCCGGTCCCAGGTGATGCGCGCACGAAGATCCCGAAAGTCGTCGCTCGGGTAACGTCCGCTCAGCATGTCGAGGACCCCCTCGAACGCGCTCCGCGGCAGCTCGCCAAAGGGGGCCGAGCGCCGCACGAGCTCGAAGAGCGCGTCGACCGAGAGCGGCCCCGACGAGACGATGGCGACGATCTGCTGGGCGAGCACGTCCAGCGGATTGCGCGGAAAAACGGTCTCTTCGACCTCTCCGGCGCGCATTCCCTCTGCCGCGGCCGCGCAAGCGAGAAGATCGGCGCGGTGCTTGGGCATCAAAATCCCCTTCGGCAACCCGTCCACGCCGTGGCTGGCACGCCCAATCCGCTGCATTCCAGAAGCCACCGACGGCGGGGACTCGATCTGGATGACGAGATCGACGGCTCCCATGTCGATTCCGAGCTCGAGCGACGACGTGGCCACGATGGCCGGGAGGAGGCCACGTTTCAGGCGATCCTCGGTCGCGGCGCGATTCTCGCGCGCCACGGACCCGTGGTGGGCGAGGGCGATCTCCTCGCCGGCCGCCTCGTTGATGGCGCTCGCCAGCCGCTCCGCGAGACGGCGGCTGTTCACGAAGACGATCGTGGAGCGGTGAGAACGCACCAGCTCGACGATCCGACGATGCACCTGCGGCCAGATCGAACGACGCGCTCCGCCCGAGGCCGCGGGCCCCGAAGCGAGCTCGTCGATCTCACCCAGGCGCCCCATCTCGACGTCGGGCACTTCGATCGTGAGGTCGAACGGCTTCTTGTGGCCTGCGTCGACGATGGTCACCGGACGCGCCTTGCCTGCCTGCGAGCCCCCGAGCAGCCGCGCGATCTCCTGGAGCGGGCGCTGCGTCGCGGAAAGGCCGATTCGCTGGAGCGTGCCCGCGGAGGGGTCCCGCAACGTCTCCAGGCGCTCGAGCGAAAGGAAGAGATGGGCGCCGCGCTTCGAGGGCGCCAGCGCGTGGATCTCGTCCACGATGACCGTCTCGACCGAGGCGAGGAGCGCGCGAGCGTTGGACGTGAGCAACAAGTAGAGCGACTCGGGCGTCGTGATCAGCACATCCGGCGGGGACCGCACCATCCGCGCCCGATCACCGGCCGGCGTGTCGCCCGTACGGATGTCGACGGTCGGGACTCGGACCGCTTCGCCACGGCGCTTCGCGGTCTCGACGATGCCGGCCAGCGGCGCGCGCAGGTTCCGCTCGATGTCGACGGCCAGGGCCTTGAGCGGCGACACGTAGAGGACCCGGCAACGAGCGGCCTTCGCCGGCTCGGGGCCATAGGCGAGCTTGTCGAGCGCTGCGAGAAATGCCGCGAGCGTCTTTCCGGAGCCCGTCGGAGCGAGAAGAAGCGTCGACTCGCCACGGACGATTGGGCCGAACGCGAGGGCCTGCGCCTTGGTCGGCCCGACGAACGCAGCGCCGAACCATTCCTGCACGGCGGGATGGAACGCGGAGAGAGGATCCTTGGGCACGGCCCCATCGTGTGTCCGGCGCGGCCCGCCCGCCAGGCCCGAAGGAGGGTTGCCCTTCTCCCTTCCCGCTCGTTCGGCCCGTCGCGAGGCGGCCGCCAGGCGCTGGTGGTGCCGCGTGCCGATTCGGCCTAGGACTCGACCCACGGCTCGAATGACGTTCGCCCATGCCCTCCGTCGCCGCTTACGGCGCTTCGTGCTGCCTGCCGGGCGTCCCGGCGCACCCGAAGCGGCCTTCAGGCTGGGATACGTAATTCCCATAAGCGAAGGAATGCACAATACGATACGGCGGCTCCAAGTGCGCTTGTCGAAGGAGCACGGGTCGCGCCTGCAAATCGAAGGCAATCCTCACATCACGCTGAAACAGGCATTTCCCGTCGCGGAGGTCGAGCCGTTCGAGCGTCACTTCGACGCGCTCGTCGGCGAGGTCGAGCCGTTCGAGCTGCGGGTGTCGGGCGTCGGCTTCTTCGAAGAAGGCGTCGTGTTTCTCGACGTCGTCCCGAGTAGCCCCCTGTGTGCTCTCCGAGAGCGCGTCTTGCGGGACTTGTCGACCAAGTTCGGCGTGACGCCCTTCCCTGTCGAAGGCGAAGGGTACCGCTTCCACGCCACTGTCGCACACGGCCTGCCGCGGGCGCACTTCGACCACGTGCGGCGTTCCATGAACGGTGAATCGCTTGAATTCCGCTTCCCATGCGTGGCATTGGGGCTATTGTTACAAGTGGGGCGGGAGTGGATTACGTACAAAAACTCTGCTTTGGCGCGGTCGTCGCAATGACACTACGCCGAGTTGGAGTCGGGGCCGTGCATGAATCCGAAGTACGATCGAGCGACGCTCGAACGGATGGTGTTTAGGCGTCAGTTCGTCTTGGGGCCTGCCAGCTTCGATCGCTTTCCCTCATGGCAAAAGCTGGATCTCGGCGCCGGTCTGAAGCTCACGGTTC
This sequence comes from uncultured delta proteobacterium, assembly GCA_963787925.1. Classification (GTDB taxonomy): domain Bacteria; phylum Myxococcota_A; class Polyangia; order Polyangiales; family Polyangiaceae; genus Palsa-1150. The sequence goes on from CAWBEN010000003.1 coordinate 732,726, forward strand.
ACCCTGACCTGGGCGTCGAACGGGCGCGGAGAGGCGAGGCGTGGGCCGTGTTGCTCGGTTATGCCCTCGATTCGCACAATCCCCGGGCCAGCAACCTCGATATTCTGCACGCGTTGCTCGATGCGCTGCACACGTCCGACGACCTGCTCGAAGCGACCGACAGGCTAGGAGGGCGCTGGATACTCATCGCGCACGACGGCACCCGGACAATCGTGCTCACGGACGCAGCGGGGATGAGGCAGGTCTTCTACACGCGGGGTTCCCCGGGTGACGCGCTTTGGTGCGCTTCGCAGCCAGGGCTGCTCGCCGAGCTGCTCGGTCTCACCGTCGACGCCGCGGCCGCGGCCTTCATGAAAACGGCGCGCTACGCGAGCGACACGAATGCCTCGACCTGGTATCCGGGGGACACGACACCCTTCGACCGCGCGAGGCTTCTGCTTCCGAATCACTATCTCCACCTGGAGAGCGGACGAGTGTCTCGATGTTGGCCTCGGAAGAACCTCGAGCCGATACCGCTCGACGAGGCAGTCCCCAAGTGCCTCCGCAGCATGCGGGGCTTGATGAGCAGCGCGCGAGGACGGTTCGCGATGTCCGTAGCGATGACGGCGGGGTGGGATAGCCGCCTGGTGCTGGCGGCCAGTCGAAACATCGCCCGCGAGATGACGTACTTCACGGGGATCTTCTGGAACATGGCTCCGGACCATCGCGACGCCGCCTCTCCGACCCGGCTGCTGTCGGCCTTGGGCTTCGAAAACAATCTGATCCCTTGTCGCAGCGAGCCAAGTGAAGAGTTTCTGCGTATCTTCAGGCGCAACGTCGTGACGGCGCATCCGGCCTATGCGGCGGTGGCGGAGGGGATGCTCGACGAGCGCCTCCGCGATCGGGTCTGCACGAAAGGCGACGTCGCCGAAATCGTCAAATGCTATTTCCGCTTGGACAAGTCTCTGCTGCATTCGATCGACGCTCATGACCTGGCGGCCTTGGCCGAGATGGACCCCCACCCGTTCGTGATCGCAGCGTTCGAAGAGTGGCTCGGCGGGGCACGCCCCTTCAACGTGGACCTCTTGGACTTGTTCTGCTGGGAACAGTCGATGGGGAGCCAGGAGGCGATGATCCAGGCAGAATGCGATCTCGTTCAGGAGTCGTTCTCTCCGCTCAATTGCAGGGAGCTCCTGACCACGATGCTCTCGGTGGATGAGAAGCACCGGCGTCCGCCCACGTTCGAATTGTTTCGAGCCCTCATCAAGGAGCAGTGGCCGGAGCTATTGAACGAGCCCATCAATGACGAGGCCCAGACCGGCGCGAAGTCGTTCGCGCGAAGGGCGATCATGAAAATGGACGTCCATAGAATGGCGCCTCGTTCGGTTCGCCGGTTTGCGCGCAGGTTGCTGTCCTGACGCTGTCCAAGACCAAACGCGCCGTGCGACGGTGATCGGCGAGAAGGGGCGACGTGCCCCGCCCGGCACGACCGTGATGATAGGCTCGCCGGATGGCGAAGCGCGTTCAGCGTCGAGTGAGCCGCTCGACGGGCTCTGTCCACCCGCTCGGTCTCGGGGTGCTCGCGCTGGCGCTCGCTTGCCACCGGCCGGAGCGCCCTCCCGTAGCGCGTTCGACCACGCTCATCGGGGTCATCACCGCCGTCACGGGCACCCAGGCCGCGTTTGGCCAGGCCCACCAGCGCGGGTACGCGATGGCCCTCGAGGAGATCAACGCCGAAGGCGGGGCCCTCGGAAAGCCGGTGGAGCTCGACACATACGACGATCAGAGCAAACCGGACATCGCGCTCCAGGGAGCGAGCAAGCTCATCGATCAGGACCACGTGCCCGTCGTCATCGGCTCGTACTCCAGCGAGAGCACCCTGGCCCTCGTGCCCACGATGACGCGCAAAGAAGTCCCGCTCGTCATCCCGACGGCGACGGCCGACAACGTCGTCGAGCAAAAATCCCAGTGGGTCTTTCGCCTCTGCGCCGGGAGCGCGGACTACGCGGCGGCCGTGGTCGACGTCCTCGCGACCCACGGAAGCCCCAAGACGCTCGCGCTCGTGTACGAGAACACGAATTTCGGTCAGTCGCAGGCCAGCGCCATGAAGAAAACCGCGACGGCAGGCGGCATGACCGTCGTGGACGAGGAGCCCTACAACGCGGGCTCGACCTCGTACTCACCCATGCTCCAGAGAGTGCAGGAGAAGAAGCCGGAGGTCGTCTACTTTGCTTCGTACCTGCTCGACGCCACCACGCTCATGAGGCAGACCCACCAGATCGGCCTCGATGCGCGATTCTTCGCCGCGGCGGGCACGGGCTTCAGCACGGCCGAATTTCCGACCGAAGAGAAAGGCGCGGGCAAGGACGCCGAGTACACGCTGGCCGCGTCTCAATGGGTGCCGCAGGTCAACTGGCCGGGGGCGAGAGAGTTCGACGCCAAGTTCATCGCAAGATACGGAGCGCACCCCGCGTACCATGCCGTTCAGGCCTACGCGGCGCTCAAGGTGGTCGTTGCCGCCATCAAGCTCGCCAACAGGCTCGAGCCCGCCGCCATTCGCGACGCTCTCAAGAACATTCACACCGACTCCGCGTTCGGGCCGGTCGCGTTCGCCGAGAACGGGCAGAACCATCACCCGGTCGTCATTACGCAGGTACAAAAGGGCAAGCACACCGTCGTTTGGCCGCAAGATGTCGCGGTCGCCCCGCTCCTCGACACGCCACGATGGCGCGACCGCTAGCGAGCTCCGAGCCCCTTGGCCGTCCTCCAAGCGATGCTCACTGGACTCTTGACGGGCGGTCTCTACGCCCTCGTCGGAATGGGGTTGGCGCTCGTCTTCGGCGTGATGCGCATCGTCAATTTCGCTCATGGAGCGTTTCTCATGGTCGGAATGTACGTCACGTATTTCGTCTCCACTCGCCTTCACGTCTCGCCGTACCTCGGCTTTCCATGGGTCATGGCCGCGCTCTTCGGAATGGGGCTCGCCGTGTACTGGCTCTTCGTCAAGCACGTGATGTCCGCCCCGCACTCGATGCAAATCCTGCTGACCGCCGGAATCAGTCTCTTCCTCGTCGGCCTCGCGCAGCTCCTCTTTGGAGCGGACTATCGGCAGCTGAACCTGGCGCTGGCTTCGCAGAACGAACGCGCCTTTGGGTTGAGCGTCAACCGTGCGTACCTCGTGTCTTTTCTTCTGGCGACCGCGCTCTCCGGCGGGCTCTATCTGCTCGTCGCGCGCACCGAGCTGGGACGCGCGATGCGTGCGGTCGCCCAGAATCGGAGCATCGCGGCGCTCATGGGGATAAACGTCGAGCGCGTCTCGGCGACGACCTTCGCTCTCGGCGCCGCCTGCGCGGGGATGGGCGGAGCGCTCCTCCTGCCGGTCTTTTACACCTATCCGACGGTCGGCGAGCCCTTTCAAATACGGTCGTTCGTCATCGTGGTTTTGGGAGGAATGGGGAGTATCGAGGGCGCGGCCCTGGGCGGCTTGGTCCTCGGCGTGGCGGAGAGCCTGACCGCCTATCTTTGGTCGGACAGCTATTCGCAGGTCGTCAATTTCGTCCTCTTTCTCGTCGTCCTACTGTTTCGGCCGGCCGGACTTCTCGGCAAGGAGCCCGCATGATCGGCAGGCGCTCGAGAGGGGCCGCCGGCCTCGTGCTTTTGGCGCTGGTCGCCCTGAGCGTCCCTTCGTGGGTCGACGACGTCTTCGTGATTCAGCTGCTGTTCCGCGTCGCGATCTTCGCAGTGCTCGGCGTGGCCTGGAACATCATCGGGGGGTATGCCGGCCAGTTGAGCTTGGGGCACGTCGCGTATTTCGGGTGCGGCGCATACACGTTCTCGCTGCTTCCAGCTCGATTCGGCGTCGACATGTGGCTCGCTCTCGCTCTCGGGAGCCTCGGCGCGTGCGTCGCCGCCGTCGTCATCGGCGTCGTGACGTTTCGTTTGCGCGGACCGTACTTCGTCCTGTCGACCATCGCGACGGCAGAGATTTTGCGATTGGTGGCTCTGAACGCGGGGTTCACGCACGGCGCCATCGGCGTCCTCGCGCCGTCGCTCTTCGCGAACCCGGACGTCGACTCGAAATTTTACGTCACGGCCGTTCTTCTCCTCGTCGCCTCTCTCGCGTTCGCGGGCTGGACGCACGGCTCACGCTTCGGCTACTCGCTCCGCGCCGTCCGCGACAACGAGGACACCGCCATGGCGGTGGGGATCGATCCTGCGCGCTGCAAGCTCCTCGCCCTCCTCGCGAGCGCGCTGCTGACGGGGCTGGCGGGCGGCGTCTACGCGAGCTTTTCGCAGTTCGTCGGTCCGGAGAGCGTCCTGTCGCTCGACATTTCGGTGCAGGCCGCGTTGATCGCCGTGCTCGGGGGGGTCGCGACGGTCTGGGGTCCGGTCGTCGGCTCGGTCGTGCTGACCGTCGCGTCGGAGATCTTCAAAGCGTTCTTCAAAGAGGCCCACCTGCTGATCTACGGCGGCCTGCTCGTGGCCGTGGTGCTCTTTCTCCCCGGTGGCGTCATCAGTGTCTTCCCACGCGTCGGGCGGGCGCTGTCGCGCGCGGTCCGGCCGAAGCCCTCGGCCGAGAGGGCGCCGCGATGACGGCATGGTTGTCCCTCCGGAACGTGACCAAGCGCTTCGGAGGCCTTTGGGCGGTCGCCGACGTGACCCTCGAGCTCAGCGAAGGCGAAATCGTCTTTCTCATCGGGCCGAACGGCGCGGGGAAGACGACGCTCTTCAATCTCATCAGCGGGTTCACGCGACCGACGGCGGGGGAAATCACGTTCGACGGCCGGGTCATCTCCAAGATGGCGCCTCACGAGGTGACCCGACTCGGGATCGGGCGCACCTTCCAAATCGTGCAGCCGCTCGGCAACCTGACGGTGCTCGAGAACGTGATGCTCGGCGCGTTCTTGCACGACCGGAGCGCTCGGCGCGCGCGCGAGAAGGCGCTCGACTGTTTGACGTTCCTCGGCCTCGGGGGGCGCGCGAACGACCGCGCGAGCGGCATTCCCCTCGCTGCGCGAAAGCTCCTCGAGATCGCCCGCGCCCTCGCGACGCGGCCGAAGCTCATTCTGCTCGACGAAGTCATCGCGGGGCTCAACCCCGCCGAGGCCGCGACGGTCGTCGCGGCGTTGAAGCGCCTCCCGGAGCGAGGCGTCTCCACGCTCGGCGGTGTCGAGCACATCATGCGGGTCGTGATGGCGCTCGCGACGCGCATCGTCGTGCTCGATCACGGAAAGAAGCTCGTAGAGGGCAAGCCGTCCGAAGTGACGCGCAATCCGAGGGTCATCGAGGCCTATCTCGGGGCAAGGTACCGCGCGACGTTGGGACCGGCGCCCGACAGCCCGGGGGGGGCGCCGGTCTCGTGAGCGTCCCGCCCGGCACCGCCGGCGGTCCCCTGCTCGAAGTCGAGGAGGTCACCGCCTTTTATGGCGAGCTCCAAGCCCTCTGGGGCCTCTCTTTCCGCGTGATGGCGGGCGAAATCGTGGCGCTTCTCGGCAGCAACGGGGCGGGGAAGACGACGCTCCTGCGGGTCGTGTCGGGGCTCGTGAGGGCGCGCACCGGAGCCGTTCGGTTCGCGGGGCGTGACGTCACGAACCTGCAGCCGAACGCCCTCGTCGAGATGGGAATTGCCCATGTACCGGAGGGCCGCCAGCTCTTTTCGGACATGACGGTCGAGGAAAACTTGCAGGTGGGCTCCCACGTCGCGCGAAGCCGCGCTCGGCGCGCGGGGAACATCGACAGGTTTTATTCGATGTTTCCGGTCTTGCGCGAAAGGCGCCGGCAGACGGCGGGGACTCTCTCCGGAGGCGAGCAGCAGATGCTGGCCATCAGCCGCGCCCTGATGTCGGAGCCCCGGCTGCTGCTCCTCGACGAGCCGTCGCTCGGCCTCTCGCCCCTCTTCACCGAACAGACGTTGGCCACGGTGAGGGCGCTCGCGGGCCCGGAGCTCACGGTCGTGCTCGTCGAACAGAAGGTCATGGAGGGGCTGGAGATCGCCAGCCGCGGCTACGTGATGGAAAACGGGAGAATCGTGACGACGGGGGGCTCGAAGGAGCTGATGAGCGACCCGGGCATACGAGAGGCGTACCTCGGTTTGTAGAGCCCGCGCAGGCAAGGTGCCGGGAAACGAGACCGGCAATCCGCGTCGGGATCGAGTATCCAGCGTCTCGCATTTTCGGAGAGCGACATGGCCCAGATCCAGCCCCTGCAATCGAACCGACGCGTGCTCGCGGCCGACCCCACCCCGGAGAGCGGCGTGGGCGCCGGCAACTTGCCGGAGTGGTCCCCCGAGAAGAGCGCCGAGCTCTATCAAATTCGCGGGTGGGGCGAGCCCTACTTTCGAATAGGCGAGAGCGGCTGCGTGGAGGTCCGTCCCAATCCGCTGCGCGAGCGGACCATCGATCTCTTTGCCCTCGTCAAGGAGCTCAGGGCGCGCGGGCTCGAGCTGCCGCTCTTGATTCGTTTTTCCGACATCTTGCGCGACCGCATCCGGCGCTTGAACGAATGCTTCGGCAAGGCCATCGCAGAGTACGGCTACCAGGGTGTCTACCGCGGGGTCTACCCCGTGAAGGTCAACCAGCAGCGTCACATCGTCGAAGAGGTCGTCGAGTTCGGGGCGCCCTGGAGCTACGGTCTCGAAGCGGGGTCGAAGCCCGAGCTCCTCATCGCGCTCGCCAATGCCCAGGAGAGCGGAGGGCTCATCCTCTGCAACGGCTACAAGGACGAGAAATACATCGAGACCGCGCTCCTCGCGCAGCGCTTCGACAAGACGGTTTTCGTCGTGCTCGAGCGCATCGAGGAGCTCGCGATGATCCTCGAAGCGAGCGAGAAGCTCGGCATCGCCCCCGTCATCGGCGTGCGCGCCAAGCTCACGGCCAAGGGCGTCGGCCGCTGGGCCGAGTCGGCTGGCGACCGCGCGAAGTTCGGACTGACGTCGTCGGAGATCGTCGAGGTCTTCGATCGGCTCGCCGAGAGGAACCTCCTGTCCAGCCTGCAGCTCTTGCACTTTCACATCGGCAGCCAGGTCTCGAGCATCATCCCCATCAAGAACGCGATGGCCGAGGCATCGAACATCTTCATCGACCTCGCGAGGATGGGCGCGAACATGCGGTACCTCGACGTCGGCGGGGGCCTGGCGGTCGACTACGACGGATCGAAGACCGACTTTCACGCTTCGAAGAACTACAACGTTCAGGAGTACGCGAACGACGTCGTCGCCAGCATCATGGAGGCCTGCAACAAGGCGAGCGTCCCGGTGCCCACCATCGTGACCGAGGCGGGCCGCGCGGTGACCGCGCACCAGTCGGTGCTCGTCTTCGAGGTCGTCGGCACGAACGAAGTCCGATTCGGCGATCCCGAAGAGCCGAAGCCGGGGGCGCCGGCGGTCATTCGGGGCCTCTACGAGACCTGGAAGAACGTCGTGCCGAAGAACGTGCAGGAGGCCTATCACGATGCCACGCAGGGCAAGGAGGAGGCGCAGAGCCTTTTCAAGTTCGGGTACTTGGGCCTGCGCGAGCGCGCCCAGGCGGAGCGCACGTATTGGAGCTGCTGCGAGAAGATTCTCGGCCACGTCCGCCGGATGAAGTACGTCCCCGAGGAGCTGCAGAACCTCGAACGCGTGCTCGCGGCCATTTACTACTGCAACTTCTCCATCTTTCAGTCGGCGCCGGACACGTGGGCCATCGATCAGCTCTTTCCGATCATGCCCATCCATCGCCTCGAAGAAGAGCCCACAGTCCGCGCGACGCTCGCGGATCTCACCTGCGACAGCGATGGGGCGATTGACCATTTCATCGACCGCGAGGACGTGAAAAAAGTGCTCGAGGTCCACACGTACCGCCCGGACGAGCCGTACTTCATGGGCCTCTTCCTGAACGGCGCGTACCAGGAGATTCTCGGCGATCTGCACAACCTGTTCGGCGACACGAACGCCGTCCACGTGCGGCTCGGCGAGCAGGAGGGTTACCACGTCGCCCACGTCGTCAAAGGCGACTCGGTCGCGGAGGTGCTGCACTACGTGCAGTATTCGCCCGAAGACATGATCGAGCGCGTGCGGCAGCAGGCGGAGAAGGCGCTGCGATCCAACCAGATAACGCTTCAGCAGATGCGCCTGCTCATGCGCCACTACGAGGAGAGCCTCGGCAAGTACACGTACCTGAGCGACGACGAGGAGTGACCGACGACGCCGTGGGCCTCGCCCGCGAGACGCGTCGGGTCAGTTGACGAAGAAGCTCTTCGAGAGCGTCACCTCGCTGCCGCCGAAGGCCGGCACGATGGCCGACTCGAGCTGCTCGCCGATGCACGTGAGCGCCTCCGCGGGCGGCGCCGCCTTCGCCTCGACGGACGCGCGAGCAATCTGCCCTCGGTTGAGGAAGGTAACCCGCATACGCAAGTAACCTCTCTCTAGGCCCTGGTCGCGGCAGGGCGTGAGGTCGACTCGACCGAGCGCGCCGTAGCCCGCTCCGAGGTGGAAGAAGAGGGCCTCCGGGGGTTCGCGGCGAGGCATCGAGGGAACGTCCTCCGGTCGGACGCCTTCGGGCGATTCGTCGCCGCCGGCTTCATAGGTCACGTTGACCTCGCGCACCTCTTGCGCGGCCGCCTGCGTCTCGCGGTCCGCCTCGTCGACCGAAGTCGCCGCTGCTTCGAAGTCGCCGGTCGTCTCGTGGACGCAGCCTGCGGTGAGCGCGACGACGACCAGCAGCAGCCAGGGAGGGGCGAGCCGGGGGCTTCGCATGGTCGTGTCTTAGCAGTCAGGTGGCCCCCGGTCAGCCGGAGCAGGAGAGAGCCGGACGCGACCGGAGACGGGTTCGCCCAATCTCCCCTCGACCCGGCGCGGTCGACGCTTTATACGGTCGACGCGTTGGCCAACGACCGCTCCGCCGACGGCCGCGCGTTCGCCCTCGCGGCAGGCGATCTCCGGGCCGTGCTGCTGCCGGCGCAGGGGATGCTCGTGGCCTCCCTTTGCCATCGAGGCGCCGAGCTGCTGCGGCGCGTGGAGGACCTCGACGTCGCCGCGGCCAAGGGCAAGACGGCGGGAATACCTCTCCTGCACCCGTGGGCCAACCGCCTTTCGGGGATGCGATACGTCGCCGCCGGCGGCCCGGAGGTCGTGCTCGACGCGGCGTCCTCCCTTCTGCACTTCGACGACCGCGGCCTCCCGATGCATGGCGTCCCGTGGTCGAGACTTTGTTGGCAGGTCGTCGACTCGAGCCGCGTCCACGTCGTCGCCCGACTCGACTGGCGTCGCCCGGAGCTGCTTGCGGTGTTCCCGTTTCCGCACAGTCTCGAGCTCGCCATCACGTTGCATCCGGGGGGACTGACCTTCGACACCACGCTCGAGGCCGGCGCGGAGGGCCGCGTCCCCGTCAGCTTCGGCTTCCACCCGTTCTTCGGCTTACCTGGCCTCGAACGGGACCGATGGCACCTGACTCTACCGGCGATGCAGAGGCTCACGCTCGATGACCGCGGGATCCCTACCGGCGTCGAGGAGCCGTTCGCCGGCCTCGACCGTCTCCTCGGCGGCCTCGACCTCGATGACGGATTCGCCGTGGCGGGGGAGCCCGCCCTGTCGGTGGCAGGGGCCGGCCGGCGGATAGCCGTCGAGCTCGTGGAGGGCTTTGGCCACGCGCAGGTCTTCGCGCCCAAGGGAAAAGACTTCGTGGCGCTCGAGCCGATGACGGCGCCGACGAACGCGCTCACGAGCGGCCGCGGCCTGCGTCTCGTCGAGCCGGGGCGCTCATTCAGGGCGGTCTTCCGCGTTCGGATCGACGACGCGCGATGAGCACGTCACGGCGCGCGGCCATCCTCCTCTTCGTCGTCGCCTGGGGCAGCAACCATTTCGTGCCGCTGCTCCTCGTCTACCGCGCACGGCTCGGGCTGTCGCCGGTGGACCTCGCCACTTTGTTCGGAGTTTACGCGGTCGGCCTCGTTCCGGGCTTGCTCATCGGCGGCCCGATGTCCGACCGAATCGGTCGGCGCCGCGTCGTTCTCCCTGCGTCGTGCGTCGCCCTCTCGGGGTCGGCGCTGCTCGCTTTTGGCGCCGCAGGATTTCCCTTTCTCCTCGCGGGACGCTTCGTCGTCGGGCTCGGCTCGGGTGCCACGTTCAGCGCGGGGACGGCGTGGATCCAGGACTTGGCGCGCTCGCTTCCGGAGGGAACCGGCGCCCGCCGCGCATCGGTCGCGCTCTCGAGCGGCTTCGGCGGCGGACCGCTCCTCACGGGGATCATTGCCCAATGGGCTCCCGCGCCGATGCGCCTTCCGTACGCGGTGCAGGGCGCCTTTCTGACCGCCTCGATCGCGGGGGTCGCCCTCGCGCGCCAGCCCGAAGACCGCGCGCCAGGCGCGCGAGTCGACGACGGAGTGACCTCGCGCGCGCTACGGCTGCCCCCCGGTTTCCTGCGTAGGGTCGCTCCGATCGGACCGTGGGTGTTCGCCTTCCCGTCCATCTCGTTTGCCGTGCTCCCGTCCATCGTTCATGAGCGCGCGCCTCGAGGCGTAGGGATCAGCCGTTGGGCCGTCGCCTACGCCGGGGTCGTCGCGGCCACGACCCTCTTCGCGGGCGTGCTGACCCAGCCCCTTCTGAAGTCGTGGTCACCTCGCGTGTCCGCCCTCGCCGGCCTCTGTTTCGGGTCGCTCGGTGTCCTCGTTGGGCTCGGCGCCGCTTCCCTCCAATGGCCCGCCGGTGTCCTCGTGGCGGCACTTTTGCTCGGCGTCGGCTACGGCGGGACCTTGCTGGCAGGGCTTCGGATCGTCGAGTCGATGACGACGCCTCGCGATCGCGGTTACGCGACGGCGGTCTTTTACGTGCTCGCTTACCTTGGTTTTGCCGCCCCGTTGCTGCAGGCGGCCTGTGCACGACGTTACGGCGACGCGCCTGGCCTCCTCGTGACGGCGGCCGCGGCCGCGATGACGGCGGTGGCGGCGTTCAAGACGTTCGGGCCCTCTTGCCGGCCGGTGTGTCGCAAATGAGTCCCGGTAGTGGCCCAAGACGACCTTCCCCTTGGCTGTCCTCCGCCGTCGTGCACGCCTCCCCCGCGGCCAAGCTGCCTTGTGCCCCCGGCCCCGCGGGAGCGAACGGACCGTGGCACCGTCGTTGCTACCGCTCCGCAGCAAATGAAAACAGCCCTTTGCATGACCATTGCTCCCTCGATGCTCGCGCTCGCCCTCGCGGGGTGCGGCAACGACCAAACCGCCAAAGCGCCCGAGAACGCGTCCTCCTCCGCGCCGAGCGAGAGCGCCAGCTCCGCGCAGAGCTCGCCGGAGCCGAGCAGCGCAGCTGCCGCGTCGTCGGCGGACGCCGGGGCTAGCGCGTCACAGGCCACAGCGAGCGCTTCGGGAGGCAGCGAGACGGCCCCTCCGGACGTGCCGGCTTCGCTCACCGACGCGCAGATCCTCGGGATCACGCACGTCGCGAACGTCGGCGAAATCGAGCAAGCCAAGCTCGCGCAATCGAAGGCGAAGGACGCGCGCGTGAAGAACCTCGCGGCGATGATGATCAAGGATCACCAGGGACGCCGACACGAAGGGCACGGCGCTGGCCAAGAAAGCGAGCCTCAACCCTGCGACGAGCTCGATGAGCAGCTCGCTCGAAGGCGACGCCAAGAGCGCGACGGACAACATGAAGTCGCAGACGGGCGCCGACTTCGACAAGAGCTACGTGGAGGCGCAGGTCAAGGAGCACCAGGCGGTCCTCGACGCGATCGACCAGAAGCTCGCGCCCAGCGCCACGAACGCCGACCTCAAGGCGTACTTGGCGGCAGTCCGCCCCAAGATCGCGATGCACCTGGAGCACGCTCAGGAGCTGCAGAAGAAGCTGGCGAAGTGACCAAGTGACGAGGCACGGTCACCCGGTGGGGGGACCGCCCTCGAGGCCGGCTTGCGAAACGGTCGCGAGGAGGGAAGTCACTCTCTTCGCGAACCCATTCGGATCGTCGAGCGGGGCACCTTCGGCGACGAGCGCCTGGCCGTAAAGAAGCTCAATCCACTCGTCGACGCGGGCGTCCCCGCGATCCGCCAGGGCCTTCAAGTTCCGGACGATGACGTGTTCCGGGTTCAACTCCAGAACACGCGTCGACTTGGGTGCGTCGCGTCCCGCTTCGCGAAGCAGCCGCTCGATGTACGCGTGCGTGGCTCCTTTGGGGAGCACGAGGCAACACGGCGAGTCGGTGAGACGATCGCTGGCGCGGACCTCGGTCACGCGCTCGCCGAGCACGGCGCGAACGCGGTCGAAGAGCGGCCGAAGCGCCTCGGTGTCGGCGGCGCGCTCGCTCTTGTCTTCTCCTTCGGGCTCGATGCGGAGATCCGCGCGCATCGCCGAAACGAAGGGCTTGCCGTCGAAATTGCCGAGAGTTTCGGTGGCCCACTCGTCGACCGGGTCCGTCATGAGCAGAACTTCGTAGCCACGCCTCCGGAGCCCCTCGAGGTGCGGCGCGTTCTCGAGTCCTTTGCGCGATTCGCCGATGACGTAGTAAATCGCGGATTGTCCCTTCCGCTCCTTCATGCGCTCGACGTACTCCGCCAACGACACGAGCTTCTCGCCCGCCGTGCTTTCGTAGCGGAGCAGCTTGGCGAGACGCTCGCGATGCTCGAATTCGGCCGCCAGGCCGCGCTTCACGTAAGGCCCGAAGGCCCTCCAGAAGGTCGCGTAGTCGTCGGGTCGCTCGCTCGCGACCTCCTCGAGCGCTTCCAGCACTTGTTTGGCGACTTGCCGCTTGATCGTCCTCACGGCGGACGACTCCTGCAGAAGCTCGCGCGAGACGTTCAGCGGCAGGTCGTCGGAGTCGATCACGCCAATGACGAAGCGCATCCATTCCGGGACAATCTCCTCGCAGTCGTCCATGACGAGCACGCGCTTCACGTAAAGGCGGACGCCGCGGGGCTTCATTCCGAAGCGCAGATCGAACGGGGGCTCGCGCGGCACGAACAACAGTCCCGCGAATTCCTGCACGCCTTCGACCTTGAAGTGGGCTCGCGCGATGGGCTTGTCGTCGACGGCGACGGAGGCGCGAGCGAGATGACGGTAGAAGTCCGCGTACTGCTCCTCGGTGACCTCGTTCTTGTTCCGCTGCCAGAGGGCGCTGGCTTTGTTGACGGCCTCGTACTCGGTCTTCGCCTCGGAGCCGGTCCCCTTCGTGACGAGGAGCTCGATGGGATGGCTGACGTAGTCGGAGTACCGCTTCACGAGCTCGCGCAGGCGCCACTCGTCCAAAAACTCTCGTTGGTCCTCACGCAGATGGAGCGTTATGGCCGTGCCGCGCGCCGCGCGCTCGTGAGGGGCGACGGTGAACGTCTCTTTGCCCTCGGATATCCAAATGTGTCCCGTATGCCCTGGACCGGCGGCGCGCGACACGACCTCCACGCGGTCGGCGACGAGGTACGCGCTGTAGAATCCGACACCGAACTGGCCGATGAGCCGCGCGTCTTTCTTGCCTTGCAGCGCGAGCTGCTCGAGGAACGCGCGTGAGCCGGAGCGCGCCACCGTGCCGAGCTCACGCACGAGCTCCTCGGCGGTCATCCCGACGCCGGTGTCTTCGATGGTCAGGGTCGATCGCTCGCGATCGGCGCGGATGCGAATCGCGAGCGTGGTGTCGCCCTCGTAGATTTCGGGTTCGGTCAACGCGCGAAAGCGAAGCTTGTCGAGCGCGTCGGAGGCGTTCGAGACCAGCTCCCGAAGGAAGATCTCCTTGTGGCTGTAGAGCGAGTGGATGACGAGATGGAGGACCTGACTGACCTCCGCCTGAAAGGAGTGGACGACGGGCTCGGGCATGGCGCGCAAGAGCGGTAACCCGTGGTCTCCACGTGTCAAGGGCAAGTCGGTCCCCACGGGCACCCTCGTCACCCGGCGCGCCGGAACGAAAGGTACGATGCCGTCCATGCTTCCTCTTGGGCGCGGGTGGTGGTCGGGCCCGCTCGTGGCGCTCGTGGCGGTCCTCGCGCTCGCGATGTGCGGCCGGCGGCCGGCCCGGCTGCCTGTTGCCGCAAAGCCCGTGGTGGCCCAGCCCCCGAGCGCGGGCCCCCTCGCGAAGTCGCCGGCGCCGACCGAGCCCACCGAGCCCGCGCAAGCCACGCAACCCACGCCACCCGGACAGATTCCGGAGCGGGCCATCGACGCCGCCGTCGACGAGGCCATCTCGACGCAACGAGTCCCTGGCGCCGTCGTGCTCATTGGTCGCCACGACCGTGTCCTCTTCCGCCGCGCCTACGGGCTCCGCGAAGCGGAGCCGGAGCGCGTGGCCATGACCGTCGACACCGTGTTCGACTTGGCTTCTCTGACGAAGCCCGTGGCCACGGCGACGGCCCTCATGACGCTGGTCGAGCGCGGCGCCGTCGGTCTGGACGACACGCTGGCCCACTACGTGCCCGAGTGCGGCCAGCACGAGAAAAGGTCGATCACGCTCCGCCAGCTTCTGTTGCACGTGTCCGGCTTTCCCGCGGACATTGCCAAGGAGGCCTTTTCGCAGGGCCGGACCGAAGCCATCCGTCGCATATGCAACGTCCCTCTGCGCGGCGCCCCTGGAACGCTTTCGATTTACAGCAATCTCGGCTTCATGCTGCTCGAAGAGGTCATGCGACGGGTCACGTCCCGTGAGCTCTCGGTCTTTGCCGACGAGGCGGTCTTTACCCCGCTCGGAATGGGAGACACGGGCTTTCTGCCGTCGGACGCGCTCAGAAAGCGCGCTGCGTGGACCGAGCTCGTAGACGGCGTATGGCGTGTGGGCGTCGTGCACGACCCGCGCGCCTACCTCCTGGGCGGTGTCGCCGGCCACGCCGGACTCTTCTCGACGGCGGACGATCTCGGGTTGTACGCACGCGCGATCCTGGGCGCCGGCGAAGTGGACGGCAAGCGGGTGCTCTCCGCGCGCACGACGGCGGCGATGATCGCGCCGCACGACGTCCCGGCGGGCATCCGCGCTCTCGGTTGGGCGGTGCAAAGCCAGTGGCGCGGCGAAGGGCTCTCGCCGAGGGCCATCGGTCATTTTGGGTTCACGGGGACGGCCCTCTGGATCGACCCGGAGAAGGACCTCTTCGTGGTCGTCTTGACGAACCGAGTCCATCCCGATGGAAAGGGGGACTCGAAGCCTCTCGTGGCTCGGATCAATACGCTGGCAGCGCAGGCCGTTGGCGTCCCCGTCGGCCGCGTCGAGTGCCGGCGAGCGACGGGGGAGGTGAGGACGGGGATCGACGTTCTGCGCGACGAATCGTTCGAGCGGCTTCGCGGGAGCCGCGTGGGCCTCATCACGAACGCGACCGGTCGCGCGCGCGACGACGCCTCGACGATCGACCTGCTGATGCACGCGCCGGGCGTCCGCCTGACGGCGCTGTTCGCGCCCGAGCATGGGCTCGAAGGAGCGGAGTCCGGGAGAATCCCCGACGCGCGCGACCCGCGGACGGGCCTGCCCGTCTATAGCTTGTACGGCGACGCGCTCTCGCCCACGGCCGCCATGCTCGCGGACATCGACGCGCTCGTCTTCGACATCCAAGACGTGGGGACTCGTTTTTTCACTTACGCAGCGACGATGCGGCGCGCGATGGTGGCCGCTCGCGATCACGACGTGCGCTTCGTCGTCCTCGATCGCCCGAACCCGATCAATGGCATCGACGTGGCGGGGCCGGTGCTCGTGCCGCCCTCCGCGTCCTTCGTGAACTACCACTCGCTACCGATCCGGCATGGCATGACGGTCGGCGAGCTCGC
Source organism: uncultured delta proteobacterium (assembly GCA_963787925.1). Lineage (GTDB taxonomy): Bacteria > Myxococcota_A > Polyangia > Polyangiales > Polyangiaceae > Palsa-1150. Next base: position 748,393 of record CAWBEN010000003.1, read on the forward strand.
CAACCTGTTCAACGCCGACGATCACCTGGGCGTTGCGCTGTCGGTGGTGACGATGCGCGGGTGGCGGCGCAGCGAGTATGGGGACGAGACGGGCCTTCGATGGGTCAACCCGTCCCCGAGCTTGCAGAGCGTCGACGAGGCGGTCCTCTATCCCGCGCTGGGCCTGCTCGAGTCCACGAACGTTTCCGTCGGCCGTGGCACCGACGCGCCCTTCGAGCGGATCGGGGCGCCCTGGATGAACGGAAGCTCCCTTGCCGCTGCCCTGGCGTCGGAGGGCCTCGCGGGAGTCGCTTTCGAGCCGGAGGCTTTCACGCCCCGGGCCGACCGTTTTGCGGGTCGGCGTTGCAACGGCGTTCACGTCACGGTCGGTGACCGGTCGCGTTTCGAGCCCGTGCAGACCGGCCTCGCCATCGCACGCTCGCTGCGACGCCTCTACCCTCGCGACTGGGACTTTTCCAAGCTGGGCAGCCTGCTCGTCCACCCCCAGGCCATGAGCGCCATCGACGCGGGGCTCCCGCTCGCGTCGATTGTCGAGACCTATCGAGGCGAGCTGCTCGCCTTCATGGCGAAGCGCGAGAAGTACCTGCTCTACGGGCTGCTGGACTGCCCTACGACCGCTGCTCCCTGAGGGGAGTGAGCGCGCGGCGCGACGGGAGCGCGCCGTCCGCTCACCGTGCAGAGAGAGCGCTGGTCGATTCGGAAGGGCGCGCGCGGAAGTCACCGTTCAAAACGGGAGACCGTCGCCCCACGACCTCGTCGGTCCAGACCTTGAAGCTGCTGAGGAAGCTCGGACCGAAGGCCGTGCTGATGGCGACGTCCGCCGCGTCGCGCCCGGTGGCGATGAGGACGCGCCCGATGCGCGGGGTGTTGTGGCGCGCATCGAACGTGTACCAGCGACCGTCCAGCCAAGCCTCGAACCACCCCGAGAAATCCATCGGCGCATCGGACGCGGGGACGCCGATGTCGCCGAGATATCCCGTGCAGTAGCGCGCAGGGATGTTCATGCATCGACAAAGTGCAATGGCGAGGTGGGCGAAGTCGCGGCAGACGCCGGCCCTCTCCTGGTAGACCTCCCACGCCGTCTTGGTCGACCGGGCAAAGCCGTATCCGAACTGGATGTGGCCGTGCACGAAATCGCAGAATCGCCTGCACCCGCTCCCAGCCCGGCGCCGTGTTGGCGAACAGCTGCCAAGCGATGGGTGAAAGGAGGTCGGTCTCGCAGTACCTACTTCCAAGAAGGAACCGGAGAGCGTCCTCGGGGAGAGCTTCGACCGGAGTCTGGGGCGTTCCCGGGGCGACGACGTCGGGCAACCCAGTGTCGTTGACCAGCGCATCGGTGAAAATGCGGAGGTCGCCGGCCGGTGCGACGAGGCGAGTGCACCAGTTGCCGAACGAATCACGGTATCCCGTGACCGCTGACGAAGGTTGGGTGCAGACGGGATCCGGAACGACGATGTCCGACGCGCGCGATGAGTGAATGTTGAGGGTGAGAATCATCGGTGTCGCTTGCGGACACGTGTACGTCAACTCATAACCGACGCGAATTTGCATGACAGTCCTCTTCGTGAGCGCGATGGCGTCCCCGCGTCACGGCGTGACCGAGATAGCACACCGTATGCCACGCGCATCGACGGAGCCGTTGCACGTCCGTGAGCTTCTCCCCTTACGATTGCTGGACGATTACTGACGAGTGGACGGCGGCCCCGCGGAGGGACGAAATTGTCGTTTACGCACGGGGCTACGCAGGGGGATGGCCCTCGCGTGGCGAAGACGACAGCGGTCGGCGCAAATGCGTCACGGCCCGAACGACCCGAGGACCCCTCGTTTCCGGTGGGCTCCTTCCCCCGCGGGCACCCGCGCACCCCGACCCCCGGCCCGCGCGACCGCCGTCGAACGGCCCGGGCGTTTTCTGAGCCATTTCGGTCGCGTCCTTCATCTGTACCTTGATGAAGCTCCAGCCTTTGCCCGTAGCTTTCGCCGTAGGAATACTGGCGTGCCTGCCCGCTTGCAGCGGCGGCACCGGGCAAGACGGTGCGTCGACGGGCAACGCCCAGGGTGACGCAAGCGGCGACGGCTCCCCAGGTTCCGTCAGCCCCGCGCCCTCGAGCAGCAGCGGCTCGCCCTCCGCCGAGGCCGGTACGGAAGCCGAGGGGCCCGCCGCGCCGGACGGCGCCGTCGATTTGGATTCGGCGCTGCCGCCTCCGGACGCGTCGACTCCGCCCGCCGCCGATGACGCGGCCCTGCAGGACAGCCCCGCCGTTCCGGGCGACTCGACCACAGTGCTGCCAGCGGGCAGCTGCGCTTCCGGAATGGTGCGGATCCCCGCCAAGAACCAGAGCTTCATGATGGGGTTCGACCCGAGCGAGGCGCCCGGCACGATCTGGGCGTGCTACCTGGGCAAGCACCAGGTGACGTTCACACACGACTACTGCATGGACGCGAACCTCGTGACCCAGGCCGAATTTTCCAAGCTCATGGGCTTCAATCCGTCCAAGCACAAGACCGCCGATCTCCACTCTCCCGGTCGACTCCGAGACTTGGTACGACGCAGTCCTCTATTGCAACAAGAAGAGCCAGGCCGACGGGCTTCAGCCGGCGTATTCGTATGGAGCCGTGACGCTGAACGGGTCGAGCGCGAGCAACATCGCGGGCGTCACGGTGGACCTCACCAAGAACGGTTACCGTCTGCCCACGAACGCCGAGTACGAGTATGCAGAGCGGGCGAACACCACCGGTCTCTATTTCTTCTCGCCGACGAAGACCGCCAACATCACGGCGCTCGGCGCCGTCTACGCTTGGTACTCGGTGAACTCCGGCGGCGTGACGCAGCCTGTCGGAAAGCTCAAGCCCAATCCCTTTGGCCTCTACGACATCGTGGGAAACCTCTTCGAGTGGGAAAACGACTGGGAAGGGCCGTACGTGACGACCCCGGAGGTGGACCCGCTGGGACCCGCGACGGGCACCGGTTGTGGGACCTTCGATTTGGGCATCCAAAAGATGGCGAAGGGCGGCTCGTGGCACACCGACGTCGCTACGCACATGCGCATCAGCTACCATTTCAAATGGGCGCCGAGCGCGTCGCACGCCGAGCTGGGGTTTCGCGTCGTCTCGACGGCCCAGTGAGGCGGGAGCGTGCGCTTCGACGCCTCCGCGTGAAACCGTCGAGCGGTGTTCGTCTTGCGTCGCCGACTCGTGGGATGGAGGCTCGACTTTGCTGGGTGCATTCATGAAAGAGAGAAGAGGGCCAGGGCGGGGGGTAGCGCTCCTTGCCGTCGCGGTCGTCGCCGGTAGCTGCACGAGCGGTCCGGACGGGACTGGTTCCCCTCAGGGGAGCGGAACGGCAAGCGGCGCGACGAGCGGGAGCTCGGACGCAGCAGCCACGTCGGGTGCTTCGGCGACATCCGGCGGAGGCACTGCCTTCGGCAGCGGCTCCGTCGACGCGGCGGGTGGTAGCGGCGCGAGTGGCTCGACCGCCTCGGGGAGCGGGAGCGCGGGCAGCGGCAGCACGGGTGCGAGCGGGAGCACTGCGGCGACCGAAGGCGGCGCAGCGAGCGAGGGTCGCGACGGGGGCGGCACCGCGGGCTGCCCTGCCGGGGCGATCTTCTGCGCGGATTTCGAGTCGGGCTCCATTCCGAGTCAGGCGGTGTATTTTCCTGCTTACCAACAAGCGATGAGCTCGACGTTCATGGCCGTGGATTCGACGATCGCCCACGGCGGCACGCGCTCGCTCAAGGTCACGCCGGGCAGTAACTTCAGCCAGATGCTCGGAGTCACGACCGGGAGCGCCACCTTCTGGACGCGCGTGTACCTTCGTCAAGACATCGACAGCAAAACGGTCACTGGTCACGACACCTTCGTGGCGTCGACCGACGCCGATGGTGATCCCAACAAGGGCCAGTACGTCCGGGTCGGGGAGCACAGTTGCCAGCTCGAAATCAACCGCAAGTCCGACGACAAGGAGATCCTTTCGGACGCCGTCAACGGGGCGAGCAACTACGCTTGCGCGGGCGGCGTCACCTTCGCTCCGAACACGTGGTACTGCCTCGAGACGTTTTACGACGGGCCGAACAGCACCGCGCGCGTCTTCGTCAACGGCACCGAGGTGTCGGCGCTCCACGTCAGCGACTGGGGACCTTACGCGTACAAGATGTTCAAGTTCGGCTTCGAGAACTATGGCGGGACGACCCGCAGCCTTTGGTACGACGACGTCGTCGTCGCCCCTCAGCAAGTCGGTTGCAACTAGGGAGGGTCCTTGTATCTCTCGCACTACGCGTACGGAACGCGTAAGGCCCTAGCCGTCGGGCGCGTGAACGCCTGGAAGATGGCGCTGTAAACCGGCGTTCTCGGCTCCCGACGTCTTGTCGTGGCGTCGACCGATCCGTCCCAGTCTTCGCCCCCCCGGCAGCGCCCTTTTCGCGGGGTTTTGGCGCGGGCGCGACAGGGCGCCCCGGCAGCTTGGGCGGCGCGGATCCGGAGGCGCCATTGGCCGAGAGGTTGCTCTGCCGTTCGGCATGAGATCTTTCGCACCGCGCTTTTTCGCATTGGCCCCGGTGGCCTTCTTGGTCGCTGCCTGCTCCATGCCGGCGCTCTCGCCGGAGGGATCGCGCGTCGTCATCAGTCGCAACCCCCCTCCGGAGGGATGCGCCGCGGCCGAATACCTCGTCGGGAGCGGGGGCGGGACCTTCGGGGGAGGGTACATCGCGAACGATCAGCTGATAACCTATGCGATGAACGACTTGCGCAACAAGGCAGCCACGGTTGGCGCAGACTACGTTCAAAGCGATCCCCCGCAGCTCGGGTCCGGCAAAGGGACGACGACGACGGCCACCATCACCGGAACGGCCTACCGCTGTCGAATCGCAACCGCCGAGCGTTGACTCTTCCGAGTCGGAAGCGGTCGCTCGACCTGGCCGAGGGCGGCGCGTGGCGTCGCGTTCGGGTAGGGTCTGGCGTCGAGGACGCGATCGTTGCCGGGGCTAAGACGTCGCCGTCGCCTTGGCCCAGCGCTCGCTAGGTGCGTGCATGGCGAGAACGAGAAGAAGGGTGGCCGAGTCGGGAGCAGCACGCGCCGCGCGATTGTGGGTCGTCGTCCTGGTGCTTTTGGCCATGGGCACCGCCGGCTCGCTCGCCTGGCGCGGCCGTCGTCCCGCGGCGCCTATGCCTTCGCCAGCGCCGGCACCCTCGTCGAGCGCCGAGACGGATGCCGACGCCGACTGGTGTGCGCCCGGTTTCGAGCCCATCGCGGGCGGCGGATGTTTCGCCCCGTCGGCAGCGCCGTCCGTCCGGCGCCCGCTCGTCCTGTACTTGCACGGGCGATACCCGGCGGACGCTCCGGCCGACGAGATCAATCGCCAGCGTCGCCTCGCGCTCCGCGCGACCCCCCGCGGCTTTTCCGTGCTCGCGCTGCGCGGTCGGCTTGGCACCTGCCTCGCACCGGAGCTCGCGTTTTGGTACTGCTGGCCGAGCAACGAGCGTAACCAAGACGCGGCCGAGGCCTTCGTGAGCATGTGGGCGCGGGCCCTGTCGACCGCCCGCGATCGAGCCGGCAGCCGCGCGACGGTGCTCTTGGGCTTCTCGAATGGCGGATACTTCGCAGGCCTCATCGCGTCGCGCGGCCTCGTCGAGGTCCAGGCCATCGCGGTCGCGCACGGCGGCCCGGTGGAGCCGGTCCGAGGCCGCCCGGAGGCCCCGCCGATGCTGCTCTTGTCAGCCGACGACGACGTGGCGCAAGACGACATGATTCGCTTCGACGAGGAGCTCACACGAGAACGCTGGCCCCACGACAGCTATGCGCGCTTCGGCGGGCACGCGCTCACGGACGAAGACATCGAGGCGGCGTTGGCGTTCTTTCTTCGTTCCAATGAGCCGCTCCCTCTGCAGCCGCCGCTCCCGATGCACAGGCCCGCTCGCCATGATCGCGACGGGGGTGTCGGCGGGGAGCTCGAAGAGTCCCCCCAACCGACGTCGGGCGACTACGCGCCCCCCGCGGAGGGCGTCCCCCCGCCGAGCGCCTCTTCGTCCGCCGAGCCGGTCCCCACCGAGCTGCCGTCGAGCCCGTCTCCGTACGAGGCCGAAGGCACGGACGCCGAGCCGTGATCGACCCTCGTCCGTCGGACGCGGCCGCCGACGGTCGACAGGCTCTTGCCCGGCTCTTTCCCCCGTTTGCCCCGTTTCCGCTCAGGACGAAACGAGGCTAGAAAGGGGCAGATGAGCCCCCTGCCGTTCCGTGTGGACCTGAAGGACAAAGTCGCTGTCGTCACCGGCGGAAGCGGCGTCCTCGGCTCGGCGATGTGCCGCGCCCTCGCAGGCTGCGGCGCCAAGGTCGCCATCATCGGCCGCGACCGCGAAAAGGCAGAGCGGCTCGCCGCCGACCTCGAACGCGACGGCGCCGTCGCCCGGGGGATCTCGTGCGACGTCCTCGATCGCGCTTCGCTCGAGGCGGCCGCCGCGACGATTCAGGAGGCCCTCGGGCCTTGCGACATCTTGGTCAATGGCGCGGGCGGCAATCACCCCAAGGGCACCGCGGGGCAAGAATACTTCGACCCCCGGCCGCCGGAGTCGGGGCAACCCGCCGAGACGAGCTTCTTCGACCTGGACGTCGCCGGCTTCAAATTCGTCTTCGATCTCAATCTCCTGGGGACCGTCCTCCCGAGCCAGGTCTTCGGGAGGCAGATGCTCGGAAGGTCCGGGTGTGCGATCATCAACGTCTCGTCCATGAGCTCCATTCGCCCGCTCACCAAGGTGGCTGCGTACAGCGGCGCGAAGGCGGCCGTGAACAACCTCACTCAGTGGCTCGCGACGCACTTCGCGCAAGCCGGCATTCGCGTCAACGCGATCGCCCCGGGCTTCTTCATCACCGAGCAGAACCGTCGATTGATGGTGCAGGACGACGGGACGTATACGGCGCGCGCAAAAAAGGTCGTTGCGCAAACTCCGATGCGGCGTTTCGGCCAGCCGGAGGAGTTGATTGGCGCCCTCCTCTGGCTCGCCGACTCTCGTTCGTCCGGCTTCGTGACAGGGACGATCATCCCGATCGACGGAGGCTTCTCGGCCTACGCGGGCGTGTAAGCCGCCCGCGTTGGTCCAATCGTTCGGCCGGCGACGCGCGTTGCCCGAGCGAGCTCACTGGTAGGGTGAAAAACGGAAGTACGAAAAATCGGCGTTGCCCGACGGGGTGGCGCCGGCGCTCGCAAGGGCGAAGAGACCCACCGAGACTCCGTTCCAGCTGCCCTTCACGGCTTGCGCCTGGGCGACCGGCGCAAAGGCGCGGAGGGGCCCCCCCTCGGCGCCATAAGAAAAGCGGCACGCGCCGCCGTCGGCGAACGCAAGCTGCAGGTGAACGGGCCCCGCGGGCAGCGTGTCCGACGCCAGCGTCTGGCCATTCGTCACCAGGTCGACCCGGAGGCCGGGGGCCACCTCGGTGACCGACAACGCCGGATAACCAACCCCTCCGAGGACCAAGCCGGCGCTGCTCTGGCCCCCTGTTCCTGTCAGCTCCAGCACAGTGTCGACATCGAACGAGCGGGCGGGAACCTTCTGCAGCAGGAGGTTCGGCGCCTGATCGAGGGCGCCCAGCGCGCCAGCGGGCCTTGGTTGGGGAAAGAGCCTGAGGTACCTGGGTCGCGCCGACAGTGAGTACCAGCCGTCCACGTGGTTGGCATGCCACTGCCATGCAAGCGCGAGGGCGGGGCCTGTGAAGTCGTCTCCGTTCTGCGGAATGGCAGGGCTCTGTGGGCAGGTGTCCGGCTTTTGGTGGCGCAGCACCGGCTCGCGCACGCCGCTCGCCCCTGCGGCGCCCATGAGCGGCCAGTCGTTCAGCCACGTGACGGGCTCGAGGTGCAGGATGCGACCGTAGATCCCGCTGTCCTGAAAGTGCACGAACCACCATTCGCTTCCGGAGGGCGTGTCGACCAAACCGCCCTGGTGTGGTCCGTTGATCGAAGTGCTCCCCTGCTCGAGGACGCGCATCGCCTCGTAGGGTCCGTAGACGCTCTTCGATCGAAGAGCGACCTCGAACCCGCCGGTGACTCCGCCCGCCGGCGCGAGGATGTAATACCAGCCATTTCGCTTGTAGAGCTTCGGGCCCTCGAGGGTCGGGTAGTTCACCGGATCGGGACCGAAGACGTCTTGACCCGCGCCGAGAATTTGCTTCGCATCGGGGGACATCGGGCGCACGTGCAATATGTCATTGATGCCCGCGCGCGACTTGGCATACGCGTGGATGACATACGCCTTCCCGTCGTCATCCCAGAAGGGGCAAGGATCGATGAGGCCGGCCCCCGGAAGGAGGAGGTTCGGCGCGCTCCACGGGCCGGTCGGATTCGACGCGGTGAGTACGTAAATGCCCTCGTCTGGAGTCGGAAAGAAGATGTAGAACGTGCCGTTGTGCTCGCGGAGGGAGGGCGCCCACACGCCCGCGCCCAAGATGTATTGCGCGTAGCGAGCGTTCGGCAGGTTCAAGAGCGCGTGCCCGACGAGCGTCCAGTTGACGAGGTCGCCCGACCGCAAGATGGGTAGGCCGGGCGTGTTCGTGAAGCTCGAGGCTACGAGGTAAAAGTCGTTTCCGCTGCGAAGGACGTCGGGGTCCGAATAATCGGCGAGGACGATCGGGTTGCGGTACGTGCCGTCGCCCAGGTCCGGCACGTAAGGGTAGGCGCTCGCGCTGGGCGGCGGGCCCGCGTCGCTGCCAGCGACGCCGACGCACGTCGCCACGCCCGCTTCGCCGCCGAGGGGGGTCGGTGAGGCACCGCTCGAGACGCTCCCGCTTCCGACCGCGCTCCCAGTGCCGGCGCTGCCCCCGCTGCCCGCCGTTCCGGTCGACCCCGCCCCCGTGACGTCGGCGTCGCCGCTCTGTCCCGACCCGGCCTCGCCGGCGGCCAATCCGTCGACGGACGGACTCGCCACCGAGCTTCCCCCGCGGCTGCCGCACGCCGAGCCCAAGGTCAGCGCGGCGAGCGCCGTCAACGCGCCCATTCGCCCAAGCAAGCGATCCATGTCGTTTCTCACAGAGGCGGGGTGGTGGCCAACGGGCGCAACGGGAGCAACGGGAGCAGCGGGCGCAACCGGACAATGACCGCGTAGCACCTTCATGGCAACCTGTTCGGGCTCTCGGGAGCCGAGACGTTCTCGAGCCTTCGCGCTCGCCAAGAACATGGATTAAAGAAGAGCATGCGACCCGTCTTCGCGCGTCTTGCCGGCTGCACTATAGGCCTCCTCGTCGGCGCGTGCGGAAGCTCGGACTCGCAAGTCCCCGACGCGGCGGGGGGCAGCGGCGTCGCTGCGTCGGGGGGCAGTGGCGCGAGCGAAGGCTCTTCGGCGACGGGCACGGGCAGCCCCGCCAATGGGGGCGGCAGCGCCGGCACTTCAGGCGTGGGCGCGGGTGTGTCGGGCTCCTCGAGCGACGGCGGGTCGTCGGGCGCCGCCAACGGCTCGTCTGGCGGCGATGGTGGCGCAAGCTTCTCGGGTGGGACGAGCGGGAGCGCGTCGAGCGGCGGCTCCTCGGGCAGCACGAGCGGCGCTTCAACCGGCGGCATCGACGGCGGGAGCGACGGCGGAGGCCCATGCGTCAGCCCGGTGGGCGCCGCGACCATGGACTGGGGCAAATTGTTCGCCGACACCATCCTCCAGCAAGGCTTCGGCGCCTTCGCTCCGACGTCCTATCCAGTCGGCCTCGCAATGCATGGCCTCTACAAAGTCTACAAGCGAACCAGGGACCCAAAGTACCTGACCTTCCTCACGAGCTGGGCCACCACCCACTCGGCCACGCCGGCGCCGACCAGCGTCGACGGGATCATGCACATGACCGCCGTGGCCGACGCGTACGAGCTGTCGACGAACGCGGCGCTGAAAGGCCCGCTCGATTCGACGCGTCGCATCTTCGACACGTACCCGCGAACGACGGACGGCGCCTTCTGGCACAACACGGCCGACCGGGGACAGAACTGGGGCGACACGTCGTTCATGGCGCTCTCGTTTTTGACGAGATACGGCGCGGTGATGAACGACACCACGACGTACGCGGAGGGCGCCAAACAGATCGCGTTGTTCGCGAGCCATTTGAAGAACCCCGCCACAGGTCTCCTTTTTCACGCGTACGACGAAACCGCCACCGCACCGTGGGTCGTCCCAGGCACCCATCATTCGGCCGAATCCTGGGGGCGGGCGATGGGCTGGTACCTGATGGCGACGGTCATGGTCCTCGAGGAGCTCCCGGCGGCCAATCCGGGGCGCCCGCAAGTCGAGGCAAGCCTCAGAGATCCGATCGTCGCGTTGAAGAAATACCAGGATCCGGCGACGGGTCGCTGGTTTCAGGTCGTCGACAAGGGCTCCATGGCGGGCAATTGGCTGGAGACCTCGTGCTCCGCGATGTACAGCTACGCGACGTGGTGGGCCGCGACGCACGGCCTCGTCGACTCGACTTATTGCAGCGTCGCCGTCAATGGTTTCAACGGCGTGTTGCAGCAGGCGTCACCCGATCCGGCCAAGCTCCTGACGGGCGTTTGCGAGGGCACGGGCGTCGGTAGCTATGCCTTTTACATCGGGCGAAATCATACCCTCTATAACGACTTCCACGGGCTCGGCTCGTTCTTGCTCATGTGGGAGGGCATGCAATGAGAGCCCCCTTCAATGCGCTGGCGCGCCGTTGATGGTCACGTTGTTCCACGTCACCATGGCGTTCTGCACGGTATTCGTCGGATTGCCCACGTTCGTGTAGGTGCTGTTCGACATGACCACCGCGCCTAGCGGGTTGGTCGCTGACAGTCCGACCAGATTGAGGACCTGCGGGGCGCCGCTGATCGTCGCATTGGAGAGGCTGAAATTGCCGTACATGGGCATGTACGGCCCGGTCTGCCCCATGTAATGCATGTCTGCGTTGACGACGTGAATGCTCACGTTGCTCGACACGATCGTGTCGAGGTGGACGTCGGTCACGGTACCGCCGCGCTGGGTGTTTCCCTTGATCTGCAAGACGTAATGGACGCCGGCCGCCGTGGTCTTGATGTCGAAGCCGTACACGCCATGAATTCCCCCCGTCGCCTCGCTTCCGAGCGTCAAGAGCCCCACGTGGCTCGAGAACGTCGAGTGCATGAAGACGAAGCCGGCCGTCGGCGTGTTAATCCGGCGCCCGTCCGCATCGCGCCCCGACTTGACGGCCATTGCGTCGTCCGACGATTCGATCGTGCTGTTCGTCAGGAGAACGTGGTCGCTCGATTCGGGATCGAATCCGTCGTCGTTCGCCAGCCCGGAGTCCGTCACGTGGACGCCGTCGACGGTCACGTTCGTCGAGAGCGTCGGGTGAATCTGCCAGGAAATGGGCGCCCTGAAGCGTGATGCCCTGAATGAGGACGTTCGTGCACGAATACGGCTCCACGAACGTACTGCGGCAACACCCTGCGGCGGCGCGCTGCGCGACGGGAGTGCCGTTGTTCGCATAAGCTTCGAGCGGGGCGCGGTTCGCTCCCGTGTTCCAGGCGCCGGTCGCGGACGCGTCGAGAACGCCCGGACCGGTGATTCCGACGTTCGTTCGCTTGTATGCATAGATCATCGGCGAGTGGTTCATGAGCTCGATGCCCTCGTATCGCGTGAGGACGATCGGATATTTGGTGACGTCGCCGCTGAATTTGATCGTCGCGCCGATTTGAAATTGGAGGTCGATGTCGTCGAGGAGCTCGATCGCGCCGCTCACGTAGGTGCCGGATGGAACGACGACGTGACCGCCCCCCGCCTGCGAACAGTCCGCGATCGCTCGCTTGAAGGCGTCCGTGTCGTCGGTGGTGCCGTCACCCTTGGCGCCGTAGGCTACGTCGGTGACCGTGCAGCTCTTGCTCGGAAACGTCGGGGCGGCAATCTGACAGAGGATGGTGTTCGCGGCCGGCCACGGCAGCGGACCGGCGCCGGCCTCGCCCCCGGCGCAGGCGCTCGACGCGCCCGAGCTCCCGGAGGTTCCGCTCGCGGCATTTCCGCTGGAGCCGACCGCCCCGCTCGAGACCCCACTGCTCCCGCCCGTGCTGCCAGAGCCGCTCAGCGCCCCGCTCCCGCCGCTCGGGTTGCCCGCGCCCCCCTCGGAGCCGCCCATGCCGCTCGAGCCGCTCGAGCCGCTCGAACCGCTCGAACCGCTCACGCCGCTCGAGCCGCCCGCGCCGCCCGCGCCGCTCGAAGCCCCGGTGGAGGCCGCCGAGCTGGCCTCGCCCGAGCTTGCGGCGCCTCCGCCGTCTTGCTGCCCCGGAGGCGTGCTGCTGCCGCAAGCCACGAAGCAAACGGTGAGGGCAAGCCCAATCGATTGCTTAGACGGCGACACGACCCAATCATAGCTGTCCATCCGGGCTCCGGAAGCGCAGTGGTTTCCGGGCTCGCACGCTGGGCGCTCCCGGACGGCTCTCTGAACGGCCGTCGCGTCCTACGCGCGCGGTTTGGACGCGGGCGGCCCCGTCCCCGCAACGGGAGGTTGCGAGGCGGCCCTTCGGCCCCTCTCGGCGCGCATGTCGAGCGTCCTGAACAGAGTGGCCAGCTGCCGCACGAGGGTCCGCTCGTCCCCCTTCGCCGCTAGCGCTCCATCGAATCCAAGCTGCGCGTGCGCGGCCGCGATCTTCTCGTCGGAGGTATAGACGAAGAGCGGACATGCGTGTTTCATCGTGCTGGTCAGGGCTCGGAGCGAGTCGAGCACTGCCGCGCCATTGAGGCCTGGCATGTGGTAGTCGATGATCACGAGATCGCATGTCGGCAGGTAACGTGCGTTGCCGACGACGTGCGTCGTGGTCATCACCTCGTACCCTTCGGACTCGAGCGCGGACTTGATCCGCTCGAGCATGATCTCGCTGTCGTCGATGACCAAGATCCGCCTTCGCTGCGACATGTCACCCCCATGGTACTTCTAATGTGCTCGGGCCGGCGCGATGGTGAATCGTGTCCACTGCCCAGGAAAGAAGCTCACGGAAACATCGTAGTGAATCCGGGACAGGTCATGACGAACGGCGTCCAGCCCCACGCCGCGGCCGGCCAAGGCGTCGGTCTCCTCGCGGGTGGTCATGCCCGGTCGAAAGACGACCTCCGCCGGATCGGCGCTGTCCTCTGCTCGCCCCAGGATCCGGGCGACATCGAGGCCCCGTCCGTCGTCATGGACGGTGATGACCAGCCAAGGCGTTGCCTCGCCGGCAATGTCCGGCGCTCCCTCTTCGGTTGCCGCAATGCGAATGGCGCCCTCTACCGGCTTGCCTGCGGCCTTGCGGTCTTCGGGTGACTCGATGCCGTGGGCAATCGCGTTTCGCACGAGGTGCGCGAGGACACCGGGGAGCACACGAGCCAGCTCGGAGGGCAGCATCAGCTCGCGTGGCCCGACCTGGAGCTTCACGGTCTTGCCCTCTCCCAAGGCCCACGCCGGAGCGCTTTCGACCACGCCGGCGGCTGCCACTCCGAAGGGGACGGCCGTGAGGCGAGCGACGAGCGAGGCCAGCGGGTCGGAGCGATGGCCGGTGCGCTCGACCAGCTCGCGGAGGGCCGAGCGCTGCACCGTTACCTGGTCGAACACGGCGGTGCCAGCGGGCGAGGCCGCAGCGAGGACCTCGCAGCCGTCGTCCAGGGCCTGGCGGGCGCGCGAAAGGCCCGCCGTCAACTCGCCGCCGGCGCCGTCGGTTTGCGACGTCGTCGCTCCCCGGGCCGCGTGGCGCAGTTGGTCGAGCTCTTCCTCCAGGGCTCTCGTGGCAGCCTCCAGCTCGACGAGAATCGAAGGCGCGCGCCTCGCCACGAACGGTGTGGGCGATTCGAAACAGCTCGTCGATGGCCTCGACCGGAAGCGGACGAGGGTTCTCGCGCAGCACGGCCTCGGCTCGAATCGATGGCCGCGCGCGTCGAATCGGCGAACGACAGGAACACTTGCGTGCCACCGGCGATGAGGCGGCGCATCGCGACGACGCGGCTCGCGCGCGCGGCCTCGTGCGTTTGAACGACCTCCTCTAGCCTCCGCGCTTCGCTCACGTCGGTGGCCAGAAGCATCAGCTGGCTTATCGCCCCGTCTCGAATGAGGGGCCGAAACTCGAGCTTCAAGGGCAGAGATTGGCCATTTTTCTGGGCAATCACGGCTTCGCGCGGGGCGTACTTTTCGCACGCCGCCCAGTCGTCGGGGCTCGTGCGCATGGCCACGTCCAGCCACTCGGCAAAGGAGCTCGCTTCGACGTCGTACGCAGGGGCGCCCGAATAGAGCAGCTCGCGCAGAGAGGACCCCTCGAGAATCGTCGCGCTCGAAGACGACCCGCGCTTGGCGCGAAGAGATGCCGCGGACCGTACCCGTCGCGTCGCAGGCGACGATCGCCTGGCGCATGTGGTCGAAGAGCTCCCGCAAATTGCCTTTGGCCGATTCGAGCGCGGTGATGAGCGTCGCGTTGTTGAGCAGCACCGCGAGGTGCCGCCCGAGCATCGTGAAGTAAACGAGATCCTCCGCAAGGACCGTCCCCTGCGCGCCGCCGACTCCCTCCGCGACGCCCGCGATGAGCACGAATCTCCTTGCCCGCCTCCGTCGGAAAGGCGAACCAAAGAAAGCTTTGCAATCCGAGAGTCTTCGCAAAGGCGGCCGGCTCTGGCTCATTCGAGCCCTGGAAGACGCCGTCCCGGCGCTCGCGCAACAGGCGACGGCCCACCTCATCGAGCGACAGCGTTTTCTTCAGCGCCGCGTGGGACAATCCGTCGATGAGCGTGAGCGTCCCCGTGGCAACGTCGAGCTCGAAGGTCGCCGCCGTCTGGAAGTGCCGCTCCTCTATCATCACGGCGGTCCACTCCGCGCACATCGAGAGGCCGGCCTCCGGTCTCGCTTTCACCGAAAGTCGGTGGAAAGCGTGCAGCCAGGCCATCACCCGTTCTCGACCGAGACGGAGCGCGAAGACCTCGCGCTCGCGCTGAATGAGAAGTGTCGCCTTCGCCTTGAGCGTCTCGACGATGCGGCTCGGGTCGGACACGGCGATGAAGTTAGTCAGCGAGCGCGAGGACGGGGAACGAAAAATTGACGAAGCCCGGCCGACCGCAGAAGAGCGAGACCTCCCCCCAGGCGAGCATTCCCAGCCACGCGGGATCCGGGCCCAGAATCTCTTGAAGGTCGAGGTTCTCTTTCAGGGTCATCTCTTTGCCGAGGAAGGGCTTCGTGCGGGCTCCGCACTCGAATCCGAGAACGGCACGAACTTTTTTCCCGCAAAGCCGCTCAGCCAGCCTCCGACCCATCGCGGTCGTCCCCTCGAGCGCGCCGTGGATGGTGCGATGGTTCAGCATGACGCGAGCACCGACGGGGATACCGGCCTGGAAAATGACAGCGCGGCGGCTCTCGTCGACGCCAAAAGCGCATCGAACGAGGTGCACGTCGGGGTCGCTCGTCGGAAGGCCAATTCCGATCGCTCCACTATGGTCGATGTGCTCCGGCGCTTCGCTGCAGAACTCCTGCCATACGTCGAGGGCAGGGCGTCCGTCGAATTCCAGTACGGCGTTGCCATCGGCCTGGGTGACCAGCATCTCGATGCCTACGGGCGACGTGCCATGGCAAACATCCAGCTCGGCTGTGAAGGGGCCGGACAGGCCGGCGGCGACGGCCGCGTGGCGAAACGCCTTGTTCTCCGCGTATTGAAAGGTTCGCTGCATCGGCCCCCAGAATTCAGCCGCTGCTCCGCCGACGATCGGGCATCGGACCTCTTCGTGAAGAGCGCCGAGGAAGACGTCGAGGTCCGCGCCGCACAGCGGATCATAATGCAGGACGACCGCTCGAAGAGGACCGGTGGCGCTCTCGCGCAGCGCGCCCCCGAGCGTCTTTGCCTTCGCGCGGGAGTCGACCTGAAAGTCGTTCACGTGGCTGGTCGTCAGGTGGAGCGAGCTGCCCCCGAGCCCCATCACCCCCGCCGCGTAACCCTCTTCGATGACGACGCCGCGGGCCATGATCCCCTGGCCCGAGCAGCCCATGATGGGCACGCCGGGCCCGGCCATTTCGCGCAGGCCTCGCAGGAACGCCTCTTGGTCATGGTTCACCGTGGAGTACGCCACCATCCCGGCGAGGGGCTCGGGCCCGAAGCCGTCGCGAATGTTTCGGGCGAGCGCGGCGCCCGTATCGAATGAATTGACGCCCGTCGAAATGGAGCTGCGAGCCCAGATAGCCATCGTGTCCTCCCCAGTACGCTCTCCGTGTCGTCCGTGGATTGCACGGACCACCCCCAGAAAGACGGCCACCGCCTCGCTGGCGTGAGAGGGGTGGTTCGCGATCGGTGATCCGTCCGGGGCTCCGATGCTACCTCATCCGCACTTCGGGGTGCGACATCGACCCGTTCCGAAAGGCCCCTCCGTTTGCGCTCGCTTGCCCCCCGTGCGGCGAGGCCCACTCTTCGGGCATGATGCGGGCCGTGAAAAAAGCTACCGCCCTTTTTGCCGCTGCGACCGTCTGCGCGGCGTGTACGTCCGACACCGCGCGTCCCCCCGCGCTCGGCGATTGCGTCAGCCAAGCAGACGCATCGTGCGTCGGACCCCCCGCGGCGGGGGCCGGCACGCAGAACAGCCCGGACTCGGGGAGCGTCACCGGCGCGGCCCCACCCGCAACGAGCGACGCGGGAGGAGCCGGTGCCGCTCCATCCGGGGGGAGCGCCTTTGCGGATTCGGGCTCGGCGCCGAGCAGCGCGAACGCCGACGCCGCCCAGCCCACGAGCACGGGCTCGGAGTGACCCGTCTGCTGGGGTGGCGTGTGTGGCGCTCTCTCGAGCAGCGCTGCCGACGAAGCGGGTGCGCGGAGAATACGGTAGCTTCCGGCTAGCTCCGTCCGCCCTCTGCCCGCATGTGGATCGTCCGCCTCGCGCTTCGGCGCCCCTACACGTTCGTCGTGATGGCGATGCTCATCGTCGTGGCGGGGCTCTATTCGATCTTCGAGATGCCTACCGACATCCTGCCGGAGATCAACATCCCCGTCATCGCCGTCGTCTGGCAATACGGCGGGCTCCCTCCCGACGAGATGGAGCAGCGCTTCACGTCCAACTACGAGCGCGCCCTCACCACCACGGTCGCGGGCATCGAGCACATCGAGAGCCAGTCGCTCTACGGCGTGTCCGTGACGAAGGTCTTTTTTCATTCCGGAACGAAGATGGAGATGGCGAACGCGCAGGTCACCGCCATTTCGCAGACGCTGCTGAAGCAGTACCCGGTCGGCGCGACACCCCCGCTCATCGTCAATTACAGCGCCTCGAACGTTCCCATCCTTCAAGGGTCGATTCACTCCGAGACGCTCTCGGAGCAGCAGCTCTTCGACCTGACGAGCAACTTCTTGCGGACCGGGCTCGCCACCGTTCAGGGGGCGCAGATGCCGTTCCCCTACGGCGGCAAGCAACGGCAGGTGATGATCGACATCGATCTGCCCCGCCTCTACGCGCTCGGCCTTTCGCCGAACGACGTGAGCACCGCCGTGCAGGCGCAGAACTTGGTTCTTCCTTCGGGCACGACCAAGCTCGGCGACCAGGAGCTGCTCGTTCGCCTCAACAGCAGCCCGGACACGGTGCGCGAAATTGCGGCGCTCCCCGTGAAGAGCGGCAACGGGGCGACCGTCACCATCGGCGACGTGGCGCAAGTTCGCGACGGGTACGCTCCGCAGACCAGCATGGTGCGCGCCAACGGGCGGCGCGGCATCTTGATGACTCTCCTGAAGAGCGCGGGGGCTTCGACCCTCGACATCGTGCGCCGAGTGCGCGCGACGATCCCGTCCTTGCTCGCCACGCTGCCCGCCGAGTACAAGATGGATCTTCTCTTCGACCAGTCGCTCTTCGTGCGCGCTGCCATCGAGGGGGTGGTGAAAGAGGGGGCCATCGCCGCTGGCCTGACTGCGCTCATGATCCTGCTCTTTCTCGGCAGCTGGCGCAGCACGTTGATCGTCGTCACGTCGATTCCGCTGTCGATTCTCGTGTCGCTCATTTGCCTCGCCGCGCTCGGTCAAACGCATCAATCTGATGACGCTGGGTGGGCTGTCGCTCGCCGTCGGCATTTTGGTCGATGACGCGACCGTCGAGCTCGAGAACGTCCATCGCAACATGGCCATGAAGAAGCCCATCGTGCAGGCCATTCTCGACGGGGCGCAGCAGATTGCGCTGCCCGCGCTCGTAGCCACCTTGTGCATCTGCATCGTCTTCATCCCGATCGTCTTCATCTCCGGGGCGGCGCGCTCGCTCTTCATGCCGCTCGGCATGGCCGTCGTCTTCGCGATGATGACGTCCTATTTCTTGTCTCGGACGCTCGTGCCGACGATGGTCCATTACCTGCTCGCCTCGGAGGTGGAGCTCTATGGCGGCGAGAACCCCTTAGCGGAGAGCCCGTCCAAGAAGCGCGACGTGGTCTGGCGCCTGCACGAGCGGTTCGACGTCCTGTTCGAGCGACTTCGTCGCTCGTACGGGGGCTACCTCGACTGGGCGCTGGACCACAGAAAGTCGGTCACGGCCGCGTTCGGCATTTTCATCGCGGCATCGCTGCTGGCGCTCTCTCCGTGCCTGGGAAGGGATTTTTTCCCGTCGGTCGACGCGGGGCAAATTCGGTTCCACGTGCGCACCGCGCCCGGGACCCGGGTCGAGACGACGGAGGACGTCTTCGCGCGCGCCGAGGAGCTCGTCCGGGAAGTCATTCCGGCGTCGGAGCTCGAGACGATCATCGACAACATCGGTCTACCCATCAGCGGCTTGAACCTCTCGCTCGGTGATCCATCGATGATCTCGTCGGCCGACGGAGAGGTGCTCGTCCAGCTGAAGGCGAAGCACCGCTCCACACCGGAGTACGTCAAGGAGCTGCGCCGCCGGTTCCCCCTCGAGATGCCGGAGGCCGCCGTCTTCTTCCTCGCTCCCGACATCACGACGCAAGTGCTGAACTTCGGGCTGACGGCGCCGATTGACGTGCAGATCGTGGGGCCTCGGGGGAACAACGCGAGCAACTACGCGATAGCAGCGCGCTTGCGCGATGCGATGGCGAGCGTCCGCGGCGCGGTGGACGTTCACCTCGCACAAGTGGTCAACCAGCCGGAGCTCCGCCTGACGGTCGACCGCGCCGAAGCAAGCCAGGGCGGCGCCACGCAGCGCGACGTCGCGAACGACGCGCTCGTGTCGTTGAGCTCGACGGGGCAGGTCGCGCCGAGCTTCTGGCTCGATGGCGCGAAGGGGGTGCAGTACCTCGTGTCGGTGCAGACCCCGCAGTACAAGGTCGACACGATCGAGGCGTTGAGGGCCATGCCCGTTCACCTGGCAAACAGCGCCTCGCCACAAATGCTCGGTAACCTGTCGACGTTGAAGCGAGACGCCACGCCGGTGAACCTGACCCACTACAACGCTCTTTCGACGTTCGACGTGCAGGCCAACGTGCAGGGCGAAGACCTCGGGTCGGTGTCCGATGCGGTCGATCGCCTGATCGAGGACGCGCAGAAGGCGAAGCTGCCGCGGGGCACGTCCATCCTCGTGCGAGGGCAGGTGGAGAGCATGAATGCGAGCTTCCGTGGTCTCGCCTTCGGTATCCTCGCGGCGATCTTGCTCGTCTACCTGCTGATGGTCGTCAATTTCCAGTCGTGGCTCGACCCGCTGGTCATCCTTATGGCCCTCCCCGGCGCGTTGGCGGGGATCGTCTGGGCGCTGTTCGCCACGAGGACGACCCTTTCGGTGCCGGCCCTCATGGGCGCCATCATGGCCATCGGGGTAGCGACGTCGAACAGCATCCTGCTCGTGACGTTCGCCAACGATCAGCGAAAGCTGGGTGACGCCGCCCGCCGCGCTGCGTGGCTCGCGGGGGTCACGAGGTTACGCCCCGTGATGATGACGGCCCTCGCGATGATCCTCGGGATGTTGCCGATGTCTCTCGGCTTGGGCGAAGGCGGCGAGCAAAACGCGCCACTCGCGCGTGCCGTCATCGGCGGTCTCACGGCGGCGACCTTCATGACGCTCTTCTTCGTCCCGATAGTTTACAGCGTGTGGCGAAAGAAGGCGCCGCGCACGATGGAGCTCGAGGGCCTCGAAGCATGACGAGGGCAGGGCACCCGGCCGTATCCGGGAAAGGTCCCGGGGGCGACGGCGGCGGCCACGGTGAGGGCAGTGTCTTCGATCCCGCCCCGCATCGCCCCTCGCCTCGCGACTTGAGGGTCGTTGCCGCGGTGGTCGCCTTGCTCTTGGGGGCGCTCCTCGTGCTGGGGATCGTTCCGCGCCTGCTCCACCGCGCGTCGGTGACCCGCGAGGAGGCGCGTTCTTCCTCCGACCTGCCTCGCTTGCGCGTCGCGAGCGTGACACGCGGCGCTACTCGAGCGCGCGTGGTGCTTCCCGGCTCGGTCCAGCCGATTCAGGAGACCAGCATCTACGCGCGCGCGAACGGCTACGTTCGAAAGTGGTACGTCGACATCGGCGCGGAGGTGAAGAAGGATCAGGTGCTCGTCGAGCTCGACTTGCCGGAAATCGACGAAGAGCTGCGGCAAGCGAGGGCCTCGGCCGCGCAGGCCGAGGCCGCCATCGCGCAGGCGAAGGCGCAGCTCGGTCTCGCCCGCACGACGAACGATCGCTATGCGGTCCTCGGCGCCGGGGGCCTCGTGTCGAAGCAGGAGGCGGACCAGTATTCGTCGGCTTACGAGGTCCAGCAGGCGAACCTGGTCGCGGCGCAGGCTTCGAAGGGCAGCGCCGAGGCGAACGTGCGGCGAATCGCGGATCTGCGGGGCTTCGGAAGGATCGTCGCGCCCTTCGACGGCGTCGTGACGATGCGCGCCGCCGAGGTCGGCCAGCTCGTGGTCTCCGGGACGGGCATGGGTCAGGCGCTCTTCAAGGTGGCGGAGGTCGACGTGGTGCGCGCCTTCGTGAACGTGCCCCAGCTCTACGCCGGTGCGGTAAGCGTCGGAATGGACGCCGCCGCAAGGATCCGCGAGGCGCCTGGACGTGTCTTTCCGGGCAAAGTCGCGCGCACGTCGAACGAGCTCGACCCGGCGACTCGCTCGCTCTTGACAGAGGTCGACATTCCCAACACGGATCGGGCGCTCGTCGCAGGGATGTATGCGCAGGTTTCGTTCGATGTGAAGCGAACGAGCCAAGTCGTCCTCGTGCCGGCCACGGCGGTCCTCTTCGACGCCAAGGGAACGCGCGCAGCGGTCGTCGTCGGCGACACCGTGCACTGGAAGCCGGTCGATATCGAAGCCGATCTCGGCGATCGGCTGGCCATAGCGACGGGCCTGTCGGAAGGCGAGAGGGTAGCCGTTACGCCGAGTGAACGGCTGCTCGAGGGGACGCGCGTGCGCGCCGAGGACGCGCCGCCGGTCGATGACGCGAACGGCCCCCGCGAGGGGCCGCCTTCGGACCCACGCGCCGAGCACACGCCACCCGCGGGTAGCGCCAATTGACGCGGTCCGGGCGACGCATTCTTGAAAGAGATCGCCGCATCGACGGTTCGTCCGAATCGCCCCGTTGCGGAATCTCGCACGACACGGGCTCGCCTCGCGCGTAAGTGCCGGGCTCGAGTTGGATGTGCCCGCTTGCGAGGCACCGAGCCCCGCCGGGCCGGTCGACGGCCGGTGGGAATTCGCCGGCGCGACTCATGCAAGGGAGTACGTATGGTCTCCCGTTCCATGCTTAAAGAATCCCTTGGCTGGTCTGGCTGCTGTGGCTCGTGGGTGCTCTTCGCGCTTGCGGGTGGCTGCACGGCCACGGTGACGACCTCACCTGGAGGCGGAACCCCGTCGTCGTGCTCGATCGACTCCGCGGTCGGCTGTGGCGCCAATGCGTCCGGCTACTCTTGCGTCGGGGGCGCGACGCCCGAGCAGAGCAGCGGGTCGCTGGCCTGCAGCGGGGGCACCCCGGGCGCGGTGGGCGAGCAGCTCTACTGCTGCGTGGACGTCGCCTTTGCTCCGAATACCTGTGGCCCTGACGCGTCGGTCACGGGCTGCGTTGCCCCGTCAATCGGTTTTTCGTGCACGAGCGACAATCGCCCAGAGCAGAGCGATACGTCACTGGTGTGCAGCTCCGCCGCCCCGGGGCCGGCAGGCTCCACGCTTTATTGCTGCAACACCCCCCGTACGGGCGCCGCAGCGTGCGCCGCGGACGCGACCGTGTCGTGCACGACGGCGGGTGCGACGGGTTACACGTGTCCAAGCGGAGTGACACCGCCCCCAGCGCTCAACTGCGGAGGCGGCGCGCCGGAGCCCGGCGGCGCCGTCGGTTATTGCTGCGGGACCGCGACGACGTCAGCGACCTGCGCTGCGGACGCGACTGTGTCGTGTGCAACGGCGGGCGCGACGGGGTACAGCTGTCCGAGCGGGGTCGCACCGCCCACTCCGCTCTCTTGCGGAAGCGGCGTGCCCGAGAGCGGCGGCGCGGTCGGCTATTGCTGCGCGACCACGGGGGCGGCTCCTTCGTCGACGTGCGGGCAGAACGGCGCGATCGCTTGTGCGGCCGGATTCGCTGGCTATTCGTGCATGGGGGCGGACAAGCCGTGGGAGGCGATGCCGGCGCTCATCTGCGAGCCGGCCGCGGCCATCGGGTCGGGTGGCTACTGCTGCGTCACCAGCGCGAACACGTGCGCTCAAGCCCCCGGCATCCTCGACTGCCCGGCGGGGTGGTACGGCGTGGCCTGCAGCGGTTCGGACGCGGCGATGGCGGCAAACTCGTCGCTTCTGTGCGCGAGCGACCCGAACGGTGGCGCGATGGAGTTCTGTTGCACGAACAGGTGAGGGCGGGGAGCGAGCCCCAACGTGCCGATCGCAACTTGTCTCGCTACTTCCGCAAGGGATTTCACGATGGAAAAGGTCCAGCTGCTTTCGTCCTTCGTATTCGTCGGCGCGCTATCGATGGGCGCTTGCTACGTGGAGCCTGGTCCGCCGCCGCCCGCGCCTCCACCCCCGGCGGCCGTCCAGGTGGCTCCGCCGGCGCCCCCGCAGCCGCAGGTCGTCGTGGCGCCGCCGGCGCCCCCGCAGCCGGAGGTGGTCGTCGCGCCGCCCCCCCCTCCGCAGCAACAGGAGGTCATCTTCGAGACCGTGCCGCCTCCGCCCCCTCCGCTCGTCGAATCGCCTCCGCCCCCTCCCGCGCCTGACGTCGTTTGGGTCGGGGGGAGCTACGAATGGCGTGGTCGCCAGTATCAATGGCAACGCGGGCGCTATGAGCGCAGGCCGCGAGCGAATGCGCGCTACGTTCCTGGCCACTGGGAAGCCCGTGGAGCAGGCCGTGCGTGGATCGGCGGACATTGGGAGTAGGCGCGCGATGCCCTCGTTTCTCCGACGCCGCGCTCGCCGTCGGACGTCCAGTCACTCGAAGCGCAGCGCGTCGATGGGAATCGAGCTGCGACGCTTTGCGCGCCGGATAAATGCCGAATACGATTCCGACGATCGCGCTGAACCCCACCGAGAGCGTGATGACGCCTGGTTGAACGAGCATCGGCCAGTGCAGGTGCGCGGCGAGCCAGGCAGCGACGCCCACGCCGAGACCGACGCCGATGAGGCCCCCGGCCAGCGAGAGCGAGAGCGCCTCGACGAGGAACTGCGTCAGGATGTGGTGCGGTTCGGCGCCGACCGCCATGCGGATGCCGATCTCGCGCGTCCGCTCGGTGACGCTGACGAGCATGATGTTCATGATGCCGATGCCGCCGACCAGGAGCGAAACCGCGGCGACGCTCGCGAGGAGGGTCGTCATCGTGTCGGCTCCCTGCTGCTGCGCGCCGGCGATCTCGCTGAGGTTGCGGATCGAGAAGTCGTCGTCCCCGGCGGGCGCAAGGTGGTGGCGATCGCGGAGGAGCGCCGTGATGTCTTTCTGCGCGCGCGCCGTCGCGTCGGCGGAGGTCGCCGCGACCATGACCTGGCCTTGAAGGTACTTGCTCGAGCCCCCCTTGGACCTTCTGCGCGAACGTCGTGAACGGAATGAACGCCGCGTCGTCGTAGTCCTGACCCGTCGCCGACTGCCCTTTGCGTGCGGCGACGCCGACGACGGTGAACGGCGTGCTGCCGACGCGGACCGTCTGCCCGACGGGGTCGGCGCTCGGGCCGTAGAGCTTGTCGACGACCGTCTGGCCGAGGACGATCACCTTGGTGCCGCCCTCGACGTCCGCCGGGGTGATGGGCGAGCCTGCGGCCATCGGCCAGTTGCGGATGTCGAAATACTCCGGCGAAGTGCCGGTGATGCTCGTCGTCCAGTTCTGATCTTCGCTGACGACGGGCATCGCTCGAGCGCAGCGTGGGCGCCGCGGCCTTCACCGAGGGCACCTCGCTTCGAATCGCGGCGAGGTCGTCCCAGGTGAGGGTCGGCATCGAGCCGAAGCCGCCGTGGACGCCGCCGGTGCTCGAGGACCCCGGCAGGATGATGAGCACGTTCGTGCCCATCGCCGCGAAGGCCTCCTCGACGCGCGCCTTGGCGCCCGCGCCGATGGCCATCATCGCGATGACCGCGCCGACGCCGATGACGATGCCGAGCGTCGTGAGGAAGGCGCGCAGCTTGTTCCGCAGGATCGCGCGGAGAGCGACGCGCAGCGTCTGGACGGGGTTCATGCCGTGCCCTCCTCTGCCTCGGCGGTCGCCGGCACGGCCTGCTTCGCCTCCTGGGTGCGGTCCGAGAGGACCCGGCCGTCACGCATGACGACCAGGCGCGACGCGAACTCGGCGACGTCGGGCTCGTGAGTCACGACGATGACTGTGATCCCGGAGCGCCAGAGCTCCTGAAAGAGGGCCATGACGTCGACGCTCGTGCGCGAGTCGAGCGCGCCCGTCGGCTCGTCGGCGAGGATGACCTTGGGGTCGTTCACGATCGCGCGCGCGATGGCGACGCGCTGCTGCTGGCCGCCCGAGAGCTGGTTGGGGTGGTGGTGGAGGCGCCGGGCGAGGCCGACGCGCTCGAGCGCCTGCGTGGCGCGAAGCCGGCGTTTTTTCGCGCTCATTCCGGCGTACACGAGCGGCAGCTCGACGTTCTCGAGCGCGCTCGTTCGCGGCAGGAGATTGAACTGCTGAAACACGAAGCCGAGCATTCGGTTGCGCAGCGAGCGAGCTCGCTGCGGCTCAGGCCCGCGACCGCGCGTCCGGCGAGCACGTAGCTCCCGGAGGTCGGCCAATCGAGGCAACCGACGATGTTCATCAGCGTCGACTTGCCCGAGCCGGACGAGCCCATGATCGCGACGAACTCCCCCTCGGTCACGCCGAGAGACACGCCGTCGAGCGCGCGAAGCTCGACGTCTCCGCTCCGGTAGATCTTCGTGAGATCGCTCAGCTCGATGACGAGGCCGGTCATCGGTCCCTCAAAACATGCGTCGCAGCGCCGGCGTGCCCGTGCCGGAGCTTGCCGTCGCCGCCGTGTCGGCCGTCGTCGCGTCGACGACCACCAGGTCCCCCTCCTTGACGTCGCCCTCGGTAATCTCGGTGAACGTCCCGTCGGTGAGCCCCGCGTGGATCGCGACGGGCTGGAGGACCCCGGCGCGGAGGAGCCATAGGTTGCGGACATCCGAGCTGCCCGCCGCCTGCGCGCGCGAGGGCCGGCGGGCGTCCTCGGTGGCCGCTGCGCTTCCGGCGAGCGACGGCGCGGGTCGAAACCGCAACGCGGCGTTCGAGACGGCGAGGGCTCCGCTCCGCTCGGCGTACACGACCGTGACGTTCGCGGTCATTCCTGGACGGAGCCGCAGGTCGGTGTTGTCGACGTCGATGACCGCGTCGTAGGTGACGACGTTTTGAACGGTGGTCGCGGAGTTGCGAATCTGCCGAATCTTTCCCGCAAAGCGCTGTCCCGGAAACGAGTCGACCGTGAAGTAAGTCTTCATGCCGACCTGCAGTCGCCCGACGTCTCCCTCGGAGACGTTCGTGTCGACCTGCATCTTCGTCAGGTCCTGGGCGATGGTGAACAACACCGGCGCCGACAACGAGGCCGCGACGGTCTGCCCGACGTCGACGTTGCGCGAAATCACCACTCCGTCGATGGGCGAGAGAATGTTCGTGTACGAAAGGTTGACCTCGGTCTGGTGCAGCGCGGCGAGGGTCTGCGCGATGGCCGCCTTCGCGGCGTCCACGGAGGCGTGCGAAGTCGCCACGGCCGCCTCGGCCGTGTCCAGGTCCGCCTGCGAAGCGAGGTCCTTGTCGTGGAGCGCCTGGGCACGAGCGAACTGCTTGTCGGCGTTGAGCGAGTTGGCCTCCGCCAACGAGAGGCCGGCCTTGGCGGAAAGATAGTTGGCCCGCGCTTGCTGCACGGACGCCTCGAAAATCTGGGGGTCGATCTTCGCGACGAGCTGCCCCGCCGTGACCTTCGAGTTGAAATCCGCAAAGAGCTTCTGGATGCGACCCGACACCTGCGTACCGACCTGCACGGTCACCAGCGCCGAGAGTGTCCCGCTCGCCGTCGCACGCGCCACGATGCTCCGGCGCTCGACGGGTGCGGTCTTGTACTGGACGTCCGCGGCGCGATGCGCCGCCCGGTAGCGCCAAGCCCCAAGACAAGCACCCACCAGGGCAAGGCCGGCGAGGATCCAGGAGATCCGCTTAGGGAGGGTCATGGGAGGCGAAGCCTAGCCTGCCCAAGGCCCGGCCGACGGCCATCGCCGACCGCTTCCGACTAACCGTCCTTCGGGTGGGACGAACCGCTCGTCGTCCTTGCCCCAGCAATCCCCGAACGAAGCGAGGCCGCGGAAGAGAACAGGAAACGGTCGGGCCGCGCGCGCAAGCCCGAGCGGCCCGTCAGCTCGGATTCCAGGGCTCTCCCGTTTCGCAGTCGAAGTGGGCGAGACGCACGGCGGTCCGCGTCACGTCGATGGTTCCGAAGACGATCGGCAAGTGAAACCGTCGTGGACCCGCCGAGCCGGGGTTGAAGACCGAGAGGCTGCCGTCGCGCGCGATGAGAGGCACGTGCGAATGACCGCACACCACCAAGGACGCATCCCGCAAACGCGCTAGGCGCCCCGCGTCCGCGCGCAACCTCGGCCCATCGACGGCGATGTGCATGAGCAGGATGCGCAGCACCGACGCGTCGCCTGCGACGGCGTCGAGAGTCAGGACGTCGGGGAGGCTCGGCCCGCGGCCGTCGATGTTCCCGCGAACCGCGAAGACCGGCGCGATCGCCGCGAGCCCGTCGAGCACGGCGAGATCGCCGATGTCGCCCGCATGCAGGATGCCATCCGGAGCCATCGACCCGAGGTGCTTCTTCATGCCGGGATGAGGCGCGGAGTGTGTGTCTGCCACGACGGCCAGGCGCAACGACCCGTCGGCGCGGAGCGCGATGCGCGCGTTTTTCTCCACGGTTCTCGTCCGAGCCACGCTTGCCATTCTAGATGAGCGCGCGGGCGGAGGCGGCCCGCGTTTTGGGGGGTTTTCGCGCCTCTCTCGAATCGGGGTTAGGCTCGCACCCGAGCAAGCCAGGAGCATGACCCTCGTTTCCAACGCCGTTCTAGCCGAATGGTCGGGGCCCTTTGGCGGCGTACCGCCCTTCGACCGGGTAAAGGTCTCCGACTTCAAGCCCGCGCTCGAAGCGGGCATCGCGGAATCCCTGGAGGCCATCGACCGGATCGCGAACGATCCGGCGCCTCCGACGTTCGAGAACACCATCGCGGCGATGGAGCGCGCGGGGCGGCCTCTGGAGCGCGCGGTCACCGTCTACGGCGTCTGGAGCTCGGCCATGAAGACGCCAGAGTTTCAGGCGATCGAGACCGAGATGGAGCCGAAGCTGGCGGCGTACGAAGACCAGGTGACCCAGAACGAGAAGCTCTTCCGCCGGATCGAGACGGTGTACTTCGGGCCGGCCAATGCGATGCTGACGGCAGAGCAGCAGCGCCTCACCTGGCTTCGCTGGAGCGCGTTCGTGCGCGAGGGAGCCAAGCTCGAGCCCGCGGCCAAGACCCGCGTGACGGCGCAGAACCAAAGACTGGCCGCTCTCTTCGCGCAATTCAGCCAGAACCTCCTCGCGGACGAGGAGGACTACACCCTCTTCTTGGAGAGCGAGGGCGATCTCGCCGGGTTGCCGCAGTCGCTGCGGGACTCGGCGGCGGCGGCTGCAGCGCAGAAAGGCCGTGCGGGCAAGTGGGCCATCACCAACACCCGGTCCTCGATGGATCCCTTTCTTACGTATTCCGCCCGACGCGATCTCCGCGAAAGGGTATGGCGCGCGTATTACCGCCGGGGGAACAACGGCGACGAGCGCGACAATACGAGGGTCGTCACCGAGATCCTCGCGCTGAGAGCCGAGCGCGCCAAGCTACTTGGCTACCCGACCCACGCGCACTGGCGTGTCGAGGACACGATGGCCAAGACGCCGGACCGAGCGATGGACTTGATGATGCAAGTGTGGCCCGCGTCGGTCGCGCGCGTCCTCCAGGAGGTCGAGGACATGCAGGCGATTGCTCACGCCGAGCACACCGACATCACGATAGAACCTTGGGATTACCGCTACTATGCCGAAAAGGTCCGCAAAGCCAAGTACGACCTCGACATGGACGAGGTGAGGCGTTTTTTGCAGCTCGACAAGCTGCGTGAGGGCATGTTCTGGGTCGCAGGCCAGCTCTATGGCTTCACCTTCGCGCCGGTCACGGGGATTCCGGTCTACCAGCCCGAGATGAGCGTCTACGAGGTGAAAGACGCCCACGGTGCACACGTGGGGCTCTGGTACCTCGACCCGTACTCGCGCTCCGGCAAGAGCTCGGGCGCCTGGATGAGCAGCTACCGGCGTCAAGAGCGCTTCGACCGACCCGCGACCGCGATCGTCTCGAACAATGCCAACTTCGTGAAGCCGAGGCCGGGGGACGCCGCTCTCATCTCCTGGGACGACGCGACGACGCTGTTCCACGAGTTCGGTCACGCGCTCCATGCCCTCTGCTCGAGCGTGAGCTATCCGTCGCTTTCTGGGACCGCGGTGCCGCGCGACTACGTCGAGTTTCCTTCTCAGCTCAACGAGAACTGGCTTCTGACCCCCGAGGTGCTCACACGCTTCGCGGTCGACGAGAACGGCCGCCCAATCCCGAAGGCTCTCGTCGCCAAGATCGAGAGGGCCCGCACGTTCAATCAGGGCTTCGCCGTGACCGAGTATCTGGCGGGGGCGATCATCGACATGAAGCTTCACCTCGCCGGCTCGACACGCATCGATCCGGACGCGTTCGAGCGCGAGGAGCTGGCCAAGCTGGGGATGCCGTCGGCCGTGGTCATGCGCCATCGCACGCCGCAATTCGCGCACGTCTTCTCGAGCAACGCGTACTCGGCGGGGTATTACAGCTATCTGTGGTCCGAGGTCCTCGACCGAGACGCCTTCGAGGCCTTCGAGGAAGGCGCCGGCCCCTACGACAAGGCGGTCGCGAAGCGCCTCTTTGACGCGGTCATGTCGGTTGGAAATACCGTCGATCCCGCGGAGGGGTACCGCGCATTCCGCGGGCGCCCGCCCGAGGTCGCCGCGTACCTTCGGGCGAAAGGGTTCCCCGCGCTGACCGTTCCGCCCGCCGAGGGAGTGCGCTAGGACGGCATCTAGCCATTTCCTTTAGGGAGGAGTCCAAACATGAAGCTCTACCATCATCCGTTGTCCTCCAACGCTCGCAAGGCCGTCATGGCGGCATCGCTGCTCGGCGTCGAGCTCGAGCTCTCTCTGGTCAATCTCGTTACGGGGGCAAACCAGGCGCCTCACTACTTGAAGCTCAATCCGATGGGGAAGGTCCCGACGCTGGTGGATGGGGGGCTCGTGCTGTGGGAGTCGAGCGCCATCATGCTCTATCTGGCGGACAAGACGCCGGGCAATACTCTCTACCCGAGCGCGCCCGAAGCGCGTGCGGACGTCAATCGCTGGCTCTTCTGGGCTGCCACCCACTGGAGTCCGAGCTGCGCCATGCTGGTCCAGCAGAACATGATCAAAAAGATGATGGGCAAGGGCGACCCCGACCCGAGCATCGTGGCGCTCGGGGAGGGAGAAATCGCGCGCTTCGGCAAAGTGCTCGACGACCAGCTCGCGACTCGCGACTACCTGTGCGGACCGGAGCTGACCCTCGCCGATCTCGCCGTCTCCGCGCCGCTCATGTACGTCGTGCCCGGCAAGCTTCCGGTCGAAAAGTTTGGCAGCGTTCAGCGCTGGTTTGCCCGGATTCAAAGGCTCGACGCCTGGAAGAAGACCACGCCGGCGACCTGAGACCCGCTTCCTTGCGCAGCAACCTGCTGCAGCCTACGGTCTAGGAGGGGACGCCAACGGCGATCGGCCCAAGGGCGCGTTCGCAAGGAGCTGGCCGTGGGGCACAAACGTGACGCGCTTTTCGCCGTTCTTCTCGCCTCCGTGAGCTGCAACGCAGCGCCACCCGTCCCGGACAACCCCGTACCCAGGCAGGCGCCCGACCTCGGCCCGACGACCACGCAGAGCGTTACGCCACCCCCGATATCGGGGGGGACGATGCTCCTGTCCCAGGATGGCAAGACCGCCATCGCCGCGGATCCGGATCGCGACTTCGTGAGCTTCGTGGACATCGCTTCGGGCACCGTTCGCGCGCGAGCCGATCTGACGGCGCACGACGAGCCGGGCCGACTCGTCGAAGACACGGGCGGCCTCGTGTATGTCGCGCTTCGTGGGTCGGGCGAGCTGGCGACCCTCGCCCTGTCGACCGGGCGCCTCGTCGGGCGCCGTGCCGTGTGCGCCCAGCCTCGGGGGGTCGCCTACGACGGGACGACCGACCAGATCTTCGTCGCATGCGCGACCGGCGAGCTCGTGACGCTCCCCGCCGGGTCGGGGCCCGCGGCGCAGGTACGCGTGATCGAGCCCGACCTGCGGGATGTGGTCATCGACGGCGATTCCATCTTCGTGAGCAAGTTCCGTGCGGCGGAGATCCTGCGGATCACTCGCAACGGCGACATTGCCGAACGCGCGTCACTGCCCGCCCTTCCTCTCGAGAGCTCGCCGGCCATGGCCTGGCGCATGCGCTTGACCGCGGACCACGAGCTCCACGTTGCCTATCAGCTCGACTCCACGAGCTTCGTCCCCACGACCCCGGGC
Organism: uncultured delta proteobacterium; assembly: GCA_963787925.1. Classification (GTDB taxonomy): domain Bacteria; phylum Myxococcota_A; class Polyangia; order Polyangiales; family Polyangiaceae; genus Palsa-1150. Next base: position 779,298 of record CAWBEN010000003.1, read on the forward strand.
GGATATGGCAATTCCGGCGCCGGGGCGATCGTCCGTACGGTCATCGCCTCCCTCTCGACGCAGGATCTGACGAAGGCGACGCCGATGGACGTCCCCGAGGGGAACGTGCTGCCGGTCGACCTTGCCTTTCCTCCGAAGGACGCGGTCGCCTCTAGTGTCGCGGTCTTGATCGCGGCGGGCAACTGGAGGTCTGCGTCGACGGCACCCTACGCGACGATCGCCGCACGGGGCTCGAGCGCTCCGGGACAGCGCGCCACCATCGAAGGGCAGTTGATCGCCACCGAGGTTCGCCAAGACGGAACCATCCTCCTCCAGAGTCGCGAGCCCGCGCGTCTCTACGTGGTGCGGCCTGGCGGCGGGGGGAATGGCGACGTCGTTCTGAGCTCGATTACCCTCTCGGACGTGAGCCGCGAGGACACCGGGCACACCATCTTTCATACGAACTCGGGCGGATCCGTCGCGTGCGCCTCGTGCCATGGTGAGGGTGGCGATGACGCCCAAACGTGGAATTTCGACGGGACGAAGCCGCGGCGAACGCCGTCGCTCCTCGGGACCGTGAAGGGCACCGCTCCCTATCATTGGGATGCCGACTTCGCCGATCTCCAGGCCCTCTCTCACGAGGTGTATACGCGGCGCATGGGGGGACGGCTGCTCGAGCACGCTCAGGTCTCCGCGCTTCAAGGTTGGCTGGAGCAATTGCCAGTACCTCGGCGGCCTAGCGTGGATTCGGCGGCAAGGGCGCGTGGGGAGGCCTTGTTCCAGGGCAAGGGCGCGTGCTCGAGCTGCCACTCCGGCTCCGCTTACACGAACAACGCGACGGTCGACGTCGGCACTGGCGCGCGGCTCCAGGTCCCGCCGCTCCTCGGCCTGGGAGCTCATGGGCCATTCATGCACAGCGGATGCGCAAAGACCCTCACCGAGCGCTTCACGCGGTGCGGGACGACCGCTCACGGACAGACGTCCGGTCTGACCGACGACGAGATTCGCGATCTCGTCACGTTCCTCGAGGCGATCTGACCGAATCGCCGGCTCGGTCGCTCGGCGTACGGTCCAGGCTTGCCCGCCGTCACAACCTCCACTCGACGCCACCTCCCAAGGAGGGGCCGGCGAGAGTTGCGGAGTTGCACGTGCGCGAAAAGGGGAAATCGGGGTTGGAGCTGCAGAGGTTTTCTTGGATCGACGCGCCACCGGCAAAACCCGTCAGCGCGACGGTGCCCTTGCCGCCGTCGCCGCGTACGCGCACGCGCACGCCGAGATCGCCGTAGCCGAATCCCACGTTGCCTCCTCCGCCGCGCACCATGAGCATGACCTTCGTCGCGACAGGGATCTGAATGGCGCCGACCAAATAACCGAGACTGAACTGGTTGTTGACCGCGATGGCGCTGCTCTCGAGGTCGAGCGCGAGGCCGTCGCGAGCACCGAGGCGCGCGCTTTCGACGATGGACACGGATCCGGTGGTCGGCGTTCCGCCGGTGGTCGGGAGCGCCGCGCTCTGGTTGACCGAGGCGCCCCCCACCCCGAGGCCAACCTCGATGAACTGGGTATCGAGCCCGACGAGCACGTTCGCGGCGAAGACCGTCACGGCCCCTCCGCTGCCCGTGCTCTGGCCCGTCGTCGTCGAGCAGCAAGTCGTCGTCGTCGACGGCCCGGCGACGCCGAAAGGTGCCATCTCCGCGCGGAGCACGATGGGCGCTTCGAAGCGGTAAGCGACGGATGCGGAGCCCAGCAGCCCGGCGCCCAGGCTGCCGAAGGCGACGAAGCCGCTCGTTAGAAGTGCCAGCTCCCAAACGCCGCCGTGTCTCGGCGGCGACACGATGCTTTCCGCCTCGGGGCTTTCGGGCTCTTTTGTGACATCGTCGGCGGGAAGGCGGGTCGCGGAGACGATCGGCGCTGCCATCGTGGACACGGGGGCCGGGCTCGCCGTCCCGATACGAACCGGGCGCGCATCGACATGCGCAATCTCGACCCAAGGCATCCCGTCACGAAGAAAGAGCCCCGTCGCGTCCCCCTCGACATGCATCGTCCCGTCGGGGCGAGGCGCGAGCGGATTCGGACAAATCGAGCTCCACGACTCCGGCCGCTCCGCAGGCGACGAAGAGTCGCGCTCCGGTCCGCAGCGTCGAGCGTCCTACGCAACCGAGATCGATTTGCGTGCTCGCGCCGGGGCGGGTGATGCGCAGAAAATGCTCGTCCAAGGTGTACTCGGGCTCCGCGGGGGCCTCGCGCACGTCTTGTTGCGCATACGCCCTGCCGCTGGCCCCGAGGGCGGCTGCACCGAGCAGACTGAGCGGCAAGATTCGCTTCATTTTGGTTGAACCGATCCCTTCGAGGCGCGCTTCGACGACGAGGGGTCCAGGAGGGCGCGCGAGAAGACCCTCGGAGCCGAAATCCCCGTGCGCATCTTCGCTCTGCTCGACGGCGGCGTCACCGCCGAATCGTCCGCGCGCTCTCGATGTGCTCTCGAGGAGTGACCCGCCGAGCCCCTCGGCTCCGGACGCCGAGGCTGAATGGCATTTCGCATCCCCACCGGGATTCGCTTGCGCGCGCCGTACGCCCGCGCGAAGCTCTCCCACATCGGCTCGGCCTCGCTCCACCAATGCGAGCCGCCCCGGAAGATGCGAATCGGCAATGGCCCTCGAGGAGAGTGACATGAGCGATCGAACCACCGGAGAGCTGAAGGCTGAAATGAAGAAGACCCTCGGGCTTCTTCAAACGCTGCGCGACGAGACCAAGGTGAAGGTCCATCTCGCGGGCATGGACATCAAGACCTCTTGGGACGAGCTTCAGCCCAAGATCGTGGAAGCCGAGCAGGCCGCGCAGCGCGCAGCCGAGTCGCTCTCCGAAGCGACGTTGGAGACCATCAAGACGACCTTGAAGAAGCTCCAGAAGCTCGCCGAGTCGCTCTGAACGGGTCTTTTAGAGGGGCGGCAGGGCGCTTGCTGCATGGCCCTTCATGAACATCCCTCCGAAGGTCATCCTCGTCCCGACGGACTTCAGTGAGCCCGCCGACGCGGCGCTGGACTACGCCATCGCCCTGGCCGACGAAATCGGTGCCCAAATCACCGTGTTGCACGCCTACGAGATTCCGATCCTCGGCTTTCCTGACGGCGCGCTGGTTGCCACGGCCGACTTCGTTGGACGGATAGTCGCTGGCTCCCAAGCGGCGCTCGACGCGATTGTCGCGAAGCGAAAGAATCGCGGCGTGGTGCTCAAATCGCTCCTGAAGAGCGGCGAGCCCCGAGAGACCATCCACGCGGTGGCCACGGATCTCTGCGCCGATCTCATCGTCATGGGGACTCACGGGCGCCGCGGTCTCTCGCGAGCGCTTCTAGGCAGCGTAGCGGAGTACGTGGTCCGAACCGCGTCGCTCCCAGTCCTGACGATACGCGGGACGTCGAAAGCCGAGTCAAAAGCAGAGAAGCCGTAGCGCAAGGTGCGCGCACTCGCGCAAGACTTGCGCTCTAGAACCCGCGGCTCCTCGAGAAAACCAGTCCCCGTCGCGGTCGACGAGCGCTCATGCGCCCGGCTCTTCGGCGTCGTGCGCGTGGCCGATCGCCCGCCGAAGCTTCGCGTCGAGCTTGCCGCAGTCGAGGACGACCTTGCTGTCGTGAACGGAGGCGACCGCGGTGAGTGGCACCACGAAGTCGCCCGCGTTTTCGACATAGATTTCGAGCTCGGGTCGCCCGAACGGGGCGACCAAGCGAACCGCACCGACCTCTTGCCCGCCGTCGGACACGAAGACTTGGAAGCCGATTTTGATGTTTGGCAGCATCGTGGGTGTCCTCACTGCATCCCCGACGACTCGTCGGGGACGCAGCCAACACTACCCCGAAGCAGTCCTAAAGGCACTGCGCGCCGGCAAACAGCAATTCAGACTGTCGTCATCGCCATCTTGACGTGATCGATCACCTCGGTGACTCCAGGGGCTGCCCACGCGGCGTTCGCAGCATCCTCGATGGATTGCCACGACGAGGCATTCCCCGTGAGCGTCACCTTGCCGCCCGAAGTGTCGACGTGAATCGACTTCGCGTCGGCCTTTGCCTGCCTTAGCAGCGCAGCTTGGACCTTCTCCTTCACTTGGGCGGCGGAGGCCTGAGGCGCGAGGGTGATCGAGTCGTGCACGGTGACGACGCCCGTCAGATGACGAACCGCGCGTTCGGCAGCGTCACGCTGATAATTCCACGGGACCTGCCCGGCGAGCGTCACGGAACCGCTTTGGACCGTTGCGGTGACGGTCGGCGGAACCCACACGTCCCACTTGAGCGCGCTCTGAACCGCGGCGGCGATTTCCGAGTCGCTACGCTTGTGATCGGTGAGGATTTTGACCGTGAGGTCCTGCGCGCAACCGTGCGAACGCCGCTCACGGCGCAAAGCCGCGCGCCTGAACCCCCTCGCGGCCTTGCGCTTCGGATGATCAGCAGAGCGCCCGGAGGTGGGCGCGCCGCACCCTGGTGCCGTGGCCATGAGAATCCCGATGCGATCGTTGCCGAGAATTCGCCTCGCGAAGGTCGTGTACGGCAAGAACACCACGTCGTCTTGATCGATGCCGAACGCCGAGGCGCCCTTGGGCTCGAGGACGCCAATCACCCGGCAGGTCATGTCGTGGACACGCAGGTCTTTGCCCACCGGATCTCGCCGTTCGAAGAGGGCGTCGCTGACCGTCTGGCCGACGACACACACCGCCGCCCCGCCGCGCTCGTCCTCCTGCGTAGGGAGGCGTCCGGAAGAGACACCCCACCCGCGAATCTCGAAATATTCCGGCATGACGCCGCCCGAGTTCACACTGCGATTGTTCGAGCCAAAAACGACGCGAAGCACCCGAGAGCCCGCGGCGGTCACCAAGCCAACGTCGCGCGCTTGGTGGCGGACAGCGTCGAGGTCGCCCGCCGTGAAGAGCGGTGCGCCGAGCGTGTTCTGTTGCATCCCCTTCGCCTGACCGGGCATGACGATGAGCATGTTGCTGCCTAGTCCGGAAATCGCCTCGCCGACATAGGCCGTCGCGCCGCGACCGACCGATTGCATCATGACGACCGCCGCGACACCGATGACGATGCCGAGCATCGTGAGCATCGATCGCAATTTGTTACGCAGCAGCGCCGAGAAGGCGAGGCCGGCGGTCGTGCCGATCACGAAGACGCCGTCGAAGGCCCGTCCGAAACCACACGCCCATCCGAAAAGACGACCTGGCGTCGTGCGTACGCGGCGCAACTGGCGTCATGCGTGACCATGAGCACGGTGATGGCGCGCTCGGCGTTCAGTCTTGCCAGAATCTGCATGATCTCCGCGCCCATCTTGGAATCGAGGTTGCCGGTGGGCTCGTCCGCCAAGATGATCTCGGGCTCGTTCACGATCGCGCGCGCGATGGCAACACGTTGCTGCTGACCGCCGGAGAGCTCGTTCTGTCGCGCACCCTCGCGTCCCGCGAGGCCCACGGTCGCCAGCGATTCCGTCGCGCGGCGCGTGCGCTCGCGCCTCGATACGCCCGCGTAAACGAGCGGCATCGCGACGTTCTCGAGCGCGGTCGTTCGCGACAGCAGGTTGAACTGTTGGAAGACGAAACCGAAACGCGAGTTGCGAAGCGCGGCAAGCACGTCCGGCACCAGGTCCTGCACGGGTATGCCTTCGATGAGATATTCACCGTCCGAAGGCAAATCGAGGCACCCCAAGATGCTCATCGTGGTCGACTTTCCAGAGCCCGATGGTCCGGTGATCGCTACGAACTCGGCCGAAGCAATGTCGAGGTCGACGCCGTCGAGTGCTCGCACCGCAGCGTCGCCGTCTCCGTAAACCTTCACGACGGAGCGAAGGGAGAGGAGCGCGGCGCCCTCAGTGCGGGAGGCCATACGCTTTTTTCCCTTCTGACGAGAGCTCTGCGAGCACGTTCTGCCCAGGCGCGAGCACACCCCGACCGATCCCGGATTTCGCCGTCGCTGACGCCAGGCCGCACGTCGACTCGGGAAGCGTCAGCCCTTCGAGGACCCACCCCGGCCTGGTCTCGGGCCTTCGCCAGGCGGAGTGAATGAGAGCGGAGCTCGGAGCATGCAGAGCGTCTTTTGCGGTGGCCGTACGGATGCGGACCGAGGCCGGCATCCCCGGCTTGAGGGCCAAGTCGAGATTGGCGACCTCGACGACGGTTCCGTAGGTGACGACGTCCTGTACGACGACAGGCGAGTTGCGGACCTCGGTCACGAGGCCGTCGAAGACCCGGTCGGGATAGGCGTTCACGACGAAAAACGCCTGTTGCCGCTGCGCTACCTCGCCGATATCTGCCTCGTCGACGGCGGCGACGACACGCATGCGTCGCAAATCCGCCGCCACCGAGAAGAGCACGGGCGTCTGCAACGTGGACGCGACGGTCTGACCGGGGTCGACGTTGCGGGTAATCACGATCCCGTCGATGGGCGAGTGAATGACCGCGTGATCGAGGTTCGTTCGTGCGAGATCATGGGCGGCCTGTTGCGCCGCGAGCTGTGCGTCCGCGGCTGCGACCCGTTGCTCGGCGAGGCGTGCGGTGGCCGAGGTGTTGTCCCTGTCGGTCTCCGACAGCGATTTGCCATCAAAGAGCTGCTGCGCCCGCACGAGGTCCCGCGCCGAGCGATCACGCTCGGTCTTCGCCTGCTCGAGGGCGGCGCGTGCGCTCGCGGCCGAAGCCTGCGTCTGGGCGAGCTGCGCCTCGAGCGCGACGCGATCGAAGCGGGCGAGCACCTGACCTTGCTTGACGCGGTCGTTGTAATCGACCTCGACGGAAGCGATTCGTCCCGAGGTCTCCGCGCCTATTTGAACCATGGTGACGGCTTCGACATGACCTGTCGCGCGCACCTCACGAAGCACGTCGCCTTGAGTGACGGGCACCAGATGAAAGCGGGCGGCGAGCGGGACGGGGCGCTGCCGCAGAGCGAGCCACACCGCCACCGCGAGTATCGGAAGCGCGGCGACCGCGGACCACGAAATCAGGTGACGATGACGGCGCCTCAGGCGCTCGCGCGAAATGAGCTCCAGCAGCGTGCTCTTGGGCGGGGGGGGGTCGAGACCGCCCCCACTGCAGCCTGCATGGCGCTCATGCCGGACGGGCCGGCAATGTGGAGACCAGGCACGAAACGGCGGTTTTTCGTTCTCCGCATCGGTGCGGACGCCGCCGTCGCTGCACATTGCGAAGAGACGCGAGAGCGACTCGCATCCCACCCGGTTTGCGGGGGCACCGTGTCTCTCGAAACCGAGCGGAGAAATTCGCCAGGCGTCGTTGACGCTGAACGACGCTCGATGGCAAGGATGTGGGCGGAGAGGCGCGATGCAACACGCGATGACGCCCACGACGAAGCGAATGCCGGCCGCGTTCTTGGGGCACGGGAGCCCCATGAACGCGCTCGAGACGAACCGATTCACGTCGGCGTGGCGCGCCTTCGGGGCTTGCGTACCGGCGCCGCGCGCCATCCTCGTCGTCTCTGCCCACTGGTACACGGGCGTCACGGCCGTCACCGCGATGGCACGCCCGCGAACGATCCACGACTTCTTCGGCTTCCCGCAGAAGCTCTTCGACATCGAATACCCCGCGCCGGGAGACGTGAGCCTCGCGCACGAGGTGGCGGAGATCGCGAAGCCGACGAGCGTCGGGCTCGACCACGACAGCTGGGGCCTCGATCACGGCGCCTGGTCGGTGCTCGTTCACGCCTTTCCGAAGGCCGACGTTCCGGTCGTGCAGCTGGCGATCGACGCGCGCAAGGACTTCGACTTCCACTACGAGCTGGGCGCTCGTCTCGCGCCTCTTCGCGATCGCGGCGTTCTCATCGTCGCAAGCGGCAACGTGGTCCACAACCTCCGCGCCATCGACTGGTCGAAGCCGGACGCCGGCTTCGATTGGGCGCACAGGTTCGACGACGCCGCGCGTGCGATCCTGACGGCGCGTCCGGGCGGCGCCCCGGCGCTCCGTGACCACCCGGACTTTCGGCGTGCCGCCCCCACGCCCGATCACTTCATCCCGCTGCTTCATCTTGCCGGCCTCGCCTCGGCCTCGACGCAAGTCGCGAAGGTGCTCATCGACGGCTACGCCTTCGGCTCGCTTTCGATGACGTCGTTCACGCTGGACGCCGAGTGTGCGGGGGACGGTGGCGACCGACGCCCCGGGGCGAGCCTGCCGGACCCGCGTGACGTGCCCGCGGAGGACACCAATGTCTGAGCCTGCCGAAAGGGGCCGCCGGGGCGCACGACGAGCTCCAGGGGACGCGTGTCCTCCGGCAGGCGAGTCCGTCGGCTACGGCGCCAATTGAAAAACACGACAGCAACACACATTGGGGACGCACCGGGCGGTCCTGCTTTGGAGATCGCGCAGAACAGAGGATCGGAGTCGCGCACGCGGGGCGGCCTTCTGGGCCGCGCGGCGGGATGATGGTACGGATGAGGGGTGCTGATCGCATCACTGTCCATGCTTCGATCCGCCGCCAACGGTTTTTTTGTTTGTCTAGCGGGTGTGACGGCGTGCGCGATCGCCATCACCAGTTGCGGCGTCACGTCATCGGGCGACTGCACCGACAAGGCGACCTGCGAGAAGCCGGACGCCGCCCTGGCCGGGGATGATGCCGCGGCCGACCAGACCGCGCCCGAAGGCGACGATGGGATGAGTGTGGAAGTCGACACTGGAGCCGACGTCACCGACGACGTCACCGTGGATGAGTGCGTCCGGGTCGCCGCGGTCGAGAATTGCGAGAACGGCATCGATGACGATTGCAATGGGCTCACCGATTGCGCTGATTTGACGGCGTGCAGCGGCTACAACTGCGCCGCCTCGGCCCCGAGCGCGTGGCTGGGCCCCGTTGCGCTCTGGGACGCCGCCGCGGGTCAGACCCCCCCTCCTTGCCCCCCGGGTTATGGCCAGCCGATGGACTTGCATCGCGATCCCACGGGGCCGCCCGTCACCTGCAAATGCAGTTGCGCGCTGTCGGGGGTCGAGGACTGTGAGACGAGCGCCGCGATCAGCTTCGACGGGGCATGCACTGCGACGAGCGTGTGTTCCGCCGCGTTGCCCAAGATTACGTCGGCGTGCTCGGCGTTCACGAACACGCGCTGCGGTGCCAGCTTCTCCGTCACTGCGCCGCTCCCGACGCTGAACGGCGGAACGTGCACCCCGTCCGTTGAAATGACGCCGAAGGTCCCCGTACCGCCGACGTGGACAGGCATCGCGCGTGCGTGCACCGTGCTGACGGCAGACAGCCCGGGCGGATGCTCCGTGGCCAACTCTCAGTGCGTAGCGACGCCGCTGCCTCCGTATGGCTCCCAGACTTGCATCTATCAAGTCGTCCAAGGCGGTGCCCCCATTCCGGCCTGCCCGGCGGGATTCTTGGCAAACCCGAAAGTCTACTATTCGGACATCTTGGACGGCCGGGGCTGTTCGGCGTGCAATTGCAAGCTCGTACCCGGCGCGTGCAGCGGTATGATCGATATTTACGGTGGCACGGATTGCGGTGGGGCGTTCACCCAGTACGCCACCGGTTCTGCCTGCCACGCAGAAAGCATCAGTCCGGCGCCCACCCACCTGAAAGGGCTCTTCGCCCCGACCTCCGCAAGCACGTGCGGCATCGGCACCGACACGATCGCAAACGACTCCGTGCGGGGAGGCGGGCAAGCGACCGTCTTCTGCTGCATGTAGCCTGCGAGCCTGCGACGTTGCCCTCGTTTTCCTCCTCGAAGACACTTGGACGGGCTCGCCTGCAGCGCCCTCCCTCCTTGCGCGGGCCATCCGCTGCCGTCAGTAAACGACTTGTGCGCGCAGCAGGATGATGTTCTCGGCCTCTCGGTGCCCGGCCGAGGCCTCCGCCGGCGTCTTCGCGCCCCCCTGGAACTCCGTGTGATCCCAGTTGGCGACGAACTTTGCATTTTCGCTGACGTACCAGGTCAGTCCCGTCGTCGCCTCCGTAGCGCCACGGACCGAGCCGCTCGCCGCGTAGCTCGGAAAGGCAGCGGAGTCGATCGACAGGTGACCAACGCGGGCCGCGATCTCGAGCGCTCCAAAATGCCCGCGAGCGGGATCGAACGGGGTCGCCACGTGCACGAGGTCATAAGCCGCATTCGCCCCAAAGACGATGAGCGTCGCTTGTGCTTGGTACGCCTGGTTGTGAATCCAGGCATTTCCGGGGCCGGTCCGGCCGACTTCCTGGTCGGACAGGTAATATTCGCCCAACAGGCTGAAGGGACCGAGCGCCTCGTAGACGTACGCGCCGTAGCGGTTGTGCGGGCCGTTGGCGACGACGGTGTTGGAGTAATCGGGCGCTGCGCCCGACGGAGCCGCGACGTACGAAAAATCCGTCGCCTGTCCGGGTGTCTTGTAGGCCGGCGTTGCCGTCGGACTGCTGAACGCCGGGTTGGTCGGCGTTCCGTGGACGCGGCCGAACGTCGTCGCGATGCCGACGAAAAGCCGGCCGAAGGCTTCCGTGGCGAGCGGTGCGAACGGGCGCAAGTACAGGCGTCCGGCGACCTCCTTCCCGCCGTCGGAGTCGAGGTCGCCGCTGCCGTTGTCCGGAACGCCGTTGAACACCCCGGCTGCGTATCCGAGAAAGCGGCCGAACAAATCCCCGTGGACCATGACGCCGACGTCTCGATTGGGGGCCAGAAGGCTCGGCAACCCGAACTCGACGAAGGTCTGGTTCGCTGCGGGTTGCAACCGCTCGAGACCAAAAGGAACGGTAAACTTACCGAAGCGGAATCGCAGCCCCTCGTCGATGTCGAACCCGAGATAGGCGTCCTGCAGAACAGTCGTGCCTCCGCCGAAATCGGGATTCAATAGAAACGAGACGCCGTACGGCATGCGGCCCTCGACGGTGGGTCGCGCGCGCCGGATGAGAAATGTGCTGGTTTGCGGCCGCTCCGAGTCGTCGAACCAGAAACGGCCGTCGCCCTGCACGAGCGCGCGAAAGCGGAGCTGCCATTTGTCGTCGACGGATCGGATCGAGAACCCTCCGGGGCCCGCGGCCGTGGAGGCAGGGTCACCTGGGCCGCCCGTGGTGGTCGGCGTGGCGCGAGCAGGGGGCGCCTCCGGAGGGGGAGCGGACACGAGCGCCGGGGGGGAGACGACGGCTCGCCTGGAGGAGCCGGCGCGGGTGACCCCGACCCGACCGCGGAAGGCGCGGTCGGCGGTGACACTTCCTGCGAGTGAGCCGTGGTGACGATGAGGAGAAAACCAGCGAGCGTCGAGAAGGCAAGTGACAGTTTCATTCCGATCCCAATGGGTCCAGTGCGCGATGGCACGGAAGAGATGGCGCCCGACCGCGGCGCGTGTTGGTGCCAGCTTGAGCCCCCGCCCCCCGTCGAAGTGCCGACGGAAAGGGGTGTCGCCGACGGCGGAGGGTGCGCTTCCGCCCGCGACAAGCGCGGCGCGTAGCCCCTTGTCGGCGCCCTCTCCTGCGTGGTCGGCATCGCACATATTCCACCATAACAGACACGTCGTCTTCGTACAGTTTAATCGTGAAGACGAATAAACTCGTACAAAAGTCGCGTTTCCGCCGCCTTGGTGCGGGTCCATATGTCCTGTATGCGAGAGTCTTCGCTCTCGCTGCCCAATCCTTCTCCCATCCGCCGGCGAAGGCCGATGACCGGAGCGCACCCCGCGCGGGCCGGGGTGCGCTCCGCTCCAGGATCCGCGCGCCGAGCGACGGGGCCGCTCGTGTCGTGTCCCTCGAACCGACTCGACCACCGGTCGGCGTGGCGGCCCCGCTCGGCATCGACCGACCAGAGACCGCCCAAACGAATCGGGCCTTATCGATACGGCGCCCTTCCTGCGATTCTGGTAATTTGGCCAATCGTCACCCGACGGCCGCGACGGTCCGAGACGGAATTGTCCGCCGCCGCCATCCTCGACCCCGCGACAGAAGTGACCCTCGAGTGGGCGCTCGTCGGTAGTCTCACCCTGGCCGCGCGCTCTGCGCCCTGACACCGCCGCGTATGCCAGCTCGCTCGCGCTTCTCCACCATAGTCGCCTTTGGTCTGCTGTTCGCGGCCGCTGCAGTCGCCGCTTCGAAGCCATCACGGCTCGCCGCTTCGGCGTCGAACCCCGAGCCCGTCGCCGACGACCTCGTCTGGCAGGTCACGGAATTGCCGAAAGACGACGCCGTCGGAAGCCGGTGGGTCGCGAATGCGGTCTCGCGAGTGACGCAATCGGACGATTGGAGTCTGCCGGTTCTCGCGGACCTAGCCGTGCGCACGCTCCACGATCATCCCGAGAATCGACCACGCGTCGCTGCTGACTGCCTTGAGCGAGCTTCGCGCTCGCTACGATTCGCAGAAGCAGGCTGCGGCCACCGGCGCCGGGGGTCCCTTTGCGAGGCAACCGTCGCGGGCGGTGCTCTCGGTCCTCTTCGACCTCCTTGCTTCCGCACGAAAAGGCACGCCTGCGGACCGGGCCAACGAGCTTCTGCTGGCGGCCTTCGAGCAGCGGCGCTCCGAGGTCGAGCACTATCTGAGCTACGACGGCGTCACCGAGTTTGGCGAGAAGGCCTTCGGGGCGCTCTACGAGGAGGCCAAGGACGATTCGCGACTCGTCGCATTGGCCAACGCGGTGTTTGCGCCCGCCTTGGGCGCCATGGCGGACTCCGAGCGCACCGAGACGCATCTGGTCGACAGCGACCTAAACTTGATCCTCATTACCATCGATACATTTCGGGCCTCGGAGGCAGGCTTTTTGGGTTATGGCAAACCCACGACGCCCAATCTGGATGCACTGGCGGCGCGCAGTGTCGTCTTCGAGCGCGCCTACGCGATGGCGTCTTATACGGGCAAAGCGCTCGCGCCGATGGTCATCGGAAAGTACCCGAGCGAAACGCTCCGCGACGGCGGTCACCTCGACACGTACTTCGCGGGCAACACGTTCTTGGCCGAGCGTCTCCGGCGCGCCGATGTCTTTACGATGGGGGTCGCGTCGCATTGGTACTTCCACGAGGGACTCGGCCTGACGCAGGGTTGCGACGCGTTCGACCTTTCGGCCGAGCCGCCCGCAGGTCAGTATACGCGGGCGACCAGCGCGCAATTGACGGACGCCGCCATCAAGCTTCTCGCCGTGCACGCCGGATCGCATCGCTTCTTCCTTTGGGCGCATTATTTCGACCCGCACTCCGAGTACATCCCGCACGCGGGCGCGCCAGACTTCGCTGATCCCTCCAGGCCGCACGGGTGGCGGCAGCGCGCGCTCTATGACGGCGAGCTCTGGTTCACCGACCAGGCCATTGGCCGCCTGCTCGACTACGTGAAGACCCAGCCTTGGGGCGCAGCGACCGTCGTCGTCGTGACCGCGGACCACGGTGAAATCATGGTCGAGCACGGGATGGAATTTCGGCACGGGATCGAGCTCTGGGAGCCTCTCGTTCGTGTACCCCTACTTCTTTTCGTTCCTGGGCTCGCGCCGCATCGTGTGCCGGTCAAACGCAGCATGATCGATCTGGTCCCGACGTTGCTCGACCTGATGCGCGTGCCGCAGCCGCCACGAGGCGAGCTCTCCGGTCGCAGTCTGGCCAGAGACCTGGTCGCAGCGCCTGGCGCGGCCTACGAAGAGCGCGACGTGTATTTCGACATGCCCGAAGGACCGCACAACCGTGTTCGGCGCGGCCTCATCCACGGTCCCACTCCGGGGATGAAGCTCGTCTATCTTGGCGGAGGCCAGTATAGGCTCTTCGACCTCGCGAACGATCCGGACGAGAACGAGGACTTGAGCCGCAACCGGAGTCGCTTCAGCCCGATGCTGAGCGCGCTTCAGTCGATGCGGAGCACACTGCGGGAGATCCGGGTCGAGCGACCAGCGTCGGTCGTTCGGTAAGTGCCCCGAGAACGCGCAAGTCAGGGCGGGAGTCGAGCCGCGTCCTCTTGCGTGTCCACGTCGACGCCACCCGCCGGCCAGTCGATCGCCACCAGACGGCGCGCCGCACGAATGACGCGCTTCGCACCTTCTGTTCCACGCAGCGCGAGGAGCGGGGCAAACGACGCGCGCCCGAAGAGCGCGGGAACCCCGAGCGTGCCGGCGTAGCTCGAGGCGACGATCGGGGCGCCCCCCGCAGCGTGGGACGCGACGAGGCGGTCCAGGTGAGACGACGTGAGCTCGGGCTGATCACACACGAGAAGGAGCACGGCATCGCAGCCCTCGCGCTCGGCCCAGGCCACACCGCAGCGAATCGAAGAAGCGAGCCCTTCGCGCCAGCCCGGGTTCGACGCCATCGTGACTGGCAGTCCGCCGAGCGAATCGCGAACGCTCTCTTCGTTCGCGCCGACGACGACCACGACGCGCTGGCAGCTGGAAGCGCAGGCCTCGCTCGCGACAGCGCGCAGCAGCGGGCGGCCCCGGAACGGGAGCAGCTGCTTCGGCCGGCCCAGACGCTGCGATTCGCCCGCCGCCAGAACGACCGCCGCGACCTTCGTCGTCCTCATTCTGCGGCCCTCGACGAACACGGCGTCGCGTGAATGGCTCCGGCGTGCTCGCGAAGGCTCACCGCGCTCGCGCCCTTGAGGACCGACTGCGCCTCGGCGACGATGGAGAGCGCAATTTCCTGGGGAGTCTCTGCGCCGAGCGCGAGCCCGACAGGGGCGTGAAGGCGCGGGTCTTCTTGTTTCATTCCGAGCTCCGCGAGCATCCGGACCGTGCGCCGCCGAGGCCCGAGCATCCCCAGGTAGCGTACGTTCGTCCCGAGGAGCGCCGCGAGGCAGGCGCGGTCACGCTCGTAATCGTGTGCCATGACGACGGCCATCGCGCGGTGGCTGTCGTCTACCCGCCGAGCGAGCTCGGTCGGGCCGCCGACCAGGATCGCCCGTGCGCCGCCAAAACGCTCGCGCGTGGCGAACCGGGCGTGAGGCTCGCAAACGAAGGCCTCCCAGCCCACCGTCTCGGCAATCGCGACTACGGGGACCGCGTCGTGGCCGGCGCCGAACACGAAGAGGCGCGGCGGAGGCAAGACGGCCTCGATGAGCGCCTCGAGCGGGCCTCCCGGCGACGCGAAGCTCACCACGGACGTCTCCTCCCGCGCCAACACGTCGCGGCACGCTGCAGCGAGCCAACGGCGCGTCCCGCCGTCCATGGGGTCCGCTTCGAACGTCCCGTCGGACGCGAGCGCGACATGTGCGCCGACGAGCGCGCCGTCGCCTCGGAAGATGGTCGCCAGCGCACCGCACCGCTGAGCGCGAAAGCAGCGCGCGACGAACGCCACCGCATCGAGTCCGGCCTCGCGTTGCGGCTCGAGCAGCACGTCCACGGCGCCGTCGCAGCCCAGTCCTTCCGCGACGCCCGCTCCGCTCTCGAAGTCTTCCGGGAAACGCGCGTCGTACGTCACGAGCGCAGGTTCTCCGTGGCGGGTGCGCCACCATCCCTTCTTCACCAAATCCTGCTCGAGGCACCCGCCGCTGACCGACCCGGCAACCCATCGGTCGCGGGTGAGGAGCATGCGAGCGCCGGGGCGGCGATACGGATGATCCCCGCACGCGCACGACGGTGGCGACGACGAATGGCTCGCCCTTACGACGAAGCGCTTCGGCGGCGGCTGCGATTGACTCGAGCTCGTTCATCGGCGGCGCCGTCCGCGCGTCATAGGAGCTTGTCCAGCGTGATCGGTAAGTCGCGGATGCGCTTGCCGGTGGCGTGGTAGACGGCGTTGGCGATGGCCGCGGCGGCGCCCGTGATTCCAATTTCTCCGATGCCCTTCGCGCCGACCTCGTTCACGTGAGGATCCTCCTCGTCGAGCATGATCACGTCGAGCTCGGGGACGTCGGCGTTCACCGGCACGTGGTAGTCGGCGAGATCGCGCGTCACCACGCGCGCCGTGCGAGCGTCCCGCACGGTGTGCTCCTCGAGGGCCAAGCCGAGCGCCCAGACGAGCCCACCCATCAGCTGGCTGCGAGCGGTCTTGGCGTTGAGAATCTTGCCCGCGGCGAAGGCGGCCACGACGCGAGCGACCCGGACTTCGCGCGTCTCCTCGTCGCACGCGAACCTCGACGAAGTCGGCGCCGAACGAGTGCGCCGAGAACTTCTTGCGCTCCTCCTTGGGCTGCGCGCGCACTTCGGCGGTGATCTCCGCCGCGCCCGAGCGCTCGACGACCGAGCCGAACGGATCCGCCCGCGAACGATCCGCCCTTCGCGACGAGCGCGCCGTCCACGGCGTCGATGGCGTCGAGGCTCAACCCGTGGAGCGGCGAGGCCGGGTCCGCGACCGCCCTTTCGGCGAGCTTCTTGCGCAGCTCGAGGCCCGCGAGCTTGACCGCGGATCCGGTGCTCGATGCCGTCTGCGAGCCGCCGGACACCGGCGTCTCGGGCAACGTCGTATCGCCGAGCTCGAAACGCACGCGTTCGATAGGGCATCTTCAGCGCGTCGGCGGCGATTTGCGTCATGATCGTGTACGTCCCCGTGCCGATGTCTTGCGAGCCGGCCTGCACGAGCGCGTTGCCGTCCGGTCGAAGTCGCGCAATGGCCGATGACGGGCTTTGACGCGCTGGGTAAGTGGCCGTCGCCATGCCCCAGCCCACGAGCCAGCGGCCATCGCGCATCGACCGTGGCCGCGGGCTGCGCTTCGCCCACCCGAAGCGCTCTCCGGCCTGCCGGTAGCACTCGCGGAGCGATTTGCTCGACCACGGTTTTCCGTCCTCGGGGTCCGTGTCCGCGTGGTTGCGAACGCGCAGGGCGATCGGATCCATGCCGAGCGCGTACGCGAGCTCGTCCATCGCCGACTCCAGCGCGTACGTTCCGGTCGACTCGCCTGGCGCGCGTTGGAACGTGGGGGTGCCCACGTCAATCCGCACCAGACGATGGGACGTGGATACGTTCGGGCAAGCGTAGAGCATGCGAGTCTGCATGGCGCTCGGCTCGACGAACTCATCGAAGGTGGAAGTCTCGTTGGTGACGTCATGGCGAATGGCGACGAGCCGGCCGTCCGCCTCCGCGCCGAGCGTCACGCGCTGCACGGTCTTCGGTCGGTGCCCGACGAGCGCGAACATCTGGGGCCGTGTGACGACGAGCTTCACTCCCCGCCCGACGACCCTCGCCGCCATGACGGCCAGTAGGACGTGCGACCACGGAGACCCTTTGGAGCCAAAGCCACCGCCGACATAATGGTTGATGACGCGAACGCGCTCCGGGGGCAGGTCGAAGACGGCGGCGACTCGGTTTCGTACGCCGAAGATGCCCTGGG
Organism: uncultured delta proteobacterium; assembly: GCA_963787925.1. Classification (GTDB taxonomy): domain Bacteria; phylum Myxococcota_A; class Polyangia; order Polyangiales; family Polyangiaceae; genus Palsa-1150. The sequence goes on from CAWBEN010000003.1 coordinate 796,440, forward strand.
TGGCGTCATAAAGCGTGACGCGGTCGTCGCCTTGCCAGACGGCTATCGTGGCGTGCGGCTCCATCGGGTTATGGTTCTCCGCGGGCGTCGTGTAGGTCGCGTCGACCTTCACCTTCGCGCTGGCGAGGGCGGCGTCGACGTTCCCGCGCATCGAGTCGGGCTCCCTGGCTGGACCGGCCGCTTTGGGCTTGTAGGCATTGCCGAGGATCCCGCTCCAGGTCGGTCACCGGCGCGCTCTCGTCGTAGCGCGTGACCACGAGGCTCGCGGCGTATTGGGCGCGTTCGAGCGAGTCGGCGACGACGAGCGCCACCGGCTGATCGGCGTAGAGCACGCGGTCGTCCTGTAGGATCTGAAGGACGTGGTCGATCGGGCTCGTCTTCTTGGTCACCCCCGGGAGCCTCGGTGCGTTCAAGTGCGTGAGGACCGCCAGCACGCCGGGCGCCCTCTCCGCTTCGTGACCCTCTATCGACGCGATCCTCCCTTTGGCAATCCGGCTCCCGACGATAACTGCGTGCGCCACGTTCGCGACCGGGACCTCTGCCGCAAAGGTCGCCTTGCCGGTCACCTTGAGGCGCGCCTCGACGCGATCGACCCCCTTTCCCGTGACAGGCTCGCTCACGAGACACCTCCCAGCTCGCGAAGCGCGCGCACGAGGGTCCGCTTCGCGAGCTCGATCTTGAACCGGTTGTCGGCGTTTGCCATGGCCCCCGTCATCGCGGCTTCGGCCGCGCGGCCGTAGGTCTCGGCGGTCGCGCGCCTGCCCGCGAGCGCCGACTCGGCCTCGAGGCTCCGCCACGGCTTGGTCCCCACTCCGCCAAGAGCGACGCGTGCCTCGCGTATGGTGCCGTCTCGAAGGTCGAGCGCGACGGCCGCGGAGGCGAGGGCAAAGGCGTACGACGCGCGGTCCCGCACCTTCACGTAGTGCGAGCGCGCGGCGAAGGGAGACGCCGGCAGATCGATGTGCGTGATGAGCTCCCCGCGTTGAAGGACGCTCTCGATCTCGGGGTGGTCCCCCGGCAGCGTGTGAAGCGCCGTAAACGGAACGGAGCGTCGGCTACCGTCGGGGGCGCGCGTCTGGACGATCGCGTCGAGCGCCGCGAGCGCCACGCACATGTCCGACGGATGGACCGCTATGCATTGCTCGCTCCCGCCGAGGAGCGCGTGCATCCGCGTGTATCCCCCCCTCGCGGAGCAGCCGGCGCCCGGCTGACGCTTGTTGCAGGGCCAGGCTGGATCTCGGAAGTACGAGCAGCGCGTCCGCTGCAGGACGTTGCCGCCCGTGGTGGCCATGTTGCGAAGCTGCGGCGAGGCGCCCGAGAGGAGCGCTTCGCTGAGAACCGGAAAACGCTGAAGGATGAGGGGGTGGTAAGCGAGGTCGGAATTGCGAACCATCGCGCCGATTCGCACCCCGTCACCGTTCGCTTCGACCTTTCCCAAGGGCAGGGCCGACACGTCGACGAGCGTCTTCGGTCGCAGCACGTCGAGGCGCATCAGATCGACGAGCGACGTTCCCCCCGCAATGTACTGGACGTCGCCCCCACGGGTCGCGGCGAGCGCGTGATCCTCGTCCGCTGCGCGCACGTAGTTGAATGGTTGCATCTCAGGTCCCCTTTCGCGCGAGCTGGACGGCCGCGACGATGTTCGGATAGGCGCCGCAGCGACACAGGTTGCCGCTCATCTGCTCGCGCACGTCGTCGTCGGACCGCGCGTGGCCTTCGGACAGGAGCCCGACGGCGCTCATGATCTGCCCGGGAGTGCAGTAGCCGCACTGAAACGCGTCGAGCGTGACGAAGGCCTGCTGCACCGGGTGGAGCCGATCACCGTCGGCGAGCCCCTCGATCGTCGTGACCTTTGCGCCCTCTGCCATGACGGCGAGGACGAGGCAGGAGCAGACCCGCCGGCCTTCGAGTAGCACCGTGCAGGCGCCGCATTGGCCGTGGTCGCATCCTTTCTTCGTCCCCATGAGGCCCAGCCGTTCGCGGAGAGCGTCGAGCAGCGAAACGCGCGGATCGATCCGCAAAGCGCGCTCGACGCCGTTGACGTGGAGGACGATCTCCCGGTCGCCGGTGGCGGCGTCGGCGTACGCCGGCGGCGGCGAACGGCCGTCGGTCGGGGAGGGGACCGGCGGCCGCCGAGAGCAGCCGTCGCCGAAGAACAAGACGAGCCCGGCGACAAGGCTCGTCATGACGACTTCACGGCGGGAGACGAGCGGCGACCGCGAACGGGCCGTCACGGATTGGCCCGCCGCCGATAGCGCTTCCGCGAGCGACCGTTCCACCGGCGAACCATCGCCGCGCGCGCCCGTCGCGAAGCGGACCGTTCCCTCGGCGTCGACGAGAAAGACCGCCAGCGGCAACGTGCCGTCCTTGGCGCGCCGCACGCCGTAGCGAGAAGCCAGGCGCGTGATGATCGCGTCGAGCGCCGCGTCGCGCGGGGCCAATCGCTCGAGATCGTCGTCCGGCCGAAAGGACCAAATACCGGTGTCCGAAAGAACGATGAGCACCGTTCCAAGTCCGCGAAGCTCCGCACGGATCGTCGCGACGTCCTCGGCGCTTTCGCCTTCCGCCGACCACCGGCTCGCGAACGCGACCACGAGCGGGGCGTCGCCCAGGTTGGCGAGCGACAGCTCGAGGATGTTGGCGCCAGTCGTTCGCTCGTCGGCGCTAGGTTGCATGAGAGTCTCCTGCCGCCGTCGGCGGTCACGCGCTCCGCAGCGCAGATTTCTCGCCGGCGACCCGCCGCGCCGTAGCAAACTGCCCCTCCCGCACGCTCTTGCCTCGGCGCCGCAACGAACGGCGTCGCCCCAAACGCGCGAGCACGGGAGAAAAGAGCATCGGGCCGCCGAGCCTTGCAAAGGTCGTTCGCAACGCCGCGGGGGCCGCTTCCGTGGTCCCGCGAGCCGGTTCGGCCAGCGCGTGGAAAGGGTCACCCTTTTGGCGAGCGGGCCTCGCCGCGTGCATTAGCCTCGGCGGATGGCCATTGCCCCCTATAAGCTTTACTACTGGCCCGGGATTGCTGGGAGAGGCGAGCTCGTACGTCTCGTTCTCGAGGCGGCCGACGCGCCGTATCTCGATATGGCGCGACTACCCCGGTCGAAAGGGGGCGGAGTCCCGGCCATGATGAAGGTGCTTCGGTCCGCGGGGCCGCTCGAGCCGTTCGCGCCGCCGTTTCTCCAGGTGGGCGAGCTCGTCATCGGTCAGACGGCGAACATCCTTCTTTATCTCGGGCCCCGCCACGGCCTCGTTCCAAAGGACGAGGCGAGCCGCTTCAAGGCCAATCAGCTCCAGCTCACGATCGCCGATCTCGTGGCGGAAGCGCACGATACGCATCACCCCATTGCGGTCGGTCTTTACTACGAGGATCAGAAGCGGGAGGCGAAGAGGCGCGCCGCCGAGTTCGTGAGCCAACGCATCCCCAAGTTTCTCGGCTGGTTCGAGCGGGTGCTCGAGGCGAGCGGTGGAGCGCACTTCGTCGGCGGCGCCTTGTCCTACGTCGACCTCTCGCTCTTCCAAGTGCTCTCCGGCCTGGACTACGCGTTTCCGAAGGCGATGAAGCGGATTCGGAAGCGCACTCCTCGCTTGCACGCGCTGGCCGACGAGGTCGCGCGCCGGCCGCGTATCGAAGCGTACCTTGCCTCCGATCGGCGCATCGCGCATAGCGAAGAGGGAATCTTCCGCCATTACCGCGAGCTCGACTTGTAGGCGCCGCCGAAACGCCGTTGGGCCATCGGGCCGCGTGAGCCGCGCCGCGGGGGACGCGGCACGGGTGAACCGTGCTCGACCAAGGCAACCACCCCAGGTCTCGGCTTTCTCTGCGGCGCCCACGTTCGACAGAGGCGCCCCCCCTGAGAGACGCGCCGAGCTTTACGTTCTGCTCGGATTTGCCGTTGGTACTGGAGGACGCGAAAAGAGTGAAGGCGTGAACCTCCTCCAGGCAGCCTATGGCATCGTGCCGAGCGCGTGCGAGGGTCTCCTTCTATCCATCGGATGTCGGCCGAGGAAACACACCACCGTCGACATCGCACCATTGATCGCGCGTCCTCAGGACTTCGCAGCGGGTATCATCGACTTCTCCGGCGAAGCCATGAACGGGTCGGTCGTCCTTCTCAGCTCCTTCGAGTTCTTCGCCGCGACTCTTGCCAGCGAAACCAAGCCCCAGCTTCGCACCCAGTCCGCCGCAGACTGGATTCGGGTGCGCGACGCCTCGATGGAGCTCAGCAACCAACTGCTCGGTCGCATCAAGAACCAGCTCTGCAAGCTCGGTGTCGTCGTCGAACCGACGCTACCGCGCGCGGTCTCCGGCTACCCACTTCGCGTCACGGTTCGCGAACGCACGCTGGCGCCCCTCGTCTACATCGGAGCAGGCTGCGAGGTGTTCATATGGTTCGAGGCCCACGTGAAGGAAACGGCGCCACCGAGCCCCGCCCTCGAGCTCATCGCAGAGGGTGAGCTCGTTGAGTTTTGAGAGAGAGGCTTCCGGTGGGCAGGCGCAGGCACTTCATTTCGGTCGGAACGAAGCTCACGAGCGCGATGCTGCTCGTGCTTTGCTTCGTCACGGCGGTGGCTTACTTCCAGGTCAGCCGCCACGAGCGCGAGCAACTTTTGTCTGCCAAAGAGCGCTCCGCCGCAATGGTCACGGAGCTCTTTGCAGCAGGCATCACGGCGACGCTCTCGTTCGGCGACGACAAGGGAGTTCGTGAGCAGATCGCACTTCTGACGGCCAGCCCGAACGTGGTCTACGCGGCCGTCTGGCGCGTCGACGGCGGGCTCCGAGGAGAGAAACTCGGCGAGACCGCGCGACGCCCCGGCGTCCCACAGCCTTCGCCCGAAATTCCCGAGCGGCCCGTGGTGCGGCGGACCGCCGATTCGATCGTCGTTCAAGAGTCCGTCGTCTCCGGGTCGGGCGAGGTGCTCGGCATCGTGCTCGTCGAGTTCTCGCTCCTCCAGGAAAATGCGGCGATTGCAGCCGCCAAGCGCAGCACCCTGGCGACGTCGCTCGCGACCGGCCTCGGGCTCGCGGTCGTTCTCCTCGCCCTCACGCGAACGCTGGTGGTGAGACGACTGGCGCAGCTCGCGAAAGCGGCAAAGCGCCTCGAGAACGGCGAAGTCGCCGACGTCACGTTCGACACCAACGACGAAGTCGGCGCTCTGTCTCGTGCCTTCGCGAGCATGGGCGAGGCGATCGCGAGCCGCGAGCTCCAAGTCTTGCAGCGGAACCGGGACCTGAGACGGGTCCTCGACAACGTCGCCGAAGGTCTCATGACCGTCGAGAAAGACGGCACGATGTCCGCCGAGCGGTCCCGTGCGATTGACGAGTGGTTCGGCGCTCCTGCCCCCGGAGCCAAGATCTTCGAATACTTCGCTGCCCTCGCCCCCACGACGGCCGGGTTCTTACGCCTCGGATGGACCGCCCTAAAGGACGATTCTCATGCCCGTCGAGGTGATCCTCGACCAGATCCGCTCGCGCTTCGAAGTCCGGTCCCGCACGTATGAGCTCGACTACGCGCCGATCTGGTCGGGGTCCGAGGAGCAGCAGGTGCTCGACCAGATCCTCGTCGTAGTGCGCGACGTGACCGCGGCCGTGGAGCGCGAGCGCGCCGAGCAGGCGCAGCGTGACGCGCTCCATATTTTTCGCCGAATCCTCGTTGACCCGGCGGGATTCCACGAGTTCTTGCTGAACGCGTCGCGACTCGTCGACGCCATCGAGCAAAGTCGCTCGAGCAACGGTGCGCCGTCGCGCGTCGAGCACGACATTCACACGCTCAAGGGCGACACCGCCCTCTATGGAATCGAGAGCGCGGCGGCCATCTGTCACCTCATCGAGTCACGGATGCAGGAGAGCGGCGGACCTTTGACGGCCGACGAGGCGGGCGCCCTTCGCGCGACGTGGACCCGAGTTCAATCGATGGCGGCCGAGCTCGAAAACGGGCCTGCGATCGACCGTATCGAAATCCGCCCGGACGAGTACGAGCGGCACCTCGCGCAGCTCCAGGCCGGTGGCAACAAAGAAGCGCTGGTCCTTGCGGTCCGAAGCTGGAGCAACGATCTCGCCGAGCGCAGCATGCAGCGCATCGCCGATCAAGGTCGGTCTCTCGCCAGACGCTTGGGTAAGGGCAATACCGCAATAGATGCGCGGGTCACGCCACCCAGCCTCCGCCTTTCGGCAGCCCTTTGGGCGCCCGTCTGGTCGGTCTTCTCCCACGTCCTGCGCAACACGTTCGACCATGGGATCGAGTCGGCAGACGAGCGGCTGGCGGCCAACAAGCGGCCGGAAGGCAAGGTGGAGATCACGCTGAAGGGCTCGCGTCAGGGTGTCGAGCTACTCGTCGTCGACGATGGGCGGGGCATCGACTGGGAGAAGGTGCGAGAGCGCGCTGAGCAGCTCGGTTTGCCGCATCGCACGAAAGACGACCTCGAGGAAGCGCTCTTTGCCGACGACGTCACCACACGGGACGCGGCCACCGAGATTTCGGGGCGCGGGCTAGGAATGGGCGCGGTGCGCGACGTGGTCCGAGGCTGCGGCGGCAGCATTTCCATCGAAAGCCGCCTGGGCTACGGCACTGCGCTGACGCTTCGATTCCCCCCGGCCATGATCGAAGCGCCGATGCGTTCGTTTGCAGCGTCGATGGCACCGAAGGCAGCCTGCTGATTCCCCTCAACTTTGCGTGCGGGTCGTCCGTTCCTTGTAAGGCATGGTTCAGTCGCTCGAAACGATGCGTGTCGAGGTCGACCTAGCCGCCATCGTCGCCAACGCTAGGGACGTGAAGGCGCTGGTAGGACCCGCGAAGGGTGTGCTGGCGGTGCTCAAAGCCGACGCCTATGGCCATGGCCTCGTGCAAGTGGCCCGTGCGCTGGAGCGCGACCAGGTCGTCGCGGGGTTGGTCGTCACTTCGCTCGCGAGCGCACTCGCGCTGAGGCGAGAGGGCGTCGAGCTGCCCGTCGTCGCGCTGCTCGGCCAGTACGGTCGCGCCCACGGCGCGGTCCTCGAGGCCGGCCTGACGCCGGTGCTCGCCTCGACCGCCGATCTGGAACCGTTCGCTCGCGCCGCCCGCACGCGGGGGACACGCGTGGCCGTGCACGTCGAGATCGATACCGGCATGTCGCGGCTGGGCATCCGGGAGGACGAGCTCGCACCCTTTCTGTCGGGGCTGGCGGCCCATCCGGAGATCACGATCTCCGGCCTCTGTACGCAGCTCGCCTCCGCCGACAGCGAGTCGACCGACGGCGCCCATCGTCAGCTCGACTTGTTCGAGCGCGCTCGCGATTCTCTTCGTCTCCGCCGGCCACCGGCCGACGATGGTGCACGCGGCGAATACGGCGGCGACGTTTCGCCTGCCGCGGTCCCACTTCACCCACGTTCGCGCGGGGATCGCGCTCTTTGGCGGCGACGAGCCGAGCGGCGCTCGGCTCCGCCCCACGATGCGCCTCGTGACACGGGTCGCGCAGCTCCGGTCGATCAGGGCCGGCGAGACCGTTTCGTACGGAGAGGCGTGGAGGGCCCCGCGCCCGTCGCGAATCGCGACCTTGCCGGTCGGGTACGCTCAGGGATACCCGCGCAGGCTCTCGGGACGCGCAGAGGTGCTCATTCGAGGACGCCGCTTCCCAATCGTCGGATCGATCTGCATGGAAATGATGATGGTGGATGTCACCGACCTCGGTGACGATGTCCACGTGGACGAGGAAGTCGTTCTCCTCGGGGCCAGCGGCACCGAGGAGATCCGCGCCACGGACCTCGCGAAGGCGATGGGGGGCATCGTCGAGGAGATCCTCTGCGGCATCCCGAAGACCGTGGGCCACGCCTATTCGCCCGAAGCGATCGCGCGAGTGCGCACCGAAATCGTCCGGGACTCGATGCTGCCGTCGCCGGTCTCATGACGACGCGGGTCGCATACGACGCGGCCTCGACGCGAGGGGGTTGGAGCCGCTGCCCCATCGTTTTGTCCGCCGGGGAGGTCCAGCGCCTGCGGCAGAAGGCGTCGGCTGAGAGCGCACCGGCCGAAGCGGTCGTGGTCGGCGCGATCATGGCCCTCTTGGCACGGTACTCGGGGCGACAAGACGTCTCGCTGGCCGTCCGGCTAAAGGGGCGGACGGAAATCGTGCACGGAAGCCTGGACAGCGCCCCGGATGCGGGAGAGCTCATCCGGCGCAGCACCGCTGCGATGGCGAGCGCTACTCGGCTCGAGGGCGCCCGCCCGCGCCACGTCATCGCCGGCGGCACGACCGGCGTCGACGTGATGGTCGCCTTCGACGGTGGGGAGCTGCCGGCCACGGTCGATCTTGCCCTTCGAGTGAAGGGCGCGCTGGCGGAGGTTCAGTGGCGCACCGAGCGCTTCGACGCCGACGCGATCGCGCGAATGACGGAGCACCTGCGGCGGCTGCTGGTTGGTATGGCACGCGCTTCAGGACCGGTCGGGGCGATCCCCATCGTCTTCGCAGAGGAGCAGGCATGGATCCTCGCGCGTTCGAATGCCGCAGCCGTGCGGCTCGACGAAGCGTTGCCGAGCGTCGTCGAATGCTTCGAAGAGCACGCGCGCAAGACGCCTGACGCGACCGCTGTGCTGGACGGAGCGAGACGGCTGACTTACCGCGAGCTCGACGAGGTGGCGAACACGCTTTGCGAGCGGCTTCGCGCGTGCGGCGTCGACTCGGGCGTGCGCGTTGCGGTGTACCTCGAGCGAGGCGCCGACGCGGTCATCGCGTTCCTTGCCGTCCTCAAGGCGCGTGGCACGTACGTCCCCGTCGACGCAGGTTATCCCCCGGGTCGGGTGGCAGCCATCCTGTCGTGCGCGGCGCCGCGAGTCGTCGTCACGCGCGGGGGTCTCGCGCTGACGCTTCAGGAGATCCCCGCGTCGGAGCCTTTTTTTGCCCTCCTCGTCGATGGCGCCGAGGACAGCGCGCCCCGCACCGACACGGGCCCCCGGCCGCCCGTTCGTCCCGACGACATCGCCTACGCCTTCTTCACGTCCGGATCGACCGGCCAGCCAAAAGGCGTCGTCGTGGATCACCGGGCGCTCGCGAACTACACGCGCGCCGCCTTCGAGGCGTACGGGGTGCGGGCCGAGGACCGCGTGCTGCAAGCCGCGTCGATCGGCTTCGACCTGAGCCTCGAGGAGATCGTCGTCACATTGACGGCCGGTGCGACGCTGGTGATCCGGAGCGCAGCTCCGATCGAGTCCGTGCAATCGTTCTTCGACGAGTGCGTTCTACGACGCTTGACGGTGCTGAGCATCACGTCCGCCTTGTGGCACGAGCTCACGATGCGGCTGGCCGACGGATCGGTCACGCTTCCCCCGCTCCTCCGGCTCGTCATCCTCGGAGCGGACGTAGCCCGCCCAGACGTGCTTGCGCTGTGGCAGCGCGCGACGGCGGGCCGTGTCCGTCTCGTGAACAGTTACGGCCTGACCGAGACCACGATCGTGGCCACCGTCTGGGAAGACACCGGGCGCGCCCTGGGCAAAGACTGGCGAGCGGTACCCATCGGACGGCCGCTGCGAAACGTCTCCGCCTACGTGCTCGACGAAGCGCGAGAGCTCGTGCCCGTCGGCATCGCCGGCGAGATATGGATCGGCGGCCTCGCGGTCGCGAGAGGATATCTCGGCGATGACATGCTCACCGAATTTCGGTTCCTACCGGATCCATTCGTGCGCGGCGGCCGGATGTACCGAACCGGAGACCGCGGCGTTCTGCGCAGCAGCGGCGAGCTGGAATTTCTGGGTCGCACGGACTACCAGATCAAGGTCAACGGCTTTCGGGTCGAGCTCGGTGAGATCGAGGCGCGCCTCCGCGAGTTTCCAGGGGTCACCGAAGCGGTCGTCGCCGCGCGCACGAGCCCGGCCGCTCAGACCGAGCTCGAGGCGCACGTGCTGGTCCCCACGATGCAAGTGGCGCCCGCGGAGCTTCGCGCCCACCTCGAGCGTGTGCTGCCTTTGCCCACGGTACCCGCGCGGATTTTCGTCGTGGAGCGCTTTCCCCTCACGCCGGCAGGAAAGATCGACCGTCGGGCGCTCGCGGGGCAGAGCCGAGCGGTCGAACGCAACGCGTTCGTTGCGCCGCAGTCGGCGCTCGAGAAGCTGGTCGCCGCGACGACGGCCGAGGTTCTAGGCCTCGCCGAGGTCGGCATGAACGACGGCTTCATGAGCCTCGGCGGGGACTCGCTCGCGGCGGTTCGCGCCGCCTCGATCCTCGAGGCCAAGGTCGGTCGGCGCGTTGGCGGGCAGCTCTTCCTAGGCAAGAAAACGTTGCGCGACGCGTGCGCCGAGCTCGAGAGAAGCGGCGAAGACGTCGATGCCGCGCGCAAGAGACAGGAGGCGCTCGAGCGAGACGCGATCCTGGATCCGCAAATCGCACCGCCTCTAGCGTCCGAGGCACCGACGCCGTTTTCGAACGTTCTCCTGACTGGCGCCACCGGTTACTACGGGACGTTCGTGCTCGCCGATCTGCTTCGTGAGACCGACGCGCAAATCGTCTGTCTCGTCCGCGCCCGAACACCGGAGTCCGCCCTGGCGCGCGTCGTTGCGAGCCTCGACAGGTGGAAGTGCTCCATCGACCCCCTGGTCCTCGCGTCGCGCGTCTCGGTGGTGTGTGGCGACGTCGAGCGGCCCGCCCTCGGTCTCGACCCGGCGACGCTCCGCAGGATGAGCGAGTCGATCGACGCGATCGTTCATGTGGCCGCCCAGGTGAACATGCTCCTTCCGTATGACTCGTTGCGCGCGAGCAACGTCCTCGCCGTCGAGTCGGTGCTCCGACTGGCGACGACCGGCAGACCAAAGACGGTGCATCACGTGTCCACCGTCGAGGTACTGGCCGACACGGACCGCGGCGCGGAGGGTGCGCTCGCCGAGAGACGCGCGGCCGCCTCCCCGGCGCTTCTTGACGGCGGCTACGGGCAGACCAAGTGGGTCGCGGAGAAGCTCGTGGAGCGCGCGCGGGAACGCGGTGTCAGGGCCACCATCCATCGGCCCGGTCGGCTCATGGGTCACTCCGGCACGGGGGCGTTCAACGCGAGCGACTTGCTGGTGCAGATGCTGGACGTCTGCGTGCAGGTGGGCGCGGCACCGAGGCTCGATGTCGTCGTCGACTTTACCCCCGTCGATTGCGCGAGCCGCGCGCTCGTCCGTCTCGCGCAGAGCGGGTCCCAAGCTCCGGCGTTCCACATCGTCCACCCCGCGCCTCCGCGTTGGAGCTCGCTCGTGGCCACCATCGTCGAGCTCGGGTACGCGCTTCGTGTCCTGCCGGTCACCGAATGGAGCGCGTTGCTGAAGGAGCGCACGACGCCGGACCGTCGGGCAGGCTTTCGTCAGTATCTGTCGAGCCTCTCGCTGGAAGAGCTCGAGCAATCCATCCGCGGCGGCTATGAATCGCGGGCCACCGCCAACGCCCTCGGGCGCGACTTCGCCTGGCCGGCCATCGATGCGCCCCTCGTCGCGACGTACTTGCGTGCGCTGACCGAAGAGGGCCGTTTCTCGTGCTGACCTCCGGCGCCGAGAACCAAGCGGCCACCCGGAAGGGCTTATCGCGCCCCGAAGTCTTCTTCTTCCTCGTTTGCACGCTCGTCGGCCTGGACACTCTCGGAGGGGTGGCCTCGCGGGGCGGGGAGGGCTTTTTCTGGCTGATCTTTCTCGCGGTGTTCTTCTTCGTTCCGTACGCGCTATCCATCGCCGAGCTCGGCTCGACCTTTCCGCAAGAGGGTGGCGCCTATGTGTGGACCAAGCGCGCGCTCGGCCAGCCCGTGGCGGCCGTCTGCGCGGTGTTTTACTGGGTGTCGAACCCCATCTGGCTGGGCGGCGCGCTGACGATGAGCGCGATAGCTACCTGGAACACGTTCTTCTTCCATCTGGGGGAGAGCGAAAAGTACGTCTTCGGACTCGTCATGATTTGGGCGTGCGTGGCGAGCGCGGTCCTCTCGATGAAATACGCCAAATGGATCGCCGGCTGCGGGGCCTTCGCGCGCGTCGCCCTGCTGGTCTTCTTCACGTTCAGCGTCGCCGTATACGGGGTGGTTCACGGCGTTCACGGCATCCGCCTTCCGCGAATCGCCCCCACGCTCGACGGATTCGTCGGCGTCGTTCCTCTCCTGTTTTTCAACTTCGTCGGCTTCGAGCTGCCGAGCTCCGCGGGCGGGGAAATGGTCGATCCGAAGCGGGACGTGCCGTTCGCCGTGATGCGCGCGGCGCTGACGTCCATACTTTGCTACGGCGTCCCCATTCTCGCGATCCTTCTCGTTCTCCCCACGGACAAGATCACGGGTCTCAAGGGCTTCATCGACGCCATGCAGGTGGTCTTCACCGTCTACGGGGGGCACGTCACCCTCGCCGCCGACGGCGGCGAGACCGTGGTGCTCGAGGGCGCCGGGAGGATCCTCGGGGCGACGGCGGCGCTCGGGTTCATCGTCGCGCTCGCGACGAGCGGCATCACGTGGATCGTCGGCGCCGATCGAAGCCAGGCGATCGCGTGCGCGGACGGCGCGGGTCCGCGGTTCTTGGGCTCGCTCCACAAGACCTTGCGAACCCCCGTCGCGGTGCACGTCTCGTCAGGAATCGTCGCGACTGCCGTCATGATGGGCGCCTTCCTGGTCGCGGGGGCGAGCGCGGAGAAGTTCTTCGTGGCGACGCTGAACCTCGGAATATCGACGACGACGATCTCCTACATGGGTATCTTCCCTGCGCTCTACCTGCTTCGCCGGCGCGATCCCGAGGCTCCGAGGCCCTACCGTGTGCCGGGCGGCGATCGCGGTGCGTTCGTGGTCTCGGCGCTGACGTTCGGCTGGGCTTTCTTTTGCACTGTCTGCCTCCTGTGGCCGGGATTCGCGACGCGCGGAGACCCCGATGCGCAGCTTTCCGCGGGGTTCGTCACGCTCGACGAGCACCACGTCGTCGTTTCGTCGCAGCGCCGACTGTTCGAGCTCACGCAAGGGGCCCCGTTGGTCTTCTTCGGCGCCTTGGGCTTGACGTTCTTTCTCGTCGGCCGGCGGAACCAAGCGCAGGCGCGCGCGATGGGAAATACGACGCCGCGCGGCTCGCGTCCGCCGAGTCTGCGGCCGGCTTCTGGTGCATCCTAAGCGCGCCTCGCCTTCAATTTCCGTCCGCGCCGACCGTTCAACTGAGAATGGATCGGATCCGGCGAGTCGTCTATTTCAGGCGGCGAGCCGTTGCTCTGGCCATTTTGCTCCTGTCGGGCATGTCCTCCTCCGCGAGCGCCCAACAACCTCTCCACGACGAGCCGTCCCCGCCGCCGCAAGCCGCCCCCGTCGGGATTTCGGGAGTCATCTCGAACGGCCTTCTCCTCCGCGGAGACACCAACGAAACCACGTTGATGACGATCGTGAGCGGAGCGTACGCTTGGACCGATTCATTCAGCACGTTCGCGCGAGTCGGATCCATCCTCAATTCTTCGAGAGGGTTGCAGAACGCATCGGGTCTGGCCAACGGAGCGGTAGGCATGACCCTCGAGTTCGAGGTCACGAAACACCTGACTTTGGGCGGCCAATCCGGCTTCACGGTACCGATCGGCTCGGGCGGAGGCGACTCGGCCTCGCCCGGCGCGGTTCGCGCCTGGTTGAATTGCATCGATTGGGACACGATGTGCGCGGTCAACCACGTCGATGTCTTCAATGGCGTGCGCGCCTCCTACGAGCTCGAGCCTTTTACGTTCTCGTTCGAGAGTGTCTTGCATGAGCTTCTCAGGGTGCGCGGGGCGAACACGGACCCGATCGGAGCCGTCGCATCCATCACGGGAACGAGTGCCACCTTGTCGTACGCAGTCCTTCCTGCGCTCTCCGTGTCGACGGCACTCTCGGAGACGCGAGTCTGGAACACGCCCACCTACGTCAGCGACGACCCGAATTATCGAGTCGACTACTTCTTCTCCGCCGCCGCCTCGACTTCTTTCAAGCTCGAAGGCATGGAGTTCAAGCCGACATTCCTGTATGCGCGCGCCCTCGACCTGCCATTGAGCGCGCAGGGTTTCCAGGTGGCCGAGCTCGACGTGGCTTTTTCGCTCTGATCATCGCATATCGTACTATTCGCCTCTGCCTCTCCGCCGTATGTTCGGAGCAATGGTTGGCTCGGTCACGTTGCGGCGGCGGCCGCCGCGGCTCCTCCTGCTCTCCGGCCTGCTGTCTCTGCAGCTCGTCGCGCGCCCAGCGCGCGCCGGCGACGACGACGACTTGGCCGCCCTTCTCGACGAGCACGTCGTCACCGGTGCGTCGAAGACCGAGGAGCTCGCGGAGGACGCGCCCGCGACGACGTCCGTTCTGACCGCGGAGGACATGCGGCGGTACGGCATTCGGTCGATTGCCGAGGCGATCAATTTCTTGGGGATGGGGCTCGTCACCCACAACCCGCTGCACTCCGTCGAAGTGGGCGGCCGCGGCGTGCTCCTCACGTCCGACTTCGGCAACCATGTGCTCCTCGTCGTCGACGGGCATGTCTACAACGAGCCGTGGGGAGGGACCGCGTACTTCGAACAGGGTGCTGGAGTTCCCATCGAGCTGATCGACCACATCGAGCTCATTCTCGGTCCGGGCTCCGTTCTGTACGGCGGAAACGCGATGATCGGCGTCGTGAGCGTCGTCACGAAGCGCGCGTCGTCTTACAAGGGACTGCACGTCGTCTTGGAGGGTGGGCTTTCGCCCCAGCAGGGGCGAACGGGGGACTTCACGAGCTTCTCGCCGCCCGATCTCGGCGGGTCCTACCGTGCCGGGCTCGGCCTCGGGCACGAGCTGTCGCTGTTTGGCCAGCAGGCCCAGATCGTGGCGCAGGCCGAGGTTTATGGTCACAGCGGGCCCACGTTCGAGTGGGGGCCGCAGGCGGTCACGAACGCGGACGGCTCGCCGTACGACTTCGGGCCGCGCACGACGCCGGGGCTCTGGGGAGGCCGAATCAACAACCAGTATTGGACTTTCGTCCCGACCGTGTACAGCCGCCTACAGGTCGGCGACCTCGCGGTCATGTTCCGTACCGAGATGTACAAGCGGGGTACGCCGGTACAGGGCTTCGATCAACAGGCGACGGACTTCGACGAGTCGCGCAGCTGGGAGCGCGATCGTTTCCTCTCTCTCGACGCGCAGTACAAAAAGCGGCTCGGCGAGCGCTTTGCCTTGTCGATCCGTGGGTACGCCGACGCGTACGACTACTACCAGCAGACGTACAACTCGCAGTCGTCGGTCTGCGCGGTGCCCACGGCGGGGCCCTGTCTGTTCGAAGGAAAGGGCCACTCGAGCTGGGTCGGCACCGAAGTCCAGGGATCGTACGATTGGACGGGCCGCGATCAGTACACGACGCTCGTCGGGCTGAATGGCATCGTTCGCAACGTCGGCGGAGAGACCGACTCGGTCGAAGCGAACACGGGCCAGCAGGTCGACGTCCAGGGTAAGAACAGCGCGACCGAGGTCGTCCGGGCCGCGTACGTCCAGCAGCGCCTGACGCCGGTCAAGGCTCTGCACATCAACCTCGGGCTGCGCTACGACTCGGACCCGCGCGGCGGCGAGCGGTTGGCGCCGCGCGCCGCCGTGGCCCTCGACCTCTGGCGCGGCGGGGTGCTCAAGGGGATTTATGCGGAGGCCTTCCGCCCGCCCACGTTCTTCGAAGCGCTGTACGAATCGCCGGTTCAGATACCGAATCCTGCTATTCGCTCCGAGTATGTCCGCGGCGTCGAATCGACCATCGAGCAGCGGTTCGGCCAGAACAAGGTGCTCTTCGGAGTCTTCCGGACGTGGTGGAGCGACATGCTCTCGATCGAGACTCTGCCGAGCGGAGTTTCGCAATACCAGAACGTCTCCGCGATAGACAACTACGGGTACAACGGCCGAGCCGAGGGCGCGGTCGGAGCGCTTCGCTACGGGGCTTCCATCGTCGGCGCGTATACGCGCCGGACCACTCCCTCGGGAGAAGATCCGCTGCCGGTGGCGCCCCAGTTCTTCGGCAACGCGCGCGTCTCCTACGCGTTTTCGGAGTCGCTGCCGACCGTCGCCTTGGCGATGACGTTCGTGGGTAAACGCCCCGCCGATCGCATTCTCGACGGGAATTTCAACCCGCCTCCGTACGCCCCCGGCAGCGCCGAGATTCGGCTGACGCTCTCCCAACAGATTCTTGGAATCCCGGGTTTGTCGTACCGAGTCGCGACTTCCTACACGACCGGAGACGTCGTCCCCTACGTGGCCGGGCCGATACAGAGCTACGGCACTCCAGCGGCCACCAACGGGCCCGCCGAGCTCACACCCGTCACGAAACTCGTTGTCTTTGGAACCCTTCGATACAATCTCCCGCTATGAACCCCCCGGCCAACCACCGGGGAGTCACCCGGACGACCAGCGTGTTCCGGTGCCGGATAGCGGCGCTCTGGGTGGCGGGGCTGGCTTTCGCAGTTCTCTCGTTGTCCGTCTGCAGAGACTCGAGCGCCGATTCGGGGGTGCCACTCGCCATGCAAGCGCTTCTCGTGTCCCGCCTCGGGACGTTCGATCGCAACTTCAAGGCGCGCGCTCGGCCTGTCGCGAATGTCCTCGTCCTCCACCGGGTCGGCAATTCCGACTCGGCGTTCGAAGGGGCCAGTCTTGCGCGAGCGCTGGCGGAGCTCCACGATATCGGCGGTGTGCCGGCGAAGGTCGAAGAGGCGGAGTTCAGCGACGCCGAAGCCGTCGCGAACCGGTGCCGGACGGAGAAACTGTCGGTCGTCTACCTGACGGTCGGCCTCGAGTCGGAGGCTGGGCGTATCGCCAACGCCCTCGCGGGCATCGACGTCTTGACGGTCGGCACCACCGCGAAGCACGCCGAGAACGGAGCGGTCGTCGGCTTCACCCTGGAAGAAGCGCGGCCGAAGATCGTGCTCAACCTGAAGCGCGCACGCGCTCAGAACGTAGACTTCAAAGCCGAGGTTCTCAAGCTCGCATGGATCGTCGACTGAGCGTGGAGGTGACCCGTCGTGGCACAAAAGATCATTTTGATTGATGATTCCCAATCGACGCGCGAGCAGCTTAGCGCCGTGCTCACGGGCGCAGGTTATGCGACCGTCGAGGCAGAGGACGGGCTCGAGGGCGCAAAGGTGATCCGCGCCAATCCGACCGCTTCGCTCGTCATCTGCGATCTCCATATGCCGAAGTTCAGCGGTCTGCAGTTGCTCGAGCTCCTTCATGCGGAGGGCGAGTCGACGGTGCCTTTCCTCATGTTGACGACGGAGGGTCGCGTCGATTTGCTCGAGAAGGCCCGCTCGTTGGGCGCCAAGGGGTGGATGGTGAAGCCCTTCAAGCCGGCGATGTTGCTCGCCGCCGTGCGAAAGCTAGGGAGGCTCGGCGCGACGGAGCGGCCCGCGTGAGCCGTAGCGCATCCACCCAACGGCGTGTAGAGACCGCTTGGCAGGAATGGCTCGCGCGGAGAGGATCGTCGCCGATCGTCAAGCAACGCCCTCGCCGTTCACTCCATCCTGCTTCTGGACCTCCGGAGTCGACACCCGCTACGGTCGGTCGCCATGGATGGGGGAAAGCTCGAAAGGCTCGCTTCGATCGCCGTGTTCGGTACCTTGGTGCTCGGGTGCACTACGGTGCGGATGGGCGTGCCACCCGACGTGGCTCAGGCGACGGAGCTCGTCCCCGTCGAGGGAAGAACGCTTGCGAGAGGCATGTTCGTCAACGAAGACTTCAAGATTGGTCCCTACGAGGTCATTCACGTCTCGCGTGGTGGCACGACGAAGACGCGCCTCGGGACGGTCGGCACGTTCAAGAGCGATGAGACGAGCCGATATGGCTTTGAATTGAAGCGCGGGGCCCAGAGCCTGGACGGGGAGTGCGTCTCCAATGTCTCGGAGATTGGAGTGACCACGGGGTCTTGGAAGCTGAGCCACCCCGACGAGCAGCTCTCGTGCGCCTGTGGCAACGAAGGTACCGCCCTCGCCGAAATCGTCTTGCGCCCGTCCTCCGCGAGCCCCTTCGGCGGCACGCGGCGGGCTCCGCCGCTACCTTGAGGTCAAGGCATCTTGAGCGCGAAGGCGCGCCCGCCGGCCAAAGCCCGAGCGGCTTTCGCGTCGATGGGAGCGAGGCCCTGGGCGCCGTCGATGTGATCGGCCCGGGGCGGGTATGGCTCGCCGAGAGTCTGGACGAAGACCAAAGGACCGACTTCGCGTGCATCTTTGCGGGTCTATTGCTGTTCAAGCAGGAAACGAGGTAGGGGCGGGGCGAAGAGCGACCGAAAGGAGAGCGCCGTTACTGAACCCGAACGAGCGCAGCGCTCGCGGGGGGAACGAGAACCGTCACCGTGTGGCCTGCGGCAGGCATCGCATAGGGCGGATTGGGAGCCCAAGCGCCGGCCGTAGAGATGCCGACGCCCCCGAGCGTGACGCCTGTCGTCGCGTTGAGCGAGACCGGCGTCGGACCGGCCAGGTAGAGCGCGCTGGCCTTGGTCACCGCGGCGCCGACGTCCACCGTGGCGGTGACGGCGCTCGTCGTGTCCTTGTTGTCGAGCACGACGCTGAGGGTCCCGTCGCCTCGGTCGATCGCGTAGGCGGTAAAGCTGGGCGACGCGGTCGTCGCGGTCGTCGCGAGCATCTTGCCGTTGCCGGCGAGCGAGAACAGGAGCATTCCGTAAAAGAGCGGATGGGCTCCCGTGACGGCGCCGTTCAATTCGCCGATGGCCGAGTAAACGAAGGGCGTCGACCCGTCCATACCCGCTTCGCCGCCGTGAAAGTTGACGCCGCTCGCCCCGTACCTGGCATTCGTGAAGAGAAAGTCGAGCGACCAGAGCGCCGAGATGAGCGCGTCACTCAAGCCCGGCTCGCCGTGGTGGGAGAACGTGTTGCACTCGCCGTCGCGGAAGCCGTCCGGAATCTTGTTCGTCGTGGCCGCCGTGTTCATCACCTGCAGCATGTCGATGAGCCCTTGCCCCGAGGTGGGCGGGAACGGGTCCGGCACGAGGAGCTTGGCCAACGTGGCCGTGGGCGTCGTGGCCGTGCCTGCGTAGTAGTGCTGAGTCAGAAGAATCAGGTTTTTGCCCGCCTCGTCCGCGGCAAACGGGGTCGAGAGCGCCGTCTGATTCCCGCCGCCTCCGGCCGGCCCGACCAGATGAACGCTCGGATTCGCCGCGAGGATGGCGCTCGCGATCGAATCCCACTTCGGCTTCAAGGTCGCCCACGTCCCAAATCGGTTGATCTCGTTGCCGATCTCGAAGCCGTACAGGCTCGTCCCGAGCTTGGTCGCAACGTACGTCGCTTCTTCTGCGTCGTTGGCGGGAGTACCCGAGTTGAAGTTGACGCCGTAAATGATTTTCGAGCCCGTCGCGCTCAGAAAGTTGGCGAGATCGTCGACCATGGCGGTGCCGACGCTGCGCGAATACGGAGGTCCGCCGCCTCCCGCCGGCGTGGCCGGCACCCAGGTGCACTTGTCGACGTCGTTCGCCCCGAGCCGGATGACGGTGGGGCCGAGGAGATTGAAGAGCGCAATCAAGGGCGCGTTCTTCCCAGTGAACGAGCTGTTGGTGATGTGCGTCTTCTCGAAGCTGAAGCCGGCGAAGCCCGGCCCGATTTGCCCCACTGTCATGGTGCGATTGACGGTCACGGTCCCCGGGACGGTCGGTCCGGTAAAGGCTGGACCGCCGTCGACGGGAGTACCCCAGCCCGCGTCGGCAGGACCGCTGCCGGCGTCGCCGAAGGGAGAGCCTCCGCCGGAGGACGCTCCCGACGACGACGCTCCCGACGACGAGGCTCCCGACGACGAGGCTCCTGACGATCCCGCTCCCGGCAATCCCACTCCCGAGGACGAGATTCCGGACGATCCCCCTCCCGAGGACGAGATTCCGGACGACGAGACTCCTGACGATCCCCCTCCCGACGACGAGGTCTGCGATGGAGCGCCCGACGCCGCCGCGTCCGTTCCGCCCCCGATGTCCCCTCCAGGCGACGAGCCCGTGCACCCGTTGGCAAGCGCTGTGCCCAGGGCGACCGAGGGCAAAAGAAGGAGACAGAGGCGGTTGCGCATTTTCGGGCACTCCTAATCTAATGAGGGGTGAAGAGGCGCGGCCGTGGCCACGGCTCACGCACACGTAAATGTGCGGGCTCGGAGCGCGCGAAGCTCAACGGATGTCTCGGCGATCGGCGCATTCTGCTGAAGGCGCGTTTGTGTAGCCGCACGGCAATGGTCGTAAGCAAGCCCTCCTGAGCTCGTCGGGTCGCCCCGCGCGCGCGGAAGCGCGGTTCGTGGTCAGAAGAGTGAGTGCGTATGCGCGGCGCGCACGGTCATCAGTGGAGCTGCCCCGAATAGCTGCCCGCGCCGAGCTCGAAGCGCACGTACCGACCTTGGACGGTGTACGGGTGGCTCAGGCCGTTCACTGCGAGGACCGAAGCGGCCGGATTGGCGGCATTCCTGGTCAAAAGGACCGTAGCCGACGTTCCGCGCGGGACGGTCACCGAAAAGCTCAGGCCCGCGACCGGGTCGACCTTCCAAGATACGGGCACGAGACCGTATTCGGTCACGACCGTCCCGTTGGCCGACGTGAGGTCACCGAGCCGTGGCTGGACGACGAAGTGATTGTTCGACACCGGGCCGTCGACCATGACGCCCAGCACGTTGGCGGCCAGAAAGTAGGCGGCCGCCTCGCCGAAATTGTGGAAACGCCGCGGGCCGAACGACTCGTCGGTCACCATGTCGACATTCGAAGCCGCGTACGTGTTGCTCCAGCGGACGCGAATGCGATCGAGGACCATTTGGTCCGCCGCAGGCGTGTCCATGTTGTAGAGCTCCTGAAAAAGAAAGAAGTGCGTGTACGGGTAGAGCATGTCGGAGAGAGCGGGCGCGTTGCTCAAGAGGCCTTGTCGCAAGCTCGGCAGCCGTTCGGCCGGGACGATCCCCTGGTTTATCGCAATGAGATTGGCGTACCACTTTCGAATGTCGGCGAAAGAATCCGTAAGGGACGCCTTGTAGGCCGTTCCGTCCCATAGAAGCGTGTTGAACGCCTGGGCTAGATTCGAAGCCATCGTCGCGTACGTCGCCGAATCGGCCGGCATTCCTAGCTGCGTGGCGAGGTAGGCGCTGTTTTGCAAATAGGAGTAGAAGTACGCATTCAGCGTCGTCCCCTCTCTTTGAAGATATTTGAGTGGATTGTCGAAGATGATGAATTCGCGCGCCAGCACCAGCCCGTCGGCTTGGCGCTTGGTCACAAACCAATCGAGCTGTTTCGTGAGGACGGGCCAGAGCGACCGGACGAATTCTTTGTCTCCCGTGGCGTCGTAATATTTCCGCAAGAACTCGACCCACAGGCACGAGTAGTCCTCGATGAAGCCGTGAATGTCGAACCGGTCGGACGGTGCGTGCGCCTTGATGCGCCCGTCCGAAAGCTGGCTCGCGCCGATGTCCCGGAGTATTTTGCGGAGCAGGCGCGGATCCGCGTACGCGCCTTGCGGCCCTACCATGGCGACGCGGTTGAGCGGATACATGATGGGTACGGACCCCATCCATTCCGCCCGCTCCCAGGGACAATCTTCGTATCCGTCCTCGCTGAGCTGCTGCTCGGTGTCGAGCGAGATCTGCCACAACCGGTCGAGCCGGGGATCGCTGGAAGCGAAGGTCCCCTGCGCGTCGAACGGATAGACGCGGTTGATGAACCGGATGTCGTGGAGGACGATGCTTCCATTCACCGTGACGTGAACGGCCGGTACGCCGTTGTCCCCGAAACCGAACGTGTCCATCGTTCGGTAGACCTGCCGCCCGGCCCGCGCTTTGTAGGTGTTTCCGAAGAGCTGGATGCTCGTCCCCGCCGTGGCCTCGAAGTCGATTTGCACGGCGAAGACGTACGCCCGGTCGAAGGTCGCGTCGAAGCTGCCGGTGGTGGCGGGGAGCGTGAACGGCAGGTGCGGCGTGACGACGGCCTCGCGCAGCAAGGGGATGTCCCGCGGCGCGAGCGGTCCCCACAGGGCGCCGCTCACCAGCGCGGGATGCCCCCACGCGGTGTCGTCGAACACCTCGCCGAGGCAGTCGTATTCCACGGTCGCGTCGATGGACTCGGTCAAATTCTCCCAGAGCACGGCCGGTGCTCCGAAGCGCGTGTGGGCATTGTATTTCCAGCTCGCGTCCGTGGAGACGGTGAACGTGTCTCCCTCGATGCGCAGCGCCAATCCTCCCGCATGCTTGATGTGCTGGCCAGAAATGGCGCTGATGTTGCCGTACGCGAGCACCGCGACCGTGTTGGTTCCGACATGGAGCGCGCTCGTGACGTCGATGCTGTCGAACTGGGGGAACTTTGGATCGAAGCGGCTCGGTCCCGCGAGGACGTAGCGGCCATTGATCCACAGCGAGTACTTCGCGTCGGCAAAAATGTGGGCGGTCGCGACCGTGTTGGCCGCGGTGACGGAAAACGATTTGCGGAATACGACCGCCTGGTCGCCGGCGGGGCTCCAAATGAGGGACGACTGGAGCAGCGGACCTACGGTATTGGGCGGGAGCATCGTGACCGAGGCCGGGCCGCCGTCGAACGCCACGGGACCGCCGGCTTCCGCGTCCGTCGTGGCATCGGCTCCCGCGTCGGTCGTTCCGATGACCGCCGCTTCGTTCACGACTGGCCCGACCGCGTCGGTCGTGCCGTCTTGCCGATCGGGCGGGGGCGCGCCGGCTTCGCTCACGTCCGTGAAGCCGATGCGGCTTGCGTCGGAGGCGTCCGCGCCGTCGTCGCCGGGGGCGCTACCCTTCCCGCAAGCGACGATTGCCACGATGAGCAGCGCGAACGCTCGTTGGGCGCCGCCTAGAGGCCTCGGGAGCGAGCGTCCATCGAGTCGGCGCGCGGGGAGTCGCATGGCGAACTTTTAGCACGGGGGTGATGGCCGGGTGCTTCGCATTGCCCGCGACGGACGCGATGCCGGTCGGCGTCCGCTCGCCCCATACTTTTGTGCTCGGCTCCGATGCGAATTTGGTAAGCACGCTCTTCATGAGCTCCCCGGTGATGCTCTCGGCGCTGGCCCGGTACAACCGCTGGATGAACGAAAAGCTCTACGAGCTGGCCGCCGGGCTGACCGACGAGGACCGGAAGCTCGATTGGGGGGCGTTTTTCCGGTCGATCCACGGCACGTTCAACCACTTGTTGCTCGCCGACCGCATATGGCTCGGTCGATTCCATGACGGCGCGAAGCCGTTCGAGTCCTTGGACGCCTCGGGGCAAGCCATCCCGGTCAAGTCGCTGGCGCAGGAGCTCTATGCGGACTTCGAAATGTTGCGCCGCGAACGGTCGGCCACCGACCGCGCCATTCTCGAGTGGGTCGGGAGCCTCTCGGAGGCCCGGCTCGCGGCACCGTTTCACTATCGCTCGCTGAACGGGGTGGAGCAGGGGCATCCGCTCGGATGGGCGGCGCTGCACTTTTTCAATCATCAGACTCACCATCGGGGACAGATAACGACGCTGCTGCACCAGGCAGGACACGATCCTGGTGTCACGGACCTGCTCGCGATGCTGCGCAGCGAATCGTAACGACGGAAAGCGAGGCCCCGTTCCAAGCTCACGAGCTCGCGCTCGTGGCCAGGCGCGGCCTGGAGTCGTTGGACGGAATGCGCGGCGCGCCCCGTCGGGAGCGAGCGGGTGGCGGAGAACCTGTCGTCGCGGTCGGTAGGAAGCCGTGCTGGCTCTCGTCGAGAAGGGGGCGCTTGCACCGACGAAGTGTCTCGTCCAAATGTTCGCGCGACCGTTCCAATTGGCAAAGCGTCTCGTCGAGCTGGCCGGGCGACCGTTCCAATTGGCAAAGCGTCTCGTCGAGCTGGCCGGGCGACTGTTCCAATTGGTAAAGCGACTCGTCGAGCTGGCCGGGCGACCGTTCCAATTGGCAAAGCGTCTCGTCGAGCTGGCCGGGCGACTGTTCCAATTGGTAAAGCGACTCGTCCAATGGTCCGGGCGACTTTTCCAATTGGTAAAACGTCTCTTCCAATGGTCCGGGTGACTTTTCCAATTGGCGAAGCGTCTCTTCCAATGGTCCGGGTGACTTTTCCAATTGGCGAAGCGTCTCTTCCAATGGTCCGGGTGACTTTTCCAATTGGCGAAGCGTCTCGTCGAACTATCCGGGCGACTTTTCCAATTGGCGAAGCGTCTCGTCGAACTGTCCGGGCGACTTTTCCAATTGGCGAAGCGTCTCGTCGAACTGTCCGGGCGACTTTTCCAATTGGCGAAGCGTCTCGTCGAACTGTCCGGGCGATCTTTCCCGTTGGCGAGTTCTGTTTCCCAATTGTCCGAGCGCCTCTTGCCTGCTGAAGACAACGGCGCCCCGACCGCGTGGCTGATTTGCCGCTGCGGGCCGCTCGGTCACGAGCCGTCTCGACCAGCGAGCTCGATCGAGGACCGTGGCGATCCGTCGACGGCGATGGTCCTCGTCTCGCCCGTGCTCTGGGGCGCGTCGCCATCGAGCTCGGCCTGGTGGTCGCGCCACCACGTCCGCGCGAGGGCGCTGTCCCATGGTTCGACTGCGCACGCTTCGACCCGGCGCCGAAGCTCGTCGGCGCTCTGAGGGCGGTGGTCGGGATCTTTGCGGAGACAAGCGAGCACGACGGCCTCGAGCTCGGCCGGGATCGTTACCCCACGCGTCGAGAGGGGCTCCGGCGCTTGGTGAATATGCTGGCTGCAGACCTCGACGAGCGACTTTCCGTCGAAGACCTCTCCGCCCGCGAGCAGGTAGTACGCGACCGCTCCGAGAGCGTAAATGTCGGTACGCACGTCGACGGAGTCCGGCTCGAGGATGGACTCCGGAGCCATGTACTGCGGAGTGCCGGTGACGGTGCTGGCGCCCGTCAGCTTCACCTCTCGATCGACCGCCAGCTCTTTGACGAGACCGAAGTCGAGCAGCTTGACCACGTCGCGCTCTCCGCCCTGCGTGCAAAGCATGATGTTGGCGGGCTTGATGTCGCGATGGATCAGACCGATGGCGTGAGCTTCGGTCAGCGCTCCGCAAGCCATCGTCAAGATCCGCACGACGCGGCCTGCCGCCTGTGCGCCGTCCACCGCGACGATCCGCTGCAGGTTCGCGCCATCGAGGAGCTCCATCGCGTAATAGAAGACGCCGTCGTCGGTTCGCCCGTAGTCGAAAATGGTGATCGTGTTGGGGTGGGTCAGACGCGCGGTCAACTGGACTTCTCGCTCGAAGCGACGGAGGTTGATCTCGCCGTCGCGATCCACCCGCAGCAGCTTGAGCGCCGAGGGGCGCCGCATCATGCCGTGGCGGGCTCGGTAGACTTCCCCCATTCCGCCTTCGCCGATTTTCCGTTCGAGCACGTACTGGCCGAGCCGCCGGGCCTCACGGACCTCGGCTCGAAGTCCGTAGATGACCCACGAGATCACAGTGCTCGTGATGATCGACGAAGCCCCACATCATGGCCGCGGTGGCGGGCATCCAAGGGTAGGCGCCCGAGCCGTGCGTCCGCCACGCGAGCGCCCCATGGGCGTCTGGCACGACGAAGGCGGACACCGCGAGCAACGGGGCGCCGACCACCGCGGTGACGACGATGGTGCGAAGAGGCCCAGAAGGGATGAGGGCGGCACGGATGGTGAGCAGCAGCCCGATTCCGCCTAGCTGCAGCATCGACACGTAGCCGTCGGCCATCATGGCTCCCTCGGCGGTCACGAGAGAATGATCGCGGACGAAGCCGGCCAAGAGGTAGCGCCCCAGAAAGCCGCCCGCGGTGAAGTTGAGCAAGAGGCCGCCGCTGTCCATCCACCGAGAGAACCGGATGGACCGCTGCCCGCGCCGGCACAGCCACCAGAAGGTGCCCGCTTGGGCACCGCTCGCCAGGACGACCAAAAAGTCCACGCCTGGCTTCGCGATCGCCCCCACGGCGCCCATGCCCGTGCTGAGCAGACTGATGAAGAACACCACCTTCCAGAAGAGCGCGACCCTCTTCTGAAGGAAGGCGCGCCCCTCCTCGGTGTTCTCGCTGACCGGTGAGGGTCTCTGGCCTGGCATCGGGGGCGACTATCGACTGACCCGCCTTTTATAGCGAGCCGCGGGCCTCAGCGGGCGTCGCGATCGGGCGGGCGTCCTGCGACCGGGTACGGATCGCTGCTGCCAAACACGTGACGGTCACTGGCGTCCGGTAGGTCAAGACCTCGACATTCCACTCGCCGATCGTTGGTCGCGCCGTCGCGCCGGTGTGTGCGCAAGTGAGCTGAGCAAAGCATGTGGGCGCCCGCGAACTATCTACGCGATCCGGATCGGTCGCAGAGTGGCACAAGTCGAGTGTCTGCGCGGCGAACCGGATCTACGCCTTGCAAAGGCTAGAAGCGCGCGAAAGTCCCGCGCCAAACCTCGGGTACAGAGTTTGCTTCTGGGTCGACCGTGAATTGTCCAATCTTCCCTCGCAAAGCATTCTTACTGGGCTTCTTCGCGATCGGGCATGTCGCGGGATGCGGCGGAGGCCCCCCGGTGACATCTTCAGACAATGGTGCGGACGGCGCCAGCACACGCGCTGGCCTCCCCGGCGCGGCCCCCAACCTGGTGGCGGAGGCGGGTGACGGAAGTCTCGATGCGGACGGCAATCAGGCCACAAATGCGGGCGATGCTCCGACATCATTCACCGTGAATGGCAAAGTGCTGGACTACTCCGCGGCGCCACTTGCAGGATATCAAGTGGCGATTGGCAACCAATCGGCCTTGAGCGCAAGCGACGGGACCTTCGTGATCCGCGGCGTGACCGCGCCATACAAGGCCGTGATCACCAATCCTCGCAATGGGGGGGCCTGCGTATACGTGGGCTTGACGCGCTCGGATCCGCTGCTCGCGCTGCCGTTCGGGAAGGCCCCCCTTCCGGCACAGGCGAGTGTGACAGTACTTCCTTCCGAACCGACGCTTACAACGCCGCCGGACTTGTACGCGAGCGCGGATAACACGACGGTCTTCGCATGGAGCGCCCCGGCCAATCGGGGAGTGTTCGACTTTTTCGTCCAGGAGGTACAATTCGAGGGTGTCCCCGACAGCGGTTGCTGCGAGCTATGGTACATGGGCGCGGGCATGGATATTTATGAGGTCATCACGGCGTCGCCGGAGGCCTCATTGGCCGACTTCCTTGCGCACGCAACTATCTTCCCCGGGTTCAAGTACTACTGGGGCGTGCGTGCTTACCCGGATCGGACATCAGTCGACGACGCCGCGAGCACGCATTACATTGACTGGGAGTGCAGCGACTCGGCCAAGTCGCCGGAGGGCGGTGCCACGTGCGTTACCACTCCGACGCGGAGATTCGTGACGAAGTAGGTCCGTTGTCACGGCGACAACAAGAGTCTCGCGTGGGAGGCCATCGCAGCCAAGCTACGCCAATGGCACGTAGAGCTCGGTCTTCAGATCGGCCTCTTTCGCATTCCCGGGGTTGTTCAGGTAGAGCTCGAAGCTCTCCCCCATGCTGACCCGCTCTCCGCTCCGCGGCAGCCACTCCCCCATCAAGCGCGCCCAAGTATCGCCGAGCGTTTTGTACGAGCCGACGTGCGTCGCGCACGCGTAGCGCCCCGCGCGGAGACGGACTTCGGCGACCCCCTCCGGCAGCGCAAGCCGCGCGGGGATCGCTACGGCCGCGTCCGATCGGAGCTCCGCGGCGGGCGTCGCATCCGGGTCGTCGTAGTAGACCGCGATCATCGCCGCCTCGGGGTGCGCGAAGAGCTCGGCTTTGCGTGCGATGCCGTCGAGCGTCGCGAACGCCTCGGAGATCCGCGGATAGGGGCCGACGTGACGAATGGTGGCGAGGCGAATCTCGGGCATCGTTCGGATATCGACCTGCATGGCATTGGCTCCTTGGGTGACGCGGGCGTCGTGCCGGCCGGAATCCGACGCATGAAAGTGGATGCCGCAGCGCGCGGCGAGCTCGAACGAATGGGGAAGGGCGCCGCCGGTGGCGTCGGCCGCGGCGTCGCGTCGAAACGACGAGGGCGGCACACCGTAGAGCTCGCGGAACGCTCGCGTGAACGCCTCGTGCGTCTCGTAGCCCGCGTCGAACGCGATGCCGGTGATGCCGTCGCCGCTCCGCATGATGCGCCAAGCGGCGCGCTCCATGCGGAGCCGTCGATGAAGCTCGAGCGGCGTCTCTCCAATCATGCCGCGGAACACGCGATGAAAGTGGAACGGTGAGAGCGCCGCTTGGCGAGCGAAGGCGCCCATGTCGATGGCCTCGTCGAGATGGCTCGCGATGCGCTCGACCACGCGCGAAACCGCTATTTCGTAGAACGATTGAGTTTCCGTCTTCACGAGGAGGAATCTAGAGGGGGCGCTTCGCGCGCGCTTGACGGCGCTTGCGCATTTTGGCGCGAAGCTCTCGCTTGTCGGCGACGAGCACGGGGCCGGTCATGCTCATTCCTGTTCGCGGACTCGCTTCCCGTGCGGGTGCCCCCGAGCAGCGCTGTCCTCGAGGCCGGCTACGTCGGCTCGACGGCGTATCGAAGGTGCACGACGCCGTGCTCGAGCGTCTCGTTCGACATGAGCCGGAGGCGCGCCTTTCCCGCGAGGCCGCGCGCGTCCGGGACTTCGAACAAGCCCGTGATGCCGACGGCGCCGTCGACCGCTGGGGCAACGAGGATGCTGAGCTCGTCGACGACGCCGGCCGCCATCATCGAGCCGTTCACGTTGCCGCCGCCCTCGAGGAGGAGCCGCTCGATGCCGAGCTCCCTCCCGAGGAGTTCGAGGAGCGGCCTCGCGTTCATCGCTTCGTCTGCAGCGACCACGTACGAGACGCCGTCCTTCGTGAGCTCCGCGAGGTGGCCGTCGGGTACTCCGGGGCCGAGGAGCGCGATGACGTGATCGCCGCCGACGTCGGGCTTGCTGAAGTGGAGCTTGCCGGAGCGATCGAACGCGATCGCGTAGGCGTCGGCGTCGCGCCGCGCGAAATGGTGCGGACGCGCGACCGCGAACGGTCCCTCGGGCGGGTGCGCGTCGGCCTTGCTCATCTCCGCCATCGTGACGCGCCCGACGAGCCACGCGTCACACGCGAGCGTCTCGTGCACCCGCTCGTAAACAGACGACCACACCTTGCGGTCACCGTCCGGGCTCTGCGTCCAGCGGCTCGGGTGGATGCGGCCGTCGAGCGAGATCAGCATGTGACAAATGACGTGGGGCTTCATCGATGTCGGAGCAGTCTACGATGAGAAAAGTCAGCGTCCTGCGCGAGATCAGCGGTTACCGCGGCGTGCTGCCTCGATCGTGGCGACGTCGATCTTCTTCATCGATACCATGGCCGAGAAGGCGCGCTTTGCCTCCGCGCCTCCGGCGGCGAGGGCGTCCGTGAGGGCACGCGGGGTGATTTGCCAGGACAGGCCCCAGCGATCCCGGCACCAGCCGCAGTCACTCTCCTTGCCGCCATGGTCGACGATCGCGCTCCAGTAGCGGTCGGTCTCTTCCTGGTCGTCGGTGGCGATTTGAAAGGAGAACGCCTCGCTGTGCTTGAACTGCGGGCCGCCGTTGAGACCGAGACACGGAATACCCAACACGGTGAACTCCACCGTGAGCACGTCGCCTTCCTTGCCGCCCGGGTAGTCACCCGGCGCCTTGTGAACGGCGGTCACTTCACTGTTCGGGAAGGTAGCGGCGTAGAAGCGCGCCGCCTCGTGCGCGTCCTTGTCGAACCAGAGGCAGATCGTGTTCTTCGGCTTCATCTTGGTGTGCTCCTCGTGCTCCGATTGGCGCGAAGCCGCCGCGGCCGGTGGCGAATTCGCGCCCGCTTCGGGTGCCTCGAACGATTGAGCCGGAAATGCGTACGGCTGGTCGAGATCGCTCGGCGTAGCGTCGCATCTCACCAGCTGCCCGGCCACGGGTACCAAGGAGACAGCATGCGAATCTTCCTCACCGGCGCAACCGGCTTCATCGGCTCGAAGGTCATCCCCGAGCTCTGCCAGGCCGGGCACCAGGTGCTCGGTCTCACCCGCTCCGACGCGGGGGCGAGGCAGCTCACGGCCGCCGGCGCCGAGGTTCACCGCGGCGACCTCGACGATCCGGCCACGCTCCGCCGCGGCGCGGAGAAGGCCGACGCCGTCATCCACTGCGCCTTCGATCACGATTTTTCCCGCTTCGTCGAGAACTGTCAGAAAGACAAGCGGAACATCGAGGCCATCGGCGAGGCGCTCGCCGGCTCGAAGCGACCGCTCGTCGTCACGTCGGGCACCGGCATGGGGAGCCGCGGGCCGGGCGAGCTTGCCAGCGAAGACGTCTTCGACGCGAGCCAAGCGAACCCGCGCAAGATCTCCGAGGAGACCGGCGCGGCCGTCGCCATGCGCGGCGTGAACGTCTCGTACGTGCGCCTTCCGCAGGTGCACGACACGAAGAAGCAGGGGCTCATCTCTCCGATCATCGCGATCTCGCGCGCGAAGGGGCGAGTCGCCTACGTCGGCGAGGGCAAGAACCGCTGGCCGGCCGCGCACGTGAGCGACGTCGCGCGCCTCTACAAGCTCGCCATCGAGCGGGCCGAGCCCGGCGCCCGGTACAACGCCGTGGCCGAAGAAGGGGTGACGGCGAAGGACATCTCCGAGGCGCTCGGTCGCTCGTTGAAGCTGCCGGTGGTGAGCCTGACGGGCGACGAGATCGCTGCGCACTTCGGCTGGATGACCATGTTCGCCGGCGTGGACATGCCGGCCTCGAACGCCCTCACCCGGAAGAAGCTGGGGTGGACGCCGATCGGCCCGGGGCTCATTGCCGACCTCGACCGACTGGAAGCCTGAACGCCGAGGCTGCGTGGCTCTCACCGCCAGCTCGTCGAGAAGTCGCTCCTCCTGAAGCTCGCCGATGGGCGCTGCTACCGCCGCAACCCGCGGAGCGCACCGCCGCGACCGGCTTCGTGACCTAAAGAATCGAAGCTCGTCCTCGAGCGCTACGCACCGACGGGGCTTCTTCTTCTATTCGTATTCGCCCTTGATCACGAAGAACGAGCCGCGGATCGTGCCCGCCAGCTTCGACTTCTGCTTCGCGAACTTGAAGCGCTGGGCGAGCTCGGCGGGGACGTCCATCCCATCGGACAGCTTGAACCCGACGGCACGCTTCTTCGGGTCGTCCTTGGTGTACATCACGTTGATGGACAGGCCGGTCTCGTAAAACACGTACGCGATCCGGATGTTCTCGACGTGGAACTCCGTCGCCTCGAGGGGGGGCGACGCGATGACGAGGTCTCGCTCCTCTTTCAGGATGCGATGCACCCAGTCGATCGTCTTCTTCGCCTTGTCCGCCGCCTCCACGCGGAAGACGTGGTCGTACTTGTTCTTGAAGTACCGGGCCTCGTTGGCCCGAAGACCCGCGAGGGCGGAGGCGACGGGCGACGACTCCAGTCCGGCGGTCGACACGTTCTCGAAATCCACGGCCGGGCACATGGGGACCCCCTACGCCTCCTCCGCGTCACCGTCGGGCGACGCGAGGACGACGGTATAGCCGTCCGGATCGCGGATCCAGAGCTCGCGGTGGTTCGCGTTCGGATTGCGATGAACGTCGAGCACGATGGGCGCCGCGAGGCCGCGCGCACGCGCCACAGCGGCGTCGAAGTCGTCGACCTCGAACCATAGGAGCATGCCGTTGCCGACGGCGCGTGAAGGGTCGCCCATGCTTCCGTGGTGGTGATCGACCTCCCACGCGTGAAGCTGCAGGATCAGGCCGTCCGAGCCCCACTTGCTGGTGTGGAGCTTCGGATCCCAGAGCCGTTCGTACTCGGTGCCTCCGTGACCGCCGACGCACCCGAGAAGTCGTTGGTACCAGCGGCCGGAGGCCGGAACGTCGCGGCAGTTGATGAGGGGTTGGGCGCGCACCGGCCGGACTATATACGATCAAGGGACTCCGCACGTCGGCGGTCCGCGTACGTCCAGCCGCCCTTCGCGGGTGACTTCGGCTCGGCCCCTCTCCTCGCTGCGATGACGAGAGGGCGCCAACGGAAACGTCCGCGACGGGTAAGCTTCACCGGCGCAATCTCAGAGCCGCGTCGTGATCTCGTGTCCCTCTCGGGTCACGACGACCGTGTGCTCCCATTGCGCCGACAGGCTGCCGTCGGCGGTCACGATCGTCCAGCCGTCGCCCTGGACACGCACGGCCGCGCCGCCGAGGTTGACCATCGGCTCGACGGTGATCGCCATTCCCGCCTTCAGGCGCGCGCCGGCGCCACGCGTGCCGACGTGCGGCACGTGTGGGTCGGCGTGCATGCGCCGACCGATGCCGTGGCCGCCGACTTCGGTCACGACGCCCACGCCCTCCTTCCGGGCGAGCTCCTCAATCGCGGCGCCGATGTCACCGAGACGAGCGCCGTCGCGGATGACGGCGATCCCTGCGTCGCGGCAGCGCCGGGCCACGTCGACGATGCGCTTCGCGTCGGCGGTCGCCTCGCCGATGACGAACGTCGCGCTCGTGTCGCCATGGTAGCCATCCACGTGGGTCGTGACGTCGACGTTGAGGATGTCGCCCGACTCCAGGATCTCGTGCGCGCTGGGGATCCCGTGGCACACGACCGCGTTTCGGCTCGTGCAGACCGCGGCCGGGAACCCCTTGTAGCCGAGCTGACTCGGCCCGCCGCCCCTGCGCGCGGTGTCTTCGCGGACGAGGCGGTCGATCTCGAGCGTCGACATGCCAGGTCGGAGCTGCGCGCCAACGAAGGTGAGCGTCTCGGCGGCGACGCGGCCGGCTCGTCGCATGCGCGCGATCTGCGAGGGGCTCAGGATCTCGATGGCCATCGAGGCTCGTTGCCGTAAAACGAGTCGGGCGGTCCAATACCGTTTTGGTCTCGCCCCTTGGCCGTGTGCGCCTTGACCTGCAACGAATGCATCGGCACGATCGCGAGACCGTGAGCCTGTCGCAGATTCGATACTTCGTCGCCGTCGCGGAGGAGGGCCACGTGGGCCGGGCTGCAAAGCGCTTGCGCGTGGCGCAGCCTCCCATCAGCCGGCACATTCGGGCGCTCGAGGACGAGATCGGGAGCCCGCTCTTTGCTCGAACGCCGAGAGGCATGACGCTGCTCTCCCCCGGGCGCATCTTCCTCGAGCATGCGCGCGGCATCCTCGCCGCGGTGGACCGCGCCGTCGTGGTCACCCGAGCCGAGAACGAGGAGCCGCGGTCGCGCGAGCCTTGAGCGAGTCGCCTGCGCGTTACGTTCGCATCAAGGGCCATGGTCGTCATCACGCAGCTCATCTATCTTCACCCGGGCAAGGAGCGCGTCTTCGACGAGTTCGAGGCGGTGGCCATCCCGCTTATCGCCAAGCACGGTGGCGAGCTTCTTCTGCGGCTGCGCCCGACCCCGCAGGGCGTCGTAGCCCGCTCGATCGAGCTGCCCTACGAGATCCACGTGGTGCGCTTTCCGAGTGACGAAGCCCTGGACAGCTTCACGGTAGACCCGGAGCGCCAAGCGTTTCTTCATCTGAAGGACGACTCGGTTCGGTCATCGCTTGCCGTTCGAGGCTCGGCGAGCTGATTGGCCGAATGAAGGGCGTGGGGCGGTGCGCCCGCTCCAACGCGCGCGCGAAGGACGCACAAAACGAAACCCCTGGGTTTGGAAGTGGGTCCGAGCCGGCCGTGCGCGTGACCCAATCTTGCCCCCGCGCTACGCAACGGATCGCGTGCCCACTCCTCCCACTGCCGCCCCCCGCGGCGTCACCCTGCACCAACGAACAGACTCGCTCTGGCAAGCCGCGTGCGGCCGCTGCATAAAAACGAGCGTTCCCGTCGCGGCGGTCGACGCCGATCATGCGTGGGCCGAGCTCCAGCGCATCGGGTGGACCTTCTTCGTCTCCCAGTACGGGGGGCAGGGGTACGGCTTGTGTCCGCGGTGCAGCACGACGCCCGTCGATGACGCGAAGCCGAATCGACCGCGAAGGCGACGCTAGGCGGCCGTTCGGTACAGCAAGGCGCGCGCGCGCCACATTCGCCCTCGCCCACGGCGGCGCGAGAAGGTGCTATTTTTCGTCGCTCTCGCTCGAATCGATGGCGTTACGGGCCTCCAGCACGACCGCCCCCCAGCGCTGCGCCGCTTCGGCCACCGCGCGGAAGCCGCGCCCGGCCTCCGTGAGCACGTACTCGACCCGGGACGGCGGGCCCTCGATGACGTGACGCGTCACGAGACCGCGCTGCTCGAGGTCGCGTAGGCGGAGGGCGAGCATTCGGTCGCCGATGTCGCCAATCGCTTCGCGGCGAATGATGTGCGCGGCGGGACCGCCCGTCGCCGCGTCGGCGAAATGGCACGCGTGACAATCCAAAGGAGTGCTCTCCAATGATCGGCGCCCAACGGGTGGGGCCCCACGGGCGTAGCCATGACGCACGTGTCCTGTGGCGATGGCACGCATGGGGCAGAGCGCCACGCTTTCCCTGAGGGATGCCCTGGGCGCAAAGCATCGCCACGCCGGAGCCGCGGCGTGCGGCGGCCCGCCACGCGCCTGCGCAGTTGGCATCCGGTACGATTGCGCGGTACACGAGAATCGTCCTTGCCTGGACGACCATGCCTCCGAAGTCCAACGTCACCAGGCTCCCGACGATCCCGTCCCTCTCGTGGGACGACTGTCGGTTGCTCGTCGAGAGCGTCGTCGACTACGCGATCTTCATGCTGGACCCGGCGGGTCACGTCGCGACGTGGAACCTCGGAGCCGAGAAGATCAAGGGCTACAAGCCAGAAGAGATCGTCGGACGACACTTTTCGCAGTTCTTCACGGCGGAGGATGTCGGAGCGGGGAAGCCGCAACGCGAGCTCGAGCTGGCCGCGGCGCAAGGACGCTTCGAGGACGAAAGCTGGCGAGTTCGAAAGGACGGCACGAGCTTCTGGGCGAACGTCGTCATCACTGCGCTTCGCGACGAGAGCGGCACGCTTCGCGGCTTCGGGAAGGTCACCCGAGACCTGACGGCCCGCCGCGCCACCGAGGAGCATGTCCGACAAGCGGAGCACCGGTTCCACCAGCTCGTCGACGCCGTCGTCGACTACGCGATCTTCATGTTGGATCCGAACGGTCACGTCGCGACGTGGAACATCGGGGCGAACCGCGCGAAGGGCTACACCGCGGACGAGATCATCGGCAAGGACTTCTCCCTCTTTTACCCGCCGGAGGATCGAGCGGCGGGCAAGCCTGCGCGCATCCTCGAGGCCGTTCGTCGAGACGGGCGTTACGAAGACGAGGGCTGGCGAGTCCGCAAGGACGGGTCACGGTTCTGGGCGAACGTCGTCATCACGTCGCTGCGGGACGGTAGCGGCGCTCTTTTTGGTTTCGCGAAAGTGACGCGTGATCTTACCGAGCGCCGACGAGCCGAGGAGGAGCTGCGTAGGTCGGAGGAGCGCTTTCGGCTGCTCGTCGAGAATGCCGGCGACCATGCGATCTACATGCTCGATCCAGAAGGACGCGTGACGACGTGGAACCTCGGTGCCGAGCGCATGAAGGGATACGCGGCAAGTGACGTGATCGGAAAGAGCTTCGCGATGTTCTTTCCGGAGGATGATGCGAGGGCCGGCAAGCCCGCCCGCGAGCTCGCGGTAGCAAAGGCGCAAGGGCGTTTCGAGGACGAGGGTTGGCGCGTCAGGAGCGATGGAACGCGGTTCTGGGCCAACGCCGTTCTCACCGTCCTCCGCGACGTCGGCGGTGAAGTGGTCGGCTTCGCGAAAATCACACGCGACCTGACCGCGAAGAAGGAGAAGGAAGAGGCCGAACGGCGAATGCTTGCGGAGCAGGCCACCCGGGTGGCGGCCGAGAGCGCGGAGAGACGAATCCGCGAGAGCGAAGAGCGCTACCGGGCACTGGCCCAGCGCCTCGAAATCGTCCTCGAGGGGGTGGCGGACGGCATTACCGTCCAAGACCGAACGGAGCGAGTCGTCTACGCCAACACGGCGGCGGCGAGGATTCTGCGGCTTCAAGACGGGCGCCGAGCTGATGGCGACCCCGCCTGCCGAAGTGGTGGCACGCTTCGAGATGCTCGACGTCGACGGCAAACCGTTTCCGGCAGACCGGCTGCCTGCTCGGCGGGTGCTGACGAACGAGGACGGCGGGAGCGCCGTGCTCCATGTCCGGGAGCGTGGAACCGGGCGGGACTGGTGGGTTCTCCTTCGGGCGAGTGCCGTGCTCGATGCCGAAGGCAAGCCCGACCTCGCGATCAACATCTGGCACGACATCACCGCGGAGCGACGCGAGGATCGGCAAGCGAAGTACCTCGCCGATGCGACCGCCGCACTTGGAGGATCTCTCGACGAGAAGGAAATGCTCTCCAGGCTTGCGAACGGTCTCGTCCCTCACCTCGCCGATTGGTGTTCGATTTATCTCCTCGAGGGCGAACATCTACGAGACGTGACGATCGCGCACGCCGATTGGGCGAAGATGAGGTCCGCCGAAGAGTACCGCCGGAGGTTCCCGCCCGATCCCTCGTATGCAGGCGGGGTTTGGGGCGTCGTGCGAAGCGGCAAGGCCGAGGTGTTCAACGACATCACGCCGGAGATGTTGACGCGCTCGACGCGGGACCCCGAAGCCCTCGCTCTCCTCTACGAGGTCGGAATGCGCGCCGCGGTCATCGCCCCGATTCGCGTGCGCGAGCGCGTACTCGGAGCCATTGCGCTCGTCTCCGCAAAGGCGGACTGGCGCTACGAACCGAGCGACGTGGCTTTGTTCGAAGAGCTCGGGCGGCGTACGGGCGTGGCGCTCGAGAACGCGCAGCTTTACAAGGCCGCGCAGCGGAGCGCGCTGGCCGCGGAGGAGGCGAGCCGGGCGAAAGACGAGTTCTTGGCTACCGTGAGCCATGAGCTTCGCACGCCGCTGAACGCGATCATGGGGTGGGCCGCGATGCTCCGGCAGAGGGCACTCGAGCCTGCGGTGGCGAAACCCATCGAAGTGATGCACCGAAACGCCCAGGCGCAAGCAAAAATCATCGAGGACATTCTAGACGTCTCCCGGATCATCACAGGAAAGCTCCGGATCGAGCCCAGGCCGACGGACTTGGTGGCGATCGCTCGTGAAGCGCTCGAGGTGGTCCGGCCGTCAGCGATGGCGAAGCGAATAGCGCTCGAGCTCCACGCTGAGATGGAGGTGTGCCTCCTTGTCGCCGACCCCGAGCGGCTTCAGCAGGTGCTCTGGAACCTGCTGTCGAATGCCGTCAAGTTCACCGATGTCGGGACGATCAAGGTGGCCGTTCGTCGGGAGGGGTCGAAGGTCACTCTCACGGTGACGGACACGGGGAGCGGAATTGCGCCCGAGTTCATGCCGTTCGTGTTCGACCGTTTCCGCCAAGCGGACGCTTCCATCACGCGGCGGATGGGCGGTCTGGGTCTCGGGCTTGCCTTGGTCCGCCACATCGTCGAGCTTCACGGTGGACGGGTGTCCGTCGCGAGCGACGGACCGGGCCAGGGCGCTTCGTTCAAGGTGACCCTTCCCGTGGGAGCGGTCATGCCTCCACCCGAGGCTCCCGCTTCGAACCGAGCAGAACCCGTGAGCGTGAACGCCCCCGTGGCTCTCACGGGCGTTCGGGTCCTTGTCGTCGACGACGAGCCCGATGCGCGGGAGCTCCTTCGAGCCGTGCTCGCCGAAGCCGGCGCTCTCGTAGAGACCGCACGGTCGGCCGCGGAGGGGCTGGAGGTGTTGCAGCGCTTTCAGCCGAACGTTCTGGTCAGCGACATCGGCATGCCAGACGAAGACGGCTACGCCTTTCTGCGAAGGGTCCGCTCGCTCCCTCGGGGCGGCGCCATCCCGGCCATCGCCCTGACGGCGTATGCCCGCGAAGAGGATCGCGTGCGAGCGCTTTCGATCGGCTACACGACCCACCTCGGAAAGCCAGTGGATCCTGACGCGCTGAGGAGAGCCGTCGCGAACCTCGCCGCTTTCATCCCGCGATGACGATGCCTCGCCGTCACGCCGTCTGACGGATCGATGCGTTGTATTGCTCGTCGGTGACCTTTTCGAGCCACTCGACCGCCTTGCCGTCGAGGGCTTCCTGGATTGCGATGTGCGTCATCGTCGTCGTCGGGGTGGCACCATGCCAGTGCTTCTCGTTCGGCCCGACCGAGACGACATCGCCTGGGCGAATCTCCTCGATAGGTCCGCCCCATCGCTGATGCAGTCCGCACCCGAAAGTGACGATTAGCGTCTGTCCGAGCGGATGCGTGTGCCAGTCGCTGCGTGCGCACGGCTCGAACGTCACGTAAGCCGCGCTCGCGCGCGCGGGCGCGCTCGCCTGAAAGAGAGGGTCGAGGCGGACTGTGCCCGTGAACCAGTCGGCCGGTCCCTTCTGCGATGCCCGTGAACCGTTCCTCGAGATGCCCATGGCCATGACTCCTTTTCCTTCGTGTCTCGTACGGAAGGATGCGCCTAGAAGGCGCGGTAGGCAGCAATCTGCTGCTGCAGCACAGCGATTTTCTTCTCGGTCGATTCGATCGAGTCGGCACCCGCGATGAAGCGGGCGCGGTGCTCACGTAGCCCCCCGCGCAACGACTGAACTGCGGAATCGAGCTTCGAGCAGTAAGCTACCTTGTACTATCGAAGGGTAGTCACTACAACTCGAATAGTGACTACACCGAAGCGCACCGAGCCGTGCCCGGTCGCGCGCACGCTCGACATCGTCGGCGACCGCTGGACGATCCTCGTCCTGCGTGAGCTGCTGACGAACCCGTCGCGCCGCTTCCAAGATCTCGAGACGTCCCTCCGCGGCATCAGCCCGAACACGCTCTCGGCGCGGCTGAAGAACCTCGAGGAGCACGCGATCGTCACGCGTCGTCTCTACGAGGAGCACCCTCCGCGCGCGGAGTACGTCCTCACGCCGAAGGGGCGCGAGCTCGGTCCGGCCCTCCAGGCGCTCCTCGTCTGGGGACGAAAGCACACGGGTTGAGCCGTTGGGCACGCCTGCTCGCGCCGGCTCCGTCTCCGCCGCCCTGGCGGTGCGCGTCGCCTTCGGGTGCGCGCTCTCGATGCTGAGCGCGGGGATGCTCACGCTCGCGTCCGCGCCGCACCGCGCGTGGTACCTCGTGTGGATCGGCTTCGTGCCGATGCTCGTCGCGCAGCATCGCGTCCTGCCCGGGCGTCTGTCGGCGCTCGCACCCGGTATCGCCGTCGGAGGCTTCGTCGCCGGGTGCTTCGGCGGCGTCTTCCCCGAGAGGGCGGCCTGGTACATGAAGCAGCTTCCGCTGCTGGTGGGCGTAGTCGTCACGCTCTCGAGCCTCGGCGGACCTACGGGTCGCGCGCGCGCGGGATATGGCTACTGGCCGCTGCAAGGGGCGATAGGCTGGGTCGCCGTCGAGCTCGTGCGCTCGCTCGTCCCCGCGCTCGGGACGTGGGGCTTCCTCGGCTACGCGCTTTTCAGGCAGACCTGGCTCCTGCAACCGGTCGCGATCTTCGGTACGTTCGGGCTCGACCTTCTCGTCGTGCTCGTGAGCTACGCGCTCGCCCTGCTGCTCTTTGCGTGGCTCGATCGGCGGCGAGGTCGCGACGGCCGTCCGGGGGAAGGAGAAGGGGCGTTCGTCCCGATGCGGCTCGCCGTGCGTTGGTGCGCGGGCGTCGCCGCCGCGTGCGTGCTGTGGGGAGCGCTGAGCGTCGCCATGCTTTCGCGCGGCGAGGGCGCGCCCACGGTGCGGGTCGCGGCGCTGCAACCTGGCTATCGATGGGCGGCGAACGCCCACTCGCGAGAGGAGCGCGAGCGCGCGATCCTCGAGGCGCTCACCGATCAAACGCGGCGCGCCGCCGCGCAGGGGGCGCGCTTCATCGTCTGGCCCGAGTCGGCGCTGCACGCCGATCCTCGGACCGTCCATCGCGAGCCGCTCGCCGCGCTCGCGACAGAGGTCGGCGCGTATCTCTTCGTCGGCTACGCGCTCGACACGCCCGCGGGTCGTCGCAACGAGGTCGTCACCATCGCCCCCGACGGCGCGTTCCTCGGCGTCTACGGCAAGGATCACCCCGTCCGCTTCCTCGGCGAGACGAGCGTCACGCGCGGTACGTACCCCACGTACGCAACGCCGTTCGGCGTCGTCGGCGCCGTGATCTGCGCCGACATCGACTTCACCGACACGCCGCGCAAGCTCGCGCGCAACGGCGCGAAGATCCTCTTCGTACCGTCGGCGGATTGGCCCAAGATTGCGACCAAGCACTACGTCCTCGCGGTCTTTCGCGCGCTCGAGACGGGTTCCGCGATCGTGAAGTCCGAGTATGGACGCGACTCCGCCATCGTCGACGGCTATGGAGCGATGCTCGCGAGCGTCGTCACGCCCGAGGGGAGCGAGGCCGTGCTCGTCGCCGACGTCGCCGCTCGACCGGGCCTGCCGCTCGCCGCGCGCTGGGGGGACTGGGTGGGTTGGCTATGCGTGGCTGGCGCTCGTCGTGCGCGGGCTCGCGCGGCTGCGGGGTCGCGGGACGCCGAAGCGGAGCGCGGCGGGAGGCGCAGCGGGCCGCGAGGCGTGGGGCGGGGGCGGAGCGTGAGCGCGCGGCGGAGCGCGGAGAGCACGGGCATCGAGCGTCGCGGGTTCCTCGGCCGCCCCGAGGCGCACCGACCGTTCGCGCGTTTCGCGCGTAGCGCCATGTTCGAGCGCGCCGGCGGACGCTTCGCCGTCGATGCCTTGATCGAGGGCCTCCATGCGCGCATCGAGCGCGACGCTGCGCTGCGTCCGCTCTTCGAGCGCGATCTGACGAACGAGCGCGCGGCCACAGAAGCGCTTCTTCACCGATTGGCTCGGCGGCGAGCCTTCGTACACCGAGCACGCCCTGTGCGCCGCTCGCGCATCGGCACGACCTCGTCCCCATCACGAGCGCGCTCGCCGAGCGGTGGCTCGGGCATTTCTCCGGCGCGCTCGAAGAGGCCGTGTCCGACGTCGAGCCGAGAGCTTCAACGACTAAAAATCGAACGTTAGCGCCTGACAATGCACGCCATAGATCGACAAAGTCCGGGCTCATGGCGTGCCTCAGGATTGGCGAGCGCGTGCAGTTCGAGGCTCAGCCGCCAAACGAACTCGGCGTCGATCGACGGGGATCCTGTCCCAAGGACAGAGCGTCGGCCTCCGCGGAGCACGGTCTCGGCATCATTCCAGTCCCGGAGCTCGTCCTGCGCGACAGCGTCGGGGTTGACGTATTCACAATCGTGAAACCACTCGTGCGCGAGTCCGCGCTCGGTGATGGTCGTCTTCCCAGCGCCGTTGGGTCCAGCGACGACCAATAAACGAGGACGCGAAACGGGCGCCGCCGTCATCCAGACTTGTCGGTCCGCCGCGCTTGCGTATTGGCCCGACCGAAGGCGGACGCTTCCTCTAACCGAGCCGCGACCCAAGCGTCGACCGTCGCGCGCCGCTGAACCGCAAGGTCTCTCGCTTCCCGCATTACGAGCGGGAGCTCTGCCAGTTTGCAGGCCCAAGGTCGGACTCTTGGTGATCGATGAGCTCGGGTCGACAATCGCAACGCCGATCTCATCTTTCAGGTCGTCAGCCGTCGCTACGAGAAAAAAAGCCTCGTGCTCACCACCAATCTCGCCTTCGCCGATTGGCGCACAATCTTTCCCAATGCCACCTGTGCGACCGCGCTCGTTGAGCGCGTCGTGCATCATGCCGATATCATCAAGATGGAGGGCGACAGCTACCGGCTTCGCGAGTCTCAGCTCGAGGCCTCCTCCCGCAACGACTCACGACGCGACAAGAAGACCAAGACCGCGGGCTCAACGTCCCCACTCGGCCTGAACAGCCCGGCTGCACGTGCAATCGGGCTGCTCCGTTTTCTCCGGTTCTCGATGCCCGGCAACACATGGCCTAAACGTTGGCGCCGAAAGGCACGCCCCTCAGCTCCAGGCGAACGCGCCGCGAGCCGTGCAGAAGGTGCGCGACAGACCGGTCCCTGCCCCGGCGTGCGAGAGCCTCGAACGTCCCCTTGCGCAGTGGATAGACCAGCGAGGCGTTCACCTCATCGGCCGCGTAGAGCGATGCGTAAGCGAGGACCTGGTGAATGTCCGCGCGATGGGCCTCTCGTGCATCGTCGGTGAATCGCTGCCATCCGTGCTCGTCGAGCTCCGCCATGTGCGCCTTGTACTTGGCGTCGATAACGTGCACCGCCGTGCTCGAGAACACGACGATGTCCGGCACGAGGTGTCCAAGCGAGCGGTGCGATGGGTCCGACCATTCGACCGGGAACACTGTCTCGCCCTTGCGGCCAACTCGAACGCTCCCGCCGACGAGAGCCGCCTCGCGCCTCACGAGCGCCTCAACGTAGTGCTCCCACAGATCGTGGAGCGGCAGTGTCCACGAAAGCCCATCCATTTCGCGACCGCCTCCGAGCCCACGCTCATCGGCGACCCACCCGAGCGCTTCGAGTCCGCGGCGCAGCGCGACACCGAGCAACCGATCCCCGGTCCCGAGGCGCTCCAGATCAGCACGTCGTGGCACGAGCGGGAGCACGTCCCGCACACGGAAAAGCAGATCATCGGCCAGCGAAACGAGGAGGCGCGCGATCGGATCGCGTCCTCCCACCGTTGCGAGCTCATTGCGGACACGTTCCAGGCCCCATCTTGCCATCCGGCGGAGGAGCGGATCCGTCGCGAGCTCGGGGTAGCGACACGGCAGGCTCGCCCAGCGTCCGGTCGCCAGCGATTCGGAGATGTAGCGGTCCCACAAAATGCATCCGCGTGGCTGTCGGAGGACTTCTTCCTTCGAGTGGTAGCCACGGCGCAGGGCGTCCAGCAGTTCGGCGATCCGCGCCAGAACGGGACCGGCGAGCACCCATGGGGGCACTTCGCGCCCGCTCCCAGGAACCATCGGCCCTTCCAGAAACTCGGGCGCTGCCGCCCAGCCGGTCTGGGCTAGTATGGTGCCTACGCCGGACCAGCCGAACCTCGGCTCGACGACGAGACCGCCGGCTACGTTCCCCGTCTGGGCTGACCGGAGCGGGATGGCGCCAGCGCGTCCCCCCGGCACAAGTTTCACTCGGACGCCTGCGTCAGACGAGCCGATCACGGTCTGCACGTCGAGCCTCGAAAGGGCGGTCTCGTTCATTCTCAGGAACGATTCGGCGAATGGCCCCCATCCGCCGCCGCGCTGGGCCGGCGCGAACATGTCGGGGTCGAGCGTCACCGCGGTACCGTGATCCCGCGCCTTGAAGAGCGGTTTCTGCGTCGGGCCAGTCCCCGCGTGTCGAGGTGCTACCCTAGCGGGCAGCCGTCGCGGCCCGCTACGTCGACTTGCCATCGGCCCGCACCGTGTCTTCGAGGGCGTCCCTGACTGCGTAGAGTTCGTGCGTTGCCGGACCAAGAAGGCCTTGCTGGAGATACTCGTCGAGGAGCGGGATGATCTCG
The DNA here is from genome assembly GCA_963787925.1 of uncultured delta proteobacterium. GTDB lineage: Bacteria > Myxococcota_A > Polyangia > Polyangiales > Polyangiaceae > Palsa-1150. The sequence continues at coordinate 839,586 of CAWBEN010000003.1, forward strand.
AATCGAAGACGATCGCGAAGCTCGTGCTCGTCCTTCACCAGAAAGTAGGCATGGCCCGGCATGAGCTGAAGAGCCTCCCCGGGAGCGTGTTCGACGAAGACCTCAGCGACTTGATCGAAGGCGGACGTTGCCGCCTGGACGCCCCGAGCTGCGACCGCGGCGCGTTCGGGCGGGAGCGTGATGAAGGCGAACCGTCGGCGCACCGCGAGGTCCATCGCCGCGATGCTCCGATCCGCCGTGTTCATCGTCGCGAGCACGTAGAGATTGGTCGGAAGCGCGAGCTCACCCTCCCCGTAGACGGCGTGAGGCAGTCGCACTCGGCGAGCGTGCTCCCCGCCGACCTCGCCAGCCTCGAAGAGATAGATCGCCTCACCGAGAACCCGTCCGAGATTGGCGCGGTTGATCTCGTCGATAACAAGGAGGAATGGGGCCTCCTTGGCGGCTCGCGCGGCCTGGACGAGCCATCCGGGGCGCACGTCGAAGCGCAGCGTGCGCTCTTGCGCGTCTGGCGAAAGCCCCACGACGAAATCCTCGTAGGTGACGGCAGGGTGGAACTGCACGGTGAGACCTCGTCCACCGAAGAACCGGCGGCGGATTCTCGTCGGCCATGCGGGTCTTGCCGGTACCGGGTGGGCCTTGCAGGACGACGAATCTCCGGCTTCGCAAGAGTTGGTGAGCTTCGTCCGTGGTGGGAACAGCGAAGATGTCGTCGCGGAGCTTGGCGTGGAAGGTGTCGTACTCGGGCTCGTGTGCCTTCATGATCTGCCAGCCGCGCTCGAATGCGTAGAGGTCGAGAAAAGCCTGAACCACAGGTCGAGCCTTGACGGGGTCTTTCGGTACCACCGCGCACGCGTAGAGCTCCGCGCCGTAACGCTTGAAGACGTGCTCGAACCCCCGGTACTTGTCGCGCGCCGTCTTCGGCACCGAGGTCCCGAGCGCCGACGGATCGTGCTTCACCCACGTGTCGACGCCCATGCGGGCGAGGTACCGCCGAAGCGCCGTGACGCGGCGCTTATGACCCGGGCGCGTGAGGATCCCCTCGTCGGGGGCAAGCCCCCGCGTCCCGATCCCGAAATCGATCAGCGAGCCGGAGTCACGGCTCGGGAACCACACCACACTCGTTCCACCGTACGGTCCGGAGGGAGGGTTGTCCGGGTTGATGATCCCCGCGTAGGGGACGCCCTCGTCACCGTCGGCGAGCGCATAAGCGTCGCGAACCGCTGTTGGCGAGTGATACCGCTTCTGGTAGCGATCTCCGAAGAGCGCGTCGATGTGAGGACGGAGGCCACCGCTAGGGCTGGGGAGCCCCTGGGCGATGGCGCTTGCGAGCTCGGTCAAGCTGTCGGTCGGCACCTCGTGCACGGTACACGAAGGCAATCGGCGTCGGTCATGCGGTACGTCCGGCCCCGTCGTTCATCGCCCCGGCTGCTCGCCGAGCGGGACAACGGGCGCACAACAGGTCCGCACAAAACGAAGGGAGCATCTAATAGCCGCGGCCCCGTTGTGGAGGCGCTGCCCGGAATCGAAGGGCTCAAGTGGGGTCGCCGAAAGCCGGGCCGAGACGTGTACTTGACCTACAACGATTCGATCATCGTTGCGCTTCTTAGCTCCGTCTGGTTCCACCCCAATTCCGCTAAATTCGCCGTTGGCTACGGTCGCAGCCAAATGGCTTCCATGACGAGAACGGGTGACCGGTGCACTAGGCGGCGACATCCTCGACGGGGATTCTGGTCGGCACCCGCGATCTCTGTTCTGTGAGGGAGCGCGAGGGCGGCCTCGGGAAGGTGGGTGCGAAGGATCCCGTCGGGAGCGTGCGCCTGGAAGTGGACGACGGCCGAGACGCGCGACTTGGAGATCTTGAAGCGTTCGGCAATCTCGGTGAGCGGAGTACCGTCGCGCCGGAGACGACGGACCTCGGCGTGGTCGTCGAAGGTAGCTTGGCGCGGAAGCGGTGCGCTCGGGCGGCCACGTGAAGCTGCAAAAAATACCGAGCAACATCGAGTTGGTTGACCCCGCGCGTGCGGGGAGTCGAAGCCTCAGGCAGTCGCAAGCCTTGTGCGACTCGGTGCGATCCGATCAGCGAGAGCCTCCAACTTAGCCTGGTCGTTGAAGTACCCCGAGCTGGGGTCGGCGTGGAGTGCGTCATAGATCTCCTGCCTCGACATCTCTCGGCCCGCTGTCTCGCGTCGGAACCAGTTCGGTAGGAACACGACGTCGAGCAGGTCCTCGGCCGTCAGTTCGACACTGTTCGAGTTCAGGGCGTTCTCGCTCCAGGTCGACCCGAACGCCATCAGGCACAGGTCGTTCAGGACCTGTCGGGCGTAGCGGTACAGCTCCCGGACCTCCGCGACTTCGAGGGGCTTCGCGGTCCCGTGGGTCTTGTGCTCATGAGCGTGAGCGCGGTTCTTGTTGCGGTCGTCCCGGAGAGGCTGGATCCGCTTCTCGAACGCCGCGATGAGATCGTCGGCGTCCGTCTGGGCAAGAGCTCGCCCGCCTGCCGTCGGAAACAACCTCGCCCGGGCCTCTGCGTAGTGCTGGTCCGTAAGCCGGGCGAGGGATGGACGATCGTCCCGTGACCTCCAGCGACGCGTCGCGGGAAATTCGGCGAGGTAGTGGTTCTTGACGCGTAGGAGCAGGCTCTCGTCGGAGTCCAACGCGCCGATCCCCCATGAGCAGAGGTCGACCACGTTCATCGCGTCGACGTCGACGATCGCCCGGAACGCGGAGTCATCGTGGATCCAGTAGCTCTTGCCCTTCGTGATGCGGGGCCACTCGGCATCGACCGCGTCCAGCAGGTACTGCCTTCGCTGAAGGCCCAGGAGCGTGATGTGCGCGTGGTGAAGCAAGTCCTCGATGGGGACGACCGGGATGACCTTCGGCTGGGGGAACCACTTCGCAATGAAGCGCTCCACCCGCCGGCTCGCCGTCCCGTACTCCTTCACTAGCCGTACGCCGGCCGGCTTCAGCCGCCTCGGGAGGACCGAGATGATCCAAGGACTACCGGGCATGATCGCGCCGACGTTAACCACCTCCCGTGCTTCGCGGAAGGAGTAGCGCCAGAGCGGGCGCCACGGCCAGCCTTGCGGGCCTACAACACGCCCCCCCCACAAAACAACGGGACCGCGGTTTTCCCCGCGGTCCCGTGGTGGAGGCGCCGGGAATCGAACCCGGGTCCGAAAACGGCGCGCTCACGCGTCTACGTACGTAGCCGGCACTTTGCATCGGCCCGGGTCGCGCCTGCCGGCGGGCTCTTCCCGGGCCTATTCACCTGTTTGATCTCGCCTCCCGCCCGGTGACCCGGCGCTTGGCTATCCAGCTTGGTCACGCCCTTCGGAGGGTGCTGGAAGGCCCTTCCGTCGGACGGCGTTCAATGCTTTTTAGGCAGCGAGCGCGATTGCGTTATCGTTCGCAATCATTGGGTTCCGCGGGTTTTTACGTGGGCCAGCGGGCCACGGTACGCAGCAATGAGTCGGTCGTCTCCGTCGAAGCCAATCGCCCCCTTTCGGGTGTCTCGGCAAGCATAAGGACCGCCCCGCCCTCGTCAACACGGGGCTGGCACGTGCTGGCTCAACCGTGCCCCAGCCGGGCCTTTCGACCCGACTCTGCGCGCGCCTTGCCGGTCGAGCCGTCCGCCTCTTACGAGTGGGCGCCCGCCAAAGAGCGGACGCGCTCGGGGGCGAGGAGGTTCGCGTCGAAGGCGAGCCCCTCCGCCGCGAAGCGGTCGCGAGAGAGCGCCTCGGCGGCCTGCCGCGTCCGCTCCCAGAGCGGCGGGTCGATGGACAGGTCGGCGCGATTCACCCATAGCCACGCGAGGGCCGTCGCGTCGCACTGCACCTCGGTCCAGGCGCGGTCCACGAAGGGGCCGTGGTCGTGAAAATGCACCCAGTCGTGGAGACCCCAAAAAAGCGCGTTCAAGTTGTCGGCGGCGAGCCAGAAAACATCGCGCGGCCGCGCCCGGCGCGCGTACAGGAGATCCGTTGCTTCGTCGATCGCCCACGGGGCGAGGGCTTCTTCGTCGCCAAGGCCGAGGCCGAAGGCGTGGAGGCGGGCCAGCTCGCGCGGCAGAGAGCCGGCGACGTCCAGGCTCGCGTCCGGATGCAGGACGAACACCATGCGCGCCGGGTCGGAGCCGTCGATCGGCGTCGTCACGTCCCAGCGGTCCATGGGCCGCCGCCACGTGAGCTCGTCGCTCGGGCACCAGCCGAATGCGTCGAAGACGCCCTCTGGGGCGAGGCACGCCGGGGCGGGGGTGGCCAGGCGCCGCTCACGTTTCGCCGCCGGCCTCCCGGCGGACCGCGAGAGCGCGGGCGCGCCGGCGAGCGGCTCGGGTGCTCCCGCCGCTCCTCGCACCCGGCGCTGCACGCAGCTCATTCTATGAGCGCACGTCGACACGTAGTAGCATTTCAAGCGCCTGCCTTGCGCCCCGCGCAATTTTGCGCACCTCTTCGCCCCGCGCTAAGGCTCGCCGACGAAGGACCTCCGCGATGCCATCGACGCAACCATTGCCGCCGAAAAAGGAAGTCGCGCTGGCGCTGCTCGAGCGTTCGAGCATCTACGTGCACCTCGACCCACGGCAGCCTGCCGTCGTCGTGCCGGTCGGGTTCAAAAAGCAACCGCAGCTCGTGCTTCAGGTGGGCCTCAACATGCCCGTCCCGATACCGGATCTCCACCTGGACGACGACGGGATCAGCTGCACGCTGAGCTTCAACCGGGAGGCCTTTCTCTGCGTCATGCCGTGGGCGAGCATTTTCGCCATCGTGGGGGAAGACGGCCGCGGAATGGTCTGGCCCGACGACGTGCCGGCGGAGGTCGCCCGCCAAGCTCAGGTGCGCGCCGTGGACAGCGCCCCCCGGAAGGAGCCGGCGAAGCCCGTCGCTGCCGCTCGCGACGCGAAGCCCGGGGCACCGAAGAAGCGCTCGCGCAAGCGCGCCCCACTGTCGGCGGTACCCGATGCGGCGCGATCGCAGCGGACGGGTGACGAGGCCAAGGCCGTCAAGCCTGCGCGCGCCGAACGACCGGCGTCGCAGATCAACGTCCCTCGGCCGGTGGCGGCGCCCGCGCCCACGCCGCGACCCGTCCCCGGCGCGGCCCGAAAGAAACGTCAGCTGCCGCCGTACTTGCGCGTCGTCAAGTGAGTCGGGGGCGGCCCCGCGTCATCGCGGTAGCGTGGCGCGCTCTCTCCGTTACGCCAGCACACTCGCTTGGCGCGCTCGCCAGCAAGCTTTCGCGAGCGCCGTAGCAGGGTCGGCACGCGGGGTGTGACGGCTGAACGCCGCGGACCGCGCGCGCGGGCTCGGTCGGCGCGATGGCTTCGCTTGCAGCTTCCCACCCGACCGCGATAGCGTCGCGAGGCTCATGGCCAACAAGACCGTGCACCTGCCGATGGCGCAGCTCGAGGGCACGCTTCGCAACGACGCTTGGTGGGTCGGGCCGGCCGCCACCGCGGCAGTCCTCTCCGGGTTCATCGTTTATGCGACGTGGCGAGCTTTCGAAGGGGCCGCCTACGAATGGCAGGCCGTATCTGTCGCCCTTCTATTCGCCGTTCTTCGACGTCTCGTGGGCCAAGCACGCGGGCCTCGCCTTCTTCTCTCCGGCGATGCTCATCCTGCCCGGGCCCGGCGAGCTTCCGCTTCACCTGTTACTACTACCGGAAGGCCTACTACCGCGCGTTCGCATGGGACCCGCCGGCGTGCGCCGTCGGCGAGCGCGCGGCGCACCGGTACAACGGCGAGGCGAAGCTCCTCGTCTTCCAGAACCTGCACCGGTACGCGATGTACGTCGCGGTCGTCTTCCTCGTCTTCCTCTGGAAAGACGCGATCGCCGCCGTGGTCGAGCTGGCCGGACGGGCTGCACGTCGGCGTCGGGCACGCTGGTGATGCTGGCGAACGTCGTCCTTCTCACGCGGGTACACCTTCGGCTGCCACAGCTTCCGCCACCTCGTCGGCGGCAGCGTCGAACAGCTACTCGACGGCGCCGCTCGGCAGCTGCGCCACGCCTCTGGAAGGTCGTGACGGTGCTCAACGAGCGGCACATGCTGTTCGCCTGGGTGAGCCTCTTCTCCGTCGCCCTGACCGATCTCTACATCCGCTTGGTCGCGACGGGCCATCTCACGGACGCGCGCCTCTTCTAGTCGCCAGTCGCTCGCCGCTCGAGCCCCACGCCGCTGCTTCGTCGAGGATCCAAAGGAATGCCCGCGAGTGATGCGAAGTACGAGACCCACGAGCACGACGTCCTCGTCATCGGCGCCGGCGGCGCCGGCCTGCGCGCGGCGATCGAGGCGAGCGCCGAGGGGCTGAGCGTCGGCCTCGTCTGCAAGTCGCTCCTCGGCAAGGCGCACACGGTCATGGCCGAAGGCGGCGTCGCCGCGGCGCTCGGCAACGTCGAGCCCAAGGACAACTGGAAGGTCCACTTCCGCGACACGATGAAGGGCGGCCGCTACCTGAACCAGTGGCGCATGGCGCAGCTCCACGCGATGGAAGCGCCGGACCGCGTCAACGAGCTCGAGGAGTGGGGCGCGCTCTTCGACCGCACGCGCCGACGGGCGAATCCTCCAGCGCAACTTCGGCGGCCACAAGTACCCGCGCCTCGCGCACGTCGGCGACCGCACCGGCCTCGAGATGATCCGCACGCTCCAGCAGCACGGCATCCACTGCGGGATGCAGCGTGTACATGGAGTGCACGGTCACGCGGCTCCTCGTGCGACGGCGACCGCGTGCGCGGCGCGTTCGGCTACTGGCGCGAGAGCGGGCGGTTCGTCGTCTTTCAGCGCGAAGGCGGTCGTGCTCGCGACGGGCGGCATCGGGCGCGCGTTCCGGATCAACTCGAACTCGTGGGAGTGCACGGGCGACGGGCAGGCGCTCGCGTACCTCGCCGGCGCGGAGCTCATGGACATGGAGTTCATGCAGTTTCACCCGACCGGGATGGTGTGGCCGCCCAGCGTCCGCGGCACGCTCATCACCGAGGGCGTTCGCGGCGAAGGCGGAACGCTCCGCAACAGCGACGGCAAGCGCATCATGTTCGGCTACATCCCCGAGCTCTACGCCAACGAGACGGCGAACGACCGAGGACGAGGCCGACCAGTGGCTCCGCGAGAGCACGTCGGGCATCGCGTCGAAGGCGCGCCGCACGCCGGATCTCTTGCCGCGCGACATCGTCGCCCGCGCCATTCACACCGAGGTGAAGGCCGGGCGCGGCAGCCCCGCACGGCGGCGTCTTCCTCGACATCCACTCGCGCCGCAGCGCGGAGGACATCAAGCGCAAGCTCCCGGCGATGTACCACCAGTTCAAGGAGCTCGGCGACGTCGACATCACCAAGGAGCCGATGGAGGTCGGGCCGACCGCGCACTACACGATGGGCGGCATCCGCGTCGATCCCGAGACGCAGGAGTCGCGCGTCAAGCGGGCTCTTCGCCGCCGGCGAGTGCGCGGCGGGGATGCACGGCGCGAACCGCCTCGGCGGCAACTCGCTCTCGCGATCTCCTCGTCTTCGGGCGCATCGCCGGCGCTGCACGCCGCGAAGTACGCGAAGCGCGCACCCGCTCGCGGCGCTCGACGACGGCGAGATCGAGCAGGCCGCGCGCGAAGCGCTGGCGCCGTTCGAGCGCGCCGAGGGGCCGAACCCGTTTCTCGTTCACGAAGACCTGAAGGACAAGATGCAGACGTACGTCGGCATCATCCGCAACGAGGAGGATCTGACGCAAGGGGCTCGAGCACATCGAGCGCCTGCAGGACGCGCGGCGAGCGCAGATGAAGGTCGACGGCAACCGCCACTACAACGCCGCGCTGGCACCAGGCCGATCGACATCCGCAACATGCTCATCGTCAGCGAGGCGATGGCGCGCGCCGCGCTTGCGCGCAAGGAGAGCCGCGGCGGCCACGCCCGCGAAGACTTCCCCGAGATGGACAAGGCGCACTTCGCCAAGGTCAACATCGTCTCGCGCTGGACGCCGACGCGGCATGGAGATCGAAGAGGCCGCTCCGCTGCCGGCGATCCCGCCGGAGATCAAAAACGTGCTCGAGGAGGAATGACGATGGCCACGACGACCGAAGGCGACGCTGCAGGATCTTTCGCGGCGACTCGCGACGGGCGGCGAGCTCAAGCCGTACGAGGTCGAGACCTATCCGGGGATGGTCGTGCTCGACGCGATCCACGACATCCAGGCCAAGCAGGCGCCGAACCTCGCGGTGCGCTGGAACTGCAAGGCCGGGCGATGCGGCTCGTGCAGCGCCGAGATCAACGGCAAGCCGCGGCTCATGTGCATGACGCGCATGTCGCATTCGAGCCCGAGGCGAGCCCATCACCGTGACGCCGATGCGCTCGTTCCCGATCATCAAGGATCTGGTGACCGACGTCTCGTACAACTTCGAGATGGCGAAGAAGATCCCGCCGCTTCAAGCCCCGCCCGCGCGACGCCGACGGCACGTGGCGGATGCAGCAGAAGGACATCGATCGCATCCAGGAGTTCCGGAAGTGCATCGAGTGCTTCCTCTGCCAGGACGTCTGCCACGTCATCCGCGACCACAAGAAGACGAGCTTCGCCGGGCCCGCGCTTCCTGATTCACCTCGCGGCGCTCGACATGCACCCGCTCGACACGCTCGACCGGCGCGAGCTCGTCAAGGACGAGTTCAGGATCGGGCTACTGCAACATCACCAAGTGCTGCACCGAGGTTTGCCCCGAGCACATTCACATCACGGACAACGGCATCATCCCGCTGAAGGAGCGCGTGGCGGACGACTACTACGATCCGGTGCGGTGGGTCCTCCGCAAGGTGGGCGGCGGTTCGGGCAAGGAGCGCGCACGGCTTCCGGTCGTGACGTCGAACGATCCGTTGCCCGACGCCTCGCGGCCGCGTCGGGTCCACGCGGGGCGGCGCGGACGAATAGGAAGCGGGAGTCCTTGCCCATGGGTTACGGCCTCAAAAAGCTTTCGCGCGCCAACCTCGAGCCGGCCATGGCGAAGGCGGCCCACTACCGCGACCTGAACCAGCCCGAAGAGGCCGAGAGCATTTGCCGCGACGTCCTCGCGATCGACGACCACCATCAGACGGCTTGGAAGCTCGTCGGCCTGGCCCTCACCGACCGCTTCGGCGCCGGCCAGGTGGGTCTCCTCGAAGAGGCCATCGCGGCGTTCGAGAAGCTCGATGACGAGTACGAGCGCGTTTACCACATCGGCGTCGCGTGGGAGCGCGCGGCCAAGGCGCATCTCGAACGGAGCGAGGCGCACAGCGCGGTCACGTCGTTCGAGCACGCGCTCGGCCTCTTCGAGAAAGCCGAGCGGATGCGACCCGACTCGCCCGACCCGGTCCTTCGCTGGAACCGCTGCGTGCGCCTTCTGTCGAACAACCCCCTGCTGAAGGTCGCGATGCACGCGCCCCGCGAGGACGAGCAACATCTCGGGGATTAGCTCGTCGTTGGATTGGCTACGCGAGGATCTCGGTGATGGGCCCCGTGCAGTACTTCGCGTCGCCGAAGGTCGTCATGTCGACGCCCATCACCCGCGCGAGCGAAATGAGAAGGTCGTTGTGACTGCGGTTGACGATGCTGCCCGTCGTCGGGTCGCCGTCGATCTTCAGAGGGAACCGAACGAGCTGGCCTGTTTTCAGCTTGCCGGCCCCGCCCCCGATGAGCACGAAGGGCGTGTCGTCGTGGTTGTGGGCCGCGCCCATGTCGAGCTCGTTGCCCCAGCAAATCACGGACTGCGAGAGGAGGTTCTTTCCTCCGACCGTGAGCTGGCTCAATTTCGTGGCCAGGTACGCGACCTGCTGCGTGTACCAGAGATCGATGCCCGTCAATTGCGGGGCATAATCCGAAGGGGCCCCCATGGGGGGCGCCGGTGGATACTGGTACAGATCCGGGCCCAGGGAATAGAGCGACGTCGGACCCTTGTGCGACAGGTTGTGGTGCGTGTCGTTCTGGGTCGCGTCGATCCAGGTGTGCGTGACCTGGCTCGTCGATGTCGAGAATTGCAGGCTCGCCACGCGCGTGAGGTCGCAGGCGAGCGCGAGGGCCAAGATGTCCATCTGCAGCTTGGCGCTCGTCGGAAAATCGATCGATGGCGAAGCGTAACCAGCCGGCGCCGCGGGCGGCACGGAGCACGACGCGGCGGCCGTCGCCGCCTTTCCGAGCTGGGTATCGAGGTCGTTCCAGGCTTGCTGGAGGTTCTGGAGCTGATGGCGGTCCTCGTTGCACAAGCGCGCTTGCATCGACGTGAGCTCGCTATTGAGCTGGCCGAAGACCTTCTGACGGATGAACGTCTTCTTGTCGGGGCCGGCGGCCATCATCGATGCGGGCACGCCAGGGAAGAGAGCGCTCCGCGCCGCGACCGGGTCGTCGTAAGGATCGACGTAGCCGCCGCCCGTCGAGTAGAGCATTCGCGTCTTCACCTCGCGCCCCACGAAGTCCGCGCTGCTCCGCACCATCAACGGGACGGAAGCGTAAGGTCGCCCTGAGCTCAGCTGCGCGGCGATCGCCTGGTCGATGCTCGGACCGGCCACGACGTTGGACAGGCTGGTCTGGCCGGTCCACAGGGCGGCCATTCCCGGCTCGTGCGAACCCCCGAAGGCGGCCGACACCGCGAGGCCGTCGAGCACGATGACTTGATCGATCACGGGCATGAGCGGCGCGAGCGTCGGCCGGAAGACCAGGGGGCTCGTGACGGCCGCGGTCGTCCCGGTGGGCTTCGGCCCGACGGCGCCCCACAGGTGCCGGACGACGCCATTCGGCGTGAAGAGCAGGACGAGGTACGGCGCATCCGCGGTCGTCGTCGTCGCCGCGAAGCTCGGGAGCGATCGGAGGAACGGGTAGGTGAGCGCGCTCGCCCCCACGAGCTGCAAGAAGCGTCGGCGATTCAACTGATTTCGATTCATTGGCAAGCGCTCCCCGCCGTCACGATCGTTCGGTACCGGAAGGCGTCGCTGCGCACGACCGCCAGGAGGAGCTTCTGGATGTTGAAGTTGCTGCTCGCGAAGTCCTTGTAAACTTGCTGCGCCGAGCACGCGTCGGCGTCGCTCTCGATTCGCCCGAGCGCGTAGCGCAGCTCCTCGAGCGCGAAGCACTGGTCGACCTGGGTGCTCGCGCCGAGCTTCTGCGCGAGATCGACGGCCCCGTTGACCATGGCGCTCAGGTCGCCCGGATGAACCGGGTTGATCTGGCCGGTCGCGTCGATGGGCGGAAAGGTCCCGCTCGTCTGCCCGTTCGCGTCGGTCGTCTGGTAAGAGCCCGCCGCGTCGAAGCTCCCGAAGGCGAAGCCGATCGGATCCATGTACGTGTGGCAACCGGCGGCGCAGGGCTGCGTCGCGTGGGCGTTGAACAGATCCCGCGTCGTCGTCCCCGCATCGACGGTGGTCGGCGCCGCGGGGACGCCCGGTGGCGGCGCGCCGATGGCGTCGCACAGGAGCTGCTCGCGCACGAGCTTTCCCCGGAGCACCGACGACGGGAGAGACGGGTGGGCCTGCGTCGCGAGGACGCCGGCGCCGGTCAGGATACCGGCACGGTGGTTCGCGCTCACGTTCGTTTTGACGAACCCGTTGACGGTGCCCGCCCCGCTGCCGGGGGGAACGCCGTAAAACGCCGCGACATTCTGGTTGACGTACGACGACGGCGACGTCAAGAGCTCCGTGAGCCCGCCGTTCTCGGTGAGCGTCACCGAGCTGAACGTCGCGAGGGTCTCGGTCTTGAGGTCGTGGGCGAGCTGCGGCGTCCAGTTCTTCGCCGGCGTGCTCTGGTTGGAGAATTGCGTGTCCTTCGTGACCGCGTCGGTGTTCTGAAGCTCCATCCACTGCGTGGTGAAGTCGTCGAGCGCCGAGAGAGCCTTGGGATCGGCGAGCATGCGGGTGGCCTGCGCAGCCACCTGGTCCGCCGTTCCAAGTTGGCCCGCGGCGGCGGCCTGCATGAGCGCGTCGTCGGGGACCGAACGCCACAAGAAGAGCGCCAGGCGCCCCGCGACCTCGTTGGGGGCGAGGAGGGTCGCGTTCCCGCTCGGCGTCGCGCTCTGGCCAAACTCGAACACGAAGAGAAAGCGCGGTGACGTGAGGACCGCGGTGATGACGGCCTGGATGCCGGTCGCAAAGTCGAACTGCGTCTTCACGTCGGAGTAGATTCTGAAAGAGGCTCGCCGACTCCGCGTCGTCGAGCTGGCCGCGAAACGCGCGGCCGGCGAGCTTACCGATGAACTGCTTCGCGCAGGCGTCGGTGGCTAGGGCGCATCCGACCACGTTGTTCAGGTTGCTGCCCGTGACCGCGGTGGCGGCGAGCGCCTCGGCGGCGTCGAGGTACTGCTGCGGAATGAGCGTGCTCGTGACCGTCGTGTACGTGTTCGTGTCGAAGTTGATGCCTCGCACCGGAGGGCTCTCGGACACGAACTTGGTCGCCGGCTGGGTCTGATCCTGCAGCAAGTCGCGGACCATGTTGTCGTATTCGACGCGCGAGATGCGGCGCAGCGGCGAAGGCCCCACGCTCGGGGCGCTGGATGCACAGAGCGCGGCGTTGCTGATGAGCGCGGTGCCGATGGGCTGCGGCGTCGTCGGCGTCGGGGCAGGGCTTGCGGCGTCGGCGGCCGTCGGGGAAGGCATGGCTGCGTCGGCCGGCCCAGCGCCTTGACCAGGCGGGGTCGTGTGCCCGGGGCTCGCGCACCCCGGACCGGCGCCGGCCGTCGCCCCGAGGGCGGTGACCAGCGGCACCGCGGAAGAGATCCATAGCGCCCAGCGGCGGCCGCTCACTCGCAGGGGGCCCGCCTTCCCGCCCGCGTTTTCCGCGCAACCAGCCTCACGCTCGGTCTCCTTTCCCTGGACACGACCACGTTCGGCTCACCTGTCCAGGCCGCGTAGGTCGGCACCATCGAAGATCACAGTGCACTTTGCACTACGGAATGGGCTCATGAAAACGATGGCCGTTCGCTTCGGCGGGACGCACGTGAGACGGACATCGCTGTCCGGCGTCGGCCACCTCATCCCTGCCACGACGCCTTCCACGACGCCTTCCACGACGCCTTCCACGGTGCCGCCACGGCGCCGATCATCGCGTGGCGTCGCACGTGCGCGTCAGGGCGTCTGCGGCGCGCTCGCGGACGATGGCCGCGTCGCGTCCTGTCGCGACGGAGGCGAGCGCCGCGCACGTGGCCCGAAGCGCGCCCCCGTACCCCTCGAGGGGATCGATCGCGAGGACGACGACCGGCCGGGTGGCCGGAAAGTGCACGATCGCGTCCGCGAGCACGCCGTCCATCTCGGCGGGGCAGCGCCTGACGGCGTACGACAGCGGAACGGTGAGCGCGGAGTAGACCTCGGGAGGACGCGCCGAGAGCGCCCTCGTCCAGGCCACGTGAAGGAGCGGGCAGGGGAGGGAGTCGCTCTTGCCGGCGGCGCCGAGCAACCCGGGCTCGCCCTCTTCGGCCATCCACACGAGCGCCGCTTCGTCGTCGGCCGCCGTTCGGACCACGGCTTCGACGCACGCCGCGTCGTCGCGCGAAGCCTCCGGCGCATGCAGCAGCACCTTGCGCGCATCGGGAGCGGCGATCCGCGAGCCGATGCCGCGGCACATCGCGCCGCGCGTCGAGGCGTCGACGAGGCGTCGGGCGATGGTCTCGTGCGCGGGGGGGCCGACGCTCGCGAGCGTGCTCGACACGTTGTAGTTCTGCGACCCGCCCGACAGCCGAACGAGAGCGGCCTCGAGATCGCCCACGAACGATGTGAGCGGCGGCTCGCCCTTGCCCATCGCGCTCGCCGCGTTGTCGGCACGCTTGGGGTCGACGAGCGCCGACCGAAGCATCGCGCTGCCCCACGCCGCGCCGCGCTCGACGCCGTGCCATGCCGCGACGAACGCTTGCTCGTCGTAGCCCGACCGGAGCTCGAGCGCGGAGCGCGCCGCCGGCTGACCGTCCGCGAGGCGCCCGAGCGCCGCCACGGCGTCCGGCGTGCCGTTCTTGTCGAGCCACGCCACGTCGCCCTTGGACTCGGCTTCGACGATCGTGCTCGGAGCGCACGCCGCGAGCGCCAGAACCGCGACACCGCGCCAGTGACCCGCCATCGAGCCTCAGTATTCCATGCCCGCGGGCGCGCGACTACGCCCGTCGCTCAACCCGCGCGCTCTTCGGTCAGGCTCGGAGCTATCAAACGCGGGCCGTCCTTCAGGTTCAGTCGAACGGGCAGGACGACCATCGGCACGCCCGCGTGCTGGAGGCGGCGCTGGATCATGAACGCCGTCTCGTTGTGCAGAACGCGCGTGACGAACGTCTCCTCCTCGAAGATGAGCTGCCCGGCGACGAACAGCGCCTTCGGGTAACGCCCGATGACCTCGGTCGCGAGCTTCTCGGCGTCCACGGCGACCTCCATCCCCGTTGCGAACGCGCTCTCCGCGGGGAGGCCCAGCCAGCGCGCGTAAAGAACGTACTTGTCGAGCGCGTGCTGTACGCGGCGTTCGTGCTCGTGCACCTCTTCGATGCCTTTGAACACGCCGGAGTCGATGACGGCGACCGAGCAAAAGACGACGCCTTTGAAGTGATCGGGAAACATCCGCAGGAGCGTCAGGAGCGCGTGCCTGCCGAGCCCCCCGTAGCCGCCGACGAAGAGGACGGCCACCGCGTCGTTGCGCTCGATGCCGGTCTTCGCCGCCTCCTCGAGGTTCGCGACGCTGGGCTTCGGCGTCCCCTGTTCGTTGGGCAGAGGATCGGGGAGCTCCACGTCGAGCCGGCGAATCGCCGCGACGACTTTCCTGTAGTGGCCTTTGATCCCGAGGCACATCGCGACGAGCACGCTCGTGACGACCAGCGTGAGCCAGCCGCCCTCGGTGAACTTCTCGAGGACCGTCACGACCAGAATGGTCACGCACAGGCCGAGCCCGAGGAGGTGAATCGGCAGGTGCTTGTACCAGCCGGACTCGGTTCGCCGGTGCCGGATCCAGAAACGCGTCATTCCGAGGTTCGACAGCGAGAACGTCAGAAACACGTTGATCGAGTACATGACCACGAGCTTCTCGACGTTGCCGTGCGTGTAGAAGAGCGCGCGCGATCGACGTCGCGCCCATGAGCAGCACGCCGTTCTGCATGCTCAGCCGCTCGGAGAGGGCCGCAAAGCGGTGCGGCAGCCAGGAGTCGACGGCCATGTTCGCCATGACCCGCGGACCGTCGACGAAGCCCGCTTGCGCGGCGATGAGGAGCAGCCCTGCCTCGGAGGCCAGCGCGATGGTGACGAACCAGGCGCCGACTTTCCACCCGCCGAGGTGCCAGCCGCCGGCGACCCGCTCGAGCAGGACGGCGTTCATCGTCTTGTCGTCCGCCGGATGCGCGTGCACGAGCAGGTACGCGAGGATGATGCCGCCCGCGGTGATGGCCAGCGACGTCGCCATCAGCCCCATCGTGTGCTTCGCGGTGCGAACCTTCGGCTCGCGCATGATCTGGACGCCGTTCGAGACGGCCTCGATGCCCGTGTACGTGCCGCCGCCGAGCGAGTACGCGCGGACGAAGAGCAGGAGCGCGCCGAAGGTGCCGAGCGTCGCGACGGTGTGCCCGTAGTTGATCGACGTCTCATGGGCCACCGACGCGACCTCACCGAGGTTTCCGAAGATGGCGACGCCGAGGAGGATGGCGTGCGTCACGATGAAGGCCATGAAGATCGGAAGGATCGCCTGGACCGACTCCTTCACGCCCCGAATGTTGAGCACGATGAGCAGCCCGATCGCGGCGATCTCGAGGACGACCTTGGAACGCTGAACGGGGTCGAGCCACGTCCCGAAGTCTTCGGGCGCGATGCGGCTGGCGGCCACGCCGAACCAGGAGCGCGGGATCATGCTGAAGACAGCGTCCCCGCCGGACGCGATCGACGTCGTGATGGTCAGGACGTAATCGACGAGGAGCGCCGAGCCGCTGACGACGCCGAACCGAGGGCCCAAGAGCTTGGTGGCGACCACGTAGCCGCCGCCGCCCGACGGAAAATGCTCGATGATCCGCGAGTAGGCGTAGGAGATGATGAAGACGGTGAGCGCCGTACCGAGCGCGAGCCCGACGGCCAACGACGAAAAGTCGTGGCCATTCGCCACGAGCTCGCGGAACGCGGCCTCCGGGCCGTAGGCCGAGGACGAAAGGCCGTCGGCGCCGAGCCCTACCCACGCCAGCATCGCGACGAGCGAGATGCTGTGGAAGGTCTGTTCGGAGTGAACGTCCTTGGGCGCACCGAATACGAGCGGCCGGATCTTCTTCCACATGGTGCCTTCGCTGCGTTCCCCCTGCGACGCGCGCCTACACTAGTGCAGCCGAGGCGGTCGTCAACGGCATGAGCGTTCTGGCCAGTTGCCCCTCGTGCGGTACACGGAGGAGAGCTCGATGCGGATCCTTTTGACGGGTGGAACCGGTTTCGTCGGCTGTGCGGTCGCCCGTGCGGCCCGAAAGCGGGGTGACCAGGTCGTCGTCGTGTCGCGCCAGACCCGGGCGGGCGACGGGGGAGACGTCGTCGGCTGGGAGGCCCTCGAGCGCGAGGTCGGGCTCGCCGACGCCGTCGTGCACCTCGCCGGTGAGCCCGTGGCCGAGGAGCGCTGGACGCCGCAGCGGCTCGAGCGGATTCGCGCGAGCCGGGTCGAGACGACGGCCCGAATCGCGCTCGCCGTCGAACGAGCGCAGCGAAAGCCGCGCGTCCTTCTGAGCGCCTCGGCGGTCGGCATCTACGGCACGAGGCTCGACGACGAAATCCAAGACGAGCACGCCCCGCCCGGCGCCGACGCTCTGGCGCGCATTTGCGTCGCGTGGGAGGCCGCGGCGGCGCCGGCCCGGGCGGCGGGGGTGCGGGTCGTGCATCCGCGTTTCGGTGTCGTCCTCGGCCGCGGCGGCGGCGCGCTCGCTCGAATGGAAGGCGCCTTCAAATGGTTCGCGGGCGGCGCCGTCGGGAGCGGCAAGCAGTGGCTTAGCTGGGTTCATTGGAGCGACGTCGTCCGCGCGCTTTTGTTCGCGATCGACGAGGACGCATTGGCCGGCGCGGTGAACGTCGTCGCCCCCCATCCCGTGACGATGCACGAGCTCGCGCGAGCCCTCGGCCGCGCGATGGGCAGGCCCGCCGTCCTGGGCGTTCCTGCTTTCGCTCTCCGTCTCGCCCTGGGAGAGGGGCTCGCGCAGATGCTGCTCACCGGCCAGCGCGCCACACCTGCAGCGCTTCGGCGGACCGGGTTCGTGTTCGACTTTACGTCCGTGGACGAGGCGTTGGCCGACTTGTTCTCACGCCCAGGCTGACACGCCGCGGCGTCGGGGCGCGCGTGCCGGCAGGGAGAGGGCGCGCTCTTGGGCGCGCGGCGACGGAACGCGCCGTCACGCGAGGCCTCCCGCGTCCAAGCGCGCGTGCCGAGGACGGCCCCTCGTGAGGTAACGGATCCCGACGATCGCGGCGGCAAAGCCAGCGGCAGCGCCGACGCCGAGCGCCCAGCGCGGGCCGAGGGTGTCGGCTACCCAACCGACGATGGGCGCCCCGATGGGTGTGCCGCCCAAAGCGATCGCGAGCAAGATGGCCATGACGCGCCCACGCATGGCGGGTTCGGTCGACAGTTGCACCGCGCCGTTCACGGTCGTGGTGAACGTCTGCGCCGCCACGCCGACGACGACGAGGGAGACGCCGAAGAGGCCGTAGTTGGGCATGATCGCGGCAAGCGCCAGCCCGAGCCCGAAGACGGCTGCCCCTGCGACCAGGAGGACGATGCGCGGCGCGGCTTGTCCGGCGACGAAGAGCGTTCCCGCGACCGAGCCGAGCGCCATGGTCGACGTCAAGAGCCCGTATTGGCCAGGGCCTCCGTGAAAGACCGTGACGGACATGGTCGAAATGAAGATTGGAAAGTTGAGACCGAACGTGCCGATGAGAAAGAGCATGAGAAGGACGGCTTTCAGGTCCGGCCGTCTCCAGACATAGCCAAACCCCTCCGCGAGGCTCCCGCGCGTCGGGAGCGCCCGGCTCGTCCGATGAAGATCGCGGACGCGGAGGAAACCGAGCGAGCCGAGCACGGCCGCGAACGAGGCCGCGTTGATCAGGAAAACCCACCCGGACCCTACCGTGGCGATGAGAACCCCGGCGACGGCCGGGCCGATCATTCGCGCCGCGTTGAACGACGTGGAGTTCAGCGCCACGGCGTTCGACAACTCCGCTTCGACGACCAGCTCCGACACGAATGTCTGGCGCGCGGGTGCGTCGAACGCCGTCACGCATCCGAGGAGAAACGCAAACACGTCGACATGCCAGAGCCGGACGACCCCGGCGACGGTCAGCAGGCCCAGCCCGAGGGCCAGCGCGCCCATCGCCGCCTGAGTGGCGAAGAGCAGCTTTCGCCTGTCGAGATGATCCGCCGCGAACCCGGTCAACGGGAGCAAGAGAACTTGGGGACCGAACTGAAGCGCCATGACCACACCGACGGCGGTCGCGTTGCCGTGAGTGAGCTGGGTGAGGACGATCCAGTCCTGGGCGGTGCGCTGCATCCAGGTTCCGACGTTGGACACGATCGCTCCGACGGCCCACGTCCGGTAGTTGAAGCCCCTCAGCGAACGGAAAGTGCCGTTCGCCGAGGGCGTGCGCGTTCGTTCTCTCATGTCTCGCCTGCGCGCGCGCGCCCCTAGAGCGCGAGGCCCCGCCCCGTCAGCACCTCGCGGAGCGCCGCTTCGAGGGGCTCGGCCGCTCCTGGGAGCGACGCGCGGGCCAGCTCGACGAACTTTGCTCCCCGGGTCGCCTTCAGAGCGGCGAGGGCTGCGGCGCGATCGGCGGGCGCGCCGTGCTCGAGGGCGCCCATCATGAGCTGGGCCGCCTCGGCGGAGTCGATTCGGGCGAGCGCACGGAGCGCGGCCGCCCGCACGCTGGCCTCGGGGGACTCGCGGAGAATGCGGGCCAAGGGGTCGACCGCGTGCTGAAAGTAGAGCGCCTCGACCGCTTTGATGGCTCGCTCGGCGACGGCCGGGTCCGGATCGCGCAGGCCGGCTCGGACCGTGACGAAGCTGCGCTTGAAGAAGAGCGTTTGCATCGCTTGCAAGACGGCGATCTTCACCCGCTGCTCAGGGCCTTCGAAGAGGCGCTCGAGCGGAGAAAGCACGGCGTAAAGCTGCAACTGACCGAGCTGCTCGGCCAGGCGAACGCGCGCGTTCGTCGCTGCCGCGGACCCATCGTCGGCGTGGCGCTCCACCTGCAAGGCCGTCAAGCGCGCGAGCAAGGCCTTTCGCCGAATGAGCTCGTGCATGCGCTTATCGAGCAAGACGTCCGCGCACGCCTCCGACGCGCTCCCCTTCCGCTCCCATTCGAGCACGTCGACGTGCCAGACCTCGGTCAGCCCGTCTTGCCGGAGCGGAGGGGACGCGGCCCCCGAAGAGTCGAGCGGCTCGTCCTTCACGTTCTCGTACCGGCCGACGGCCCTCGCGTAGTGGGCCCGCCGAGCCGGCGCGAGCTCGAGCTGGGCCAACTCGGCGTAGAGCTCCCCGACCCGCGCGTACTGGCCGGCCTCTCCGAAGGCGAGACTCGCCGCAAGGAGCGCGTTCTCGGCGACCTCCGCGGCGGCGCCGCGCTGCGCGCTCTGCTGGGCCACCGCGCGCCACAGCTCCGCTTGGCGCACCGAGTACGCGCCCGCCGTCCCAGGCAGCCCGAGCGACCGCGCGTAGCTCGACGCCTCGCGAGCGAGCGTGGCCGCTGCGCTCGTCTCCCCCTGCAGCGTCGCCGCCGCGATCGACTCCTCGAAGTACTCGAGGGCGAAGTGCTTCAAGTGGTCCTCGCGCAGAATGCGTATGCAGTTGACGAAACCCTCGAGGACGTCCTCGAACGTGCCGCTCTCGCGACCGACCTGCACGAGGACGTGAAAGCAGTCGAAGGCGCGCTCCCGTCGCCCGATCGACTCGAAATGGTCGGCCGCCTCCTCGAGGAGACGCACGCTCGCGATGATGGCCTCGCGGGCTCGGGTCGTGTCGCCGCATTGCTTGGCGCAGCGGGCGAGATTGAAGCGCACGAGGGCCGCCACGTATGCGTCGTCGCCCCGTTCCGTCACGTGCGCGAGGCGCGACCAGAGCACCTGCGCCGCGCTCCAGTCTTTCGCCTTTTCGCGGCAGATGGCCGCCGCCGCCACGAGCCCGCCGTTCTCCATTTCGACGGCCGCCTCCGCCATGCGCCCCTGCGCGGCGAGGGCATGCGCGCGATCGACGGGCGGCACCTGCGCCAAGAGCGCCTGGGCCTCCTTCCATGCCCGAGGCTCGCTCGCGGCGAGGTAGTCGACGACCGTCAATGCGCCTCGCGCGTCGCCTCGCTCGGCGAGGGCGGCGCCGAGCGGACGCAGCACGGCAGCATAGTCGGGCTCGGAGACATGGGTCTGACCGGCCGCGGCGAGGAGCGCCACGAGGGCCATTTCGGTGTCGCCTCGCGCGGCAGCGAGCCTTGCCTGCTCGCGCAACAGGTACAGATCGTCGAGCACTTTGGCGAGCGTAGCGCGAGCGAGCCCCACCTTCAGGCGTTCGGCCTCGGCGCGGGCTTTCAGCTCGCTGGAGGCAGGCTTCGCCGGGCCTCCTCACGCCGGCGCGCCCGGCGCGACAACGTGAGCACGCTCTCGACGAGGCCGATGACCACGTAGCAGGAGAGAAGCCAGACGAGAACGAAGGCCGGCCGGGTCTGTAGGCTCACGATGGCGCTCGACCCCACCGCGAACGCGACGAGCAAGAACGTGCGCGCGTTGAGACGAACGTCCTTGAAGCTCCGGAAACGGATGGTCGACACCATCAAGAAGCTGAGGAAAACCGTGAGAACGACCATTGCCCAGACGTACTTCGGGCCGTGCAGGCGGAGCTCGTCGCCCATCGCGTGGTTGGCGAGCACGAGCGAAATCAGGATCCCCGCGGCGCCGGGGACCGGGAGGCCGACGATGTACTTGCCCGGCTTCGTGGGGGCGCCTTTCTCGCCCATCGACAGAACGTTGAAGCGCGCGAGGCGGACGGTGCCCGCCGCGGCGAACAGGAACGACGCGATGAGCCCTGCCGTCGGCCGCTGCCACAGCGACCACTTGAAGACCAGGATGGCGGGCGCGACACCGAACGAGATGGCATCGGCGAGCGAGTCGATCTGGAGGCCGAACGCGCTCTGCGTCTTGGTCAGCCGCGCGACGCGGCCATCGAGGGTGTCGAAGAAAAGTGCGAACACGAGGAGGAGCGACGCCCGGTAGTAGTCGTCGTCCATTTGCGCCGTCGCGCTGATGCGGATGGAATCGAAGCCACAAAACACGCTCGAAAGCGTGATGAGGTTCGGCAAGAGGAACAGCGTCTTGCGCAGGTCGAGCTTGCGTACGGGCGGCAACGGTTCGTGTCCTCGCGCAGCGGGGGGGACCATCGTGCCCACAGTTTGGGCATGCGGTAAAGATGGGGTGAGGTGCGCTCACGCGAAGGAGGCCCTCCGGCGGCAGGGGCGAGGGGCGCGGGTGTCACCGGCTGGAAATTGGCCTCGTCGACGAGCGCGCCATACGCTGGCGCAGCATGGGTCAAGGAGCGCTTCCCGCGTTGGCGCGTGCCTCGGCGTTTGCGCTGCTTTTGCCGAGCGGCTGCGCGCGAAGCGCGGAGGAGAGGCAACTCGACGCCATGCGGAGCGAGATCGATCGCATCGCAGAGGATCGCGACGGGGCCAACCACGACGCCCTCGCCCCCTCCGTGGCCCCCGCCTTGCGCGCACCGCCCGCCGCGGCCCCCTTGCCCAGCGTCGTGCAGCTCGGGCCCGACTCGCCGGCGGCCGTCGAGGGCGCCGACGGAGCCGATCCCGAGGACACGACGCCGCGGCCCACGATTCGCGTCTTGGGCTCGGGGCGCGGCGGCGGCCGGTCGGGCTGGCGCGGCGAAGATCGCATCGAGCAGGTCGTTCCCGACGACACCCCGGCGAGCCCCGAGGGCGCCGGGCACACGCTCGACCCCGAGGCCAAACGAGCTTACGACGCGGCGCTCTCGCTGGTGAACGCGCGACACTACGATCGCGCGCTCGACGCGCTGGCCTCGTTCCTGGTCAAGTGGCCCGATCATCCGTACGCCGACAACGCGATGTACTGGCGCGGCGAGTGCTATTTCGCGCGCGCGGACTACGTGCGTGCCGCGGAGCAGTTCGAGGGGGTGCTCGCGCGCTTCCCCGCGGGAAACAAGGTTCCCGACGCGATGCTCAAGCTCGGAATGTGCCACCAGAGACTCGGCAACGGAGCGAAGGCGAAGGCGACGTTCGACCGGCTCGTCGAGCAGTACCCGCAGAGCGACGCCGCGCACCATATCCCGCAGACGGCGCCGGCCGTGTCGGCGGCGACCGCGGGCATTCCGGCCGGCGCAGGCCCACAGGATCACTGACATGACGATGACTCACCGCCGAACACTCGGGGTCATCGCTGCGGCGGTGCTCTCTCCGCAGCTCGCATGGGGACAGGCGGGACCGACGCTGCCGCCGACGACCGGCGGACCTACGGTGGGGACGCCACCGTCGCCGGCCGCCCAACCACCCCAGCCCGGGTCCACCTACGTGGTGGCTCCCGCTGCGTACGGAGCCCAGGCCCCCGCCGGTCCTCTCGGCGGCGGCAACGCGAGCGAGTCGAGCGCACACCCCGTCGTCGGCGACGAGGAAGATTCGTTCGACCTCGGGACCCGCGGTCGCGGGGGCGCCGCGCACGGCGACGAGAACGGTCCGATCTTCGTCGGCGCGCCACTGACGCTGAGGGGCGACATGCCCGCTTCGCACGTCGTACGGCATGGCGACACGCTCTGGGCGCTCTGCGACGAGTACTACAAGAATCCTTACGAGTGGCCGCGCGTCTGGTCTTACAACCCGCAAATCAGGAACCCTCACTGGATTTACCCGGGCGACGAGGTCCGGCTGCGCCCAGGCGGAGGCGAGGGGGCCGCCGCGACCGCTCGGCCAGGCTCCTCGGTTCTCGGCAACACTCCGGGCGGCGCGTCGCTCGTCGACCGCCGCCGGCAGGTCGCGAACGACACCATCTTCCTGCGGGATCAGGGCTGGATCCGCGACCCCTCCGATCAGGTGTGGGGCGAGGTGACGGGTTCGTCGGAAGACAAGATGTTTCTGTCGGATTTCGACGAGGTCTACTTGCACGTGGTCACTGGGCACGAAGTGCGCCTGGGGCAAGAGCTCACGATCTTTCGCCCCATCCACACCTCGGCGGCGGGCACGATCGTCCAGATCCAAGGCACAGTGAGGATCGATCAGTGGAACGCGCAAGACAGGGTGGCCCGCGCGCAGATCGTCGAGACGCTCAACGTCATCGAGCGCGGCGCCAAGATCGGCCCGATCGCGCGAAGCTTTGCGGTCGTGCCCACGCGCCGAAACGAGTCGGACGTGCAAGCGCACGTGCTGGCCAGCGTGCACCCCAACGAGTTTTGGGGACAGAACCAGGTCGTCTTCATCGACCAGGGCGAGGCGGCGGGCTTGAAGCTCGGTAACCGCCTCTTCATCATCCGGCAGGGCGACGCATGGCGGCGAAGCCTCGTGACTCCCGGCGCTGGCAGTCGGGTCTCGCCCGAGGACGAAAAGCCAATGCCAGCGATGGAGACGACCCCCAGCTCGAAGCAGGACGAGGCGAACTACCCGGACGAAGTCGTCGGCGAGCTCCGCGTCGTCGCTCTCAAGAAGGACACCGGGACGTGCGTCGTGACGCAGTCGAAGCTCGAGATCGAGCCTCACGATCTCGCAGTGGCGCGAAAGGGATACTGACGCTAAAGCAGGGCGCGCCGTGCCCAGCCGACTCCGCTACGCGTCTCTCTTCGCGCTCGTTTTGCCGCTGGTCGCTTTCGGAGGAGACCGCGAGGCCCCGCCGGCCCCCTTGCCCGCGGTGGGCGGGCACACCGACGAAGACGGCGTCGCCGATCCGCGCCCGCTTTCGCGCGCCAGCGACAGCGACGACGGAGACAGCGAGGACACCGGCGATCTCGACGGCGACGACAGCAACGAGAGCGACGAGAGCGACGAGAGCGCGGCGACGCTCTCTTCGGTGGACGGCGGCCGGCGAAAACTTCGGCGCGGCGGCTGCCCCAAAAACATGGTCCGCGTGCGCGACTTTTGCGTCGATCGATTCGAAGCCCCCAACCGCCGCGGCGCGAGACCGCTCGTCATGCAATCGGCGAAAGACGCCGAGGCCTGGTGCTCCGAGCGCACGAAGCGTCTCTGCAGCGAAGACGAGTGGATCACGGCGTGCGAAGGCGAGGAGCGCCGCGCCTATCCGTATGGCAACGAGCACGTCGAAGGCCGGTGCAACGACGACAAGCCGTGGCAAAAGGTCGATGAGTCGCTGCTCGCGAAGTGGCCTGCGGCGTCTGCGAAAGAGCAGGCCAAGACCCTCTACCAGGCGACGCCGAGCGGCACGAAACGAAAGTGCGTCTCGGCGGCGGGCGCACACGACATGACGGGCAACGTCGAAGAGTGGGTCGTGCGCACGCGCGAGCACGCCAACGCCTGGCCGTACCTTCTCGTCGGGTGCTACTGGTCCGGCTGTTACGGAGGGGGCAAGCCGACCTGCCACTCGACGAACGACGCGCACGGTCCCGACTTCCGCTTTTACGAGACGGGCTTTCGCTGCTGCAAGGACGCCGGAAAGTCGAAGCCTTGACACCGTAGGGGTCGCTGGCCGGCGAGCCGTCGTGGCAGGTATTCGGCGGCGTCCAATGCATCGGCAATTTGCTGGTGGGAGCGTCGGTCATACGCAAACGGGCTCGCCACTTCGATTTCGCCGGCGACGCCGGGCTACAGCTTCGGGCCTCGCCCTTGGGGAGTGCCCTACGCCGCGAGCACCGTCACCAAGTCGGCGCAGTCGTCGACCGAGTAGTAGACGTAGACGTGCGTCCCGGTCTTCGGCAGCAGCACGCGGCGGACGGAAAGTCCGTCGAGCAAGGCGTACTTCGCGCCGACGTTCGCGGATTCGCTCAGAAACGTCCTTGCACTCGCGAGCTCACGGGCGAAAGGTCTCGCGCGTCGCGATTTTCCCTCCACCGCATGTCGCATTCGTCGGACTGCGGCTCCGCCTCCGGCGTGAAGACCAGCTTCATCGACGCGCGAGCAGTTTGCCGATAACTTCATCGCCGTCGATGAGCTGATCAGCCTTGGCTTGCGCGATGCTCCGCCGCAGCGACTCGTGCAACCGAGCGCGCTCGGCCTCGTCCATGTCGTCGCCTCGTCGACCACGGCTCGTCGAGCACGAGCCGCCCATTTTTCACGACTGCCTTGAGCGGCTCCATCGTTTCCATAGTTTAGTCCTCCTCGGTCTCGGCCACGAGGAGGAAGACGGTGACGACCCACCGCCGCCGCCGGACGACCACGAACGAGGTCACGCTTGCGAGCCTCGAACTTCCCTGCGCGCGGCTTCGACGGCCTCCTTGTAGTTGGGGCCGAGCGGTTCGGTCAGCGTGGTCTCAAGCTGACCCTCCAGGCGCCAGAGCACCTGCTCCTCCGCCGGATCCTCAACGGGAAGCTTTCCCGCGGCATCGACTCTCGCGAGCCACTCGAAAAAGACGAGCGCCTCAGCACGCGTTAGTCGAAGAAGTACCTCGCTCCTCTCGTCCGGGCCGCTCATTGGACCGCCCCCGACCGGAGGAGGCTCTCCAACTGACCCGCGCCGAGCGACCAGCCGCTGACATACTCTCCTGCTGGATTCAGCATCACGTTCACTCCTGTGGCCGGGGTTGAAGAAGTGCGTCACGGGCATCCCTCGGTACGTACCGGCGATCTCGATGACGCTCGGATCGTTGAGGTGCATGTTGATCGCGTGGCTGAAGTCGGCCGCACGGCCCGGATTCCAGTTGCCGGAGAGGCCGAAATCTGCGCGATGCTTCGTGAATCCCTTCTGCAGATTCCGCTCCGAGAACTGCGCGATCTTGCTGGCCGCGCCTTCTTCGAGAGCCGTTGCTCCCTCTGCGGCGGTCGACCGGGCTCACGTCATAGCTAGTCCCTCCTCATTTCCGCCGAGCCAGTCAGTTCTGGCCGGCAAGAACAGCAGCGCGGCCACGCTCGTCCAGGTAGTCGAAGACGTCCAGGCGATCCTTCAGGGCCGCCCGAAGCTCGCAAATGAAGTCGACCGCGGCCCGTTGGATCTCCGCCGTACTGAAGGTTCGCTGCTCGTCATACGCCTGATGTGCTGCGCTCACGCGCCACTGATCGGGGCCAGTGCGCACGATGCGGACCAGACCTTCCACGTCCGACTCCATCGACGTGTAGGTGAAGTCCGGTGCGTGCGACCCCAGGCGTCCTAACCATTGGGCGAGCTGGACCGAAAACTCGACCAGGCAAAACTCGACTTCTGAGTAGAGGAGGCTCTGCGAGACGTAGATGAAGAAGTCGCCAACGACTCGCAGCAAGACTTCCCACCGGTTGCTGAGCGGCCCGTCGTAGTGGATGTTCCCGAAGCTAAACCTCATGGGTTCACCGGGAACCACGTAACGACATGGCCGTTGAAGTCGACGACTGCGCGCAACCCTGTCTGCCCCTTCGTACCGATCTCCACCCCGGTGAGTGTCAAGATAGATGTCGCGCCGTTGTTCATTCGGCCGTCGTCGTCGGTCCCGCGTCGGGCGACGGGTTGAGTACGACAGTGCCGACGGGGATCCAGTTGCGAGTTCTTCCTGACCAGCGTTCGGGTCGTCGAAATCGTGCGGTCTCGTAAAGTGAGCGGCGGGCAAGAAGCACGGCGCGCTCGCGGGCGAAGTGTCGCTCGTCGGGTGTGACGTAGCGGATCGCGCTGTGGCGATGCTCGGTGTTGTACCAGGCGACGAAGCGAGTCACCCACTGCGTCGCGGACCGGTTGTTCGCAAAGGGCAGCCGAGGATAAGTCGGCCCATGCTTGAGCGTGCGAAAGAGAGCCTCCGAGTACGGATTGTCGTTGGAGACGTGCGGCCGGCTGAAGGAAGGGACGATGCCTAGCCACTGTAGCGTCGAGACCATCGAGTTGCCGCGCATCGGCTTTCCGTTGTCCGAGTGCAGGACCAGTCCTTTTGGGTCGATGGGTGTCTCGTCGCAGATGCGAGCGATCGTCGCGGCGGCGAGCGCAGGGTTCTCGCGTTCATGCACCTGCCAGCCGACGATGCGACGGCTCCATACGTCCACGACGAGATACAGGTATAGATAGCGACCACGCACGACGGTTGGCAGGTACGTGATGTCCCAACTCCAGACCTGATTGGGGCCGGTGGCACGATGCACGGTCGTAGCGCGAGTCACGTGCGTGCGAGCCAGCTGAGCCCGAGGCCGGAGGCTAAGGCGCCGTCGCAACCGATACATCGTGGACTCCGACGCCAGGTAGATGCCCTGGTCCGCCAGCCGCGGCACCAGCTGTTTGGGCGAGAGTGCCGCGTACCCGGGGAGGCTCATGATGGCTACAACCTGCGCTCGCTCCGCAGCCGACAGCGCGTTGCCAGCGCTTCGCTTGGGGCCTTGGCGTCGGTCGTCGCCTCCCGGGCGTGCACGCCATCGCTCGACGGTCCGTGCCGGAAGTCCGACGATTCGACATGCAGCGCTCCGTCGTGCGCCCCCTAGCTCGGCTTCGGCGATCATCGTGACGAGGCTTTCTCGCTCTTGTCTCCCGTGTCGTCGTCCGCGTCCGCCCACAGGGACTGGACTTTTTTTTGGAGCAACAGCAGTGCAGCGGCTTCAGCAAGCGCCCTATCCTTGCGGGCCAGCTCACGCTCCAAGGTCCGTATCCGTTTCGTGGTGGCCGTCGCAGCATGGCTCTCATCCTCGAGCGCCAGCCGCCAGCTCTCCAACTGACCGAGCGTGAGCCCCTCCCGCGCCAACATCGTGCTCAGAGCGGCCCCCGAGAGAGAAGCCGCTTCCGCGAGGACTCGTACCTTCTCGTTGATCGACCAGCTTTTCGTCTTCACGTGCTTCTCGGCCACCAGCGGAATGCTACGAGCATTTTGCAGCCAGTTAGACAGGGTCTGCTGAGGGACGCCCATCTCTCGGCCAAGCTGGATCGCGCTCACCGCATCCTTCCCAGTCAGGCGCTCCAGCATTTTCTCCTTGAACGCCAACGAGTACGGCTTCGTCATCGAGTCATCGCCTTCTCGCCCCCGTCGATTCGAAAATCTAGGAGACACGACAACAATCCTGACGCAGGGGGACCCCGAGATCGGTCACGAATGAAATGATGCCGCGTCGTTCGGAAGAAAAGTCGCGTTCGGGGAGCGAAGAGCCTGCTGAAGGAGAGCATTGGGGTCTGTACCCTCGGCGAACTGCGCATAGCGACCTCCCGAGCCAGCGAGATGTTTTGCGCCTACAGTGAACGTCTCCGCCTGGTCGGCCGCTTTGAAGGCGGCGCTAGACGCTTGCTCCAGCACGGAGGCGCCCTCGGTGACCCCCTCTGCGGCAAACGACACCCCCTCCTCCGCGCCGCCTAGTCCACCGCAGATGGCCATCGCGGCCATGGCGGCGCCGTATCCGAAGCTTGCGTTCGCTCCTTGCGGCACCGGGACATGCAACGAGCTAGCAAGCCCTGCGGCTTGGGCGCCCAGGTCAAACGATCCGGCTCCCGGTACAGACATCATCCCCGCGAAGTTGTCGGCAGCGAGGTTGACCAGCGCGGCCCCGGCTCCTTGCGCCATCTCGCCGACCGTCAGCGCCAAGTCCCCCACCGATGGTCCCGGTAGCCCGCTGAAATCCGACATCGAGCCGCCGGGGTCGAAGTCGGAGGCGAGTCCGCCGGGGCCATCGCCGGCCGAGGGCGTCACCTCCTGCGGGTCGCTTGGCGACCAATTCTCAGGGTCCGGGTGCTGTTGCTGGTACTCGGGCGAGCTCCAGTATTGCGCCAGCGCCTCGTCTGACGGAGTGTACCCTTCGGGAGCGAGCCCCGTCGGATCGACGTAGCGACTTGGATTGCCGTAGGCGTAAGCGTAGGGATTGGGGTCGCCGCCTAGCCCATGGACGGTCAGCGGATTGGGACTGATGAACCTGTTTAGGAGGGGGGAATAGTAGCGGGCACCGAAATAGACGAGCCCGACCTCGGAGTTGTCCCAATGTCCGCCGTACCTCACGTTTGCGCGGTGGTTTCCCCAGCGGGTTGGGCGAAAGTCGGTATCGGGAGCACCGTAGGCGAGGTACGCGGCGCGCTCGACCACCTCGCCGGTCTGGTAATCGATAACGAACGCGGTCGACCCATGTGCATCGCCGAGATTCAGAAACCAATGCACTCCGGTCGTGGCCGAATTCGTGTTCGTGTTGACGGGCAGGCCCGGGGCGTAAACGGCATGCAGCAATCCGCCCGAGAGATAGAAATTCGCCGTCGACGCGAGGTCTTGGTAGTGGCCGATCGCGCTCGGACTGATCGGTTGACCTGCTAGTCCGCAAGACGCGCACGTCCCGCCAAAGCAGCCGAGATCCGTGGAGCACTCACGCAACATGCAGCAGGCGAACTCCGCGATCACCTGGATGGGGCCGACGATGTGCTCGTTGAAGTCCGCCAACTGCTCGGCCGGAATCCAGTACTCCGCGTGATCCCGACCGCCCGCGTACTGCACCTCGAAGCGGCTCAAGTGCTCGCGATCCACGTCGAATCTCGTCACGAAGCCCGCGCCGCTCGCCTTCACGTTCCAATCGCGCGCGATGCGGACGGCGTAGGCCTCCTGCACCACCGGATAGAAGATCGGCTGTTCCGGCAGCCGAGGCGGAAACCGCTTCCACCCCGACTGCTTGATCAGCTCCAACTCTTCAGGGCCGACGGGCCGGTACAGCGTGACCGGATTCATGCGCCGAGTGACGCGACGAGGAGCCGAGCCGCGTCCGTCAGGCTCGCGCCGGGGAAGCTCAGCTCGTACTCGGAGAAGCCGATGGTCCTGATCGCGCCGGGGCTCTTCGCGTTCACCACGTCGACTACGTGCCGCGTTGCCTTGAGTAAGAGGGGGATGCTGAAGGCGGCGGTGTTTGGGTCATCGTCAAGACGAGCCCCGTCACCACGTGCTTCGGCATCCCCTCTCGTTGCTGTGCCTCGGTCGTCTGAAGCAACGCAGCCGTGTGAGGCGGCGGCGGGCGCGCTCCCCATCGCTCTGCCCGAGTGATGCTCAGGTAGAGCGCATCGATCCCCCCGAGGCCTCGGAACGACGACTCGTCCAGCCCCAGAGCAACGACGCCTTGAGCCTCTCCGAGTCCGGCCCGAAAGGCCTTAACCTTGTCGCGGGTGGATAGCTGCACCACGATCAACGGATAACGAGCGTTCATGGTCCCGCGCCTCCAACAGGGAAGAAGTTCCAGATCTGCGGCCTGGCGAGGCCAGGCAGTTGTTCACTCGTGAGGAAGATGACCCGCCCTTCGCCAGCGAGGCTGAGGTGCGTCGCTCCTTGAAGGACCGAGTTTGGTACCTGCACCGAGGTCAGCGTTTGCACGCCCTGCGATGAGAAGTTCGCCTTCGCGAGGGCCTGCGCCTGCTCCGCCGTTGGGTAGAAGGACTTCCCTTCAACGCCACCCAGCGCTGCTTCGTAACTACCGCCAGCCTCCAGCGCCGCCCGCTCGCCCTCCGCGACGGTCCGGTACAGCGTGGTCATCTCGCCGCCCGCCCCCTCTGCGGCAAGGGAGTAGCCAGGTGCGATTCTCGTCGTACGCGGGCGAGCTTCCCAGGTGCTTCTCGGGGCTTCGCGCGCTCGATCCCCCGATGAGGGTGGGGGCCACGAGCGCGATCCCCATGACGCGAGTTTCGACGTTGGTGCTCGTCGCGGCCGACGCGGGGTCCGGCCACACGACGGCCATCAAGATGAGGAAACGCAGCAAAAAGAGGGGCAACCGAGTCACGGGCGGACCGTACACGGGGGCGGCCCCCGACGCGAGATCCCGCCCATCGGTTCCGCGCCGTAGGCACGTCCTCGACCCCCACGACCTCACAGACGGCGGCGGTGCTCGTCTCCGAGCGTCCGGCTTCGCCTACCGCTCTGCGCCCGAGCCCAAATGGAAGAAGGGGCCGAGCAGCTCGTGCTCGACCCCCTCGACGTAGACCCCCACGTTCCTCTTTACCGCCCTCTTCCTCGGCTTCGGCGGCGAGCGCGGCCAGCAGCTTGACGGCAGCGGCCTCGGTCTTCACGGCCGCACGGTTCAAGGTGGCTCGTTCACGTTGCGCATGGAGAGCGTGGTAAGCCCTCCAGCAATGACGTGTAGAGGGCGGTTGGCGGGCGTGGCACGCGGGGCGACGATCATCGCCGATGGCCACGCAGCCCCCGTGTTCGCTGTTTGACCGCCCTCGCTGGACTGAGCAGGAGGCCCGGGCGGCGCTGGTGGCGCTGGAGCGTTCGGGCAAGCCGGTCAGCGTCTTCGCCGCGGAGCACGGGCTTGATCCTCAACGCCTGTACTGCTGGCGTCGCCGGCTCGGCGGAACCGAGCGTACCAGGTTCAGGGAGCTGATCGTTCGACCGTCGGCGACGGTTTCGTTGAGCTCGGCGGCCGGGGCCCCGTTCGAGGTCGTGCTGGCCTCGGGTGTCGTCGTGCGCGTGCCTGCGTCATTTGATGCGACGGCGTTAGAGCGTCTGCTAGAGGTGTTGGTGCAGGCTCGCGCGTGCTGAGCCTTCCGCCGAGCGTTCGCCTCTTCGTTGCGACGCAGCCCGTCGACGGCCGCAAGGGTCCCGACAGCTTGATGGCGCTCGTGCGCGACGTGTTCCGCCACGACCCGCTCAGCGGTCATCTATTCATCTTCTTTTCCAAGCGGTGCGACCGCGTCCGCATCGTGTACTGGGACCGTAATGGCTAGGCGATGTGGACCAAGCGCCTTGAGAAGGGCCGCTTTCGCCCGGCATTCGCCAAGGACGCACGCCTATCGTCAGTGCCGATCGAAGCAGCCGAGCTTGCGCTGATCGTCGAGGGCATCGAGCTGGCTGGCGCGCGTCGTCGCCCGCGATGGCAGCACGCCGCATTGCCTGCGCAGAAATCGATCGCGCTTGGGAATTAAGTCACTGCCGCTGCCGTTGCATCCGGCGACGATGGCTTCGCGCGACCACGTCACCTCCGCCTTTGCCCCCGACCTCGAAGAGCTCCGCGCGTGGCTGCAGAAGATGATCGGCACGCTGCGCTTCGTGGACCTGGTGACAGCGATCCTCGCGCTCATCGCGCGCATGCGCGACATCAACACGGAGCTGGTCACAAAGCTCGCGCATCTGCGTCGTGCGCGTCCGCGCTCCGAGACGCTCGAGCGGATCGAGCGGCAGCTCGTGCTACCCATCGACGGCCTGGCCGTGCCGAGCGCTTCCAAGCCCAACACCGATACGCCTTCGGACGACGACAAGAAGAAGCGTCGAGGACGCCACCCTGGACGCGGCGCACCGCCCGCCCATCTGCCGCGCGTGCCCGTGTTCAATCGCGTACCGCAGGAGTTGCGCATCTGTCCTCAGTGCGGCGCGATGATGACTCCTGTCAGTCACTCCAGCTGCCTCGTACTCAACGTCATTCCCGCGCGTGTCTTCGTCGAAGAGCGGCTCGACGAGACGATCGCCTGCCCCAATGACGACACGATCGTCTCGGCGTCCACCGCCACAGATTGTCGAGCGAGGCAAGCTCGCAGACATGCTCATCGTCGAAGCCCTCTGCGTCAAGTACATCGAGCATCAGCCCGTCGAGCGGCAATGCGCGCGCTTCGCGCGGGCCGGCGTCGACGTCGCTCCGCAGACGCTGGGGCGCACCGTCGCGGCCGCGCTCGATTTGCTCGCGCCCGTCGCGCTGCTCGTGGCAGAGCAGACGCGTGGCCCCGGCCTACTCGGCACGGACGCCACCGGGATCCCCGTGCTCGATCGCGATGCCCCCGATGGCATTCGAAACGGCACGATGTGGGCTTGGACCAATGCGCGATGGGTGACGTTGTTCTATTCGCCCGTCGGTGACGCCGCGAGCGTCAAACGCTTTCTCGGCCCTGACCTCGCGCGCACCGTGCAGTGCGATGGCACCAGCATCACGAGCTTCCTCGAGCG
Organism: uncultured delta proteobacterium; assembly: GCA_963787925.1. GTDB lineage: Bacteria > Myxococcota_A > Polyangia > Polyangiales > Polyangiaceae > Palsa-1150. Next base: position 872,457 of record CAWBEN010000003.1, read on the forward strand.
CACCGGCGGCAAGCGCCCAGGGTGTTGGGCCCACGCGCGACGTCGTCTCGTGGAAGCTGCGCGCGCCGGAGACCGCATCGCACTCGAGGGCGTGCGAATCATCGCGCGTCTGTTCGCCGTGGAAAGAGAATCGACTTGCGCCGGCGACAATGCCGACGAGCGGCGCGCACGAAGACAGAGATTCAGCCGTCCCATCCTCGATGAGCTTCGATTCTGGATCGAGCGCCACATGGCTGTCGTCCCACCAAAGACGCCTCTCGGCAAAGGCCTTGGCTACTTGGATCGACAGTGGCCTCGGCTGCTGCTCTTTGTCGACGACGGCAATATCGAAGCGACCAACAACAGACGAGAGCGCGAGCTCCGACGTCTTGTGCTCGGCCGAAAGAATTGGCTCTTCACGTGGCTCGACGAGGGTGGCGTACGTACCGGCCATATCTTGTCGATCGTCGCGACGTGCATCGCTCACGACGTCAACCCACGAGCCTACCTCCATCGTGTCGTCCAGTGCATCGTGCATGGGTGGCCGCAGGCCCGGCTCCGAGAATTGCTGCCCGACCGAATGCTCGCTGCCTACCCCGAGCTCTACGCCGGGGACCCCGACGCGTTGCCGATCGAAATCCCGACCCCTGCACTCTCTCGCTGAGCTCCGCGTACCGCAACACGGCGCCCAACACGAACGCGGCCCGGCCACAATCCACCACGCCACGTCGTTGGTGGACGGGTTACAGAGCGTGCGGCAAACGTCGAAGACCCCACCGGCCTCGAAGGAGTCCCGTTCGAGGTGGGGATGGGGGTCTGCGAAATTTGGATCGGTGGTTTTTTCCGGCCGAAGTCGCTCAGTGCAGACGGCCGCCCGCCTTGTCGATCCTCTCGATCGCCTGCTTCGCTTCCTTCCGCACGTACGGCTTCGGGTGCTTCAGGAAGGGCTCGATGCTCGATTGAGCCGAAGCCGCGCCGAGTTTTGCTAGCCCCACCATCGCGTTGACGAAAACCTCCTCGTCCTTGAGCAGGTCGATCAGGATCGGCACAACGCGACGATCCCTCATGTTGCCGAGCCCGGACACCACCATCTCGCGGGCCTTCCCATGGCGCTTGTCTATCGCCAGGTCGATCATCTCGTCCATCACGGCATCGTTCGCCACAACGTCGAGGGCGTTTCCGATCGCCCACTTCAGGCCGCTCGGCTCGGAATCGACTCGTCGAAACTCCTCCACAAGAAGCGGCGCCGCCTCTTGCGCGAAGGGAACCGAGAGTGCTCGGACGATGCTCTCCTTGACGCGTGGGTTCGACATCAGCGGCAACCACTTCACCAAGATCGGCACCACGCTCTCGTAGTTGAAGCGCTTCTGGTGCAGCTCACTCACGGACTGCACACCGAAGCCCGCCGCTGCCAGTTCGGCGAGCAGCGGCGCCGCTGCTTCCCGGTACTCTTCGACATTGCGGCGAGTCCGCTCGGCCACCTCGCGCTGACGCGCGACGTATTCGGGCTTCTGGTTCAACTCCGCCATCAACTCGGCTGCGGTCTTCATCGGCTTCTTCATGGCAGGAAGTTCAGGATGATGTTCCCGTTCGCTACCTCCGCCGAGAGCGGCCCGGAGAGCTGCGTCGTGGAACGCACCCACAAATGGAAGTCGTACCCGTTCGCCTGCGCGTACGACGCGAAGTCCCGCAACTGACTCGTGTACGAGAGCCGCCCGACGTTCTTCACCTCGCCGATGATCTGCGCGCCGTGGTCGAGCATGTCGGGAATGCGGTACGAGCCCGGATTCGACGCCGAGGCGATCCGTTCCGTGTTCTTCACGATCCCGGAAGCCAGCTCACTTTCCGTGCCGAGCTGGCGGATCGCGGCCATGCCGCCGCCCGCGCCCTCTGCGGGAAGGGTGTAGCCTGGCGCGTTTTCGTCGTACGCGAGCGAGTTTTCCCAGTGCTTCTCGGCGCCTCGCAGCGCGTGCAGCCCGACGAGGGTGGGGGCGACGAGGTCGAAACCCCCGACGCGGTTTTCAGCCTGCACGCCGCTCGACGCCGACGCGTCCTGCGACGACACGAGCGCCGTCACGATGCAGAGCAGGGCCGCGAGCGAGCGCCACCAGGTCACGATTTCGACGGTACACGCCGTCGTCGCCGGAGGCGAGCACGACGCCCTCGCGGTTCCGCGCCGCAGGGGGCGCGTTCGAATCATCGCGGCGTGCTCGACGGCGCGGTGCTCGTCGTCGAGCGTCCGGCTTCGCCTACCGCTCGCCGCCCGAGCTCTCCAACGGCAGGAGGCTACAGCTTGGGTCCGCGGCCCCTCGGCGCACCCCAAACCGCGAGCACGACGATCTCCGTCGCCTCGACCGCGTAGTAGACGTGGTCGCGCGTCTTCGGCATGAGCCACCGACGCACCCAGACGTCTCCGCCTCGCTGCTCGACCCGCTGTCCGATCGCCGGCGCCGCGGCGATGCGTTCGAGGGTTGCGTTGAGTTCTTGCTCGAAGAGGTCTGCAGCGTCGGGCCGGTTACGCTGCCACCAGGTCTTCTTGCGCTTGGCGTCCGCTAGCGCTCGACGAGCGAGGCGAAGCCTCATCGGTGAGCGCGTAACTCGGCCATCGCTTCGGCCACGTCGATCGTCTGGCCCGCCTTCATCTGCTCGATGCCCTCGTCGAGCGCCTGGCGAAGCTGCGCGCGCTCCTCGTCGTCAAACTCGTCGTCGAGTGTGGCGTCGAGCGGCTGCAAGTAGACGACCTCGCCCTCCGGCAAGTCGGTGGGCTCGTCGAGCACGAGCCGTCCGTTGTGCACGTGGGCCTTGAGCGGTTGCATCGTATTTACAGTCTAGTCCTCCGCCGCCTCTTCGGCGAGCGTGGCCATCAGCTCCGCGGCGCCGAGAGGCGGCTCAACAGCGACTAAAGAAGGGCCGCTCGCCACGCCCACCTCACTCCCCGCGTTCGTCGCGCCCACCGCCTTCGGCCGGTCGATCTTCGCGCTCGGGTGCGTCAGCGCGTGCACCGCCTTGAGCCGGCGAATGCTCACCTGCGTGTAGATCTGCGTCGTCGACAGCTCCACGAGCCCGAGCAATCTCCTGGATGTACCGGATGTCGGCCCCCCCCTCGAGCATCAAGGTCGCGCACGTGTGGCGAAACAGGTGGCACGAGCCGCTCTTGCCCGTCTCCGCCGCCAGGACGTACTCGCGCACCAGTTGCGTCAGCCGCTCCGGGCTCAGCGCGTCGCCCTCCTGCGTGAGAAACAGCACGCCCTCGTCGGGCGCCATCACACTGCGCGGGACGCGCCTCGCTCACGTACTTGGCCGATCCACGCGATCGCCCGCTCCCCGATGGGCACCATCCGGTCCTTCTTGCCCTTGCCCTGGCGCACCATCAAGGTCCCCCGCTCGGCGTCCAGGTCGTAGACGAGCAGGTGGATCACCTCCATGCGCCGGATGCCCGTCGAGTAGAGCGTCTCCAAGATCGCCCGGTCGCGCAGGCCGATGGCGTCGGCGACGTTCGGCTGGTCGAGCACGCGCTCGGCCTCCTCCGCCGTGAGCACGTGCTTGGGGAGCCGCTTCTCCTGCCGCGGCAGTTCGAGCTCGCTCGCGGGATTCCAGAGAAGGACGTTCGAGCGCGTCAGCCACTTGAAGTACGCGCGCACCGGCGTCAGCCGCTGCAGCTGCGCCGAAAACGTCAGCCGCTGGCCGTCGGCTTTCGCAGGTGAAAGAGGTGCCGCTGGTAGCGGTCGAGGATCGGCTTGGTCACCTCCTGCGGCCGGCGCGATGCTCGCGCGCCTCGCACCACGCGATGAAAAACCCGAGGTAGCTCTCGCGGTTCTCGATCGTGCGCTCCGAGTAGTTCTTGATGCGAAGCGCTTCGAGGTAGCGCTGCATCCACGCGAGCAGGCCCTCCGGAGTCGTTCGGGTCGCCGGGCGGCGGCGCCTTCTGGCGTCGCCCCATCACCGTCCCGCGCGCCGCGATCGCGCCGCCGGCCTGCGCGTACGACGCCGTTCGCACGACGTGCGCCGCCCGCGGTGCAGCGGCTCGTCGTCGTCCGCGACGTGCGATCGCGCGACGAGCCGTTTTCTCGGACGCTCGGCGCACTCGCATCGCTCCGAACCGGTCCCCGACTCCGCGCCGACCGGGGGCCGACCGCCCCCGCGAAGTCGCCCTCCGCCCCCCGCGAAGTCGGCCGTCGTACCGGCTTGCGCCGTCGAGGCCCTCGACGTCGAGCAGGCCGGGCAGAAACGCCGCGCCGTCCTTGCCCTCGCCCGCGTACGCGAGCTCGTAGACGTAGCCCTGCCCCTGGCGCCCGCGGTGCACGACCACGTACTCCATCTCGAGCAGGCGCCCGAGGTGCACCTTGACCTGCGTGTTGCCCCAGCCGCGTGTGCTCGCGCACGTCGCGGCGCGTGAAGCGGAAATCCTCCCGGCCGATCCCGGCCTTGCGGCACTCCTCGCTGCACCATCTCCTCGAGCAGACCGAGCAGGCGCCGCGTCTGCGGCGGCAGCTCGTCGAGGCTGCGGCCCAGCACCTCGTGGCAGAGGCGGTTCGCCAGCGCGATGTCCTCCGTCGTCACCTCGATGTACCGCAGCGTCTGCCCGCGATGCGCGACCGTCTTCACCGGCCGCTGGTACTGGTGCAAGAGCGCGATCGTCCGGATGAGCGTCAGGTACTTCATGTGGTCGCGCCGCGTGCGCGTCGCGTGATCGAGAAAGCGTCAGCTCGCGCGCGAAGGGGTTGACGACGAGCATCGGCCGCAGCAGCCGCTGCGCGTCCCGGTGCACCTTCACCACGTGCGTCCCGGTCGCTGGCGCGCGAGCATCCCCTCGAGCGTCTGCGCCGTCCGCTGGCGCGCGTGGATCGCGCGCGTCTGCGCGCGACCTTCGTCGACCGTCAGCACCAGGCAGCGATTCAGAAGCTCCTCGTCCACCTCGATCGCCGTCGTCGTCAGAAGGATCATCACCGGCCCCTCGACGCGGTACTGCTGCGTGACCAGACGTCCGGTCGCCGGGTCTTTGCCCGTGCTCGCGATCGTCAGCTCGCCCTCGCTCTGCAAGAGCTTCAGCGCGTAGCTCGCGCTCTCCGCCCCCTCCTCCTCGACGATGGCGAGGATCTGGTGCCGCAGGTCCTCCTCGCCCAGGTAAAAGAGCGACTGCCCCGTCATGGCCGAGTACTGCGTGCGCTCTTCCTCGGGCATCAGGTTCAAGATCGCGTCCATCAAGCTCGACTTGCCCGCCGCGCTCGACGATTGGATGACCACCGCCAGGGGCTCGTCGAGCAGGCGGCTGGTCGCGGCGAGATACCCGACCAGCTTGTTCGTGCGCTCGCCGACCACCCCGCAGCGCTCGAAGTCGTCGAGGATCCGATCGAGCAGCGCCGGATCGCGCAAGAGCGCGAGCGCCGCCGCCTGCTCGTCGTCGGTCAGCGTCGGCGTCTTCGACGGGCGCTCGTCCTTGTTCTGCGCACTCTTGTCGCGCAGCTCATCGAGCTTCAAGAGAAGCTCGCCCAGGTCCTTCTTCAAGACCCGCTCCTCGACCCCCACCTCCGCCGACGCCATCGTCGTGTACGCCGCTCGCTGGCGCGCCGAGTACAAGTCCAGCGCGTCGACGTGGAAACCCACCCCCTCGCGCGACACCATCACGTTGACCTTCATCAGCTCCGCCGACGTGTTCTTCTCCAGGCCTCGCACTCGCCAGTGGCGATCTCCAAGACGCACGAGCACGTCACCCCGCGTCGTCGCGGACGGCGACGTGGAGCGAGGCGCGGACGTTGGCGCCGACCGCGCTTCGTTGCGACGCTCGGTCGGACTGGCCACCTCCGAGAGAGAGGCGGCTAAAGAGGGAATGCCCTCGGGCGCATCGAGACTCGACGCCTCGGTCCTCTCATCGGCGTCGTGCTCACCGGCGGCTCGACGGGCGGCGGTTCGACGACAACGACGGGCTCCGCGAGCCCGTGCTCGATCTCCTCGACGATCACGCCGTCCGCGTCCGCAACGATCGTCGTCGTTTCGGTGCGCAGCACGATCGTCCCTTCGATTCGCGCGCTCGGCTCGGGCATCGCGATCGCCACGGGTTTCGCCTGCACCGGCGGCGATGGCATCGGCGTCATCGGCGCCACCACCGACAGCGTCGCCGGCGTCTTGCCCTTGCCCATCCACGGCGCCTGCCGCAAAACGAGCTCCAGCGCTTTCGCGGCGGGGCTCATCTTCGCCCAAACCTCGACCCAAGCAAGGGCTCCGCCTCGTGCAGCTACGCAAGGCCGCCGGGCTCAGTCAGATCGAATTGGCCAAGGCCGTCGGTGTCCCTCAGCAGTCCATCGCCTACTGGGAAACCTCCGCCACGCCGCCTCGCTCCGACGTGCTGCCCAAAATGGCGAAGGCCCTCGGCGTGAGCGTCGAAGACATCCTCGGTGAGCGGCCCATTCACGCCGTGCGCCGCCCCGGCCCCGTCGGCCGACTGCAACGCGTCTTCGAGCAAGCCTCCGCTCTGCCACGACGCGAGCAGCAGCTCGTCGCCGACTTCGTCGAGACGCTTCTCGAAAGACAAAAGAAGGCGAGCTGATTCTCAACGGGTGAGAAGCGCCGCCCGCGCTCTGGCGCGCCTCTCAGTCCGGAGCCGGTGGCGGCGCGGTCGTCCGCTCAAAACATCCCGCCGGCGGTAACAGCCGCACGAAGAGCGTCCCGCGCTCGCCGCATTGGCCGCAGACGGCGAGCTCGCGGCCGTCGAGCAGCCCCAAGCTCGCTTGGCTCACCCGCCTCGACTCGAGCGCCTCGTACAGCGCCCCGAGCACCTCGTCGGCGACGCGCCCACCGTTGGACGCGTCCACGATCGTCCAGCCATCGGCGTACTCCACCAGGTCCTCGCCGGCGCGCCCGTCGAGCTCGAGGCGCGACAGCATCACCGCGTCGCGCATCTTCACCAGCTCCCGCATCCACTCGCTCGGCCGCGTGCGGAATCTGGCGGACGTCCACGATCGGGTCGCCCTCGAAAGAGCACCCCGCCCGCCGCAAACAGGCGCCCCACGTGCGGGCGATCCATCCGTGGTCGATCCAGCCGCAGAGCATCCACACGTGAAAATGCGGATGCCCGAGCTGGTCGTGCCCCGGCGTCCACTCGAAGAAACGATAGAAGCGCTCCGGCGAGAGGGCCCTTTCAGCGTGGGCACGCCCGACGGCCTCGCCCTTGCTCATACCGCCGGCAACGTACGCCGCCGCCGCTCGCGCGAGCCAGCACTTGCGTAGGGCGGTCGTGAAGAGGCGCCACGCCGCAAACCCCAAGTCGATGCGCAGACGCACGGTCGCGCGGTCGGTCGCGCCCACCACGTGAGGCACCGTCAGCGTCATGTGCTTCTCGGTCCATCGGCCACGACGGAATCTCGAAAGCCGTCCGGTCCGGTGCGCGATGCGAAGCGCCTTGGCCCGGCCTCGCCCAAAGCGCGCTCGGCGTTCGATCGCCGCCTTCGCCCGACACGACACGCACACCCGCCACACGTCGCAACGGACGGGCAGCTCGTGCTCGTCTCCGCATGCGTGGCATGTCGCACGCGCCTTGCCCTCGCCGCATGCCGCGACGCGCTCGAAACGGTCGCGCTGGCCGCGAGCTCGGCCCGCGTGCCAGTCGCGACGACCGTCGAGCACCCGAGCCCGCTCGAAGAGCGCCTTGCGCGTCTCGTCGGCGCGGGCCTCGCCGGCGGCGCGCACCGTCTCGACGATCTCCTTCTCGGTGTCGCGGCGGATCGCGTCATGCCTCGCGGCGCGGTATTCGCGAAAGCGACGCGTCGCTTCGGCCAGCCCCTGCACGGTGGAGGACTTCGCGTTCGGCATGGCGGTGGGCGCCGTCTCCTCCGCGCCAAGTCCCGCCATGAGACGCTGGGCCTGCTTTCGCTTCGCCCAGCGCACCGCGCGCCGTTCGGCCCTGCGTCGGGGGGAGTCCGCTCGCGGCGAGAGGTCCACCCGAGACCGAGGTGGATCAGTTGTTCCCAAAGACACAAGGAAGAGGAGACGCACTCGCCCCCGTCCACCGCAGAGGTGCACCGCCGGCTCATCGCGAGCCCCGTCGCAGAAACACTTCGAGGTCCGCATGACGCACCATCCGCCGGCGCCCCGGACGCACGCTCGGCAGCTTCCCGGTCAGCACCCAGTGGCGCACCGTGCTCACGCTCACCCGCGCCGCGCGCGCTACCTCCCAGAGAAACAGCAGCGCCGGCTCCGGCGCCTCTTGGCTCTTGTCGTCCATCGCCGGTCAACCCTGACCGACCGGCGCAAGACCAAACATTGGATTATTGCACCGGCCCCCGTCCGAGCGGCCTTCCGCGACGTCCCGCGGGTTCGAGCCCCTGACGACGGCGAAGCCGCTGCATCGCGCGACCCGCGTCGCGTAGCTGTCGCACGCGGCCCTCTCAATCCGGCGCCATCCCGTACTCAATCACGTCGACCATCTCTTCGTATGGGAAGCCGCCCGCGCCGCCGAGTAGCGCGATCACCCGATCGGCCAGCGCCGGCGACGGCTTGTGGCCCGCGGCCGGATGCGTACCGTGCGGCACCAGCTCGCCGGCCAACTCCTCGCACCAGCCGGGCAGCAAGGCCGCGAGCTCGTCCAGCATCCGCGTCGACGCCATTCCCCACGCGGGCGCGATGGCGCGCCGCTCGCGGGCGTAGTCGTGGACGAAGGCCTTCGCGGTCGACGAGACGTGCAGCGTGCGCGCTGGCGTCAGGTACATCGCTCCGCCCAGGTCCATCTGTACGTGCCTCGTGCGCGTCAACAGTTCGTGCGCGGCCGCGACGGCGTGCGCGTCGGCGGCGGCTTCGTGTGCGCAGACGACGTGCTCCGCAGCGCGTCGAGCTCGCGCAAAAACAGCTCCGTCCAGCGCGCCGACAGGACAGCCGCGGGGGTCTCCTCACGCTCCGCGGGCTCGGGCAAGCACCGCTCGGCGCACCAGCGCTTCATCGCGGACGCAAGCGCCACCGCCCGCTGCGTGCGGTCGCCGCCCGGCGATTCGGTCCGGAGGTGCGTCGACAGCACGTGCGCGTTCGCGACCAGACCAGGGACAAGACAATCGACGGCGGTGTCGGGCGCCTTCCGCGCGATCCCCGCCAGCCGCTGCACCCGTCGTGCGAGCTCGAGGTGACGGCGCGCTTCCTCGACCAGCACGCCGTAGCTGCGCGCCGCTCTCGCCTCGAAGTCCCGATCCAGCCGACGTTCCCACAACCGTCGCGCCGGGTCCCAAGCGGCTCGCGTTTGCCCCACGCGCACGACGCGCGCCAGATGCGCGGCCGTCTCGGCGTCCTCCACCACGAAAACGGTCAGGTGCCCCTCGAGCGCTTCGAGTAGGAAGGTCACACGCATCGACGCGTTCCCATGCGCGGGTGCCGTCGGGCCCGACAGCGCCTCGCGCGCCGCCGCCCCTTGCTCGAAGGTGTCGATCGCGCGGCGCGCGGCCACCGTCCGCCACGCCTTCCAAAAGACCGGCGACGCGCGCGTCATCTCGGAGAGCGCCTGCAAGCACTCCTGGTCGGTCGCGTACGCGGCATCCTGCGAGTCGCCCTGTCGCTCGCCTTCAGGCGTGGGCCCGAGGCCCAAGCTCGCCCGCAGCCACCGCTCGCTTTTCTCGAGCGACCTCGGACAATCCAGCCCGGCGTTTTTTCGCGCTCGGCCCACCCGTCTTCTTAGCACTCGCCAGCATGCGTGGGCGCGCGCCGCGCACTGCCGTGCACCATGGACACGTGCATCGTGCTCGCGTGCGCACGGGCACGCTGTCGCGACGATGATTACGTCCTGTCCCATGAGCGAATCACCGCGATTCCGCAGAAACACCGGGCCCTCCGCCCCCGAGCGAGTCTCTCGAGGTGGTCCCTGTCGCCCCGACACCCGACACCCTGCTCACCCGCTCCGAGGCCGCCCGCGAGCTCGGCACCCACGTCTCGACCATCCGCCGCTGGGAACGCAAGAGCGTGCTCACCCGCACCGTCGGCGACGATGGCGTGCATCGCTTCCCCAGGCGACAGCTGCTCGAGCTCGTCGAGGTGCGCGAGCGCACGACGCCTGCGCGCCGCGCCCTGCCCGCGGACTTCGACGACGGGGTCACCACCGCTGCCGTCTTCGAGTTGTTCGCCGAGGGGCTCGCGCCCGAGGAGGTCGTCATCCGCAAGAAGCTCCCCGCCGCCGCCGTGCTCGCGCTGCATCGCACGTGGCTCGCCATGCGAGGGGCGTTCGTCGTCTCGCGCGAGGTCGCCGCACAGCTCGAGCTCTTGCGCGGGGCGCCCATCGTCGACGAGGGCAGCTTGCTCCGCAGCGTCCAGCAGTCGCCGCCCAACACCAACTCCGAGTGCCACGAGGAGCTGTTCGGCACAGAAGCCCTCTGTCGGCTCTGTGCTCGAAACATCCGCGTCGAGCGCGTCCAGCAGCTCGCCGCCCAGGCAGCCAAGGAAAGAGCCGCTCGACAACAGCAAAAGGAGCTCCACCTGCGGCTCCAGCACATGGACCGTGAGCACCACGACTTCTTGCGCGATCTCGACCGGCGCCGCGCTGAGCGGCGCCACGGGGGTGGTGGCTGACGAGCCCGCGCGCTGTGCTTCGCCGGCGGTGGGGGACGTCGTTCGCTAGCCCCCCAGCGTTGGGCGCTCCCAATGCAAGAGGTCCTCTCGCGGCGCCGCTCCCCGCACACGAGCGCGGGGGCCCCTCGCGCCGGGTGCGAGAGGGAGCCCCCGGGGACGGCTGCCGGCCCTGGACCCGGGGGGCTTCAAGACGACGCGCGCAAGAATCTTGCTGGTATCTCGTCGGCAAGCCAGACCTTCTCGTTGCCCACGTAGAAGCTCACGCCGCTGCTCTGCGCTTCCGTCGCGTCGACAATCAAGAGCCGTGGCGCACTCGACTTCCGGCGTCCCACTTCGAGAGCCGTCACCGTGTCGATCGACAGATGCACATACTGCCGTGACATCGGCCTCAACCCCTCTCGCAAAATCACCTCGGCGACAGCCGGCGATGTGCCGTGGAAGAGCGCAGCCGGGGGCACGCCGCGTTCGCGCCGAAGCTTGCCGGGTACGCTGTGCCCGTACAGCGCGCGGATCCGATCTCCGTCGAGTTCATGACGGCGCTTCGCTGACGAGGCGATCATGTTCTCAACGTCTCCGCGTGACAGCTGCTGCCACTCCCCGCCGCGCTCCCGCAAGGAGGCAAGCAACGCCTCGACCGCGACCCACCCTTCGTCATCGAGCTCGAGCTCGTAGACCCACGGCTCGTGACGAAGGGCATGCGAAATCGCCTTGCTGATTTCCTCCAGCTTCAACGTGGGGGCTCGACCGAGCGTGCGATCACGTCGTACGCGCCCACCTCGTCGAAGAAGATCCGATAGTGATGCGCGCCCTCGAGACTGCCACGCCCCTCGTTTCGCACCTGCTTCAGCCAGTCCGATTCACCTATCGCAACCAGCTTGTCGTAGGCGACAACATGCTCCTTCGTGCACGCCCGGAACTGCGTGAAGCAGAAGGCTACGACGCCCTCGAACCGGATCTCGGCTCGCTTGCCTTCGACGCTGTAGCTCAGCGTCAACGCCTCGTACTTCAGCTTGGCCTCGGGTGCGTCGTCCATCTCTTGCGAGCGAACCGGGAGCCGCCAGACATCTGCCACTTGGTTCATTGCTTCCTCTCTCACCAGAGCACGCTGAAGCCTGCACCGCCGCCCGTGATTCGCAGCACGTCGGTGCCAGCACTGGTCAACCCGTTGGCCCCAAGGCGAGCGTTCAACAACGACTCGAAGAACGCGTTGCCCGTCTGGTTCACCAAAGACCAGTTCGATGGCGACACCCCTCCCCGCATCAACGCGAGCGTCGAACGGGTGTTCATCGACAACACGTTGCCGTCGCGCACGATCACGTCGAGCGGCAACTGACCCGGACTGATCGCTCCGCTACGAAGGCCGCCCGCCACGTCACCGATGGTTTGACCAGCGAACTCTCCGTTCCTGAAGACCGCCGACGCCGTCGTCTGCGTGAACCGAATGCCCGCCGCCTCTAACCCCTCTGCGGCAAACGACACCCCCTCCTCCGCGCCGCCTAGTCCACCGCAGATGGCCATCGCGGCCATGGCGGCGCCGTATCCGAAGCTTGCGTTCGCACCTTGCGGCACCGAGACATGCAATGAGCTAGCAAGGCCTGCGGCTTGGGCGCCCAGGTCAAACGATCCGGCTCCCGGTACAGACATCATCCCCGCGAAGTTGTCGGCAGCGAGGTTGACCAGCGCGGCCCCGGCTCCTTGCGCCATCTCGCCGACCGTCAGCGCCAAGTCCCCCACCGACGGTCCCGGTAGCCCGCTGAAATCCGACATCGAGCCGTCGGGGTCGAAGTCGGAGGCGAGTCCGCCGGGGCCATCGCCGGCCGAGGGCGTCGCCTCCTGCGGGTCGCTTGGCGACCAATTCTCAGGGTCCGGGTGCTGTTGCTGGTACTCGGGCGAGCTCCAGTATTGCGCCAGCGCCTCGTCTGACGGAGTGTACCCTTCGGGAGCGAGCCCCGTCGGATCGACGTAGCGACTTGGATTGCCGTAGGCGTAAGCGTAGGGATTGGGGTCGCCGCCTAGCCCATGGACGGTCAGCGGATTGGGACTGATGAACCTGTTTAGGAGGGGGGAATAGTAGCGGGCACCGAAATAGACGAGCCCGACCTCGGAGTTGTCCCAATGTCCGCCGTACCTCACGTTTGCGCGGTGGTTTCCCCAGCGGGTTGGGCGAAAGTCGGTATCGGGAGCACCGTAGGCGAGGTACGCGGCGCGCTCGACCACCTCGCCGGTCTGGTAATCGATAACGAACGCGGTCGACCCATGTGCATCGCCGAGATTCAGAAACCAATGCACTCCGGTCGTGGCCGCATTTGTGTTCGTGTTGACGGGCAGTCCCGGGGCGTAAACGGCATGGAGCAATCCGCCCGAGAGATAGAAATTCGCCGTCGACGCGACGTCTTCGTAGTGGCCGATCGCGCTCGGACAGACCGGTTGACCTGCCAGTCCGCAAGACGCGCACGTCCCGCCAAAGCAGCCCAGATCCGTGGAGCACTCACGCAACATGCAGCACGCCTGTCCGGCACTCCCACATCCGCATGCTGGCTGGCCGGCAGCACCGCAGGAGACGCAGCGATTGCCGAAACCACATGCTAGGCCCGGATCACACCCTCTGCCAGGGCAACATATGCGACCGGGTTGTCCGCAACCGCCGCCGTGGCCCGTCGCGACATACGGTGCGTCCTTCAGGACCAGCGTGTCAAAGACCTTCAAGGTGTAGAGCGTCTGTCCGGTCGCGGGATCTTTTCGCGCGGTGATGACGCGTTCGCCGTCTCGATCGTAGACGTAGGACTCTTCGGCCTCGGGGACAGCGTTGACGTTTTGGCGCACCGCACTCGCGAGGCGACCCACTTCGTGATGCCGGCCGGAGTGCCGCCGCACCGCGTGCGCTCCCTCCACCGCGAGTGGACGCGCTCGCTTGAGCAAGGCCCTCCCCCGACTACCACGCGCTCGGCGACGGGGCCGAGCTCAACGCGCTCGCGACAGGGCAACTCGGCGCAGAGTACGAAGCGAACGGACAGCACGGACCAACAGCTTGGTCTGTGAGCGCGCTTACGGTTTGGCCCGTCGCGTTGAAATACGACGCGTACCCTCCCGGATGCCTGGCGAAGGACCGTTGGGCAGTGTTGGCATCCATGATGCCAAGACCACTCACCCTCCCGCTAAGGCCCGGGCCCCCCGTCCCACCTGTATATTGCACGCCCGAACCGCTCCACGTTGAGGTTGGACCGGACGCCCCACGCGGAACGGCGATCGAAGGACCGCTCTCCTGCCCGATGATCGTTGCAGGGAGATCCGCACCCGCACGAACGAGCGTGCTCTCCGCCGCCCAACCCCCTCTGCGGCAAGAGGGCCTCATTCGGGGAATGAATGGCCCGGAGCCTGCTCACCTCCTTCGATCCCAAGGCGACCATGCGCCGCCGATCCCGTGGAACGCCTCGGCCGAGAGGCGATACAACTGCTGGCATGTCGTGCAGGAAAAGTAGTACTCGAAGTAATCAGGCCAGGGTCCGCCAGTGGGGATCGACGCGAAGGTCGGACGGTCGAGTTTGAGCTGCCCTTGGGGCCAATAGGCCGCCTCCACAAGGGTCCCATCCTGAAGATTGTCTTGGATAATTTTGAGGACATTGGTCATGTCGGCGGCGCTCTTGATCTGCACGGTCGTACGCAAATCGAGGCATTTCGAGCACGTCGTCGTAGTCATATGACCTCCGGTCATCATGGGAGTAACCAACTTGCCGACACGCCGGGGATGAAGACCTGGCTGCCTCCGCCAAGCAGAGCCCCCTGACCGGCGGCAGCGCCCTCAAAGATCGTTGTGCCGGCCGGGACGGAGATTCGTGCGACCTGTGACGCCGTGTTCCCCCACGCCGGGTTCAGCGCGAGATCGATCGTCGCTTGTAGCGACCCGGCTGGAGCGGTTCTCGTCCAAAACGAACCCAACTGGCCAGCCGTTCCTCCGTAGGCCCTGTACAAAGTCATCGCGTCGCCGAGGGTAGTGGCGGTGTAGCTGCCACCCCTGAACGTGTTCGCGATGGCTGCCGGCAACGGGCCAACGTCAAGGGCCGTGTAGCGCACCGCCGCCTCTAACCCCTCTGCGGCGGTCGTAGCGGCGAGCGCGTCGCAAATCGTCGCCGCGACGCCATTTTCACGCTCGTCGGCAAGATCGATCTCGCCGCCGCCCGCGCGGCCGGCCTCCGCACTCGCGGTCATGCGCGCGTTGGAAACGGCATCGTACCCCAAGAGTGCAGAGCCGTCGCAGTGAGTAGGCGTGGATGCGCCGCGCTCTGGGGTCGAATCGTGCTGCGTCTTGGCTCGCGCTTGGATCGTCGTGGACGTAGGCCCGACGGCGGCGTCGTATGCGATGAGCACAGGAGCTGGGGCCGCTATTGCGCGCAGCGGCGACGCTACGATCCCAAGCGAGAGAACGACGAGAACCGCGCAGAGAACGATGCTCATCAGCCATGCGCCACCACGCATCTCGAAGCGTCGGATCGGCGACGACGGAACGCTCATGGGAAACGAAGCTTCCCGTCGCGCCACTGCCGGAGCGCCATCTTCGCGCTGAAGCTCACGAGGCTCTTGGGGATCTCCGAGATGCGGGCGAGAGCCTGCTCGCCCTCGCCTGGCGCAAACTCGAGGGCATGTGCTCCTGCCCAGGCTTGGACACCGAGGTCTTCGTGCTCGAGAAGGGGCAGCAGTGCGAGCTGCGCCTCCATGCCACGCCGACGGAGCTCGCGATACACGCTCGCCAACGTCTCATGGGCGGCGTTCGCTGTCTTGTAGTCGCCCGTTCCGGTCGCTCGCCCATGGGCTGCAGCCGCCTCGGCGTACTGCTCAACGAGCGTGGCCACCGCTTCGTGTTCGATGGCGGCCATCAGAAGCTCACCCCGAACCGGAGCAGCACCTCTTGGCCGAACTGCTGCTGGATCTCGAACGACTGCGTGCTCAGCCAGGAACGTACTGTCGCCCCGCCCGTGAACGGCTGGATCGACGAGTAGAAACCACTGATCTGCTGATGCGTGGCAACGTCCAGGCGGATCAGGTTCCCAGTGTTCTGAATCGGACCCGGCCCGAACCGCGCCAGGTTCCCGGGCGTCTGCTCGACGATGTGGTGCCACTGCGCGCCTTCGCCCGCAGGCCCGAGCGCGTTCTTGAACGAAGAGAAGGACCTGAAGCTAGCGCCTTGCGCAGCACCCTCCGCAACCTCAAATCCCTCTGCGGCAAACGACACCCCCTCCTCCGCGCCGCCTAGTCCACCGCAGATGGCCATCGCGGCCATGGCGGCGCCGTATCCGAAGCTGGCGTTCGCACCTTGGGGCACCGGCACATGCAACGAGCTAGCAAGCCCTGCCGCTTGGGCGCCCAGGTCAAACGATCCGGCTCCCGGTACAGACATCATTCCCGCGAAGTTGTCGGCAGCGAGGTTCACTAGTGCGGCGCCGGCTCCTTGCGCCATCTCGCCGACGGTCAGCGCGATGTCCCCCACCGACGGACCCGGTAGCCCGCTGAAATCCGACATCGAGCCGCCCGGGTCGAAGTCGGAGGCGAGTCCGCCGGGGCCATCGCCGGCCGAGGGCGTCACCTCCTGCGGGTCGCTTGGCGACCAATTCTCAGGGTCCGGGTGCTGTTGCTGGTACTCGGGCGAGCTCCAGTATTGCGCCAGCGCCTCGTCTGACGGAGTGTACCCTTCGGGAGCGAGCCCCGTCGGATCGACGTAGCGACTCGGATTGCCGTAGGCGTAGGCGTAGGGATTGGGGTCGCCGCTTAGCCCATGGACGGTCAGCGGATCGGGACTGATGAACCTGTTTAGGAGGGGGGAATAGTAGCGGGCACCGAAATAGACGAGCCCGACCTCGGAGTTGTCCCAATGTCCACCGTACCTCACGCTTGCGCGGTAGCTCCCCCAGCGGGTTGGCCGAAAGTCGGTATCGGGAGCACCGTAGGCCAGGTACGCGGCGCGCTCGACCACCTCGCCGGTCTGGTAGTCGATAACGAACGCGGTCGACCCATGTGCATCGCCGAGATTCAGAAACCAATGCACACCGGTCGTGGCCGCATTCGTGTTCGTGTTGACGGGCAGTCCCGGGGCGTAAACGGCATGCAGCAATCCGCCCGAGAGATAGAAATTCGCCGTCGACGCGACGTCTTCGTAGTGGCCGATCGCGCTCGGACAGACCGGTTGACCAGCTAGTCCGCAAGACGCGCATGTCCCGCCAAAGCATCCCAGATCAGCGGAGCACTCCCGCAACATGCAGCAGGCCTGTCCGGCACTCCCACATCCGCATGCAGGCTGGCCGGCAGCACCGCAGGAGACGCAGCGATTGCCGAAACCACATGCTAGGCCCGGATCACACCCCTGCCGGGGCAACATATGCGACCGGGTTGTCCGCAACCGCCGCCGTGGCCCGTCGCGACATACGGTGCGTCCTTCAGGACCAGCGTGTCAAAGACGTTCAAGGTGTAGAGCGTCTGTCCGGTCGCGGGATCTTTTCGCGCGGTGATGACGCGTTCGCCGTCTCGATCGTAGACGTAGGACTCTTCGGCCTCGGGGACAGCGTTGACGTTTTGGCGCACCGCACTCGCGAGGCGACCCACTTCGTCCCATCCGTAAGCGTAGGCTTCGCCCGCTCCCGCGGCATCGGTCCAGTTGATGGCTTGGACGTTTCCTGCATTCTCGTACGAGACCGCGGCTGTTCCCCCGCTGGGCGTGGTGGCCGAAACCCATTGGTCCGGCGCGAGCGACACGGGATTGCCATTGCCAATTGCCCCTAGGGAGCGATCGGGAAAGTCGGACGGCGCCGCATCGTCGCTCGCACCGGTCATGTTGCCGCGCCAATCGTACGTGAAGGACTGCCGCTGAACGCGCCGGTTCGTCGACGGCGTGTGGACGATCGGATAACTCGCGACGGGATCCGCTTGATAAGCCGAGACGAAAATGTCGCTGCCGTTGTTGGCGACGACCGACTTCAGGCGGTAGTCGTCGTAGTAGGAATAGCTCAGCGACACTGGCTTCGTGCCGCTCGGCCACGAGGAGCCCGACGAATCGTTGATCGTTTTTGGGTTGCCGACCCTGTCGGGGACAATCGTGAGATGCAGAAGGTCGGCTTGCGTCGTCGTGCCATCGGGGGGCAGGGGGCTCACCGTGCTTGCGAAGGCGCCGTGCTGAAAGGCCCCGGCGTTGCGCGTCAGCTGGTAGGTGTTGAGCGTGCCATCTGGGTAATAACCAAGCAGCGCCGACGTGGCAGCCACGTCGCCGAACTGGCGGCTCGCGATCGTCCCGTCCGCGTTGTATTGCACTCTCGAGAGAACGTTTCCGGACCAGTCCGCAAAACTGGCCGAGGTCGACGCGACCTGGCCGTCAAGGTCGTACCTTGTCGACTCGGTAAAGGCCGCAAACGAAGGAAAGGAGGATGGGCCGTTGTTGGTCGAAACGTCTAGAGGCTGGCCCCCGACGGTATAGCTCGCGAACGACTTCGAGAACGGGGTCGAGCCGACGCTGAAGTTCACGTACCGTTCAGCCAGGACGTCACTCCCGCTGGGGGTCGCAACCTGCGTCGTGATGCTCTTTGGAAGACCATTGGCATAATAGGTGTACGAATCGTGCCGCGCGCGGTCGTACGCGTCGGTCAAGAACCCCGTCGCGGCATCGTAGACATAGTATTCCTCGGTCCCGTCGCCGTTCGCGAGGTTCGGCGCCGAATAGGGAGCTTGCGGAAACGTCCCCGGCTCGCCGGTACAAGGAAGATAATCCTTCGCGACCACGCGCTCGCTGCTGTCGCGATGGATGTTCTGACCGCAACCCCGCCCATCGCTCGTTCCAACGAGCTCATCCAGATCATCGTAGGCGTAAAGCCAGGTGCCCGAGTTCGGCTCCGTGTTTTGTACCAAGCGTCCAAGCGTGTCGTGGACCAGGTTCCGCGTCGTGGAAGACCCGTTGGGCAACGTTTGCGTGATCGACCGAGGTTGTCCGGTCACCTCGTATTTCCATTGGGTCACGAGATCGCCTGACGAGCCATCGGGCCCCGAACCGAGACGCTGGTCGGTGCGGACGACGTGGCCATGTCCGTTGCGCGCGATCGTGGTGTACGAGCTCGGACGAGCGCCGCTCGTTTGCTCTTGATCGTACACGTCCACGGACAGCTGGGCGTTGTGGTAGATTTTCTTCCACGCGTTTCCGTTGAAGTCGGTACCCCTTATGGCTCGACCGAGCGCATCGTATACAGCGGTCGCGCCCGCGCTCGTCGGGTTGTAGACCTGAGCCGGGAACGTGCCGAGCGAGGGGCCCGGGGCGGTCAAGAACATCGGTCGGTAGGACGCGGCCACCCGCCCATTGAGGTAACTGGAATGCACTCCTGAAAGAACCCAAGCGTGGTTTGCGTGCGTCGCGGGATCCACGCCATCGATGACCGCGCGTGTCTCGCCGTACCCGTCTATGTATAGATAGTGATCGACGTAGGAGGCGGCCTTTGTTTGGCCCGAGTCGGCCCCAGCGGCCGTCCGATAGTGAATGGTGCGCAGCGGACCGGTATCCAGATACTGGTCCACATAAAGCGACGCCACGGTCGCGCTGGGAATCAACAAACTCGACGTATCGACTTCGACGATGCGCCCAAAGTCGTCATAAAGTTGGGTTGTCAAGCGCCCTGCAGGGTCGTTGATCGAAGTGACGTGACCAGACCCCCGATCGTACCGATATTGTGTTGTGAGGGGCGCGGCGCAGCCGCCACCACCCGATGGATACACGCTAGACGAGACGACGAGATGATTGAACGCCGCGTCGTAAGTGTATCCTTGCAGGCAGTCGGTGCCGCTGGTGAATACGTTCGTGACGTTGCCGTAACCATCGCGCGTGAAGTACACGCCGACGGGTCCGTCGCTCGATTGGCGCGGTGGAGGCGCGACTCGGGTCGCACCGCTCGCGCCCGGCAGGATCACGGTCCCAGAAAGCACTCGCAAGGCCGCGAAGACTCTGCCCTGCGCGTCGTACCGGTAGTCGATCTCGTGGTCCGGGGAGAAGCTATCGGTCAGCGTTTCGCTGCCTGCCCGAAAGCTCCATCCGGTTGTGTCTCCGTTAGGAAGTGCCCAATTGTTCCATTTACGACAGATTGTCGCGTCCGCGCCGACGACCCCGTATTGGCAGGCTGACGTCGGATTCCCGTTGGAGTCAAACGATCGCACTTGAGCCGTGCGCACGCTTGGCAAAAACGGCGCGAACTTCGTGTGCGGAGGCGCCTCGCCAAGCGGGCCCGCGAATGCATTGATCGGGACGCTCGTTCCCGCTTGGCTATTTTCATCCCACAAATAGTCGTCCCTCTCGATCGACAGAGGGCTGATCCCTTTCCGGCCATCGCCGCTAACGGCCGCGTAGGCGCTTTGAAAGACATACTTGTTCACGATCGAAAGTAGCTTCTTGCCGTTCGTGCCATTAGGAAAGTTCGCACTCACCTCTGGGAGGCTTTCGCTCACCTCGGTGAGGCCGGGCAAACCGCGAAGCGCATGATAAATCGAATAGTCGGGGGCTCCTTGGGCTAAGCACGTCGCGTCCGACGCACAGGTGTCCGTGAGAAAGGTCGTCGTTTCGACCGTGCCGAGCGAGTTTTTGGGCGCGCCGTCGCCGGTGTGACGCTTCGTCACGCTGTGGAACCCGACGAACTGACGGTCCCGTGGATCGTAAATCGGTGTGTCGTAATCGTAGAACGTCGCGGCGTATTCGGTCTGGATGGCAGGTACACCGTTCGCGACCGGCGAAAGGCCGTTGATCGTCGTGCTCTGCACGACCACCCATGCGGGCACTGGCAGAGGTCCGACCTTGCCGCCCGTTTTATTGAGCCATGCAACCGAACGATAAGAGAACGATGCCTTCGCACCGAAACCGTTCGAGGCGCTCGTGAGCAGGCCCTCGCGCAACAACGGGTCGCGCACGTGGATCGCGATGGCCGTCCCCGCGGGCGCGTTGACAACGCTCGCCGCGGGCGGCCCGAAGGGTGTGGAAGGGGCGGGGAAGTAGACGACACTATTGACCCCCGTCCCATCGACGTCACCGATCATGATGGTGGGATGCGGGAGGCTCTGGTTGCTTTGGTCGTTACCTGGGAAGTCCGGCGAGTCGAGGCAGTGGTACTGCGCCACGTCCCAGGCGGCTCCATAGCGCAGACAAATATGTAGGCCCTTCGAATCGAGGACCGCGTAGTCGGCCAGTCCGTCTCCGCTCAGGTCTCCGAACCGGACCACCGACGATTGCGCTGCGTCGGGCCCGAGCGGGTCACCCTGGCCGGCGGCAGCAGGATTTCGCGAGTTTGTCGGTAGCAGGCTGACGGCATGGTCGGCGTAGCAAGGGGTCCCTCCCGCGGACGGCCCTGCAGGAAGGCCAAACCGGCCGTCGCCACGATTGGGCATCACCCGCATGTTGAGATAGTTATGAGGCCCCTGCGTGGTCCACTGCGCCCCCCATTTGTTGAACTGCACCTCGTCGGCGAGGCCATCCCCGTCGATGTCGGCGAGGACACTTCTCGTCGCGGTGCCATTGGGTGCGGGCCAGCTCGTGGGATCCTCGTCTGGTCCGGGGCAGTAGGTTGGGCCTTGCATGAGAAAGGGGTGCGTGCGGCCGGTCCGATCGTGAGTCGTGAAGAAAGCCGTGTAGCTCCCCCCCGACATCGGAATATGAGACATGTCCGGCAAGTTGTCCCCGTCCAGGTCGACCGCCCGCTCGGCCATGAAGTCCCCTTCCGTCATTCCGGGCGGGGGGCCGCCGGGAAAGCCCTGGTCGATCTCGAGCCGCTGGGCATCCGCGGTCGGCAACCACAGTGGCTGGAGGTCATCGTATGCCACCTGGTTCGATGCATCGGGGTCCGAGAATTGGCCGAGTGCCACCGCGACAGGTTTCGGATTCGTGAAGTAATTGTTCGCATTGTGCGTGACCCTGGGCGGCCACAGTTGGAGAAAGCTGTTGCGCCCGGTCGGGGCCCAATCCGCGAAAATGCTGTAACCCCACATGCTGTCGTCGGCGCTGATGACCTGGAGGTTATTGGCCTGGCTCACGGAAAAGGAGTGACCACCCCTTTGGATGGGCCCCTGGATGGCTCCTGCCCGGTAACATGCCGCCCCGCTCGCGCTGCACGAGACGACCGTGCCGCCCAAGGCCTCGTACAAGCCCATGGAAAAAACGTCCAGTAGGCCCCCCCCTCGATCGACTGCACACGAGAGACAGGGGTAGAGGCTATATCCGTTCGTCCCGGCCACCAGATCAGCGACACTGTCGCCGTTGAGATCCGCAAGAAAGTCGGGCGCGAGAGGAGACTTGTAAGCGAAACTGTAGGAGACTGGCCCTATCTGAATCGAAGGGCCCGAAAGCGAAGTGATACCTGAATATTCATAGGTCGTCGCAGGCATCTTTTCCGCAAGTCGACAGGCGGACAGCTTGGCCGTCGTCCCTGCGTCGCTTCCGATGGATCCTGAGCTTTCGACGACCGGTCCTCCGTTGTTCACGCAGCTCCCGATCGTCTGAATCGATGTCAGATACGAACGCGTTTGCGTGACGTTGCTCGTGTAAGCGAGCTCGTACCGCCGAACCAACTGGCGGGTCAGGGAACTGAACGTCGCACTGGTGACATCGACCGACGCGAGCTGCGCAAACGGAAGTGCTTTCCAAACCGGACTGTAATAGTAGGCGGGCGTGCTCCCTGGTCCGGGTGGCGTCTTGCCGTATTGAGCAGCAAGCGTCCACGTCAAGCGAACGTGGTGCGCAAAAGTACCGGGGTCGAGTGCAGGCCCACCGAGACTCAGATTGGTCGGCTGACTGCTGGTGTCGTAGATGTCCGTCAGATAACTGATACCAGCGGTGCCTACCGGTTTATAGGACGGAAAGAGCTGCGTTTCGCTGTCCCATACGTAGACTGACGTATTTCCGGAGGCATCCATGTCTCTTGCGAGGTTCCAGCGATACACCGCGTTCGGCGTCCAACCTGGAGGTTGAGGAAACGTCTGCGCCGTCGTCGCATCGGCCAGTTCTACGCACGGTGAGCCTCCGTCGAGAGGGTACCCAAACTGGACCATGTGCCCGGCCTTCGTTTGCATGACCCAGGTTTGGCCATTGAAGAAATAGCGGGCTCCATCGTCTACCTCCGTTCGGAAGAGAGCCCATTGGTCCGAGACCGCAGCGAGGCTCGCAGGGAGCAATCGGGACGTGGTGGCTTTCGTCCCGACGGGAATGAGGAGGCGACCGTCAATCGAATAGTCGTCCGTGTTGGGATCGTTGGCGAGCGTGCTCGACGCCGCGATTATCGCGTCGGTAAAACGCGGTATTCCCGCCCGGCCGACGCGAACGATGGATGGAACGCTCAGCGTCCAGCCCACTCCGGCGAAGCCGACACCGCGCGATGAGCTGTAGTTGAGCCCAAGCGCGGGCTGGGAGCCCCCGCGCGCCTTGGGCAGCTGAAACGGAAAGGAGAGCTTGGCCGAGCCCATCGACGGATCCACTTCCCCGAGGCTTGGCTCTGCCTCCGACGGAGCGCTCTCGTTCGATAGGCCTGCGCCTCCAAGGGAGTAGGGGGCGAGCGCGTCTGCGGTGCCAGCTTCTGCCGGTCGCGGCGGCAAAACCGCGCAGACGACACTGACGATGATGACAAAGAGCGCCGGTCGCGAGCAACGAGAGGGTGTCCGTTTAGGCGTGCGCATGGTGCCTTCCTCGGCAAGGCTATCGGGGATAGTGGGCGACATAGGTTGGCGAGTGGTTCATTTCCCGGAGTGCGCTCTGCGTCGCGAGCTCCCCCAGGCCGTGCCAGGCCGCCAGCTCCGTCGCTAGCGGCAGGCGATACGGATACGACGGAGGTTTTCCGCACAGAGCTCCGCAATCCTCGTGCGATCGGATTCGGACGCGGGCAAAAGGGCCGGTTGCGCGGCGAACGCCGCGTCGCGGTGGAAGCACGCATTCAGCGCGGTTTCGTACTGTTTGCACTCCTCAACGGGCTCGTGGCTCGTCGTTTCCTGAGTCGCCACGCGGCAGCCGGAGCCCGGCAGGACGGCGAGCGCGCACACCACGACCGATCGTCTCAGGGCACGCAAAAGGCCCACACGGGCGGGATGCATTGAGTCGCGCGAGGACTGTCGTGCTGGCCGGGGGCACTTTTGAAACGACAGCGCGAGGCAACGCGATTCGCCAGAGGGCGCGCCCCGAGATACCTGCATTGACATCGCCTCCCTATCGACCGTCCCCGTCCATTGTTGCGCTATTCTTCGCTGTTCTTACGTGCGCTTCAGTTTTCACGCCAGATGCGAGCGAAGGTGATGGCGCTCAGGCTCGCGTGGAACAGGCTCCACCCCCCCATTCCATCGTCGACGGTAACGCGGGTAGCGCTGGACTGTAAACGAAAAATCTGGACGGTGGCGTCGTAGTGACGAACGGTCTGCGTGGCCAGAGCGCCGCGACGCAGGACGGCAGTTCATTGGTGCTCATCGCGAGTCTTGGTCGGTTTGGTTCTCCCGCTTCAAGGCCTTCGACGGACGCGCATCCGTTCGTCGCGTCGATGGCACGCGCCCGAGGAGCCCGCCCGCGCACCACGGCATGCGAGGAGCTCGTCGCGGGAAAGCAATCGAGCGCGAGCCGGCGCCGGATGCGCGAGCCGAGGGGCCGGGAGCTACGGCGGAGCGAAAGCCTCTCGGCAGGCGCGCGTCGCTGGCGAAGAAGACGCAGAGCAGCTGTTTGCCATCGAGGTCCTTACTGGCCGAGATACGCAGCGCGCAGAGGCCGCCGACCCGCACTAGTCGTACCGTTCGGCGTGCACCTGCTCCCGGGGCAGGCCCAGATCCTTCCGAAAAAAATCGCGTACGGTACCGACCATGCGGTGCAGGCCGCATACGTACACGTGCGGAGGAGGTTCGGACGAGGCGACGAGCCGGTCCCAGAGCTCGCGCAAATGGGTCTGCACGTAGCCGCGGCGGCCGCTCCAGGGGCCGCGCGGTTGCGACAGCGTCGTCTCGAACGAGAAGAAGGCGTGCTCGCGGGCCATCGCCGAGAATTGGTCCCCATAGAGCACGTCGTCCTCGCTCCGAACGCCAAGCAGGAGCGAAATCGGGGCGCGTGATCGTGCCGCCATTGCCGCCGCCACCATGCTTCGTATCGGCGTGACGCCGGTTCCCGTCGCGATCATCAGCGACGGCGGCGCGGTCGCAGGGGGTCGAACGAAGAATCCTTGCGGCCCGGTCACCGGCACGACGGCGCCGGGCAGAACGGCGTGCAGCCAGGTCGAAGCCGGCCCGCCCTGGACGAGGGTGACGGCAATCTCGAAGCGGGACGTGCCGTCCGGCGGAGAAGCGATCGAATAGGATCGCTTCAGAGTGGCGGGGCCTCCGCCGACCGGGTCCGCACCCGTCGACTCTGCGACGGGCAAGATCAGGTTCACCCACTGCCCTGCTGCGAACTCCATCGGTCGCCCGTCGAGGCGCTCGAACGTGAGCTCCCGGACCGTCGGAGTGAGCGGCCTCGTACCCACGACCCGGGCTTCGAAGGGCGGCGGCAACGGCATTCGCTTACTTTGGCGCTTTTGCTCCGCGGCGGAGCGGGGCTAGGGGCGCGCGCGGGGAGAGCGACTCGGCCCGGTAGGCAAACGCCGCCTTCACCCGCGCGAGCGAGCGCAACGTGTGCTCCATGCGAAGCAGGGCGTCGAGCGCGTCGTCGGTCGACAGCTCGCGGGCCCGCGCTGCGGCGAGCACCTGCTCGATGGCGGCCGTCGCGTCGTGCGGATGAAAGATGGCCCCCGGCAGCAGCGCCGCCACGAGCGGCCGATCGCCGCCTACGACGCGCGCGTCGAAGAGCTGTCCCGCCGCGGAGGCCAGCTCGGCGGCCGACTCGTCGTCGGCGAGCGTCACGAGCAGCTCCGCGCCGCTCCACACGTCGACGAGAACGCCCCCGTGCGCGCGAAAGAGGCCCCGATGGGCCGATTCGAGCGGACCAAGCCATTCGCGCTCCTCGTCGCGAAGCTCCTCTTCGACCTCGCGCCCAAAGCGCTCGCGTGTCAGCGAGTCGCACCAGAACGCGCGGCTTCTCTCCTCGAACCACTCGTCCTCGGGCGCGAACGCGCCAGTTCGTTGCTCGAACGCGGCCCGCATCGCGGCGACGTTTTTCGCCCGCTCCGGCGCCCCGCCGAGCTCCACGATGCGCGCTGCGGTCTCGAGCACTCCCATGCGGGCGCCGCTGGTGTAGCCTGGCTGCTCGGAGCGCGCATGCAAAACCGCGTCTTCTTCCCGCAGTCGGCGTTGGACCAGTGGAACGTCGACGGGAAGGTGGAGCTGCAGCAGGGCGAGCTCACGCTCGTCGGCGCCGGGCGGCGCTACCGATTGGTCGAGGCCGTCCGGGTGCTTCGCGAGGTGGGCGGCAAGGGCGACGCGGACGAGCTGGTGGGTCGAGTCAAGGCGCGCGCGGACCTCGAGCAGCTCGGCGCAGAAATCGTGGAGACGTCGATGCTGCTCGGAGACACGGCGTACGACGTCGACACCGGCTGGCTCGGCACCCCTGTCGGGACTTTTGCGCAATTCGCAGGCGAACCCGCGCTCGCGCCGGAGTCGGTCCGCGAGGGCGTCGCCAGCGGAGGCGTCGCCGTCGCAAAGAGCGACGAAGACCTGCTGTCGCGGCTCCTCGCGAAGCCCTCGGCGCGCTCCTGATCCTCGGAGCCGGCGCCCCCACTTTGCTCGGGAAGCGCGTCAGGAGAAGCTCAGCGGCCCAAGGTCCTTTCGGGTCCTTGCCGGCCTCGCCGTCCGAGCTGGCGGTCGGGGCTTCGCCGTAGCACGATGGTGCTGACGTGAACCTCCAGCTCGCCGACCTGCTTTTTGGCGCGACGGCGGTCGTCTACTTCGCTGCCTGCGTCCTTTTCATCGCCGGCCTGGCCGGTTGGCCGTCGGGTGATCCGGTGGGCGAGGAGCGGGCTGCGCGTGCGGTCCGCGTCGCGCCGTGGCTCGTAGCGATCGGCGTGCCTCTTCACGCGGCGCAGATCGTCGTGTCGTCGCTCGTCCTCCACGTTTGCCCAGTCGAGGGCATCCACTTTGCGATGAGCGTGGCGTCGATGCTTGCGGCGCTCGCCTATGTCGTCGCCCGCGCTCGGTTCCGCGTGGACGTCGTGGGCGCCTTCGTCGCGCCCCTGGCGCTCACGTTCCTCCTCGCGTCGCGCCTCGTCGCCGTCGGTCCGCGCGACGCACCGAGGCTCCGGAGCGTGATTCTCCCGTTCCACGTGGCCGCCAACCTCCTCGGCGTCGCGCTCTTCACGCTCGCGTTCGCCGCCGCCGTCGCCTACTTGGTCCAGGAGAGCCAGATCAAAGCAAAAAAGCTCGAGGGTATCGTCCGGCGCCTCCCCCCGCTCGACGCGCTCGATCGCGCGGAGCACCGTTTCCTCGTCGCGGGTTTCCCGCTTCTCACGGTGGGGATCTTGACCGGAACGCTGTGGGCGCGGGAGGTCGAGGCCGGGGGCGCGGCAGAGATCACGCGCGCGGTCTTCGGCTACGTGTCCTGGACGCTCTTCGGGGGCGTGCTCCTCCTGCGCGCGGCGGCCGGCTGGCGTGGACGGCGTGCTGCCTACGGGACCATCGCCGGGTTCGGCTTCACGGTCCTCGTGCTCCTCTTTTACCTGACGCGATCGGCGAACGGCGGTGCGCTGGCGGTGGCGGTCTCGCCGTGATCCTCGTCGTCGGGCTCTCTCACCACACTGCTCCGGTCGAGGTGCGCGAACGGCTGGGGACGAACCCCGAAGCGCTTCCCGAGGCGCTCGCTCGGCTCGCGGCTCGGAGCGAGCTGTCCGAGGTCATGTTCTTGTCCACGTGCAACCGGGTCGAGGTCGTCGCGCTGGCGCCGGACCACGGCGTAGACGCGGCGCTGCGAGCCGTCCGCGAAGAGCTCGCGCGCCAGGGCGGCCTCCGGGACGACGCGGAGCTCGCGCCGTATCTCTACGACAAGCGCGGCGACGAGGCGGTCACGCACGTGTTTCGCGTCGCGGCGAGCCTCGATTCGATGGTGCTCGGCGAGCCGCAGATCCTCGGTCAGATCAAGGACGCCTACGACGCCGCGGTCGCCGCGGGCGCGCTCAAAGGCGGGCTCGGGCGCTGCGTGAGCCGCGCGTTCACCGTCGCCAAGCGGGTGCGCACGGAGACCGCCATCGGCGCCGGGTCGGTGAGCATTTCGAGCGTGGCCGTGGACCTTGCGCGGCGAATCTTCGGCGAGCTGGAGCAGCACGCCGTGCTCTTGCTGGGCGCGGGGGACATGGCCGAGGCAGCCGCGCGGAGCCTCGGCAAGGGCGCCCGTACGCTCAGCATTTGCAACCGCAGCTTCGATCGCGCCGCGGCGCTCGCTCGGGACATGCACGCGTCCGCGGTGCCCTGGGAGGGCCTCGAGGCGGAGCTCATTCAGGCCGACGTGGTCGTGGCCAGCACGAGCAGTCGTACCCCTGTCGTGACGCGAGCGATGGTGAAGCGGGCCATGAAGGCGCGAAAGGGGCAGACCCTCTTTTTCATCGACATCGCCGTCCCCCGAAACGTCGAGCCCGAGGTGCACGGGATCGACAACGTGTACGTCTACAACGTCGACGATCTCGCGCACGAGGTCGCGCGCGGGCTCAAGGCGCGCCACGGCGAGGTCGAGGCGGCCGAGAAGATCGTGTCCGAGGAGGTGGCCGAGTTCCTCGCGTGGTCGCGGGGTCTCGAGGTGCAGCCCACCGTCGTCGCGATGCGCGCTCGTGCTCGCGCGCTCGTGCTCGCGGAGCTCGAACGCTCCCTCTCAGGCAAGTTGAAGCACCTCGAGCCCGACCGCGCGGCGCTGACCCAGATGCTCGAGAGCGCCGTCAGCAAGCTCCTTCATGGGCCCACGACCAAGCTGAAGGCGCGCGCGGCCGAGGGGATCGACGCGGCCCCCCTCGCGGCGGCGGTGCGCTATCTGTTCGATCTGCAAGAAGCGCCGTCCGCGCGGGAGGCAACGAGCGAGGCGGGCGCGTCGCCCTCCGCGTCGGAGGAGGGGGACGAGCGCCTCCACAATTGAAGAGGGGTCGTGCCGAAAGCGCGGGGGGTTCGGTTTGGCGCCGTCAGCCCGCGCGCTTTTGGGCCGCGCCTGCGAGCACGCCGGCGATCGCGCGGAAGGCCGCCGCGAAGGGCGACGTCGGTCGCCACACGAGCGCGATGGTCCGGCTCGGAGCGGGTGGAACGAAGGGTCGCGTCTCCAGCTGACCTCGACGGTTTTCGACCTCGAGGGCGAGCCTCGGAAGGAGCGTGATTCCGGCGCCCGTCGAGACCATCTGGACCAACGTGCCCAGGCTCGTCGCCCGCAGATCGCCCTCGAGGGCACGCGCCTTCCCGCACAGCGCGAGCGCCTGCGTCCGAAAACAGTGGCCGTCGTCGAGCAAGAGCACAGGCTCGTCTTCGAGCGCCGTCAGGGCAATCCGCTTTTTCTTGGTCAGGGCGTGCCCCTTGGGCAGCGCGACGACGAAGGGGTCTTTCAAGACCTCCGCGCGGTCGAGGTCCCCGACGTCGGCCTCCAGTGCGAGCAGGCCGAGGTCGAGCTTGCCCTCGCCGAGCTCTCGCACGACGTCGTCGGTCTTCTCTTCGCGGAAGACCAGCCGCAGCTTGGGGTGGCGGGCGCTGAGCACGGGCATGACCTCGGGCAAAAGGTACGGCGCCACCGTCGGGATGATGCCCAGCCGGAACGTCCCCTCGAACGGATCGTGCCCGAGTCGAGCCACCGACAGCAGGTCGCCGACCTCGAGCAGCACTTTTCGGGCATGCGCCACGATCGATTCACCCGAGCTCGTCAAGAGGACCCCCCGGCGATCGCGCTCGAAGAGAAGTGTGCCGAGGACCCCCTCGAGCTGCTGGACCTGTGCGCTCAGCGTCGGCTGCGAGACGTGGCATCGCTCGGCCGCGCGATGGAAATTGCGCACGTCGGCCACGGCCACGATGTACTCGAGCTGCCGAAGCGAGAGATCATTGACGCTGGCCACGATTGACCGAGTCTATCGACGTAATCGAAACTTACTCTTCGATCAATCGAAGCCCCGGGCCTACGCTCCAGACTCGTTCGGAGTCAGCCGCGAAGAAGGGACCACGATGAGCACGAAAAACGAAAGAGAACGGACCGTCGACGTCGCCGTCATCGGCGCCGGAACCGCGGGCCTGACCGCTTTTCGTGCGGCTGCCGCCCTCACTCCGCGGGTCGTGCTCGTCGAGGGGGGCGTTCATGGCACGACGTGTGCGCGCGTCGGCTGCATGCCGAGCAAGCTGCTCATCGCCGCGGCCGAGGCGGCCTTCGACGCGCGCCACGCCGAGGGCTTCGGCGTCCACACGACCGTCGACGTCGACGGCCGCGCGGTCATGGAGCGAGTGCGGCGCGAGCGCGATCGCTTCGTAGGCTTCGTTCTCGCGGGGGTCGAGAGCATTCCCGCCGAACGGCGGCTGACCGGGCGCGCGCGCTTCCTCGAGCCGGGTTTACTGGACGTCGAAGGGACGGTCGTCCGCGCCCGCGCGGTCGTGCTGGCCACCGGGTCGTCGCCCGTCGTGCCCCCCATGTTTTCCGTGGCCAGAGAGCTCCTGCTCATCAACGACGACGTGTTCGCCTGGGAAGATTTGCCTGACTCCATCGCCGTCGTGGGCGCGGGCGTCATCGGACTCGAAATCGGGCAAGCGCTGCACCGCCTTGGCGTCCGGGTTCGCGTCTTCGGCAGGGGCGGCTCGCTCGGACCCTTGACCGATCCGGTGGTGCGGTCCGCGGCGGCCAGGGCCTTCGAGGCGGAGCTGGCGATCGATTTCGACGCCAAGGGACTCGGCGCTCGCCGTGAAGGCGAGCGCGTCGTCGTCAGCTGGAAAGACAAGGGCGGAGAGGCGCGCGAGGAGGCGTTCGCGTACGTCCTCGCCGCCGCGGGCCGGAAGCCGAACCTCGCGGGGCTCGACATCGAACGGGCGGGTATCGAGCTCGACGCGCGGGGGCTCGTCGGCGTCGACCGCAACACGGCCCGGGTGGGCGGGACCAACGTCTTTCTCGCCGGGGACGCCACCGCCGACGTCCCGCTTTTGCACGAAGCGGTCGACGAGGGGACGATCGCGGGCGAGAACGCGGCGCGCTTCCCGCACGTGCAGCAGGGTTTGCGGCGCTCGCGGCTGGCCATCGTCTTCACCGACCCGCAGATCGCCGTGGCGGGCGAGACATTTGCCTCCGTCTCGGCAAGGACGTCGGACGCGGTCATCGGCGAGGTCAGCTTCGAGGACCAGGGGCGCAGCCGCGTCATGCGCAAGAACAAGGGCGCCGCGCGCGTCTACGCCGACCGGGCGTCGGGCCGCTTCCTAGGGGCAGAAATGGCCGGGCCGCGTGCCGAGCACATCGGCCACCTGCTCGCGTGGACGCACCAGCAGGGGCTGACCATCGACCAGATGCTGGCCATGCCCTTTTACCACCCGGTCATCGAGGAGGGCATCCGCACGGCGCTCCGCGACGCGAGCGCGAAACGCGGCGAGCGCAGCCCGTCGAAGGGCCAAGCATGTTTGCAGCAAGACAGCGTAAGAGAGGAAGAGGAGAAGGTCTCATGTTGAAGAATTCCGAAGGACAGCGCATTCCGAGCGTGGTTTTCCGAACGCGGACCGCCGACGGCCAATGGAAAGACGTGTCCACGTCCGACGTGTTCGCGGGCAAGAAGGTCGTCGCGTTCGCGCTCCCTGGCGCGTTCACCCCTACGTGTTCGACCAGCCACGTCCCCCGTTACAACGAGCTCGTCCCTGCCTTCCAGGAGCGAGGAATCGACGAGATCGTGTGCATTTCGGTGAACGACGCGTTCGTCATGAACGAGTGGTCGAGAGACCAATCGGCCGATCGAATCCGCTTTTTGCCCGACGGCAATGGCGACTTCACCCAAGGAATGGGAATGCTGGTCGACAAGCGCTCGCTCGGGTTCGGCCAGCGCTCGTGGCGTTATTCGATGTTCGTCGAGGACGGCGTCATCAAAAAGATGTTCATCGAGCCCGACGTGGACGGCGACCCGTTTCAGGTCTCCGACGCCGACACGATGTTGAAGTATCTGGATCCGAAGGCGAGCGCGCCGCACGACGTGCTCATGTTCACGCGCCCCGGCTGCGGCTATTGCGCCAAAGCGAAGAAGCTGCTCGAGACGCGCGGTTGGGCGTACGACGAGGTGCCCGCTTCGCCGCGGCGGCTCCGCGCGGTGAGCTCGAAGGCAAGCACCCCTCAAGTCTTCATCGACGGCGCCTACGTGGGCGGTGCCGACGATCTCGAGAAGTGGCTCGGCGCGCACGCCTGAACGTCCACGCGCCGCAGCTCGTCGGGCGAGCGCAGTAGGCGCTCGTCCTCCAGGACGCGCGCGAGCCCGCGGTCGGCGGCGGCGACGGGGTCTCGTTCGCTCGGGTCATGGGCAAGCACGAGGGCCGCGGCGACCGCCGGCGCAAAGCCGAGCGCCAGACTCTCGTAGATGGCGTGCCCGAAGACGATGAGGTGGGCCGCGCCGGCCGCGAAGTGCGATCGAAGGGCTTGCTCGCCGTCGCGTGCTCGGAGCGCCGCGACCGCTTCCTCGGGGTGGCGCGACAGAATCGCCACCCCGCCTTCGTCGACGAGCGCCAGCGCGTCGAGTTCGCGCGTTCTCGTCGGGGGCAACGCACACGCCCCCGGCGCGACCCGCGCAGCGATCGCGCGGTGCTGGCGGAGGTGGAGCGCTTGCTTCGCGAGCGGGAAGGTCCCCCACACCAAAGCGTTCATCAGGTCGTGCCAGGAGCCCGCGCGGGTCGGAACTTCGCCGTCGAGAGTGATGCGGGCATCGTAGAGGGCTCGGGCGACGACCGGGGCTCCGCGACGGCGCCTAGGACCGGCCTCCACGAATCGCACCGGCGGGCTGCCATCGAACACGCGCCCGAGCGCGGCGATGGGCGGGAAGTCTTCGTGCTCACCGAGCGAATGCGCCGCGCGGGCCAGCGGCCAGAAGAGGTGGGCGCGCTGCAAAAAGCGTCGATTGAACGCGGCGGCGTGTCGCACGGCGACGAGGGGCCTCATACGCCGCTCGATTGTCGCACACCGCCCCCCTCGGCGCTGCGCGCGGCGTATCCGGTCACCGGCGTTTCTTGTCTTCGCTGGCGCTCCTTCTCGGCTCCTCGTGAGGGGGGGCACCGGAATCGACGGACGCCCGTGCCGTCTTCGTCTTCGCCGGGGACGCGGTCCGCCCGGCCTTCGTGTCGGCTGCTGCGCTTGCGCCTGCGGGAGCGCGCTCGGCCACCGCGGCGCGGGAAAGTGGCCCCGACGGAGGGATCGATAGGATCGGAGGCCGGCGCCGTGCTTGCCCGCGCATTTCGATCGGAACGACGCACTTGTGGGCCGTATGTGTCCGCGAGAACGCGACGACCTTCGTGTCGACGAGCCCGGCCTGGCGCGCCGTCTCCAGCACGTCGGCCTCCGAGATGGTCTTGCTGCCCTTGGGTCGAACAATCCAGAGCACGCCGGTATCCATCAGGCGCGCCCGGAGCAGCTGAACTTTGCGGAGCGCTTCGCGCGTCTCGGCCCCGAAGAAGATGACCGCGGTCCCTTGCGGAACGCGCCCTTCGACGACGTGCGCGACGCGCTCTCGCAGCGCCGTCATGAAGAGCGGGTCGTTCATGTCGACGACCGCCGCGCGCGACTCGGGTCCGACCTCGAGCTTCTCGAAGAGCCCCTTCGGCTCTTTGATGAGGCGCATCCACCTTTCGGCGAGCTGCCGGCCGAGCTCGAACCGCGCCTCCTGTTCCTCGGTGACCACGACGAGGGTGCCCTCCTCGGTGGTGACCTCGCGCATCCGTTCGAAGGTGATCTCCAGTCGTGGCTCACCGCGAAAAATCAGCGACTGTCCCTCGAGGAGCGCCTTGCCCGAGAACGACTTTCGACCGAGCTTGAGCGTGCATTCGGCCTCGAGTCCCATCGTTCGAACATGGTAAACCGCCCAAGCGGGCAACGCGCCATTTGTTGCGGCGATTTGTGGGACATTCGCGTCAACGAAGCAGACGGCCTAGCTCCTTCCCGACGTCGCACGCCGCGTCTTCCGTGGGCGGCCAAGGGACGGTGCATTCCTCGCGGCGAAAGTGGGTGCCGTCGGGTCGGGCCATGAAGGCGAGAAGGCGCAACTCTCCGCCTCGTCGCTCCGCGTAAGCACCGAGTGGCGTCTTGCAGTCTCCGCCGACCGCTACGAGAACCCCCCGCTCGGCCGCCACGCACGTCGCCGTGTCGCTGTCGTGGAGGCGCTCGAGGAGCGCGCGCGTCCTTGCGTCGTCGGCGCGGCACTCAATCCCGAGCGCCCCCTGTCCCGGCGCGGGGAGCGACACTTCCACGGTGAAAACCTCCGTCGCTCGCTGCTCTAGCCCGAGGCGGACGAGCCCTGCCAGGGCGAGCACGATGGCCTCGCACTCTCCGGCATCGACCTTGCGCAAGCGGGTGTCGACGTTCCCTCGGAGCGGAATGACGTCGAGGTCGGGGCGGCGAGCCCGGAGTGAAACCATGCGACGGAGGCTCGATGTCCCGACGCGAGCCCCCTTCGGCAAGCGCTCGAGCGTCGAATGCCGCGGTGCGACAAGCGCATCGCGCGCGTCCTCCCGCGCGGGAACGCAGCCGAGAACGAGGCCTTCGGGCAGCTGCCCCGGAACGTCCTTCATCGAGTGGACCGCGAAATCCGCGCGTTTATCGAGGAGCGCCTCCTCGATTTCTTTGACGAAGAGGCCTTTGCCGCCGATCTCGGCGAGCGGGCGATCCTGAATGCGGTCCCCGCTCGTGACGACGCCGAGCTCGCGGGTCTCGAGGCTAGGCTCGGAGGCGCACAGGCGCGCGACGAAAGCCCTGCATTGCGCGAGCGCGAGCATCGAGCGCCGGGTGGCATAAACCAGTGGGCGGGTGGGCATTTGCCGGGCGGTGAGCCTACCGGCCTCGAAAGCCAGGCGCCACGTGCCGCTTGCGGGGAGCGCGCATGTGGACATAATGGCCAACCTGCCGTGTTTTGCCGCGTGCCCCGTGACCGCTTCGGCGTCGTC
The DNA here is from genome assembly GCA_963787925.1 of uncultured delta proteobacterium. Taxonomy (GTDB): domain Bacteria; phylum Myxococcota_A; class Polyangia; order Polyangiales; family Polyangiaceae; genus Palsa-1150. Next base: position 906,975 of record CAWBEN010000003.1, read on the forward strand.
TTCTTGGCGGTCGTCGCCGCGGCGCTTTGCGGGCTCGCCCGGCCCGCCGAGGCGAAGCCCGCGGCGAGCACCCCGGACCCCATGTCCATCGAGGTCCCCGGCTTCTCGGACGCCTATTACTACAAGCCGCGCACCAAGTCGTCGCGCCCGATCATCCTCTACTTGCATGGCCGAGGGGGCAACGCCTTCGAAGACTGCCGCAAGTGGGCGCGCGTGGCGCAGATGTTCGGTTGGGTGGTGTGCCCTCAAGGACCGGCGCCGACCGATTCGGGCGGCCGCACCTGGAACAACGACGCGGACGCGGCCAAGCGAATCGTCGACGCGACCGTCGCCGCGCTGAAGGACAAGTACAAACGGCGCGTGCGCACGCGCGGTGACATTCTCATAGGCTTCAGCGAGGGCGCGTTCGTGGCTCAGCAGGTCGGCCTCCGCGATCCGACGCACTGGAACAAGTGGCTCATTCTCGCTGCCAACGACCGTTACTGGTTCGGCGATTGCGCCCAGCTTCTCGAACAAAATCGCGCGAAGATCCGTCGGGTCTTTCTTTTTACGGGAGAGAACGACCAGGTCGCGGACAACACGAAACGGGCAGGCGACATGCTTCGTGAAGCCCATATCCGCGTCAAAGTGAAGATCGTTCCTGGCCTCGGTCACGAGGTGCCGGCCGACCAGATGATCACGAACTACCGGCGGCCGCTGCGCTGGCTCGTGGCCGCGAAATAAAGCCCCCACCCGCCAACGAAGCCACGCCAGCGCTCTAACTTCGAGCGCCTCCCTGGCCGTTCCTTCGGAGGTATGCGTTGCGTCGCAGCGCCCTCCGCGTTCGGCCTAGCCTCGCCGGCTCCGCCCGCGCGTGCCGTGCTCGACACCGTGCGAAACCTCGGTCGACGCTTCGCCGACGCGCGACTGCGAGACGTCCCGGTCGTGCGCGCCGCCGAGCTCGACGCGATCGCCGATCCGAGAGGCGCGACGCGCGTTTGGCTCGCTCTCGAGGTGTTGCAAGTAACGGGAAGCTTCAAGGTGCGCGGCGCGCTGGTCGCCGCGGATGCCAACCGGGAGTTCGGGCACGTCGTCGCGGCGAGCGCGGGCAACCACGGGGCCGCCGTCGCCTACGCGGCCCGCGTCCTCGGCTTGTCAGCCACAGTGTGTGTGCCCCGGACCGCTGCACGAGTAACCTGCGCGAAGATCCGGCAGTACGGGGCCGAGCTCGTGGTCGGCCCGAGCGACGATCAGGACGACGCCGAGGCGCTCGCGGCCGCGATCGCAGCGAAGCACGGCGCTGCCTACCTGTCGTCCGGTGGAAACATCGACGTCGTGATGGGCAACGGAACATCGTTGGGATTCGAAATCGTCCGCGCTCTCGGCGGCTTGCCCGAGCGAATGATCGCGCCCGTCGGCCGCGGTGGGCTGGCTACGGGCATGTCCTGGGCGCTCGCGGCGGAGGCCGACGGACGCCTCGAGCGAGGCGTGTGGGGCGCGCAGAGCGAGGTGTCCTGCGCGATGGCGACGTCGCTCGAGCTGGGCCGAGCGGTCCTTCGCCAGGAGCGCCCGGGCGCGGCGCCTTCGCTCGCCGATTCGCTGAGCAGCGGGGTGGCGGTCGACGCCTTCGCTCGGGCGCGAGGCGCGCTCGCCGGAATGATGGTCGTCTCGGAGGACCAGATCGCCGCCACGATGACGCACGCGTACCGCGAGATGGGGCTGGTCCTCGAGGGGAGCGCCGCCGTCGCCCTCGCGCCCGTCCTCTTCGGCTTGCCCGCTCCGGTGTGCGGCGGCGACCTCGTGGTGGTCCTGACGGGCAGAAACGTCGATCCCGAGCGGCTGGAGGCGGTTCTTGCAAAAGCCGACTGAAAAGAGCGCGCCAGGGCGCATCTGGTAGGATCGAGCTTGCGTGACGACCGTTCGCCCTCCCGCTGCCCATGCCGCGAAGACGAAGCGTGTCTGCGATGCCTTGACGCGCGACAAGCTGCTCAAGCCAGAGCAGCTCGAAGCCGTGCTCGGGCAAATGCAGCGCACGGGTGACCGCGCCGAAGAAGCCATCCTCGAGCTGGGCTTCGTCTCCGAAGGAGAAATGCTGAAGTCACTCGCGACCGAATTTCGCGTTTATTTCATTTCGTCGGAGAAGCTGTCGAAGGTCGACGTGGGCCGCGCGCTCCTCGACATGATTCCGCAGCGGTTCGCAGAGCGCATCGGCATCTGCCCGCTTGTCTTCGATGCCAAGGCACACGCTCTCAGCGTCATCACCGCCGACCCGGACGACCTCGAGGCGCTCCACGAGGTGCAGCTCGCCTCGGGCGCGCGCGAAGTGAAGGCGGTCCTCGCGCGCCCGGCCGCGATCAAGGCGCTCTTCGCGAAGGCCTATGGCGGCGACATTCACGCCTTCGCTCTGCTCGATCGCCAGGCGCACGCGCAGTTTCACGCGATGCTCAACGTCTACGAGCGCAACCTCGTGAGCGACGGCTCGATGACCGAGTCGGTCGCGCGCGCCGAGGCCAAGATGCGCGGCCGCGAGCGCGTCCTCAGCGAGAAGGAGCTCTCGAAAGGCGGGACAGGGCAGGCGGGTAGTCGCGCGGGCACGACGAGCGTGTCTTTTCTGGAGCTCTTGAACGTGCTCGTGAGCCTCCTCGAGAGCTCGCGGATCGACCTCCGCGGCCACTCCGCTCAGGTCGCGCGCCTCGCGCGACGCATGTCCGAAAAAATGGGGCTCGACGCGTCGAGCACCGCGGCGCTGGTCGCCGCCGCCTTCGTGCACGACCTCGGCAAAATGGGCGCATACCACCTGACTTCGCTGAACTGCAGCGAGTACGACGGGCACAAGGTCGCCGCCCAGAAGGCGAGCGGCATCCCCGGCCGTCTGCTCGAGCCCGTCCAGATGTCGCAGGAGACGGTCGACGCGGTCGATCACATGTACGAGCGCTACGACGGCAAGGGGTTCCCCGCCGGGGCGAGCGGCAAAGACATACCGCTCGCCGCGCGGGTGCTCGCCATTTGCGACACGTACGCGGATCTCACGGAGAACCCTCGCAACCCGTTTCGCAAGGCGCTCTCGCCGCAGGACGCCTGCGCCGCCCTCGCGAAGCACCGCGAGACGATCTTCGACCCCAACCTCGTCGATCTGTTCCGCCACACGATTCTCGGCGAGGACCTCAAGGCGCGCCTTCTTTCTCGATCGCAGGTGTTGCTCGTCGACCCGGATCCGGAGGAGACGACGGTCCTCGAGCTTCGACTCATCGAGCAAGGCTTCGTCGTCCACACGGCGCGGACGGCCGAGCACGCGCTGAAGCTCCTCGCGGAGGGCGACACGGACCTCGTCGTGAGCGAGGTCGACCTCGGGCCGAACGACGGGCTAGTCCTCCTCGCCGACGCGCGGAAAGCGGCCTGGGGCGTCGACATTCCGTGGGTCGTCTACACGCGTCGCCAAGAGCGGGCGATCGCGCAGAAGGCTTTCGAGCTCGCCGCGCTCGACTTCGTGAACAAGCCCGCCAACGCCGACGTCTTCGTCGCGAAGCTGAAGGCGCTCCTCGATCAGCGCGCGGTGACGAGGACGTCACGGGGGGTCAGCGGGCCGCTCCGCGAGCTCGGCTTGCCCGACATGGTGCAGGTGCTCTTTCACGGTAGAAAGAGCGGAAACCTGAGGATCCGCGCGCCCGAGGGCTCCGGCGAGATTCATCTGATCGACGGAAACATCGTGAACGCCTTGTGGGGCGAGCTCCGCGGCCAAGAAGCATTTTTCGCGATGCTCAAGCTGAAGGACGGCGATTTCGGGCTGGATCCGTCGTTCCGCGCGACCTCGCGCGTCATCAACGAGTCTTGCGAGGGTCTCCTTCTCGAGGGGATGCGGCGCATGGACGAGGGAGTCGGCGAATAGCGGGGGGATCATGCGTGCAGTCGACGACGACGACACCGGGCGTGTTCTTGGTGGCCGGCGCGCGCGCGGGTCGAGCGCGGGCGGCCGGATGAGGACGAGGCGCCGAGGGGGGGCTCTTCTTGCGATCGTCGCCGCTTCCGCCCTCTCGAGCGCTTCCCGTCCGGCGCGCGCGTGCGGGGGCTGTTTTTCACCGTCGGCCGAGAAGACCGTGGTCACCGACCATCGGATGGCGTTCTCGATCTCGACCCAGCAGACCGTGCTCTGGGATCAGATTAAGTACTCGGGAAGCCCCACCGAATTTTCGTGGGTGCTGCCGGTGCGCGCCGGCGCGGTCGTGGAGCTCTCGCACGACGAGTGGTTCGCCGCCCTCGATGCGATGACCGGTCCGGTGATCGCGGCGCCCGTCTCGAGCTGCAACTCGGGCGGCGGGGGAACGGGCTGCGGAGCGAGCTCGAAGGCCGCTGGCTTTGCGGATCGGGGGGCCGACGCCGTGCAGGTGGTCAGCCAGTCCGTCATCGGCCCCTACGAGACCGTGACGCTCCGCTCGAGCGACGCGCATGCCCTCGAAAGCTGGCTGGCCAGCAACGGCTACGCGCTGCCCGACAGCGTGCGGCCGACCATTGCGGCCTACGTGGCGGCCGGCTTCGACTTCATCGCGCTGCGCCTGCGACCGGGCCAGGGCGTGCAAGCGATGCAGCCTGTCCGCGTCGTGACGCGAGGCGCCGACGCGACGCTGCCGCTGCGGATGGTGGCCGCTGGCGTGGGAGCGGAGGTCGGGATCACCCTCTACGTCATCGGCGAGGGCCGCTACGAGGCGAAGAGCCCCTTCTTCAATGCGGTCACGAACGAGGCGCAGCTCGTCTGGCTGCACAACGAAGGTCGCTCGAACTACCAGGAGCTCTCGCAGCGGATCATGGCGCAGGACCGTGCACGCACGTGGCTCACCGAGTTTTCGGAGGCCACCTCGGCGGTCGCGTCGCAGCGCTCCGGCGCTCCCGCTTGCGGGACGGTTTACTACGGGACGCCCTCGCTCGCGGACGTCTACCTCGGCCAATGCCGCTGCAAGGCGTCGACGGCTTGCGCGACCGCCACGGCTCCGGGCCCGACCCTGACCGGCACGGGGGACACCGGCGCCGGTCCGGACACCTCGGAAGCCGGAGCCGACGCGGCCAGCGAGGCCGGCGCGATCGACGTGACGGATGCCGACGACGGCCCTAGCCTCGGGCCGGATTCGCCCGACGAGACCGGCCTCGCCGACAGTGCGCTCTCCGCTCCGGTTGCGGCGTGCAGCGCAGACCCGTGCACCGGGTTCGACGATCTGGACGTCGCGCTCGTCGGGCTTCACACGAGCGACGTGTGGGTGACGCGCCTGCGGGCGATTCTTCCCGTCGACGCTCTCTTCGACGGCGATCTGCAGCTCCAGGCCGTGACGCCGCAAACGCCGGTCTCGAACTTCCACTCGGCCATGCGCTACGACGATCCTTCTTACGACCCGTGCCCGAGCAGCCGTGGCTGCAGCACGACCGCGACGGCGCCGAGCCCTGTCGAAAGGTGGCTCGTGGTCGGAGCGCTAGGGTTTCTCGGGCTTGCGCTCTCTCGACGCCGCGGCAGGGCTTCGAGAGGTTGATGCGGGCGGCTGACGACGCGCGATCTCCGTGAGTCGCCCGTCGGAAGGCGCGCGCGAGTCGCGGCACTCGCGCGAAGGGCGCCGCTCTATTTGACGAGGACCACGTAATCGATCGCCGTCGTCGTCAACGCCACGTGCGCCGCGGCGGCGAACGTCTTCTTGTAGAGCGCGTAGTCGACGAGCGCCGGGCTGTTGTCGCGCCATTTGCCCGTGACGCCCGTATCGGCGAAGCCGGCCCCGGTGATCCACGCCGGCACCGTGCCCTGCTTCGTGAACAGGATGAACACGTCGGCCCCCTTGGGCAGATCGAAAGCGAGGTCCGTCCGCTTGGCCGCGTCGCTCTGGCGCTTCGTCGTGATCCAGCTCGCGCCGGCGACGACGCTGGGCACCACGTCGAACGTGTTGTCGCCGGTGCTGTCGAAGTCGAAATAGAACGGGTGCTGATCCGCGACGGGCGCGTCGATGAAGTACGCCGGTCCCGGGGTGGCCGTCAGGTTCGTGACCTTGGCCGCAGGATCGGCCGGAAGCGCGCCCGTCCCGAGGTAGTAGACCGTCATCGAATCGCTGTGTCCCGCCCCGTCGTCGACGCCCACCACGTTCTTGCCCGCGTGGAGAGCGCCCGTCCACAAGAAGGCGTCCTTTATCGGCGTACCGTTCGGGTGCGCGTATTTGTCGTTCGTCTGCGGTCCGACGGCCGTCCCGTTGACCGTGAGCGTGAGCGTCGCCGCGTTCGAATAGGCCTTCACGTCCGCGCCGCCGCGCAAGAAATAGTCCGAGCCCACGAGGTGCACGACGGGTGACGGCGCAAAGAGCGACTTGAAGTGATAGAAAATGTCCTTCTTGTAGCCCGCGAAGGTGACGAGCCCCTTCGTGTTCAGCCGATTCTTGTACTTCACGTCCGAGATGTCTCGGAACACCCAGCCCGAGAAAGCCGGCACGTGGGTCGGATTGCGACTGAGATCATCGAAGCGCACTTCGTTGACCAACGCTCCGTACTCTTCCGGCTCGAACGAGTTCACGGTGTGATTCATCGCGAAGGGGTCGGCCGTGTGCGTCCCGATCACGGCGCCGGCGCCCGTCTCGGACACCCAGTGATCGCCCGCGGTGAGGAATGCATACGGCGACGGGGGGCTGTACCAGCCGGCGTACGTATTATGGAAAATGAAGTCCACGCCCGCCGGGGTCTGACCGTTCGAAGCGTAGACCGCGGGTCGCGACGGATCGGTCGCCTTGATGACCCCGGCGTATTGCGTCGAGGCATTCACCCCGGCGGCCTCGTTGCCGCAGCTCCAGAAGATGATCGAGGGATGATTCCAATTCTGGAAGATCATCTCTCGCGTGATGTTGTCGCCGTTCGGAGTGCCCGGGTCGCCATTCGTGTGGCCATTCTCGGCCCACGCCATGATGCCGCGCTGGTCGGCCAAATCGTATTCGAGCTGCGCGTGCGGGTAGTGGACCAGGCGCACGTAGTTGGCGCCCATTTCCTTCATGTTGTCCCAGTCGGCGATGAGCTCGTCGTCGGTGACGGCGGTCGCGTGGTACTCGGTCTCCTGGTGCTTGGCCATTCCGCGGAGACGCGTCGAGACGCCGTTCAGCATGAAGTCCGTCGCCGTCAACTGGTACGACCGGAAGCCGATCCGGTCTCCCACGGCGTCGGTCACCGCTCCGCCCACCGAGACGGTGACGACGATGTCGTAAAGGTTCGGAGCGCTCGGGCTCCAAAGCTTGGGGCTCGTGACCATTCCGGTCAGCGTCGCCGGAACGGTGGTCCCGGCTTTGACCGGCACGTCGCTCGACGCCGTCATGACCGAAGCGCCGGCGGCGTCACTGATGACCGCCTTCACGGTGTACGTCGCGTCGGCGGCTGCGTCGTTCGTCAGCATCACCTTTGCGCTCACGGCGGCGGAAGCGCTGCTCACGGCCGACGGGGTCACGTAGACTCCGTTCGAGGCGAAGTCCGTGGTCGCGATGTGGTTTGCGTTCGTCGTTATCAGCCAGGCTTTCCGGTAGATCCCGCCGTAGCCCTTCATCAAGCGCGCGTTGCCTTCGGGCAAACAGTCCGCGCACGCGGTGTTGCCCACCATGACGGCCAGCACGTTGTCGCCGGGCGTGACGGCGGAGGTCGCGTCGAACACGAACCGCGTGTAGCCGCCCCGATGCTGACCGAGGTGTTTGCCATTCACGTAGACGTCGGCCACGTGGAACGCCCCCTCGAAGTACACGTAAAAACGCTTTGCCGCGTCGGCCGCGCCGACCGTGAAATGCGTCCGGTACCAGGAGTTGCTGAACGACGCGATCGCGTTGCTGCTGGCCGTGACGGAGTCCCACGTGTGGGGGACCGAGACGGTCGGCCAGCTCGCGTCGTTGAAGGCGACCGCTTCGGCGCCCGTCAGCGTGCTGCTGCCCATGAATTTCCAGCCGTCGCGGAGCTGGACCTTCGTTCGGTCGGTGGAGGGCACGGGGATGGTCTGAAGCCCCGCGTCGGGCGCCGGAGGCGAACCGCCATCGGTGGCGCCCCCGCTCCCCCCGCTCCCACTGCTGCCGCCCCCGTCGTCTCCGGCCGAGATGACCCCACTGCCGCCGGCCCCGCTCGTGCCTCCGCCGCTCGTGCTGCCGCTGGCGCCCCCGCCGCTCGTGCTGACGCCCGAGCCCGTTCCACCGTTGCCGGAGCCCGGAGCGCCGCCGGAGCCCCCGGCGCCGCTGCTACCGCCGCTCGACGCCGAGCCCCCGTCGGGCGTGTCCCCGCTCGAGCCACACGCGCCACACGCCACAGCGAGCCCGACGACTACGCACCAACGAAGAGTTTTCATCATGGACCCCAGTAACGTTGGAAGAAAGATGCTTTTTTGAGCGCGGCCCGTGGGGGGCGAGCGCCGATCTTCAGGCTCAGGGCAGCAGCCCGTAAACGAGAAGCCGGCCGTCTTCGCCCACGGCTCCGGTGGCCGTTGTCGACGCGGTGGCCTGCGAGACGATGTACACCCGGCCGTTCGCGACCATCGGCGAGTCGAACTTCGCGTAGATACCGATGTCGTCGCGGGCTCTGTTCGTCGTGCTCTTCCAGATGGGCGTCGTGAGGTTGGTCGCGTCGAACGCGTAGAACGCGCCGTGCACGAGCCAGTGCCACGCGTCGCCCGCGTGCCCTGGCGTGGCGGCCGGCGTATCGACGGCGACGTTGGTGAAGGTCGCCCACACGATGCCCGTGCCTGGTTTGTTTCCGTCGGCGGACAGGCTCAGGATGCCCCCGGGGTGCAACGCGGAATCCGACGTATTCATCGAAACGGCGGCGGCCTTGATGGTCTTTCCGGTGAACCCGAACGCGCGGACGGTCCCGCCCTCGGGCCACGCGTAGATCGTCGGGCCCTGGGGACCATTCCAGTAGACCGGACCTCCGTGAATGTGCGCGGCTCCGGCCTTGAACGTCTGGAGGATGTTGTTGGACGCCGTGCTGAACTTCCCCAGATTGGCCGGATCGAGGACGTAGAGATTGCCGTCTTTCCCCCCGGCCACGATGACGTTCGGATTGGGGAGCAACACCGCCGCGCTGGTGAGGTCGACGTCGGAGGCATTGAGCGCCGTCGCGTTGAAGGCCGTCCACCAGTCCATCGTCTTCAGTCCGGTCGGGGTCAACGACAGGCGAGCGACGCTCAACCCGAGCTCCGCGCCGGTGTTGGCCGGGTCGATGTCGCCATTGCCGACCACGATGTACACGTCGCCCTTCGCGTCGGCGACGAGGCCCATACCGGACTGCCAGATGCCGCCCTTCGTGCCGTTGGGCGTGGTGTTCAGGATCCCGGTCTGCTTCAGCGAGTCGGCCGCGTACGAAAAGACCCAGCCGTGGTACGTCGTTGCGTTGACGAGCCCCTGGTTGGGGATCATGTCGCAGTGGCTCGAGAAGGCGATGTAGACATTGCCCCCGTTCAGCAAGAGCCCCGGGCGATTGAGATGGAAGAAGGGATCGAACGCGACGACTCCGCCGACGTTGCCGATGGCGGTTCCCGGGACGGACCCCTGGATCGTGACGGGGCTCCCGGCCACTTCCATTCCGGTCAGGACGTCGAGCGCGTGGAGACGCTGTGCAAAGACGCCTGGGCTGTCCTGGGTCTCCGCTACGACATACATGCGTCCGGTCGCGCGATCGATGACCGGGGTCGACGTGATGCCCACCCGCGGGAACATGTCTCGGCAAGACATGTTCGACCCTGCCGAGAGCGGCAGGTTGTACGCGTTGGCGCTCGGCAGGAGGGGGACCGACGTCCCGAGCGATACCTTCCAGAGCGGCGCGATGGCCGTCGGCGAGTCGGCGTCGAACGCGTAGACGCTGTCGTTCTCGGTCGCCACGAAGACGACGTTGTGCGTCGCGCCGTTGATCATCAGATTGGGGAGGTAGAGCGGCTGGGCGTACATGTGCCCGTCGACCTGCCGCGTGAACTGCAGCCCGAACTTCGGGCCGCCGACGTTCGCGACGTTCAACGTCGTCTCGTAGAGATTCGCCCCGTTGCGCGTGTTGTCGTAGCGATTGGTGGTCACGGCGAAGCCCAGCGGGCCGCCGTCCGGTCCCGTCATGGGCGGCGGGGTCACGATCGCGACGTCTTGAAAGGACGCGTCGGCCCCCGCGGAGGCGTCCGGCGGCGGCGCCGTCGTCGATCCGTCGTCGCCTTGCGGGCTCGGCGTCGAGCCGCTGCTTGCGTTCGACCCGTCGGCGGCGAGCGTGGCGTCGAAGCCCGACCCCGCCGCAGAATCGGTCGACGTGCTGCCCGCAGCGTCCCCGGACGCAGGGGGGGACCGCCCGGAGGGGTCGACTGCGAGCCGCAGCCCACCGCGCTGACCAGGAGGACCGCCGCGCAGAGCGTGCCGATCTGCGCTCGCAGGCGCGCGGGCGAAGACGACGGCGCGCTTCCCAATCGCTCCCCGACGGGTCGATTGAAAAACTCGTGAAAAGCAATCATTGCAAGACCTCCAAGTTCACCGAGTCTTTTACCCCGCCGAGCAACGGGCGCCAGTTGGTTGAAGTACGAAGAGCGCGCGGTCCGTTGCCAGCACAATCAGTATCGCGGGCCCGTAGGTCGGCTCAGCGGTAAAGCTACGACCGCAACGATCCCGGACGCTCACCGAATACGTAGGAAAGTGGCGATCGGCTCGTTTCGTCGCAATCTTCCGTTGACGTGCGAATGGAGCGCAGGCAGCTCTGTCCGGTAGGGCTGAGCACAATGAAACTTGTTCGTGAATCGACGCGTCTCGCCTTTTGCGACGTCAGCCGACGTCAGCGGGACATCGCGCGATGACGCAGGACGCCGCTCACTTGTGCTTGGGTTGCACTATCTCCACGTCCCAGTCGACGGCCTCGTCGCTCGAGGCCGCATACGGCGGGAACTGGATCTTTTCGAACGAGTGCACGACGCACAAGCCGACCGCCTTGCCGTCGTACGGCGCCGGTACGGTGACCTGCTTGACGTGCCCGTTTCGTCCGAGGACGACGTGCGCCCTCGTGCTCCCCCAGGGGCCCGTCATGCTGCCTTCGTCGTCGGTCGCCGATCCGCAATTGGCTTTGATTTGACGGGAGGCCCGTCGGAGCTCGACCTCCACCGACTCGCGCTCGTACGACTTGCCTCCGGGCGACTTCGACTCGCTCGAGACCGGCGCGCTGCTCGAAGGCTTGTCTTCGTCCTCGCTGTGCTTCGTCTGCTTCGGCGGCGATTCGTCGCCAGGCGGCGTGTCTCCGCCCGCCCCGGCCGCCACGCAATCCTCCCCTTTGAGAACCGTCCCCTCGGGACAAGTCCCCGGCGAGTCGGCTGGTTTTGCTCCGCCCCCACATGCCGCGAGCCCGAGAACACTTGCGAATGCCCCGGCCGCCGCCGTCGTCCAAGAGTTCATGGGCGCATTCTAAATCCATCCGCGCTCGGCCGGAGTACCAAAGATGCTTCGCGATGGTCCTGTCCTCGCGCCGCGCGATTTTCGCGCGCTTCGTGGTCGCTCCAGACTTTCGAGAGCTTCTTGCTTTGCCGTGTGGCGGTCTGCGCGCCATTCGGTATTTGTGCGATTCGTTTTTTGTGTCGACCGACTGCTAGTTCGCGTTGGCGCGAAGAGGCACGGACGGAGGAGCGACGTGTTTTCGCGTACTTCCGGCTGGTTCTTCGCGAACCGTCGACCGTCCTTTGGACAAAGTCGCTCTGCCATCTGGAAAAGCGACATTTCTTCCTGGAAAAGAGTCTCTGCCTCTTGGCACAGCGGCTTTTCTTCTTGGTCGAGTGTCTTTTCGTGTTGGCACAGCGGCTCTTCTTTTTGGTCGAGCCGCTTTGCCTGTTGGCGGAGCCGCTTTTCTTCTTGGTCGAGCCGCTTTGCCTGTTGGCAAAGCCGCTTTTCTTCTTGGTCGCGCGTCTCTTCTCGTTGGCAGAGCAGCTTTTCTCGTTGGCAGAGCGTCACGTCCTATTGGAAGAGCGGCTTTTCTTCTTGGTCGCGCGTCTCGTCTCGTTGGCGGAGCGGCTTTTCTCGTTGGCAGAGCGTCTCGTCCTATTGGAAGAGCGGCTTTCCTGGTTCGCAGAGCGTCTTTTGTTATTGGACGAGCGCCTTTCGTTCCCGACCAAGGTCCTGGCGACGAAGACGAAGGGGCCCTGGCTGCTCCGAACGGCGCGTTGGACGCTTCTCCTCCCCCTTTTCCTATCGGTCCAGCAGGGACGGCGCGATTCCGGCGGACGAGGACAACGACCAATGCACGCGCGGCCCGTTACGCACGGCCTTTTACGCTGCGCCCTACCGCGGTCATCCTAAAAAACTCCCGCCGCGTCGGGCGAGAGGGCGCCCCTCGAGGAGCTCGATCACGATGAACGGGGCGCTCGAGTCGAACGGCCCGACATCGATGACGCGGGCGACGTCGAGCATTTGGCTCCGTCGAGCTCACGGCTCGACGAATTGGACGGGCACGAGGCTGTCGGTCGTCGAGTTGTTCCCGAGCGGGCCGAACATGTTGCTTCCCCAGCACTGCGCGCTCCTCGACCACGCACGCGCTCGGGTTAGCGCGGCCCCCCTTCGAGGAGCGCACGAGCCAGCGCCGATCCGTTCACAAGTCCGTGATTTTGTAGTCCTTGATCTTGTAGAGCAGCGCTCGGTGGCTGATTTCGAGGAGCTCGGCCGCGCGCGTGCGGTTGCCCTTCGTCTTCTGCAGCGCGCGGCGAATGAGGATCTGCTCGATCGCGGCCGTCGTCTTCTTGATCGACAGCTCGCCGCTCGCGAGCTGGACCTGCACGGGGTCGAGCGCGTCGCGGATTCGCTCGGGGAGGTCGCCCGTCTGGAGCACGTCGGCCTCGGCGAGGACCATGGCGCGCTCGATGGTGTTCTCGAGCTCGCGGACGTTGCCGGGCCACGCGTACTCGAGCAGGAGCTTGCGCGCCTCGGCGGAGAGGCCGCGGATGTGCGTGCCGAGCCGCGCGTTGTTTCGCGTGACGAAGTGATCGATGAGCAGGTTGATGTCCTCGCGCCGCTCGCGCAGCGGCGGGATCGCGAATGGACAGGACGTTGATGCGATAAAAGAGATCTTCGCGAAAGCGCCCCGCCTTGACGTCGGCCGTCGAGGTCGCGGTGCGTCGCGGCGATGATGCGCACGTCGACCTTCACGTCCTTCGTGTCGCCCAGACGGCGGATCGTCTCCTCCTGCAGGACGCGAAGGAGCTTCACTTGGAGGTTGAGCGGCAGCTCGCCGATCTCGTCGAGGAAGAGCGTCCCGCCGGTGGCCTCCTCGAAGAGGCCGCGCCGGTCGGCGCTGGCGTCGGTGAACGCGCCCTTCTCGGTGCCCGAAGAGCTCGCGACTCGAGCAGGTTCTCGGGGATGGCGCCGCAGTTGATCGCGACGAACGGCGCGCTCTTGCGCGACGAGCGCGAGTGGATCGCGCGCGCGACGAGCTCCTTGCCGGTGCCGCTCTCGCCGGTGACGAGCACCGTCGTCTTGAAGTCGGCGATCTTGTCGATGGTGCGGAAGACGTCGAGCATCTCGCGGCTCTTCGCGAGGATCGACTCGAACTGGTGCTCTTTCTGGATCTGCTCGCTGAGCGCGCGGTTCTCACGGCGGAGCGTCTCGCGCTCCTCGGCTTTGCGCAAGCGCGAGGACGATCTCGTCGGGCTTGAAGGGCTTGCTCACGTAGTCGTACGCGCCGGCCTTCATCGCCTCGATCGCGAGGTCGACGTTGCCGTAGGCGCTCATCACGATGACCGTCGCCGGGTGCTGCTTCGCCTTGAGCGCGCCGAGGAGATCGAGCCCGCCCATGCGCGGCATGCGCACGTCGGTCAGGATGACGTCGGGCTCGAACGAATCGAGCGAGCGCGAGCGCCGCCTCGCCGCCCTCCGCGACCTCGACGTCGTAACCATGCTTCTTCAAGCAGCGTGCGCAGGACGAGGCGAATGTTCTCTTCGTCGTCGACCACCAGGACGCGCCGCATGAGCAGGAAATCTCTCCGAGGGAGAGTTACTTGCCGGCGACCTTGACGAACTTGAGCGTCATCCGGTCGCTCTCGCCGATGGCCTGATACTTCTCGCGGTTCTTTTCGCCGAGGCGCAGCGTGGGCGGCAGGGCCCACACGCCCTCCGGGTAGTCCTTCGTGTCCTTCGGGTTCGCGTTGATCTCCGATTTGCCGCCGAGCTTGAAGCCGGCCGCCTCGACTTGCGCGATGAGCCAAGGCTCCGGCACGTACCCCTTCTTTGCGCTTTGCGCGGGCTCGGCGTCGGGCGGAGCGCGGTGCTCCTCTATGCCGAGGGCTCCGCCGGGCTTGAGCACGCGACGGATCTCCGCGAGCCAGGCGTCCAGCGTTCCGTTGTTCTTCATGCCGTGCACGCCCCGCAGGACGAGGACCAGATCCACGCTGGCATCTTGGCCGAGCTTTGGCGCCTTTCCGTCGACGACGAGGGTCTGCGCGTGGCCGTAGAGCTCCGGAGCCCGCTCGAGGAGCGCCTTGAACCGTTGCGCCGAGAGCGTGCCCGGCTGATCGGCGGGGCCGTTGGGGTCACTGCTCGTCGCGATGTATTGCCCGGACTTTTCGAGCACCGGGGCGAGGAGCTCCGTGTACCAGCCCTCGCCCGGACCAATGTCGAGCACCGTCATGGTCGGCTTGAACCCGAAGAATTCGAGCGTCTCCGCGGGGTGGCGGTACTTGTCGCGATCGGCCGCGCCGGGTTTGCGGTGAGTGCCCTTCATGGCCGCCTGGATCGCGGCTTTGCCGCTGGAGAAGCTCTTGGCGGCGAGGGCCTTTGCCTCGGCGTGACGCTCGGGAGTCCACCGGGCGAGCTCCGCTTTGCTTTCGATCTCCCACTTGGCGCGGGCTTCCGAAAGCTCGCGCTCTTGCGCCGCCTTCTTTTGCTGGTCGAGGTCGGGTGCCGGCGCGGCGGGAGCCGCCATGGGCGGTGGCGAAGGCGAGGCCGCCGTGGCGACGGGGGTAGCGGCCTCTGGCGCCGGTGCCGGACCGGAAGGAGCGGCCGAGGGCTGGGGGTTCGAGGCGCAAGCGGCGCCCATCGCGACGAGGAGGAATCCGAGAACGTGGCCGCAACGCATAGCGAGCTTAGGTACCGTCTTACGCAGCCGACGACAAGCCGCGCGCCCTGATAAGCTCCGGCGCCTCCGTCGTGCGCACCGGTCTCGATCGCCTCGCAACGCATCTCGAGCTCGGCGCACAGCTCCGGAAGGCTCGCGTCGGCTTGCTCGCACACGGCGCGTCGGTCGATCGGCGGCTCGTCCACGTGCGTCGCATCCTCGACGAGCTCGGTATCCGTGTGGCCATCGTCTTCGGTCCGGAGCACGGCCACGGCGGCGAGGCGCAGGACATGGTGGGGGTCGACGACGCTCGCGATGCCCTCGGAACGCCGATCCGAAGTCTTTATGGCGGACGGTACGAGGACCTTTCGCCGAAGCCCGAGGACCTTGCGTCGATCGACGTCCTCGTCGTGGATCTGCAAGACGTGGGGGCGCGCTTCTACACGTTCGTCTGGACGGCCGTGCTCGCAATGCGCGCTTGCGCCGCCGCGGGGGTCCGCGTGCTCGTGCTCGATCGGCCCAACCCGCTCGGCGGGGACGTCACGCGCATCGAGGGGCGGCGGCAGACGCGCGCGTGCTGCTCGTTCGTCGGGCTGGAGCCCATCCCCGTGCGGCACGGTTTGACGCTCGGCGAGATCGTCGCCTGGCGCGCCGGCGCCGAGGGCTTGCCGCGTGACCTCGTGCGCGTGCTCGGTGTGGGCGGCCTCAAGCGGGAACAGCACGCCACGGCCTGGGACCGGCCGTTCGTGATGCCCTCGCCGAACATGCCGAGCTACGACACCGCGCTGGTCTACCCGGGTGGTTGCCTCATCGAAGGAACGAACCTGTCCGAGGGGCGCGGCACCACGCGGCCGTTCGAGATCGTGGGCGCGCCATGGCTCGACGGCGCGCGCCTGGCCGACCGATTGAATGCCCTGCGTTTGCCAGGGTCGCGCGCGCGCCCGCTGACCTTTTCGCCCACGTTTCACAAGCACGCGCGAAAGCTCTGCGGCGGGGTCCAGATCCACGTGACCGAGCCGTCGACCTTTCGTCCGTTCGCCACGTACCTGGCGCTCGTCGCGCTCTGCCGGGCAGAAGACCCCGAGCGCTTCGCTTTTCGTACGGAGCCCTACGAGTTCCGCTCGGACGTGAGCGCTTTCGACCTTTTGACGGGAAGCGCGGAGGCGCGCGAACGCATCGAACGCGGCGATGCGGCCATGGATGTGGCCGATGGGGTGGCGACGGTCGACGAAGCGGACCGAGCCATCGTAGTGGAAGCCGTCGAGGCGGGGCGAGCCCGACAGGTGTGAGGGTCGCCCGACGGCCGAGGCCCGCGAGCTTCCGCGGTCCTGCCGGCGTCAGGAGGCCAAAGGGCGCGCGACGGCGGCGTTCTGGCGTGCATCGGAATATCCACGCGTCGCGGCTTGTCATCACCGAGAACGACGAAACGCGAACGCGCCAAACGCGCCAAACGCGTTGAACGCGACCGAGCCCCTTGCCCATGTCCCTGTCCACTCCCACCCCTATGATTGCGATTGCGTGCGGATCGCCCCCGCCGCCTCCCTCCTACCGGCGGGCTCGGCGAGCCGCACCTGAGGGCTTGCGCTAGCCCCTCCCCCGACCTGCGCAGGCCCACCGCGCCCGGCGACGCAAGTCGTGCGGGCGCGGTTTTTTTTGGCGAAGACGCTCTTCGGACGCGTTGTCAGCGCCGCGCCCAACGCGTAGTCACGGCAGGATGGCCACCGTCGTCTCTGCCGCTCCGTCCGCCCGCACGGGCGCAGGGGTTCCGTCGCGCGTAGCCCAGTATCCCCAATAACGTTCGCGTCCGATCCGGTGGTTCAGGACGGCCTCCGTCCGATAGAGATAGCCGGCGCGCCACAGCTTGGTCGGCACGAAAGGGGGGTAGGCCATCTCCCGATCCACGGGGTCCGGCGGGATGAGGCTCCACGTGCCTCGCGCCTCCATGGTCGAGCGGACGTTGAACGCGGCGTCGCCCGCCGGCTTTTGGCCGCACTCGAACCAGGCTTCGACGCGCGGCTGAACCCCGCCGACCAGCCGCACGCCGAGAAGGTGCATGCCGCCCGTGAACTGTGCGTCGGCGGATCGATCGAGCTGTCCTTCGATGGCCGCCCGCCAGCGACCGGCCGCGGGGGCGTCGCGCAGGTCGACTGCCACGTTGTGCGCAATTCGGATCTCATCGAGCGTGCGGGGGGTTCCAGAGGGCGGGTCGGCCTGCTGGCCGAGGTGCTTTCGCCATTCCCAAGTCAGCCATGGGTCGGGCAGTGGTCCCACCTTGCGGACGGGCTCCGTTCCGTTTCGTAAGAGCCACTCGACCGGGTTCGGCTCACGCTCGTTGAGAGAGTAGGCCTCGACCGAAGACGCATGCTCGCGCTGATCGACGATCCAGGTGTCGCCGTAGATGCGGACGTGCGCAATGGACGCGATCTTCGTGGCTTCCGGCCCGGATAGACCGCTTCCGCGGGCGAGCCAGATCGGGTGCGTCTCGAGACCCGCGCCGCCCACGGCCGGCAGGCTGCTGACCACCGCATTCGATTGCGTTTTCCATTGGTGTTCCCACCCCCAGGCGGCCCCGGGGTGAAAGTCGAAGTGATCGCCCAGCGCCATGGGCGGCGCCACCTGTTCCAGGACGGAGAGCATGTCGACGTGGCTTCGAATGAGGGTGCCGTTGTCGTCGTACCGCCCGCCTGTCCGCCGCCACACCCAGAGCGAGAGCACTCCGTCGTGCGCCATCGCGATCACGGGAGAGAGACCGATCGCCAGCGCGGCAAACGCCGCAACGGCGGCCGAGCCGGTTCGCCACGAGCGGCGCGCGAGAGACCCGGCGACGAACGCGACCGAGTCGGCGAGCTGCGCCAGCGCGAGAGCAAAGTAAGGCGCGAAATAATGCGGCCAGAAGATGTGAATGTCCGCGCCTTGCTTGAACGCGACATACTGGATGACGGCCCCGAAGAGCAGACCCGGCGCGTAGGTCTCCTCGTCGCGACGGATCGCGATCCAGCGCACGAGGCCTATCGGCGCGGCGATTTTACCGAGGAAGATGGCGAGTGGCGTGAAGCTGAAGTCGATCCAGTGTGCGCGCGCCTTGAGGACGTCGGCGAGCTTCGTCTGGCTGCCGGAGCTCCGCATGTCCCCGGACGAAAGCCAATCGGCGACGTGGCCCGCGTGGAGAAAAAGACCGATCGTGAAGACCAGCGTGCAAGCGACGACGGCCACCGAGAGCGCCCACCAGCGTGCATACCGGACGAAAACGAAGGGCGGCGTCCACCGTGCGGGAAATACGAACGCCCGGAAGAGAGCCCAGACCAGCGTCGGACCGACGAGCAGGTAGCCCGCCCAGTCCCCCATGCACGCGAAGAAGAGACCGAAGAGGCTCGCCGCGAGATAGCGGGACTGGCCCGTCGTCGTGTGCCGTGAATGCCCCCAGAAGAAGAGCAACGCCCCGAAGATGCAATTGCCCTCGAGCGTCCAAGCGCCCGAGTATCCGACGGCGAGAGGCACGACCGAATAGGCCGCGGCCGCGACGGCGCCAGCGGGCGCGCCCCACCGTTCCTTTGCTATTCCGTAGAGGAGAGGCGGGAACGTGACGCTCAACAACGCAGCCGGCAGGTGAACGACGAGATCGTGGTGACCGAATATCCAAAGAAAGAATGCCGACGTGTACTCCAGCCCGAAGGGATGGTGACAGACATAGGCGCTCTCCGGCGGCGGCGCGCTGCCGTACCACCCCCACGCGGGATAGAGGATCTTCCAGCGCACGATCTGTTCGGAGTCCATCGTAATGGCGGCGCTTCCCGCGCCGATGTGCCCCCCGCCGGGGATGCCGAACATCCCCCACGCCGCGGTGAACGCGTACCAAGTGCTCGCGACGACCGCGACGATTCGAGCAACACGATCTGCGGCGGGAGCCGATGGCCTCATCGAGGGCGGCGAGGCTAGCATGGCGCCCTCGCCCCGCGTCCCGTCGGGACGTCGCAGAAAGGCCGGCGTCCCCCTGACCGCCAGCGCCGATCACTTCTTGCCGCCCTCCGCTTCGCCGTCCGCGTCGTCGGCCAGATAGCTCAGAATGACCTCGTCCAGTGACTCGTCGCGAACGAGGTCCTCGCCGAAGATGGACTTGCCCTTCTGAGGACGCGCTTGACCAAAGATGGACGCCGGCCGTGTCGGCGCATAACGACGCGGCTCGCCCGTCGCCACGGCCGGCGTCTGCGAGACCGGTCGCTCGGCGGCCAGTTGCTGACGGCTGACGGCTAGACTGGCAGGGGGCGTGTCTCCGCCGGGGAGGGCGGCCGTCGGCGATGGCGCGACACGGTGCCTGCCGCTCGCCGTCCGCTCGCGCAAGAGGCTCGCGGGCGGCGGCGGCAAATCACTGGTCGTGCGCAGTACCGGTGGTGCGAGCGTCGTGGCGGCCCGGTCGAGAGCGTCGAGGTCGAGCGCGAGGTCCTCGGGCGATCGGCGAGCCGGCGTCGGCTCCGACGGGTCCTCGGCTTCGACCAACGGCCTGATGGGCGCGTCGGCGGCCGCCTCGAACCGAGCGCCGCTGACGGACGCCGCCTCGCGCGTCGGCACCTCCGCGAAGGGCGGCGTTCGATCGCCGGAGCAGGCGGTGACGGACGGTGAGGGCGCGGGCGGCGTTGGCATCGTCCCCGGCGCCGACGCTTCCAGCGCGACGGCGTCGAACTTGCCGTCACGAAGCGCAATGAATATCGCCTTGTGCTGCTGCTTCATCATCTCGCGGACGATGTCGGCGATCCGGTCGTTGCCTCGGTATTCGGCATAGCTCGTTTTCACGCTCTTCAGGATGCGGCCGCCATCCATGAAGAGGTGGGTAATGACGTGGCCATATCGGACCCCGGAGTCTTCCGTTTGAATGTGGAAGACCTTGCCCTTGTGGCGTACGTTGTTGTTGTATCCGAGCAGGGGCGAGGGGGGCTTCGTCGACATGACGAGCGCCGCAAGGCAGAGCGGCTCGGCCCGAGACGGTACCATACCGGCGCGCGGTGCGAGCCGCGTCGAACCGTGCGGTCGGCAGGCTGTCGCGGGAACGGTGTCGGTGTAGGCGGCGAGGCGGGGGCTTCGCCTGGCGCGCGATCAAGCGTCGACGAGGTTACGAAGGCACGCGTCGCGGCGGTCGCGAAGCTCGGCCACCGCGATCGAGAACGACCCGAGGGGTGCCACTCCGATGTCCAGCCTCGTTCCTCCCGTGCGGCCGATCCGCGCGGCCGGTACCGAGAACCCGCGAGCCCGCTCGATGACCCGATCGGCCAACTCGGGCCGAACGCTGACGACGACGCGCGACGGTGCCTCGCCGAAGAGCGCCGCGACGGCGTCGAGGGGTGAGCCCTCCATCGGAAGGACGATGCGCGCGCCGACGTCATCGAGGCCGACGGTGCAGCACTCCGCCAGCGCGACCGCCAACCCGCCGTCGGACACGTCGTGGGCGCTGGCCAGCCAATGCGCACGCGCGAGGTCGAGCACGAGCCTTTGGAGCGACACCTCTGCGTCGAGATCCAGAACGGGTGCGCCGCTGGCCTCGGGGCTCCGGTGCGCTTGCGGCTTGGACATCGTGCGCACCAGCCACTCGCTCCCCGCCAGAGCCACGGCCCCCTTGCAAGCAGCCTGGCCCAGGAGAAGAACGGCGTCTCCCTCCTGCTTGAACGGCACAGTCACCACGTCTTCGCCGCCTCGCAACAGACCGACGGCGGCGACGGTCGGCGTCGGCAAGATGGAACGGCCGTCGGTCTCGTTGTAGAGGCTCACGTTGCCGCTCACGATCGGGACGTCGAGAGCGCGGCAGGCCGCGGCCAACCCGTCGATCGCGCGCGCGAGCTGGTCCATGACCTCGGGTCGCTCGGGGTTGCCGAAGTTGAGGCAATCGGTGATTCCGATCGGCTCGGCGCCGGTGCACGCCAGGTTGCGACACACTTCGGCGACGGCCATTGCAGCGCCGGCGTACGGATCGAGCTCGCACATGCGCCCGTTGCAGTCGACCGCGAAGGCGAGAAACTTGTCGATGACCTGGTCGTCCTCGCTCGCAAGGGACGCGCACCACGCCGGCGTCCGAGCCGGGTCGAACGAGGGTGCCGCCGCGGACGATTTGATCGTACTGCCGCCAGACCCAAGCCCGCGAGCCGACGTTCGGCGAGCCGAGCAGCTCGAGGAGCTCGCGCCCGAGGTCCGCAGGGATGGCAATCGAACCGGCGCCGGTAGCGCTCGTCGCGCTCGGGGGCGTCGAAGGAGCGCGCGGACGGTCGTATACCGGCGCGTCGTCGGTCAGAATGCCGGATGGGCACGTCGCAGACCACGACCGGCGAGCGGGCGGCGGACGCATGCGACCAGCGGGTCGTACCCGGGCGTCGCCTTGACGACCCAGCGCTTCGTGTCGGTCACTTTGCCGATGACGGCAGCGTCGAGATCCCACCGCGCGCAGATCGCGAGGACGCTCGCTTCCTTGCCTGGCTTGGCGACGAGGAGCATTCGCTCCTGCGACTCGCTCAGCAGAATTTCGTACGGCGTCATGGCCTTGGCGCGGCGCGGGATCGCGATCGAGGTCGATCTCGATGCCGTTGTTCGCGCGTCCAGCCATCTCGACGCTGGACGACGTGAGCCCGGCGGCGCCCATGTCCTGGATGCCCTCGAGCACGTCGGCAGAGAAGAGCTCGAGGCACGCCTCGAGGAGGAGCTTGCCCATGAACGGGTCTGCCGACCTGCATCGTCGGGCGTTGGCTAGGACCACCCTTCGAGAACTCGTCGCTCGCCATCGTGGCGCCGTGGATGCCGTCGCGCCCCGTCTTCGCGCCGATGTAGAGGATCGCGTTGCCGACGCCCGCTGGCGCGGCCGTAGAAGATGCGATCCGTCCGCGCGACGCCGCACGTGAAGGCGTTGACGAGGATGTTGCCGTCGTACCGCGCGTCGAACTGCAGCTCGCCGCCCACGGTGGGAACGCCGATGCAGTTGCCGTAGCCGCCGATGCCGGCCACGACGCCGCGCAGGAGCTCCGGCGTGCGCGGATGGTCGGGCCGGCCGAAGCGCAGCGAGTTGAGGCTGGCGATCGGCCGTGCGCCCATCGTGAAGACGTCGCGGAGGATGCCGCCGACGCCGGTGGCCGCGCCCTGGTACGGCTCGATGAAGCTCGGGTGGTTGTGCGACTCCATCTTGAAGACCGCGGCGAACCCGTCGCCGATGTCGACGACGCCCGCGTTCTCGCCCGGGCCTTGGATGACGCGCGGCCCCTTGGTGGGCAGGCGCCGCAGGTGCACGCGCGATGATTTGTACGAGCAGTGCTCGCTCCACATGACGCTGAAGACGCCGAGCTCGGCGTAGGTCGGTGGGCGGCCGAGCGCGCGCTGGACGATGGCGTACTCCTCGTCGGTCAGCTTGTGGGCTCGCGCGAGCTCGGGGGTGACGGGCGGATCATCGGGGAAGCTCGTGGCCATCGGAGCGCCCGTGAGTTAGCGCCAAATCGCGCCGGCCTCAATGAGCGCGCGGGGGAGAGGCGGCGAGACGCCTGAGGCGCCTGATCCTGAGGCGCCTGACGAGGCGCCTGACGAGAAGCCGGCGCGCCCCGAGCGCGCACGAGGGTCCCGGCGGGCCTCGGTTGGCAACGGCGCTCGCGCCGGGGGTGGGCTTGTGCTAGCGACGCCCGCATGCGCGCGTGCGTCGTCGTCTTCCCGGGCTCGAACGCGGACGCCGAAATGATCCGCACGCTGCGCGTCGTCTGCGGCGCGCCGACGACGGTCGCGTGGCACACCGCGAGCGAGCTCCCGCAGGGGACGGACCTCGTGGCCATTCCGGGAGGGTTCAGCTTCGGCGACTACTTGCGGTGCGGCGCGATAGCCAAGGGGAGCCCCATCGTTCCCGCGATCCGCGCTCACGCCCAGCGGGGCGGGTGGGTCCTCGGGGTCTGCAATGGCTTTCAGATCCTGACCGAGGTGGGCCTCCTGCCGGGTGCCCTTACGCGAAACGCCCACCAGCGCTTCGAGTGCGGCGACTGGCACGTGAAGGTGACCGCGCCGGGGCCGTTCACGCGCGAGCCGCACGAGATATGGAAGCTCCCGATTGCCCACGGCGACGGTCGCTACCAGGCCGACCCGCTGACGCTCCGCCGGCTCGAGGACGACGGCCTCATCGGGCTGCGTTATTGCACCCCCGACGGCGTCATTGCCGACAGCGCCAATCCGAACGGCAGCCTGCGCTCCATCGCCGGCATTTACGGCGGTCCGCGCAAGAACGTCTTCGGGCTGATGCCGCATCCCGAGCGCATGAGCGACCCAGCGCTCGGTGGCGTGGACGGGCGGAGGCTCTTCGAGGCCGTCCTCTCGCAGCCTTCCTGATCGCAGCCTTCCTGCACCTCGCAGCCTCCCCGAGGCACGGGCCTCGAACGGCTCAAACCTCGAAATCGGCCTTTTCGAGAATTTCGGTCACTCGCCAGAGAAACCCGTTTGCGGCGACGCCGTCGACGACGCGGTGATCGTACGAAAGCGCCACGTACATCACGGGGTGAATGGCCATGTGGTCTTCGCCGTCGGGCGAATCGACCACCACCACGCGTTTCTGGATTTCGCCCATGCGAAGGATGCCGACGTTCGGCTGGTTGATGATCGCGCCGCCGAAGAGATTGCCCTTGAGCCCCGGGTTCGAGACGCTGAACGTGGCGCCGCTCAGGTCGTCAATCGTGATTTTGCCCGTCTTGGCGCGCTTGGCGAGATCGTCGATCGCACGAACGATGCCCCGCACGCCGAGCTCGTCGGCGCGGCGGACGACGGGCACCACCAGGCCGTCCGGCGAATCGACCGCGACACCGACGTTGATATCGTGGAAGATCACGAAGCTGTCGTCGAGCACGCGCGCGTTGACCGACGGGGTCTCCCGGAGGGCCCTCGCGGTCGCCACGACGACGAACGCGAGCATCGTGAGGCTCATTCCCTCGCTTTTGTATCGATCTTTGTGGGCTTCACGGAGCCGGCTGGCCCGGTGCAGGTCGACTTCGGCGACCGTTACCACGTGGGGGGACGCGAACTTCGAATAGACCATGTGGTCGGCCGTGATGCGTCGCCGACGCGTGAACGGTACGACCTTGTCTCCGTCGTTCGGCCGGTATGGGGGCACCTTGAACGCGCCGAAACCGACGCCCGGAATCGGCGGAACGAAGCCGCCGCCCTGGTTGACTATCTGGGCCAGCTGCTGCGCGCGGGGGGCAGGAGGCGGCGGTCCTATCTCGGCGGAGGGGGGCGAGTGATCGTTCGCGGCCGACGGCGTCGCTACGGTCGCCGCGCGCATCACGTCGTCTCTCGTCACGCGCCCGCGCTCGCCCGTTCCCTGGACGCTCGCGAGGTCCACGTCGTGCTCCAGCGCCACCTTGCGTACGGTCGGCGTGGCCAGCGCGCCGAGCGTCGATGACGCCGCTTGCGCCTTTGGCGGCGAAGCAGGGGACGCGGCGGACGGGACGAACGGCGCAGGCGGGGGCAGCGACGTCGGCGCACCAGGCGCCACGGAGAGCGTCGCCGAAGCGGCCGCAGCATCGTCGATTTGGGCGATGACCGTCTTGACCGGGACGACCTGCCCCTCGGGGGCGAGCAGCTTCGTCACGCGCCCGCTCGCTGGCGCCGGCAAGTCGCTGTCGGCTTTGTCGGTCGCGATCGACACGATGGGCTGGTCCTTCGTCACGACATCCCCCTCGCGAACGAGCCATTTCGAGATCGTCCCCTCGGTGACGCTCTCGCCGAGCTGAGGAAGGGTCACGTCGATGAGCATGGAGCGCGTTTCTCCCAGGAAAAAGGTGAGACAGCCTATAGCGTTGCCGTTCGAGACCGCAATCGCTGCGACGACGGCGCGGCGGCGATCGCAGCCGCGCTCGAGGACTTGCGCGGGCGCAATGCGGCTTTGGCTAGAGGCGACGGAGCAGGCGGGCGACGAAGTAACCGTCCGTACCCTGCACGTGCGGCATAAGACGAAAGAAAGGCGCCCCTCGTGCGAGCGCGCTCACCTCCGGTGCGTCGAACGGCGCGGGGCTGAAATCCGGGCATTCGCGGAGCACGGCGTCGACGACGTCCTCCGCTTCTTCGCGGAGAACGCTGCAGACGACGTAGACCAACGACCCGCCAGCCCGCACGTGGCGAGCCGCTCGAGACGCGATCGAGGCTTGGTTGCGGCCCATCGCGGCGAGGTCCACGGGGTCGTCACCGCGACGGAGCAAGACTTCGGGGCGGCGACGGAGCGTGCCCGTGCCGCTGCAAGGCGCGTCGACGAGAACGCGATCGTACGTCCCGGAGACCTCGCCGGAGCCTACGCTCCAGTCGACCGCGAAGGGTGTTCCGGCGCGCAGGCCGAGGCGCTCGAGCTCGCGAACGAGACGATCGAGCTTGGCCGGGTGGGTGTCGCAAACGTCGACCGAGCCGCGCGTTCCGACCGCTCTCGCCAGGACGGCGGTCTTGTTTCCTCGCCCCGCGCAGGCGTCGAGCACGCGCTCGCCTTCGCGCGCGCCGACCGCCAGGGCCGCGACTTGTGAGCCCTCTTCTTGAACGGACCACGCTCCCTCCGTCCAGCCGGGCAGCTTCTGCGGCTTGCCCGCGCCGCGCGCCAGGATCGCGAGCGGCGACGCGGCCCCCGGCTCGAAGCTCCCGTCGGGGGCGTGGCTACGCAAGCGTGCGATCCAGCTCTCGCGCTCGCCTCCACGTTCGACGCGCAAGGCCACCGCGGGCGGCTCCGTGCCGCAGCGAAGGAAATCCGTCGCTCCCTCGCGCGAGAGAGCACGGCACAACGCCTCGCGCAGCCACGCCGGCACCGACGCGAGGGTGGCTTCCTCGCGCAGTCGATCGCCCGACGACGCTACGTTCTCGGCGGCGCGCGTAGCGACCCTGTCGGAGAACGGCGTTCGCGAAGGCGCCCACGCTTCCGTCCTCGCGCGATCGTCACGGCCTCCACGGCCTCGCTCACGGCTGCAAACGCAGGCACGCGGGTGAAAAAGAGCTGGTAGGCCGCGACGACGAGGTGGGCTCTGACGCGCTCGTCGACGGCGGCCAGCCCGCGAGGAACGAAGCGCGCGATCTCCGCCTCCAGCCACGGTGCGACGCGGAGAGTGCCGTACACGAGCTCGGTCGCGAGCGCGCGATCGCGCGCTCGAGCTGCACCGCGCGCGCGAGCTCCGCCTCGAGCGCCGCCGCTGCGAAGGCCCCGTCCCGGTCGACGCGCTGCAACGACCAGCGCGGCTATCTCTCGCGCGCTCGGCTTTCTCCGAGGCGCCGTCAAGACCAAAGCTCGCGGACTTGCATGACGATGACGTCCCACCGTCGCTCGACGTCGTTCTTGAACGCGACCAGCATGAGAAGGACGAGCACGACCATCCCGACCAGGCTCGCCACTTCGCGGATCCGGAGGGGCAGCGGCCGTCGTCGCGCCGCCTCGATCAGGAAGAACAGGAGGTGGCCGCCGTCGAGCACCGGGATCGGCAGGAGGTTGATGACGCCCAGGTTGACCGAGATGAGCGCCATCGCCCAGACGAAGTAAGCGACGCCTCGGGCTCCGGCCTGGCCCGCGATGTCGTACATCGTGATGGGCCCGCCGACGGTCGCGAGCGACACACGACCCTGAAGAAGACGAAGCATCCCGACGCTGATGAACTTGACGACGCTGGCGGTCTCCTCGACGCCGCGACGGAGGGCATAGGCCAGCGGGTGTGGATTGGGTACCAGCCGATCCGCGGCGGTCGGTAGCCAATGGTCCGTCCGGAAGACGTACCGCTCGTAGTGCTGCCCGAACTCGTCGTCCCATTGCTCCTTGCGGAGCTGGAAGAAACCGCGCTTGGCCACGCCGTCCCGGGACCACTGCAGCTCGTGCATCTTGTCGGCGTTGGCCATGAGCTCGCCCTCCATGGCGCGCCAGAGGCGCTGGGGGACGCCGTCGAGCATCGTGATGCGGTCGCCGGGCCGCAGCTCCGCTCGCCACTCGCTCGATGCCTGCGGCACGAACGCGACGTACATGTCCGCGCTCTCGATGCCCGTGCGCTCGAGCAGATCCGCCGTCCGCGCGTTCTCGTCGGGCGGCGGAGCGCTCCCCGGTACTCTCGGGAGGGGCGTCAGCGTGGCGGCGCCTGGCTCGAGCACTGCGAGCTCGCAGAGCCCGCCGAGCGCGCCGGGCACGTCCACGGGGCGCAGGTAGCTGACGACCACCTGGTCGCCGCGGTTGTCGGCGAGCGCGTCGACGAGATCGACGAAGCGCTCGATCCGCCGGCCGTTGACCGCGGTCACGAAATCGAAGGTGCGCAGGCCCGCGCCCGCCGGCGAATCGTGCCGAACGACGCCGATGACCGCGGCCGGAAATCGCGGGTCGATCCCGATGCGGCCCGTGTGCTCGACGATGTCCAGCTCCCGACGCTGCGCTTCGTCGCCTGGGGTCACCGTGACATCGAGCGTCTTTCCATCGCGGGACAGCTCGAGTCGCACCGGCTGTCCCGCTTTGCGAGCGATGATGTGCTGCACCTCGGGAAAGCTCGTCACGGACTCGCAGTCGACGCGGACGATGCGGTCGCCCGGCTCGAGCTTGCCCTCCGCGGGCTTGCCGGGCTCGACGACGCCCACCGTCGGAGGCAGGAAATCGGTGTCCTCGAGGAAGACCGAAGTGTAGAGCGCGATCGGGAAGAGCAGGTTCATCGCCGGCCCGGCGAGGACGATGACGATGCGCTTCCAAAGCGCCTGCGCCTCGAAGGTGCGCCCGCGCTCCTCCGGCAGGATCGGCTCCGTGCGTTTGCTCTCCTCGAGCATCTTCACGAAGCCCCCGAAGGGCAGGAGGCCCAGGCAGTACTCGGTCTCTTTTCCGCGGATGCGAACGATCTTCGGGCCGAAGCCGATCGAGAAAGTCAGCACCTTCACGCCGAAGATCTTCGCGAACGCGAAGTGCCCCGACTCGTGGATGAAGATCAGGGAGCTGACCAGCAGGACGAAGTAAAGGAGGTCCACGACCGGAGCGTCTCAGTAGCACACGGGCGCCCCGCAGAATCTCTACGGCGAGCACCTTGCGTGGCCCGTCGCCGGTGTCTTGTCGGCGCCGACGTTGAAATTGCTCGTCGACACGCAGGCCACGCGGACGCCGCTCTCCTGGTAGGTCATCGTCGCGGTCTGCGGCGACCACTCGAGCGGCGCCGTGACGTCCCATGTCGGCATCGCCGCCGGCACCGTGGGGTCGAGGTCGTGGCTCGCAACGAGGTCCTCGAGGACGTCGAGACCCATCGGCTGCAATCGGATGCGCAGCGTGACCTTGTCGGGGAGGGGCGACACGACGGCGTTCAGCGCGCGCGGGAAGCGTTGAACCAAATGCGTCTGGTAGTAGCGCGGGTCGGTCAAGACGTTCGTCGACTGCGCAGGGAGCTCGTTTCCTTCGGTGGTCGCCGCTTGCCAGAACATGCTCACAGGGCGCGATTGCGCGTCGAACATGCAATCTCGCAAGAGCCACAGATCCGGGTCGCCTTGCACCGAAACCACGGGCGTTCCGTCCGCAACGACGCCGCTCTGGTAGACGACGCGTCCGCCGCTGTAGGCGATGACCTCCGCCCAGGCACGGCGGTCTTGCGCCGCGCCGCTCGGCCAGGCGTGTCCTGCGGCGACATTTTCGACGAGGACCCGTAGGCCCCCCTCTTGCGTCACGCAAAGGGCGCTCTGGAGCGTCGTCTGCAGAAACTGCTGAACCGCGTCGCGCTCGCTCTGCGCGCTCGGAAAGCCGGGCGTGAGCGCCACGTCGACGGCCGGAAAGTCGTGCGCGTGGTAGTGGCGCGGCGGCGACGGAATGTTCGGCGCAGCCGCGATGGGGACGAGGACCGTGCTCTGGGCCATGTGGCACTGCCCACAGGTCGCTCCCCCTGAACCGTGCGCGTACACGGAGGCCTGCCACTCGGCGTAAGTGCGCTCGATGGCGGCGCCCGCGGGCGACACGACGTCGTGGCACGCGCCGCAAAGGCCCGCGCTCTGAAGGTGATCGCGATCGTGCAATGGCGAGTACGACGACGCGTGCGCCGGGTTGGCTACGGGGTCCGCGTACTCGCCGCGCATCGCGAGGTCGGCCGAGAGCGTGACGGCGGCGTCGTGCGCGCCTTCGACCGACGCGACGCTGTGGCAAAAAAGGCACGTCACCCCCTTGAGCGCCGATGGCACGGTGGCCAGGTTGAGCCCATCTTTGGTGGCGCCTTCGCGTAAGGCCATCGGCGCATGGCATTTCACGCAGAAGTCGCCGAGCGCGCCGTTCGTCTCGCGCTGTCCGCGCGCGTTCATGGCGACGAAGACGGGGTCGTCCGACGCGTACGCGTGCATGCTCCCGGCCCATTCGCGGACGTGGGCGGGGTGGCATGACTGGCAGGTCGCCGGGTCGAGCATGGCGGCCCTGTCGAGGTACGGCGTGGGCTTTGGGTGACCTTGGCCGCCGCAGGAGCACGTCGAGCACGACACCGCCGCGCCGAGCGCGATGAAAGTCCACGGGCTCCCGCCGATGGAGGTCATCGCGCGCTCCGTGAGCCCTTGGCGCTTCGCCGCCTTGTCGAGGCGATCGCGGCCAGGGCGAGGACCGCTCCAATCGCCGCCGCGCCGTCCCCTCGCGCCGTCGAGCAGCCGCCCGTCCCCCGCGCGTTCGGTTGCGCGCCGAACGTCCCGCCGTCCACACTCGGGCCGGCCGAGCCGCTCTCGGGAGGGCAACTGGCCAGGCTCGCGCAGAGCTGCTCGAAAGGAGCACCGCTGCACCTGGCGGCGGCGGCGTCGGCAGACTCGCACGCGAGCGGTGCTCGAATGCCAGCCAGGTGCAGCTTGGCCGTGAACGTCGCCCCGTCGTCCTGCGAAACGCCCGCAATGAACCCGCTCGGTTCGTCGGCGCACGCCCAAAGGTCGGCTCCATGCGTGGCGAGGCACTCGACGTGAATGGCCGAGACGTTGCGGAAGGACAACGCGCTGCGCGGAGCCACGAACAGCCCCTGCTCCTTGCTTCCGACGTAAACGGTGGACCCGTCCGACGACAGGGCGAAGCCGAGCATCTGGCTCGTGAGCGAGAGAGCCACCTGAAACGATTGTCCGCCGTCGGTGGTCACCAAGAGGCGCGACGTCCCGGACGTGCGAACGTAGACTCGGTCGGCGTCGACCGGATCGACCGCCGCGATGTATGCGGCCGTCTCCGTCGTGGGGTCGAAAGGCACGGGGCGCTCGGTCCAGTGCGCGCCCCCGTCGCTCGACGCGAACAGCACCGCTGTCCGCGCTCCCCCGTTGGCCGCCCCTCCGAGGGGGTCACGAAAAGCCGACACGTAGAGGCGCGCGGGATCTCCCGCCGCGGCTTCGATGGAGGTCACGAGCGCATTCGGAGCGAGCGGGGCCCCGAGGGGCGACCAGGTCGCGCCGTCGTCCGTGCTCTGGAAGACTTGCTGCACGTATCCGGCACCAGCGTCGCCTGCGGCGTCGGTGGAATACGTGGCCGTGATCGCGAGGGCGGAGTGCGCTGCGTTGGATTGGACGGCCACGTCCTTGACGAACTGACCCTGCAGCGGCCGCGCGGCGGTCCACGAGCACCCCGTGTCCGGCGAGACCGCCACGCCCCCCGAGAACCCCGCGACGAGGGCATTGCTGGCGGTGACGCCCAGCGAAGGATCCTCGATTCGACGCGGGCGGAACGCCCAACGCGTCTTCGCAGAGCCAGCCCCAGGTCGCGCCTCGGTCGTGGGAGATCATGACGCCGAACGTCGTTCGCAAAACGACGAGGGTCGTGTCCGAGGGAGAGAAGACGAGCTGGTTCGCGGCCGGGAAGCGCCCGTTGGCCGCGGCGAGTCGGTCGAAAGAAAAGAAGCAGGCCACGGCCGCGGCCACGAGCGAGCTGCGCACGGCAGACAGACTAGCGCGCGACAGGGCCGTTGGGCTCGATCGGTCGCGCGTCGCGATCCAGCGCCTCACAGGCGGTGAGCTACGATAAACCACTCCGTTTCGCCCTGTCCTTCGATTCGCGCGCTCCAGTCCGCTCCGAGGGCGGCGCGCCACTCCCCTTCGGAGAGGACGCGAGCGCCGAGCGAGACGCCCGCGACTTGGTCCTCGCACACGCAGGTCGAGGCCCCGGTTCGCCGCACGCGACGCTCGGCGTCGTCCGGCGGACGCGCGCGGTCGAGCTCGTCGAGCCAGGCCGGCGCGGGGACTTCCGTCACCCACGAGCCCCCCGTGCGAACGACGCGCGACAGCTCCCGGGCCAGACGCCCCATCGCCTCGTCGTCGGGCGGGTGGGCGAGCGTACCGTATAGGGCGACCGCGGCGTCGAACCGGGCATCCGCGAAGGGAAGCCCCTCCCAGAAGTTTGCTTCGACGAGGGGTACCGGGCGAGCCCGGCGAGCACAGCGCTCCAACATCGCGCGCGAGACGTCGAGCCCCGTCGGCAGGTAGCCGGCATCGAGCAACGGAGAGAGCTCGCGCCCGGTGCCTACCCCGAGGTCGAGGACACGGCCGGGCGGGCGGGGGAGCTCGCGCAAAACGCGGTCCATCCGCCGTCGCGACTCGGCCGCAGGCAAGGCGTACGCACGCTCGTAGCGACCGGCGATCGCGTCGAAAAAGCGCACTGCATGGCCGGCTCCCGTCACTACCTGACCAGATCGCAAAATGCGAGATAGGCCGCCTCGTGGATCCCTGCGAGAGCAATGGCGCGTCCGCGCAATCGGCTGCAGTCGTCGTCGGTCCACGTCTTTTTCGGCATGCGCGCGGCCGCCCGCCGATGGGCGGCGCCCAGCAACGAGCCCATGTGACGCGCCAGGGGCTCGAGCTCGTCGGGGGGCACCTCTGCGAGGCGGATCCGATCTTCCTGCGGCGCGAGACGCCGAACGAACATCGACGAGCCGCGCAGCGACGTCGTTCCTATCATCCGCGGGGGATGGACCAGGCACGCACGAATCGCGGTGGCGACGCGCTCGCCAGGATCCAACTTCGATGGCCTCACGAGGCACGCCGAAGAGGGCCCCACTTCTTCCTTCATGTCGAAGATCCACGCTCCGTCCGCTCCGCCTTTGCCGCGAACGAGCAACGCGATGCGCAGGCACCCCAGGCTTCCCGTTCCGGCCACACGAAAGGCCGCGTCGATGACTTCGAGGGCGGCCTCGTGGGCCTGGCCGCGCGGCTGCTCCCGGCGGGGCAGGCGCTTGACGTACCTGCCGAATGCGCGCTCGGCCCTCGCGCGGAGCTTTGGCGGGAGCGGGTGATAGCGGGGTCCGCGCACGAAACGGCGCTCGCCGGCGACGGTGGTCGTGCGCGCGTCGAGCAGCTGCCTGCGGGTCCGCGCTCGTACGCGGTCGACGAGCCAGGTGACGGGCGGCGGCGGCGCGGCGGGCCTCGCTCGGCGAAAGAGCGACGCGACATACGCTCCAACGAGCGCATCACAGAGCGCGAGCGTCCGCCGGCCGTCGGAGCCAATCTCCCGGCCGCCGAGCACGAGGCTGGTCACCAGGCGAAGCAGGTCGAGCCGCCACGCGCCGACGAAGGCGTCGTCGAAGTCGTTCAGGTCGAACACCACGCGTTCCCCTTTGCGCGTCGTTCTCGTTTCGCCGAGGGAGAGAGAGCCGGCACGGTAGGCCCCAAAATTCTCGAGGTGCGCGTCACCCACGAGCCAGCCTTCGCCTCCCGGTCCCTCTGCGAGCGAAGGGTGGCGCGCGAGCACCTCGTAAAAGAGAGGGGCCGATCCGCGCAGGAAGGCGAGCGGCGAGGCGCTCATCCTGGCCCACTTGTGCTCGAGCAGGTGCGCGAAGCGCGAGGTCCGCTCGCGGTCGATCTCGAGCTGGCGGCGCGCTAGGCGAAGGGGGTCGACCGAGATCATGCCGGCGCAAGATAGCCAAGATTCCATTGACCTGCGGAGGGCATCGGGCCTTTCTGCCCGCCGGCCACTCGAGGCCGATGAAAGTCCGTTCCCCCCCCAATGGCCGTTGACGACGATTCCGAAGCGAGCCGCGTCGTGCGCAGGCTCACGCTGTCGCTGTCCGCGCTGTGGGCGCGCGCGGCCTCGCGCCATCTCGTCCGCGCCATCGGGGTGCCGATCGGCGCGCGCGTCATCACGATCGGCGGCGCGACCCTGGGCGGCTCGAGCAAGACGCCGCTCGCGATCGCCTGCGTGGCCGCGCTCGCGGCGAGCGGGGCGCGAGTCGCCCTCGTAGGCCATGCGTACCGAGCACGGCCGCGATGTGCGCGCGTGGTAGGCGAGGCCGATGGGCTGCACGAGGTCGGCGACGAGGCGCTGCTCGCGTCGCGCGCGCTTGCGCTCCTGCACCCGGACGGGCGGGCCAAGGTCGTCGTGGCGCCGAGACGCGCCGAGGCCGTCGAGCTCGCGGCGCGTCACGCGGACGTCCTCGTGATCGACGGCGTGGCGCAGACGAAGCCACTGCGCGCGTGGCTCGCTCTCCTCGCTGTCGACTCGGCGGAGCCGTGGGGCCGCGCGGGCGCTCTGCCTCCGCGAGGGGATTCGCGAGCACCCGTCGCCGGGTTGCTCTCCGTGTGCGACGCCGTCGTCGCGGTAGGCGATGTGGGCGTTCCGAGCCGAGTCGGAGGGGCCTTGCAGGCCCACGTGCTTTCGGAGGGCGCCTTCCTCGACGGAAAGTTCCTGACCTGGGCCGATTTGCGCGGCGCTCGCGTCGGGCTCGTCTCCGCGCTCGCCCGCCCCGAGCGCGTCGTCCGTTCACTCGGGCGGCGGGGCATCACGATTCGAGCGACCCTCGCGGCGTGCGACCACGGACCCATCAGCGCGCGGCTCCTCGCGAGAGCTCGTCGCGAGCCCGTCGACCTCTGGCTCGCGACCCCGAAGTGCGCTCTGCACGTCGAGGCGCGTGGACAGCGGCTCCGTCCACCGTTCTCGACGCTCGCGCCGTTTGCGACGATCGAGCACGCGCTGGTGCTTTCGCGCGAGCTGAAAGAGCGGCTGTGCGTCACCGCCGTGTCTTGACCGGCGGTTTCATGCGCAATAGCCTTGACGGCAGCGTCACCGATTGAGAGAAAACGCTGCCGGCGCAATTTTGAATGCGCCCAGGTGGCGGACCGCGAGGCCCCGCGCGTGAGCGAGTCCGAGGAGAAAACTCGAGTCACAGCCGTCGTGCAAAAGCCCCTCGGTGGAGCGGACGGGGCCAAAGGCAATGATTGCGTGGTCGTGATTTACACGAAGGAGCCGACGCTCCTCGGGCGACGCTTCGTGCTCGACGTTAGCCCCATTCGAATCGGCCGCGGCGCGGAGAATCACATCGTCCTCGAGGGCGACAGCGTCTCGCGCCGGCACGCGCACATCGAGCAGCGCAGCGGTGCATGGTGGTGCGTCGACGACGGCTCGACGAACGGCTCGTACGTGAACGACGAGCAGATCTTGCGCGAAGCGCGCCTCGGCAACGGCGATCGAATCAAGGTCGGGCCGACGATCTTCAAGTTCCTGACCGGCGAGGACGTGGAAGCGCAGTACCACGAAGAGATTTACCGCATGACCATCATCGATGGTCTCACGCAAGTGCACGTCAAGCGGTACCTCCTCGAAGCGCTCGACAAAGAGCTGATGCGCGCGCGCCGGCACCTGCGCGATCTCAGCTTTCTGATGCTCGACATCGACCACTTCAAGAAGATCAACGACCTCCACGGGCACCTCGCCGGCGATTACGTCCTCAAGGAGGTCGCGCGCCTCATTCAGCAGCGCATTCGCCGCGACGAGGTGCTTGCGCGTTACGGCGGCGAGGAGTTCGCCATCATCCTGCCCGAGACGAACCTCGAAGGCGCTCGTGCGCTCGCCGAGGGTCTGCGCGAGAAGATCGAGCAGAGCCGCTTCGTCTTCCAGGGCGAGATCATCCGGGTGACGATATCGATTGGCGTCGCGATGCTGGGAGAGGCCGACCGGACCGGGTTGGATCTCATCAAGCGCGCCGACGAAAAGCTCTACGAAGCGAAGCGCGGTGGGCGGAACCGCGTCGTCGTGTGATGGCAGACCAACTGCCGGCGCTCCCCTCTCGCCCGGCGCGCCCGGCTCGGACAGGAGCTGCCCGACGTGCGCGTCATCCCGCCGGGACCGCGCTCGTGCGAGTGGGCGTCGCGGCTGGCAGCGCTCGAGTCCCCCGCGGTGGACGCGCGCCGCGAGACCCGCGCGCGCGAGAGCGGCGAGGCGCAAGCGCCCATCGTTTACACGCGCGGCGAGGGGGTCAACGTCGTCGACGCCGACGGGAACCGCTACGTCGACCTGGCGGCGGGCTTCGGCGCTTTGCTTCTCGGCCACCGGCCCGACGCGGTCGCAAAGGCCATCGACGAGCAGCGGGAACGTCTGTGGCTGGCGCTCGGCGACGTCTACCCGTCCGACGCGAAGCTCGCCCTATGCGAGCGGCTGGCCAAGCTGTATCCGGGACCTCGCGCGCGCGTGATGCTCGGCTCGAGCGGAGCCGACGCCGTGACGGCAGCGCTGAAGACGGCGGTTCTCGCCACGGGGCGAGCAGGGGTCGTCGCGTTCGAAGGTTCGTACCACGGGCTAGCGCACGGGCCCCTCGCGGCGTGCGGCCTTCGGCCAAGCTTTCGCGAGCCCTTCGCCGGCCAGCTGAACCCCGAAGTGACCTTTGCACCTTACCCGGTCGACGACGCTGCGCTTTGCGCCACGGAGAGGCAAGTGCGGGAGGCGCTCGCGCGCGGCGTGGTCGGCGCCGTGCTCGTCGAGCCGATCCTCGGCCGAGGCGGCTGCGTCGTCCCGGCGCCGGGCTTTCTCGCGGCGCTGCGGGCAGAATGCGACCGAGCGGGCGCGCTGCTCGTGTGCGACGAGATTCGGACTGGCCTTGGACGGAGCGGAGCGTGGCTGGCCAGCGCCGACGCGGGGGTCGTGCCCGACATCGTGTGTCTGGGCAAGGGGCTGGGCGGAGGTTTTCCTATTAGCGCCTGCGTCGGAAGCGAGCGAGCGATGGCCGCGTGGGCCGGCCACGGCGGAGCCACCATTCATACGGCGACGCATTTCGGCGCGCCCTTCGTCTGCGCCGCCGCGGCCGCCACGCTCGACGACATCGCCGAGCGAGGCCTCGTCGAGCGGTCGCGCATCGTGGGGGAGCGCTTTCGACGGGCGCTCGAGGAGCGCACCTCGGGGCTCGGCGTGATTGGGGTCAGCGGGCGCGGGCTGATGATCGGCGTCTCGCTCGCAGGGGGGGCGTCGCGGGCGCTCGCCGTGACGCGGAGGCTCCTCGCGGGCGGGTGGATCGTGCTGACCGGCGGCGCAGCCGGCGACGTGCTCACGCTCACGCCACCGCTCGACATCGACGAGCCTCTCCTGGCAGCGTTCGCGGTCGCCCTCGCGGCCGCCCTCGGCGGCACGAGATGACGGCCCGTTCGGAGAGCGAGGTCCTGCACGCGCGCGTTCGGGCGATGGTGCGCGCGTTCAGGAGCGGCGCGCCCCAGCTCGAGACGTTCGATGGCCTTGCGGCCGCGTTGGCCCGCTTCCAGGCGCGCCACGTTGCCGGGTACGCGAGGCTCTGCTCGGCGCGGGGCATCGACCCGTCGTCGATTGCCTGCGCCGCGCAAGCTCCGGCGGTACCGACCGACGCGTTCAGGCTCTCGTCGGTCTTCGCGTTCGACCAGCGCGAAGCGACTGCCGTGTTCCGGACGAGCGGAACGACCGGCACGACGAGCATCGCGCGCGGGACTCACGCGATGCGCGACGCCGGCACGTACGACGCCGCGGCGCTCGCGTTCGGCCGCGCGATGTTCGCGCGAGGTCTGCCGCTGCCGCTGCCCGTGCTCGTCGTGGGCCCTTCTGATCGCGAGGTGCCCGATTCCTCATTGGCGCACATGGCCTCGGTGTTCGCCCGGGAGCTCGGCTTCGCGGAGCCGCCCGAGCGCACGTTCTTCGTTCGCGATGGGGCCCTCGACGTGCCCGGGTTTCGAGCGCGTGTCGCCGGGCTGGGCCGAGCCACCCCGGCCCTCGTGCTCGCGACGAGCTTTGCCCTCGTCCACTTGCTCGACGCGCTCGGGGGGCACGCGGTCGAACTGCCGCCGGGCACGCGGGTCATGCAGACGGGCGGTTTCAAGGGCAAGTCGCGAGAGGTGGGAACGTCCGAGCTCCGCAGCGCCGTGGCGCGTGCGCTCGCGGTCGAAGAGCGCGCGGTCGTGGGCGAGTACGGAATGACGGAGCTCTCCAGCCAGTTCTGGGAGGCGACGCTCGTCGATCCCGCCGCTCGCCCCGGCGTTTACCGCGAGCCCCCGTGGGCCAGGGTCGTCCCGGTCGATCCCGTCTCGCTTGCGCCCGTCGCGGAGGGCGAAATCGGCATTGCGCGCATCGAGGATCTCGCGAACGTGGACAGCGCGTTCGCGATCCTCGCGCAAGACCGCGTTCGTCGGGTCCCGGCCGGGTTCGAGCTGCACGGGCGGGCGCCCGATGCGCCGCGTCGCGGCTGTTCGATCGCGCTCGATGAGATGCTCTCGGGAGATGGGGCAACGATGAGCCGCGGAAGATGAGCCGCGGCCTCGACGAGCGCTGCGCCGACGTCGAGCGCCTACTGGTCGCGGCCCGCGCGCTCCATGCCCGCCGTGCGAGCCTCGCGCCCGAGATTGCGACGGCGACCGGCCTGACGGTCGAGGGCGTCGAGCTGGGATTCGCGTCGCTCGAACGTGAGGTGGCGGCCGCGGAGCTGCGAGCGCTGGTGCGCACCGCCGGTAACGCGCAGCACGCGCACGTGATTCTGTCCGCGAACGTCTTCGTTGCGCCGCTCCGTGCCTTGGCCCTGGCACGCGCTGCGGCCGAGCGCGTCAGCCTGAGGCCGTCTCCGCGTGACGGCGTGCTTGCGCGCGCCCTCGTCGCCGCCGCGGGTGACCCGGCCATCTCGATCCTCGACGAGCGCGACGTCGCCGCCATCGGAGCCGATGAGTTCCACGTTTACGGTCGCGACGAGACGATCGAGGCGGTGCGTTCGCGTGTCCGCGGCGGGGCTCGGGTACGAGGGCACGGGACCGGGATGGGATTGGCCGTCGTGACGGGAGCGGCGTGCCTCGCCTCGGCGGCCGAGGCGCTGGCGATAGACGTCGCCTGCTTCGATCAACGCGGTTGTCTCAGTCCGCGAGTCGTCGTCGTAGAAGGCGACGAGACACGGGCCATTTCGTTCGCAAGTGCGCTGCACGAGCACCTCGCGTCCCTCGGAGCGCGAGTCCCCCGGGGGGCGCTCTCCGACCCGGAGCGCGCCGAAGCAGCGCACTGGCGTGACGCGATCCTATTTGCGGGCCGCGCCTGGCTGGGTGACGGCCACGTCGTCGGCCTCGCGCCGAGCGGAGCGCCGCTCGCGATCCCGCCCCCTGGGAGGCACGTGCACGTGGTCGCGGAACCAACCTTCGAGGCCGTGACAGGCAGGATCGCGTCCGTCGCTCGCTTTGTCGTCGCCCTCGGCACCGACGCCCCACGACGTCTCGCCGCCGCCGCGCCCGTGCACGCGCGGTTGTCGCCGCTCGGTCAGATGCAGCGCCCGCCGCTCGACGGCCCCTTGGACCGCCGCTCACTCTGAGTCGCCGTCCACCGCTCCATCGGCGAGGCTGTTTTCGACGGTTCCGGGCGAGCTCGCGGCGCACGCGTCGTCGAGCGGCCCGCACTGGGGCAGGCACGACTTGTCCGTCGTGCACGTCCACGCCGGACCGCCGGCGCCCGCACGGCAAAAGCATCCTCCCGTCCGGCACATCGGAAAGCAGCGCGTTGGTCCGGCGCGCGGGCACGCCCCGCCGGCAGAAGTGAACGACCCGCAGAGATTCGATCGCCTCCTCGAGCACGTCCGGAGCGCCTCCCTCGGTCGCCACACCGTCTCCCCCGCAGCCCGTGAGGCCTCCTAGCGCGAGCCCGCTCGTGATCCATGCAACCCAGTGACGGACGCGTCGCCGGTCCATGCTTCTGGCTCCCAGACCGTCGCCGGTGACCTCGCTACGCGTTCGTCTTGTCCGGAATGATTTGAACGCGACGCTGAGGCTCCTCTCCAAGGCTCTCGGTGCGCACGCCTTTGATGTCGCGAAGAGCGATATGCACGATGCGGCGCTCGCGCGCGCTCATCGGATCGAACGTGATCACCTTGCCCTCGGCGGCGACGCGCTGGGCCAATCGGCGGGCCATTTCCGAGAGCTGGTCCTCGTGTCGCGCGCGATAACCTTCTGCGTCGACGATGACGTGACGCCGCTGATCACCCGGACGAACGACGACCCGCGCGGTCAGGTACTGAACTGCATCGAGGACGTTTCCTTTTTTTCCGATGATGCGTCCGGCGTCTGGCCCTTCGATTTCGATGCGGATCTCGTCGGGCGACCCCTCTCCATCGTTGGGAGCCAAGTTGACCTCGACGCTCATCTGCATCTTCTGCGAGAGGGTGCGTACGAAGGCCAACGCCTTGCGCGTCTGCTCATCGGCCGCGGATTCGTCCACAGCGTCGCCACTCGGACGCGGTCGCGGCGCCATGGATTCGGACGTCGACCACGACGAACCGGCAGGCGGCATCGACTCGGTGCCGCCACTCGTCGGTGCGTTGGTCGCCGACCTCGCGCGTGGCGCGGACGGTGGCTTCTTCGGTTGTGAATTCGATCCCTGCTCTTCAGACACGAGCCTTTCCCTTTCGTAGAGCTGCGGCCGCGGCCGCCCCCTTGTCGTCGCGCTTGCCGGGTCGGTCACGCGTCACGACGATCTCTCTCTTGTCCGGCGCCGGTGGTCCACCGGCGCGCGGGAATAGCTTTTCCATCACGAGCTGCTGCGTGATCCCGAGGACGCTGTTCGTCAGCATGTATACGCCCAACGCCGCCGGCAGGAAGAGCATCATGACGGTGAAGACGAGCGGCATCAGCCAGGTCATCATCTTTTGCTGCATCGGATCCATCCCCTGCTGGGGGACTATCCGCTGTTGGACGATCATTGCTGCTCCGAGGACGAACGGCAGGACGAAGTACTTGTCGGGCGCGGAGAGGTCGGCAAACCACAAGAACTTCGTGTGGTAGAACTCCACCGCGGTCTGCAAAGTCGCATAGAGCGCGAACCATATCGGCATCTGGACGAGCGCCGGCAGGCACCCTCCGAGCGGGTTGACCTTGTTTTTGCGCCAAAGCTCCATCATCGCGAGGTTCTTCGCCTGCGGATCGGCCTTGAACTTCTCGTTCAACGCATCGATTTCAGGCTTCAGCTCGCGCATCGCGATGGTGCTCTTGATCTGCTTCCAGGTGAGGGGGAAGAGAAACACCCGTAAGCCGATCGTCAGCACGATGATCGCTAGGCCCCAGTTGCCCAGCGTGATGTGCGCGTGGATCCACGTGATGATCGCGACCAGGAATTTCGCGACGAAGGAGAAGGTGCCGAGATTGATGAGGTCGCCGAGCCGCGGCCATCCGCCCGCTGCGGCCGAAAGAACGGCGCGCTCTTTGGGACCGAAAAACGCGATCTGCCGGTAGGTCGCGGAGTCGTGCGGCGCGAGGGTCCGCGGAGGATATTGCAATCGCGCCTTGTAGACGTCCCCGGCGTCGTCCTCGTCTGGCTTTTGCCCCTCGCTGTACCATTGCTCGGCCAGCAGGTCGCACGAGGGCTTGTCGCCGTTCGCGCCCGGCGTCGCCTCGATCGGGACGAGCGCCTGAGCGAAATAATAGTTCGTGACCGCGGCATAGCGATCCAGGAGCGGCTCCGTGAACCACCCGTTCTTGAACTCGCTCGCACCTTTCGAGAGGCGCTTGACGTCGTCTTCGCGGGCGCACTCGAGCCCGGTCTGAAAAGGCGAGACGCGCCCGAGCTTCCCTTTGACCGCAGCATTCGTGCGGTACGCGAAGACCTCGATGGACGTCGAGTGTCTCTTCGGCGCATCGGACAGGTTCGTCAACGTTGTCGCCACGTTCAGCTCGAAAGGCCGCACGCCGGCCGTGACCGTCTTGACGATGCGGACCGCCTCGTCTTCGTAGGCGAAGCGGCAACCCGATCCCGTGGCTGCGGCCTCACCGACGTCCACGAGCTTCCAGTCGAAGCGGTCGTACTTCACCTGCTCGTCAGGGGATGCGGGCGTTCCTGGGTCGCGGAAGAGCGTCCTCAGATTGCGCCAGCGCTCGACGTCGGGCGTCGTCGACACGTCCGCCGCCATGCTGCTCGCGTACCTGGGATCCGACAGGCGGAAGTGCGTGAGTCCGGCGCCGTGGGACGACATTTCCGCGGTGAATCGGTTCCCGCGAATGGTGCAGACGCTGGCGGCATCGGCCTCTGTCGGCGCCGGGGCTCCGGCAAGCCCGTCGATCACGTCGGGCACGAAGCCCGAGGCGCTGACGTACGACTCGCGGGGCAAATGCTGCCCTTGGTCGCTCGACTTGCGGCCTAAAAAGAACCAGTACGCGCCGTACATGATGCCAGCGATGGCGATCCAGCGCACAATCGTGTTGCGATCCATGAGTCCTCAGCCCGCCTCCGGCGCGCTTTCGCTGCGACGTTGGGCCGCACGGCGGGGGGGCGGGTCGTAGCCGCCAGGGTGAAACGGGTGGCACTTACACATGCGCAGGAGCGAAAGCAAGCTGCCTCGGCATGCGCCGTGTGCCTCTAGGCACGCCAGCGCGTAGCGAGAGCACGACGGCTCGAAGCGGCACGTTCGCCCATAAAACAGGCGGACGAAGCGCGACAGCGTCCGCTGGTAAAGCACCACTACCGCCATCAGAGCGCGCACGACCATTGGCCTACGATCCGTTTCCTGCGGCGGCAGGATGGTCCGGCTTGCCGCTTCGCGCCAGCGCTTCTGCGGCGCGCTTCTTGACGAGTGGCTCCGCGGCTCGCCATTCGGCCCGAACGTCCGCGAGGCTCAGCTCGTCCGCGCCCTTTCGTGCGATGACAATCAGATCCACCCCCGTTGGCACGAGCCCCGGCGAGAGCCGGAAGCATTCACGGCAGAGCCGTTTGACGCGATTTCGGCAAACCGCCCCCCCGACCTTCCGGCTCACGACGACCCCGAGGCGCGCAACCCGCGACTCGGCCGCTGGCTCTTGGGCCCCGAGGGGTCCGGCCGGCGCACGGCGCGGCTGCGCGGCTACGAGCAGGGTGAAATGGGGCGTTGCGACGCGCCGACCAAGGCGCTGGGCCAGGGCGAACTCGGCATGCCGACGTAAGCGACGGTCGCGACCGAAGCCGAATCCCACTACTTCTTGTAGATGGTCGGCACCAGCTGCTTGCGTCCTTTGCGACGGCGGTTTTGCAGCACCTTGCGGCCACCGCGTGTCGACATACGTGCGCGAAAACCGTGCGTGCGCGCGCGGCGAATGTTGTGCGGCTGGTAGGTACGCTTCATGACCGGGCGCGAAAGAGAGCACCCGCTTGCCGTTGGGTCAAGCGCCACGAGAGAACCCCGCGGGATGCCGCCGTTTTCTGGCCCAGCGGGCGCTCGCAGTGATTTACTCGCGTTTCCGAAGATTTTTGAAGCACGCAGTTGAGCGAGGACGAATGGCACTCTTCGAATGGCGCTTGGGTCGTGCCAGGGCCGGGGCTCTGGCCGTCGCGACATGCGGAGCCGTCTTTGCCCGCTCAGCCGCCGCGCAGCAGCAGACGTTCCACCTGGACCGGCTCGAGGTGCCGGGTGCGCCGGACGACGGCCTCGTGCTCTTTCGTCCGGTGACGCACCACGAGGCCACGTTCTTCGCGCAGCTCGGTCTTGGTCTCGCGATCAATCCGCTGCGTATGAGCAACGTATCGAAGGACGCGGCGGTCCTAAGGGCGTCCCCCACGAACCTCGTCACGATGCAGATTTCGACTTACCTCTCGGCCGGGGTGGAGCTCCTCAATCGATTGACCCTTGGCTTCACGTTCCCCGCCGCATCGGATCCAGGGGGGCAACCAGCCGAACTACACGAGAAGCCTATCGTCGACGGGTGGAATCACGGCGTTCTCCACGACTGGCCCGTCGCTCGGCGACACCCGCCTCGACGCACGCTACGTCTTGTTTCGCAACGACAATCGCAGCCAAGCCCTCGGGCTCCAGCTGAGCGCCTGGCTTCCTACGGGCGCGGGGTCGTCGACCAACTTCGGCGGTGACGGCGGCTTCGATTGGATGCCGATGGTGACGGGCGAGTGGACGCCGCGCCATTTCATCACATTGGTCGCCAATACGGGAGTCGACTTCCGGCCCGACAATTCGATCGACGATCCGGCCGGGCACTCCGGCCTGCCCCAGGGGCTGGGGGTCGCCAGCGAGTGGCGATGGGCCGTCGGGGCCTTCATGCCGCTGGGCGTCGACAGGTACCGAATCGGAGCGACCATTTTCGGTCAGACGGGCATCGCGAGCGACAACACCGTGGGCGACACCGCGTTCACGAGCCAGAACACGCCCATCGAATGGAACGTCGAGGGGCGTCTGATGCACTTGCCGATGCTTGGCGCCGAGAGGTTCTTCGTCGGCGCAGGGTTGGGCTCTCGCATTCTCGGCGGCTACGGTGCGCCGGATTTTCGCGTCGTGGCCCTGCTCGGTACCTACATTCCGATCGAGGACACCACCTCGCAGTCCCCGGAGGCGCGTCTGAAGAGCCGACGAAGCCTCCGCGAGGCGCTCAAGGACTCGGACGGCGACGGCATTCCGGACGACGTCGACGCCTGTCCCAGCGAACCGGAGGACCACAAGGATCCCGACCCGATGGACGGGTGTCCGGCCTCACTCGACCGCGACGGCGACGGCATCCCTGACCAGTACGACAAATGCCCCGACGAGCCGGAAGACAAGGACGGCGTCGACGATGAAGACGGCTGCCCCGAGGTGGACGCAGACAACGACGGCATCCCGGATACATCGGACGCCTGTCCGAAGGAGCCCGGGCAGCCTGATCCGGATCCGAAGAAGAACGGCTGCCCGCGTTTCATTCATCTCGAGGGCTCGAGCGTGCGAGTCCTGCAGCAAGTGCACTTCGCCACTGGTTCAGCGACCATCCTCCCGGACAGCTTTCCGATGCTGACCGAGATCGTTCAGCTCTTGAAGGCGACGCCAGCCATCCAGCGGATGCGCGTGGAGGGCCACACGGACAACCGGGGAGGTGCCGATCTCAACCTCGATCTGTCCAAGCGACGTGCGGCGAGTGTTCGAACCTGGCTCATCGACCACGGCATCGCCCAGGAACGCCTGGAGAGCGAGGGGTACGGCTTGACGCGCCCCGTCGAGTCGAACGACACCGATCAAGGGCGGGCCGCGAACCGGCGCGTCGAGTTCAACATCGCTCAGGAACAATGAGATTCAGAGGTCGCTCGTGAACAGCTCGACGGCCCAGGCATCACCGTGCTCGTCCTCGATGACTCCGACACCGAAGCGATCGAAGCGCGAGCTGAGCATATTGGCGCGGTGAGAAGGGCTGTCCCAGAACGCGCGGTGCGCGAGGGCGACCGTCGAGGCATGAGCGACGTTCTCGCCCGTGACGGAGGCATCGAGCCCGATTGACCGCAGTCGGTCGGTAGGGCTTCCATCGCCCGCGTCGTGCGCGAGCTCTCGGGTCGCCTCCATGCGCG
Source organism: uncultured delta proteobacterium (assembly GCA_963787925.1). Taxonomy (GTDB): domain Bacteria; phylum Myxococcota_A; class Polyangia; order Polyangiales; family Polyangiaceae; genus Palsa-1150. The sequence continues at coordinate 951,409 of CAWBEN010000003.1, forward strand.
CTGCGTGGGCCTGCGCGACGGCGTCCAATCGACGATCGCGCTGCAGGGGCCTCAACCCCGCGGACGCTCGCATCGCCCCCAGCCAGCGCGCAAGGCTTGCCGCGTCGTCCAAGCCGGTCGCCGTCGCTGGCTCGGGATCCGAGCGGACGCTGGCTGCGGGCGACGCGGGCTCCATGTCGGCGAACACGCGCGCATCGAGGACGGGCCGAGGGCCCTCGGCGAGGTCAGCGACGACTTGCACCGCGAATGGTCCAGGGCGCTCCGGGGCGAAGCGCGCGCGCAGTGTCGTGCCATCGAACGACGTGAGCAGTGTGCGCGGAAGGCCGCTCGGCCCGAGGACCAGGATCTGACCGCCCTGCGCGCGGACGCGCATGCGCGCTTCGACCGTCAGCCATTGTCCCGCGTGAGCTTGGGTCGGGAGCGGCGCAAGATCGGCCAGCGCCTCGACCGTGACGAGCGCCAGCGCCGTCGTCCCGTCCGCCGCCCCGCCGCTCGCCACGCCGCAGCGACGCCATCGGCGGTTTCGCCGCTCGCCTGCCGCGAGCCAGGCGTCCAACTCGTGGAGGGTCGCCTCCAGGTCGAGTGGTCGGCCGCTCGCCACCCAAGAGCGCGCCCAGGGATGAGGCTCGCCTGCCGCGCGCTGCGCTTGGGCGATGGCCTCGACGTCGGCGATGGGCAGTCCATCGAGCCTGCGCGCGACGAGCGCCTGCGCCACCTCGCCAAGGCCGACATCCCCCTCGCCGCATCGACTCAGCGCCTCGCGTTCGTGGGGTGACAAAGTCGCGACGTCAACGGGCGCCGGGGATGCGGTCCATCGTGCCCACGGCGTCGTCGCCGGAGACGAGATCGGCTCGCCGGCGAGCACGGCGGGTGCGGGCACGAGCGCAAGCGCTCCGATGCACGCCGCGCAGATCGAATGACGCACCATTGCATCGTAGATGCGCCTCGCGAGCGCGGGAAAACAATCGACGCTCAGGCGCGAGCGCGCGGAGGGAGCTCCTTGCGTCGTCGCTCTGCGCGGTAACCGACCGCAATGCCCGCGCGGAGCCCCAGAAGAAAGGCCGCAATGGCAACGAGGCCGACGAAGAGGGGAGGCACAGGTCTCTTCTAGTCTTTGACTAGTTGATCGTGAAGCTCTTGCTCACGGTGAACGGGCTCCCCGTGAACGCGGGCACCCGCGCCCCGCGGAAGCGCGTCGCGACGCAGGCGCCCGCCGGAGTTCCCTCGAAAGGGGGTCCGGAGAGGTTGGCGGACTGCACCTGCCCGCTCGGTGCAAAAGTCACGACGACGCGACCCGTGCCGGCCACATCGCCCTTCTTGCACGACTGGACGCTCCCTGCGATCGCAGCCAGGCGCGCCTTCGCCTCGCCCATGTTGAAAGGCTGATCCGCTGCAGCGACCACGGCGGGAGCGGCTTCCTTCGCAGGGGTCACCGCTACGGGCTTCGGCTCCTTCGGCTGCGCTCGGGCCAAATCCTTCGGGACGTCGTTCGCGGGCGCAGTCTTCGGAAGGGCTGGCACAGGGGGCGCCGCGCTCGGTTGCCCGACATTCTCGCGCGCCGCCGCGGTGACCTCCGGCGGTGGCGGGGCCAGCGCGACGAGACCGGGCGCTCTCGGCTCCTCGGGCAAGGGCGTCGTCTTCCCGGCGCTCGCGGATACGGCCTCTTTGTCGGACGCCGGAGCCTCTTTTCCGCGCGTGAGCACGGTCGCCGCGCCGATCGCCGCCACGATGACGAAGGCTCCAGCGCCGAGAGCAAAGAAGACGACGGGCTTGCCCTTCGCGACGTTTTGGAACCTGCCCGACCCGCTCGGCGCCGACGAAGGGAAGTGGTTGATTGGCGGCGCGGCAAGAATCGGCGCGGCGAGCGCGGGGTTGAACGCCCCGCCCCCGCCGAGGTTCATGATGTCCTCCACGCGGCTCCGCTTGGCGTCGTCGTGCTCGTGCAACTGGGCGCTCAGCTGGCGGATGTCGATGAGACCCGAGGCTTCTCCGATGGCGCTGGGCGTCTCTTCTCCGGTCGGACCCTTGCTCAAGGCGGTGAGCGAAAAAAGGACACTGTTCTCGTTGCGGGCGCCGGTCGCCTTTTGGCCGTCGTCGTGAGAGCTCGGCATTCGTGCCGGCGCGCTCGTCAGCACATCGTGCTCGCCGCCCGCGTGGGCGGCCACGCCAAAAAGGTCGGCGGCGGCCGAGCGGCCCCCGGCGCGTCGAGCGGAGCCGGCGATGCTCGCGGCCGCTGCGTTCTCTTGACGCCCATTCATGTCCGTTGCGGCTCGCGTCGAGGTGCCCTGCGGGGAGGGCCCGTCAGCGCGGCGAACCGCCCCGAGCATCATGGCCGTGTCCTGGATTCGCGTCGGCAATTCGTCTTCGTTCGCCGGAGGCTCCGGAGCCGCCCGGGCGCGCGGTGCGGTGCACGCCGCGTGGAGCGATTCGATTTCGCGCAGCGCGACCCAGTCCGACATCCCGTCTTTCCAGCAGAAGGTCTCGTCGTTGACGTGGCCCGCCCGGTAGGCCGCCACCACTTCCGGTGCGGTCATCGCACGCTGGTCCGCGTCCCCGACGTTGACCGTCCACGTGTCCCTCTGCCCATGCGCGGCGTGCTCGAAAGACGGTGACGGGGGCGGTGGCCTGGAGCTTCCGGTGTGCGCTGCAGGGTCGTTGCCATCGACGACGATCGTTGCGCCGCACTTCTTGCATCGGATCTTGACGACTTTGCCGAGGACCTTTTCGTCGGCAATCGTGTACTTCGCATGGCACGCTTGACACGTGATCTTCATCCCGCGACCGTCCTTAGCTTGCGACGACGCCGCAGAAAGAACCGCAGGCGAGCCGTCCGCATGGCGACGAGGATGGTAGCGCGGCCGGCGCCGGACGTCCGCTCTGCCGTGAGTGCGCGCGAAACGCGCTCCGCCTGAACGGAGTGCGAGATTGTACGCCGCGCGTCGGATGGACCACGACGGCCGTCGTCAGTTCAGAAGCACGAGCTGCGTCCCGTCCTGGCCACAAAAGGCCGCGACGCCGTCGAAGCGGCCTCCGCAGGTTGGACAGATTTTGCCCCGGGGTGTGGCCGACGGAGCGCGGTGGGCGAGGCCCACCGTGGCGATCGCTCCAACGGCCGACGGCACGAGCTCATCGCCGTCATGCGGGCAGACCTTCACACCCGGATTGAACCCGCGGCGGCATGTCGGGCAAATTCCCCCGGGTGGCCCGGCGACCAGGCCCTCGTTGCCGACCATCGCGACGAGCCGGTTGGCGTCCAGCGGGCAGAACATCGTACGCGAAGGAAACTCGCGCCGGCACGAGGGACAAAACATGAGCCCCGAGTCGACGCCCCGCGCTGCCGCGGCGGCGGCTTGCTGCTGGGCGACTGCCACGCTCTCGCGGTGCGCGCGCAGATGCGCCGCGTGGCGCTCCTCCCGCTCGAGCTTCTGTTTTTCGTATTCGCGCATCTTGGTGGCGTGTCGTTCCTCGGCTGCTTGCGCCGCCTTGCGTGCGCGGCGTGCGCGCTGCGCCCCTACGACGCCGATGATCCCGAGGACCAACGCGAGTCCAACGACGATCGCGATGAATATCCCGCGCCGTTGGTGCGCGCCGTCGTCGGCGCGTGCCTTCGAGGCGCCGACGACGGCGGTCGCAAGCACCGCAACGGACGGCTCGTCGCGCTCGCCCTTCGCGTCGAGCCCGGACTGGGCGAGAAGCGCATCGTAGTTCACCGGTGAGGTCACCTCGACCGCGGCACGGGCGCTCTTTCCAGCGGCCGTCGCGACGACGTCGAACGAGCAGTCGCCGAAGTCCGTGGTCGGGACGTCGAGCTTGCCGGACGGGCCGATGGCGGGCTGTCCCGCGCGGGTCCTGCCGTCCTTGAAGACGATCGGGCCGACGGACCACTGAATTGGCGTCCCGGTCATGCACCCGCTCGCATCGAGCACCACGGCGCGAAACGCGTAGCCTTCGCCCAAACGGAGCAGTTTTCGGGACGGCCGCACTTCGAGGCGCGCAGGCTCGCCGGGGGTGCCGCAGTCCACCCTCGGCGGCGCTCGCGCCGTCACGTCCCTCGCTGCGGACGATGGGAGCGTAGGCTGGCGCGGAGGTGCGACGAGACGCGAGAGCGACGCGGCGCGTTTGACGTCCGCGACGCATCGCCCGTCGTGGATCGTGAACTCGTACCGGCCGGTTTCGGCGATCGAAATCGCGTCGTCGCCCGGCGCGACGAAGAACGCGGTATTCACGATGGCCCGCCGAGGGTCGTTCGAGGGCGTGACGCATCGCGTGCGCCACGAACGCGTTTCCCGCGAGTGCGTGTCGGGAGCGAGAGTCGTCATGGGGTCGAGACACTGATCGGTCCGTAGGAGCCGCGCTTCTCCGGCGATGACCAGCTCGCCGTCCTGACTGCTGATCATGACCTCAGCGCCCTGCATCATCGTTCCGGGCCCCGGGACCGGCCCACATGGCGCGCTCCACTGCTGGACGGTGAAGGCCTCGGTCACCGGGCTCAACGTCCATGCGCCGTCGAACGAGGCGCCGTCGGCACGAGCGTCGGTCCGCCCCGCCGCGAGCAGGCCGAGGGAGACCACCAGGGCGAACGCGCCTGCACCGAGAGACGACGGCTTCACGCGACGAGCCGCAGCGTAGCGCGCTTTGGGCTCGCTGGGCAGCTCGGGCGGAAGGCCCCCGGTCGACTGCATCGGGAGTGGCGCCGCCCGCTGCCGCTCTCCTCGCGATGACTGCGCTGGGCAGCGCAGGTCGATGACTGCGCTGGGCAGCGCAGGGGCGCGTTGTGTTATCGTCGCGCGGTTGGGGGCGTTGTTCGAACGCTTGCTGGACAGAAATCCGTACGCCGAACGAGAAGGTGTGGCTCCCAAACGGGGCCTCCGAGGGAGACCATGATCCATCGTCTTGAGCTGCGCGTGCTGGCGATCGGCGCCGCACTCGCGTTGGTCGGCACCGGACAAGCAGCGAACGCGCAATCGAATCCGAACGTCATTCCGACCGCCAACGGAGACGGCTTCGACACGCACCTGTTTCGCCCAGCAATGGACTCGAAAGGCCTGTTTTCGGTCAACGGAAGCGACATCGTTGGCGCCCGGGAGATCAGCTTCGGTCTGGTCATGGACTATGGCCACATTTTGCTCCGCGCGCCGACCGGCGGTCAGCTCATCGATCACTCCTTTCAAGGCACTCTGCATTTCAACTACGGGATCGCGAATCAAGTCGTCGTCGGCGTCGATCTTCCGGTCGCCTTGATGTCCGGCGCGCACCAGCTCGACGCCACCGGCCAGCCTCAGCCCCTCTTCACCAACAAGTGGGGACCCGAGAAGCTGGAGTTTCAAGGTGTAGGAGACGTCGCCGCGCACGCCAAGTGGCGCATCCTGCACGTCGAGCGTGGTTTTGGGTTGGCAGCCGCCGTGCAGGCCGGCGTGGGCCTGAGCAGCGCCGCGTCGAACGCGGGAGCCGATCCGGGGCCCTGGTACTGGCCGAGCCTCATCGCCGAAAAGCGGTTTGGTTCGACGGGTCAGCTACGGATTGCGATAAACGGGGGCTACCGCGGGCACTCTGCGAGCAGCACGAGCCTGCCGCTGAGGAACGGCGTTTTCGTGGACGGCAGCCGAGCGACCTACGGCGCGGGCGTGAGCTTGCGTGTGTTGGAGCCGGTCGACGTCGTCGCCGAGACTTACGGCACGTATTTGCTCGCGAGCGGAGCCGACAGCGGCGTTCGCGCGAGCAACGAGGTGGTCGGCGGCGTAAAGCTGTTCGTCGAGCGGAACTCGTACCTGATGCTCGGGGGAGGGGTCCGCTACACGAATGGATTCGAGGCCGCGGACCAGCGCGCGTTCTTGGGTTTCATCTTCGAACCGTCCATCGGCGATCGCGACGGCGACGGGATCAAAGACGACGTCGATCAGTGTCCCGATGATCCGGAAGACTTCGACGGTTTCAAGGACGAAGACGGCTGTCCCGATCCTGACAACGACAATGACGGGATTCCGGACGTCGACGATCGGTGCATCAACGTCCCCGAGGACCGCGAGGGGGACCAGGACGAGGACGGCTGTCCGGAAGGTCGCGACGGGGACCGCGACGGGGACGGCATCCTCGACTCGAAGGACCAGTGCCCGGACGACCCGGAGGATCGCGACGGATTCCAAGACGAGGACGGGTGCCCCGATCCGGACAACGATCAAGATGGCATTCCCGACAAGGTGGACCAGTGCCCGAACGATCCGGAAGACAAGGATGGCTTCGAGGACGAAGACGGCTGCCCCGACCCTGACAACGACAAGGACGGGATTCCGGACGTCAAAGACAAGTGCCCGAATGAGCCCGAGACGTACAACGGATTCGAGGACGAGGACGGCTGCCCCGACAAGGGGAGCGTCATCATCCAGGACAACAACATCATCATACTCGACAAGATCAAGTTCAAGACCGCGAGCGCGGAGATCCTCCCCGAGTCGAACAAGATCCTCGACGCCGTGACGGTGACGCTCGAGCACCACCCGGAGTTCACGCTCATCGAGATTGCTGGTCATGCCGACGAGCGCGCCACGGACGAGTACAATCTGAGGCTAACGCAAGACCGTGTGAACTCCGTCATGCGTGCGCTCGTGGCGCGAGGCCTCGAGAAGGATCGTCTCCGCAGCAAGGGCTACGGGGAATTCTGCCCCGAGGATTTGGGACATACCGAGGCCGCCTGGGAAAAGAATCGGCGCGTCGAGTTCAAGATTGTCAAAACCAAGGACGGGCCGACGGGCGTGGAGCTCGGATGTCCCAACGCCGAGCAGCACCGTGTCTCCCCCGATCCCGTCCCGTGACGAAGGCCGGGCTGGTGGCTGCGTCGCCGCCAGCCGAGCTATTGGCCGCGCTGGGCTTGGATCGCTCTCATCTGCTGGACGCAGGTTCGATCGCCAAGGTCCTTGCAGGTGCTGATGAGCAGTCGGATTTCGGTGTCACTGGCCTTTCCGGCAAATACGCGCTGTTCAAGCTGCTGTTTCAGGAGCAACTTGGCATCCGCGGTCCCCTGGAGTGCCAGCTGGCGCTCGCGCTCGTCGACGTTCGCCGGTGCCGTCCGGGCCGGCGGCCCGGGAGTGGGCGTCGGGTTGCTTCGCTCGGGAGAACCTGCCGATTCGAGCGCCACCGAAGCGCGGTGGCTCACTTCGGGCCGCGCTGCAGCAGCCGCGTCCTCGGTGACGTTCGCGGCGACCGGCAGCTGCATGGGGTTGGTGGCGACGACATTGGTCATCGCCTCCAGTTGTTGCAGCTTGTCCGCCGCCGCCTTGCGGCGCGTCCCGTCGACGGTCATCGTCTGGGCCACGCGCTGGTAGGCCGCGCGTCTCATCGCAACGTCCGTCTCCGAATCGGCACGCGCAAGTAGCTCGTCGGCCCAGCGGTTCTCGACGTCTTTGAAATCCTGCGTCGCGCGCAGCGACGACGTCTCTGCCACGCCAGCCAGCGCCTGATGCGCGGTTTCGCAGTCCCCGCCTGCGCAGAGCTTTTTCGCTTGCTCGAGCGTAGAGCGTTCCGGGGGGACCGAAAGAATCGTCATCGGTGCGGGCTGCACGCGCGGCCTCGTGTAGACCCAGGCGCCAGTGGCGCCCGCAAGGACGACCACCATGAACGCCGCAATGGGCAGCGTGTTGACGTGGCCCCGCATTGCGTCGCTCGCGGCGCGATCGCCGATGGCGGCAAGCTTCTGGCTCTCCGTCGGACGAAAAATCTGCCCCGCCCCGATGAACTTGAACTTCACGTCCCCGAGCTCGATCACGTCGCCAGGCTCGACGATGCCCCGTCGTAGGTCGGCGCCGTTGACGCGCACACCGTTGCTCGACCCTTTGTCGACGATCTCGAAGCGCCCGTCGCCGAGCGCGTGGACTTCGCAGTGAAGCCGCGACACCGAATTGTGGTTGATAGAAATGCTGGCGTCTTCCGCCCGCCCCATCGTCAGCCGTTCGCGGTCGAGTGGAAATTCGGCTCCCGGCGTGGGACCCGCCAGCATGACGAGGCGGTTGGGTCGGTCGAGCAATCCTGAGGCGGTTGCCGTCCCCACGTGCGCGTCGGCGGACATGACGCGGCTCGTCGACCAGTGTCTCGTCCTGCAAGACGATTCGGTAGTCGCCGATTTGGACAAGGTCCCCATGTGCGAGGTCCTGCGCATGGGTCACGCGGAGTCCGTTGACGAAGACGCCGTTGTAGCTCGTCAGATCCTCGAGCACGAAGGCTAGCGCCCCGGGCGCGGCGCCGGGCTCGCGGGCACGCAAACGCGCGTGCTCGCGCGAGACGTTACGTTCCGTCAGTCGGATGTGGTTCCCCTCTTTGCGCCCGATCGAATACTGGTCGCGCGTGAGCGGCACGACGGTGCGCTTTCCTTCGTCGTCCTCGATGACCAGCTTCCACATGGCGGTCGTTAGCGCTTGCCTTCCGAAACGATTGGGCAAAACCGATTGGAACGAATGGCTGGGCGCGCGGCTGCGAGTCTAGCCAGGCGGACTCGCGCGATGCAATTACTTGGCCGCGGGAAGATCGGACGCCGGAACAGACGCCCTCGGCACCGCCGCGCGAGGCCGTGCACGTCTGCGGAGTGGGCTGGTCCTAGCGCGCACGGAGGCACGTGTACCATGCTGCGGCCCCTCGGGGGGAGTCTTCAGTCGACCCCCTGCGGTTCGCCGGCCGGCAAAAGGGCGACGAACGCGTCGCGAGCAGCCATGACGACGCGGCTCGTCGCGACCGTCGAACGTGAGCTTCGTTCGATACGTCGGGTCGTGCCACTTTGGGTACGAGCCGACCGAGACATCCGGAAACCGGCCGACGACGCGGTCGAGCAGCGGCTTCAGGACCCCCTCGTCCATTTTTACGTAGACGGCGTGCGAGACGAAGGCCCGCGCACCTGCCCGGACATCGAGGAGCCCGATCCGCGCGACGACGACGGGGAGCTTCATCCGGAAGACCTCCGGGATGCCCGGCAGGAGCCACGTGTTCCGAGGCGGATGGTCGGCCAGCGCGATTTCCGGCGTCGCTTCGAGCGACGCGCCCTCCGGGATCAGCGCCATGCGCAGATGGCCCTCGGTGCAGCGCTCTTTGTAGTGCGCGCGCAGCAGCGAGCTCCATCTCTGGCGACGAGACGACACGAGCGCCGAAGGCCTTCGCGACCGCCTCGATCGTGACGTCGTCGTGGGTGGGCCCAACGCCGCCGCTCGTGAAGAGCCAGTCGTGCGTCCGACGAGAGCCCTCGCACCTCCGCTGCGATGGTCTCGACGTCGTCCATGACGACGACGACGCGACGGAGCAGGATGCCGAGCCCCCGCAGCGTGCGCGCGAGGACGGCCACGTTGGCCTCCTCGACCTTGCCCGAGAGGATCTCGTTGCCGATGACGAGGGCGGCCGCGGTCGGCAGGTCCTGAGGCGAAGGCATGTCAGGACGAAGGTGGGTCGGGGGCCCAGGGTGGAGACGGTGTCGCAGAAGCTTAGCCTGGCCGGGCTCGTCGGCCCCTCGCGTGTTGCTCGCATGGCCGGCTTGTGAGGCGAGACTACGGCCGAGTAGACTCCGTTTGGAGAGTTCATGCGAAGGGTCTTGGTGGTCGAAGACTCGGTTTCGGCGCGCGCGTTCGTCCGGGACGTTCTCGAAGTCGACCGACGGCGCGGCCAGCGTACGAGGTCGTCGAGGCACGCAGCGGCTTCGACGCCATGCGCCTTCTGCCGCGCGGGCCCTACGACCTCATCATCACCGACATCAACATGGCGCGACATCAACGGGCTCGAGCTCATTCGCTTCATCCGCGAGTCGGCACACCACGCGGCGACGCCGCTCGTCATCATCTCGAGCCTCCGAGCGGAGCATGACGTGGAGCGGGGCCTCGCCGCTCGGCGCCAACGCCTACCTGCCGAAGCCGTTCACGCCGGAGCAGCTCCGCGACACGTGCGCGCGGGCTCTTGCGGGTCCCCGAGCGCAGGCCCGTCCCGACGATCCGCGGCCGGGCGGAGCGTAGCGCATGGTAGCCGGCGGAGGGGGCGGCGGGCGGAGGCCGGGAGACGGCGGCGACAAGGCGCGCGACGAGTTCTTCACCGAGGCGCAGGAGCTCGTCGACGGGCTGGGCCGCGATCTGCTCGATCTCGACGAGGCCCTCAAGCAGGGACGCAGCGACCCGGAGCTCATCAACGACGTCTTCCGCGGCGTGCACACGCTGAAGGGCCTCTCGGGGCTCTTCGGCGCGACGCGTATGCGCCGGACTGTCGCACGAGCTCGAGGACGTCGCTCGACGATCTGCGCCTCGGGACGCATCGAGCTCGAGCACGCCGGTCCTCGATCTGCTCTTTCAAGCGGTCTCGCTCTACGGCCGTCTGCTCGCCGCCGAGAGCGGCGACGGGCGCCGACCCGGGCGAAGAAGTCGAGCAGCTGCTCGCTCGCCCTCGGGCAAGGTCAATCAGCGACAAGGAGCGGCGGCCGCTGGGGCGCGTCGCGCAGTACGAGCTCGATCCCGGGCTGCTCGGCGTGCTGACCGAGTACGAGGAGCACCGCCTGCGGGCGAACATGCAGCAGGGCCTCGCCTCTATCGGCTGCGCGTCCGCTTTTCGCTCGCGACGATCGACAGCGCCCTCGACGAGCTCAAAGGCCGAGGCGCGGCCGCACGGCGAGATCATCACGTACCTGCCCACCGGCTCCGGCGCCGACGTCGACACCATCGAGCTCGAGATCCTCGATGGCGAGCCGCGTCGCTCGACGTGCTGCGCGGCGCGATCGCTGGGCCCGACGTCTCCATCGAGGAGGTGCGCCGCCGAGTCGACCCGAGCGCGGCTCCGTCGCTGGCGGGCGCGAGCATCTCGACCGAGCAGGTGCCGTCAGCGGTCCTGCGCCACCCGCGCATCGACCCGCCGGGCCCCTCGGCGGACCGAGCGATGCGCGCGGCGATCCGAACGTGCCCCGAGGGGCGCGAAGACACCGACCGAAGCGCCGCCGGCGCCGCCCTCGCTCGGCGGCCGGCGCGGGCGGCGTCCGCCGCCGCAGGAGATTTCGCTGCGCTCGCTCAGCCAGACGCGTGCGCGTCGACATCCGCAAGCTCGACCGCCTGATGACCATCGTCGGCGAGCTCGCGATCGTGCAGACCGCGATGGCGCAAGCTGACCGAGCGCGCCCGCGGGCGGGCTACGAGCCGCGCGAGCTGGCGATCGAGCTCGGACGGCTCCATCGGACCTTCGAGCGCCACCTCGCGCAGATGCAGAGCGGCATCCTCGAGGTGCGCATGGTGCCGCTCGGCCAGGCGTTCGACAAGCTGGCGCGCATCGTGCGGCAAATCTCGCGCGAGCACGGCAAGGAGGTGAACCTCGTCGTCACCGGCGCCGAGACCGAGATCGACAAGCTCATCGTCGAGGAGCTCAGCGATCCGCTGATGCACATGATCCGCAACGCCATCGATCACGGCATCGAGCCAGCGCGACGAGCGCCTGCGGGTCGGGAAGCCTCCGGTCGGAACGATCGCGCTCAACGCCTTCCAGAAGGGCAACCACGTCGTCATCGAGGTCGAGGACGACGGCGCGGCATGGACCACGCGTCGCTCGTTGCCGCGGCGGTCCGTCGCGGAGTGGTGAGCCCGGAGGAAGCCGCGAGCCCTGACGGAGCGCGAGGTGTTGGCCCTCGTCTTCCTGCCCGGGTTCACCACCAAGGAAGTCGCGACGGACCTCAGCGGGCGCGGCGTCGGCCTGGACGTCGTCAAGACGAACATCGCCAAGCTCGGCGGCGTCGTCGACATCGCGAGCGAGGTCGGCATCGGCACGAAGATGACCATCACGCTTGCCGATCACGCTGGCGATCATCAGCGTCCTCCTGGTCGAGATCGGGGGGCGCCTTTTCGCCATGCCCCTCGCGAACGTCGAAGAGGCGATTGCTCTCGACGAGACGCATGTGCGGCATGTCGAGGCGCGCGAGGTGCTCATCGGTCCGCGGCGTGTCGCTTCCCATCTGCCGGCTCGCTCGGCTCTTCGCCGTGAAGTTCGTCGAGCGCGGACGAGGCCGCGGGCGTTCGTCGTCATCGCCCGTGTCGGCACTCGGCGACTGGGTTTCGTCGTCGACGAGCTCGTGGGGCAGCAGGACATCGTCATCAAGCCGCTCGGAAAATCGCTGAAGGCGGTGCGCGGTTTCGCTGGGGCGACGGAGCTCGGGGATCAGCGCGTGGCCCTCGTCCTCGACGCCGCTTCGCTCATCGAGGAAGTGCTCAGCCCCGGAGAGGCGCGGTTCCTCGCGTCCGCGGCGGGTGGTGGAGAGCAACCGGGGACGTGGAGGGCATGATGGTCGCGCTGGTCAAGTCACGCGGGGAGAGACGCGCACTGCGCCGCTCGGGCGAGGGCGGTAAGCGTATCGAGTATCTCGCGTTCCGACTGGCGGGCGAGACGTACGCCGTGCAAATCGCTCACGTGGCAGAGATTCTTCGGCTCCCGCCAATCACCGAGGTTCCTCGCGCCCCGCGCAACGTGCTCGGGGTCATCAGCGTCCGAGGCAAGCTCGTGACGGTGATCGATTTGCGCCGTCGTTTCCGTTTGCGCGAGTCGCCCTTCGACCGAAGGACCCGCATTCTTCTGGCCGACGTAGGGACGGGGGAGCAGATCGGCCTGCTAGTGGACGACGTGCAGCAGGTTTGGCGCCTGGCGGCCGAGGAGATCGAGCCAGCGAGTGTTCTCGGCGGCGAACAGCCGGCCCACATCGCCGGGATAGGAAGACCCGTAGGGAGCGAGGGGCTTACGCTGATCCTCCTCGATCTGCGGCCCATCATCGACGGTGCCGTAGCCTAGCCATGGCAATCCACCGGAACCGCCACGATCCGTCGAAGAACTTCGTCGGCTTCATCGTCGGGGACGTCGAGTACGCCGTCGCGATCGGGCGGGTCAAGGAGATCGCGAACCCTCTCGAGGTCGTGAGCTGCCGCATGCGCCGGACGCGATTGTCGGCGTCGCCGACTACCGGGGGGAAGTGGTGCCCGTGATCGATCTGCGGACCCGCTTTGGGCTCATCGGCGCCGAGCTGACCCGCAAGACCAAGTGGATCGTGCTCGAGGCGGCTCCACCTCAGCGCGCCGACGGCTCGGCCGTCCACGATCGGCGGTTGATCGCCCTGGTCGTCGACGCCGTCACCGAGGTGTTCGGCACCGGCGGGGCCAACGTTCGCCCGGCGCCCTCGCTCGGGGGAGGTGACGTCACTCGCGGAATCGGCGGGATCACCACGCACGGAAAGAAGCTCGTCTTCGTCCTCGACACGGCGCGCTTGCGCGATCTCACCGAACCGCTCGCGGTTGCTGGTCGCATCGGGCCCGAAGCCGCCGCGCCTGGTCTTTCGACGGGGCCGACCACGTGAGCGATGCGGTCGTCGCCGTCCGCTGGTTGCTGCAGCAGGCCGAGCCGGAGGCCCGGCGTGTTGCAGTGCACCAGATCCCCAAGGTGCGCGGCGCCGAGGCGTCCGAGCTCCTCTTGCATGCGCTCGGCGACGACGACTGGCGCGTTCGCAAGCAAGCCGCGCTCGTGGCGCCGACCCTGGAGCGACGCGAAGAGCTGATCGCGTCCCTCGTCGCCGCGCTCGAGGAGACGGTGAACATCGGTCTTCGCAACGCTGCGGTAGAGGCTCTCGTGGCCATCGGTCCGGACGTGACAGGCGCGACCATCGAGGCGCTCTCCCGCCTGGACGCAGACGGCCGCAAGCTCGCCGTCGAGGTGCTGGGTGGTGTGGTGGGCGCGCAAGCGACTACGGCGCTCATGCGGGCGCTGGATGACGAAGATGCCAACGTTCGTGTCGCCGCCGCCGAGGGCCTCGGCGGCGCTGCGCTGGCCGGCGACGACATGCGGGAAGCCGCCACGCAGGCCCTCGTGCAGACGCTCGCGACAGCCGATTTGTTCCTGAAGATCGCGGCGCTGGAATCGCTCGCGCGCCTCGATGCGCAGCTGCCGTGGCGCATGTTCGAGCCCTTCGTGCACGATCCGCTGCTGCGCCGCTACGCCATCGCAGCCGCAGGACGTTCGCGCGAGCCCGATGCCGTCCGCGCCCTCGCGCACGCGACCGGCGATCCTTCGCCGACCATCGCGCGGGAGGCGATTGTCGCGCTCGGCGACTGCCTCGCCACGGGGCCCGACGAGTTGAGATTGATCGACGTGGCGCGTGAAGAGCTTCGCGCGACCCCTTCCGGTCGGACCAAGGTGCGTAGCGCCTCGCTCGACGCGGAAGACGCTCGGGCACGTGGAGGGGCGCTCTTGCTGCTCGGTCTCGTAGGCGCTGCGGAGGACGTCTCGTCACTCGTACAGGCGCTCGGAGACGACGACGTCGCGGAGCGCGCCGATCTGGCTCTGCGGCTCTTCGGTCCCTCGGCTCTCGAAGAGCTCCTCGCCGCCGCGCGAACTGCGTCAGCGCCTGTGCGCGCCGCCGCTCTCGAGCTCGCGGCATCGCTCGAAGGCGCCGACAGCGCGACCGTCAGGGTCGCGTTGCGCCACGCGTTGGACGACAAATCCATCGACGTGGTCACGCGCGCGATCGAGGCCCTCGGGTCTCTCGGCGAACCCAGCGACCTGCGTCGCGTCTCGTCGTTCGTCGGGCATCCGGACGAGCGCATCTCGGCAGCGGCCACGAACGCGTCCTGGGAGCTGGCAGCCCGTCACGTCGATGCGGCGCGCGCTCTCCTGCGCGACACCCGCTCCGGCAGGGACTTGCTCGCGCTGGGGTGCGTCCTGTTGGGTGCGATTGCCTCGACTTGCGATCTCCGCGCTGAAGACATTCGCTTGCTCGAGCGCGCGCTTTCGCATGACGATCCGCGCGTCAGGCGCGCCTCGATAGATGCCTTGGCGCAGGCCGGCAGCGAGGCCGCCGCTGGCGTCATCGCCTTTGCGCTTGCGGACGAAGAGCACGAGGTGAAGCTAGCCGCGGTGCGCGCGCTCGGAAGACTGGGGCGTGCCGAACCTCTCGTCAGTGCGTTAGCGGACACTCGCGAGCCCGCGATGGCGGCCGCGGCGCTCCGAGCGCTCGGCGAGGCGGACCCCGCGAAGGCGCTCGTCGCAGCTTGCGAGCTCGTCTCGCACTCCGAACCGGCCATCGCCTGCGCCGCGGTCGAGGTGGTGGGCTACCTGGCCGCGCGCGCCGCGGTGCGAACCTCGTCGAAATCCATCGCCGCTTGCGCGAACGCGCTCTTCTCCGCCCTCGACCACCCTGACGCCGAGGTGGTCAAGCTCGCCCTTCCCCTCGTGGGCGAGCACGCGGCCGGGCGCTCCGTCGCGGGGGTGGGTCATTGCCTCGACCACTCTTCCTGGGAGGTGAGACGCGTCGCCGCGGAGCTCCTCGGTCATGACAAGCGCGCCGGAGGCGCAGGCCCTCTTGCGTTCCCGCTACGATCGCGAAAAGGAACCCGTCGTGCGCGAGGCGATTGCCGCCGCCGTGAACGCGCACCCTTTCGAGCGGCCTGATCGCGAAAGGGGCGACGAGCCCCACGAGACGGCCGCTCCGACGACTGCCCCGCGCCGCAGGCGGAGTCGGTAAGTGCGCCGGATGCCGCCCCTCGGGGAGCCCGTGACGCTGAAGCCGGACGAATTTCGGGCGCTCCGCGACCTTTTCGCCGCGCGGACCGGGCTTCACTTCGGGCCCGAATCTCGCTTCAGCCTCGAGCGCCGGCTGCGCGAGCGGCTGAAGGTGCTCAAGTTGTCGAGCTTTGGCGACTACAACCACTACCTCCGCTTCGGGACCCAAGCGGTCGAGGAGTGGGACGAGGCGATTGACCTGCTGACCACGAACGAGACCTACTTCTTCAGGGAAGAGCGGCAGCTCCGCGCGCTCCGGAACGAAATCCTGCCGATGTTGCATGCCCAGCTGCGTTCGCGGCGCAGGCTGTCCATCTGGAGCGCCGGCTGCGCGACGGGGGAGGAGGCGTACACAATCGGTATTCTGGTCCAAGGGACGCATCTTTTTCTGCCGGACAGCGCGACCGACGCGCGTTGGGACGTCCGAATTTACGGCTCGGACATCTCCCGCCGGTGTGTGGCCATGGCGCGGCGCGGTGTCTTTCCCGAGAGCAGCTTTCGCGTGACGCCCAAGGACGTTCGACGGGCGTTTTTTCAGGAACGCCCCGACGGCTGGCACGTGTCGGAGTCGATTCGCTCGATGTGCCATTTCGGCCAGATGAACTTGCTGGACGAGGATCGGTCGCGCGTCTTCGGGAACTCCGACGTCATCTTCTGCCGCAACGTGCTCATCTACTTCGACGCGCGGGCTCGGAAAGCTGCCATCGAGATCCTCTACGAACGGCTCAACCCGGGCGGCATCTTGCTGCTGGGGCACTCCGAATCACTGCTGAACGTTTCGACGGCGTTCGAGCTATTACATTTGAGAGATGACCTCGTGTATCGAAAGCCAGCGTCCGCCCCGGTGGCGGCCCCGCGCCCGGGCCCGGTCCAAGTGACTGCACCCGGGACGAAGCCCATCCGGCTGCTCGTCGTGGACGACTCCGCCTACAACCGTCGGAACATCGCCGAAGTCTTTGCCGACCAGCCCGAAGTCGAGGTCGTCGGCAAGGCGGCCGACGGCGAAGAGGCGCTCAAGCTGGTCAGCGCGCTCAAGCCGGACGTCATCACGCTCGATCTCGAGATGCCGCGCATGGACGGATTCACCTTCCTGCGCATCTTGATGGCGAAGGCGCCGACTCCGGTGATCGTGGTCAGCAGCTATTCGCAGCGCGAGAACGTGTTCAAGGCGCTCGAGCTCGGCGCGCTCGACTTCGTACCCAAGCCAGAGCGGCTCGGCACCGAGGCGACAGAGGTCCGTGAGGAGATTCTGCAGAAGGTGCTGCTCGTGCGAGCGCTACGCCCCTCGTTCGTGCCCACCTCGCTCATTCGGCGGCAGGCTGAGCGGACCCGAACGACGCGCACGCCGGGGCTGACGAGCGGTTGCCTCGTGCTCGCCTGGCTTACCGTGCGCCGAAGATCGTGGTCGCGATCGCGAGCTCGACTGGAGGGCCCAGCGCGCTGCTGCACATCTTCGGGCGTCTACCTGCAACCACCACCGCCGCTTTCGTCGTCGCGCAGCACATGCCGGACAAGTTCACGCGGACGTTCGCCGAGCGGCTCGACAAGAGGGGACCCGTGCGAACCGTCGAGGCGAGCGACGGTGACGTCGTGTCCCAGGCCACCGGCTTCGTTTGCCCTGGCCGAAAGTGCATGGAGCTCGTCCAGCAAAGTGGTGAGCTGAAGCTGCGGGTAGGGCCGGGCGCCACGACGGATCGTTACGTTCCGAGCGCGGACCGTCTCTTCAGGAGCGTCGCCGCTTTCGGACCCCGATGTCTCGGCATCATCTTGACCGGAATGGGTGACGACGGCGTCGAAGGGGCGCGCATGATCCGAGACGCGGGCGGGAGCATCATCGCCGAGTCACAGGAGACGGCGGTGGTCAACGGGATGCCGGGCGCCGCCGTCCGTGCGGGGGTGGCGACCGACGTGCTCCCCCTTCCGCAAATCGGCGACTACCTAGCCAAGCTGGGAACCTAGCCGTCGATGGCGAAACGACCTCCGGCTCGGGGGGAGGAGCTCCCGCAGCCACGCCCTACCGATGCGGCCCCGCAGGGCGATGACAGCGGCTTCGACCGAACGCTGCGACCGAGAACCTTCGCGGACTACATCGGGCAGACCAAACACAAGGAAAACCTGCGTGTCTTCGTGGAGGCGGCCAAGCGGCGAGGCGAGCCCCTCGACCACATGCTGTTGTGCGGCCCGCCGGGTCTTGGCAAGACGACGCTTGCGCACATTCTCGCTCACGAGATGGGCGTCGACCTCATCGGTACGAGCGGCCCAGTCATCGAGCACAAAGGGGCGCTCGCTGCGCTGCTGACGACCAAGCTTCAGAAGAACGACATCCTCTTCGTCGACGAGATCCACCGCCTCAATCCGGTCGTCGAGGAGAGCTTGTATCCGGCGCTCGATGACCTGCACATCGACGTCATGACGGGCGACGGTGCGTTCGCGAGCGCCGTACAGATACCACTTCAGCCCTTCACGCTCGTTGGGGCCACGACGCGCACGGGACTCCTAACTGCTCCGCTTTTGTCGCGCTTCGGACACGTCGTGCGACTCGACTTCTATCCCCCCCGAGGATCTGGCCCGCATCGTAGTGCGAAGCGCCGCGCTGCTGGGCGTGAAGGTCGAGCCGGAGGCTGCGCACGAGATAGCGCGGCGCTCGCGCGGAACGCCGCGCGTCGCCAACCGCCTTCTGCGAAGGATTCGCGACTTTGCCGAGGTGCTAGGAAGCGGTCAAATCGATTTCGAAAGGGTACGGCACGCGTGCTCACGGCTCGACGTGGATGAGGCGGGCCTCGACGAGATGGATAGGCGCTACCTCGCGGTCGTCATCGATCACTACGACGGCGGCCCGGTCGGCGTCGACGCGCTGGCGGCGGCGCTCGCGGAGCCGCGCGACACTCTCGAAGACGTGGTCGAGCCGTTCTTGATTCAACAGGGGTACGTTGGGCGAACACCGCGAGGGCGCGTCGCCAACCGAAAGGCATACGAAGCGCTCGGGAGAAAGTTTTCGACGCGTAGCGTCGCCGTTCAGCTGGACCTGGAACCGGGTGGTGGCGAAGACCAAGGGAATTTTCGTAGGTATCTTTCGTAGGTAAATGTGAGTGGCGTGGCACCCGTCCGGGACTGGCTGGTCGCTACTCACGCATTGCCGCGGTTACACTTTTGTGCGTGCCTGGTCCCGTTCTCGTGGTCGACGACGACACCGTCAGCCGCCACGTACTGATTCAGGCCCTCGCCAACGCGGACCTTCCGCACGTCGCAGTGGCGTCCGGAGCCGAGGCGCTCGAGCAAATCGAGAAGGTCAACCCTTCGCTCGTGCTGCTCGACCTGGTGATGCCTCCGCCGGACGGCTACCGAATCCTGCGGATTCTCCGCGCGCGCCCCGAAACGCGGGACTTGCCGGTCGTCGTGCTGACGGCCTCGAGGCGGAAGAGGAGATTGGCAAGGCCTTCGAGGCTGGCGCGGACGACTTCGTGCGCAAGCCGTTCAAGCCGGTGGAGCTCGTCGCGCGCATCCGCGGGCAGCTTCGGCTGCGCGGCGTCGTCGAGGCGCTCGCAAAGAAGGAGCAGGATGCCCGCGTCGTTCTCGAGCTGACGCAGGCGCTCGCGTCGAACCTCGACTTCCGCGGCATCCTCTTCACCGTCGTGCAGCGCATCGCCGAGGTTGCGAAGGTCGATCGGGTGAGCATCGTCCTCGTGCGCGAAGCGGAAGACGTCGGGCTACGTCGTCGCCGCTAGCGACGACGAGCAACTGCGCGATCTGCCCATCGACCTCGCGAAGTATCCTGAGATCCAGCAGGTGCTCTCGAGCCGCGAGCCGCTCGTCATCCCCGACGTGGCCACGCACCCGCTGCTGGAGATCGTGCGGCACGAGGGCCACAAGAGCACCTTCAGCTCGCTCGCGATTCTTCCGATCCTCTACGAGGGCCGGCCCATGGGCGTCCTCTTCCTGCGCGCAAGGCACGCTTTCACGTTCGGCGATCGCGAGCTCGCGCTTTGTCAGACGGTATCGAACGCGATGGCCATCGCGCTGCGGAACGCGCGCGTCATGCAGTCGCTGCGCGATCAGACGCAGCAGGTGACGGTGGCGCGCTTCGAGGCCGAGCGCCGCCTGCGCACCCTCCAGCGCTACGCCGATTTCTTCGAGAGCGCGGCCGACGGCATCGTCGTCATCGACGCCGAGGGGCATCTGCTCTTCTCGAACCCCCGCGCGCATGCCATCACCGGCTACGGCGAGAACGATCTGCGCGGCCGTCGAGTGGGCGATCTCGTCGTACCAGAAGACATTGGCGCTCGCGCACGAGCTGCGCGTGGGCTTCGCGCAGGGGCGGTACCCGCAGAACGTCGACCTGCGCATCAGGAGAAAGAACGGCGAGGTCGCCGTCCTGAGCGTCAACTTCAACTCCGTGCTTCGGGAAGAGGGCGTCGTCTTCTGCACGTTCCGCGACGTGACTGCGGAGCGCGAGGTCGAGCACGAGCTCCTCAAGACCAAAGACTTTCTTCAGCGCATCATCGATTCGTCGGTCGACGCCATCGTCAGCGCCGACCTGCGTGGCCGAATTCTGCTCGCCAACCCGGCGGCCGAACGCATCTACGGTGTGCCCCGTCGCAGAGCTGCTCGGACGCGACGTGCGCACCCTTTATCCGGAGGGCGTCGCGCGGGACATCATGCGCCTCGTCAAGCGCTGGCGGCGGGCGGTTGCAGGGGCTGCGAACCGAGGTCCTCGACGCGAACGGCGAATCGGATCCCGGTCTCGCTGTCGGCGGCGCTGCTCTACGAAGAAAACGTGCCAGTCGGGTCAGCGTCGGGATCTTCACCGACCTTCGCGAGAAAATGCGCATGGAGCAGCGCCTGGCGCAGGCGCAGGAGCAGATCCTCGCGCAGGAGCGGCAAGCGATCGTCGCCGAGCTCGCGGGCGCGGCGGCGCACGAGCTCAATCAGCCGCTGACCAGCGTCATGGGCTACGCGGAGCTGCTCAAGCGGCGCCTCGAGCGCGAAACCGCGCCGTATGCGGCGGCGGAGATCATCTTCAGCGAGGCGGAGCGCATGGCGGAGATCGTCCGCAAGATCGGCAAGATCACGAAGTACGAGACCAAGTCCTACGTCGGCCACGCGAGAATACTCGACCTAGACCGATCGGCGCCTGCCTCGACACCGCGAATGGAGGATACGCACGTAGTTCACGACGACATTCCACCGTCGATTTCGAAGAGCGTCGTGACGGAGCGGGGCGATTAGAGGCGAGATGCGAAAAGGGTCCCTCGGTATGCGAATCGGAGAGTCTTGTGAGGTGCCGCCGGGCGGCTCCCGCGCCGGCGACGTTCCGGAGGCATCGGCAAGCCGTTCGCGCCTTCCGGACGTCCTCCCCGCTGCCTGGCTAGACCGGCTCCTGACGCTCTCTCTCGAGCTGCCGCTATGCGAGGGCGAGCACGCGGTCGTGGTGGCCATGGTGGACGCGCTCGCCGCGATTCTTCCCGATCACGCCCTTGGCGCCTGTTTCGTCCCGGAGCTCGCCAGCGCGCCGCGCAACCAAAGCGTCGATCAAGCGCTTGCCTGAAGGAAAGGCGGGTCCGCCGTCCGCCGTGGATCCGACCCGGATCTTCGCAGGTCTCGCTCACGAGTACGTGGTCTCCATCCCCAGGAGTGCGACCGGCTCCACACTCCACGTGGCATCGGACGACGACGAGCTCGACCCAAACGGTTCGGTGGCCGTTCGCCTCGTGAGTCGGGCCGCGACGGCCCTGGCGCGCGCTCTCGATCAGACCCGGGAGATAGGGGCCAGAAGCGGCGCCGCTCATGACGCGGACGGCCCTGTGGTTTCGGAGCGCATGATGCAGGCGGACAAGCTGGCGACGTTTGGGCAGATTGCGGCCGGTGTCGTCCACGAGCTCAACAATCCGTTGACCTCGATCGTCGCCTACTCGGATTACCTCATCCGAAAAGCCCGAGAGCGCGGCAACGGTGATCCGGACGACATCGAGCGGTTGGGGCGCGTGAGCGAGTCAGCCAATCGGATGCTGCGCTTTACGCGCGATCTGGTGAGCTACGCTCGGCCGTCCAGCGGAGTCGCGCGCCCGGTGCTGCTGCACGCGATCGTGGAGCAGGCCATCGCCTTTTGCGAACACGTTCTCTCCGCATCGGGCGTTCGCGTGGAGCGAAATTACGGCGCGGAGGTCCTCACGGTCCGTGCGGTGAGCGAACAGCTCGTTCAGGTCTTCGTCAACCTGCTGACGAATGCATCGCAAGCCGCGCCTGCCCGCAACGGGCGCGTCGCCGTCACCACTTCACTTGCAGGCTTCGGCCGCCGCGTCGTCGTGGTCGTTCAGGACAACGGCACCGGGATCGCCCCCGAGCACCTGCAGAGTATCTTTGCCCCGTTCTTTACGACCAAAGGGGACCGTCACGGCACCGGTCTCGGCTTGTCCATCGTGAAGAGCATTCTCGAGAATCACGGCGGCGCGATTCGCGTCGACAGCACACCGGGATCGGGGACACGGTTTCAAATGGAGCTGCCGGTGGGAGGACCGTGAGCTTGCCGAGCGCTCCAGCGTTGCCCTGTCGAGCGCCACCGGACGGTCGGACGCGCGAGGAGCGGTGCAGCTCTCGCGCTTGACGGAATCCGGTGCGTGCGCAGGTTGGCGGGTATGCCCGCGACGGCTTCAGTGCTCGACGAGTCGATACACTCGGCTGCCCAGCCAGCCAATGACGTTTCTCCAGCCGGCGACGACGCGGCGCTCGACGCCTATTCGCGCGCCGTCATCGGCGTGGTCGAGGACGTCGGGCCAGCGGTGGTCAGCATCGCCCGAACCTCGCGCCGTGGGCCTGCGGGTGCCGGGTCGGGCGTCGTGTTCACGCCCGACGGTTATGCCCTCACGAACGCGCACGTCGCCGCCGGAGCGCAGGAGCTGGAGCTCGGGTTCACGGACGGCACGACCAGCCGTGCCCAGGTCGTCGGTTTCGACCACGCAACCGACCTGGCAGTCGTCCGCACCGAGTCCCCGGCCCCCAGGCACGCGACGTTTGGACGCTCGTCTGCGCTTCGGGTGGGTCAATTGGTCGTCGCGATCGGGAATCCACTCGGATTCAGCTCGACGGTTTCGGCGGGCGTCGTCAGCGCGCTCGGTCGGACGATGCGTGCTCGCGATGGGCGAGCGATGGAACAGAATCATCCAGAGCGACGTCGCGCTCAACCCTGGCAACTCCGGCGGTCCGCTCGTCGATTCGAGGGGGCGCGTCGTTGGCATCAATACGGCCATCATCCTTGGGGCGCAGGGAATAAGCTTCAGCGTTCCCATCGACACGGCGCAGTGGGTCGTCGGTGAGCTCATGACGACGGGCCGGGTACGACGGGGTTGGTTGGGAATTGCAGGGCAGAATAGGCCACTGGCCCGCGATCTCGTGCGGAGGCTGGGGCTGGACAACACCGGGGGCGTGGAGATTAGCGGGTTCGACGAACGTGGTCCGGCCGTCACCTCGGGGCTGAAACAGGGAGACGTCGTGGTCGGGCTCGACGAGCGCACGATCGCGGGCGTGGACGACATCCATCGCGCTTTGCAGCCATGGCCCGTCGCCGGGCCTCTCCGGCTGCGTGTCATCCGTGATCGAAAACTGGTCGAGGTCGAGATCACCCCGATTGAAGCCCTGGCGTGACGGGCCCCCGCCGGCGCAGCTCACTGGGGACGCGGTGCCTGCCAGGTAAAGGTGTCGATCAGCGTGGGGCTGCCTGCCCCGAGCGGATCGTCCTTGCCAATGACCCAGACGTCGATCCGTCCGTCGGCCTGGAGACGCATCCGCAAGAAATGCTTGAAGCCGGGGTGGCTCAACACGCTGAATGCCTGCTGGTGGTCGAGACCGAGCACCGCGATGGTCGCCAAGAAAAGGCCGATCCCCAGAGGACCGAGGAAGGCAGAAACGACGAGCACGCCCATGTTGCCCGCCAGCGTCGGAACGATTCGCGGGAGCGCGAGCCGAAGGAGCATCGGCAAGAGGCCGAGCGCGGCCCCGAAGGGCACTGCGACGGCGGCAATGCGACGAGGGTGCGCGCGGTTGTGGCCGATGTTGGCGTACAGCGCAGCGACGAGCGCCGCCGCAACCGCGCATGCGCTTACGACCAGCGCGCTCGTGCTTCTCGAGCTTGCCCCGAGCTCGACTGACGCCATGAGGGCGAAGGCGATATGCAAGACGAATCCGGCGCTTCCTACCATGAGCTTCAACGGCACTTGGGCCACCAGCCGGTGGGAGGCCTGCGCCGACGGCCAAGCGCATGCGGCGGCTCCGCTCGGAGACGGTGACATTCGCGTTCCGTGAAGAAAGGCGCCGCCGCCTCCCGCGATCACGTGCACGCTGGTTTCGCTCGCGAGCCGTCGCTCGTAGTGATGCATGTCGCCGGTCAGATAGAAAAGATGGTCGCGCTCGAGCGACAACCTGCACGCCGCAAGCATTCGCTCTCCGGGCTCGTTGCGCTCACCGAAAGCGATCGCCGGATCCGGTGCGACGAACAAGATCCCGCCGTTCGGTGCAGAGCGTCGCCTTTCAGCGAAGAAGAGGCGCTGACGGAAATCGAGGCGGCCGAGCTGGCGGTCGACACCCCAGAGCTCGAGCCCCGGGGCAAGGCGAAGCGCCCAGTAGGAGGCGTCCTGGACGGGCTCGTAGCCGATCAGCGCGAGCCGTCGCGGCCGGCCTATTTTCGTGCCAGACCAGAGAGCACGCACCGATCCCCATAGGCTGGCGAGCATGGCCACCATGCCGCCCACCTCATCCAGGTGGAGCTGGCGCGCGACGATCCCAGCGCGCCTTGGCCGATTGGGCCCGCTCCGGACGGGGGCAGCCCGCGTCGCCGCTTCTTCTTGATGAGCGCCCTCGGTCGGTTTCCGGCGAAAGAGGCGCCCGAAGCCGTCGAGGCCATCGTACCAATCATGGTTCCCGGCAATTCCGATGAGAACGCGGGGCGGGTCGTCGCTGCGGACCTGCTCTCGCAGCACTTCGTTCCACGGAGCGACCAGACGGCGCGCGATCTCCTCACCAGTCGCGACGGGATACGCCGTGTCCCCGCCGAAGACCAGTACGTCCCCTCTGGGCAGAAGGCGCGCATCGTTGCCCCCTTCTTCTTCGACCGAATACGTCGCAAAGAGCATTCGCGCGACGGCTTGGCTTACGTCGCGGTCGTCTCCGGTATCCGCAACGAAGTCGATCCACACGGGGCGGCCAACGGCCTCCGCGAGGGTACGACGCGACGAATCTCCGCCCAAGACCCGCACGAAGGCGGACAGGAGCTCGTCCATCGAGGCCGGGCGCATCCAGTCGCGCGAATCGATCGATTCGGCGGCGATCGCGCTCGCCGCGAAGTTGCGCGCGTGTCCCGCGAGAGACGTCACACCGAACCATCGGACCGCGTACGGCGCGTGCGCGCCTCTGTGGAAGACTACGGGGGCCGGTGCGTCCCCGCGCCGGCGTAGCTGCACAGGCGCCGTCGCCCGGTTGCTCCGCTCCGCTTGCTGGTCGCGTTCGCCGCCACCGCCGGGCCGTGCTCCGCGAGCTTCGACTTCGCGGCTGCGCGAGCCGCGGGGAGCGTGTGGGCGCACCCCAAGAGCATAGCTGCGGGAATCGAAAGGCGTTTACACCTGCTTTCGCGGTCGGCTACCGTTTCGCTCGGGCGCCTGCCATATGCACGATGCGAAGCGAAGAACGTGGTTGCCGCGCCTCGTGGCTCTCGTCGTCGTTCTCACAGCGGCGCTCGCGGCCGGCCCCCTGCGGGCCGTCGCGGGTGCGAACTTGAGGGGGAAAGTCACGGGCTGGGAAAAGCTCGTACCCCAAGTGTACGCGGATCCCACCAAGAACGAGTCGCATCGCTATACCTGGCGCGAGCCGTCGCCCACGGTCCGGCAGGACTTCCGCAAGCTCTCGGCGAACGTGTCACGCGACGTATGCGTGGCGGCGTTCGGAAGTGGAACGGCTCAGGCGCATGATCCCGTCGGGGTCAAGGTGACGGGTGGTCGCATGACCCCCGCCACGATCGTCCTTGCTCCCGGCTCGCGGCTCAGCTTCAAAAATGCCGACCCATTCGAGCACGTGCTCTACGAGACGAAGGGCACCGGACCGGCGACCCCCGAAAACGCGAGCGCATGGGCCCCGAACCCTACGGCCCCCGGCTCTTCGCGAGAGTGGGCAGCTACGACGCTCGGAGTGCACGAAATTCGGGACGAGCTCTTTCCCAGCATCGTGATGTACGTCGTGGTCGACCCCTCCGTCGTCGATTTTGCGTTCTCGGATCGCGAGGGAGCTTTTTCGATGGCCCTCGCTCAGGGAGAGTACACACTGAGGGCCTTCTTCGAGGGTAAGCCCGTAGGCAAAGAGGCAGCCGGTGTGCACATCGGTCCTGGCGTTCTGGAGCTGAGGGAGCCGCTCGCGCTGACGGGGGTAGGGGGAGCAGACGCCAAGTGATGATCCTTTCGCGGCTCTGGTACGTGCTGCTTGGTCTGGCCGTCGCCATCGCGCTTTACGTCGTGTACGTCGCGGTGGGTCAATACGGGCGTCAGACCACGCGCGGGCTCAAAGAGGGGCTCGCCTCGGATAGCCAGACGGTGGAGTGGGTTCTCAAGATCGATGCGCGTCATCGTCTGGACGCGCTGCTCGCCGGGAGTGTCGACGCAGGGCTGCAACAAGCGCTCGTCAGCGCAAACGGCAGTGCGAACGGCAGACTGCCCGAGAAGGCCAGGGCGGACGCGAAGAAGGCGCTGGCCGCCGTGCACGAAGCCATCCCCGTCGATTGGCGGGACGACGCGCTCTTCGCGGTGGATCGGGAGGGTCGCGTCGTCGCCTCGCGAGGATACGAGGTGGCGGCTGGAAACGACGAATTCGAGATGGGCGGCTATCCGGCGGTGAACGACGCGCTTCACGGCTGGCTCCGCGACGACGTCTGGGTGCTGGGCAGCAAGATGTACATCGTCGTGGCGCGCCCCGTCGAATACGACGCCGCCCAGCGCCCGGCGGGGGCCATCGTCGGCCTCAAAGAAGTGAGCGCGAAGCTGGCGGAAGACATCGCCAGACGAACGCGCACGAACGTCGCTTTCTTCGCGCTCGGTCGGCGCGTCGCGGCGGGAGTCGGAACCGACGGGTTCGACCAGGAAAAGCTCGACGCGGTCAGCGGCGATTTGAAGAACGTCGACGAGAAGGTCTACGGCGACGGAGGGCGGTCGGACGTGCGAATGCTGAGCGAAGATCTCGGCACGATGTACGCGCGGCTGCCCGGCGACGTTTGGGCGCTCGGAGGCGGATTTGCGGTGGTCAGGAGCAAGACCACCTTGACGAGCCCGATGGGCTTTTTGACCAATGCCGACGACAAGGACAAGGCGAACGTGCCGTGGATGCTGCTCGCCGCAGTCGTCATTCTCGCCAGCGCCGTCGGGGTCGCGCTCACCTTGCTCGAGCACACGCTGCCACTTCGCGAGATGGTGACGCAGAGCCGGCGGTTCGAAACGGGCGCCATCGACGGGCTGCAAGTCGCTCGCTTCCGCGGTTCGTATCGCGTGGCCGCGCAGAGCGTCAACCGCGGCGTCGAGCGGGCCATCGAGCACGCGGGGGGAATGACGCGAAAGCCCGCTGATTCTGGAATCGATCCTGGGGCCGACACCCGCGCAGCCGGCGATGAGCGCCTTTTCGTTTCCGATGTCCGACGCCTCCTCTTCGCAGTCCTCGCAGTCGGGGCGGCTTCCCCTGCCTCCCGTGACGTCGTCCTCGCAGGCCGGGCCCCGTCCGGCGCCTCCATCGTTCTTTGCCGCCTCTTCCTCCGCCGACGATCGGGCTGCCTCCCGCCCCGCGCTGCAAATCCCGGCCGCAGGTCGCCCCGCCACGTTGCCGCGACCCACGCCTCCCCCAATGGGCACTGCCGCTGCCAGCGTGTCGTACTCCGGGCCAATGCCCGGTGCGCTCTTCCAGGCAGGTCATGAAGACGAGGATGCGACCATGGTCGGTGCGGCTCCCGCCGACGTCATGGCGCGGGCAGCCAGTCAGAGTCGGCCGCCCGTCAATGGCGGGGACTGGCAGGCTGTCTACGACGACTTCATCCGAACGAAGAGGCAATGTGGCGAGCCGACGGAAGGGCTCAATTACGAGAGGTTTTCACACACATTGAAGAAGAACCACGACGTTCTCGTGGCGCGCCATGCGTGCAAGAAGGTCAAGTTCACGGTCTACGTGAAAGACGGTCGAGCGTCGTTGAAGGCGACCCCCGTCAAGGACTGAGCTCACCCGAGACCGTAACGAGCACAGGCTAAACGGTGGTCCCGGGGGGATGAATGCGCACCCTGGTGGAGCAATTCGCGGCTCCATGTAAGAAGGTTGATATGTCCGAAACGCGTAAAGTCATCATCATTGGGTCGGGCCCGGCGGGCCACACTGCCGCGATTTACGCTGCCCGGGCCAACCTCAAACCGTTGATGTTCGAGGGGCTCGTCCGCGGGGGGATTCCAGGCGGCCAGCTCATGATTACGAACGACGTCGAGAATTATCCTGGTTTCCCAGAGAAGATTGCGGGGCCAGACCTGATGAAGGCGTTCCGTGAACAATCCGTCGCGCAAGGGGTCGAGGTGGTGACGGAGGACGTCCACCGTGTCGACGTCTCGACGCGGCCGTTTCGCGTTTGGGTGGGCGACGAGCGCGTGGAGCACCATGCCCGGGCTTTGATTGTCGCCACCGGTGCGCAGGCCAAATGGCTCGGCCTCGAGAGCGAGCACGCCCTCCAGGGGAGGGGGGTGAGCGCGTGTGCTGTTTGCGACGGCGCTTTTTTTAGACAGCAGGATGTCATCGTCGTCGGAGGCGGCGATACTGCGATGGAAGAGGCAACCTACCTGTCGGGCCTGTGCAAGAGCGTGACATTGGTGCACCGGCGGGAGGACTTCCGCGCGTGCCAGACCATGCAGGAGCGCGTGCTGAAGAACCCAAAGATCAAGATCCTTTACAACAGTGTGGTCGAGGAAATCTTGGACGTGAGTCTGGGCGAGGTTACCGGGGCGAGCGTCCGGAACCTCAAGACGAGTGAGCCGTCAATCATCCCCGCCACCGGGCTCTTCGTAGCCATCGGCCATACGCCCAACACGGACTTGTTTCGGGGACAGCTGGAGCTCCACGAGAACGGTTACATCAAGACCAGGCCCGGGAGCACTTACACGAGCGTGGAGGGAGTTTTCGCGTGCGGCGACGTGCAGGACTTCACGTACCGGCAGGCGGTGACCGCGGCAGGCACCGGGTGCATGGCTGCGCTCGACGCCGAGCGTTGGATGGCGATGAATGACTAGCGCATCGCTCCCTTCGGCCGGGGCCGCTCCTCAGAGCAGGCGTGAGGAGCAGCTCGCGCGCGTGCCCTTGTTCGACGGGCTCACGCGAGAAGCCCTAGCCCTGATTGCCGGCGTGACGACCGAGGAGTCGCACGAGACAGGCACGAGCCTCTTCCGATATGGGGATCCCGGCGACAAGCTTTTCGTCATCTTGAACGGCAAAGTCCGACTCTCTCGCGAATTGCCAGGAATGGGCGAGGAGGCGCTCGCCGTGCTCGGCTCCGGCGAGGTTTTCGGAGAAATGTCGCTCCTCGACGAATCACCGCGCTCGGCGGATGCGCGAGTTCACGAGCGATGCCGCATGCTCGTCGTCACCAAGGAGGTGTTTGACGAGCTTCTATTCTCGGAGAAAGAGCTCGCCTACGAGGTGCTTTGGAACGGCGTGCGCCTTTTGAGCGCACGCCTCCGAGAGACGAATGACAAGGTGACGTTTCTGACCAGCAGCGGAAAGTTTTGATCGCCTCTCGCAGCCTTCTCGCGCGCGTTCTCTGGGCCGCCTCCGTTCTCGACTCGGCGGGTTGCGGGGCCGGTGGACGCGCAGAGCCTATCGGGAGAAGCGCCGCCGTCGCGGCGGCGGGAGACCGCACCCATGAGCCGGCTCCTAGCGCGCCCGCGGTCTCGACGGACGTCCTCCCCGCACGACCAGGAACATTGGCCCCGGAGAGTCTGGTGCCGATCGTCGAAATGAAGCCTCCGCGGGCGAGCGCCATGGCAGCGGACCTCGAGTCCCTACGATTGGACGTGAACGCCCTGCCCCCTATCGAAAAGCTTGAGCCCACGGCGCTTCGCGGCGTGATGAAGCTCCTAGCGAGGTCGCTCGGCGTCAAGTGTGCCCATTGCCACCAAGACGGCGATTTTGCGGCGCCTACACCCCAAAAGAGGGTCGCCGCCAAGATGTGGGACGAATTCGTCGTCAAGCTCGCGATGGCCGACAGCTCACCGCTGTTCTGCGACTCCTGTCACCAGGGCCGAGTGAAACAGCTGGACCGCGGCGACAAGAAGCGCCTCGCCCGCTGGATGGATGACAACTTCGTCCACGGACTGAACCGAAAAGATGCGGTCGATCACGCGTGTGAGACCTGTCATGTCGACATGGACATGACCTTTCTGACCCAATGGCGAGCCCCGTCGTCCCCCTAGCGCCGTCCGCGTTTGTTGACGATAGAACGCGCGTTCAGTAGCCTCTCACCACGATGCAAGGGCTCACGCAGCGTCAGCAGATGGTTCTGGACTTCATCCAGCAGTCGATCCACGACCGGGGCTATCCTCCCACTCTTCGCGAGATAGGCGCCCGCATGGGGATCCGATCCACGAACGGCGTGAACGACCATCTCCGCGCCCTCGAGCGCAAAGGGTATCTCACACGCGAAGATATGAAGTCGCGCGCTTTGCGGCCAACGAGCCCCGCGGCAACGGCCTTCGGGGCTGCGGCAGCGCTCAAGGAATCCGTAGCGAACGACGTTGACCTGGTTCGAAATCTCGATCCTGGGTCGCGTAGCGGCTGGGCTGCCACTCCTTGCCGAAGAGCACATCGTCGACACGGTTCGCATCGATCGCACGCTGGTGAAGGGTGGACGCGACGTGTTCGGCCTGAAGGTGCACGGCGACTCGATGATCGAAGCGGGCATTCTGAGCGGCGACTATATCTTCGTGAAAAAGCAGCTGACGGCGAGCCGTGGCGAGATGGTCGTCGCAATGATCGGCGACGAGGCCACCGTGAAATACTACTATCCGGAGAAGGATCACGTGCGCTTCCAGCCGGCAAACAAAAACATGGCGCCCATCTACGTCCGTGCCGCCGACTTCAAGCCGACGATGCTTCTGGGAGTCGTCGTTGGAATCTTTCGCCGGCTCTAGCCGTCCGTTCTTTGCCGATATCCCGAGGATGCGTTTTCTCCAACCGCGTCAGCCGTGGTCAATCCCACGGACCTGCCGGGCACTGTTGGTCATCGCTCGACAGCAATCATAAGTAGGCTGCGTGCGCCAATCGGCGGATGGGACGGCTTGACCCCGACGTCGCGTGAACGGTACCTTCTGCGCGGCGATGCCAAAATCGAGCGCGCCTCTACGCATGGTCTGCTGTGGGGCGTTCGTTGGATGCATGGGGCGTCAGTCTGCGGTGGCCATGAACTGCGCGGCGGTGAATCTGACGGAGGCGGCCGCTAGCGAGGCCGCACAACTCGCGCCGTACGAATACCATTTCGCGCGGTCGCAATTGGAACAGGCGCAAACCGAAGCTTCGCACGACGAGGCCTCTAGTCTTGCCGCGCGTGCCGACGAATACGCACGCATGGCCCTCTCGATTGCGCAGGCCGCGCAACGGCAGAAGCCATGAATGGGTGCACCGCTTTGGCCCTCGAGTTTCAGGCACGAGTCCTCGGTCACCCGACTTGGGCGAAAAACGCGGTGGCAATCGCCCCTGTCTGATTGGGCGCGAGTGCAATGACCGGCAGGAAGCGCATAACGAAGAAGCGACTTCGGAGTCGACTTGCCAGGCCGCTCGAATAGCCGGACCGGCGCGTTTGCGCCGTCATGGCGAGCGATGTTTGGGCTCTCTGGCTCCAGTCGGCGCCGTGCGTTCGTACGCGGCGTCGAGCAACCTCGCGCGGGCGACGGCTGAGAGCCCGGCGCAGCATGCCCGATCGCGTTCGTCGGCTCCGGACGGCTCGAACTCGGGAATCTCGGTTGGTGCGTCCACTCATTCGCAGCGCTATGGCGCCACGCGCTCCCCGCCGCTCCAAAAGACGGCAATTCTTCCCGATTGGTCCCCCTCCGGCGACCACCTGCTCTATGCTCGCCCGCGCTGGGAGGTCATATCGAAGTGCATCGCACCTTTGCTGCCCCTGTCGCGCTGCGCGTTTTGCGGTGGCTGTCCCTCATGGTGGCCGTCGCCGTCGTCACTCCTGCATCGGCGAATGATTCAGCGATCGAAAAACAAGCGCAGCTGCTGCAGAAAAAGGCCATCGAGGAAGACAACCTGAACGTAAATTCTGCCGCCGCGATAAACAAATTGCAGACGGCAATCGGCAAATGCACGGGCAACAAATGCGCGGCGAGCCTGAGGGGCGCGCTCTTGCGCGATCTTGGCGCAATGCAGGTCTTGAACGGCTCGGTCGATGAAGGGCGGGCGAGCTTCGCTCAGGCGCTGGCGGTCGATGCCTCGCTCGAATTGGACCCGGCGTACAAGACGCCAACGCTTCAAGGCGTATGGAGTGATGCCAAGAAGAAGGTCGTCGGCGGAGGCGATTCCAACGCAGAGGCGCCTGCCGGCTCGCCGCCCGCGGGCGCTCCAACCGGGGCCCTGCCGCCTTCCGTCGTAGGAGCCACCCAGCCTGCCGCGGGGGATTTTGCCCACCAGCCCGCCGGTGAGCAGCTGGTGCGCGCGCCGCTCCCTATTTACGCCGAGTACCTCGGAACGGAAAAGCTCTTGCGCGCCGTCGTGAAGTACAAGGGTGCCGGAACAGCCGAATGGAAGACGCTCGAGCTCCGGAGGATGGATACGGGATACGGCGCCCTCCTCCCGTGCAAAGACGTCACGCTCGGCGTGATGCAGTACTACATTCAGGGCTTCAGCGCCGCCAACGACGCGATTGCAACGTCTGGTACGCGAACGAGGCCTTATTCAGTCAGCATCGTCCAGAAGCTGTCTGGACCGCCGCCGAGCCTCCCGCATCAGGACCCGCCGTTGCAGTGCGGAGAGCTCGCGCAAGCCGAGTGCCCCCCCGGCTTTCCGGGGTGCAGTAGCTCGAAGAGGGCAGCAGGCGAAGACTGCGAGAGCGCGAACGATTGCCAGAGCAACTCGTGCGGGGCGGGGAAATGCGTCGACAAGAAGGGGGCCGGCGAAGCCTGCGAGGGAGACGACGACTGCATCGGCGAGTCGTGTGCAGACGGCAGGTGCGCGGCTGCGAAAAAGAGCGAAGGCGACGATTGTGGCCGCGACGACGAATGCGCGAGCGGTTCATGCAAAGACTCGAAGTGCTCGGCGGGCACGGCTGGAAATTCGAGAGTGCCCGCTTCTCGGGTTTGGATCGGCGTCACGGGCTCGCTGGATTTCTTCCTGATGCCGGCAGCCAACGAGGTGTGCAGACTCAACCCGGCAGGAAATGCGCCTATCAACGGGCAAGGATACAACTGCGTCGATCCCACGACGGGCGCGAACTTTCCAAATGGTGCGCCGCAGAACGGCACCATCCAGGTGCGCCAGGGAGACACGGTTCAATCGGGCTTGAGCCGCGGCGATTTACGTCTCCTGCTCACCATGGACTATGCGCTCGACGCAAACGCAATGCTGGGCCTCCGTGCCGGATACGTGCTGTTCACCAATCCGGCGTCGGCCCCGGGGCCGGCCTTCGCGCCTCTGCACGTGGAGGCACGCTTTACGTATCTCATCGGTCACGAGGCGATTGCCAAGCTCGCGCCGATGGTCTTCGTTGGTGCCGGCGTCGGTGAGTTCGACGCTTACGTTCCGACGACGGTCGGCGTGGCCGGCAAAGGATTGAGTGAGAACGCTTGGCTGGTAGCCGGTCCTGCGTTCGGCGCGATCGGTGGCGGCGTGCGCGTTCCGCTCGCCAAGACGATCGCGACGACGCTGGCCGTCAAAGTGGAAGGCGCTTTCGGCGGGACCGCGGGCTTCCTTTTCGGTTTTGCGCCGGAGTTGGGCTTGCAGCTCGGCTTTTGATGCCTGTGCTTCGCTGAAGAACGCGTCAGCGGTCACCTCGACAGCCACTGTCGCGGGTGCGCCGGAGGGCCGGAGCCGCTCTCGTTCATGGCGGGACCAGGCCGCACAGCTTCTTTCGTTCGTCACAGTGGGCCACGCGTTGGTCGCGCACGATGTACATCGCGCACATCGGATGCGGGTGCGGGCAAGCGAAAGAGCGCGCGTAAGATTCTCTTTGCGACGAAGCGATCGCTGCCTTCCAGCCGTTTTGGCAACAACCGACCCGATCGACGGCGACGCAGTCCCCGTCAGTGGCGCAAGACCGAAAGACCTCAGCGGGCTCACCATCCGCGTCGTTCGCCTGGACCGTGGGGCCAGTTTCCTCTGGCGGCGACGCATCGGCAGGCGACGAAAAGCGTCCCCCAGGATGGTCCTGTGCCTCGCCCGCCATGGGGCCGGATGCCGTTTGCGGCGTCCGGCCGGGTGGTGGCGCCAGAGTCCGCTCGCAGGCCGCACCAATGAGGAGGCCGAGCAAGCACGAAAATGCCTTCTGCATGACTCTCGAGCGTATACGCCGCACGCTGGCCGGGCACTTCACTTCAGGACAGTCGTGTTCAGAATTGCCACGACGATGCCGACGATGCTCTCGCCGGCAATCAGCCCCGACGAGATGGGTACGACGAAGCGCTCGGCCTGCCTCGGCTCGAGCCGGC
Source organism: uncultured delta proteobacterium (assembly GCA_963787925.1). GTDB lineage: Bacteria > Myxococcota_A > Polyangia > Polyangiales > Polyangiaceae > Palsa-1150. The sequence continues at coordinate 985,626 of CAWBEN010000003.1, forward strand.
CGAATACCCACGCCGCGAGCGCGCCAAGGAGAAACGAAAGGGAAGTAAAGAGCGGAAGAAGCAACCCGAGGCCAAGGCCGGTGGCGGAAGGAATCCAGCTCCTTCGCTCGGGTAGCGCCCATTCGGCGACGGCAAGGGCGGCGCCGACGCCCAGGCCGATGGCCATTCCGTAGCGGGCCATCGGGTGCAAGTTGCCTACGCCGAATTTGAACAGCTCCGCGACGACACGCCATTGCTGCGCCCCCGGGGCAGGGAACATGGCCGGACTGTGCGCCGTCCCGGTGAGGGCCGACGCGTCCGGGACGAGGACGTAATATCCAATGCAGGTCGCGATCGTGCCCGTGAAAATGCCGAGGAATTGAGCGACGAACTGCCGGCGGGGATTGGCGCCGAGGAGGTAGCCCGACTTGAGGTCGTTCAGCAGGTCGGCACTGGCGAGACCGGCGCCGGCCGTGATGCTTGCGGTCATCAGGTTGGCGGCGTAGCTCTGGGGCATCAAGACGCCGTAGGCGAGCTGCATGATCTTGCCCATCGGCCCCCCGGGCGTGATGTCCGTCTCACCGGTCGCGCGGCACGCCACCACAGCGAGAAAGAGCGTTAGGAGGACGGCCAGGGCGCCGTACAGGACCGGAATGTCGAAGGCGAGCTTGGCGAGCGTCACGATCGCCGCGCCGGCGATGGACCCGCCAACGAGAAACCACCGCGTGGGCACTTCGACCGCGTGCGTGGGGTCGCCTCCGCCCGCCCGCCGCTCGTTCCCCATCGAGACGAACGCTCGTACGATGGTCTTGAATTGCAATGCGAAAGTAACGAGCCCGAAGGCGACCAGTAGCGGAGCACCGAACCACGTTCCAATGTCTTTCCAGGCGGTGGCCGGGCCTTTCGCCGCGGTCACGAAATGTCCCGCAGCGTTGGTCCAGCCCCATCCAACGGCCATCGGACCGATCGCGAACGCGAGGACCACCCCGCCAAGCCCCATGGCGAGCGTCGTGCGAAGCCCGACAATCGCCCCGGCGCCGACCAGGACGATACCGTGGTCGAGCACCATGCCCCATTCCGACGGCAACGTCGTTCTCGACGCGAAGGCATGCAGTTTCGAGTCCAGCATCGAGACGCGCATCCCCGGAAGCCAATCGAAAATCTTCGATTGTGCAGGGAGAAGCCCTTCGCGGTCGATGAGACCATTGCCTGCGTCCACCTTTCGAAGGTTGAGGTCCTTCAAGATCGGCACCAAGACCGCGAAGAGCGCCGAGAACAGGAGCGCGCGACCCTTGGCGAGGGCTTCGCGTCCTTCGGTGTAGAGGCTCTGAAGAAGAACCGCCGCGGCTGTCCCGGAAGGGAAACGGAGGCGCTCATGATTGATCATGTTGCGCTTCATCGGGATCGCGACCATCACCCCCAGCGCTGCGACGCAAACCATCCACGGCGCGACGATCCACCAAGCGATGTTGGTGCCTCTGGGGTTTGCATCACTCACGCTCAGCATCAGCATTGCAGGCACCGCAGTGCCAACCATGACGCTCGTCGCGTAGCCGGCCGAAGAAGCCGTCGACTGCATGCAATTGTTCTCGAGAATGGTCATTGGCGACTTGGCGACACCGAGCTTCAGCAGGCCCGACCAAATCGTGAAGGAGGCGATGCACGCGGTGAGAGCGACGCCTAACGACCAGCCCGCCTTCAGCGTCACGTACACGTTCGTGAACGCGAGAAAAAAGCCGAGTACCGAGCCCATGGCAACGGCTCGCACGGTCAGCTGAGCGACGTCGCCGCGGTAGGCGCGCGCGTACCACTCCCGCTCGTCCATCGTCGCGACCTCTTCGGGCGGAAGGTCGAGCGGGCGGCTACGAGCGATCTCTTCGGCTCCTTCGGGCGGCTTCTGAAATAGCGGCATCTCGGGGCGCCAGAATACAACCGGGCGGTCCGGAGGACCGTCACGAGATGGCATAAACCAGAAGGCGGCACTCGATCGGGCCGTTGTGGAGGACGAGCCAGCGCTCTGGCTCGCGGTCCATGGCGCGCGCCAGGGCAGGGTCGCCTGCGAGGAGCGCCACCGTGTACCCGTGCATCGCGCGGAGCGCTTTCGCGGTGTCATCGTAGAGAGCGCGGTCAGCGGCGAGGCGCGCGCCGTAAGGCGGGTTCGTCACAACGAACCCGCGGGGCAGGAACGCCGTCAGCTCCCGCACGTCACGCTGTTCGACGACGACGTCGACACCCGCCGCACGGGCGTTGCCCCGCGCGAGTGCAACCGCGTCGGGATCGATGTCGCGAGCCACGATCCGAGAAACCCCCTTGCGAGCCGCTGCGAGCGCGTCTTCGCGGAGCACGCGCATCCTGCTTCGCATCCCGTCGTCGTGCGAAGCCCAGCGCTCGAAGCCGAAGCGGGCACGGCTCAGTCCGGGTGCCCGTCGTTGCGCCCACGCGGCCGCCTCGATGGCGATGGTGCCCGCCCCGCACATGGGGTCGACCAGCGGCCGCTCGCCGTCCCAGCCGGAGAGCCGAACCACGGCTGCCGCGAGCGTCTCCCGGAGAGGCGCTTCGCCGGCGTGCGCGCGCCATCCGCGCTGGTGAAGGGACTCTCCGCCGAGGTCGAGGTAGACGATCGCGTGGTCGCGCGCGACATGAACCGCCAACAAGACGTCCGGATCGCGCTTGTCGACGGAGGGCCTGGCCCCGAGACGATCGCGCAGCACGTCGACGACCGCGTCTTTGGTCTTCTGGGCGATGAACTCGGAATGAGTGAGCTGGCTCGAGCGGCAGCTGGCGCGCACGGCGAGGGTCGTTCGCGCCGTCAGCCATGCGCTCCAATCGACTGCGCGCACGCCGTCGTAGAGCGCCGCCGCGTCGCGCGCTTCGAAGCTCGCCACCTCGAGAAGGACCCGCAGCGCAACGCGAGACCAGAGGCACGCTCGCGCCCCGTCTGCGAGCTCACCCTCGAAATGGACACCGCCCCGGTCGGCGCGCACCCGCCGAAACCGGAGCTCTCGGAGCTCGTCGCGCAACGCGGGCTCGGTCCCTTTGGCGGCGGTGGCAAAGAAGCGCACGGCCGGCCAATACGTAGACCTGATTGCTTCCGCCGCACGAGGATTTCCGCTCGGAAGCTCGTAGTCCATTCGTTGCGCCAGGAGATTCGGGCTGAGCGCGAGGCGCTCCCGCGCTCCCAGGGCGCTCGCTAGGGCGCTTCCGTCGGGCCCCGGGCACGCCACGCGTCCCACGAGAAAAGGAGGCCACCGGCGATCGCGGCGAGTGCGGCTCCGGTACCGAGCGCCAAGGTCGGTCCCCCCGTTCGCCACAAGGCTCCCGTCAGCAAGCCTGCCGGCAGCGCCGTGACGCCGACGACGAAATTGTAGGCACCGTATGCGCGGCCGCGTCTTCGCTCCGGGACGAGCTCCTTGATGAGCGCCTTCTCCACCGGCTCGGTCAATCCGTAGAAAATGCCGTAGACGACGAACAATAGCCACACGTGCCACGGCGCCGTCGCCGCGGCGAGGCCGAGGTAAACGAGCGCGTAGATGAGCCAGCCCGCGGCGATTAGCCGGCCGCGCGGCACGCGATCGGCGAGGTCGCCGCCCAAGTAGGCCCATACCACCTTCGACAAGTTCAGGACCGACCAGAGAATCGGGACGGCCGCCGTGGAGAGACCGAGGGAGCGAGCGCGAAGGAGAAGAAAAGCATCGGACGAGTTGGCCAGCGAGAAAAGGGCGAGGATCACCAGGTAAAAGACGAGACGCCTGTCGGCGAGCAGAACCCGAAGGCCCCCCTGCGGCGTGGCCCCGGCAGTTTCGGCCATCCGTCGACTCGTGGGCTCGCGCACCCGCGCGACCAAGAGGGTTGCGAGCAATCCGGGAATCGCGGCGATCCAGAAGATGCTGCGGAGCGGCACCGAAAGGGCGATCAGGGTGGTTGCAAGGAGCGGCCCTATCACGGCCCCCACGTTGTCCATCGCCTGGTGGAAGCCGAACGCTCGGCCGGGGTGATCGCCGGCCGCGTCGGCGATGAGCGCGTCGCGCGGCGAGCTGCGGAGCCCCTTTCCCACCCGGTCGGTCACTCGTACGGCGAGCACGTGCCACGGCCGGCTCGCGATCGCGACGAACGGGCGCGCTACGCTCGCTAGCGCGTATCCTGCCAAGACCAGCGGCTTTCGCCGGAGACTGAGATCGGCGGCGACGCCGGATGCGAGCTTAAGCAAGCTCGAGACGGTGTCAGCTGCGCCTTCGACGAGCCCGAGGTAGGCCGGGCTCGCCTTGAGGGTCTCGGTGAGGAAGACGGGAAGAAGCGGGAAGATCATCTCCGTCCCGACATCGGTGAGCAAACTCGTCAGGCCGAGCAACACGACCGTGGGCGGGAGCGGCGAGCGGCGCTCTTTTTGGCGCATGGGCTGCGCCGCTGACTAGCATGCGCGACAGGTTGCGCTCTGCGATCAACTCCACCCTGTGCGGGGGCGCGCGGGCCGCCCCCACTGTTGCCATCGCCCGTAGTCGTCCAGGCGCGCTCGTCCTGCGGTGAACAGTCGAAAGAGCAGGGCGCCGCCGATGAAGCCGCCGACATGGGCCATGAACGCGACTCCTCCCTGCGCCATGTTGGCGAAGGCGTTCCAAAGATTGAGGACGAAGAACTCGCCGATGACCACCCACGCTGGAAAATAAATGAACATTCCCCAGAAGAGCCAAAGCAGCGGAATGGGATTGATGACGGTGATGGGCGAGCGCGGATACAGGAACACGTAGGCCGCGAGCACGGCCGAGATGGCGCCCGATGCGCCGACCATCGGCAGCGTCGATGTCGGGTCGATGACGGTCTGCGCCACCGCGGCGCAAACTCCCCCGAGCACGTAAAATGAAAAATAGCGGACGTGCCCCATGGCGTCTTCGACGTTGTCGCCGAAAATCCACAAAAAAAGCATGTTGCCGCCCAAGTGCATCAAGCTCGTCGGATCGTGCATGAACATGCTCGAGAAGACCGTCTCGATGCCCGTAACAGGATCGACCAAAAGGCGCGCCGGAACGAGCCCCCACGACGACAAGAGGGTGCTCGGCTCGATTCCGTCGGCGATGGTCATCCGCTCCAGGACGAACACCGCCACGTTCGCCAAGATCAGCGCGTAGTTGACGAACGGCACCGTGCGCGTCGGCAAGTGGTCGCGGAGCGGGAGCACCCGCGGACTCTGACATGGATCGGCGGCTCTCGCTCTCTGCCGAGGGCGACGCGGCGGGGTTGGCCCCCGTGATGGCTCAGAAGGACCAACCAGCCTGAACGAGCAGCCGCGGGAAGAGCGCCAGCGCGTCGGTCATCTTCACGACCGCGAGCCCGAATCCGCCCCCGATGGTGAATCCCCCCGGCAGCACCTCTTGGTCGCCGACGTCGAACGCCGCCCCCCAGTAGGCCTGCGCGCGCGATGGGTCACCCACCGAGGCGTTGGTGGTGCTGCCGATGAGAAGCGATGGGCCCAGAAACGGACCGCGAAGGGCTCGTTGCCACGGCCACCAGTAATGGTATCCGAGCTCGAACCCGAGACCGCTCGACGTGCGCGTCGCGTAGCCGAGCCCTTCCGAGACCAGGTTGTAACGGTCGCCTCGCCCCTCCTGCAGAACGAGAATGTTTGGCCCGAAGACGAGAGAATGGTGCGGAGCGACCAGGACCTCGACGTTCCCGCTCAGCCGCCCGAGAAACAGTGAGAGCGGATTGAGGGTGAGCGCAACGGAGCGCGATACCGGCTCTTCGATGTAAATGACCTCGGCCTGGCGACGTCGAGGCGCGCGATAGCGTGGAGGCGCCGCAGGCGGCGGCCCTGCAGAGGGATTTTGGTAGCGCGGGAGCGAAGGCCCGGCAGACGGGCGCGTTGGCGAACCTGACGGCGGGGCCGAAACTGCAGCGGGCGGCAGATCGGCTGGCTCGCCGAGCGGCGGTGGTGGCGGCGGCGGCAGATTGACCTGGGCCTTGGCGCTCGATGTGCTGCCCGAGACCCAGAGCGTCGCGGAGATCGCCGCCAACCACCACTCGCGCGAGCGTTCACGCGGCATCGGGCGGCTTCGGCGCCTCTGGCTTCGGCGCCTGCGCGGCCTTGGCCGATTCGGCGTCGGCCCGTTGCGACGCGTCCTTCCGTGGGCCGGTCGTCTCCTTTTTGCCGAACACCGCCTGGCCAAACACCTCCCGGTCGATACGGGTCGCGACGTTCTCGATGGCGCGGCCTACCTCGCGCGCGCTGGTCAACATCGCGTCCTCGACGCCCTTGGTCGGCAGCCGCGTCGCGACGTTCTTTGCGGCCCGAAAGAGCAGGCCAAAACCTTTGAGGGCGTCCTTCAGCGGGCTCGGCTTGTCGTCGCTCATGGCCCCGAGAGCATGCGCACGCCGCCCGGCACTGTCGAGGAGTGAGCCATCGGTTGTTCCGCCCGCGCTCAGGCCCCGTGGGCGACGGCCTTTCGGGGTGCTCTCCAGAGGGTGCAGCGATTCCGCCCCGAGCGCTTCGAGACGTAGAGCGCCTCATCCGACGCCTTGAAGAGAGACTCCCAACTGTCACCTGCCTCAGGAAAGGTCGCGACGCCGACGGAACAAGTCACCGACACGGCGCCGCCTGCGATTCGAAAGCTGGTCTTGGCGAGCTCTTCGCGGATCCGCTCGGCGAGTAGCATCGCCCCCTTCTCGTCGGTCTGCTCGCAGAGCAGAACGAACTCTTCGCCGCCGAATCGGGCGACGACGTCGGTCGCGCGCTTCTGACGCTTCAAGATCTCGCCGAGACCGCGGATGACGACATCTCCCACGTCGTGCCCGTGCGTGTCGTTGACCTTCTTGAAGTGGTCGATGTCGGCGACAAGGACCGAAAGACGGCGAGCGAAGCGTGCGGCGGCGGCGATCTTTTGAATGCCGGCGTCGAGCATGGCGCGCTTGTTCAAGAGGCCTGTCAATCCGTCGGTCGTCGCCATGGTCTCGAGCTTGTGCAGCATGCGCGCGTTCGACAGGCTGACCGCGAGATGGCTCGCGAGCACCTCGAGCGCTGGGCGCGCCGAATCGCCGAAAGCGTGCCGCCGCTTTCCTCCAAGGATGAGCGTGCCGAGCGCCTTTTCGTGCATCAGAAGCGGCAGGACGAGAAGACTCGGATGGTTCGGCCAAGGCAGCCGCTTGCTCAGAACGACTTGCCGGCCCGCCTCGAACTCGCCGCGATAAGGCAGCGGGCAGCGGTTCTGCACGACCATCGAGACGAGCCCGGAGTTGTGCGCGAACCGCACGCCCACGAGGTCATCCACACCGCCGTCGACGCTCTTGGCCGCTACGACCTCGTGGGTGCGGGTCGCCTCGTCGAAGACGGTGACTGCGGCCAGGTCGAAGCTCGCAATCTCGCGCGCCGCCTTGACCCCTGCGTCGACCACGTCCTTTTCGCTAAGGGCCGCGCCAAGAGCCTGGGCTGCGCGATAGAGCTTCCCTTGCTCGACCTTGGCGCGCTCCAGCTGCAGAAAGACGCGCTCGTTCTGGATGGCGCGCAGGCAAAAGCGTGCTGCTTGTGCCGTTATCTCTTCTTCGTGCGGCTTGAAGGCCACGTCGGCGATGCGGTCGACGGCCAGCACTCCGCGTAGCGTCTCGCCGTCGACGACCGCAATGGCGGCGAGCGCGCGAACGGGGCACGGTCCTGTGTAGTAGGGCACCTTGTACGAAGGCTTCAGCCCACGAAGGGACACCCGTGTGCGCTGCGCCAACACGGCGCCGAGGACGCCGTCCCCGGCCGGGAACGGGACGTCGTGGATCCCCTCCGAGGCGGTCGACAGCTCGCTGATGCGCAGGTGCGTGCCGGCGTCGTTCAGCCAGAGAAGCACCGCGGTGTGAAGGTCGAGCGAGCGGCGCAACAGGTCGAGCGCGTAGTGCACCGACTGGTGGATTTCCTCGACGCTCGCGCGCGAGAGGCGGTCATTGCGCACCCCGTCGTTGTCCCCCGCCTCGCCGGCGCCGAGCAGCCGGTAGCTGCGGGCGTCTTCCTTGAGGCGAACCAGCTGCGCTTCGACGCGGGCGCGCGCGGTCGCGCGGACGCGCGCGATCTCCGCCCTCAGGAGCGCGAGCTCGAGCAGCGCGAACGCGGCGACGAAGGCGACGTGGGTGGCGAAGCCCCCCCGGCCGACCTCGCCGAGCGCGATGAAGCGCAGCGCGCCCTCGAGGCCGACGATCCAGACCGCGACCAGCACACCCGCGAGTGGGCGGGCGAAGGCGGCGACGAGCGTCACGAGGACGTATACGGAGGGCGAGAGGCGCCCCTCGAAATCCCCCGTCGAACCGGACGAGGGCGCCTTCCAGCGCAACCGCCAGCAGAGCACCGAGCTCGAAGTCCAGAAGGAGCGGAGCGTCGCCGGTTTCGCGCAACTTGCGGCGCGTGCGCGCGGCGACGAGGAGCACCCAGATGCCCGTCGCGGCGACGTGTGCGATACTCGGCTCCTCCGTTGCTGCCCCCTTGATCTCCCAAGCGGCGAGCGCAAATGCCGCGAGGAGACCGTGGGCGCGCAGGAGCCGCGTTCGCACCGCGAGCGACGCCCGGACGAGGAGTTCCATCCGACCATCTCCCTTACCGAACCGTCGAGCGGCGGGGCAACAAAGCGGTGTCGGCTGGCGCGCGGCGCGGCGGACCACGTGGACACTGGTTTCACGGGGCCGCTTCTAGCGAGGTGGGCGGAGCTGGCCTATGGACGCGGCGTGAGCACGTCGTCCTCGCCGCCGCCCCCGCCCCGCCCAATCGACACCGGCCATGGCGGTGCACGCAACGACGGTCGCCTCGTCCCGCCCCGCTGGCTCGACCAAGCCCCCGTCACGGTCGGTCTCCTCGCGCTCAACGTGGCTGTGTTCGCCGTCCAGCTCGCGCGGAGCTCCGGTGGGTCGCTCATGCGCCTGTCGCCGGGCGAGGCGCTTGCGTTCGGGGCGAGCTACTCGCTCGCCACGATTGGCGAAGCCCGCTGGGAGACCTTGGTCACCGCGTGTTTCTTACACGACGGCATGCTGCATCTCGGCTTCAACATGCTCGCCCTCTGGCAAGCCGGTCCGCTGGTCGAGCGTGCGGTCGGCTCGGCCAGGATGGCGCCGATGTACCTGGTCGCCGGCGCTCTGGGAAACGCGCTGAGCACGGCGTACAGCTGGATCACGCACGGCGCGCAGTACACGGTCGGAGCGTCGGGCGCGATTTCAGGCGTGGTCGCCGCCGCTCTGGTCGTCGGCTGGCGCGTGCAAGGGTGGCGCGGGCCACTCACGCAAGCGATGGCGCGTTGGCTCGGTATCATCATCGCGTGGGGGGTAGTCTCGAACTTGAGCGGCGGCGGCAAGATCGACAATGCGGCCCACTTGGGGGGCGCCGCCGCCGGGGCGGCCATCGCGGCTCTGTGGCGACGCGGTTTCACGTACTCGCCGGCCGCCACCCGGGCCGTCCTCGGGGCCTGTACCGGCGTGCTCACCGCGTGCATCGTGACGGTCGTTCTCCGCGACGGCGACCCCTTCGCTACGATGACTCTCCAGGAGCGCTCGAGCTTCACGAACGAAGCCCTCGCCGACGGGCGATGCCGCGACGCGCGCGCAGGGCAGGCTGCGGTCGAACGGCTTCGCGGCAAGCTCGCCCCCGTGACGTCCCTGCGCGCCCAGGTCGATGCCGTGTGCGGTCCCCTCGGCGCGCCTTGATAAGCGCCAACCCCCTTCCACGACCGCGTCGCGTCGTGTGAAGCTCACCCTTCCCCCCCATGCCTCTCGAGCACCGCTTGCATGCGCGGTGCGGCTGCGCCTCCGTCGGCTCGTTGGAGCACGCTGCGTCCGCCGCCCGCCCGTTTGCACTCCCCACCAGCACGCGCCACTACGAACGCGATCGACCCTTCGCCGTCGATCACCTAGCCCTCGACATCGCGGTCGACACGGCCGCCAAGGCGATCCATGCGACCGCCCGAATCGACGTGCGCCGCGTCGGTCCCTCCGATGACGAGCTGACGCTCGATGCGCTGGGTTTCGATGTCCACGATTTGCGCGTCGACGGAAAGCGCGTCGCCTGGCGCTACGACGGGCGTGTGCTCAACGTTCCGATCGAGCTCGGCAGGGAGAAGGCACAGGTCCACTTGCGCTATCGCGCGACCCCGCGGCGAGGCCTCTATTTCATCGAGCCCGACGAGCACTACCCGGACAAGCCTCGGCAGGTCTGGTCGCAGTGCCAGGAGGAGGACGCGCGACACTGGTTTCCCTGCATCGACAGTCCGCACGTGAAGATGACGACGGAGCTCGTCGCGCACGTGCCGAGCGGCTGGTACGCACTTTCGAACGGCGAGCTCGTCTCCGCCGACAAGCCTGGCATCGGTGACTGGACGTACCACTGGAAGATGAGCGAGCCCCACTCGAGCTATCTCGTGTCGCTCGCGTGCGGCGAGTTCGTCGTTCTGGACGACAGCGTCGAAGTCGCTGGGCGCAAGGTGCCGCTGACTTATGTCGTTCCCAAGGGCCGAATCGACGACGCGCGACGAACCTTCGCGCGGACGCCGCAAATGGTCGAGCACTTCGGCGCGGTCACCGGCGTCCCTTACCCGTACGGAAAGTACGCCCAGATCGTCGTCGCCGATTTCATCTTCGGTGGAATGGAGAACACGACCGCGACGACGATGTACGAGCACATTCTGCTCGACGCTCGCGCGGCGATCGACGTCAGCTCCGACGATCTGGTGGCGCACGAGCTCGCCCACCAGTGGTTCGGTGACTACGTGACGTGCCGCGCTTGGTACGAGGGGTGGCTCAACGAGGGCTTCGCGACCTTTTTCGAGCACGTCTGGCGCGAAAAGAACCTCGGGCGCGACGAATACGACTTCGGCCTCAAGATAGACCTCGACGCCTACGTCGCGGAGGCGCACGGCCGGTACCGCCGACCGATCGTCTGCCAAGACTACGACGCGCCGCTCGATCTCTTCGACCGCCACCTCTACGAAAAGGCGGCCCTCGTTCTTCACGCGTTGCGAATGGAGGTCGGAGACGCGTCCTTCTGGCGTGGCGTCCGCACGTACTTGGAGCGTCACGCGAACGGCGTCGTCGAGACGCGCGATCTACAGCGGGCGATGGAAGACGCGAGCGGGCGGGGACTGGGGCGCTTCTTCGAACAATGGCTGTCGAAGCCAGGCCATCCCGAGATCGAAGTCGAGATCGACTGGAAAAAGGGGGTGCTCACGGTTGCCACGAAACAGACGCAGGCGACGACCGACGGAGTGCCGGGCTCCTTCGAGCTGTCCTTGGAGCTGGATGTTGCAGACGCCGAGGGCCACGTCGCGCGTCGGACTCTGCTCGTGACGGAGCGGAGCCAAACCTTCGCACTCGCAGCGTCGACTCGGCCGGCCTTCGTGGTGGTCAATCCTTCGATGCGCGTCGTCGGGGAGGTGCGCCTCAAGGTTCCTTGCGACATGCTCAGGGAACAGCTGGCCAAGGCAACGACGGCGCGGGGGCGGTGGCTAGCGGCCCAAGGCCTCGCGCGACTCGACGATCCGCTGACCATCGCCGCGCTGGGCAAGACGCTCTCCGACGACGGCGCGTTCTGGGCCACGCGTGTCGAATGCGCGTCGGCCCTCGGGAAGATCCGAGGCGGCGATGCGTTCGAGGTGCTCGTAAGGGTCACTGCGACCACGCAGCCCAAAGTGCGCCGCGCGGTCGTCGAGGCGCTAGGAGCCTTTCGCTCGGCCGACGCCATGGCAGCCATCAGGCCGCTCGCCCTTCGTGACGACAGCTATCTCGTCGAGAGCGAGGCGGCGCGCGCGCTGGGGCGGACGAGGCAGCACGCAGCCTTCGATTTACTGGTGGACCTGCTCGAGAGACCGAGCTGGTTCGACGTCATTCGCGCCGGCGCAATCGACGGCTTGGCTGCCTTGAGGGACGACCGGGCCGTGCCCCACCTGAGCGCGCGGGTGCGCTACGGCTATCCCCCGCGCGCGCGGCGCGCGTCCATCCTCGCGCTCCCGAAGCTGGGTGGCGACCGCCGGACGCGTGAGTTGCTCGAGCAGTTGCTCGACGACCGCGATCCCCTCGTGCGCATCGACGTGGTGCGCGCGCTTTGCGACGTCGGCGACGTGAAAGCGCGTCCGGCGTTGCGCGCCAGCCTGGAGACCGACCTCGACGCGCGGGTGCGCCGCCGTATCCGTGAAGCCCTGCGCGATCTGTCGGAGCCGAGACGCGGCATCGACGCCTGGCGTGACGAGCTCGAAAGGGTGTTGAGCGAGCAAACCGAGCTGAAGGCTCGGCTGGCCAAGCTGGAGGCGCGCGTCTCCGATGGTGGCACGACGGCCGCGCCGCCCTCCGTACGCGCTAGGGCAAAGCGGGCCAAGCCAAGGAGGAAGACGTGAGCGAAGACTTTCCGATTCGGGTCGACCAACGCGGCGGCGTCGCGGTCTGGACATTGGACCGGGCCGCCCGCATGAACGCTCTCTCCCGTGCGGCCTTGCTCGCATTCGGCAAGCTGGCGCGCGAAGCCGCCGTGAACACGTCCATCCGTGCCGTCGTCATCACGGGCGCCGGCGACAAGGCGTTCTGTGCGGGTGCGGACCTGAAGGAGCGCGCGGGAATGAGCGACGACGAAGTGCGCGCGCAGATTGCGCTCTACCGGACCGAGCTCGGGCCGCTGGACCGCTCGCCCAAGCCCGTCGTGGCCGCCATCAACGGCGCGGCGCTCGGTGGCGGGCTCGAGCTCGCACTCTGCTGCGACCTCCGGATCGCGGCCGCGCATGCGCAGATGGGGCTTCCCGAGACGTCGCTCGGCATCATTCCCGCCGCGGGCGGAACGCAGCGGCTGCCTCGGATCGTCGGCGAGGGACGCGCGAAGGAGCTGATCTTGCTCGGGAGGAGGTTGACGGCTCAGGAGGCGCTCGCTTGGGGGCTGGTCCACCGGGTGACCCCTGCGGGGGTGAACCTGATCGAGGAGACCCTGCGCTGGATCGAGCCCATCGCAGACGGTGCGCCGATCGCGCAGGCCGCTGCGCTAGAGGCGATCGATCGTGCGCTCGATGTCGGCCTCGACGTCGGCCTGGAGCTCGAGAAAATCAGCTACGAGAAGACGCTCGCGAGCGACGATCGCCGCGAGGCGCTCGCCGCCTTCTCCGAGAAGCGACGGCCGCGCTTCCAGGGAAAATGATGCCGATGCGCGCGCGTGCGCTGGCGACGTCCCTCGCTCTTTTCGCTTGCGGACGGAACCAGGCACCGCCCGCGATCGCGGGTCCGGAGATCAACGCAGCCACCGCGGCTACGCCGGCAACCCCGGTCCCGACGCCGGAGGCCGACGCCGGTGTGGTCCGAGGCCCCGGCTCCGTGCAGGTTGGAGAGATTCTGTCCCCCCCGCAATTCGATCCGAAGCCCACGATCGATTCACTGAAGCCCGATCTCGTGGTTTGCTACGATCGGGCGCGGGCGACGAATGTCGCCTTACGCAGCAGACTCAGGTTGCGTGTCAAAGTGAACGAGGCGGGTGCGGTCGTCGTCGTCAGCCTCGACCCGGGCGGAAGGGGCGAAGATCCCGCGCTCGTCGCCTGCGCGGCCAGCGTCTTCAAGGCGGCCGTCTTTCCGAGGCCAGGCGGCACCGCGACCATCGTCGCGCCACTCGTCTTCCGTCCGACGGACGTTTCGCGGTAAGCCATCCGACCATCATGTCGCGTGACCTCCAGCTCGAAGAAGCACTCGCGCGCGCTGCTGCCGGCGGCGCCTCGAAGTATCATGCGAAGAACAGCGAGCAGGGAAAGCTCTTCGCACGCGAGCGTCTCGCGCGGCTGGTGGACCCCGCGACCTTCGTCGAGGACGCCGCGCTCGCCAACAGCAGCGAGGCCGACCTCCCCGCAGACGGGGTCGTGACCGGGACAGCGACCATCGCGGGTCGCCCCGTCGCGATCATGGCGAACGACTCGACCGTCAAGGCCGGCTCCTGGGGCGAACGCACCGTCGAGAAGATCCTGCGCATCCAGGAGGCGGCGATGTCCTTGCGCGTGCCGATGCTTTATCTGGTCGACAGCGCAGGAGCGCGCATCACCGATCAAGTCGAGATGTTTCCCGGGCGTCGGGGTGCAGGGCGCATCTTCTACAACCAGGTCCAGATGAGCGGGCAAATGCCGCAGGTGTGCCTGCTCTTCGGACCGAGCGCAGCGGGCGGCGCTTACATCCCCGCTTTCTGCGACGTCGTGGCGATGGTCGACGGCAACGCCAGCATGTACCTCGGCTCGCCGCGCATGGCCGAAATGGTCATCGGCGAGAAGGTGACCCTCGAGGAGATGGGCGGCGCCAAGATGCACTGCAGCGTCAGCGGCTGCGGCGACGTTCTTTGCAAGAGCGAGGACGACGCGATCGCCTTCGGCAAGGCCTATCTCGCTTACATGCCACAGTCGTTCGATCGATCCCCGCCCGCAGGCGCCGCGCGGGCGCCCAAAGCGAGCGGAAAGAAAATCGAAGACATCGTTCCCACCGACGAGAACAAGGCCTTCGACATGATGGCGGTGATCGCCGAGCTCGTCGACGAGGGCTCCTGGCTCGAGATCAAGGCGATCTTCGCGCGCGAGATCGTGACCGGCTTTGCCCGGATCGACGGGAGGCCGGTAGGCATCGTCGCGAACCAGCCGAAGTGGCTCGGCGGCGTGCTCTTCGTCGACAGCGCCGACAAGGCAGCGCGCTTCATCTGGCTTTGCGATGCCTTCAACGTGCCGCTGCTCTACCTGGCCGACGTGCCGGGCTTCATGATCGGTACGAAGGTCGAACGACAGGGCATCATCCGCGCAGGCGCCAAGATGATCGCGGCCGTCAGCGAGGCCACGGTGCCGAAGATCAGCGTCATCGTGCGCAAGGCGTACGGCGCGGGCCTGTACGCCATGTGCGGGCCGGCGTTCGAGCCGGACGCTTGCCTGGCCCTTCCGACCGCGTCGATCGCCGTCATGGGCCCGCAGGCCGCAGTGAACGCCGTCTATTTCAACAAGATTCAAGAGATTCCGGCCGGCCCGGAGCGCGACGCGTACGTAGGCAAGCTCCGGGACGAGTACCGCGCCGGAATCGACATCATGAAGCTCGCGAGCGAAATGGTGATCGACGCCGTCGTGCCTGGTCATCGTCTTCGCGAAGAGGTTTCGCTGCGGCTCGAGCGCTACGCGGGCAAGCGCGGGTCGCGTGCTCCGAAGAAGCACATGGTCCCCCCTGTCTGATGGCGCGCGACGGTATCGGCATTCGTTTCGGCGCTCATCCCATCCCGTCGACACTGGGCCTATAATCCGAGGCTCCATGAGCCAGGAGGAGCGGATCGTCGGGGCGACGATCGCGGGGAAATATCGCGTGCGTCGCGTAGTGGGCGCTGGCTCGATGGGGCTCGTCTGCGAAGCCGTGCACCTGGAGATAGGCAAGCGCCTGGCGATCAAATTGATCGACGCATCGCTCGCAGGCATGGGGGACATCGCCTTGCGCTTCCGGCAGGAAGCGCGTGCGGCGAGTCTGATCGAGAGCCAGCACATCGTTCAAGTCTTCGACGTCGGTGACGACGAGCGGCTGGGCCTGTATCTCGTCATGGAATACCTGACCGGGGAAGACCTCGCGAAGAAGCTGGCTCGCGAAGGGCGGCTGGCTTCGGATGTCTCCGTGCGCATCGCGGTGCAGGCGGCGCGCGGCCTCGCGAAGGCCCACGAGGCGGGGGTCGTGCACCGCGATTTGAAGCCGGCAAACATTTTTCTCGTGGACCGCGACGATGAAGAGCCGCTCGTGAAGATTCTCGACTTCGGAGTCTCCAAGGTCGTCGAGGCCTCCCGGGGCGGTGGGGATCGGGACTGAGACTGACGCGCAGGGGAATGGTGATCGGTACGCCGCAGTACATGTCGCCCGAGCAAGCGCAAGGCTACGCCGTGGACGAGCGGACCGACGTGTGGGCCCTCGGGCTCGTGCTGTACGAAATGCTGTCGGGGCGCCCCGGGTATCCCGAGCTCGCGACGTACGAGCAGTTCATCATTCGCCTCGTGTCCCATCCACCCGACTCCTTGGGGGAGGTCGCCCCTTGGGTGCCGGAGGACCTCGCGAGGGTCGTTCACGAGGCCTTGGCGCACGACGTCCATGAGCGTGTTCCGACATGCAACGAGCTTCTCAGGCGCCTGCTGAAAGCCCACGTGCGCGGACCTTTGCGCGTGCCCGCGCCCGAGGTCGAGTCCGCCGACACGTGGACCGACCTGTGCGCAATCGCCGAAAGGGCGCGCCAAGAGTCTCCTTCCTTCGTGAGCATCGGCCAGACGGAGAGCCGCGACGCCTCGCCGGCCATGCCTAGCCGTGCGCGCCCCGTAGGACAGCGAGACAGCACTGACGAACCCGCCGAGGACGCTCCGCAGTTCTTCAATCGCAAGTCGCTCCTGTCCGAAGGCTCGCCCTTGGCGCTCGCCCTCGCGTCGGAGGGACCCGCGACCGAGCGAAGCCCTCCTTGGTCGCAGCCGCCCGGCGCGGTCCCGAGACGAATTGCGTGGGTAGTGCTCGCTTTCCTTGCGCTGCTCCTTGCCGTGGTTGGCGTCATCGCGCTCCGTTAGGCATCGTATGCTTGGGGCACGATGATCCGGCATGTGCTCGTGGCCTGCGTTGCAACGGCCATCGCCACCGTCGCGATCTGTGCACGGGGCGCCCCCGCGCGCACGGGGGAGCACCCCGATGGAGCAGCGCTCGTGCGCCTCCTCGGTCCTCGTGCGCAGGATGCCTTCGCCCCGCCCGGCGCAACGGCCATTGGCGCGCTCGTGCAGCTTCCGGACGGCGTGCGCGCGAGCGCGCTCGGCCTGACCGAAATGGCCCCCGGTCTCGGGCGTCTCTGGGGCCTCCCGTCGGGGATTGTCGCCTTTTCCGAGGCCCATCCCGATTTGCGCATCGAGGTGTCGCCTCCGCTGCACTTGCTGCTCGATACGGCAACACGCTACGTCGCCGCGACCACCGCCAACGGCCAGGGCTTCGACGGAACGGGCGTTCTCGTCGGCGTGGCCGATACGGGTTTGGACGTCACCCACCCCGATTTTCTCGACCCGCAAGGGCACACGCGCGTCGCCTGGCTAATCGACCTTTCTTCGCCTCCCCGTGGCGTCTACCCCGAGCTCGAGAGAAAGTTCGGCTCCACCGATGGTGCCGGGGCCGTGCTTGCCGGTGCCGTATGGGCCGCGCAGGACATCGACGCGCTGATGGCGTCGGGTCCTCGGTCGATGCTGCCGCAGGACGAGGTAGGTCACGGAACGCTGGTGACCTCGTGCGCGGCCGGCAACGGTCTTGGGGGCCGTTCGCCCTACCGAGGCGTCGCACCCAACGCGACGCTCCTCGTTGCACGCATCGCCGGCGCGGGGACGAACTCGATCGCCAACGATGACCTGCTTCGAGGCGTCGCCTTTCTGTTCGATCGCGCCGACGCGCTCGGTAAGCCGGTCGTGGTCAACCTTTCCATCGGCACCGATTTCGGGCCTCACGACGGCACGATGGACTGGGAGCAGGCCCTGGCGAGCCATGTGGGGCCGCAGCTCCCGGGCCACGCCCTCGTCGTCGCGGCGGGCAACAGCGGATCGGTCGTCGATACACCCGTGCACGAGCAGGTCCACGTCAGCGGTGGGGTGACGCTGCGCGTTCCGGTCATGACCAACGGAGCGGACAACGGCGGCGCGGAGGTGTGGGTCGCCATGCATGCGGGAGCAGACTTGCTCGTCGGTCTGGACGGACCGGACGGAACGTGGATTGCGCCGGTGCGCCCGGAGACCTCCGGAGGCAAGAGCACCGCCGCGTACAACGCAGGCGCTTTCAACGGCAGCAAGCCGCCTGGAAGCCCGGTGCCTTCTTCGTCGCGGGGCGCGGTGGTTCTCTGGCAGGGCCAGTGGCCGGCGGGCACTTACTACGTGACGCTGGCCGGATTCGGAACCGCCGATCTTTACGTTCAGGCCACGGGGGACGCCTCGGTCCCGGGCCTGCGCACCGTAGGCTTCGTCCACGGCGTACGTGAAGGCACCATCAACCTTCCGGCGACGACACCATCGATCATCGGCGTGGGGTGCTCGATCAACAAGGGAGCGTGGCGAAGCATCAATCGGGCCGAACTGCGTCTCGCCGTGCCCGTGCTCGAGCCTGGCAACGGTCAGCCCGACCCGAGCGGTCTGGTCCGCGACGCGGTCGACGGCGAACCGTGCTGGTTCTCGAGCGCTGGTCCGACGATCACTGGAGTGCAAAAGCCCGAGATTCTCGCGCCGGGCGCGGCCATCGTGGGCGCCCTCTCGCAGCAGGCGGTCCCACCGACGCCATCCAGCATCTTCGACACTCCTTGCCCGGCGCTGTCGACGGGCGCCGCCGATTCGTCCTGCCAACAGGTCGACGCTCTGCACGCCGTCTCGTTCGGCACGTCCTTTTCAGCCCCCATCGTCGCCGGGGCGGTCGCGATCCTGTTGCAACGCGATCCGACGTTGACAGAAGACTTGATCACGGCGGCATTGCAGGGCGGCGCTCATCCCCTTCGGGGCCGAGCTCTCTTCGATGACCAGGTCGGAGCGGGGGAGCTCGACGTGCTCGGGGCCCTCGCTGCAGTCGATCGCCTGCGGGCCCCGCAGCTCGCGATTCCCGCACTGTCGCAGAGCTGGCTGACGATGGGAGGAGATCCGTATCTCGCCGACGGCTCCACCCCGCTCGAAGCGATTGTCGAGCTTCGGGCAGCGAGGGAAGGCGCGCAAACGCCGCCGCCGGCCGATGGCTTTGGAGACGGTCGGCTCACTGCCTACGCGTTGGTCGATGGCGCGGCGTACGACGGCGCGGTGCAGTCCGTCGTGCGCCGGGGGCCGGGGGTATGGGTCGCCACCGTGCGCCTCCCGGCGGGCCTCGGCGGATCGAAGCTCACGCTGGGCGCAAGGTTCGACGGGGTCGACGTCGTCGAGCGCAAATCCGTGGTGATCGCAACCGACGCGTGGACCGCGGCCTTTCCGTCGGCAGTCAAAGGCGGGTGTCGCGTCACCCCCGGCGCGATTGGTGCACTCGACTCGATCGACTCGATGGTCGCGTGGGCGGCGATAGCGCTCGTGTCCCGACGCAGGACGGGCTCACGCGAGCTCGTCGGCCGGCTCGATTGGGGGGGAGGATTCGACGGAAAGCTCGCAGGTTGAACGCCTGAAGTCTCTCCCGTCTTGTCGAGCGCCAGCTTGAAGAGCACCGGTCCCACCATCTCGTTGATGGCGACGGTCGCGATCGCGAGGGCCCGAAAGGGCACGCCCAAGGAAGGAAACTCGCGGGCGACGATCACGGAGAGGCCGAGGGCAAGCCCGGCTTGGGACACCAGTCCCGACCAGGCCCACCGGCGCAACACGGGCGGGTCGTCCGCGAGTCGCCCGGCCACGCGAGACCCAATCCACGTGATGAGCGCACGGGACGCCGCGAGCATCAGCGCCACTGGCCACAGCCCGCGAAGCAGGGGCACGTCGAGATCGGCCCCTGCGGTGGCGAAGAAGACGACGTACACGACGGTCCCCGTCTGCTCGATGTACCGAATGAACTTGTCGCCTTGCTTCGACATGTTGCGAACGATGAACCCGGCGACCATGAACGTGAGCAACGAGTCGAACTGCAGATAGTCGAGCACCGTCGTGACCCCGAAGCCGAGGACGAGAAGAACGACCAACATCGATCGATTCACGAGCTTCAGATACGCCGCGATCACCAGTCCCAGCGTCGTGCCGAGCGCCACGCTTCCAAAGAGCTCGTGCCCGAGTGTCACGAAGGCATCGAGCGCGAAGTTGGCGCTGGGATCGATGAGCGGCCGAACGACCCCCAAAACGGTCGCGAGCAGCACGACGACGACGACGTCGGACGCCATCACGAACGCGAGCGTGTACGTGGCGAGCGGCCCCGCTGCGCGCGTCTGGGACAGAATGCCGAGGGTCGCCGACGGGCTCCGTGTAACGGCCAGGGCCCCCCATAGGAGCGCGGCGCCCAGGAGCGTCGCCGGAGGCAGCGAACGCGCGAACGGGACGAACGGTCGCACCGCGATGAACGTCAAGCTCACGGCGATGAGAACGAACACCGATTGGACGAGCGTTGCCCACGCGAGGCTCCGCGCTCCTCTCCGTACGGCGGCGAGGTCGAGCTCCGCCCCTCCTGCGAGGGCGATGAGCGAGAGCGCGAGCGTGTTGATGGGCGACAGGCTGCGGACGGTTTCCTCGTCGACCAAGCGCAGAAGGTAAGGGCCCGATGCGATCCCGGCGAGGAGGTATCCCGTCAGGTGCGGCAGGCCGAGTGGCGCCGCCAGCTCGCTCGTGAGCGTCCCAGCGAGCAGCAGAAAACCGATGGCGGCGATGGTCCACATGCCGCCGTGCATGTCCGGCACGGCCCGTGTGACGTAGAAAAGGAGGGCGCCGAAACCGACGAGCAGCGCGCCATGCAAACCGAGCGTCGGGAGCCCCTTGCGGGTTGCCGCGGCTGCCCCGCTCACGCCGAGGCCTCGGCGGCGACGGGGTCCGCCGAAGCGGTCGCGGCATCTATCTCGCCGGCCGCAAGCAGCGCGCGGCGCAGCCTCACCGGAGCGACGAATTCGCCGACGGTCGCCGACAGCACCGCCACGACGAGTACCGTGTCGCCGACCGCTCCGGGAAAGCGCAGCGCGAAGACCAGCCCGATGCTCATCGCAAGGGAGCCCGACGACAGAAGCGCGAGTCCTACTAGCGGCCCCGCCTTGCGGGCAGAAGGCAACGCCATCGCTAGGCTCCAGCCAACTAGAATTTTCGCCAGTATCCGCGCGAGGATCGTCACCGCAGCGATCCACGCCAATGCGGGGCTGGCGCGGAAGTCGAGCCGGGCGCCTGCGAGGAGAAGGGCGGGCAGGAGCACCGGGCGCTCGGTCGGCGCCAGCATCGCGCGGAGCGAGCGGCGGTGGTGCGACAGCGTGGACGTGGCGATTCCCATGAAGAAGCAGGCGGTGAGGGTGGAAAGCGCAAGGCGCGCCGTCGTTCCAATCGCAATTAGCGAGACGCCGAACAGCACAGCCCAGGTATCCTCCAGGCGGAGCTCGCTTCGCACGAGCAGGGCAGCGCCCGCTCCGAGCAGCAGGCCAAGGCCTACGGTGATGGCGGGCCAGGCGAACAAGGGCATAGGCAGCGAAACGTTGCCCATGGGCACGACCGCGAACAAGACGGCGATGGCGAACAGCGGGAGGACGTCGCTTGCATGAGCCAGCTCGTCCAGGCGCTCGGCCAGCGGACCTTGCGCGTTGTGTCGTTCGACCACCCAGCGAACTGCGTGGCGCGTCGTCTCGGAACAAGCGGCGCCCGCGCCGCCCGCCAGCAAGAGCCGCTCCCTCACTTCCAAGGGGACGTGGAGACGCACCACGGCAAACCATGTGGACGCGGCCACGGCCCCGCCAGAGAGCAGCGAACCGAAGGTCCCGAGCAGTAGACTTCCCGGGCGCACCCGCCGCTCCCCGGCAAACCCGAAGTCGAGTCCCAGGCCGAAGGCGAGCCAGCCGAGCGCGACCTGAACGACCGGCTCGAAGGCGGTCAGCGTGTCATGCCCGACGATTCCGAGGGCGCGCGGACCGAGGACGAAACCGAGCGCGACGTATTCCACGCCCGACGGCAGCCCGGCGCCGCGCATCGTCCGGCCTCCGACCAAAAAGGTCCCGAGGTAGGAGAGGACGAGGAGCCCCATCAGAAGGAGGATGGCGTTCATCGGGTGGTGCCCCGTGCGGCCGCCGAACCGCCGCCGAGCGCGATACCCTGCTCGGCAATGGCTTGCGCCACGGCGTCTGCTAGAGCCGCGGCGCCTTTTCCGTGCTTCGGTATGCCACAAACGCGCCAGCGCGCGCTTGCGGCGTCGAGCGACAAGAGCTCCACGCGCGCACGCTCGCATGTCGCGACCGCTGCCCCGACGAGCGCTGCTTCCACCTTCGCCGGCCGCTCGCTCGGGTCCACGCCGACGTCAATCGTGGCGAGGGGGGCGCTACCTAGAACCCGGGTCGGGTGCCAGAGGCTCAGCAGCTGGGGAACGTGCACCTCGCACCCCATCGTGTCCTCCAGAACCAGCTCGAGGAGACTCATGTCGCGCACGACGCCCGCCCGGCCGCCCGCCTCGACGTAGTCGCCTGGTTTGAGCCGGCGACCGTACACGACGGGCACTCCAGCGGCGGCGCAAGCAAGAACCGGTGTGCATGCGAGACCGAGGGCAACGAGCGCCACCACCCCGGCGCGCGACAGCGCGCCGTCGTCGGTCCCCGTGATGAGAGGCGCCGCCAAGACGATGGAGACGAGGACCATTCCGGCGCGAACGAGAACGCTGGTAGGCCCCGCCAGGTCGCGCGGAAGCCAGGGAACCTGGGTCTCCCCGCGGGCAAGCGCCCCGAAGAAAAGCGAGACGAAGCGCACCGCCAACACGAGCGCCACCGACGCGATCGCCGCTACTACGACCAGCGGCAGGGCGGCGCCGATCCGCCCGATGAGAGCCGACAGCGGAACGAGAACGAAGCCGGCTAGTCGGCCGGTGTAGTCGCGCGTCGCGTCGAAGCGCGAGAGCGCGAAGATGAGCCAGGAGTAGGCGATTGCGACCTGAGCCAGACGGTGCGCCAGCGCGAGCGCGATCGACAGGGCCCCGCGGACGGCAATGGGCCCGACGACCTCGATGTGCCCCAGGCGCAGGGCGGGGACGCGCTCGGGGTGCTGTCTCACCCAAAGGCGCGCCCTCGCCGAGAGATCGCCCACTCGACGAAACAGCAAAAAGGCCAGCAGCCCCGAAAAGACCAGGAGGGACACCGAAAAAACGCTGGTGGCGATCGCGCTCCGCTTGCGCTCTGCGCGAAGCGCCACGTCGATCTTCGAGGCGACGCTCGCGGCATAGACGTGCAGCGTCACCTCGCCGCCAGCAGCCGCCGTGTCGTCGTTGCCGAGGGTGACGACGGGGGTCTTGCCCACGAAGACGACGGCCGTCGGGCCATTCTCTTGTTCTTCTACGCGCGCCGTCGGCTGCTCGGGATCATCCCACGCGATCTCGAGGGCATGGCTCGCCGCTTGCGCCCGCTCTTGCGCATTCGTACCGGCGTGGGCGGTGCGTATCGCGAACACCGCCTTGTCATGAAATCGCACGTCGAACGACGCCGCTTCGGCCTGCGCGAGAGACGACATCAGCGCGCAAGCGATGGCGACCAGCAGCGCAGCGGCAGCACGCCAGACGAATGGTCGCTCTCCGCCGAGTGTGGGTGCGGAGCCCACGCGAGCCGGGGTCTGCTGGAGGGGCATCGAGGTCAAGGCGAACGCTCCACCGCGCCTCATTACTCGGCCTCGACGGTCAACAGCCAGCCGTGCGGCTCCCATTCGGTCTGATCCGGATCGAAGGAGCCCGGCGGGGTCGGCAGGCCAACCCCCAAGACCATGATCCGGTCGACACCGTCGAGGGACTCGACCGTCATCGACGTGCGCGTCGCCTGCTCGAGCGACGTCACGGCCAGCTCGCCCAGAATGCTACCTTCGTGATCGAGCTTGAGCACACTCCAGCTGATTCGCGCGTAATCCTCCCATTCCATCTCCAGGCGTAACCTCGCGCCGGGCGGAGCTCCCGCATGCTCGATGAGCACGTAGGCGGCTCCCGTCGGGGACACCGGTTCGGGCGAGGCGACACGACGAGGCCGAAGTGGCCACGGCACGTGCCAAGCGATCTGCGGCGAAGGGGAGGCCATCACCCGCGCGACGGCGAAGCGAACGAATGCGTCCTCGAGGGTCGATCCCTGCCACAGAGCGCTTTTCAGCGAGACGCGGAGCACGTCGAAGCCCGTCGGCGTGCCATTCCAGTTTGCCGCGCCGGACGGAGTGACCGTGGCTGCGAGCGCCCATACCCCCGCGACGAGCGCTCCCGGCTCCGCGCCGAACCGGCGGTCGAGCCAGTCGAAGAAGAGCGCGCCCCCGCGATCGTACGGCGCCGATCTCGGATCGACGAGTGCCCGCTCGGGTCGGGCCTGAAAAGCGGCGCTGTCCGCACCGCCCGCCGCGCATGGAACGGCGAGACGCGCGAGCGTCTCGGTCTGGGCCCGCGCACTGCCCTGATCGGTCGCGGGCGCGGCCCGCCAGAGCAATCCGCCGGCCACGGCTCGCGCCACCGCGAGGTCGAGCTCACAGCCAGGCGGTGTCGCCCGATCGACGAGGGCAAAGGTGCTCGCACGATCGAACCGCGCAATCGGGTCGCGAGCTTCGGGCAGCGCGATCCCTCCGCCATCGACCCCGTCGACGACGAAGACGCGCCATCTGTCGTCGAGACCGGCGTCAGGGGGCGGGGTCCCGAGCACCCCCACGAGCGCGTCCCACGCGCGATCGGCCGAGAGGAGCACGGCGGCCGTTTGCCAATCCGGCGTGCCCGGCGCGGGGTGGACGCAGAGCGCGTGCCGGAAAGAGCAAACGCTGGGCCAGGACGACGCGTGCCCGAGGCGTGGGGAGACAGCCCATTCGATGGAGGGCCCTGATCGCGCGACGGTGGCTTGTCCGCCGGCTGCCTCCCCGAGCTCGTTCGCCGCGGCGATGCCTGGCGGCAAAGCAACGACCACTACCGCGGCCAGCAAGGCGGCGAGCCGCATGCGAGGCGCGCGCAAATCTGACGAATGTGGCAAGCGTGACAAATGGGACAAGTGGGACAAATGCGACCAGAGAAGCCCGAGAAGGGCGAGAGTCTGTCCTGGGCGAGGCACGGAGGCTCAGACGAGAAGTAGCGCATTTGACACTGTCTTTGTGGGGCCCGTATAAGCTGAAGAGGGATGGTCGCCGCCTCCTTCGATCCGACTCACGCTGTCCGCTTCGATCTGCCGCACGGTACCGTGCGCGCGGGCGACGAGGACAATCCCGTCTTGCTCGTTCCGGCGGAAGCTCTGAACGCCCTCGTTCGATCCGTTCCGCCGGAGGCTGTCGAGGCACTCGCCCACGCGATGGGCTCGCCGCTCGGAAAACGAGTTGCGGCCCGCATCGCGCAGCCCGAGGAGGCTTCCATCGAGGCGTTCGTCACGGAGCTCGCGGGCCAAGCGGCTGTCTGCGGTCTCGGGGCTCTGCGCGTGGAGCGTTGGGGCCATGCGCTCGTCGTCGTCGTGGAGGGGTCTCCGCTCGCAGCGATGCTGCTTGGCCCGCTCGTGGCCTCGGCGATCGAGGCGGCTTCAGGGAGACGCGTCCGTTGCGCGGTGCTTTCGCACGACGAGCGCGCGATCCGCGTTTTCGTGGGCAGCGACGCTGGCGTCAGTCGCCTTCGCCAGTGGCAGGCGTCGGGAGTCTCCTGGGGAGCAGCACTCGCGCGGCTCCATGGGGAGACGGCGTGAGCAAGAGCGAAATCATCGAGCGTCTCGGGGCGCTTCTTGCGCGCGTCCGCGTGCGGTCGGCCGAGCCGCGACGAGCGTTTGCAGGGCCTGACGGAACATCGGCCGGCGCTCTCGGGGCGCGGGCCACGGCGACCGCCATTTCTTCGCCGCGGCCCACCCCAGAAGCGGAGGTCGATGCCGAGGGCGAGATTCCGTTCAGAGGCGAGCTCCGGGAGGCGACACCGGCGGCAGCGGACGACGTCGATGCCGAGCTCTCGGCGTCCGTTCTCGATGAGCCCTTTCGCAATGCGTCGGACAGCCAGGAGCGCCTCGCGCCCGCCGAGTCACCTGCGGAGCCGGCGGGTGGTACGGTCCATGAGTTGTCCGTGCGCGGGCGCGCCCGGGTTTCGGATTTGGCGCCCGACGCGGCGCGGGCGGGCTCCGACGTCGTCGAAGAGGCGGCCACCGAACAAGCACCGGTGTCATCCCGGCGTCCCGTGGCCCCGGAGCCCGAAGAACGGCTCGCGCAGCTTGCCTTTGGGGCCGAGGAGGAGGTGCAAGGGCCCAGGCATACGCCGCCCCCCGAGTCAGGGCAGCTGCTGACGGCGCCCCAGCTGCAGTTCGAGAGGGACGTCACGGGGGTACGGGACGCGCCGACGGTGTCCCCGCACCGCTCGGAAGAGGCGGTTGCCTTCGAGGTGGGCGGAAGGCCAACGCTCGAAGGGGGGCCAGGAGCCCACGGGGGAAGCCGGGAGCTGACGGCGCAGGTCATGCGGCCGCAGAATCGCGGCCAGCGCGGGGGTCGCCGACGTGTTGGGCGAGGCCCAACGTTTCGCTCCGACCACCTTTCTCGCGCTTCTCGACGCCAGTCTGAAACTGTGATCGCGCGCGGAGCGCGGGCTCGAGCTTTCAGCTCAGCCAGGTCACCTCGGCGTGGTTCAGCCATGTACGCTGACGACGAGCAAACACCCGCGTCGTTCGGACAATCGCCTCCTCGAGGTCTGCCTTTGCCAGCTCGCCAGACAGCATGGCGCGGACCTGCGCATAGCCAACGCTGCGCATGGCGCGCGCCTCGCGGTAGCCCCTTTCGAGCAGCCCTTCGACCTCTTCGACCCATCCTTGCTTGAGCCACGCGGAGGCGCGCTCCCGGATACGGTCGGTCAGGACGGCGGGCTCGCTCGCGATGGCCAGCAGGCGGGCGCGGTGCCGCGCGCGCGCAAACGCATGCTCGCGCTGCCAAGCGCTCAGCGGCTTGCCCGTCAGCTCGTAGACCTCGAGCGCCCGGCTCACACGTACGAAGTCGTTCGGGTGGAGCCGCTTTGCGCTCTCGATATCGACGGCGTGAAGGCGCACGTGCAGGGCCCCCCGCCCTTCACGGAGGGCGGTCTCGCGATGGCGTTCGCGCACCGGCGCGCATGCGGGGGGGGCCTCCGCGAGGCCGAACAGCAGCGCTTTCATCCAAAGGAACGTGCCCCCGCAAAGGATTGGAATGCGACCGCGTGCGCGCACTTCTTCGATGGCTCGGGACGCTCTTTCGGCCCACGACGCGGCGTCTACGGGATCGAGCGGATCGACTGCTCCCACCAGGTGATGCGGAGCGCGGGCGAGCTCGTCGGCGCTCGGCTTGCCTAATCCGGCGTCGAACCCTCGGTAGATTTGCACGCTGTCGGCGCTCACGATTTCGCCGCCGAGCTTCTCCGCGAGTGCCACGGCGAGCGCCGTCTTGCCGCTCGCCGTCGGGCCGACAATCGCGAGGAGGTCATCCGCGTGATCGCGAGCCAGCCGAAGCGCGCCCTCAACGACCGACGCGCCGCTCGAGCTCATCGAAGCCCATCCTCGTCACTACCGGCCTTCCATGGGGACAGTGCCCCGCGGAAATCGACGTCATCGAGAGCGCGCAGAAGCGCTCCGGCCTCCTCCCGCGAGAGGGGGTCGCCGGCGCGGACGCTCCCGTGGCACGCCATCGTGGCGAGCACGAGAATCCGCGGCGTTGCCGAACGGGCGCGCTGACGCCCGGTCCAGCTCCGCGACAAGGTCGCGCACGATGCGCTCGGGACGCGCCCGCAAGAGCAGGCTCGGCACCCCGTGCACCGCCACCGCGTTCGACCCGACGGCGCGGAGCTCGACGCCCAAGCCGGCCACGTCGCTTGCTCGCTCTTCTATCACGGCCATCTCTCGCGGGAGCAGCTCGATCACCTCCGGGATGAGCAGCTGCTGCGTCACGATCGCGCCAGCCGAAAAGGCTCGCCGCAGCCGGTGGAACGTGACCCGCTCGGCGGCGGCGTGCTGGTCGAGGATGTACAGGCCGTCGCTTCCGGCGCAGACCAGGAACATCGCCCGTACCTGAGCGAGAAACTGCAGCGCCCCGTAAAAGCCGGGGACCTCGAAGAGGGCTTCTTCGGGGACACCCGGGTCGGGCTCGAACGCGGGCGGTGCGGGCGAGCGCATCGTCGTGCGCTCCGCAAGCACGGCAGGAGGCGAAGGCTCGCTGCTGGCCGCCAGGTTCCACGGGTCCTCGATGGCCTCGCCGCCCGAAATGGCGGTCCCCGGGGAGGGCGGCGCTGAAGCCGCAGTCCCCGCGGGGGACGGGAAGGGGGCACGGGACGCGAACCACGCGCGCGACGATCCGAGGGTGGGTAGCGAAAACGCTCGCGCGAGCCCGGTATGCAGCTCGCGCGTAAGAGCATCGAAAAGCGAGCGCGCGTCAGCGAAGCGCACCTCCGCCTTTTGAGGATGTACGTTCACGTCCACTTGATCGGGGGGCAGATCGACGTAGACGACCCCGACGGGGTAGCGCCCCGGCTCGAGCACCGATCCATAAGCCTGCGCGATGGCTCGTGCGAGCTGACGGTCGCGCACGGGTCGCCCGTTGACGAGCAAGTGAAGCCCCACCGTCCCGGCGCGCGCCCGCTCGGGGGGCGCGAGGTGCGCCTCCATCTTCAATGGACCGCGCTCGCCGAAGCATGGCTGGAGGAGCTCACCCTGAAGCGCTTGCGCGGCTCGCTCGCCGCGCGTGCCGACGCGAAGCCACTCGCGCGCGGGGCGGCTCTCGCGAGTGAGAAAGAAGCTCACGCTGGGACGCGCCAACGCCGACAGAAGGATGGCCTCGCTCACGTGCGCCGCTTCCGTCCCGCTCGACTTGAGGAATTTTCGGCGGGCCGGCACGTTGAAGAAGAGATCGCGTAGCTCCACGCTCGTTCCTTCAGCCGCGCCAGCCGGCGCGATCTTGGCCGAGCCCCCGCCGTCCACGACGACTTCGGTACCTGCCGCGCTGCCGCGCTCGCGCGTCACGATCCTGAGCTTGCCCACCGACGCGATGCTGGGCAGGGCTTCGCCTCGAAAGCCGAACGTCTGCAATCGGAAGAGGTCGTCCTCGTGCCCGATCTTGCTCGTGGCATGACGCTCGAGAGCGAGCAGCGCATCCTCCGCGCACATTCCCGATCCGTCGTCGCTGACCCGCACGAGCGCCGTCCCTCCCTGCTCGATGTCCACATTGACCCGGGTGGCTGCCGCGTCCAGCGCGTTCTCGACGAGCTCCTTGACGATGCTGGCGGGGCGCTCCACGACCTCGCCAGCGGCTATCTGGTTCGCGAGGTGGCCGGGCAGCAGCCGTATCCGCCCCATTTCGGGCTACCGCTCCTCGAGCGCCGCCGCCGATGCATCGAAAAAGTCACGCGACCGCCTGCGCGTGAGGGCGACGACGACCAGGGCGCTGCCGATGGTACGCAAGGCGATCGCGACGGGGTTGGCCGCGCGGAGGATGGCCACGGTGGTCCGCGACATCTCGTCGGCGCGTGGCTTCTCACGAATGCGTTCGTGGATCTCGGCCGCCTGCCGCGCCTCGAAGACCCGCAAATCCGCGTCGAAAACGTCTCGCATCAGCCAGTAGCTCGCTACGTTCAGCCCCGCCTGCGCGACGACGAGCTGCACGAGCGCCGTCCGCGCCCCACCGCTGCCGCCGAGCGCGCGCATGGCGAAGATCATCATCGCGCCGCCGACGAGCAACGTCGCCACGCCGAGCGGCCAGCCCCGCGACTTGGCCGCATCCAAGGTGTGCACGTAGGCTTCCACTCGGGACGACACCGTGGCGCGATCCCCGTCATCGGTGATGCCCTGGGCAGCGACGGACGGGTCGATTGGCTCGCGGTAGAGCGTTACTGTGCTCCACCCGCTGCATGCCCCCGTCGTCCCGAGAGCGAGAGCGCCGAGAAGAGCCAGAACAAGGTACCAGGGGCGTTTTCGCTCGGCTGCGGCCATGCGGTCTCGGGCCATAGCACGGGACGCCCTCGCGCGGCATCCAGCGCCGTGGACGGCCAAGCGTTGCGCCAGACTTTCGTCTGGGTCGCGATCGCGGCGGTTGACCCGGCGAGACGGCGCGTATCACGGTACGCACGCGTAAGCGTCGTGAGGCGCGCCAGCAAAACTCAACACCGGCTGGAAACGCGTTCGCAACAGAGTTCCGATATTTCGTGGAGGCACCTTGACCATTCGCGTCGCACTGCATCACCTGACACAGTATCGGTACGATCGGCCGGTTACCGTGTCGCCGCACGTCGTGCGGCTTCGGCCCGCGCCTCACTGTCGCACGCCGATCCTCGCTTATTCGTTGCGCGTGCTTCCCGAGACGCATTTCGTCAATTGGCAGCAGGACCCATTTGGCAATTACGAAGGACGCTTCGTCTTCCAAAAACCTGCCGACGAGCTGACGTTCGAGGTCGACCTCGTCGCCGAGATGACGGTCGTCAATCCATTCGATTTTTTCCTGGAGGAAGACGCCGAGCACTTTCCCGTCACGTACGCGCCTTCGTTGAAGCGTGACCTCACCCCTTACCTCCAGGCGGCTTCGTACGGTCCCCGGTTCGCCGAGTTCGTCGAGGACGCTCGCTCGCAACTGGCGCGACCCGGCAAGCGCATGGTCGACGTGCTGGTCGACTTGAACCAGCGCGTGGAGAAGTCGGTACGCTACGACGTTCGGATGGAGGCCGGTGTCTTTCTCCCTGAGGAGACGCTGGAGCGCGGCCACGGATCCTGTCGCGACTTCGCGTGGCTTCTCGTGCAGACTCTCAGGCAGCTGGGGCTCGCCGCGCGCTTCGTGTCGGGCTACTCCATCCAGCTCCGGGCGGACGAGCGTCCCGCGGACGGGCCCGCCGGCGTCGAGCACGACTCTGCCGACCTTCACGCCTGGGCCGAGGTGTTCCTGCCCGGGGCGGGGTGGGTAGGGCTCGACGCGACGAGCGGCCTCTTGGCCGGTGAAGGCCACATCCCGCTCGCCTGCACACCCGACCCCGAGACGGCGGCGCCCATCTCCGGAACGTACGCGTGGCACAAGGAGAACGATCAGGACCGAATCGACGAGAAGTTTTCGTTTTCGATGTCGGTCAGTCGTGTGCACGAGACCCCGCGCGTCACGCGGCCTTACAGCGATGAAGCCTGGTCGGCGATCTTGGCGCTGGGCCAAACCGTCGACGACGCGCTGGTGGCCGACGACGTGAGGCTCACGATGGGCGGCGAGCCGACCTTCGTCGCGGTCGCCGATCCGGAGGCCGGTGAATGGAATTTCGCCGCCATGGGCCCCACCAAGCGTCGCTACGGAAATGACTTGCTCCGTCGTCTCTACGACCAGTTCGCGCCCAACGGCCTCCTGCACGAAGGCCAGGGCAAGTGGTATCCCGGCGAGCCTCTGCCGCGCTGGGCGCTCTCCTGCTACTTTCGAAAGGACGGTCAGCCCATCTGGCACAACCCGGAGCTCTTCGCGCGGTCCGGACCGGGCAGCGATACGGCTGCCGACGCCCTCGCGTTCATCACGGATCTCTGCGAGGAGCTCGGTATCGAGAAGGATTTCGCGCTGCCGGCTTACGAAGACACTTGGTACTATTTGTGGCGGGAGCGCCGCCTACCCTCCAATGTCGATCCGCACGATTGCCGGCTGGAAGACGAGATGGAACGCGCTCGGCTGGCACGCGTTTTCGAGCAAGGCCTCGCCTCGGTCGTCGGCTACGCTCTCCCGCTGCGTCGCAGCGCGGCGGTCGACGCTTGGGAGAGCGGGCGGTGGTTCTTGCGGACCGAGCGCCTTTACCTGACTCCTGGCGACTCGCCCATGGGCTATCGTTTGCCGCTCGATTCGCTGCCCTGGGCGTCGCCCGAAGACGTGACCTCCATGACTCCGCAAGATCCGTTCGCCCCGCGCGAGGCACTACGCCCCCCGAGGGCGCCCGAACGGGCGGCGTCGAGGGCCGGAGTCGAGCGGGGGGCTGCGGAGCCTCTCTTCTGGCCGCCTGCGTCTGCCTCGCGACGCGAAGCGAAAACCTCTTCCGGCGGCGAGCCCGCTGGCGCGCGCGCGACCTCGCCCGCGACCGACGCCGAGCCGACGGCGGGGCCCGTACGATTCCAGTCCGCCGCGGGCCTCGTCCGCACCACCCTCTGCGTCGAGCCGCGCGATGGAGTCCTGCACGTCTTTTTGCCGCCGCTCGAGACGGTCGAGCACTACCTCGAGCTATGTGAGTGCATCGAGGCGACGGCCGAGAAGCGCGGCGACGCCATTCGTCTCGAGGGATACCATCCTCCCTCCGACGCGCGCCTGGGCCGCTTTCAGATCACGCCGGATCCGGGCGTCCTCGAGGTCAACGTGCACCCGGCGAGCAACTGGCAAGAGCTCGTAGCGACGACGACCGCTCTCTATCGCGAGGCGCGCAACACCGAGCTCCGCGCCGAGAAATTCATGCTGGACGGGCGCCATACCGGCACGGGTGGTGGCAACCACGTGGTTCTCGGCGGTGCGACCCCCGCCGACAGCCCCATCCTGCGCCGTCCCGACCTCTTGCGGAGCCTCGTCGGCTACTGGATCGACCATCCGTCACTCTCTTATTTGTTCTCGGGAATGTTCGTCGGCCCCACGAGTCAAGCCCCTCGGGTCGATGAAGCGCGGAATGACAGCCTGTACGAGCTCGGGATTGCCTTTGGACTTCTCGACGGGCACAAGCAGCCGAGGAGCGCCGCTCCTCCGTGGCTCGTCGACCGCTTGTTCCGCAATCTCCTCATCGACGTGACGGGCAATACGCACCGTACGGAGTTCTGCATCGACAAGCTGTACAGCCCCGACTCGGCGTCCGGCCGGCAAGGCCTCGTCGAGCTTCGAGCGTTCGAAATGCCGCCCCACGAGCGAATGAGCCTTGCCCAGCAGCTCTTGGTCCGCGCGCTGGTCGCTCATCTCTGGCGAACGCCGTACGTCGAACCGCCCGTCTCATGGGGAACGGAGCTTCACGACCGCTTCCTTTTGCCACACTTCGTCTCGTGCGATTTCCAGGACGTGCTCGAAGATCTGGAGCGCGGAGGCTTCCGTTTCGAGCAAGACTGGTTTGCCCCTCACTACGAGTTCCGCTTTCCGATTTACGGCGCGGTCGAGGCGCGTGGCGGCCCCGTCCTCGAGCTCCGCCAGGCCATCGAGCCATGGCACGTCCTCGGAGAGGAGCTCGCGGCGAACGGCACATCGCGGTACGTCGACTCTTCCGTCGAGCGACTCCAAGTGAAAGTGCGCGGCCTCGTCGAAGGACGGCACCTCGTGGCGTGCAACGGCAGGCGCGTCCCGTTGCATCCGACCGGAACCACGGGCGAGCGCGTTGCCGGCGTGAGGTACCGGGCATGGCAACCGCCCTCTGCTCTCCATCCTACGATTGGCGTCCACACGCCTCTCGTGTTCGACATCATCGATGCCTGGAACGACCGCGCGATCGCCGGGTGCACGTACCATGTCGCCCACCCGGGGGGTCTGACTGCGGAGACTTTTCCGCGTAACAGCTTCGAAGCCGAGGGGCGCCGAGCTGCGCGCTTCTGGGCTTTCGGCCATACTCCCGGCAAGCTCGTTCTTCCGCCGCCCGAGTCGAATGCGCAGTTTCCGTTCACGCTCGATCTCCGGCGGCGGCCTTCGCCG
Source organism: uncultured delta proteobacterium (assembly GCA_963787925.1). Taxonomy (GTDB): domain Bacteria; phylum Myxococcota_A; class Polyangia; order Polyangiales; family Polyangiaceae; genus Palsa-1150. The sequence goes on from CAWBEN010000003.1 coordinate 1,018,769, forward strand.
GCGGGCGTACACTCAGTCGCTCGCTAAGCTGCCCCTCCTCGCGTAAACCGTGCCCACGTCCGTGGCAGAGCGAACGTCAGCGACCGCGTGCGGCGATCGATGGAGTTGGCAGTACGCCCGCCCGCCCCGGGCCGACAGTTACGACGAGCTCTTCGACGCCGCCGGAACGCGAGCGGATTGGAAGCCGCTAGTGGGCGCCCTCGAGACGATGGGCCGAGAGGAGCTGAAGCGCCGCTGGGAGGCCGCGCGGGCGCTCCTTCACGAGCACGGCGTGAGCTACGACGCCTACGGTGATCCCCAAGGGGTCGCGCGCCCTTGGAATCTCTCGCCACTGCCCGTGGTGGTCGGCGCCGAGACTTGGTCCACCATTGCGTCCGGCTTGGCGCAGCGCGCGCGCGTTCTCGACCGTATTCTGGCGGACCTTTACGGGCCCCGGCGGCTCGTCGCGGCGGGCGATCTTCCTCCGGAGCTCGTGTACGCCCATCCCGGATTCTTGCGTCCATGCGCGGGCGTCGTTCCGGCTGCAGGCCACTATTTGCCTCTCTACGCGGCGGACCTCGTCCGCCGCCACGATGGCCAAGTCGCCGTCCTCGCCGATCGAACCCAAGCCCCCTCGGGTATTGGCTTTGCTCTCGAGAACCGGATCATCCTGTCACGCTCGTTGCCCGAGGTTTTTCGCGACTGCCGTGTCGTCCGCCTCGCGACGTTCTTTCGCACGCTCAGGGACACACTCCGGAAGCTGGCGCCCCACAATCGCGACAACCCGCGCATCGTGCTCCTGACACCAGGCCCCTACAACGCAACCTATTTCGAGCAAGCCTTTCTTGCCCAGTACCTCGACCTGACTCTCGCGCGGGGCGACGACCTGGTCGTTCGCGACCGCCGTCTCTACTTGAAGACCCTCGGAGGCCTTCGCCCGATCGACGTGGTTCTTCGGCGCGTCAACGATGGTTTCTGGTGATCCCCTGGAGCTCCGTCAGGACTCGTCGCTCGGCGTGCCGGGACTGGTCGAGGCCGTACGGGCCGGGAACGTCGCGGTGGCGAATCCGCTCGGGAGCGGCGTGATCCAGACCGCCGCGATCGTTCCCTTTTTGCCCGGTCTTTGCCGGAAGCTCCTCGGCGAAGAGCTGAAGCTCCCGTCGGTGCGCACGCACTGGTGCGGCGACCCGGAGGGTCTAGCGTACGTTCTGGGCCATCTCGCCGAGCTTGTCATCAAGCCCGCCTTCCCCGTGGGTCCCACCGCGCCGGCATTCGGGCCCGAGTTGTCGACCGCGGAGCTCGGCGAATGGCGAACGCGGCTCCGTGCTCACCCGCGGCACTATGTGGCGCAAGACTGCGTGGTGCTGTCGGCGGCGCCGACTCTCGTGAACGACGAGCTCTCGCCGGCGCCCCTTTGGATGCGGGCCTACCTCGTCGCCTCGAAGGACGGGTATGAGGCGATGCCGGGTGCGCTCTCTCGAGTCGGACGCGCCGGAGAGAGTCTGGGCTTGTCGCTACGACCCGGCGGGGAGAGCAAGGACACGTGGGTCGTGGCCGGCGGGCCGGTAAGCACGTTCAGCCTGCTGCCACCCGCGAGCGCGCCGGTCGAGCTCTCCCGCAGCGGGGGCGATCTCCCGAGCCGCGTCGCCGACAACCTGTTTTGGCTTGGCCGTTACGCCGAGCGCGCCGAAGCGACGGCGCGCCTGGCGCGCGCCATTGCGGTGAGGCTGTCCGACCAGAACGGCGCCAGCGACGGCGAGCTCGCCACTCACATCGACGTGCTCCTTTTGGCTTTGGAGAGCTGCACCCGGAGGCGACGCCCGGCGCTCGCGTCCGGAGACGGCGAAGGACCCGCGCGCGCCGCCTGGCTTTCGGCAGCGGAGAGCTTTCTCCTTGCCGCCGTCTTCGAGCGGGAGTCGCCGGGGACGCTACAGACGGCGCTGTCCGAGACCCACCGAGTCGCACGCGCGATCCGCGATTGGATTTCTGGAGACACTTGGCGTTCGATTGCGCGCTGGGACGAGGAGCTACCTCGCCCTCCCCACTCGGGACCGAGCACCCTCGCCGAGCTGGTGACACTGCTCAACCGAGTCGTCATCTTGCTCGCAGCGTTCAGCAGCCTGGCGGCGGACAGCATGACGCACGGGCATGCTTGGCGTTTTCTCGACATGGGCCGGCGCCTCGAGCGAGCCACGCAGCTAGTGGCACTGCTGCGCGCCACGGTCGACGCCCCGTGCACGAGAGAGGCGTCGTTACTGGAGGGTCTGCTGGAGATCGCCGACAGCTCGATGACGTACCGTCGCCGTTATCTCGCGACACTGCAGGTCGCGCCGGTCGTGGACTTGCTGCTCACCGACGAAACGAACCCCCGGTCGGTGCTGTTCCAGCTCGTCGCGTTGGCCGGCCACATCGACGCGTTGCCTCGCGACCCCAGCGTGCCGCGGACGGCCCCGCAGGGGCTCGTCCTGTCGGCGATCGCCGAGCTGCGCCTCGCCGAGATGGGAGAGCTCGGCTCTGCGGCCGACGCACCGGCGCGCGGGGCACTCGTTGCGCTGCTCGATCGCGTCGGCAAGGTCGTGCCCGCGCTCTCCAACTCGCTGTCCAGCGCGTACCTGAATCACGCTAGCTTGCCCCGGCAGATGAACGGAGACTTCGTGGCTCCGGACGCCTTGCTTAGCCGCCAAGGCCCACCCGGGACGACGCGATGAGGCTGCGCGTTCAGCACCGGACCACCTACCGTTACGACGAGCCCGTCACGACGTCGCACCACGAGCTTCACCTCACACCGCGAGACGGACGCGCTCAAACGTGCCTCTCGCATGCCGTGTCGATCCAACCCAGCCCCTCGGCGCTCCACGAGCACCGCGATTATTTCGACAACCGCGTCTTTTACTTCGGAATCGAAGAGCCCCACCGCTGTCTCGATATCCTCGCGGAGAGCGACGTCCGCGTGACGGAGCGTCCCCAATCGCTCCTGCTCGACAAGACTCCTTGGGAAGAGGTGCGGGACCGAATCGCTCGTGAGAGGCGCCCCGAGCTGCTCGAAGCGTACGGCTTCGTCTTCGACTCACCCTACGTAACGCTCCAGCCGGGCCTGCAAGAGTTCGCGGCCCATTCATTCACTCCGAGGCGACCGCTCATCGACGCCACGGTCGAGCTCACTCAACGTATTTTCTCCGACTTCGTTTACGATCCGCGCGCGACGCGCGTACAGACGCCACTCGCCGACGTCATCCGCGACCGCCGCGGGGTCTGCCAAGACTTCGCGCACTTCGCGATCGGGTGTCTTCGTTCGATGCAGTTGCCAGCCCGGTACGTCAGCGGATACCTCCTGACCACGCCGCCCGCGGGACAGCCTCGCCTCGTCGGGTGCGACGCCTCCCACGCCTGGGTCTCCGCGTACTTACCGAACGTCGGGTGGGTGGATTTCGATTCGTCGAACAACCTCATGCCGGCGCAGAAGCACGTCGTCGTGGCCCTGGGGCGCGACTTTGGCGACGTGACCCCCGTCCGTGGCGTGATTCTCGGGGGCTCACGTCATACGCTGCGGGTCACGGTCGACGTCGAGCCGATCTCCGAGGAGGGCGAGGCCGGACGTTGATTGGCCGGCTGCGGCGTTTCCGCCGGCTTCGAGGCGGCCGCGGTCTTCGGGGCGCTCTTGGCGATGACATCGTGGACGAATCTGAGCTTGCGGATGGCGCCGGAGTTGAGGACGAATGGGTAGAGGTCCGGCAGCCCCATTCCGCGGTTCAAGCTGTTGAGCGCGGTCGTCAGCGGGATCCAGGCCGAGAGGATATCGTCGAACGAGTGGAAATCGAGTCGGCGAGCGGTCATCGCGATCGGGGGTGCCTGGCTGTCCGGAGTTTCGGGCTCGGCGCGGACGGCGAGGCCGTAAGCTCTCGCTGTCTCGAGGGTATCGACCATGTGTAGGTAGTGCGACCACGTCTCTGCCCAGTCTTCCCAGGGGTGCATCGACGCGTAGGCGCTGACGAAGGTGGACTGCCAGTCGGGGGGCGCCCCCTGCTCGTAGTGCACGCGAAGCGCGGCCTGATAATCGGCTCGCTCGTCACCGAAGAGATCGCGGAAGCTCGGGAGATCGTCGGAATTGTTGAGGATGAGTCTGTCCCAATAATAGTGCCCAATTTCGTGGCGGAAGTGCCCGAGGAGAGTGCGGTACGTCTCGCCCAGCCGCTCGCGCGTCTTCTCGCGAAAGGGGTCGTCCGCCTCGGCGAGGTTGATCGTGATGATCCCTTCGTTGTGGCCGGTGAAAACCTTCGTCTTTGCTCCATCCTCAAGGAAACAGAAGGCCAGTCCTCCCGGCTTTTCACGCCGCGATTCGACGGGCAAGCCGAGCTCAATCAGCGTGTGCAGGAGGCGGCGCTTTGCTCTCTCCATGCGTCGCCAACCTTCTTTGGCGTGCCCATCCGCAAGGTTCGGGATGACGTCGTTCAAGCGGCAAGCTCGGCAAAGCTCGTTTTCGTCCGTCGCAGGTACCGCCGCCCGTACCGCCCAGTTGCAGGCGGCGTGGTCGACGTAGTTTCGGCAAAGCCGGTACCGTTCCCCGTTCGCGCTAGGCGCGAGCGCCACCATGAGCCCAGGGGGTGCGCTCACGGCCCTGTCGGAGGGCTCGATCGCCTCCAAAGCACTCACGATTCCGTGGTCTGGAAGAAAGGCCAGTGTGTGACCGCAGCTCGTGCACTGCACGTTTTCGAAGAAGACGACCTGGTGGCAGGCCGAACAGGTGAAGATCTTCATTGGTCGCGCGCCAAGCACATTGGAGGCCAACGCTCGCGAGCCCCTCGGTCCACACGCTCTGCCGCGGGCGCCGTCCCTCCGCCGTCGTACACTGCGAGCACATGCCCCGCGTAGCGCGCGCCGTGGTCGAACCGCTCGGTGACGACTTCGTCGCGGCAGTTCAGTGCATCGCGATCGATGCCGACGCCTTTCCCTATGCAAGCGCGCCTTTTGGGCGCCGCTCTCCTTCGTGGCGAATCTGGACGGCACGAATCGAGGGCGAGCCGCGCGTCATCGCCTTCTTGGCAGCGCGACTCCGCGCGCGCGTGCTGCACATCGACGGTCTGGCCGTGGACCGGGCCTTTCGTCGTCGCGGCGTCGGTCTAGCGCTCGTAGTCGATGCGGTGAGCTACGCGCGATCGCACCGGTTGCGCGCCTTGGAGCTGCATGTCTCGCTTGCAAACGGCTCTGCGATCGCCCTTTACGACGCCGCCGGGTTCATCGCGGTGCGGCGTCTGCGCAGCTTCTATCCGGCGGGCGCCTTCGCTGGCGAGCGAGATGCGTACCGGATGCTGCTCCGGCCGTGACGAGGTCCGCGCGCGCATGAGGCAAAATGGCGACAGCATGCCTCATGCGCGTGACCGGGCGCGAGCCTGGCGGGTCACTCCGAAATGGGCGGGCCGGGATGCTGCCCGGTGGAGCGCGATTCGGCGCAGCGCGGGTGGTGTGCGTGCAGCGCGTGGAGCACGTGCGCGGCCCCAGAGCCGAAGCCGAAGAGGGTGCCGAGGGCGAACAAAACGGCCGCTATTCTGGGTCTCATGGTCGTTGCCCTCAAGCCCACATTCCCGAGGCTTCGCGCCGGTCGCGGTACGGACTGCCCCAACGCGGACCGCCGCGCGCACGGCCGCTCTCGACGAGATCTGCGAGCGTCTTGCGCTGGCGCTCATCGAGCGCCTCGGTGACCTTTCGCAGGGCCTCGACGAACGATACCCGGAGCTGCGCGAGCAGCCGATCGTGTCGAGCGAAAGTCTCCTCCAGCGTGGCATCGTCTATCAGTCCGCCCGACAGCGCGCGAGCCAGGTCGGCGCGCGTCTGGCGCAGCTCCCCGCGGACGAGCTCGCGGTTGCCCTCGAGCTCATCGAGCGCCGAGACGATGGCCTTCTCCTGACCAGGCGTCGTGTCGAGGCGCTCCAGAACCGAGCGAAGCATCCACCGGCGTGCGCCAAAACGTCGCGGACCGCCGTAACCACAGCCGCCGCCGTGCCACCCGCGCCGAAGCGTTCTTACCAGTCCAATCAAGCAAACCGTTCCGATGATGAAACCGAGCATCGCTTCCTCCTGAGACGACGACTGCCGCCTCGCCCCTGAATGGATGCGCACGAAGCGCCGCAGCGTGCGCCTGCGCCGCGTGAAGAAGAGTAAAGCCGGGGTCCGTCGAGAGCCGCCGACCGCGCTTCCCCCTACGGGCCCTGGTAAGCCAGTTTGGCCAGCAGGGCCTTAGGCCCCGCGCGACCGAAGGAGCTGAAAGAGCCCGAAGGCGGCCAGCACGCCTCCCAGCACCGCAAGCGCCGCGGAGCTCTCCGTGCCAGGCAGCGCGAAACGCCCGCTCAAGCCGGCCGCGAGCGCCATCGCGCCGAACGCCAGGTTCCACACTCCCGCTCGCATGGACGGGAGCTTACTCGATTCGGGCAGAGTGGCGGGATCATGCGCACGTCGACGGTCGCTGCGCTGCTCTCGGTGTCGGTTTTTTCGTCCGCGGCGTGCCTGCCGTCGGATTTGACCGAAACGTGGAAATGCGACTTCGATTCGAGCGTCTCCCGGCCCCTTTCGAATCGCGGCGCCGTGGTCGGCGAGGGCGGGGCGTTGCCGGCGGCAGAGTGCCAGAGCACGTGCGGGCCTCCGGTGGTCGACTGCACGGCCATCGCCATCGACGGCGGAGGGTGGGCCGTAAATTGCCCGGTGTGCACCTTTTGAGCGGTCGCATGCGGCGGCACTCTCGGCGACGTCCGTCGTTGCGCCTCGCTCTAGCGCGCCGGGGCGCCCGCGATCGTCGCCCAGGTGAAAGCGTGCTAGGGCATGGCTCGCGCGCGGCATGGGAGGAAGGCGTGTGGGACGACTCGAACGACAGACCGATCGGCCCCCGGCGGAGCTCGAGCATTTTCGAGCGCTCCTCCAGGCCTATATGGTCAAGAAGGGGCTGCGCACGACGGGACAACGGACCCTAATCGTCGAGACTTTTTTTCGTTCGGAAAACCACGTGAGCATCGAGGAGCTGCTGGCGCTCGTGCGAGCCACCGATCGGCGGGTTGGCTACGCCACGGTCTACCGAACACTCAAGCTTCTGACCGATTGCGGGGTCGCCAACGAACGGCGCTTCGGGGATGGGCTGACGCGCTACGAGCTGGCCGACGACACTACCCACCACGATCACCTCATTTGTCTCGAATGCGGCGACATCACCGAGTTCGAGGAGCAGCGGATCGAGGAGCTGCAGGAGAGCGTGGCCAAGAAGTACGGCTTCGAGCTCCGGTCGCACAAGCACGAGCTCTACGGAATCTGCCCGAAGTGCCTGGCCGCGCGTCGGAGCGGCAATTGAGCCGCGGGCTCATCAGTCCCCGCGCTGCGCCTGCAACGTCCGCGCGTCGGTGACGATCGATCCCGCGGGTACGTCCCCCTCGGTGATCGGGGATTCCGCGATGAGCTGAAAGTCGAACAGCACGGCCACCGTCGACGCAGGAGGGGCGAACAGCGGCAGCGTCTTGTCGTAGTAGCCGCCGCCGTACCCGATGCGCTGCCCCCCCGGGTCCGCCGCCAGCGCTGGCACGATGATGACATCGATCTCGCTTGGCAGGGCCTCGGGCTCCAACGGTGACGGCTCGTGAAAGCCGAAGGCGCGAGGTTGCATCGCGCTGGGGTGTGCGACGACGCGAAACGTCATGGCTTCGGTCTCGGCATCGACGGACGGGTAAGCCAGGCGCACGCCTCGTTCGCGAAGCCGTACGTCGAGGGCGCGCAAATCGACCTCGTGCCGCTCCTCCATCGGCCAGAAGAGCGCGACGCCGCGCGCGCTCCGAACGACCTCCAGCGCGAGGAGCCGCTCCACGATCCGCGCCGAGCGCTCCGCGCAAGCCCCGGTTGGGAGAGCCTGGCGCAGGCCACGCATCCGCTTGCGGAGCTCCATTTTCACGCGTCGCCGCAGACCGTCGTCGGCATGAAACGGTAAGATGCCCTTGCGTTCGTCCGACATGGGGCGTGGAGGATACGTGCTCGGGCGCGTCGCGCTCCAGAGCCGAAACCGCGGACCGGGCCGTCCGCGTGCTCCGTTCTCTTTACGGAGTCTTGCTCTCGGTCTTCGGTGCGTTGTACGTCTGGCCGTGCATCGCCGAAACGAGCTCTTGAAGCAGGTCGCGCGCCTCGGGCTTCGCCTTCAGGTGGTTCAGGAGGAGCGTCGACACCTCGCTGAACGCCTTCTCGTACGCGAGGCCTTCGCGCGTGCGCGCCGCGACCTTCTCGCGGCCGCTCGACAGGTCCTCTTCGAGCGCCTCGGCGTAGCGCGCGAGCTGGGCGCGGAGCTCCTCGATTTGGCGGCGGAGGTCGCGCGCCTGCGCCGTCTTTGGCGGTCGCCTTCTGCTCGTGCTCCTTGCAGCTGCTCGCGCTTGGCTTCGACGAGCGCCACCGCCGCGCCCGCGCGCTCGAAGATGGCGCGCAGCTGCGACGTCGGAGCCGCCCGCCTGATCGGCGGCCTGCTTCGCCGTGTCTGCGCCCCGTTCGGCCTGACTGCAACGCCTCGCGCAAGCGTCGCGACCTCGTCCTGCTCGGCCGCCAGCTCGCGCAGCGCGCGCGACTCTTCGTGCGCGAGCTCCTCGACCTTGCGGCCGATCTCCGCGCGCAGCGCGCGCCCGCGGCGCTCGAGCGCCTCGAGCTTGCGCGTGTGGCTCGCGACCTCGCCTTCGAGGCGGCTCGCGCGCGACGCCAGATCCCACGCCTGCGCGACCGCGCTCTGCACCTCGGCGGGCGGATTGCCCGCCCGGGTACGCGCGCGACACCATGCGCGAGAAGAGCGCGGCGCGGCTCGCCCACTCGATGACGCCCGGCGACTGCGGCGGCGGCGGCGGGCGGCGGCGCGGCGTTCTCGCCCGTCGCTGCGATCTCCCACGGCGTGCTCGGGAGGCTGCGCTGGAGCGCCTTGAGCTCCTCGTGGAGATGGTGCGCGTCCTGGAAGCGCTTGCGCCGCTCCTTCTCGAGGAGCTTGAGGACGATGGCCTCGGCGGCGGGCGAGCACGTCGGGCTTGATGGAGCGCGGCTGCGGGGCCACGGCGGTGCGCTGCATCTCGAGGAGCGTCTCGCGATCGTCGCTGCGGAACGGGAGCTGCCCGGTGAGCATCTCGAAGAAGAGGACGCCGAGCGCGTAGAGATCGCTCTGCGCCGTCGCCTCTTCGCCGCGCGCTTGCTCGGGCGACATGTACTCGGGCGTTCCGAACACCGCGCCCTTCGGCGCGAGCCGCGGATCCATCGCGAGGTGCGCGAGGCCGAAGTCGAGGATCTTGACGAAGTCTTTTCGGCCGCCGCGCGTCGTGAGCAGGATGTTGTCGCTCTTGAGATCGCGGTGGACGACGCCGAGGTCGTGCGCGCGCGCGAGGGCGGCGCACATCTGCTCGAGGATGTCGACGCCGCGCGCGAGCGGCATCGGGCCGCGCGCCAGCTCGCTCGAGAGCGAGGTGCCGACGAGGTACTCCATCACGAGATAGAGCTCGCCCTCTTCGGTCTCGCCGATGTCGTGGATGTCGATGATGTGCGCGTGGTCGACGCGATTGGCGGCGCGCGCCTCGCGCAGCATCCACGCGCGCAGGTGCGTCTCGCCGCGCAGATCGGGGCGAATCAGCTTCACCGCGACGACGCGATCGATGAGCACGTGGCGCGCGCGGTAGACGACGCCCATGCCGCCTTCGCCGATGCGCGCTTCGAGGCGATAGCGGCCGGCGATGACGCGGCCGAGCATCGGATCCGTCGGCTTGGACGGTGCAAGTCGCTGTGCCATATCGCTCCGTTCCGCTACTGCCCCTCGCTGCGGTTGCAAACGGCGATGGTAACAGCGGCGAGCGCGCGCGGGAACCTGCTGGTTTCAGAACGTGACGTGCAACATCGGCATACGAACCTCGGTCACCGCGCCGGTTATCCCATATTGTCGCTCTTCGGCCACGGAGTAGACGGGACGCACCTCCGGAATCGGCATGCCCACCCGGAAGGACCCCTCGTGGACGTTGAAGAGAGATTGGGGCGGCGCCCCCGGAGCTCCGGTCGGCGGCGGGGCCGATGAGGGTGCCGGTGTAGGCGCGGGCGAAGCCGGGGGCTCCGCTCCGGCTGGCGCCCCCGTGGTGACTCCTGCGCCCGGGACGCCCGGCTCCGCGGTCGGCCCACCTTGAGGAGCGACGGCGGGCTCCTCGGGGATGTACCGCGTAGCGTTGAGGACGAGGACGATGGCCGGAATGACGAGGGCGAGGCCGCCCGCCAGCATGTAGGTCGGCGCCCTCCCGTCGGTGTTGCCGTGCTCGACGAAATATCCGCCGACTCCGCCGCCTGCGGCGCCGACGAGCGCGCCGACGCCGTACGCCCAGCCGGGGCGTACTCCGGCGAGCGACTCGGTGATCGTGACCACCTCGGCCCCCAAGAGGGCGCCGCCGGCGATTCCCTTTCCCGAGGGAGACACGTTGTCGGCACGCGCGTCCGGTGCGGGTGCGATGAGAATGGACGCACCGAACAGTGCGGCCGTCGCGAGGACGGCGGGGCGCGGCGTCGAGCGGGAGTGGGCCATGGCTTGTCCTCTTAGGAGTGGCTGGCACCGTAACACGCCGTTCGAGGGCGGGGGCACCAACGTGCAGCACGGTGCGCTGCGCGCCGCGCCGCACGCCACGCGACTTTCACGGCCTGCCGCGTGCGCCTTGCGCTACGTTCGCACCGTGTCCTCCGTCTCCCTCGCCCTTGCGCTCGTCGCGGCTCACGTGCTCGCCAATGTCGTCTGGATCGGGGCGCTCCTGGCCGTCGCCTTGCTGATCGGCCGAGCGCGCTTCCTCGCGGATTCCGCCGAAGTCGGGGCGCTTGCCCGCCAAGTGTACTTGCGCCTGGCCGTGCCTGCGTTCCTCGTGAGCTTCGTCGCCGGTGTGTCCCGCATCGCGCTGGCCCCCGCCGTCTACGCACACCTCCCTTGGATGCACGTCAAGCTGACCTTCGCGCTCGGCGTCATCGGGCTTCACCATGTCATTGGTGCCCGGGCGCGCCGCCTGGCCAATGGCGATGGCCAAGCCGGCAAAGGCGTGGGCGCCCTCGCGACGGTTGCCTTCGTCTGCGCTGCAGGGGCGGTCTTTCTTGGCGTAGCAAAATCGCTCCCTTAGCGGCCTGGCCGCGCGATTGGCGCCGCGCGTTCGGCCCCGCCGTGCTACGCGTCAAGTGTGGGCGAGGTGCCTCGAGCCGGAACGGACTTTGGCTCGCTTCCGGTGCGTGAGGGGGAGCTCCTCGCCGGCAAATACCGAATAGAGCGCGTGCTCGGCGTCGGTGGAATGGGCATCGTCGTGGCGGCGCGGCACGAGCAGCTCGACCAGCGCGTCGCCATCAAGTTCGTGCGCAGCGACGCGCTCGCCAACGCCGATGCGGTCGAGCGGTTTCTGCGAGAGGCGCGCGCGGCGGCGAAGCTCCGGAGCGAGCATGCCGCGAAGGTCCTCGATGTGGGCACTCTGGAGGCCGGAGTGCCCTACATGGTGATGGAGCTACTGGAGGGGAGCGACCTCGCGCAGGTGCTCGAGGACCGCGGGCCTCTGCCGGTGGAGCTCGCGGTCGACTGGATGGTGCAGGCCTGCGAGGCGGTGGCGGAGGCTCACGCGTCCGGCATCGTCCATCGGGATTTGAAACCGCAGAATCTCTTCTTGGCGCTGACGGTAGGCGGTGGAGCGAAGGTCAAGGTCCTCGACTTCGGGGTCGCCAAGTCGATGACTCCGAGCACCGGCGTGCTCGGTGCGCTCACGCGGACACGCGCGACGCTCGGGTCGCCGCTCTACATGGCCCCCGAGCAAATGCGGTCCTCTAGAGACGTCGACGCGCGCGCCGACGTGTGGGCGCTGGGCGTCGTGCTGTTCGAGCTTCTCACGCAGCGCTGTCCGTTCGAGGCCGAGGCGATGCCCGAGCTGTGCCTGAAGGTGGTGACCGATCCACCTCAGTCGCTGGCCGGCTTTCGGCCAGACGTTCCGGGGCAGTTGGTGCGCGTCGTCGAGCGCTGTCTCGAGAAGGATCCCGCCCGCCGATTTGCCAATGCGGCGGAGCTCGCACTGGCCCTCGAGCCTTTCGCTTCCCAGGAGTCGCGGGCCGTCGTAGCGCGCGCGCAAATGGTGATGGCGAACGCCTCGCCGCGGCGTGCTTCCGAAAAGGTGGGATCGTTGGGGACGCGCGCAGAAGAGCGATCTTCGGGACGGCCCGCGGAGCCTCGAGGGCGCGCCGTCGGTACCCCGGCGGCGTGGGGTTCCGGGCGGGTAGCCGCGAGTCCTCCGCAGAGCGGACGCACGAAGAAGTCGCGCGCTCTCTGGATTGGCTTGATAGCGGCCACGCTCGCAGTCGCCGGGGGAGCTGTCGCGGTCGTGGCGCTCGTCATCCACTCTGCGCAGACCGGACGGACGTCTCCGACGCCCAGCGCGGACTCGCGGCCGCCGCTCTCTGCCGCCATCCCACTAAGCTCCACGCCAACAGCCGACGGGGTGACCGCGCCGGAGACCAGGTTGGACCCGCCGGTGGGCCCCCTTCCGCCAGCCCCTACGCCGACCCAAGCGACAGCGCCGCCGATCGCGACGGCCGCCAGCGAAGAGCGCTCGACGAGCGCTGCCGTTGCCGGCGGTGCCGCGCCTTCATCGGCGGCAACGTCCGCGAAGCCGGCGCCCGTCCCGGCCGGGACTCGCCAGCCTCCGGTCGGCAAACCCACGGGCCGGGACGACGACATTCCATCGCTACGCTGAGCATCCTCGGCTACAAAGGGATGGATGCACCGCGCGTTTGCGGCAGGTCTCGTGTTGGCGCTCGGGATCGGGCCGCCAGCCGTCGCGCAGGTCGCGTCTTCTGCGACCGCGAGCGACAAGGTGGCCGCGGAGGCGCTCTTCGAGGAAGGGCGTCAGCTCGTCGGGCAGGACAAGGTCGCGGAGGCGTGTCCAAAGTTCGTAGCGAGCGAGCGGCTCGATCCGTCTTCTGGCACGCTGCTGAACCTCGCCAATTGCTGGGAGAGGCTCGGACGCACGGCGACGGCTTGGGCTACGTATCGTCAGGCAGCGAGCGCAGCCAACGCCGAGGGCCGTCGCGACTACGTCGCGACCGCGCAGCGCCACGCCGATGCTCTTGCCCCGAAGCTCGCCCGCCTGACGTTGAACGTGGTGGAGCCAAGCGACGGGCTCGAAATAAAGCGAGATGGCCTCAGGGTCACTTCTGCCGAGTGGAGCGCATCCATTCCCATCGATCCAGGTCCGCACGTCCTCGTCGCCGCCGCGCCTGGGCGCAAAAGCTGGGTGTCCTCCGTCGACGTCCCCGAGGGCGGAGCGCAGCTCAAGGTCGATATTCCGCCGCTCGAGCCGCTCGTCGACGAGGCCCCGCCAGCCGTCGCGCTGACGCGGCCCGCCTCGTCCACCGGCGCGTCGCCCACGTCTTCCACGTCTTCCACGGCGTCCGCGCGCGCCGCGGAGGAGACGAGCCGTTCATCCGGTCTTGGCGTGCAACGGGCCGCGGGGCTCGTCGTTGCCGGCCTGGGTGTCGTCGGCTTGGGCGTCGGCACCGGATTGGCGGTGAGCGCGAGGAGTCAATACGACGAGTCCCTGGGGCACTGCGGACCTGGAAACCGAAACGTGTGCACTGCACTAGGCGTTTCGGAGCGGGATAGCGCTCGGAACGCGGGCAACTTCGCGACCATCGCCTTTGGTGTGGGCGGGGCGGCGCTCGTGAGCGGGGCCATTCTGTGGCTCACCGCGCCGCGTCGCGCGCCGTCCGATGCGAGCACGACGGCGCGCTTTGCCGTGGTGCCCACTCTCGGCGGGGCGTTCGTGACGGGGACCTGGCGCTGATGCGCGGCTTTGCACTCCTCGCCGTGCTCGCCGTCGCCGGGTGGTCCCTCGCGTGCAACGCCCTCCTCGGAATCGATCCGGCTACCCTCGATCCCGACGCTGGGGCGACCGCGGACGGCGCCTTCGCGACAGGCGGGCCCGACTCGTCCGAGCCGCTCAACTGCTCCCACTATTGCGCGGTCATCACGCAGAACTGCCAGGGCGCAAACCTGGAATACCTCACCCAGGACATTTGCCTGAGCATGTGTCCCATCTTCGAGCTCGGGACGCGCATCGACGATACGGGGAATGACACGTTGGGCTGTCGCCTATGGCACGCCAACTCCGCGTCGACCCAGCCGGATTTCCATTGCCGCCACGCCGGTCCGACGGGCGGCGATCGCTGCGGGGGTCTGTGCGAGAGTTTCTGCAACCTCGACACCACCTTTTGCGCCGGAGCCAACGCGGCGTACGAGGGGGGTATCGGCGGTTGCCAAGGATCCTGCGCGGCGTTCCCTTATGTCGCGGGCGCCGATGCGGGCGACCTGACGTTCGACAACGGCGACACCCTCAACTGCCGGTTGTGGCATCTCGAGGCGGCGTTCGCGCCAGGTGCGGCTGCCTTCCATTGCCCGCACACGGCGGTCGTCAGCGACAAGTGCAATTGACCGACGGCCCCGTGCTAAGTGAGCCGCCAAGGAACCATGCCATGTACGACGTGCGCGCCCTCAACGAGCTAGTCAGCAAGGAAAGTGCATTTATCGATCGCCTGACGAACGAGGTCGGGAAGGTCATCGTCGGCCAGCATTACATGGTCGACCGCATCATGGTCGGCCTCCTCACCGGCGGACACGTGCTCCTCGAGGGCGTGCCCGGTCTCGCCAAGACGCTGACCGTGCGTACGCTCTGCGATGCCATCCACGCCAAGTTCGCGCGCATCCAATTCACGCCGGATCTCCTCCCGGCCGATCTCGTGGGGACCGTCGTCTACAACCAGCAAAAGGGCGAGTTCACGTCCAAGCTGGGGCCGATTTTCGCGAACCTCGTCCTCGCTGACGAGATCAATCGCGCGCCCGCGAAAGTACAGAGCGCCCTGCTCGAGGCGATGCAGGAGCGTCAGGTCACGATCGGGGACAAGACGTATGCGCTGCCGGAGCCGTTCATCGTCATGGCGACGCAGAACCCGATCGAGCAGGAAGGGACCTACGCGCTCCCCGAAGCGCAGGTCGACCGCTTCATGCTCATGGTCAAGGTGGGGTACCCGACGCGCGAAGAGGAGCGCAAGATCATGGACCGGATGACGCAACCCGAGCTCGCCCACGCGGAGCCTGTGGTCACGCCGGTGGAGCTCCTCGAGGCGCGCAAAGTCGTCAAGCAAGTGTACGTCGACGAGAAGGTCAAAGAGTACATCGTCGAAGTGGTGTTCGCGACGCGCGAACCGACGAAGCACGGCCTGAAAGACCTGGCGCCGCTCATCGAGTTCGGGGCCAGCCCGCGCGCGAGCATCGCCCTCAACCTCGCGGCGCGCGCTCACGCTTTCTTGCGTCATCGGGGATACGTCACGCCGGAAGACGTCAAGGCCGTCGGCCCAGACGTTCTCCGCCATCGCCTCGTCTTGACCTACGAGGCCGACGCCGAGGAGGTGACCAGCGAGCAGGTCGTCAAGCGCGTGTTCGAAGTGGTCGAGGTGCCCTGATCGGGTCGACTTGATTCGGTCGAGAGGAGCGCTTCTTCAGCGGCAGCCTGCCGGGTCCGGCAATTGGCACGAGCCGTTGACGCAGACCGCAGGAGACAGGCAGTTTGGCCCGTTCGCCGCGTCGCACGCGGCGCCGTCGGCCGCGGCCGCCTGGCACGTCCCGCCCGTGGCGTTCGAGCATTTTCCGTTCGACCCGCAGATCGCGAAGGACGCGCCGCTCACGCCGCACGCGCCGCCGCTGGCCGCGACCTGGATCTGCGCGCAGACGCTCGTGGCGCTGCAAAACAAGCCCTGACGGAAGTCGCAGTTCTGCGATTGCGGATCGCAGGCCGCGCCAGCTCCCAAGGGCGCGGCACACGTTCCGGTGGCTCCATTCATGAGGCAAGCGAGCGAGCTCTCACAGACCTGCGTGCTGCTGCAGGGCGCCCCCGCTGCGCCCGGCGGGACGCAGGTGTCTTGGCCGGTGCCGGTATTTTGACAGACGAGCCCTGGCGCACAATCGGAGGTGGCCGCGGCCGGGCACGGCTCGCCCGCTTTTGCGAAGGCGCTGCAGACGCCGCACGTGCCTGACGTTTTTTTGCAATGAGCCGTCGCGCACTGGGCATCGTCGCCGCACGCCGACCCGGCTGCCAAAGTGCCGGCGATCTGGCACGCGACTGGCAAATTGTTCGTCAAGAGATCGTCGCAGCTCTCAGCGGCCAGCGCTTGCGCGCAAGCCTCGAGCTTGGCCGAGGTCGCCCCGGTCCCTGCGGCATTGATTTGGGAGTGGCAAGTGGCCTTCTCACGCGTGATGCACGTGGCCGCGTCTCCAAACGCGGTCTGCACCAGGAACGACGCGCAAGTCTGCGCTCGATTGCAAAGCGCGGTGGCGGCGTCGCCGCACGCCTGCTCGGCCGAAGTGGCCACTCCCGGGCTCGAGACGCTGCTGGAGCAAGCTGCTGCCCCCACCGTGGCAAGCGCCGTGACGGCTCGAAGAAAAAGATGCCTCATTGGGAAACCTCCCTAACCGACCAGCTTACGTGGCTGTGGCGCGCCGACTCCAGCCGGCAACGGCGCAAGCGTCTCTTTTCGACGCGCGTTCGCGGCGCACGTTTCCTTTCGCTACCGCAAGGAGGCGCCGTTTCTCGCACGTCATGCGCGGCACGGGATGGGAGCGTGCAGCGCTCGTCCGTCACACGCCTCACGCCCGTTCGATGCGAACGGCCGTGCCGTATGCGAGCACCTCGGTCGCACCCTGGACGAACTCGGTGGCGTCGTAGCGCATCGCGATGATGGCGTGGGCTCCCATCGACTCTGCGTGCTGGGTCATCTTGACGTAGGCCTCGTGACGCGCCGCCTCGCACACGTCTACGTATTGGCTGATGTTACCGCCCACGAGCTGTTTGAAGGCACCCACGAACGACTGGCCGATGTTGGGCGAGCGCACGACGATGCCGCGGACCACGCCGAGGTAGTCGATGATTCGGTGGCCCGCGATTTCGTTTCCCGTGCTGACGAGAAGCCGTATGGTGCGCTCCGCCCCTGCGCGGTAGGCAGTGGGGTTGTACGCCTCGGACATTTCCGAAAAGATAAAACTACGTCGCCGTCGCCAGCGCAAGAATCGACTCTTCGACGATTTTTCACGAGCCGGAATACGGAGGCTGACCGGATTGTCCGATGCCCGTGCTAGAAGGGCCGGCCCCAGGAACCAAACGCCAGAACCGCCCGTGATCCCGAAGGAGCTCCTCGCGGCCCTCCGCACCATCGAGATCCACACCGCGCGGCTCGCCAACGAGCAGCTCTCGGGGACGTACGCGTCCAGCTTCAAGGGCCAGGGTCTCGCATTTCGCGAGGTTCGACCCTACCAGCCAGGCGACGACGTTCGGTCCATCGACTGGAACGTCAGCGCCCGCATGAACGACGCCTTCGTCAAGGTGTTCGTCGAAGAGCGGGAGATGACCGTCATGCTCGTCGTCGACCTGTCGGCAAGCGAGCGCTTCGGGACGCGTAGGGCCGCCAAGCTGCGCGTAGCCAGCGAGGTCGCTGCGTTGCTCGCCTTCAGTGCCATTCGCAACAACGATCGGGTCGGCCTCATCATCGCGACGGACAAGGTCGAGCGCGTCGTTCCGCCCAAGAAGGGCGAAAAACACGTGATGCGGGTCGTTCGTGAAATCCTCGGCTTCGCTCCGCCCGCCGTCGTCGCGCGCGAGCACCCGCCCGCTGCGCGTGCCGAGCTCGGCGCAGCCACGAACCTGAAGGGCGCCCTCGAGGGGTTGGTGCGCGTCTCGCGCCGCCGCAGCATCGCCTTCGTCGTCAGCGACTTTTACGACACCGGTTACGAGCGGGCACTCGCCCTCGCCTCGGCCAAGCACGATCTCGTGCCGGTGGTCCTGGTCGACCCCCGCGACACGGAGCTCCCGGACGTGGGTCTGGCGACCTTCGAAGACCTCGAGAGCGGCGAGAGCGTCGTCGTGGACACGGCTGATCCGCGCGTCCGGGCCTGGTATGCGCAGGCCATGAAGAGCATCGTTTCCTCGCGCCGCACCGCGTTCCACAAGCTGGGACTCGATTCGGTGGAGGTGGAAACAGGCGGCTCGTTCGTCCGCCCGCTGCGCGATCTCTTTGCGCGTCGCGCCCGGAGGATTCGGCGATGAGGGTCCTCGGCAGCCTCGCGGCGGGCGCCGGCCGGGTGTCGGTCTCCGTGCTCCTGCTCGCGGGCACCGCGCGGGCGGAGTGCGTCGAGACGGGCGGCGGGGCCGAGCGACCTCAGATGGTCGATTCTTTTCCGCTTCGCGGCACGAGCGGCTATGCCGCCGTACTCCACGTGGTCGTCTCGCACGGCAAAGGCGAGACGGTGCTGCCGCGCGGTCTCGAGCTGCAAAGTGACGGCGACGCCGCGCGGACGCTGAAAGCGGCGGGCTTCGTTTTGCCCGACCAGGACGGCGGCTCCCCGGCCCGTCTGGCGAGCCTCGACGTGGAAGCGACGACCGGAAGGCGACAGACGACGCTCGACCTTCCGCTGGTTGCGCTCCCGAGCGAGGCCGGTCGCCACACGCTCGTCCTGCCCGCCCTTCCGGTATCCATCGCGAGAGCCAACAACGACGTCGTCACGCTCTGCACGAAGGCCCACACGATCGTCGTCGACGATCCCACGGCGTCGACCCCGGACGCGGAGCCGCGGCCGAACCCTCCGCCGCGACGGCAGCGGGAAGAGTGGCTCGCGCTCGAGCGGGCGCTCTCTTGGGGTGCCGTCGGTGCGCTCGTGGGCAGCCTCGTGGCTTGGATCGTCTACCGGCGTCTCAAGCGGCCGAAGCCTGCCCTTCCACCTCCCGTTCCGCGAGCGGCTTGGGCCGTGGCCCTCGAGCGTCTCGACGAGGCGCGGCACGCAGGGCTGCTCGAGACGCAGCGCTTCGCCGAGTTCTTCGATCGCGTCAACGACGCGGTTCGGGAGTACCTGGGGGCTCGCTTCGGCTTCGATGGGCTGGAGTCGACGACCGACGAGACGCTGGCCGCGCTCCGGCGAGTGGCGCACTTCGCCCTCCCGCTGCCGGAAGTCGCGGCGTTTCTCCAGGAGTGCGATCTCGTCAAGTTCGCTGACGTGACGCCCGAGCTCGACGAGTGCGAGCGCGCGCTCGCCGAAGCCGAGAAGGTGGTGCGCGCGACCATGCCGTCGACGCCCGAGGTGGCCTTCGCTCAACGGGAAGCGCGCCGATGAGAGCTCGCACCGTTCGTGGCGATCGTCGTTACGTTCGGAACGCTTGCGTTGCTCGCGCTTGCGCTCGTGGGGCCCGCGTTCGCCCGCGGAGACGCTTGGCGTAGCGCGATCTGGACCGCGTGGCCGGGCCCCCTCGCCGCCCACCCGTCGACGAGCGAAGCCTTCGCGTGGCTGGCGAGGGCCGGCGGGTGCGTGGCGCTCGCCGTCGTGGTGCTCGCCGTACCCTACGTCGTCTGGAAGACGACCCTCGGAGCCGACGGGCGCGTGCCACGGCTCGGACTGCCGACGATTGTGCCGCTCGCCGGAGGTCCGCGCGGATGGCGCGTCCCTCTTCGTGACGCGCCAGGCATGTTGCGTGGAGCGGCGCTGGTGCTCGCCGCGCTCGCGCTCGGGCGGCCGCAAAGCGTGCTGCGAGGCGAGACGCAAGAAGAGAAGGGAATCGACATCGTCCTCGTCCTCGACTTGTCGGGATCGATGGCCGCCGTCATGGACTCCGTGTCCGACAACGGCCCCGCCGAACCAGGAGCCCGGGGCCCCCGCCACCGCCCGACGCGCCTCGACGTGGCGAAGGACGTGCTCGTCGACTTCGTTCGTCGAAGAAGGACCGACCGGATCGGCGTCGTCGTCTTCGCGAAGCAGGCATTCGTGCTCTCGCCGCCGACGCTCGACTACGGGCTCATCACGCAGCTCGTCTCCAAGATCGAGCTCGGGGTCATCGACAGCAGCAAGACGGCCATCGGCGACGCGGTGGGCACGGCGGTGGCGCGCATGCGTCACAGCGACGCGCGCAGCAAGGCCGTCGTCTTACTGACGGACGGCGACTCGAACGAGGGCGTCATTTCGCCCGAGTACTCCGCGCATCTGGCCCAGAAGGAGGGCGTCCGGGTTTATACGGTCCAAATCGGCAACGGCGACGACGTCGACGTTCAGACGGGAACCGACCTCTTCGGTCAGCCCTTCTACGAGCGCAAACACTTTCCGGTCAATCCGGAGCTCCTCCGAAAAATGGCGCACGAGACCGACGGGCAGGCCTTCATTGCGACCGACCGGTCGGGGCTCGAGCAGAGCATGCACGCCATCCTCGATCATCTCGAAAAGACGAAATTCGAGTCGCAGGCTTCCACGATGGAAGACCTCTTTCCGTTTCTCTTGATTCCCGCGGCCGTCCTCCTCGCGCTCGAGGCCATGGTACGGCTCGCGCTGGTCCGGAGGTTTCCGTGAGGTGGGGGCACGATTTCGGGTCTCCTCTCGGCATCGTCGTCGCGGTGTTCTGCGCTCTCGCGGTCCTCGCGTACGCCGGCGCTATCGCCGGGGCGGGCGTCGGGCAGGCCCGCGCGGCTCGCAGGTTCGGCGAGCCGGCGCTCCTCGCGCCTCTCGTCAGCCACGACGCGACGGCACGACGCGCTTTCAAATCGGTGGTGCTCGTCGTCGCGATGATCTTCGCGTTCATCGCGCTGGCGCGTCCGAAATTCGGCAGTGGAACTCGGATCATTCCGGCGACGAACATCGATGTCGTCGTGGTCCTCGACTATTCGAAGAGCATGTACGCGCGCGACATCGTGCCGAGTCGGATCGCGCGCGCGAAGGCCGAGGTTGCCCGTCTCATCCAGGATCTGCCGGGCGCCCGCTTCGGCGCGGTGGCCTTCGCGGGGGAGCCCATGAGCTTTCCTCTGACCAGCGACGGCGCGGCCATCGCGCAGTTCTTGCGGCAGCTCGAGCCGAACGACATGCCCGTCGGGGGAACGGCGACCGCACGAGCTCTCGAGCGCGGCAGAGAGCTCTTCGCGCGGGATCCCAAATCCAAGGACCACGTGCGGGTCATGGTGCTCGTCACGGACGGCGAGGATCTCGAAGGCGACCCCGTGAACGTGGCCGAGAACTGCGCGCGCGAGGGGACGAGGATCGACGTCGTTCAGATTGGCGGTCGCGCCCCCGAGCCGATCCCGGACGTCGGGGCGGATGGGAAGGCGAAGGGAGTTCGCCGCGACGACGAGGGAAAACCCCTGACCACCGAGCTCTCCGCGGAAGGCGAGGCGCAGCTCGCGCGCGTGGCGCAGACGACTGGCGGCACCATCGTTCGGGCTCAGCATGGCGCGACGGGGATCGATCAGGTCGCGCGCGCGTTGCAGAAAATGATGCGCGAAGAGCTGAGCGAGAAGGTCGAGACGGTGTACGCCGAGGAGTTCGCGTGGCCTCTCGGCGTGGCCGTCGTACTCTTGCTCATCGAGGCCCTCGTCAGCGAGGCCCCGCGGCGCCGTCGCGCGCCCCCGGAGGTCAGGGCATGAGAGCTTCTCGTCTCCTCCCGTTCCTGTTCCTTTGTTCGTGCGGGTGGAATCCGTCGCGACCATTCGAGCGCGATGCGCCTCCCGTCACCAAGGCACTGGCCGACCTCGACGCCGGAGACGCAGCGAGCGCGGCCAAGCGCCTCGAGGATTACCTGAGCACGGGCGACTGCAAGGACGGCAACATCGGCACTCCGGATTCGCTGAAGCGGCGGGCGGAGGGGACCTTCGATTTGGGGCTCGCCCTTTTTCGTATAGGCGAGCAGTTCGGGCGCCGCTTCGGGGAAGAAGAGGCGGACCGCAAGGCGGACGAGGCGACGCGACCGCAGCGGCACGCGCTGGTGGAGTGCGCACGGAGAATGGTTCAGGCGATCGCCGACGCCGACTGCCCGAGCGACCTTCGCGCCCGGGCGCACTACCTCGAGGGCAACATCTCGTTCTTGGACGGCGACTACCACGGCGCGGTGCGCGCGTACGATCGCGCCCTCGCGCTGACGCCGGGCGAGGCGGACGGTGGCGATCCAGTCGGGCGCGACTCTGCATGGAATCGCGCCATCGCGCTCCGTCGAATCGACGAAGAGGACAAGAAGGACGCAGGAAACGACGCGGCGCAAGACGGCAGCCCTGACGGCTCGGCCCCGCGCGACGCAGGTCGGGACGCCTCGCACGACGCCGGTCGCCCCAACGAGGAAGCGGGACCGGACGCGGCCAGCGGGGCGCCCGATGCCGGGCCCGGGGCAGACGCCAGCTCACCGCCGCCGACTCCGCCGGATGCCGGGCCCGAGCCTCCGGACTCAGGCGCCCCGCCGCCGCCCACCGGCGACCAGGACGAGCGCATGCTCAACCAGCTCGAGAACGCGCCCACGCTGCAACAAGAAGAGGCGAAGCGCTTCACCAAGAGGCGCGTGCGCGGAATGGCTGACAAATGAAGACACGACGACCGCTGAGGGATCGCACGCGGCTGCCAGTGGCGCGCCGCTCGTGGGTCGCTCCGGTCGTCGTCTTCCTCGTCCGCTTCCTCTTCGTCCGGGTGGTGTGCGCGCAGAGCCCCCCGCAGATTCAGGTGCAGCCGGATCGGGACGTCGTTGGCGTCGGCGAGATCGTGCACATCGAGATGAACGCGACGACCGCGGAGGCGATGCCGACCGCTCCGCAGCTCGCGCCGACGCCGGGGTTTACCCTCCGAGGACAGAACGTGTCGCCGTCCCAGACGCTCATCAGCATCAACGGGCAGCGCATGGATCGCTACGTGCTCACGGTCGATTGGGCCTTGCAAGCGCAGCGGACAGGCACGTTCAGCATCGGCCCAGCCAGCGTCGTGGTGGAGGGTACGCGATACATGTCCGCCGCGATTGCGCTGAAAATCGTGGCCGCGGGCCAGGCTCCTCCGCGTCGCGCTCGGCCGCAGAAGCAGCCCGCGTTTCCGCAGAGCCCCTTCGGTTTTTCACCGTTCGACCCGTGGCGGGGGCTCCTGCAGGGCCTCGACCCCAATCAGGAGCCGCCGTCGCCCAAGCCGCAAGCGCCGGTTGCGATCGACCCGGCCCTGGGTCTCGACGCCCCGCGAGGCGCTTACTACTTTCTGCGCTCGACGATCGACAAGCGAACCGCCGTCGTTGGCGAGCCTGTGATTTTCAGCGTTTACGAGTACTTCGACCTTGGGGCCAACGTCGAGGTCGACGGCGACGACGCGCACGACGCGAGCGTCGCGGACTTCGTGAAGCATCCCCTCGTTCGAGAGGACCAGGAGGCGACTCACGTCGGCTACGCGATGGTGGGGGGCCGCCCCTGGGAGGTCAAGCTCCTCCGGAGGTGGGCTCTCTTTCCGCTACGCTCGGGCGACCTGCCCATCGGGGCGATGAGCCTCACGCTGAGACAGCCCCACACCCCTGGCGCGTCCAAGCGCGCCACCGAGGAGTGGCGCGTCCACGTGACCGAGCCGCCTCTCGCGGGACGTCCCCCCGGCTACGTGGTCGGGGACGTCGGCCGGTTTTCGTTGACCGCGCAGGTTTCGCCGCGGCAGGTGGACAGCGGAGGGGCGGTCGGCGTCCACGTCGAGGTTTCTGGCAGCGGCAACGTCCCTGCCGCCGTCGCTACGCCGGCTCGCGAGGGCGTGCAGTGGCTTACTCCGGAGGTTCACGAGCAACTGGGCCCAATCGGGCAGGAGTCGTTTGGCGGGAAACGATCGTTCGAATTCGTCGTGCGCTTGTCTCGCGCCGGCGATGTCGATCTCGGGGACGTGGTGCTCCCATTCTGGGACCCCGACCAAAAGCGGTACGCCGTCGCACGCGCCGCGCTCGGCGCGGTGCACGTTACGGCTTCGCCGGCGGGGGCCGCAGCCGCGGCAGACTCGGCGGAGGAGACGCTGCCGGGGCTGCCTGCGCCTCGGGACAAGCTCGAAGGGCTGCCGGCGCCACGTGCTCACGTCGATGACACGCTCGTCTTTTGGCTGGCGGGGGTCGGAGCCTGGCCGGCTGTCTTCGGTCTGGCGGTGGCCGGGCGGTGGGCGGGTCGGCGGTCGGTCGGCGCCTGGCGCAACCGCCGAGCGTCGCCAGCGACGGAGCTCCGCGCGCGCGTGGCGGCCGCGCGAGACGCCTGTGAGAGAGCCGACGCCCGCGCGGCCGACGCGGCGACCGCGCGCGCATTGCAGGCAGCCACCCTGGCCCACGCCGGGGTGAGCGTGCGGGGCGCGGTGGGCGGTGAAGTCGTCACGCGCCTCGAGAGAGTCGGAGTCGATCACGAAGTCGCGACGGGGGTCGCCGACGTGCTGCGTGACTGCGAGGCAGCGCGCTTTTCACCCGAGGCCTCCGAGACGAGCGCCGCACGCGAGCGGTGGATTCGCGCGCAACAGGCCATCCGGTCGCTGGAGGGAAGGGGATGAGGCGAAGAGCTTCGCCGCTCGCAGTGCTCGCTGTGCTCGCTGTGCTCGCTGTCATCCTGGCAGGCGTCACGCCTGCAGGAGCGGGTGACACGTTGGTCTCGACGGACGGGCTCTTCGAGTCCGCGACCAAGGCCCTCCACGACGGGCGAGCGGCGGAAGCAATAAACTCTCTCGAGGCGCTCGCTGACCGCGGCGTCGTCGATCCAGTGGCAAGTTACGATCGCGGACTCGCGTATGCGATGCGGGTGCGTATCGGCGCCGAGGTCCCGGGTGACCTCGGGCGCGCGGCCCACGGGTTCGAGGAGGCGAGGGATCTCTCCCGTGACGCGCGGCTCATCGACGACGCGTCGCACGCGCTCGCCGTCGTCCGGTCGGAGGTCGCAAGGCGTCGCATGCGCGCCGATCAGCCCCTGGAGGTGGACGCGGGACGGTCGCTGCCGCGGACGTTGTCGGCCTTGCTCCCCGAAGATCGCTGGGCTCTCCTGGCGGCGGCGAGCTCGGCGATGCTCGCGATGGGCCTCTTCGCGCGCTGGTTGGCGCGAGCACGGCGTACGCGAGTGGCCGGCGGAGTCGCGGCGGGAGTCGCCGTGCCAGCACTCCTGCTCGCGGGAGCGATGACGCTCGTGGCCCGGCACGACCGGCAAAGCGTCCGCGAGGCGATCGTGGTCGCGCCGAACGCACGCCCGAGCGACGAGCGCGGGATCAGCCCGCCGGGCGCGACGCCCCTCCCAGAAGGCGCGCGCGTCGAGCTCGTCGAAGCGCGCGGTCCCTGGACACGCATTCGCTTTGGGTCATCCGAAGCGAGGGTTCCCGTGAGCGCCTTGCGCGAGCTCGCGCGACCACCGAACTAGGACGTCGCATCAGCTTGGCCGAGAGATGGGCGTCCCTCAGCAGACCCTGTCTAACTGGCTGCAAAATGCTGGTAGCATTCCGCTGGTGGCCGAGAAGCACGTGAAGACGAAAAGCTGGTCGATCAACGAGAAGGTACGAGTCCTCGCGGAAGCGGCTTCTCTCTCGGGGGCCGCTCTGAGCACGATGTTGGCGCGGGAGGGGCTCACGCTCGGTCAGTTGGAGAGCTGGCGGCTGGCGCTCGAGGATGAGAGCCATGCTGCGACGGCCACCACGAAACGGATACGGACCTTGGAGCGTGAGCTGGCCCGCAAGGATAGGGCGCTTGCTGAAGCCGCTGCACTGCTGTTGCTCCAAAAAAAAGTCCAGTCCCTGTGGGCGGACGCGGACGACGACACGGGAGACAAGAGCGAGAAAGCCTCGTCACGATGATCGCCGAAGCCGAGCTAGGGGGCGCACGACGGAGCGCTGCATGTCGAATCGTCGGACTTCCGGCACGGACCGTCGAGCGATGGCGTGCACGCCCGGGAGGCGACGACCGACGCCAAGGCCCCAAGCGAAGCGCTGGCAACGCGCTGTCGGCTGCGGAGCGAGCGCAGGTTGTAGCCATCATGAGCCTCCCCGGGTACGCGGCACTCTCGCCCAAACAGCTGGTGCCGCGGCTGGCGGACCAGGGCATCTACCTGGCGTCGGAGTCCACGATGTATCGGTTGCGACGGCGCCTTAGCCTCCGGCCTCGGGCTCAGCTGGCTCGCACGCACGTGACTCGCGCTACGACCGTGCATCGTGCCACCGGCCCCAATCAGGTCTGGAGTTGGGACATCACGTACCTGCCAACCGTCGTGCGTGGTCGCTATCTATACCTGTATCTCGTCGTGGACGTATGGAGCCGTCGCATCGTCGGCTGGCAGGTGCATGAACGCGAGAACCCTGCGCTCGCCGCCGCGACGATCGCTCGCATCTGCGACGAGACACCCATCGACCCAAAAGGACTGGTCCTGCACTCGGACAACGGGCGCGCTACGGGCGCGTAACCGAGAAGTTGGTGCGCCAGACCCCCAGTCCGTTGGACCTGTTGCCGCACAAGCGCTGGTAGGCGGGTGCGCCGGGCCCGCCGGGGCCCAGCGCGCTTTGACATCGCGGACATCGTGCGCGCCCATCGCGTCGGACTCGAGAGGGTTCGACGCCTGAGCACCGCCCAAAAGCGTGTCTTGACCGACATCGCGCAGTGCCGCACCGCGCGGCTCGGCGGGCATGTCGATCGCTGCGAGTCCTGCGGGTGCGAGCACCCGTCGTACAACTCGTGCCGCAATCGGCATTGTCCCAAGTGTCAGGCGCTGGCCCAAGAGACCTGGATCGAAGCGCGTCGGCAGCGAATGCTCGACGTCCGGCACTTCCACGTCGTCTTTACGCTGCCCGCCGAGCTTCGGCCGCTCGCCGCATGGGCGCCCGGCGTCGTCTTCGACGCCCTGATGCAGGCGGCGCAGCGCACGCTGGTGGAGGTGGGCCAACGCCGCCTGCAGGCCACCGTCGGAGCCACGACGGTCCTTCATACCTGGACGCGCAAACTGGAGTTTCATCCCCACGTTCACGCCCTCGTCACCGCCGGCGGATTGAGCGCCGATGGCGCGAGTTGGCGGACCGCCTCGCCGCGCTTTCTCTTGTCGGTCAAGGCTCTGGGCCAGGTCTTTCGCGGCAAGATGATGACCGCGCTCGGCCGCGCGTACGACGACGGCGCTTTTGCACGCTTCGACGACTTTCGCGACCCCGAGGCCTTCCGCGCGCTGATGGCGCGCGTGGCTCGCTTGTCCTGGAATGTCTACGCCAAAGCCCCCTTCAAAAAGGGCCAGCACGTGCTCGCCTACTTGGGTCGCTATACCCATCGCGTCGGCATCGCCAATAGCCGTTTGCTGGCCGTCTCCGACCGCGCGGTGACCTTTCGCACCAAAGGCCAAGCTACCGAGACGCTCTCGCCCGTCGCTTTCCTTGGCCGCTTCGTACAGCACGTCTTGCCCGACGGTCTGCACAAGATCCGCCACGTCGGCCTCTACGCCTCCGCCTTAGCCGCTCGATGCAATCGCGCCCGAACCCTCCTTGGCATGGCCCTGCGCACGCTGCCGTCGAGCGGCTGGCGCGAACGGCTCGCTCGGCTCACTGGGCGCGACGTTGCTGTCTGCCCCCGCTGTGGGGGACGTGTCTATTCCGTCTCGTCCCTCGCTGCCGTGACCCAACAAACCTCGCCGCGTGATCGCTTCCATGACCCCGACCCCCACCTTTGCCGCTCTCCGTTTTTCGCGACCGTCGGGCCGCCTTGGCCGAGATTTGCCCGCCGCCCAGGCTTCTCCTCGTTGCGCCCCTCGCGGACATCACCCAACTCCGTCCTACGGCTTGCGCACCATGCTCAAATCCCCATAGTGACCTGCAACGTCGTGGCTACGCCGCGAGGGCTCGTTCAACGGCGCAATTCATCGACGGCCATCACCACCCATCACGCCGGGTGCGTCGATGAATCGCTCATCCTTCGCGCGACGGGCGCACCAACGAGCGGAAGCGAAACGGCTTTTCGCGCGACGGGCACCCGAATGAGCGGAAGACGGACGGCCTTTCGCGCGACGGGCGCACCAACGAGCGGAAGACGTACGGCCTTTCGCGCGACGGGCGCACCAACGAGCGGAAGACGTACGGCCTTTCGCGCGACGGGTGCACCAACGAGCGGAAGACGGACGGCCTTTCGCGCGACGGGCGCACCAACGAGCGGAAGACGTACGGCCTTTTGCGCGACGAGCGCGCGAATGAGCGGGAGACGGAGGCGCATTGGCGATAAGGGGGACCCGAATGAGCGAGAGAAGCAGGCGAATGCCGCTGACCGACGGGCCGATGAGCGAGAGAGATGCACCCGTTCGCGGAACGGGCGCGCCCGTGCGCGCAAGACTTGAGGCCATCGACGAGATTCGTTCGCCGATGAGCGAAAAGGAGGCGGGCCTAAGCGAAGAGGGTGCACCAGTAAGCAAAAGAGACGGACCCATGCTGACGAGCGATGAGCCAATGAGCCGAAGACCTGAGCCCATCGTTCGTGGGCGCGCGCGACCAAGCGAGAGACGGGCAGGTATCCAGCCGACGGAAGTGCCGATGAGCCGGAGCGTGCCAGTCAACCAGCGAGCATGCGCCCGCCTTGGCGGAGGCAAGGCCTTGTCGGCAACGGAGACGAGCGTTCAACGCGGAGAGAGATACGCGCGCTCCACGAAGCATAGCCCATCGGCGCCGTTCCAGTGCCCCTGCGTGCTCTGGTCGTACTTCGAAAAATCGTCGTAATCGCAGAGCCCCGTCGAGCGGTCTCCGTTCGTGCAATGCGGCACCGAGACCGGATCGAACCGCATCGGACCGACGCGGCTCCCGCCGTTCGGATTCTGGTAGTTCGGGTCACAGGTGCGCCAGGGCAGCGTGTTTCCCAGGCTGTCCGTGAAGGCCATGTAGTCGATCCCGCTCAGCTGCTCGAAATGGACCGTCGGGACACCCCCGTCGTTCGCGACCCCGACGGCCTGCGCCGCAAAGGGGTCGAAGCGGGCAGGGGTGTCGTGGCTCGTGCTCTCCCAGAACGGGTGGTCGGTGTGGAACGTGACCTCTCCAGTCACGTAGGAGTTCGACGCGAACGAGATCCCACGCTGATGCTGCTCGCCGTTCAGCGCTGCCGCGGGATCGTTGTCCCGGTTGACGCAATTGACGTAGGTCGTCTCGACGGCGCCCTCCGCCAATGGCGTATGCGGCTTGAAGCAAAGATCGAAATCGAGGTCCTTGGGTATGAGCCCGAACTCCGCCTCGCTGCCGGCGCCCGCCGGCGCCGACGGACCGGTGCACAACCCCGGGCTCTTGTCGCCCCGCCACGTGGCATGGCCCACGTAGAGCACGACGCATTGGTTGTCGACCATGTAGTGGTAATGGGCGAGCGCGGCGGGTCCGAGGTTCACGTTGAGCGCCTGGCGCGTTGCGACGACGGCGCTGAATCCGATGGCAAAGCGCGTGCCGTCCGTCGGAAAAGGCTGGTTGCCGTTCTTGTTTTCGTTCGCGAGGACGCCGAACGCGACGGCCCGCTCCCCGGTCTCCTTGCCCGCGACATACGGCCAGCCCGCACCGTCTTGATGCAGGTCGACGGCCCACGGACCGTCGAGCTCCGCGACGAGCGAGCCGACCTGCGACTGGTCGGTCGGTACCCGATCCGGGTCCGTCGACAGCGCGATCTTGTCGAGCGTCGCGAGGACATGGTCGAAGCGAATCTCCCATCCGTCGGCGAAGACCGGGTCCCCCGGAGCCGTGGCCGGAAAGTCGTATCCGCCGACCGCAAGCGGCTCGCCCGAGGCCGTCAGAAGGAGCTGACCGGCACGCAGAGACCCCTGACCGACGGGTGGCGAAGACGCCAGCGAAAATCCGTCCGTCGCCGCATCGCCCGCGCTGTCCGAGGACGCGTCGGCGAGCCCAGCGTCGATGGTGAGACGGGGCGGCCCGGTGGTCGCGCTCCCGCATGCGGACGAGGACGCGCACAAGAAGGCGCACGAGAACAGGAGCGAAGCCGCAGAGGACCCTGACGGCGGAATGAGAGGTCTCATGGTTCGTTCGCTAAGGGCTCGCCGGCACCCACTCGAATCGGTAGACGGCGCCTGCCGCGCGCAGGTTCGAATAGAGATAAGCACTCGGCGTATTGCTGGAGTCGTCGGTGAAACCGAACGCGCTCGGATCGCTTGCGAGCGGCGGGAGTTCGCGGAAGTCGACGTTCGTGAACAGACCCTTGGGGTCCAGGCGCAAGAGGAGCGTCCCGCTTTGCGCGAGCGTGAGGCGCGCCGAAATCGGGGTGACGATTCGCTTCTCGCAAATGGGATTCGCCCCCGGGAGCGCTTTTCCGACCGCCGAGTCGCTGCGATTCTGACCGATGGTGACGTTGCCGGTGAACGGGATGACCTGCGCGCCGCGCCTCGCCGTGCCGGCGACCGAGAGCACGACGGGACTGTCGCTGATCGAAAAGACGTCGCCGTCCGTCAGCCATACCTGCCCGATGGACGCCGGAATCGTCGACCCATCGCCCGCCTCGGGAAAGAGTTGCGGCCTAGGGTCCAGCATGTCGACGTCTCGTCCTCGGCGGACCTGCCCAACGTACGTTCCCGGGAGGGTGCAGTGTCCCTCGGCCCCTCCCGAGGTCGGGAGGCTCTGGTCCAGGTACAGGGCTCCGATGTGAATCACCGCTTTGGTGAGGACGACGTCGAAGTCACCGCTCGTGAACGCGTAAGCGCCGCCCGCCTGCGCGTCGGCCGGACCTTCGGCGGCGGCGTAGAACGAGACGAGGCCGTAGCCGGTCGTCCCCGTGCAGGAGGCTAGCGCGCTCACGACACCGGCGAGGAGCCAGGCGCGCATCAAGCGCCCCCGAGGCGGATCGTGAACGTCCCGAAGATTCCTCGCGGCGCCCCGGCTGTAAAGGCCTGCGCCGGAACGAGCGTCGGCGGACCGCCCGCCCCGGACTGAAAGCTCGACGCGTAGTTGTACTCGTTCAGCCGGTATTTCGTGTCCAGAAGATTCGTGACGACCAGGCCTATCTCGTAGTGGGTCCAAGCCGCCGTCGCGTTCGCGTCGAGCGTGAAAATGGGGTTACTGCGCGCGCTGAAAGGAAGAGCACGCCGCCCCACGTACGTGACGCCCGTGCTCAGCGCGCCGCGGAAAGGCTCGCCACGCCACTTCCACGGCAAGTCGTCCCAGACCGCCGTGTCCGAGCGAAAGACGACGTCGGGCACGTAGGCGACGACGAGGTGAGTGTCGTCGTAAGTCGACCTCACCAGCGTCACGTTGGCCGATTCGTCGAACCAGGCGCCCGTGGCGCGGAGAGCCCCGACCCAGCCTGTGCGCGTCGTGCCGACGCCGAGGACATTGCGGCCTACGGTTTGATCGAACGCATAGTCGCGGTCGACGTGCGTCTGGAAGAAGATGGAACGCACCACGAGCTCGATCGGCCCGAGCGGTCCGGCGTAGCTCGCACCGGCCTCGTAGGCGCGAACGCTCGCAAACGGCGTCTTGACGTCTTGGGTGATGTAGCTCGGGTCGATGGACCGGGCGCCCTCGCCGTAGCTCGCAGACAAGAGCAGGTGCTCGAACGGGCCAACGAGCACCGAGGCTTTCGGCAGAACGGCGGTGGACGCGGTATCGGCGCGCTGGTTCGGTTCGCGGTGAGCGCCGAAGTCTTGTTGGGTCAAGCAGCTGGCGTCACCCGGAGGGTTCGTCAGCGACGGGCTGGCGACGGACTGGACGGCGCACAGGTTGTTCACGTCGAACGAAAAGACGTCCGCGCGCACGCCGCCCGCGAGCGCCAGCCACCGCACGGGTCGGAGCTCGGCGGCGGCGTAGAGGCCCACGTCGACCAGGTTCGATTGGAGGCTCGTGTCCGTGTGGTACGGGACGAGGGTCGTCGGCGAAAGCCGCTGCTGGGAGCCGCCGACCTGGTCGTATCGCGCGAAGTAGCCGAGCTCGAGCTGCTGCGTTTGGCCGAGCGCCTTGCCGTGGAGGCGCGCCCAGCCCCGCGCCCCCATCGTGAGCTCGTCGGCGTCGAGGTCGATGAGATTGCCGCGCTGAGCGTGCGGCTGTTGCAGGGCGGTCTGCACGTCGAGGAGGTAGCCCGTGAAGTCTTCTCGCAAGCGCATCGTGCGCTTGATGACGAACACCTGTTGCGCGAAGGTCGTCGCGCCCGACTTGGTCTCGAGGTCCCCCGCGATCGACGCGCGTGACGAGTCCCCGCCCTGGCCCGGGTCGTACGTATCGTAAAACCCGATCCGGTTCTGCTCGTAGTCGTCTTCACGAACGACGCCCGCGCTGTGAAAGCTCGTCGTGTAGACCTGGCCGGTGACGCGGTACGAGCCATTGGCCAGCTGGCCCTCGTACTGCCCCATGGCGCTGCCGCGCTGCGCGTCGCGGTTCTGGCCGTAGCCGTCCGTCTTGCCCGCTTCGGCCGCGGCAAACGTGTGAACGCTCTGGCCTTCGGGTCCCCACATCAAAAGCGCGCGCTGGGTGCCGAAGGCGCCCAACGTGTACTTCGCGGTGAGACCGCGCCGTTCGAGCCCGAGCTCGTAGCTCGCGCTCCCGGCAACCGCGTAGTTGCCCTGGCGCGGATCGAAGGGGCCCTCGACGACCCTCAGGCTCTCGACCAGCTCGGGGATGATGAAATGCGTGTCGGCGTAGCCGTTCCCGTGCAGGTTGCCGCTCTCGTTGATGGGGACGCCGCCGACCGTGAACTCGATGTCCTGCCCTTCGCGCGCGTCGAAGCCGCGAAGGAACACCTGCTCGGCGTGTCCTTCGCCGCCTTCGTTCGTGAGCAATATCCCAGGGGCGAGCTTGAGGAGCTCGCTCGCATTCTGGCGAGGCACGTTCGAGAGCGCGCCGACGCGAAGATTGAAATCGGACGCGCCGACGTTCGGGGGCGGCGAGCGACCGTGGACGGTGACCTCCTCGGGAGGGGCTCGTACGGCAGGAGGGCGGGGCGCTGGCGTCGCCGGCAATCCAAGGGATTCCGCCGACGGTCCGGTCGCCGCGCGTCCTCCCTCTTCTGCGCCGACGACGTTGCCCGGAACGACGGGCTCCGTCCGCGGCGTAGGGGTAATGTCTCGAGGCGGCGCCAGCGGCGCGAAGTGAAACGGCACGCGGATTCGTGAAGCGATCGGCGCACCGTCCCGGGTGGCGGGTCGGAACGTCCACTGGCGCACTGCTGTCGTCGCCGCCTCGTCGAGCGCTCCCCCTCCGGATTCGAGCACGTCGACCCGGCTCACGTTGCCGTCGGGATCGACGGTCACGGCGAGCACGACGTCGACGTGATCGCGCGTCGGCACGGCGGTGGCCGGGTACATCGCGTCGACGTGCGACAGAACGACGGGCGGCGTGATCTCTCCGCCCCGCGCCGCTCGTGCGGTCGGCTCTGCGGCAGCGGCGGTGACCGCGCAACTGCAGCCAAGCAGGGTCACAGCGACGAAGGAACGAAGCATCGACGAGCTCGACGGTATAACGAAGTGCGTACGCGTGCAAATCGGCACGAGAGCGAACGCTCGAGTGGGCAGCGCGCGACCCTCGAGAGGGCAATGCTGCAACCTCAAGCGAGCCTCGCCCGCCCGCCGTTGCTTGCGGACCAAGCACACCGCAGATCGCTAGTCCAGCGCGCGGACGTCGGCGCGGTCGCGATGGGCGTCTGCCCATCGTGAAAGGGCGATCGGCAGGGTGATCCCCAGCGAGAGAACTTGCGCGATCTGCGGCCTGGTCGGCGCACGCTGCGGTAGACCGGCGAACCATGCCGCGCACGTGAAGAGCCACATGTCGGCCGCAGACCAGCCGCTCTTTGCGACGGTCGCCCGGCCGAGCGACGCCGCGCGTCGAGCGAGCGCGTCGAGCGCCGTCTGCGCTCGGCCGGCCATCTCGCGCTTCACCTCGCCCCAGGCAGCGTGATCGTGCAGGACGAAGTAGCGCGTGCCCAGATCGATGGTCGCGTCGAGGGCGACGTCGACGAGCGCTGCGGTCTCGAAGGCGGCGTGCGCGTCGTCGTCGGACCAAAGCCTGGGTGCTTGCGGGTAAGCCCGGTCGAGCCAGTGGACGATGGCCAGCGAGTCGCCCAGCGCGTGATCCCCGTCGACGAGGACTGGAATCGTCCGGAACGGCACGCGGTCGCGCGCCTCGCGCATCCAGCTCGGGTTTTCGCGTGCTTCGCGGAGCTCCACGTCGAGCCCCTTGTGTGCGAGGGCGAGCCGGACGCGCCGCGAAAAAGGGGAGTGCTGAAAGTGGTAGAGCGTGCGCATCGGCGTTCGCAAATTCAGTTCTGGATCAGCTTCATTCCGTTTGCAATCAACGGCTGGACCGGCGTTATGTCACTGACCGGGGTGTCGGCAATGTAGAGAAATTTCAGGCTCTTCAGCTGGGAGAGCGGCGCGAGGTTCTTCACCAGCGTCTTCTTGATGCTGAGGCGCTCGAGCTTCTTCATGCTCGCGACGGGCGAAAGGTCCGAAATTTGGTCCTCGTCCAGCATCAGCTCGGTGACGTTCACGAGCGAGGCGAGCGACTTCATCTGGTCGTCGCCGACGAGAGTGTGGGCCAGATCCAGGCGATCCAATCGCTTCAACCCTTCTATCGGGCGTAAGTCCTTCACCTGGCTGAGCGAGACGCGCAGCGCCTCGAGGGTCGTGAGCTTCTGGATCGGAGTCAGGTCGTCGTATTCGCCAGCGCCCAGGAACAGATCTTTCAGTGACGTGAACATCGGGAAGACACACGGATCGATCTGGTGGACCTTCGAGTTGGCGAGGTTGATGGATTTGATCTGTGCGAGGTCGGCGGGCGTAATGGCCCCGGTCTCTTTTCCCAGCTTCCGGCGCACCTCGTGCTCGAGCGCTGCGTCATCGCCGAAGTCGACCACGTGAGGTTTGCAGTCGGAGGCCGATCTCTTGTTCCAAGTCGGCGCGGCGACCGGCGCGGCAGTGGCCGCGGGTGGCGCGCTCGGCAAGGCGACCGCCGCCGAAGGCTGAGGCGCGCTCGGCGCTTTGTTCGTGTCGCTCTTCGGCTCGTCGCACGCCAGCGCGAGCTGAAAAAGGAGCATGGCGCCCAGGGTCATCGTCTTCATCGCGCGGGACTTTACCAGGATGCTCGCTCACCGCGGATGCCGAAAAGCGCTTCACTCACGGGTGGCTTCACTCACGGGTGGCTTTCACTCACGGGTGGCCGCGGCCTGTTCGCGGGCAGACGCCAGCGCCGCCCGAAGGTCGTGGGGGAGAAGATCGTACGCCTCCGCCGCGGCGAAAAGACCCGCGTTCGGCGTCAGCTCGGTCAAGAACGCGGGCGCATACGGCGTTCCAGAAAGACCGTGCACGCGCGTCACGAGGCGCGGGAGGCCGCGGGCGATGGCGTCGCGCGCTTGCTCGAATCGACGCGAGGTCGACGCAGGCGTCGTGGAGCGCGAGGAAGACCGGCGCCTCGTTGAGCAGGCTGGGCGAGCCGTCGTCGAAGAGCGCGGCGGCCTCGCTCGCGAGGTCGCGCGCGTGGTCCGCGTCTCCGCAGCGCCGCTCTGCTTCGGCCCATAGGCCGAGCGCGACCGGCAGGACGTCGAGCATCTTCGTCGCCCGGTAGCCCTGCGCCGCGATTTTCAGGAGCGCTCGCGCATCGCTTTCGCCGCCAGGAACGCGGAGCCTCTCCATGCCGCGGTAGAAGAGGACGCCGAGCGTCGCGCGATCGTGCGGGACCCAGCTGCCGGCCAGCGCCGCACCCGCCGTCGCGCGTGGCTCCGCCAGCGCGTCGTCGAGCGAATGGTCGCTCCCGAACGTCGCCGCCCAGCACAAGAGGATCATCTTGCCGTGCCGCTCCACGCCGGGCGAGCCGACTGCCTGCGCGAGCGCGATGCCGCTCTCGATGGCGAGGCGCGCCTCCCCGGCTGCGCCGACCGTCGTCAGCGCAAAGCCTACGTTGATCGTGAGCGTCGCCTCGCGCGTCTTCAGTCCCGCTGCGCTCGCGGCACGCGCCGCGCTACGGCGCGCCTCGAGGGCCGCGCCCACCTCGCCGCGCGCCTGCCGTGACGACGGCGAGCGTCTGCCAGGCGTCGACCGCGGCGCCCGCGATGTTGTGGCGCTGCGACAGAGTCAGAAGGCCGTCGGCGACCTCGGCCGCTTTGTCGAGCTCTCCGGCGTACGCGTAGCGCGCGGCGAGCGCGGCGGCGCAGCGCGCCTCTTCGTCGGGTAGGCCCGCCAGCTTGCGCCGCGCACCGCACCTCGTCGAGGCGCGCGCTCGTCTCCGAATCGCCCGCCGCAGGCGTCCTCGTAGCGAACGCGGGCGCCGCGCGCGCGCACCTCGCTCGCCTCGTCGTGGACCGCGTCCTTCATCGCGCGCACGGCGGTGTCGCGCTCGCCGGCGCGCGCGTCGAGGCGGTTCCACGCCTCGTCGAGGAGCTGCGCGCGCGAGAACTGGGTCGGCTTGTCTTCGGCGAACGCGAGCGCTTTCTCGGCGAGCGACACCGCCTCCGCCAAGCGCGTGCGCCGCGAGCGCGCGGCGCGCCGCCTTCTCGAGGTAACACGGCCGCCGCGACCCCGTCGCCTCCGAGCTCGAGGTGACGCGCGACGATGCGCGTCGTCCTCGCCGACTCTCGCGAGCCATCGGCCGGCGCGGGCGTGGCACTCCCTGAGAGCTCTCCTCGCCGAGCGAGGCGTAGGCGACCTCGCGCATGAGCGCGTGCTTGAACGCGAACTCGCGCGTTCCGCCGAAGCGCGAGTGCGCCTGCTCGACGAGGACCTCTGCTGCCGCGAGCTCGCGAAGAGCTTCGCTGGCGCCTGGCAACGCCGAGCGCCTCGAGCCCGCCGTCCCAGCCGACTTGCCCGAAGACCGCAAGCTTCGCCGCGGCGTCGCGGCCGAAGTCGTCGAGCGCGTCGAGGTGAACCTGCATCGCGGCCTCGATGGTCGGCGCGTGCCGATGCGTCCCGCCCGGCGGCGGCGATGCGCGCGAGCTCCTCGGCGAACAGCGGCGAGCCCGGCCGATTGCTGCGCGATCGAGTCGGCGAGCGCTTCGCCGGCCTCGCCCTGCGCGCGCTCGCCGAGGATCGCCGACGCGATCGCGCGTGCCTGCTTGCGCGACAGCGGCCGGAGCTCGATCCGCACGTGATCGCGCCCCTCGAAGCGCGTCGGATCGTCGCGCCAGAGGGCCGGGCGAGCGACGGCCAGCAAATACGACAGCGGGCGTCCCGCGGCGCGCGCGAGGAGGTGATCGACCCACGCGAGGCTCTCCGCGTCGGCCCACTGCGCGTCCTCGATCACGACGACGAGCGGGTGGCTGCGCGCCATGCCGACGGTCATGTCGGTGAGCGCCAGCCAGAGCGCGTCGCGCGCGCCGCGGGCTTCGTCGAGCTCCGGGAAGCGCCTCGTTGGCGACGAGGCGCGCCAGGAGCTCGCGCGCCGAGTCGGAGCACGGCGCCTCGCTGAGGGCGATGAGCACGTCCGTGGCATCCAGCGCCTCCTGCAGCTGCGCGCCTTTGGCGATGCCGGTCAGGCCCCGCGCGATGTCCGCCACGACGCCGAGCGCGTGGCTCTTGGCGAACGATTCGCTGCGCGCGAGCACGATGCGCGGCGCGCTGGCGTGGGCGGCCATGCGCGAGAGCGCCTCGCGGCGCAGGCGCGTCTTGCCGATACCGGGCGCGCCCGTGAGCGTGACGACGATGGGCGTCCTGTCCTCGAGGCAGCGCTCGAAGCCTGCGACGATCTGCGCGAGCTCGGCCTCGCGTCCGACGAACGGCGCGCCGCTCCCGACGTCTCGCCGCCCCCGGAGCGGCGGTCCGACGACGGCGCTCCCGTCGCCGCGGAGCTGCAACTCGAAGCGCCCGCGCGTGAGCTCGCTGGTCGTCGTGTCGGCGAGCACCTGACCGCGCGTCGCGTCGCGCGCGAGCGCGGCGGCGCGGTCGACGACCTCGCCCGTCGGCCGCGTGCGATCGATGCGCGTGCGCCCGGTGGCGATGCCGACCGACGCGTTCAGCTTCGCGATGCGCAGGCCGAGATCGAGTGGCGCGCAGCGCCTCGTCGCCGAGCGCCTTGCGCACGCCGAGGTGCGCCACGATCGCGTCGCCGCCGAGCTCCGTCGCGTCGGCTCCGCGCGCGCGCAGGTGGGTGAGCAGGCGCGCGCGGGTCGCGCCCTTGGGCACGTGGGTCGCGACGATTGACGTCACGAGGCGCGTCCCGCCCGATCTTGCCGGCCGTCAGGCTCACCGGTGCGGCGTCGTACGTCCCGCTGCGCGTGAGCTTCTCGCCGG
Organism: uncultured delta proteobacterium; assembly: GCA_963787925.1. GTDB lineage: Bacteria > Myxococcota_A > Polyangia > Polyangiales > Polyangiaceae > Palsa-1150. The sequence goes on from CAWBEN010000003.1 coordinate 1,056,725, forward strand.
GCCGGCCCCCGAGGTCGGCCGCGATGCGCACGCAGCTCCGCGCGACACGTCGCGGCGCCGACGCCGGGCGCTCGCCGGGGTCGTCGCGAGCAAGCTCAGCCATCAGGTCGTCGAGCCGCGGCGGCGCGTCGATGAAGACTTCGGCCAGGCGCGGCGCGGGCGTCGTCACCAGGCGCGCGAGGATCGCGATCGGCGTCGGCCCCACGTGCGGCGGCCGCCCGGTGATCATCTCGAAGAGCGTGGCGCCGAGCGCGTAGAGGTCTGCGCGCGCGTCGACCTCGCCATCGCCGCGCGCCTGCTCGGGCGCCATGTACGCGGGCGTGCCGACGATGGCGCCCGTGCGCGTGAGCTTCGCGTCGTCGGCGGCCGCGACGCCGAAGTCGACGAGCTTGGCGGTGAATGGTCCATGGGTGCCCGGAGCGCTGCCGACGAGGATGACGTTCGACGGCTTCACGTCGCGATGCACGATCCCGGCCTGATGCGCCGCCGCAAGGGCTTCGCCCACGTCGGCGGCGATCTCGAGGCTCCGCACGAGCGGAAGCGGGGCGCGGCGCTGGCGCTGCGCGATGTCCTCGCCCTCGAGCCACTCCATCGCGACGTACGGCTGCCCTTCTTCGAGCTGTCCGAACGCCACGACCCGCACGATGCCGGGGTGGTGCAGCCCCGCGAGGACGCGCCCTTCGCGGCGGAAGCGCGCCTCTTCGCCCGCGTCGACCCCGGGAATCGCGATGACCTTCAGCGCGACGGCCTGGCCGCTCATCTGGTCGTGCGCGCGGTACACGATCCCGACGCCGCCGCGCCCGACCTCGCGTTCGACGACGAAGCGCCCAGCCAGCAAGCTGCGCCGCAAGAGCCGTCATTCTCTTTTCTGCGTACCGACGAGAAAGATCTCCGTGCTGCCGGCGCGCGTTCCCTCGGGGCGAATGAGGCGCTCGTTCGCGTAGAGCCGTTTCAGCTCCGCGCGCGCAGCAGGCAAGTCGTCGCTCATGAAGATCTTACCCACGAACGACGCCCCTCGGCCCGACAGCCTAGCCGCAACGGCGAGCGCATGCATGAAGAGCTCGAAGCTGCGCGCCTGATCGGTGATTCGGTTGCCGGTCGTCTTCGGCGCCATGTCGCTCAGAACGACGTCGTAGGGGGCGAAGACCGCCAGGGCCTCGTCGGCGATCGCGAACGCGTCGCCCTGAACGAAGGTGGCATGGGGTGGTAGGGCACCGTGAGCGGCTCCAGATCGATGGCCAGGAGCCGACCGCCTGTCCGATCCGCTGGGCCGCATAGAGCGACCAGCTTCCGGGTGCCGCGCCGAGATCGAGGACGCGCATTCCCGGCCGGAGGAGGCGCGTGCGCTGGTCGATCTCCTCCAGCTTGAAGACGCTGCGTGCCGGAAAGCCTGCCCCCTTGGCCGCGCGCGTGAAGTGGTCAGGCTTGGCGTAAGGGTTTTTGCGCGAGGCCATGGCAACAGGCGACGGGGGCGCCTACGGACACGCCCAGAGCCGGGATGAGCTCCTAACGCTTGGTCGACTTCTTCTTCGCCTTGACGGCTTGGCGCACGAGAACGATGCCGTTTCGCGTGCCTGGGCACACCGCCTTCGAGAAGAAGCAGGTTCTTTTCGACGTCGACGCGCGCGACTTTGATGTTGAGAACGGAGACTGTCTCGTTGCCGTACTGCCCCCCCATCTTGAGGTTGGGGAGCGTCCGCCCCGGGGTCATGTTCGTGCCGATGGAGCCAGGGTGACGGCGGTATTCGTGGGTCCCGTGCGTGCTCACGGCTCCGGCGAAACCCCAGCGGCGCACGACCCCAGTGAAACCGCGGCCGCGGGTCGTTCCGCGTGCGTCGACCTTTTGACCCGGCTGAAAGATCTCGTCGAGCTTGAGCGGTTGGCCGACTTCCCACTTGGCGGCGAACTCGGGCTCACACCGTAGCTCCTGGACGACACGTTTCGGGGTGATACCGGCCTTCTTGAAAAGGCCTGCGACCGGCTTCGTCGTGTGCTTTTCTTTGCGCTCGTCGAGACCGAGAACGAGCGCGGTGTACCCGTCCTTCTCGGGTGTGCGCTTGCCGACCACCACGACGGGGCCCGCTTCGATGACGGTGACGCGGGTCACCGAGCCGTTCTCCTCGAATATTTGTGTGCAGCCTAGCTTGCGGCCGATCGTTCCGGGTTTCGTGTTCATGGCGGATGCGCTCCTGTTCGCTGGCGCGGTCGTGACGGATGGGTGAGGCAGGGACCGCCCGTCGGCGCGCGCCGTCCACGAGCGAAAGGGACGGGAGCGCTCGGCCAGAAAGCCGGTTGGCGCTCGGCACCTCGAGGCGAGGGAGGCGGAACATACGGGAGGGTCACCCCACGTCAAGCCTGCCTCCGTCGTTTGACAGAGGCGGATCTCCATGCTTTAAGCCCGCCTCCTTCGTCCGCCAATCCGCCGCCCGCCCCCAGACGCGTCATGAACATTTCTCCCAAGCTCGCCGAGCTCGAGTCCAAGTTTTTGCGCACGGACCTCCCCGAATTTCGCGTCGGTGACACGGTGCGCGTGCACTACCGCATCGTCGAGGGGGACAAGGAGCGCATACAGGTCTTTCAAGGTGTCGTCATCAAGCGGCACCGCGCGGGCGCCCGCAGCACCTTCACCGTACGCAAGGTCAGCTTCAACGTGGGCGTAGAGCGCATTTTTCTCTCGCATTCGCCGCGTATCGAAAAGGTGGAGATCGTGAGTAGAGGCGTCGTTCGTCGGGCGCGCCTCTTCTACTTGCGCGATCTCGCGGGCAAAGCCGCGCGCGTTCGCGATCAGAAGGACGTCTGAGACGACGCGGCGCCGCGTCGAGGCCGCCGCCCGGATCCCCGGTGCGCCTCGCGGGCGCCGTCGAAGAGGGACGTCGTGAAACAAAGAGTGTTCGATGACTGGAGCGCCTGCATCGAGATCGCCGGGTCGGGTGACCCCGCCGATGACGTGATTTCGTTCCGGTCGCGGCATTTGGGCCGCGATGTTGCCATCGAAGCGACACTCGCCCACCAGCCCGAGCAAATCTCGGCGGTGGCGACTGCGGCTGGCATCAAGCACCCGGGCGTCCTCGACTTCACGGTCGTCAAGCTCGAGGCTCGCGGCTCGGCGGCGGGTGTCTTCACGAGGAGCCTCTGCCCGAGCTACGCCGTCCAGTTCGACAAGCGAGCGCTCGCGGACGGCCACGCCCAGCTCCTCGCGGTCGTCAGCAAAAACGCCAACGTCTTCACGCCGAACGGCGAAGAGGACACGCGCGCTCTCGCCGGTCTCGTCGCGCGCGAGTTCGGAGTCGCCGAAGACGACGTCGTCTTGTCATGCACCGGCGTCATTGGCGTTCCGTTGCCGATGCCGAGGCTCGAGGCGGCCGTGAAAGGGCTGTCCCAAAAGCTTCGTCCAGGCGCTCTCGACGAGACCGCCCGCGCGATCTTGACGACCGACGCGGGACCGAAGGTTTGCTCCGTGCGGGTCGGTGACCTGGTCGTCTGCGCGATGGCGAAGGGCGCCGGGATGATCGAGCCGAACATGGCCACGATGCTCGTCTACTTTTTCACGAACGCGGACGCCGATGGATCACAGCTGAAGTCCGTTCTCGCGGAGGCGGTCGAGAGGACGTTCAACAGCATCAGCGTCGACTCCGACACGAGCACGAGCGACACGGTCGTTCTGTTCTCGACCCGGAGCGCGAAGCTCGACCTGGGCCTGCAGGCCGACTTCGCCGACGCGGTTCGCTGCATGTCCCTCAAATTGGCGCGGGACATCGTGGCGCAATCCGAGGGCGCGACGAAGCTCATCGAATGCAGCGTGGGGGTCGACTCGTCCGCGCGCGACGCGAAGCTTCTGGCGAAAAAGATCGTCAACTCACCCCTCGTGAAGACCGCCGTGCACGGCGGCGACCCGAACTGGGGCCGCCTGGTCATGGCCATCGGTAAGCCCGACGAGCGGCTCGGCGATTGGCTCGATCTCGCCGAAGCAGGTCGTCATCGAGATGATGGGGCAGGTGCTTTTCTCGCGCGGAGAGCCGGTCGTGGTGGATCTCCCCAAGCTGTCGGCGGCCATCCGCACGTCCAAGCGCGTCTCCATCGACGTTCGTATCGGCGAGGGTCGCCACCGCGCGAAGGTTTGGGGTTGTGATCTCGGCCCCGACTACGTGGCAATCAATTCCGAATACATGACCTGACGCGCTTCGCCCGCCCATTGCCGAGTGGCTCGCGTTCGAACGGGGCGTCCTCGGTGTCGGACAGGGAGTTGTGCGGCTGACGCTCCCGTGACGCGCACGCGAGTCCCGACGCTTCGTGGTCGCCTTCACGCAAGGCGAGCCGGGAACCTCGTCCGCAGCTCGCGCACCCAGAGGGAGCCCTCGTCGAAGACGTCTCCGGAGAGCAACGAAGTAATGGCTCGCCTCAAGAACGGGTGCTGGGGCTCGGCGAAGAGGTACTTGACGAGCTCACCCGAGTAGAACGCTTGTACCGCGCCGATGAAGAGCTCCGCGCCGGCGCGCATCTCGCGCTCCCAATCATCGAAGCCAGCGTGTGCCCGTTCGTCTCCCGCGAGTGCGCGCTCGATCGCGTCCGCGGCGTACAGGCCGCCGCGCATCGCGAGGTGCGCGCCTGTCGAGAACAGAGGATCGATGAAACCGCCCGCGTCGCCGAGCGCGACCCAGCCGTCGCCCCGCATGTGGCGCACCCGGAAGCTGAAGTCGGCGGTAGCCCGCGCCGGAAAGCAGCGCTCGGCGTGCTCGAGCATTCCGCTCGCCGCGCTCGATTCCCGGAGCGCGGCGTCGAAGAACGCCTCGGGCCCCGTCAGGTCGCGGTGCGCGCGCATCCAACGACTGGAGACCACGGCGCCCACGCTGGTTCGGCCGTCCGCGAAGGGGATGAGCCAGAACCAGCCGCGGTCGTTCGTCGAGGCACCGAAGACCACGATTTGAATGTCGCCTTCACGCTCTCCGACGTCGCGCCACGCGCCGCGCACCTGGGTGAAGAGCGCCGTTCGATCGAGGCCGGGGAGGCGCTCGACCGAGCCGGCCGCGCGAGCCGTCATCGCATTCCGGCCGCTGGCGTCCACGACGAAGCGCGCGCGCACCGTCTCGGCTTTCCCATTCACGGAGCGCGCTTCTACGCCGACCGCACGCCCCCCTTCGAGCACGACGCGCGTCACTTCGCAATCCTCGCGAAGGTCGGCGCCGGATGCCCCCGCGTGGCGGAAGAGCAGCTCGTCGAACGCGTCGCGCGGTACCTGGAACGCGTGATCGTACCTTGGCCGAAGAGCCTCCGCGAAGGTGTAGCGCACCGCGCGCGCTTGGTCCGAATCGTCGACGAAGCGAGCCCCGCGTTTGACGAGAAATCGCGCCCGCACCTCCTCGAGAATGCCGACGGTCGCGAGCACTTCGAGGCTGGCCGGCAGCAGGGACTCGCCGAGGTGGAAGCGAGGATGGCGCGCCTGCTCGAGGACCGCGACGCGCAGGCCTCGAGAGCCGAGGCGCGCGGCGCAGACTGCACCCGCGGGTCCGCCGCCGATGACGACGACGTCGAAGCATCGGCACCCGATTCTCCCCCCTGCCGAGCCGACGCTGCTATTCCGCCGTCTTCGGAGGCGGTCCGAGCTGGATCCGTTCGCCGATGTACGCGCCGATGAGCGTGAGCAGGATGCCGATGGCGGCGAAGATGAGATAGAGAAAGACGGGCATCGTCCGCACCGTCTGGCTCTGGATGAGCATGAACGTCGTCGGGATGGCGACGAGCAGACTGGCTACCGCGGGCTCGATGAAGGTACGTCCCGGCGAAATCATGCCGACGAGCAGTCCTCCGAGAAACCAGACCGGGATGCAGACGAGCATCCCGTCCTTGGCCCTCGAAGTCGAGCATCGGCAGCACCATGGGCAGCCCGAAGACGAGGGCGGCGGTCAGCACGCCCTGCACGAGAAAAGCGATGAGCAGCCACTGCATGCTCACGCCCTCTTGCTGGTAGCGGCGCGCGAGCTCCTCGTCGCGGCGACGCTTGCCCTTGCCGACGATCTTCGATCTTCGCGCCGCACGACGCGCAGCGAGCCGAGCCCGGGAGGGTTCTTTTGGAATCCGCACGACGGGCAGACGACGGGCTTTGCGGCGGCCATCTCCGGTACGCTACCGCCGTCGGGCCGCGCCAGCCAAGCGGGAACAACCGCCCGCGCGCGAGATGTCGAGAGGTGTGCCTCCGTGCCCGGCGTGCCGCACGAAGTGCCATCGATGTCGTCTCCTCTCGGGCTCGCGGGAGAGGCAGGCGAGAGGGAGGAGCTCGACGCCGAGCTCCTGGCGCTCCCGGGCCCGCCGCGCCGCGCGCGGGGGCTCACGGTGGCAGGGTTGGCGGCCGCCGGGCTCGTTGCGGCGGCGACGGCCTTCGCGTTGCGTCGGGACGTCGCGTACGCGTTCGCTGGGCGCGTCGGCCGTCGACGTGGGGGATCTCCGCATCGCGGGCGGGGCGACCCTCTCCGCGGCCGAGAACCACTTCGTGCGCGCGGAGGCCACGCTAGGTGCCGCTGGGGCGATCCGCTACGAGCGGCCGTTCGCCGAGGACACCTTCCGCGCGATGCCGGTCGCGGGCCGAGCGGCGGTCTGGGTCGAGGTGCGGGTGCCGTCGGGGCGGGAGAATGGGCGTTGGCAGCCGCCGCGCTCTTTTTCAGGGGGCGCTCCTGCGGTTCGATGCGGCGGGCTGCAGCCACCGCGGCCTTGCAGCGGCCATCGAGGAGACGACCGAGGGCCGCCTACCGGCCGAAGCCTGGCTCCTCGTCGATGGTGGGACCTGCCGGCGGATGCGCGGCGGTCGGTCGCGCTCGCTGCGATCTTGCTGGCCTTCGCCATCTGGAACGGCGCGGCGATCGCGCGCATCGTCCGCAAGGTCCGCTGAGCGGGGCGCATGCTAGAGCAGCCGCGTGAGGGTCGCGATCATCGGCGGGGGCGTCATGGGCTGCGCGACCGCGCTCGCGCTGTCCGATCGCGGGGCCGACGTGGTGGTCCTCGAGCGGGCGGTCCCTGGCGCCGAGGCATCTAGCGCCGCTGCGGGAATCCTCGGAGCGCAGGTCGAGCTTCACGGGCGCGAGGCGGAGCTAGCGGCCACTTCGTGCGCGCGCGCGACGCATGGCGGTCCTGGGCGGAAGCGCTCCGCGAGGCGACGTGGAATCGACGTCGGGTACCGCGCGACCGGCGTGCTCGAGCTGGCGAGGACGGAAAACGAGCGCACGGAGCTTGCCGCCGAGGTCGAGTTGGCAAGCGAACCGCGGGTTGCGCGCCGAGTTGCTCGGCCCCTCCGGGGCGCGGGAGGTCGAGCCCGAGATAGGGCCCGGCCTGGTCGCCGCTGCGCACTTTCCGGACGACGCGCAAGTGGATCCTCCTGCCCTGCTTCGCGCATTGACGGTGGCTCTGGCGCGTAGCGCGCGAGCGAAGGTGCGGTCGGGCACGAGCGTCGAGCGGCTGATCGTCGCTCGCGATCGATGCGTGGGCGTGAAGCTCGACGAGGGAGAGGTGCTCGCCGACGCGACGGTCCTCGCCGCCGGCAGCTGGTCGTCGCTCGTGCCGGGGCTGCCTCAGGCGCTTCCGAAGGTACGGCCGCTGCGGGGACAAATGGTTCTCCTCGAAGAACGGCCGCCCCGCGTACGTACCATCGTCTTCGGCGCGGGCGGATACGTCGTTCCACGAGGAGATGGCCGGGTGCTCTGTGGATCGACGATGGAGAGCGCCGGTTTCTGCAAGGAGGTGACCGCATCGGGTGTTCACGCCATCTTGTCCTGCGCGCTGGCGTGCGTGCCTTCGCTTGGCGCGGCGCCGATCGTGGCGACGTGGAGCAATTTCCGCCCGCACGTGGACGGCAATCGGGCGCTCATCGGTGCGTCGCCGATGCCGGGGCTTTTTCTCGCGACGGGGCACCATCGCAACGGTATTTTGCTGTCGAAGGTCACCGCGGATCGGGTGGCCTCCGCGGTCCTCGGGTAGGGGCCCCCCCGAGCTGCCCTCGGCCAGGCCATGCCGGCTCAGGGGTTGAAATCCTGCGGCTTCGTCGGCGGTGGGGCGGTCGACGTGGGTGGCGCCGGAGGCTCGCGCGCCGTGGATGGGTGCGGAGGCGGCGGCAACCGTGGCGGAGGGGGCGATAGGTTCTTGGCCGAAGGCTTCGCGTCCTTCCGGTCGTCGCGCCTGTCGTACCTTGCCGTCCTTGCCGTCCCTTCCCCTGGCGTCCTTGCCCGGCTTGTCGACCGGGACCATCGCGAGCGCATCACCCTTCGTCAAATCGAAGCTTGGCGGGGAATTCGGGTCGCATCCGGGTTGCAAACCCCGTCGCATCGAAGTCGCTCGACAGGCTTCCCGTCCGCTCGCTCTGGCCCTTGGGGTCCTTGTAGACGGCCTCGACGCGCACGACATGCCGGCCGGCGCGCGAGGGCGAACAATAGGACAGCAAATAGAAGCTCTTCGTGCGCGCCTCGACCTTGGCGCCGACGTCGTCGAACGCCGTGACGATCGCCGTCTTGTCGGCCGCCATGGCGGTTCCGCTCTTGCCGATTTCGGCCAGCTGCGAGGCTCTTGATCTCGGCTCCGAGGCCGATGGCAAAGACGTCGAAGGGCTTGTCGCGGACGCGTTGTAGCATCGTGTCGGCGGGGACTCGATTGGCGCGATCCGTCCCGTCGGTGAAGACGACGAGCGTCCCGAATTTGAGCGGCTGCGGCGCTTTGGCCAGCGCGTGATCGAGCTCGTCGAGCGCTTTGACGACGGCGCCGTTGAGGTTCGTGCTCGGGTCCTTCGGCTTGAAACTGCCAAGTTGGCGCGCGCCGGCCTTGGCGTTCCCGGCCTGGTCGGTGAAAGGGACGATGGGATAGAGGTCCGGGCCTCCGTCGAAGGCGTAGATGCCGACATGCTGCTGCTTTTCCACGCGATCGGTGAACGTGCTCACCGCCTGCACGATGGCCTCCGCATTTCCGCTCTCGCTGACGCTCCCGCTCATGTCGACGAGGAGGAGCGTGTAATGGCTGGCGGCGACCTCCGGGTTGAGGATGGTCTGCTTGCTCTCGTACTGCGAAACGAGCTGCCCGTCCTCGTAGATGTGGAATTGCTGCGCAGTGAGGCCGCCCACCGGGTCGCCGCCACCCGTCCGGACCTTGAAGTAAACGGCAACGTTGCTTGGCTTGCGCTCCGCCGACTTGATGGCCGTGAGCTGAAGGCCGGAGCACCCCGCGGCAAGAACGAGAGCCGCGAGGCCGGGCACGCGCAAAGGCGCACGCAGGAACGGCAAAAAGGCGAGTTTCACGCATCGAGTGTAACGCACGTTGCTCGACGGGCGGGGAGCAAAGGGTGTTGCTCTCCGGGGGCGGTCACGGCGCCGAGTCGCTGCCCACGGCGGGCAGAGTTGGATTGGGCACGCTGGGAGCCATCGGGGCGGCTTGGGTCCCGGAGTGCCTTCCCTTCGGAAAGGGACGTTTGGCGGGCGGCTCGAGGGGCGCGATCGGCTCGACCGGTGTCGGCGCTGCCGGGACGACGATGGGTTCGGGCGCAAGCGTCGTTATCCGGCCCGCGCTGGGCGCAGCGTCGCTACCCGTCAGCTCCGAAGGAGTCGGGGTCGTCGTCGGGTTGCGTTTTCCGCTCCGTTCAGTGACTTCTTCGACGAGCATCGCAGCGAGCACGGCCACCGCCGCAAAAGCCAGCGCCAGAACCATTATCGCCGCAGGATGACGGCGGCGCAACGCTTGCCCGAGGCCGGACGACGGGGGAACGGTGGGCTCGAGCGGGCGGCTGGTCCCCGGCGGCGAAGTGGGGGCCAAGGGCGCGGTGGCGAGCGCCTGGGGCGGTGGCTCGAGCAACGTGGGCGTTTCGCTCGCACCGTCGACGGCCGTCGCCCCTCCGGGGACCATGGGAAACACGTTCGTCTGCGCCACCGTTTGCGCTACGAGCGTTGGGTTTGCGAGAGCCCTCTCCCGGGCGCGGACGACGATGACCGTGATGTTGTCGTGACCTCCTCGCGCATTCGCCAAATCGACGAGCTTGCCCACCGCCTGCGCTGCCGGCTCGCTCCCGACGATGGCGAGGATCTCTTCGATCTTCGACCAAGTCGGAGAGCCCATCCGAACAAAGCACGAACACATCGCCGGTCACGTGCACGACGGGCTGCGCGCGCAGCTCCGCCTCCACGTCGGCGCCCATGCCCAGCGCGCGCGTGATGCGATTCGCATCGGGGTGATGCGCCGCCTGCTGCGGCGTCAGCAGGCCTCGATCGACCAGCTCTTGCACCATCGAGTGGTCTCGCGTCAGGCGGAAGATTTGCCCCTCGTGCACGAGGTAGCCGCGGCTATCGCCCACGTGGGCCAGCTCCGTACCGTTTGCGTGCATCAAGAGCGCCACGACGGTCGAGCCGGGGCGTCCCATCGCCACCTCGGTCGTGGGCATGACGTGTACGCGCCGGCTGGCCTCCTCGAGCGCCGCGCGCAAGACCTCCGCGGGGGCCGCCCCCTGGGGGGCGGACTCGAACACCTCGAAGATCGTGGCGAGCGCGAGCTCCGCGGCTTCGCGCCCCGCTGCGTGCCCGCCCATCCCGTCGCAGACGACGCAGAGGTGCCCGTAGCGCGTTTCGGCCCGGCCGCACGCGTCCTCATTGACTTGTTTGTCTGGATCGTGACCGGGGTCCGACCGTTCGGCGTACTCCATCGCCGGAAGCGCGAGCACCGGCTGCATACGAACCTCCCGCTCTATCAGGTCTCGAGTTGAACGGTGAACTCGAGGGGCCCGAAACGGAGGGGGCCCCCCGCGGGTACCGCGATCCACGTACCCGGCGCGATGCGCGAGCCGGATACCCAAGTGCCATTGTTCGAAGTCTCGTCGCGAACGCTCAGTCGACCGCTCTCGAACCGGAGTGTCGCGTGAACCCCACTGACGCGCGGCTCACTGAGGAAAATAGGGCATTGCGCGGGGTCACGCCCCACGCGCACCTCGGACCCGGAGCGCACCGTGAATTGGCCCGCCGCCCCCCGAAGGGTGGCCGCGCTGCTGGCCTGTCCGACGCCGTAAGGGTTGGGAGGTGGCGACAGCGGCTGCGCGTTCAATGCGCCGGTGAGAGGAAACCCCGGAGCATTCGCGCCCCCACCTGCCTTCCCGATCTCGGCAGGCAGAGGCTGGCCGCACGAAAAGCAAACCGACGGTTGTCCGGGTGCCGCCATCGTGCTCATGCCGCAAGCCGGGCATCGCACCTGGATGACGGGGGGCCGTCCCGCCGCAAATGGATCGGGGGTCGGCGGTGGCGGCGCGCCCATGGCGAAGAGGTTGGGCGCCATCGCGACGGCACCGCCCGGCGGGCCCCCGGCCGACGCGGCCGCGGTCGCGCCGAACGGGTCTGCCGCTGGGACCATGCCGTAGCCCCCGTGGGGGGGCGGTGGCGGACCACCATAGCCGCCACCTTGGGCGGGGGGCGCTCCGTAGCCAGGGGGCGCTTGGTGCATCGGCGGCGGCCCGCCCCCTCCGCGCTTTCGCCCACCGCCTCCCCGGAAAACCACGAGGACGAGGAGGACGATGACTACGAAGAGGCCGGCCATCCCGGCGACGAGCGGCCACGACAAAGGCTTCTTCGTCGCCTTGAGCGTGAGCACCGTTTTTTCGTCGACGGCGGAAGCGCGATGGCCGCGGTTGTCATAGACGACGACGCGCGCAACCGCGCTGTCGCCAGAGCCTTCGAGCACCTTGTCGTCGTCCGGTACGTTGAAGGTGACGTACCCGTCGCCCGCGGCGACCGCGGTGCCGAGCATGTGCTGCGCTTGCAGCTGCTGCATTGCCTTCTTCGCAACCTCGGGGTCGCGGCTGTTCGTCTGTTGCGGATTGGGCCGCGTACCGGCGGGAATGAAATACGCTTCTGCCCGTTGCTTGTCGCCGCCCCAACAGAAGTCGCCGTAAACGGTGAACTGACCCCCGGGATAGAGCGGATTCGCCTGCGCTTCTTGGACCGTCTTCGCGAAATCCACGTCGAGCGGCCATTGGGTCGGGTCCATCCCGAGCGGCACTTCCTTGAACGTACCGTCCGGCGCAATGGTGGGATGCGTGTTCTCGAAGACCAGGTTGAACGTCTGCTCCACGCTCGTGTTCACGCAGCTCATCGTCCAGTGGACGAGCCACATCGAGTTGAAGCGCGCTTTGACGCGGCTGAGGATCGTCTTCGATTTCGATATGCCCTGACCGTCTTGTACGATGTCGAATAAGCCGCCGATCTCCGGGTTGGCCAGCGCCTGCATGAATTGCGCTTCGTTGTTCCTGTAGACGTTCTCGACGAGGCTCGCCGCGTTCGGCAGCCATATCGAGATCACCGGGAGCGGCGTCTTCGGTAACGAAGTATTGTCTGCCGGAAAACGCCCTTGGTTCAGGTATTGGTGAAAGACGTCGGCGCTCGGGCTCGCGCTCTCCGGATCCCCGCGGCCGGCCCCGTTCGACAGAAGGACCATGGCCTGGTGGAGGGGAACGCTATCGGGTTGGTCCGTGTTGCCCAGCGAGCCGAACGCATCCTGCGTCATGCTCTTGATCTCGGAGAAGAGCGCACGGTCTCGGCCGTGCGAGGGCGTGGGCGACTTGAAATCGTTGAGGGCGTTGCCGAGGTCGGCTCGTTGCTTGAACGTCTTCCATTTGGTGTCCTTCACGACCTGGATGTCGTCGAAGAACATCAGGTCCATGAGGTCGTTGGGCTGCATCTGCTCGATGAACTCGTGAGCAATGGTCCGTCCGTCGCCGAAGCGCGAGCCCATGCTGTTCGCCGCGTCGACCGCGACCAGCCACGCGGTGCCGACGTGGGGCTGATTCTGCGCCTTGCCCCACTGGACCTTGTCGGCAAATTTCGTGAGCTGATCTTCGCCCGCCACCTTGACGAGAAGGTGAGCGTTCTGCTCCGGAAAGGGAAAAGGATCCCACAGCGCGCCCGGCTTCTCGAGCTGCTCGCTCCAGCACGAGAGTGTGCCCGAGCCGGCGACGCCTGCACATGGCTGCAGGACGTCGCTCAGCCGCTTGAACTGAACGACCTCGATGACCGTGGTCAAAAGCGGCTTGCCATTCTGCAATCCGGTGCGCGGATCGATGCGCAGAATGTGCGCCTCGGGTGCCGCGTACGCGGGACGCGCAACGACGGCGAGGCAGAGGCACACGCACGGAGAAACCAGGAGAAACAGAAAGAGCAAGAACGATGATCGTCGTGCCATCTCGACGTCGTACCTCGTCGGTTGCATTGCAGAAGCGTCAGGGTTTCAGATGCGACCGATGACCTTCGCAATGGCCGTGAAGCCACCGAAGCGAAGGCGATCCCCGTCGCGGAGGTCACGGCGGCCATTGAAGCCGATGTGCTCGTCGTTGACGAAGGTTCCGTTCGTCGACCCCGTATCCTCGACGGCGATGGCGCCGGTCGCGGCGTCCACGGTCAGGGCCGCATGGCGTGACGAGATGGTCGGATCTTGGAGCGGGATGTCCAGCCCTTCGCCTGCCCCCGCACGCCCGACGACCAAGCGGCCGCCGGTGAGGGGCCAGAAGTCACCGCTTGGGTTGGTCCCATAAGCCACGAGAAAGCCCCGCAGGATTTTGGCTGAAACGCCTTCACGTGCGGGTTCGTGCGCCGCACCGTACGTCGGTGCATGGTGGGGAGGTGCGCTATTGTAAGGCGGGGGAACGGGCGCGCCGAAACCAGGCGGCGCTGCCGGGTACCCCTGCGGCAGGGGGGCCCCGAACGGGGCCGGCGGCTGCAAGGCCGCGCCGTAACCCGGCGGAACGCCGAAGGCCGGCGGGGGAGGGGCGCCGTAAGGGAACGGGGGCGCGGGCGGTGGGCCACCGTACCCGCCCGCGGGGGGTCCGCCGAAGGCCTGAGGAGCCGCCGGGGCGGCGCCTCCGAACGGGCCGCCATAGGCGTCATGCGCGAACTGCATTTGGTCCAGGGCGATCGGGTGTCCTTGGCCGCAATAGTTCGCTCCCGCGGCAATCTCGTGTCCCATTTGGCATCGCGCTGGGGGCGGCGCTTGAGAGCCGCCGTACGGAGAGGGCTGAGGGGGGAAGGCGCCGTACGCTGGCGCTGCGCCTGCAGGGGGGGATGAGCCAGCTCCGTAGGCGGGGGCTGGCGTCGCTGCGGGCTGTGCGCTCGGACGTGGGATCGGGGTGCCACAAACGTTGCAAAATTTGTCGGTCGGTCTGGCCACCGTGCCGCACTGCGGGCATGCGCTCATGCTTGTCGCCCTCGTCGCCTTCCGCGCGATGAGCCACCGGGAGGCCGACCGCGCAGACCGCAGCATATCGAATCCGAGCGGGGAATTGATAGCCCAGCCGCACATGGCTTGGGGCCGCTCTGTCCGCGCCTACCGCCGCGCTCGTTCCCGATCGATGCCGTCTACGCCCACCATGACCGCGCGGAGGACCTCTCGGACGGGGACACCGTGTGCTCGCGCGGCGGCGGCGCATGCCTCGAACTCGGGCTTCGCCTGAGCGGGCCCAAAGGGACCTTCTGCGATCTTCACCGGCAGAGACCCGTACGGCGTCTCGACGTGCACGACGCGGCGAGGCCGCTCCGCACGTGCGACCTCGTAGCGCCGAACGCCGAGGCTGGTGGTTTCACCCAAGATCAAGTGGGCGAGGGCGTCGGCCTGAGCGATCCTTCCCAAGGCCGAGATCGTGAGCGCGGGGCGGCCCTTCTTCATGATGATCGGCGTGGCCCAGGCATCGAGCGCGCCGGCGGCCATGAGCGTCTCGAATCCAGCTTGCTGCGAGCTCTCCGGTTGCGTCGTCGACGTTGGCCTCCAGGATGACGTGCGTTCCGGCGCCGCTTCCTGACGACGTGACAGGCGCTCCGAGCACTGCGCGAAGCAAGTTCGGACGGTCCGCTAGCTCCGCGTTTCCGGCTCCCCATCCGACGCGCTCCGGCGCCATGGTCGGCCATCGCTGGGAGCCGGTGGCGTGGGCGCCGACGATCGCCGCGCCCGTCGGAGTGACTAGCTCGAAGTCGATCCCGGCGTCGTACGTTGCCAGACCCGCGAGGCACTCGACCGTGGCGGGTGCCGGTAGGGGAAGGGTGCCGTGGGCGGCCCTCACGAACCCGCGGCCCATCGGTAGCGGCGAGACGACCAGCTCTGCGCCGAGATGATCGAGCGCCGCCGCGCTCCCCACCACGTCCACGATGGCGTCGACCGCGCCCACTTCGTGAAAGTGGACCTCGTCGATGGGCATGCGGTGCACCTTCGCCTCGGCGACGGCCAGGCGGTGGAAGGTGCGAAGTGCGCGGTCCCTCGTGCCGCTCGGCAGCTTCGCTCGCTCCAGCATGGTGCGGACGGTCGCGTAGGTGCGCGATGGTTGCGCTTCGTCGACGTGCACCTCGAAGGAGCCAGCAACTATCCCGCTCCGAGCTCGCGTCCCAAAGTGAACGTGAAAGCCGCTCAAGGGCAAGGCCGCGAGCGAGTCCGCGATGCATGGCTCGGGTACGCCCAAGTCCACGAGGGCGGCGACAATCATGTCACCTGCCAGACCGCTCGGTGCGTCCAGGAAGAGCACCTTCCCGGCTCCGGCGCTTCGGGGCAGGTCTTCACGCACGCCTGGGAGGCTCCCATGAAGGCCGTGGCCGTGCTCGTGTCCCTCGTGCTCGTGTCCCTCGTGCTCGTGTCCCTCGTGACCCATCGTCCCCTCAGTACTGCTCCCGCGCGCGTAGAATCCTTGCCGCCGCGTAGGCCGCGCCGAAACCGTTGTCGATATTGCACACGACGACACCCGACGCGCAGCTCGAGAGCATTCCCGCCAGCGCCGCAAGACCACCGAAGCTCACGCCGTACCCTATCGAAGTCGGCACGGCGATGACCGGTCCGGCGACCATTCCCCCCACGACGCTTGGCAGCGCCCCCTCCATGCCGGCCACTACGACGACGACGCTCGTCCGCTCGAACACGTCTCGCTTGTGCAGCAGCCGATGGATCCCCGCGACACCGACGTCGAAGACGCGCTCGACGCTCGCGCCGAGCACCCTCAGCGTCTCGGCGCATTCCTCCGCGACGGGCATGTCCCCCGTCCCGGCGCTGACGAGGGCGACAGGGCGTGTTCCGAGGACGGGGAGCGGCGCCTGTTCGAGGGTCGCTATTCGAGCGATGGCTGCGTATTCGAGCTCGGGTATCGCCGCGCGCACTTCGACGGCCTTTTCGCCCTCGAGACGCGTGATCATCACGTTCTGGCCAGTTCGCGCGAGCTCGCGCGCGATTCCCACGATTTGTGCGGCTGTCTTCCCGTGGCCGAAGATCACCTCGGGCGTTCCCTGCCGGAGCGCGCGGTGGTGATCCACCGACGCGTAGCCGAGGTCGGCGTAGGGCAGGTCTTTCAGCTCCGTGGCGGCTGCGTCGACGCTGGTCGCGCCGCGCTGCACGCGCTCGAGCAGCTCGCGAAGCCGCGTGGGATCCATCGTTGGCAGCGACAGCGTAGCACCGACCCGGGACTAGGATGCGTAACGAGAGCGGCCGGCAGTTACGGCAAGAACGTCCGAGCGCAATTCCGGACCGCTCTTCTTGAACGGCCTCCTAGAATGCCCGCCGTGCCGATCCCCTTTGCACCTCTCCTCGGTCTCGCTCTCGGCGCCGTGATGGCGTGGGTTGCGGCCCCCGAGCTAGCGCGCGACGACGGCCCGATCGTTGCTTCGCGCCCGTTCGCCGTGGTCGCCGCTTTTGCGCTCCTCGTTTGGTTACCCGTGACGGGCTATTTCCTGGCCTTCCATGGAGACTGGTCCTACGCGTATCTTTTGCCATGGCGGCGCGTCCCGAGCGCCATCGACCTGGGCCTGGTTCTCCTCGCGGCGACGTCGGTCGTGTGCGGTTTCTCGCTGGCCGTGGGACCCGTCCGCAAACGCCGGCTGGGCCTGGTGACCGTGCTCGTCGCCGTTCCCGGTACGACGTCGCTCGCGGGCCTCGCTCTCCTCGCGCATCGCCTGGCCGTCAGCGCGACCTACGCGCAATTCCACGGCGATTTTGGGACGGAGCCGATCGGAGCAAGCACGCTCGGCAGGGGAGTGGTGTTGATGGGGGTCGTGCTCGCGCTGGGGGTGGCCTGGACCCTTCGCGCGCTCGCCAACATGTCGACCGAGACCAGCAGCTGATCCATGGCCTGGCCAGTCGCTCAAGAGCCGCCCTCTTTGCGAGCACGCTCTGCTAGGCTCGTCTTCATGTGGGTGAGAGGCGCGGCTATCCGGCCGGTGCCGCGGTACGCCATCGTGGGCGCGGCCACGCTCGAGCAGATCGAGCGCCAGCTCGCAGAGGATTCGTCCAGCGCGCGCGAGGAGCTGGACAGCGCGTTCTCGCGCTTCGAATCGACGCAGCCCCATCTCGCCGATGCAATCTCCCAAGTGCTCTCGAAACCCTTCGATGAGACGGCGCTCGCGCTCGGTTACTTTTTATCGATCGCGGTCTGGCTCTCGTTCGAGCGAACCTTCGGAGAGGTTCGCCTGCGCGAGGTCTCCCCTGACGCGCTCAAGGCGACCGAGCAAGCCATCGAGCTCGAGGAGGAGCTGCGCGCGGCCCACGGCGACGAGCCCCTCGACCTCGACGATGTCGTGTCGATAGAGCAGCCCAACGTCCTCGCGTTCGTGCACGAGCACGTCGACGCCGCGCTCGATCCCAGCGCCCGAAGCGCGCGCGAGGGCGGGGCGGCGTGCGACATCGACGTCGACCACGTGCACGCCGTTTACCGCGCGATCGTGCTCCTCACGCTTTGCCTCTCGCATGCCGTCGTGCCCGTCGACGGCGCCGCGAGGGGCAACGCGGAGCTCATGGCGTAGTCGTGAGCTCCAAGGCCCGGCGAGCGCGAGCAACATGAAGACGGAGGCCGTCGTGCTGCGGACGCATGGCGGGCCCGACGTGCTCGAGCGCGAGACCATCGAGCTGCCCGATCCGGGACCGCGCGAGGTGCGGGTGCGTGTTCGCGCGGTCGCGCTCAACCACCTCGATTTGTGGGTCCGCCGCGGGCTTCCGAACCTCAAGCTGGACTACCCACACCGCCTCGGCAGTGACGTCGCGGGCGAGGTCGATGCGCTCGGAGCCGGAGCGCGTGGCGTGACCGTGGGAGACAAGGTCGTGGTAAACCCCGGGATTTCGTGCGGCGTGTGCGAGCACTGCCTCGCGGGGGAGGACCCGCTGTGCCGTCGTTACGCGATCGTCGGCGAGCACGCGCAGGGCGGCTACGCGTGCCATCTGGTCGTGCCCGACACGAACTTGGTCGCCTTCCCCGGCGATCTCCCGTTCACCCAGCTCGCTGCGATTCCGCTGGTCTTCGTGACCGCCTGGCAGATGCTGGTGACAAAGGCGCGCATTCGTCCGGGTGAGACCGTCCTCGTGCAGGCCGCGGGAAGTGGCGTGTCGACCGCGGCCATTCAGATCGCGAAGCTCCACGGTGCGCGCGTCATCGGGACCACCGGCTCCGACGCCAAGGCCGAGCGGGCCCGCGCGCTCGGAGCCGACGAGGTCATCAACTACACGACGCACGACCTCGTCGCCGAGGTCAAGAGGCTGACGGGCAAGCGCGGGGCCGACGTCGTCGTCGAGCACGTGGGTGGCGACGTCATGACCAAGAGTGTCCTCGCCGCCGCGAGCGGTGGTCGCATCGTCACCTGCGGAGCAACGGCAGGTTTCGAGCCGAAGATCGATTTCCGGCACGTGTTCTTCCGCCAAATATCCATCCTTGGGTCGACCATGGGCTCCAAGGCGACGCTCTTCGGAATCCTGGAGCACGTGAAAGCAGGAAAGTTGAGGCCCGTCGTGGATCGGGTCCTTCCGTTGTGGGAGGCCGCCGAGGCACACCGCGCGCTCGAGGCGCGCGGGGCATTCGGGAAAATCGTGCTGGAGGTAGAGTAGGGACGGTTGTTGCCGCTCACACATTCCGCCCGGCGGTCGGCGTTGGTCGCGTCTGGCGCCGTCGCGTTCATAGGCGTGGTCGCGGGGGCCGTGCGGCTGCTCCCGTGGCTCCTCGATCCGGCCGTTCCCTGGCGCGTCGCCGCGCCCTTCGCTCGTGGGTTGTTGGCGGTTGCGCTGGAATCGGCGCTCCTCGTCGGCTGGCCGATCGGCTGGGCGCTCGCGTGCTCCGAGTTGGTCGAAAGCGGCGAGGCCCGCGTTCTTCAGACGCTTGGCGAGGCCCCTACCGCAACCGTACGGCGTCTCGTTCCGAGCGGCGCCGCCCTCGGCCTGGTTCTGGCTGCGGTCGCGCTCGTGTATGGCAGCGATGCGAACGCGCCGGGTCGGGTCGCGACCGAGCTCGTCGCCCGCGGACGCGCGGCGTGTGAAGGGGCCACGAAGCCGACGACGTACTCGATTCCATTCACCGAAATGACATGGCTATGCGTACCCGGCCGCGAGCCCCGGCTCGTCGGACCGGCGCCGGGGGCGATGGCCGGCGCCGTTCTGACGGCGAAATTTGCGCGCTTCGCTGGGGACTTCCGGGGGCTCGAGCTCGACGACGCGCGCGTGGCCCTCGCTGGCAATCCTCCGGTCGCCGTCCACGTGGCCACGCTCTCGATACACGGGATGTCTCCGTGGGCTCGCGCGTCGACGATTCCCCCTGGGTTGCGTGCCCTGCTGCTTGCGATGAGCGCATGGTCGGCCGCGTCGATCGCCGCGCTCGGCGTGCTGCAGCGCGTCGTACAAGCGCGCCTTGCTGCGATCTTCCTCGGAGGGGTCGGACCGCTGACGGCGCTCGGCCTGCTGCGCCTGCTCGAGCGTGCGGGGGCGCCTTCTTTTGCCTTCCTCGCCTTGCCGCTCGCGGCTTGTGCCGCGTCCGGTGCGGCCGCGGCGCTGCTCTCGCGCTTGCCGGGCATAGTTCGCGCTGCTAGCACTTGGTTGGAGGCGTGAGGCTTCATCCTCATGCCAACATCCCATGGGCAACGTCGGCGTCACCGAAATCCTCCTCATCGCTCTGGTCGCTCTGCTCTTGTTCGGGGCTGGCCGCATTGCCGACATCGGCAAGGGACTCGGGCAGGGAATAAAAAACTTCAAGCAGGGCCTGAAAGAGGCCGAAGAGTTGGACGCCGACAAGAAGACGCCCGAGCTGCAGTCCGCCGACGCAAAAGAAAAAGACGTCAAGGCACCGACTGTCAAGCAAGCCTGAGTCGTCCAAGGTGCATCGCGCTGGCCTCAAGCGGGGAGGCTGCGTACCCGTGGAGCGGCCTGACGGCGCTACGGCTGCCGTGATAGAAGGCGACGGCTCGTGCCAATGAGCGCGGGTCCGGAAGAGAGCACCCCGCTTCCAGAGGAGAGGGCTGTGGGACGACAATTCGCAAACAGGTTGAGCGCCGTCGCGCCGAGCATCACACTCGCGATGAACGCTCGCGCGCTCGAGATGAAGTCGCGCGGTGTCGATGTGTTCTCCTTCGGCGTGGGCGAGCCGGACTTCGAGCCTCCCCAGGCCGTTCTCGACGCGGCCAAGCGCGCAATCGATGCGGGTTGCTCCAAGTACACTGCCGTCACGGGCATCCCCGCCCTCAAAGAGGCGATCTGCGACGCGACCGAGCGGATGCGTGGCTGGCGGCCGAAGACCGAGAACGTCTGCGTGAGCGTCGGCGCGAAGCACGCGCTTTTCAATCTGGCCCTCGCGCTGTACGAACCGGGTGACGAGGTCATCATCCCCAAGCCCTTTTGGGTGAGCTATCCGGAGCAAGTGCGTCTCGTTGGCGCGACGCCGGTGCTGGTCGATACTCGCGAAGAAGATGGTTGGCGGCTGTCGCCGGAGCGCCTCGAGGCCGCGTTGTCGCCTCGCACGAAGGCGGTCATCCTCTGCACGCCCTCGAACCCGACGGGCGCCGCCTACCCCGAAGACGAGACACGCGCGCTCATTGACGTGCTCCGCAAGCACGATTGTTGGATCATCGCGGACGAGATTTACGCGCAGCTCGTCTACGACGGGTTCCGCTTCGTTTCCCCCGCGAAGATCGCGCCCGACCTGCGCGACCGCATCATCGTCGTCGACGGAGTCGCGAAGACATTCGCAATGACGGGCTGGCGAATCGGCTGGTCGCTCGCCCCGGCCCCGCTGGTGAAGGCGCTCGACGTCGTCCAGGGGCAAAGCACGACGAACGCGACGGCCGTGGCGCAGCATGCGGCGGTCGCCGCGCTCAAGGCGCCGCTCGAAGACTTCGCCCGCATCCGGGCAATGTTCGAGAAGCGTCGCGACGCCATGGTGGCGGGGCTCGGTTCCATCCCCGGCGTGCGCTGCCGCAAGCCGGAGGGAGCGTTCTATGCCTTCGCCGATTGCCGCGGCCTGTTCGGCCTCGAATGGAACGGCAAGCCCCTCGCAAACGACGAAGACGTTGCTTTCTGGCTCCTCGATCGCGCGCACGTGGCGGCCGTGCCGGGCGGTGCCTTCGGCGCGCCAGGCTACGTGAGGTTCAGCTACGCCGCGAACGAGGAGCGAATTGCTGGCGGCATCGCAGCCATTCGCCGCGCCGTTGACGAAGCGCACGGCGGGCGAGCCTCTCGAGCGGCCATCCCGAGCGATAGCCTCGTCTGACCCGCGTTCCCACTCGCGAGCCGCGTGGCGCTTCGCTGGGGTTCGGCGTAGATTTGCGACGGTGCGCTGCCTCGCTCGGCCCCTGTGCTGCGCTCTTTTTCTGGCCTCTTGCGGCGGCAAGATGGAGCGAGAAGACGTCGACGGTAGGGCACCCGCTTCGTCCGCCCCGGGCGGGTCGGCGACCGTCCCCCTCCTCGGCCAGTCGGACGGAGCGGCGATTCTCCTCCCGCCATGCACATCTTGCCGAGCGAACGATGACTGCCGAACGAGCGCAGCCTGCGTCGTGAACGTCGACGCCGGCGTCGGTTACTGCGCGACGGGCTGCACCAAGGAGGGTTTTTGCCTCCCGGGGCAGGTGTGCCGGTGGGTGACCGATCCTCTCGGAGTGACATGGCGCGCCTGCGTTCCGCGGGTGGGCTGCACGGCCGGGCATTGATCTCGAGAACCACTCGCCCTTCAATTGCGCCTTTCGAGTCGAAGCACGTCACGTGTCAGCGCCGCCATCTCGTCCGGTTCGTCGGTCGGGTAATAGCCGCGGATGTCCCCCGATGGGTCGACGAGCACGAACCACTCGCCGTGCGCGACGTCGTAGTCGCTCGCCCCTTTTTCGATCTTTGCCGCAGAGATCTTGAAGCCCAGCACGACCGCACGCTCGATGTCGTCGAGCGGACCCGTCACGAACGTCCAGCGCGCGGGATCGGCGTGGGCCTTGGCGGCGTAAGCGGCGAGAACCGGTGGCGTGTCGTTCTCCGGGTCGACGGAGAACGATACGAGCCGGACGCCCGGCTCCCCGCCCGCCAGTCGGCTCTGCACGTCTGCCATCCGACTGGTGAGCCGCGGACAGGAGGAGCTGCAGCGAGTGAAAATGAAGTCGACCACGTTCACGCGGCCCAACATCGACTCCGTCGTGAACGGTTTGCCGCGCTCGTCGACCAGATGAAACTGCGGCAGATGTCCGTAGACCGGCAGGGCACGTGACCGGCGGAAGGGTCGCTCGACGATGGCAAGGCCCACGGCAAGCGCAAGCCCCAACAGGCCGCCGGTCAAAAGGCGCCGCGCGATCCGCCCACGTGCGCTTGTTTTCTCCTGACCGCTGGCGGTCACCGAAGAGCGCGGTTCGTCGTCGACCCCCGTCCGCTCGGGGTCAACCGGCACGGGCGCATTCATCGACCCGCATGCTCGCAGACCAGCGCCACGAGCAGGACGACAAGATAGGGGATGGAGAACGCAAAGACGCTGCGGGCCCAACGGCGAGAATCGAACCGTGGTCGCACTCGAAGCCCACGAAAGGCGAGCGCCAGAAAAGCCGCGTCCAGCGTCAGCGCTGCGATTCCATACCCACGCCCGGCCAACCCGAAGGGTAAGAACAGCAGCGAGGTCGCGGCAAGGAGCACAGTGTAGAGCGCCACCGTGTGGCGTGCGGCACGCTCGCCGCGCTGGACGCTCACGACCTGAAGTCCAGCGCGCGCGTAGTCCTCGGCGCGAAAGATCGAGATGGCCGCGAAATGCGGCACCTGCCACAGGAAGAGGACACCGAAGAGGAGCACTCCACCCACTCCGAGCGTTCCGGTGACCGTTGACCAGCCGAGCAGCGGCGGAATCGCCCCTGGGACGGCGCCGACGAGGAGCGCCAAATGCGTGTGGCGCTTGAGCGGCGTGTAAACGGCGACGTAGCTCACGAGTGCGACGATACCGAGAACCCCTGTCGCCACGTTCACCATGAAGAGCATCGGGGCGGAAACGACGGCCAGCCCGAGCCCGAAGGCGAGCGCCACATCGGGGGCCATACGCGCCGCGGGCAGCGGCCGATTGCGGGTGCGTTTCATCAGCGCATCGACGTCGCGCTCCCACCACATGTTCAGCGCGTTGGCGGAGCCCACGAGAAGGGCAGTGCCGATCAGCGAGAGCCACAGGGCGCGACCCGCGACATGCCCCGGCGCGAGCCAAATACCGGCCGCCTCCGTGAGAAGCACGACCGCCGTGATCCTCGGCTTCGTCAGCGTGACGAGGTCGCGCGCGAAGACGAAGGCGCTCGCCGTGGACGAAACCGAGGACGGCGAGACGGCACTCTCTCCAGCGCGGTCGACTCCAAGCAGGTCCGTATTCGCCACGCTCGCAGCACCTCGCGCTATGGGGGCTCGTGATTTAGGGCGCCGCTCCGATGTTGGCAAGCGAGCGAGTCGTGCAATCGCGAAGTGAGCGCGGAAAGGGCCCGGACGAGACCGGGATTCCCCGGGTAGCAGGCGTTTCATGGCCACGTCAAGTCGCGCCTTGGAGCGCGCAGTTTGCGTGGGGGCTCTCTTGACTAAGGCTCGGACGGGCTGGACGCCTCGGTCGCGTCGGGGGCGGTGGCACCGCCTCCGCCAGCCACCTCGTGCCCCTCGGCGGCCGCGGTTTCCGCGGTTTCGTTCGCCCCTCCCACCGACTGAGGGTCCGTCGCGTGACCCTTTGCGAGACGTCGCTTTCGTTCATCCATGAGCCGCCGCCACATCGCGCGTTCGTCGACGCAAGCCAGCGCGATCCATTGCGATGCGGCCACGACGCAGAGCGCGCGAAGGGGGGCATCGAAAGCGCCCCGCGAGACGAGCGCGAGGGCCATGGCCGCGACGACGGCGGCGACCTCGTTCGGCTGGGCTGCCGCGACGAGCGCAAGAAGCAGCGAGGCCGGAACGAGAAACGTGGCCATCGCCTCCAGCCCGAAGGGGGGCGGCATGCCGGGGGCGTCGGCGAGCGCCGTGTGAAGGACCGATTGCCAGAGCGCCGCGTCGGAGTGAAGCCCGCGGGCCACACCCCACGTAAGGACGAAGGCCGCGACGAGAGCCACCGACGACGCGAGTTGTCCTGCCAGCCGGCTCCGGGTGCCGAGCCAGGTCACCGCGACGAGCTGGCCGACAGCCTCCAAAAGCACTCCGGCGGTCGCGAATCCGCGGCTCACGGAGAACAGTTGAACGCTCGCGCGCTCGCCTGCGGCCGTTGCGAGCTCCCACCCGCCGAGCCGCGTCATCGCCGCGAACGCCAGCGCGAGGAGCAGCCCAGCCGTCGCGCGCGTGTGCGGGGTTCGCGCCGACGTGTAGGCGCCACAGATTGCAGCAACAGCCGCCGTTGCGGCTACCAGCAGCGCGAGGCCGGGCGGAAGTCGGTCCCGGAGGCCCGGCGACGACATCGCGACGACGGCCGCCCCGCTGGCTATCAGTCCCACGCGCGGAAATATGCCGATTCCGCGGGCCCGAACGAGGGCGACCGCGCCCCAGAGGACGAGCACGACGAGCAGCATGCCGAGAAAATAGGAGAGCGCGGCCGCCGCGCGTTCGAGCGCCACCACGGCCCACTCGCTCGCATTTCCTTGCGCGCCGGGGGCCACGATGACGCCCATGAATCCTGCCGCCACGGCGGAGAACGCCGCCGCACGGAGGAGCCAGGTCGCCGAAAGGAGAGAAGACGACGGCGGCACTCGAAAGCTTCGGCGCCGCACCTCGTGCTCGCTGTGCGGGGCGTCCTGCCGCGTCGCTTCGGCCGTCCTCATGTTGTGGTTGCGACGCAGCCTACCGCATCACGCCGAAAGGCATCGCGTTCTACGCCGCTCGATGGCCTGCTGTCCTCGTAAAAAAGGGGGCGCGAGGAACCCTTCGCGGGAGTCGTTGGGGCTCGAGGCGGGCGCCCCGTGTTCTCGCGTCGGGCTCGTGGGCGTCGGCTGCGAGGGCTCCTCGTTCTTTGGGACCGGCACGTTGAGAATGTACGGTCGCGCGTTCATCGTGGAGCACGCGTACACCTCGTCGCGGTGAAACTCCCAGCGAAGGTAGACGTTGCCATCGGGCGAAACGATGGCCTTCGGTGCCGGACCGAAGGGTTGTGCACGGTCGACCGCGTCGAGCGCGGCGATGTCGAACGCCGTGATGCCGCTCGTCTTGACCACCCCCATTCGTTTGAGGTGGCCCTCTTTCGTCAGGACGATCTCGAGGCCGGTGACGAGGTGCTGATCGTTCATCGGGTGGCTCGGCGGGAGTGCGTCGAGCGACTCGAGGAAGGAGTCGGCAAAGATGGGGTGAATCCGATTGTGCATCCCGTTCAAGTACGAAGCGAAAGGCACCGCGGCGGTGTTGAGAGCCGTCTGATTGCCCGCCTTCACGCTCGTTACGTAGTTCTCGATCGCGCTTCTCCAACGGTCGAAATTGGACGCCAGCCAGGAGCCGCGGTGCTCGCTCTTCCGGCGTTCGCCGTCGGCCTCGCGGAGCCTACGCAGTTGATCCGAGCCCACGATCGTCGCCATTTGGTTGGGGCTCAGATTCGTATTCATCGTGCCCGGCGGCGAGCTCTGACCGAGGCCCGGAAGTGTCCACAGCTTGCCGCCTGGCACCGGGGCGCTGGCGCCGGTGTTGGATGGGGCCATCGCTCCGGACGCCCCGCCGGGTCGCGTGGGGTTGAAGGTCCAAGCCCCCTCCGGCGCACTCTCGACGTCGGGCGATGCGGGGCCGCCTCCGGCCGGCGCGGGTGGCTCGTCCGGTCGCACCGCTCGCGACGGGGACGCGGCGCGGTCATTTTCGGCCGCCCGCGCCGACGCTGGCTGCGCCGTCGGCTTCGGTAGCTTGGGCTCGTGCACGACGTCGAAGTCGGTGCCTCTCTCACCGGGAGCGCGATTCTTCTCCCCGTGGTGCTCGTCGCTCTCCGCGATCCGAGTCTTTTCGCTGTCGCCCGGTTGTTGCTGGCTCCCGGGGTGGTTGCCGCCCGGCGTCGGGTTTTCGTCGTCGCGGTCGTGCGAAGTCTGCGTGGCCGCCGTCTCGTTGGCGACGTGATTGGCTTGGTCTGCGATGAACTTGGCCTCCGGGTTGTCTTGCTGATCCGGCTGCGCATGCTGGCGCACCGCGATGCGGTGATCGCTGAGGGGGTCCGGTAGCGGAGGGGGCTTGCTGTCGCTCTTCTTCTCCACCACGACGAGACGCTTCGGCTCGGGCGGCGGCGGCTCTTGCCGAGGCTTCTCGCTCGCCGCCGGCGCCGAGGCGGCCGGAGGCGGTCTCACTGGGGTGGGCTTTGGCGGCGGGGCCCGTCGCTCGTCGTTCTCGTCGTCGCTCGGCTCGCCGAGCGAGACCTCGAACATCTGGTCATTCTGCGTTGCAAGGTTGCTGGCGGCGCGCGAAAGCTCTCGGAGCTCCGAGCGATCGTCGTGAATTTGTGCGACGACGAGCCCACCCGTGCCAAATACGAAGTGCGCGCATATGGCCGCGCACAACCAAAGGGCAAGCGGAATGGTGACGTCGCGGGACCGCATTGACTTTCAGGCGCCTGTTTCTTCGACGCGGCCACGAGCCCGACGTCGCCACATGCAAGTGTTCAAGTTACGTACCGGAAGGCAAGGCGTCGAGCTGCCGAAGGTAGCACGCGGGCCCCTCGACCTTTCGTTCGAAACCGCAGAATCATTGCAGAATATGGCCACGCGCGTGTCCTTTCCGCCTCATCTTCTTTTTGTGTGTCGACTTGTTTCAGCGGTCTCCGCAGCGCCTTTGTCGGCCGCGAGCGGCGGCACCGCCCGCCCGCTGACCGCCGCCTGTCACTGCGCCGGCGCAATTGCCCGCCTCGGCACCTCATGTTACCTCGCCACGGAGCGATGGATTTCGTCGAAGCCCGCAATCTCCCCGGGCACGTCGGCATCATCATGGACGGCAACGGCCGCTGGGCGCAGCTGCGGGGGCACTCGCGCGCCGCAGGTCACCGCGAGGGAGCGTCCGCCGTTCGGCGCACCGTTCGTTCTGCGCGCCGCCTCGGCCTGCGCGCGCTGACGCTCTACGCTTTCAGCGAGCAGAACTGGGCTCGACCGGAGGACGAGGTCGACGCGCTGATGCAGCTCCTGCGCGAGTTTCTGCTCACCGAGCGCGACGAGATCCTCGACAACGGGATTCGGCTGAACGCCGTCGGCAACCTCGGTCGCCTCCCCGCCCTCGTCCGCGCCGTGCTCGATCCGCTCCGGCGCGAGAGCGAAAGGAACGGCGCGATGACGCTGACGCTCGCCCTCTCCTACGGCGGACGCGAGGAGATTGCCCTGGCCGCGCGCGAGCTCGCGCAGGCGGTCGCCGCCGGGCGACTGCGCCCCGAGGACGTTACGACAGAGGCGCTCCGCGAGCGCATGCCGAGCCTCGCCGTAGGCGACCCGGACCTCGTCATCCGCACGGGCGGCGAGCGGCGCATTTCGAACTTCCTCCTCTACGGCCTCGCGTACGCCGAGCTTCATTTCGCCGACGTGCTCTGGCCCGACTTCGCCGAGCACGACCTATTCGCCGCCATCGCGAGCTTTCAGCGCCGCGAGCGGCGATTCGGACTGGTCGGCGCCGCGGCGGCCCTCGACGGGCCGCTTCAAGAGACTCCGCCCTCGTCTCCCGAGCTCGTCGCGCCGGTGGCGGCGGGCTCGCCCGCGTTCGCCTCGCCAGAGCAGATCACGCGCATCGCGATTTAGATGGCCGAGCAGGCGTCGAACCTCGCGCTGCGTATCGCGACGGCCGCCGTCGGCCTGCCGATCGTCATCGTGCGTGCTTTACGTGGCACCGCCATGGGCCTTTTTCTTGCTCGTGCTTGCCGCGTCGCTCGTCGGTGTGCGGGAGCTCTTCGCCATGACGCACCCCGGTGACGGGGTCTCGCAGGGCGCCGGCGTGTTGCTGTCTGCCGCCGCGTCGATTGCGGTGTACCTGCGGCCGCAAGACCCGCGGACGCTGCTCACCGTCCTGGTCGTCGTGCCCATCTTGGGCCCGCTCTTCACGCTGGCGCGCCTCGGGGCCATCGAGACGGCGGCGCTGCGGGCGTGCGCTTTCGGGTTCGGCCCGCTCTTCGTCGGCGTCCCGCTGACGCTGCTGGCACTCCTGCGGCAAGACGTCGGGTGACCGCGGGTCCCGGTCTTGCGCTCCTAGCGCTCGGGCTGGCCTGGTTCACGGACACGGGCGCCTATTTCGCCGGTCGCTTTTTCGGACGCCACAAGCTCTACGCGACCGTCTCGCCCAAGAAGACCGTCGAGGGTGCCATTGGGGGGCTCCTCGCGAGCGTCGTGTGGGCGCTCCTAGGCGCTTTCGGCTTTCTGCGGGGGTCCCTTCCTGTGGCCCATGCCGTGCCGCTCGCGCTTGCCGCCGGGGTGCTGGGCCAGGCTGGCGACCTCGGCGAGTCGCTTCTGAAGCGCTCGACGGGGTCAAGGACTCGGGGGCCATCGTCCCCGGTCACGGCGGCATCCTCGACCGGGTCGACGCAGTGATTGTGACGACGGTCGATCGTGTTCTTGTATACTGGGAATGGGCCGGCTCGACGTTCGTGCCCGCCCTGGCCCGCTAGTGCGGGACACCCTCGCACGATCAGAAAACCCGCCGAACCAAATTCGATGGAACAAGCCGTCGACCGACCCCGCCACCGCCCTCCGAAACGCCCAGCTGCGGCGCAAGGAGTACGACTTCTTCAAGGTGGTCCAGGACTACCTGGAGCGCGCCGCGAAGGTCGCGAAGCTCGAGCCGTACGTTCAGACGATCCTGAGCCAGCCGAAGAACGAGATCATCGTCAACTTCCCGGTGCGGATGGACAACGGCGAGGTCCGCCTCTTCAAGGGCTACCGCGTCCAGCACAACAACCTGCTCGGCCCGTTCAAGGGCGGCATGCGCTACCACCCGCAGGTCTCGCTCGACGACGTGAAGGCGCTCGCGGCGATGATGACGTGGAAGTGCGCGCTCATGCGTCTGCCCGTTCGGCGGCGGCAAGGGCGGCATCAAGTTCGATCCGCACTCGGTCTCGCGTGCCGAGCTGCAGCGCATCACGCGCCGCTTCACCCACGCGCTCGGCGAGAACATCGGCCCCGAGTACGACATCCCCGCGCCCGACGTCGGCACCAACAGCCAGACGATGGCGTGGATGATGGACACGTACTCGAACATGGTCGGCTCGGCGCAAAAGCAGATGGTCAAGGGCGTCGTCACCGGCAAGCCCGTCGCCAGCGGCGGCACGCTCGGCCGCGCAGAAGGCGACCGGGCAGGGCCTCGTCTTCTGCATCGCTCGAGTGGGCGAAGGAGAAGCGGCTTCGACCTCGAAGGCTCGACGATGACCGTGCAGGGCTTCGGCAACGTCGGCTCGAACACCGCGGTCATCCTCGCGAAGCTCGGCGTGTCGACCATCGCGGTCGGCGATCACACCGGGTACATGTACAACCCCGAGGGCTTCAACGCCCACAAGCTGCAGGACTACGTCGAGGCGCACGGCTGCATCGCCGGCTACCCGGGCGGCAAGGCCATCACGCGCGAGGAGTTCTTCGCCACGAAGGCCGACATCTTCGCGCCGTGCGCGCTCGAGAACCAGGTCGGCGAGGCCGAGGCGCAGGTCGCTCGAGGTCAAGCTCGTCGCCGAGGGCGCCAACGGTCCGTGCAATCCGGCGGGCGAGCGTATCCTCCTCGACAAGGGCATCGACATCCTCCCGGACGTCCTCGCGAACTCGGGCGGCGTCACCGTCAGCTACTACGAGTGGGTGCAGAACAAGCGCTCCGAGAGCTGGACCGAAGAAGAGGTCGACGCACGCCTCGAGAGTGGCGATGAAGCGCGCCTACCGCGAGGTGAGCGACTTCGCGCGCCAGCGAAGAAGTGCGACATGCGCATCGCGGCCTACGCCATCGCGCTCCAGCGGATCGAGGCCGTCTACAAGGAGCGCGAGATCTTCCCGTAGACTTGAATTGCCTAGAATTGTCCACCCCAACCCGCGCCGAATACCGGGGCAGAGCCTCCGCGCGTCGCGCTCCCTCCGATGATACCGACCGAAGGCATGCCTGGGATCCGCGCCCTCGGCGATGCAGGAGTGAAATTGCGGGTCAACCACCACGTGACGACTCCGCCCACGACGCTGCCACCGATGGTGGCTGACAACCACTCACGCGTGTTCGACTTGGTTTGGTTTTCGAAAATCAGCGGGCTCGCCGCGGCGGCGCCGAGGAGCGCGCCCCCGCCGGCGCCCACGTCGATCAAGAGCACGCGCGACGGCGAGACGGCAGCCTGTGTTGCCAGAACGCCTGCTGCCACCGTGCCGATTGCCGTTCCGTAACCCATTCCCGTCTGCGGAGTGACATTGGTCGTCGTCCCTCGATAAAGGAGCTCGCTCGCGCCGCCGAGCAGCATCCCGAGCGCTCCGCCGGAGTGGGCAATCATCGCGTCGCCCTCGTCCATTGTCGTCCGCGTCAGCGCGAACGTGGCGAGGCTCAGGCCGAGGAGTCCACCGCCCACACCCCATGCGTAGCGGTCGTCGAGCGGCTGGACATCGCGGCCGGCGGCAATCAGAAAGGCCGACGCGGCGGACCACCAACCCCCGGCGGCCAGAAACCATGCGTCGCCGGCCGTGACGTCCCACTCATCGGCCACCAGCAGAGCGCCTCCGATGCCCATGCCCGTGCCGAGCGCCAGAAGCGGATAGAGCACGCGCGGATCGTCCGAGCCGCTGGCTCTCTGTACGCTGAACGCGGTGAAAGCTCCAAAGAGGGCAGCGTTCACGGCGAGGACGGCGCGCCCGGGCGATCGCAGCGGGCTCATGATGCCTTGCGATGACCCTTGCGCTGCGCGCTCGTGCTCCTGCTCCCTCGCCGCCTGCGCGGCGGCCTGCGGGGACAACATGTCACGCAACATCACCAGACCACGCACGCTCACGGAATCACTGGGCACCGTCTCGACCCGAACGCGCAACTCGCGGCCTTTTGGAGGGACCGCCACGATTCGGACCACGTACTGGCCTCCCCCGGCGCCCTCTACCCGAGGGCTCACTACCCAGGTTCCGCTCTCCGGTGCATCCCCCGCGGCTGAGCGGCCTGCCCTCTCGACGAGGTCCTCGTCGCGCTTGTGGCCGGGCGTGGGCCCCGGGTCGGCAACGTACAGCGTGAAGCCGAGATCCTGGACCGCATCACGCAGCGTTGCGTCGAGCTCCTGCGCCCGTTCGAACAGGTCTTTGTCCGCCGCGGAAGGCTTGTGAAGCGGGATGGCCGCAGGCGCGTCCCCCGCGGGGGAGAGAGTCGGCCACATGACCACTGGCGGCCTGGCGTCGGCCGAGGCGCGGCCGGAGGCCATCAGCAATGCAAATACGGCCAAGGCGGTGAGCAAACACTTCAAGCGCGGGAACTATCGCGCCGCGCATCGCCGACTGTCGACTCAAAACATCACCGCGTGCCTCCCGCCACGGGACAGGCGCGGCCGCCGTCTCATCACTATTCGTCGCGCAATGCTCGCGGCGGGTCGACCGGCAGCTCGCTCCAGGCGTGCTCGGCGCTCCGTACGCTTGCGCTCAGTGCGCCGCGCAGTGAAGCGGAAGCGAGGCCCGCCGCGTCGGGAAGGTCGTCGACGCGCAGCGCTGCGACCGCACACGCCGCGCGAGCGAGGCGGCGGGCGATGACTTGCTGAGTAGCTTGCGTGGCTTGCGTTGGCGAGGCATCGCGGTCGCCTTCCTTCACGCGCTCGAGCAAGGCAGCGGCAAGGGTTCGCGCCGACTTCGCGAGCGCAGTGCATGCGACGACAGCCGCGCGGGCGGCCTGCAGAGGGGGACGCTCGAGCGTGGGCCTGAGGACCGTCCCTTCGAGTCCTAGGCGCACCCACCCCTCCTCAGCGGTCTTCGATCCAACGCCCCCGTCGAGCTCGCGCGCGGTCGCATCGGGCGGAAGCCATACGAAGGCATTGCCGCTCGTGACCTCGGCGCGGGCTTGGTTCGCGCCGACCTCGATCGCCAGCTTGGCGGCCCCAAACCGGAGGACACCCATCGGAGTCACGATCCACTCCTCGGCTCCCGGCGCTTCGCCCGAGCCCGCGGTGCTCTCGAACCTGCCGCGCGACACCCAGGACTCCTCCTGCGAACCGACGCAGGCGCGCGCGCGCGCAGGCCCGTTGAACGTCACCTCGCGGCCCGAGCGCGGGGCCCGAACCACGAGGCGCGCGCTCTGCGCGAGGATGAGCCAGGCGTCGGTCGGAATCTCCGAGTTGGCGGACAACGCCGACGGAGCCCCCGCCTCGGTAGCCGTCGCGGGCTCCCTCATCTCGCTGACGCGGTCGACGTCGACGTCCCCTTCGACCACTACCGCGCGGCATGGCACTCGAAGACGAATCGCACCTCTGTCGCCATGCGTGGGGGACGTGGGGGCTGGCTGAGGGCTGATGACTGGCACCTCGCCGCTCGCCGCAGCCGCTTCGGTGGCGAGCGGTGGAGGCTCGGGCTCGCATGCTCCGCACCCGCTTGTCCCTTCGAGCGTCGCTACGAGGGTCCCTACGAGTGTCCCCACGAGCGTCCCCCGAAACCTCGCGCAAAGTACGGGGAGCGAAAGCGCCTCGAGGAAAAGCGGGCGCGCGGTCACCGGGATAGGCTCGGCGGTGCGGCTTGTACGTCCTCCAGATCGACCGGGAAGATGGCCGATGTCACGTCCTCTGCCGCAAGCTCGCGTTTCGCGTCGTGGAGCTCGCTCGACGTCTGATCGAGGCGATCCGCGAGGACGCCAAGGAACTGCCAGAGCATTTTGACCGCGATTTCGTGCTCCTTCCGGAGTATCTCGAAGAAATCGGCACGACGGATCGCGATGAGCTCCGCCGGCCCGACGGCGGAAACGCTCGCCGATCGGGGAACGCTGCGGATGAGCGCCATCTCTCCGACGTGCTCGCCCTGGCCGAAGTGGGTCAGCACCTGGTCGCCTCGTGAGACGCAGACCTTGCCGTCGAGCACGATGAACAGCTCATCGCCCTTGTCGCCTTCGCGAATGACCAGGTCGCCGTCCTTGTACTCGCGGACCTCGACGGCTTGCATGACGCGCAAAAGCTCGCGTTCGGTGAGCCTCGAAAAGAGCGGCATGTTGGCGAGCACGTCGCGCTTGAGAGCGAGACGCTTCGCGCGCTCGGCGTCGACGACGCCCTCTTCGCCGACCCTGACCACGACGGTCGTGATGTTGTCCTTGCCGCCCCGATCGTTGGCGAGCGCGATGAGGGCCTTGACGCTCGCTTCCCCCTCGAGAGCCAAGGGCTCTCGTAGCTCCTCCGGCGCTGCGAGGTACCCGTGGAGCCCATCGCTTGCGAGCACGAAGACGTCGCCCGCCGTGACGTCGATGACCAGCGTGTCGACCTCGACCCGCTCGTAGACACCGACCGCCCTCGTGATGGCGCTCTTCTGCTGAACCCTGTCAATCTGTTCGCGGGTCAGCTTTCCCCGCTTGATGAGCTCGTTGTGTACCGTGTGGTCTTCGGTCACCTGCTGAACGCGGCCGCTCCGTGCGAGGTAGATGCGACTGTCGCCGACGTGACCGATGAAGGCCTGATGGCCGAGGACGAGAAGGGCGCTCAACGTCGTGCCCATTCCGCGTTTCGTGGGGTCGAGCGAGGCCTCTTCGTGGATCTTCGAGCAGGCGCGCTGCACCGCGTGCTCCAGCAGGGCGATGACATCCCTGCGCGTGACCTTATTTCCGCCCGTCGCGCTTGAGACGTAGTCGTCCAGCAGCTCCTGTTCGCGCTTTATCTCTTCGTGGACCGTGCGGACCGCAATGGCGCTCGCGACTTCGCCCGCCGCGTGTCCGCCCATGCCATCGGCGACGATGAAGAGCGCCACCTTCTTGTCCACGAGGAAGTTGTCCTCGTTGTGCTCGCGCACCCGACCGACGTCCGTCGCCGCATAGAAACGGAGCGAGTCGGCTAGCCTCATCCTGCGATGCCATGATGGCACGCGGGGACGCTCCTCGGGAATAGAGCTCGTTCCGGCGTCAGGTTTCCTCCTCGGCCTCCGTCTTTTCACCGCGCAATCCGAGCGCGCGTGCTTTTTTGTAGAGATGGCTGCGCTCGAGATCGAGCGCGCGCGCCGTGGCCGCCATCTGGCCGCCGTGATGCGTCAGCGCCTCCTGCAGCACGACGCGCTCGGCCTCCTCAACGAGGACGCGGAATGGAACGCCGGGTCGATAGAGGCCTGTAGTCCTCACCGCGGAGGCGCCAGGAAGGCAGTTCCGGACGTCGTCGCCACGGATGGCGTCGTCCGGGCTCAAGATGACCAGGCGCTCGATGACGTTCTTCAGCTCGCGCACGTTTCCAGGCCACGAGTACGCCGCCAGAGCGGCGATGGCGTCGTCTTCGAGGTGCACGTCGCGCCGGTCGTTCGATCGAGCCGCGAGGTCGAGGAAATGCTGGGCGAGGAGGGCGATGTCTTCGCGGCGCGCTCGGAGAGGCGGGATGGCCAGAGGGAGGACGTTGAGGCGGTCGTAGAGGTCGGGCCGAAAAGCGCCGCTGTCGCACGCGGCGACGAGGTCGCGGTTCGTCGCCGCCACCACCCGCACGTCGACGGAGATCGTCTCGTTCCCGCCGACGCGCTCGATCTCTCGCTCCTGAAGGACGCGGAGAAGCTTGGCCTGCATCGCCAGCGGCATGTCGCCGACCTCATCGAGGAAGAGAGTGCCGCCGGCGGCGCGCTCGAACTTGCCGCGACGCTGCTTCGTCGCACCCGTGAAGGCGCCCGCCTCGTGGCCGAAAAGCTCGGACTCGATGAGCTCGGAGGGAAGGGCCGCGCAATTGAGCTTTTCGAGCGGCCCCCGGGCCCGGGGGCTCAACGTGTGAATCGCGCGCGCGACGAGCTCTTTCCCGGTACCCCGCTCGCCGGTGACGAGGACGCTCGCTGCGCTCTTTGCCGCGCGAGCAATCTGCTCGACGAGCTTCTTGATGGTGGGCCCTCCGCCGATGAGCTCCCCGGTCGTCCCTGCGGCTCTGCGCAGATCGCGCGCCTCCTCCTCGGCGCGTGTGAGGCGCAGCGCTGTGTCGATTGCGATGAGCAGCGAGTCGGTGTTGAGCGGCTTCTCCAGAAAGTTGAGCGCCCCGACGCGTACGGCCCGGACGGCGGTGTCGATCGTCGCGTGGCCGCTCATCATGATGACGGGTGTCTCGTTCTTTGCGCCACGCATTCGCTGCAGAAGCTCGACCCCGTCGCCGTCGGGCAGCATGACGTCGAAGAGGCAAAGGTCGTACGTGCGCTTCTTCAGTTTGTCTTCAGCGACTCTGACGCCCCCAGCCACGTCGACTCCATAGCCCTCGAGCGAGAGCGCCTTCTGCAGCGTCGTCAGGATCGAAGGCTCGTCGTCGACGACGAGCAAGTGAGCGCGAGCCATGGATCCATTGTACGGCGGCTCCTCCGCCCATAGAAACTGCGCTAGCCGGTGAGCGCCCAGCGCTCTCGCGCAAGGCTCACGCACGGCTCGCCGAAGCCGCGCCGGCGTGTAGACTCGACCTCGACGATGACGTCACACGTGCCGCAGCATGCGAAGACATGGCTCGCGCTCGTGCTGGCCGGAAGCTGCCTGGGCGCGTGCGGAGCCCACGGTGGTGTCCGGTCCCCGGCGATGCACGCGGGGCGGGCGACGCAGGCTGCCGCCGAGGTGAGCGACGACGCGTTCGCCGCCGCAGTGCACGACTTGCTCGTCAGCGATCCACGAACGCCTGAGAGGGCCGTCAGGCTCGGCGCGGTCGAGGCGCGCCAAATGGTGCGGGCGGAAGCACGGTTTCGATCGCGGGCGATCAACCGCGGGCTCGCCTCGATCAGCGGCGGGCTTTACCTCGTCCGCGTTGGGGATTCGGTCCAGGGCGCCCTCGGAGCCGGCGCCATCGGGGCGCTGAAGGCGGCGGCTCTGGAGCTCTCTGCGAAGGGGGACGAGGGGCGGGCGCGGGCCGTCTACGATTTGTTGATACAGGCGAGTCCGGAGAGTGAGCGTGCAGAAATTCGGCGCCACCTCGCGTCGCTGGACACCTGGACGCACGACGCCGTGGCCTCGGGCGGTCCCCTGGCGAGCGCGGGGGCGCTCGAGCGCATGACCGTGCACCGCAGGCTCCTCGAGCCAAGCGCCGCGGCGCTCGCCGAAGCGACCGGCGCGACGACCGAATGGATCGCGCGCGCGGTCGTGCTTCGAGACAAGTTCCGCAAGACGCGGGCGCAGCCGCCGCGTGAAGAGGGCGCCGAGGCCTGGCGTGCGCTGGAGACCGGCCCTCTCGTCCTGGCCTCGCTTTACTTGCGCGACGCCGACGTCGGCGGTGCGCTGGCGGCCCTCGAACGCGCGCAGGCGCGCGACCTGCTTTCTTCCGAGAGACCGCCCTTCGCGGCAGCGCTGGTTGCCGCCGCGCAGGAGACGAGCGTCGAGCGGTGCATCGACCTCCTTCACCAGCTCAGGCCACTGGCCGGCCGCGAAGCCGCCAGCCAGGAGGAAGATCTCGGCGACGATCGCGATTTGTTCGGCGCCGCGGCGTTCGGTGTCGCCAGCGAATGCTATCGTCTCGACCCGACGGTTCCGGAGGTGGCGCTCACGTTGGGGGTGGCGCTCGAGGAGTTGGGAATGGCGGAGGCCACGCCGGCCGTGCTCGCGGAGGCCGTCCGGGCTCATCCCGAAGTCCGGGTCGTCAGCGAGGCGCTTGCCCTGTCGCTGGACGCCATGGCCGGCGAAGAGGAGGCGGGCGATCCGGGCGCGGCGCGCCGCACGTTCGCGTCCGTGCGGCCTCTCCTCGCGGTCGCGTCGCAAAAGGCGCTAGTCGGCAAGGTCCGTCCGAGTGCAGCGCGCGTGCGCGCCGCGATGGGCGAAATCGAGCTGCGCGAGGGCCGCATCGACGAGGCGCGCGTGCTCCTCCGCGAGTCCGCAGGCGAGGAGAGCTCCGGCGCCGTGCTTCTCTCCCTCGGGCGCATCGAATGGCGCGATGGAGAGACGCAGGCGGCGCTCGATCACTTGCGCCAGGCGCTGGCGGCAAATGACGCGGAGCACGACGGGGCTCTGCGCGGCGAGATCCTTCTGACCATCAGCGACGTAACGCGCGCAAAGGGCGACGTGGCCGGCGCTCGGACGCCGCTCACCGACGCGCTCAAGGAGATCGTGCGGTATCGAGATTCCACCGACGAAGGCGCTCGCGCGCGGATCGAGCGGGTCCTTGCGCGGGTGCTCGATCGATTCGGAGCCGCGCAGCCCGCGAAGCGCGCGCTCGAGAGGGCGTACGCCGCGGCGCCGGGCGACAAACATCAAGCGACGCAAACCGTCGAGCTCGTCATCGGACGAGCGTTCGTTCAAGGAGACTTGCCGGGGGCTCGCGACGGTCTGCAGCGCGCGCTGGCCGCGGACCTCGACGGCGACGACCTGGTGTATTTTTCGCTATGGGTGCGCCTGCTCGAACGGCAGCTCCGCGCCGCGACCGACGGCACGCCGGACCGTGTGTTCGCTTCGATCGCCGACGACGGCCGTTGGGTTGCCACGCTGGCGCTCTTCGGGCAGGGAAAGCTGAAGGGAGACGACCTCATCACGCGCGCCGTGAGCCCGATCCAGAAATACGAGGCGCTCTTCTACGCGGCGGTGGACCACAAGGTCGCGGGTGACACGAAGGGCGGAAACGAGCTGCTGCGGCAGGTGATTGCGGGAACGGGGCTGGAGCTGAGCGAGGTGACGCTCGCGAGGGACATGCTGGATGCCAGCAAATCGCAGCTCGGAGGACCTCTCCCCTCCGACGTGTCCATCCCGTGAAACGCTCGAGCGCGCGTGAGTGAGCTTGGTCCGATCCGACGCGCGATCGATTGGGGCGAGCTCGCCCCGCTGCGGCTTCGTGCGCGGCTCGTCGCAGAGGGGGTCTATGCGGGGGTGCATCGTAGCGTGCGCCGCGGCGCCGGCGTCGAGTTCGGTGGACACCGCGAATACGTGTCCGGCGACGACCTCCGTTGGCTCGATCGCCGCTCGCTCTTGCGTCACGATCGACTGCTCGTCCGTCAGTTCGAGGCCGAGACCGACCGTACACTCTGTCTTCTCGTCGACGCGTCGGCGTCGATGGGTTTCCGCGGATCGCGTGCGCCGGCCGCGAAGCTGGCCTTCGCGGGCGTCGTCGCAGCGGCGCTCGCCCGCCTGGCACTGCTCAACGGAGATCCCGTCAGCCTGACTTTCCTCGGCAGCGCGGGCAAGACCTCAGTGGCCCGCTCCGGCGGGCGGGAGCAGTTCGAACGGATCGTCGCGGCGCTCGAGTCCGTGACGCCGGAGGGCGACGGATCGATCGATACCGCGATGGTCGATCGGGCGCTCCAGTCGCTCGCGCGCTCTCGGCGTCGCGGCGCAGTCGTCGTCTTGCTCAGCGATCTGATTGATCTTCCCGCCGAGGCGGCAAACCGCATCGCAGCTTTGGCGACGAACGGCCGCGTACTAACCGTCGTGCAAACGCTCGACGCCGCCGAAGCCGAGTTTCCTTTTGCGGGAATGGTTCGTCTGCGCGCGCTCGAGGGGGGGCTCGTCGTCGAAACGGACGCCGACAGGACGCGCGACAGCTATCTCGCCGCTCTCGCAGAGCTGACCCAAAACTGGAAGGACGCCGTGGTCCGGCGTAACGGCCGCTTCGTGCGAGCCATCACGACGGACGATCCGGTGCACGTGGTTCGGCGCGTCGTGGAGAGCGTTCGGTAGGGGGCGGACGGGGCGAACGGCCGCGCGGGACGAGCAAAACGAGGAGAGCGCCGAGGCCAGCGCCCGCAACGACGAGGAGGGGCCAAGGAGTGGTTGCGGGCGGCGGAGGCAGGCTCGAGACGAACGTCGTGGGCACGGGCGTCGCGCGCGTCGGGGCAGTCGTGAACCGGTTCCCTGGCGCAGCGGCGCTGGCCGCAGGCAGACCCTGCAGGGGGGTCGAGGCATCGTCGACACTCGCCATCGGCTCGCCGGGGGCCCCGGCGGACGCGGGCATCGAAGGGGGCAAAAACTGCGCGTTCGAGCTCGTCTCCGGGTTGCCAGCCGGTTCTGTCGGGGCTGCCGAGCTCGCCCCCGCTTCGAGGTCTCCTTGGCGGTCCGGCCCGGCGTCTCCGTCAGAGAGGGTCTCCGTCGCGGCTCCGCCGTCTGGTGACTCGAACGCCCCCGCCCCCTCGGTGGGGTCGACCGTCTGCACCCAGCTCGTCGTTGGTGCGGCCGCCGCCGCCGCGCCATTTTGAAGGTACGACGCCGCATCCTCAACGGCTGCGACGTCGGTGGCGTCGGACTCGTAGGCAAGATACTCCGGTCGTGGCGCGCCCGCGCCGATCCCAACCGTGTAAGCCGCCCGCGGCGAGCGCGCCTCGGCGGCCCCCTCGATCGCGCCTGGAGCGATCGCGCCTGGAACGGCCATGGCCGCCGCTCCTACGTCGCGCGCCCGCGCGGCCGGTGAAGCCACACCGAAGGCGAGGAGAGCCACACAGAAGAGCCCCGTCGGACGCACGCTCGCTGGAGTAGCAAGCGTCAGGCCGACGGGGGGCGCCCGCGCGACGGAGCGAGCTGATGCGGCAGCGGCGGAAGGGGCGACCCGCCTTCGGACACCCACCTCTTCGTGCTACCGGTGCGGCGTGACATTCCTCAGCGCGCTCGCACTCGCGGTCGCCCTGCTGGTCGCAGCGCCTTATCTTGCGCACCGTCTTCGGCGGCGTCGCGCCGAGGAGCAGCCCTTTCCGCCCGCGCGGCTCGTCGACCCCGCCCCTCCGAAGGCGCGCCGACGCTCGCGTCTGGAGGACCGCGCACTGTTCGCGACGCGCGCCGCAGCCGTGGTCGCGCTCGCCATTCTCGGTGCGACGCCGTTCGTCAAATGCTCTCGCCTTTCGCTCCAGCGATCGGCTGGCGCATCGGTCGCCGTGGCGATCGTCGTCGACGACTCGATGAGCATGCGCGCCCTCGCGGGCGCCAAATCGCGCTTTGCGCGCGCTCGCGACGCGGCGCGCGAGATCCTCTCGTCCTCGCGCGATGGGGACGCGGTCGCTGTCGTACTTGCGGGCGCGCCGGCGCGGGTCGCGCTGGCAGCGACGACTGACTTGGGGGCGGCGCGCGACGCGCTTGCGGCGCTGACCGAAAGTGACCGCGCAACCGACCTCGATGGCGCCGTCGCCCTCGCCGGCGGGCTCGTGTCGTCGTTGCCTCAGGTGGACCACCGTGTCGTCGTGTTGAGTGACCTTGCGGACGGCCATTCCGATGGGCCGCCGCTCGGTGAGTCGCTCGGTGTGCCCATCTGGATCGCGCTGCCGGAGCTTCGCGTCGCGGCCGGGGACTGCGCCATCATGCGAGCGGAGCGAAGCGGAACGCGCGTACGCGTCGAGGTGGCCTGCGGACCCGGAGCGAGCGCCGCTGGGCGCGACGTCGTCATAGAGGGAGCGGACAGCAAGCCGCTCGCGCGCGCCCCGGTCGTGTCCGGCACCGGGCCCACGGTCGAGCTCACCCTGATCCTCTCCGCGGGTGCGGCGCCGGTTCGAGCACGGCTATCAGGCAGCGACGCGGTCGCCAGCGACGACGTCGCGCCCGTCGCAACGGCGCTCGGACGCGGCGCAGTCGCGATCGTGGCCGACGCGACGGACGAGGCCGTGGCGACCGGCGGCGCCCCGATTCTCGAGCAGGCGCTCGCTGCGCTCCGTCTCGACGTCGAGGTGCGACCCCTCCCTGCCTTTCCGGACGGCGTCGATGACCTCGGGTCCCCGATCGGCGTGCTGCTCGATGACCCCCCTGGCCTCACGCCCGAACAGCGGCGCGCGCTCGGGCTCTTCCTCGATGGAGGCGGCGTCGTGCTCCTGGCCCTCGGTCCGCACGCGGGCGGCGCCCCTTTGGGAGCATCGCTCGAGCCCGTTCTGGGGCATTCGGTCGCTTGGCGCGAAACAGAGATCGCCCGGCGCCGACGTGGCCGGCGCGATCGGTGAGCTCGCAGGGCCTGCGCAGAGCCTCTCGGATCTCGAGGCAAACCGGCGCACTGCGCTCGCGCCTGAAGATGTCGGTTCGTTCGAGGCGTTGGTGAAGTGGACGGACGGCGCGCCGTTGGTCGCGCGAAAGGCAGTCGGGCGAGGGGAGGCGTGGATCGTGACACTGCCGTTTTCGGTCGTGCTCAGCGATCTGCCGCTGCGACCTGCGTTCCTTTCCCTGCTCGATGCGTGGGTACGCTCCGCGCGCGACCATGCGTCGCCGAAGCGCAGCGAAGTCGGGGCGACGTGGAGCTTTCCCGGCGCACGCAGCGTCGAAGCGGAGGGTCCTGCTGGAGCCGTCGTCGTACGCCGCGACGAGGGCGGAGCACGCTTGGTTCCATCTATCCTTGGTGCATACCGCATCACGGTCGACGGACGGACCGAGACCCGAGTGGCCACCCCCGTGGCGCGGGAGCTCGACCTTCGTCCGCGCGCAGCCGCCTCGGCGGCAGGTGGACGGGGTTTGGGCGAGCGGCGTGCATCCGTCGACGCGAGCGGTCAGGTTGCCCTCGTCTTGCTAGGGCTCTTCGCAGCGGAGCTCTTGCTTCGAGCTCGGTCGCGACGCCCGGTACCATGACGGGCGTGCGGTCGCCGGGTGCGGCCCGATTTCGCGGGAGCGGGATCGCCCGACAACTGGTCCTTGCCATGGTGGCCGCCGATCAGGCTTGATCCCTCCCGATGATCAAGCTCTCGCTCGCCTCCGCGCTCGTCCTGCTCGCGCCCCTGATGGTCTCGTGCGAAGGCGCGGGCCCGTACGGCCACTCGCCCCGATATGCCGAGCTCGATGACGAGGCCCGAGCCGCCGCGGGAGCTCGGGAATACGATCCCGTGATGGCCGCGAGGCGGCCGGAGCAATGGCGACAAGGCACGATCTCACTTTTCGGCGTCGTGCAAAGCCGTGCTCCGGGCGCAGGAGGACGAGCGTTGGTCAAGCTCGGCGTCCGACGCCTGGAAAGCCGAAACCTCTGCGTAAGCGAGAACGACACAGATTCGTGCCGCGTGACGGTCAGCGACCGAGATTTTGGCGTGGTCTGGGCTCTTGTCTCGCTCCGCGGCGAGGACGACGTAGGCCCGCATTCCGTGGGCCCGGGGTCGCTTTTTCGAGTCGTCGGGACCCTAGGGCAAGAGGTTTCGTCGGCGGACGGCGGGGCTGTCGTCCACGTCGCGTGGTACCGCCATTGGCCTGTCTTTTACTACGTGACGCGAGCGAGCGCGCGCGACATGCGGCAATGAGCTCAGGCTGCTCCGACGAGCCCCCGAACTCGACCCCAGTCTCCGTCTGAGCTACGTCATCGACCCCCACGATGAGAGCTTCGGTTCGATGGCTCCGCGAGCTTTGTCCGCAGCTCCCCGACGACGCAAAGGCGATTGCCACTCGGCTGACCGCCGCGGGCCTCGAGGTCGAAGCCATTCACCCGTTCGGCCTGGGCTCCGAAGCCTGTCTGGTGGTCGGCATCGTCGCGACGCGGCCTCACCCATCGCGCAGCGGCCTCAAGCTCGTCACGGTCGATCTCGGCGGGGCTGAGCAGGTCGTCGTGTGCGGCGCTCCCAACGTTCCGGAACAAGGGGGGCTCGTCGTCCTTGCTCCCGTCGGCGCGCACTTGCCGGCGAAGGAAATGACCATGGAACGGCGAACCATTGCCGGTGTTCCGAGCGACGGCATGCTCTGCAGCGAGGCCGAGCTCGGGCTAGGCGACGATTCGGGTGGCATCCTCGTGCTCCCGCCGAAGTCGGCGGCGCCGGGAGCGCCGCTGGTCCGTGCCATTCCGGATGCCCGCGACACCATCCTCGAGCTCAGCCTGACGCCCAACCGACCCGACGCCCTCGGTCACCTCGGGCTCGCGCGCGAAGCGGCGGCTCTCTTCCGCCTGTCATTCCGACCTCCCGCGCCGTCGGCTCCCGGCCCGGACCCGGGACGAAGATCTCGCGCGCGTTGTCACCGTCGCGATCGAGGATCCCGAGCGGTGCCCGCACTACGGCGTTGCCCTGCTCGACGAGACCCGAGTCGCTCCCTCGCCGCTCGCCGTGCGCTGGCGCCTCGCCTCGCTCGGCGTCCGTCCCATCTCGAACGTCGTCGACGTCACGAACCTCGTGATGCTCGAGCTGGGCCATCCGATGCACGCGTTCGACCTCGACAAGTTGCGTGGCGGCAAGATCGTCGTGCGGCGCGCTCGGGACGGCGAGACGCTGCGTCACCCTCGACGGCGTCGAGCGAACGCTTTCTTCGGACGACCTCGTGGTCTGCGACGGCGCCGGACCCGCTCGCCCTCGCCGGCGTGATGGGTGGGGGCAACAGCGAGATAACTTCGTCCACTTCGCGCGTGCTCCTCGAGTGCGCCTACTTCGATCCGCGTGCGATCCGTCGCGCTGCGCGTCGGCACGGGCTCCACACCGAGTCGAGCCACCGGTTCGAACGCGGCGTCGACTGGGAAGATACGAAATCGGCGCTTGAGCGTGCTTCGTCGCTCGTCGTCGAGCTCGCGGGGGCGACAGCCTTGAACGACTCGCGGATCGTCGAGGCTCGCGGGCTCGCGCGCCGCACCGTCGCGCTGCGCCCAGAGCGGCTGCGGGCGCTTCTCGGCTCGGACGTGAGCCCCGAAGAGTCGGACGCCATCCTCGACCGGCTTGGGTTCCAGCGCCGCACGCCGCAGGCCGGGCTTCGACGCATGGCAAGTGCCGAGCCACCGGCCCGACATTTCGCGCGAGGTGGACTTGATCGAGGAGATCGCGCGCGTACGCGGGTACGACACCATTCCCA
The DNA here is from genome assembly GCA_963787925.1 of uncultured delta proteobacterium. Taxonomy (GTDB): domain Bacteria; phylum Myxococcota_A; class Polyangia; order Polyangiales; family Polyangiaceae; genus Palsa-1150. The sequence goes on from CAWBEN010000003.1 coordinate 1,100,630, forward strand.
CGATCCTCCCGGCCATCCGCCCGTCCGGGACGAAGCACCCCGCGAGAGACTGGCACGGCGAGTTCGCCGGATCGCAGTCGAGATGGGGCTCAGCGAGGCCGTCACGTACGCCTTCGTCGATCCGGCGGACCTCGAGGCCCTCGGCGCGCCGCCGGCGGCCGTTACGCGTGCGCAACCCGCTCGGCAGCCAGCAGTCGGTGATGCGCACGAGCCTCTTGCCGGCCCTCTTGCGCGCCCTCGAGCGCGCTCGCCGCCATGGCGAGGCGGACGCACGTCTCTTCTCGGTAGGGACACTCTTTCTCGCGTCCGACGGGCCAGCGCCCGAAGAGCGTCTTGCGTTCGCCGATCGATCCTCGCGGGCGAGCCGTCACGCTGGTTGAGCAAGCCAGAGCCCGTCGACGTCTGGGACGCCAAGGGGCTGGCGCAAGGGCTCGTGCGCCGTCTCGTTGGTCGGGAGGCCGACAGTGCGTCTCGCGGGAGACGACCGTCCAAGGCACTTGCACCCGCGGGGCGCCGCGTGGATCGAAGCCGACGGAAAGCGCGTCGGCGCGCTTGGCCCACTTCACCCGCAGGTGGTCGATGCGTTCGACCTCGGCGAGGGGGCGATGGTCGTCGAGCTCGACCTGGCCGCTCTGGCGGGCGTCGGCGCACGCCCTCCGAGCTTCGTGTCTCTCCCGCGCTTTCCGGCGAGCACGCGCGACATCGCGCTCATCGTCCGCGACGATGTGGCGGCCGGGGACGTGGAGCGTGCCGTGCGCGAGGCCGCGGGCGACCTCGCGGAGCACACTGCGCTGTTCGACCGCTTCGTCGGGGGCGCAGTTCCGACTGGGCACGCGAGCCTGGCGCTGCATGTGGTCTACCGCGCGCCGGACCGTACCCTCACGGACGGCGAGGTCGATCAACGCCACGCCAGCGTCCTTGCCGAATTGGAAAAGAGATTCGACGCGCAATTGCGGTGACTGTCGGGCTCTCGTTCCCGTGAGGCGCGCCCCACGTTACGATGGCAAGGTTCGATGGCCCAACCTGCCTCATCACGACTCGTCGGCGCTGTGCTCTCCCGGCGGTGGCGTCTCTCGAACAAGCTCGGCGAAGGCGGAATGGGCGAGGTCTATGCGGCGGATCCGCTCGAGGGCGGGACGCGCGTCGCCGTCAAGCTGCTGCGTCCCGAGTTCCTGTCCGAGTCCAACATCCTCGTGCGTTTCCTGGAGGAAGCGCGCATGTGCATGCGCCTCATTCACCCGAACATCGCGCGCACGTTCGCCTGCGCGGCGGCGGAGGACGGCACTCCGTATATCGTGATGGAGTTGCTCGAGGGCGTCCCGCTGGGGGCGTACACGCAAAACGGCGGGCGCGTTCCGGTGGCGCAGGCGATGCCGATCTTGCAGGGGATTTTGGCCGGCCTGGCGGCCGCGCATGCGCAGGCGATCGTCCACCGTGATCTCAAGCCCGACAACGTGTTTCTCGCGCGCGACGTGGGTGGGACCTTCGTCGTGAAGCTCCTCGATTTCGGTATTGCAAAGGTGATGGACCTTGCCGGAGGCATGGGCAGCCGGACGAGCACGGGAATGCTCTTGGGTACGCCTGCCTACATGAGCCCGGAGCAAATTCGGAGCGCTCGCGACGTCGATCAGCGCGCCGACCTTTGGAGCGCGGGCGTCATGTTTTACGAGATGCTCACCGGCCGCTCGGCATTCCCCGCGCCCACTGAGTACGCGCGGCTCGCCGCCGTGCTGACGACCGAGCCCGTGCCGCTGGAGCAGGTCGACCGTGCGCTCCTGCCGCTCGCTGCGTTCCTCGCGCGAGCCCTCAAGAAAAATCGAGACGAACGGTTTGCGTCGGCATTGGAGATGGCCCGCGCGCTGATGGCCGAGGCGCCGCAGGCAGGCCTGCGCGAGGAGCGCCATCGTGCCAATTCGGGGACGTCTTCTCCGCCTCTCCACGGACTTCCCGAGGTTCCATCGGCTTTTTCGTTCCCCGCTCCGGGCCATCCGTCCGCCGCCGGCAGAATCGCTCGTGAGTCGCTTGCGAATCCCGTCCCGGTCTCGATCGTCGACTCGAAATCGTCACGGGGGGTCGGTTCAACTCTGGCAAGCGTTGCGCCCGACGCCGTAGTCGTGGAACCCGCGCTTCGGATCGCCGTCATGGACTCGCTCTCGCTCGGCGAGACGCTGCCTTCCAAGGACCCCCCGGTGGCGAAGAGCGCGGGCCGCGAGCGGCGTTTCAGCACGCTAACCCTCATCGCGTCGGCGCTCGTCGCCGGAATCCTCCTGGGTTGGGCGCTCAGCCGAATTCTGTGGATCTCGGCCGCGGTCTCCCCGGCCGCATCGGGCCCCGCCCCGCTCCTCAAAGCGGAGCAGGCGCCGGCGCTACGGCGAGCGACGCGATGTGCGTCCGGAATCCCGCACCGAAGGTGGTCGCCGACCCGTCGAACGCCGTGACCAGCGCGGGCGAGCCAAAGGGGTTGAACGCCCAGGCGACGTACGACAGGCCGTGCTGATCGGCCCAACCCATGAAGCCGTCGATGAACGAGATCGCGTTGTCCATCTCGCCGAGCTCGCCGGTGATGACCGGAACCTTTTGTGCCACCGGCGCAACCGTCGTGTCCCAGTACGCTGCGGTCGTGCCGACTGCCACGTCGTATTGATGCAGACTCGCCGCGATCTGCGGAGGCGACAACGAGTCGGTAGGCATGTGCTCAAGCCAGTGGTCGAGGATGTTCGCGACCCCGAGACCCCCCAGCATGATCACATTGGTGGCCCCCGCGCTCCGAACGGCGTCGACGAGGCTCTGCATTCCTGCGACCTGCCAGCTTCGTGACGGGGGTGGAAGGGGGTTCGGATAGATTGGGCAGCTTGCGTTGGGCTGCCCACCCGTCACGCCGTTACTCACCGTGACCTGACAGCCGCCCTTCTGCCAGCAAGCCCACCAACTTTGATCGTCGGGATAGGTGCCGGTGACCGTGGCATTCGGAGGATAGAGGGATGGCTCGTTGTAGAGGTCGAAAAGAATGCCGTTGTCACGGTTCGTGTTCGCGTTGATCACAGTCGCGACGGACTTCCAGAACGTGGGCGCGTGATCGGCGTCGGCCATCGGTTGTTGCGCGTCCGAGAGGTAGGCCCCGGGCGCATTCCAGTGCAAATCGAGGATGACGAAGAACCCGGCCTGACGGAGCATCTTCACGAAGCTCACCACGGCGCTCTGGTAGGCGGGCCCGCTCTGTTGCGCCGGAACACCATTGATGCCGAGCCAACAGTCTTCGTTGAGTGGCACGCGCACCGCGTTGATGCGCCATGCAGCTTGGCCCTGCTGCCCCTTCAACGCACTGACCAGCGACTGATCCGAGGGACCCTGGAACATTCCGTTGCTCGATCCGCCCAGGCACATGTACTCCGTCCCTGGGTAGTCCACTCCGATCAGTCGAACTGGTTTACCTGCGCTCATCAACTGATTGCCGACTACGCTGAGCACGGCCGATGAATGGCTTTGTGCGACGCCTCCCTCGGCCGGACTGCCCCGGCCTGCGTCGTTGGCCTTGGTCGCGCCGCCGTCCGCCGAGACGGCCCCCGGGCCAGTGGTCACGGCGGACCCCGGGCCTGCGTCGTAAGAACCTGCGTTCCCCGCGTGGTTGCTGGGCGCGGTGCTACCTGCGTCCAATGCCGTGCCGCGCGGGGAGCCGCTCCCCGTGCGCTGCGTTGGAGGCGACGCGTCGGATACCGGGCTGACGGAATTGTTTCCGTAGTCTGGAATTGCATTGACGTCAGCGCAGCCGCTGGCGCCGCAGACGGCGCTCAACACGACGGGACCGATCCAAAATGCGGAGTGAGACATCGGTTTTATCTCCACGAGGGCTGAGCCGTAGCAGCGCGATTGCGCCTCACGAGGCGTTGAGACTCGGGCAATGGTGCCCGACGCCTTGCGTCCCTGCGGTTAGCACGTGACTCGGATGCCGCTCGAGCGCGTGAACCCAATGAGCATCGTACGGGATCTCCAGCCGAGGAGTTAATGGGGAAATTACCGGCGACAGACTACCCACAAGCCGGTCAATTCGGCATAGCGATGGCTCCGTCCCGGGACAGTGTGGATTTCTGTCCTGGACGGCCAAACGGCGCGCGATCTTCGACGAAAACAAGGCCGCGATGCGGGCACCGCCTCTGCAAGGGCTCGTGCAGGATGAACACCGAAAGCCCTTTCACGGTAAACGAACTCGCATTGACCGAGCTCCACGCACGCGCGGCTCGCGCGCGTGACGCGTTGCGCGCCGCAGGCTTGCGCGTTGGACGCGCCGGCGCGCTAGAGGCCATCGACGAGGCGCTCGATGAGGTCGCGCGGCTGCTCCCCGGTCTGACGGAAGAGCCCCGAACGTTGCTGGCGCGCACGATTCGGGATTTGGCGCCGCACGAGCGGGGCGTCCTGCGAGCGGCGATCGAGGCGGAGCGCGGAGCCCGCGATTGGCTCGCGCGAATATTGGGAGGCGTTGCGCCGGGCGACGCCGAGGAGGCCTTGGCCCGTGTCGAAGCCGCCGAGTCGGTCGCATCGGAGCTTCTCTCCCTGCTGCGTCTCTTCGAGCAGACCTATCGAGCCACCCGCCCAGCGCTCGTGTGACGGGTCGCGCGTGGAAGAGACGCGCGGCGAGCTCGCTCGACACGGGTCCGCCATTCGAGTCGAATGGCCCGACATGAGCGGTCGTCATCTTGGCAGGGGCTCGTGCATTGGGGCGCTCGCTACCGCACTGGCCTGCGCCTGTGGCGGGCGAGCCGCCTCTCCGGACGTTCCTCCGTTTCTCGTCCTACCTGGACCGAGTTCTGCTGCTGGCCGGTGGCCGGTGCCGCCGTCCCGCGACGCCGGGGGGCTCGACTTTGCGCCGATCCGCGATCGTGTTCTCGACGAGTTGCTAGCCGAAGATCCGGCGAACGCCCGTGATCTCGGCTTTCACGAATACGACGGAAAGGTCGCGCCGATGTCCAAGGGCGCGATCGCCATGCGCATCGCGAGACTGAACGGCGCCGCTTCGGATCTGTCGGCCGTCGATCGCGCGGCTCTCTCTGCCGACGAGGCTCTCGATCTCGACGAGCTTCGGAGCTGGGTCCAATCGGCGCTGTTTTTCCTCGTGGACCTCGACGCACCTCGCCGGTATCCGCAAGCCTACGAGCCCCTCTTCACGGTGAACTCGTACATCGATCGCGACTACGCCCCTCTCGTCGAGCGCGCACGAGGGCTCATCGCCCACGAGGAGGCCGCGCTGGCCGAGGTGGCGCATATAAGGGAGAATCTGGCCCCTCCTCTGTCGAAGCCAGTGAGCGAGGTCGCGTCGCGCAACTTCGCTGGTTTTGCGACGTATCTCCGTGGCGAGGTAGCCATGAAAATGGCCACGGTGGGAGACGCCGCTCAGCGTCAGCGGTTTCGACGTGCGAACGGCGCTCTCGCCAGGTCAGCCGAAGAGCTCGCGACTTGGCTGGGCAAAGAGGCTGAGCGCGGCAACCAGAGCCACGTCTTGGGTCCGCAACGCTTCATGAAGCTCCTGGCAGTCCAGGAAGGGCTCCGGATGCCGCTCGCGGAGTTCGAGCGGATGAATGAAGACGACCTCGCCTCGAACAAGCGCGCCTTCGAAGAGCTCGCCGGAAAAGTGAGGGACAAGCCGGTGATCGAGGCGGACTACCTGGTCACAGCGGCGCAGATGATGCGGGACGCTCGAGCGTTCGTGGTCGACCATGGCATCGTGACCCTCGCGTCGCAGGACGAGGCCACCGTGCGCGAAACGCCGCCGTACAAGCGCTGGAACTCGGCCTCCGCGGACATCAGCGGTCCTTTCGAGAGATCCCGGACTGCGTTTTTCTACCTCACCCTTCCGGACAAGTCATGGCCCAAGAATGAGCGGCAAGCGTACCTAGGAACGCTCGGGGACCTGCTCGGAACGACTATTCACGAGCTCTATCCGGGGCACTTCGTTCAGGGGCGCTGGCTCGAGCGCGCACCGACGCGTGTTCAGAAGGCGTTTGCCAATTACGCATTCATCGAGGGTTGGGCGCACTATGTCGAACAAATGATGATAGACGAGGGGTTTGGCCACGACGATCCCTCGAACGAGCTAGCCATGCGCCGTGGTGCGCTCCTTCGGAATTGCCGGTTTGCCGCTTCCATCGGGATTCACACCCGCGGAATGACGGTCGAGCAAGCGGCAGCGCGCTTCGTGACGGACTGCCATCAAGACGACGCCACGGCTCGCGAGCAAGCGGTGCGTGGGACGTTCGACCCTGGCTACTTCGCCTACACCCTCGGAAAACTTCAGATCCTGCAGCTTCGGGAGGAGACGAGGCGCAGGCTCGGAAGCAAGTTTTCGCTCAGGCGCTTCCATGACGTGCTCCTTTCGCACGGCGCACCGCCTCTCGCGCTCGTGCGCGACCGCGTGCTGCTCGAGCTCGAACAGGGCTCGCCAGGGGGATGAGCAAAAACGCGGTGCGCGGCTCGTGTTCACAGGGCATCGAGAATGGCGCGGACCGCGAGTGCGGGCACGGCGAAGGTCGCGTCGATGCCGGCCACGCGCGCGAGGTACACCTCCACGGCATCGACTCGAGAACGCGCACCAATCGTGATGCGAGTCGAGGTCTCGGCTTTTGCGTCTGAGAGCACCACGGCGTCGATTTCCAGGGTGGGATGGTCCATGTCCTCGTCGGGCCGAGGTGGGCCCACGTGAAGCGCAGCGCGCGCAGACAGTCCGGCGAGAGCCTCTTCCAGCGTGTCACCACGTCCCCCATCGGCCCATGAAGACGCCCTCCGGACCAGTCGATCGCCGGCGCGCACGAGCACGACGCGCGCGCCGTTTCCCGTCACGATCACGCGCTCCATGGCGCGGGGATCGAGCCGCACGCGCTGGCAGTCAATCGCGGGGCGTGACACCAGCTCTCGTAAGGCGACGGGCACCTCGAAAACGGCGGGCTCGTCCAATGTGCGTGCGTACACGCCTTGGTCGCCGGCCGCGCCGAAGACCAGCGACGCGGCTCGCGGCGCGCCGTCCGTCGGAGCCGTGTCGACGGTCAGCGTGACTACGCATGACGTCGCCCCGCCGAGACCAAACGTGCCGTCGTCACGTTCCGCAATCCAGGCCTCGGCCTTGGCCTGCGCGACGGCGCGGGCGAGGTCGCTCGTGGAAGCCGGGTCGACCGCAAATCCCGCGGGCGCGCGCATCGTCCAGCCGTCCCCTCGGCGCTCCAAGCGCTGGTGCGCGCCTCCGCAACTGTCGTCGATGCCGACGACGGACGCCGCGTCGATGGCTTTTTGCCAGACGGCGGGCGCACGGAGTGCGAGCGGCTGTGGCCGGAAGCGTCGCGCCACGGAGCGCGTGAGACGCATGATGGCCCCGTCGTCGAGGCGGCGTGCGAGCGTCGTGCCGTCCGCGCCGACCGGTCCCAACTCGACGACCTCGCTTGCCGCCTCTCCGGTGCGCGCCGCCGACACGCGCGCGCGCACGGGAATGGCTTCGTCGGGGAAGGGAAGACGCACCTCCATCGCCTGCGCGTTGGCCAGCGTGAGCACGAGCGCGCTGGTCGCGTTGCTCTCGTCGGCCGTCAAATCCCGATCTTCTGGCGACCGCTCGTGCCATCCGTTGCCCTTGCGGGCGACATCCACCCGGGGTCCGCCGGTCACGGCGGCGTCGAGCATCAATTGCTCGATCTCGTCAGCGTGCGCGAACAGCGGGGACTCGTCCACCAGCGCCGTCGAAGCTGCGTCGAGCGCGTCGCGTATCGTCTTGGCCGCGCACGCGGAAACGCGATTGCTCTCTTTCTTCGGCTCGGGAGAACCCGCCGCACGGACGACCACCACTTCGTCGGGCTGACCTGGACAAGGGCCGCCGATGCGCAGCTCGACGGCCGCCAGTCCAGGGGTGCGTGCGGCCAGCGAGAGCGAAACGACGTTTGGTCCCAGATCACGATCGGCATCGGCGTCGTCTAGAAATCTCTCGGCGCGAGCGTCGGCGACGGCTGCGAGCACGCGATCGACGGCCGGGCGCGATGCGCGAAGCCCCTTGCCTGCCAAGCGGAAAGTCGGTCCGTGGCGCTCGAGCGCGAAGCCGCCGCCCGACCCGCCTCGAACCTCGAGCCGCGCGACGTCGTTCGCCGCGAGCGGCACGAGGATGTGGTCGCGATAGGCGGCCGCGCCTCGGAGCAACTGCACCTTGAGCGAATGCGCCACGACGAAGGTTCCCTCGCCATCCACTCGCAGGTACCCCGCCCCTTCTGGCATCGGCGCGTCCCTTCCTAGCGCCAACCGGTAGTCGAACGATCCCATCTTGATCACGCCGCGCACCCGCGGCGTTTCCAGGTCGGCGCGGGTGTCGTCGGGGACCTCACGGAGTCGAACGGCGAGCTGGAGCTCCCGCAGTAGCACGTCCACCTCGGCGGGATCGGCACGGTCCCTCCGCGGTGAAGTCATGCGCCAGCCGCCAGCGCCGCCGCCCTCGGCGTCGTGCTCGAGCACCATGGTTTCCGCCCCGTGGAGGAGCTCGATGCGCTTGACGTCCTCCACTCGAAAGCTCGGGAAGACGTCTCTCGCCCGTTCGGCGCGATCGGCGTCCGACAACGTGGCCCGGTCGACGAAGTAAGCGTAGGCAGCGCTGCCGGCGGCCAAAAGAACGAGGACGATGGGCGTCACCGCTTCGCGAATCCTCACGGGGGGGACGGGCCTTTTTTGCCGTGCGGAGCGACGTAAGGCCTGTCCTCCGATGATTTTCGCCAGGCCCAGACGGCCACCCCCAGCAAGAGCGCCGCGAGCGGCATGAACCCGAGCACGTAGCGTCGTACTTCGAATCGAGCGGCCTCGGTCACGCGGATGCCGGCAGCGATTTCGGCGCGTTCGGGCACGTCGATGACCTCTGGCCGAGCGGCGAGCCACGACAGCGCGCTGTCGATGAAAAAGGCCGCTCCATGCAGCGGCCGAGGTTGCCGCCAGTTCTCCTCCGAAAGGACGAAGCGCGAGCCGACGACGACGACGCGGGGACCGTGTAAAGCGTTGGACGTCGTCCGTGGGCGCTCGCTGGCCATCGCGACCACGAACGGTCCGCTCGCGTCGGTCGTGCTCCGCGGAGGAGAGTCCCCCCAGGCGCTGGCGCCGGCGATGCTCGCTTTCGAGAATGCCTGGGCGGACGTTACGAGCAAATCCGAGGAAGCGCTCGCCCCGGGTGGCGACACGTGGCGCAGGGATCGCGTGTAGAACAGGGCGACGCGCGGTGGGTGCGCATCGCTCCCGCCGGCGACCAGGCTCGCCGTGACGGGGTGGGGCCTCGCGGTCACGAAGAACCCCTCGCCGTGGGTGTCGGCTATGGCAAGGCCTGGATCGAGATCGTGAACGAGGTCATCGTCGAGCGCGATGCCGAACGGTGCGAGCACCTCGTCGAGCCCCGCGGGAGCAAAGCCCGTCGAAGTCGAGGCTTCGACGGGCCCGAGCGCCGCAAGCAGCCTGCCACCCGCCAAGAGCCAAGACCGCAGCTGCGCCGCCTCTCCTTGCGCAAACGGGGCGCTTGCACCAGCGACCATCACGATCGAGCACGGAGCGAACGGCTCTTGCGCGTCGGGTGAGGTGGTGTCGACGCTCACGAGATCGTAGTTGTTTTTCTCGAGCAGGTCCCGCACCTGCCCGAGCGCCTGCCGCTCGTCCCGCCCGGGATCGAGCGACAGCTCGCCGTGCCCCACCGTGAAACAGACGCGCGTTTTTTCGCCGCCCAGCACGCTTCGGATGGCGAGCGTCAGCGCCCGCTCCTCGCGCGGTTTGACGTGCACCTCGTCGGACGACTGGAACAGATCCTGTGGCGTGAGAAACCAGTGTTTGTCGCCGCTTGCCACGACGAGGACCGCGTCGGTCGCGATCCGTCCGTCGTCGGCGCGCCCGGCTTCGAGTCCAAAACGGTGCTGCAGATCGACGAGCTGCACGGTGTCTCGGTCCGGGTCGATCCAGTGCACGTCGATGCGCGATGACTGCGCGCGGTACGACGCAAGGAGCGAACGCAAGCCCTCCGCGAGAGGGTCGCCCGCCCCCGCGATGGCCCAGACGTCGACGCGCTGCTCGAGCGAGCGGAGCGTCTGCAACGTGGCTGGGCTCAGCGACCAGCGCTTGTCGCGCGTCCAATCCCAACGCGTGAAGTGCCGTGCGCCGAGGACGTTCACGATCGCTGCCAGGACGAACGCGGCGACGAGGCTCGCCACCTGCAGTGCACGGCCGCCTTCCGGGCGGTATCGGCGGCTGCTCATCCCCATCTCCAAGCGTCGACCGCGCGCGTCGCCACGAAAAGCGGAAGGACGACTAGCGTCCCGTAAAAGACGAGGCGGCGCGAGTCCACCACCCCCGCCGCGAAATCGTTCATGTGCGCCCATACCGAGACGTGCGCACAGACGTCGTACATGACCGTTCCCGGTCGCGTGACGAACTCGCCGATGCCGAAAATGAAGAGAACGAGCAGCACGAGGGCCGTGAAGACCATCGCGAGAAACTGAGATTTGGTGAGAGCGCTCGCACAGAGACCGATAGCAAGGTAGCCCGCGCCGACTAGCAGGATCCCGAGGTAGGCGCTGGCAGCTACGTGCCAATCGACGTCGCCCGTTCGCCCCAGAATCACGAGGTAGAGAACCGTCGGCAGCCACATCGCGCCATAGGTCGTCAAGGCGGCGGCATACTTGGCGAGCACCACGGCAGGGCTCGACACCGGAGCGGTCATCAGCGTCTCGATCGTTCCGCTGCGGCGTTCCTCGGCAAAGAGGCGCATCGTCATCGGCGGAACGAGGACGAAGAGGACCATGTACAGAAGGACCGTGTTGCCGAAGAACGCCGAGAGCGGCGTCTCGTCGCTGGTCGGATCCGACTGGCCGGCGAAATGATCGATGAGCAGGAAGAAATGCATTCCTTGCACGATCAGGAACACGACGATGAGCACCCACGCGAGCGGCGTGACGAAAAAGGCGAAGAGCTCGCGCTTGTAAATCGGCCAGAACGCTCTCATCCGGAGATCTCTCTCGTCGCGCGCGGCGCCGTTTCGTCCAGCGTGAGCGCGGCGAAGACATCTTCCAGCGACCCGTCGGTGGAGCGCACGTCGCGCACCCCGAGGCCGCCGTGGACCAGCGCCGCGACGCAGCGCTCGGCAGCGCTCGCCCGAGCCTCTTCGTCGAGGCGTGCGGGGAACGTTGCGGCGATCGTGACGACGTCGCCGGCGGAGTCGAGGCGCTCGAAAACTGCGCTTTCGGCGACCCCGCGGAGCGCCCGCTCGGCCAAGTCTGCGTCGCCGCGGACGGTGAAGGCGATGGCGGTCTGGCTTCGGAGCCTGCCGATGGCGAGGGTGGGGCCTTGAGCGACGAGCTTACCTCGATGGAGAAGGAGGACCCGCGTGGCGCACGCCTCGACCTCGCTCAGGACGTGCGTCGAGAGCACCACGGTGTGTTCGCGCCCGAGCTCCCGAATCAGCTCGCGAGCCTCTCGAATCTGGTTTGGATCCAGGCCAGCGGTCGGCTCGTCCAGAACGATGATGGGCGGGTTGGCGACGATCGCGTCCGCGAGCCCGACGCGCTGCCGGTAGCCCTTCGACAAGTGCGCTATCCGCTTGTGAGCGACGTCCACCACGCCGGCTTTGCGCATGGCCTGGTCGACATTCTCTGCCCGAGAGCGCCTCGCGACGCGCTTCAGCTCCGCTCGAAAGCGCAAGTATTCGATGACGCGCATCTCGGGGTAGAGCGGGACGGCCTCGGGCATGTAACCAACGCAACGCCGCGCCTCGACGGAATCGTCGCCCACGTCGCGGCCCGCGATGGCGACCTTCCCGCTCGTCGCGCCCAAGAAGCCTGCGAGAATTCGGAGTGTCGTGCTCTTGCCTGCACCATTCGGCCCCAGGAACCCCACGACCTCTCCTTTTCCGACCTCGAAGGAGACGTCGTCGACCGCGATGTGCGCGCCGTAACGCTTCGTCAAATGCGACACGCGGATCACGCGGCCGTTGTACCGCGGCCCCCAGGCTGTGTCATACGCTGCGCACCTACGTGAGGCTCTCCTTCGCGCGCGCGCGCTCGGCTCAAGTGCTCTTCATCGCCGTCGCCGCGTCGTGCGGGAGGTCGGCGCCGGAGCCGACCGTCGTGGCGGTCGCGCGCAGCAGAGACCATGAGCCGCCGAGCGCTCGGACGGCGAGCGTGGAAGTTGGAGAGCACACGGAGGATTCGGGCCTGGCACCCCCGAGGCAGACCGCTGAGCTTCCGTTCGACATGCTGCTCGTTCCTGCTGGACCGTTTACGATGGGAGCGGACTCCGGTGGAGAGGAGGACGAGCACCCCGCGCATACCGTCACGGTGGGCGCCTTTTTTCTCGAATCGAACCGAGGTGACCAACGCCGCATGGGCGGAATGCGTCGAGGCAAAGGCTTGCCGGCCCAAGTCCGAAGCGATTCGCAACAGCCACCCCGATTTCAACGGGCCGGCTCAGCCCGTGACGGGCGTGTCTTGGGACGACGCGCGTGCCTATTGTGCTTGGCGAGGCAAGCGACTGCCACGTGAGGCCGAGTTCGAGAAGGCCGTCCGCGACACCGACGAACGTCGGTTTCCTTGGGGCAGCGAGCCACCCGATCACGACAAGGCCGTCTTCGCGAGCGAACGGCCGGCCGACGTCGGCACGCACCGTGCCGGTCGTGGGCCCTACGGTCACGATGATCTGGCAGGCAACGTCTGGGAATGGATGGCCGACGAATACGACCCGTACGCCTATCGCAGATCGAGCGCCGGCGAGGGCAAGCCCGGCTCATGCCCCGAGATCCTGCGCGCGCTCGACGAGCTTCGACTGCAAAACAAGCAAGGGTTCACGGGGAGTAACCCGATCCCGGTCGAGTGCGAGCGCTCGATTCGTGGGGGCGCCTACAACTACGACGCCCAGGGCCTTCGAGCGTCGAACCGCGTTCACCACCCCGGGCGGTATCAAATTCCGATGTTGGGTTTGCGCTGTTCGAAAGACGCAACTTAGGGACTGGCGCGACCGACCGTAGATGGATGCAAGGCTCGATCGCACCGCGGCCCACGCGGCGGGGGTGAAAGCGCTCGCCGGCGGGACGTAAGCGGCTGATGTACGGGAGATACTTACGGAAGTTCTTTGCGTGGGCTTCCAACGCGCCGATGAAGCGGTGACTCCGAAGGGGCCCAAGCGTTGGAGTCTTGTTACAAAATTGCGTTGTTGCTTGCCGGGGGATGGCCCCGCATAATGACGATGATTCCCCTCTTGCATCGGCAAGAGAGCAAGAGAGGGAGAGGAGTGCCGCATGCGCCAGTTTGTTCGGTGGGTCGTTCTAATAGCTTTCTCGAGCGCGGGCGGCAGTGCGCTCGTTGCGTGCGGCACCTCGGCAGACAGCCTTTTCGGAAAGGGCATTGGCGTGGGCGTCCCGGACGCGTCGATCGTCGACGGAGACGACGCGGCGGTCTTCGCGGACGATAGCCCATCGTTCGTCAGTGGCGATGGCGCGGGGGGTGGATGCAAGGCCAAGTCGTGCGCCGAACAGCTCTTCACCTGCGGACCAAACGGCGACGGTTGCGGCGGCGTCATCGACTGCGGCTCTTGCGCTGCAGGTGAGTTCTGCGGCGGGGGCGGTTACAGCAAGTGCGGCGGCGTCAGCACCACGGTGCCCGACAGCGGTACGACGACGGCCTGCACGCCCGCGACGTGTCAGTCGCTTCAGTATACGTGTGGCGCAGCGGGGGACGGCTGCGGAAACGTTCTCGACTGCGGCTCGTGCGCCACTCCGCAGTTCTGCGGGGGCGGCGGCTTCAACAAATGCGGGGGCGACACCGGCCTGACGCCTGACGGCTCGATCGCATGCACGCCGAAGACTTGCGCGGCGCTCGGGTACACGTGCGGTCCTGCGGGCGACGGGTGCGGGGGCCAGCTTCAATGCGGCACCTGCGTGGCACCCGCGTACTGCGGCGGCGGCGGCTTCAACAGCTGCGGTGGCAACAACGGCCTGACGCCCGATGGCTCGGTCGCGTGCACACCGACGACTTGCACGGCGCTCGGGTACACGTGCGGTCCTGCAGGCGACGGGTGCGGGGGCCAGCTTCAATGCGGCGCCTGCGTGGCGCCCGCGTACTGCGGCGGCGGCGGCTTCAACAAATGCGGAGGCAACAACGGCCTGACGCCCGACGGGTCGGTCGCGTGCACGCCGACGACTTGCACGGCGCTCGGGTACACGTGCGGTCCTGCGGGCGACGGTTGCGGCGGTCTTCTCCAATGCGGAACCTGCACGGGGGGCAACATTTGTGGCGGCGGCGGTCAACCCGGCAGATGCGGCAGCAACGTGCCGTGCGTGAACCTTTGTTCGAGCCAGGCTCAGTGTGACGGGGGCGGTACGACCACCATCACGGGACGAGTGCTGGCCGGCGTTTCCGCCTGGACAGGGCTGTCGCCGGATCCCGTGCCGAACGTCCTCGTCTACGTCCCCAATGCGGCCGTGAGCCCGTTCTCGACCGGCGCGGCGTGTCGGCAGTGCGGAGCCGACGTCTCCGGAAGCCCGCTCGTCTCGACATATACCGACTTCGACGGGACGTTTACGCTCGCGAACGTTCCCACCGGAACGAACGTACCCCTCGTAATTCAGCTCGGCAGGTGGCGCCGACAATTCACGTTTGCCGCTTCCGCCTGCGCCTCGAACGCCCTGCCGTCCGACTTGAACTTGCCGCGCAATCAAGGCGAGGGCGACATCCCCCTGACGGCAATCTCGACGGGACATGTCGACGCGCTCGAATGTGTCCTCCTCAAGATGGGGCTCGATCAAGCCGAGTTCACGCCCGACAATGGAGCGGGTCGCGTTCATCTATACGGAGGAGGCGCTCTCGTCGCGGGAAAGCACGGACCCGGGGCCACCGCCGGCGCGGGGACGCGGCAAGAACCTGCGCTGCTCGACACGGCCGGAACGTTCATGAACTACGATCAAATCATGCTGCCGTGCTGGGGCAGTCCTACACCCAAGACCACGGCCGAGTTGGCAAACCTCGTCACCTATGCCGACGGTGGCGGCCACTTCTTCGCCACACACTACAGCTACTCTTGGCTAGTTGGGAATCAGGAGTTCGATACCGTCGCTCAGTGGAACCCGGACTTCAACAATCCTGGCGCGGGACCGTGGACACTCGACGTAAGCACCGCGGTGCCTCTTTCGCCTCCGGCACCGCACGGCCAGACATTCGCGAAGTGGCTGAACCTAGTCAAAGCGCTGTCGAATTTCGGACCGACGGTTCCAACGACCCCTCTCGTCTCCATAGCGAATCCACGTCACGACGCCGACGGCGTCCTCGGGAGCACCGTCGACTGGATCGACGGGACGGACCCCACGAAGACGGGGCCTCTGGTCGAGCATTTCACGTTCGATACGCCGGTTGCTGCGACGACTCAGTGTGGGCACGCAATCTTCAGTGATTTTCACGTGACCAGCACCACGGGCGGCAATGGCAAGGTCTTTCCTGCCGAATGCGACCACGCCTTTACGGCCCAAGAGAAAATCCTCGAGTACATGGTCTGGGATCTGTCGTCTTGCGTGCCGCCTCCCCCAGTGCCGACCTGCACGCCGACGACGTGCGCGGCCCAGAACATCACCTGCGGCCCCGCCGGTGACGGCTGCGGCAATCTCCTCCAGTGCGGCACGTGCGTGGCCCCGCAGACCTGCGGGGGCAATGGAGTCCCCGGTCAGTGCGGTGCTCCTGACGGCGGCTCGTGCGTCCCGCAGACGTGTCAGAGCCAGGGGGTCGGCTGCGGCCCGGCCGGTGACGGCTGCGGCAATCAGCTTTCTTGTGGGACCTGCAACCCGCCGCTGACTTGCGGCGGGGGTGGCATCGCCGGCCAGTGCGGCGGACCCGACGCGGGGAACTGCACCCCGACGAGCTGCGCCGCTCAGAACATCGCGTGCGGACCGGCGGGGGACGGTTGCGGAAACCTGCAGCAATGCGGCGCGTGCGTCGCGCCGCTGACGTGCGGAGGGGGTGGCGTGTCAGGACAGTGCGGTGCGCCCGACGCGGGAAGCTGTACGCCGACGAGCTGCGCCGCGCAGAACATCGCGTGCGGACCGGCGGGGGATGGTTGCGGAAACCTCCAGCAGTGCGGCGCGTGCGTCGCGCCGCTGACTTGCGGGGGCGGGGGCGTCTCCGGTCAATGTGGGATGCCTGACAGTGGAATTTGCACGCCGCTCTCCTGCGCCGACCAGTCGATCACCTGCGGTCCTGCGGGCGACGGCTGCGGCAATCTCGTTCAATGCGGGACCTGCGCACCACCACAGTCGTGCGGCGGTGGCGGGGTTTTCGGGCAGTGCGGAGGCATTCAGTAAAAGCGAGACGGCCTGCCTAGGGCGCCGCTCGCCACGGAGCAGCTCGAGCGCCCGTTGGTTCAGCTGCGTACCCGCCACTGACCGGCGTAGGTCTTGCCGAGGTCGTCGCAGGTCGGATCGGTGACGATGAGCTCCGGGCGAGCATCGCGGCACAACAAGATGGCGTTCTGTCGAAAGACGCGACCGAAGGCCATGGCTTCCTCCCCGTCCATGCCGTGCACCATCCAAGACGGCTCGCGCCACGTCCCCTCGGGATCCTCTTCGAACCCGACGCACCCCTCGACGCGGTAAACCCCGAGGACGAGGAGATCGCGCATGACGAGCTGGCGTTGCTCGTTGATCTTGCGCGGCAAGAGCATCGAGCGCGGATTGTATGCGGTGAGGACGGCGAACGGCTTCTGCAGGAGCTCCGGCAGCGTCGCCGGTCGCGTGACCGCGTCTCCATCGAGCGACGCGCGGATTGGCCCCGTCGGCGTCGGAAACTCGTAAACCGTCGACATGTAGCTCCGCAAGAGATTCTGATCCATGAGCGGGACGTTGCCCTTACCACGACTTCGTGGCGGCGTACGTTGTCGCTCGAGGCATTCTAGCGGTCGAAGCGGTAGCCGATGCCGCGCACGGTCATGATATGGCGTGGGCGATGTGAGTCGGTCTCGAGCTTCGCGCGGATCTGCTGGATGAAATTGTCGAATCGTGCGCGGCGTCCCGTGGTGATTCGGCCCCCAGACGCGGACAAAAATCGCCTCACGGCTGAGAGCCGCGCCGCGCGCTTCGATGAGACAGAGGAGGACGTCGAACTCGGTTGGCGTCACCTCGATCGGGGCCCCGGCGCGCGTGACCATGCGCGCGGCGACGTCGACCTGCACCTCGCCGAACGTATATTGCGTTCGGGGACTTTCAGCCACGCGCGGTCCTCGCCGGAGCCCGGCTCGGACGCGGGCGAGTAGCTCGGCCAGACTAAAAGGCTTGGCCACGTAGTCCTCCGCACCGAGCTCGAGTCCCGTCACCTTGTCCATCTCGCCGGTCCGCGCGCTCAGCATGATGATTGGCATGGCCAATCCCTGCCGCCTGATCGCTTGAAGGACTTGGAGCCCGTTCATCTTGGGGAGCATGACATCGAGGATCACCAAGTCTGGCTGGTCCGTCGTCGCGAGCGTGAGCCCCTTCTCCCCGTCCTCCGCAGCAAGGACCGTGTAGCCCTCTGCCTCGAGGTTGATGCGAAGGCCCAAGGTGATGCTCGGGTCGTCTTCGATGACGAGCACGCAGCGGCTCGGCGCCGCCCCCGCGGCGATTTTACCGGTCATGCGCGTTCGATCTCCGTCCGCGCGGCCGGTCGTCTGCCTCGCGATCACTGCTGCTCGCCGCCGCGGCCAAAAGGATGCGAAAAGTAGACCCTTTGCCCTGCGCGCTGTCGAGCTGGATACGCCCGTGATGCGCTCGCACGATGTACTTCACGATCGCGAGCCCCAAGCCGCTGCCCTCGCGCTGGCGCGAGAGGCGATCGTCGATGCGATAGAACTTCTCGAAGATGCGTCGGTGCTCGACGCCCGGAATGCCATCGCCGTTGTCCGTTACTTCGATGGCGACTCCACCCGGGATATTTCGCGCCCGCAAAGAGATCGTCGGGGGATCTCCGCCGTACTTCAAGGCGTTCGAGAGCAGGTTGAAAATGGCGTCCACGATGGCGGCACGGTCCACGTGCACGCGCGGAAGGCCCGGTTCGACCTCCGCAGTCATCCGCAGCTCGGGGTTGCTCGCGCGAATCAGCGCAAAGCTTCGAACCGCGTCGTCGACGACCGCCGATACCGGCTCGTCTCGCATCTCGAACTGCCTGCGGCCAGCCTCCATCCGTCCCCAATCAAGGAGGCGCTCGATCAGCTGTGTCAGCCGTTCGGTCTCGCTGCCGAGCGCCTCGAGGCACTTGTCCTGCGTCGATTGGTCGCTCCGCGAGCGCGCCATCGTCTCCACGAAAAGGCGGATGCTCGTCAACGGAGTGCGAAGCTCGTGGCTCACCTTCGAAACGAAATCGGCCTGGAGCTCGCTCAGGTTCGCTTCTCTGCGCAAGAAGACCAGGACCAACACGACCCCCGTGACCACGACGAGCACGAAGCTCACCGTCAGCAGGCCGAAGAGGACGTTGAAGATGTTCCCGATGAACATCAGCACGATTCCGACGGAGAGAATGAGCGTCGTCGGAACGACCACCAAGTACACCAGCAACTGGACGATGCGCGTGTACCCGAGACGCTGGCGGTTGCCGGACACCTTCATAAAATACGACGAGTCCACGCAGGCACAACGGCTCTCTCGCGGTTCACTCGAGCGCGCTCCGCATGACGTCGAGGGGCGCTAGCGGTCCCCCCCCCGCTGCATCGAGCCACAGCTCGAGCGCGAGCGCTCCCTGCCGAGCGAGCATTCCGAGCCCATCGTCGCTGCGAACGCCATTGCGGCGGGCGGCGCGCAAGAACGGCGTGTCGCGCGGGGTATAGACGACGTCCAAGGCGACCGCGCCCGGCGGAAGGTCGCTCCACGCGACGACCTCGGCCACGACCTCCCCCCCGTCGGCCCCCTTCATGCCCGCGCTCGTCGCCTGCACCACCACTCGAGTCAGGCGTTCGCTCTCCGCCGAGGGGCGCCATGGTTGCGCCTCGATCGGCGCCGGCGCGATCTTCGAAAAATGTTCGAGTCGGGAAGGATCTGCGAACGAACGGGCGCGCACCGCGATCTCGCGCACCCCTAGAGACGCGACGGCCGCAATGGCCGCGCGTGCGGCTCCGCCCGATCCGATGATCAGCGCTCGCTCCGAAGACCACGGAGCGCGGGCTCCGGCAAGGCCGCTCAGCTCCGCGGCGAGCGCGGGCGCATCCGTGTTGTAAGCGACCAAGAGACCTTTGGGCGAGCGCACGAGCGTGTTCGCCGCGCCCACCGCGCGCGCGCTCGCGTCGAGCTCGTCGACGAGGGCGAGAACGCGCTCCTTGTGCGGCAACGTGACGTTCAGGCCGTCGTAAGCTCCGGCGCGGAGGGCTTCGACGACTCGCGGCAACTCGTTGGCGGTGACCCTCAAAGCCTCGTAGGTGTGCGGCAGACCGAGAGCACGCAGCCCCGCCGCGTGCATGGCAGGGCTCCTCGAATGCGCGACGGGATCGCCGATGACCGCGAAACGGCGCGGCGTCATCTGGCTTTGTCCCGCGGTCCTATCCGCGCGACGTTCGCGTCGAGGCGCGCGTCGCGCACGAGGACGTGAATCGTGTCGCCAACGAGGACATCCTCCGGGCCACGCACCGCGCGACCGTCCTCGCGAGTCGCGATGGCGTAACCGCGCGCGAGCACCTTGAGGGGACTGAGCGCGTCGAGCCGGGCGCTGCCGCGCTGGAGCTCACCGGAGCGGTGCTCGAAAGACGCGCTCCAAAGTGTCGTGATGCGGTCGCGCACGCGTGTCAGCTCGGAGCGCTCACGGGCGACCACGGCTCGCGGGTGGAGGAACGCGAGGCGTCGCTGCGCTCGGGCGACGCCTTCGCGCCGCCGCGCCATCCCGGCGCGCGCGCACGCGGCGAGGCGCGCTGCTCGGTCGTCGAGCCTCTGCTGGTGCGCGGCGATGACGAGGCGGGGATCGCCCAGGCGCGTCGCTGTGCGCGCCAGGGCCATGCCGCTCACCGTCAGCTGCGTTCGCATCGCGCGGGCGAGGTGCAGACGGGTGTGCTGGAGAAAGGAGCGCTGCGCGGTGCGGTCGGGGACTACCATCTCCGCGGCTTGGGACGGAGTGGCCGCGCGCGCGTCTGCGACGAAGTCGACCATCGTCACGTCGATGTCGTGTCCGACCGCGCTGACGACCGCGACGCGGCACGCGGCGACCGCGCGAACGACGGCCTCTTCGTTGAACGCCCCGAGGTCGTCGGTCGAACCGCCCCCCCGCCCGAGGACGATGACGTCGACGTCTCGAACACGCTGAAGCTGCGCGAGCGCCCGGCAAATCGACTCGACGGCCCCCGCCCCCTGCACCTGCGCGGGCGCCAACAGGATGCGCGCTCCACCGCGACGGAAGGCCACCCGACAGATGTCGTGGATGGCTGCCCCGCTGGCGCTGGTGACGACGCCGACGACGCGCGGCTCGCGAGGGAGTGCGCGCTTGCGCTCGGCTGCGAACAACCCTTCGGCGGCCAGCTTGGCCTTGAGCCTCTCGAGGGCCTCCAGCAGGGCACCGCGGCCGACCGCCTGAATTCGGTCGGCCACGAGCTGCACACGCCCCCTCGGCGCCCAGAAAGTAGGTTTGCCGCGAAGGCGGACGCGCGCGCCGTCGACGCAGAGCGCACGCATCCGCGGCGTGACGCTCGAACGGTAAGCGATGACGTCGATCATCGCGTCTTCGTTCTCGTCTTTGAGACAAAAATAGAGGTGCCCGCTCGGCGCGGGACGCGCGCCCGTCACCTCGCCCTCGACCCACACCGCGCGCGTGAAGGCGTCCTCCACCGCCTGCTTGATCGCCCGGTCGAGCTCTGCGACCGTCAGCGCGCGTGGCTCGTCGTCGGCGGGCTTTCGGGGCGCGAAGTCAAATGAGAGACTGCGATCTTCCGGCACGACCGATTCCGTGTAGCACATGACCTGGCGGCAAACCTCCTTACGGGTGCTCGAACCGAATGCCTCGGACCTTCCGCAAAGTGCTCGTCGCCAACCGCGGCGAAATCGCGCTGCGGATCATCCGCACCCTGCGGGAAATGGGCATTCGCGCGGTCGCCGTGTATTCGGACGTCGACCGCGCATCCTTGCACGTTCGCCGCGCAGACGAGGCCTATCCCATCGGCGCTGCACCGGCGCACGAGAGTTACTTGCGCGTCGACGAGATCGTGGCGGTCGCGAAGCGGTCCGGCTGCGAAGCCATTCATCCCGGCTATGGCTTTTTGAGCGAGAATCCAGCGCTTCCCGAAGCGTGCACGGCGGCGGGCATCACGTTCATTGGACCAGCGGCGAGCGCGATGCGCGCGATGGGCAGCAAGCCAGCCGCTCGCGACCGAATGGCGTCGGCGGGCGTGCCCGTCGTCCCGGGTGCTCGCTCGGAGACGTGCGACGAGGCCGCCTTCGCGGCGCAGAAGCTCGGCTTCCCGGTGATGCTCAAGGCGGCGGCCGGCGGTGGGGGCAAGGGCATGCGCCTGGTCGCCTCCGTCGAGGAGATGGCGAGCGCTTGGGAGCGCGCGCGAAGCGAGGCGAAGAAGTTCTTCGGTGACGACACGGTTTACCTCGAAAAGGCGATCACCCGTCCGCGCCACGTCGAGATTCAACTTCTTGGCGATCAACAGGGGCACCTCGTTCACCTGTTCGAGCGCGACTGCTCCATTCAGCGCCGTCACCAGAAGCTCGTGGAGGAGACGCCCAGCCCGGCGGTCTCGCGTGACCTCGTCGAGCGCATGGGGGCGATCGCGCTGCGGGGGGCGCGGAGCGTGGGCTACTTCAGCGCCGGGACCGTCGAATTCCTGCTCGCAGAAGACGGTAGCTTCTACTTCCTGGAGATGAACACGCGCCTTCAGGTCGAGCACCCGGTGACCGAGCTCGTCACGGGGATCGATCTGGTCCGCGAGATGGTGCGCGTCGCCCAGGGCGAAGCGCTAGGCTTCGGGCAGGTCGACGTGCTCCCGCGCGGCGTCGCGATTGAATGCCGCGTGTACGCCGAAGACCCCGAGAGCGGCTTTCTTCCTTCGCCTGGCGTCATCGAGAGCTTGGTGGTCCCGTCGGGACCCGGGGTGAGAGACGACGGGGGCGCCTATGCGGGTTGCACGATCTCGAGCTTCTACGATCCGCTCATCTCGAAGCTCAGCGTCCACGCTCCGACGCGTGAGCAGGCCATCGCACGGATGCGCCGCGCGCTCTCGGAGTACGTCGTGACCGGCATTCGCACGAACCTCGGCTTCCACGAGCAGCTCTTCGCGCACCCGGACTTCGCTGCTGGACGGTACGATACGGGCTTCGTCGAGCGGCACGAAGAGGCGCTCCGCGCGCCGCTCGTGCCGGAGGCTGGGCGCCGTGACGCGCTGGCGTTGGCGCTGGCCGTGGCCGCAGCGCAGATGGATGGCGCGGCCTCGCGCGTCTCGTCGGCTCGCGCGGGCCACGACCCACGACAAGCGTCCTTGTCGCCGTGGGTCGCGCATCATCGCGCCAACCGGGCACGGAGCTGAAACGGAGCCGAGTGGGCCACCGCAGCAAGTTCCGTGCGCGGCGGGGCAGGCCCGACGAAGGCCGGTTCGGAGGGCCAATGCTCGCGCGAGGTCATGTGCTAAGTCCTCGGCTCTCGCATGCGCTTTTACGTCACGACGCCCATTTATTACGTCAACGACGTCCCGCATCTCGGGACTGCGTACACGACCATCGCCGCCGACGCGCTCCGTCGCTACCACCTGCTTCGTGGCCACGAGACGCGAATGCTGACCGGAACGGACGAGCACGGGCTCAAGATCGAGCGGGAGGCCCAGGAGCGCGGCCAATCGCCCTCGCAGTTCGTCGAAGAGATGAGCGATCGCTTCGAAGCGACATGGCCAAAGCTCGGCGTTCAGGCGGACGATTTCATCCGCACTACGCAGGAGCGACACGAGCGCCTCGTCCGGGAGCTGTGGTCGACGATCGCACGCACCGGCGACCTCTACCTTGGCTCGTACGAGGACTGGTACTGCGTGGGCTGCGAATCCTACAAAACCGAAAAGGAGCTGCTCCCCGGCAACGTCTGCCCGCTGCACAACCGTCCGGTCGAGCGCTTGAAAGAGGACACTTACTTCTTCAGGCTCTCGGCATATCAAGATCGGCTGCTCGCGCTCTACAGGGACAACCGGACCTTCATTCAGCCCGAAAGTCGGCGCAACGAAATCGTGAGCTTCGTCGAAGGAGGGCTCAAGGATCTCTCCGTCTCCCGAACCAGCTTCACATGGGGCATACCCGTCCCCGGCGACGCGAAGCACGTCATGTACGTATGGTTCGACGCGCTCGCCAATTATTGGACCGCGCTTCAGGGCGGCAAGGAGCGAGAAGCGTTCTGGAACGACGGGACCGTCGTTCACCTCGTGGGCAAGGACATCCTGCGTTTCCACACGGTCTATTGGCCTGCTTTTCTCATGAGCGCCGGATTGCCTTTGCCCGACGAGATCTTTGCCCACGGATTTCTCACGTTCGGCGGGCAGAAGATGAGCAAGTCGCTGCGCAACGCGGTCGACCCGCTCGGCATTGCTCACGCGTTCGGTGAGGCGATCCAGGGCAACGACACCGCGGGCGCGGAGATACTTCGTTACCAACTGCTCCGTGCGATCGCATTCGGTCAGGACGGCGATTTCGACCTGGAGGCGATGATCGAGCGCTACAACGCCGATCTCGGGAAGAACCTGGGGAACCTCCTGGCGCGCACGCTAGGGCTTTGCGCGAAGATGAGCGGCAGCAAGGTCCCCGCGAGCGGCGAGTGGACGCCTCTCGAAAAAGACGTCGTCGCAGCGATGGACACACACTGGGGTGAAGCTCTCGCTGCGTGGGATCGCATCGAGCCGCACCGGGCGCTCGAACGAACATGGGCCATCGCGTCGATGGCGAATCAATATGTCGACCGAGCGGCGCCATGGGCGGAGGACAAGAAGGGCCATCACGAGCGCGTTGCAACGATTCTGAACATGCTGCTGTCCGTCCTCGGTGGCCTGTCGCGGCTCATCTGGCCGGTGCTCCCGACGAGAGCCGACGAGATGAGGAGGCAGCTCGGACTCGCTCCGATTGCGCCGCGCGTCGATGACGACTGGCTCGCGCGCGGGGTCGAGCCTCGGGCGGCGGGAGAGGTGTTGGCGCCCGGCGCGCCGCTCTTTCCGACCATCGACGACCTCGTGGGCCAGGCGCTCCTCGAGCGTTTTACGCCACGAACCGACTCGAGAGGCAAGGACGTCGCTGCTCCCGCTGCCGTCGCGAGCGCAACCCCGGCGTCGATCACCTACGAACAGTTCGCCTCGGTCGACTTACGACTCGGCGTCGTGCGTACTTGCGAGCGGGTTCCGAAGAAGGACAAGCTCCTGCGGCTGGGCGTCGACGTCGGCGAGCCCACTCCGCGCGTCATCGTGGCTGGGCTCGCCCTCTCCTTTAAGCCAGAGGAGCTCGTCGGGCGGCGGGTGGTCGTCGTGGCGAACCTCGCGCCGCGCGAGTTTGGCAAGGGGCTGGTGTCGCACGGGATGCTGCTCGCGACTGGCCCGAGCGAGAAGCTGGCGCTGGCGACCGTCGACGACGACGCTCCCCCCGGCGCCAAGCTCAAGTAGAGCCGGAAATCATGGGCTGACCACCGCGGCGATCGCTTGAGAAAGGGCATGCGGCTCGACGGGCTTGGCCAAATGCCTCGTGAATCCGGCCCGCAAGACTCGCTCCGCGTCGTCGGCGCGGGCGTAGGCCGTCAACGCGATGGCCGGAACGCCCGACAGAGGACCCGACAAGCCTCGAACTTGCTCGATGAGGGCAAACCCGTCGCAGATCGGCATCGCGACGTCACTCACGAGGACGTCCGGAGCGAACGTCTTCAAGAGCTCGATTGCTTGCTCAGCGGTGGTCGCCGTTCGAACGACCGCCCCCAGGCCGTCCAGCATGAGCCCGTACAGCTCGAGCGCGTCGGCATCGTCGTCGACGAAGAGAACGCGCAAACCCGCGATGGATTCGTTGGCTTGGGCGCGCGCACCCTCGGAGGCGAGCGGCGCCGGCGGCGTCGAGTGCAATCGTTCCGGGACGTCGACGACGAACGTCGCGCCGCACCCGGGCCCCCCGCTCTGCGCGACGATCGTTCCGCCGTGCGCCTCTACGATGTGGCGAGCAATCGCCAAGCCGAGGCCGAGCCCTGCGTGGCCACGGGTCGTCGAGCTGTCGGCTTGTCGAAAGTGCTCGAAGACGTGGGCGAGCTCGGAAATGGCGATGCCGCACCCGTCATCACGGACCGTCAGCCGTACGCTCGTCGCTCGCCGCTCGAGCGACACCTCCACCAGCCCGTGCGCATCGGCGAACTTGATCGCATTGGAGAGGAGATTCGCTGCGACTTGCTGTAGGCGAACGGCGTCTCCGCGGACACCGAGGCCCTCCACCAGCGTGGCGCGCAGCTCGATGTGCTTCGCGCTGGCGGCGGCCCGGGCATCCTCGACCGCAGCCCGCACCGCGGCGGTCAGGTCGACCTTCTGAATTTCGAGCCGCATCTTGCCGCTGACGATGCGCGACACGTCCAGAATGTCCTCGACGATCCGGGCGAGCATCCGGCCGTTGTGCTGCATCACGCGGAGCCCCCGTCCGAGGAGGGCGGGGTCATTCGAGCGGGTGCCGAGGATTTGCAGCCAGCCGATCATCGCGTTGAGGGGCGTCCGAAGCTCGTGCGAGACGATGCCGAGGAACTGGTCCTTCATGCGGTTTGCCTCGTCGGCCGCGAGCCGGGCACGGCGCTCCGCGTCGAAGAGAGCCCGCTCGGTGGCGTCGCTCATCGTCATCCGGAAGCCGACGAAACGCCGATGAACATCGAGGTACGGAGCCGTCGTCAGCTCGAACGAACGCTTCGCCGTGGCCGCGCCCATCTCGAGGTTCATCCTCGAAGCCGAGCCCTTTCGTTCGGTCGCGCGCAGATGCGAAAGAAAGGTCGTCGCCGCGATTCCTGCGGCCGCGGCGAACGGGCTCCCGACGAGCTGATCCCGATCGCGCTCGAGCAGCGCGGCCGCGGTGAGGTTGATCTCGAGAACGATGCCGTTGCGGTCCAGCGTCGCGTAGCCGATGGGCGCGCTGTCATAGAGGTCGGCGTATCGGGCGTGCGAGGCTTCGAGACGCTCTTGCGCGTCGCGAAGCTCCCGGTTTTGCATCTCCAACTCGACCTGATGCACCTGAAGCTCTTGCGCAAGATGCAGCGCCTCGTCATTCGAAGCGCCATCGCCCGGGCCCCTACGCGCCGCCAGCCACTCCACCAGCTCCTTCCACGACAGGTCGGCGAGCGACGGCGTCATGATCGTTCGACCTTCGTGATGATCGTCCGCAGAAGCTCAGCGCGTTCGGCGTCTGTCGCCGCCTTGCGCTCGAGCTCTTCGGCCCCGAGGTCCGACGAGTGAGCGCGCGCCCGAGCGGCCAGCTCGCCGTAGCGCGTCCGTCCGCTCTTCGAGCGCTCGGACCGCGGACCACAGCGCGCCTTCGATGTCCGACGACTTTTGTGCCAGGAGCCCCTCGAGACCATAGGCGTGTCCGACTCGGCAGCGGTAACGAACCAGCCCGCTGTCTTCGAGCTCGAAGAGGGTTCCTCCGCAGTCGGGGCAGACGAACGGCGCGGGGGCAGAGGCTCGCTCCGCGGCATGGGCGGCCCGTGTGTCGAGCCTGGCGATCTCGACCTCGTTCTGCAGGTCCGCCAACGCCCGGACGGGCTCTGCTTTCGACGGCTCTCTCGCGAGCCGCTCCAGCAAAGGGCCAATCTCCGCCGCCGGCAGCACGTAGTCCACGCCGACGTTTTGCACGGCCGAGGCCGGCATCCCGGAGTACATGGCCTCACGGGGCGACTGCACCACGGTCGTCCCTCCGGCTCGCTTGATCGCCAGGAGACCGGACGTGCCGTCATCGAGGTTTCCAGAGAGAACGACGCCGATCGCGCGGGCCCCATAGCCAAGAGCCACCGATCGAAAGAGCGGATCGATCGCAGGACGGTGATGGTTTTCGAGCGGGCCGCGCGAGAGGCGTAATGCCTCGCCGTCCAGCAACATGTGGTGATCGGGCGGCGCGACATAGACATGAGCGGCCTCGACCCGGCAGCCGTCGCGCGCCGGGAGGACGGCCAGCTTGCTGGAGCGACCGAGTATCTCCGGGAGCAGGCTCGGCGCGGTCCGCGGAACGTGCAGCACGACGAAAAGCGCTGCCGGAATGCCCGTCGGCAAAACACGCACGATTTCGCGGATGACCTCGAGACCCCCCGCCGAGGCTCCGATCGCGATGACTCGACGAATGCCCACCTGACCTCCTCGAGGGATTAGCGCAAGTTATGTGCCGGCCCTGCGCGGAGAATGACTTGTGGTCGTCGAGGTTGCCTGCAAAGACTGCCCGGTTCAAGAGTCTCACGAGGGGTGATGAGCAACCATTCCGATGCTTCCAACGGCGGTCCCGCCGCCGACGCCCACGGGGAAGGCGAGGCGCGCCTCGACGAGGAAACGCAGAGCCTGGCCAGACGCCTGTCGTTTCCGGTGGTCGCGATCGGTGCCTCGGCCGGGGGCCTCGAGGCGCTCGAAGCCTTGACGCATCGGCTGGCCGCTTGCCCGATGGCATTCGTCGTCATCCAGCACCTCGCTCCAGGTCACCTGAGCATGTTGGCCGAAATCCTCCAACGCGGGACGACGCTGCCTGTCGTCACGATTGCGCATGGAACGCGGCTCGAGCCAGGAAGGATCCACGTGGCCCCGCCCACGGGCCAGCTTTCCGTCGAAGACGGCGAGTTCCGTCTCCTGGACGGGGTCGAGGCACGCGGCGCCCGCCACAACATCGACGCGTTCTTTCGCTCGCTCGCTCTCGCCGGCGGTCCGATGGCCATCGGCGTCGTGCTTTCGGGATCGGGCAGCGACGGGACGATCGGGCTCAAGTCGATAAAAGACGAGGGCGGGATCACGTTCGCGCAGGAGCCGAGCACCGCCTCGCAGCCCAGCATGCCGCAGTCCGCGATCGACGCGGGCTGCGCCGACTCTTCGCTGCCGCCTGCGGAGATCGGCGCCGAGCTGATGCGTCTTGCGGTGCACTCGTACGTGGGCCCGCACCGTCAGGCCAAGCTCATCGACGGGGAAGGCAAAGCGAAGATCCTTGCTCGACTTCGGATCGCTCGGGGCGTCGATTTCAGTCAGTACAAACCCGGCACCGTCGAGCGTCGAATTGCGCGACGAATGGCGCTTCACAAGATCGAGCACGTCGAGGCGTACGCGGCGTTGCTCGAATCGACTCCCGCGGAGCTGCAGAGTCTGTACGACGATCTTCTCATCGGGGTGACGAGCTTCTTCCGCGACAGCGAGCCATTCGACGCGCTCAAGCACATCGTCTTTCCTCTCATGGTCGAGGGCCGCCCGGAAGATTCGGTCATCCGAATCTGGGTCGCAGGGTGCTCGAGCGGGGAGGAGGCGTACTCGATTGCCATGGTCTTGCTCGAGTTTCTGGGCCCAAGGGCCTCCTTCTCGATCCAGATCTTCGCGACCGACGTCGACGAAAGCGCGCTCGCGCTCGCGCGTCTCGGCGTCTACCCGCTCAACATCGAGGCCGATGTCTCTCCCGAGCGCCTGCAACGGTTTTTCGTGCGGGTCGACAAGGGCTACCAGGTTGCGAGGCAGGTGCGCGAGGTCGTCGTCTTTGCGAGACACAACCTCGGAAGGGACCCGCCCTTTTCGAGGCTGGACGTGGTGACCTGCCGCAATGTGCTGATTTACATGCAAGCACCGTTGCAAAAAAGGGTCCTTCGCATCTTTCACTATGCTCTCAACCCGGGCGCGCATTTGTTGCTCGGCACGTCCGAGTCGGTGGCGGATGCAGCGCACCTCTTCTCGCTCGTCGACAGGAAGCACAAGGTTTACGCCAAGAAGAACGTGGCGGCGACGGCCTTCTTCGACTTCGGGTTCTCCGGCCGGCCGTCGCACGAGGCGGACGCGCCGGCCGCGCGAAGTCCGGCGCGGCTCCCGGCGAGCCTCGCGCAGCTGGCCGATCGCAAGATCATCGAAAAGTACGGCCGGCCGGGCGTGATCATCGACGACCACCTCGATGTCGTTCAGTATCGCGGTCGGACGGGCGAGTACCTCGAGCCCGGGCCCGGCGCGGCCACGTTCAACTTGCTGAAGCTCGCGCGCCCCGAGCTCCTCATCGCGCTTCGCACGGCAGTGCAACAGGCCGTCGTCGGGTCCAAGCCATCGATCTCGCCCGTCGTGCACATGGCGAGCCCACGGGGGCCACGCGACGTCTCCGTCGAAGTTCTGCCTTTGCCCGAAGTCGGTCCGCAAAAGTACCTGCTGGTCGTTTTCAACGAGCTTTCCTCGCCGGCCCCGGCCAAGGACCCGGACCACGAGGAAGCTTCGGGGAGCGACTCCCGGTCGCGAGTCGCCGATCTCGAAACAGAGCTCGCAACGAACAAGGAGTATCTGAAATCGACCGTCGAAGAGCTCGAGGCGGCCAACGAAGAGCTGCAGAGCTCGAACGAAGAGCTGCAGAGCTCGAACGAAGAGCTGCAGTCCATCAACGAGGAGCTCGAAACGTCGAAGGAGGAGCTGCAATCGATCAACGAGGAGCTTGCGACGGTCAACGACGAGCTTCAAGACCGGGTCGGACAGCTCGGACTGGTGAACGACGACCTTCAAAACATGTTGTCGAACACGGGGTCGTCCATCGTCATCGTAGGCAGCGACTTGCGAATCCGGCGCTTCTCCAGAGCCGCCGAGAAGCTGCTCAGTCTCATCCCGGCCGACGTGGGACGGCCCATTTCGTATCTGCGCAACGTGATGAGCGCGCGCGAGATCGACGCCACGGCGACGGAGGCCATTTCGTCGATCGCGACGCGCGAGCAGCGCGTCCGCTGCATCGACGGCTCCTGGTACATCATGAAGATGGTCCCGTACGTCACGGCAGATCACGCCATCCGCGGGCTGGTCCTCGAGTTCGTCAACACGCCGCCACCCCCTGCTGCCGGAGACCACGCCGTTCCGGAGCTCGCGCAGCGCGTGCTGGCCACGCTCACTCACCCCGTCATGCTGGTCGATCGACCGCTCCGCCTCGTGTGGGCCAACCGCCTCTTCTTCGAGAGGTTCTCGGTGAGCCCGGCTGCGCTCGAGCGGCCGCTGTTCGAGGCGTGGGGGAGCAAGAGCCAGCCGCCCGAGCTCTGGGCTTTTCTCGAAGACCTCGTCGCCGGCCGCTCGGCGCGCGATGTGGTGATCGAAGGCGCCTTCGGACGCCCGAGCGCGCGGGCGCTCCGCTTCTCCGGACAAATCGTATCGTCCGACGGGGACCGTCCGCTCTTGGCCATCGTCCACATGCAAGAGGCTTGATGCTCGGCTGGCGGCGTGCCGACTGAGCGACGACGAGGTCAACCATGCGAGCCGTCACGGTCGTTCCCAAGCAAAAAGGAAGCGCGCGACTCGACGAGATTGCGGAGCCGCCGCTTTCGGACGGCCCCGTCCTCGTCGAGACGACGGCCATTGGCCTATGTGGAACCGACTTCGAGATTGTCGAAGGCGCGTACGGGTGGGCGCCCCCCGGCGAAGAACGTCTCGTTCTCGGTCACGAGTCCCTCGGCCGCGTGGTCGAAGCGCCGAGCGCCAGCGGCTTCGCGCCGGGAGCGCACGTGGTGGGAATCGTTCGCCGCCCCGACCCCGTGCCGTGCGCCAACTGCGCGGTAGGCGAGTGGGACATGTGCCGCAATGGCAAGTACACCGAGCGCGGGATCAAGGAGCGCCACGGCTACGCCTCGGAGAGATATCGGATCCGGCCCGAACACCTCGTCGAGGTTTCGCCCGCCCTCGGGAACGCTGGAGTCCTCCTCGAGCCGACGAGCGTCGTGGCCAAGGCGTGGGAGCACATCGAGCGGATTGGCAGGCGCGCTCGGTGGTCCCCGCGTCGTGTCCTCGTGACGGGCGCAGGGCCGATCGGCCTGCTCGCCGCTCTCCTTGCGGTGCAACGCGGGCTCGACGTGCACGTGCTCGATCAGGTCACCGAGGGCCCCAAGCCGGCGCTCGTTCGCGCGCTCGGTGCCACCTACCATACGGGCTCCGTCGAGGAGGCCGGGAAAGGTGCGGACATCGTGCTCGAGTGCACGGGTGTGCCGCGACTGGTCTTCGACGTGATGGGCGTTACGGAGCCCGGTGGAATCGTGTGCCTGACCGGCGTCTCCTCTGGAGGCCACGACCTCGGAGTAGACATCGGCACGCTCAATCGGAACATGGTTCTCGAGAACGAGGTCGTATTTGGTTCGGTCAACGCGAACCGGCGCCACTACGAGGCAGCGGCGGAGGCGCTCGAGCGAGCCGACCACGACTGGCTGGGTCGGCTCATCTCTCGCAGTGTCCCGCTCGAGCGCTTCGCGGAGGCGCTCGAGCGACAGCCGGGCGACGTGAAGGTCGTCGTCGAGATGAATTCCCGCGCATCGATTTCGAGAGAAGGTCGTCGAACGACGGCGGCGGATCGCCGGGGGTTCACTCGCCCTCTTCCTTCTTGCCTGGCGGCCCCTGCGGGTCACCCTGGCCTCGCTCGTCGCTCTCGCGGGGCGCGGTTGCGGGCGGGGGGGCTTTCGACGTTTCGTGTTCGGCTTGGTTCGGCTTGCGGGGCTCCGAGCTCATGTCCGTCCTCACTGGGGCTCTCGTTCTCTCATCGGCATCGGGACGGGAGCCGCGGTTGTCAAGCCCGCGAAGCTTGCTCGTTTCCACTCGCCGAGCGGGACGAGATAGACGAGCGCGAGCATCTCGCGGCGGATTGCCTCATTGGCGAGCCCGCGTGCCGAAATTGTGCAGGGGTTCGTCGCGGGCGGCCGGAAACGCGCTTGTTGCCTGCGTTCGCTCCGGCGGCACGTCGCGTGCTTTGCCAAGGTCCGATCGAATGACCGATGCGATGTCCCGCCCGCAAGGGCTGCCTGCGGGAGCAGGCACGGCAATCGAGAATGCTCAACACGAGGATTGGATAAGATGCGAATTCACACGATCGGAAAACTTGTTTGCGCCGTCGCACTGGCTGCCTGCGGACACGACGGACCCGACGCGAGCTCCGCGACCAACCCGCAGACCTCGAGCCCTCCTTCGACGACCGCGGGCGCCACGGGAGCGACTGCGCCCATGGGCACCGGCGCGGGCGCAGCAACGGGTACGTACAATCCCGGCGGCGGCTCCGCTGCGGCGGGCTCTGGCGCGTACGGCGCGAGCGCTGCACCGGGCGCAAGCGGCTCGGGCTCGAGCTCGTCTGCGTCGGGCTCGGCTTCGCCTGGCTCCAGCATGTATGGCTCCGGGGCGAGCACGTACGGCTCCGGATCGAGCACGTACGGCTCCGGATCGAGCACGTACGCCTCGGGGGCCTCTTCTGGGACAGGCGCCTCGTCGACGACCGGCTCGACCCCGGGTGGCTCGGGCGCGAGCGTGGGCAGCTCGGGTGCCGGACGAACGGGCGCGACAGGCTCCGGTGGCTCACGCTCCGGTATGCCCGGCTCCGGAGCCAATCCGGGCGCGGCGGGAAGCCACGGTGCCACTGGAGGCGGCACTTCGACGGCTCCCCCCGGACGCTAGCTCGATGCCGGCGGCCGCCGGCGGCCGTTGCAGAGGGGTCTGACGGCCTCGCGTGCGCGCCCAAGGCGGCCGCCTGCCGACGGATCGGCGGGCGAAGGCGGGTGCTCGACACCCGTCTGGCGTCGGTCTGGCGGCACCCGAGGCCGCGCACCTCGCATGGCCTACGGTGCGGGCTCGATGATCACGCTTCCGTCGATGTTGACGGCCGTCTGCGCGAGCAGTCGGCCCGTGACGGTCGCCCCCGTCCGTAGCGTAACCGACGTCTGCGACAGGAGGACCCCCTCGAAGTGCGCGGTCGTGCCGAGATCGGCCGCACCCGCCACCTCCCAAAAGACGTTCTTGGCGGAGGCTCCGCCCGTCAAGAGGACGCTCGTCGCGCTGCTCATCGTGGAGATCCTGGGCCACCTGGAAAATCCAGACGTCGGTCGCGCGCCCGGCGAGCGTGACGTTGGTCGGGATCGTCAGGCCCGTGCCCCATTTGTAGACGCCCGCGGCGAGCGTCATGCCGCCGATGTTCCCTGCGCCCAGCTCGGTGACGCTGGCGGAGCGACCGGCTGCATCGCTGAACGCGAGCCCCATGTCACCGATCGCGGTCGTCAAGTTCGATGGCGTGGGAGGCGCGTAGTCGGAGGCGTAGACCTTTCCAGTCACCTGCGGCGAGACGGCGAAGACGTTGGTCGCATCCATCGTGAGCGCGAACCCCGTCACGTAGCTGGCGGCCGCTGGGCTGACGCCGACGTTCCCCGTGATGGCCGAAGTCGGCACCGTGGAGACTCCCGTCTTGGCGAGGATGGCATAGCCGCCTGCCGCTCCGAGCCGCACGGGCAGCGCCGAGCCCGAGAGCGCGGCCTCGGCAAAGACGGGCGAGTCGGCGGTGGCTCCCGCGTCGGTGGGGCTCGCACCGTCCGAGCTGCTGCATCCGGCGCCAAGGAGGCCAACGAGAAAGACCGCGCCTCTCCGCGCCGGATTCGAGGACATCGTTTTCGTTTTCGTCGTAGCGGCTTCGATCATGGCGATCGCCTCTCTCGCGCGGCCGCTCGGTCACGGGGCGCCGGCGGCACCCTGCATGGTCCGCGCCGTGCGGCGGCGACCGCGATCGAAGCTCGTTTCGAGGCCGCGCGCCCGCGAGGGCGATTTTCGTTTTGCAAAGCGCCGCGGAAATAGGCGAAAGCGCGCGCCCACGAGGTACGCACGAACGTCACGCCGTCGTAGCGAGCCCGTCGAGGCGCGTCAGAACCAGCCGAGCAGCCCGGCGGTCGCGCCGACGAACATCATCGAGGACGAGGCAGAGGCGCTCCTCGTCACGTTACCGGTCGTGGAGTCCACCGATACGTTCCCCACGATCGGGATGTCTGCGGTGAGACCCGCGGTGAAGGCGAAGTGCTGAACCGGAATGATGACGAGCTGCGGATCGA
The DNA here is from genome assembly GCA_963787925.1 of uncultured delta proteobacterium. GTDB lineage: Bacteria > Myxococcota_A > Polyangia > Polyangiales > Polyangiaceae > Palsa-1150. The sequence continues at coordinate 1,134,586 of CAWBEN010000003.1, forward strand.
AATCGAGCGCGAACTGGTTCGTGTGACTCGTCAGCGAGTCGTTGCCGTTCGTAGCCTTGGTGCTTGCCGTGTAGAACGACGGGCCTCCTCGCAGCCACAGCGACACCACGTTGCTCAGGTCGAAGACGTAGCCGACGCGCGGCGCGATGCCGAAGAGCACCGTCGACGGTGAGCTCACGCTCACCGTACTCGAGGTGCCGTTGTTCGGCTGAGTCTCGGTGCTCGAGCTCCCACCTAGCGTGAAAAATATGACGGCTTCGCCGCCGATGGTCCAGCTGGGCGCGAAGACGTAGTCGAAGCCGACGCGCGGAACCGTGAAGAAGAGCTGCGCGGGGCTGGATTGCGGATTGTCCGTCGAGCCCCAGAGAATGGAGATTCCAGTCTGCGTCGTGGTGTTCGTGATCTTGGTGTTCGCTGGAGGATTGGGGTCGTCCTGCGAAAGACGCGTAAACGAGAGGAGCGGAACCAGTCGGTCCGCGCTGAAGATGAACGAGCCCTTGTCGCCGAAATCCTTGCCTCGGACCTGCGCGTCGGCATTCGCCGCGACGAGCAAAAGGCCGATTGCCGCTCCGGTTGCCGCTAGGCGTCGCATCATGAGAGTCACCTCCATCCGGCGCATCTAACCGGAAGTCTCGTCTCCCGTCGAGTTTGCAACCGCGACTCGGCCGAGGACCAGCGGGCGCGGCGGTGGCGGCACAGCGTCAATCGCGAACGACGCGCGGACACGCTCGGCGACCGCTTCGCCATCGCTCTGCCGGCGCACCCGCAAGCGCGCGAGCGGCTGCCCTTGCGCGACGACCTCCCCCGGTTTGGCCTCGATGAGGATCCCCACGCTGTGATCCACGGCTTGGTCCGCGCGCGTCCGCCCGGCCCCGAGCGCGACCGACGCGAGGCCTATTGCCAAGGCGTCGACCCGCGCGATGAATCCGTCCCCAGGGGACTCGATGACCACCTCTTCGGCGGCCACCTCGAGGAGCGACGAATCCGAGACGACCCGCGGGTCGCCCCCCTGCGCCTCTATCATTCGCTCGGCCGTGCGCGCCGCAGCGCCGGACGCGATGGCCCGCGCGAGCTTCGCCCGGGCGTCGGGCTCGCTTGCCGCGACTCCACCGAGAGCGAGCATCTCCGCGGCCAGTGACACGGTGCATTCCACCAGGTCCGGCGGCCCGCCTCCCGAGAGGACGTCGAACGCTTCGCGGGTCTCGACGGCGTTTCCCACCGCGCGGCCGAGCGGTGCCTCCATGTCCGTCAACAGCGCGACCACACGCTTGCCCGCGAGCGTGCCGATACGTACGAGCGCCTGCGCGAGGGCCCGCCCTTGCCGCTCGTCTTTCATGAACGCGCCGCGGCCGACCTTCACGTCCAGCACCAGCGCGTCGATTCCTTCTGCGAGCTTCTTCGACAGGATCGACGCGACGATGAGCGGCAGGCACTCCACCGTGGCGGTCACGTCGCGCAGCGCGTAAATGCGCCGATCGGCCGGCGCGATCTCGGCCGTCTGCCCGATGAGGCAGCACCCGACGTCACGGACCACGCGCACGAACTCTTCCGGCGAGAGCTCGACGCGGAAGCCGGGAATGGCCGCGAGCTTGTCGAGAGTTCCGCCCGTGTGCCCCAGGCCGCGGCCGCTCACCATCGGAACCGGCACGCCGCAGGCGGCGACCAGCGGCGCGATCGCGATGGACACTTTGTCGCCGACGCCGCCGGTCGAGTGCTTGTCGACCTTCACCCCGGGAATGCTCGACAAGTCGAGGATGCGACCGCTGCGCAGCATCGCTTCGGTCAGCGCGGTCGTTTCGGCGTCGTCGAGGCCCCGAAAATAAACCGCCATGAGCCAGGCGCTCATCTGGTAGTCGGCGAGCTCACCCGTGCCGAATCCCCGGACGAGGCGCGCAATGTCTTCGGCCGCAAGCGGGTTTCCGTCCCGCTTGGTGGCAATGGAGATCGACTAGGCTGCGGACCGCCATCGCCGGATGGCATACCACTGACGAGCGACGGGTTGCTATGTTGCCCTCTCATGATCCGGTCGCTCGTCTTGGTCGTGGCATCCGCGCTCGCGACAGGTTGTTCGAAGAACGATTCGAGCGCCTCGCCGCCAGCCTCTGCCCCCAGCGCGGCGCCTTCGAGTCAGGCACCGAGTCCCCAGGCGAGCCCGAGCCCCACGGTCGAGGAGAGCGCGCCGCCCCCGGTCGCGAGCGTCGCCCCGCCTCCCGTCGCGAAAGCGCTTGCCGCGGCTTCGTCGTCCGCTTCGAACGCGGCCGCTCGAGCCTCGGGCGCGGCGGGCTCCAGCAGCGCCAGCACGGCGCCCGAATGCGGCGACAAGCCGCTTCCCCCCTGTCCGCTCTTTGCCTGGATGAAGGCAAACATGTCCGCTCCGATGAGCGCGCAGGATTTTGGCGAGCTCGCTCTGGCGCTCGACAAGGTCGTCTCCTTCGCTCCCGCGGGATACTCGAATTGGGCGTCGATCGCGAGGGACGGCGCCAGCGGGGCGCGGGCGCAGCACCTCGATGCGGTCAAGGCCGCCTGCCGCGGCTGTCACAATCAGTACAAGGATCGGTACAAGAAGGAGATGCGGCGGCGGGCCATCTAGTCTGGTGGGGCGAGAACGACCGAGATGCCCCTCCGCCCTATCCCTCGCCCGCGAGCGCCTCGCGTCGGCCGGCCCACCGGAAAGTTCACGCAGCACCGTCGGCTCGACTTTTTGCGCGAGAAGCTGGAGACGCATGCCGCGGGCCTGACGCTGGAGCAGCTCGCGGGGATGCTTCGCGTGACGACCCGTTCCGTGCGCCGCTACTTGCGCGAGCTCGGGTTGCTCACGGAGCTCGAATCGATCGAGGTCCGTCCGGGCGGGATGCACCTTTGGCGCATCAAGCCGAGCGAGCGCGGCCGAACCGTCTCGCTGCGGCGTACGCAAGCGTACGCTCTGCTCGCAGCGCGTCGCGTGTTCGACGTCCTGAAGGGATCTGCGCTGTTCGACGAAATCGATCTCGCCTTGCGCCAGGTGCAGCTCGTGGCGCATCGGCCGGTCGTGCGTGCCGCCGTGCGCGGTGAGGCGGCGGGAGACGCGCGCCTCGAAGATCGTTTTGCCTACATCCCCTCGACCGCGCGGGCCTACGGCCATCGCACCGACGACATCGATGCAGCTTTTCAGGCCGTGGCGGACTTTCGGGTGCTTCGGTTTCGCTACCGCGAAGGGGGCGACGGCCAAGCGGGAAAAGGGCCGCGCCTCACGTCGCACCCTTACGCGCTCGTTCTCCACGGCGGGGACATCACGTGCCTCGCGCGGGATCTCGAGCGAGGCGCGACGCGCGCGTTCCTCTTCGATCGAATGAGCGAGCTGGAGTCCACCGAAGAAGCGAAGTTCGAGATTCCGCCCGACTTCGCCATCGCAGACTGGCTGCAGGGCGATTTCGGCGTCGCCAAAGCTGCGCGTTCGGTCAAGCTGCTCGTCGAGTTCGACCCCCGTGTCGCCGATCTCGTGCGCGCGCGCCGCGTGCATCCTTCGCAGAAGGTCGCCGTGGCTCTCGACGGTCGCGTCCGCGCCTCGCTCGTCGTTCCCGAGGTTCCGGAGGTTCTCGCTCGCGTCCGGACGTGGGTGCTCGGCTTCGGCGGAGCGGCGCGGCTTCTCGAGCCGCGCGAGCTCGCGGAGGACCTCGCACGCGAGCTGCGCCTGGCGGCGGAGCGTTACGCGACCTAGCGCGCCCGATCGGACCGTGCGGCACCTGTCCCTCGGCGGGGTTACCTTACAGGTTGGACATGTCGATTCCGCCTCTGCCAGTCATCCAAAGTAGCCCGCCGATCGCGGCCAAAAAGCCTCCGGTCGACAGCGCCTCCCTCGCCCACAGGGAACTGCGTCGCGGGCCGTGGTGGCAGAAGATCCACGCCTACAAGACGATCGACGAAGCCACGTTTCTCGACCACGTATGGCAAGCCCGAAATTCGATTACGAAGGTGTCGCGCCTGGTCGAGACCATTCAGGACATGGTGCCGGCCGGATTCGTCGAGGACCTCGAGGGGGGCATGAAGCGAGCGCCGATGAGCGTGCGCGTCAGTCCGTACATCGTGGCGCTCATCGATTGGGAGCGCCCGTACGAGGACCCGTTGCGCACGCAGTTTTTTCCGCTCGCGTCTCACCTTCTTCCAGATCATCCGAAGCTCGGGCTGGACTCGCTCCACGAGCAGCTCGACGCCCCGGTGCCGGGTTTGACGCATCGGTACGTCGACAAGGCGCTCTTCTTGCCGCTCGACACGTGTCCGGTCTACTGCCGCTTTTGCACGCGCTCGTACGCCATTGGTCTCGACACCGACGAGGTCGAGAAGGTCCACCTTCGGCCCAACGAAGACCGGTGGCAGCGGGCGTACCAATACATCGCCTCGAGACCGGAGCTCGAAGACATCGTCATCAGCGGCGGTGACGCCTACCAGCTCCGCGCGCAGCACATCGAGGAGATCGGCGACGCCCTGCTCGCGGTACCGAACGTGCGCCGCATGCGGTTCGCGACCAAGGGTCCGTCCGTCATGCCGATGAAGATCCTGACCGACCACGCGTGGCTCGATGCGCTGACGCGGGTCGTCGAGAAGGGACGCAAGCTCCACAAGGACGTCGTCCTCCACACGCATTTCAACAGTCCGAACGAGATCACCGGGATCACCGAGGCCGCGATGGCTCGCCTCTTCGAACGCGGCATCGTCGTTCGGAACCAAAGCGTGCTCATTCGGGGCGTGAACGACAGCGTCGAGGCGATGACGCTGCTCGTGAAGCGCCTCGGGCACGTCAACGTCCACCCCTACTACGTCTACGTCCACGACATGGTGAAGGGCGTGGAGGACCTGCGGACCAGCGTCGATACGGCCATTCACATCGAGAAGAACGTGCGCGGCGTCACGGCTGGCTTCAACACGCCCACGTTCGTCGTGGACGCGCCGGGTGGCGGCGGCAAGCGCGACGCGCACTCCTACGAATACTACGACCGCGACACCGGCATCAGCGTGTTTGCGGCGCCGAGCGTCAAGCCGGGTCAGCTCTTTTTGTACTTCGACCCCATGCATCAGCTCGCGACCCACCAGCAGCGACGCTGGGGCGAGGTGCGCGAGCAGCAGGTGATGATTGAAGACGCTCTCAGCAAGGCTCGGAGCCGCGCCCGCTGAACGAGCCGTCCTGCGGTCGGACCCGCGCGCGCGGGGCGACGAACGGAGAGGGACGTCGAGCACGACGACGAGCGCAATCGGATGGACTGCCGCCTGCGCAATCAAGGTCAAGGACGACTGAGCGCAAACCTAGTTTCATTGAACCAAACGTAACCGTCGAGTGGTTTCGAAGTCGTTTCTTGCCTATTTCGTTCGCGAGTTTTAGGGATTGAAGCTCAACGAGCGAGGGCCGACTCCGGAAATCGCTTCTTCAGCATGTCACCGACGTCCTTCGCGTCGGCGCTCCGCCCGAGCGACCGAAGCGCCTGCGCTTCGACGGCAAGCTCCTCGGGGACGAGCTGGCGCGACGGAAGGGCGCCGGCCGCTCGGATGGCGCGCAAGGCGGACCTGGCATCGCCGTCTGCAAGTGCGCCCCGCGCTTCGGCGATGAGAGAGGCCTCGTAGGCCAGGGGGTCCTCGGCCGCGAGCGGCGGCGGGTTCTTGCGCGGTGAGCGCCAGCAGGGCGACGAGAGGGCTGGGGGGGCAGAGCCGAGCGCCCCGCGCGCGTCGGTCGCCACCGTGCTGGACACGGGGCGAAAAGCGCCGCTCGAATCGGCCGGGCGAGGATCGGGCATCGCGGCCGCGAGCGGTGCCAAGCGCGCGGTGGCTGCGATCGCCACGGGCATCGCCCCGTGAGACGGGAGCCGGGAGGGACCAACGTAGAGCAGACCCAACGCCAGGCCCACCGTCGCGGTCCCGCCGAGGAGCGTCCCCAGCAGCAGCGCCTTCGCGCCGGTGCCGCCCGCGGCAGAGGCGAGGCTGGTCGCTCCTGCGGCGGCGCCCACGGCGCCCGACACCCCGGCCCAAACGTGTGCCCGCGAAGCGGCGCTCGGCCCGTCCCCCCTCGCGGCGGAGAGCAGCGCCTTCGTGGCCGGTGACAAGCGCATGTCGCTCATTTCTCGCCCCGCCGAAGCCCGAGCGCGCTCTCGAGCTCCACGCGCGCGACGCGAAGGCGCGAGTAGACCGTGTTCATCGGGATGCCAAGCACCTGGGCAATTTCCGGCGCGGTCATCTCTTCGATTTCGTGGAGCACGAGGACGGCGCGGCGGCCGACCTCGATCGTCGTCAACGCCGCGTCGAGCGTCGCGAGCGCCTCGCGCCTGGCGAGGGCGTCGGCCTGCGTTGCGTCCACGCTCGAGCGCGCCACGACGTCCCCACCGTCGGGATCTTCCGGGTGACGCCGCCGGTGACGCCGGGCATCGCTCGCGACGCGCAACACGATTTGAAACAGCCACGCCCGCGGCCCATGCCCGCGATTGGCGAAATCATCGAAGCGGCGGTGGGCGACCACGAACACTTCTTGGGTGCGGTCCTCGACATCGGATTCATGGACACCGAGCCGTCGCAGGTTTCGCCACACGAAGTCGATGTGACCCTCGTAAAGGGCCCGGAAGCTCCGCGCGCGGGCAGCCGGGTTCCCGGGGCTCACCAACTCGATCGGCGCGAGCGTGGGGATCGGCGGGGCGGAGGCCTGCAGGGCGGCGCTGCTCACAGCCGTCCCATGGCTGCCCGGCCGCATTTCCGTCACCGAAGCCTCCACGAAAGTGCGAGCTCGACGCGACCGGACCACGGTGACGAATCGATGTTCCCGTCGGTGACGCTCTGCCGCGCCGCGGCGTTCAGGCCCACCACCGCGCGGAGGGCGACAGCCAAATCGCCGCCGAGCTCGCCCCTCAAATCGACGCTGGGCCCGATGGCGTCGGGGCGCGCGGCCCACGTGTAATAGACGACGAGGTCGGCCCCACCGCACATGTCGAGCTGGAGGCCGTGGCGGTTCGAGTAGCGCCCCTGGATCCGCAGGCACGTGTCGACCCGCAGCCACCCGAGCGACTGCCCCACGCCCATCGACGGTCGCAAGAGGACGCCCGGGGCCAGCTCGAAGAAGACGAACGGTGTGGGGCCGGCCACGGGCTCACCGCCCGTGCCCGTCATGAGAAAGGCGCCAACGCCGAGCTCGAGCCGCGCGCCATCTTCCGCCCGGGGAGCTGGGCGGTCCGGCTCGCCCGGCTTGTCCGGCGGGCTCGCGTCCGCCGGCCAGGGAGGGAGGCGGGGCACCTCCGCGCTCGCGACCGGCGAAGGGGGAGGCTGCGCCGTTTCGTCGGTTGCGACAGGAGCCCCCGCGCGCTCCCGGGCCGCATCGAGAACGAGCGACGCCCACACGCCGACTGCGCGCGCAAGCCCTCGGCACTCGCTCCCTGTCTCGGTGAGCTCACGGTGAGCCACGGTCGTTCCGTCTTGGTCGGCAATCGTGCCTTGGGCGTGCAGACCGCCCCCCGACGACGGATTCGATGCGCATCGAGACCGACCATGAACCGCGCGGCGCGCTCGACGCCGCAAGCGTTCGGCGAAGCAGCGCCTCCGCGCCTTCGCGATCGACGCACTTCGCGACGCTCTCGAATACGATTCGGGGTGGCTCCGCTCCGTCCACGTCATGCCCCCTTCGTCGAAAATGGTCCGCTTCGTTCTCGGATGGCCAAATGCGGAAACGACCGTCGCTCGTGGAAGAGAAGTGAGGCTCGGCGCCTCCCGACACGCTCCAGCCGCCCTCCGGCGAAGTGCACCGGCGAGCGCGTAGGCCGTTGTGACCGCCCGGGCTCCGCGCCACTGCAAGAGCGGCGCCGTGTGGCGCTCGTCGTGAGAGAGCCCGCCGCCGGCGAATTCGTCGACGATAGAGCCAAATGCAACGAGGGGGTCGCGAACGTAAGTGCCAATAGGTGCCAGTCTCGTCGCCGCCGCCATGGTCGGCCGCGAGGCGCAAGGGGTGCTGCCGGCGAGGTCCCCCTCCGATGTGACGTCCAGTGCGCCCGTAAAGCAGCGCCATTTCAAACAAGAAAGAATGGCGAGGCGGTATTGGGACGAAACCAATAGTGGATGGCGCGGTACTAAGTGGGGGAGCGCTTTCGGCTAAAACAGGTGCAAAGTCGGGTATCTATCTGCACCGTAATTGGCCGCCACGATTGTGAAACCGAGGGTGAGGGTCTTGCCATGCGATACGCGACCGTACTGTCGACGACTGCAATCTTTTTCGTAGCGGGCTGCGGTGCTCGAAGCGTTCTCGATGAGAGCTCCGCGGCGCTGACGGACGACGGGGGGGCGAGCACGAGCGGCTCGTCGGGCGGCGAGTCTTCCGGAAGCTCCTCGGGCGCCAGCGGCTCCAGCGGCACGACTGGCTCTGGAACGGGCGCGAGCTCCGGGGTCGTCGGCGGCTCCGGAAGCGTCGGAAGCTCCGGCGTCGTCGCGGGTTCCGGCGCTGTCGGCGGCTCGGGGAGCGTATCCGGCTCGGGCGCTTCGGTCGACGCCGGCGTCGGGACGCCGCCGACGGCAGGGATCACGTGCGGCGCGGCAACTTGCAATGCGGCAACGCAAGAGTGCTGCGTCCGCTTTACCGGCGGCGGCGGGGGCGTGGGTTCGACACGCAGCTGCACCGCGCAAGGGCAGTGCACCATGGGTCTGCCGCTCACATGCTCCAGCGCGACCAGCTGCCCGCGGGGGGAAGTGTGCTGCCTCTCGATCGCAGGGGCGGGTGGTCCTGGGTCCAGTTGCGCGGCCACGTGCGGAGGCGGCCCGACGGGCGGAGTCCAGCTCTGCACGTCGAATCAGGGCTGTCCGCGCGGTGACGTTTGCCAGACCCGACTTGGCGTAAGCTTTTGCGCCCCGCCCGCCCCCATGCGGGGCGGAGGCGGCAGAGGTGGCGGTGGCGGTGGTGGTGGCGGTGGTGGCGGCGGCGGTGGCGGCGGCGGTGGCGGCGGTGGTGGCGGCGGTGGTGGTGGTGGTGGCGGCGGTGGTGGTGGCGGCGGTGGTGGCGGGGCGGCGGCGGCGCGGGTGGCTGATTACTTGGCGTGCAAGCGGTCCTCGTCGATGTCGCGCTGAACCGCAGTCACCAGCGGGTCGGCTGCGATGGGCGGACTCGGCGGGATGACCGGAATGAGGGCGGCCGCGCTGTCCGCCTCGGGGGCTCCCAGAGCGGGGGTGGGCGCTCGTGACGAAGCCGCGAGGGCGGCTGAGGCCGCGGGCCGCGGGGGTGTCGCAGGCGCGATGCCTCCCGTCTTCGTCACGGCGGCGGTCGGCGGAAGGCGAGCCCCGGCTGTCCCCGAGAGGACGCGGGGCTGGGACGAGGAAGGCGGAGGACGCAAGACCGGCGGCGGCGGCGCGGCGGAAGCGGCGCCCGCGGTGGCCGTCGCCGCGAGACCAGGATCACTCGTCCTCGCGACGAGCGAGGGCGGTGACGGAGCGGTTTTCAAGGAAGGCGCCTCTGCGCCGTCCCAGCTGCCGTAGTAGGCTACCCGCGCACCAATCACGAAGAGTGCGACGAGAGCGAGGGCCCCCAGCGCGCCCAGCGCGCTCGCTTTCGCCGTCGACAGGGCGCCGCCTCGCGGTCGCGAGCAACGCCCGGTTGCGCCTGGCGCATCGCGACGACCACCGGCGGAACGGACGCTCGCGTGGCACTCGGCGGGGGCGTGAGCAAAGTGGCGACGGGGCCGGGCGGCGGGGTCACCGCCGGCTCGGACGACGAAGGGACCACGGCGTGACTTGCCCCCCCCGCCACGAAGCCGCTCAGCGTGACAGAAGGAGCGGGCATGGGTGGGGGTGTCCGCACGGGCGGCAGCGGTCGCGTCGCGGACGCCGGCGAGGGCGCCGGGCCTCCGAAATCCGGGTTGGAGGGGTCGATGGAGCTCAAAGACGGCAACGTGCGCCGCGGCGGAGGCGCGACGGGCGGCAGCGTTTTGGAGACTTCTATCTTCCGGAGCGCCGGCAGCTTGCCTTCGGGGGGTGGCCGGCCGGAATCGCGATTCGCCATGAGTTTCCTGCTTGAAGCCTTTTGCTGGCGTGGCAATGAACGCCAAACGCTAGCCCCGCTAGCTTTTGCACGATCGTGAAAGCGCGCAAGCACTGATGCGCCGCCTGGCACGGCGGGGGTATCCGCGCCGGCAATCGAAACGACACCTCGAGCGCGGCGCCGCCCGCCGCCACGCTCGTGCTCGCAGACACTGTTTCCGTAGGGTATCGAGCGAAGCGCGCGCGCATGGCCGTTCCGGTTTGTCCGTGCTAACCGCCCCACCCGAATGGATCGTATTCTCGCGCGCCTCGAACGCCGGTTCGGTCAATTCGCGATCCGCAACCTGATCGCGTACGTGGTCGGGGGGATGGCCCTCTTCTGGGTGCTGTCCCTCGCTCGCCCAGAAGTCGCCGGTCGACTCGTGCTCGACATGAGCGCCGTTCGCCGCGGCCAGGCATGGCGTCTCTTCACGTTCCTTCTGGTCCCGCCCCAATCGGGGCCCATCTGGGTGCTCGTCAACCTTTATTTCACGTGGTGGATTGGCTCGAGCCTGGAGCAGCGGCTCGGGCCGTTCCGGTTCAACGTCTATTATTTCACAGGGGCGTTGGCGACGATCGTAGCAGCGATCGTTGCCGGGCCGATGTCGAACACCTGGCTCGACTGGTCGCTCTTTTTGGCGTTCGCGACGCTCTTTCCGAACGTCTCGATCTTGCTCTTCTTCGTCATTCCGGTGCGCATCAAATGGCTCGGCATCGCGGTCGCCGCCTGGTTTCTGTTCGAGCTCGTGACGGGCAGCTGGGGGACGCGTGCGGCTGTGCTCTCGGCGCTGGCGAACTACTCCCTCTTTTTCGTGGGCCACTGGTTCGACGCGGGCAAGCAGCGGAGCGTGGCGTCGACCCAAAAAGCGCGTCGCGAGCAGTATCGGTCGACCGCACACGCAACGGGCGTCTCTTTTGGCCAGCGGGTCTGCGCGATCTGTGGCGCGCGTGAGGCCGATGGCGCCGATATTCGGGTGTGCGCGTGCGAGAAATGCGGGAGACAGCAGCGCTCTCTCTGTCTGGAGCACGCGCGAGCGCACTAGGGGCCAAGGACGAGGCGCGGCGCTCCGTGCGCTCGTACGACCTCTTCGTGGGGGTGTCCGACAGCCGAGCCTGGCGCGGAGACTTCGAGCGGCGGCGGCCTCAGACGGCCAAGACGATTTTGCCGAAGACTTCGTTCGACTGCATGAGCCGATGCGCCTCCGCCGCCGCCGCGAGCGGTAGGACGCGGTCCACCACCGGACGCAGCGCTCCGCTCTCGAAGAGCGGGACCAGATGGCGCTCGAGCGACCGAGCGGCCAGAATCTTCTCTTCGAGGGGCCGAGCGCGAAGGACCGTGCCGCGCAGGACGGCTCGCTTGTGCATCAGCAGGCGCAAGTCCACGTCGGCGCGCGCCCCGGCCATCGTCCCCACGACGACGATCCGTCCGCGGGGAGCGAGGCAAGCGATGTCTTCGGCGACGTACTCGCCCCCGACGAGCTCGAGCACCACGTCGACCCCCCGACCTCTCGTCCGCCCCAAGACGCTGGTGGCGAACGCTCCTCCAGTCACGACCACTGCCTCCTCGAGACCGAGGCTCCGCGCGCGTTCGAGCTTCTGGGCCGTCCTCGCCGTCCCGATGACGCGCGCCCCGACCGCTCGCGCGATCTGCAGGGCGGCCGTGCCGACACCGCTCCCGGCCGCGTGGACGAGGACCGTCTCGCCTGCGGACAATTGCGCTTGATCCACCATCGCGTCCCAAGCCGTAATGAACGCCTCCGGAACGGCCGCGGCTTCGGCGAATGCCATGCCTTCGGGGAGGCGCGCGAGCGTGCGTGCGTGAACGACCACGTACTCGGCGTACCCGCCGCCCCCAAGGACACCAAAGACGCGATTGAGCGGGGCGAGCTCGGTCACGCCCTCGCCGAGGGCCTCGACCTCACCGGCGATTTCGAGGCCAGGGATGTCCGGAGGCGAACCGACGGGCGCTGGGTAGACCCCGAGACGCTGCAAGACGTCCGCGCGGTTCACCGCAGTCGCCCGGACGCGCACGCGAACTTCGCCCCGGGACGGGCTCGGCACCGGCACGTCGCGGAGCTCCAGCACGTCCGGCCCTCCGGCCTCGCGAATGACGACCGCGCGCATCCGAAGCAAACCTTACGCTGTCGCGCTATAGGGTGTCTTGCCCGATGAGCGCGACGCGCGTTGTGCGACCCGTCGTTCGTAGCTTCAAGTGGCCGTTCCTCGAGGAAGCGGCGGCGTGGGTGCTCGCTGGCGGCCACGCCGTCGTGTGGCTCTCGGGGCGCAAGGCGAGGCTGGTCTTCGCGAACCCGCGGGACGGCGACGACCTCGATCTCGGGCGGTGGTCCGCGCTCGATCTCGGGCGCTCGGAGCTCGAGCTTGCGACCAAGGGCCCATTCGTCGGAATGGCCTACCTCCGAGTACCGCACGATTGCTATGCGATCGTGCGCGAGCGCGTCCTCCGCGATTCGATTTATCCCGAAGCGACCCGCGAGATGGCGCTCGACTGCCTGCTCTGCGCGGCGTGTTGCAGGGACAACCGGGTCGAGCTGGACACCGACGACGTCGCCCGGTTCGTCGACGCCGGGCGAGGGGAGCTCGCGCGGCCGCCTTATGCGCGCAAAGACGACGGGACCATCGTCCTCGTTCTGCGAAAGGACAAGTGTTGCAAGCACCTGGCCCAGGACAACCGGTGCGGCATTTCACGAGTTGCGGCCGAGCGCGTGCAGCACGTTCCCGCCCGGGAGCGAATGCTGCTTGTCTTCGCGAGAGGCCGAGCTCGGCATCGTCGACGGGGCCGACAGCCCGGGCTGACCGCCTTCGCGTCTAGTTCTTCTTGTGCGGGTGGCTCTCGACCGGAGGGGGAGGCGTTGGCGTGTCGGTGGGCAACGCGCCGAGCAGCGCCTGGAGCCGCTCTCGCGCGTAGGCGACGGTGGCCGGATCGGCTGCCGCCGCCTCGACCGCCGTCCGCCCGGACGTGCCGTCGAGCGCGAGGAGCGCCTCGCCGACGTCCGCCACCGCCGTGGCCACGTCGTCGCTGTCGGCCGTTGCGCGGTACATCCCGAAGAATTCGCGCAGCGCCGGCAGCTCGCTGGGCCCGCCGACCACGGCCAGCGCAGCGGCGGTTTGCATGACGTCATCGTCGGTGTCCGTCGGGTCCAGCAAATGACTGGCCAGGAGCGGCGCCGCTGCCTTCGTCTTCATCGCTCCGAGCGCCTGCGCGATGGGGCCGACCGGCGGAGGACGAAGAACGTCCTTCAGGAAATCGTAGTGCCGCTCCAGCGCCGACTCCATGTACTGGGCGCCGTTCCGGCGGTTGCCGAGCGCCTTGCGCGCCTCGACCAGCAAATCGGGGCTCGTCCGCGGATCGCTCGCGAGATCGACGAGGGTCTTGGTCACGAGCTCGTCGTCGACCGCCGTGAGCTCGCGGAGCAGGAGCTTCTGGATGACGACGAGCTGTGGGTCGTCGACGAGCACCGCGTCTTCGAGCTGCCTGTCGAGCGGCTTCACTTCTCGCGGGGTGCCCGTCACCCGCCGCTCGTCGATGTTGACGACGCAAGCTCTCACGGGCTCGCCCAGGTCGCCCTCCGAGAGGACTCCGCCCGTCTTCGAATCGAGCTCGGTCACCTTGCCGGCCTCGTCGCATAGGACGACACCCCCGGACGCCGCGGCCCCGCCGACGAAATCCGCGTCGTGAACCGAGACCCAGGCGAGCGCCCCCGCGGGTGTTCGCCGAGGGCTCGGCCGAGCGGCCGATGCGCCCGCGTCGAAGGCCATCGCCAGCCGGAAGTAGGTGGCGTACCAGCGCCCGTCGCCGATGGAGACCGCTCCGTCGCCCCCCTCGGGGCGCGCGTAGAGACGCGTCTTGTCCTCTGCGTTGGCGGCCGTCGCGAGTGGAACGTTGCCCGGCGCCATCAGCTTCGGTGCGCCCGGCAGCTCGCGGAGCGGCAGCGTGACGGTCGACGCCTGGCCCTTCGACGCGTCTCGGATGCGGCCGTCGAAGCGGGTGAACCCGATCTCACCGAACCAGAGAGCCCCGCCCTCGGTCCACGCGCGGCTCGACTGTTCGCGGAGGGTGACACGTGCGACCTCGCCGCCGTTGGCCAGGTCGATGACCGAGACGTACTGGCCCGCCCAGGGGACGAAGGCCATCCCGCCGAGGACGGCGGGCGCGCCGAGCGCCCGCTCGGTCTCGATCTGCCTGACGGCCTCGCCGTCGTGCGTCATCGCGAGGAGAAGGCTCCCTGTGGAGCCCGCCTTGCGGAACGTGGAGACGGTCACCTTGCCGTCGTCGCCGGCGCCGAGCAGGGTGGCTCCTCCCGTCGGGTGATGCCAAAGGACGTTCCCGGTGGCGGCATCGACGGCAAAGGCCTCGCCGCCGCCGGAGCCCACGACCACGTTTCCGGCGACGATCGGCCGCGCGTCGAGCGCGTGGGCGAACGTCCACTTCGAGCCGCCCGCGAGCGGCATTCCAATCAGCTTGTCGTCGCGCCGGGCGATCCCTACGGCGATGTCCGCCGACGGCGGAATGGCCGTGCCGGACAGTCGCTCCCACACCCGCGCGATCGAGACGCCGCGGTCGTCCTCCCAGTCGGTGGAGAACCGCTTCATACCCCCCGTCTGCGCGCCCCCGCACGACGCGACGGTCGCGGCCAGCGCGGCCAACGTGGCGGTGACCGGCACCCGACTCATGGCGTCGCTCCCTCTGCGCCCGGAGAAGCGCTGGTGGCCAAGACCGCTTGATCGAGCGATTGCTTCACCTTCGGCGACGCGCCTTTTGGCCATCGGGTCTGCGCGTCGCGCAAGAAATGATTCGCTTCCGCGGTGCCTAGCTCGCGCACGCGCCCGACGATCTTCACCTTGAGATCGTCGTTGACGTCCGGACCCGGGCGAAAGAGGACGCGGTCCAGGCCCGTCGTGACGACCTGGAACGGGACACTCCCGAGCTTCGACGCGAGCTTGTCGCAGTCGCTCGACGCGCAGAGCTGACCGATCGCGGCGCCCGCCTCCGTGACGCGGTGATCGAGCGCCACGAACAGGTCCCCGACCGCGTCTTTCGCCTTCAAGGAGCCGAGCCCCGTCGCCGCCGACCCGCGAACCGCGGCGTCTTCGTCGGAGAGCGCGGCGCGCAGGGTCGGCGTGGCCAGCGGACCCCGCGTTCGCGCGAGAGCCTCGACCGCCGCCCTGCGGACGGTGACGTCCCGGTGATGCGCGTACCACGCGAGCGCTTCGCTCGCCTCCGGGCTTTCCGTATCCCCGAGGGTCTCGATGGCCGCTCGGGTGAGCTTGAGCCGCATCCCCCGCTTGAGGAGTAGGGCCACGGTGGGTACTGCGGGCGCCCCGGCCTTCCCCGAGACGCGCACGTCGTCGAGCGCCTGTTGAATGAGCGCTTCGTCGCCGCTCTTCAATCGCTTGAGGGTATCGGCTGGAAGGGGGGCCGTCTTCGAAGCCACGGCGGCCGCTCTCGCCCGGGCTTGCGCGTGCGCTTGCGCCGAGCGCAGGGCGAGGGCGGCGCACAGCGCGAAGGCGAGGGTGCGGCAAAACATCCCGGCATGGTGGCCTTCCGCAGCGTGCGTGTAAAGAACCGTGCGAGGGAGCAACGATCAACACATGGCTGGCAAAACGGTGCAGCGCTGGGACCCCGATCGGTACGCGAAGAACGCCCGCTTCGTCTCGGACCTCGGCTCGCCGATCGTCGAGCTCCTCGCGCCGAGGGCAGGGGAGCGCGTTCTGGATCTCGGCTGCGGGGACGGCGTCCTGACGCAGAAGCTCGTGTCGCTCGGGTGCGACGTCGTCGGGGTCGACTCGAGCGCGGAACAGATCGAAGCGGCAAAGATCGCGACGGGAGGCGCCGCGCGCCTGCTCGTGATGGATGGCCAACGGCTCGAGCTCTTCGAGGAGTTCGACGCCGTGTTCAGCAACGCGGCGCTTCACTGGATGAAGCGGGCCGACGACGTCCTCGCCGGCGTCTTTCGTGCGCTCAAGTCGGGAGGCCGCTTCGTGGGCGAGCTCGGAGGTTTCGGTTGCGTGCAGACGATCCGCGCGGCGCTGGTCGAGGCGCTCGATCGGCGCGGAGTGGACGGCGAGTCCCGCGTGCCGTGGTACTTTCCGACCGCCGACGACTACGCGGCGCGCCTCGAAGCGGCGGGCCTGCGGGTCGACTCCATCGCGCTCTTCCCGCGGTCCACGCCGCTGCCGGGCGACGTCGCCGGCTGGCTCGAGACGTTCGGTGAGAGCTTCACCAGCGCGCTGCCGGTCGAGGCGCGCGCCGCGTACGTCGAAGAGGTGCAGCGCGCCGTCGAGCCGAAGCTTCGAGACCCATCCGGCGGATGGGTGGCCGATTACGTACGGCTCCGCTTTTCGGCGAGCCGTCCGCGTTAGCCGTCGCGCCCACGCGTCGCCTTGACCGCCATCAGGACCCCGAAGCCCAAGACGACGAGCCCCCCCGCGACGATCCACGGTCTCGGGACCTGCAAGAGCGCAGCGGCGTACACCAGCCCCCCGAGGACGAGCGCGATACCACACAGATAAATTCCGAAGGACATGCGGCTCCGTTCTCGAGTTTCGACGCGACGCTGGGCCGACTCACTCTAACGCTCGCACTAACGCTCGCAACGCTCGCCGGCACGTGGAGAGAGGAGCCAGGCGCTCACGCGGGTTGCGAGCACGAGCGGCGCGCGCCGCGAGAAGAACGCGGCGATCGCGTTGCCCCAGCCGGTCACGACGACCCGGCGCCGACGATCCAGCCCACGGAGCGCGAGGGCGACGCATCGGTCGGCCCCGATGTAGAGCCAGCCGGCGTCGTGGGCCGCCCGCACCCCGGCCGTCTCGTTGAACTCGGTCCGCGTGGGTCCTGGGCAGAGCGCCATCACGTGCACGCCCTTCGGGGCGAGCTCCTCCGCGAGGGCCAGCGAGAAGCTCGTGACGTAGGCCTTGCTTGCCCCGTAAACCGCCATCCACGGGTCCGGCTGGAAGCTGGCCGTCGACGAGACGTTCACGATGAGCCCCGCGCCGCGCTCGGCCATCCGCGAGCCCAACCGGAGGGCGAGGTCGGTGAGGGCGAGGACGTTGAGGCGCAACATCGCGCCCACCTTCTCGAGCGACTGGCCGAGCGCGCCGCCGTACAGCCCGACGCCCGCGTTGTTGATGAGGAGCTCGGGCCTGACACCCCGCCCGTCGAGCTCCGCGAGCAGCGCCCCTGCGGCGCCGTCGACAGCGAGGTCCGCGACGACGACGGTGGTCTTTGCGCCTCGCCGCTCGAGCTCGCGCGCGAGCCCGTCCAGTCTCTCGCGGCGCCGCGCGACGAGCGCGACGTCGTACCCCCTGGCGGCGAGCTGGCGGGCGAACTCGGCGCCGACCCCGGACGAAGCTCCGGTCACGAGCGCCCACGGCCGGTCCGCTCGAGGCGCCCGGGGGTCGGGGCTTGGCCGGGCGGGCATGGCGCGCAGTCTAGCGCCCCCCGGGCCCGCTTCGCATCCGGCGCGCGCGCGCCGGGTGGTCTTCGTGGCGCGATCGCCTGCCTCGCCGCCGGCGACGAGGCGCGTATCATCGCGGGGCGCGCATGTTCGAGTCCGCAGAGCTAGGGCACTCCGTCGCCAAGCGCGACTACGACAAAGAGGTCCCGGGTCTCCGCTCGGCGCTCCTCGGCGCCCAGCTCCGGGTGCTCGAGCGCGCCGAGTTTGCGATTGTGTTGCTCGCGGGCGGCGTCAACGGCGGAGGGACCGGAGACATCGTCAATCTCTTGCTCGAATGGATGGACCCGCATCACATCCAGGTGCACGCTCACGGCGAGCCGACCGACGAGGAGCGCTCACGGCCGCCGATGTGGCGTTTCTGGCGTGCGCTGCCCTCCAAGGGGAGAACCGGCGTCTTCTTCGGCTCGTGGTACACGGCCCCCGTCGCGGACCGGGTTTACGGTCGCATCGGTAGCGCCGCGCTCGCCCGCTCCCTGGCCGAGGCGACGCGCTTCGAGCGGATGCTCGTCGACGAGGGGACGCTCGTCGTCAAGCTCTGGATGCACCTGTCGAAGAAGGACCAGCGGCGGCGGTTCGAGAAGCTCGACTCGAGCCCGTCGACCTCGTGGCGAGTGACCAAGCAGGACTGGCTCGATCACGAGCGTTACGACGATTTCCGTCGCGTGAACGAGCTTGCGCTGCGCGAGACGAGCACCGCCGAGGCACCTTGGGCCGTCGTCGAAGCGAGCGACTCGCGCTACCGCAATTTGACCGTCGGCCGGCTGCTCCTCGACGCGATGAACAAGCGTCTCGAGCGCGTAAAGCGCACCTCTCCGGCGGCCGCTCTCCAGCCGGCGGCCGTCCCCGCCGACGCCCGAAACGTCGTCGAGGCTCTCGATCTCTCGAGGCGCCTCGCGCCCGCCAAATACGTGAAGGTCTTTCCGAAGCAGCAGGCACGCCTCGACCGGCTGTCGCGCGCGAAGGGCTTCCGCGACCTCGCCGTCGCGGTCGTTTTCGAGGGGAACGACGCGGCCGGCAAGGGCGGGACGATCCGTCGCGTGACGCGCGCCCTCGACGCGCGCAAATACCGCGTGGTCCCGGTGGGGCCGCCGACCGAAGAAGAGCGCGCGCAGCCGTACTTGTGGCGCTTCTGGCGCCATGTCCCGCGCAAAGGGCACTTCGCGATCTTCGATCGCAGCTGGTACGGACGCGTCCTCGTCGAGCGCGTCGAAGGGCTGACGCCCGAGCCGGATTGGACGCGCGCGTACCACGAGATAGTCGACTTCGAAGAGTCGCTCGTCCGCTTCGGCGTCGTCGTCGTGAAGTTCTGGCTGGCCATCAGCAAAGAGGAGCAGCTCGCGCGGTTTCGGGCGCGCGAGAAGACGCCGTTCAAGCGCTTCAAGATTGGCCCTGACGACTGGCGAAATCGGGAGAAGTGGGACGCGTACGAGCGCGCGATTTGCGACGCGGTCGACCGGACGAGCACCGAACCGGCGCCGTGGCACCTCGTCGAGGCGAACGACAAGCGGTGGGCGCGCGCGAGGGTCCTCGAGACGATCGGCGATGCGATCGAAAGGGGAATGCGATGATCGCGGGGTGGGCTTTTTGCCGAGGGAGGCGTGGAGGCTCGAGCGCGATCGGACGGTCGTCGCGCGCTCATTGGATGGGCGGGTAGGCGCTCGTCGTCGTGAACGTGCCGGGACGTATGATGAACGTGAACGACCCCATGCTCTTGCCACCCGCGGCTCCCGAGCTCGCGCGAATGACGGCCAACCGCGCGGGAGCGACGGTCGGCAAATTGATGAAGCCGCCGATGCCCGATTGGTCAGTCGCTTTCGCGACCGACGTCGTGGATGGAACGCCGCCGACAAGGTAGAAGCTCTGGGTCTTCGCGTCGGCGGAGTCCACCGAAAAGGAAACGCCCGCTGCCGGTGTGAAAAGGCAATCGGCGGCGTTCGCCCCAAAGTGACCGCGCAGGGGGTCGAGTGTCGTTCCCGTTGCGAACGCAAACTGGGGAAACTCGTCGGCGGAAGGAAGCTGCGTGCGGCCGCGCCAGCCGTCGGCGATGACGAACGGAATGGGGTACCAAATGGCAGGAAAGGCAGCGCTGCCGGTTCCCTCCAACTTGCCGCCGGTCACGTCGAGATACCCGTCGAATCCGTCGAGGCCCGGGGGAACTGTCAACGAGACGAGGCCCGTGGCGTCGGTGGTCGCCTGCGCGACTGGCGCTGCGCACGGAAAATCGAGCTTGTCGCATGCCTTGACGGTCGCGCCGACGAAGGGCTTCTCGGCATTGAAATCGACGAACGTGACCGAAAAAGTGATGCTGCCCGTCCCCTTCGGCCTCGGCCAAAGGATGGGAGCGTCGAGGCATGCCCAGCTCTGGCCGGGCTGACACGATGTCGCGCACGGATCGGTGCAGGCAAACACCTGGGCGAAGTCAGCGACCCCCTGCGAATGCTGGGACTCGCAGTCGCTCGGGCAAGACGGGGAGCCGAAGCAGTTCGCGCGGCAAAGCGACAGCGCAGCGCACGCCTGATTGGTGGCGCAAGCGGCTTCCTGCGCGCAGCACTTGGCTTGCTGGCAAGCCTGGCAGGCCGGCACCCCCGAGACCGCTTCGCCGCAAGTGCTGTTGCACGCGGTCGCGCACTGCCGGATGCGGCACGAGCGAAGAGCGATGAGCGTGTCCGGCAAGGCGTAGAACGCCTCGCATCGGACCTGGCACGCGGCGTCGTTGCAGCTTGCGAGGCACGACGACGCTTCCTGGCAAGCCGCGTCTGCGGCGCAAGCCCGGGACTCCGCGCAGCAGCTCGCATCCATGCACGAGGCGCACGACGCCGACGCGTGCACGAGCTTGCCGCACTGGCCCGTCCCCGGGACGGCCGCGTCCGCGTTGGCGCCCGCGTCGCTCGTCGAGGCGCTCGTTCCAGCCGCCCCGTCGGTCGCTTCGGTGCGCTCGTGAAGCCCGAGGACCTGCACGCACCCGGCGACTGAAAGAAGCGCGGCTCCCGCCATGCGCCGTCTCCCGAGCGAGTGGCTCACTGTTGGTCACTCAACGCTTCGTCGTCGGCAGGCGACTTCGCGCGTGGCGGGGCGGTGTGCGCCGGCACCACCCGCGTGGGCAGCAGGTGCAACGCGTCGTGTGGGCCCGGCGCTGGAGGGAGCTGGGCCGTCCATTTCGACGGGGAGGGGGCGTACGGAGGCGGAACGCTGAAGGCCGGGGTGTCGGAGGCTGCCTCGACCTTTGCCGGCGAGCTCTCGGTCAAAGTGGGGACGGGCTGGAGGGCGGCGACCGAAACGGTCGATGGCGTCACCGCGATCGGCGGGGCCGCGGCGCACGCCGTTGGAGCGAGGCCCCCGGTCGTCGCGTGCGGCGATCGGCCGCGAGCCAAGACGAACGCCACCGGAAGCGCCAGGAGCGCCAGGGCCAACAACGCCGGACGCCAGCGCCTTCGCGCGGCGCGCGCGCGCCCCTTCGGCGCCGCCGCCACCGTGGAGCTCAGCATGCGCGACCGTCCTTCGAGGCTCGTCGTGCCCTTTTCGGCCGGCGCGTCGCGGAGGCGCATGATGACGTCCCAGCCGGAGTCCCGCGGCGATTGCCGCGACTCCGGCGTCAGCGAGTCGCGCAGCCCGACCGAGCTCGACGTGGCCGCTGCTTCGGCTTCGAGCGGCACGTCGAGCGCGCGCGCGAGCTCTTCAATCTGCTCCTGCGCCGAGGCGAAGCGCTGCGCGGGGTCGGGCTGGCAAGCACGAAGAAACCAGCGATCGAACTGCGGGCCGAAGGAGTGGCCAAGCTCCGAGGGCGCCCGCAGCGGGTTATGAATCTCGCTCAGAACTGCGGTCAAGCTCGTCTCCGTCCGATAAGGAAAGCCGGTAAGCAACTGGTAGGCGATGAGGCCCAAAGCATAGAGATCGACCGCCGGGCCGACCTGCGCCGGATCGGCGCGCGCCTGCTCGGGGGCCATGTACAACGGCGTCCCGAAGATCAAGCCCGATTGGGTGGTGCTCGGCGAATCGGCCGTGATCTTGGCAATGCCGAAATCGAGGATCTTGATGAGGGGGCGCCCGTCGTCGGTCCTCGTCAGAAAGAGATTCTCCGGCTTGAGGTCGCGATGGACGATCCCCACGCTGTGCGCCTTGTCGAGAGGCAGCGCGATTTGCCAGAGCCACTCGACGACCGTCGCCGGCTCGATGCGACGGCCGGCCGAGAGGTGCTCGAGGTCGACTCCTTCGAGCAGGTCCATGACGAGATACGGAACCCCGCCGAGCTCCGGCGCCACGTCCGCGTCGAAGATGCGGACGACGTGCTGGCTCCGGATTTTCGAGACCGCACGCGCCTCGCGCTTGAAGCGCGCGATCGCGTCCGGCGACGCGCCCAGGTGCGACCTCATGAGCTTCAGCGCGAGGAGCTCGCCCGTAAAGGTATGCTCGACGGAATAGACGGTGCCCGTTGATCCCGCACCTAGAACGTCGCGAGGACGGTACTTTCCTCCGATGACCTCCGGTAGGCCCGCTGGTGCCACAAACGCCGAGCATGGTAGATTGCTCCCGTCCTTGTCAATGATGCCGCGGGCCTACGCAACCGGTGACGGAGCGCTTGAAACATCGATGAAAAGCTTTTGCATCAAACGGGGCACCAAACGAGCCGCGCTCGCCGGGCTTACCGTCGCCGCCCTCGGCGTGCCTCGCCCGGCGGCGGCGGATGGGTCGCTCGCCGACCAATCGATGGCCACGCAGCTCTTCAAAGAGGGGCGGGCGCTCCTCGACCAGGGCCGCGTCGCCCCGGCCTGCCGCAAGCTCGAGGAGAGCCAGCGCCTCGGGCCAGGGGGCGGTACGCTGCTCAACCTCGCGCTATGCCACCAGAAAGAGGGCCGGACCGCCACGGCTTGGGTGGAGTTCACCGAGGCGCTCGGAATCGCCCGGAGGGACGAGCGACAGCCGCGAATCGACTTCGCGCGCGCGCACCTGGCCGAGCTCGAGCCTCTCCTTTCGCGGCTGTCGATCCAGGTGCCTGCCGCGGCCGATTTGCCCAATCTCGAGATCAAACGTGACGGCGGCGTCGTCGGGCGCGCGGCGTGGGGGTCGGCGATACCGGTCGACCCCGGCGATCACCTGATCGAGGCGGCAGCCCCGGGAAAGATGCACTGGAAGCAGTCGGTCGTCGTGGGCGCCAACGCGGAGAGCAAAGTCGTCGTCATGCCAGCGCTGGAGGACGCGCCCGTCCAAGATACCGTGGAGCTCGCTACCCCGGAGCCGCAAAGCGCCGTAGGCACGCGCCCGGAGCCGCGCGAGCCGCGCGAGCCGATGGCGGACCGGCCTTCCAGACCGATGCCCGCCTCTCCGGGCACGACGGTCCCGGCCTGGATCTTCTTTGGAGTCGGCGTCGCGGCGGCCGGCGCCGGCACGTATTTCGCGGCCCTCGCTGTCTCGCAAAAGCGCGACGCCAATCGCAACTGCCCAAACGACGCTTGCTCGGCCGATGGCGCACGCCAGAACAGCGAAGCCATCCGGGATGCCAATTACTCGACCATCGGCTTCGGGGTCGGGCTCGCCGGCCTCGGCCTCGGTGCGATCCTCTTCGCCACCCGCTCCGGAGGCGCTTCCAACCCGCCCCAAGCCACGACGGGCAAGTCTCGTGCAGGCGGGCTCGAGATCGCGGCGGGCGACGTAGCGCTCGATCCCAGAGGGGCCCGGGTCACGGTTTCCGGTCGTTGGTGAGCCGCAAGCGGGCGAGTCCGCCCGACGCGGCGCCGATTTCGGCGATGCTGGCCCGTGAATCAACCTCCCCTCGGGTCCTCGCGGGTGTCGCCGACTTGAGCTGATCCGACGGCGGCCGCCTGGAGGGGGCCCCTGTGGGCTCATGCGCAGAGAGTGGCGCACGTCGCACCGCGGCATGGCAGAGTCACCGACGTGGGCGCCACCGCGGGGGCTTCGATTTGCGCTTCACGGGTAGGTGCCCTCCCACCTGTATGCCGTGCACGAAGAGGGAGTCTCCAATGGCCAGTCATGCATTTCAATTCAACCGAACCGAGGCCGAGGCGCCTCGTCCGTCGAGCGCGCGCGCTCGGGTGCAACGACCTCGCCGTGAGCCGATCGCCCCTGAGCCAAGCGACTGCGGCGCGCGAGAGCATCCGACGGACGCGGCGCGATATTACCGACAATTCGTCAATCCCGACCTGGCCGATGCGCTCGAACGTCTGGGAATGGACAAATGCTACGTGCGCGGCGAGGGTCATCTCCTCTTCGACGCCGAAGGCAACGGTTATCTCGATGCCATTTCCGGTTACGGGGCGGTGCCGTTCGGCCACAACCCGGACTGGGTATGGCAAGCCGTCCGCGATCACGAGCAAACCCGCCGACCGAGCATGGCGCAACCGTCCCTGCTCCTCGGTGCGGGCGAGCTCGCCGAGGCATTGATCCGTCACGCCCCGCCGGGGATGCAGTACGTGACGTTCGCGAACAGCGGCACGGAGGCCGTCGAGGCCGCGATCAAAGCCTGCCGCCTGGCGACGGGTCGACTGGGCATCCTTTCGACCGAGAACGCCTTTCACGGCAAGACGCTGGGTGCCCTCTCGGCGACAGGCCGGGAGTGCTTCCAGACGGGGTCGGGGGCGCCGGTGGCGGGCTTTCGCCACGTTCCTTACGGTGACGCCGACGCTCTCGAGCAGGCGTTGATCGAGGGCGCGGCGCACACCGCGGCGTTCATCGTGGAGCCCATTCAAGGCGAGGGGGGCGTCATCGAGGCTCCTTTCGGCTATCTCAAGCTCGCTCGGAAGCTGTGCAATCGCCATGGGGTCCTCCTGATCGTGGACGAGATCCAGACGGGGCTCGGACGAACGGGAGCCCTGTTCGCGTGCCTCAGTGAAGGAATCACTCCCGACGCGATGACCCTGGCGAAGGCGTTGGGTGGCGGCCTGCTGCCGGTCGCAGCCTGCCTGCTCACGCCCCGCGCCTACACGAAAGACTTCGCTTTCAAGCACTCGTCGACCTTCGCCGGGAACGCGCTGGCGATGGGCATTGGTCTCCGCGTCCTCGAGCGCCTGACCTCGGAGTCCGAAGGGCTCCTCGACCAGGTGGTCCGCAGAGGGGCGTACCTGAAGCGCGGTTTACGCGAAGTGCAGCGCAAATACAGCTCCGTCGTCCGCGAGGTGCGCGGCCGTGGGCTGATGCTTGGAGTCGAGCTCGCGGCGGATCGCTCGAACATCGCGCGGGGAGTCGGATCGTTCATGCCGCTCATGGGCGATGGCCTTCCCCTTTTTGCGGCGAGCTACTTGTTGAACGTGGGTCGTGTTCGGGTCGCCCCCACGTTGAATGGAGCGAGCGTTCTTCGAGTCCAGCCACCTTTGACGGTCACTCAGGAAGAGTGCGACTGGATTGTCCGCGCCTTCGAGGACGTCGCTTCCGTCATGGCGTCGGGAAAATCGGACCGGTTCATTTCCCACTTGCTGCCCAAGCCCGAGCCGTCGCCCCGCGACTCGGGTGTCTTTCGCGTAGCCGACCGTGTCGTCCCCGTCGCCGAAGAGGGTCGTTTCGCGTTTATCGTGCACATGTTGGATTCCAAAAGTCTCGTCGAGTTCGACCGCTCGCTCGAGCGCCTCGCGCCCGCCAATCTCGAGGAGCTCGCAGGTCGCTTCGAGCAATCGGTGCACCCGTTCGTCGGCTCGGAGGTGCGGATCGAGTCGGCCGCGGGAGGTGTCGCCCGAGGCGATTTCATCATGCTGCCCAAGACGGCCGCGCAACTCCTGCGACTTTCGCCCGAGGAGGCCCTCCAGGACGTGGCCGCCGCGGTGAGCCTTGCCAAAGAGCGCGGCGCGAAAATCGTGGGGCTGGGCGGCTACACTTCGGTCGTCGTCGCTCAAAATCTGAAGGCGCTGCTGAAACTGGGCGTCGGTCTGACGACGGGCAATAGCTACACGGTGGTGTCGGCCATCGACGCGGCGCTCGAGGCGGCTCGGATCACGGGCCGGCAGCTCGAGACGAGCCGGGTCGCGATCGTAGGGGGCGGCGGGAGCATCGGGAGCGCGCTGGGATCGCTCCTCGCGGAGCGGGTGGCGTCGCTCGTGCTGGTGAGCCGGGAGGCCGACTCCGCGTCGATGCAGAGTCGCTACGCCGTCATCCTGGCCAGGATCGTGCGGCACCTGGCGCGGCGACGAGCCCAGGGAGTCGAGCTCCCAGCGGCCAGCCTCGGCGAGGCGCTCAGTCTTCTCCCTTGCGCCGAAGAGCTTGCCGAGAACGACGGCCGCATGCGTCTGACCGAAGGGGCGGAGCGGCGCATCCTCGAGCAGGTGCGCGAGCTGCCCGTTCGCTGGACTACGGATCTGGCGAGCGCCGTCGCGCAGTCGGACCTCGTGTTCCTGGCGACGAGCAGCACCGAGGAGCTGGTCAAGTCCCACATGGTGCAACCGGGAACGGTTGTCTGCAATCTGTCTCGTCCCCCGAACGTCAGCGACGAGCTGTTCCGTCGCGAAGACGTTCTCGTCATCGACGGCGGAATCGTCGAAGTCCCGGGACGCACGAGCCTCGGCTTCCATTTCGGTTTGGGGGAAGGGCTCGCCTACGCCTGCATGGCAGAGACGATGATGCTCGCGCTCGAGCATCACTACGAGCACGCGAGCATGGGTCGCGATCTTCAAGAGGCGACCCTCGATCGACTGCGCGGGCTCGCCGGCAAGCACGGCTTCCGGTTGGCAGAGCTGCGCGCACGGCAACGGCCGATCGACATCTCGCGCTGGGGCAAAAAGCCTCTCGTCGACGCTCGCGCTCGCGCGAGCGGAGGGTGATCCAAACCGCGCTCGGCCACTGATCCACTCGCGCATCTTCGGCGACCCGCTGGCCGCCAGTGCTATACGGCTCCCATGGCCCTCGACGAGACCGTGCGCAGCCGTATCGCCGACCTGGTGGCAGCCCACCGCGTCGTCCTCTTCATGAAGGGGACGCGCGAGGCGCCGCAGTGCGGTTTCTCGGCGCAAGTCGTGCAGATCCTCGACGAGCTGCTTCCGAGCTACGAGACGGTCGACGCCCTTCGGTCGCCCGAGCTCCGCGAGGGCATCAAGGAGTTCTCCCAGTGGCCCACGATTCCGCAGCTCTACGTGGACGGGAAATTCGTCGGCGGCTGCGACATCGTCCGCGACATGAGCGCCTCCGGCGAGCTCCAGAAGCTCCTCGGAGCGCGGGGCGCCGAGGCCGCAGCCGGGGTAGCGCCCGCCATCGACGTGAGCGAGGCCGCGACGAAGGCGTTCGAGTCCGCGCTCGCCGACTCGCCGGGTGAATGGCTTCGCTTGAAGATCGAGCCGTCTTTTCAGCACGAGCTGTTCGTCGGCCCGCGCGAGCCGGGCGACGTCGAGGCGCGCTCGAAGGGGCTCACGTTCTTGCTCGACGCGCCGAGCGCGCGCCGCGCCAGCGGGCTGAGCATCGACTTCGTCCCGGGGGCCAATGGCGGGTTCAAGATGACGA
Organism: uncultured delta proteobacterium; assembly: GCA_963787925.1. GTDB lineage: Bacteria > Myxococcota_A > Polyangia > Polyangiales > Polyangiaceae > Palsa-1150. The sequence continues at coordinate 1,161,495 of CAWBEN010000003.1, forward strand.
ATCCGAACGAGCCGCCGCGCGTCAAGCCGCTCAGCGCCCCCGAGCTCAAAGCCATGCTCAATCGCGGAGAGGTCGTCCTCTTCGACGTCAGGCCCGAGGGCGAGCGCGCGCGCGCGAGCATCGCAGCAGCCCGTCCGCTGGACGCGGCGGGGCAAGAGCACCTCCGGAAGCTCGCCCGCGACACGGCGATTGCCCTCCACTGCCACCACGGAGTGCGCAGCCAACAGGCGGCCGAGAAGCTGCTCGGCGAGGGCTTCCGGCGGGTCTTCAACTTGAACGGCGGAATCGACGAGTGGTCGCGAACGGTCGAATCCGTCGGTGCCCCGCTACTGAGCGAGAAGCGCGCGGCCGGCGCTGGCGACGTAGGTGGGCGCGGGCCTCGTCAATCGCGTGGGCCGCGCTCGTTCCAGCCGACGCCGAAGAAGGCCCGAGGTCGTTCGGTGATCGAGCCGCGCGCTAGCTCGCCGCTCGCTTCTTCTTGGGTGCGGTGCCCTTGGCCTTCTCGGGCTTCTCTTCGGACTCCTTGGCCTTCGCCGGCCCCGGCTTGCCGGCCGCCTTGATCGAGCGCGAGAGCAGCTCCGCGAGGTCGATCACTTGCGCGCCGGTCGCCTGCCCCGTCGCCTTCGCCGGCGCCTCGCCCTCGCTCGTCGTGTCGCGCGCCACCTCGCCCGCTTCGATTTTCTCGTCGACCGCCGCGAGGACGGCGCTCCGGTACTCGTCGGGGTGGCTGCGCCGGATCGAACGCGCCGGAGAGCTCGTCGACGAGGTGGAGGGCGAGCTGCTTTTCGCGCGGGCTCGGGGCCTTCTGTTCCGCCGGGGCGATCTCGTCGGCGGGCACCAGCTCCTCGGCGAAGCGCATCATGTCGAGCGAGAAGAGGCGTCCGCGCGGGCGGAGGAGCGCGAGGCGCGTTCGCGTGCGGAGCTTCACCTTGGCGAGGGCGACCTTCTTCGCCTCGGCGAGCACCGACGCGGAGGAGATCGTAGCCGCGCACGTTCTTGCTGCCGGGGCCGACCCAGTAGCTCTTCTCGACGTAGGCGAGGTCGACCTCGAGCGGGTCGACGAACTCGACGATCTCGATGATCCCGCCGCTGTCGTCGCCGTCGAGCTTCGCGAGCTCCTCCTTGGTGAAGAGCGCGTACTCGCCCTTGGCGACCTCGTAGCCTTTGCCAATCTCGTCCCAGCCGAGATCGCGATGGCACTTGGGGCAGCGCCGCACCATCTTGATCCGCGTGCCGCACTCCTTGTGGAGCTGGTGGAACTGGGGCGTCAGGTCCTTGGTCGCCGTGTAAAGCTTCGCCGGGATCGTGACGAGGCCGAACGCAATTTCACCGGACCAGAACGCGCGCATCTGAGTCTCTCCTCACGCTCGGCGTGAATGATGGCGAATACGACGAAAAGCTCCACTCGCAAGCACCGCACTGAACGAAAACCTGAACGGAAGGGGCGCGCGCCGAGCGCCAAGCCGGGCTCGGAGGGCGATCGCCTCGCCCGGTACGCGGCGAAGCGCCGCTTCGACGTCACGCCCGAGCCGTCCTCGCACGTCGAATCGTCGCAAGCCGCCGAGCAGAAGGAAAAGAAAACGGCGGTCGCCGGTTCGCCCCTCGAGTTCGTGGTGCAGAAGCACGACGCGCGGCGCCTTCACTACGACGTGCGGCTCGAGATCGACGGGGCGATGATGAGCTGGGCCGTCCCAAAGGGCCCGAGCTACGACCCGACGGTCCGCCGCCTCGCGGTGCAGACCGAAGATCATCCGATGGCGTACAACGCCTTCGAGGGGCGCATTCCGGACGGCGAGTACGGCGGCGGGCGACGTGCTCATCTGGGATCGCGGGACGTACGAGACGGTGCCGCCCGGCCAGCAGCACGGCGATGATCGCCAAGGGGCACCTCCACGTGCGCTTCTCCGGCGAAAAGCTCGTCGGCGACTGGCACTTGGTGCGCACCGACCGGCGCGGGGGCGACGACGGCGCAGGCGGCCCCGGAAAGGCGCAGTGGCTGATCTTCAAGGCCAAGGACTCGCGGGCCAACCCGGCCTACGACGTCGTCGCCGAGCGGCCGGAGTCCGTCGTCAGCGGCCGCCTGGCGACGCGCGGCCCGAAGCGGGTGGGCGCCTCGCAGCACGGGGCGAGCGCTCGCGCGCTGCTCGAGGCGGTCGGGGAGCCGGCGCTCGCCACCGCGGTGACCGCGATCGCGGACCCGTCCGGCTGGCTCTTCGAGGTGAAGTACGACGGCTACCGCCTGCTCGCCGCCAAGGCCGGCGCCGACGTGCGCCTGCACACGCGGCGCGCCCACGACTGGACCGAGCGCTTCCGCCCGATCGCCGACGCGATCGCCACCGTCGGCGCGCGCGAGTGCGTGCTCGACGGCGAGGCGTGCGCGGTCGACGACGCGAAGGCGGCCGTCGTTCGCGGCGCTCCAGGAGTGGCTCTCGGGGGGGACGCCGCACGCGCGCATCGGATACGCCGTGTTCGACCTGCTCTGGCTCGACGGCCGCGACATGCGCCGCGAGCCGATCGAGGCTCGGCGCGAGCTGCTCGAGAAGCTCCTCGAGGGCCGGGGTCCGCCCCTTTCGTTCTCGCGCGCGGTCCCGGGCGACCTCGTCGACTTGCTGCAGGCGGCCAAGAAGGCGGGTCTCGAGGGGCTCGTCGCGAAGAAGAGAGGGTCGGCGTACGTGGCGGGGCGCACGACGCAATGGCTCAAGCTGCGCTTCGACAAGCGGCAGGAGTGCGCGATCGCGGGCTACGTTCCGATGGCGGGCGCGCCGAACGACGTGGGCGCCCTCCTTCTCGGCCGTCGCGAGGAGCGCGGCGGGCTCGTCTATCGCGGGGCGCGTCGGCACGGGGTTCGACGCGCGGACGCGGACCGCGCTCGCGAAGCGGCTCGAGGCCGAGCGCGTCGAGCGCCCCAGGTCGAGCGAGCGCCCCCGACGAAGGGAGCCCACTGGGTTCGCCCGACGCTCGTCTGCGAATGCGCCTTCACCGAGTGGACGCGCGAAGGCTCGATGCGCCATCCGCGTTTCGTCGGGCTGCGCGAGGACAAGATCGCCTGCGGAGGCCGTGCGCCAGGCGGCCGACGCGCCGGAGGCTCCCGAAGCGCCCGGAGCGCGCGGCCCCCGCCTTGCCCGCGGCCCGCCGCGACGCGCCGAAGCTGACCAACCCCGACAAGGTGCTCTTCCCGCGGGACGGCTCACGAAGCGCGATGTCTGGGACTACTACACGGCCATCGCGCCGGCGATGCTTCCCCATCTCGCCGGCCGGCCGCTCACGCTCCAGCGCTACCCCGACGGCATCGAAGGCGAGGAGTGGTACCAGCAGAACGCGCCCGACAAGACGCCGGGGTTCGTGCGGCTGGTCGACGCGGGGCCGCGCCACGATCAGAAGAAGCGAATCGTCTGCGACAACGTCGAGACGCTGCAGTGGCTCACGAACCTCGCCGCGCTGACGCTGCACACCTGGTCGCAGCCACGTCCCCCCTTCGCTCACGACGCGCGCGGCGATCGATCACGCGCTCGGGCGCCCCGACTACGTCGTGCTCGACCTCGATCCCGGTGACGGACCTTGGGCTCACCTCGTCGAGGTCGCGAACGCCGTGCGCGCCCTGCTCGAGGCGCTTCACTTGGTGAGCGTCGTCAAGACGAGCGGCAAGCGCGGGCTTCACGTCGTCGTGCCCATCGCGCCCGGACCGACCCACGACGAGGCCACGGGCTTCGCAGAACAGGTGGCCCGCGCGGTGGCCAAGGTCCTGCCGGCGATCGCGACGGTCGAGCGGATGAAGGACAAGCGCGGCGGCAAGCTCTACGTCGACTACGGGCAGAACGGCGAGGGCCGGACCATCGTCGCGCCGTACACGATCCGCGCGCGCGACGGCGGCGTCGTCTCGACGCCGATCGAGTGGGAGGAGGTCACCGAGGCGCTCGACCCGACGCGGTTCACGGTGCGAACCGTGGTGGAGCGCGTCCGAAGAAGAGGCGATCTGTTCGCCCGGGCTCTCGGGGGCGGACAGCGGTTGCCCGGGTGAAGCGCGGCAAGGCGCGTGCTAGTCGAGCGCTCACCGGCGACCGGGTCGGCCGCCCGAGGGTCGGCGCCGACCGCAGCCCGAACCGAGGCGCAATGGACGATGCAACGCTGCAAGAGCTGGCGCGGGCCGCCGCCGCTGGAGACGAAGCCGCGCTCGACGCGTACTTGGCGGCGCTGCGCGACGACGTCTTCGGCGGCGAGGGCCAGCTCGGGTCCCACCTCGGGCTGGAGGTCCTCGAGGTCGGGCGCGACCGGGTCGTCATGCGGATGGCCTGGCGGCGCGAGCTCCGGCGGTGGGGTGAGATCTTTCACGGGGGCGCCCTGATGGCGCTGGCCGATCAGGTCGGTGGGTGTCTTTTCAACGCCGACCCGCGCGTCGTCGCGACGGGGTCGACGGGCCTGACGACGGACTTCAGCGCCTCGTTCTTGCGCGCTGCGGCGCCCGGCGAGGCAGTGGTCGCGACGGGGACGGTCTTGCGGCGAGGGCGGAATATCACGTTCATAGAGGTCGAGACGCGAGCCGAGTCCTCGCGCCGGGTCGTGGCGAGGTGCCGTGCGACCTACCTGACCGTCCTCCAGGACCGGATCGGCAAGTGACGGGGCTCTGCCGCGCTTGCTCTCCCCCCGTGCATCCGTAAGAATCCAAGCCATGGACAAGACGCTTCGCTGCACTGTTTGCCCCTGGCGCGGCGCGTGGGCCGAGGCCGCCGCCGTACGCGTGCAACCGGCGCCGCTGCCCCCCGCGCTCGAGGAGATTCAGGCCGCGTACGAAGAAAAGCAGGCGATGGAGGAGCAGCTCGGCGGTCACCGGCCGCCCTCGTGCCCCCAGTGCGGCAACCACCTCGTTCCGGTGAAGCTGCATCGAAGCCACGCCGCAGCGTAGTGACTGCCGGGTGGGATGCCGCTCGCCGAGCGTCGGTGCGCTGGCGCTCAGCGCAAGAGCGTGAGCTTGAGCCGCGTTCGCCCGACGAGGAGCTCGTCGCCGTCGATGAGCTCCTGTTCGCCTTTGATTCGAACGAAGACGCCGGTGCGCGAACCTAGGTCGCTCAGCAAAATGGCTCCCGCCTGCTCTTCGATGAGGCAATGCTGGCCGCTCACCAGCGGGTCGCTCGGAAAGACGAAGTCGCCCTCGGCCGAGCCTATCTGCAGGGTGGTGCCCCGAGCTTGGACGCAGGCGCCGAGGGCGGCCCGCTCGAAAATTTGAACGACGCGGAACGACGAGAGCCACCGGGGAGAGGAATAGAAGTAAGTCGGACCGCGGTCGGGCCTGTCCTGGGGCACGGGGTTGCGCTCGACACGGAGCAGCTGATCTCCGACGACGAACTCGTCGCCCACTTCGAGCTCCACAGGGCCGCGCGTGCGCAGGAAGACGCCGTTGCGAGACCCGAAATCGTGCAGCCAGAGGCGACCGTCCCGGACGCGAATGGCCGCCTGACGCGGGTGGCAGAACGGCTCGAGCGGCAACGCGATCCCGCCGGCGGGGCCGATGATGGCCTCCGCCCCGAGCGGCTCGTAGACGAGCGGCTCGAGTTTTGCGCCTCGACCCGACGTGACGCTGACGCGATAGTTGGCTTTGGGCTTCTGCCGTGGCCGCGGCGGGGCCATCGCCGGCGCCACCGCCTGCGCCCCCGCCTGCGGAGGGGGTCGCTCCGGCGTCGAACCGTCGGCCTGAACCCGGGACTGCTTCTGGGTCGCGAGCCGCTGGAGATCGACCTTTGGAGGGTAGTCGAGGGTCTCCACCCCGCCGATCGCGCGGCCGGCGATGATCTCGTCGAACTTGCCATCCCGCAGGGCGAGGGCCATCTCGAGCTGCTGCCCTTTCATGAGCTGGCGCACGAACGCCGCCAGGTCGTCGCGCTGCGTCTCGTGGGCGTACGACCGCTTGTGCCCTTTGATGACGTGACCCCCGTCGGCAAAGAGGTGCGTAATCACGTGGGGCTTGTCGAGGCCGCTGTCCTCGGTCTGGATGTGAAAGGCTCGGTTCTTGTACTTGACGTTGTTGTTGAAGCCGACCTGTGCGCGCGAAGCCGCGGGGCGCCCGGCTTCGGCCTCCAGCTGGCGGAGCGCGTCGGGGGACCACCGGGCGATGGCCTCGTCGAGCGCACGCTGGTCGCTCGCCACCCCTTCCATCCGCTCGAAGCAGAGCTTGGCGACGTGCGAGGAGGCATCCAAGCGCAACGCTTCGGCGAGGAGCTCCTGGCCCTCGGCGTCGTTGGGACCGTTGGCGGCCCAGGCAGCGAGAACCGCGACGGCCTCTCCGGTCCTGCCTTTGCCGACAAGCCACCTCGCGACTCGCGCCGCGAGGGCACGCGCCTGGACCGGGCCGGGTGCCATCGACCCAATCATCCCCGGGGGCGACCGGCCGGGGCAAGTCCCCCGTCACGCGGACGAGGCCCCGCGGCCTCCGGCCGGCGCGCTATTCTCGGCGATCCTTGCACCCTTCGCACAGCTCGCATGACTCACCGGCCGAGTACGATTTGCGCTCCGACCCTTGTCCGCCGAAGACGCGAGCGGACCTCGAGTGGGACCGCGTCCTCTCGGCGCTGGCGGAGCGTTGCGCCGGTCCGCTCGGGAGGGAGCTTGCCCTCGACCTTCCTTTTGCGTCGACGAGGCTGGAGGCGCGCTCGTTTCTCGCGCAGTCGGCGGAGGCCACCAGGCTGCTCGCGGAGGGCCGTCCGCTGCCGGTCGGCGAGGTGGACGACGTGCGCCAAGGCCTCGAACGCGCTCGGATCGGCGGCGTGCTCGCCCCCGCGGAGCTGCGGGCGATAGGGCGGATGCTCGGGGCGGCGCGGAGCCTTCGGCGGTTTCTATCGGGGCTTCGCGCCGAGTTGCCCGCCCTCGTCGAGGCGTGCTCCACCGACCCGACGCTCGACGCGCTGGCCGACGAGCTCGTCCACAGCTTCGACCCCGACGGCACGCTCGCGGATCGCGCAAGCCCTCGCCTGCGCGAGCTTCGCAGCGAGTGGCACGCAGCCCGCCAGCGCATGCTTTCGCGCATGGAAGACCTGATGTCCCGTCACGAAGGGGTGCTCCAGGATCGCTTCGTCACGGAGCGCGAAGGCCGCTGGGTCTTGCCGGTCCGGAGCGACGCCCACGAGCGCTTTCCGGGGATCGTCCACGCGACGAGCGCAAGTGGGTCGACACTCTTCGTCGAGCCTCGGGCGGTGGTGCCCATGGGCAACCGGCTCAAAGTGCTGGAGGCCGACGTCAAACGCGAAGAGGAGGCGGTGTTCGCGCAGCTGACGGCGCTCATCGCCGACGCGCTGCCCAGCGCAGAGGCGGCTGCACGAGCGCTCGCTTTGGCCGACGTTCGGGCCGCGACGGCCGTGCTGGCGCGGGACGCGACGCTCGCGTTCCCAGACCTCGTCGACGAGCCACGGCTCGATCTGAAGGGCGCCAGGCACCTGCTCCTCGCGCTCGATCTTCCTCGGAAGGTCGTACCGAGCGACCTCGCCCTCGAGGCCGGTCGCGCGATGGTCGTCAGCGGGCCGAACGCGGGGGGAAAGACCGTCGCGCTGAAGACCATGGGGCTCGCGGCGCTCCTCACGCGCGCCGGGTTGCCCATTCCCTGCGGCGAGGGAAGCCGCATCGGACTCTTCGACGTCGTCCTGACCGACGTCGGCGACGACCAGAGCCTTCAAAAGAGTCTCTCGACGTTCAGCGCCCACGTCTCCAATCTCGTCGCGATCTCTGCTGGACACGACGCGTGGCTCGCTCGTGCTCCTCGACGAGCTCGCGGGCGGAACCGACCCGCGCGAGGGCGAGGCGCTGGCCGCGGGCTTGCTCGACAGCTTCTGCGCGCGCGGCGGCGCCGTGGCAGCGACCACCCACTACGAGGGGCTCAAGACCCTCGCGCTGGCCGACGAGCGATTCATCAATGCGAGCGTCGGCTTCGACCTGGCGACGATGGCGCCGACATTTGCGCTCACGCTCGGAATCCCGGGGAGCTCGAGCGCGCTCGCCGTGGCGCGCCGTTTCGGCATGCCTTCCACGGTCCTCGAGCGCGCCGAGCGGTTTCTGACGCGCGAGGACCGCACCTTCGAGCTAGTCGTCAAGCGGCTAGAGGACGAGCGGGCGGCGCTGGAGTTGGCGCGGGCCGCCGCGGAACGGCGGGAGCGCGACGCAGAGGACGTCCGGGCGCGCTTGGACGCGGAGCTCACGGCGATGAAGGGCCGCGAGAGGCGGGCTTTGTCCGACGAGGCCGGCGAATTGATGAGCCGTCTACACCGCGCGCGCGACGAGCTTCGTGCCGCGCAGGCCAAGCTGCATGCCAAGAAACCCGAGCCAGGAGCCGTGGGCGAGGCGGAGCGGGCGATCGAGCGCGTGGCGCAGGAGGTCGCGTTGGGGGGGCGGCTCGAGCCGCTCGTCGTCAAGGCGGACGACGTCCCACGAGGGCCCGTGCCGGCGGGCGAGCTCCGAAGAGGAACGCGGGTCTGGGTCCCCCGCCTGCGCGCAGAGGCCCAGATCATCGACGTGCTCGCCGCCGGACAGGTCCGCGTTGCGGCCGGTCCGCTCAAGCTGACGCTCGCCGCGAGCGACCTCCGCACGGCGACCTCGCAAGAGCCGACCCCGTCGCGCCTCTCGACGCGCGGCGCCCCCTCGGCCTCTCGCGCGCCAACGGACGAGAGGCCCTTGCAGACCCGCGACAACACATGCGACTTGCGCGGCCTTCGCGTGGACGACGCCGTGGCCATGGCGACGGCTTTCCTCGATCGCGCGCTGGGCGACGCGGAGCGTGCCGTCTTCCTGCTTCACGGACACGGCACGGGCGCTCTTCGGGAGGCTCTCCGAAAAGAGCTGGCCAGGTCGTCGTACGTGGCGCGTTTTCAGGCGGGCGAAGCAAACAGCGGTGGAGAGGGCGTCACGATCGTGTGGCTCTCGTAACGAGCGCGGACCGGCGTCGACGCGTCGCCCTCGAGGCGAGCTGCAAGGCTGGGTGTTACACTTCCCCCGGTGGCGCCGCGGACCCGACCCTTGCCTGAACCGGTCGAAGCGAAGCTTTCGCCGGAGAACGCGCGGAGCGTGCGCCTGGGCATCGAGGAAGCCCGGCGGGGCGAGTTCGTCGACCTGTCCGAGGTCGAGCTCCGCCTCTACCTCGAAACGGGCGAGCTGCCGGAGCGTCTAGAGCATTGGCTCGACTCCTACGACTCACTCCGCGCTACCTGAGGCACGCGCGCCTTCTGCGGGCGCGCATGGGCAAACAAGCCAGCGCGACGCCGGGCGCACGATCGACGAGCTCGGCTCGGCGTACGAGCTGCCCGGCGCCGACGATGTCTACACGTTCGTTCCAGACCCCGACGGCCGCCCGGAGCCTGTCCGGGTCCTGGCCCACGCTCGTCGCGTGCGTAGCCGCAATCGCAACGAGGACAGAAACCGCGCTGCGCTCGACGTCAACGCCGTAACGGTTGTTGCGCGCCTCGTTTTCGAACCAGCTTTGCCTGATATTCCGCCGGCAGCTCACTCGCCCGGGCGGGCGGGGAGCGATCGAACCCAGAGGGCGACGTCCTCGATGACGAGCCGGTCAACATGTCCTGGGCGACTGTATTCGGCCGGCGTCGAAGGGCCGGCGCCCTCCACGAACAGGTGATTGAGTCCGGGGTATTGCTTGCACCGAACGCGGGGGTCTCCGCAAAGCGCAACCCTCCACCCATCGAAGTCGGCCTGACTGACCTGATAGTCGCGCTCGCCTCGCACGATGAACATCGGACGTGGGACCCGGGATCCGACGATCTCCGGGCGATAGCCGCGCAGGTCGAGGAAATAGGCACCCGTGACACCGCCGGCCAACGCCGGCAGGGGGCGATCGGCCGTGAGCTGAGGGTCCTCGACGATGGCCTTGATTCGGAGCGCTTCGTCCATCGCCGCCGACGGCGCCGCAAGGTACCGAAGCTGTTCGATCAATACATCTTGAATCGGCCTCACGTTGCCGGCGAGGATGACCAAACCCGCGATGCGAGCGTCCTCGCTGGCGATCCGGGGGGCTAAGTAACCCCCCTGGCTGTGGCCTACGAGCACCAGACGTCTCGGATCGACCTGCGGCGTCGCCGCCAGGAGGTCGACCGCAGCGCGTGCGGCGTCGATGACCTCCTCTTTTACCGTCACGACGCCCTGCGGCTCGATGAGCGTTCGCTTTGCGTACCGCAGCACTGCGACTCCGCGGCTCGCCAAACCGAACGCTAGATCTTTGAAGACCTTGATTTGGCCGACGGTCTCGTCGGCATCGAGCGGTCCCGAACCGTGGACGAGGATCACCGCGGGGAAAGGACCGGGCCCCTTCGGTACGGTGAGCGTGCCGGGAAGCTCCGGATGCGTCCCAACGCGCGCGTCTCGTTCTTCGAACGCGCCCGGATCGGCGTACGCGGGGAGAGTCCAGGAAGGCTCCGCCGGTGGATCGAGGAAGAAGAGCCCCGCCACGTTGGCGTCGGAGTCGTAGGTGACCTTGATGACCTTCTCGCCGCGCTCAAAGCGGCAGCGCGCGAAGCCAAACGAGAACCGGTCCTTTTGCTCGGTGCGAACGCGTTCAACGGTGACGAAGGGCCCGACCTGCGCTTCGATCATCCGCCATGCCTGCGCAAGGTTTTCGGGGGGAAGCTTTGAGCGCATCGTGAAGTCGAAGTCTTCTGACGCGCCGGCGAAGTTGCCCCGTGCGAGGTTGGCCACGAGGTTGCGCGTGCGAGCTCGAAACAGATCGCGTTGCGCGTCGATCGTGGCAGTCTCGGAATGAGCCATGGAATTTACGACGTACCCGGGACGCCTCGGAGCGCCGCCGCACGCACCCGTGACAATGAGCACAGCGGCTAGGCTTGCGGCGGGTCCTGCCAACGTGAGTCTTCTGCGCATTTACGCTGCAATTATACGGCCCGCTAGACGAGGGCAATCGCGTCTTCGATGCGCGTGCGTGCGGCCACCGGCGGTGTCAGAAATTCCGTGTAACAGGCTTTAGGGGGTCACGCCGGGAGGCGTCCCTCGAAGTGGATCTGAAATTGATTCATCGCACACTTCCAGGTCTTGGGTGGCATCCTCCATTTTTTCTCCGCGTTGCGTAAGGCGAGAAAGAGCAGTTTGGAGGCGGCTTCGTCGCTGGGGAAGTGGCCTTTCGATTTGATGATCTTGCGCAGCTGGTAGTTGAGCGACTCGATGGCGTTGGTGGTGTAGAGAATGCGACGGACCTCGATGGGGAAGGCGAAGAAGGGCCGTACGCGCTCCCAGTTGCGACGCCAGGAGGCTACGACGGCAGGGTGGCTCTTGCCCCAGGCGGCCTCGAAGGTGTCGAGCGCCTGCAGGGCTGCGTCCTCGGTCTCGGCTCCGTAGACGTGTTTGAGGTCGGCGCAGAGCGCCTTGCGCTTGGTCCAAGTGACAAAGCGGGCGGAGTTTCGGATCATGTGGACGATGCACGTCTGCACGACGGTCTTGGGAAACACCGCCTCGATAGCTTCGGGAAAGCCTTTGAGGCCGTCGCAGCAGGCGATGAAGATGTCCTCGACGCCGCGGTTTTTCAGCTCCGTGATGACCTTGAGCCAAAACTTGGCGCCCTCGTTGGCTTCGAGCCAGAGGCCAAGGATCTGCTTTTTTCCGTCGAGGTCGACACCCATCGCGAGATAGGCGGACTTATTGCCGACCACGCCCTGGTCGCGCACTTTGATTACCAGCGCATCCAGGTAAACGATGGGCCAGATCGCGTCGAGCGGGCGGGCCTGCCACGCTTGCACCTCCGCCACCACCTCGTCGGTCACCGAGGAGATGAGGTCGGGCGAGATCTCGGTGCCATACAGCTCCGAAAGCTGCGCCTGGATGTCTCTCACGCTCATGCCGCGCGCATACATGCCCAGGATCTTGTCGTCGAACCCGTCGAAGCGCGCTGGTGCTTTTTCACCAACTGCGGCTCGAAGGTGCCGTTGCGGTCGCGAGGAATCTCGACGGGCAGCGGACCCTGCTCGGTCTGAAGGGTCTTGGTGCCGCTGCCGTTACGCGAATTGCCGCTGCCACGGCCCTCGGCCGCGTGCTCGTCATAGCCCAAGTGATCGGTCAGCTCGGCTTGCAGCGCCCGCTCCACCAGCGCCCCGGTCAGCTGCTTGAGAAGCCCTTCAGGACCGGTCAAGTCCTCGGGCTTCGAGTACCCAGCGAGCAACTCGTCGAGCAGCTCGCGGCGAATCTTCCTGTCTTTCTTCATCGGCGTCCTTTCCGTGACAGGAACGGCCGCCCAACGCGAGCCTCATCGGCCCGTTCACACGAAATTTCTGACAGGCCCCGGCCACCTTCTTCGTCCAATCCCCATCAGAGGAAATCGCCCCTTTCCCGATTAAGGAGTGAAAGCCTCCCGACCTTCTCTCAACCCTGCCCGTGCCCGTGCCCCTGCCCCTGCCCGATCGGCCAAAGGTGCCCCACGTTCGACCGAGGGATCTCGGAAGGCCAGGACCGCCGCTCGTCCAAGAGCGAAAAGCCGCTCTGCCAACAAGAGCCGCTCTCCAACAAGAAAAGCCGCTCTGCCAACAAGAAAAGCCGCTCTGCCAACAAGAAAAGCCGCTCTGCCAACAAGAAGAGCCGCTCTGACCAACAAGAAAAGCCGCTCTACCAACAAGAAAAGCCGCTCTACCAACAAGAAAAGCCGCTCTACCAACAAGAAAAGCCGCTCTGCCAACAAGAAAAGCCGCTCTGACCAACAAGAAAAGCCGCTCGACCAACAAGAAAAGCCGCTCGACCAACAAGAAAAGCCGCTCGACCAACAAGAAAAGCCGCTCTACCAACAAGAAAAGCCGCTCTACCAACAAGAAAAGCCGCTCTACCAACAAGAAAAGCCGCTCTGACCAACAAGAAAAGCCGCTCTACCAACAAGAAAAGCCGCTCGACCAACAGAACATCGATGAGCGATTCATCGACGCACCCGCCCCAGCGCTACCGTCGCACCGCCTTGCTCGGCCGAGCGTCACTTCGCGAGCTCGGCGAATCTCACCCCTTTATGGGCGTTGCGCGTGGGCAATCGCCCCGGCGTGACGACTGCGACGACGCTGCCTTCGACGTCGACGGCTCCGGGCTCTGCGTGCACCCTTCGGCGTATGACGTATAAGGTGTCCTTCATGAAGCGTGCACAAGCCTTCGTCGCCGGGACGTTCCTCTCGAGCTGGCTAGTGCCAGGCTGCGGTGCCTCAACACCCCCCAATGCCACCGACGGGAGGGGAGCCGACGCGGGGGTTCTGGATGGCGCTTCGACGCCGAGGGACTCTGCCGCAGAAGCGAGCGTCCATCAAGATGGGGGCACGACCACGCTCGGCGTGTCCTGCAACAGTTCGCTCGCATGTGACTCGCCACAGGAATGTTGCGTTCCGAACCCCGCTCACCTGGATAACCGCGTCTGCGTCGCCCAGGGCACATGCCAGGGGATCTCGCTTGGCTGTCGATACAGCAAGGCCTGCCCGGGTCAGCAGGTCTGCTGCCTCAGGACGAACGCGTCAGCGTGCCAAGATGGCCTCTGCGCGCAAGGTACCTACCAGCTCTGTGATCCGTCAGACAAAGGCATGAGCCCGCCCGAGTGCTTGAGCGGCAGCTCGTGCAGTCCCAACGGTTACTGCGTTTTCTCCGATGCTGGTGCACCAGACGCAAACCAGGACGCGAACTCGGACGCCGACGCTAGACCCGACTGACGTCCCAGACCGGCGGTCTTTCCGCAGCGCTCGTCAATCGCCGACTGCTTCTTGGCGCAAGCAATACGCCACCGCGACTGAGCTTCCCAGCGCGAGCAGCGGCCCGAGGTAGAGAAGCGCTGGCCCGGCCCCGTAGACCGCGATGGCCGTGATCGACCCTACGACGGCCACGACAGCCCCGACCAGGCTGAAGCGGTACCGGTCCTCTCCAAGATCCGGCTCGTCGCGCGTGCGCACTGCGCGCTGGAGCGCGCTCCACATATAATGAAGGTAGACGTACCCAACCGCGATGCCCACGACGAGCGTCAGGACGGTGCCTGTCGATACCAGCTCTTCGGACATGACTCTTCTCCGTTCTCCTTCGGTCGCCGGCGTAACCTGCCGTCACGCGGCCTGGGTGGCCCCCAACGACGCGGGCTCTTCTTGTGTCTCGGTCGCGTCTTTGACCGCCTTGAGCTTCTCGAAGTCGTAGCGCTCGTTTCCGAGCAGCCCCAGAACGACCGGCACCAACGTGCTCACCCCGAGGATGGTGATCGACCCCCAAAGCTCGCCGTAAATCGACCGAACGGGCATGCCAATCGCGATCGCCCCGACGGTTCCCCACACGAATCCCGCACCCGTCATGCGTGGCCAGAAGAGCGACAGCACGAGCGGCACGAGAATCGCGGTGCGGATCGCGTAACTCGTCAGGACGATGGTGACGAAGTCGGCGCCGGTCAGGACGACCGCCGCGGCGATCGCGGCGGCAAGGCCCATCGCGATCTTCGCCCAGACGAAGAGGGCGCGCTCGCCGATGCGGGGCGCGGCCCGCTTGATGATGTCGACGACGAAGACCGAGCTGATCGCCGTGAACGCGCTGTCGATGACCGAATAGCAAGCCGTCAGGATCACGATGACGTACGCCAACACGATCCAGCTCGGCAGCCCGAGATGCGAGATGACGTAGGGCCCGACTGCCGCGGCGTCCCCTCCGAGCTGCGTCTTGAGGTCGACGTGCAGCCCCAGGCCGATGAGTCCGAGAACGCCGATGCAGATGGGAATGGGATAGAACCAGGCGCCTGCCCAGAGAAACGTGCGGCTGACGTCCCTCTTCTTGAGCCCCCACGCGAGCTGCCAGTACTCCTGACCGGCCACGGTGGCGGTTACGAGCCCCAGGGCGAGGGTGATCCCGAAGTCGGTCGCCGCGTCCGGGCGAGTGACCGACAACAGGCCGTGTCCCTGCGCGGCTACCGAGCTCCAGACAGGCTCCACGCCCCCGGCCTTCGCGAGCGCCGCGACCACGATGACCGCCGGGGGCACGGTGTGCAGAAGCGTCGACAGAGTCGAGGTCGACACCGATGCCCAAAGCCCCCCGAGCGTGCTGTAGATCAGCACGACGGCAAGGCCCACCAGGGCGGCGAGGTTCGGATCGACACCGAAGACGCTGGAGGCGACCAAGGCAGTCCCTTTGAGGTTGATGATGACCTCGATCAACGAGCCGAAGATCCCCCCAAAGATGACGACGATGACCGCGAGTCTCGCGCCGCCGAATCGCTCGCGCACGAACTCGGGTATCGTGTAGCCGGCGGGCATCAGCGCCCGGACCCTGCGCGCGAACGGAATGACGGCGATGACCGCGAGGCCATTCGGGACAGTGAACCAGAAGAGTCCTGAGAGCCCGTAGGTGTACGTCTGCGCAGCGGACATCATGACCGCCATCGCCCACGTCCAGATCGAGATCATGCCCGCGACACCGAAGCCGAATCCGATCTTCCGATTTGCGATGACGAAGTCCTTCGTCGACCGGATTAGCTTCGTCTTGATGTAGTAGACGAGAACCAGAAGTCAGGCCGACGAGTATCTCCGTCGCGACGCCCTGGGCGGGTCCGAACGCGGGCGACGCGTTCACATCGAGCTCTTTGATCATGACGCTCCTCAGTAGGCGAGAAGGTTCTCCCGCAGTGTCTTGCCTGTATATTGGGTGCGGAACCGGCCGCGCCGCTGCAGCTCCGGGACGACGAGGTCCACGAATTCTTCGAAACAGCCGGGCGTGTACGTCGCGATCAGCATGAAGCCGTCGGCTCCGCCTTCGTCCATGAAGACTTCCATCTGATCAGCGACATCCGCCGGGCTGCCGACCACGATCGGCATGCCCATCCCCTGCGCGTAGTAGAGGGCGGCCTCGCGTACCGTTATTGGCGCCCCATTCTTCGCGTATATTATCGACTCGAAGAGTCCTTGAATTCCTGGAATCTCGATATTCTGAACATACTCGTCGAGGCTGTACTTCGAAAAGTCCGGTCCGAAGTGGCCTGAGATCCAGGCGAGCGCTCCCTCGAGGGGGATCTGCGCCTTGATGCGCTCGTGCTTTTCCAGCGCCTCGTCACGCGTCTCGGCGACGACCGTTTGCATCCCGTAGATGAGCTTCACGCTACCGGGTCGGCGGTCGAACTTGCCGTGCAGCCGCTCGTTCAGGTCCGCGGTGTACTGGCGCATGCGGTCGACGTTGGGATGGACGGCGAAGACGGCCTCCGCGTGTTTCGCCGCAAAGTCCCGCCCCCGCTCCGACGAACCTGCCTGCCAGAGCACGGGACGGCCCTGCGGCGAGCGAGAGACGAAGGAGCGCGCGCGGCAGCGGAAGAATTCTCCCTTGTGGTCGACCTCGCGCACCTTTTCGGGATCGGCGAACTGACCGGTCTTCTTGTCGGCGAGGATCGCGTCCGGTTGCCAGGAGTCCCAGAGCTTGTAGCAAAGCTCCATGTACTCCTCCATTCGGTCGTAGCGTCCGTGGCGAAGCGTCATCTCGGCGCCGTAAGCGTCCCATTCGCTCTTGGAGTACGAGCTCACGATGTTCCACGCGACTCGGCCGCCCGATAGATGATCGAGACTCGAGAGGCGCCTCACCATCGAGTACGGATGCTCGAAGGCCGTCGAGAGGGTGACTCCGACGCCGAGGTGTTCGGTGGCCGCTGTGATGATGGGCACGATCGTCGACGGTTCGTGCGTGGGACACTGCACGGCGTGCCTCACGCACGCGTCGGAGCTGTTTTCGTAGTTGTTGTAGGGGGCGAGCTCGTCGGCGATGAACATGGCGTCGAAGAAGCCGCGCTCCATCGTGCGCGCCATGTGTTGCCAGTACGGAGGGCGGGTCCAATCCCAGTTGACCTTGTCCTTCGGGTGGCGCCACATGCCGGTGGCATGGCTGTTTACGCCGTGTTGAATGAAGGCAAGAAGGTGGGCTCTGCGCTTTTCCGGCATGGACTCGATGCTTCGTTGAGATGGTCGCTGCTCGGGCACGGGCGACCTGCGGCGTTTGCGCCCCGGGCCACAAAGCGAATTCCAACGGCGTGTCTGGCGAGCAGTGCAGCCCCCGTACCACCCGGCTTTAGGGCGCCGATTGCGTGCGCACGGTCGGCTGACTGCTGTCTAGGCAGCAGCGGCGACACATTTTGCTGGGGGAGCAGCAGCCGGCGCAGCACCCTCCGGTGGTCCGCGGCCGGCCTCCACGCGTCGGCCCCTGCGCCGCTCGAAGCAAGAAGCCGAATGGGCACCGAATCAGCGAGAGGGCCACGACGGAGGCTGGGCCAGCAAGAACCCGCGACATCGGACCGCCGAACGCGCACTGCGCTGTTCCCGTCCTGGACAGGAAGTTCGATGTCATGAAACTGTCGATTCGAGCGCTGGGCGCGAACCTCTGCGCAGTGCGGTTCACACGGCCGGTGCAAAGGGTCACGAGTCCATTTTTTCGTGGGACGACTGTCCGTTTGCGAGCCACGGCAGGGGGATCACGCCGCGCGGAAATAGTGCTTCGCGGCGCCCAAGATCGTGGTCAGCGCTTCCTGTGCGATCGGCGCGGTCTTCAGCGACTCGCTTGTCTCGAGCGTTCATCGGGTGCGCGGCCCCTCGCTGAGAATCTTCACGTACTCGGTGTACAAGTATTGCCGGTCGCGCTGCTTTCCCGTCATCTCAGAGAGGATGCCGAGCTGCTCGAGGAGCTTCACGGCGCTGCTCACTGTCGGGTGCGTGAGCTCGAGAGTCTTGGTCGCTTCAGGGATAGAAAGGACGGCCTTTTTCTTCGTGAGCTCGTATACGCGCAGCGCCGACTGAGCACGCTTGCCGCCCTTTTCGAGAATCTTCTTCTGGTGCTCGTCGAAGAGGCGCATGAGCGCGGATGCCGTCTCGGTCGCCTGCGCCGCAACGCTCGCGACCCCCTCGAGATAGAAGAACATCCACTCCTCCCACTCCCCGTGGGTCCGCACGCGCTGGAGCCTCTCGTAGTATTCCTCGCGGTGTTCTCTGAAATGGAGGCTCACGTATAGGAGGGGCGCATGGAGGACGCGCTCCGCCACGAGAACGAGCGTGATGAGGAGCCGACCGACGCGCCCGTTGCCGTCAAGAAACGGATGGATCGTCTCGAACTGCGCGTGAGCGAGCCCCGCCTTGATCAGGGTCGGTGTCCGGCCGGTCTCGTCATGGAGGAACTTCTCCAGGTTCGAGAGAAGCTCCGCCAAGAGTTGGGGTGGCGGCGGAACGAAGTGCGCGTTGCCCGGGCGACTTCCGCCGATCCAGTTCTGCGACGTGCGAAACTCTCCCGGTGTCTTGTCTCCGCCCCGCGCTCCGGCGACGAGCTCCTGATGAACCTCACGAAGCAGGCGCATGCTGAGCGGGAGCTCTTTGAGCCGGCGGATGCCGTGGTTCATCGCCCGGATGTACCGAGACACCTCTTCGACGTCGGAGACCGGGACCGCCGGCGCGCCCGCGTTCTCGAAAAGCAAAAGGTCCGAGAGAGAGGACTGTGTCCCCTCAATCTGGCTCGAGAGGACCGCCTCTTTCCGGATGTACATGTATAGGAAGAGGTCCGGATCTGGGAGGTGACGGCTCCCTCCATCTAGGCGCCCGAGCGCGAGGTGGGCCCGGGCTTCGACCTCCCGCAGCTCCGCACCGAGCTCGACGGGCGGGTCGGGGGGTAGCAGAGCGGGAACGAAAGCGCGGTAGTGGCCCTCGCTTCCAGCGTTCTGAGAGACTAAACGGCCTGCGCGTCGAGGTATGGGAACGGGGGGCACGGCGGGTGACTAGTAAAAGTAGACGCGCCAACTTTTCATAGAGAGACGCCTGGTGCAAGCTGCCTTTCAGAGTGAGAAAGCCGTGGTCGGTGCGGTCCTGCCTCCCCTTCAGGTACGGTTGGAGCTCCGCCTCGATGAGCTGCATGCGTGTCCGCTCCGAGTCGGCGAGTCCCGCAACGTGTGCCTGCGGGGGGCGCGCCCCTAAGCGCTCGTTATCCCCCGCTGGTCGCCGCGCGAGTCCGCCTCGATGAAGATCTTGCGCATCTGCGGCATGGCCTCGCGGACCCGCTCCTCGATCCGGTTGGTGACCCTCTCCAGCTCCTCGACGCTCAACGTGGAACGGAACGCGATCTTCAGGGCCAGCAGCACGACGTCGGGGCCGAGGTGCAACGTGAGCATTTGCGTCACCGCCTCGACGCCGTCGACCCCTCGTGCCAGCGCGAGCACGCGCGCCTGGTCTTCGGGCGTTGCGCTCTCGCCAATCAAGAGTCCGTGCGTCACCCAGGCGAGGACCAGGGCCACCCCGCAGAGCAGGACGCCAATGAGCACGCTGCCGACCGGGTCCCAGTAGTCGGAGCCCGTGACGCCGCTGGCGGCCACCGCGACGAGCGCGATCACGAGGCCCCCCATCGCCGTCGCATCTTCGGCCACGACCAATGGGATCGTGGGATCGCGCGCCTGCAAAAGGGCCCGGCGGAGCGACTGGCCCGCCGAAAGCTTTCGAAATTCGGAGATGGCCACCCGAAAGCTCATGGCCTCGAGGGCGAGCGACACGCCGAGGACGGCGTAGCTCCACGTCCGCGAGTGGGGTGCGACGGGGGGCTCGAGCAGGTGACTTATCCCGTCGAAGATCGCGAACGCGCCGCCGACGCTGAAGAGCAGCAAGGCCACGACGAAGGGCCAAAAATATCGCTCGCTCGAGCGCCCAAACGGAAACCGCTCGCTCGCCGGCTTCGCCGCGAGCCGCATCCCAACGAGAAGAAGCGCCTGATTTCCGCTGTCGGCCACGGAGTGAACGGCCTCCGCGAGCGTCGCCGTCGAATGCGTGGCGTAAGCCGCGCCAAACTTGCACAGCGAGATGGCGATGTTCCCCGCGAGCGCGGCGATGACTACCTTGCGGCTGTCGGCGTGGGCCATGCGCGACGCATGCTAGACTCCAAGGGCCATTGCGCGCTGTGAGCTTTTTCGTGGAGACGGCCGCCGCGCGGACCACGGCGCTCCTTTACCGGGCGGAAAAGCCTCGGGGGGGCCTCGTCCTCGCGCACGGGGCGGGCGCTCCCCAAACGCACCCGTGGATGGTCGGCATCGCGGGCGCTCTCTGCGAGCGGGGTCTCGACGTCGTCACGTTCAACTTCGTCTACGCAGAGCGCAAACGACGTGCGCCCGATTCGAGCGACGTGCTCGAGGCCACGTGGCGATCGGTCCTCGCAGCGGTCCGCGCCCGCGACGACGTCACCCGCGAGCCCTTCTTCGTCGGGGGCAAGTCCGATGGGAGGGCGCATCGCGACGATGCTCGTCGCGAGCGAGGGGGCTCCGAGCGGTATCGACGGCCTCGTGCTGCTCGGGTATCCGTTGCACCCGCCCGGCCAGCCGGCGCGCCTGCGCGCGGCGCATTTGCCCCTCGTTCGCCCGCCGATGCTCTTCGTCCAAGGGTCGCGCGACGCCTTCGGCACCCCGGAGGAGCTCGCGCCGATCGTCGCGGGGCTCTCCGCGGGGAGTCGCCTCTTCGTCGTAGAGGGGGGCGACCACTCTCTTGCGCTGCCGAAGAGTCGGGGCGAACCGCTCGAGCGTACCCTCGCGCGGGTCGCTGACGAGATCGTTCGCTTCACCTCGTCACGATGACTCGCACGCGCGATCGTGCCCCCTGAAGGAACGCAACCTCGGCGACGCGGACGCGCTCGACCACGAACCACCGCTGGAGCGCCGCGCGGACCTCGTCGAACGGCTGGCCGCGGTAAGGGTGGGCCGACGAGCGGAAAACGTCGCGAAGCTGCTCCTCGCTCGGTTCTAGGATCGGCGTGACCGTCCGGTCGATGTACCACGCCGCCCGCGCCTGCCGCCGCAGAATGCGGTCGATCTCCGCGGTCTCGATCTGCTCTGCCCGGGCGGCCTGCTCGACGCGCTCGCGGCCTCCGAGGCGCTCGGTGAAGGCGGCCCCGATGTCGCGGTCGACGCGCGCCAGCTCCTCATTGC
Source organism: uncultured delta proteobacterium (assembly GCA_963787925.1). Taxonomy (GTDB): domain Bacteria; phylum Myxococcota_A; class Polyangia; order Polyangiales; family Polyangiaceae; genus Palsa-1150. The sequence continues at coordinate 1,182,385 of CAWBEN010000003.1, forward strand.
TCGGACGCTTGTCCGCCGGGGACTCGGAGACCAGGTCGTTCGCCAGACTCGCCAACATTTCTTCTGCGACGTGGTGGTCGAGCGCGTCACGCACGTCACGATCCTGGTAGCCCTCGCCGGTGCCTTCGGCTCGCTGCGCCATCGCCGAGAGCCGCGCCTCGAAGGCGAGCGTTCGTTCGAGGACGAACCGAGGATGGGCCGCGCCGCCCGTCTCCGGCGCGTAAAAGCGAACCACGGTGCGATCGACGCGAACGGCCGGCTCGATGACCGGTTGCGGCCCTTCGCCCTCCGCTCGGGCAGCGGGCGCGACCGCCAGCGCCGCCGACAAGACCCAGCGAACGAGGGCGACGGCTCGTCGGCCCCGTCCCCTCACGACGGCTCGCCTTCGATTCCTGCTTTCGAAGAAGGAGGGGCGCCTCCCGCCGCCGCCGCCCGCTCGTGGAGCATGTGCTCGTGGTGATGAGCAAAGCTGCGCGCCGCCCGTCGCGCCTTCAGAAACTCCGCAAAGCTGACGACCAGCTCGAGATCGCGGGGCCCCATCGCCTCGGCGATCTCTTTCAACTGGTCCCGGAGGAGCTCCGCATTGCGGGTTCGCCGGCCGCTCTGGGAGCGCGGCGCTTCGTCGTTCGAATCCGGAGCCATCTCGCTCTCGGACGCGTCCGAGGGTTCGGAGGTCGCCGCTCCTTGGGTGGCCTCGCTCCATGCCGGCCGTGCGCTCGCCTTGATGGCGTGCGCGTTGAGCCACGCCTCCATGAACGTTCGGAGCCGCTCGCTGCGGAACGTGAACCAGCGCTCTCGCTCCTCGGCGAACGACATGAGCACGTCCTTGAATCGCCGGAACGCGCCCTTGCCGTCGATGGCCTGGGTCAGCTTGCCGCGCAGGTCCGGCTCGTCGACCATCGGGATGAACCGCTCCATCCACCGGTATTGCTCGCGCGAGCTCACCGGGTCGATGCGCAGGTAGTTCCCGTCCGACGCGATCCGCACGTGCATCTGCGGGATCGGCGACGCCGTCGACGACGCGCAGCACCTCACCCGTCGTGAGGTGCAAATAGCTATGCACCTCCGGAGCATTGTTCTCGAACGCGTCTTCGAGCGCCTCCCAATCGACTGGCACTTCACGCAGCGGGCCAGACGCGATTTCCGCGACCGGGTCCTCGGCATTGCCGCTCGCCATGGTTTCCCTTCCTTCGAGCTCGTCAGCGCAGACCCGGCCGCCGGACCCGCACCTCCCGACCAACCGTTCGCCAAACGCCGCGGGGCGCTTGGGCTGAAGCGACCGACGGCTCTTTCCGAGTTGAGCTACCCTTTAGACTCTCACACGGAGGGCATGCGTGGAAGGAAAGCATTCCTCTTTTTTGAGCCTTTCCGGCAAGGCCGCCTCTTCAGCGGCGTGTTCAGCGGCGTGGGGCGTTCACGCGTCGGAGCGCGTGCGCTCGATCGCCGATTTCCAGCGAGCGAGGTGGGCCCCCCGCTCGGGCTGACCCATGCGTGGCTCGAATCGCGTCGCCACCGCGACCATGCGGGAGACGTCGTCGAGTCCGCTTCGCCAGGCCCGCGCCCATTCTCGCCAGCATCGCCGCGCCACGACCGGTCGATTCGATCTCGGCGGGGCGCTCGACGGTCAGGGCCGCGATGTCGGCCTGGAACTGCATCAGCAGGTCGTTCGCCGCCGCGCCGCCGTCGACCCGCAGCCGCTCCACGCGTCGCCGCGCGTCTTTCTGCATGGCTTCGAGCAGGTCGCCCACTTGAAACGCAATGCCCTCGAGCGTCGCGCGCGCGAGGTGGCTCGCCGTCGTCGCCGCGGGTCAGCCCGGTGATCGTCCCGCGCGCGTCCTGGTCCCAGTACGGGGCGCCGAGGCCGGCGAGAGCGGGCACGAACACGACTCCCTCGCTCGAGGCGACGCGTCCGGGCGAGCTCCTCGACGTCCTTTGCCGCTGCGGATGATCCCGAGCCCGTCGCGCAGCCACTGGACCGCCGCCCCGGCGATGAACGCGCTCCCCTCGAGCGCGTACGTGGTCTTGCCGCTCAGGCGCCACGCCGCGGTCGTCACGAGGCCGTGCTCGCTGAGGATCGGGCGGTCGCCGATGTTCATCAGCGCGAACGCGCCGGTCCCGTACGTGCACTTCGCGTCGCCCTCCTCGAAGCACGCCTGGCCGAAGAGCGCCGCCTGCTGATCGCCCGCCATCCCGGCGATGGGGATCCCGTCGGGAAGAAAGGCGACGCCGCTCGTATGGCCGACGACCTCGGCGCTCCCGACGATTCGAGGCAACACCGCCGCCGGGACGCGAAAGACCGAGAGGAGCTCGGGATCCCACTCGGCGCGGGCAGGTTCATGAGCAGGGTTCGCGACGCGTTGGTCACGTCGGTTACGTGGACCGCGCCGGCCGTCAGCTCGCTCACGAGAAAGGAGTCGATCGTGCCGAAGGCGAGCTCGCCCCGTTCGGCCTTTGCGCGTGCGCCGCTCACGTGGTCGAGCAGCCACGCGATCTTCGTCGCGCTGAAGTACGCGTCGATGACGAGACCGGTCCTCTCGCGGACGCGTCGCACGAGTGCGCTCGTCGCTCTTGAGCTCGTCGCACACGTTGGGCCGTGCGCCGGCATTGCCAGACGATGGCGAGATCGATCGGCCTACGGTCGGCGCGATCCCACACCACGGTCGTCTCGCGCTGGTTCGTGATGCCGATGGCCGCGATGTCGCTTCCGCGCGCGCCGGCCGCCATCGAGCGCGCCGCGGACGCTCTCCTCGACGGTGGCCCAGATTTCGCTGGCGTCGTGCGAGACCCAGCCCGGCTTCGGAAAGTGCTGGCGGAACTCCCTGGTCGCGCGGCCGAGCGTCACGCCCTCGAGCGAGACGACCAGCGCCGTCGTCCCCGTGGTTCCCTGATCAATCGCGAGCAGGAGCTTGGGCATCTGATGCACCTCATCGCCTTTTTGGTCGGGAAAAGAGGCTGGAAACCGCGAGCAGGAGCGTCGCCAAGCCGGCGGCCACCCCCAGCCCTCGCGCGAGCTCGATCTCGTGACGCCGCCACGACTCGATCGCCTGAACCCCGGCGACGAGACCCACGGCGGTATAGATTATCTGCCTCCCCGCAGCATAGACGGTGCGCGACCCTTCGTGGAGGCCGCGCACGTGCACCTCGAGCTCGCCGCGGTTCGCGCGGGCGAGGTAGCGGCGCATGTCCTCGGGCAGCGTCATCGCGCTCATGGCCATGTCGCGGACGGTCTCCATGGCGATCTGCGCGAAGTCGCGGCTTCCGAAGACGAAGTCACGCAAGTACGGCTGGATGATGGCGACGGGGTTGAGCTCCGGGTCGAGGAGCGAGCAGCACCCGTAAAGAAGCAGGATCGTCCGCTCGAGCAGCACCCAGTCTTTCGGGACGTGAAACGCTCCCGAGAGCTCGCGCAGCCCGATGTTCATCCGCCGCAAATCGAGGAGATTCTCGAAGCCGCGCTGCGGATCGATACGAATGTCCTTGAGGTTGAAGCTGTCGAGCCGCACCTCTTCCTGGAAGCGGCGGTGGAAGTACTCGATGATCTTCTCGCTCAAGCGGTCGTCGGTCGCCCGCGAGATGAAGCCCATCTTGCGCAGCGACTTGACGAGGCGGTCGGTGTCGCGCCGAAGGACGCCCTCGAGGAACTCGGGGATGCCTTCGCGCATCTTGGGGCTGAGCTCGGCGACGGCGCCGAAATCGAGCAAGACGATGGCCCCGTCCGGGCGAACGAGCACGTTCCCCGGGTGAGGATCGGCGTGGTAGACGCCGTCGACGAAGATCATCTGGCAATAAAGGCGAACGAGGCGGCGCGCGACGTCCTGCTTGTCGACGCCGAGGGCGTCCATCGCCGCGACGTCGCTCACCTTGATCCCGTCGACGAACGTCGTCGTCAGGACGCGACGCGTGCAGAGCTCGCGGACCGGCTTCGGAAAGACGACCCGCGCGTCTCCGGCGAAGTTTCTCTCGATTCGGTCGATGTTGTTGGCCTCGAGCGCGAAATCGAGCTCCTGCGACAAAAGCTCTTTGACCTGATGGTAGTACGCGTCCAGGCCCTGCAACGGCACGAACCATTGGACGACGGTCATGATGGTCCGGATCGTCGCGCAGATCGAGGCGGACGATCAGGTCGATGTCCCGGTGCTGGACCTTGACCGCGACGCGCCGCCCATCGACCAGGCGCGCCTCGTGAACCTGGCCGAGGGACGCGCTGGCCATCGGCTCGGGGTCGAGCGACGCGATCTCGCTCATTCGTGCCCCGAGCTCGCTTTGCAGTCGCTCGGCGATCTCCCGGTAGGGGCGTGGCGGCACCTTGTCCTGCAGCGCCTCGAGCTCGGCCACGAACTCGGGCGGCAGGAGGTGCGGCATGATCGACAGGAGCTGTCCTACCTTGATGAAGAGCCCCTGGAGCCGGAGGATGGTCGCGTACACGCGGCGCGCGTTCCGCACGTGAACGTCGTGGAGCCGCGCCTCGCGCCAAGCCCGTCCGAAGACCCTCGTTCGTAGGGCGAGCCACGCGTAGCTGGCAATGACGAGGAACGTCGTCTGGTACGCTCGAAGAAAGCGAAGGCGCCCCACCGACACCCGACGATGCAACGGGCTGGGCGCCGGCACCGAACGGCTCGCCGCCCTGGCCGGCATGGCCGGCGGCTGCGAGTTTTCAGGAGTGACCGCTTGTGACATCGATGCCGCTGGCTTTCCTTCATTTGTGAACGAAGCGCCAATTTTGGAGGCCCGCTGGCTTTCTTCGGCGCTCGGCGCTCGGCGCGCTCGGCGCGCTCGGCGAGGCGTTTTTCATCGGACGAGGCGCCCGCGCGCCCGCTTCGGCCCTCAGCTCTCGGTCTCCGGTGCCGGCGGCTCGTGCAAGGCCCACCACGAGCGAGCCCGCCAGATGCGTGACCGCGAGACGCTGGCGTTCGCGAAGCAACGGCCCGAAGCGTAGGCGCTGAGACGGTCCTCGACGACCAGTTTGCGGCAAGCGTGAAACGAGGCGTGCAGAATGTGCAGCGCCGCGCGGAAGCACCGTGTGCGGTCGTCGACGAGCTGCTTGCCGGTCCAGCCCTCGCGGGTCTCCCCACCGCCGACCCGGATCTGCATCAGACAGTACGAATGGCCGTGGTCTCCGAGCTGTGTTCCGTCGTCGACCGCCCGCCGGAAGGAGCTCTCGTAGGAGGCGATCGACAGCATCAAGAGAGCGGTCTCGGACCGGCCCGCAGGGCCGCCAAAGAGGGCCTCTTCGTTTTCGTCCATCGCGACCGTCGCCGCGTCGGTGGCGATGCTTTCGTACCGCGCCAATCCGTCTTCAGCGGACTCGAGCGGTGCGTGCGCGCGCATCGGCACCCAGGCGAGCATCGCCGCGACCAGATAAGTAACCAGACTGTGCATTCCTGACCTCCGAGCCAAGGCGAGCCCGAGCGTGAGCTCGACCGTTCGGCGGGGCGCTCAGCAACAGGCGCGCCCAATCGCACTTGGTACGATACATGCCTGCGCCGCTACCGCCAGAATGAGGTATTTTGCGCTCGCGACGGATTACGACGGCACCCTGGCGACGCGTGGCCAGGTGGACAGTGCGACGCGGCGCGCTCTCGAAAGGTTCGTTGCGTCCGGCAGGCGGCTGGTGCTCGTGACCGGGCGGCAGCTAGCAGAGCTCGAAGAAGTCTTCCCCCAGCTGTCTCTCTTCGAGTGGATCGTGGCGGAGAACGGGGCCGTGCTTTTTTCGCCGGCGACACGCGACGTACGGGCCCTCGAGCCCCCGCCTAGCCCCGAGTTCGTCGCCGCGCTGCGGGCGCGCGGCGTTCAGCCGCTGTCGGTCGGTCACGTCATCGTCGCCACGCACGAGCCCCACCATTCCACGGTGCTGGAGGTCATCCGGTCGATGGGCCTCGAGCTGCACGTCGAGTTCAACAAGGGGTCCGTGATGGTGCTGCCGGCGGGGGTCACGAAGGGCACGGGGCTCGCGGCGGCTCTCGTCGAGATGGGCCTCTCGGAGCACGACGTCGTCGGCGTGGGGGACGCCGAGAACGATCACGCGTTGCTCGGCCTTTGCGAACGCGCCGTCAGCGTGGCCAACGCCCTCCCATCGCTCAAGGAGCGCTCCGACTGGGTCACGCCGGCCTCCCATGGTGCGGGCGTGGCGCAGCTCATCGACCGCATTCTCGCCGACGATCTGCGCGACGTGCCGTCGGCGCGCCGTCGCCTGGTCCTCGGGCAAACGCCGGAGGGAGAATCCCTCTCGATCGAGGCGCGCGGCGAAAGCCTCTTGGTGACGGGCCCGTCCAGAAAGGAACGGTCGGCCATCGCGGCCGCGCTCGTCGATCGGCTCCTCGACGCGCGCTACCAGCTGTGTGTCCTCGATCCCTCCGGCCAACTCGAGGCGCGGCCCGGGGCCGTCGTCGTCGGAAGCGCCGACCATGCACCGACGGTCGAGGAGCTGGCTCGGGCGCTGCTCGACCCGCGCCGCTCGGTCGTCGCCACCCTCGTGGCCTTGCCGATCGAGGCGCGGGCAGCCTGGGTCGAGGCCTTTCTCTCGGGCGGGATGCCGGAGCTTCGGGCACGGACGGGCCGTCCGCATTGGGTGGTCGTCGACGACGCCCACGAGGCTTGGCCTCGCGACCGGGAGCCCGGGCCGCTCGCACCTTCGAAGTCGAGGGACGCTCTCCTGCTGCTCACCGGGGCGCCGGAGAGGGTCTCGCGCGCAGTCCTCGGCGAAATCGACGTCGTGCTGGCCACCGGGCCGCAAGCGCAGGGGTCGCTCCGCGCCTTCGCCGAGGCGACCGGGCGCCCGTTGCCCGAGTGCCCTGCCGCATCGAGCGCGACGTGGCTCTGGCGCGTGCGCGACCGGGCGGGGGGGAGGGTCGTGCCGGTCGAGGTGACGCCGGCGCGGCCTCACAAGGGGCCCGAGAGCGCTCAGGCCTTGCCGGGCTGACCTTCGAGAGCGCGCCTTTGCCGGGAGGCGCCTGGGGGGCAAGGCCGCCGCTCAAAGCTCTTCGGCGAGCCGTCTGGCGGCGTCCAGGCGCCCCTTTGCCTCGAGCATCGAAGCCCGCTGCGCCTCGGCCTCCTCCACGATTTCGGCCGGCGCACGATCGACGAACCCCGGCGAGCGGAGCTTTTTGTCGATCGCGGCGAGCTCCTTGTCGACTTTCTTGAGCTCGCGCTCGATTCGCGCGCGCTCCGCCTGCGGTTCGACGAGTCCCTTGAGCGACACGAGCACGTCGATGGGCCCCTCCGGGCTAGGCACGACGCTGACGGTGGACCCCACCTCGCGCCCACCCCCCATGCCTTCGAAGACGGGGTCTCCCGCCGTCCTCACCAGCACCCGGACCGCCTCCGCGTGCTCGCGCAAGAACGCCAGCACCTCGGGGCTGCCGCACCGGATGCGCACCGGCATGCTCGCCCATTTGTCGACGCCGTGCTCGCTGCGGACCGTGCGCGCGGCGGAGACGACCGCCTTCAGCAGCTCCATCCGCGCATCGACCTCGACGTCGGCCGACGAGCGCTCGGCCTCGGCGGTCGGAAAAGGTCCGAACGCGACGCTCGCCCGCCGCGAGCGCGGCTTCGGGACACGCTGCCAAAGCTCTTCCGTGATGAATGGCATCATCGGGTGCAAGAGCCGCAGGCTTCCTTCGAGCACGTACGCGAGCGTCGCGCGGGTCTCGGGCAATAGCTCCGGCCGATGGAGACGCTCGCTGCGGAGGGTCGCCGCGCCAGGCTCTCCCGTCGTCCCGTTCGTTCCGTCCGCGCGCTCTCCTCGAAGGATCGGCTTGATGAGCTCCAGGTACCAATCGCAAAGGTCGCTCCAGAAAAAGCGGTACGCCGCATGCGCCGCCTCGTCGATGCGGAAGCTCTCGATCCCGGCCTCCGCCGCCACGCACGCGGCGGCGAAGCGAGAGCGGATCCATCGGTTGTAAAACCCCTTGGGCGGGCCGGGTGGGGCATCGCTCCGCGTCGCGCGGTGGGCAGGGGCGTCCCGCAGAGGGGCCGTCGCCGTCTCGGTCTCCTCGGGCCACGAGAAGCCGTCGAGGAGGTCCAGCGCGAGCCGGGTCGCGTTCCAGATCTTGTTGAGAAAGTGGCGGTTTCCCTCGATGCGTTTCGGGGCGAGCGCGATGCGCTTGTTGCTCGGCGGATAACGTGGCGAGCGTGAAGCGCACCGCGTCGGCGCCGAAGGCGCGGAAAGCCGGTCCCCATCGCCGCCGCCGACGGATAGGCCTTCTTGAACTTGGCCAGCGCCTCCGGCTCGGCGCGCCGGGCAGCGTCTTCTTCGCCATCTCGGCGAACGTCGTCCCCGTCGACGAGGTCGAGCGGATCGATGACGTTGCCCTTCACCTTGCTCATCTTTTCGCCGGTCTCGTCGACGACGAGCCCGTGACAGGAGGATGCGCCGGAAGGGCACCTCGCCCATGAAGTGAAGCCCGAACATCATCATCCGGGCGACCCAGAAGAAGAGGATGTCGTAGCCCGTCTCGAGGTCGCTGTCGGGCGCGCCGTAGAACTGCTCGAGCGCGGGCGTTTCGTCCGGCCAGCCGAGCGTCGAGAACGGCCAGAGGGCGCGTCGAGAACCAGGTGTCGAGCACGTCCTGGTCCTGCGTCCAGCGGCTGTCCGGCCCGTCGGGGCCGAGCTCGTTCGGCCGCTCTCGGGCCACGCGGATCTCGCCGTTCGGTCCGTGCCAGGCGGGGATCTGGTGGCCCCACCAGAGCTGGCGCGAGACGCACCAGTCCTGGATGTTCTCGAGGAAGTGGTCGTACGTCTTCGTCCACTCCTCGGGGATGATCGTCGGTCTTGCCGTCGCGCACGGCCTCGAGCGCCTTTCGGCCATCGCCTGCATCTTGAGGAACCACTGCGTCGAGATCATCGGCTCGACGACGCCGCCCGACCGCTGGCAGCGCGGCAAGGTCAGCGTGTGCGGCTTGGCGCCGCGCGCGAGGCCTCTCTCTTCGAGCGCCTTCTTCACGGCGCGCGCGGGCGTCCTTGCGGTCGAGCCCCGCGAAACGGCCCGCGTTCGCGTTCATCGTCCCGTCGAGGTTCAGGATGTTGATCTCTTCGAGCCCGTGGCGCTTGCCGGTCGCGAAGTCGTTGAAGTCGTGGGCGGGCGTCACCTTCACGGCGCCGGTTCCGAACTTCGGATCGACGAGCGATCGCGTCGGTGATGATGGGCAGGGTGCGATCGACGAACGGGTGCGTGACGCGCTTGCCGTGGAGCGCCGCGTAGCGCGGGTCGTCGGGGTGCACGGCGACCGCGGTGTCGCCGAGCATCGTCTCCGGGCGCGTGGTCGCGACGACGATCTCGCCATCGCCGCTTCCTTCGACCGCGTAGGCGAACTCGAAGAGCTCGCCGTTCGCGCCCTCCTCGTTCTCGACCTCGAGATCGCTGAGCGCCGTCATGCACTCCGGGCACCAGTTGATGAGGCGCGTCGCGCGGTACATCAGGCCCTGCTCGTAGAGGCGCACGAACGCCTCCGTGACGGCGCGCGCTCATGTCCGGGTCCATCGTGAACTTCGCTCGCGACCAGTCCGGGCGACGCGCCGAGCACGCGCTGCTGCAGCGCGATGCGGCCGCCGCTCTCGGCCTTCCACTGCCACACGCGCTCGACGAACGCTTCGCGCCCGAGGTCGTGGCGCGTCTTCCCCTCGCGCGCGAGCTGGCGCTCGACGACGAGTCTGCGTGGCGATGCCCGCGTGATCGATGCCCGGCTGCCAGAGCGCGTTGTAGCCGCGCATGCGGTGCCAGCGGACGAGCGCGTCCTCGAGCGTGCAGCGCTGCGCGTGCCCCATGTGCGAGCGAGCCCGTCACGTTGGGCGGCGGCATCGGCAAATGACGTAGACGGGGCGCGTGTCCGCTCGGGTCGTCGCTCGCGGCGAAGACGCCGTTCTTCTCCCAGAACGCGTACCAGCGCGGCTCGACGCGTGCGGGGTCGTACGGTTCGTCGAGCGGCGCCGGAAGCGAGGCGGAGGCCGGGGTCGTGGGCGAGGCGGATTCGGACATTGGCGTGCTTGACTAGCATTCCTCTCGAAGTCGAGCCGTCTCGAGCGCGTGCGGGGGCACGGCTCGCCCGCGGTCAGTCTTTCGGCCTCTTGCGACGCCGGCCGAACAGGCCCTTTGCGCTCTCGAGAGAGACGCCGCCGATGTAGTACGCGCGGGCGGCGGCACCGACGGCCATCGTGCCGCTGAAGGCGATGGCGGCCGAAAGGACCGAGGCCCCCGCCGGCGCGATCACCTTCAGCAAGCTCCGCACCGCTTCGCGTAACGTCAACGCCAATCCCACGTTGGCGCCGACGCCGCCCAGAAACTCCGTCGCTCCCTTCCGGTCGATCGATCGCCCCGCGACCCAGGCGATGCCCGACACGAGCCCGGACTGGAGCATCGTCAGAAGGACGATGTCGGCGATTGGGATGGGCGCGGCGGCGATCGCCGCGCCGAGGGCGGCCGTCGCGTGCGTCAGCGTGCCCGCCAGCTCTTCCTGTACGGCGCGCGTGCGCGTCGCGCGTGCGAGCTCGGCTCGTCCCGCGTCCGGCAAGTGCCGAAAAAGGGCGACCGCAAGGTCATCGATTCGCCAGCGTTCGTCGGCGCGGAGCGAGCCGTCGGCGCGAAACGACATGTACGCGGAGACACCGAGCGTGCTGGCATGCCGCTCGCGCAGCTTGGCGCGGGCGTCGACCTTGCGCGACAGGACGTGCTCCGCGAGCGCCACGTTCCGCAGCTTCTCGGCGACGTCCTCCGGTAGCTCGTCTTCGGCACGATGGAGCCGCACGGACTTTGGCTCGAGCAGATCGCAATGAGTGACGACAGCGAGGAGCGGCGGCTCGGCCCGGTGCGACCGGCGCACTTCTTCGTAGAGGCTCTCGAGCGCGTCCAGATCGGCCTCCACCGCCGCGTCGACCTCGCTCGCCTTGGCGACGAAGACGATCACGTCGGGCGCCTTCGCCCGCAGCTCGATGGCGACCGACTCGAGCACGGTCTTCGAGGCGTCCCCTTCGGCGGGCGCAGACCCTTCTTGGGTCCCGCGCGTGTCGAGGATGGACATCGCGCCCCCCGCGCGCTCGTACTCGTACCACCGCCCCCGGCCGGTCTGCGCCGTGACGTGTCCCAGCTCCGCCACCTTCGCGCCAAACAGTGCGTTGACGAGCGACGATTTGCCCGCCCCGCGCCGACCCACCAGGGCGAGGGCGGGCGGACGCTTTTCGAGCAAGAGGGTCCGGAGCGTGGCTATCCGGCTCCGGACGTCCTTTCCGATGCCGAGCGGAAGGCGCTCGAGCAGGTCTTCGACCCTCGCGAGCGCGCGGGCGAAGGTCTTGAGCGCTTCGTCGCTTGGACCGGCCATCGCTTTTCCGTCAACGCCCGCGCCAGCCCGAAGTCTCGCACGCCTCCCTGGAAAGGAAACCGCGCGCGGCGGCCGCGGCTCAGCCTTCCTTCATGAGCCGAGCGATCTCTTCCTTGATCATCGTTTCCGCGAGCTGCGGCACGACCTCCCAGACGACCTGTTCGACGAGCTCGCGCGAGAGAGCGAGCACGGCGTCGACCTGCTCCGCGGTGAGCCCGAGCTCACCCAGGCGACCGGCGAGCTGTCCGTTCGGCTGAGCGGCCCGAGCCGGCTGAGCCAGGGGAGGCGATGTCTCGGCCCGCGACGACGCGGCGTTGGGCTCGTGATCGGCCGAAGAGAACGGTCGGGAGACGTTCCGCGCGGCGATGCGGTCCTGGGGAGGCTGGACGACGGCGACGCCGGAGGGCGCGGTGCGTGCAATGGGCGACCCCGCCGGCTCCGTCGGGGGAGCCACGTGGCCCGCTTCGAACGACAGCGTGTGGGTGCGTTGCGTCGGCTGGGCCGTCCCACGCGAAGCGGCCGAAGCGGCCGAAGCGGCCGAGGTGGCCTGGGGGGAGGGCCCGAGGCTGGCGCCGAACGCCGGGGCCATCTGGGGGGAGGTCGCCGGCGGAAAGGGGGCGGCAACGCCCCGCGCGGTCGGCGCGGCCGGTCTCATCGCCTCGCGAGCGACCAGCGCCTTCTTCACCTTTTCGATGAGCGCCTGGGTATCGAACGGCTTGTCGGCGCAATCGTCGGCGCCCACTTCGCGCCCGCGCCCCACATCGTACGGGTTGTAACGGCTCGCCAGCATCACGATCGCGATGCGTGGATCGCGCGCGCGCACCTCCTTCGCGAGGGCGTAGCCGTCGCCGCCGTTGAGCGAGGTGTCGATGAGAGCCGCTGCGGGCTCCTCGTTCATTCGGGAAAGCGCGGTCTGCGAGCCGTCGGCCGTTATCACGCGAAAGTCTTCGCCGGCGAAGGTGATTTCGAGCACCTTGCGCATCGTGGCGCTGTCGTCGACGGCGAGCAGGGTCTTGGGCACGTGTGCTCGTCTCCGCGTCCCCGAGAACGGGGCTCCGGGCGATTGTGCGGACCTAGAGCGCGGGGTGTCAAGCAACTGTCGATGTGCCGCTTTGGATGCGGAAACAGAGCTGCTAAGGCACTCGAGGCCTTGGCTCGCCCGGCTCGCGAGGGCATGCTCGGCCACGAATCACCGCCGCCGCCGCGCGCCCGTGTCCCCTTGACTGCCCAAATTCTAGCTGTCCCATCGGATCTCGAGGGCCCGCTCGATCGGGCGGTCCGCGGGCTCTTCGGCGTCAGTTGGGGCAAGGCGCGGGCGTGGATTGTCGCGGGAAAGGTCCGCGTCGAGGGCGTCGTCGTGACCGAGCCCACGACGCGCGTTCGAGCCCGAGCCGCGATTGCCTTCGACGAGCGCGGTCGCAAGCCGCGTGCGGCGGAGCTCCTCGACGAGGACGTGATCCACGTGGACGCGCACGTCGTGGTGGTCGCCAAGCCCGCGGGCCTCAGCACGGTTCCGTACGACGAAAGTGATTCCGATACGCTGGACGCGCGCGTCCGCGGTTGGCTTTCGCGCGGGGAGCAAGCCCGCGCGGCAGCCGGCCCAGTCTCGGCATCGTCCACCGCCTCGACAAGGAAACGACCGGCCTCGTCGTTTTCACCCGGACCTGGCTGGCGAAGCAGAGCCTCTCGCTTCAATTCCGCAGGCACTCCGTGCACCGGGCTTACGTCGCAGTGGCCCACGGCGAAGTCCCCACGCGCACCATCCGGAGCTTCCTCGTCGAAAACCGGGGCGACGGGCTTCGAGGCTCCGCGCGCGGCACGCCCCCCGCCGACGCGCGCGAGGCGACCACCCACGTCGAGCGCCTCGAGGGGCTCGACGGAGCGACGCTGGTCGGCTGCCGGCTGGAGACCGGACGCACTCACCAGATCCGGATACACCTCAGCGAGCTGGGGAGTCCCATCGTGGGCGAGAAGGTCTACGTCAGACACTGGACGGGCAAGCTGATCGAGGCCCCGCGGCTCATGCTCCATGCCGCCGAGCTGGGGTTCTTGCATCCTGCGACGGAGCGCGAAATGCGCTGGAAGCAGCCTATGCCAGAGGACATGTCGGCCGTCGTCGACCGCCTCCGCGTTTAGCCACCGAGCTCACGCTTGCGCTTCGTCCCGCGCATTTTCGTCGCCGAGGGCTTTCTTCAGTGGCACGAGGAGCGCCATCATCAGCGCTCCGGTCGCCATCGCGATCCCGCTGAGGAGCGCGAAAAACGCCGTGCTCGACGTCTTGTGAGCATACGTCGCCAGGTAGCCTGACAGGTAATTGCCGAAGAAACTGGAGAGAAGCCACAACCCCATCATCGTCGAGACCAGGCGCGCGGGCGCGATCTTCGTCACGAGCGAGAGACCGACCGGCGAGAGGTAAATCTCGCCCACGGTGAGGAGAAACGAGCAGCCCACGAGCCAGCCCATGCTCGCCAGCCGCCCCGTGTCGACGACGCGACCGGCGCCGATCATCACGACGAACGAGATCCCGAGCAGCACGCATCCGATCGCCATCTTGGCCACGCTCGTCGGCTCTCTCTTTCTCGCGGCTTGACGCAGCCAGAGCGCGTTGATGAGCGGCGTGCAAAGCAAGATGAACGTCGGATTGACGGACTGAAACCAGGTCGAGGGCATCTCCCATCCCTGCCACGCGCCCCCGAGCCAGCGGAGAACGTGCCGATCGGTGCTTCGGTCCGCCCAAAACTGCAGCGAGTTCCCCTGCTGCTCGTAGACACCCCAGAAGGACACGTTCAACGCGCAGAGAACGACGAGGGCCGCCATTTTCGTCTTCTCGGAGCGGGTGAGAGCGCGCGGCTTTCGTGTCGCCAGCGGCTCCGTCGAAGGCGTGACGCGCCTCGCTGGCTCGACCGCGAGGTACTTGTGACCCCAAACGTAGACGACGAGACCGGCCAGCATTCCCACGCCGGCCGACCCGAAGCCCCACCCCCAGCCGACGGTCTGGCCGAGTGTTCCGCAGACGAGCGGAGCGAACCAAGCCCCCAGGTTGATTCCGACGTAAAAAATGTTGAACGCGCGATCGCGACGCGGATCGCCGGGGGGATAAAGCCCGCCCACCTGCGTCGTGATGTTGGGCTTGAAGCAGCCGTTGCCGAGGATGAGCGCGATGAGACCCGGATAGAAGAGCGCCTCGCTCGTCAGCATGAACTCTCCGAGCGCCATGACGACGCCCCCGAGAAGGACGGCTCGATACTGGCCGAGAACGCGATCGGCGAGGATGCCCCCGAAGAACGGCGTGAGGTAGACGCAAGCCGTGTAGACGCCGTAGATTTGGTCGGCGAGCTGCTCGTCGTCGAGAGGCCCGAAGACACGGACGAGCGTGCGCTCTACGGCGAAGAAACCCGGCACGTGGGCCCCGATCTCCGGTCGCGCCAGGTGTTGTGCGACGTAGAGGACGAGGAGCGCGCGCATCCCGTAGAAGCAGAAGCGCTCCCACATCTCCGTCAGAAAAAGCACGTACAGGCCGACGGGGTGGCCTAGGATCTCACGCCCGGACGCGGGCGGTCGGGCGGTGGTCAATGCACCATGAACCACCGCGCGTCGGCGGTCAGCTCGAGATGAAAGTGGTTTCGGTGGGCCCGATTGTAGTCGGGCGTCAGCGTCACGTTGAAGAGCTTCGCGTCCGCCGCGTCGCAGACGATTCGGCGCAGCTCCATGGCGTCGGGTGTCGCCGGCCGTGGGCCGCTACCGGGACCGCACGTGCGCGCCCCGACGCTCCCGTGGAAATCACGTTCGACCGCGAGCGCAGTCCCGTTGCGCTTGATGAACGAGGCCGCGTCGATCGCGAGGCCACCCGGGTGACGCGAGGCGAGCTTGTCGGCGGGCCACGCCGCGGAGGGCGGTCGGTAGATCGAGTAATGCACGACTTCGACCACGTCGTGGGCGGAAAGCTGCAGGGCAAAATCGTCGAGCGCGAGGGCGAGGCGGCAGTCCACGACCTCCCACGGGGTCGACGCGCGCTGCGACGCTGGCAGCGCCGTGCGGAAAGTCACCCCGTGCAGCGGCCCCGAGAGCCGCACCGGAGCGAGAACGCCGCGCGCCTCGTCGACGTGGACGAAGGCGACGTCTCGGCGAGCGAGCTCTTCTTCGCAAGAGTCGCGATCGAGCCTGGCGTAACGCCTCGCCGGTTCGTCCTCGGTCGCTGGCGGCGCTCCGAATCCGGCGCGAGCACCCGCTGCTGCAAAAGCCACCGCCATCGAGACGAGCGCGCCGAGGCCCAGGCGAACGCCACTCATCACGCTCGAGGGTAGCGCCCTCCACCGGGCCGTGGCAACCTTGTAGGGGCCTCGACGAGGCCTTTCCGCTACCAATGGCCGCCACGACGCCGGAGCTCAGCGCGCGCGCAAGACAAGTCCTCTACCACTGCGTGACCGAGTACGTGGCGAACGGAGAGCCCGTCGGCTCCCGAACGCTCTCGAAGAAATCGGGGCTCGACCTTTCAGCGGCCAGCATTCGCAACGTCCTCGCCGACCTCGAGGACGCCGGGTACCTGCATCAGCCGCACACGAGCGCCGGCCGCGTGCCGACGGATCGCGCGTTTCGACTCTTCATCGACGCGCTGATGCACGTCCGCGAGCTGACCCACGAAGAAGAGACCTCGATTCGGGGGTGCTTCGCGTCGTTCGAGCCGGGCCAGAACGTGATGCGCGAGACGGGAAAACTCCTCTCCGAGCTCACCGGGACGGCCGCGGTGGTGTTGGCCCCGCGCGCCGAGACACTCGTGCTCAAGCAACTTCGCTTTCTGCGCACGGGGCCCGACGAGGTGCTGGCGGTTCTACTCATGAAGAACGGGTCGGTGCAGAATCGCTTCCTTCGCGCCGCCGTGACCGAGAGCGATCTGCAGCGCATCCACAATCTGCTCGACGACGTGGTCGAGGGGCGCACGCTCGGCGACCTGCGCGAGCTCTTCGAGCGGCGCCTCCAGAGCGAGCGCGTGCAGCACGACGGGATTCGGCGCCGAGCGTTCGAGCTCGGAGGCGCGGCCGTCGAGGGCGATGGGACGAGAGCGACGGACCTCGTCATCGAGGGGCAGGAGAGGCTCTTCGACAAGCCCGAGTTCGACGCCGACGACGTGCGCCGGCTGGTGACGGCCCTCGACGCGCGCGAGCAGCTCGTCCGCCTCCTCGATTTGGCCGTGCAGGCGCGGGGTGGGCACGTCGTCGTCGGCGACGAGGCCGGTGAGCTCGGAGGCGGTCAGCTCTCCATCGTGGGCGCGGGATACACCGCCCATGGCCAAGCGGCCGGCACGCTCGGAGTCATCGGTCCCACGCGCATGGACTACCCGCACGTGCTTCCGCTCGTGGCGGCCACGGCCAACGCGATGAGCGAGTTCATGAACCGCGCCGATGGGGGGAAGAGGGAAACCGACGAGGAGTGATAGGGTACCGTACGCATGCGCGCAGCCCCGCCGGACTTACCTGGCGCCCAGACGACGGACTCACCGATCGATCGGGCGCTCACTCTCCTCCTGGCGAACGAGGTCGAAGCGGCCTTGCGGTGGAGCGCGGCGGTCGTGGAGAAGGACGCCTCCATCCCGAGCGCGCTCGTCATCACTTGCCGACTGCTCGTCCAGATGGGGCGCGCCGAGGCGGCCGTCGAGGGCTTCGAGCTGGCCGTCCGGCGGGCGATCGACGCGGGGAACCTGCCGCTCGCTGTCGCGGCGATAGGCGACCTGCGCGCGCTGGAGGTCGACGTGAGCGGTCACATCGATCAGGTCGCGGCTGCCTTTTGCGCCGGCTCGCAGCGCCTGCAAGAGACCGAGACCCCGCCGCCGCCGCTACCGCACTTCGAGGAGTTCCAGCCGCTGAGCTCGTTCTTGACCGGGCCCGCGCTCACCTCCAAGGCGACGCAGATACTTCACGCCGCGACGCGCGACTACGAGGACGCGGTCGGCGCCGAGCTCCCGCTCGTGGCGCCACTCCCGCTCTTCAGCGCGCTCTCGAAGGAGTCGTTGGCCGCGCTCGTGGGGGTCTTCGAGATGATCACCGTGCCGGCCGGGCACATCGTCATCGAGGAAGGCGAGGAGGGCGCCGAAGCGTACATCGTCGCGCGCGGGCAGCTCGACGTCATCCGAGGCGCGTCGTTCGACGGCCATTCGGCGCCGACGGTGCTCGCGCGGCTCGCGAGCGGCGCCCTCTTCGGCGAGATGGCGCTGCTCTCACGGGCGCCGCGCGCCGCGAGCGTGATCGCCGCGCGCGCGTCGATTCTCCTCATGGCCAAGCGCGATGCGCTCGAGGCCGTCGCCGAAAGGCGACCGGAGGTCGGGGTCGAGCTCGCGGCCCATTGCCGTCGCCGCATGGTGGCGAACCTGGCTCGCACGTCGCCCTTGCTCATTGCCGTGCCCGCCCACGAGCGGTCGATGCTGGTCGAGCGCTTCGAGACACGCATCTTCGAAAAGGGCGACAAGCTCGTCACGGAGGGGCAAGAGGCGCAGGGGCTGCACTTCGTCGCGTCGGGCGAAGTGGCCGTCGTGGCTCACGAGGGCGGTGAGGGCGGTGAACCGGTCGTGCTCGCGACGCTGTTGGCCGGCGAGACCGTGGGAGAGGTCGCGCTCGTCCTGCGCCGCAAAGCAAACGCCGAAGTCATCGCCGTGCACCCCACGGTGACGCTCTTCTTGCCGCGCGATCAGTTCCTCGCGCTCGTCGAGGACCACCCGGCGATACTGCACGGACTCTACATGACCGCCGTCCGGCGAGACGACGAGGCGATGCGAGCGCTCGACTCCGCCCCCGCCGCTTTGGCGGACGACTACGTCCTTCTATGATGGCGCACTCGCAGGCGGAGCACGACCGAGAGCACGTCCACGAGCCGGAGCGCCTCCGCCCCTCGGGCTCCACGGTCGTGCACGGCGCGTTCAGCGCGCGCGAGTCCCGGCAGGCCAGGAGGCTCGCCCTCGTTCTCGCCATCGTCAGCGGCTTTTTCGTCCTAGAGCTCGCGGGGGCGATCATGGCCGAGAGCGTGGTGCTTCAGGCCGACGCACTGCACTTGCTGACGGACGTGCTGGCTTTGACCGTCAGCCTGGTCGCGATGCGCTTGGCGGTCCGGCGCCCAACGCCCCGGTTTACGTTCGGGTTGCGTCGGGCGGAGCCGGTCGCGGCCATTTTCAGCGCGCTGCTCGTTCTCGGCACGACCGCTGGCGTCGTCCTGGAGGGTGTGGCGGCGCTCCATTCGCGGACACCGCCGAGGGCGGGAGTGATGATTGTCGTTGCGGTCATGGCCCTCGTCGTCAACGGTTTGAGCGCTTGGCTCTTGCATGACGCCATCGGGCACGCCCACCCTCACGGGCCCGACGCGCACAATCCCGACGATTCAGCCGACGACCCTCGCGGTGCCGCTCCGACGGCCAACGCCAAACCAGGCGGCCATGCGCTGAACTTACGCGGAGCCTGGCTGCACCTGGTCGGCGATACCCTCGGTGCGCTCGCAGCGCTTTGCGCGGCCATCGTGATTCGGTTTGGCGGCTACGCCATGGCCGATCCCATCGCGAGCTTCGCCGTCGCGGCGATTCTTCTTTATGGATCGCTTCGGCTGCTGCGCGACGCGACGTTGGTTTTGCTCGAAGCGGCCCCGGCGCACCTTTCCGTGGCGGCCATCCGAACAGGTCGTGGCGGAGTTTCCGGGCGTGCTCGCCATTCATGATCTGCACGCCTGGTCGCTCGGCGCGGGGCACGATGCCATTACCATTCACGTGCGGAGCGACTCGGTCGATCCGTCGTTCGGCGAGCGGCTGTCAAAGCGCATTCGCTGCGCGATAAGAGTCGAATACGTCACGGTCCAAGTGGAGATGGGTCAAAAGCCCGACGACTAGGGTCGACGCGCGCGATTGAGGGGGGACGTCGTCGCGGACAGCGGGTCTCGGGTCTCTCGATCGGGCCGTCGCCCTGGCGCCCCGGCGCGCGCACGGAGCCGAGGCCGAGGGCCGTCGCCCCGCCGCGGCCTCTCGGCGGGTCGTGGACGCATTGCTTCGCTTGACCGATCCGAGCCGTTTGGCTACGTCGTGGCCCACTATGCGAAGTCCCGCCCGCCCCGTCATCGCCGCCGCCCTCGCGATCGTCGTCTCGCTGTTCGGCAAATTGGCCGACGCCGAGACGAAAGTGGCCGTCGTTGACGTTCAGCGTGCCGTGATGCAGACCGAAGACGGGCTGCGCGCGCAGGCGACGCTCAAGAAGATGTTCGACAGCCGGCAGCAAGAGCTGAACAAGAAGCAGCAAGACCTGCAGAAGCAGAAGGAGGACATCGACAAGCAGTCGAAAGTTCTTTCTCAGCAGGCGCTCCAAAAAAAGGTCGAAGACTGGCAACGGCAGATGGCTGAGCTTCAGCAGACCTTCGTCGAATACAACAAGGAGCTCGAGAAGAAGCAGAAGGAGATGACCGACCCGATCTTCGAGCGCGTCATCGGCGCAATCAAGCGGATCGCCGGAACGGACAGCTACGATCTCATCGTGGACCGGGCGACCGTCGCGTTCTCGCGCAGCGACCTCGACCTGACCGATCGGGTCATCCAGTTCGCGAACGGCGCCAGCGGCTCCCCGGCCGCCAAGACGCCGCCGAGCGCCGCCCCGAAGCAGTGACCTGGGACGGCATCGTTCGGCTCCCACCACGACCGCTTCAAGCGCTGGCCGCACGCCACGGCGGGCGCATCGTCGCCGGGGGAGCCTTCGCTCCCCTTCGAATCTCGCCCGTTCATCTGGCGCAAGCAGGCGAATTGACGCCCGTCCTCGCCCCCCGCTGGCGCACCGCCGCGCGCGAGGCCGCGGCGCGCGGGGCCTCGCTGTTGGTCGACGCTTCCCTCGAGGGCTCGTGGCTCGAGTCAGCGCGCGAAGTGTGGGTCCATGACGACGCGTCCTGGGCCATGGCGGCGCTCCTCGACGACGCGCTCGCGCCCATGCTCGCCGCGGAGGTAGGCGAGGGGTGCCACATCGCGCCGAGCGCCGTGCTGGGCCCGCGCGTCGTGCTTGGCGCGCGGGTCACGATCGGCGCCGGTGCGGTCATCGGTCACCCTGGCTTCGGCTGGGCTTCGCGGTCCGGCCGCGCTCCTCGCGCCGTACCTCAGCTCGCCGGCGTAATCATCGAGGACGACGTCGCCATCGGTCCCCTGTGCACGATCGACGCCGGGACTCTCTCTCCTACTCGGATTCGTCGGGGCGCGAAGCTCGACGCTCACGTTCACGTCGGCCACAACGGCGACGTGGGCGAGGGTACGATCATCGCGGCGCAAAGCGGCTTTGCTGGCTCCGTCACCATCGGCCGCGAAGTGCTCATCGGCGGTCAGGTGGGGGTCGCGGATCACGTCACGATCGGCGACCGGGCGCGCATCGCCGCGAAGAGCGGCGTCATAGGCGATGTACCGGCAGGGGCCACCGTGGCAGGATACCCCGCTGTCCCTCGCGTGCGGTGGCTGCGGGCGCTTGCCAAACTGCATCGCGGGCGGAACCCCCCCCGGTAACGCGTGAAAATAAGCACCACGATCGAGATAGACCGCATCCTCAAGATCTTGCCCCACCGGTGGCCCTTCGTGCTGGTGGATCGAGTGACGGAGGTCGTCGCCGGCAAACGCATCTCGGGCCACAAGTGCGTAACCTTCGGCGAGCCCTGGTTTCAGGGACACTTCCCGGCGCGCCCGATCATGCCGGGTGTCCTCGTGATCGAGGCCCTCGCGCAGATCGGCGGAATTCTCGCGTACGCTACGGAGCCGTTCGATGCATCGAGCTCGCTGATGTATTTTCTGGGCATCGACAAGGCCAAGTTTCGCCGCCCGGTCATTCCCGGCGATCGCCTCGATCTCGCCGTGAGCATCGTCCATCACCGCACGAACGTCTGGAAATTTCACGGCGAGGCGTCCGTCGAGGGGACTCTTTGCGCCAGCGCGGAGCTCCTGGCGAGCGTCGTGGCTCGAACGGGGTAACGGCGCGATGGCGCGAATACATCCGAGCGCGATCGTCGACCCGCGCGCAGAAATCGCCGAGGACGTCGTCGTCGGTCCATACGCCGTCGTGGAGGCCGGTGTCGCGCTCGCGGCCGGGTGCGTGCTGCATGCGCATGCGGTCGTTCGCGGCCCGACGGTGCTCGGCGCTCGGTCGATCGTTCACCCGTTTGCGGTCGTTGGCGGAGAGCCGCAGGCAAAGAGCCACGCCACGGGCAGCCCAGCGCGCGTTCACGTCGGGGTAGGAAACGTCTTTCGAGAGCACGCAACCGTCCACGGTGGCACGGACGGTCGTACGACCGCCATCGGTGATGAAAACCTGTTCATGGTGGGCGCCCACGTCGCCCACGACGTCGTCGTCGGCTCGCATTGCGTGTTCGCGAACGGAGCGCAGCTCGCGGGCCATGCCGTGGTCGAGGACTGGGTAACCTTCGGCGGGCTGAGCGGCGTGACCCAGTTCGTGCGCGTGGGCGAAAGCGCGTTCGTTGCGGCCAGCGCCGCATGCGAGCGAAACGTACCGCCCTTCGTCGTCGTTCAGGGAGATCGTGCTCGGGTCCGAGGTCTGAATGTCGTCGGGCTCGAGCGCCGCGGGCTGCCGAAGACCAACCTGGAAGCTCTTCGGCGTGCGGTCAGAAAGCTCTGGATGTCGAAAGCCACGCGCGCCTCGGTGCTCGCTGGACTCGCGGCCGACGCCGATCCGTACGTGCGCCGGCTCGTGGCATGGCTCGCTCATCGCGACTAGGGCGCGAGAGAGACCTTGGTCGGGTCGAAGAGCCGGCCCTCGTACGAGGCCGGGCACGTCGCGGGTCAGGGCAACTTGCCGCCGCTCAAAATGTCGTTGAACGCGCGGTCGAACTCGTCGTCGGACCCGACCGCAACGGCACGGACCTGCGGCTTCGGCTCGACACGCTGCAACCGGCGGAGGCGCTCCTGGACGTCACGAAATGCCGGGACGAGCCGCGCGGCCCGCTGAAAGTAGTCGAGCGCCTGCTTGTTCATCCGCTTTGCTTCGTAGGCGGCGCCGACTTCGTAGCTCAAGGACGCCTCCTGCTCCTTGGTGCGGTCGGGGGCCTGAAGCCCGCGCATGAACGCTTCGATCGCTTCGTTTATGTTGCCGCGCTCGAGCTGAATCGTGCCAATCATCGAATGGCAGACGCAGGCCCGTCGGGTGTCGCGCGCGGCCGTCTCGAACTCGCGCATGGCGTCGTCGAGCAGCGCCATTTCCTTGTACGCAACGCCGAGATCGTAGTGGCTTTGCGCATCGTCGACCCCAATCTGTTTCGCGACGCCTTCTTTGAACTTCGCGAACACCTCTTCGACATCAACTTGTTCCGCGGTCCCGGACATCCCGGGCTCCGGCCCGACGCCGAGGCTTCGATCGGCACCATCGATCGCCCCGAGAGATTCCGCGATGTCGAAAGCACGGTCCTCCACGAGGTCGGCCGCGGGCGACGGGCGCGTGCCGGACTCACTTTCCATCGCCCGCTGCTGCGCCTCGACCTCCGCGAGTCGCTCGAGCACGAGAGGGTGGTTCGGCAGCCTGGCGATCTGTTCTTCGAGAATGGCGCGAGCGTCGTCGCAGAGGCCACGGGATGCGAAGAACTCCGCTTCTTCGAGCGCCGCCTCGAGCTCCGGCACGCCGCCGCGCGCCTCTTCGAGCGCGGTCTCGCTGTCGGGCAGCGGAAAGCTCGGGAGCGGCCCGTCCTGAAAAGGGTCGTCGATCTCGTCGACCGATCCTCGCCAGGCTGCCGCCGTCTGAATCGGTGCGCCAGGGCGAACGTTCGGCTCCGAATAGGGCCGCCGGGGCACATCGGCCGGGCCCGTGTCTTCGAGGTCGTAGGACGGGAGAGGGGCCTCCGGATCGTAACTGCTCTCCTCCCGCCCGACCGCCGACAGGCCGGCCGAAAACTCCCGCGCGCCGTTGGAAGCGCTTGCCGCGTCTTCGACGACCTCGAAGCCGAGGCTGCGCAGCATCTGCAAGGCGCGAGGCTCGTGCGGGTCGATCGCCAGAGCCTCCTGAAGCGTGCGCGTCGCGCCTTCGGCGTCCAGGGCTTCGATTCGAAGTCCAGCCAGGGCCACCATGTAGCCCACGGCTTCGTGCCCGCGATTCGACTCGACGAGCACGTCACGCAGCATCTCGTGGACTTCGATCGAGCGCGGTACGAGCTCGAGCCCACGGCGTAGCGCTTCCACGGCCTTCGCCGGCGAGCGCGCGCGTCGGTAGGATGCGGCGTCATCCAGAATGCGGGCGACGCGCTCTTCCGTCGGGCTCGTGGCCGACTGGAGCGCATCGTCCGCGAGATCGATGCTGCTTTCGACGACCACCACCTCCCCGTCGTCGGCTGACGGGGCCCTTGGTTCGAGCCCACCCGGGGCGGCTCTTCGCCCTCGATGTCGCCGTCGGTGACGTCGGCGTACGCGTCATCGAGCTCGTCGCCCGGCGCCGCATCGGCGCGCGCCTGGGCTTCCGAGCCTGAGCGGGGGGCGGGGGGTTGGGAGCCGACCGCGAGCTGCCGCACCGTCTCGTCGTTCGGAACGAGCGTCGAAAGGCGCTCGATGATTTCGCGAAAAAGCTCCGTCCTCCCGGTGTCGCGCGCGATGCGCGCCATCTCCTTGTGGACCTCGATCGCCTTGGCCGCCTGGCCGATGTGATCGAACGCGCGCGCGAGCAGGCCGAGGGTGTCGAGGTCTCGGGGGTTCGCCTGAAAGCAGATCTGGAGCTTGGCCAGCGCCTGCATGCCGTCGTTGGGTGCACTTCGCGCAAGGTAGAGCTCGGCAGCAATCCGCGCGTGCGAGGGCTCGGGCTTATGATGAAGCAGCCGCTCAATCACCTTGAGCGCGTCGTCGCGGCGACCGAGCTTCGCCAGCTGCCCCGCCGCGATGGCGAACTCCGTCACGGCTCCGTCGCTGTCCTTGGCATGCGAGAGCGCTTCGGCGAGGCGCAGGTGCGGCAGCGGATTGGTCGGGTCGAGCTCGACGATTTTGCGGAAGACTTCGATGGCTTCGTGGTCGCGGCCCTGCCGCTGCAACCGCGTGGCCACCTCGTCGAGCGCCGCCAGCGCATCGCTCGTCAGTCCGAGCTGTTGGTAGAGCTCGGCGAGCTTGGGCGTGATGTGCGCGTATTTCTCCTCGAGCTGCGGGACGTGCTTCGCGATGATCTCGCGGATCTGCTTGTAGACGGCGATGGCCTTGAGCGAAAAGCCCTGGCTCGCGTAGAACTTGCCGACACGCTCGTACGTCGCGACCGCGTCCGCGTACGCCTCCATCTTGGATTGGAGGTCGCCAATCTTCAGCAGGGTCCGCGCGTCGTTCGGATCCTCCTGGATGACCTTTTGATACTCCGCGACCGCCCTGTCGTACTTCTTTTTCTCGACGTACTTTTGGGCGGCAACGAGAATCTTATCGCGGTCAATCGCCACGACTCGGAACGCTCCTCGGGCTCGGGTCTCTAGCAAAGCGATTCGAAAGCGACGCCCCCTGATGCCATACACCGGCTCGCCGGTGCGGCACACGAACGGTACCTGCGCGGGGGAGCGAGCGGCGCCCGGCGAGAACGATAGCGAAAACTGGCGGTTGCCGGAGAGGGGTCAGCAGGGCCACGGAAGGTTACCTCGCTTTCGGAGGCGCTGCACAGTGGCGGTGCTCGGCCGTTCGCTCGGCAGCGCGCCGCAGGGGGTCCCGACCTCGGCCTTGGGCTTGCCGCCGGCGCGGGCGCAGTCGGTATGGGGCGCATCTGCGCGGAGACGAAGGCGACCCTCGACGCCCCGCGAAGCCGTACGTAGCTTGGTGGGCGAGCATGGCCCAGCCCTCTATACCGTCAAGCGTCCCGTCGAGCGTCTCGTCGGGCTTCCCATCCGACGGTGCCCGCGACCCCACGCGCACGCAGTCGAGGCTCTATAACGCGCCGTTCGCGCCCGGGGGCTCCGCCGCCGTCGACGCGGTCCTCGCGGGCAGGTTGCTCTCGGCGGCGCTCGCGCGGGGAGGCGACTACGCGGACCTCTTCTTCGAGTACCGCGCCGCCGGCGGATTCGTCTTCGACGACGGCATCCTGAAGAGCGTCTCGCGCGGCGTGTCGATGGGGCTCGGCGTGCGCGTGCAAAAGGGCGACGCGACGGGCTACGCCTACGTCGAGCGGCTCGACTGGGACGCGATGAAGCGCGCCGCCGAGACCGCCGCTCAGATCGCCAGCGGAGGGGGGTCCAAGACGCCCGTCTTGGCGCGTGCCGTCGAGCTGCCGCGTCGCTACGAGCTCGGCGCAAGTCACGCTCGACGTGCCCGGCATCGACAAGCGCCGGCTCCTCGAGCGCGCCGCCGCTGCGGCGCACGCGTACGACCCCCACGTCGTGAAGGTCGAGGCCAGCTTCGCCGAAGAGATCCGCGAGATCCTCGATCGTGACCAGCGACGGGACGATGGCGCGCGACACCCAGCCGCTCGTGCGCTTCGGCATCCGCGTCATCGCCGAGCAGGACGGCAAGCGGCAGGAAGGCTCGAGCGGCGGCGGCGGTCGCACGAGCTCGGCTACTTCGAGGGCCAGAGCCCCGAGTGGCACGCCCGAGAGGCGGCTGCGCAGGCGCTGATCATGCTCGACGCGCAGGAGGCCCCTGCCGGGCACGATGGAGGTCGTCCTTGCGCCGGGCGACAGCGGCATCCTGCTGCACGAGGCGGTGGGGCACGGGCTCGAGGCGGACTTCAATCGCAAGGGGACGAGCAACTACTCGGGCAAGATCGGCGAGAGCGTCGCCAGCGACCTGTGCACCGTCGTCGACGACGCGACGCTTCTTCAGAGCCGCGGAACGATCAACGTGGACGACGAGGGGAACGAGCCGCGGAGCACGACGCTCATCGAGAACGGGAAAGCTCGTCGGCTACATGCACGACCGCTTGAGCGCTCGCCACTTCGGATTGCGGCCGAGCGGCAACGGGCGGCGCGAGAGCTTCGCGTGCGCGCCCATGCCCCGCATGACGAACACCATCCTCCTGGCCGGCCCGCACGATCCCGAGGAGATCCTGAGGAGCGTCAAGCGCGGCGTCTACGCCAAGAAATTCGGCGGCGGGCAGGTCGACATCGCGAACGGCGACTTCGTCTTCTCGCTGACCGAGAGCTACCTCGTCGAGGACGGCAAGCTGACCGCGCCGCTCAAGGGGGTGAACCTGATCGGCAACGGGCCCGAGGTCCTGCGTCGGGTGACGATGCTCGGCGACGACGTCGAGGTCTCCGACGGCATCTGGACGTGCGGCAAGGACGGGCAGAGCGTTCCGGTCGGCGTCGGCTGCCCGACGATGAAGATCGAGGGGATAACCGTCGGCGGGACGAGGGTTGGCTAACCGGAATTAGACGCGAGGCGACAATTCGCCGCTCGACGCGCGACGCTGCGCACGATAAGTGACGGGTTCTGTGGCGGCCGCTAAGCCTGGCTCATTTGTCCTCGTCGTCGGCCATCGTCCGCAACTCGACAACCCGGACGGCGCGGCCGCGATGCTCCGACAGCTCGGGTCGGAGGTGCGGATGCTCGACCTTTGGGACGACTTCGCCGACACCGTCGAACAGGCTCGCACGAGCGGCGGTGTGCGAGCGATGGTGTTCGAGGCCGGCGAACGGCCCGATCTCGCCGCCGCCGCGCTGCGCGCCGCCCGCAAGGTGAGCGAGCTGGCGGAAACCCCGACGATCGTCACCTTGCCTCCCCGTCAAATCACGGCATTCGACCCCTCGAGCGGCTTCAACGACTTCATCATCGTGCCGTGCCCGCCGTCCGAGCTCTACGCGCGGATCCGAGCCCTCGAATGGCGGCGAAGCGAGTTCGCGACCGAGGAGCGTCTGAAGATCGGCGCCTTGGTGGTCGATCGCGCCGCGCACGAGGTCAGCGTGGAGGGGCGGCGCGTCACGCTGACGGCCAAGGAGTTCGCGCTGCTGGCGTTTCTTGCCGCCAACCGCGGGCGAGTTTTCTCGCGCGAGGCGCTGCTCGCGCGCGTCTGGGGGAGCCGTTACGAGGGCGGGGCGCGCACGGTCGACATCCACGTGCGCCGCTTGCGCGCCAAGCTGGGCGACGCGTTGCCGCTCGAGACGCTGCGGGGCGCGGGCTATAAAGTTCGAGCGCCGAGCGAGGCCGCGAAGGGGCGATGACGGTCCGCATCGCGCTGAGCGTGGGCTGCCCGTGCGGCATCGGGCCCGAGGTCAGCGTGGTGGGGGTGGGGGCGGAGACGCAGCGGCGGGCGCGCGTGCTGCTCGTGGGGGATGCCGCTTCGATTGGTGCGGCGGCGGCCGGGCGCGGGATGGACGCCGGTCGCCTCGTCCGCGTGGCCGAGCCCGCCGAAGCCTGGCGTCTCGCGGGCGATCGCCTCGCGGTGTGGCAGCCCACCCCGGACCTTGCCGCGCGCGATCGCAAGCCGGGCGCGCCCACGGCAGCGTCGGGCGCCGCGCAGCTGGCGTGGATCGACGCGGCCTGCGATCTGGTCGCCGGCGGCGAGGCGGACGCGCTCGTGACGGGCCCGGTGAGCAAAGAGGCGATCGCGCGTTCGGATACCGCCGGGGCGGCCTCGTTTCTCGGTCACACCGAGCATCTGCAACATCGGCTGCGCGCGCGAGAAGTCGTCATGGCATTCTGGTCGGCCGGCCTGGTGACGTCGCTCGCGACCACCCACTTGCCGCTCGAACGGGTGCCTCGTGCGCTCACACCGGCCGTGGTTTCTCGCGCGACGTACTGGCTCGCGTGGCTCCTCGCGCAGCTGTCGCCGCGCGCTCCGCGGGTAGCCGTAGCCTCGCTGAATCCCCACGCGGGGGAGGGCGGTCTCCTCGGCGTCGAGGAGCGAACGCGAATCCTTCCCGGGATGGCGCAAGCGCGAGCGCGCCTCCGCGCGTCGCGGATAAAGGCGACCATCGATGGGCCCGTGCCGGCCGAGACCGCGTTTCGCCTGGCCCTCGAACATCGGTGGGATGGAGTCGTCGCGATGTACCACGACCAGGCGACGATCCCGATGAAGCTCGCCGCTTTCGGCGAAGCGGTGAACGTCTCGCTGGGGCTTCCCATCGTGCGCACCAGCGTGGATCACGGGACCGCCTACGACCGCGCCGGGGCGTGGACCGCCGACGCGCGCGGAATGCTGGCCGCCATCGCGCTGGCTGGGCGGCTGGTCGCCAAGGGCCGACGGTCGAAGCGCGCGCTCAGTGTCGGCCCCACACGAGCCACGACAGCCAAGCGAGCAGGAGCATCGAAACGGACACCGCGCTCAAGGTGATCGGCAGGGGGACCTTGCCGGGCCGCGGAGTCTTCATCGACATGAGCAGCTGCGTGGCGGCGACGACGACGTTTTCCACTCGCTTCTGCGCCTCTACGCCTCTCTCCGCATCCTCGACGAGCCCACGGTATCGTCCGGCGATCTCTGGAAGCTGTTGCGTCCGCAGCGCGTGAGCGAGCAGCGCGGCATGTGCCGCCTCGACGTCCCATGCTGCCAGCACCTGGGCCCACAGCCCATCGAGCACCGCGTCGCTCCCGGCCTCGTCGAGCACGCACGCAGTATCGCGCGCCGGCGGCTCGTCAGCCACTTCGACCCAGCCTGCGCGCCGACGAGTCGAGCCAGAGTGTGACGGGGCCATCGTTGACGGATTGCACCTGCATGTGGGCACCAAACCGGCCGGTCTCGACCGGGATGCCGGTCGCGCGCGCTTTGCGGACGAAGTCGTCATAGGCGCCCTCCGCCTCGGAGGGCGGCATCGCCTGGTCGAAGCTCGGTCGACGGCCGCGCCGCAGATCGCCGTAAAGAGTAAACTGGCTGACGAGCAACAGGGAGCCCCCGATCGCCTCGAGGTCGAGAGCCATTTTTCCTGTGTCGTCCTCGAACACTCGGAGCCCGACGATTTTCGCGAGCAGCCAGGCGCCGTCCTCGGGGGTATCGCCGCGCCCGAAGCCCAGATACGCGAGAAGGCCGCGGTCGACGGCCCCCACGACCGCTCCCTTCACCTCCACGTGGGCGTGGAGAACCCGCTGCACCACCGCCCTCACGGCGCCGCGGTGCCGAGCTCGCGGAGGAGGCGCGACGTCATCTCGAAGTAGGCGGCCCGGTCGTAGGGTTGGTTCAAGATGTGAAAGTCGCGCCTCGCGAGGCCGACGCATCCGAAACAGTAAGTGCAGGCGCTGCAACCAACGCAACGAACGAGGTACGCGCAGCCGAGGCAGCGTTCGGAATCGACGCAGTGCTGGCAGGCGAGACACCCGACGCAGCGAAGGCAGTGCGCGCTGTCGGTGCAATCGGAGCACGCAGTGCAGTAGTGGCACCGCGTCAGCCCCCTGGACGCGGCGCAGAACGTGGACTGGCTGCAACGCTCGCACTTCTGGCACGCGAGGCATCCGACGTTCACGCTCTCTCCGGCTGCTCCGGAAAGGAGGTCGCGGAACGCCGCCTCGAATTTTCGGGCATTCATTCGCGGCAAGGGTTCGCGATGGAACGGACGGCGGTCAAGTGCTCACCAGTTTGTTGGCCGCAGGGAGCCTTGTGTTCCAATGTGCGATACGGAGGCCGTCGATGCTCTTTTTCGCCCGTGTCCTGTCACGCCCGGTAGCTGCCCTCGCAGTCGTGCTCATCCCCACCATGGCCGGCGCCGCCTCGGCGCATCGCAAGCAGTCCCCAACCGCGCGCGTGGTCGCGGCCGAGACGAAACGGCGGGGCTCGGAAGCGTCCGCGGAAAAAGGCGACCGGGTGGCGGCCTCCCGAGCCGCTCTCCCCGCACGCTCGAAGGGGAAGGGCCTGGCGCGCGGGTGCTTCAGCGAGCCGGTGGAAGTGATCTCCGGATCCGAGTCCGCGATTTTCTCGCTCACGAACTGCGCCGGGTCGGCGACTCCGCTCGCCGTCGACCAACTTTCGGTGCTGGCGCGACCGCCGAGCGTCTCGAAGCCGAAGGAGTCGCTGGACATCCTGGCGAAGGCGACGGGAGTCGAACCGGCGCCCGGTGTGCGGCGCTTCGACCCGCGGATCGTCGAACGGCTCGCTCAGGTCGTCGAGCATTTTCACGCGGAGGGCGATACTCCCCGCGTGACGCTGGTCTCCGGTTACCGGCGCCGGGGGACGGGTAGCTACCATTCCAAGGGCCGCGCCGTCGACTTTCGCCTGGCAGGCGTGACCGACGAAGCCCTGCTTGCGTTCTGCAAGACGCTCCAAGACACGGGGTGCGGCTACTATCCGAACAGCGACTTCGTTCACATGGATGTGCGGGCGGCGGGCGCAGGGCATGTCGCGTGGGTCGACGTGAGCCGGCCCGGCGAGGCCCCGCGGTACGCCGCGCGATGGCCCGCGGCCGAAGCCTCGGAGCCCCTCAAGCTTCCGGCCTTACCCGCCTTCGACGCAAGAAATACGGCGCCCCCGTCGATCGAGCAAAAAGACAGCAAGGACGGGGCCCCGCATTCGATCTGAGCGGCCCGCGGGGCGCGGCGCCTGCGCGCCGCTTTCCAGCCCCCGAACGGGTGGGGGGGCGTCATCCAGCCGAGCAGAAACCCTCGTAATCGATGTAGCTCGTGATCACCGGTTTCGGCCCACAGACCGGGCAGTCGGGCGCACGACGCAATCTGAGCTCGCGAAATCTCATCTTCAGGCTGTCGTAAGTCAGGAGACGGCCAGCCAGGGTGGTCCCGCGGCTCAGCAAAATCTTGATGGCTTCGGTGGCCTGGAGAGTACCGATGATTCCGCACAAGATGCCTAGAACGCCGGCCTCTTGGCAACTCGGTGCCAGGTGCGGGGGCGGGGGCTCGGGGTAAAGGCACCGGTAGCAGGGTCCGGCAGCAGGCATCCCCGCCTTCTTCGCGGCCTTGTCGGAAATGAACGTCGTCACCTGGCCATCGAACCGGAAGATGCTTCCGTGAACGACCGGCTTGCCCATCCAAACACTCGCGTCGTTGACGAGATAGCGGGTGGGAAAATTGTCGGTGCCGTCGACCACGACCTCGTAGTCGCCGAAGATCCGTTCGACGTTTTCGCTCGTCAAGCGTTCGCGGTACCCGACGACTTTTACGTCCGGGTTGAGCTCGGCGATGGCTCGCGTCGCGCTCTCCACCTTTGGTGTGCCGACGCGGCTCGTCGTGTGGATGATCTGCCGTTGCAGGTTCGACTCGTCGACGACGTCCGCGTCGACGATTCCGAGTGTGCCCACGCCGGCGGCGGCGAGGTAGAGCGCCGCGGGGGAGCCCAGCCCGCCGGCGCCGAGCAAGAGAACCTTGCTCTGAAGCAGCTTTGCCTGTCCGGCCTCACCGACTTCGGGCAGCAGAATGTGCCTCGAGTAGCGTTCGCGTTGCGCATCCGTCAGCTGCGCGGGCGTTTCTACGGGGTAGCCGAGGTCCTTCCAGCGCACGAACCCGGGATTCGCGGTCTCGACGTTCGTGTACCCGAGGTCCTGAAGCGTTGCGGCGGCGAGGGCAGAACGCGTTCCGCCGGCGCAGTACGCGACGATCCGAGCATTCTTGTCGCTGAGCTTCTGTTCGGCCTGAATCTCGAGGAAGCCGCGTGGGATGGAGACGGCGCCGGGGATGTAACCGCCGCGCCATTCGTCCTTTTCGCGCACGTCGAGCAGGACGAGCTTTTCGCCGGCGGCAAGGCGACGCTTGAGCTCGTCGAGCGAAACCTGCTTCGTGCGCTTGCGGACTTGGGCGATGAGGTCCGTGTACGTTATGGGCATTGATTTCCGAGCGTGGGGAGTCGTTGGATGCCATCGCGACGCTTCCGGTCGCTCTGGCCGCGGTCCGACGCTGACCCTTTACCTCTTACTCCACGCCTTCTCCAGCACCAGCAGCACCTCACGGCCTTCTGCCGGGCGGCTCTCGTCCGCCCCGGTGCACGCGACGGCCAGAGCGCGCCAGGGCCACGCCTCCTCCGTACCCATTGCGCTGCCTAGCGCCTCGAGCGCTTCCTCGATCACCCGGCCCAATCCGTACACGTCGTCGCGTGGGTCGCTCGAGCGGCCGGCGAGTCGCTCGGGCGAGACGTAGCCCAAGCTGCCGGGGGGGCTCGGCTCGCCCATGCGGCGCGCCGTCCCGAAGTCGCTGAGGAGCGGCGCGCGCTTGGCCCGGAGCAGGACGTTGGCCGGCTTGACGTCATGATGAACCCAGCCAGCCTCGTGAACGCGGGCCAACGTGCGCGCGAGAGGGAGAGCCCAGTCGTCGATGGGCACGAGCTCTCGCGGCGAAAGAAGCAGCGAGCGCAACGTCCCCAAGGGGGCCCATTCCATCACGAGCCAACCGTGCTGCGGATCGACGTCGAAGACGCGCACGATACCCGGACCGGAGAGGGCCGTTGCGACGCGCGCTTCGTGCAGGAGCTGGGATCGATCGCGATCCGGATGGTGATAAATCTTGAGGGCCACGTGGCGTCCGAGCTCACGATCCTCGGCTTCGTACACGGCACCCGCCCCGCCGCGGCCGACCTCACGAAGAAGCCGAAAGGGCGCGCCCGGAGCGGTTCGCGCCACAGTGGCGGACGCATCGGCGCGCACCGGCTGTTCCGCGACTCCGAGCGCGTCGCGCCACCGGGCATGCCTGTCGCGTGCGCCCGGCCAATCGATGTCGCGCAACAAGACGCGCTCGACCGAGGCCACGGCCGCGGCGAGGTCTCCTGCCCGCGCCAGCAAATCCGACCGCATCATCACCGCGGGCGGCGACGAAGCGCTCGCGAGGACACGCGCCGCGGCAGCGTCTTCACCGCGCTCGATCAGCGCGGAACCGAGGGCGACGAGCAACGGCTCAGAAAGGGCAGCCAACGACTCGCCGCCCAATAGAGCCTCGATGGCGGCGCCCTCTTCCGGTGTCGAGCGTAGACGGATGAAAAGGCGAAGCGCCTCGTCAATCGAGACGCCACCGGGCCGCCCCCACGTGACGAGTCGAGCCAAATCGGTCGATGTCCCATGCTCAGCCGCCATGCGTACGCATCTCGAGGACGGCCTTTCCCCCGCGCTTACACGCCAAGACGTCTCCCTCGACGAGCTCGATCCGCGCCGAAAGGCGCAAAGACCCGGCGAACGCGGGGGGCGCGTCCTCCGTGGCGAGCTCGATCCACCCGTCCTCGGCGCGCTCGAGCCGCCAGCGCCCGATTCCGAGCAGCGCGGGGCCTAGGGGCGCGACATAACGGGCTCCTGCCACGTGAACCGCGACGCCGCGCGGGATCTCCTCGGTAGGCTGAACCAGCAGTCGCACGTCGCTGCCCAACGTCACCTCGATCCCATCGCCCACACGGGCGTCACCGTCCAAGGCGAGGCCCCTCAGCGTCGTTCCGTTGCGGCTTGCCAGATCGCGGATGACGACGTCTTCACCGCGTCGCAAGAGGCACAAGTGCCTCCGGCTGACAGACGCCGATGCGACGAGAATCGAGCCCGTGGCGACTCTGGCCGACCCCGCGTCGGACGTGCGCCCGATGACGACTTCGTCTCCCAGGACAATCGCGATTGGACGTCCATGCAAGAGGGCCGACACGATCGGACCGGCGAGGCGGCGGGTCTCGACAGCGGCTCCCCGCTCGCGCAGCGTCCTCTCGGTCGAGACGCGGGCAATCTGGGCTGCTTCTCGGCGACTACCGGTTGCGATCAGAGCGTCGACACCGTCCCGCGCCAGCCGGCCTGCCATGACCTCGCGCTCGCGCCGCTGCTCGGAGTCGAGCAGCGCGTCCAGCTTCTCGATGTCCCCCGCCTGTGCGAGCGCGCGCGCTTGCGCCTCGATTTCGCCTGCGCGCGCGTAGGCATCGGCCGCGTGCTCGTTGTCGCCGAGCTCCTCCAGCTCTCGCGCGGCTTCGAGGAGGTCTCGTCGCAGGCGCGCGTCGAGCGGCGCGCTCTTGGCCATGGCGACGACGGCGATTGCGCGCTTTTGGCGCGCGATGGCCCTCACGCCGCTGCGGTCGGGCGCCGTCGCTACGGCCCGCGCGTAGTGACGAAGGCGAATGGCTGGCTTGGACTCGCAGTCGCCTCGCACGAGGAGGACCCGCGCGGCCTCATCCGCTCTCCCGGCCAGCGCGAAGAGGGCGGTAGCGCGAGCCAAGTCTCCGCGCAGCTCGGCCGCCCTTGCTCGTGAGAGCGCGCCTGCGCCGCCGAAGATCATTCCGAACAGCCGCGCCATGGAGCTTATCGGGGAATAGGCTACATCGGGCGAGTTGTTAAGCGCAGTCGAGCTCGGCCACGCATCCCTTGCCGCCGCCGCCCAAGGAGCCTGTTACGCTGAGCTGGCATGGCCAACAACAATCGGCTCGGCGAGCTCCTCGTCCGCGAGAAGCTCATCTCGCTCGCGCAGCTTCGTCAGGCGCAGGACGAGCAGCAGAAGTCGGGCCAGAACCTCGGCTACACGCTCGCGAAGCTCGGCTACATCAGCGACGACGAGATCACCAACTTCCTCAGTCAGCAGTACCGCGTCCCGACGGTCAACCTCGACGAGTACGAGATCGACGCCGAGATCCTGAAGCTCGTCCCCAAGGAGCCGTGCGAGAAGCACAAGGTCGTCCCGGTCTCGCGCACGGGCAACTCGCTCATCGTCGCGATGGCCGACCCGACGAACCTGAACGCGATCGACGACCTGAAGTTCCTGACCGGCTACAACATCGAGCCGGTCATCGCCAGCGAGACGGCGATCCAGACCGCGATCGAGAAGTACTACAACGCCGGCCCCTCGTACGACGAGGTGATGGCCGGCTTCGACGAGACGGAGATCGAGTTCACGCGGCGACGAGGAGGACGTCAACCTCCTCGAGCTCGAGAAGGCGAGCGAGGACGCGCCGGTCGTTCGCCTCGTCAACATGATGCTCCTCAACGCCATCAAGAAGGGCGCGAGCGACATCCACATCGAGCCGTACGAGAAGAAGCTCCGCGTCCGCTACCGCATCGACGGCGTGCTCGCCGAGGAGATGACGCCGCCGCTCAAGCTGAAGAACGCGATCACCAGCCGCATCAAGATCATGGCGTCGCTCGACATCGCCGAGCGGCGCCTCCCGCAGGACGGACGCATCAAGCTGAAGCTCGGCAAGGGCCGGGAGATGGACTTCCGCGTCTCGGTCTTGCCCGACGCATCTGGGGCGAGAAGGTCGTCATGCGGCTCCTCGACAAGGGGAACCTGCAGCTCGACATGACGAAGCTCGGCTTCGACGCAGCAGCCGCTCGACGACTTCAAGTGGGCCATCAACCAGCCCTGGGGGATGGTGCTCGTCACCGGGCCCACGGGCTCGGGCAAGACGACGACGCTCTACTCGGCGCTCACCGAATTGAACAAGGTCGCCGCACAACATCAGCACCGCGGAGGATCCGGTCGAGTACAACCTGCACGGCATCAACCAGGTGCAGATGCACGACGAGATCGGCCTCAACTTCGCGATGGCCCTGCGCGTCCTTCCTCCGGCAAGACCCGGACATCATCATGGTCGGCGAGATCCGCGACTTCGAGACGGCCGAGATCGCGGTCAAGGCGGCGCTCACCGGGCCACATGGTGCTCTCGACGCTGCACACCAACGACGCGCCCGGCGACGATCTCGCGCCTGCTCAACATGGGCGTCGAGCCGTTCCTCATCACGGCCAGCGTCAACCTCGTTCTGGCCCAGCGCCTCGCGCGAAAGATCTGCGTCGACTGCAAGCAGCAAGCTCGAGTACGAGCACAAGGTGCTCGAGGACTGCGGCTTCTCACCGGAGCAGATTGCGACCGGCGAAGCTCATGAAGGGCGCCGGCTGCCGCACCTGCAACGGCAGCGGCTACAAGGGACGCGTCGCGCTCTACGAGGTCATGCGCTTCACCGACAGCCTGAAGGAGATGGTGCTCCAGGGCGCGTCGACCGCGGAGCTCAAGCTGGGCGCCGTCAAGAACGGGATGGGCACGCTGCGCATGAGCGGCATCCGCAAGGTCCTCGACGGCGTGACCACCCCCGAGGAGATCATGCGCGTCACGATGGCGGACTAACGACGCATGACGCAACCTGCCGAGCTCGAAGATCAACCTGCACCAGCTTCTCAAGACGATGATCGAGAAGGGGGCGAGCGACATGCACATCACCACCGGCACGCCGCCGCTGCTCCGCATCGACGGGAGCGTCGTGCCGCTCAAGCTCGCCGCCGCTCGGCCCGGTCGAGACGAAGCAGCTCTGCTTCTCGGTGCTCACCGAGGAGCAGCGGGCGCAGTTCGAGAAGAACAACGAGCTCGATCTGTCGTTCGGCGTGAAGAGCCTCTCGCGCTTCCGCGCCAACATCTACATGCAGCGCGGCGCGGTGGCGGGCGCCTTTCGCACCATCCCGTTCAAGATCCTCACGTTCGACGAGCTCGGCCTGCCGGCGGTCGTCGCGGACTTCGCCACCAAGCCGAGCGGCCTGGTCCTCGTGACCGGCCCGACCGGCTCGGGCAAGTCGACCACGCTCGCGGCGATCATCGACAAGATCAACTCGCGAGCAGCGCCTCCACATCATCACCGTGGAGGATCCGATCGAGTACCTGCACCCGCACAAGCTGTCGATCGTCAATCAGCGCGAGGTGGGCAACGGACACCGAAGGTTTCAAGCACGCGCTCAAGTACGTCCTCCGGCAGGATCCGGACGTCGTTCTCGTCGGCGAAATGCGCGACCTCGAGACCATCGAGGCGGCGCTCACGATCAGCGAGACGGGCCACCTGGTCTTCGCGACGCTCCACACGAACAGCGCGATCTCCACGATCAACCGCATCATCGACGTCTTCCCGCCGCACCAGCAGCAGCAGGTGCGATCGAAGCTCTCGTTCGTGCTGCAGGGGGTCGTGTCGCAGCAGCTGCTGCCGCGCGACGCCGCACCCGGCCGCGTGCTCGCGCTCGAGGTGCTGGTGCCCAATCCGGCGATTCGAAATCTCATCCGCGAAGACAAGGTCCACCAGATCTATTCGCAGATGCAGGTCGGCCAAGACAAGTACGGGATGCAGACGCTCAACCAAAGCCTCTATTCGCTTTGCCACCGGCGACTCATCTCGCAAGAGGAGGCCCTCGGAAGATCGCTCGAAGTGGACGAGCTTCGGATGATGCTCGAGGGTCGCACCGCCATGCAGGGCGGCGGGAGCGCGGCCTACGGCACCGGCCCGGCCGCCAACCGGCGTTGAGGACGCCATTGTCCTGCGATGCGCTCATCGTCGCAGCCTTTTACCCGGAGCTCGCGCCGCTACGCGACGTGTTCGGCGACGACGCGGAGGACGGTCTTCGCGGCTTGCTGGGCGAGGTGGACGTGGCCGCGCGCGTAGTCGGTATCGGCTTGCCGGCGGCGGCCGTCGGCGCAGCGATGAGCATCGCGAAGACTCTGCCGCGGGCGGTCGTGGCCATCGGGACGTGCGGCGCGTACCCGGGCGCGGGCTTGTCAATCGGTGACGTCGTCGTAGCGACTTCCGTCCAACTCGTCGACCCCTCGGCCGTGGACGGGCGATCGCAGTTTCCGGGACAGATGTCCCTGACGAGTGATCCGGACCCGCCCTTGGCTTTGGCGCTGGAGCGGGCCGGCGCGCGTCGTGCGCGTCTCGCCACCACGGTCGCCATTACGGTGGACGATGTCACCGCAGCGCGCATTGCCCAGGCCAGCGGTGCCGAGGTCGAGCACCTGGAAGCGCACGGCGTCGCGACGGCCTGTGCCGCCCATGGCGTTCCCTTCGGAGCGGTCTTCGGTGTTGCAAACTCCGTCGGCCGCGATGGCCGTGACGAATGGCGCGACCACCATCTCCGAGCGGCCACCGCTGCTGCACACGTCGTCCTTCGTTGGCTGCGCGGCGGCGCGCTTCGCTGAAGGCTACCGCAGGCAACCTCGACCGACGAGACCCGCGAGGCCCCGCCGGCGCGCCTCGCGAGGTAACGCCCACGCCGCTACCGACGTCGAGACGGCCGCGTTACAAAGAGCGGGTGCGGGCGCCGCGACGGGCAGGGTGGTTGGTCTTCGTCGCTGCCTGCAATGCTTCACCGCACGCCGGTACGACCCCGCCCGCCACGACGGCTCCCGAAGCGGCGGCTGCCTCCACGGCGGTAAACCCGGCAACGCGACCGTCCCCCACCACCGACGGTTCATCGGCGGACGCGGTGACCGCAACGCCTCCAGGCACGGCCCGTCGCGCCTCCGAGGTGTCTCCCGCTCCGTGTCGCCTCCTGCGGGGGCCCTTCGCCCTGCCCATCCGTGCCATCCCGGCGCTTGCGCTGCGCGGCGAGACGCTCGACGTTGCGTTGAACGAAGATGGCCACGGTCGCAGTTTCTCGTTCCCGGCCGGCGCCGCCGCTCCCGCCGACTTTCCCGGCCCAGAAGGGGCGGGCGGCGGGGCGCTCCGAGGTCTCGCTGTTCCGTGCGTGATGGCAGCGGATCGCACCTTCTGTCCGGATCGGTCCGGGGCGGTACATCGGTCCGTGCGCGGTGTCGGTGACAATCGCGTCATCGCGAGCAGCCGGTCCGGTTCGCGCATCGCGGCGGCCGGCTTCGGCGGCTCGCACGTCGCCGTTGCGTATTTGGCGAGCCGCAAGACAACGGAAGGGTGGGTGAGCGAAGCGTGGCTTGCCGTCGACGACGAAGCCCCGTTGCGGTTCTCCGAGGACGGCAGCGGTGCGACCGCCGTCGCTCTCGCAGCGAATGGCCCGGAGTTGATCGCACTCACCGTCGACGCACGGATGGCGCTGACGGCCGTGCATGCACGAGCGGTGACGTACGACCAGCACGCGAGGCTCGGGGAAGACGCGGTAGTCTCCGTCGGTGGGCCCGGCAATCGGCGCACCGCCGCCGCGCTGGTCGTGGCCTCGGACGGTCCAGCCTGGTGTCTCCTGCCCATCGCAAAGGACGTCGGGAGCTTCGGACTTGCCATCGTCCGGGTCGACAGCCCGCCGCGCGTCGACGAGCCGGTCGTTTGGTCGATGTATCCGAACGGACTGGATCCGGCGCCCGTCGCCGCGGCAACCGGCAAGCATCGAACCTTTGCCACCCGCGTTCGCCCCGAGGCCGCGGATCCGACGTCGCACCACGTGCTCGAGCTCGGGCAAGTGGATCGGGCCGGTACGTTCGTATCTCTCGGGTTCGTGGGGACCACGGGCGACCCAATCGATGTGACGTTGATCGTCGACCCTCACGACGCGATCTGGCTGGGCTGGCTGGACGCTGCGGGCAGTTGGTTGGAGCAGTGGGGGTGCAACAAGTAGTCGTTCTTCCCGTTCGACGACTCAGCGGTCGCAGACGGGGGCCGCGGACACGCATTTGGTCGGGGAGGACGGAAGGCCCCTGCACCGGTGCCCACAACAATCGGTATCCGTACTGCAATCCTGACCGTCCGCCAGGCACATGGCCGAGCATGCCGGAACGCCCCCTGCGACCGCCGGGGCACACGTTCCGCCGTTGCAACAATCGGTGTCGCTCATGCACGGCGTCGACGGCTCTCGACACGCTCCCGGGCCCAGATCACACCGGCCGGTCTGCGGGTCGCACACTTTCGAGCAGCAGGGAGCGCCGGCGTCGGCGCCGCAGGCTTCGCCGGTCGGCCGGCAGGGCTGGGTCCGCAGCGGCGCGTCGCAGACTCTGGGAATGTGCCTCATGTCGCACTGTCCAAAGCAACATTGCGAGTCGTTCGTGCACTGGTCGCCAATCTTTAGACAGATTGGCCCTCCGCACACCCCGCCATTGCACGCCAACGAACAGCAGGCGTGCGCGTCGGTGCAGGGGGACATGTCGGGACTGCAATACGCCGTGCAAACGAGCCCTTGCCCGCGGGCGTTACCAGAAGGCTCGCACCTCCCGCTGCAGCAGTCGCTTCGCGTCCTGCAATTCACCCCGGGGCCGAAGCACGATGCTCCCATGAGGCACGTGCCCATGCGGCAGACTTGAGTGCAACAATCGCCATCGGCGACGCATGCTCCGCCGAGCGGAAGGCACATTCGCACGTCGGGATTGACCGAAAGAGAGCAAGTCCCCCCGTCCGTCGACGCTTCGCTGGGCGGCGGGCTCACGCTCGAATCCGTCGATGCGTCTGCCGACGCATCGGCGACGTCACGCGAAAAATTGACCGGCTCGGTCGTGACGCATGCCACGGTGACCATCGTGATCGCGATGAAAGAGAAAGTGACTCGGTCCGCCCGGATCATCAGTCGACCCCGACGGACAGGCGCACGCCGAAGCGGGCGACGACGTTGGGCTCGCGCGTGACCTCGAGGACGTTGTCGACGGTGAAGCTCTGGACGCGAAACAGGGCGGCCGACATACCGGCCAACGCGCCGACGCTGATGCGCGAGCTCAGGCGAAAGTCCACGACTGCGCTGGCACCCCACGCGGGGTTGAGGCGCAGCGCGTGCGCAGGCTTGGGCGATGGCCGCGTTTCACCGTCGAGATCGACGAGCACGAGGGCGGGGCCGGTTTGCAACTCGAACGCGAGCCATGGAGCGGCGCGCGCGCCTAGTCGCCCCGTCGCTTCGAGGGAGCCCTCGAAGAGCTGGCCGTGAAAGAAGGGGAGGTCGAGCGCCACGCTGGGACCGCCGTGCACGCTGACTCCCGCCCCCACGTGGCCTCCCACGGCCCGCGGCCACACGCTCGCTCCAAGGCCGGCACGTATCTGGAAGGCGTCCGAGGCGCGAGCAGCCGTCGGTGTCTGGACGGCCGCATCGGCTTCGATTCTCCACCCCGGCTCGCGCTCGACCTGGGGTGCCGGCTCGGCTCGCACTCTGACTGGAGGCGCATTCTCCGGCGGGGCCGGCGCCTGGGCCGGCGGCGGAGGCCTTGCTGAGGCATCGAGCGCGCTACCGCGAAGAA
Source organism: uncultured delta proteobacterium (assembly GCA_963787925.1). GTDB lineage: Bacteria > Myxococcota_A > Polyangia > Polyangiales > Polyangiaceae > Palsa-1150. The sequence continues at coordinate 1,223,379 of CAWBEN010000003.1, forward strand.
TGGTCTTCACGGACAACGCGACCGCCGCGGCCCCGGCTTCGTCGAAGGGCGCAGAGGCGCCCAGCGGTCGAACCGCAAGCTGCTGCGTCTCGGCGTCGTACACCCAGAGCGACGGGTGGACGCTGTTGGCCGAGGCCGGCTCGATCCAGACGACGGCGCCCGCGCGGTCTTCGCCTGCGATGGCGCGAGCGCGCGCCAGTGCGGTGACGATGTCGGCCTCGGGCAAAGGCCCTGGCGCGCGGAGCACGACCAGGCTCCAAGGAGACAGAGCGACGTCGATCGCCTCGGTGACCCTCGGCTCCGCATCGACGACCACGACGCGGGCGCCCTCCGCGCGCGCCGACGAAGTGATGAGCGCCATGGTCAGCGCCAGAGGTGCGACAACGGGGTTTCGTAAGCCATGACGGAAGCGGCGCCTCACGGCCCCATAGGGGCGCGGACTCGCCCTTAAGGCAAGTGTCCCAGCAGCCGTCGCGCGTCTTCGGCGTTGGGACCGTGTGGGTAACGATCGAGGTACTCGCGTAAAAGCGCCGCGGCTTCATCGTTCCGCCCTCGATCGGAGTCGAGACGGCCTTCTGCGAAAAGGGCGTTCATGCCCCATTTGCCGCCCTGCTTGCTCAGCTCGCGATAAACGCTCGAAGCGGCATCGGGCTCGCGGGCTTCGAGCTTGCTCGCCGACTCGTACTGCTCGCGTTGCGAGAGGGCCCGCGCTTCGAGCTTTCCTACGGATTCATACTGCTCGCGCGGTGCCGAGGGGCTCGCGTGAGCGGGCGCTGGCACCGTTCGCTTCGTCGCTGCGGGAGGCTCCGGTGGTGGCGGAGCAGAGACCGGGACCGTCGTGCCTTCCTGCGAAGGCGGCCAGTGCGCGCCGGCCGCGACCAGTGTGTGCAGTTCTCCGGAGGTGACCTCCACTTTGCCCCGCTGCACGTCGACCGTAACGGCGGGGCCCGTGCGCGTGACGACGAAATGCGTTCCGACGACGCGCACCTCCACGGGGCCTGCCTGGACGATGAAGGCTGGCCGATCATGGCGCGGCGCCACGTCGACCTCGACGCGCCCGCCGTCGAGCACGACGATCACGCCATGCGCGTCGTCCCCCACCACCCTTACGCTCGATTGCGGCCCGACGTCGACGGTCGAATCGCCCACTTCGACGCGCGATCCGGTCGCAGCCGTTTCCACGCGCGTCGGCCGCGCCTGCACCTCTTTTTGCACGATTGTGCGGCAGGTGAAGGCGCCGATGGCGGCTGCCGCCGCCCCAGCCAAAATAAAGGAAGTCGACGAGCGCCAACGGAGCAGCCGCAAGCTCTCCTTCCGGCCCTCCTCGCGGAGGCCGAACGGTTCGGCACCCAAGTCTCCGTGCTCGACAGCCCGGAAGACCGCGCGTTCGACGCGCCCCCACCGCGCCTCGGTGAGCGGCTCGATACTAAGCTTGTTCCTTAGCGACACGCGCGTCATCCTTTCCCCGCTTGCTTGCCGGCCGACCCCCGCCATTCAGCAGATCGGCGATGAGCGGGTCGCGTCCTGCTGCACGCTGAATGGCCCGCCACGCTCGCCACACCCGCACTTTAGTTGCCACCACGGAGGCGTTCATTGCCTCGGCCACGTCTTTGATTGGTCGACCGTCGATGACATGCAACGTAAACGCGACGCGCTGCGGTACGACGATCCGATCGAGTGCCGCGTAGAGGCGTCGCGTGGCTTCTCGCGTCATGACACGCTGCTCGGCGCCGGGCTCGTTCGAAATCGGCTCGGGGACCACCAGGAGGCGCACCGGATCGCTGCGTTTCTTCCCGAGATAGGCATAACCGACCCGGACGGCGATCCTGTCGAGCCACGTGGCAAGAGAAGCCTCGCCGCGAAAACTTGCGAGCGAGCGGAAGATTTCGATAAAAGCTTCTTGGACGAGATCCTCCATGTCGGAGTTCGAGCCGACGAGCCTGTAGAGGATGGTATGTACACGCTCCCGCTCGCGATAGAAGAGCTCGCGCTGGGCTGTCCGATCGCCGGCGGCACAACGGCGCGCCAGATCGAAGTCGGCGGGGAGACGTAATTGTTTTGCGGTAGTCACCACGGCTCACAGTGGCTTGGACGCTCGTCCGGGTTACGTGAAAGGGAAAACGCGCTCATTTCCGGCCAGGAGCTAGTATGTATCCCTCGTTCCGAAGACGCTCCTTTTTCCTCGTCGTTCTTCCCTCGAGGCGCTGCACGTTGCGGCCCCACGAGCGTCTTCGTCCCTGAGCGTTCGCGGTAGCGTTGACTTGGGGCCCAAAAGCGCAGATCGAGCGCCTGCGGCGACCCGGCGACCGTTGCGCGACAGCCCTCGGAGGGGTCGGGCTACAGGGTCCACCCTGGCGGGCACGCACATCTCGGACTACTTTTGGATGAGGGCGATGACATCCGCAGCCGAGACGAGCGTACCCCGAGTGCTCGGACGCTACCTTCTCCATGGCGAGATCGCGTCTGGCGGCATGGCCACCGTGCACTTTGGAAGGCTAATCGGCGCGGCTGGATTCGTCCGCTCGGTCGCCATCAAGCGGCTGCATCCACAGTACGCCAAGGACCCCGATTTCGTCGCGATGTTCCTCGACGAAGCGCGGCTCGCAGCGCGGATCTCTCACCCGAACGTCGTGCCTACGCTCGATATCGTCTCACAGGACGACGAGCTCTTTTTGATTATGGACTACGTGCCAGGAGTCTCGCTGTCGCGCCTCCTGCGCGCGCTCACCAAACGCGGTGAGAGGATGCCGGTGCGGATCGCCGCTGCGGTCGTCGCGGGTGTACTGCACGGCTTGCACGCCGCGCATGAGGCCAAGAGCGAGACGGGCGAACGCCTCGACATCGTCCACCGCGACGTGTCGCCGCAGAACGTCCTGGTCGGAACGGACGGCATCGCGCGCGTGCACGATTTCGGCGTCGCGAAGGCGGCCGGGAGGGTCCAGTCGACGCGCGAAGGCCAGCTAAAGGGAAAGCTCGCGTACATGGCGCCGGAGCAAGTGACGACCGGGGTCGTCTCGCAACGGACGGACATCTACGCCGCCGGCGTCGTCTTGTGGGAGGTCTTGACCGGAAGGCGGCTTTTCGCTGCGGACAACGAGGCCAAGGTCCTTGCGCTCGTGCTCGACGGTCTCGTGGAGCCGCCGAGCCAACTCGTCGCCGGGCTACTCGAAGGGTTCGATCGCATCGTGGGGCGCGCATTGGATCGCGATCCGACGGCCCGGTACGCAAAGGCTCGCGAGATGGCGATCGAAGTGGCCGATGTCGCGGGGGTAGCGACTCCGACGGAAGTCGCGCAGTGGGTAGAAGAAGTCGCGAGCGATGAGCTTCGCGATCGCGCGCAGCGCATCGACGAGATGGCACGAGACGCCTCTGCGGGCTCTTCCGTGCCCGGCCTATCGGTGCCTCGGCTGGTGACGGCGGCCGACGCCGTTACGGCGCCGACGGCGCCCGATCGCCGCACGCAATTGGGCGCGGCGGCGGAGGCGCCGCAAGCTCCGGCCGCGCATCCGTCGTCGCAAGACCTCTCGATGGTCAACACCCCGCCTCCTCCTCGGCGAACGTTCAAGTCCGCAGTCGGGCCCGTCCCGGTCATGCTCGCCGTCGGCGCGCTCGGCGCCACCTTGCTCGCGCTGCACTCTTGGCCCGCCGCCGGCGGCGCGCCCCCATCGTCGGCTCTCCAGGCGCCGAGCGCCCCTCCACGGGTCGCGGCGCGCGCGCCGGTGCCGCGCACATTCTCGACCCTCGCCGGTGAGCCGTCGGCGCTTGCGGCGTCGACGTCGACGCCGCCGGCGGCCTCCACCTCGCCGACGTCCGAGGTGAAGGATGCGCCGACCCAAAGCTCGGCCCGGCCCCCAGCGACCTTCGGCGCGCTCCCGCGACCTGCGCCGACCGTCGACTGCAGCCCCCCGTATACTACCGACGCGAAGGGGCACATCCACTTCAAAGCCGCATGCCTCTGACGGCGAGACGCGCCTTGGCGTGGAGGGCCGGGGCCTCGTAGGCGATCCACGCGCCATCACCGAGCGAGACGATGCTATGGAGTGGCGCGACGATGGCTATTCGGCACGGAGACGACGCGACGCGCGACTACTACGACGGGTTTGCCGCGCGCTACGAATCGGAGCGCCGTCCGTTCCGCCCTGACGGCTACCATGCGCTGGTCGACGACCTCGAGGTGGAGCTCGTCGAACGATACGGCCGTGGCGGCGACGTTCTCGAGTGCGGCTGCGGGACCGGCCTCCTCCTCGAGCGTTTTGCGGGCTTCGCGCGGTGTGCCAAGGGCGTCGACTTGTCACCCGGGATGCTCGCCCACGCGCGCGCCCGCGGGCTCGACGCGGCCGAAGCGAGCGTGACCGAGATCCCGTTCGAGAGCGAAACCTTCGACGTGACGTGTGCTTTTAAAGTGCTCGCGCATGTGCCCGAGGTGGGGCGAGCGCTCGCAGAAATGGCTCGCGTGACCCGCCCGGGCGGCGTGGTCATCGCCGAGTTTTACAATCCGCTCAGCCTGCGCGCGCTCACAAAGCGACTGGGCCCCGCGCGCGCGGTGTCGGATCGTGCTCACGAGGGCGACGTCTATACGCGGTTCGACGCACCGTGGGTCGTGCCCCGTCTCCTGCCGCCGAGCCTGCAGCTCGAGAGGGTGCGCGGCGTGCGCATCGTCACGCCGGCCGCCAGCCTCCTCAGAATGCCGGTCGTGCGCGATGTCGTTCGAAAGGTAGAGCGGCGGCTGGCCGATACGCGGGCGGCGTTCTTTGCCGGCTTCTACGTCACGGTGCTGCGAAAAAGCTCGATGAGCGCTCGATGAGTCGGCGGCGGCGGCGACGAGGACCGCCATCGCTTCGACTCTCCGACTGCCTCTACGGGTCGAGCGGACCCTAGCACCCGAAAAAGGCCGACCCCCATCGCGCCCGTGTCGGGGCCGTCTATACTGCCGGACGATGCCTATCTTCGAAAGACTCGCGAAGGTCGGGGCCCTCGTCGGCGCATTCGTCCTCGCTAGCCGTCTAGCCATGACGCTGCACGGCGGCGGGCTCTGGGATGGCCTTGCGCCGGCAATCGCGGCCGGAAACACGACGGTCGACCACGTTCCCGCACCGTACGATCTGACGCAGCTCAAGGTCGTCAACGAGGTGCTCAAGACCGTCCGCGACCGCTACGTCGATCCGCAGCGCGTCAAGCCGAAGGACATGCTCCTGTCGGCGCTCGACTACGTCCAGAAGGACGTCGCGCAGGTCATCGTCGTGCGCGACGAGAACGCCGCGCCCAAGGTCCGCGTGCGCGTCGACACGCAAGAGAAAGAATTCCGCGTCGACGACGTGCTCGGCCCTTGGGACGTGAGCTCGCACCTCCGCGACGTCTTCGCCTTCTTGCAGGACGGACTGAACGGCACCGACGTCGACCTTCGCGACGTCGAGTACGCCGCCTGCAACGGCATGCTGCACACGCTCGATCCGCACTCGGTGCTCCTGTCGCCCGAGGCTTACAAGGAGATGAACCTGTCGACGCAGGGGCAGTTCGGCGGCCTCGGCATCGTCATCTCGATCCGCGACCAGCAGCTCACCGTGATGAACCCGATGCCGGACACGCCCGCGGGGCGCGCGGGCGTCAAGAAGTACGATCGCATCACCAAGATCAACAACGAGTCGACGCTGAACATGGGCCTCAACGAGGCGGTCAACCATCTGCGCGGCGCCCCGGGCACCAAGGTCACGGTGTGGATTCACCGCGACGGAGCGGAGGGGTGGAGCGCCTCGAAGCCGTTCGAGCTGACGCGCGAGGTAATCCACGTCGACTCGGTCGAGCACAAGCTGCTCGACGGCGGCATCGGCTACGTCCGCCTCAAGCAGTTCCAGGCAAACACGACGAACGACCTGCAGTCGGCCCTGTCCGACATGAAGAAGAGCGGCGAGCTCAAGGGGCTCGTCCTCGATCTGCGCGGCAATCCCGGGGGGCTGCTCGATCAGGCGGCCAAAGTCGTCGACACGTTCGTCGCCGAGGGCCCCATCGTCGCGACCGTCGGAAACCCCAGCGAAGGTCGCGAAGAAAAGGCCGCGCATGGGGACGGCACCGAGCCCAACTATCCGCTCGTCGTCCTGGTCAACGGCTCGAGCGCGAGCGCCAGCGAGATCGTCGCCGGCGCGCTGAAGAACCACGAGCGCGCCGTCATCATCGGCGAGACGACGTTCGGCAAAGGGAGCGTCCAGCTCGTCTTCACCGATCTGCCGGACAAGGCTGCGCTCAAGCTGACCATCGCGCAGTACCTGACCGAGCCCGGCGACGTCTCGATCCAGGGCGTGGGCGTCACCCCGGACATCGAGCTCGATCCGATGACGGTCGACCCGCTCGAGATGGACCTGACGGCCGACACGGGCGGGATCAAGGAGCGCGATCTGTCTCGCGCCCTCTCCAACGTGCGCGCCAAGGAGGGCGCGCGGCCGAGCGACGTGGTCAGGTACGATCTTCCGATAAAGGATCGGCTCGAAATGCGCGAGCGCGGCGGCGACCTTGGCGACACCTTCGCGCTCGACTTTCCGATTCAGTTTGCGCACGGTCTTCTCGCTCACGTTCAGCCCGGAAAGCGCAACGACGAGATTCGCCAGGCAAAAACGTTCATCGCCGAGACCCGCAAGGCGGAGCTCGACAAAGTCGTCGAGGAGCTTCGTGGCGCAGGCATCGACTGGAGCGACGCGCCGGCCGACGTGCCGGTCGCGCAAGTGCCCGTCGCGCCGGCTGGGGTCGAGGTCAAGGTCGAGACCGATCGGCCCAACAACGAGGTGACCGCGGGGGAAGCCATGACACTCAAGCTCACCGTGACCAACAAGGGGGTAGCGCCCCTTTACCGCCTGTTCGCGGTGACGAAGAGCGAGAACCCGATGTTCGACAACAAGGAGCTCGTCATCGGCAAGCTCGAGCCGGGCAAGTCGCGGACGGCGACCGTGCCAGCCGGCTGGTGCGACTTCAAGGGTCACAAGGTCGGCTCGACGGCGCAGCTCCCCAAGGACACGCCGCGCGTGTGCGTCGTCCCAAAGGACGCGCTGATGCGGGCCGATGGCGTGAAGATCCATTTCGAAGAAGCGCGAGGCCATGCGCCAGCGGACGGAGAGCTGCGAACGACGATCAAGTCCCTCGATCGGCCGGTGTTCGCCTATTCGTACGAGGTCATCGACAATCGTCATGGCAACGGCGACGGGCGCGCCCAAAAGGGCGAAGGGCTGACGATGTATTTGACCGTGAAGAACATCGGCAAGGGACGCTCCTTCGACACGATGGCCAATGTTCGGAACCTGTCGGGCGAGGGCGTTCTCTTGCATGACGGCCGCTTCGACTTGTCGAACATGGGGCCCGGGCAGACACAGCGGGTGGCCTTCACGTTCGACGTCGAACCACAGCTGCAAGATCCCGAAGCCAAGCTGCAGCTCTCGATCCACGACGAGGATCTGCGCGAAGGCGTGGACGAGAAGGTGCGCATCCCGATCGTCGAGCCGATGACCATCACGCCCGCAGGTGGCGTCCAGCACGCAAAGGCGGCCGGCGCGGACATGTTGAATGAGCCCGCAGGATCGGGGCACGTCTTCGCGCGCTTGCCCGCGGGAGTCGCCGCACCGGTCATCGGGATGGCAAGCGGGTACGTGAAGCTATCACTGGGTGACGGGCGCTTCGCCTTCGCACGCGCCTCGGAACTCGAGGCCGGCGGTGTCGTGGCGGCGCGTGTGGCGTTCGAGGACGCGATGGCTCATGCGCCGCCGGCGCTGGAGATTCCGCAGCCGCAGCTGGCCACGCGCGACGTCCACACGCAGGTGCGCGGGACAGCGAGCGACGACGCGCGTCTGCTCGACACGTACATCTTCGTCGGCGCGCGCAAGGTCTTTTACCGATCGAATCGCAACGGGGCGGACCCGAAACGAATGGCGTTCGACGCGGATCTGCCTCTCCGGCCGGGCGTGAACATGGTCACCGTCGTCGCCCGCGAAAATCCGGACACGATGACACGGCGCACGTTCATCGTGCGCCGCGACGGTGCCAACGGCGAGCTCCTGCCAACCCCGAAGACGGACGACGAGCTTACCGGGATGGCTTCGAGCGACGACGAATGACGCCGGTACTCTCGCGGGCGCAAATGCGCGCCTTCGACGCGCACGCGATCGAACGCTGGGCGGTGCCGGGTCTGGTGCTGATGGAGAATGCCGGCCGGGGGGCGGCCGACGTTCTCCTCAATGAATTGCTCGAGGGCGATGCGCACGGCGCTGGAGTCGTCGTCGTTTGCGGCACGGGCAACAATGGGGGTGACGGTTTCGTGATGGCGCGTCAGCTGCTCGTGCGCGGCGCCGAGCCCGTCGTCTTCCTAGCGGGCGATGAGGCGCGGATTGGGGGCGACGCACGCACGAACCTCGAATCCTGGCGCGCTCTAGGCGGCGCACTTCACGTGCTCCATCCGGCGAGCGCCAGAGACGCCATCCGTGCGGCGAGCGCTGGCGCGGACGTCCTGGTGGACGCTTTGTTCGGAACAGGGCTGACCCGTCCTATCGATGGCTGGCTCGGCGAAGTCGTTCAGGCCATGAACGCGTCGATGGCGAGCCGGTTTGCGTTGGACCTCCCGTCGGGGCTGGACGCGGATACCGGCGCGATCATGGGCGTCGCAATTCAGGCCCATGTCACGGCGACCTTCGCACACCCCAAGCTCGGTCTCTTGACTCCCACGGGAGCGCGACTGGGGGGGCGCGTTCACGTGATCGACATCGGTGTTCCAGCGGGTAGGACCGAACACCTTGGGCCTACGGTCCAGTGCCTCGATCCAGCGGACCTGGCACTCATGGTCGTGCGGCGCGATCCGGGGGCCTACAAGACGTCCGCCGGCCACGTCGTCGTCTTCGCAGGCTCGGCCGGAAAGGTCGGCGCTCCGCAGCTCGCCGCGCGCGGCGCGATGCGCGCCGGAGCGGGGCTCGTCACGATTGCCAGCTGGCCCGAGGCTGCGAGCGCGATGGAGTCGAACGTCCTCGAGGTGATGACCGCCCGGATCGACCCGGCCCGGGCGCTCGAAAGCATGCAAGAGATCCTGGCCGGCAAACAGTCCGTCGTCGTCGGACCCGGATTCGGGCTCGGCGACGATGCCCGTCGGGTGGTCGAGCACCTTTTGGCGTCATGGGCTGGCCCGATCGTCGTGGACGCGGATGCCTTGACGATGTTCGCAGGACGGCCGCGCGCGCTCTCGATCGCCAAGACCGCCATTCTCACGCCTCACCCAGGGGAGCTTGCGCGTCTCCTCGGGAGCACGGCTGCGCAAGTCGAGGCGGACAGGTTCGGGGCGGCGCGAGCTCTCGTCGATGCGACGGGTGCGGTCGTGATCCTCAAAGGGGCGCACACGATCATCGCCGGTCCGGGTTCGCGGGTGGCGGTGGCGCCCGGCGCTTGCCCCGCGCTCGCGACGGCCGGCGCTGGGGACGTGCTCGGGGGCGTCGTCGCGGCCATGGCGTGCTCGCTCCCCGCGTTCGAGGCGGCGTGCTCCGCGGTTTTGATGCATGCCTTCGCGGGACAGGCTTGGTCCGTCGCACACGGAGGCGCCGATCGGGGGATGCTGGCTTCGGAGATCGCCGATGGGCTGCCGGCGGGCCTTGCGGCACGCACTTGAGCGTTGATTGAGGCACACGCCGTTTGGACGTCCAGACACGCGGCTGGGCGTGCCGCATGGCAGAAGATTCAATCACTCCGAGAGCTTGTCGTTTCAGAGGGTGGCGCCGCTCCGTGGCATCTCCCTTGCGAGACCCTCTCTCCGATGCCTGCAACCGTTGCATCCGCTCGTGTATCGCCTTCCGTTGCCCGCTGGCCGGCCCCGAACCGGTCGGTGTTCGCTCGAGATGCCGGGAAGCTGCGCGCAGGGCTCGTCGCGCTCTACCCGGAGCTCCGAAACCGCGCGATTCGCCTTTGTGGCGACCGGGCAGTCGCCGACGATCTCACCCAGGCCACCCTCGAGCGCGCGCTCCGATTCGCGGCTCAGTACGAGCACGGGACCAGCCTGCGCGCCTGGGCCTCACAGATCTTGTTCAGCGTCTTCGTCACGCACTGGCGTCGGGGGCGACGTGAACGCGCGGCGCTCGAGAGCCTCTCGAGTGACCCTTGTGCATGGACGGCTCGTGCGGGGTTCGCACCTCCGGACGCCGGCGCTGGGGCATTAACCCGCTCGACGAGGCGGAAGCTGCAGGCGCTCCCCGACGGATTTGGCGCCGCCATCGTTCTAGTCGACATCGAGGGGCGCTCTTACCGAGAGGCAGCGGGTCAACTGGGCGTTCCAGTCGGAACGGTGATGAGCCGGTTGCACCGCGCCCGGAAGCTGCTTGCCGAGCAGATGTCTGGCGAGCGCACAGCGGCCTGACGCTCATCCTCGTGGGTTCCACGGGACGTCCGCGACGCCGGCGACGACGTTGGCCTGGCGCGCGAGCGCAAAGAGCAGATCACTCAAGCGATTGAGGTACACGAGCACTTCGCGGCGGGCTGGCACGTCGTCGACGGCGAGAGCCGCACGCTCGGCGCGCCGACAGACCGTCCGGGCCACGTGGAGCCGCGCGGCCGCGGGCGACCCTCCGGGGAGTACGAAGGAGGTCAGTGGCGGACACGCCGCATCTGCCGCGTCGATCGCGTGCTCTACCTTCTCGATCTCTGCTTCGCCGAGAAGCGGCACCCCCAGCTTGTCCGTTCGGTCCGGTGCGCACGCAAGCTCGGCTCCCAACACGAAGAGGTCTTCTTGCACCCTTGCCAAAACGCCGTCCATTTCGGGATTGAGCGTCACCGTCCGCGCTACGCCAATCGCTGCGTTCGTTTCGTCGACGGTGCCGTAGGCCTCCACGCGAGCGCTTGCCTTCGCTATACGTCCTCCTCCGAACAACCCGGTTGTCCCGTCGTCGCCGGTCTTGGTGTAGAGCTTCATCTTGTCGGCGCATCGTTACCCGCACCTCTTGCGTGGGCAAGCGCCCGGCAGATTGGACCGCGCACTTCACTGGCCTCGGTCCGGCCATCGGGCGAATACGTCAGGATCGGCGTAGCGCCGCTAGAAGCGATTGGTTTTGCGTGGCGGAGTACTCGCGGTAAAAATCGACCGCCGCGCGGATGAAATTGTCCGCCTCCCTGGCGTCCGCGCGCATGTCGTCGGCGGCCGTTTTTGCATGGTCAGCGGCGGCCCGGCTCTGCGTGGCGCGGACGTCATCGTTCCCTTGCGCAGCGCCTAAAACGGCGGAGACGAGATCGCTCGTGCCCTTGCTGCATGTCGCGAGACCTTTTTCGATGTTCGAAACGAGTTGCCACTTCGAGGCCGCGACCTCTTTCGCAGGGTCGGCGAAGCCGGCCATCGTGCGGTCGTCGACTTTCGCGCTCGCCGCTTCGTAAGAACAGAGACCCTGCGCCATTTCCATCGCGCCCTGGCCAATCGTGAAGAGGCCCGAAACGAGAGCCTCCGCCTGCGCGTCGTCGGCCTTTTGTCGCATTGCGGCGACCTGCGCATCTTCCTGTTGCGCCTCGACCCCCTCGAACGCATCGCGCGCCTGCTGGGCGGCCTCGCGCTGTTTTTGCCCGGCGAGCACCCCGAGCGCCGCGAGCTCCGCGCCTAGATCGCCCGACGTCACTTGTGAAAACAGACCGAGCGCCGGTTCGGGCAGCGGGGCGTTGGCGCCCGCCGGAGCCGCAGGAGCTGGTTGATTCGGATAGGGGACGGCTTGTATCAGCTGCGCTCGCGCGAGAGACTCGATCTGGCTCATCTTCATCCTTTCCAGGTGACAGTGGTCGCCGTTACCGCCGTCTGGTCGTCGGTGGCCATGACCAGAGCCAATGACGCCTGCAGGCGCTCATGGGATTTGTCGCTCTGCTGGAGCGATTCGATCAAGGACGCGACGAGGCGATCGAGCCGGCCGTCGCGCTGCCCTGCTTGAGTCGCGTCCGCCGCGCCTCGCTCGGCGGCGGCCGAGAACGAGCCGTTACGAACCTGAGCGACCCCCGCGACCACCTCCATCCCGCCCCCGGCGGCATTCGCTGCGGCGCCGACCATCGACACCGCCTGGCTCCCGCCCCAAGTGCCGACGACCGAAGCGCTCGCGCCCAGATTGAGCGCCGCCCCCGTAACCTCCAGTCCCGCGCCGACCCACTTCGATGCTCCGTTCCCGAGGGCCCCGTCGAGGCAGTCGGTTTGCGAAATGGCGAGTCCCCCTGCAGAGAGCGCGATGGCCGTCGCGACCAGGAGTGGCGCGGCAGCCCCGGCCGTTGCGACCGTAACCGCGACACTGCCCACGGCAAGAGCCGTCTTTGCCACGACCATGGCCCCCTGCTCGAGATCCCTCCAGAACGCCGGGCTGTTCCACGCGGCCTCGGCGTCCTTCGCGGCATCTTGGATGGCGAGATCCAGCCGCCCGCGCCCGAAGTCGCCGGCAACGTCTTCGAAAAAATGCCCGACGCTCGAAAAGAAGCCGCTGCCGCTGCCGGCTTCGTTGGCCGTCTGCCGTTGGAGCGCCGCCAAGCGATCGCTCATCGCTTTTGCGCGCAGATCCTGATCCATCGCAATTCGATCCTCTCCCGAGCGAACGTCGAGCTGCCGCTCTTTCGATAGGAGCTCGTAAAGCATGCTCATCGCGTCGTTCAATCGGGCGCTCGAGAGTGGTTCGCTGTCCGGCAGGAGCGACGGCGGACTCGACGCGTTCGCGGCCCCGAGTGGCGCCGTGGCCGTCGATATTGGCAACGAAGCCATTGTCACAAGGCGGACGGCCGTCTCCGAAGCCGCGACGAACGAGGTCATGGCCGGCCCCGTTCGACCGCGACGAGAGTCTGGAGCTCGTCGTCGCGCATCTCTTCCGCTATGCGCGCGGCTTTGTCGATGGCGTCGTGAGCGGCCTCTTCGAGGCCGCGCGCGCGGAGGATGCGCGATCGTGCGAGCTCGCATCGGGGTGCGGCTACGACGACCGCGCGTGCCGAATCATAGAGGCGAAGAGCGATGTCGTGTTGACCGTGTGCTTCGTGGCACGCCCCTAGCGCCAGCCAACCCCGCTCGTCCTCGGGTGCAAGGTGGATGAGGGCCCGAAATACGACGAGCGCGTGCGCAATGCGCTGTTGCGAGTACAGCCAGTGGCCTGTCGCGTAAAGCGCCTCGACGGCGCGTGGCGGCGGGGCCGCACTGGCAAACTTGGGGGGCATGGCGAGTGCCCTCAATGCCCGATGTTTTGAGCGATCTTGCTCGCCTGGTCGCCGAGCGCTTGAACGAGGTTCGTCGAAAGCTGCACGGCCGTCTGACGCTGGGACATCAACGATTGCATTTTGATCATCTGCAGCTCGGCACCCGAGTTGAGGTCGCTGACGCTGCCTGAAACGGCGGCGATGACATTCTGCATGTCGGTCGTGTTGAGCAAGGCGTCGCCTTGGTGGCCACCGGCAGCCGGCGGATAGCCGGGGTAGAACTTCATCGGATTGTCCCCAATCCCTCCGGTTCCGGTGAACACGAGATCGTTGTAGGCCTGCATGAGCCTTCCGAGCCCAGGGAACGAAGGGTCGTTTTTGAGCAAGCCGTCGATTTGGTCGCGCAGGCTCTGTTCCATTTCGAGACAATCTTGGCGGCTCGTCGTGCCGCCGGCGTATTTCTGAAGAGTTTCGAGCACGCCCTGAAGACCAACCCCCTCTTGGATTCGCTGTTGTTGGAGCCCAAGTCCGGTCCGGATTTGGCCGTCGATCGAGTCCAAACGTGATTGGCAATAGGCCATCAGCGCGTCGGGCGTCAGATAGACGGAGCTGCTGCCTGATGGCTCGGGGCCGCTCGTGGAGGTGAGCATCGGTGCATAGTTCGGCCAGGTGAACGTCGGCGTGATGTTGCTCATCTGAATCTCCTCTGGTGGTCAACCGCGGACGCCGGCGTTGAGCGCCGATGCCGCGGGTTTGCTGAGCTCGTCGAGCGCTTCGAGCGGCTCGCAGGGTACGTCGAGGCACGCGTCGCCAAGACGGGAGAGCGCGAGCTTCATTCTCTCCCAGGCTTCGTTTTGCACGTCGAGCTCGCGTTTGATGGCTTCCAACCGCTGCTGTTCGCTCGGCATCGTCCGCTCCTTCTTGGATGGCGCTCACTTTTGGGTCGCTGTGATTTGCCTTTTGCAAACCCCATCGAGCGGGCCGCGCGCAAGTTGCTCGCGGATTGCGCGAAAAGGCCCACGGCAAATGCCGCCTCGCTGCGGCTCGCATGAGCAAGCGCTTCAAGCCGTACCTACATGCACGAGATCGCTTTGCGCGGGCCCCCTTGCGGCGCCGGTACGGGGCATGCGTTAGTGACCAACGGCATGAAACGCGACGGTGTGGTGATGGTGGTATTGATCGTGGCCTTTGCCGCGCTCGTGACGGTTCATGTCGCGCTGGCGTTGGGTCTCGCGCGGCGGCCGCCTCGCTGGCGCGGCCTGGTCGCGTTTCTCGTCGCTCCCCTTGCCCCGTTCTGGGGGTGGCGCGCGAAGATGCACGTGCGCGGTGCCCTATGGATTGTGGCTGCGGGCGTCTACCTCGTTGCCCTGAGACTGGCGATGCTCTGAGGGGCGGCCGTCAACCGGCCATGGACAGGGCCGACTTTCCAGCCAGCCGCTCGAAACGGACGATGGCCTCGCGGCCCAGCGCTCGCCCAAGGGCGTAGTCGCGATCAAGGGCCGCGCGGTCGCGCGATGTTCGGCCGGTGGCGAGAGCCGCCGACGGCGCGATCTGTAGGATCGTGCAATCGGCGGGGGGGGCGCTAGCGAAGGCGACACCCTCGCGGTACACGCGAGCCACGCTCACGCAAGCGCGTGCCAGGGCGGGCGATCCGCGGATCGTCCAGGCACCGATTCGGTTCACGAACCGGTCACGCTTCACGAAATGAGCAGCGCGGGAGCGAATCACCACAATGGTGCGCGCACCGCGGCGATATGCCTCGCGCACCGGCAGCGGATCGCTGATGCCCCCATCGACGAGCTCGTCGGCGCCGACGCGGATCGTACCGCGGTAAAGTACGGGCAACGCGCAAGACGCCTTGAGCGCGTGGAGCATGTCGACGGCCATGGGTGAAAGGTAGCGAGGCAATCCCGTGCGGACACATGTCGCCACCAACGCGTAGTCGACGCCGCTAGCGGCCGCGGCCGCGCAGTCGAGGGGATCGTCGCGCGTGATGGCGTCCCAGAGCCAGTCGAGATCGATCCAGTGACCCCCGCGCAAGATCCGCCACCCGTCGATGAACTCGGGGCGGGACATCTGGCCTAAGAAGCAGCGACGCGCACGCCCGTGCTGCCCGGCGAGGTAGGAAAGCATGTTCGAAGCGCCGACCGAGACGCCCAGCGCCATCTGAAAGGGACGGAAGCGCTGCTCGAGGAAGACGTCGAGGACTCCTGCGCCGAAGATGCCGCGCATCGCTCCGCCCTCGACCACGAGCGCGACGGGGCCCGGCTGGATCGGGATCGACTGCGGCGGTAGCGGCACGAGACGTTCTTGATCCGAACGCGGCCGCCCGTCAACCGGCAGCGTTCTCGCCCACCGCGCAAACGAGCTCTCCGGCGCGGCACCCGCTGGGCCGCTCTCTCGTATCGCGTCTCGTATCGCGTCTCGTATCGCGAACCAGGGGCCAGATGGCGCTCGCATACGCCGTGCGAACGCGGCGGCGGAAGCCTACAATCGCAAGGATGCGGCGGGACCGTGGCCTTTGGGTGATCATCCTCTACAAGCTCGGCAAAGGCGGTCTGTGGCTGGTCTTTGCGACGGCGATTGTCGTGCTCATGAAAGTTCACTTCGAGCTCGGCGAGCGCTTGCTTCGCGTGGCGGGGCGTCTCCGGCATCATTCGGGAGCTTGGAGCCTGGCGCTGGCGGAGCTCGTCGTCCGCGCGGCGAGCCGGCGAGGTCTGTGGACGATCACCGTCGCCCTCGCAGCCGACGGAGTGGTGAGCTTGTTCGAAGGGTGGGCGCTCCTTCACGGACATTGGTGGGGCCCTTGGCTGGTCGTCCTCGCGACGGGTTCGCTCCTGCCCTTCGAGCTCGTTGCGCTCGCGCGCAGGCCAAACGCGGTGCGGGCGACGTTGCTCGCCGTCAACGTGGTCATCGTCGCGTATTTGAGCGTGCGGGCAATAAAGGAGCTGCGGGAGCGGGCCACACGCACGCGCGAAGCGTCGCGCTCGCCGTCTTGACGGGCGCTCCCTTCTTGGTACGGAATAGCTCGCTTCCGCCCTACAGCGAGAAACCCCCTTCACGGCCGCGGCCGGACCGTTGCATAGTTGGGGGCTACTCCCGCTTTGCGGCTCCGAACATCGAGATCCTCGCTTGATGCGCTCGTTCGATGCACTCGCTCGATGCAACTGATTCCCAGGCCCCGGCATCCCCCCTCGGAGGCCCACGATGCGAACCGCGTGCGTCTCGAGCTCGTCGACGAGCGGCCAGCTCTCGTGGAAGGGTGCCTCCCGGGCGGGAGTGGCACTTGAAGGTGAGGCGAGGAGCCCGACAATGAGCAAGCAGCCAAAGGTTGGGTTCGATCGGCGCCTGCCGTTCGGCGCTGAGCCGGTTCAAGGCGGAACCCACTTTCGCGTCTGGGCGCCTCGCCGAAAGCGCGTGACGGCCGTCATCGAAGGAAGCCCGGAACGGACGTTGGACATCGAGCCTGGGGGATATTTCAGCGGTGTCGCCGCCAATGTGCACGCTGGCGCGCGCTATCGATTCCGCCTCGACGACGCCGGTCTCTATCCGGACCCGGCGTCACGCTTTCAACCGGAGGGCCCGCACGGTCCTTCCGAGGTCGTCGACCCATCGCGGTTTCGCTGGTCCGATGTGGCGTGGAGTGGAGTCGCGCTGCGCGGTCAGGTCATCTACGAAATGCACATCGGGACGTTCACGCCCGAGGGGACATGGGCCGCCGCGACTGCCCAGCTCGAAAAGCTGCGCGGCATTTGCACCCTCATCGAGATGATGCCCATCGCCGACTTCACTGGCGATTTCGGCTGGGGCTACGACGGGGTCGACCTTTTTGCGCCAACGCGCCTCTACGGCAGCCCCGACGACCTTCGCGCCTTCGTCGATCAGGCCCACAAGCTCGGCTTCGGCGTCCTCCTCGACGTCGTCTACAACCACCTCGGCCCCGACGGAAACTACCTCGCGCAATTCTCGAACGAGTATTTTTCGCAGCGCCACAAGACCGAATGGGGAGCCGGGATCAACTACGACGGAGACGGGAGCAGCAGCGTTCGCGAGTTCTTTCTCGCAAACGCGGGATACTGGATCGACGAATACCACTTCGACGGCCTCCGCCTCGACGCCACACAAAGCATCTCCGATGAGTCGACGCCTCACGTCTTGACCGAGATTGGTCAGCGCGTTCGCGCGGCTGCCGGAGGCCGGAGCACCCTCGTGGTGGCCGAGAACGAGCCGCAACATGCGCGCCTCCTGCGCCCTAGAGAGGCAAGCGGCCATGCTCTCGACGCGATGTGGAACGATGATTTCCATCATTCGGCGCTCGTGGCTCTCACTGGCCATTCGCAGGCCTATTTCACTGACTATTGCGGCGCTCCACAAGAGTTCGTGTCAGCGGCCAAGCACGGATTTCTTTACCAGGGGCAGCGGTACGCGTGGCAAAAGGCCGCCCGCGGCAGTCCGACACGCGGTCTGAGGCCCGAGCGGTTCGTGACCTTCCTCGAGAACCACGATCAAGTGGCCAACACCGGGCGAGCGGGCCGGCTCACGTCGCGTGCGCAGCCCGGGCGGCTTCGTGCGCTGAAGGCATGGCTGCTGCTGGGACCCGCGACGCCAATGCTCTTTCAAGGCGAAGAGTTCGCGTCGTCGGCTTGTTTCGAGTACTTCGCCCACCACACGGGCGAGCTCGCGGCCGCGGTTCGAAACGGTCGGGCCGAATTCCTTACGCAGTTCCCCTCTTGCGCGCTCGAGGCCGTACGCGCCCGCTTCGATGACCCCGCCGATCCAGCGACCTTCGCAAAGTGCAAGATTGACTGGGTCGACCGCGAGCGGAACAGAGAGGCGCTCGCGCTTCATCTCGATCTCTTCGCGCTTCGGCAGGGCGATCCCACGCTGCGCGCGCAAGGGGAGCACGGCCTCGATGGGGCCGTCCTAGGGCCCGCAGCGTTCGTCGTGCGCTTGTTCGGCGCGGACGAAATGGACGATCGTCTGGTGATCGTGAACTTGGGGTCCGACCTGCGCCTGGTCCCCGCGCCGGAGCCGCTCCTCGCGCCTCCCAGGGACGCTCGAGAAACGATGTGGTCGGTCCTCTGGTGCTCCGAAGATCCTCGGTACGGCGGCGAGGGAATGCCCGCGCCCGATACGGGGGACGGCTGGATCGTGAACGGCGAATCCGCAGTGCTCCTTCAACCCGCCCCGAGGAAAGCGTGAGCGAACCGAATCTTCGCGTCCCCCGTCCCGAAATCGGCCTTCCTGCGCCCGACGATTCTCGCGCTCGAAGAAGATCCGTCGAATCCGTTCGTGACGCGCGAGTGGCTCGTCACGAATGGACTGGGCGGTTACGCCTCGGGAACCGTTGCCGGAATCGCGACTCGGCGCTTTCACGGGCTTCTCATGGCGGCTCTGCCCGCGCCGCTCGGTCGGACGATGATGCTGGCGCACGTCGGGGAGATTCGTTCGTCTGCCGGACGGCCGCGCCGTGCATCTGGGCGCGACGCCCGGACTGCCGCTCGACGGGGGTCCCCTCCCGCTCGCCTCCTTGGTCGACTTTCGACTCGAGTACGGATTACCGGTATGGCGCTACGATGCGTTGGGCACAATCGTCGACCGGCGCATCTCGATGCCCCATCAGCAGAATACGCTTCACCTGAGCTACCAAGTTTCCACGACGGAGGCGTCGGTGCGCCTCGAGCTGGAGCCATGGATTCGCTTCCGCCCGCACGACGGGGCGCTCGACGCGCCCGTTCTCAGCCCGTACGCGCTGACGGTGGTCGACGACCGCTATGAAGTGGGTGCCGACGGTTATCCCCTGTTGCGAATGCGGGTAGACGGCGCGCCTAGTCCGTTCACGATCGATCGGAAGCGGATGCGTGACGTCCGTTATCACCTCGAGCGCATTCGCGGATACGACTCGATGGGGGAGCTCTATAGCCCCGGCTTCTTTCGAATGGCTCTCACCGCTGGAGCAATGGCGACGCTCGTGGCCTCTACGGAAGCCTGGGAGACGATTGACGCTTTGCCGCCCCAACGAGCGCGTGAGGCCGAACGTGAAAGGCGCACGCGCTTGCTGGCCGCTGCGGCCCCCGCCGCGCGCGATGGCTTCGCCGCTCAGCTCGTCCTCGCCGCCGATCAGTTCTTGATCACCCCCGCCGGACGGTCCGGAGACGTCGCGCGTGCGCAGTCCGTCGGCGACGAGGTGCGTACCGTCATCGCCGGTTACCACTGGTTCACGGATTGGGGCCGGGACACGATGATCAGCCTCGAAGGGCTGACCCTCGTCACGGGACGGAGCACCGAGGCTCGGTACATCCTTCGGGCATTCGCCGACTATCTGCGCGACGGATTGATTCCCAACATGTTTCCCGAACACGGGAACGAAGGCCTTTACCATACCGCCGATGCGACTTTATGGTTCTTCCACGCCATTCATCGCTACCTCGAGTATACCCACGATCGAGATACGCTTCGATTGCTGCTGCCAAAATTGACGGAGATCGTGGACAAGCACGTGACTGGGACGCGCTTTCACATCCGAGCGGATCCAGACGACGGCCTTCTGGCGCAAGGAGAGGACGGTTACGCGCTCACGTGGATGGATGCCAAAGTAGGCCAGCTGGTCGTCACGCCACGCCGTGGCAAAGCGGTCGAGATCAACGCCCTCTGGTACAACGCCTTGCGACTCCTCGAGAGCTGGCTCGAAGAGGAGCAGGGGGCCGAGGCCGGCCGGCCCTACGGCAAGCTCGCTGAGCGGGTCCGCGTTTCCTTCAACCAGCGGTTCTGGTACCCCGAGGGTGGCTATCTCTACGACGTCGTCGACGGCGAAAAGGGAAATGACACTGCGTTTCGGCCGAATCAGCTCTTCGCGATCGCGTTACCTCATGCCGTGCTGGACGAGGGTCGATGGCCTGGGGTGGTAGAGGAGGTCCGGCGGCGGCTCGTCACGCCCGTGGGATTGCGCTCGCTCGAACCCGGGCACCCTGATTTCAAGCCGAAATACTTCGGTGATCTGCATGCGCGCGATCTCGCGTACCACCAGGGCACCGTGTGGGCGTGGCTGATCGGACCGTTCGTCGATGCCTGGCTCAAGGTCGGCGGAGATCGCGCATCGGCGCGCGATCTCCTTCACGGGCTCGAGGCCCATCTGACCGAGGCAGGTGTTGGTTCCATCAGCGAAATTTTCGACGCAGAGCCCCCGTTCGTGGCGCGTGGGTGCATCGCGCAAGCGTGGAGCGTCGCCGAGGTGCTCCGCTGCCTGGTCAAGGTGGCTGGCTAGTGCGCTGCGCCATGCGCCGT
Organism: uncultured delta proteobacterium; assembly: GCA_963787925.1. Taxonomy (GTDB): domain Bacteria; phylum Myxococcota_A; class Polyangia; order Polyangiales; family Polyangiaceae; genus Palsa-1150. The sequence goes on from CAWBEN010000003.1 coordinate 1,243,806, forward strand.
CGCGATTTGTCGCCAGCCGCCGTCTCCAAGGTCGCAGCGCTCGTTTTGGCTGTCCTCGCCTCGCTCGTAGGTGGCTGCAAAAGAGCCGCTCATGCCCGCGCGACCTCGTACACCGCGCCCGTGCTTCCTGCGGGGTTTTTGCCGCAGGATGGCGAAGGCTGGCGCATCCACGTGCCATCGACTTGGAAGGACGCGACGCGCGCGCCCGCTGCGTGGGCTAGGGCGGACCCACAGATCGTGGATGCCTTCCATTCGGAGGCGAGCGTCGTCACCGAGTCCTTTGCCGGCGAGTCGTACGACTACGCGCAAGCGAACGCGGCGGCGCTACGAAAGAACGTCCGCGCCACGGTCGAAGCCGTGCGCGAAGACGTCGTGGACGGCGACACGACGCTCGTCATCGAGTCGCGGTGGGCGCCCGTCCCGCCCTCGGCCGTCGCTTACCAGACGATGCAGGTGGCACTCGCCTCGCGCGGCACGGGGTACGTCGCGACGTGCGCCGCCGCGTCGGACTCGTTCGAGCGCTACCGCTCGACGTGCGAGTCCATCGTCCGCTCTTTTGCCGTCGAGCGCTGACCGGTTCATAGGAGGCCGAGATGGCGACCGCGGCCTGCGCCGAAAAGCGCGCACGCGCCGTCGTCGTGCCCGAGCATTACAGAGACGCCGTCGCGCCCTCCCGCCCAACAGCGCGAGCGCAGCGACGTTTGCACGGCTCGTGCGAAGTGGGCTCCGAGCCCGTGCGCGAATCCACCTGTCAGGACGAACCGGTCCACACCGAGGGCGAGGTGGATCGTTGCAAAGACCAGCGCCAACGCGTCCACGCCCTCCTGAATCAGAGCAGTCGACCAGACGTCTTCGCGCCGGTACGCGGCGGCGAGTGCCTCGGCGGTCAACGTGGAGGAAGAGAGCCCCATTTCGCCCCCCAGCATGGAGCGACGAAAGAGGCGCTCGTCTAAGCGGGCCGCTCGAGACGCACGCGCCAGGGCGCCGCGTCCCGAGGCGATGGCGCCCAAGTGCCCGCGGCCGCCACAGTCGCACAGCGGGGCGCAGGCCGACGTGTCGACCTGCAAGTGACCTATTTCGCCCCCGAGGCCGTTTCGTCCCACCCACGGTCGCCCGTGCAAGAAGACTTTGTTCCCGATTCCCGTGCTCACGGCGACGACGCAGAAGTCGTCATCGGACTTCTCTACGTATCGATACCCCGCAGCCGCGACGTCGTTGGTGACGCGCACGTCGCTGTCCGGCCACGCGCGGCGGAGCTCGTCCTCGAGCGCGTAGGGGTACGCTCCAGCTGCGCCCCAGAGGGTCGGTGCGGCGAGGACCTGGCCTGCGCCGTCGATGGGTCCAGGAAAGGCGACGACAATCGAGCCGAGGTCGTACCGCGGATTGAGCGTAGCCCGAAGGCGGCTCAGCTCGGCGACGAGGAGCCTCCGGAGGTCGGACCCGCTGAGATCGGGGTGACGCGCGTAGCTGGGTGCGTTCGCGCTGACGCGGGCCGTCAGTGCCGGCCCGGGCGTCGCCGTTCCGTCGTAAATCGCCCCGCGAAGGAGCGTGCCGCCGACATCGAACACCAGGTGTTGGGGCGAGCAGGCCACGAATCGGAGCAGATGCGTTCGCCGCTTCACGCGCCAACGCGCGCGAGCAAGCGCCGTATCCCCTCGTGAAAGACGGCGTCGGGGGTCAGGAGGCTGACGACGAGGTACGCCTCCTGCTCGAAATCGAAGAAGTGGCCCGGATGCACGTGAACTGAGTCTTTCTCGAGGAGCGTCAGCACCCACTCCTCTTCGGTCCGTGTCTGCGGCAATCGCAGGATTGCATACCAGCCTCCCTCGACATCGAGCAGCGACACGGCGGAATGAGCCACCGCCCCGCGCAAGTGGGCAAGGTTGTCCCTCGTTCGGTCCATCACGGCTTTCGTGGCTGCACCGCGGGACGCGAGCAGGGCGGGCAGGGCGTTCTGAACCGGCGTACCCACCGACAGAAAGGCGTCGGCGATGACCTCGAGCCGCGAAAGGGCCGCGTCAACGCGCGCGCTGTCGCCGCCAAGGGCTATCCACGCGAGCTTCATTTGCGGCAAGGCGGCAAGCTTCGAAAGGCCGCCGAGGGCGAAGACCAGGGGCACCCCGCGAGCCTTGAGCGCCGAGATCGCGCGCGGACGTCCCTCGTGCAAGGGATAGCGCGCGAAGACCTCGTCGCTGACGATCGGCAGGCCGAGCGACGCGAGCGCGTCGAGCTCACTCTGCGTCAAGTACGAGCCGGTCGGATTGTTGGGGTGGACGACGATGACGGCCCTAGTTCGCGGCGAAACCGCCTCCCGGGCGGAGGCGATGTCGACGTGCCAGCCGCCATCGTAAACGAGTCGGTAAGGCACCAAGCGCACCGCGTCGAGCCGCGCCAGGTGACCGAAGAGCGGGTAGCTCGGTACCGGGACAAGCACCTCGTCGCCGGGGTCGGCCAGCAGCTTGAAGAGAAACGAGTACGCCTCGCTCGTGCTCGCGGTCAGGATGACGCGAGAGGCGTCGATCGGCGTTCCATTCGCGCCGAGGTCGCGGGCTACGGCGCCGCGCGCGGAGGCAAGGCCAAAGGGCGAGGGATCGTAACGAAGCGAGTCCGGCAGAGCGAGGGACCCGAGGATCGCGCCCCGGTCATAGGGAATCGACGCGCGCGTGGGGTTGGACTCCGTGAGGTCCAAAATCGCACGACCGGACCCTCGCGCCTGGGAAAGAGCCGCCGCTAGTCGATTGGGGCCGAGGTCGAAGGACGATTGCGAGGAGAACATGGCGAGGTGCGCGGCGGCTCCATTCCTCTCGGGACGCGAGGTCGCGGTGGTCGTTCACTTGTATCCGGCACCCGGCGACGTTGCTACCGGTCGGTGAGTCCGTCACCGCGCCGTGCCGTTGACAAGATGGCAGACGACTACGGCAGGCGACCCGTTAGGTAGGTCCCAGGCAGCCGGGCCCTTGGCCGGCGAGCTAAAAGACGCGCGTCGTTCCCTGCGGGATCTTGAAGTTGTCCCATGCAGGAATGAGATTGTTCAACTTCGGATCCTGGTTCCACAGGTAGATTGACGGGTACGTCGTGAGCGCGCCGCTTGCATCAACGACCACGGCGGTCACGTAAAGCTGGGCCTTTCCGGCCGATGTGGGGCTACGGGTGGACGAGAAGGTGACCCAGTAATAGGTCTTGCCGTCGGTCCCCTGGTTCGGGCCGGGCGCCCATTTGGGCCACGTGTTCTGCACACCGGGGCTCGATCGATTCGAGCACGCGACGGGGTCGTTGGCCTTCAGCCTCGTCGGCATGGGCTCCCCGCTGGCCTTGACGACATACACCTCCGCTGTCGGCTCGTTGTACATCTTCACGTTGGCGGCCACGCGGTTGAACGCGATGAGCTGATCATCCGGAGAGAAAGCCGGATAGTATTCGTTATACGCCGGGTCCGACGCGCCTTGCAGGGGCTTCGCCGTCCCGCCCGCTCTGTTATTGTAGGGCACGGTCATCACGTCGCCTTTTCCTTCGTTGACGCGGCCGTCTTTGGTGCCGAAATCGGTCGAGAGGTACGCGACGGTCTTGCCATCGTGGCTCCAGTTCGGCGCCCCTGCGCTGTTGGGGTCTCCGTTTCGAGCGATGAAGCCCCAGCCGCCGTTGGGCGGCCCACCCGGGTCGCATCCGGCCGTCGTCGTCGCGCAAGGCGCGACGGGAAAGCCCGCGTCAGGCAGCGCGGGCGGATTCCATTCGAGGTCGAACCAGGCGAGCTGGGAGATGACGCCCGTCGCTCTGCCCGGATCGATGAGCGAGGTGGAGTTCCAGGCGGAGCCAAGCTGTGAAATGAGGATCCGGTCCCCCGTTTGGTAGTGCGCCTTCGAGAACGTTTGGATGCCCATCATGATCTGGTTCAGCTTGGGCGGTTGGTAGTAGTTGTTGACGTTCGGGCTCAAGTTGGACGCCGCGGCGCTCGTCAGCCAAGGAGGCGCAGAGCCCACCGGCCCCGCGTCGGCTTGAATCGACGCGAGGGCATTCGGCCAGGGCCATTGCGCCGTAAACGCCACGTAGTCGCCGTCGGGAGTCGAGGTGTGGCAACCGATGCAATAGACCGGGTTGAAGGTGGGCATCAGGTTGCCCCCGTCGCTGGGCTGTCCGCGAACCTGCTGCGCCACCTGGTTGGCCATGAGCGCGGTCGTGACGCCCTCGTCGCCCACGTGGAACCCCTGGAGGGTCGTGGTCGTCGCATTGTTGTCGAACGAGGCCGTCGTCCAGTAGATCATCGCGCCGTCGGCCGTCGCCGGAGCCACCCTGAACGTGCTCGACGAGCCGGCGGTCGGCGCGCCTGCGTTGCGAACGGTCACCGTGATCGGCGCATTGAGGACGTGTGACGTGAGCGCCTGCCAATAGTTGGCTGGCATCAACCATTGCGTGTTCGTGGTGTAGGCAACGAGGTCGTTGACCTCGAAGTCGCTGTGGACTCGGATCTCGTAGAGGCTCTGGCTGCCGGTCCCCGGGACGAACAGAAAACGCGGACGCACCCAATTCTTGGGGTAGAGCGTTCCGTCTTCGGGCTCGACGATGCATGGGCCGCCTGATCCCGTCGCCGGAGAGCCGAACAGGCGTCCCAGTGTCGGCGCGTCCTGCGTCACGCCCATATCGAGGATCGGCGCCGCCGGAAAATCGCTGCACGGATTGCACGCGAGCTGCGGACCCCCGTCGCCGGTGGGCACGATGGCGATCGATCCGCCGTCGTCGCTGGGCGCGATGGAGACCGTTCCGCTGTCGTCTCCCGTAAACGAGCTGGGCCCCGTACCGCTCTTGCTGCCGGTGGCGCAGGCCGCTGCCACACCGAACGCGCCCAACAGCGCAAGGAGCGTCGAGTGCCTCGAGAACAGGCGAGCGCGGGGGAAGGACGACTTCATGAAATGAGGACCTCGGTCGTGAGAAGGGGATCGCAACCGCCCGCCGCGGGGGCGGGCCGTTCCGGGGCCAGCTTACATCCGCGCCCAGGCGGTAACAGTTCCCATCGGGACGCCCGGTGGCTCATGAAACGACGCCCGTGACCGAATGATGGCCAGGTCCTGTGGTGTTCCGTCAATGGCGGCCGTCGGGCGCCGGCGGCGCTCGCCGTCGTGGCTGGATCCTTTCAGCTCAGCGCGATGAGGCCGGTCTCGTCATCGCTGCCGCATTTCCTCCGTCTGGGAGCGCGAGCGCGCGGTAAACGGCCTCACGGATTTGCTCGCGGCGTTCGATCGTGAGCGGCGCCCCGCTGAACTCGGCCAGCTCGAAACGATTGAACGCGCGACCGCAGGCCGTGCGCACGAGCGATTGCACGATCTGGCCGCCCTGCTGAAAGACCTCGAATGCGATGGTGAGCAGCATGCCTGGTCGGTCGGAGGCCTCGATGAACAAGATGGCTAGCCCTTCTTCGTCGACCTCGTCGCAGCGGACGACTACCTCTCGCTCGTCCTCGGACCGAGCGAGCTCAGGAGCCCGCGATGCGATTTCCTCGACCGAAATGCTGCCTGAGAGGATAGCGCTCAGCACCTCTCCAATCGAAACGGCTTCGCCGGCGTCGATGGCGTCCACGTCGCCGACGCTCGCGCGCCGCACCCAGACGAGGTCGACGGCCTCGCGTCGGCCGCTCGGCGCATCACGAGAAAAGACGAGCGCCGTTATCACGTCGAGACGATGCGAAACGAGCGCGGCAGCGATTGCCGAAAGCAGTCCGGGTCGATCTTCAGCCGCAACGCAAAGCGCCGCACTGCCATCGGGCAGCGTCCGCCAAACCTCGCAGTGCGCGAGCCGAGACCCTCGTCGGTAAGCGACGCCCGCGTGCCTGCGGATGGCTCTGGGGTCGAAGAGGACGCGGTACCGCGACGGCATCGAGGACAAAAAGGCCTCGATGACGGCTGGCGACGGCTCGGCTATGCCGTCCGAATCCGCGCTCCCCCAGTCCATCCCGGCCCACGGCATGCCGAGAAGAATCCTCGCGAGCCGAACGCGGCGCTATTTCCGCTCTGTTTCGCTCCGGCGTCGAGTTCGACGAAGCTCGCAGGCTCAGCTCAGAAGCTCGTCCCAGCCCGCCTCGAGGGCCGCGAGCTCGTCGCGCACCGGGTCGCTGGGCGGCGCGACGGCCATGCCGCCGACCGCGACTAGGAGCGCCGCGTCGCTTACCGCGACGTGCTCCGGAGGCTCGGACTCCGGACGACGCGCTTTGGGTGCGTTGGACCTGGCGTTCGGCGGTCGCGAGCGACGCTTCGACATGGGGAGGATCTCCACACTGGAACGGCGAGAGGCGAGGGCATCCTACGGAGTCACGCCGGCGCGGCGGAAGCCACAAGGAGGTCTCGCGGCGGCGCTTTCTACCTTGGAAAGACTTTTTCGAGGCCACCGTCCCGTCTAGGACGGCCCATCACGTCGACCACGCGGACCTTCTCCCTGTTACCGAGCCGGCCTCCGGATCATTTCGGCGATGAGCAAACCGGCGGCCACGGCAACATTCAGCGACTCGACGCCGCCATGGCCGGGGATGGCCACGAGCGCATCGCATTGTGCACGGACGCGCGGCCCGAGTCCCTCACGCTCGTTGCCCATGGCTAGAACGACGGGCCGTCCAAACTCGAAGCCGAACGCGTTCGCCACTGAGCGCCCGTCTGCACCGACGACGCGAATCCCTCGGCCGCGCAAGCGCGACAGTGTGTCGGCGAGGTCAGTCGTCCGCGCAACCGGTACGTGCTCCGCGCCGCCTTCCGCGACGCGCACCGCCGCCGGAGCGAGCCCCGAGTGCGGGGCGGGGGCGCCGACCAGCACTGCGTCGAGCCCGAAGAAGGCCGCGCTTCGGACGATGGCGCCGACGTTGTAGGGGTTCCGAACGCGGTCGAGAGCAATCGCGCACCCTCGCTCGCTCGAAAGAACCCGCGTCAAGTCGTTCGTGCTCAACCATCGGCGCGGGCGCGTGACGATGCAAAGGCCCTCGTGGTGGGCCGATTCGGCGAAGCGATCGAGCTCGTCGTCATGCAACTCACGGCATGGCGTCCCTTTTTCGGCAGCCCACTCGACGATGGCCGCCACCTCGCGGCGAACACCGCTCGAATGAGCGATGCGGAGAATGTCGCCGGGCCGGCTCGCAAACACGGCGAGCCCAGCGCGCAGTCCGTGAACCGGCTCGGCCGCTTCACGCTCCGTTCGACCGGCGCGCGGGCCTTTGGCCTGGCGGGTGCGGCTGCGTTGCATGTCCACCGGGGCATCGGATGGCTGCCGGGGGCCTCGGCTGAGCACCACGCGTCACCGCGCCGCGTGTGCGGGGATGACGCCGTGAATCGTCTCGAGCAAGACTTCCGGCAGGCATGGCTTTGCGAGGACGCGATCGCATCCTGCGTCTCGAGCGTCCTGCAGGTGCCCCTGGAGCGCGTGACCGGTGAGCGCAATGACGGGTATGTGGCGCGTCGTCGCGTCGCGTTTGAGCCGTCGCGTCGCCTCCCACCCGTCGAGGACGGGCAGGGACAAATCCATGACGATGACGTCGGGCAGAATGGACGCCGCTTGCTGGATGGCCTCCAGGCCGTTCGCGGCCTCGACGACGTCGAACCCGGAGTACCGCAAAAACTCGGCATACATCGCGCGGTTATCCTGAAAATCGTCCACCACGAGGATCGTCCTCGTCACCGCGTTTTGCGCGTCAGTCTCGATTGTCATGGGGCCTTGCCGAGCGGCTGGGAGCCATCGTGCGCGATCCGCGAGGAGGGATCCAGGCCGAGGGCGCCAAAATACGGCAACGTGGACAAGCGGCCCTGCGCTCGCCCAATCGGGAATCTGTCGGCTCGTAGGCATTCGAGCGGACGAAGAGCGGGACCCCGCGTCAGCGGCGAGCGCGCACCGCGGAGAGCTTGTTCACCCCGTAAAGGATGCCGACGGCGATCGCGGTCAACGCCGCAACCATCGCGAAAGCCGACTGGTCGCGTTGCTCCTGAATGGCGTCGTAGATCGCGAGGGACGCGGTTTGGGTCTCGCCGGGCAAATCGCCGGCCACCATCAGAGTAACGCCGAAATCCCCGAGCGAACGCGCGAAGGCGAGCATCACCGCGGCGAGCACCCCGCGCTTGGCGAGCGGCAACTGCACCGCGAAGAAGGCTCGCGCGGGCCCAGCGCCGAGGGTCCGAGCGGCGCTCGTCAGCTTGGGGTCGATTTCCTCGAGCGCGGCCCGTCCGCTCTTCACGACCAGAGGCAACGCGCCCACGGTCGCGGCGATGACCGCACCCGTGCGTGTGAAGACGATCGACGAGCCGAACATCGCCTCGAACGCGTGCCCGACGAAGCTCCGCCGCCCGAGGGCCACGAGCAGGTAATAACCGAGGACCGTCGGGGGCAGAACCAGCGGCGCGGTCGCCACCACATCGACCAGATCGCGCCCTGGAAAGCGCACGTTAGCGAGAAGCGTGGCGAGTGCGAGCCCCATCACCGTCGCGACAGCAGTCGCCAGGAGCGCGACTTCGATCGAAAGTGCGAGCGGCGTAAGGAGCACTAGGGCTTGGGGTTCCGCGCCGTTGCGCCGGCGGATTCGGCCGGAAGCAAGAACCCGTACTTGCGCATGACCGAGCGTCCTTCGCTGGAGCTCAGGTACGAGGCGAAGCCGCGCCCGGCGTCGACGCCGGCCTTTCCGTGCGCACACAAGACGAGGGCCTGATCCAGCTGGTCGTGAAGCTCGGCGGGGATCGGAGTCCAGTCGCGCGAGCTCACGATCGCCAAGGACAACGCGACGATCGCCGCGTCGGCGTTGCCCGTTTCGACGAACTGGAGCGCCTGCTGCACGTTTTCGCCGTAGACCAGCTTGGCCGCCACGGCGTCCCATACGCCCGCCCGCTCGAGCGCCTGGCGCGCTGCGCGCCCGTAAGGGGCATGCATTGGATTGGCGATCGCCAGCCGCTTCATGCGCGGGTCGGGCAGGTCGGAGAGGTTTCGGGCGACGAATCCGTCTCGTTGCGCGCGCGCCGGCATGAGCACCAGGCGCCCAACGGCGTAGAGCGCTTTCGACTCTTTCAGGCAAGCGCCCGACTGGACGGCGTCGTCCACGAAGGAGACGTTGGCCGCCGCGAACACGTCGAACGGCGCACCCTCAGCGATCTGTTTTTCGAGCAGACCGGTCGAGCCGAAGGAGAACATGACCCTCCGCCCGGTCTTCTTTTCGTAGGCCGCCCCGAGCTCTTGGAAAGCAAAAGACAGGTCGGCGGCGGCCGCCACTTTCAGCGGCTCTTGCTCCGCCGGTGCACGCCGGGAGCAATCGGTGAGGCAGGAAGCCGTAAGCAACGCCGCGACGCGCAACGGACCGAGTCGTCTGCGTTGCGGCGTAAACGATCGGCGTGAATCGGGTGGGTAGGCTCGGACCAGCACGAAGCCACTGTAGCGCGCTGCGCCGCGCGCAGGCTCGACTCCGAGCGCGACCACCGCCGCGCCGTCCGCCGCCGCGCGCGAAGGGCTCGACCTTCACTCTTCGTCTTCGCGGAGCCTCCCATGGCGTCGCGTCGCAAGGCGGCGGACCGGCTTCAGAAGCGCCACCAGAGCGCGCTCGCGGGGGCGACCGTCAGCCCTCGGATTTGAGCGTGAACGCTGTTGTAGTCGCCCGTCACCGTGGCGTAAGAAACGTCGAGCTCCATCGCGACATGCAGGTGGCGGAAGCCAATCGCGAGTCCCAGCAAGCCGCCTCCCCAGAAGCGCGTCGCCGAGAGCGAGGAGGGAGCCGTCGTCGTCCCTGCGGAACCCGGTGCGCCGGTTCCCCCACGAAGGTCGACGTGCTCGCCTCCGCCTCGCGCGCCCACCCACACGATGTAGAGGTCCCCATCGCTCTCGTAGCCGATGACCACCGGGACATCGACGCCCCAGCCATGCATCCGTCCGAGATCGACATCCGCCAGCGCGCTCCCCTCTTGCCGCCCATTGAGAATGGCCGACCCGCCGGCTCCGACCGACATCGCCCAGCGGGGCATGAGCTCGAACGAGCGCCGAATGTCGGCGCGCGCGGCGCGACCCGTGTACGCGAGCCCGCCTTCGTAGCCGCCTCCGTCGGGAGCGCTGGCCAAGCCCACCCGTCCGCCGACGAGGGGCGACAACCCCGGGCCCACCGACGCCGCCACCATCGCACCCTCGGCATACGCCTTCACTGCGGCGGCGTGGCTCGCCTCGCTGGCGGCGCCGCCCGCGGCCGGAGCGCCCGCGGCTGGATCCACCGCGGCCGCCTGCCGGGCTTGGTTTGCCGCGTCGGCCAGCGCCCCGACGGCGACGTTTCCACTGAACCCCGCCGAAAGGCGCAGCTCGCCGGGCGGCAGTGTCCGGGCCGGATGAAGGAGGGGCAATCCGCCGCCGCAGCCGCTCGCAACCAGAGCAAAGACGAGCGGGACAGGTCGTCGAAGACCAGGCGTGAGATGCGCGGCGGAGCGAGCAAGGAAAAGGAGCCGGCTTGATTGCGCGGCGTCCTCTTCCGCCTCTCTCATTTACGAAAGCGTGACGGAAAAGAGCCGGTCGCGACGCGCTTCTTCAGCTCTTCGTCCTCGGGGTGAAGCCGCAGGGCGCGTTCGAGCAGGAGCTGCTCGTCCTCGCGGTGGCTAGGATCAGGGATGCAGCATTCGACCGGACAGACCGCCTGACAAGCCTCGTGATCATAAAACCCCACGCACTCGGTGCAAAGCTCCGGGTCGATGACGTAGATCTCGTCACCTTCGCTGATGGCTTCGTTCGGGCATTCCGGTTCGCAAGCGCCGCAATTTATGCAGTCGGACGTGATGTACGTTGACATGGCGAGGAGGGCCGTGGCCCTTGGTTGGCTGCAACGTAGGGAGCAGTCCCGACGATGTCAAACGGATGGGCGCAGGCCTTGCCGGCGCGGCCCTGCGCTTGCGCCGTGGCAGGCGGCGACGCTACGGTCCCCGCCCGCCGCATGGACCGCGAGCCGCTCCTTCTTGTCGCCGTGCTCGTCTCGTTTCTCGCCGGGCTTGGCATTGCCGGATGCACCCCCAGCATCGGCGACAAGTGCTCGCTGTCGACGGACTGTTCGGTGCGTGGCGATCGCGTCTGCGACACGTCGCAACCCAATGGGTACTGCACTCTATTCAACTGCACTTCGAATTCGTGTCCCAACAACGCGGCGTGCGTCGAATTCAATGCGAGCGTCCCGGGCTGCTCCTACGACGACTACCGCTCCCCGTCGCGAACCGGCCGCACCTTCTGCATGGCGGCGTGCGGTTCCGACTCGGACTGTCGCCAGAGCGACGGTTACGTGTGCCGCGACCCGAGCTCGTCGCCGTGGGCGGCTGTCGTCCTCGACTCCAATCCGGCGCGACGTGTTTGCGTCGTGTCGCCCACCTCGGGCGCTGCGGTTTCGTCAGCCGACGCGGGCGTCTGCACGGCAGTAGGCGCATCGATCGCGGAGGCCGGCGTCGCGGCCGTCGACGGGACGGCCAGTCTGGCCGGTCTAGAGGCGAGCATCGACGCCCCCGGCGCCGAGACGGCGCTCTTCGAAGCGGCCGTCGAGGCCGCGCCGGACGCATTCTTCGGCACGGTGGAGGCTTCGGTCCCGATCGGGGACGGCGGGGTCGACTCCACGGATGCCGCGAGGGATGCCACGCCGGAGGGGGCGGCGGATTCTGGTGTGTCCGATGCGCCGGCCGGCGGCTGACGTCGCCCGCGCTTTTCTGTCACGCGCGGCAGAGTCTCTGCTCGTCGTCCTGGCGCTTGCATCGTTCGTGTTCTTCGCGCTCCGGCTCCTCCCGGGCGATCCGGCGCGCCTCGTGCTCGGTGACGAGGCCAGCGACGTGGATTTGGCGCGCGTCCGCGTCGCGCTGCACCTCGACGAGCCGCTTGCCGCGCAGTACGTGCGCTTTCTTCGCGGCCTCGCAACGATCGACCTCGGCGAGTCGTTCCGCCGCCCGGGCACGCGCGCGATGGCCCGCGTCGGCGATGCCCTGATTCCTACCGCGCAGCTCGCGGCGGTAGCCGTCGCGCTAGGCGGAGTCGCAGGCATCGCGGCGGCCATCGCCGCGACGGGACCGTGGCTCGGGCGGCGCGGGCGCCGGGGTATGGAACGGGCGCTCGTGCTCCTCGCGGCCGCGCCGCTCGTGGCGTTCGCTCCCGTGGTCACGTGGGTCCTCGCCGCGCGCTGGCGAATCGTTCCGCTGCCCGGTGATCCAGACGCTGGATTCTCCGGACTGCTCTTCGCGAGCTCTCTTCTGGCCTTCCCGTTGGCGGCCCACGTGGGACGCATAGCCCACGCCGCGCTCGCGGACGCGAGCCGCCTTCCGTTCTTGACCGTCGCCAGCGCCAAGGGCGCGGGCCCCGTTCGCGTCTGGCTCGTCCACGCACTTCCGACGGTCGTGGGACCGATCGTCGCCGTCATGGCCACACAGCTCGGAGCGCTCCTCGGCGGCGCCGTCGTGCTCGAGCGCTTGTTCGAGCGCCGCGGCCTGGGCACGCTCATCCTCGAGGCTTACGCAACGCGGGACCTGCCCGTGCTCGAAGGAGCCGTCGTCGCGGCAGGCCTCCTCTTCGTCGGCGCGCAGGCGCTCGGCACGGCGTTGCACCTCGCCATCGATCCCCGTGCGCGAACGACGCGGTGAGGGATGCGATGAGGGGCCGCCGGCGCTGGATGGATCTGTTGCCGCTCGCGCTGCTCATCGCGGTGTGTGCGTTGGGCGTGTCGCTCGCAACCGAGCCAGCAGGCCGACTCGATCCGACAAGGGCGTGGTGCAGCCCCTCTACCGCGCGTCCGCTCGGTTGCGGCGAGGCCGGCGTAGATCTGGCCGCTCTCCTTTCATGGGCCGAGCTTCGCGCCATCGCTCTGGCGGTGGCCGTCGCGCTTACGGGCTTCGTCGTCGGTATGCCGCTCGGCGCGGCGGCAGCCCTGGCGAGAGGAACACTCGAGCGCCTGTTGGAGCGCGGATGCGACCTCGTGCAGGCCTTTCCGAGCTTCATCTTGGCGCTCGCCGTTCTCAGCGCGGTGAGAGCTCCGTCCCGCGTTCATCTAGGCGTTGTCTTCGCCATCACGGCGTGGGCGCCGTTCGCGCGCCTCGCGCTCACACAGACGCGCGTCCTCCGCGACGCGGCGTTCGTCGAGGCCGCGGCGGCGCTCGGGCGGGGGCGCGGTGGCGTCCTCGCGAAGCACGTTTTGCCGAACGTACTCGGGGTCGTCGCAGTGCAGCTCGGATCGACCGCGGCCGCCGTGGTCGTGAGCGAGGCCGCCCTCGCGTTCGTCGGGCTCGGGCCGCGCGACGGCGTGTCGCTCGGGAGTGTGATCGATCAGGGTGTCGCCGCGATGCTTCGCGCGCCGCACGTTTTGGCCGTCGGTGCGCTGGCGGTGTTCGCGACGAGCGCCGTCATGCTCCTGGCTGGACGGGCTGCGGCGCGCTGACGGTGCGTACGTTCGCCGCGCGCCGCCCCCGCGAGGTTGAACTCTTTTCGGCGTGCTAGAGCAGCCTCGACATGTTCAGCCCGTCGCCGTTGCCACGTAACCTCGAAGCGAGCTTTCGAGACCTCGCCTCCGAGAACGCCGCGACGCGCATCTCGTCGGTCCGCGACATCGTGTCTCACTCGCTCCGGAGCGACACGACCCGCGCGCGCGCGATCGGCCTTCTCGAGCAGGTCCTGAGACACGACGGCGTTCCCGGGGTTCGGGCCGCGGCCGCGCTGGGGCTAGCGGACGTCGTGGCGGGTGAAGCGCTGTCGACGTTGCTGGTCGCGGTCGAAGACGACGACGCCCACGTCCGCCAGATGGCTTTAGTCGCGATAGGCGAAATTGGCGACGTCCGCGCAACGCAGCGGCTCGAGCGCGCGCTACGCGACGTCCGCCCGGAAATCCGCTACCAGGCGCTCATCGCCTTCACCCGCGTCGCCAAAGACGACGAGGGGCGCATTGCAACGGCGTTGCTCGAGGGGCTCGACGACGAAGACGACTCGATTCGTTACATCGCGATGCGCCTCGCCGAGGAACGGCTCGCCGCAGACCCATCCGCCACCCCTGATCCGCGCCTCGCCGGGCGCGCCGAGCAACTCCTAGGAGCGGAAGATCCGGCCGTCTCGGTGGTGGCCGCGCTCTACCTGACCCGGCTCGGGCATCCTCGGGCGCGCCCCGTCGTCCTCGACGTCATCGCCGAGACGAGAGGGACGCCGGAGCTCGAAGACGAGCAAGCCTGCGTCGAGCTGGCGGGCGAGCTGGCGATGGTGGAGGCCACGCCGCACCTCGAGCGACGCGCCTGGGGTACGCGGCGCGTCGTACGGGCGGTCCTCTCATGGGGTGCCGGGGATCGAGCGAGCTGCGCCTGGCACGCGCGCATCGCTCTCGCGCGAATGGGACACGCGCGCGCGCGAGGCGAGATCATGGCCGAGCTGTCTTCGTGGCGCCGTGAGAGGCGGAACGCGGCGGTGGTCGCCGTCGGCCGAGCGCGGCTCATCGAAGCCCGCGAAGCCCTCGAGCGGCTTCAGGCCCTCGAGGGCGGGGAGTCCGTCGATGCGGCGCTCGTTCGCGAAGCGCTCGTCCGGATTGCCGTCCAATGACCACAAAGGTCCCCGCAGAGGTCTCGATTGGTCGGACGTCGGCGTACGACCGTTCGAAGATGGTCGAGCGCGCCACGGCCATTTTCGCGCTCGTCGCGATTGCGCTGTGGCTCGGCGGTCTCGTCGCGCTCGGCGCTATCGCGGCTCCGGTCGTCTTTACCGTCGTCCCCCATCCTGCGAGCGCCGACGCGATGACGATCGTCTTCCTGCGGTTCGACCTGGTCTCGATGGCATGCGCAGCCGTGGTGCTCGCCACCGAGGCGGCGCGGGCCATGGCGAGGCGGACGTCTCGACCCGCCGATCGGTGGCGTGCGGCGCTTTCTCTGTTGGCGGCTGCCGCTGCCGTCTTCGAGGGTACGCGCGTCTCGCCGCGCATCGCCGCGCTTCACGCTGGGGGCGCGATTCGCGGCCTGGGAAGCGCGGGCGAGGAGCTCGCGCGGCTGCACGCCGTGGCGGAAGGGTGTGGCAAGGCGGAGCTCGGTCTTCTCGTGGCCCTCGTCGTCCTGCACGTCTTCGCGCTGTCCGCGCGCTCGCCCCGATGCGCGGCGGCCGAGCGCGTCTTCTGAAACGGGAGAACGTCGACGCCCTTGAGATGACGGCGGGCGAACGTTTGCGGCTGGCGACGCTCTCGCGCTTGCCGTTGACGTGGCCTCACCGCAATAGCTACCGTGAAACACTTCTGACCTGGCCTACGTCGCGGGGGGTCCAAGGAGTGTTTATGTTTCAGATTAGACTAAGAGGCCTCTGCGCCGCGGGCGTGTTCGCCTGCGCGATCGCCCTTGCCGGCAACGGCTGCTCGAGCAGCAGCACCAGCGGGGGGCCTGCAGCGGACGCCGCGGCGGACACAGCGCCGACCACAATCCATCGGAGCGATGCATCACCGCCTGGCACCGCAACCGACTCCGGGGGTGACGACAGCTCGACCTCCGGGGTTTTTGACGGGACCGTCGGCCGTGCGTGCCAGACCGACAACGATTGCAAAGGGGCAAACGGGCCTGGCATCAACAGGTGCTCGCTCAACGCTTTCCTCGCGGGTCCGCTGCTACCGACGCCGGTGTGCGTGCTTTTGGCGTGCGACCCCGGCAGCGACGGGTTTCTTCACTACTGCGACGGGCCGGACGCACCGACCTCGCCCGGCATCTGCTTGGGGACGGGAGCCGTAGGGACCTGCTTACCGAAGTGCGACATGCTTGCCGACGGTCAGCCTGCGGCCGGCTGCATTGGGAAGGACGCATGCAACTTCGTCGCGTCCGGGTTGACGACGTCGAACCAGCTCGTCGGGCTTGGCATCTGCTACGCGGGATGCACCGCCGACGCGGACTGCCCGACTGGCAGCAAGTGCCAGACCGACCAAGGAACGTGCGTGACGACCGTGCAGCCTCCATCCAAAGCTCCGGGCGTCAGCTGCAACGCCACCGACTCGCAGGCCGGTGCGTGCAACTGCTACTTCAGCTCCGTCGCGAACGTCGGTTACTGCGCCCCCTTCTGCCTCGTCGGGTCATCGACGGCGACGTGCCCGGCCGGATTCACGTGTGATTCTCAGGAACCGGCCGTAATCAATCGGGCGGGTGACGCAGGCGTTGCGGGCTTTGCAACGCAGAACGCAGGACTTCTCGGCTTTTGCCTGGCAACCTGCGGAGGCGACGCGGGTGCCCCGCCAATCGTCGTCGCGGAAGCCGGCGCCGGGGAGGCCGGCGCCGAGGCGGGTGCGAACGAAGGCGGTCTGGAGGCGGGCGGGTCCTCGAGCGAGGCAGGGGCCACGGCTTGGTATCCCGGCGGACCGTGCCCGAAGGCCACGATTTGTAGCTCGTCCGACACGGCCGGCATGGACTGCTTGCTGCCCTGACGCTTGGCCTGACGCGACGCGAGCGGCAAACGGGCTCCGGGCGGGGGGGCGCCGTTCCGGGGGCAGGCTCGTCCAAAGGGCGCCCCCTTTCCTTCGCTCGCATGCGTGGCATACTCTTCTTTTCCAACTTTCCTTTTCGCGGGCTTTCAGTGGCTCCGCACTCCTCGAAGATCCTCTTTTCGCTCTTTCCTCTTGCCGCTCTATCGTGCGTGGCGGTGGCCGTGCACGGCTGCGCGGCGCTCGACACGAGCGCGAGCACGCCCGGCGTGCTCCCCCCCTGGGAGGCCTCGGTGGCGAGCGGCGACGCCGCCGCGGCCACCCCCTTCGACGCGGCGAGCGCCTGCCGCCCTGGGGCCCTGCAGGCCTACCACACGAACGAATACCGTTCGGCCTCGCCTCCGCAGGACGTTTGCCGCGCGAGCGCCGGCGGTGATCCCGTCCAGCTCTTCTACGACAGCTGCTTCGGGCCCAATGCCACGTACGGGGACTGTAACTCCTTCAAGACCGACAAGGCCACCGCCGCCTGCGCTGCCTGCATTTTGACGCCGGAGACGGCCCCTCAATACGGCGCCTTGATCAGTCACGGCGGTTTCATCAGCGCCAACGTCGCGGGCTGCGTGGAGCTCACGGAGCCGGCGGAGCTGGCCTGCGCGAAATCGATCCAGGCGCTCGCGGACTGCGAGCTCGCCGCCTGCGAGGCAAACTGCCCCGTCGGGAACAGCACCGCCTTTGCGGCCTATAGCGCGTGCGCGAGCGACGCCGATCAGACGGGCTGTCTGGCCTATGCCACCGCCGCATCGTGCCCGATCGGCGCCGGGGCCGATGGCACTGCCGGGCCTTGCGTCGCGCAATCCTTCGCGGACTTTTACGGCGCCGCCGCCCGGCTTTTCTGCGCTGCGTCCGCCCCGCCGTCGAGCGACGCCGATGCGAGCACGGCCGCCCAGCAGGACGCGAGCGATTCGGGGCGTCCTGACTGAACGGCGACGTCCGCGCCCGCCGTGGGTCGCGCGGCCGCTCGCGGCCTCTTGGTTGGCACTCGTTCGCCAGTGGAAGCGAGCGACCGTTTCACGGTAAGAGACGCGCGTGTCGAACGCGGATCTCCACGCCGACGATCCCGATATCGCGCTCCATCGCGTCTTACGCGACGATGGCAGCGCCGACCCGGCGACGGACCCGGTCCTGCCTGCGGAAACCCTCCTCCGCGCTTACCGTGAGATGCGCCGCTTACGGTCACTCGACGCGCGGATGATCGCGCTTCAGCGCCAGGGACGCGTTAGCTTCTACGGACCGGCGCAAGGCCAGGAGGCGGTGCCGATCGCCACCGGGCTTGCGGTCGCCGACGACGACTGGGTCTTTCCCGCGCTGCGCGAGCAGGGGGTCATGCTCGTGCGGGGCTTCCCGCTGCGCGCGTTCGTCGCGCAGATCTTCGGCAACTCGGGCGACGTCCTCAAAGGCCGTCAGATGCCGAGCCATCAATCGGGACGCGCGGTCCACCAGGTGAGCTGGTCATCGTGCATCGGGACGCAGCTTCCGCACGCGGTCGGGACAGCGTGGGCCATGCGCGCGAAGAAGACGAAGGCCATCGCCGTCGCGTTTTGCGGTGACGGCGCCACGAGTCAGGGGGACTTTCACTCCGCAATGAATTTCGCCGGTCTCTGGAGCGCCCCGTGCGTCATCGTTTGCCAAAACAACCAGTGGTCGATCAGCGTCCCTACCGAGAGGCAGACGGCCTCGCGCACGATTGCCGTCAAGGCCCGCGCGTACGGCGTCCGCGGCGTGCGCGTCGATGGCAACGATCTCCTCGCCGTCTACGCAGTGATGAGCGAGGCCATGGATCGGGCGCGGTCGGGCGGGGGCCCCACGTTCATCGAAGCCGTCACCTACCGCATGGGCGCGCACTCGACGAGCGACGATCCGATGCGCTACCGCGCCAAGGCCGAGGTCGACCGGTGGGCGGCCAAGGATCCCCTCGATCGCCTGCGCAAGCACCTCGTTTTCTTGGGGCTCGCCACTGATGCGGGCGACGAAGCGCTCGACCGCGAGCTGGCCGCCGAGATCGCGGAGGCCATCGACGACGTCGAAAAGATGCCCTCGGTCGAGCGCGAGTCGCTCCTCGACGACGTCTATGCCGAGGCGCCGTGGCATCTGCAGGACCAGCGTCGCGCGCTTCAAGAGTTGCAAAATGGTGCGGCCGGGCCTACCCACGTAGCTTCGTCAGGCAGGGCGTAGACGGTACGAGGAAAACGAGATGGCCAACAAGACCTATGACGTCATCGTGATCGGCGGCGGTCCCGGCGGCTACCCCTGCGCCATCCGACTTGCGCAGCTGAAGCAGAAGGTCCTCTGCATCGAAAAAGAGGAGGTCGGCGGCGTTTGCCTCAACTGGGGGTGCGTTCCGAGCAAGGCCATCATCGCGACCAGCCACACGCTCGACAAGGTGAAGAACGGCGCGAGCTACGGCCTGTTCGTCACCGACCCGCGGATCGATGCAAACAAGCTGCAAGAGTGGAAAGAGGGCATCGTCAAGAAGCTCACGGGCGGCGTTCGTACGCTCTTTCGCGGCAACGGCGTCGAGCTTCTCTACGGCGACGCGCACGTCACCGGTGCGCGCACGGTCACGGTCAAGACGCGAGAAGGGGCCACAGAGACGCTGGAAGCCACGAAGGCCATCGTCGTCGCGACGGGCTCGTCCACGATCGAAATTCCTGGCTTCAAGTTCGACGGCAAGAAGATCATCGGGGCGAAAGAAGCCGTCAGCCTGCGAGAGATCCCGAAGCGCCTTCTCGTCATCGGCGGCGGCATCATCGGAATGGAGCTCGGGGGAGCGTACCAGCACCTCGGCAGCGAGCTGACCATCGTCGAGGCGCTGCCCAACCTCCTGACCGGCGTCGACGCCGACGTGGCGGCCGTGGTCGAGCGTGCGTACGTCAAGCACGGCGCCAAGATCTTGAAAGGGGCCAAGGCCCTCGGTCACGAGTACCAGAAGGACGGCTCGGTCGCGGTGCGCGTCGATCTCGGCGGAGGCAAGACCGAGACGCTGCAGACGGACGTCGTGCTCGTCGCCGTCGGGATGCGCCCGAACGGCGGCGGCCTCGGCCTCGAGGAGATTGGCGTCAAGGTCGAAAAGGGCTTCGTGCCCACGGACAACCTCGGTCGGACGAACGTCCCCGGCATTTACGCAGTCGGCGACTGCTCGAGCGTGCCGATGCTCGCGCACAAGGCCTCGAAGGAAGGGGAGGTCGTCGCCGAGGTGATCGCGGGTCACAAAGCCGCGAAGGACTGGGTAGCCATTCCGACCGCCATCTTCACCGACCCCGAAATCGCGACCGTCGGGCTGAGCGAGTCGCAGGCCAAGGAGAAGGGAATCGACGTCCGGATCGGGAAGTTTCCGTTCAACGTGCTCGGTCGCGCGATGGCTGTGAGCGAGACCGACGGCTTCGTGAAGGTGGTCGCGAACAAGAGCACTCACGAAATCCTCGGCTTTCAAATCGTCGGCCCGGCCGCGACCGACCTCGTCAGCGAGGCGACGCTCGCCCTCGAGATGCACGCCTTTCTCGAGGACCTGGCGCTGACCGTGCACCCGCACCCGACGCTCGGCGAAGCGATGATGGAGGCCAGCCTCCACGCACTGGGGCAGTCGATTCATCTCCTGAATCGCTGAGGGGCCGAGGGCCGTCCTTTCCGTGTGGACCGGCGCGGGAGGAAACGAAATGCGAGGCATGGTAGATTCGCCCGAATCAAGGCAGGCGCGCCGCCATGGGCATTTTCGATCGAATGGGCAAGGTCATTCAGAGCAACCTCAACTCCTTGCTCGACAAGGCAGAGGACGACAAGAAGCTCATCGAGCTCAACCTCGACGAGATGGATGAGCAGATCAAGGCCGGCCATTTGGAGCTCGTCCAGGCGGTCGCCGCCGAGAAACAGCTACGTAAGAAGTGCGACGAGCTGCGAGTCGAAGTCGAGCGGTGGGACACGCGCGCCGAGCTGGCCCTCAAGGGCGGTGACGAGGCGCTCGCCCGCGAGGCGCTCAAACAGAAGAAGCGCGCGCGCGGCGAGCTGGAGACCGTCGAGAAAGCCCTTCTCGAACAGGGCGACGCGGCGATTCGCATGAAGGGCGAGCTCGAGCGCATGAGGAGCAAGCTCGCCGACCTCAAATTGCGAAAGGGCGCGTTCGTCTCTCGGGCGCAGCACGCGCGAAGCGGCGCCGCTTCGGAGCAACTCGGTTCGAAGGGCAGCTCGAGCGCGTTCGACAATTTTCGCCGCATGGAGGAGAAGATTCAGGGCCGCGAGGTCGAAGGAGCCGCGATGGCCGAAGTCGAAGAAGCGCTCCAAAAAGGGGAGAAGCCCGAGGATCTCGAGGCCAAGTTCCGCGATTTGGAGCGCAAGACGGGGCAGGCCGGAGGGGCGGCGGCTTCGGAGATTGACGACGATCTCGCCGCGCTCAAAAAGCGCATCCGCGTGTAGGCGGCGCCGCGAAAGGCCTTCCCCGTGGCCGCCCGGCAAATCGTCGTCGCCTTCCGTATGGGGGCCGCTGGCTTCGAGCCTCGCAACGAAGCCAGCTACTTGACGCGCGTTCGAGGGCTCCGATCCCGCGGGGAGGCGCTGGGCGGCAAGCTCGTGGCGTGGAGCGGTGCGCTGCTCGCGCTGGCTTGGGACACCGAATCGATCGAGGAAGCATTGCTTCTCGCGACCAGCGGGCTGGACGAGGCGGTGTCGCCGGAGGCGGCATGGTCGAGCGGCGTGGCCGAAGGTGAGCTCGAGCCCCTTGCGCCCGAAGGGCAGAGCTCCCACCTCTCATGGGGCTACGCGCTTCTCGCAGCGACGCGCCTCGCGGGCGTCGCCCTCGCAGGCGAGTCCCTCGTGGACGGCGACGTACGCGCTCTCCGCGAAGGCCAGCTGTCGCTCGTCGGCCCGCGGGCGTCGATCGACGCCGGGCAACGCGTGCGCGGCTGGCGTCTCGACACGCACCGCCCCTGGAAGCGGGGTCATCACGAGCTAGCGGCTGCAGAGGACGACGCCTCGGTCGCGGAAGCCGCAAGCGGCGACTTGGATGCCGCCGACTTTCCACCCGAGGAGTTCTCGACAGGAGACGTCCTCGAGATCATCGAAGCGTCCGTCCCGTCGTCGCCTCCGGGTTCCGGGGCGCTTCGGAGCACGAACGCGAACGCGAACGAGAACGAGAACGAGAACGAGAGAGGCGTGCTGGTCGAGCGCCTCCGCCGGTTGGCGCGAGGGCCAAGCGGCCCAGGGGCGGTCGAAACCCTGTCCGAGCTGCGTAGCGCCCGCTCCGGCGCCGAGGGACAATCCGCCGCCACGCGCTGTCAGGCCGCCATCGCGCTTTCGATGGGCCTCTTTCTCGCGGGCCGCCCGGAGGACGCCTTGCTCGAGGCGCTCGATGCGCTGGCGCGGGCGCACGAAGCGGGGGCACCGCGGGCGAGAGCGGCTTGCATCGCGTTGCTGTCGAAGCTCTACGCAGCCGTCGGAATGGCCGAGGTCGCAGTCCGATTGCACCAGACTGGGCCGAAGGCGTGACGCTGGCGCCTGCTGAAGGTCTGGGCACCGTCAACCGTATGCACGTGGAGATGACGAGCGGACCCGCCCATTCGCACGGGGTCGACGTCAGCGACGACCTGGGCCCCGACGTCCACTCGAGGCGCTCGCCGCGGCGGGTGCGCGTCAGCCCGAGGCTTCCGGACCCAGGTGAGACAATCGCGGGCAAGTACTTGCTCGTGCGTCTCATTGGAGAAGGAGGGATGGGGGTGGTCTACGAGGCGACCCACGTGCGCCTGCGTCAGCGCCTCGCGATAAAGATTCTGCGGCCGGATTTGCCCGAGCTCGGCCAGGTGCTGGCCCGCTTCGAGCGCGAAGCCCGCGCCGCCGCGCAGCTTCGGTCCATCCACGTGGCGCGCGTCATCGACGTGGACACCCTTCCGAACGGGTTGCCATATATCGTCCTCGAGTTCCTCGAGGGCCGCGATCTGGACGCCGAGCTCGGCGTGACCGGGCCGATGGCCATCGAGGAGGCGGTCGACATCGTGCTCCAGACCGCTGAGCCGATGTCGGAAGCGCACGCGCTCGGAATCGTGCACCGCGACTTGAAGCCGGCAAACTTGTTCTTGTGCCAAGCGCACGACAGCGCGAAGCGCATCGTCAAGGTCCTCGACTTCGGGATATCGAAGAGCGAGCGCGAAGACTCCCGCCTCACGCCGACGCACGCCTACTTTGGTACCCCGTGTTACGCGGCGCCCGAGCAGCTTCGCGCGGCCACGGCCGCCGACGCACGGAGCGACGTGTGGTCGCTTGGCGCGATCTTGTTCGAGCTACTGACCGGACAGACCCCGTTCGTCGGGCTGCCGACGGAGGTCATCGCCAAAGTGGTGTCCGACCCAGTTCCGTCCCCCTCCGGGCTCCGACCTGATTTGCCACCGGCTCTCGCGCGGATCGTCCTGCGCGCGCTCGAGAAGGATCCCGCGAAGCGCTTCCAGAGCATGCGGGAGCTCTCCGAGGCGCTCGCGCCGTTCGCACCGAAGAAGGATCCCTCCGCCCTCCTGTCCGAGGCCCCCCGCAGCCGCGGCAAGCTGGGCGAGATCCTGGTCGCGGACGGCCTGCTCGAGTCTCGGGACCTGCAAGCCGCGCTGGCCGAGCAGCGTCGGAGCGGAATCTTGCTCGGGCGTGTCCTTCTCGACATGGGCCTCGTCGCCGAGCCGGACCTGCTGACGGCCCTCGCCAAACAGCAAGGCATCATCGTGACACCGGAGCCGCCGCGGCCGGTGCAGCGTGGGCCCGTCCGCGCGCCGCCGCCGCGTCGGCTCCCACCGCCCTCGCGACCGCGCGCTTCGCGTCGAATGTGGATGGCCGCGGCGGCAGGACTTCCGCTCGGCATACTGCTCGCGGTGGCGGCAGGCGCTCTATGGACGAGGGGCCACCCTTCTAGTCGGGCGCCCGCGGCGGTCCCCGTCCCGATCGCGAGTGACGGTCCCGGCGTCACCCTAGCAGAGCCCGGCCCGACCCTCACCGGGCTCGCGACGGCCACGTCGTCGGCCGACGAGGCCTCCGCTCCGCCTGCCGCGCGATTGGCCGCGCCGAACTTTCCCCGCCCGTCTCCGCCAGCGAAACGTGCGAAAGTCTTCGAGCCCACCGGTATTTGAGCCAGCGTCTCGAAGAGCCTCGCCAGGACGCAGGTCCCGTCTTGCGAGCTCAGAAGTACTCCAGCCTTCCCGCCTCATCGACTCGGATGTTCCGATGGCGATGCGCGCCCGTGAACTGCTCCACTTCGCGCACCCAATCGGAATCGGGGTAGTGATTGACCATCTCCTCGGCCTCTCCGCGGGCCTCCGCCGCGCGGCCCTGGCTTGCGAGCGCATGGATGATCATCGACGCCCGTTCGGGAGCGCCGGGGCCGTCTGGAAAGCGCTCGTTGCCTTCGCGCGCGAGGTCGATGGCGAGCGCGGCGTCGCGCGGCGCGAGCGCGTGGAGGCGCAACATGAGCTGCGCCTCGGAGAGCCCAGCGTCGTCGGCGGCTGGTAGCGGAAAAGGTCGCGAGGGCGGGCCGGGGGCCGGGTGCAACTTGGCGGAATCGACGCCCCTCCCCGATGCCGGCTCGGCCCGCGGCGACGATCTCGATGCGGCGGCGTCGCCGAGCTCGGACGAGGCGGCCGTTGGGTGGTCGGTGCGGCAGAAGGCGGCGGTCATGAACCCGAGCCCCACGAACGCGCCGAGAAGAGTCCCCCGGATCGCGGCGCGCGTCGCTCTCGTTCGACCAGGGATCCCCGAAAAAGCCACCCGCTCCTCAGGGACAGGCGCCAACCGTGGCTGCCTTCGCCGCGTAGAGGTTTTGGAGGGGCACCTGCATCGACGGCCACCGGTTGTCCGCGTCGTACGACCAAGCCCAGGCCCCGTTGTAGCCGTTCGTGTAGAGGTAAGTGTACGTGTCGGCCTGGGCGACGCCGTCCGTGGTCTGCGCGAAGAACTCTCCCATGACGAGTCTCTTGTCGAGGCCCCAGTACGACGCGGGGTGCAAGAAGCACGAGTTCGAAGTGCCGTTGACGGAGTAGTAATGGACTTCGTAAAAGTCGAGCGTGCCTTTTGGCCTTCCTCCGACGGCCGCCAAGGCGCTATCGGAGTAGTAGTTCGTCTTTCCGGTCACGTTCGAGCAATATTGGAACTCCTGGGCGCCGTTCGTCACCAGGACGGAAGGATCGGCCGCGTGAATGGCGTCTGCGAACCAGTTGACCGTCTTCTGAATGAAGGTCTCGGCGACCCGGTAAGTGGCCCAGCCGGAAGGGGTCATTCCTTCGGGCTCGTTGAAAATCTCATAGGCGTAAAGTCCAGGATTTCCCTTGAGCGCCATGACGAGAGGGGTCAGGTAATTGTCGATGTAGGATTGCCGGTTGGCGTCGACCGTCAGGAGCGCTTGGTTGTTTACGTGGGCATTTCCCGCGTTGGCTTGGAGCATGTCGAACGACCAAAGGCTGAGGTCGATCGCCACACCGGCCGCGTGCGCCGCATTGAGCACCGCCGTGACGGCCGCGATGTGGGACGCCGGAATTTTCTGAACCATTCCATTGGCGTCGTACCCGGGGGTGACCGTCCCGTTGGTATGAAACCACCACCGGATCACGCGGCCGCCCGCGTTGCGCGTATTGGTAAAAATAGTGCGAAACGCCGTCATGTCCGGGTTGGGGACGTCGTTCGCGAAATTGACCCAGGCCACGTTCAGGCCGCTCGCAAACGGGCAGGCGGGGCGGGAGCCCGAGTCGCCGCTCGGGAAAGTCGCTCCCGTGTCCGGCGAGACCGCGCTCGCGTCCGTCGCGGCCCCGGCGTCGGCCCCAGCCTCGCTCGGCTGCGTCGTCGCCCGACCGTCGTCCGAGCTCGCGGCGTCCTCAGGCGCCGCCGACTCAGGCGCTCCTGTCTCGGCGCCCGTCGCGGCGTGCTCCGGCTCGGCGTCGGTTGCGTGGCCGGGCGTCGGGGGGGCAGGGGGGCCGTCTGGCGCTCCACAGGCTGGCGCGAGCATGACCGCCGCAGCCAGCGCAAAGCCGGCGCGGCCCTTACGGTCCCCCAAGAATGTGGCGATGCGGCTGGCGAGCGCATCCGTCATAATCGAGCAGAAGCGTGAGGCGCGAAATAAGCTCACGCAAATCGCGGAAACGGCGAGCAGCGTGACCAGGGATGAGAAGGGACGGGCGTCGTGAACGAGGATTCGACCGCCACTCTCCGAGGCATGGGGCCCGTGTACGGCCTCTTGCGCGAGGGATGCCCCGCTTGCCACCTTAAGCGCGACGTCCAGTCGGTAGAGCCCGTCGCCGCGTTTGCCTTCGGCTTGGCGCTCACCTTCGTCCGGGGCGGGGCGCTCGTGCGCTCTGCCCTTTGCCCCGCGCACGCAAGCCTCGTCGAGCTGCTCGCCACGGAGCTTCGGACAGCTGCCGCAGAAGAGGCGTGAAGGGTCGCGGCGCTGGCGCCCAGCGCACCAAAGGGCCGCGATTCGCCATACGCGTCCGACCAGGGCCCGTGGCTCCACTCCGCTCGGACGCGTGTTTCTTGGCGCGGTAAGGCGTTTGCATGCGCAGGCGACGTCAACCAGTAGCCTGGAGAAACGCGTCATGGCGGAAGAGACGCCGAGCGTCATGGGGTCGAAAGCCGAGTCGCTGGGCGCCGTCGCGAGCCACGCGGCGCCCCCCGTCGGAGCGCTCGTACGGGAGGCGCTCGATGAAGCGCGTGACCTCGTGCGCCTCGAAGTGGCGCTCGCACGCGAAGAGGCCATGCGCGAGCTCGCTTCGGCCAAGAGGGCCGCCGTGGCGTTCGGCGCTGCAGCCGCCGCAATAGTCGCCGCCGTGACCATGTTCCTGGTGGCGCTCGCGATGGCCTTCGACGACCCGCGGGTGGGCGCCGCGGTCATCGGGGCAGCGGTCGCCGGACTCGCCGCCGCGCTCGCGTTGGCGGGCTGGCGGTTGCTTCCGAAGAAACCGATGGTCGACACCAAAGAGCGCCTCGAGTCGGACCTGAAGCAGCTAAAGGAGCGGATACTGGTGAGCGGGGACGGCAAATCACACGACGAGCTCGCGCGCGAGGCGAACCAGGTTCGAACGAAGCTCCTCCGGACGGTCGAGCAGCTCGATGCGCGCCGCCACGACGCATTCGACCTCCGTTCGCAGCTGGATCGGCACCTGAAGCAGCTCGCCGTCGCGGGCGGCGTCCTGGTGCTGGCGACCGCGGGGGCCGTGGCCCTCGCGGTCCACGGCGTCCAGCGCGCGGCCGAGAGGCGCCGGCGCGATCGCTGGAAGCTCGCCCGGCATCTGTGGCGCCATCCCGAAAGGGCCATGCGCGCCGAGCGACGGTCGCTCGTGGGTGAGCTCGGGAGGTCCGTCCTCCTTTCGGTTCTCAGCGCGGCCGTGGCGATACCCGTTCGCCGAGCCGTCGCGATGGTCGCCAAGCGAATCGTCGCGCCCGAAGCCCCGGCTCCCCTGGCGCCGACCGATCCTCCGACGCGTTGACAGCCGCCCGAGGCGACCCAACACTGTCCGGTGCGCGAGGCCATCGCCCGCGTCGAGCGTGGCAGTCTCGCCACGGTCGGAGTGCCCGCCGGGAGCGAATCGCCTCGGCGAGGGAGGTCATCATGCATCCGGGATTTTTTTGGAGACGCGCCCAAGGCGCATGCGGTGAAGAAGCAGGTTGTGGCCCGCGAGGGCAGTGGCACGGCGGCGGGGGCGGCCACGGAGGCCACGGGTGGCATGCCGGTCCATTCGGCCACGGTGGAGGCGGGGGCGAGGACGACGGCGGCGGTTTTGGCGTGCGACGGCCCCTCCGCTTTCTCGCGTTCAAGCTCGAGCTGAACGACAGCCAAGTGAGCGAGCTCGCGTCCATCCTGAGCGAGCTGAAAACCGAGCGCGCCCAAGCTGCCGTCGACCATCGACGAACGCTCGCGTCGCTGGCCGATGTCGTGGCCGCCGACGCGTTCGACGAGGGGAGGGCCAAGGAGGCAACGGACGCGCGCGTCAAGAGCCACGAGCGCGTGCAGGGGGCCGTTACGCGAGCCGTCGGGCGTATTCACGGTATCTTGCAACCTGAGCAGCGCACGAAGCTCGCATACCTGCTCAGAACCGGCGCTCTCGAAATGTAAGGCGCGCCGCGCGCCGCCATCGCCTCTCGGGTCCTCGCGCGCCTTTCGGCGGGAGCTCGGGGGGCGTGGTACGGCGTGTCCGTGGCCTCGCGCTCAAGTCCCCTCTCGGCGGTCGGGGGCCTTTGCCTCGCGGTCACCACATGCGGCGCTTGCACGCGTGCGGCCAGCGCCTCCGCCGCGCAGTGCGAAAGGCTAGTCGACCGGTACATCGATTCTCGCGCTGTCCGAGGACGCCCGCGCGCCGCGCCTCACCACCGAGGAGCGCGCTCGTTTTCGAGGCGCGCTGGGTCTCGAGCTCCTCGCGCGGCCCGACGTCCATCGAGTCAAGTCGCGCTGCGTGGAAGAGGTGACCGAGGCGTCTTATCGCTGCGCTATCGTCGCTCCGACGACCTCGGCTTGGAGCGCGTGCGTCGGGCGCATCGAATAGACGCGCTTGCGTGCTAGAACGCGCGGCATCCGTGAAGTTCGTCGACGCATGCGAGGTCAAGGTGGTCGCCGGTGGCGGCGGAAACGGGTGCATCGCTTTTCGCCGCGAGCGCTACATGCCCCACGGCGGACCGTCGGGTGGGGACGGCGCAAAGGGGGGTGACGTCGTGTTCGTCGGCGACGAGGGGAAGACGACGCTGCTCGACGTCGCGCTCTCGCGGACCCTGCAGGCCAAGCGGGGCGAGCACGGGCGCGGCAAAGATCAGTACGGGAAATCCGGCGAAGATCTCGGTCGTGCACGTGCCGGTGGGCACCCAGGGATTCGACCGCGAGACGAGCGAGTTGCTCTTCGACGTCGACGCCCCGGAGAAGCGCGTCATCGTCGCCCGCGGGGGGCGCGGGGGGCGCGGCAACATCCATTTTGCGACGTCTTTCGATCGGGCGCCGCGCCGCGCCGATCCGGGCAGGCCGGCGAAGAAAAGACGCTTCGTCTCGAGCTCAAAATTTTGGCCGACGTGGGACTGCTCGGCTTTCCGAACGTCGGGAAAAGCACGTTCATCCGCGCCGTTTCGCGCGCGCGTCCGAAAGTCGCGGACTACCCGTTCACGACCCTCATCCCCCATCTCGGGGTAACGGCCGTGGGCGAGGACTCGAGCTTCGTCATGGCCGACATCCCCGGTCTGATTCCGGGCGCCGCAGAGGGCGCGGGGCTGGGCACGCGCTTTCTCAAGCATGTCGAGAGGACGCGGGTCCTCCTGCATCTTGTGACGCTCGACCCGGGCGACGGCCGGGAGCCGCTCGCGGACTTCGACGCCATCAACGCGGAGCTCGCGAAGTTCGACGGCGCGGTGGCGAGCCGGCCGCAGGTCGTCGTCCTCAGCAAGGCGGATCTCACCGACGTGCGCGCCGTCGCGGCGAGCACGAAGAAAAAGTTCGCACGACGCGGGATCGATCTGAAGCTCGTGTCCGCGGCCACCGGGGAGGGTGTGAAAGACGTGCTCATCGCGCTCTGGGCCATCGTCGCGGAGGCGCGATCCGCCGCGCGGCAGCCCCCGTGAACGACAGCGACAAGACGGAGCAGCCTACGTCGCGCCGGTTGCGCAAGGCCCGTGAAGAGGGCGACAGCGGCGCCAGCGCCTATGCCGCACAAGCCCTCGCGTTCATGGTCGCTGTCGCCATCTTGCCCTTCACCGTGCGCGCGCTCGTCGAGCGGGCCTCGGCGGACCTCCGGGCCGCCATCGCCGAGGCGGCCCGTCCGGCCACTGCAGGGCGCTTCGAGCCGGGCGATCTCGCGCTCGCCGTCGTGGCCCTCGCCTCGCCTGTCCTGGTCGCCGCAGCGCTGGCGGCGGCCATCACGCTCGCCCTTCAAACCGGGGGCGTCGTGGCGTCGGGTCGCCTGGCGCCGAAGCTCGAGCGGCTGAGCCTCGTCGCGGGGGTCAAGAACCTCTTCTCGGCGACCCGTCTCTTCGCCGTCGTGCGCGCGCTTCTTGGAGGGACGGTGGTCGCATGGCTCGCGTGGCGAGGACTCGCCGATCATGTCGTCGACCTCGCTCGCGTGGCCGGAAGACCGCGCTGGCTCGGCGCCGTCGCCTCCGCAGTGGCGGGCGGGCTGGCCGGGCGCGCCGCGGTGTTCGGGCTCGCCCTGGCCGCTCTCGACGTCGTCGTCACGCGGCGCTCTTGGAAACGGAGGCTCATGATGACCAAGGACCAAGTCCGACGAGACCACCGCGACGCAGAAGGCGATCCCCACGCGAAGGCGGCGCGCGAGCGGGCGCATCAGGAGCTCTTGGCCGAGGCGACCTTCGCGAGCGTGCGCAGCGCGAGCGTCGTCGTCATCAACCCCACGCACCTGGCGTGCGCTCTCCGGTACGACGAGCGGGGAGGGGACGATGCGCCCGTCGTCGTCGCGCGGGGCGAAGGTGACCTGGCCGCGCGCATCCTGCGTGAGGCCCGCGAGCACGGCGTCCCGGTGGTGCGCGACGTGCCGCTCGCCCGCGCTCTCGTGGAGCTCCAAGTGGGCGAAACGATTCCCGAAACCCTCTACGAGGCCATCGCCGAGATCCTCCGCGAAGTGTGGGAGCACGATTCCCCGCTCGCGCCCTGACGCGGACGGGCTCGCCCCGGCCTCTCAGTCGACGCGGCCGCCGCCGACGGGCAGCTCCTCGCGCGTGAGGTTGCGCACCCCTTCCGAGTGGACGTGCACATCGTCCTCGATGCGCACGCCGCCTAGCGGTGCGAGCGCGTCCACGACCCTCCAGTCGACGAGCGCCGAGGTGCGGCCGCCGCGAATCGGGGCGAGCAGCTCCTCGATGAAATAGACGCCCGGCTCGATGGTGAAAACCTGTCCGACCGCGACGTCGGTCGTGTTTCGCAAGAACGGATTGTCCGCGCGCGGGGCCCGCAGTCCGCACCCGACGTCGTGGGTTTGAAGGCCGAGCGAGTGGCCGAGTCCGTGGGGATAAAAGGCGCGCGTGACGCCGCTCGAGACCGCCTCGTCGAGCGAGCCTCGCAGGACCCCGGCGTCGCGCAAGATGGCGCCGACCTCGCGATGCGACGCGTCGTGCAGGCTCTCGTAGGCCATTCCGACACGGATTGACGCGCAGAGGCGCTTTTGCATGGCTTCGACGCCCTCCACGATCTGCTCGAACAGAGCGGCCGCCGCGCCGCTCCCCCTCACCCACGTGCGCGTAACGTCCGAGCCGTATCCGCGGCATGTGGCGCCGGCATCGACGAGCAGCGACTCGGCTGCGCGGCCTGGCGCCAGCCGCCCGTAGGCCACGTGGTGCAGCGTGGCGGCGTGGGGGCCGAGCGCGACGATGTTCTTGTAGGGCGTGTCGGCGTCGTCCTGGGCGGTCGCCCTCAGAAAGAGCAGATGCAAGTCGAGCTCGGAAGCATCGCCCGCGGCAAAGGCCGAGCGCAACGCTTCGTGGCCCGCGCGAGCGCGCGCATTGGCTTCCGCGAGGCAGGCCACCTCGTAAGGCGTCTTGCTCACCCGAAGCGCGTCGAGCGCCTCGACGAGAGCCGAGGGGCAAGCGCTCGGCGCGTCGAGGCCCAAGGCCTGGGCGCGCGGCGCTTCTTCGCCGACGAAGGCGACACGACCCGCGCCAAGGTGCTCTCGCGCTCCCGCGTTGGTGTCTCCCACCGGAACGACGTCGACCATTTTGGTGAAGGCTTCGCTCTCCGGCGGGGCAGGCGCTTCCCAGTAGCTCGTCTTCGCCGGACGGAGAAGCTTTGGCCGGCGCCCCGGCCGCAGAACGAGGACGCATTCCGGCTCGGCCAGTTGAAGCCAGTGCTGAAAGGGGGGCGATACGCGGAGGGGCCAGAACTGGTCGTCAAACCGGCTCTTCCGAACGAGCGACCCCGAGTGCAGCGCGAGGGCATCCCAGCCGTGCGCGTCGAGCACGCCTTCTACCCGACGCTGGAGCTCTGCCCCGTGCTCGAGGTAGAGGCGATCGAATCGCGCCCTGGCATTCCTCGCAGAGTAGCGCGCTCAGGGGGGCCGCGCGCCCCCCCGGGAACGCTCAGAAGCTCCCGAAGGCGGCGAGGCCGTAACCCGCGGCGCCCAGGTGAGCGGGAGACAGGTGGAGCGTGGGCTTGTCGGCCTCGGCCGTCCTCGTGGTGACGACGTGGCTCTCGGGCGTGAGGAAGCCGGCGACCGTAGTGAGGACGCCGAGGCCCTGGAAGACGCCGTCGACCGCCAGCAAGACCTTGTTCGTGGACTCCGAATCGCACCCGATGCTCCCCGCCCCGCAGCCGGGCCGGTCCCCGAGGTCGAGCCACGGACCGATGACGGGCACGTAGAGGTGATGGTCGGTCGATTGGCCGCTTTCGCCAGCGACGACGACCGCTGGGATGTACGCCAAGCCGAATGTCACGAGCCCCGAGCCGATGAGGGCGCGGTTCGGCCCGGAATAACCGGCCGTAGACGTCTCGGCGGCGGGGGCCGGCGCCGGCTGGTTCACGACCACCGTGTCCTGGGCGAACGACGCGCTGCTCCAGGTGAGCGCGAGCGCCGAGACCGTCGCCCCGAAGACCCATGTGCGATTGCTGAGCGGACGCTTCATAGTTTTCACCTCCGTGGCCAAACGTCAGTGCAACTGGAATGCCCGTCAATCAGGCCTTGGTTTCAAGGATTTCGCCAAGGACGCCGCCCAATGGCGCCACAAGTGCGCGCGTGTGCCACGCCCCGCGGGGCGGGGGTGGGGCCGGGATCCGCGTTTACAATCCAGCGGAAGACTGTTACGCCACCGCGGCTCGTTCGAAGGGGCTCCTAGGTCGGAGGCCACGAGCGAGACGAGGCGTGCTGAAGCGTCTGCAATCGGTGCCGCAGACGGCCAACCACTCGGAATCGCGAGCTTCGCTCTCACCCGTCTCAATCGCGCGTGAACGCGTCGCCCAAACGAAACCCTCGAGAGGTTCGCATGAAGTCCATCTCGTATGGCCGCCGGCCGAGTGGTCCTCTGGCAAAGGCCCTGTTGATCGCCGCCGCGTTCGCCGCGGTCTCGCTCCCCTGCGCCGCTGCCTTGGCGCAAGCCCTCGCTCGTCCGGCTGGAGCTCACCACGCAGGCGGCGAAGATTCGCTGGTCATCCCCGACCAGATCGACACTTTGCAGTTCTTCGGCATGGCGGCCAGCAGGCTCCTCATGCTCGGTCTCGGAGTGTGCGCGCTCGGTGTCGTTTTCGGGCTTGTCGTTTACGTCCAGCTGAAGAACGCGCCGGTCCACAAGTCGATGCTCGAAGTCTCGGAGCTCATCTTCGAGACGTGCAAGACTTACCTTTTCACACAAGCCAAGTTCCTCGCGGTTCTCTGGCTCTTCATCGGCGCCGTCATCGTCGTCTATTACG
Organism: uncultured delta proteobacterium; assembly: GCA_963787925.1. GTDB lineage: Bacteria > Myxococcota_A > Polyangia > Polyangiales > Polyangiaceae > Palsa-1150. The sequence goes on from CAWBEN010000003.1 coordinate 1,276,556, forward strand.
GAGTTCTCAAGGGGCAGCCTGCCGGCGTCGTCCTCCTGATTCTCGTCTTCAGCATCGTGGGCATCGCTGGCAGCGCCACCGTCGCGCTCTTCGGTATTCGCGTGAACACGTTCGCGAACAGCCGGACGGCGTTTGCCAGCCTGCGCGGCCACCCCTACCCCTGCTACGCCATCCCGCTCAAGGCAGGGATGAGCATCGGGATGATGCTCATCAGCATCGAGCTCGCGTTCATGCTGGGCATCCTCACGCTCGTGCCCCACGAATATGCCGGAAAGTGCTTCATCGGTTTTGCCATCGGTGAGTCGCTCGGCGCCGCCGCGCTCCGCGTCGCGGGCGGCATCTTCACGAAGATTGCCGACATCGGGTCGGACCTCATGAAGATCGTCTTCAAGATCAAGGAAGACGACGCGCGAAACCCGGGTGTCATCGCCGACTGCACGGGCGACAACGCGGGCGACTCGGTCGGCCCCAGCGCCGACGGCTTCGAGACGTACGGCGTCACCGGCGTCGCGCTCATCGTCTTCATTCTGCTCGCCGTCGGAAGCCCCACCGTTCAGGTCCAGCTCCTGACGTGGATCTTCGTCATGCGCATCTTGATGATCATCTCCAGCGCAATCAGCTACTTCGTCAACGAGTCGATCACGAAGGCGCGCTACGCGGAAGCAACCAAGCTCAACTTCGAGGCGCCGCTCACGCAGCTCGTGTGGGTGACGTCGATCGTCTCGATCGTGTTCACGTTCGCCGCGTCCTATTTCGTCATTCCCGAGCTCGGCGGCGACGTCTCGCAGTGGTGGAAGCTCAGCCTCATCATCACGTGCGGTACGCTCGCTGGGGCCGTCATCCCCGAGCTCGTCAAGGTGTTCACGTCGACCGAAAGCGGCCACGTGCGCGAGGTGGTCATCTCCTCCCGCGAGGGGGGGCCGTCGCTCAACATTCTGAGCGGCCTGACCGCGGGCAACTTCAGCGCCTTCTGGTTGGGGATGGTCCTGATGGCCCTCATGGGCGCCGCCTACTTCGTCAGCATGATGGGCATGGGGGCGACGATGACCATCGGCACGATGGACGTGTCGCCGGTGTTCGCATTCGGCTTGGTGGCCTTCGGGTTTCTCGGGATGGGGCCGGTCACCCTTGCGGTGGACTCCTACGGGCCGGTGACCGACAACGCCCAGAGCGTCTACGAGCTCAGCGTCATCGAGGGCATTCCAGGCGTGAAGGAGGACATCAAGAAGAACTTCGGGTTCGACGTCAACTTCGAGAGGGCCAAGCACCTCCTCGAGGAGAACGACGGCGCCGGAAACACGTTCAAGGCGACGGCCAAACCGGTGCTCATCGGCACGGCCGTCGTCGGTGCGACGACGATGATCTTCGCCATCATCGTGCTCTTGACCGACGGCCTCACGAACCCCGAGAAGATCCAGAAGCTGTCGGTGCTTCACCCCCCCTTCTTGCTCGGCCTCATCGCCGGTGGCTCGGTCATTTACTGGTTTACCGGTGCGAGCACGCAGGCGGTGACGACCGGGGCGTACCGCGCCGTCGAGTTCATCAAGGCCAACATCAAGCTCGACGGGGCCGAGAAGGCGTCGATCGCGGACAGCAAGAAGGTCGTCGAGATTTGCACGACGTACGCCCAGAAGGGGATGTTCAACATCTTCCTCGTGGTGTTCTTCACGACCCTCGCGTTCGCCTTTCTCGACCCGTACTTCTTCGTCGGGTACCTGATTTCGATCGCGCTCTTCGGCCTCTTCCAGGCGCTCTTCATGGCCAACGCCGGCGGCGCCTGGGACAACGCGAAGAAGATCGTCGAGGTCGAGCTGAAGGAGAAGGGGACCGAGCTCCACGCCGCGTGCGTCGTCGGGGACACCGTGGGCGATCCGTTCAAGGACACGAGCAGCGTCGCGATGAACCCCATCATCAAGTTCACTACGCTCTTCGGCCTCCTGGCCGTCGAGCTCGCGAACGACGAGCTGCACCCGATTCCGCGCGAGACGACGGCCGTCATCGCCGTGCTCTGCTTCGCGGTGGCGCTCGTCTTCGTGTGGCGGAGCTTCTATCGCATGCGGATCCATTCGCACGGCAACGCCGGCTCCGCTCTCGCCTCGGCCAAGCCGAACCCGGCCGAATGAGGCTCGCGGCGCAGCGCCTCGGCCTGGAGGCCGCAGCGCGGCGCTCCGGCGCGTCATGAGGGTCCGCGACCTGGCCGACGCGATGGAGGACCTCGCCCCGGCGCGCTTCGCGGCGGAGTGGGACAACGTCGGCCTTCTCGTCGGGGACTTGGAGCACGCCCTCACGCGCGTGCTCCTCGCGATCGATTGCACGCGCGGCGTGCTCGACGAGGCGGTGCGTGGTCGCTGCGAGGCTGTCGTCGCGTACCACCCGCCGCTCTTCGAGCCGCTGAAGCGCGTGGTGGCCGGCTCAATCGCGTACGACGCCGCGCGCGCCGACGTCGCGATTTTCAGCCCGCACACGGCGCTCGACGCCGCCGACGGAGGAACGAACGACGTGCTGGCCGATGCGCTCGGAATGACCGAGCGGCGACCGCTGCGGCCGTCGGCGGCCCACGATGAGGAATACAAGCTCGTGACGTTCGTGCCGAGCGAGCACGTGGCGCGCGTCAGCACGGCGCTCTTCGAAGCGGGCGCAGGGCGCATCGGGCAGTACGCGGCGTGCAGCTTCCGAACGCCGGGCACCGGGACATTCTTCGGCGGAGAGGGGACGAGCCCCGTCGTAGGACGTTCGGGCCAGCTCGAAGAGACCGCCGAGCTACGGCTCGAGACGGTCGTCCCCATCGCGCGGATCGACGAGGTCGTCAGCGCCCTTTGCGCAGCTCACCCTTACGAGGAGCCGGCCTTCGACGTCGTGCGCCTCGCGGGGTTGCGGGGCGGGCGCGGGCTGGGGCGCGTCGGGGCCGTTCCCCCCTCGGCGGTTCACGAGCTAATAGGTCGCGTCAAGCGCGCGCTCGGCGCGGGGCACGTGCTCGTCGCGGGCGGGCTGGATCGCGAGGTCACGCGGGCGGCGGTGTGCGCGGGGAGCGGCGGCGGCCTCGTTTCCGACGCGATCGAGGCGGGGGCGCAGTTGCTCTTGACCGGCGAGGTGCGGCACCACGACTCCCTGCGGGCCGTGGCCTCCGGTCTGGGTCTCGTGTGCACGCTGCACTCGGTCAGCGAGCGGGCGGCCCTGGGCCCGCTGGCGAGGCGCCTCGCGGAGAGGCTGCCGGGCGTGGCAGTCGCGCAAAGCCGCGACAATCGCGAGCCGTTCGCGTTTGCCTGAGGAGGGGACGAGCGCCGCCCGCGGTGCGCCGCGTTCTGCCACAGAGTTCAGTCGGGGAGGTCGAGGTCGAGGTCTTCGAAGGACACGACCTCGACGGCTGCTTCGGTCGGTCGGGACGTCTTGCGAGGGCGCGGCGTGGCTTTCGGCGACGGGAGCCCTGGGGCCTCCGGCCTCTCGGGCGCGTCGGCGGGCGAGTTGCCTGGCGGGGCCCCCGACAGCAGGCGTCGCGTCTGCTCGAGCACACGCCCGCGGAGGGCCGTAGCCGTCTCCTCGCGCCGCTCGATGTCCTCGACGAGGCTTGCCGCCCGCGCCATGACCTGGCGCGCCGCGGCGAGCGCCTCTTCGGCGGCCGCGGCTTGCTGGCGGGCGCGGGCCGCCGTCGAATCGTTCGAGCTCGAGCGCCCGCGCGGCCTCGCGCGCGGCCGCTTCGGTCTGCGCGCGCCGCGCCGGGTCCTCGGCGTGCTTGCGCTCGAGTGCCTCCAGCGCGGCGGTGTGCTCCTTGGCCATCGCCTCGAGCTCTTCGGCGTGCTCGCGGCGCGCGCGCGCCATCGTCGCCCCGAAGTCGTCGAGGCTCCGCCGCGCCGCGGCAAGCTCCTCGCGCGTTTGCTCGACGACTGCCGCGCTCTCTCTCGCTTGCCTCTCCGCCGACTCCGCGCGGCGGGTCGCCGACTCGACCGCGCGCTCGCTCTCCGCGACGCGAACGAGCATTTCGGCCACCTCGTCGGCTTCGAAGCCGCGCTCCTCCTTCAGGCGAGCCAGCTCGGTCTCGAGGTTGGCCAGCCGAGCCGGCAAGACGGGGACGGGCCTCGACGGTGGACGGCGCGGGGCATCGCCCCGGAGCGGACGGGAGCTCTCCGCTCGCGGATCGCGCGGCGGCGGGCGTGTACGCAGCCGACCGACCCTCAAGTTCGGTCGCTTGGGTGTCCCCGAATCCGACATGGCCCTCGCTGCCTTTGAGTATGCCCCGTTTCGCCATGGGGAGCGCTCGAATCGACGCGGGCGTCTTCGGGCGAGCTTGGACCGCGCCCGGGTCGAGCCTCGGGCGGCCTATCGAGGGCCCTCCCCAGCCGTTCCGCGCGCTTGACGCGCGCGTCACCTGGTCGCAGAGTTCATCGACTCATCGTGATGGATAGATGACTGCCCTCGGCACCACGGTCGATGTCCTTCAGCTCTTGGGGGAGCCTACCCGCGTGCGTCTGCTCGCCCTTCTCGCATGCCACGAGCTCACCGTCGCCGAGATCGTCGGCGTGACGCAGCTCGCGCAGTCGACCGTCTCGACGCACCTCGGAAAGCTCCGCGAGGCGGGCCTCGTCCGCGACCGCCGGGCGGGCGCCTCGACGTACTACGTCCTGAACGACGGGGCGCTGCCGGAGCCGGCGCGCAAGATATGGGAGCTCGTCCGGGGTGAGCTCCGCGACACGCTCCTCGAGGACGACGCCGAACGCGCTGCGCATGTGGTCCGCGCGCGGGACGACGCCGGGCCGTGGCCCGATTCGGTGGCGGGCGAGATGGAGCGCCACTGGTCGCCCGGTCGCACGTGGGAGTCGCTTGCGCGCGCGATCGTCGGGCTCGTCCGCCTGGGGGACGTCGTCGACGTCGGCTCGGGCGACGGAACCGTAGCGCAACTGCTCGCGTCGCGAGCCGAACGGTGGACGTGCGTCGACCGGAGCGAGCGGGTGCTCTCCGCGGCGAAGGCGCGGCTCGGCCACCTGAAGAACGTGCGCTTCCTGGCCGCCGACGCGCAGGCGCTGCCCCTTCGCGACGCGGCGTTCGACGCCGCTCTGCTCCTGCATCTCTTGACGCACGTCGAGTCTCCGGCGCGCGCTTGCGCGGAGGCGGCGCGCGTTCTCCGTCCAGGCGGCTCGCTCGTCGCGGTCACGCTCGACGCCCACGAGCAGACGGAGGTGACCGCGGCCTACGGGCACGCGCACCCCGGGTTTGCGCCTGCGCTGCTCCGCCGGCTCCTCGGGCGCGCCGGCCTCGAGGTGCAGGCGTGCGAGGTCACCAGCCGCGACGCGCGACCGCCCGGCTTGCGCGTCGTCACGGCATTTGCGATCAAGCCACGAGGAAAGCGATGAACGACACCGAAGGCATCCTCCGCGAAGAGCTCACCCGGCGCATCCTCGTCCTCGACGGCGCGATGGGGACGATGATCCAGCGCCGCGGCCTGACCGAGAAGGACTTTCGGGGCGGACGGCTCGAGCGCCATCCGGCCGATCTGCAAGGGAACAACGATCTTCTCGTCTTGACCCGTCCGGACGTGATTCGCTCCATTCACGACGCGTACTTCGAAGCGGGCGCTGACCTCGTCGAGACGAACACGTTCAACTCGACGTCGATCGTCCAGGCGGACTACCACCTGGAGGAGCTCGCCTACGAGCTGAACGTCGCCGCGGCGCGGCTCGCCAAGGAGAGCGCGCGCGAGTGGACCAAGCGGACGCCCCGAAAACCGCGCTTCGTCGCGGGGGCGATCGGCCCGATGAACAAGACGCTGTCGCTCTCGCCGAGCGTGGCCGATCCCGGGTACCGCGCGGTGACCTTCGACCAGGTTCGCGAGTCGTATGCCGAGCAGGTGCGCGGGCTCATCGACGGCGGGGCCGACCTCCTGCTGCTCGAGACGATCTTCGACACGCTGAACGCGAAGGCGGCGCTCTTCGCGATGGAGGACGTGTTCGAGGAGAAAGGCGTCCGCCTGCCGCTGATGATCTCGGTGACCATCACCGACAAGAGCGGCCGGACGCTCTCGGGCCAGACCGTCGAGGCCTTTTGGATCTCGGTCGCGCACGCGCGCCCCCTGTCGGTCGGGGTCAACTGCGCGCTCGGCGCGCGCGAGATGCGCCCCTACGTCGCCGAGCTCGCGCGCATCGCGAACGTCTTCGTGAGCTGCTACCCGAACGCGGGGCTTCCGAACGCTTTCGGCGAGTACGACGAGATTCCAGAGACGACCTCGGCCATCGTCCGCGAGCTCGCCGACGAGGGGCTGGTCAACTTCATCGGCGGCTGCTGCGGCACCACCCCGGACCACGTGCGTGCCATCGCCGCGCGCGTCGCGAACGTCGCGCCGCGCGTCGTGCCCAAGGTCGAGAGGCTCACCCGCCTGTCGGGGCTCGAGCCGCTCATCCTCCGGCCCGAATCGAATTTCATCATGATCGGCGAGCGCACGAACGTGACGGGCTCGAAGAAATTCGCGGAGCTCGTCAAGGCCGGCGACTTCGCGAAGGGCGTCGAGATCGCGCTCGACCAGGTGCGGGGGGGGGCGAACATCCTCGACGTGAACATGGACGAGGGGATGCTCGACGGCGTCGCGGCGATGACCACGTTCCTGAGCCTGCTCGGGAGCGAGCCGGAGATCACGCGCCTGCCCGTGATGGTCGACAGCTCGAAGTGGAGCGTCATCGAGGCCGGGCTGAAATGCCTGCAAGGCAAGGGGGTCGCGAACTCCATCAGCCTGAAGGAGGGCGAGGAGGACTTTCTCGCCAAGGCGCGGAAGATCCGGCGCTACGGCGCGGGCGCCGTGGTGATGGCCTTCGACGAGCAAGGGCAAGCCGACACGACGGACCGCAAGGTGTCCATCTGCCGCCGCGCGTACGACTTGCTGGTCCGCCGGGGCGGCTGGGATCCGTCGGACGTCGTGTTCGACCCGAACGTGCTCGCCATCGCGACGGGCATGGAGGAGCACGCCGGCTTCGCGCGGAGCTTCATCGACGCGACGCGCATTCTCAAGGAGGAGTGCCCCGGAACGAAGATCTCGGGCGGCGTCAGCAACCTCTCGTTCTCCTTCCGCGGCAACAACGTCGTCCGCGAGGCGATGCACTCCGCCTTCTTGTTCCATGCCATCCGCGCCGGCATGGACATGGGCATCGTCAACGCGGGACAAATCGGCGTCTACGCCGACATCCCGAAGGAGCTGCTCAATCTGGTCGAGGACGTCGTCTTCGACCGGCGCCCGGACGCGACCGAGCGCCTGGTCGTCTTCGCCGACACCGTCAAGGGGGGCGCCGGCAAGAAGAGAGAGCTCGACCTCGCGTGGCGCGACGCTTCGGTCGAGCAACGCCTGACGCACGCGCTCGTCCACGGGATCGTCGACTTCATCGAGCAGGACGTGGAGGAGGCGCGGCACAAGGTCGCGCGCACGCTCGAGGTCATCGAAGGGCCGCTCATGGACGGGATGCGCGTCGTCGGTGACCTCTTCGGCGAGGGCAAGATGTTCTTGCCCCAGGTCGTCAAGAGCGCGCGCGCCATGAAGCGCGCCGTCGCTTACCTCTTGCCATTCATGGAGGAGGAGAAGAAGCGCCTCGGCACCGACGGCCCGCCGGCCGACGGGCGGAGCGCGAACGGCCGCATCGTCATGGCGACGGTGAAAGGGGACGTGCACGACATCGGCAAGAACATCGTCGGCGTCGTCCTCGGTTGCAACAGCTACGAGGTGATCGACCTCGGGGTGATGGTCTCCTGCGACAAGATCCTCGATACGGCCATCGAGAAGCAGTGCGACATCGTCGGCCTCTCCGGGCTCATCACGCCATCGCTCGACGAGATGGTGCACGTCGCCAAAGAGATGAAGCGACGCGGGATGACGATGCCCCTCCTCATTGGAGGCGCGACGACGAGCCGCCAGCACACGGCCGTGAAGATCGCGCCAGAGTACGACGGCGCGACGGTGCACGTGCTCGACGCGTCGCGGGCGGTCTCGACCGTCTCGGCGCTGCTCGATCCGAAGCAGCGGGAGGCCTTCTTCGCGAAGACGCGCGAAGATCACGAGCAGCTCCGGCGCCTCCACGCGCACAAGCGCGCGAAGCCGCTCGCGCCGTTCGCGGCCGCCAACGAGCGCCGCCCGCCGATAGGGTGGCGGACAGAAGACGCCCCTGTGCCGAGCTTCACCGGCCTGCGCGTCGAGAGCGACGTCCCGCTCGGAGAGATCGCCGAGTACATCGACTGGACGTTCTTCTTCACGGCTTGGGAGCTCGCCGGCAAGTTCCCCGCCATCTTCGAAGACCCCCGCCACGGCGCGGCCGCGCGCGAGCTCTACGACAACGGTCGCGCGCTCCTCGAGCGGATCGTGCGCGAAAAGCGCGTGGTCGCTCGGGCCGCATACGGTCTCTGGCCCGCCCACAGCGAGGGCAACGACATCGTGCTCTACGAGGACGAGTCGCGGGCGAGGGCCGTCGCGCGCTTTTCGATGCTCCGCCAGCAGCAGGAGAAGCCCACCGGCGAGCCGTACTATTGCCTGGCCGACTTCGTCGCTCCGCGCGACAGCGGCGTTCGCGACTGGGTGGGCGCGTTCGTCGTCACCGCCGGAATCGGCGTGCAGGAGCTCGCGGCCTCGTTCGAGAAGGAGCTCGACGACTACCACGCGATCATGGCCAAGGCCCTCGCGGATAGGCTCGCCGAAGCGCTCGCCGAAAGGACGCACGAGCGCGTTCGCCGCGCCTGGTACGCGCCGGGCGAGGCGGCCAGCCAGGGCGAGCTGCTCGCCGAGAAGTACCGCGGGATTCGACCGGCCTTCGGGTACCCCGCGTGCCCCGACCACACGGACAAGTGGGCCCTCTTCGACCTGCTCCGCGCCGAGGCGATCGGCGTCTCGCTGACCGAGCACGGGGCGATGCTTCCGGCGGCCAGCGTGAGCGGTTTGTACATCGGTCACCCACAGGCGCGCTATTTCAACGTCGGGCGTATCGGCCGCGACCAGGTCGAGGACTACGCGCGGCGCAAGGCCTCGCCCGTGACCGACGTGGAGCGGTGGCTCGCTCCGAACCTCGGCTACGAGCCGTGACGCGCTGTGCTACCGTGCTTTCTGCCGCTGCCCCTCCCTTCCTCGTGGCTCGCGTACGCGCTACAAAGATCGAGTGACCACTTCCCCTGTCCGCGCACGCGAGCCGGCGGGCGCCGCGGAGGCCGCGCTCGCGCCAGAGCTGCTGGTGCGGCTGCACGAGGTCATGCTGAGGTCGCGCTGCCTCGAAGAGCGCCTGATCCGCATGAACAAGCAGGGCGACGGCTTTTTCTGGGTGGGCGGTCCGGGCGAAGAGGCCTTGAACGCGAGCCTCGGCTTGCTCGTCCACAAGGGGCAGGGGCCCCACTTCGACTACCTGCACTTGCACTACCGCTCGGGCGCCACGCTGCTCGCGATGGGCGCCGATCCCGTCGACACGCTTCGGCAGATGAAGAGCACGACCACCGACCCGTACTCGCGCGGTCGCAATTTCTGCAGTCACTACGCCGTGCGAAGGTGGAACGTTCTTCCGATTTCGTCCCCGATCGAGGTGCAGTTCTCGATGGCGCCAGGGACGGCCATCGCGAACAAGCGAGCGCCGGGAGGCCGCGGCATCACCGTCGTTCAGGGTGGCGACGCCGGGACGGCCGAAGGAGATTTCGCGTCCTGTCTCATCTGGTGCTCGCGCCCAGGTCGTGAGCTCCCGTGCCTTCTCATCGTGGCCAACAACGGCTGGGGAATCTCGACCCCTGCGACCGAGCAGCACGCCGAGAAGCACATCGCCGACCGCGGGAAGGCGTTCGGCATCAAGACAGCGGTCATCGACGGCAACGACGCGGAGGTCGCCTACCGCGAGCTGAAGAAGGCCATGGACTACGTGCGCGCCGAGCGCCGGCCCTTCCTGCTGGAGGCCACGGTCTCCCGGCTGTACGGGCACTCGTCGGCCTCGGGCTCGAACCTGGTCGCAGACGAGCCCGACTGCCTCGCCCTCTTCGAGAAGAAGCTCGAAGACCAGAGAATCTTGACGCGCGCCGCGATGGACGATCTTCGCGCGCGCTGCACGCACGAGCTCCTCGAAGCGACCAAGCGCGTCCGCGAGGAGCCCGTGCCTGCGGGCGACGAGATCTGGGACCACGTGTTCGCCGAGCACGACTTCGTGGGCGACGCCGCGCGGCACGCCCGCGACGCGAGCGACGCGCTCGACGGGCGCGGGCATCGGCGCAACGGGGCCAGCTGAAATGGCGACGGTCGTGCAAGCCATCCGCCTCGCGTTGCACGTCGGCGAGGAGCGCCTCGGCGTGACGGACATCTTCGGCGAGGACGTCGGCCCACCGCTCGGCGGCGTGTTCACGCAGACGCAGGGGCTCAAGGCGGCGTGGAACACGCCCCTCGACGAGCGAGGCATCCTGGGCACGGCCATCGGTCTCGCGCTCGCCGGCCAGCGGCCCGTCGCCGAGATCCAGTTCTGCGACTACGCGTTCAACGTCATCGACCTCTTCAAGCTCGCGGGGGGGATGTGCTGGTCGTCCGCCGGCGAGTTCAATTGCCCGATGGTCCTGATGACCCCCGTCGGCAGCGGTGTCCGCGGCAGCCTGTATCATTCGCACTCGTTCGACGCCCAGGCGACGCGCATCGCCGGCTGGAAGATCGTCATGCCGAGCAATCCGCTCGACGCCTACGGCCTGATGCTGTCGGCCATCGTCGATCCCAACCCGGTCATGTACCTGCCGCCCAAGGCGCTCCTTCGCGCGAAGGCGGGGCCGAACGAGCGCATCCCCGGAGAGCCCGACGACGATCGGACGCTGTCGCGCATGATCGACGCTCCCCTCGGCGATCGGACGCGCTGGCGCCCCGAGTGGCCGCCGGTCGAAGACTTCTTCGTTCCGATCGGCGTCGCGCACACGCGCCGCGAGGGGAGTCACGCCAGCATCGTGACGTACGGGCGCATGGTCGTCGTCGCGATGCAGGCGGCCGAGCGGCTCTCGGACGAAGGGGTCGAGGCCGAGGTGATCGATCTGCGCTCGCTCTGCCCGTACGACTGGGAGGCGGTGAAGGCGACCGTGCGGAAGACGAACCGCGTCCTCTTTCTGAACGAGGACACCGAGGTGACGAACTTCGGCGAGCACTTGCTGCGGCGCACCATCGAGGAGCTGTTCTACGAGCTTCACGCGCCGCCGCGCCTGCTGGCGGGGGCGCACGTGCCGGGGGTCGGCCTCGCCGACGCGCTGGAGAAGGCGAGCGTCCCGCAAGTGGACCGCGTCGTGGACGTCGTGCGCGAGCTCGCCCGGCACGAACCGTGAGCGGCGGCGCGAGTCAGTACCTCTCTTTCGGTTCTTCTTTGGCCGTCGTCACGAGCGTCGGCAGGACCTCGGCGACGAAGCGATCGCGCACCGCCTTGGCGCGCGCGAGCTCGTCGCGCGCGGGAATGGCGATTCCCATGACGAGGCACGCCCCCTTCCAGGCGGGGTAGGTGGCGTACGCGACGGCGTACTGCTCGCGCATTCCGAGGGTCGCGGTCGCGGCGACGAGCGAGTCGATGTCGACGATCTTCCCGTTCCAGGGTACGGCCGTCGGCGGGTCGTGGGTCGATCGTCACCTCGAACGAGTCGACCCAAGGTTGCGCCCAGGCTTCGAAGGCTTTGCCGCAGGCGCCGGGGGCGCCTTCGTCGGTGACATGGACGATGAAGCCGCCGAGGAGCGCGTGGTGGTCTTTTCCATAGCGGAAGCCGACGAGGCTCTTGAGCCCCCAGAATTTGACGCGCGTCCAGTGGGCGGCAGTCCGGAAGCTGAAGGCGCAAGCTGCTCAGGCGGTCGTCGCGCCACTCGAGCGGCGCGAGCTTGAGCTCCTCGAGCGCGGCCGCGTGCTGCTGGCCGCCCTCGCCGCCCTCCGCCGGCTTTCCGTCGTCGCGCGGGGGAGGCGCCGGAGCCACTGGCTGCGGGTGCGCGGGCACGGCCGCGCTGCAACCAGCCGAAAAAGAAAGCAAAGCGCAAAGCGCGAGAGAGCCGCGCGAGCCGCGCGACCAACGCGGGCCGCGAGACGCAAGAGATGCGCGAGACGCAAGAGACGCACGCGCGTCCTGAGACGCACGCGCCGGAAGGGACGAAAAGCGAAGGGGGAGGGGCAGGAGCGGCAAGGGCGAGTCTCCGTGGGTGACCGATTGTGCCGATTGGACGTTGCCCGCGCCCTTTTCATTTCGCGGGTCTTGCGCGGTATCGCCGCGGGGCGGGTGCGCTGGCGCGCGAAGTGAGTTACATGGAAAAGTACGCCCCTTCTTGCTCGTTGTCCGGGGAGGAGTCAGCGACGACATGCAGCTCATCAGGGATGACCAGCCCAAAGCGCCCACGAAGAACGCGCGCCTCCTTCAGTGGGTCGACGAGGCCGCCCGGCTCACCAAGCCCGACCGCGTCGTCTGGTGCGACGGGTCGGAGGAGGAGAAGCAGCGCCTCACCGAGGAGGCGCGTCGCCAAGGGCATCCTCATTCCGCTCAACCAGGAGAAGCTCCCCGGCTGCTACCTCCATCGGTCGAACCCGAACGACGTCGCGCGCGTCGAGCAGCTCACGTTCATCTGCACGCCGACGAAGGAAGAGGCCGGGCCCGACCAACAACTGGATGGCGCCCGACCGAGGCGTACGCGAAGCTCGGCAAGCTCTTCGACGGCTCGATGAAGGGGCGCACGATGTACGTCGTCCCGTACGTCATGGGGCCGGTCGGCTCGCCGCATCTCGAAGATCGGCGTCGAGCTCACCGACAGCATCTACGTCGTCCTCAACATGCGCATCATGACGCGCATGGGGCAGGTCGCGCTCGAGATGCTCGGCGACGTCGGACGACTTCAACCGCGGCCTGCACTCGACGCTCGACTGCAACCCCGAGCGCCGCTTCATCTGCCACTTCCCGCAAGACAACACGATCTGGAGCGTCGGCAGCGGCTACGGCGGCAACGTCCTGCTCGGCAAGAAGTGCCTCGCGCTCCGCATCGGCAGCTACCTCGGCCAGAAAGAGGGCTGGCTCGCCGAGCACATGCTCATCCTCGGCGTCGAGATCCCCGAGGGCGAGATGACGTACGTCGCCGCGGCGTTCCCGAGCGCCTGCGGCAAGACGAACTTCGCGATGATGATCCCGCCCAAGCGCTTCAAGGGCTGGAAGATCTGGACCGTCGGCGACGACATCGCGTGGATGCGCGTCGGCGACGACGGGCGCCTCTACGCCGTCAACCCGGAGGCCGGCTACTTCGGCGTCGCGCCCGGGCACGAGCGTACGAGTCGAACCCGAACGCGATGAAGACGATCTCGCAGCGACACGATCTTCACGAACGTCGCGCTGACGCCAGACGGCGACGTGTGGTGGGAGGGCAAGGACGGCGACGTGCCCGACGAGCTCATCGACTGGCAAGGGCAGCCCGTGGACGAAGGGGTCGACCGGAGAAGGCCGCGCACCCGAACTCGCGCTTCACCGCGCCGGCGACGAACAACCCGGCGCTCTCGCAAGTTCTGCGGACGATCCGCGACGGCGTGCCCGATCAGCGCCATCATCTTCGGCGGGCGCCGCGCGACGACCATCCCGCTCGTCATGCAGGCGTTCAACTGGATGAACGGCGTCTTCTTCGGCGCGACGCTCGGCAGCGAGACGACCGCGGCGGCGACGGGCAAGGTCGGCGTCGTGCGCCGCGACCCGTTCGCGATGCTCCCCTTCTGCGGCTACAACATGGGCGACTACTTCGCGCACTGGCTGCGCGATGCAGGCGCGCATCGTGCAACCCGCCGAAGGTCTTCCTCGTCAACTGGTTCCGCAAGGACAAGGACGGCAAGTTCCTCTGGCCAGGCTTCGGCGAGAACATGCGCGTCCTCAAGTGGATCGTCGATCGCGCGCGGCTGCGCGTCGGCGGGCAGGAGACGCCCTTCGGCTGGGTGCCGAAGGCGGGCGACCTCGATCTCTCCGGGCTCGACATTCCGCACGAGCAGGTCGACGAGGCGACGCACATCGATCTCGACGAGTGGCACGCGGAGCTCGAGTCGATCGGCGAGTTCTTTCGGTCGCTGCAGCCGAGCCTCCCGAAGGTGCTCGAGCTTTATCGCGAGGTGGCCCTCGAGCGGATCGCGATCATGAAGGCGGCGCAGGGCGCGTGACCGTGCGGCCGGTCGTGTATAGTGCGCGCCCGCCGTGCCGAGCCTCCGCCCCTCTCGTCGCTCGCCGTGTGCCGTCGCATTTGCGGCGGCCGCTCTCGCCGCGTGCACCCTGCCGGTCGCGACGGCCGACGCCGGGAGCGACGCCGGCGTGCCGTCCCAGACGGTGGGCGATCGCTGCGCGGCGATGTTCGCCGAAGCGTGCAGCCAATCGATCGATCGCTGCGGCGCGATCGGGTCGCTCGCGGACTGCATCGCGATGAACATGCCGACGTGCTGCACCGGGACGCTCTGCAATGCGACCTCGAGGGTGCCGCCCGCGGTCGCTGCGGCATGCAATCAACAAATCGACCTCGAGCAGTGCTACGACCTCTCCACCAACCCGATCCCCGACGCCTGCCAGGGAGTGCTCCACCAGCCATGAGTGCCCACGCCTTCCTCGAGGAGCTCGACGCGCAGAACCGCGCCGCGCTCGACCGCATCGGCGCCGCCGCCGCCCGCGAGCCCGCGGCCGAAGTGACGGTCGCCCAGCTGCTGATGCTTGCGCTGAAGAACGAGATCGAAGCGACCGAATGCGCCGCGGGCTGGGTCCCGACGACGCGCGAGGTCGACGTGAAGCTCGCCCTCGCGCGCCAGGCTGGTGACGAGGCGAAGCACTACCGGCTGATCGAGAACCGGCTCGACGAGCTCGGCGTCGATGCGCGAGCCTTCGATCCCGGGAGTCGGTCGCCGCTGCTCTCGTACTTGCTGACGCTCGAATCGACGATCGAGCGGGTCGCCGCCGGCCAGTTCACGCGCGAGGCGCTGGCCATGGTCCGAAATGACGAGTTCGTCCGCTTTTGCCTGAGCCAAGGCGACGAAGAGACGGCCAAGCTTTACCGCGACGTCATCCAGCCGGACGAGCGCCATCACCACGAGCTCGGGAGAGGGTTGCTCGCCCGCCTGGCCGTGACGGCCGAGGCGCGCGCGCTCGCCCGCGCCGCCGCGAAAAAGACGCTGGAGCTCGCCGAGGAGCTCCAGAGATCGCCCGCATGAAGCTCGGCGTCTCGCGCGCGCCGGGGTGCTGACAGGGCGCCGTTTTCGCTGCTAGTTTCGGGGGCATGTCCGATCGCATCGAGTCGCGGTTGAAAGAGGAGCGCCGGTTTCCTCCGAGCCCCGCCTTCACGAACCGCGCGCGCGTCTCTTCCCACCACGCCTACGCGGCGCTCTACGCGCAGTCGCTCGACGAGCCCGACGTGTTCTGGCGCGAGCAAACGAGCGATCTCGTCTGGCGCGCGCCGTGGCGCACGTACTCCGACTGGTCGCTGCCGAACGCGAAATTCTTCGTGGGCGCGAAGCTCAACGTGACCGAGAGCTGTCTCGACAGGCACCTGACGACGCCCCGCCGCACGAAGGCGGCCATCATCTGGGAGGGGGAGCCCGGCGACCGGCGGACGCTCACGTACTTCGAGCTTCACCGGGAGGTCGTGCGAATGGCCGCGGCGCTCGCGGATCTGGGGGTGGCGTCGGGCGATAGGGTCGCCATTTACATGGGCATGGTCCCCGAGGCGGCCATCGCGATGCTCGCGTGCGCAAGGATAGGGGCGGCGCACTCGGTGGTCTTCGGGGGCTTCAGCTCCGACGCGCTACGCGACCGCATCAACGATTGCGGAGCAAAGGTGCTCATCACGCAGGACGGCTCGTGGCGTCGCGGGAACGTGGTGCCGCTGAAGGCGATGGCGGACGCGGCGCTCGAGCAGACGCCGAGCATCGAACGGGTGGTCGTGCTCCGCCGCATCGGGCCTTCGGGCGGGGCAGCGGTCGTGATGAAAGAGGGGCGCGACGTCTGGTGGGAAGACGCGGTCGAGCGCGCGGCCGAGCCCGCGAGCCTGGAGCGGGCGAAGCATCCGGAGGCGTTCGACGCCGAGCACCCGCTCTTCATTCTTTACACGTCGGGGTCGACCGGAAAACCGAAGGGCGTGCTCCACACGTCGGCCGGGTACCTCGCCGGCGCGCACGTGACGACGAAGTACGTGTTCGACGTACGCGACGAGGACGTTTACTGGTGCACGGCGGACGTCGGATGGGTGACGGGTCACAGCTACATCGTCTACGGGCCGCTCTCGTGCGGCGCGACGTGCTTGATGTACGAGGGCGCGCCGAACTTTCCCGATTGGGGTCGCTTCTGGTCGATGGTAGAGCGGCACGGCGTCAGCATTCTCTATACGGCGCCGACGGCGATCCGCGCGTTCATCCGCGCAGGCGAGCAGTGGCCGAAGGCGCACGATCTGTCGAGCTTGCGGCTTCTAGGGAGCGTCGGTGAGCCGATCAATCCGGAGGCGTGGATGTGGTACCACCGGGTGATTGGCGGCGAGCGCTGCCCGATCGTGGACACGTGGTGGCAAACCGAGACGGGGGCCATCATGCTGACGACCCTGCCCGGCGCCGTCATCGCGAAGCCGGGGGCGACGGGGCTGCCATTCTTCGGTGTCGACATCGCCGTCGTGAAGGACCGCGGCGAGACGGTGGCGACGGCGGAGGGGGGAAAGCTGGTCATCCGCCGGCCGTGGCCATCGATGGCGCGGACGCTCTGGGGCGATGACGAGCGTTATTTCAAGACGTACTGGGACGTGATTCCGAACGTCTACTTCACGGGGGACGGAGCGCGGCGCGACGAGGACGGCTACTTCTGGGTGGTCGGGCGGATCGACGACGTGCTCAACGTGGCGGGGCATCGGATAGGTACCGCGGAGATCGAGAGCGCGCTCGTCAGCCACCCGACGGTCGCCGAGGCTGCGGCGGTAGGCCGGCCCGACGAGCTGAAGGGGCAAGCGCTGGTCGTCTTCGTGACGTTGAAGGCGGGGCAGCAGGCGAGCAAGGCGCTGAAAGAGGCGCTGACCGCGCACATCGACAAAGAGATTGGCAAGTTCGCGCGCCCCGACACAATTCGATTCACGGACGCGCTGCCAAAAACTCGAAGCGGCAAAATCATGCGCCGCCTGCTGAAAGAAGTCGCGGCCGGGAGCGCGACGGGGGACACGACGACGCTCGAGGACCTGGGAGTGCTCGCAAAGCTGCGCGCGACCGACGAAGAGTGACGAGAGCCAGAAAGAGAGCAAGAGGGAGAGGGCACAGGAAGACGGGAAGGCGGGAAGGCGAGAGAAGGTTTTGGGTAGCGCGCGGTTCGTCGGGGGCCACTCGTCTCGGTTGCTCGTGTGGACGAGGGAGGGGACGCGATTCAATCCACCCGAAATACTTTTCTACGATCTTCCCGTCTTCCCGTCTTCCTGTGAATCTCTCTTCTCTCTCTCGGCTTTGGCGCGACGCGTGCGGAGGGTGAATCGAGAACTCTGTCATTCGTGGGACGGTTGGAGAGGGCGCAGGAAGACGGGAAGACGGGAAGGCGAGAGAAGGTTTTGGGTAGCGCGCGGTTCGTCGGGGGCCACTCGTCTCGGTTGCTCGTGGGAGGAGGGAGGGGACGCGATTCAATCCACCCAAATACTTTTCTGATCTTCCCGTCTTCCCGTCTTCCTGTGAATCTCTCTTCTCTCTCTCTCTCTCTCTCTCTCTCTCGGCTTTGGACGCGGACGCGTGCGGAGGGTGAATCGAGAACTCTGTCATTCGTGGGACGGTTGGAGAGGGCACAGGAAGACGGGAAGACGGGAAGGCGAGAGAAGGTTTTGGGTAGCGCGCGGTTCGTCGGGGGCCACTCGTCTCGGTTGCTCGTGGGAGGGAGGGGACGCGATTCAATCCACCCAAATACTTTTCTGATCTTCCCGTCTTCCCGTCTTCCTGTGAATCTCTCTTCTCTCTCTCGGCTTTGGCGCGACGCGTGCGGAGGGTGAATCGAGAACTCTGTCATTCGTGGGACGGTTGGAGAGGGCACAGGAAGACGGGAAGACGGGAAGGCGAGAGAAGGTTTTGGGTAGCGCGCGGTTCGTCGGGGGCCACTCGTCTCGGTTGCTCGTGTGGACGAGGGAGGGGACGCGATTCAATCCACCCAAATACTTTTCTAATCTTCCCGTCTTCCCGTCTTCCTGTGAATCTCTCTCTCTCTCTCTCTCTCTCTCTCTCTCTCTCTCTCTCTTGCGGCTTTCGCGCAACGTTGTGCCCGAACTTGCCGATGGTGGGTAGGAGATGGCCGAGCGCGACGTGGGGATGGGGGTTTTTGGGGATTGTTCGCAGGCCGTGATTGGCGCTTGCATCGAAGTGCACCGGAGCCTTGGACCCGGGCTGCTCGAGTCCGCGTACGAGGAGTGCGTGGCGCACGAGCTGGCTCGACGGGGGCTTTCGTTCGAGCGCCAGCGCCCGGTGCCGCTCGAGTACAAGGACATGAAGCTCGATTGCGCTTACCGCCTCGACCTCGTCGTCGAGGGCGCCATCGTCGTCGAAATCAAGTGTGTCGATCGCTTGCTTCCCATCCACCAGGCGCAGGTGATCACTTACTTGCGGCTGACGGGCCTGCCGGTGGGTCTTCTCATCAACTTTCGTGAGACGGCCCTCAAGAACGGGGTTCGGCGGCTGACGGTTGCCCCTGGCTTTCCGAGTTAGTTTAGTTGGTTCGCTGTGGCGCGTCGCCGCGGCTCTCTGTTAAGGGACGATGGGACACAGGAAGGCGCCCATGCTTGATGGGCGTCTTTTTCTGGCGCCAAAAACTGAGCAGCCTCGCTCCTTCACTGGGCGCCTGAGGATGCGGGCGTGACGCCGTTCGGCCTCGGCACCGCCTCGAGGGCGCCGAGCGCGCCATCGAGCGCCGCAAGGGTGGGCGGTCAGGCGCGGAGCTTCTGCACGGCTTGGCGAACGGACTCGGCGTCTACGGCGGCGCCGGTCGCTTTGAAGTGCTTCATCGCGGCGCCCATGGCCTGGCCGTCGCTCTTTGCGGCGCGGATCGCCTCGGCGACGCCTGCCGCGGCGGCGAGCTCGCTCTCGACGGCGTCGAGGGAGAGGGCCTTCGGCAAGAGGGCCGCCAGGACCTCGATTTCGCGCCGCAGCGCGGCCGAGCGAAGCGGGAGGTCCGCGCCGGCTGCGCCGACGACGCCAGGGTCTTCGGTCACGGCGAGGTGCAACGTCTCCTCGTTCGACTTGACGAGCTTTCGCACGACCGCGGCCGCTTCGTCGTCCGACAGGGGGCGGTTGGCGCGCGCCTCGGCGGTCTGAATTTCGCCCAGGGCGAGGCCGAGGATGTTCTTGGCTACCGCGTCTTTGTCGCGCATGGCGCGGGTCATGCGCTGCTTGATTTCGTCGATGAGCACGGGGGGCCCAGCGAGTCTAGCGCACCCGCCACGGCCGGGCTCGACCTTGGGCGCGCTTGGGTTATGACTTGGTAGGCCTTCGGAGTGGCCCGCCGTGCCGCGCAAGCCTCGCCCCAACAAGCACATCGTCGCCTTCAAGGTGGAGCCGGAGCTTGCCGCTCTGCTCGATGCGATGCCCAACAAGAGCGAGTTCATTCGGAGCGCCGTGGCGCGCCAGCTCACGACGTCGTGCCCCTTGTGCCGCGGGACGGGCATCGCCCCGTACACCGGCGTGACCGACGAGCTGACGCGCCTCGTGCAGCAGCACCCGCTCTGCGTGTGCGCGGGTTGCGGCATCAAGGTGCCGCGGCCGTGCCATACGCCCGGACACTGCGACGAAGAGCCGCGGATGGAGTCGTTCGAGCGCTGGGGCGTCTTTTATTGCGACGCGTGCGGCCCGAGCATCGCCTTCTGCGGCGACTGCCACAAGCCGCTCGGGCGGACGTCGGCCCGGAAGAAGCCGGTCTGCGAGAGTTGCCGCGCCGCCTGATTGCGCGACCACTGGGGCGGCACGGCGCATGGGGCCGGCCGCTGCTAGTCTGAAGACGATGAAGTGGCCGCAACAGTGGACGAAGCGCGACGCGCTCCGGGCGGGCAGCGCCGGCAGGCAAGCGGTGGCGGCGAGCGCGGCGGCGCAGACGCTGTTCGAGGTGGGCGGCAAGCACGTTTTGCCGGCGTCGGTGCAAGAGCTCGTGAAGGCGAGCGCGGAGACCGAGGCGTCCCGCGTTCTCGTCGGCAAGGTCTTCGCGTCGGGCGCGTCCGTCGCGTCGCGCGGACGCGCTGCCGCGGGGCTGCTCGAGGGCGGGGCGGTTCGCGCCGTGGCCGCGCGGACGGTGGGAGCGGCCGGGCGGCAGGTGTTGAAGAGCCTCGGCGCCGCGGCGGGCGCGGGGGCGGCGATCGACGGCGGGTGGGCGTTCGCACACGCTGTCCGTCGCGTGCGCTCGGGGACGATGACGAAGCGCGAGGCCACCGTGCACGTCGTGCGCGAGGCGGGGACGGGGGCGGCGGCGACGGCGGCGGGTACGGGGGCGGCAGTGCTGCTCGTCGCGCTGACGGGCGGGGTGGCCGCGCCGGCGCTCTTTTTGGTAGCCGCGGCGGCGTCCCTCGGGGTGAAGCTCGGTCTCGACGCTTGGTGGGTGCCAGGCGATGGGGCTCCGGGCGACGGGATGGCGCGGGACGGGGTGGAGGGCGCGGGTCCTGCCGAGGTCGCCGCTCCGATCGGGCTCGTGGCCGTGAACGACGAGGCGAAGCCGGCGTGAGGGCGAGGCCGCGGGCGGGGCGCTTGTGGTGTGCTCTTGCTCTTTTGGGGCTCGGGGTAGCGGCGGCGCCGAACGCGTGCGTGAGCGGCGCCAGGGGCGAAGCCGCCAAGCTCGTCAGCGCGGTGGACCGCTACCGCCACGCGCCGGACGCTTCGAAGACCGTGGAGGCGCAGGCCGTGGCCGCCGTCCCGTGCACGGACGCGAAGGTGTGCGAGGCCAAGCGCGTCTGCGTCGCCGCGCTCGACCCGACGGCGCGCGCGCTCGCCCTCAAAGAGGAGGTCGCTGGGCGGCTTCGTGACATCGAGCAGAGCCGCCTCGCGCCCGACGCGCCCGACGCGCGCGCTTTGCCCGCCAAGCTCGACGACGCCGAGAGGCTCTTGCGCGAGGGGCGCGCGAAGATGCCCGAGTGCGAGCGACGGCTCACCGATCTCAGCGCCGACTACGGGGTGTGATTCCTCGCGTCGCCGGCGATGGTGGCCGGCGGACGCTGTGCTAAGTCCCAGTCCCGACCATGTTCGACGCCCTCACGAAGGGGTTCAAAGCCGCCCGAAACCGCCTCGCCGGCCTCACCGAGCTGACCGAGCAGACCGTCGAGTCGGCGCTGCGCGAGGTGCGCCTCTCGCTGCTCGAAGCCGACGTCGAGCTCGGCGTCGTGAAGGCCTTTCTCGCGCGAATCAAAGAGAAGGCGCTGGGCGAGGTCGTGCGCGTGCGCGCCAAGGCCAAGGACGGTCAAACGGTGAAGGTGTCGGCGAGCGACGTCTTCGTCAAGATTTGCCACGACGAGCTCGTCGCGTTCATGTCGCCGCCCGACGCGACGCCGCTCGTGATGGCGCCGAAGGGGCAGCCGACCGGGATCATGATGGTGGGGCTGCAAGGGTCGGGCAAGACGACGACGTGCGCGAAGCTCGCGCGCTGGCTCGTCAAAGAGGGGCACAAGCCGCTGCTCGTCGCGGCCGACATGCAGCGTCCGGCGGCCGTCGAGCAGCTCAAGATCCTCGGGGCGCAGATCCACGTGCCGGTCTTCGAGGTGCCTGGCGCGACGCCGCTCGCGATTTGCGAGCAAGCGCGCGCGGCCGCCGGAAAGCACGACGTCATCGTGTACGACACGGCGGGGCGTCTCGCGATCGACGAGCCGCTCATGCAGGAGCTCTTCGACATCAAGGCGGCCGTCAAACCGGAGAACGTGCTGCTCGTCATCGACGCGATGATCGGGCAGGACGCGGTGAAGACGTCCAAGGCGTTTCACGACCGTCTGGGTCTCGGCGGCGTCGTGCTGACGAAGCTCGACGGCGACGCGCGGGGCGGGGCCGCGCTCAGCATCAAAGAGGTGACGGGAGCGCCGGTGCGCTTCGTGGGCCTCGGCGAGCAGCTCGACAAGTTCGAAGAGTTTCGCCCCGACGGGATGGCGAGCCGCGTCCTCGGGATGGGCGACGTCGTCGGCCTGATGAAGGATTTCCAGGAGGTCGTCGACGAGAAAGACGCGACCGAGAAGGCGATGAAGATGCTCGAGGGGCAGTTTTCCCTCGATGACTTCCTCGAGCAGATCAAGATGATCCAGAAGATGGGGTCGATCAAAGACCTCATCGCGAAGGTGCCCGGCATGGGCGACATGATGCCGCCGGGCGCGAGCATCGACGACAACGAGCTCGTTCGCATCGAGGCGATCATTCAGTCGTTCACGAAGCTCGAGCGCCGCGATCCGTACGCGCTCATCCGCGAGCCGTCGCGGAGCACTCGAATCGCGAAGGGCTCGGGCCAACCGGAGACGCAGGTGCAGGAGCTCGTGCAGAAGTTTCTCTTCATGAAGCAGATGATGGAGGGGCTCGGCTCGAACATGGGGATGCTGGGGCGCGTGCCGGGGATGAAGGGCGTCGCGATGGCCAAGCAGATGCGGAAGCAGATGGCGCAGGGCGGGGGAATGCCGGGGATGGGCTTTCCCGGAATGATGGGCATGGGCGGACTGCCCGGAATGCCCGGGATGGGAATGCCCGGGATGGGAATGCCCGGGATGGGAATGCCCGGGATGGGAATGCCCGGGATGGGGCCCGGCGGGGGCGAGAGCCTGACGAAGATGCGCGCGATGTCCGCGTCGGAGAAGAACGCGAAGAAGGCTCAGCGGAAGCGGGAAAAGGACGCGCGGCGGAAGGGCCGGCGGTAGAGCGGGGGGTCAGGACAGGCAGGGCAAGGGCGGACGGAGCGGGCCCGCTCGCTGCCCGCCCTCCCGGCAGGTTTGGCTACTGGCAAAAGGACATCTGGCACTGGCCGGCGACGCAGGACCAGTGGGCGCAACCGAAGCCGCCGTCGCCGCAGGTCTCGCACAGCGCGGGCAGGACGCCCTTGCAATCGGCGGCGCTCTGGCAGCTCGGCGCGATGCACTTGCACGCCTTGGGATCGAACGTCTCGCCCGAGGGGCAGGGGATTGGATCGCACGCCGGGCACCGACCGGTGACCTGGCGGTCGCACCCGCCCCCGCACGTGGACGACGACGCGCACTGGAGCGCGGGGTTGTGGCAGCTCTGGCCGCTGCCGCCGTCAACGTCCGTGCAGGAATACAAGGCCCATCCGACCGGGCAGCAGCTCTGCGCTTGGCAGGTGCCGCCCACGTCCGGGATGCCGCTCAACGCGCACACGAGGCCGGGCGCGCACTGACAGGGGTTCGTGATGAACCCTCCGCACGGGCCGCCGGCCTGCGAGACGCACGCGTCGGGAACGCACCGGCACTGGGACCGGTCCCAGTGATCGCCCTGGATGCACAGGACGTTTTGTACGCAGCCCGCGTCGACCGCCGGAGGGCAGCTCGTCGTGCATTGCAGGTGGCCCGTCGCGTCGCACGCGCAGGACGAGCTGCACCCCCCGTTGGGCGAGGCGCTGCCGCAGGACGAGTTGCCCGTGCACGCGGCGCCCTGTGCGCACCCGGTCGGCGTCGAAGCGTCTGCGCATTCCTCGACACATTGAAAGTGGCCTGTCGCATCGCACGTGCAGCTCTCGGCGCACGCGTTCGCCCCGCCGGCCGCTGCGGTCGCGCAACCGTCGCCTGCCTGGCATGCGCCGCCCTGCGAACAGCTCGGCGGCGACGGCACTCCACCGTCCGGGCCGGGCTCACCGCGACCACCGTCCGAGCCGGGCACGACGCCCCCACCCGGTCCGCCGACGTCCCCCGAGCTCGACCCGCTTCCAGAGCTCGACCCGTTTCCGGCCGTCGGGGGCTCGGCGACGACCATGCCCGAGCAGCCGAGACCGGCGAGCCCGCCTACGACGAGGAGAACGAGGCCGGAGACATGAAGGGGTGTGTTCCGCATGCTTTCAATCAAAGCAGGAAACGGGCCCTGCGTAAGCAATTGATTTGTCTTCTGATTACAGCAGACACCCAAGGTGCCAAATTGAGTCAATCGCGATCGGAGCGCCTGGCCTGCCCTTCACGCCACGCGTTTGAAGCGCGCCAGACGAAAGCGCCCGAGCGGCGAGGGGCTGCTTTGTCGCACACCGGCGTCGAGGCGCACCCTGTGCGCGCCGAGGAGATCGCTCCGGGTCGCGATGCCGACCAGGCGGCGCGCATTCGCCTCGCTCACGACGGGAAGGCGCCCGACGCCGGCGCGGACCATCTGGTCGGCCGCTTCGCGCAGGGACGACTGAGCGCTCACGACGACGGGGGCGCGCTTCACGAGCTCGCGCATCGTCGTCGCGTCCGAGACGGCGTCATCGAGCAGATCGCGTCGCGTGACGACACCAACGAGCTGCTCGCCATCCATCACCGGGTAGCCCTGATGCTGCGCCGTCGCGTCCTTCGACGCGAGCCACGCGCGCACGCTAGCGGCCGGGTCGTTCACGCTCAGCGTGATCACCTCGGCGGTCATCGCGTCCTTCACGAGCACCGACTCGAGGAAGTCGGCCGCATACTCGCTGGGGATTCGGACGCCGCGGCGCGCGAGCTTCTCCGTCATGATGGTGTTCTGCATGAGAAGGCAGGAGATCAAGTACGCCCCGGTGCACCCGCCGAGGAGCGGCAAGAGCCCGAGCGGCTGGCGCGTCGTCTCGAAAGCGAAGACCACCGACGCGAGGAGCGCGCGCGACGCGCCGGCGAAGATCGCGGCCATCCCGACGAGCGCAGCGACGCGCGGATCGATGTGCGCGCCCGGTGCGATCTGCGCAACGAGGCCTCCTAGCGCCGCGCCCAAGCCCCCGCCGATTGTGAAGAGCGGAGCGAGCGTGCCGCCCGACGTCCCGCTGCCGAGCGCGATCGACCACGACACGAGCTTCCAGCCACAAAACCAGATCATCGCGCCGCCAGCGAGATCGCCGCCGAGGATGCGCTCGATGTTGTCGTAGCCGACGCCCATCGTGTGGGGGGCGAACATCCCGACGACGCCGACGACGACCGCGCCGATGGCGGGCCACCACATCCAGTGGACCGGGAGCTTCTCGAAGACGTCCTCAATCCAGTAGACGAGCTTCGTCACGTAAACGCTCGCGACCCCTACGAGCGCGCCGATCGCCCCGTACCACGCCAGCGCGGCGCCGCTCGGAACGGCGACGTCGTGCATGGCGAAGACGGGCTCTGCGCCGACGAACACGAGCCGCACGCCCGTGGCGACGACCGTCGCGAGAGCGACGGGGATGATCGACCGTGGGCGGTACTCGAACAGGAGGAGCTCGACGGCGAGCAAGACGGCGCTGACCGGGCTGCCGAACGTCGCGGCCATCCCAGCGGCGGCGCCCGCGGCGAGCAGCGTCTTCCGCTCGTCGGCCGTCGTCCGCACGACTTGCCCGACGAGCGAGCCGAGGGCGCCGCCGGTCGCGATGATCGGTCCCTCGGCGCCGAACGGACCGCCGGTGCCGATGGCTATCGCCGCAGAGAGCGGCTTCAGGAACGTGATTCGCGCGGGGACACGGCTCTCGTTGAAGAGCACCTGCTCCATCGCTTCCGGGATGCCGTGACCGCGGATCGCCTTGGAGCCGTAGCGCGCCAGGACGCCGACGAGGAGCCCGCCGACGACCGGCACGACGACGACGAAGCACCCGAGGTGATTCCCGGCGGGCGAGGCAAAAGAGGAAATCGAGCTTGCCGTGAAACGAGAGGTTCGTAATCAGGCCGATGAGCGCCGTGAGAGCGCGCGCGACGAGCCCCGCGGCGAACGCGACGCCGACGGCGAGCGCCGAAATGAGGAGCACCCGTCAATCGATGGCGGCGAGCTGTCGAGGCGCGTGCGCCGCTTCGAGCAAAGGCCCCATCGACGGCGCCACGGGGAGACCTTCTGTCGTCGAGGCTTCCCTCGGTCCGGGCGCGGGCTCACAATCGTCGTTCATGGCGCTCTACTAGGATCCGCCGTGAGCGTTCCGCAAGATCGACGAAATATTCCTGGGCGCGAACCTTTCGAAGGACGCGAGCCAGAAGGGCGGCGGCAAGGCGTTCTCGGGCGGGGCTAAGCTTCGTCGCGGACGAACAATCCGCGGAGGCTCGCGGCTTTTCCGACGAGCGCGGTCAGGTGCCGGGTGGGGATCGATGCGCGCGCTCGCCTTCATCAAGCGACGCGCCATCCTCCGCTGGAAGGGGACTTGTTCGGTCGTCGGGGATTCGACGCGTGGCGCGTCTTGCGCGGAACGCGGCGAGTTGCCTTGCTCGGCTCCTCGCCGCTCGCGCACCCAGTCGCGCACGGCGACGGCCATCCCGATGGGCGTTTCGAGCGGAAGCTCGCCTGTCCAGGTGCGACGACACGGTAGCTTCGTCCGGTCACCCAGCCGGCGGAAGCCGTCTCCCGAGGGGAGGGAGACGTGGTCCGGCTGCTTGAACATGGACCAGTACGTTCGGACGACCGGGACGATGACGCACTCGGCGTTGCACGTCGTCACGAAGACGACGCCGTTCGGCCCAAGCCGGGAACGAATGGACTCGAACAGCCTGGCCACGTCGAAAACGTGCTCAATCGTATTGAACATCGCGACGGCGGCGAAGCGTGGCGTCGTCGCGGGCAGTTCTTCGAGCGACCCGAACACGTCGCGGAATCCCCAGGTCGACGCGATGAACTCGCGATGCACGGCGCTCGCCTCGACCGCGAAGACTTCGCGCTTTGCCTCCGCCGCCGCGGCAAGAAAGTGCCCTGCTCCGGGCCCAATCTCGAGCAAAGGTCCAGGGGGAAAGAGATGCGCAAATTCGTTCCAGAGACGACGGTCTGGCTCGGTCGAGTGGGCACTGACCGCGTCCGATAGGAAGGCTTTGTCGGAAAACGCCTGCTCGTGGAGGCGCGCGTAGTCGGCTGCGGCGAGATCCATGTGGATCGAGCGGCAGCCAAGGCAACGAAGGTAAGTGGCGCCCAAGCGCTCGCCGAAGATCCGAACATCGCTGCTGTTGCAGTACGGGCAGGCGCGCATCGTTTCCCATACCAGACGTCCGGAGGGACCGAGAAGGGCCCCTACCGCCGACCTCCGCGCGACGCGTGGCCGCTCGGGCGCCTCATCGTCGGCGCCAATTCGGCGCAAATCAAATGCCGAGCCGGTAGCTCAAGCGCACACCCTCGTTGCCTTCGAGCGACGGCCTGCCTAGCGTGAGGACCGCCGCGTTCCCTGAGCGACCGAAGGTCGTACGTAGGGTGCAACCCCTTGCAAGAAGAGCAGAGAGCCCCGAGGGAAAGCGTGACGGCCGCCGAGCATCGCCCCGACTTCAGCGCCGCGCTCCGCGAGAGCGAAGAGGGCTACCGATTCCTCGCGGAGACCGTCCCGGTGCAAATCTGGACAGCGCTTCCCGACGGCCATCTCGACTACGTGACCGAGCAGACGGCTAGCCGCCTCGGCCGGACGGCACAGCAACTCCTCGCCGAGGGTTGGCAGAACGTCGTGCACCCCGAGGATCTCGAAAGCGCCATCGAGCGATGGACGCATGCGCTCGCTACGGGCCAGACCTACGAGGTGGAATTTCGCCTCAAGCTCGCGAGCGGCGAGTACGCCTGGCACCTGGCGCGAGCCGTTCCGCAGCGGAACGCGGCAGGGGGCGTCGTTCGTTGGTTCGGAACGAACACGAACATCGATGAGCAGCGCGACCAGCAGCGCCAAACGCAGTTGCTGCTCGAGCAGGTCGCGCAGCAGAACCGGCTCCTCGTTCTGGAGTCCGAAATCGGAGCCGTGCTGACGCGCTCGGGCTCGCTACGAGACGGCTTGACCGCTTGCGCAGAGGCTGTCGTCCGGCATCTGGACGCCGCCTTCGCGCGGGTCTGGACGGTCAACGAGGCGGGCACGTTCCTCGAGCTGCAAGCGAGCGCGGGGATGTACAGGCATCTCGACGGCCCTCACGGACGGGTGCCCGTCGGTCAGCTCAAGATCGGCAAGATCGCAGCGGAGCGCAAGCCGCACCTGACGAACCAAGTCGTGGGCAATCCGCTCGTCGCGGAGCAAGCCTGGGCAGTCCGCGAGGGCATGGTCGCCTTCGCGGGATATCCGCTCGTTCTGGGCGACACGCTCCTCGGCGTCATCGCAGCGTTTGCCCGGCGGTCCTTTTCCGCGTCCACGCTCTTGGCGTTGAGGTCGGTCGCGCACAGCGTGGCGCAGGCGATCGAGCGTCATCGGGGGGAAGAGAAGATCCGTCTCAGCGCAAATTGGCTGGCGACGACGCTCTCGAGCATCGGCGATGGAGTGGTCGCGACCGACTCGGAGGGGCAGGTCACGTTCTTGAACCCGGTCGCCAGCGCTTTGACCGGGTGGACCGAGGCCGAAGCCGCGGGTCAAACGCTGAGCCGCGTCCTCCCACTCTTCAACGAGGAGACGCGGGTCGCCGTCGAAAGTCCCGTCGCGAAGGTGTTGCGCGAGGGCACCGTCATCGGTTTGGCGAATCATACTGTCCTTCGCCGGCGCGACGGAACGGAGGTCCCGATCGAGGACAGCGCGGCGCCCATCCGAGGCCGCGATGGCGCTCTCTCCGGGGTCGTTCTCGTCTTTCGTGATGCGGGAGAAAAGCGGCGCATCGAGGCGGAGCGCGTTCACCTCCTGGCCCAAGAGCTGAGAGCGCATCGCGAGGCAGAGGCGGCGCGCGCCGAGCTGCACGCGCTCTTCATGCAAGCGCCGGCGCCGATTTGCGTTTTGCGCGGTCCCTCGCACTCGTTTTCTCTGGCGAATCCTGCGTACATGCAGCTCATCGGCGCGGGTCGCCGAGTCCTCGGGTTGCCCATTCGAGAGGCGCTGCCGGAGCTCGCCGGCCAGAGCTTTTTCGAGCCTCTCGACCGCGTCCATACGACGGGTCAGCGGTTCGTGGGCAGCGAGGTGACCCTTCATTTCGATCGGTACGGCCGTGGGGTCGGCGACGAGGCCGTCGTCACGTTCGTCTACGAGCCGTTCCGCGATCTCGAGGGAGAGGTCGCGGGAATCCTGGTCATGGCGTTCGACGTGACCGACACGGTCCGGGCGCGCGAAACCGTGCAGGCTGCGCTCGACGAGAGAGAGCGTCTCCTGGGGATCGCAGAGAGCGCTCGCCAAAACGCAGAGCTCGCGAGCCGCGCAAAGGACGAGTTTCTGGCGACCGCATCGCACGAGCTTCGGACTCCCCTCAACGCGATTCTCGGCTGGGCCAAGATGCTGCGAGCCGGGATCGTCGACGGCGGCGGATTCACGCGGGGGCTCGAGATCATCGAGCGAAATGCGAAAGTGCAGGTGCAGCTCATCGAAGACATCCTCGATGGCTCGCGGATCATTACGGGCAAGCTGCGGCTCGAGCTCCGCCCGGTCGACCTGATGGCGGTGGTGCAAGCGGCGATCGAGGCGGTTCGCCCTGCGGCCGACGCGAAGGGCATCGCTCTCGACGTTTCGCTGGATCCCGCGGCGGCGCGCGTCAAAGGAGACCCGGATAGGCTGCAGCAAATCCTCTGGAACCTCGTCAACAACGCGATCAAGTTCACCCCGAAACGCGGGGTGGTCGCCGTGCGCCTGGCGCGCACCGGCACTTCGGTGGAGCTGTCGGTGAAGGACAACGGGGAGGGCATCTCCAGCGATTTTCTGCCTTATGTCTTTGAACGCTTCCGGCAGGCCGACGCGAGCCCCACGCGCCGCCACGGTGGCCTCGGCCTCGGGCTCGCGCTCGTCCGTCACTTGGCCGAGGCGCACGGAGGGGCCGTTCGTGCGGAGAGCGACGGGGTGGGACAGGGCGCCAAATTCGTGGTGACGTTGCCGGTGCAAGCCGTCTTTCCAGAGACCACCCCGTCGGATCGACCGCCCGCCGTCGGGCAGGGCGCGCAGCCCGCCATTGGTCCGGACAGCCTCCGCGCGCTCCGCGTCCTCGTCATCGACGACGAGGCCGATGCGCGCGAGCTCGTCGCCACCGTGCTTCGCTCCCACGGCGCCGAGGTCCTCATCGCGACGTCCGTGGAGCAGGCGGTCGAGCTGATCGAGCGGTGCTCGCCCACGATCCTCGTCAGCGACATCGGGATGCCGGGGACCGACGGATACACGTTGCTCCGCCGCCTCCGCGAGCTCGACGGCAACGGGGCGAAGATTCGCGCGATTGCTCTTACGGCCTATGCGCGGGAGGAGGATCGGCGACGCGCCCTCGACGCCGGCTTTCAGCGGTATCTCGCCAAGCCCGTCGAGCCCGAGGCGCTCGTGCGCATGGTGGGCTCACTGGCGCAGAGCGCGCGCGACTGAAACGACACCAGGGCCACGGGGGCCGCTTTGACGGCGACCCGCGCCTCTTCTCCTCGGCCCGAGAAGCAGGCCGCCCAGGGTGGACACCTACATCCTGGTCCGCCCGCCCGCATCTTCGCTTCCCCGCGCTGGCCCTGCCGGGGTAAAAGGCGCACCCGAGGAGACTGGAAGATGAACCGAGGACGTCATGTCGCGTGGGCGCTGGGCTTTGGCGCGATGGTCTGCGCCGGGGGATGCGTCGGTGGCAGCAAGGGGCTGAGCGCGGAGGACAAGGACAAGCTGAAGCCGTACGTCCTCGACGCGCCGCCGGCGAACATTCCGCACACGCTGGACATCAACTTCGAGAACAAGGTCCACCTCATTGGCTACAAGTTCGAGCCGGAGACCGCTCGGCCGGGCCAGGACGTGAAGCTCACGTACTACTGGCGGTGCGACGACACGGTCGAAGACGGCTGGCTCTTGTTCACGCACACGAAAGACGAAGTGAGCGGCAAGATGGGGAACCTCGACTTCGTCGGGCCGCTCCGCGAGCAGAAGAACAACCATCAGGTGATGGGCCCCGACCGGTGGGAGAAGGGCAAGATTTACGTCGACGAACAGGCGTACAAGGTGCCGGACGACGTCCAGGGGCCCGACGTGACGGTCTTCGTCGGGATCTGGAAGGGCGACGCGCGCCTTCGCGTCATCAGCGGCCCGAACGACGGCGACAACAGCGCGATCATCGGAAAGGTCATGACGGGCGTTCAGCCCAAGGCCGCCGAAGAGCACACGACGAACGACGTCCCCGCGGTGACGGTCAACAAGCTCGCGAAGGACGACAAGATCACCGTCGACGGCAAGGCGAGCGAGCCGGAATGGGGAGGCGCCGCGAGCACCGGCCCTTTCGTCGACGTCGGAACGGGTAAGCCGAACACCTCGTTCCCGGTCAACGCGTCGGCGAAGCTCGCGTGGGACTCGAAGAACCTCTACGCGTTCATTCAAGTCGAGGAGACCGACTTCTACACGGGGTTCACGGACGCGAAGGCCCAGCCTGGCGATTTCACGGCCGCCGGGCAGCCGAAGCTGTGGACCAAGGACGCCGTCGAAATGATGGTCGAACCGGATGTGGCGGGCGACAACCACGCCTACTACGAGCTGCAAATCAATCCGCAGAACAAGGTGTTCAAGTCGCAGTTCGACGGGCTGCAGACGCCGAGCGGCGGGCCGAACGGGCCCTTCGGCCACGAAGACTGGGACCCGAAGCTGAAGAGCGCGGTGCAGACGACCAAGGGCGCCGACGGCAAGGTCACGGGCTACTCGGTCGAGGTCGCGATCCCCTGGGCGGCTTACGCCAAGGCCGCGAACCATCCGCCCAAGGCGGGCGACGTGTGGCGGATCAATCTGTACGCCATGAAGAACAACGGGGGCGTCGCGTGGTCGCCGATTCTCGGGCAGGGCAACTTTCACAAGGCGTCGCGGTTTGCGAAGGTCACGTGGATCGACGCCCGCCTGGCAGCGCCCGCTCCGGCAAGCGACGCCGGCGCCGCGGCGCCCGTGGCAGCGGCTCCTGCCCCGGTCATGATGATGGGCGACGCGGGCGTGCGGATGGCGATGCCGCGGTTCCACATGCCTCCGCGGTCGCCGCAGTGACGGCGGCGCAGTGACGGCGGTGCACGGACGGCGGTGCACGGACGGAAACGACGCGACCCGCATGAAGTGACATGAAGTGAGAGGTGTAGGCGCGACGGCTCGTCGCCGGACAACGGCTCCTCGCCCGATAATTGGTCGCCGGGTGCCCGCCTGTTTTACCCTGGGCGGATGCGCAGAGGACGGGCGGGGGTCTGCCTCGTTGTGGCGGTAGGGCTGACCACCAGCGTAGCGAGCGCCGCGAGCGCACAAACGCGTGACCCCAACGAGCCAAAGGCGCAGCCGCTCAATCTGCGCAAGGAGCCCATCGAGACCGAGCAGATGACGAGCCTCGCGCGCGCGCGGTTCCGGGGCGGCGACTGCCCGGGCGCGCTCTCCGCGTTCGACGCGGCTCTGCGCGTGTCGCGGGACCCGACGCTGCACCGCGACCGCGGGCGGTGCCACGAGCAGCTCGGGCAGCCCTATCCGGCGATCGACGACTACCGCCAGTACCTCACGGCCGCGCCGGACGCGCCCGATGCCGACGCGATTCGCGAGCGGCTTGCCGCGCTCGAGCAGAGCACGACGGGTCGCTCGTCGGCCTCGCAGGATGCGCCGGAGAGCGTCGACGTCGGGGCGGGGGGGACTGCCGGTGCGGGCGGCGACGCGTCCGAGGCCGGTAAAGTGGCAGGCAAGACGCCGCCGCGCGAGTCGATGGAAGACGACGATCCGCGGCGCGCGTCGCTCCGGCGCGGAAAGGGCTGGGCTGCGGCGCCGTTCTTCTCGGAGCACGCGTGGGTGAGCTCGAGCGGCAACTGGCTGAGCCCCGCGGTGTCGCTGACGGGGGGCCAGATTTGGGCCGAGTGCGTGGGGGTGCAGATTCGCTATTCGTTCGGGCCCAAGGGGGCCCTCGTGCTCGAGGGGGGGTACGAGCACCTGAACTCGACCGAGATCGACGGGGTCGTCGTCTACGGGTTGACGTCGCTCGTCGCGTACGAATTTCGGTTCCCGCTAGACCCCGAGGGCACCAACCAGCTCTTCGTGGCGCCCGGCCTCGGCTACCAGCATTTCACCGAGCAGCCGGGCAACCCGCAAGACCCGACGGGCACGTACGGCGCGTTCGTTCCGCGCGCCCGCTTTGGTTGGACGCACTTGCTCGGCGAGTCGGTGGCGCTCGATTTGTCGGTCGATGCGGGGATAGCGAATTTTTTCGCTTACGAGAGCTTCCCGTACGACTCGAACGTTCCGCTGACGTTCCTCGCGGCGGCCGACGTGGCGCTCGTGTGGGGATTCTGACGCGCTGGCTCGGGCGCGCCGTTCGAGCGCGCCCGTTCGAATCGAGCGGTGGGCAGCGACGCACGGGTGCCGGTATCCTGCGGGCGGTGACCGTCGGTCGAACCTTCTGATGCGCGAACCGCAGACCCTCCGCTCGCCGCGTTCGTCGCCTGCGCTTGCGCTCCAGGTGGCGAGCTGGGCGCTTCTGGCGACGGGGGTCGCCGGAGCGGCGCTCGCCGTCGGAAGCGTGCACAGCGTCACTTTGTGCCTGGTGACGGGGGTGCTGGCGGCAGCCGCGGCGATCGCGTGGTGGGACCCCGAGCCGATGAACGTCCGGCCCGTCGCGACGCTGCTCTTCGCGACGGGGATCGTCCTGACGGTGTACACGGCCCTGCAGAGCGTGCCGCTCCCGGCGGGGCTCCTCGCGCGGCTGGCGCCGCACAACGCGGACGTGTGGGCGCGCGCGCTCTGGCCGCTCCGCGAGGCGGGGCCGGCGTGGGCGCCGATCTCGGAGGACCCCCTCGCGACACACGTCGAGGTGCTCCGCGGCGTCGCGTACTTGCTCGCGTTCGTGACGGCGCTCCGCGTCGCGCGGCGGCGGGACGGCGTCGCGTTCTTGAGCGCAGTGCTGGTCGGCACGGGCGTCGTGCTGGCGGCGACCGCGCTCCTCCACCCGGCGTTCGGGGCGCACAAGCTCTTCGGCGTGTACGAGCCGGGACCGGGGATCGCCGAGCGGCACATCGCGCCGCTGATGAACCCGAACAACCTCGCCGGCTACTTGAACGTCGCGATCTGCTTCGCGCTCGCGGCCACGCTGACGCCCGAGCCGCGCGTGCCGCGGGCGCTCGCGGGGGCCGTGGTCCTGTTGCTGGCGGCGACGCAGCTCTGGGTGGCGTCCCGCGGCGGCGTCGTGACGATGGGCCTCGGGGCGCTCCTCGTCGTCGTCATCGTGCGCCTCGCGCGGACGCGGCGGCAGAGCCGGGTGGGTCTCGCCGCGCTCGTCGGCGGGGCGGCGGCCGCGCTCGGCGCGGTGCTCTTGGTGCTCGCCGGCTCGGAGGACGCGGCCGACGAGCTGCTCCAGACCGACGTGTCGAAGCTGAAGATGTTCGCGCACGTGATGCGCATGTTTCCGGCGGTGCCGGTCTTCGGCTGCGGGCGCGGGGCGTTCGAGAGCGCGTTTGCGGCCTTCCGAAACGACCTCGGTCACTTGACGTACACGCACCCCGAGAACGTCGTCGCGCAGTGGATCCTCGAGTGGGGGCTGCCCGTGGGCCTCGCCGGGCTCGCGGCCGTGGCGTACGCGCTCCGTCCGACGGCGGTGCTGGCGCGGTCGACGACGGCGGCGGGGGCGTGGGCGGCAATCGTCGCGCTCGCGGTGCAAAACCTGGGCGATCTCGGGACCGAGGTGCCGGGGCTCGTCCTCGCCGGGGTCGTGTGCGCCGCGATCGTCGTGGCCGGGACGCCCGGGCGGGCGCCGAAGCGCCTCGTCGAGAGGTGGGCGCACCGCCCGCGGTGGGTGGCGATCGGCGGGGCCGCGAGCGCGGCGATGGCCATCGCGCTCGTAGCGGGGACGACGGGCGAGGAGCTGCACCGCGAGCGGCGGGCGATGCACGACGCGGCGCTGAAGGACCACGTCCCGGCGGGCGCGATGCACGCGCTCGCGCGCGCCGCCATGCTCCGGCATCCGGCCGAGCCTTACTTGCCCTTCGTGACGGCGCTCCGCGCGTCGTATGCGCGCGACGACAACGCGATCCCGTGGATCGGCGCGACGCTCGAGCGGGCGCCGGTCTATGCGCCCGCGCACTTGGTGCTGGCGCGCGTCGTCGCGTCGCGCTCGCCGTCGCAGGCGCGCTTCGAGTACCGCTTGGCGATGGAGCAGTGGTCCGCGCTGACCGACACGGTCATGGCCGAGGCGGGCCGGGTGGTGGGCGGGTACTTCGACGCGATGGAGCTCGTGCCGCCCGGAAGAGCGGGGGTGCCGGCGCTCGAGCTGCTGGTGCGCTCGGTGAGCGAGCGCCTGCCGGCGACGCGGGTGCGTCTCGACGAAGAGCTGGCCGCGCGCGTGCCCAATCACGCGGGCGCGGCGCTTCGCGCGGCCCAGGACGCGCTGGACGATCTGCGCGCCGACGAGGGCGCGGCGTGGTGCGAGGAGGATGCGCGGGCGGGGTGCGTTCGCGTGGCGGTCGACACGGCGATGCGCGCGCGAAAGATCGCTCCGGAGAAATGCGAAGCGCGCGTTCTCGTGGCGCGGGCGCGGGTCGCCGCGGGCGAGGCCGCCGCGGCGCTCGCCGAGCTCGAGTCGGCGGCCGACACGGTCGACAACCGCGTGCGCTGCCTCGAGGACCTCGCCGCGATGGCGCGCGTCGCAGGCGACGAGGCGCGCACGCAGCGGGCGCTCGACAAGATCACGAACGCGGGGTGCGGCGAAGACGCGGAGTGCGCGCTCAACTTGAGCTGGGTCGCCGAGCAAGAGCTGCAGCGGGGCAATTCGCGCAAGGCGCTCGCGCTCTACAAGCGCGCTTACGAGCGCGCGCCGGAGCAAGACGCGCTGCTCGAGTGCGTCGCGCGCCTGTCGGCGCGGGCGGGGCTGCACGCGGAGGCTGCCGAGGACTACGACCGGTTGGCGCGCCGCCGCCCGACGGAGGCGCAGTGGCGCAAGGCCGAGGACGCCGAGCGGCAAGCCGCGATGCGCGGGGCGATGAATTTGTGAGGCGTCCGGCGGTCCTCGGCCGGGGCCGTCAGGGCAACGGCCCGCACAGGCCCGCGTCGCTGCATCGCGCCGCGTCGGCGCACGCGCTCGCAAAGCTCCACCGGACGTTGCGGACCGCGCTGCGCTCCGAAGCCGAGCCGGTCGCGCCGACGAAGCCCCAGTGAATCGGGGAGGGACCGGAGACCGGGACGTCGGACAGGAGGGTCTGACCTCCGAGGTGCACGGTGGCCCTGCCGCCAAGGACGCGAAGGCAGGCGGTCTGCCACGACGCGGGTGGCGGCGCGGCGTCGGCGTCCTGAACGAACGTGACGACGCCGCCGTCGACGTAGGTCAAGCCGCCCTCGAAGAACAAGGGCCCCGCGTCGTCGTGGAGCGAGCGCGACGTATCGACGAGGGCCACGTAGGGCCGGGAAGGCTCCGGCGCGAAGGCGTACGTGCGAAAGACGAGGGCGAGGCCCTTCGTGGCCCCGACGAGGCACAGGCTCGAGCCGCCGCTCGTGCACGCGGCCACGACGTCGGCGACGGCGACGAACGCGAGCCCGTCGCCGGGGGGAGGAAAGCCCGTGCTCGCTTTGGTGATTGAAAAATCGAACGCGACGTCGAAATCGAAGCCCGTCTCGGGCGTGGGCCAGAAGACGGCCCCGGACTGATTGGGGACATCGGCCGTGAGCTCGGCATAGCCCGGGACGCCTCGCGCCGTGCCGCGCGGAATCCACCGGCCGAAGGTCCCTTGGTCGAGCGGGTCGGACTGGGACAGGCTGCAGCAAGCGCCGGAGCCCGTCGTCGGCGAAGCGTCGGGGGCGACGGTCGCGTCCGGCGCATCCGGCGCGAGGGTGGCGTCCTCGGGGGTCCTCGTGTCCGACGCGGTCGCGTCGCCCTCGGACCCGGGACCCGCGTCGGTGTGGCCGTCGCCGAACGCGTCACCGTCGGCAGCCGCGGCTTCGCCGACCGCGCTGGTTGCCGAGTCGTCCCGCGCTCCGTTCGGCGCGCTCGCGTCGCCGCCCAGGTGGAACGGATCCGAAAGCAGCGCCGGGCACCCGGCGAGGCCGGCCGACAGCAGTCCTGCCGCGACGAGCACGCGGCGCGGAGCGCCCATCAGAAGCTCCCCGCGAGCCCCGCCGAGGCGGGCCCGATCCAAGCTCGCGCGCCGGACGACGAACCGACCCGGCCGCGTGGCAGCGCAAACCAAAGCGCCGCGCCAACCGCGAGGCCGGCGGAGGCGACGACGTACCCGCCGGTGGACCAATCGCGGAGCGACCGGAACGCGTCGAGATCGTCGCGCGCGGAGTCCGGACACGCGCCGGCGGGGCATTCGCCCGTCAGGGCCCCGTGCTTCGACGAGGCCGCCAGACCGGTCGCGATACCCACCGTGAGGCCGACGGCGCTTACGGCCAGCGCGGTCGCGACGGGAACAATCACCGAGAGGGGGACGGGGTGCGCGAGCGCCGCGCCCGGAGCCACTTCGAGCTCGGCGTGCTCGCCCTCGGCGAGGCGCACGGCGTAAAGACGGCGGGCATGCTGGGCCGACTCGACCACGACGTCGTGGAGCCCCGGGTTCAGCGCGACGGGCACGCCGAAGGCGCTCCGACCGAGCGTCGCGGCGTCGCGGCGGACGGCGCAATCGCCGCACCCAGCGAGCGCCGCCTCGGGAAACCGGACGGTGAGCCACGCGAGCTTGCGGTCGACGAGCGCGGCCTGGTCGCGGGCCACGGTCGCGAGCGAGGCGTCCGCGTCGTTTTCCGCGAGCGCGAGCCCTTCGGTCACGTGCTGCCGCGCGGTCAAGAAATCGCCGAGGCGCTGCTCGCAATCGGAGAGGTTCAGGAGCGCCTTGGCCGTCGCGTGAAGCTGGAAGCTCCGCTCGAAATGCCGGACGGCTTGCGCGCATTGGTCGGTCTGCTTCAAGGCGTACCCTTGCTTTAGCTCGTCGAGCGCTCCGGCGACGTCGTCGGCGCGCGCGGGCTGATCGGCCAACGCGAGCGCGGCGGCGGCCCCGAACGCAGCAAGCGACTTCGCGGCCGACGAGGGCGTCATCGGCGACCTGTCACGGCGCGAGCGGGTCACGCTTCGACGAG
This sequence comes from uncultured delta proteobacterium, assembly GCA_963787925.1. GTDB lineage: Bacteria > Myxococcota_A > Polyangia > Polyangiales > Polyangiaceae > Palsa-1150. Next base: position 1,314,467 of record CAWBEN010000003.1, read on the forward strand.
GCCGACGGCTGGCCCGGCAGGAGCCCCGGCAGCGCGGCTTTGACCCGTGCGGGCGGCGAGGGCGGGCGCGGACCCGATGGCGAGGGGGCCGACACGCGTGGGGGCGCGACCGGCGAAAGAGAAGACGGGGGCGGCAGGGGGCTCAGCACTTCGGTCGCCGCCAAAGCCGGATCGACGCTGGGCGCGGGAGCCCGCTCGATAGCGACGGCGTGGGAGGGCTCGGCGGGTGACGTCGCAGCGACTCCGACCGCGCCGCGCCCGCCGCCGCCCCTCGACGCCGCCGCCGCGGCGAGGGCCACGACCGACGCCGCGCCAATCGTGACCACGGCGAGGGTGCGACGCCAGCGGGGCTTGCGGCCGTCGCCGCGCGCCGCGACCGGCGCGACGGGCGGGACGGCTACGACCGTGAAGGGCGTGGACACGGCACGCGGCCGCGCGCTGGCCGATGCCGACGCGGACGCGGCGGGGGCGCCCGGGGCTTCGATGCATCCGGCGCTTTCGGCAGCCTCTTGTAGCGCGTGCTGCATCGCGCGGGCGCTCGGCCAGCGGTCGGCCTTCGAGAAGGCGAGCGCCCGGTCGATGACCGCCGCGAGGGCGCCCGGCACGCCGGGTGCGACCGACGCCAGCGGAGGCGCGGCCACGGTCGCGGCGAGCACGAGGATCCCCTCGGGCGTGTCGGCCTCGTGAACGCATCGCCCCGCCGCGAGCGCGAACGCCGTGGCCCCGACGGACCACAAGTCCGACAAAGCGTCGACCTCGCGCCGGCGCCCGATCGCTTGCTCCGGCGCCATGAACGCAGGCGTCCCGACCACGGCCCCCGAGCGCGTCGTCGTCGGCGCCAGCTCGTGGAGGCGCGCCACCCCGAAATCGAGGAGCCTCAAGCGGCCTTCCCTGTCGACGAAGAGGTTTTGCGGCTTGAGGTCGCGGTGCACGATCCCTTTTTCATGGGCGACCGCGAGCACGTCGAGGAGCTGCCAAGTGATCGAGACGACCTCGTCGACCGGCAACCGGCAGCCCAAGCGTTCCCAGCGGACGTCGAGCGGCTCGCCTTCGAGCAGCTCCATCACGAGAAAGACCGACCCGTCCTCGGCGGCGTCGTCGTCGAGGATGCGCACGGCGGCGGGGTGCTCGACCGTGTTCGACGCGTAGCCCTCCCGCAGGAACCTGGCGCGAATGCCGGCGTCGACGGCAAGCTCGCGGTGCAGGATTTTTACCGCCACGCGGTTGGCGTTCCGCAGGTGCGTCGCCGAGAAGACCGACGCCATGCCCCCGGTTCCGAGCACCGCGTCCAAGCGGTACTTTTGGCTGAGCACGGCTCCGACCCGCGTTTGCGCGCGTGTCAGCAACTCGTCGGTCGACATTGCACCCGTTTCCTCTTTGCGGCCTCTTCCGAGCTCGTCCCCGGCGAGCCTTCGGCCCGAGCATGACACGACCGACCGGCGCCGTGCCAGCGAGGGGGTGTTCTCAGCGGAGGGACGACGTGAAGGCGCTGCTCCAGGAGAATCGATACGGCTCACCCAATCCTCGTGAACGAGCTGCGCGCGCTCCTGAGTCGATCCGAGCTTCGAGACCTTTGCCGATCGCGCCGCTCGTGATGCCCGCGAACCCGGGCTCCTGGGTGGGCCGGGTAAAAAGACTGACGAAACTCGCCTCCGGTCGGTAGTGCGATGTCTCGCGATGGACCTATCTTCGAAGAAGGGTAGCGATTGCGCGGGGCGAGGCTTTCGCGGCGCGTTGACCCGCGCGGAGCCGCGCAGTAATGCTTGCCATGAGTCGGATGGGGGCGACGTTTCCTCGGGACTGGCCGAGTGTGTACGTGCTGATGGCGGTTACGCCGCTGGGCTGCGGCGCATCTTCCGGAAGTGCGATTGACGCGAGCAGGCCCTCTGCGGCGGCGGTTTTTCGAGATGCTCAGAACGCCGGTCCCGAGGCGGAGGGTGGAGCAGCCGCTCAGGATGCACCTGCCGCGGACGGAGCGTGCGGACTGGCCGTCTACCATCCTGTCCTGGTCTGTTTCGGTGCGGACCCAGCCCCGTACGTGAGATTCTTGGCTGGTGACGCTGGCGTCGGGGTGGGCCAGTGCCCGAAGACAGCTCATTTTCGCCAGTCCGCCGCGGAAGGCGCTTGCGGCTACTCCGTATGCGGCCCGCTGGCCCGTGACGCCATCCCGGCGGATGCCGCGCCGGAAGCCGGGGCCTCTTCGTGTTGCTTCTGGGCCGTCGAGACGTGCGGGGTCTAACGCCTATCCCCTGAAGGGAGGCGCGCCGGCGGATGGGTCATGAAGCTCATCAAAGAGGCTCAGCCGCCCGTTCGGCTCATGATGAGGCGGTGGCGCTTCGAATCGGGGATGGCCGCGGCCGGGAGTCGCATCCGGCGTCCGTTGTCGACGTGATCGAGCGCGGCGTCCCGCAGGGCACCGCCGCCGTCGCACGCGGCGCCCATCGAACCACTGTCCGGCGGCAACTGCGCGACGCGAACGCTGCGCGCCTTTCTGAGCACTCCTCCGTAGAAGGCGACGTAGTACGCGGCCATGAGAAAGAAGACCGCAAGGGTGAGCGGGCTCCGTTGAAACGGAGTACCTAAGACGCTTGGCCCAGCCAACGTCCGTGCCTCGTAGACCGTGAACGTTCGCGCGGCGAACCGACCCAGGAAAAGCGCCGTGACCACCATACCGATCCACGGGTTTGGCGTGTAGAACCTGCCTGCGGCGCTCACGTCGAACTGCGTGTGCTTTAGCCCGTAGATTGCGAGAACGACCCCCAGGCTGGCTCCAGCGGCGCCGGCAGCGAAGCCGTTCAGCGTCGGCATCGAGGCGAGAAAGACGATGCCGATGACGGAGAGCAGGAGCATCCGCAGCACCATTCGTTTGGGTGCAATGAGCTGACGCCCAAAGGTCCTCCTGACTCTGCGGTAGAGCGCAAAGGCCGCGAGCGGGACGAAAAAGACCGTCGGCAGCCAGCTCGCAACGCGCGGGCTCACGGGCAAAGCCTACCGATCCGACGACGCGTGGTCGAGTGTCCGCGTTGCTCTCTGGCGTGAGACTCGCGGGCTTTTCTCTCGTCCGAGCCACCGAATCGTGCTGGTCTCGACCTGAAGTGCAGCGACTCGTCCCACCACGGGACGAATGGCAAACTGACAATGCATGTGGAACATCGCGTTGAACTGGCCCACCGGCCATAGGCATCCCTTCGGTGCGAGGAATCGGGACTACTGTCCCCAATGACGAAGCCGGTCGAGAAATTCCTGTCCGTAACGGCTCGCGATGTCGGCTTCGACCTCCATCGAGACAGGTCCTTGCGCAAGGCGGTCTGCGACCTCCTCGAAGTACCGCTCAAGACCAGCCGGTGCCACGACGAGAACGCGACCACCTTGCGGACCGACCGTGTACCCGTGGGGCGCACCGCGCGGCACGAAGACAAAAGATCCCGGCGTCCCAAAGAAAGTATCCCTGCCGCAGCGAATCTCGTATTCGCCATCGAGCACGTAAAAGGCCTCATCGCCCCCTGGATGTCTATGGAGAGCGGGTCCGACCTTGGGCGGATGCATCATTTCGATCATCGAGTACGTGGCGCCCGCGGCGTGCCCGACCTTGACGTGCATGCGCGTGCCGCGAAAGAGAATCTCGCGCCCTCCGCTGGGAGGGAGGGCGTAGGCGGCTCGATCCGTCATGCGCTACCCGTATCGCGGTTCATGGGGTGGAGCTTCTAGATCTCCATCGTGACGCGCCTCAACGAACCCGCCGGGTCCGAGCGGACGATGGTTCCGTGGCAAGGGACCATTCGCGTGAGACCCGGCAGGTCGACGAGTCGTTCCAGGTGTGCACGGAGGGCCTTCGTGTCGCTCGCGAACAGCAACTTGAACGGAGGAGTCACCTTGGGACCGCCGCCCATCCCGAGCAGACGAAAAGCCAGCGGCAGCGTCTCCTTCGGAATGTTCTGGATCGCATCGGCGAAAAGCAAACTGACGCGCTCACCACTGCGAACGATGCCGACCGGTTCGCCGGTCTTGGCGCCCTCCAGCGACTCGAAGGCAACGCAGGGATCGGCGGGGACTTGATCGAGCGTCCCGGCAAGGTCCACCTTGGCTCGCAGCTTCTTCTCGTTCAACTTGGGACCGAAGACGCGGAGCCCAAGCCGCTCGGCGAACGCTCTGGCATCGAGGGCATGCTGATCGTGTGGGATGACCAAGATTTCTGGCTTTCCCCATGCTGTCACTTCCGCGAGCGTCGCGTCATCCAGCGGGATGGCGTGAAAGAAGAGAAGCGCGCCGTCAGAGCGCCGGACAATCGACATGCGGCGGATTCCCTTGACGCGAATGCGCGGCAGGTCGCCCGTCACGGTCCACAGATTGTCGTCGAGCTTCTCGACAGGACCGTGCGGCAAGACAGTCCAGGGACGGGGGGACTTGGGCATCGCATTCCTGTCTGGCTGCGCTTCGACCTGCGTGCAACCCGTAGTGGCTCGCGTCTGTTCCTCACCTCCGGTGCAAGGCTCCGCGCGAGGAGGGCCGCGCTCTTGAGGCTCCGCAAAAGAGGCGGCTAGTCGGGGCCTGGCTTGCGGGCAAGGACACCTATCGTCGCGTAATAAATGCCCCAAGCGCTTGGATCGGCAGCGAAGCGCGCGTAGCCGGCAAGATCCTCCTCGTCGACGAGACCCGTCGCCCGGTATTTCGCCCCCAGCTGCGTCGTCGACAGGGCCATCATTGCCGCGAGGGGTTCTCCCCCGCGACAGATTGGCGCGCTGTGGTCAGCGCGCTCGACGCGCAGCCCGCGTGCCTCGAGCTCGGACGGCAGCCGAATACCGAGCGCCGGGTCCTTGCCCGCGCCGCGAAACATCGCGCAAATGGAGGCATTCACGCGATCGAAGGCGCGGCCGTCATTCCCCGTCCAAGCCTTGGCAACCGTGAAGTCAGGCTCCTCGAGCACGACGGCGCCGCCGGGCTTGAGTGAATCGATGACGGCATCGAGGAGCGCAGCCCAGTCTGCATTGTGGACGAGCACGTAGCGCGCGTGCGCAGCGTCGAAGTGCGAGGAGACGAGCGCCGCGCGACGAGCGTCGCCCTCGATGATCCGCACCCGGGCGAGCGGTCCGAACGGCCGAAGAAAGGAAGCGTCGCGATCCACTGCGACCACCTCTCCTTCCGCGCCGACACGCTCGGCCAGCCAGGCCGCGATCAATCCAGCGCCCGCGCCGACCTCGAGGCAGCGGGCGCCCGGCGAAAGATTGACAGCCTCGAGAAGTCGCTGGGAGGCCGCGTCGAAGATGCGCTCGATGCGGCGGAGTCGCTCGAGCTCTCGCGCTCGGTCGACCCCCGCGAACGCGTAGTCACTGGTGGTCACTCAGAGAGGCGTAGCGCAAGCGGGCGCCCCTGACGCCAAAAGTTGGCGTCCTGGGAACGGCCGGCCGCGGTCGTGCGGCGGACGACGCAAGGGTCCGACGCGGACCGCACCCGGATCACACTGCCTTCGACGGAGGTGCGTGGCCAGATGACCCACCGTGAATGCCGCTGCCTCCTTCGCGGAGAGGTGCAGCTCGCTCAGGGAGCCCGGTAGCGTGTCGAGCGTGGTCGTCCTCCGCAGCACGCAGAAGCTCCGCCGACGCACGGGCCATGTGTCAGCGCCGAACCAGCCCGAGAACAATGCTGACAGGCTGTTGTCACCCGCCTCCAGCACCCTACCGTTGCCGGGTTGAACGGACGACGTAAGACCGGCGCCAAGCAAGAGTGCGGGGGCAAGGAGCGTAGCCATGAGTTCGATTCGAAGTAGCGCGACGGAGCCGGCGGACTTCGCAGCCTTCATGAAGCAGCGGGAGGAAGCCGCTGCGGCGTACGTTCGCGGGGATCCGTCCCCGCTCGACGCCATCGTCCCCGCGGAGGGTGCCGCGACATTCTTCCATCCGAGGGGCGCATCCGTCGTCGGCGCTGCTGCGGTTCGTGCGCGGTACGACCACGAGGCGGCGTCGTTCGAGTCGGGTGGCACGACTCACTTCGAGGTGCTCCAGTCGGGAGCGAGCGGCGACTTGGCCTTCTGGACAGGGTTCCAACTTGCCGAGGTACGGATGCGCGGGCGTGATGCTCTCGCGCCCATGAGGTTGCGGGTGACAGAAGTATTCCGCCGCACCGAGAAGGGCGGCTGGAAACTCGTCCACCGCCACGCGGACCCAGCGGCAGAGGAGAAGAGGTAGTCGGGAGGCGCCCACTGGCGCTCTTCTCGACGCCGCCCCTTCGCCTGGTTAAGAGTCGATGGTGGCCAGCCCCCGGATATTGGCGGCGCCCGTTACCGTACTACACTGGTCGCGGTGAGCAGTGCCTCGCGCCCGTGGATGCGTCTGGCGTGGCTGCTCGTCGCGAGTCTGGCGATCGTTCTCTCGCGTCCCGCCCATGCCGTACCGCGCGTCTACGACGGCATCGTGCTCGCCGATACGCGTTTGGCCGCCGAGGCGCCGTCGGCCACGGAAGAGACGTCGTCGTCGAGTGCCGCGCGAGTCCTGTCGCGACCGACCGCGAAGGCTTGGCACGTTTCGCATCGAGACGTGCGGCCTCTCGCGCCGCTCCAGTCGCCGCGCGCACTCATCGCCAGGAAATATCTTTGCCGCTGCTCGCTCCTCTGCCGCACGGCGGCGGGGTGCTCGACCGTGTTCGACGCATAAAACCCGCGCAACAAAGCGACCCTCGCGGGCAACTTCGAGACGATCGCGCGCGACCCTGGACGAGAACCGGACGACCGCAGCCGGATACCGGGAGTCCTGCGACAAGTGGCCCGCGACCACGCGTCGGACGCACGGGACCTCAAACTGGCCGCGAGCGAGCTCCGCCCGGTGGCCGCGACCTCGCTCACATGCGCTTGCCGCCGGTGCCCTGGGCACGACGTCCGGTCGCCAGGAACTACGGGGTCCGAGAACGCGATGGTCGCGAAGCGGGTGCTATGCTCCAGCAGTAGCCATGCTGAACCAGACGCCCCCGGAGAGGATGGTCGACCCACAAGGACGGCCGTATTTCCTTTGGGACACGGACATGCCTCTGGCGGTGTTCCGCGAGCGTCTCCGCAGTCCAGACGTCGAGGTTCGCGCCTATCTGGTCGGCAAGCTGATGCGTCAGGCCAAGCCGGACGACGTCTTCACCTTCGTGTCCTTCGCGGAGATCGCCGACCTCTGGCCACGGCTGGAGAGGTACCTAGGGAAGAGCCGGCCCTTCTGGACCTGGCTACTGGGCTGGTGGAACGCGCGTGGCGAGCGCCGGTAAGCTGACGGCGCTGCAGGTCCGCATCCTGGGGACGCTGGCGGGGCTTACGCCGCGGTGGACGCTCAGCGGGGGCGGCGCGCTCGCAGGCGTCCACACGCAGCATCGGACGACCCGCGACCTGGATCTCTTCTACCAGGCACGGCGCGCGCTCGAGCGTGCGCCCGAGGACGCGAAGGCTCGACTGGAGGCCGTCGGGCTCGGTGTGACTGTGCAGCAGAGGGCCGAGGCGTTCTGCAGATTCGAGGTGCGCGACGCCGGGGAGACGACCCTCGTCGATCTCATAGCGGATCCCGTCCGGCTCGCGGAGCCACCGGTGGAAGTGGACCTGGGGGGAGTGCGAATCTGGATCGACACGGCTCACCAAATCCTCGTGAACAAGCTATGCGCGCTCCTGAGCCAATCCGAGCTTCGAGACCTCGAGGACGTGCAGGCTCTCGTCGGAACTGGCCTCGACCTCCGGCGTGCGCTAGCCGATGCACCCGCGCAAGACGGCGGCTTCTCGCCCCTGACGTTCGCCTGGGTGCTCCGGCAGCTGCCGATCGCGGCCATGGCGGCTGCCCTGGGGAGGACGGCGGACTCCGTGCGCGCGCTCGAACGTTACCGGGACGAGCTCGTCGAGCAGGTGCTCGCGCAGGCCGTGCCGCAGTAGGGCCGGGCTCCTCGGGTGCCGAGAACCAGCTGATTTCGTTGAACCACGAGAAAGACCGACCCGTCCTCGGCGGCTTCGTCGTCGAGGATGCGCACGGCGGCGGGGCGCTCGACCGTGTTCGACGCACAACCCTCCGGAGAAACCGCGCGCCAGGGGGGATTCCGTGCGGCCAGCCACTTCTAGCACCAGCCGAAGCAACGTCTTGTCCTCGATACGGCGTTCGACAGACTTCACCAGGCGACCATCGCCATCTCGCGGTGCAGGCCATCGTCGATCGGCGTTGCGGCCCGTGTCACCTCGAAGGCGGAAGGACGGCGGCGTGCAGGCTGATGTTCGCTACCTTCGTCAACAGGCGAACCCATGAGCCGCCAAGTTCAGCGCCGATTGGCCCAGAGCTACGCGCTGGATCGCCTTTGGAGTGAGACGATGGGACTTTCGCCGGGGGACACGAAGGAGCAGCCGCTTCGGGCGGTCGTGACCGTTCTGGAGGCAACCAGAACGCCCTGCGCGCTCATCGGGGGGGTCGCCATGCAGATGTTGTCGAAGGAGCCGCGCACCACGCTGGACATCGACCTCGCCGTGAGAATGTTCGCGGAGATCCCACGTCAGGCGCTCCAGAAGGCAGGCTTCGACCGCGAGGGGCGCCACGCACACAGCGACGATTGGCGCGCACCGGGCGACGCTCCCCGTTCGCGCCGGGTGGCCATTCAGTTCTCGGCGCAAGACGTCGGCATCGATGCCGCGGTATCTCGCGCTCGTCTCGTCGACGCGGGGGGCTTCGAGCTGCGACTCGCGAGGCCTGGGGACATGCTCGTGCTCAAGCTGGCTGCTGCCGAAGAGCCGAGTCGCCGAACAAGCAAGAGGCGCCAAGACCTCCTCGACGTCGTGACGCTCGCCGAACAATACCTTAAGGTCGCCGTGCGGCTGACCAATCTGCAGGAGCGCTTGGACCGCCTCACCAAGGACTTGTTGACGCTTTCGCGAGGCCGCGGACCCAAGCGCTACTGAGCGGGTCAGGCTCCAGCCCTACATCGACGCGCTGTTGGTCAAGCAGCTCGCTGCCGCCGGTGTGGCGATCCAAGCCGCCCTTCGCCAGAGCCACCTGCGCACCCTGGGTCATGAGGCTCATCGAAGAGGATCAGCCGCCCGTTCGGCTCATGATGACGCGGTGGCGCTTCGAATCGGGGACGGCCGGCAAAGACGTTGCTCAACGTGGTCGGCCGCGGCAGACGCCGACGCAGCCGCAATCCATTGGCCTCGTCGCTACTGAAGCTGCACGGCTTGCACGCCCCAGTCGCCGTTCGATAGAAAGAGCTGGTTGTCCTGCCGGGCCACGGAGCTGATCGACCAACCAGCGTGCGCACGAATTGGTCGTAGACAGGAGCCGCGGTCGGCGAGAGCCGGTAGATATCGAGGCCCGGAGGGGAGGACCAGTAGCCCCAGCCGGAGGTCACGAGCAAGCGATCCCCTTGAACATCGACCAGCCAGCCCCAACCGCCTGGGCCGCTGGCTACGCGGTCGACCGGTTGGGTGGGATTGCTCAGATCAATCTGGTGAAGCTCGATTCCCGGCTGATTGTTCGTATAGACATATTTTTGAGTCGACGTGTACGCGGTCGTCCCGCGAACGAACACGTTGCCCACCCAGCCATCGAGCTGTGTCCTGCTCTGCAGGTACGCGCGGCCTTGGTATAGCTTGAGCGCATCGAAATCGTTGATGGCGTAGCTGCCGTTCGTATCCCAGTGGTAGTCGATCGTGTAAAGGACCGAGCCGTCCGGTGAGCCGCCGACGAGAATGCCCGGAACGTTGATCGACGCCTGAACCTTCGGGTTCTTGCGGTCCGTGAGGTCGATGGAGTCGAGGTAGTACCGCACGGTCGGATTCTGGACGTACCCGGTCGGCCACACGTAGTGCGTGGTGTAGAGCGTGTTGTTGATGACCTTCATGTTGCCCCACCAACCGTTGGGGTCGTTCGTGACGACGACGGACGCGAAGCCGGGCTGATCCGGATTCGAAAGATCGACGACGAAGAGGTCTCTCGATTCAGACACATATTGCCCTGTCGAGCTGTAGTTGGGGTGGTACCTCCGGAAGGCGAGCGCATCGGCTCCCACCTGCACGAATCTCGCCGCCCTCGTACCAGTCATAGTAGTAGAAGCCACCCCAGCCCCAACCGCCGTACCACCCGTTCGGGTCAATGGGGAGAGCAATGGTTCCACGCGCCTTGGCGCCACCGCTGGACAGGTCGATCACCTGCACTTGCTGTTGCCATCCGGTGCACTGGGTGGGCTGTGTCGGGTACGGCTGGCCGCTGTACACGGGGCATGGGTACGGCGTTTGGACGGCCGTGACGACGTACGCGAGCTGACCGTTCATGAAGACGCGGGCATTCACCCCAGGCACGGTGAGGCTCGGCGCGGCCGACTCGTCCAGGGTCTCGGCGGCGTCCGCAATCGGCAGAACACGCACCTCGGACTTCGTGTTGTCGTAGCCCCACCAATCGGTCGAGATCTCCGCGATGGTCGCGCCGGAGGGCTGCGCCGCGATGACGTTGCGCGCGAGCGTGAGCTCCGCCGTGACGGTCGGCGCGAGGGGATCTTTGTAGTCGACGACCGAGAGCGCGAGGTCACTCAGCGACAGGATGCGCCCGTTGGCGAAGATTCCCCGCTCGACCCAGCCCTTCGTATGGGCTGCCCCGGCCGTCGTGATGCTGGTGGGCGTGTACTCGATGAGCTGAACGCCGTTGTTGTATGCGCGCGAAGAAGCGCTCCACCCGCTGAACGGAAGCACGACGAGGCCCTGCCCCGGACCCAGGTTGTTCGGGTCCTTCGTGAAGGCTTTGAATGTCTCCGCCGCCGGCGTCCACGCCCACCCGTCGCCGAAGCTCGACGTGCCGAGGAGCGACGGCGCGGTCGCGCTGGTCACGTCGAGGTATTTCAGCGAGACGCGCGATGAGCTGTAGTAGGGAGTGCTGTTGTAGTCCTGACCCAGCGCGAAGAGCTGATTCCCCGAGGGAATCATCAGCCAAACGCTCCCCGGAATTTCCGTCTGGCCAGCGAGCTTGGGCGCAGCGGCGTTCGACAGGTCGAAGATCTGGAGCGGTGTCCCAGTGCTGTTTGGCGAGTAGTAATAGCCCCCGCCGGGGGACAGATACATGCGTCCGCCGTCGAATCGAGCGGCGGCGCTCCAACCGCTCGACGGGATCGAGAGCTCGGAAGCAAGGGTCGGCTGGTTGGGATTGGTGAAATCCGCGGTCGCAAGGATGTATCCAGAACCGCAGCCCGCGGACCCGCATCCGATGACGTGCGCGACCTTGCCGTCGGCGAAGTCGAGGTTCCACCTGCCGTTGTCCGCACCCCAGCCCGAGATGCTGCCGGCGACCTGGATGGTGCCTCGCTCGACAATCGCGCCGTTCGGATCGCTGATGTCGAGGTACTGAAGCGCCGTTTTCGCCGGATCCGGGAGGTTCGGTTGCGCCGCGGCGACCGGATGCGCGAGCATGATCGAGCTCGGCGTGACGTTGAAGACGCCGCCGTACCCCGCGTAGGACTTCGAATCAATTTGCTGAATGTTCCCCCCTGCGAAGCTCACCGACGAGACGAGCACCGTCGGGCCGTTCGAGGTGGTCGAGCCGCCCACGACGCCGCCATAGGCGCCGGTCCAGCCGTAGGTCCATCCGTAGTCTTCGCTCACCGCATAGAGCACGTTGCCGACGATGCGCGTGTCCTGCACCCATCCCCCGAGCTTGGCCTCTCCGAGCACCTTGATGTTGCTCGGGTCGGTCGCGTCGAGACCTCGCACGATGGAACCATGGAAGGGCTGGCCGTTCGCCATGACGCCGTACCAATCGGCGACGACGACGACCGCAACGCCATTGGTCACGAACATCTGCACAGGGCTGCCGTAGATGGCGGAGCGCCCGAGGAGCTTCGGTTGATCGACGTTGGTGACATCGAAGACCATCAGCCCGCGGTACCCGTTCAAGTAGTAGAGGCGATTGCCGTCCAGGCGATAAAGGTCGGTCTCCTGCACCGTGCGCGGTGTCGTCGATGAGCTGGAGCTCGGGGCCTGCGGGGGTGCGGCGGCGGGCGCGCTAGCGGAGCTGCCGCTGCTTGCCGAAGCTGAGCCGGCGCCGAGGGACGCCCCGCGGCCACCGCCACCGCTGGCACCGGCCGGAGGGGCCGACGTGAAGTCCGTTTGGCCTGTCGGCGGCATGACTCCGGAAGAGCCACCGCCGGACGAGCTTGCGCCGGACGAACCTGAGCCCGAGGCGCTGCTGCCCGACGACGACCGGCGGGCCCGCTCCGGGTGGGGCATTCGGCGTGGTCCCGCCGCATGCGCCCGACGCGAGGGCGGCGGAGAGGAGCAGGAGCGGCAACGACGCAGCACGAAACGGCAGTGGGCGATGATTGGGAAGGGTCGGCATGGTGGTGTCCTGCCGATGCACAACGCATAAGCGGGGCCAATCAGGAACCATGAGTGGTTTCGACAAGTTGATTGGATTTAGCCCACGTACATCATGTGCCAGGTGGCACACCTCGCCGCAGCGGTTGTCGGGGGTGAAATGTCGGCAGACGGCGTGCCACCGCTACCGGCGGAGAGGCGACCCCCCGCGCAAACGGCTGGCCGTTGGACGTGAGGCTCAGGTCGATCGTGAGGTGGCCGGCGCGGGAGGAGCAGACGCGGCCGAGCCAAGAACGCTCGGCCAGCTCGAGGACAGCCAGGGCACGGCTTGCTAGCATAGCCATGTGGAGCCCGGCGAGGACGTTCAATGGCAAGGCGGTCGGGTCGCCAGCCATCGAGATCTCAACGAGGCCGACGCCGCCTTTTGGCTCCGCGTTGGGCCCTCGGCGCGCCTCCTGGCTTCGATCGAGCTCGCCTTCCAAGCATGGAGCCTGAGAGCCCCCGATGCCCCTGCCCCCCGATTTGGCGGCAATGCTCACGGCGTTCGCCGAAGGCGAGGTTCGCTATCTGCTGATCGGCGGCCACGCGGTGGGGGTTCACGCGAGGCGGAGGTCCACGAAGGACGTCGACCTGTGGCTCGACGCAGCCAAGGCTAACGTCAATCGCGCGGGCGATGCGCTTGCCCGGTTCGGCGTTCCCGCGGGCTTGGTCGAAGAGCTACGCGCTGCGCGGCGGGACGTGCGCGCTCTCGAGAAGGCAGCAAGCGTCGGCCCGGGGTCCCGGCGCCGATAGAGGGCGCCGGGCCGCACCCTCGCCCACGACGTACGCCGCGCCGAAGATCGAATTCGTGGCGACAACCCAGGTCATGTGCGGAAGATTCCCCACCCCAGCTACCTAACCGCGGCAGGCGACGAGCGCACGCAGCGCTGCCGTCTCGGCGGTGAATCGCGGTCAACGACAAGCCCTCGAGCCGTGCTGTACCGGCCTTGGGAGCGGAGTTTACGGCAACCTGGCGGCAACACGGGATCGGGGTCGAAAGGACCGTGCGCTCACGGCCCGGCAAGATCGGCCATCGTGACCACTTGCACCGCGCCGAAGCTTCGCAGTCGCGCGTCGTTGCTAACGAACACGTCAGCACCGACGACGTCTGCCGTCGCAAGGTGCAGGGCGTCCGGCGTGCGATACCCGTGAGCTGCTCGTATGGCCGCCGCCCGCTCGGGCGATCTGGCGATCCACGTCGACGACGCGCAAGTTGGGCGAAGCCGATACCGCCGCGCGAAAGTCGTCCGCAAGTGCGGTCGCTTGTGTCTCGAGAGGCTTCACGAGCACCTCGAGCAAGGAGAGGACCGAGGTCACGGCCTGGACGTCGCCGCCGTCAATGGCCTGGAAGATCGGCGCGACCGCGCCGAAGAACACCGGGTGCTTCTCGATCAGGTAGATGAAGGCGAGGTATCCAGCGCGACGAGTCGGGCGCCGGCGAGAGGCCCCTTCAGCGCCATTCGTCGCGATGTCGGCCCAGCGTGGCGGTCGAGTCCTCACCCCAGACACCCACGCCGCGTCCAGCCAGATCAAGGAGGCGCCGCGGAGAGACGGTCGCCGCTTTCGATGGCAGGCTAGCCAAGAGCTTTGCCGCCACCCTCGCCCGGTCGTCCGCCGAGAGCGCTAGCGCCTCCTCGATGAGGTGATCCACCTTGGTTGCCATGCTTCGATCATGCCTTGTCCGACCGAGCGCGTCGAGAGCCGTGACCTTCGATCGCTACCGCGAGGGCAAGGACTCGCGAGCCGGCCTCGGTGCTGGCCGATCTTCTGGAGGCTGCGCTCGACGACGAGGTGGCCTTCCGCCAGAAAGTGCGCGCCCGGCTGGCGGAGTTCGATGGGGGCGAGGGCATCGACCACGAGGAGGCCAAGCGACGGCTGCGTGCGGCGATGGAGCCGCACGGCGCACGTACCTGATGCGGCCAATAGGGCGTCGCCGCAGGCGCACGAGATGCTTTGGTGGGGGCCGTCCAGCGCCTCCGCAGCGAGGAAAAGCGGGAAGGGGAGCGCCGCCCGTTGCGGGCAGGACTCCCCGGTCCCTGGTTGTCGTGTCAGCACCCGATCACGTGACTGGCACGTGACTGGTCACGTGGCGGGTGTGACCCGCGGCGTCGCGGCGGCTGTCGTGCCCGTGCTGCTGGTCGCAGGGGCGCTCGAGCCGGCCGACGTCGTCGCGATGGGTCGCGGCGCAGTGATCGGCGTCACGACGATGCCCGTCACGGCACCCTTGACGCTCTTCTTCTGCACCGAGCCCATCGTGCTCCGCGCAGCGCGTGTGGCCTTGCGCTTCGCGGCGGCGGCGACCTTGGCTTCGGCCGTCAGCGGTGCGCGCGTCTTCGGATGCAACCCGAAATCCGCGAGCACGTCCGGCGTGGTCCCGAAGGCGGCCTTCACGAACGTCACGTACGCACCCATGAAGGTGCGCAGCGCCGGCGCTTCGGCTTTTTCGAGATCGAGCTTGGCCTTGGTCGAGGCCTTTGCGGCGTCCACGTCATCGCGCAGTTTGACGAGCGCTTGAAGCTGCGTCGTCACCTGCGCCGGCGTGAACGAGCCCCCCGCGAGCATGACTTGCGTCACGTTCGCGAGGTGCTTGTCCGTCCCCGCGATCAACTGCACCGCGAGGTCGGCCACCTTGGTTTTCGTTGCCGTATTGGTCGTCATGGGACAATCTCTCTTTTCCGAAGGCGGCCGGCGTGAGGACACCCGCGCCCAATAGCGTGGAGCGTTCGCGTCGACGTCCTTCACGAGTACTGGTCATCGAGGGGGGCGCATTTCGGAAAAAAAGTTGAAGTGGCCTGGCGATTTTTTTGTCGCGAAGCGACGATGCGGCGAGACGCTCGTCTTTTCGAGAGGTTGGGACTTGTGACGATCACGCGATGGCGAGTGCGCGAAAGCGGGCCGGCGCTCGGCCTTCGTGGCCGAGTCCGCGCGTGACGGAGCCCCGGCACCGACGGCGATGCCCGCCGAGGCAGACGACAAGCGCCCGGCGGCAAGCGAAAGACGGCGGCGAACGCCGATCACGGACCCGCGACGGAGCCGCAGCGGGCCAGCCTATGGCGCGATGGGCACGGGAATGAGCGGGAGCGGTGCGGCCGTTTGCGCGATGGGCACGGGAATGAGCAGAAGCGGTGCGGCCGTTTGCGCGATGGGCACGGGAATGAGCAGGAGCGGTGCGGCCGTTTGCGCGATGGGCACGGGAATGAGCAGAAGCGGTGCGGCCGTTTGCGCGATGGGCACGGGAATGAGCAGAAGCGGTGCGGCCGTTTCGCGATGGGCACGGGAATGAGCGGGAGCGGTGCGGCCGTTTGCGCGATGGGCACGGGAATGAGCAGAAGCGGTGCGGCCGTTTGCGCGATGGGCACGGGAATGAGCGGGAGACGGAGGCGTATCAGTGACAACGGGCGCCCGAGTGAGCGAAAGACGCGGCCCAATCCCGACGACGGACGGACGCATCAGCGAGAGAGCTGCGCCCATCCGCGCGACTAGAGCGCACATTCGCGGAAGACGTGCGGGCATCGACGCGATTCGTTCGCCCATGAGCAAAAAAGGAGGCGGGCGTAAGCGAAAAGGGTGCACCCATGAGCGAAAGACGCGAGCCCATGCCGAAGAGAGATGGGCCGATGAGCGGAAAGCCTGCGCCAGTCGAAGAGATTCGTTCGCCGATGAGCGAAAATGATGAGCGATTCATCGACGCACCCGGCGTGATGGGTGGTGATGGCCGTCGATGAATTGCGCCGTTGAACGAGCCCTCGCGGCGCACCACGACGTGTCCGGTCACTATGGGGATTTCAGCGTGATGCGCAAGCCCTAGGAGGGAGTTGGGGGATGGCGGCAAAGGCGTCGAAGCGAAGAAGCCTGGGCGGCGCATGGATCTCGCCCCACGCGGTCGGAGACCGTGAAAAAGGCAAGGCGGCGATGGGGGTTCGGAGACATCGATCGGTTACGCAGCGAGGGTGGGTGGGTCACGGCATCGAGAGACGGGGATCGAGAAGAGGGGCCCGCCGCAATGGGGACATCGACCGATGTCACGTCCAGTGAGTCGAGCGAGCCGCTCCCGCCAGCCGGCCGTCCGCAGCGTCGGCGGGACCTGGCCGAGGCGACCTCGAGCGTCTTCGCGACGAGCTTTCGAAGCCGAGGCGTACAAGCCGGCGTGCCGGATCTTGTGCAAGCCATCGGGCAAGACGTGTTGGACCAAGCGCTGAAGAAACTCGACCGGCGAGAGCGTCTCGGTGCCGTGGCCTTTGGTGCGAAAGGTAACGGCGCGGTCGGAGACGGCGAGCAAGCGGCTATTGGCGATGCCGACGCGATGGGTATAGCGACCCAAGTAGGCGAGCACGTGCTGGCCTTTTTTGAAGGGGGCTTTGGCGTAGACGACCCAGGCCAGACGCGCGACGCGCGCCATCAACGCGCGGAAGCCTTCGGGGTCGCGAAAGTCGTCGAATCGCGCGAAGGCGCCGTCGTCGTACGCATGGCCCAGGGCGGTCATCATCTTGCCGCGAAAGACCTGGCTGAGGACTTGGACCGGAAAGAGAAACCGGTGGGAGGTGGCGCACCACCGCTGGCCATCGGCGCTCAGGCCCCCGGCAGTGACGAGCGCGTGGACGTGCGGATGGAATTCGAGTTTGCGCGTCCACGTATGCAACACCGTGGTAGCTCCGACGGTCGCGCCGTGCCGGTGTTGGCTAACCTCGACCAGCGTGCGGTGCGCGGCCTGCATCAGCGCGTCGAAGACGACGCGGGGCGCAAACCGGGCGAGGGGCCGCAGCTCGGCGGGCAGCGTAAAGACGACGTGGAAGTGCCGGACGTCCAGCATTCGCTGCCGACGCGCTTCGATCCAGGTTTCTTGGGCCAGCGCCTGACACTTGGGACAATGCCGATTGCGGCACGAGTTGTACGAGGGGTGCTCGTATCCGCAAGCGGCGCATTGATCGACATGCCCGCCGAGCCGCGCGGTGCGGCACTGCGCGATGTCGGTCAAGACACGCTTTTGGGCAGTGCTCAGGCGTCGAACCCTCTCGAGTCCGACGCGATGGGCGCGCACGATGTCCGCGATGTCGAAGCGCG
The DNA here is from genome assembly GCA_963787925.1 of uncultured delta proteobacterium. Taxonomy (GTDB): domain Bacteria; phylum Myxococcota_A; class Polyangia; order Polyangiales; family Polyangiaceae; genus Palsa-1150. The sequence goes on from CAWBEN010000003.1 coordinate 1,331,859, forward strand.
CTGGGCCCCGGCGGGCCCGGCGCACCCGCCTACCAGCGCTTGTGCGGCAACAGGTCCAGCGGACTGGGGGTCTGGCGCACCAACTTCTCGGTTACGCGCCCGTAGCGCGCGGTCGACTGCAGACTCGCGTGCCCCAACAGCGCGCCCACCACCCGGACGTCGGTCCCTTGCTCGAGCAGGTGCGTCGCGAAACTGTGACGCAGCACGTGCGGCGTGACGCGTTTTTTGATCCACGCCTGCTTGGCCGCGTCCGCGAGCGCCGCACGCACCGACTCGGCGCACGCCCGTTTGCCCGTTTTGCCCGACGTGAACAGATAGGGCAGCGGCGGCCGCTCCCGAGCCCAGTACTGCCGCAGCCACGCGTACAGCGTCGGCGATAGCTTCGCTTCTCGCGCTTTATTGCCCTTGCCGTGGCGGACGCGAATCACTCCCCGCGCTCCGTCGATGTCGCTCACTTCGAGCGCCAACGCTTCGGCGATCCGAAGCCCCGCGCCGTACAGCACCATCACGATCGCCTGGTAGCGCGCCACTCGGATCGCGGTCAGCAGAGCGTTGACCTCCTCGAGGCTCAGAATTGTCGGTAGCGGGTGCGCACGCCGGGGGTACGACAGAAACGAGACCACCTCCGGTCGCCCCAACGTCTTGCGATAAAGAAACGAAAGCGCGCCAATCTGGCACCCCAACCATGACGTGCTCTTGCCGCGAACCGTCATCTCTTCCACGTACGTGCGCAACTGCTCGCGCGTCAGCTCCGCTAACGGTCGACCGAACCGATTCGACAGCTGCTCGGCCGTCTTGACGTACATCTTGCACGTGCTCTTCGCGTACTTTGCCAATGCCAGGTCCTGACCCAGCTGCTCGATGCTCTTATCCATGGTCGCCTCCTTCGGCGTCGCCGTCCCTGGCAACGCCAATCCAAGGGAGCCACCAATCGCGCCGCACGTCAGGCCCTGGCGCTTTCTGTCCTCACAGCCGCCGCGAAGCGGCTTCGTTCATGGCACCGGCGCTTGGTGTGATTTGCTCACCGGCGAGCGAGAGAAGGAGGGGAACGTCCAGGACAGGACATCGCTTACGATTTGCTTAGTGTCGCCAAGCGGCCGCGGGATGGGATGCTTGTCGATTTTTTGACGTCAAAGGCGTTACTGGTCGAGGCACAGAAGAGGGAGGGAGGTGAACCAAAGCGAAGAACCCCGCCGTGACCGCGCTCACGGCATCGGCAATTTCCCGATCGAATGGTTGGCGAAGAAGTAGATCGCGTTCGCGTCGGTCGTTGCCGCCGCCACTGGGCCCGAGAACAGCGTCACGCGGGATCCTGAACCGCGGGGCCTGTCAGAAATTTCGTGTAACGGGCCGATGAGGCTCGCGTCGGGCGGCCGTTCCTGTCACGGAAAGGACGCCGATGAAGAAAGACAGGAAGATTCGCCGCGAGCTGCTCGACGAGTTGCTCGCGGGGTACTCGAATCCCGAGGACTTTGACCGGTCCTGAAGGGCTTCTCAAGCAGCTGACCGGGGCGCGGTGTTTCCCAAGACCGTCGTGCAGACGTGCATCGTCCACATGATCCGAAACTCCGCCCGCTTTGTCACTTGGACCAAGCGCAAGGCGCTCTGTGCTGACCTCAAACTCGTCTACGGAGCCGAGACTGAGGACGCAGCCCTGCAGGCGCTCGACACCTTCGAGGTCGCCTGGGGCAAGAGCCACCCCGCCGTCGTAGCCGCCTGGCGTCGCAACTGGGAGCGCGTACGGCCCTTCTTCGCCTTCCCCAACGAGGTCCGACGCATTCTCTACACCACCAACGCCATCGAATCGCTCAACTACCAGCTGCGCAAGATCATCAAATCGAAAGGCCACTTCCCCAGCAACGAAGCCGCCTCCAAATTGCTCTTCCTCGCGTTACGCAACGCCGAGAAAAAATGGAGGATGCCACCCAAGGCGTGGAAGAGTGCGATGAATCAATTTCAGATCCACTTCGAGGGACGCCTCCCGGCGTGACCCCCTAAAGCCTGTTACACGGAATTTCTGACACCGCCCTCCCAGTCGCCGGACCGCCTAGCTTTAGTCCTTTCGCAGGACGACGAACATGTTGGCGCGGAGCGGGGCCAACCTCTCCGATGCGTTCACGGTGCGCTCGTAAGCCATGAGCGCCAGATACAAAAGCCGCGCATACATTCCGTACGAGGGCTCCTTTTCTACCAGGGCGATGCTCTTCACCTGAAGTCCGACTGATCGCGCGTACCGTCGCACGGCGGCCGGCGTGTTCATGGCGTAAATGGTAGGCCACGGATCGTGGTGGTCAGCAGGATGGTTGCGCAGGCGATTTGCGACGAGCTTGTGGAGGCTATGCGACGTGACCCGTGAAACGAGCCCGACGTAGTGAAAGAGGTTAGGCGTCCGGAAGACGTAGTAGCCGCCAGGCTTCAAGACGCGATGGGTCTCAGACAAGTGCTCTTTGGCGTTGGCGACATGCTCTACGACGTAATTGGACACAGCCAACTCGAACGAGGAGTCGGGATGTGCGAAATGCCCGTCGACGATGAGCGAGTTCGTCGCGAGATGCACATTTTCGGAGGCCTCATCGCTGACATCGACTCCGTGCAACTCACCCAACGACGATAAAAAGGCGGAAGTCGGGTTGGTCGGTCCGGCACCGATTTCGAGAATGCGCGCTCGGGGCGGGGCGTGCTCACGACAGGATCGTGAAATTCGGTCGTTCCGCTCTTCCAACCGGGTTGCGAGCCGTAAAAGCGCCTGTTCCACTGCTGCTGCCACCCTTCAGCCATGTCGAGGGCAGCTTACCGCTGTAGCCAGGGCGGCGCAAAAGGGCCAGACGTCGGCGTCCTGGCGGAAGCAGTGGGCGAACTTGGGCGTCATGCGAGGAAGAGTGAAGGACGCGCGCGGTCGCAGCGACAGCCGCCGCGCGGTGGCTGGGGGTTGGTGCGATTGAAGAGCCTGTCGAACAAAACATCATTTGATGCCGCGGCGCAGAGGGTGATCAGGGCCGATGCGAAGACATTGTAGGCTCGGTCCAGCTCGGTCAACGATGGCTTCGGTTGTCCGGTCGTGCCTCGCACGTAGGCCGCCCAGGACGCCGCCTGGAATCACGGACCTGAAGTCCCTGGTGCCGGTCGGCGGTAAGTCACTCCTCGAGTCGCTTCTGGGCCACGTTCGCCGCCTCCACAGGTCCGCCCGCGCCGTCCGTCCTCATCGTCGACCACGCGGACACTCACGTCGCCGACCTCGTTCATCGTAGCCGCCCACGCCAATCGTCGTCCGACAGGCCGCTCCTGATGGCGTTGCCGCGATAGCCCTGACGAACGGCCAATTGTCGGCGATGGGCTCGTGGTGCTGGGCGCCAGTAACCTCGGAGGGTCCGTCGACTTCGGGCGCACACGCGAACGGCGGCTAGACTGAACAAGTCGTCGCGACCACGCACCATTTTTCTCGAGCGCAGAAACGCGACTCAAAGAGGAACGCGATGCTCATCGGGCACAAAAGTCTTCGCTTGGGCGCGCGCGCGTGCGCTCTTCGCCTCGCTCGGGTAGGTCACTCTAGGCGGATCCCTCGCTTCGGGTGCTCGAGGCTCCGCGTTTGCGGGTAACGCACCGGCGAACGGCGTCGTCTGGGCCGTCGAGCGTGGCGCGTACGCCGCTCTCGTCGTCGATGACGAAGTGGTCGTCGCGCCGCGGGGGACCTCGCACCCTGGAGGCGCCCTCCGCCTTCGTACCCTCTCGGCTCGGCGCGGTGCCGGGATTGCGGACACACCGGTCGTCGGGGTGGCTTCCGCAGTCGGGGTCACGATTCACCGCGGCCCGATCGACGAGCGAGTCGAGAGCGGGGAAGAGGGCATCGAGCAGACCTGGCGGTTTGGCGTCCGTCCCCGTGGCGCGGGGGATCTGGTCGTGCGGGTTCGCGTGGAGGGAAACCGTTTCGCGGGCAAAAGCGCACACGGGCTTGCCTTCGTCGACGACAAAACGCGCGCGCGAATGACCTATGGCGACGGCACGTGGGTCGACGCAGCCGGCGTCCGGACGGAGGTGCCGGCACGATTCGTCGACGGCGCCGTCGAGCTACGGGTCTCGTCGGTGCTCGTCGAAGCGAGCGCGTTTCCGGCCATTCTCGATCCGAGCGTCGGGCCGGAGTTCGCGATGGACTCTCCCGTGTTCAATCCCGTGACGTCCCCGGATTTGTACGAAGACGTCGAGGTTGGCTACGGCGCGGGGACCTATCTGGTCACCTGGTTCGACGGCTCTCTGCCGCAGCCGAGGCAGGCGGTGCGCGTTCGGGCGAGCGACGGCGTCGTCCTCGACGCCACCCCTATAGGGCTCCTGGCGGGCAAGCCGCTCGCGATCGCTTCGGACGGCACGAACTTTCTGCTCGCGTGGAGCGGAGGGGCGGCACGCCTCGCGATTCGCGACGGAGCGCTGCTCGACGGCCCAGCGGGATTTGCAACGCCTACGCAGTCTCCAGGCGTCGGCTACGTGTCCGTCGACAGGCGAGTACGTCGAGGCATGGAGCGCCGGGACGAATGTAAGTCGAGTCGCCATCAACGCGGCGAGCGCAACCATTGGCGCGCCCCAGGCCGTGGCAGCCACTGGCGCTGGCGCGGTTCCGACCGTCGCGGGGGCGTCGACCGGTGTGCTCGTCGCGTGGGCGGATCAGCGCAGCGGAACGTCCGCGTGGGACATTTTCGGTAGTCTTTCGTCGACTCCGAACTTCCCGATTGCGCACAGTCTCACCGCCAAGTCGGCTCCGTCCGCGGCGAGCAACGGGACGGACTATTTCGTCGCATGGAATGCGCTGCAGCTTTCTGGCACGCGTGTCCGGGCCAGCGACGGCGCCGCCCTCGACGGCACGATGGGCATTCCGCTCTCGATGGCAACGGCGTCGGCCGCTCGCACCTCCTTCGATGGCGTGGACTACCTCGTCGCGTACGCGGCCAATGCCGCTGCCGCAATCCAGGTCGTGCGCGTTGCGCCGAGCACCGGGTCGCTTCTCGATGGCGCTCCTGCGAGCAGCGGAATCACCGTCGCGACCGCGCCAGCGGGGACGAGTTTCTCGTCGCCGTCGATCGCGTCGAGCTCGACGGAGTCGCTGGTCGCGTGGGTGGCGACGAACGGCGCGCCCGTCGTGATGGCGAGCCGCGTTCGGGCGAGCGATGGCGCGCTCCTCGACGGCCCGAGCGGAGTTACGATCGCGCTCTCGAAGCAGCACACGTCGCCGGGGACGCCAAACTCCGAAACGCTGCCAGTCGTCGCTACGGACGGCGCGAGCTACCTCGTGAGCTGGCTCGACGACCGCTTTTCGCAGGCCGCGGTGCCGTCGTATGGGATGCTCGTTCGGGCGAGCGACGGAGCCCTCCTCGATACGTCGGCGTTCCCTCTCTCGATTGCGCCGGTGGGCCTCACGTTCGACGGGACGAACTTCTTCGCTAGCGGGAAGTCCGCGTCGACGCACATCCGCAGAACGGACGGTGTCGAGCTGGATCTCCCCAACGGAATTGCGGCCGCGGGACAATCCGTGGCATGCGTCGCTGGCACATGCCTCGTCGTGGAATCGCGCTGGCTGCAACAGCCCTCGGGCTCCTATCCGACAGTCTTCGTTCAGCGTGTCCGCGCCAGTGACGGCGCTTTGCTCGACCCGCCGGGAGGAGTCCAGATCTCGCAGCGATCGCTCCTGAACAGCGACGAGGGGCTCGTGGCAGCAGGTAGTTCCTCGTTTCTCGTCGCTTGGCGCGAACAGGAGCACTCGTCCGTCACGCTCAAGTACGCCATCGTCGATTTGCTCGGCCGTGTGACAGGGCCTTTCCAACTGGCAGGCCCCGGGCTGACGCTCGTGTGCGGAAGCCTCGCTTCCGATGGGACGAACTTTTTGGCCGAGTATTCTTGCTCCGATTGCTTTCCAAACGCGTTGATGGCCACTCGCGTTCGCGAGAGCGACGGAGCACTGCTCGACGGCGTACCCGGGTTGGGAGCCATCATGGTAGGACCACCTGCGGGGATCACGGCGTCGATGACCATTTCGTCCACTGCCTTCGACGGGACGAATTTTCTCACACTTTATCAAGGGTCGTCTGGGTTGCTCGGAGCGCGCGTCCGACCGAGTGATGGCGCGCTGCTCGACGGAGACGCCGGTGCTGGATTCGCGGTGACGTCGGGTGTCGGCGTCGATTTCGCTCTCGCCTCCGCAGGCCAAGGCCGTGCGCTGGCCGTGTATTCCGACGGAGCACGCGTGAGGGCACGCCTGATCGACGAGGCCGACGGCATCCTCGACGCGGGAGCGGCCGTCGCCGACGGCGCAGTCGATCCCGCTCGAGACGGAGGGGCCGACGGCCAGCCTACGGAGGGCGGAATGAGCAGCGTCGTCCCAGACGCGTCGATCGACGGCGCGCCCCTCGTCGCGGAAGCGGATGTTGACGCCGCCGTAATGACGGCGGTCGACGCCTCGGTCATCGCCGACTCGGCAGCTAGTACCGGAATCGGCGCCGCGGAGGCCTCATCGGGGAAGCCGGCCGCCGACGCGCGCGCGGACGATGCGGCTAGTGCCGGTCCGTCCCCCGGATCGGGCATTGCTAGCGGCGGGGGAAGCTCCGGCGGGTGCAGCATCGCGGCGAACCCTGCCTCGGACGGTGGTTTCTCAGGCGGCGTTGTTGGGATGGTGCTGTATGTGTTGGCGCTCCTCCGGGCGCGCCGCCGCACCTGCCTCGCCGCCATCGGATCCAAGTGAGCATTCCTTCGCGGTGAGTTCTTTTTAGGCTCGATTCGAGTTGGCTATCGGTGCGGCATTACGCGACGGGTGGATTCGCCCTTTCGCGAGCCCATTCCTCACGGCGGATAGGATCTCGGGATGCAGCGCCACTATCCGCAAGCATGAGTATCCCGAGGCCGGCCATCACGCATGCGGTTCTCGCCAAAGTCGATACGGACGGCGTGTCGACGACGAGAGACCAGCAAAAGGCGCTGAAGACGAGCGGTCCGCTAAATCCGGCAATGCCGCCGCGCGAAAAGCTTGCAAGGAGGTATGGAAGCGCCGCTGCGATCGGCACGAAATCGAGGACGTCGGCATAGCCGAATCGAACCGGTGCCGCAAAATCGCAAATGAGGGCAATGAACAGCGACCAAAGCATTATTTGCCGCTCGTTCTTGCTCCGTCCCGTGCGTGCCATCCATACAATCGCGAACAGCAAAGCGACACCGACGATGAGTTGCGCTGCCAAGGGCCACAAATCGTCGTCCGTTTTCAGGTGAAAGAAGCGGGCAATCGTCAACAATTGGGCTAACACAGAAGTGTTGGTGCTCTTAGAATCTAGAAGCGCCACCGCGTCGTATCCAGCTAGAGTTCCGGGGACTGGGCCGGGCGGCTGAAACGGCGGAAGCGTGACGGTGGCCTTCGCGACGAAACGCACCAGGCGCGCGAAATCGACCCATGCGCCGACGCCGCCGGTTGCGAGGGTGGTCGCAATCAGGACCAAGAATGCGGCAGCAGAACCAATGAGAGCGCGACGCGAGCCGAAGACGGCCAAAGGGATCAGCGCGGGGAGCGATGTCGGTCGTATGGCTGCGGCAATTCCGAGGAAGATGCCGGTACCGTAGCTATTCAGTCCGCGGCGTCTCGAATTAGCCCACGCTAGGGCCCAAAAAAGCGTAACGAATACGTAATATTGTCCACGCTCGACATGGAAACGAAAAAAATAGCTGCACGCGAAAAAGACGATTCCGACGCAGGCGCTACCCCACCGCTCCACCGCGGTCTTCGACGTGACGACGAAGAGGGCAATGCTTGCGAGCAGTGCGGCCCACTCAGCCAGGGCCCACGCATAACGCAATAATCGGTAGTTAAAATGACAGCCAATCCCGTAAAAAAGAAGCATAGTGGGGGGATAGGAGCAGCGCGAGGGAAACGGCATGCCGGCGTCGGCATCGGGCAAAAACCCCGTCTGTGCGGGAGTCCAAGCGACGTACGGGCTTACGTGCGCAAAGAACCGCTGTGCGCCGCCGATTTTTGGCACGAGGTCGACGCCCACGAAGGTCTTCACGTCCCGGCCGCTCTGGAGGAGCGCCGCGGCGAGGAGTAGCGCCAACACCGCTATTCCCACCCTTTGTGCCGCCCGTGACCAGTTGATCGCGGGTGCCGGCTCGGAGCCTTTGCCGTTCATGTCATACCCTCCATGGCGGTCCGAATCGAGCCGCATGCACGGCGCGCCGATGGTTTAGTCACGAAGCGTGGCACTCCGCGATTCCTGAATGCGAACGCTTGCCGGCTTCCGTCCGAGCCACGTCGTTTCGAACGCGTAAAAAAACCATCGCAGATACGCAGGTACCCACCGCAGCACGCGAAATCGACTCTGCCCTGCCTTTCGCTCGTACCAGGCGAAGGGCACCTCGTCTATCCGCCAACCAAGGCGGTGTGCCTTTACGAGCAGCTCGATGCTGTAAGTAAAGCCCTGGGATGATTCGACTACGATCGTCTCGAGAGTCCGCCTCGAGAAGAGGCGCAGTCCGTTCGAGGCGTCGTGTGTCGGAAGGCCAGCAAACTCGCTCAATACGAACGCTGAGCCGCGTACGAGCACCGCCTTCAGCCAAGGACAGTCGACCATGCATCCGCCGGGAATGAAACGGCTGGCGGCGACTATCTCTGCACCTGACCGCGCCTTTGCCACCATCGCATCGATGCGCGGGGCGTTGTAGTCATCGTCGGCCGGAAAGACCAGCACGTACGGCGCGGAGCTCTCCGCGAAGCCGGTGACGACCGCGCCGAACGCTCCTTTCCCGCGATTTTTGACGCGTACTACCTCGACCGGAACTGGGCTCGTGTCGAGTGCCGTCAGCGTATCGTCGTCGTCGCAATCATACGCTATCAACACCCGAAAGGGGGTCGTCACTCCGCGCACAAGGGACTCTAGAACCCGGAGGATGTTCTGTCCCTCGTTGTAAACCGGGATGACGATGTCGAGCTCTGCGGTCATCGCTCCCCTCGGCTTCGCTGGACAAGTCATGCGGCTACCGCGACGACGCGGCCTGTTTGACTGGAGAGACGCGCTGCCTCCATGAGGCCCTGAACTCTAACGCCCTCGACGACTCCGGGCGTTGGACGGCCACGGCCGTTTGCGATGGAGTCGATGAAGCGTCGCGCGACGGCTGCGGTCGTTTCGATCCGCCCGTCTTCGGTCGGGGAGCGCCGTGGGCTCGTCGTCGGTATGAGGCGGTACTCGTCATCACCGCGCGTTGCCAGCATCAGCTGAAAGCCGGCAACGTAGTCGGACTCTCGATTCTCTAGTACGAGCGTTCCACCGTCGCCGTAAGCCTCGACGCGGTGTCCTGGCCCGAGGAACGCGTCGGTCGCGATCGTGAGCGCGATCGGAAGCCCGCGCTCGGTAACGAGGTGCATGGCGTCAAAAGTATCGCCGGCGCGTTCGTCGCTAGAAGCCCGTTGGAGCGTAGCCGACACCGACGAAATGCGGCCGAACATCCATTCCACGTAATAGAGGGAATGTGACGCGAAGAGGTTCAATGCGCCGCCGCCTTCGGCGGAGCGCGCCTTCCACGTGTCGACGCGCTCCCTGTTTGCGTACGTTTCCACGCGCCATGTAACGGCGACGTGTCGGAGCGGACCGATGCGAGTTTCGTCTAGTAAGCGCTTCGCCTCCTGCCAGGCGTGGACCTCGGGAAACTCGAAGTTCACCGCTGTGATACCCCCGTGCTCTCGTGCGCTACGCGAGAGCGCCTCGGCCGAAGTCAGCGTGTCCGCGAGCGGCTTTTCGAAGAAGACGTGCTTTCCCGCAGCGAGAGCCGCTAGACCAATTTCGACTTGGGCGCGGGCCGGGACGGCAAGTGAAATGACGTCGGCGCCCTCTTGCGCGAGGAGCGCACGCCAGTCCGCAAGACCTTTCGGAACCCCCAAGCGCTGCGCCATTTCGCGAGCGCGGGCCACGTCTCGGCCACAGATCGCAACGACCTCACATCGAGGATCTCGTCGGTACGCCTCTACGTGCACCGGTCCAAAACCGAGCCCTACGACAGCGACACGGATGAGCGCGTCCGGAGGATGAGCAGCGCTCACGGTGACCTACGACTTCTGCGCAATGGAAACGAGGAACGTGCCGAGAGCCTTCTCGAACGGCGAGCGCCTGATTACCTCTTCGTATGCGTTGTATAGCGGAAGGACGAGCGTGGCGACGGCACTCTCGACGTAGCGAAAAGTAATCCCGCTGAGGCCGCGGACATCGACACGCGAAAAGCCGACGCTCCGGAGCTCGGTCGCGAGTTGCTCTCGGCTGAGCAAGACCTCGTTGTCCGTCTTTCCCTTTGACGAATGAAATGGTGACCGCGGATCGCGGTAGAGCCACATGGACGGACTGTGTCGGTTCGGGTCGAAGGCAAACAGGCGACCGCCCGACGCAAGCAGTCGGAAACCTTCAGCCAGGACCCCGGCGCGATCAGAAGCCGTTGGGAAATGATGCAGAACGCCCGAATACAGAACGATGTCGTACGACGCGTCCGGCAAGCTTACGGCCGTAATGTCGCCTCGAACGTATCGTTCCGACGTCGCTCGTCGGTTCGCGAAATCGACGGCGCCGCCAGAAATATCCATTCCTACGAGGTCGAGGCCGAAGTGTGTCAACCGCCGAGTGAACGCACCCGTCCCACAAGCCCAGGTCGATACAGCGCTCTCCGCGTTTAGGCCGGACCAATGCTTCGAACGCCGACACGAGCCGACGGTAAGCGCCCTCGCCAAGGACGTCGTAGTCACCTCGAGCGGCGACAAATTCATCGAAGAAGGCGATCTCCTTCTCGGCGCGCTGAGCGGGCAGCATCGCCGGCTTATCCGACGCGGCCGGTGCCCTCCCGCAAGCTTCGTCAGTCGTCACGGCGCGCCAGCCTACACTCCTGGACGCGGACGTTCAACCGACCCGAACGTCGCTCCCGTCGCCAAGAAGACCACGACATTGAAGGCTGTGCAGGTGCCGTCCTAGCCGATGGGAGCGCCGCGCGGTTGCCGATGGATCAGGTTGCTCGCTCGTGATGGGATCCGGTATGGTGCGACGTTCCTGAGGATGAATATCGGAGCAGTGTCGCGAACCTGAGTGTCATGACCGAAAACAAAGCGGACGTCTGCGTCGTCGGCGGAGCAGGTCATGTGGGCGCGCCCCTCGCGATCGTCCTAGCGCATCGCGGTCACGACGTGGTGATCCACGATGTCAACACGGCGACGATGGCGTCGCTGGCAAGCGGTCGAATGCCCTTCCTCGAAGAAGGCGCGGAGCCTTTGCTTCGAGAGGCACTCGCGGCAAAGCGTTTGAGCTTCTCGCGCGAGCCTTCATCGGTTGCTCAGGCCAAGTACGTCATCATCACCATCGGGACGCCAATCGACGAGTTTCACAACCCGATGCTTGGCCTGGTTCAGCAATGCATCGACGTTTTGCTTCCATACCTTTCAAGCGCTCAGACGATCGTTTTGCGTTCGACGGTGTTTCCGGGCGTCACGGACTACGTGCACCGTTATTTGCATTCGAAGGGCAAGACCCCGCTCATCGCTTTTTGCCCGGAGCGGGTCGTGCAGGGATTCTCGGTGCGAGAGCTTCAAACCCTCTCGCAGATTGTCAGCGGCACGAGCCGCGAAGCCGAAGACAGCGCGGCCAAGCTGTTCGAGAGCATCGCTCCGAAGATCGTTCGCATGACTCCGAAGGAAGCCGAATACTCCAAGCTTATAAGCAACGCGTACCGATACATTCAGTTCGCCGCGTCCAACCAGTTTTACATGATCATCGAGTCACAGGGACTTGACTATCATAAGGTCCTGGCGGGGTTGAAGGACGGATATCCTCGCATGAACGACCTCCCGCGCCCCGGCTTCGCGGCGGGACCGTGCCTGTTCAAGGACACGTTGCAACTCGCGGCAGCGTTCACGACGAGCACCTTCGGTTTGGGACTCGCCGCGATTCAGGTGAACGAGGGGCTCCCCGCTTTCATCGTTTCGCAGCTGGCAAAGCGCCATCCGCTCGCCGAAATGACCGTGGGCATTCTCGGTATGGCATTCAAAGCGGAAAGCGACGACACGCGGTCGTCGCTGAGTTACAAGCTGAAGAAATTGCTCGAATACCAAGCCAAGGGCGTGCTGACGACCGATCCGTTCGTCAAAGTCGATCCGGAGCTCGTATCGCTAGAGGAAGTCATGTCGCGATGTGATGCCCTCGTCGTGGCCGTCCCCCACTCGGCCTATAGGGGTCTCGACTTGGGCACGAAGCCCGCCGTCGACATTTGGAATGTGACCGGGCGCGCATGACGACAACGATCCAAAACAGAACTTTTCTCGTCACCGGCGGCACAGGCTTCCTGGGTGCTGCGCTAGTGCGCGGGCTCCTCGCGAGCGGGGCGCGCGTGCGTTCGTTGGACGACGATTCGCGCGGAGCCAGGCGTAGACTTGCCGGAGTCGAATCGCAGGTCGAATTCGTCCGCGGCGACGTTCGGGATCCCCCGACGGTGGCGAAAGCCGTCGCGGGCGTCGACTGCGTTTGCCATCTCGCCTACTTGAATGGGACCGAGTTTTTTTACTCCAAACCAGATCTCGTGCTCGAGATCGCCGTCAAAGGCATGATGAACGTCATCGACGCGTGCAGGGCGCACGCCGTTCGGGACCTCGTCCTCGCGTCGAGCTCGGAGGTGTATCAAACGCCGGCGAGCGTTCCGACCGACGAGTCCGTGCCGCTCAGCGTTCCTGATGTTTCCAATCCCCGGTACTCGTACGGGGGCGGAAAATAATCTCCGAGCTGCTCGCTCTCAACTTTGGCCGACGAGAGTTCGACCGTGTCACCGTCTTCAGGCCGCACAACGCCTACGGCCCCGATATGGGATCCGAGCACGTCATTCCTCAGCTCACAGCGCGGATCGCGGACCTCTCGCGGGAAGGATCTAGGGCGATCGAGCTTCCCATCCAGGGTACGGGGAATGAAACGCGCGCATTCGTTTTCGTCGAAGACATGGTGAACGGAATGTTGCGTGTCATTGAAAAGGGAGAACATCTCGGGATCTATCATCTGGGTACGCAGGAAGAGGTATCGATTCGCACTCTCGCCGAGACGATTGGTGCCGTGATGGGAATCCGCGTGTCCTTGAAGGCGGGGCCCCTCCAGCCGGGAGGAACCCTGAGACGGTGTCCCGACATTGCAAAGGCTCGAGGACTCGGCTACGAGCCCCGCGTGCCGTTGCGTGAAGGGCTAGAGCGCACGGTTCCGTGGTACATTCGCTCGCAGGAGAAGTCATGACCAGGCTTGCGCAAGGGACGCGCTCCAGTGTCCCGGTTGAAAAGTGTCAGGTTTGCGAGTCGCCCCAACTCGAAAGGGTGTTTTTCGCAGGCTATTTACCGCCGGTGAACGGGATGCCCAGTGTCGGCTCTCGGCCGGTCGAACAGCCAGCGTATCCCGCAGAGCTTTTGCGTTGCGCAAAGTGCACTCTCGTCCAGCTCGGGACGATCGTCGACCCCGAGGTACTGTTCCCGCCGTCGTATCCGTATACGAGCGGGACGACGCGTATCTTGCGCGAGAACTTTGCAGAGCTTGCGAAAGAGCTGAAGGCACTCTTCCCGCTCGATGCGGCCAGCCTGGTCGTGGACATCGGTTCGAACGACGGAACGTTGCTGTCAAATTTCCGAGACGCAGGGCATCGCGTGTTCGGTATCGATCCCACCGACAAGGCCGATTTGGCCAATTCGCGGGGTATCCCATCGAAGAAAGCCTTCTTCAATCGGCAAGCGGTCGAGGACACTCTGAAGGAGCACGGGAAAGCACGGGTCGTGACCGCGGCAAACGTATTTGCGCACATCGAGAATGTGCGCGAAATCGTCCGTTGCGTGGATCAGTTGCTCGACGATGACGGCATCTTCGTCACCGAATCCCACTACCTCGTGTCTCTCCTCGAGACCGTTCAATACGACACCGTCTATCACGAGCACCTTCGGTACTACGCGCTCGGTAGCCTCAGCAATTTGCTCGCTCTTTATGGCTTTGAGGTCTTTCACGCCAAGCGCATACCGACCCACGGAGGCTCGATCCGTGTATACGCCGCGCGGAGCGGGCGCGTTCCTGTTCGTGACTCAGTCGCACAAATTCGGGCGATGGAATCTCGTGCTCTGACGCCCGAGGTTTATCGCCAGTTTGTGGATCGGGTGGTGATGTCGAAGCTGGGCCTTCACTCACTGATGCGCGACATCAAGCAGCGGAAAGAACGGGTCTACGGGGTAGGCGCGCCTTCGCGGGCGTCCACGCTAATCAACTACGTGGGCCTCACCGAGGACCTCGTGGACTGCGTGCTCGAAGTCAAGGGGTCGCACAAGATAGGGCTTTACGTGCCGGGGACACTCATCCCGGTGGTCGACGAAGAAATTCTTGCGCGCAAGCCGCCGGAGTACTTGCTCCTGTTCTCGTGGCACATCGCCGACGAGCTCATTCCAAAACTCCGCGCTGGCGGGTTCCGTGGAAAGTTCATCGTTCCGTTGCCCGAGGCGCGCGTCGTGGATTGACAGCGGTCGTGGCGGGGCTGGCGCACCGCGACGCGGAGATTACCCCGAGGGCCGTTGACGACTCCAAGAGAGCTGCGTAATCGCATGAACACCGCTACCCAGATCTTCACGTCGCAACGGGAGTCGGCCCCCGGAAGGTTGAGGGGGTTGCGAGGTGCCACGTACAAAGCGTGTTGGAGCGCCCTCTTCAAATCGCCGGACCATTGGTGAGTCCTGTAAAAACGCATTGCCAACAGACGACCCCACGAGACCGCACATCCTGGGGACGAACGAACATTCAGGGCAAGCATGGCCGCCGACAACAAGAAACATGAAACGGGGGCCGGCGGACCGAAACGCACCGCCGCGATGGCCCCCGGTGACGTGCAGGCCGCCAGCGAGGCGTGGTGGTGTAGCCGTCCGATGACATACGAGTGGCGTGGGGAGGTCTCGCTCACGCCGTTGTCGCGCGATTGGTTCGATGCCATCGACGAGCGCTTCCTTCACGGGGCGCGCCTCTTCGCCACGGCCGCCAAACCATTCGACCGCATCATTCCACTTGATAAATTGGCCGGATGCAGCGTGTTGGAGATCGGCTGCGGCATGGGATTGCACACGGAGACGATGGTCCGCGCCGGTGCAGCCGTTACCGCGATCGATTTCGACTCCGACGGCAGTGCGGGCCACCGTGCGCCGCCTGGAGATCAAAGGGCTCGCGGCCAAGGTGATGCAAGCGGACGCCGAGTCTCTGCCATTCGCCTCTGAATCCTTCGATTTCGTCTGGTCCTGGGGGGTCATTCACCATTCTTCACGGACTGCGCGCATCGTGCGCGAGATCGCACGCGTGCTCAGACCAAACGGTGAATGTCGGGTCATGGTTTACAATCGTGACGGCGCTCCCGCACAGTTCGCCTTTTTCGCCGACTATCTCTTGCGGGGGGGCTTTCTTCACCGAACGTTCGATGAGCAACTCTACTCGGCCTCGGACGGCTTTTCGGCTCGTTTCTATGTTCGCGAGCATTTTGAGGACTTGTTTCGCGCCTTCTTCGACAACGTCTCCACAACCGTTCTTGCGCAGGAGGCCGACGCTGTCCCGCTGCCAAGATCATTGCGACGACTGGTGCTGCCGCTCGTCCCTGAGCGTTACCTTCAGCGAGCTCAATCTCGGCTGGGCGCGTTCATCTTTCTGACGGCGAGTGGCCGTGTCGCGACGACTTCATCCTGCCAGCCCCTCGCTCAGGCGGACCCTTAGAATAGAGCATCGGACGTGACGGCGGCACTGACTTTGATGGCGAAGTCGAGCGAGTAGCAACCGCCCGGAGTGGCGCGCTCGGGGCCAGGTGAGGTCTCAATACAGCCGCCGCACGCGCACGCGTACTTGCTGCTTGACCTGAACGACGCGGAAGCTGACCTCGACGACGTCGACCATCTCGCTCGTTTCGGCCTTTCATTGGGCGAAGGTCGCCGCTACAGCTTGGACAGATCATGTCCGGGGCGTGGAGATCGAAGACTTGATCGACGTTGGGCAACAGCAACATGGGTTGCTTGGTGGGGGGCCGCCCCGCTCTCGACCTTTCGCCCCCGGGGTGGAACTCGGCGGGGGCGTTGCCTCGGTTGCCGGAGGGGCGGGCGATTTCACGCACGTCTGCTCCTCGATCAGCGCGAGGGTTAGCTGCATCCACGCGCCGGTGGGGCGGCCGGATTTCACTCGAGGTGTACGGGGGCCGCCGAAATCATAGAAAGCCTCGCCACGCCGAGCGCGTGCCGCAACCACACGGGCGAACCGAGACACCAGCCTCGGTGTTGAGACACAGTTGAGCGAGCCGAAGATCCTCGCGGGACGAGGGCCACTCTCGATGCAACGCCTGCCCGCCGGACGGCGGTCGCGGCGGCGAAGGCGTCATTCCTTTTGTAGGACCACGAACATGTTGGCGCGGAGCGAGGCCAACCGCTTGGAGGCGTTCACGGTGCGCTCGTAGGCCATGAACGCCAGATACAATGGCCGACCGTACATTCCGTACGAGGGCTCCTTTTCCACCATCGCAATGCTCTTCACGTGAAGTCCTGCTAACCGCGCGTACCGTCGGACAGCTTCCGGCGTGTTCATGGCATAAACAGTGGGCCATGGTTCGTGGTGGTCAGCCGGATGGTTGCGAAGGCGATTGGCGACAAGCGTGTGAAGGCGATGCGACGTAACACGCGAAACTAGCGCGACGTAATGAAAGAGGTTGGGGGTCCGGAAGACGTAGTGGCCGCCGGGTTTTAGGACGCGATGAATCTCGGATAAGTGTTCTCGGGTATTGGGAACATGCTCCACCACATAATTGGAAACAGCCAAGTCGAATGAGGAGTCAGGATGCGCGAAATGCCCGTCCACGATGAGCGAGCTCGCACTCAGATGCACATTTCCTGTGACTTCATCGCTGACATCGACTCCATACAACTCACCCAACGACGCCAGAAAGGCCGAGGTCGGGTTGGTAGGGCCTGCACCGATCTCGACAATGCGCGCATGGGGCGGTGCGTGCTCTCGACAGAGATCGTGAAATTCGGTGGTCCCGTTTTTCCAGCCAGGTTGCGATTGGTAAAAGCGCCTCGTCCATTGTTCCTGCCACGCGTGAGCCATGCCGTGGCTAGTTTACCTGCGGCATCCATGGCGGCGCAAAAGGAGACCTCGCTGTCGCGGTGTTCGGTAGGGCGCGTAAGCGCCCCCTCCGCTCCACACCGTCGGTTGGACATTCCGTCGCCACCGTAAGTATCTGCGTGCACGCAATTGTTCACCGGTCCGTGACTCCGGGCCGGGCGTCTTGTGCGATGTCGGTGCTCGCGTCGGGCTCGTCTCGCTCCTCGCGAGCTCACCCCGCCGCATGGTCCACATACCACCGGTAAGTCTGCTCGATCCCCTCCCGCAGCCCAATCCGCGCCCGCCACCCGAGGCCGTGCAGGCGCGACACGTCCAGCAGCTTTCGCGGGGTCCCATCCGGGCGGCTCGCGTCGAAGCGCACCGCTCCGCGAAAGCCGACCACGCTGCTGACGAGGTTCGCGAGCTCGCGGACTGTGATGTCCTCGCCCACGCCGATGTTGACGATTTGCGCGTCGTCGTAGGTGCGCATCAAGAAGACGCACGCGTCGGCCAGATCGTCCACGTGCAGAAACTCCCGCCGCGGCGTGCCCGTTCCCCAGATCAAGACGTCCGGCGCGCTCGCGGTGTGCGCCTCGTGGAAGCGCCGGATGAGCGCCGGGAGGACGTGCGAGTTCTCGGGGTGGAAGTTGTCGTTCGGGCCGTACAAGTTCGTCGGCATGACGCTGATGCCCCGAAAGCCGTATTGCTTTCGGTACGCGTCGACCATCTCGATGCCCGCGATCTTGGCGATGGCGTACGCTCGGTTGGTCCCCTCGAGGGGACCCGTCAGGAGGTACTCTTCTTTCATCGGCTGCGCGGCGTGCTTCGGGTAAATGCAGGATGACCCGAGAAAGAGAAGTTTTTTTGTCCCGTGGCGGTACGCCGCGTCGATGACGTTCGTCTGGATCAAGAGGTTCTCGCGGATGAAGTCCGCGCGGAACGTGTCGTTCGCGAGAATTCCGCCGACGCGCGCGGCGGCCAAAAAGACGTACTCGGGCCGAGCGGTCTCGAAGAAGCGGTCGACCGCGTCCCCCCGGCGAAGGTCGAGCTCTTGGTGCGTTCGGACGATGGGCTCGTGGCCCTCGGCGCGGAGCTTTCGCGTCAACGCAGAGCCGACGAGCCCGCGGTGTCCGGCGACGAAGACGCGGTCGCCTTCGTTCACTCGCGCCCCCGGTTCGACCTCGGGTTGTGGCCGGCGTCGCGCAACGTCTTTTCCTGTCGGGCGAGCTCGAGGTCGTGCTCCACCATCATTTTGACGAGCTCTCGGAAGCCGACGCGCGGCGCCCACCCGAGCTGACGCTTGGCCTTGCTCGGATCGCCCCGCAGGTGGTCGACCTCCGACGGCCGGAAGTAGCGCGGATCGATCTTGACGTGAGCTTTCCAGTCCAGGGCCACGTGCTCGAAGGCGATTTGCGCGAGATCTTTCACCGAGTACGACTCGCCGGTGGCGACCACGTAGTCGTCCGGCACTTCTTGCTGCAACATGAGCCACATCGCCTCGACGTAGTCGCCCGCGAAGCCCCAATCGCGCCGCGCGTCGAGGTTGCCGAGAAAGAGCGTGTCCTCGAGGCCGAGCTTGATGCGCGCCGCCGCCCGCGTCACCTTTCGCGACACGAACGTCTCGCCGCGCCGCGGCGACTCATGGTTGAAGAGAATGCCGCTCGCAATGAAAAGCCCGTACGCCTCGCGGTAGTTAATGGCGTACCAGTGCGCGGCCACTTTGCTGACGGCGTAGGGGCTCCGCGGGTGAAACGGCGTCGACTCGCCCTGCGGCGGGGGCGCCGCGCCGAACATCTCCGACGAGCTGGCCTGGTAGAAGCGCACTTTTCGCCCCGAGAGCGAGCCGTAGTCGCGGATCGCCTCGAGGAGCCGGAGCGTACCCGTGGCCACGGCGTCGGCCGTGTACTCCGGCTGGTCGAACGAGACGCGGACGTGCGACTGCGCGCCGAGGTTGTAGACCTCGTCGGGGGCGGCCTTCTCGAGGATCCGGCGGAGGCCGGTCCCGTCGCCGAGATCCCCGTGGTGCAAAAAAAGACGCACGCCGGCGTCGTGCGGGTCGCGGTACAGGTGGTCTATCCGTTCGGTGTTGAACGTGCTGGCGCGGCGCACGATGCCGTGCACCTCGTAGCCCTTGCTGAGGAGGAGCTCCGAGAGGTACGAGCCGTCCTGGCCGGTGATTCCGGTGACGAGAGCGCGCTTCATTTGCAAGGCGTAGTAGCAGAAAAAGGGCACGGCGTTCAGGCGTGCAGCGGTGGTGCTTCCGGGGCTGCTCGCGTACACAGAACGGGAGACGGACCGATGGCCAAGGACTACGTGAATTCGTACCTGACCGACATGGGTCGGGAGCTCAGCCCCCCGACCGAAGACGAGGGCAAGCTCCGGGCGCGGATCCTCCAGCATCACTTGCGGGAGGTCCTGCCGCGGATCGCGAGGGGCCCCGCGGCGGACCTCGGCTGCGGCCGCGGCGAGGCGATGCTGGCGCTCCGGAGCCTCGGGTTCGACCCGGTGGTCGGTTGCGAGATCGGCGCCGAGCAGCTCCGTGCAGGGCGCGCGCTCGGCATGGAGATGAGCGAAGAGGACGCCGTCTCGTTCGTCCAGCGGCTGGCGCCGCAAGCGCTCGTGACGGCGTTCGACGTCATCGAGCACCTCGAGCCCGCCTACGCGGGCGCCCTGTTTGCGGCGGTGCAAAAGAACCTGCGTTCGGGGGGCTGGCTCGTCGTCCAGTGCCCGAACGCGGCGAGCCCTTTCTTCGGGAGCGTCCAGTACGCCGATCCGACGCACAGGACGGTGTTCGGTCCTGGGATCTTGTCGACCGAGCTGCGCAAAGCGGGCTTCGCGGACATCCAGGTGTTCGAGTCGAGCCCCGTCCCCCACGGGCTCGTGAGCGCGGCGCGCGCGCTGCTCTGGATGGGCGTCCGCGGCGCCTTGCGGGCGGTCGAGGCCATCGAGACGGGGGGCTTGGGCGGCGGGCCGTACACGCGTGTCCTGCTGGTCGCGGCGCGCAAGCCCGTCACGTCGTTTTCACAAGTAAGCAAGTAAGCAAGTAAGCAAGCCAGCAAGTAAGCAAGCAAGCGAGAGAGAGATTCCTGGTCCGTGGTCGAACGCGTTCTCGTCACCGGCGTCTCGGGCCAGGTCGGCTCGTACCTGGCCGGAATGCTGGTCGCCGAAGGCCACGCGGTCGTCGGGCTGGCGTCGGCCCCCGACAAGCCCCTTCCCGAGCACGTCGAGCGCGCCCGCGGGTCGCTCGCGCCCGCCGGCATCGAAGAGCTCCTCGACGCGAACGGGGACCTGACCGCGGTCGTCCACCTCGCGTCCGTGACGAGCATGGTGCAGTCGTGGGAGCAGCCGCAGATCACGTTCGACTTGAACGGCCGGGCCGGGGTGGAGCTCGCGTTCGCGCTCGCGCGGCGCCCGAGGCTTCGCCTGGTTCACGCGAGCTCGGCGGAGATCTTCGGGCGCGCCCGTGCTCCCGTCCAGGACGAGTCGACGCCGATCGACCCCGTGTCCCCGTACGGCATCGCCAAAGCCGCCGCGCACATGGCGGTGCGCCTCGTCCGCCAGACGCACGGCGCGGCCGCCAGCAACTTGATCCTGTACATGACCGAGTCCCCGCGGCGCCGGCCGACTTTCGTGATGCGCCGCATCACGCGCTCCGTCGCGGCGATCGTCTGCGGCGACGCCGAGGACATCGTCCTCGGAAACACCGAGGCCGTTCGCGATTTCATTCACGCGCGCGACGTGGCCGCCGCCGCCAAGCTCCTGGCCGAAGGGGCCCCGGCGGGGGACTACGTGTGCTCCCTTGGCGAGGGCCACAGCATTCGCGAGCTGGCCGAAGCCGTGTGCCGCGTGGCCGGGTTGGACCCGGCGGGTCGTGTTCGCACGGACCCCGCGCTCTACCGTCCGAACGACATCCCGTCGCTCGTGGGCGACCCCCGGTCGCTCCGGGGGCACGGCTGGTCGCCGGCCGTCACGTTCGAGGGGCTCCTGAAGGAGGTCTTCGAGCACGATCTCGAGGCGTACCGGGCCGGACGGTGAAGCCGAACGCTCGCGGGCGGTCCGCCTGGGGCCGGCTTGTGACGAAACGACCGATCGCCTACATTCGCCGTCGAATTACCCGCCTCGGCGCTGCACCCAACGGTTCATCGGCCCGTCCCATCTTCATCGGGGTCCCCCCTCAGGCGGCGTGAAAGTCCAAACCGACGTGAACGTCCTGGCGATCGCAACCGACGGCTTCGGAGGCCACGGCGGAATTGCGCTTTACACGTCCAATCTCCTCCGCGGGACGTGCGCGCACCCGAGCCGGCCGCGGGTCGTCGCCATCCCCCGGGTCATGCCGTTCGTCCCGGAGAACGTGCCGGAGAACCTGGACTGGGACGTCTCGGGCCTCGGCGGCAAAGCGCGCTACGCGCGGGCCGTCCTTCGCCACGCGCTCCGAGAGGGCCCGTTCGACGTCGTGCTCTGCACGCACGTGAACCTCCTCGGTCTCGCCTACCCGGTGGCACGTTGGCTCCGGGCCCGGCTCGTTCTCTTCATCTACGGGGTCGACGTGAAGCAGCCGACCACCAAGCCGCTCGCGAACCGGTTTGCGTCGAAGGTCGACGCGATCGTGTCGATCCGCCGCCACACGACCGACGCCTTTCGCGCTTGGGCCCGCGCGGGCGACGTGCCCGATTACTTGCTCGAGAACGCCATCGACCTGTCGCGCTACGGCATCGCTCCCAAGGCGCCGGACTTGGTTACGCGCTTTGGCCTCGACGGGAAAAAGGTCGTGATGACGATGAGTCGGCTCGGCGAGCCTTACGTCGGCATCGACGAGGTGCTCGAGGCGCTCGGGCGCGTCGCGCGCGACGTGCCCAACGTCCTCTACTTCGTCGCGGGCGAAGGCCCGGACCTGCCTCGGTTGCGGGAGAAAGCGAGCGCCCTCGGCGTCGCCGACCGCGTCGTCTTCGGCGGGTTCGTTCCCGACGAACGGAAAGCCGACTATTACCGCCTCGGCGACGTCTACGCGATGCCCGGGTCGGGGCCCCAATTCGATCGGTACCCGCTTCGTTTCGGTTTTCTCGAGGCGATGGCCTGCGGCGTACCGGTGGTGGGGGCACGCTGCGAAGACGAGGACGAGCGGGTCGTCGACGGAGCGCTCCTCGCGCACCAGGTGGACCCGCACGACTCCGACGCGATCGCGCGTGCCATCATCCACGCGCTCTCGCTGCCGAAGGCCGTCCCGCCCGGTCTGCAGCGCTTCGGGTATCCGTCCTTCGAGGCGCGCTGGCACCGCATCGTCGACGAGATCGTTGGCCAGCCCTCCGGGCGCGACCGATCGGAGCCTTCTCGTCACCCGACCGTAACCCACGCCGCCGCGAGCTGAGCGCACAAAGCCATGCATCTCATTCACCGCAAGACGTGCCGTATCTGCGGCTCGTCGTCGCTGACCAAGGTCATCGATTTGGGCGAGCAGCACCTCCAGGGGTCGTTCGTCAAACCCGGCAAAGAGCTCCCCCCGAGCCGCAAGATCCCGCTTCGCTTGCTCCGGTGCGACACGTCGCGGGACGAGCGCGCCTGCGGTCTCCTGCAGCTCGAGCACTCGACGCCGCCGGAGATCCTGTACTCCGCGTACTGGTACAGGTCGGGCACGAACCAGACGATGCGCACCCACCTGGCGGGGATCGCGCGCGAGGCGACGGCGCTCGCCGGCAAGCCCGGAGCGCACGTCCTCGACATCGGCTGCAACGACGGCACGCTCCTCGATCAGTACCCCGCCGACTACAAGAAGTTCGGCGTCGACCCGTCGGACGTCGCGCAGTCGGTCAAGGGGGCGACGGTCGTCCAGGACGTCTTTCCGTCGCCGCGCCTCGCGGCGCTCCACGGGCGGGAGCGCTTCGACGTCGTCACGTCGATCGCGATGTTCTACGACCTCGAAGATCCGGTCGCTTTCGCGCGCGCCGTCGCCGAGCTCCTGGCGCCCGACGGCGTGTGGATCGTCGAGCTCGCCTACTTGCCGCGGATGCTCGAGAACGACTCGTACGACACGATTTGCCACGAGCACCTCGAGTACTACAGCCTCGCGGTGCTCGAACGCATCGCGCGCGACGCGGGCCTCCGCGTGTTCCGCGTGGCGCTCAGCGACATCAACGGCGGCAGCATTCGTTGCTCGATCGCCCACGCGTCGAGCGCCAAGCGCGCCAGCGCCGCGGATCACCGCACGGTCACCGAGCGCCGCGAAGCCGAGTTCGAGCAGCTCCTCGACACCGACGAGCCGTACCGCGCTTTTCAGCGCAGGATCGAGCGCCACCGCGAAGAGCTCGGAGGGCTCGTCCGCAAGCTGAAGCGCGAGGGCAAGCGCATTCACATCTACGGCGCGTCGACCAAGGGGAACACGATCCTTCAGTGGTGCGGCATCGACAACTCGATGATCGAATGCGCGGCCGACAGGAACCCCGACAAGCACGGCGCGCGCACGCTCGGAACGGACATTCCGATCGTCAGCGAAGAAGAATCGCGCGCGATGCGCCCGGACTATTACCTCGTGCTCCCCTGGCACTTCCGCGCCGAGTTCCTCGAGCGCGAACGCGCGACGCTCGAGCGGGGCTGCGGCTTGATCTTTCCGCTCCCGACCGTGGAGATCGTCCGCAAGCCGTGACCTCCGGCCCGTTCGACAGCGGCCGGCGGCTCCGCATCGCGTTCGTGTCGAGTCACCCGGTCCATTACCACGCGGCGACGTACCGGGCGCTCGCGGCCCGGTCCGACGTCGACCTCGAAGTGCTCTACCTCCACGATCACGGCGTCGCGGAGACGTTCGACCACCAGTTCGGGCGGGCCCTCAAGTTCGATGTCCCGCTGCTCGACGGCTATGCCCACCGATTCCTTGCGAACCTCGCGCCGAGACCCGCGCTCACTTTCGCGGGCCTCGCGAATCCGGAGCTGCCGCGCCTGGTCGCGCGAGGGGACTACGACGGCGTGGTCGTCCACGGTTACGCGAGCCTCAGCACGTTGGCCGCTCTGATGGGGCCGCGCGCCCGCTCTACGCGGGTTTTGCTCCGCAGCGAATCCGTTCTTCTCGACGCGCGCTCGCGCGCGAAACGAGCGTTGAAGCAGGTCGTCTTGCGCGCGCTCTTCGCGCGGATCGATCACTTTCTCGCCATCGGGACGCTCAGCCGACGATATTTTCGCGCGTACGGTGTTCCTGAGGAGCGCATCTCGATGTCTCCGTACACGATCGACAACGCGTACTTCGTCGAGCGGTCCGCGCAGGCGCGAACGGACCCCGCGGCGGCGCGTGCGCAGCTCGGCCTGCCGACGGACCGACCGCTGTTCTTGTATTGCTCCAAAATCATCGCGCACAAGCGCCCGCTGGACGTGTTGCGCGCCTTCGTGGAAGCAAACTGCAGCGGAAAGGCCGCGCTCGTCTACGTGGGCGACGGACCGCAGATGGACGAGCTTCGCAGAGCGATCGCGCGCTCGGGCGCGGAGCGCGACGTCTACGTCCTCGGGTTTCGCAATCAAAGCGAGCTGCCGGCGATTTACGGCGCCTGCGATGTCTTCGTCCAGGCCTCCGAGCGCGAGCCCTGGGGGATGGTGGTGAACGAAGCCATGGCGTGCGGGATGGCGGTATGCGCGTCCGACCGCGTCGGGAGCGCCTACGACCTCGTGAGGGAAAACGGCGCCGTGTTTCCCGTCGGCGACACCCGCCGCCTCGGGGAGCTCTTCGCGCAATGGTCGACGAACCGGGCCGAAATCGAGCGCATGAAGGTCGCCTCCCAGGAGATCATTCGGTCTTGGGGTCCCACCGAGACCGCAGCGGGGATCGTCGCGGGCGTCCGGGCGGCACTGGGCAGGCGCGCCGAATAGCCTGCGCGCGTTTCCTTCTATCCACGTTCCCCTTCCCCAAGTGGGGGGCTAGTGGGGGGGAGGGGGAGCCGCGCTTCGGGGCTCGTTCTCGGCGGTCGGTGGCGTCGAGAGGTACCCCTCACGCTTGTAGTAATAGTAACGATAATAATACGAATATTCGTGCCGATTCACGTTCACCGCGTTGAGCACCGCGCCGATCACCGGCGCGTCGACGTCGCGAAGCGCGCGCAGACCCTGAGCGCTGACGTGTTTGCTCGTCTTGAAGGCGCGCACCACGAAGACGGTCCCATCGACCAGCGTCGAGATGATCGCCGAATCGGTGACCGCCACGAGCGGCGGGCTATCGATGATCACGCGATCGAACCGCGCCGACAGATCGTCCATGAACTTTCGGAACCGCTCCGAGTGCAACATATCGGCCGGGTTCGGCGGCGTCGGGCCGGCAGGAATCGACCAGAGGTTCGGGATGCCGGTCGGCTTCGCGACCTCGTCCACGGTCGTCTCTCCAACGATCACGTTGGTGACACCGGCGTCGCCCGCCCGATCGAAGATGCGATGAAGACGCGGCCTTCGCAGATCGCAGTCGACGATGCAAACACGCTGACCGCCCTGGGCCAGCGCGACGGCAATGCTGCAAGCCACGGTGGTCTTGCCCTCCGACGGCGCCGCGCTTGTGACGAGCACCTTCCGGTACGGTCGGTCCGGGTTCATGAAGATCAGGTTCGTCCGGATGCTGCGCGCTGCTTCGGCGATTCCGGACAGCGGTCGAGATTGCACCACGAGCTCGATGGGACCTTCGTCTGCCGGCAGATCGGCCCCGGTTCCTCCGCCTCCACGCCGTCGCCGACGGCCTTGGCGGGGCACGTCTGCGGCCTGCAGCTCGGGCAAGAGGCCTAGGAACGTGACGCCGAGCTTCTGCTCGAGGTCGTCGGGAGTCTTGACGGAGCTGTCGAGCTGCTGGCGTAGCCAGGCCAAGCCGACTCCGAGAAGAAGGCCTACGAAGAGGCCCATCCCGACGTTGACCGACACGTTCGGTCGGATCGGCCCCTTCGGCTCCGCGGCCGAGTCGACGATCCGGACGTTGTTGACCTTCATCATCCGCGCGAGGTCGGACTCTTTCAGGCGCTCGCGCAAAAGGTCGTAGAGCTTCTCGTTCTGGTCCCGCGCGCGATCCAGGCGGTGGTACTCGATCTCTTTCATGTTGAGATCGACCGCGCGTCGTCGCACGGCCTCGAAGAGGCCTGCCTCGCCCGCCTCTTGGCGCGTCACAATCGCCAGATCGCGCTCGACCGCCCCCTGGATGTTTCGCACTTCGGACAGGAGAGCCGTCTTCGCCGTCGCGACCCGCTCGTTGGCCTTCTTGACCAACGGGTGGTCGTCGCCTTTGCCTTCGCCGACGAGCGACGCCCGCTCCCTGAGCGCGTCCTGGTACTGAGTCCGGACCGACTGCAAGAACGGGCTCGCGAGGAGCTCCGACGCGGGAAGCTGGTCCGGATCGTCCGGCGACACGTTCGTGAGCTCGGTGAAGCGGGCGGCGGCCTCCTGCTTCTTGGTCCGCGTGTGGGTGAGGCTGGTGTCGAGCTCCTGCATCTCGAGGCGGAGCATGTTCGACGCTTCGTTGATCGACGTGCTCGGAAGGTCGTTCTTCTGCTTGAACTCGTAGAGGGCGTTCTCGTTCCGCTCGAGGTCCTGTTTGACGTGATCGAGCTGGCCGCTCAGCCACACCACCGCGTCGGACGACGAATTGACCGCGATTCCGAGATTCTGCTCGATGTACGCTGCCGCGACGGCGTCGCAGACGCGCTTGGCGCGTTTTGGATCGGTGTCCTCCGCATGGATCAGGACAAGACGGCTGTACTTGACGGGGTCGACGCTGACCCGCCCGCGCAGTAGGCCAGCAACGTCCTCGACGGTTGCGGGCGTTGCGGGGGGCGTCTGCGTACCCAGAAAATCATAGTCATTTGTGAGCGAAAGGTCGCGGACGACTGCGCTGAGCACCCGGTCCGAAGTGATGATGCGGTATTGCGTCTCATAGTATTCGCGGGTGTCCCATGAAAGACCCGCGCCGATGTCGAGCGCGTCCGTCGCTTTGTCGCCGAGGGGCTGTGCGGCGTGCGGATTGATCTCGAGCATCGAAGTTGCCTGATAGACCTTGCGCTGCGACTTCCCGTAGAGCAGCGCGAGGCCGCAAGCGAGCACGACGCAGGCCGTGACGAGCGTCCAGTGTTTGCGTATTGCATGCAGAACGTCCAAGAAGGCACTGCTCCCGTCGACAGCCGGGCTCCCGGCCGACGCACGTCTCGGCGAAGGCGTCATTGGTCCAGGGGCGCCTGGCTGGGGGGGGAGGTCGGGCATGTGGGAAAGGAGCCCGGAAGGCTACCACGATCTCCGTTGGGTGTCCGGACGTGGAAGGACGTTCATTGGCCCATCTGCCGCGCACCACGGTGCCAAGCAAGGACCGCTTTCATCCGTTCGTCGTAAGAGTATCGAGGAACGCAGCGAGCGTATCCGGCCGCTGCTACGGCATCGCGCCTTCCGGGCTGCGAGAGGTAGAAATCGATCTTCTCCGCGAGACCAGCCGGTGACTCGTACGTTGCCACCTCCTCTGCCTCGTGGAAGAGCTCAATCACCTCATCGGTTCGTTCGTGCAACATGAAGCCGCCAGTCGCGGGTATTTCGAACGTCCGCGTTGTCGTAGTGTCCTTGGAATCAGCCGTAACACCGAGCAGTGCGAGATTGATGCGAGCAGAACGGAGAGCGCGGGAATACTCCGTACCTACGATCGCTCGCCCGTGGAGGCGGCGCCGCACAGACCGCGCGCGGCAACGGCGATCCCAGTCGTTGCCCCAGATGCGAAGGTCCAGTTTCGGACGCAGGTCCAACAACTTCGCAAGCCACTCTTCTTTATACGAAGAATAGGTGGCTATAACGCTCACATCGCAGCCATAAGCTATAACGTCGCGTGCATCGAGCGCAATGGGGTAGTGAACGTCCGGATCGTAACCGTGGGGCAGAAAAACTCGTGCACGAAGGCGAATTCGCCGGCGAGTCTCAGTTTCCCAGTTACCCTTCGTGTCGAAGAAGCAGTCGTACTCGCAAAGCGAGTCGGCTAGCGGCGTGCCAATTGCGAAATAAAGCCGGTCAGGATAGTAATTGTAGAGCGCTATACCCATCCGGCGCATAAGGCGAAGGGTTGCCACCGACACGTGCATTCCTTTGAAGGCCATGAGAATGTCGGGGCGAAGCACGCCGGCAAGTGCCGCTATTCGCGAGTTGTACTCTCGAATAAAGGCGGGTTCGGTAACGCGCAACGCCAAACGAAGCCATTTAGCCTGCGCCGACGGAAAAACATTGCCGTAGTCGAGGACGTGGACGTCACACCCCAGTCGGCGAAGTGCG
This sequence comes from uncultured delta proteobacterium, assembly GCA_963787925.1. GTDB lineage: Bacteria > Myxococcota_A > Polyangia > Polyangiales > Polyangiaceae > Palsa-1150. The sequence goes on from CAWBEN010000003.1 coordinate 1,360,214, forward strand.
TTGCTGCACGCGCTGCCGCCGCTCCCAGACCAAGTCTCGCCCAAGAACAACACCCGCAGGGTCATCGAGCAACCGCGGGAGCCGCAAACAGCCACTGCCAAGGCCTCCACCGCATCAGGCAGCCGGCGGTAACAGCGAGCAGGACAAGCGAGGAACCGACACGCCAGCGCGAATAGGCCAAGCAGGCCACAATCGCGAGCAGGCTCAGCGCACCTCGTCCTAAAAGCAAGCCTTTTGCTTGCACTCCAGAACGACGCCAGTAGGCGTGTTCGGAGATCACGAGGCCGGGCGCAAATATGCAGGACGTTGCAAGCAGGCCGGCGAGGCCAAACCCTGCGGCGCCGGCGCCCGGAACGAGCAGGTAGGTCAAGGCGAGCCCACAGATCGCCGCGGCGACAGTGACCGCCCCGATATGGCCGAAGGAGCCGACCGCTTGAAGCAACATGATTGAAGGGAACGCCGCCAGGAATGCGGCCTGCTCCGCTGCAAAGAACGGCAAGGCCGCCAAGATCGTCGCGCTTTGACGGGGCAGCCAATGTGGGACAATGGCCGGCGCAAGGCTCAGCAAGAGCGCAATCCCGCCTAGTACGAGCGTGCTGAGCGCGGGGGAAGCGCGCCTCCACATGAGAAAGCTGTCGCCTGGCCGCGCGTCGCGCGTCAGCCTGGCGGCAAGCGGCACCCAAAGGACGTTGGATACGGCCATCGCCACGGTCCGCGCGCCGTTTGCGAGCGTCCGGGCCGGTATCGCTGCCGCGGCGGCATTCTCGGAAAGCACGGCAGTCAGGGCGGGTTGCAAACCGTTTTGCGTGGCGCCGCCGAAGGCGAGGAAAAGGCTGCCGCGGGCACCTGCCAACAACCGCAGCGGCGAGGGCGCCTGCTCATGCGCGTCGGGGCCCGGCAGCAATTTCCGCGCGAACGCCATCCGTATCGTGTCAAACAATGCCATCGTCAAAGCTTGGACAACAAGCGCGGTAGCGGGGCCGGCGCGAACTGCCGCCATACTTACCAGCGAGAGTACATAAGCAGACGTGCGAATCAGCCCGATGACCTGGACGCGCTGATATCTCCCAGTAGCTGACTCGACCGATGTGGACCAACCTGAAAGCACAACCCCCGCACCAGCGGACAAGGTCTGCGCAAAAAAGGCAACAGTCATCGCCACGGCCGTAACGCCGGCCCGCGGAGCAACCACCGCGCGCACCTTCGATCCTAGTAACAGGAAGGCGGCCGTCACTACCAGGCATCCAAGAGTGGAGAGTATCGCAAGGGTCTTAAAGGCCGTAGAGGCCGTTGCGGATGCGCGGCTCAACTCGCCGCGCGCGACGGAGACGGCCAGAGTCCTCGTCACGAAGGCCTGCACTCCAAAGTCAGCCACCGATACGTACAAGGCAAGCCCTTGAATCGTGATCACAAGGGAATACCCCGCGCTACCCCAGCGGGAGAGCATGATGGCGGGCAACACTAGCTGCAAACCAATCGCGACGAATAACGATACTACCGATGTGACGACCGGTGCTACCAGGCGCCGGCTCATGAAGACGTAGCGAGGGCAACGTACGTCGTCAGCCGAAACACTTCGAGAGCGACGTCATATGCCCTCATTGGAAGGAGCGCGCCGCCCGGGAGAAGGCGATGAATCCCGTAGCCATATGATGCTAGCAACTTCCAGTAATCGCGAAAGAAAAACCTCGAATCGAGCTGCGTCCCCCCGAACTCGAAGGAAAGGGCCCGTATGCGGCGTTCGCGAAGCAGCCGCTCCGCGCCGCGCAGCGCGGACAGTTCGTGCCCCTCGACATCGAGCTTGAGATAGTCGACCCGCTCAATGCCGCTGCGCTGGACAAAATCGTCTAGTGTCGTCGTGACAACATCCTCCTGCTTTTCATGCGTAATACCGTACGATGCTAAATCGCGCTGATGAAGGGAGCCGATCCCAGACCCCGCCACGTCTGAAAAAAGTTGCGCGCAGCCACTTCGATCACTGACAGCGTGAGGCACTATTGTAAAAGCGCCAGTCGCCAACTCGCGCAGCTTCCGGACGTTAACGTCCGAAGGCTCGAATAAGAAAAATGGTCACGGGCCCCCCGACGCCGTGCGAGGACTCCGCGAGACCATTCCCCCTTGTGCGCCCCAACATCGAAAATCACCGCCGGACAAGGCGGAAGCTGGCCAGACGCCGCAGCGACCTCGTCATCGAGGCACTCGAACCCATATCCTTGCACCATCGAGAGCGCCTGCTGTACGCGACAAAGACACCTGTCGACGGCCTCAATGGGTGCAAAGCGCCATCCGGCATGCGCCGCTCCGATCAAAAGGCGGGCAGAAAATTTTGGCATAGTTCCTAATTTTGGCGGAGTCGTTCCAGGCCGCGTCGAGCGCGACGTTGGAGTAGGACCCAGACGGCCGAACCCCGCGTTACCAAGGCGGTTGACATCGCAGAGCACGCAAACGCGCGAGACGATAGCAGCGCGGAAGCCGATTCGGAAGCCGAAAGGAGGCAAATGCGAACGCATGGGTATCAAAGTCACTGCAAAAAGGTCGTGGTACGCCTTTTGGAAGGCATAGCCATGCAGCCCGGAGCTGAACGTAAGCGCCCGTCCTCGCCACGAACAAAGCGCAGAGGTATATCCACAAGCTAAGCAAAGGTCTGCCTAGACGCTAATGGACGCATCCGCTCGCCGCACGCTCGTCCCGCTTCTCTGTGCCGCCGTCGGCCTCGGCTTGACCCTCGTCCTAGGACTCACGCTGGGGCTCCTGCTCGGACGCACGCAGGATCTCGATCTCGCGAATATCGTCTTACCGATCGCTATCCTGGTGACGACTACGCTTGCCGCTGCTGCCGTGGTCGTTCGGGATCCCATGGCACCCTGGACACCAATCCCGTGGTTTCTACTGGCCATGGCGGCCTACTTTGGAGTGGGGGCCCTTTTAAACGTAATCGGCAACGACAATACGGTATCCGATGCCGGAACTTATTATATCGTCAATCGTTCCGACTTATTCCGAACGAATATTCTCAACATTGTGAGCATCGCCGTCGTTCTGCTGGCCTGCTATGCTGCGACCCGTTTGTTGGACCGCGGGCGCATTGCAGCTCCGACAATAGGCGTCGGGGGACAGAAACGCGTCACCTGGATTTTCGCCGTGATTGGCGTCCCGGCCAAATTCTTACTGTCAATACCTTACCAGGTAGGCATCTACCATTTTGTGTTGCCGGGCATCATTGGCGGCTTAGCGGGGTGCAGCGATCTGCTCCTGCTGATACTGTGTTATCGCGCCGCCTCTGGAAGCGCGCGCAGTATTCCTTGGGCCGTGACCTTTGCTATCCTATCGTTAGCAGGCGACGTGCTCAGCTTTTCTAAGTCTACTGTGTTGCTTACGGGGCTCTCAATTGTTCTTGGATTCTATCTTGCGCGTCCGGTGCGCAAGACACTCTTTGGCGGTGTCCTAATGCTGGTCGGGATGTATCTGCTCTCCGTCCCGTTTGTCTCGTTTGCGAGGCTTGCGGTTCATGGGGGGGCGGGTGGCGGGGCGGGGGTCAGCGAGCGTATTGCAGTTACCGCCGAATATCTTCACAGGCCCGGTTCGGCCGCAAGTGACGATGTAGAACAGGCTTGGTGGACGCGCATCAATCTGGCCAATGTCCAGTCTTTTGCGATGACCTTATATGACATGGGCGCTCCAGGTCACACCTATGACTCGATCACCTACGCGTTGGTCCCGCGCGTTCTTTGGCCGACTAAGCCGATCCTCACCCCAGGAACCGATTTCAACTATTTGGCATCAGGTAACGAGCATAGTGCCAGCTCGCCGGGTGTGTTTGCAGAGGCCTACTGGAACGGAGGATGGGGCACCGTTCTGGCAGTGTGCTGTTACATCGGAGCCGTCTTTGCCTGGTTTGCTCGTAGCGCCCGCCGAGCGATGGGCGCTAGGGACCTACGCTGGCTACCCTGCGGCGCAGTGGGCATTTTGATGGCGTTTCCAGAAAGTTTCTTCATAACGACTTACGTCTCAGGATTTGTCGCGGCACTCGTTTATTTATTTGTAATGAAAATGCTCGTCCGCGATCAGGCCCCGGGAGAGAAAACTACGGCAAGTGGGATGCCGTGGTAAGGATCTGTACAAAGAGGCAGCAATGCGAGGTGGGCCGTTGAGGGTGTTCGCAAAAACGTTGTTGCAGACCCTATCCGGGATAAGTGGCTATAATCCCCTCCAAACGTGGTCTGGTTTCCGGGGGGTGCCACGATTCGTGCGCGACGCGGGCGCATATGCGAGACAGGCCGCGCCCGCGTCCCTCCGGCTGCGCTTTCGAGACCTGTACCCGGTGTGCACGGATTTCGACGCGGACGCGGGTACTGTCTCCGGGCACTACTTTCATCAAGATCTTTGGGCGGCCAGGAAGATTCACGCTCGTGCCCCAAAGCATCATGTCGACATCGGCTCACGCCTTGACGGATTTGTCGCGCACCTTCTCGTTTTTATGCCGGTGGATGTCGTCGACGTGCGTCCTCTCCGCTCCTCCGTAGTGGGGTTGCAATTTATTCAGTCAGACGCGCTGCGGCTCAATGAGTTCGAGACCGATAGTCTTGATTCTGTTTCGAGCCTGCACGCTGTCGAACACTTCGGCTTGGGCAGGTACGGCGATGCCGTGGCGCCCGACGCCTGCTTTGCGGCTATGTCGAACATGCGCCGAGTACTGAAGCCTGGAGGACACTTATATTTCGCCGTCCCGATCGGGCGGGAGAGACTCGAGTTCAACGCTCATCGCGTGTTCGCGCCTGACACGATTCTCCAGCACTTTAGTGAATTATCTCTCGTGTCGTTTTCTGCCGTCAACGATGGCGGCGACGACTGTGAAGAGTGTTCGCCGGCCGACTTTAGCGCCGCGCGCTTTGCGTGCGGATTGTACGAATTTACAAAGGAGCGTGCCTGAGCAGACCTGCCGTCTCAAATAGGGTCGTCCAGCGGATGTCATACGTATGATCGCGCAGAGCGCGCTTGCGTCCTGCGTCGCGTATCTGAGCGGCATTTGCATCGTCGGAAAGCAGATCTAGAATTGTTTTCGCACAGTCCCGCTCGGCACGGTAGGTTACGATCTCTTGGCCCACGTCATATACTAGCTTGAGCTCGGGATTATTCTGGGTGACATAGAGTCCGCCAGACATGGGGACCTCAAAATCACGTCCTTTAATGCACATTAACGATCGCGAGTGACCGATGGCGGCAAAGCCGAGGTTAATTCGACTCCGAGAGTACAAGCGAACCATGTCCTCGGCGGCGAGTGGCCCGTTCGGCCATCCGTGGCCGAAGCATTCGACATGGACCCCCAACTCCGACAGGCGCGCGATGAAGCGCGGCCGCCAGCCGTATCGCGCGCCCGCGAAAGTAACGTCGAACTCGAAGGGTACGTCGTAGGGACGGTGCGCCGCCGGGAGCGCGGCCTCCGGCCAGAACATCGCGAGGCCTCCGTGAACGGCATACTTGACAACCGAGCTTGGTGAGTTCGTGAGGTTCAAGTCAATGATCGAGGCGAGCCCTGCTGGACTCGCATATCGGCCTCCGATAACCGGCCCCGGGAACGCGAGTTTATCGTCCCATGAGAAATTGAAGACCGCGCTGCCAGCGTTGGCCATTTGATGGAGCGTCTCTGGTGCAGTGTTGTGGCCGGAGAGGTATCCGACGACCGCGTCGATCGGGTGTTTCGCGTTTGCGGCGCGAAATGCGTGGAGCATTTCGCGGTTCATTGTTTCCCGTTGGCTGGGCCAATCGCTGCGCGTGTCGTCGAAGCCGTGCGCGCGCCATTCGAAGACCGAAACGGGTCCGAACGGTTCAAGACTTGGTGGCAACGCGGCCTCCCAGTTAGTCAAAGGAAAAACTAGAAAGGTGTGAAGCTCGCCACGCCGTTTAGGGTTGAGGTCGGGCCTTCTTCGCCGAATCCGCTCGCGCACGGCCCGGGCGAGTTCATGCCCTTCCGGGGGTACGATGCCGGCGCCTAGTGCTCGCCGATTGTAGTCTGCAAGTGACCGTGCGGCGGAATGTTCCTGTTGGCATCCGCGCCACGCACTCAATATGCTGTCGACTGTCGCGTAGCGAGCGCGCAGGCGCCTAATATTCATCGACGTGCAATTAAGGCGATAACTTGGATCACGGAAGGTCGTGGAGACCGGCTGTCGTTCGGACTGACGGCGAGGGAGCAGGCGTTCGTACGGTCACGGGGGCCCGCGGCGCATACCGGCTTCCGTAGCGCACGAACGCCGCAGTGACGGTGTCCACCACGATCTGGAGCATGACGTCCGACTGCGGCGACGACTCAGTGACCGTGGCGCTCCACCCGAAACGCACCGCAAACTGCGCGGCCGCGGGGGAGCCGGCCCCGTACTGACGAACCAGGAGATCAGGTGGAGGCGGAACCGTTACTTCGGCGTCGTGCGGCACGATCTGGACGCGGGCGAAGCCGGCGCGGTCACGGAGTCCCTCAAGCGCCATCAGCACGTCCGCATCGGTACGCGCCGTCGCGAGCAGCAAGAGGGTCTCCGGCATTGCCGACCGAAGTCGCTGCGCCTGGTCGTTCCAGACGTGAGGCGAGCGGCGAAGCGCGAGCGTGACGTACTCGAAGAACCCGGCAAAGCGCACGATCGCGACAATGGCCAGCGTGGCGCACAGGATCGCGAGACCGATCTGCCAGCTGCGGCCCAGCGAGACGCCGATCGCCGCGGCAGTGAGGACGATGCATACCCCGTAAAGAATTAGGACAGCGCGTCGGTGTGTGAGGCCCATGTCGAGGAGTCGATGATGAATGTGCCCCCGATCCGGCGAGAAAATCGAGCGTCGCTCGAGGACCCGTCGCACCATGCTGAGGAGCATGTCCACGATGGGCAGCCCCAGCGCGACGATTGGAGCCAGCAGCGAAACCGCCGTTGACGCCTTCTGCGAAGCACCGAGCGAGACCGTCCCCAAAATGAATCCGAGGAAATAACTGCCGGAATCCCCCATGAAGATCCGAGCGGGGTTGAAATTGAAGAAGAGGAAACCGACGACCGCGCCCAGCATCGCCGCCATGATTGCCGCAAAAAAGTTCGACCCCGCGACGTAGGCAACCACGAAATTCGTCAGGCCGGCGAAGAAAGCCGCTCCTGCCGCGAGGCCGTCGAGGCCATCGATCAGATTGATCGCGTTCGTGACGGCGGTAATCCAAAGAACCGTAACGGGCAGCGCGAAGATGCCCATGGACAGCTGCCCTAGAAAAGGAAGCTCGATGGCGTCGATGCGGTATCCGCAGGCGAATGCGAGCGTCGCCGCGAGAATCTGCGCGCAGAGCTTGTAAAGGGCTCGAATTCGCCGGCTATCATCCAAAACGCCGACGGTCAATAATCCAAGGCCCCCGACGAGCAGGGCCGATAGCTTCACCCAGTCGGCACGCAGCGTCGAACCGATCGCGGAAGGCAAGAAGAGAATGCCGACGAGGGGTACAAAAAAGCCCATCGCGACGGCGATGCCGCCGAGGCGTGGCACGACCCGTTCGTTCACGTTGCGTCCGCCAGGTAGCGACACAGCCCCGAGATGCAGCGCCAGTGGCCGAATCGCCGGCGTCAAGAGTCCACTGACGAGCGCAGCGGTTATGAATAGGGCGATGCACGCCCTCATGGCCTCATCCAAAGCACGAGATAACCCGTTGGTTGCGCAGACGAGCGTTCCCGTTCCGTCACCCTGACGGACTACCACACTCGTCTCTAAAACACGCTACAGAGGCGCGCCTACTGAACACGCTGCTTGCGTGGAGCACCTCAGGAACCGATGATTGTGGGCTCGCGTCACGAGGGATTTGGAGCTAAAATATGTGCGGAATCGCGGGGGTAGTCCACACGGACGAACCCATCGCTCTCGCGGCGGTGCAGCGGATGAATCAAGCCCAAGCGCACCGCGGCCCCGACGACTTAGGTACCCAGGCGTTTCGGGCCCGCGCGAGGAGCGTCGTGCTGGGGCACCGTCGGCTCTCCATTCAAGACCTCTCTCTGTCGGGCCACCAGCCCATGGTCAATGCCGCGACCGGGGACGCGCTCGTCTACAACGGCGAGCTCTACAACGTGGCCGAGCTTCGGACGGAGCTCGTCGCGGAGGGCGCGCGCTTCCGCGGCACGAGCGACACGGAGGTCCTTCTTTACGCCTTCGAGCGCTGGGGAATGCGTTGCCTCGAGCGATTCTGCGGCATGTTCGCGTTCGGTCTTTATTCGCCCCGCGAGCGAAAGCTGTACCTCGCGCGCGATCCCATGGGGATAAAGCCCCTTTATTGGGCCCTTTCGCCGCAAGGCGGGCTCGTCTTCGCCTCCGAGCTTCGGGGGATGGTCGCCAGCGGGCTCATCGACGTTCGTGTGGACTCCGTCGGTCTGCAGTCGCTTCTTGCCTATGGCGCGGTCGCGGGTCCGCGCACGATGCTGGAGGGCGTCAGCCTTCTCGAGCCGGGAACTTGGGCCGAGGCCGACCTCGCGGCGACGACTTCGCCGCCCCGTCTTCGTACCCAGCGTTACTGGAATTTCGCCTCGAACCCGCGCGTCGAGCCCTCGGTCGCTCAGGCCGCCGACGCCATCCGGTCGGCGCTCCGCGACTCGGTGCGAACGCACCTCGTCAGCGACGTCCCGATCGCGGTGTTCTTGTCGGGCGGCATCGACAGCACGGCGATCGCCGCGCTCGCGGCGGAGGCGCGCGGGGGAGACATCGACACATTCACCGTTCGGCTCGCCGAGGATCCGGCCATCGACGAGGCGCCGATCGCGCGGCGTACAGCAGAAGCGCTCGGCACACGGCACCACGACGTGATGCTAGGCGAATCGGACGCGCTCGCCCTCGCCAGCAAATGGCTCACGAGCTTGGATCAGCCTTCGGTGGACGGCCTGAATACGTACGTCATCTCGGGCGCCGTCCGCGAGCGCGGGATGGTCGTCGCTCTCTCCGGTCTCGGCGGCGACGAGATGTTCGGCGGCTATTCGACTTTTCGCGACGTCCCGCTTCTGGTCCACGCCGCCCGGATCGGCCGTCATTTCCCGCGCAAGATGGTCTCGCACCTGGCCGCTTTGTGGGCACGCGATTCTTCGATCCGCGCCGAGAAGCTCGGCGATCTGGTCGATTCCGAGCCCTCCGTGGCCGCCGTATGTTTGGGACGCCGGCGCCTGATGTCCAACGCGCAGATGGAAGCGTTCGGTCTGGGCGCAGGAAAGCGCGAGTCCTTCTTGCCTCCGGAATGCGACCGTCGCTATGGCGTTCCGTCCGGCTCGGCGTGGGGCGCGGTCCGCGCGATGGAGACGCGGTTCTACATGGGGAACATGCTCCTCCGTGACTCCGACGTCTTTGGAATGGCCCACGGCGTCGAGATTCGGGTTCCGCTCCTCGATCGGCGCGTCGTCGACGCGGCGCTCGCCATCGTGCCCGGCCCGCTCGGGATTCGTCGAGGACCCGACAAACCATGGCTGGTCTCGGCCCTCGACGGCCGCATCCCTCCCGAGGTCTTCGGGCGCGGCAAGCGTGGTTTCTCGCTGCCCCAAGCTCGCTGGATGCACGGCCCCTTGCGCGAAGCCTTTCAGGCGCGCGTCGACACGGTCGCCGAATCGGGCTGTGTCGACGGGGCCGCTGCACGCCGGATTTGGGAGCGGTTTCTTCAAGAGCCCAGCGGTCCCGGGTGGTCGCGAGCGTGGCTTCTGGGCGCCCTCGGGGAGTGGCTGGACCGAACGCGCTCCGACGTGAGCGTCGGTCATGCGCCGGAGGCACTGGCCACGGCATGAGAATCGGCATCAACGCCGCGTCCGCGAACAGCGGGGGTGCCGTCACCTATCTGCGCAACGTCGTGCCCGGCCTGGGTCGAGCCGTCGCCACGAACGGGGGTGGGCGGGTCTTGGTCTGGGCGCCCAAGGAGGCCGTTCTTGGCCTCAACCCGGACGCGTTCGATTACCGCGATCCCATGGACGCGGCCAACGCGAACGGGCTTTCCGGAATCGCGCGTCGACTGTGGTTCGACCAGCGAGAGCTGCCCCGCCGCCTTCGCCGTGACGGAGTCGACGCTTTGTTCTCGTCGGCGAACTTCGGAACGCTTCGCTCGCCGGTCCCTCAGGTCTTGCTCGTACGCAATTCGCTCTATTTCGACCCCATCGCCATGGATTGAATTCGCTCGCCGGTCGTGCGAGCCCGCTATGTCGCGATGAGAATGCTCGTCGTGCGGAGCATACTGGCAGCGGACGTCGTCCTCTTTCCGACGCGCGCGATGCTCGATTTGGTGGCGCCCTACGTGAGGGGCTCGCAGGCCAAATGGCACGTGGCGCCCTACGGCGCTCGGCACGATTCTCTTTCGGCCGACCGAGCCGCGGCCTCGCCCACCGGGCCCGGTCGTCTTGCTCCACGTGTCCGTCTACTACGATCAAAAAAACTTGGGGACGCTCTTCAGCGCGCTCGAACGGCTTCAGACCCAAGAGCCGGGTACGTATCGACTGCGGACGACTTCTGGATTGCGCTCGGTTCGGGCCGGGCCCATTCACCCGAACCTGGAAGCGGAGCGCGACGCGTCGCTGCGCCTCGAACGAGACGGCGTCGTCGAGGATCTCGGCGGGCAGAGCTACGAGACCTTGCCCGATCTCTACCGCGCCGCGGACATCTTCGTCTTCCCGTCGTACACGGAATCGTTCGGCCATCCGCTGGTCGAAGCGATGGCCAGCGGGCTGCCCGTCGTCGCGGCCGACGTGCCGGTGAACCGCGAGATGTGCGGCGACGCCGCCGTCTACTTTTCGCCATTCGACGCCGACGCGTGCGCCCAGGCCATTGCCCGCGTCTCGGCCGACGCGACTCTTGCCGCGCGCCTCCGTGCCGCAGGGCTCGCGCGGGCCCGAGACTTCACCTGGGAGCGCCACGTCGCGGTCTTGTGGAGCGCTTTTCGAGGACTGTCGCCTTGATCGACGTCGCCGTCGTCATTCTGACGTACAACGAAGAGCTCAACATCGCGCAGGCTTTGTCGAGCGTATGCGGCTGGGCAAAGCAGGTGTTCGTCTTCGATTCGTTCAGCACGGATCGCACGGTAGAAATGGCGCGGTCTTTCGATGGATGCGTCGTCATGCAGCACCCTTTCGTCGATTACGGCAAACAGCGGAATGCCGCCCTCGACCAACTGCCGATTGCTGCCGAGTGGATCTTCTTTCTCGACGCCGACGAGTACCCGAGCGAGGCCCTGAGGCAGGAAATCGCCGCCACGCTCGCCGCGCGGCCCGCCGAGAGCGGATTCCACGTTCGTCGACGCGTCATGTGGATGGGGAAATGGATTCGGCGCGGCTACTACTCGACGTGGCTCCTGAGGCTCTTCCGCGCCGGCAAAAGGCGCTGCGAAACCCGCGCCGTGAACGAGCACGTCGTCGTGGACGGGCCGGTCGGGTACCTGAAGGCCGACATCATCCACGACAACCACAATGGTCTCGATCGCTGGATAGAGAAGCACCTTCGGTATGCCGCGAGTGAAGCGAAGGATTCGTTCGCGCGCGCCGCCGGCGAGCGGGCAGGGGAGCTCGGCGCGTCGCTCTTCGGAACCCAGGCCGAGCGAAAACGCTGGCTGCGCTATCGCGTGTGGGAGCGGATGCCTCCGCTCGCGCGCCCGGTTTTTTATTTCGGGTACCGGTACGTACTCCTTGGCGGCTTTCTCGACGGCCGAGAGGCCTTCGCGTTCCACCTTCTTCAAGTCCTTTGGTTTCAGACCGTGGTCGACTTGAAGCTCCTCGAGTTGAAGCGCGCGGCGTCGGGGGCTAACCGCGCCTCCCTCCCCACCAACGGAGCCCCCCCGCGGTGAGCCAAAAGGACCACGCCCGCTCCGTCCAGAGCCTCTTCGACGCAAAGGCTCACGCCTGGAGCGCCAAATACGCCCCCGGCTCGCGCGGCGGCGCCCCGCTCGCCTGGCGCCTCGACGCCTTCCCGCGCGCCCTCGCCGCGCGGTGCCCGCCGCCCGCGCGCGTCCTCGACTTCGGCTGCGGAACGGGCGACCTCGCCAACGTCCTCGCGGAGCGCGGCTACGAAGTCACGGCCGGCGACGTCTCGGAGGCCATGCTCGACCAGGCCCGCGCCGCGTTCGGCGCGCGCGCCTGCTGGGTCCCGCTCGACCCAACGCCCCCGCGCATGCCGTTCGAGGACGGCGCCTTCGACGCGGTCGTCGCCTCCAGCGTCCTCGAATACCTCGCCGACGTCGACGCCGTGCTTGGCGAGTGGGCGCGGGTCCTCCGTCCTTCCGGAATCCTCGTCGCCAGCGTCCCCGACGCATCCCATCCAGTCCGACGATTGGAGAAGGCCGCTGCGCGCCTGCTCGTTCGTCGGAATGATTGCCGTGCGGGTGCGCGAACGGAGAGCTGGCTCGCCCGACTCAGCTCGCGCGCCGCGAATTACGTTGAATACCTCCGGCTATCGAAGAACCGATACTCGCATCAGGACTGGGTCGCAAAGGCCGAAAGCCACGGGTTTCTATCCTTCGTCCCCGAGAACGTGGCTGCCGAGCCGACTCTTGAGGTGCTCGGTTTTTATCGACCATAGCCGGCCGGTCCATTCGCGCAGAGAGCAATTGGTGCGACGGCGCCGGCGCTGTCTCGACGCAAGGCTCCACCATCAACCGCGTTGACCGGCCGCAGTCGACGGGTACGTTTTGTTACCCTCCCATGTCTCCCGAATTACCCCTGGACGCCCTACGGGGGCTCTGGACGACGTTTCGCTGGATCTGGACGCACCCGTTGACGGCCCGCGATCGGCGCGGCGCGTTTGCCCGTTGGGCACGCTGGCAGGTCGGGTCACGCCTCTTGCCGGGCGGAGCGGTCGTCCCCTTCGTGGGCGAAACCGTTCTCCTCATCGCGCCCGGGATGACCGGCGCGACGGGCAACGTCTACGTGGGTCTTCACGAGTTTCCGGACATGGCTTTTCTGCTGCATCACCTGCGGGCAGAAGACTGCTTCGTCGACGTGGGGGCGAACGTCGGCACGTACACGATTCTTGCTGCAGGTGTCTGCCATGCGGAAGCAATTGCCGTCGAACCACTGCCCGCCACCTTGGCCCGCCTGCGCGCGAACGTGCGGTTGAACGGCCTAGAAGGTCACGTGGACGTGCGCAATTGCGGCCTTGCCGCCAAGCCCGGCGTGCTGCGCTTTACGCGTGCACTCGACACGGTCGACCATGTTGTCGCGAAGGACGAGCGCGATGCGGAGGCCGTCGAGGTACCGGTGACGACGCTTGACGAGCTGTTGGGTGACCGTCGGCCGGCCCTCATCAAGGTGGATGTGGAAGGCTTCGAGACGGAGGTCTTTGCTGGCGGTCTCCTCACCCTCGCGCGTCCGACCCTGCAAGCACTCATCGTGGAGCTCAATGGCTCCGGAGCACGCTACGGATTCGATGAGGCTGCGCTCCAGCGCCAGCTCGAGTCCTTCGGCTTTCTTCCGTGCACGTATGATCCTTTTGCGCGGCGCCTTATGCCCATCGAGGGCAAGAGCGGCGAGTGCAATACGATCTGACGTTCGCGATCTTCCGACGATCGAGAAACGCGTGCGCCAAGCGAGGACCGTCCGAATTCTTGGCGTTGACCTCTGAGCTCACTCACCCCACCTCCACCGAAGCCCCCTCCCGCCACGCCCTCTCGATCGCGAACGTCGCCCGGCTCGTCGCCTCCAGGCTTTCCCACGCGATCGGGCTCTCCCGGCCCATCCGGCACGCCTCGACGAACGCCCGCACCTCTTCGCCGTGCCCCTTGTCGGCCTTCAGCGCGCGGGTCGTCTTCGTCTTGCCCCGCGCCGTGACCTCGAGCGAGCGCCAGTTGTCGATCACCGCGACCTTCCCCTCGCACAGAAGCTCGTAGCGCTCCTTGCTCACGCTCGCGTCGCCCATCGCGCTGTAGAGGAGCGTCGCCGCGCTCCCGTCGCCGAACGACAGCCCGATGACCAGGTTGTCCGCCCTCTCCCACCCGGCGTCGGGGCCGATGGCGTGCGCGCTGACCCGCGTCGGCAGGGCGCCCGCCCAGTACGACAAGAGATCCACGAAGTGGCACACCTCGCCGACGACGCGCCCGCCCCCCTCGCCGGCGTCCACCACCCAGTGCCCTGCCGGGATCCTCCCCGCGTTGATCCGCGCGCTGATGACCAGCCCGGCCCGGCGCGCCGCGAAGGCTTCTTTCACCGCGCGCGCAAACGGCGCGAACCGCCGGTTGTAGCCGACCATCAAGCGCGCGCCTCCGCCGCGCCGCACGCACCGCCGCGCCGAGCGCCGCGAGCTGCTCCTCGTCGACGGCGGCCGGCTTCTCGAGAAAGACGTCGCGCCCGGCGCCGAGCGCCCTCGCCGCGATCGCCGCGTGCGTGTCGTGGCGCGTCGCGACGACCACGGCCTCTACCTCGGGCAAGGCGAGCACCTCGTCGAGCGACGCGGCCACGCCCTCGGCCCCGAACTTGTCCGCGGCGTGGCGCGCGTTGAGGCCCCGGCCCGAGACCGTTCGGACGAGGCGCACCCCCGGCGTCTTGTCGAGCGCCGGGAGCAAGACGCCCGTCGCGAAGGCCCCCGTCCCGACGACGGCGATCCCGAGCGTCGTCAGCGCCCTCGCGCGCGGCGCCGCCGGGCTGGGGCTCGCCGCGCCGCTCGGGCGCGGGCTCTCTTCCCTCGGCGCGTACGTCAAGAGAACGCCGAGGTGGGGCTCCGGGCGCTCGCCCGTGATGAGCGCGTACGCGTCGAGCGCGCTCTCGAACGCGAACCGGTGCGTGACGAGACCCTTCACGTCGAGCCGGCCGCTCGCGATCGCCCCGAGGACCGCCTGCAGGTTCCGGCGCTCGGTCCAGCGCACGTAGCCGATCGGGTAGTCGCGCCCGCGCTCCTCGTACTCGGCGTCGTACCGCCCGGGGCCGTAGCTCCGCGACACGACCACCTCGAGCTCCTTTTCGTAAAACGCCTTGCGCGGGATTTCGAGCGGCAAGAGCCCCACGATCGACACGCGCGCCCGATCGCGCGCGAGCTCCCCCGCGAGCGCCAGCGGCTCGTTGGTCGGCGCCGACGCCGTGATGACTATCGCGTCCGCCCCGTAGCCGCGCGAGAGCGACCGCACCGCCTCGGCCGCGTCGTCGACCCCGCTCACGGCTCCCGCCTTCGCCCCGCGCGCGAGGGCGCGGTCGACCTTGGCGCGGTCGACGTCGACGCCGACCACGTCGCAGCCGTGCGCCGCGAGGAGCTGCACCGCGATCTGCCCGATGAGCCCGAGACCGATGACCACCACCACGTCGCCGAGCGTCGGCCGCGCGAGCCGGACGCCGTGGAGCGCGATCGCGCCCACCGTGACGAACGCTGCCTCCTCGTCGCTCACCGCGTCGGGCACGTGCACCGCGAGGTTCTTCGGGACGGCGTTCACCTCCGCGTGGTCGGCAAACCCCGCCCCCGCGCACGCCACCCGATCGCCGCGCGCGAACCCCTCGGCCCCCGCCCCCACGTCCGCGACGCGCCCGGCGAGCGAGTAGCCCAGGGGAATGGGCGAATCGAGCTTCGCGCGCACGGCCTCGAGGGCGGCGAGCACCCCCTCGCGCTTCGCCCGGTCGACCACTTTCTTCACGAGATCCGGCCGCTCGCGGGCCTTCTCGACGAGGCTCTTGCGCGCGAGCGTCACGATGGCGCGCTCGGTCCCCGCCGAGATGAGCGACACGCTCGTGTCGACGAGGATCCCCCCCGACGGCGCGCGCCCCGGCGCGGCGACGTCCGCGAGGGTCAGCTTTCCGGTGCGGTAGCTCTGGGCGACTTGCTTCACGGGCGCGTGCTCGGCATGGGTGCGGGCCCGACTCTTACCATTCGACGTGCCACACCACACCCCGGTCGTCGGCGGCCGGCGCCTCTTGCGCGAAGACCGTGGCCGCCCGCGCCTGGCCGTGCTCGCGGTGCCAGACGCCGTCCTCGCGCGAGGGCGGCCCGGGGACGCCGAGGACACGAAGGACAGGCCCGCGCGCCGCCGCCTCCGCGTCGAGGCGCAGGCGCGACACGAACCGCCCCTCGCCAGCCCGCGCCCCGGCGTGCCCGATCCGGTCGGTCACGATCAGCCGGCCCGGCCCGAGCGCGACGCGCCGCACGTGCCGCGGTCCTCCCGGCAACCAAGCGTACCCGTCGTGATCGAGCTCGAGGCGCAGCCCCTCGGCGGTCACGCCGGAGCCGAGCACGCGCCCGCGCCCGCGCCGGCCGAGGCGAAACGCGCCCCAGACCTCGCACGAATCGCGCCCGTCGAGCTCGACGGTGTTGTGCGACCGCGTCGCGCGCGTCCGGTCGCGCGCCTCGCCCGCCTCGTAGGTCGCGACGCCGAAATCGACGATCGCCCGCGTCCCGCCGAGCCACAGCTCGAACGCCAGGCCGTCGGCGTGCGCGTGGCCCGGCTGCCAGCCGCTCGCGTCCGGCCCCGCGTCGAAGACGGCGCTCGCGTCCCCGCCGTCGAGGCGCACCCACCCCGTCGCTTCGAGGCGCGTCAGCCGAAAGCCCCCCGCGCTCTCGACGTCGGCGACGTTCGCGGGCGAGAGACCGAGCGCGCTCCCGAGCGCGAGGACGTCGGCCAGCCCGGGCGCGGCGTCGAGCGCGGCGTCGTTGAAGAGCGGGTACGTGCCGTCGGGGGCGCGGACGGCCTCCATCCACCCGAGCGCGCGCTCGGCGACGGCGCGCCACAGGGCCGGGACGGAGCGGCCGGACGCGCGCGCGAGCTCGATCGCCTCGAGGAGCGCCGCGGTCAGCGCCGCGTGGTACGACGCCGACCGCTCGACGTGCCCGCCGTCGGCCAAGAACTGCTCGGGCAGTTGCCAGCCGAGCAGGCCCGCCCCGGCGGCCCACCAGAGGTCGGCCTCCGGCCCCTCGGCCGCCGCCCCGGCGCACGCGAGGCCGAAGCCGTTCTCGAGCACGTGGTTGCCGAGAAGATGCAGCTCCGGCTGCGCCAGCACCGCCCGCGCCGCCCGCGCGAGCTCGGCGGCGAGCCCCGGCCGCCCGCAACGGGCCGCGACCGCCAGGCGCCGCGCGCGCACGGACGCCGGGTACGGCTCGAGCGCCACGCGGGACGTCCAGTCGGCGTGCGGCGCGTCTCGTCCCGCGCTCGCGCTCGCGCCCGCGCCGGCATCCCCGCCGAGCTCGAGCCCGTAGCACGACTCGTACGCGCGGAGGCGCGACCCGGCGGGCAAGCGCGCGAGCCGCGCCGCGCCGCGTTCGCGCTCGGCCTGGGCCAGCCGCCGGAGCGCCTCGACGGGCTCGGGCCACGCGGTCCGGACGCGCGGCGCCATCGACGCCGGCACATCGCGCAGGCCCTCTGCCACGAGCGCCCCGAGCGCCACGAGCGCGTGCGGAGCCCGCCACGCGATCTGGAGCGGATGCAGCTCGGCGAGCGTTCGTGCGAGCCGCCCAATCATCGCTCCGCCACGACCCGCTCGAGCACCTCCGCGTACCTTCGCGCGAGCACCTCGCGGTCGAACTCGCGCACCACGTATCGCCGCCCCGCCGCCCCCATCCGCTCGCCCGCCGCGCGATCGTCGGCCAAGCGCGCGATCGCGTCGCTCATCGCCCCGGCGTCTTCGGGCGGCACGAAGAGCCCACCGCCCGACGCCTCGACGATGCCGCGCGCCTCGCCGTCGACCGACAGCAAGATCGGCCGCGCCATCGCCGCGATTTCGAAGATCTTCGAAGGGATGACCGACGTGAAGAGCTCCGTCCGCCGCAGCGTGACGAGCGTCACGTCGAGCGTCGCGTACGCCTCGTTCATCGCGTCGCGCGGCAGGACGCCGAGAAAACGCACGTTCGCGATGCCCTCGGCCTGCGCACGGGCTTCCAGCCGCGCGCGCTCCGCCCCCTCGCCGACGAAGAGCAGGCGAATGTCGTCCCGCCCGCCGAGGCGCTTGGCCGCGTCGAGCACCGCGTCCAGCCCGTGCGCCATTCCGTGCGTCCCGACGTACCCGGCGACGAACTTGTCCTGCCAGCCGAGCCGGGCGCGGAGCGCGGTGTCCCTCGGCGCCGGCACGAAGCGCGCGAGGTCGACGCCGTTCTTGATGACCGCGATCTTCCGCGCGTCGATCCCGCGCTCGGCGAGCCGCGTCCGGAACGCGTCGGTCACGACGACGATCGCGTCGGCGGCGCGGTAGAGCGCCTCCTCCACGTGCGTGAGCGCGCGGACGAGCGGGTGCCCCGCCGCGAGGGCCCCCACGGCGACGATCGACTCCGGCCACAGATCGCGCACCTCGAACACGAACGGCACCCCGTGGGCGGCCGCGGCGAGGCGCCCCGCCGCGGCGCAGAGGAGCTGCGGGCTCGTCGCGATGACGACGTCGGGGCGGCGCGTATGAAGCTGCCCCCAGAGCACCGCCGACAGCGCGAACGACGCGTAGCCGAGCGACCGCCGGACGCGCCCCTTGTTCGCGGCGGCGTAGATCCACGTGCGGACCACGTCCACCCCGTCCCGCGCCTCCCTCACGAGGGCCCGCCCGCGGTACTCGGGCGGCACGATCCCCGTCGGGTGGTTCGGCATGGCCGTCAGCACCGTCACCTCGTGCCCTTGCCGCACCCACGCCCGCGCGAGCTCCGAGACGCGCGCGGCGGGCGCGCCCGGCTCGGGGGGGAAGTATTGCGACAAAAAGAGAATGCGCATGCGAAAGCCCGGGCTCAGAGCCTCGGCGCGAGCCACGACAGCGTCGCTCCGGCCGCGCCCGCCGCGAGCGCCCAGACGCGCCGCGCCGGCGAATCGCAGGCAATCCGCGACAGCGCGCGGAGAGCGGGCGAGGGGGGCCGTCCGCGCCATCGCGCGGCGCATCGCGAGCGCGTAAAGGCGGCGGGGCGGGCGCGCCCCCATCCGGTCGCGGAGCCCGCGCCACGTCACGCTCTGCCGCTCCCGCGCCATCCAGTCGGCGGCGAGCCACGTGAGCGCACGGGCGCGCGCCTCCGCGACGCGGGCGAGAAAGAGCGCCGGATCGACCCGTCCGCCGATGGTCTCGAGGTCATCGAGGCTCCAGCGCGGGCACTCGGTCATCTTGTCCTTGAACGCGTTGACGACGAGCACGAGCGCGTGATCGTGCAGCTCCGGCTCGCGCACGCGCAAGCCGCCCGGCAAGACGCGCTCGCGCGACCGCTCGAAGACCCGCCCGACGGAGAGCGCGCAGAGACCGGGAGGCCCGATGCTCGTCTCGATCTCGACCAGCACCCCGTCGACGTCGAACGACACCGCTCCGAGCTGCAGGCTCGACCACCCGGCCTCGAGGCCGCTCGCGCGGAGGGCGCGGACGGCCCGGACGAAATGCCGCGGGCGGACGCGCAGATCGACGTCGCTCAGCGGCCGCGCCGCGACGTCGTCGTAGAGCGCGTAGGCGAGCACCATCCCCTTGACGACGAGCACGGGCACGCCGCCCTTCTCGAGCACCTCGAGCACGCGCCGGAGCGCCGCGAGGGCGAGCTGATGGTACGCCCACGTGGCGAGCGACTCCGCGTGCGTCCGGGTCACGCGCGCGCCCCCGCCGTCAGCGGCGGCGGGTGGCCCGCGAGCAGACGCTCGATCGCGTCGGCGATGCGGCGGCCCGCCTGGCCGTCCCACCCCTCGGGCACGCGTCCGCGCTTGCTCTGCCCGGCGAGCACCCTCGTCACTTCGCGGGCGATGGCGTCGCGGTCGAGCCCGACGATGACGTTCGTCCCCTCGGTGACGGTGATCGGCCGCTCGGTTCCCTGCCGGAGAGTGAGGCAAGGGACGCCGAGCGCGGTGGTCTCTTCCTGGATGCCGCCGGAGTCGGTCGCCACGAGCTTCGCGCTCGCCATCAGCGCCGCGAAGTCGTTCGAGCCGAGCGCCTCGACGGCGCGGAGGCCGGGCGTCGCGCGGAGGCGCGGTGCGAGACCGAGCGCCTCGGCGCGCGCGGTCGTCCGCGGGTGGACGGGGAAGAGCAGGGGGATCCTCGCCGCGATGGTCCCGAGCGCGTCGAGGGTCGCCGCGAGCGCCTCGGCCGTGTCGACGTTGACCGGGCGGTGCAGCGTGGCGAGCGCGTACTCTCCTTTCCGGAGCGCGAAGCGCGCGAGCGCGTCGCTCGGCTGCGAGAGCGACCAGCGGAGCGAGTCGATCATCACATTGCCGACGAAGCAAATCCGCGCGCGGTCGACCCCTTCGCGGGCGAGGTTCTCGTCGGCGTCGCGCGTCGTCGTCAGCAGGAGGTCGGCGAGGCGATCGGTCACGACCCGGTTGATCTCCTCGGGCATCGTCCAGTCCCGCGACCGGAGCCCCGCCTCCACGTGCACGACGGGGACGCCGAGCTTGGCGGCCGAGAGCGCCGCGCCCAGCGTGCTCGTCACGTCGCCGACGACGACGAGCGCCTCCGGTCTGTGCGCGATGAGCTCTCTCTCGATTCCGACGAGGACGGCCGCCGTCTGCTCGGCGTGCGAGCCCCCGCCCACGTGAAGGCGGGCGTCGGGCTCGGGCATCCCGAGATCGCGGAAGAAGACGTCGCTCATCGCGGCGTCGAAATGCTGTCCGGTGTGGACGAGCCGGAGCGGCGCCTGCCGCGCGGTCAGGGCGCGCCACAGGGGGGCGACCTTCATGAAGTTCGGGCGGGTGCCGGCAACCAGGGTGATCATGATCGGCGCGCGGAAACGCAACGATTACCATAGGCAAACGCCCGGCGTAGGATAGGCGAGAGTGCAAGGTCTCATCCGCAAAGGGGTCGTCCTCGCGGGCGGAAACGGGTCTCGGCTCTTTCCGCTGACCCTCGCCGTGAACAAGCACCTCTTGCCCGTTCACGACAAGCCGATGGTCTTCTACCCCCTCTCGACGCTGATGCTCGCCGGCCTTCGCGAGCTGCTCGTCGTGTCGACGCCCGCGCACCTGCCCGCCTTCGAGAAGCTCCTCGGCGACGGCAGCGAGCTCGGCGTCCACATCGCGTACGCGGCGCAGCCCGCCCCGCGCGGCGTCGCCGACGGCTTGCTCGCGGCGGAGGCCTTCCTCGACGGCGAAGGGTGCGCCCTCGCGCTCGGCGACAATCTGTTCTGGGGCACCCTCGACTTCTTGCGCGCCGCGCTCGGCCGCCCCGACGGCGCCACCGTCTTCGCGTACCGCGTGCAGGATCCGTCGGGCTACGGCGTCGTCGAGCTCGACGACGCCGGCCGCCCAATCGGCATCGAAGAGAAGCCCGCGCGACCCCGCTCGCAGCTCGCGGTGCCCGGGCTCTACGTGCTCGACGGCCAAGCCGTCCCGACCGCGCGCGCAGCGCCCAAGGGCCCGCGCGCCGAGACCGAGATCGTCGACGTCCTTCGCGCCTACCAGAAGCGCGGTCAGCTCCGCGTCACGCGCCTCGGCCGGGGAATGGCGTGGCTCGACATGGGCACCCCCGAGGGCCTGCTCGGCGCGTCGGAGTTCGTCGCCACCATCCAGGCGCGTCAGGGACTCTTCGTCGGCTGCCTCGAGGAGGTGGCCATTCACATGGGGTGGCGGACGCGTGACGAGATCCGCGGCACCCTCGCGCGCTGGCCGACCGGCCCGTACCGCGCGTACGTCGAGGGGCTCCTCCATGAATGACGCCGCAGCGTCCGCGCCGCCCGTGCCCCGAACGCTCCTCGTGACCGGCGGGGCGGGCTTCGTCGGCAGCGCCTTCGTGCGCGCCGTCCTCGCCGGCCTCGACGGCCTCGACGGCCTTGACGGCCCCGACGGCCCGCGGGCCCTCGAGCGCCTCGTCGTCCTCGACCGCCTCACGTACGCCGGACGGCGCGAGAACCTCGACGCCGTCGCGGGCGATCCGCGCCTCGTCTTCGTCGAGGGCGACGTCTGCGATCGCCCGCTCGTCGAGAGGCTCTTCGTCGAGCACGGCTTCGACGCCGTCGTTCACCTCGCGGCCGAGTCGCACGTCGACCGGAGCCTCGTCGACGGCGCGCCCTTCGTCCGCACGAACGTGACCGGGACGTTCGTCCTGCTCGACGTCGCGCGCCTCGCGTGGGCGGGCCACGCCGGCCGGCGCTTCGTCTACGTCTCGAGCGACGAAGTGTACGGCGCGCTCGGTCCTCTGGGGCGCTTCGACGAATCGTCGCCGCTCGCACCGAGCTCGCCGTACGCCGCGTCCAAGGCGGCGGGCAATCTCTTCGCGCGCGCTTACTTCGTGACCCACGGGCTTCCGGTCGTCATCACCCACGCCTCGAACACCTACGGCCCGCGGCAGTCGCCCGAGAAGCTCATCCCGCTTTGCATCGCCAACGCGCTCGCCGGCGCGCCCTTGCCCGTCTACGGCGCCGGCAAGCAGGTCCGGCAGTGGCTCTACGTGGACGACCACGCCCGCGGCCTCTGGCGGGCGCTCGTCGGAGGCCGCCCCGGCGAGAGCTACGATCTCGGCGGAATCGCCGAGCTCGAGAACCGAGAAGCCGTCGGGCGGGTCGCGGACGCCGTCAATCGCGCCCTCGGCCGGGCGGCGGGCGCGTCGCGCCACCTCGTGACGTACGTGGCCGATCGGCTGGGCCATGATTTCCGCTACGCCCTCGACTCGCGCAAGGCGCGTCAGGCGCTCGGCTGGGAGGCCGCGACGGCGTTCGACGAGGGCCTCGCGCGGACCGTCGCCTGGTACGTCGAAAACAGGGCCTGGCTCGAGCGCGCGACGGCGGCTGCGGCCCTCCCGAAAACAGCGGCCGCGCCGGCGCCTTGACGGCGCGCCCGGCAAAACGGCGCTCGAACGGCGCTCGCTGGCCTCATCGGCCGCTGAAATCGGTGCTAGAGGGCCATGAGCGGGATGGTCGAGCGCACACGTGAATACCCGCCGGGCGAATGCATCCCGGGCACGGTCTACCAGGTCACCCGCCTCATCGGCGCCGGCGGCATGGGCACGGTCTACGACGTCGAAGACACGACCATCGGCAAGCGCTACGTCCTGAAGACCCTCCACCCGCACCTCGGGTCGCGCGACGATCTCGCGCGCCGGATGCAGAGCGAAGCCCGGACGCTCGCCCGCCTGAACCACCCGAACGTGGTCGATGTCATCACGGCGGGGGTCACCGGCGACGACCTGCATTTGCCCTATTACGTGATGGAGCGCCTCAACGGGCAGTCCCTCCGCCTCGTCCTCGAGAAGAAGGGCCAGCTCGAGCTGCCCCACGCGTACCACATCGGCATCGACCTGCTCGACGCGCTCGATCACGCCCACGACAAGGGCGTCATTCACCGCGACGTCAAACCGGACAACATCTTCCTTCACCGGACCCCGGCCGGGGTCACCGTCACGAAGCTCCTCGACTTCGGCATCTTGTCGCTCCTCGACACGACCACCCGCGAGACCGCCGGGCGCTTTCTCGGCACGCTCCGGTACGCCGCTCCCGAGCAGCTCCGCGGCGAACGGCCGACGCCGAAGGTCGACGTCTATGCCGCGGCGCTCGTCGTTTACGAGATCCTCGCCGGCCGGGGCCCCTTCGACGAGGAGGGCAATCCACGCCGCATTGCCGCGGCGCACCTCGAGCGGCGGGCCCCCCCGCTGTCGCGCTTCGTCGCCGTGCCGCACGATCTCGAGGTCCTCCTCGCGGCCGCGCTCGCGAAGGCGCCCGAGGCCCGGCCTCGCGACGCGTTCTCGTTCGCGGCCAGCTTGCGAAACTTGAAGCGCGCGCTCGCTGGCGCCCACGCCCGCGAGACGACCGACAACCGCTCGACGGCGGCGGCCGTCCTCGCGACGGACTCGCGGCCCGCCGTCCTCGGGAGCGGCCAGCGGTCGCCGGCCGACGGCCCCTACGTCGTCTCGCCTTCCGCCGCCGCGCCATCGGCCGTGAGCCTCTCGCCGACGACCGTCGTCGGGATGACCTCGCCCACGGTGGGCCCCGCCTTGGCGAGGCCGGCCCCGTCGGCGACGGGAGCGACGGGAGCAACGGCGGCGACAGCGACGGGAGCGACGGGAGCGACGGGAGCGACCGGACCAGGCGGAGTCGACCGCCTGGCGACGACGGGGACCTTCTCCCCCGACACGTCGCCCGCCCCGCAGAACGAGACCGACGCGCTCGACTCCGAAGAAGACGTCCCGTGGCCTGCTGCGTCGTCTTTCGTGCCGCCGCCCCCGCCCAACCTTCCGCCGCCCGGGCCGGGCGCCCCCCTCCGGTGGCCCCGGGAGCAAGCGGTCATCCAGAGCGAGGAGCCGCAGTTCCAAATGGTGTCGGCCGGCGCCGGCCACTCGAAGCGCTCGGCGGCAGGCAAAATCGCCGGGGCCGTCACGGTGCTAGGCCTCGCCCTCGCGGGCCTCCTAGCCGGGCGCCGCGCCGCCCACCCGGCGGACGGCGCCCCCTCGAGGGCCGCCGTCGACCTCTCGCCCCCCCGTGCGCCCGAGCCGGTCTGGCCGCCGCCGGCCCCCACCCTGACGCCGCCCTTCCTGGACGACGGGGTCGCCGCGGAGGACGCCGCCCCGCCGGCTCCGTCGGCCTCTCACGCGCCCAAGTCGCGCCCGCCCGCCAAGAAGACGAAGAGCGCCCCCGCGCCGTCCGCCGAGCGCCCCGGTCCGGGCTTTTAGCGGACGGACCGTCTCTCAGCAGCTTAGCCCGTGCCCGTGCCCGTGCCCGTGCCCATGCCCGAGGCGTCGAGCTCGATAGGACCCTCTCCGAATCCCTGCCCCAGCCGTGCCCCTGCCCGTGCCCGAGGCGTCGAGCTCGATAGGATCCTCTCCGAATCCCTGCCCCTGCCCGTGCCCCTGCCCGGCAGTCAGCAACGTCGAGTCCCGCGCAACCGATGGGCGGGTGTGGATCTCGACCACGAACGGCTCGACGTTTATCACTTGGCGCTCGACTTCGTGGTCATGGCCAACGGCCTCATCGAGGCGCTGCCGCGCGGTCGCAGCCACCTTGTGGACCAGTTCACGCGAGCATCGACGTCGATCGTGCTCAACGTCTCAGAAGGTGCAGGCAAACTCTCGAAGCCAGACAAGAGACGCTACTACCTGACGGCGCGAGGTTCTGCGACCGAATCGGCGGCGCTGCTCGACGTGTGCAGGAGGCTCGAGCTCATCGATGAAGCTCGCCATAAAGAAGGAAAGGACATGATCGTGCGCATCGTTTCGATGCTGATCCGCCTGGCCCAAGCTTGCGAAGAGTAGCGGCTCACCAACTATCGCGGTCGCGCGCGGGGGGGAACCCGTACTCGCCGACATTCTGCTTCGACTTTTCGGGCACGGGCAGGGGCACGGGCACGGGCACGGGCATGCGGTCCGGGCTTTTAGCGCCTTGCGCTAGGCGCCGAGCTTCTCTAGCTCGATCGGATTGGTCAGCTTGCCGATGCCCTCGATTTCGATCGTGATGACGTCGCCGGGCTTGAGCCACCGTGGGGGGATCTTCGCCATTCCGACGCCGTGAGGCGTCCCTGTGAGAATGACCGTCCCCGGCACGAGGGTCGTGCTGCCGCTCAAGAACTCGATGAGCCGCCGCACGTCGAAGATCATGTCCGACGTCGTCCAGTCCTGGACGCGCTCGCCGTTCAGAATCGTCGCGATCCGGAGCGCGTTCGGGTTCGGCATCTCGTCCGGCGTCACGAGGCAGGGGCCGAGCGGCGCGAACGTGTCGAACGTCTTTCCGCGGCACCACTGGCTTCCTCCGAACCGCTTCTGCCAATCGCGGGCAGAGACGTCGTTCGCGCACGTGTAGCCGAGCACGTGGTCGAGGGCGCGATCGCGGGACACGTTCTTCGCGGTCTTGCCGATCACGACGGCGAGCTCGCACTCGTAGTCGACCTCGTGGCTCGCGAGGTGCTGCGGGATGGCGATCGGATCGCCCGGGTTCTGGACGGACGCGACGCCCTTCATGAAGAGGACGGGGTACTCGGGGATTTCGCCTTTCGTCTCCTCGACGTGCCTCCGGTAGTTCGCGCCAATGCAGAGGATCTGCGTCGGCGCCACCGGCGCGAGCAGCTTGGCGACGTCCGCCGTCGCCTTCGTCACCGACCACTGGCCATAGATGTCCCCGTCGATGCGGAGCACCGGCCCGTCCGGGGTCTGGGCTCCGTAGTGCGTGCGGCGCTCGCGATCTTGGTATCGGACGATTTTCATGGGCGGCCAGTCTACACGCGCCGCGGGTCGTCGACCGGGTTCACGCGCGCCGCACGCGCGGCCCGCCCGGCCCGCCCGGCCCTCTTTGCATGCGACCATGCGCCGCGGGAAAGCTCAGCGCGCGGCGGGGGCGCGGCCGTTCTCGGGC
The DNA here is from genome assembly GCA_963787925.1 of uncultured delta proteobacterium. Lineage (GTDB taxonomy): Bacteria > Myxococcota_A > Polyangia > Polyangiales > Polyangiaceae > Palsa-1150. The sequence continues at coordinate 1,386,350 of CAWBEN010000003.1, forward strand.
CACGCGTGCTTCGGATAGCGGCGCATCAGCTCTTTCCGGAGGCTCGGATAATGCCTCTCCCAGAAGCCGGCCAGGTCCTTCGTCACCTGGACCGCGCGGCCGTTCGGCGCGAGAAGCTCGAGGACGACAGGGACCCGCCCGCCGATGCGCGGACCGTCGTCCATTCCGAAGAAGTCCTGAATGCGCGACGCGACGGCGGGGGGCTTGCCCGGCTCGTAACGGACGACGACCGAGCGGCCTCGCGCGAGCGTGACCCGCTCGGGAGCCAGGCGGTCGACGTCCTGGGCGCGGGCGCCGAGAGCGCCCCGCAACGAGTCGAGCAAGCCGGCCGCGCGCAGCTCGGCAAAGCTCCGGCGCCCCTCGCAGAGCCGCGCGAGGGCCGCCTCGACGACGGCCTCGCCGGGCGCCGCGATGGCCGGGTCGACCGACGCCGCGAAGCGTGCCCGCTCGAGCCACCGGTCGAGCGCCCCTTCGGCCGCGAACGTCCGCGGCCCGGCGGCCCGCGCGGCGTCGAAGAGGACGCGCGCCACCTGGGCGCCCAGGCCTTCGTGGGGGGCGCCGGACGCGTCGACGTCGGACGCGTGAAGCACGAGCCGGCCCCAGGACATCGTCTCGCGCGCGTCGACGCGCTCGGCGTCGGCGTTCCAAACGACGTCGCGCCGCTCTTCAATCTGCTCGGGAAAGAGATCGATGAGCCACTCGGGCGCGATGGCGCTCGCCAGGCGCACCAGGATCCCGCCGCGCGCCCCCTGCGCGCGCTCCTCGGCGTCGAGCGCCACGAGCCACTCGGCGTCTCGGACGACGCTCGTCTCCGCGAGCTCGGCGCTGCCGCCGGTCGCGAGCGCGAGCTGCCGCCCTCCCTGGCGAACGCGCTTTGCCACGCGGTCGGGGTAGCCAGCGAGGACCGCCATCGCGAGCCGCGCCTCCGGGTCGCCCCCGCCGCTCGCGTCCGTCGCGCCGCGCCGGCACGCGCGCTCGAGCTGCGCCGTCGCCCGCGCGACGGCGTGCGTCGTGCCCGGATCCAAGGCGGCCGCGCGCATCGCGCTCGCTGAGAGGCCGCGCGCCTCCGCCTCGCGGAAGAGGTCGACCAGCGCCCCCAGGTCCGAGCGTTCGGTCGCGGCGTCCCGCCCGCGTCCCTCGGCGAACCGCGCCTTGCTCGACGTCCGGAAATCGCCCTCGGCCAGAATGGCCGCGGCGAGGCACGCGTCGCGGGCGACCCCGCGCCGTTCGCCCTCGACGACGACCCGCGCGATGCGCGGGTGGACCGCGAAGCGGAGCATCGCGGTACCGGTCGGCGTCAGCTCCCCGCGCCGGTCGATGGCGCCCAGGCTCGTCAAGAGATCGCTCGCGGCGCGAAGGTGCGCCTCCGGCGGGGGCTCGAGCCAAGGCAAATCGGTGATGCCGAGGGCCGCGAGATCGAGCCGCGCCTGCGCGAGGTCGACCCGCAAGATCTCGGGCGTGTCGTGCTCGGGGCGGGCCTCGAAATCGGCGCGCGTGTAGAGGCGCAAACACCGCCCCGCACGGACACGTCCGGCGCGCCCGGCCCGCTGCGTCGCGGAGGCTCGGCTCGTCTTCTCGACGCGCAGGCGCGGCAGCCCCGACCACGGCGCTTGCGACGCGACGCGCGCGAGCCCCGAGTCGATGACCGCGACCACGCCCTCGATCGTGATGGACGACTCGGCGATGTTGGTCGACAAGATCACTTTGCGCCGCCCCGCGGGGCCGAGCGCCGCGTCCTGCTCCTTGACCGAAAGGTCGCCGTGGAGCGGCGTGACCAGGGAGATCGGCCTTTAGGGCGATGGCCTCGCACGCGTCGCGCGCGCGCCGGATCTCGCTGGCCCCGGGCAGAAAGACCAAGACGTCGCCGTCCAAGCCTTCGTTGACGAGGCGGCGGACCATCGACGCCACCTGCGAGCCGAGGGGGCGGTCGTCGGGCGCCGGGAGGTGCTCGAGAGCGACGTCGAAACGGCGCCCCTCGGAGCGGAGGACGGGCGCCCCGAGGTACGCCGCCAGCGGCTCGGTCGCGAGCGTCGCGCTCATCACGACGACCCGCAGATCGGGCCTCGCGCCCCGGCGCAAACGCTCGACGAGCGCGAGCGCGAAATCCCCGTGGAGGTGGCGCTCGTGAAACTCGTCGAGCACGACCACGGCGACCCCGCCGAGCTCGGGAGAGGCGACGGCCTTTCGCCCGAGCACGCCTTCGGTCACGAAGCGGACGCGCGTGGCGGCGCTCGAGGCGTCCTCGAACCGCACGGTGTAGCCAATCGTCTTGCCGACGCTCTCGCCGAGCTCCTCGGCCACACGCCGGGCCGCGAGGCGCGCCGCGAGGCGGCGGGGCTCGAGGACGACGATCTGGCCCTTCTCGCCGAAGCCGGCGTCGAGGAGCGCGCGCGGCACGCGGGTCGTCTTCCCGGCGCCAGGGGGCGCTTCGAGCACGAGGGTCGGATGAGCGCGCAGCGCGTCGACCAGCGCCGGCAGGAGCGGGTCGATGGGGAGAGGCTGCAAAGGGCTCAACCGGGCGCGCCAGGGTGGTGCGCGCGCCCGGCGCGGTCAATCGCGCGGCGCGAAGCCGAGCCGAATTTTCGGCCGCCCGCCGTTCGCTGCGATACGAACCTTCGACGATGCGCGTGCGCACGAACGTCGCCCTGGCGCCGCTCACGACCCTTCGGCTGGGCGGGCCAGCCGCCCGAATGGTCGCGATCGAGCGCGAAGACGACGCGCGCGCTGCCGCTCGCGACGCGGAGAGGGCGCGCGAGCCGCTCGTCGTCCTCGGCGGCGGCAGCAACCTCGTCGTCGCCGACGAAGGGTTCGCCGGCCTCGTCGCCGAGATGGCCACGCGCGGCGTCGAGGTGCGTCGCGAGCCGGGAAAGGTCGTCGTGGACGCGGCCGCCGGCGAAGACTGGGACAGCCTGGTGGCGCGCGCGGCCGACGAGGGTTGGCTCGGCGTCGAGTGCATGAGCGGAATACCCGGACGGGTCGGCGCGACGCCCATCCAGAACGTCGGCGCCTACGGCCAGGAGTCGAGCCAGACGATCGCGCGCGTGCGCGCCTACGACCGCGCGGCGAGCGCCTTCGTCGACCTGCCGCCGAGCGCGTGCGCGTTCGGCTACAGGGCGAGCGTCTTCAAGCGGAGCGACCGCTGGATCGTGACGGGCGTGCGCTTCGTCTTCGACCTCGGCCGCGAAGGCGCGGTCAACTACGGCGAGCTCGCGCGGGCCCTCGCGGTGCGCGAGGGGCAGCGCGCCCCCGTTCGCCTCGTGCGCGACACGGTGCTCGCGCTCCGCCGCGCGAAGGGAATGGTCCTCGACGCGGCCGATCCCGACTCGACGAGCGCGGGCTCGTTCTTCGTCAACCCCGTCGTCGGCGCCGCTGCGCTCTCCGTGATCGCCGCCCGCGCCGGGGAGGCGCCGCCGCGGTTCGACGCGCGCTCCGAGGCCGGACGCGATCGACACAAGATCCCGGCGGCGTGGCTCGTCGAGCGGGCCGGGTTCCCGAAGGGCTGGGGCGACGGCCGCGTGGGCGTGTCGCGAAAACACGCGCTGGCGCTCGTCAACCGAGGCGGCGCGACGACGCGCGAGCTCCTCGACGTGGCCCGCGCCATTGCCCGCGGCGTGCGCGCGCGGTTCGACGTGACCCTCGAGCCGGAGCCGGTCTTCGTCGGCTGCTCATGGGACGAAGAGGGCTTGTAGCGCGAGCATCACGGCGACGACCCCCACCGCCGGACCGAGCGCGCGCGCCGCCCGCTCGGTTTGCGTCCGGGCGACGAGAAACGCGACGAACGACGCGATGCCTCCCGCGTAGCCCACCGTCCACGCGCGCCAGAAGTACCCGGCGTGGGCGCTCCACACGAGCGTGGCCGGGTTCGGATCGGGCCAGACGAAAGACTGCACCACGCGGACGAGCGCGTACGCGCCGACCGCGACGACCATGCCCCAAACGAGCGAGACCGCGCCGACGACGGCCGCCCTCGGGCTCACGACGAGCCACCTCGGAGCGCGACGACACGCGGACACTCGGGGTCGGGCCCGTCGGGGCCTCCCCCGCTGAAGAACGACGAGACGATTTTGCATCCTCCCTTGCAAACGCCTCGCAGAGCGCACGACGCGCACGGCTCGGGCGGCGCCTCGCTGAAGGCGCGCCACCGGCCGAGCTCTTCGTCACGGGCGTAGCCGGTCGCGAGGTCGGCTGCAGCGAGGCCGCTCGCCGCCGCGAAGCTGCACGGGGCGACGCGGCCGTCGACCGTCACGGCCGCGAGGGCGCCGGCGGCCTCGCACCCGAAGACGCCGAAGCGCGCGAGGCGCTCGGGGTGACCGGCCAAGTCTTCGTCCGCGGAGAAAAAAGGGACGAGCGCGCAATCCACGCGCACGTGAAAGCGGCCGTCCGCGCAGAGGTCGCGGGTCAGCGCGCGGAGCGTCGGGCCGAGCGCGCGCCCCTGCGACGGCGAGAGGCGGCTCGCGACGTAGTCGATGGTGGCGGCCCGTCCGGCGGGCTTGTACCGGAGGAGCTGCGCCTCGCAGGCTCCGAGCGAGCGAGCGCGCGCGAGCGTCTCGGCGAGCCGGGCGAAGCTCGACCGCGTGAGGACCACGTTCGCGCCCACGCGAATCCCCGCCCGCGCCAGGCGCTCGATCGCGCTCTCCGCGGCGTCCGCGCCGTCGAAGCCGCGCACGTCCTCGTAGGCGCGCCCCGCGCCGTCGTAGCTGACGTTCACTTGCGCGAAGCCGCGGAGCTTGCCGATGCGCGCGTCGGACAAGCCGAGGCCGCTGGTCGTGAGGACCGGCGTGAGGCCGCGCGCGCGGGCGGCGTCCGCGAGCTCCTCGAGATCGTCGCGCGTCGTCGGCTCGCCGCCGCCGAAGGCCACCGTGAAGACGCCGGCGGCCTGCATCGCGTCGAGCACGCCCTCGAGCACGGCGAGGGGAGGCTCCGCCCCGTCAGGGCGGGCGTCGATGTAGCAGCCTTTGCACCCCGCGCCGCAGCGCGCGGTCACGGCCAAGTGCACTTCGATCGGCGCGCCGACGCGCGGCTCGCCGTTCCAGACCTCACCGGCATCGAGGCCGAGGGCTCGCACCCCGTCGCGGTCGAGCGCCACCATCGCGGGCGGCGCGTCGAGCTTCACCCACGCCCCCCACGCCTCGAACCGCACGATCACGGCGGCGGCTCGCTCTCTTCGCCGCGCCGCGGGCGCGCGCCCGCGGCCCCTCGCTCGGCGCCCGGCTGGCCCGCGACGGTCACCGGCTCCTTCGCGAGCGCCGCGACGACGGCCGCGAACACCGCCGAGCCTACCGCTGCGGTCGCGAAGAGCGTGTCGACGACGCTGCCGATGCTCGAGCAGTTCGCGCCGTGCCCGACCCGCACGGACCGGACATTCCCCGCGTCGATGCGGCGCGCGCGCTCGGAATCGGCGTCGTCGGTCACAGGCCGAAGCCCTCCAGATAGGTGGGGTTCACGGCATCGAGTAGCACGAAGGCCGCCGCGAGCACCGCCCCGCCGCAGAAAAACGCGCGCGCGACGCGGGCCGGCGGCGCCCCCGACCCTACCGCGCTCCAGGCGCGCGTCGCGAGCAAGAGCGGCAGCGCGGCCGCTCCGAGCAAAAGGAAGGGGAGCGCGTTTCCGGACTCGTATCGCGACGCGAGGAGCCCGCCTCCACCCGACACGAACGCGATGAACAGCGCGGCCACGGGCAGGAAGCTCCGCAGCGAGCGTCCGGCGCCCGCGAGCGCTCCTCGCCGCCTCGCCCGATCGAGGGAGGCCGCCGCCGCCGCCGCGAACGACGCGAGCACGAGGAAGGCCGCGTACCGCATCGCGCGACGCCGAACGAGGCGCTCGGTTTGGCGTACGAACCGTGGATCGAGCCAGCTCGCATGGGCGCGCGCCTCTGCCGCCGCGGCGTCTACCCGGCCCTCCGTCGCCAGCGCCGTCACGAGCTCTCGCTCCGCGAGCCGTCCGGTCAGCGGATCCGTCTCGGGGTCGTCGACCACCCTCCGAAGCACTTCGACGGCGGCCTCCGGCCGGTTCATCCGGCCCAGCCACGCCTCGGCGACGAGCATCCGCGCTTCGACGCGCACGATCCCTGGTGGCATCCGGTCGGCTCCGCGCGCGAGGCGGTCGACGGTCGCCGGATCGTTCGCGAGGTCCGGGTCGCGCCTCACGCGCTCCAGCTGCCGGAGCGGCTCGAAGTCGCCCTCGGATCGAGCGCTCAGCCACTCGACGCGCTCGGCAGCCCTCCGCGCCCGGCCCCTCGCGAGCGGTCCCGCGAGAGCGTCCGACCCGGCGGCCGCGCAAGCGCGGTAGTGAGCGAGCGCCTCCGCGAACGCGCCGCCGTCTTCGGCCGCCTCGCCGAGCCGAAGAGACGCCTCGGACGCGGCGTCCGCGCCGGTCTGGATCGCGACGGCCTTATCGGCGTCCGCGCCGGCAAAGCGCGCAAGGCCGAGCGCGGCCAGGCTCACGAGGAAGGCGATCGCCCGCAGCCGCTTCATCGCTTCTCTACGCATACGACGCATGCGACGCCTACGCGAATACGCGAATGCGCGAACACGCCTGCGCGCAGCTCCCGTCCCCGCGTCGAAGCCAGGGAAGAGAGCCGCGCGCGCGGGGCGTTGTCCTCGATGCCGCCCCCTTCTGCTACACAAGGACCCGCCAGGATGAGCCGTCGCCACGCCATCCTTTTCCGCTGCGGTCGCGGCTTGGCCGTGGCCTTCCTCGGCGTCGAGGCGGCGAGCTGCCGTGGCTGCCACGACGACCATCCGTACGTGCCGTACTCGATTGGCTCGGCCGACGCGCCCCGAGAGGTCGCCGCCGACGCGATGGGTCCCGCCGCGGCGGCGAGCTCCGGCGCGGACGCGGCGCCTCCGTTCCGCGACGAGCCCGCGGTCGCTGCGCCTGCCGCCTTGGCGCGGTGGCCGCTCCAGGGACTCGAGCTCGTCGCGCCGGACGGCCTCGTCTTCGTGTCGGCGATCGTGCGCGACTTCGACGGTGACGGCGCCGCCGACGCGTTCGCGCTCGCGCGCCCGCCCGCCGGGGGCGAGCCCGGCGTCCTCGCGTATTACCGCGGAGAGCTCGCGGACGCGGGTCCGGCGCTCGGCGCGCCGGTCGTCTTCGCCCCGCCGGCTCTCTTTCGCGATGCGACCTGCGCGCCGATTGGCCGACTGGGCGCGGCCGGCAGGCACGCGGTCCTCGCGGAGCTCGGGGCGTCGTGTCCGCTTCACCCGTCGAGCGCGCCCGACCGGTGGGTGGCCGTCGTCACGGCCGGCGCGGCCGGGAGCGCCCCGACGGTCCGGATCGCCGCCACCGTCGCCGATCCGCCGGGAGCCACCGCGCTCACCATCGACGGCGAGGCGGTCGATCGCGACGCGGACGGGCGCGAAGACTTGGCGCTGCGCGTGACGATCGAAGGAGGGGGGGCACCGCTCGAGCCGGGGCCGCGGGTCAGCGCCGTCTTCGCGTGGCTCGACCGCGCCGCGGGCCTCAGCCGCGACCCGGGCGTCACCGAGGCCTCGTTCGGCTCGCTCGCTGCGACGGCGGCGTCGCGCGCGACGCGGCCCCGAGAAGCGCCGGCCGTCTCGGGCTTCGTCGCGCAAATTCGCGCGCTCTGGCGGGCGGCGTGCTCCGACGGCGGGTCACCGCGCATCGTCGGCCTCGCGGGGACGGGGTCGCTCACGTGCGCCTCGGCGCGGGCGCTCGAGAGCGCGGGGCTGGCCGAGGTCCGCGCGTACACGACCATGGGCGACCCGCTCCGCGCCGCCCTCGCGCTCGACCGCGCCGAGCGTCCCCCGGCGGCCAAGACACCCGCGCGCCTCGCCGAGGCCCAGCGATGGCTCGCGTCGCTCGCGCCGATCGCGATCGCGCGCTCGGTTCGCGCCATCTCCGCCGTGCCGCTCCTCAGCCGGGCGCACGTGCCCGCCTGGGGCGCTCTCGCCTTCGAGCCGAGCGGCAAGCTCCTCGTGCGCACGCGCTCGGGCGTGGTCCGGGTGGACGCGGACGCCGGGGACGAACAAGACGCCGACGGCGTCGCCCAGTGGCCGACCGCCGTCACGTCACCGGACGGGGCGATGCGTTGGATCGAGACGTACGATCCCTGCGACGGGCTGCCGTTGCACGCCACCTTCGCGGCGAGCAACGGAGAAGATCTGCGCGATCTCGTCCTGCCCGTATCGCCCCAGCTTGCCGACCATTGCGCGGGCGCCCGGGGCGCTCCCGCGCGCGCTCTGCCGGTCGCCTGGGGGCCCGCCGGGCTGCAGGCCATCGTCGAGGGCGATCCGGTCCTCGTCTCGCCGGACCTCGCGCACGCCTCGGCGCTGGCGGCCTTCCTCGACCAGCCCGCGGTGGCCGGCGCCCCGCGTTCGCCGGACGGAAGACTCCTCGTCGTGCCCACTGGCGCAGGCCTCTTGGTTCGAGGGCCGGAGAGCGCGCGCGTGCTTCGGGCGTCGGAGCTCGAAGGGACGTACGGCGACCTCCGCGACTGCGCCGCGAGCAACGACGGCGGGCACGTTGCGTGCGTTCGTGACGGGAAGCCGGAGGCCAAAGCCTGGGTCGGGGCCTGGAGCCTTCCGTGATCGAGAGGGGCCCTGCCACGGGGGGTCGCCGTCACTTGTGCGTGCAGAGGACGTCCGTGGCCTCGCGCGTGCTCTGCAGGCACTGCAAAGCGCGGTCCGCGCAGCGCACGACGAGCACCCCGTGGGCGAGCAGCACCGGCAAGGACGCCCCCGTGCGCCGGGCGATCGATTCCCTCGGCAGCGTCGCGTCGCACCCCTTGTCGAGGAGGATGTCGATGCGCCGCCCGCTCGAGATGACGTCGGTTCTTCCGACCGGCCGGAGCTGCTCGGCGATTTGCTTCGCGTACGCCGGGTCTGCCGGCGCATCGCCCGGCTGCGGCGCTTGCATCGCGGCCATGTACTGGATCGCGAGGAGCTGAACCTCGACGGGCATCGTGATCCGGACAGTGGGGCTCGACGTAGGGACCGGACGAGGCGGCATGGACCGCTCGGAGCTCGTCGGGCTAGGGGGTGGCGAGCCGGTGGCGGCGGGCGGCGCCGCGGGGACCGACGCCGTCGGGGCTGCGCCCGAGCCTGCGGGGGCCGCCGGGGAGCCGCCGTTGTCGCACGCGGTCACCGAGCCGAGCGCGACGAGCAAGAGACCACGGAGCATGGCCGGATTCTGGTACGAGACGGAGCGGTGTGGAAGGTGGGCTTCGTCCTTTCGTGCGCGGCGGCGCTGTCCGCCCCTATGCTGTCCGCGGCGGCGCCGCGCGCGGCCGCGCGAACGGGGTCGCTCGCGCGCGAGGGGGGCGCCGACGACAGCCTCCCCGAGATACGCGCCAGCATGCTCTGCGAGCCGGCCGAGTCGCCCGGGCGGGTGCGTTGCGTCGTAGAGGCGCACGTGACGCCGGGTGAATCGATCACGTGGGGCGATGTCGTCATCGTCCGAACCCCACCGTTCGCCACCGCCCTCCGAGGCCGAATCGGCCCTCACGACGCCACGACGCGGGACGCGACCACCTGGCGTTGGGCGCTCGCCGTCGTCGCGCGCGAGCGGGGGCGGGGAGACATCGAGGCCCGCGTCCGCCTCGTCGTGTGCCGCGAGGGCCGCTGCACCCCCGGCGAAGCGGCGGTGGTCGGGCGCGTCGCGGTGGGCGATTGAGCTGCGCGCCGCCGGCGCTCTCGGGCCTTGGCCCCGAACTTGGCCCGGCGCCGGCGACCGAGCCGAGAATGCGTCGCATGCAGTTGCCCGGCCGCCTGAGAGCCACGACGCTCGGTGACCTGCTCGGGGTCCTGCACCGCGCCGCCTCCAACGGCACGTTGGAGCTCGTGGAGGATCGCGGCCGCGTTCATCGAGTGCACATCGCCCGCGGCCTCGTCGTCGCCGTGGAGCTCGACGGCGCGAGCCCCTCGCTCGCCGAGATTCTGCGGAGCGATCAGGCCGCGGCCGACGACGTCCTTCGTCGGTCGCTTTTGCGGGCAATGGCGTCTCGGCGACTTCATGGGCAGGTCCTCATCGAGGATTTCCGCCTGTCGCCCTCGCTCGTCGGAGACGCCTTGCGCCGCCAGGTCGTCGGCCGGCTCTTGGTGATCGAGCAGCTGGCCGACGCGCGCCTCTCGTTTCGCGTGGCGTTGCGCCCGCCGCGGAGCGCGTTGCAAGCGGAGCCGCTCCAGCCGCACGAATTCTTGCACGGGCGCCGGCGGGCGCGAGAGCGCGCCATCCCCGACGCGCCGGCCGGCCCCGAGGCCGGAGCGTGGTGCGTCCTCGGCGTGCGCGCGGGCGCCGAGGTCGCCGAAATCAAGCGGGCCTATCGTCGCCTCGCGCGCGAGCTCCATCCGGACCTCCACCCCGCGGCGACCGACGAAGAGCGGCGTGTGCTGCAAAGCCGCTTCGCCGAGGTGACGGACGCGTACCGGGCGCTCGTGGCCTAAAGCGCCTCAGTGATTCTGGACGAGCGTCTGGAGCGCCAGCTTCGCTTCCGGCGCGTAATGCGAGTCCGGAAAGCGACGAAGGAGCGTCCGCCACGTGTTCTTCGCGTCGTTGTACGCTTCGACCTCGGTCTGGCACCAGGCGAGCTGCTCGAGCGCGTCGTCCTGCACTTCTTTGTCGACCCCTTGCTCGGCCAGCGGCGCGAGGAGAGCGATCGCGTCCCTTTGCTTGTGAAGCTTCCGGTAAGCCCCGCCGAGCTCGAGCTTGGCCTGCGGCGCGACCGCTGCGGCGTCGTCGTAGCGCAAGGACTCCTCGAAGGCGGCGGCCGCTTCCTGCCAGCGCTGGAGACGCGCGCTGTCGAGCCCCTGAAAGTAAAGGAGCGTCGCCTGCTCGAGGCGCGCCTTGTCGACCGCGTCCTGCAAAAAGAGCGACTCCGCCTTCGACAGCGGCTGGTCCTTCATGGCCACCCACCCCTTGATGACGTCGGCCCGCTTTCCTTCGCGCACGAGGTCGTAAAACTTCGCCGCCTCGAGCTCCGCCTGCCGCCGATCGGCTTCGCGCTGCTTCAGCTCCTCGATCTCCTGGCGGACGTGGGTGTTCTCTTCACGCAAATGCTTGCTGGTCGCATCGATGGCGTCGACGCGCGCATCGACCGCGAACTTGAGCGCGGCGAAGACGACCACCACGAAGACGACGTACGCGGTCGCGCTGTTCCAGGCGATGCGCCGTTCGTAGCCCTGCTGGCGCTTGGCGATCGACTTGATGTCCGCGGAGAGGGCGTTGGTCAGGTTGTTGGTCTTGATGACCAACCCCCGCGACTCGATGATTTCGCGTTTGATCTCGCGGAGCTCGTCATCGGCTTCGTGCATCGCCCAACGCTCTACGCCGCGGCCGGTCCCGCTCGCAAGCGGATCGTGCGCCACCACGCCGCCCGCGGCCGGCGAGACACGAGCGCCTCACCCGGGGCGATCGTGCGCTAGGGCGGGCTCGAGAGCGCTTCTAAGCGAGCGCCCGCCGACCGGCCCGTCTCATGCAACAAACGTCCCCCGTGCGCGGGCACTGGTCACCCCGTTGGACCGGCGCTCACCGAGGGTCGGGCGGGCAGCGCTTCTCGTTCTCTAGGCTCTCGCCGCACGCGCGGCGCGTCTGGCGCGTCTGGCTCTTGGCGCTCGTCGGCGCGGCGGTCCTCTACGAGATCGCCATGAACGCCTTTCTCATGACCGGCGCGCTCGGAAGGACCTTGAGCTTCGACGAGGAGACATTTGCCGTTCGGTACGCCTCGGCCTGGTCCGTCCTTCCCGGGACCGTGCACGCCAAGGGGCTCTACCTTCGGAGCAAGGACAGCCACGTCGAGTTCGAGCTCCGGATCGATCGCTGCACCTTCCACGCGGTGCTCCTCGAGCTCGCGAAACGCCGCTTTCACGCGACGAGCGTTCACGGCGAGGGGGTCGTCTTCCGCGCGCGCCGGCTCCTCGCGCCCGAGCAAGAAAATCCACGCACGATCGCCGCCTTGCCGCCGATCGAAGGGCTAGAGGCCGTGCCGCGGCTGGGCCCGAGCAGACCGCCGCCGGACGACGCCCACTACGCGCTGTGGTCCGCGAAGCTCGAGCACGTCGAAGCCCGTTCCGTTCGCGAGCTCTGGATCGACCAGAATCCGCTTCGTCGGCGACGCGGACGTCGACGGGGGCTTTTCGCTCCGCCCCATCCGCTGGGTGACGGTGGGGCCCGCGTCGGTCGCGATCCGCACCGGCCAGGTGACGCGGGGGGACGACGTGATCGTGAGCCCGTTGATGGGCCACGTCGACGTGACCGTCGACGGGTTCGACCCGAGGGCGGTCGAAGGCGCCGAGGTCCTTCGCTTCGTGAACGTCCACGCCGACGTGCGCGCGCTCTTGCCGCGCCTGGGCTTTCTCGATGCCTTCGCCGAGGGCGCCGCCGGTCCGCCAGGGCCGCGCTTCGGCGGAAGCGGTAGCGCGCAAGCGGACCTCCGCGTCGTCCAGGGCCGGCTCTCGTCGACGAGCCACGTCGAGGTCGTCGCCGACTCGATGACGGTCGCCGCCGACCGCACGTCCGCGGCGGGGCAGCTACGAGCGCTCGTCGACATCGCGGACGTCGCCGGACGCGACACCCTCGACGCCTTCGTCGAGGCCCGCGACGTGCGCGTGACCGAGCGCGGCTTCGAAGAGGCGCCCTTGAGCGCCGAACGCGCCGAGCTTCGCCTGCGCTCGCAGAAGCTCAATCTGGCCGATCACCCCTTCGACGACGCGGCCTCTTCGGTCGCGGTTCCCAGCGTCCGAATCCCCGACGCTCGTCTCATTGGCGCGTGGGTGCCGTCCAGCGCCGCCTTGCGCGTCACCGGCGGTCACGGCACCTGCGGCGCGCACCTCGACCTGGCCAATGGGCAGGTCCACGGAAACTTCCTCCTCGGGCTCGACGTGCTCCGCGTCGTCGAGGAGGACGGGTGGGGTGTGGAGGGCAACTTGCGCGTGCAGCTCGCGCTTCGCGACTGGAACCTGGCGCGGGGGACGCTCGACGTGTCCGGGAGCCATGTCGGCCTGGCCGACGTGAGCACGACGGGTGGGACGAAGGCGTGGTGGGCGAGGGTCAATCTTCCGTCGGCGGCCGTCGATCTTCATCCGAGCCCGTCGTTTCGAGCGCACGTCGACGTGGCGGCCCGAGACGGCCGTCCGCTCGCGAGTCTCGTCGCGGCAAAGAGCGGCGTTCCCGACTGGCTCGTCCCGCTCTTCTCGACGAGCGACCTCCGCGCCGCGGCAGACCTTCGCGCTTCGCCACCCTCCGTCGACGTGCGCGATCTGGTCGCCACCGCGGGAGGTTTTCGCGTCGAGGCCAGCGTGGCCAAGCGCCCGCGGGCGAGCCGCACGCTCTTGTTGGTCGAGCTCGGGCCGCTCGCCGTCGCGATGGACGAGCGCAACGGCGACGCGCACCTCCAGCTTCTCGACGCCGAGCGCTGGTACCATGAGCTCGCGGCGGCGGGCGCCACCGGTCGCTGAACGCCGCGAAAGGTCGGGACGTCAGGAAATGACGAGCTCGGCCACCTTCCCGCGGCGCGAGGCCCGGCTGTTGACCAGTCGGGTCGCCTCGACCCCTTCAACCGCGAAGCCGTCGGCATACAACCGCCGGACGACCGGAGCCGACGAGTTCGAAATCATCACCCGCACCCCGCGCGCCTTGAGGCGCCTCGCCGTGTCCCGTAGCCGGACCTGCTCCTCGGCTCCGAACCCGCTCGCGGTGTACGACGTGAACGACGACGTGGCGGACAGGGGCGCGTACGGCGGATCGAAATACACGAAATCACCCCGCCTCGCCCGCCGTGCAACGGCCTCGAAGTCGTCCACCAGGAGCTCGACGTCTTTCAGCGCCGCGGAGCACCCGCGGAGCGTGCGCTCGTCGCACAGCGTCGGATTGACATAGCGCCCGAAGGGCACGTTGAAGCGGTCGCCGCGGTTGACGCGATAGAGGCCGTTGTACCCCGTCCTATTGAGATAAATGAACCACGCAGCCACCTCGGCGTCCGAGCGCCTGTCGATGTCGACCGTGCGCATGGCTCGAAAAAAGACGGGGTCGTGGGGATAGGTCTTGAGGAGGGCGATGACCCCGTCGACGTCGTCGCGCACGCCAGCGTACGTGCGAATCAGCCGCGCGTTGACATCGGCGAGAACGGCGCGGACCGGTCGGAGCGCGAAGAACAAGGCCCCGCCGCCGACGAACGGCTCGAAGTACTTGCCATAGCGGGGCGGCACCCGCGGGACGAGCGCTGGAAGGAGCTGCCGTTTGCCCCCCGCCCACTTGAGGAAGGGCCGGCCCGCGTCGACGACCTCAGCCCGGACCGCTCGGTTCACCGGCCGTATGGACAACGATCGGGCCGCGCTCGTCAACCTGCCGATGAACCGAAGGGCAACCTGTGGCATCGTGGGGCACCCGGATGAAAAATCGAACCTTGGGCAGCCAGGGGCTGACCGTGTCGGAGCTCGGCCTCGGCTGCATGGGGATGAGCGAGTTCTACGGCGCCCGAAACGACGACGAATCCATCGCGACCATCGAGCGCGCCGTCGAGCTCGGCGTCACGTTCCTCGACACGGCGGACATTTACGGACCGTTCACCAACGAGCGCCTCGTTGGCCGAGCGCTTCAGGGCCGTCGCGATCGCGTCGTGCTCGCGACGAAATTCGGCAACGAGCGCGGCGCCGACGGGAGCTGGATAGGCGTCAACGGGCGCCCGGAGTACGTGCGCTCCGCTTGCGAGGCGTCGCTCCAGCGCTTGGGCGTCGACGTCATCGACCTCTACTACCAACACCGGGTCGACACGCGGGTGCCCATCGAGGACACCGTCGGAGCGATGGCCGAGCTCGTCCGTCAGGGCAAGGTGCGCTACCTGGGGCTCTCGGAGGCGGCCCCGGCCACCATCCGACGCGCCCACCGCGTCCATCCGATAAGCGCGCTGCAGACCGAGTATTCGCTGTGGAGCCGAGAGCCCGAAGACGAGATCCTGCCGACGGTGCGCGAGCTTGGCATCGGCTTCGTCGCGTACAGCCCGCTCGGGCGCGGCATGCTGAGCGGGGCCATTCGTCGGTTCGAGGACCTCGCGCCCGGCGATCGGCGGCGAACCTTTCCGCGATTTCAGGGCGAGAACTTCGCGAAGAACATCGCGATGGTCGAGCGCGTTCGCGAGCTCGGCGAAGCGCACCAGGCGACGCCATCGCAGCTCGCGCTCGCCTGGGTGCTCGCGCAGGGGAAGGAGATCGTCCCGATCTTCGGGACCAAGCGGCGCGAGTACCTCGAAGAAAACGTTCGGTCCGCCGCGATCTCGTTGTCCCGCGACGAGCTCGAGCGGATCGCCGCGGCCTCGCCGAAAGGCGCCGTCGCCGGTACACGCTACCCCGACATGAGCACCGTCAATCGCTGAAATCTCGTCGCGCCCTCTCACAGGCGGCCGTGCCGTGGGGGCCGAACGCCGCCCCCCCGCGCGCGCTCGCAACCGGGCCGGGTCGACGTGCATCCGATGTGCCTGGCCAGTCTCGTAGGAGCCGATGTCCCTGCCGGAGGAGAATCGAAGTTCGTTTGGGCGCGCCCCCCGCGGGCGCACGTTCGCTGACGTGATCGCTGCCGTGGCCATGTGGGCGAGCGCCGCCTTGCTCCCGAGGGCGGCCGGCGCGCAGGAGCTCCCGGCCGGCTCTCCGCCAGGCGGACCGCCCGCCGTGTCCGATCCGATGCTCGCGCCGCCGCCCGGTGCGCCGCGCGTCATCGCCTCCTGGGACGAAGCGCTCAAGCTGATTCGCGAGCGGTCGCCCGATTACATCACGAACTACGAGACCATCGTCCGCGCGCAGGCCCAGACGCGCGTGGCCCTCGCCGCGGTGCTGCCTGTGGTCAACGGCCAGGCCAGCTACACGCATCAATTCGTCACGGACACCATCGTCCTGGGCGGCGCGAGCATCGTCACCCCGCCGCCCGACGTCTTCGGAATCGGCGCGACGCTGGCTTGGAGCGTCATCAACCCGCGCGGCATTTACGGCGTCGGCACGGCAGAGAAGAACGTCGACGTCGCCGAGTGGTCGTTCGCCGATAGGCGGCGGCAAATCGCGAGCGCTGCCGTCGGTGCGATGCTCTCGACGCTCGCCGCGGCGCGCATCTCCGAGCTCAATCGAGCCGGTCTCCGCTCCGCGCTCGAGAGGCTCGCCCTCACGCAGGCGAGGTTGCAGTTCGGCCAGGGCACGGCGCTCGACGTCGATCGCGGACAACAAGACGTCGCGGCGGCGCGCTCGCTGATCGTCACGAGCGACGAGTCGCTCCGTCAGTCGCGAGAGGCGCTCGGGGTCTCGCTCGGGTCGGCGGCTCCGGTCGCCGTCCCCGCGGACCTCGATCTCGAGCAGTTCGAGGCGTCGGTCGCCCGGACGTGTCGGTTGAACGAGGTCATCGAGCGCCGACCCGACATCGCCGCAGCGCGTGCGCGCCTCGAGGTCAGCGAGCGCGCCGTTCGCGACGCCGAGCTGCTCTTCGCTCCCTCGGTCAACGTCGCTTCTCAGGTGGGGTACACGAGCGCGGTGACCTTCGGTCCGCGAACCTACTTTACCGTCCAGGGGGTGCTCAACGTTCCGTTCTACGACGGAGGCGCCCGCTACGGAGCGCTCCGCGACAGCCGCGCCGCGGTCGAGCAGGCTCGCCAAGCCCTGACGCTGGCCCGGCTGAACGCGCTGGTCGCCTCGGCGCAAGCGACGCGCGCCGTCGCCGTGACGAGCGCGTCGAAAGAGGTCGCCCAGCAGCAGCGCGAGCTGGCCGCAAGAATCGATCAGCGCACGCGCGAAGGCTACTCGCGCGGCCTCGGCACCAGCCTCGACCTCGTGACGTCGGCGCAGGCCCTCCGGCAGGCCGAAATCAACCTCGCGGTCCTCGAATTCCAGGTTGGCGACGCGCGCGCCAACGCCGTCCTCGTCAACGCGGAGTGCCTCTATTGAATCCCGCAAAAAAAACCGCTTTCGTCGCGCTGACCGCCTTTCTCGTCCTAGAGAGCGCGTGGCTCACGGGGTGCGCCGAGTCCAAGAAGGCGCCTCCGCCGCCGCCACCCACCGTCTACGTCATGGCCGTCGCCCGTCACGACGTCGCGCTGTACATCGAGGCGGTCGGCGCGATCGACGGCTACGACAACGCCGACATTCGCGCTCGGGCCCGAGGCTACCTCCGTTCGCAGAGCTACAAGGACGGATCGCGCGTCAAGGCGGGGCAGCTGCTCTTCAGCATCGAAGCCACGGAGTACGCGGTGGCGGTCTCGTCGGCGCGAGCGAGCGTCGCACGCGCTCGCGTCGCGCAAGCGCGCAACCGCGTCCAGCTCGAGCGCGACGAGGGCCTCTTCAAGACCGGGATGATCTCCCAGCAAGACCTCGACAACGTCGCCGCCAGCGTGGCCGACGCCGACGGGCAGGTGATGGCAGCGCAGGCGCAGATCCAGCAGGCCGAGCTGAATCTGTCGTACACGCAGATCCGCTCCCCCCTCGACGGCGTGGCGGGGCTCGCGCTCGTGCGCGTCGGAAATTTGGTCGGCCAAGACGGGCCGACCCTGCTGACGACCGTCTCCCAGCTCGATCCAGTTCGGGTCAACTTCCCCATCAGCGAAGTCGACTACGTGCGCTATCCCGAGCGCTTCAAGCACCTCGAAGGGCGCGATCTCGCCTGGGCTCGCGAGCAGTTCACGAGGCTCGACGCGAAAGGCTCCGCCGAGAGCGCGACCTCCGGCGTCGAGATCGTCCTCTCCGACGGCAGCGTCTTCCCCCACCGAGGGGTGATCGTCGCTGCCAACCGCCAAATCGACGCGAGCACGGGGACCATCCAGCTGCAGGCCCTCGTTCCCAATCCCGACGATTCACTCCGCCCGGGCCAGTACGGGCGGGTCCGAATCAAGCGCGACGAGGTCGGCCACGACGCCCTCGCCGTGCCCGAGAAGGCCCTCATTCCCGTCCAGGGCACCTACTCCGTCGGCGTGGTCGACCAGGACAACAAGGTCACTTTGCGCCGCGTCGAAGTGGGGCCTGTCGTCCAGGGTGCGCGGATCGTCGAAAAGGGCCTCGCGGAGGGCGAGCGCGTCGTCGTCGAGGGGGTGCAGAAGATAAGTGACGGCGCGCTCGTGGACCCGAAGCCCGCCCCCACGGCGCCGAGTGTCCCTCCCGGGGCCGCGGTCGGGAAGAACTGAGCGACGGAGCCAGCGCATGTCCGAGTTCTTCATTCGACGTCCCATCGTGGCGATGGTCATCGCCATCATCACCGTGCTCGTGGGGCTGGTGTCGCTCCTCGGCCTGCCCATCGCGCAGTTTCCGCAGATTCTGCCGCCGCAGATCAATTTGACGACCACGTACACGGGGGCCGACGCCCTGACCATCGAGCAGTCGGTGGCCACGCCGATCGAGCAGCAGATGAACGGCGTCGATCGGATGCTCTACGTCCAGTCGACGAACGCGAACGACGGCTCGATGAACCAGATCGTCACCTTCGACGTCGGGACGGACATCGACGTCGACAACGTCCTCGTCAACAACCGCTATTCGCAGGCACAGCCTTTCTTACCGCAAGACGTCAAGAATTTCGGAGTGACGATAAAGAAGTCGCTCGCCTTTCCGCTCATGGTGATCTCGCTCTACTCGCCGGACGGCCGCTACGATCCGACGTTTCTGGCGAACTATTCGCTCATCAACATCAACGACGCGATCTTGCGGGTGAAGGGCGTAGGCGACATCCGCAACCTCGGCGCGTCGGACTATTCGATGCGGATCTGGCTCAAGCCAGATCTTCTGGCCCGCCTCGGCCTCACGGTGACGGACGTTCAAAACGCCGTCCGCTCGCAGAACGTCGTGAACCCCGCGGGACAGGTCGGCGCGGAGCCGGCGCCGGCGGGCCAGCAGCTCACGTACACCGTTCGCGCGCAGGGCCGCCTCGCGGAGCCCGAGGAGTTCGGCAACGTCGTCCTTCGCGAGAACCCCGACGGCTCCGCCGTGCGGGTCCGGGACGTCGCGCGCATCGAGCTCGGCGCCCTGACCTATCAGCAATACGGCACGTTCAACGGAAAACCCGCGGCCGTGATCGCGGCCTTTCAGTCGCCCGGCTCGAACGCCCTCGACGTCGCGGACAACATCCGCAAGACGATGGCGGACCTCGCGAAGCACTTTCCGCCGGGCATCGAGTACCGGGTGTCCCTCGACACGACCGCGCCCGTCAAGGCGGGGATACGCGAGATCGTCGAGACTCTGCTCGAGGCCATTGCCCTGGTCGTGCTCGTCGTCTTCGTCTTCCTTCAGAGCTGGCGGGCGACGCTCATCCCGCTCCTCACCGTCCCGGTGTCGTTGATCGGCGCGTTCGCGGTATTTCCGCTGCTCGGCTTCTCGGTCAACACGCTGTCGCTCTTCGGCCTCGTCTTGGCCATCGGGCTCGTGGTGGACGACGCCATCGTGGTCGTCGAAGCCGTCGAGCACCACATCGAGGAGGGGATGTCACCTCGCGACGCGACTTTCCGCGCCATGTCCGAGGTGCAGGGGCCCGTCATCGCCATCGCGCTCATCCTCGCCGCGGTGTTCATCCCGGTCGCCTTCATGAGCGGCGTCACCGGCCGTCTCTACCAGCAGTTTGCCTTGACGATCGCGGTGTCCGTCCTGATATCGGCGTTCAACGCGCTCACGCTGAGCCCCGCTCTCAGCGCCATTTTGCTCCGCCCGAGGGGCAAACCGAAGGGTCCCTTCGGCGCGCTCGGCTCCGGTTTCAACCGATGGTTCGGGCGTGCGACCGACGGCTACGTCGCGCTGAACCGACGCCTCATTCGAAAGATGGCGATTCCGCTCGTTCTCCTGGCGGGCATCGCAGGGTTGTCGGTGGTCCTCGGTCGGAAGCTCCCCTCGGGCTTCGTTCCGGACGAGGATCAGGGCTACGCCGTCATCGGTGTCCAGCTGCCGGACGGGGCGTCCCTTCAACGGACACGGGCCGTGTACCAACAGATTGACGACATTCTCGCCAAGGAACCCGGAATCCGGACGTACAACGGCGTCGCCGGGTTCAGCTTCTTCACGCGGACGGCGGCGAGCTACACCGGCACGGGCTTCGTCTCGTTCCAGCCCTGGGAAGACCGCAAGTCCCCGGAGCTGTCGGCTCGCGCGATCTTGCAGAAGCTCAATGGTCAATTTTCGCGCATTCCCGAGGCGCGTGTCTTCGCCGTCGCGCCGCCGGCCATTCCCGGCATCAGCGCGACGGGGGGCTTCAGCATGATGCTGCAGGACCGGAGCGGCGCGTCCTACGAATTTCTAGCGCAAAACGTGCAGCGCTTCGTCGCCGAGGCCCGCAAGCGTCCGGAGCTCGAGGGCGTGCGTCCGAATTTCTCGCCCGCCGTTCCCCAGCTCTTTGCCGACGTCGACAAGGACAAGGCCCTGAAAGAGGGGGTGGCCGTCGGCGAGATTTACAGCGCGCTGCAGACGTTCCTGGGAGGTTCGTACATCAACGACTTCACTCGATTCGGGCGACAGTGGCGCGTCTTTCTCCAAGCGGAGCCGAGCTACCGCACGAGCGCCGACGACATCGTTCAGTTTTACGTTCGCAATGGCAAGGGGGACATGGTCCCGCTCTCTTCGTTCGTCCGAGTGCGGACGACGACGGGCCCGGAGTACACGGTCCGGTTCAACCTTTACCGGGCCGTCGAGATCCTCGGCGCGCAGGCCCCTGGCTACAGCTCCGGTCAGGCGATCGCCGCCCTCGAGGAGGTCGCCGCCAAGACGCTTCCGCCCGAGATGGGTTACGCCTGGAACGCGCTCTCCTACCAGGAGAAGGTCAGCGCCGGCGGGTCGGCGCGAGTCCTCGGGCTGTCGCTCATCTTCGTCTTTCTCATCCTGGCCGCCCTGTACGAGAGTTGGTCGCTGCCGTTCAGCGTTCTCTTGAGCACCCCCGTGGCAGTGCTTGGCGCGTACCTGGGGCTGCTCTCGAGGCGCTACGACAACAACATCTATGCGCAGATCGGGCTCATCATGCTCGTCGGCCTCACGGCGAAGAACGCCATCCTGATCGTCGAATTCGCGAGGGGGCGCTTGGCAGAAGGGCGCCCTCTCGTCGAGGCCGCGCTCGAGGGAGCACGCCTGCGTCTTCGCCCGATCCTGATGACCTCTTTCGCCTTCATCTTCGGCTGCATTCCGCTTTGGGTGGCCACCGGGGCCGGCGCCGCCGCTCGACGGATGCTCGGCACGGCCGTCGTTTCGGGGATGCTCGCGGCTACCTTCTTCGGCGTGTTCTTCATCCCGGCGCTCTTCGTCGTCGTCGAGCGGCTCGCAACCCGCGGCTCGAGGCACCGACCCGCGGGCGCAGCCGCTCCAGCGGCGCCGGTGCTTCCCGGGGCCAATCCCGCTCACGCTCTGCACGCCGAGTAGAGCCCGGCCTTTTCCTCGGGCGCGCGGGAAGTGCGCGCGCGCGGCGCGGCATGAAGCGTGCTGCCGCGGTGGACGGCCCGCGTCGTCATAGGCAAAGATGCGCGCCATGACCGAACCGAACGCGCTCCCCGCTGGGCGCCCCTTGCTTCACACCTCGCGCTCGACGCCGCAAGCGCTCGCAAAGATGGCGGCGTTTCGCGCGGACGTCGTTCGCGAGGTCGAGCGCGCCGTCGCGTCTTCGCCCGTCGTCGTCGTGGGAATGGCGCAGAATCCACACGTCAAGAGCGTGCGCAAGGCCCTCGCTCAGGCCGGCATCGCGTTTCGCTACGTCGAGCTCGGGAGCTATTTGTCGCAATGGAAAGAGCGCTTGGCAGTCAAGCTCTGGAGCGGCTGGCCGACGTTCCCCCAGGTCTTCGTGCAGGGGGTACTCGTCGGCGGCAACGACCTGACCGTCGCGGCCCTTGGCGATGGCAGCCTGCGTCGCATGTTGGCGGAGCCCGCCGTCCAGCCGACCTAGTCGCTGGTCGTCGCGGCCGATACGGGCGTCGACGCGGGCAGACGCGCCACCTGAGCGCCCGTCAAATCGATGATGCCGAAGAACGCGAAGACGCGCATCACGACGTACGTCGGGTCGAGCTCGAACCAGCGGACGGCGAAGTTCGGGCTCATTCCGAACTTGTGGTGGTTGTTCTGAAAGAGCTCGCCCGCCGTGAGGAAGTCGAACACGAGCGTGTTCTTCGAGTGGTCCCCGTTGTCGAAGTTCCGGTATCCGTACTTGTGACCGCACCAATTCACGATGGCTCCGTGAATCGGACCCATGACGAAGTGCACCGGCAAGAGCGCGAACATCCAGGCGTGCGTCGCGAACGTCACGTAGAAAAGAGTGTACGCCGCTCCCCAGGCCAGCCGTCCCGCCCATGACTGGCCGAGGCGGTCGATCAGCGGCCAGCTCGGCAGGCCGCCGTCGAAGCGAGCCTCGGGCGCTACCCGGCCGTACGCGTAGCCGTCGTAGGTCTTCTTGGTCGCCAGCATCATCGACCAGACGTTCTTGAAGTTCACGGGCGAGTGCGGATCCTTCGGCGTGTCGCTGAAGGCGTGGTGCATCCGGTGGAGAATGCCGTAGCCCCGCGGGGAGAGGAAGCTCGAGCCCTGCGTCAGGTAAGTGCACAGATAGAAGAAGCGGTCCCACCCCTTGTTCATCGTGTACATCCGGTGCGCGCCGTACCGATGCAGGTAGAAGGTCTGAAAAAAGACCGACAGCTGCCAGTGTGCGACGAAGAAGATGGCGATGACCATTGACCGGTTTCTCCGGGGGCTCTCGAGCGCGGTGCTCGACGCCTCGTTGGGTAGTGCTCGATTACACTGACGACGATGCGATCTAGCGCCGTCGCAATGACTCGACCGTCATCCTTCGGTCACGGGCGGCGGCGAACGCTCGCGCTACCGACCCGCTATCGCCAATAAGGCGCCGTCGCCGTCGCTTCGCCAATCTCGACTTCGAGCGCGGCGGCGGCATCTGCGGTCTGCTCGGGAGCGGTCTCGACACGTTTCCGGTACGTGACGTACGCGGCGTCGAGCTTCTTCATGGCTGCGCACATGGCCGTGACCTTGTTCACGTCCGCGGGTGACCCGAGAAAGGTACCGGACGAGAGCCTATCGGCCGCGCCGATCCGATCGACGAGCTTCGAGACGGCGACCCGGAGGGGCTCGGGGGGCGGCTCCGCGTCCGTCCAACGGGAGACGCGCACGAGTGCATCGAGGGACTCGATCACCCCCTCGATGGCGCCCCGAAAGACTTCAAGCCGTTGATCCTTCATTGGCACACCCTAGCACTCCGGCGCGTCCTTTGGCGCTCGAACCCTGCGGCTCCGCGCCGGGCTGGTCCTCGCGCTGACCGCGCCGGCCGCGTCGCTCATCGTCCGCGACGGGCCTTCTGCCTCTCCCGGGACCTTGCCCCGCTCGTCCGAAGAACCCGAGGGCCGCTCGTCAGGGCCAGGCTCGCAAGCGGCAAGCTGGGCGAACCGGCTCGTGCTACGGTCGGCTTCCGTGCGAGCCATCGCCGTCGGTTTGGTCCCTTACCGCTTGCCGTGCTTGTCCAAGGGAGAACTATGGAATTTACGTCTCACAGGATAGGCAGCCAATGGGTACGTGTGCTCGCGGCGGTCATTCGTCGAAAAGGAGTGAGGAGGGGGGGCGGAAAGTCTTTCGTGTCGGGCTCATGACCGACGCGATCGACGCAACCGACGCAAGAGGCGTCATGCCGCCTTGCTCGGCAGCGCGTCCGGCGCTGGACCGTCGCGCCCGCAGGAACGGGAACTCATAAATGCCGACGGAGGCAGCGTCGCCGCACGACACCGTGCGCGTCTACTTGGGCCAAATCGGGCACCTGTCGCTCCTGACGCGCGAGGGCGAAGTCGAAATCGCCAAGCGCATCGAGCTCGGCGAGCACGCGGTGATCCGAGCGGTTGCCGCTTGCGACGTGGGCGTGCGCGAGGTTCGGCTCATCGGCGACCGCCTGCGAGGCGGGACGGCTCGCGTGCGCGACGTCGTCCGCGGAGTCGACGAAGAAGATCCGGATTGGGAGGAAGCCGAGCGCAATCGCCTTCTCCGCCTCATAGAGACGGTCGCGACGACGGCCAGCAAGCGTGAGATCGCCGAGGCCGGCCGCCCCGCCGCGCGAGCGAAGAGTCGCGCCGCCGCGCTGCAGACCCGGAAGGGCCACCAAGAGATCGCCGACGCGTTGGTCGCGATGCGGCTCAATCAGCGCGCCGTCGACGGACTGGTCCGCGCGCTCAGCAAGTTCGAGGCAGAGGCTTCGTGGAAGACGGTCTCGCCGGCGGAGGGCAGTCGCATCCGGGCGGCCAACGTGGCCATCGTGGAGGCCATCCGCCTGACGACGTCCGCGCGCGCCGAGCTCGTCCAGGCAAACCTGCGCCTCGTGATTGCCATCGCGAAGCGCTACGCGAACCGCGGCCTCGAGATGCTCGATCTCATTCAGGAGGGAAACATCGGCCTGATGCGAGCCGTGGAGAAATTCGAGTACCGTCGCGGCTACAAGTTCAGTACGTACGCTACCTGGTGGATCCGGCAGTCGATCTCCCGAGCCATTGCCGATCAATCGCAGACCATACGCATGCCCGTGCACATGTTCGATCTCGTCGGCAAGATTCGCCGTGCCAGCCACGCCCTCGTGCAGGAGTACGGGCGCGAGCCGACCGTCGAAGAGATAGCCAAGGTCCTCGAGACCGGAACGGCCCAGGTCCAGACGGCGATGCGCTGCATGCGCCAGCCGATGAGCCTGGACGCTCCGATCGGCGAGGACGAGGGCGCGACGCTGGGCGATCTGCTCGAAGACAAGCGGGCTCCCTCGCCGCTCGAGGGCGCAGCGCACGCCCGCTTGGCCGATCAGACCGAGCGCCTGCTCGAGACGTTGACGCCGCGGGAGGCCAAAGTGCTCCGCATGCGTTTCGGCGTCGGAGAGAAGGGAGAGCACACCCTCGAAGAGGTGGGCGAGCGCTTCGCGGTGACGCGCGAGCGTGTTCGCCAGATCGAGGCGAAAGCCCTCGACCGCCTGCGCCGCGGTGGTCGCTCGCGTCACTTGAAGTCGTTCATCGAAACCTGAAACCACTGTCTGCTTCGAATAGCCATCCGGCTTTCGCTCGGGAAAGGTTCCCTCACGCATGCCGACCACCCCCGCAAAACGCCAGAAAGAAAAGAATCGTCAGGACCGAGCGCGCGACAAGGAGGCGAAGCGTGATCAGCGCCGAAACGAACGCGCCAATCGACCTCCCGCGGCACCTGGCGAGGATCCCGACATCGCCGGGATCGTGCCGGGCCCGCAGCCGCTTCCCGAGGAGTGAGCCGCGCCTTCGCACGGGCGATCCACGGCGCGGAACGGAAACGTGACGACGAAGCTGTCGGTCAACCTCAACAAGGTGGCGACGCTCCGCAACACGAGAGCCGTCGGCGTTCCAGACGTTGCGCGCTGCGCGCGCATTTGCCTCGGCGCAGGCGCGCACGGAATCACCCTGCACCCGAGGCCCGACCAGCGTCACATTCGTCCGAACGACGTCGTCGAAGTAGCGAGTGCGGTCGCAGAGTACCCGGGCGTCGAGCTCAACATCGAGGGAAACCCGTTTCACGGCCTCGTCGAGCACGCCGAGAAGGTGCGACCGTCGCAGTGCACGCTCGTGCCCGACGGCACGACGCAGGCGACGAGCGATCACGGCTGGAATCTCGTCGAGAACGAGGGCGCCCTGCGGCCGGTGGTCGCGCGCCTGCACGCCCTCGGCTGCCGCGTCAGCCTGTTCGTGGACGCAGTACCGGAGGTCCTCTCCACGGCGCGCGACCTCGGCGCTGACCGGATCGAGCTCTACACCGAGCCCTACGCGGCGGCCTTCGCGCACGGCACGCACGCAACCGTCCTTCGCAAGTTCCGCGAAACTGCGCTGGCCGCCAGCCGCATCGGCCTCGGCGTGAATGCGGGCCACGACTTGAACCTCGCCAACCTACGGCCCTTCCTCGAGGAAGTGCCGGGCGTTCTCGAGGTGAGCATAGGGCACGCGCTCATCGCAGACGCCCTCGAGCACGGGCTCGCCGCGACGGTCACGCGCTACCTCGCGCTCGTCGCGCGGGTCGCATAGAGCCCCCGTCGGTCCGGCGGGGCTCTCGAGCAGGCGTCGACGCAAAACCAGACTCACGGCTTCGCAAAGAGAAGAGCAAAACGATCGCTCTTGCCGCGCCGCTCCGCCGCGGCATCGGGCGAGTCGTTCCAGTCGCGCGCGTCCGATGGGTTTCTGAGGAAGCTGTCCTTTCTGACGAGACGAAAGCCGGCCCGTTCCACCTCGTCGCGAACGGTCCTCTCGTCGATACGGTGGAGCGTCTGGACGTCGGCGAGGCCTCTGCCCGGGCGTGCGCTGTGATCGATGACGGCGTAGACCCCCCCCGGCTTCAGAACGGAGAAAACGGCGCGGTTCATCTTTTGGCGGTCGACGCCGAGCCACACCGTGTCGTGATAGACGAGATTCACGACGACCAGATCCAGCCCCGTCGCCTCGGGGGGAAAGGGGTCGTCGAGCTCGCGGTCGAGGCGCACGACGGTTCGCATCGAGGGTCGCGCCAGCCGTTCGCTCCACGCTTTCTCGGCCCGGTCGAGCACGAATCTCGGATTGACGGCGTAGACCACTCCGCTCGGAGCCACGGCCCGGGCGAGCAATTCGGCGGTGTAACCGGCGCCCGCGACGAGCTCGGCGAGCCGCATCCCCGGCGTGACGCCCAGGAGGGTCAATAGCTCCGCGGGGTGGCGACCGCCGTCGAGCAGGCGATCGGCGGCGGTGCGGTCGGGTGCGTCGACGAGGGCACGCGCCCAGCGCGCCGCTGCGTCGGAGTTCGGCACGGCGGGAGCCACCGCCGGCTGCTCGGCGAAGCCGCTCGGGGCTCCTCCGCACGCGGAGAGCGCGAGCGCGAGGCACAGCCTTCCACCTGCCATGTTCACGGTCAGCCCAGGTTACGACGACGACGGTTGGTGTTTCCTACCTTTCGAGCGCCGAGGCGTTTACTACCAAGAAGCCATGTATCTCTCCCCGTCTCCGCCCACGTCACGCCGGCTTCGCCACGGCGTCTCCCTGTGCCTGGCGCTCGGTGCCGCTCTGGCGTCGCCGTCCGACGCGCGCGCCGCGGACCCTCCTCTGCCGGACCAGCACTTCTCGATCGACCCGGTCGCAGACGGGGTCTTCATCACGGCCGGGGCGGGCTTTTCGGGGCTGAACGAGCTCATTTTGTCTACGGGAGAGATCGCTCCCCAGCGCCCAGGCAGCCCGGACAAGCTCCTCTCCTTCGACCGAATTGCCGTCACCCAGACCTTCGATCCGAACGCCGGCGCCGTATCGAACGTCGGCCTCGGCGTGGCGCTGGCGTTCGCCGCTCTCGACCCCATCCTCTCGGGAGCTCGCGACGGCCCCGACGCCGCCATCGTCGACGCGGTGATCTACGCGGAGTCGTTGTCGCTCACGCTCGCCATCACGGACATCACGAAGATCGCCGTCCGGCGGCCGCGCCCGATTGCTTACATCCAGCAGGCCAGCCTAGACGCCCAGTACGGAGGCGCCGACAAATCGCCGTCGATCTCGAGCACCGACGCGACGCTGTCTTTCTTCTCGGGCCACGCGGCAATCGTCGCGGCAGCCAGCGCGACCGCGACGTACCTCGCGTTCATCCGATCCCCGCACTCTTGGCGGCCGTGGGTGACCCTTGCCGCCGGTACGCTCCTAACGGCGTTCGTGAGCTACGAGCGCGTCCGCTCCGGCGCCCATTTCCCGACCGACGTCATCGGAGGAGCGCTCGCTGGCGGGGCCATCGGCGTCCTCGTGCCGCAGCTCCATCGCCACGAAACGGACGGACGGAGCTTCTGGATCGGCTTCTCTCCCGCGACCGGCGTCGGCGGAAGCCTCACGCTCCAGGGGCTGTTCTAGCGCGTAGCGGGCACGGGCACGCGTACGAGAGATAGGACACTCGCTAGCGGAGAAAGACGGTTCCTTCCGCGCGCCCGATCGCTTCGAGCAAGCTCTCCCGCTGTAGTGCCAAGTGGACTAGAGCCGCCCGCAGGAGATCGAAGTGCTCTTCCATGAGATCCATCCAGGCCTCGACCGGGAGCACCATCGCGCGCGTACGAGTCTTTGCGCGGAGCGCCCAGTCCTTTCCGTGCTCGCCGAATGCGGCCGCGCCGCCCGCGACCGTGCCGGCGCCAAAGGAACGAACGACGTCGTCCGGGTCGCGAGACGATTCGACCTCGCCGTCGAGGATCAAGTACCCGCGCTCCCGCGGCGCGCCCCGCTCGAGGATCGTCTGTCCCGCTGCGAACACGACCTCGTCGGCCAGCGCCGCGACGTCGGCGAGTGTCTGGACGCCCGCGCCGCGGAACATCGGCATTTCCGTCATGGCACCAAGTCGCTCGATGAGGTTGAGCGGCTCGTTCGGGAGCCTGCGGACACCGGGGTCGGCAGAGGGCTCAGCGCGGGAGCCCAGCCTTCGATCGAGGAGTGATACCGTCCGCGCCGCGTTCACGAGCAACCCCCGCGCGAGGTCGAAGCTGTCCTCGAGGAGCTCCAGCCAGCCGTCGGCGCGCAGCTTCATGAGATGGAGGTCCGTCAGAGCGATCGCGGTCCGCTTGTGCGGCCGATCGACGATCACCTCGAAGCCGCCGATGACCCACCGCCCCTCGTACGTCCACGACGGGTAACCCTCGCGCGCGAGCTCGACCCGCCCTCGCGCGAACATGAAGAGGGCCTGCGGCGCCTCACCCGCCACGAACAGTGTCTCTCCCTCGTGCACGTCGACCTCGTCGGCGAGCGACACGATCCGGTCGATGACCCACGGCTCGAGCACGTCAGCGGCCGAGGGGGCCAGCGCCCGGACGAACAGCTCCCGCGAGATGCGGCCGAGTCGCGCGTCCTCGCTCACGGGCGTGCCTCCTCGACGAGCCCTCGGGCGCCGTCGAACAAGCGCGCTCCTGCCCGCGCCATGGCCGGTCTGAGCCGCCGCGCGCGCTCGGCTGCGGCGACGAGAGCTTCGGTTCCGAATGCGCGCGCGTAAAAAGCCGCGAGGGCGCTGACGACGAGATCGGGGTCGTCGATCAGCGCCATCAGCGCCGCGTCGCGATCGGTCGGTGCGGACGTGGACAGGTATTCGGCCGCTCGCCGAGCGCGCTCGAGAGGGGTCAGGTCGTCCGATACGAGCCGGAAGAGCTCCCTCAGTGGCTGAAGGCGACGACCCGTCAGCAGGGCGTCGAGAAACTCGCCGGCATTCGCTCGTGAGCGCGCGTCCGCCGACGCCGAGGCGACGTGCGCGCGGTGAATGTCTTCCGCGGGGTAAGCGATCTTGAGCAGGCGGAACGCACGCTCGAGCGCTTGGCGAAGCTTGTCTTCCAGCAAGTTGGCGAGGAGCTGCTCCGCCAAGTCTTGCCGGTAGAGCGACTCGTCGGCTGACCGGGCGCGCGGGGCGAACTGCACGCGCAATGCGAGGAGGCGAAAGTGCTCGACCAAGTTCGACTGCGACAGCCGCTGAACCCGCGCTCGATCGATTCGCACCCGCCGGTCCGCGACGAGCCGCCCGAGCGCTCGGATCGATTTGTATCGTACGAGACCGTTCTGCTCCATCTCGATGCTCTCGAGCAGCAGCTCCGCGGCGCGCTGGTTGCCGAACCGCCCGATCGCGAGGGGAAGGTGCGCGCGGAGAGGGCGCTCGCGCTCGGGGTCGCAAAGGGCCGCCCAGAGCGCCTCGAGCGCCGCCCCGCCGAGGTCGACGAGCGCCGTTTGCACAGCCTCGCGCCCCGCACGCGTCCCGAGTCGCGAGACGAGCCGCGGGATCATCCGCGGATCGCCTTGTCGGGACGCCGCGCGAGCGAGAAGCGGCGTCCACTCCGCCGCCGCTCCGGGAGCCCCCGCGGCGTCGAGCGCGAGGAGCAAGCTCGACAAACGCGGGCTCGCCGGCGAATCGGCTATTCCGGCCAAGACGCCCAGCCGGGCCGCCTCGCTCGACGGACCGCCCTCGATGAGCGCGGCGATCCGCGGGTCGTCGAGGACGTCGCCGCCCGCAGGCTCCGCGAGCGTCTGCCGGAGCATCGCGTAGCCCTGGACCCGAGGGCCGGCGTCTCCGATCAGGCGCTCGAGGTCGAGCGGGAGAGTCTCGGCACGTGCGAGCGCGCGCATCGCCGCGACGCGTACCGTCTCGCTCGCGTGCTCGAGCAGGCGCCGTCCGAGCGATATCCAATCCTGGCGCGAGGACGCGCCGAATGCTTCGAGCGCCCAAACGAGCACCCGCTCGTCGTCATGGTGAAGCACCAGCGCGGGAATGAGCCTCTGGCGGCCGCGCCGCTCGAGCGCCGACATCGCGGCGACCACCTGCATCGGCGAGTCGCTCGCCAGGTGCTCCACCAAGAGCTCTGCCCCGGCGAGGTCGAGCGGATCGGGACCGTCGGCGGCCTGCGGCGACCCCATCGCGCGCCGGACGAGCCCCAGGTACGAATCGCGGGCCCAGACGGCGCTCGCTAGCCAGGCGGCCGCGAGGCCGACCACGACACCCGCGAAGGCGCGCGGCGACAGGAGTCTGCTCTCGGTGAGGCCGAGGAGCGTCGCGGCAGCAGCCGCCTGCGCGACGCGAGCGAGCGCGCCGTCGATGAGGAGCTTGGCACGTTGCCGAAGATCCGAGCGGACGGGCAGGTACAGAAGCTCGATCGTCGTGCGATGCACCGAGTTCCGAAGGCTGTCGTCGCTTCCCTTGAGCAGCATCACCGCCGGGATGGACCCGCCGAGGACGAAAGCCGAGGCCGCGCACAACGAGAGGAGCACGGGACTGACGCTCATCGACGTCGCGACGCCGAGCCTGCGGACGATCGCGCTGGCCAGAAGCAGCTGGACGAGGAGGGAGGCTACGTTGAGGAGCGCGTAGTACCTCGCGACGAAGACCGCGACGTGCGCCTTGGGCACCGTCCGCAATACCGTCCACTTGAAGAAGTAGTCGATCGCGAGCAGGGTCATCGTCGAGAAGGCGACGACGAGCGCGACGCGGATCAAGAACGGCTCTTCGCGCAACGCCCCGATGGATTTCGTGAGCGCGGGTGGGGAGGCGAGGGGCCTGCTCGAGGCGGGCACGAAGAGCAGCAGCCCGGAGGCGGCCAAGAAGATGGCCCCGGCGAAGGGCAGTAGGGCCTTGACCGGAATGGCCGGGATCGCGAGTGCCGCGGCCCCGGACCCCAGCACCCCCCCGATGACCCCCGCCGAAGCGATGGGGCCGATCAATCGGCGTCCCTGCGTGACGGTCAGGACCGTTCCGAGGAGCGACCAAAACTGGGTGACGGCGATGGATCCGATGAGCCCGCTCGCGATGTAAAGGACCATCACCGACGCCCGGTTCGTCGGGAGCAACAGGAGTGTGAGCGAGGCCGCGCACGCGGTGATCAGCGTGCCCACCAAAGTCTGACGCGGTCCGAACCGCTCGCTCGCCCGCCCGGCGGCGGCCGCGACGGGCAGTGTGCACCCGGCGAGCGCCACGTAGACGAGGCCGATTCCGCGCGCTGGGACCTTCGTCAAGAGAAGCGCGTCGCGCGCGGTCTCGAGGACGGTATGCCCGGCGAGGATCAACGCGAGAACGCCGAACGCGAGCAGTCCGACTTGCCACTCGTCGGGCCGAACGTCCAGCGAGAGCCAGAGCGCGCGGCGCCGCTTCACGGCTCCGACCGCCTCAGCCCCGCAAGACGGAAGCCCCGCATCGGTCCGAGATCGTAGAGGGAAGCGATCAGCGAGCCTCTCGCCACACCGTCGTCGAGGGTCACGTCGACGTAGCGCGACGGCGCGTCGTCGGGGGCGTCGCCGTCGCCGGCGAAGTGCGTCAACGGGACGCAGACGACTCCCCCGTCGCGCCCGTAGGGGCTCCGCAAGACGCCTCGCGAGGCGTTGGCGGTATAATGGAATCGCCCCGCGTCGCGCACCTTGCGTTTCTCAACGAGGTCCACTCCGCAAAGCGTGTCCCTGCCTTCGAGGTGGACGTCGGCGATGGGCGACAGCCGCGTCAGGTAGCGATCCAGGATCTTCTCCAGTCTGCCCTCCAGGACGGCGGCGAGGTACGCCGTGTCTCCGGGATCGGTGAAATGGCCCAGGGCGGCGAGCGCGGCCACCATCGGCGGCGTGAACCGCGCGAGAATTCGCGCCATCCACGCTCCGTCGCGCTCCGTCATCCGACTGAAGGCAGGATTGGGGTACTCGTTTTTCCACTGATCGGGCGCGAAGTTGTCCACATCGAAATAGCCGAACCGCTCACGGCCCGCGGTTCGCCGCGCGCGATCCCAGGGCCGCAGCGGGATGCCGAGCGTGGCGAAGTCGGCCGCGACGTCGCCCCAATCGACGATGTACGAATGCCCCAATCGCCGCGTGACGTCGTCCCAAGCCCACTCCGACCCCAAGCAGTCGCTCGTGTCGAGGTAATAGTGAAGGACATGGCCGGGCGAGCCATCGGGCCGATCCTTTTGCTCGGCAATCCACGAATCCATGGTGTTTTGCTCGCGCGCGTCGAAATGATCGAGCCAGGCGGCGAGCAATCGGCTCCCGCGCAACTCCCGGCGATCGTCGTGAGCGATGACGTCGTTGGGGTCGTCGCCGCGCGTACCGAGGTATCGAAAAGGACCGATGAGGCGTCCCGGCAGCCAGGCCGACACTTGCATGCGAACGAGGTCGCCGCGCCGGGGCGTGTCCGCGAGGATCGCATCGAGCGCCTTCGCGTCGAAGGCTTCTTCTCCCCCGAAGTTGGCGGCCCGGCGAAGCCCAGGAGTCAGCTTCAAGAGCGAGCGCTTGAAGTACACGACTTGCTCGCACGACGAGTAGAAACCGGCGGCGTAGTAGACCGCGGCGCCGATCGTGCTGGCCGCGCTGGGTCGCTCGGGTTGTCCCCCCGCGTCGGACTTGAACATGTACTTTCCTTTGCCTGGAATGCTCACCCGAAAGCCGGGAGACGATCCATTCGCCTTTCCCTTGTCGATGACCCACGTGCCATCGGAGGCTGTGCTCGGATCGAGAAGGAGCGAGGGGTCGCAGCCTCCCAACATGAGCTCATCGATGCTCGGAGCACGCACTCCGATGCGGTTCGTGAACCATGCCGAGTCGGGGATCTCGTCCAAGCTGTTGACGTTCACGGCCTCGCCGCCGGGATCGACGGCGAAGAGCTCGGCCAGGGGCCGGAAAACCAGGTTGTCCGCGCCGTCCCAGATCAGCGGCGAGACGTACTCTTCGGGAGCGCACGAGACGTGGCCGGGGTCGCTCTTCGTTGGCTCCGGTCGGCACGGCGCGGCCACGGGCTTTAGGTCGGTGTCCAGCCAGAGAGGCGCCTTGAGGGGAAAGGGGCGCTCGGCGGTCGCGCACGCCGCGAGCGACGCCGCGAGGAGAGCCACCGCGGCCGTTGGTGCGAGGTGAAGGCGGGGCTTCGGGCTCGTCACGGGGGTCTCTTCGAGGCCGTTCGTCATAGGCCTCGATTGGTCCCGAGGAGAATGCGGACCGAATCGATCTGGCCGCCGTGGTCGAACGTCTCGGTCCCGAACCCCACCAGCGCCTCGAACGACCCGTCGGTGGATCCGACGCTCTCGATCCCGAGGGCGCCCGAGAAGCGCAAGAGGCGCGGGGCGATCTCCTTTAGCCGATCGCCGAAGACGTTGCCCACGGCAGCCTGGATCGAGCCGTCGAGCCAGACGGCGATGGGCCAACGATAGCGCGCGGACGCGACCGCTGCGCTGCGGTCGACGAGCCGACCCGGATAGAACCCGCGCATCGGGCCCACGCCACCCAGCGCGACCAGCTCCGTAAACGGGATGGGCCGGCTGCCGAGGGGGTCGGCGAAGAGCGCGGTGACCGCCAGGCTCACGACGCGGCCATGGTCGCCGAGATCGCGAAAGGCTCCTGCGGTGCCGCCGTAACGGATCCACCCGGAGCCCGGCGACCGGC
This sequence comes from uncultured delta proteobacterium, assembly GCA_963787925.1. Lineage (GTDB taxonomy): Bacteria > Myxococcota_A > Polyangia > Polyangiales > Polyangiaceae > Palsa-1150. The sequence goes on from CAWBEN010000003.1 coordinate 1,420,137, forward strand.
GCACGTCGCTACCCTGCTCCGCTTCCAGATCCACGCGCACCCCCGAGCCAGTCTGCGCGCGGCTCCGCCGACTGTCGAAGAACAGGCGCAGCGAGTTGTATTCGGCCGTATACCCACGGTCGAAGCCGGCCGGGAGCGCGAAGACGCCCGCGGCCGCTCTCTGCTCCACGCTCGGGTCGTGGCCATACCTGCCGCGACTAAAATCCACGCTGCGAAGGCCCGCTCCGGCCTGCACGCCGCTCGCGCCCCCGAGCCGCAGGTCGAAAAGCGTCTTGCCCTCGAGGCGGTCTTCGCCGTACCGACTCTGGTCGGCTTCCAGGGTGTTGGGTCCGGTTCCATAAAATGCGTAATCGGGGCGGCGCACCGCCGTGAGGCTCGCCGAGAAGCCGTTCCCGTGCGGCAGGTGAATTCGCGCCGTGAGGTTGCCTGCCAACCAGTCGCTGCCCCAAGTAGACCCGTGGAACCGAAGGTCGTTCCCGCGGAAGAACGCGTCGTCCCAAAACAAATAGACACCGACGCTCGGGTTGAAGCCAAAATCGACGAAGGCGACAGGGGCGAAGCCTGCCTTGTGCTCGGGGCCGAACGCAAAGAAGTCATACAGCGCCTGCGGCAGCTTGTTGCGCTCGGCGTACGTCACGAACGCGGCAAGCGGCCGGCGAATCAAGAACTCGCTCGTGAAGTACAAAGGCGAGAGGAGCACGCGCGGCACCCACAGAGCGGCGTGTCCGGCGGACGTCGGTGGGGGCCCGCGCCCGTCGTAGTCGGGCACCGCCCGCTTTGGCGAATCGGCGGAGGCTCTCTCGGGGGAGGCCAGGGCGAGGCTCGCGGCGAGCAGGGCGCCCCAAGCTCGCCCTCGCGCCCACTCGCTCATGACGGAATGGGCTCTGCCAAGACGAGCGCTTCACCTTCTTCGCTCCGACGATTGTGCTCTCGGCCGAGGATGACGACGACGCAAAGCCAAGCGGTGATGAGGCCCAAGTTGAGCGCCGCAAACGCCTGGGTCGACATGGCAATCAGCGAACCGAGCCAAACGACGCACGCGGAGAGCACGTCGCCGAGGCGCACCGCAAGGGTATCGACCATGGTCTTGCCGACGTATTTCTCGACCCGCGAAGTCACCAGATAAAGTGCCTGTCGCGCCGTATTCTGAACGGAGTAATCGAGACTGTTTTCGGCGACCTTGGCGACGCGAATCCACGCGAGGACCGGCGCCACCAGGATGAGCCCGTAACCGAGGAGGGCTACGCTCGGCAAAAAGAGGAGCGCGTTCCGAACGCCCAGCCGCCCGAGGATGCGCGAGACGGCGAACAACTGCAGCAAGACGCCGACGACGTTCACCCACGCAAAGTAGTCGGCCTTGAAGGCCCCCACGAACGCCTCCGGGGACAGGCCCCGAGCGCCCGCCCCGTGGACCGACGCCAGCAGAGTGCGATCGAGGATGTACTCGCCGTTCGAATTGACCCAGTTGAGCAGCAATGTGAGCGCGGCGATGAGCGCCAAGTACTTGTCGCGAAGAAGCAAATGGAGGGGGCTCTCCCGAAAGAGCGGCTCGTCGACGACGGCCTGCACGGTCGGATGGCGGACGGCCTTGGTCCGCCGCTCGACCCACGCGAGCAGAGCCACGCAGACCACCAAGATGCCCGCCGCTCCAAGCATCAACGCCTGGGGGCCGAAAGACACCAGCGCCTTGGCGAAGCGCGCGCCCGCCACCGCCCCGATCGAGCTGCCGATCCCCAGAATCGCGAACAGACGCTTTCCCTGGTCCGGGCTGTAGACGTCTGCCGCGAACGCCCAGAACTGCGCGATGGCCGTGTAATTGAAGACGCCCACCCAGAGAAAGAAAGCCACGCCAATCGGCGCTTCCGTGCGCGCGAGGGCGGCAAAGACCAAGAGATTCGAGACGAAGAACAGGTAGACGATGGCGAGGAGCTTCATTCGCCCGAAACGTCTCGCAATTTCGCTGTAGGCGCGCACGACGCCCACGAGGAGCAAGGCCTGTCCGGCCGCAGCGTACGACTTCACCTCTGCGCCCCCATGCAGCAAAATGAGGGGTTCTCGCGCAATCTTGAGGAGATAGTACGCGGTGAGAAGGAGAAAAACGATTCCGGTCAAGACGACGACCGTCACCACCTCGTCGGGTTGCACTCTCGCGAACGGGCGAAGGATGCGCGCGAACACTCGCTCGATGGCGGACGCCTGCGCCTCCATGGGCTAAACGGCTCCAGCCGTTTCGCCGGCGACCACGCCTCGAGGGCTGCGCGTGCGCCGCCCGAACAGGAGCGTGGGCTCGACGGCGCGAAGCCAGAGGCCTCGACGCGTGTCTGTCGAAGCGGCGGCGCCGAAGCCGAGCTCACTTGGCAAAATAGGTCGTCGCGCGCTTTTGGCCCTTGCTCTTGAGAGCTTTTGACGAAAGGCCCTGCTTCAAGATGCGCGGCATCTCTTTGGCCTCCATACCCAGCTCGGCGCGAATCTGCTCTGCGCGCAGGCCATCTGGGTGCTTCTTCAGGAGGCCCGCGACCTCCTCCAGCGACTGCTGAATGTCCTCCGCGGAGCGGCGCGGCAGCCGGCGGGACGAGCGGGCCCCCTTCGCTGCGGCGGGGGCTGCCTTGGGGGTTGTCTTGGGGGAGGACCTCGGAGCGCGTCCGTTGCCACCGCCACGAACGTTTCCTTCGGCGAGGAGCTCCTCGAGCGAGGCCCCTTTGATGGCCTGAAGGACGGAGTCGGCGAAGGACGAGGCGAGGTTGTTCAGTTGGGAGCGGAGTGTCGGCATGGGCGCGGAAGATAGCCGATCATCGGCGCGCGTACACCATTGTCATTCGTTTGGTGTCATCGATCGGTCCAGATGGAGTCTTGCCGCCCGTCCTCGACCCGTGTCATGAGCCCCGTGAGCCATTCCGTCGTTCATTGCGTCGTAATCAGCCTCGTGGGGTCGGCCACAGGAGACTCCACGTAGAGATCTTTGAACTCCTCGATCATGTTTGCGTTGTGAACCTGCAATGCGAGCGGGGCTTTCACGCCGGCGCTCGGGTCGTGGAAATCGACGATCTCCGTGGCCTTGCAGGGGAGCGTCCCGGTGAGCTGGCAGCAGGCGAAGCGGAGCGTCCCACTCGCTTGGTTGGCCAACATCTCGCACTGGCTCCATTGGGTCGACACGAGATTCGGGTGAGGCAACTTCGTTTCGAACATGTCGGGGCTCTTGTTGGCCGTTGGTCCGGTCGTCCGATAATCCCACATGTACCCCTTCGGCGGCTGAATCTGTATCGCCCCCAGCGCGTCTCTTCCGATGGAGTTGCCCCAGAAAAGAACGCACGGATTGTGGGCTGCCGGATCCGAAATCAGGCGCGACGCGAAAACGAGCCGGAAGTCTCCATACGTGCCCGTCGTATAGATTAGCCCGCGAGCGGGCCCCAGGCTGTGCATCGCGCCGTTGACGACGGACCACGACGCGGCAGGCACCTGAACCCAGCCGTTGAGAGTCGTTCCATCGAATAGCGAGACGAGCTTCGCCCCGGCGTCCCCGACGAGCACTCCCCCGCTCGGGCTACCCGACGAAGCCGACCCGCCCTCGGCGGCTCCGTCGGCCGGAGAGCTTGCGTCCAGGCCAGCTCCGGAGTCGCCTGAAGAGCCCGCGGCCCCGGAGCTGCCGGCCCCCGCGTCCCCGCTGGCGCCGGTACTGCCGCCGCTAGGCGCTCCCGAGGCACCGCTCGTTCCGCTCGCCGCAATGCCGCCGGTCGATGCGCCGCTGCCGCCCGAGCCGGGGCTCGTCGCGGCCGCGCCCGAGGCGCTGCCGCTCGAGGAGCCGCCGTCGCCGGCATTGGCCATGACATCGCCCCCTCCGCACCCCAACATGGTCGCGGGCAGAGTCGCCGCGGCGATCGCCTTCAGTGCCAACGGCGGCAGTCTCATCTTCTTTGCAGGGTGTGCAACGCGCGATGACGAGTCAAACGACTTTCTCCTGCACCGTCTCGAGATTCTGCCGCGACAGTAGATCTGCATCGGGGGCGGGATGGTTTCGGCATCGGATTACCGACATTCGCTCCGCAAGAAGCCGATGACGCGAGCGGCGGCCTCCGCCGGCTTTTCCAACGAAACGTCGTGCCCTGCGCCGTCGATCATTTCGAGCGTCGCGTTCGGCAAGTCACGTAGCAGCGCCTCTTGGGACGCGCGGCCAGCGATCGGGTCGAGCCGGCCGAACAAGAGAAGCGTCCTCACCGAGTTGCCGCGGAGTGCGGCGTCCGCGTCGTGGCATGCGGCCGCGAGCGCAAGCAGCACGAGGTTGCGCCGGCGGGCGGGCTCCCGCCGAACGGTCTCCTCGATCGCTCGGGCTCTGTCGGAGTGGTCACGACGAAATTCAGGTGAGAGGATCTCGCGAACGAGGCAAGCCTCGGCGTTGGTCCCGGCCTTCGACAAGCAACGCAACATCGGCAGGGCATGTCGCTCGACGCGGTGCGAGACCGTGCCGGGTCGCGGCAGCGTCGAGGCGAGCACCAAGGCGCTCACGCGCAGTGGGGCGTCGATCGCCATCCAGGAGGCCACCATTCCCCCCAGCGACAAGCCGAAGACGTGAGCGCACGGGACGCCGAGCGCGTCGAGCAGCTGCACGGCATCTTGCGCCATGGCTCGCGTCGAGTGAAGCCATGGAACGTCACTGGACGAGCCGACGCCGCGGCAATCGAACGCGATCACCGGAAGCTCGGCCGACAGCCGCTCCGCGAACTCTCCCCAGAGCGCCATCGAGCCGCCGAGCGGACGATGGAGCAAGATCGGCGCCTCCGTCGAGGGGTCGCCTCGGACCACGAACGCGAGCCGTCCTCCGTCCGCGAGGCGTGCCACCGACGGGTTCATGCCATCTCGAGGAGGGCGCTCTGCATGAGCGACTGGATGCGCGTCGCGGCAGCGAGCGTGTCTTCGCGGGGCGCGACATAGACGGGTTGCAGCACGCGGAGGCTCACCGAAAAGGGCAAAGGAAAATAGGGCAGCCAGGGGCCTAGCGCGACGATCCATGGGAGCGCGAGCGCGATCGGAAACCGCTCGAGCCGGGCCCACTTTCGCATCCGCAGTGCACGCGCAATGGCCTCGCCTTCGAACAAGACGCATGCGCTCCGGTGCGCGCCGCGGGTCACGATGGGCACGATCGGCGCGCCGACCGAGCGAGCCACCTCGACGAAGCCCGTTCTCGGCAAGATGACGACCTCGTTTCTTCTGTCGAACCGGCGGTAGGCGTCCAGGTCACCGCCAGGATAGACGAGCAGGTGACCGCCCGTCTCCAAGACGCGCCTCGCGTTGTCGCGGCAGGCTGCGACGGCTCCCGCCTTCTGGAGGACGCGCCCGAGCGGCGTGAACTGGCGCATCGCGAAATCGTGCGCGAGGGCATAGAGGGGCTTTTTCGGTGTGAAGAGGCGCCAGAGCGTCGCGAGTGTGCAGAACAGATCCGGGCCGACAATCCCGCCGTTGTGGTTGGCCACGAACATGGCGGGACCCGCGGGTGCGTTCTCGGTCCCTTCGGACCGGAGCCGGAAGTAACGCGCGTTGAACGATTCCAGAAGGGGCAGCATGGCTGCAATGAACGCGGGGTCGCGCGCGTCGAGAGCGTCGGGGCAATAGTCTTTCATGCCACGCCCGTCATCGCGGTTTCATCGCGAGCTCGCGATGCGCGGTTTTTGCGCCAAGCCCGTGAAACCGAGCCGTGTCGAGCGCGAAAAGGCAAAAGAGAAATCGGCTCGGACACGACCAGTCAACAGCATCGTCCAGAAAGCCGCCCCGAGCCTGGGGCGCGAGCCGAAGAGCTCCAGGGTGACGAGGCCATTCGCTCGGCACATGGCGTTCACCTCGTCCGGCTTCAAGAACAGACGGAGCACGTGCATGTCCCGGGGCGTGTTCTTGACGAACCATTCGACGCCTTTGATGACCACGAGCCAGGAGAGCCAGCTGCAATCGAAGGTATGAAAGAAGAAGAGGCCCGACGGCGCGAGCACACGCGCGGCTTCTGCGATGACGGCGCCGGGGTCTTCGACGTGCTCGAGGAAGTCCATCGCGCAGACGGCATCGAAGGCGCCGCTCGGGTAGGGCAAGGCCAGCGCGTCGCCGAGGTCGTAGCGGACCGTTCGCGTCGCGTCGTGGGCGGCCGCGACGTCGAGCGATCCGCGCGCGGCGTCGAGCCCCGTGACGCGATGGCCGAGCGCCGCCAGATGGTTCGAAAGAAAGCCCGCCCCGCAACCGATGTCGAGGACGGCGCACCCCTTCGCTCCGAAGGCCGTCTCCAGGCGCTTGGCCACCCACGGGTTCCGAAGTCGCGACTCCGCGCGAAGGAGGGCCACGGGGTCGTCCTGCGCGTCGTACCAACGGGCTCCCAGCGTCGAATAAATGGCGTTGTTCACGGGTCGGAGACGCTCGTGATTCGCGTGGTTCTTTGCCGTGGATTGCATAGGACGCTCCAGTAAAGGACTTGGTATGCCGCGAACGCGAGCGTCAGCGCGAGCTGCGCGCGCAAGAGCCAGGCGTCCTTGCCGGAAGCCCAGATGAGACCGAACGTGAGAAACACGATCGGGTGGAGGACGAAGAGAATCGCGTGCAGCCAGGTTTCCCATCCTTCGCAGACGCGCTTGTGGACGAGCTCGTCCTTGGTGATGAATAGGCACGAGAACGTAGAGAGGCCCGCGTAGATGCCGAGCGCGTGCGCGCTGCCGGGGTCGGTGGCGACGAGCCAAGCGTAGCAAGCGGCCACGGTGATCGTGTCGAGAGGGTGCCCGACGCGTTCCCACCTCGGAAGGCCTCGCCGTCGATGAAACCAGCCTTCGTCGACAAGCATCGCGAGCGCCTGGACGAGGGCAGGGAGAACGAGAAAGGCTCGCATGTCACTGCTTTTCGAAGAGGGCACCGCAGAGGGTCAATCCGGGGCCGAAGGCGAGGCTGAGGACGGGCGTTCCCGGGCGCGTCTTTTCGTCCGCCAAGAGGCCCATCCACACATGGGGCAGGGTGGCCGACGACATATTGCCGTGCGCGTAGAGGACCTCGCGGCTCGCCTGGACTTGGGCCTCGCTGAGCTCGAGCACGTCGCGGACGCCGTCGATGATCTTGGGTCCGCCTGGGTGAACCGCGAAGATCGTCTCGGCGAGGCGCTCGCCGGGAGGAATGCCCGCTTTTCGGTAGAGGTCGGCGACGAACTCCCGGAGGACGGCAGCGATTCGCTCCGGGACCTCGCGGGCGAGCGTCATCTGCATGCCCCAGTCGGACAGGGTCCAGCTCATTGCCTCGCTCGAGTCCGGAACGAGGCGCTCGTCGAGCGCGAGCAGGCGCAAGCCCGGCCCCCGATTGCCTTCGAGAATCGAGTACCGGATGAATCCGTCGCCAAAGAGGCTCTGAACCACGAGCTGCTCCACGGAGTGGTTGCTGGGATCGAGGTGCAAAGAGCGAATCTCGGTGTGGACGATGTCGACGCGGCGGCAAGCGCCCGACGAGGCGAGCGCCTCGGGAGCGCACAGGCTTCCGACGCCCATGCGTATTGCGGGGAACGCGGCGTAGCATCCCATATGGTAAGCGTGCGTCACGCGAGTGCTGCGCCCCCAGCTTTTGCTTTGCACGAGCCGTTGGGCGCCGCTCGGCGAGACGTAGCCGGTGCACGTGACGTGCACGAGGTCGCCGGGCGGCGTTTCCTCGGCCGCGTACTCGGCCTCGAAGTAGGCATTCACGGCGTCAGCGAAGAGACGCGACCGCGCGCCCGCGCCCTTGCCGCGCGGGTGGCGCGTGACGTCGTAAATCGAGAGCCCCCCCCAGTCGGTCGCCCCGACGTCGGCCACGACGTGACCGCGCGCCCCAATCCGGGTCGGGTCGCAGGCGCAGCGATCGACGACTCTTCGCATGCGTTCGGCGAAGACCGCTCGCTCGGCTCGGCTCGACGAGTCGACCGTGGCCTGGCTCTCGGCATGCACCTCCGCCAGCCAGTCCAGCGCACGCCGCTGATCGGTGCGGTACGGTGGCGCGCGCGCCGAGAACGCGCCAAGCGTCAAGGTCGAAGAGCGAGAGGCCATCATCGGAGAGGAACCCGTCGGCCTCGGTGAGGCCCCGCGTGGCGGGCCGATGCCTCGACGAGCAAAGGGCACGAAGCGTTCCGCCCGTTACCATTGCCCGACTAGGGGCGATTCGTCGGCGGCATCCGAGAGGTCGCCGGGGAGGCCCGCGTAGTGCATTGCCGCGCTTTGGCAAAAATGCCCCTCTCGTGGTCGCAAGCCCGCGTTGGACGACGGGAGCCAGGCGCGAGCTCGCTCGGAGAGAGCCTTGCCGAGCTTGGTCGGCGCCGGCGCGCCGGGGAGCGGGGAGCTACTGGGTCAACTTGCGCGCCGCGGCGATGAGAAGCTCCGGACGAAACGGCTTGACGATCCAGCCCTTCGCCCCGAGCGCTTTGGCCTGCTGCATGAGCTTCGGGTCGCCCTCGGTCGTCAGCATCACGACGGGAACGGTGGCGAGCTCAGGTCGGGCGCGGAGGTTCTGTAGGAATTCGAAACCGCCCATGTTGGGCATGTTCACGTCGAGCACGATCAGCGACGGCCCGGCGTCGTTCGACCCGTTCGTCAGCTTCGTCAGCGCGTCCGATCCGTCGTTCGCCTCGATCACGGAGAACCCCGCGCCGGCGAGCGCTTTGCCCACTTGTTGACGCACCATCTGAGAGTCGTCCACCACCATCACTATGGCTGCCATCGCCCTTCCTCTCAGAAAAAAGTCATGTCGCCTTCGGTGAGCGGCACCGCCGCGTTGCCGTCGATCGGGTCGAGCGCGAATTCCTTCTCGAACGTCGCGTCCAACCTGACGAAGAGATCACCCACAGGGCTCGCGAATTTGTGCCACGCGGACATGCCGCTGGTGGGCGCCGGCAAGGTCAAATCGTCCCCGAAGATCGTGGTCGGGGTCGCCACCAACGGCGCGACGTTGCGAGTCACGAGCTGATTCTTCACCCGACCAATGAGCATGTTCGAGAACTCGCCCAAGACGTCGCGCAGCATCGCCTCGTTGGGGGGGACGTGCGAATCTCGGGCGGCTGCAGAGCAGCGACCACCCCCCGCGAAGTGAGCAAGAGAACGGCCCCCCGGATGGTCTGTGCCGCAAAGCCGATGACGGCCATGACGGCGGGTCCTTGGATGTCGACCATGGACGTCCCGAAGGAGTGCTCGACCGCCAGGCCGTAACCTCGGAATAGATCGAGCGACCCGCTCACGAGGTATTCCTGAATCTCTGCGAAAGACTGGGCTTGTTGGGTGATGGTGCGCATGTCGGTATGGGCTCCTGGTTCCGCTCAGGCCACGGCGGTGGGCGCGTGGGTGATCGCGCGCAGGTCGGGAGTCATCGCGCTCTTGGGAAAGACCATTCGGAGGGTCGTGCCCTCGCGCGGTACGGTGAGGAGCTCGACCACGCCGCCCAGCGCTTCGGTGGCCGCCCGAATGGCCCCCATTCCGAGGCCGCGACCCGAGATCTCGGTCACCTGAGTGGCCGTCGAGATGCCGTCGCGGAAGAGCGCAGAGCGAAGCTCGGCCTCGGTCTGCACGGGCAATCCGAGGCCTGCCGCCTTGACGGCGAGAGCATTCCAATCGACGCCTCGGCCGTCATCGCTGACTTCGATGACGAACCGATCCGAGGCCAGATGGCTGCGCAGGGTGATCCGGCCGAGCGCGGCTTTGCCTCGCTGGCTTCGCTCGGCCGCCGATTCGATTCCGTGATCGACCGCATTGCGCACCACGTGAATGAACGCGCTCCAGAAGCTCCCCCAATATTTGGGGTCGATTCGAAGATCGCCTGCCTCCACCCGTACTTCGATGTCCTTGCCGAGTCGCTCCGCCACACGCCGGGCCTGGTCGCCGAAATGCTCCAAGCGTCGCTGCGTGGGCTCGAGCTTGAGGGCGTGGACCATGCGAAGAAGGGCACCGCTCGACGCCCCGCGACGGACCGCTACCTCGAGGGCGGCGTGATCGGCGTCGTCGATCTCGATGACACGCCGTTTTTCGCCGAGGAGCGTCTCCGCGCTCGCCGTCAGTGCCTGCCAGCGCTGGTGCAGTCGCGCTGCACCGGCAGGGGGCAGGGCTCCGTTCTCGATCAGCTGCGACTCGAGCTCGTGGCAGAGGTCGGAGAGACTCTCGAGACCGAAGATGGCGCTGTTGCCTTTCAGCGTGTGGAGCATCCGTTTGAGAATCGCGGTGTCGCCCGTCTTTCCGCTGACGACCGCGTCCACGAGGAGCGCGCTCTCGTCGAAGAAATCGTTCACCGCGGTCCGGTCGGAGAGGAGCCGCTCGAAGAGGCGCAGCGCTTCGCGTCCGTCGCGCTCCGCCCGTTGCCGCCTGACGTCCATGGTCACGTCGGTGACGACGACGAGGAACCGCGCTGGGCTCTCGCCCTCGCCGATGGGTAGATAGGAGACCCAGTATTGCTCGTCGTTTACGACCAGATCGCGCGGCATCTGCTCCAGCGTGAGCTCGAGCGGCATGACGCCGGCCGTAACCTCGCCCCACGCGCTACGGCTCCACTCGGCGAAGCCGCTCGACCTGCTCTCGAAGAGGTCGAAGAGGGTGCGCTCCGAGCCCGTAGGCATCGGAAACCACTCGTCGAAGATGCGCGACCGCTCGGCCGAGGCCACGCCTTCGCGGTCGATCGTGAGAAAGCCCTGCACGACGTTGTCGAGCACGAGCCGAAGGTCGCGGTTGCGCGCGTCGAGCTCCGCCGTCCGCGATTGAACGATCCGCTCGAGCCCTATGACGTTGTCGAAGAAGCTCCGCGCGATGAAGCAACCGGCGATCGACTCGAGGACCACGAAGGCCGCGTGGACGCCCACCACCCATACTGGCGCATCGTAGTTGAAGACGCTGGTCGGCAAGACGAACCAGAGCACCAGGTGGTGGAGCGCGACCGTGATCGCCGCGGCGACGATGACCAAGGGGTTGCCGAACACCGCGAGCATCGCGAGGAGCGCGAAGAAATAGAAGTGCATCTCGATCTGCATCGGGCCCTGCCCGAAATGCACGAGCGCGCCGCCCATGAACATCGCCGCCACGCCGTAAGTCACGGACACTGCGCGCGGGTTCGGCAACACGGCGAACGCGACGGCCGGCCCAGCCACGATGGCCGTGGAGAGCGCGAATGCGAGCCACGCGTGGGTTCCATTCGCCGCCGCGAGGACGACGAGGGCAGGGATGTGAACGGCGAAGAACAAGAGGCCGATCCGGTTCATCCGTCGCAGATAGCTGCGCTCGAATGCCGTCATCTCTTCGGGCAGGACCAGGTATTGGAGAAGCTTGCGCATCGTCCGTCGCCCTTCGTTCAGGGGAGATTCAAAGGATTGAGCGACGCGCGAAGACGGTCGCTCACGGCGCATCCCAAGAGAGGCAGAGGGGTCGGCCGTCGGTCTGCGCCAGTCTCGGCGAGGATCTCGAGGTCGCGTGGGTCGGGTCCCTGCTTGCGGTTCGTGTAGCCGCCCGCGTAGCGAACGGTCCCGTCGGGAGCCACGACGACGAGCAGCGGCACGGCGACCACGTGATAGCGATCGGCGAGCTCCGCCGTCGTCGACGGCAGGACGTGAAAGCCTCGCGACGCGAGGCGTTGCTCGAGATCTGCGTTGCGGCCGACCAAGACGACTCGCTCGGCGACGTCACGAGGGCGATCGCTCGCGAGCAGGTGCGCGACGATTCGTTGGGAGCACTGGCACTCGGTATAGAGGACGTGCACGGCCATCCAGCGCCCGGCTCCGTCGGGGCCCCGCAGCGTCGCCATGGCGCGCGCGAGCGGCTCATCGACGGACGGGCGGGGGAGCGCGACGGCGTGTCGGGCGAGCAGCGTGGTCCCGATGGACAGCATGACCAGAAACCACACTCCCAGACCCACGACGCCCACCGCCTTCGGGACATGCCTGCGGCGGCGCGGCTGGTTTTGAGTGGCGGTCACTCTTCGGGCTCAGCAAGCCAACGACCGTCGGGTCCGAAACGTTAATGGCCTTCGCGGGCGAGCTCACGCGACGCTGGCGAGGCCGCGTTGGTCGACGGACATCGTGACCCGGTTTCTTCCGGCGGTCTTCGACGCGTACATCGCGCGATCCGCCCGGTCGACGAGGGCTTCGAGGGGCTCGCCAGACTGCCACGAAGCGAGGCCGATCGAAGCCGTGAACGGGATGCGTGCGCCAGAATCGTTGAGCACGACGCGCTCTTGCAGCGCCTCGCGCAGTCGCTCGCCGGCAACGAGCGCCCCCGCCATGTCCGTGCTGGTGTAGGCAACGACGAACTCCTCTCCTCCCCAGCGCGCGGCGACGTCCGAGCGCCGCAAGAGGTCGCGCAGCAGACCGCCGATCGACGCCAGCACGCCGTCACCCGCGGCGTGCCCGTGCGTGTCGTTTATCTGCTTGAAATGGTCCACATCGAGGAGCGCGAAGCACAGCGAGTAGCCGTGTCGCTGGCTGCGCGCGAGCTCGGACGCCATTAAGAGCGCGAAGGCGCGCCGGTTCATGAGCCCCGTCAACACGTCGGTGGCCGCGAGCCTCTGGGAGTCCTCCACCAGGACCGCCATCCGGATGGCGGCGCCGAGCTCGCGTGCGAGGATCGGCGCGAGCGACGCCGCATCCTGTTCGCGATCGGCGCACGGACTGAGCGCGAAGGTGGCCACGCGGACCCCGCCGAAGGGGACCGAGCACACGATGGCCTCCGCCTCCTTCGCGCCGGCCGCCGCGTCCTCGTCTTCGACGCGGGTGAGCGCCGCCTGTGACGTCTCGGAGCCGAGAGCCTCCCGTGCCTCTTGCTCGGCGCTCTCGCGGAGGTCGGGATGATGATGAATGGCCATTCGCTCCGGGGCCGGGGTCGCCAGCGCGAGCCACCGGTAGCGGGTCACCTGCGACACGAACTGCGCGAGCAGATCGAACATGCGATCGAAGCTGCCTGCGCTCGCGAGCGCGCGAATCTCTGCCGCGATGACCGATTCGAAGAGCGCCGTGTCGAGGTGGCGGGCGAGACGGTCTCGAATGTCCAGACTGCCACCGCTCAGTTGGACGAAGAAGTCGTCGTCGCGCCGAGGCCTGTCGGCAGCCCTCGCGAGGGCGCGCATCAGGTCGCCGGTTCTTCCCTTGAGGACGTAGGCAACGGCTCCAGCCCGCTCGGCCCAAAAGCGGTTGCGGGGCTCGTCGTCCTCCCCCGAAAGGATGACCGGGACGTCCGCCGTCGCGGGCTCCGATCGGAGTAGCCGGCAGAGCTGCACCCCGGAGATTCCGGGCATCCAAAGGTCGGCGACCACGGCGTCTGGTGGTGCCGAGAGCGCCATGTCGGCGCCGGCGGTCGCGTCGCCCGTGTCGTCGACGACGTACCCCTGCGCGCGCAAGCGTCGCCCGAGGACGTCCCGCCGGGAGTCGCTCGGGTCGAGGAGGAGAACGCGCTTTCCCGAGTGCATCGCTACGAAACAGACGGACGGACGCTTTTCGCGCGAATTAAGCGCGCCCGCCTTGCACGCCTGCCTCGCACGAGCGCCCTCGCGCGCCCGCCGGGCTCCCGCCCCGTTACGAGCCCGCGGCTCAGAGCCCCATTGGAAAATCGAGGGTGCGGTGCTTGCGCCAGGCGCGGTCACCGCCCGCGATTTTTTTCTCCGCGAGCTCGTGCATCAAGAGGTTGAGCGGCCAATAAGCGATGTTCTGGATCCACGAGTGCTTCATGCCGAAATCGTACCGGCGCCGGATCGACGACATCGAGTACATCGACTGCCAAGCGCGCACCCAACCCGCCCGCAGGTCGTCGCGCGACATCGTCGCCGGACGATAAAAGGGCGCATCGGTGTCGTGGTCGCTGGTCAGCCACCAGCGGTCCTTCGTCATGCGGCCTTCCGCCAGAAGACGCTTGTAGAGCGCCGTGCCGGGATAGGGGGTAAGCAGCGCGAAGACCGCCATCGTCACCTTGGCCTCGATGCAAAACTCGACGGTGCGCTCGAACGAGTCCGGCGTGTCGTCGTCGAGGCCGAAGATGAAGCTGCCCCACACGCCGATCCCGTGGTCGGACAGGCAGCGAACCACGTCGCGGTACTTGTGCGGCTTGTTCTGCTTCTTGCCGGCGTGACGAACGACGTCGTCGGTGACCGACTCGAAGCCTATCAAGAGCGCTCGGCACCCGGAGCGAGCCATGACGTCGACGTTCTCAACGCGGTGGAGGGCCGCGAGGGAGGCCTGGCCGACCCAGTGCTTGCGGAGAGGCACCATCGCTTCGAAGAGCTCGTGGCTGTACTTCGTGTGAATCATCACGTTGTCGTCGCCGAAGAGAATGCGCTGCCCGCACGTATCGAGCTCGGCCATCACCTCCTTCACGGGACGAAAGCGGAACTTCGTGCCGTTGTACGTCGACACGCTGCAGAATTCGCAGGGGAACGGGCACCCGCGCGTCGTCTGCACGACGTCGAACGGCACGTAGCGGACGGACTTGATGAAATCACGCCTTGGCTGGGGAAGGTTGACGAGGGGCTGGTAGTCGTCGTGCTTGTAGATCGCGCGTCGAAGGAGCGAGCGCGTCCGTCCGAGCTTGCCCGATCTCGCGTCCGCTACGACGTCTTGCCAGATCCCCTCCGCCTCGCCGCTGACCACGGCGTCGGCGTGCTCGAGCCCCTCTTCGGGGAGCGCCGTGACGTGGATGCCCCCGAGGACGACCCGACTCCCGCGCGCGCGATAGGCGTCGGCGATCGCGTAGGAGCGCGCCGCGGTCTTCGAATTGACGCTGATTCCGACGAGATCCGGCGCGTCGCTCTCGCGTGCGAGGTCGATCGGATCCAGGCCGTCGTCGCGGAACGTGAGCGCCACGTCGTCCGGCGTGTGAGCAGCCAGGGTCGCGACCCAGAGCGGCTTGATGTACGTCGAGTCTTCGTTCGATGGGGCGACGAGATGGACGCTGAACGCTGCCATGCGTGCCATCATAAACCCGCCTGGCCGTCTCGGGTTGAATGGATATCGGGGGGAGGGGGGGGCAAAGAGGGCGGCCCGGCTGCGTCCGCCAACGATGACGACACCCGTTGCCCCGGCGCGACGCGTTGACGGGCCGGGGCAGGTGGCGTTTTCTCGTTTGGCGCGAAGCTCGGCGCAGAAAAGGTCCCTCGGACTCGACGCCGCGCAGTCGCGGGCTGCATCCAATGGCCGCTTGACCGGTGCAAACCAATGGTGTCCCCAGCTGTCCCCAACTCGGATCTCGGAAGGAAGAGACCATGGCGAAAATGAAGGCCGTTCAGGTAACCAAAGCAGGGGGGGCGTTCGAGCTCGTCGAACGTGACATCGCCGAGCCGCGCGCCAACCAAGTGCGGATCAAAGTCGAAGCGTGCGGCATGTGCCACAGCGATGCTTTCGTGAAATCCGGCGGTTTCCCCGGCCTCGTTCTCCCGCGCATCCCCGGACACGAAGTGGCAGGGAGGATTGACGCCGTCGGCGCCCAAGTGAGCGAGTGGAAAGAAGGCGAGCGCGTCGGCGTCGGCTGGCACGGCGGTCACTGCTTCGTCTGCAAAGCGTGCCGGAAAGGGCACTTTCTGAACTGCGAAAAAGCCCAGGTGACGGGCATCAGCTACGACGGAGGGTATGCGGAGTACGTCGTCGTACCGCACGAGGCGGTCGCTCGGATCCCCGAGGAGCTGTCGGCCGTGGAGGCGGGCCCGCTACTCTGCGCCGGAGTCACGACGTACAACTCGCTCCGTCACAGCGGCGCGCGTGCGGGCGACACGGTCGCGGTGCAGGGCATCGGTGGTCTCGGTCACCTGGCTCTCCAATACGCCGCGCGGATGGGCTTTCGCACCGTCGCCCTCTCTCAAGGGCCCGACAAAGAGGCCTTTGCACGCAAGCTCGGCGCGCACGACTACGTCGACACGACGAAGACGACGGCGGCCGAAGGCTTGAAAAAGCTCGGCGGCGCCGATTTGGTGGTCGCCGCGGCGCCAAACGCAGCGGCAATGGCCGGCACGGTCGGTGGGTTGAAGCCGCGCGGCAAGCTTCTCGTCCTTGCGGCGCCCTTCGACCCGGTCGAAATTTCGGCCATGGCCCTTCTGACCGGGAAAACGATCGCGGGCTGGCCGAGCGGCAGCGCCATCGATTCGGAGGAGACGATGAGCTTCAGCGCGCTGTCGCATGTCCGTCCGCAGGTCGAGGTGTTCAAGCTCGAGCGCGCGGAGGAGGCCTTCGCGAAGGTGATGAGCAACAAAGTGCGCTTTCGCGCCGTGTTGACCCCCTGAGGTCGTTCTAGTCCGGGCGACGCTCGTCTACGGGCCGGGAGGCGCACAAGGCGGGATGGGCGGACAAGGAGGGACACGGCAAGCGGTCGCCCCGAGACATCCGACGCTGCACAGCCTTTCGCCAGCCGGGCAATCGGCCTCGGCACCAGGCGCCGCATCGACGCTGGCCGCGCTGCCCTCGGCCAGCCCGCGTCCCCCGTCGACGTCCGTCGAGCCATCCGCGCATTGCCCCTCGTGGGCGACCGCGACCCCGGCGCACTTCGCGTACGAGCTGTTGGCGTACGTAAGTCCGTCGTTTCCACATGCCGGGAAATAGACATCGTTAGCGACGCACGACGTTTGCGGCGCGACCTGAGCGCCGTTGCAGGCTGGTCCGCTGCTCGCCAGCAGCGACAGAGACAGGATCGCGATCCGTCGCATGCGCACGACGGGAGCATAGCGCTTCGCGCTCGAGCACAGGTCCTTGCCCGCCTCGCCGAGGGATTGGCTATCGGACGGGTCAGTGCTCGCGCAGCGCCTGCGGCGGGAGCCGGAGGAGGGCGACAACGCGACTGTGCTTGCGAACCTCCGAAAGCCGCTCCGGACGGCTCCGGACGCTTCAATCATTTCGTCAACTTGAGCTCCGGAAACGTCCAGGTTTAGTGAGGTGTCGTCAGGAGGCGACTCCGAAAGGTTGCGCCATAGCAGTTGGGAGTGCCGGCGTAGTCGGACACAAGGCTGGGGGTAACATTCGTGTTCCAAGCCCATCCTAGGTAACTCAGCGCGGGGATGCCTGGCCCGGGGCTATCGAGCCAGTCCATGAGGGACGTCATGAATGTGGCGCCTCCGCCCGTGCAGGCCATGCTGCCAAGCGCGCCGATTTCGGTGGCCACAACCGGAACCTTGGCCGCAACCGGTCCGCCCTGCGCGGAGTAGCAAGTCGTCGAGCTGCACGTGGTGCCGTCGTAGATGTGCCACGCCGCGCCAATGTTGTTAATTCGATTGGTCGGGGCGTATTGCAGCCATTGCCGGAGGTCGTTCGAGTACTCGAGCCCGCCCAAGAGCACGAAGTTCGTCGCTCCGGCATTCCTCACGGTGTCGAGAAGGGTCTGCATGCCGGCGACCCGGTACGTGACCGGCGTGGACACGCCCTGTGCGCCAAGCGAGGCCAGGCCCACGCAGGGTCCGACGCCGCCGTCTGCCGGCGATCCGTCCCGCCAGCACGCCCAAGCAACCGCGGCTTCCATGTTGTTATCTGGGAAAGGCTCGTTAAAAAGCTCGAGGATGACACGCGGCTCCGCTGCGTACGCGCTCGCCACTTGCGTCCAGAAAGTGACGGAATGATCGACGTCTGGCATTGCAAACTGCCCGAGGGCTTGCTGCGTCCCAGGGGCCGTCCAATGAAGGTCGAGGATGGGATAAATGCCATTTTTCAACAGGAGGTTCACGTAAGCGAGAACCGCACGCTGGTAAGCCGAGCCCGCGTATGCCGCGGCGGACGTTCCGGCCGTGTTCACGGCGAGCCAGCAGTCTTCGTTTAGCGGAATCCGAACGGCGTTGACCTTCCACGCCAACATGGCGGTGATCGACGCTTGATCGTTCGGACCATCAAAGAAACCGACTCCGTGAATGCATTGGTATTCGGTTCCTGCGCGACTCACCCCAAGCAGTCGAAGTGGCATGGCACCGTCGAATAGTTGGTTTCCGACCGCGTGAACGCCGGCCGCAACGCCGGCCTCCGGTCCTCCGTCCGTCTGCCCGGCGGCGTCGCCACCGCCGGCCGCATCGGTGGATGGCCCCGCGTCAGAGAACGGCCCCAAATCGGCGCCGTCTCCGCCCGCCTCGGCGGCGTCGGTCACGCCGGGACGCAGACCAACGTCACCGGTTGCGTCGGCCAATGACCCTGCGTCGGGGCCATCCGCGACCGCTCCACCGGCATCCGTTTGGGGCACAGTGGAAGACTGCCCGACGTCGCCCCCGCAGCCACCGAGCGCCACTCCCTGCGCTGCCATAGCGAGCCAAAGGATCGTCCGCTGAACAAGTTCTTTCGACATATTGGTAGTGCTCTTCGTTTCGACTAAGAAAGACGCCGTCTGCGTGACGGGTTCCGTCGGCGAGACCGTAGCGCGGGCACAACGACCGCGCCCAGCTTTCCACACCATGCTCGGTCGTGCTAAGTCGTTCCGCTCGGAGAGCGCAGCCCTCGGCAACACCGCAAGATCCCGCAGAGTGCTGCTGCTACCCTACCGCGAATCTTGCGTTCGCCGTTCGCGCCGCGGACGGATTTTCGAATGGCGGCGCGTCCGCCCATGTCGCCGATGTTTCGTTGCGGTTTGCCGCGCGTTTCTGCCATCGATGTGACGTCTTCGGGGGCCATGGTTCCGATGGCCAACGCGCTGTCGGGCCCTATAGTGGGCCGCACCGCGGGGGTACACGCCCTCCCCTCCGGCTTCTCTCTCCGACTGGGCGCCCGGCCCGCCATGAATGACCCGATTCCGCTCGGCAAAAGGAAAGTCATCGACGGTCGACTGCGCGTTTACTACTACGGCTATTGGGTCAAGGCGTACGACGTCCCTGCCGACACCCTGCTGGCCAAGAAGCGGCTGATCGAAGCGCTGACGCGCCGCCTCTTCAATCACGTGGAGCATGGGATCAACGTCCCAGGCAAGAAGCTCGGCGAGGCGAGGGCGGCGTTTCAGGCCGAGAGCGAGCCGCAGCGAAGGCGCGTCAAGGGCGCGATGCTCGCGGGCGCTCTATTCAACCGAGCGACCGAGATCTTCACCAGGCTGGTGGACATCCAGGCGCTGGGCGTCACGATTGATTGCGACAACGCATTGATGCGCGAGTGCGGCGATCACCTCCAGGAGGCGCTGACGTTGGGGAAAATGGTGCTCCATCGCAGCGGCGAAGAGGGTCTCGACGAGCTTTGGGGAGAGCCGTTCAAAGCGTTTCTCCTTCCCATCGAAGAGTTCTACAACAGCCGATACATCAAGATAGCGCAGGCCATGCGGGCCCTCGACGAGGTTCGAGACGTGCTCGTCGAGGCGGTCGCCGTCCTGCCGATGTTCGGAGGGGTCGACCGACTCGTTTGCGACTTCGTGAGCGCCGCAAAGGTGAAGTGTGAGACGCTTTGCACCGACGCGGACATCTTCGATGTCTGGACCTCCTTCGTCGTTTCAGCCGAGCGCCTCGGGGCGTTCCAGCCCCTCTTGCCGGAGGGGGCGCCGCTGCGCGCGCAGCAGCAGGCGACGCAAGGAATGCATCTGATCATCGCCGGCAAGAATCTGGTCGCGTACATCACGCGGGCCCGGGTACCCATGCCCAAGACGGCGCGGGAGTTCGCCGAGACCTGCGCCGAATACCGCCGGCTGTACGTCGACGTTGGCGCGCGGAGCGTGGCCTGATCGGGCGCGGGGGCGCGCTGTCGACTAAGGACAGGCACGGCGGCCCGGCGCCAAAGCCGCTCCGTCTTCGACGCGGGGAGATCGGACGGAAACGAATGTCGCTGGTCGAAGAGCAAAAGCGCCTCTGCCAACGAGCAGAGCCGCTTCGCCAACGAGAAAAGACGATGGGCCGTTAGGAAGAGGCGCTCTGTCGACTGGACGCGACGGTCGGCCAAGGAGAACGCATGCTGCGCTTACAGGAGAAGCGGCTCGTTCAACGCGACGAGCGGCTCTGCCAATAGGAAAAGCGGCTCTGCCAATAGGAAAAGCGGCTCTGCCAAGGGAAAAAACGGCTCTGCCAAGGGAAAAAGCGGCTCTGCCAAGGGAAAAAGCGGCTCTGCCAAGAAGAAGAGCGACGCGTTCGACACGACGAGCGACTCTAGCAAGAGGAACAGCGCCGCGTTCGACATGACCGGCGGCTCTACCAAGAAGACGCGACGATTGACCGACAAGAAGGGATGCTCTGCCAGGAAGACGAGACGCTCTGCCAACAAGAAGAGACTCTTTTCCAGGAGCAAATGTCGCTCTTCCAGTCGGCCGAGCCGTTTTTTCGAGATGGCCGTCGCAGCTGCGCGACGAACCAACCGAAAGAACGCGAAACCAAAGGATGGCTGACGAACCCACCCAGATAGACGGCGGTCCGACGTCTTCGGTGGAAGTGCGACGGTCGGCGCTGTCTTGACCCTGTGGGAGACGAGGTCGGTAGCCGCCCCGACCGCGGCCGGCCGATGGCCCCATTTTCGAATGGCCGCGGAACGGATAGCGTTCAGCGATGAGGTGGCGTGCCCATCCGACGGGCGCGGGGGGCGTGAGCGGCTTCCCGGCTCTCGCTCTCGCCTGGGCTCTCTCCACGGCGTGCGGCGCAACGGGGCCGATCGCCAGCCGCGACACCGCCTCCCGCGCCGCAACGAATGCCAACTCCGGTGACGCCGACATCGCGGGGGATGCCGTAGGCGGGGATGGCGGAGACCTCGCGGCCGACGCCGCAGCGGAGCTGGACTGCGAAGGCCAGCTGACCGCGAGTTGGACCGCGAGCCCGCCCTCGGTGGGGCTGGCTTCGACGTCTTCCGCCGCCAGCTACGACGTGGTCATCGGAGGCTTGATGAAGACGTACGCCGTTCCGGGAGGAGCGATTGGCGTCGTCCGCGACGGAAAGCTCGTATTCGCCAAAGGCTATGGCTGGGCCGATCAGGCCGGGTCCCTCCCGGCGCACCCCGACAGCTCGTTTCGCGTCGCGAGTCTCTCGAAGCAGCTGACCGCGGCGGCGATCCTCATGCTCGTCCAGCGAGGCGTGGCGCACCTCGGGGATACGCCGCTCGCGATGATTGGAATTGCGCCGATCTCCGGACAGTCGACGCCGACGCTCGCGACGATCACGGTCTCCGAGCTCTTGCAGCACACGGGCGGCTGGAACCGAGACGCCACGTTCGATCCGATGTTCCGCTCCCAAACCATCGCAGCCGTCGAGGGGATGGCCGGACCCTCGGACTGCGACCACGTCATCGCGTACATGATGAGCCAACCGCTGTCGTACGCCCCTGGCTCGACGTACGACTATTCCAATTTCGGGTATTGCGTCCTCGGCGCCTACATCGAGAAAATCACTGGGACGAGCTACTCCGCGTGGGTCCAAGACAACATCCTCTCGGCGGTAGGCGCCACGCGCATCCAGATGGGCCATACCCTGGGCACGGAGGCCGCCGACGGCGAGGTCGTCTACTCCGACTATGCCGGGGCTGGGCTCGCGCCGTCGGTCTTCCCCACCGGCCCGCAGCAGGTCCCTTGGCCCTACGGCGGTTTTTACCTCGAGGCGATGGCCGCGCATGGCGCGTGGATTTCGTCGCCCGTCGATTGGCTCCGCTTGCAAGTACGCCTGGACGGGCGCGCCGGGGCGGCGCTCCTCACGCCCGCCAGCCTTTCGCAGATGGTCGCCAACCCGAACGTGCCCTCGGGCACGGCAAGCGGGGGGACGACCCCGGCAAGCCCCGCGTCCTGGTACGGGTTCGGATGGCAGGTCAATGCCGCCGGGAACTGGTGGCACACCGGGTCGCTGCCGGGCACGTCGACCGAACAAGTACACGCTGCCAACGGTTTCGGCTGGGCGGCCTTCTTCAACACGCGACCCGCGAACGCGAACGCTTTTTTCACCGACCTCGACAACGCCCTGTGGGCCGCGCTCCAAGGCGCGACCTCCTGGCTGAACGTGGATTTATTCGACCAATACGGCGCGTACACGGGCTGGATGAGCGGGAGCGAGTATGCGGCCTCGGTCGCGTCGCAGCAGGCGGCAGGCAACTATCCGTCGCGCCTGGAGGGCCGCGACGAGGGCGGCGTGCCCCAGTTTCGGGCGGTGTTCGCGCCGTTCAAGGGGGCGGCGTGGGAGGCGCACGTCGGCCTCGATTGCCTGACTTTCCGCGCCGACCAACGGCGCCTCGCGGTGGGGGGGTACTCCTTCGCGTCCCTGCATTCCTTCCGTGCGGCGCAAGGGCCGCGCCTGTACCAGGCGAGCTGGGTGAAAATGCAGTGAATGCCTGGACGCCGGACCGCTCGCGGACGCCCTTGGGCAAACCGGGCGTCGACGACGCTTACTGGGCGTGAACGAGCACGGCGCTCGCCGGGGGAACGAGCACCGTGACGACGTTCCCATTCTTGGAGAGTGAGTAGGGCGGACTGGCGTTCCAGACCCCCGTCGGAGAGACGCCCGCGCCGGCGAACGTGACGCCGCTCGTCGACGTGAGAGATGGCGCCTGCAGGTACATCGCGCTCGCCGACGTGACGGCCGTACCGACGTCGACGCTCGCATTGATACCGTTCGTCGCATCCTTGTTCACCAGCGCGACGTTCGTAGAGCCGTCCGATTGCAAGATCGAGTAGGCCGAAAAATTCAGGTTACCGGCCGCTGCGGAGGTCCCGAGCATCGTGCCCGTGCCCGCCTGGGAGACGAAGAGCATTCCGTAGAAGAGCGGCGCCGCGGCCGTCACTTGGCTGCCCGCCTCGTCGATTGGCGAGTACCGGAACGGCCGGGTGCACGAAGCGGGGCCGTTCGGGCAAGGGTTATTGTCCATCCACTCGCCGCCACCGTGGAAGTTGACGCCCGCGGAGCCATATTGCGCCGTGTTCAGCATGAAATCGATGCTCCACAACGCCGACCCGAAGGCATTGCTCACGCCCGCGGCTCCGTGCGACGAATAAGAGTTCATCTCGCCCCACCGGAAGCCGTCGCGAATATGGTTCGCGGTGACCGCACCGGAGAGCGCGCGCGAATCGGAGGCGACCGCGGGGTCGATCGCCAACAGGTTGGCCATCGTCGCGTTGCCGCTGGTCGCGCTGCCGCGATAGTAGTGGTGCGTCAGCATCGAGAGCTGGCTGCCCTCGAGCTGCGCGAAGGTGACCGACAAGCTGGCCGCCCCGAAATCCGCCGGACCTGCGAGCGGCGCATTCGGCAGCGCGGCGTGGATGGCGGTGGCGAACGTCGCCCAAGCCTGGGGGGTCGTGTAGAACGAGATTTCGTTACCAATCTCGAATGCCAAGAGATTGGCACCAAGCTTGGTCGTGACGTATTGGGCCTCGGCCACCGAAGGCGCGGTCATCATGAATTTCAGGTTCACGCCATAAATGACCTTCCAGCCGGTTGCGGCCAGGAACGCAGCGAGCTGGTCGACGTCGGCGGTCCCGATGTGCATCGGGGGCTGCGCTCCGCCGGCCACCGGCATGGCCGTCGGGACCCAGTCGTGCGTGTCGACGTCGTTCGCGCCGATCCGGAGAACGCCTGGGCCCAGCAATTTGAAGAGGGCGATCAGCGGAGCGTTGGTCCCGGTGAAGAACTGGGTGGCGAGGTGGCCCTTCTCGAAGCTGAATCCGGCGAGCCCCGGCGCGAGGCGCGCCATGGTCATGGTACGCATCACGGTGACGGTTCCAGGCGTCGTGGGGCCCGAATAGGGGGGACCCCCGTCGACGGGCGAGCCCCACCCCGCGTCCACGGAGCCCGCTTCCAATGGGGCGCCACCTTCGGCCAGGGTCCCTCCGCCCGAGGAAGACCCCGACGTCGAAACGCCAGACGAAGACGCGCCCGACGAAGACGCGCCAGACGAAGCGGCGCCCGACGAAGACGCGCCAGACGACGCCGGTGTGCCCGAGGCGCTGCCGGAAGGCGAGCCGGTCGACGAGCCCGCAGGGCTGCCCGAAGATCCGCCCGAAGAAGCGGCCGCGTCAACCGACGGCGCTCCCGACTCGGGCACCTCCGATGAGGAGGCGCTGCAGGCGACGCTTGCGACCGCTAGTCCCAGGCATCCTGCCGCAACGAAACTTTCGGGCCGAATCCGAAGCGTTCCCTTCGCGGCAATCGACGTTCGCATTCCGACAATGGCCAAAAAACATGTCTTCACGGGCGCTACCTCTCTGAGAAAAGCAGAAAAGATCAGTGAGACTCGCTTCATTCCGACCCTCATAGGGGCCGTCGGGTCTGCGCTCCCGTTCGATGCCTACCATCCGTCCGCCGAGATACGGAATTCGGCGCGGCGAGCAAGGTCGTCAAGCTGCGAACGCGAGCCGCGGAGTGACCTCGTCCCCTTCGGGCGAATCGTACTGCGGCAGGGGAAGAGATCAAGGCGTCGAAGCCGGGCGGCTTTGCGGCGGGGCGGGGGAATGTCCGGTTTGGATCTCGTGAACGCGGGAAATTCATCTGCCGGCGCAAATGTCGGCTGCGGGTCGGCGGGGATCTCCCGCGGCTCTCGCCCATCCATTCGCGCCGGCAGAGCATAAAGACAGCCTCTGGCTCCCGTGATCGGGGCGCAGACATCACGCGCTTCACATTCGCAAACATCGTCGCAACACCCGCGCCGAATGAAGAGAGGACCTTCATTCGTGGAGGCAACGACATGCTCGCAATCGCTCATTGGAAGACGATGAAGTCCGGAATCCTCGAAGTCCTGATTCTCGCGCTCGCATCCTTCGCCCTGGTACGCGTCGCCCGGGCCGATGGGCCGGCCGACGCATTCGCGGCCTGCGACTCGAAAAAGGCCGGCGAGACCTGCGCGGTGCGCATCCGCGACGTGGAGGTCGCCGGAATCTGCACCGATCATCCCGCAGCTCAC
This sequence comes from uncultured delta proteobacterium, assembly GCA_963787925.1. Lineage (GTDB taxonomy): Bacteria > Myxococcota_A > Polyangia > Polyangiales > Polyangiaceae > Palsa-1150. The sequence goes on from CAWBEN010000003.1 coordinate 1,444,852, forward strand.
CGATTGTTCTGCCGGCCCGAGCACCTCCCCGAGCCCCCAGCTGAAGCGATCGCTGCGTGCGAGGGCAAAAAGGCATCCGAGCCCTGCTCGGTGCAGCTCGACGGGCACGACATCCAGGGCTCCTGCATGCAAGGCAGCGATTCGCGGTTGTTCTGTGCGCTCGCCCCCTTGCCGGAGCCGGCGCGATGACGACCATGCAGCTCCGCAGGTGGTGGCCACAGGCGCTCTGCGCCCTGTGCGGTGCGGGCGCCGTCGTCGGGGTCGATGTTCTTCGAGCCCCGCCTGGCCGAGTCGATCTTGACGTTTCGTCCACGATCTTCGGCGGACCAGGCGCACCGGCAACGATCCTCCCAGACACCGGAGCAACGACTCCGCGCGATACGTCGCTCCCCATCGGGAGCACCGTGTCCGCGGCGCCGCCCTCCGCTTTCGAGGCCCCTTCGACGGCATGCGTGCAAGTCTGTCTCGTTCGGCGCGGCGATGGGGCGGTCGCCGAGGTGCTGCGCGTCCTGCAGGATGTGGTGCTCCTCGATGTCTCGTTGCCGCGCGCAAGCGATTTCACGATCGGTCGCGGCGTGCGCGAGAGGATGGACGTTCCGGTCATCCTGGTCACGGCGCGCATCGACGAAGCCGATCGCGTGATGGGGGGGAGGGCGAAGCCGACGACCGGATCGGACCGCGCTTGCAACGAATGTCGCGGTTCGGGCACCTCGGGCCGATTCACGGGGGAGCGGACGAGGTCCTCGACCGATCGATGGATGTGCACGTCTCCCGGGTACGAACGAAGCGGGTCGATGACCCCACGCTATCCAAAGCGGCTCGAGACGGTGCGCGGCATCGGCCAGGTCCACGCGCGCGAGAACACTGCGCGATGAGAGCGTCCCTCGGCTCGCTCCGGTGGAAGGGCGGCACCGTCGACCTGGACGGGTTGGCCCCGGAAAGATTCAAACGGTGAGAACGGTCGAGCCCGTGGTCTTGCGCGCCTCGAGGTCGCGATGCGCGCGGGCCGCGTCCTTCAACGGATAGGTCTGGTTGACCTTTATCTTGACGGCGCCCGTCAGCACGACATTGAACAAATCGTTTGCCATCGCTACCAAGTTCTCGCGCTTGGCGCCGTAGGTGTTCAGCGTCGGCCGCGTCAAGTAGAGCGAGCCCTTGGCTGCGAGGATGCCGATGCTGACGTTCTCGACCGGCCCCGAAGCGTTGCCGAACGACACCATCAGCCCGAGTGGGGCGATGCAATCGAGCGACTTGAGGAACGTGTCCTTGCCGATCGAGTCATAAACCACCGCTACTTTCTGGCCGCTCGTGATCTCGAATACGCGCTTAGCGAAATCCTCGCGGGTGTAGACGATCGGATGGTCGCAGCCATGCGCTTTGGCAAGCGCCGCCTTGTCGTCGCTGCTCACCGTGCCGATGACAGTGGCTCCGAGGTGCTTCGCCCACTGGCACAAAATGAGACCGACGCCGCCCGCCGCGGCATGGCACACGATCGTGTCCCCGCGTTTGACCTTGTACGTTTGCCGGATGAGATATTGGACCGTGAGCCCCTTCAGCATCATCGCCGCAGCCGACGTGTCGGAGATCGCATCCGGCAGCTTGAGGAGACGGTCGGCGGGCACGAGCCGTGCTTCGGCATAGGAGCCGATGGGCGCGTTGCCATAAGCCACGCGGTCGCCGGGCTTCAAGTCGGTGACGCTGACGCCCACCGCCTCCACGACGCCCGCGGCCTCGTTGCCGAGGCCCGTGGGGAGAGGCGCCGGATAGAGGCCCGAGCGGCTGTAGACGTCGGTGTAATTGAGACCGACGGCAGTCTGTCGGATGCGCGCTTCGCCGGGGCCCGGCGGGCCGAGCTGGACGTCCTCCCATCGCATCACCTCTGGACCACCGTGTTCGTAGATGCGGATGACATGGGGCATGACGACCTCCTGGGGCGGTGATCACGATTTCTAACCGGACCGCGATTTCCCGTCATCACGCAGCAGCAGCCCGGCGTGACGTCGAAGCCTGTTTCGCCATCGATTTCCCCGCCCCGATCGGGCCGCACCCTGTCGATGCCGCTACCCTCGGCAAGGAGGGCCGGATGACCTACTTTACGACGAGAGCGGAACGAGAGCGCTCTCTTCGGAACGGGACGCAACGGGACGCAACGGAACTGATGGGTTCTACTCACTCGGGCGCTCTCGAGTTAAGGTGTCGTCTGATGCATTCCCGCCGCGCACCGAGCTCCGACCCGCAAAGCCGCAGCTGGGCTTTCTTTGCCGTCGCTTCTTCCCTCGCGCTCGCGGCTGCGTGCGGCACGGCCAGCCAAGCGCCCGACGGCGGAGCCGCGGGTGCCGGCAACGGCAACTCGAGCTCGGGTAGCAGCGGCTCGGGCTCGGGCCATAGCGGCTCGAATTCGAGTGGCGGTGGCTCGACAGCGAGCGGTGCGTCGAGCTCCGGCGACGGGGGCCCGGCCGGCGATTCCGGCAGCTCGAGCGGGGGCTCCGGTTCGAGCAGCGGCTCCGGCAGCTCGAGCGGGGGCGGCTCGGGTTCGAGCAGCGGTTCGAGCGGCAGCGCCGGAATGGATGGCGGCACCGATTCCGGCTCCGACGCAGGAGCGGGTGGCGACGCGGGCACTGCGGACCCCAACCGCCGGAAGTTGCTCCTTCACGACGAAGGCCTTTTTCGCCTCACCTATGTGGACCTCGCCAACCCGGCAGGGCGCTGGTCGATGGCCGTGCCCGACGGGAACGACATGCAGCTCGTCGGCGGCGGCCGTGTGATGCTCGGCACAGGCAACGGCTACGAGGAGCACGACATCGCGACCGGCGCGAAGGTGGCCGAGCTCACCTCGTTTGCGGGCACCTTGAGCGCGCATCGGTTGCGCACGGGCAACACGTTGCTCGCGGGCGTGAACTGGCAAGGAGGTCAAGGCATCGTCCTCGTCGAAGTGAGCTCCGCCGGAACGGTTCTACGGAAGATCGTTTTTCCGACTTTCACTTACGTGCGTCTGGTCCGTGAGACGCCGCAAGGAACGTTTCTCGTAACGTCGAACCACACCGTCTTCGAAGGGCAGGCCGATGGGACCGTGCTTTGGCAAACGTTGCTGAGCAGCAACCCGCCCGTCGCGAGCATGAATGCGTGGAAGGCGCTGCGCCTGTCATCCGGCGACACCGTGGTGAGCGCCGGCTACGCTGCCGACTTTCAAATCCTCGGCGCGGACCACAAAGTGCGCCAAACCATCACGGGCCCCGCCTCCGTGGCGCCTTACTTCTTCGGCAACTTCCAGGTCCTCGCGAACGGCCACTTCGTGGTCGCCAATTGGGAGGGACACGGCGCCGGCAGCGGAAACAAGGGAAATCAGCTCCTCGAATTCGATCCTCAAGGGACGCTCGTCTGGTCGTGGAAGCAGGACCCCGCTTACGTCTCTTCAATCCAAGACGTGATCGTCCTCGACGGGCTCGACCTTTCGCGCCTGCACGTCGAGGACACGACCGGCGCGCTGGTACCGGTTCCCTGATGATCCCGCGGAGAGCGCTCGGCGGCGCTCCGGGCCGTCCTCTCTCTCACGCTCGAAGCACGCGCCGCAGCGGCGCCACGGTGAGCCGTTTTTGACCATGCGTGCGTCTTCTTTGGTCGGACGAGAGGCATCACGCGTCGAAGACTTGGCCCGTGGGCACCTGCTTGACGGGAACGAACCACAGCGGGCACGAACCACGGGTCCGGCAGCGTAGTCGTCGCTACGGACGGCGCGTCGAGCACAGAAAGGCACCGGAGTCATGAATACCCATTGCGTCGGAAGCTCCCGCGGTACGTTCAATCCCAAGCGTCTGCGCGAGATCGGGGCGCCCCGGCGCGCCGCAGGGGCCCTCGTCACGCGGTCGCCGTCGAGCCGACGCATCGCGCTCGTCTTCGCTCTCGCTTTGGGCAGCGTCGGCTTCACCGCATGCTCTTCGTCCTCGCCCGCGCCCGGGGGCGGAGGAGGAAACTCGACCGGCATCAGCGGAGGATTGTCGACAGGGGCCACGGCGGGGGGGGGCTCGGGAGCCGCTCCCGCGGACGACGGCGGCTCGGGCGGGCTCTCGTCGGCAAGCTCGGGGGGCGGCGGCTCGGGCGGGCTCTCGACGGCAAGCTCCGGCAGCGACGACTCGGGCGCGCTTTCGTCCGGAAGCTCGGGCTTGGAGGGAGGCGCTTCAGGAAGCATGACGGGACAGCTGCCGGACGGCGGCGCCCAGGATGCCGCCATCGACGGCGTGTCTACCGTCGACGGCGGCCCGGACACGTACCCCCTCCTGAGGGTGCTGCCCCTCTTCGCAGCTGCATCTGTGCCAGTGAGAGGACCGATGGAATCGGCGCCCACTCCCCGGAACTGGACGGCGCCGGCGACGTTGCCCACGCGGCCGGGCAATGGAATCGCTCAGCACCCCATGCTGTACGTGGGAGAGAACTACGACCGGATCACGCTGGTGAACGACGGCAAGGTCGTTTGGACTTACGACACGACCCCTGGATACGAGCTGGACGACGTCTGGATGCTCTCCAACGGAAACATCCTCTATTCCCATATGACGTTCGTCGAGGAGATCACGCCGCAAAAGCAGGTCGTCTGGCACTATGCGCCGACCAACGGGGAGGTTCACAGCGTGCAGCCGATCGGTCTCGACAAAGTCCTGTTCTTCGAGAACGCGCTGCCGATGGGAAAGGTACGTCTTTACAACAAGAAGACGGGCACGTTCGAAGTGGATCACATGGTTCCCATCGGGCCGGGCAGCCAACACGGCGAGGTGCGTCGCATCCGCATGACCCGCGCCGGGACCTATCTCATCGGGCTCATGGATTGGGGCAAAGTCGTCGAATACGACAATGCCTTCAACATCGTCTGGACTTACGTGACCCCGCGTCCGTGGTCAGTCGTCCGCCTGAAGAACGGGAACACTCTGATTCAGGACGAGACCCTGAGCACGGCCAAGGAAGTCAACCCGCAAGGCCAAGTGGTTTGGCAGCTCGCGAAGACCGACTTCACCCTTCCCGCCGGGGCCGGAATGGGCAACACGCAGAGCTGCGAGCGTCTGTCGAGCGGCAACACGGTCATGTTCGGCAATGGCGGGACCAACGTGAACAACGTCCAGGCCGTCGAGGTCACTCCCAGCAAACAGGTCGTCTGGATGCTGCAGGACTGGGCTCATCTTGGCGACGCGACTTCGGCGCAGTTCCTCGACGAGCCCGGCTATCCCGAGATCCCCGGGGACACGAATCATTGACGCGGCACGCTCGGACCGGCGCGCGCCTTTCGTCGGTCCTTGCAGGTCATGTTCGCGGGAGCGTAAAGCGTACGCGCTGACGCCGGACGTGCGATTGACGTACTCAACGAGGCCCACGGGAACACGACTCAGCCATTTTTTCCGGTTTCGGTGGATCGCATCGGGCTCGCAAAGAACGAGATCGCCGCCGCCCGCACGACGACGGGGTCGTCTCGCGCGGGGCACGTCTCGAGCGCCTTTTCACGCGTTCAAAACGCGCGCGACCAGATTGGCGACAACATCGCGTTCCAGCTCGGTCAAGGAAACTTGATGTTCTGACCGGCCAGCGCTGGTCCGGGGTCGGGCACCCTTCTCGCTCCGTGCGCGCTGGCCGGGATCGCTGCAAGCGGCCGCGGATCACGGCGCAGAAGGGACCGACCGGGGCCGGGAGGCGATAACGGCGCGAAAGAGGAGTCGACCCGCCGGCCGCCGCAGGCTGGCGCATTGCGCCGCAGCGGGTGATTGCCCATTCGGGAGCAAGGGGCGCCGAGTGATTGCAATTCTGGTTACTCAAATCGACAACGCTGCGACTGGACGGTCAACGTCGCAAGTCAAGAACGAGTCGGATTCCGCCCAGACGGTCACTTTGGGAGGCCACGTCGTGGACCCGGCGACCGATTCGGCTACCTGCTGGGCTACGCGCAGTGGGCGTCGAACGATTGGGCGGCTCGCGAGCCGTTACCGGAATGGATGCGCGACTTCCACGCCAGCGTGATCCGCGACAGCAACAGCAACCACATTCGCTGGATCGCGGTGTGCTGCTGGATGACCGGGCTCCCTTGCCGGTCGCGATGCGTTCGACAAGGCGAGCGAGGTAACGGTCCCGGCTTCGTCGCGGGCACCCGCGGGCGCGATTTGGCCGATCATGGGGAAAATGGGATTTGATGCACACTCCTAAGCATTTTGAGCCTCCGTGCGTCGATGTCGTCGGGTGACGGTGCCCTCCAGCCGGTCGAGAATCAGCGCGAGCGCATGTAGGCAGACGAGGACGTATTTGTGTCGCGACCTCCTTAAGTACGACTTAGGTCGAGCCGTTTTCAAGTAATGAGTGATTAGGTCGTCGCTCGCCAAATGGCGAATGTCCGCGAATTCGGCGCGATGGAAAGACGTCTGGCACCTTTGGGAGGCATCCGACTCATGTCACGCCGCATCCGTAACACTACCGTTCTAGCGACTCTCGTTCCGATGCTGGCGCTCGTGTCGGGAAGCGGATGTTCGGAATCACCGGTCGACGAGACCATCTCGGCGAGAACCGAAGTCGTCAACCGGTCGGCGCAGGCGCTCACCGCCTCCACGCTCTTGTGGGCGAACGGGACCTACACGGGCTGCACGAGCGCCGCCCACACCGGCAACTGGAGCGCACGCATCTCCGGAGTCGCGCCGATGGACTACACGACGCTCACCGTCGTCAAAAATGACACGAGCTGCGTCCTCACCCTGACCCAGCTCGTCGGGGCGTCCCCGTACAAGGGCACGGCGATTCCACTCGGCGCCAGCTACGCGGTATCGGGCTCGGCCTTCTCCACCTTCCTCGCCGATGGCGGCCTGAACCCGGTCCTCTTCTACACCAACGCGAAGATTAGCTCGGCGCTCTACGCGGCCGATTTCACGCTCACGATTCTCGTCTCGGACAACCTCGCCGACTCGAGCAGCCCCACGAGCGCGACTTACGCCACCGTGACGTCGTCGGGCAACGGCGCGTCTGCGGTCCCTGCCCCAAACTACACGGTTGCATTCGGCAGCCTTTCCATCACGACGGACGTCAACCAGGCCGTCCAGACCGCCACGGGCACGGTCGCCCTCAACGCAGGCTCACAAGCGGGTGAAACTTACGTGGTCGACGTAAACCAGTCGCTGGGCTCGACCTTCGCCGCCATCGACACGGCCTACGGAGCGGGAACACCGGTCGCAGTCGCTGCGACGATCCCCGCGGCGAGCTTCACTCTCGGTTCGGCCACGCTCCCCACGGTTCGCAATGTCATCGTTCTCCACACGGCGAACTTCGTCAAATCGTACCAGGTTATCCGGATTACTTTCACAGCCGCGACTTCATAGGGTCGAAAGGCGGGACATTCGAGGCGCTCGCGGGCGCATCTGAACGGTTGGACGTCCGTTTGCTTCTCGAGATCGCGAGCAGGCGTTCTTCTTCTGCCGTCCCGACAATCGACATGACGAAACCACCCAACTCCGCCCACGGTAGGGCGACGATCGCGCGATGCTTCGCCATCGTCGCGCTGGTCCTCGCCGTCGCCGGCTGCGGCGGGGATATTTCGAATGAAGACTCGGTGGGCGGAAACGCGGTCATCGAGACGACGACGCGAGCGCTGGTCGTCGCCAATGTCCAATGGGTCAACGGGACGTACGGTGGCCTCTGCGCCGGTCGCGCGGGCGCTTGGAGCGCGCGCTTCTCGGGAATCAACGTGATGACCAACCCCGCTCTGACCGTTGCGAAGAACAACTCCGCTTGCGTGTTGACCGTCACGGCGCTCGTCGCAGACCAAACGTATACAGCGGCCGCGTCGATCGCGTTGGCGACGTCGTACCAGGGGTCCCCGTCCGCTTTCCAGGCCGGCGGATTGACCGCGTTCTACGCAAACGCGTTCATCAGCGCGACCGCCTTCCTGAATGACTTCGTCATCACGGTCCTCGTCTCCAGTGACGCGGGGGACGTCGGCGTCGGCGTGACGGCGTCGATGCTCGAACCGACCTCTCTAAAGTGGTTTGGGGAGGGGACAGACAGTCAAGGCGCGTGGAATCTCGTCGCCCGGCGTTCGCCCCAGCAGGAGGCCACCGGCGCCACCACCTGGACCATGCTCAGCGCGGGCAGCAAAGTGAGCTGCGGCTTGCGCTCGGACGGGACCGTCTGGTGCTGGGGCGACAACGGCAGCGGGCAGCTCGGAATCGGCAATGTCATCGCCAAGAGCAGTCCCATTCAGGTCGGCGCCGGCACGCAATGGATCAGCGTCTCGACCAGCGGGCAGCACACGTGCGGTGTTCTTTCCACGGGGGCCGGGAATGGAACAATCTACTGCTGGGGCAAGAACGAGTCCGGTCAAGTCGGCAACGGCGGTACGGTGACCCCCCAGCTCGCTCCCGTTCTCGTCTCCGGCGGCTTCACGAATTGGATTGCGGTCGCGGCGGGAGGCAGCATCGGGTCGGGAGCCTCGCACACGTGCGGCATCCGCTCGACGGGCGCCGGGAACGGGACGCTCTATTGTTGGGGATCGAACGGCTCCGGGGAGCTTGGGACGGGCACCACGACCGCCTCCTCCAGCCCCGTTCAGGTAGGCGTCCTCACCAACTGGAACCGGGTCTCCGCAGGCTCTTTGCATAGCTGCGGTACTCTCGTGAGCGGAAAGCTCTATTGCTGGGGCGACAACACCCTCGGCCAAGTCGGAATGGGCGGCGTTGTCACCCCGCAGAAGAATCCCGTTCAAGAGTCGAGCGGCTCGACCACGTGGAACGGCCTCTCCGCGGCGGCCGACGCCAGTCACTCCTGCGCCACGCAGACAGGCGGCACGTTGTGGTGCTGGGGAACGAACGCCGACGGCGAAGCGGGCATCGGCAGCCAGGTCACGCCGCAGACGAGCCCCGTTCAGGTCGGAATCGCCACCACTTGGAGAAACGTTTCTGCGGGCAGGACGGACGCGTGCGCCACGCGAACGGACAACACCTTGTGGTGCTGGGGGAAGAACGACGCCGGTCAGCTCGGCATCGGTAGCCTCGTCACGCCGCAGACGGGCCCCGTTCAGGTCGGAGCTCTCACCGTGTGGAGCGCCGCGGCGGCGGGAAGTGTTCACGCGTGCGCAGTCCGCACCGGCGGCGGCGCGGTCTGGTGTTGGGGGGGTGGCAGCTTCGGTCAAATCGGGATCGGTCAGTTCGAGGACTCGAACGCGACCGTGGCCGTCGGCGTCAACACGACGTGGGCGAACGCCACCGCGGGCAGCCGTCACTCGTGTGGCACCCGCGGCGACGGCACCCTGTGGTGCTGGGGAAGGAACGACAACGGCCAGATTGGGGTCGGCAACGTGACCAACCCACAACCCACGCCGATTCAGGTCGGCGTCGCCACCACGTGGAGCACCGTCGCCGCCGGCACGGCCCATACGTGCGGCACGCGCACCGACGGCACCCTCTGGTGCTGGGGGAACAACAATGCCGGTCAGCTCGGCCTCGGCAGCACCAGCCAGCAGACCAGCCCAGTCCAAGTCGGCAACTTGACGACGTGGAAGAGGGTCGCCGCGGGCGACAGCCACACGTGCGCCACGAAGACCGACGGGACGCTCTGGTGCTGGGGCTCCAATGTCGACGGCCAGATCGGTATCGGAAACACCACGACGCCGCAAACCAGCCCTGTGCAGGTAGGGACCGCCACCGCGTGGAAAACCTTCGGCGCCGGCAACCTTCACACGTGCGCCACGAAGACGGACGGGACGCTCTGGTGCTGGGGCGACAACACCAGCGGCGAGATCGGCATCGGCAGCGTCGTCACTCCGCAATTGAGCCCGGTACAAGTCGGCGCGGCCACCAGTTGGCAGACGGTCTCGGCGGGCAACAGCCACGCGTGCGCCACGAAGACCGACGGGACGCTCTGGTGCTGGGGCGACAACACCAGCGGCGAGATCGGCATCGGCAGCGTCGTCACCCCGCAAAATAGCCCCGTCCAGGTCGGCACCGACGTCACGTGGAACTCCATCGCCACCGGCAACGGGCACACGTGCGCGACGCGCACCGACCAGACGCTCTGGTGCTGGGGACTCAACGCATCAGGCCAAGTTGGCATCGGAAGCAGCGTGAGCCCGCAGACGAGCCCGGGCCAGGTCCCTCTCTACGAGCTGGTCCGGCGGGTTTACTCCGGGCCGATGGCGAGCACGAACCTCGTGGCGACCGTCGGCGCCGCAGCGTACCGAGCGACCATCGCCGCGGACGGCCCAGCGGGCTACTGGCCCCTCGACGACACCAATAGCCCGAGCCTCATCGCGAACGTCCAGGCTCCCGCCAACGCCGGCACCCCGGTGGGGGGCGCGAGTCTGACGTACGGGCAGGCGGGGATCATCACGAGAGGCACGTCGATCAATTTTGCGAACACGTCGGCCTCCACGAACAAAGTCTCGGTCGGCTACGACCCCGCGTTGAATCCGACGGGGGACTTCTCGGTCGAGACGTGGATCAATTTCGCGGCCGCCACGGGAGTCGCCATGTCGGCGATCACGTCGCGGGAGACGTCCACTGCGCGTGGCTACAGCCTCTACGTACAAGCCAACAACGTCGTGAGCTTCGTGGTCGGGAATGGAGGAACGACCTTCGTTACGGTCGTCGGCAATGCGGCGATCACAGCGGGAACGAGCCACCACGTCGTCGGCACCTACGTGAAGTCGACAGGGCTCATGACGCTCTACGTGGACGGCGTCAAACAAACGGCCACGGGGACCGCGCTCTCGTATACCCCCGCCTTCCCAGGCATTCCGTTGTACATCGGGTGCGGAGGTACCGAGGGCGCGGGCCAGTTCGGCTTTAACGGACGTGTCGACGAAACCGCCGTATACAACCGCACGCTGCCGGCGGCGGAGGTCTCGAATCACTACGAAGTGGGGCTTAATGCGACCACGGTCGCGGGCAAGGCGCTGTATTTTTCCGGGAACAATGCCTTCGTCGAGATCGGCGCCCTCGCGATTCCGGCGGACTTCACGTTCGAAGCGTGGATCATGCGCGATCCCTCGGCGGTCGAGGGCACGGTGATGGCGAAGGATCGCGCCGTACAGGCGGCCGGGCAATGTCGGCTCGCCGTCGATTCGGCAGGTCACCTCTACTTCGAGGGGAGCGACTCGAGCGGGAGCGACCACGGCCTCTGGAACACCACGTTCTCGCTCTTGTCCCCGGCGGTGATCCCCGTGGGCGCCTGGACACACGTGGCCGTCACGAAGAGCGGCGCCAACTTCGTTCTCTACGTCAACGGCGCGTCGGTGATCACCTTCACTGCGAGTGCGAACTTCACGATTTCCGGCCCCGCGACTCCGTTCCGCGTCGGGTCCCGCGTGGCGAGCGACGGCGTCAGCGCGGTGCTTCCGTTCGCAGGGGCGATCGACGAAGCGCGCGTGTGGACCGGCGCCCGCACCGCCGCGCAGATCTCGAGCAACATGAGCGTGACCATCCCAGGAAACTCGCCGGACTTTCCGTCGCTTGCGGGGTACTGGCGCTTCGACGAAGGCTCGGGAACGACGACCGCCGATGCCACTGGCCACCTTCCGGGCACGCTTACGGCCGGTCCAGTGTGGGTCACCTCGTCGGCTTTCTAAACGAAAGGGGAAAAGCTAGTGAGACACCTCGTTGCCAGACCCGCACCGCCATTGTTCCGGTTGCCATCCTGCGATTGCGTACACGCTGCCACCAAGGCCCATTTCCGCCATTGGGCCGACACGTGCGTCGCCATGCTGATGCTCGGCTCCGCGCCCCTCGCTTGTGGCGGGAACCATTCGGGCTCGGGCACCCCGGTCGTCTCGATCGACCCGTCGGCCGGCGCGCAGAGCATCGCTTCTCCCGACTACACCCTCGACCTCGCGCTAGCCGTGGAGGTCGACGCAAATAACATCGTTCAGTCGGTCACGGGCACGGCGACTCTCATCGACGGGTCAATCACTGGCGGAGGCTACTACGTCGACCAGGGCGTGCTCCCCGCACACCCGACTTACGCCGAGCTCGATTCGGCGCAGTCCGCCGCGACGACGACGGCCATTGGCGGCGCGAACCCGTCGATCGCCGCCTCCAGCTTCGGCCTGGACGGAGTCGATCTCACCACGCCGGCTGTCCGCACGGTCGTCATCCAGCGCGTCGTCGCGGATGTCCGCTCGTACCAGACCCTTGCGGTCACGTTCACCCATCCGTAACTCGGATTGACCGTACGCCAAGACGCGGGCGGCTCCTTGCTCGCCGCTGCGACCAAGCTCGGCCGCAGGGACGCAGAAGTGCTTTGGTTCTTCATGATGGCTTCCGTGTGCGGATGGGTCGCCTTTCCGCCCGTTGATCGACGTTCCCCCGCCAGGGCGGCGGAAATGAGAGTAACACGCATCGGTGTGGGTCCGGCTCACCGCGACACCCGTGTCTAGGTCAAAGCCACTTCGACCAGGTCAAACGCGACGACCGAATCATTGCACAATAACAATGCAAGTGAGGAAGCGTAAGACAGCGAGGTGTGGCGGCGCATGTGGCTCATTTGCGGGCCGACGCTTTCCATTGCTCATTGGCGTTGCGACCGCGAGCGCGGATCGAAATGCTGCGATTCTTTATCGTCGCGCCGTATTTTGCAAATTGAGAAACAAAAGAAGTCATTAATAAATGATGTTCTCACGCCGTCTGAATCCAACAGGGCGAGACGGTTGAACCGAATCGACCCAAGCGATTGTTCGCCAAGCCCGGCGAAATGACGCAAGTCGAGCTTCTTGCCGGAGAACTAATGACACCTACCAATCGGTACACACGCTCTCTCATCCGCCTCGTCCCCGTCGCTCTCGTCGCCGCAGTCGGCGGTTGTTCGTCGAGCCCCGCCGCGGGCGGTGCCCCCGGGACGATTTCGCCCAGTGTCCAGCTCGTCGATCGGACGACGCACGCGTTGAGCACGGGCGCGATGCAATGGGTCAACGGAACCTATACGGGCTGCACCAACCCCGCGGGTGGCGGGGCTACTATGAACGGGACCGCCTGGAGCGCGCGAATTTCCGGAACGAACGCCATGGACCACGCGCCGCTCGTTGTCATCAAGAATGACGCCCTTTGCAGGCTGGCGATCACGAGCATCGTGGCAGACACCACCTACCTGGGTGCACCGGCGGTGGCCATCGGCACCTCGTACAACGGGAGCGCATCCTCGTTCTCGACAACGGCCATGGGACCGATCTCCTTCTACGCCAACGCAAAGGCGGATTCCCTCAGCTTTGCTGCCGACTTCAGCCTCACGGTCCTCTTTTCGGACAATCTCGCGGACGTAAATCCCAATACCAGCGCCACGTACGCAAGCGTCATGTCGACGAGCAATGGGACGAGTCAGGTTCCGTCGCCAAACTACTCGGTCTCGTTCGAGTCGTTTGGTATCAAGACAGACATCGCCCAATACGTGCAGACGGCTACCGGCAACGTGACCGTCACCGCGGGCTCGAATCATGGAGAGTCTTATGTCATCAACACGGACCAGATGCTCGGCGGCTCGTTCGCTGCTGTCGACGCGGCCTATCTCGCTGGGGGAACCCCGGTCACGGTCGCCGGTTCAATCGATTGGTCGGCCTTCTCGTTGTTCCAAACACTCGCTGACGGCGGCGTGACGGGCGTGCAGCTGCCCACCGTCCGTAACGTCATCATCGTTCATACCGTGAGCGGCGTGTCCTCCTACGAGGTTATCCGCATCACCTTCAACAACGCCGCCGGCTGATTCGCATTTACCGCTACAAAGTTGCAACGCCGAGAGCCTCCCCAAAGAGGCTTTCGGCCTTTGCGCGTAGGAAAGGACCGGGATTTCGATGAAACACTGCCCACTCTCGCCACTCTCGCCACGAGGGAAGCGACGCGTCTCCGCGATGGTTCTTCTTGCTTCGCTCGGCCTCGGCCTCGGCCTCGCGCTCGCGTCCGACGCTGGAGCGTCGTCGATGGTGCGGATGGACCTCGAGGCGCTCAGCGCCGGCGCGGACTCGATCTTCGTCGGCACGGTCGAGAAGACCGATGCGCACTTCTTGTCGCCGTCCGGCCGGTACATCGTGACCGACGTGACGTTGGTCACCGAAACGTCCCTCGCCGGCCCCGCGACATCCGGTCGCTTCGTCGTCCGCACCCTCGGCGGCGAAGTGGGCACGCTCGGGCAACGCGTCTTCGGCGAGGCGAGCTATCACGCCAACGACCGCGTGATGGTCTTTGCCGTTCAGCGGCAGGGCGTCTCTTACACCCTCGGGATGGCGCAGGGTGTGATGCACGTCGAGAACGACGAGCACGGCGTCGCGCGCATCAAGAACCCGCAAATCGACGCGAATCTCATCGGACCGGCGAGCCCCGTGAGCACAGAAGGCCGGCGGCTAGACGACGTGGTCACTCAGGTACGGTCGCTCGTGGCGGCCCGGGTGCGGAGGTAGCATGCGCCCCTTCTCGTCCCTCGCCTTTCTGATCGCTCTCGCGCTGCCGCTCACCGCGGCGCGCCCCGCGGCGGCGTACGTCGTGTCCGTTACGAGCGGGTGCAATCCCTATCACTGGGCGCAAACCTGCGTCATCGTCACCGCAGACTCGGCGGGCGTCCCCGACATGCCGTTGGCCGACGTCGAGCGGGTCGCGGGGGAAGCCGTGCAGGGCTGGAGCACGGAGGGCAACGGGACGAGCTTCTTGCGGATGACGTACCTCCCTGCGTCGGGCCCGCGTGAGACGACGGTCGACGGCTGGCAAGTCATCAAGTTTCGGGCGACCAAGTGGTGTCGTCCCGCCGACGCGTCGGACGCCGAGATTTGTTACGATCCTGGCTCGGCCGCGTTGACGACGGTCGGCTACGTCAGCGATCACCAAAATCCGAAGAACGACGGCCGCATCATCGATGCCGACATCGAGCTCAACGCGGTCAATAACTACTTCTACGACGCAGGACCCGTCAGCGACGCCGGGACCACCCGCCCGCCTCCTTCGGACCCGGGCACGCGCAAGCCGCTCGACCTTTGGGACACGCTGTCGCACGAGCTCGGCCATCTCCAAGGGCTAGACCACACGTGCACCGGCTGGCCTGGGACAGACCTCCCGAGCTGCTCGCGCGACGGCACGGGGCAACCGGTCGTCACCTGCGCGGTCGTCGAAAAGGGTCACACGACCGACCCGCTCCTCGGAGCGATCTACGCGACGACCATGTACCCATCGGCCAAGGCGAACGACATCGTCAAGCGAACCCCCAAGGCCGACGACATGGCCGGGATCGCGGCTCTCTACCCGATGGCGATGGATCCGAACCTCTGCGAGCCCGCCGGGACCAACGGCGCACCCATGCCGGATGCGTCGGCGGCTCCGCCGACCACCGCCTCGCAGCCAACCGCCGCGGCGCATGCCAGTGGGTGTACGACTGCTTCAGGCCCACCGGCTCCCACGGACACCGGAGCGTGGATGGGGCTGGCGCTTCTGGGGACCCTCGGAATCGTGCGCCAAAGACGCGCCCGGGATTGAATGTCCCCTCTCCACGTACGCACCGGAGCGACGCGGTCGATGGTCCGTCTTGCCGTTTCGACGTGCATTCTCGCCGCCTCGTCCGGTGGGTGCGTCTACATCACGGTACCCGATCGCGGACCCGCCCCGGAGACGACGGTGCCCACGATGTACCCGGGCCAAGCGCAGGTGAGCTCGGCCGACTCAGGCACAGACCAGGTGAGCTCACCCGACTATTGGCTGGACTTCAGCGGATACGTCGTCAAAAACGATATCAATCACGTCGTCCAATCGACGACGGGCGTGGTGAAGGTCATGGCCGGCGGTCACGTCGGAGAGGCGTACTTGATCGACGCCCGCCAGGATCTCGGTTGGTCCTTCGGCGCCGTCGACGCGGCGTACACCGCCGGAGCACCGGCCCCGCTCGACGCGACCATTTCCGAGTTTGGCCTCGCCGGCGCGACGCTGCCCACTCTTCGCAATGTCATCATTCTTCACACCCAGAATGGGGTGAAGAGCTATCAGGTCCTCCGCGTCACGTTCAACGCGTCGTGATGACCATGCGAACATGAAAGCGAGTATCTGGCGCCGGAAGAAGCACGCCGAAGCGAGGACTCGGCAACCCAAGCGCGCCAACGGCGGATCGATGGCTCACGTGCCCTCCCTGGGGTCGCTGGCGAGGATCATGATCCGGCCCGACATCAGCCTCGAAGAGAGACCGCTCAAGCCCTCTCCGGAGTCGCTGGCGAGGATCATGATCCGGCCCGACATTAGCCTCGAAGAGAGACCGCTCAAGCCCTCTCCGGAGTCGCAGGCGAGGATCGTGATCGCGCCGGACATGGGCCCCGACGCATCGAACGGGTTCGATCGCGGGTCCAGGTCACCTTCATCCCGGATTTCTCGTTGGCATCCGGTCCGGAGCTTGGAGCCGCTCGCGGCGAGCATTTCCCCCCTGGTGCAGAGATTGCGGAGCGTCGCGCCCGCGATGGGCGTACTTTTCCGGAAGAAACGCTCGTCGCCCGTCGCGAGGGTAGCGCTAGCCATACTGGTGGGCACCGTCGCCTACGGGATCTTTGCGTCGGGCCACAAAGCGCATCGGAGCGTCATACCGGTGGTCGTGTCGGGGACCGCGCTGATCCGACAGACCCCGAGCGGAGCGCATGAGCGGTGGGGCAACACCTCCGTCACGGTGACCCTGGACGCCTCGCTCGACGCGCTCGATCCCGCCGCCAAGGACGCCGTGCGGAGCGCGTTCGGCACTTGGGTGGCGAGCGGAATCGCGCTTCCAAGGCTCGTGTTCGAATCGAGCGCCAAGTCGAGGGGAGCCGTGCAGGACGGCGTCAACCTCGTCCGCTACGGACCCATCACCCTGCCGGGTCACGAACACGACCTCGCCGTCACGATCGGCTACGAGGACGCCACCACCGGCGAGATCCTTGAAGCGGACACGATCTTCAACTCGGACTATCCCATGGCCGCCCTCCCAGGCCCTTCGTCTGAAAAGGCCGAGGAGGATTCGTCGCGGGGCTGCGACGACCGATACGATCTCGAGAACGTGGCCACACACGAAGCCGGTCACTTCTTCGGTCTCGGGGAAGACGCGGCGGACACACGCGCGACGATGTACTTTCGTTCCCTGCCCTGTCAGACGCACAAGCGCGTTCTCACGGACCCTGATCGAGCCGTCATGACGACGCTCTACGCCGAGCCCTTCGCGGGCGCGGCGCAGGGGTGCGGGGGTACGATGGCACCGACACCAAGCTCAACGCGATAGAAACCGCTCTCTGTCGGATGTGCCTCTCGCACGACTCCCCTGGCGTGCCAAATCGCTCTCCAAAAATCGGACCGGCTTCGCCTGCACGCCCGCGACGGCGTTGCTGAAGTCGCGGGGCGCATATCAGCCCGGCGTCGTCGCTGGACAAGGTACGCCGAATCGGCGATGCCCTAGCCATGATCGGAACGACTTCGTTCGCCGACTTCGAGGCCATGCTCACGAGGCTGCACGCGAAGCTCGAGGCTCGTGAGGTCCACGCCCTCTACCTCGGCGCGCTCACGTCGACGAACTTCCGCCTCGGACCCCAGCGGCTCCTCGATCGCATCTTCGGCGACGAGCCGGTGCTCGGCGAGTCCATCGACGACGCGAACGCAACACTCCAGATCATCATGGGCTACTGGAACACGCTCGTCGCCGAGCGGGATTGGGGAGTCGTGCGGCTCGCGCCCCACGCGCTTTCCGCGGAGCCCACGAGAGACGATTTGGGCGTGTTCGCAAAGCACCGGCGCGACGAGCTCCGGTGGTTCATCCGCGGCATCGACGCCGGCGGCGACGATCCCTTGGAGTTCGGTCCCGAGGGCAAGAAGCTCCTCGAAGCGATCGCGCAGGGCAGCGGCTTTCTGAACGCGTACGTCGAGCTCCTTGGGCGCGAGAAGGCGGACACGAAGGAGCTCGAGAAGACGCGTGACATGCTCTTCGAGCTCGTCGCGACGCTCGAGCGCGGCATCGCCGACCTGATGACGGTGAGCGACGCGGTCCGCCGCGAGGCGCTCGACACCTTCACGGCGAAGGCGGGTCAGGCGGCTGACGACGGCGCTCGGATTGCGGGCCCCATCAAGGTGGGGCGCAACGCGGCGTGCCCGTGCGGGAGTGGCAAGAAGTGGAAGAAGTGCTGCGGCGGCGTTTCGACCGTGCAGTGAGCCGGCTCGCGTGACGACGGCAGAGGGAGGGAAGGTGCGTTCGCGAGCTCGTCGCGCGCGGACTGCTCGAGCCGGAGGCCGCCGCGCGCGGGTGGGTACCGCCGCTCCCTTCGCGGTAGCGCCTTCGCGCAGGCCAGCGCGTCGACGACGACGGGCGGCAGAGGATCTCGAGGTCGTGCTTGTTCTTCGCGCGGTTCAGGATCGCGCGACCGAGCGAATGCGACTGCCGCAGGAAGAGCGAGCCGTCATCCCAGAGGACGTCAGTGCACCGGCCGGACCGGCGGAGCGGCAACAACGTGGCTGCCGCTGCCAAGGAAGCGGGCCTCGAACGCACGTACATGCAGCGCTTGGTGCGAAAGCACAGCCCGTTGGCCGCGGTGCCATCAACGCGGAACGTCACCTGTCGCATCCCCTCACTTCTGGGAACGACGTACGGAATTCCGATTGCGTGGTTTGCCACGCCACAGAGTGAGGTGCGCCGCACCACACGTAGCTTGTGCGGGAGACGCGCAGGCCACGTTCGCGGTGACTCCCTATTTTCGGTGCGTGGGCGCGCTTCGGAAGGAAGCGCCCTTTCCGCCTAGAATCACGATGAATCCCGTTGCCGCTTCGTCGGCTCGACCCTGGCGCACGAATTGCTCTCCCTAGGTTGGCTGCCTCGGCAACCCAAGGAGTCAACGTGAAATACGGATTCGTCTCATTGGTAGCATTGGCATCGGTGGCCGCTTGTTCGGCTCCGGGTGCGTCATCGGAGGACGTGGGCGGAGCTGTCGAGTCGGCGTTGTCGTCCAACGGCGTCGCTGCAACTCTCGGCGTCACCGTCACCGGCGGCAGCTACAGCGCCACGCTCACAGTGACCAACAACAGCGCCGAGAAGGCGACCAACTGGCAGGTGGTCGTCAACTTCGGCCCGCCCCCCGCGCAGAACCAGGAGACCATCTGGGGGACAGGCGGATGGCTCGCAAACAACACCGCGCACTATAACGACCTGGGCGGCAATGTGATCTTTTACCCGGTGTCCAGCAACGCGACGATCGCGCCCGGCGGTTCCCAAAAGATCTCGTGGGGTGGCGCCTGGAACGGCACGACGCCCACCATCGTGTCCGTCGACGGCGTGGCCAACGGGACCGCGCTCGCCGGGGTGGCCAACGACGGCATCGACCCCATCGCCATGGTGGCCGCAACGGCGGCCTTCTCGATCGCCGTGGACTACGAAAAGGGCAAGCTACCGAACAACGGCGACTCCCTCTATTCGTGGTACGACGAGACGATCTGGAGCGCGGCGTCGTTCCGCATCGCCTCCGGCAACGCCGCGATCGAATTTGATCCCAACGCCCCCGGTTACGCGTTCGTTCCGAACTCGGTCAAGGCCGACCTGGCCTTCGCACAGCTCGACCCAACCGTCGGCAGCTACCTCCTCGGCGGCCTGGTGAGCTGCTTCGAGAACACCGCTGGCAGTCAGGAGTACGCCTTCAAGGCCGAGTTTCTGCGCGGCTACAAGTACCCCGGGCCGACCTCGTCGTCGCTGACCAACAGCGATGGATCGGTCGACCACTTCTCGTCGAAGGGCGCCTCCGTCAACGGAACCGAGCAAGTCACGATCAACGCGAATTCGACGACCGACCTTTCGTTCGGCATTCTCTCCTCGTTTCCCGGATCGAAATTTCCGAGTTTCTCGGCAAAGGTTTATCCGAAATTCTCGGGGAGCAACAAGAACACGGGCTCGAACCCGGGCACGTGGCACGGTGTTCAGTCGGCGGCGTGCACGCCGTTCAACGGCGGGGGCGGGTCGACCAACCCGTACTTCGTGATCACCCAGAACGGCTATACGGTCCCGGCCTGGTTCTCCGGCGTCACCACCCAGTGCCAGAACGGCTGCACGGGATCGATGGTTCTCGACCCGGTGCCGTACGCCGAGCCCGGGGCGTACTACGGTAGCAACAACAACTTGGTCGGCACGCAGTCGAATCCGTTTCTTCTCAACTCTACGACCCTCTACGCGGTCCCGGATCACGCTGGGCAGTGGGCGACGCGCGTGGCCAACGGAGTGCAGCAGTGGGGCACGTTCAGCATGCCGGTCGTGCTCTTCGGGTCTACGCAGTACAAGTACGTAAAGCAGATGTAAGCAACCAGTCGGTTTGACGCCAGCGAGAGCGGTCGTCTCGCGCGTTCACGACGGAGAGGTCAAGGCGATCGATCTTCTCGGGGTATCCAACCTGGTTCCCGTGTTCTACGAGTTCGCCGACACGCGCTCGCAGAGGCTTTCGGGAAGGTCCCCATCGTACGTGGCGTAAGGTCCTTCTTCGCGACGGCGGCGAGGCGGTGCGACGGCCTGATCCGAGCCGTTGGCTGCGCGCGGCTCAGCGGCAAGCGGGAGTGAGGGGCGTCGTGCCGCCCCCACGTCCTTCGGCACATGTACCGCGAAATCCGCAGTGCTCATGCTCGTGAACCAGCGCCTCATGCCTGTGCGCATGGCTGTGGCGCGCCCAAGCGAGGAGGCCAACGCCCGCTGCGATGACGACTGCCGCGAGACCTACACTGGCTTGACACTAAGGTACCTATGTATTATCCATAGGTAGCTATGTATAGGCGAGACCAGAAGAGCCGATGGCGTCCCGAGGAAGCGGCGGGATTCTGGATCAACCGAGCCTCGAAGCTGCTGCTGCTCAACTTCGACAGGGCGCTCCGGCCGTTCGGCATTGCGATGAGCTATCTGCCCGTCCTGCGCGCCCTCGCGGAGGGCATTGCGCTATCGCAGACGAAGCTGGCCCAGATCGCCGCCGTGGAGCAGCCCTCGATGGCGGAGACGCTTAGGCGAATGGAACGCGACGAACTGGTGCAGCGCGAGCCCAACCCGCAGGACGGGCGCGGAAGCCTGGTCTCGGTCAAGCGGCAGTCGCGCGCGCGTTGGCCAAAGGCGATGGCGGCGTTGATCGAGTGCGATCGCCGTGCGATGGCGGGATTGAGCGACGCTGAACAAGGCCTTCTGCGCGATCTCTTGATACGAGTGGTCAGAAACCTCGACGACGACAGTGGCATCGATCTGTCGAATGCCGAGCCACGCGAGCCGGGCATTGCACCTGTGCGCGACGAAAACCGCGCGCCAAGCGCCCAAGACGGACGAACTCCCTCAAGAAGCAGAAGGCCCAAATGAGTGAATACCGCGTAATCTGCGAGTACCGATATTCGCCCACCAGGGTCTGGCGCGCGGTCACCGATCCGGCGCTTGTACCGCTGTGGACCGCGACGGGCCAAGGTGGACGCCCCGTCGGCTTCGCTGCCGCGGTGGGAACGCGCTTTCAATTCGTCGCCAAGCCCATGCCGGGTTGGAGCGGCGTCGTCGAATGCGAGGTTCTGGAGGCGCGCGAGCCCTCGCTCTTGCGGTACTCTTGGGTCGGCGATGCGAAGGGTGATGACGTGACGCAGGTGACCTACCGGCTGGAGCCGCACAACGGCGGTACGCGCTTCACCTGCGAGCACACCGGCTTCACCGGCGTCGGCGGCTTCCTGGTCTCGCGGATTCTGGCTTCTGTCCGCAAGAAGATGCTGCGCATAGGGCTGCCGGCCGTTCTCGAAGATATCGACGACGAAGGCAAGCTGCGTGCGGAGAGCAAGCTCAGGCCCAACCCGTGAGGCTTGGTCGATCGCAGCCTGGATTCGCTCTTGGGCTGATACTCGTTGTGGGTCTTGGGTCGGCGCAAGGCGAGGAATCAAGCACAGTCACCGTCTCTGGCCGCGTGCTCGCATCATCCGGCGCCTAGACTGTGCGTGTTGCGCTTTGGGATGCGGAAGGATTCTTGCGCAAGCCGACGCAGGAGATCCGCATCGCGCCCGGAGCAGAGGCGCGCTTTCGATTCGTGGTTAGGTCTGGACGTGGGCCGTCAGCGCCTACGAGGACAAGAACGAGAACGGTGTGCTCGACATGGGACTGTTCGGACCCAAGGAGCCAAGCGGATTCTGGCGCCCGTTCCGTGCCTGGCGAAAGCCTCGCTTTGACGAGGTTGCTTCGCTGGTTGAGCGGGACAGCACCACTGCGGACGTGATCCTGAAGTAGAGCTGGGCTCGTCCAGCAGAGCCTGGCCGCGGCGACAGCGCGGACGTGAAGCGGGAGCAGGCCTCATCCTGATCCGGCGTTCGCGCGGCACCAAGGGCCGAGTGATGGAGATGACGAAGACAAACCACGACCAGGTCATCGATCCCCGAGTTCTTGCCGTCGGTTCTTCGCTGGCACGGCGGCAAGCAGCTCATCACACGAGACAGTGGAGCGCAGCGAGCTCCTCTTCCCTTCGGAGGTGGGCGGGTTTCGTCGAACCGCGCTCACGAAGCCGTTCAACGCCATCGCGAAGGCGATGAACCTCACGAAGCAGATCTCGCCGAAGGCCATGCGACGCTCGTTTCAAGACGCGATGCGCGAAGCACAAGTCGCCAACGTCGTCGTCCGGAGCATCTCGGGCCATCTCACCGAGCGCATGCAGCAGCGCTACTCGACCGCGCGAGGGCACGAACAGGAGCAGGCCATCGCGCGTATCGTCGACCTCACGAGCGTGCAGCGGCATGTCGTCCGCTCGGACGGGTCGACGATGGACAGCAAAGTGGACAGCATCGATGGACAGCGTGAAAAAACCGGCTGTGGGCGCTTCCTCAACCGGTCGCTTTTACTGGCTTATCTTTGGAGCGGGAGAAGGGATTTGAACCCTCGACGTCCACCTTGGCAAGGTGGCACTCTACCACTGAGTTACTCCCGCGGGGTCCCGGTGCACGGGCTCAAGAGGCGCACGATCTACCGCGCGCCCACCCGGGTGTCAACGCGTCGACTCCAAGGGCCGACGTCGTCCGTCGACGCCCGCGTCGGCCGCCGCGGACCATGCCATCGAGGCGGAATCCGAGCGGCATCAAAGTTCGACAGCGCCGTTGGAGTGTGATCAAAGAGAGCCTGACGCTTTCGCTCGCGTCGTTGCTCTCGCCCTCGCGTAGCTCCTTGCCTTCGCCGCCGATCTTCCCTCCCACCACGCTGTCGGGCTCGCACGTCGCGACCGCCCCGCAGAGCGCTTCCGCTGGTCAGCCGCCGTGCATCCCCTGCGTGCGGCTCTTCGCCGACGACGTCTTCGTGACGAGCACGGACGGCCTTTCCTGCGAGATCGACGAGGTGCTCGTGCCGCTCATCGAGCTCATGTTCGATTACGGCGGCACCCGCGTCCGAGCGGGCGACGAGCGCACGCGCGTCTTTCGCTCGAATGGCGGCGCGCTCGAGGCCATCGAGCGGGATCGGGCGGTCGAGGCGGAGGCGCGGCGCGAGGTGGAGCGGCTGGGCGCGATGGAGCTCGGGTGCGCCGAGACGATCGCGGCCCCTCCAGACTGCGTGGCAGAATATTTCGTCCGCGCCGACGGGGGAGCGCAGTCCTTCTGCACCTTCACGGCCCGCGCTCTCACCCGCTGGCGTGTCCTCGGCTGGAAGGTCGACGTCGATCAGGGCTACCCGTTTCGCGTCGTCGAGAGCGAGCCCAAGTGGATCGCCGGTCTGCGACCTTCGGACGACCGGCCGGATTGGTTCAACCTCGAGCTGGGAGTCGAGATCGACGGCGCGCGTGTGGACTTTCTCGCAGTCCTCCTCGACCTTCTCGATCAGCTCGATGGCGAGCAAGGCCTCGGCGATCTCGTGGCCTCCAGCCAAACGACCTGGGCGCTCCGCGTCAGCCCCACCCATCACGTCGCCATTCCGGTGGAGCGCCTCCGGGCGCTGCTCCGCGTGGTGGCGGAGCTCTATCAAGGCGAACACCGCCGCGCTCCGGCTTTCCCCGAGGTGCGCGCGTCTGCCCTCATGGCGCTCGAGGCCTCGTTTCTCGAGGGCGGCCAAGCCGTGACGTGGACGGGCACCACCGGCGTCCGCGACCGCGCCCGCGCCCGCGCCCGCGCCAAAGAGGCCTCGACGAAGGTCGATCTGCGTCGGAGTGGCCTGCAGGGCACCTTGCGACCCTATCAACTCGACGGGGTGGCCTTTCTGCAGCGGCTTCGAGCCGCGGGCGCGGGCGGCGTTCTGGCCGACGAAATGGGGCTCGGCAAGACGCTTCAAACGATCGCTCACCTCTGCGTCGAAAACGGGGAGGGGCGACTCGAGGCTCCTGCGCTGGTGATTGCGCCGACGACCTTGGTCGGCAATTGGTGCCGAGAGAATCCAGAGGTTCGCGCCTCAGCTTCGCGTGCTCGTGTTGCACGGACCCGATCGGCGGGTCCGCTGGCCCGACGTCGCGCGAGCCCATGTCGTCGTGACGACCTACCCCGTCCTCGTGCGCGACGAAGATCGGTTCGCCGAGCATCGCTTCCACGTCGTCGTGCTCGACGAGGCGCAAGCGATCAAGAACGCGCGAAGCCAGGCCCGGCGTGCGCTCGAACGCATCGTCGCACATCACCGCATCTGCCTTACCGGCACACCGGTGGAGAATCACCTCGGCGAGCTCTGGTCCCTCTTCGACTGGCTCGCCCCCGGCCTGCTTGGTGACGAGCTTGCGTTCAGGCGGTTCTGGCGCGACCCAATCGAGCGCCGCGGCGACCAGGAGCGGCTCGCCGCGCTTCGCCAGCTCGTCTCGCCCTACGTCCTTCGTCGCCTCAAGCGGGACGTGGCGCGCGAGCTGCCGCCCAAGACCGAGCTCCCGTGCCCCGTAGAGCTCGGCGCTCGGCAGCGCGAGCTCTACGAGGGAATCCGCGTCGCGGCGCACGCCGACGTCCGCAAGGCCATCCGCGCGAAGGGGCTCAGCGCTTCGGCCATCACCATCCTCGACGCCCTGACCAAGTTGCGGCAAGTATGCTGTGATCCCCGGCTCGTTGCTCTCGACGCTGCCCGCGGCGTGCGCGACTCGGCAAAGCTCGACGCGCTCATGGCGCTCGTCGCCCAGCAACTTGCGGAGGGGCATCGTCTGCTCGTTTTCTCGCAATTCACGAGCATGCTCGCGCTCGTCGTCGACGGGCTCGAGTCCCGAAGATCCCGCACCTCCTTTTGACGGGCGCAACGCGCGATCGACAGCGCGTGGTCGACGCGTTCGAAGGCGGCCGTGCCGATGTGTTTCTCATCAGCCTGAAGGCTGGTGGCACCGGCCTCAATTTGACCGGCGCCGACACCGTCGTTCACTACGATCCGTGGTGGAACCCGGCCGCGCATGCGCAAGCGACCGACCGGGCGCACCGCATCGGTCAGCGCCGTCCGGTCTTCGTCCACAACCTTTACGTGGCAGGGAGCGTCGAAGAGCGCGTCCTTGCGCTTCAAGAGAAGAAGCGCTGGCTCTCGACGGCGCTCCTCGACGACGGCGGCGCCTCGGCTCCACTTAGTGAAGGAGAAGTCGAGGCGCTCTTCGCTCCGCTGGACTGAGGCGGGCCGCCCGCCGCAAAGCGAGCGTCGCTTCTTCGCGTTTGCGCCGAGCGGCTGGTGAGGCCCATGGGTCGGTTCGTCGGTGTCTACGCGCGGCTCGTCCGCATGCCGATCCCCTCGCCCGCTTTCGCGGGTCAGGCTTTTGGCGTTCTGCTCTCCGAGTTTCGTTGGCCCCCGCCGTGCGATCAGGCCGCCGACGGGCACGCGCTGCTCCGATGAACGACCGCCCCGCCCCGACCGCCGTCTCGAGAGCTCCGGGCTCGGTCCAACGAGCGCGACAGCTGGAGGCGGGTTCTCGCGTCTCGGTCGTGTTCCCGCGCGCCGTTTCGGGCGCGACGCTGAGGGTGCTCGACCGCGCGGCGACCTGGCTCACGGCGATCGGCGTTTCG
Organism: uncultured delta proteobacterium; assembly: GCA_963787925.1. Taxonomy (GTDB): domain Bacteria; phylum Myxococcota_A; class Polyangia; order Polyangiales; family Polyangiaceae; genus Palsa-1150. Next base: position 1,470,729 of record CAWBEN010000003.1, read on the forward strand.
GCGAACGCGATCACGCTCGCGAGCCTCGCGCTCGCCGCCTCGGCTGGCGTTCTGTTGAGCATTGGGGTCTTCGGGCTCGCAACGGCGCTCATGGTGGTCGCTTCGCTTGGCGACGCGCTCGACGGGCTCATCGCGCGGAAAAGCGGCTCGGCATGTGCTCGCGGCGCGCTCCTCGACGCCTTCGTGGATCGCTACGAGGAGTTCTTCTTTCTGGGCGGGCTCGCCGTGTTTTTCCACGACTCCGTACCCGTTCTGGTGCTGACGTTGTCCGCGCTGGTCGGGTCGTTCATGGTGAGCTACGGGAGCGCCAAGGCGGAAGCGTTTCACCTTCCAGTGCCGGCCGGCGCCATGCGGAGGGCGGAGCGAGCCGTGTGCTTGTGCGCGGGCGTGGCGGCATCGGGCGCTCTGGCCGTCGCCGGGCATGATCCAGCGCTTCGCGCCTTGGCAACCCGTGCCCCGGTCTTGGGCGCGCTCGCGCTCGTGGCCATTACCGCGAACGTCTCGGCGATCCGCCGCCTGCGGGCGCTGGCGCGCGGCGCGTCTCGAGCGACCGAAGCGCACGCTCGGGGCGAGGGTACGACAAACACTGGCGGCTCGACGTCCGTCGTCCCGACGCGTCCGGCGTGGCGCATTCTCTGAGCGACCTCTCGCCGGACGCCGTTGGTGTCTCGGGCCCACGACCGCGACCGCAATGGGGGCCACGAACCCCTGACCTTTGGTGCGTTTTTGCAACAACGCGCAAAGGGGTGGTCGGGCACGACCATTGCGCTAACAGGCAAGAATGGGGTTTTTGCGCGTGCGTTCCGATTGGCTGGTGGCCGCGTTGTTCGGAGCCGTGGCCCTGCGTTGCGGCGGCAGCCCCGCGCCCCTCGTCGTCGACGACTCGGGGAGCGCTGGCGGCGGGCCCGACCTTGGAGTCGACGCGGGCGCACCCGCGCGCCCGCGCGGCGTGGAGGCCGGTCCTCTGGTGGACGCCGGTGATCCGGGACAAGTCGACATCACATTCGAGGTGCGCAGCGACCAGAACGTGCGCGCCATCTCGCCGTTCGTGTATGGAGTGAACGACGGAGCCATTGCCGCCGAAGTTCGCGCGCCCATCGTTCGCTTCGGGGGCAACCGGGCCACCGCCTTCAACTGGGAGAACAACGCTTCGAACGCGGGCAGCGACTACCAATTCGAGAATGACGATTTTCTCTGCGGCGGCGGCGCCTGCGTACCGAGCGCGGACGCTCCAGGCGCCTACCTCAAGGGCTTCGTCGAGCAAGCGACGACGGCGGGCGCTGCGGCCCTCGTCACGCTGCCCATCGTGGACTACGTGTCCGCCGACAAAGGCCCCGGAGGTGACGTTCGCAGCTCGGGATTCGAACTATCTCCAGACGCGGTTCAAGCGGAACAAGCCAGCCAAGGGCTCTGCTTTCGCGACCGCGCCCGATCCGAGCGACGGCTTCGTCTATCAGGACGAGATGGTGCACTGGCTGTTGCAGGCGGAGCCGAAGGCGACGGTCCTCTTCCAGCTCGACAACGAGCCTGACATCTGGTCGGCGACCCACGCCGAGGTCCACCCGAACGCAGTCACCTACGCGGAGCTGACGCGCAGGAGCATCGACTTTGCGACAGCGGTGAAAGCCGTCGCGCCGAATGCGCAGGTGTGGGGGCCCGTCAATTACGGCTGGCAAGGGTACGTGAGCCTGCAGGGCGCTCCCGACGCCAAAGCCAATGGCGACTTCCTGGCGTACTGGCTCGCGCAGATGAAGGCGGCGGAGCAGGCCGCTGGGAAGAGGCTCATCGATGGCCTCGATTTGCACTGGTACCCCGAAGCGACGGGCGACGGCCAACGGATTATCGTGCCCGATGCGACGCCGGGGCTCGTCGTTGCCCGCGAGCAGGCGCCGCGGTCGCTCTGGGACGCGACCTACGTCGAAAATAGCTGGATTGCTCAGAGCGCGACGAACGGACCAATCGACCTCATTCCGCTCGTTCAAACGAAGATCGCACAGCACTATCCGGGTACGAAGCTCTCGTTCTCCGAGTGGAACTACGGTGGCGGCGGAGACATCAGCGGTGCCATAGCGGCGGCTGACGTCTTGGGCGTCTTCGGCCGGACGGGTGTCGACATGGCCATGATGTGGCCGCAAAATAGCGACGAATCGTACGCGAACGCGGCGTTCAAGGCGTACCGCAATTACGACGGGCGGGGTGCCGCTTTTGGCGACACGTCGGTCAGCGCCACCACGACGGACGTCGCGAGCACGTCCGTCTATGCAGCGGTCGATTCGACGAACCTTGCGCACATCGTGATCGTCGCCATCAACAAGGCGAAAACCGACAAGATCGCCGGCTTTCGCGTCAGCCATTCTACCGTGTACGGCGGCGCCGCCGTCTACACGATTACGGGAGCCGGGGGCGCGCGGCTCGTCGCAGGGGCCCCGATGGCAACCGTCGCGACCAATGCCTTCCGGTACACGATGCCCGCGCAGTCCGTGACCGTCATCGTGCCGACGCCCTGAGGCGCCTACCTCTCGTCTCCCTGTCTCCAGGTCGTGCCGCGGCTCCGGCGTTTCTTTTCGGCGAGGCGCCGCTCGACGCTGGCCCGCGTCGGTCGGGTAGCGCGTCGTGGGCGGGGCCGTTCCAGCGCGCCCGCCACCAGTGAGCGAACCTTCGCGCGGGCATCGTCGAGGTTCATTCGCTGGTCGCGAGTGCGCTGGCTCGTGACGATGAGACGCCCGTCGGCGTCGACAAACCGCCCGCAAGACGCCCGAAGGCGAGCGCGCGCACCCGCGTCGAGCCCCAGGATTCGCTCGAGATCGACGCGCAGCTCGACCTTGCTTGCGACTTTGTTCACGTTCTGGCCGCCGGGCCCGCTCGCGCGCACGGCTCTCATCGAGAGGGCTTCAATGGGCACGATGACGTCGGCTCGCACGACAATCGGCTCGGCCATGGCGCGCACGACGTAGCACGCCCGCCGGCCAAAGCCACGAGGGCGAGCGGGCGCTGCGCGACAAAGGGGGGACTAGGACTCGGAAACAGAGCGCCCAGCGGCGCGGCGGCAGGGGGGGATTGCGCCACGCGCCGCCGGGCACCCACCCGAGAGGACGTCACCTTCGCATCGCGGGTTAAGCGCGGGTAGGGCGCGTCCAAGGCGACGCACCGCATGCGTCACCGAACAGACACACGATCGTCAACCGCTCGCGAGCAAATTCGCCTACAGAAAGCCTCATGGCGCGTGTGCTGGTCATCGAGGACGAGGCCGATCTACGCGAGGTGCTCGAATACAACCTCTCGAAGGAAGGTCACCGCGTCCACCTCGTCTCGACGGGGGCCGAAGGACTGCGCGTCGCCCGTGAGACGCACCCTGAGCTCATCTTGCTCGATCTCATGTTGCCCGACATGTCGGGGACCAGCGTCTGCAAGACGCTCAAGAAGGAGGCCGCGACTCGCGACGTTCGGGTCATCATGGTCACGGCAAAAGGCGAGGAGATCGACCGTGTCGTGGGGTTCGAGCTCGGCGCCGACGACTACGTCGTCAAGCCATTCAGCGTGCGCGAGCTCCTGTTGCGCATCGGCGCCGTTCTGCGCCGGAAAGACACGCCGCCCCCCGAGCTCGTCGAGTTCGGCGAGCTGCGTATCGACCCCGGCGCCCATCGTGTCTGGGTGGCGGGCACGGAGGTGGCCCTCACCACCCTCGAGTTCAAGCTCCTCCTGACGCTGTACGAGCGAAAAAACCGGGTGCAGACGCGCTCCGTCCTCCTGAACGACATTTGGGGCATCGAGGCGGACATCACGACGCGCACGGTCGATACGCACGTGAAGCGCTTGCGTGAAAAGCTGAAGGTGGTCGGTCGGTACGTCGAGACGGTGCGCGGCGTTGGCTATCGCTTCACAGAAACACCGGTCGACGAAGAGCCCTGATTGGGGGCGGGCGGCTCGCGGGGGACGAGGAGGTTCGCGTACAGTCGTAGGGCTACCTCGTGAACACCGTCACGTTGGCGGACAGGCCTGCCGTCAGCTTGATGTCCTGGGGCAAGGCCTGCCAGGCGAGCTTCACGGGCACGCGCTGGACGACTTTGATGAAATTGCCCGAGGCGTTGTCCGGGGGCAGAAGCGAAAAGCGCGCGCCAGTCCCGGGTGACCAGCTTTCGACCCGCGCTTCGAACGTGCGTCCCGGAAAGGCGTCGATCGAGATCTCGGCGCGCTGCCCAGCACGCATCGCGCCAACCTGCGTCTCCTTGAAATTCGCGATGACGTAGGACGCGTTGGGCACGACGACGACCACTTGCTGGCCTGCTTGGAGAAGCTGCCCTTCGTGGACGGCGAGGCGGGAGAGGAGTCCGTCGGCGGGCGCAGAGATCCGCGCGTACGAGAGCTGCAATTCGGCGACCGATTGCGCCGCTTCCGCGGCGTCGGCGCGGGCGTGCGCCAGCGCCGCGTTCGCGCGTACGACGGCGAGCTGGGCGTCGACGGGAGCGCTCTGCTCGACGCGTGCCTGCGATTCGGCGATATGAGTTTGCGCCGTTAGCTTCATCTCTTCGGCCGCCGCGAGCTGCGCTTGCGCCTGGGCGACGCTCGCGTGAGCGGCCTGGGCGTTCGATCGCGCCGTGTCTAGCTGGGCCCTGGGAATGGCCTGATCCTCGAGGAGCGATTCGGCACGAGCGAGGTCGTTGTCCGCGCGGTTCGCCTCCGCCTGGGCCCTCGTGACCCCTGCTCTGGCAGAATTCACCTGCGCGTCGGCCCCGGCCACCGATGTGGCCGAGCCCGTCAGCTGGGCGCGCGCCATCGAGAGCCCTCCCCGCGAGGTCGCTTCGACGATGGACACCTGCGCGTCGGCCGCCTGGGCTTGCGCTCGGGCGGCAGCCAACTCCGCCTGCGCCTGCTTGCTTCGCGCCGCCAGCTCGGAGGAATCGAGCTCGACGAGCAAGTCGCCGCGCCGGACTTGCTGGTTGTCGGACACGTGCACCGCCAGCACCGCCCCGGCGAGCCGCGTCGAGACCGTCACGGCGTCCCCCTCGACCTGCGCGTCGTCCGTGCTCTCCCTGCCGCGCGAGAGCCAGGTGACGAGCGCGTAGGCGATGAGCGCGACCGCGACCACCGCTCCTAGGACGAGATACGGCCTCGCGTGGCTCTTTCGGGGCGCCACGTCCGAGGCCACTGCAGGCCGCGCGATCGTTTGCTCGGGCAAAGAATGAGTGCTGGCCAAGCCGGAAATCCGATCCTACTCCACCCGCGCCCTCGGCCCGAACGAACCGCCCAAAAACGCGCCGTCTAGGCAGTGAACCACCAAGTACTCGGCGAGCGAAAGGTAGCACGGCCGTGGTGGTGGACGGCCATCCGCCCCTGACACGGCCGGACGAGTCAGCGAAGGTGAGTCTGGCGGGCCGTTTCCCCAAAGGGCGAACGTAGCTTTCCACTGGAGACGGCCCTCCCATCGTCTCCAGCGCCGCCAAGCTTCTATTGACTTGTAACCTTTTTTACCTGGCGGCTGTGCTACCGGGCCGCGCTTTGCCCGCTACACTCCGTCTATACGCACGAAATCCTAGGGAGCTTTTCTCATGCGCACTGTCGGTCATGTCGCGTCGCTCAAGGCGCTCTTTACGGCGAGTTTGCTGGCATGCAGCGCCGCGTGCGGATCCCGTGACAACAAAACAGACGCGGGAGCTACCCTGATCCCCAGTGGCGACCCGACGGGTTCTCTCGTCGGCGACGGGGGGGGCAATTTCAGTCCGCCTCAGTGCACGCAGGCCGGCGCCTGCGTGAGCGCGTGCTCCAGCGGCGCTTCGACGACGATCACCGGCACGGTCTACGACCCCGCCGGCCACAACCCCTTGTACGGCATCGCCGTGTACGTGCCCAGCCAGGCGGTCAGCCCCATCTCGACGGGTGCATCCTGCTACAGCTGTGGTGACCTCTACAGTGGCGGTCCAATCGCATCGGACCTCACCGACGCAGCAGGAAAATTCACAATCAAGAATGCGCCCGACGGGCCGAACATTCCGTTGGTCATCCAAGTGGGGAAGTGGCGTAAGCAGCTCTACGTCCAGAACGTCTCTCCGTGCATGGACAACCCGCTACCCGACAAGAGCTTGCGGTTGCCGAAAATCACAATGAGGGCGATATCCCGAGCATCGCCATCGCGACCGGGGGGGCGGATACGCTGGAGTGCCTTCTCGGCCGCATAGGTCTCGACGCCTCGGAGTACTCGTCTGGGGCGGGCGGGCAGGGGCGCATCCACATCTTCACCGGGGACAACGGCGCAACGACCGTCCCGCGGTCTCCCCCCGGAACGGCGCTTTGGGCCTCGCAAGCGACCATGATGCCGTACGACGTGACCATCCTCTCGTGCGAAGGCCACGAGACGACGCAAATGAATCAGCAAGCGCTCTTCGACTATGCGGCCGCGGGTGGGCGTGTCTTCGCATCGCACTTTCACTACGCCTGGTTCAATACCGGGCCCTTCGGCGCGGCCATGCCGGCGCTTGCGTCTTGGCGCACCGGCACGCAAAGCTACGGCGGTGGGGGCGGCGGCGGCGGTGGCGGCGGCGGAGGTGGCGGCGGGCCGTCGAACATCAATGCCATCATCCAGACCACGCTCCCGACCGGCGGCCCATTCATCAAGGGCCAGGCGATGAAAGATTGGCTCGGCAACGTGCGCGCGCTGACCGCGGGCGAGCTGCCGATCACCAACGCACGCCACAACGCGCTCGTCACTGTGGCGAACACCCCATCGACGCCGTGGATCGTCGCAGACGCGCTGGCCAATCCTCCGAGCTTGACCGAGTACTTCTCATTCGATACCCCGCTCGGCGGCGCGACCGTCAACGAAAAGCCTTGCGGGCGAGTCGTTTACAGCGATTTGCACGTGAGCGCGGCGTCGGGCGACTACGGCGCAAACCAAGCGCAAGGCGGCGGGTGCAACGGCAACTGCGTCGTCCCGACCGACTGCGCGAACATGCCGCTGTCTCCTCAGGAAGACGCGCTCGAGTTCATGCTGTTCGATCTTTCGGCTTGTCTTACCCCTGTGAATACCCCGCCTCCGAAGCCGGGCTTGGCTCAGTAGCCGCTAGCCTCGACGCCCGCCTTTTCCCGGTCCGCAGCGTTTCGAACGCGAGGTAAACGACGGGCGTCGTGTAAAGCGTCAGCAACTGCGATGCGAACAACCCGCCGACGATCGTCGTCCCGAGCGGTCGTCGGAGCTCCGAGCCCAGACCACGGCCGAATGCCAGCGGCAGGGCGCCGAAGAGCGCGGCGAACGTGGTCATCAAAATGGGACGAAACCGCAGGAGGCCTGCGCGCAGAATCGCGTCTTCCGGCGCCGCGCCGCCGCGCCGTTGCGCATCGATGGCGAAATCGACCATCAGAATGGCGTTCTTCTTCACTATGCCGATGAGGAGCAGAAGGCCGACGATGGCGATGATGTCGAGTTGACCGCCCGACACGAGAAGCGCGACAAGAGCCCCGATGCCTGCGGATGGCAGCGTCGACAAGATGGTGACCGGGTGGACGTAGCTCTCGTAAAGGACGCCGAGGACGATGTACACGGTGGCCAGCGCGGTCGCGATCAGCATCGGTTCGTTCGCGAACGACGCCTTGAATGCCTGCGCCGTCCCCTGAAATTCGGCATGCACGCTCGGGGGCACGTGCATCGCGAGCTCCGCGCGCTCAATGGCGCTGACTGCCTCCCCGAGCGCGGTACCGGGGGCCAAATTGAACGAAATGGTGATCGCCGGAAACTGGCCATGATGATTCACCGTCAGTGGGGCCACCCGGACCGTCGGCTTTGCGAACGCACGCAAAGGAACCGGCGCGCCGGTGCCGCTTCGCACATAAATTCCTCCGAGGGCGTCCGGGCTGCTCCGGTAGGGCTCGGCGGCCTCCAGGACGACGTGGTACTCGTTCGCCTGCGTGAAGGTCGTGGCGACCTGGCGCTGGCCGAAGGCGTCGTACAGCGCGTCGTCCACAGCTTGGGCGGTGACACCCACGCGCGCAGCGGTGTCGCGGTCTATCTTTACGTCGAGAAGAAGCCCCGCGTTTTGCTGGTCGCTGACCACGTCTCTCAGCTCGGGGAGCTTGCGCAGGCCGTCAAAGAGGCGAGGCGTCCATTCGCGAAGCTCATCGAGGTTAGCGTCCTGCAACGTATACTGGTATTGCGTCCGGCTCATCCGGCCACCGACGCTCACGTCCTGACGTGACTGGAGATACGTCGTTATTCCCTCGACACGCGAGAGCTTGCCGCGAAGCCGGGCCGCGATTTCGTCCGCGGTGGCTTTGCGAGGCGGCTTTTCATTGAGCGTGATGAACGCCGAGCCGGTGTTCCCCGTCCCAAAGCCGCCCGAGCCAATGAACGCCACGTAATGCTGCACGTCCGGGTCCGTGCTGAGGACCTCGTTGACCCGGGTCTGCAGGCGACGCATCGCCGCAAACGAGATGTCTTGCGCCGCCTCGGTGGTCGCTATCAGGAGCCCAGAGTCTTGCTGAGGGAAAAGCCCCGGCGGGACGACGAAGAAGAGCGCGACGTTGAGGGCCACGGTGCCCCCAGTCACGAGAAGCATCGTGACGCGGTGGCGGAGCGACCAGCGCAGCCCCTTCTCGTAGAACGCGAGCAGCGCTCCGAACCATCGCTCGGACGCGAGGTAAAGGCGGCCGTGCGCCACGCGATGCGGGTCGCGCAGCATACGGGCGCACATCATCGGCGTCAGCGTGAGCGACACGAGAGCGGACGTCGCGACGGCAACGCTCAGCGTCACGGCGAACTCGCGAAAGAGGCGACCCACGATCCCGCCCATGAGCAAAATGGGGACGAACACAGCCAGCAGCGAGCAAGTGATGGATAGAATCGTGAATGCGATCTCGTCCGCTCCAACGAGGGCAGCGCGCATCGGCGTCTCCCCGCGCTCGATGGCCCGCATGATGTTCTCGGTGACAACCACCGCGTCGTCGACCACGAAACCGGTCGATATCGTGAGCGCCATCAGCGACAGGTTGTCGATGCTGTAGTCGAGTAACCACATGACCGCGAACGTGCCCATCAAGGAGATGGGGACCGCCACCGCGGGCACCAGGGTGGCGCGACCCGACCGCAGAAACGCGAAAACCACGGCCACGACGAGAGCCACGCTGACGAGCAGCGTGCGTTCCACGTCGGCGACTGACGCGCGGATGGTCTGCGTGCGGTCGCTGCTCACTTCAATCTGGATCGCCGGCGAAATCGACGTCGCGAGCTGCGGGAGCAATCCGAGGACGCGCTCGTTGGTATCGATGATGTTCGCGTCCGGCTGCTTGCGAATGAAGAGAAGGACCGCACGTTTTCCGTCTGCCCACCCGGCTACGCGGTTGTTTTCGACGTCGTCGAAGACGTGCGCCACGTCGTGCAGGACCGTCGTTGCCCCGCCGTCTTTCGCCACGAGGACGTCGCCATACGCCTTGGCACCGAAGAGTTGATCGTTCGCGTTGATCGACGAGACCTGACTGTTCCCCGAGAGGGAGCCTTTCGCTTCGTCCACGGTGGTCGCCGCGAGGCCGGTGCGCACGTCCGCCGTGCTGAGACCCATTCCGGCCAGCGCCGCGGGATCCACCTGGACACGGACGGCGGGCTGCTGGCCGCCGCCGACCGTCACTTGTCCCACTCCGCGTACTTGAGAGATCTTCTGCGCAAGGACCGTGTTGGCCGCGTCGAACACCTGCGCGAGTGGCAGCGTGGCGCTCGTCAACGCGATGATCAGAATGGGTGCGTCGGCGGGGTTCGCCTTCCGGTACGTCGGCTTCAACGGCAGGTTCGGCGGAAGCTCGCTCCCCGCGGCGGCGATGGCGGCCTGGACGTCGCGTGCGGCGGCGTCGACGCTCCGATCGAGCTCGAATTGCAGCGTGATCGACGTCGAGCCGTGCGTGCTCATCGACGTCATCTCGGTCATCCCTGCGATGCGCCCGAAGCGGCGCTCGAGCGGCGTCGCCACCGACGACGCCATGGTTTCAGGGCTTGCGCCGGGTAGGCTCGCGCTCACCTGAATGGTCGGAAAGTCCACGCGCGGAAGCGGAGCGACTGGCAGGCGCGAGTAAGCGAGAAGCCCCGCCAGAAGCACGGCCGCTGCGAGCAGCGAAGTCGCCACGGGCCGACGGATGACGACCGCCGACAGGCTCACGACGGGACCTCGGCCGCGGCCGTCTCCCGCCGTCGTGCGCGCGACAGCCAGCGTCCGACCCGGTCCATGTACAGGTACACGACGGGCGTCGTGTAGAGCGTCAGGATCTGGGAAATGAGAAGCCCACCGACGATCGTGATCCCGAGCGGTCGTCGCAGCTCCGATCCCATCCCCGTCCCGAGCGCGAGCGGCACGCCCCCGAGGAGCGCGGCCATGGTGGTCATCATGATCGGACGAAACCGGAGCAAACACGCCTGGTGAATCGCCTCGGTGGGGCTCACCCCTTGATCGCGCTCCGCCTCGAGGGCGAAGTCGATCATCATGATGGCGTTCTTCTTCACGATCCCGATGAGCAAGATGATCCCGACGAGCGCGATGACGCTGAAGTCGGTGTGGCACATGAAAAGAGCCAGCAGGGCACCGACGCCGGCCGAAGGGAGCGTCGACAGAATGGTCACCGGGTGGATGAAGCTCTCGTACAAGACGCCCAGCACGATGTAGACGGTGACGAGAGCGGCAACGATCAGGATAGGCTCGCTCGCGAGCGACTCTCTGAACGCGCGCGCCGCCCCCGCGAACTCCGCGTGCACCTCCGGCGGCAAGGCGATTCTCGTCTGGACGGCCTGAATCGCCGCGATGGCCGCGCCCAGAGACTGTCCTTCGGCGAGGTTGAAGGACACGGTCACGGCCGGAAACTGCCCTTGGTGGTTTATGGCCAGGGGCGCCGAGGTGGTCGTATCCCGGACGATGGCGCCGAGCGGCACCGAATCGCCCGATGGCGTACGTACGAAGAGACGCCCGAGTGCCTCGGCGGCGTGGGCCAGCTCGGGCTTCACTTCGAGGATGACGCGATACAAGTTGAGCTGCGTGAAGATGATCGAGACCTGCCGCTGGCCGAAAGCGTCGTAGAGGGTGTCATCGATCGTCTGCGGCGAGAGGCCCAGCCGCGAGGCCGTGTCGCGATCGATCGTCAACGAGAGCTGCAGCCCCGACGTCTCTTGGTCACTCGCCACGTCCTTGAGCGCAGGCTCTTTTCGCAGCTCGGTGACGAGCCTCGGTGCCCACGCTGCGAGCTCCCGGGCGTCGGCCGATTCCAGCGTGTATTGGTATTGGGTCCGGCTGACGCGACTCTCTATCTGAAGGTCCTGTACGGGCTGGAAGTAAACTTCGATTCCGTTCAGACCCCCCGCCTTCCGTTCCAGCCGGGCGATGATGGCGTCGACGCTGGCCCGCTCATCGCGCGGCTTGAGCGTGATCGACAGCCGCCCGCTGTTGCTCGTTGGGTTGCTGCCGTCCGACCCGATGAACGACGCCACGCTCTGAACGTCGGGATCGGCCAGGATCACGTCGGCCGTCGCGCGCTGCAGCTCCATCATCTTCGGAAAAGACGTATCTGCCGCTGCCTCGGTGACCCCGAGGATCATCCCGGTGTCCTGCTGGGGAAAGAAGCCCTTTGGCACCGCCGCGGCCAGGACGAACGTCAGCCCGAGCGTCGCCACGGTGACGAGCAGCGTCGTCCCCTGGTGGGCGAGCACCACGCGGAGCCCTCGGTCGTAAAAGGACAGAGCGCCGTCGAACATCTGCTCGGACCAGTGATAGAGCGCGCTCCGCTTTCGCCCTTTCGGCTCCGCGCGCAGCAAATGCGCGCACATCATGGGGGTCAGCGTCAAAGAGATGAGCGCCGAGACACCGATTGCGGCGGCGAGGGTGATCGCGAATTCGCGGAACAGGCGGCCGATGAGCCCACCCATGAACAACAACGGGATCAACACGGCGACGAGCGAGACAGTGAGCGAAACGATGGTGAAGCCGATTTGCCCAGCCCCTTTCAAGGCCGCCTCGAAGGGCCTCTCCCCGGCCTCGATGTAGCGAGCAATGTTCTCGATCATGACGATTGCGTCGTCGACGACGAAGCCGGTCGCGACGGTGAGCGCCATCAGCGACAGATTGTTCAGGCTGTACCCGACCAAGTACATCACGCCGAACGTCCCGATGAGCGACAGCGGCACGGCGATGCTCGGGATCAGCGTGGCGCGCACGTTGCGCAAGAAGAGAAAGATGACGGCGACGACTAGGCCCACCGTGATGCACAGGGTGCGCTCGACGTCCCGGACCGAAGCGCGCACGGTCTCCGTGCGGTCGCTCAGGATCGCAATGTCGACTCCCTGAGGCAACGACGCCCTTAGCTGCGGCAAGAGCGCCTTTACGCGATCCGCGACCTGAATGACGTTGGCGCCGGGCTGGCGCTGCACATTGACGATGATCGAGCGTTCTTTGCCGTCCCAGCCGGCCAGTTGCGCGTTCTCGACGCCATCCACGACGCGCGCGACGTCGGCGAGGCGCACCGGCGCGCCGTTCTTGTAGGCGATCACGAGCGGCCTGAAGCCGTTCGCCTTGAACAGCTGGTCGTTCGTCGCCAGCGCGTAATCTTGCCTTGGTCCGTCCAGGTTACCCTTCGGCTGATTGACGTTCGCGGTCATGAGCACGGCCCGAACGTCCTCGAGGGTCAAACCCGTTCCGGCCAGCGCCTCGGGGTCGACCTGCACGCGGACGGCCGGCTTTTGCCCGCCATTGATGGTGACGAGACCGACCCCCGCGAGCTGGGAAATACGCTGGGCCAGAATCGAATCGGCGTAGTCGTCGACCTGTTCGAGGGGGAGCACCTTCGAGCTGACGGAGAGCGTGAGGATGGGCTGGTCTGCAGGGTTGCTTTTCGAGTAGGTCGGCGGCGTAGGGAGCTGACGCGGCAGCAGGCTCGACGACGCGTTTATCGCCGCCTGCACGTCTTGCTGCGCGGCATCGATGCTGCGATCGAGGTCGAACTGGAGGGTTATTTGCGAGTACGCGAAGCTCGAGATGCTCGTCATCTGCGTGAGCGACGGCATCTGTCCGAACTGGCGTTCGAGCGGCGTGGTCACCGCCGTCGCCATCGTCTCTGCGCTGCCCCCTGGCAGGTACGTCGAGACGACGATGGTCGGGTAGTCGACCTGCGGGAGTGCCGATACTGGAAGTTGGCCGAAGGCGAGGAGGCCCACCAGAAGGAGGCCGAGCATGAGCAACGTGGTCGCGACCGGCCGCCGAATGAACGGCTCGGAGACGCCGCCGTTCATGGGCTGGCCTCGTTCGGTGGCGCCGATTCCGCCGCGGAGGCGCTTGGAGCAGACTTTGGAGCGACCTTGCTTCCAGGGCGCAGCTGCGCCTGCCCCTCGACCACCACCTGCTCGCCCGGCGAGAGGCCCCTCGACACGATGGCCAACTCGCCTTCCATCGACTCCACGACGACCGGCCGGACCGTGGCCAGGGAGTCGTTTCCCACGACGTACGCGAACGCACCCTGCGGGCCTCGCTGGATGACCGCCGCAGGCACCACGATGGCGCCTTGCCGCGTGGTCAGCCGCAGGCGCGCCTTGACGAACTGGTTCGGCCACAGCGCCTGCTGCGGATTCGAGAAGATCGCTTTGAGACGGACGGTCGCCGTGGCCTGGTTGATTTGGTTGTCGATGACCGTCAACTTGCCTCGCCCGAGGCGCCTGTCGCCATCTCGGCTTCGCGCCTCGACGGCGAGCTCGTGACCTTCGCGACCGACTGCGACGGTGATTTCCTGGTTCGCGAGGCCCCCGGTGGGAGGGTTCCCTCTATCCGCGGTCGGATCGTTCATCGCGCGGCTGATGGCTGGCAGGTCGTCCTCGGGGAGCGTGAAGAGTACGGCGATGGGATCGAGCTGCGCGACGACCACGAGGCCCGTCGCGTCGGACGCATGGACGACGTTGCCGGGGTCGACGAGACGTACGCCCGTGACACCGTCGATGGGCGACGTAATCCGCGCGTAGTCGAGATTGAGCCGCGCGGCCGCGACCTGGGCCTCGTCGCCGTGCACCTGTGCGGCGAGTTGATCGACCGTCGCTTCCTGGTCGGTGAGCTGCTGCTCCGCGATGAGATGCTGCGCGCTGAGCGTCTTGTACCGCTCCCGATTGAGCTCCCCGTTCTTCAAGGTGGCGACGTCGCGCGCCAGCGCAGCCTGTGCAGTCCGAAGCTGGATGGCGAATGGGCGCGCGTCGATTTGCGCGAGGACGTCCCCCTTCGTGACGTGCTGGCCCTCGGTGAAGAGGACCTTTTCGAGGCGGCCGTCGACTTGAGGCTTCACCGAGACGGTGTAGAAGGCGACCACGCTCCCCAGGCCCTCCAGCCAGATCGGAACGTCGCGCTGGGTGACAGAGGCCGTCAAGACGGGGACGACGCGGTCGCTCGCCGCCTTGGAGGCTGCGGCTGCGCCCGCCTGCGCGGCCCGGGATCTCGCCCGCCAGGTCCATGCCCCATAGCCGACGAGAGCCAGCGCAAGCGCTCCAAGCAGAACGAAGCGCGCGCGGCCCCGCCATCGGCTGGCCGGTCCGGCTGACGTCGGGGCGGCCAGGCTCGGCGAGGGGAGGGTGGCCGACGGCGGCTTCGTCATTGGCGCCCCAGGGCGGCAAGTAATTGAGCGCGGGCGGTGGCGAGCGTGTAGCGGGCTTGGACGACTTGCGCCGAGGCCGCGGTGTAGGCGACCTGCGCGTCGTTCAACTCGAGAATACCGCCGACGCCCGTCGCATACCGCTGCTCGGCAAGGCGGAGCTGCTCGCGAGCGTTCGTGCCGGCGTCCTCCGCCGCACCTATCGTTGCCTTGGCGGCGCGCACGGCGAGGCGCGCCGAATCGACGTCGAGCCGCACTTGGAGCTCTTCGAGCGACCTCTGCGCGTCGATGCTTTCGAGCCCGGCTTCCGCCTGATCCACTTGCCCGCGCGTCAACCCCCCCTGGAACACGGGCCAGTTGAGCAGGACGCCTGCGTTCCAGTTGGGGACCAGGCGGTCGAGGGACGTCCCTTGCTCGCTCGCACCGGCTGCGGCCGATAGCGTCGGTCCGTAGGCGCCCCGAGCGGAGCTCAGAACGGCTTCTTGCGCCACGCGCTGGCGCGCAATGGTCGCGAGCTCCGGCCGCGCCGTGCTGGCCTTCGCGA
This sequence comes from uncultured delta proteobacterium, assembly GCA_963787925.1. Classification (GTDB taxonomy): domain Bacteria; phylum Myxococcota_A; class Polyangia; order Polyangiales; family Polyangiaceae; genus Palsa-1150. The sequence goes on from CAWBEN010000003.1 coordinate 1,485,850, forward strand.
CCAGCGTTTCGAGCGGCTGGTCCTCGTCTTCGAGCGGCCCAAGGGCTTCGTCGGCCACATCGTACTCGGTGCCTCCCGGGATTCCCGCAGCCTGGTTGAGCTGTGCCTTCGCCGTCTCGTAGTTGTTCTGCGCGATGATGAGCTGAACCCGCGCGTTGGCCAGGGCTGCACGTTCTTGCGCGAGGGCGATCTCGGGCTGCGTTCCCACCTCGACGAAGCCCTGCACCTGTCGCAGGTGTCGATCTTGCTGCTCGAGCGTCTCTCGCGCGACTCCCACGAGCTCTTTGGTGGCCCGAGCGTTGAAGTACGCGCGACGCACACCGAAGCGAATCTGCAAGTGGGTCGTCCGTTCGAAGAGGCGATCGGCCTCGATGGTCGCCTCCGCGGCGTGGTACCTCTGCGAAGACTGGCCGAAATCGTAGAGGAGCTGTGTTCCGCTCACGCCGAAATTCCAGTAATCGAACGAGGTGGACAGCGACCAATTTGGGGTCGAGACGCTCGAAGGCAACACCCCCGGTCGCGCCACGAAGTTTCCGGTTTGGCGTGTGTAAGCTGCGCTCGCAGTGACCTGTGGCAGCATGGGCGCGCGCGCTTGCTCGGCCTGGCCCTCGGCGCCGTGGGTGCTCGCGCGCGCAATGCGAATCTGCGGCTGCTGTGTGTCCGCGGTGCGCTCGACCTCCGCGAGCGTCACGACCCTCAGCGGGCGCTCCGCCAACGCCGCGCTTGTTTCGGCAGAAAAGGGGGCCCCGGGAGGGTCGTGCCCGGGCGTTGGAGTGTCGCCACGAGCCAGCGCCGGTACCATCGCTGCGACGGAAGCTCCGAGCGCAGCGAGCGCGGGCAAGCTACGGGGATCCATGGATCGTTCTCCTTTGAGGATGCCGGCTGCGCTAGGCCCCACCCTACCTCAAGCGACGAGCAGTCGCTTTCCTCCGACGAGGTGCGGTGACCATCGGACCGGCGGCAGCGCACGACCGCTGCCGCCGCGGTACGATCCGAAGCATGGGCGTTCCCGCCGTCGCAGCAAGCCATCGCACCGGCTCGGGCGCCGTGCGTTCCGCCGCGGAGGGAGATTCGGCGGAGGCCTCGGCTCTCTCTGGGTCGTCCCGCCGGCTGCTGCCCCTGCTTCCGTTGCGTCGACTCCTCAGCATCGCCGTCGTTCTCGGGGTCATGGTGCTTCAGCTGGCGACCGACGTCGTGGCCGGCCGCGAGAGCGCTCGCATACTCGCGCGCCTGGTCTTCATGTCGTTCGAGCTTCCAGATCTTGATGCTGGCCCTTTCCGCCGCGTTCGGTCGCTCGATACGTCGGCGACTGTCCGCCGCGCGGGGCCTGGCGACGGGCGTCGGCATCGCCACGGTCATCGGCTGCGCGTTCGGCCTGCTCTACGGAGCCGTCGCAATGCGCGTTCCGGAGATGCGTCTCCATTTTCCGAGCGGCATCACGTTCACGCGCTCGGCTCTCTTCGGGATCCTCAACGCGCAGCTCTATTTTGGCGTTTGGGCTCTCGCGTTTCTCTACCCATTCGCGGTCGAGAGCGCGCGCGTACGCGCGCTCGAGGCGCAGCAACTTCAGAGCGGAGCCGAGCTCGCGAGCCTGAGGACGCACCTCGAGCCGCATTTCATGCTCAACACGCTGAATGCCATTGCCGGTCTCGTCACGGAGGAGCCCCGGGAGGCCAGGCGGTTACTCGTCTGTCTCGGCGACCTCTTGCGCGACGCCGTCCAGGAGACGAGCGAGCTCCAGCCCCTCGACAAGCAGATAGCCTGGTTGAGGCGGTACGCACAGATACTCGAGGCCCGTCACCGCGGTCTGCTCCGGTTCCGGTGGGAGGTTGCGCCGGGCTGCGAGCACGCGTTGCTTCCTCGCCTGCTCCTCCAACCCCTGGTCGAGAACGCCGTGAAGCACGGCGCCCTGCGCCGGAGCGACGGCGCGGGGCAGGTCATCGTGCGCGCCTCGTTCGGCGCGGACGAGACGCTCATCTGTGTCGTGGAGGACAATGGTCCAGGAATGCCTGACTCCGATGTTCGCGCCGGCGCTTTCGGGCTGCAGGCGGTCAGGCGCCGGCTCGAGCTCCAGCCCCAGCAAGCCTCGCTGCGCCTCGAGTCCTCCGCCGAAGGAATGCGTTCAATCGTCGAAGTAGGTCGTGCCACGCGGGAGCCCCGGTAGTGCCTGGCAGCGCTCCGCCTCCCCTTCGTGCGCTCGTCGTCGAGGACGAGTGGCCCGCCCGTAACTATCTCGTCGAGCTGCTCGAATCCTCCGGCTTGGCAGAGGTGGTGGGCGCCGTGGGCGGGATCGAAGAGGCGCGACAAGCGCTCGAAGGCGACGCGCCGGGCATCGGCGTAGACGTGGCATTCGTCGACGTACAGCTGGACGGCGGGTCCGACGCTCAGACGGGCCTCTCGCTAGTGCGCGCCGTGAGCGGGTCGCCACACGCTCCCACTTTCGTGCTTGCCACGGCCTACGACGAGCATGCCCTCGAGGCCTTCGAGCTGGGGGTGGTGGACTACCTGCTCAAGCCTTTCAGCGAAGAACGCGTCGTCCAGTGTCTTCGCCGGCTGCATCAGCGTCGAGTCGCGGCTCTCGCGCGTCCCAGCGCCGGCCCGTGGCGCATCGTCGCGCGTCGCAAACGCAGCCTCGTCTTCTTGGAGCCGATGGAAATTTGGGCCTTCGAGGCCGCCGATCGCCTCACGTTCGTGCACACGACTCATGGCACTTTTGACGTCGATCTATCGCTGGCGGCCGTCGAGAGCTCGTTCGGAAGAGCGTTCGTCCGGGTGCATCGCAACTGGCTGGTGAACGCGATGCATATCAAGGAGCTCGAACGGGAAGGGCACGAGACCAAGCTCTTCGTAGGGGCTGGGGTGGCCGACGCGGGGCGCGGCGTACGCGTACCGGTAGCTCGCGAGCGAGCGGTGGCGGTGCGGGAAATGTTGCTCACGAACGCGACCGGGCTTCGAAGGCCGTAGCCTGCGACGGGACTCCACGGGTCAGCTTGCCGCCGGCACGGGCGTCGTCCGTGGGGTAGTAGCCCGGTTCGGTTACCGAGCGGCTCTTCTCAGAGGACCTTACCGCCCTTGGTCGTGCAGGTGTCGACGGTGTCGACCTCGACCCAACCCTGGCCTTTGCAGGAGTTCTTGCCCGCGCACGAGTTTGCCGAGGCCGCGCACCCTCCGAGCCCCTTGCACGCGTTGAGGCCGCCACACTTGATACCGCCGCCGGCGGTGGTTCCGGACGGAACGGCCGCCGCCCGCGTCGAGTGGCAAGCAAAGAGGCCGATGACGGCCGATGCGAGCAGGCTGCCCTTTATCGTCGTATGCATGAAAGAGTCTCCGTATTTTCCTTGCGGGACGGAGTCTACATCGAGGGCGACTGTGTCGCGTGTATTTGCAGTCGCGAAAACATCGACTCGACCATGAGGCCGATGCGACGCGCGTCGGCCCGAGCCGCTGCGGGTCTCAGAATTTCACGACCGGCCGTTGCACGGCTACGTCCATGTGCGCGATCAGGGTGTGAGTCAATGTCAGCGGCTGGTCGGGGACCTTGCCAGTGACGAAGAAGTGAAGGCTCACCTTTCCTTCTTTCAGGTACGCGAGCACCTGGGAATCACTGATCGAGAGCGGCAGCTGAACGCTCGCGCTGTCGGTAGGTACCTCGACGTCACAGAGCAGTTGCTCGGCCAACTTGCCGTCGAGCGCCGCGATGGTCGCCTTGACGTGCCTCACGTAACCGAGGTCGGCTCCGGAGAGCGCATTTTGCGATCCCGCAACGCTCAGCGTGCCGAGGTCGCTCAAGGAGGCAATGTCCTTCTGCAGATCCAGCGTCACGATGGACTCCGTCGTCACGGAATCTACGGAAGCGGCTTGCCGCTGCAGGGCCGCGGAGGGAGCCGGAAAGGTCACGACCGTCGACGCGGTGACGTCGACTTCTCCTTGGCCGTTGGTGCAGGCGGCGCACGCGAGTACGAATACAGCGATCGATTTGTTCATGGTCGGGCCTCTCAAAAATAGAGCGAGAAGCCGAGCTTCCCCGAAGGGGCCAGCCAACCGCTGTACGAGGGGTCGCCGATTCCGGAGCGTGCGCCGCCCGTCACATTCTGAAAATGTGCGGTGCTGACATCGACCCAGGAGACGCCTCCCCGCAGAAAGAATCGGAACGTGTCACGACCGCCGACCTCCATGCCGAGGTGGAAGTTCGCGTAGTTGTATCCGATGGAAGGAGAGTTGCCGACCAACGGCAGTCGTCCCTCCCAGTAGTGTCCGCCCTCCGCAGTAAACGTCGGGGCGATGGGGAAGGCAATCGGATCCAGCGTGAAGCCGAGCCTCGCCCCGGGCGCCATTCCGTTGTGGGAGACCGCGGCGCCGAGGCGCAGCCAGTTGAAGTGGGGCCTCACCACCAGACCCAATGCGCCGCCGTCAGGAACCCCAACGTCCATCGACAACCCGAAGGTCCGATGCCGAGGCGCTGCGCTGCTCGGAAGGTGGTCCTCGTCTGCGGCGCCGTGAGGGCGGTACGTCGGCAAATCCGCCGACGCGGGAGGAGCTCCCGTCATCGAAGCCAGGACCACGGCACCAAAAATCCCGAAGGCACTGCCGCCCCTCGATCTGGCGAGCGAAAGAGCCGTACCTGGGCGCCTCACTCCGCCCGTCTCTTTTCGCGTCGAGCCCATAATCTGTACAACGGCACTCGGGGACGCTCGCTTATGGGAAATACGCTCGGGCAATCGTTTTCGTCGCAAGACGTAGGAGCCTGTTTCTGGACGCGGCGGCTGTACGCGCCGGCCCACAGACATCGCACCGCGAAGGCGGTCCCTACGCCGGATTCTCGGGTGCTACGCGTCTCTAGACTTCCGAAACGATGGCGCTCAAAAGCGCCCGCCGAGCGTGGTGACCCCTCCGCCGGGGCGCGGTGCGAAATCGAATGCGAGGGACCGGCTGGGCCCCCTGGAAGCGAGGAAGAAATACGTTGCAAGTCCCGCGGACAGGAGGCCGACACCGAGCGAGACATCGGCGACGACGAACCGGGTCTGGATCGAGCTCTTCTCTGATGATCCGCAGTGGGGACTGCATCCGCCGGGGGCGAGATCGGCGCTGCGATCAGCCAGGGCGCCTAGGCCGAAGAAGGCCTCGCTTCCGAACGCGGCGAGGGCGACCCCACCGAAAATCCACGAGGCGAGCGGCGGCGAGGTTGCCGGCGACGTCGGCGGTACCGGTGCCTCCGGAGCCGTCGCCTCGGGGGCGGCAGGAGCCGTTCCGCCGGCGGGGGCGGCCCCTTCGGCGACAGGCGGGGCGGTGACGCTCGACGCTGGGCTTTGCGCGGCGGTGAACCGCACGCGGATCAAGCGGCCCCGGTCTGCAGCGCGAATGACGACGCGCTGTTCGACCGCGGGAAGGCCGGTCGTTTCGAAGTGAAAGACGTGCTCGCCTGGATCGACGGCGACGGGTTTGCCGTCCAGCGTGGCGGCGATTGACGCGTCGTCCATCAGGACGATGACGTTTGTCAGCTCGCCGCCGGTCTCGTCGCTGGCTTTCAAGACCACGGTGGGCGTCTTCTCGTCGACCTCGCGAAGCCAGGCTGCGCAGTCCGTCTTGACCATGCTCGGGCATGCGCTGCGGGCACATTGCGCGAAGGCGTCGTGCGCGAGCTGAAGCTTGCCGTCGTCGCGGAGCTGTTGACCCCGTTCGGCCGCGCTGATGCATTGCTCCTTGTCGTTCGAGTCGGAGGCACGTGCGCGTCCGCTGATGAGGGCCATCGCGGCTAGGGTGCCGAAAACTAGGGGGGCTGGACGTCTCATGGCGTGGTGACCTCGTCTCACTCGAGACAGGCTGATTTATAATGCTTTCGACCGCGCGGATCGATTGTGAACGGAGGATCGCAGTCGTTCTTCACGGCCTGGCTAGGGGAAGACGGGCCCGGACGAGCGGCGCCGAAATGCCCAGGGCGCGCCGAAACCGAGGGCTTGATCTCCGGTGGCGACGTCGCGGCGGGAGAGGCCGCCGAGGGACGAGTCGAGGGCTGGGGTGACATCGCCGGTGCGACGACGGGAGGCGGCGCGGGCTCCGGTTGCGCCGCGGCCATCGTCGACCTGGCTGCCGCCGCGGGTGATTCGGGGGGCGCCGGGATTGCTGGGGCCACGCCGTGGACGCGTCCGGCCCAAACGAGCATGGCGAGAAGACCGAGCCCGACGCAGCTGCTCGCGACCAGCGCCGCGCGCCCGCGCCTTCGAAAGCGTGTCAGTGTCGAGGCGACCGCAACGCGCGAGATGACCGACGGCCCCTCGGAAGGCAGGTTTGCCGGGCGCTTCCAGGCCGGCTTCGTGGGCGTTTCATCCGCGGCGGTCCTCGCGACAGCAGCCTCGGGACCGACCGGGGCGATCTCGATGGCGGCGATCCGCCGCGCGCGTCGCGCGAGATCGTCGTGTGCGTACGTGTCGACCCACTGGCCAACCTCCGTCATCGAGGCCGTGCCGACGCATCGCTCCAGATCGAACGCCATCTCCTCTGCGGTTTCGTAACGAAGTCGCGGGTTGCGCTGGAGCCCGCGTAAGACGACGCGATCGAATGCGACAGGTACGTGCGGTGCAACTTGGCTCGGCGGAGGCAGCTTCTCCGCGAGGATGGCCGCGATGATTGCGGCCTCGTGCTCCCTGCGAAAAGCGCGCTGGCCGGTTAGAAGCTCCCACAAGACGACGGCCGCCGCGTAGACGTCGGCCGTTCGCGTGACCGGCGTCCCGTGCAGTTGCTCGGGCGGCATGTAGGCGAGCTTGCCCTTGATGTGCCCCTCCTGGGTGGTGTGCACACGACCGGCGGCCTTGGCCACGCCGAAGTCGAGCACGCGCGCGGTGCCGTCGACCGAGACTAGGATGTTCTGGGGGGAAACGTCTCGATGGACGATCTGGAGTGACTCGCCGCCTTCGCCCGTCGCTTCATGAGCGGCGTGGAGTCCGCGCAAGACACCGGTCATGATCGCCGCAGCGATCCGCGGCTCGAGATCGCGTTGGGCCGCGCGCATCGCGCGCCAGACCTTTGCAAGCGACTCCCCGTGTACGTACTCCATCACGAGAAAGACTTCGCCCTCGGTCGTCACGACATCGAGCGATGGAACGACGTTCGGGTGCCTGATATGGGCGACCAGCCTTGCCTCGTCGAGGAACATCGAGACGAACTCGGGATCTTTGGCGAAATTGGCGTGCAAGCGCTTGATCGCGACGACACGTGAAAAACCAGCCGCGCCGCTGAGCCGACCGAAATGCACCGAGGCCATGCCACCCGACGAGAACTCGTCGAAGAGCAAATACCGCCCCAACGACAGGGACGACGTCGGCAGCCGGAGCGGAGTCAAACCACGAGAAATATAGCTATCTCGTGCGTAACGGCCACCGCGTTCGCGGCGGATATCGGATTGTTCGCTGACTGATCTGGTCATTGGACACACACGCCGACCGTTGACTTCACTGCGTAATCAACTCGCTCACATCGCTTAGCGGCGGGCTCCATTGGCGTGCGGCCCTCAACTCGGCCGAGTGGCGACATAAATGTGACTCATGCCGCTGATGTCGGTGCCCAAGTAAAGTTTGCAACTCTCTGTGAGGCCCACTCTGGACAATCCTGAGCCCGTGTCGATCTCGACCGAGTTGACCCGGCGTACAGTCGTAATCGCCTGATCGATTGGATGCGAAATAAATTTCGTTACCGGTCGATACCAAGAAAATTGGCAAGTCAGTCAATGACGGGTTGACGTTGCGCTCCTCTGGTTGGCGTTCTTCACCACCAAGGCTTCCATGTCGGTCTCACTTCTCGGGGAAGAGCATTCGGAAATCCTAGGGGGGACGCGACTCGCGTTCGCTAACCCTGCCGACTGGTCGCGCGTCGCCAGCCTCTTTCCCTGTATCGCTGGTCAGGTAGAACGGCTCGAAGCGCGCCTAGCCTAAGTCCCGGCTCGCCCCGGGGGAGAAGCGCTGCCGGCCTCGTCCCTCGGCTTTGAACGGCTAGCGCCCCGGCCGCGGCGTGTGACCTGGCACGCCCTCGTTCGCTGAGGTCGTGGCGGCGCACATCGAATCGAGCATGGCGGTCTCGGTCCTGACGCGCTCTCGAAAGGAAGCCCTGATCTTGATTCGAATAGTGGGATGCCCGATCCGGGCGCGCCGCTCATTTTGCCGCAGCGAGAGGGCCCTCGGTGCGGCTTGCGCCTGGGGGCTCGCAAGGCTGGACGGCTTGCTCGACGTTGCTGGCGCCCAAGAGGAATGAGTTCCGCGTATCCGGGTACGCGGTCGGCTTTCATTCGCAACGCGGTGCGACGGGGATCGGCGCCGTCCGTCTTCGGACCCGCATGCGCTCCGCAGAAATCTGCCCGAAAAACGGCCATCGTCCCTCGCAGCGTGGCGCGTGCGTCGAAGTCGACACCCGCGGCAGCGGGTCGGAGGCCAGGTCAGGAGGAAGGTGCGTGCCTTGGCGCCGCATCGGGGCGCTGCCGCTTCGGTAGAGACAAGGTAGGTGGCACGGCGTAGGGTTACGCGCGCCGCGCGTTGGCCGGCACGCAGAGTCTTAGAGAAAGGATACGCGGAAATGCGTTGCTATCGAAAATCGCTTGTTTTGGCCGCGGTGCTGGCCTCGGCTGCGTGCTCTTCGGATGATTCAACGAAGAACGGTCCAACGGAAGGCGGGACGAGTGCGGACTCGGACACCGGCAAGGCAGATGCCGGAGGCGCGTGCCCATGGAGGACGACGACCTCCGATGGAGGGGCAGTTGGATCCGAGGTCGTCGCGACGCCCTTTGCGACGCCCAACGATTCGATCCCGTTCGTCTCCCCCAACATACCGTGCAAGCTCTTCAAGATAACGGACTATGGCGCGATCAGCACACCGCCTCCCGCGGACGCCGGGACGGCCAGCGAGGGCGGGACGGCCAGCGAGGGCGGGACGGCCAGCGAGGGCGGGACGGCCAGCGAGGGCGGGACGGCCAGCGAGGGCGGGACGAGCGATGCGGCGGGGCTCGATGCGGGTGCCGTCGGAGATGCGACGATGGCGAGCGACGGGCCGAGCGGCGACGCGTCAATCCCGAGCGACGGTTCGCCCGGCGGCGAGGGGTCGACGCCGAGCGACGGTGGTACGAATGCCAACGACGCCGCGCCAACCAGCGCCGACGCCGGAGGACCGACCGCATCAGGGCCGGTGCCGACCAACACGAAGGCCTTCAAGGATGCCGTCGCGGCGGCTACCGCGGCGGGCGGCGGTGTCATCGACGTTCCCGCTGGGACGTGGCAAACCGGGCCCATCCACCTCGACAGCAACATCGAGCTTCATCTCGAGGCGGGGGCGACGGTCCTGTTCAGTCAAAACGTCAACGACTACTTGCCTCCCGTCCTGACCCGCTGGGAGGGCCTCGACGTGCTGAACTGGTCGCCCTTCGTCTACGCGTTCAATGCTACGAACGTCGCCATTACGGGGCCTGGAACTCTCGACGGTCAAGGGTCCTCATGGTGGAGTTGGAAGACTCCTTCGAAAGCGGAGGACCAGAGAATCTACACCTGGTGGCTGACGCACCTCACCGGCGTGTCGGGACCGCCCACCGCGGCGCAGGTGCCGACATCGGCGGTGCTGAACGGCCTTCGCCCGACGATGATCGAGTGCAACGGATGCACGAACTTCCTCGTCGATGGGATAACCACGGCGAACCCCGCCTATTGGGTGATCCACCCGCTCTATTCCACGAACGTCATCGTGCGAAATTCCCACATCACGTCGAACCCAGCAGGCTCGAATGGTGACGGAATCGACGTCGACTCGTGCAAGAACATCCTCATTGAAGACGACACCTTCTCGACGAGCGACGACATCGTGTCGATCAAGTCGGGGTTGAACGAAGTGGGCATAGCGGTCAACAAGCCGACGGAGGAGCTGATTATTCGCAACATCACGGCCAACCTCGGCCACGCGCTGTCGTTCGGGAGCGAGATGTCGGGCGGAATCACCAACGTGTCCGTGGACACGGCCACCTTGAACAACATGCAATACCTGATGCGCATGAAGACGCTGCCCGGACGTGGCGGGGTCATTTCGAACGTGTGGTTCCAGAACGTCACCGCCTCGAACTGGACGGTTGCAGCGCTCGAAATCTCCACGAACTATACGTCGAGCACCATCCCTCCGAACGACCCGACGAACCCGGCGAAGCTTCCCGCGGTGAATCACGTCACGGTCAAGAACGTCAATGGGACGAGTATGCCACCCTTCGCGGTCTACAACTTCGTGGGCCTACCCACGCCGCCGTTCAGTGGCATCCTGCTGGACTCCGTGAATCTGACTGGACTGGCTGGAACCTGCAAGACCGCCACCGGCATCTCCGTCGTCAACAGTACCCTCACCGGGCTGCCCGCGGGCACCGCCTCGATCACTTGTCCGTGATCGTCCGTCGGTAGGCGTTGCCCGTTGAAAATCGAGGGCGGGGGCGCGGCCCGGCTGCGCCCCTGCCGCGTCCCTTCAGCGCGGCCGCCGCGAGGTCCTCATGAGCACATCGAGCTCGGGGAACGACGTGACATTGATGGATATGTCGGCAATTGGAGGCCTCCTGTCGGCCAGGGCCCTCATGACCTCGTGCACGGCGCGGCCGGCGGTCGGTGGGATGATCACCGTGGCGGTCAGCTGTTTGTCCAATACCCATTGCTGCCCGTACGCCACCGAGCCATCGCATCCCGTGACGCGCACATCGCGTAGCTCGGGGCGGATCCGCGTCACCGCTTCTTCCATGAGGGCGCCGCGTGCTCCCACGGCCATGCTGTCGTTCTGAGCGCCGACGACGCACTCGGACACCTTGCGACGGTTCAAGCCGTGTAGCCAGCGTCGTACCGCGCGCGCTCCCCCCTCGAGCGACCAGTCTCCGCTCTCAGCAATCACATCGATGGGCGCGCCCGCGAGCTCGTTTTGGACGCCTTGCAATCGGAGCCGAGCCGAAGATGTGGCCGTCGGACCTTGAATGTAGAGAAGCTCGCCTCCGCGCGGGAGCAGCACGCGGAACTGTTGACCTTGGATGCGGCCAATCTGACGCTGGTCGGGGTCCACGCTGAAAAAAGGCAGAGTCGGATATTGCCGGCGGAGCTCCGCCAGATAATCGCACGTTCGATTGAGGCTCACCCAGCCGAGGCCCAGTCGTCCGGCCTCGTGGGCCGCGAGGCGGAGCATGGACTCTCTTCACGGGGTTCACGAGCAGCGCCTGGGGGCGAATGGAGTCCGGCTCGCGGAGGCAGTCCTGGATTTGGGAGAGCTGTTTGTCCGCGTCGTTGTTGGCGATCACCTCGCGGACGAATAGACCGTAGCGTCGTGCGGCGGCATGGCAGTCGGCGCGCTGCAGTTCTTGATAGCGATTGTCCATGGCCCTGAAGAAGATGGCGATGGTTCGTGCGCCCGCGCGCGGAGGCGACGACCCGCGCGGCTCGCCGCCCGCGGAGGCCGGCGGTGTGGAGTCGCCTCCGTGGCTGGCGTTGCCGTCATTGGGCGGCACGGACCGTGACGAGAGTCGGCCCCCCGGCCGGTAGTCGACGTCTTCGGGTATTCGAGTGGCCATCATGCCCACCAGTGCACGAGGCATGCTCGGCGGGCGCTCGCCACGATATCGGGGACGAGATCGTGCTTCTCTTCGTGCGGTGGGCTACTTCCGAGGTGCGCGAGGCCCCGGCTCGTTCCTGCCGAGCCTGAGCCCTTGGGCCGGGAGCGCCGCCGCGAGCGAACCGGAACGAATCCGGTTCCGTCGCCGGAACCAGCGAGGTTCCGTCGTCTCCTCGAGGACTCCGAGCCGCGAGCCATCTAAGGGATGAGCGCATAGCGTCGCATCAACCGGCGCGCGTACTTGATATGTACGCCCATGTGACGCGCGACCGCGGCATGATCGTCCCCATATTGGTCCACGAGTTGTTTCAGATATTCTTTTCGAAACTCGTCCCGCGCTCGGGCAATAGGAAGCCCGTTGGCATTCAGACTGGGGCTCGTCTCGGGTTCCACTGGTCGAAATGGGGAACGGGCAGCCTGCCGGACGATGTTCTCGAAGAGCTGCCCATCCATCGGCGCCTTTTGCGCGGCGGCGCTTGCTCGTCGGAGCAGATTGCGCATCTCGCGGACGTTTCCCGGCCATGTGCGTTTTTCGAGCCAGGCGATTCCGTCCTCCGTCAGGAGGGAGGAGTGTCCCGATTCCTGCTCGAGGAGATGACGTGCGAGAAGCCCGATGTCGTCTGGGCGTTCCCGCAGCGGAGGCAGGCATACAGTGGCTTCGGACAGCCGATAGTACAGGTCTTCCCGAAACGTACCGGACGTGACCATGGCATGGAGGTCACGGTGGGTAGCTCCGATCACGCGCACGTCGAGCGGCACATTCCGATTGGAACCGAGCCGCATGACCTCACGCCGCTCGAGCACGCGCAAGAGTTTCGGTTGAAGCGCCAGCGGAAGCTCCCCTATTTCGTCGAGGAATACGGTCCCTCCGTCGGCCTCTTCGAAGGCGCCGGCCGCATCGCGAACCGCTCCGGTGAACGCTCCGCGGACATGGCCGAAGAGCTTTGCTTCGATGAGGTTCTCGCTGACCGCGGCACAATCGATCACGACGAACGGACCGAGCTGTTGGGGGCTATGGGCGTGGATGGCGCGCGCGGCGAGCTCCTTACCCGTTCCCGTCTCGCCGAAGACCAGACAGGTCAAGCGGGTGGCTGCGATCGACCGAAGGAGCTCGACCGCTTCGCGCATGGCGGCGCTGGACCCGACCAGGCCGCCGAAGCTGTCTTCGGCTGAGGGCGCACCTGCTGGGCCTGCTTCCGTGGGGCCGAACCAGATGCGAGTGTCACCGAGCTCGACCTGACATCCAGGGGCAAGGGCGACTTCAACCACCTTCACGCCGTTGACGTACGTCCCGTTTCGCGAGCCCCCGTCGCGGAGCACGAACGATCGGTCTGCGAGGGCGAGCTGACAGTGGTGGCGGCTGACCAGGCGGTCGGTCAAGCGGAGCAGGTTGTCGTCGCCCCTTCCGATGGAGATGGTCGCGTCACTGGCGGCGACGCGGCGTCCTTGGTCGGGTCCCGCGATGACATGTAGCCACAACGGCGCCATGTGTTCGCCTGCCGCCCTCGCGCGGTTTGAGGCAGTGCGCAGAGGCTGATAGCGAGGCATCGTCTCGTGCATCATCGCCTCCGCCGGCTCGCTGCGGGGCGAATCGGGATGCACGGCCCTTTTTGTGTGAAGTCGCTCGCTTTGCACGCGGATAGTAAAACCCCTGCACTTATGTACGGTCGCTCGCACGTTCCCTACAGGCGATCTGGCGCAGAAATACGAAATGCGGAAACGTGGGGTCGCTCGCCAGGTCGGCGGGGGGCCTGGCACCTGCGGGCACGCGATGGCGTTCGATCCACGTTCCCCACATCGGAATGAGCCAGAGCGTGAGCGCCGACGCGGCCACGGGCACCGGCTGATGGCGGAGGCGGACCGAGCGCGTTCGCGACGTACACGACGAAGAGAAACGCGACGAGGCTCCCAGAAGGCTCACATAGGCGGGCGTGATGGACTTTTCGTGGAAGCGGGAAGGGGAGCCCCGCCCGTTGCGGGCAGGACTCCCCGGTCCCTGGTTGTCGTGTCACCACCTGATGACGTGGCTCGTCAGGTGGCTGGTGTGGCCCGCGGCGTCGTGGCGGCTGTCGCGCTCGTGCTGGTGGCAGGGGCGCTCGAGCCGGCCGGCGCCGTCACGGTGGGTCGGGGCGGAGTGATCGGCGTCACGACGATGCCTGTGACGGCACCCTTGACGCTCTTCTTCTGCACCGAGCCCATCGTGTTCCGCGCAGCGCGCGTGGCCTTGCGCTTCGCGGCTGCGGCTGCCTTGGCTTCGACCGTCAGCTGTGCGCGCGTCTTCGGATGCAATCCGAAATCCGCGAGCACGTCCGGCTTGGTCCCGAAGGCGGCCTTCACGAACGCCACGTACGCAGCCATGAAGGTGCGCAGTGCCGGCATGTTGGTCTTTTCGAGAGCGAGCTTGGCCTTGGTCGAGGCCTTCGAGGCGTTCACGTCGTTACGCAGTTTGACGAGCGCTTGAAGCTTCGTCGTCACCTCTGCCGGCGTGAAAGAGCCCCCCGTGAGCATGACTTGCGTCACGCTCGCGAGGTGCTTGTCCGTCCCCGCGATCAACTGCTCCGCGAGGTCGGCCACCATAATTTTCGTCGCTGTATTGGTCGTCATGGGACTGCTCTCTCTTCTCTGAAGACGGCCGCCGTGAGGACGCCCACGCGCCATTGCGTGAGAGGTCACGTCGACGTTCTTCAAGAGGTACTGGTCATCGAGGAGGGCCCATTTCTGAAAAATAGTTGGATCGGCTTGTCGATTTTTTTTGTCGCGGCGCGGCGGGGCCTGGTGACACCGAGACAGAGGAGCGTCTCGACCAACCGAAAGACGCCCAGTGACGACGTGGCCTCATCATCGCCCGGTCGGTGAATGGACATACTCGGGGGCTCTCGAGACACGGGGGAGCCCTTGGTGAGTACTGGTCATCGACGAGGGCGCATTTCGGAGAAATAGTGGGCGTGGCACGAGCGGGATAAGCGCGCGCATGAAGGAAAGACGGGCCTCCGTGAGCGGGATAAGCGCGCGCATGAAGGAAAGACGGGAATCTATGAGCGAGATACGCGCTCGCATGAAGGAAAGACGGACATCTATGAGCGAGATAGGCGTGCGCATGAAGGAAAGACGGACATCTATGAGCGAGATAGGCGTGCGCATGAAGGAAAGACGGGCAGGAATGAGCGAGATAGGCGTGCGCATGAAGGAAAGACGGGCAGGAATGAGCGAGATAAGCGCGCGCATGAAGCAAAGACGGGAATCTATGAGCGAGATACGCGCACGCATGAAGGAAAGACGGGCCTCTATGAGCGAGATACGCGCTCGCATGAAGAAAAGACGGGCCTCTATGAGCGAGATACGCGCACGCATGAAGGAAAGACGGACCTCTATGAGCGAGATAAGCGTGCGCATGAAGGAAAGACGGGCAGGAATGAGCGAGATAAGCGCGCGAATGAGCGGGAGACGCGCGCCCATCGGCGCAACGCGTGGGCGAATGAGCGAAAGACTGGGCCCCGTCGTCTCGATTCGTTCGCGGGTAAGCGAGAAGGACGCGGGCCAAAGCGAGAAGGGTGCGCGAGTGAGCGAAAGACGCAAACGAATGGCGACGATCGATGAGCCGATCGGTCGAAGTCCTGTGTCGGTCGAGGCGATTCGTTCGCCGACGCGCGAACGTTTTGCGGCCCTTGGCCTGAGTGATGAGCGATTCATCGACGCAGGTGGGGCCGCGACGCTGACCACCTGAGCGTCGCCGCGATGTTTGACTCTGTACCGGCGCCTCAGTCAACGGATCGGTCGGCGTTTTCTTTCTTTTCGTGTTTTTCTTCGGGGCGGTCGGAGCGATGGGGGCGATTATCGGCATAGATCTCTCCTCTGCCACCAGCGCAGCCAACGCCGCGTGGTGCGTGCCGGCACGTCCGTCGTCCTCGCCGCGGCCGCAGCCGTCGCCGCGACAAGGGCAACCGCGCTCGCAATGATCACCACCGCGCCCAGATAGACGCGACGGCCGAGGAACCGAACCGACGGCGGCATCGCCCGCCTGCGGCACCCCTCCCGGCCGCAACACAAGTTGAAGCGGCGGCTGAACGCCTCCCCCGCCATGGCCACCAGCCCGCCGCGCGGCTTGCGGACATGGTCCCCGCGATGGAGTGCGCCCCCGCACTCGCGGCACGGCTCCGCAGCCGCCAGGGCCACGATCGCCTCGTCGATTGCCACCAGCTCCTCAAAAAACTCGATCCCAAACTCGATCCGGTCGAACATCGTCGCCTCCGTTTCTGGCAACTCGGAGGCGAGCCCCTCAGGACGACTTTGATCAAGTTTTCCGAGGGGCCTCGTTTGTCCGTCCCTCGAGAAACGTGATCCGAACCCAGCCCCGGACCCTCAATTCACGTGGCGCTGTCAGCTACCAGCGTCGGGCTGATGGCGTCGGCGTCCTTGATGATCGCCGACATGTTGTCGGGGATCATCGACGTCGTCATGGCGCCGAAAAACCACCACGCGCGGTCGAGACCTTCGCACACGGCTTCGGTTGTCTGACGAAATGTCGGCCAAACGAACTGGTAGCGGCTGAAGCAGAGCGTGACGATCAACACCCACAGCTTGCGAAGCTTGCCCGTCTCGGTGTCGAGCAGGTATCCCATCTCGCCGAAGTCGACTTGAACCTCCTGGCCCGGCGGAGGATCGTCGACTCGCACCGTCTCCGTCTTCTTGTGCCACCCCAGCTGCTGCGTCGCATAGCGCCAGAGTGTGTGGTAGCTCGCGCGCATACCGAAGTCGCGCACCAGCAGCGTGTGGATCTTGCTCAGGCGAAGTGGCCGCGTCTCGGCATTGCCCGCCAGCCAGCGCTCGATGCGCTCGCGATGAATGGCGACGTCAGCTTGCTCCCCGCTCGGCTCGACCATCGGTCGCGACTGCACGTACTGCGCGACGCCGTGCACTTCTTCGTCCGTCACCTCGCGGCTGCGAGTGATTCCCAAACGCTCGGCCGCGTGCGTGTACCGAGCGACAGTCTTGCGGTCGACCCCGGCGTCGCGCCCGATTCTTCTTTCCCCATGTCCCGCCGACCAGCGGCGAAGCACTTCTTTTACGTCGATCATGGTTAGCTCCCTGTAAGGCATCGAGTCCTCCCGACGGCGACCCGCGCCGTCTTCGAGAAAACCCTGACTCACTCAGGTCGCTCAGTCCGTGCTGGCCCCTTGAGGCTGCAAAAAACCCCTCGGAGCTGGTCCCATGACCTTGCAAAACTTCCGTCATGGCTCCCGCGCGGGTGGCCCCATCATCCTGCAAACGGGGTGGCCCCATCACCCTGCAAAAAACTCCGTCAGGTGGCCCCATGAACCTGCAAACCGACATCCCCTTTCGGGACACGAGCGTGCGACGCCCCTTTTTCTCGCGCACCCGCTACGACCACTTACTCGCCAGTCGGCCGGTCCCTTTTGCGATGCCCGCGCGTCGTTTCTCGAGATGCTCATGGTCATGAATGCTACGAGGTGTGGGGGTCAGGGCCGCGAATGGCTGCTGCCTTGCCGTGTGCGCGCGGCGAGCATCGGCGGCGTGACTTCGTCGCGAGCCCCGCTTGCTTGGTCGGCAGGATCCGGAACTCCGCGGAAGAGTATGTAAACCCACCCCCCCTCTCGCCGAAGATCCCCCGCTTGGGCAGCAGCGGGCTTGCAAGGCGTTCGCTTACGTTCGAGGCGAACCGGACCCGGTGACGCGAATCCCGAGGAGAGGCTCGCGGGCGAATTCGCTCAGCAGTGCCTCCATCACGACTCTGACCCGCGCGGGGGCCCGGCCTGGTCCCGGTCGCACGAACGACAGGACCAGGGGCGGGGGCTCGCGCGGTCGCATCACCGCGCGCACAGTGCCCGCGGAGAGCTCGGGAGCTACGAGCCATCCCGGTACTTGCGCCAGCCCGAGGTCGGCGAGCACCGCCGCACGGATGTCCTCGGCATTGCTCGACAGGAAGCGTGCCCGGCTCGTAGGAACCGTCGCCGAATTTGCGCCACGCAAGCGCCATGGCACAGGCGCTCCGCGTGAGACGCGGACGATGCAGTCGTGCTCGGCCAGATCGGCGGGGTGCTCCGGCTGGCCGCGTCGTTCCAGGTAGGTCGCCGAGCCCACCAGGAGCAGCGGGGTCTCGCCGACGCGCTGGCACACTGCGCTCACGCCACGCAGCTCGCCTCCGCGAATCGCGAGGTCGATGTTCTCCTCGACCAAATTGGAGTGCCGATCGGACGCGGTGGTTTCAACGGAAATCTCAGGATACTTCGCGCGCATCGTGCGCACGGCGGGCACGACATAGAGCCTGCCGAAGCCGGGAGCGACCGCGACCCGCACGATCCCTGCTGGTGAGCGATCGCCACGGGAGAGCCGGGCGAACGACTCTTCGACCTCAGCAATCAGCGGTTGCACCTCTTCAAGTAGAGCCTGGCCGGCGCGGGTGAGGCTCACGCTGCGCGACGTCCGCCGGACCAGCGTGACGCGGAGCTCCTTCTCAAGCGCCGCGACGGTCTTGCTCACCGCCGGCTGGCCGACGCCAAGCTCGCGAGCGACCGCCGTGAAGCTATGGGTTTGCGCCACACGCAGAAAGATCTTGGTGGCCGCTAGGCGATCCATCGTCCGCTCCTCTGTCCATTCCACCACGGAATCGATCGGATGCCCCGCGTCGACATTCCCCGACACCGCGCGGACGCCCATATTCGCGCCAGAGGTTCCACGAACAAAGGGATTCGAACCGTCTTCAACCAGAGGAGGAAACGATCATGAGCAAGCAAATCAAAGTGGCCGTCGTGACGGGCGCATCTCGCGGCATCGGAGCCGCCATCGCGCATCGGCTCTCGCAGGATGGCTTCGCCGTCGTGGCAGCGTACGCAGAAGACGACCGCGGCGCCCGCGCGCTGGTCGAAGAGATCGAGCGAAACGGACGCGCGGCATCTGCGCTCCGCGCCGACGTCAGTGTTGCGGCGGCGCTCCGCGAAGTCTTCGACCTCGCCGAGCGCAACTACGGAGGCGTGGACGTCCTCGTCAACAACGCCGGGATCATGGATCTGGCCCCCATTGCAGAGACGCTCGACGGGTCCTTCGACCGCCAGGTGGCGATCAACCTGAAGGGCACGTTCAACGGCCTGCGCGAGGGCGCGAAGCGCCTGCGCGACGGCGGCCGTATCGTCAATCTGTCGTCGAGCGTCGTCGGCATGCTCCAGCCAACGTATGGCGTCTACGCGGCAACGAAGGCCGGCGTCGAGGCGATGACGAGCGTGTTCGCCAAGGAGCTGCGCGGCCGGAATATCACGGTGAACGCCGTCGCCCCGGGGCCCGTTGGCACCGAGCTGTTCCTCAAGGGCAAGCCGCCGGACGTCGTCGACCGGATAGCGAAGGCGGCGCCGCTCGAGCGCCTCGGACGCCCCGAGGACATCGCGCGGGTTGTGTCGTTCCTCGCAGGGCCCGACGGTACCTGGGTGCACGGCCAGGTCCTCCGCGCGAACGGCGGAATCATCTGAAACGGACGCTCATGTTCGCAAGAGAGGAGACGACCATGGCGACGACGTACCACAAGCAATATCCGCTCGATCGTGAGGCCGTGGCGGCCATGCGCCGCGAGATCGCGACGCACCCACCGCTCGCGTTCACCCCAAGCATGAGGCCCGTCTTCGATGCGCTGATGAGTCGGACGCCGGCCGCCGCCGACGTTCGCTACGAAGCGGATCGGGTCGGAGGAGTCCCGGGCTGGTGGTGTCGGCCGACGGACGCCATCGAGGGCGCTGCGTTGCTCTACCTTCATGGTGGAGCGTACGTCACGGGTTCGGCGTTCGGCTATTGCAATTTCGTTGGCCAGCTCGCGTCGCGGGCGAAGTTGGCGACCTTCGCGCCTGACTATCGCCTCGCGCCCGAGCACAAGTTCTTTGCGGCGATCGAGGATACGCAAGCCGCCTATCACGGGCTCGGCGCCTTCGGCGCGACGCGAATTGCGCTCGCCGGTGACTCTGCCGGCGGCGGCCTCACGCTCTCGTTGCTGTCGCTGAGCACGGCGGCCGCGCGCCACGGGAACGCGCCTCGCCCCGTGTCGGCGGCGGTCATGTCCCCTTGGACCGATCTCACGCTCGGCGGAGACAGCATCGTCACGCACGCCACGGCAGACCCATTGCTTCGGAAGAGCGCCCTCGCCGATGCCGCAGGACTCCTGCTCGACGACCAGGATCGAGGCGACCCCCGGATCTCGCCGCTCTTTGGAGACCTGTCCGGTCTGCCTCCCGTGCTGGTCCACGTCGGCGCGGACGAAATCCTGCTCGACGACTCTCGTCGCTACGCGCAGCGCATGGAAGCAGCAGGTGGGAGCGTCGACCTGCACGTATGGGACGGGATGCTCCACGTGTTCCCGGCTGACATCGTGACGCTCGTCGCCGCTCGAGAGGCATGCGATCACATTGGTGGCTTCCTGCGCGCGACTCTTCGTCAGGGCACGCCATCACGCCGCTAGGCCGACCTTGGGTGGTCATCAGCCGGAACAATCGTATCAATCGCTTCGCAACCAATCGACTTCGCTGGAAATGGGGCTCTTAATCGAGTCGCGGAGTCTTGCGCATCACGCTGAAATCCCCATAGTGACTGGCAACGCCCCGGTCCGCCGCGGAGGGCTCGTTCAGGGCCTGTAACGTCTTCTGTGCCTGATCGGGAATCGAGTACGACCAGGAGAGACGCCGATGGTAGCCGAGAAGACGAGACAATTTCGCCGGGAGCTGCTCGACGAGCTGGTGGACGGGGTCAAGACGCACGAAGAGATGTTCGGACAGGACGGCCTGCTGAAGCAGCTCACGGGACGGCTGGTGGGCGTGCCCTGAGAGCCGAGCTGGACGTTCATCTGACCGAAGAGCAACAGGCGGCAGCGGGTTTCAATCGTAGCAACGGCACGTCGCCGAAGACGTTGCTGACCGAGCAAGGCCCGGTGCCCATCGAGGTGCCGCGGGACCGAGCGGGGACGTTCGAGCCCGTGCTGGTGCCCAAGCATTCGGGGCGAATCCGCGGGGTGGATGACAAGATCCCGGCGCTCTACGCAGGTGCCCCTGAATGTCGCGGACGCTCAGGCCCCGCGCGGCACCCCTCCCGGCCGCAACACACGTTGAAGCGGCGGCTGAACGCCTCCCCCGCCATGGCCACCAGCCCGCCGCGCGGCTTGCGGACATGGTCCCCGCGATGGAGTGCGCCCCCGCACTCGCGGCACGGCTCCGCAGCCGCCAGGGCCACGATCGCCTCGTCGATTGCCACCAGCTCCTCAAAAAACTCGATCCCAAACTCGATCCGGTCGAACATCGTCGCCTCCGTTTCTGGCAACTCGGAGGCGAGCCCCTCAGGACGACTTTGATCAAGTTTTCCGAGGGGCCTCGTTTGTCCGTCCCTCGAGAAACGTGATCCGAACCCAGCCCCGGACCCTCAATTCACGTGGCGCTGCTCAGTCCAGCAGGCCGAAAAGCAGCAGCGACTCGCCGACTCACCCTGACCCGGGCTTCATGACCGCGGGCGCCGCCGTTCGCGAACGACAATGGACACACGGAGGCACGTCCATCGACTTTGGCGATCGATTGGCCGCCGATTTCCATCGGCATGCGTGGCCAGGCTCGCCTAGCGCGCTTCGAATTTCGCGGTTTCGAAGCTCACCCGGTAACGATTGGCGCACGTCTCGCCCTTTTTGGGCTTCCACTTCTTGTCGCGCGCGAATTTGCCGTCCGTACACTTGACCTGCTTCCCCTCCGTCGAGCAGGACACCGAGCTCTCTTCAGTGCAAGCCTCTCCTTCGTCGACGATGCTCTTGTCGCAACGCACGCTGTAGTTACCGGGGAGCTCGCAGCCGAGCGCGCCCAGGCAGCGCAATTGCGTGCGGTAGTGCCCTCCCGAGCAGACGAGCACGTTTTTACGCGACACGTCACAGGCCCCCGTCCCCTCATCGACGCATTCCTCGCCCTCGAGCGCGATCGTTCGATCGCAACGCACGCCACCGCCCGGCTCCGTCTGGCAGCCGAGCGCGCCGTGGCACGTCCTCCGCTTGGCGAGCTTTCCCTCGTTGCAGGCCAGCTCTGTCGTCTGGCTTCCGTCGCAGACAATCGAGTCCGGACGGCATGGGTCTCCGGCCTCGCCTGTCGGGGTGCATTTCGGGTTGCTGTTCTCGTCGAGCTTGCACCCGCCGCGGCAACTCCACTCGATCGCAAATGTCGCGCTTCGACAGCGGAGCTCCTTGGCGCCGTCCGTGCTGCAAGCGCGCGCACCTTCCGGCGAGCAGCCGTCGCCGAGGTCGGCCTTCGTGTTGTCGCATACGAGTGACTTACCCTCGTCGTTGCAGCCGTTCTGCCCCTTGCATGGGGCAAGAACGTATTTCTTGTCGACACAGATCAAGCGCGAGGTCTTTGCGCTGCAGCTGCCGGGCGTTTCGGAGCAGGCGCCGCCCGGCTTTGCGCACGCCGTAGCGGCGAGGGCCGTGACGAGGGTCCATCCAAGGGCGAGCAGTCGTAGGCGCGAGGGCACGGCGCGCATGCTAGACGAAAGGGCACCGGTCGTGCACGAGCTCGTAAGCCGACCGTTTGATTCGGCTGGCGCGGCACATGCTTGCGGACTCTCCTTAGGAGAGGGACCAGAGAACAATGAAGTGCCCCCGATGCGCGTCGCATGATACGCGTCGCTCGCCGCGACGCGGCATCGAGCGCGTGGCTTCCTGGTTGGGCGTTTGGCCGTATCGTTGCCAACGCTGCGACTTCCGGTTCTTGCGGTTCCGCGCTCCCGTCGCTGCCAAGCGCGCGTCCTCGATGCCACCCGGTGTGCCACCCAACGCTCCTGCCGTTCCGGGCACCGGTTCGGCTCGGTCCCCCGCCACGGTCGGAGGTCGTCGCGCGTGCGACTCTACTTCGCGATTTTCGTCGCAACCCTGAGCACCGTCTTCGTTCCGCTGCCCGAAGAGGCAACGCTGCTTGCCGCCGGGTACGCCGCGCGCGTCGGACGTGTGACGCTAGTGGGGGCAGCCTTTGCGGCGTGGATCGCGGTGCTGCTTGGCGACATGTTCAGCTACGTCATCGGGCGCTTTTTGCTCGCACCGGCGCTTCGAACACGCATCGGCCAAAGGCTGCTCCCCGCCCCCTGGCGTGCTTGGTCGAATCATCTCGTGGCCACGCGCGGCGGCCGCGCGATCGTGGTGGCGCGGTTTTTGGTGGGCCTGAGGGGATTCGTTTACTTGGCGGTCGGAGCCGCGCGCTATCCGTTCGGTCGCTTTCTCGTAATCGACTCGTTGGCAGGCGCAGTCGAAGTAGCCGGACTGACGGCACTCGGCTTCGAGTGCCGGGAGATGCGATCCCACCTTGGGGCTGGCGTGGATCTGGCGGCGGCGACGCTCCTCGTTGCCGCTTTGTTCGGGCCCATGCTCGTTAGGTTACTGGTTCGGCGCTCGATGCAGCCTCTCGGGGCGACGAATCCGCGCGGCTGATGGTTGGGGCTCGTCTTCGCGACGCTCGCCGCCTCCCCTTGCCCTTGCTACCAACGCCCGGTCATGGCGGATTCGACACAGCGATCGCGTGCCCTCGGCGTCACGGACGCGTCGCTGCTCGTCGTGGGCAGTATCGTCGGAGGCGGCATTTTTCTCGTAAGCCCCGCCGTTGCCAGGAACATGCACGCGCCGGCCGTTTTCCTTGCGACATGGCTTCTCGGGGGAGCGGTCGCCCTGGCCGGCGCGCTGAGCAATGGTGAGCTCGGGGGATTGTTTCCGCGCTCTGGCGGAGAGTACGTCTACTTGCGCGAAGCCTACGGCCCAGCAGTCGGCTTTTTGAGCGGCTGGTCGAGTTTCTGGATCGTTTTTCCCGGCTCGATCGCCGCCCTGGCCGCGGGTTTCGGGGCGACGCTCGCGGCCATGCTGGAGCTGACCGGGGCCTTCGCGCAACTCGCCATCGGCATCGCGGCCATTGCGGCTCTCACCTTGGTCAACAGCCTGGGCCTCCGCACCGGCAAATGGACGCAAAATGTGCTGTCTGCTGCCAAGCTCCTGGCGTTCTTTGGGTTGCTCGCCCTCGGTTGCCTCATGCCGCATGGCAACGTAGGGGGCTTGACGCCGTTCTTGGTCGCCGGGGACCGCCCGAGTGGCATCGCCCAAGGCCTCGTGCCGGTTCTGTTTGCATACAGCGGATGGAATGCCGCGACATACGTCGCTGGCGAGATGCGTGATCCGACGCACGGTCTGGGGCGGGCTCTCGTTCTTGGCACCGCGCTGTGTGTCGCGCTGTACGTCGCGGTCAACACCGTGTACCTGCGGGCCATGCCGATGGACGACTTGGCGCGGGCAAACGAGCCGGCGCGGGCTACCGCGATGCTCCTCGGTGGCCGCGCAGCCGCGGCCGTGCTTTCGCCTCTCGTCGCTCTTTGCGTGCTGAGCTCGATGCAGGCATCGGTTCTGGTGGGCCCACGCATCTACCGGGCCATGGCGAACGACGGCCTGTTCTTCGCCCCACTCGGCCGCTTGAACGCGCGCACGGGCGCACCGCTCCCTGCGCTTCTCGCTCAATCGGCGGTCGCCGTCGTGCAGCTGGTCAGCGGAAGCTTTGACCAGCTACTGACCTTCACGACCTTCGCCATCGTCGCCTTTTCGATGCTGACGGTCGCGGCCGTTTTCGTTTTGCGCGTCCGCCAGCCCGCCGCGCCGCGCCCCTTCTGCGTGCCGGCCCATCCATGGATTCCAGTCTTCTTTATTCTCGTGAACGGCTGGGTTCTCTGGGCGGTCGCCGCCGGCGATCGGGCGCACGCCGCGCTCATCGGCTTGGGCATCGTCGCGACCGGGCTCCCGGCTTACTTCGTATTTCGAGCCCGCAAGCGGCGGCTGGAGTCACGATGATCCGTCGTTCGCTCGGGCTCGTCGTCCAACTCATCCTCGTTCAGGCGGCGTCATGTGCGCGGGCGCCTACTTCTGACGCAGCCTCCCGAGCCATGGCGAGCGCTACGGCTCCGGGTCGTGCCGTTGCCACCACGCATTCGCTCGCCGAAGAACGCGCTCTCGACGATGCGACCGCCGGGCCGCCTAAGTTGGGAGGCGAGCCCGCGCCCTCGGCCACGACGAGTAAGGCCGTCGACGGCCTTGCAGACGGTCAGACTTTTCTACCCGAGGCGCAGACACTCTTTCGCGTGGCGGCCTGCGGTGGGACTGGCGAAATTCCTCCACGCTTCGATTCTGCTGTCGTGACGCGGCATTGCGACGAGTTGGTTCGGGCGTACGAGGATTACCGCCGAACCTGGGTCAACGTGGCCAAACCTTTTCTGGCGGCGCTGCGGCCCCAGAATCTACCGAGCGTCGTGGTGTACCCATTCGGTGGCGGGGACCTTGCGAGCGCGCTGGCCACCTTCCCCGGGGCGGAGCAGATCACGACCATTTCACTGGAACCCGCCGGTGATGTCCGACCCATCGACACGCTGGCTCCCGATCGGCTGGCCTTCGAGCTCTCGGAGCATCGGGTACACCTCGAGCGCCTCTTCGAGAAGGCCCATTCGCGAACCGACAACCTGGAAAAGGAGTCGAAAACCACTCTTCCCGGAGAGATCGTCTTCGCGCTGGCAGCCCTGGTGGTCCATGGTGATGAACCCGTCGCGCTTCGGTATTTTCGGCTGAATCCGAACGGTTCACTCGACTACGTCACGCGGGACGACATCGAAGCAGCCAAGACGCCCGCGGAACGCCGTGCCCTCTTTGCCAACGCGGAGCTCTCGTTCCGGCGGCTGGGCGACCCGAGCTCTGCGGTTCAGGTGCTGCGGCATGTGAGCTTCAACCTGGACGACACGCACCTGAAGGCAGACCCGAGCCTAGTCGAGTACTTGAACGCGACGGCCCCAGACGGCAAGGTGGCAGTCATGACCAAGGCGGCCACCCACTTGCTGTGGAGCGACCATTTTTCGCTGCTCCGCAACTGGCTCGTCGCCCACACCGACTGGATGGTCTCGGACTCGACGGGGATTCCGCCCCGCATTGCCGTCCCTGCGGGCTTCACGCAGGACGCATACGGCACGTTCGAGGGCCCGGCGCCCTTTGGGGACCCCGACCCGCGCGACGGCGAAGACCTGAAAAGGCTCTTCAAGGCACAGCCCAAGCGCGAGCTCGCTTTTCGCTACGGCTACCCTGATCGCGCGGGGCACGCCCATCTGCTCGTTACCCACCGCTAAGGCCGGCAGCGGACGGCTACAACTCGCGCGGGCCGCTCTGGAATTGCGCCCGGCCCCCTACGAGGCCACGCTCGACTCAAGCAACTGTCGTACCGGCGGCAAATGGTAGGCGACGAAACGAGCGAGCGTGATTAACGTAGCCCCCTGCGGGAAGGCACGGACCTGGGCGTGTGTTTGCCCCTCGCCCGCAGCGACCCTAACTGCCTTTTAGGCATCCCACCACTTAGAGATCGTGAACGCACCCAGCACAGCCCTTGTCCGTCGGCGCGACCCCATTCAGCGGGACCCGCTCGAGGTCAGAACGCTCGCAGTAAAGGCCGCGAACGACGCGACGTTCGCATCGCCGGCCTCCGTCGGGCTGCAGTCGCCGCCTCGTCGCCGCGTGCTGTCGCACGAAGAAGAGGTAGCGCTCTCGCGGCGCATCGAAGCGGGCGAGCGCGATGCTCTTTTTGCGCTGCTCGGCAGCCGCGCGGCTGCGATACGGCTGCGGGCCCTCGCCGCGGAGCTGCGCTCGGGCCACGTCATCCCGTCCTCGCTCATTCGTAACGCGGACGAGAACGTAGAGGAGGGGCAACAGGCCGAGCGGCTGGCGCGCTTGCTCGAGCGCGGGGCGACCGCGGCGGCCACCATGGCCCGTCCCACCCGAGAAGCTGCCACGCGCGAGCGCCGCCGCCAGCGGCGGGCGCGCCTAGCGTCGGACCTGGCTGACGCTAGGCTCGAACGCCACGTTTTTGCCCGTTTCTCACGTGAGCTCTGCACGGACGGGGCCGACGAGCGCAGTCGCCGCGCCTTTGCCCGTGGCCTGGCTGAGGCGTCGCGAGCTACCCACGAGTTCGTCGGTGCGAATTTTGGCCTGGTCGTGACTTACGCGAGGCGCTTCATAGGGCAGGGTCTCGACATGCACGACCTCGTGCAAGAGGGGCAGCTTGGCCTGATCCGAGCGGTCGAAAAGTTCGATTGGCGGCGAGGACACCGCTTCTCCACATACGCTGCATGGTGGGTGCGTCAGGCGATGGCGCGCGCGATCGCCGATCAGAGTCGGACGATTCGCGTGCCAGTTCACCTACTCGAGAGTCGGCACAAGCTCGAGCGTGTCCGGCGCACGCTCGCGCAGCAGGGCCGCCGCGATCCGAGCGACGAAGAGCTCGCGCTGGAGAGCGGCCTCGCTCTGGACAAGGTCAGAGTCATCCTCGGTCTCGTCCGCGAGCCTCTCCGCCTCGAGTCTCCCCTCGGGGACGATGGCGATGGGGGGCAACTCGGCGATTTGGTTGCCGACGCCCGCGCTCCGTCGCCGGATGAGCAGCTCGCGCGCGAGCGAATGCACGCGCAGACCCAGTCGTTGCTCGAGTTGCTGAGCCCCCGCGAGCAGCAGCTCTTGCGCCTGCGGTTCGGAATGGATGGCGGCCCCGGCCACACACTCGAGGAAGTCGGCAAGACGTTCAATCTCTCCCGCGAACGCGTCCGGCAGATCGAGGCCGGTGCTCTGAAAAAGCTCCGTGCCGTGTCCGAAGAGCGCGACCTAGGCTCGTACATCGGGCGTTAGGACGATCCACGCCTTTTCTGGCGCCCGTTTGGAGGAAGCCGCTACAACCCAGGAGCGGTGGCGGAGCTTGTTTGGGACGGCAAATATTCGGGCGGCTTGCGCGCCGAGCCTACGCGGGGCCCGTCTGCCCTCCAGACGGAGGAGGTGCACGGCGTCGCGCCTGGGGTCTGGCACAACCGTTTGGTGCGGGGGGATGAATCCCTGGTCTTGCCGAGCTGGCTCGGCGAATTCGCCGGCAAGGTCGCGCTCGCGTACATCGATCCTCCTTTCGACACTGGCGGCTCGTTCGTGTTCCGTGCGCCTATCCCAGGCGCGTCTGCCGAGACGCCGCGGGTCGCTGTCCGCGCGTACGACGACGCGCGCGGCCTCGATGCTTGGCTCGGGTGGTTCTTCGATACCGCTTCGGTGTTGCACGATCTTCTCGCCGATGGCGGAAGTCTTTACGTTCACCTCGACTCCCACGTTGCCCACTACGCAAAGGTCGTTCTGGACGAAGTGTTCGGATTCGGAGCGTTCCAGCGCGAGATCGTCTGGCGCATTGGGTGGGTGAGCGGCTTCAAATCGCGCGCCCGGAATTGGATACGCAATCACGACGTCGTGCTCTTTTATGCAAAGGGGGGCCGAAAAGCTCGCAGCGGGGGCGAAGACGGCGATCGGCAAGCCTTCGTCTTCAATAAAGAATACATTCCATATCCCGCGGGATACGTCCGTCGCGATGGCGTGCCCCCTCGCGGTCCCGGATATCCCATCGAAGACGTTTGGAATGGAAACGAGCTCGATCGTCTGGACAGTATCCAAATCGTCTCTTTTTCGCGAGAGAAAGTCGGCTACCCTACACAGAAAAATGAGAAGCTCGTCTCGCGAATCGTCCGCGCGTCGTCGAACCTTGGCGACCTCGTGCTGGACTGCTTCGTTGGATCGGGGACGACGGCGGTGGTCGCCGAGAAGCTCGGGCGCCGCTGGCTTGCGTGCGACCTCTCGCCTGTTGCCATTCACGCCACGCGCAAGCGACTGCTTTCCGCCCCCGAGGTCAGCCCGTTCGTGGTCCAAGCAGCCGGTGCCGGTGAATCGGGGTCGCGAGGGACGCTCTCGGCTCGCGTGGCCGTCGTGGGGTCGACCGCGACAGTCGAGCTGACATCGTTCGTGATGCCCAAGTGCGATCTGCCTTCTGGCGCGAGGGCGGGCGTACGGCACTGGTCGCAATGGCTCGAGGGGTGGTTCGTCGACTGGGATCATCGAGGTGGCCCCATGTGCGTGGCCTCGCGGCAGTGGCGTGGGAGCTCACGCGCTCGGCTGCCGCTTGCGCTCCGCAACGATTATCGTCGCAGAGGGCGATATGTCGTACTCGTCAGGGCGGTCGACGTCCTCGGACAGGTCACGACGTGTTCCTTGGAAGCTCACATCGCCGATTGACCTCTCCGCTCCCGCACCAGCGGTCGCCCACACGAGCTCGCGGGCAGCGGTCGACGCAGTCGTCCTCGCGACGCCGCTTGACTACGAGCCGGGCATCCGGGAAGCCATTCGTCCAATGAAAGCCATTCAGGTCGTCTGGTTATTGGAGCTCGTGCTCGCGCCCGCCTGCGGCGGCCAACGGCCACGGGGGCCGATTCCGCCCGTGACATCGGCGATGCCGACCGCCTCGATGCAATCGACGGCCAACGCGACCGTCGCGGGTGGTTCCGCGTACAGCGGTCAAGGCGCCGACACCCTAGCGCCCGAGCTTCTTGAAAGGTATCGACCGCGTCCCTTACGACCAGAGATCGCGAGGAGGATCCAGTCGCTCATGGACGTACGGGCGCCCGGCATCGGTCGCTTGAGCCCGGACGGAAGACTCATGTTCTTCTCGTGGGCCATCACGGGCGTACCGCAGGTCTGGAAGCTGGACGGTCCCTTTCACTTTCCTCGGGAGATGACTGGCGGGGAGGACAAGACCTCACTTGCCGCCATCACTCCGGACGGCCATTGGCTCGTCGTTCAGCGCGACCAGAAAGGGGAGGAAAACCCAGGGCTCTATCTCCAGTCGCCCCTGGGCGGCGCGCTGCAGCTCGTGCAGCACGTTCGCGGCGTGCAGACCCACTACGAGGCGGTCTCGGCGGACTCGAGGTACGTGTATTTCACGGCGAACGACGAGCGGGCCGACGTCTACGCGCTCTACCGCTGGGACATTGCCACGAGGGAGAAGCAACTCGTCCTCGATGAACCGGAAGGCCTCTGGCACATTTCGGACACGCGCGATGGAGGCCGCCTTCTGTTGCGCAAGGAGACCGGCGCGCTAACCGCCGAGTACTGGGAGTGGGACTCGGATCGGAAGCGGCTCTTGCCGATGATTGGGCAAGACGAAAAAGAGGAGTACGACGCACGTTACGGCGCGCGCGAGGGGGAGCTGAT
The DNA here is from genome assembly GCA_963787925.1 of uncultured delta proteobacterium. Lineage (GTDB taxonomy): Bacteria > Myxococcota_A > Polyangia > Polyangiales > Polyangiaceae > Palsa-1150. The sequence goes on from CAWBEN010000003.1 coordinate 1,515,527, forward strand.
CGTCTCCACCAACAAAACTGGTGAATACCGAAGGCTCTACGACTGGACTGCCGGCAAGCTCACGCCCATCGGGGCGGAATCAAAGTTCGATGTGGACGAGTTCGACGTCAATCACGCGCGAACGCGAGTCCTCTACACGACGAATGAGAACGGGTTCTCGCGCCTGCACGCGATCGACGCGCGCACATTCAAGCCCTTGCGCCTGCCAGATTTCCCCGACGCCGAGAATGTGTCCTTCGGTCCGACGACCCCCGACGGTGGCATGACGACGATGGCCGTGGACGACGGGCGGCATCCAACCCGGGGATACGTTCTCGACTGGAGGAGAGGGACGCTCGAAGCCTGGCACGCGCCGAGCACACCGGAAATCGACACGACGAAGTTTGCTCGCGCGCAGCTCGACTCCTACCCGACAAGAGACGGGGCCAAGGTACCTGTGCTCGTCCGCCGCCCCGAGCAATGCGCCGCCGCTCTTTGCCCAGTCATCGTTTCGTTCCACGGCGGTCCCGAGGCTCAAGCTCGGCCAGGCTTCAGCGTGGGCGCACAAGCATTCGTCGACGCCGGCTTCATCTTCGTCGAGCCGAACGTCCGTGGAAGCGATGGCTTCGGAAAGACGTGGCTGCACGCCGACGACGGACCAAAACGCCTCGATGTCATCACGGACATCGACGACGCAGCAAGGTGGGCGCGCCTCAAGTTCGTGTCGGCGGGTAAGCAGCCGAAGGTCGGCATTTACGGCGGAAGTTACGGCGGCTACTCCGCGCTCATGGGTATGACCATGTTCGCCGGAGACTACGACGCTGGGGTGGACGTCGTTGGCATCAGCGATCTCCGGACCTTCCTGCAGAACACGGCGCCTTACCGCCGCATCCTGAGGGTCAGCGAGTACGGCGACCCTGAGAAGGATGCGGAGGCGCTCGCCAAGCTCTCGCCGATGACCTACGTGGATCGCGTCAAGGGTCCGCTTCTCATCGTGCAGGGCGCCAGCGATCCGCGCGTGCCCGTCGGCGAAGCCGTTCAGATCCACGACGCGCTCGAGCGGCGGGGGGTCGAGTGCGAGCTCATGATCTTCGGCGACGAGGGCCATGGCGCGCAGAAGCGAGACAATCAGGTCCTGATCCTCGGCCGGGCCATCGAGTTTTTGTCGCGCGTGCTGGGGTCGCCGGCGCACCCATGAATCCGTTGGTGAAAGGCGCCTTGATGATCGCCGTGGTCCGACCCCCGCTTCGCCTCGCAGGCGCGCTGTCGCTCCTATTTGCAGTTGCGACGGGCTGTGGAGGAGCAACCGACGAGGCTCGGGGCTCTGAGTCGGCCGGCACCGGCGGCGGCCTCGTCGGCAATCCAGCGCCGGAATTTCATGCGAAGAACGTCGGCAGCCCAAAGGAGACGGTCTCGCTTCACCCGTTGCGCGGAAAGGTCGTCCTGTTGGACTTTTGGGGGACATTCTGCGAGCCGTGCAAGAAGTCGTTTCCTAAGCTCGAGCGCCTCCGTTCGACGTTTGCCGAGGGCGGCCTCATTGTCGTCGGCATCAGCGAGGACGAGCCCGAAGACCGGGACAAGATTTCTGCGTTCGGCGACACCTATGGCGCCAAGTTCACGCTCGCCTGGGACGCGGACAGGTCGGCTGCGCGGGCTTTCAAGCCTGAGACGATGCCCTCCTCGTTTCTCATCGACCGGAACGGGATCGTTCGCTTCGCCCACTCGGGCTACCACGATGGCGAAGAGAACGAGCTCGAGAAAGAGATTCGGGACCTCCTCGGACCGTGAGGCGTTGCGGGCTGTGCGTACCGCGCATCGGCGCGGCCGCGGGGACCCCATGCTATCCACCAGTGGAGCCATGTCCCGCACTTCCGCCGAGGTCCGCCTCGCCTTTCTCGACTTTTTCAAGCGCAACGGGCACGAGGTCGTGGCCAGCTCGCCGCTCGTGCCAGAGAACGACCCCACGCTCATGTTTACGAACGCGGGAATGGTCCAGTTCAAGGATGTCTTCGTCGGCAAAGAGCGGCGCGCGTACGACCGCGCGACTTCGAGCCAGAAGTGCATCCGCATCAGCGGCAAGCACAACGACCTAGAGAACGTTGGTGTCACGGCGCGGCATCACACGTTCTTCGAGATGCTCGGCAACTTCTCCTTCGGTGATTACTTCAAGGAAGAAGCCATCGCATACGCATGGGAGCTCCTGACCAGAGTGTTTGCTCTCGATCCGGCGCGTCTCATGATCACGGTGTTCGGCGGCGATCGCGAACAGGGCGACCAAGGCGTCGGCCCGGATGACGGGGCGCGGGCCATCTGGAAAAAAGTGACCGGCTTCGGTGACGAGCGCATCGTCGGGCTCGGGGCGAAGGACAACTTCTGGCAAATGGGGGAGACCGGCCCCTGCGGGCCGTGCACCGAGATCCACTGGTTCAACGGCGAAGCGCCGGGCGGTGTGCCGTACTCCTCGTTCGGCGCCGACCCGGCTCCGGACGGCCGGGGTTGGATGGAAATCTGGAACCTCGTCTTCATGCAGTTCGAGCGGACTATCGATGCGCTCGGCCACCCGAGGCTAACGCCGCTTCCGAAGCCGTGCGTCGACACGGGCGCAGGGCTCGAGCGGTTATCGAGTGTGCTCCAGGGCGTCAGCAGCAACTACGAGACCGACCTGCTTCGCGCGCTCGTAGACAAGGCGAGCGACATCAGCGGGAAGCGCTACCACGCCTCGCAGGCCGATGACGACGTCTCGATGCGCGTCATCGCCGACCACGCGCGGACCACGGCGTTTCTCATCGCGGAGGGCGTCTTTCCGGATCGTGCCGGACGCGAGTACGTCCTCCGACGCGTCATGCGACGCGCGGTGAGACATGGCCACCGGCTGGGTATTCGCGAGCCGTTTTTTCACGAGGTTGCGCTCGAAGCAGTGCGTCTCATGGGAGACCATTACCCTGAGTTGTCAGAGCGCAGGGAGCTCATTGCGAACGTTACTCGGCAAGAAGAGCAGCGCTTTCGCGAGACCATCGAACGCGGTCTCAAGAACTTGGAGGAGGAGATCGAACGAGCTCGAGCTGGCGGTCGCTCGGTACTGGGTGGCGACACAGCGTTCAAGCTCTACGACACGTATGGATTCCCGCTCGATCTGACACAGGTGATCGCCCACGAGCGCGGCCTCACGGTGGACGAAGACCGCTACATGCGCGCGCTGGACCAGCAGCGAGCCCGCAGCGACGCCTCGAAGCTCAACGATGCGGTTGCGGTCGACCATGTTTGGCGCGACGTGCAGGACGCGGTGCGCCGATCTGCGAGGGGCGCCATTGCCTTCGTCGGCTATGAGCGAGAGGAGGTCGAGGCCAAGGTGATCGCGATCGTCAAGGAAGGGCAGCTCGCCATCCGTGCCATCGAAGGGGAAAAGGCCGTCTTCATCACGGATACGACTCCATTCTATGCGGAATCGGGCGGACAGATCGGCGACAAGGGGCTCATCGAACGCCGCGGCGCGGAACCGATGCGCTTCGAAGTCGACGATACGTTGAAGCCAGCTCCCGGTTTGGTGGCGCATGTCGGCGTCCTCGCGCGCGGAGCAGTGGCCGTCGGCGACACTGTGCACCTCGAGGTCGATCATGCCCTCCGCACTGCGACGCGGCGTAATCATACCGCGACTCACCTCCTGCACTGGGCACTCAGGACCGTGCTTGGCGAGCAGGCAAACCAGAAGGGCTCGCTGGTTTCGCCAGAGCGCCTGCGCTTCGATTTTGCGCACAACCAAGCCCTTGGGGCGGACGAGATTGCGCGGATCGAGGACCTCGTGAACGCCAAGGTGCTGAGCGATGCGCCCGTGGTGACCGAGGTGCTGCCCGTCGGCGAGGCGCGGAAGCGCGGCGCCGTGGCGATATTCGAGGAAAAATACGGCGAAGTCGTACGCATGCTGACGATGACCAGCGATTCAATAGAGCTCTGCGGTGGGACCCACGCGCGCACTCTCGGCGAAATAGGGCTCTTCAAGGTGGTCAGCGAGCAGGGCCTTGCGGCAGGCGTGCGACGCATCGAGGCGGCTACGGGTATGAACGCGCTCGCCTACGTACGCTCAATCGAGGGGGCGCTCCGCGGGGCGGCGCGTGCCGTCAGGTCCACGCCGGCAGAGGTCCCTGAAAAGATCGAGCGCCTGCTCGACCATGAAAGGCAGCTAGAGCGAGAGCTCGGAGAGCTGAAGCGAAAGCTTGCGATGGGGGAGGTCGGGGGAGGTCCGGCGGTCGGCGGGCTCGATGACCTCCTGCGGGGCGCGCGTGAGATTCCAGGAGGAAAGGCGCTTGCAGTCAAAGTCGCGGTCGGCGAGGCCGCGACTCTACGCGAGCTGGCGGAGAAGTTGCGCGACAAGCTCGGAACGGCCGTCGTTTTGGTCGGCGCGGTGGCTCAGGGCAAAGCCATGCTCGTGCTGACGGTCTCCAAGGCGCTGACCAATCGGTACCGAGCAGGCGATCTAATCAAAGACATTGCCCACATGCTCGGAGGGTCCGGCGGCGGGCGGGCCGACATGGCACAGGCGGGCGGAACCCGTCTCGACGAGCTCGACGCTGCGCTCGCCAGCCTTTACGCACGACTCATCTGAAGACGAGGCGGCGTGTGGCTGAGATCGATGGTAGCAGGTGGCGAGAAAGTCGAACCGACAGCCGTTCCGATCTCCAAGGACCCCACCGGCCGGCAAACGGGTACGGTTCGCCAGCATACCGTCGGCGCGGCGCCGGCCCGCCGCAAGGCCGCGGCGCCTCCGGTGCCCGGTGCCCGGTGCCTGTGGACTCGCGCCTCACGCATGTGAGACGCTAGCGCCCGATTAAGGTGTCGAGCAGGGCAAATAGAACCGTGGCAAGGTACGCGCGCTCGCATGCGCGCAAGCCGGTGTCTTCGAGTGGGCAGGGCCGGCGGATGAGCCTCGCGCGCGAGGCCATGTCGAGGCCTCGATGAGCACCCTCGCGCCGCTGACTCACGGAGCGGTGGTCAACGACCGCTACGAGATTCGTCAGAGCCTCGGGAAGGGCGGGATGGGTGAGGTCTTCCTTGCCTACGACCGGACCACGCAGCAGTCGATTGCCATCAAGATTGTGCGCGAAGAGGCGCGCATGCCCGGCGACGACGAGGCGCTCCGGCAAGAGCTCGTCCTTGCGCGTTCCGTGGGTCATCCCAACGTCTGTCGGGTTCACGACCTCGCGCCCAGCCCCTACGGCCCCATTCTCGTGATGGAATACATCACTGGGCAGACCCTTCATACGCATATTCGGCGCAAGAAGGCGGGGGGCGGCTACACGGCCGACGAGTTCCGAAGGGTCGCCCACGATGTCGCATCCGGCGTAGCTGCCATCCACGCGCAAGGGCTCGTTCACGGCGACCTCAAGCCCGGCAACGTCATGGTCACCACTAACGCCGAAGGCGCCTTCGGCAAGGCGATGGTACTCGACTTCGGGTTCGCCAAAGAGCGCGCGCGCGCTTCCGGCCGTCGACCCGGAGCCCCACCCGACGGCGGGACGCCAAACTACATGAGCCCCGAGCGCATTCGCTCAGGCGGCGCGAGCCCGGAGGACGATGTCTATGCGCTCGGCCTTACTCTGCTCGAGATGTGGACCTGCCGCGTCCCAGAGCCCGGCTACAAGCCTCGCGCCAAGACGATGCGCCAGCAGATCATGTTCGATGTGCCGTCCGGCTTGAGCATCGATGAGATCGAGCAGGTGTTTCGTTGTTTTTCGGACGACCCACAGCAGCGTCTTCCTGCTCGGCACTTGCGCTTCTTCAATCCCGTTACCCTGACCACGAACCCGATTCAGGTCCCTCGGGAGAGACTCGATCCGGGTCCGCCTCCCGGTCGCGCCGCATCCCAGTCGTTTGCGCCCGGCACCCAGTCGCTCCTTTCGACGTTCGCGACGAACGCTCCCGAGTTCGTCGGCGAGCTCGTCGTGCTCGAGAAGCCGCTAATGACCATCGGACGGCGCACCGACAACGAGATGGTCGTTCCGGAAGCCACGGTCAGCGCAAGCCACGCCCAGCTCCGGTGGCAGAATGCGACGTGGATCATCGAAGACCTCGGCTCTACGAACGGGACGTACGTCGACTACACCTACGAACGTCGCAAATCCGTAAACCTCATGCATGGCGGCGAGGTGCAACTCGGGGAGCTGCGCTTCAAGCTGGTGAGCTTCGGGCGGGATAGCGCCAATCACAAACGGGCACGGGCCTACCTCGCGAGGCGTGACGGACTGACGGGGCTTCTGACCCGCGATCAGCTCCTGCGTGCGCTCGACGAGGAGGCGGCATTCGCCGATTGGGTTGAGGCTCCTCTCACGATCGCGCGCTATGAGCTGCGCGGCCCCAATCGTCTGGTGAGCGATCGCCCGACCATTCTCGAGATGCTCGCCCTTCGTCGCGCGGCTACCCGGGTGGTCGAGCTGACCGACATGCTCCTCCTTTCGCTCATTCCGGTGACCGCGGGGCGCACTGGGCCGCTGCGGTTTTGCGTGGCTATGGTGGGACCCGGCTCTCAGGAGGCTCGTAACCTGGTCGAACAGGTCGTCGGTCAAGTGCAGGCCATGCTTCCGGATGGGCTCGACCTTGCAGCCACGATCGCCCGTTACGAGGCGGGTGTCGCCGTGCGCGAGCTGGTCGACCCGTGATCGTCCGAGATCCAAAACCAACGGACGCCGGTGCCGGTGGGCGCGGCGCATGACGGGACGCCGCGACCCGTCGCACCCGCCTTCGGCCCCGCCCTCCGCCGGCCGAGGGCGTCGCGCACTCGTCGTCAATGACGGTCGCCGCGCGCACGCTCCGCTCATCGTTGCCTCGCTGCTGGGCCTCGTCCTGGTTGCGCTGGGCCTTTACGTGTCGCGCCGCCCGCGTGACATGACCGAAGCGAATGAGCAGGGCGACCCTTCGTCGGCGGAGTCGTCATCGGCTGCCCCGTCGCTTTCCCTGCAGGCCGACGCGGGAGCGAGAGCGCCTGTTGTCGTTTCGGACGCTCGCGTCATCGGTTGTCATGACCGCGGGCCGAAGAAAACGCGACCAGACGAGTGCGACCACTTGGTGCCGATCGAGCACGCACTGGCGACGGCCATCGAACAGTTCGCCACGTGTGTCCCCAAGGGCAGCGCTGGCGGGTCGATACCCCCGGTGCCGGGGGGAACCATCGAGTACGTGGCTGACGTAAGCTTCGCCCGGCGCAAGGTAAGCCTGCAGTTGCCGCGCGCTGGACGCTCGGTGATGGACCGCAAGGTGCTCGGGGCATGCGCCACGGCCGTGCGCGGTGCGCTGCGCCCGCTGGCTCTCGACGGCATCGAGCATCAGCATGCCCGTTACGAGATCTCCGTGACCGCGACGTATGCCACCTCGGCCAATGGCACGTGAACACACGATCCAGTCCCGATGTGACCCCCGTTTGACGCTGCGCTCGGTCGGGGTCAGGCTTACCGCCATGAAGGTCGCGCTCCCGTCTTTGGCCGTCGCCATGTCTTCGCTCGTCTCCACGGTCGCCATCGCGTGTCCTTTCGCCTCGAGCACGGGCGCAAGCGACTGCGGCGCGTGTGGCGCGTCGCTCTTCGGGTACGGTTCGTGGCTCGTCTTGGGCGTAGGCGCGGGCCTCGCATCGGTCGCGTTCGAGCGGCGACGAAGCTGACCGCCCTGGCCGTGAGCCCCGGTCGCGGTTAAGTTCTCGGCGCCGATGCCCTTGCCCAATCGCCGCCTCGTCGTCCTCGATCCCATGCCTGCGGAACGCGCGCCTTCCACGGGCGACGACGATGACCATTTCCACGACCAATGCGGTGTCTTCGGCGTGTTCGGTCACACTGAAGGCGCCAACTTGACCTACCTGGGGCTACACGCCCTGCAGCACCGCGGGCAAGAGTCCGCAGGCATCGTGACTAGTGATGGCGAGCAACTGTACGCGCACCGCGCCATGGGGCTCGTCCACGAGTCGTTCTCGCAGGACCAGCTTGCGAAGCTGCCAGGCCGGAACGCCATCGGCCACGTCCGCTACTCCACGGCCGGCGGCTCGCACATTAAGAACGCCCAACCCATTGCGGTCGACTACGCCCGGGGCTCGCTGGCGGTTTGCCATAATGGCAACCTGACCAATGCAGAGGCACTTCGTGCCGAGCTGGAGGCGCGCGGGTCCATCTTTCAGAGCGACACGGACACCGAGGTCTTCGTGCACCTCGTTGCTGCCAGCAAGGAAATAGCGGTCGAGGATCGCATCGCGGATGCACTCTCCCGGGTCGCCGGAGCCTACTCCCTTCTGTTCATGACCGAGGACGCAGTCATCGCCGTGCGTGATCCGATGGGCATTCGGCCCTTGTGCGTCGGTCTCCTTGCTGGGAAAAAGGATGCACACGTCGTTGCGAGCGAGCCATGCGCGTTCGATCTCATCGGTGCCGAGTACGTTCGCGACGTCGAGCCTGGAGAGATGATCATCATGGATCCGCAGGGGATCCGGAGCGTGCGTCCACTCGGCAAGGCGCCGTCTCAGCGTTCGTGCGTGTTCGAGTACGTCTATTTTGCGAGGCCGGACTCGAAGCTCGGCGGCAGAAGCGTGTACGAAGTCCGCAAGCAGTTTGGCAGGTCGCTCGCGCGCGAGCACCCCATCGATGCCGATGTCGTGGTTCCCGTCCCTGATTCGGGGGTTCCCGCGGCCATCGGCTACGCCTCCGAGCGCGGCCTTCCGTTCGAAATGGGTCTCATCCGCTCTCACTACGTCGGCCGCACGTTTATCGAACCGCAGCAGAGTATTCGCCATTTCGGCGTCCGTTTGAAATTGAACCCCGTCGAGCCCGTTCTTCGTGGAAAGAGGGTCGTGGTCATCGACGATTCGATCGTGCGCGGTACGACTTCGCGCAAAATCGTGAAGATGCTGCGCGACGCCGGGGCCCGCGAAGTGCACCTTCGCATTTCGAGCCCGCCGACGCAGTGGCCGTGCTTCTACGGGATCGACACTCCGACGCGCAGCGAGCTTATTGCATCGAGCCACTCGGTCGAGGAGATCGCACGTTACGTGACGGCGGACTCGCTCGGCTACCTCTCGCTCGAAGGAATGCTCGACACGCTCGGAGGCGAAGGCTCCTTTTGCCACGCATGCTTCTCGGGCAAATACGCCATCCCATTCACGCCGACGGGAAAGAAGCAGATGCGCCTCATCGGCGTTTGAGCCGCGTTACCCCGCGTCCTCGTAAATGCGCACCGCGCGGAGCAAGCCATTTTCGCCCAGCTCATAGGCAGCGAGCCCGGGCCGTTCGTCGCCGCTGGCCCGGACGGCCGTGTATTCGAGGACGCACGTGCGTCCGTCGTCGGCTCTACCACCCTTGCGGATGGCGGCCGTGTTGCGCCTGTTTCCCCCGGCTAGAGGCGAAAAAGTCGCCTCGTAGAAAGCTCGCAGCGTGTCATGGCCCCCCTTTGTGAATTTTTGACCCAAGGGGTCTTGAAGCGTCCCGCCTTCCTCGAAGCTGCCGATGGCGGCATCCAGGTCGCCTCGCTCGACTGCGGCGATGTGCGCGGAAACCGGGAGTGGAACGGACAGCTCATTGTTCTCGGGTACCAGCGGAGAACGCGGAACTCGCTTCCTCTTCTGAACGGGTCCCGTCGCGTAGTAGAGGCGGATCTCGACCTCGCGCCCGGGCCGACGCTCCGCCACGACGGCCAGCGGGATCGAAACTCGGCGGCCGTCGACATCCAGACCGAGCATGCCTTCGGTCACGTCGCGGTCGGAGCCCATTGTGAACGCGCTCTTTTCGAAAGTGGCGTGGCCCTCCGCGAGCCAAGCCCCCACCTCGCGGACGCAATTGACGATGCCGGGTAAACCGTTCGTACGCCCAAAAAGCGGGTCATCGATCGTCGCGCGCTCTCCGAGGCGACGGACGAGCTGCTCCTCTTGCGCGCCCAGGAGGGCGGTAAGATACACGTCGGAGAGCCATCCCTTGATATTCGAAGGGGAGCCGCGGTCCGGAGCGTCGGCCATTGGAAAGAATGATACCGCCAGCTGGGGGCCTGGGTCCAGACGACCGCGTGCGGTCTTCTACGCTACTCCCGTTGTTCCGAGGTCCCACTTGCGCCCTTACGCGCAGAGACCAATGCTTCTCTTCATTGTGGGCATCCTCGACAACACTCCGGATCACGTGTCGGTTTACGAGGTGTCGCCGCGAGATGGTCTTCAAAACGAGCGGGCGACCGTGCCACTTCGGGCAAAGCTCCGGCTCATCGACGCTCTTGTCGCCTCCGGGCTCAAGCGTGTCGAAATTACGAGCTTCGTCTCGCCGAAGTGGATCCCGCAACTCGGCGACGCCGACCAGGTCGCAAAACACGCCGAGGCGCGGCCTGGTGTGGCTTACAGCGCACTTTGCCCAAACGCCAAGGGACTTGCTCGCGCCCTCGCAGCGGGCATCGGCGAGATTGCGGTGTTCGTCTCTGCGAGCGAAACTCACAACAAGAAGAACGTCAACAAGACGATTGCCCAAACACTTGCCGCCTTCGAAGAAACGATCGGGCCAGCTCGGCAGGCCGGGCTTCGGGTGCGCGCCTACGTGTCGACCGTCTGGGGATGTGCGTTCGAAGGGGACATCGATCCGAGGCGAGCCATCGCCATCGCGCGTAAGCTGCTGGACATGGGCTGTTACCAGGTCTCCCTGGGCGACACGATCGGGGTGGGCACGCCTCGGCAGACCGAGCGCATTTGCAAGATGGCGCTCGAACAGATCCCTCCCGAGCGGATCGCGATGCACATGCATGACACGCGCGGCACCGCACTCGCCAACGTCCTCGTGGGCCTCGCGAGCGGAATCCGCGACTTCGACGCGAGTGTCGGTGGTCTGGGGGGATGCCCCTATGCGCCGGGAGCGGCGGGAAACCTTGCGACCGAGGACCTCGTGTACATGTTGCAAGGCATGGGCATAGAGACTGGGATCGATTTGGAGCGCCTCGTCGAGGCGGGAAAGGTGGCCGAGAGCATCGTTGGCCGAGCGCTGCCCGGCAAGGTGCACATGGCGGGCGTTCGCAGCCTCAAGGCCTGAATGGGCAGACCGGAGTTACTCACGCGTCGAGGTGCACTTCGACCTTTTCACGCGATTCGGCGGTTGTCTCTTTCGGCATTTTTAGGAAAAACAGCAGAGGCAACACGAAGACGAAGGAAAGCCCCGCGATCCAGAAGACGCGATCGAACGCGAGCAAGGCGGCCTGCCTTTCGATCGTCGCATTGATCACCCGCAGCGCCGCCTCGTTCGCCGCTGCACCATCCAAGCCTCCTGCGATGAAGCCTCCGGTCAGCTGCCGGATCCGCGCGACCGCGGCGACGTCGGCACCCGTAACATGGGAAACGAGCGCGAGTCGCGCTTGCCCTCCGAAGCGAGTGAGCAGCGTCGCCCCCAGCGCCAGACCGATCGAGCCGCCCACCTGCCGGAACACCGAGTTCAGGCCGGTGGCGTCGGCCATTTTGTGCCTGGGAATCGATGACAGGGCCACGGTCGAGAGCGGAACGAACAAACAAGCGAACCCGAGCCCCTGCATCATGATGGCCCCGATGACGTCGTGCTTTCCACTCTGCAACGTGAAATGGCTCATGTCGTAAGCCCCCCACGCGATGAAAAGGATGCCGGCGGCGATGATCACGCGTGGCGAGACGCGGTTGTAGATTCTGCCGATGATGGGCATGGCCACCATCATGACGAAGACGCGCGGCATCAGCGCGAAGCCCGCGTCGGTGGCCGTGAAGCCGAGGAGCTGCTGCATGAAAAGCGGCAGCAAAAACATCGTCGCCATGAGCAGCGCAAACATGAGCGCCCCGACGAGCGTCCCAGAGACGAAGACTGGATCGTTGAACAAGCGCACGTTGACGGCCGGCACCTCGCAAGTGAGCTCACGGACGAGGAACGTCGCGAGCGCGACGACGGCGATAGCGAAGGCGATGGAGATTCGCGTCGACTGAAACCAGTCGCTCTGTTGCCCCTCCTCGAGAAAATATTGCAGGGCGCACAGGCCGAGCACGAGAAGCCCGATGCCCCACCAGTCGACGTCCTTACGCTGCCTCGCTGCCAGCTCGCGGTTCTTCGCGACGATGTCTTCGTCCTCCTGCACGAAGGCCGCGACCATCGTGAGGCCGAGCATGCCCACCGGCACGTTGATGTAGAAAATCCAAGGCCATGAGTAGTTATCGACGATCCATCCGCCGAGCGTCGGACCGATTGCCGGGCCGAGCATCACCGCCATCGCGAAGAGCGCCATCGCCATTCCCTGCTCTTTCAGCGGAAATGTCTGGCGCAAGATCGCCTGTTCCGTGGGCTGAAGGGCGCCCGCGCCAAGCCCCTGGATCGCGCGATAGCCGATGAGGGAGCCTAGAGATCGGGCCGTGCCGCAAAGGATCGAGCCCACGAGGAAAAGAACTAGGCAGGCCATGTACACCTGCTTCTGACCGAACAGGCGCCCCAAAAATCCCGTAAGCGGCATCACCACGACGTTCGCGATGATGTACCCGGTGCTGATCCACGTAATCTCCTGCACCGTTGCGCCGAGGGACCCCATCATGTGCGGCAGCGCGACGCTGACGATCGATGAGTCGATGGCACCCATCAGCGTCCCGAAGGTAATGGAAAGGGTAACGAGCCACTTATTGGTCTTCGGTCGCTTCGCGCGTACTTCGCCAAAGCCGGGCCGGCCATGAACCGGGCCGGGCCGAGTGCTCGTGGACGCAGCGTGAGGAGCGGAAGACGTCGTAGCCATGGGCGGCGTCCTAGCTTAAGCTAGGATGTGCTCAGCCACCCATACAGTCGACGTCGCGAGGCGACTGTCCTTGACACGATCCTCAGGTCCACAGCCGGCAGGTGGCGTTTCAATTTTGAACTTCATTCGCCTTTTAGTTTCGATCGTGAACAACTCACGAATCGTCTTGGGTTGGCTTAACTGTCGGAATCAGTTGAATCGATGCTCTGGCACGCCTGTCGCTTTCTGAGCGCATGGCATCGCTTAGGCCGGCTCTTCCCCCCCGGGCTCCTATGCGGTGCCTCTTTCTTTTTGTTGGCAGTGGGCCGGCGCTCTAGACGGGGCCTGCCGTGCGCATAGTGCCGCTCTTGATAATCGCTGCGCTCGGTGGCGCAGAGTGCGAGCGTGCGCCGACCGAGGACTTCGCTGCGCGCCGCTGGAGCCCAGGGGTCGCGGCCTCCGGAGCCCAACCCCTCGGCCGTCCTTCGAACAACGATGCTTCACTTGCCGCCGGCCGCTGCATTCAGCCCATGCCGAGCGAACCCCCGCCCGCGCCGCCACCCGGCGCTGCGCCGGGCTGTCCGCCTGATCCGGAGGCAACTGGCGCAAAATTGCCTATCGTCCGCGTGAGCTTTCCCGAGGCCCGCGCGCCGGCGATGGACGTCGAGCTCGTTCGCTCCGACCACGACACCTCGCGCGGGCTGATGTACCGGAAGACCATGGGGGAGAACAACGGAATGCTGTTCGACCTTCGCGTCCGTGATGATCACAAATTCTGGATGCACAATACGTGCATCCCCCTCGACCTGATTTACCTCGACGAAGACGGGCTCATCGTGGGCATCGTGGAGAACGCCCCGACGCTCGACGATGGATCGCGAGGGGTCGACTGTCCTTCGCTTTTCGTGCTCGAGGTCAACGCGGGCTGGTCGCGAAGGCACGGGGTAAGGCCCGGCCAACGGCTGACCATTCCGATCGAGGCGCGCTCGCCGTAGGGTTGGAACAAATCAATGCGAAAACGTGGCCTAGCGCACCTTCGGCCAGCGCGTGTCCGCCCTGGCCGGCGAGGGCGGCTTCAAGGTCCTGACGCGTCGCATCTGGACTCGAGCCCAGCGGTGCGTTTGGCGTGACGTCGGCCCCTCGGGCGCCGCGCGCAAGTCGCTGAGAAGATCGTACGCGACCCAATGAGTGAACGTTCCACCCGCTGCGTCGCGATCATCGCACACGATCGCCCAGGTCTAAGTGCTCGCGGGCGGCGCGCTCCACGTCCGCTGCGGCGATCGGTTTGCTCCATCGCACGTGCCACCCATCGCGATCGTGCCATTTGGGCACACGAAGAGCTGGTTACCGTGAGCGAGCCGAGCACCATGACGGGCGGTGTCTGCGAATGGCCGGCGCCCGCCTGGCAGCCGCCAACCACAGCCGCGCAGGAGAGGGCCGAAATCCGGGGGCTTCGCGTCGTCGGGGAGCTTCGTGGTCGGACTTCAATCGGGCTGGTAGATCACCGTCTGCGAACCGTCGCTGTAGTAGAAGCGTGCGAACTCCGCCTTGTCGAAGGTTACCGCGCCGAAGAGATTGCATGCGAGCGCCCATGCGGAAGCGGCGACGAAAAGGGCAGTCCGGGTCGTGCGGGCAGCGATGGCCAGGAGAACGAACAACAGGACGGCGTAGTCGTTCGAAAAGCGGTAACCGAACTGGCGCCACCCTGAGTTCTGGTAGAGCAAATCGAGGGCCGCCGGGAGGGCAGCGGCCAGCGCCACCACGGCATACAGACGCCTGCGTTCAGGCCTGCCCTCCAGGCCTTTCGGCCAGAGGATCCAGACGTAGAGGGGAGTCGTGAGCCAAAGGGCCAGCCCATGTTCGTTGATCTTGAAGGGCGCTCCGAACTGCGCCGCCTCGCCGCTGGCTGGCAACCAGGGAAGGCTCGTGAGAGCAATACCGAGGTTCTTCGCGAGGTAGTGATAGCTGAACATCCCCCAGCGGAGCATGCGCGCGTGCCAGCCAACACTGAGAAACTCATGGTCGAAGTACAGCGGTGTGGCGCGCGCGTACCGCGTCCAATTCATCCAGGTGACAAGGGCCATGGCGCAGACGAGCGGCGCCGCAAAGAGACCGCATCGTCGCGACAACGCCCGCCAGTCAAGTCGCGAAAGCATGTCGCGCGCGGCATGCCACGTGGGCGGCCCTCGAGTCTCGGCGAGGACGGGCAGCCCCGGGCGCTGCGAGACCCGGAGCGCTTCGAACGCGAAGAGCACGGCGATGAGGACCATCGGGGGTCGTGTGAGCCAGATGAGGCCCAGCATTGCGCCCGCGAGCAGTGGCCTTTCGGCGTCGAGCGCCAAAAGCACGTACAGCGCCGACAACGCGGATGCGACTACGATGGCGGCGAACCAAACGGTGCCCTCGACAGCCGTGAAGAAGTAAACGGTGCCAAACGCATAGAGCCATGACAGCGCGATATTTTCTGTTTCGGTGCGCGGCGAGCGCGAGTCACGCCGCAACTTTTCCAGCGCGAGGAACAGGATCGCCGGCGCAAGGCCCCCAAGCCAGACGATGAATTGGCCGTCGCGAAAGTTCTCCGGCGAGCCCGCGAGCTTTACGAAGGGGAGCATCAGCGCCGCGGGGAACGGGGGGAAGCTGATGTACGTTTTGCCCTGATATTGGGCAAAGTCGTTGTTCATCGCATAGGCCGGGGGACCGCCAGCCAGATATTGGCGGCCATGCAGCCAGGCGTCCGCGAGGAGCGCATAGTGGTTGAATGGCGTGTGGGTGAGCAGCCTCCCAGGACCAGCGACTGTTGCGAAGACGCTTGTGCATACCAAGTACACCATTGCGGCGACGAGCAGGCGGCGAGAGCTCGATTCAGGCCGTAGCCAGAGTGCGACCCGGCCAGCGTTCTTCGAGGCGGTCGCCTCACGGGCGTCCGAGACCTCCGAGAGGGTCATGGGCCGCGCAGGCTATCACTTGCCGCGCTCTCCGACAGTAGCTTACCGCGCCTTGAGCGCGAACATAATTTCGCGCTCAACGCGATAAAGTCTGCGCAAACCATTTCGCTGTAGTCGGGCTCAGGCGTAGAATATCCATGTTTTGAAGGGCCTGCTTGTTTGGCTTGGTCCTTGTATGCGACGACACGCACCAATCCATGGCGCTACCCTTCGGCGATACACCTGGGGCCCGCGATCCGCGTGCGCTCGCCATCTTGGCGAAGACCATTTACCGCGAGCTCCGGGCCAGCGGCTTTCAGGCGCGCGACGTGATTGCCCTTGCCGGCGAGCTGCTCGCTCAGGTGACGACTGAAGTGAAGTCGGCCGCTTCTCTGCGCCGCTCGTAGGCTCGGTCGATGGCGCCGGCAGCGCCTTGAAGGCAACGCAGTTGACACGCCGCGTGGGCTGCTTCGACAATCGCGACTGCGCCGCGTGTAGGTTGGCGCGACTGCGAGCCCATCACTCAACATGTTTACGATCGTCATCAGCGAAAAGGGCGGAGCGGAGCGGCGCGAGGGCTTTGACAAGAACGAGATCAACGTCGGCCGCGTCCAGGGCAACGATTTAACGCTTTCCAAAGGGAACGTCTCGAAGCATCACGCTCGGTTGCTCTTTCGGGATAGTCGCTTCATCGTCACAGATCTCAAGAGCACGAACGGGACCTACGTCAACGGGCGAAAGATCTCGCAGGCCACCATCGTCCGGGAGGGGGACAAAATCTACATCGGCGACTTCGTCCTCCGGCTGGAAGCCACTGCGCCAGATCTTGTGGCCGACCGGGAGTCTGCGAGCCGCCGTGACGTTTCCCCCGCTCGCGCGTCTGTCGAACCTCCCCCCCAGGCGATGCCTCGGCGACCTCGCCGCCGGGCGCGGTCCATCAAGTCGGTCCGCCTCCTTTGCCTTTGCCGTCGTTACCGGCTGGGACCTCTGCCCCGGCGCAGGCGTCTGCGGCCGCATCCGCGCAAGGGGCGGGGAGCCTTCGCGTCGGCTCCGGACCACCTCTGATTCCGGCGCCTTCTTCCTTGCCGTTCGCGGGGCGCGGCTCCGAGGTAGACAGCGTGAGCCATTTTCCGCTCGAGCGAGATCCTGACGACAGCGAGGTCGCTCCCGAGCTTCGGGGAGCACCGCAGCCGAGGTTTCCGGGGCCGCCGCAAATGCCGCAACAAAGCGCCCGCGTCCATTCCGGTACGGCGGTGCTGGGCCGCGCTGCCTCTGCTCGTGGAACGCTCCACGGCCCGACTCCGCCGCCGGCTGCCCCTCGTCCGAGCGCCACCCGCTCGAGCTCACCGCCGGCCGGCCGGCCGGTATTGCGCGACACGTCGCAACACGCGGCGAGACGCCTCGCGCTCGTCACGCTGGTCGACCGCGTTGCCGACGTGATCGATCTCGCGCCGCTGACGATTACTCCGATCGTGTCTGATGCGCTGACTCAATCAATCGAGCGTGCAGTACGCGATCAAGCAAACGCCATGCGTACGGAAGGGGAGGTTCCCGAAGGCCTCGACCTCGACTTGCTCGCGCGTGACGCCCTGCGCGAAATGGTGGATTTGGGACCCATAGGGCCGCTAATCGACGACGAGGAGACGAGCGAGATCCAGGTCTGCCGACCCGACGCCGTGCTGGCGATGCGGAACGGCCAAATGATGATGACCGAAGTCTCCTTCACGAGTGAAAGCGCGCTCGCCCGCGTCATCGGCCGACTCGTGCAGCAGTCCGGTGAGCCGTTGCACGCCGGGGAGCTCGCTATCGAGCGGCGGCTCGCACGGGGCGCCCGCATGGTGGCCATCGCTCCGCCCGCGGCGAGCAGCTGGGTTCTCGTTGTGCGCAAGCGGCGTCGAGTCGAGTCCTCGCTCGAGGAGCTCGTCCGCTCCGGTGCGATGTCGACCGCGATGGCCGCATTCCTCGAGGCATGCGTCGCCGGGCGGGCGAACGTGCTGGTCGCGGGGCCGGGCGACGTCCTCTCGAGCGTGCTCAGCGCGCTTGCGTCCGCCGCGGTGACCGGAGAGCGCATCGTGGTCCTTCAAGATGCGGAGGAAATCGCAACTGGTCATGCCCAAGTCGTGTCGCTCGCCCTCGTCGACCGTGGGGCGCGAGGCGAACAGTTCGTGCATTCGGCGGCGCGGATGGGTGCCGATCACCTGGTCGTCGCATCCTTGGCCGGCGCCGTGGCGGTCGCGACCGTCGATGTCATCGGCGAGGGAAGTGAGGGCGTTCTCGCAGGAGTCAGGTCGCCCTCGCTACGCCAAGGGCTCGCGCGGCTCGTGGCGCAGCTCGCACTCGCGCGGCCCGGCGCATCCGTCGAGGCCGCGCGCGAAGCCCTCGGTGAGTCGTTCGACGTCGCGCTCGAAGTCACGCGCGCGGGCGAGGGGACCGCACGCATCGCGCGTATCGCCGAGCTCGGGGGGGCAGATGCGAAGGGCATCGTCGTCCGGGATCTCTTCGTCGTAAGGGCCGAAGCGGGCGGCGAGTCTGGCTTCGCTGCGACGGGAACGACCCCACGCTTGTCCTACGAGCTGGCTGCGCGGGGTATCAAGCTCGATCTGGGCATATTCCGTCGCCGATAGGTGGAGCGTGGTTGGGTGGCTTAGGTCGCGTCGACGCGGCGGGTCACGTGGGTCGGCGGACCGTCGAGTTGATCGAAACGGTGCCTTGGCGCATTAACCCTGGTGCGGAGCCTGGTCGAAGATACGCCCGCCTTGGGAGACTGATGATGAGACGCAATATTTATGTTTTGGGCGCAGCCGGCATCGTGGCTTGCGTGCTTGGGCCGGGGGCTTGCGGTAGCTCGGGCGGAGGCTCGCCGGGCGCCGACACCGATGCCGGCGGGGGCGGTGGGTCGAGCGGTGCTACCAGCGGAAGTCCAAGCAGCGGAGCAGCGTCGGGAGCAAGCGGCTCTTCGTCGGGAGCGTCGTCGGGCAGCGGGGCTTCTTCCTCGGGCGGTGGGGCATCCGGATCCGGCAGCGGCGCCGGTTCGTCGGGTGCCAGTAGCAGCGGCACCGCGCCCGATGGGGGCAACGGCAGCTCTTCGGGGAGCAGCGGGTCGGCAAGTGACGCTGGAACCGGCGTCACTCACTCGATCGCGGATTGTGACACGCTCGCGAGTGGCGACGCGGAGCTCGTCCTGCCGTTGACGAAGGCGAAGGTCACCAAACCGTCGCTGCCGACGACGCCAACGACCGCCGCCTGCATTCTGCCCGCGGCCGTCTCGAGCCCTAACGAGTCGCAGGCTGCGGCTGATACGGCGCGTATTGCGGCGGCCCTCGCGAATGCGGCGTGCCCCGTCGTGAAGCTCGTCACCAGCGGAGCGAACAACGCCTTTATCACGGGTGCGCTCGACATCGTGGGACCAAAAACGCTCTGGATCGACTCAGGCGTCACTCTTTACGCATCGGTCAACGCTGCCCTCTTCGCTTATGCCGGCAGGACGTCTTGCGGCGCCCAGAGCTTCGATCAGGATTGCGCCGCCACCGCCGGCACGCAATGCACCGCGCTCATCAACATGACGGGCCAGGGGCCGCAGCTCGTAGGCGGAGGAACCCTCGACGGGCAGGGTGGCAAGCCGATCATCTTCGGCGGGACTCAGCAGACGTATTCGTGGTGGGACCTGTCGGTTGCCTTGAGAGCAGATGCCAACCCCGACGCGGGCGTCAACCCCGGCAACTGCGGAGGGACGCCGCCCGCGCAACGCGGAGGCAGCGCGCCCAATCCCCAGCTCATCATCGGCGGCGCGTCGAGCACCGGCAAATCCGACAAGACGACTTCCAACCTCGTGGTCGCCGGGCTCACGCTTCACAATTCCCCGAAGTTTCATATCAAGTTCGCTAGCAACGGCTTCAACATCTGGGGCAATACGATCCTGACGCCGTCCGACAAGAGCGTTCCGCCCATCAACGCGCGCAACACCGACGGCATCGATCCGGGTGAGGGCTATCTCGCCACGAGCGGCGCGATCGTGTGCAACATGATCAGCACGGGCGATGACGACATCGTCCTCAAGGGACACTACGGAGTCGGTAACGTCGTCGTGGCGCACAACCATTTCGGCACCGGACACGGAATGTCCATCGGGAGCGAGACGCAGGGTATCCCGGGGCTGACGTCGACCGACACGGCGGGCACGAGCACGACCGGGTCCGTTGGGATCCAGGACGTCAATATTTACGACATCTCGATTGACGGGGACACCCGTTCGACAGGCGGCGCTCCCGGGTCGGACGTGAACGGCGTGCGCGTCAAATCGGATACGTACCGCGGAGGAATCGTGCAAAACGTCACGTTCCACGACATTTGCGAGCGCGACATCGTCAACCCGCTCATGATTAATCCGCACTATTCGGCCAAGACCACGTCTCCGCCACTCATCCCATTTTTCAAGAGCGTGAGCGTGAAGAATCTGAACGCGGTGCTGGGCTCGGCCCCCGATGGTGCGATCACTCCGATCGTCACCCTCCAGGGGTTCGACGCGACCCATCCCACGGCCGTCACGCTGGACGACATCGTCGTTCAGGGCATACTTCCCGCCAACGTCTTATCCGACATGTTCACGACGGTTACGATTCCCGCGGGTTCTGCCGGCGCCAACTTTGCGGTCCCAGCTTCGGTCCCGACGACGGCGGGCAACCCTCAACCCATTGCTTGCGATTGGGGCTGGCCCGTTCCACGGCCGCAATGAGGCGGTTCGCATAAGGCGGGGAAACCTTCGACGCTGCCCTGGCCTCAGTCATTTAAAGGACTGAGGCTGCGGGCCGCGCCGGGGAGACAACGCCCCACCGGCGGCGTGAAGCAAAGGCGTGTGGCCGGAGGCGGCCCCCGTTCACCTCTCGATGTGGGCTTTGAGCTTGCGATGAAATGACGGAAGGCGGAGCTTGCGCAACGCTTTCGTCTCGATTTGTCGGATGCGTTCACGGGTCAACTCGAAGCTCTTTCCGACCTCCTCCAGCGTCAGATCGCCCGGCGCGTCGATCCCGAAGCGCATGCGAAGCACCTGCTCCTCACGTGGCGAAAGGAGCTTCAGCAACTCGCGCGCCTCGTGCGATAGCTCTTGGTCGCCGACGGCCTCATCGGGCGCGGGAAACGAAAGGTCTTCCACGAAGTCGCCGACGGTTGCACCGCCGTCTTCGCCGACAGGGGAGTCGAGACTTACCGGGTCTCGCGTAGCTTCTAGCAACATTCGAATCTTTTCGACCGGCACGTTCATACGAGCCGCAATCTGCTCCGGGGTAGGCTCTTCGCCGCCCTCCTGCACCATGTCCCGGAGCGTCTTCGAGAGCTTGTTGTGCGTCTCGACCATATGCACCGGGATACGGATCGTGCGAGCCTGGTCGCTGATCGCTCGGCTTACGCTCTGCCTAATCCACCAGCTCGCGTACGTGCTGAATTTGTACCCGCGCTTGTACTCGAACTTGTCGACCGCGCGCATGAGACCGAGGTTGCCCTCCTGAATCAGATCGAGGAGGTGCAGCCCTCGATTCCGGTAGCGCTTCGCGATCGACACCACGAGCCGGAGGTTCGCTGCGATTAGCTCCGCCTTCGCGCGCTCCGACGCCGCCTCGCCGGCACGAACCGCCGTGAGCGTCGTGTCGATGGCCCGCCGCCTGGCAATGGGAGCCGTGTCGCGCGCGGACCGAACCTTCTCGACCGCGCGGTCGAGGGCGCGCTTCGTCAGACGAATCTCGAGGAGGGCCTCCACGAGATCGTCGCGGATTCTCGCCGAAACGCGCCTGGCGCGCGCGGCGTTGGCGGCCCGCTCCATGACGTCGGCGATCGACGTGACGGCACGGTCTTCATCGT
Organism: uncultured delta proteobacterium; assembly: GCA_963787925.1. Taxonomy (GTDB): domain Bacteria; phylum Myxococcota_A; class Polyangia; order Polyangiales; family Polyangiaceae; genus Palsa-1150. Next base: position 1,536,985 of record CAWBEN010000003.1, read on the forward strand.
CGCCATGCTCGTCGTCGACAGTCGCCCGCGTCACATCGCGAAGGCGCAGTTTTCGCTCTCGCACCGCGCGCCCCACTGCTCCCAGCTCGCGCGCAGCGAGTGGCGATGCGACCAGGGCGCGTAGTGCTCGCCTCTCGCCCTCTTCGATGCGCCGCGCGAGATCGACCTCACCCTCACGCGTGAGGAGCGGCACGCGCGCGAGCTGCTCGAAATAAGTAGTTACCGCGTCGGAGGCCGAATCGTCGCGGACGGGATGGATGGTTACGGGATTGGACACTGCGATTTAGTGGATCCGGGCTAGCGGAACGGTTCGGTCGAAGCGATGCTCTGCAACGTGGGGGGGAACACCTTTGTTCCACCCGGTGGGGCGAATGGCGATCTCAGCCGAGGGGAAAAATACGATCTTTCCGCTGCTTCCTCTACCCTGAAGCGGCGGCGCCCGTCTCCGCCCGTCTGACCATTTTTCGATGTAAAAGGCGCTTTTTGAGGGGGCCGAGCCTGTCGATCATCAGCACCCCCTGCAAATGGTCGTATTCGTGTTGGATCGCAATGGCCAGCAAACCCTCGGCTTCGAGATCGAACCACCGGGCGTTTCGGTCTTGGGCCCTGACGCGCACCTTCTCGGCCCTCTCGACCTCTTCGCGCGCCCCGGGAAAGCTGAGGCACCCCTCATCAAAAAGAACACTCCCCTCCCGTGAACAAATCTCAGGGTTGACGAACACCCGAAAATCGCTCGCCTCGCCCTCAGGGGCGCAGTCGACCACGAAGACTTGCCTTGACTCGCCAAGTTGCGTCGCAGCGAGGCCAACGCCCGGCGCGGCATACATCGTCTCGGCCATGTCGTCGATGAGCTTTTGCAGGTCATCCGTGAAGTCGACGACTTTTTTCGCGGCTTCCCTCAGCTTGGGGTCGGGGTAGTGTAGGATGGATCGTACGGCCATGGCCTCCTGGACAATCTAATCCGTCATCGGCTCCGTGGCGAGATCGATGCGGAGGATCCGTGTTTCCGTTGATGCCAACGGAGGCGCTCCCATTCAACGGGGAGGATAGCGCAGAGGCCCCCAGACGTGCGCATCTTGTCCGCATACCTCCCACTGAGGGTCCGCTATGCTCGGGGCTTCGGTTGGCGTGGCGGGCCCCGCCCAGTCCACTGCGCCGGGTCGGCCGCGGGGACCCAGCAGGAGAGGCGCGATAAAACAGTGCAGCTCATCCACCACGGCGCCTGCAAGGACGCTTCCGGCGAGTTCCGCGCCCCCTTCGATCATGACCGTAACGATGCCGCGTGATGCGAGCAACTTTAGGGCGGACAGAGGATCGATACGCCCTTCTGCCGAGGGCGGTGCCCGAATTACCTCCACCCCCCGCTCTGCGAGCGCATCCTCGGCGGACGAAGGGGCATCCGTCGTTCCGACCACCCACGTTGGAATTTCGCGGGCACTCTGCACCAATCGCGACGTGAGAGGCAGGCGTAGCTTCGTGTCGAGGACGACGCGCAGCGGGCTATGCCCTGGCGCATCGCGAACGGTCAGGAGCGGGTCGTCGGCGAGAGCGGTGCCGATGCCGATCATCACCGCGTCGTGCTGGGCGCGAAGCAGGTGAACTCGTGCCCTTGCCTGTGGCCCCGTCACCCACTTCGACGCGCCCGTTCGTGACGCAATGCGCCCATCGAGCGAAAGAGCCAGCTTCAGCGCAACGTAGGGCACGCCCGTAGTGACGAACTTGCTCCAGGGCGAGATGAGTCGTCGCGCCTCAGCTTCCCTGCACCCCACGTCGACGCGGATGCCCGCGCTCTGGAGCCTTTCGATCCCGAGCCCTTGCACGTGCGGGTTGGGGTCACGACAGCCCACGACGACGCGGGCGGGTTTCGCCCTCACGATTGCGTCCGTGCATGGCGGGGTCCTTCCCACGTGATTGCACGGCTCGAGCGTCACGTAGAGGGTCGAACCTGGCGCCTTGTCACCAGCTTCACGCAGCGCGGCCACCTCGGCGTGGTCCTCGCCAGCGCGCTCGTGGTGGCCAACGCCGACGATCGCCACGCCCTTCACGACGACTGCGCCGACATGAGGGTTCGGCGAAGGGCTGCCGTTAACGGCGCGTTCCAGCGCCACCCCCATCCATTTCCTGTCTTCGACGGAGAAAACCGGCTCCGCGAGCGTCGCGGTCATTCCGCTTCTCCAGCCGCCCGAGCGCGGGCCATCTTGTCGAGCTCCAAGCGAAACTCGTCGATGTCACGAAAACGCCTGTAAACACTCGCGAATCGAACGTAGGCGACTTCGTCGAGCTCACGAAGCTTACGCATCACGCGCTCGCCGATCTCCTGGCTGCGCACTTCCTTTGCCTCGCTCTCGATGAGCTCGCGCTCCAACTCGTCGATGAAGCGTGCGATGCCTTCCATCGGGACTGGGCGTTTATTGCAGGCCAGCCGCACTCCGCGCAGCAGCTTCTCGCGGTCGAATGGTTCGCGGACCCCCTCCTTTTTGACCACGACGGGCAGCACATCCTCGACGCGCTCGCGACTCGTAAATCGCCTGACACACGCCTCGCACTCACGTCTCCTCCGTATGACGTCACCGGCAGTCGACACGCGCGAGTCGATGACTTTGCTTTCCAGGTGCGAGCAAAACGGGCACCTCACGGCCAGGCACTTACCATGGACGCCTCGCCTGTAGCGCGATGCTGGTCGGGCAGATGCTCACGATTCAGCCTTCGAAACGCGAGAAGACGAGCGTGCAATTCGTCCCGCCGAAGCCGAAGGAGTTGCTCATCGCGTGACGAACGAGCCGCTCGCGAGCCGTGTGCGGCACGTAGTCTAGATCGGCGCATTGGGGATCGGGATTCACGAGGTTGATGGTCGGGGCGACCCGTCCCTCGGCCAATGTGAGCGCGCATATCCCGGCTTCGACCGCACCGGCCGCCCCGAGCAGGTGCCCCATCATCGATTTCGTCGAGCTCACCCACAGCTTCTTGTCGGTCGCGTGGGTGCCAAACACCGTTGCAATTGCCCTTGACTCCTCCGCGTCTCCAGGGGGCGTCGACGTGCCGTGAGCGTTTATGTAGTCGATGGCGTCTGGGGCGAGCTTCGCATCGTCGAGGGCCATCCGCATGGCGCGCTGCGCACCGTCGCCGTGTGGGGCCGGCTGCGTCATGTGATACGCATCGCTCGACGCGCCGTACCCGGCCACTTCGGCGTAAATCCGCGCGCCGCGCAGCCGCGCATGGCTCAGCGACTCGAGGATCATTACGCCGGAACCTTCACCGCACACGAAACCGTCGCGTCCTTCGTCGAACGGTCGGCTCGCGTGCGCAGGGTCTTCGTTGCGCTTCGATAGGGCGTGCATCGCCTCGAATCCGGCGATTCCGACCGGCGTGATGGTCGCCTCGGCGCCCCCCGCAAGCATCACGTCGCAGCGGCCGCGGCGAATCCACTCTGCTGCCTCGCCAATGGCGTGGGCACCGCTCGAGCACGCGCTGGTGGTGCAATAGCTTGGTCCCTTCAGACCGTGCGCGATGGACACCTGTCCGGCGGCGAGATTCGCGATGATCCCTGGTATCGAATAGGGGCTGACTTTCGTCGGCCCGCGGGTCATCAGAGTCTCTTTGGTCTTTTCGAGCGTGAAAAGGCCGCCAAGGCCGACACCGACGAAGCAGCCGGCGCGTTCGCGCTCAGCGTCCGAAAGCTCCAGCTGAGCATCCGCGACTGCGAGGGCCGCGCTACCGAGGGCGAGCTCGGTGAAGCGGTCCATCTCCTTGAGCTTCTTGCGCTCGATCCAGCGCGTCGGTTCCCACGCCTTCACCTCGCCCGCAATCCGAACGCGGAACGCGGAGCAGTCGAACAACGTGATCGGGCCGATCCCGTTTTGTCCCGCCAGGAGAGCCTTCCACGCCTCTTGCGTTCCGGTGCCGACCGGAGTGACCAGACCGATGCCCGTGATGACGACGCGCTCCATGATCGACGTTTTGCGAAGGGCGAGCAGACGGATCGGTCGGAGCAAGTTCCGCCGGCGCTGCCGCCCGTGCAAGTCACTTCTTAGCGTGCTTCTCGATGTAGTCGATCGCGTCTTGAACGGTGCGGATCTTCTCGGTGTCCTCGTCGGGGATGTCGATCTCGAAGGCTTCTTCGAACGCGAGCACGAGCTCGACGAGGCCGAGCGAGTCAGCCCCGAGATCGTCGATGAAGCTCGATTCGGGTTTGATGTCCTTCTCGTCGACGTCGAGCTGCTCTTTGATGATCCGCTTGACCTCGCTGGGGATGTCGGTAGCCATGGGTTGGTCTCGCGTCCTATAGGAAAAACGGTTGAGAGTCGAGCGGTAGACGCACAGCGATTCGTGCGCTGCCGGTGAGGGCTTTCATATGTACATGCCGCCGTTGACGCGCAGCACCTGGCCGGTCACGTACCCGGCCTCTTCGCTCGCCAGGTAAATGCACGCTGCCGCCACGTCGGCCGCAGCCCCGACGCGACCCAGCGGGACCACCTTCACGAGCTGCTCTTTGTGCTCGAGCGACATTGTGCCGGTCATGTCGGTGTCGATGTACCCGGGCGACACCACATTCGCGGTCACATTGCGAGAAGCGTACTCGCGCGCGATCGATCGGGCCGCGCCGATGACCGCCGCCTTCGTCGCCGCGTACCCTGTCTGGCCGACGTTGCCCATTTCGCCGACGACGCTCGACATGAATACGATTCGCCCCCAACGGCCACGCATCATGCTGCGACTGGCCGCTCGCGCGCACGCGATGGAGCCGCGTACGTTCGTGGCCCAGAGTCTTTCGAGGTCGTCGTCCTTCAGGCGGAGGAGCAGCCCGTCTACGGAAATTCCTGCGTTCGCGACGAGTATTTCGAGCTTGCCATGACATTTGACGATGTCTTCGACGGCTGCGTCAACGGCCTTCGAATCGGCCACGTCGAAGCCGGCCGCGTCGGCCTTTCCGCCCTTCGCGATGATGGCGTCCACCACCTGAGCTGCCGCCGCTTCGCCCCTGACGTAATTGACGATCACCGTGGCCCCCTGCGCCGCCAGCGCTTCGGCGCACGCGCGGCCGATGCCACGGGAGCCGCCCGTGACGAGCGCGATCTTGCCGTCGAGTCGGAACATCGGGGTCCGCCTTATAGACGCCACGCGTCGGGCCCACAACTGGCCAACGACGATGCTTCGCGGCGTCGGCGTTCTTTCGAGCTCAAGGCGCCGCTAGAAATCGGGTGACCTCGTCCAGCGAGGCCGCGTCACCAACGCTCAATACCGCCAAGTCCTTGGCGATCCGCTTCATGAGGCCTGCCAGCACTTTGCCCGGACCGATCTCCAAGGCGTGAGTCACGCCGCGGGCGACCATGACGCGTATCGTCGCGTCCCACTGCACTGCCCCGTCGACCTGGCGGACGAGGAGCTCCTTGACGCGGGCCGCGTGCTGATTGGGGCAGGCGTCGAAATTGGCCACGATGGGAAAGTTAGGCTCGGCGATGGCAACGCCCGCCAGCTCGGCTTCGAGGACGCGCGCGGCAGGCGCCATAAGGGCGCAATGAAAAGGGGCGCTTACTTTGAGTGGAATCACGCGCCCCTTCTCGGAGGCAACGAGCGCACCGAGGCGTGCCACCGCGCCGGCATGACCGGCGACGACGATCTGTCCCGGCGCATTGTAATTGGCGGGCGCCACGACCTCGTCGCCTGCCGCTTCCGCGCACATCGCCGCGAGGCGCGAGGGAGTGATTCCCATGACCGCGCTCATCGCACCGGTTCCGGCGGGCACGGCCTCTTGCATCGCCCGTCCGCGCGCGCGAACGAGGCGAACGGCGTCCTCGAGCGATAGAGCGCCAGCCGCGACGAGGGCCGAGTATTCGCCGAGCGAATGACCCGCCGCGAGGACCGGCTCCGCCAGCTCAGGCACTCGCTCGCGGAGCGCCGCCAGCAAGGCGCAGCTCGTCGCGACTATCGCCGGCTGGGCATTCGCCGTCAGCGTCAGATCTTCTTCTGGGCCCTCGAGGATCATCCTCGAAAGCGGCTCCCCAAGAGCGGCGTCCACGCGCTCGAACACGCCGCGCGCTGCGGCCGACGCCGCGATGACGTCCTTTCCCATGCCTACCGACTGGGATCCCTGCCCTGGAAACAACCATGCGATGCCTCGCGTCCGCATCGCGCGGCGATTAGCTCAGACGAGAATGCGCGTCATCCATCCTTTGCCGTGCCGGGCTTCACGAGGCGTCCCTTGTAGTGCCCGCAGGATGCGCATGCGCGGTGAGCGACCACTGGTTCGCCGCACTTGGGACAGGCGATCAGGTTGGGCGCCGCGACCTTGTCGTGGTTTGCACGGCGCATGTCGCGCTTCGAACGGCTTGTGCGTCGCTTGGGGACGGCCACGTGGGCTTCTCCTTAGGTCGAGATCTTCTTGAAGTGGAGGAGCGGGCGCAGGCGCGGGTCGATGCCCGAAGGCTCCGCCGCGTCGTGCGTTTCCTTCGGCCTGATACCCGGGCACGCCTCCGAACACAAGGGGATCATGGGGATCCCCAGCAGAAGCTCGTCGCGAACCAGGTCGTCCAACACCACCGTCTCGCCGTCGTACGCTATCAGGTCCGACTCGCCCGTCGCGAGTTCGACTTCGTCTTCGTCGGCTTTTCGGCTTGCCGGAGACGCGGCGGTGCGCCCGGCGCTCGCCGGGACGGCCAGCGCGGTCACGGGCTCGCTCACGAGGACCGGAGCCAGCTCCAAGCATCGAGCGCAAGCGACCAGCACTTCTGCCTGCAGAGTCCCGTGGATGACCACATCCGTGCCGCTCTTCGAGAGGCGGACGTCGAGCTTGCCGTCGGCTCCCGCGGCGGCGACGGCCGTGCCCTCGAGCGCGCTGCGTATCCAAGACGACGGCACCGCAAAGCAGAAGCGCTTTCCCGCGGCGTCGAGATCGTGCACCGGGATGGAAAACTCGTGAGCGGGCGTCATGGCGGACGGGGAAGATGAAGCAGGAGGCGCGTGTGCGCAAGGTCGACGCTGACCTTCTGACGGCGGTGTCAGGAGGCGGCTCTTGGTGCGACGCTGCTGGATCGCTCGCCAAGCGACCGCCGGACGAGCGCGATGACGTCATCCATGACCACCGGTTTTACGAGGAAACGGTCCGCTCCGAGTGCGGCGAGCCGCTTCCATTCCTCAGGCCCTCCCGATGCCGTGAGGATGATGATCGGCATGCTGGCCGACGTGTCCCGCGCGCGAAGGAGCGCGGTCAACTCCATGCCGTCGAGTCTAGGCATCCTCAAATCAAGGATGGTCACGGACGGCCGTTTCCGCTCGAAAGCCTCGAGTGCGGCCTGGCCGTCTTCCACGCACTCGATCTCGGCGTCCGGAAACTCGAAGGCGAGCGTGAGCTTCATGGCCTCACGAAAATCCGCGTCGTCCTCGGCGACCAGGATGCGCACGGGCTCGCGACCTCCAAAGCGTGCGGCGACGAGGTCGCGGCGGAAGGCTTCGACCGTGGGCGTCCTGTCCTTTGGATCCTTTGCGAGCGCCCGGATGAGCACACCGTCGAGTTCACGCGGCAAATTGGGCCTCAGACTGCTCGGCGGCCTCACCGGATTCATCGCATGTTGGAGCAACATGCCCATATTCCCCGTCCCGTCGAAGGGGGGGCGCCCCGTGAAGAGTTGGTAAGCGACGCAGGCAAGCGAGTAGACATCGGCGCGCGGGCGCAGCGTCGGGTCCGTCTCGCGAGAGAACGCGATTTCGGGTGCCATGTACGTTGGCGTGCCGACGATCTCGGGCTTGCTCGGCCCTTCATCCCGACAAAGGTCAGCTAGGCCAAGGTCGGCGACCCGTGGTCGAAACGTCTCATCGAGCAGGATGTTGCTCGGTTTGATGTCACGGTGAACGGTGTTGGCCGCGTGGATTGCGGAAACTCCTTGGCATGTTTCGTCCAAAATTTGGAACGCCAGCTCGAGCTCGGGAGACGATGGGCTTTCGGCGAGCCACTGCTCGAGCGTGCGACCTTGCACCCATTCCATGACGAAGTAAGGCGCGCCGTCGTGCTCCCCGAACGCATAAATATGCAGGATATTTGGATGGTTCACCCGGGCCATCGCTCGTGCCTCGGCCATGAATCGCTCCCGGAACGTTGCGCCCGACAAAGTCGGATGGATAAACTTAATCGCAACGCGGCGGTCGAGGCTCTCGTCATGCGCGAGCAACACGACGCCCATCGAGCCGCTTCCCAGGGGGCCAACGACCCGATAGACGTCGCCAATCACGGCACCGATCGGGACTTCGCGAAGGGAGCTCTCTCTCTCGCCGTCGGACGAGGTGTCACTCGCCTCGTCGGTCGCGTGCCATACGTCGTCGGTAAGCAAAGGGAGCCGCCTCTCGCTGGGTGACGGAACGGAAGCAGACGCCGTGCCATAGCGCGGTGGCTGTCCAGCTCCTCGCGAGAGGGGGCGTCCGCGCGAATCCCCGGCAGGGGAGCCGCAGGGCTTGCGCCAAGCTTCTCGAGGCGCGAATTCGCCACAGCCCATGACCCTTTTGCGCCAGGCGAATAGGCTGATGCTTGCTTAGGGCGGCGGCGCCCCCCTTGCTGGCTCGAGCAAAGGACGAGCACGTGCAATCGCGGTGGCGCCGCGGTGCAGTCGCACCAGGGTGGGCGTCGTTGCAATCACTTGCCCGTCGAAGGTGTGCAAACCTATGACTTCGCCGGAAGCGCCGCGCGTGTCTAGCCACGGTCGGACTACGGCAAGCCCAGGCTCGTCCAGGGCGTGGCCGCGGCAATACGCGTTGAGCAACACCGTGAGGCTTGCGGTCTCATTGGTCGAGAGGGGGGTGAACAGCTCGCGCATCGCGGCAGCCGGCATGCCCGGCCACACACAGTGCTCGACCCCTGCCGGGCCGACGACATCGAAGCCGAGGGCTTCCGGCCGAAAGCGGATGACGACGCGTCGCGCGCCTTCGTTACGCAGAATCACCGGGATGGCGATCTCGTTGGGCGTGGCCGCGTCGACCGTAGCGGCTCCTCGCAACGTGAGGCGCGGCGCGACGTCGGGTCCCAGCGTTGGGCGCATCATCGAAGGGAGCGCCGCAGGGGTCGCCTCATCCGGTACTGCGATCGGCAGCGATTCGATCGAAGAGAGCGAAACGGCTTCGCGCTGAGCTTCCTCGAGCGGCGAAACCACGAAGGGAGGCTTTGTCTTGCCCGGCGCGCCCTTACCGCGCTCCCAGCCCATGCGCCCGATCACAATGGCGCCGGGCCCGAGTGCGTGGAGCCCTTCTCCGAAGCAGTGAAGCCGGGGCTCGAAGCGCTCGACGTAAGAACGTTTCGGGGGCAAGACGATGGCGCGCTCGTCATCGCCGCTCGGCCGCATGTCATCCGGCAGAGCGCATCGAACCCCCTTGCGCGCACCCCGCGGCGTTACTTCCAGGCCGAGCAGGCGTGCGTCGGCGACGAGCCGAAGAGGGACATCGCCTACGTTCGTCACACGCATCGTCCAGGGACCATAGGTAGTGGGCGCGTCCAGGAGCAACGTCACGGTCGCGGCGGGGCGCCCCTCCACTGGCGGCGCCGGAGGCCCGAGCGGTTGGCCCCGCGCCGGCACGACTCGAGGAGCGGACCTGATGGTTACTGGTCCGCCTGCTGTGGGCGCGGGCAGCGCAAGCACGACGCCGGCGGCCCATGCTACCAGGAACGGCACTGTCACCCTCTGAGCGCCTCGAGCAGTTCCAGATCGGGGATGGCGACCGAGAAGCGCGTCTTGATGACGGCCACCTCGATTTCTTCGAGGAGCTTGCATAGGGCGAGCCCGTCGTACAGCGCTACCGGAGCCGCGCCAGCCGCGGTGGCCTCTTCGCGAGCGCCTGAAAGCACCTGACCAGCCGTCACCAGCCAGCCGGCGCTCGCCGGCCCGTAATGATGCAGCGCCCCGCGAAGATCAGTGACGCGCTCGCGCCCGACCTCCCGCCCATCTTTCCGGATGACGATTGCCGTCGGAATCGCATCGCCGCCCGTTTTATGTAAGGCAGCAAAATGGGACTCGCCGCCAGGCGAGCCCTGGCGACGAATGGCTTTGATCTGCGTCATCCCGAGGCGCTCTAGGGCCAAAAGGACAAGCTCGATGAGCGCGTGTCCCGGTAGCTCTTGTAGACGGCGAAGCAGCGCGCGCCGGGACGCCTCGCGGTACCTGTCGACAGCCGCGATGACGTCTTGCTCGAGACGCGGCAGCTCGCCGCCCAGGGTCCAATCGGTGAGTGCCACACGCGCGCCGCTAGCAAAACGAAAACGCGGCCGCTGCGCGTTTGCGGCGCGGCGTAGGTTGTCGGCGCGCATCGACGCGCTGGCCTGGGCGGTCGCCAGGGCGGGGTCGCCCTGCAAGCGTCCGCGACGCATAAGCGCGTCGCTAACGGTGCGCAATGGAACGGGCCCGGCACCGCGGTCGAACGACGAAAGGACGATGGCCGCGGCGTCTGCGAGCTCGCGTCCCGCCAACTCTTCGCCCTCGCCGAGGGGGATCTCAATCCCCGTTGGCTGCCCGCCCGCCATGATCTGGTGACGATCGCGAACGACAGGCCGCGGCGACGCAAATGTTTCGCGTGTCTCCGAGCCATTGTCTGCGTCGACGCCCCCGGCCGCTCCGATCGAAACGATGGGCGTCGGCTGGATCGGTCCGTCCATTCGAGGGCGCGACGCGTCGTTGGTCCTGGGGCCAGAACTTCGACCTTCGTTGGAGGACACTCCGCTGGGTCCGGCCCCCGACACCTCGCCCTGTCCACCCCCCCGGCCGCGGCGCCTGCGTCGCCTTCGCCTTCGCCCGCCCTCGCTCGCTCCCGCCGCGCCATCCGCCTGCTGGCCGGAGCCTGGTTGAGAAGAGGGGGCAAGGATGGGCTGGTCGTCGTCGTCCTCGTCGTCGAAGAGGTCGGCGCCGCTCGCTGCAAGATCAGCCCGGCGCGCGTCGTCTCCCGAGACTGGCGTGTTCCGGTCGCCCATCGATTCGTCGCCATCCTTATGGTCGTCCGGCTCGCCTTCGCGCTCGGCGGCCGCCGCGTCAATCCGCGCCTGTGCGCCGCGGAGGGCCGCCTCGATCTCGAGCGCATTGACCTCCACGCCTGCGTCGTCGCTCGAGCCCGCGTCGTCCGGCTTTCGGTCGTCCGTCCCGCCAGCTGCGGCCGTCTTGCGGCCTCGCTTGTCTTCCCACTCGCGGAGGGCAAAGACGCCGGGCTTCAGCTTGACGATCGGAATCTCTTTGTCGTCTTTCTTGATGGCGGCCGTGAGCCGATGGCTCATGGTGACCTCAGGCGTCTTGCCTACGTGCGAGAGGAGGTTCTTTCCAATCGCGAGCTCCGTGATCTCCTTGTAATGTAGGGGCTTGCCTGCTTGGCGGAGCACCTCCGCCGCCGCTTCGATGAACGTCATGTTGCGTCTTCGCTCGTCCCCGCACCCCGGGGATTGGATCGAGGGCACTCCCGATTGCGGCCCGGATGGCCGCGTAGGGGGCCCTTTTGGTCTTGGGGGTGTTGCCCAGTTCACGCCGACGCCGGCCCTGCCTTTACGGCGAGCCGCACACGACGCTGTCCTTACGTGGCTTAGCTCCTTTGATGGCGGACGTCAAACGGAGCAGGAGAAGCCTGAGCCGGTCAGGGCGCGGGCGGCAACGCGGCAGCAGGCGGCGTTGGCGGCCTGGAGCTTTCGAGAAGGTCCTTGAGCCTCTTCTGCCGCGTCGCCTCTTCGGCAGAGGAGCCCTGAGCCCCGGCCTTACCTACGTCGAACGTCAGCAGCGGGAGTTGGCCCGCGTTGTATTCAGGCAGCTTGCCGTCCCAGTGTTCGATCGCGCGATATTGGAGGACGGCCGAGGTCGTAGATAGTCGAATGATCTCATTTGCTTGGGCCTCGCCGCGGGCGCGAATGAGGAGGGCATCTGCCTCGCCGCCCGCCTTTTGCCGCGCTGCTTCGGCCGCTCCATGCGCCTGGGTGATGGCCTGTGTGGCTTCCGCCTCGACTTGGGCGACTCGATTCTTGCTTTCAAGCGCTTTTTGCGTGGCTTCCATGGCGCGATTGATCGCGTCGATGACGTTCTGTGGGAGCCGAAGGGTGCCGTTGATCGTCAACTGGTCGATGACGATGCCGTCTTTCCCAAAGACGTCACGGCACTTTTGCGTGACATCGGCGAGCATCCCGCTCTTTCCGGCGCCATAAATGTCCTGAACGGGCAAGCGCGAACCGACGTCGTTGTACGCCTCGCGGACAGTATTGCGCATGTAGCCGTCCGACAACTTCTCCAGGTCGTTCACCCGAAAGCGCCCGTAGAGCTTGGGCGCGAGGCTGGCCTCGATGTGGAACGAGAGGCCGATGTCGGCGCTGACGTTGACGCCCTCGCTCGAGCTAAACGTGATCGATTCATCGAACGCCCTTCCCTCGTGCGCCGACTGGCTCCAGACCACGTTCTGTACGCTCGTTGGAAAGAGAATGATCTGCTCGGTGAGCGGATTGTAAAACACCCAGCCGGTGACGACGGGCATGTCCTGAACGCCTCGGTCGCTCCCCGCAAGTTTCACACGAATGCCGACGTGGCCTGCGTCGACACGCGTGGTCGTCGCGCAGCCGAGGTAGGCAATCGCCACCGCGAGCACCCCCAGTGCGACGAGGCGCCGGATAGAACGAACTGCGCCGGTGCTGTCGAAAGCGGCAATCCTCGCCATGTCAGGCCAAGCCATAACAGGAACGGCGGCGGAGCGGTTGCCGATCGGCGGGGCTCAGAGCCACCCGAAGACGAGTGCCAATCCGATCGCCGCAAACAGCAACGCCGCGATTTTTTGCAAGAGCTTGGGGCTGAGCAGCTTTGCGGTATGGCTTCCGATGGCGACCGCGATTGCAGCCACCACCCAAAGGGCAAGCGTCGCCGCGCCAAAAACGACAAGCGTCGCGTGCTCGCGCGCCGCGAAGGCCGCGGTGGCGAACTGGGTCAGATCGCCCCATTCGGCAACGAAGACCACGCCGAACACCATCGCTGCCGTCCTCCAGAAGCCGCGCGAGTCAGCTAAGGTGGTGGCTTCGTGCGGTTCGTGCGCCTCGGCCGTTTTGCGCCACCACATGACGCACGCAGAGACGAGAAAGACGCTGCCCGCTCCAACGCGTACCGCCCGAGCGGGAAAGAGGAAAAACACGCTGCCGGCAGCGACCGCGAGGAGACTTTGAACGGTCAGAGCCAGCGCCGCGCCGACGAAGACGGGCAGCGCCTTGTGTCGGGTGGCGAGCACCAGCGCGGCCAGCGCGGTCTTGTCGGGAAGCTCGGCGATGAAGATCACCCCGAACACCGTCGCAGCGAGGTCAAGCGTTTGCATCGATGGGAAGGGCCTTGGTGCCATGACCTCTCCGTGGTTCATTCCACTGCATGACCTCCCTCCTCCGACTGGCGGCCAACGCGGTGTGGCCGCTGGTCCGCGCCTACAATGCCCGTTTCGAGAGGGCGTCGCCACACCCCAAGTGGGCGCCGGCGCCGCTTCTCAAGCGGCGCGAGCGGAGCTTCCCCCCTCTCGGGTGGCCCAGGGAAACCGACTCGCTCTGTCCCCGATGCGTGACGGACGTGCGCGCGGCGATCCTAGAGGGCCGGGCCGACGTGCGCGTGCTGATGGATGGGCGGCCCGGGGAAGTGCGCGCGCATATCCTCGAGGAGGGGGGGACGCTCCGGATGACGAAGACCTGCCCGACTCACGGTCGCTTCGACGACGTCCTCTCCGTCGATCCGGTCTTCAGTGCCCGCATCGAGCGCCTGTTTCCGGGGCGAGACTTCCTGGCGCCGCCGAGCAAGCTCCGCGACCATGGTAGCTCGACCATCAAGTACGGCCGCGGCAGCGTCCTCACCGTCGACCTCACCAATCGCTGCAACATGATGTGCGACCCGTGCTTCATGGACGCAAATCAGGTCGGTTTCGTCCACGAGCTCGAGTGGGATGACGTCAAACGCATTCTCGACGAATCACTTTCCGTCAAGCCGCGACGCCAGATGAGCGTGCAATTTTCCGGTGGCGAGCCGACTTTGTCGCCCGATTTTCTTCGCGCGATCGAGTACGCAAAGGATATCGGCTACTTTTGCGTTCAGTGCGCGACCAACGGCATTCGCTTCGCGCAGGACGCAGACTTTGCCCATGCGGCAAAGAAGGCCGGTCTCCGGATCGCGTACTTGCAGTTCGACGGAGTCGGTGAAAAGGCGAACGCGCACCGTAAGATCGGCAACCTTTACGAGGTCAAGTTGCGGGCGCTCGAGAACCTCCATGCAGCCGGCATCGACGTGGTTCTCGTCGTGACGGTCGTGCGCGGTGTAAACGACGATCAGATCGGGCGCGTGGTCCGGTTTGCCATCGACAACGCCGACAAGGTCACCGTGGTCAGCTTTCAGCCGGTGAGCTTTACCGGGCGAGACGAAGAAATCGGCGATGAGGAACGGCGCGCCAAGCGGTACACGCTCTCGCACCTCGCTCACGACTTGAAGGCCCAGCTGGGAGCCACGGAGCCGATGCGCGATTGGTTCCCGCTGTCTGCGATGGGGCCTTTTGGGGACCTGACGGACATGCTCAATGCGGAGCATGCCGACTGGGGCGCGCTCAAGTGCGGCTGTCACCCCAACTGCGGAATAGGCACGGCGTTGCTCGTGAACAAGTTGACGAAACAGATGGTGCCTCTGGCGCAGGTGCTCGATGTTGAGGGACTCCTGAACGACATTCAAGAGATCACGGATGCCGCGCAGCCACGGGCAGTCACGCTTGTCGAGCTCGCGCTCGCATTGTGCCGTCGCTTCGACGGGCGGAAGGCTCCGAGGGGGTTTGGCGTGCCCACGCTGCTGCGTCAGTTCCTCAGCCAGACTGGCGCGCGTGGGAAAGCGGTCGGCGAGCACTCGGAGGATGCGCGCGAGTTCGAATGGCGGGTCCTCTTCGTGGCCGGGATGTGGTTTCAAGATCTGTTCAACTACGACTTCCGGCGCACGGAGATGTGCATCATCCCGTACGGCACGCAGGCTGGCGAAATCAGCTTCTGCGCCTACAACACGGGCGTCGGCTGGCGTCAGATCGTCGAAAAGATGCACGCCACGGCGACGGTCGCGGAGTGGTACCGAACGCGCGGCCGGCACCCTGTCTACGCAAAGAACCAGCGACTGCCGCTACCGGCCGGCGAAGCGCCGAGAACCGTCCGCTTGCCGGTCCTCGCCTGAGCGGCGGTCGTAGCCGAAGTGGACGCAGTCGAGCATCGACGGTACCGATCGCGCTTCCGCCTTGCTCATGCGTACCCAAGCTGCAGCGTTCATCGCCCTTGCGGTGGGAGTCACAGCCGCGGCCTCGTATTTCGCCTTCACGGCGCAGAACTCCGGAACCATCGGCTTTTGGGTGTTCTCTGCCGTGCCGACTTTGGTCGTCGCGACTTTCGCTGCAGCATGGGCCGAACGCGAAGCGCTCTTGCGCGACTGGCTGCGCCCGACGTGGGGGGACTTCACGCGTGGCCTCTTCGGAGCACTCCTGCTCTTCTCGCTCGCCTGGGGCTTTGCCCGGTTCGCTGCGCCCGTAGGGTCGCCCCGCGAAATATGGCTGGTCTCGTTATACGGCGCCATCGGCGATCCGCGCATGCTGCAGGCCCACGCGCCAGCCGTGGCGCTCACCATCGTGGCGGCCGCGATCGCAGAAGAAGTGCTGTGGCGCGGGATGATAACCCAACTACTCGCGGACCGCGTCGGCTCGCGCACAGCATGGCTGTGGTCGGCGGGCCTTTATGCGCTCGCCTTCACGCCGACGGCGTGGGCGCTTCGCGAGAGGGCCGGTTTGAATCCTGTGCTCGTCCTCGCAGGGCTGGGAGGCGGACTGGTTTGGGGCGGCATGGCCCGGGCATTCGGCCGGCTGATCCCCAGCATCTTGGCGCACGCGCTCTTTGATTGGGCGGTGGTGATGATGATTCCGCTGTGGGGAGCAAGCTAGCGCCACGCCGTGCGCGCCGAGGCCGTTTCCCCGCTGACGTCCGACGAAGCTCGCCGCTTCGTCCGCGCGGCTCTTGCGCGGGTCGACGGCAGGCCGCGCGACGACGTCGTCGAGCTCGGGGCGCTCATCGCATCTGCCTACCCGGCCCTAGGGCGCGCGATCGATGCCCACCCGGAGGATCTCGCTGCCATCGCGCGAGGTCTCAAGACGGCGCGGGACGTGCGCGCCTACCGCCGCCTCGCAGCGAGCGCCGTGGGAGATCCGTCTACGCTTGCCACCGTTCGTCGAGGCTTGCGCCGCCTCGCCGTGCGCGAGAAGCTGCGCGTCGCCGCACGTGAGCTCCTCGCTGCTCCTGGCGTCGACGTGGACGCGACGGCGCGCGAGCTTTCCGATCTCGCGGAGGTATGCTGCGAGGTCGCAATTACCGAGGCGCTCGGGTGGGCCGAGCAGCGCTTTGGCGCGCCGCTCGACGCTCGTGGCGAGCGTTGCGCCTTCGCGGTCATCGGGATGGGCAAGCTGGGGGGACGCGAGCTCAACGCCGGAAGCGACATCGACCTCATGCTTTTCTACGAGACAGACGACGGCCACCCCGACGGTAGCGGTGAGACTTCTCTTCACGAATATTTCACGCGCGTAGCCCACCGATTCGTCGCCACTCTGGACGAGCCAACGGAGGACGGCATGGTCTGGCGCGTGGACCTTCGGCTTCGACCCGAGGGAACACGCGGGCCCGTCGTGAACGCGCTCGCGGCAGCCGAGCGGTACTACGAGGCTTGGGGACGCACCTGGGAACGCGCGGCCTTGGTGCGCGCGCGATCCATCGCCGGCGACGTGCGATTCGGCGAGCGTCTGCTGGAGGCGCTCGTGCCCTTCGTGTGGCGGCGAGCCGTGGATCCGCGCATCGTGGAGGAGATGACGGCAATGCTCGCACGCGCGCGCGCTGAAGCGGGCCAGAGCGTGCGCGACGACTTGAAGATCGGGCCGGGCGGCATTCGGGAGGTCGAGTTCTTCGCGCAGTCGCTGCAGTTGGTATGGGGGGGGCGCGAGCCGCACGTTCGTGGCCCGAACACGCTCGATGCCTTGCGTCACTTGCGCGCCGGCGGTTTCGTCAGCGAGCGTGAGGCAGCCGAGCTTTCGGAGAGCTATTTGTTTCTCCGCCGACTCGAGCACCGCGTGCAGTTCGCGACCGGCCAGCAGACACATTTGGTCCCTCGGGACGCCGATCTTCTCGCGCGCATTGCGCGGTCACTGGGCTACGCCGGCGCTGCTGGTCTGGAGCGCGAGCTCGAAGCGGTCCGCGCTCGCGTCTCTTCGCGCTTCGGCTCCATAGGGCGAGAGCCGACACGTGAGGACGAGTGGTTCGAGACTCTCTGGGGGGCGATAGATTCTTCCGACGTGGCCGCCGTTGCGTCGGCGGCTGCCCCGCGATTCGGCGCCGCGGCGTCGACCGATCTGCCGCGGCACTTGCTGGCTCTCGCACGGCGTCCCGATCGTCCCCTCGATCCCGCCACCCGTGACCGCGAGCCGGATCTGTCGCGGCGCCTCATCGGCGCTCTTGCTGACGCGTCCGATCCCGAACAGGCCTCCAGGCTGCTTGCCTCGTTCTTCTCCCGTCTGGTGACGCCTGGTGTCTACGTGCGCGCACTGGCAGGCGATCCGCGCCTCGTCCGAGCTCTCTGCTCACTACTCGGCGCGAGCGCCTTTCTGGGGGAAGCCCTGGTGGGCCATCCCGACCTCGTGGACAGTGTAGTTTACGCTCGCGGTGTGCCAACTTTCGGGGTGGCGTGCGCCCAAGTCGACGAAGAAGTCGCGGCGCTGAGCGCGACGTCCATCGATGTCGACTCCTTCGTTGGCGCGCTCCGGCGGGCCAAGCGACGGGTGACCTTCGAGGTGGGCCTCGCGGATCTTGCCGGCGAGCTTGGCACGCGCGAGGCAGGCCACGTGCTCAGCGCCCTCGCCGACGCGACGCTCAAGCACGCCTGCCGCTTCGCCATGAACGAGAGGTGCGGCGCTGCGCGCGAAAACGGCGTTGAAGACTCGCGCGGTCTGACGCTCATCGCGATGGGCAAGCTGGGTGGGCGCGAGGTTGGCTACGGCTCGGACCTCGACCTCGTCTTCGTTTACGACAATACGGGCGAAGATGCCCCCGAGCGGTTCGCGCGGATCGCGCAGCGGGTGCTTCGTCTGGTGGGTTCACCGCACGGCGACGGTCCTGGCTACGAGCTGGACACCCGTCTACGCCCGTCGGGCAGCCACGGATTGCTCGTCGTCTCGATAGACGCCTTTGCTCGCTACCAGGCCGAGCAGGCCGAGCCCTGGGAGCGGCAGGCGCTCGTGAAAGCTCGCGTATGCGCCGGAGACGAGCGGCTCGGCGCGAGGGTTCTCGCGATCGCGAGCGCGGCCGCTTACGAGCGCGGCGCCCCATTGCCCGACCGAATGCATCACCTGCGCACGCGAATGGAGCGCGAGCTCGCCCACGAACGGCTGCCTCGCGGGCTGGGCGTACCCGGGGACGCGATGCGCGCCCGCTACGATCTCAAGCTTGGGCGGGGTGGTCTAGTCGACGTCGAATTCGCGACGCAATGGCTCCAGATGACGCACGGCCGCGACCCACGCGTCCGCTCTACGGAGACGGCCGTCGCTCTCGGGGCGCTCGAGGCCTGCGGCTATCTCCCCTCCGCCGAAGCGGAGGTGCTGCGCGAGGGCTGGCGTTTTTTGCGGAGCCTTGAACAGCGTCTGCGAGTCGCTCATGGCACCGGTGCGACTTTGATAGAGGAGGGCGCGCCGGGTTTGGTCCCGCTCGCCCGCCGAATGGGGATGCGCGACGGGCCGCGCGCGCGTGCCGACCAGGCTCTTCTCGAGCAGTACGTCGCAGTGACGCGCGACGTTCGGACCACGTATCTGCGCGTGCTCGAACTCGCCGAAGACGCGCCAGCAGCGCCCCTCAACGGTTGAGCAGCCCGCCCAAGATCCGTGCACGAGGAGCCGGGTCGTTGTCGCGGAGAAACCGTAGATTGGCGAGGTTGATGGCGAGGTGAGCGACGAGTGGTCCGGCCAAGCTCCCCGTCGCCTTGAATAAAGCTGCAAGGAGCAGTCCCATTACAGTCGCCCACACCATCCACCCCCAGCGCCCACGCCCGCGGATCTGGTGAACGGCGCCGAACAGCAGCGAAGAGCCTACGACGCCGGCCAGAGGCACGAGCAATCCACGGAAGAGCAGCTCCTCTCCCACCGCGCTGGCGATCGAGAGGGCCAACAACTTGCCGTTTCCGGCGCCGTGGACAGCGGGTCTCAGCGCAACGTGCAGGGCGCGCGCCCATCCCGCTCGTCGCACCATGGCTCGTGTCGCCGCGATCGTCGCGGCTCCAAGGCATACGCCAGCGCCGGCGCTGAGGAGGAGCGCCGCGGCACCGCGGGCTCCGAGCCACCCATCGCAGGCCATTGGGTCGTGCCCAAGCGCCATTGCGAGCGCCGCGGCGAGTGCGCCAACCCACGTGTACGCACCAAACACAGTGGCCTCCGCCAACCGTGGGACCCTCTTGGCTCCCATCGTGCGGGGAACGTTTCACGCGCATTGGGCGAGCGCAAGGGCAGACATGCGGACGTGGTGGTCTTTCGTGTGCCAGGCAGCACGTCCCGCCGCGCAGGCGGGGGCGAACGTCGACTGGTCCGCCGTGGATCTGTTACACTTCGAGCTCACGCGGCGCGCCTCGGGACGTGGCGCGAGCCGCCATTCCGACCCATGTCGACGAACTCCGCACACGACGAGCGCCCGCGCGTTCTCATCGTCGACGACGAAAAGTTCATCCGAGACATCCTCGCGGACTTTCTCGGAATGGAAGGCTACATCGTCCGCACGGCGGAGGACGGAGCTTGTGCGCTAAACGAGCTGAATAACGCGCACTACGATCTCATCATCAGCGATCTCGAAGATGCCTCGCATGGGGGGTATCGAGTTGCTGGACGCCATCGGCGTCACGGCGCCGAATGCCGTCACCGTCATCATGACCGGCTTTGGTACGGTGGAGACCGCGATCGACGCCATGAAGCGTGGTGCGTATGATTACATCCTCAAACCGTTCAAGGTCGAGGAGGTAATCCGAGTCGCACAGCGCGGCCTGGAGAAGCAGCGGCTGTCGGCGGAGAACCTGCGCTTGCGCGAGGCCGTGTCGCTTTACACCGTGAGCGAGGCTATTGCCGCGAGTCTCTCCCTAGAGGAGGTCTTGGCGACGCTCGGCGACACGGCCTTGAATGAGCTCAAGGGAGATCTCGTGTCGACGTGGCTCGACGATGGAGAAGGAGGCTACTTCGAGCGCCAGCGCCTGTTGTCCGCGCGCGACGGAGAAGCGCCGATGAGGGGGGCCACGCGGCTGTCCGACCCGCCAATCGTGTCGGTCGTGTCGAGAGAGGTCGCTGGCTCCAGCGAGCACCACACGGCGGCAGCGTCCGATGTGTACGGGGCATCTCAAGAGCGCGTCTCTCTCGAGTACGGAGTGCTCGCCCCGCAGGCCTTCGTAAGCCACTACGCGGCACACTCGGCCTTACTCGAGCAGGGAGCCCGGGGCCAACGCTTCTTCGCTTCGTCGCCCGTCGTGCCGCTCGTCTCCCTGGTTTCGGTCCCGCTGAAGACCAAGACGCGCCTCCTGGGATGGATTGGCGTCGCGAGCTTCACGAAACAACGGCGCTTCAACGAGGGCCATCGAAAGCTCCTCTCCATCGTCGGCTCTCGCGCCGCTGCAGCGATCGAGAACGCGCGTCTTTACGAGGATCTGCAGGGCAACTTTTCAGCAGACCATCCATGGCCTCGCACGAGCCATAGACAAGATGGACCGCTACACCGCTGGGCACTCGGAGCGCGTCGCCACGTATGCGACTTATCTGGCCGTCAAGCTCGGACTACCGGCTGACCTGGTCGAAATCGTCCGCCAGAGCGCGCTCATGCACGACATCGGTAAGATCGGATGCGTCATGAACCTCAACAAGCCCGGCAAGCTGACCCCGGAAGAATACGAGATCTTCAAGCGTCATCCGAGCTACGGGAAAGACATCCTCGATCCGATCAAGTTCCTTCACCCCCTGGTCCCCGGCGTCCATCTCCACCACGAGCGGTGGGACGGTCGCGGCTATCCGCTCGGCCTCAAAGGCAAAGGCGTACCACTCATCGCCCGTATCATCGCCGTAGCCGACACGTATGACGCCATGACCAGCGATCGGGCGTATCGGCGCGCCCTGCCTCACGAGGTCGCCGTTGGCGAAATCGAGCGATGCAGCGCGACGCAATTCGACCCCGAGGTGGCTCACTCGTTTACGGGCGGGATCGACGAGTTCCGGGATCTGCAGGCGGCGGCGGGGGCAAGGGTCCCGGACTGAGACCCTCGGTCAGCGCCGTTCGCAAGCGATTCGGAGCGCGCTATATAGCGGCATGCTCGACGACAAGCTCCGCGAGTGCCTGACGTTCGACGACGTGCTGCTCGTCCCGGCCTACAGCGACGTGCTCCCCAAAGACGTGGACGTGAAGACGCGGCTCTGCCGCGGGCTCGAGCTGAACATCCCGCTCCTCAGCGCGGCGATGGATTCGGTGACCGAGAGCCGCACGGCCATCACGATGGCGCGCGAGGGGGGCATCGGCATCATCCACAAGAACCTTCCGATCGAAGTGCAGGCGCGCGAGGTCGAGCGAGTAAAGCGCGCCGAGAGCGGAATGATCCTCGGACCGGTCACGGCGCGCGCATCGCAGTCGCTGCGGGATGCGCTCGAGGTGATGCGCGAGCACGACATCAGCGGCGTGCCCGTGGTCGAGGGCGAACGGCCGGTCGGAATTCTCACCGCGCGCGACATTCGCTTCGAGCAGAACCTCGATCAGCCCGTCAGCGCGTTGATGACGCGTGAGCTCGTGACCGTGCCGCCGGGGGTGACGGTCGACGAGGCGAAGCGCCTGCTGCACAAGCACCGCATCGAGAAGCTCCTCGTGGTCGACGGTCAGGGAAAGCTCGCGGGCTCATCACGATCAAGGACATCCTCCAGGCGGATAAATACCCGCAGGCCGTCAAGGACGAGCAACGGCGCTTGCGCGTCGGCGCCGCAATCGGGCCCGGCCCCGATCGGCACGAGCGCACCGCGGCGCTCGTCGCCGCCGGCGTCGGACGTCATCGTGATCGACACCGCCCACGGCCATCACCGAGGGCGTCATCGACGCCGTGCGGCGCCACGAAGAAGGAGTTCCGCGGCGTGAAAGTCATCGCCGGCAACGTCGCCACGAGCGAAGGCGCCGAAGCGCTCATCGACGCGGGTGCCGACGCCGTAAAGGTCGGCATCGGCCCCGGGAGCATCTGCACGACGCGCGTCGTTGCCGGCGTGGGCGTGCCGCAGATCACGGCGATCAGCGATTGCGCACGCGTGGCCGATCGGCACGGCGTGCCGATCATCGCCGACGGCGGCGTCAAGCACTCGGGGGACGTTACCAAGGCGATCGCCGCCGGGGCGAGCAGCGTGATGATCGGCTCGCTCTTCGCGGGCACCGACGAGTCGCCGGGTGACCTCGTCCTCTACCAAGGGCGAAGCTACAAGGTCTACCGCGGCATGGGGAGCCTCGGCGCGATGAAGAAGGGAAGCCGCGACCGCTACGCGCAGGCCGGAACTGCGGACGAGAAGCTCGTACCGGAAGGCATCGAGGGGCGCGTGCCCCACCGCGGCTCGCTTGCGTCGATCCTGTACCAACTGGTCGGGGGCTTGCGGAGCGGGATGGGTTACACCGGCAGCCGCGACATCCATGAGCTGCGCGCGAAGGCACGGTTCGTCCGCATCACGTCCCAGGGTCTGCGCGAGAGTCACGTGCACGACGTCATCATCACCGAAGAGGCACCGAACTACTTTCGCTCCTGAGAGCCGGCACGATGCGCAGGTTCGTCGCCCACTGGTTAGGTCGCGTTCGCTACGCCGAGGCGCACGCGCTCCAGAAGCGGCTCGTGGACGAACGCGTTCGCGGCGCGGGAGAAGACACGCTCTTGCTCCTCGAGCACGACCCGGTCGTCACGCTCGGACGGGGCGCGAATTCCGAAAATGTGCTCGAGCCGCGTGAACGGCTGGAGGAGCGAGGAGTCGATGTCCACGAGACGGGCAGGGGGGGGGACGTGACGTACCACGGCCCCGGCCAGCTCGTGGCATACCCCATCTTCGATCTGCGCCCCGACCGGCGTGACGTGCGGTGCTACGTGCGGGACCTCGCGCGTGTGATGGTCGCGCTAGCCGAAGACAGCGGGGTCGACGCAAGCGTCATCGAGGGGGACGCGAAGCTAGTTGGCGTTTGGGTCGACGAGTCGTGCCCGGGTCATTGGGCCGGGGATCCTCGGCGTGCGGGCGGCGCCGAACGTCCCGCCAAGATAGGCGCGATCGGAGTTCATCTCTCGCGCTGGATCACGATGCACGGGTTCGCCTTCAACGTGTCGACTGATCTGGCGCGCTATGGCCTGATCGTTCCTTGCGGCATTGCCCGCTATGGCGTCACCTCACTGGCCGCGCTCGGCGGTCCCGTGCCGACCGTGGAGCAGACAGCCCGCGCGTCCGTGGCGCACTTTGCGCGCGTGTTCGACGCAGAGGCATCGATGGCGAGCCGCTGCGCTTCGGCGGACCTTTGCGAAGCTCACGAGTGCTCTCGGCCGTGGTAGCGCTTCACGCAATCGAAGGGGGCGCGGCGATTCAGCGTCTAGGTTCCGTGGGCCCATCTTCGGGTTCGGTCGCCCGAATAGGCAGAGTCCCCGAGCCGAGCGCCGTCGACGCCGCGATCCGCAGGTACATTTTCGCGCGCACGTTGTCCGGCTCGATCTCGAGCACGCTTTGCCACTGTTCGCGGGCCGAAGCGCCGTCGCCCATCGACAGCAACGTTACGCCGAGCTGGATGCGAGCGTGAACGAAGCTCGGTCGTTCGCTTACCGCCGCCTCGTATTGCTGCCGCGCGCGCGGCAGGTCGTGGACTTCCCTCAACAGTGTTCCCAGGCGGGTACGCAGATCGGCGAATTGTGGGCAGAGCGCGACGGCCTTCTCGTACTCGACGATCGCCTCCCGCGTCAGGCCCGAGTCCGCGTAGGCCTGGCCGACGTCCGCGTGCATGTTGGCGAGCTTGCCGCGCGCGAAGGGGTCGAGCTCCCGCGGCGACCCGCGGGCCTCTCCCTTGAGACGCGCGTAGATCTGCCGCGCAGCCTCGTATTTTCCGCGATCGTTGTAGGTGACGGCGAGGTTTAGAGCAGCCTCGGTGTAACTCGGGTTGATGGTGAGCGCGCGTTCGAAGTGGTGCTCCGCATGCGCATAATTTCCGCGCGCATGGCAAATGATTCCAAGCATGTCGTGGACATCGGCGGCGCCGTCGTCGCGCTCCAGCACCAGGCGGAGCAAGGGCTCGGCCCTCTCGAACTCATGCTTCTCGTAATGCTCGCGCCCGAGGAGCAGTAGCTGCTTGGTGTGCTCATCCATCGTTCGAGCGCTCCCCGACCGTAATCGTACGCACGAAACGCGCTGGAAGCGAGGGCGTGATTTCGTTGCGGTATGCACGCGCGTTTGCATGCGGGCGCGTCTACCGCTAAGGGCTTTTTCCCAGTGGACGGTGCGGAGCGCAAAACGCCGGACAATGCGTCCGCGCCGCAACAACGAGAGGCCGGTGTGCCGCCGTCCTTGCCTGAAGCATCGCCACCCGCCGCACCGGCGGCCACGCTCGCGTCGCGTAGCGAAAGCTCCGCCGAGCTGTCGTTTCGCGTTTCGCGTCCGCCCGCCGACGTGACTGGCCGCGCGTTGCTCGATGGCCGACCTGCGCGGTGGCTGCCTCGCTTCGCAAAGGGTCCACCGCTCGTCCGGGCGGTCCTTGCCATCGCCGGGGGTGCGGCGCTCATTGGTGCCGTCGTCGCTCGCGTGATCTTCGCCGGTAGTGAGTCGCCGCCTCCGCACGCGGCCGCAGCGTCGATTGCGGGCTCGCTCTCGGGGGGGGAGGCCATTGCCGAAGACGCTGGTGCCGACGCTTGGCTCGACGCGGACGACGCCGAAGGCGCACCGGCAAGCGCCGCGCACCTATGGCGCGTGGCGCAGCTCGCGGATGGTGGCGCACTGACGCTCGTTGAAGGCGTAGTTGGCCATCGGCCGTTGCTTTCCGCGCTCGTCGCCGCTGGTTTGCCGTCGGGCGAGGCGCAGCGTGTTGCGCGCTCGCTCACCGACCTTCGCGGCACGGAACGCGCCGAGGGAGACGGAAGGGAGTCCTTCACGATTGCCCGCGAAAGCGCAAGCGGTCGCATCGTGGCCTACGAAATCGCGACCTCGCCCGTCGACGTGTGGCAAGGGCGCGAAGACGTACAGCAGGACGGCACGGTGCGCCTCGTCGCCCGAAAGCTCGAACTCGTGCCCTCGGTCTTTCGTGTGCGCAAGGCCGTACTCGTCGGGGCGGACCTGCGCGCATCGTTCGCCGAGGCGGGGCTCGGGCCCATCGACGAGGTACTCGCGATGCTCGATGACGCGCTCGAGGGCCACACCGAGCTGTCCGACATTCGCGCTGGTGCCCGGCTGCGCATCGTCGCGACCGAGGAACGCGTCGATGGCGCCTTCGTTCGCTGGTTGTCGCTGGATGCCGTCGAGTACTTTCCGGCTGCTCCGAGCGCTCCGTCCGTCCGCGTTTACCGCTTCGCCCAGGACGAAGGCCGCAAGAAGCACCCGGGCTTCTATGACGCGAAGGGGAGGCAACCGGTGCACGGCGGTTGGCGCTCGCCCGTTCCGCTCGCGCGTATCGCCTCGCGCTTCAATCCGCATCGGATGCACCCGGTGCTTCACGTGGTGATGCCACACAACGGGGTCGACTTTGCGGCGCCCGTGGGAGCGCCGGTCTATGCGACAGCCGCCGGGGTCGTCGCGAGCGTCGGCTCGGACGGACCGTGCGGCAACAAGGTCGAGATCGCCCACGCAGGCGGGATGACCAGCGTGTACTGTCATCTATCTCGCTTTGCCGCCGGGCTGCATATCGGCCAACACGTCGAGCAACGGCAGCTCATTGCTTACGTTGGCCAGACGGGGCGAGTGACGGGCCCGCATTTGCACTTCGGTATGCGACAGGGTGGCGTATTCATCGATCCGATGACGCTCCGCCTCGATGGGGTGCGCGTCGTCCCCCGCTCACGCCGCGATGAGTTCGACCGAAATCGCGCCGCTCTCGACGCAGAGCTCGACGCTATTGCGCTGCCCCGCCCGCTGGGCGGCGCTTCCGAAGTCAAGGAGCCGGACACGTTTTTCGAGGAGCTGCCCTAGCTGATTGCGCGCGCTCACGTTGGTCGTCTCCTCACATTGCGCGAACGCTGCTAGGTTGCCGTCCTCGAGCCATGGCGAGAGTTACCCAGGCGGCCAAGGTCGGACTCTTCGTCGCGTTGACCGGAGCGGCCGGGTACGGCGTGTTCCGCTTCGTCAGCCCCCAGGTAACGGGCGGTGGTGGTTACACCGTCCACGCCTACATTCGCGACGCGACCGGCCTCGCGACGCGCTCGCGTGTCACCATCGCAGGCATTCCCGTCGGGTCACTCGACGCCATCAAGCTCGAGCGAGGGGAAGCCAGGCTCGACGTAAAGGTCCTCAACGACGTAGCGCTCTACGATAACGCGACGCTGGGCAAGAAGAGCACTTCGCTGCTCGGCGAAGCAGTCGTCGTCCTCACGCCTGGCACGCCTGATCGCAGGAGGTTGCACGATGGCGATGAGATTCATGCCATCGTCCAAGAGACGACTCCCGCTGAGCTCATGGACGAGGTGAAGCAAATCGCCGACAGCATCAAGAACGTCGCCGATCAGCTCGCTGTGTCGATTGGCACGCAACAGGGCGGCGACAATATCAAAGCGATTTTGCAGAACGTGGCGGACGCGACGGACGCACTGAACAAAACGATCCGCGAAAATCGCGCGGTCGTGCACGACACGTTGCTCAACGTTCGAGAAATCACCCACACCGCCAACCCGGAGATCGCGAAAATTCTCGAGAACGTGCGCGTGGTTACTCAGGACGTGCGTGAGATGACCGCCGCAGCGAACGGGACGGGGTCAGGCGAGAAAGGGGAGCTGCGTGAGACGATCGAGCGTCTCGATCGCTCGAGCAAGAGCCTGGAGAGCGCGCTCGGCCACGTCGACAGCATCACCGGCCGCATCGACCGCGGCGAGGGGACCATAGGACGGCTCACCAAGGACGAACAGCTCGTCAACGAGGTTCAGGGAGTGGCCGAGGGTGTCAACGATTACGTACAAAACATCTCTCGCCTTCAGACGATCGTCGGCCTGCGGAGCGATTACAACTTTCTCGCCAACACCATCAAGAGCTACGTCGAGCTGCGACTTCAACCGCGGGAAGACAAATATTACGCGGTCGAGCTCATCAACGATCCCCGCGGTCTCACGACGATCACGGACACGAGCGTCGACACCACCAACCCGACGCTGCCCGCCCATTTCCGAACCATCACGACGACGACTACCGACGCGTTTCGGTTCTCATTGCAATTCGCCAAGCGTTGGGGTCCGCTTACCGGGAGATTCGGTATCAAGGAGTCAACGGGCGGTACTGGGCTCGACATTCATCTTTTGCAAGACCGCTTCGAGATCGTCAACGACCTCTTCGGTTTCAGCGAAGAGGTGCAGCCGCGGTATCGCGTCTCGATCTCGTACGAATTCATCAAGCACCTCTGGCTATTGGGTGGGGTCGATCACCTTTTTTTGCCGAGCCGGCGCGACTATTTTCTCGGGTTGCAGCTCCGCTTCACGGATGAGGACTTGAAGACCATCTTGCCGTTCTCGAGCGGCGCCTCCTCGCTCGCGCGATGAGACCTCATTGCCAGGCAACGAGCCCCGAAAGGAGCAAAACCTCGAGCCCGCGGAGCACGTCGTCTTCCGACGCTTCGTCGGTCACCGTGGCCAAGAGCACGTCGCGAAGAGATCGCGACGGGCGGACGACGAGCAGCATCTTCGCGAGCAACGTGGGCCAACGGAGGCGACGCATGCCGGACGACGTTGGCGTCGCTGGGACGAGGACGTCGTCCAGGCGCGCGCGCCACTTCGCGCTCGGGGCGTCGCCCGGTAGCGCGGCGGCCAAGCCCGAGACGATAAGTGGAATCAGGTCGAGGTCGAGAGGAAACTCGACATGCGGCGCCGTCTGGCCAGAATAAAACATCCACTTTCCGGTGTTCCATCTGAACAAGTCAATGAGGCGATCGCGGCCCTGGTCGCGGATTGCGCGAAATATCTCCAGCGATCCCACGAGGCCGAGCGAGATGAGCGTGTCGCCCATACGGCCGGCATAGCGGGGGAGGACGGCCAGCGCGAAATCGAGCTCTTCGCGCGAGATTGTTCCGCGTCGGACGAGCGATTCGCCGAGGAGCTCGGTCGCGTTGTTCGAGGCGACGTGATTCAGCCTGCCGCGGACGAAGTAGAGCTCCTTTCGGCCACCCTCCCCTTGGGCCGCTTCACCGCGCTGGGGCCTGTCGGATTCGATCGGGCCATCTGCGAACAGCACGCCGGTGGCTTCGGATGCGAGGACGCGAAGAAGCACCGTCACGAGCGCCGTGGTCGACATGTCGTCGACGAAGTCGGGAGAACCGATGTCCGCCATCCGGCTGGTCGTCACCGAGCGCGTGGGCAAAAAGCGCGATAGCTCGTCGATGGCCTCGACGGGGGCAGCACCTCGGCCCATGTAGTCGACGCGATCGCCCCGGCCAACCTCACCCGTCGCGAGCGCCTCGACGAGCCTCGCGAACGACCAAGGCCCCAGGCTCGTCCCGCTCTGCAGGACGACCCGGGAAGGCATCGCTGCATATTCGCCCGTTCTCGTGCGCGTCACGTCGAACGCCTGTCCCGCGTCCGAGGGCGTCTTGTCTGCCGCCGGCTCGTCCGCGGCGGCCGCGATCTCGCGTGCGGCCACGGCCGCCCGGATCTGGCCGGCGCTTTCCCGCACTGCCCTCATCTGCTCCACGGACGGGGCCGATTGGACCCAGCGAACGAGGGCCCCGATCTCTGGGCGCGCGGCGCGCGCGCTCGAAGCGAACGGGCAGAGCGCCTCCGACAACGCGGCGGCCGATGGATAACGGTGGGCGGGGTCGCGGCTGAGGGCGCGCTCGAGGACGGCATAGAGGCCGTTCGGAAGTTGGCCCTGGGCGCCGCGAAGCGCGTCGATGCGGCAATCGCGGATGGCCAGAAGGACTGCAAGCTGGCCGCTCCCCGCGAAGAGGGGTCGGCCAAGAAGCATTTCGGTGACGACGACGGCCATCGCGAAAAGGTCGGCGCGATGGTCGAACGGGTCGCCTGCCACCTGCTCGGGGGCCAGGTACGCGAACTTGCCCTTGAGCATCGGCCCGGCCGTCGGACGTATCGTGGTGCGAGCGGCGGCCCTGGCGATGCCGAAGTCGCCGAGCTTCACGTAGCCGTCGCGCGACAGGTAGATATTCGAGGGTGTGACGTCGCGATGGACGATTCCGAGCGGACGGCCGTGCACGTCGTGCGCGGCGTGGACCCCCTCGAGCGCACGCAACACCTCGCAGCCAACGAACGCGGCCGCGCCCGACGAAAGCTTGCGGCCTTCGCCAGAGAGTCTGCGCAACAGGCGGTAAAGATCGCAGCCGTCGACGAGCTCCATCGCCAGCCACGGCTCGTCGCCGACGCTGCCCGAAGCGTATACCCGGACGACGTTCTCGTGGGTCACGGCGGCGTGAAGCGCTGCCTCGCGTTCGAACATTGTCCGCCCCTCCGGATCGGCCGAAAAATGGGGGAGCAGCCGCTTTACTATGAGCTTCCGTGGCTCTGCCTCTGGGTCGATCGGGCGGGCGACGTACACCTCGGCAGTGCCCCCCACGGCCAGACGCGACTCGAGCCAGTAGGGGCCGAACTTCACTGGCCCCCCCGAGAGCGCAGTGAGTAGCCCTCTCCGCGGAGGGTTTTCGCCCGATGACATCGTCTCCAGAGTGTATCTATGCGTGGCCTTTGGATCATAAAATGACGAGAAGCGTCGCATGACCACAGCGCCGAGCGCCTTTCAGCCTATTCTGTGTGCCTTGGCCGCGCTCGCGCTTGGCCTTGCAGCCTGCGAAGCGTGCCGTTCTACCGTGTCTCCGGCACCTGCGGTGTCCGCGGCAGGCCCGGAAGCGTTGCCCACCCTGCGCCTCTACCTGTTGACGGACCTTGCAGGCGCGCTCGAGCCTTGCGGCTGCACCAAAGACCAGCTTGGCGGTCTCGATCACTTTGGTGCCTGGGTCAAGCGCGAGCATTCGAACGCTCCTGCCGCGCTCGTCGCGTCGTCCGGTCCGCTGTTCTTCATGGACGAGCAGATCGCTGGAGAGCGAGCCGACCAAGACCGCATCAAGGCGGCGACCATCGCGCACGTTTTGCGCGGTCTCGACTTTGTCGCATTCGCGCCCGGAGCCAACGACTGGGCCGACGGTCTCGCAGGCTTGATGGAGCTCGCGAAGACCTCTGGGGCGGTCGCTCTGGCAGGTGAGGCCGCCACGGCGCCGCCGTTCGGGTCAGTGGTCGTCCGCGAGGTGGGGGGCCTCAGGGTCGGATTCATCGGGGCGGTCGCGCCGTCGCGCCCGGGGGGCCAGGCGGACCAGACGCCGGGGGCGAGCGGCCCGACGGTGCGGGAATCCGTTCGGAGAGGTGTCGACCAAGCGCTCAAAGAGGGTGCCAACGTTCTCGTTGCGTTGACGGCGGTGGGTCGTGGCGAGGCGAAGCGAATTGCCGACGGCATTCCAGAGCTCACCGCCGTCGTCGTTGGGTCCCCCCGGGCCGGCGGCGATGGCAACACGCCGGGTCCCCAAGGCGAGCAAGTGGGCGATGTCCTCATCGTCCAGGCGGCGAACCACCTGCAATCGGTCGCAGTCCTCGATCTTTTCGTGCGCGATTCGGTGTCTCCCGGCCGCATCCTGAAGTTCGCAGATGGTACAGGACTCGAACTCGAGCGAAAGCGCGAGGAGTCCGCCCGGCGGATCGACGACCTCCATGTGAAGATCGCCGCGTGGGAGCGCGACCCGAGCGTTGCCCCCGCCGACGTTGCGGCGCGCAAGCGCCAGCTCGCAGAGCTCCAGGCCGAGCGCGATGCCCTGGACGCAAGGCCGCCGCCGGCACGGGGCAGCTTCTTTCGATACACGCTGAAGGAGATGCGGGAGTCGCTGGGTCGAGACCCCTCGATAGATGCCGACTTGCTCACCTATTACAAATCGGTTGACGACCACAACCGACTGGCTTTTGCCGATCGCCTTCCGCGTCCAGCGACGGCCGACCAGGCGACGTACCTAGGCGTCGACGCTTGCACGAATTGCCATCCGGCCGCGCGCGACGTCTGGAATCGCACGGCTCACGCACGCGCGTACGCGACGCTCGCGACGCAATACAAGGAATTCAATCTCGAATGCGTCGGCTGCCATGTGACGGGTTACGATCGCCCCGGCGGAAGCACCGTCACGCACGTCGATCGACTACAGAACGTCCAGTGCGAGGTCTGCCACGGTCCGGGATCCCGGCACGCCCTCGAGCCAAGGGACAAGACGCGCATCGTCGGGAACCCCCCGCCAGCGACCTGCCTCGGTTGTCACCATGCGCCGCATGTCGAGCAATTCGACCCGGTTGCAAGAATGAAAGACGTGCTCGGTCCAGGTCATGGCCTGCCACCCAAATGAGCCCTACTGGCAGCAGACGGTGGTGGGCCCAGTGGGCACGACCGCTCCTGCAGGCATCGGCTGGTTCGAGACCGAACAGGTGCCAGGCGTCAATGCATACGTCGCTCGTACGCTTCCCGGGCTGGGGCTCAACGAGTACGTCGTGCAAGCCGGCGCATTTTGCGTGCCCGTACCACCACACGCGCCGCCAGCGTAGAATCGGACGTTGCCCGAGCAGCCTCCGCCCGCGGGGCCACTGCACGAGCACGGCCCGCAGCTGCGCTGATCGAGCGCACCCGTGTACACGATGATGGGAGCACCCGCGGTGTAGCCGGCCGGACACGACGAGACTGCTCCAGAATGATAGATGCAGAGCAATCCAAATGGCGCCGACAGGCACTGCGCGCCGCTCACGGGGCAGCCTCCCGGGCTATCCGGCGCGCCGACCCATGTGCACAGGCGAACGGTGTTCGCCCATGTCGGCGCGCCCCCGTCAGTCGTCGTCACTTGAGGGGCGCACGTTCCCCCCGGTGAAGGCGAACCGGTCACTGCGAGCGATCCGTTCGAGCCGCAGACGTTCGATGGGAGGGGCATGCATGCGCCCGTCCCCGGTGGCTTGACGGTCACGCAGGACGTTGCGCAGGCTTGGTCGATGTACCCGACCGCGGTCGGCGAGCACTGTTGTCCCGAGGGCGAGCAAGTGCACGTGCATTGATCGTTTGGAAAAGTCAGCCCCTCCTGTGCGTCGATGGGCTGGTATCCCGTCGGACAGCTGGGGACCTGGGGTGCGGGAAAGGGCCCGGTCCAGAGGAGGGCGGGGCCCACCCACCCGGCGGGCACTCTCCCCGCGCACGCGTACGCAGGGCACGCGCCGCGGTCGGCACAATCAATCAACCCGTTGCAATCGTCATCGATGCCGTTGTTGCAGGTCTCGGGACCGACCGGAGTGCACCCCCGCGCGACGTCGGCAGCCGCGTCCTTCGCGCCTGGGGAGCCGCTGGCGTCCGTGGCCGGGTTGCCGTCGGCGGAGCCAGGCTCGGCTTCCGAATCCGCCAGGCCGTCGGATCCTTGCGACGCGTCGGTCCCGATGCCGTCGTCGCCGCTCGCATCGGCCGTCGCGTCCAGCGTGGACTCCGCATCGGCGGAGCCTCCGCCGGCGCCCACGCTGCTATCGGCGCTGGGTTCGTCCGCTCCTTCATCGGTTGCCTGCGCCGCTGCGTCGTCTGGGTCCGGGCACGTCGCCGTCTCGGCGCAATCGGCCGTCCCACAGCCCTGGACCATCGCAGCGGCGAGCGAGAACATGCCTGCGCGCCACATCGCGACGAGGCGGTGCGCATGCGACCGCGTCATCGAAAGCTTCCACTGACTCCCGCCACCGCGCCTCCCGGAATCGGCGATGCCCAGGCAGCCTGCGGCAAGGTCGTGCTCACCGGCGCCGGCCACGAAAACCAGCTGATGACGGCACCGGCCGCGAGAGCTCCGGCTCCGACGAAAAACCAGTTGGCAGCGTTCGCCTCGCGGTGTTGCGCGCCCACAGTGTCGCCCAGCGTCTGACAAAACGCGGACACCGCGTGCGTGCAGGCGTTGACCGGAAGGCCGCTGCGCAGGTTGGCCGCCGTTCCGCGGTCCTGATCCGCGCGCGTGATGAAATAGACCCCGATCGTGGCCGTCGCGAGCGTGGCGATTCCGAGAGAGGTCGCTGTCACGTGCCGCGGCGACAGCAACGGTTCCGGGCGCACCGCCTCCCCGGCGACCGCGCTCCCCCGTTCGATGACTGCGGACTCTCCGCCGGCCCCGCTCGGCTGAAGTACGGCGGTCACGACCCGGGCCTTTTCACCTGCTCGCAACACAAGCTTGAGCTGCGCGACTTGACTACCCGCGCGTTCGAAGCGCACCAGGTGTTCTCCCGCGTCCACCTCGATTGGCTTGCCGTCGAGAACGCTAGCGAGTGGCACGCCGTCGAGCGTCACGTTCACGTCGGTCAAGTCGTTGCCTCGCTCGTCAGTTGCCCCAAGCACGATGCTCGGCGCGCTGTCATCGAGGTCGCGGAGCCACTTGGTGCACGACTCGACGACGACGCGCGGACAAGCGACGCGAGCGCATTCGAAGAAGGCCTTCCTCGCGGCTCGGTAGTGTCCCTCGTCGCGTTCGCTCTGCCCCTGTTCCGAGGCCGCGATGCATTGCTGTTTGGAGTCGACGGCGACCGGCACTTCCGCCTCCGCGCGCGCCGACATGAGAACGAGGACTGCGGACGCAGCGTTCCCCGCAATGCTTCTAGGCATCGCGTACAGCTTGCATCAACGGCTAGTGCGCCGTCCAGGCGAAGACGCCGCCGTTTCGGCGGCGAGGCGGTAGGAACGTTGGTCTCCCGAGTCGAGGTTTCGAATGAGGACCCCGACTATCCCGCTTTCGTCCAGCGAATACTCCTCCACTATCTGCGGCCCCTCACCAGCGGCCCGGAGCACGGGAATAGAGGAAAGATCGGCGTTTCGAAGGCTCGCATCGAATGGAAAATACAAGTCACCGTAAAGGGCCATATCGCCGCGGGGTCGGCCCTCTTCGTCGAGGCGCTCACACTCAAAAAAGCGGAAGTGCCCGACATTGTGTGCGGCACGGTAGCAACGCGTGGAGACTAGCGTCCCCGGTGACGACGGGAGTTCGGTCCCGGCGGTAAAAATCGCATCGAATGTGATGTCGCGCCCGCCGGAACCTTCGCGGAAGACTCCGAAGGTGCGCGAGTAGCGGTCCACGAGCTCGAGCCGCGCATTGGTGTCGGCTGCGATCGCGAGCCCGATCGCCACTGCGGCCGACGGGTAGGGCGACCGATGAACCCGGCGGCCGAACCGCTGCCGCAACGCCCGGGCGACGAGCGGCAGCTCGCTGGCTCCGCCGACGACGTAGATGCCCGCGACGTCGGTGAGGTCGGGCGCGGCCGCCTCGTCTTCGACGCGGGTCATGATCGGGACCATCGCGTCGATCGTGCGTGCGACGAGCGGCGCGCAGGCGTCGTAGTAGTCGCCTATCCCGATTGTGATCTCCGGCTGGGGTGCCTCCGTCGCCAGGGCCGCCTCGAGATCCACCGTGATCTTACGGGAGCTCGCGTGGAGGGCCTCCTTGGCCGCGCGGCACTGGTCGACCAGCCGGTCGAAGGCGCGCGCGCCTAGGCCCGCCTCGGAGAGGCCCAGTCGCGCGGCCACCAGCTCGGCGAGCACCCGATCGAAGTCGTCGCCGCCGAGCCGTCCGACGCCCGCGGTCGCGAGCACCAGGTGACGGCGTCCGATCATTCGGACCACGGAGGCGTCGAACGTTCCGCCGCCCAGATCGTAGACGACCACCAAGTCACGGCGTGACGACAGTGTATCGCGATGCCGGTGCGTGTACTCGAATCCCGCGGCCGATGGCTCATTCATCACCGCCAAGACCTCGAAGCCCGCCCTGCGAAAGGCGTCGATCGTGACGAAACGTTGGGCAGTGGGCGCGTTGGCCGGCACGGCGATGGCGGCTCGAAGCTCGGCGCGAGCGGCGCCGACGGACTTGGGGCTCCTTCCTCCCGCGAGACGGGCGTCCGAGCGTGTGACGACCGCCTCGCGAACGTACGAAAGAAATTGGACGACGAGATCGGCCGTACGGACGACGGTTTCCCCGACCCTCACGCATTGCTCGGGTCCAGCGTCGGGCCCGGAGAGGAGCCGCTTGAACGAGCGGAGGATAGTAAACGCAGGATCCTCCGCGACGGCAGCAGCGTCGAACCCGAAGCGGAGCTCGCCGCCACGCTCGGCAACCATCGTTGGAATCCACGCGGCACGATCTCCCGCCGCATCCACGAAGCCGACCACCGGATAGTTGCCTCGGTCAGCGTATGCCACGACGGTGCGCGTCGTTCCGAAGTCGATTCCTAACCGCACGGTTCACAATCCTGTCATCGCCCGAGCAGACGTGGGAAGCTGCTTCACGACGTCCGTTCAAGTTTTTCGACCAAGGTCTTCGACGACGGGTCCCGACAATGGCTCGCCCTCTCTCCGTTCTCTTCGTGGCTTCGGAGTGTGCTCACTTCCTCAAGGCGGGCGGGCTCGGCGATGTCGTCGGCGCGCTTCCGGTTGCGCTCCGGGCCCTAGGGCACGACGCACGGGTGGTCATTCCGCGCTACGACGCGATTTCCGAGCGTGGGCTTCGCCGGCACAGCGCTCCGCTCGGGGTGCCCCTCGGCAAAGGAAACGCGTGGTCGGCGGTGCTCGAAGGTACGCTTCCGAAGAGCGATGTACCCGTCTATCTGCTCGACCACGTCGGCCTCTTCGGTCGCGGGTACCTCTACGACCCGCCGGGCGGGGCGGCGGCGGACAACCTCGTACGCTTCGCGTTTTTGTGCCGCGGCGCGCTTCAGTTGTGCAAACACCTCGGATGGACGCCTGACATCTACCATGTGCACGATTGGCCCAGCGCCCTCTTGCCGATTTACCTCAACACGGTCGAGGCGGGCGGGCCGATCGCGCGGGCGGCCACCGTGCTCACCATTCACAACCTCGCGCACCAGGCGAAGTTTTCCGCGGTCGATCTGCCAGTCATCCACCTCCCGTGGACAGAGCTCCGTGCGGACTCGCTCGAGGACTTTGGGGCGGTCAATCCCCTCAAGGGCGGGTTGTACCACGCGACGAAGCTGACGACGGTGTCACCCCGATACGCCGAGGAGATACGGACGGCCGAGGGTGGTGCCGGCCTCGACCGCGTCGCCCGTTTTAGGGGCGCGGACCTAGTCGGCATCCTCAACGGGATCGACGAGGACGCGTGGAACCCCCGCTCCGACGCGGCCATCGCGGCGCCGTTCGATGCCTACGATCTCACGGGCAAGGCTGCGTGCAAGCGCGCGATTCAGCAGGAGATGGGGCTGGCCCAGCGTGCCGACGTGCCACTCATCGGAATCGTGTCGCGCTTGAGCGAGCAGAAAGGCACGGACGTCATCCTGGCGGCCTTGACACGTATTCTCGACTTGGACACCCAGGTGCTAATCCTCGGCTCGGGCGACCCCGCGGCCGAGGCGTATCTCAAAGTGCGATCGCACCATGGTGGCGAAAGGTTTCGCGCGTGGGTGGGCTTTAGCGAGGCGCTGGCGCACCGCATCGAAGCAGGATCTGACCTCTTTCTGATGCCTTCGCGTTTCGAGCCGTGCGGTCTCAATCAGATGTACAGCCAGCGCTACGGCACGATCCCGATCGTGCGCGCGACCGGCGGCCTCGATGACACCGTGGAGAATTACGACGCCGCCACCGATCAAGGCACTGGCTTCAAGCTCTGGGACCTCAACTCGGACTCCCTCGTTGCGACGGTGCGCTGGGCGGTCGAGACATACCGGCTTCGCCCGGCCCATTTCCGGGCGATGCAACGGAGGGCAATGCGCAGGCCTTTCGGTTGGGATCTCGCCGCGAAGCGCTATGTCGAGGTCTATCGCTGGGCAATGCAGGCACGGCGCGGAGTCGAAGATGGAGTGGAGGTTGCCGCGCCGATGACTAGCCGGTCAGCCCGGGTTTAGCGGCGGTCCGCGCTCGATCGGGCCTACATGCTTGACACGCGGAGGCGAGAGGACAACATAAGCGGGCGAGTCGGGCAGGGCGGGGGCCGCGGTTTGCTTCCGAACGAGAGACCAGCGTGGCGGACGACGGTCCCGATAAGCTTGGCGGCTTGAAAGCGGGACAGGTCCTCGCCGACCGGTACAGGGTGGAGGGTCCGCTCGGTCGAGGGGGCATGGGTGTCGTGGTCGCCGCGCGCCACTTACAGCTCGATACCCGCGTCGCGATCAAGATCCTCCTGCCCGGCATGATGGATCACCAAGAGGCCGTGACGCGCTTTGCGCAAGAGGCGAGGGCCGCGGTCAAGATCACGAGCGAGCACGTCGCGCGCGTGCTCGACGTGTGCGCGCTGGAGAACGGCCGCCCGTACATGGTGATGGAATTCCTCGACGGCGACGATCTTGCGACGTGGCTCGAAGAGCGTGGGCCTCTCGCCGTCGAGCAGGCGGTGGAGTTCCTGCTTCAAACCTGCGTAGCGCTTGCAGACGCGCACGCTTTGGGCATCGTCCATCGCGATCTGAAGCCGTCGAATCTTTTCGTCGTGAGGCGTTCCGACGGGCAACTGGTGATCAAGGTCCTCGACTTCGGGATCTCCAAGACGGCCAGTTGGGGCGAGGCGCAGGCCGACCGGGCGGTCACGCATTCGCTCGCGGTGATGGGCTCCCCGCTCTACATGTCGCCCGAGCAGATGCAATCGTCGAAAGACGTCAACGCACAGACCGATATCTGGGCCCTCGGTGTCATCGCTTACGAACTCTTGACGGGCAGGGTTCCGTACGACGGCGCCAGCATCGCCGAAATAGCCGTTAAGGTGGCGATAGGGCGACCACCGCCCATTTGCCGTCTTCGGCCTGGCGTGCCCGAGGGCCTGCAAGCAGCCATCTTGAAGTGCCTCGAGAAGGCGCGATCGGAGCGCTACGAAAACGTTGCCGAGGTGGCCCGCGCGCTGGCGCCCTTCGGCTCTGCCCGGTGCGCGGCGTTGGCCGAACGAGCAGGGGGCATCGTCGACGGAGCGAGGAGCTGGGACTCCACAATCGCTGTGCCACCACCGTCGGCGGGCCTGCCGGCGCCCTCCGTCGACGTTCCATCGAGCTCCGCGCCCCTGGCAAATAGGCGGATAGTTGGGCGATGGGCGGCGCTCCTTCTCACGCTCTTGCTCTTCGGTGGTGTCTCGTTGGCTCGGCGCTCCGCGACTGCAGTCCGGCGCTCCGACATGGAGCAGGCGCGCAGCGTCGACCTCTCTCCGCTTCCCGGGTCGCTCGACTCGCCTACGGTTCGCGCAGACGACCCAAACACTGCCCAGTCGCTTCAGCTCGAGGTGCCGGGGCCAACCGCCGCTCCGTCCACGTCGCAGGTGGCCAAGCGCGGGCCAATCAACGCGCCGTCCGCAGCCTCGAATGCGCGACGGAGGCCTGGCTGCGATCCGGCCTTCTACTTCGACGACCTAGGTAGAAAACACTTCAAGCCCGAATGCTTCCTGAATCCCAGATGACATCGCGCCGAAGCCCGTCTCGCCATTGGCGCGCCTCGCTGTCCCTTCTCGCCTGCGTGGGCGCGTGCAGCTTGCCCGCCAAGGCGAGCGCGGCCCCCCCGACCACCGCCGAGTGCCTTGCCGCCAGCGACGCCTCCATCGATGCGGCCAACGGGCACCGACTGCGCAGAGAGCGCTCCCAGTTGCTCGTGTGCTCCGACGCGAGTTGCCCCGCCGAAATTCACGCGGAGTGCATTCGCCGCGTCGAAGAGGTCAACGCCGCCATTCCGACAATCATCTTCGAAGCGAGGGACGCCACCGGTGCGGATCTGTCCGAGGCCACCATCGCCATGGATGGCGAGGTCTTGGCCCAACGCATCGATGGCATCGCCTTGCCGATCGATCCGGGGCTGCATGCCTTCACGTTCGAGCATGCGGGACAGCCCGCCGTTCGGAAGGTCTTCGTCATTCGCGAAGGCCAAAAAGAGCGGCGCGAAGTGATCACCTTCGATTGGCAGCCCTTCCCATCGAAGACCGCTGCGGGCCACGCCTTGCGCGTCCAGCAAATTCTCGGGATTGCGGCCGTCGCGGTAGGTGTCGCCGGGCTCGGGTTGGGTGCCGTCTTCGGGATAGACGCCATGTCGAAGCGCAAGGACGCGGAGCGAATTTGCCCCGATCAGTGCGCAGATAACAATGGCGTCGCCCTATGGAGCGACGCGAGGTCGACGGGGAATCTCTCGACGGTTGCGTTCGTCGTCGGGGGCGTCGCGACCGCTGCGGGCGTCGCGCTTTGGATGATCCCTGACACCCATGCCAGCCAGGGTCGACGGTTGCAGGTTGGCCTCGGGCCAGGCACGGTGGGAGCGTGGGGCCAATGGTGAACTTCCGCGCGCCAGCGCTCGTCGGGGCCCTCGTTTCGCTCATGCTCGAAGGCGCCGGGTGCAACGCGATCCTCGATATTCGCGACCATCCGCTCGCAGGCCCAAGGGGCTCCGAAGCTGGGTCTCCGATCGATGGCGGACAAGACCTGCTGCCGGCCTTCGGGGCGCTCTACACCGTTGGCCGGGTGCCCGACGAAGCGAGCATCCGCTATTTGCCGGACGGCCGCCGCGTGGCCGTGACCGAAGACGGATTCGAGCCAGGCGGGACTCTTTGTAGCGGAACGATCTGCGTGACGGGAGCCATCACACCATGAAGCTGCGCACCATCATGCTTGCGACCGGCCTCCTGTGCGCGGGGGCTCTGCTCGGCTCAGGCGTTCGAACAGGGCTGGCCGACGGCATCCCCACCAACGATCCGCTCTATTACTCGGGAAGCCTCAGCGAAGGCGGCCAGCTCGTCAACGGCCAGCGGACCATTGGCATCAACCTGTACACCGACCAGGCGACGATGACGCCGTTCTGCCAAACGGTCGCAACGAACGTCGAGGTGGTCAGCGGCCGGTTCAGGGTGGCCCTCGCGGCTTCATGCAAGGGCCAGATCAACCAGAACAGCAGCGCTTGGATCGAGGTGATCGACGGCGTGACGAGTGTGGGCCGAGCCAAGATCGGCGCGGTGCCGTATGCAGTCGAGGCGGACCGGGCCTCGAGTGCATCGGGCCTCCTGGCGTCGCAGATCACGCAGCTCCAGGGCGCGGTGCACTCTCCGTCCGCATTCCACGCATGGGCAACGACGCCAATCTCGGTCCCGGGCCGGGTCACCTTCCCGGTCGCGTTCGACCACGTCGAGTACGACTTGGCGGGTGAGTACAACTCCACGACTGGCGTGTTCGACCCGAAGCAGGCGGGGGTCTACCTCGTCAAGTGCGGCTTCGTGCTCGGTCCGGCGCCGGCCGCCGCCTGCGCGGCCGTCGTCTTGAAGAACGGATCCGAGGTCGACGCGAGGGACGTCCCCCAGAACCTGGTCTTCAACGTGGGGGTCGAGGTCACGACGATGCTCCAGCTCCTGCCGGGAGACTCGGTCACTTGCGCCGCCTTTCAAAACTTGGCGTCTGCTCAGTCGTTGCTGTCGTCCGCTCCCGCGCGGAACACGTTCAGCGTGGCGCGGTTGTATTGAGCTCGCCGGCGCTTCGCTCCGGTCGCGAAGCGCCGTTCACGCGTGATCAAGAGGCGTAAACTCGGTAGTCGATTTGCGGAAACAGGTTGTCGCGCCTCTCCACCTCGGCGAGGTGCTTCTCGTCCAGCGTTCCCTTGGTCAATCCCTCGTACAGATGCGTGAAGCGGGTCACGTGGTCCACCGTCCGCTTGGTAGCGTACTGCACCGTCGTACCCGTCTTCATGATGAAGGCCCAATCGCTTGCCTGCGCGAGCATCAGCTCGCGCGCCGCCTGATCGAGCGCACGGCGCTTGACGCCCTCCGCCGCCGGAAAGCGCCGCGCGAGCTCGACCATCCGCTCTGCCATCTTGTGCAGATGCCGGTATACCCACGCGTTCGTGCCGTTGCACCAGTACTCCGCGTAGCCCTTTTCTCCCCACGAGGAGAGCGACGGCGTCGCAACCTGGTTGGTAGGGTACTCGTGCAGATACCCGCTGGGCGTAATCGGCGCGACCGCGCCCTGGTCGTGCTGCAGTTTACGGAAGAAGAGCTCGAGAAACATCGGCCCCTCGTACCACCAGTGCCCGAAGAGCTCGGCGTCGTAAGGCGCGACGACGATCGGTCGCCGGTCCATGTTCGCCCGCAGATGCTCGACCTGCCTTTCGCGATTGAACATGAAGTTTCCCGCGTGCTCGACCGCTCGTTGATACGCAACATGGGGATCGTAAGGGCGCTTGTTGCCGGCGGAGCGGTTCGTGACGGCGAAGTACTTGAAACCGGTGAACGTCCGGATTCCGTCGGAGTGGATGTACGGCGAGATGTATTCGTGCGGGCAGATCGAAGCCGATGTCGCGGTAGAAGTCGCGGTAGCTCCCGTCACCAGGGTAACCTTCCTCCGCGCTCCAGACTTGCTTCGAGCTCTCGATGTCACGACCGAACGCCGCGACGCCTGAGCGGCAATAAATCGGTGCGTGCACGCCGTAGAGCGGCCTCGGATCGGCGAAGAGCAGCCCGTGCGTGTCGACGAAGAAGAAGCGAATCCCCTCCTCACGCAAGAGCTCGTCCACGCCGGGCACGTAGCCGCACTCGCCAAGCCACATACCCTGCGAGCGCCGACCGAAGAGGCGCTCGTAGACCGATGCCGCCGTGTGCACCTGAGCGCGAAAAGCTGCCCAGTTGCGATCGAGCAGCGGGAAGAACGGGTGGGTGGCCGTGCACGTGATGATCTCGAGTCTCCCGGCGTCCTGCAGCGCGCGGTACGCCTTGACGAGATCGCCGTCGTGCCGTCGCCAGCAGTCGCGAATCTCGTAGAAGCGGTGCCGGTACGTCTTCGCGAGCTCGTGGAAGGTCCGGTCTTCGCGCCACGTCCTGTCCACCTCTTTTTCGGCGAGCTCGAT
The DNA here is from genome assembly GCA_963787925.1 of uncultured delta proteobacterium. Classification (GTDB taxonomy): domain Bacteria; phylum Myxococcota_A; class Polyangia; order Polyangiales; family Polyangiaceae; genus Palsa-1150. The sequence goes on from CAWBEN010000003.1 coordinate 1,579,003, forward strand.
GAGCTTGTCGACCTTCTTCGCGTACCGCTCCTTCAAAAGATCGTCGGTCATCATCGCGAGGAGCGAAGGGCTGAACGACAGGGTCAAACGAAAATCGATGCCGTCGGCGAGCATCCGCTCGAAAGCCAAGAGAAGCGGCGCGTACGTCTCGGTGATGGCCTCGAAGAACCATTCTTCCTCCATGTAGGAGGGGGCCTCCGGATGCCGGACGAACGGCAAGTGCGCGTGAAGGACGATCGCGAGGTATCCGTGCGCCACGACTAGACCTCCTCCTCGGCGTCTGGCTTGGGCACCATCCGGCCGCCCCAGCGCTCGTTCGAACCGAAGCTCCGTTCGCTGGCACCCGGCGGGTTTGACCCCGCTCCCGCTCCCCAGGAGGCGCCGCCACCCCACTCGCTCGTCCCGCCCCGCAGCTGCTCCGACGCGCCAAGGCGCCAGCGCTCGCTCGCGCCAATCGACTCGCTGGCCCCGCGGTAAAGGAGCGCGCTTGCGCCGGCAAAGCCCCAGTGTGACCCCGCGGCAAAAACGGTTTCCGACGCACCGCGCGCCGTCCATTCGCTCGCGCCGCTCAAAAGGCGCTCGGAGGCTCCCATTCGCCATCTCTCGCTTGCACCGCGCTCGAGGAGCCCTTCGCGTTCCGAAGCGCCGAGGGTGATCCTCTCGAGCTGGTAGCCATCGACCCGCTGACGTTCGAGGGAATATCCCCAGCGCTCGATCATCGGTGTCGACGCGCGCACCCAACGCATCGACCACGTGGCCAAGACGCGGCGGTGGGGATCGGTCTCGAAGCCGCGGACGGTGACACGCCACGGGCCGAACACGGTGAAACCGACACCCTCTTCGACGCTCTCCAGGTGAACCGCCCCCCCCCCGAGCAGCTCGAGTGCGACGCGCGCAGGGTCGACCAGGTCGACGGGAAAGGGGCCCGCCTGCCAGCTCGCATCCCCGTGCTCGAACGCCGCGCCGATCCAGCGCTTGAAGCGGAGGCCTCCCCGCCACTCTGCCCGCCATTCCTCGAGATGCCACCAGCGTTCGATGTGCGCGCTGCGCTCGAACGTGCGATGCACCCCCGCGCCGCTCCAAGACGCGTGCTCGCGCGACTGCTCCGTGGTGTCCTGTGGCATCGAGGGCGCGTAAGCGGCACGCCAAACATCGACGTATCCGGCGCCTTCGCGTCCGGGCAGCGGCGGAGGCGGGCCCGCGTAGCGCGATCGGTAGGGGGCAACGGCCGGCGGCGCGTCGTCGGAAGTCACCGTCATCCACTCGAGGGACGTGTTGGGCGAGGGAGCGTTGCGCGGAAAATCGGCCCGCCCCGAACGGGCGACGGGCTGGAAGAATCCCTCGTGGCTCTTCACTCCGATTTCGACATGAAGCGTCGATGTCGGCCGCCGGATCATCAGAAAATACTCGCGGTCGACGCGGTCGACCCGGATGTCGAAGTAGTCGTGCGCGTTCGTACCGTCGAACTCGCGACCCGTCGTGTCGTAAACACGGAGGTTGCACCACCCGTCGCCGCCGGCGTTCCCGAGCCGAACACGCGCCGCCGCGATGCCCTCGTCGGTGATCTCCCAGTACAAATAGGCTGAATCGGGGTCCCGGACGACGACCGTGATCCGATTTTCGCCGTACCCCCAGGGGACGGCAGCGGCATCGATCTGGATGGGCTCCGCCGACTCTCCTGCCGCGGCCGGCAGAGGGAGGGTCCGCGCGAGCTTCGTCTCGTGCATGCGCATGGCTTCGGTCGGGTGCCTCATCCAACCGACAGGGTACGACAATAAGGCGCAGCGAGGATCATCGAAGGCACACTGCGGCATCGGAAAGGTTTGGGCGAGCTGGGCGGTACGTTTTGACCACGGGTGGATGCACGCCGTTCGAAGGACACGGGGCTGTTGTCGGCGCTTTCGGCCGACTAGTGTCTTCCGCGTGGGTCTTTCGCCTGGTGCGAGGCGTTCCTCTCGTGCGTGACATTCCCTTGCCGGCGTTTTTTGGCCCTTGGCTGCGTTCCCTGGCCGCGGCCTTGCCTGCTCTGGCCCTTTGCGAGTGCGCTCTCCTGACGGGCGACACCCCCTCGCCACCGTCCGCTTCGACGGCGACGCCCTCGTCGGACGGCGATGCCGGAAGTGTCGCCAAGGGTTCCCTCGATGGGGGACCCGCGCCCCGCGACGCCCGCGCTCCGTCGGCCGACGGGGGCTCCAGCGCGCCCCCGATGCGCGGCCCAGCGCCGCCAACGGCGAATGCTCGGTTTCCCTTCCCGCAGAATCGTCAGAGCGGCCGGTGCATCTACCCGACCAACTACCTCAACTCCGATGTCCTGGCGGCCTACGCGCGGTGGAAGCAGGACACGGTCACCTCCGATGGGGCTGGGGGTCATCTGCGCGTAAAACGAACCAGCAGCGATAGCGTCGATCTTTGTAGGCCCGGCGGTTCCACCGTCTCGGAGGGGGTTGCCTACGGCATGTTGATTGCCGTTTACATGAACGACCAGGCGCTTTTCGACGGTCTTTGGCTTTACGAGCAGCAAAATCTGGACGGCAACGGCCTCATGAACTGGGCACCCGAGGGAGCCGCGGATGGGGGGGGGGCGAGTTGCACCGGCGGGGCCACCGATGCGGACGAAGACATGGCGTTTGCGCTGGCAATGGCCGACAGGCAGTGGGGAGGCCAAGGCACGTTGGCCAAGGTCTACAAACAGCTGGCGGTCGATCAGATTGGTAAGATCTGGATGAACGAGGTGTTCCAGTACAAGTGGATACGTTCGGGCGACGGTAACTGGGCGACCAACTCGAACGTGAACATTTCGTATTTCGCGCCCGCCTACTACCGAGTCTTCAGGGCCGTGGATCCTGACCCAAGCCACGACTGGAACGCGGTAGCCGCGCAGGTTTACGTCACCATCGGCGACGCCCTCAACGGCAACGGAAATCAGAACAGCGGACTGGTCCCAGCATGGTGCGACGACAGCAGCCTGTCGACCTGCCGACCGGGGACGCCAGGGCATTACCAATACGACTCCTGCCGCACTCCCTTCCGCATCGGCCTCGACTGGTGCTGGAACGGTCAGGTCAACGGCCAGGCCTACGTGCAGAAGACGAGCTCGTTTTTCAGCGGAATAGGTGTCAGCAACATCGCCGACGGATACGGGCTGGACGGCACACCGCGGCCGGAGCATCCCGGAAAGCTCTCGGCCGCATTCATCGGACCCGCGGCGATTGGGGCCATGAATTCCAACGCGTACCAGGGCTTTCTCGACCAAGCATACGACGCCGTGTCGCGTCTCGACCTCCTCGCGGGAGGCGCCTACTACGAAGACTCCTGGACGGTGATGTCGCTTTTGATGATGACCGGGAATTTCCTCGACTACACCGCGTATTGACGCGTCCCGTATAGGCCCCTGGCGTGACCTCCCCAGCCGGCGCGGTAAGCTGGGGTCGATGGAAGCCCCCTCCGGACACCCCGGCGAATTGCAACGCGATCGGACCCCCCTCTGATGCGCGCACGGATCCTCGGCTCGGGGGCTGGCGGGGGTGTGCCTCAATGGAACTGTGCCTGCGGCAATTGCGCTCTGGCCCGGGTTGGCGACGCGCGCGTCGCGGCGCGGACCCAGGACTCGATAGCGCTGGGAGCAGGAGCCGATCGGTGGTTGCTCGTCAACGCGTCGCCCGACGTTCGGCAGCAGATCGAGGACTTTCCGGGGCTTTGGCCTCGTTCGGCGAGGCACACGCCGATCGCATGCATCGCGTTGACGAACGGCGATCTCGACCACGTGGTCGGGCTCCTCTCACTGCGCGAGTCGCAGCCCCTTCGCATTCTCGCTACGCCGCGCGTACGCGCCGGCCTCGTGGAGCACAACGCGATGCTTCGCACGCTCGCACGCACGCCGGACCAGGTTGTTTGGGTGGCCCTCGACCCCGGCCGCGAGATCGTGCTGGACGACATTGGCCTCGGCGTCACGGCATTGCCGGTTCGCGGGAAGCTCCCGGTGCATTTGGCCGGGGTGGTCGCGCCGTCGCCGGAGGACAACGTCGCGCTGCGCGTCCGCGATCTCGCAAGCCAGCGGACAATGGTGGTCGCGACGGCCGTGGGCGCGCTCGATGCGGTCCTTCCCCTCTTCGAAGGCGCCGATGCAATCCTCTTCGACGGGACTTTCTGGAGCGAGGACGAGCTCATCACGCTTGGCCTAGGGAGCGCGCGAGCGCGGGACATGGCGCACGTTCCCGTCGGTGGCTCTGCTGGAAGCCTTGCCGGGTTGGCCGGGCTCCGCGTGCCGCGCCGCATCTACACACACGTCAACAACACGAACCCGATGCTCCGGACCGATTCACCCGAGCGGGCCGAGGTGTCGCGCGCAGGCTGGGAGGTGGCAGCGGACGGGATGGAGGTCGCGCTGTGAGCGGACCGCTGCTGTCGGAGCACAGCTTCGTCGAGCGCCTCCGTTCCGAAGGGGCGTCGCGCTACCACGACCACCACCCGTTCAACGTGCGCATGCACGCGGGCGCGTTGGGCAAGGCGGATCTGCAGCGGTGGGTTCAGAACCGATTTTATTACCAGACACGAATCCCGATCAAAGACGCGCTCATCCTCTCGAAGAGCGACGACCCCGCTTTTCGCCGGGCATGGATACGCCGCGTCATCGACCACGACGGCAAGACGGACCGTGAGGGAGGCCTCTTCGAATGGTCGGTCCTCGCGCGCGGTCTGGGCCTCGACGAGGCCGACGTCCGCTCGTGCCGGCACGTTCTTCCCGGGGTTCGATGGGCTTGCGACGCGTACGTGGACCTCGTGCGCGAACGCTCGCTCGTGGAGGCGGTGGCGTCGTCGCTCACCGAGCACTTTGCTCCCGACATCATGCGCACCCGGGTCGCGGCTTGGGAGCTCCACTATCCATGGGTCGAAACCGAAGCGCTCGCCTATTTTCGCTCGCGCGTGCCTCGCGCGCGGCGTGACGCCGAGGAGGCGCTGTCGTTCGTGCTTCGACACGCCACCACGAGGGAGCTGCAAGAGGCATGCGTCCGAGCGCTCTTGGACAAATGCGTCATCCTCTGGGCCATGCTGGATTGCATCGCCGAGGCGTCCCCTTGAATCCGCGTCTCGCGCGAGGAGCTCGCTTGCGACCCGATCCCCGCGACGGCACGCCGGTGTTGCTGTCACCGGAGCGTGGCTTGCGCTTGAGCGAGACGGCCGCCGCGACCGTGGCGCTCTGCGACGGCCGAAACGGGCTTGCTGCCATAGGCGATGCCCTTGCCGTCCGTTACGCCAGCGCCGACCGTGCTCGCATCGACGCGGACGTACGCGCACTCCTGACGGACTTGCATTCCCGGGGTCTGGTCGAAGGCTTGCCATGGATTGCCTCGTCGCCGGCGCCTTCAGATGCCCCCGACCCGCCACCCGACATGGCGCGCCAGCTCGATGAGCCACCGTCCGCCGACGGCACGTCCGCACTCCCCACTCCCTACACCCTCGTCGCAGAGCTGACCCACCGCTGTGCGCTAGCCTGCCCCTACTGTTCGAACCCGCTGGCGCTGGTGCGCGGTCAGGACGAATTGAGCACGGACGAATGGCTGCGCGTCATCGACGACGCCGCTGCGCTCGGCGTGATGCAAATGCACTTGACCGGTGGCGAGCCGCTTGCCCGGTCCGACCTGGAGGCGATCGCCGCGCGGGCACGGGACCGCGATTTGTACGTGAATCTCGTCACTAGCGGCGTCCCGCTCGAGCGGCGCCGCCTCGAGCGCCTCGCCCCGTCGCTCGACCACGTGCAGGTCAGTGTGCAAGACGCGAGCGCGGCCCCGAGCGACAGGATGGCCGGACATGTCTCTTTCGAGCAGAAGATGCGCGTGGCCACGTGGACGAAAGAGCTCGGCCTGCCGCTGACGATCAACGTCGTATTGCACCGGGAGAACGCCGATCGCGTGAGCGAAATCGTGCAGATGGCCGAGCGCCTGGGGGCGGACCGACTCGAGCTCGCCAACGTGCAGCTCGTGTCGTGGGCGCTGACCAACCGGGCCGCGCTCCTCCCGTCGCGCGCCCAGGTCGAGAATGCGCGGGCGGTCGCTCGCGCTGCCAGGCGGCGACTCGAAGGCCGAATGCAGATCGTCCTCGTCCTGCCAGATTGGCACGCCGGCCAGCCGCGCGCTTGCATGGACGGCTGGGCGCGACGATTCGTCGTCGTTGCCCCGGACGGGGCCGTGCTCCCGTGCCATGCGGCCCGCGCGCTGCCCCTCGCCTTCGAGGGTGTGCGTTCGCGTTCGCTCGCGGTCCTTTGGCGGGAAGGGACGGCGCTGAACGCGTTTCGTGGCGAGGCGTGGATGCGCGAGCCATGCAAAAGCTGTCCTAGCCGAGAGCGCGATTTTGGCGGCTGCAGGTGCCAGTCGTTCGCCATGAGCGGCGATGCGGCGGCAACCGACCCCGCTTGCTCTCTTTCGCCCCACCACGGCCTCGTGCTCGCGGCCCGCGCCGAGGCCGAACGACCGGAGGCACGACGCCTGCTCTATCGCGGCCGCCCGTGAGTCGTCTGGCACCGCCTGCGGGCGCGGTTTCGCGCGCCGTGGTCACGGAGCCAGTCGACGCGCGGTCCACGAGTGCGGAGTGTTCTGTCCTGTCTGGCGGCGCTCTTCGCGCTCGAAGCGCACGCGATCGTGCATGCGGTCGGGGCCTCGTATCCAGAGCTCCACGGCGGTCGCTCGGAGAAGAAAGCCACCCCAGTAAAGAGGACGAGGGACCTCGCGCCCTTCGTATGCCGTCTCGAGCTCCGCGGCGCGTCTGCGGAGCTCGTCGAGGCTCCCCACGGGGCGGCTTTGCGGAGAGGCGCACGCCGATAGTCTGTGCCCGCGCGGCCGTGCTGCGAAATACGCGTCCGACTCGGCAGGCGAGAGCCGGTCGGCGCGCCCTTCGACGCGGACCTGTCGGCCGAGAACAGGCCAGTGAAACACGGCGGCGGCCAAAGGATTTTTTGCGAGCTCGCTGCCTTTGCGGCTCTCGTAGTTGGTGTAAAAAGAGAGGCCGCGCTCGTCGATGCCCCGGCAAAGAACGACGCGCACCGACGGCGCCCCGTCGGCGGTCGCCGTGGCAAGCGCCATCGCTTCCGGCTCCGGCGCGCCTTCTTGGCGTGCTTGCTCCATCCATTCCGCGAGCGTCTGCAGGGGTTCGGGCGCCACGGTTCTCATGTTGGGATCCGCGCGGCGCAGCCGCAAGCGATTGAACGTGCCGCGCGGCGCATGTTTGACAAGCGTCGCCGCCCACGCTATCGAAAATGCCATTCATTCCATGTTTGCCGTCCCGTCGTTTCCCGCCCTGTCTCGTCTGCTCCTTACCGGGGCGGGAGAGGGTTGGTTCGCCGGCTGACGGACCTCACCCTTCTCTCGCCTAGCGCGGCGGGGAAGGCTACTACTTGGTCGTCGAGTCTCCCGTCGCGTTCGCAACAGGAGCAGCCATGTCCGACCGAGTCATCGTATTCGACACAACCTTACGTGACGGCGAGCAGTCCGCCGGCGTCCTATTCACCGAGCGCGACAAGCTCGACATCGCCGATCGCCTCGCATCGATGCGCGTAGACGTGATCGAGGCGGGCTTTCCGGCCGCCTCGCCAATCGAGCTTCGCTCCGTTCGAGCGGTCGCTCAACACGTGCGCACGTCGAGCGTCTGCGCTCTTGCCCGCTGCGTCGCCGGCGACGTGGACGCGGCCGCGGAGGCGCTTGCGGGTGCCGCACACCCGCGGATCCATCTCTTCGTCAACGCGAGCGAAGTCCAGATGGCCCACCAGCTGCGACGCAACCACGACGGAGGTGCTCGAGCTCACCGCGGCCATGATTGCGCGGGCGCGGAGCGCCGTGAGCGACGTCGAGTTTTCGGCGATGGACGCGACGCGTGCCGACCGCCCCTTTCTCGCGGAGCTGGTGCGGGTAGCCCTCGCCGCCGGGGCCCGCACCATCAACGTGCCGGACACGGTGGGCTACGCGCTGCCTCATCAGGTGGCCGATCTTTTTCGGTTCCTGCGCGGGGCCGTCCCCGAGCTCTCGGACGCGGTCCTTTCGTTCCACGGTCAAGACGACCTGGGAATGGCGTCCGCCAACGCCATCGCGGCGATCACCGCGGGCGCGAGGCAAGTGGAGCTCTGCGTGAACGGCATCGGTGAACGCGCCGGCAATACGTCGTTCGAAGAGGTTGTCATGGCGATCGCCGTGCACAGCGCGTCGCTCGGGGTCCATACCGACGTCGAGACGACCGGGATTTATCTCTTGTCCGAGCTCGTCCAAGCCAGAAGCGGGATGGCCGTTCCCGCCAACAAGGCCATCGTCGGGCGCAACGCCTTTCGCCACGCGTCCGGAATCCACCAAGATGGCGTCCTGAAGCACCGTCTGAACTTCGAGTGCATCGATCCGGCGCGGATCGGGCACCCGACCGGCACGGAGATCGTCCTAGGCAAGCTCTCTGGCACGGCCGGTTTCGCCGCGCGCACGCGCGCGTTGGGATTCGATCTACGGGGTGAGCGCTTGGAGCGCGCGTTTCGCGCTTTTCAAGTGCTCGCTGACCGCAAGCGCGAGGTCTCGGACGAGGATTTGCAAGCCATCTGCGCGGGCGGCTGAGCGCGCGGGCTGCCGAGTGGCGTCAATCGGCGTTCCGCGGCGGCCGCGCCGACCGAATCGAGCGTGACGGCGAACGTGGCGCGCTCCGCATCCATTTCGCAGATGTTTCGGCCGCGCCAGGGGCCTCCGTCCGTGGTCGCCCGAAAGACAAAAGCGCCTGCGTGCGTTTGAAGACGTTGGCCCGAAATCGAGGCGAAACACGCGGCCATTAAAAAAATATCAAGACGGCGTTAATGAACCGATCGGCCTTGCCGGGTGAGCGAGCGCAATCTCGGCGCTCACCGGGTGGGCACCCCCCCAGCCTCACTGCGATTCAAGTGGCCGCCGACTGTGACGAACGCGGACGATAATGGTGTCGACTGCGCCCGTGAGGGCCCGTCCAGCTCCCCTGGAAGCCTCCAGCCGACGGCCACTTGAGTGGCAGTGTACAGTGTTTCAAAATCAGTGACCGAACACAGAGGGGCAATGCACGCGTACGGCCTAGGCCGCTCATGAAGGCATCTCGTGCATCGGCTCTGCCGTCCGGGCCGTCGCACCCCGAGGCGCTCGAGCGCTCCGGGCCGGCCTCGGTGGCTCCCAGCTCGACCCATTCGGGAACGACGAAGCTCGTTCTCATGGCGGCCGGAGTCGTCTTCGGAGACATCGGCACGAGCCCGCTCTACGCCATCAAGGAGTGTGTCGATCGCGACCACGGCGTGGCTGCCACCGAGGCGAATCTGCTCGGCATCCTTTCGCTGGTCTTCTGGTCGCTGACGATGGTCGTGACCGTGAAGTACCTCACGTTCATCATGCGGGCGGACAACCGCGGCGAAGGCGGAATCCTGGCCCTCCTCGCCTTGGCACCTCGCGATCGATCCAACACCGGCCGCATCGGGTGGCTCTCCGGGCTCGTCATTTTCGGTGCCGCGCTGCTCTATGGAGACGGCGTCATCACGCCCGCGATATCCGTGCTCAGCGCAGTAGAGGGGCTCGACGTGGCAACGACGCGACTCAGCCCCGCAGTCGTCCCGCTCACGGTCGCCATCCTCTTCGGCCTCTTTTGGGTGCAAAAGCGGGGGACCGCAAAGATCGGGCGGGTGTTCGGCCCGATCATGGTCGTATGGTTTGCGGCGCTCGGCGTTCTAGGCGTCAGGCAAATCGTGCATTACCCCGCCGTCCTCATGGCCATTCAGCCGGCCTATGCGCTCCATTTCTTCGCGCTCCACGGCTGGCAGGGGTTCCTCGTGCTCGGAAGCGTCGTCCTCGTCATTACGGGGGGCGAGGCCTTGTACGCCGACATGGGCCACTTCGGGCGCGGCCCGATTCGGCTCGCTTGGTTCGCGCTCGTCATGCCGGCGCTTCTGCTCAACTATTTCGGTCAGGCGGCGTGCGTCATCCAGCATCCGGAAGCGGCGGCCAATCCGTTCTACGCTCTCGTTCCCGCGTCGCTGATTTATCCGATGGTCGTTCTCTCGACCGTCGCGACCATCATCGCGTCGCAAGCGCTCATCTCGGGCGCCTATTCGCTGACACGCCAGGCCGTCCAGCTCGGCTTCTGTCCGCGCGTCACAATCGTGCACACTTCCGGAGAGGCCGAAGGGCAGATCTACATTCCGGAGGTCAACGTGGCGCTCGCCGTCGCGTGCATTTGGCTCGTCCTAGCCTTCAAGGAGTCGAGCGCGCTAGCGGCGGCTTATGGCATCGCAGTCACTGGGACGATGGGCATTACGTCCATCATCTACTTCGTGGTCCTCGTGCGCACTTGGCACTGGCCCCTATGGAAAGCGGTTCCGCTGGTCGCCATATTTTTGAGCTTCGACATTCCATTCTTTGCAGCGAACGCGATGAAGTTGTTTCACGGTGGGTGGTTTCCCATCGCCGTCGGCCTCGTCCTTTTCCTGATCATGACGACTTGGAAGAAGGGGCGTGCCATCCTGGGACAGAGCTTGGCCGGGCGAATGCTCCCGATCGACATGTTCCTGGCGGACGTGGCCGAGCATTGTCCGCACCGGGTCCCGGGTGCAGCCGTGTTCATGTCGTCGAACCCGAGCGGGGTGCCGATCGTCCTTCTGCATCACTGGAAGCACAACCAGGTTTTGCACCGGACCATCGTTCTCTTGTCGGTGGTCGCGGAAACGATCCCGGAGGTCGCGGGCAAGGATCGGTTGGTCGTCAACAGTCTAGGACAGGGCTTCTTCCAGATTACGGCGCACTTCGGCTTCATGGAGACACCCAGCGTGCCTCAGGTCATGCGCGATGCCGTGAAGTACTACGGGCTGCCCGATGCGCCCGGACAGACGAGCTATTTCTTGGGCCGCGAAACGCTCCTCGCGACGGGCAACAGCAAGATGTTCCGCTGGCGCAAGTCTCTCTTCGCGTTCATTTCGCGTAACGCCCGCTCCGCCACGCAATATTTCGGCATTCCTCCCGACCGCGTGGTCGAGCTCGGGATGCAGATCGACCTGTGACGGGCTGACCTCGCGCCGATAGGCCCTTCGCAAGGCGGGCCCGCCGTCGCCTCCGCTGGTTTCAGGCCGGTCCCGCCGCGACCTTGGCCCCACAGCGAGCGCAGAATTTCGCGTTGGCCTGGAACGGCGCGCCGCAGCCTGCGCACCCCGCCGGGGGTCGGGGGGCGCCGCATTGCGGGCAGAAATGGACGCCAAGGGCCAGCGACGCTCCGCAGCCGGCGCAAGCCTCGTGGGCGGAGGCGGCTGCCTGGGGGGTGGCGAGAACGGCGTTTGCTGCCATGTCGACGTCGGCGACATAGTCGGTCTTGGCGGCTTTTTGCCGGAGCTGAGCAAGTGCGGCCTCGGACTTCGCGCGCGCGTGCGCCGCAACCAGCTCTTCCTGAAAGTTTGGCGCGCACTGCTCACACATGCTCGCCGCGCCATTCCAGCACACGTCCGGGCAAACCCAGTGGCCACAGCGCGTGCACTGGTGGAAGTACTCCTTCCCCTCCTGCACGGCTGCCTCGAGCGCCGCATCGTGCGCGGTCCCGCCGACCGCACGCTGGACCTCGTATGCCGAATTCCTCGCCGTGGCGAAGACTCCACCGAACACGTTGCCGGCGATGCTCAGCACGGACTCGGCTATCCCTAGCGCCGACGCCTGGAAGTGGGTCATGTACCCGTTGCCGCACTTGTCGCAGTGGAACTTGAACTGAAAGCCGCGATTGGTCGACAGATCCTCGTAGTTTCGAACGAACTGGATGAGCGGCATGGCCCCTCAGCCTAGCGCAAAACTCGACGGCCGACCGACGCCCCCGCGTCGCGGCTTCCCCAACGGACGCTGTCGTTCAGAACGAGTCGCCCAGCCGGGCGATCTGGTCGAAGCTGGCCTGCAGCCAGACCTTGATCCGCTGCCGATCCATCCGGGTAAAGGCGGGTGTCTCGTTGTGCACGGCGGACCAATAGCTGGTGTCGTGGTGGTCGATCTTGCGCATGGCGGCCTCCTGAAGCTCCGGAAGATCGACGAGGAGCGCGCCGAGCGCGAGCGCCCGCTCTTTCGTCTGCGACGCGTCGAACAGCGCAAAGTCTTTACCGCGGCCACGGTTCTTGACGAGGCAGTACCGCGCCGACCCGCCGTGTCGCTCGAGGAGACGGTCGAGGGCGTTGAGCGAGTCCTTCCCATCGTCCATGACGTGCCAAAAGACGATCTCGACGCCCGCCTCGCGCGCCAACTCGAAGATGCCCGCTTCGGCTATCCACGCCGAAACGACGCGGTCGCTCTGCGCGGGCAGATCGACGACCACCCGCCCGTCGGTCTGGGTGGCGAATCCCATGATCTCGTCGACGCTTTCGACTCGCATGAGGTCGACGGGCCGAGCATAATCGCGGTAGTAACGCGACAGCGTCCGGTGCGACGCGTCGGCGTCCACGGCGGCGAACGGAATGGCGCGGTCGATGCAATACTGCGTCAAAAGTCTCGCTACGACCGATTTACCGACGCCGCCCTTTTCGCCACCCACGAAGTGAATCTTGCTCATCTGCTTTAGAAAAGACGGTAGCACACGTTTCGTCGGCGCTTCGGCTTCGTTTCGTTCGCTGGGCTCACCAACTCCGGCTACGGAGTGCCTCGGCCACTGCCGCCGGGGTCACCGACCGTGCTAGTGTCATGTCCCCGAAGAGGCTCGCTTCCATGCAAATCCGAATCGGTTATGAGCTCCTCTACGCCTTCCCGCAGCCCACTCCAGTCATCTTGGTGCTGAACGTCCACTACACGCGTGTCTCCGACATGGTCCAGCCCGACCATATGCAAATCACCCCGAATGTTCCGATGACTTCGTATCGAGATACGTTCGGTAACTGGTGCAGTCGGATCGTCGCGCCTCCAGGTCAGGTGCGGATACGGGCCGATGGGCTCGTGAACGACACGGGGCTGCCAGACCCCGTCGTCGTCGGGGCGGAGCAGCAAGCCGTCCAGTGGTTGCCGGAGGAGACTCTCGTATTCTTGCTTGGAAGTCGCTATTGCGAGACGGACCAGCTGTCGGACACGGCGTGGAAGCTTTTCGGTCAATCGCCTACTGGCTGGCGGCGCGTGCAGGCGATTTGCGACTTCGTCCATCATCACATTGCGTTCAGCTATGAGCACGCCAGTCCCACCAAGACCGCGTGGGGTGTGTTCAACGACCGGCGGGGCGTCTGTCGCGACTACGCGCATCTCGCGATAACGCTGTGCCGTTGCATGAACATCCCGGCGCGGTACTGCACGGGCTATCTGGGTGACGTCGGTGTTCCACCCCCCCACGGGCCGATGGACTTTGCCGGCTGGTTCGAAGCCTATCTCGGCGGTCAGTGGCTCACGTTCGACGCGCGCAACAACGTGCCGCGCATCGGTCGCGTGTTGATCGCGAGGGGTCGAGACGCCGCCGATGTGGCGATCACGACCACGTTCGGCCCCAATACGCTCGAGGGCTTTCGGGTGTGGACTGACGAGGTCCCCAGCTAGCGATGCGCCGGCGGGCGTTCACTCGGCCTTCTGCACGTCCGTCACGAAGTAGCGCGTGTCGCCGAAGCAGCTCGAGGGGATGCCGGCGTGCTCCTCGTAGCGCAGGGCCAACTTGTGGCCGGCCAAGCTCTCGATCTGCTGGACGACCTTGTCGTCGCGAACCGTGAAGGCAAACATCTGCGCGGGCTGTCCGGCGATGTTGACCATCGCGAGATCGCCCTCGTTCGTTTTGCAAAGCCACCCTCGCTTCGACATCTTCTGAACGAACCCGACGCGCTCGCCCGAGGAGTACGTGTAATTCAGCGTGGCCGTCGTGTAGAGAGCAACGCCGACCAGAAAGGCCAGCAGTCCCCAAGCCACCCCGCGGATCAGCCATTTTTTTGCCGTGGAGCGGGCAGTCACGATGTCCATCGTGTCAGTCTGTTGGACTGGCGCATTTGCGTCAACCGCCAAGGCCATCGAGTGGGGCGTCGCAGTCCGAAAGCAGCGGGGCACGTGGCGCCGCTCCTCGTCGAGCGCCACCGCCTAACCGGCCACCGCGCGCACGAGGGCCTCCTGAATCTCTTGGTGCCTCGGTCCTGGGGCGACTTTGGCTCCGCTGAGCTCACTCACGTAAAAGACGTCTGCTACCCGCGCCCCCTCCGTGTTGATCTTGGAGAGCGCGATCGAGAGCTTTAGCTCGTGAAGAGCCTGCGCCAGCGTGTAGAGGAGCCCGGGGCGATCCTTCGCATAAACTTCGACGATGGTGTGACGCGGCGACGCCCGGTCGTCGAAAAGAATCTCGGTCGGCACCGCGGGGCTGGGGCGCTCCCGCCAAGGCGAGGCCGATCCCGTCCGCGCTCGCAGGAGCTCCGAGGGCGAGACCCGACCCGAGACCACGTCGTCGAGATCGTGTACCAGCCGGGGTAGCGCGGACTCCACCCCGTCGGTGCCGCCCTCCCGATCGCGAACCCAGAAGAGGTCGAGCGCCTCCCTCTCGGCGCCGACCGGGTGCGAGTACACCTCGGCCGTGAGCACCTCGAGACGGTTCGCCGTGAGCGCCGCGGCGATACTCGCCAAGAGGCCCGGTCTGTCGTCGGCGACGATGCACAGCTCGGCGGCTTCGGGGTGACGCGAGGGCACGCGGACCACGTGAGCGGCACGCGCCCCGCGTGCCACCACGACGCGGCCATGATGCACGATTGACTCCGGTCGATTGGCCAGCAGATACCGTTCAGGCAAGCAGGAGAGCAGCGCATCGAGCAACGAGGGCGGCCCGGTCCACTGCCCTCGGACTGCCTCGCAGACCCGGGAGACCCGCTCGGCGTCGGCTCGCGGCTTCTGGCCCATCAAGTAGGCTTCGGACGCGAAGTAGAGCTCTTCGAGCATCCTGGCTTTCCAGGACGTCATCGCCGTGGGCGAGGTGGTGCTCAAGTCGGCCATCGTGAGGAGGTAAAGGTTGCGGAGTCCTTCGCGCCCCCTGACATTCCGGCAGAACTCCTCGATCGTCGCGCCGTCGTCCAGGTCGCGTCGCGTGGCCACGTGATACATGAGGAGGTGATCGAGAACGAGCTGTCGCGCCTCGTCCACGTCTTCGACCGTGAGGCCGAGGCGCGGCAGGATGCGGTCGCAGAGCTCGGCCCCGGCCTTGGAATGGTTTTTTCGGGAGCCGCTCGCGTCTGGCCATCCCTTGCCCACGTCGTGCAGCAGCGTGGCCAGAAAGAGGGGCTGCGGCCGCGCGATTTCGGCGGCCAGACGCGTTGCGAGCGGAAAGGCGTGTGCGAGCTCGCCGCGCGCCAGCTGCCGCAAGCGGTCGACTGCCGCTACGGAGTGAACGTCCACCGTGTACACGTGGTAGACGTCGTGGTGGACTCGCCCCGTCACCGGCAAAAACTCCGGCAACATCGCCAAGAGGAGACCGGCGTCGTGCAGCTCGCCCACCACGGAGCCGCGCCGGGTGCGCGTCTCGGGGACGGTGCAAACCAGCTCGACGAAGAGCTCGGCGGCCTCGGCGTCCGCGCGTAGCCGTTCGCACCATGCGGGGTCGTCGGCGGCATGCGCGATGGCGTCACGCGCGAAAGGCAAGATGGGCGCTGCTTGTCGGACACATGCAGCGAACGTGCGAAGCGCCAGCGCCGGTTCGCGCTGGAGCTCCGACGCGCCCGCGATCGTGACATGGCCGTCGAAGAGGCGAACGTATCCACCGATATCGATGGGTGGCGACGGCCTCGTCCGGCGCGGCGGCCGCAGGCGCTCGAAAAGGCTCGCCCGGGCTCGGGTGGCCGCCCGGGCGTGCAGGTAGAAGGTCTGCATGAGTCGCTCTGCAGCGCGAGCGCGATCTCTGCCGTACCCCATCGCGACCGCCAGTGCCTCCTGCTCCTCGAAGCCGAGCCGGTCTGCCTTGCGCGCGGCCCGCGCGTGCAAGCGGTTGCGGACCCGCCACAAAAACTCCTCCGCTTCGGCGATCTCCTCCGCTTCACGCGCCACCAGCACGCCGACCCGCACCAGCTCGCCCCATGCGCCGAGCTTCGCGTCGCCCGCGTTGCCCGCGATGCGGTACCGGGCGCGTGCGGCCCAGCGCGCACCATCGAGATCGCGCAGGCCTCCCGCGCCGTTCTTGACCTCCGGCTCGAGCAAGTAAACCGATCCGCCGAAGCGCTCGTGGCGCGCCGCCGCCTCCGCCTCGAGGCGGTCGATGAAGGTGCTGAGATCCTCCTCTCCGAAGAGGCCCTCGCTCGCGCGGCTGGCCAACGAGTCGAGGAGCGCCTGGTCGCCGGCGAGCAACCGCAGGTCGAGAAGCGCGGTGGCCGTTGCGAGATCGTTCTGCGCGAGCGGCACGGCGTCGGCTGCGCTGAGGAGCTGGTGACCAACGGCTAGTGCGGCGTCCCACAGCGGGTAGAGCAGCGCTTCCGCGAACGCGGAGGCCTCCTTCGTGCCGACCAGTCGCGAGTCCACGACGAGGACGACGTCGGCGTCGCTCCGCAACGCGACCGCGCCTCGCCCGAAGCTTCCGACGGCAGCCAGCGCGGCGCCGCTCGGAAGACCGGCGTGACGGGTGGCGCCTTCGAAGAGGAGCTTGAAACACGCGTTCAGAAATCGCGCGTTTGCGCGGCCAAGGGCGAGGCCGTCCTCGCCCGCCTCGAGGCGTCTCGACATGTTTGCGCGATGGCGCTCGATCGTGTCGCGCAGCGCGACCGTTTCGAGCGACGTCGGAGGGATGCTCCGGGAGACTGGAAGAGTCATGACAGTGAAGAGCGTGCCATGCGCACCGGGAAGAAGAGAATCACGACTAGCGCCGGAGAAACAAATCGGTAATCCCCAATCCGCCGAGGGCGTTCGGGCGAAATCATTCGGTAACCTCCGCGAAACCTGCGACCGTCGGACCGGCCCCGCGCGGCGTCGGCACGCACTCGTGCCCGAGGCGCGGGAGCGGCGAAGTACGCCCTCTGCGGCTAAGGTCCGGTTACTCCATGGCGACCTCGCTCCGCACCCAGCTCGATGCTCTCGCGGCCTCCTTCGCAGATGCCATTTTCGACGTCCTTCGGACCACACCATTGAACGCGCTCGTCGAGGACGCGGCCGGGCCGCGAACCGGCGCAGCCGCCCGACCCGAGCCCGTTCGAATGCCCTCGGCTACGGCGAGCGGCCGTCTCCACCGGCGTTCGGCCGACGAGATCGCCGCGGCGCTCGAGACCATCGTGACGCTGCTGAAGTCGCACAAGAGCGGCTTACGCGCCGAACAAATCCGCAGTCTCTTGGGAATGCAATCGAAGGAGCTGCCGAGAGTCTTGAAGCAGGGGCTCGAGTCGCGTCAGCTCCGCTCGACGGGACAGAAGCGAGCGACGACGTACTTTGCGGGCTGACGCGCGTGCGCGCCTTGCGTCAGGGCCCCCCTGCAGCCTCGCCGCCAAGCGCGGCGATTTCGCGCTCGATCGCTTCCCACTCTTGCATCCAACCCACGATCCTGGCGGTGAGCTCCGCGTCTTCCCGCTCGAGCCCGCGTGCGTCGTCTTTCGATGCGCCGTCGAGGAAGGCGGACTGCGCAAAGCGGTCGGCGATGGCCTTCTTTCTCGTCTCCGCCAGTTGAATCGCAGCGATCAGCTTGTCTCGCCGTCCGGGCAGCGCCCCAAGCCGATTCCTGCGCCTCTTCTGCTCCTTCCATGCGGAGCCACCGCCTGCGGCGTCGCCCGCTTCCCCAGGCTGGCCCGTCGCATCGCGCTGTTTAGCGGCCTTCGAACGCAGCACGACCGCGTCCGAGTCGAGGTGATCGTCGCCGCAGCGTTCGAGGTATTCCGCGTAGCGTGCCTGGAAAATCCCGCAGGCCGTCGGGGGTCACTTCCAGGATTCGCGTCGCGAGCTCCGAGACGAACCAGCGATCGTGTGAGACGAAGAGCACCGTGCCTTCGAACGCCTTCAGCCCGTCGACGAGGGCGCCGATGGCTTCGAGGTCGAGATGGTTCGTGGGCTCGTCGAGGACGAGCACGTTCGGTCGCTCGGCGATGATCCGACAGAAAATGAGCCGCGCGGCCTCGCCTCCGGAGAGCGAGCCGATGGCCTTGGTCGCCTCGTCGCGTGAAAAGAGCACGCGACCGAGCTGCCCGCGCACGTGCGCTGTCGCCTCGCTCGGACAGGCCTCCCAGACGTAGTCGAGCGCCGTCATCGCCTCGTTCCGGAGGAGCTCGTGGTGATCCTGCGCGAAGTAGCCGGCGCGTACCTCGTGCCCGAATCGCACCGTCCCGCCGTCGGCGTCGAGCCGCCCCATCACGATCTTGAGGAGCGTCGATTTGCCGAGGCCATTCGGGCCGATGACGGCGACCTTCTCGCCGCGGCGCACGGTCAGCGAGACGTCGCGCAGCACCGGCTTGTCGCCGTACGCCTTCGACAACGACGCCACTTCGAGCACCTCGCGCCCGCTGGGCCGTTCGAGGGTGAATCGAAAGAGCGGCTCGCGGCGCGAGCTGGTCTTCAGCTCCTCGACTTCGATCTTCTCGATTTGTTTCAGGCGGCTCTGGGCCTGCTTTGCCTTCGTGGCCTTGGCGCCGAAGCGGTCTACGAACGCGCGCTTTTCGGCGATGATCTTCTCGGCGCGCGCAATTTGCGCTTCGTTTCTCGCCCGGGCCGCGCCCTTTTCGAGGGCGAAGGCCGCATAATTGCCCGTATAAGACGTGACGGTCTGGTAGTCGACGTCCAGAATGTGCGTGGCCACGTTGTCGAAAAAGCGTTGATCGTGAGAAATGACGACGGCTGCGCCGCGATAGCCGGCGAGAAATTTCTCGAGCCAGCGAATGGAGAGGATGTCGAGGTGGTTGGTCGGCTCGTCGAGCAGGAGCGCGTCAGGACCGCCGATGAGCACTTGCGCGAGGAGGACGCGCAGCTTGAACCCGCCCGAGAGCGTGGAGAGCGGCATTCGATGAGACGCGATCGGGATGCCGAGCCCTTCGAGGACGGCGGTGGCACGCGCCTCGAGCGTGTAGCCGCCGGCCGTGCGGAGGGCGTCCTCCAGATCGGCGAGTCGCGTGGCGTCCCCCTCGCCGTGGTCGATGATCCGATCTCGTTCCACCAAGGCGCGCCAGACGTCGGCGTCGCCCATCATGGCAAGATTCAAGATGATCGCGTCGTCGTCGAGGAAGTGGTCCTGACGGAGAACGCCGACCCGCGCGCGGCTCGAGATGGTGACGCTGCCTTCCGATGCCGGCTCGTCGCCGGCGATGATCTTGAGCAGCGTCGTCTTGCCCGAGCCATTGGCGCCGACGAGGCCGTAGCGAGAGCCGGCGTTGAGCTGAAGCGAGACGTCCTCGAAGAGAGTTCGATCGCCGAAGGACTTGCCGAGTCTTGCGGTACTGATCATGCGGGCGCCTGAGACTGGACGAGAAGAGCGTTCAAAGGGGGGGCGGAGTGTAGGGGCTGCCGCGCGCAATGCAAACCCGGCGCGGCCGCGCGGCGGGCGCTGACCCAGCACCGGCCAAAGCAGCGCAGCCGCGACGCCGCTGCGCCCAGTCTGTGGTACGGCTTTCCCAAAGGAGAGGAAACGCGAGTGGGTCCGCCGTTGACGCGCTTGCTACTGGGCCTGCCCGCCAAAGTGCCGTTCGTCGCGCCGGACGCTCTCGAGCGCCGAAGCGGCCGGCCGCTCCGGCTCCGATTGGGCGCGAACGAGAGCCCCTTCGGACCTGCTGTCGCGGCATTGGAGGCGATGCGCGCGGCTCTCGAGCGAGTGGCGCTTTACGGTGACCCGGAGAGCGCGGCGCTCCGGGCAGAGCTTGCGCGCACTCATGGGGTGAAACCCCAAAACATCGTGGTCTCGAGTGGCATCGACGACCTGATCGGCCTCGCGGCGAGGGCCTTTCTGGAGCCAGGTTCGGTCGCCGTGACGTCTCTCGGGGGATACCCCACGTTCGACTATCACGTTCTCGGTTTCGGCGGGGAGCTGCACCGTGTGCCGTACCGCGACGATTCGAACGACCTCGGGGCGCTCGCAGAAGCGGCCCGACGCTCCGCCGCGCGCATCGTCTATCTCGCCAACCCGGACAATCCGAGCGGGACGTGGCACTGTCCGCGGGCGGTCGAGGCGTTCGTCCACCAACTGCCGCCGGAGACCCTGCTTCTCCTCGATGAGGCCTACATCGAATATGCGCCGGCGGGCTCCGCGCCCGTCATCGACCCTTCGGACCTTCGCGTCCTCCGGATGCGAACGTTCTCCAAAGCGCATGGCCTCGCGGGCGCGCGCATCGGCTATGGATTGACGGCGGCGGACACGGTCGCGGCCTTCGACAAGATTCGGAACCATTTCGGCGTGAACGCCGTCGCCCAGGCGGGTGCCCTCGCATCGCTGTCCGATGCCGCGCACGTGCGCGGCGTAGCGGCGGCCGTCGCCGAGGGGAGACGCGACTACGAAGACCTCGCCCGAAGCCTCGGTCTGGCCACTCTCCCCTCAGCGGCCAATTTCGTCGCGATCGACGTAGGCGGGGCAGAGCGCGCGCGGGCGCTCCTCGCCTCGCTCCTGGAGCGGGGCGTCTTCGTGCGGATGCCGGGGGCACCCCCGCTCGATCGGTGCATCCGCGTGACGGTGGGCCGCCCCGCGGATCGCGCTGAATTCGCCGAAATCCTCCGCGAGCTCTGGTCCGCGTGAACAAGGGGAGCGGTCCGCCCGAGCCGCCGCGTTCGCGCAGCGCGGGCGCGGCGCGGCCGCTCGGCTCATCGGTGGCCCGCATCCGCCCGTCCGGCGCCTCGCCGTTCCGAATACAAAGAAAGGAGGCCCTCGCGGCTGGCGGGTGAGATTCCTCGTTCGGTGACGAGGCCGGTGATCAAGCGGGCCGGAGTGACGTCGAACGCGAAGTTTGCGGCGGGCGAGGTGGGTGGAAAGAGGCACAGCCGCCCGCGAACGGCCTCGGTTCCCCCCGACGCGAACACTCCGTCGATGGATCCGACCTCGTCTGGGCTGCGCTCCTCGATGGGGATGGCTCGAACCCCGTCGTCGACCGTCCAGTCGATGGTCGGGTAGGGTAGGGCGACGTAGAACGGTACGTCGTTGTCCTTCGCGGCGAGCGCCTTGAGGTACGTGCCAATCTTGTTGCAAACGTCGCCGCACGCCGTGACGCGGTCGGCGCCGACGATGCACGCGTCGACCATCCCATGCTGCATCAGGTGTCCACCGGCGTTGTCGACCACGATCGTGTGGGGTACCCCGTGCTGGCCGAGCTCCCAGGCCGTGAGCGCTCCCTGGTTGCGCGGACGGGTCTCATCGACCCAAACATGCACCGCGACACCGGCATCGTGCGCCATGTAAATGGGCGCAAGCGCGGTGCCCCAGTCGACCGTCGCGAGCCAGCCGGCGTTGCAGTGGGTCAAGACATTGAGCCGCCGCGCCGTGCCTTTTTCGGACGTCATGCGCCGGAAAAGGGCCAAGCCATGCCGACCGATGGCCTCGTTGATGGCGACGTCTTCGTCGCAGAGGGCGCCGGCGCGACGCCATCCTGCGTCGAAGCGTTCGGTGGGGGGCACTTCGAGCAGCGTCCGGCGCATCTCGTCGAGCGCCCAACGCAAGTTCACGGCGGTCCCGCGCGTCGCGAGGAGCGAGCGACACGCGCTGTCGATCCCCTCGTCCGACGGGTCTTCGCGCAGCGCCAGGCAGAGGCCGTATGCGCCGACCGCCCCGATGAGCGGCGCGCCGCGAACCCACATTTCGCGGATGGCGCGCGCTACTTCTCCCTGGGTTCGGAGGTCGACCCACAGGACCGCGTGCGGCAAGGCGCGCTGATCGATGATCCGGATCGACAGGCGGTCCTTGGCCGCCGTGATCGACCGGCGGGGCACACCGTCGATTTTCATCGTTCGCCGCGAGCCTTTCTCGGTTCGTCCGACTCAGCGAAGGTATTGGCCGACCAGCCACTCGAGGCGCTCGAAAGTCGCCGTGGGTATTCGGGCGCGCGCGGTCATGAGCGCGTTGGCGAGCGCGGTCGTGGCCTGGCTCTTCGAGGCGTCGGGCAGAGCCCCGGCAAGCTCCGCGACCGCCTTTGCCGCGGTGGCGACGTTGCGACGGAGAACGTCGATCACCGCCTGGACGCTCACGTCTTCCTCGGACTCATGCCAGCAATCGTAGTCCGTCGCGAGGGCCAGGAGGGCATAGGGTAGCTCCGCTTCGCGCGCCAGCTTCGCCTCGGGCATTGCCGTCATCCCGATGACGGATGCGCCCCACGATCGATAGAGCTGGCTCTCCGCCCGCGTCGAGAACTGCGGTCCCTCGATGCAAACGTACGTGCCGCCTCGATGCACTTGCGCGCCTACGCGCTCGGCCGCTCCCGCCAGCGCGCGCGCGAGGTGCTCGCAGACCGGGTCGGCAAACCCCACGTGCCCCACCATGCCGTCCTCGAAGAACGTCGCGGTCCGGCCCTTCGTGAGATCGATGAACTGGTCGACGACGACGAAGTGACCCGGAGCGATCGACTCTTTCATCGACCCCACCGCGCTGACGCTGACGAGGTGCGTCGCCCCCAGCTTTTTGAGCGCGCAAACGTTCGCGCGGTATTCGATCTGGTGCGGGGCGATGCGGTGACCGCGCCCGTGCCGAGGCAAGAAGAGCAAGTCGGTCTGGCCGAGGCGGCCCCGCACGACGGTGTCGCTCGGCGGCCCGAAGGGCGTATCGACCCGGACCTCCTCTACGCCCGTAAGCCCGTCGATGTCATAGAGGCCGCTACCGCCGATCACTCCGAGGGTGCTTCGTGGGCCCATGGTCGTTGCTCTCGGCTCCGGCGGGGTGGACTGGCCATCGTGCGCGCTCGGCAAATCGGGCGGCGCGCTCGTACTTTGCGCAGTCCGGGTTGGGCTGGCAAGCCGTCAATGGGGCCCCTTGGGACCGGGGCCTGCACCGCCGGGCGGGCCTCGTTGGCCGGCAGCCACATCAGCCCGATCCGAAACACTCCGGCGTCGCGACCGAAACCCGGGACGTTCGAGGGTGCAGCTCAGAGCTCGACCCTGCAACGGGCGCGGGCCACGAAAGGAAGAATCATGGCCGCCAACGGTGCTCGTCTCGACGCTGTGACCAAGGCGATTGCGCACACGCCGTCGCTCACCGGCGTGGACTACAAGGAAACGACTGCCGAGACCCTCTTCGGCGGGAACGTCTTCGGTCTTGCGGCGATGAAGGCTCAGATGCCGAAAGACGTCTTTCGGTCGCTGAAACGAACCATCGAGGGAGGACACCCGCTCGATCCGAAGATCGCCGACGTCGTCGCGTCCGCGATGAAAAACTGGGCCATTTCGAAGGGAGCCACCCACTACGCTCACGTTTTCTATCCGCTGACGGGGATGACGGCGGAGAAGCACGACAGCTTCCTCAGCCCGGACGGCGAGGGGGGAGCGGTGAGCGAGTTCTCCGGAAAGGCGCTCATCCAAGGCGAGCCGGACGCGTCGAGCTTTCCGAACGGTGGCATCCGCACGACGTTCGAGGCGCGCGGGTACACCGCATGGGACGTGACGAGCCCCGCCTATTTGTTCGAAACTGGCAGTGGCACCACGCTCTGCATTCCGACCGCGTTCGTCTCGTGGACCGGCGAGGCGCTGGACTTGAAGACACCGGTGCTCCGGTCGATGCAAGCGCTCAACACGCACGCCCAGCGCGTCCTCAAGCTCTTCTCGCACCAAAACCCGCCCGTCGTCGTCTCCTATGCCGGAGCGGAGCAAGAATACTTCTTGATTGACCGGAGCTTCTACTACGCGAGACCGGACCTTCTGCTCGCCGGACGAACCTTGTTCGGCGCAAAGCCGGCCAAAGGCCAGGAGTTCGAGGACCACTATTTCGGGGCCATTCCCGAGCGCGTCCTCTCGTTCATGATCGCCGTGGAGCTCGAGCTCTTCAAGCTGGGCATTCCCGCCAAGACACGTCACAACGAGGTGGCGCCCGGGCAGTTCGAGCTTGCCCCGATGTTCGAGACGAGCAACGTCGCGACGGACCATCAGCAGCTCATCATGGTGACGCTGAAACGCGTCGCGGAGCGCTTCGGGCTCGTGTGTCTCCTGCACGAAAAGCCTTTTGCGGGGGTCAACGGCTCTGGAAAGCACGTGAACTTCTCGTTTGGCAATTCGGCCCAGGGCAACCTCCTGGACCCAGGCGAGACGCCCCATGACAACGCGCAGTTTCTCGTCTTTTGCGCTGCCGTCATCCGCGCGGTCCACAAGTACGGCGCGCTGCTGCGCGCGTCGGTCGCCTCCGCGAGCAACGATCACCGACTGGGCGCGAACGAGGCGCCGCCGGCCATCATGTCGATCTTCCTCGGCGAACAGCTGGCCGACGTCTTCGACCAGATTCGCGGCGGCGGCCCCAAGTCGTCGAAGACGAAGGGGACTCTCGAAGTCGGCGTCGACACGCTCCCGAAGCTCCCGAAAGACCCGGGCGATCGAAACCGAACGAGCCCCTTCGCCTTCACCGGAAATCGATTCGAATTTCGTGCGGCTGGGTCGGGCCAATCGATTGCTGGTCCGGTCCTCATCATCAACACGATCGTGGCCGAGTCGCTCGACTTCATTGCCTCCAGGCTCGAGGCGTCGGTCGCCGGCGGCAAGCCGTTCAACGTCGCGGTGTCGGACATCTTGTCCGCCATCATCAAGGAGCACGGTGCGGTCGTCTTCAACGGCGATGGCTACTCCGCAGAGTGGCACGCCGAGGCCGAGCGCCGGGGTTTGCCGAACCTGAAGACCACCGTCGACTCCATCCCCGTCCTGGAGCAGAAGGAGGTGATCGAGCTCTTCGACAAATACAAGGTGCTGTCGCCGCGCGAGCTTCGTAGCCGCTACGAAATCTACTTCGAGCAATACTGCAAGTCGGTCAGTGTCGAGGCCAAGCTGGTGCAGGACATGGCAAAGACGATGATCTTACCCAACGTGCTGCGCTACCAGCGCGAGCTCGCCGAGGGGGCTTTGGCCGTGAAGGCCGTGAACCTCCCGGTGGACACGGCGCTCCTTCAAGAGCTGACGTCGCTCACGTCCACGTTCGCGACGCGGATAGCGACTCTCGACAAGGCGCTTTCGCATCACGGCGCCGACGGTCTGGCCAAGGAGGCCGCGTATTTCTGCGACACGGTGCTCCCCGCCATGAGGGGCGTTCGTGACGCAGCCGACACGCTGGAGGGCCTCGTGGCGAACGACCTGTGGCCACTGCCCAAGTACCAGGAGATGCTGTTCATCAAGTGAGCGGTCGGGCCCGGCCGCGGCGTGTTCGCCTCGCCGGGGGGCACCGACCACGGGCGCTCCGCGGCCCCAAGACCGGGCCTCAGGAGCTCGAGCGTCGGCGCTCGCGCGCGCGAGTCTCCCCTTCGGCGGTCGCGTGGACCGGTAGCGTCCGCGAGGCCGGCGCCCCACGCGCAGCGATCATTTGTACGTCGGCGCGGACCTCGTCGATGGAGATCGGCTTGAGGTAAACGCGAGCCGCGCCGAGCCGCCGCCACAAATGGGTGAGCGCAGGCGTCGTGGCCGTGGCGATCAACCGATCACGGCCGGCGCGCTCGACGATGGCGGGCTCCCAAGACCGGGCCGTCCAGGCATCGACGATCGCTGCAAGCGGCAAGTCCGAGGCCTCGGCAATGAGGTCGGTGGCGCATTCGAAGGAGATGACCTCGAAACCGTCGAATCGGAAGAGCTCCCCGTACATCTCCCGGGTCTCCTGATGACCTTCGAGCACCCACACGCAATTGGTGCACATGCGAGCTGCCGTCAGTATGCGGGACAGCTTGCCGGATGTCGTCGGTTTCCCACCGGCCGTCGCCTTTCGCGCTCAGCCGGCCGCTTTTTTCTCCCGGTCGGGGCGACGGCCGGTTTCCCTGCCGCGCCGTGCAACGGCGCCCCCGCCGACCGGCTCGCTCATTTCACTCCGCCGGCGGCCCTCGCTCTCGCGACCTGCGGGTTCACCGCAGGCCGGGCCATTGCCGGCCCCGGACCGGCAATGTTCATTCGCCCGAGCGGCGAGCCTGTCGCGCTCGATGATCGCCGGCGACCGAGGGCACGGCGGCGGAGCTGCGGCGGGAAGGCCGCCATCACAGATTGCGTGCCATCATGGACCAAGTAAGGAGCGTCCCTCGCCCGATGGTCGCGGTCGATCGCGCGCCTTTTCGCGAGCCGAAGCGGGCAACCTGCGGCCTCCGGGCGCCATGCCGATGCAGCGCACCCACACACCACCCTCGATGGAAGGGGACCTTCTTTGGGATACACGGCACCGTGTTGCGAACGGTGGGCGGCGCGCATACCCTCGTAAATGCCGGTCCCTTTCGACGAAAACGCGCGCCTTCAAAGCTTTCGCGTGCGCGGCCGAACGTTGATACGATTTTGCTAGGGATTCCGCGGGGGCTGCAAGGTGATGAATCAGACGATCCTCCTCGTTGACGACAGCAAGACGATGCGCGAGGTGCTCAAGGTCTATCTGATGGGACGACAGTTCGAGTTTCTCGAAGCCGAAGACGCGGGGAGAGGCCTTCGCGTCCTCCGACTCGTTCCGGTGAGCCTGGTCATCGTCGACCTCAAGATGCCGAAGATGGACGGTCTCGAGTTCTTGCGCCAGCTGCGCGGGAGCGAGCTCCCCGCTCTCCGACGCGTTCCGGTCATCATGGTCACCGGCGAGAAGAGCTCCGAATACCAGACGCTCGCCATGACGGCGGGCGCGAACGGATTCCTTCAGAAGCCTCTCGACAGCGGGCGCGCGACGGAGGCGGTCGATCGGCTGCTGCCAAGGTAGGCAGCTTGACCGTTCCCCATCTGCTCCTGGTCGACGACAGCGAGGCCATCCTCGCGTACGAGACGGCCGCGCTGTCCCCGCACTACACCCTGAGCACGGCCACCACTGGCCGTGAGGCGCTGGAGAAGCTGCGCGAGATACGTCCGGCGGCCGTGCTGCTCGACCTCTCGATGCCCGAGATGACCGGCGACGAGCTCCTGGCCCGCATGCAGGCCGAGTCCGCGCTCTGCTCGATACCCGTAATCGTCGTGTCCTCGGAGAAGGAGCGCGGCGAGGCGAGCAAGGCCCGTGGGGCACGCGCGTTCCTCGCAAAGCCGATTCGCGCGGCCGAGCTTCAGTCTCTCGTCGCGCGTGTTCTCGAGGAGGAGCGGCAGCGAACGCGCGGCGACGAGCTGGCCGTTCTTTTCTTTCGGATCGGGTCGTTGGAGCTCGGTATTTCTCTCGCCCCCGTGCGCGAGGTGTTGCCTCAGCCGATGACTGAAAGCGCGCCTGCGGGGCCTGACTACCTCTCGGAGACGATAGACTACCGTGGCGGCCCGGTGCTCGTGCTCGACCTTGCCCTGCGGCTCGGCGTAGCCCACACCGAGCCGCTCCAGGAGCGCAAGCTCATCGTGCTCGGAATCGACGAACGACTCTGCGCGATTTCGGTCGACGAGCTTCGCGCTCCGGAGGTCCTTTCGGCGGACGACGTCTTCCGTGACGCCCGGTCGGGAGCCGCCCGTCGCACGGAGCTCCCGGAAGGGCTGTTGGCAATCGTCAAGACGCCGCGCGGCCTCGTTCCGATCGTCGAAGCGAGGGTATTGCTGTCTGCGGACCTCGTTCTTCGCCTCGCCACGCCACCTCACCCCGCAGCGGCGGCAATGAGCGCGGCGCTGCCATCGGAGCGTCGATTCGAGGGGACGGATGACTCGCTCGCGCGCTGAGATCGCGTCTCTGTCGAGCGACATTCGCGCTCTCTTGGTCCGGCGAGCCGACCGGATTCGCAGGCCCTCGACCGAGGCGGACGCCCGAGCAGACGCGCAGGACGCGCTGTGGGTGGCCCTCTTCTCGCTCGGCGATTGCGAGTACGCCATTGCACTGCCCACGTTGCGCGCGGCAATGTTGCTTCGCTCGGTCACTCCGGTTCCGCGTTCGTCTCGTTTCGTCATCGGGGTGCTCCAGTTCCAGGGCGAGGTCATCGCAGCGCTCAGCACGGGGGCGCTCCTCTCCGGCGGCTGGGACGTAGACCCGATGATCTTGCTGGTCGTCGACGCAGGTGGCGGCCGCAACGTGGCGCTCGATTGCGCGCAGGTGCCCGTGGCCACAGCCCTGCCTCTCTCGGCGTATCGCGAGGCCCAGGCCACCATGCGCGGCGCGCTGACTTGCGTGGCAGTACCGGGGCGCGGCTCAGTCAACGTGATCGACCTTGCCCGCTTGCTGGACCTGCAAGACTGGGACGCGCGCAATGCATAGCCCCGACCCCATCGGGCGGCTCATCGAGGGATTCGTCGGCGAGGCGGGCGATCTGTGTGAGGCCATCACGCGCGACCTGCTGGCGCTCGAGCACGGCGGGGACGACATCGCCGCGCGCTACGAGAACGTCGCGCGAGGTCTGCACACGCTGAAGGGCGGAGCGGGAACGCTGGGGCTCGACGACCTCGAGCGGCTCGCCCATCGCTTGGAGAGCGCCTTTCTTCCGCATCAAGCGCGAAAGCGACCCCTGGCTTCGGAGGGGGCCGACGCGCTCTTGCGTGGGCTCGATGCGTTCATGTTCCGGCTGCGCGCGCACGCAGAGGGACGCGGCGCGGAGCTCGACGACATCGAAAAGTGGGCCTCGGCATCTCAGGCGCCCACGTCTCTCCATTCCGCGCGAGCCGGCGACCCGACGGCGGAGACGATTGACGACGCATTGCCCCAGGCGGAACCAGCCCCAGGTCCGGGCGCCCACCAGACCTGGCGCGTCGCGCCCGAGCAAATCATCGCCCTCATGAAGGAGGTGGAGCGACTACGGTTCCTTCGGCTGCGCCTCGGCGAGCGCCGTCGTTCTGTCTCTCAAGCCCGCGCGACGCTAGGCGCCCTTTCTCGCGGTCGTGGGGACGATTCCGGCGAAGCCGAGGGCATGCTCACGAGCATCGAGATGGCCATCGCCGTCGACGCTCAAGAGGTCGCCGACGTCGTCCAAGCGCTCGAGGAGGGTGTCAAGAACATCGGAACTCAGCCGCTCCGAGTGATTGTCGAGCCGCTCCATCGGGCAGTGCGAGACATGTGCCGCAGCTCCGGCAAGGAGGCCAAGCTGTCACTCGTGGGCGGCGAAACCTGCCTCGATCGCCGCGTGCTCGAGTCGCTGAAAGGTCCGATCGTTCATCTCATTCGAAACGCCGTCGCTCACGGGATTGAGCTGCCGGCCGAGCGCCGCGCTCGCGGCAAGCACGAAGAAGGAGCCATCGTCATCCGCGCGGAGCAGCAGGGCAACGTCGTCTTCATCGAGGTGAGCGACGACGGCGCGGGCCTGAAGCTCGATGCCATCAAGCGCGCCGCGCTCGAGCGGGGGGTGGCCACGGAAGCGGCGCTTGCGAGCATGCCGCCGGAGAAAGTGTACAGGCTCATCTTCCTGCCCACCGTATCGACGGCGCGAGAAGTGACGGCGACGTCGGGGCGCGGCATCGGGATGGATGCGGTCGAAAAGGGGGTCGAGGAGCTTCACGGACACGTTGAAGTGCAGACGACCGCGGAGCAGGGAACCCGTGTCTTGCTGACGTTTCCTGCCGGACTGGGGAGCTCCCAAATTCTGATCGTCCGGACCGACGACTACGAGGTCGGCATTCCGATGCTGTCGGTAGAGGGCATCATGGCCGCCAAGCCGTCGAGCTTGGTCGTCGGAGACGCCGAGACCAGCCTGAGGTACCAGAACGAGCTGCTGCCCGTCATGGACCTCGGGGCGGCCCTCGGGTTACGGCCGCCAAGGCCCGTGGCGGGAGGTCGGCTCCTCATCATTCATTCGCAAGGCAAGCGCGTCGCTTTGTGGGTGAACGACCTCGTCGGAGACATGGACCTGGCCATTCGGGCTCTTCCCCGCGAAGTCGCCGGCTTGCGGCCCTACCAAGGGGCGTCGAGCCTTGCCGGCGGAGAGCTCATTCTCATCTTGCGCCCCGACTGGCTGACCGCGCAGTCCATGCCCCCTGCGAGCCGAAGCGCTTCGGCCGCGCTGGAGCGCGCGCTCGTCGTCGACGACTCGCTCACGGCGCGCGCGCTTCATCGCGCCACGCTCGAGCTGGGCGGATATACCGTGCACGAGGCCTCGAGTGGGCCGCAGGCGCTCGACCGGCTCACGCACGCCCGTTACGACGTCATCGTCTGTGACCTCGGCATGTCTCCCACGGACGGCCTGGAGCTCGTGCGCGCTTTGCGCGAGCGTCCCGACACGCGCGAAGTGCCGGTCCTCGTCGTGTCGGCGCGAGGCGACGAAGCGAGTCGCCAGCAGGCGCTTGCCGCGGGCGCGGATGGTTTTCTGGGGAAGGCCCATTGCGCCTCGGGGGGCTTGCTCGCCGAGATGGGCCAGATCGTTCTACGCCGCAAGGGGGCAGCATGACGCGAAGAACCCTCGGAGAGCCGAACCTGTGAAGGACGCGAAGATGCGGGCAAGCGAGACGACGCGATCGACCACGGGCTGGTTCGGGCTCCAGCCCAAGCTTCTGGGTGCGGTCGCCCTGGCGCTCATCCTGGTCGTGGCGGCCGTGGTGACGCGCGCCGGAACGATGCTCGAAGAGAGCTTGGGGCGCACGGCCATGGCGCAAGATCTCGTCGACGGCGAGGTTCAACACTTGCGCGCGTCGCTGAGCCTGTTTGCGGGTGGGGCCGCGCTCGCGGGGTTGCTCTTCGTCGCGATCGTATTGGCCTTCGTGGCGATCCGTCCGTTACGCGACCTGACCCGCACGACCATCGAAATCGGTCGCGAGGGCGACTTGACGCAGACGGTGATGGTTCGCTCGCAGGACGAGATCGGGGAGCTCGCGTCCGCCCTTTCGGCGATGGTGGGGCCGTTGCGAGCGCTCCCGAGGCGCATTCGGGACTCGACCCAGCGCCTCGCCGACTCCGTTTCGAAGCTGAGCGCATCGACGCACGAGCAGAGCCAAACCGTCGAGCGTCAGGCGCTCGCCCTACAAGAAACGCAAGTGACCGCGGAAGAGATCCGCCAAACCTCCACGCTCGCGGCGCAAAAGGCGCAGACGGTGCTCGAGTACGCCGAGCGAGCGGAATCGATAAGTCGGACCGGCGAAGTCGCGGTGGGTCAGAGCCTCGCGGCCCTGCGCGACATCCGCGTGCAAGTTCAGGAGATTGCTCAGCGCATCACGAGCCTCGGCGAGCGCGCCATCCGGATCGGTCAAGTGACCCAGACGGTCAAGGACCTGGCCGATCAGTCGAACATGTTGGCGCTGAACGCTGCCATCGAGGCGGTGCGCTCCGGCGAGCACGGCAAAGGCTTCGGCGTGGTCGCCCGGGAGATTCGAAGCCTCGCGGATCAGTCGATCCAAGCGACGCAGCAGGTACGCGAGATGCTCGACGACATCAGCGAAGCGATCCGCGGCGCGGTGGCGATAACGGAGAAGGGGTCTCAACGGATCGACGCGGGACTCGAGCAGGTCAAGACGTCTGGCGAGCAGCTCTCGCAGCTCTCGAACATCGTGAAGGACAATTCGCAGGCGGTCCGCCAGATCAATTCTGCCGTGGGCCAGCAGAACGGCGCGATAGCCCAAATCCTGGGCGCGCTGACCGATCAGGGCACCCTGATGCGCGATACGATGACGCGCCTCGAGGCGACCGACGACGCGGTAAAGACCATTTCGAGCGCCTCGCAGTCGCTGGTGCAAATCGTGGAGAGCTTCGCCGTTTAGGCGGCGCGGATCGATGGTGCACGAGGCGACATCGGCGCGGACCGGCGCGGAGCGCGGCCCGCGAGCACGCAAGCCCCGCTTCCGTCTCGGGCTGGCCGCCAAGCTCCTCGCGTCCTTCGCGGTCTTTTTCGCGCTCGCCGCTTACGGGATGTCGCTCGTGGCGACGAGGGAGCTCGAGCGCACGCTCGTCCTCGACTTCGAAGCGCGCGGCGAGGCCGTCGCGGCAGGGTTGGCCGCCACCGCCGAACGGAGCATCGGGGGCGATCCGTTGCTCCTGTCGAGCGCCGTGACCGAGAGCCAACCCTTGCGCGGCGTAAAGTACATCTTCGTGGAGGACGGGGCCGCCCACATCATCGCGTCCACCTTTCCCGAAGGACCGCCCGAGGCGCTCGTCGAGAGAGCCCGCTACGCGAGCGACCCCCTCCTGCCCGATACCAAACGTGTGCAGAAGAGGCGGATTGATCTGCGAACGGGATCGATGGCGGTGCGCGCCATCGACATTGCGCTCGGAGTCAGAATCATCGACGTGGACGTTCGTTGGGGTCGCGGCCGGCCCGGCAGCGTCCACGTAGGGATGGACCTCGAGCAAATCGACACGGAAGTGAGCTCGCTCGAGCGCAAGATGCTCGGGATCGGCTCGGTCGTTGCGGCCTTCGGCATCCTTGCGTCGCTCTTCGTGGCGGCATGGACGGTCATCCGTCCAGTCCGCGAGCTGACGCGCGTCACCTCGGCCATCGTGGCAGACGGCGATTTGACGCAGCTCGTCGTCGCGCGCGCAAACGACGAGATCGGAGATCTCGCCGACACGTTCGGTCTCATGGTCGGTCGACTTCGGGAAATATCGAAAGCCATTTGGGAGTCGACCAAGCTTCTGGAGGAGCTCGTCAACCGCTTGGAGCAGTCGTCGCGCGCGCAGGGACGCACCGCCCGATCGCAGGCCGAGGCGCTGCGAGAGACGCAGCGAGCCGCGCAGGAGATCGGCGTCGCGTCAC
This sequence comes from uncultured delta proteobacterium, assembly GCA_963787925.1. Taxonomy (GTDB): domain Bacteria; phylum Myxococcota_A; class Polyangia; order Polyangiales; family Polyangiaceae; genus Palsa-1150. The sequence continues at coordinate 1,611,569 of CAWBEN010000003.1, forward strand.
GTCTCGCCGCGCAACGCACGGCCTCCGTGTTGCAACACGCGGCTCGCGGGGAGGACCTAGGAAGGACCGGCGAGGCCGCGGTTCACCAGAGCCTGGAGGCGCTGACCGACATTCGCGGGCAAGTCCACCAGATCGCCCTTCGCATCACGGGCCTCAGCAGCCGTACCGTTCAAGTCGGGAACATCGCAGGAACCGTCAAAGAGCTGGCCGACCAATCCAACTTGCTCGCGCTGAACGCGGCCATAGAAGCGGTGCGGGCGGGGGAGCACGGAAAGGGTTTCGGTGTCGTCGCGAGAGAAATTCGAAGTCTCGCTGATCAATCGATTCAAGCGACCAAACGAGTCCGCGAGTTATTGGACGACACGAACAGCGCGACGAGACAAGCCATCGCCATCACCGAAGCCGGGACGGATCGCATCGACGCCGGCCTCACCCAAGTGAGGGCCTCGGGTGAGCACTTGGCCGGTCTTTCGAGCATCGTTCGAGAAAATTCCGCGACGGTGCGAGAAATCAGCGTTGCCGTGAGCCACCAGAACGAGGGCATCATTCGGATTGCCGACGCGATAAACCAGCAGAATGAAATGATGGGCGAGACCATCGGTCGATTGAGTGTCACCGAGACATCGGTACAGACGCTCAAAAGCGTTGCCGAACGCCTAGTTGCGCTGGTCCGCGAGTTTCGTGTATGACGGATGGTTGGTTGGCTGCGTCGATTGGCACCGAGGAGGGCGAGTACGACAATGACGGGAAGAATCCCCTCACGGCGCGGGACGAAGGGCATCGCTCGCCGGAGTCTCTTGACGGGCGGTGCGCTTGCGATGGGGATCGTCGCCGCCGGCTGCGCTGGCGACGACAAGACGAGGGACGCTCGCGCGGTGCGACGGTCCGGTGCCATTACCTGGAGGGTGCAGACCCACATCGGCGGAGACACGGACTCGTTCCGGATATTCAAGCGATTCTGCGCCAGCGTCGGCGAGCTGTCCGAGGGGCGGCTCATTTTCGAGCCGTACCCGCCCAACGCGATCGCCGGGGTATTCGACATGTTCGAAGCGCTCAAGTCGGGACTACTCGACTGCGCGAGCTGTCCGCCGACGTACGCGGCAAACAAGATACCCGAGCTCGCCTTCTTGAGCTCGTACCCCCTCGGCCTCGATAGGCCGGACCAATGGGAGAGTTGGTTCTACGAGCTCGGCGGCCTCGAGCTCGCTCGCAAGATGCACGTTCCCCACAATATTCACTTCGTGGGCCCCGTTCAGCACGATTTGAACATCATTCATTCGAGAATTCCCATTCGATCGTTCGAAGACTTTCGCGGTAAACGGGTGCGCCTCCCTGGTGGGCTCATCGGCGAAGTGTTCGCGTCGGCCGGCGTCAAAACCATCATGACCACGCCGGATCAGATTTATTCCGCGCTTGCGAATGGCTCTATAGACGCCGCCGACTTCGTCGGCCCCGCCGTGAACTTCGAGCTCGGATACGCGAGCGTGGCGAAGTACATCATTCTCGGGCCGCCGGAAACGCCATGCATTCACCAACCGTGCGACCTCTATTGCGTTCTATCGAACTTGGACAAATGGAGGGCGCTCCCCAAGCATTTGCAGAATGTCGTCGAATATGCGGTACGCCGTTACTCGTGGGAGCACTACGGCGCAATCCAGAAGGCGAACACGCTCAGCTGGGCAAAGTACGAAGAGAAGAAGGTCGAGATCATACGCCTCTCGAGCGCCGACGTAGATAAGTTTCGCAAGGTAGCGATCCCGATTTGGTTCAAGTGGGCCAAGAAGTCGCCGCTCGGAAGGGAGGCTTTTGGAAGCCAGCTTGCATTCATGAGATCGCCGGGAGTCGCTTATCTGGACGACGCCGACCTCGTCGATGCGGACGGGAACAAGCTTACGCTCGACGGCTGACGGGACGTCTCGGCCACGGCAAGCCCCCGAGCTGCCTAGACACAAAAAGAGAACGGACAAATCATGATCGACCGAAGCATTGCAGCCGGGCCCCGCCGTATCGACCGCCGCGACGCCGTCAAGGCGGCGATGGCCGGCCTAGGAGCGGGCGCTCTCGCCGCCTGTTCGAGGCCCAAGGCCGGCCCGGGTCAGACGGGGCCTTCGACCGCCGCCATCAAATGGAAGGCGCAATCTCACGATCCGGCCATCGCGTCCGACTACGAGCCGTTCTTGAAGTTTTGCGCGAACGTCGGGGAGCTGTCCGAGGGGCAGCTCGTCATCGAGCCGCACGGCCCAGGCGAGGTCGTTTCGATCCGGGAGATGTTCGACGCGGTCAAGACCGGCAAGCTCGATCTCGTCGTGACCTTCCCCGGGTATGCCGACTTCATTGCGGGTACGAGCTTTCTCACGTCGTATCCACTCGGGCTCGACCGCCCGGATCAATGGGAGACATGGTACTATGAATTGGGCGGATTGAGCGTCGCTCGGCGGATGTTCGAGCCGCACGGCGTGTACTTCTTGGCGCCGGTGCAACATGACCTGAACCTAATCCACTCGCGGATTCCGATTCGGTCGTTCGAGGACTTCAAAGGCATCAAGCTAAGGATGCCAGGCGGTCTCATCGCCGAGGTCTTCGAGGCTGCGGGCGCGAAAACGGTCTTTCTGACCGGTGATCAAGTCTACCCCACGCTCCAGAGCGGCGCGATCGACGCCGCCGACTTCGCCGGCCCTGCCACGAATTTCAGCATGGGCTTCGCGAACGTCGCCAAGTACATCGTGCTCGGTCCGCCGTCGACCCCGTGCATCCACCAGCCGGTGGACCTGCACTGCGCGCTCGTCGGCTTGGAGCGATGGAACGCGCTCCCGAAGCACTTGAAGGACGTGCTCGAATACGCCGTTCGACGGTTTTCGTGGGATGACTACGCGTTCGTTCAAAAGCAGAACGTCGCGGCGTGGGACAGGTTTCGCGAGAAGGGCGTCGAGATTCTGCGGTTGTCCGCCGCCGACGTCGACAAGCTCCGGCGGGTGGCCATTCCGCTCTGGTTCAAATGGGCTCGAAAGAGCCCGCTCGCGAGCGAGGCCTTTGCAAGTCAGCTCGCGTTCATGCAAAACCCGTCCGTCGGGTACTTGACGGACGACATGCTCGTCGACGGGAAGGGAGCCCGGCTGGCGCTTTGACCCCGGGGGCGTGGACGATTCAGTGCGTGCGCCCAATCAGTAGCTGACCGCCAGCGCCAATCGGACGAAGGCGCCTCGCAGCCCGAGGGCCGCGAGCGCGACCGGCGCGCCGTTCGGCGTCCCGGGCGAGAGGTCGAGATGGTCGTCGGCGACCCAAGAGTATCCAGCGTCTCCCTGAACCCACGCTCGCACGGTCCGCGCCGGCCCTTGGGGCACCGGCGGCACGGGAAACGCGTACCCTGCGCTCGCGTCGCACGCGAAGAGCCAGAGCGACTTCGTGAGCGGTCCGGGCGCCGAAGCGTCGTGGACTTCGACGGTCTCGAGGGCCGCCCCGGGCGACACGCGCAAGAAGGCGTATCCCCATTGGCCGAAGCGCGCGCGTCCCTCGGCGGGCAACGTCAACCGGTGGACGGTGAGCGAGGTCGGATCGCCGCGGGCCGTCGCGTCGCTCGCGCCGTAGTCCCACGAGAGGCCGGGCGCGAACGAGAAGCGTCCGCGCGTGGCGATCGTGCGTGAGAGCGTGAGCGACACACTCGAGAAATAGTCGTTCTTCGAAAAGGGATTGTAGCCTGCGTTCGTGACGAACACGCCGCGGTACCCCAGCTCGAACCGCGCGCTCTCGTCCCGCCGATCGGCGGCTCCCGCCGGCGGGGGCGACTCGCCGCCGGCCTCCGCCTGGGCGTGCGCTGCCGGCGAGACCGTTGCAAGGGCAAGGACGGCGGGGATTGCGTACCGTTTCATGGAGCCTCCAGGAGCAGCGACGAAATGCGCCGCGGGGGGGACTTGTTGGGGGCGAGCGCGTCGAAGACCGTCGCGCCGACGGTCCCGCCCAGGTGCAGAGAGACCAGCGCCCGCGTCGCCTTGGTCCCGACCACCGGGCCGGCCACGTCGTAGACGGAGTCGATCTGCGCCGTGTCGGTCAGCGGGATCGGGTTCAACGTGGCGAGATCGACCGACGCGAGCTGCATTCCGCCCTTCTGGAACGCCCAGACCCGGCCGCCGTCGGGCGCAATGAAGAGAGTCGGCGTGCTTGTCGTCGCGAGCGGAGAGACGTGGTGAGACTGGAGGTCGAGCACGAAGAACCCACTCCCGTCGGACGGCTCGAGCACCTTCAAGCTGGAGCCCGGGACATCGCGGACCGCCTGAATCGGCTTGGCCACGCCCGGCACGTCGATGCTGAAGTACGGCTGCACGACGGCCTGTCCAAGGGACCAGAGCGCGACGCCCGACGTGTTGACCCCGTTCCAGAGCAGCGCCACGTCCGAGGGCGACCCCGCCGCGACGACCTTCGTGACGAGCGACAGGTTCGAATACGGCTGCGGAAGACCGACCGACGTCGTAAGGCCGGTATCTGGCTCGACGAGGACGGCGGCCGCCCGCTGGGGGACGAGGACCGCGAGGCGCACGTTGCCGTTGTCGGCGTGCACGAAAGCCATGTCCGATGGGATCCCGCCGACGTCCGTTTGGTTCACGACGGGCCTGAAGTCGTTGACGTCGGTCGACCCTGGCGGGCCGAACGTGATCGTGTAGACGACCGTTCCGCTCGACGTGCGAAGGGCGAGACGGGCGTTGCCTGCATCGGTCGCGTCGAACCCGTCGACGGCAATTCCCGCCGGCGTGGGAGGTAGAGTCTTCGCCTCGCTCGTCAACGGAACAGTGACTTCGGGGCGCGGCGTCGCGTCGAAGGCGTGGTCCAGGTCGAGGAGACTGAGGTCGATGTCGGATTGGATCACGAGCAAGCGCCGGTCGCCTGCGACGGCGCCGTTCGCAGAAGGCCCCAGCAAAGGATTGACGAGCAAGGGGGGCGTGAAGGTCACGCGCTGCGGCGTTCCGCCAAAGCTCTGAAGGGTGCGCGTGATCGGATTGGGCCTGGGGGTGCCGGAGCCGCTCGGGGGGGATGTGAGATCGAAGAGGACGAGCTCGTTTTGGTTCTCGACGAAGCCTGCCTGCTTGTAGGCGACGGCCCAGTGACCGGCCGGATCCAAAGCCAGGATCGTGCAGGCCTCGGACATCGGGTATTGCGTCGCGGTCTCCGCGAGCGTCGCCGGGTCCACGCGGATCACCGTGAGCGACGGGCGTCCGTCTGCGCTCGACGGGTCGGCGTCGCCGGTCGAGAGCACCAGCAGGCTCGTCCCGTCTGCCGAGGCGAAGGTCGACGCGATGCCGTGTCCGACCGCGAACGTTCGAGAGTTCAAGCGCTGATCCGCCGTAGCCGTCAGAACGACGACTCGATGGCTCGTGTCGTCGACCAGGGCGACGCCCGCCGAGAGACCGGCGGATATCGGCGCTTGCGCCGGCGTGTCCCAGTAGGGCGACCGCGGCCCGCAACCGACGATGGCCGAGGCCGTGAGCCCGAGGAGTCCTGCGCGAAGCGCGATCATCGCTCGGTCCCCTCGACGATGCCAGCGCTCAGCTCGAAGCCGGTGATCGTGCGAGCGCCACCGCCTCCCCCCGGGCTCAAATCGATGAACGTGATTCGCCCCTCCGAGTAATCTTGCGCGACGTAGCCGGTGGCCTGCGCCGCGGTCCCCGCCTCGCCCGATGCACCCGGCACGACCCCGACGGCGATGGGCGGGCTCGCCAGCGCGTACTTCGTGCTCACGAGCGAAGGCATGGCGGCCCTGTAGACCGCGTACGTCGCGGTGGTCGTGTCGCTGACCGTGACCAGCGCGCGATCGTTGGTGAGCGCCACGGCGGTCGCCGGAGCGGGCAGCGGCTCGATGCTGGCAGGAAGCGTGGTCGCGATGGGGACGATGCTGAACGCCCCTTTGTCGTTCGAGCCGGCAGGGACGCCATGAAGCACGATGGCGTTCTGAGCGTCGTCCGTTGGAAATACGGCGACGACAGGCGCGTGGAGCGCAATCGTGCGGTAGCTCGGCGTCGCCTGGAGGGTAAGGACCGTCAGTCGATCGACGGCGACGGCGGTCGTGAAGAGGAGCACCGTTTGCCCCTGGCGGGTCACGATGGCGCGTCCGATCGTCTCCCCGGGGATCGCCGTCGTTTGGAACGACGTCGGGTCGCTCGCGATGCCGGGAACTGGCAGCACGACGACCGTCGACGTGTCGCGAAGCACCGCGACCGCGAACGTCCCCGTCGGCGACATCGTGAGATCGGTCGGAAAGTCCGGGAGCTGGACCAACGTCGTCTTGCCGTCCGCTAGCGAGATCACCGCGATCGAGCGAACGCCGTCCTGCCGCACGAGGGCGTACGAGGCGTCCGGCGAGAAGGACACGTCTGGCGGCCCGTACGCCGTCATGGTCGTCGTCGCGTCCGAGGGGGCCGTTCGGGCGTCGGCAGCGTCTCCAGCATCCGAGGCGTCTCCAGCATCCGAGGCGTCTCCAGCATCCGAGGCGGCTCCGGTGTCCGAGGCTCCGGTGTCCGAGGCTCCGGCGTCCGAGGCTCCAGTGTCGGTGGCTGCATCCGGCGCGCTCGTGGGCGCCGGCGCGCCGAGCGGGTAGTTCGCGGTGACCCCGGGGGCCGATCCGGCCAACAAATCGATGACCGTGATGCCATCCGCGGTGACGGCGTAGCAGCGCGTCTCGTCGGCCGAGAACACCATTTGTACCGGCAGAAAGCCGACGCTGAGCGCCGTCGGTGGTCGGACGGCCGTCAGGTCGAGCACTTCGATCCGCTGGTAGCCCTGCGTCGGACTCGCGTTCGCGACTCGGCCCGTGTCCGTCCACGCGATGGCCCAGCGGCCGCTCTTCGAGACCGCCCACGCATTGGCGTACGTCGTCGACGGCAAGATCTGCTTCGTGAGCGCACCGTCGATGTCGCTGCCGCTCGCGGGCGGCGCGAGCGTGAAGAGCGTCGCGTCGTGCGACACCACGTTGAGCACGACGGCACGGTCGTGCGGCGGCTGGTGGCTCGTGTCTGGGTCGCGAACGGCGGCGAGGTACGTGGGGCCGTCGCCCGCTCTCTCGGTCTTCACGCCGAACGTCTTCGAGTCGATGTACGCGACGCGCCCGCTCGTCGGGTTCGCGATCCAGACGACGTTGCCCGTGGCGACCGGCGACTGGTAGTTGCTTTCGACCTTCGTCTCGGGAGGCAAGGAACCCCCGGCCTCGTCCGCCGATCCGACCCCCGGGAGCCCGGGAGGCCCGGCGCTTCCGTTGCTGCTGCCGAATCCGGGGCCAGAAGCCCCATTTGGGGGCAACGGGAGGGCATCGCTCGAGGCGTTGGAGCATGCCTCCGCGGCGATGCCCATGGCCGCCAGCACGACCACTAGACGTGAGTAAGAGCGCATCCAAGAACCTCCCCAGCCGCACACCGCGGCGCCCGACGCTCGAGGGGACATGCAAGCTTCCGCCCACCGTCCGCTCTCTGGCGTTTTACGCACGTTTTTACGCGTTTTCCAGCGCGCTCCGAGGCGCCCGTCGGTTCGGCGCGATGACAGCGCTGTCACCTTTTGGCTCAGAATGGGCATCGCCGCTCCGCCGAGGCCCCCTCGGGGGGGCGCGTCTCCCGACCGGTCCCCGGGTTTCCTTCTCAGGTCGTGCCCTTGATGAAGCGGTATTCCTGCGTCAGCCCCCCGAAGCCGTAAGCCTCGGCGCGAACGTCGTGCACGTGGACGTAGCTCTCTTCGTGCAAATCTCCGAGCAACGTCCGAAAGGCCGCGAAGGTCTCGGCGATGTACTGCGACTTTTCGGTCTTCGTGTTCGTTCCGTCGACGATTTTGATCTCGAGATAAAAGCTGTTCTTGTTCTGCTCCGCCAGCGTCGTTCCTCCCACGATCCACTGGTCGCGAGGAACGTGCTCGACGGCAATCGACGTGAGCTCGCGCTTCTTGTGCAGGATGCGGGTGGTCAGCTCGAGCATCGTCTCGGCGACCGCGCGCGTGAGCGTCGCGCTGGCAGGCTGGCTGATCTTGATGGTGAGAATGGGCATCGTCGCTTCCTTTTTCGGTTCGGGTATCCATCGGCCCCCCCGCTCCGCGAGGGACGCTTTGCTACCATGACGTCACCGGGGCTCCCACGTGAACACGCTGCGACGACGCATGGCTTCGATAGGGGCCACTCTCATTTCGGGCGCGCTTCTCGCGGCCCGAGTGAGCGCCGACGACAAGCCGCTCTCGCACGAGTGGCGCGAAGTGGGCACCAACCACTGGCAGATCGTGACGCCGGCCGGCGAGGCGCCGGAGGCGACCGACGCCGACGAGGGGACCCGCGGCGACTGCTCGCCCGGGATGGTGCAGATCAAAGGCAAGATGCGTCTCGCCTGGTCGGGTGACGAGCTCCAGAAGTCGATCTGCACTCGATGGATCAATAGGGAATTTCCGGAGCGGTGCGCGTCGTTCGACAAGGACAAATGGGAGGCCCTTCGCGCCAAGCTCGCGACGAAGGACCTGAGCTTTTGCATCGACCGTTTCGAATACCCGAACCGAAAGGGCGAGTACCCGATCATCTACGTCAACTGGATCGAGTCGAACAAGATCTGCGAGAGCGAGGGCAAGCGCCTCTGCACGGAAGAAGAATGGACGTTCGCTTGCGAGGGCGAGGACGCGCTCCCGTACCCGTACGGATACGATCGCGACAAGGACGCCTGCCTCGTCGACAAGCCCTGGCGCTGGTTCGATCCCGCGGCCTACGGCACCCGGAAAGCGGCCCTCATTCGCGAGCTCGATCGGCTGTGGCAGGGCGTCCCGGCCGGGTCGCTGCCGAAGTGCAAGAGCCCCTTCGGCGTCTACGACATGACGGGGAACGTCGACGAGTACACGAAGTCGACGTCTCCGGCGGGCAGCCCCGCGATCCTCAAGGGAGGCTACTGGGGTCCCGTGCGCACGCGGTGCCGTCCCGCGACGCGCGCGCACGGGCCGATGCACGCGTTCTACCAGCAGGGGTTTCGCTGCTGCCGAAATGGCAGCTAGCGGCGGACAATCGAGCGCCATCGGGCTTGAAGCCCCCCGCGCTTAGGACGCCCCAAGATCGAAAGGCGTCCGCGCCGGCGCTCTGGAGTAGGCAGGCGAGCGAGGGAAGCCTCGAGACGGGCTGGAGGCGCAAGTGCTCGTAACCTTCCCGATGGGCCGGCGGCGCAAGGCGCGAAGCGGGCCGCGTAGGTCAGCGGTGGCTCCTCGCGGCTGGGCGATTGGTTACGTCTATTACGTGACGAATCGCGGGTATGGTGACAATTTCATAAAGGGCAATAACGCGGTTGACTGAGAGAGCGGCGTCAGCCACCACTAGCGGTGAGCCACGCTCGCGATCGATGATGAAAAGACTACTCGACGACCAGCGATGCACAGTCCGTCGCATTGCTCTTGAAGAGGCCGACCATTTCGCCGGGTCGGCGAGCGCTCTCTCGACTGTCGTTGCCCCCTGCTGTGTACGCGCACCCTCGGAGTGGACTCACCGGATGGTCGGACGATGGGTGCCTCCCAGTACCCGTCGTCGCGCCGAACGCCTGCGACTCGAAGACGAACGCGAGGATTGGGCGGAGTAGCGCACTTTTCGTCGCGTTCGGCCGCGGACTCACGAACGCGGTCGAGGACGGAGAGAAAGGGATAGTCGTGTATCGTTTTCTGACGCACCACTATGGGCATTACCGCACTCCCTTCCAAGGAGACATTTCCTGGCGAGCGAGTGCGGCGCGTGAGGTAGACGCCAACACGAGTAAGGAAGATCGTCCGATGCGAGTCGAGGCCGTACGCTCGGCCAATGACGCATCGAGAAGTCTGCCTCCAGTGCACGCTCCTCCAAAAAAGAGGATGGGGTGCTACGTTCTGGATGCGGAGATAGGCGTCGGTCGCACGGAGGCCGTTCACCTTGGGCGTCTCCTCGGCGCGGGCGGCTTCACCCGTACGGTCGCCATCAAGCGACTGCGGCTCCCGTTCGCTGGGGACCCCGAGCTCGTCGCAGGCTTCGTCGCCCGCGCGCGACGCGTCGCGCGAATTCGACATCCGAACGTCGTGCCCACTCTCGACATCGTGACGTCGGCCGGAGAGGTCTTCGTCGTCACGGAATACGTTCTGGGCCACTCGCTCTACGACGTACTGCGCTCGTGCAAATCAAGGCGACAGGCGGTGCCGCCGTCGATAGCGTTCGCGGTGATCGTCGGCGTGCTGGAGGGCCTTCACGCCGCGCATGAAGCCTGCGACGAACTCGGAGAGCCGTTGGGGATCGTCCATGGCGCCGTCTCGCCTCACAACATTCTCGTGGGCACCGACGGTGCCCCTCACCTGATCGACTTTTGCGGCGCGGGGCCGCACGGCCGCTCACAGAACGAGCCGGGGGGCGCCGTTCGACCCAAGGCGAGCTACACGGCACCGTGGCTGCGCGGCGACGCCAGGCTCGATCGTCGTGCGGACGTCTTCGCAGCGTCGGTCGTGTTGCGGGAAATGCTCAGCGGCAATGGACTACTTCGTAGGGCGGGCGTTCCTCACGCCGCCGCCGGCGTTCGGCGGCCCAAGGTCGACTTGCGGCGCCCCCCTGCGGGCGGAGCCGACGCGATTGACATGGTCGTACTGCGCGGCCTCGGGCGCGACGCGGCCAGGCGCTACTCCACGGCGCTCGAAATGGCTCGCGAGCTCGCAGCGGTCGCGCCCATTGCGCGGCCGTCCGAGGTCGCGGGTTGGCTGGATGGGTTGCTGGGTAAGGTCATCGCCAAACGCGCTCGACCGCCGAGCCCGATCGAGAGAGACGGCGCGCGCGAGCGCGCGGACGAAGGCGCGCGAGCTTCGGAGCCGACGCTTCGGTTGTGCGCCCGGCGCAAGACGTCCGATGGCGGCGAGGAATTCGGAACGCGCGTTCCAGACTTTCAGCCCGGAATGGACGGCTGCAAGACGACCCGGACAGGCCGTGGAGGGCCAACCATTCCGGCCGCGCCGCTGCACGATGGCTCAGCGTGGGGTGACCTTCTCCGGCGCATTCCGCTCGCGCGCGACAGGTTCGTCGCTGCCTTTCGCCGCTCGAGACGCGGTCGCGTTGCGGTGCTCATTGCTGCTGTCGTCCTATTGGGGATGGCGGCAGTGCAAGCCCGTTCGCGTGTTTCGACTTTGGCCCGCTCGAGCCGATCGGTCGCGAACCGAGGCGAATTGCGAACCGGCGCCGCTTCCCCGCCTGCCGTTGGGCGACTTGACGCGCCCCCGACGTTCGATGGGGTTCCACGCGAGGGGCCATCGCCCGGTGGGCAGGCGACACGGGACGCGGCCCGCGCGACAATCGCCTCGCCGACGTGCACCCGGGAGTGTCCAGACGCCATGGCCAGCGACGACACGCTTCCGGAGGCGCATCGCGCGGCGTCCACCGCGCCGGCTCGTCATCGTTCGATCCGATCGCGGGATGCCGCCCGTCGATGAGCCGCGACGCCGCGAATCGGGAGAAGGCGGGCGTGCGCAACGCGCTCAGGTCGGCGCCCGCCCGGAAGAAACGGGCAGGTAGGAGCGGGATGCGCATGCGAATGAAGGAAAGACGGGCAGGTATGAGCGGGATGCGCACGCGAATGAAGGAAAGACGGGCAGGTATGAGCGGGATGCGCACGCGAATGAAGGAAAGACGGGCAGGTATGAGCGGGATGCGCACGCGAATGAAGGAAAGACGGGCAGGTATGAGCGGGATGCGCACGCGAATGAAGGAAAGACGGGCAGGTAGGAGCGGGATGCGCACGCGAATGAAGGAAAGACGGGCAGGTAGGAGCGAGATGCGCACGCGAATGAAGGAAAGACGGGCAGGTATGAGCGGGATGCGCACGCGAATGAAGGAAAGACGGGCAGGTAGGAGCGAGATGCGCACGCGAATGAAGGAAAGACGGGCAGGTAGGAGCGGGATGCGCACGCGAATGAAGGAAGGACGGGCAGGTAGGAGCGAGATGCGCACGCGAATGAAGGAAAGACGGGCAGGTAGGAGCGAGATGCGCACGCGAATGAAGGAAAGACGGGCAGGTAGGAGCGAGATGCGCACGCGAATGAAGGAAAGAGGGGCACGTATGAGCGGGACGGGCGTCCGAATGAAGGAAAGACAGGCACGCATGAGCGAGATGCGCGCGCGGATGAAGGAGAGACGTGCGCGTAAGAGCGGGATGCGGGCGTGGACGAGCGAGAAACGGGCTGTCCTCGACGCAGGGGACGCGCCGATGAGCGACAGACGAGCGGTCCTCGACGCCACGCAAGCGACGACACGCGCCAGACGTGCGGCGATCGAGACAAGCGAGGGGCGGAAGGGCGTGATGCAGGATGGGACATCGCGTCCGTTTGACGGGTGTGGCGGAATTTCCGTGTAATCTCGTTCCTCGCGCGGAGCGCTCGATGATCGCCAGGCTGACCCAGACCCTCTTCGGCGTCGCTCTCTTTGCCGCCTGTGCCGGCGGCCGCGCGGGCGCCCAATCGCCCTTGGCGAGGCCGAGCGCCCTCGGCGGCCCGTGTCACGTCGCCGGCGAGTGCCGGTCTGGTCTTTTCTGCGACAAGGCTGATCCGGAAGGTCAGTGCTCGAGGATCTGCGCAGCGAGCGCCGACTGTGGCGCCGGTGCCGTCTGCAGCCGAGAGAAGAAGTGCTATCTGGCGTGCAAGCGCGACGCCGATTGCGGTCGCACCGGGTACGCGTGCGAGGGAGCATCCCCGAACAAATTCTGCGAAGCATCCCGAGAGGATGAGTTGGAAAAAGCCCTCGAGGGGGCGCGGAGATACGGAAGGTGAGGGAGCGCCAATCCGTGTCAGGACGACGATGGAGAGCGTCTTGCTTGCAAAAGTCGCGGTGAGCCACGCGTATCCTGCCCAGCTCGCTGCGTTCGTTTGCGAACGCTGGGGCGAATGCGCATCGGCGGAGGTCAGCGGCCCCCCCTTCGACATCCCGCCGCTTGGCTTGCTGGACCGACTTCTTTCGACGGCGTACCAGGCCTCTCTAGTCAAAGAGGAAGAGCGGCCCGTCACGTTTCGCTTGATCCTCGGCGAGCCTGCCGATTTTCCGGAGGCCGCCGGTCCTCCCAGCGGGTTTCACCGCCTCACGTTCACGCGGCCAAGGCCACTCGATCCCCAGGAGCTGTGCAGGCTCTCGCCTGCCGCGAAATACCATCGCGCGCTCATCGGGGTACGCCTCGACAAGGCCCTTGGATTCGTCATCTGGGGTATTCTCCAGTCGGGTGCCCGCTGGTTGCGCGACGCGCACGGCGGCCGTCACTCGCAGAACCCGGTGCTTCCGGGCGCGCTCGTCATCCGCGCAACGGGCCCCGGCCAGCTCGCGGTGGCGCGCGGAGCAGAGACGCTGGGCGAGCTCAGGGGCGGCGTCATCTCACGTCCGTCGATGGACGTGTTCCGCTCGAAGTGGCTAGCAGAGCATTTCGCCGAGGTGCGCGGCGAGCGCGCGGCTCTACACGACGAAGCGCGCGCGCGTGCCTCGACGCCCTGGGCCACGCTCGATCCCGACATCATGAGCACGATCGCGCAGCAGATGTTCAAACGAGTCATCGTCACGATGCGCCGGGCTCACCACGGCGGTCTTCTGCTCCTGCTGCCGCCGAGCGGCGCCGACGCGATCACGGGAAGCGAATTCTTACGGGCGAAGTACACCTTCGAAGACGGAGAGCCACGGCGGCGCTACCGGACGTTGATTTTGCGCGTCATGAGCGCTCTCGCCGAAGAGGCCGGGCGCTCCCGGCCGATGCCGGCGAGGGTCGGCTGGAGCCACTACGAAACGAGCACGAGTGAGGCCATCGCCGATCTCGACGAGGCCATCTTCGAGCTCAGCCACCTCATAGCCGGACTGGCGGACGTCGACGGGGCCGTCGTCATGACCAATCGGTTCGAGCTGCTCGGCTTCGGCGCCGAGATTACCGGCAGCGATCTCCGCGATGTGATCACCGTCGAGCGCGCCCTCGACGTCGAAGCCCATAGCCACGAGCCAGAGCGCACCGACACCGTCGGAACGCGCCACCGCGCTGCGTATCGCCTCTGCCAGCGGGTGCACGAGGCGCTCGCGATCGTGGCCTCGCAGGGTGGGGGCATTCGATTCGTTCGCTGGATGAACGACGCCGTGACGTACTGGGACCATGATTCCGGCGGCGGGAGCGTATGACCGATCCGAGCGGCCCGAGCCGTCTCGTGGCGGGGCATGGGTGTTGCTCGTGCTGTCGCCATGAATTGCGTTTGGGTACTGGTGTGCGATTCGGCGCGTGCGCGACTCTTCGAGACGAGAGGCATCGAGCCTTCGTGGGAGCTATTGCGTGTTCTTGGTCACCCGGAATCACGGAGCAAGGCCAGCGACCTGGTTGGCGACCATTCCGGGCAACGGTCTTCGCAAGGCGCGTCCGTCCACCACAACGCCCTCGCCCCCTCGTCTTCGCCGAAAGAGGTCGAGAAGGGCCATTTCGTCCACACGCTGGTGACGATTCTCGACCAGGCGATGCGGTCGAAAAGTTTTGACCGTTGGGTCCTGGTCGCTCCGCCGCACGTCCTCGGAATGGTGAAAAACGAGCTGACGTCGGAGCTCCAAAAGCACCTGATGGCCTCGGTCGACAAGGACCTCACCCACCTCGACACGCCCGATCTGGCCGAACGTCTGCGCGACGCCGTGCGTATTCCGGCCGAGGACAGGGACGTCGTTCGGCATCGGACGAAGCACGGCCACTAGTCCAACGAATCCCCGGCGTCGGCCCTCCGACCGGTCCTTCCGTTGTACAGTAGGGCCATGTCGACCGCGCCCGCCCCGTCGCCCGTCGTCCTTTGCGTCGCAGCGTCAGGGCCGATGCAGCCGCCGATGCAGCGCGTGCATGTCGTCATCCGGCTCGCGCTCCTCGTCGCCCTCGGGACCGTCGGGTGCTCTTCGGCCTACTGGCTTCTTTACTTGGCCCTGCCGGCGTTCGCGGCGCTGGTCATCTCCCAGAAAGGGGCAGCGCGGTACTTCGGCGAGGAGGGACCCCGCATCGTCCCCGTTCTGCGCTGGCTCGCGGGGGCGTACGCTTATCTCTGGCTGCTGACCGACGCGGTACCGACGGGCGAGGCCGGCGGTCACGTCGACCTCGAGGTCGAGCCCACCGGGACGCCCACGCCCGCGTCCGCGATTCTCCGCGTGGTCTACGGCCTGCCTGGGCTCCTCGTGCTCGCCGTCATCTCGTTCGGCGGGGTCCTTCTCTGGCCGATCGGCGCGATCGCGATCCTCGTACAACGTCGCGTCCCGTCGTCCATCGCCGCCTTCTTCGCCGCGACGCTCCGCTACCAGTTTCGGCTCCTGGCCTACCAGTTGTCGCTGGTCGAGCAGTACCCTTCGCTCGGGCCGTCCGCGCCGCGGGAGGCCCACGCCTCCGTCGCGTAGCGGGGACGGGCGGGAGGGTGCTCGTCGGCCGGCGCGCCTTTGAATTGCGCCTGCGCTATTTCGCAACTTGCGAAGGTTCGCCGCTGTCGGCGCCGCGGGGGGGCGGCGCCGGAGCCTTCGGCCGGCGCAAATCGGCTGCCACGACCCAGAGAAAAAAGAGAAACGAGAGCGTCCCGAGCCCCTGGCCGACGGTCATCGCGGCAATGACGGGCAACGGTCGCGGATCAAAAAGCGACCACCCCATCATCGCGAGCGCGACCAACGCGCAGACGCAGGCCACCTGCAGAAGCCGCGGCGTGCGGGGTGTCATCGGGCCGCCGGGTCACTGCCGAAGAACGGGTGCGCCCGACCATGGCACCCGGCGCTCGCGCAGCTCATGCGGTCGGCGCGTACGTCGTCGAGCGACGCCTTGTGGTCGGTCACTTTCAGCCAGAGGTCGTCGCGAGTCGAATGGCACTGCATGCACGTGTCGTTCGGGAAGGGCGCTCGCAGGGTGATCGTTTTCTTTGCCTGCTCGAGCGGCACGTCCCGGTACTGCGTGTAGTAGAGCCAGACGTGGCGCATCCCCCCTAGTTTCGTGACGACGGTGCCGAACATCCCGTAGTCGGCGTGGCACGCGTAACAGTTTTCTTTGCCGAACATCGGGTTGCGGCCGTGACGTGACGCGAGCGAGTGGCTCGTCAGGTCGTCCGAGTCGGCGCTGTGGAGCGCCATGACGTGGCACGAGCCGCAGAACTCCCGCGACTTGGTCGCCTCGAAGCCTTGCACGTTGCTCGCCGCGGCGGCCCCGATGGGCAAAACGCCAAGTCCGAGCAGCAGCCACACCTTGGTCGCTCGCACGAGGGGCGGGCGCCAGGCGACGTAAGCGACGAGGACGATCGCCGAAGCCGCTCCGCAACCGAGGGCGATGATTGCGAGAGGCGAGGACGGCAGGATCATCGAAGCTCCGGGGAGGGGCCCGCGCCCGGGACTTGCAGCGGCGCGCGCGGGATGCCGTGCAAGAGAGCGGCCACGCGCGCACATCGAGCGCCTCGAGTCGCCGCGCGCATGGCCGTCGCGCTGGGCGTCTGGTCCTTCGCTTGGGACGCGCACGCCGAGCCGCTCCGTCTTCGCAGCGACGCGTTGGCCGAGACACGATCGCCCGCCGGGCTCGTCGTGCTTCAGGGTCAGGACGACGCAAGACCATGGGTCAGCGCCGAGGCGCTCGTCTGGGCCGGCGCGAAGGCCGGCGCCGCGGGCGACGTCTTGGTGCTCTCGGTGCGCTTTCGCGAGCCGAGCGGCCACGGAGAGCTGCGTGCGGGGCGGTTCGTGCTCGCGACGGGCGCGATCCTTCCCGTCCAGATCGACGGCGCCGAGGCCATCGGCCGCTCACCGTGGGGCTCGACCGTGGAGACCTTCGGCGGGCTCCCGGTGGTCCCGCGCTTTGGCCCGCGGCCCTACGACTGGCTGGCGGGTGGCCGCGTCGCGCAAACCTTCGCGCGCGCGACGCTCGGGCTCTCGTACATCCAACGCCGCGAGGACGGCGAGCTGGCCGACGAAGAGGTCGGCGCGGACTTCGCGGCCGCTCCCGCGCGCTCGGTCGATGTCGCCGCGCACGGCTCCTACGAATCTCACGTCGCCCGGGATCAGCGAAGCCCGCGCCTCGGCCGCGCTGCGAATCGAGCCGTGCCGCTTGGAGCTCTTTGCATCGCATCGCTCGCCGTCGAGGCTTCTCCCCGCGACGTCGCTCTTCTCGGTGCTCGGGGACTTCCCGTCCCAGATGGTCGGGAGCGCGCTCCGCTGGCGCGCGGCGCCCAGGCTCGATCTGCTGGCGACCGGCGCCGGCCAGTCGGTCGGCGGCGGGCTGGGCGTCAACGTGTCGTGGCGTGCGTCGCTGCGCCTGGACGATCGCGGCGACGGCAACCTCGGGCTCGAGGCGCGTCGACAGGACGTCTCGACCGCCAAATGGACGGGCTTTCGGGCGATAGTCGCCATGCCGCTTGGCCGCGGATTCCGTTATTCGACCGAGATCGAGATCGTCGCCCCCGATCATCCCGATCGCCGCGGCGTCGTTTGGCCGTGGGGTCTGCTCGCCCTGTCGTGGCGCTCGCGCTCCGGCTGGGAGGTCGCCGGCGCGGTCGAGGCGTCCTCGACGCCCGTTCACCGCTACGAGGCTGACGCTCTCGTAAGGCTGTCGCGCACGTTGGACCTTCGATGACCGCGCGCCTCACGCTGCTCATGGTCCTGTCGGCCGCCCTGGCCGCCTGCGCGAGCCTGCTCGGCCTCAAGCCGGCGTCGCCGCCGCACCCGTTCGAGCACCGCGCGCATGCCCTCAAGGGGATCAACTGCGTACGGTGTCACGCGGGCGTCGCGCGCGCGGGCGACACGCGATCGCTTCACTTCCCGACGGACGCCGACTGCCGTGGTTGCCATTCGAAGCCGCACGACACCCGCCCCTGCAGCGGCTGTCACGGCGAGAGCTACGTTCGCGAGGGGGTCGAGCTCGCGCGGGCGCATCTGCGCTTCGAGCACGCCGACCACATGCTGCCCGCTCGAGGCGACTGCGTGCGCTGCCATGTCGACGTCACCGAGCGCCGACCCGACGCGCTCCTTCCCAAGATGGCGAGCTGCTTCGGCTGCCACGCACACCAGGACCAGTGGACGCTCCGCGACTGCAAGGGCTGCCACGTCGATCTCGCCTCGGAGGGGACGCTCCCCGACGATCACCTCGTCCACGACGGCGACTTCGTGCGCGAGCACGGGATCCGGGCGGCCAGCGCGCGCGACCTTTGTTCGAGCTGTCACAGCGAGCGCTCGTGCGCCGCGTGTCACGGCGTCGGCACGGTCGCCGCCCTTCCGGCCCGGCTCGCGTTCGACGACGTGCGCCTTTCGGGGCTGCATCGTGCGGGCTTTGCCGCCCGGCACGCCGAGGAGGCTCGCGCCGATCCCGGAGTCTGCACGACGTGCCATAGCGAGAGCTCGTGCGTCGATTGCCACGCCCGCGAGCGCGTGGCGCCCGGGTCCTCGACGATCGACCCGCATCCGCCCGGCTGGCTTGCGGGGCCTGGCGGGGGAGAGCACGGCGAGCAGGCACGCATCGATCCCGCTTCCTGCGCGGGATGTCACGGCGGAGCCGGGGAACGGCTCTGCGTCGGCTGCCATCGCGTCGGAGGGCCCGGCGGAAATCCGCACGGGCGTGGGTTCTCGAGCACGAAGGCCAAGTCGCGCGACATGCCCTGCCGCCTCTGCCACGGCGGCGGGCCGTGACGCTTTTCGATGAGCGGGGCAAGAAGGTCCTCGCGACGCTCGCGTTGAGCATTGCGATGCTGAGCGCCGCGGTGGCGGGCGTCGTCAGGCTCTGGCCGCACGGGGCGCCGGGCATACCCCCCGAGCTCGTGCCGGCGTCCTGGGAGGCGTACCGAAAGAGCCCCGGCCACCTGACGCACGTCGGGGGAGAGAAGGCCGCGTGCAAGGATTGCCATGACTACGCGCGGGACGGCTTCAAAAACGCTGGGGCCGCACCCTGCGCGCGCTGCCACGCGAAGGAGCAGTCCCACACGCACGCGGCGGGCCTCGAGACCGGCGCCGGGTGCTTGACCTGCCACGTGTTCGCTCCGGACAAACAGGCGCCGACGTGCATCGGCTGCCATGTCGAACGGGAGGGTCGGGCCGCCGGCGTCGTGGTGCACGCGACCGCGGACTGTTCAACGTGCCACCGTCTGCACGAAGACCCGTCCATCGTGCCCAAGGATTGCGTCAGTTGCCATGTCGAAAGGGCGCCGGCGCACGCGGGGCACGCAGGCGCGAAGGGCTGCCTGGATTGCCATACGGGGCACGCCCCCGCGGCCGCCGCGCTCGCCGTCTGCTCGGGCTGTCACGCTCAATCGGCAGGACCGAAGCCCGCGGGCCACGGCGGGTGCGTCGGGTGTCACAGGCCGCACGACTTCGTCGCGGGCTCGAGCGGATGCGTCGCCTGCCACGCTCCGACGGCGACATTGGTGGCCACGCGGATCCAGGCCCACGCGGTCTGCACCAATTGCCACGCGCCGCACGCGCCCGCGCAGGCGGCCGGCTCGTGCAGCCAATGCCACACCGGAATCCGCGTCCTCCATCATGGCGGCAAGGACGCGTGCGTCGCGTGCCATGAGCCGCACGGCGCGGCAGCCGACACCGTCGTGGCCGTCGCCTGCACGAGCTGCCACGAGAGCGTAGCCCCCTCGGACGGAGGCGCCCACGCGGGCCGTGTCGCCTGTCAGGGTTGCCACAAGCCGCACGACTTCGCGCCTCCGGACAGGCGGGCCTCGTGCGTGAGCTGCCACGCGAACGAGGCGATGCTCGCCGGGCGGAACAAGGGCCACGCCGAATGCTCGTCGTGCCATGGCGGGTCTGCGCACAAGCCCACGCCAGCGCCAGCGTGCGGTAGCTGTCACAAAATCGAGCAAGCGAGCGCGCCCCCGGGTCACCGGAAGTGCGGCGCGTGCCACGAGCCGCACAGCGGAGCGGTGCTCCCGCAAGGAACCTGCGCTTCGTGCCACGCGAACAAATCAGGCGGGGCGCACGCCGCCCTCCCGGCCGGTTGCGAGACCTGTCACCGTCCGCACGGCCCCGGAGGGATCGCAGCCCCACCGGCGTGCACCACGTGCCACGCGCGCGATCGGCTGCCGGCGCTCCACGCCTCGCCGGGGCACGCCGCCTGCGCAGCATGCCATTCGTCCCACGACCCTCCGCGCTCGGATCGCGTGACCTGCACGGGCTCCTGCCACGCCGACCGGCGCGACCACCAGCACGACGCGACGATCTGCACCGGTTGCCACGTGTTTCGTCACTGATGGTCAATGACGCCGTTCATGTGGAGCGCCTTGCCGCTCGGCGTGATCGAAGGGACACCGAAGGCGTCCACGACGACCTCGCCGGCGTGGCAGCTCGCCTGGCCGCACGATCTCGAAGGCGTGTGCTGAGAGGGCGGAATGCCATGGCAGCTGCCGCACTTCGAGGCGGCGCCGGACGTGTCTGTCCACACGGGGACCAGCGCCGGCGGGTCGACGAGCCTCGCGCCGTGGCAGGCGACCGAGTCGCAAGTGGCCCCCTTCCAGGCAGGCTGCGCCCCGCGCGCAAGCGCCAGCCCTGAAAACTCGACCTGGACGACGCCGTCGAGGTGTGGCGGATTGGCGATCGAGCGGGGCCCTGGGTGGCAGCTCGCGCAGGCGACGGGCAGGCTGATGGCCGGGCTCTCGTGCGCCGCGTGCGCTGCAGTGCGCGGCCAAGGATTGTCGCCATGGCCGTGGCAGGCCCCGCACTGCCCGCTCCCGATGCCGAGCTCCACGCGCCCGTCGAGGTGCAGCGGTCCGCCCGAGAGGGCGCTCCCCGTCGCGTCGGCCTCTTCATGGCAATGGCTGCAGGGACCGGGGTGGTGCGCGGCCGGCGGCGAACCATGGCAGTCGCCGCATTGCATGGGCTTCGCGTCGCTCCAGGCAGGGCGTGGGCGCGACCCACCGGAGTCGTGACACGTCACGGCGCACGTCTGGGTGGCCCGATCGTAGCTTCTCTCCGGGCCGACCCGCGTCGGGTCAAAGAGGATTCGACCGTCCCGTCACCGTGCAACCCTCCGATGACCGGCGACCCCGGCACCGGATGGCACGTCCCGCAAGGGATGCCCGCGGCGGACGATTTCGATGGCTCGACATGGGCTGCGTGGGCGCCGGCAGCGGGCGCATCGCCAGGATAAAAGCAGAGATCGCGCGGTGGGTAGGCGCGCGCGCCCGAGCCGTGGCACGTGCTGCACGCGAGCACGCCGCCGGGCTGCGAGTGGCAGGCGGTGCAGGCGGTCGCCCCGGGGGCGAAAGACGTGACGCCCGCCAGAGGGGCGGGGGTGCCGTCGTGGCAGCGCCCACATGCCTCCGGATGGCTCGCATCGAGCATGGGCGCCCAGCCCTCGCCTCGGAGAACGACGCCGTGAAAGGCGTTCGAGCGAGGATCGACGATACCGGGGGAGTGCACCGCGCCGTGGAACGCAGGCGCGCCCGCAAGGACCCATGCCGTCAACGTCGAGCGCTCGCGTGCGTCGAGGAGCGCCTGATGTGGAGCCGTCTCGAGCGCGGTCAGGATGGGAGCAGCGCTCGCCGCCGGGGCCGCAGGCGAGCCGGACGGCTCGACGCACGCGATCGCCGAGAGAAACGACGCCGCGCTCCAACCTGCGGCGGGTGAGCTCGCCCCGTGGCACGAAAGACAATGCTGCGCGAGGATCGGGCCGACGTCGGCTTCGAAGACGGGCGGCGCTTGGCGCTCGTAGCGAGCCTGCGAGCAAGCCGCGAGCCACGAGAAGCAAGCCGTGGCGGAGAGGGCCGCCCGAAGCATGCGTCACTGCGGACGCTGAGGGAAGACCGCGAGCGGGAGCCCGGTCAGCGCGAAGTACGAGTCGTACAGGATCTGGGCGGTGTACCTCGGATTGTGCACTCCATAAGCGCCGCCGCGCGCAACGAGGATGTAGTTGTAGAGCGCTCCGGCTTGATCTTGCGTCAAGAGACCACCGTCGAGCGCGCCGTCTGGGACGGGCTGGTCGAGGTTCCAGTTGCCGTCGCCGAGCTCCGAGCTCGCCAGGGGCGAATAGGGAGGCGCTTGGGCGCGGGTCAGCAGACCCTGGCCATTCAAGTACGTCTCGATCTGCGTCAACGCGGCCTGGATCTGTGACTCGAACCCGTTGATGTCGTAGGTCGTGGCTCCCGCGTGGCAGTTCTTGCACGCCGCGATCTGCGGGTTGAACGAGTGGTCGGGCACGTTGCTGTTGTCGCTGACGTCGCCCATATGGCAGTCGACGCACGAGAGCTTCTGCTGGTGCGTGGACTGCCCATACGCCAGGGAGGCGTACTGGTAGGCGCCGGCGCCCGTGAAGAGGTCGGCCTGAGGGCCCTCGTGCGGACCCCAGTGCACGCTCGTGATCTTGTTGTTGGTGGCGGTCAGGTAGCTCGTGACGTCCACCCGCGATCGGTGGCACCACATGCACGTGTCGCCCGGCCCGTAGCTGCCCGCGCTGCTCCCCGTGACGGCCGTCGCCGAGGGGCTCTTCTCGACGAAGATCGAGCCAGAGCCTCCGTCGGCCGCGATTCGAAGCGGAAAGGAGCCCGGCGTCCAGGGGATTCCGGTCTTGTGAGGATCGTTGGCGTTCGTGACCGCGTGGCAAGTCGTGCAATAGACTTGGGCAATGGCCGCGCTCCCGCTGTAGCTGGCGCTCGACAGCGCTCCGGTCGTGGGATTGCGATATTGAAGCTCTCCGCTGGCGAGGTTCGCGACCGTTCCGCCCGCGCTGGTCCCGACGTTGCCCGTCACGCGCTGCTGCAAGGCATCGATGGCGTGGCAGTTGCCGCAGGCGGCGCCGGGTGCCGTCCATTGAGCCGCTGTCGCCGTTCCGAGGTTGGTGAGGAACGCAACGTAGTGAACGCTGCTCTGGTACTGAGACACGACGCCGTTGAACCCGTGGCAGGGCGACAGGCAGGAGACGGGCATCCCTCCGTCGATGCTCTGTCCAGGCCCTGCCGGCCCCGGAGGGCCTTCCGGACCGGCGGGACCGGGCGTCCCAGTGGCTCCTTGGGGGCCCGTGGAGCCGTCGGCACCCTGGCGTCCCGCGGGGCCCTCTGGACCCGAGCACCCGAGAAGCGGGAGAGGCGAGAGGATCACGCCAAGCGCGCAAACGAACGCTGGTCTCATTGCAGCGCCTTCAGCAAGACATGTGCCCGCCTCGGCGGATTGATGCGGCGCGCCTGTACGCCGGCCCGAAAATCGAGGACGCGCCGCTTCGCGGGGCGTGACGACGGAGCGTCTCGCAAGCTGCGAACGCCTTTCGGGGCGAAAAGCGAAATGCCGTCGTCGCCCTGTCGGACCCGCGCGGCCGCCGGACCGTTGGCGACGACCGCGTCGATGCCTAAGGGCGCGAGGTCGGCGTCGACCGCCAACGCGGCATTTTCGGGCGCCCGCGAAATGCTCGCCTGAAGCATTTTTCAGCTCCGTGAGCCGTCTGCTGCTCGCTCGGTATCTGCCTGTTGGAGAAGCGAAACCAGTGCGCACCATTCTGCTCTCGGGGTTTTCATTGGCGGTCCTGGCGGCGGCGGCGTGCTCCAGCTCTGACACCGGCGTCGGAGCAGGCGGCTCGGGGCCCGTGGTCGGGTCGTCGGAAGCCGGATCCGGCGCGGCCTCGGGCTCAGGCCTCGGCGCGGACGCGCGCGCGCCTTCCGGCGCTCCGTCTGGCTCGAGCTCCGGCTCGTCGACGGGGGTCGGCTCCGACGCGTCGGCGGGCTCGGGCTCGTCGACGGGTACGGACGCTTCAGCCGATTCGAGCGCGGATACGTCGACAGGGAGCTCGGGTTCCCTCCAAGCCGTTGGCCCTTGCGGCGCGCTTCCGATCAATCCGAAGGCCACGCAACAGGCCAAAAACTTACTGTGCTATTTGCACAGTCAATACGGAAACCATGTTCTCTCCGGTGAGCAGGAGACCAGCTGGTCCGGCAATCCGGACGATGGCATGAGCTACGTTTTCACCAACACTGGCAAATACCCCGTGGTGCGGGGCGGAGACTATCTCTACCCCATGGGCACCACGGCGCGGGCCCAGAGCTGGTGGAATGCCGGCGGCATTCCGATGATTTGCTACCATATGGGCGCTCCGCCCCAATCGGACAGCTACGCCGCCTCGATGACCGCCGCGGCCGGCGGCATCAACGCGGTCCTCACGCCGGGTAACCCTTCGTACACCTCTTTCCTGACGAAGCTCGATTATGCGGCGGCCGAGCTGCTGAAGTTGCAGGCCGCCGGCGTGGCCGTCTTGTGGCGACCCTTTCACGAGGCGGGAGGCAGCTGGTTCTGGTGGAGCAAGGAGACCGGGGCCCAGTACGTCCGTCTCTGGAAGTTCATGTACGACTACTTCACCAACACCAAAGGCCTGAACAATCTCATCTGGCTTCATCCGTATGACGGAACGCCGCAAAGCGCTTTCTTCCCCGGGAACGCCTTTGTCGACGTCGGCGGCGCCGATACGTATTCGACCAACCAGCCGTTCACCACGAATTTTTCGAGCACTCGGGCCATCGTGGGAAGCACGATGCCGATCGCTCTTCATGAGAACGGCGCCATGCCAAACCCGACGAACATGTTCGCGGGCAACGCCGCGCCGTGGGTGCTCTTCAACACCTGGCCGGGCTTCATCACGTCGGCGAACTCTCTCTCGTTCGTCAAGAGCGTCTATGCCAACCCATACACCGTGACCCGCGACCAGGTGCCGAGCTTGAAATAGCGCCTCGGCGCTTTGGCGCGGCACGGCGTCGAGCCCGGAGTCGTCTCCCGATGAAAGACCCGTCGAGGATAGCGCTCGTCACCGTCGGCGGGATCGTGCTCGCGATGGCCGTCGTCGCATGGACCGAGACCGAGAGCGCGGTGCCGACGGGCCTGCCCGCGTCGGCCGCGGCCCCATCGGGCCCAGAGCCTTTGCCGGTCGCGAGGCGCCGCGACGCTCCTCCGGACGGCGTGGCGTCAGAGCGACCCGCCCCTTCCGTCGTGCCGGCGGCGGCCGCACCGGCGGTGAACGGGCGCGCGATCGTCAGCGAGAGCGACGAGGCTGCGCTCATGGAGCACCTTCACGCGCTGGGCGAGTCCGATCCAGCTTCGTCGCTCCAGTTGGCCAAACGAGGCAACGAACGATTCGGCGGAACGACCGACGCCGCCGAGCGCGCCTGGATCGTCGTCAAGTCGCTGGTGAACATGGGCCGTTTCGACGAAGCCCGCGCCGAGGCGGCCGCGATGGTCCAGACCTACCGCGGGACCTCTTGGGCTGCGGACGTCGAGCGGCATTTGCTCGTCAACCCGCTTTATCCCGTGGACGACGGCGCGCCCTAGCAGTTCGTCAGGGCAAGAGCCGGCGACCATTCAAGTCACCATCCTGTCGTTTGGAGCGCCGAGTTATCTCGCATGCAACGCCCTATTCGGCCCGCAGCGTGCGCGCGTCAACCTCGCAACAGAACGTCCAGCTCTCGGATCATCGCGTCGATCTCGTCGCGCGTCACGTTCAATGCCGGCATGAAGCGGAGGACGTTGGGCCGCGGCGCGTTCAGGAGCAGCCCTCGCTCGAACGCGCGTTGAACGATCTCGGGCGCCCGGTCGGCGGCGAGCACGAGCGCAACGAGCAAACCACGTCCTCGGACCTCCCGTTCACCATGCGTTCGCGACAGGTCCTGCAGGCAGGTTGTTAGGTGACGGCCCATTGCGCAAACGTGCGCGAGGAATGCGGGGTCGTTGACAGTGCGAAACACCGCGGCGCCGATTGCGGTGATTAGCGCGCTTCCGTTGAACGTTCCGCCTTGTTCGCCGTGCTCGAAGCAGGAGACCGCCTCAGCTGCAACCAGCGCACCGAGGGGCGCGCCGCCCGCCATGCCCTTTCCGAGAGTCATGATGTCGGGCTCCATCCCGTAATGCTGATGGGCGAAGAGCCTTCCCGTGCGTCCCATACCGGTCTGCACCTCGTCCACGATGAGCAGAAGGCCGTGCTTGCGCGTAAGTCGACGCACGTCCCGCACGAACTCCTCTGACGCCGGATTGACCCCGGATTCGCCTTGAATGAGCTCGAGCATTACTGCCACCGTGCGCTCTCCCAGTGCTCTTTCGACCCCTTCAAGGTCATTCATAGCGACCTTCGGAAAGCCAGGCACCTTGGGCTCGAACAGCGACTCCCAGCCCCGCTTGTCCGACGCGGACATCGTCGCGAGCGTGCGACCATGGAACGCGTGGCGCATCGTCACGATCTCGTACGCACCCCCCCGATGCACTTGGCCCCATTTGCGCGCCAGCTTGATTGCGCCCTCGTTGGCTTCCGCCCCGCAGTTCGTGAAAAAGACTCGGTCCAAAGCGCTGGCGGCGGCAATGAGATCCGCAAGCTCCAGGAGCGGTGGCGTATAAAAAGCCGGTCCGGCGTTCACAAGGCACGCGGCCTGTGCAGCGATCGCGTCAGCGATTACCTTAGGCGCGTGCCCCAGACAGTTGACGGCCCAGCCCTGGACGAAATCCAAGTACTCGCGCCCATGGGCATCGGTGAGAAGGGAGCCGTGGCCACGCACCATCACCACGGGCGGCCGGCTTGCCGTAACCATCAGCGAATCGAAGCGGGTCGTCACACCCACCGGCGCACCCGAATACAGTAGTCCGTGTACGCTTGCCCGAAGGCCTCGTGCATTCTCTGCTCCTCGAACGGGATCACGAAAGCGTTCAGAAACACCAACGGAAAAGCCAGCATCGGGACGGCGAACACTGCGCCAAATCGCAAGGAAAAGCCGACGTAGGCGAGGCTCAGGCCGACGTACATCGGGTTGCGCGTGAAACGATAAGCTCCGCTTGAGACGAGCGCTCGAGCTTGGCCGGCGGGATTCAGCGTCGTTCGCGCGCGGGCGAAGAGGCCCAGGCTCGTGAAGATCAGTGCAAATCCGGCCGCGAGGAAGATCCACGCAAAGAGATCGAACGCCGTCGTCACGGAGGAGGGTCGCTGGCGAATGGGGACCAGCCGTTGCAAGGCCGACGCAAGAAAAAAGGACGCAACGAAAAGGAGAGGAGGCGGAATCAGCAACGCGAGATTTGGCCTACGCGCGGACATTCGGCCTCGTGCAGAACGACGGGTGGTGTGCGCCCGGCGTGTTCGCGATCACGCGAGCACGCCGCGGGCTTCTTGAGCCCATCACGTGAGGCGGTGGTGGACCAATCGTTTGCTGCGGTCGATTCTGGTTAAAGGCGACCAAGGGCCTGGCGCCGATGGTGGACGAGATCGAGAGCATGGCGCAAGCTCGGCGTGCCCGGCCACGATCCGGACGGCGGTCTGCGACCGAAGAAGGGCTACCCGGGCGCGAAGAAGGAAGTTTACGATCCTCGGATCCAAACGGCGCGCCGTACGGCCGCGCATGACCCAATGAAGAAGCTCATCGTCTTCGACTTGGACGGCACGCTTGCCGAAAGCAAGGCAACTCTGGATCCCGAAATGGCCACGTTGCTCGGTGCCCTGTTGGACGTCGTAAAGGTGGCGGTCATATCCGGAGGCAACTGGCCACAGTTCGAAAAGCAGGTACTTTCTCGTCTGTCCCGTAACGAACGACTCGAGAATCTGTCGCTGCTCCCAACGTGCGGAACCAAGTTCTACCAATACGCTTCGGGCTGGCAACAGCTCTATACGGAGAATTTTACCGACGAGGAGAGGGAGAAAATTGTCCGTTCGTTGAAGCAGGCGATCGAGTCATCGGACCTTCGGGTCGGAGCAACGTGGGGGGACCAGATCGAAGACCGGGGAAGCCAGATCACGTTCTCTGCGCTGGGGCAGCAGGCTCCTCTCGAACAAAAGGAAAAGTGGGACCCCGACTTCGCCAAGCGGAAGAGGATGAAAGCCCTCCTCGAGCAGCTCATCCCTGGCTTTTCAATACGCCTGGGGGGCACGACATCCGTTGATGTCACCAAGCCTGGCATCGACAAGGCCTACGGAATTCGAAAACTCCGAGATAGGCTGGGCGTCGAAATAGACGAGATGCTTTTTGTCGGCGATGCCTTGTTCCCCGGTGGCAATGACTACCCGGCCAAAGAGGCTGGGGTCGTGTCGATCCAGGTCAGAGATCCAAATGAGTCGAAAAGGGTGATCGAAGCGATCCTCGCCTGCATGGAGCCCGCGCAGTACGCCGCGGGCCTTCCCGAGGGCCGGAAGTAGGCGATGGGTGATTCTTCAGTCGTGCGAATGACTTCGACCGAGCCACCCCGGACCCCCCGCCCACCCCCCGCGCCAGGCGTCGAAGACAAAGCCATGACCTCGCCCACGGCCGCCTCCAATCCCCTTCTGCGAGGGGGTGCCCTCGCCGTGCTGGCGGCGCTTGGGTTCGGGTTGACGACGCCGCTCATCCAGAGGCTCGGCCAGGGGGTGGGGCCGATTCCGTCAGCCACCCTGCTTTACGCGGGCGCCGCGGTCGCTTCGATAGACGTCGGCGGGAAGCGAGAAAGCCTTGAAGCGTCGGTCCGGCAACGGCACCTTCCGCGCCTCGCGCTCGTTGCCCTCGCGGGCGCTGTCGTCGCCCCGGTGTGCCTCACGTGGGGGCTGCAGCGCACCCCGGCGACCGGCGCTTCGCTACTGCTCAATTTCGAGGCGTTCTTCACGGTACTCCTTGCGTGGGCGTTCTACCGCGAGCCGCTCGGCCGGCGCGTCGTTCTGGCTCTCGCGGTCATGTCCCTCGGCGCCTTTTGCATGGTGTCCGGCGCGGGCGGGGGCGGGCGAGGGAGCGGGCTTGGCTGGGGGGCTCTTGCGGTGGTTCTGGCCACGTTGGCGTGGGCCATCGACAACACGCTGACTCGACCGCTTGCGGATCTGAACCCGACGCAGGTGGTTCGCTGGAAGGCCGGGCTCGGCGCGGGCGTCGGGGTGGGGCTCGCGTTGCTCGCCCACCAACCATTCCCACGGCTCGCGCCGACGCTTGGGCTGCTCGCCTGTGGCGCCACCGGTTACGGCCTCAGTTTGCGGCTCTACTTGCTCGCGCAGCGCCGGATCGGCGCGGCACGAACCGGGTCGATCTTCGCGCTCGCGCCGTTCGTTGGCGTGGCCGCTGCCTGGGCTCTCGGGGATCGGAGCGGAGACCTGGGCACGGTCGCTGCGGGTGCCCTCTTCGGCTTCGGCATCTACCTTCACCTGACCGAGAAGCACCTGCACGGTCACGTTCACGAGGCGCTGTACCACGAGCACGCGCACCGCCATGACGATGGACACCATGACCATCATCACGACGAGATCGTCGTCGGACCGCACAGCCATCTTCATCAGCACGAGGTGCGGACCCACGAGCACCCTCACGCAGCGGACCTTCATCATCACCATCGGCACGCGTGAAAGCTCCACCTTCAGAAGCGCCACCCTGAGGCCCCTTTCGCAGGCGGGCAGGCCGAGCTACCTCGCGCCCGTCCGCGCCGTTGCCGGAGCCGCCGCAGGGGGCGCGCGCAGGTGCCGTTCCTTCCAGATGGCGAAGATGGCAGGGTACACCGTCAGCTCCAGCAAGAACGACGTGACCAGGCCTCCGATCATCGGGGCGGCGATTCGCTTCATCACGTCGGCGCCGGTGCCCGAGCTCCAGAGAACGGGCACGAGGCCGATGATCATCGTCGCCACGGTCATCAGCTTCGGACGAAGCCGCTTCGCGGCTCCCTCGACGATGGCTTCGCGGAGATCCGCTGGAGTCTCGAGCCGCCCTTCGCGCGCAAAGCGACCGTGCGCGAGGGTCAGGTAGAGGAGCATCACGACGCCGGTCTCGGCGTCGAGTCCCGCGAGCGCGATCAGGCCGACCCAAACGGCGACGCTCATGTTGTAGTGCAGGAGGTAGAGCAGCCAAAAGGCGCCCACGAGCGAGAAGGGAACGGCGAGCATGACGATGACCGTCTCGGCGATGGACTTCGTGTTGAAGTACAAGAGGACGAACACGATCCCGAGCGTCAGCGGAATCACCCACTTGAGTCGCTCCTTGGCGCGCTCGAAATATTTGAACTGGCCAACCCATTCGAGGCGTGTTCCCGGTGCGAGCTTCGCGTCGCGGGCGACAGCCTGTTTGGCGTCGCCGACGTAGTCGGCAATCGCGCGATCGGTGTCGACGAAGACGAATCCCACGAGCTTTCCGCCCTCGCTGCGGATCATCGGCGGCCCGAGAACGCTCTTGATCGTCGAGACTTGCGAGAGCGGAATCTGCGTCCCGGAAGGCGTACCGATGAGCGTTCGACCGAGGAGCGCCGGATCGTCCCGAAACTCGCGCGCGTAACGGACGTTTATCGGATAGCGCGCGCGCCCAGCGACGACCTCCGAGACGTTGTCGCCACCAATCGACTGCGCGACGACCATGTTCACGTCCTCGACGCTGAGTCCGTGGCGCGCCGCCTCTTCGCGATGGACCTCGACGTCCACGTAGAAGCCGCCCGTGGACCGCTCGGCGAACGCGCTTCGCGTCCCCGGCACCTTCGCGACCGCATGCTCGACGGAGATGGCGGTCTGCTCGATCGCGTCGAGATCGTCTCCGAACACCTCGATGCCGAGGGGGCTACGCACGCCCGTCGCCAGCATCTCGGTGCGTGTCTGGATGGGCATCCACCAGACGTTCGGCATCCCCGGAAAATGGAGCTTCTCATCCATTTGCTTGAGCAACCCGTCCCAGGTGAGCCCCGGGCGCCACTGGTCCCGCGGCTTCAGGACGACGGTGACCTCCGCCATCCCGAGCGGCGCCGGATCGGTGGGCGTCTCCGCTCGCCCCTC
Organism: uncultured delta proteobacterium; assembly: GCA_963787925.1. Lineage (GTDB taxonomy): Bacteria > Myxococcota_A > Polyangia > Polyangiales > Polyangiaceae > Palsa-1150. Next base: position 1,642,192 of record CAWBEN010000003.1, read on the forward strand.
CTTTCCGAAGACGCTGGCCACCTCGGGAAAACTCTTGATCTGCCGGTCCATCGCCTGCAGGACGACCGCGGCCTCGTTTTCGCTCATACCGGGCGGCGCCGTCGGCATGTACAAGATCACCCCCTCGTTGAGCGGCGGCATGAACTCGTTGCCCAGACGGAATGCGGCCGGGACGGTGAACACCATCACGACGAGCGCCGAGACGACGACCAGCCAGCGATGGTCGACCACCGCACGGACGACCGGCGCGTACGCGGCCGTCAACCAGCGGTTGAGGGGGTTCTTGTCCTCGTCGTGGACCTTGCCGCGAATGAGCAGCACCGCGAGCGCGGGTGTCAGCGTAATGGCGAGGACCGACGCAAAGCCGATCGAGTACGTCTTGGTGAAGGCGAGCGGCTTGAACAAGCGCCCCTCCGTCGCCTCGAGCGTGAAAACCGGCAAGAACGAGACAGTGATGACGAGCAGTGAAAAGAAGATCGACGGACCGACCTCCTGCATCGCCTGGATGATGGCCTCGGTGCGCGCGCGAAGGCGCTCCGCGCCCATAGGGCGACTTCCCCGATAGGGCGCCTCCGCCGAGACCGCTGGCTCCGCGAATTCGCGCTCGTGCTCCGCGAGCTTCTTGTGGATGTTCTCGATGATGATGATCGAAGCGTCGACCATGGCGCCAATGGCGACCGCGATTCCGCCGAGCGACATGATATTGGCGGTCAAGTGCTGCTGACCCATCGGGATGAACGCAAGGAGAACCCCGATGGGCAGCGTCAAGATGGGGATGAGCGCGCTCCGCACGTGAAGGAGGAACACGAAGATGACGACACTGACGACGATCATCTCCTCGATGAGCGTGTGCCGGAGCGTACGCACCGACTCCTCGATGAGCTGCGAGCGGTCGTACGTGGGGACGACGCGCACCCCGTCCGGAAGACTCGGCTCGACTTGCTTCAGGCGCTCCTTGACCGCGTCGATGACCGTGAGCGCGTTCTCGCCGTAACGCATGATGACGATGCCGCCCGGGGCCTCGCCTTCGCCATTGAGCTCCGTGAGCCCGCGGCGAATGTCCGGCCCGATACTCACTTGGGCGACGTCTTTCACGCGAATGGGCGTGCCTTGCACCACCTTGACCGGCGCGAGACCGATGTCCTCCGGGGTCTTGACGTAGCCGCGACCCCGGATCACTTGCTCGTGGCCGCCCATCTCGATGACCCGCCCGCCCACTTCTTGATTCGAAGCGCGCACCGCGCGCACGACGTCGTCCATCGTGACGCCGCGACCGAGCAGCTTGTTGGGATCGACGTTGACTTGGTACTGCTTGACGAAGCCGCCGACGCTCGCGACCTCTGCCACCCCCGGAACGCTGCCAATCGCATACCGCAGATTCCAGTCTTGGATGGACCGGAGCTCGGCGAGGTCATGCTTGCCGCTCGTGTCGACGAGCGCGTACTCGAACACCCAGCCCACCCCCGTCGCGTCGGGGCCGAGGACGGGATTGACGCCGCGCGGGAGCTTGTCCCGGACGGAGCTCAGGTACTCGAGGACGCGGCTGCGCGCCCAGTAGATGTCCGTCCCTTCGTCGAAAATGACGTTGACGAACGACATTCCAAACATCGATTGACCCCGCACGGCTTGGACCTTCGGTGCCGAGATGAGCGCGCTCGAGATCGGATAAGTGATCTGATCTTCGACGAGGTCCGGGCTTTGGCCCATCCATTCGGTGAAGACGATCACCTGCACGTCGGACAGATCGGGAATGGCGTCGAGCGGTGCTCGCTGGAGCGATACCCATCCCCACGCGGTGAGCGCCGCGACGAAGAGGATGGTGAGAAAAGGCCGATGCGCGCTCGCCGCGATGAGGCGTGCGATGAGGCCAGGCGGATCCGGCGGAGTGGCCGAACGGACGGTCACGGCTGCCTCGGGCGTGGCTCGAGCTCCATCCCGCACTTCGGACATTGGCCTGGCACGGCGCTGTGCACCTCGGGGTGCATCGGACACGCGTAATCGATGGCCGGCGGCGCCGTGGCGGCAGGCGGCGCATCGCTCGTCGAATCCCAGTACTTGGCCGCGGTACTGATGCGCGCCTCCGCCGCGATGAGAAAGATGCCGCTCGTGGCCACGACGTCGCCGGGAGCGAGTCCCCCGAGGACCTCGTACATCCCGTTGGACTCCATTCCGACCTGCACCTCGGTCGGCCGGAACCGACCGCCACCGAGATCGACGAACGAAAGGCGCCTCGGACCAGTGTACACGACGGCCGACGTGGGGACTTGCACGCGCTCACCCAGGTCGGCCTCGAGCGCGACGCTCGCGTACATGCCTGGGCGCAAATCGAGCTCCTTGTTGCGCGATCTCGAAGCGCACCCGCCCGGTCCGCGAGGTCGGGTCGAGGTAAGGGTAGACGTAGGCGACCGTCGCGTCGTAGGCGCGCCCCGGCACGTAGTCGAGGGTCACCGTGGCGTGTTGGCCCGCGCGAACATGCGCCAGGTCCGACTCGTAGACGTCGGCTTCGACCCAGACCTTGCCGAGAGCGGCAATGCGATAAAGGCGCGCGCCGGCCTCGACGGAGGCTCCTTCGACGACGTTCTTTTCGATGACGAATCCGCTCGCGGGAGAGGGGATGGCAAGGTCTTCCGAGGGCTTGCCGTTCTGGGCGACGCCGTCGATTTGGGCGTTGGTCAGGCCGAGCAAATGGAGCCGTTGGCGGGAGGCTCCCTTGAAGAGATCCGTTCGGCTCGGCGCGCCCTCCGAGCTCGATGCGGAAGCCGAGGCGCCATGCGTGGCGAGCAAAAAGTCTTGCTCCGCGTTGTAAAGCTCGGGGCTGTAAATCGTGAAGAGCGTTTGGCCTCGCGCGACGTGCTGTCCCGTCTCGTTGACGTAGAGCTTCGTAATCCAGCCATGGACCTTGAGATTGACGTCTGCCAGCGCCGACTCGTCGTACGCGACGCGCCCGACGGCGCGGAAGCTCTCGCGCATCGGCGCTTGCACGACCGGACCGGTGCGCACACCGATGAGCTGGCGGCGGGCCTCGTCGATCATCACGACTCCTTGTTGCTGCTGCTCCTTGGTGACCGCGACCAGGGTCATGCCGCAAATGGGGCAGGTGCCAGGACCGGCCTTTTTGACCGAGGGATGCATCGAGCACGTGTAGTGATCGATCTCGCCCGGCGGAGCGGCGGCCGACGAAGCTTCCCCCGCGGGTGCCTGCGACCCGGCGAGAGTGAGGCCCGGAGCTCCAACGGTCATGGCGAAGCCCTGGGAAGCGGCCCCGGAGCTCGTTCGCAGGTCCGCGCGCAGTGTCCAGCTGCTAGCCATCGGCAGGTCGAACGTCGCGCGGTACTTGCCCCCTTCCTCGTGGGTTACCCGCGCGCCGCCCTTCATTTCGGCCATCGCCCCCATGGCTGGCATGTCGTAGACGACGTCCACGGTCGCATCCTCGATCGCGTTTCCCGACGCGTCGCGAACGAAAAGGACGAGTGTCTGGTCCTTTTCGCGGGGCGGATCGGGTGAGAGGGCGGCTTTCACGGTGAAAGGGCCGACCTGCGCCGTGACCGCGGCCCCCTCCGAGCGTCCGATGGGTTTGCCGGTGAACCAGGCCACGAACGGATCACGGAAGACGATCAGCGCGACCGCCGCGAGAGCCATGGCGACCGCGGGCACGAGGAACCGACGCATCGTCGGCGGAATCCGCTTCGAGCTCACGGCGCCAGTTCCTTTCCATCCAAGCCAGGAATGCGTCCAAGTGCCCGATCGAGCTCGGCGCGCCGTCGGTCATAGTCGGCACGGGCCACTTGTTCGTCGAGCTCTACGCGTCGCAGGTTCTTTTCCGCGTCGACGACTGCGCTGAACGGAGCTTGGGACGACGTAAACGCAGAGCGCGCCGCGGAGACTTCGTCGCGTGCGACGGGTAGCAAGCGCTGCGCGTGGATATGAAGCACGTGCACCGATTCTTCGAGCTGCTTGAGGGCGACGACGACCTGGGTCCGCGCCATGTCGCTCAAGCGGGCGGCTTCGGCCTCGTACTCGGAGCGCATCGCGTTCATTTCGTCGACGCTCCCGCCGCGCCGACCTCTTTGAATCGGGATATTGAAGCTCAATCCGACCATCCAGCGGTGCTCGGGCATGTCCCACATCGAGTTGTACGAAGTCGACAGCGTGACGTCGGGCAGGTACTCGCGCTCCGCACGCTGACCGCGCGCCTCCGCGGCACGCGCATGGTCCTTGGCCGCCGCGATATCCGGTCGATGCTCCACGGCTTCGGTGGCGAGGCGAGCTCCGTTGCCCCCGTCGGGCACCGGGACGAGGCCGAGGTCGTCGGCTGGAGGTGGCAACGGCAGCACCGGATCGCGGTGGAGCAGCTCGTTCATTTGCGCGACGGTCACGTCGCGCTGCGACGCGAGGATGACCGCGTCGTGCTCCATGTGAATGAGCTCGAACTCCGCCTGAAGCGGATCTTGCGCGGAGCCGCGACCCGTCTCGAACTGCGCCGTCGCGGCGGCCTGCATGCTGCGCATGAGCGCGACGTGATGGCCGTTGACCTCGAGCGATCGCGCGGCGACGAAGTACTGGTCGTAGAGGAGCGACGCCGTCAAGGCGAGCTCGCGCTGCACCGCCCCGAAATCGCTCTTCGCGGCGTCGCCTTCTGCGTCCGCGGCCGACTCCTCTAGAGCAAGCTTGCCCGGCCACGGGAGGCGCTGGCTGATCATCGCCGTGTACCCGAGCCGAGCGGTCGAAGCGCCGATGGAGAGCGGCGCGATCTCGAGGGTCACCATGGGATCTTCGAACGCGCCCGACTGACGCGCCCGAGCGACGGCGGCCCGCCACGACTGGCGCGCCGCTTCGACGGAGCGGTTCCGGTGCAGGACGGCGCGCACGTACGCCGCGCGTTCGAGCACCGGTCCACTCAGGACCTGGTCGTCTTCAGCGCGTTGGAGTGTGCCCGTGGTGGCCGTGTGCTCGCTCTCGAGCCGCATCGATGCGTAAGTCTCGCTACCTGCGGTCGCGCATCCCGTCAGAAGGATCATGGGCAGGGGCCACCAGGCGGGGCTGGGAACAACGGAAGACATGCGTCTTTCCTTTTCCGCGCGCGGGGGGGGCGGGGGGGGAGCACGTTCGAGCCCGCGCGCGCTTTCGAGACGACCAGGCCATCGACCCGGCAATAGGTATGGAATCCGGTGCACGCGAGGACGCGCACCGGACGCCGAGCGCCCAAGGTACGACCGAGCATCGAGGCGCCGCAGCTTTGCGGCAGACTTCGCGCTCGGCTATCGGCTCATGTCAGCGAGACCATCGATCGTTCGCGGGCGCGCTGCCGAGACCGTGGAGACTCGCGCCAGCGCGCGAATCCCAGCGTTCTCCAGCTTGCCTCGTCGAGATGCAGGACGAACGATTTGGCAGGAACGACGGCGGCGATGCCCGCCGAGGGTACGGTCGGGCCGTCGGATTCGGCGCCACTCGGTACCGACGGCAGCGTGACGATCTCGCAGCAATCCGCGCGGCCGGCACGAAAGGCCTGGGTTGGGCAGGTCTCGACGTGGCTCCGCGCACTCTCGCGGCACGGATCCGTGGCCGACAGCCCCAGAGCCTCGCAATAGAAATAGCGCGAGCCAGACTGCGCGATACCGGCGACGACGACGAGCGCGACGAGCAGGCGCGCGACGGCGCAGGCAAGGCGTCGCGCTGGCATTCGCTTCCACGTCCGCGACAACACGTTTCCCACCGTGCCCCTTCTCGTAACATTGCCGGGCCCACCGAGCAACGTGCGGCGCGCCGCTGTCAAGGCGCCAGGTGGTAGGAGTACGTCTGCCAGGTCGGCGCGTTTCGCCGGCAAGCGGCGTAACCGCCAAAGCCCCGCTCCTTTCCTCCCCGGCGCGTTTCCGCGCGCGCGGAAACGCCGGCTAGCTCGGACTTGGCGCCTTTGGCGCTCGTCCCTTAGAACGAGACGCCACCCCCCGCAGTGACGCCGAGCTCGCCGAGAGGCATGCCCTCCACGAAGAGGTCCGCCAGCCGGGCGAGCAGAACCGAGAGTCCTACGCCCACTTGCCAATGGTGGTCGTCCGTCCCGACGATCGCTGCGCCCTGGTAACGCCAGTAGATTGGCCCACCAAACGCGCGTCCGGCCACGTAGGGCGTGAAGACATTCCGGAACGTCGTCCCCACTGCGGCCCCCAGGCGAAGATCGAACGCGTTGTAGCCGGTGCCTCCTGCCGAGCTCGATGAGGCGTACGAGAGCTGGGACGTGAGGAGGACGAACGGAACGGCGCCGTCGGCATCGACGACACGCCACGAAACGCCGGCGACGCTCGCGAATCCCGGGCCGAGGCCGTACCTCGCCGAGCTGGCGGTAAGGGCTCCCCCCAGGATGGCACCCGCGCCGACCTCGAGCGTCCAGCCGCGAACGGGGCGGTAGTCGAGTGTGACCAGGGCGCTGTTGCGGACTTCGTCCACGGCGAGGCCATTGCCAAAGTGAAGGCCCGTGGACGTGAACGAGTCGTCGGCGCCGACACGCCACTTCGGCCGCACCCGCTCCTCGTGCTCCTCCAAGCTGCATCCGCTGATGCCGGCCGCGCCACCGGCAGAAGCGCCGCAAGCGCGAGCGCGCGCTCCAGGGACGAGCGTGGCGATCGATAGGAAAAAGACGAGCGCAGCTCGCCCATAGGGAGTGCGCATCGAGGCAAGGCTCACTGTGACCCGTATGAGAGCAGCTCGATGAGGACTGCGATACGAGCGGATGGACCTGGGCCCCCCGTGAGACGTTCCGTATCGGTCAAAGGAAAGAAGCGTGGCGTGCCAGATGCATAGACATCCGGGCGACACAGCGCTGAGCGGCCGCAAATAGCTTCGTGGGGTCGGAGTGTGTTCAAGCCCAATCGCCTGCCCGAGCTCGCGGGCGATGACGTTACGGAGGACGTTGGGCATGGCCAGGGCTCGAGCCACGCGCTCTTGATCGCAACAAGACGGCGGTCGCCGATGCGAGAGCTGTGAACGAGCACAGATTTTCGTCGTTCGACGAGGCGAAGGCCTGGTACGAAAGTCCAGCGTATCAGGAGGCAAGCCGCATGGACCTTCTGGCGAACGGCCCGCTCCAATGCCCGAATTCCCCGCATTCATGAAGAACCAGGTCGACCGGATCGCGACCTCCTCGCAGCACACACCAGGCGTCGAGGGCTACGTTTTCGACGGCGCCGACGGGAGTCAGATGGCCTTCTGGACCGTCGAGCGAGATGCCATCACGACCGAGCACGTCCACGAGTTCGACGAGTGGTTTCTGGTAGTCGAGGGCTCGTACGTCGTCACGCTCGACGGCCAAGAGATCCGCGTCAGCGCCGGCCAGGAGTACGTCATCTCGAAGGGGACTAGGATCGGCGGACGCGTGACGGCCGGAACGAGGACGATCCATGCATTCGGGGGGCGTCGTGCCGAGCGGGCGGGGAAGCCGTAGCCGACGATGCCTTCATGGGCGAGACAAGCTTTCCACCTTACGTGCCGTCAGCGCAAGAACGAGGCGATCGCCGTGTACCAGGTTTGGCCCAGCAACGCATAGCCGGTCGGGTTCGGGTGGAGATCGTTGATCATCAACGCGGTCTTGTAATCGGCGTGCGACGTGAACGTCCCGTACATGTCGACCAAGAGGACATGCTTGCCGGCGGCCGCGCGCAGTTGGACCAGCGCCGGAATCGCGGCGTTGTACGCCTGCACGCGGGCGTTGGTCGCGTCGGTGGTCGTGGGCACGATCTGCGCGACCACCAGCAGCGCCGCGGGCGCCATGGTCGTGATGAGGTCGACGAGCGCCGCCAGACGGGCGGGGGCATTGGGCAGGTCCACGCTAAGGTTGACGTCATTGGTCCCGATCATCAGCAGGATGATGTGCGGATGGAACATGGCGATGGCTTGCCCGGTGATCGGCGTGGTGATCCCGATGCGTCCCACGGCCGGCGCGTCGTCGATCGTGTAGCCTGTGTAGCCCTCGCTTCCGGTCGGGAAAGGCCGCCCGTCCACCATGCCGGACACCGGGCCGTTGGCTCGGCGGCCGACGAACGTGATGGTCTTGCCGCCTTGGATCGCCTGATGGAACAGCTCGACGCGATAGCCGCCCTGGAGATCGGGATAGCCCTCGGTGATCGAGTCGCCGAGCGGCATGACGATGCACGCCGATCCGTCGGTAGGGCAGGGCGCGAAGGTCGCGGTCGCGTCGGTCCCCTCGTCGCGCGCATCCGCGCTGGCGTCGGCGCGCGGCTCATCGGCGGCGCCGGCGTCGCCCCCGGCTGCCTCCGGAGCGCCGCGATCCGGCGCGCCATCATCGGTGTCGCGGGCGTCGGTCATGCCGCCGTCGACGGCGCCGGCCGCAGCCGAACCACCCGTACCGACGTCGCCTCCGGCTTCGGCACCGCCCTCGCCATTGCCGCTGTCACCACCCGATGCGGGCGCGCCTCCCTCTCCGCTTCGGCCGGTGCCGCCGTCCGGTGGCGCATCGTTGCCGGCGCAGCCGGCGGCAAGCCAAATCGACAGAGCCGCGAGCGCCCACGTCGATCGGCACCGCGACGTCATCTCGAGCTTTATCGCCCTGGCTCTCCAGCTACGTCAAGGGGCCGGGGACTCGCCGCTCCGCGACGCTGTGCTCCGCGCCGGAGGCCGGCGGCCCACGCTCGTTCATTTCGAATCGGAGCTGGCATGACCTCGGAGTGAGAAGAGCCGCCACAGAGCCCCTTGAACACCCGTGCGCAGGGGCGGAATCGAACCGCCGACACGGGGATTTTCAGTCCCCTGCTCTACCGACTGAGCTACCTGCGCGCTTCTGGACTCGCCAGGGCGGCGCACGGTGCGACAGGCGCGCTTACCTGTCAAGACGTTCGCGTGGGCTGCTTTTCACCCTTGCCCGCAGGGCCCCTACGGCTCCGTTGACTGCGCGATGGGCTTTGCCCCGACGCCGCCCGAGCAGGGGACTCGCTTGCCGCTCGCCGCCCTCCGTCCTAACACCAGTCCATGCGAACCGAGTGGGTGTCGAAGCGCGCAGGCGACCGAACGCAGACGCAGATGCACTATGCCCGCAAGGGCATCGTCACCGAGGAGATGGCGTACGTCGCCGCGCGCGAGAAGGTCGACCCGGCGCTCGTGCGAGCGAGGTCGCGCGCGGCCGCCTGATCATCCCGGCCAACGTGAACCACCCGAACCTCGAGCCGATGGGCATCGGCATCGCGCTCTCGTGCAAGGTCAACGCGAACATCGGCAACAGCGCCGTCACGAGCGACGTCGAGGGCGAGCTGCGGAAGCTCGCGGTCGCCATCAAGTACGGCGCCGACACGGTGATGGACCTCTCGACCGGCGGGGACATCGACGGCATCCGCGCGGCGCATCATCGCGGCGTCGCCGGTGCCGATCGGCACCGTGCCGATCTACCAGGTGCTGACCGAGCGGAAGAAGGTCGTCGGACATCTCGCGCCGACGACCTGATCGACATGCTCGAGCACCAGGCGAAGCAGGGCGTCGACTACTTCACCATCCACGCCGGCGTCCTCGTCGAGCACCTGCCGCTCGTGAAGGACCGCATCACCGGCATCGTCTCGCGCGGCGGCTCGATCATGGCGCAGTGGATGATCGAGCACCACAAGCAGAACCCGTTCTACACGCACTGGGACAAGGTCCTCGAGATCTGCGCGAAGTACGACGTGACCATCAGCGCCGGCGACGGCCTCCGCCCCGGCTGCCTCGCCGACGCGAGCGACGCGGCGCAGTTCGCCGAGCTGAAGACGCTCGGCGAGCTCACGAAGCGCGCGTGGGAGAAGGACGTGCAGGTCATGATCGAGGGGCCCGGCCACGTGCCGTTCGATCAGATCGAGATGAACGTGAAGAAGGAGATGGAGCTCTGCCACGAGGCGCCGTTCTACGTGCTCGGCCCGCTCGTGACCGACATCGCCCCCGGCTACGACCACATCACGAGCGCGATCGGCGCGACGATGGCCGGCACGGCCGGCGCGGCGATGCTCTGCTACGTGACGCCGAAGGAGCACCTCGGCCTGCCCGAACGAGGACGACGTGCGGCAGGGGCTCATCGCCTACAAGATCGCGGCGCACGCGGCCGACGTCGCGCGCCACCGCCCGGGCGCGCGCGACCGCGACGACGCGCTCTCCCGCGCGCGCTACGCCTTCGACTGGAAGGAGCAGTTCCGCCTCTCGCTCGATCCCGGAGACCGCGCAGGCGATGCACGACGAGACGCTGCCCGACGAGTACTTCAAGAGCGCCGAGTTCTGCTCGATGTGCGGGCCGAAGTTCTGCAGGATGCACATCAACCGCGCCGTCGAGGAGTTCAACAAGAAGGTCGAGGAAGACAAGAAGGCCGGCAAGCGCACGCTCGACCTCTTCACGCCGTGAATCACGGGAACCTGCGCGGCATCTTTTCCCCGCCGTCGATCGCGGTGCTCTTGCAGGTCGGTCTCGTCGGTCTCGGGGCGGTCTCCTGCGGAAAGGGCGCTCGGTCAGGGGATCCGGCGACGGCCGGCGGACCCTCGGTCGGTAACGAGGCTTTTGGCGCGGAGGACCCGCCGGAGCCCATGGGGCCTCGCGAGTCCGCGCTTTGGGCGGCGGCCACCGCGGGAGACGCCGAAGACTCGATGCGCCTCGTCGATGTCATTGGTTGCGAGGGCGTGCGTGAGCGCGCGGCGCAAGCGGCCCTCCGGACGACGGCGATTCGTGCCATGCAGCACTGCGAGGATTTCTCGGAGCTGCCGTGGCTCGTGCAAGTGGCAACCGAGAGCGATGAGCCGGACGCTCGGTCGGCGCTCGAAGCCATCGACGGCCTCGCGGCGCGAACACGCCGAGCCACGGATCCGGAGGACGCCGACGAGCTGCATGCGGGATGCGCAGGCCTCCTTCGGCTCGCGCGCGCCACGGGGGTGCCCCGCGCGCGGCGCGTCCTCGCCATTCGCGGATTGCGGATGCTCTCGGACCGAGGATGCGTGAAGCGCGGCGAGATCCCGAAGGACCTCGATCCAGTCGATCCAGGGTAGTACTCGGCGCGGCTTTTCAGGAGGGCCCGTCGACGAGGAGGCGCGCTCGGCGCACGAGTCGCTGGACCTCGCCGTGCGCGCGTTCGCGAACCTGCGCGGCGCGGATCTTCTCTGCAAAAGCGATTGGCTCGCCGACGCACATGGCGACGCGCGACGGCTCGGCCGCCGCGACGCGCGCGAGGTGGGCAGGGAAGGATTCGTTCACGAAGGCGGCTCCGGAGCCACTCCCGTAGGCGAGCCCCACGGGGACGATGTCCGCACCCGACCGAAGCGCGGCCACGAAGGCGCCGGAATGAAAGGGACGGACGTCGTCGTCGCAGAAGGTCGTCCCCTCCGGAAAGACGACCACGGTTCGGCGCTCTTCGAGCAGGGAGCGGATGACCCGGACTGCGCTGGCGCCGCTGACGGCGTCGCTGCGATCGACGAAGACGGTCCCGGCAGCGCGCGCCGCGGAGCCGAGCAGCGGCCACCCCGCCAGATCCGCGCGACTGACGACGTGCCCGCCGAACGCGCGCAGCAGAACCGGGATGTCGGCTGTGGATCGATGGTTCGCTACCACGAGGTGGCCGCGGTCTCGTGACAATTCCGTGCTCGTGCCGAGGACCCGGACGCCGAACATCCGGAGGAGCGCCCCGGACCAGGCCCACACCCACCGCTCCCGGACGCGCGCGCGATCGGCGGCCGCCGACAGGCGCTCTTCGGCGTGGAATCCGGAAAGCATCGCCGCTGTCAGCGCTCCGAACCCCGCGATTCGCGCCGCGCGCCGTAGCTCGCGCCGCGCGCTCACCAGAGCCTCCGGAGGGCGAAGGCAGCCCATTCGAAGCCGCGACGCGCGATCGATCGCGATCGCCAGACACCCGCCTCGATGCGCGTCGCCGTGGCGAGGTCATGCTCGAACCATGTGCGAACGTGTCGAGCGAAGGCGCTGTCCTCCACGGCGAGGTTCACCTCCAGGTTCTTGCGCCAGGACCGTTCGTCGAGGTTGTAGCTGCCGACGGTGGTGAAGATGTCGTCGATGATGGCTGTCTTTGCGTGAAGCATCGTTCCAGGTAGCACCCAGATGTCCACGCCGTGGCGCAGCAGCGTGTCGAACAGCGCCTCCACGGCAAACTGCACCACCGGCACGTCGCTCTTGGCCGGCACGAGGACGCGCACCGCGACCCCGCGGCGGACGGCGTGAAACAGCGCTGCGCGCACGCGCCGGTCCGGAACGAAATACGAGTTGGCGATGTCTATCCGCTCGCGCGAGAGGTTGATGCGGACGACGTACTCGCGATGAATGCTGCGGCGGGTGCGCCATTGGCTCGCGAGCGCCCAGACGGGCCGCGTGTGCCGGCGAGACAGCGGACGGACGTCGGGAGGCGGGTCCTCCCGCGTGAGCTTCCGCCACGTGCGATAGAAGAGCGAGCGGAGCTCTTGCCCGACGTCGCCGCGCACCTGAATGGCGTCATCGCGCCAGCCGGCGCCGCCGTCGGCGATCGTCAGCCATGGCGCCGCGAGATTGATGCCGCCCGTGAAGGCGTGACTCCCGTCGATTACGAGCATCTTTCGGTGATCCCGCATCTCGACACGGTCGAAGCGGAAGCGCTGGTCGAAGGGTGAAATCGAGTGGTACTCGACCGCCCGCCCGCCCGCGGCAAAGAGCGGGCGCCACCAGGCTGGAGTGCATCCCCATGCTGCCCACCGCATCGTAGACGACGCACACGCGGAGTCCCGCGCGAGCTCGCTCCGCGAGGGCCTCGCGAAAGCGCTCGCCCACGGCATCTGCCCCGATCCAGTACATCTCGAGCAAGACCTCCGTGCGGGCTTGGGCGATCGCGTCGAGCATCGCGGGGAAGGCTTGCTCTCCGTCGCGCAGCAGCCGCACCTCGTCGCGGCCTACGGCGAACCACGGCGGAGCGGCCCAGCGACGGGCGACGAGATCCTCGCCATGGGCAGGGGACCGGACGTGCGTTCGAGGGCGGTCCACCATCGGCTCTTCAGGGCCGCCCCTTGCCGGCCGGGTCGCGCACCGACGCACGTTCCACCGGGTCGGCCTTCGGCGGGCGGGCGGCGACGATGACGAGGGCTTCGTCGCGCAGCGACGCGGAGGCAAATGCGCGCAGCGCGTCGAGCGACGGGGGTGGCCCGGCGGCTTCGCCACGCCAGAGCTCGATCGCGCGTATCCTTGGGTCGAGCGACGCCTCGACGGCTGCCCGCGCGAGCGACAGGGCGGCACGAGCCCGGTCTTCCTCTCGCATACCCCCTTGCCGCAAGCGGTCGAGCAGCGCGCGCGTTTGCGCCACCGCGGCATCGAGCGAGGCCTCGGCGGCGAGCACTCGGACGACCAGAGCTTGGCTGCGCGGGCCTCCCAAAACGGAGCAACTCCAGCCGCGCGCGAGCGCCTTGCCCGGGGCTGCCGCGTTCGGGACCCCGAGCACGCGCGCGAGTAGCCCGTCCGCGCCGCCGAGGGCGGCCGCGACCCAGGTGGCGGCCGCGCGGGTCGCTGCGTCGTCGCTGAGGGGCAGGGCGAGCAACGCCGAGGAAAGCGCACCGGCGGGCAGCTCGACCGCGTAGGTGCCGGCAAGCACAGGACCGACCATGGGGGTCGGAGCGCAGGCTCGTGCTGCGCCGCCCGGCGGTCTGGCGATCCACCGATCGACGGAGCGGACGGCTGTCTCGGCTTGGCTAGCGTCTGCGTTCGCGAGCACCGCAACGCGCAACGGGCCCTCCCGCATCGCTTCGGCGCGGCTCGCGATGGCGGCGTTCGAGACGGAGGCCATGCTGAACGCGGTCCCGATCGGCTCGAGCCACGAAGGGTGGCCCGGTGCAAGCACTCCGCCGAGGACCGCCAGCGAACGGGCTTCGGCGCTGCCCGAGCTAACGAGCAATGCGGTCCGCGCCCGCGTGATTCGATCGTCGTCGAGCGTATCGGCTATGAACGCACGGGCCGCCGCGTCAGACACGCGCCGCGCCTGGGCCGCTGGCGATTCGCCCGGCCGCGCGGGACCGTGTGCGAGCACGCCGATGCCATCGGGCGCGACGAAAGGTTCGACCCGCGCATCGCCCGCTTCGAGCTCCGCCTGCGCCGCCGCCGACAGGGCCACGGCCGCTCCAGCCCCCGCGTCCTGAGACGCCTCCGGAAACGCCCCGCAGGTCGACGCGAGCAGCACCCAAGTCTCGCCTTGCCCGCGTTCGACACGCGTTCGAGCCTCCACGGCGCGAGCGTGCAAAGCGATGGTCGCCCGATCAATCTCCGCGCGAACGGTTCGCAGGGCTGCCGAGGCGGCGCCCTCGCCCGAGGGTCCAGCCGCCGTGGCCGCGCCGCCTGGCGCGATTCCGACGGTGAGCACGACCCGGAGGTCTCCTTCGGTCGGGGCGCGCGACGGGGCAAGCGACCACCACGCGGCGATCTCGGCCGCTTCGCGCGGGTCGGTGGCCCGCATGGCGAGCAGGTGCCCGAGCTCCGGTGGCGCACTCACGTTCGCAGCTTCGCCCGCGACCTCCTGCAGCACCAGCGCAGCCGCCGTGGCAATGCGCGCCGGCCCGTCCGAAAGTAGGTCCCGAACGCCCAGGTCCAGAGTCGCCGCCAAGCAGCCGCCGTCGCGGTGCACCGCGGCGACCACGGAGGTCATGCGAGGCCGTCCGTCGAGCGCCGCCAGCCGCGACGCCAGGGGACCGCGCGGGTCTCCGAGGATTTGCGCCGCGGCGACAGCACGCGCGGGCGCGCCGGTGTGCGCCGTCACGGTGATTCGAGCAGCACCGGGTGCTACGTCGCCCGAGGCATCGTAAACGGTGGCGAGCGCTTCCGAGGCGAGCCATGGTGACGGCGTCACGAGGGCGGCGGACGGCCACGGCGGCGCGCGTAGCAACGCGTCGGCCACCGCATCCGCCAGCCACGCCGGCCCGGTCGTCGCGATGGCAACCCGTCCGAGGCCATGGGCCGCGCGTCGCCAGGTCTCGAGCTCCGTAGCACTCGGCGTCGCGTCCTCACCGCCGCCATACGCTTCTCCGGTGCACTGCGTCACCTCGAGCAGCGCACGGTCGGCCACCGCCCGGCGCGCGAGCGCGTCCACCTTGCGTCCGACGGCCGCGAGCGCCACGTCGTCGTTGGTCACGGGGTTCACCATGGCGGCACGCACGGCGTCGACCAGAGCCGCACCCTCTGCGGGGGTCGTGGCGAAGGCGCGCAGTCGCCAGCCGTCCGAGCCGCCGACGACGGTCGCGTGGGCGTTGGTCCGCAACGAACCGTCGGCCGCACGCGCGGCGAGGCGGGCATCGACCAGCGCGGCGAGTGAGACGGCGACCGTCGACCCCCGCTCCGGCGCGATCCCCGTCGTGGTCACCGCGACCGCGACGGCTGCCGCGGGGTCGCCGTCTCGGTCGATGACGGAGAGCGACGGCCGTCCGTTCCCGACGCGCCGAGTTGCGGGGGTGCGGGAGCCCGCGGCCGACGCACCACACCCTGCAACGAGCAGCGCGAGGCCGAGCAGCGCGCGCGTGCTCGTGCCCCCGCGAGGTCGGCCGGCGAGCGTCACGCGCATCGATTCGCGCCGGGCCTTACTACAAGACCGCGCGTCCGGCCACCGCACCGGCGCGCCGCCGCCTCAGGCGGAGACCTCGGCAGCCTTGGCCTTGACGAAAGCCGCGAGCGCACGCATCGGGACGCGCGTTGGGCAACGGCCCTCGAGCTCGGCCAGCCTGTCGTCCCCGACGGCTTCGAAGGACAGCGCCGCGACGTCGCAATCGGGCATGCTTCGGGAGCTCGCCAGCATCAGGTCCATCACCCCCGCATAGACGCCGCCCGACCGCACGATCCGCGCCCCCTCGCCGACGTCGCACAGGCCGCACGCGATGCATCCGCTGAGGAGAGGCACGAGGCGCCGCTCGCCGGCGGTGACCGGCGGGAGGCGGTCTGCGGCATAGCTACGACGGAAATCTGCGATCCCCCTGCGGGCGCCGACGAGCGACGTGAGCACGGAGCGAACGAGCGCCCAGGCCAGAATGAGAAGCGCGTGGAGACGACCCATCGACGGCTGAATCTTAGCATGCGACGGGCGCCAGGCGCGCGTTCGCGTCGAGCCGGTCAGGCGCGTCGAGCGCGTCAAGAACGTGGCGCCGCGCGGGCCGGTCGTCCACAGTGCCGGCCGCGATGTCTTTCGTGCCGCTCCGCACCTCTTCACATGGCCGCCCCGTCCGGGACACGACGTCTTTTCTCCCCACGACGCGGGAAGAAATGCGCGCCCGCGGCTGGGATGAGCTCGACGTCCTGATAGTGACCGGCGACGCCTACGTCAATCATCCAGCATTCGGGCCGGTCCTCGTTGCACGCTTTCTCGAAGGGCGCGGCTACCGCGTCGGCATCGTGGCCCAGCCGCGCTGGGCATCGACCGAGGACATCGCGCGCATGGGACGCCCTCGTCTCTACGTCGGGGTAAGCGCCGGCAACCTGGACTCCATGTTGAGCAAGCTGACGGCGCAGAAGAAGGTGCGCTCCGAGGACCAGTACTCGCCGGGCGGCCGCCCCAACCTGCGTCCCAACCGTGCGACGATCGTCTACTCGAATCTTTGCCGCCAGGCGTTTCCCGGGCTGCCGATCGTGCTCGGCGGCATCGAAGCGTCGCTCCGTCGCATCGCTCACTATGACTACTGGAGCGACTCGGTTCGGCGCTCGATACTGCTCGACAGCAAGGCTGACCTCCTGGTGTTCGGCATGGGCGAGCGCGCCGCCTGGGAAATCGCCAGGCGCCTCGACGACGGAGAACGCATCGAGCAGCTCGGCAGCGTGCGCGGTACGGCGCACGTTCGCAAGAATCGCCGGGCGTGGGACCGGGCCGCCGGCGACGCGAGCCGATACGTCACCGACGGCAAGCCCGTCCTTCTTCCGTCGTTTGACGACGTTCGTCGCGACAAGCTCGCTTTTGCGACGATGTCGCGCATGTTCCAGTACGAGACGAACGCGCACAACGCTAGGCCGCTGCTCCAGCCTCACGGTGACGAGGCCGTGTACTACAACCCGCCGGCGCTTCCGCTCGAAGAGAGCGACATGGACGCGCTCTATGACTTGCCTTTCACGCGCCGCCCGCACTGGGCCTACGACGAAGTGAAAATTCCGGCCTACGAGACGATCAAGCACTCGATCGTGACGATGCGCGGTTGCTTCGGAGGCTGCACGTTCTGCAGCATCACCGAGCACGAAGGACGAATCATCCAGAGTCGCAGCGCCGACAGCGTTCTCCGCGAGGTCCGCGCGCTCTCGCGAATGGACGGCTTCGGCGGGACGATCACCGACGTCGGTGGGCCGACGGCGAACATGTACAAAATGCGGTGCAAGAGTGACGCGATCGAGCAGGCGTGCCGGCGCCTCTCGTGTGTGCACCCCGGCGTGTGTGACAACCTGGTCACCGATCACGGGCCGCTCATCGACCTTCTCAAGCGCGTGAGGCGCGAGCCAGGCATCGACGACGTCTACGTCGCAAGCGGCATTCGATACGATCTCGCAGCGCGGAGCCCCGAGTTCATAAGGGAGCTGGCGCGCCACCACACCGGCGGACAGCTGAGCGTCGCGCCCGAGCACACCAATCCCGAAGTTCTCGATAAAATGAAGAAGCCTCCCATCGAGCATTACGAGCGCTTCGCCCAGGCTTTTTGTCAGGCGAGCGAGGAGGCCGGCAAGGAGCAGTACCTCGTGCCGTACTTCATCACCGGACACCCGGGCTCGACGCTAGAAGACACCATCGCCTTGGCTGTTTGGCTCAAAGAGCGCGGAATGCGCCCACGTCAAGTCCAGGATTTCATCCCGACGCCGATGGCGATTGCGACGACCATGTTCTTCACGGGAATGGACCCTCTGACGATGACCCCCGTCCCCGTCGTCCGCGATCTGCGCGAGAAGAAGATGCTGAAGGCGCTTCTCTACTGGTGGGACGAGTCGCAGCATCCACTCGCGCGCGAGGCGCTGCGCGGCGCAGGTCGGGAGGACCTCATCGGAAACCGGCCGGCGTGCCTGGTGCCCGGCGATCGGCGGTCGGATGCGAGGTCGGGCGCCCCGCCCGTCGGGCGGTCACGGGCTCACTCAGGGGCACGGCGCTCTCCGGCAACGCCGACGAAAGCGCCGTGAAACCGGCGGCCGCTACCCTCGAGAGGGAATGGCGGCTGCTCTGACCGTTCCCGAGCGAACCGTTCGCGTCGTCGCCGCGGACGTCGAGGTCAAAATCCTGGGGCCTTGCAGGCACCCCTCGCCGCTGACGGACCGGCTTGCGCGAGCAGCCATTCACTACGTCGGCAGGGCCGACCGCGTGCCGCTGGACGACCGTCTGTCGATGGCATCGCACTTTCGGGACGACTTTTCGGGGCAGCCCGCCTTCGAGCTCGCCGGTCCCCGCGATCGAATCTTCTTCGATACGGGTCGCCTGCGTTGTGGCATCGTCACGTGCGGCGGGTTGTGCCCGGGGATCAACAACGTTATTCGCGGCCTCGTCCTCGCGCTCACGCACAGCTACGGCGTCGAGGAGATCATCGGTTTTCGCTACGGCTACGCCGGTCTCGTACGGGGCCTGGGACAAGAGCCAATCAAGCTGACGCCCGCCCGCGTGGCCGACATTCATCACGAGGGGGGAACGGCTCTCGGCACCTCTCGGGGCGAGCAGGATCCGCGCGAAATCGTCGACACGCTGGAGCGACTGGGGATCGGAATTCTCTTCGTTATCGGCGGTGACGGCACGCTTCGCGGCGCGATGACAGTCGTCGCCGAAATTGCTCGGCGCGGGCTGCCGATCGGAATCGTCGGCATTCCGAAGACGATCGACAATGACATCCATTTCATCGATCGCAGCTTCGGCTTCGAGACGGCGTTCTCGTCGGCGGTCGACGTCATCCGAGGGGCTCACGTCGAGGCGACCGGCGCCATGAACGGCATCGGCGTCGTCAAGCTGATGGGTCGCCACTCCGGGTTCATCGCGTGCCACGCGGCGATCGCGTCGACCGACGTCGATGCAGTACTGATCCCCGAAGTGCCCATTCACCTGGAGGGCGAGTCCGGTCTCTTGGCTCTGCTCGAGCGGCGGTTGCGACGCAACGCGCATGCACTCATCGTCGTGGCGGAAGGCGCTGGACAGGAGCTCTGCGCCGAGAGCCCTCGGGACAGCCGCAGGGACGCGAGCGGCAACCTCAAGCTTGCCGACATCGGCAGCGTGCTCCGGGATACCGTCGTAGGTCACTTTCGTGAGCGAGGCGTAGACGTCACGCTCAAGTACATAGACCCCAGTTATCACATCCGAAGCGTGCCCGCGTCGCCGACCGACAGCGTGTTTTGTTGGAACATGGCGCGGCACGCCGTGCACGCGGCGATGGCCGGTAACACCGAGCTTCTCATCGGCCGGTGGCACGGTCGCTTCGTCCACGTGCCGATGCCCCTGTCGACGCGCTATCGCAAGCTGGTCGACACGAGCGGAGATCTCTGGATGGCGGTCGTCGAGTCGACAGGTCAGCCGGTCTCTTGGGGCGGCTGAGAATTCGTAACGACGGCACGAGAACTTTGCGTTGCCGCACGTCTCAATCACGCGTCGCGCCAGATTCTTGAAACGCGGCACGCGTGAGAGATCACAGAGGGTCCGGTGTCGTCGGGTATTCCGTCGGCGAGAGCAAGGGAGCGGCAATGCGATTGAGCTGGTTGGGCATGGCGATGGCGTGCGGCTTCGTCGGCTGCTTGCTCGCCGCATGCGGGGCTAGCGAAAGCCCGAGCGGCTCGAGCGCGCGCCAAACGCAAATGGGAGGGACGTGCGGCTCCTGCACCACGAACGAGTCCTGTCAGACGGGGTGTCCTGCCGTGACGGCTGGAAGCATCAACTGTTGCGAATTCAGCACCGGAACGTGCGTCGTTTCGACGTCGGGCAGCTGCGCGCCCGCATCGACGGTTTCAACTGGGACTGCGGACGCGAGCCTGGCCACGCCCCCCGGTCCGGCGCCCGGGATGCGCGGCCGCCGCCGATTCGACGCAGGTCCTTGAGAGCGCCCCCCTGACCACTTGACTCCCTCGCCGTTTCGCCGATGGTGGGCGCTTCCTATGCTCTCGATCGACCTTTCGGGGAAGCGCGCGTTCGTCGCGGGTGTGGCTGACGACGGCGGGCTGGGCTTTGCGATTGCCAAGTCCCTCGCCGAGGCGGGAGCGACGGTGTGCGTCGGCACGTGGCCGCCAGCGCTCGGCATTTTCCAGACGCTCCTTCGTCGCGGAAAACTCGACGATTCGCTGCGGTTGTCCGATGGTCGAAAGCTCGAGTTCGAGCGGATCCTTCCGCTGGATGCCGAGTACGACACACTCGATGACGTCCCGGCCGAGGTTCGCGAGAACAAGCGCTACAAGGAGCACGGCGACTTCACCGTTCGCGGATGCAGCGAGCGTTTGCGGGCCGACTTCGGCGAGCATTGCTTGGACATCGTCGTGCACTCTCTTGCGAATGCGCCCGAGGTTTCGCGAGGTCTACTGACGACGAGCCGCAAGGGGTACCTGACGGCGGTGAGCGTGAGCGCGTACTCGATGATCTCGCTGCTCCAACATCTGGGTCCGCTCGCACGCCCGCAAAGCGCATTCGTAAGCCTCACGTACATGGCGAGCGAGCGCGTCATTCCGGGCTACGGAGGCGGGATGTCGAGCTCGAAGGCAGCCCTCGAGAGCGACACGCGGGTTCTCGCATGGGAGGCGGGGCGCAAATGGGGTCATCGCGTCAACTGCATCAGCGCTGGCCCCGTCGCATCGCGTGCGGCGAGCGCCATCGGACGAGAGCCGCCGCCGCGGGCGTCGGGCGACGGATCGGGCGACGACGCGACCAAGACCGGCCCAAAGGCAAGGTCATTCATCGAGCAGATGATCGACTACGTGAAGGCGAGCTCCCCGCTCGCCGAGGCGCTCGCCTCGCGCGAAGTCGGAGACGCCGCCGCATTCCTCTGCTCGCCGCTCGCGAGTGGAATCACCGGCTGCGTTCTGCACGTCGACAAGGGCTATCACGCCATGGGAAAAGGGGCGTGAAGCAGGGTTGACGCCTTGTCCGGGCACCGGCGGGCGTGGTACTGGCCTCTTCGCCATGCCTGCGCTCTTCACGCCGCCCGCCCAAGGACAGCCAATCACGATGGGACGCGACCAGAAGGTCGTCGTTCCGGACAACCCCATCGTTCCGTACATCGAGGGGGACGGCACGGGGCGCGACATCTGGAGGGCGAGCGTGCGCGTGCTCGACGCCGCCGTCGAGAAGGCCTATCGGGGCAAGCGCAGGATCGCCTGGTACGAAGTCTACGCAGGCGAGAAGGCCTTCAGCCTCTGCAAGAACTGGCTCCCCGACGAAACGGTCGAGGCCTTTCGGACTTATCTCATCGGTATCAAGGGGCCGCTGACGACACCCATCGGCGGCGGCATCCGCTCGCTCAACGTGGCTCTGCGGCAGCTCCTCGACCTCTATGTGTGCTTGCGCCCGGTGCGCTGGTTCAAGGGCGTACCGAGCCCGGTCAAACGTCCAGAAGACGTGGACATGGTGATCTTTCGCGAGAACACGGAGGACATCTACGCAGGCATCGAATTCGAGGCGGAGAGCGAGGGCGCGAAGAAGATTCTCGCGTTCATCGAGAAGGAGTTTCCGAAGGACTTCAAGAAGGTGCGCTTTCCGTCGACGACCGGCATAGGCATCAAACCCGTGAGTCGAGAGGGGACGGAGCGTCTGGTGCGCGCGGCGCTGAAGTACGCAGTGGAGAACAAGCGAAAGAGCGTCACGCTCGTCCACAAGGGGAACATCATGAAGTTCACCGAGGGGGCATTCATGCGGTGGGGCTATGCCGTCGCGCGGCGCGAGTTCGCGGACCGCTGCTACACGTGGGACGAATGGGAGGCGACCAAGGCCGCGCGGGGTGAAGAGGCCGCGAATGCCGAGCAGAAGGCCCAGATCGAAAGCGGCAAGGTGCTGGTCAGGGACGCGATCGCCGACATCACGCTGCAGCAGGTGATCACGCGTGCCAAGGAGTTCGACGTCATCGCCACGTTGAACCTGAACGGGGACTACCTGAGCGACGCGCTCGCGGCGCAGGTCGGCGGAATCGGCATCGCCCCTGGGGGCAACATCAACTACCTGACCGGCCACGCGATCTTCGAGGCGACCCACGGCACCGCGCCGAAGTACGCCGATCTCGACAGGGTCAATCCCGGCTCGGTGGTGCTGAGCGGCGAGATGATGCTCCGTCACATGGGCTGGAAAGAAGCCGCCGACCTGGTCATCAAGGGAATGGATGGGGCGATCGGCAGCCGCCGTGTGACCTATGATTTCGCGCGCCTGATGGAAGGAGCGACCGAGGTGAAGTGCTCTCAGTTCGGCGACAACATCATCGAGCACATGTAAAAACATCCCGCCTTGGTGGATGAACGTCTCTTCGTTGGTCCCCGACGAGAAGGAGCCCCGAATGCCCACGCGCAAAAAAATCGGACTGATTGGTGCAGGAAACATCGGCGGTGAGCTCGCGCGTCTGTGCGCGAACGAGGAGCTCGGGGACGTCTGGCTCTACGACATCGCTGCCAAAGAGGGCTTCGCCAAGGGTAAGGCGCTCGATTTGGAGCAAAACGGCGCCGTCCTCGGTTACGACGCGAACATCCGCGGCACGAGCACCTGGGCGGACCTCGAAGGGGCCGACGTCCTCGTCATCACGGCGGGCATTCCGCGCAAGCCCGGGCAATCGCGCGACGATCTCGTGGCAACGAATCTCCCGATCATTCGCGACGTCGCCGCGAATGCAAAGAAGGTATGCCCCAACGCTTTCGTCATCGTCATCAGCAATCCGCTCGATGCGATGGTTTACGAGTACAAGCGGGTCGTCGGCGCCCCGAAGAACCTCGTCGTCGGCATGGCGGGCGTGCTCGACAGCTCGCGTTTTCAGCTCTTCATCGCGCGCGAAGCGAGTGTCAGCGTCAAGGACGTTCGGGCCATGGTTCTCGGCGGCCACGGGGACGACATGGTCCCGGTTCTCTCGATGACGACCGTTCATGGCATCCCCGTTTCGGCCGTCGTACCGAAGGACAAGCTCGAAAAGCTCGTCGAGCGAACGCGCAAGGGAGGCGGCGAGATCGTGAATCTCATGGGCACGAGCGCGTACTACGCGCCGGCTTCGAGCGCAGTTGCCATGGCAAAGGCCTACTTGCGCGACGAAAAGCGGCTCCTCGCGTGCGCGGCTTACCTCGACGGCGAATACGGGTACAAAGATCTCTTCATGGGCGTCCCCGTCGTCCTCGGCGGCCGTGGGGTGGAAAAGGTCATCGAGATTTCACTGAACGAGGACGAAAAGGCGATGCTGGCCAAGAGTGCCAAGAGCGTCCAGGCCGTCGTCGACATCTGCAAGAAGGGGTGAGGCTGGCCGGTCGGCGCGACGGCGGCACCCCGCCCGCGAGGGCACGGGCGCCGAAAACTTGCCGGACCGGGCCGAGCTGGGCGATCTGAAAGCGAGATGCACCGCCGGAACCTGTTGGCCGCCCTCGCGGTCGCGCCGCTTCTCTCGTTCGCCCGGGCGGGTCGGGCGCAGCCTTCGTCGCGCGCGAAAGTCAAGTCCCTGGCGCGAGACGAATACGGCACCACCATTTGGCTCGGGCTCGACCATGCGCCATTCCCGGTAGCCGGCTCCTCGTACCGCGACGACACAGTCATCGTCTTCGTTCCGGCCCACTACCGATTTCGCCGAGGCGAGGACGTCGCAACGCTCGTGCATCTTCATGGGCACAACACGACCGCCGAGCGGGCGATGACCGCCCACGAGCTCCGCCAGCAGCTCGCCGACAGCAGGCAGAATGCGCTTCTCGTCGTTCCGCAGCTCGCTGTCGATGCGGCGGATTCGTCATGCGGCAAGCTCGAATCGGCGGGGGCGCTCGGCCGCATGCTGTTCGAGGCCGTCGGCGCAGTGGCGCACGAGGCGCGGGTCGGCCTTGGCGACTCTGCGCTCCCGAACGATGCCCCGCTGGGCACGGTCTGCCTATCCGCGCATTCGGGCGGCTACCACGCCGCGTCGTGTTGCTTGCGCCTGGGCGGCGTCGACGTTCGGGAGGCGTACCTCTTCGACGCGTTGTACTCCGAGCTCGATGCCTTTCGCGAGTGGGTCGTCGCCCGGCGCGGCGAGCCCTTCCGACGCCGACACAAGATGGTAAGCTATTACACTTGCGGAGGAACGACCGAGGCGCAGAACGAGACGCTGCGTACGGAGCTCGACCGCGCCGGCGTCCTCTGCGCACACGAGCAGCAAGAGGGTGAGCTCTCGCGGCGCGCGATCTCGCACGCCGAGGCCGTGTTCGTGCGCACGGGCCTTTGGCACTCGAACGTGACGTGGGAGACGAACGCGCTCCGCGACTGCTTGTACGCCTCGGCGCTCCCGCGGCACCTGCCCACGACCTGGTTCGCGCGCGAGAGCGGAGCGCGTCCCCTCGAGCGACGGCGCTGATTCGAGGGCGCCGCCCGCGCGGCGAAGCCCGTGCGAAGGGCGGGATGAGGTGTGCTAGGTTCGCGCCGGTATGAAGATCCACGAGTACCAGGCGAAGCAGATCTTCGCGCGCTACGGCGTCCCGATTCCGCGGGGCTACCCCGCCATGAGCGTCGCCGACGCCGAAGGTGCCGCCAAGCGGCTTGCACAAGAGGTCGGCAGCCCGGTCGTCGTCGTCAAGGCGCAGATCCACGCGGGTGGGCGCGGCAAAGGCGGAGGCGTGAAGGTCGCGAAGGGCGGACCAGCCGAAGTCGCCAAGGTCGCGCAGAAAATGCTCGGGATGCAGCTTGTGACCCATCAGACCGGACCCGAAGGCCAGAAGGTGCGGCGGCTCTACGTCGAGCAAGGGCTCGACCTTGCGCGCGAGCTGTATCTGGGAGCCGTCGTCGACCGCGATAGGCGACGCATCGCCTTCATGGCTTCGACCGAGGGCGGCGTGGAAATCGAGACGGTCGCCGACGAGCGACCTGAAAAGATACTGACCATCCACGTCGATCCGGCCGTCGGGCTCGCCGCCTACCAATCGCGACAACTCGCCTTCGGGCTGGGCCTGGGCGCGAAGGAAACCTTGTCCCGCTTCGTCAAGCTCCTGGGCGCCCTCTACGAAATGGTCACCAAGGAGGATTGCTCGCTCTGCGAGATAAACCCGCTGGTGCTGACCAGGCAAGGCGAGGTCGTGGCCCTCGACGCAAAGGTGAATTTCGACGACAACGCGGAGTTCCGTCATCCCGAGTGGCGTGAGCTCGCGGATCGGGACGAGGAGGACCCTGTCGAGCTCGAAGCCAAGGCCGCTGGACTGAACTACGTCTCACTCGACGGCAACGTGGGCTGTCTCGTCAACGGAGCCGGTCTCGCGATGGCGACGATGGACATCATCAAGCACTTCGGTGCCACTCAGGGCGTCGCGCCCGCGAACTTTCTCGACGTGGGCGGCGGCGCCACCCAGGAGCAGGTCACCAAGGCGTTCAAGATGATCCTGAGGAGCCCGAAGGTAAGCGCCATCTTCGTCAACATCTTCGGCGGCATCATGAAGTGCGACGTCATCGCGAACGGCGTCGTGGCCGCCGCGCGCGACCTCGGGCTCGAGGTGCCGCTCGTCGTCCGCCTCGAGGGAACGAACGTGGAGCTCGGACGCCAGATTCTCGAGCGAGAGCGGCCTCGCGATCCAGGCGGCCTCGACCATGGCGGACGGCGCGAAGAAGGTCGTCGCGGCGGTCGGAGGTGCACGGTGAGCATTCTGGTCGGAAAAGACACGCGCGTCCTCGTCCAGGGCATCACCGGCAGCGCTGGCGCATTCCACGCGACAGATGATCGAGTACGGCACGGCGGTCGTCGCTGGGGTGACGCCTGGCCGGGGCGGTGAGAAGTTCGAAGCCGTCGGGCCCGGCGGCTCGGTCGTGACCGTACCCGTCTTCGACACCGTCGCGCAGGCAGTCGCCAAGACGGCGGCGAACGCGAGCTGCATCTTCGTTCCGCCGCCCGGCGCCGCCGACGCCATTCTCGAGGCGTTCGATGCGGGACTGCCGCTCGTCGTGTGCATCACCGAGGGCATACCTGTCATCGACATGCTCAGGGTTCGGCGCGTCCTCGAGGGGCTTGGCGGCACGCGCCTCATCGGGCCGAACTGCCCCGGGATCATCAGCCCCGGGGCGTGCAAGATCGGCATCATGCCCGGTCACATTCACCAGCCCGGCCACATCGGCGTCGTGTCGCGCTCGGGCACGCTCACCTACGAAGCCGTCGGGCAGCTCACCGCGCTCGGCGTCGGGCAGTCGACCTGCATCGGAATCGGCGGCGATCCGGTTGGCGGAATGGACTTCGTCGACGTTCTTGGGCTATTCCAGAATGACCCCGACACACATGGCGTCATTCTCATCGGCGAAATCGGAGGGGGCGCCGAGGAGCGCGCGGCGCGATTCATCCGCGACAACATGCGAAAGCCAGTAGCCGCCTTCATCGCGGGGACCACCGCGCCCCCCGGCAAGCGCATGGGTCACGCCGGCGCCATCATCGCCGGTGGAAAAGGCACGGCCGCGGAGAAGATGAGGGCGCTCGAGGCGGCCGGAGCACGAATCGCCCCCACTCCGAGCGACATGGCGAGCACACTCGTCGCCATGATGCCGCGATGAAGCGGCTAGGATCGACCGAGGTTGCGCGGCGGCGGGTTTTCCCGTAAGAGCGCGCGCGCTCGGGCACCTGAGCGGAAAGCGGAATCGATGGCACTCGAACGTACATTTTGCATCATCAAACCCGACGCGGTCGAACACCGAAAGGCAGGCGCCATTCTCCAGCGCATCGAGGAAGGTGGTTTTCGCATCCTCGCGCTGCGAATGACTCAGCTGTCGCGGCCCCAGGCCGAGGGGTTTTATGCCGTGCACCGCCAGCGGCCTTTTTTCGGCGAGCTCGTTCAGTTCATGACTCGGTCGCCGGTGGTCGTCGCGGTGCTCGAGGGGGACGACGCGGTGACCCGCTGGCGCGACCTGATGGGGTCGACGGATCCGGCCAAAGCGTCGCCGAAGACCATCCGAAAGGACTTCGGCACGAACGTCGGCGAGAACGCCACGCACGGCTCGGATTCCGCAGAGAACGCAAAGCTCGAGATAGCGTATTTTTTCGCTGCGTCGGAGGTTAGCCCCATGGCGTGAAGGGGGCGCGCTTGGTTACGGCGCGCAGATCGAGTGACGAGGATGGCGCGGGGGTGGCGCGTTGGTTCGGCCTGGCAGCGATGGATGCCTGGCGGATGGCAGCAGCGAGGCCCGGCGATGTCTTCGGAGAGCAACGGACGCGAATCGGATGCGCAGGATGCGACCCCGCCGTCGGGCGCCGGCAAGCGCCAGAGCGCTCGTGCGCCGTCTGCATGGGGGGCGGCCCGCGATGCGCTCGCCGCCGTGCACAACCTGGAGGCCTTGCTTCGGAGCCCGAGCGTGCCGTACCGGACCATCGTCGAGCTGCTCGCCGAGCTTCGGTCGAGCGGCCGACTGCTCCGGGACGCCTTCGAGCGGGCGAACGGTGCCGACCCCGCCACCGCGGCCGTGAGGGAATACGGGCGCGGCCGCACGGACGCGCTCGAGAAGCTCCTCGACGCGACCGCAGCTTCCGGCGACGAGCGCGAGCCGCTCGCGAGACGGGCGCGCTCGCTGGCCGATGAGCTGGAGGCATCGGCCAATCTGCTCGCCCTACTCGAGCGAGCGTCCGACCCCATTCCGACGGAGGTGAGCGTCGACCTCATCGTTCGGGAGACCAGTCGAATGTCGGGCACCGGCCGCGGACGGGAGGTCGCCGTGCGCTTCGACGAGGCCTCGCCCGACTGTGTGGTTTCCGCCGATCCCTATGTCCTCGGGCCCCTCTTGTCGCTCGCCATCGCGAGCATCCGCGGCCAAGGCGTCGACTTGTTGGCGGTCCGGGCGCGCTGCGCTCCACCCCGGGCGACTTTCGTCGTCGAGGCGGCGGTCCGGGCCGACGACGTCTTGCCGACGCTAACGATGCGCGTTATGCCAAACGTGCCGCCGTCGGAACAGGCCGCGCGTCGAGTCGCGGAGCAAATCGGGGCAACGCTCGAAATCGCCGGCGCGCGGTGGTCGATCGAGCTCGTCGGCGTCGCCGGTTGACATCGGAGGCGCGGCGTTCGCAAAGTGCATACCGAGACGGCATGAGCATCCACGAGACGCTACGACCGCGCATCGAAGAGGCGTATTCCGACCGCACCCTATTGGCCAAGCCCGACCATCGCTTTGCCGTCGAAGGCGCGATCAACGCCCTCGACCGCGGCGAGCTCCGCGTGGCATCGCCTCCCGAGCGTGATGGGGACGCGTGGACGACGCACACTTGGGTCAAGCAGGCCATTTTGCTCTATTTTGCCGTGCGCAAGATGGAGAAGCTCGAGTGTGGTGCGCTCGAATTCTACGACAAGATCCCCCTCAAGCACGATCTCGACACGGCTGGTGTTCGCGTCGTGCCGCCGGGGGTCGTGCGCTTCGGTGCGTTCCTCGAGCCGGGTGCCATCGTCATGCCTGCCTACATCAACATCGGCGCATGGGTCGGCGCCGGAACGATGGTCGACACCTGGGCCACGGTTGGCTCGTGCGCGCAGGTAGGGCGCGACTGCCACCTCGCGGGTGGCGTGGGAATCGGCGGAGTGCTCGAGCCGCCAGGCGCGCAGCCGGTCATCATCGAAGACGGGGCGTTCATCGGCTCGCGCGCCGTCGTCGTCGAGGGCATGCTCGTCGGCCGGGAGGCCGTGATTGGCGCGGGTGTCGTGCTCACCTCGTCGACCGCCATTCTCGACGTGAGCGGCCCCAGCGTCGTGGAGCACCGCGGCCGGGTGCCGCCTCGCAGCGTCGTCATTCCTGGGGTGCGGCCGAAGAAATTTCCCGCTGGCGAGTACGGCGTACCCTGCGCGCTCATTATCGGAACGCGGACCGAGGGAACCGATCGAAAAGTGAGCTTGAACGCCGCGCTGCGCGACTTCGGGGTGCCCGTGTGATGGGGGTTGCGGGGCAACTCGACGAAACGCTTCTGTGGCTTTGCTCCGTTCCGTCTCCAATAGGCGAAGAGCGCGCCCTTTGCGACCATGTGCAAGCCCGTCTCGCAAAGCGGTCCTTCGCCGCTCCCTCGCGGCGCTACGGGGATTCGTTGGTCGTCCCGGTCACACGAACGAGGCGCGGACCGCACCTGGCTCTCGTGGGTCACCTCGATACGGTCCGGACCGAAAATGGCCCGGCTCGGCTCGAGGGCGACCGGTGCTTCGGGGCTGGCGCGAGCGACATGAAGAGCGGGCTGGCCGTCATGATCGCCCTGGCCGAGACCCTGCGATCTCCCGAAGCTCGGCTGCGATCTCACGCTCGTGTTCTATGCGCGAGAGGAGGGCCCCTATGCCGAGAACGAGCTCGGCCCAGTGCTCGATCAGGACAGCGAGCTCGGGGCCGTCGCGCTCGCCGTTTGCATGGAGCCTTCGAACAACAAGCTCCATCTGGGGTGTGTCGGCTCGGTCCACGCCACCGTGACGTTCGTGGGGCGGACCGCCCACAGCGCGCGGCCCTGGCAGGGCGATAACGCGATAACCGGCGCGGCGGATTTTCTAAGCGAGTTGCGCGGCCTCCACCCCGAGGAGAGCGTCATCGACGGTCTGACGTACCGCTCGGTCACGACGGTCACGCAGGCTCATGACGGCGGCCGCGGTCGAAACGTCGTTCCCGATCGCTTCGTTCTCAACGTCAATCATCGGTTCGCACCGGACCGCACCCTCGAGCAGGCCACTGCTAGCGTGCGCGCCCTCATCGGCGAGCGGGCGCTGCTCGAATTCACTGACCAATCACCGGCGGCCCTACCGAACAGGAGCCACCCACTCGTGCAGGCGCTGGCGGCTTCGGGAGTGAAAGAAATCGAGCCGAAGCAAGCGTGGACCGACGTGGCGCGGTTCGCGGCCCGTGGAATCGCGGCGGTCAACTTCGGCCCCGGGGAGAATTCGCAGGCTCACCAAAAAAATGAGTCGACGTCGCTGTCGCTCGTGCACGAGGGGTACGCGATCATGGCCCGATTTCTGACGTCCCAGGCGGCCGGCTGAGGGCGCGGGCCTTCAGCCCAGCTCGCTCTTGCTCCACATGTCGCGTCGCATTCGCTCTCGGCGCCGATCGGTGCGGGTGATCATGCGCGCCGCGCTCCAGGCCGCGAGGAGCTCGCCTTCTTGACCGAGCGCCGGAAGAGCACTGGGACCCACGATGAACGCGCCCCCGAGCGGCGTGCGGATCGGCTCTCCGGCGAGGCCGTAGAAGCTCGGCGCCTGCACGTGCCAGCGGGGCGTCATCGGCTCGGCATCGAGTGAGCCGCCGCTCGTGCGGAGCGCCGCCCGCTCGACATTCTTGCGCGCGCCCGAGCGAAAGTCCCAGAGAGGCCGCCCGTCGTGGGGTGAGTCGATGAGAAGGTAGTGTCTCTCGATGAAAGGGAGCAACGACTCGATCGCAGCGAGAACGGCCTCTCGCGCGCGTGACACGGGCAGGGGCGAGCCCTCCTGAAAGACCGCTTCGGCGACGAGCAGCGTCGCGCCCTCGATTCCGCAGGGCTCGCGCCGGCGTTGGAGATGGACGAGCGGTGTGGAGGCATCGAGCGGCCGGTGCAGCCACGCGGGGAGGAGAAACGACTCGTCGGCCAGCGGCGGCGGAATCCCCTCGTTTCGAGCGACGATCGAAACGACGAAACGCCACTCGGCCGGTAGCAGGTGCGGCAGCGCTCCGAGGGCTCGTCTCGGCGGATCGAAGTCGCTCGTCAGGTCGAGCAGCGCCCTCGTGGTGTGATCGGTGACGACGAAGCCGACCCCGGTGAGTGTCTCGTCTCCATCGACGAGAACGCCGGCCGCGCGCCCGCGCTTGTGGACGATCTTGGCGGCCCGCTCCGTCAGGCGCGTCTCGCCCCCGTGAGCCCGGACTCGCTCGAGCAAGAGCTCGATGACCTCGTCCTCGCCTCGGTCCAGCCGCGCCACCCCGCGCGTCCACGCTCCGTGCAAGCGGGCCACGGCGAACTCCGGGAGCTCGGCAGCATGGCTCGCAAAGCGCGCTGGGACTTCGACGATGGAGCGGTAGTCGTGGTCGCGCGGGAACTCGGCCATGAGGGGCGAAAGACGCGCGTCGGCGCGCGAGCCATCGATGCGCGGGATCGTCGCGAGGGCGCTTTCGGTCTCGCGCCGCTCCCAGAAGCTGCCAGGTGGCCACACGAGGTCCTTCTCGAATGCGGCGTCCGTCGCCGCATTGGCCTCCGCGAGCTCGGCATAGAGCTCATCGACGACCCGCCTCACCTCCGGGTAGGTGCGATCGATCTCTTTGGCGAAGCGCTGGACGTCGGGAGGGACGTCCAGACGCAGCTTCGGCGCGAGAATCTGGAACATGGGGTCGAGCGGCACTACCTTTCGGCGGAAGGCCTGCGATTGCGCGAGCTCGACCAGAACGCGCGCCCAAGCCGGCGACGAACCCGCCAAGAAGGTGAACGGGCGACGAGCGAGCGTCACCCCGTCATGATGGTACGTCGCGGCCCGCGCTCCCTGTCCGAGCACGAGCACGCGCCACGACCGCCGGGCGAGGAGGGCCGCGGCGGCCAGAGCGCCCAACCCCGCGCCGAGTACGGCCACGTCATAGTGCTTCGACATGCGACCGCTCAATGCGTGGACCGTTTCACCGGACGACCGGGGCGTAGCGTACCAGGCAGAGGGGGCCCAGAAACAGCAGGGCTGCTCATCCCGCCTCGACCCCTAGCGCCGTCCGCACGCCGCGTACGCGCACGCGCGGTCGGCTAGGCGTGGAGATCCTCTCACCTTCGGTCTGGGGCGGCACGACCTCGACGCTCACGCGCCCCTCCGCCAACCACTGCAGAACGCGCGGCAAGAGCGCGTGCTCACAAGCGAGAATGCGCGCGCGGAGAGACTCCTCGTCATCGTCGTCGGTGATGGCGATGGCCGCCTGGGCGATGATCGGCCCCGTGTCGGTCCCGTGGTCGACGAGGTGCACCGTGCACCCCGCAATTCGCACGCCGTAGTCGAGCGCCTGTTTCTGCGCTCTGACCCCCGGAAACGCGGGCAGCAGCGCGGGATGGATATTGACCACCCGCCACGGAAAGGCCTCGAGGAGGACGCCTGTCAGAAGGCGCATGAAGCCGGCGAGGACGACGACATCGGTGTGATGGGCTTGCAGGACGTCCAGGACGGCCGCGTCGAAGGCGGCTCGGTCGCCGAAACGCCCGTGCTCTACGACGACCGCCGGCACGTTCGCGGCGCGGGCGCGCTCGAGCGCCCCCGCGCTCGGCACGTTCGAAATCACGACCGCGACCGCGGCATCGAGCGTCTCTGCCGCGATCGCGTCGAGAATTGACTGGAGATTCGTCCCGCCGCCGGAGACCAGGACGCCGAGCCTGATCACGCCGGCCACTCCACCCGCTCCTCGAAGGGGCGGTCCACGGGCACCCGCACTACGCGTCCCATCTCGAACGGCAAGACGCCGGCGGCTCGAAGCGCCTCGAAGGCGCGAGCGGCTTGCTCTTCGGCGACGACGATTACGAATCCTACCCCCATGTTGAACGCTCGACGCATTTCGTCGTCGCTGACGGCTCCGAGGCGCGCGATGAGGTCGAAGAGAGGCGAGCGCGTCCAGGCGCGTTTCAGGCGCAAACCGAGGCCCTCGGGAAGGACGCGCGGTACGTTGCCCGGCACGCCGCCGCCCGTCACGTGGCTCATCGCACGCACGTCCACGGTTGCGGCGAGCAGTGCCTGCACCGGCCGCGCGTAGAGGAGAGTGGGCGTGAGCAGCGCTTCGCCCAGGGTCTGGCCGCCGAGCTCGCGTGGACGGTCTCCAAGGCCGAGCTTCGCGCGATCGAAGAGAACCTTGCGAGCGAGCGAATAGCCGTTCGAGTGCAGACCGCTCGACGGCAAGCCGAGCACCGCATCGCCTTCCGCGACGCGTGAGCCGTCGATGAGCTTTTTTCGCGCGACGACGCCCACGGCAAACCCTGCGAGATCGTACTCGCCCGGTGCGTACATTCCTGGCAGCTCCGCCGTCTCGCCGCCCAGCAACGCGCAGCCGCTCTCCCGACAAGCGGCCGCGATTCCGGCGACCACCTTCTCGGCGACACCCACGTCGAGCCTTCCTGTGGCGAAGTAGTCGAGGAAGAAAAGCGGCCGCGCGCCGGACGTCACGATGTCGTTGACGCACATCCCGACGAGGTCGAATCCGATGGTGTCATGGAAACCGGTCGCGAACGCCACTTTGAGCTTCGTGCCGACGCCATCGGTACCGCTTACCAGCACGGGATCCTCGACGTCGGCGGGCACCCGACATAGTCCTGCGAAGCCACCCACGTCGCTCAAGACGTCGGCAGTCCGCGTCGAGGCGGCCAGTGGCTTGATGCGCTCGACCAGCTCATCGCCTGCGTCGATATCGACTCCGGCCTCTTTGTACGTCAGGGACATGTCGCGCCGGCGAACGCTAGCCACTCCCGCCGCAGCACGCCAGCATGACGTCCCACGCCGCGCCGCCGAAAGGGCCACCCGACGATGCCCGCGGAGGACCAAGGCAGGGTATCTTCGAGAGCGGAGCAGCCATGCAGCGCCGCGCCCGAGCGGGAGCCCCGCCCAAGGTCTACCCTCCCAGCGTCGTCGCGGAAGGGGCCGAGCTCGGGACGGACGTCGTGGTCGGCGCGTTCTGCTTCGTCGCCCAAGGCGCCGTCGTCGGCAGCGGCACGCGAATCCAGAGCCACACGAGCGTCTGGGACGGGGTCACGCTGGGCGACGACGTTTTCGTGGGCCCTGGCGCGGTGTTCACGAACGTGCGCCACCCGCGCGCGGCCTTCGCGCGGGCTCCACGCTGGGATCGCACATTCGTCGAAGACGGGGCGACCGTGGGCGCCGGCGCGATCCTCGTCGCGCCAGTGCGAATTGGCCGGTGCGCCATGGTCGGTGCGGGAGCCGTGGTCGTTCGCGACGTGCCCTCCCACGCGATCGTCGCCGGCAACCCTGCCCGTCTCGTGGGGTGGGCCTGTGAGTGCGGCAAGACGGTCGTTCGAGGCTCGAAGCGAGCAGGGTCGCCGGGGTGTCCCGACTGCGGCCGCCCTTTGCCTTGACTCGGTCCATCGGCGCGGCGCGCCGCGGATGGGATAAGGTTCAAGCGGGGTCGCTCCGCAAGGGGACGACGAGGGGGCTCGCCAGGAAGTCCGACTCCGCGTCCGCGTCGTCTAAGTCCGTCAGCGAAACGCGCGTGAGCCCGCGCATCGACGGCCCATTGAGGACGTCACCCGCCGTTCCGAAGCGCGATCCGTGGCAAGGACAATCCCAGCTCTTCTCGGCGTCGTTGAAGTGAACGTGGCAGCCGAGGTGCGGACAGACCGGCGAGAGCGCGTGCAACGCGCCGGAAGAATCGCGATAGACCGCGAGCCGCTGTCCTTTGACGCGAACGATCTTCCCTTCCCCCGGGCCGACCTCGCGGAGATGCGTCACGTCCGGCGCCTTCAGACGATCGCCCACGAGATGGAGGCCGACGTCCGTATTCTCGGTCACGAAGTCCTTTGCCGATGCGAGCGGCTTGATTCGCGTCGGATCGAAGAGCGCCGACCACGGGTTCTTCCGTTGGAGTATCTCGTCGCAAAGGAGCATCCCCGCCGCGGTTCCGAACGTCATCCCGTTCCCGCTGTAGCCCGTCGCAACGAAGACGTGGCTGGCGAACGCGTTTCGCCCTATGAGCGGCAGGCCGTCCACCGGCTCGACGACCTGCGCCGACCATCGGAATCCGACTTCTTCGACGGCAAAGCGCTCCCTCGTGTAGGCGAGGAGCCGATCAAACCGGCCTTGGGTGTGCTGCTCCGTACCGGTCTTGTGATCCTCGCCCCCGACAATCAAGAGGTTACCGGTCTCCCCAGGCCTGCGTGCTCCGGCGGGAACGCTCCGCAGATAATGGTAAGGCTCGTCGGTATCCCAAAAGAGACCTTCCAGCTTCGGCTCGGACACCCGGGCCGCGAGCGCGTAGGACCGATAATGGGCGATTTTCGTCTGCAAGAAGATGCGGTTCAACGGCACGTTGGCCGCAACAATCACGTGGAGCGCCCGTACGACGCCCCGCTCGGTCACCACGCGGCACGGGTCGCCGTCTTCGATGTCGATGACACGCGTTCCTTCGAACAACAGCCCACCGTGCTGCTCGATTTCGTCGCAGAGGGGCAGGAGATAGTCCCGGACATGAAACTCAGCTTGATCGAGAAACCGGACCGCGGCGCGCGACGGGAAGGGCAGCGGGACGTCGCGCGTCATTTCCACGTTCAGCCCGACACTCTTGGCGGCCTCGAGCTCGGCATGCAGGCTCTCCAGATCGTCTTCGCGCTCCGTGTAGAGGTACCCAGGGACACGTCGCCATGCACAGTCGATCGCCTTTTCGTCGACTAGCCGGCCTATCTGGTCGATGGCGGCGCGGCTAGCCTGCGCCGCCAGTCGGGCTCCTTCTGCGCCGAAGTCGCGGATCAGCGTGGCATAACGGGTATCGAGCGCCGCGGTGAGGTGGGCCGTCGTGTGGCCGGTGACACTCGCCGCGATTCTGCGCGCCTCAAGCACGGCGACGCGCTTGCCCGCTCGCTGCAGCAGCAGCGCGGCCGTGATGCCGGTGATTCCGCCGCCGACTATCGCGACGTCCACCTCGCGATCGCCTTCCAGCGCGGGATGGTGGCGGCCCGGTGAGGTCGCGATCCAGTACGACTCGGAGCTCGGCGGAATGGAAGGCACGGCGGCTTGAAAGCGGGATTCGTGCCAACACCCGCCTGCTGCTGTGCCAGTACGCGACTACTTTGGCGGGCCGTGCAGTTGAGCGGTGCGGATGACATCATGCATTACGAGCATGGCAACGTGCGCGTAAATGACGACCCCGAGCGTGTCGACAAGGCTGGCTATGAACGGCGTCGAGCTGGTGGCAGGATCGATCCCCAACCGCTTCATCGCGAGCGGAAGCATGGAGCCGACGGTGCACCCGGCCATGATTATCGCAAGCACCGTCACGCCGACGGTCAGCGCGAAGAGGAACGTTTGGTCGGGGTACATCATGACGCGGCCCATCGCAATGACCGCGATGAGCGCCCCGAGGATGACGCCCATGACCGCCTCGCGAAGGAGTATGCGCCACCAGTCGCCGAGCTTGATTTCGCCGAGGGCGAGGCCCCGAATGACGAGCGTGGAGGACTGCGACCCGGAATTGCCACCGGCGGAAATCAGAAGTGGCACGTACAGGAGAGCGCCTTTCACGGCTTCCATGATCGGGTCGTAAAAGCGGAGCGCCGTCTGCGTGAAGAACTCCTCGACGAATAGGATGATGAGCCAGCCGGCGCGTTTGCGGATGAACGTCAAGAAGCTGGTCTGGAAGTACGGGACGTCGAGCGGCTCGACGCCGCCGATCTTCTGAACGTCCTCGGTCTGCTCGCGTACGAGGACATCGATCACGTCGTCGATCGTGACGACGCCGAGCAGCCTGCCGTCGTCCGCCACGACCGGCATGGCGTTCAAGTCGTACTTCGCCATTCGCCGCGCCACTTCTTCCTGGTCCATGGTGGGCGGCACGCTGATGATGTTCGTCCGCATCACCTCGGCGATTCCCACGGCGGCCTCGGCAGCGAGCAGGTCGCGGAGGCTCACGACCCCGGTCAGCACCCCCTGATCGAGCACGTAAACGACGTAAACGAACTCCTCGCGTTCTCGGGCGCGCTTACGAACGATATCCATCGCTTCGGCGACGTGCATCCGTGGCGACACGGCCACGAAATCCGTCGTCATCAGGTGACCGGCGCTCGTCTCCGGCCACTTCTCGATGTCGCGGACCTCTTGGGCGGCCTCGGGGTCGACCTTCTCCAGAGCCTCGAAGAGCTGCTCGCCCACCTCGTCCGAGAGCGCGCTGAAGAGGTCCGCCCGATTGTCGGCGGCCATCTCGCTCGCGATCTCCGCGACGGAGTGGGCGGGCATCTGCTCCACCAGCTCTTCTTGCTCGTGATCGTCGAGCCGCTCGAAGATGGGCGCGGCGTCTTCGGCCGGCAGATGCGAGAGGAGCGCCGCGGCCTCGTCTGGGTCGAGCTCGCTGACGATGTCGGCGAGGTCTTCGGCATGGATCTCGTCGAGGAGCTCCCGAACCTGATCCGGATCCTCCTTGAGGATCTGTTTGATGTCAGGGCCGAGCAGGCTTGCTAGGCGCATGAGTTCGAAGCGAGCCTAATCACGCCCGCCGCGCGAGGCCAAGCGCTTCAACGCGCTCGGCTCGCTTCATTGGTCGTGTGCGCGTAACCCCATTCCTCCAAGACGCGCTGCATCTCTTTGCTACGCTCGGCGCTGCCCTGCCCGCTGCGCGGATCCTCCGGATCCGCGTTGCTCGTCGCCGCCGACATGTCCGGCTTGTCGCGTGTGACGAATACGCCGAGATCGCGCGACAGGTCGACCAGCGGGAAGCCTGCCGCATAGACCTCTGCGCGGGCGTCGTCGCTCTCGATTCCCACACGCGCAGCAATGGCCGGAAGCCCGAAAGGGCCGGTGAACGTGGCTCGGGCTGGCCAGGGGCCGTCGTCGAGGAAGAACTGCCAGGCGATCGGCGCGCCGGGTGGCTCGACGAGTACATCGAAGCCGACCAGCGCATCGGGCGCCGTAACGAACGCAAAATCGAGGCGGCCGCCCTCCAAACGGAACGCCTCGACGGGAACGCCAGCTGGCTGCACACGAAGGCTTCCGCCGTGCGCGACCGCGCCGACGGTCAGCCGCCCAGCGACGCGGTGCACCCGGCCAGCGCCCGAAAAGCGCAAGTGAATCGCGGGAGGTCGGGTGGCCGGCACCGGTGGGACTGCGTCGGCTACGGGAACGCCGATCATCGCCGCCGTCAAACGCGCGCGCATGTCGGCCATGACGTCGGGGTGCTGTCGCGCGACGTTGTGTCGCTCGCCGGGGTCGGCGTCGAGGTCGTAGAGCTCGTCGCGGACGATCGCAGGCGCTTCGGTCGTGGTTGCCTCGCCCGCGTCCGCGGTTTCGGGCGTCGACTCCGGTGCGTCTCGCTCGGCTGATTCGGGCGGGGAAACGGATGTCGCAGGGAGATGCGGTGGCGGGTCGTGGACGATCATCCGCCAATGGCCCCACAAGAGGGCGCGGGACCCGCGGCCTTCGGTCACGACCAATCGGGGCTCGGCTTCCGTCAGCCCTCGGGCGAGGGACAGGAGCGATCGGCCACTCATGCGTGGATCCGCCTCTAGTCCTTCGAGCTCGAGCACGGTGGGTGCGATGTCGATGCTCCGGACGCGGGCTGCCACCGCTCGTGCCCGCTCGAGGACACCGGGCAACGCCATCACGAGGGGCACGCGTGTCGTCTCCTCGAAATTGCCGACAGCATGGTGAAAGCGCATCGGCATTTTTGCTGGCCCAATACCGTCGTGAGCCGCCGAGAGCGTCTCGCCGTGGTCGGACGTGACGACGACCAGCGTCGTCGCAGTCAGGCCCACGGCGTCGAGCTTGTCGAGAAGCGCGCCGATCGCGTCGTCGTCCTTGGCCGCCTCGGCCAGATAGGCGCGGACGTGCCCGTCGCGCGGTCCCGCCGGCGGGGGTGGCACGCGAGCGAGCAGTTCTTTGACCGGGTCGTACGGCTCGTGCGGCGAGTTGTAGTTGACGAACAGCATGAAGCGATCGGCCGCATGGTCATCGAGCCATGCCAGCGCGTCTCGCGTGATCTCGGCGGTATCTCGTGTGCGGTAGCGGTGGTCCGTAACGCGCTCGAATCCCATGTCGAGCCCCACCCCTGCGTACCCCGCCATGAAAAAATTGTTGACGAATGCCGCCGTCAGAGCCCCGTTCTTGCCGAGGATGCGCGGCAAGAGGGGGGGTCGGATGCGTAGTAGCGCGCAATCTGTGCCGTCGGCAAAACCCACGCGGTCGTGTCGATTCCGACCTCGCTCGAGCGCTCACCCGTGAGCATCGCAAGGGTGCCGGGTCGGGTCCACGAGGCCACTGACCATGCGTGGCTGAAGTGGACGCCCCGCGCCGCAAGGCGATCGATCGACGGCATCAAGCCCGGTACCGCCGGCAAGAGGGCGTCGAGCGGAGGTTGCGGCGCCGCGAGCTTCCGCGCGTCTTCCTCGGCGTCGTGAAGCGCAGCCGCGGTATCCGGACGCAGCGCGTCCACGACGATCCAAAGGACGTTGTACGGAATGCGAGTTGGGGCCTTTGCGACGAGGACTGGGCTGCCCCAAAGCGCCAGCGAGAGGGGAGACGCCGCCGTCGCGTCGAGGGCGGCCGAGCGCTCGGTGGAGGTTTGCAGGCGAAGGTCCACCGTCTGCCCAGCCCAGGGGCCGAGGTCGACGTCCGCGTCCGCCCAGCGCCGGGTATCCGGACCGGCCATGCGCGTGTGCGACAGCGCGTGCGCGGCGCCCGTGGAGTCCACCAAGGCCACGTCGAACACAGTCGTTGCGAGCACCGGCGTGGCGACAGCAGACGAAAACCGGAGCCGCGCGGCCGGCGGAATCTTGAGTCGGAAGGTCAGTGTAGCTGGCGTGGGGGCCTCGATGGCCTGGCGCTGATCGAAGCTCCCCTCGTTCATGTTCCAGACGTGCGCGTCCGGCGCCCAGGTTTGGCCGGCCGGTGTCACGACGGTCCATGCCTTTTCCTGTGCGGCATCCGTGCGGAGCGCGATTGTCGTGACGAGCGCTCGGCCGGGACCCTGGGGGTGGTCCCAAGGTCCGCGTAGGCGCCGCCAGTAAGCTTGGAGGTACGGCGCGGCCGCCGCGAGGTCCGGCACGTCGATGCGTGCCTCGTCGAGCGCTTCGACGAGGCGAAGGTGGACCTGGTACGCCTCGCCGCCACCTGCCGCGCTGGCCGCGCTCCTGCCGGCTTCGGAGCGCGCGTCGTCGCTCCTTTGGGCTTGGCCAGTCCTGGTGGCGGGCCGTGGGCGCACCGCGCGCGCGTCGGTGCCGCGGCCCTCGCGCCAGGCGAGCGCCGCAGCCGCCCCCAGGAGAAGGCCGAGCAGGCTCCGCGGGAGCCACCCCGATGAGGCCCAGCCCATCCGGCTCTTCACCTCGTCCCCGGTAGGGCCGCGACGTCCGGTCCCGAGGCGGCGGGGGCGTCGTCGATGCGCAGCAAATGCCGCTCGACCGCGGGCCTGCTCAGGACCTCCGCAACGCGCGGTACCAGGTATCCGCCGCGTTCGGTCATTTCGCGATCGCAGCGCATCCAGGCCCAAAGCTCGCCTTGCAAACGAGCGACGACGTCCGGGTGGGCGGCGGCGACGTCGGTCTCTTCTCCCGGGTCTTCGCGCGTGTCGAACAACATCCAGCGGACGCCGATGCGCGCAGGCACGTAGACGAGCTTCCAGCGGTCGTCACGGACCATCCGGTGCTTGGCCAACATCGTCAGCGGCCGAACCGACTCCTGGAGAACGACGTCGTCGCCGTGCTCGGTATCGACCTCCGTCAGTCGCGCGATGCCGGGGTAGGGGAGGCGCAGCTCAGTGGGGAGCCCCGGGATCTCCTCGGTGAACCACAGGCCGGTCTCGGCAAACGCGAGCGCCGGCGGTAGCGATTGGCCATCCAAGGCGGCGACCAGGCTTTGGCCGTCGAGATCGGAGGGTGGTGCCACGCCTGTCAGCTCATAGAGTGTCGGCGCCAGATCGACGTCCCGCACTATCGCTGGCTCGTGGCGAGCGGTCGTCTTGCGTGGATCGAAGATGACGAGGGGCACGTGGGTTCCCTCGTCGCCAAACAGGTGGTCGCCGTGGCCTTGCCCGTGGCCGTGATCGTACAGCGTCTCGCCGTGGTCCGCTGTGACGACGACGATAGTTTTCTTCTGCAGCCCGCTGTTGGCCACGGCGTCGAGGATGGACTGCGCGGCACCATCGATGGCGAGGACGGCGCCGTCATACAGCGCGCGCACCTGGCTCTCGTCGCGCGAATCAAGGAAGGACTCGCGCCCCAAGCCGACTGGTTTGTCGTACTTGAAGCGGCCTCGGTAGGCGGGGTCCGTGAAGCGCCGGTAAAAAGGCGAGGGCGCCGCGTAGGGGAAGTGCGCCGTCGAAAAAAACACGACTAGGAAAAACGGCCCGCGCGCCGCCAGAGAATGCATCGTCCTCACGGCGTCCGCGGCGAGGAGCGCCGGGTCAGCCGCGTCATTCAGCTCCCGCATGACCGGAAACGCCGCCCGACCGAGGCGGCTGTGCAGGACCGAAAGGAGCGGCGTCTCGCGTTCGAGGACGCGTTGGCGCACGAGCTGTCGAAAGTCGAACTCCGGGACATCGATCGTGTCGAAGCCGAGGTCGATGCGCGAAAAGATATCCCCCGCGTAGTCGCTCACGACCGCCGTCGACCACCCCGCGCGCCCCAGGCGCTCGGGCAGCGCGTCAAAGTCGCGGGCCCGCTCTTCCCACCGTGGAAACATCGAGCGAATACCGTGGTGATGCGGGTGACGTCCGGTGAGCAGAGTGACCCACGAGGGGAACGTCCGCGGCAGCGACACGTAGGCCCGGTCGAACCGCGTTCCCAGCGCAGCTAGGGCGGCAAGACGAGGCGTCGTGCGTGGATCCAGTCGATCGGCGCGCAGCGAGTCCGCCGCGAGGACGAGGACGTTCGGGCGCACGTCGGCGAGCTGGGCCCCCGCGCGTGCAGACGGGACGCGCGTCAGCGCGAAGACCGCGATCGCCGACGCGATCGCGCTCGCGGCGAGCGGTGCCTTTCGAAGGCGGACCCCCCGCAGCGACGCGACGGCCCTCGCCGGCCAGTCCGACCAGCGCCATGGCGGCCCGGTCAGAAACACGAGGGTAGCCGCCACGACGACGGCGATCACGCCGCCGGGCGTGAGGACGTCGGTCGCGAGCACCTGCGTCGTACGCCGCCAGCCGCCGCGCGCGTACCACGCCTCGGCATAGAGGGTCGGGCTGTCGGCCATTCCCCAAAGCTCGAGCGCCGCGTGCAGCGACGCGACCATCGCGAGGACCACGAGCCCGCTCTGGAGAGGTGCTCGAGGGTGCGGTCGGCCACGCGCTGCATCGCGAAGGGCGAGGAGGCCCGCGGCCAGGCCGCCGAGCAGAGCGCCGAGAAGGGCCGCAGCGCAGGCGACGGCCACGCCGACCCGGACAATCTCCCCGCCGAAGCGCCCGTGAACGAGCGCGTCGATTTGGTGGGCCTGGGTGCCTGCCTGCCGCTCGCCGACCGCGGGGGTCTGCTCCGCGCAGAATGCAAGAGTGAGGACGTAGGCCGCACCCAAGAAGCTCGGTCGTGCGAGGGCCTGAGGTAGCCAGCGGAGCGCGCGCACGACGGTCGCCCCTGCTCAGTCGCGAGTGGACGAAAGGGCCCGCACGAGCGAGCGCGGGTGTGGGTCGATCGGCGCGAATCGCTCCGACAGATCGGCGATGCGACGGCCTACGGACTGGACTGCCTCGCGCGGCGGCCTCGGCGACGATGTGCTCTCCGCTTGTTCGCAGAAGAAGGTGCGGCACCCGAAGGGGCGCGACGCGTAAATGCGGCATCGTCCTTCGGCAGATAGGAGCGGGCAGCGTCGCATTTCGGCAAGCGGCGACCTGCGCGGAACGACCGAGAGGGCGCGCATCGTATGGCGCACTTCTTCCAGCTCGACCGCGGTGGGGTACGGCTCGCGACCCGTCACTGCGAAGTGGCAACAATCCACGTCCGACGCCGACCGCACCGAGCACGAGCAGCGGCACGACCAGTCGGCAAGCAACGCGTCCACCTCGGCGTACAGCGCGAGAAGCGACGAGCGTTCGCGCGAGCCGTGCCAACCCTTCTGGGGTGGTACGCGATGCGCTCGAGGGCCTCGCGCCTTCATCTGTCTTTTCGCGTAGCAGATTCGCACGCGCACCGCACGGCGTGCGACGAACCCGACCGCCGCAACGTACTACAAAAGTCGACTAGAATGGAGGCCGATGGATGCGTCGTCCCGCCCCGCGTTGCGCCCGGTGGAGTCGATCGTCGTTCCGGACAAGGAGCACGGGCGAGTCCTCGTGCTGCGCGACACGCAGGGAGTTACCGAAGCCCAGGCCATCATTCCCCCCGTGCTCGTCGCTGTGGTGGCGCGCTTCGAGGGCAGCCTGACTTGCGCGGAGATCGCGCGAGAGGTATCGCAAGAAATCGGGACCGACGTACCGGTCGACGTCGTGGTGCGCCTGGCGGCCGAGTTCGAGCGGGGCTTCTTCTTGGAGGGGAGCGCCTTTCGGATGGCCCGCGCCCGCGCCGAGAGGGACTTCGCCGAGGCGTCGGTGCGGCCCGCATCCCATGCCGGTGGCGCTTACCACGCGGACGCACGCGAGCTTCGACGTTACATCGAGCGCTCGTGTCTCTCGAAGGCGGAACCCGTTCCGGCCGACGGGTCGCGCATGGTCGCCCTAGTCGCGCCGCACATCGATCCCTGGCGAGGCGCGGCGGGCTACGGCGCGGCCTATGGCGCGCTTTCTGCGGCCCTACCAAGCAACGCCGAGACCTTCGTGCTCTTCGGAACGTCGCACGCTCCGATGCGCGAGCCTTTCGCGCTCTGCCGCAAGTCGTTCTCAACGCCCCTCGGAGACGTCGACGCGGATCGCCCGATCATCGACGCCCTTGCGGCCCTGGCCGAAGGCTTCGATCCCTACGCCGATCAGTTCAATCACAAGCGCGAGCACTCTCTCGAGTTCCAGGTCGTCTTTTTGAAGCACTTGCTCGGCGATCGTCCCGCGCGCATCGTGCCCATCCTCGCCGGTCTTGGCGCTCACCAGGCGCTTGGAGAGGACCCGGACAGGGACCCGCGAGTAGCCCGCTTCATCGAGGGGGTGCGTGCGTTGGTCGAGGCGCGGCCAGGGCGAGTCGTCGTTATCGCGGGCGCCGATTTGGCGCACGTCGGGCCGCGCTTCGGCGACGAGCGCGCGTTTGACGCCGAGCAGCGCGACCGCCTGGGTCGCTGCGATCGGCAGTCCATCGAGCACGCGACGTCGCTAGACGCCACCGGATTCTGGGCGCACGTGGCGGCGGACCTCGATCAGCGTCGGGTGTGCGGCTTGGCGCCCATCTGGTCCTTGGTGCGGAGCGTGTCGGGCGGGGCGCGAGGGAGGCTGCTTCACTACGAGCAGACGACCGACCGGGAAGACGGGTCGATTGTCAGCCACGCCGCGGTCGGATTTTACGACTGAGGACCGGAGCGACGGTCGCTCGCGAATGACGTTACGCTGCCGGCCCGCCCGCGAGGGCCACGTCGAGCGTCTTCGGCTGCTCGCGGTCGACGAGGTAGCCGAACTCGGAGCGAAAACGCGACGGCGAGAGATTGGCCGTTGCGGCGAGCTTCGCGAGCTCGCGCGGATCGTCGAAGTCTTCGGGCTTCAGGCGGAGCATATAGGCGTACGCGATGAGGTACCGGTCGCTGTTGATGTCGACCATCCGGACGCGCATGCGTCCCGTCTCCGGGCTCATGATGGCCTCGAACGGCACGGGCTTGAAGCGCCCCTGCTGGATCGACACGAGGGCGTTCGAGCCCCCCTCGATGACGTACTTGGCCGCGCAGTAGCCAAGGTCGCGCGTGTACT
The DNA here is from genome assembly GCA_963787925.1 of uncultured delta proteobacterium. Taxonomy (GTDB): domain Bacteria; phylum Myxococcota_A; class Polyangia; order Polyangiales; family Polyangiaceae; genus Palsa-1150. The sequence continues at coordinate 1,686,687 of CAWBEN010000003.1, forward strand.
CCATGTCGAAAGGAATCGGATCCGCGCACCGCACCTCGTATCCGACATTCTTAGCGACGATCGTCGCCTTGATGCCCAGCGCCGTGATGCGCTCGCGGACGCGCGCCTTCACGATGTCGCCGAAGCTGATCTCGTCGAGGCGCAAGTGACCGTGCTCATCGCGCTCGGCGGTCGAAAGATCCGCAAGATCTTCCGGCGGCACGATTTCGGCCAGGCCCTCTGCGAGGACGACGACGCCATCCGAGCGTCCTTCGGCTTGGCGCTTGATGATCGCGCCGGCGAGGGTATCGACGATCGTCTTCAGGCGAATCGGGCGCCCGGCGAACTCCTCGGGAATCAAAGTGAGGGTCGTCCCCGCCCCTTTGCCGATACCGAGGGCGAGGTGGCCTGCCTTGCGTCCCATGGCGACGACGAAGTACCAGCGCGCCGTCGTTCGCGCGTCGACCATCAAGTTGTGCACGATCTCAACGCCCACATGGCGCGCCGTTTGGTAGCCGAACGTCCAGACGTCGTGCGGCAGATCGAGATCGTTGTCGATCGTCTTGGGGACGTGCACGACGCGGAGCCCTCCCCCCGCGGCCTGCGCGAGCTTGTATGCGCTGAAAGCCGTGTCGTCACCACCGATGGTCAACAACATCCCGACGCCGAGCCGCCGCAATCCATCGACGACCGCTCGCAGATGCTCGGGCTTCTTCGTAGGGTTGGCGCGCGCGATTCCGATGTACGAGCCGCCGCGAAAATGGATGCGGCTGGTTTCGGCGATCGTCAGCGGGACGATGTGTGACGTGTCGCCCTGGATGAGCCACCGAAAGCCGTCGAGGATTCCGAGAACTTCGACGTTCGAGAGACACGCGCGGATGGTAGCCGCCCCGATCACGCTGTTGATACCCGGGGCAGGGCCGCCCCCGACGATGATGGCGAGTTTACCGCTATTTGTAGTCACGATTCCGTGGGGGTGAGGGTTGGGTCATCGACTTGACGGGCGTCAACTCGACTTTGGGGCGCCGCTCACGGCGCGAAGGCGAGGGAGGTAACACAGAAGCTGAACGTTCCAGGACTCGCGGTCGCGTTGACCTGAAAATTGATGTGCGTGGCCATGGTGGGCGGACCGGAAAGGCCGCTGCCGCCATCGGGCTGCCAGCACGTCGTGTTAAAGGCCGACCACGGGATGGTGCCCGACGCGGCCGTCAGGTTTGCGCAGTAGGAGTTCGTCGGAGTGACGTTGTCGATGAGAATGCGCATTCCCTGGGGCGCCAGTCCACTGACAGCATACTTGATTCCGGTGCCGGTCGCCGCGAACATGCCGACCGCAGAGCCGCCGCCTTGCTGGTTTAGATTGACGCCGATCCCGCCGCCCCATGTGCTGGCGCTCACCATTCCGGTCGCTACGGTGCCGCAAAAAGCCGTCGCGTCGACGCACGCCGTGCTCGTCCCCAAGCCCGGTGGTGTCGAATCGGCGTACGCATACGCGTAGCCGCCCATTCCGGGCACACCGGTAGGCCCGCTCGACGCGTAGCCGTTACCTGTCAACGGAATGCCGCCGGTCGTTGGGGCGCCGCATGCGACGCCCGCATCCACCGAGCCAGAGCCGCCCGTGCCGGAGCTAGCGCCCGAGGAGCCACCGGAGCTCCCTGCACCAGAGCTGGACGAGCCCGAGCTCGACGCGCCCGAGCCGCCACCGCCGGATCCCGAGCTCGAGCCCGAGCTCGACGAGCCCGAGCCGCCGCCGCCGGATCCCGAGCTTGAGCCCGAGTGGGCGCCCGACGACCCGCTGGCGCCCCCGCCGTCGTCGCCTGCGAACCCCGGGTTGTTGGTGTTCGAGCAAGCCGGAGCCGCCCAGAAACAGGCGAAGACGGCCAAAACACACGGCAGGGCGCTGCGGGACTGCACCGTCATGGGAATTCTCCTGCTCTGCGATAACGAAACGTGGGAGCGAACGTGGAAGCCGGCTCGATGGGATCCGGCGGTGGGGAACGGTTGCTGCACAGACGTGCGTGGTCCTATGGACGCTCAAGGCCGTGCAGCGCGGCTCATCGAAATGTGCAGGGCGGTCCGTTGAAGGGTCCGGTCGCGAGTGGGCCTTTTCTTGAGCCGCCATGTCCTGGGGCGGAGACTTACCATCCAAGGCTTGGAGTGGGGAGCGGAGGAATGATGCGGCGTTCTCTCTTTGTAGCCGGAGTACTCGGTGCGATGGCCGGCTGGGCTCTGTGTGCGTGCGGCTCGGCAGAGCCGACGACGGGCAGTGACGCCAGCGCAAGCTTGCCGGCGAGCAGCGGCGTCGGCTCCGGAGCAGGCAGCGGCGCGGCGGCGGGCTCTGGAACCAGCGCTGGTTCTGGCTTCGGCTCGGGCTCGAGCTTGGGGTCCGGCTTCAGTTCGGGTTCGACATCCGGAGCGAGCTCGGGCTCGAGCTTGGGGTCCGGCTTCAGTTCGGGTTCGACATCCGGGTCGAGCTCGGGCTCGAGCTTGGGGTCCGGCTTCAGTTCGGGTTCGACATCCGGATCGAGCTCGGGGTCCGGATTCGACGCGGGGCCGCCCCCATCGACGTGCGTATCGGGCAGCTCGGGCGGCACCGGAGCGTGCACGACCAACCCGGTGGGCCAGACCTTCAACGCAGGGCTGACCTACTACACTCAAACGGCCAGAAACAATTGCGGCGTGCCTTGGCCCTCCGACAATATGTACGCCGCGCTCTCGACGAACCTCTACGACAACCCGTCGGGTTCGTCGGCGTGCGGAAAGTGCGTGCAGGTCACGGGCAGGTCCGGCACGCCGCGCACGTTGGTGATCGTGGACCAATGCCCGGCGTCCTCGAACCCGCCATGCACGTCCTCGCACCTCGATCTCAGCCCGCAGGCGTTCAACGCCGTGCAGGGCAACATGAGCCCGGGCAACCTGCCGAACAGTCCAGGATTGACCGTCAAGTTCGTTCCCTGCACCGTGACGGGAAACCTCCAGTATTCGTTCGATCCGTCGAGCATGAAGTACTACCTGGCGATGGTCATCCAAAACTCCAGGTACGGCATTCAGTCCGTTAAGTACCGGAGCTGCGGGACCACCGGGTGGACGGCAATGGGCGCTCGTTCCGACGCGAACGCGCACTGGACGATCGCGACCAATCCACCGAATCCGATCGATCTTCAGGTGACCGACGAGTGGGGTCGAGTCATCGAGGACGACAACATCACGTGGGGCGCGGGCAAGACGGTGACGAGCGGCGCCCAGTTCGCCGCTTGTCCTTGAGCTTCAAAGGCGGAGCAAGTCGTAGTGGGCGCGAACCGCGGCGACGACGGCCCCGGCGTCGCGGTTCCGAGCGAACGCGGCGAGCGCCCGATCGACCGAGCGGGTAAAGGCCGAAGGCGCGATGCTGACGACGCTCGCCACGCGCTCGCCCTTTCGGAAGTCCCGAACGGTGGCGCGTGAAAGCGGATCATAAAGCGAGAGGTCGATGTCCGTGCGTGCCGGTATCGAGCCCTTCAACGGGTTGAACGCGTCCTGCCCCTCTCTCGACCCGAAGACTTTGAGGAGTTCGATGGCGTCGCCACGATGGTTGGCGCGTTTCGGCAAGCCGAACACGTCGGTCGTGAACACGAACGCGTCCGCTGCGCCCGGACTCGGGGCTTGGCCGAAGTGCTCGCCCCAGCGGCAGCCCTTGTTCGTCAGGTACCCCTTGGCCCAATCGCCCATGAAGGTCATGGCGGCGCGTCCGTGGCGCACGAGGTCGACGGCGCCGTCCCACGAAAGAAGCGCCGCATCGTCGTTGGCATAATCGAGCAGTCGCGCCACGTGCTCGAGCATCCGGCGGAGCTCCGGATCGTTGGCGCTGCGCCTGCCTGCGAAGAAATCGCGGTAATAATCGACTCCGCACTCCGCGACGAGCACCGACTCGAAGGCGAGCATCGTCAACGTCCAGGGCTCGCGGTACCCGAACGCCAGCGGTACCACGCCGCGGTCCTTCAGCGCGCCGGCCGCGTGATAGAGCTCGCCGAGGCTCGTCGGCGGCGTGAGGCCGTTCTCGCGCAGAAGGCGTGGATTGAAGAAGAGAGAATTCGTTCGATGGATATTCAGCGGCACCGCGTAGATCCGGCCCCTGTGCGATACGAGATCGAGGACGTCGCGCGGAAAGACGCTGTCCCACCCCTCCGAGGTAAAGAGAAAGTCGATGGGATCCATCTGCTCACCGACCGCCGTTCGCTTGACCCACGCAAGGAGCGCGTGGCCGCCGTTCACCTGAAAGGTGTCCGGTGGTGCGCCCCGAAGCATCCGGGGCGAGAGCTGAGCTCGCGCGCTGCCATGGCCGTCCGCCGTGGCTCTGAGGATCCCCCGGCGGCGCGGACTCGCCCGTCCGTACACTCGGAGAAGCGCGCTGAGCGCGTCGATCTCGCCGCGCCTGACCCACCAGCTCAAGATTTCCGGCTCTACCGCGAGCTTGCTGGCCCCCCGGCTCGAGCTGCCCGGCGCGGGTCAATCGCCCGCAGGCACGAGCGTCCGCGCCGACCGCAGGCGTCCGCACCATTCGTCGAAGCAGCCGCGCGCCCGCCGGAGGCGCGAGGCCACGGTCCCCTCGGGCAGTCCTAGGCGGAGCGCAACGCTCGGCATCGCCATCTCTTCCAGCTCGACGAGCTGAAACACGAGGCGCGCATCTTGAGGCATGTGCTGGAGCGCTTCGTCGAGCAGCGCCCGCCCGAATAGCTCGTCGGTCAGGTCTTCGACCGTCGGGGGTGGCTCGCCCGGCGCTTCGGAGAGGTCGGCATGCATGCGGCGGCGCCGGAATTGACCACGCCTCGCGTTGCTCGCGATGCGGAGCGCAGTCGCGAACAGAAACGGCCGCTCTTGTTCGGGCCGAACTCCTTCGAGCTTCGAGGCCGCCACAATGAGGACTTCCTGCACGGCGTCGTCGAGCTCACCCTCGCAAACGCCGAGGCGCGCCAGGTACCTCGTGAGCGGGAGGCGTTGGGCGATCGCTAGCTCCCGCAGCCGGTTCTCGTCCGCGCGCCGCGGTGCGGCCGGGTCGCATGGTTCGCCCGCCCACTCCCTCGTGGGCGCGGGGTAACCAAAGCTCCCCACGTTGCTCATGCCCGCAGTCTAGCGCGACGCGGCCACACATGCCCCGGCGCCCCCTTCGGGCTTCTGGTCGGGCCACCGTTCAGCTGATATTGTCGGCGTACGTTGCCATCCGGGGATCGCCTCCCGTGACCGCGAAGCCGAGGAACGTGCTGGCCGCGATGCTCTTTGCAAGCGTCGTCGCGGGACCGCCAGGCGCGCTCTGCGGGTGCGAGCTCGTGGCCGGAATCCGAGACCTTCGTCTGACGACCCAATACGGCGTGGACGCCGGGAGCGGCGACTTGGGACGCTCGGACGCGACCTTCCCAGCGAGCCTTGCGAGCGAGGGCGGCACCAGTCAGAGCCCCGACGAGTCGGCGCCGACACCGCTCGACGACGCGGCCCCTGACGGGGGCGTAACGCCAGAGGCAGCTTCCGATTCCGACGGGGCTTCCGATTCGGACGGCGGTCTCGCGACGGAGCTGATTGACGACATGGAGGGCCAGACGCAGTGGATCCTCGTCGCCAACGGGCGCAACGGCCCATGGTTTACCTACAACGACGGCACCGACGGGGGCCTCGAGAGCCCTGCTTCGACCGCCATGCCGCCGCTCATCGATGCCCTTCTGTCGCCGTCGCGCGGCGCGAGCCGCTATGCGGCGCGCGTCTCGGCGAGCGGCTTTCAGAGCTATGTCGGGATGGGGTTCGATCTGAACGACCAGGCCGGAACGCCCGCGACCTACGACGCGAGCGCGTACCAAGGCGTCACTTTTTGGGGCCGTGTCAGCTCCGGGTCGCTCTCCATTCGTTTCAGCTTGTCGGACGTTCACACGGCAGCCCCCGGCGGGGTGTGCACGATGTGCGGCGACTACTTCGGTAAGAATCTGACGCTAACGACGATCTGGACACAGTTCTTCGTTTTCTATGCCGATTCTAGCTCAAGTGGGGTGGGGCGCTCCGCCCGTCGGCGCTCCCGCCGGAAGTCCTCCGGGCGCGCCGGGTGCGCTCGCCGCCTCCGCGGTCTATGGCTGCCAGTTCCAGGTGTCGTCGAACCCCGCCGCTTTCGAGCTTTGGATTGACGACGTCGCGTTCATCAAGAGATGAGTGTGAGTGGGATGCGCGCTGCGCGCTCTCGTTTCGAGACGCGATTCACGACGCGAGGCGTCGCTTCATTTCGAGGCCTGCCCGCTTCGCATGGCCATCGCGAGGTGTTCAAGTTGTCCCGTGGCATCCCCCCCCACGGCGGACGCGCGTGTCCTCGGGCGCTATGCGCTCTATGACGAAATTGCGTCGGGTGGAATGGCCACGGTGCACATCGGCAGGCTACTCGGGCCGATCGGGTTCTCCCGAACCGTTGCGATAAAGCGGCTGCACCCGCAATATGCCAAGGAGCCCGAGTTCGTCTCGATGTTCCTCGACGAGGCGAGGCTCGCCGCGCGCATTCGTCACCCGAACGTGGTCGGTACGCTCGATATCGTCACGCTCGATGGCGAGCTCTTTCTCGTCATGGAGTACGTGCAGGGCGAATCCCTCGCGCGGCTGATGCGCTGCGTGCGCGATCGCGGCGACCACGTGCCCATCCCCATTGCGGTCGCCATCATCGTAGGCGTGCTCGAAGGTCTCCACGCCGCGCACGAGGCTACGGACGATCAGGGAGACCCGCTCGGCATCGTGCACCGTGACGTGTCGCCGCAGAACGTTCTCGTGGGGAGCGACGGTGTGCCGCGCGTCGTCGACTTCGGCGTCGCCAAGGCAGCCGGCCGCGTTCAGAACACGCGCGACGGCCAGCTCAAAGGAAAGCTCGGCTACATGGCGCCCGAGCAGATCAACGGCATCGTGACGCGCGCGACCGACGTGCATGCGGCGGCCGTCGTGCTCTGGGAAATGCTGACCTCGCGGCGGCTGTTCCACGGCGACAGTGACCTCAAGACCTTCCAGAACGTCTTTGCGTCCAACGTCGCTGCGCCCAGCACCCTCGCCCCCGGCGTGACCCCGGCGCTCGACGCGGTGGTCCTTCGAGGCCTCGACGCGAACCCGTCCGTCCGCTTCGCATCCGCTCGCGATATGGCCCGCGCGCTCCAGCGCGCGACGGCTACGGCGACCGCGCCCGACGTCGGGGACTGGGTGGAAGCCCTATCCGGACCGAACCTGAGCGCGCGGGCGAGAAAAATTGCCGCCATCGAAAGCGCGGGCGCACCCAGCTCGTCTCGGCCGGGGCTGCCTGCTGCACAGGACTCTGCACCGCTCTCGGTTCCGGCGCTTCCCTCGCTTCCGGCTCCGCCGTCTGCCGCGAGAGGCGTGCTCGATCCCGACGGCTCCGAGGAGGGAATTGCTGTGTCGCGTCCGCCGCCCCGGTCGAAATGGCCGAAGGTCGCGGCTGTCCTGGTGGGTCTCGCCACCTTGGGTCTCGGGGCCGCCGTTGGCGTTCACGTCAGCGGTTCGGCTGACAAGAAAGCCGAGGCCCTCGCGGGACCCATGAAGCCGGCCCCTCCGGACGCGCGCTTGCTCGGTGGGCCTGCGTTTTCTGCCACTGCGCTGTCCGCTTCCGTGATGCCGATCGCTCCGCCGGTGGTCCGGTCGGTCTCGACCTGGAAAAGCGTCGCGGCGCGCGACGGTGGACGGACCGTCCGCGACGGGGTCGAGCCTCAAGGCAGGACGGCACCAGCCCCTGCGGGGGCCGCGCCCACCCTCAGCGACTTTTCCCACGTGATGGACTCGCGCAAATGAGCTCGCGGTGATGATCCGCTCGTGAGCCCGACTCGGGGTGCCGCGCTCGTCGCCTCCGCGGGTTTCGCGGTGTTTGCGACGGTCGCCGCCGTGGCGGCGGGGCAGAGCGCGCCCTCAGGCGGGGATCCGGCCATGGCCGAAGCGCTCTTCGTCGACGCGAAACGGCTTATGGCGGCAGGAGACTTCGCTGCCGCCTGCCCGAAGCTTGCCGAGAGCAATCGCCTCGATCCTGGTAGCGGCACGCTCACCGCGCTGGCGGTGTGCCACGAGAGCTGGGGCAAGACGGCGACTGCGTGGGCCGAGTTCATCCAGGTGGCGTTCGAGGCGAGGCGCACGGGACGAACGGATCGCGAGCGATTTGCTCAACAGCACGTCGCTGCCCTCGAGCCCAAGCTCTCCAAGCTGACGATTGTCGTTGAGGCCCCGACCGACAGCCTCCCCGGTCTCGAAGTGCGGCGCGACGGCATCCGGATCGGCGCGCCCGCATGGGGTATGGCCGCGCCGCTGGACCCAGGCGAGCACACGCTCGTCGTGACCGCGAACGGCAAGAAGACCTGGTCCACGGCCGTGACGATCCGGCGCCCGGCCGTGGTCGAGAAGGTCAGCGTGCCGCCGCTCGAGGACCTGCTCGTCGAGGGGCCCGGCCCTTCCCCGGAGTCGTCGCGCGCGCGCATGGAAGACGGAGATGCCGAGAGGTCGTCGCGCGCCGCCCACGGGGCTTCAGGCGCCGGCGAGAGGACGGCTGCGCGGGCGAGCGCCGGCGGGCCCCAGCGCGCTGCTGGAATCGTCATCGGAGCGTTGGGCCTCGCATCCGCCGGCGTCGGCTCGTACTTCGGCGCGAGGGCTCTCTCCAGGAGCAACCAGGCCAACCAACGCTGCTCTCCCGGCAGCTGCACCGATCCTGGGGCGGTGACTCTGAATCACGACGCGCGGACCGCCGCGGTCGTGGCGGACGTCGCCTTCGGGGGCGCCCTAGTGGCCGTCGGCCTCGGGGCCGTGTTGTATCTCACTGCGCCAACAGGGCCGCCGGGAGGCACGGCCCTTCGGCTCCTTCCTGCGGTCTCCGCGCGCAGTAGCTCCCTCGTCCTCGACGGGGCTTGGTAGCGACCCCCGCCGCCTGGACGCTCAGCCCGCCGCGGAGGCAGGAGCCGAAGCACGGATTTTCATGTCACAAAGGTAGTCCGCCAACGCCGCCTCGCGTTTGACCATCGCGAAGACGCGCGTCGATGCCCGCGCGAGATGGCGCTTGGCCGTGGCGAGCGAGATGTGCATCCCCGCGGCCACGTCGACGAGCTCGAGCTTTTCGACGTACCGCAGGACGAAGACGCGCCGGGTGCGCGGAGCCAGCTTCCCGAGGATGTCCTCGAAGCGCGTCAGCGCCTCGCGCGCCGCGCCGTCGTCGCCGTCGTAGTCCGCCACCTCCGGAACTTCTCCCGTTGGGGTCAGGCGCAAGCGCCAACGCCGGCGCCGGCGTAGCTCGGTACAGGCCACCCTCAACGTGATTCCAATCAAAAAGCTGCGGAGCGCGCTCGGCTGGCGCAAACGAGGGAGCTGCTCGAACAAGCGCGAGAAGACCTCCTGCACGTGGTCGTCAACGTCGTGCGAGCCGGTCCAGCGAAGGAGCTTCGAGCGCACCTGCACTACGTAGCGCCGCCAAATGGCGCGGGGCGCGCGGGCGTCGCCGCTGCACGCCGCACGCGCCAGATCCTCGTCCGAGGTCTCGGAGTTGATGGCCAGACGTGTCGTCGATGGCGGAGGCGGCGCAACGGACTCGGCACCCTCGATCGAGGGCTCCGGGGGCACCGCGGGCGCCGGCGCCCCGGGCGGCGCGTAAACAGCCACCCGTGTCGCGACGCCGCAAGCCCCCTGAACCTGCGCGACGCGAACCGGTGCGGAGCGGATTAAGCGTACAAAAGTACAATTGGAATGCAAAGCTGTGGCGGACGAAAAGGAGACCGACATGCTGGATGATATGTCCGGCACCTTCCGAAACGATCGAGAAACGACAGTGACGCACCCCTAACGCTGCGCAGCACCGCCTTTACGCCGCGCAGCGTCCAGCTTTCTCGCCAGGCGCTATCAGGGGAGCAAGTAGACGTCGTCGATGAAGAAATCGAACGTAACCGCTGTCGGTACCTGAAAATGAAGGGCGTAGATCTTCGCCGTATCGAGCGAGGGATACGCTGCGCCGAAGCCCTGCTGCTTGAGGTCGGTCCACTTGAAGCTGAACCACTGCCAGTCCGCCGTGAGGGCGGCGAGCGGGGCCGCGCCAAAGCTGATGGCGAACGCGTCGTTGCAGCCGTTCGTGGCCTTCGTTGTGCCTGTTGGGCTGCACTTGCCGCCCGCCGGGTCCGTCTGGTCGTCGGTGATGCTCACGGTCACGGAGGATGAAACCACGCCGTTCGCCGCCTTGGCCCAGAAGCCGATCCCGGTGAATGCGCTTGCGTCGTAAGTGGCCTTGGTCGTGCCGCCGTCGGCGCTCGGGACATCGTTGAAGTTGAACCCCATGCCGGCGCCCCACGTCGTAAACCCGCTTCCCTTGGTTTCCGCGGCAAAGTGGCTCGCGCACCGCGCCGGGCTGAGCGCGGCTTGCATGAACGGGGTCATCACCGTGGGCGTCTGCGTCCCGGTCGCCGTCCCGTCGTTGTAGGTGTACCAGGCGCCCATTCGACCGCCGGTCGCAATGATGGAGCCCATTCCCGTTTCCATGTCGTCGACGAGCACCGCGCCCATCGGCGCAGAGCACGCGCCGCCGCCGCCTCCCTCGGAGGTCCCTGATCCGGAGCTGCCGCTCGAGCTGCCGGAGGTGGCGGTCGTGGTGCCCGCGTCGCCGGCCTGATTCGTCGAGCTCGAGATGCAAGCCACGGCGGGAAGAAGAGTGAGGCCGGAGGCAAAGAGCCTCCAAGCCAGGTTAGTCTTGCGATTGCTCACGTCAGCACCTCGGCAGAGCAGGAGTTAGTCTGAGAATTTCGTGGGAGCGCGCAGCCTCGGTGGGGGGCCGCACGAAAGCGTGTCGTCGGACAGTCGCGTGAATCGGCACGTGGCGTGGCTGCCCACACCGGCGTGACCTCGGCATAGTAGCACCCAGGCGAATCCGACGGCTCACCGAAAAAAGAACCCGCGGCCGGGCCGGGCCGCTTTCGTGAGCCTCCCTCGCGACGGGAGGGCACATAAGTACGACCAGCCGCATGCGTTCTTCTTCCTTCTGTGCCGTGTTCTTTTCGGCGTTCGCGACAGCCTCCGCTTCTTTTGTCGGGGCTTGTTTCGTTTCGACTCCGCCTGGCCCGGCGTCGGGCTCTGGCGGGGACACGGGCGGCGTCCACCCCTCGAGTGGAAGCGCTAGTGGCGGCTCGGCCAGCGGCTCCGGCTCGGCGCCCGGAACCGCGAGCGGCTCTGTCAGCGGAAGCGGAGCGTCCAGTGGGGCCAGCCCCGTCGGCTCCGGTATGCCAAGCGACGCGGCGGCGCCCGGCGGTTACCGCGTGGTCGGCAACCAGGTCGTGGATGCGAGCGGCAAGGCGCACCTCTTTCACGGCGTCGATCGTCCGTCGCTCGAGTTCAATGCGAATGGCGATCACTTGGCGCTCTCGGACTACGCCCTCATGGCGACTTGGAAAGCGAACGTCGTGCGCATTGCCCTGAACCAGGGCTTCTGGCTCCAGGGCTCCGCGGAGTACAGCGCGGGCTACGCGGCCCTGGTCGAGCAGCAAGTCCAATGGGCGGAAAGCAAGGGGCTCGACGTCATTCTGGATCTGCATTGGTCCGATCAGGGCAACCTAGCGATGAAGGGCGCGCAGCAGTGCATGGCGGACACGAACTCCGTCACGTTCTGGCAGCAGGTGGCCGCGAGGTTCAAGGGCGACGGCCGCGTGCTGTTCGAGCTCTACAACGAGCCTCACGACATCACCTGGGCGGTCTGGTACGGCGGCGGCACGGCGTGCAATTTCACGATCGTCGGCATGCAAAAGCTCTACGACACCGTGCGCGCGACAGGCGCCGAGAACATCGTTGTCGTCGGCGGAATCGACTACGCGTACCAACTGTCGGGGGTGGCCGCGTTTCCCATCGTCGGCAACAACGTCATGTACGCGACTCACCCCTACAACCAGGGCGCTTACAAGCAACCCAGTGACTTCGACGCCTCGTTCGGCAATATCGCCAAGCAGTACCCCGTCATCATCACCGAGTTCGGCGATCAGTCCCCCGCCTGCCAGACCAGCTACTACGGCGCCGTCATCCAGTACGCCGATGCCCATGCCCTCTCCTGGACGGGCTGGGCGTGGTACGCGGCCGATTGCAAGTTCCCGGCGCTCATCTCCGACTGGAGCGCGACCCCCACCGCTGCCGGCCAAATTGAGAAGGCGGCGCTCCTCTCGTATTGAGGCGACCGAGCATAGGTCCCTCGTGACCGAGGCTCGAGGGCCCGGAGATTCGAGCGACTCCTCACCCTCTCTGCCTGACCAAGAGCGCCACGGACCCCTCGCTGCTGAGGGTGCGTGGGACTTGAGACGCACCGAGTGAACGGGTATCGGTCCGTCTTTCATGCCCCGAGCGTACGAGGATGCGCCCCGACTTCCGACGAAAGGCGGCGCTTGTGAAGACCTCGTCGACGTCCGCACGCTCGTGCGGGGCGAGTGGATTGAGATAGAAATCGGCCCCGGACGCGGCTGGTTTCTCGTGGAGCGCGCCGACGCGGAGCCGCGCGCGGCGCTCCTCGGCCTAGAGATTCGGCGCAAATGGGCGGCCATCGTCGATGCGCGCCTCGCCAGCCGCGGACTGTCGCCGCGCGCTCGCGTCTTCGCCGAGGACGCGCGCTACGGCCTCCCGCGCCTCGCCCCCGACGGCTCCATCCGGCGGGTGTTCGTTCATTTCCCCGATCCCTGGTGGAAGAAGCGCCATCAGAAGCGGCTCATCGTGCGCGATCGGCTCGTGGACGAGGTCGCGCGGCTGCTCGAGCCGGTGGGCGAGCTGTTCGTGCAGACGGACGTGGAAGAGCGCGCCAGCGCTTACGAAGCGCTGCTCGCCGCCGACGCGCGGTTCGAGCCTCACGGGAGCGTGTCGGGCTCGCCCCGCCTCGCGGACAATCCTTACGTTGCCCGTAGCCCGCGCGAGCGCCGCGCGATCGCGGACGGGCTGCCCGTCCATAGAATGCGGTGGCGCAAAGTCGTCTGACGGCGCGCCGTCGTCCGCGGACGGGCGCTTCACTCGGGGGGTACCGCGTTCGCTTCGATGACCTTCTGGTACCAGAGCGCTGAATCTTTCGGAATGCGTTCTTGCGTCGCGTAATCCACCCAGGTGAGGCCGAACCGCTGACTGTACCCGTGATCCCACTCGTAGTTGTCGAGGAGCGACCACGCGAAATACCCGTCGAGTGGCACGCCGTTGTCGAGGGCACGCTTCGCCTCGAGCAGGTGGTCGCGCAAATACCGGATGCGCTTCACGTCTGCGATTCGCTTGCTCGCGTCGGGCGCGTCGGAGTACGCGGCGCCGTTCTCGGTGATGTAGATCGTGCGCGGCCTGTACTCGAGGTGCACGCGCATCAGCACCTCGAACATGCCCGGGGCATGAACCTCCCACCCGATGTCGGTCCAATCCGCGCGCGGCGCCGCGAAGACGGTTCGCGGGGCGTTCTTCTCCTCCGGGATGCGATCGCTCCGGGCGACGTGCCGATTGTAGTAGTTCACGCCGAGAAAGTCGGTGGGGGCCGCCATGTCCCGCAGGTCTCCGGGACGGACGAACGGCATTCCGTCCGGCAAATGACCATCCGCGATGTAGTCGGTCACGATGTCCGCCGGGTACTCGCCGCGGAACACCGGCTCTAGGAACCAGCGGTTCATGTATCCATCGTGACGCCGCGCGGCATCCGCGTCTTCCGGGCTCGGCGAGGCCGGGACGGACGGTGAGAGATTGAGCGTAATGCCGACCGTGGCGCCCGGGCTGTTCGTTCGAATGATGGGCACGGCCTGCCCATGCGAAAGGAGAATGTGGTGGGCCGCGGCGAGGGCGATGCGCCAGTCGCGAACGCCGGGAGCATGGACGCCTTTTTGGTGCGAGACCATGCTCGAGCACCACGGTTCGTTGTGCGTGATCCAGTGCTTCACTCGATCGCCGAGGCGGCGCGTCACGACATCGGCATATTCGGCGAAGGCCGTGACGGTCGCGCGGTTTGCCCATCCGCCGCCGTCGTCCTGCAGCGCCTGCGGCAGGTCCCAATGAAAGAGTGTCGCGAACGGGACGATTCCGCGCTCGAGGAGCCCGTCGACGAGGCGCGAATAAAAGTCGAGGCCGGCCGGGTTAGCGGGGCCACGGCCGCGGGGGAGAATGCGCGGCCAGGCGAGCGAGAACCGATACGCCGCGTGACCGAGCCTCCGCAGGAGGTCCAGGTCTTCGCGCCAGCGGTGGTAGTGGTCGCACGCGACGTCCCCGTTCGTGCCGTCCTTGATGTTAGAGGGCGTCCCGGCGAAACGGTCCCAGATCGACTCGCCGCGTCCGTCCTCGCGAGTCGCCCCCTCGATCTGATAGGACGAAGTGGCGGATCCCCAGATGAATCCCTTTGGAAACGTCACGCTCGACATGGCCGTCCTCCCTGCGGCGCACTCCTGGCAGAATCCGACCAAGCTGTCCAGAGCGCGGACCGCGCTCGGTCGCGGCGCGTTATGGCACGATCCGAGCGAGCCGCGTTTGACGTGCGTCCTCATTTGAACGACGCTGCGCCGCTCGAACGGCCCCGCCTCGTCGCGCAACATTCGGCCATCTCTCCAGAGGAATTCATGCGATTCGGTCACTTCGATGACGCCCGCCGCGAGTACGTCATTACGACGCCGCGGACGCCGTATCCCTGGATAAACTACCTCGGGAGCGAGAGCTTCTTCTCGCCTCATTTCGCATCAGGCTGGCGGCTATTGCTTTTACCGTGACGCGCGGCTCCGCCGCCTCACACGATATCGCTACAACAACGTGCCGACGGACGTGGGCGGTCGCTATTTCTACGTGTGTCGACGGGAGCGACTACCTGGTCGCCGTCACACATGCCCGTTAAGCGCGACCTCGACTTCTTCGAGTGCCGCCACGGCCTCGGTTACACGAAAATCACGGGCGAGCGGGGCGCCATCCGCGCCGAGGCAGACGTTCTTCGTCCCGCTCGGGCCACACCGCCGAGGTGCATCGCGTCGGCGCTGGCAATACGGGCAAGGCGACGAAGACCATCAAGCTCTTTTCGTATATCGAATTTTGCTTGTGGAACGCCTACGACGACATGACCAACTACCAGCGCAACTTCAGCACCGGCGAGGTCGAGGTCGTCGGCAGTACGATGTATCACAAGACCGAATATCGGGAGCGGCGCAACCACTTCGCATTTTATCACGTCAACGCGCCCGTCGCAGGCTTCGACACCGACCGCGAGACGTTCATGGGCCTCTACAACGGGATGCATGAGCCGGAGGTCGTGGCCCGCGGTCGGTCGGGCAACTCGGTCGCGAGCGGCTGGGCACCGGTGGCGTCGCACGGCCTCGAGGTCACCCTCGCACCGGGCGAAGAGAAGACGTTCGTCTTCGTCCTCGGCTACGTCGAGAACCCCGTCGCCGAAAAGTGGGAGCGGCCCGGGCGTCATCAACAAGAAGCGGGCGCCAGGCGCTCATCGAGTCAGTTCTCGTCGGCCGAGCAGGTGGACGCCGCGCTCCGCAAGCTCGGCGACCACTGGACCGGCACTCCTCTCGAACTTCCAGCTGCAGTCGCCGGAAGAAAAGCTCAATCGGATGGCCAACATCTGGAATCCGTACCAGTGCATGGTCACCTTCAACATGTCGCGCTCGGCCTCGTACTTCGAGACGGGCATCGGCCGCGGCATGGGCTTTCGCGACTCGAACCAAGACCTCCTCGGGTTCGTTCATCTCGTCCCGGCCCGCGCACGCGAGCGGATCATCGACATCGCCTCGACGCAGTTCGCCGACGGGAGCGCGTACCACCAGTATCAGCCCCTCACGAAGCGCGGGAACAACGACGTCGGGCAGCGGGTTCAACGACGACCCGCTCTGGCTCATCTTCGGTGTCGCCGCGTACATCGGGAAACGGGCGACTTCGGCATTTTGCAAGAGCGCGTACCCTTCGACAACGACGCGAAGAGCGTCGCGCCGCTCTTCGACCACCTGACGCGCTCGTTCCACCATGTCCTCGAGAACCTCGGTCCGCACGGGCTCCCGCTCATCGGTCGCGCCGACTGGAACGATTGCCTCAACCTGAATTGCTTCTCGGAGACCCCCGACGAGTCGTTCCAGACGACCGGCAACCGGACCGGGCGCACCGCCGAGTCGGTCTTCATCGCGGGGATGTTCGTCGGCGTCGCGCCGGACTACGCGTACCTGGCGGAGCAGGGTCAGGGCGCAGGAGGCGAGGCCAAGCTCGCGCGCGCCGAGGCGACGAAGATGGAGAGCGCTGTCCTCGAGCACGGGTGGGACGGGGAGTGGTTTCTGCGCGCTTACGATTTCTTCGGGAAGAAGGTCGGAAGCAAGGAGTGCGACGAAGCGCAAGATTTTCATCGAGCCGCAAGGATTCTGCGTCATGGCCGGGATCGGCAAGGCGGCCGGCCAAGCGAAGAAGGCGCTCGACTCGACCAAGAGAGCTCCTCGACACGAAGTACGGCATCGTCCTCAACCACCCCGCCTTCACGCGCTACCACGTCGAGCTCGGGGAGATCTCGTCGTACCCCCCGGGGTACAAGGAGAACGCGGGCATCTTCTGCCACAACAACCCCTGGATCATGATCGCCGAGACGGTCATCGGCCGTGGTGACCGAGCGTTCGAGTACTGCAAGAAGATAGCGCCCGCGTACCTCGAGGAGATCAGCGAGATCCACCGCCTCGAGCCTTACGTCTACGCGCAGATGATCGCGGGCAAGGACGCGGTTCGCCACGGCGAGGCGAAGAACTCGTGGCTGACCGGGACGGCGGCCTGGAATTTCGTCGCGCTGTCTCAGTATCTCCTCGGCATCCGTCCCGATTTCGAGGGGCTGCGCGTTCACCCGGTCATCGGCCGTGAAATTCATTCGTTCACGGTCACGCGCAAGTGCCGTGGCGCCGAATACGAGGTCCGCGTCACGAACACCGGCGGCGGCGCGAGGTCGCCGAAGCTCCGCGTCGACGGCAAGGCGATCGAGGGAGACCTCGTGGCCTATGCCGCGCCGGGGGCACGCGTCGTCGTCGAGTGCGAGGTCTGAGCTCGCGGCAGCCAATGCCCTGGTCGATGACCCGCGAAGGCAGGTGCGCGCTCGAGCTCGACGGGCAGTATTTCGAAGTCGATCCTCGCGTCGGAGCGCGGGTCACGTCGCACCGGCTCGAGGGGTTCGACGTGCTCGTGGGTCCCGAGGTCGATCCCAGTAACTACGGGTCGACCTTTTGGACGAGCCCCCAGAGCGACTGGGGCTGGCCGCCGCCGCCGGAGATGGACCAGGCGCCCTACGCCGCGGTCGTCGACGGCGAAACCCTCACGCTGACGGGCCCCCCTCAGGTGGCGCTCGGCGTTCGCGTCGTCAAGCGGTTCTCGGCGGATCGCGCGCGGTCGGCCATCGTGGCCGAGTACACGCTCGAGAACGTCGCCGCGACACCTCGGACGTATGCGCCCTGGGAGGTCTCCCGGGTGCGCGCTTCTGGGCTCGCGTTCTTTCCAGTCGGCGCCCTGCCGACCGGCTCGCTCGAGGGCGAGCAGCGCGACGGAGTCTTCTGGCTCCCTTACGGCGCGGCGCCGCAGACGGAGGCCGGCGACAAGCTCTTCGCCGACGGCACCCGCGGCTTCCTCGCGCACGCCAGCGAAGGCCACCTTTGCGTGAAGGCCTTTCGCGACACGCCGCCCGCGGCGCATGCCCCCGGCGAGGGCGAGATTGAGATCTACGTGAACAAGCGTTACGCCGAAATCGAGGTGCAGGGGGCTTACGCGCCCATCGCGCCGGGAGGATCGGTTTCGTGGACCGTGAGGTGGTACTTGCGCAAGCTCCCGGCGGGGCTTGCGACTGCGGTGGGGAGCGGCGACCTCGTCGAGTTTGCGGAAAGCCTCGTTCGGTAGGCGCCGACTCAGTTGTCCTGCGCATTGTCGTTGCGCAATTGTTGTTGCGCCGCTGTCTGGCGCAGTGGTAACCACCGCGGGCGGCTATCGCGGGTGCCGATGGCCGGGGTCCTCGACGCGGAGGGACGGCATCCAGATCATGGGTTGGGTCGCCGACGAAGAAGCTCGCGCCCTAGCCGAATTTGCGTGAGCCGTCCGCCTGGCAGGGGACGACCATGCACGCACACAAAACAAGTCGGCTCGCGTACGCGCCATGTCCTGGCGCGGTGACGGACTGCGCTTCGTCGCAGGTCGAGCGAGTCGGGGAGCGACGGAAACGATGGCAACCCGGAAGCGACTGGAAGGTCAGGAACATTCGATGCGCGCATTGACGGTTGGCTTGGTTCTCGGTCTCGGTACCGCGCTCGTCGCCGCTCCCGCCGCGGCGCAGTCTGCGCCTGCTCCCGCCGCGGCGCCGCCCGCGCTGCCCCCTCCCGCCGCGGACAGCGCCGCCACCCCGGCGCCAGCCGCAGCCGGGGCCACGCCAGCCGCAACGGGCGACGTCGCTCTTCCGCCGCCCGCACCCGCGTCCGGCGGAGGTGGAGGCACGACGCTCGCGGAGGGCCAGAACCTGACGGGGGCGCCCAATCCGACGGGGCTGAGCGCCTCCCCCACCGACGAGTGGCGTTTCAGCTCGCACGGCTTCTTCCGGGCGCCGATGCGCATCGGCATCGGCAGCCGGCCGAAGTGCCCTGCGGACACGCCCGCCGGCATGAACCCGGCCGTCGACACGAGCGGCAATCTCGTCACGGCGACGAACAAGCCGCTGTACAGCGTGCCGTGCGCCGGCCCCGGACAGAGCTCGACGAACCTCCACACGCCGTTCACCCCCGACAACCAGTACCTCGACTGGCGTTACATCCGTCAGCAGGAGTACGACTGGACGGAGGTCTTTCTAAACTACGGCAATTCGCGCATCCAAGGCACGGTCTCGCTGCAAGCCTTCGGCTTCACCGACGCCGAGCACTTCACGGCCGACAACATCACGTCGCAGCTCGGCATCGCGCAGGGCTGGGTAACCGTCAAACCGGACCCCGGCGTCGTAGGCTTGCGTCTCAACTGGAAGGTCGGCGCGTTCTGGGACAAATACGGAATGGCTGGCAAGTACGACGCCGGCAAGTACGACACGTACCTCTTCGGCCGCACGCACCAAATGGGCGAGACGTTTGGGGGTGAGTACGACGTCGGGGATTTCACGTTACGCCTGTCGCACGGCATCGGCATTCACAACGAATCCATTGCGTATTCCGCCACGGCCGGCGGCGATCCTGGCTTTTCGCTGGTTCACCATCTGCACGCCGGCGCGTCATACAAGAAAATGGTCGA
This sequence comes from uncultured delta proteobacterium, assembly GCA_963787925.1. Taxonomy (GTDB): domain Bacteria; phylum Myxococcota_A; class Polyangia; order Polyangiales; family Polyangiaceae; genus Palsa-1150. Next base: position 1,705,872 of record CAWBEN010000003.1, read on the forward strand.
TTTCCAACGTCCATTACCTCTCGGCGTGGTCGCAGGACTTTCGCCCTGACGCGACGAAACCCGACGGATCCATCACGGTGACCGGCGCCGAGGCGCGCTTCACGGGCGGCGTCGGGGGCGAGCTCTACCTCGGGTACTCGCACGTCTCGTCGGATCAGCCGCAGCGTGTCGGGCCGATCCTCGAAGTGGTCGGCTCTCTCGGCGGGGCGGGCTATTCGCATGCCGGGGGCAACGGCCTCGTCGACAACTATTTCGGATGCAAAGGCGGCTGCGGCGCAGGAGCGATCGCCGCGACCCACGGCACCCTCGACAACATCGAGGTCGAGTACGACTACAGCTTTGGCGCGCTCTACCGAAAGCTCACGACCGGTGAGAATTTCTGGGGCGATGGTCGGGACGTGAACCTCAGCGTCTTCGGAATGTTCACGAAGGTCGGAAGCAACCTGACGACGGACCAGACCGGCACCAAGATGCTCGGCGACGGCATCTCGAAGCTGAAGTACGGCGCGGATCTCGTCGTCGTCCCCTTCTCTTGGATGGGCATCGGCGCCAGGGCCGACGTCGTGCAACCGACGGACGGCGACAAAGAGCAGTCCTTCTGGGTGGTCTCTCCGAAGCTCGTCTTCAAGACGAAGTTCGTCACGCACGAAGAGATCACGGCGCAGTACTCGCATTATTCGTACGGCAAGACCGTGCTGGCACAGCCGCCGAACTCGGGCTTCCCGCCCGACGAGAACACAGTCGGACTGAAGGGGACGCTCTGGTGGTGAGGCGCTCTCGGTGGCCCCTTCCGAAAGGGGCTACTGAGGCTCGGTCCCCCAAATGAGCACTCCTGCTTTGTAAAGCGTGATGTGGCCCCACGGGGCATAGGCGGTCTTCGTCGCGTCGAAAGACCAGTCCTTCGTCTCATCGAAGGTGACGGCGTAGTTCTTGTCCGTCAGCCGAATCTGGATTTCGCCGGAGTCTCCCGTGGGGGGCACGCTGCCGGAAGCGAAAGAAACCTCCAGGTACGTGTCCGCGCTCGCCGTCGGGGTGGCCATCGTCGTGAACGTGCCGGTGAGGTTCGCGCAGCTCAGCATCGCGTAATCGCAGTTGAACGCGAGGCTCTTGCTCCCGTCGGCCAGAAACCAGTAACGCATCGTCATCTTGGTCAGGTCGAGCGCGCCGGTGAGAATCGAATTGTTGAAGACTTTGACGTGAAAGGCCATTTGCTGGCCCATCGGCATCCGCGCGTCGGAGGTCATGTAATAGACCTCGGCGGGGCAGCTCGACCCGCTGCAACCTCCCGCGCCCCCTCCTGTCGTCGCGTCCCCGGTTCCGCCGTCCGCCGCCATGCCGCTCGAGCCGGTTCCAGCGCCCGACCCGGAGGCGGAGCCCGACGTCGAGCCGGATCCGGAGCTTGGATTGGCGCCCGAGCCGGAGGTCGAGCCGGAGCCCGAGGTCGCGCCCGAGACGGAGCTCGAGCCGGACCCGGAGGTCGAGTCCGATCCGGACCCCGACCCGGAGCTCGATCCTGACGCCGATAGCGTCGAGCCCGTCGATTTCGGCTCGTCGCCCGGATCGGCCGCGCAGGCGCCCACGGCCGACGCCACAGGCGCCGTCGCAAAGAGAAACGCGAAAGAGGATCGCAGCCGGTGTCGCTGAAAGAACATCGTCTTCACTGTCGCCCCAGATGCTGAACCTAGCTCACTTTTCGGCCATCACCCAGGGTCGCCTCGCCTCGAGCACGAGCGATTGCGCCCCCTGGACGGCGTTCCGTCGCTTTTGGCGCTCTTTGCCGATAGAGGACAGTGGGACGCCGCTTACAATGGGCGCGGCAATCTTGAGCCGCCCGTCGCGGGCTCTCGTACTAGGAGGGTCGGGACAAGAGCCCCCCTTTTTCGCGTGCGCCCATAGGAGGGCCCTCGTGCATCGACGTCTTCGCCGCTATTCGCCTGCGTCCGTTCTCTCGGTGGCTTGCGTCGTCTTTTCTTTTTTCTGCCTGATCGCGCGCGTGGCGATGGCTGCGTCGAACGACGCGGCGGCGCAGAAGCTCCGCGACGAGGCCATCTACACGGACTACCTCGCCACGAACTTCCTCGAGGCCGAGAAGAAGCTCGCGCAGGCGGGCGACCTATGCAAGCAGCCCGCCGACTGCACGTCGGGCGTCCGGGCTCGGCTTCTCTGCGACCGCGGGGTCGTGGCCTTCACGCTGCAGAAGCCCGTCGAGGGTAGGGCGTTCTTCGTGAGCGCGCTCAAAGAAGATCCGAACGTCGCGCTCGACAAGGACTTGTCGACCACGGAGATCCAGCGGGAGTTCGCAGCGATCAAGAGCCATCCGGAAAACGGCTCCGGCGCCCCCGCCGCGCCGACGGACGGGAGCGTTCCAAGCGGCGGCTCCGCGGCGCCGGCTCCAGAGACCGGACAGCCGGCGCTGACGCACGAGCCGCCGACGAGCGTGGCCACCCAGACGCCATTGCCCGTGTTCGTCGCGCTGCCCGCCGGGACCGCCGCGACCAAGGTCCTCCTCCGGTACAAAGTTGTCGGCACGGCCAAGTGGCAAAGCGTGCCGATGGCAAAAATGGGAGAGGGTTATGGCGCGGAGGTCCCTTGCGCCGATGTCGGCTCTCGCGAAGGAACGCTGCAGTATTTCGTTCAGGCGCTCGACGCAAACGGCGATCTCGTCGCAGCGAGCGCTCGCCTTGCGAGTCCCTGGAGCGTGGCGATCGTCAAGCACTTGAAGGGTGACGCTCCGCATTTTCCCGATCGACCGGCTCCCTCGTCCTGCGCGGACGCTGGGGTCGCCTCACCGTCGGTGGTGCCGGAGAGCGCGCCGGACAGCGATTGCCCCCCGGGGCTGGCGGGGTGCCACTCGGGTGAGCAAGTGGCCTGCGTGACGAGCGATGATTGCGTCTCGGGGCAGGCATGTGTGAGCGGGCTCTGCCACGCCTCCGAGGCGGCGGAGGAGCGCCCGACGGCCCCCCCGAAGCCGAACTGGCTGACGGTCGCCTTCGAGCAGGACCTGATGCTGCTCCCGTCCGTGAGCAATGCCTGCCTTGGCGGGTCGCACTACACGTGTTTCAGCGACAGCGGCACGTACTACGCGAACGCTCCGTTGAAGGACGCGGACGACGCAGTCAACGGTGGCTTCGCGCTGGCGACCTCGCGCCTGCTCGTCGGGTACGACCGGCTGGTGGGCCACAACGTGGCGGTCGGAGGCCGTCTCGGGCTCGCGTTGGGCGGAGGTCCGGAGAGGCCGACGGGGGCTGCTTTTTTTCCCGCGCACATCGAGGCTCGCGCTGCGTACTGGTTCGGCAAGAACGTCTTCGCGCGCAAAGGATTTCGGTTCTTCGCCCTCGCGGCGGGCGGCGTGGCCGAGATCGACTCGTCGGCGCAAGTCGACGTCTTCGAGCCCGACCCGGCCAATCCGACGCAGTCGAGAAATCTGAATTTGAAAGCGTGGAAAAAGAGCGGCCTAGGCTTCGGAGCGCTCGGAGCGGGCTCGATGTTCGCGTTCGGCCCGAACGACGGGATCGTCCTGGAGCTCAAAGCCATCGAGACGTTTCCGACGGGCGGGACGGCGTTCGCCATTCAGCTCGGTTATTCGCACGGCCTCTGAACGACCGGACGAGCGCCCGCTCGCAAAGCCAAACCTCGACCGCGCCGCCGGTGCATGCTAGCTCCGCGCCCGAGCCACCCACATGCAGACGACCGACATCCGCAAGGGCATCAAGATTCAGATAGACGGCGTGCCGTACGCGGTCGTCGAGCACCCGTTCGTGAAGCCCGGCAAAGGGCAGGCGTTCACTCGTGCGCGCATCAAGAATCTGGCGACCGGCGCCGTCATCGAGCGGACCTGGAAGTCCGGCGAATCGGTCGAGATCGCGGACATCGAAACGCGAAAGATGTCCTACTCCTGGGACGAGGGCGACAGCCTCGTTTTCATGGACACGAACACGGGGGACCAGATTCAGGTGATGAAAGACAAGGTGGGCGACGAAGTCCGGTTCGTGAGCGAGGGTCTCGACTGCGAGGTCACGATCTACAACGGTAACCCCATCGGCATCGAGCTGCCGCCAAGCGTCGTCCTTCAAGTGACCGAGAGCGAGCCGGGCATCAAGGGGGACACGGCCAGCGGCGCGACCAAGCCGGCCAAGGTCTCCACCGGCGCCGTGGTCAACGTTCCGCTCTTCATCAAAGAGGGGGAGTGGGTGAAGGTCGACACGCGGACGGGCGACTACCTCGAGCGCGTCAACAAGTAGAGCGTAACTTTTCAGCGCTGTCGCTCGGCTGCTCGCCTCCCTGCGTTCGTAATGCCTCCACGCTTGCGCACCCCTGGCGCGGCAGTCATTATGCCAATAACGTTAGCTCCGTTGGAGGACTTGTCATGGAATGGACCGCGCCGGTATTTGTCGAAGTGAAGATGGACGCAGAAATCGGCTCGTACCAGCAGGACGAGGGCGAGGATCGCGAGCCGATCGTCGAGTCGTCCGTCGCAATGGTCGACGCGCTCTAATCGAGCCGGCCTTCGCGGCAGCGAGGCGTACGCCCTGGCGCCCGTCCGTGGGCTCTCGCGAGCTCTCGCCCACAACCCGGCGCGTGTGCTAAACGCTCCGCATCGACGTCTACGGCAATACGACTGGCCTTGCCCCATCGGCCCTCCGCGCGCTTGAGCGACTTTATCGCCGGCGCGTGCCGCCCGATGACATCAGCACCACCGAGCTGACTCGCTCGCTCGCCGCGGCGTCGCTAGAGACAGGGCGCCAGGTGGGGGTCTTGGTCCACCGGTCCGGCCAAGTCGACTACGTCGTCGTGGGCGACGCGTCGAAACTGATGCTGCCGGACATCGGTCGCTTGCGCGCGGCGGAGGGGCGTTTCCGCGGTCTTCGCCTGGTGCACACACATTTGCGCGGCGAGCCACTCACCCGCGACGACTTGGTAGACCTCGTCCGCTTGCGGCTCGACCTCATCGCCGCCATTCAGATTACTCCGAGCGGGGAGCCTCGGTCCCTCGCCTACGCGTACAACGTGCCAGCGGAGGACGAAGGCACGCCGTACCGCGAGGTCGGACCGCTCCCTATCGGCCAAGCGCACCTCGACGTCGGACGCCTGATGGTGGAGCTCGAGGCCGAGTTTGCCCGGCGCGCCCGTGCCCGCGATGTCAGGGCCAAGGACGGGCGGGCCATTCTCGTTCACGTCGGAGAGAAATCCCGCGGGGCGGCCGCAGCCCGCGAAGCCGAGGACAGCATGCGGGAGCTGCGCGAGCTCGCGCTCACTGCTGGGACCGAGGTGGTCGACACCGTCGTGCAGATGCGCGATCACCTCGATCCGAAGCTCGTCATGGGCAAGGGCAAGCTCGAAGAGGTCGTCGTCCGAGCCATCGAGCTCGACGCGAGCGTGCTCATTTTCGATCGGGAGCTCACCCCCGCGCAGGCCAGCGCCATCGCGAAGCGAACCGACCTCAAGGTGATCGACCGGACCCAGCTCATCCTGGACATCTTCGCGCAGCGTGCCGAGAGCCGCGACGGCAAGCTTCAAGTAGAGCTCGCGCAGCTCAAATACGCGATGCCCCGCCTGACGTTGAAGGACGATAGCCTTTCGCGCCTGACGGGCGGAATCGGCGGACGCGGCCCGGGCGAGACGACGCTGGAGATCGGTCGGCGGCGGGCGAATGATCGGGTGACGCAGCTGGAGCGTCAGCTGAAAGAGCTCAGCAAGCGCCGAGAGCAGCAGCGACGCCGGAGGTCACGCCAGAGCGTGCCGACGGTCGCCATCGTCGGCTACACGAACGCAGGGAAAAGCACTCTTCTCAACACCCTCACGGGAGCTTCCGTCCTCGCCGAGGACAAGCTCTTTGCGACCCTCGACACGCGCTCGCGCGTGCTCCGCTGTGGTTGGGCGGGGTGGGGCGAGCGCGAGGTCGTCGTCACGGACACGGTCGGATTCATTCGGAAGCTGCCGAAGGATTTGCTCGCCGCGTTTCGCGCGACGTTCGAGGAAGCAGCGGACGCGGACCTGCTTCTCCATGTGGTGGACGCGCGCGATCCCGCTCGAGAGGAGCACATGAGGACCGTGACGGCATTGCTCGAGGAGCTGGAATTGTTCGAGGTCAGCCGTCTCCTCGTGTTCACCAAGATTGACCTGATTTCGACGGCCGAGCTGCGGCTGCTCGAGCGTTCCCACCCGGACGCCGTGGCGCTCGACGCAACGGACCGCGAATCGACACGACCGCTGCTCGAGCGAATCGCGCGCCACCTCGCCGGCAAGTGGGACAAGAGCGCGAACGGCCGCGGGGTTCAGCCGGCCGCGGCGTTCATCGACGAGGAGACACGGGCCCCGTCGGCGGTGGGTTTCGAGAGCGCGCCGGATGACTTGGCGACGGTCGATCCCCGGTTGCGCCCTCCAGGAAGACGCATCCGCCCGCGCGCGGGTTTCTGATCGGCTCGCCGCCGACCCCGTCGCTCGTTCGCGCGTGCTGCTCCGATGGCGCACCGCGCCACGCAACCGGGCGGCCATCACGCCGATGGAAGTATAGGATCGAGCGTTCATGCGTTTGGCGACCGTGCTCTTCGTCTCGTTGGCGCTCGCCGGTTGCGGCGGGGCATTGGATGACGGCCGAGCCCAGTTCGCCAAGGGGCGTTATCCCGAGGCCAAGCAAACCTTCGCGTCGCTCGACTACGACAGCCTCCGCTGGGACGACGCGCGGCGCGCCGAATACGCCCTGTACCGCGGGCTCACCGAGGCCGCGCTGGGCGATCGCGCGCACGCAAGCGTGTGGCTTCGCGAGGCGAAGGCGATCGAAGACGCGCGCCCCGGCTCGCTCTCACCCCAGGACGCCCATCGGTTGAAAATAGGACTCGAGACGAGCGACCTCGAGTGATCCGTGCGCCCACCGTTTTTCTTTCGTGACCCTTCCGCCGACCGGGGGTCGTGCTAATGCGCACTCGTGAATACGAGTCATGACGTGCGCCATGCCAGCCGGGTCGTAGTCGCCACGCACGGGCACTGCTTCGACGGGCTGTGCTCGGCCGTCATGTTCACACGGCTTTACCGGCACCGTTTCCCGGGTGACGGCGCATCGTTCACCTACCATGCCGCCGGCTACGGCCCTGGCCAGAACGGTGTCGATCCCAAAATCCTCAACGGGGACGTCAATGCGATTTTGGACTTTCGGTTCAGCGCGTTGCCGGGGCTGAGCTGGTACTTCGATCACCACGTCAGCGCATTCGTGGCCCAGGGCGATCGCGCGTTTTACGAGCGCGAAGCCGCCGAGGGCGAAGCGCATGGCGAGCGACGGATGTTCCACGACGGGGCTTACACGAGTGCGACACGCCTCATTGCCGACATCGGCCGCGAGCGGTTCGGCCTCGATCCGGCGCCCACCGAGGAGCTCGTACGGTGGGCGGACATGATCGACAGCGCCGCTTTCCCGAACGCGAAGATGGCGGTCGAGCGACGCGACCCCGTCTTGCAGCTCATGACCGTGGTCGAGCACCTGGGCGACGACGGGTTTCTGGCGAAGATGGTCCCCCGCCTGCTCCGGACGCCGCTTGCGGAGGTGGCGCGCTCGACCGACGTGAAGGAGGCTTACGAGCCCCTCGGCCGAGCGCACGACGCGTTCGTCGCGTTGGTCGAGGAACGCGCGGAGCGCCTCGGCGACGTCGTCCTCGTCGACGTGAGCGACAAGAACATCGACGTGGCGGGTAAGTTCGTGACCTACGCGTTGTATCCGGAGAGCGCGTACTCGGTGATCCTCAGCCGCTCGAAGAGCAAGTGCAAGATGAGCATTGGGTACAACCCGTGGTCGCAGGTGCGGCGAAGGCACAACATCGCCGCCATCTGCGAGCGCCACGGAGGAGGCGGGCACCCGGTCGTCGGCGCCATCTCGCTCCCCCCCGACAAGCTCGTGGAAGCGAAGGTTCTCGCGCGCTCGATCGCGGAGGAGCTGCAAGGGCAGGGGCCTTGACGGCATGGACGGACGAGCCGCTCGTCATTGGCCATCGAGGGGGGCGCGGCGAGGGATGGCCTCGCGAGAACACGCTGGCCGCGTTCGAGCAGGCCCGCGAACAGGGTGCGCGAGCCGTCGAGCTCGACGCGCGGACTTGCGCGGAAGGGCAGGTGGTCGTCTTCCACGACGCCACGCTTGCGCGCGCCACCGATGGGCGTGACACGCGGCGGGTCTGCGACGTCGCCGTCGGCGAGCTCCGGGAGCTCGACGTGCCGACGCTCGACGAGGCGCTATGCTGGGCTCGCGCCAACGGTGTGGCGGTGAATGTGGAGATGAAGCACGATGCTCCGGCGCGCCTTCGGCGTTTGGTGCCGGACGCCGTGCGTGCAGTCCGGCGCAGCGGGGCAGACGTCCTCTTCTCGTCGTTCGACCCGTCACTGCTGGCCCTTGCCGCTGGCCTTGCGCCCGCTGTCCCACGCGCTCTCCTGGTCCACGGCGGGCAGGCGCGCTGGGCCGGCCTGGCTCAGGAGCTCGTGCGGCCCCCGCTCGCGGCTGCGTTGCATCTCGAGCGCAGCCAAGTCAACGCGAGCTTGGTGGCGCGGAGCCTGAGGAGGGGCCTTCGCGTAGGGGTCTGGACGGTCAATGATCCACGCGAGGCTGCGGCGTTCGTTCGGCTAGGCGTGGCGTCGATCATCACCGACGCTCCGGCGGCCATCGCGAGCGCCCTCAGTCGCACGTGACCCGCTCGAGGGGCATCCCCGGGGGAGGCGCCTGCTCGAACGTGCCCGCTGGCAGCGGCGGGTTCCACGTTATCTGCTCGTACTGAAAGCGCACGTCCGCATCGGGTTCGCTCACCTCGAGGTGGATCCTGCGCGGAATCTCCGCATCGCAGGCGGGTCCGCTCGCCGGCACGGGAGCGGAGAGGTTGTCGGGGTCGACGCGTGGTCCGGCGGTCGGCGCACGCTCGTGGTCCTGCATCTCCGCGTGGTAGAGTACATAACCGCGTTGCGTGACCCGGACATCGAGCACGCGAAGTCGCTGCTGCTGCCATGGCTTGTTCCAGTCGTCTGGCCGGGGCGCAAGGTGGATTTCTTCAGTCGCCTCGCGCGTGCTCGGGACGACCACTGCCCAATACCCGCGCGGACTCCAGGCGAGGGTGCTCGCCGCGGACGAGTGGCGCAGCACAGGAGCCTCGCCACGCAACAAATCGACGAGGACGTGGCTCGGTAAGGGTACGCCCGTCAGGCGCGCGAGGTTACAGGGGCTCGCCGTGCCGACGTAGAAGCGCTTGTCGCGCAGGTCTGCGAGGGCGAACTCTGCGCCGTCGCTCGTCAACGTCGCCAGCGCCACGCCGAATGGGCTGACCACGTCCATTCGAATTCGTGCGGGCCTCGCCGCGAAGAGCAACATGTCGCCTCGCACGCGCCCACGCTCGCCGAAATCGTCGAGCTTTGCACCGGCCTGGACGCCGTTCCCGCAGGCGAACGTCGAGCGCATCCGGGTCAGTGCGTCGTCCGCCGTCGGCGGCGACGAGGCGGGCGGCGCGACGCGCGCGCAGGCGCACTGGCCGAGAAGCGCCAGGACGGCGATGGAACGGCCGCTGGGCGGCAACGGGGGACGCATGGCCCCCGAGGATATCAGCGCCTTCCCACGGCGCGATCACCCGACCGGTCGGAGTCGCCAAATCCCGGCAGAGCGAGCCCGCGGACCCGAGCCTCGTCGATTCCCCTCTCGATCATCGCGAGGGCCTCCGCGCCGACACCCATGGCCGTCGCTTCGTCCTGCGTGGCCCAGCGCGCGTCGGCAGCGTCATCGCCAGCGCGCACCGGCCCGTCGCCCTCCGATGGCTCGAGCAGGTACTCGTGGATGGCATAGCCGAAACCCTCGCGGCGAAGGATGACCACCCCGAGCTCGCAGACGACGCGTGTCTTCAGGCCGGTTTCCTCGCGGACCTCGCGAGCGATTGCCGCTTCGGGCCACTCCCCCGGCTCGACGTGCCCTCCGGGTAGCGTCCACGCGCCGGCCATCGGCGCGCGGCGACGCTGCACGAGCAAGACGCGGGCGGAGCGATTGACCACGACGGCGCCCACCGCAGTGACAAGGCTATCGACTTGCGAGGCCCGCCGCATGTTAGGTCATTGTAGACCGACGGTCGCCGCTTCGCGTGCCCTCGCTGCGGGCGTCATGGCTCGAAAAGGAAGATTCGCGCGACCCATGTTGGGCCTTCAACTGTGCCGTCCCCTCGAAGACGACTGGCGCGACACCCTCGACGCGGTGGCGTGCGACCATGGTCGGCCCACTAGCCACCACGTCGCCAAGCTCGCGGCCCGCGTGGCCGCCCTGTCCGCGGCCTACAACGATCCGGCCCGCGCCCGCGCAGACGTGCGCGGCTCAGGGGCCGCCCGGCTCGGCTTCGCCTTCGCCCGCGACGTCCCGAAGGGCGCTGCGGCCGTGCGGGAGCTCCTGGCGACCGAGGCGCTCGTCGTAGAGCGCACGGTGCGCGTTCTCGATTGGGGCTCGGGCTTTGGCGCGACGACCTGGGGTCTCCTACGCGCGCTCGAGGCCAACGGAGCGCGCTGCACCGTCGATGCGACGTGGGTCGATCACGACCGGGACGCGCTCGAGGTCGCGGCCGCCATCGCCCGCCACCGGGATGGGCGGGGAAATGTCACCCTGCGCTTCAAGACGCTTCTGCGCGATTGCGGGGCCGTCGACGATCTCGGTCGCTTCGACGTCGTGCTCGTGGGGCAGGTGCTGAGCGAGCTGGATGTGGGAATGGCCCTTGCGGTGCGGGCGGAGCGGCACGCCGATTTCTCGCCAACCTGCTCGGGCGCCACACCGAAGCGGGCGGTGCGCTCGTCGTCGTCGAACCGGCGTTGCGCGATCGCACGCGACACCTGCACCGTGTCCGCGACGCGCTGGCCACGCGAGGGACGACCATCTTCGCCCCCTGCCTGCACGCGGCGTCATGCCCCGCGCTCGCCCGCGAAAGCGACTGGTGCCACGAGGACATCCCCGTCGATTTACCGCCGTGGCTCGTTCCGGTTGCGCGCGCGGCCGGCCTTCGCCATCAGGGTCTGACGTTCAGCTACCTCGTTCTGAGGCGCGGCGGCCCCGGCCTCGCCGAGCAACTCACCGCGTGTTCGGGTGGGGCAGGCGCGCGTCTGCGAGTCGTCTCCTCGCCGATTCGGACGAAGGGCAAACGCGAAGCATTTTATGCGGAGAGCTAGCCTGCGCTAGCGTTGGTGGCCTGATCCCTGGAGGCGCGCGTGCGATGCGACTCGACCGCGACGCGCGCGCGCCAAACGCGCCCTGGGAGGAGCTCGCGCGGGGGGATGTCCTCTTCGTCACGCCGCCCATCGATCGCGATCGACCGCGCATCGAAGCTGCCACACGGATTGATCGCGCCGGACGGACCGAATCGCGTTGACGCCCGCTCGTTTCGACGGTTACGTGCGGCCTGCGATGCGGGGACTCTACGCGATCGCGGACGCGGCCACGCTGGTCGCCCACCGCCTCGATCCGGTGGCGTTCGCCGCTGCGGTGCTAGAGGCGCACCCCGCGGCCCTCCAGCTTCGGGCGAAGGAAATGGCTTCGGCGGACATTGAGCGCTTGCTTCGCCAGCTGGTCCCTATGTGCAGGCGCGCGCGCGTTCCGCTGTTTGCGAACGACTCGCCCGACGCCGCCCGCCGCACTGGGTGTGACGGAGTGCACGTGGGACAGAACGACGCGTCAATCGACAGCGTCCGGAGCCTGGCTCCTGGGCTGCAAGTCGGCCTATCGACCCACACGCTGGAGCAGCTCGAAGTCGCCCTCCTTGCGCGACCAACTTACGTGGCGTTCGGCCCCGTGTTTGCGACCTCTAGCAAGGCGTCACCCGATCCCGTGGTGGGGGTGGAGGGCGTGCGCGCGGCGCGCGTACGATCGATGGCGGCGGGGATTCCGCTTGTGGCCATCGGCGGCATCACGCGCAAACGCGCTCCTCAGCTCATCGGGCTGGTGGACGCCGTAGCCGTCATTGGCGAAATCGTCCCGACCTCGACCGATCCCGCTGCTGCGGATGGCGCGCCCCCGTTCGACCAAGTGACGGCGCGTGCGCGAGCGCTGCACGCGATGTTTGCGCCGCCGACCGAAGGCAACGGCGTTTCAGCAGGGTTCGCGCGATGAGCGTCGGCGTCGACGTCCTCGTCGTCGGCGCGGGGATCTTCGTCGGCCGATGGCTCGGGCGCGCTTTCCGGAGCCGGCGTGCGCGGCGCACCCCCGACGCGGCGCCCCGCGACGAAGTCGCAAATCACCCGAATCTGGGCTCGCTCGAGGCCTTCGCGTGTCACCTCGGCGACGTCGTCGTTCGAACCGTCGAGCGCGACGAGGCGTGGCTGGCAGGGGCGCTGGTCTTTGCGGAAGAAGAGCCGGTCTTGGCGCTCTTCATCGCGCCCGAGGCGGGCACCGATCGGGCGGTGCTCGTGCGGCCCGGAGAAGACGCTCTCGTCTGGCTGGAGCCGCTCCCGAAGGGCGAGCTCGCTCTCACTGCGGACCCCCCTCTCGCTCTGGAGCACGCCGCCGTGCGCTACCAGCGCGCGCGGCGTCTCCCCGTTCGCGTCTCCCGCATTGGAGAAGGAGCCCCCGACGTCGGGGCGCGTGCCACCGTTGCAGAGTACGTCGGGGCCGGAGCGGCGCGCCTCGTCGTGGTGGCGGGCACGGCGCAGACCCTCCTGTGGCGTGGCGCCGCGCTGGTCGCTGGCGAATACGACATCTTGCCGTGTGGCAAGCCTCCTCAGTAAGCCGATCGCATGCGTAGGAGCATTGCCTCGACGGCGAGCTGAGACGACGCATTGGCATCGATTCTGCTCGACCGCTGCGAGGGCAAGCTCGTGTCGCGCCGCCGCTTTCTCCGCGCGCCGATCGACTGCGGCCTCTCCGGCAGCGGAAGTCCCCTGCAGGGCGAGCGCCGCGGCGAGGGCTCGGAGATGAGCCAAAAGCACGTCTTTGTCGCCCTTCTTGGCCTCCTCCGCCAACTCCAACGCGGCGCCGAGATTTGGCGTGCCGAGCGACGCTAGAGCGCGTGAGACGAACTCCTCCCGCAAGGAGCTAGTTTCCGGATCCGAGAGCAGGAGCGCATTGGACAGGCTGCCTCCGGCCAGTCGCGCGACCTCGGCCGCACGAGCAGCGGGTACTCCGCGATTGGACAGGAGGCTCGCCACGACCTCGTCCGGCAACGCCCCGAAACGGACGCGCTGGGTACGAGAGCGGATGGTCGGCAGCAGCCCGTCTGCGTACGACGAGAGAAGCACGAAATGAGTCCGCGGTCCGGGTTCTTCGAGTGTCTTCAGGAGCGCGTTGGCCGCGGATACGCTGAGCTCCTCCGCACGCCGGACGATGAAGGCCCTCGCGCGCCCCTCGTACGGCCCGAAGGCGGCCCGCGCGAGCACCAGCGTACGGACCTGGTCGATGCTGAGCTCCTGGGTCTCGGGGGTGCGCCGGCCGATCGTCAACGGGTCGTAAAGCCCGCGCTCGAGCACCATCACGTCCGGATGTGGGGGAAGCCTGTCGCGCCGCGTCTCGCCCGCTCGCGGAATGGCGCGCGCGCAGGCGCTGCATTCGCCGCAGGCCTCTGGGCCCCGATCGCCGCGACGCTCGCAGACGAGCGCTTGCGTCAAACCGAACGCCGTCAACTCTTTTCCCACTCCGTCCGGGCCGTCGAATAAATAGGCGTGGTGGACGCGCCCCATCGCGAGCGCACGCCCGAGAGTCTCGACCGCCGTCGGCTGCGCGCGGACACTCGCGAGGAGAGCGCTCATCGGCCGGTCTCTATCATTCACGCCGCACTGCGACCACCGGCGCGCCTGTCGAGGGCCAGCAGCCCGAAAGCGCTCGCGCCTCAGCCGAGCTTCGTCGCGCGCTCGCCGCCGCTCTCGGCTCCTGCGCTCTCGTCGTGCGGTCCCTGAAAAGCGTCTCGGTCGCCGCCGACCGCCGCACTCGGCGGGCTCGGCGCCTGAGAGCCCTGGACGAAGACGGCCATGCGTTCGATACGCTCGTCGTCGGCACCGGAGACATCGTGCCAACGCTCGTCGAGCTCCCGTCTGAGAAGGTACGCATAGGTCCCTGGCGTGAGGGTGCCCGGATCCATGAAGTAAAAGCGCTTGGCGTCGAAGCCGACCATCACGACGTAATGTCCGGCATCCCAAACATCGCGATAGGATCCGTTTTGATCGCTCCACGCTTGCAGGTCGACGATCGGCGGGTGTCCGGCGCTGACGGCGTGCTCGAGATCCTCAACGGTCGAGTCGCCGTGGCGATACTGCGCATCCATTCCTTCGAGTGACCGAAAAAACGCGGCGATGGGCTCCGGCTCCGTGCCTCGCGCCGGCGTAGTGAGGAGCGGTGCGTACAGGGCGCTCTCGTCGAGGCGCGCGTACGCGTCCCACCGCCAATAGCGAAGCAGAGCAAGAGTCGCCGCATTGCCGCAGCTAAAGTTCGTCCGCTGCTTGACTCTCGGAACGGCTACGAGATTGGGCGGAAGCGGTACCGGATCACGATTGCGATGGCTCACATCCCCTCGATTGGTGAAAAGGTCCGACGGCGCACGTATCACGGTCGCGCCTTGGGCGGCTTGCTGTTTTCGGGGCTCTCATCTTCGGAACGCGCCAGCGCATCGAGCTCGTCGTCCGTCAGCGGGTGGCCGTTCGCCGCCGCTCGTTCGCGTGCGAACATTCGGTTGAGCGTCCGCCGGTCGATTCCGAGCATCTCGGCTGCCCGCGTCTTGTTCCCGTTCGTCCACGACAGCACGCGGTCGATGTACCGCCTCTCGAGCACACCGAGTGTAGGCCAGTCTTCGGCGAGAGAGCCATGTGAGTCGGCGCCCTTCGACGCGCTCGAGCTCGCGAGCTCCGGCGGAAGGTCGCCGTGCGCAATCACCCCCTCGCGCGCGAGGAGAATGGCTCGTTCGATGATGTGCGACAGCTCCCTCACGTTTCCCGGGAAATCGTAGCGCTCGAGCGCGCTCCACACTTCGGGCGCAATGAGGGGGGGCGGGCGCCCGAGGCGCTCCGAATGGCGGACGACGAAGTGACGGACGAGTAGCGCGATGTCCCCTCGGCGTTCGCGGAGGGGGGGCACTTGCACTGCCACGACCTGCAATCGAAAGAACAGATCTTCACGGAAACGCCCCGTCGCGAGATCCTCCTTGAGATTGCGGTTCGTCGCCGCGACGACCCTCGCGTCGATCTTGATCGTCTCGACGCCGCCGACGCGGCGGATTTCCCCCTCCTGCAGTACCCGAAGGAGCTGGACCTGCATCTTCGGGCCGATTTCACCGATCTCGTCGAGGAAGAGAGTGCCGCCCGCGGCCTCCTCGAAGAGCCCGCGTTTCGTCGCGTTCGCGCCCGTGAATGCGCCTCGCTCGTGGCCAAAGAGCTCGCTCTCGAGGAGAGACTCCGACAGCGCTCCGCAGTTGATGGCCACGAATGGTTTGCCGGCTCGTAGGCTCTTCGCGTGAATGGCCTTCGCGACGAGCTCTTTCCCCGTGCCGCTTTCGCCCACGATGAGCACGGTCGCGGTCGTGGGCGCGACCTGCGCTACCGTCTTGTAGACCGCCAGCATGGCTGGGGTCGTCCCGACAATCTCTGCGACGGGGCCCTGCGGTCGCTCCGCGGCGCCCTGGGCTCCGTAGGCGAGCTTGCGCCGCGCGATGGCCTCGAAGACCATTCGTTTGAGCTCGCGCGGGTCGATGGGCTTCGCCAGGTAATCGTAGGCCCCTTCGGTGACGGAGCTCATCGCACCGTCGATGTCGGCATAGGCCGTCATCAGAATGACCGGCGTCGACGGGCTGCCCGTCCTTACGGTCCGGAGCACGTCATGGCCGCTCGTGCCGTCGGCAAGGTGAATGTCGCTCAGCACCACGTCGTAGGTGGCGAGCTGCCTCGGCGGGGGAGCCTTTGCGTTTTCGAGCACGTCCACCACGTAGCCCTCGGCGCGAAGGGAGCGCGCGAGCAGGGCGGCGAGGGTCTCGTCGTCTTCGAAGAGCAAGATGTGCGCGCTCGCATCGCCTGATGGCGCCGAGTGCTTCTCTGGCTTGTCTTCCGGCATCGACCTCCTTCGTAGCAGCTGGGACCGCCATTTCACGTCCCGGAGCAAAGGGTTAGAGTCGTCCGTGGCCTTGTTCGACCCTCTTCGTTTCGAGGAGCACCTGCACGGCCACCTCGGTTGGCTAGCGGCCGCTGCTTTGGTCCACCCGGCCATCCTCCTGCGCTGGCCTCGACGCCGCGCCAATCTGGCCGTCGCGTTCGCCGTCGGCCTCGTCACCGTTACGGGCGCCTTGGGTGTCACGCTCTACGGCTCGTACAGAGATCGGCTGCGGCAACCAATGTTCGCGCAGGCCGCCAGCATCGGTTACCTCTTCGAGCGAAAAGAGCACCTTGCCTTTGGGGCGATCGTCCTTTCGTGGGCGGGAGCAATCGCCTACGCAGCCGAGCTGCGCGCGGAAGGCGACGCGCGCCAGTCGCTGCGGAGAGTGGCACGCGTTGCCTTCGCAGCGGCGGCCGCGCTCGCGGTCGCATCAGCGGCGCTCGGTACCGCCGTCGCATCGTTCAAGACCTTTTGATTCGGGCAAGGGCGAGCTCACTCTCCCTCGAACTTCGCGGGTCTTTTCTCGACGAAGGCACGCATTCCCTCGCGTTGATCCTTGGTCCCGAACAGTGCCGCGAACGCAGAAGACTCCAGCTCGTTCGCCGTGGGCAGCGACACGTCGGCGCCGCGCAAGATCGTGCGCTTGATGGCTGCGACCGCTAGGGGGGCCTTGCGCGCGATCTTGGCGGCGAGCTCCCGCACGTGCGGAAGAAGCTCGGCGTGAGGGATCACGGCATTGACGAGGCCGAGTCGCAACGCATGCTCGGCTCCGAGGGTGTCGCCGGTCATGCACAGCTCTCGCGCGCGCGCCGGGCCGATCCTCCGAGAGAGACGCTGCGTGCCGCCAAAGCCCGGCATGACACCGAGGTTGACCTCCGGCTGCCCGAACCTCGCCTTGTCGCTTGCGTAAATGAAGTCTGCGCAGAGCGCGAGCTCGCAGCCCCCCCCCAGCGCGACTCCGTTGACGGCGGCGATGACTGGAAAGCAGGCTTGCTCGATAGTGGCCCCCAGCTGCTGTCCCAGGTAGGCGAAGTGTTTGGCTTGTGTCGCGGTCATCTCCACCATGGCCGCGATGTCTGCCCCCGCGGCAAAGGCTCGGTCGCCGCTTCCAGTGAGGATGACGCAGCGTACGCCGGCGCCGGAGGCATGGTCCCCCTCGGTGAGCTCGCGCATCGCTCTGCTGAGCGCCTCCAGGAGCTCGGCGTTCAACGCGTTGAGCTTGTCGGGGCGGTGAAGCGTCAACGTCGCGACGTGGCCCTCTCGCTCGGTAATCAGGACGGACATCCTCGGCTCCTTCCGCGCAATCCTCGCTGCGCTCTTACTGGCTTGTCTGAAGCGGGCGATCCTTCAGCCTCGGGTCGACGCTTTCGCCGTGCGCTGCCCCTGCTCGTCGTAAACGTAGAAGCCGCGGCTCGTTTTCCGGCCGAGCCATCCCGCGGCGACGAGATTTCGGAGCAACGTCGGCGGTCGGTATTTGTCGTCGCCGATGTCGCGATGAAGCACCTCGGCAATGGCGAGGACCGTGTCGAGCCCGATGAGGTCGCCGAGCTCGAGAGGCCCCATCGGATGGTCGAGGCCAAGCCTGGCGCCGGTGTCGATGTCCTCCGCCGATCCCACCCCTTCTTGAAGGGCGAAGCACGCCTCGCAGATCATTGGCACGAGGATCCGATTGACCAGAAAGCCCGGAGCGTCGCGGCTCGTCGTCGTCGTCTTTCCCATGGCCTCCGCCAGCGCCCTCGTGAGAGCGACCGTCTCGTCGCTGGTCTGCATGGCGCGGACGATTTCTACGAGCTTCATGACCGGCGCTGGATTCATGAAATGCATGCCCACGACGCGATCGGGGCGGGACGTCGCCGCAGCCAATTTCGTGAGAGAGATCGACGACGTGTTGCTGGCCAGCCATTTGCCTTCCGCGAGCACGGCGTCGCACCTCTGGAAGAGCGTCAGCTTTAAGGCCACGTTCTCGGTCGCTGCCTCGATGACGAAGTCGCACCGGCTAAAGGCCTCGATGCTGCCGGCGGGTGCAATCTGGTCGAGCGACGATGCGCGCGCCTCGGGCGTCGCCTTTCCCTTGGCGACCTGCCGGTCGAACCGGCCAGCGATGGCGCTCTTTCCGCGCTGGGCGAGATCGAGTGACGCGTCGACCAAAACGACGCGAAAGCCACTCGAAGCCGCAACCTGCGCGATGCCGCCGCCCATCTGCCCCGCCCCGAGGACGCCGACGGTCTTGACCTCGTCGAGATGTGCCATGCTTGCCGGTCTCCGGGATGTTGTGCGCGCCGCGACATACCACGCTTTGGTTTGCGACCGTCGTCGTGGTCGCCGTCTGCGGCCAAGCCTGCGCGGCCGCGAGCGCAACGGAGCGCGCCGAGGCGCTCGTTCGACGACATCGCGACGAGGCCGCCGTCGGCGTACTTCAGGAACGGCTGCGAAGGCATCCCGACGACATTCCGGCGCGGCGACTGCTCATCGCCCTCCTTGGATTGACGGGTGACCTTCGGGGTGCGCGCGCCGAGGCCTCCGAGCTGGGGCGCCGAAGCCGGGCCAACGACCCTGCGCCGGCTGTCGAGCTCGGCCACGCACTGGAGCTCGCGCATCGGTACGACGAGGCTCTCGATGCCTACGACGAGGCCGCCCGGGTCGCGCCGGGATCTGCGGAGGGCCCCCGCGAAGGCGGGATGCGCTGCGCGCATTGGGGCGAGACAGAGCTCGCGCGGCCGCGTCTCGAAGAGGCGGTCCGCCGCGGGGCGCGCGACGGAGAGGTGTGGCACGCCCTCGGGCTCGTTCGTCTCCACCTCGGAGACCTGGACGGCGCGGAGGAGGCTTACCGTGCGGGAGCCGCCGCCCGCGCGCCCACGGACCGGACAGCCGAGCCCGGCGACCGAACCGTCACTTCGATGGTCGCCGAGAACTGGTTGGGTCTTGCAACCGTCGCCGTTCTCCGCGCCGACGCGGTAGCGTCCCTCGCCGCCTACGAACAGGTCCTGATGCGCCTCCCGCATTTTGCTCCCGCAGAGCTGGGCCGCGCCTGGTCACTCGCGAAGCTCGGACGCGCTTCCGACGCGTCCCGCGCGCTCGACCATGCGGCAGAGCTCGGAGCCCCGGCCGCCAACATCGCGCGGCAGAGGGCCGCGCTCGGGTTGTCTTTGCCGCAATGACTGCTACCGAGCGTCGGGCGCGCATTGTCTCGCGTACGATGTCTCCTCTACGATGGTAGCGTTCGGGAATGCGGCGAATGAACCTTCGACTGGCTGTGCTTGCGATTCGGACTCGGCACCGCGCTCGTAGCGCGCGACGCGCTTGCACTCGGGCCCGTAGACCTTGAAATCGCAGCGAAGGCGGGAGTCGGTACCTCGCCCGGGGGAACGACGCCGAACCCGCTCGGGTTCGGGCTCGGTGCGCGGGCGGGTGTGTCGTTGCTCGGTCTCTACGGCGGGCTCGCGTTCATGTACTACCTGGGCGACAGCGACCCCGTCACGTCCGTGCATGCCTTGACATACGGCGTCGAAGGCGGCTTTGGCTCGAAGCTCCTCGGACTAGTCACGATTCGTGGACAGGTCGGGGTCGGCAATTATACGGAGACGGTGGACCTCAAAGTGCCGAGTGTGTCGTCGAGTCACAGTAGCTTGTACGTCGAGCCGGGCGTCACGGGCCTCGTGACGCTCGGTCCGCTGCTCGTCGGAGCGGACGCGAACATCCTCATTCTGCCGAGCCGCACGCGCCCGGATTTGAAATCGTCGACCGATACCGCGTTCACGCTTCACGGGCAGGTCGGCGTCGTGTTCTGAAGGGCGCCCGACCTTCGCTCCGCAGTTGCGATGCGTCGAAAAGCGACCTCGCTGTGGCGCGTCCGGCGATGGCGGCGCTGGCCGCCGCGCTCAGGGCCCGTACATAAAGTAAGTTGCCGTGTAATCGACCCGCGTCTCCGCGCCGACGTGGGCGGCGTCACACCCTCCAGCAGGGGCCTTTCCGCCGACTGTGGCCACGCGCTGAATGCTCCGGACCTTGGCAAACAGCCCGTCTCCTTCGTTCGATTGGGCATTCAAGAGAAGCCAGGGGATTGCGCTTCCCTCCGGTGCGTCCACCTTTGCTTTGAGCTTGCCGACGACCTTGCTGCCGTCTGCGGCCTCCCAGGTCGGGCCGGCGTAGTGCTTGCCGATTTTTTTTCCGGCGTCGTCGAAGAGCTCGGCTTCGGGCGCCTTCAACGTCCATTCAAAGGCCGTTGGAGCGCTCTCTTTTGACTTGCAAACATAAATTTGGACGCCCTTGCCCAAGGCCTTCACAATCACGCCCTGCGTGGCGGGAATCGCGATGGCGTCGGGAGTTGCGGGCGACAAGGCGGCGGGCTCTGGACCCGAGCTGGTCGCCGAGGCCCCGCCGGTTGGCGCGGGGCCGTGGGGTGCGTTCGGCGCCGTCGTCGGAGCCTGGCTGGCTTCGTGACCGGCGCAGCTCGCGACGAAAAGCGCGGCGGGCAGCAGGTGCAGTCGTCGAGCGAGTATCATGTGTCCTCCCTGTCGAGCAGTTTACGCATTCCGACGGGCTCCTGGCTAATACGCGATGCAGCTCTCGACGCGGGCCGGCAGCAGTTTTTCGCGCCCACCGAGCGCCGTCAGCTCGACGACGAACGCATAGCCGATCACGTAGCCGCCCTGTCCGTGGACGAGCTCCGCTGCCGCCCGCGCCGTACCGCCCGTTGCCAACACGTCGTCGACGACGAGCACGCGGGACGCTTCGCGCAGGCTGCCCTTGTGCATCTCGAGTGCGTCGCGGCTGTATTCGGTGACGATTTCGACGTGGTCGACGGCGGCCGGCAACTTGCCGGGCTTTCGGACGGGAACGAAGCTCGCGTTCAGGCGAGCGGCGAGGGCGCCGCCGAAAATGAATCCACGGGCCTCGATCCCGACGATGACTTCGATGTGCTCGCCGATGAAGCGCTCCGCGATTCCGTCGAGCACGACGTGCAACGCGAGCGGGCTGGCGAGGAGCGGTGTGATGTCTTTGAAGACGATCCCGGGCTTCGGAAAGTCGCGGACCTCACGGATGAGGGAGCGACAGTAGTCGAAGCTTGCCACGGGGCGCGCGATGTTCGGTGCCGAAATGGAGGCCTGGGGAGCGCTCTTCTTCGCGTGGGAGCTCCTCTTTTCGCCCGTGGGCTTCGCGGCGGTCGCGCGCTTCGCGCCGCCCGTCTTCGCCCGCGTCCCCTTGAGCGCCCGTCGCTTCATCGTGGCCATCTGCCATCCCTCTTCTCGGCGGTCACGTTGCTCACGTTGCTCACGTCGCTCAGGTCGCTGATTTGCCTCGCCACTTCAACGCCGAATGGTCTCTCTTCCGGAGCCGTCAAATCGAGGAGCAGCGGGGTTATGGAAGCGGCGCCGTCGTCGTAAGCGTCCGTGTCGGTACCTTGATCCCGCTCGTGGCGAACGCCGGGGCCGCCGAGCCAGAGGTACTCGCGGCCTCGCGGGTCGAAGCGGAAGTCCACGATCTCTTCGTAAATGCGCGCTCCGAGTCGCGTCGCCCTCACCTCTCCGGTAAAGCCCGGTGGGACGTTGACGTTGAGGAGAGGGGCTCGCGTCTTGGGGCTCGCGAGAAGCACGAGCGCGATGCGGGCGCAGAGGTCCGCCACGGGTTCGAGGTCGAGCGAGGGATGTGCGCTCGTGGCCATCGCGGGTATCCCGCGGAGCGCTCCCTCACGTGCGGCCGCGATGGTTCCCGAGTAAAACGCGTCCTGACCTAGATTCATCCCGTGGTCGATGCCGGAGACGACGAGGTCCGGCCGCCGCGGAAGGACGCGCGTGCCGGCGTGAAGCGCAACGTAGACGCAATCGGCAGGGGTGCCATCGAGGGCGAACACGCCCGCCTCGATGGATCGGAGCCGGAGCGGTCGATGCAGACTGAGCGAGTGGCTCGACGCGCTTTGCTCTCCCTCGGGCGCGACGACGATCACGTCTGCTCGACGCGCGAGGGCATGGCGAATGGATTGGAGTCCAGGGCTCGAGTAGCCGTCGTCATTCGACAGAAGGACGAGGGGTGGCGATGCTTCGAGGCGCGCCATGATGACGAACGGAACCCCATACCCGAGCATGAGAGAACCGCCAAGCGGAGAAAGGGGCAGCGGAGCGGCGGCGACCGGTCGTCCATCGCGGGCGGCCGCGCTGCGAGCGCTCGTGGTAACAAGGCGGCGTGGACGCGCGCGCGAGGTACGAACGAGGGGCGGAGCTCTGCCGACGCGAGGTCGCGCGCTTCGATGCGCTGGCGCGGCGCATCGCGACGGCGCGTCTGGCCCTTGCCGCTGCGGCCCTCGCGCTCGTAGGGACGATCGTGTGGGGGCACTTTGGCGGCACCGCGTGGGCGGCCCTCACGGCGGTGGCCCTTTTGTTTCTCGTCCTCGTCTTCGTGCACGCAAGAATCCACGAGGCCGGGGAGCGCGCCTCGGCGGGCGGACGATTTCACGAACGCGGCCTGGCGCGGCTCGCGCACGATTGGGACAAGCTCCCCGCTACGAGCGAACGCTTCCGCACCGCTGACCACCCTTTCGTGGCCGATCTGGACATCTTTGGTCGGGCCTCGCTGATGCAGCTGGCCGACTCGACCGAGACCCGCATGGGTGAAGAGCGACTGGCGCAGCTCTTTTCGATGGACGGCGCCCTGGATTGGCCGGACGGCGTCCTCGCGCGCCAGCAGGCTTCGCGCGATCTCGTCCCCCGCTTGGCCTTTCGCGAGGCCTTGGCTGTCGCCGGGGGGGTCCTCGTCGGCGAAAAGCCTGACGCGTCACCGCTGCTGGCCTGGGCGGAGGCGAAGCAGATGCTTCCGCTCGGGCTTCGGGTGGCTTCGTGGGCGTTGCCGGTCGTCGTCGCCGCCGTCCTCGTCCTCGGGCGCGCCCTCAGCTGGCCGGCCTTCGTCACGACGGCGATCGTCGTAGGCGGCCTGGCCCTCGGGACGACGCTCTCGGCGCGCGTCACCGCGGTGTTGCAGACGGTCTCGGCGCGCGAGTCGGCGGCCACGCGATGGCGCGCTCTCATGTCGGCCATCGAGCGCGAGCCCTTCGAGGCTCCGTTGCTCCAGAGCGCGCGCGGGAGATTGGGCGCGGGTCGGCGCCGCGCAAGCGAGGAGATGGCAGCCCTGCAGCGCATCATAGGGTTCGTCGATGCGCGCAACAACGAAGTCTTCCGGTTCCTCATCGGCCCGTTTCTCATGTGGGACGTGCACTGCGCCGTCGCGCTGCAGCGGTGGCGTTCGCGCGCCGGAGCCCACGTACGCGGCTGGCTCGAAGCTCTCGGGGAGGTCGAAGCGGTAGCGGGGCTCGCAAGCTTCGCGTTCGACCACCCCGACTTCGTTTGGCCCGAGCTCACTCTGGAGCCGATGCTCGAAGCGCAGGGTCTGGGCCATCCGCTGCTTCCGAGCGACCGTCGTGTCGGCAATGACGTGCGCCTGGCTGGCGGCGGACGGGCGCTCGTCGTGACCGGCTCGAACATGTCGGGCAAGAGCACGCTTCTGCGCGCGATCGGCATCAACGCGGTCCTCGCCATGGCTGGCGGGCCAGTGTGTGCACGCCTCTTGCGCATCGGCCCGGCCCGCGTTGCGACGAGCATGCGCATCGAGGACTCGCTCGAGCAGGGTATATCGCACTTTTATGCAGAGCTACGGCGCCTGAAGCGCGTGCTCGACTGGGCGCAAGAGGCGAATCGCCCCCCCGTTCTTTTTTTGCTCGACGAAATCCTGCATGGGACGAATTCGCGCGAGCGCGTCATCGGCGCCTGCGCCGTCGTCCGAAAGCTGCTCGAAGAAGGCGCGTCCGGCGCCGTCTCGACGCACGATCTGGGCATTACGGCGCTCGAGCAAGAGCTTGGCGCGCGTGTGGAAAACGTGCACTTCGAAGAGCAAGTGGCGGGGGACGCCATGACGTTCGACTACCTGTTGCGCCCCGGCATCGTTCATAGCTCGAATGCGCTCCGGTTGATGCGCGCGCTCGGCATCGACGTTCGGACGGCGTGATTCGCGCGACGTGCCGCGCTGGCACGGCACCGTTCGGCATGCACCAAGAGAGCGAGCGCCGCTCTAAACCTCGTCGGTCGCAAAAGCGATGACCTCGGCGATGGACGTCGCCCCGCACGCAAGTGCCACGAGGCGATCGAGTCCGAGCGCGTTTCCTCCGCTGGGCGGCACCCGCTCGAGCGCTTCCAAGAAGCGCTCATCGATGGGGTATGCTGGCAGCCCTCTCGCGATTCGCAGCGACTTGTCGCGCTCGAGCCGCGCACGCTGCTCGAGCGGGTCCACCAGCTCGCCGAACCCGTTGCAGAGCTCTACGCCCGCGACGTAGAGCTCGAACCGCTCCGCAAGCCGGGCATCGTCCGGCCTCTTGCGGGCGAGCGAAGCCTGCGTTGCAGGGTAGTCGACGAGGAAGACGCCGCGATCGATGCGCTCGAGCGCCGGCTCGACGGACTCGACGAGCGTGCGAAAATAGCGATCTTCGTCGTTGGCGGCGGCGTCGAGCGTCTGATCTTCCGACCACCCCGCGAACCGCCTGAAAACCTCGCAGACGGGCAAGCGCTCGAAGGGTGGTCGCAGGTCGATGGTGCGAGCGCCGAGTCGCGCCGCCCCGCCCGTGGCCGCTGCCACGAGCTGCTCGGTGTCGTCCATCACGTCCTCGACGGTCGAGTGCGCCCGGTACCACTCGAGCATCGTGAACTCGGGGTTGTGCCGCACGCCGACCTCGCCGCGTCGGAAGCAGGGCGCGAGCTGGTAGATGCGCGGCCACCCCTCGGCGAGCAGTCGCTTCATCTGGTATTCGGGCGAAGTGATCAGCCACCGAGGCGGGCCGTGCCCGCCGCCGGCTACTTCGAACGCGTCGAGATGGAGGTCGAGGCCCGGGGAGGGCACCATCAGCGGCGTCTGCACCTCCAAGAACGCGCGGGCATCGAAGAAGCGGCGCACTTGGCTGCAGGTCTGCGCGCGCTCGCGGAGGCGCTTCACGCCGGCTCCCCCGGGCCAACCTTCGAGTCGACTCGCGGCGAGGACAAGCCGCGAAGCACCAGCTCGGCGATCTGCCCGGCGGCGCCTACGAGGCCCCCGCGGTCCGCCTTGCCGAGGGCCCACGTCATCGCGATTCCGTCGAGCGCGCCGAAGATGGCGCGGGCGACGAGATGGGGCGAGACGTCCCCACGAAGCTCGCCTGTGGCTTGGCCGTCGCAGACGACGCGGGCGATGGCGTCGAGGTACGCCGTGAACTTCGGCGCCGCGTACTGCTTCATCAGCTTCGTCGACTGCCGGAGGATCACCGTAATCACTTCTGCCAGATCCCGCTCTCCCTCGACCAGCCCGAGCTGCAGCTCGATGATGCGACGCAACCGCTCGGACGCGCTCGCGGAGCGCGGCAGTTCGGATTCGAGAAACGCGAGCAGCCGCTCGACACGGTCCTCGAACAGCGACACGAGAAGCTCGTCCTTCGATTTGAAGTAAAGATAGATCGTGCCGTCGGCGACGCCCGCTGCCTTGGCGACCTCGCTCACCCGCGTCGCATAGAACCCCTTCTTCGCGAAGACGCGCACCGCGGCGGCGAGGATGCGCTCGCGCTTGTCGCCGCCCCGCGGCGACCTCGCTTCGGACCGCGCGCCACGACCTCTGCGCGCGCCGCGGGGACTGAGTGAGGATTCACTCATTGCCCGTCGGAGCTAGCAGAGCAAGCCGCGTGCGGTCAACGCGCCGACCGCTCGCCGGCCGCGAACATCTGAACCGCAAACATCGCGACTTGGTGGCCCATCCACGGTCCGATGAGCGCGAGAGCGGCGACGACGACGAGCAGCCTCGGGAGGTGAGCGAGCGTCGGATTCTGGATCTGCGACGCGGCCTGGAACGCGGCAACGACGAACCCGATGAGCGCAGCGACCGCGACGACGGGCAACGAGACGGCGAGCACCAGCCAGAGCGCTTGCTGCGCATCGTGGACGAGCGTCGACGGGGGAGGCATGGGCGGTCAGTCCGCGGTCGCGCCCGAGCCGTCGCTCGTCGCTTCGGCGGCCGCGTCGGTCGACGTCTCGGCGGAGGCGCGCCCATCCGGCGTGCTTTCGGTAGCCACGTCCAACAACGCTTCAGCTGGCGCGTCCGTCGCACCTTCGAGCAAGCCGTCAGCCGACGCGTCGGACCCGTCCGCGGTGCCGTCGAGTGCATCATCCGACCCGTCGAGGCGCAGGTCTGGAGCGTCGCTCGATGCCTCGGGCAAAGTCGTGGCCTCCGGGACGCTGGAATTCGCGTCGACCGTGCCGGGCAGGGCGCAAGCGGCGGTGGTCGACCTCGTCCGGTCCGCCGGACAGCATCGGTAGACGGCGTTCGCGTTGTTCGTGCGCAGACACTCGAGGCCGCTCTGGCAATCGTCGGCTCCAGCGTTTCCGGCTTCCGGGCTGCACCTTTCACCCTCGCCCTGGCTGGCGCATGCCCCGAAGAGGACGACGAGAACAGGCATGAGTACGACGGCAGGAAGAAATAGAAAGAGCGTGAAGCGTCGGCGCATGGGGGCGGCCCAACCTTCCAGAAAACGGGTCGAAATGCCAGCGAGGACTGTCGCTCAGGCAGCGCCGTCGCGTTGCCTTTGGCCTTTGGCTTCGACCGCGGCGGCGAACAGTCGCACGTACTGCGCGGCACTCGCGAACGAGAAGACGAGGGACAAATAAATGAGCATCTTCCCGACGTGCACGAGGTCAACGATGCCGAGGTCCATGCCGAGATACGACAGGTGGTACGGGTAACCGAGGACGAGGGCGATGATGCCGATCATCTGGAGCGCCGTCTTGATCTTTCCCTCGTTTCCCGCACTGATGACGACGCCCTCGCTCGCCGCGACGCTACGAAGCCCAGTCACGCTGATTCTCGCGCCCCAAGAGGACGACGACGACCCAGGGGGCGACCCTGCCGAGCGGCACCAGCCAAACGAGGGCCGCCATCACTATGAGCTTGTCCGCTAGCGGGTCGAGGAACTTGCCGAGCACACTTACGACGCCGAGCCTGCGCGCGAGGTAGCCGTCGAGCACGTCGCTCAGGGCGGCAGCCGTGAAGACGATACAGGCCCAGAAGCCCCGCACCGGCGTCGGTACGTTGAGTAGCCAGACGAAAAAGGGGATGGCCACGACCCGCCCCATCGTCAGCAGGTTCGGCACGTTCAGGGCGTCTTCGGCCAACGTGCGTCGTCGAGGCTTTGGAACGGCCGCGTCGTGGGTGTTCATCTGGGTAAAATGGCGCAGAAGGGCCCTGCGGTGCTCGCGGTCGAACGATAGCCCGGTGGGCCCCTCCCGCGCGACTGCGCCGACTGGGCGTCCCCCGCGCGAGGAGCAGTGCGCGAGCTGGGCGATGGCGGAGCCGTGCCGTCGAGTCGTTCCTTCGCCCGCGTCATCCGAGCTCCGCACCGAACGCGTCTCCTTCGGCGAGCAGGCCCGGCAGCCCACCCGTATGGAGAAAGAGCACGCGTGCGCCTTTCCGCACGTCGCCGCGACGAACTGCGGCGAGGAGGCCCTGCATGGCCTTTCCCGTGTAAACGGGGTCGAGGACGATGCCGCTCGTTCGCGCAATCCGGATCATCGTCTCGCGTTGTTCGGGCGTCGAGACGGCGTACGCGGGGCCCTTTTCGGCATCGTCGACGACGACGGGCGCCGGCTCCCCGAGTGATGCGTCCCACGCCTGCGCTTCCGCCACTATCCGCGACACAGCCCGTTCGAAGTACACGGCATCGTTGCACACGGCCATCGCACGAACGCCTCTTGCGACGCCAAACCGGGCGGCGCCGAGCGCGACGCCGGCTGCGGTACCTCCGGAGCCGCACGCGACCGCAATGACGTCGAACGGTTCTGCTCCTCCTCCGAGGCCTTGCCGCATTTGCTCGGCCATCTCGCGCATGCAGTCGGCGTATCCGAGCGAGCCGAGGCCATTGGATCCTCCTTCCGGTATCACGTAGGGTCTCCGCCCGCGGACACGGAGCTCGTTGGCAACGCTCGCCATCAACGCGGTTCGCTGCGCGTATTCGTCGTGCGACACGAGGCGCAGCTCCGCGCCAGCGAGTCGGTCGAGGAGCAAGTTGCCCGACCGGGGCATGGCCTTCTTCGACGGATCGTCGGTGCGCAGTAGCAGAAGGCACGTGAGCCCGAGTGACGCGCACGCCAGGGCCGTCGCCCGCGCGTGGTTCGATTGCAAACCCCCGCACGTGATGACGCTGTCGCACCCACGGGCGGTCGCGTCGCCCAACAAGAATTCGAGCTTCCGCACCTTGTTCCCCGCTTCGGCGCCGCCCGTCATGTCGTCGCGCTTTAGCCAGAGATTGAGCAAAAATAGCTCGTCGAGGCGGCGGCGCTTCACGATAGGCGTCGGTCCGTGAACGAGCGGAACGCGCGGAAGCGGCGTCCCGACGTAGCCTCTCGTCGAAGGCTCGGGCGTGGTCATGCGAGGGTGACGAGCCTGGCGCCGCCCTCCACCGCGGCGCCCGAGACGACGTGAACCGCGGCGACCGTTCGCGCTTCCCGGGCGCAGACCTCGTTCTCCATCTTCATCGCCTCGAGCACCACGAGCCCCTGGCCGACGCGCACGTGGTCGCCGACGGAAACGAGGACCTTCACCACGCGCCCGGGCATCGGGCTTTTGACGACCAGCGTCGCCGAGGCGGCCGCCGGCGCGCGGACTGGGCCGGTCGATCGCCAGCGCTCGCTCTCGACCCGTACCCGGGCGCGATGGCCCTCGGCGACGGCGAAGAACTCGGGCGGCGCGCCCTCCGTCGTCAGGTCGATCATTTGCCCCGCGACCCGCACGCTGAGGTGGCGGCCTGGCTGAGTCCCGAAGGAGGCGACGTCGATTTCGACGGGCCTTCCGTTGACGCGGGCTTCGAAGCCCCCGCCCGCCAGCTCGCTCAACTCGATGACGATCGGAGCGGCGCCCCTTCGTCCTCCGCTGCCATCGAGACTGACTTCGTAGCGCACGTTCGCGGGGCCGATTATGCCGCTTCTTCGGACTGTCCGGGAAGCGCTTCGAGAAGCTTGTCGAGCGCCTCCACGACGTCGCCTGCGAGCTTTCGTGGCACGACGCGTGTCTCGCCGAGAAGCTCGCGCAGGCGCTTGGCGACGTTTCTGAGGCCCGCTGAATCGCGGGTGCGGCGCTCGTCGGCGGAGATGGGAAAAACTACGCTGCCGTACGCTCGTGACATCGTGGCCGCCGGGGCACCCTCTTCGAGAACGCGCCGACGAATCTCATCGACGGCGTCGAGCGGTGCGGCGGCGCTGGCCTCCGCGCGCCGAAGAAAGTCGACCGCCTGGTAGCTGGGTATCGGTTCGCGGAGCGCGTCACGATCGAGCACCGCGGGAGCTCGCCTCTTCAAGAACGAATAGGACCCCGTCAGTTTTTCGACCGTCTCGCTCTTCAGATGAAGCTCGGCTTTCGCGTAAGCCTCGAACGAATCGTGCCCCCACTCTTTCCAGCGCCCCGCCCTTTTGGCGGCCGCGAGCGCCTCGGCGAGATCGATCCAGCTTGCCTTGAAGAGACGTGCACGCCGCAAGAGCTCCGCGCGATCAGGGTCGTCGGCGTGAGTGCGCTCCGCTGCTTCGAGGGCGGCATCGGTTTTCGTGCGCTGCATGCTCGAAGGGATTACGAGCGTTGTTGGTCGGCGGCAAGACGGAGCGCTTCATGTAACGTCGCTCCCCGTGAGATTTCATCCGAGGTCCTTGCTTGACCATACCCCCTGGCTCCACCTGGGGCGCCCGGATGCCCTGGTCGAACGATTCCGCCGCTTCGCTCTTCTCCCGTGTGCCGCGTGTGTCGCGTGCGCCTCCTGCGGCCGACCCCCTGCGGCGCCGCCGGCAGCGGCCTCCGAATCGGCGATCGGGTCCGAGATCGGCCACAACGCGTCGGCGGCGCCCAGCGGCGACGTCGACGCCCCGCCGGCTCGCCCCGCACGAGCGCCCGCCGCTGGAGATGCTTCGCCCACGGGCGTGCCCGCGAGCTGCGCCGATGTCTCTGCCGCGCTTTGCACCCCGCCGAGCGGGTTCGTCGAGCGCCTGTGCGCAAAGCCCGACCAAGACGTCGCGTTGGCCCTTTTCTCGAAGAGGACACCCTTCACGCGCCTGTACCTCCGGGGCAGGCTCGACGAGCTTGCGTTCGAAGAGGAGGTCATTGCCCTTCGCGCGCACCTCCCGCCCAAGAATGGGATGGTAGTCGGCAGCGCGGCGGGTACCTACGATTCTCATGCGGTGGGACGGGAGTTGCTCGATGGGTATCGAGGCAGAGATGACTACGCGCCGGCGTCCAGCGAGGCCCGTGCCGGCGCACGTGCAGTGGCACCGTATCGCGCCTGCGACGCAAGACGCGCTCATTGCCGGGAGCGAAGCCATCAAGCGCGCTCACGCCGCCCGAGGCAGGGAATGCAAGGGCGCCATGAGTGGCGAGGTCTCGGCGGCGTGCCAACGCGCCGACGGCGCCCTCGTCGAGGCGATCGTGGCGTACGTCCGCGCCGGCGGCGCGCTTCCGGAGGCAGCCTCATCGAAATAGCGGGCGGGTCTTTTCGGGAGCGGGGTTTATGCGAGCCGCTCATCCTCTCTCGGCCGTCTGCTACGACGACGGTTCCAGCCCCAATCGCTGGGCTTGCTGCCGAAATGTCTCGACGTCCTCGGCGCGCACCGCCAGCGGCTCGCGGAAGCGGACCGCCACGCGCCGCAGCCATGGGCCCCCCTGGCCCGCGGCGAGATCCTCGACCCGAACGACCTGCCCCGCGGCAACCCGGTATTTGCGCCCATCGCCGGCGATGTAGAGCCTGAGCTTGACCTCGTCGCCGATGCAAAGCTTGGTCGTCCGCGCTAGCAGCAGGACCCCGGACTCGCTCAGGTCGTGAATGAGGGAGGGGCGCTCCTCGCCATCGGGGCGTCTCAAAGCGGCGGGGAAGCAGGCCAGATGCCGTTCGCCCTCGCGCCTGTCGATTCGTGTGAGACCGTCGCCCGACATCCGCTCCAGTGTATACCTTCGGGCCAACGGGCCCAGCGGCATGTGACCTCATGCGCAGAACCAACGACGCGCGCGGCCGCGACACGCAATCGAGAGGGCGTAACCCGCGGTCACCTCCGACCGGCAGACCCTCGTGAGCGCTCGTCAGTTGTCTGGCACCAAGCGGAGCAAAATATCGACCCGCCGCCCGGGCCCGGCTCCGCCTCGAGCCGGAAGCGCGAAGAACGCGGCCCCAACATCGCCAGCAAAGCTACCGCCGCTCAGCGCGAAGACGTCTCCGTGCAAGCCGTCGCGCAGGTCGTCCCGGGTGACGTGCGCAATGACCCGCAGCCGAGTTATCGCTCCGTGAGCCGTGAATGCGCGCGTGCCTAGAAGCGCGATCGTTCGTGAGATTCCGCGTCGCAGCGGAGAAGAGGGCGACCCGTCTACCGTACTGGACGCGAGCGTTCCCTCGTCGTCGAGCACGAGAGTGACATTGGCCACACCAGCCGGGCCGAAGGGGACGGCGAGCCAGAAGGAGTCCGCGCTGGCTGCCTGGGGGAACGCGCGCGTGAAGGCGGTGGCGAGATTGGTCGCCGATTCGAACGCCGACCGCGCCGAAACGCCCCGGCGGCGGCGGAGCGGGTGGCGGGGACGGGCGCCGGCCCTCGCGCGGCGAGGCGGCTCTCGGCGCCGACCGCGAAGCGGCTCCCCCCGGGGATCTCTCGGCCGGGTCGTCTTCGACGGCCGGTGAGGACGCCTGCGGCGGACCGAGCGACACGGAAGAATCCGGAGAAGTCGTGGCGACGACCCGCGGCTCGAGGTCGAGCGTGTCGCCCAAGAGAGTCTGCGACGCGGGGTCGAACACCGCCTTCGCGCGATGGCCGGCGATGCGCCATAGGCCCACGAAGGCGGCCGCATGCACCGAGAGACTGACCGCGGCAAACCAGAGAAAACGCGCCGACCTTTGCCAAAACGGGGCGAAACGAGGCCGCACGGGCCCGTAGTGTGGCACCCCAGCCGAACGGAAGCCCGCGCAGGCAAGGGGGGGCGGCGCGGATGGCGTTCCCCACGGCGCGGTGCGTTGCTCCTGGCAACGCTTCGGCTATACGTCGGAGTCCTCTATGCAACGCAAGGCGGGCGTCGTCGTGCCGCTCTTTTCGATCCGGACGCGCCGCGATTGGGGGGTCGGCCAGATCACGGACCTTCCGGCCTGCGCGGCGTGGATTCGTCGCGCCGGACACACGCTGCTTCAGATACTGCCGCCGCACGAGCTTTCCTCCGGTGAGACCAGCCCATATGGCGCGCTGTCTGCGTTTGCAATCGATCCGCTGTACGCCGACGTGCTCGCCATCGAGGATCTCGACGCCGACGCAATCGACCAGGCCCTCGGCGAGGGGGGCAAGGCCGAGCTAGCGCGCGTCCGCACGGCGGCGCGCGTCGACTACCGCGCCGTGAGGGCACTCAAGACGCGCGCGCTGCGCGCGGCGTTCGATCGCTTTTGCGTCACCGAGTGGGCGCACGGAACGGCGCGCGCCAAGAGGCTCGAGGAATTCGTCCGCGCCGAAAGCGGATGGCTCGAGGGCTTTGCCCTGTATTGTGCGCTACGCGAGACGCACGGAGGCTGGGGTTGGCCGACATGGCCGGCAGGCGAACGGGAGCGCTCGTCGGCCGCCCTCGATTCGGCGCGGGCAGCCCACGCGCGGCGCATTCTCGAGGTGGCTTACGTGCAGTGGACGCTCCTCGACCAATGGGGGCTAGCCCGCGCGCAGATGCAGGCGATCGGGGTCGAGCTGATGGGCGATCTGCCGTTCGTCGTGTGCGCCGAGAGCGCGGACGTGTGGTCGCATTCGCGCCAGTTCCGCCTCGATCTCGCGCTCGGCGCGCCCCCGGACGACTTCTCCGTCGACGGTCAGGATTGGGGGCTGCCGCCTTATGACTGGGTTTCCATGGACGACGACGACCTCGCGTGGATCCGCGCGCGGACACGACAGGCCGCGCGACTCTATGATCGCTTTCGCCTGGATCACGTCGTCGGATACTTCCGACAGTGGGTGAAACCTGCGGGTGGACGCGAAGGAGGGCGCTTCGATCCCGAGTCCGCGGCCGGCCAGAACGGGCGCGGGCGTCGCGTTCTCGGGGCGATGCTCGAAGAGCTGGTCGGCAATGGGCATGTCGAACCGCCGCGCGTCATCGCCGAGGATTTCGGGGTCATCCCGCCGTTCGTTCGCGACGCCCTTTCGGACCTCCGCATGCCCGGCTACCGCGTCCTGCCTTGGGAGAAGGACGGAGATCGCGTCCGCGACCCGCGAACCTTCCCTTCCGGGAGCGTTGCCTGCTGGAGCACGCACGACACCGCTCCCATCGTGGCGTGGTGGGACGATCTGCCCGAAGGCGAGCGCGCGCAGATTTCGGCGCGAGCGGGCGTCAACGACTCGATGGACGATGGCGCGCGCTCACTCGCCCTGCTCCGCGATCTGTACGGCGCGAGCTCCGAGCTCACGTTGGTGCTCATCCAGGAGCTGCTCGGGACGCGCGATCGGATCAACACGCCCGGGACGGTGGTCGCGCACAATTGGACGTGGCGCCTGGAGCGACCGATAGAAGAGCTCGAATGTGACCCTTCGCTCATGCGCCGGTTCGACGCGATCCAGCGGCTTGTCGCGGGATCCGGTCGCTAGGCCCGCACCAGCCAATTGCTCCAACGCTCATTGCGTCGATGACCCCTTTGATCAAACAAGGTACGTTTCATCCGCTCGGTGCGACATGGGACGGCAACGGCGTCAATTTCGCTCTGTTCAGCGAGAACGCGACGAGCGTCGAACTGTGCCTCTTCGACGCCCAAGGGCGCGAGACGCGCATTGCACTGCCATGGCGCACTCTCTACGTTTGGCACGCCTACCTGCCCGGCGTCGAGCCGGGGCAGCGCTATGGATGGCGCGTGAACGGCCCCTTTTCGCCACGCGAAGGGCATCGATTCAACGCAAACAAACTGCTCGTCGATCCTTATGCGCGGGCGCTCGACGGTGCTCTGAACTACGGAGCCGCGATCTATGCGTACCCGCGCGATCGGGGCCTTGACGACCTCGCGTTCGACGAGCGCGACGACGCCGCCGGCAAGCCAAAGGCGATCGTCGTCGACGACGCATTCGACTGGGGGGCGGACCGTGCGCCCCGCGTACCCTGGCACGAGATCTTCGTTTACGAGTTGCACGTCAAGGGATTCACCAAGCTCCACCCCGCCATTCCTCCATCGCTTCGCGGAACGTACTTGGGGTTGGCTACGGACCCAGCCATCGAGCACCTGAAGTCGCTCGGGGTCACGGCCGTGGAGTTGATGCCGGTGCACGAGCGTGTCGACGAGCCGGCCGTCGCGGAGCGCGGCCTCACGAACTACTGGGGGTACAGCACGCTCGCTTTCTTCGCTCCGGATCGGCGATTCGCCACGCGCGGGGGAAACCCGATGCGCGAGTTCAAGGAGATGGTGAAGCGCCTGCACGCCCACGGCATCGAGGTGATCTCTGGATGTCGTATACAATCATTCGTGCGAGGGTGACGAGCGCGGTCCGACGCTGTCGCTGCGCGGGATCGACAACGCCGTCTATTACCGGCTAGAGGCCGTGGATCCACGGCACTACGTCGACTTCAGCGGTTGCGGCAACACACTGAACGCAACGCACCCCCAGGTGCTGAAGCTCGTGACCGACAGCCTGCGTTTCTGGGTGACGGAAATGCACGTCGATGGCTTTCGGTTCGACCTCGCACCGGCGCTGACACGCGGCACCAGCGGCGACGTGGACCGACTGGCCGCGTTTTTCTCCGTGATCCACCAGGACCCGGTGCTGTCGCGGATAAAGCTGATCGCCGAACCCTGGGATCTCGGTGCCGGCGGTTACCAAGTTGGAAACTTTCCCATCCTATGGAGCGAATGGAACGGTCGCTACCGCGATACCGTTCGCTCCTTCTGGCGCGGGGAGCGTAGTGTGGTGGCCGACCTCGGCTATCGCCTGACGGGTTCGAGCGACCTCTTCGCCGACGACGGGCGCCATCCCCACGCGAGCATCAATTTCATCGCGGCGCACGACGGCTTCACGCTTCGCGATCTGGTCAGCTACGAGAAGAAGCACAACGAGTCCAACGGAGAGGACAACCGGGACGGCCTCGACGACAACGCCAGCCAGAACGGCGGCTCGGAAGGGGAGACCCAAGACGAGCAAGTGCTCGCCAAGCGTCGCACCGTCGCGCGCAGCCTACTAGCCACTCTGATCTTGTCGCAGGGCGTGCCGATGCTTGGCATGGGCGACGAGCTTTGGAGAACCCAACACGGCAACAACAACCCTTACTGCCATGACTCCGAGCTGACTTGGCTCGACTGGAGTCTCGGCCGCGACAACCGCGCGATCATGGATTTCGTGCAGTCCCTCAGCGCCTTTCGCAGGCGGCACCCTGCGTTCAGGCGGCACGACTTTCTTCGCGGAATAGCGAGCGCCGGCAGTCGCGGCAAGGACATCAGCTGGCTGCGTCGGGATGGGATCGAAATGACGGCCGACGACTGGGCGGTGCCCGAGAACGCCGCCATCGCATTTTGGCTGGACGGCGACGCGGTCAACGCCGTCCCGGAGGCGGAAATCGCACGTGACGACTCGTTCGTCGTGCTGATGAACGGCTCGCGCGAGCCGCTCAATTTCACGCTGCCCGGTGCCGTAGCCTGGCGTGTCGTCGTCGATACTCGTGATGACGCTCGCTTGGGAGCCCAGGCTCACGGAGGAAAGCAAATCGAGCTGGGAGCCGGGGTCATGCTCGTGATGATCGAGGACCGACCCGGGGTGGAACCGGTCTGAGCGGAGGCGTTCTCAGGCGCGAATGGCCCTCAAAGGCGACGTGCGCGCGGCACGAACGGCGGGGAACAGTCCGCCGAGCAAACCCATGCCGCAGGCGAAAATGACCGCGGTAAGAATGATCGAGGGCGTTGGATCGAACGAAAACACGATCTCCGACCAGCTCGCGAAATTGATCATCGAAAAGTGAACGAAGCCCATGGCGAGCGAAGCGGCGGCCCCCACCGCGCCGCCCATCGCCGCCAGCAGCACGGCCTCGAGCAAGAACGAGAGAAGGATGCTCGTTCGCGAGAAACCGAGCGCTCGCAGCGTACCGATTTCGCGTTCCCGGTTCGAGACAGCAGCGTACATCGTGATGGTCGCGCCGATCATCGCGCCGACCGCAAAGAAGATGGAAACCACCGTCCCGAGGGCCCCTACGAAGGTGGCTGCCCCCTCCGATTGCCGCTCGTAGAACACCGTCTCTCTAAGCGCTTGGAGTCCGAGGCGCTTGTCGTTTTCGACCCCCGCACGGAACGCGTCGAATTTGCTGGGCGACTCCAGCCGCACGCGCACGCTCGAAACGATGCCCTCGCGGTGATATGCCTCGCGCAGTAGCTCGCGATCGACCCAGACCTCCGACTCGTAAGCCGAGCCGTCGGACTCGAAGACACCAACGACTTTGACCGGTCGATTTTTCTTGATGTCGAAGGTCTGATCCAGGTCCAGCCCTTTGATCCGCCCTCGAATCCGTGAGCCGATGACGGCTTCGTCGCTTCCCGGACGCGCAGGTCGGCCTGCAACGATCCGAGCTTCGGGTCGGAAGCGCGCCACGTTGTCGGCGACGCCGCGGAGCGCGACGTTGGTGACGCCGTCGACGCCGACCTTCGCCATGGCAGCGACGGTCACTATCTCCGACGTTCCGAGCGGCTGCCCACGTTCGTCGGACTTGACGCCGGGCGACGCCAGAATGAGCGCGACGCTCGATTCCTCGACGACGCTCCCGAGCTCCGCGTCGCTCCCCATGCGAAGGACGATGGCGTTGTCCGGCTTGCCGGACGAACCGAGCGTCCTCTTGATGCCCGCCGAGAGCATGAGTGAGGAGGCGAGCACGAAAACGACGAGAGCAATGCCGACGGCGGTGGCCAGCGTAGTGGCCTTCCGAACGGCGAGGCTGCGGACGTTGTATCGGAGGGGGATCATTCGACCAGGCGACTCCTCTCACGCGCCGTCATGCGACACGCCGGATGGCATCGATCACACGGAGCTTCGACGAACGCCAGGCTGGGAAGGCGGCTGCGGCAGCACCGAGGAGCGCAGCGAGCCCCAATGCGAGCAGCGCGTTGCCTGCTTCCAGCCGGAAGTAGGGAAAGAACGACCCCATGTTCTCTTCGACGAACCGACCGACGCCGAGATTGATGAAGGGCCAAGCGAGGCAGACCCCGAGGACGCCACCGAGGAGCGCGGTCACCAGGGACTCGCAGACTATCCATAGCGCGATGTGGCTAGGCAGAAAGCCGATGGCTCGGAGCACCCCGTACTCGCCCGTTCGCTCGCGAGCGCCCATCGCGATGGTGTTGCCGAGGATGAGCGTCATGATGACCAAGATGACGCCGGAGACGATGTCCATTCCCTTCAGAATGGCCGAAAACATCGCCAGAAAGGACGCGTTGAAGCTCCGCTCGTCTTGAGAGAGCGTAGGTGTGTCGCGCTCCTCGAAAGCGCGGTCGAGCCCGAGGCCGATGTCCGCCACGTGCGCGGGGTCGTCTACGCGACTCACGATCCAGCCGACCTCGTCACGGCGGGCGGGCGGCAGCGAATCATTCAAGTAGTCCCAGTGAAAGACGAAGGTCGAGCGATCGACGGATTTGGCCGTCGCCGTATAGATCCCGTCGACGGTGAATTGCCAGTCCCCCGGGAAGATCCCGCTCTCTAGAGTGACCTTGTCGCCCGCCTTCCAGCCCAGCTTTTTGGCTATGACGTCGCCTACGATCGCTCCCTGCCGGTCGTGAACGAAGGCGTCCATCTGATCGGGTGCGACGCGCATCTCGTCATACACGCTGAAATACGTCAGGGGGTCGATGGCCAGGGCGCTGAAGAACTCGCGGTCATGCTTCGGGTCCTTGCCCCCGAACCAATTGGCCCAGGTCGCCGTCTTGATGTGCGGTGAACCGCGGACCTGGTCGACGTAGCGCCTGGGCAGAGTCATCACGAACGTCACTTTGTGTCGGGTGACCACGCGGTCCTTGGCGGCCCACTCGGCACCGCTGGCCCATGCCCAGCTCACCGTGCGGAGGAGGACGAACGCGACGATCGCCGTGGCGACACCGCACACCGTAAGAGCCACGCGAAATTTGTTGCGCGCGAGGTTTCGCACCGCGAGAGCCACCAGCGTCACGACACGAGCCTCCCTTTTTCCAACCGCCGGATGATCGTGGCCCGCTCGGCGGCGGCAGGGTCGTGCGTGACCATCAAAATGGTCTTCCGGAGTTGCGAATTGAGCTTGTCGAGCAGGGTGAGAATTTCGTCGGCGCTCTTTCGATCGAGATCTCCCGTGGGCTCGTCGGCGACGATGATGGTCGGATCGTTGACGATCGCCCGAGCGATGGCCACCCGCTGCTCCTGCCCGCCGGACAGCTGCCGTGGGTAGTGATGGGTCCGGTCCTCGAGGCCGACGACTCGCAGCGCGGTCTGCGCACGTTTCTTCCGCTCGGAGGAGCCAAGTGGCGTCAGCAGGAGCGGCAGCTCCACGTTCTCGAGAGCCGTGAGGACCGGCAGCAAATTGTACGACTGAAAGACGAAGCCGATGGTGCCGGAGCGCCACTTCGCAAGCGCGCCCTCGCCCATGCCGTCGAGTCTCCTACCCGCCACCTCGACGCTCCCGGACGAAGGCCGATCGAGCCCGGCAATCAAGTTGAGCAGCGTCGTCTTGCCGGACCCAGAGGGGCCCATCAGCGCTTCGTAGGAGCCTGCCGGCACCTCGAGATCGAGATCTTGCAGAACCTGCACCGCCTCGTCGCCCCGGGTGTACGTCTTGGTCACGCCCTTCAACGTGACCATCGGCGTGCTCGCGGCTGGGGTCGACCTCTCGATTGCGTCCATCATTCGGGGCTCCTCTCCCGCACGGCTTCGCCATCGCCGAGGACAGCGGGCGGCTCACTCACTATTTTCGTACCCGGCGGCGGCCCGTCGAGCAGCTCGAACCCTCCCGCGAAGGGCGCGCCGAGCGTCACCGGCACGACCCGAACGCGACCCGTGTCGAGCAAGAACACGACCTTGGCCCCGCCCCGTTGGGTGACCGCGGACGCGGGGACGACCTTCTTCGGCGGCTCCGCCAGCCTGTGCTCGTCGAGCGCCGTGGTCAGAAACGAAACGCGCGCCGCCATTTCCGGCAAAACGCGCTCGTCGCGTTCCAAAATCCGGACCTTCACCGTGGCCGTGGCCTTCGCGCGGTTCAGTTGGGGGCTCACTTCGACCACTTCACCGCGCCACCGCTTGTCGGGGTACGCGTCGAGCACGACCTCGCAGGGTCCGCCTTTGCGAACGAGGTGCAGGCGCAGCTCCGGCACGTCGGTCTCTACCACGATCGAGGCGAAGTCGGCGATCTTCGCCATGGATGTCCCCGGCGCTACGACGTCTCCCGGCTGGAGCGCCTTGCTGACGACGGTGCCGTTGATCGATGCGCGGATGCTGGTATTCGCGAGGTTGGTGGAGAGCGCCTGCACCTCCGCCTGCGACGCCGTCACGTCGGCATCGGTGGCGCGCGCCTGCTCCTCGAGTGACTTTGCCCGTGCGGTGAGGTCGTCGGCGCTCGCTTGGGCGATGGCCCCGGTTTCGGCCAGGCGTCTCTCGCGATCGCGTTGCAGCACCACCTCGGCGAGCTGCGCTCGGGCGGCGGCCGCCCGAGCGCGCGCCGACGCTACACGGGCGACAGCGCTTGCGACCAGCACCCGCTGGTCGCTCGGATCGAGCTCGAAGAGGGTCTGCCCAACTCGGACGCTATCGCCTTCCCGCACATTGCTCTTTTCGACTCGACCCACCAGCTTCGACGAGACGTCCACTTGCACCTGCGGGACGACGTATCCGGTCGACGTGAGCTCCACCTGCGCCTGTCCTGGCGAAATGAGGGATATCTCGGTGACGCCTACCTGCGTCTTGAAGAGCTTGGCCTCCACAATCGGCACGATCGTGCGCCAGGCGAGCGCGAGCAGCGCGCACGCGATGGCCAAGGCGATGACCCAGCGAAGCGCTCGTCGGGAGGCGGGGCTCGAGGTCCGCGGACGCCGGTCGATGCTGAGGGAAGCGAGGTCGGAGGCGAGACGGTCGTCCATCGGCGGCGGCGATCATACTTGTCTTCGGTCCACATGCTACCGCGTCGGCGGGGGCGCCCCTCTCGCCGGCGCGTCTCCGGCGCCCCCACGCGGGCCGATGCGCCATTTGTCGATCGGGATGGGCCAAGCGCGCCAGACGGGCTCTACTCGAGCGCATGCAATCCCCCGCGGATCAGGCGGCCCCTTTTTGGACCCTCGACATGAAGGTAATCCTTCTAGGCCTATGCAGTGCATCGCTGACGGCGGCCGGCATCTTCTTCCAAAAGGTAAACGGCGTGCGGTCGGGGAATCTCTTCATCAGCGGTTGGCTCATTCTTGCGACGATTTGCTTCTTTCCGACGTTCATCATCACGAACAAGGTCTTTTTGATGGGCGGCAGGATGTCGCTCTTCGTCCCGATGACGGCGGCGGCTTACGTCCTTTCGATGCTCCTGGGGCGGTTTTATTTTGGCGAAGCGGTCTCGTGGGACAAATGGTTCGGTTGCGCGCTCATCATCGCCGGGGTCGGAACGATTGCGCGCGGCTGAGCGTCCGCGCGCGGGCGGCGCGTGGGCCCGCGAAGACGACTCGCTAGCGCTAGTCGCGCCGGAGGTTGCCGTGCGCGCAAGCGACAGCGTTGCGTCGCGATCGAGCACGCCGCAACTTGGTGGCGCTCGGAGTGATGCACACCGCGGCGACGGCGTGTAGAATCGCGGCCGTGAAGTGGGTGCTCCTTGGTTGTCTCGCGGCCGAAGGGATCGCCCTTGCTGGGTGCGCGGTGATCGGCGGGTTCGACTTGGCTGGCTACACCGCGGCCCCTGACGTGAATGGGCTCGCCGACACGGGTCCGACCGAGGACGGGGCCGTCGATGGATACGCCACGACGGGTGATGCCACGCCCGGCCTCGACGTGGGACCGGAGGCGGGCCCCGCGGGTGATGAAGACTCGTCCGGTGCCGCGGCTGTCGACGCCAACGATCCGGGCTCCGACGGAAGCGTCGCAAGTCCTGCGGACGGTGCGCTCGAGGGGTCGCTCGACTCGACGACCGGTCCCGAAATGGACGCAACGGACGCGCCAGCCGCGGATGGGACCACAGGACCGGACGCGGATGCCGCGAGCGGGTGCGCAATGAGTGCGTCGAGCTGCGGCGCCTGCGGCCACACGTGTCAAGGCGGCGCATGCGTCGCCGGGC
This sequence comes from uncultured delta proteobacterium, assembly GCA_963787925.1. GTDB lineage: Bacteria > Myxococcota_A > Polyangia > Polyangiales > Polyangiaceae > Palsa-1150. The sequence goes on from CAWBEN010000003.1 coordinate 1,747,183, forward strand.
AGTGCCAGGCGGTCACTCTCGCCAACGCGCAGTCTCCGCTCGGCCTCGCGGTCACCGATTCGACGGTGTTCTGGGTCGAAGGCGGCAACATCAGGAGCCTTGCGACCACGGGCGGCAGCCCCTCCGTATACATGGCGAGCAATGCCAACCTCTATGGGAGCATCGTCCTCGACAGCACGAATGCCTATTGGGCCGCGGACTCGCACGTCGACACGGGCTTCTTGGGCGGCCCCGGCGGGTCTTGGTCTTTCGACTACCTCTCGAGTCCGATTGAAACGTTGACGACGCTTGCCGTCGACAACCTCACGCCCTCGGCCGTATGGATCTCCCGCCCGGCCAATCTCTATGTCGTTCGACATTTGAGGACGACGCAAGGCGGTGGCTGTGCGACGGCGTCGATCGACATCGTGCCACTGATGAAGAGCGCGACGGTCACGTCGTGGACGGCAGGCGTCTGCAACGTCGTCGGCCTGGCAGTCGACGTCGGTGCTCTCTATTGGACGGACGCGGGGACGGGGAACTCGTTCACGCACCCCGCCGTTTGGAGGCACGGGATCCTCGGCGGCACGACGGAGCCTCTGGCCGCGGCCCAGGCGCCTTACGGAATTGGTGTGTACGGTGGAAAGGTCTACTGGACGGACGCCAATGCGGGCGTCATGCAATACGATCTTCAAGCGGCGACCAGCGCCACCCAGCTTGCCAAGGCGACCGCGCCTCGCGACATGGCCGTCGATTCAACTGGCGTTTACTGGATCGAGGATCAGTACGGGCTGAGCACGATCAAGACAGTACCGCTGGCGGGCGGCGCGCCGCGGACTCTTGCCGCCGGGCAGGTCGGAGCGCTCGCGATCGCGACGAACGCAAACAGCGTTTTCTGGCTGAGACAGGGGAGCCCCGACCAGAGCTTTGCGAACGGGGCCGTCATGAAGGTCGCCAAATGAGGGGGCTCCTCTCGCGGCCAAGCTGTCAGGGGAGCGCTCGCCGCACACGCACCGGCAGCAGGCCTGCGCGTTGCAACAGCTTGTAGAGATATTTGCGTTCGAGCCCTGCAAGTCGCGCCGCGCGGGAGAGGTTATTGCCCTCCCGTCGCATCAAGTCGCCGAGGTAGTCCGCGTCGAAACGCGAAAGGACCGACGCCTTCGCTTCATGGTAAGGCACGTCCGCCCGAGCGACGGCTGTACGGGAATCCCCGGGCCCCACGCTTCCGGCGCGGAGAAGAATGGGCAGCTCGTCGAAACGCGCGTTGGGCGGGGCCAGAGCGACCGCGCGCGCGATGACGTTGCGAAGCTCTCTGACGTTGCCGGGCCAGGCGTAGGACATCAAGCGATCGAGCAGGGGGCTTTGCGCGGGCACGTCGGGGCGAAAACCGTTCGCGGCCAGCAACGCGCGCACGAGCGCGGGGATGTCCTCGGCGCGCTCCCGAAGCGGTGGCATCCGAACCTCGACCACCGCGAGTCGATAGTAAAGGTCACCACGGAACGTTCCGCGGCCGACGTCGCCCCACACATCCCGGTGCGTCGCCGCGACGATCGCCACGTCGTACCGCTCGACGTTTCCGGCGCCAACGGGGGTGACCTCCCCACGGTCGACGAGGCGCAGGAGCTTCGGTTGCACGGAGAGCGGCAAGTCGCCGATCTCGTCCAGGAACAGCGTGCCGCCCTGGGCCAATGCAAAGGCGCCGCGCCGGTCGGCGTCCGCGCCCGTGAACGCGCCGCGCTTGTGGCCGAAGAGCTGGCTCTCGATGAGCGTCTCGTTCGCCGCGCCGCAGTCGAAGACGACGAACGGTCCTCCTTTTCGCGCGCCGCACTCGTGGACCGCGCGCGCCGCGAGCTCTTTGCCGCTGCCGCTTTCTCCGAGAAGCAAGAGCGGTACTTGCGATTCGCCCGCTCGCTCGAGGAGGGCATAGGCGCGCCGCATGGCCAAGCTGCCACCGACCATTCCACCGAAGGACTCCCGAGCGGCCGGCGGAATCTCCACGAGCTGTTCGGCCGGCAGCAGCTGAAGCAACGTGGTGCCGAGCCGCAGTGTCGTTCCGAGCGGCACCTTCGCCCGCACGAGCGCCACCCCGTCGAGCCATGTCCCGTTGCGCGACCCGAGGTCCGTCACCTCGAAGCCCCCCTCCCGCGGCGCAATCGTTGCGTGGCGCCGGGAGACCGCCTCGTCGGAGAGGACGACATCGCAGGTCGGCTCGGCGCCCACGGAAACGCCGACGGCCGGAAGGTCCACTTCCGTTCCCGCGTCCGGACCAAAGAGCACGCGCAGCCGGCTCTGGGCCCGCGCGAGCGGGTAATCGAGGACATTCGTGATGCGCTGCACGGCCCGCGGTCTAGCACTCTCTCGCACCCGCGCGACCGCTCGCTCTATACTGCCGCCCATGGTAGCCCCGCTGGCGCAGTCGCTGGGCGAGCGTTCGAAGAACCTGGGAGAGTTCACGCTCTTGCATCTTCTGGGACGCGGAGGAAGCGGTACGGTGTACGCGGCGTCGAGCCGCCGTCACGGCCAGGTCGCGCTGAAAGTGCTTCACGGCCACCTCGCGCTTTCGGAGCGCGAGCGGCGTCGTTTTTTCGAAGAGGTCGAGCGCATGCGTCGCGTTCGACACCCCTCGCTGGTGACGCTCGTGGACGCCGGATCATTGCCGGATGGGCGTCCGTACCTGTGCATGCCTCCATTCCGCGGCGTGACGGTCGCTGCGCGTGTGGAGCAGGGAAGACTCCCGAAGGCCGTGGCGCTTCGGTACTTCCGCGGCTTGGCTGAGGCCGTCGCCACGCTTCACGGAGCGGGTCTCGTGCATCGTGACATCAAACCCGAGAACGTCCTGCTGGACGAGGCCGGCGAACGCGCGATTCTCCTCGATTTCGGCATCGCGCGAGAGATGAACGCACTCGCGACCACGACGACCGGAACGGGCGGGGCGCGCGGAACACCGGCCTACATGGCTCCCGAGAGACTGTTTGGCGTGCCCGCCAGCGTCGCAACCGATGTCTACGAGCTAGCCGTCGTGCTCTACGTCATGTTGGTGGGCGGGCTTCCCTGGGACGAAGACACGGCCGACGGACGGTTGCAGCCCCGCCGGCCTGCAGCGGCTGGAGTTCATCTTCCTTCGGGATTAGCCACCGTCCTGATGAAGGCCCTGTCCACCCGGCCTGAAGCTCGCCCGGCTTCTGCCCTTGCCTTCGCCGACGCCGCGGCGCAGGCGAGCGATGGCGCTGAGGACGCGCGCCCTCCGACGGCAGACCTCCGTCCGATCGACGACCTTCGCGCGCCGGCCGAATTGGCCGAGCTCCTAGAGGAGGCGTTCACGCCGGCCTGCGGCGTCGTCGTCGCCAGTCGCTATCGCCTCGATCGCCTACTTGGCAAGGGCGGGATGGGAGAGGTCTGGGCCGCCACCCACGTCGTGACGAAGAAAACCGTGGCCCTCAAATTCTTGCGCGCGAGTCTTGCGCGCCATCCCGGGTATCGCCGCCGTTTCGTTCGCGAAGCCCGAGCGGCGAGCCGAGTCATCCATCCGAACGTCGTTCAGATCCACGACGTCGTCGAGCTCGACGGCGGCGTGCCCGCGATGGTGATGGATTTCCTGGACGGAGAGTCACTCGCCGATCGCTTGGCGCGCGAGCGCGTGCTCTCGCTTGCCGAGACGGCCCTCGTCATGCTGCCTGTCCTATCGGCCGTAGGCGCCGCGCACAGTCGCGGCATCGTTCATCGTGACTTGAAGCCCGCGAACATCTTCCTCGCTCGAGGCAACGCGCGCATGTCCGTGACGCTACTCGACTTCGGCATCGCCAAAGTGACCAGCCCCGATCCGGCGGAGGGCACCGCGACGCTCACGATGGATGGCGCCATGCTGGGGACTCCATTTTACATGTCGCCGGAGCAGATTTACGGCGAGCCCGATGTGGACCATCGGTCGGACATTTGGGCGCTCGGGGTCATTCTCTTCGAGTGCCTGAGCGGCTGTCGTCCGACACAAGCCAAAAGCATCGGTCAGATCCTGAAGATCATCACGAATCGCGAGATCGTACCGATCGATCGACTCGCGCCGCATGTACCTCCGCCCGTCGCCGCGCTCATCATGTCGATGCTCTCGCTGAAGCGCGACGATCGGCCCCGCTCGCTCGCGCATGTCTACGAGAGGCTTGCGGCGTCGTGCGGCGTCTCGGCGGAGGGCGCCGCGCGACTCACTCAGCAGAAGCGGAGGCGCGCGGGCTGGTGGAGTGCCGCGACGGCGTCGTTGCTCGTCGGGGTTATCGCGTCGGGCGTCTTTCTCGGGACGAAGACGGTCCCGCCGACCGGGTCGGTGCTCGCGCGTGCGGAACGGAATCTCCCCGCCACGGCGACGCCGCCACTGGTCGCCGCCGAGACCGCGCATGCGCTGGCATTGCCGCCGCCGGCGCCGCTCACCAAGAGTAGCGATCCGTCGCCCGCCAAGTCCATGGCCGCTCGGAAGAGACCGTCCTCGCGTTCGGGTTCGCCGGCGCCGGCGTCCGGGAGCGGGCTCGATAGCTGGCTCGATCAGCGTTGATCGCCAAAGCCCGCCGGTGATAAGCCGTTGGCAGGAGCGTGCGTGCGTCGCGGGCATTGAGAGCTGGGCCTGGAAGCGTGGCGGATGGGTAGATGGAAGCACGCCGCCGCGCGCTCTCTTTGGATCGTGATCTTGGTGGATGGCAGGGCGTCTGCCGGGCCGCCCGTCGGTGCGGAGCCTGACACGCGGCGCATGGCCGAGACGCTCTTTCGCGAAGGGCGCCGGGCCGCGGTCGCCGGCGAGTACGCGGCCGCCTGCGCGAAATTCGGCGAGAGCCAGGCGCTGGATCCCTCGACCGGGACGCTGCTCAACCTCGGAGATTGCGAGGAGCACATGGGCCACATGCTCTCGTCGCGCAATTACTATCAGACGGCCCTCGCGCAGCTCGGCGCCAGCGATCCGCGCGTCCGGCACGCAAGACGGCGCCTCGAGGCGCTCGAGGACCGCCTTCCGCGGCTCACCATTACCCTTGCCGCGGACGCGCCGCCCGGCGTGACCGTCTCACGCGACGAAACCGCCGTCCCGCTGGCGACGTTTGGCCGCGCAGTCCCTATCGACCCGGGCGAGCACGTCATCGTCGTCACCGCGCCGCGCCACAAGGACCGCCGAGAGATCATCGTGCTTGCCGAACGGCAGTCGCGCGAGGTCATCGCCATGGCCGGGGACCCCGACGACGAATCGGCCGGCATGCCCCCGTCACGCCCGCCCGCCGCCTCGTTCGAGGGGCGGGCACGTCCCGGGCGGCCGCCGCCGCCCTCGGTCCCTTCACTTGCTCGCACTGCCGGTTGGATCGCGGGAGGCATCGGGGTGACGGGGCTGGCGATGGCCGGCGTCTCGGGGTTCGCTTTGATCAGAGACGAGAGCACTGTGACCGACGTACGTCACTGCAATGCCCAAAAGCAGTGTGATGCCGTCGGCGTCGCCGCCGCGTCGAACGCGAAGTCATGGCTCCCCGTCAACACCGCGTCGTGGGCAGTCGCCGTCGCTGGAATGGGGGCGGGCGCCTATCTCTTGCTTTCGAGCACAGGCGCTTCCTCCAATCGTGCCGTCGTCGTCGACGTGAGACTAACGCCGCTCTCAGGGGGGATCGCGATAGACGCGGCCGGGCACTTCTGACGAGTCCGGCGGTCGGTGACGCTGGGACGGAGATTTAGGGCGCCGGAGCGCCGTCCGGATTCACCGCGAATCGGAATCCAACGTCGGCCCCCATCGTGGCGTAGTCGATCATGTCGACTTGAATGGCGTGGTCCGGCCGTTGCTGAACGAGACCGAACCCGTATTTCGCGTGGCTCGAGGTCAGCGGCGCACCACCGTTCCCGACGATGACTTCGCGCGGGCCGGTCCTTGCGTAGGTGTGGGAGTGACCGACGATGGAGAGGGTGTACGGGTATTGCGCCATCGCTTGCTCGGCCGGGCTTACGCCGGGTGCGCTCATCACCGAAGCCGGTTCGTGACGCACGACGAACGTGTACGTCGTTGGTTGCGCCAGCGTGGTCTTTAGCCAAATCGCTTGCGTCGCGTCCCAAGCGTTCGCTGCCACGAAGACGAATTTGGCCGTCCAGCTCCCGTTCTCGTCGTCGACGCGGACTACGTAATAGGGGCTCGAATGGCCGAGGGGTTCCACGAAGCGCCTCAAATATTCTGCGTAGTTGTCGGTGATCCCGTCCGCGTTGCCCGAGCCACAATTCGACGTCGTGTACCCCGTGCACTCGTGGTCGCCCATCGCCGGAAACATCACGCCGGAGAACCGCCTTCGCGCTTGCGCGTAGAGCTCGAGTTGCACGGCTGCTTGCCGACCGCCGGTGGACGCGAACATGTAATCGCCTGTCGAGAGCCCGAAGAGCGGCAAAGGTCGCAGCGACTGCACGTCCTGGAAAATCTTCGTGATGATCGCGCTTGGATAGGCCCCCGTGTCGTCGATGCTGGCGGGCCGCGTGTCGCCGACGACTACGAAGCGAAGTCTTGAAACTCGGCCGCCTGCGGCACCTACGCTCCCGGTGAGTGGCTCCCCTCCGTCGCGCTCGAGGCTCCCACCGTCTGCAAATGAAGTGGGGTCGGTGAGTGGCCGGCGCGGCATGCCAGCTTGGCTCCCGCCTGGCGCGCCCTCGCCGGCGTCGCTCGTCGCGGCGCAGGCCGTGAAGACGAGCGGACAGAGGCGGGAGGCTATCGCGAACGTGTACGGGGTTCGGGGTCGGGCAAGCATAGGCCCCGGCACCTTGCGAACGGTGGGCCTTCGCCGTCCGGTCGGGGGGGCCCTGTATTTTGGCGGCGCGGATCCGCAAGGACGACGAACCCGCCCTGTCCACGGACGGCGGGCCAGGTGACCGCGCCGTTCGTGTACCCTTGGCCAATGATCGGCTGGAGAATTCTTGTGGTCGACGACGACCCGGATATCCGGCGGATCACCGCGTTGTCGCTCGAACGGATCGGGGGCTTTCTCGTGACGGTGGCGGCGAGCGCCGAAGAGGCTCTGGAAAAGGCGGCCGTCGAATCACCCGATCTCGTTCTGCTCGATGTGTCGATGCCGGGAGCGGACGGCCCTGCGACGCTCGCCTCGCTCCGCGCCATGCCACGGACGTCGCGAGTGCCCGTCATCTTTTTCACTGCCGAGGCAAACGAAGAGCAGGCCGCGCGCCTTTTCGCTCTGGGTGCCATCGGCGTCATCACAAAGCCCTTCGACGTAGCGGATCTTCCAGGACGCATCCGAGGCATTGTTTCTCGCGCCGCGTTAGAGTGAATCGAGATGGTCCATCGACTCGACCCGACCATTGAGGCGTTGCTCCGCGCCGCCCGCGCGGAGTATGCGGCCAGCCTCCCGGGAAAAGTCGACCTCCTCGAAGAGCTCGCGGACGCGGAGTCCTGGCGCGACGTGCGACGGGCGGCCCATCGTCTCCGGGGTTCGGCGAGCACGTACGCCTTCGAGCGCCTGGGGGCGATCGCTTCGGACCTCGAGGAGATGCTGATTGAGGCGGGCGATGAGCCCAGCGCCGCGTCGCGCGAGCGCGTGGCCCGAAAGCTGCGGGATTGCCGGCTCGAGATCGAGCGCGTGCTCGCGGAGCCGACGTGAGCAAGGGCCCGCGGGAAAGCGCTGCCGTCTTCGAGCTCGGGGAGCTCATTGCCGACAACTACGAGGTGCGTGCGGTCCTAGGAACGGGCGGAATGGGCGAGGTGTACGAGGCCCATGACCGAATGCTCAACCGACGCGTCGCCCTCAAGGTGGTCCGCCCGTCCATCAAGCCTGACTATCTCCTCCGTGAGGGGCGCGCGCTTGCGGCGATCCACCATCCGGGCATCGTCGCCGTCCACACGATGGGGGCACACCGCGGGATCGCTTTCCTCGTTCTCGAGCGCGTCAGCGGGCTGAGCTTGGATCGGATGATCGCCGAGAGGCGACAGCGCGGCGAACGCTTTGCGGTTGGAGAGGCCCTCGATCTGCTCGTGGCCATCGCCGAAGCCTTGACCTTCGTCCACAGAGCGGGGCTCGCGCACCGCGACGTAAAGCCGGCCAACGTGATGTTGGCGCCCGGGGGCCGCGTGGTGCTGATGGACTTCGGCCTCGTCCTGCCCCACGCCGACCGCGCGGGGCACAAGAGCGTCGCAGGCTCGCTCCAGTACATGGCGCCCGAAGCGTTGACTGGCGCCGTCGCAGAGGGAGCCGCGAACCTGCTCGACGTCTACGCTTTCGGCGTCCTTGCCTACGAGCTTCTTTGTGGAACGGTCCCGTTCGACGACGGCGACCCCCTCGAGTTGTATCGGGCCAAGACGACCGCGCCCTTTCCCCGCGTCTCGCTGCAGCGCCCCGACACACCTCCGCCGCTGGACGACCTCGTGGCCCAGCTGATGGCTTCCGCCCCCCACGACCGGCCGCAAGGGGCAGAGCCTGCTCTCTGGCAGCTTCGCTCGCTGCGCGCGCGCCTTGGGGCCGGCGGGGGCGTGCGTCCGTTTTCGGTGCTCATCGTGGACGACGACCGAGATACGCGCGACGCCCTCTCGCTCTACATACGGGCCGCCGCGCCGGACGCGGAGATCGAGACCGCGCTCGACGGACGCCAGGCCGTGCGGGCGGTCCGTCGCCGTGTCCCCGAGCTGCTCCTCCTCGACCTCGACTTGCCGGACATGAACGGCATCGAGGTCTGCATGCTTCTGCGCGGGATGCGCTTGGGGGACGCCTGCATGATCGTGTCCGTGAGCGCTAGGGCAACGCGCGCGGACGTCGAGCTGCTCCAGCAACTCGGCGTCCGGTCACTGGAGAAGGGTGCGTCGCTTATGGTCCAACTCGTCGAGCTCATTCAACGGATGCGCTCCGGCCGTTGACGGGCGTCGCGCGCCTCGGCGCTCGCGGCTCGCCGCAGCACGACGGGGGTCATCCGTGGCCAAGGTTGGCTCGGGCCGATAGGCAGATAGAATGACGAGCGCACCGGCGGCTCCGGTGCAACATTGGGAAAGAGATGGACCACGCGTTCGCGCCTTCCTTCATGCCAGCGCTCCCTCCGGGCATCGGGACGTTCGTCGTCGTCGCCGTCGCGATCCTCACGGCAGTGTTCCCGACGTGCTTGTACCTCTACGTCGAGCCGCGGTCTCGCCTGCGCTGGATGCTCGCTGGAGACACCCGCGCGACCCGTCGTGCGCCTCGGCTGGTTCGGGTCAGCGCGTGGCTCGGCTTTGCGCTTGGCCAGCTCGCGTTGCCATGGCTTGCGATTCCGTTCGCTTGCGCTGCCCTCGTTTATTTGCAGACGAAGCTCGGTATGGCTCGACCGTTCAGCCTCCTGGCCACGGTCGCGGTCGGCGTCATGGGCTTCGTCCAGAGCGCCCTAGCGCTGCGCTCGTTGCCGCTCGGTGTGCGCTTGCTGTCGCGGGATGCGCGGCTGTGGGCCAATTTGGGCGCGCGAGCTCGGTGGAGCGCCGGCGCGAGCGGCGTCGTCATCGGGGGCTGCGCCATGCTTGGCTGGGTCATGGCCGCCGCGCCGGGCTTCGTTCACCCGTGGCTTCGGACCGCCCTCGTCTGGTCGGCCATCCGGCCTGTGACCGCCTACGCCGGCGCGTCCCTGCTGCACGCGCTCCTTTTGGGTTGGTGCGCCGCCTCGCTGCCGCCGGAGAAATGAGTCGATGCGATTTCGTTGGCTCGTCGTTCCCGTCGTCGCCTCCACGCTCTTCGGCGCCGTAGCGAGTGCCGAGCCGGGCGGGCCTTCGTTCGTCGAGCCGCCGGACGCCGAGCAGACGATTCCGGATGAAATCGTCATCGATTTGCGTGACGACGCGACGCCCGAAGACATTCGGGACTTGGCAGTGGAATACGGTCTCGACATGCACCCCAACAGCGCGTGGAGCACCACGCACGACAAGCTGGAGGTGGCGCACGTGGGCGCATCCCGCGAGGGCGACCTGCTCGGCTGCTCTATCGCACGATCCACGCGTGGACCACGCCGAGCCGATGGCGCTCTTCCGCGCCTCGTTCGTGCCCGACGATCCGCTTTACGCGAGCAAGCAGTGGCATCTCGCGCGCGTCGGCGCCGAATCAGCGTGGAGATACACCTGCGGACAGGGCGTGAAGGTCGCGGTCGTCGACACGGGTATCGCGTGCTTCGACAAGGGGCCTTTCTCGCGAGGAAGTGACCTCGCTGGCACACGATGCGAAGGGGGTTGGAACTTCGTCGACGACTCACCCGAGGCGTACGACGACCAGGGCCACGGGACACACGTCGCCGGAACGATCGCGCAGACGACCAACAACGGCGTCGGGACGGCCGGGCTGGCGTTCTGCGCAACGCTGATGCCGATCAAGGTGCTCAACCGCCAGGGTTTCGGAAGCGTGGCCGACGTCGCCGAAGGGATCCGCTTCGCGGCGGACGAGGGGGCGCAAATCATCAACATGTCGCTCGGGGGTCCCATCAAGAGTCGGATTCTTCGAAGACGCCGTCGAGCATGCGCTCGCGAAAGGGGTCCTCATCGTCGCGGCCGCCGGCAATAGCGGAAGGAGCGTTGGCTGGCCGGCGGCCTACCCGGGCGTCCTCGCCGTCAGCGCGACCGACGCCGACGACGAGATCGCGTGGTTCTCGTCGCGAGGGCCCCAAGTCGCGCTCGCCGCCCCCGGAGTCGGCGTCACCCAACAGACCGTATGCAACGGCGGCCGCGACAAGTGCGAAGTGTTCGGCACGTTCAACGGCACGAGCATGGCGTCACCCCACGTGGCGGGTGTCGCGGCCATGATCGAGGCTCTTGGCGTGACCGACGCGGCCTCGGTGCGCGACGTGATGACATCGAGCGCGCGTCCGAAGGCCGACAAGGCCCTCTATGGCGCGGGCATCGTGGACGCCGGGGCGGCGACTGCCCGCGTGTTCTGGGGGCGTTTGCTCTCTCGCGCATCCGCCCTCTTCGCGCTGGGCGCGCTCTTGGCCATGCGAATCCGCCGGCGCGGTGGGCGAGTCGTTCGCTCGTCGGGTGCGGTCCTCGGCGCGATGCTTGCCGCAATAGGCGTGTTTCCCTTCGCGCTAATCTGGCGTTTGCCTGCCCATGGCGAGCGCCTGCGTACGTTGGCCGAGCTCGCGATGCGCCCGTTCGGTGAGTGGGACATCGTCCTTTTGGGCGCTGGGTTCCACCGGTGGCTGCTCTTTGCGAGCGCGTTGCCCGCCGTCGCGTTGACGATGCTGGGATTTGCCAATCGTCGCGTTCGGCCTCTCATCGGTGGCGTCGCCTTGGGAACGGCGGCCATGCTGACCCACCTGGCATGGTCGGGCGACACTGCATTCGTCGGAGGTGCCTTTCTCGCTCGAGCCTGGGCCGTCGGAAACGCGCTCGTGTGTCTGTGGATCGCGCGTACGGCCCTCGAAGGGCGGACTGCCTGACAACCTGACACCTTGCGGCGCGTCGGCGACCTCGCGTCCGAGGCGGAGCGGCGGAAGGGGGCAAGGCAGCCAAGAAGGAACGTTGCTAGACTCTTCTCGATGTCGCTCAAGATCGACCAGGACCACTCCCGCTTCCGCGACATCGTCCGCGGCAAGATCCGGCAGAACCTGCGGAAGTACATCTCGCAGGCGAGCTCATCGGGCGAAAGGGAAAGGACCTCGTCTCCATCCCCATCCCGCAGATCGACATCCCGCGCTTCTCGTTCGGCGACCGGCAGCGCGGCGGCGCGGGGCAGGGCGAGGGCGATCCCGGCGATCCCGATCGGCGGCGACCAGGACGGCGACGAGCCGGGTCAGGGACACCAAGCGGGCACGGGCGCGGGCGAGCACGTCCTCGAGGTCGACGTCACGCTCGACGAGCTCGCCGCCATCCTCGGCGAGGAGCTCGAGCTGCCCGACATCCAGGACAAGGGCAAGAGCAAGATCATCAACGCGAAGGACCGCTACACCGGCATCCGCCGCGTCGGCCCCGAGTCGCTCCGCCACTTCAGGCGCACCTACCGCGAGGCGCTGAAGCGCCAGATCTCGAGGGGCACCTACGTCGCAGGCAACCCCATCGTCGTGCCCATCCCGACGACAAGCGCTACCGGAGCTGGAAGACCGAGGCCGAGCCGGTCGCCAACGCCGTCATCATCTACATGATGGACGTCTCGGGCTCGATGGGCGACGAGCAGAAGGAGATCGTCCGCATCGAGAGCTTCTGGATCGATGCCTGGCTGCAGAAGCAATACAAGGGCCTCGAGAGCCGCTACATCATCCACGACGCCGTCGCGCGCGAGGTCGACCGCGACACGTTCTTCCACACGCGCGAGAGCGGCGGCACGATGATCTCGAGCGCCTACAAGCTCTGCGCGCAGCTCATCGACGATCACTACCCGCCCGAGGAGTGGAACATCTATCCCGTTCCACTTCTCCGACGGCGACAACTGGTCGATGGACGACACGCTCCCCTGCGTCGAGCTCCTGAAGAGCAAGCTCCTGCCGCGCGTGAACATGTTCGCCTACGGCCAGGTCGAGAGCCCCTACGGCTCGGGCCAGTTCATCAAGGACCTGCGCGAGCACTTCGCCAAGGACGAGCGCGTCGTCACCAGCGAGATCCGCGACAAGGACGCGATCGTCGGCAGCATCAAGGAGTTCCTCGGGAGAGGCGAATGACCGAGCCTCGTCCTCGCCCTCGGGGTGAGCTCTCGCAGGACCGACGCCCTCGCCCCGCCTCCCCCCTCGTAGAGGCCGACGGGCTTCGGGCTAAGTGGTTCGCATGAGCGAGTTCGCGCTGAAGACCGCGCTTGCCGGCGTACCTGCGCGAGGAGCAGGACACGCATCGAGACGCTCGCCGCGGAGGCTGGGCTCGACTTCTTCCCGACCGTCTTCGAGATCCTCACCTACGACCAGATGAACGAGATCGCGGCGTACGGCGGCTTCCCGAACCGCTACCCGCACTGGCGCTTCGGCATGGAGTACGAGCGGCTCGCGAAGAGCTACGAGTACGGCCTCTCGAAGATCTACGAGATGGTCATCAACAACAACCCCTCGTACGCCTACCTGCTCGAGGGCAACTCGCTCGTCGACCAGAAGCTCGTGATGGCGCACGTCTACGGGCACGTCGACTTCTTCAAGAACAACTTCTGCTTCCGCGCGACCGACCTCGACACCGGCGGGCGCACCGTCGATCCCGGTCAAGCGCCCCAGCACGTACGATCCGAACCGCCGCTGGATCGACAAGATGGCCAACCACGGCTCGCGCATGCGGCGCATCGTCGCGCGGCAGGGCATCAACAAGGTCGAAGAGTTCATCGACCACTGCCTTATCGCTCGAGAACCTCGATCGATCTCGCACGCGCCGTTCACCGGACGCCGCGCCAAAGCCGCCGACCGAGGACGAGGAGCCGAAGGCCACCGAGATCCCGCGCCTCACGCGCGAAGGACTACATGGAGAACTTCATCAACCCCGAGGAGTACCTCGAGGAGCAGCGGAAGAAGATCGAGGCCGAGACAGGAGAAGGCGACGAAGTTCCCCGAGCACTCCGAGCGCGACGTGCTGAAGTTCCTGCTCGAGCACGCGCCGCTCGAGCGCTGGGAGCGCGACGTCCTCGAGGTCGATCCGCGAGGAGGCCTACTACTTCGTCCCGCAGATGCAGACGAAGATCATGAACGAGGGCTGGGCCACGTACTGGCACTCGCAAGCTCATGACCGAGAAGATCCTCGATGCGAGCGAGATCATCGACTACGCCGACCACGCCGCGGGCGTCCTGGCGACGAGCGGGGGGCGGCTCAACCCGTACAAGCTCGGCGTCGAGCTCTATCGCCACATCGAGGAGCGCTGGGACAAGGGGCAGTTCGGCAAGGAGTGGGAGGACTGCGACGACCTCGACGCGAAGAAGAACTGGAACCTGCGCCTGGGGCTCGGCAAGAAGAAGATCTTCGAGGTGCGCGCGCTCTACAACGACGTCACGTTCATCGACGAGTTCCTGACGCCCGAGTTCGTGCCGCGAGCACAAGCTCTTCAGCTTCGCCTGGTCGAACCGCAACGAGCGCTACGAGATCGAGATCGCGCGAGTTCAAGGCGGTGAAAGAGAAGCTGCTCTTCCAGCTCACGAACGGCGGCAACCCCTTCATCTACGTGGAGGACGCGAACTTCGAGAACCGCGGCGAGCTCCTCCTGCGGCACGATCACCAGGGAATCGATCTGCGGCAGGACTACGCGAAGCGAAGTGATGCGGAGCCTGCGTCCGCGTCTGGAAGCGGCCGGTCAACGTCACGACCGTCGCCGAGGGCAAGCCGGTGATGCTCCGCTACGACGGCAAGGAGCAAACCACCCGGCACCTGCGCTCGTGAGCGGGTTCGCGCATGGTGGAGTTTTCGCGCGACCGCAGCCACTGGTTGCGCAAGTTTTCCCCGGACGAATGGATTCGCGCCGCGCTCGTCGAGCTGGAGCGCGCCGCGGCGGCCTACGAGAGTGGCAATGCCCACGCCGGCTCCGTGGGGGCGAAGCGCGCCGCCGGCATGGCATTGAACGCGGCGCTGATCGTCGAACCCGACGACTCTTGGGGTCGGACGTACGTGGAACACTTGGCTGCGCTTGGACGCGAGGGCAGGGTACCGCCTGCGGTCCGCTCGGCATGCGAGGTGGTCCTGGCCGCCGCCGCCCCGTCGGGCGACTTGGTCGTCCTGCGGACGCCTCGTTCGCACGCGAACGTCATCGAGGCGGCGCGCGACGTGATTGCCCACGCCTGGACTGTGGCAAAGCGGCATGAGAGGGCGGGCGGTTGAAATCGGGTGGCTGCTCCTTTCGGGGGCCTGCGCCGGGAGCTCCGTCCCGAAGACCACCGCGAAGGGGAGCGCCGCAGAGGAAACGGCATCCGTCTCGCTCGCCCCCGACGGGCGGCCTTCGCCGGCGCCGAGTACCCATCCGCAGCAGACCGTCGAGCCGTCGGTCAGCGGACCTGTCCCTCCGGTCGCCCGGCCTTCGACGCCCACCGTAGCGGACGCGGGTCTTGCGCCGAGCTCCGGAGCATCGCCGTCACCGCCGCCGCGGCGGACGTCCATACGGCTGTCTGGTTCCGGCGGCTCAGCGGAAGACGTCGACCTCGCGGCCGGCGACACCGCTTTCGACCGCGGCGACCTGCCGGCGGCGCGACGAAGCTACGAAGCCGCGCGCGCCCTCGCGCCCAAGAGCCCCGCACCGGCCGTGGGACTGGCTCGCGTCCGGATCGCGTTGGTCGATGTCCCGCTCGATTACGGCGCCGCCAAGGGAAACGCCGAGCTGGCGGCCATCGCGCGCGAGCTCGCGAGGACTACCAAGGCAGCCTCGTCGTTCGGGCCGGGGTTCGTCGAGCTGGGGCGCGCTCTGCTCTTGCTCGGGGACGCGGCGGGAGCGATCGAAGCGCTCCGCCAGGCAACGCGCCTTCTGCCCGACGAGGCCGAAGCGCACTCGCAACTCGCGGTCGCCCTCCTGGCGACAGGTCATGCCGACGAAGCCCTGCGCGGCTTCGCACGAGCGGTCGAGATCGATCCCGGGAGCGCCGCGCGCCACGGAAACCTCGGAACCGCCCTCATGATGAACGGTCGGACCAAGGAGGCGATAGCCGAATACGAGGCGCGCGTTCGCATCGATGCGGACGACGGTCGAGCCCATTCGGATCTCGGCACCGCGCTCCTCGGGACGCAGGACCTCGAACGGGCGCTCTCCGAGCTGCGACGCGCGGTGCAGCTCGACCCGCGGCGAGCCACCTTTCACCAAAACCTGGGGTACGCGCTGCAACAGGCCGGACAGGTCGCCCGCGGCATTGCCGAATACCGTGAGGCGCTGCGGCTCGATTCCAAGCTCGTGAGCGCTTGGATCAATCTCGCCACGGCGCTCGCGCGGGACCCGTCGACGCGGGCGGAGGCCCGCGCCGCGCTCGAGCGAGCCCGCCTCTTGTCGCCCGACGATCCGCGGGTAAAGCCCAATTTCGACGAGCTCGATGCTCTCGAAAAGGGGGCCCCCTCACGGGCCGTGGACGCCGGCGCGGGGGCGCCCTCGACGCGAGGCCCGGCTGCAAGCCGTCCGAGTCATTAGACCGGTCGCGTCGTCGCCCTCGGCTGGTTGCCCGAACGGGCGCGCGCGCGGCGCAAGGCTAGATGTATTTCGGTATGCTCTCCACGCGGAACGCGTCGGTTTCTGCCCGATAGACGCGCGCATCCACGCGACCGACGCCCGCCGCGCCTACCTCGTAGAGGTTGAAACCGGCCATCCGGTCGGGTGCGTCGTGCTCGAGCGAAGCGCTCGTCGCGCCGACTTGGTGCAACTGGCCCGCGTCCGTCTGGATGGTCCGCTGGACTCGCCGGTGCAAATGACCGTGCACGATCATTCCCCGGGAGAGCCTGCGCACGGCGGCGAGGAGGTCGGGTGCGTCGCGAAGTCCCTCCATGCGGAGGGCGACGCGCGAGCCGGCCTGCACGGCGGGGTGATGGAGCGCGATGATGACCGTGCGTCGCGCGACGTCGGGGTGCTCGAGCACGCGCACCAGCGCCGACAATTGGGCTGCACCGAGCTCGCCCGCCGCAACGAGCGGTGGACGCGGTACGGCAGTCGACAGCCCGATGACGGCGACCTCGCCGCGCAACTTGACCACTGGAAAATGGCCCCCGTTTGCGCTCGTCGCGAGCTCCGGCAAGTCACTCTCTAGCCAGGGAGCGAGGTACCGCTCGTAGCGGCCCGAGGAGAGCGAACCGCGCGTGTACACATCGTGGTTGCCCGGCACGACGGTCACTCGGTCTGGGTCCATCCCGAGGTCGCGCTCGAGCACGTCGCGGGCCAACGAGAACTCACCTTCGAGCGCGAGGTTCGTGAGATCGCCAGTAACGATGACGTGGTCGATTCCGAGGCGCGCCACTTCTCGGGCCACCGCACGCACGTAGCTCGCGCGATGGATGCTACCGCGCTTCAAGCGGATGTTGATCCAACCGGTCAGGCGCTTGTTCAAGAAGCGCCGCGCGGGAACGCCGTCGAGGGCTAGCAAGTGCAGGTCGGAAAAGTGAGCGATTTTCATGGTGTCTTGCTCAACGAACGTCGGCAGCGCAGCGAAACCCGACCCACGCCGCTCGCGGCAGCGCCGTCGCATCGCGGGCCGCGCTGCGCAGCCACGTCGCCGCGTCCAGGTAAGAGCCGCCGCGAACGATGTGAAAGGCGCCGCCACCGCTCTTCGGCTTCGGGTCCACTTCTGGGTTTTCCCCGTAGCCGACCGGGTGGCCGGCGGCGTCCAGCTCGAGCAGATCGGCCACCCACTCGGCGACGTTGCCCGCCATGTCGAGAAGGCCTAGCGGCGTCGCGCCGTCTGGGAAGGAGCCGACGGGCGAAAGACCGAGGAACCCGTCCGTCCCGTCCGTTCTGTCGCCGGCCCAGGCCCCGTGGTTGGCGAGGTGCGTGTTGTAGAGCTGGCCCCAAGGGAAATCGCGCCCTTCGACACCGCGGGCCGCGAACTCCCACTCGGCCTCGCTCGGAAGCCGGCCCCCTCGCCAGCCGCAAAAAGCGACGGCGTCCTGCCATCGCACGTGCGTAATCGGAAGCTCGGGCCGCGCATATTCGACGACGCCCGTCGACATCTCGGCTGGCGCGCACGCGCCGGCCGAAACGCAGCGGCCGTAGTCTGCGACGCTGACCTCGGTGCGATCGAGCTCGAAGCCCGAGAGCGTGACCGCGTGCGCGAAGCCCTCTGCGCGCACGAGGGCCACGAAATCGCCTTCGTGGCATTGCGCCGAGAGCACTTCATGCTCGCAAAGAGCGATGGCCCGCCCCATCGCCGCTGGCGTCGAGCCCATCGTAAACGTCCCCCCGGGCACGCGGACGCGGCCCCTCTGGGGGGGCCGCAACACGCGCACCGTGTCCGACCTCGCGTCCGTCGTCGCGACGCCGTCCAGACCGGCCCACCACGCGTCAGCGCGCGGCGGACGGTGCGCCCGCGCATCGCGCGCGCAGACCATGCTCCAAAGCACCACGGCGACGAGACCTCCGCCCGGCCGACGGATCCCGCGTCTTCGGCCAGCGCGCGACTCGCTCGCCGCCACCGCTCACCCGGTGAGCACGCGCAATGGATGCTCGATCAACCGTCGGAGCTCGGCAAGGAAGGCGGCGCCGACGGCGCCGTCGACCACGCGGTGGTCGCACGAGAGCGTCAGCGCCAGGCGCTTGCCGGCGACGACCGCCCCATCGACGACGACCGGCACGTCGCGAACCTGACCGACGGCGAGGATGGCGCCCTCTGGAGGGTTGATGACGGCTGCGAACGCGTCGATGCCGAACATCCCGAGGTTCGAGATGGAGAACGTGCCGTCCTGCATCTCCTCGGGCTTGAGCTTGCGCGCCCGCGCGCGCGCCGCGAGCTCGCGCACCTCGCGTGCGATCGCGACGACGCTCTTCTGGTCGGCGTCGACGAACCACCGGCGTGACGAGGCCGTCCGGGATGGCGACCGCGACCGAGATGTCGACCCGCTTGTGGACGAGGATGGCATCGGCCGTGAAGCTCGCGTTGCACTCGGGCACGCGCACGAGCGCGATGGCGCACGCTTTGATGAGCAGGTCGTTGAGCGACACCTTCAGCGCGGGCACCGCGGTCTCGCCCGCAGCGGTGCTCTTGCCTTCGCCGCTCGACGCCAGCTCGCCGTTGATGTGCTCGCGCAGTTTCACGAGAGCGCCCGCGTCGACGTCGATCGACAGGTAGAAATGCGGCACGGTCTGCTTCGACTCGGTGAGCCGCCGCGCGATCGTCTTGCGCATCGGTGACAGCGGCCGGACCTCGGGCGCGAGTTGCCGGGCGCCGAAGCAGCGGGCGCGATCTCGCGAGCCGCGGGGGCGATCCGGGCAAGCGCCGCGGAGCCCTGCGTTCGAATCGACTCGAGGTCCGCGGGCACGACTCGGCCACCGGGCCCCGTCCCGTGCGCTCCTTGGAGATCGATGCCTCTCTCGCGCGCCACCTTGCGCACGTACGGAGACGCGAGCACCCGCCCACCTTCGACCGCGCCGCCGTTCTCCGTTCGCCCTGCTTCGGTCGCGAGGCTCCGCTCGCCGGGTACGACGTGCGATCGAGGACGTTGACGACCGGGGGTCTGCGCTGCGCCGGCGGAGCCATCGTCTCTGCGATGCGCGCTTCTACGGGCCGTCCTTCGCTGTCCGATGGCGCCTTGGCGGGCGCGGACACCGGCGTCGTCGCCGTCGCCGTCGCCGAAGCAGGAGCCGGAGCGGGCTTGGCGCTCGCGGTGGGTCCTTGCTTTTCTTGAGGTGCCGCTCCCGACGCCGCTCCCGCCTTGGCGGCCAGCGCGGAGACGTCCTCCCCGGCGAGCCCAAGATGGCGACCGGCTGGCCGAGCTTCACTTGGGTCCCCGCCGGAACGAGGATCTTGAGAAGCGTGCCCTTGTCGAAGGCGCGAAACTCCATCGTCGCCTTGTCGGTCTCGACCTCGGCGAGGAGATCGTCGACGCCGATCGCGTCGCCCTCCTTCTTGTGCCACGCCGAGAGAACCCCCTCTTCCATCGTGGGCGAGAGCTTCGGCATCTCGAGGATCTTCGCCATCGGTCGCTCTCAGCGCGCGCGCGAGCAAGCGCTTGCACGGTCGCGACGACCCGCTCCGGCTGCGGCATGCAGCGCTGCTCGAGCTTCGCGTTGTACGGCATGGGCACGTCGAGCGTCGTCACGCGCAGGACCGGCGCGTCGAGCGCGTCGAACGCGAGGCGCTGCACGCGGTCGGCGATCTCGGCGCCGACGCCGCCGTAGGGCCAGCCCTCGTGGACGACGACGCAGCGCGGTGCGTGCGTTCGACGCTGTCGACGAGCGTCGTCCTCGTCGAGCGGGCGCAGCGAGCGGAGGTCGACCACCTCGGCCGAGATGCCGTCCTTCTCGAGCGCCGCCGCCGCCTCGAGCGCCACGTGCGTCATGCGCGAGTACGCGACGATCGTCACGTCGGTGCCCTGGGCGGACGATCTGCGCCTTGCCGAGCGGGACGATGTGCTCGCCGTCGGGCACCTCGCCCTTCACCGCGTAGAGCGTCTCCGACTCCATGACGAGGACCGGGTTGTCGTCGCGGATGGCGCTCTTCAGGAGGCCCTTGGCGTCGGCCGGGAACGCCGGGGCGACCACCTTGAGGCCCGGGATCGTGCGCGTAGAAGTGCTCCATCGCGTGGCAGTGCTGGCTGCCGACCTGCCGGGCGCTCGCGTTCGGGCCCGCGGAACACGATGGGACAGTCGAACTGCCCGCCCGACATCTGCCGGAGCTTCGCGGCGTTGTTGAGGATCT
The DNA here is from genome assembly GCA_963787925.1 of uncultured delta proteobacterium. Taxonomy (GTDB): domain Bacteria; phylum Myxococcota_A; class Polyangia; order Polyangiales; family Polyangiaceae; genus Palsa-1150. The sequence continues at coordinate 1,767,373 of CAWBEN010000003.1, forward strand.
GGTCGAACGCGACCGCGCTGAAGTTCCACGTCATGAACTCGATGATCGGCCGCAGGCCGACCATCGCCGCGCCGATGCCGACCCCGGCGAAGCCGCGCCTCGGCGATGGGCGTGTCGATGACCCGCTTCGGCCCGAACTTGTCGAGCATCCCCTCGCTGACCTTGTAGGCGCCCTGGTAGTGGCCGACCTCTTCGCCCATGAGGAAGACGCGGTCGTCGCGCTCCATCTCCTCGATCATCGCCTCGCGGAGCGCTTCGCGGTATCGCAATGTGTGCGCCATCGGTCTTCGCCTCAATACGCGAAGGGACCGTCGTAGGTCGTCGGCTCGAGCTCGGCAAGCTCCGGCTCCGGGCTCTCGTCCGCGAACTTCACCGCGTCCATCACTTCGCTTTCGACCGACTTCTCGAGCGGCGTCCAGCCGCGACCTCGGCGTAGGCCTTGCTCGAGCAGCGCCGAGCGGGCGCGAAGCAGCGGATCGCGCTTCTTGTCGCTCCTCGAGCTCCGCCGGCGTGCGGTACTTGGCCGGGTCGCTCATCGAGTGGCCGCGGAAGCGGTAGGTGCGGACCTCGACGAGCGTGGGCAAGCTGCTGCTCGCGCGCGCGCTCGACCGCTTCGCCGATCCGCCGCTCGCACCTCGAGCACGTCGTCGGCGAAGAAGCGGTCGCGCTCCATGCCGTAGCCGAGCGCCTTGATCGACACGTCCTCCACGCACATCGAGCGCGAGAGCGGCGTGCCCATCGAGTACTCGTTGTTCTCGCAGATGAAGACGATCGGGAGCTTCCACAGCGCCGCCAGGCTCAGCCCCTCGTGGAAGCCGCCGATGCTGACCGCGCCCTCGCCGAAGAAGCAGAGGGTGACGCGCCCGTCGCTCGCGGTACTTGCTGACGCGAAGGCGACGCCCGGCGGCGAGCGGAATGTGCCCGCCGACGATGCCGTAGCCGCCGAGCATGTTGTGCTCGCTTGTCGAACATGTGCATCGAGCCGCCGAGGCCCTTGGAGCAGCCGGTGACCTTGCCGAACAGCTCGGCGAGCAGGGACCGCGCGCTCATTCCCTTGGCGAGGGCGATGCCGTGATCGCGGTAGGTCGTGACGACGTAGTCGTCGGGCCGGAGCGCGGCGAGCGCGCCGACGCCGACGGCCTCTTGCCCGATGTAGAGGTGCAGAAAGCCGCCGATCTTGCCCTCGGCGTAGGCGCGCGCGCTCTCTTCCTCGACGCGGCGGATGAGGAGCATCTCGCGGTAGAGCCTGGCGAGGTGCTCGACCTCGACGGGGGCGCGCGGCATCGTGGTTTGCGTCGTGGGCTCGACGTGAAGAGGGGCTGTATTCTGGGCCGGCATCGTGGCGGAGGGGGGGAGTGTAGTTCGGCGCGCGGGGGCGCCGCCAGGAGCGATGAGACGAAAAACGCGAATGGTTGGCCTCTCGCGAGCGCGGAACTCGGGGGGGCAGGGCGGGCGCGAGCCCTCAGGGGTCGTGCGGAGCCGCCCCGGCCTCTCCTACAGAGCTTGCCGGGGCAAGGAAAGGAGAAGCCGACAGGGGGCCGCTTCCTGCGCCGCTTCCCGCTGAAGAGGCGGTCGCCGTCGAAGCGAAGGGTCGCGCATGACGCGCAGCGCCGGGTGCCACGACGCGCTGCATCGCAGCGGTCCCGAAGGCGCTCGCGACGCTGCGGAGCGAGACGCCGTCCGTTTGGCCCGTCCCGTAGCCTCCGCCGGGGCCGTAAACGAGCTGCCGGAGTCGTCCGAGGGCGACCAGCGCGACGATGACGGCCAGGGCCACGAGGGCGATGCCGTTCTGCCAGCGGCGCGTCGCGCGCGGAACGATCGACGACCGCGACAGGACGGGCGACGAGATGGGCGTGAGCAGGTAGGCGGCGCGCGGGGTCTCGAGCTCGGCGGCAAGCACGCTCGCGAAGCCCTCGCAAGACGGGAAGCGGCTCTTCGCGTCCTTGGCGAGGGCACGGTCGAAGATGGCATCGACATGAACGAAACCGCGAAGCGACGCAAGGACGGACGTCGGCGGCGCGTGGACGGCGGTCGCGATCTTCAGCGCGACGTCCAGCGCGCTCTCCCCCGCGAAGGCGGGGGCTCCGGTCAGCGCCTCGTAAAGGGTGGCCGCCAGCGAAAACTGGTCCGAACGCGCGCTGAAGACAGCCGACGCGAGCGCCTCCGGCGCGCTGTACGCCGGCGTTCCCAGCACCGCGGCGGTCGAGGTCGTGGTCGAGCCGGGCAATCGCGCGATTCCAAAATCGGCCAGCTTGGCGCCCATCGGAGCGAGCATCACATTCTCCGGCCTGACGTCGCGGTGAAGCACTCCGGCGGAGTGTGCGTGCGTCAAGGCAGACCCGAGGGTGCGTGCCAGCTGCGCGACCTCCGTGGCGGGCAGGGGCCCTCTTTGAACTCGGTTGCGCAAGGTGATGCCCTTGACCAGCTCGAAAACGAGATAAAGGCCGACACTCTCGTCTTCCCCCATGTCGTGGAGCGTGATGATGGCAGGATGCGACAGGCTGGCGGCAGCTCGCGCTTCTTGTCGCAGCCGATCCGAAAGTTGCGATCGCAGCTCGGGCGTCAGCCCGAGGTCGTCACGGAGCACCTTGAGCGCCACCTGTCGGCCCAACACGCCGTCTCGGGCGAGAAAGACGCGTCCCATGCCGCTCTCGCCGAGCAGGATCTCGACGTCGTAGCGGCCGATGCGCGCCGGCAAGTCCATCGCGCGGCCTCTCTAGCACGGCCAACGCATTCGAGGTCGGCGAAGGGGCCCTCGGCGGAGCCCGCGTTGCCGAGGTCTCGAAGCCAGCGGACCGGCAGGCGCGCCGCGCGACCGCGCTCGGGTGCGCTCAGGTGTAGGGGTTCCAGCAGGCCACCTTGTGCCCGCTGCCCGAAGTGAGCTCTCGGAGCGCGGGCACCTCGCGATCGCACGTTCCTGCGATGGCCCGGGAGCACCGCGGGTGGAACGCGCAGCCCCGCGGCGGGTCGATCGGCGAGGGAACGTCGCCCTGAAGCACGAGACGAGGCCGCTCGTGCGCCGGATCGGCGTGGGGCGCTGCGGCGAAAAGGGCCCGCGTGTAGGGATGCTGCGGCTGGTCGTACAGGCTCTCGGCGGTTGCCTGCTCCACCAGCTTGCCGACGTACATGACGGCCACCCGGTGGCTCACGTGCTCGATGACGTTCAGATCGTGTGAAACGAACAGGTACGCCAGGCCTTTCGTCTCCTGGAGCTCGAGGAGCAGGTTCACGATCTGCGCCTGGATGGAGACGTCCAGTGACGCCGTGGGCTCGTCGCAGACGATGAATTCGGGTTCGACGGCGAGCGCGCGCGCGATCGCCGATGCGCTGCCGCTGGCCACCCGAGAACTCGTGCGGATAGCGATTCATCGCGTCGGTCCGTAGCCCGACGCTGCGCGAGAAGCTGCTCGATCCGCCCCTCTTCCTCGGCCCTCGTTTTGGCGAGCTTGTGGATGCGGATCGCTTCGCCGACGATCTCGCGGACGGTCATCCGCGGGTTCAGGCTCGAGTAGGGGTCCTGGAAAACGATCTGCATCCGCCGGCGCAAGGGGCGCAGCTCGCGTTGCGAGAGGGGTACGAGGTCGCGCCCTTCGAAGAAGACATGGCCGAAGGTCGGCTCGAGCAGACGCAAGATCAAGCGCCCGAGCGTGCTCTTTCCGCAGCCGCTCTCGCCGACGAGGCCCATCGTCTCGCCTCGCCTCACGCGAAGAGAGACCCCATCGACCGCGCGCACGAAGCGCCCTCCACGAGCGAACATCCCGCCCGCACGGGGAAGTACTTCGTAAGTCCTTCGGTGGCGACGAGCGTTCGGGGCCTGACGCCGCCCTCGAGCGCGAGCGACGAGTCGACCGCGGGCGGAACGGTCGAAGGACGAAAGGGGGCCTGTTCGTCCGACGCGCCGGCGCGCTCTTTTGCCTCGCTCACGGCGACACCTCGCCTGCGCGCCAGCAGCGAGCCAGGCGATTCGGCGCGACTCCCGCGAGAGGCGGCTCTTCGCGGACGCACTGTTCCACGCGCATCGGGCAGCGATCACCGAAGCGACAGCCGGCAGGAAGATAGCGGAGGTCGGGGACGAGCCCCTCGATGGCCCGCAGGCGGCGACCGGCGGCGGCGGCCCGGTCGCGGGATGCTCTCGAGGAGGCCGCGCGTGTAGGGGTGCATCGGTCTCGCGAACAAATCGCGCGCGGGCGCGCTCTCGACGACGCGTCCGGCGTACATCACGAGGACGTGGACGCGCGTTCTCGGCGACCACGCCGAGATCGTGCGTGATGAGGAGCACGCTCATCGAGAGGCGCTTCTGAAGGTCGGCGAGCAGGTCGAGAATCTGGGCCTGGATGGTCACGTCGAGCGCCGTCGTCGGCTCGTCGGCGATGAGCAGCTTGGGCTCGCACGCGAGCGCCATCGCGATCATGACTCGCTGCCGCTGGCCCCCAGAGAGCTGATGGGGGTAGGCGTCGATATGGGTCTCCGGCTCCGGAATCCCGACGAGATGCAAGAAGCTCGAGGGCGCGCGCTCGCGCCCGCCGCCGCCGCCCTTTTTGGTGCAAGACGATCGCCTCGACGATTTGCCAGCCCACCGTGTAGACCGGATTGAGGCTGGTCATCGGGTCCTGGAAAATCATCGACACGAGGTTCCCGCGAACGGCGCGCATCTCGCGCTCGGACAGGCGCAGAAGGTCGCGCCCTTCGCAGCTCGACCGCCCCCGACTCGATGCGTCCGGGGGGCTCGGCGACGAGGCGAAGGATGGAGAGCGCGGTGACGCTCTTGCCGCAGCCGCTCTCGCCGACGAGCGCGACCGTGGTGGCGCGGGGGACGTCGAACGAGACCTGATCCACCGCGCGGACCGAGCCGGAATCGGTTCGAAAGCTCGTCACGAGGTCGCGGACCGAAAGGAGGGGCGACGCGTCCATCCGGGCAAGGGAAGGGATAGACGAAGGGGCAGGGCAGGTCGAGCACTGCCCGCCCGCGGGCGGCCCAGCGTTCGGCGTCGGCTCTCGACCCGCCTACACGCCCGTGCGACAAAGCTCGACAGAGAGAGCCGCGCCATGAAGCGAAGCCCCGGCCCATCGTTCATCGCTCATTGCGCTCTTTGCGTCGCGATGTCCTCGGCCCCCGCCGCGTGCGTCCCGCCTCAACGCATGTGCAGCGCAGAGAGCGATTGCGGCGCCCAGGCTTCGTGTCTCGGGGGTCGCTGCGTCGCGCATGGCGCGACACCCGCCATCGACCAGTCTCGCCGGCTGCTTTTCGCTCCCGTGGACGTCGCCTACCTGCGCCGAGGCGCCGACACGATCACCGACGGCTTCGCGACGCTGGGCTCCACCCGCCGAAGCGGGCGCGCTCGTGCTCCTTCGGTTCTCGGCTCCGCTCCCGTCCGAAGCGACCGTGCTCGAGGCCTACCTGCTCCTCGAGCGCGCAACCGCAATCGACGCCGATCCCGTGCCCGTCAGTGTGCACGCGGCCCGGGTGGCCGAGCCGTGGGACGGGCGCGCGGTAACCTGGGGACGGCAGCCGCACGTCGAAGAGATTGGCTCGCCGGTGACTCGCGTGTCTCCTTCCGGCGGGACACTCGTGCGGCTCGATGTGCGCGAGCTCGTGCGACGGTGGAGACGCCGGCGCGACGGCGAGTTCGGCCTCGCCGTGGTCGCCAACGCCGCGAGCCCAAGCGGGATAGCCGTCGTCCTCACTCCAACGCCCGGTCTTCGCCGCGACCTCACCGGTTGGCAAGCCGCGCCAGCCCCTTCCGCCGAACCCGTCTCCGAGCCGGTCAACGTCTTTGGCCCGCGCCTCGAGCTTTACGTCAAGTGACCGGGCACCCGTCGGGTGCTATCCCGTCGGGCATGGCGCCCAAGTCTGCCGCAGCGGCGGCGCTCGCCGCGGGCGTGGCTGCCGCGGTGGCAGGCGCCGGGTGCGGCCGGGACGGCCACGCTGAAACGAGCACCGAGACGCTCGGCGTCGCTCACCGCGCCCCGCAAGACACCGCCGCGAGCGCAAGCCCGGCCGAGTGTTCCCACGCGGCTTGCGGCGACGACTTCTTCGTCGACGCCGAGCCACCCGCCGCGTGTGCTCCGGGGGCGACCTGCACGCTCGCGCTCACGGTCGTCGCGACCGGCGCGTTTCACCTCAACGACGCCTACCCGTACAAGTTCCGCGCCGACGAGCAGCCGGGCGTCGAATTTCTAGGCAAGGGCGAGTCGGGTCACGACGTCTTCTCGAAGACGGCCGACGACTGGACGAAAAAGGACGAGAAGCGCGGCACGATGGCCGTCACGTTCAGGACCGGAACCGTCGGGGTCAGGGTGCTTTCCGGCACGTTCAAGCTCAGCGTCTGCTCCGCCGAGAAGTGCGAGCTCGAGCAGCGGCCGGTCCGCGCGCCCGTGACCGTGCGCTGAAGAGAGCTCCCCGCCAAGTTTGGTCGCGCGCTCGGGGGATGCGTTCTACTCTCGCTCGAGCATGAGTGCAGACCATGAGTGAGGCGCGTGACGCCGCGTCGCAGGTGCGCGCGATCGCCGAGCAGGTCGAGCAGCGCTTCCGCGCGGGCGGCGCGTGCTCTCGTTCGCCGAGTACCTCGAGCTGTTCGCGCGCGAGCCGGTTCGCTACTCGCGCGACGCGAGCCGCTACCTGCGCGACGCGTTCGACCACTACGGCAAGACCTCCATTCGCCAGCCCTGGGGCGAGTTCACGCGCTTCAAGCTCTTCGATCTTCCGTGGGAATCGCCTGCAGGCTCCGGCGCGTGGCGCGAGAAGTCCGAAGGGCAACGCAGCGCCGAGTCGGACCACGCCCGCTGCCGCGCGGCGCGCTCATCGGCCAAGAGCAGGTCAGGAGGAGATCTACCGGGCTCTCTCGAACTTCGTGCGCGAGGGGCGGCCGAACCGGCTCGATCCTGCTGCACGGGCCCGAACGGCTCGGCGAAGACGACCATCGCTCAGTGCATGATGGCCGGCGCTCGAGCACTACTCGACGCTCGACGAGGGCGCGCTCTACCGCTTCAACTGGGTCTTCCCGTCGCAGAAGACGATCCGCGGCTCGCTCGGCTTCGGTCCCGACAAGGCGGAGCGGCAAGCGGACGCGCAGTCCTACGCGCACCTGCCGACGAGGAGATCGACGCGAAGCTCCTCGTCGAGGTCCGCGATCATCCGCTCTTTCTCGTCCCGCTGCCGGAGCGGCAAAAGCTCCTCGACGAAGCCTACAAGCGCGTCGGCGGCGACCGAGCCGCCCAACGACTGGATTCTGCGCGGGCAGCTCTCGCACAAGAGCCAGCAGGTCTTCGAGGCGCTGCTCTCGCGCTACGACGGCTCGTACACCGAGGTGCTGAAGCACGTTCAGGTCGAGCGCTACTTCATCTCGCAGCGCTACCGCGTCGGCGCGGTCACCATCGGCCCGCAGATGAGCGTCGACGCGGGCGAGCGGCAAATCACGATGGACCGCTCGCTCCAGTCGCTCCCCGCGTCGCTCCAGGCCGTGCACGCTCTACGAGGCGAAGGGCGAGCTCATCGACGCGGCCGGCGGGCTCCTCGAGTTCAGCGATCTCCTGAAGCGCCCGCTCGACGCGTTCAAGTACCTGCAGCTCTCGGTCGAGACGGGCGAGGTCGCGCTCACGCGCAGAACGTCCAGCTCAATTGCGTGATGATGGGGAGCGCCAACGAGCTCCACCTCGACGCGTTCCGCGAGCACCCCGAGTTCGCGAGCTTCCGCGGGCGGCTCGAGCTGGTGCGCGTCGCCGTACCTGCGGAGCTACGAGCAAGAGCGGCTCATCTACGACACGCACGTCGCGCCGCAGGTCCGCCGCCACGTCGCGCCGCACGCCACGGAGATGGCGGCGATGTTCGCCGTCCTCACGCGGATGCGAAAGCCCAACCCGACCGGTACGGCCGCGCCCATCGGGGCGATCGTCTCGACGCTCACCGCCGTCGAGAAGGTGGACCTCTACTCGCCGGCGAGCGCCCCCGAGCGCCTCGAGGCCGACGCGCAGAAGCTCCTGCGCGCGCGCGATCACGAGATCTACGAACGAGAGCGACGCGTACCCGATCTACGAGGGGCGCATCGGCGCGAGCCCGCGCGAGATGCGCGTCGTGCTCCTCGACGCGGCGCAGTCGACCGTCTACCGGTGCCTCTCCCCGCTGGCCGTGCTCGAAGAGATCGACGCGCTCTGCCAGCGGAAGAACGAGTTCGAGTGGCTCCAGCAGGAGCGCGATCGTCGGCGGCTACCACGACGTGAAGGTCTTCCGCGAGACGCTCTTCACGCGCCTCCTCGCCGCTTGGGAGCACGAGCTCTACGTCGCGAGCGGGCTCGTCGACGAGGAGCAGTACGCCGAGCTCTTCGACCGCTACGTGCAGCACGTGAGCGTCTGGGTGAAGAAGGAGCGCATCTGCAACCGCGTCACCCGGCGAGTACGAAGAGCCGGACGAGAAGATGATGCGCGAGGTCGAGCGCCTGCTCGACGTCAAGGGCGATCCGACCGACTGGCGCCGGCAGATGATCAGCGCGATCGCCGCGTGGGCGCTCGATCACCCGGGGCAGAAGGTCGACGCAGCGACGGTCTTTCCGCAGCACTTGAGGCGCATGCGCGAGGCGATCTTCGCCGACCGGCGCCCGGCCGTCGCGTCGCTCGCGCGCGACATCGTCGTCCTCGTGCGCGAGGAAGGCGTCGGGCTCGACGGCGAGCGGCGTCGCGAGGCGGAGGGCACGGTCGAGCGAATGATCGCGCGTTTCGGCTACTGCCGCGATTGCGCCGCCGACGCGGCGAGCCTGCTCGTGCGAAAGCGCTTCCACGACCTGATCGTGTGACGAGGGTCGCGCGCCTCAGCGCGGTCCGAGCGCCTCGAGCTTCGCTCGCGCCGTCTTGACCCCGAAGAGCTCGCCGGCTGCGCCGTCGAGGATCGGACCGAGCAGAACGCTCGCCAGGATCGCCGCGAGTCGCAGCGCGAGCCCGTCCGGTTGCGCGATCCGCGCCACGAGCCAGACCGTGGCGCACCGCCGCGCCAGCAGGCCAAGCCCCGTCGACCCCGCGCGCGCGTCGGCGGCCTCGGCGAGCGCGAGGTCCTCCGCTTCGGAGGGACGGGCGAAGGCCGACCGTCGCCCGGGGAGCTCGCCGTCGGGCGCGACGATGAGCTCCACCTCGTCGCGGCGAGGCAAGCGCTCGCCGGTCACGTAGCGCCTTTCCGTCGTCAGCCCGATGCGCGTCGCGAAAAAGCGCGTGGCGTGGGCGTTCCACGCATCGATGTCGATGCGCGCGTCGTCCTGCTGAGCAAAAACGAGATACGCGTGCTCGCGGGTGGGCGGCGTCACGACCGTACGCGTTAGCAGGCCGTGGGCCGCCGAGCTACGGTCACCCCTCGAGGGATGACGACGACCTTTGCGCTGGTGGACGCGCATTGCCACCTGGACCTCGGCAGCTTTCCGGAAGGGGCCGATGCGGTCATGGATCGCGCCCGAGAGGCCGGCGTGGTCGGCTTCGTCGTGGTCGGCGTGGGAAGCGATTTCGGGTCCCGCCCGCGACGCGGTCGCGCTCGCGCGACGAGCCCCCGACCGCGTGTGCGCGTGCGTGGGAGTACACCCTCACGACGCGGCGACCTGGAACGAAGCGGTGCACGTCGCCCTGGGGGCGCTGGCGGCGACGAGCGAGGTCGCGGCCGTCGGCGAGATTGGCCTCGACTACCACTACGACCATTCGCCGCGCGAGACGCAGCGCCAGGTCTTCGCCCGTCTCATCGCGCTGGCTCGGGAGCTCCGAAAGCCGATTGTCGTGCACACCCGCGAGGCCGCCGCCGACACGCTCGCCGTTCTCGAGCAAGAGTCGGCGCGCGACGTGGGAGGCATCATTCACTGTTTCAGCGAGGACCGCGCCTTCGCGGAGCGCGCGCTCGATCTGGGCTTCGACCTCTCGTTCTCCGGGATCGTGACGTTCAAGACCGCCCGAGCGGTACAAGAAGTGGCCGCCTGGGCGCCGCTCGATCGCGTCCTCGTCGAGACCGACAGCCCGTATCTGGCCCCCGCGCCTCTGCGCGGCAGACGGTGCGAGCCCGCGCATGTCGTACACACCGCGCGTCGAGTCGCCGAGCTCCGCGGGATTTCCCTCGAGGAGCTCGCGGCAGCGACCCTCGCAAACACGGAGCGCCGCTTTTCGAAGGTCTTCGCGGCGCAAGCGTCAGGAAATCGGTGAATCGCAGCGCTGACCTAGCCGCACCCATGGCGATCGCGCACGCTGAGGAGAGCGTGCGACAAAAGGAGGCCCCGGACTTTGGCGTCGGCGACGAAGGTACAGGGTCTCACGATCGCCGTCTCGGTCGCGGTTCATGCCGTCCTGACCGGGGTCCTGACTTGGGTCGCGTACCGGTCGCTCGCCGCCGACGACCGCAGCGCGCGGGAGCTCGCGCCACCGACGATTGGCGCGGGGTCTGCCGCGGCGGTCGTCGTCGACCTTCCGACCATCGGCGACGGGATCCTGGTCGAAGAGGAAGTGCTCGATCCGAGCGGCGAGGCACCGAGGGTGACGGGCGGGGAGGTCGCACCTCACCTCGACACCGGTAGACCTGGCCACGGTGGGGATCTCCATGTCTCCGCGGCCGCGCTGAATCTTGCCGATCGCGACGACGAGCTGCGGCTCTCGCCCGATCTGCTGAGCCGACTCGACCGCGATCAGCTGCAGCGCCTGCGCGTCGCGCGCTCGCGCGAGTCGTGGGAGGACCGTCGTTCGACGACGCACCCTGCGGAGCTCACCCTCGTCGTGACCGGTACCGGCGCGCTCCTCGAGCGGCGCGCACCGTCGCCCACGTCGCCCAGCCGCGGCGCCATGGAATCGCCGGCGGCCCGTGTTCAGGGCGGGGCGCTCGGAGCTTCCATCGCGCAACGGCCGGGCGCAGCCGAACGGCCGCGCGGGGCAGCGTCGCTGGGAACGGTCGACCCCGCTCCCGGGGCCGGTGTCCTCGATGCGCCCGCCGGGGTCGACCACCGCGCCTCGGCGCCCACCGGAAGCGCACGCCCCGACGTCACCCGCGGGCCCGTCTCGGTGGCGGCCAACGAGCTCGCGCGCCCGAAGGACGACGTCGACAGCCAGCAGGAGGTCGCGACGACCGTGCGCGCGCTCATTCACGCCAGCACCGCCGGCGGGATCCCGAGCGAAGGGCCCGGAGGCGGTGGCGGGGGTGGCGAGGCGGGCGTCGGAGGCACGAGCGGACCGGGTGCGCACGCGCGACCGCTCGGGCTCGGCGAGGGCGACGTCTTCGATTACTGGACGACCGATCCCCGCCTCGTGCCCTATTTCCGTCGTATCCATGCGCGGATCGATCCGCTTTGGGCCAACGCCTTTCCTAAGAGCGCTCTCCTCGACCTGAAGCAGGGCACGGTGATCCTCGAGTTCACCGTCTTCGCCGACGGCCACGTCGTCGTTTCGTGGCCGCCAGGCCGACCGAGTGGCATCGACGAATTCGACCGGAACTGCGCCGACGCCATCCGCCGAGCCGCACCGTTGCCGCCGATTCCGCGCGAGCTCGGCGTCGGCAGCGTGCGAATTCGTGCGCCCTTCGTCGCCGCGAACCCGATCGTGAAGTGAGCGGTTGGCCCTGGGGCCCCCGGGGATGAGAGGCGCCCGGACCAGCGTCGGGCCGAGCTTCCGGCCTGTCGCTCTCTCCGCGTTTGGGGCGACGCCTCGCCATGCCATCTCGTCCAGAAGGTCACTGGAAAGTAACACGCGGGCTCGGCGAGGACGGGTACACGCCTAGTTCATGAAACGTCATTCGAGCGTCCTTTTCACCCCGGCCCTTTTCGGCATGGGCCTCCTGGCTGGCGCGTGCAGCGACAGCTCATCGTCCTCGCCCGGGCCGGCCGATTCCGGCACGAGTGACTCGACGACGAGCGGCGGCGACGCTGCCAAGGAGGGCGGGCGGTCGGACGCCGGCGCCTCCGAGGCGGACGGCGGCAGCCCGGGCGATGGGGCGATCGAGGCAAGCGGTCCCGAGGCCGGTCCCTCCGACGCGGGCCGCGCGGAAACGGGCGCGACCGATTCGGGCGGCGCCGGTGACGTCGCGGCGGGTGTCGATGCCGGCACCTCCTCTCTGACTGCCATCGGCGGTTACCAGCTCGGCGTCTTCGCGACCGGCGGTAGCGCGTACAAAGGGCCGGACTCGCTCGAGCTCGACGGGGCGCACGTCTGGGTCGGTTACCAGATGGGCGTGCAGTCGAAAGACGGCACCGACGCGGGCCCGCCGTACGATAGCTCCATCGTCGAGTACAACCTCGACGGCACGCTGGCTGGCAAGAGCTTCGAAATCTCGGGCCACGCCGACGGCGTGCGCGTCGATCCGGCGACGCACCTCGTGTGGGCGACCTCGAACGAAGACGGCAATCCGGTGGTCGTCTCGTACGACCCTGGCACCGGGGCCTCCAAGACGTACGCGTTGCCGCCGATGCCACACGGCGGTGGCCTCGACGACATGGCGTTCATCGATGGCAAGATGATCGTCGCGCTGTCGGCGCCGAGCCCCGACGACGCCGGGGTCTACAGCGCCCCGGCGCTCGCGCAGGTCACCGTCAACGGCAGCGCGCTCGCGTTTACGCCGATCCTCGCGGGGAACGCGAACGCGGGTGACATCACGGTCGACTCCGGCGCCGTGGCACCCCTCCAGCTCACCGATCCCGATTCGCTGTCGATCGACGACAAGGGGCAGTTGGTACTGGTCAGCCAGGGGGATTCGGAGCTCGTCTTCATCAAGAATCCGGGCGGCACGGACGCGGGGGCACAGAGCGTTGCCAAACTGAATGTCGGCACGCAGCTCGATGACACGGTGTGGGCCAAGACCGCCACGGGGACGCTGCTCGTCGCGGACGCCACGGCCAATACGATCTACGCGATCCGATCGAATTTCACTCCGGGCACCGTCTATACGGAGACGCCGGACGACTCGACGCCAATCCCCGGGATCGTCGCGACGGTCGATCTGGCGACCGGTGTCTTGCGCCCTGTCGTTCTAGGCTTCAAAAAACCGACGGGATTGCTCTTCGTTCCCTGACGTTCGAGACCGAACGCCGAGGTCATTCGACTCGGCGTTCAATGAGGGGGGCACGGGCACGGGCACGCTACGGGCAGGCGTACGGGCGAGAGACAATTGGACAGTCCCTAGTTCGGTTCAGCCAGATACGGAAAGTGGCTCGTGGCAGGCTTGGTCGCTCCGGCGACCCCCTGCACGACGCGCGCGCCGGAGTCGCGATCGCCTGCAATCAAGAGATTCAAAGTCTTGTCCACGACGTCTTCGCTCGGCGTGCGACCGCCGCACGTCGAGTGAGGGGGGCCGAGCGAGTTCGCTTCGCGATCGATGTCGAGATACGTCGCGGCAAATCCGCCGTCTGCTGCGAGGCAGGACAGGCTCGTATCGACCAGGAGCGCGTCCGACAGAAAAATCGGCAATAGCGGATGCGTTCCGCCGTCCGGTACGGGCCAGTCGACGGGATCGGGACCGCCGTCGGCGACCGAAATGCGGTCCCACTGCGCGAGGCGCGACCCCAGGGCCTCTTGGAGGATCCGGGGAACCGGCTCGAAGGTAGGTTGCGCGTTGTACTCGTCCTGCAGGGGGCCGGGCACGAGGAAGAGGGTCACGAGCGGAAGTCCGGCTCAATCGACGGAGCCGAGAGCGAATTGTCCTCCGGCGGCGTCCGGGGCGCTCGATTCGGCGCCGCCGTCCCCGGGGACCAGCACCGCCCCGTCGGTCTCACGCCGCACGGAGCTGTCACCGTGGCACGCCGCGGCGACGAAGGCGCCCGCGCACAAGAGCACAAGGCGCAGCAAGGTCACGCGCGCGATCGTGCCAGGCGCGAGACTTCGAGGCAACGTGCATCTCCCCGCAGCAAAGGGCAACGCCGCGACCGGCTTTGCCTCTTGCATCGACCTGGCAGGACGCTAGCAGCGCGAGAACGCCTCGATCGCGAGGCGGGCCTCTTCTCGCTCCACGACCGAATGGAGCCCGTGGCGCTTGAGAGCGAAGCTGAGGCCGCAATCCGGGGCGTGCGCTCCCGGCCCGACACGGCACCAGGCGCACGGGTCGTCGTTGTAACGGCCACTTTCCAGCCAGAGCAGCGCGCGCAAAGCGACACCGTGCTCGGAGCCCTTGTCCAGCCACACCGGCTTGTCCGCCATGCTCCAGCGTAGCGCACCCCGGCGAGACGCGCCGAAGCCTTTTGCAGCGCGACCGGATGGCCGCGCCAGTGGCACGAGCGTCGGTCTCGCCACGAATACGACGCTCGACGGCACGAGCCCATGGGTCGACCTGGGCGACGTCGTCGATTGCACGACCGGCGGAAGCGGCGTGAACGTCATCGATCCGGATCTCTTCATCGATACCGACGGGCGGTGGTGGCTGGTGTACGGCTCGTACAAAGCGGGACTGAGGCTGTTGCAGCTCGATCTCTCCACGGGAAAGTCACTGGCGAGGCCGCCGAAGCAGGACGGTCCTCACGAATGGCTTGGGCGAAGGCTCCGACAGGTTGAAGCACGGCGGGTACTATTGCCTTTTTGCTTCGCGAGGGACGTGCTGCGCCGGGTTGCAGAGCGCTTACCAGGTCGTGATGGGGCCAGCGACTGGCCGACGCTCGATCGGTGCGCGGCGTACACGTATTGATGGCGGCGCGCCTCGGCATAGACGCGCTGCGCCCTTTCAGCTAATCGCTGGCGAGGCGACCAGACGCACTGCGGGGGAGACCTGTCATGAGGCTCGGAAGGCGCGCGAGGATGATTCCCGATCGGTTCTCGACGTCTCCTCGGAGCTCGGGCATACGCCTGCTCCAGCTCGCGCTCACCCGCCGGCGGTTTTCCGCGAGCGCGGCGGTCCTGGCCGCGTGCCTCTCCGGCGCTTGCTCGGACAACGGCGCAGCGCCAGCGGCTACCGACGGCTCGGTGACCGGCGACTCTTCTCTTGTGACCGCGGATTCGAGCTTGGTGACGGACGACTCCGCCCCGGCGACGACGGATTCCGGGGCTGGGACGAGCCCGGCCGTGGCCGCCTGCGCGCCGTCCGACGCCGGTTCGGCGCTGGTTCTGTCTTTCGCGAACCTGACGTACTCGAACGACCCACGGCTCCTGCGGACGGACGAAGCGATCTTCAGCGGCATCAACACGTTGGATGATCCCTACACGCAGAAGATGCGGCTGCACAACGGGGGCGCCACGCCGGTCACCATCACGAGCATCGGAATCGCAGCCCAGGCCAATCTCTTCCCGTCCGCATATCGGCAACACAGCGTTCCCGGGGCATTCAAGGCCACGCTCGTGGCGTCGAACGCGGCGTCGCCGGACGCCGGGCCGACGCCTTCTTCTTCGCTGCCCGAGACGATCGCCGCGGGTGGGGATTTCGGACATCGAGATACAGTTTCTTTCGACGAAGACGAATCCTCCCCCCAGATTCGACAATACCGGTGGCGAGGCCGTCGCGGCGCTGCTCGTCGCACGGACGAGTGACTCCTGCGTCCAGGCTGGCCTCTACGGTGTGTCGCTCTGGAACAACCCTGAACGCGTCAGCGACGCCGGCGTGCCTTCAGGGAACTACGGGCGTTACGAGCCCACCCTCGGACAAATCATCGCGACCCTCGGGTACCAAGTCGACGTGGGCAACAATCTGAAGACGTTTCTCAACGTCAATCAGGTGAGCGCGACCGCGATGTCTCCTCCGCCCGCGGGCGACACGCCCTCCGACGAGGTCATCATCCGTGACTTCGTGGTGGCCGACCCGGCCAAGCCGGCAGTCCTCCTTGCGGCGGCCCGGTTCGCTCCAAAAGTCGACTACCCGTTCGGCTGGTTCGCAAGCGGCGCGATCAACGCGCTGTCCGTTGCGCAACCTGTGGCGTTGCCTCCGCTGAAGGTTCCCGGCGCCGCGGACCTTCCTCAGGGCCTGCAGTACGTTGCCGCGATGTCGAGCGTCAACGGGAGCGACGCGTACACCTCCGACCACAGCGAAATGGTTCTGCCGCCCATCAGCGGAAATGCCGCGGGGACGTTCACGCCGACGGGGGCCTTTGGTCTGTGGTGTTTCACGGCGCAGAGGAGCGACGGGACCGTCGCCTTCGACGGCGGCGTCAATCCAACCGTGCCGAACGGCGACTACGACTATTCTTACGACGAGCTCAACGTCGTCGCGCAAACGGCCAACCCTCCGTTACCGGCCGACCTTGCCGAAGCGGGCGTCAATTTCGGCATGACGTCGCCGGTTCACCGTTACCGTATTTGGCCGCTCAAAGATCGCACCGGCAACCCCGTCGCGAACGCCTATCTGATCGCCCTCGAGGAAGCCACCAACGACGACTATCAGGACATGCTGTTCACCCTGAGCAACGTGAAGCCCGCTCCGCCCGCGGATGGGGGCACCGTCGCCGACGCGGCGACGGAAGCGAGCGCCGATGCCGGGTCGGACTAGCCGCTCTTCTCCGCCGGCGAAGGGTTTTCGCTCGTCGGCTCGTCGGCATTCGTCCGTCCCTCTCGCTCTAGGCGAATGAAATCTCGTCAGCGGACGCCGCTCGTTCTCTAGTACGGCCCGCCTGTCGCACGGTCTTGGCGAAGGCGGTCGCGACGGCCGGCGCACGAGCTTACGGGAACGCTATCGCCCGCCGGTTGGATCCCGGAGCGCAAAGAGGCGACAGCGCGCATTCCGGGCAACCTGTGCACTCGTTCCGCCGGCACCTGGGCGCTCGGTCCGGCGCACCTGGGCAGGATCGGAGCGCAGCGAATGGTCTTTGCCGTCGGAGCAAAGCGACGAGTGGATGATCAGATTCTTGGCTTCAGGTCGTTCGGTACCGAGTCCATTCTTTTTTCGGATCGACGTGCCCTTGAGCGCGAGCACGTGAGCTGGCTAGGGCTCTTCAACGCCCGCCGCCTCCAAGCCGCCGCCAGGGCGAACGCGCTCATCGATCAGCGCGCGGCTTCTCCGCGACGAGCGCGCCGAGGCCCACGCGCTGCGCTTCGAGCTCGAACGGCTCGGCCACCACGAGGCCGGCCGTGGTGAGCCACGCGCGTGTCGCGTCGACGGCGTGGGCGCGGCCGGACGCGGTGCGCATCGCGAGGTGAAGCTCGTAGGCGGCGTGTGCGAGGGGGCCGCGCGGGCCGAGCGGAAAGACGTCCACGACGATGACGCACCCGCCGGGCGCGCACGCGCGCGCGGCGCGGGCGACGAGCTCGGCGGCCCGCGGCTCGGGCTCGAGGTGGAGGACGTTCGCGAGGACGACGCGATCGAAGCTCGCGTCGGAGAGCGGCGCTTCGAGGTAGCTGCCCGCGACGGCGTCGACGAAGGCGGCGAGGCCGCACGACGCGGCGCGCGCGTGGAAGGCAGGGAGGACGGGCGCGAAGTCGATCGCCGTCGCGCGCGCGGCGACGCCCGCGGCGTGCGCGGCCTCGGCCATCGCGAGGCTCCACACGCCGGAACCTGCGCCGAGATCGAGGATCGCTCGAGCCGGCGGCAGGCGCGTGGCGAGCGCGCGCGCGCCCGCCTCGAAGAAGCGCCCCAGATCCGAGACGCACGGCGCGTACGCCGCGGCGCGCGTCGCGAGGTCGCCGTCCATCGCACCGAGGCGCGCGCCCGTCGCGAGGAAGCGCGGGGCGTGCGCGAAGAGCGCGACGACGCCGCGGAGGCCGTGCGGGACCGTCGCGCACTCGTGACGGACGTCGTGCCCGAGGCGCACGCTGCCGTGACCGTCGCGATCGACGACGCCGACGGCCGCTAGCACCGCGAGCACGCGATCGAGCGCGATGGGATCGCAGCCCGTCTTTGTGACGAGATCGCGCTCGTGCGCGGCGCCGTCTCCGTCGGACGCCGACACGATCGCGTCGAGCACGCCGACGTGAGCCATCGCGGCAGCCGCCGACACGATCGCCGCGAGATCGTGCGCGCCGAGGCGCACCTCCGTCGTCATCGCGTCATCCTCCGACACTGGAGTAGGTGGAGCTGGCCGGCCGCGATCGCCCACTCGAGATCGAGCGCCGCCTCGCCGAACGACGCCTCGCAGCGCGACGCGAGCGCGTCGAGCGCGACGAGCCAGCCTCGATCGAGCACGGGGCCGTGCGCGGGCGCGACGGGACGTTCCTCGGTCCCGCCCTCGTCGCGCGCAAAGACTGCGACGTCTTGATCGCCGGCCCGGCCCGCGAGGAGCGCTCCGCCGCGCGCGACGCGGAACGTATCGGGCGTGACGAGGCCTTGGACGACCGCCTCGCCGAGGCCGCGCGCCGCTTCGATCACGCGCTCGTCGGCGCCGCTCGTCGGGTGCTTCGTGAAGAGGACCCCGGCGATCTCGGCATAGACGAGGCGCTGCGCGACGACCGCCATCTTCGCCGCGCGCCCGACCCCGAGCCTCGCGCGGTACGCGAGCGCGCCTTCGGTGCGTGCGGACGACCACACGGTATGGATCGCCGTGGCGATCGCGGCCGGCCCGCGGACGTTGAGCTCGGTGCGGTGTTGGCCCGCGAAGCTCGCGTGCGCCGAGTCTTCGTCGAGCGCGGAGGACCGGATCGCGAGCGGGCCGTCGAGCGAGCGCGCGAGGGCGCCCGCGAGGTCGGCGCGGCGCGCATCGTCCGACGCGAGCCGCTCGACGTCGTCGGCGGCGATCGCGACGCCGCACGGGACCGGAAGCCCGGCGCGCACAGCGCGCGCAAGGGCGGCGGCCTTTCCGCCGAAGCGTGCCGCGTCGTCAGCGTCCGCGAGGGGCACGATCATACGATGCGTGCCTCGCCGCGATCGCCGTCGACGCGCACGCGCGCGCCGTCGGGGATGACCTTCGTCGCGAGGCCCGTGCCCACGACGGCAGGGATGCCGAACTCGCGCGCGACCGTGGCGGCGTGACTCAGGAGGCCGCCGCGATCCGTGACGACCGCGCCGATGAGCGCGATGATCCCGTTGTAGGCCTCCGTCGTCATGCGGGCGACGAGGACGTCGCCGGTGCAGATGCGCTCGAAGTCGTCGACGCGCGTGACGACGCGCGCGCGGCCCTCGTACACGCCGGCGCTCGCGTTGAGGCCGTGCACGGAGTTGTCCTCGCGCCTCGGCTCGGGCTCCGCGAAGAGCGCCTCGACGACTGCGTCGACCGCGCGCGACATGCGCCGCGCGGCCGGCGGAAGCCAGTCCTCGGGCGGCGGAGGGGCGGGCGGAAAGCCGAGCTGTTTCGGCGCGACGTCCGCGGTAGCCGTCGTCCGCCACGCGTGGCGACCGGCGAGCGCGGCGGCCCCGAGCCCGCCGCTCCCGCGGACGAGCGCGAGCATCTCCTCGTGGGATGCGTCAAACAGATGATCGGCCGCGTCGATGCGTCCGCGTGCGACGAGCCTGCTGCCCGCCTCCTTCACCGCGCGGCGCACGAGGCCGTACGCCCAAAAATCGAGCACGAGCGCGCGCTCCTCGCGGAGATTCGAGATCGCCGTCGCCTCCGCGAAGAGCGTATCGTACTCCGCACGATGCTTCTCCGGCACCGCGTCCCGCACGCGCGCGGCGTGCTCCTTGCGCGTCTCCTCGACGCGCTTCCGGTCGTCCGCGCCGAGGCTCGCGCGCAGCGTGCGGACGAGGAGCTCGGGCATCTCGAGGCCGGTCAGATCGCAGATGTCGTACCCCGTGACCAGGCGGTGCCCCGTCATCCGCAGCCACGCGCGGACGGCGTTGCCCGGCGCGCCGCCGAGCGCCGAGAGCTCGTCGAGGATCCGCGCGACGGGCTCGTTCGCCTCGAGCGTCGCGCGCGCGGCCTTGTCTCCGCGGAGCGCAGCGACGGCCGCGTCGAATTGCTCGCGGGCGTCGGTGGCAACGCCATGCGGCTGCCGGACGGCCTGGAGCAGGGCGCCGCTCGACAGCCCCGTCCACTCCTTGACGTGTGCGATGAGGTCTCCGACGGGCAGCATCGCCGTCACGGTGAATCGATGGTGCAAGTAGTACTGGTGGCGGGCGTTCGCGCAGAGCTCCTCCATGTGCTCCGCAAGCGCGCCGTCGTCGAGCGACGCCGGATCGACCGCCTGCAGCGCGAGGTGCTTCTTCGTCGACGCGGGGCGGACCTCCGTCTCCCAAACCCGCAAGTCCTCGCGCCACGGCTTCTTCTCGATCACGTCCGCGGCCGTCTTCAGGCGCCGGCGGATCTCCGGATGCAGCCAGGTCAGGAGCTTGAACACGGGATATGGAGGCGGGCGCTTCGCCGTCTTCGGCGCGCCGACCGGGCGCGGCGCCATGTAGTCGAAGCCGTTCACGACCTCGTAATCGAAATGGCTCAAGAGGAGCCCGACGCGCCGGCTGCCCTCGGCGAAGCCGCGAGGGAACTCCGCCTTCAGGATCGCAGCGTGATACGGCGTGATCGGCGTGGGGAAGTGCGCGGCGTCGATCGACCACGACCCGGGCTCGTGGATTTCGAACGGCCGCTCTGCGCTGCTCATCGTCATGTCTTCCCTCCTTCTTTGATTTTCTTCTTCTTTTTCTTCCGCGGTGCCGGCCTGGACGCGCCATCGGTCTCCCGCTCCACGGCCTCGAAGAGAGCATCGATCGCCCATGCGACCGCCGCGCCCGACTGCTCGCCGGTCATGCCCGCCACGGTGCGGAGACGCAGCCACGCGTCGGCGCTCATCAGGCACGCGACGCCGGCCGCGAGCTCGCGCCGGCGCTCGGCATGCAGCGACGGCGCGGCGTCGCCGACGGCGCGTACGATCGCCTCGAAGCGCAGCCGCTGCGCGTGCGCGCGCACTTGGCGTCCGAGGCCCGTCTTGATCTGCGCCATGATCAGGCCGGCCTCGCGATCGAACGCGGGGAAGAGCCGGCCCACGAGATCGACGACCTCTTCGCGGGTCTTCGGGTACTCGCGGAAGCCGACGCGCTCGTTCACGCGCGCGCTCACGGCGTCGAAGAGCGACTCCTTCGTCGGGAAGTAGCGGTAGACCGTGCGCACCGAGATCCCGGCCCTTCGCGCGAGCGCGAAGAACGAGAATTCGAAGACGCCTTGTTCTTCGAGGAGCTCGATGAGCGCGTCGACGATAATGTCGCGCGTCACGTCGGTCTGTCGCTCGCGAAGAGTCGGCTTCGATGCGGCGGCTCTCGTCATCGTCGTCGATCAGTTTGGATCATGTCACGGTCCATGACAATAAGAAAGTCGTCGGGACACTGGGTAGCGAACTACGACAGCGATGGCGCGAGGTTCGCCATCCTCGCGACGAGCATTACGCTCGTGTTGCAACTCGTTCGCTCGGGCGCCCGTCTCGACTGCCTCTTGAGCACGCGCGGCATCTCTTTTTGGTCGAGCCCGAGCAACTGGCGAATTTGTTCCGCGCGAAGACCCTGCTCGTGCGTCGTCGCGAGTGCAACCACCGTATCGACGGTCCGCGCACTCTGCTCGGGTGAGCGGCGAGTCATCGGCTTGCGCGCGCCGGTCCGGTGCTCGCTGCCGTCGGCAGAAGCGCCGCTGCCGCGCTCCGGCGCAGGCGCAGGCATACGCCACAGCGAAGGTTCTGCCGCCCATCAGCGGAAATGCCGCGAGGACGTTCACGCCGACGGGGGGCTTTGGTGTGGTGCTCACGGCGCAGAGGAGCGACGGGACGTCGCCTTCGACGGGGGCGTCAATCCAACCGTGCCGGAACGGCGACTACGACTATTCTTACGACGAGCTCAACGTCGTCGCGCAAACGGCCAACCCGCCGTTACCGGCCGACTTACTGAAGCGGGCGTCAATTTGCGGCCTGACGTCGCCGGTTCACCGCTGCCGTATTTGACCGCTCAAGATCGCACCGGCAACCCCGTCGCGAACGCCTATCGGATCGCCCACGAGGAAGCCACGAACGACGACTATCAGGACATGCTGTTCACCCTGAGCAACGTGATGCCCGCTCCGCCCGCGGATGCCGGCACGTCGCCGACGCGGCGACGGAAGCGAGCGCCGATGCCGGGTTGGACTAGCCGCTCTTCGCCGCCGGCGCAGGGTTTTCCCTCGTCGGCTCATCGCTCGTCGGCATTCGTCCGTCCCTCTCGCTCTAGGCGAATGAAATCTCATCAGTGGACGCCGATCGTTCGCTCGTCCGCCCGCCTGTCGCACCGACGTGCGCGCGTCTCTCGTTCATTCGGACGGGCCCCTCGCTCATACGTGCGCGTCTTTCTTTCATACGCGCGCCCATCTCGCTCATACGTGCGCGTCCCTCGTTGATGCGGACGCGCATCCTGCTCATGCGCGCGCGTCTTTCGTTCATACGGGCACGCATCCTGCTCATGCGCGCGCGTCTTTCGTTCATACGGGCACGCATCCTGCTCATGCGCGCGCGTCTTTCGTTCATACGGGCACGCATCCTGCTCATGCGCGCGCGTCTTTCGTTCATACGGGCACGCATCCCGCTCATGCGCGCGCGTCTTTCGTTCATACGGGCACGCATCCCGCTCATGCGCGCGCGTCTCTCGTTCATACGGGCACGCATCCCGCTCATGCGCGCGCGTCTTTCGTTCATACGGGCACGCATCCCGCTCATGCGTGCGCGTCTTTCGTTCATACGGGCACGCATCCCGCTCATGCGCGCGCGTCTTTCGTTCATACGGGCACGCATCCCGCTCATGCGCGCGCGTCTTTCGTTCATACGGGCACGCATCCCGCTCATGCGCGCGCGTCTTTCGTTCATACGGGCGCGCATCCCGCTCATGCGCGCGCGTCTTTCGTTCATACGGGCGCGTCTTTCGTTCATACGTGTGCGTCTTTCGTTCAAACGTGCGCGCATCCCGTTCATACGTGCCCGTCTCTCCTTCTTGGGCGCACCCATCCCGCTCATGCGCGCGCGTCTCTCCTTCATTCGTGCGCGCATCCCGCTCATGACGGCCTGCCTTCCGCGAAGACGAACCCCTCCAACGACTCGTCGTCGTCGCGCGATCACAAATCGACAGGCCACTCCAACTATTTTTCCGAAATGTGCATTCTTCGATGACGAGTACCTCTTGAAGGGCTCGAGCGCGAGCGCTCTCGCAATTGGGCTGTGGGTGGGCGCACGCAAAGGGTGATCGCTAGTTTTCACGAACAGGCATTCGCCGAAGGAATCGACCGGAGGCGGTGGCCTGACGTCGGAATCTCCGGCGCGAGAACGCGAGCTGGCATCTGGCTGTGTGTCGTGACCCGCAATGGAAGCGACCGCGTTACGAGCGGATGGAGACCGTGCTCGGCGTGACGCACGACTGGGTCCATGTCTACGATCACCTTGACGGTCCCAGGCTCGTCATCAATGCGAGCACCGAAGCCGTCGCCGAGCCGATCCATGAAGACCAGTGCCGCTCGCAGTGCGCACGGTGACCGGCGGGGAAACCTGCGGGGAGGCGTTGTCCGCGGTGGATCCGATCCGCAAGCGCGGTCGGCCTTGCGAGTGCGGGTGGTCTCTGGGCGCCAGTCGCTGAACGAAGCCGCTTCGCGGCGGCTGTGAAGACAGAGAGCGCCAGGGCCTGACCTGCGGCGCGATTGGTGGCTCCCTTGGATCGGCGTTGCCAGGGACTGCGACGCCGAAGGAGGCGACCATGGATAAGAGCATCGAGCAGCTGGGTCAGGACCTGGCATTGGCAAAGTACGCGAAGAGCACGTGCAAGATGTACGTCAAGACGGCCGAGCAGCTGTCGAATCGGTTCGGTCGACCGTTAGCGGAGCTGACGCGCGAGCAGTTGCGCACGTACGTGGAAGAGATGACGGTTCGCGGCAAGAGCACGTCATGGTTGGGGTGCCAGATTGGCGCGCTTTCGTTTCTGTATCGCAAGACGTTGGGGCGACCGGAGGTGGTCTCGTTTCTGTCGTACCCCCGGCGTGCGCACCCGCTACCGACAATTCTGAGCCTCGAGGAGGTCAACGCTCTGCTGACCGCGATCCGAGTGGCGCGCTACCAGGCGATCGTGATGGTGCTGTACGGCGCGGGGCTTCGGATCGCCGAAGCGTTGGCGCTCGAAGTGAGCGACATCGACGGAGCGCGGGGAGTGATTCGCGTGCGCCACGGCAAGGGCAATAAAGCGCGAGAAGCCAAGCTATCGCCGACGCTGTACGAGTGGCTGCGGCAGTACTGGGCACGCGAGCGGCCGCCGCTGCCCTATCTGTTCACGTCGGGCAAAACGGGCAAACGGGCATGCGCCGAGTCGGTGCGTGCGGCGCTCGCGGACGCGGCCAAGCAGGCGTGGATCAAAAAACGCGTCACGCCGCACGTGCTGCGTCACAGTTTCGCGACGCACCTGCTCGAGCAGGGGACCGACGTCCGGGTGGTGGGCGCGCTGTTGGGGCACGCGAGTCTGCAGTCGACCGCGCGCTACGGGCGCGTAACCGAGAAGTTGGTGCGCCAGACCCCCAGTCCGTTGGACCTGTTGCCGCACAAGCGCTGGTAGGCGGGTGCGCCGGGCCCGCCGGGGCCCAGCGCGCTTTGACATCGCGGACATCGTGCGCGCCCATCGCGTCGGACTCGAGAGGGTTCGACGCCTGAGCACCGCCCAAAAGCGTGTCTTGACCGACATCGCGCAGTGCCGCACCGCGCGGCTCGGCGGGCATGTCGATCGCTGCGAGTCCTGCGGGTGCGAGCACCCGTCGTACAACTCGTGCCGCAATCGGCATTGTCCCAAGTGTCAGGCGCTGGCCCAAGAGACCTGGATCGAAGCGCGTCGGCAGCGAATGCTCGACGTACGGCACTTCCACGTCGTCTTTACGCTGCCCGCCGAGCTTCGGCCGCTCGCCGCATGGGCGCCCGGCGTCGTCTTCGACGCCCTGATGCAGGCGGCGCAGCGCACGCTGGTGGAGGTGGGCCAACGCCGCCTGCAGGCCACCGTCGGAGCCACGACGGTCCTTCATACCTGGACGCGCAAACTGGAGTTTCATCCCCACGTTCACGCCCTCGTCACCGCCGGCGGATTGAGCGCCGATGGCGCGAGTTGGCGGACCGCCTCGCCGCGCTTTCTCTTGTCGGTCAAGGCTCTGGGCCAGGTCTTTCGCGGCAAGATGATGACCGCGCTCGGCCGCGCGTACGACGACGGCGCTTTTGCACGCTTCGACGACTTTCGCGACCCCGAGGCCTTCCGCGCGCTGATGGCGCGCGTGGCTCGCTTGTCCTGGAATGTCTACGCCAAAGCGCCCTTCAAAAAGGGCCAGCACGTGCTCGCCTACTTGGGTCGCTATACCCATCGCGTCGGCATCGCCAATAGCCGTTTGCTGGCCGTCTCCGACCGCGCGGTGACCTTTCGCACCAAAGGCCAAGCTACCGAGACGCTCTCGCCCGTCGCTTTCCTTGGCCGCTTCGTACAGCACGTCTTGCCCGACGGTCTGCACAAGATCCGCCACGTCGGCCTCTACGCCTCCGCCTTAGCCGCTCGATGCAATCGCGCCCGAACCCTCCTTGGCATGGCCCTGCGCACGCTGCCGTCGAGCGGCTGGCGCGAACGGCTCGCTCGGCTCACTGGGCGCGACGTTGCTGTCTGCCCCCGCTGTGGGGGACGTGTCTATTCCGTCTCCGTCCCTCGCTGCCGTGACCCAACAAACCTCGCCGCGTGATCGCTTCCATGACCCCGACCCCCACCTTTGCCGCTCTCCGTTTTTCGCGACCGTCGGGCCGCCTTGGCCGAGATCTGCCCGCCGCCCAGGCTTCTCCTCGTTGCGCCCCTCGCGGACATCACCCAACTCCGTCCTACGGCTTGCGCACCATGCTCAAATCCCCATAGTGACCTGCAACGTCGTGGCTACGCCGCGAGGGCTCGTTCAACGGCGCAATTCATCGACGGCCATCACCACCCATCACGCCGGGTGCGTCGATGAATCGCTCATCATTCGGGCAGAATGGCTGTTCACTCGGAGGTAGGAGGCTGGAAGCAAACACCGTCGCGCATCTTGGTTCTTTTGGCCCTGGTCAGTGTCAACTATCTGCTCAATGTCGTCGTCATCGCAGTTCCCGCATGGAGGTCAGGCCGGCCGCGGGCGACCTCGCCGGGCCTCTGCAGTCGATGGCGCGCGGTTGGGTGGGGTCCGCGTCGTGGGCTATTCTTCAATCCGATGGTCGTTCGCTTCACCAAGAAGGCCGACGGAAGACACCGCCTGACGATCGTGCGCGACGACGGGAGCGTCTCTCAGGGCCAGGTCATCCCTGGGCTTGGCCAGAAGGCCATCCCTCACGACCTCCTTCACGCCATCGTCGAGAAGACGCTCGGCTTCTCCCGCGGCGTGTACGGCATGGTGAACACGGGACTCGACATCGCCCAACTGCTTGACCCAGCCCAGAAGCGGATGAATAGGGGCGAGACGGAGCTGATGCACTCCGAGATCGTCACGGCCATCCTCCAGGTCGAGACCGCGTACGAAGGGATCAGCCCGCCGTTCTTCTTCGACGAGCTCCGACGGAGGTGCGCCGAGGCCGGGCTCACTGAGCCGCGGATGAGCGACGAAGATAGACGGGAGCTTCGTCGGCTGAGGGACGACTACCAAGCGAGGTGGCTTGGGCTCGGGGTGGGGGAGACCATCGAGGTCGAGTTGCCGGCACGAGACCAAGCGCTGGAACGAGTCCGTCGAGCGTGACGACGCCAAGACGAACAGGACTGGACGAGCTCTTCGCTCAGGCGCAGCCTTCGGGGCCGCAAACGGCACCCTCGCTCACGGCCGCTTTTGGCTCCGTCGCCCATGCACGAGTGAGGACGTCGAGGAGAACGTCCGCGCCCTGCGCCCCCGAAACACCATAGCGGCCCGCAATGGCAAAGAATGGGACACCGTTGATTCCGAGCGCCCGCGCCTCGTCCTCGTCGGCCCTCACCTCGCGTTTGCACGCGTCGCTCGCCAGCATCGCGCGGACCTCATCGCCCACGAGCCCGGCCTCACCTGCCAAACGCGCGAGGACCTCGGGCTCACCGATGGCCTCTCCTTCGGTCATGTAGGCGCGGAGCAACCGCTCCTTGGTCGCGCCCTGCAAACCGCGCTCGGCCGCAAAATGGATCACGCGGTGTGCGTCGAACGTGCTCCCTGACTGAATTCGCTCGAAGTGAAAATCCAGGCCCTCGGCTGCGGCTACGTCCGTCATCTGCTGGATCATCAGCTCGGCCTGGGCGACGGGCGTCCCGTACTTCCTCGCGATCCGTTCGGCGTACGTCACGCCTTGGTCCCGTACGCGTGGGGCGGCGGGGTCGAGCTCAAAAGCGCGCCACGCGACCTCGACGGCGCGGCCGTGTGGGAAGCGCGCGATGGCGGTTTCGAGTCGGCGCTTGCCGACGTAGCACCACGGGCACGCGATATCGGACCAGACATCGATCCTGAGCTTCATCCGCAGGAAAGTAAGTCGCCCAAGCGGGTCGGTCGAGTCCACCCCTCTGCGCAATGCGGTCGGCGAGCTGGATCCTCGACGCTCGGCTGCGCGCGCGATCGAAGCGCGACCACGTGGCGCGACATCAGCGCCGAGAACGCTCGGAGCGAGCCCGACGGCGTCGCTCGATCCAGGCTCCGGCGAGCAGGGCCCCGCCGCACCAGGCGAACCTCGTCGTCGACTCGGTGCGCCCGGCGGTCATGCATCCGCAGCCACCGCTCTGCCCCGAGCTCTGGTTGTTCGAGCCGTCTCCGCTCACGCTTCCTCCGTCCGCGAGAAGGCCGCCGTTGCCAGCGCCGCCGCTGCTGCCGCTGCTGCCGCTGCTGCCACCGGCGCCGCTATTGCCACTGGCTCCGCTGTTGCCACCGGCCGCGCCACTGCCACCGGCGCCGCTATTGCCGCCGGCCGCGCCACTTCCGCCCGCTCCGCTGCCGGCTGCCCCGCTCGACGCGGTGGCGTCGATGTCGCTCGAGTCACCGCCGCCCTCCCCAGTAGCGCCGTCGTTCACGCCACCGTCGATCGAGCCGACAGCGCCGCCGTCGGCGGCCGCGACCTCGGCGCAAGATGCGGGGTCGCCGTTGTCGCAATCGAACTGCACGCCGTTGAACGGGACGACCAGGATCTTGCTCCCGCCGTTGTTGACGCCGGTGACGTTCTTGTTCGCGTCGGTGACGGCGAAGGTGAAGTGGGTGACGTGGCCGTTCTCTTGATAGACCCCGACCCGCTCCATGTTGTGCCATTGGTTGACCGTACCGTCCGTGTACCGGAGCCAACCCGAGCTCGAGTTGGGCGGCGATTGAGACGCCTGGTAGGCGAGGCCCGTACTCGTCCAGTTGGTCATCCCATCCTTGGACATGATATGATACGCTCTTTGTACATTCCAATAATTGTAGACGATGTGAAAATAGCCCCCGCTATACCAAATCACCTCGTCTTCGGCGCTGCCGTTGTCGTTATTTTCGAGGTTTGGAAGGACGCTATCGGTCTCGATTTTGTACGTTCCGAGGACCTGGTCGCTGTCCATGACGCAGCCGGCGCGCGACGTGGCCCAGAATCGATTGTTCGGACCCACGGTGAAGGTAAAATTCGAGGACGTATTGCCGCACCCGATGTGGCCATTGGCGTTGGTCAGGGTCAAACCCAGGGAAGTCCACGGCCCATTGGGAGAGCTCGAGCTGAACATCTGGCCGGGCACGATCTCACCCACGGAGAGCGTATAAGGACTCGTACCGGTGGGGGCCGTGAGCGCCGTCACGTTGTGCCCCAGGTCGTTGCCTGCCAGGTTGCTCGTGTAACAATTGCCCTGGAACACGTACGGCCCCATGATGTTGTCGCTGATGGATTCCACGGGGATTGATTTGTTCCAGCCATTCGACCCTCCTGCTGGCGGGCCGAATCCATTGCTGTGGAGCCAGCGGCTCGCATAAAGATGGTATTTCCCGTCGTTCCCCCGGAGGATTTTCCCGTCCCAGTAGAAATAAGTCTCCTGCTGAGGACCTACCCCTCCCATTGCGCCATTGTCTTCGAGTCCGTTGGCGGGATCCCGCGCGCCGACCGTCGACGCGCCCCACACGGTGGTGGACAACTTCCCCACGACGGGCATCGGTTGAAAGTAATTGATCAGCGGCTTCGGAGTGGCCGCTGCGGGGGACGTGACGAGCACGAAAGCGGCCGTCACGATCGTTCTTTTTGCAAACGGCTTCATCGGGTGAGCTCCTCGTACGATGACCTCGGCTGCTCCTACGGAGGAGTGCTGGCCGGGTAATGTGGCGCCGCGGGCGCAGGGAGCAGGTTAGCCGCGCGCCGCGCGCATTCAAGAGCGCTAAGGGTGGCTCGAGCCCGTGACGGGCGAAAGGAGACTGGCATCCTGGGAGAGCTGATCTTCAAAGAGGCGACGGACCCCCGCTCGATGCGTTCGACGCCGTTTGCTCACACGCTCAATCGACTGAAGCCTGCGCGCGCCGATTGCCATCTTCGCTTTGCATGGCCTTTGCGGCTCGGGGAAGACCTTGAATGCGGAGAGCGAACAACTTCGGGTGCCCGTGATCCCCGACTGGACACGACCGGAGCCGTGACGCGCCGTGTGAAGAACGCGGGCCAGGCTTCCTCGCCCACGTCGAGGAACATCGTCTGGAACGACCCCTACTTCCTCCGTGGCTGCGCAGCGAGGCCGGAAAGCGAAGGCGCCGCCCGGGCGAAGCCGCTCGTGCAGCACGCGAAAGAGGAGCGTCCGTAGACATCCCCCGACTTGGCGGCGTCGTCGAGCGCGGCGCGCGTCAAATCATCTCGTGCCCCGAGCCGAGATCACGAGCAGCGTCTCTCGGTTGGCCCGAGACGGCCGCATCAAAAGCTCACGAGGCCGATGCAAAAAGCGTCGGCAGACGAATCGGAGCGTAGGCGCAGTCCCAGGTGCAGCCGTTTCGACGTAGCTCGCTAAGGAGTTCCGTCGTCGTATCATTGTCCAATACGCCCTCGCCCGTCGTGAAGTGGGGTGATACCCTCCCCGCCCGATGAGCACGACCCGCTGCGCGTCACGGGGAGTCATCGAGCGCTACGTCGAGATCAACCGCACCGGGGACACCTCGACGCTCGGCGAGATCATCGCGCCCGGACGTCTCTTGGACGGGCGCGGTTCGCCCGGGCCTCGAGTCGAACCCGCCCGAGTGGCGCTATGTGTCCGCCGCCTACAACATCAATAAGGCAAGCGGTGAGATCGTCTCGTATCACAACCTCGCGTTGACGAACAATCCAGCCGCGTGGCAAGTGACAGCGCTCGCTTCGCGGCTCGGCGCAATCATGCAGTGGCGGCGGCCGCGCGAAGCGGGGAGCTCGAGCACGGCGCCATTCGCGCGGCCCGATTGCCACCGAGAGAGCACGAAGAGCTTGCGTCGCGCATGGGCCGCGATGCGCGGCCGAAGGGCATTCACTGGGATCCGGATCACCCCAACGATTCTCGTGTTCCCGACAATGACGACGAAAAAAGAGGTGAGGGCTTTGCTCGCCAGTCGTCGCAGGGACGGCGTGCGGTGATGCACGCCCCAGACTTCGACGTGCGCCCTACCGGTGTGTGACGCACGTCGCGGGAGCGCGAGTTGACGCGCGCTCTGCCCGCCCCTTCGCGTCTCTGGCCTTTGCGGCGCGAAGGGGTGCGGCTTTTTTTTGGGAGGTGACCACGCAATGATCGGCAATCCGATACTCGCCTCCTCGGGCGCCGCGACTGCGGCAACGCGCTACGGAGTCACGTTCCAGACCCCTTCGCCCAAGGGGTTCGGAGGATGGGATTTTGCGTGCACGATTGAAACGTTTTCGCTCGACCCTGCGCCTCCGCTCTCGGCAGTAACCCTTGGCTCGAGGCTCGGCTCGTCGCTCGGCTCATTCACCGGCGCTCGCCTCGACGTTGGCGACAACAACAAGACCAGCCTGCTCGCCTACGGAGTGCGGAACTTGCTGCCCGTCGTGGGCGTCGGATACGCCCTCCTCCGCGCGGTCAATGCCGCGGTCATGGGGCTCGTGGCCGCGAACGACGAGCGCGCGTTCTACAGCGAACCACTTCTGGCGGCGCTCGGCATAGCGGCGATGCGTTGGGCGGATCTGCACGGTGCCACGACGCAGGGGGGCGCTCTCGGCACGCTGGCCGTCCCGCCATACCTCACTCTCACCGGCGTGCAGGGCTGAGCCTTCCGCCGCTCTACCGGTGGTTCTGGGAGGTCGAGGACGTCGAGGTCAATGGGCCGCCCCTCTCGGACGCTTGGGAGGTTGGGGTGATCGCCGCGAGCGGAAACGAGAGGACGGGCTATCCGACGCAAAAGCCGGAGAAACTTCTAGAGCGCGTCATTCGGGCAAGCAGCAGGGAGAACGATCTTGTTCTGGACCCGTTCTGCGGGTGCGGTACCGCAATCGTCGTCGCACAAAAAGAGAACAGACGCTGGATTGGCGTGGATGTCGCCATCAGAGCCATCGACGTCATCAAGGACCGCCTCGACAAGGCGTTTCCTAATGAGCGGGTCTGGACAGAATACGGCGAACCCTCGGATGTCGAATCTGCCGCTCATCTAGCCGAAACGAACGCCTACGACTTCCAATGGTGGGCAGTACGAATGCTCAATGGTCAGCCGCCAAGAGGTGAGAAAAAGAAGGGAGGCGACGGTGGAATCGACGGCGAGATGACCTTGCGCGAGTATGACTCCGACAGGCTTCGGCGAGTGATCATCTCGGTAAAGGGTGGCAAAACGTTGAACCCGGATATGGTCAAATCGCTAAAAGCGACCGTCGATATCGAAAAGGCCGACTACGGCATCTTGGTCACCATGCATGAACCGTCGCAGGGCATGCGAAACGTCGCCCGCGACTGCGGCACAGTGCCATGGGCAAACGTGCAAGAGGGCAAGCTAGGGCACCGAATCCGAATCATCACGGTCCCTGAGATTCTCTCGGGATCGATACGCCTGCCGGGCCGGAACATAACGCCGCGGAGCCAGTCCGGCCCGCCGCCGGCCGAGGCGCGCACTGGAGATACGCTCCATCTGCCTTTTCCGCCGCGCCACCCCAAGGGGGTCAGAGTCGGCCCGGCAAAGGTGAAGCACTCAGAGTCGACGGCGAAGGGCAAGCGCGGCGTGGTCAAAACAACCGGTTATGAAACGCAAACGCCCGACGTTGTGGCGGTGGCCGAGAAGGGGAGCACCCGACCCCCGAGGAAGTGACTGCGCGCCGCGCGCAAAAGGTCTCGCCGCCAAAAGCGGCGCCTTCGAGGGAGTGCCCCGCTCGCCGGGTGTACGCTCGCGCTCGTGGGAGGAGATGTTGGGCCGGCGAAAAATCGACGCGCTCGGCTTCGGCCGACGCAATCCCGAACGATGCGGCCTCGAACCGAGAATGTCGGCAAATCTCGCACCGGCGCCTGGCATTGCTTGCGCTCGAGGAGCCCGAGTTCGACGGTGACCGACCGAGACCGAAAACGCGCGCCGACTGCGCCGGCGTCGAGCGGCCCTGTCCCTTTGTTGGGTGCAAGCACTCACTTTACCTCGAGGTCTCGCCCCGCAACGGGTCGATCAAGCTTCGGTTCCCCAATCTCGGTCCCGAGGAAATGGCGCCCGATCGATCGTGCGTGCTCGATATCGCTGAGCGCGGGGTGGCCACCCTTCAAGAGGTCGCCGATGCCCTCAACAACAGCCGTGAGCGTGTTCGGCAGGTCCAGCGAAGCGGATGCGCGAAGCTCGCCCGAGATACGGAACTCGGGCTGCCCGAAGGCGCCCTTCGCGAGCTGCTCGAGGGCCACATCGAAGACGCGCGCGGGGTTTGCGAACCGAAGGGCGGCCCCATGGCCGTGTACATTCCACCCATGCCCATTCGCCCCCTGTTCGCGACTCCGCCCGAACGCCGAACGCCCGTGGCCGACGAGGACGAGCAGAGCGCCGAAGTGGGCGTCGACGAAGCGGAAGAGGAGATTGAACCGATGCCGGCGGAGCTTCGCGAGCGGGTTGTGGCCATCCTGAAAGAGCGCGGCCCCCTGGCGATGAGAGCCCTCGCCGGCGAAGCGGGGCCCGCCCCGACCCTCTCCGCGCTGCCGTGCGGGGCCTTCGCGACGAAGGCACGGTCCACATGATCGGCAAGGGCGCGGCGGCCCGTTGGGAAATCGTCGGGGAGGCCCGGCCGGTGGCGGCCGACGCGCACCCCGCGGAGCTCGGGCTACCTTCGACGGCCTTGACCGAGGGCAAGCGCAATGGAGCGCACCATCGGGCAGCGATGAACGGGACGACCCTTGCGGCGCATGGCGCCTCGACAACGGACAGGGCGACCGCCCGCCTGCTCGCTAACTACGAGCGCGCCAGGCGAGCCTTGGAGGAGCGGCGACGCATGATCGTCGTGGAGCTCGCGGCCATCGACAGCCAGCTCGAGGGGCCGAGCTTCGAGCCAGCGACCATATCCGTCACCGGCAGGACCGGGCAGCCGAGCCCATAACTCCCTCGGGCGTCGCTGCGGCTCAAGCGCCGGGATTCACGTCGCCTCGCGCGCACCTTGCCTACTGCTATGGTAGTGGGTAGTATTACTCACGAAATAGATGGTGGTCCTGACTCGGAGTGCGCAGCAAGACGTGGCCAACCTGCCCGTCACGATGCGCGCTCGGCTTCAGGGCATCATTGCGCGGCTTGAGCGCTGGCCCGAGGTCTCGGGTTCCAAGCCCCTCAAGGGCGAGTGGCACGGTCACTACCGCCTTCGCATGGGCGACTGGCGAGTGATCTTCCAAGTCGTCTCGCCGAACGTGATCGTCGTTCGCATCGCGAACCGATCAGAGGTCTACGAATGAAGGAGCAAGCCATGGGTGCGAAGGCGAAACACGCAACGGAACCGGTCGCGGGCATGCTCACGATCCACGGGGTGGAGTACGTGGTCATCCCTCGGACCGAGTACTTGAAGCAAGTGGCGGCGGTGCCCTCGGGGAGCGTCGAGGCGGGGGCCTTCGTGCGCGAAAGCGTCGCCGAGGCCCTTCGAGCGGCGCGCGCGCAGGCCGGGCTCACGCAAGAGCAGCTCGCCGCCGAGCTCGGGAAAAGTCAGACGCTTGTGAGCCAAGCGGAACTCGGCCGCGAGCGGGTGGGCGAGCGCTACGTGGCCGCCGTGCTCAAGGCGTGCGGCCTGCCGAAGGATTGGAAACCGCGCAAGAGTGCCGCGCGCCGATCGGACAGTGCGGACGTCCTCTCTTTCGCAGACATGAAGAGTGCCGAACAACGCCGCCCCAGGGGCTTGCGCGGTCGGCGCGAAACTACGTGATCGAGGCCCCCTTCATGCGTGAAACAAGTGAGAGACCGGAAGCGGGGCGCTCGAGGCGTTCGCCAACCGCAATGCCTCCCTCGCAAGCGTTGATGCCCGGATGTCACTTCGAGGCGGGCGCGCGTTGGATGCTTACGATCGACACCATCGATGTTCTTCGGGTGGCGCTTGGTGACGATCTT
This sequence comes from uncultured delta proteobacterium, assembly GCA_963787925.1. Taxonomy (GTDB): domain Bacteria; phylum Myxococcota_A; class Polyangia; order Polyangiales; family Polyangiaceae; genus Palsa-1150. Next base: position 1,801,567 of record CAWBEN010000003.1, read on the forward strand.
CTGAACGCCTTCCGCGCGATGCACGGCCGCCGCTGATCGGCTTCTGACGCTTCTGGATTGTCTCAACCTCAACGCCACCCACGTCGGCATCGACACGGTTCGGGGCGAAAGAAATCTGTCGATACTCGGGATGTTTTCCGCGGGGCTGATCTACGAACTCCGCGAGGGTCTCCAGGAGCTACGCGACTTGAACTTACCTTCCCGGCTCAGCCCTCAGGGCTGCGAACGGTGGGTTAAGCTCGTCAAATTCGCGGAGCTGAAACACGAGGACACTATCCGCCAGATCCGCAACGTCATGGCGTTTCACATTGGCGAGAAGGAAGTCGCAGCGCGCGGGATTCGTCGACTTGCGGCGGAGAAGCGAACAATTGTGGTCGCAATGGGCGAAGGCCCGGAGATGGTCAACGGTCGAAACATTCTCGGGGGCGAGGTGCTAATTGCGGGCATCAGTATCCGTCCGTCGGGGACTCCTGCCGGAACACCAAATTCACGGCGGCCGCTCTCGAGCGACGACTTCGAAGCCGCCATCGTAGAGGCAAGTGAGAGCCACCGTGCGGTGGTCGCGATGTTCGAGGAGGTGTTCACTGATTTGCTTCGCCAGTCCGGGGCAAACTTCGACGCGCTGCCGCCACTAGCAGACAATCAGGCCCCGACCACGTGACGGGTCCGTCCCGTCGCGGCCTCGTGCCGGGCTAGCCATCGCGCGGAGCATCGATCGCCCTACTACTACACGTGTATTAGTTACACGTATAATAGTAACGCCCGGCCACAAGTTTAGAAGAGCACGAGTTGCCACGAACTTGGAAGCTTCCGCGTGGGGCCGGGGTGCGTGAGAGTGACGCGCGGAGGGGCCGATGCAAGACCACGACGGCGACGGCGATCGCGACTCACAACAGCGCGTAGTAGAGGCCCAGAACGAACCCCCGATCGAAGAGGAACTACGGGCGACGCTGCTTCGCATCCTAGCGAGCGATCCCGACTGCCCTCTCCCCGCTCACGCGCGAGAGCGCGGAACAATCGATCCGGCCCTGCTGTGGGACCTAACAGGCTACTTGCTGCTCGTGGTGAAAACCGGAAGCCGAACGAGCGTCGACCCGTTTCGCGCCTATCGCGTCGTGTTCGAAGAGCTCGAGTACAGGATGGCTGTATGGGAGCTCAATTGAACCGGCTCCCCGTAGCGCTACACGTATATTAGTAACGCCGGGCCACGAGTTCAGAAGAGCACGAGTCGCTCGATCTTTGGAAGCTTCCGCGCACCGCGGGGATGCGTAGCGTCAGTGCATGGCCGAAAAGGAGCTGACCGAAGAGGAGATGTGCCGCGTGACCCAGGACTACATCGACAGCCTGGTCCGCGACTTCGACGGGGGCGCCCAAATCCTAAGCTTTGTAATGAAGGCTCTCACGCGCCGGAAGTCTGAAAGGCACCTACGCGCCGATGCCGCGCTCGTACTCAATACGATCGGTGGCCTCCGAAAAATTCTCGAGGAACTCGAACGCATCGCGAACGACGCGCTGGCCTTTCCGCCTGCGGAAAAGATCGAGCAGTCGTAAGCGAGCGGCCCGGAAACGAAGGGGCGCCGAGAGCGTGCAGCTCTCTCACACGCTAGGGTGACGAAGCGCCCCCGCACCGTGTCACCGGCCGGGGGCAGACCGAGGAAAGGATGTTTCCCCGATGCACGCAACGATACCGCAACCGAGCGATCCGACCGAAGCAAGGGGGCGTTGAGCCATGCCCCCGCCCCGCACCGGCAGCGTTGAACCCGGCCGCCGCGCCGACGGCACGGTCTACTACCGCGCGCGCATCCGCCTCGGCGACGACACACGGCAACGTGTCGACGTGCCGGAGAACTACGCCGTGGCCGCGGGAGGGAAGTCGGCGAGGGAGCGCGCGGAGCTGTACGCCCAGGCCGCCCAGGAGCGCGAGGACGAGACGGGGGACCTGCTCGCCGCGAAGAAGGCACGGCAGAGCGAGGAAGCCAGGAAGCGCGACGTTTCGAAAGGGGAGACCTGCGAGAGGTACTTTCGCCGTTTGACTCTTGCACGGGAGGGCGAGGGGATCCGGGACGTCCGAAAGGAGAAGACGGTGTGGGGCAAGTGGCTTGCGCCCCGCATCGGCGCCCGGCCGATCGCTCAGGTTACGCGCGACGAGATCGAGAGCATCCGCGACGTCCTCGATGATCAGGTTCGCCAGCGGATCAAGACGGGGTTGACCGCCGGTCTCAGTGGAGCGACCGCACAAAACGTGTGGAGCGTGCTGCGCACGATGTTCAAAGAGGCCATGTCATCGCGGGATCGCGCCCTGCGCGTGCGGGGCGACGACCCTACGCATGGCCACAAGCCGCCGCTCAAGACACCTAAGCGGCAGAAGACGTTCATCTACCCGAACGAGTTTGCCAAGCTGCTGGCCGCTGCGGAGAACGCCGTCCCTCGAGAGTGGCGCGAGGTGTACGCCGTCGCCGGATACACTTACGTCCGGCCGGAAGTGCTCCAGGCGCTCACCTGGCGAGATGTGGACTTCGACGCCGCCACGCTGCAAGTCAGCAAGGCGACCGACGCGCGCACTGGGAAGCCAAAGGCTCTTCCGAAGACGATGAACGCAGTACGCGCGGTACCCATCGAAGCGGCTCTCCTTCCGCTCCTGAGAAGGATGATGCACGAGGGTTGCGACGAGGACGCGGCGATTCTCCCGGTTCTAGGCAAGCTCAATGACAAGTTTCGCGCGAAGCAGTTTCGCGACCATCTCCGGGCGGCAGGTGTCACACGCCCTCGTCTCTTCGAGGAGACGGCGACACTTCTGCAAATCGACTTCCGCTCGTGTCGTGACAGTGGGATCACGTGGCTCGCGCTGTCCGGCTTGGACGTGGCGAAGATCATGCGGCGGGCCGGGCACGAGGAGCTCTCGACGACACTCGGCTACGTCAAGATGGCCGAGGACTTGAGCGGGAAGGTCGGCACCCCATTCGGGCCCTTTCCGGCGGACCTTCTTAGGCCGAGCAAGGGCCGGTCCGAGGGGGTCGTTTGGGCCACGTTTGGGCCAAGTTCACCGCCACCCCCTCGTTTACCGATGTTTTCGGTGCCGGAGGAGGGACTCGAACCCCCGACCTAGCGCGTATGAAACGCCCGCTCTAACCGCCTGAGCTACTCCGGCATCCGTGCTTCCGCCCTTCGAGGGCGGCGGAGTATGTGCGGCCGCGCGGCGCGTGTAAAGAACGTTTCCGTCGTAGGAGGGCCTGGCGGCGCAACGCGCGTCTCGGGCCGTGCGCCGAAGGCGGCCTGCCTCTCCCGCGCGGGGCACACGGCAGCCCGTCGAAAAGCGGGCTTTCTCACATCGGATTTCGCTGCTCGGACTCAGTCCGGGGTGCCAAACCGCTCCCCATTCGCCCGAATCGCGTCGCAGACGTACTGCGCGAGGCCCGCGCGGAGCTGCTCGTAGTTCGCGCTGAAGCGCGGGTCAGCGACATACATCTGGCCGAGCGCGGTGTGCATCGCGCGCGCGCACGGGTAAAAGCGGCGGTCGATGTGCAGCCGGGCGCGCTCGGCGACGTCCATCGCCGTCGGATCATGCGGCTCGATGCCGGTGTCCATTGCGGCGACGAAGGCCGCCCCAATCGCCTGCATCTCGTCCTTGATCTCCTTCCAATCCTCCTTGGTGTAGCGCTTCGTGCGCCGCGCGGACTCCGCGTACGGTCCGGTGTCGCCCCAGCGCGTCGCCGCTTCCGCCTCGTGCGCCATGGCATCGAAATCCTCGAACACTTCGAACATCTCCTCCGGCTTCATCGGAATACCCCTTTCGATCGAATCCAAAGTCCTGTCGACCAGCGCGACCATGGCCGCGACCCTCTCCCCCTTCTCCACGAGCAGCGCGCGCTGCGCGACGAGCGCCTTCTTGCGATCGAACCCCGCGTCGCCGAGCACGCGCGCGATGTCCTCGAGCGCGAAACCGAGCTCGCGGAAGAAGACGATCTGCTGGAGCCGGTCTAAATCCTTCTCCGTGTACTGCCGATACCCCGCGCGGCTCCGCCCCGAGGGCACGAGGAGCCCGATCTCGTCGTAGTGATGGAGCGCCCGCACGCTCGTGCTCGCGAGCTTGGCGAGCGCTCCGACCGTATAGCCCGTGCTCATTGGAATACCGGGCGGGCGAGCGTGACCCCGAAGCCCAGCGCGCGGACGTACCGTGCGTCCGCGGCGGCCGGATGGTCGACGACGAGCGCGACGAAGAAGGGCATGGGATAGATTTCGAAGCCGTTGTACTCGCCGAGCGTCGTCCGCTCGCCGCTAGCGTCCGTCGCAGGAATCGGAGGGTGCACATTCATGCCCCTTTCGTACGGCCTCACGTCGCGTGAGGGTCAAGGGGGCGCGATAGTATCCAGATATGGCGCCTCTCTCTGTCCTTCTCGCAATGGCGGGCCTCGGCGTCGCCATCCTCGCGTTCCCTGCGAAGGCCGACGCCCTCGGACCGGTGGACATCCAGATCGGCGCAAGGGCTCGCGTCGCCGCGGGTAATCTCGGTCGTCTCGGCTTCGGCCTCGGAGGGCGCGCGGGCGTATCCATTCAGGATCTCTACGCCGGGCTCGACGTCATCGACTCTCTGGGCGCGATTGGCCCGTGCGACACCTGCTCCTCGCCGGCCGGCCAGACCGTCAGCCCGTCGCGGCGCGCGCTGCTCTATTTCGTCGGCGCCGACGTTGGCGCGCTCGTCCTGCCCGCCCAGCCGTCGTCCGCGTTGACGGTCCGCGGCCAGATCGGTGTCACCTTCTGACCGGAGCATTGCAGGGCTAGCAGCATGACGGACGTCGGCCCGCCTCACTTGCCCGACGACCAGGCCAGCCCCGAAGGGCCTGTGCGGTCAGTACTCGCCGAACAGATCCTGGATGCGCGACTCGAGCGCGATCGCGATCTTGTAGAGCGACGAAATCGACGGCGCTCGATTCGGCGCGCTCGATCTGCGAGAGGAGCGAGACGCTGAGCGCCGGTGCGCCGCGACATCTGCTTCAGCGTCAGGTCCTTCTCCTTGCGCAGGTTGCGGATCGTGTCGCCGATGACGCGGTGAAGCTGCTCTTCCGGCGTGCGCGCGAGGCCCTTCTTGCGCATCACGCGCGCGAGGACCTCGCGGAACTCGTCGACGTTGAACGGCTTCTTGATGTAGTCGACGGCGTCGAGCTTCATCGAGGCGACGGCGCTCTCGAGGTTCGGGAAGCCCGGTGAAGATGACGACCGCGATGTCGTTGTCGAGCTTGCGGATGCGCCGCAGGACCTCGATGCCGTCGAGCTTGGGCATCATCAGGTCGAGGATGATGAGGTGATAGCCGCCGTGTGCGGACCTCCTCCTCGACGACCGTCGGGTCGCTGAGCGTCTTGACCTGGAAGCCGTCGCGCTCGAGCAGCGTCTGCATGTAGTCGCAGATGGCTTTGTCGTCGTCGACGATGAGAATTCGAACTGCGGGAAGCTCGGGCGGCATCGTACGCCTCCTTCGGCGGGGTCCTGGGAGCAGCGCGTTATCGGGTGCGGTGACGTCCATGGAGGAGGTTCCGTTCGGCAACTGCAGCTCGGCGAAGTTCCGTCCGCTCAGGGTTGAAGAGCGGCTGCGGTTACAGTGAGGCTTAACACGCCAAGCTGAGCTAGTGAAGGGCTCAGGCAGTAGTTTATGGTGCGATTTCGCGTAAGTACGAGGATTACAGTAGCGACGTAACGGCCAGAGCGCCACAATCGCGTTGACGAAATGCGGCCGGCCCTCCATAAGGGCCCACCCGCCGCGCGCGCTCGCCGTAGCGCGACCGCGCGCGGCGGACTTCGGGGCGTAGCGCAGCCTGGTAGCGCACTCGGTTCGGGACCGAGGAGTCGGAGGTTCAAATCCTCTCGCCCCGACCCGCTTTTTTGAGGAGCCGGCGTCTTTCAGAATCGGGTCCTTCGGCTCCGCAACATCTCCAAGGAGCCGCTCTTCACGCCTGTTCAGATGCGCGCCTCGCGTCCTGCCGGTGAGCGGCACGCTCTCCCTCGTGCGACTCGCTCATGGCGTGCTCGAGAGGAGAAGGCCCCCGCCAAGGCAATCATTTGCGCTCCAAGAAGCCGATCTCACCGACCGAGTAATAACCGTCGCCGCGTTCGGGCTTCAGCGTGACGCTGCGACATGACGAGAGCTCGTCCGAAAAAAGAAGGGCCGTGCCCATGCCGATGGGTACGCCGGCGAGAGCGCTCCCGAGCGGGACCGTTTCCCCACCCTCCCGATTGCAATGGACCGCGTAGTTGTCGCTGCCGTCGACGCTGAGAAATACCCCGTTGACGTCACCACGCGGGACAGCGACTTCGATGGCGCTCGTCGTCGAAGTGAGCACGACCGAGAGCGGCGAGTCCCATTGGGTGCCCTCGGCCGGGATGACGCCGTCGACGGCGCGCGCCGGGTCGCCGACAACGCCCGTCGTCGATAGGAGCACCGGCGCTCCGGGGAGCCTGTGGTCGCGCAGATAGTGCGGATCGCTGAGAAACGAGAACGCGCTGCCAGCTGACGCGACGAGCTGAAAGTCGGGGCGCGTGCGCACGGACTCGTAGAACGCGCGGTCACCAATGTGAATCCACGGATGCTCCTCGGGCGACGGGGCCGCGAACTCCGTACCCATCATGAACAGCCAATAGCGATCCACGAAGATGGGCACCCGGTGCTTGAACAGGTAAAGAACGACTCCTACCGCCGCCGGCCACTGGTCGCCCGTCGCAATCCGGATCAGCGGGGCATCCACATGCTCGGTCGCGAGGTATTGGCGCACGTCGTGTGCGAGCCGTTCGACGTCCGCATCCGAGGAACGAAAGACGTCCACCCGGTGGGCTTGTTCTCGAAGGCAAACCGCCAAGCCCGCGAGCGCGCAGAGCGTCAGGCCGACAGCTACCGCCGGCCGTTTTAGCGTGTGCGCTGCGACCGATAGACCCCACGCCACGATGGCCACGGCCCCCACCCAACCAACGATCGTGATCCAGAGGACCAGGTGCGGATAAATGTCGCCGCGGATGGCGCGCACGGCGACAAGAGACGCTGCAATTTCGGAGAGAGCGATCGACGAAAGGACAATCAGGAAGTCGTCCCGTCGCCGCCATGCGTCGGCCAACATCGCTCCGAGAGCAGCCACCTCCGCGCTCGCAACGCCGAGTGCGAGCCTGGAGCTCGGCGCCTGCGAAAAGCCCATCAATCGCCCCAAGACGAGCGGCAAAAACGCGACTTTCGGCGCAGCTGTTTCGACGACCGTTCGCCACGAGTGTTCCGCGGGATGCGCGCTCGTGAAGAATCGATAGAGGGCCCCTAAATTTCCGCTCGCTTGCGTCGCGCTCTCCACGATCGGCGGCAGCCAGACGATGACGAGAACACCGGCGGTCGCAGCGAACACGCGCCCGAGAGACGTCGGCGGCGCGCTCGCCTCATGACGGAAGAGTGCGGCCCTACGCACGAACTTTCGGCCGAGCCCAAAAGCGAGAGCGAGCGCGCAGAGCGATGACGCGACCGGCACGAACCCGATGTGCGTCTGGACGATGGCCGAGGCGATGAAAGCAAACGGTGTGAGCGCGGCGATGTTGCCGAGCGCGATGTGGGCGCAGAGAAAGGTCAGGAGGGCGAGCGGCAAAATGGGGGTCACCGGATTCCACTCCCCCGACAGTTGGAATTGGGGGTCAGCACACTCGTAGACGGCAAGCAACACGGCGACGCCCAGCGCGAAGACGGCGCCGCGAAGTCGACGCGCCTCCAGCGTGAGGGCGAGCACACAAGCCAGATTCGCGATGAACGCGAACAGGTTCAGCGCCGGACCGCGCTCATGGAAAAGCTCGTAGAGGGGCAGTGCGAGATAGAAGAACGCCGGGCCCGGATGGCTCCAATGAAATCGCGAGTACGGCCCGAGCAGTTGGGTGCCGCGAGCGGCATGAAGCACGCGCAGCTCGAGCGTGCCGCCGTCTCCCGTGAAGAGAACGTCGGGGATGCCCCGGTGAACGAACTGGCATGCGCCGGGAACGAACGGCGAGGCGGCGGCAAGCAAGAGCCATGGCGAGGGGTGCGCCGACAAAAGCGCAATGAGCCGAGTGAGCGTCCCGCGCCACGCCGCCGCTCGGTCCCCGGTGTTCATCCCGTAACCGAGCGCTATACGAAAGCCTCTCCATGGTCCAGACGCCATGGTCCCGCGTCGATAGGAACTCGACGGCTTCTCGGAGCCATCGCCGGGGCCGAATCCGCGGGTCCGATCGGCGCATGGAAGGCCGTGGCACGGCGGGCCGCGCTATCGCGCGGCCTATGGGCGGGCCATCGGCCGGGAAGCTCAGAACGGGACAATCCGCACGGGATTCTCCGGCAAGGCTCGATAGAAATTCCTCGTTCTGTATTCGTCGCGCACGCAACGAACCTGGTCGGGGCTCGTGCCGAGGGCGATGAGAACGTCCTGCTCGGGATAGAGCTCGAGCGGCAGATTCTCCGTGAGGTCCATGGGGTCGGTGTTGTTGAGCCCCCCGCCCGCGAAGACCACGGCGTGATGAATGTCCCGGCGCGCGGCGAGCGCCTCGTGAAGTCTATTGTGGCTCTGCACGTCCGCGTAGGTGGCCGCAAGAAGCATCGGGGCAACCCGCACGACTCCGAGCCCCACCGCGAGCATCGCGATCGCCGCGGGGCCGCCGACCGCGAGCGCAGGACATGCCGTTGCCGGTGCTCGTGCCGCCGTCCAAAGGTGCGCCAGCACCAGACCGGTCCCGACGGCCATGGGGACCACCCACGGGAGCTCGTACCGAGGGCCGTATCCGAAGTCGAATCCGCGCCCGATCTCCAGCAACGCGTAAAAAACGAGAAATGGCACGTAGCTGAGCGAGAAGATGAACCCCATGTGCCGCGCCTTTCCGCGGAGGGCCGCCAGTCCCGCAAGGCCACCCGCGGGCGAGCACGGCCACCAGCAATAGGCGCCTGTGGCGAGCGGCAGGCTCCATTTGTACTCGCTCGGCTTCGGCAGGCTCCAAGCCACTTTGTTCCACGGGTAAATCAATGAATTGAGCGAATATCCCGTCTTGAGCCATTGACCGAGCTGGAGCCGAAGAACGACGAGCGTCACGCCTCCGACGACGAAGAAGACGAGCGCACCGCCGACCACGGACCGCCAACCGATCCGACGACGCGCGAGCGCGTAGGCAAAGTACGCGAACAGTCCGATCCCGAGCGTCGCCCCGTCGCCCGGACGTGCGGCGAGGAGAAGCGACGCTGTCGCGCCCAGTACCATCCCCCAGACCCACTGCGGCCTATGGGGAACGTTCTCGTCGGCCACTGCCAGCAGCGCCTCGACGGACCACGCGTACATGGCCGCGACGAAGACATGGGGATACCGAGAGCCGCCGTTGATCAGCATCGTCGAGCCGAGCACGATCGCGAGCGCCGCGAAGCGCCCTGCGGCGCGCACGTGGCTCGGCGATGCCGGGCTGGTCCCCGGACAGAAGCCGGCTGCGGCGCGACGGCCGAGCCGGGCGACGCCGGCTGCGAGCAGACCGAAGGAGGCCGGGCCCGCGAGCCACGGCACCCGAAGGGCCACGAAAGGCGTCATGAAGTAGGGCCACCCGGGCGTGTACTGCGCAAAAGAGCGTCCCATGTACTGGAACACCCAGAAGCTTCGGAAAGCCGCGCCGCATCGGGGGACGGTGCCGTACGCGTGCAGCTTGGCGAACAGCGCGGCCTGGAACGTGTTGCCCCATTCGTCGCCGCTGTTGGTCCACCCGTGCATCACGACGCCGCACACGACTGCACCCGCGAGCGTCGCGATGCCGAAGACTGCCACGTCCTCGAGCCACACCGGACGCTCGATCTCGGGGGCGATCGAGCCTTCGAGGTCCCGGCGCGCGGCCACCGTGCGCGCGTGGAGACCGACGAGCAATCCGAAGAACGCGAGGTGCGCTCCCGCAAGCTCCCAGTCGGATTCCTGAATGAAGTTGGTAATGACCCAGAGCGCGACCGCTCCGACCGAGGAGACGATGACGAGCAGCGGCCGGCGCGTGAGCAGCGCGGCTGAGGCAGCCGAAAGAGCGGCCAGCTTCAGGACGTGCTTGGTGTGCTCAGGACCGACCGCGATGCCGAGGCTGGAGAAAAATGTCGCGCTCACGGGCGCGGCGACCGAGAGCGCGATGGCGAGGAGCAGGAGCACCGTCGCGAGCAGGGGCCGTAACCGTCGAAGCCACACCAGGGCGCCGAGGAGGAGACCGACGGAGGTCTGTGCCGCCATCAGCGCGTCGAGCGGCTGGAGCGTGTACGGAGAGGTCATCGGGAGCGCGTCGAAGCTTCGATTCAGCTCGGCCTGCGCGCCGCGCCTCGAGCGCGGCGGTGTTTACCCGGTCCAAGCGGGAACGGCAACAAGCGTCAAGAGAGGACTCGCCCTACTTGGTCGGGTCGACGAAACCGTTCGCGTCTCCCCCGATGGGCCCATAGTGGCAGTGGAAGCACCACCCGTCGTTCGGAGCGATGGCCGAATACTGCGGGGGTTTGACGTTGTATCCCGTGTGGCAGCGCGCGCACGTCGGGGCGCCGCCGTCCGCTACCTGCGCCGTGAACGTCACTCCATGCTGGGGAGGAGCGGTCCCGCCGTCGGTGGCGTTGCTGACGAGCAACCACTTGTCGAACGGCTCCCCATCGGGGGGGTGCAGCCTGCCGGGTGAAAACGACGTGAGCGGCGTTGCGCTGCCCAGGAGCAACAATTCAATCCTGGGCGTCGTGTACGATAAGATGACGTACGCGTTCCGCCCGGCGATGATCTTCCCGTCGGAGAACTGCGCGACGGGGCTCTCGCCTTGCCCGGACGACCACGTATTGATTCGATAGACGGGGCTCGCGGGCGAGCCTATCTCGCTCGCGCGAAGCTTTTTTCCCACCCTCTGCGCAATGTTCGCCGCTGGGTCGTCGACACGCGTCGGCACGAGGTCGTTGCCGTCGCCATTGACCCGAATGAAATAGTCCCCTGCGGGAACACGCGTCAGCTTGAAGACCGCCTCGCCGCGGGAGAGGGTCGCCGTTTCGAGAGCGACGCCGGTCTTGTCGAGGAGCACGGCCGCGGCAATCGAGGTGGCCAGGACGGTGTCCGGCGGCGTATCGAGGCTCGGGTCGAGCGAGAGCGTCAGCGTGCCCGGTCCCCCCCCGGCATCGGACCGCGAGCCGCCGTCGGTTGCGCCGGCATCGGCAGGGCCGGGAGCGCCCGCGCCGAGCCAAGCGCTCACTTCCGCGGCGGCGCACGGGTCGATGACGCTCCGATCACGCGGCATACCCGCGACCGTGGCGAGGGGGCCGCCATACCAGGCCAGGGGCGTCACGGCGGGGTCACCGAGGACGGACGCGCTCGTCTTCCCGGCATCGAGATCGACGAGGACACCCAAGAACGTCGTCTGCGTCGTGAAGGCCTGGTACGTGGCGTTCGGCGTCCATGGATCGATGAAAAGTCCGCCGAAGCCTCCGCCGTGGCAATCCGATCGCGCGCAATGGCCCTTGGACTCCGCCCCGCCGTCCGGGCCCGGACCGAAGAGATCTCTGATAGACGGTCGGCCAGTCCGACGGCGGGCGGCCTCCGTCGAAGCACACGGGTGGGCCACCGTCTGCGCCGTTCGCACCGTCGCCCTCGACGTCTGCTCTCACGTCGCCGAACGCCGCATCGGCCCCACCATTCGACGCGCCATCCGGGATGACCGTGGCATCGCTGGCTGCCGCGGCATCGCTGGCCACCGTGGCATCCACGGCGTCGCCGGCACCTGCGTCGAGAACGTCACTTCCGCCCGAGTCCGGCGACGTGCCGTCGCCCCCCGCACCAGTGTCGGTTCGACCTTCCGGCGACGCACCCTCGGCCTCGGCGTCTGCAGCGGGCTCGACCGCCGTGCTGTCGTTGGCGGCATCTACCGAGTCAGGAGGAGCGCTGCTGTCACTGCAGCCGCCCGTGACGAGGGGGAGCAGGACGAAAGGGAGAAGGGCGAGCGCGTTCCGCGCAATCGCTCGTCGCATGTGCCTAACCTTTCTTTTTCGGTGCTCGCCTCCGGTAGCACCTCGAAGAGCTTCTCGCGCGTCTTTGTGTTCGCCGCCCGCCCGAGTCGGCAAGGGCCGGGGCCGTACGAAGGCGGTCGTCAGCTCAGCGCTTCGCGAGCCATGCCGCGGCATTCGTCCATCGTGACGTCGCGGAGCGAGAGCTTCACCTTGGAGAAATGCGCCGTCGAGACGCTGATGGCGTCGACGCCCAGACCGACCAGAATCCGTGCTCCCTGGGTATCGCCCGCGAGCTCGCCGCACACGCTGACCTTTCGGGCATGGGCGTGGCCCACCGCGATGACGCGCTCGACCATCCGCAGAGCGCGCGGGTCGAGCGACAGAGTCGACGCTCCACGGTCTTGGCCGGTGACCATGGCGAAGAGATCGTTCGTGCCGATGCAGATGAAGTCGCTCGCCGCAGCCACTGCGTCGATCTGTTCGACGCCTGCCGGCGTTTCGACCATCGCCCCCACCGCCAGCTTTCCGTGGCTGAGCGCGCGGATGCGCTCGACGTCGGCCGCGCACGTGACGAGCGGCAGGAGAACGCGCACACTCACGTGCTCGGCGGCCCGCGTGATGGCGCGGAGCTGCGTCTCGAGGAGCGCGGGGTGCATGAAGAGGAGCTCCATGCCGCGCGCGAGTGGCGAAGCCGCGGGCGCTTGCATCCACGGGAGAGGTTTGTCGGCCCCCGCGTCGAAGAGGCGCACGACGACCGGCGCGCTCCGGCCGGGCGCCGCGATCGCCCGCAACGCGGCGAGCTGCTCCACTTCGCTCGGCGCCCTCGAATGAGCCGAGAACACGAGCTCAGTTCGCACGAGCCCAATCCCCTCCGCCGACGCCGGAAGGCGGTCGTGGATGGAACCGATGTTGACGTGCACTTCGAGCCCGAGGTGCGAGAGCGGTGCACTGACCTTGGCTTCCTCTCGGACGCACCGGAGAGTCCACTCCTCGTGCCGTCGGCGGGCCTCGAGCAGGATCGGCTCACCCGGCCCCACCCACAACCAGGCGACGCTCCCTGTCGTATCCAGGACCACGGTGTCGTCGTGGGCGATCGAGAGCACGACGTCCGGAGCGACGAAAGCGAGGGGGATGCCGCGCCCACGGGCGAGGATCACCGCGTGTGAAGTGTACTCGCCGCGACTCTGCCCGCTGCCCTCGAGCGCTGCGACAATCCCGACGACCCGGGCCGGAAGAAAAGCGACGACCGACGGCGTCAACGACTCGGTCACGAGCACGCGGTCTCCGTCGCGACCTTCGAGGAGCGATTCCACGGATCGAGGGTCTTGGCCAATGCCGTCGAGGAGACGCGCGCGCGCGTCGAGCAGCAGGTCGGTCGACACCTGTGAGGTGACCTCGTTGACCGCCTCTTCCGCGGTGGCTCCGCTGGCGACCCGCCCGAGCAGCAGCGGCCCGAGCTCGGCGAGGATCGCCACCTCGGGGACGAAAAGGTCGGACTCGGCCGGTGGCAAGAGCCGCACGAGGTCCTCGACCTCCTGGGTCGCCCGGCGGAGGGCACGGGCGAGCCGCGTGTGCTCTTCCTGCGCGGTCCCGGCGACGCTTCGTGGCTCCGGATTGCTGGCCCAGAGCACCGCGCGGCCAATCGCGATTCCGTCGACCGCCGGGGAGCCGGTCTCGGGGCCGCGCGCGGGCTTCATCGCCTCGGCCGAATGCCTTGGGACGGGCTCCTCGGGGGACGGCGCCCGGGCCTCGGAGCTCTGAGCGCCATCATGGATCGTGAAAGCTAACCACTCGCGCGGGTACCGCATCCTCAATCGCGGAAACGCGGATCAGCCCGCTCGTTCACCCCGCCACGCCCTTCAGGTCACGACGTTGCCCCCTTCTGACGACACTTGGCTGACGACGCCTGGCTCAGGACACCTGGCTCAAGACAGAAGCGGCTCGACTTCGCCGCTTGGCACGTCGCTGAGGGAGGGCGGCCCCAAGCTGAGCACCACGCGGTTCCGTCCGGCGTTCTTCGATTCGTACATTGCCGCGTCCGCAGCCTCGACGAGCGTGCGCGGCATCGGCGCAGCCACCGAGAACTCCGCGACGCCCAAGGACGCAGTGATGCCTGCTGCCGTGCCCGTCGCGAAGCGTTGCTCGATGCGCTTGCGGAGCCGCTCTGCGAAAATCATGGCGTCTTCGCCGCCGGTCTCCCGCAAGAGCACGCAGAACTCCTCGCCGCCATAGCGGTACGCCGTGTCCGTCGCGCGGACGCAGGCCGAGATGACGTGGGCCAGCTCCTGGAGAGCCGTGTCGGCCTTCGGATGACCGTGAGAGTCGTTGAACGCCTTGAAGTGATCGACGTCGAGCATCACGAAGGCGAGGGGACGACCGTAGCGCGCGCAGCGTTTGCATTCCGCATCGAGGTCCTCCTCGAGACGCCGCCGGTTGAAGAGGTGCGTCAGCGCGTCCATCTGGCTTCGCTCTTCGATGACCTCGTGAAGGCGCGCCGATTCGATGGCGGTGGCCGCGTGCGTGGCGAGCATCTCGAGGACTTCGATCGTTTTGTGCGTCGCGACGCGCGCTTCGACGTGGCGCCCCTCGAGCGCGCCGACGACGCGCGCGCCCACGATGAGGGGAATCGCAATCGCCCGGACAGGGTCCGAGTTGCCGTCGCTGAATCGGACCTCGCCGGCGGGACCCTCGAACGTGATGCGCCCCGACTTGGCGGCGCGCCAGGCGAGCCCCAGGCCCACGTCGACGGGCTCGTCGGAGGGCGCGATGGCCTCTTCTCGTCGGCGTCGACGAGTCGCTTCTGCTCGTCATCCATGAGCCACACGATGACGCGGTCGTAGCCGCCGACGACCGCCGTGCTCCTCCGGACGGCCCCGACGACGTATTTGAGATTGAGGCTCTCGGAGAACTCGCGGCTCGCGTCGAGGATCTGGCGCAATTGGACGGAATGGTCGCGGACGACCTCGTCACGGGACTCCGCGGCGCCTCGGGCCGTGGCGAGCGCACGCACCATGTCGTTGAGCCCCTCCCCGAGCTGCCGGAGCTCACGGGGACCGGCGGGGTCCACGGTCGCCTCCAGCTGTCCGTCGCGAACCCGGACGATGTGACGCAGCAACGCAGCTACGGGAGCGACGATCGAATCGCGCAGCGCACGATGCTGCCGGACGGCCAGGATGAGGATCGCCATGAACACCGCGAGCTCGAGCGCTACACGAGCCGCGACGAGTTGCTGATCGCCCCTCGCCAAGAGCTCGCTGCGCCGATCGAGCGCGCCGACGAAAACTGCTTCCGCGCGCCGATAAGCGTCGAAGAGCGCTTTGCCTTCGAAAATCGATGGAGCGGCGCCGTCGGGCCGCAGGTTGGCCGCTCCCCGGGCCCAACGCTCGCGCCACGTCTCTTCGGCCAAACGCGTCCCCAGCATCGCCGCGGCAAGCTCGGGAACGGAGCCTGCGGAGGCCGTGAGGGCCTCGTTGGCTCGCGCGAGCGCGCCCTCCGCGCGGGTGTAGGGCTCGAGGAAGTCCGCCTCCCGCGTCAAAAGGTACCCGCGGAGCCCCGTCTCCTCGTCGACCATCGCGGCAAAGGCGGCGCCCTCCGCCCGGAGGGCGAGCTGGCTCCGTTCTAGCTCGGGTGTCCGAGATCCCCAGGAGGCCCAATACATCATGGCGGTGGCGAAGAATGCCGCCCCAACGAGCACGCCGAACAAGGTGAACGCCCGGCTGAGCTGTTGCGCGAGCGTACGATCATTGGGAGTAGCGATCATCTCTTGTGGACGCCTCGACGCCGTCCCGCCGTAGGCCGACGCGCAAGCTCGTCCATCCGAAAGCCCCCCCGCACGCCGAAGACGCTCTCCGCGGCGCTGCGCCTCGTCGCGACGACAATCGCGACCAACGATACCCCCATATGAACTCTGCCTTCCTGTGCTCCGAGGAACCTTACCGCAAATGAAGGAGAACGCTTGCCTCGGCCCTCACCGAGCGGTGAGCTCGGATTGCGAGTGGCATGAATGCGCGACTACGAATCCTCGCTTGTTGGCTCACATCACAACGACGACGCACGCTTTCTTTTCTTCTTCGTTCGAGCGGCCATTCGGACGCCAATTGGAATTGTTGTCGGGAGCGTTGACGGGCGAATGGCGACCGTGGCCTAGAGACCAATGGCCGATTGCTCGTCGCTCCCGCGTGGGCTCCGAACCTACCGGTAGCCGAAGGCGAGCCGAATCAGGATGTGGTCCAAAAAAATTGCACATTTATTTTGGCAAATAGAGAACCCGCAGTCGGCTGCGCCGTCGTTTGGGTGTCCGCGCGCTTGGCGCCGCTTCTGGGCAAGGCTCGCCCGGCCAAATGCCACCGACCGGCGACGGCGCCAATCAACGCTTCTCGTGGCGTCCACGCTCGCACACCGGGCCCCTGGCAGAGGAGCCGAGCGGTGCTTACCGCTCTAAAATGCCCCCTCGCATCCGGATCTCGTCCCGTCCGACTGGAAGCATGACCACGCTTCACGTCTTCGGTTTCGTCGACGGCGGCGTGGCATATGACGCGTACGGACAAATCCAGGACCCCGCTCATGGCGCGGTCGCTCGTAAGTGTGAATGGGCGGCGGCGCGCACTCTTCAAGACATTTCTTGCGAGCGCCATCCCGGCGGCTCTCTCCGCGTCCGCATCACGATCACGCCCGAGGACGCTCGCCGCGGCGTCGGCGCGGAGGCCGTAGCTCGCGTCGTCGAGGCGTGCTGCCACGAGATGCAGAGCCGGGCCGAGCTGGCGATCGCCTAGCCCCCCGCGCGACGTGCGGCTCCCGCGGTCGAACGAGAGTTTGCAGGCGAACTAACGACTACGACCCTGGCCGCTACTCGCTCAGCGCCCGGTGAACGAGCTGGATGCAGACCGACCCTTCGCCGACCGCGGAGGCTACCCGCTTCACGCTGTTCGCGCGCACATCGCCCACCGCGAAGACGCGCGGCCGATTCGTCTCGAACAAGAACGGCGCGCGCGCGAGCGGCCAGGGCCGCCTCTTCAGGATTTCGTCGGTCAGGTCGGAGCCGGTCTGGACGAAGCCGTTCGCGTCCATGGCCACGCATCCTTGCAGCCACTCGGTGTTGGGGCGCGCGCCGGTCATCGAGAAGACGTGACGGATGGGATGTTTCGTCTCCTCGCCGGCGTCGTCGCGCCAGGTCACGGCCTCGAGGTGCTCCTTTCCATCGAGGGCGACGATCCGGGTGCGGCGACGCAGCGTGATGTTGGCGGTCTCTTCGATTCGGCGAATCAGGTAACGCGACATGCTCGAGGCTAGATCCGAGCTGCGAATGAGGATGTGAACGTGGCGCGAGCTGCGCGCGAGGAAGGTGGCGGCCTGGCCGGCGGAGTTGCCGCCGCCGACCACGATCACTTCTTCCTCCGTGCACCGCTGCGCCTCGACCGACGTCGCCGCGTAGTAAATGCCCACCCCTTCGAATTGCGAGAGGCCCGGCACGTCGAGCTTTCGGTACTCGGCGCCCGTCGCGATGACCACTGCGCGCGCCCTGACCGACTCGCCGCCGGCGAGCTCGACGCGAAGGGGGTTCTCGTCGCAATGGAGGCGCAGCGCCGTGCGGGCAACGACGAGCCGCGCCCCGAATTTCTCGGCCTGCGTGAGCGCGCGGGCCGCGAGCGCCTGACCGGAGACGCCTGTAGGAAAGCCGAGGTAGTTTTCGATCTTGGAGCTCGAGGCCGCCTGGCCGCCAGGAGACCCGGCCTCTACGACCAGCGCGTCGAGCCCCTCCGAGGCTCCGTACACCGCCGCGGCGAGCCCACCGAGCCCCGCCCCGCAAATGAGGACGTCGTGGACGACCCCGGCGTCGAGCGTTGCGTTCAAGCCCAGGCACTCCGCCACTTCGCTGTCGGTGGGGTTCCGGAGAACGACGTCGCCCCTGCAAATCAGAATGGGGATGTCCTTCGCAGCGACGTGAAACTGGTCGAGCATCGCCTGAACGTCCGGATCGTGCTCGACGTCGACGTAGCGATAGGGATGGCCATTTCGCCCAAGGAACGCCTGCAGCCGCAGCGTGGCCCCTGAATCGCGCGATCCGATGACCACGGCGTCGCCCTGCCCGGACGAGAGCAGGCCGACGCGGCGCAAAATGAACGCACGCATGAAGAGCTCGCTAAGCTCCGGATCGGTCTGGATGAGGGACCGCAAGCGGGTGTGCTCTATTTGCAGGACCCGAAGCGGGCCTCTGGCGCGTGCGCGGACGAGCGCTCGGCGATCGGCCAGCGAGCTGACCTCGCCAGTGAACTCTCTCACTTGGTGAATGGTGATCGGCTCCTCGAGCTTTCCGTTGGGGTGCAGCACCTCGAGCTCACCCAGGAGGACGATATTGAAGGGCGGATTGCGATCGCCTTGCTCGAAGACGACCTGGCCGGGCTCGAAGGTCCGTTCGACTCCGAACGGGAGCACTCGCGCGAGCTGCGCCTCCGTCAAGCGCGGAAACATCTGCGCCCGCCGAAGGGCAAGATCTTCTGTCGACGGAAGTCCCTGAACCATGGCTTCGCTCCTCGTGAGGGAACGGCTGGCTCCGCCCTCGCGGGCATTCTCGTCGCCGCGCGGCGTTACGACAACAGCGTTCCGGTGCCGTTGACGTGTACGTCCGGCGGAAGGGCGGCTTTGACGGGGAGCTCGATCCGAAACGTCGCCCCGGCGCCGGGCGCGCTCGTCACGGAGATTTTCCCGCCCGAGGCTTCCACGATCTGGCGTGCGATCCAGAGGCCGAGGCCGAAGCCGCCGTAATGCTGAACCGACGCGGCGCGGACGAAGCGGTCGAAAATCCGGCTCTGCAGCTCCGGCTCGATGCCGATGCCGCGGTCGCGAACGACGATGGTCGCGAACGAGCCCGCGGTCTCTAGGGAGACGTCCACCGGCTTGCCCGCGCCGTACTTGAGCGCGTTGACTACGCAGTTCGTGATCGCTTGGGCCAGCCTCGTGCCGTCGAACTCGCCGCTCGCGCAGACGTCGGCGTTCACGCGGAGCTCGCTCCCGCTCATCTTCGCCGCGTCGGCGGCCATGGCGACGACGTCGCGGAGGAGGCTCCCTAGCTCGACGGGCGACGCCTCGAGGCGCAAGTGCCCTCCCACGATGCGTGTTACGTCGAGGAGCCCGGCCACGAGGCGGACCATCCGGTCGATCTGGCGAGCGACGGCGCGCAGGCGCTCTGGACGCTCCGCGTCGAGCCCGTCGCGCTGGAGCATGGCTACCTGCAGCTTCAGCGAAGTGAGCGGCGTATTGAGCTCGTGGCTCGCTATCTGGAGAAACTCGTCACGCGCCTCTAGCGCGTCGCTCGATTCCGCGAAGGCCCGCGCGTTGGCGAGCGCTTGCGCCGCGCGACGCGCGAGGTCCTCCGCGATGGTCACGTCCCCCGGACCGAAGCGTTTACCCGCGTCGCCTGCCCCGAACGTCAAGACGCCGACGCAAGCGCCCCGAGCGACGATCGGAACGTGCATCCACGAGCGTCCGCCGAGCGTCTGCGCCAAGCGGCGCGCGGCGCCGTCCGCGATGAGCGTCGAAAGGCAATCGTCGGGCACTTCGGTGGAGAGCTCCGAGGTGAGCGTCCGCGCCACACGGGCCGGTCCGGTTGCGTCGCCGCGACGCGAGGGCCAGAGCGCGGCGAGCTCGAATACGCCCGTCCGTTGCGACGGCTGCGCGTGGGCCGCCGCCTTCCGGCAGAGCGAGCCGTCGTCCTGGACGATGTCGACCGCTACCCAGTCCGCGAGGGCGGGCACGGCAATGTCGGCAAGCCGTTGGAGCGTGGAGTCATAGTCGAGAGAGTCCGCGAGCGCGCCGCTCGCTTCGGCGAGGAACCTGAGCTGCTCTTCCGTTCGACGACGATCGTCGATGTCACGCAAGACCGACAGGTGACGCCCCGGAAGAAAGTTGGACCGCGCACTGTATTCGACGTGGATCACGCGGCCGTCCGGCCGCACGACACGCCGCTCCTCGCGCTGCGCGGGGTCGTTCTTTTGCTGCGCGCAGGGACCGCCGGCTCGCTCGGGCTCCGGCAGGAGGTCGGAGAGGCGCAACGTCAAGATGTCGGAGCGCTCGCGTCCGAAAAGCGTCGTAGCGGCGACGTTTGCGTCGATGATGCGCCCGGTGGCGTCGGCGATCAGCATGGCGTCGAGCGCGTGGTCGTAGATGGCGCGGAAACGAATGTCGCTTTCGAGCAATGTCTGCGGTTGCTCGTCCACGCTCGTCCCGTCGGCGTCCAGGGCCTGACGAGCGAGTGACTCGGCTTCGACCGCGGCGGCCCGCGCCCGGACGTTGCCGGCGACCTTCTCGCGCTCGAAACGAACGAGCTCGGTCGACTCTCCTACGCGGTGAATGATGCACGCGATCGATCCGTCGGGCGCGAGGACCGGGACGTTGATCGGCCGCCAGTGGCGCTCTTCGACGCCTCCGCCCTCGAGCGCGGGCTTCCGGATGTCGTACCTTTGCGGCGGCATTTGGTCCCCCGTCTTGAGCCGCAGGACGGTCTCGAGGGACTTTTGCAAATTGCGGACGGTTCTGGCGTTCGGCTCCTCGTTGCCGCCGCTCCTCAGCACGTCGAGAAGCGGCCGTCCCACGATCTCTCGCGTAAACCCCGTGCCCTGCAGGTACGCGTCGTTCGCGGCGAGGATAGTGAGGTCGGGCGCGAGAACGACCAAGTGGGAAGGCGTGGCTTCGAAGATGCGCGCAAAATCAAGGAGCGTCATGGTTTCCATGGCGCGGCGTTCCCCCCCTGCCGCTGGAAGCCCGTGCGAGCAAGAAGCAAGCCCGGCACACCCGCCCGACCGTCTCGCGCTCGTCTCCCGCCGGAAGGCGCGTTAAGCTCCGCAGGCTTTGAACTGGCGCATCAGCTCCCGGGCGCAAAAGATCACCAGCTCGGCGATTCGCGAGATCTTGAAGGTCACCGAGCGGCCCGACGTGATTTCGTTCGCGGGCGGCCTGCCGTCGCCGGCCACGTTCCCAGTGGCGCCCATTCAAGCGGCATGCGCTGCCATCTTGGCGAGGGACTCCGGAGGGGCCTTGCAATACGGCCCCACCGAAGGCTTCATGCCGCTGCGCGAATGGGTCGCGGAGAAATGCGCGCGGGACGGCGCGAAAGTGTCGCCCTCGCGGGTGTTGATCACGACCGGGTCGCAGCAGGCGCTCGATCTGATCGCAAAGGTGTTGATCGAGAAGGATCGCGGCTTGCTGGTCGAGACCCCCACGTACTTGGGCGCGCTTCAGGCGTTCTCGCTCTTCGAGCCGAAGTTCGTCTCGGTGCCTTGCGATGAATCGGGCCCGGTGCCATCGGAGCTCGCGAGCGTCGCGGGCGTTCCCGCCAGCGGCCTTTACCTGCAACCCAATTTTCAAAATCCGAGTGGGCGTCGCATTCCCGAGGAAAGGCGCCGCGCGCTCGTGGACATTTGCGCACAGAAAGACCTGCCGCTCATCGAAGACGATCCGTACGGCGAGCTGTCGTACGGCGGCGAGCGGTTGCCCAGCCTGCTGTCGATGAACGACCGCGGAGTCGTCTACACCGGGTCCTTCTCGAAGCTACTGGCGCCCGGTTTGCGCGTTGGTTACGTGGTCGCGCCCGAAGACGTCTTCGTGAAGCTCGTGCAAGTCAAGCAAGCGGCGGACTTGCACACGCCCAGCTTCACGCAGCGCATCGTCCACGAGGTGATCAAAGACGGCTTTTTGGACCGTCATGTTCCGAGCATTCGCGCCCTCTACGCTGGCCAGTGCCGCGTCATGCTCGAAGCACTTCGCGCCCACTTCCCGGCCGCCGCGCAGTGGACGGCGCCGGAGGGCGGCATGTTCATTTGGGTGACGCTGCCGGAAAAGATCGACTGCGCGTCGCTCTTGCACAAGGCGGTCGCGAAGAACGTCGCCTTTGTTCCTGGCGCGCCCTTCTTTGCAGGGGAAGCGGTGCACAACACCCTTCGGCTGTCCTTCGTGACCGTGCCGGCCGAGCAAATTCGGGTGGGTATCGAGCGGCTGGGAGCACTCATTGCGGCAGAGCTCGCACGTGCGTAGGGCAACGAAACGGGCGTCCGGAGCGCGGCGCTCCTTCCGCCGTCCGGGTCGTTCGCGAGCGGAAAAGAAAGTAGGCTGCCCCCATGTACGCCCTCCTCCACGTGGCGATCCTGGCGATGACGGTGTTTCTGTTGGCGAGACTGCTGCCAGACGTTCGCTTGCGCGGCGCCGGAACGGCGGTGGTCGTGGCCATCGTCTTCAGCGTCCTGAACTTCTTTCTCGGGTGGCTCATTCGCGCGGTCTTGTTCGTGCCGGCCCTCCTCACGCTCGGCCTTCTCTTTCTGTTCGTTCCGTTCATCGTCAACATGGTGCTCCTATGGTTGACCGACAAGCTCCTCGCGAGCTTCGAGATCCGCAGCACCCGCGGTCTGCTGGTCTCTTCGGCGGTCATCACAGCGGTCAACATGCTCTTTTACGCGCCGGTCTTGCAGGCCGCCTCGCGAGGTCGCCCCTACGACACGCTCTGGGTGTGACGGAGTGACGGTGCGACGGGGGCCGCGTGACGGCCCGACCGTGGGATGGCGCGCTTTGCGCTGCTCACTCGGCCGCGGGTTGCGGAGCCTCGCCCTGCGCGCTTCGGTCGGGGTGCGGTGCGAGGAGGGCCGAGAGCGCGAGACCCGCGAGAGCCAACGTCGCCACCCCCACGAAGCGGCCCGCCTCGCGTGCCCCGCTTCCGGCCGCGCCGAGCGCCGCGACCGCGAGTGATCCGCCGAGCATCCTCGCCGCGAAGATGGCGCTCGTGACAGCCCCGCGATCGCCCCACGCGACGCCGCTCTGCGGGCCGAGGACCGACGTGATCGCGACGCAGCCGAGGCCCACGCCGAGGAGCCAGAGCGACGCGAGGGCCCAGGCGGTAGGTCCGTCGACGGCGACGACGGCGGCGAGCGCGACTGCGCCTGCGAGCGCGACCGCGAATCCGGAGATCATGACCGAGCGCATGCCGTGGACGACGAGCCTCGGTACGCTGAAGCCGGAATCCCATCGCCCACCCGACGAGCAGCGGCACGAGCGTGGCCCCGGCGGCCAACCCATCGCCCCGTCCGCGCGCGATGACCCAGAACGGCACGTACGCGCTGCAGCCGTAGAGAATCCCACCGACGCAGGCGCCGGCGGCGAGCCCGGCTTGCACGGCTGGCTGAGCGAGCGCCGTCCGCGAGAGGAGCGGCGTCCGTCCTCGCAGCTGGTCGCGGACGAGCAGCCCCGCAAACGCCGCCGCGCTCAGAGCGACTCCGGCGCGCGCGAGCACGCTCTGCAACCCGTCGGGGGCCAGCGCGAAGGCCGCGAGGGCGGTTGCCGAACCGGCGAGCAAGGCGCCGCGGACCCCGAGCGGGCCGCCGCTCAGGCGAGGAGGATCTCGGTAGGAGACCGCCAGCAGCCCGACCGCGAGCGTCCCCACCGGCACGTTCACGAGAAACACCCATCGCCACGACGCGTGCTCCACGATCCAGCCGCCGATCATCGGCCCCATCACGTTGGCGAGGCCCCATACGGCGGTCGAAAACGCCTGCACTCGGGCGCGCTCCTTGAGCTCGTAGAGGTCCGCGCCGATGGTCATCGACATCGGCTGCAGCGCGCCCGCGCCGAGTCCCTGCAACGCGCGGAAGGCGACGAGCGCTCCGAACGACGTCGACGCCCCGCAGAGCGCCGACCCCGCGAGAAAGAGCGCCATTCCGCCGACGAAGACCGGGCGGCGCCCGATCGCGTCGGCCAGCTTTCCGCAGACCAGCATCGTCAGGGTCGACGTGATGAGGAAGGCAGAAAAGACCCACCCGTAGGAGGCGAGGCCGCCGAGATCGCGAGCGATGGTCGGCATCGCGCTCGTCACGACCGTCCCTTCGAACGCCGACACGATGGTGCCGACCGTCACGGCCGTCATGGCGACGCGGCGCCTGACGACGGCTCCAACGAGAGCTCCCATGCTCATGAAAGTAGCGCCGAACCATCATGCGGAAAGGGCATGGATGAGCATATGGACAATACGCAATCCGCATCGTATGAGCGGAGGCGAGAGCGAAAGGCGCGGGTGACCATGGACGTCAATCAGCTGCGTGCCTTCGTCGCCGTGGCCCGCGCCAAGCGCTTCACGCGCGCCGCGCGGGCGCTCGGTGTCTCGCAGCCGAGCCTCTCACGGCGCGTGCAGCAGCTCGAGCGCGACCTCGGCGCGAGGCTGGTCGTGCGCACCCCTGCGGGCGCCGTCTTGACGAGCGCCGGCGAGCGCTTCCTCTCCCACGCCGAGCGATCGGTTGCGTCCGTGGACGCCGGCCGCTTGGCGCTGGACGAGCTGTCGGGTGAGCCGCGCGGCGCCGTCGCCCTCGGAAGCCAGCCCACGATAAGCGCCTACGTGCTCCCGGCGATCCTGGCGCGCTTTCACGCCCGGCACCCGGCCGTCGTTCTCCGGCTGCGCGAAGGAACGACCGAGCAAGTCGAGGAGAGAATCGCCGCGGGCGAGTTCGACCTGGGCCTGATGAACCTGCCGGTGCGACGCCTCGACCTCGCCGCGCAGAAGCTGTGGCAGGAGGACTACATGCTCGTCGTCCCCGTGGGCCACCGCCTCGCATCGGTCGGTCGCGCGGTCGCTCTGGCGGAGGTCGCCGGCGAGCCGCTCGTCATCGCGCCGGGGATCCCGTCTACCGCCGCGCTCCTCGCCGCGTGCGACGAGCGGGGAGTGCAGCCGCGGGTGACGGTCGAGACCGACACGATGGAGGCGGTGCGTCGCATGGTCGAGCGCGGGCTCGGCATCTCGCTGCTGCCTCGCACGATGGCCCAGGCCCCCGACGTCCGCCGTATGCGCGCCGTGGAGATCGCGCGTGGAGCGTTGCGGCGCCAGGTCGCGCTCGTCCACCGCGGCGAGACGTACTTGACCGCAGCGGCCAAAGCGCTCCGAATCCTTCCTCGTCGAAGGCCTATCGGTCGGCCGTCGCGCTCGAGCAACGCGAGGAAGCGGAGGGAGCGGAGGAGGAGCCAGTCGGCGACTGTAGGATGCTCTCGGGTAGTCGGCGCCCGTCCGTCCGCACCAGATTTTACTAGCCAGTCCACCGCCAGACGTTCAGAATCGACAATTGGGGGTAATGGCGCCGATCAACGCGAGAACGAGGTGAGATCGATGCGGGCTGACTCGGACGAAGCAAGCCAAGGGGCGCGCCGCTCGGCTCCGCTGCACTCGGCTCGATTGCAAGTCGAGCGCGTCCCGATTGCAGCGAACGGCCCCGCAGAGGATTTCGCGAGCGACCATTCGTCATCGGCAATGCCTAGCGCTTTGCGCGAGCTCCGCATCGGCACGATCGTCGACGGCAAGTATCGAGTCGAAGCGATCCTTGGTCGCGGCGCGATGGGTGTCGTCGCCGAATGCCAACATCTGGAGCTCCGAGAGCGCGTCGCCCTCAAGTTCTTGCTCACCGCCGGCGACGTCGGCAGCGAAGACTTTCGCGCGCGCTTCCTGCGAGAGGCGCAAGTGAGCGCCAAGCTGAAGAACGAGCACATCACCCGCGTGGTCGACGTGGGCGTCTGGCGCGATTCGGTGCCGTACATGGTCATGGAGCATCTCGATGGGCTCGATCTGCGCGCGGCCATTCGCGCGGCGGGTCGCCTCTCGCCGGCTCGCGCGGTGGACTACGCGACGCAAGTCTGCGAGGGAATCGCCGAGGCGCATGCACTCGGCGTCATCCACCGCAATCTCAAGCCCTCGAACCTCTTCGTGACCACCCGTTCGGACGGGTCCGACCTCATCAAGATCATCGACTTCGGGATCTCGAAGCGCCACGGGCACGAGGTCGATCCGGGCGAGGCCACGGCAACAGGCGTCATTCTGGGCTCTCCCAAATACATGTCGCCCGAGCAGATGTTCGCGGCATCCACCGTCGACGCGCGGGCCGACGTTTGGTCGATCGGAGCGATTGTTTACGAGATGCTGACGGGTCACCCGCCGTTCGAGTCGCTCACGTTCGCGCAGCTGTGCGAACAGCTATTGACGGACAGGCGTCCCCAATCCATCTGCGCGCAGGCGCCGGACGTTTCTCCACTCCTCGAGCGGACCGTCTTCCGCTGCCTCGACCGGTCCATCGACAAGCGCATTCAAAGTGTCGCGGAGCTCGCCGGTGCGCTGCTCGACGCCGTCTCTGCGCCGCGGTCGGCGCACGTGCGAGCGAGGATCGAAGCCATCTTGTCGCCGAGGCGGAGCCGCGACTGGTTTGCGCCTCCCGAGCGCGTCGCCAGCCGCTTCACGACCGAGACGTGCGACGCGGTCCCAGTGGCGGCTCTCGTCGCGCCAATCTCGAGCCGCGCGCCGAGCGATCCGATGGCGAGTGGCGCGCTCCGCCCGGTTCTTCTGGAGTCTCAAAGCGCGAAGCGAGGCCTCTGGACAGCCATGGGGGCCGGGCTACTCCTCGCGGCTGCGATGGCCGTGGCAAGCCTCGGGAGCGACCGGCGGTCGTCGAGGGCCGCGCCGCTCACCGAGCCGGCAGAGAGAGAAAGCTCCGCGGCGGCCACGGTGCCCCCAACGACGCCCATCCAACCGCCACCCACGACCGCTGCGCCGGCCGAGCCGCGTGCCGCGGCGACGGTCCGCACGGCGTCCACCGTCGACTTCGATTCCAAGAATCCACCTCACCCTTCGCCGAGCCGCGTGCGCGCCGTCGGGCAGCCCGTGGGGGGCGCTGCGCCCGCGACCGCACCCTCGCCCATCACGTCGGCCGCGCTCGTGACGACAGCCGCGCACTCTGGAAATACGCGCTGCGATCCTCCATTCGTGCTCTCGACCGACGGCGTGCGGTCCTACAAGCCAGAATGCTTCTAGGCCTTCTATAAGTACTTGTGTCGACGCCGGCCACTGCGCATCGCGGAGTCGGGTAAGGTCGGACGACGAAGAAGAAGTCGAGGCCTACGACGCTGCGATGCAGCAAGGCTGCGCGGCTATCGAGGCCGGCAGGTGCCCGAGACCGAGTACCCATCGCAATCGAAACTTGCGATTGGACTTGACCGAATATCGATTTCAGCCTTTTATACGCGATTGTTTCGTAAGCCAAAATATCGAACGAAGGTGGCGATTCGTACAATCGCCTTCAGCAAAGTAATGGAGACCGCTTTCATGTCTTCGTGGTGCCGACGAATTCCCATTTGCGCGAGCCTTCTCACTCTGTCGGCCGCATGCGCGGACAGCACCGGACTGTCCTTGTCTGCGGACGACGCGTCGTCCGAGGTCGGTTCGACGAGCCCCGAGGCGGGCAAGTCCGAGGGCGGCGGGGGGCCTGCCGGCCCGTCCGGCGTCGACGGCGCCGCCCCCGCGGACGCGAGGGTCAACGTGCCTTTGGCCGACGCCACGGTGGTGGGCGCGACGTCGGGTGACGGCGGCGCTGCGGATGCGACGGTCGCCGAGGCCGCGGCGGTCGACGCGTCGACCGCCGTGGACACCGGCCCGAGCGAGGCGGCCGCGCCCGGCGACGCCGGCGGGGCGAACACGGACGCGGGCGCCGTGGACGCGAGCGTGCTCGCCGACGCGGCCGACGACGGCGGCGCCTCGGGCGAGGCGGGTCCCGTCGAGGCGAGCGCGTCCGCCAACGATTCGTCGTCGGACGCGGACGGCGCCGCAGTGGACCTCCTTCTGTATTACCCGTTCGACGACGGGGCAGGCACGATCGTCACCGACCGGTCGGGGCGCTCTCTCGATGGAAACTACGAGAACGGCGCGGACGGCGGGAGCGCGGATGCCGGCCTCACGGCCGGATGGACGACGAACGGGCGGCGAGGTGGAGCGCTCGCGCTCGCCGGGGCGCAGGACGTGACCATCCCGTCGGGCGTGCTGACTGGCGTCAGCGACCTCACCATCGCCGCGTGGGTGAAGCTCGATTCGGCGGCGCCCTGGTCGCGCGTCTTCGACGTCGGCCACGCGCCGGACCGCTGGAGTTTTTTGACCCCGAACGGGGGCAGCGGCGTTTCGTGGCACGTCTTCGGAGGCGCCTTCGACGACGGCGGCGTTCGTGAGGTCGTGGTTTCCCCCGGCACGCCGCTACCGACGAGCGTCTGGAAGCACGTCGCGGTCACGTCTTCGGGGTCGACCTACCAGATGTACATCGACGGGTTTCCGGCGGCGTCCGTCACGAACGGGCCGGTCATCTTGCCCTCCGAAATGGAGCCTCTCGCGCCCGAGTCGTGGTCGGGAAAGTCACGTTTCGGCGCCGATCCGGGTCTCGCTGGGGTCCTCGACGAGCTGCGCATCTACGGGCGCGTCCTCAGCCCGTCCGAGGTCGCCGACGTCGCGTGGCCGAAGGCCGATTACTCGTACTGGCGCTTCGACGAAGGCGCAGGGGCGACGACCGCAGACTCTTCCGACAACGCCATTCCGACGACGCTCGTGGGGGGCGCGACCTGGACCGCGACCGGCCGGCTCGGGGCGGCTGTGGACTTGCCCGGCGGGGCGCCGGGCGCCACGGGTCCTTACGTCGCTCTCGCGGACAATCCGCTCAAGAGCTGCACGTCCGAGCTGACGGTGGCGAGCTGGCTCCGGGTTCACGCCCTGACGAGCTGGAGCCGCCTCTTCGATTTCGGCACGACGACCTCGACGTTCATCTATCTGGCGCCCACTGACGGAGCCGGGATGCACTTTGCAATGGTCGCTCCGGGCGGCGGCACGCACGTCTTCGACCTCGTGGCGCCGGCTCCTTTCCCGGGCGACGACGCATGGCACCATGTCGCCGTCACGGTCGCCGCGGACGGCACCGTCACCCTTTACGTCGATGGGGCCCCGGTAAAAGCCGGCACGAGCGCCGTCGTCAAGCCGTCGGACTTCAATGCCGTCAACGACCTCTCCTTCGGCAAGTCCAGGTTTCCGGACCCCTATCTCGACGCGGCCATCGACGACATGCGAATCGCTTGCAGAGCGTACACCGCCGCCGAGATCGTGAACCTCGCGTACCGTCCGTAGCGCCTACGAGGGGGGGCCAACGCGGTCCGCGGTCGTGGGCCACTCGTTTTCGTTCTCGGAGCTTCGATGAAACCGACGCGGGCGTGTGAGGTCTTCTCCAAAGGATCGTTTGCCGTCGCGGCTCTCGCGGGGGTGCTCGCGGCATGCTCGCTGGGGCTGCCGAGCGAGGACGCGTATTTCAGGGGCTCCGACGCGGACGGCCACGAAGGGGGAACGCCCACGGCGGAGCGGTCGGTGGATGGCTCTGGAGGAGCCGATTCCTCCGCGGTACCGGGTAGCGCGGACGGTGGCGCCGAGGTCGACGGGACGGTTTCCGACCCCGGAACGGGCGACGGCTCGTCGCAAGCCGAGTCCGCCGCCGCCAGTCCCGACGCCGCGAAGACCTTCATCGCGAGCGCGCTCGACGGAGCGGGGGAGGCCGGCGCCAATCCAGCGGCGTTCGACGCGGCGTCCCTCGGCCCCGCAGTGCTCCAGCTCTATTATTCCTTCGACGACGACGACGCCGGAGCGGCCGATGGGGGAGCCACGGAGTCGGGGGCACCGCTCGGCGGAGTGCAGGTGGTCGCGGACAAATCGGGCAACCTGTTCGATGGAACGCTGAACGGAGCCACGCTTCCGACGATCGATCCGGCTGGACACACCGGACAAGGCTTGAAGCTGGACGGCACGCAGTCGCAGTACGTGGTCCTCCCGGCAAAGGCCGTGGCGGGGCTCGATTCGATGTCCGTCACGTGCTGGATAAATCTCCGAATCGCCTCGATATGGGCGCGGCTCTTCGACTTCAATGCCGGGTCGACCGTGTGGGTCTATTTCTCCCCCACGGGGTGGAACGACGCGACGCACCAGCCTGGGACGCGCTTTGCGATCAGCTCCGGGCGAGCGCTCGACCCAGAGATGCAGTTGACGACGACGGTGCCGCTCGGAGGCTGGCATCACGTGGCCATCGTCCTCGCACACCCGTATCTTCTCTATTACGAGGACGGCGTCGAAAAGTACCGAACCATCCGGATGACTCTGGGGCCCAAGGACTTGGTGACGACCCAGCATTGGATCGGGCGCTCGGCGTACGCAACCGACCCCTATCTGTCGGCGACCATCGACGAATTTCGCATTTACTCGGGCGGCCTCACACCCCAAGAAGTCGCGCAGCTTGCGGCGCCATAGAAGCCGACGAGGACGTTCGAGGGTATCCCCCGCTGCCGAAAGGAGTGCTCACGAGATGCCTTCCCACGTTCGACCAAGCGGCCGCTCGAGCGCTGCCCTCCTGGTCTCCTGCTTGCTCCTCGCTCTCCGCATGGCCACCGCGCGTCCGGCGGCGGCCGATGCGTCGACGTGCATCAGCGCCCACGCGACCGCGCAGCGCGAGTCGAACGCAGGGCACCTCCGCCTTGCAAGCCGACTCTTCACGGCCTGCGGCTCCGACGAATCCTGTCCCGATCCGCTCCGGAAGGAATGCGCCGAGTTCCTGCAGTCCGTCACGCGAGCCCTGCCCTCGGTCATCTTTTCGGTCGTGGACGAGCGTGGCGGTGACGTCAGCGACGTGAAGGTCTTCGGGGGCGACGAGCTGCTCGTCGACGGGCTCGACGGTCGCGCGCTCGCCATTGACCCCGGAAAATACAGCCTGCGCTTTCTTCTTCCGAATGGCCAACGCCTCGGCCTGGACGTTCTCGTCCGTGAAGGGGAGAAAGACCGCTTGATTCAGGTCAAAGGAGAGAGGCCCGCGTCGGGCGGCGAGCGAGCCTCGTCCGAGGCGCGCGCCTTGGGCAAGCGAGCGCCCGACGCTCACCAGGGGGCCGCGCCCTGGATTGCCGCGGCGACGGCTGGCGCCGCGGTCGGGACGGGTCTCACGCTCGGCCTGCTCGGCACGAGCAAGAAGAACGACCTCGAGGCGTGCAAGCCCGACTGTCCGAGCAGCAAACAGTCTACGTACGACGGCGCGAAGACGCTCTTTCTGGGAGCCGATGCCGCGTTCGGTGTAGCGCTCGTCGCCGCGGGGGTAGCGACGTGGCTCTTCGTCGCGCCTGCGGCCGACTCGAGGTCTCCGTCGCGCAGCGGGGACGGTCCGCCGTCCGGTCCGGCTGTATCGTTTGGCGGAGGCCCGCTGCGAGGCGGCGCCGAAATGATGGTCAGCGGAGCGTTCTGAGTCGGAGCCCCCCATGCATCGAGGTGTTTCGTGCCGTCGCGCCAAGTGGGCCGCCGGCCTCCTTCCGGGCCTCCTTGGCGCGCTGTCGCTCGCCGGCTGCGCGGCTTCGCCAGCTGGTCCGGCGGACGCGGGACCCGCGGACGGCGCGCTGCCCCCAAACGACGGTGAGAACGCGGAGTCGGGGTCCGTCGCGGACGACGAGCTCGCGACGCCAACCTACGACGCGATGATCGGCGACGCCTCCCCGGCAGAGGCGACGGGGGTTGGCGCGACGGATGACGGGCGCGCGCTGAAGGTCGTCGAAGCGGCGCCGGGCGCGTGCGGCAACGTGCTCGGCGGAGGCGCTACCGTGACGACGACGGCGCACCTCGACATCGGCATCCACGATCCGTCGATGACCTGGGACGGCAGCCGCTACTTTCTTTTCGGCACCGGGGGCACCCTCGGCATCCGGAGCTCCGCCGATATGGAGGCCTGGATCGGAGCAGGAAGCGTTTTCCGAGCGATTCCAGGCTGGATTGCGGCCTCGCTCGGTGCCGCTCCGGCCGATTTGTGGGCGCCCGACATCAGCTATTTCGCAGGTCGTTTCCACCTCTATTACGCGGCGTCGAAGTTTGGCTCGAACAACTCACTCATCGGCCTCGCGACGAACACGACGCTCACCCCGGCGAACCCGAGCTACGCCTGGACCGATGAGGGACTCGTCCTGCGCACCGTGCCGTCGGACAACTTCAACGCGATCGATCCGAACGTGAGCTTCGACGAGACCTGCGCTCCGTGGCTTGCTTTCGGCTCGTTCTGGTCAGGCATCAAATTGCGCAAGCTCGACCCGAGCTCGGGCAAGCCGGCGACCGACGACACGACGCTCTATTCGCTCGCGTCGAGAAACGGTGGCGCCATCGAGGCGGCATCCATCGTCTCGCACGACGGCTACTTCTACCTGTTCGTATCGTTCGACTCGTGCTGCCAGGGCGTCGCGAGCACGTACCGGACGATGGTCGGACGCTCGCAGCGAATCACCGGACCGTACTTGGACAAGGCGGGCGCCGACATGATGCAGGGCGCAGCCGAGCAGCTCCTCGCCACCTCGGGGCGGTACGTCGGTCCTGGCGGGGGAACGGCGTGGCGCGACGGCGACACGTATCTCTACGCGTTTCACTACTACGACGGCCAAGCGGGCGGCGCCTCGAAGCTGCAGGTCCGGCCGATCCAATTCGGCGCCGACGGCTGGGTGACGCTTCAGGCGCCGCTGTTTCCTTAGGGCCGGCGTTCCCCCCGGCACCGCGCCCGAGGACGTGTCCGGCTCGCGTCAGCGAGTGGGCTTGCGCTGGACCTGCGTGACGTCGCGAAGGGCGCCACGTGCGGCGCTCGTCGTCATCAACGCGTAGGCCTGCAGCGCAGGCGAGACATGGCGGTCGCGGTCGGGACGAAAAGCGCGCTCGCCTCGTCCGACCATCTCTCGGCGCCGTCGGTCGAGCTCCTCGGGAGACACGAGCAGCATGATCGTCCGCTCGGGAATGTCGATGCGCAGTCGGTCGCCCTCTTCGACGAGCGCAATCGCCCCTCCCTCGGCCGCCTCGGGCGAAACGTGACCGATGCTGAGCCCCGAGGTGCCGCCGCTGAATCGCCCGTCGGTCACCAAGGCGCACGCTTTTCCGAGCCCCTTTCCCTTGAGAAACGAAGTCGGATAGAGCATTTCCTGCATGCCAGGGCCTCCGCGAGGCCCTTCGTACGTGATGACGACCACGTCACCAGCGACGATGCGGTCGGCCATGATCGCGTCGCACGTCGCGTCCTGAGAATGAAAGACGCGCGCGCGGCCCTCGAAGCGCCAACAGGATTCGTCCACGCCCGCCGTCTTCACGATGCACCCCTCCTCGGCGATGTTGCCGTAAAGGACGGCGAGGCCGCCCTCACGCCCGTAGGCGTGCGCGGCGTCGCGGATGCAGCCCTCCTTTGCGTCGGTGTCCGGCGCCGCAAAGTAGAGGTCTTGGGAGAAGGCGACCTTCGTCCGGACCCCGCCGGGTGCGGCGAGGGCCCGCTGAATCGCCTCGGGTGTGGCGGTAGGCCGGCGCACGTCGTTGGCGTCGACGGCTTCGCCCATGGTGCGTGAGTGGACGGTCTTGGTCTCGCGGTGGAGGAGACCCGCCCGATCGAGCTCGCCGAGGATCGTGAACACGCCCCCCGCCCGGTGGACGTCCTCGACGTGGTAGTCCGAAGACGGCGCCACCTTGCAGATGTTCGGGACCTTTCGCGAGAGGCGGTCGATGTCCGCCATCGTGAACGCGACGCCCGCCTCGAGCGCCATCGCGAGCAGGTGGAGCACCGTGTTGGTCGAACCTCCCATCGCGATGTCGAGCGTCATGGCGTTCTCGAACGCCTCGAACGTAGCGATGCTGCGCGGAAGCACCGACCGGTCGCCTTCGAGGTAATAACGCTTCGTGTTCTCGACGAGGCGGCGTCCGGCGCGGTCGAAGAGCTCCGCGCGCGTCTTGTGGGTGGCGAGGAGCGTCCCGTTGCCAGGCAACGCGAGGCCGATGGCCTCGTTCAAGCAGTTCATGCTGTTCGCGGTGAACATTCCCGAGCAGGACCCGCAGGTGGGGCAAGCCGCCTTTTCCATGCGCGTGAGCTCCTCGTCGTCCACGGCCGAGTCGCTCGACGCGATCATCGAGTCGATGAGGTCGAGCTTGCGCGTGATCGGCCGTCCGTTGCGGTCGCGGCTGCCTGCGAGCTTTCCTGCCTCCATCGGCCCACCCGATACGAAGATGGTCGGGACATTGAGCCGCACGGCTGCGAGGAGCATTCCCGGCGTTATTTTGTCGCAGTTCGAGATGCAAAAGAGCGCGTCGGCGCAGTGCGCGTTGACCATGTACTCGACGCTGTCCGCGATGAGCTCGCGGCTCGGCAGCGAGTAGAGCATCCCGCCGTGGCCCATCGCGATGCCATCGTCCACCGCGATGGTGTTGAACTCGACGCCCCAGCCGCCCGCGGCGTCGATCACCTTCTTCACGCGCTGGCCGACGTCGTGAAGGTGGACGTGACCAGGAACGAACTGCGTGAAGCTGTTGGCGATCGCGATGATCGGCTTCTCGAAGTCCCCGTCGGTCATCCCGGTCGCGCGCCAGAGGGAGCGCGCGCCAGCCATGTTGCGTCCCGCAGTCGTCGTGCGGCTCCGGTATCCAGGCCCAGGCATGCGGCACAAGCTATTCGACGCGCGTCTCACCCGCCACCCGGGGACGCAAAAACGGGCCGGCGCGCGCCATGGTAGAACCGGCTGCCCCCGATGCCGACGCAGTGGTACCCAGGTCACATGACCAAAGCCCGGCGAGTCATCGCCGAGGCCATTTCGCTGCACGACGTCGTCATCGAGGTCCTCGACGCGCGCATGCCGGCGTCGAGCGAGAACCCCGTCGTCGCCGAGCTTCGGAGGGAGACGCCCTGCCTCAAGGTCCTCGGCAAGAGCGACCTCGCCGACCCCGGAGTGACGCGAGCCTGGCTGCGGCACTTCGGGACGATCGAGGCCGAGCGGCCCGATCCGGGCGGCCTACGCGCCGGCCGAGTCGTCTCGCTCGCCATCCGGACCGACCGGCCAGCCGAGGCGAAGGCGCAAATCCCCGATATTTGTCGCCGGCTTTCGCGCGCGACCACCCGGAGCACGCCGACCCGCGCGATGGTCGTCGGCATCCCGAACGTGGGCAAGTCGACACTCATCAACACCCTCATGGAGCGCAAGGTGGCGAGGGTGGGGGACGAGCCCGCCGTCACCAAGGGACAGCAAAACGTCGTCTTGAAGAGCGGGATGATCCTCTCGGACCATCCCGGCCTTCTCTGGCCGAAGATGGACGACGAGGCGACGACTCTGCGCCTGGCGCTGGGCGGCGCGCTCCCCGACCGCGCGATCGACTACGAGAGCGTCGCGATGTTCGGTGCGGCCTTTCTGCTGGGGCGCTATCCGCAGCTCGTCCTTGCTCGCTTCAAGCTACCGGCGCTGCCGGCCGGCCCCGAGGAGCTACTCGTCGAGATTGCTCGCCGCCGCGGCGGCCTCCGCGGCGGCGGCGCCGTCGATCTGCACAAGGCGGCCGACGTGTTGATCCACGAGTTCCGGTCGGGCGCGCTCGGACGAATCAGCCTGGAGGCGCCGGGCGATGGCACCGCTCGGCTGTCGAGCGAGGGCGCATGAGCCGCATCCGAGCGCGCCGGCGTGCCGAGGTTTTCGGTTCTCGTCGCGATCAGGGAGCCCGCCGTACGAAGGTGCCGTCACCCGACGTGGTCAACACGACGTCGCCGTCACGTTCGGTAGCCCAGAGGTTCTCGGCCGCGGGGACCGCCACCCACTCCGCGGCCTGCGCTCGGCCGCACTGCGCGCCGTCGAAGGCGGGGAGCGCCTTTCCCATGCGGCCCCCGAGCACCCGGGTGAGGCGTTCGACGATGAGCGCTCGGGGGTGGCAGTACTCGCGGTTCAAGCCGACGCCCGGCTTTCCCGCGGAGATGACGGCGTACTTCGGGTGGATCTTTGCCAAGAAGGCAGGTGTCGTCGACGTGTCGCTGCCGTGATGCGCCACTTGAAGGAGGGTCACGGCCCCTCTCGGATCGAGAAGCGTCTGCTCGTCGTGCTCGGCGTCTCCTGTGAACAGCACCGACGACGCGCAGAAGTCGATGCGAAGCCCCACCGAGCACTCGTTGGGGTCGTGCGTGCACGACGCCGGCCACCGAGGCGGGACGATGGCGGTCAGCTTCAATCCAGGAGCCCCCGTCAGCGGCGCCTCGGCGTGGTCGGGGTCGACGACACGAATCGCGGCGTCGTCCCGCTCGGCGGCGCGGCGTGCGCGCCGAACCTCGTCTTTCGCAAGGTCGCGGCCGTTGTCGGCGTAGACGCCGACCTTGAAGGTGTCGAGCACGTGCGGAGCGCCCCCGAGGTGGTCGGAGTGCTGATGGGTAATGAAGAGCAGATCGATCGGCGCTCCGTGCAGGTCCCCTGCGAGCGTCGCGAGCAAGTGGCGGCCCGCGGCCTCGCACTCGGCGCCGCACCCCGCACGACGGGGGCTGTCGGCGGCGTCCACGAGGACGTGCCGACCATCCGGAAGATCGACGAGGACAGCGAGCGCCTGTCCCACGTCGTAGAAGTGGACGGTCATCGCGCGCCCGCGGCCGCAGCCGGTCTCGACCGTCCGAGCCGGCGCCGCCGTCGCGTCGTACGCCGCGCGTGCGGACTCGCCTGCGCGGTCGATCGGCCCGGCGCGATCGACGCTTACGTCGACCGCCTGCGTCGGGAGATTCGAGCATGCCGACGCGAGCGACGCGGCGAGGAGCGCACCGAGATGGCGCGCCAATCAGGAGCCTCCTTTGGGGGTGAAGGCAGCACGCCTCGCGCCGCGCGCTCTGCAATCGCTCACGCGTCCCTCACGTGCGGAGCCCCCGCTCGCCGCCAGGGCGGAGCGCTGCGGCCATCGCGGCAACGCGCGCCTCGATCGTGGCCACCGCCGTCGGGGACGCGTACGACTCGGCAAGGGCGATCTTTCCGTCGCTCCGCGAGACGTACCCCTGATCGACGAAGCTCGCGTAGGCGTTCTCGATCATCGGTCGGCTCACCGCCTCGCGACGCGCGATCTCGCCCGCAAGAAACATGCGTCTCCCCCGCGGTGATCGCGCGCTTGACCACGTCCTTGACGGCGAGGGGCCCGCGCAGCAGCGCGGCGAGGCCGCGGGCCGCGACACGATAGCCCTCCACGAAATTCTCGAGCAGCCGCGCGTAGAGCTCGATTTGCTCTCGCCCGTCTTCTCCCTGCGGCACGAGCGCGTCGCCGCTGTCGTTCGGCGCTCGGACGACCCGCGCGAGCTCCGAGTCGGCCACCATGAGCGGCGATCTCTTCTTCGAAGATGCGCTCGAAGGAGCGCGTCGGCCCGGAAGGTGAACTCGTACTTGAAGAGGCGCGACAGCGCGAGGACGCGATCGCGCACGCATGTCGGCTCCGAGCGGCGGGCCAGGGCTCGCGAGGAGCGCCGTGGCGATGAGCGCCCGGGGTACGAAGAAGTGGATGATGACGTTCTTCGCCAGGTCGAGCGACATCCGCGCTTCTGGTGGCACGACGTAGATGACGTCGTCGCCAACGGAGTGCGCCGCGACGTGCTCGGCGCGCACGAAAGAGGTCCACCGCCTCGCGCAGCGCGCGCGGCACGCGCTGTCGGCAACGGCCAGAGAAGGGCTGAAGCGCGCTCCGAAGCGGCGGAGCGTGCGGGCGAGGCGCTCGCAGGCCAGAAACAGGTCCCGCTCCGGCAGACCGCGGCGATCGTGCGTGAGCAGGGCGGTCGCGACGAGCGATCCGGGAGTGACCGCGGTCACGGCGTTGATCTCGTTCATCACGCGGTAGGCGAGACGGGTGACGACGGCCCGCCGCCGCGCAGGGCTCATCGTCGTCAGGTGCTCGGGCTTCGATCGCGCGTCGAGATCGCGCAAGACGTCCGCGAGCGACACTGGGCTTCCGAACTGCACGCTCAGCCGACCGTAGCGGCCGACCATGACCTCGATCGACCGCACCAGCCCGCGCGCGTTCTCCTTTGGCTTGTCTCCGCCAGTCACCTCGTGGACGAACGCCTTCTCGTCGACCAGGCGCTCGTAGCCGATGCTCACGGGGCAGAACCACGTCGTCTTCGTCGGGAACCGCCGAGCGCCGCGTCGACCACGATCGACAGAAGGCCGAGCTTGGGCGGCAGGAGCTTGCCGGTCCGCGAGCGGCCGCCCTCGAGGAAGAACTCGAGCGGCCAGCCGTCCTTCAGCAGGCGGCGCACGTAGGCGTCGACCACGGCCGCGTAGAGGCGGTCCCCGACGAAGCTGCGCCGAATGAAGAACGCGCCCGCGCGACGGAAGACGGGCCCCACCGGAAAGAAGTTGAGGTTGTCTCCGGCCGCGATGAGCGGCAGCGGCAGCTTGTGGCGGTAGAGGACCCAGGCGAGCGCGAGGTAGTCCATGTGCGATTTGTGCGAGGGCAAAAGGACGAGCGTCCCTTCCTTCGCGTGCTCGCGGAGGCGCTCGATGCCCGCCTCGTCGACCTCGATCGCCGAGAACATCCGCGCCGCCGCCTGGGCGAAGACTTGGTCGAGCGCGGCCATCGCGTTCATGATCGAGCGCCGCCTCCATCTCGCGGAGCATCGCGAGCGCACGCGCCGCGATGACGGCACGCTCCTTCGAGCCCTCGCCCGCCATGTCGGCGATGACCTTCTGAAGCTTAGGGCTTCGAATGACCTCGTCGCGCAGGCGGTCGGCGGGCTTCTTGGCTGGACCGACGATCGCGCGTCTCTCGCGCTCGAGACGGCGAAGCAGCGTGTAGGTCAGGCGGCGGACGAGGACGTCGTCGCCCGCTCCGTCGTCTTCGCGCGCCAGAAAGTCGCGCAGATCGACCGGCTCGCCGGCGCGCATCGTCGCGTGACGGTTGGCCAGAAACTGCGCGATGGATCGCATGTTGCCGGGCCATTCGCTCGAACCGAAGAGCGCGTCGGCGACGTTGGCCCCCCGTGTGGCGCGGCTTCGCGACCAGACGAAGACCTGCGGGACGAGCAGGATTCGCTTTTTGCTCCTCCGCTGGACGTCGAAGAGCGCGCGAATGAGGTGATCGCCCTCGATGCGACCGCGCGCCCTTCCTTCGAGCCAGCTCGGCGGTCGCTTGAGAAACAGCGCCGCGCTCGCCCCCTCGGACACGGCGCGCTCCAGATCGGCGGCGTCGCCCTCGGGCGTTCGGGGCAACGCGGCGTTGAGCCACCCCTGGCGCATGGGCTCGAGTATCCAGAGGCCGAGGTCGTTCGCGAAGCGGACCTGGGGGAGGTCGTGGCGCTTCGTGAGATAGTCGAGCGCAAAGAAGTCGACGATCGAGAGGCTGCGCAGCACGTAGACGACCGTCCCGCGCGAGTCCGCCTCGAGCACCGCACGCGCCCACGACTCGTCGACCTCGATGGTCGCGAAAAAGCGATGGTACAGCCACGCGAAGACGGGATTGGGAGCGTACGAGAGGAGCGGGCGATCGGTCATCGGCGGCTGGTTCGACGAGCCACGTGCTCGCCACCCCCCCTCACTGTCCCGCGAACACGCGTTGGGCGATGGCGGCGAATTTCTTGGCCGTGTCCGGCGTCAGGCCCGTCTGCGAGTACGGCCAGGCGAAGTTGAAGGCCTGGACTTGCTCGCACGAGAGCGACACGAGC
This sequence comes from uncultured delta proteobacterium, assembly GCA_963787925.1. GTDB lineage: Bacteria > Myxococcota_A > Polyangia > Polyangiales > Polyangiaceae > Palsa-1150. Next base: position 1,840,802 of record CAWBEN010000003.1, read on the forward strand.
ACGTCCGCCGGGGTCGGGTTGCTGGGCTGCGCGATGGCGAAGCCGAGCTCCGCGTAGAGGCAATTCGAGTGCGCATCGCTGAAATTCGACGAATGCCCGAAGGCATCGAGGATGTCCCCTTTGATGCTCGCATCGTTGACGGGCTGCCAGGCGAGGATTCGAAAGCCATGGAAGCGAGGGGCGTCGGGCGGCACGACCGGCACGGCGGACCCCGGGACGAGTCCGGGCGGAAGCAAACCCGGCGGCAGGAGCGACGCTCCGGCCTGGATCCATTGCTGGATTTGCGCGGGGAGCTGCAGACCCGTCGGCGCGGCCGTCGCCGACGGCTGCGGCGCCGGCTCGAAATTTTGGAGGCGGTAGGCCGTCATTTGCGAGTCCTTCATTCCGTTGAACGGCGACGAAAGCGGGCTGCACCCCGTCGTCGGTGCCAACACGACGGCCAGGACGGCGGCTACTGCGGCGACGGGCGTGGCGGACGCGAGGCGGGCAAGAAGGTCGGCGAGGCAGAGGCGCAAAGTCATCGAGGGAGCCCTCCCTGGGCGTGCGGAAGCCCGGGCACTATATCCGAATCACGCGGGAGCGGTCCGTGCTCCTGTCTGCCGAATCGTCCCGGCAGGCCTCCCTCCGTTCGCGGTCTCTCGACGATGGCTCGATGGCCCGGGCCAGGACGACTGCTACGACAAGGAGAGAGGGACGAGCATCGTGACGGCCCCTTACCGGACCCCCAAGCTCGCATCGTGCGGTCTGCCGGCACGCTTTGCCGAGGAGCTGCTCGCGGAGCTCGAGCCCGGCGAGCGTGTCCTGTGGAGCGGTCTTCCGCGGCGCACGGCGCTGGCGCGGCGCGCGCTGGCAGAGCTCGTCATGCCGCTCGCCTTCAACGGCTTCGTCCTGGCTCTCGTCGCCGCTTGCTCCCACCAAGGGGGCTCGCTGGCGCTCGGCGCGGTGCCGCTCCTCGCGCTCGGGCTGCCGCTCTTTCGTGCGCCTCTCGGCGCCTGGCAGGCCGTGCGCACGACCTTTTATGCCGTGACGGACCGCCGCGCGCTCGTGTTCGACGCCGACGCGATCCTGAGCGTCGACCGCGACGACATCGTGGCGGTGCGGGTGCGAGAGCTCGGGGGAGGGGAGGCGGGCGACATCGCGCTCGTCGTGCGTGCGCCGAGCCCGACAGGGACGGCCCTTTTCGGGGTACCCGACGTGCGCGCCGTGGCGCGGTGGCTAGGCGCTGCCTAGGGCGCGGGGCGTCGCGTCGCCGTCCGACGGACGCGCTATAGCTGCGTCGCCGTCATGTTCAAGAATCAAAAGAATCGATCACGTCGCGGTTTGCGTCGACGACCTCGCTCCGGCCGCTGCGCTCTGGCAGGCGCTCCTCGGCCTCCGGCCGTGCGAACCGGAGCTCGTCGAGTCCCAGAGGACCGACGTGGTGCTCGTCCCCTTCGGCGAGGGGGCTCCGGCGGACGAAACGAGCTTGGAGCTCATCGCGCCGCGAGGGAGCGAGGGGCTCCAACGGTTTCTAGAGAAAAGGGGGCCGGGCCTGCACCACGTCGCGCTCGAGGTCGAGGGCATCGAGGAGGCCATTGCGTTCCTGAAAAGCGCCGGGGCTGCCATGATCGACGAGTCGCCTCGGCGGGGCGCCCGGGGTCACAAAGTCGCCTTCGTTCATCCCAAGACAATGGGAGGCGTCCTGGTCGAGCTGGTCGAGCGCGAAACGTATCCATGATCTTTCGCTAATCCGGCGAGCCAAGTATTCTCCTGGCCGCGTCCCCCGACGCGAGGAGGCCCGGCGTCGATGGACCGACCGATTGAATTCAGAAGCAGGATTCTCGCTGGCGTCGTGGCCGGCGCCCTGTTGGTGTCGCAATCGCCGTGCGCTTGGGGGCAGGCTGAGCCCGCCAAAGCCATGCCGGCTACCGCCGGGGCATTGGGCAAGCCGGATCTCGCGACGGCAAAAAAACGCTACTCCGACGGAGAAAAAAAGTTCAAAGGCGGCGATTTCGGTGGAGCCCTGGACGACTTCCGAGCGGCCAACGACGTCAAGGCGACGCCCCAGGCCGAGCGTTACATTGGCTTGTCGGAGGACGCGCTAGGTCACTTTCCGGCGGCGGCGACCTGGTACGAAAAATTTCTCGCGCACGTGCCGGACAAGATGACGGTCCAAGGCGACGAGATCCGAAGGCGCCTCTCGGAGATCAAGGCGTTGCCGGGCAAGGTGCACATCGAGTCGAATCCTCCCGGCGCGAGCGTCACCGTCGACGGAAGGCCGCAGAGCGCCCCGACCCCGACGGACCTCGACTTGGGGCCGGGCCAGCACACGATCGCGCTTACTGCGGCGGGCCGCCTTCCGATCGAAAATCGATCGACGTCCCTTTCGCATCGACGCAGACTTTCACGTCGGACCTCGACCCCGAGCCCCCGCCCGTCGCGCCTCCGCCGCCCCCCCCGGTCGTGCCCGTCGTCGAGCCGGTCACGGCGCTGCCACCCCCGCCGGTGCCCCCGTCGCCGCGGAGCAAGGTCCCCGCGTTCGTCACGGGCGGTCTCGCGATCGGCGCGGCCACGGTCGGCACCGTATTCGGCGTCATGGCGCTCAGCGACAAGAGCGACTTCGACAAGAATCCATCGACCCATACGGCCGACAACGGCGATACCCACTCGCTCATCGCGGACATGGCTTTCGGGGTGGCGCTGACCTTCGGCATCACGAGCGCGGTCCTCTTTCTCACGAAGGACGAACCGGCGACTGCGATGCGAACGGACACGGACCGGACGACGGCGCAGTCCGCCCGCGCGAAGAAGCAGAGCATCACCATTACACCGACGCCGTTCGTCGGCACACACTCGGGCGGCGCCGGCGTCGTGCTGCGGTTCTGAGCGCGGTGAACGAGCGCCCCATGAAAAGGACTTCGATGAAGATGACCCGCACGATCCAACGAAACGTGTCGGCTGCCGCGGCCATCTGCGTGGCGGCGGTCGCCTTGTCGGGGTGCGAGCTGCTGGTCGATTTCGATCGGAGCAAGATTCCGCCCGACGACGGCGGCTCCGCCCTCGATGCGACGGTCGCGGATTCGTCCTCCACCGACGAGGCCGCCCAAGAAAGCGCGGCGGACGGTACCGCGGCGAACGACGCGCTCGGCGACGACGCCTCGCTCGATGCCACCGTGGACATGGGCGACGCCGACGCTTCGAGCTCGGCCGATGGGGGCGCGAGCAGCGAAGCCACCGCCGATGGCGGCGCCGCGGACGCGCCGGCGGGGCCGGACATGTCGGACGCTTTCGACGCGCTGGGCAACGACGCCGCGGACGGCGACGACGGCGGCTGATCTCGGAGCCCAGCTCAGGCCATGGCCTCGATCGCCTGAGCCACGCGCTCTACGTCCGGAGGCATGATGATCGGGGCGTTCGCCCTGCGCGCGTCGATCCCCGGGAGACGGTGCTCGTGGTACGCGAGCTTGAACTCGGTGAACTTCAGACCATTGGCCGTCGAAATGACGACGACGCGGTGGTGCGATTCGATGAGGCCCTGCGCTCTGAGCTTGAAGAGGCACGCGAGCGCGACCCCCGTGTGCGGGCACGTGTAGAGGCCGGTCCGGTCGGCACGGGCGCAGGCCTCGGCCAGCTCCTCTTCGGTGGCCTGCTCGACGACGCCGTTCATCGCCTTCAGCGCGGCCATCGCGCGGGGCGCGCTCACGGGATTGCCGATTTGGATGGCGCTGGCGAGCGTGGCCTTGGCCTGGATGGGCTCGACCGAGTCCTTTCGTTCGACGAAGGCGCGGTACATCGGGTTGGCGTGCGCGGCCTGGGCGATGCAGAGGCGGGGGATGCGCTTGATGAGTCCGAGCTCGAGCATCATCTTGAAGCCCGCGTAGAGCGCGGCCGCGTTTCCGAGGTTCCCGCTCGGCAGGATGACCCAATCGGGCGGCTCCCAGTCGAACTGCTGGACGATCTCGATCGATACGGTCTTCTGCCCCTCGATCCGCAGCGGGTTCATCGAGTTGGCGAGGTAGACGAGGCGGCGGCGCGCGAGCTCTTTCACGACGGCCATGCACCCGTCGAAATCCGTCTCGAGCGCGAACACCCGCGCGCCGTGGGCGAGCGGCTGCACGAGCTGGGCGGCGGAGACCATTCCGCGCGGCAAGAGAACGGCGACGGGCAGACCGGCCGCAGCTCCGTAGGCTGCGAGCGAGGCGCTCGTGTCCCCCGTGCTCGCGCAGCAGAGAACGCGCGCCTTCAGCTCTCCCTGTTTGACGGCCTGCCGCACGACGCTCACGAGCACGGTCATCCCGAGGTCTTTGAAGCTTCCCGTGTGCGAGTTGCCGCAAAGCTTCACCCAGAGCTCGCCGATCCCGATCTCACGGCCCAGCCGCTCCGCCCAGAACATGTTCGTACCGCCTTCGCCGGTCGATACGATGCAGTCGCTCGGCATGTCGGGGGCGACCCATTCGCGCTTACCCCACACACCGGAGCCGTAGGGCCACTCCGTCCGCATCCAGCGGTCGTCGAAGAGCTTTCTCCAGGCTGCGGCGCTCCGATCCCGAAGCGCTTCGACGTCGTGCGAGACCTCGAGCAGGCCGTCGCAAGTCGGGCAACGGTAGATCGGGTAGGTCAGCGGATACTCACCGGGACACCCGGCGAAGCATCGAAAGACAGCGCGGTAACCAGACATGGCCTCCCCCTTTTAGGGCAAACCGCTACGGGCCGCACGTGAGCACCCAGTACGTGCCTCCACCCCCGCCAAGGATGGGCATGTTCGACGGGCGGCAGTGCCAGGTGCCGAAGGTGCAGTCCGAATCGGCAAAGCAGACGTCCGTGCACTGCCCTGACAAATCGCAGAGACCGCTCTGGCAATCGGTCGCGCCTCGGCAGGCCGACCCCTGCTGGACGGTATTTCCGGCCTGGGCACCGTTGGCCGACACGCACGCCGCGAAGACTTCGCTCGTGTTGCCGGAGGCGATGTAGCTGCACACCTGGTTCTGCCCCACGCAATCGGCGCTGCTGCGGCAGGCGTCGTGGCAAGTGACGAAGCCGCCGCCGGCGCTGATACAAAGATTGCTGCGGCATGCGCCGTTGCTCGCGCAATCGGCCCCGTTCGCGCTGCCGCCCACCTGCTGCGGGGAGCAATGGGCGGTGTGATGGGTGTCGATGTCGAGCCCCGGAAAGTCGCCGAAGCGGCACGCGCTGCCCGGACCGCATTGCGCGGCCGATCGGCCCGAGCAGCACGTGTCGGCGCAGGTTCCCGCTGGGCAGAGCCCCGAGCGGCACTCGCCGCCTTGGGTACACTCTTCGCCGCCCATCCTCAGCCCGGGAGCCGTCCGGTCGTTCAGCCAGCTGGCGGGCACGCAGTAGTTGCCACCGGCAGCCGTTGCGAAGCAGATGCTACCGTCGTCGCAGTCGTTCGAAGTGCAACACGTTTTCGAGCAGAACGGCCTTCGTCGAGCGGCGGACCAAATGTCGCGCGTCACCGACCCCGGCTGGGTCACGCACAGTCCGCCGTTGCAGTCGCGACCCGTGCTGCACGCGCAGCCTATCGTGCCGTGGCAGCGGGCGGCTGCCTCGGCGGTGCTCGCATCCGGAGCGGCGTCCTCGTCGACCGGGGCGCTCGCGTCGGTCATCGCGCCCGGCGCGTCGGTGGCGGGGCCTTCGGCCTCGGCTTCGTTGAAACCGACGGTTGCGTCCTCGCTGGCCGCGCCGTCTCCGGGGAGGCTGCTGTCTACCGGAACGCAAGCGAGCGTTTGGTCGTCGCACTGCATGTCGTCCGGGCAGCCACTGAGCGTGCACGCCTGCGGAGCGGGCACGCAGCGGTGGGTGCTCGGAGAGCACACCTGGCTGCTCGGGCACGTCCCGACGCCGGGCTCGCAAAGAAAGAGCGGGACCGCGTCGCCCACCGCGAGCTCGCATCCGCCGCCGGCGAGCAGCGACGCGGCGAACAGGCCTGTCGCCACGGCGCCTGCGATGCGCGCGGTTCGCGATCCCATCAAAAAGGTCCTTCCAGCAACAACATGCCCCCACCGCGCTCCAATGGCATCGCCGAAATGCGCGTGGAGGCCGGAACGATGGGCGCGGCGTCCACTCGCGAGAGAAAAAGATAGACCGCGGCCACGGCGGACACGAGCGCGACGCCAAAGCCAACATCGGCAAGCATGGCTTCGGTGTGCGCTTTATCGACGCGGTTGACGAGGTCCAAATACGTCGGACCAGTCGCTTGAGTGAGTGAATTACTGGGAGGCTGGTCTTGTACCGCCTTGACGGCCATCACGAGGCCGAAGACGAGGCCGACGCCGGAGAGGGTCGAGGCGCCCAGGGTCCATCCGTCCATCCGTCCGCGCAATAGGACGGTGGGCGCGCTCGGTCGTGGCGGTGCGGGCGATGAAGGCGCGAGGGCAGGCCCGCCGCGCGCCGGTGGCGAAGGGGCGACGGGTGCCGCGAACGACCTCTGGTCGAGCTCGCGTTTCGCCCCTTCCAGGCGATGAATGTACGCATCGGCGCGCGCGCCCTCGGCCGGGGTCAAGCTCATCGTCGTGTACAAGCGGAACCATCGAAGGGCGCCGTCGATGTCGGCGAGTTTTTCGCAAATGACTCCCAGATTGAAGACGAGGTCCTTTGCGCTTGGGTCGAGCTCGTGGGCGGCTTCGAGCTCGGCGATGGCTTCGCGGTAGGCCCCCTGACCGTAGAGCGCGCGCGCTCGGTCGAAGTGGTCACGCGCGGACGCAACGTTCGCGGCGCTCGGCGGGTCGGCGTGACCAACCGTCGGCGTCGCGAGGATCGCGAGGAGCGCGAGGAGCGCGAGGATGCGCGGCCGCCTCCGAGAGGGCATCGCCGCCGAGCATACCCCAGTCCGTGCGCGGTCCTTTGCCCACTCGGTCGAAGGAGCGCGCGCGCCGCCCTCGTCGAGGGAGAAAGGGGGCCTCGTGCTACGCTCGGCGCGCAAAATGTCGAACGTCGTAGCCCTTTGCCGCCGCGCTCGCGCCGCCGCGCGCCAGCTCGCCCCCCGTGATCGATCGGCGAAGGACGCTGCGCTCCTCGCCGTGGCTGCCGGCCTTCGCGCTCGCACCGGCGAGCTCGTCGCCGCGAACGGCCGCGATGTCGAGGAGGCGCGAGGCCGCGGCAGCCCCGGACCGCTCCTCGACCGCCTAGCGCTCGATGGCGCCCGCATTGCCCGAATGGCCGACGCGGTCGAAGAAGTCGCCGCGCTCGAAGACCCCGTGGGGGTAGTCCTCTCCGACTCGACGCGGCCCAATGGGCTGCGCGCACGGCGTGTGCGAGTCCCCATCGGCGTCGTCGCGATGATATACGAGTCCCGTCCAAACGTGACGTCCGACGCGAGCGCGCTCTGCTTGAAGGCCGGAAACGCCGTGGTGCTGCGGGGCGGTTCCGACGCGGCTCGCTCGAACGCGGTCGTCGTCGACGTCATCAGCGAAGCGCTCGATGCAACGGGGCTTCCGCGGGATGCCGTGCAGTTGCTCCCTCCTGGCGATCGCGAGGCGGTCCGCGAGCTGCTCGTGCAGAGCGACACGGTCGACGTCGTGATCCCACGCGGGGGGCAGGCCCTCATCGAATTCGTGCGCGATCATTCGCGCATTCCGGTCATCGCGCATGCGAAGGGCGTCTGCCACCTGTTCGTCGACGCCGGCGCCGACTTGGAGATGGCCGTCAAGCTCGTGGTCAACGGAAAGCTGCAGCGTCCGGGTGTTTGCAATGCCCTCGAGTGCTTGTTGATCGACGCACGCGACGCCAGCCGTCTGTTACCTCCGATCGCGCGCGCCTTGCTGGAGGGTGGCTGCGAACTTCGCGGCTGCGAGCGGACGCGCGCCCTCGTGCCCGAGGCAAAGCCCGCGTCGAGCGAGGACTGGGGCCGCGAGTACTTGGATTTGATCCTCGCGGTTCGCGTCGTCGACGGTCTGGCCGCGGCCCTCGACCATGTCTCCCAATTCGGATCCGGTCACACCGAGGCGATCTGCACGCGCGATCCGGGGCACGCTGAGCGCTGGCGGCACGAGGTGGATGCCTCTTGCGTCGTCGTGAACGCGAGCACCCGATTTCACGACGGCGGCGAGCTCGGACTCGGAGCGGAAATCGGGACGGCGACGACGAAGTTGCACTGGCGCGGCGTGATGGGTCTCGAGGGGTTGACGACCTTCCACTGGATCATCGACGGCAACGGCCAGACGCGCGGGTGAGCCCACGCGATTGCGGTGAGCCCACGTGATTGCGGTGAGCCCACGTGATTGCGGTGAGCCCACGCGATTGCGGTCTGTGCGGTGGCGGCGAGGCGCGGATGCGATAGTGTGGGGTTTGGGCGGAACGACGGGCATGCAACGACTGCAAGCGAGGCTCGAGAAGCGAGGATTGGTTTGACGACAAAGAAGGCAGGCGGCAGCGGTTCGGGAGAGCGCTCGCGCCCGGCGATCAAAAGCTCACACGAGAGGGTGCTCGAGGGCGGCGCGCGGAAAACACGAACGAAGGCGGCACGCGGAGTGCCACGAGCGCGAGTCGTCGCGGCACGTGTGCGCGCGCCAACGAGGCGGGCGCGCGTCACGCCCGATGTCCCGATGGGGCGGGACGGGTCCCTTAGCGTCGCGACCGAAGCCGCGCGTGAAACCGCGACCGCCGTTGCAGTTGCCGCGTTGGACAAGAAGGCATCGGGCCTCGAGATTCTCGATGTCGCGGGCAAGGTCGACTACGCGGATTTTCTCGTCCTGATGACCGGCCGAAGCGACCGGCACACTCAAGCGCTCGCCCAGGGTATCGAAGAGGCACTCCGTAAGAAGGGGATCCGGGCCATGACGGTGGAAGGAATGCCGCAAGGCAATTGGGTGCTCATGGACTTCGGCGACGTCGTCGTCCACGTCTTTCAGGACGACGCGCGCCAACTGTACGACCTCGAGGGCCTCTGGCTGGATGCTCAACGCCTGCCCGTTCCGCCCCCCGTAGAGTGAATGGCCGTAGAGTGACTTAGTACACCGATGCGCGGGACCCGCCCGGGAGCAAAGTGGAATGATTCTCATCGGGCAATATGACTCGCCGTTCGTCCGCCGTGTGGCGATCGCGCTGACGCACTATGGCCTTGCCTATGAGCATCGCCCCCTCTCCGTGTGGAAGGACGGAGACGCCGTCGCGACTTACAACCCCCTTCGTCGCGTCCCGATTCTGGTCCTTCCGGGTGGCGAGGCATTGGTCGACAGCTTCGCCATTCTCGATGCGCTGGACGAGATGGTTCCTCCTGAGCGCGCCCTCTTGGCTCATGCGGGCGCGGCGCGGCGCGCCGGTCTGCGCGTCTGCGCGCTCGCGACGGGTCTGGCAGACAAGGCGGTCAGCCTTCTTTACGAGCGCGTTCTCCGTGCCGACGACCGCAGAAGCGCTCAGTGGGTCGAGCGCTGCACTTCCCAGATTCAGGCTACTCTCGACGTTCTCGAACGTGAGAAGGCGACACGCCCAGCCGATTTGTGGCTCGGGGCTTTTTCGCACGCGGACGTCGCGGTCGCCTGCGCGTTTCGCTTCGTGACGGAGGCTCACCCTCTCCTGGTACGCGCGCGCTCGCGACCTGCCCTCGCCGCGCACGCAGCACGCTGCGAGGCGATGCCGATTTTTCAGGGCGTGGTGCAGGCGCTTCGTGTTGCCCTGTAAAAAGCGGAGCCCTCGAGGACCTGGGGAGCCTTGGTCGATTCGCTCCGCAGGCGGACGGGTGCGTCGACGCACTGATTTCCCGGTGCGCCTGCGCGGAGATCTACGTCTTCGTCCACCCGGGAGGACGAAGGATTCGGCGATGGGAAAGAAAAGCCCCCGGCAGAGCGAGCCGTTTTTTAGCGCGGCACCCCAACGTGGTCTTCGGCTGCCAGGGAACCCGCACCCGCCGCGGTCCCGTCGTCGTCTGCTCGGACTCCTCACATCTACCCGCGGTTTCCGGCTACCAGGGCCGGCTCCCATGATTATGCGGGAATTATTGAGGCGTGCAGACGCTGTTCACCGCCCTCTCATCCCAAATGGTGAACCCTTCATCCTTCGGTCCGATTCGGCCAACGCCGCCCGGCACCCTCGCGAGCTCTCGAGGACTCCGCACGACGAAACCTCCTCCGACCTGAGCGGCCTGCCCCTTCATGATCTGGGCCGAGCCCGCACCCCGTCGTTTCGGCCGGCTTTTGCGGGGAGTCCGTCCGTCCGGGTCAGGGGACTGCCTGTCCCGCGCCAGTCACCGGACCCCCGGGGATTTATCGACTCCAGTGCGCGATGTACTCCTCGAAATCGAGCTTACGGCGCGCGCTCGCGGTCGTCATCGCCCGAACATTGCCAAAGTGCGCGCGCTCCGGCCACGGACGATCATGCAGCCCGAAACACCATGACACGTTCGCGTATCCGTTCGGATCGCGCCCGTCGAGCGCCCATTTGTCGTTCAAGTGCACCATGGCGGCGTGCGCCGTCTCCGGGTCGGCCATCCACGTGATGGGCAGCTTTCCCCAGAGCATCCGCGCATACGGTTGGATGACGCCGGTCGCGCGCAGCTCGCGCATCGCCGCATTCCAGAGGTCATCCTGCGAGCTGGCCTTCTCGAGGTCGTCCACCGACAGATTGGCGTAACGCGCGTCCCGCTGGTGGCCCTTCAGCGTAGTGCGCGCCCACGCCGGCAGCGCGCTCCACGTCGCATGATCGGAGCGTGCGCGCGCGAAGTTGAAGGACAATGAGCGCCGCACGAGGAGCTCCTCGAGAAACATGGCCAGCCCCGCCCCGCTCGCCCACTCACGTGCTTCGAGCGCCACCCGTCGGGCGCTGACCATCCCGAAATGCAGGTAAGGCGACAGGCCGCTCGAGGCTCGCTGGTGGCCTACGGCGCGCGACGGGTCGTTGTGGTCGGTGTCGTAGGTCGCAAGGGGGCCCCGCACGAACGCGCGAAGTCGTCGCTCCGCTTCGAGCGTCCCTCCTGGACCATGGATCGCTGGGGGAACGCCGTGATCGATGGCGCATGCGGCCACGAGATCGTCGAAGGAACCCCGCTCGAGATCGACGCCATCGAAAGGCAGGTCGAGGCGCTTTGGAGGCGCCACGCAGGGGGGCGGGTCGTAAAGGGGGCGCAGCCAGGCATCGAGGGCGCCCATGACCTTTGGCCGGAGCGTTCGCGCCGAAGTCTCCGCCTTCGCCACCAGAGCCATCGGCACGACGGCGCAGTCGTCGATGACCACGTAGGCGCACGGCGCCCTAGCGGCCGCCGCAGCATTGTGCGCAGGAACGACGAAGGTCGGAAAATCGTCGGAAACGACCATGGCGGCCCGCGCGGCGAGCTTGGCGACGACGTGCCGCGCTTCGTCGCGCGTCTTTGGCAGGAAGAAGGCGTGGGCAATCCCGCGCGTGGCGAGCTGCCGCGCGGTGTCGCGGGCTCCTTCGAGGACGAACCGGTGAAGGCGGTCGCTCGCGTGCGGGTAGTCCGGTCGGAGCGCCTCGTAGACGACGCATGGGAGCCCCAGTTCGTTCGCGCGCTCCATCGCCCAGGCCAGCGCCGCATTGTCCTCGGCGCGCCGGAACACCTGCATCCAGTAGAGAACGAACTCGCCGCGCGCAGACGCCGGACGGTCGTTCAGACGGCGGACTCGTGGGTCGTCCGGGCGAAAGCGGAGCTCGGTCATGGGCCGCTCCCCTTTCGGTGCCGGGCGGGCTCTCGTTGCGCCCTCGAGCCGACGCTCTCGCGGCGCGCTCGAGCGCGTCACGTGGCGGGCGGCGACGCCGGCGTCTCGGAGTCTTTGGCCGGCCGCTTGAGCAGGTACGCGATCGGAATCGAGAGAAAGTAGAGTCCCACGAGCGCCGCACTGACCGCGATTTGGCTGGTCACCTCGGGGCCCGGCGTCGCGATCGCGCCGACGATGAAAGCCAGGACGGTGGCCCAACGGCCAAATTTCAAGAGCTGCGCCGGTGTAACGATGTTCGCGAGGACCAAGAAAGCGATGAAGAGCGGCAGCTCGAAGACCGCGCCGAAGGAGAGGAGAAAGCGGGTCGTGAAGTCGAGGAAGAACTCGAGCGTCACGACCTGCGTGAGCTCGACACCGTCCCGGACGGGTCCGAGCAGGGACAGGAAATAGTTGAACGTGAATGGGAAGGCGACGTAGTACGCGAACGCGACTCCCGAAAGGAACAGCCCCGATGAGAAGAAGACGAAGGGAAAGATGAGCCGCTTCTCCTTGTGATAGAGGCCCGGCGAAATGAACGACCAGAGCTGGTAGAAGATGATCGGCGCCGAGGAGATGACGCCCGCCGTGAGCGAAAGCTCGAGGTAACCGAGGAATGCGTCGGCCGGGGCGAGCGTCTGAAGGACGAGCGGCTTGTGAAAATGCTCCGCCCAGGTGCGCTGGTAGGGCGTAACGAGCCAGGCGAGAAGCTGCGTCCGGACGAACCAGGCCACGCAAGTCGAGACGAGAACGCCAAGTGACGCCTTGATGATCCGCCGGCGGAGCTCCTCCAGGTGCTCCCAGATCGTCATCCGGACGTCGGTCGTCGGGACATCCGTTCCATCGCGCGGGCCCTCTGGCGGCGCCGTCGGCGCCGCGGAAGACACGGGCGGGGTGCTGGGCTCGGGCGGAGCAGGTGCGGCGGCGGTCATGCGGGGGGTGTCGACCTCGAAGTGGGGCTCGGGGGTTCGCCTCCGGTGTACACCGCGTCGTCGACCAACGCCGAGGGCGGAAGATCGCCGTCGTAGACCGCCGCGGTCTCGGGCAAAGCGCCGTACGAGTCCGGCCCGTCGGTCGGGTATTCTCGCGAACGGTTCACGATGAGCGCGGGCGGCGTCGGCAGCGGGGGCTGCGCGTAAGGGCTCGCCACGACGTCGCGCGTGTCGTGCAGCGGGCCAAACCGCGCGGCGTCTGCCGTCGCTCGCACGGCCGAGACGACGCCGGCAATCTCGCCGCGGGCCAGCTTCCTGATCTCGGCGATGTCGCGATCGATTCCCTCGGTGCGGAGCACCTCGTCGATGCCGCTCTTTTCGCGCATCTCGAAGGCGAGGTTGCGGATGCGCCCGGCGACTTGCCCCGCCTTGCGCAGGTAGCGTGGCAGCTCCTTGGGTCCTAGCACCACGACCGCCACGATGAGCAAGACGAAGAGCTCGCCGAAGCTCAGGCCGAACACGGCTGCAACGTAGCACGCCGCGTGGTAATCGGAACACCGCGTGCTCGCCCTTCAGTCTTTGACCCCCGAAGCGCTCTCGCTCGCGTGCGGGCTCAATGGTCACGAAGGGCGCAAGATCGTCGCGGCCGTTCACCGGGGAGACTGGACCGACGCGGGGGCCTCGAAGCCGCTGCAGGGCGTTCGTCGGAGGTCGCTCGAGGTCGTGTCTGCGCTCTCCTGCGTGCCCACTCTCGCGGTGCGGACCGTGCGACGGAGCGCCATCGATCCGTTCGTGAAGCTCGCGCTCGTGACGGCCGACGGGCACGTGATCGAGGCGGTACGCATCCCGCTCGAGCGCGCGGGGCGGTTCAGCGCTTGCGTGAGCTCGCAGGTCGGCTGCGCGCTGGCCTGCACTTTTTGTGCGACGGGGCGGTTGGGACTGTCGCGCAACCTGGAGACTTGGGAGATCGTCGAGCAAGTGCGCCTGGTCCGAAAGACACTCGGGCCTGGTGAGCGCGTGCACGGCGTCGTGTTCCAGGGGATGGGCGAGCCGCTCGCCAACGCGGACCGGGTGATCGACGCGATACGCGTCATGTCCGACCCCTCGGCCCTCGCCATCGACGCCCGCGCGATGACCGTATGCACCTCGGGACTTCCGAGCGGAATCCGTCGCCTCGCGCGCGAGGCGCCGAAGGTGAGGCTCGGAGTCTCGATCGGCTCCGCCCGGCCCGACGTGCGCCGCCGCTTGATGCCGATCGACGCGGCAAACCCGCTGGCAGACGTGATCGACGCGGTAGAAGAGCACGCCCGGCTGACCGGGATGGCGCCGATGTGGGCTCTGACGCCGCTCGCCGGCGTGAACGACACCGACGAGGACGCGCGTGCTCTCGGCGAGCTGGTGCGGCGCTTCGCGGCCCGCACGGGCGTGCGTCCCCGCGTGAGCATCGTGCCGTACAACGCGATCGACGTCGGCGAGCACGATCCCTACGGGCGAGGCGACGTCGCGGCGTTCATGGCGGCGTTGACGGCCAACGGCGTGAGGCCGCACCTGCGCTACAGCGGCGGCTCGGACGTGTCGGCCGCCTGCGGCCAGCTGGCGGGGGGCGCCTAGCTCACGGCCGCCAAGCGAGGACGGCGAGGGCAGCAATCTCCCCGAGCTGCTCGGTGGCGCCCAAGAAATCGCCCGTGATGCCGCCTGCGCGCCGGTGGTACCGCCAGCCCGTGAGGACGGTGACGGCCGCCGAGGCTCCCACGAGCGCGAGCGCGCGCGGCGTCGTGATCGTGTCGCTCACGACGTAAAGCCCCATCGCGGCGCAGAGCCAGGCCGTGGCACAGAGGGCTTGGGGCCATCCGCCTCGGGTCACGTCGCGACTCTTCGCCTCGGGGGTCGACGTGACGTAAGGGAGCGCGGCCATCAACCAGATGGGTCCGACACGCGCGGCGCAGCCGACGATCGGCAGCGCCCACGGACCCGACGCGCCAAGCTCGGCCAAGAGCGCCGCGCGCGAAAGGATGGACACGACGAGAGCGGCGCCGCCGAAAGACCCGATTCGACTGTCCTTGAGAATCGCGAGAACCCTCGGCCAATCGTAGCCGCCGCCCAGCGCGTCGCTCGTGTCGGCGAGGCCGTCCTCGTGGAACGCACCGGTGAGCAGGAGGGAGACGCCGAGCACCAGCGCGGCGGAGGGCAAGGCGCCGAGCGGCCGCAGGAGCGAATCGAGGCACCCGAGGGCCGCTCCCAGCACGAGCCCGACGAGCGGAGCGTGCGCGGCCGCCCAGGTCCAATCTTCACGTCGGTATGGGAAGCCTCCGACCGGGATGCGCGTCAGAAAGACGAACGCGGCGCGCACGCCCCGAACCGGAGGGGGAGCGCGCCAGGAGCTTGCGCCGGCCGTGCGCCCTGCGCGCGCGGGGTCGAGACCGCCAGGCACGGGAGCGGTCACGTCTTGCCCAGGCCGGACCGCCCCACCCATCCCGCTGTCGCGAACGTCGCCATCGTTCGCTGCACCTGGACGGCCGTGCGGATCAGCGCAACGCCAAGCGCGGCGCCGGTCCCCTCGCCGAGGCGCATCTGCAGGTCGAGCACCGGGACGAGCCCCAGGTGGGCGAGCGCGAGCGCAGCCCCTGGCTCGGGCGAGGCGTGCGCTGCGAGGAAGTAAGCGCTCGCGTTGGGGTCGAGCCGACTCGCCACGAGCGCGGCCGCGTTCGTCACGAAGCCATCCAAGACGACTGGGATGCGATGGCGCGCCGCCTCGAGAGCGCAACCGACCAGCGCGGCGATCTCGAGGCCGCCGATCGCCGCGAGCATTCCGATCGGGTCTCGCGGGTCGGGACGATGGAGCGCGAGCGCGTCGCCGACCGCGGCGATCTTTCGTTGGAGCGCGGCACCGACGACGCCCGTTCCCATGCCGACGACGCGCGCGGGCTCTCGACCCAAGACGGCGCACGTGAGCGCGGCGGCGGCGGTGGTGTTGCCGATGCCAATCTCGCCGAGGGCGATCGCCTTGGCTCCGCGTCCGCCCGCGTCGCGCGCGATGCGGGCGCCGGTGGCCATGGCGCACTCTGCTTCGACCCGAAGCATCGCCGGACCGCGGCGAAGGTTGGCCGTTCCGTGCCTCACCTTTTCGCGTCGCAGCGGCACCACCGGCGCCGTGGGCGCCGCACTGAGGTCACCCGCCACACCGACGTCCGTGAGCAGGATTTCGACCCGCGCTTCTTCGGCTATCGCATTGATGGCGGCCCCTCCGGCCATCACGTTGCAAACCATCGCTGCCGTCACCTGCGATCCATAGGCGCTCACGCCCTCCACCACGACTCCGTGGTCCGCGGCGAAGAGCGCGAGGACGGCCCAGTCGAGAGCCGGCGGAGGAAAGACGCCATGAACACCCGTGTACCAGAGCGCGATCTCCTCCAGACGACCGAGGCTGCCGAGCGGCTTCGTCAACTTCGCGAGGTGTGTCCGAGCCGCGGCGCGCGGCCCCTCTTCGACCGGCGGGACCGCTTCGGCGGCAGGCGGCTTGGCCGTCGTCACGGCGGGCGCCCTCGCCGGTGCGCTCCGCTCTTCCCATCGCCCGTCGAGGTGCGTTGCCTCGGCGAGGGGCCGCCGCGATCGCCAACCGGTCTCCTCGAGCATCGGGCGTGCGCGGAACGCAACGGGATGTCCCACGCACAGATAGGCGATGGGCTCGACCCCCGGTGGCAAGGAGAGCTCCAAGCGCAGGACGGCAGGCTCCACGATGCTGACCCACCCGACGCCGATGCCCTCGGCCCGCGCAGCGAGCCACAGGTTCTCGACCGCACAGCATGCGGACGCGCGCACAGCCTCGGGCTGGACCGTGGTGCCTAGGATGGCCTCGCCGCGGTCACGGAGGTCGACGGCGACGCAAATGTTGATTGCAGACTCGAGAATCCCTTCGAGCTTGTGGGCCAGGTACGCCTCGCGCCGGTCGGGCGAAAAGCGGTTTGCCTCGGCCTCTCGGCATCGGAGAAAGCTGTCGCGAATGCGGCCCCGCGCGGCTTGGTCGCGGACGACGACGAACCCCCACGGTTGCGAGAGCCCGACGCTCGGCGCGAGGTGCGCCGCGGCGAGGATGCGTTCGACGACTCGAGGGTCGACATCGGCGTCCCTGCGAAAATGGCGGACGTCCCGTCGAAGGGAGATCACTTCGTACACCGCCTGTCGCCACTCTCGAGGGAAGACGGCGATCGCTTCGGGCTCGAGCAGCGGCGGCGAGAGGCGCATGCGGGAAGGCTGCCTTCATTCTCCTTGCATCGCGGTGCAAGCCTGGTGTAAGCGAATCCCGCAGTCGGTTCTCCCCCGCAAACGCGGGGGAGGTGAAAAGGGAACCCGGTGTGAATCCGGGACTGTCCCGCAGCGGTATGCAGGAACGAACGCCGTCATTAGCACTGGTCGACGAGACTGGGAAGCGACGGCAAGTAGGAAGCGCGACCTGAGAGGGTCGACAAGCCTGTGAGTCCGAAGACCTGCCGATTGCCCGCGTCACTCGTCGCGGTCTCTTGTTCCACCTCCGCAGGAAAGAGGCAGAAACATGATGGTCGGTCGTGCGCGACCGGGCTCTTCGAGTCCGGCGGCAAGCCACGCGTCGAACGCCGTGGAGGCGCTCGGGCGTGATTCGAAGCGCGATTGCGCGCACACGGGCGCGCCTCCGCGCCGGACGCCCACGTGAGGCGGGCAGCGGTCCGCGCTGCGGCGGTGGCCGTCGTCGTTGCGCGACGCGCCGGCGCAGAAGAGCCAATCGCTCCCATCCAACCTGGCGATTCGATCGAGGTCGAGGTGCGCGGTGACTCCGCCGCTCCGCCGCCGAAGGAGCCCACGGTGGCGGGCAGTGTCATTCGTGAAGAGCGCCTCCGCGCACCCGGGCTCCAGGCGGGCGACGTCCTGCGCAGCCAGCCCGGTGTCGCCGTGGCCGAGACGGGTGGTTACGGGTCCCTGTCGACAGCGAGCATCCGCGGGGCGACGGCGGCTCAAACGCCAATTTACCTCGCGGGCGTTCGACTGAACGACGACGTGGGCGGCACGGCGGATCTGTCGCTCGTTCCCCTCTGGCTGGTGCACGAGGTGGAGATTTACCGCTCGAACGCGCCGCTCGCGGGAGATCAGCTCGGAATGGGGGGCGCCATCTTCTTCGAGCCCCGCCGGCCGAAAAAGACCGAGGTCGACGTCGGAGCGATGGGAGGCAGCTTTGGCGCGCACGCGATCTGGGCTGGCGCGGGCGTGGGCGACTCACGAACGTCGGCTTTCGTCGGCGCGCGCCTCGAGGGCGCCAAGAACGACTATGCGTTCGTCAACGATCACGGCACCCGATTCGAGCCCGGCAACTACCGGACCGACGTCCGTACGAATGCCGACGCGAGGACGGAGGATTTCTGGTCCTTGGGAACCGTGCGTTTCGGGGCCGAGGGCCATGCGGACTGGGTCGCCAACGACGTCGAGCGCGAGCAGGGCCTTTCCGGACTGACGCTCTTTCCGAGCACGCGGGCGCGCGTGAAGTTGAGCCGTCGACTGGCGGCCGTCACCGCCGAAGTGCCCTGCGCGAGCTCGGGGGACCGGTGCTCTGTCACGGCGACGACGGACGTCATCCTCAGCCACGCGAGGTACGAGGATCCGCTCCGGGAGGCCGGCATCAACACGACGCGAATGGACATCGACGCGGCGCGCCTCGATCAGGCCGTCTTCGTCAGGGCGCGGATCTCCGACCGTCTCTCGGTCGCGCCGACGTTGCGGGCCTCGGTGGAGCGCCTCGCGGTCGATGTGGCGGGGGGCGGAACGGCTCACGCGGAGCGCCTCTTCCTCCGCGCGGCCCTGCAAGGCGAGTGGAGTCCCTCGGACTCGGTCGCGCTCCGCGCGTTGGGCAGCGCGGAGTGCAACGGGACGTCTCTCGACGGCACGCCTCCCTGGTCGCTGCCGGGCGACGTGACGGGCGCGGGCCACGGCGGTGCGGCGTGCGACGAGCTTCAGCCGTCGGCGCGCCTGGGAGCCCAGGTGGGCCGCGGAGCGTTCGCGTTTCTCGCGAACGCGGGCCGTTACGTCAGGGTGCCCACGCTGACGGAGCGCTACGGCTTGTCCGGTGCCGTCAGGGGCAACACGGCGCTTACCCCGGAGACGGGGCTCTCGTTCGACGCCGGCGTGCGCGCGTCCGCGCCTTCTTCGAGCCGTCTGCGCGGCGCCTCGGTCGACCTCTTTGGATTCGTCCGGTCCGCCGCCGCGCTCATCGCTTACCAGCGGTCCGCCATCGGGTACGTCCGTCCGTTCAACGTGGGCGCCGCCCGGGTCGCGGGCCTCGAGATCCTCGCCGATTATGGCCCGGCCCCCTTCGTGCTCTTCGAGCTTTCGGCGACCCTTCTCGATGCACGAAATACGTCGGCCGTGCGGCCCGCCAACGACGTGCTGCCCTTTCAGTCGCGGATGACGCTCGTCCCGCGCATCGAGCTGCGCGGACGCCTTCGGCATCTGCCCGTCGACTCCGAAAAGCTGTCGCTCTCCTACTTTTACGTGTCGAACCGGTACGCCGACGCGGCGGGGCTCGACGTCATTCCGGAGCAGGGCTCCCTCGACGTCGAGGCGCAAATCGGCGCTCTCCGCGACCGCCTGACGCTGCGTGCCCGCGTCGCGAACGTGCTCGATAACGCCCGCTTCGACTTGATTGGATACCCGCTGCCCGGACGGGCGGCCTACCTGGCACTGGAGGCTCAATGGTGACTCATCGATGGTCCCGCATCATCCCGTGCGTCGTGCTCGCGATCGGAGGGTGCACCTTGCCGCAGGCGCCCACTACGACGGGCGGCGTCCATCTCGACGCGGGCGCGTCCGATGGCGCCGCGGGCACGACCGATGCCCAGGGCGACGACGGAAGCCCACCGCGCGTCTGCCCGGCGGGCCTCGTGGTGGGAAGCAGCGACTTCGCTTCGACCAACATCTCCGCGCTCTCGGCGTCGGGCGCGGTCCTGTCCGAGTCGCTCATCTCGAGCGCGTCAGCGCCTCTGGGTCTAACGACCGCGCTCTCGGGAGACATCGTGCTGCCGCTCACCCCGGTGCTCGGCAAGATCGTTCTCATCGATCGATACCCGAACTCGGTGCTGACCTGGCTCGATCCCGGTACGGCCAAGGTGAGCAATCAGCTCGCCATCGGCACCGGCTTCGCCGCGAACCCGCATGACTACGTCGAGATATCCGCGACCAAGGCCTACGTGACGCGGTACGAATCCAATTCTCACGCCGGGCAACAGGCGTTCGACGGAGGTGGCGATCTGCTCGTCGTCGACCCGCTCGCCGCCACGATCACCGGGCGCATTCCCTTCGGTAGCGACGGCGCTTTCCTACCCAGGCCCGGTCGGATGGCGCGCGTCGGCAATGAAGTCTGGGTGTCGCTCGAACGCTTCGACGCGGACTTCAAGACGGCGGGTGACGCGCGCGTCGTCGGAATCTCGACGGCCGACGACTCGGTGGGTTGGACCCTCGACCTGGCCGGCGTGGCAAGCTGCGGAGTCCTCGCAATCGCACCGTCCGGTCACGTCGTCGCCCTCTCCTGTAGCGGCGTCCTCGGCGATCCCAATCGAAAGCAGCGGAGCGCCATCGTCCTCATCGACGCGACCGTGCATCCTCCGGTCGAGCTCGAGCGCTTCGCCGTCGCGGCGCAGCTCGGCGCGCCGCTCGGGTCGGCGCTGAGCTACGCGAGCGAGGGTCTTCTCGTCGGCGTGGCGCTCGGAGACACGCTGGCCAAGCGCAACGACGTCGCTTACACGCTCGACATCGCATCCGGAATGGCGACCGTCCTCGTCGATGCAGGGGCGGCTTTCGCGCTGGGCGACGTGCGCTGCAGCCCCGGCTGCGAAGATCGTTGCTTCCTTGCGGACGCGCAGGCCAAGGCGCTCCGCGTCTGGAGCGTCCACGGCTCGCTCCTCGAGGCGCAGCCCTCCATCACCGTGGACCCCGTCGTCGGTCTCCCGCCGCGGGTCATCGGACAATTCTGAGCGCGGCGCCGGTGGCGACAATCCGTCTGTCTTGCCTCGTGGCTCTGGCGTGTGCGGCGGCTTCGGCTTGTGGCCGCCACCCGTCCGCGTCGGCGACGAGCGTCGGGGCGGCCGTCGCCCGCGACGACCGAGGCTATCCGCTGACCATTCGAGATGACCGCGGAACGACGATTACGATTTCAAAGCCACCAAAGCGGATCATCGCCCTCTTGCCGTCGTACACCGAGACGCTCTTCGCGCTGGGCGTCGGCGATCGCGTGGTCGGAGTCGACGATTTCAGCGAGTACCCGCCCGAGGTCGCGCGCTTGCCGCGTCTCGGCGGCCTGTACGACACTCACCTCGAGGGCGTGCTGTCGCTGCGGCCGGATTTGGTGCTCGTCTCGAACCCGAACGGCGCGGCGGCGGCCCTCGAGCAGAACGGTCTCGTCGTCTGGGCGGGCGACGCGCCGAGGTTCGACGATCTCTTTCGAGTGCTCGAAGCGATCGGCAAAATGGTGGGTAGGACGGCGGAGGCGACGCAGCTCTCGGAGCGCATTCGAAACGAGGTTGCGACGGTAGAGAATCGATTGACCGGTGCGCCGCGCGTCCGCGTCTATTACGAGATCGATGCAACGCCCTACGCGGTCGGACCGTCGTCGTTCATCGGCGCCATGCTGTCGATGGCCGGAGGCGAGAACATCATCCCGGCGAACTTGGGAGACTTCCCGAAGATCAGCCCCGAGGCCGTCATCGCCGGGGACCCAGAGGTCATCGTCGGCGCGTCGCTCGAGGACGTAGCGGCGCGCCCCGGCTGGCGCGCGATTTCTGCCGTACGGACCGGCCGGGTGTACAAGCTGCCCGTGGCTGAATCGCGGGTCGTCGTTTGTCCCGGTCCACGCATCGCGGAGGGCCTGCGAGCGTTGGCGCGACGTCTTCATCCCGAGGTGCAGCCATGATCGACGCGGCCCCCCGGGTCTCGGCTGCCGCGGTGTCGAGCGCGCTCGCAAAACGGCGCGCACGCGCCGTGGGCGCGCTCTTGGGGAGCACGCTGCTCCTCAGCGGGTCGATCCTCCTTTCGGCGGCGCGCGGGGCGCTTCCGATTCCCCTTCGGGCGACTCTCGCGGCTCTCGCCGCGGGGATCCACGGCGACGGCGCACTCCTCGAAGGCCCCGGCGCCATCGTCTGGAACCTGCGTCTCCCTCGCGTGCTCATGGCGGTGCTCGTCGGCGCCAGTCTCGGTACGTCGGGCGGAGCCATGCAAGGGCTCTTTCGAAATCCGCTCGCCGACCCGTTCTTGCTCGGGGCCGCGAGCGGGGCCGCATTCGGGGCGACCGTGGCCCTTACGTTGGGCGGGCAGTTGGCGGAGGCTTTTGCGGACGTGCCGTTCGCGCCGGGGAGCGTCTCGGGATGGGTGCCCGCTTTCGCCTTTCTGGGAGCCCTCGGGGCGGTGTCGGTCACGGTCTTGCTCGCGCGCGCGGGGGGTCGCTCGCGGACGACCTCGCTCCTTCTCGCGGGAATAGTGGTCAGCAGCGTGCTCGTCTCGCTCACGACGTTCCTTTGGCTGCGCGACACGGACCGCATGCGCGCCGTCTTCTCGTGGTCGCAGGGCAACCTGGCCTTGTCGAAATGGGCCGATCTCGGTCGGGCGTTGCCGTACGCCGCGCTCGGGATGGGCGTGCTGTTCGCCTTTGCGCGCGGGCTCGACGCGCTGCAGCTCGGAGAGGACACGGCGAGGACGCTCGGAGTGAACGTCTCCTTTTTGCGCGTCGGAGTCATCGTGGGCGCGAGCTTGGCCACGGCGTCGGCGGTCGCCTTCGTGGGAATGATCGGTTTCGTCGGGCTCGTCGCGCCGCACATCATGCGGCGCATCGGGACGCCGAATCACCGTGTGCTCCTGCCCGCATCGGCCTTTGGGGGAGCGACGCTCCTCGTGCTCGCGGACCTCGGCGCGCGAACCTTCATTCGGCCGGCGGAGCTACCGGTCGGCATCGTCACGTCGCTCCTCGGCGGCCCGTTGTTCCTTTGGCTCTTACGGAGAGAGTCGTGACGGCGCTCGTCAGCGCCGACGACTTGCGGTTCGCGTACGGCAAACGGGCGATCCTCCGCGGCGTGACGCTCGCCGTGGCTCGTGGTGAAATCGTCGCGCTCATCGGGCCGAACGGCGCCGGCAAGACGACCCTTCTGAAGACGCTGGCCGGTCTCCTCGTCCCGGCGGGCGGTCTCGTCCGCGCCCCTCTACCGCGCGCGCGGACGGTCGCCTATCTCGCGCAGTCCGAGGAGCTCCCGGGCGACTGGTCCGTTCGCGAGATCGTTCAGCTCGGGCGATTGCCTTACGTTGGTTTGTGGCGGCGACCCGCGGCCCATGACGAGGACGCCGTGCAGCGGGCGATGGAGCGAACGGCGATCCTCGGCCTCGCAGCCCGTCCGGTCGGGACGCTCTCGGGGGGAGAGCGGCAGCGCGTCGCGCTTGCCCGGGCGCTCGCCCAGGAGCCGCTCGTGTTGCTGCTCGACGAACCGACCACCCACCTCGACCTTCGGCATCAAGCCGACCTGTTCGCGTCCTTGCGAGCAGAAGCGGCCCGCGGCGTGGGCATCGTCGTCGTCATGCACGACCTCGGCTTCGCGGCGCAGACCGATCGTTGCTTGCTCCTCGCGGAAGGCACGGTACGGGCCGAGGGGCGTCCGGCGGACGTTCTTCGACCGTCGCTCTTGCGCGAGGTGTACGAGACGGAGGTCGAGGTGCTTCGGGCAGAGGACGGCCGTCTCGTCATCGCCCCGGGCGCGCCGACGTCGCGGCGAGCGCGCGGCGATACCCCGCCGACGGAGAGAGAACGATGAACCGACTCGTATTGATTGGAGGGGGGGTGCGTTCCGGCAAGAGCGCCTTCGCCGTCGAGCTTGCGCAAAAGCTGGGGCCGCGGCGGGCGTTCATCGCCACGGCGACGCCGTCGGACGACGAGATGAAGGCGCGCATCGACAGGCACCGGCAGGAGCGCGAGGACGCGTTCACGACGGTCGAGGAGCCGCACGCCTTGGCGGAGGCCCTGGCGACGCTCGACGCGTACGACGTGGTCGTCATCGATTGCCTGACGCTCTGGCTCTCCAACCTGCTCTTGCGTGGAGACTCGCTCGACGCCATCTTGGCGCAGGTCGACCGCGTCGTCGGTGTCATCGGTCAGCGTCGGTTCCACGTCCTCGTCGTGACGAACGAGGTGGGCATGAGCCTGCACCCCACGACGGCTCTCGGCCGCGCGTTCGTCGACGTCTCGGGTTGGGCTCATCAGCGGGTGTCTCGCGCGGCCGACGAGATCTACCTTGCGGTGCTGGGGACCATCGTCCCTCTCCGCCCGCGCTTTGCGCAGTTTCCTGCCGTGCCCCTCGGGCCGAACGAAGGGATGTGACCATGCGGCCGAAGGCGCTCTTGTCGTGGAGCAGTGGAAAAGACAGCGCGTGGACGCTCCATGTTTTGCGGCAGAAGGGCGAAGTCGAGGTCGCCGCGCTCCTGACCACGATGAACGCCCCGCACGACCGCGTCGCAATGCATGGCGTGCGCAGCGAGCTGCTGCGGTTGCAGGCCGAGGCGGCGGGCGTCCCGCTGTGGCCCATTCCAATCCCGTGGCCTTGCTCGAATGCCGACTACGAGGCCGCCATGTCGGGCGCCTTCGTCCGCGCACGTGCCGGCGGCATCACCGTCGCTGCCTTCGGTGACCTCTTCCTCGAGGACATCCGCCGGTACCGCGAAGCGAGGCTGTCCGGTACGGGTCTGCAGCCCGTCTTTCCGCTCTGGAACCTCCCGACGGCCGCGCTGGCGCGCGAGATGATCGCCGCTGGCCTGCGCGCGCGCCTCACCTGCATCGACTCGAAGGAGCTCGCGCCGGCGTTCGCTGGACGGGAGTTCGATGCGGCGTTGCTCGAGGCGCTTCCGGCAACGGTCGACCCCTGCGGCGAGCGAGGCGAATTTCACACCTTCGCTTACGCCGGGCCGATGTTCCAGGCGCCGGTGGGCATCCGCAGCGGCGAAGTCGTCCAGCGCGACGATTTCGTCTATGCCGATCTCCTTCCAATGGTCGCGCCGCCTTCCAACCCACTCCTAGGCCAACGGCCAGAGGAAGACTCTTGATGGCCGCATCTCCCGGCGCCCCCGGGCGCGTCGTTTCGCTCCTTGCAAGCGGCACCGAGCTCGTTTGCGCCCTCGGCGCCGGTGAGCGCCTGGTCGGACGCTCCCACGAATGCGATCACCCTTCCTGGGTCGCCCGCCTGCCCGCTGTCAGCCGTCCCACCTTCGAGATCACTGGCACGAGCCGCGAGATCGACGAGCGCGTGCGCGCACGGTTGCACGCCGGCCAGCCACTCTTCGAGGTCGACGAGGGCGCCCTTTTCGCCCTCGCGCCCGACGTGCTGATTACGCAAACCCACTGTGAGGTGTGCGCCGTCAGCCCCGCAAACCTCGCGCACGGCACGGCGGGCGCCTTGGTCCGCAAACAAGTCGTGGCCCTCCGAACCGGCTCGCTCGATGCCATCCTCGCGGGCTTTCTAGAGGTCGCGCGCGTCCTCGGGCTGGAGCCGCGAGGCCAAGAGCTCGTGTCCAGCATTCGGGAGCGAGAGAGCGAGCTCACTTCGAGGACCCGTGTCTTGCGACGGCCGTCGGTCGCTTGCCTCGAATGGATCGACCCCCTCTTCGCCATGGGCAACTGGGGACCCCAGCTCGTCGAACAGGCGGGCGGGATCAGCGTGTTGGGCCATCTGGGTTTGCATTCCACCGCAATCCCCTGGGCGGCCTTGCGAGAAGCCGACCCCGAGGTCCTCGTCGTCGCGCCTTGCGGTTTCGGCCTCGAGCGCGCGGCCTCCGAGATGCACGTCCTCGCTCGTCACGCGGATTGGCAAGAACTGCGCGCCGTCCGCTCCGGCTGTGTTTTTGTGGCCGATGGCAACATCTACTTCAACCGTTCGGGGCCTAGCGTCTTCGAGACGCCTGGCATCCTGGCCGAGATGCTCCATCCGTCGGTGTTCGCGCCGCGTCGCGAAGGGGCGGTGTGGCGGCGGTGGCCTCCTGCGTGACCGAGCCGCCCTCGCGTCGAGCGTCGCTGCCCCGTCGCCTCGTGTCGCCACGAAAGAAAACCATCGTTCGAATGGCAGCTTGTGACGATTGTGGGACAGTCCGTCATTCTGGTATTTCGATCGGCATTCCCGTCTGGGCCAATCTTCTCGCCCACACCTCTTTTCTGCTGAGGGAGCGGGCCTTCGTCGATTGGGAAGGCCGCGCGTATTGGAAAGGCAGCCAACGTGAAAAGGTTTCGTCGGACGGTAACCGCTCGCGTCGCGTGGTGGCTTTCTCTCCTCGCAGCTTGCGGAGGCCAACTGGCGTGCGGAGGCGCGCAGGGGGGAGATGTCGGCGCGAGCACGCCGAACGATGCCTCCGGAGCGGGCGCTGACGACGGACACGGCACCGATGGCGCGGGTGTCGTCACGGGCCGTAGCGACGCGAACGCCGTCCCGCTGATCGACGCGGGCCCGAGCGCCGACGACAGCGCGAACACGAGCGCCGACACGAGCGACGCGTCCAGGGAGGCGAGCGCTGAAGCCGGCGCCGTGGGCAACGGCGGCGGGTCCGAAGCGGGCCCGCGTACCGGCGGAGGCGCCGTCGTCGCATTTCCTGGCGCCGTCGGCTTCGGTCAGGTGGCGACCGGTGGCCGGGGCGGAAGCGTTTACCACGTGACGAACCTCAACGACTCGGGGCCTGGCTCGTTCCGCGACGCCGTAGGCACCCCGCAGCGAATCGTGGTCTTCGATGTGGGCGGATACATCAGCCTGACGACGCCGGTCTCGCTGCAGAGCCACCTGACCATCGCAGGGCAGACCGCGCCGGGCGACGGAATCGGGATCATGGCCGGCGAAGCGTCGTTCTCGGGCGCCTCGGACGTGATCGTCAGGTACGTGCGCTTTCGTCAGGGCACCCTCGACCCCGACAGCCGCAAGAGCGGAATCAATCTCGTCAACGCGACGCGCGTCATCTTGGATCACGTCTCGATCGAGTTCGCGCAGTGGAACAACATCGACGCGGTGGGCGCCACGAACGTGACCGTTCAGAGCTCGATCGACGCCGATCCCATCGGCCAACAATTCGCCGCTCACACGGAGACGGGGCCTTATACGTGGTTTGGAAATCTGTTCGCGAATGCGCACAATCGCAATCCGCTGGCGAAGGCGAATACGCAATTCGTGAACAATGTCGTCTACAACTATCAGGCGGGGTACACGGCAGGGAACACGGCCGGCCACTTCACGCACGACATCGTCGGCGACTACTTCATTTCGGGACCGTCGACCACGGCCGCGTCGAACGCTTTCTTTCAAATCAACACGCAAGCCATGTTCGTCAGCGGCACTTTGCTCGACGGCAATGCCGACGGGGCTCTCAACGGCTCGGTCATGGGCACGCCGGGGGGCGCGGCGCCCCTCGCGGCCGCGTGGTCACCCGGGACGTCGTCGCTGCCCGCCGTGGGTGCGGCGGCCGCCTATGCCGCGGTCATCGCCGGCGCCGGCGCATCCCTTCACCGCGACGCGGTGGACGCCCTGGTCGTCAGCGACGTGACGTCTTTGGGCAAGACCGGTCACTTGTGGGCCACGCAGGCGCAAACGGGCCTCGCGAACGGCGGTTACGGGACGTTGGCTGGCGGGACGGCTCCTACCGACACCGACCGGGACGGAATGCCGGACGCGTGGGAAAGAGGCTATGGGCTCGATCCGACCTCTGCGGCGGACGCAAACGGAGACTTCGACCACACCGGCTACACGAACATCGAGAAATACATCAACGGACTAGTCGATAAATCCTACCCGACGAAGTAATGGCTTGCCATCGAGTTGCTTCTGCGATTGGCTTTCGCCATGGTGGACTCGCGTAATGGCGCTTTTTTGGGATCACTGCTTGCTCTCGTCGCGAGCGCAGAGGGCTGCACCGGCAACGGCACGACGAATGGCAGCGCGCCGACCGATGCGGGCGAGGCCGGCGTCATGGCGACGGTCGACGCAGGCGAAGGCGGGACGGTGGCGACGCTCGACACCGGCTCCCCCGGAGCGCCCGGAGAGTTCGCCGACGCCGCGCCCGTGGCGGGGTTCGTCGGCACGGCGAGTCGGCCGCTGCTCTCGGACACGCAAGCCGCCGACTACACGATTCGCGCGTACCTCGCGAGGGCGGGGAACCTCGGCGCCACGGGCGGACTGGTGACGGACGACTGGGACCCCACTTCGGGCGTCGGCGACGTCGCGACCTTCACGCCGACGTATACGGTCGCGGCGGGCGGCACGTACCCGACCGTTCAGTCGGCCATCGACGCCGCCGTCGCGGCTGGCGGCGCCAATCGCGTGTTCATTTTGGTGTCGGCGGGGACGTACCGAGAGGTCGTTTGCATTCCAGCGGCGGCCCCGCCCATCACGCTCTACGGCGCGAGCGCGGATCCCTCGCAGACGACCATCGTCTACAACAACTACAACGGTGAACCGACGGACGCCGGTGCGGCGATGAACCGGTGCACGGCGAGCGCGACCGCCGCCACCTATGGCACGTCCGGGAGCGCCACGTTCGTCGCCCTCGACAAGGGCTTTCAGGCCAAGAACATCACGTTCTCGAACGACGTGAGCGTGACCACTTTGGCCGGCATCAGCGGCACGCAGGGTGTTGCGTTGATGACACGCGGCGACCAAGTCGTCCTCGAGAACGTCCGGGTTCTCGGGCATCAAGACTCTCTCAACCTCGAGTCGCCCGACACGAACACGGTCGTGCGCGCTTACGTCAAGAGCTCGTTCATCGCGGGCGACGTGGATTTCGTCTTCGGCGCTGCAACGTCGGTCCTCGACGGGTGCACGATTCACTCCGTCAGTGATCGCAAGACGTCGGGCCAGGTCCTCGCTCCCGACACGGACGCGCGCAATCCTTACGGAATGCTGGTCGTCAACTCCTCGTTCACCGCCGACCAGCCGACGCTCACGGGCATCGGGCTCGGTCGGGCGTGGGACCACGGCTGCGGCTCGGGCGCGGGAAACTACCTCATCATGTGCGTCGACCCCAACCCCAACGGGGCCTATCCGAGCGGTCAGGCGCTCGTCCGCGATTCGATGCTGGGAGCGCACATCGATTTGGCCGCGCCGTGGAAGGCGGCCGCGACGACCAACCGCCCTTTTAGCGCCACGCCGTCCACTTGTCTCTTGGCCGACGGCGGCGTTGCGGGGACATGTCCGGCCAATAGACTGTACGAATACAAGGACACGCCGTGAAGAGCGAGGGCGGCGCTCAAGGGAGCGCGCTCGTCGCAGTCAGCCCGCTCATCGATCGGTCGTGACGGAGTCGAACCGAAGGGGGCTGCGTTCGATAGGCCGCGCCGACGGGCTCGGGGGCCGCAAGGCAGCGCCTCCTTCGGGCACCGGCCGAGCGACCGCCGGTGCACGGCTCGAAGGCGCGCTGGTCGTCACCGTCCGCAGCTCGGCGAGCGGAGCCGCTCCAAGGCCGGCGACGGGTCGGTCACCCATCGACGTGCCGGGCGGGGCCATCCCCATCGCCGACGAGCCTCTCCGGTCTTCCGAGCGATGAAAGAAGAAGAAAGCGCTCGCCGTCACCACCACCAGGCCGAGCGCCAGAGCGGCGACCGCGTAGAGCCGTCCTTGTCGCGGCGCCGGGGCTGCGGGTGCCGACGGCGGCGCATCGAGAAAAGCGGGATCGAGGGTGGTCGCCGAGACCGCCTCCACCGAGTCCGGCGGTAAGAATCTCGCCAGCGCTCGCCGCACGGCCGATGGTGTCTGCTCGCTCGAAGCGTGCCGGAGATCATCGGCACGCCCGCGCTGGGTCGCCCCCGTGAGCGCGAGGGCGATCGCCCGTCTGCGCTTCTCCACCCGGTCGGAGAGGTGGCGAGCCGAAAACGCGGCGACATCGGCCGGAGTGGCCGTCAGCTTGGAATGGCGCATCGCGCTCTCGAGCGCCTCGCCCATCTGCGCGGCGGTCGCATAGCGATCGTCGGCAGAGGGAGAGAGCGCAATCCGCGCGATCTCCGCGATGGCGGGATGCACATCCGACGGAAGAGGGGCCGGCGGCTGCCCAGACGTGACGAGCTGGAGCGACTGGAGGCGGTTGCCTCCTTCGTGCGGGGGCCGCCCAGTGAGAAGATTGTAGAGGACGGCGCCGACCGCCCAGACGTCCGTACGCCTATCCACCGCGAGGCCGAGCGCCTGCTCGGGCGCCATGTACCCGACCTTGCCTTTGAGCAGACCGGAATCCGTATCTTCGCCGAGATGGACGTGCGTTTTGGCGATTCCAAAGTCGATGACTTTCGCGACGCCCTTCTCGTTGAGGAGGAGATTCGGCGGGCTGACGTCGCGGTGAACGATGCCGAGCAGCCTCCCCGTGCCGTCTTTCAGCTCGTGGGCAGCGTGCAATCCCGCGCACGTGTCGGCAAGGACGCGGAGCACGATTCCAGGGGGGATCTTGGTGCCGACCTTCTTGCACGCGCGATGGAGCTTCGACAGCGCCTCGCCGTCGACGTATTCCATCGCGATGTAGAGGACGCCGCGCTCTTCTCCGAGATCGAAAATTCGGGCGACGTTCCGATGCGTGATGCGCGACGCAATTCCTCCCTCGCGCAAAAACATCTCTTGAAATTGGGCGCCATTGGCGAACTCCGGAAGAATCGTCTTGATGACGACGACACGCTGCGCGCCGTGGCCCTCGCGCGTGCGCGCCGCCCAGACGGTTGCCATTCCTCCTTCCGCAATCGGGCAAAGCAGCTCGTACCGCGGAAGCTTGTAGCCCGGCCCAAGCGGAAAATTAGGCTGTGGTTCCGCGATCGGCACGGCGTTGCATGGACAATAGCGCGCTTGTTCTCACGTCGCATGGCCATGGCGGGGAGCCGCTTCGATAAACGTACGAGCGGGTGGTCGGCGGTGAGGTCACTCTCGCGATTCCGCAGTATTGGCGGCGCTCGCGCACATGCGCCCGCTCGGTAAATCAGCTGCTGCGTCGCGTCAACGAGGAATGTCTCCGAGCCTACGGCGCGCGCCGTCAACGCGTGGCCCGCGACGACGCGGGCGATGCAGCCGGCGGCGCCACTTCGGCTTGCTTGATGCGATCGAGCCGAAAATGACGGCGCTCGCCGGTCGTGCAATCGGCCGCGTCGATTCGCGTCTCGTGGCGATCCATGATGACCGACTGGATACGTATGTCGCGCTTGGTTTGAATGAAGTCTCCATCGACGTAAGTGATGCGAAGCGGCTGCTGCTCGAACCAGGCGCGCTCGACCGCCGCGCGGACGGCCTTCTTGCTGGGAAGCGCCGGCACGCCATGGAACGAGAGCTCCTTCAGCCGGGCGAGCAGCTCGCGTTGCCCGGATGTCGAGAGCGCCGAGCGGACCTTGTCGAGCGCGGACTCGAGCGCCTCGGTGAACGGAAGCAAGCGCATGTCGATCGCGAAGCGACCGAGCGCGACGAGGAGCGCCGCCTCGCGCGGCGTGAAGTTCACGGGAGGCAGGCTATAAGAGCGGTCGAGCGCGTAGCCGCCTCCGCGTCCGCGGTCAGCCAGCAGTGGCAAGGCGGCGGCGCGGAGGGCATCGAGGTCGCGGAACATCGTGCGCTCGGTCACCCCGAATCGCTCCGCGAGAGCTCCAGCAGTGACGCCGGTGCGGCGCCCACGCAAGTACTCGGTGAGTGCGAAGAGGCGCTCGGTCCGGCGCATGGCGTGCCGAGCCCACATAACGCCGGTGCGGCCTCACTTCAAGCGCGGGTCGGGCTCTCGGGTAGCCGCGCGGCCGAGATCTTATGATTGAGCGTCGTCGCGACGTACTCCCCGGGCAGTCGCCTGGGGGGCATTCGACATGACCACGACCCGCAAAGATTTCGGCAATGCTCTCGCTGTTCTCGCCCGGCTCTACCGGGCCGCCGAAACGCGCGGTGACGAGGCGCGCGCGCGGCGTTACGCCGTTGCCGTCGACCTCGTCCTCGGCGCTTGGCCTTCGGACGGCAGTCCGTCTCCGGAAGCGCGCGGGGGGCCCGGCGGCTGGCCTGCGACCGAGAGCACGCTGATTGGCCTCGGCTCCGTGCAGTAGCCGCCAGCCGCTAGGCGGGCCGGAAGAGGCTTTTGCGCGTGCCGGCCGCCCTGGCGCGCGTGAGGCCGTCAGAGAGCGTGCTTGCGAATGAGGCGGTACATGTACGTGCGGTCGATTTCAGCCTCCTTCGCCGCCGCCGCCACGTTGTTCTGGTGACGCGCCAAAAGGTCGCGCAGAAAGGCCCGCTCGCCGTGGCCGATCCACTGCTCTCGGAACGTTCGGAAGGGCTGGGCAAACGGCGGCGCCTCCGCAACGGGCGCGACCGTCGCCGTGGTGGGGACGACCGGCTGTCGCGCCTCGAGCAGCTCCACCGGGCGCGAAATCACAGCGGTCACCGGCTCGCGTTCGGCGGCGTCCATCGAAAGGCTCAGCGCCTCGGCGGGGCCGATGGCTCTCGCTCGCTCGGCGAAATTGCGTAGCTCGCGCACGTTGCCCCGCCAGGGCCGGGTCTCGAGGGCGCGCAGGACTTTCGGAGTGAGCCAGTCACGAGCTCCCCCACTGAAATGAGTCAAGAGGAGGTCGATGTCCTCTAGACGCTCTCGCAAGGCGGGAACGCGGACCGGAACGACGGCCAGGCGGAAATAGAGATCTTCCCGGAACTCTCCGCGGTTGACCATCGAGAGTAGGTCGCGATGGGTGGCCGACACGAAGCGCACGTTCACGCTGCGGTGTTTCGCCTCGCCGATCCGGCGCACCGTCGACGATTCGAGCACGCGAAGCAGCTTTGGCTGCATCGCGATGGGCAGCTCACCGATTTCGTCCAGAAAGACGGTCCCGCCATCGGCGGCTTCGAAGGCGCCGGGGCGGTTCTGGTGCGCGCCGGTGAAGGCGCCCTTGGCGTGACCGAAGAGCTCGGCCTCGATGAGACTCTCGGAGAGCGTGGCGCAATCGACGACGATGAACGGGCCAGCCGCTCGAGACGAAGCTTGGTGAATCGCCCGGGCGACGAGCTCCTTCCCGGTGCCCGTCTCGCCGGCAATCATGATGCAGCACTCGAGTGGCGCGAGCTGCGCGAGCGTCGCGAAGAGCTCCCGCATCAGGCGGCTTCTTCCGACCAGCGGTCCGAAGCGCTCGGACGGCCAGCTCTCGATGGGCTTCTGCTCGACGTTTGCGTAGTCGACGAGCAGATCGGTCGCGCCGATATGGATCGTGAATCCGTGGAGAACGCCCGCAGACTCGATTCGGACGCCCTCGACGAACGTGCCGTTGCGGCTATTCAGATCCCGGATCCAGATGCCATCTTCGCGCGGCTCTATCTCGGCGTGAACACGCGAGACGGCAGGATCGGCAATGATGAGGTCACAGTGCGGCGCGGAGCCCAGAACGCAGCGCCGTTCGATCTTCGCGGTGCGCGCGCCGGTGTCGTCGTGCCAATCGAGCCTCGGTACCGGGCGCGTCGCGGACGGGCTGGGCTCCGTCGTGGCCGGGTGCGTTGTGGTCCGTGATTCGATGCCTCGCGTGATCATCTGCATTAGAACGGGAGCGAGAGGGCAATCCGCTGCGGTGCGATCGCGACCGAGGGGGCTTTCGAAGAGTGGTCCGATCCAAGAGAAATGTAAATCGAGACTCCTCCCGCGACGATGGCCAAACCCGACAAGATGTCCGCTGTCAGCGCGGCGGTGTTCGCCTTGTTGGCCGCGCTCTCGCGCTGCGCCGCGTCGGACGCTGGCGTGTTTTGGAGCTGACTCAGGTGGGAGCGCGCGTCCAGCATGACGACGCCGCTCACAATGGCTCCTGCCGCGAGCGCGCCGGTCGCGACGAAGCCCTGCCAGAAGGGGCCACGGCCGTGCGGAGGCAGGTCGTTCGTGACGTGCAGCGGTGCGAGCGCCACGAGGTCGAGCCGAACCGATACGCGATCGGCGCCGGCAAGCGTCACCGCGCGGTTCGTGGCTCGAAAGCCGGGGGCCGTCGCCTGAACGATGTGCTCTCCCGCGTCGATGACCATCGGGCCGTGGAGAGTCGATGGATCGAGCGCCTTGCCGTCCAGCGTGATCTCGGCGTTCGGCACGTTCGTCGAGAGGTCCACCGTCGCGGTTCTCAGCGTGAGCCCCGCGAGCGTCTTGGTCACCTCCGCGCGGCGGGCGGGCGCGATCGAGTCGCCGCCGTCGCGAAGGTATTCCTCGAAGGTGCGCGCGGCGTCCGCATAACGCCCGAGCTGCGTGTCGACGAGGGCGATGTTGTAGAGCGCGCGGTAGTTGGGGGCCAATTGGTACGCTCGCTCGAACTCGACGAGCGCGAGCGTGTAGTCGCCGTCGTCGAAGAGCTGCAGCCCGCGTTTGAAGTGGTCCGAGGCCTCTTCGCCGGCGCGGTCGGTGGCCGGAGCGCTCGGCGAAGCGCCCGCCTGTTCGCCGCCGTTTGGGGGCGGCGCCGCGCTCGCGCTCTGGGCAAAAAATGCGAGCCCGAGGCCCGCCAGCATCGCCGTCGAACGCGCCGCCGTCGAACGCGCCCAGTCCGTAAAAATCGATCGGATCATCTTCTGCGCCTCCCGACGGCGAGGGCCGTCAACGCGAAGGCGAGGGTCATCGCGCGGGCGGGGCCCGCACCGTCGCCATCGCTCCCATCGCTCAAGGTAATCGTGCACGCAGCGCCCGTCGCGCGGTACGCCGTGGAACCGTTGGGCGACACGTGATCGGGAGCGACGGACGGCGCCGGGGAGGGAGCCGTGACCGCTGGCGAATCCCACCCGGTAGCCGCGTCCGACGACGTGGCCTCCGCGATCGGCAAGGCTCCCGCCGCCGCGAACGCGCTGACGACGAGGTCGTGAAAGGCCGCCAGCCGCGGGCCGATGGTGTCGGAGAGGACGCTGTCGTTGCAGGAAGGGCTGCCGGTGGCGGCCTGGCTCCCGAGCGAGACGATCCCCACGAGTGCGCCGGTGGCCATCGAAACGATCGCGCCGCCGCTGTCGCCCTGGCACGTGACCGGGGCGACTCGTATCGAACGGACGGGCGCGAGCTGTGTATTGTTCGACGCGAGATCGGGTCCGACCCCCACGACGGGCACCCCGTCGCGTGTCCTCAGCGCGAGTCGGTCGTACTGTTGGTCAGTCAACCCATAGCCGGAGACGGACATCGTCTCGCCGAGCTTGGTCGGTCCGTCGTAGCGAACGGCAAGCGGGATCGGGCCAGCGATGGCGCGGTCGAGAACGACGAAGGCAAGGTCGTCCCGGCAGGCGCTGAGCGTTTGCGTCGACAGAATGCGGACGCCGACCGCGTCTGGAGGGCCAGCCGCGAAGGAACCGGCGTCGCTCTGCACACCCGCAAAAAAACCGAGGCTACTCGGCGGGACGTCGTCGCCAATCTGGCCTGCGCCGCTTCCGGTGAGGATTAGCTCGCCCGCCGCCGTGCAGGCGAACGCGCCCGCTGTCGCGTACGCCACGCAGTGGCGGGCGGTGACGACGAGCGTCGGCGCGACGAGGACCGCGGAGCACGCGCCCTCGGGACCGCGCAAATAGAGCACCGGGGAATTGACCGCGTCGACCGCGCGGCCTCCGACGATCGCACCCCGCGAGACGTCGATGGAGCCGTCGCCGACCTGCCCTCCGCACTGCGGCAGCGCGAGGCCGAGCAGCCCGGCGACCGACAGCCTCCCGGCTCGTCCGCGGGCTAAAAGCCGCTGTAGCATGGTGCGAAGCTCCCCCCGAGCGCCGTTGGGCCGCTGTCCCCGGCGCCCAGGGTGAGGACATCGTAAAGGTAGCTCGTGCCGCCGGTATTCGTATCCCGCGTGACGCAATAGATGCTTCCTTGGCCGACGCGCGCGCCGGTGGCCAACGTGAAATTGGGGGCGCCGAGCGTGCCGAAGAGCTGAATGGTTCCCGTCGACGTGCCGAGGGCCCCGAAGATCGCGCCCATCGTGCTCGGCCCCATGTCGTACGAGCTTCCCGACAACAGGCGCAGCATTCCCTGCGCGACGTTCTTGCCGGTGAGAGTGGCGACGCGTCCGGCACCGACTATCGCGTCGACCGTGAAGTACATCGCGTCGTAATAGTTCTCCTGGCCCAATCCCGACGGGTCGTTGAACCGCCCGATGAACCGGTTCTCGTATTGATGGAGCACGTGCTGGTCCGAAGCCGCCGCGATGCCCACCCCGGCGATGCGCGTCCGCTTGGCCTCCGAGATGGCGCCCGTGCCGCTGCCAATCCAGCGAAGGAGGCCGGTCGAGCCCATGTTGTACGGCCCGACGAGGTAAAAAGGCGCTGGCGGGTTGGGGTTCGCGCTCGTCGGAGTCTCGAGCGTCTGCAGCAGCTTGTCGAACTCGGAGCTCGCAAAAGAAATGACCGCGTTCGGTTTGAAATTCACGAGGGCCGTGACCGCCGAGTCGACCGCGATGCTCGTAAGCGGGGTATTGTTGAGCGTCGATGCAATGGCAACGTTCTGGTAGAGGCCGGCGGCCGTATTTTCGTCTACCGACTTGCCATTCCAGCGGAGGAGCGGCAGTACCGCCGCCGCCAAGTCCTGGGTGACGGTGGCGTTCGCCGTCACCGTCGCGATGCGAACCGGAGTGCCCATCGGTATGTTCTGAGACGTGCGCACGTAAGCCTCGACGCGGCCGAGCACCGCGGCGTAGGCGGCGGCGTTGTCGCTGGGCTGCCCCAGCATGTGCCAAAGGAGCCCGTCGGTCGGGAGCGAAGTGAGCGTCGAATCGGCGCCGAACGGGTTGATGACGAAAATCTGGCTTGGCTGCGCGTCCTTGACGAACATCGTCTTGAGGCTCACCGAGTCGAGCGGCGCAATGACGGCCGGGACGTGAACGTCCGACGTCAAATGGGCCATCACCGTGTCGACGTTCGCCTCGACGTTGCACACGACGCCCACGGGCATTCGCTGGCCCAGCCCGGGTCCCGAGGGAATCCCTCCTGCCGACGTGAATTCTTCTATGGCCAACCTGTAGTTCAGGTAACTGGGATGGGTCTGGATCCCGCTCGGCGGCAGCGTCGCAAACGCTCCAAAAAAGACCGGCGGCCACGTGAGCCCGCTGTAGTCACCGAGGACGAGCGGGCACTCGTCCGTCGTGAGTTGCACGCAGGTATGCGAGTCGCGGTCGCAGGCGACCTCGGTGTGCGCCGCGCTCGCTGGCGTGCAGTCGGTGGCCACGGAGCATCCTCCCGCGTCCGGAGCCGCTGCCGCCTCGGTCGAACCTCCGTCGCTGCCGCCCTCGGCGCTGCCGTCTACCGTCGGACTCGCTGCGACACATGTGCCGGCCACGCATACGTGGTTTGCGAACGCCGAACCGCGCACGGTGCATTGCGAGGTCGACGTGCACTGGCTCGCGTCGGCGTGGAGCAGCAGCGAGCAGCCGCCCACCGCGGCGGCCGAAAGGAGCGCCCCGGCCGCGGCCTGCCAACCGGATCTGGGATTCGTGTCGTGGGCCATCGTAAGGCCTAGTCGCTCGTGCCGTCGGCGCCGCCATCCAGAGCGTTGCCGCCGTCGTCGCCGCCCTCGGCGCCCGCCTCCGTCGCGCACGTGTCGTACATCCGTGAAGTCGACACGACCGTCCCTGGAACCGTCGCGGCGAGCGCTTGAAGCTTCGCGTTGATCGCGTCCGTCTGCGCGGTCGAGAGCGGAGGCGCCGCCAGGTCGGAGAGCGACTGGCTCACGGCTGCCAAGTACGCGTCCGAGAGCGTCTGGAGGTCGGTCGTCGTGAGGACCGTCGACCAGAGCGGCTCGGGCACGAGACCAAACGTGACCGCACCCGCGTCGGCGTCTGGCTGCGGGCAACCGAAAAAGTCGAGAGTGAAAGGAACGAGCGCATTGAGATAATCCGTCGATTGGGAGTCGGAAAGAACGGGAGGCGACAGCATTTGGCTGATCCGACAATCACCGGATACCGCGACGGCGTAGTTCATCACGATGGTCCCCGCCCAGTTCGTCACGCGATCGGGACAGCTGCTCGGGGTCATCGACGCGCAGACCGCCGCGTCCGTCGCTATGCCCCAATCCGAGTCGAGCATACCGCATAGTTGCAACGGCGGCGCCGTCATTGCGTCCGGCCGCGCGTCCGGCGGGCCGGCGTCGGCGTCGAGGTCGCTCGCATCGACGGTGCTCCCGCCTGCGTCCGGGGTGGTGGAACCGGGGCCGTCAAGGACGGCGGTGTCGCTCGCCGAGACGTCGCTTACGGAGGCGTCGAAGGCAGAAGCGTCCGGTACGCCCGCGTCGATCTGCGCGGGATGCCACGTATCGAGGACGGAAGCCGAGCCGTCGCCGGGCGCCGAAGTCTCCGCACCAGCCTCCATGCCCGTGCCTCCAGGCACGGTTCCGCTCGTATCGGAACAGCCAATCAAAGCCGCCACGAAACCCGCGCACCCGGCGACGACCGCCGCTCGGGCATTTCGGTTCAATTCGCCCATTTCAAATCTCCGACGGTTTGTGGGTTATGAAAGGCGCCCGCGCTCTGCCGCCTACTTGCCCCCTCACGGACGATGGCGTCGCGTGGGCCCCAGGGGAGCGTGCGGGCGCCGGGGCTGCGGACATCGCAACCTCGGCCTCTTGGTGAGGACTCCGAGCCCACTGCAACGGCAAGCGAAGGAGCAAACTTAATCATGATAAATCTTTTGCGGGCTCGCAATTCCGCCGGTCGCGGACACGAGCTTATGGGAGCGTGGCTCCAGGTCGCCGCGACGGTGCTCCGCCGTGCGAGCGCGGATACCATGTGCGGAATCGGGCTCGTGTCTGAGGCAAAAGGGCGCATGGCGGCGTCCGCAGTGACCGCGTAGAGTGGCTCGGGCCACTTTTTTCGCAGATCCTCTCTGGTCTTAATCCCGAGAGTGAGCGTTACTAGAATAGGTGGTTGCCCTGAATCCGATGGGACACGTCGCTTCACGAAATGAGCCCAGGGGCCCCGCTGATTTCGCCGGGCGTTATCGCCTGATCGCGGAGCTCGGCCAAGGGGGAATGGCCACGGTGTACCTCGCCGTCGCCCTGGGCAACTCTGGTTTTCGGAAGCTTGCCGTCGTGAAGGTCTTGCGCCCGGAAATCGCGGTCGACGAAGAGTTCGTGCAGATGTTTCTCGACGAAGCCCGGCTTTCAGCGCGGCTGAGCCATCCGAACATCGTCCATACCTATGACGTGGGAGTGGACGACGTAGGGCACATGATGGCGATGGAGTACTTGGACGGCGTGTCGCTCCACGCGGCGACGGCGAAGCTATCCAAAGAAGGCGGCCCGCTCACGTTCCCGTTGCAGGCGCGGGTCCTTCTCGACGTCATCGAAGGGCTTCGCTACGCCCACGAGCTCAAGGACTACGATGGTCGATCCCTCGAGATCGTTCATCGCGACGTGACGCCCCATAACATTTTCGTCACGTACGATGGGCAGGTAAAGCTTCTCGACTTCGGGATAGCAAAAGCCGCGACGTCATCGGTGAGGACCGCCACAGGCGTCATCAAGGGCAAGCTTACCTACATGGCTCCCGAGCAGGCCCGCGGCGAGCCCGTCGACGCGCGCGCCGATCTCTATGCGGTGGGAGTCATGCTCTGGGAAGCCGTGACCGGCCGACGACGTTGGCCGACCGGGCTCAGCCAGCCTGCGCTCTTCACTAGGCTGGCCCGCGGAGAGCTCCCCGAGAGCCCGAACGCGGCCGCTCGCGGGTACCCGGCGGAGATCGACGCCGTCGTCCTCCGTGCGTTGGCTCCCAACCCCGATGATCGGTATCAGACGGCGGCCGAGTTTCGTGTCGCGCTGGAGGCAGCGCTTCGTGGCATGGCGCCGGTCTCGCTCCGCGATCTCGGCGAGATGCTCGCCAACGCGTACGCGGAGGGAAGGCAGAGCATCCGAAACGTCATCGAGGAGCAGTTTCGCCTGATCGATAGCGGAGGCATGCCCTCCGCACCGAACCTGTTGCCCGCCGTCTCGCTGCCGGGGCTCACCGCTTCGGTCGCCATGGAAGCGTCGAAGGACGTCACAGGCACTTCGCGCAAGGCGGCGGGGCCGGCGCCCGGATCGGCGAATCCGACTGAATCGCAGTCCCGTCGAATCACCACGTCGCCGCCGCCGCCTCAAGAGAAGGGTGGCCTTGCTTGGGCCAAGGGCAATTCACGTTATCTCATTCTAGCGACGGGTGTCCTCGCGGCCGTGGGTCTCGTGCTCGCCGTCAACGCTTCGAGCTCGCATTCGACGGGAGCGGGCTCTTCGCCCTCGGTGACCGCGCCCCCAACTCCGTCCGCGACGGCCGTTCAAACGGCGACCCAGAGCCCCACCAAGGAGCCCGAGACATCGGCGGCCGCGCCAGCGGGCGGCGTGACGCAGCCTACCGACTCTGCGCGGAGGCCCGACGCTCGCAACCGTGCGGCCCCGCCGGTGTCGCCCGCGCTCGGGCGTGGCGAGCAGAGTGTCCGCACGGCGCCTAGTGCGACGCCGCCTCGCGGGTCGGCTTCTGCCGCAGCCGAGTCGCCGTCGGCCGAGCCCGCCCCGGTGCGACCGCCGGAGCGCAAGCCGAAGGTCCAATTGGAGAGGGACAATCCGTGGCCCTAGCGACGCGAGGAGCGTTCCTCGGGAGTGATCCGCGGACGGGGGCAGCCACGGATCGCACCGCCAACCGGCGGTGCTTTCAGCGCGGCCGGGGAGTCGTTCCGATCGCTCGCGGCGGTTCACGTGAAGCCTTCGACGCGCGGGCGGCTTTCCAGCAAGGCGAGCACCGCCATTCGAGCACCGTGTCGCCTTCGGCCGTGCGCGCGTTGACACGCCAGCCGTGGCCGATGGCCGTGTAACTCGTTTCGGCTTGCGGCGCGCTTGCTCCACAATCGACGCAGGTGTCAGGTTTCATGCCGCTCTCCCGTGGGTTGAGTCAGTGTAGAGGCGATCTGTTCGCGGCAGTTCGGGCAAAACCAACGTCCGTGGCGCTCATGCTCCGGAGAGCGAACAAAGCCCAATCGCCAGCCCATCGCGCTCAAGGCTGAAGTGCGATGCGCAGCAGTCATGCTTCCGCAGCCGCCGCAGTCGGTCCGTTCCGTGGATAAAGGAGGAGCAGACGATCGCGGCGGGGGCCCGGACGCAGAGGCGCGCGTGAGCTCGCACACAATCTCGTTTCGCGATTTC
Organism: uncultured delta proteobacterium; assembly: GCA_963787925.1. Taxonomy (GTDB): domain Bacteria; phylum Myxococcota_A; class Polyangia; order Polyangiales; family Polyangiaceae; genus Palsa-1150. Next base: position 1,881,459 of record CAWBEN010000003.1, read on the forward strand.
ATGTGCCGTCGGCCGATCGCATGGATTCAATGTTGTCCACTAAGATGCGCACGGCTCGCTCATGTGCAATGCACATGCCCGCCTCGCGGTGGGACCCATCATGAAGATGGTTCTGGGCCAATAGCCCGCGCATCCGCGGACATTTTTTTCGAGCCACGGTTTGCGATTGCCCGCGCCTGACAGCGATCGGAGCGCGAAGAGCCGTGTAGGAGGTGCGCCCCCAGCCACGAGTGAACTCAGCGGCCACATTGCCCGCCCCCCCTTTCGAAAATTCGTCCGCCCCCGTCAGAGGAAATTCCGCCGGTACCGATTGAGAGAGTGACAGGAAAAGCCTCGGGCATCGAGCTTGCTCCCGAAGACGTGCCCGTGCCCCCGACCCTGTCCGACGCCCGATCGGCCAAAGGCGCTCCAGTTTCGACCGAAGGAGCATGAACGGGAACGACCGCCGCTCGTTCAAGAGGAACAGAAGGTCTGCCAATGAGCGGCCCCCCTTCGCCGACGAGAAAAGGCGCTTTGCCAACAGGAAGAGACGCTCGACCAAGAAAAAAAGCCGCTCTGCCAACAGGACGAGACGCTCGACCAAGAAGAAAAGGCGCTCTGCCAACAGGACGAGCCGCTCGACCAAGAAGAAAAGGCGCTCTGCCAACAGGACGAGCCGCTCGACCAAGAAGAAAAGCCGCTCTGCCAACAGGACGAGCCGCTCGACCAAGAAGAAAAGGCGCTCTGCCAACAGGACGAGCCGCTCGACCAAGAAGAAAAGCCGCTCTGCCAATAGGACGAGCCGCTCGACCAAGAAGAAAAGCCGCTCTGCCAACAGGAAGAGACGCTCGACCAAGAAGAAAAGCCGCTCTGCCAACAGGAAGAGACGCTCGACCAAGAAGAAAAGCCGCTCTGCCAACAGGAAGAGACGCTCGACCAAGAAGAAAAGCCGCTCTGCCAACAGGAAGAGACGCTCGACCAAGAAGAAAAGCCGCTCTACCAACAGGACGAGCCGCTCGACCAAGAAGAAAAGCCGCTCTGCCAATAGGAAGAGACGCTCGACCAAGAAGAAAAGCCGCTCTGCCAACAGGAAGAGACGCTTCACCAGAAATAAACGTCGCTTTTCTCGTTGGCCGAGCCGCTTTCTTCGAAATTCATGCGTCCGGGGGTGGGCCGGCGGACGGCACGTCCCTCCTCGAGAGCGCCTCCGTCTCGGTACGCTCGACGGTCACAGGCACGCGGGCACGCACGCCTCAGTGTCCAGGCGCGAGACGGCCCCACATCGCCTCGATCGCAACGGACCGAGCGCTCCCGTCTCCCCTTGGAAAGGCAAGCAGCCTCGCAGGGGCCACGAAGCACAGGACCGCGTTGTGCGCGGCTCCCGGCCCCGGATCGACGTGAACACCGGTGGCCGCGACGCTCCCATCGGCGTCGATCTGGGCGATGAGGCGGGCCGCTCCATCTGCGAGCGCGCCCTTGCGCCCCTCCTCGGTCGCGCATGCGTCGAGCGCGTCGGCGAGGTGATCGATCGCCGCGCGCGCCACCTCGGGATCGATTCCTCGCGCCTCCGCAAGCGCTACGACCGCGAGCGGCCGGCGCGCGACGTAGGCATAGCCAGCGTTGCTCTCACCTTGCCGAGGGGCACTCGTCACACGCACGTCGCGCGAAGCGGGAACGGCATCGAATCCCGCGGCCCCGCCGGATCGGGCACACGCGGTGCCGAGCGCCGCCACGGCGATCGAGCGGCAGGCCCACGAAGGAGTCACTGAGCGAGCAATTGGCGCGCAATGACGAGCCGCTGCACCTGAGCGGTCCCCTCGTAGATTTGAAGAATCTTCGCATCGCGCATCAGTTTCTCGACGGGATAGTCTTTGACGCAACCGTAGCCCCCGAAGACCTGCACCGCGTCCAATGCGCTTTGCATCGCCGCGTCTGCGCCGAAGGCTTTTGCACATGACGACGTAGTCGGATCGCGGAGGCCGTTGTCGAGGCTCCATGCCGCCTTGCGGACGAGCAACGTGGTCGCCTCGATACGGATTTTCATCTCGGCAAGCATCGCCTGGACGAGCTGGTGCTGAGCGATGGGCACTCCAAATGTCTTGCGCTCCTTCGCGTAGCGGACGCTCTCGTCCAGACAGCGGCGCATGATCCCGACGGCGATCGCGCCGATGTCTGGACGCGTCTGGTTGAACGTCTCCATGGCCAGTTTGAACCCGTGCCCTGGCGGTGCAAGCACCTGTTTGGCGGGGACGCGTACGTCTTCGAGCACGAGCGGCGCCGTGTCGCTCGCGCGTTGCCCCAGCTTGTCTTCGTGACGGCCCGGCTTTACGCCATTCTGCGATCGCTCGACGATGAAAGCCCCGATCCCCTTGTGTTTGAGGGTCGGATCTTCGGTGGCGAAAACGATGTAAAAGCTCGCGAGCGTCGCGTTCGTGATCCACTGTTTGGTACCGTTGAGGACCCAGCTGCCCTCCGAGTCTCGGACGGCCCGGCACTGCATTCCGGCCACGTCGCTTCCCATCGACGGCTCGCTCGTCGCGTACGACACCATGACAGGATGGTGCGCCAACCAACCGAGGTACTTGGTCTTCTGCTCCTCGGTACCACCGAGCTTGATGGGGGTCAGCCCGAGAGTATTGGCAGTCAAGCTGGTCTGTATGCCCGAGCAGGCGTAGGCGAGCTCCTCGGTGATGAAGCTCGCATCGAGATCGCTCAGGCCTCCGCCGCCATATTCGGCCGGAAGAGTCGGATTGACCAAGCCGATGGCGTGGGCTTCGTCGAACAAATCCTTCGGAAACTTCGACTGGCGGTCACACTCGGCAGCGATTGGCATGATTCGCTCGCGCGCGAATCTCCGAGCGGTGTCGATGAGGGCCCGTTGCTCCTCCGTTGGCTGGAAGTCGAACATCCGTTGTTCTCCCGATGATTTGGTGTACCTCTCCTGCCGCCGCGGGCGTCGCCTTTTCGTTCGGCAGTCGCGTCGTCGCGTCCGTCGCGTCACTCGCGCGCGCGCCGACGCCGTCGTTCGATTTCTGCGCGTGCCGAGCGCGCTCCCATGATGTACCCGACGACCATCCCGAGAAGGAGGACTCCGGGGATGAAAATGAAATGCTCCGGGCCTGGCGTGTTCATCGGGCGGGCTTGCGCTCTCGCGCAGCAGCCGCTTTCAACACGCGGTCCAAGTCATCGAGACGGACATTCAGCGCGCTCTGTTTGCGCCAAACGAAACCGACCCACACGAGAAGGATCGCCCAGAGGGCGGCGTAGGCCGTCACGAGAAGGGTCGCGCCGCTGTAATGCTCGGGCTCACCCTGGACGGCTTGAAAGCTCGTCGAGCGGTCCGCGGGGGCTGTCGTGCGCGGCGGGACGCCGGACGAAACGCCGGACGAGACATCGAATGTTTGCTCTTTGCCGTTCATACCTCAGTCCTCGTGTCGAGCCCCAGATCGATGGCGTCTTCCTCTGCACTGCGGAGGCGGCTCTTCGCAATCTCGACCACGGTACGCGTCCAGATGAGGAGAACCGCGAGAAGCGTGAAGGCGAAGAAGCCAAGGGCGAGTGCCAATTTCATGTCCGCGCTCTGCAAGCCTCCTCCATTGCCGGTGATGACGACGGGGTGCTGCCCGCCCCATTTTTGGACGCTGTAGTGGATGATCGGCAAATTGGCCGCCCCGAGCACCCCGAGGGCCGCCGCCACCCGCCGTTCGCCCTCGCCCTCGCCGGCAAACGCCCGGAGCACGAGGTACGCCACGTAGACGAGAAAGCTCAGGAGGGCGGTCGTCAAGCGCGGGTCCCATGTCCAAAAGGCTCCCCACGCCTTGGCGCCCCAGAGAGGTCCTGTGGTCAGAAGAATGGCGCCGAAGGCGACCGCCGCCTCTGCCCCGGCGTGAGCGAAGGCGTCCCGAGCCTCCGTCGGACGCACGAGATAGGCGACCGATCCTAGAAAACATGCGGTGGCGCCGAGATACATCGCGTACCCGCTTGGGACGTGAAAATAAAATATTTTTTGGACGATGCCCATCCGCGCCTCGATCGGCGTGCGCAGGAAGACCAAGAATATCTCGGTTACGAACGTCGCGGTGGTCACCGCCAAAAGCGCGTAAAATGCCGTGTTGGTCCAGCGTGTGCGCGCTCGTTCCATGGCAGAGACGCTAGCGCGCTTTGTGGCCCCACGAAACGTCCGAGCCGTTCGGGCCGTCCGCGCCTTCCCTCGATCGTCACTCTGACGTCACTCCGAACGCTCGAACGGTCGCCTGCGGGCCCGCGGGCGCCGGAGATTCAACCCTCCGATTCCGCCTCGGCCTCTAGGTCGGCGATCACTTCTGCGAACCAGGCGCTGACCGCTCGGGGAAAGGGCCACATCCAGCCGTAGTCGGGGCCGACGAAGCGGCGGACCACTTCACTTTTCAGGCCGCGGGCCGCCTCGATTCCTTGGACCTCTGCCGTTGCGCGGATCGTCTCGACATAGGCCTCCCATTCGATTCGCGCGCGTCCCCAAGCGAGGAAAATTGGGAAAAATACGAAGAGATAGACGAGCGCCATCGACAAGTCGCCCATGCGCTCGCGCTGCCGAAGGTGCACCCGTTCGTGACGCAAGAGAATGTAGCGAGCGTCGTCCGCCATGACGTCCCAGGCATCGGGCACGTAGAGGCGTCCAAAGAGCACCGTGTGATAGTGGCTCAGGTACCGACGCTGTCCGCCGAGCGTGAGCACGACGAGGAAGACCGAGATCGCGCAGTGAAGAGCACTTTCGCGCTTGCGCAGGATCGCGAAAGCAGGAAATTCCTTCCGTATCTCGGCGAGGAACGCTTCGTGGCGACTTCCGGTGGCCGTCATTGGTGCGCAAAGTGCTGAGCACGAAAAGTCCAGCGTGGATGTCCATCGCACCGCGCGCGATCGACACCCGAAGACCGGCCGCCGCGCGTCGACGCGTGATCAAAACCCAAAGATGTGGCATCTAGTGTGGACACAGTGTTTCCATGACGTTTGATAGCACTCTCGCTGGCGGGCTCTCCGCACGCGCTTGCGTGGAGCAGACGCATGACCGGGCGCGGTTGCGGCACGCGTTCGTGGAGCACTACCCCGGCGTCTGGAGGTTCCTTCGCCGAATGGGCGTTCCGGCGGACCGAGCGGACGACGCCGCACAACAGGTCTTTCTCGTTGCCGTCGAAGCCCTTCCGCGGATTCTCCGGGGCAGCGAGCGTCCGTTTCTTTACGCGACGGCGGTCCGGACCGCTCACGGCATCCGACGGAGAGGCGATCGCGAAGTTCATGGGTTGAACCTCGATCTGGACGTCTCTCCGCTGCCTTCGCCGGACGAGCTCACCGACCAAAAACAAGCGCGAGAGGCTCTGGACGCGCTCCTCGAGCGACTCGAGATGGACGCGCGCACCGTTTTCGTCCTCTTCGAGTTCGATGGGTTCACCGTCCCGGAAATTGCGGAAGTGCTCTCCATTCCGCTCGGGACCGCGGCGTCGCGCCTCCGTCGGGCGCGAGAGCACTTTCAATCGCTCGTGCGCGCGTTGCTTCGGCCGGAAGCGGGCCAGCAATGAGCCACGCGCGGCCGCTTCTCGAGACAGGGAGCGAAACGGAGCGTGCGCTGTTGGCGGCAGGCGTCGCCGAACGGCCGGACATGGCAAGCGTTCGCAGGGCGGCGAAGCTCGTCGGCCTCTTTCCGCAGGCGGCGCTCGTGGGCATCGCGTTCGTCATGGCGATTCGCGCCGCGCGATGGACGTCGCTCGCGGCATGGGCCGCTCTGCCGCTCGCAGGCATCGCGGGGGTGGCTTTTCTTGCCCACGAGGTAGGGCGACCGGCGAGCGTTGGCGTGCAGACCGCAGCGATGCCCGCCGCCGGCGCAGCGGCGCCGAGCGCCGTCGTTCCGGTTCCGCCGGTGACCCCGGTGGAGAGCGAACACTCGGCCCGCACGACGGATTCGCACCGACTCCCGTTGGTCTCGCCGAGGTCTCGCGCGCGAACGCTGGCGGCCCCTTCGGCCGTGGCCACCCCGAGCGCGCGTTCGGCCGGAGTGGCCGAGAACCTGCGGGCCGAGTCGACGTTGCTCGACCACGCACGCGTTTTGACGGCCTCTGGCGACACGCAGAGCAGTCTGGCGCTGCTCGACACGTACGATCGCCGTTCCGGCAGCAAGGCACTGAACCAGGAGGCGCTTTTGCTGCGCATCGAGGCCCTCGCTCGAAGCGGCGAACGCGCCGCGGCGCTCGCGGCGGCGCAACAGTTCGTCCAAACGTACCCCTCCAGCGTTCACCGCGAGCGGTTGGCGGTCTTGATTCATACCCTCGCGCGATGAGACCTTGGCGGCGCGGCCCGCCCGTCCGCGACTTGGCCGAACAGGCGCTCGGGTTCGCTGCCGTCACGCTGAGCGCCATCGCGCCATGGGGCTGCGGTGACGGAACGCGGGTGACCTTGGGCGGGGGTCCAGTCGCTGCAGCGGCGGCATTCGGTCCGCCCCTTCTCGTCTCGGAGTTGGCTGCCGTCGCGGGCGATGACGAAAAGCCCACGCTGACGGCGGACAGGCTGGAGCTCTATTTCCTGTCGACGCGTTCGGGAGGGCCCGGCAACGGCGATGTCTGGTCGGCGAAGCGCGCCGCCGTGACCAATCCTTGGAACGCCCCGGCGCTCGTCGCCGAAGTGAGCAGCCCTTCGCACGAGCGGAGTCCGGCGGTATCTGCAGACGGAGCGGTGCTATGGGTCGCGTCCGACCGCCCGGGAGGGCAGGGTGGTCTCGACATCTGGGTCTCCGCCCGCGCGAACCGCTCGGCACCTTGGGCGACGCCCAGCGTCGTAGCCGAGCTCAACTCTCCGGGCGACGAGAATCCCTCGGCCTCCCGGCGAGCAAGGGCTCGTCATGCCAACGGCGTATCGCCCGACTCCGACCGACTATTATCAATTGGAGTGGGCTACGCGCTCTGCGGTCGGTGCCATGTGGACCGTCCCCACGCGGCTCGCCTCAATCGACACGTCGAACATCGACGTCGACGGCTTCCTCAGCGACGACGGACTGCTTCTCTTTTTCTCCTCCGACCGCATGACCGCGCTGGATCAGGACCTCTTCGTCGCGAGCCGCGCCGGTGTCACGCTGCCGTTTTCGTCGTTCGCGTCGCTCGCCGCTCTCAATACCCCCGCCACGGACCGCGACCCGTGGGTCTCGGCCGACGGTAGCGAGATCTATTTCGCGTCCAATCGCACCGGGAGCATGAAAATCTATAGAGCCACGCGCTGACCGACACGGACGCCGTTCGCCCGTTTCGGGGCTTCACGCGCAATCCGCCGGCCCTTTGGCTGGGCAAGAATCCTCGCGCGTCGCTAGCATCACCCGCGTGAGGTTAGGGCTCGTTCGCCAAGTCCTCGCCACGGCGCTGCTCGTCGCGCTCCCCGCGCTCGCCCTCGCCGAGTCGCCGCGGAAGACACTGACGCTCGTCTACGGCGCAGCCAATGGCTGCCCCTCCGAGCGGAGCTTCGAGGAAAGGGTGCTCGCGCGAACCCATCCCCCACCGCGGCGCGACATGCGCAGAGTCACGCTGCGCGTTCAAATCGCGTTCGTCGGCGCGCGGTACGTCGGCCGCCTCTCGCTGCTGGAAGGGGACGGTCGATCGAACACCAAGACGCTGAGCGGGCGCGATTGCGAAGAGGTCGCCGACGCCTTGTCGCTGGTTGCGGCGCTGGCCATCGATTCCGACGAGAGCAGCCCCGCCGCCGACCGCGACGAGGCGCCGCCCGCGCCGCCCGCGCCGCCCGCCCCGTCCGCGCCGTCCGCGCCGTCCGCTCCCGCCGATGCCCAGGTTCAGGGCGTCGCGCTGGAGCGAGATGGACCGCGGACGAATGCCGGACCGCGTGTCGGTCTGGGCATCGGCGGCTTCGTCGTGGAGGGGCCGGCTCCATCGGTCCTCATTGGAGGCACGCTGGGTTTGGAGTGGGCCATTCTTGGGGCAAGCCTTCTCAGACCGGCGTTCGGCGTCGAGCTGGCGGCGGCGCAATCGCTGGACACCGTCACCGCCGCGGGTACGGCGAGCTTCACCTGGCTGACGGCCCAGGCCAACGCCTGTCTTTTGAGCATGTCCCTCGGTCCGAGCATCCGTCTGCGGGCATGCCTTCTCAGTCGGCTGGGACTGCTCCGCGCGCGTGGCAGCAACACCTTCCAGCCTGCGACCTCGTCGCGGGGGTGGCTCTCGGTAGGCGGCGCCTCCGGCATCGAGCTTCCGCTGACCTCGCGCCTCGCCTTGCTGGGGCTGGTCGGCGTCGAGGCGCCTCTCCGGAGGGACCGCTATGCGTTTTCCGCGGAGGAATTTTTTGCGACGCCCCCCGCGATTGTTACCGCCTCCATCTCCGTGGTAACTTACTTTCCTTAGTGTCTCCCGCCGCCGGACCGACCCCTGGCGGGTGACGGCTCGGACGACGACTTTCTTCACCTAGGCAAACGGCTTGGCGAATGGAGTATTGGCCGGGGCAAGCTCCGGGTTCGCTATGAGCAAGGCACCCCCTCCGCAGCTGACGTCCGCGGCTGATTCGCCCCGAACGGCCGCATTCGATTTCGCAGAGACCAATCGGGAGAGCTTCCGTGCGCTGGCGGCATCGGTGAGCTTCGTCGGGGTTTGCTCCTTTCTGACGGGCGCGCTCGCGGCGATGTTCGTGGTGGGAGAGATCGTCGCTGGGTTCATCCCCAACGCGATCGCCACGGTGGGCCTCGGCGCGGTCGATTCTCGCGATGGCGTGGTGGCTCGTGTCCGCAGGACGCTCCTTCTCGGCGCTCGTGTCGACGCGCGGGCGCGACGTCGAGCACCTCATGGAGGCGGTGGCTCAGCTCCGCCGACTCTTCGGGTTCTTGCGTGTCGTTGTCATTGCGCTCGCCGTGACCATCGTAGGATGTGCGGGCGTCGTGGTCTGGTGCACTTGGGGGGCCGAGCGGGGAGGGAAGTGCTTTGCATTCTAGGCCCTCTTGAAGTCACCTACGCCGCCCTCGAGCGGGCGCGGGCACGCGTACGGGTGCGTGGCCGCCGGTGCTCACCCGCCCAGCATTTCGCCCTCCGCCACGCCCCGCCCGGCTACCCATTCCGAAGCCGTCATCGTGCGCCGACCGGGGGGTTGAACGGCCAATAAGTCGACGCACCCTTCGCCGCACGCGACGACGACGCGCGTTTTGTCCGCCACGACCACCTCTCCTGCGCGTCCGCCCGTGCGAGAGCCAGAGAGGACGCGTGTGGTGTGCAATTTGATTCGCTGCGATCGTGCGGTCGTAAAGGCGCCCGGCCACGGATTCATGGCGCGAACGTGGTCATGCACGGTCGTTGCTTTCGCCGACCAATCGACGCGGCCGTCTTCCTTGGCCAGCAGCGGCGCCATGCTCGCAAGGTCGGGGCTCTGCGCTTCGAGGACCACCGCGCCCCGCACGTATTTTGGAAGCCACTCGCGTACGGCATCGGCCCCGATGAGCGCGAGACGCGCGGACAAGTCGCCAGCCGTTTCTTCCTCCTCGATCGGCGTGGCGACGCGCGCGAAAACGGGCCCAGTGTCCATGCCCTCGTCGAGCTGCATGAGGGTGATGCCGGTCTCGATCTCGCCCCGTGCCACGGCCCAAGCGATCGGCGCCGCTCCGCGGTACTTCGGAAGAAGGGACGCATGAACGTTGATGCAACCGAACCTTGGAGCGGACAGCACTTCCGCCGGCAGAATTCGACCGTAAGCGACCACCAGCGCCACATCGGCCCTTTGTGCGCGGAGCCACGCCCCGAAATCACCGGTCCGGAGCTTGCTCGGCTGCACCACCGGAAGGCCCATGTCGAGCGCCCGGATTTTGACCGCCGGCGCGGCGAGCGCGAGACCGCGGCCGGCTGGCTTGTCGGGTTGGCACACGACGCCGACGACGTTCGCGACGTCGTGAAGTGCGTCCAGCGAAGGCACCGCGAAGGCGGGCAATCCGAAAAACACTGCGCGAAAGGTCAATCGAGCGCCCCGCCGGCTCTCAAACGCCCCCGACCTCGACGTCTGCGCGAGGGTGGCTGACCTCGTGATCGGTCCCTTCGACGACGCCAGCGAGCGGCGTGACGACGCGCACGACGTATTTCCCCTTGGGGAGAGGACCGGCCGGCTCGCGCGGATAGCCGTGGCCGGGCAACGCGCCCTTGGCGCGCTCTTTGGTGGCCCACTTGTACTTGACTGCCGTCCAAGTCAACGTGAGCTTCGCGGTGCCCAGCGGAGCGAGTGTGATGCGAGCGGTCCTCGGGATAGGGACCGGCGCGCTCGCCACCTCCGAAGGGAGGCGAGGCTCCGCGCCTGCGGGCCGGTCGACGCGCGTCCCCTTCGGGGTATAGACCTCGAAGTCGAACCGGGGCTCGGGGTCGACGGTAAAATCGAGAGGCAATTCAGTCTTGCCTTTGTTCTTGTACACGACGACGAGCTTCGCTTTGGAGCCAGGGGGAATGCGCGGCGAATCCGCGGTGACCTTCACTTCGAGTGCGTTTTTGACGTCGAGTGCCTTGTCACCAACCTTGGCGTTCGGCACTTCACAGGCTGCCTGCGAGAGGGCTGCAAGCAGATCGGGGATGTTCGCTCCGCTGCAGGGCACGGCTTTTTTCTCACCGTCGTCTCGGATTGTCGCGTGCTCGGCTACCGGATGCTCTCGCCCAGTGCCCGACCCGAGAACGGCGCTCTCGTCCGGCGCCGCCACCGGATCGGTGGGGTCCGCCGCTTCGGCCGGCTTGACGGGCGCGCTCTCCTCGGTGTTCTCGGGCTCTTCGGCGAGCTTGTTCGCTCCGCCGCAGGCGCTGAGCGCGAGCACCAGAAGGAGGCTTTCTTTGGCAATCGATTTCATGGCCATCCCAACCTACCACTCCCCCTACCGGAGGTGCACGCGTCTCCGCTGCTTCTCATCGCTCGGCTATGGCTTGGCCGACCAAAACGGAGCCAGCGCCAGGGCGAGCTGCATCGGCAGAAAGCGATTGCCGCGTACCGACACGCTCCCGTCGGCCAGCGCCTCTTCGGGTCTCGTCTCGCCGCTCAACACCCGTTGAACGGTGGTCAGGCTGGCCTCGACCACGGCGTCCGGATTTTCGGGGTCGATCGGGCGACGAGCGGCGGCTCCAAAACCGAGCACGGCTCCGAGTCGCTCGCCAGACGCGTCGCGCACGCCAAGCTCCATTCGACCACTCGCCAGAGCAAGCCGCTTGAGGACTCTCGGGTCCGTCATCGTTGCCACGTCTCCGGGACGCACGCTGCGCGCCGCGAGAAGGCCGAGCCCGAGCGCGTCCTCCAGAAATCGCGCGACGTCGCGCTTCGTTGCGTAGAGCCACAGGGTGACCCTTTCCGCTTCCCCCTCCTCGACGCTCATTCGAGCGCCGCAGATCCGCAGAGTCCAACTTGCCGTTCCATCGATGCGTAACGCAATCGACAGCTCGTCGCCCGGGCCGCCCTCGCCGACGAGGCGGGCATGGAGCTCCGGCACCAGCTTCGTGACGAGCGATTCGACCGTGGTGCCGGGCGGGATCTCGAGGGGCAGCACGCCGAACAAGCTAGCGCGGCGAAAGGGAGCGACGCGAGACGCGCAACAAGACGGAGAACCGCCGGTCCATCGCGCCTTGTCTCGTCCCCCCGTTTTGGTGCCCGAGCAAGGCGCCGGTGCGCAGGCCTAGAGCCGCGCGCGATGCTGCCTTAGAGTGAGCCGCGATGCGACGGACGATGAACTTCAACCCCGGCCCCGCCACTCTTCCGCTCGTTGCTCTCGAGCGCGCTCGCGACGAGCTGCTCGATTTTGCGGGCACGGGTATGTCGGTGATGGAGCACTCGCACCGAAGCAAAGAGTACGAGGCGGTTCACGACGAAGCTCTCTCGCTTTTGCGGGAGCTTCTTGCGATCCCACCCAGCCACGACATCCTTTTCTTGCAGGGGGGCGCCTCGATGCAATTTGCGCTCGTCCCCATGAGTTTTTTGCCGCCGGGTGGCTCGGCTGACTTCGTCGTCACCGGCGCTTGGAGCGCCAAAGCGCACGCAGAAGCCTCGGCCTGGGCCACGGTTGCAGGGGCCCGCGTGCGCATTGCGGCGTCGACGCACGGCCAGAGCTACCGCCGCATCGCGCGCGCCGAGGAAGCCGTTCTCGACGAGCACGCGTCCTACGTGCACTGGGCAAGCAACGAGACCATTCACGGCGTCCAGTACATCGACCAGCCCTTGCCGCGGTTCGGCGGCGCCCCGCAGATTTGTGACATGTCGAGCGACTTCTTGTGGCGCAGGATCGATGTGGCCCCGTTTGCAATGATCTACGGTGGGGCACAGAAGAACCTCGGCCCCAGCGGCGTCACCCTCGTTGTCGCGCGTCGCGATTTCATCGATACCGGGCGGCGGGACCTTCCCGGCATCCTCCAGTACCGCGCCCACACCGAAGCCAAGTCGCTCCTCAATACGCCCCCCACCTTCGGCATTTACCTGGTGCGCAACGTGCTCGCCTGGCTGAAAGGGCTCGGGGGGCTAGACGCCATCGAGGTTCGCAATCGCGCAAAGGCAGGAGCTCTCTATGCCGTCATCGATGCAAACAGTGGCTTTTACCGGTGTCCGGTCGAAGACGGCAGCCGCTCGATGATGAACGTGGTCTTCCGGCTGCCGAGCGAAGCCCTCGAACAAAAATTCGTCGAGGAGGCGCGCCGGAATTCGATGGTCGGGCTCAAAGGCCACAGGAGCCTCGGAGGCATTCGCGTATCGCTCTACAATGCGGTCGAGCCAGACTGGGTCGAGGCTCTGGCCGTGTTCATGAAGGACTTCGCGAAGACCAACGGATGATTGCCGCCGGGGCCCTGGATCTCGTCCCGACCTCGGCGCTACCTCGTGCCCTTAGCCGGTGCGCGCGACCTTCTTCTTCCCCGCTGCGAGCGCTCCCTCGAGCGCGGAGGCGACCTCGGGCGAGGCTGCGTCCCCACGGCCCCACTGGTCGGCTTTCAGCAGGGTAGTTTGGGCGGTGCGAGCAAGCTTGGTTCGACGGTGCCGCGAGAGACCGCGGAAGGCGAGCTGCGCTTCGCTGACCTGAGGGCGGACGGCTGGTTGCTGGTAGCCACGCATCGGCGGCTCATACCGCAGGGCTCGCCGTCTGCCAAGGCGCGCCCCGGATCCGCCGCCGAATGAGCTCTCGCAACCCTTCGAGATCGATCGGCTTCTCGAGCCACGCGTTGGGCACGCTCTCGAGGAGAGCCCGCACCCTGGGGACGAGGATGCCTCCGGTGATGAAGACCATCCTCGCCGCCTGCTCGGGGGCCACGGCTTCCACGCGCTCGCGCAGCTCTATCCCGTTCATGATGGGCATCATCACATCACAAAGGATCACATCGTACGAATCTCCCCCGGCGAGTTGCTCGAGCGCTTCCTGCGGGAGCGTGACGGCGGCCACCGTGAACTCATCGGAAAGGACGCGTCGCAGCGACTCCGCGACCAACACGTCGTCGTCGATGACGAGCACTCGCGCGCGGCGTCGCATCGTTCCCGACGCGTCGTCAGGCGGAGGGTCGCTCGGTGAGGCGGCCACCCTCTCACTAAGAGCAGCCATCGTGCCGTGCGAGCCCCTGGAACGACGGATGCTTGCGCACATGTGACCAACCCCAAACCCCACGGTTTCGCCCCAGACGTTCTAAGGAGGCGGCGAAAGCACCCGCGCACGCGCGACGTTTTCGCCACGTAGCAAATCGCCTCGGCGAGGCATCATGGCACAGGGCAAGTGGTGGTCGAAGTGACGTCCAGCCGGGGTGCAAAGGGGTCGCGTGAGTCGAACGAAAGCTCGGCCCGAGCGCTGACGTTCGTCTGCAAATGTCTGCGGCTGGCGCCTTCTGCGAGCCTGCGCAACGCGTAACCGACATCGAAGGGCTGGCCAGGACCAAGAGGTGCGTCCAGCGCCGCGCACGGAACCGGCCCGGCGGCCCACGCGAGGTCGAGGCGAACACCGCCTTCGAGCGCTTTCAAAGTGCCCATCAGCGGCCCAACCAGCGGGCCTAGGGCGAGGCGCGCCTTTTTCAGGTCGAGGCCGACCGTCGGATCGCCGCCGACGGTCGCCTCCCAAGCCACCACGGTTGGACGCCCACCAAGGGCCGTGCTGACGCCGTAGACAGCCCCCTTGGCCGCTAGATCGGCGTGCCGCAGGCCGAGGGTCGCATAGTGGACCGTGGCTTCGAGTTGGACGTCGTCGCCGTGCCATCCGAGCAGGTTTGGAGGCAGTCCGAGCCTGGCCATGGGTGAGCGGTGTACGGCAACATCCAGCGCCGTGGTGCGCTCCCCATCTCCGATGATCAGAATCGTGCAGCTGTCCGGTACACCCGGGTCCAGTGCGAGGCGTAAGCGCGACCCACTCGTGGTCCTGTCGAGGTGGGCTGCCCAAGGTCCGAATCTCCCCGCCTGAACCGCGACCGTGACCTGATCCGAGGCCGCTTGCAGCTCCGGACGCCCCCCTCGCCACACCAGCTCGATGTGCACGTCGGACGCGTCCAAAACGGCGCTCTCCCCTAGGGCGCCTCGCCAAACGACGTGCGAGCCCATTGCGATGAGCGAAGCAGGTGCCCACGAGCCGGCCTGACCGCCCTTCGGGCTCCCGCGCCACTTTTCGAAGGCCGTATCGACGGAGCTCAGCGGCCCGTCGAGGAAGATCTCCGCGCCGCGCACGGTCATCGTTTTGGGCACCAGCCCGCTTGTTTCGACTTCAATCTCTGGCGCCTCGGCGTGTGCTCCCGGCACGTCGGTGAACGTCGCTTTCGCGCCCACGAGACGGAAGCCACCCGTACCGAACGTCGCTCCGTCGATGCTCAGCGCGATGCCGTGATCCGCGGCTTGCTCGATGCAGAGCCGGCGCATGTACCGAGGCAAGGCCCACGCGATCGAAGTGCCGACGAGAAGCGCGAGCGCCACGACGGCTCCCGTGATGCGCGCAGCGAGGCTCAGCGACGTGCGCGACGACGGTGCGGGCTCGGGCCGATTGACGTGCGCGGCCGCCGCTGCAACGGGAAGCCCCAGTTGCAGAGGCAGCGCCTTGGCAGCCCTTCCCGCGTCCGGGGCGGGCGCCGGTTCGCTCGTCGTGCTCACCCCCGTACTCTAGCGTGTGAACGAGCTCGCGTTGACGTGCGCCATCGTCGAGCGCTTCGCAAGAGCGCGACTTGAAGCGACTTGAAGCGACTTGAAGCGACTTGGCGCGACCTGACGCGACGTGACGCGACTTGGCGCGAGACGTGTGGACTGTCGGCAGGCAAACCGACTGTCCGACGGTCACTCACGTTTTTGCCGTGCACAAGGCGTCGTGGAGTTGCACCCATGCGCATGGACACATAAGCTCCACCGCGTGGCGCAACCGGGCTCGTCTCCATCGCCACGTTGGGAGCTTTATCGCGTGCTTTCCGAACCGGCGAGGCTGCGCCTCCTCGCGCTCGCCGCGGACGAGGAGTTGAGCATCGGCGAGCTTGCGGAGCTCATGGGCGAGAACCAACCAAACGTCTCGCGTCATGCGACGGCCTTGCGCCAGGCCGGCTTGCTCGCGGATCGCAGAGAAGGGACGCGGACACTCGTTCGCGTCTCCTCCGAAGTAGGGCGCGACGCGGTGGTCGCCGATGCGCTGGCCAGCGGACGAGAACTGTGCGAGCGGGACGGTAGCTTGGCGCGGGTCCCCGAAGTGCTGCGCATTCGCGAAGCGGCCGCGCATGAATTTTTTGCTAGGCCGGGAAGGACGAAGACGGACGCGCTGCCGGCCGAGTTGGGCGCGTACCTCGCGGCTCTTGCGCCGCTGCTCCCACGCCGAAGCTTGGCGCTCGACGCGGGGACGGGCGATGGCCGACTTCTCGAAGTCCTGGCACCCGTCTACGAGCGCGTCGTCGCCGTCGATCGCTCCGGCGCGCAGTTGGCGAGAGCGCGCGACCGCGTGGCGGCTCGCGGATTCCCGAATGTCACGCTGTTCGAAGGGGGCCTCGATGCACCCGACCTTCGGCGGGCGCTCGGCTTCACCGGTGGGCCGTCCGAGAAGACCGCGGCCGGGGCGGACGCGGCGTTCGCCTCTCGCGTGCTTCATCACGCGCCCCAGCCCGGCAAGGTCATCGCGCAACTGGCGTCGTTGTGCGCCCCCGGCGGAACGCTGGTGGTCTTGGATTATGCACCGCACGAGGACGAGTCGATGCGGGACCAGGCCGACGCATGGTTGGGCTTTGCGGCTGCGGAGCTGCGCCGCTTTGCCCGAGCTGCGGGGCTCGAAGACGCGCGCGTCGTCAAGATCCCGTCGTGGCTCTGTGGGGACGGAGCGGACAAGCATCTGCCGTGGCAAGCCATGGTGGCGCGCAATCCGCTGCACCGCGAACACGCTAACGGGAAAACCCAACGGACAAAAAACGCTAGATGAAACGAGGAATGTGATGTCGGACAACTACAAGGTGAAGGACATTGGACTTGCGGACTGGGGCCGCAAAGAGATCACGATCGCCGAAAGCGAGATGCCTGGATTGATGGCGCTTCGCGCCGAGTTCGGCGCGGCACGACCGCTCAAGGGCGCCCGCGTGGCAGGCTGCCTTCATATGACCATCCAGACGGCGGTGCTCATCGAGACGCTCCTCGAGCTCGGTGCGGAGGTGACGTGGACGAGCTGCAACATCTTCTCGACCCAGGATCATGCCGCCGCTGCGATCGCCAAGAGCGGCGTCCCGGTGTTCGCATGGAAGGGCGAGACCGAAAGGGAGTACTACGACTGCATCGACCTGCAGCTTCGCGCCTTCGCCGGGGGCAAGCCGCCGAACATGATTCTCGATGACGGTGGCGACCTCACCGGCGTCATTCACGAGAAGCACCCGGAGTTTTTCGCCGGACCGGATCCGATCCGCGGCCTCTCCGAGGAGACGACGACCGGCGTTCATCGACTGTACGACATGGCCAAAAAGAAGACGCTCAAGGTCCCTGCGATGAACGTGAACGACAGCGTCACGAAATCGAAATTCGACAACCTCTATGGCTGCCGCGAGTCGCTCGGTGATGGGCTAAAAAGAGCCACTGGGGTGATGTTCGCAGGAAAGCTCGCGGTCGTTTGCGGCTACGGCGACGTGGGCAAGGGGTGCTGTCAGTCGTTGCGTGGTCTAGGGGCGAGGGTCGTGGTCACGGAGATAGACCCCATTTGTGCGCTCCAGGCCGCGATGGAGGGTTACCAGGTGGCGACGCTCGAAGAAGTGGCGGCTACGGCGGACATCTTCGTCACCGCGACTGGATGCGCGAACGTGATCCGTTCCGAGCACATGAGGGCCATGAAGGACCAGGCCATCTTGTGCAACATCGGACACTTCGATTGCGAGATCGACGTAGCCTGGCTCGAGAAAAACCCGGAGATCAAAGAGGTCAACATCAAGCCACAGGTCGACCAGTTCGTCTTTCCGGACGGCAAGCACCTGACCCTCCTCGCGCGCGGGCGTCTGGTGAATCTTGGATGTGCCAACGGGCACCCCTCGTTCGTGATGTCGTCGAGCTTCTCGAACCAGACCATCGCGCAAATCGAGCTCTGGCAGAACCACGCGAAGTACGAGAAGCAGGTCTATACGCTGCCGAAGAAGCTGGACGAGAAGGTCGCGGCGCTGCACTTGCCGAAGCTCGGCGTCAAGTTGACGAAGCTCACCAAGGAGCAGTCGGAGTACCTAGGAGTGTCCGTCGACGGGCCGTTCAAGCCCGAGCACTACAGGTACTGACGCGCCGCCCGAATCGTGCTCGTCCGTCTTGTTCCGCGTAGCGGCCAAGTGGACGGGCACGACGCCGGAGCGAGGGCCGCCGTGCAACCGACCCGAACGACGCCGGGCTAACCGTCTCGCCGCGCGGCGTCGGCGAGCTCCTTTGCCCATTCGCGAATACGGTCTTCCCCCGGCCCTTCCAGCATGATCCGCAACTTGGGCTCGGTGCCGCTCCACCGCACGAGCACGCGACCATCCGCGCCCAGCGCTCGCGCGATCTTGGCAGTCGTGCGCGCGAGACGTTGCATCCCTTCGAGCGGGCGGCGCTCGGTGAGGGTGATGCTCTCGAGCACCTGCGGTACGCGCTGCATGGAGCGTTCGGCGAGCTCGGAAACGGGACGCCCGGTCCGGATCATCAGTGCCAGAACCTGCAGAGCCGCGAGCATGCCATCGCCGGTCGACGCATGGTCCAGAAAAACCAGATGGCCTGACTGCTCGCCTCCGAGGTTGTAACCGCCGGCTCGCATGGCCTCGACGACGTAGCGGTCGCCCACCTGCGTGCGAACGAGCTTTGCTCCTATGCGCCCGAGGGCGTGCTCGAGACCCAGGTTCGACATCACGGTCGCGACGACGGTGTTCTTCACCAACGTCCGGTCCTCGGCCATTCGCGCCGCGCACATCGCCAGGACTTGATCCCCGTCGACGAGCTGCCCCTTCTCGTCGACGACGATGACGCGATCGGCGTCACCGTCGAACGCGATGCCGATGGCGGCGCCGCGCTTGATCACCTCGGCTCGAACGTGCTCCGGAAAGAGGGCTCCCACCTCTTTGTTGATATTCACGCCGTTCGGTTTGACGCCGACGGCCGTCACGTGAGCGCCGAGCTCTTGGAGCACGAGCGGTGCGACGCGGTACGCCGCACCGTGCGCCGCGTCGACGACGACGCGTACCCCGTCCAGGGACAGATCGCGAGGGAAGGTCTGCTTCAAGAAGACGACGTATCGGCCGCGCGCGTCCTCCAGCTTCTCGGCACGCCCGATGCTCGGGCCGATGACGCGGCGGCCGAGCAGCCGATGATCCTGCATCAGGAGCTCGATCTCGCTCTCTGCGTCGTCCGGAAGCTTGAATCCGTCGTAGCCGAAGACCTTGATGCCGTTGTCCTGGTACGGATTGTGGCTCGCGCTGATCACGATGCCTGCATCGGCGCGCATGCTGATCGTGAGGTGAGCGACCGCTGGGGTCGGAATCGGTCCGCACAGGATGACTCGCCCACCGGCGGCGCAGACGCCGCTCGCGATCGCCTGTTCGAGCATGTAGCCCGAAAGGCGCGTGTCCTTTCCGATGAGAATGCGCGGCACGTGCTGCTTGCCGCGCCCCGCGACGAAAGTGACCGCTCGACCCAGTTGGAGGGCGAGCTCCGGCGTCATCGGGTGCTCGTTGGCGACGCCCCGGATGCCATCGGTGCCGAAGAGGGTGCGGGTGGCAGAAGGCTTGCTGCCCTTCAGCGCCGAATGGTCTTTTTTCATGCCCCGTCAGTCTCTGAAATTCACGAACTGTAGCTCTATGCCCCTGTCCTCCGCGCGCACGACCGTCATTGCCGCCTGGAGGTCGTCCTTGTTCTTGCCCGAAACGCGAAGTTGCGCCTCTTGAATGGAGGCCTGGACCTTGAGCCTTGCATCCTTGATCGCCTGCACGATGGCACGCGCCGTCTCGACCTCGATTCCTTCTTTGATCTTGACGACGATCCGCGCCCCACCCTTGCTCGTGGCCTCCGGCTTGCCGGGATCGGTGAACCGCAACGAAACTTTTCGCTTCACCAGTTTGTCCTGGAGCACGTTCAGCGCTGCGTTCGCGCGATCTTCACTCCCGGAGCGGATGGTGATGGCCTCGGGCGACTTTTCCAGTGACGTCTCCGTGTCTTTGAAATCGAAGCGCTGCAACACCTCCTTTTGCGCTTGCTGAAATGCGTTGTCGACCTCGTTCCACTGGACCTTCGAGACGATGTCGAAGCTGGGCATGGCGGGAAGCTCTCAATGTACCGCCGCGCGCGCGCGTCTTCAAAGCCCCACGGGTCCATCGCACGCCTGACCGAGCAACAGCCCCCGAGCTCGCCCGACCAAACCAATGGACCCGGCGACGACGATGAGCGGCACGTCTTGCCGATCTTCCTGGCTCGACCATGCCGAGGCGGGCGGCGGCTGCCGCGAAGGAACGTCGGACGCCATCGCGAGAGCGGCCTCGATCGACTCGGCGACCCCTCCTGCGTGCCGTGCGCTCATCATGCCTGGGTCGACCGAGCCCCGCGCCGCGGCTCCGGGAGCGACGTAGAAGCGCTGACCGGCGAGCGGCGCGAGGAGGTCGAGCATGGAACGCCAGTCCTTGTCGGCCAGCGCTCCGAAGACCAGCCTCACCGCCTCGGGGCGGCGCTCGATTGTGCGGAGGTGCTCTGCCAGGGCTCGAGCGCCATCGGGGTTGTGTGCGGCGTCCAGCAGGAAAGTGCGCGCTTCACCCTGTCGCGAGCGTCCGCTCAAGCGCTCGAGGCGGCCAGGCCACGTCACGTGCTCGATTCCCGCCTCGATGGCGCGCGGCGACGCGCCGAGCCGTGCTCCCAACGCTGCGGCGATGCGTGCGTTCACTTGCTGGTGCGCGCCGGCGAGGCCGATCCGCGCCGGCGCCGGCACGCCGTCGATGGAGGTCGTCGTCGAGCCGTTGGCGCGGGCCACCTCGTCGATGGCGTCGCGGACCGCGGGCAACGACGGAGCGACGACGAGGTTGGCCCCTGGCTTCGCGATGCCGGCCTTTTCGCGCGCGATGTCGACGAGGGTCTCCCCGAGCCGGTCGGTATGGTCGAGCGCAATGCGCGTGATGGCGGCGGCCCGCGGCGAGGGAATCACGTTCGTCGCGTCGAGTCTCCCGCCGATGCCGACTTCGATGATCGCGAGATCGACCGTCGCCTCGCGAAACGCCAAGAACGCGGCCAGCGTCGCCGTCTCGAAGAAGGAGAGATCGGGGCCTGCGTCGAGTGCCGCGGTGACGTGCCTCCACAGCGCGGGGTCGTCGAGCGGTTCGCCGGCGATTCGAATGCGCTCGGCGAAGCGGCAGAGATGCGGGGAGGTGTAGAGGCCCGTCTTCATCCCGTGTGCGCGGGCGATCGACTCGACCATCGCGCAGACGCTGCCCTTTCCGTTCGTCCCGGCGACGTGTACCGCCGCAAACGCCCCCTCCGGGTGGCCCATGCGCGCGCAGGCCTCGCGCATCGGCTCGAGGCCGAGACGAATGCCGAGGGGAATGCGACCATAGAGCCGCGCGAGCGTCGGCGCCGCCAGAGGAGAAGGGGTCGAGTGCTCCAGCACGGTCTTGCTCGCGTCGAGCTCAGCCAAGGATGGCGGTCAGGAGTGCTCGAGCCCATTGGCGCGCTCGCCGGCTTCCGGTCGCCGACAAAGGTGCGCCAGCAGAGTCGAGATTTCGCGCTTCATCTCGAGTCGACTCACGATGCGGTCGACCATTCCGTGCGCGAGCAGAAACTCGCTCCGCTGAAAGCCCGGAGGGAGCTTCTGGCGGATGGTCTGCTCGATGACGCGCGGCCCGGCGAATCCGATGAGGGCCCCGGGCTCGGCGAGGTTCACGTCGCCGAGCAGCGCGAAGCTCGCCGCCACGCCGCCAGTCGTCGGGTGAAGCAGCACGCTGACGAACGGCAGGCGCGCGTTCTTGAGCCGCTCGAGCGCTGCGACCGTCTTGGCCATCTGCATCAGGCTGAGGATTCCCTCCTGCATGCGCGCGCCTCCGCTCGCGCTGAGGAGCACGACCGGAAGGCGAGCGGCGGTCGCGCGCTCGAAGAGGCGCGTGACTTTCTCGCCGACGACGGAGCCCATCGACCCGCCCATGAAGGCGAAGAGGAAGGCGCCCCACGCAACGGCCCGCCCCTCGACGTGCGCCCGTCCGATGTCGACCGCCTCCTTCGCGCGCGAGGCCTTCTGCGCTGCGGCGACGCGGTCCGGGTACCGCTTGCCGTCGACGAATTCGAGCGGATCGGCCGGCTCGAGGTGGGCGTCCCATTCCTCGAGAGCGCCTTCGTCGAGCAGGAGCTGCCGCCAGCCTCCGGCGTGGAGCTTGTGATGCTGTCCGCACAGCGGGCAGACCTCGAAGTTTGCCGCGAATGCGTCGGACGGCTGGCGTCTCTCCGCAGCCGTCGCATTTGCGGAAGACACCCTTGCCCAATGTCTTCTTCTCGGCGGCGTCGAGCTCGGGAGATTTCTTTTCGGGCCACGGCATCGGCAGAGCTACCCTTCAAACCTTCATCGTCGTGAGCGCCGGACCGATCTTCAGCGTCGGCTCCGTCCGCTCTTGCACCTCCCGCGCGCTCACCCCCGGCGCAACCTCGCGGAGGACGAGGCCATCCGGCGTCACGTCGATGGTGGCGAGGTCGGTGATGATGCGATGGACGACGCGCCGCCCCGTGAGCGG
Organism: uncultured delta proteobacterium; assembly: GCA_963787925.1. Lineage (GTDB taxonomy): Bacteria > Myxococcota_A > Polyangia > Polyangiales > Polyangiaceae > Palsa-1150. The sequence continues at coordinate 1,903,562 of CAWBEN010000003.1, forward strand.
AAGGTGCACTCGCGCGAGGATCTTCGGCGTCCCGTCCTTGGCCGCGTGATCCATGATCACGACGACGCGCTTGGCGCTCGCGACGAGGTCCATCGCGCCGCCCATCCCCTTGACCATCTTGCCGGGGATCATCCAGTTGGCGAGATCCCCTTCCTCGCTGACCTGCATGGCGCCGAGGATGGCGAGGTCGATGTGCCCGCCGCGGATCATCGCGAAGCTCTCGGCGCTCGAGAAGACGGCGCTGCCAGGGAGCATCGTGACCGTCTCTTTGCCGGCGTTGATGAGGTCCGCGTCGACCTCGTCTTCGGTCGGATAGGGACCGATGCCGAGGAGGCCGTTCTCGCTCTGGAGCACCACCTCGACCCCCTCCGGGATGAAGTTGGCCACGAGGGTCGGCATCCCGATGCCGAGGTTGACGTAGTAGCCGTCCCGGAGCTCTTGCGCCGCGCGCCGGGCGATCTGATCTCTCGTGAGGGCCATGGCTCAGCCCTCGCCTCGTGGTACGGCGCTCGATGCGCTTCTCGTACGCGTCGCCGTGGAAGATGCGGTGAACGTAGATGCCCGGCGTGTGGATCGTGGTCGGGATCGAGCTCGCCCACCTCGACGAGCTCCTCGACCTCGGCGATCGTCACCTTGGCGGCCGTCGCCATCATCGGATTGAAGTTCATCGCCGTGTGCCGGTAGACGAGGTTGCCGAAGCGGTCGCCCTTCCACGCTTTCACCATCGCGAAGTCGCCCGTGATCGCCGGCTCGAGCACGACGGTGCGGCCGTCGAATTCGCGCGTCTCCTTCTTGGACGAAGTCTTCGCGACGACTCCGTCGGCCCCGTACCTGAGCGGGAGGCCGCCGTCGCTGATCGCGGTGCCCGCGCCGGTCGGCGTGTAGAAGGCGGCGATTCCGGCGCCGCCGGCGCGGAGACGCTCGGCGAGCGTTCCTTGCGGAGTCAGCTCGACCTCGAGCTCGCCGGACAGGTACTGGCGCTCGAACTCCTTGTTCTCGCCGACGTAGCTCGAGACCATCTTGGCGATTTGCTTGTTTCGAAGGAGGATCCCGAGCCCGAAGTCGTCGACCCCGCAGTTGTTCGAGACGACGATGAGGTGCTTGGTCCCGAGCTCGCGCAGCGCGCGGATGCAGTTCTCCGGGATGCCGCAGAGGCCGAAGCCGCCTGCGAGGACGGTCGCGCCGTCGGGGATGTCGCGCACCGCGTCGAGCGCGCAAGAGACCACTTTGTTCATTGGGTCTGAACGGTAGTGAACGTCGATGCCCCGTTCAACGCGGAACGGTGACGCGCTGCGTTCTAGCCGTCGACGTCATCGAGCGGCGCCGGAATGACGACGGGTGCTGCTGGCGAATCTCGGGATGGCGCCGGCGGCGGGCGCGCTCGGTCGCCGCCGGCCGGCGAGGTCGGCTCGACGGTTTGCGGCGGCACGGGGGTTCGTGGCGCGGCCGCCTTGAAATCTCGGCGAAAGCCGCCACGGCGCCCGTGCGCGACAAATGCCGGAATGGCAGGGAGCGGGCGGGCGTTGGGATTTTCAATACAGTTCGGCATGCCGGACGGGCAGGCGATGCGAACGTGGAAATGGTCATCGTGTGGCAGCGCGCCGTGCGGTTGCTGCATGACCTCCGCGGCATGCATTCGGACGGCCGGGGGCGCGCCGATCCGCTCTGCGTAACCGAGCAACCGCGCTCGCAAGGGGGCCGCCACGAAGATGTGGGTCACGCGCGCCTCGGGGTCCGTCACCAGCGCGTCCACGAAAGCCCAATTCTTCGGGTCGTCGAAATACGCTCCCGGCCAGCTCGCCGCCGTCCCGTCGCCTCGGAAGGGGATGAAGCTCGACGCCAGAAGCTGACGGCCCGACGAGCCACGGACGAAGAAGGCGACGTCGGCATCGCGCCCGCTCTCGTGCGACCGGTGGCGATCGATTTCGCCGCCGCCTTCCCGGGACAGGTGTCCGAAGGAGGTGACCGTCGCGGGAAATTGGCGCCGTACGGACCGCGCCGCGCGATCGAGCATCGCGACGAGCGGCTGCAGCCCCCAGCGTGCATCGCCCGTCGCATACACGGGCACCACGCGGAGGTAGTCGGCCTCGTCCAGGTGCATTCCCCCGATGAGCCGGCCGTTGGTGGGCGAACCGAAGCTGCGCCCGAACCGCAAGGCGCCGGGCCCCGGGCCGCTCAGCCGGGCCATGGTCGGCTGCGTCTGCAGCGGCCGAGCCCCGCGAACGACCGACGACCCTGCAAGAGTCGACCCGGCCGGAGGCGAGTGGACGCTGATGGGTACGGGGGCCACGCGAGGCGGAATCGGAGAAAGAGCCACGGTCGCCGCCAGCGCGGCGAGAGAGAACGGTTCAAAGCGCACGGCGATGGGTCGACCGAGACCACGGTTGCCGGCGCCTGGCCAACTTCGTGGATGCCAGTTCGTCCGGGCACCGATCGCGATGCTCGTCTGGGCTATCCTCCAGCCGGTGCCCGTCGACAGTCTCTTCCCTTCGTCCCGGTCTTCAGTGAGCGAGCGTCGCGCCGTCCTGATCGGGAGGGGTGTCGAGATGCAAGATATCGAGCGCGCGTATGCCGCGGTGCGTGACGAAAGACAGGCGCGATACGTCACGGTCGTTGGCTCGACCGGGATCGGCAAGACGCGTCTGGTCCGCGATTTCTCGATGCGCGCTCGGGACGGAGGTCCCGCGCCCCGCGTCTACCGCGGCGCGGCGCGGGATGGGGGGCCGGCGTACGAGGTCTTCGCACGGGCGCTGCGGGCGCGCTTCGGCATCCTCGAAGGGATGGACGCCGACGCCGCGAAGGCGCAGGTTCGCACGCACCTCGCGACGGTGCTGGACGATCGCAAGGTCGGCGACGTGGCTTATTTTCTCGGGCACCTGCTCGATCTCCGCTTCCAGGGCTCCCCCCTCATCAACGCCGTGGAGGGCGACCCGGAGCAGCTTCGTTCGTTGCGCCGGGCAGTGATCAAGAGCTTTCTAGAGGCGGATGCGAACAAGGGGAGCGCGCCGCTCGCGCTCGTGTTCGATGACCTCCACTGGGCGCACGACGACTCTCTGGAGCTGCTCGCTTATCTCGTCGAGAGCTTGCGCGGACGAATCCTGGTCCTTTGCGTTGGACGAACCGAGATGCTCGCACGACGCGACGGGTGGAGGCGTCAGGGCGGCGATCGGCACGGCTTCATCGAGCTGTCTTCGCTCGCCGACGGCGATGCGGGCACGCTCGTGAGAGATCTCCTCACGCCCTGCGGCGCGGCCGCCGACGTCGAGCGCCTGGTAGAGGAGGCCGTCGAGCTAGGGGCAGGAAACCCGGCCCTTCTCGAGCAAATCGTGCGGAGCTACCACGAGGCGGGCGTGCTGGAGGCTACCGACGACTTCGAAGAAGAGCGCTGGACGATTCATTCGGAAAAGCTCGCCGACGTGAAGTTGCCGCTCACCGTCGAGGACGCGGTGCAAGCGCGTATCGCCGCCCTTTCACGGGGCGAGCGCGACATCCTCGAGCGTGCCGCCGCGATGGGCGGGGTCTTTTGGCTCGGCGGAGTGGTCGCCACTCGCCGACAGACCGAGTCGCCGCCCGAGCTTTGGGAGGGGGGCGAGGCCGAAGACGTGGTCCGCGTGCGCCAGGTCCTTTCGGAGCTCGTCGAGCGCGACTACGTCCTTCGTCTGCCGGATGGGACGTTCCCCGGCGACGAGGAATACGTCTTCAAGCACAACCTCGAACGCGAGGCGCTCCTTCACATCACGTCTACGGCCACGGCGCAGTGCTATCACCGCGCGATCGCCGAATGGCTCTCCTTTCGCGAGGGAGTGGAGACCAACGAAGAGTATCTCGAGATGTTGGGCCGTCATAGAGAGAAAGCCGGAGCCACGGCGCGCGGCGCGGAGTCGTATATTCGGGCGGGAGACGCCGCCCGTGTGCGCTACGCGATCGCAAAGGCCGCAGAGCTTTACGGCAAAGGGCTGGCTCTCCTCACTCAATGCGATCAGGCGGACGAGGGCCTACGCCTCCACGGACTGCAGAATCAGGGCGACGTGCTGCAATCGCTCGGGAGAAATTCCGACGCGCTCGGCGCCTTCGTCGCGAGTCTCACCTGCTCGTGGCGTCTGGACCTCCGGAGCAAAGGGGGGATGGCGCATTCGCGCATTGGCCGTCTCTATCGCGATACGGGGTGTCTCAGCGAAGCCAGCCGGCATCTGACGGCGGCGCTCGCCCTTTTCGGCCAAGCAAAGGACGAGAGCGGCATTGCGACCGCATTGGACGACATCGCCAAGCTGCACTGGCTCGAAGGCGACTATCCCCTGGCAATCGAATACACGACGCGCGGCCTCGCGCTCCGTCGAAAGCTCGGCGATCGTCGCAGCATCGCTCTCAGTCTGGACAATTTGGGTCTGGTGCACCACGACGCCGGCAACTTCAAAGGAGCGCTCGACGCCTTCGAGCAAGCGCTTCGCATTCGGCGCGAGATTGGCGACGTTCTCGGTGAGAGCGTCACCCTCAATGCGCTCGGCGAGGTGGCGCGCGACGCGCGAGACGACAAGGCCGCTCTTGCGCGATTTCGGCGAGGCCTACGAAGCCGCGCGGGACGCCGGTGATCGAAACCGGACGGCGACCATCCTCGCGAACCTAGGGGCTGCCCACGAACGCCTCGGGGATTCGGCGAGGTCGGCAGCCGCGCTGAAACAGGCCGAGGAGCTCACCGACGATCTCGGCGCAAAACCGCGCCTCGTCGAAGCCCTGCGAGCTCTCGCGAAGGCACATCTCGTGCGCCACGAGCACGCGAAGGCCATCGACCTCTTGGTACGCTCCGTGAAGCTCCTCGAGGCAGCGGAAACCAAGATCGAGCTGGGTGTCGTCTTGCGGTTGCTCGGCGAAGCCTCGTTCGAAGGGGCTTCGGCCCCGCAAACGTCGGCCGAGTCACCAGGGCGCGCCGCGGCGGCACCCCTGAAGCGGGCGATCGCCCTCTTCGAGGAGATTGGAAACGATGTCGAGCTGGCGCGAACTTGCCGAGCCTACGCCGACGTCTTGGCTCGCACGCCCGAATACGTGACCGACGGTACCGTGAAAGACGAAGCCAAGCGCCTCGCGACACGTGCGGACGAGATCTTCGCCAAGCTACGCGCAAACGGTGGCCACACGCACGAACAGGCGCTCTTTGCCGGTTAGCGGTGAGGTCGCGACCGTGCCGACCGAGCGCTTTCCGTTCGTCATCGTCGGCGGCGGACCGTGCGGGCTGGCCGCAGCTTGGCAACTTTGTCAGCTCGGAGCCAAGCCCATCGTGCTCGAGAGTGAGGCTCTCTTTGGCGGTCTCTGCGCGACGCATGAGCGCGACGGGTGGCGGTTCGATCTCGGCGGCCATCGCTTCGTTTCTTCCGATGCCGCGCTATCGCGTTGGCTCGAGTCGCTTCTGGGGAGCGATCTGCTCGTCGGCGAGCGCCGGAGCGTGGTCCTCCACGAGGGGCGTCACTTTCGTTACCCGCTCGAGGCCGCCGATCTGCTGCGCAATCTCGGTCCGCAGGAGAACATTCGCGCCGTCCTCAGCTGGCTCCGCGCGCGGGCAGCAGCGCGGGTCTTTCCGACGGAGGCGCGCAGCCTGGAAGACTGGGTGACTTCGCGGTTCGGCTCCTACCTTTATGAGACGTTCTTCGGACCCTACAGCCAGAAGTTATGGGGCGTCCATCCTGCCTGCATCTCGGCCGACTGGGCGCAAGAGCGGATCTCGCTCCTCGACTTACGCGACGTCCTCCTTCGCTTGGCCGGCGCGCGGCGGTCCCCCGTGCGTACGTACGCGCGCCGCTACCGGTATCCCCGGCTAGGGATGGGGCACCTCTATCGAGCGATGGCAGAAGAAGTTCGGGCGCGTGGGGGGGACGTGCGCACCGGCGTGCGCGTCGTTGGCCTGGAGTCCGCGGCGGGGCGCGTGACCGCGGTTCTCGTCGAGGGGGCGGGGACCGCCGAGCGCATCCCCGTTGGCGAGTTGCTGTCGACGATGCCGCTACCCGATCTGGCGCGGATGCTTCGGCCGGATGCGCCCGCTGCTCTCGAGGGAGCCGTCCGACGCCTCCGGTTCCGGGCGCTCTCGTTCGTCAATCTCATGCTGGCTCGCCCTGATTTTTCGGACAACACATGGATCTATGTCGCGAGCGGTCGTTGCGCGATCTCGCGCATTCAGGAGCCGAAACGGCGGAGCCGCTGGATGGCGCCGGCCGGTCGAACGTCGCTCATTCTCGAAGTCCCATGCGACGTCGGGGACAGCACGTGGAACGCGGGGGACACCGATCTCCGCGTGCGGATGCTTGCCGAGCTCGAGGCGCTCGGGTACCCGGTGAAGGACGCGCTCTCCTCGTTCGTGGTGCGCGTCGCGCACGGCTATCCGGTCTATCACCTGGGCTACGAGCGCGATCGTCAGTCCCTCCTTGCGGAGGTGAGGCGCTTCGCGAACGTCCGCACGGCCGGTCGACAGGGACTGTTTCGCTACATCTTCATGGATGCCGCGATGCAAATGGGTATGCAGGCGGCCGCCCAGATGGTCGACGGAGCTCGTCGGGGGTCCGACCGCGGCGACCGAGATCCCGACGATCCGATCGATGCGATTGGACGCTCGACTGGCCTCGTCGAATCCCGCGCGCTCACGGCGTGACGGCTCTCGAGTCGCTGACACCACCACACTGCTCGCACAGCAGTGCTATGACAGGGTGGATCATGAGCCAATCGCCGCTGGACGAGCTCGACGACGTGTTCGACGAGCTGGACGTCCTGCTCAAGAACCCCGAAGCCGGCGCGGAGTTGGCGGACCGTGGTGTCAATGTCAGCCTGGCCATGACCCTCGCCGACGGGCTCCGCGCTTACGTTCACGGCGACAAAGAGAAGGCTCTGCTCGAGCTTCAGACGGCCACGGACGAGATAGCCGTCAGGATGGCCTCTGCCCGTGGTGTTCAATCTTAATCCGTCGCTCCGGCTGCGCGCCGGAGGGACGTGCTAAGAGCCACCCCATGTCGGGTTCCTCCCCGCCTAGGCTGCTACCGAAATCGTCCGCGGAGCGACCGGTCGAGCGCGTCGCCCGGTTTGCGCCGAAACCCCCCTGGCTCAAAGTCCGCGCCGCCGGGGGCGACCGCTACGAACGACTCAAGGAGACATTTCGCAGTCTCGATCTTCATACCGTCTGCGAAGAGGCACGATGCCCGAACATCGGTGAATGCTGGGCCGATGGAACCGCAACGGTGATGCTGCTCGGCGACACGTGCACGCGTGGGTGCCGTTTTTGCGCCGTCGCGACGGGACAGCCGCGCGGCGCGGTGGACGTACGCGAGCCCGAGCACGTCGCGCGCGCCCTTTCGCGCATGCCGTTGCAATACGTCGTCATGACGATGGTGGATCGCGACGATCTCCTCGACGGTGGGGCGGAGCACGTCGCCAAGACGGTCCGGCGTCTCAAAGAGCTTCGGCCCGAGATGCTGGTCGAGACACTGGTCGGCGACTTTGGTGGTCACTTGGGCGCGGTCGACGTGACAGTCGACGCTCGCCCGGACGTTTGGGCGCACAACATCGAGGTAGTGGAGCGTCTTCAGCGGACGGTTCGCGACGCACGCTGCGGATACGAACAGTCGCTCCGCGTGCTGAGGCATGCGAAGCAACGCGCGCCAACCGGTGTCACGAAGAGCTCGATCATGGTCGGAATCGGCGAGACGGACGACGAAGTGCTTGCGACCATGCGCGACCTCCGCGACGCCGGAGTGGACATCGTGACGATCGGGCAGTACCTGCGGCCGACCCCGAGGCACGCGCCCGTCGATCGTTATGTCGAGCCGGCGCTGTTCGATTCGTTCGCTCGCGACGGTCGCGCGATGGGGTTCTCGTTCATTGCCTCGGGGCCTCTCGTTCGGAGCTCGTACAAGGCGGCAGAGGTATTCGTCCGGAGCGTTTTGCGGCCCGGAGATCCGGAGGCTGCGGACGCACTCTTGCGCGATCGACTCGCGCACGCGAATGCGCGAAGTACGAGTGAGCTCGCGGCGCAGACCGCGGTATCGCTTCTGCCGGCGGGCTCGCTAGTGCGGCGTTAGCCTTTGGGCCCGCACCGGCAGGAAGGGGATCGTCCATGAGAGTCTTCGTCGGAGGGGCGACTGGATATGTCGGCTCTGCTGTCGTTCGCGCGCTCCTCGCGCGGGGCCACGCCGTCGTGGGATCGGCGAGGTCGGACGCGGCCGCAGACAAACTTCGCGCCGCGGGGGCCGAGGCGTTGCGTGCCGACCTATCGGATCCGGAGAGCTTCGCGAGGGCGTCGCGTGACGTCGACGGCGTCGTGCAGGCGGCCTCGACGGCCGACGCGTCGTCACGCGAGACGGAGCCGGCCGTGGCGCAAGCCGTATTGGGCGCATTGGCCGGGACAGGAAAGCCGTTCGTCTTGACGAGCGGCGTATGGGTCTATGGGCCGACGGGCGCGCGCGCGGCGACCGAGGACTCGCCTCTGAACCCGATCGCGATGGTGGCGTGGCGTCCGGCGGTCGAGCGGGCCGTCGTCGGCGCGAAGGACGTCCGGGGGGTCGTCGTCCGGCCCGGGATGGTCTATGGGCGTGGCGGCGGACTCGTGAACCTGTTCTTCGAGCAAGCCAGGAGCGCGAAAGTGGTGCGACTGCCGGGCGACGGTCAGAGCCGGTGGGCGCTCGTCCACGTCGACGACCTCGGTCTACTCTACGCGCTCGCGGTCGAAGGTGCGCCGGCCGGCAGCGTCTTCAACGCGACGAGCGAGGAGTCGATGACTCTTGCCGACCTCGGCCGCGCCGTCGCGAGGAACGTGGGTGGCGTTCCGGTCAAGATTTGGCCCATCGAGCAGGCGAGACAAGAGATCGGGCCGCTCGCTGACGGCCTCGCACTCGATCAGGTGGTCCGTAGCGCACGCGCGGAAAAGATCCTGGGGTGGAGAGCCGAGAGCATCTCTCTTCGCGCGGACATCGAGGGCGGCTCGTATGCCAACTCGTATGCCAAGTAGAGGAGTCTTTCTGATGACCCTGTTGGTCGCGACGGCCGGCACCCTCGTCGCGTGTCCTGGGGAAAGGACCGCCACGATTGAAGGTCCGCCTCTGAAGATCGGTCCGCCCGTCGAGGCTTCTACCCCGCAGCGGCCCGCCGTCGCGGGCGACGACGCGGCCACTCGCTAGTCGCCACGACAGTCCCTCTCACGGACTCCGCCCGTTCGGGCGGCGCCGCTCGTAAACCCGCCTCGAAAGGGCAGGCTCGTCCTCGTGAGGCCGAAGGGGCCCGGCCTCGAAGAGGTCTTCGTCGATGACCGGCGCGCGCACGGCGTTCGGAGCCTCCACCCGATCCGGCACGTAGGTCACGTCGATGACGTCCACGTAGTTCATTGCGTCCCGGTAGATGCGGGCCCCGCCGATGAACCAAACATCGTCTTGGTTTGCGCGCGCGAGAGCCTCCTCGACGCTCCCGACGTGCTCGACGCCGAGGACGTCCAATGGTCGGCTGGTTACGACGATGTTTTGCCTCCCTGGCAACGCCTTGCCGATCGACTCGAACGTCGTACGACCCATGACGACCGTAGAGCCCATGGTCGTGCGTTTGAAGCGCTTCAGGTCGCCCGCGTGATGCCACGGGATCGCGCCACCGACTCCGATGACGCCCTCCGGAGAGACGGCATAGATCATCCCGCGCATCTACACCGCGACCTTGAAGGCGATGGGCGGGTGAGGGTAGTAGCCGACGAGGCCGAAGTGTTGCATGACGGTCTCGGTCTCGGCCTCGAGCAGCGGCTTGAGGTCGTCGAGGCCGCGGACCGAAGGGTCAATCGTCAGGCGGGGCAATGTCCGCGGCTCGCGCTCGAGCTGCCGCCTCAGCCCAGGCACGTGATCGAACTCCGCCATCGATCCGTCCGCCTTGCTCGTGTACACGTGCGCGTCGACGAGCGTATGGGCAAAAATGCCAGCGCGCATTCCGGTGAAGCGGGCAAAAAGCTCGAGCAGCAACGCGTAACCCGCGATGTTGTATGGAATGCCGAGGGCGACGTCGGCGCTGCGCTGGGTCAGGTGCAGACAAAGGAGCGGCGTGCCTTGCTCGTCATTTTGGACGTTGAAAACGAACAGCAAATGGCATGGGGGCAACAGGCTCGTCTGCGCGTTTCCTGGGGCCCATGCGCTGACCACGAGGCGTCGACTCATCGGGTTTCGCCCCAGCTCGTCGACGACCCACGCGAGTTGGTCGTTGAAAGAGACCTCGCCCGGCGGCCCCGGGACCGGAAAATGACGCCAGAAGCTGCCGTACGCGCTCGGGACCTGACCTCTCTCGTCCGCCCAAGGGTCCCAGAAGCGACAACCGTGCTTTTTGAGCAAACCGATGTGCGTTTCACCGCTCAAGAACCACAGGTTTTCGATGACGATGTTCTTCCAAGAGATTTCTTTCGTCGTCAGCAACGGAAATCCCTCGCGGAGATCGATCTCGTAGTTGACGTTGAACGTGGAGAGGGTGTCCACGCCGGTGCGGTTGGGCTTGCGCGTTCCCTTTGAAAGCACTTCTCGAACGACGTTCAGGTACTGCCTCATGTCCCAGTCCGTTTGAGCCGGACGGCCTTCGGCGTCAATGGCCTCGCGCGGCAGCCACGGGCTCCGCGCGTCACCGGCGGCGGTAGCCACGGGCTCCGCGCGTCACCGGCGATCGAGACGTGTCGGCGAGGAGCCGACATGCACCTGCCCCGGGTTGAAGGGCTTCGCCGGAGCCTCGTAGGCGCCACACTGCCGCAACGCCCGGCTCGTCTCTTCGGCGTTGACACGGGCCGGCGTGGGCGTACGTCAGTGGGAGGACCGTGCTGACGCTCCTCGCCCCGGACGCGCTTGCCGATGCGGTCGTGGACGCGAGCGTCGCGTGGCTCACGTCGTCGGGGCCGGCGCGCCCATGACGGTCATCGCGGACGAGGTCCCGCCCGACACCGGCCTGCTCGTTCGGCACCTGCAGGGCATCGAGCGTGCATTGCGCGACGAGGACGGTCTCCTCGCGTTCGATTGCGGCCTCAGATATCTCCACTGGAGTCGTCGCATCGAGGAGATAACGGGCGTCCCAGCCAGCCGGGTGCTCGGGCGCAATGCGGTCGACCTTTATCCATCGATGGTCGACAACGGGCAGATCCGAGACGTGCGGGCGGCGCTCGACGGGCGTTCGGTCACCTCGAGCGCCCAGCCGTTTCACATCGTGCGAACGGGGCAAAGCGGGGTTTATCAGGCGCGCTACGAACCGTGGTTCGACGAGGGAGGCGGGGTCATCGCTGCCCTGGTGATCGTTCGGGACCTGACCGAGGAGCGGCGCTCGCGCCAGCGGCTCGAGGAGACCGAGAGCCGTTTCCGAAACATGGCGGACCACGCCCCCGTCATGCTCTGGATGAGCGGTCCCGACGCGTCGCGCACTTTCTTCAACACGACCTGGCTGGCCTTTACGGGGAGAACGCTGGACGAGGAGCTCGGTGCGGGGTGGGTGCAAGGCATCCACCCCGAAGATCTCCAACGGACGATGGCCGCCCATCTTGCCGCGTTCGGCGAACGAAGCGGGTTCGAAATGGAGTGCCGCCTCCGTCGGGCCGACGGCCAATGGCGCTGGGTTCTCGACAGAGGGACCCCTCGCTGGCTGCCTTCTGGCGAGTTCGCCGGCTACATCGGCTCTTGCCTCGACATCACCTCACGAAAGGAGCTCGAGGCCGCGCTCCGGCGGGGCCTGCGCGACCGCGACGACTTCTTGTCGATTGCGTCGCACGAGCTCATGACCCCGCTGACGTCTCTGCAGCTGTCGATCGATGCCGTGGTGCGCTCGCTGCGCGACCGCCCAGACGACGCCTTGAGCTCGACCAAGCTGCTCGCGATAGCGCGCCGCGCGTCCGCTCAGTCGGTGCGCCTCGCTTCGTTGGTGGACGAGCTCCTCGACGTGTCGCGCCTGTCGGTGGACCAACTCAAGATTGAATGCACCGAAACCGATTCTCGCAGCCATCGCTCGCGACGTGGCACTGAAGGTCGCCGACGGTGCCGCCGCCGCAGGCTGCCTCATCGAGACCGACGCATCAGAGCCTGTCATCGGACACTGGGACGGCGTCCGCCTCCAGCGTGTGGTTCTCAATCTGGTCCTGAACGCGATAAAGTACGGTGCCGGCAAGCCCGTCCATATCGTGGTGCGCGCGGTCGGCTCGGACGCGGTCATCGCCGTGCGTGATCTCGGAATAGGAATCGCGGAGGCCGACCAGCAGCGCATTTTCGAGCGCTTCGAGCGTGCGGTGTCGACCCGCAATTATGGCGGTTTCGGGCTGGGATTGTGGATTGCGCGCGAAATCGTTCGCGCGCACGGCGGTCGAATCGATCTCGAAAGCGCCGTGGGAGAGGGCGCGACGTTCACGGTGACGCTGGACCGCGTCGCGCGAGGCGCCGCCCATTCGACGTGACGCCGGCCTCTTCCGTGCCGTGCGGAGGAGGCGCCACATCGCTTGGCGCGCGGCCGTTCGCATTGTGCGGGGCCCTGGAGGCACTTTGCGTCGATCGCTATTCCGGCAGCGACGGCGCGCTGCGCTGGCCGCTGCGATGACTCGGGCGTGGCTCGAGACCAGCCCTCGACGACGCTCGGCGGGCGGTGGCCCAGCAATTGTAAGAAGACGCTGAATGTCGTTCGATTTCGGGGCCACGCGTTGCGTCCGCGGTTCTCGCGAGACGGACGGCGCTAATCGTGGAGGACGATCCTCGGCTTCAGAAAAGAATGGGCAAGCATCTCGCGCGGGCCGGCTTCGACGTGCTTTCGGCGCCACACTACGACGCTGCGGTCTGCCACTTGGCCGCCCGGAGGCCGCATCTCGTCTGCGTTCACGTCGGCCTACCCGAGAAGTCCGGGTATGAGCTCTGCGAGTACATTCGAGGCCCGTTGGGACTCACCCTCGTGCCGATCATCGTGACCGGTGAGCGCGCCCATTCGCAAGAGATGGCGTTCGCGGAAGCGGCTGGCGCAAACGCGTTTCTTTGCAAGCCTTTCTCGACCTTCCAGCTCGCCGCTTGCGTCGCGTCGCTGCTCGACAGGACCCCGTGGAGCACGCCGCCCGTCCACGAGCTCGAGCGCTTCGCGTCGGACACCCTCGGGGCGCCATTCGGCCGCCGCCCGCCGCCCGCGGCGACCAGAGACCTCCCTTCGCAGGCCCGCCCCTCGCTGCTTCTCGCCACGAACCGGGCAACTTCCCCCGCGTTGATCGGTTCCGCTCCAAGTGCGTCATCGCTCGCGCGCGGCCGCCCGCTCTGGCCCGCAGCGCTGCCCGGCGTGGTAAAGCTGGGCAGATGAACGCCCGACACGTCGCTGTATGGATTGACCACAAGGAGGCGCGCGTCTTTCACGTTGGGGCCGACGGCTTCGACGTGGCGACGCTCCATGCTCCACATGCGCATTTGCATCGCCACCCCAAAGGAGCGGAAGGCGCCCATGACCACCCCGAGGACGCGAAGCGGTTCTTCCACGACGTCGCGCGCGCTCTCGACGGGGCCGATGAGATACTCGTCGTAGGACCGTCGACGGCCAAGCTCGAGCTCGTCAGGTATCTGCAGAAGCACGACCACCTCATCGAGCCAAAAATCGTCGGTGTCGAGACCGTCGACCATCCCTCCGACGGGCAGCTCGTCGACTACGTGAAACGGTATTTTCGCGCGGCCGACCGGATGCGTTGAGGGGCGCGCGATTGCCGGCGACCAGGCTTGCATCCGTCGATTGGCCGTGCGCTGTTTCGACCGGAGGTAACGATTGATGGGTGATCGCTCCGTGTCCGACTCCGAGCTCACGCATCTCGATGCGTACTGGCGAGCGGCCAACTATTTGACCGTCGGTCAGATCTACCTTCAGGAGAATGCCCTCTTACGCGAGCCGCTTCGCCCGGAGCACATCAAGCCGCGGTTGCTCGGCCATTGGGGGACGTCACCGGGGCTGAGCCTCGTCTACGTGCATCTGAATCGCGTCATTCGGGAGCGGAACCTCGACGTCATTTACCTCGCGGGCCCCGGTCACGGCGGGCCAGCGATCCTCGCGAACGTGTACCTCGAAGGGACCTACAGCGAAGTCTATCCAGGGGTGACGACGGACGCGGCGGGGATGCGCGCGCTCTTTCGGCAATTCTCGACTCCCGGCGGTGTCCCGAGCCACGTGAGTCCCCCGACTCCAGGCTCGATCCACGAGGGTGGCGAGCTCGGCTACGTTTTGACGCACGCGTTCGGCGCCGCCTTCGATCACCCCGATTTGTTGGTCGTCGCGGTCGTCGGCGACGGCGAGGCGGAGACGGCCCCGCTGGAGGGATCATGGAAAGGCGTGAGCTTTCTCAACGCGAAGCGGGACGGCGCCGTCCTGCCGATCCTTCACCTCAACGGGTACAAGATCGCCGGTCCGACGGTCCTGGGTCGGGCGTCCGAGTCCGACCTGCGCAGCCTCCTCGGCGGCCACGGCTACGACGCCCGCTTCGTGTCGGGCGACGATCCGATGAGCGTTCACCGAGCGCTTGCCGCGACCCTCGACGATTGCCTGGACGCGATCGCAACGATTCAGCGGGCGGCCCGCAGCGAGGAAGGCGCAGCCCCTGGTCGCCCGCGTTGGCCCGTCATCGTCCTCCGCACACCCAAAGGATGGACCGGCCCGAAAGAGGTCGACGGCGTCGCCGTCGAGGGCACCTTCCGCGCCCATCAGGTTCCCGTCGCCAATGTCCGCTCGGACCCGGCTCATCTCGCGCTGCTCGAGCGATGGATGCGAGCCTATCGCCCCGAGGAGCTGTTCGACGAAGGCGGCCAGCTGGTCCCCCACCTCCGCGCGCTCGCGCCGGTGGGTGCGAGACGGATGGGGGCCAATCCCCGGGCCGGCGGCGCCGAGTCGAAGCCGCTGTCGCTTCGGGATTTCACTCAATACGCTCTCCCTGTCGCGCGCCCAGGAACCGAGCGGTGCGAGTCGACGCGACAGCTCGGTCTCGTGCTGCGCGACTTGTACCGTGACAACCCGACGAGCTTTCGCCTCTTCTGCCCGGACGAGACGAACTCGAATCGTCTGGGCGCCGTCTTCGAGGTAGAGAACCGGTGTCTCGTCGAGCGCACCATCCCCGAGGACGATCACGTGTCCGCGGCCGGGCGGGTCATGGAAGTGTTGAGCGAGCACAATTGCGAGGGCTGGCTGGAGGGTTACGTCCTCACCGGTCGTCACGGGCTCTTTGCGACGTACGAGGCGTTTGCGTTGATCATCGCGTCGATGGCGACTCAACACGCGAAGTGGCTCGAGGCGTGCGCCGACCTGCCGTGGCGCGCGGGGATCCCGTCGCTCAATTACCTCCTGACGTCGACGTGCTGGCGCAACGACCACAACGGCTTCAGCCACCAGGGGCCGGGGTTCATGGACACCATCCTCTCGAAGAAGGGGACGGTCTCGCGAATCTATCTGCCGCCGGACGCAAACTGCCTTCTCTCGACGGCCGACCATTGCTTGCGCAGCAAGAACTACGTGAATCTCATCATCATCGACAAGCAGCCGCAGCTCCAATGGCTCGGTATCGACGCGGCGCGTGAGCATTGCGCGCGGGGTGCGTCTGTCTGGGACTGGGCCAGCAACGAGCAAGCTGGCGTAGCCGACATCGTGCTCGCGTGCGCCGGGGACGTTGCGACGCTCGAGACGATTGCCGCTGCGGCTTGGCTTCGGAAGAGAGCCCCCTCTCTTGTCGTTCGTGTCGTCAACGTGGTCGATTCGATGTCGCTCTTCTCGCCCGCCGAGCACCCGCACGGAATGCCTCAAGACAAGTTCGTCCGGGTCTTTACGCAGGACACCGACGTCGTGTTCGCTTTCCACGGCTATCCCGGTGCGGTGCATCAGAATCCTCCACGGGCGGCCAAATACGAGCCGCTTCCACGTGCGCGGCTATCGTGAAGAAGGAACGACGACGACACCGTTCGACATGGTCGTCCTCAACGGGACGAGTCGGTTTCATCTTGCCATCGAGGCCTTGAAGCACGCTCGGCGACCGCCCAATGACGCGGATCTGCTCGTCGACGAATGCCAAGCGCTTCTCGCCACGCACCGCGCGTACATACGCGCGCACTTCGAGGACATGGAGGAGATACGCGATTTCGTGTGGCCAGGCTCGTGAGCGGCGACGACATCGTCCTCTGCCTCAACGGGGGTTCTTCGTCGTTGAAATTCGCGGTCTTCGCCGCCAGTGACGACGGAGAGGAGCGTCTCGCCGACGGGGAGATCAACGCGATTGGCGACGGGCAGGCGCGCGCATTCTTACGAAAGGGCGGGGAGCGAACGGAGCGCTCGGTGGCCGGCAGCGCACCGGGTGAGGCCCTCGCCGTGGCCTTTGCGCTTCTCGACGAGGCCCGCCTGCCGGCGCCCACACTCGCGGGTCACCGAGTCGTTCATGGGGGTAGCCGGCACGTCGCGCCCGAACCGCTCACCCCTTCGCTGTTGGCGAGCCTGCGCGACCTGATCCCGCTCGCGCCGCTCCATCTCCCCTCCGCGATCGCCGCGATCGAAGCGGTCGCAGCGCGTGCGCCCGGCCTCCCCCAAGTAGCCTGCTTCGACACCGCGTTTCACTCGACCCTGCCCGAAGCGGCGTGGCGGCTGCCGCTGCCCGACCGCTTCGTGGACGCGGGCGTGCGCCGCTACGGGTTTCATGGTCTATCGTACGAATACGTGATGTCGGTGCTCGGCGGCGCGGCACCCCGCCGCCTGGTCATCGCGCATCTTGGAAATGGCGCGAGCCTCGTGGCGGTTCGAGACGGTCGTGCCATCGACACGACGATGGGCCTTACACCGACGGGCGGCGTCCCGATGGGGACGCGCACGGGAGACCTCGATCCAGGAGTGCTCCTCTACCTCGGCCGTACGATGGGCCTATCGGTCGACGAGTTGCAGCGGATAGTCAACTATGAATCCGGGCTCCTGGCGATTGCCGGCACTTCGGACATGAAGGCTCTGGTCGCCCGAAGCGCGTTCGATGCTCGAGCGCATCTCGCCGTCGAGATCTTCGCGTACGCGGTACGCAAAGCGATCGCTTCGATGGCGGCGGCCCTCTGCGGGGTCGACCTCGTCGTCTTCACGGGAGGAATCGGGGAGCATTCGCCTGCCGTGCGGGCCGAAGCGTGCCGCGGGCTGGAGGTGCTGGGCCTCACGTTGGATCGCGTCGAAAACGAGCGCAGCGCGGACGTGATCAGCGCGAAGGACAGTCGGTGCGCCGTCCGCGTCATTGCGACCGACGAAGACCGCATCGTCGCGCGTCACACCCGGAGGGTCGTGCGACGAGCGAGTGTTTGACGAGCGAGCGGCGAGGGTCGCGGCTCGACTCGAGGCGAGCGCCCGCTCGTCCCCCACGGCGCGATCACGGCCGATGCCAGAACACGTCGAGCCCCGGTGTCGTGACGGTCATCTTCAGCACACCGGCAGGAGCGGAGTAAAAGAGGTCGTTGCAGCTGATCGCTCCACAACCGAACTCCATACCTGCCGCGGCGGGCACCCCGAGCGACGTCACCACTCTTGCGGGCGTCACCTTGTAGAGCTGGCCGGCGGCGGCGTAGAGGTTTCCTGCGCTGTCGAAGGCGATGCCGTCGCCATTGCCGGAGCCCGTCAGCGTGACGAAGAGTTCCTGCGAGACGGCCAAGCCATTTTGAACGTTGAGCCGAATGATCGTGGCCGGTGTCGGGCTCCAGATGTTGACGTAAAGGAGCCCGTCGGGGCCGAACGCCAGGTCGTTGGCCTGCGCGACGGGCATCGTATTGACCTTGGTCGGCGCCGTTTCGGTGGGGCCGATGCGGTAGACGTTCCCCATGGTTTGATCGGTGTAGTAAACCGTCGCATCGTTCGAGATGGTTACGCCGTTGACCGACATGGAGCTCGGCAGCGTCACCGTCGTCATCATGGCGGGCGTGGCCACCTGGATGGCGTAGAGCTTGTCGGGCGCTTCCCGGGAGCCGGCATAGAGCACCCCGCGCTTCGGATCGAGCGCGATTCCCTGGATCCGCGATCCAGGAATCGTCTTCCAGGTCTTGTCGATAGTGATGTACGGCGGGGCGTAGCGTCCAATCGACGGCCCCTGATTCGAAAAGTAAATGGTGCCGTCGGGCGCGACGGACATCTGTTCCATCTTGCCTATCTTCGTTACGTCGAGCGCTGCCGGAGTCGTTCCGCACACGGTTCCCGTTCCCCCGTCGGGGGATGGACCGGCCTCTTGGCCAAGCGCCGCGTCTGGCGCGCCGCCTTCGGCGGCTCCGGTGCTGCTGCCGCTCCCGCTGCCGGATGCGCCGCCGCTGCTTGGTGCACTCCCGCTGGTCGCGCCGCTCGAGGTGCCGGACGCGCTGCCGCTCGCGCCGCCGCTGCCCGCCCCGCTCCCGCCGCCGGACGTGCTTCCCGAGCCCGCCGCGGTACCGGTGGTGGCGCCGCTCGAGGAGCCCGACGCAGCTCCGCTCGACCCGCCGGAGCTGCTGGTTGCGCCACTCGCGCCGGGCCCAGTCGTCGTGTCGCTCCCGCAACCGCAGAGTGCCGCCGACAGCGCCATGATGGCGGAAAATTCTTGCCTTTTCATGTGCATACCTCGAAAGGAGAAGCGCATCATAGCCGCGTACCACCCCGATCTCGATGAGGTCAAGCGCAGCGACGGCGTCGCCGAGCACGATGTCCGCCGCCTCGGGAGAGCTCGTGACTCAATGCACGCAGCGCACGCGGCTGGCGCTCGCGGTCAAGCTCGCTCCGGCGCTTCCTCGGTTGAAGTTGACGCCCCACGCCGTTCCGGTTGGCGCGAGGCTCGGCGAAGAGGACCAGAAAAAGTCGCTCGGGGTATCGGGGAAGGCAGCGGGATCGATGGCGGGATCGACGAGCGCCAGGTCAACGAGGGTCAAGAGCTCGTTGACGCTTGGCAGCCGCCACGTTCCGACCGGATCCGCCGCCGCGCACCGGGCTTGCGCCGCCGCCCAGGCGTAGGACGCCGGGCCCGCGCCACGCTGCCAAGTAAGCTTCGTGTTCGGATCGTAGACACCGTCATTTGCGATGACGTAGCCCGACGGGGCACTCTTCCCAGGCGAGCGAACGCAGCGGACGCGCTGGGGATCGACGACGTCATTTCCGCCATAGGCGCCGCCATTCTTGAAATAGACGTACCAGCCTAAACCCGAATTGCCGAGGTCGAGCTGGGACGACCAGAAAGGAAATGACGGCGTGTCGGGGAAGGCGTCGACGCGAATGGCTGGGTCGGCGCGGGTCACGTCCACGATGGAAACCAGCTCTATCACCGAGGGCAAGCGCCAGTCGTCGTACCCAGCGAGCACGAGGTGGTCGCAGTAGGCGCCGGCGGAGCTCCAGTCGTACGCGTTCTGGTCGACCGCCTGCTGCCAGACGAGCCCCGTCACGCGATCGATCACCGCCGCAGGAACGCTCGTGTCATACGACTGCGTATTTGGCAAACCAGGCGACGACGGGTTCGGCATGGGCCACGCTGCGTGTCGTGTCGACACGGCGCCACCTTCGCGCCCCGCGTCGAGAGGGCGCAGCGACTCGATCGAATTCCCGCAGCTCGCGCATCCCGTTCCGCCGCTTTGCGCCCATGCGCTGAGCGCTATCGCCAACAGCGCCGCCCTGATCACCGGACGCACCGGACATGGTAGGCCGCGTTGAGGAGGCCATAGAGCGCATTGCCTCGATCGAAATAGACGTGCCACGCTTGGGCCGCGGTCTCTGCGAACGCCGACGCCGTCCAGAACGAATCCGGAGGCGTTCGAGGAAACGCCGTGCCGTCGATGGTCGGAGGCGCGGTCGTGCGCTCGTCCACGAGCGTCAGAAGCTCCGGCATGCTGGGAAGCCGCCAGCCTCGTCGTCCTCCCAAGGAGAGGCGCTCGCAATAGCTGCGCGCCGCCTCGAAAGGGAGCTTGGTCTGGGGAACGACGCGCTCCCAAGTCAAACCCGTAGCCACGTCCCGAACCGTCTCGGTCTGAACCGCGTAGCGCGCGGCGGGCGGCGCGACGTCAGTAGGTGCCGGCGGCGTTCGCACACAGCGCACCGCAAAGCGGTTCGTCACGTCATCCGTCTTCGGGTAACCGAAGTAGAAATAGACGTACCAAGCCTCGGTGGCTCTGTCTGCCGCGATCGATCCCGTCCAAAACCAGTCGCTGGGTGTCCTGGGAAACGCGACCGGATGGATCGACGGCTCGGAACGGGTCAGATCCACGATCGACACGAGCTCGATCCGCGAAGGCAACCTCCAATCGTCGTACCCGGCGAGCGTGAGACGCGCACAAGCCCTCTTCGCTTCGGAAAAAGTCGCGGACTCTTTGTTCGGATAGCGTTGCCAAACGAGCCCCGTCACGCGGTCGGTCGTCACGCCGGCGACGCTCGTGTCGTAGTCTTGCGGGTTGGGGAGACCTGAGGCAGGTGCGTTTGGCATGGGCCACGTGGCCCACGCGGGCGGGGTCGCCATGCGTTCGTCGTCGCCGGCAGAAGGCGCCGCCGCCTCCGCCGGTCGGTCGTCGTCCGCAGAGCGCGGAGGGGGCGGGGCGCCGCCGCCCTCGTCGCCCCACTGCGCCGTTGTTGCAGGGGAGGGCGACGAGCCCTTCTGCTGGCAACCAATCAGCGTCAGCGCCACAGCCGCCGTGACGAGCGCAAGCGGCTCAGTGGTCAGACGCCGCCGCCGTCGTATCCGGGCGAGCTGGCCGTGCGTCTTGGCCAAGTAGCGCCGCTCCAGGGGCGACGACACTCGCTAAAGCGATTCGCCGGGCGATGGCGTCCGATAAAGGAACGCTTTGGAGGTGGCCATGGCGATTAGCATCTCGCGAAGCGAGTAACCTGGCGTGGCGTTCGCCGTTCGGTAAGCGAGTTCCATCGAGCCTTGCTCGGCGCCGCCCTCTTGACGACCGAGCATGTAGCGGAACCATTGGCGGTCGATGCACCACTGGGCCTCGCTGCTTGTGGCCAGCTGCGTGCTGAGATCGACGGCGTTCTTGAACGACAGCGTGACGCCTGCCGGTGTAGTGAAAGTGCCCGTCGCGTCGACGGGCTGACCCGACTCGGTCGTCCGAAAGGCGCCTATCGCGTCGTAGTTCTCGAAGGCGAACCCTGGCGGATCGAACGCTGTGTGGCAGCCCGCGGCGCAGGGGTTTTGGGCGTGGACCTCGAACACCTGACGCGTCGTCTGATTCGGTAGCGGAGTGCCGTGGGGAGGGACGACGGCCGGAGGCGGTTTCACCGTGCCGCAAAGCACGTTGAGGTAGACCGTGAGCCCCCGCCGCACCGGATTGTCGGCGCTGGGGTCGGCTTCTGACGCCAAGAAGGCGCTCTGCGTGAGGATGCCGGCGCGTTGCGTGGGGTCGAGCTGGACCTTGGTGAAGCCGGTGCCACTGACCTTGACGCCATAAATCGGGGCGAGCGCTTGGTCGACGAACGCGTACGGCGCCGTGAAGAGCGTCTTGAGCGTGCCATCACCGGTCGCGTACACGGACGACAAAAACTGCGTGAACTCCCCCGTGAGCGACTGGGCCGCCGCGGGAGTGAACAGGGGACTGGTCTTGACGATGAGCGGTACGTCCGTGACGTGGCCGTTGACCTGAAGGAGCCATTGCTTGTGAAAATTGAACAGCGCTTGGGCGGCGCGTGGGTCCGCGATCATTCTTTGCAGCTGCGTCTTGATCTGAGCGGCGGTCCCCAACTGCCCCGCTTGCGCGGCGGCCAGCAGCGCGTCGTCCGGCCCGCTTTCCCAAAGTGTCTCCGCCAGTCGCGACGCCACTTGCCAAGGCGTCAACGCGACGAGGTTCGATGCCGGGTCGAGCACGGGCTTCGTCGGCCCGATCTCCCAGTGGTAGAGAAAGTTCGGCGATTGAATCACTGCCTTGGCGACTTGTGCCAGCGAGGAGTTGAAACTGAAGCCGAGGCCTCTTGCCGTGGTGAAGAGCGCCTGGAGATCGGTCATTTCGGCGGGCGCCACCGGCCGCCGGAAGGCGCGCTGACCGAAGGACGAGAGGAACTGACCTGCGCAGCTGGCCTCCGCGCTCGGCGTCGGTGCCTGGCAAGTCGCCGGCAAATTGCCGTTCTTGAAGAGGTTGCCGTTTGCGAGAGCGGCTTCCACGAGCACGTCGGCCGCTTGAAAATAATACTGCACGTTCAGATCCGCGACGCTGTTCGGAGCCTCGAACCCGGTGCCAGTCGGACCATCGAGAGGAAAGGCTGCTCCTGGGTCGGTCGTGTCGAGCAGCAAGTCGGCCATGATGTGGCTGTACTCGCGGTTGGTCAGGCGGCGCATGACCAACTGGCCTGCGCTCTCCGGAGTGGCCATGCCCCTTCCGGGCGGTCCAGAGCTCGCTGGCCCGGCGCCACCGTCGTCGCTGGTGGTCCCGGAGGAAGGGGCTCCCGACGAGGACCCCGAGGCCCCGCTGGCGGCGGGCTCACCCGGGTTTCCGACGCCGCCCGTGCACGCAGCGATCATCGCGACGGCCGACAGTGCCGCGAGCGTGCCGGACGGCCACCGTAGAGTCACAGATTTCATGGATCCTCCAGTCCCTTTCCCGCTCCGACTCAACCCTTGAGCACCGTGAGCTCGCCGCCGTATTGTGCCTGCCCAAAGGTCGCCACCGGGAAACCCATCGCATTGCAAAGGCCGACGAGCAGCCCGTTGTGCGCCGTTCCCGTGAGCTCCAGACTTCGACCGGTCTTGAAATACCCACCGCAGCTCCCTGCCATGACGACGGGGACCTGAGTCGTCTCGTGCGTTCCCGTTCGCATGTTGTTCATCGCGACCAGCACGCTGCTATCCAGCATCGACCTGCCATTCGGATCCGTGATGGACTTGAGCCGGCCGATCATCGAGGCGATCTGCTTCTGAAACCAGGTGTCGCAGGTCACTTTGTCCGCGTCGTTCCGATGCGCGATGGCGTGGTAACCATTGAGGTCGCCAGTGTTCCCGCTTTGACCGCCCGCCTTGAACCCGAGGTTGGTCAAAATGAGGTTTGCCGCGCCCTGGTCGGCTATCTGCATCACGATGACCCGGGTGAGGTCCGAGGCGAAGGCTGCGGCTGCAAGGTCCATCTGCAGCTTGACAATCTGCTCGACGTTGGCCGTGTTGTTGATGTCGAGCTTCGTCCCCGTGAAGTCCATAGCGGGCAAACCACAAGCGCTCGACGTGGAGGTCGTGACCCCGCCGTCTCCCACCGGTCCGCCTCCTGAGCCCATTCGCGGCGCGAGGGTCAGCTCGAGGCTCCTCACCGACTGAAGGTGGTTCGCGATGCGCTGCTTGTCGTCCGTTCCCACGATGTTCGAGAAGCGGTTCAAATCGCCGATGACGTAGTCCAAAATGCTCTTCTGCATCTTTTGCGTGACGGTCGGCCCCGTCATCACCGCCCCGGCGTCGGCGCCCGGAGTGGGCGTCGGCGTAGTGTTCGGCAGCTGGCCCGCAAAGTACGTGCTGAAGATGTGGTACGGGTCCGCGTCTGGCAGAACCGCCTGCCCCGCGCCCTTCCACGAAAGGCGCCCGGTGCTCTTGACGAAGGCACCTTGGTTCAAGCTGACGAGGCCCTTGTACCCGCTCGCCTGCAACTGATTGCCAATGTATTGGTCGACCGAGATACCGCCCCCGACGTCGGCGCTCGTGGCCGGGACGAGGCTTTGATAGAACGCGCCCGTAAGCATCCCGGGGAAGCAAGCGTGCCCGTTGGTCTCGCCGCCGTTCGGATTGGGCTGGTCGCGGATGAACTTGTAATCGACCCCGTGCAGAAGAAGCAGGTCGCTCTGGTAGGGCTGAAGGGCCGCCTGAAAGGGGGCGAGGCTCCATGCCGCGGGCGTCGCTCCCGCGGTCGCCCATTGAGAGACGTTGCTGAGCATCCCGTCGGGCCACGCGATGATGTAGAGGCGCTTGATCCCCGAGACCAAGCACGCAGCGTCCGCCGGATCCGACTCGAGGAGGGGAAGAAGCGCAGCCCCAGCGCCGATGGCCTTCAGCAGGTTCCGACGCGAAAATCGCAAATGCCGCTTCATCATGACGCGCTGCCTCCAAACGCTCTGCGTGCCAGGCAAGTCGTTGGGAACGGACTTCTGCACCGCACGGAGAGTCTCATCGGGTCTGCTTTCCTCGCCCCGGCCGAAAGCGATGGCCGGACGATAACGAGCCATGCGCTGAAACGCGTCGCGAGCCGCATCCCGATAAGGGGCACGGCCACGAAGTTCTTCGAAAAAAGGAAAGGAACGGCCGACCGCTCCGCTCCAGTTTTAGTCGCCATGGAAACAATGTTCCCCAGTGGAAAATTGGGTGCGCCGAGTCGCATGGAGCCCCGCTACTTAGACGCCTGCCAGGGGCGTTCCGGGTCACGCCTCGTATTGCTTGGTACGGGCGGAGTGTGGGCAGGCACCGTCTCCTCGATGTCTCAGCATTCGGCTGCCACGTCGTCTCTGCCGCGGGTGTGGCCGCTCGTCTTCCGGCGTCCTCTCGCCCTGACGGCGCCACGCGCCGATACCCGTCCGGTTGCCGCGCGGGGCGCTTTGCGCTCAATAGACATAAGCGAGACCCAAGCGACAGCCGAAGAACTGGTCGAGCGCGCCGCCCGCAGCGAAGGCGTCACCCGGTTGCGGTTTGAAGCCGTAAGAGTAGCGCTCGTAGTGCGCGACGAGGAGCGCTTGCCATCCCCCGCCGGGGGCAAGCGCCGCTCCGAGCTCCGCGTCGAATCCATTGACGCGCGAATCGTGAAAGCGCTTGCCTAGAGGACCCCCGTCGACGACCAAGCGGTACCCGAGGCCCACGAGGCCGGCAACATTTCCAAACGGCACGCGTAGATCGACGGCGGATCGATTCGACGTGTAGCGCACCTCCGGCAGCTCGCTGCCTACCGAAGTTCCGCTTGCAGCAAAGGTTAGCAGCTGCACTGCGTAGGCGTCTGAAAGGGCAATGACTGTTCCGGTGTCGCCGGCGGGGTGAATTCGCGCTCGCAGACCAACCATGTAGGCCGTTTCGTCGGTTTGAAAGCTGGAGCCGTCCTTGAGCGACGACTTGAGAAAGAGGGCGCGCGAATAGTCTCCAAAGACACCCACGTCGCGAAGCAAGCCGCTGCCGCCGGCCAAGCTGGCGTCTGCCAGAGGGAAGAGCTCCCCCGCCGCCCGGAGGAGGGGCACCGAAATCACGTTGTACGGACGGAGATTCGAGGTGATCGGCTGGCTGTATCGAAAGTCGCGCCCGCCGGCTTCGACGTCGGCTTCGGCGACGAAGAGCGCTCGAGCGAGGATCCCTCGGGGGCGCGCGTGCGACGGCTCGTGCGCCTCGGCGGTCGCTCCGTCGCCCGCCGCCGGAGCGGGCGGCTTGGCCGGCTCGAGGACTGGCTCCCCGGGGGGCGTCGTCGGTTCACTTTCAACGAGAGCCTTTGGCCCTTGGGCGTCCCCCTCGTATCGGACGAGCGTCGTCTCGACCGCTTGGGCGAGCAGCGTGTCGTCGCCTGCCGCCTTGACGGGACCCAGCGCCACGGTGTCGATCTCGTTCGCCGCCCCCGTCGCGTCGACGAAGAGAAGAAAGACACGTCGCCGGTTCTTTTCTCTCGTGACGCGCGCGACGAGCACCGCGTCCGCGCCTGCGTCGGCGGCGGCCTTGCGGAGACGCGACAGCGCGCCGGCACGGCCGGGGCAATCCAGCTGTTTGCCAAACGGTCCCTTTTGATGACCGCGCTCTGCGAGCGCAGTCCGGAAGATCGCCGGGTCTACGACGTGCACTCCCGGTGGGACCGCGGCACGCAGGGCGGCGCGAACCGCGCCCCCATCGGGACCTTCTACGTAGACGGCTATCGCCCGCTCCTTGGCAACGGCTTCGCGGGGGTGAGCCAGAAGCAGCGCCGCCAAGAGCCACGCGGCCACGTACCCGTGCCGCGCCTTCGACCTTCGCCTGGAAATCGACCCGGCACGGAAAAGAGGGGAACGGCTTCCGCCCAGCGGTTCCCGAGGAAGGCCCCTCCGTCGCTCAATCATGGGAGGATGGCGTGCGCGTCTTTGCACGAGTGTGCCCCGACGAGTCGTAGCGCCCGAGCCAAACCCCGCGAGGAGTGGCGCCAGCCCCGGCCATCTCTTCCCGATCGCGCCTTATAAAATTTCCGTGGTCCTGCACGCGCGGGCTTGTACTCCGTTTGCTTCGGCGCCTGAAGAGCGCATCGGCGCCACCGGTCGGCCTCGTGGAAATCGGACGGGCGATTTTCACGCAAGGTTTCCTTTCACACTGACCCTTTACACTGGCATGGATGGCTTTCCCGCGCGATTCGCCGTCGCGGTCGGGATCGTTGCTGCCATTGAACCAGCGCCGGCCTCGCGCCTGGTCTTCGGCGAGATTTATCATGCGTTTCGCGATGACGTCGGCCGTTGGATTCGGTCCCTCGGCGGCTCGGAATCCGATTGCGAAGACCTCGTGCAAGACGTATTTCTCGTCGTCCATCGAAGGCTCGCCGAGTTTGACGGCCAGAATATCGCTGGCTGGCTGTACCAGATCACGCGACGCCGCGTTCGCGACTACCGCCAGTTGTCGTGGTTCCGGTTGGTGTTGGGCGGGCCTACGATGGAGAGAGCGACCGCCCGACCGGGCGACGCGCCGGACGCGGTGCTCAGCAACAAACAAAAGCGGGAGGGGCTGGCGCGTCTCTTGTCGAAGGTCCCAGCGTCGCAGCGCGACGCTTTCGTCTTGTTCCAAATAGAGGGCTACAGCGGCGAGGAGATCGCTCACATGCAGGGCGTTCCGCTCAATACCGTCTGGACGCGCATTTACAAGACGCGTGCGCGGCTCGCCGCTGGGGCGTTACGCCTGCGTCACTAATTTCGAGAGGGCGATGTGAAAAGGCTCGTCGACGAAGTCCCTATTGGCAACTCGGCGCGGTTGCGCTTGATCGCTCTCGTGCGTGCGACTCCGCGCTTCGAGCCAGCGCTTTTTGGCATGGAGCGCACGAGAGAGACGATTGCGGTCATCGAGAGATGGCGAACGGCGGGGGGCGGGGTCGAGCCCGCGAAAAGGGCGGCCTCGACGCCTGCGAGCTAGCCACCCCTCCTTTCGACAGGGTGCGGTCTGCTGGCTGCCGAGCGCAAAGCTTTCTCCTCTTGGCCAAGCTTCTCGATGGCGCTCAGGCACCGCGCTGCGAGCCGCCGGTACGTCTTCGGACTTCCTGGCTCGCTCAGCAGCGGGCCGAAGTCGATCGGCGCACCGAAAACGATGTGGATGGGTGTCCCCGTTCCGAGCAAGCCGCCGGCCACTTGTTTCAGGAGGTCGTTGCCAAGGCCGTGGACGAACACGGGCACGACCGGCGCACGCGACTTGTGAATCACCCGGCCGACGCCTGTCTGTGCCGGCAGAAAGGTGTACGGGTCGTCGTCTTTCTTGCGAGCGCCCTCGGGGTGCATGCCCACGAAAAAGCCGCCTCTTCGCAGAAGCCCCGCGACCTCGTCGAGGCTCGCCAGGTTGAGCGCGGCGCGGCTTCGTTGCCGAAAGATGGGCGGGTACATGGCGAAGAAGCTCATGACGCCGTTGACGAGCGGACCTAGGGGGTGATCGTAAAAAAAAGTCGAGCGGACTGGAAAAAGGATCCGATGCGGCAGGCCATGGGCCACCAGCTCCGCGGTCGTCACGTAGAGATCGAAGAACGAGCGATGGTTTGCGACGCACACGAGGCTGCCCGAGGGATCCCAATGAGGCAGGCGATCGAGGCCATGCACGCGGCGCAAGGTCGCCGTCGCCCCACGAATCCACCATTGCCCCACCGACTGCTGGAGCCGGCGGACGATGCGGTCCGGCACGCCGGGGCGCAGCGTCGCCCGGACCAGGCGTATCTGCGCGCGTTCCAGCGGCGTAAGCGATGTTTCGCCCAGCGCGAGAAGGTCGCGATCGGAGCTTTCCGCCTCGGCCGGCGGGGGGGAGCGGGGGTCGGAGCGAGCTGCACGGTGGTAGAAAACTCGGACGGCGGTCCTCGCGCAAGCCTGCCGGCGTTGACAGTGGGGTCGCCGTGGACGAAAAGCCCATCGTGCCAGCTAGCTTCTTCGACGTCGACGGCACGCTCGTTCGCACGAACTTGCTCCACCCGACCCTCTTCTACCTCGCCAACCAGCCCAATCCGCTGCGAAGCCTCGGCGCGCTCGCCCGCGCCGCGCTCGGCGCCCCGCGCATGGCGCTCGCCGAGATGCTCGACCGCCGGCTCTTCAATGAGCTCCTCTTCGCCTCCTACGAGGGGATTTCGCAGGACCGCCTCTTCATCCTTGCCGACGAGGCGTTCGACACCGTCATCAAGCGCGCCATCTACCCCGGCGCGCGCGACCTCGTGCAAAGGTGCCGCGCCGAAGGGCACGACGTGGTCCTCGTCTCCGGCGCGCTCGATTTTCTGATGGAGCGGCTCGCAAAGCACCTCGGCGCCACCGCGTTTCATCGCGAACCGGCTCGAAATCAAGGACGGCTACGCCACCGGCAAGCTCCTGCGCCCCATCGTCGCCGGCCCCGAGAAGGCGCGCCTCGTCCGCGAGTGGGCGCAGGGCCACGCGGTCGACCTCGCCGACTGTTTCGCGTACTCCGACAGCTACTCCGACGTGCCGATGCTCTCGGTCGTCGGCCACCCTGCGCGGTCAACCCCGACTTCCGGCTCGCCACGTTGGCACGGACGTACGCGTGGCCGGTGATCTACTTGGGCAAGCGTCCCGCGATGGCCGCCTTGCTGGGGCGCCTGTCGTGAGCCGATTGCTCCGACAACGACCTCGTGCACTCGCCTCGCGCGCGCAGGGGCGAGGCAGATCACCCCTCGGTCGTCACGCTCGACAAGAAGAGCGCGCCGCGGGCCGTCTTCAGCGGCGACCGGCTCCTCGAGGTCGACCTGCCCGCGGGCACGCGCGTCATCTATCCGCGCCCGCCGATCGAGCCGCTGAAGGACGTCGACGCCGCCATCCGCTACGCGCTCAACCACCCGCTCGGAAGCGATCCGCTCCACGCGAAGCTGCGGCCCGGGGATGAAGGTCGTCATCGCGATCGACGACATCTCGCTGCCGTCTGCCGCCGATGCGCCGCCCCGACGTGCGCGAGCGCGTGCTCACCGTCGTGCTCTCGATGCTCGCCGATCACGGCGTCGAGGACGTCGAGATGATCATCGCGACGAGCGTTCACCGCCGCATGACGGCCGACGAGGTGCGGCACATCGTCGGCGACCGCATCTTCGAGGCGCTACTGGCCCGACCGCCTCTACAACCACGACGCCGAAGATCCGAAGGGGATGAAGTACGTCGGGAACGACCGAGCACGGCGAGGTCGGTCGAGCTCAACCGCCAGGCCGTCGAGGCCGACCTCCTCATCTACGTGAACCTGAACCTCGTGCCGATGGACGGCGGGCACAAGTCGGTCGCCGTCGGCCTCTGCGGCTACCAGAGCCTGCGCGCGCACCACAACCCGCACGTGATGCGCGACTGCCGGTCGTACATGGATCCGCAGCGCGAGCGCGCTCGCGACCAGCGTCGAGCGCATGGGCAGACTCGTGGAAAAGACGCTCAACGTCTTTCACATCGAGACGACGATCAACAACCGCATGTTCGATCGGCCGCTCGAGTTCCTCCACAAGAACGAGGACGATTGGACGGGAGGCGAGCGCGCCGCCTTCAAGGGGCTGGCGTTCACGCTCTCGAAGCTTCCGCAGGCGGCGCGCCAGGCGATCTTCCAGCGCGTTCCGATCGCCCTACGGCGTCACCGGCGTGTTCGCCGGCGAGACCGAGGCCGTGCACGCGCGACGCTCGCGCGTTGCTTCGAGCAGTACCTGGTGCCCGTCAAGGGCCAGGCCGACATCCTCGTCACCGGCATCCCGTACATCAGCCCGTACAACGTGAACTCGTTCCTGAATCCGCTGCTCGTGCAGGTGATGGCGCAGGGATACCTCTTCAACTTCTACCGGGGCGCGCCGCTCGTGAAGAAGGGCGGGACGATGATCGTCATCCACCCGTGCACCGACCAGTTCGATCAGGAGCACCACGCTCCGTACATCGAGTTCGTCCACGACGTCCTGCCGCGAGACGCGCGACGCGATGGAGATGCACAAGACGTTCGAGGAGAAGTTCGCGACGAACCCGGCGTACATCGAGATGTACCGAACCGGGCACGCCTACCACCCGGCGCACCCGTTTTTCATGTGGTACTGGGGCGAGGCCGGGCGGCAGCACCTCGGGCGCGTCATCGTCGTCGGCGCGGACAACGAGTACATCCCGAAGCTCCTCGGCTACGAGACCGCCCGCAATTTCGCCGAGGCGCTCGCGATGGCGGGCGACGGCAAGCGCGACCCGGACATCACCATGCTCCACGTGCCGCCGATCGTCATGGCGCGACGGTGACGTGACCTCGCCCAGCCCGGTGCGCTCGACGTCGCCGGCCTCCTTCGCGGAGCGCGACTGGTCGTCCTCGGCGGCACCGGCTTTCTCGGCAAGGTGTTCTGGTCGATGCTGCTCGACCGTTATCCGGACGTCGGTCGCATCGTGCTCGTCGTTCGCTCGAAGGGCGGCGTCGGACCGGCGGAGCGCTTCTGGCGCGACATCGCGACGAGCGAGGCGCTCGAGCCTCTGCGGCGCGCGCTCGGCAGCGGCTTCGAAGCGTTCCTTCGAGACGAAGGTGCTCGTCGTCGACGGCGACATGGCGCGGCCCCTGTGCGGCCTCGACGAGTCGCTCTTGCGCGAGCTTCGCGGCGACGATCGACGCCGTCGTCAACGTCGCCGGCGTCGTCGACTTCAATCCGCCGCTCGACGACGCGCTCGACGCCAACGCGTTCGGCGCGCAGAACCTCGTGGCTCTGGCGCGTGCCCTCGGCAACGTGCCGGTCTTGCACACGAGCACCTGCTACGTCGCCGGCATGCGCAAAGGGCCGATCCATGAAGACCATCCTCGCGCGCAGCCCGTTTCCGCGCGCGGGCGAGCTCGACGCGAGCCTCTGGGATCCCGATCGCGAGATCGCCGAGTGCCTCGACCTCATCGCGCAGGCCAGGCACCGCTGCGAAGACGCGTTCCGTCAGAGCGAGTTCGCGGAGACGCGCGCGAGCGAACCTCCTCAAGCGCGGCGAGCCCGCGCACGGCGAACCGTTCGACGCAGAGCTGGCGCAGGTGAAGCGCAAGTTCGTCAGCGACCACCTCGTCGAAGCGGGCCTCGAGCGCGCCACCCACTGGGGCTGGCCGAACATCTACACGTACACCAAGGCCATCGGCGAGCAGGTCATCGCGCGGTCCGGCCTGCCGATTCACGATCGCGCGTCCCGCCTGCTGCGAGACCACGGTCGCGTTACCCATTTCCTGCGTTCAACGAAGGGATCAACACGAGCGCGCCGCTCATCTACCTGATGATGAAGGGGCAGCTGCAGCATTCTGGCCGGGCACGTTCCCCTCGATCTCATTCCGGCCGACTACGTCGCGGCGGGGATGATCCTCGCGCTGGCCGAGCTGCTCGAAGGAACGGCGAAGCCCGTCTACCAGTTCGGCGCCGCGACGTGAACCCCTGCACCGCGCAGCGCTTCGGCGAGCTCGTCGGGCTCTACAAGCGCCAGCACTTTCAGCGCAAAGCGACGGGGAATCCCTTGTGGAACGTGGTCGCTTCGCGCTTCGAGCCCACGTTCGTCGATCGGACCCGCTTCGACGCCGTGGGTCCGCCCGCTCTGTCTCGCGTGTCACGCGATATCGCTGCGCTCCTGAGAAAGACGGTGCCCGTCCTTGCGCCCGCGGCGGAGGCGCTCGAGGGTTTGGCCAAACGCGAGGCAAAGATCGCGCGAGATCCAGACGCTGTTCGAGCCGTTCAGCTCGAAGGTAGTCGGCCCCTTCGACTGCTCGAACACGCGCGCGGCCTACGCGCGTCTGGCCGAAGAAGACAAGATCGAAGCTGCCGTGGGCGCCCGAGTCGATCGACTGGGCCAACTGGATGATGAATGCGCACATGCCAGCGATGGAGAAGCGGATCATTCCGGAGATGGACCGGAAGCTCCAGAAGGGCCGCACGAATGGCCGGCGGTCGCTGGCCCCGCACGCGACCCTCGTCTCGCTCATCGACGAGATGGCCGAGCGGCATGAGCGGGCGCTCGCCGCTTCAGCGTATCACGGACGACGGCCTGACGCGGACGACCTTCGGGGATCTCAAGCGGCGTGGTGTGGCGCTCGCCGCGCGGCTCGCCGGGGCCGGCGTGCCGCACGGGCGACCGCGTCGCGCTCGCCGCGCAGAACGACCCGGACTGGGCGGTCGCGTACTTCGGAATCGTCCGCGCCGGCGCAACGGCCGTGCCCGTCGATCCGGCGCTCGACGCGCCCAGCTGGGGAAATGTGCTGGCGGAGAGCGGCGCGCGCGTCGTTATTTGGGACGACACGGTCAAGGCGCGGGGCGCCGTGGTCGCCGCGCACCCGGCTCTGGTGGAGCTCGAGCTTCACGCGGCGACGGAAGAGGACGACGCCTTGTCGGCACCCGTCGTCTCCGTGGCGCCGACCGACGTCGCAAGCCTCATCTACACGAGCGGTACGACAGGGCGCCCCAAGGGCGTTATGCTGACGCACGCGAACTTCACGTCGCTCGTCGCGGCGCTCGCGCCGATCTTCCCGCTCTCCGAGGGAGACGCCGTCCTCAGCGTCTTGCCCCTCCACCACACGTTCGAGTTCACGTGCGGCCTGCTCTTGCCATTCTCGCGCGGCGCGCGCGTCGTGTCGCTCCGAGAGCTGACCAGCGAGGGCATCGCTCACGGGCTTCGCGCAGCACGTCCGACCGCGATGGTCGGTGTGCCGGCGCTCTGGCAGCTCCTCGAACGGCGCATCCTGCAGCCCGTCGAGGCCCACGGCCTCGTGGCGCGAGCGGCGTTCGATGCGGCCACGGAGGTGACGCGATGGCTGGCGGCGAACGTCGGAGTCGAACGCGGGGCGCGTGCTCTTCGGACAAGTGCACGCGCAGATGGGTGGCCACGTGCGATGGCTCATCACCGGCGGCGCGGCGCTCCCTAGCGAGACCCAGGAGCTCTTCGCGGGCCTGGGCCTGAGCTTGACGGAGGGGTACGGGCTGACGGAGGCCGCGCCCGTTCTCACCGTGTCGCGCCCGGGCCGGCGCGCCGAGCGGGGTGTGGGCGAGCCAGTGCCGGGCGTCGAGCTCAAGATCGTGGAGGCAGACGCGGGCGGCGTCGGCGAGGTCATCGCCCGCGGGCCGAACGTCATGGGCGGGTACACCGACGAGGAGGCGACCCGTCGGACCATCGACGCGGCGGGTTGGCTTCACACGGGCGACCTTGGGCGCATCGACCGAAACGGGCGGCTCGAGATCGTGGGGCGTCTGAAGGACGTCGTCATTTCGCCGACGGGCGAGAACGTGTATCCGGAAGACGTCGAGCAGCGCCTCGGGGCCGTGCCGCACGTCGCGGAGCTCGCCGTCGTCGGCGTCGAGATCCGGGGGAGCGAGCGCCTCGCGTGCCTCGCGGTGCCGATCGGAGGCGTCGACCTCGAGCGCTCGGCACGGAACGAGAGCGCTCGCGATGCGTTGCGTGTGGCGATCGACGAACTGCCGTCCGCACAACGTCCCGTGATCGTGCACCTCTCCGAGGCGCCGCTGCCACGCACCGCCACGCACAAGGTCAAACGCGACGAGGTGCGCTCCGTCATCGAGCGGATGACCGCCGCGAGCGCCCGCCTCGACGAGGCGCCGGCAGGCCTGGACGCGGTCCGATGGGCGATCGCGGCCGTGCGAGGCCTGCCCGTCGAGGAGGTGACGAGCCAAGCGTCGCTGCGAGGAGAGCTCGGCTTCGACTCGCTGATGTTGACCGAGCTTCTCGAGTCGCTCGAGGCGCGCTTCGGCGCCATTGATGCCGAGCGCCTCCAAGCGTGCGCGCGCGTGGCGGACGTGGAAGAGCTCGTCCGAGCAGCGCAGTCGGCGGTCGGGCGCCGTCGATCGGTCGCGCCCTCGCGCTCCGCCGCGACACCGCTCGTTCTGCCGGAGTCCGTGCAACAGCTGGGCAAGGCGGTCGTCGGGAAGATCCAGGACCTCTTTTACGGCGAGGTGATGAAGCCGCGCGTATACGGCCGCGCCCACATCCCGCACAACCGGAACGTCATCGTCGTCGCGAACCACGCCAGCCACCTCGACATGGGGTTGGTCCGCCACGCCCTCGGCCGCTACGGCGAAGGAATCGTGTCGCTGGCGGCGCAGGACTACTTCTTCGAGAGTGGCCTTAAGCGGGCGTTCTTCGAGAACCTGACGAACCTTCGGGCGATCGACCGCAAGGCATCGCTTCGTCAGGCCATCCGGCAGGCTAGCGAGGTCATCGATGGCGGCAAGACGGTGCTCGTCTTTCCGGAGGGGGCGCGCAGCGCCACCGGCGAGATTCAGGAGTTCAAGCCGCTGATCGGGCACCTCGCGCTCGTGCACGGAGTCGACATCCTGCCTGTGTACTTGGGCGGAACGCACGCGGCGATGCCGAAAGGGGCGACCGTTCCCGTGCGGCGCGACCTCGTCGCGCGCATCGGCCCCCCTCTGCGCGCGTGCGATTTGCGGCGGCTCACCGCCGCGATGGCTCCGGCCGATGCCGCGCGAGAGGTCGCGCGCCTCGCCTGGGCGGCGGTGCGGGCGCTCGCCGAGGTGAAGGTGCTCGACCTAGCGAGCGCGGTGCGCCGGGAGGATCTCGTCGTCGAGATGGAGCACCCGCTCATCCAGCTCTTCGGTGAGCTGGAGGCGAAGTTCCGCGCTGGCGAGGTGGAAAAGCCGGTCAGCTACTACGTCTCGCTCGGCGCAGACGAACGCGCAAAATGGACCGTGCGCGTCGATGCGCAGGCGTGCGACGTCCGGCCGGGGAAGCCCGAGGGCGGACAGGCCGACTGCGTGCTCAAGACGACCCGGAAATCTTCGCCAAGATCGTCCGCGAGTCTTACGTGCCTAGTCCCGCAGACTTTCTCTCCGGGGCTATCAAGTCGAACGACGTTGCCCTGTTGATGACGTTCCAGAAGGTCTTCCAGCTGGACGACCCCTCGTGACATTACCCGCGGCGCCGTCGCGATCCGAGATCGCGCGATGAGCACCTACCTGGTCACGGGAGCGACCGGCTTCCTCGGAGCGCACCTGGCTCAGACGCTCGAACGCGGTGGCCACGAGTGGTCGCCTTTTCGCGCGCGACCGGTGGGGACGTGCTCGACGCCGCTCGGGTCAGCGCCGCCGCGTCGGGATGCGACGGGGCCTTTCACTGCGCGGGCAAGGTCTCGCGCAATCCGCGCGACGCCGAGGAGCTTTACCGGCTGCACGTCGAGGGGACGAAGACCGTGCTCGACGCATGCGCCGCGCGCGGGTGTGCGGCGCGTCGTGTGCGCGTCGACGAGCGGTACCGTGGCCGTGGGTGACCGAGCGGACCATCTCGCGACGGAGGCGGATCCGGCGCCTCTCGGGCTTCTTTCGCGTTGGCCCTACTACCGCGCGAAGCTCTTCGCGGAGCGCGCGGCACTGGCGGCGAACCGAGAGGGATTCGCGGTCGTCTGCGTCAATCCCAGCTTGCTCCTCGGCCCCGGCGACCTGCGCGGCTCGTCGACCGACGACATTCGGCGGTTCCTGGAGGGGGCCATCCACGCCGTGCCCGCGGGCGGCCTGTCGTTCGTCGACGTCCGCGACGCCGCGCAGGCCATGTGCTTGGCGATGGAGCGCGGGCGAGGAGGGGAGCGTTACCTCGTCGGTGCTTGCAACCTGACTGTCCGCCGGCTCTTCGAGCGCCTCGCGCACACCTCGGGTGTGCGCGGTCCATGGTTTCCCATGCCGCGGTCCCGCGGCCTCGCCGGGGTCGCCGTCCGGTGTCTGGAGCGCGTCGCCGAGCGAGTCGGAGTCGCGACGCCGGTCGACGCGGTCGGCTTCGAAATGGCGCAGAGCTTCTGGTACCTCGATGCCACGAAAGCCGAGCAGGAGCTCGGATGGATTCCGCGCGATCCCGGCGAGACGCTGCACGACACCGTGGAGGACCTGCGCGCGCGTGGGGTCGTTTGGCCATGAGCGCGGGTCGCCCTCTTGTCGTCGTCAACCCCCGGTCGGCCGGCGGCCGATGCGGTCGCACCTTCGCGGGCGTTCGCGCCGTGCTCGAACGTCGCCTCGGCCCTCTCGATGTCTCCGCGACCGAGCGGCCCGGTCACGCCATCGACCTCGCGCGTGCGGCGGCGACCAGGGGCTGCGATCTTGTGATCGCCGTAGGGGGGGACGGCACCATCAACGAAGTTGCCAACGGCATTCTCGAGGTGAGCGGCCATACTGCCATGGGGTTCATCGGCCAAGGAACGGGCGGAGACTTCCGGCGCTCGCTCGGAATCACGCACCGCCTCGACGCCTACGTCGAGGCCATCGCGAGCGGACACGAACGGCGCATGGACGCCGGGAAGCTGACCTATCGGGACGCAGCAGGCGCGGCTCGCACTCGGTATTTCGTCAATATCGTGTCGGCAGGGATGGGTGGCCTCGTCGATCGCTACGTTTCGACCACGACCAAGGCGTTCGGCGGGAAGGCGGCCTATCTCTGGGCGAGCGGCCGCGCGCTCGTGAGCTGCCAGCGGAGCCAGCTTCGCTGCCATATCGGGCTGGAGGGCGAGGGCCACGACCGCACGATCGAGACCTTCTTGATCGCGGTCTGCAACGGACGTTATTTCGGCGGGGGGATGGACGTTGCGCCGATGGCCAAGCCAGACGACGGCCGCTTCGAGGTGGTATCCATCGACGCGCCCAGCAAGCTTGCGCTCGCGGCGGGCTTCCATCGAATTTACGAAGGCAAGCACCTCTCGGTGCCTGGAGTGCGGCACTTCGCATGCGATCGCATCGCCATCGATCTCGAGGAAGAGAGAGCGCGCGGAGTCTTTCTGCTCGACGTCGACGGCGAACCGCTTGGCGGCCTTCCGGTCGCGCTCGAGCTCGAGCCGGGGGCGTTGCGCATGCGTGCTTGACGGGCCGCCGCGCATGACGCGCCGGCCCGCAGCGGGGCCCCGGAAGCCTTTCTCGTCCGCCGCACCCGCAACGTGGGGTCTTCGCGAGGCAGATACGCAGAGGTCATCCGTCGACGAGCGCGCCGTTCGTCGATGCCATGGCGCGCGTCGCCTCCTCAGCGTATCCGCGCGCGGGCCCGCTGTCCCCATCGGCGATGACTTTGCACGGCGACGGCACGGCCAGGGATAGAGAAGGAAGCTCGCAGTAGCGTAAGCTCTTGCGCGATGCTCACCCCGTCGGGTCCCGTGCCCACGCCGCCCCCGGTCCAGTCGGCGCCGCTCGAAGTCATCACCCCCGTGCGGATTCAGGAGCGGCGGGCCTTCGGTTTCCTGGCGCTCCTGGCCCTCGCGATTCTGGTGCGTCTCGCAATGCCGGTCGGAATCGGGCTCTTTCTCGGATCGCTCTTGGGCTTCACGCTCGAGCCCATCTATGGGCGGCTTCGACGTCGGCAGTTCAAGGCTGGCCCGGCCGCGCTCCTTTGCGCCCTGGGGGCCACGCTCGTGGTGTCGTCCACCGTTCTCGCGTTGACGACGCTCATCGTGACCCGCGGCATCGCGCTCCTCGGCAGCTTACGTGAGCAGTTGGCCCCGGGTGGCGCGCTCCGCGCGTTCGCCGAGGGCGCGGCGGGGCGATTGGCCGCCCTTCACGTCAACGTGGCCGACGTCTCCCAGCGCCTCGAGAACGAGGCCGTGTCCCTCGGATTCGAGCGCAGCCGGCGTAGCGGCGTCCGTTGCGGGGCTGACCTTCGGTGGCATCTTGATGCTCTTCTTCATGACCCTGACGGCCTATTTCGTCCTGCACTACTGGAGCGACCTCGTGAAGCGGGCTGAAAGAATGCTTCCCTTCGAGAGGAGACACACGCACGCGCTCCTCGAGCAGTTCCGCACGGTAGGGCGCGAGGTCCTTCTCGGCACGGTCGTCACCGGTCTGGCGCAGGGGTTGTTGGCCGCCATTGGGTACTGGATGACCGGCGTCGCCGAGCCTGCTTTTTTCGGCGCTCTCACCGCCGTCGCGTCGCTGATCCCGGGCGTCGGCACCCTGCTCGTTTGGGTGCCCATCGGGGTGGTCCGGATCGCGACCGGTCACGCCGGGGCCGGGCTCGTCGAGCTCATTTACAGCGCACTGACCGTCGGGATCGTATCGGACTACCTGCTTCGGCCCCGCCTCGTCGGGCGCGAGAAGGGCGTCCCGTCCATCCTCACGTTCATCGCGCTCTTCGGGGGGGTCGAGGTGTTTGGGATCATCGGTTTGATCGTGGGGCCAGTCCTCGTCACTCTGTCGTTCGCGATCCTGAAGACTTACGAGCGCGAGGTGATGGCGCAGGCGGCGAAGCGGGCGTGATTCGACCGCGCGCGCGCGTCCGTTGGCGAGCCCATGCGTTCGGCGCTCCTCGGCCCGCCTTTCGTTCGGGGTGACGCGTCGACGAGGAATAGCCTCGGCGCTAGATTTTCGGCGATGAAGCGCAAGGTGGAGCGAAGCGAAAAAGAGTGGGAAAGCGCACTGACGCCAGAGCAGTACCAAGTGGCCCGCCGTAAGGGCACCGAGCCCGCTTTCACGGGCGTCTATTGGGACTGCCACGACGCTGGGACGTATCGTTGCGTCGCCTGCGACGAGGCGCTCTTCGACAGCGCGGACAAGTTCGACTCGGGAAGCGGCTGGCCGAGCTTCGTGCGCCCCGCGGCAGAGGACGCCGTCGAGACGGCCGCCGATTGCACGCACGCGATGCATCGCACCGAAGTGCTCTGCAAGGGGTGCGGCGCCCACCTCGGGCACGTCTTCGACGACGGTCCCGCGCCGACCGGCTCGCGCTATTGCATCAACTCTGCCGTGTTGCGCCTCGACCCGAGGTAAGCCGGGCACCCGCGAAGCTGTGCGCGACGGTCCGCGCACCCACGCAAAAGTGACATCGCCTTGCCATCGGCGGCATACTGCCGGGCGTGCGAACCACCGGCTTCCACATCGCCGCCGCTTCCTTCTGGAGTGCTTGCTCCACGGCATCGCCCGCTCGTCCGCCCGCCCTGGGAGACTGCGTCGCCAGCGAGGACGCGGGATGCGCTGTCCCCCTCGTCGGAGCCGCTACTGCAAGTGATGCGAGCGGAGGTCTTGCGGTCGACGCCGGCTCGGGTGTCTTGACCGAAGGGGGGACCTGCGGGGTCGCCAGCGCGCTTCTGAATGCGACCAGCGGCAGCTGCGTGCCCTGCGTGGCCTCCGCGTGCTGCCTCGCGGACCAAGCCTGCTCCAACGGGGCGGCCTGCTTGTTCCTCGTGCAGTGCGCTCGTGCATGCCAGCAGGGTGACACGCTCTGCTTCGGGAGCTGCCAGAACCAGCAGCCCACGGGAATCGTCGCTTACAACGATCTCGCGCAGTGCTTGCTCGCAAACTGCACGCCGAGTTGCCCGACCTTGCCGCAATGAGAGCGGGTTGACCGGAACGATCGACGGCTCAGTCCTCCAGCGCGAACTTGAAGTGCGCGACGCTCGCATCGACGACGACCACCGTCGCGCTTCGCGCCTTGCCGCTCGGCGGGACGCAGTCGAAATGGTGAGGTCCTGAGCTGAGCTCCACGAACCCGAGGGGGGTGACGCCGCGCGGCACGCCATCGATGGTGATCGAGCACCATCCCGGGTTTGCCGTGATCGAGACCTTTCCGGTTCCCTTGTGCGTCGCGCGCGAGGATGCGGCCACCGGGAGCGCGTCGATCGAGACGAGCGGGACGTCGTTCGAGCTCGTCGCTTGCGTGGCCGGCATCGACGCGCCCAGCTCGACGGCGCCCGCGGGTGCCGTTGCCCGCGATCCCTCGGACCATGAGCGCATCGCCGGGTGGTGCGCCGCGCGAATGGCGAGCACGCCGACGACGGCCGCCGCGGCCACGACAGCGCCCGCCATCGCGAGTGTGCGCCGCGGCAGCCCGACGAGGCTTCCGGCACCCTGGAGACCCTGCAGTGTGGCGTCCGGCGGCTTGGTCGAGAGAAACGCACTCGGCGCGAGGGTGATGGCTGGGGGGTGGCGATCGACCGGCGCCGCGGCAAGTGGCGTTGGTGCGACGGAGGCCACGGAGGGCGGCAAGCGCAGCCCCGACCGTTCGATCTCCGGCATCATCGTCGCGAGTCGCTCGACGATGTGATCGAAGGAGGCGAGGCGATCGTCCTTCTTGGTGATGAGGCAGTTTCGGACGAGCGCGCGCAGCGGCTCTGGAAGGCCCGGAGCGACGTCGTCGATGCGCTTGGGCTGCTTGGTCGCAATGCTCACGATGAGCGCGTTGAAGTTCGGCGCATCGTACGCCCGCTGGCCGGTGAGAGCCTCGAAGAGAATGCCCCCATAAGCGAAAATGTCGGTCCTTCCGTCGACCCCGGCCGCGCCCGTCGCCTGCTCGGGGCTCATGTAGAACGGAGAGCCCAGGACGGTTCCGACGACGGTCAGCGACAAGTTGTTGCCCTCTTCGAGAATCTTGCTCACGCCGAAGTCGAGCACCTTCGTGAGCGCGCGTCCCTCGCGGCCTTCGTGAACGAAAATGTTGGTAGGTTTGAGGTCCCTATGAATGACGCCGCTCCGATGCGCTGCGGCAAGAGCGCGCGCGACGTCGCGCATGATGGCGAGGAACTCGACTGCTTTCATCCTTGGCGTCTGCCGGTGGACGGCGACGTCGAGCGACACGCCCGACAACAGCTCCATCACGAGAAAGAGCGAGCCGTCCTCGGCCTGTCCGACGTCGATCACCTCGATGATGTTGGGGTGG
This sequence comes from uncultured delta proteobacterium, assembly GCA_963787925.1. Classification (GTDB taxonomy): domain Bacteria; phylum Myxococcota_A; class Polyangia; order Polyangiales; family Polyangiaceae; genus Palsa-1150. The sequence continues at coordinate 1,944,209 of CAWBEN010000003.1, forward strand.
TTGATGCGCGCGCTGACCTTGGCTTCCAAGAGAAAACGGTGAGCCGTCTCTGGCGTGCGCGCGACCTGTGGAAGCATGAACTTGATCGCGAATTCGCGGTCGATGAACACGTTCGTCGCGGACCAGACCGACGCCATTCCTCCTGATCCGAGAAGGCGATTCAGGCGGTACTTGCCCGCGATCATCTGGCCAGCATGCATGGTTTGCTATTCGCCCCCCCGATCACCGGACGAGCCGGAAGACTCGGTCCATGACCTCGATCATGGACGCAACAACTAGCACACAGGGCGATGCCGCGACGTCGCCGAGCGTCAGACTCGGCTATCGCGTCTTACGCGACATAGGCTCCGATGGTGCGAAAGCGCCGGTAACGATCCGCCACGAGCTCGTCCTCGCTCGAAGCATCCAGGCCGGCGAGCGTCTCCGCGATGGCCGTGTCGACGAGCTTTGCGGCCGCATCATGATCCTGGTGCGCGCCGCCCGCCGGCTCGTCGACGACGCGGTCGACGACGCCAAGGCGCAGGAGATCCGGGCGCCGTCATCTTGAGGCGCGTCGCCGCCTCGTCTGCCCGGCTTGCGTCCTTCCAGAGGATCGACGCGCAGCCCTCCGGGCGAGATGACGCTGTAGGTGCCGTACTCGAGGACGAGGACGCGGTTGGCGACGCCGAGCGCCAGCGCGCCGCCGCTGCCGCCTTCGCCGATGATCGTCGCGACGATGGGGACGCGCGCCCGCGCCATCGCGGCGAGGCACGCGCCGATCGCCTCGCTCTGGCCGCGCTCCTCGGCGCCGATGCCGGGGTAGGCGCCCGGCGTGTCGATGAAGGTGAGGATGGGAAGGCCGAAGCGGCTCGCGAGCTCGTACATGCGCAGCGCCTTTCGATAGCCCTCCGGGTTGGCCTGGCCGAAGTTGCGCTTCACGTTCTCCTTCGTGCCGCGGCCCTTCTGGTGGCCGATGACGCACGACGGAGCGACCGCGGAAGCGCGCGAGGCCCGCGACGATGGCTGCGTCGTCGCCGAAGCGGCGGTCGCCGTGGAGCTCGATGAAGTCTTCGAAGAGGCGGTCGACGTAGTCGAGCGTGTACGGGCGGTTCGGGTGCCGCGAAAGCTGGACCTTTTGCCACGGCGTGAGGTCGGCGAAGAGCTCGCGCGCGAGGCGCGATGCCTTTTCTTCGAGGCGCCTCAGCTCCGGCTCGAGCGCGCGGTCGCTCCGTGCGAGCTCGCGCAGCTCGCGCACGCGCGAAACGAGCGTCGACGACGGGCTTCTCGAAGGGGAGGACGATAGCGACGGCGCCGACCATGCGACTCGCGCCGAAGGTAGCACGGGCGCGATCGCTATCGCCACCCGTGAAACTGCGCTCGGCTTCTCGCGCAGGACGTTGAAACTGCGCAGCGGCTTCTCCTTGCCCTTCAGTGACCGCGCCTCGAGCTCTTCGAGCTCGAAGCGGTCGCCGAGGAGCGCGAGCGTGGCCTCGCTGACGACGATCTGACCCGGAAGCGCGATCGCGCACAGGCGCGCGCTCGTGTTCGCCGTGTCGCCGATGACCGTGTACGAGAGCGCCTTCGAGCTGCCGACGTAGCCGGCGACGAGCGGGCCCGGTGTGGATGCCGATGCCGACGGCGAGCGGCGGCTTGTCCTCGCCGATGCGCTGCCGGTTGAAGCGGCCGAGGACCTCCATCTGCTCGAGCGCGCACTGCACGCAGCGGACGGCGATCGTCGGGGTGGGCGGCGGGCGCGCCCCAGAACGCCATGATGCCGTCGCCCATGAACTTGTCGAGCGTGCCTTCGTACTTGAAGATCGTCTCGACCATCAGCTCGAAGTACTCGTTGAGCATCTCGACGAGCGACCTCCGCGGGCGTGCCCTTCGCTCATGCGCGGTGAAGCCGCGGATGTCGCTGTTGAAGACGGTGCACTCCTGGACGAGCTGCCCGCCCTTCTTCACCTCGAGCTTGCCGCTGATCACCTGCTCGGCGACGTTCGGCGAGAGGAGGCGCGCGAAGCGCTCGCGCAGTGACGATCTCCTGCTCGACCTTCTTCGCGAGGATGGTGTTCTCGATGAACATCGCCGCCTGGTCGGCGACGGCCGTGATGAGCTCGAGGTCCTTCGGCTGGAACTGCGCGAGCGACTCGGAGTCGAGCCAGAGCGACGCCGAGCACGTCCTTCTCGTTGTCGTGCAAGAGCGGCACGACGATCGCGCTCGAGATCCGGTTCAGGATCATCGATTTGCCCTTGGACGCGGCGAAGTCCATCGACGCGTCGTGGGTGAGCACGCGCCGCGCGCTCCTTGATGACGTGGTTCAGGATCGTCGAGCTGACCTGAATTGGGCGCGTCGGTCCCGTCGCGCCGGCGCGCGACGCGCGGGTGGAGCGCTGCCGTCGGCCTCGCGCAGGAAGATGACGCCGCGATCGGCGTTCGTGAACTTGAAGAGCGGCGAGCAGGATCTTGTCGAGCAGCTGGTCGAGATCGCGCTCGAGGCCGATGTCGCGCGTGAGCTCCCACGTGATGCGGAGGCGCTCGTAGTCGACGCGGAGCTGCTGCGGATCGTGCGCGACTGCGTCGAAGGGGAGGAAGCCCTTCGTCTGCGCGGCGATCTGCGTGCCGATGGCGCGCGCCGCGTCGAGCACGTCGACGCGCGTCCCGGCGAAGCCGCGGCGGACGGCTCGGCGACGACCGCGGAGGAAGGGTAGAGCGGCGGGAGAGAAGCGCCGCGACGACCGCCCGTCCGGTTTGCTTGTTCGGGGCTGACGTACGCTCGCGAGGCGGCTGACCGGGCGGAAGGGCGGGCTGGGCTCGGCCGGGCAACACCGCGCCCGATTGCACGGGCCACGAAGGGCTCGCCGGCGTTCTGTACCGCTCCCGGCCCGACCGCGGGAGGTGCGACGGCGACCCCCGAGCCGTCGTCGTAGCGCGCGCGCGTCGACGCCGAGCGCGATTTCGTCGCCGTGTTTGAGCGGCGTCTCGCCGCGAACGCGCTCGCCGTTGACGTACGTGCCGTTCAGGCTGCCGAGGTCGCGGAGCAACGAAATGGCCGTCGCGCAGCTCGAGGATGCAGTGCTCCTTCGAGACGATCTTGTCGAGGAGCTGGATGGTGTTGTTCGGGTGCCGTCCTAGGCTGTTGATCGGGCGGAGCTCGATCGCCTGCTGTCCTTCGGCCGTCGCGAGGATCAGCTTCGACATGAGCGACGCCATGCGTAGCGCGCCGACGGCCGCCCGGACAGAGCCGCGGTCCCGGCGCGCGCGTGCCCGCGGCGAGGCATGGAAATGCTAAGACCTGATGGTACGCCGGCGAGCCGCGGCGAATCCCAAGCGCGAATGGCGAGACGATCGAGAGCCCGCACGAAGTCCGAGCCCGCGACGCGGTCGGGTGGCGCCGTCGCCGACGCCGCCTCCTGTGGGCGGCACCCTCCGAGTCCGGCTGACCCACGCGTTGACGGCCAGTCGCTCGGTCGAGCGCGGCGCGCAAACGGCTGGGCCGACGCGAGCGACGAGGCCGCCGAACCGCTCCCGCGCGACGTACCGCGTCAGGCCCGAGGAGGCCGTGGTACGGACCGAGCCGGCCTCTCTCCCCGAGGCGCCTCGCGAGAGCGGCGGCTTCTTCGAGCTCGTCCCCGCCATGGCGCGCCGAACGCCCTCGAGCTCGGCCTTTCGGCGCGCGAGCCGAGCTTTCACGTCTTCGTCGCGGCCGAGCCCGAGGTGATGATCGAGGACGACGTCGTCCGCTACGCGAAGCGCTTCGCCGTGGCCCGTCCCACCCCGAACGACATCGTCTACGTGCACGATTTCGACCACCCGGAGGCGCCGCGACCGCTCCTCTTGCCGGCGGGCGTCGGGCCTGCGCTCGTCGAGGCGATGAAGGCGCTCATCGAGAGGCTGCAGCACGAAATTCCAGCGGTCGTCGACGCCGACGAGTTCAAGGAGCGCACGCAGTAGCTCGCGGGGGAGCTCGAGGCGAAGAACGAGCGGTCATCCACCAGCTCGAATCGCTCGCCAAGACGCTCGGGTTCGGCATGCGCCCGGTGCAGGGGGGCGTGCAGACGTTCCCGATCCTGCACGGAAAGCCGGTGAGCGCCGAGCAGTTCGACGTCCTCGACGAGTCGACGAAGCGCGCGCTCGACCGACGCCGAGGCGAAGCTCACGCGCGAGGTCGAGAAGGCCGCACAGCTGGTCCGCGCGCAGAGCGCCGGCTTCGAGGCGGCGCGCGAGGCGGCCTTCTCGAAGGCGGCCACCGCCGTCATCGAGGAGGCGATGAAGGACACGTCGAGGGCATTCGCCGAACACGGGGCCGACGTGCGCACATGGCTGGAGCGCGTGCACCACGCGCTCGTGGAGGACTGGGACGATCTCGTCGAAATCGAGGACGAGGACGAGCAGGAAAAGCGCTCACGCGAGGAGCGGGACGATCCCGAGCACGCCACGCGGCTCAATCGCTTCCAGGTGAACCTGCTCGTCTCGCACCAGCCCGGCTCGCCGCCGCCGGTGATCTACGACACGAACCCGACCTACCCGAACCTCTTCGGCTACCTCGAGCGCCGCGCGCGCTTCGGCGCGCTCCTGACGGATTTCACGCGCATCCGCGCCGGCTCGCTCCACAGCGCGTCGGGCGGCGTGCTCGTCGTCCGCGCCGCGGATCTGCTGACCGATCCGATCATCTGGGAGCGCATGAAGCGCGTCCTCCGCGAGCGGCGCATCGGCGCCGAGGATCCGCTCGGCCCGCTCGGGCTCTACGCGACCTCGCTGCGCCCGGTGCCGGTGCCGATCGCGTGCGCGTCGTCCTCGTCGGCTCGCCCGAGCTTTACGCGACGCTGCTCGACGCCGATGCGGACTTCGCGTCGCTCTTCCGCGTGAAGGTCGAGGTCGAGCCGATCATCCCGCGAACGCTGCACGGAGCCTCGTCGCGCTCGACGCGTACCTGATGGCGATGGCGGCGCGAGCGCGAGTGGGGCCGCTTCGATCGCGGCGCGCGCGCGCGCTTGCTCGATCTTCGCGACGCGCCTCTCCGGCGACCGCGAGAAGCTCGCCCTCATCCTCTCGCCGCTCGAAGAGACGATGGCGTTCGCGAGCGCGCTCGCCGCGCCCGCGCGACGGGCGCGCGACGAGGACGGACGGCGGCGTCCGCCGCGTCGTCGCGTCGCCCCGACCGACGATCAGCATGGTGACCGCCGAGGACATCGAGTCGCGTGGCGCGAGCGGCGCGACCGCGCCGGAGCGCCGAGCGCCACATCCGCGAGCTCACGCTGCGCGGCGAGGTCGCGCTCGACACGAGCGGCTGCGCGCGTCGGCGTCGTCAACGGACTCTCGGTCTACAGCGCGGGCGACGTCGAGTTCGGCCAGCCGATGCGGATCACCGCGGTCGTCGGCATCGGGCGCGAAGGGATCATCGACGTCGAGCGCGAGGCGCAGCTCGGCGGGAGCATCCACACGAAGGGGGTCGCCATCCTGCGCGGCTATCTCGCGCGGATGTTCGGCCAAGAGCGCCCGCTCAGCCTGCGCGCGCAGCTCGCGTTCGAGCAGAGCTACGGCGAGATCGACGGCGACAGCGCGAGCTCGAGCGAGCTCTTCGCCGTGCTGAGCGCGCTCGCCGATGTGGGCATCGACCAAGGCATCGCCGTCACCGGCAGCGTGAACCAGCTCGGCGAGATGCAGGCGATCGGCGGCGTTTGCGCGAAGATCGAGGGCTTCTTCGATCTGTGCAAGGCGCGCGGGCTCACCGGAACGCAGGGCGTCCTCGTGCCGCGCGCGAACCTGCCGCACCTCGTTCTTCGCGATGACGTCGCCGAAGCGATCGCGAAAGGACAGTTCCACCTTTACGCGGTCGACACCGTCGCCCAAGGCATCGAGATTCTCACGGGGCTGCCTGCCGGGGAGCGCGACGCGAGTGGGCGCTTTCCCGCGGCGAGCGTCTTCGGGCGCGTCGAGCGTCGGCTCATCGAGATCGCCGAGCGCCTGCGCGAAGCCGAGGGTCACCTTGCCTCGGAAGTGGCCGACGCCCTCGAGGAGACCGCAGTAGGCGACGGCCGGGAGGCCGGGAGCGTGCGACGGCGCTGAGATGCGGCCGGGGATTCTTCCATGAGCTCATCGCATTTCGACCTTCGTTCGGACACCGTGACGCGGCCCACGGCTGCGATGCGCGCGGCGATGGCCAAGGCCGAGGTTGGAGACGACGGGTACCGAGAGGATCCGACGACGCGCGCCCTCGAGGAGCGTGTGGCCGCTCTCTTGAACAAGGAGGCCTCGCTGTTCGTTCCGAGCGGAACGATGGGCAACCAGATTGCCCTCTTGTTGCACACCGATCGGGGCAGCGAGGTCGTGGTGGGCGAAGGCGCTCATGTCGCCAACAACGAGGCGGGCGCGGGCGGTGCGTGGAGTGGGGTCCAGTTTGCCGTCGCCGGCCATGGAGGCCTGTTCGACGCGCACGAATCTCGAAGCCGTGGTGCGTCCCCCGCTCGAGATGTTCCCGCAAACGGCGCTCGTTTGCGTCGAGAACACGCACAACCGCGCCGGCGGGCGCGTCTTTCCTTTCGAAGACATTCTTGCCATTGCCGAGTTCGCCCGGCGTTCTGGCCTCCGAATGCATCTCGACGGCGCACGCCTCTGGAATGCGGCGGTCGCCAGCGGCCGGAGCGAGGCGGAGTGGGCCGCGCCGTTCGACACCGTCAGCGTCTGCTTCTCCAAGGGCCTCGGTGCGCCGGTGGGCTCCGCGCTGGCCGGGTCGCGCGCGCTGGTCGAGCGGGCGCGCCGCTTTCGAAAGATGCTCGGCGGCGGAATGCGGCAGAGCGGCGTCCTTGCGGCGGCGTCGCTTTACGCCCTCGAGAATCATCGCGCGCGGCTGGTCGCCGATCACGAGGCAGCCCGACGCATCGCCTCGGTACTGGAACGCTCGCCGAACGTCACGTCCGACGCGCGACGGGTCGAGACGAACGTCGTCCTCGTGGAGCTCAACGTCCCGCGGGCGGACGAGATTGTTCGGCGCGCCAGGGACCTCGGCGTCCTTGCGAACCGGACGGCTCCCGACGCGTTTCGCCTCGTGACGCACTTGGATTTCCCGCTCCAGGCGGCCGAGCCCGCGGCCCTGCTGCTTCTGCAGGCCATCGACGGCGCGCGCTGACCTTGCCCACTCGACCTCGACCCTGTCGCCGGCTACACCCGTTTTCCCTTGCCCGCCTGGTCGTCACTCCTTCGCCCCGAGCTTGCGGAGCTCGCCCCGTACGCGCCGATCACGCCCCCGGGAGTGCGAGCTCGCCTGGACGCGAACGAAGCTCCGGAGAGCGCGTCGCCGGTCATCGCAGAGGTCGTGGCCCGCGCCGTCGCGCGCTCACGGCTCGAACGGTATCCGGACCCCTCCGCGTGCGAGCTCAAGGCCCGCATTGCCGAGCGCACCGGAGCGCGTGAGCAAGATCTCCTCATCGGGGCTGGCTCCGACGAGATCATTGCGCTGATCGCAACGGCCCTCGCGCGGCCTCGTAGCGGAATGGCCAAGGCCGTCGTCTTGTCTCCAGCCCCGACGTTCGTCATGTACCGCATGACGGCGAGGGGCCATGGCCTCGAGCCGATGCAGGTCGCGCTCGACCACCGGTGGGACCTCGACGTCCGGGCCATGGCCCGCGCCGTCGATTCCGCGCGCCCGAACGTCGTCTTCGTGGCGAGCCCCAACAATCCGACCGGGAACCGAATGAGCGACGACCGCGTCGCGGCTCTCCTCGAGGCCGCGCCCGATGCGCTGTTCGTCCTCGACGAGGCGTACGTGGACTACGCCGGCGAATCGCTCCGCTCCTGGCGAGCACGCTTCCCGCAGCTGGCCGTCTTGCGCACCCTCAGCAAGATCGGGCTGGCCGCACTGCGGGTCGGGTGGCTCGAGGCCGACGAGGCGCTGGTACGGGAAATCGACAAGGTCCGGCAACCGTTCAACGTGAGCGCGACGAGCCAGGCCGCCGCGGCGGCGGTACTCGACGAGGCCTGGGAGTCTTTGCGCGCACAGGTAGCCGTCGTGGTCGCCGAGCGCGAGCGCGTGGCGTCAGCCATAGGTGCGCTCCCCGGATGCGATGTCACGCCGAGCCGTGCGAACTTCCTATGGATCACGACGCCTTGGCCCGGCAGAGAGGCATACGAAGCGCTGCTGGCGCGCGGCGTCCTCGTACGCAGCTTTCATGAAGCAGGGGGCCGCATGGCCAACCGCCTGCGCGTCACCATCGGCACACCGCGCGAAAACGACGCGCTACTCGACGCGTTGTCGGCCGTCGGGCGTCAGGGTGAGTCTCCCGCGGGGCCCCGGTGAGGCGCACGACGACCGCCGCCGCTGCGTTCGCGCTGGTGGCGTGCGGACCGGCGTCCCGGGTGGAGCGCGTCTACGACGGCCACTCGGTGGAAGGGCGAGCCATCGAGCCGGAGCGGTACACTGCGTTCTTGCGAGGGGCTCTCGCCGAGGCCTCGGGGGACCTGACCGGCGCCCTCGCTGCCTACGGCGCGGCGGCGCAGGACGATCCGGTCAGCGTCGAGATCTGGACCCGCCTCGGCGACGTTCGGTGCCGTTTGAGCGTGCGCGACGCGAGCGCCGATTGCAGCTTCGCCCGGGCCATCGACCTCGACTCAGCGTACGCGCCGGCGTGGAGCGCCAAAGCGCGCTGCCTGTTGGCGCGGGGTGACGTGGCCGGCGCTCGGGTGGCGGCGCTTCGGGCCGCTCAGGTCGGCCCCGCGGCCGACGGCGCGAGCGTTCTCCTGGCGAAGACGCTGCCGCGCGCAAGCGCCGACGAGGCTGCCGCTCGCCGTGCCTTCGTTGCGCTCACCGTGACGGCGCGCGATCCCCTCGTCGCCTGGGAGTCGGTTGGGGCGTGGGCAGAAGACCGAGGGGATGTCGCTCTCCGGGTGCGCGCCCTCGTGGAGCTCGCGAGATTGGCGCCGTCGAACCGCGACGCGATCGCGCGGTCCGCGGAGGACCTTGCCGGGGCAGGGGAGCTCGGAGCCGCTCGGGCGGTGGCGTCGGCTGCGGCGGAGGCCGAGGGGCAGCCTCTCGCGGGCGAACCGCGCCGGCTGGCTGCTCGGCTGGCGCTCGACCAATCGATTGCCGGACGCGACGAGCAGGCCGTGCGTCGCCGATTGACGCGCGTGCACGTGGGCCTCGACGAGGCGGCAGGGCGGGCCTTGCTCGCGGGGGCGCGCGTGCTCGCGGTGGCGTTGGCTTCGGCGTGCGCCAGAGCGGACCCCGCGGCGCGCGGTGCGCGGCTCGTTCTGGCCGCCGGGCAAGGGGAGGATTTGCAGGCCGCTGCGTCCGATCGCCGACCCGGAGACAGCCCGGCCTCGGCGGCGGCGTTCGTGGCATTCGGGGTCGCGCTCTTGCACGCGACGACGGCAGCGAGCGCGCGTTCGGCGCTCAGCGCGATCGCGCATGAAGAGCTCGTTGGCGGGGACGACCGTGTCGTTCGACCGGCGGTGGAGCTCGCGTGGCGAGGCGCGCTCGCGCCGGAGACGCTGCCTCCGGAAGGGATGGTGGAGCTTGCGGCGCTCCGGGGCACTCTCCCGCCCCCGTCCGGCGAGGGCCAGCCACTCGATGCGCGCCACGCTTACCTCGCGCTCGCCCTTAGCGCCCCGAGCACCCCGGTTGCGCATCAGCTGGCGGCGCGCCTGGGCCCCGGCGCGGGCATCGACCCCCTCGTCGCGGCGGCGTCCGCGCTGATGGATCTCGCCGCCGGCCCGTCGCGGGTACGCGCCGCAGCGAGCGTGCTCCTCGCCCGCGATCCCGGGGATCTGGTCCTGGCGGTCACCGCGCTCCACGTGGCGAAAAGGACAGGTGACGCTGACGGCGCGCGTCGCGCCCGCGAAGCGCTGCGCGCCTTCTTCGGGGAGCGCGGCGCCAGCGAGGAATGATCAGTTCAGATAGGGACGGCGTCGGCCGCCGCCGTCGTCCGGCGGCTCTTGCGCGGGCGGAACATACCTGAGAACCAGCTCGACCTTTTCGACGACGTTGGGGTGCACCTCGACGTCTCTCGCCTCCTCGCTTCCGATCGCCCGGAGACGGGCGCCGACCTTGAGCTTGCCGATCGGGACGCCGTCGATTCGAAAGTGGCCGCGCGTATCGCTCACGGCGTGGAGCGGGTGACGCAAAACGTAAACGTCTTCGCGCACGAACGACTCCATTCGATCGCGCATCGCAAAATAGTCGGCGCGCGGTGGGTAGATCTTCACGGGTTCTCCGCTCTGCTGCGGCGGCGCCACCATGACGGCGGGGAGCATCGTTCCCTCCAGGTAAGGCGCGAAGGGAAGCGACGAGTCGTTCGCCACATCGAGGCGCTGGCCGAACGTGAGGGCGATGCTGAGCGACGGGTACGCGCAATCGGCACCGATGGTCACGCGCACAACGGGGTTCGTCTCCGGGAGGTAGTAGCCCGAGTACCCCGTCACGACCACGACCGCATCCGCGAGTGGACGCGCGCCGTCCTCGCGGGGGAGCCCGCTGCGAAAGAGCTTGCCATACGCATCGAGCGCGGCAGGGCACGACGTTACCGCCAGGCCTGGCACGGGGGGTGCGTCGGGACCTTGCACGAAAACAGTGCCTTCGACGCTGCCGATCGGGCCCCCGTACGCCGGCAGGTTCATGGGATTGACGACGGTCGCCACGCTGCCGATCGGAATCGGCAGCCCGTTGGCAGGCGCGCTCGCCGCCGCGCCCGGCGGAGCCGCGAGGATGTCGCTGTCGGTGCCCACGGCCACGGGCGTCGGCGTGTCGCGCCGGCAGCCAACGAGCAAGGCCAAGCAGCCAACCAAGGTGACTGGACCGACGGAGACCAAGGCCGAATACCGCATCGTGCTCCCGCCCTTACAAGTCTCGTGCGCGCACCCGCGCCATCAGCCGGCTGCCCCGAACGCGGCCGCGCGCACGGCGACGTCGAGGTAATGCGCGGGCGTTAGGCCGAGGACGAGCACGAGCACGGCGCTGACCAGCAAGGCGGCCTTCACGTAGCCCGATCGCATCGGCACGGCGACCGCCGCGCCAGCCGCTGGCTCGCGCATGTACATATAGACGAGGACGCGAAGGTAGTAGTACGCGCCGATGACGCTGTTCACGAGGGCAAGGACCGCGAGCCAGTACAGCCCCCCGTCGATGGCCGCCTTGAAGAGGAACCACTTGCCGAAGAACCCGGCCGTGGGCGGAATGCCGGCGAGCGACAGGAGAAACAGCGAGAAGGCGAGGGCGGGTGCCGGGTGACGCTTTCCGAGCCCAGAGAGGTCCTCGTAGCTGACCGCCTCGCGCCCGCGGCTCCCGCACAGGATGAGCGTCCCGAAGGCTCCCACCGTCGAGACGGTGTAGGCGAGCAAGTAATAGAGAACGCTAGCTCCTGCTTCGGCGGGGACGCGCATCATCGCCGTCACGCCCACGAGCATGAAGCCTGCGTGCGCAATGCTCGAGTAGGCGAGCATGCGTTTTACCGACTCCTGCCGTCCAGCGATGAGGTTCGCCACGGTCATCGTAAGGGCGGCCAGCATCGCGATCACCGGCGGCCAGCCGCTCGCCCACGACGTCCAGGTGCTGTCTCCCAAAGAGAGGACGAGCACCCGCAGCAGCATCGCAAACGCCCCGGCCTTGACCGCTACGGCCATGAACGCGGTCGCCGGCGTCGGCGCGCCCTCGTAGGCATCGGGCGTCCAGGCGTGAAACGGCACGGCGCTCACCTTGAACACGACCCCGACGAGCACGAGGACCGCGCCGAGAACGAGCAGCGGGTCATGGGCCGCAGCGGTGTGCGCGGCCGCGCCGATGCCAGCGAGATCCGTGTGGCCCGTGGCGCCGTAGAGGAGCGCGAAGCCGTAAAGGAGAATGGCGGCGGCGAACGACCCGAGCAAAAAGTACTTGAGCGCGCCCTCGGCGGACCGCACGTTCGTACGGCGAAACGCCGTCATCGCGTAGGCGCCGATGCTCATCGTCTCCAGACCCAAAAAGAGCGTGAGCGTATCTCCCGAGGCGGCGAGCATCATCGCGCCGAACGTCGCGAAGAGCAGCAGCGCGTAGAACTCGCCCCGGTCGATTCGGTGCTCCGGCAAGTAACCGCCGGCGAGGAGGGCCGCGAGAGCCCCGCCCAGGCAAAGGAGCATGTTGAAGAAAGTCGTGAACCCATCGAGGAGCAGCCACGGCGCGACGGACGAGACGTCGCCGAGCCCATCGACGCCGACCATCCAAATGCTTCCGGCGAAGCAAGCTCCGGCGAAGAGCACGACGGCCGCCCCGAGCGCCAGGCCCTCTTTTCGGACGGAGAACGCGTCGACGAGCATCAAGAGGAGCGCGCCGAGACCGACGACGGCGAGCGGAGACAGAGCGAGAGCAATCGACATTGGAGCTTGGGTCCTCACGGCTGCGGTTTTGGCTGCGGGCCAGCCGCGCCCAGCGCTTGCGGCGCTTCCGTTCGGCGGGGTGTCAGCTTGAGGGGCCCCTCGTAGAACCTGGGGGCCGGGTTCGCCTCCAGGCGTGATTCGAAGTCGTTCTCCACGCGCGCCACCGCGTCCTTGATCTGCGCGAGGAAGACGTTCGGGAAGAGGCCGATGACGAAGATCATCATGGCAAGCGGCGCGAGCGCCAAGAGCTCCCGGTGGCTGACGTCCGGCAGGTTCTGGTTTTCTTTGCGCGTGATGGGCCCGAAGAACATCTTCTGGACGACGTGGAGCATGTAGACCGCGCCCAAGATGACGCCGATGGCGGCGCCGGCGGCCTGAACCCCGGAAAAGTGACCGAGCTTGGTGGAGGCGAATGTCCCCGTGATGACCATGAACTCGCCGATGAACCCGTTCGTTCCTGGCAAACCGACGCTCGCGAGCGTCGCAATGAGAAACAATACTGCATAGATTGGCATCGGCTTAGCGAGGCCGCCGAATTGGTCGATCTGGCGAGTGTGGCGGCGGTCGTAGACGACGCCGAAGAGCAGAAAGAGCATTCCCGTCGAGATCCCGTGGTTGACCATCTGGAGAACGCTGCCCTGCAGTGACGCCGGCGTGACCGCGAAGAGACCGAGCATCACGTACCCGAGGTGGGCCACGGACGAGTAGGCGATGAGGCGCTTCACGTCGTCCTGTTTCCATGCGCAGAGCGCCCCGTAAACGATGCCGCCTAGGACGGCGACCCCGGCGAGGTTCGCCGCGAGCTCGGCGCTCGCCTCCGGGAAGAGACCCATCGCGAAGCGCAGGTAACCGTAGGTTCCCATCTTGAGCATGACCGCCGCGAGGATGATCGACCCCGCCGTGGGCGCCTCGGTGTGCGCGTCGGGCAGCCACGTGTGCACCGGAAACATGGGGACCTTGATGACGAACGCCAGCGTGAAGGCTGCCCAGAGCCAGAGCTGCACGTGGCGCGGGATCATCAGTCGCTGCAGGTCGAAGTAGTCGAAGCTCGGCTGCCCGTCGTTGACCTTGGCGTAGGCGTACGCCACGTACAAGATGGCTCCGAGCATCAGCACGGAGCCGAACATCGTGTAGAGAAAAAACTTGATCGCGCTGCGGATGCGATTCGAGCCTCCCCAGACACCGATCATGACGTACATCGGGATCAGCATGAGCTCCCAGAAGATGTAAAATAGGAACAGATCGAGCGCGAAGAAGGCGCCGAGCATTCCCCCTTCGAGGAGCAAGAGGACGAAGCACCAGTCCTTGATGCGCGTTTGAATCGTTCCGAACGAGGCGTACGTCGCGATGGGGACGATGAACGCCGTCAGCACCACCAGCCAGAGCGAAATGCCGTCGACAGCCAGGTGGTAATGGATCCCGAAGCGCGGCATCCAGAGGACGTCCTGGCTGAAGTGGTAGGTGCGCCCCATCGGCCGCCGCAGGAGGGGCAGCGTGAGCGCCAAGGTGGCGAACATCAGCGCGAGCGTCGTTCCCTTGAGCGTGGCGTGAGCCTGGCGCGGCAGAAAAAGCACCGCCACGGCCCCGCCGATGGGAACCGCCACGATCCAGCTCAAAAGGTGCGCCGACTCGGACGGGCTCGTCAGGCCCTCGGTCACGGCCGCGGCCCCCGGCCACATCTTGACGACGAAGAGCGCCAGCAGCCCGGCCATGATGCCGATCGGCGCCCGGACCGACCACGCATACGGCCGCGCGACGAGCACCCCCACGACGACCGCCAGCACGACGGGAAGGGCACCCTCGAGGAAACGCGCCGAGACGAACGCGGCGGCGACGATCAGCGCGAGCGCAACCAGCTGGGGCACCCCGAAAGTGATCCTGCGCGAGAGCCTCTCGCCGCCGGGGGGGGTCATGGGATCGGTCGCGTCGTGGGTGGAGTGGGCTGTGGCCATCGGTTTGGGTGCCTCAGAGGGACGACGTCGGCTCCTGCGGCCGCGCCACGTGAATCGTCTTGGACCGCACGAGACCGAACGAGTTCCTGACCTGCAATCCGACGGTCGTGCTCTTGCCGGGCTCCAGGTGGAGCTTGAGGGTCGCGTCGCCTCCGAACTCGGGCTTGTCGGGCGTCCCGTCGCCGTCGGTGTCCCAGCGGTACCCGTAGCCAATCCCTGGGGCTGCCGTCACGACGTAGTCGTCGTTGCCGCTGTCGACCACAGTCGCGTTCGCGTGGGGGACGGCGAAGAACCAGCCCGTCGCGGCGAGGCCGATGACCATGAGCGCGGCATAGACGTGGACGACGCCGTTCTGAAAGGTCCGCAGCACCGTGCCCGACGCGGCGACCACCAGCGACGTGAATCGCGCGAGGAGACCGTCGACGAAGAACCTGTCGAACGCAGCGCTCGTCTCGGCGAGCGAGTCGACCGCCCCAAGGACGGTCGCGTCGTACAGCTCGTCGACCCGCCACTTGTCGTAGACGAGCCCGTAGAGCGCCGGCGCCGCCTCGGCCAATCGTCGCGCCGGGGCGCCCTTTTTCGCGATGTACGTCCACCAAGCGAGGAGCGAGCCAAAGGCGAAGGCACAGACCCCCGGGATCGCCAGCGTCCACTCCATTCCCTCGGCCCCCTCGCGCACCTTGACGGCGTCCTTGAGGGCGTCAGCGAAGACCGGTCGCAGCCAGTGCTCGAGCGGCGGCTCTTCAGGATGTGAAAGCCGGGATTGAGAACGCCCGCGAAGAGCGAGAACGTGGCGAGAATGATGAGCGGCACGGTCATCTGCCACGGCGATTCGTGCGGCGCTCGGCCGGGCTGCGCGAGGTCCTCGACGTGGTGCGGTTCCTCGTGCTCTCGCTCCAGCCCCGACCTGGGGCTCGCGGCGGCCGGCGCGCCATCCGCCGCGCCGGCGCGCGTCGGCTCGTCGTCGTCCGCCGGTGCAGCCCGCCGCTCGTGCGTCGCGACGAACGACGGCCGGCCGACCGTCCAGCCGCGGAAGTCGCCCCAGAACGTCAGGAAATACAGGCGGCACATGTAGAACGCAGTCAGGGTCGCGGCGACGACCCCCACCCAGTAGAGGACCGGGCCCAGCGCGGCGGGTGGCTCGTAAAGACGATAGCGTCGGAGGAGCGCAGAGCCGGCCATCGGGTTGACCGTATGATCGACGTATGCGCGGAAGAGGATCTCGTCCTTCGAAAAGAAGCCGCTCGTGAAGGGCAGGCCGATGATGGCCGCCGTCGACGCGGCAAACGTCCAGTGCGTGAGCGGCAACCACTTGCGGAGGCCCCCCATCCGCCGGATGTCTTGCGCCTTCTCGTCATCGTGGATGCGCGCGTGCATCGCGTGGATGACCGACCCGGCTCCCAAAAAGAGGCAGGCCTTGAAGAAGGCGTGTGTAAAGACGTGGAAGAAACCTGCGGTGAACGCCCCGACGCCGACGCCGAGGAACATGAACCCGAGCTGGCTGACGGTGGAGTAGGCGAGCACCTTCTTGATGTCGTTCTGCACGAGCGCGATCGTCGCCGCGAAGAGCGCGGTGGCCGCGCCGACGATGGCGATGACCATCATCGTGAAGGGCGACAGGACGAAGACAAAAGAGAGGCGGCAGACGAGATAGATCCCGGCTGTGACCATCGTAGCCGCGTGGATGAGCGCCGAGACGGGCGTCGGGCCCGCCATCGCGTCCGGGAGCCACACGTAGAGCGGAATCTGAGCGCTCTTGCCGGTGCAGCCGAGGAGGAGCGCAAGCGACACCGCCGTCGCGGCGCTGATGGTGAACGGGTGCGACGGGTTCAAGAACCGCAGCGCGGGGCCGTACGTGCCGCCCCCGAGCGGCCAGACATGAACGCGCCAAGCCTCCCCCGGGTGGACCAGGCTCGCGGTCCCGTTGGCGATCCCGTTCCAGTCGAGCGCGCCGGTGTAGTAGACGAGCAAGAACATCGCGCAGAGTAGGCCGAAGTCTCCGATGCGGTTCGCGATGAACGCCTTCTTTCCGGCAGCGGCGTTGGCGCCGTTCTCGTACCAGAAGCCGATGAGCAGGTACGAGCAGAGCCCCACCCCCTCCCATCCGACGAAGAGAATGGGCAGGTTGTCACCGAGGATGAGGACGAGCATCGAGAAGACGAAGAGATTCAGGTACGCGAAGAAGCGGGCGTAGCCCGGGTCTTCGGCCATGTACGACGTCGCGTAGAGGTGAATGAGGAAGCCCACCCCCGTGACGACCAGCATCATCACGCCGCTCAGCTGATCGATGCTGAACTTGACGTCGATGGGCACGTCCGCGCCGTTGCGCCCGCCGGTCGTGCTCATCCACTGCCACGCGCTCCACACCAGCCGGACGTGCGTCTCTTTCTCCTCTTCGGCGAGCTTGGCCAACGCGCCGAACGCCACGAGCGCGGCGGCGAAGCTGAAACCTACCGCGGCCAGAGCCATGAGACGCACGGCGGGCTTGCCGAGTTGCTTGCCCCAAACGCCGTTCACGAAGGCGCCGAGGAGCGGCATCCCAAGGATGACCGCGATGAGCGCGTAGTCGTTCGCGGGGAAGACCGAGAGCATGGGCAGTCCTTCAGTTCCTCAAGAGATCCGCTTCGTCGGATCGGACGGTGCGCTTCAGGCGGTACATCGCGAGCACGATCGCGAGGCCGACCGCGACCTCCGCGGCCTCGGCGGCGATGATGAAGAAGACGAAGACCTGCCCGGTGTGGCTCTGGCCTGGGTAGGTCTGCCCGGCGCCCGGGGCGAGGCGCGAGCGGTTGAACGCGACGAGCGCGAGGTTCGCGGCATTGAGCATCACCTCGATGCTCATCAACGTGACCAAGACGTTGCGTCTGACCAGAAACCCCACGCCGCCGACCACGAAGAGGACGGCGCTGAGAACGACGTAGTGCTCGACGGGGATCATGCGGAGTGCTCCTTCGGGCCTTCCGAGGGGTCGCTCGCGTCGATTTCATGGCTGAAGACGCCCGATTGATCGCGCGGCAGATCCTGTGAAACGTCAGCGTGCAAGCGGACCTCTTGCTCTCCCCGGGACATCGACTTGACCCCCTGGCGGCCGCGAGCGATGGCAATCGAGCCCACGACCGCGACCATCAGCAGAGCGCTCGAGAGCTCAAAAGGGACGAGCGCGTCCGAAAAGAGGACTCCCCCAAACGCATCGATGCCTCCAAAGCCGTGCTCGGGCGTGGGCATCGGGAGCGTGCGGTGCGCCTCGGCCGTCGCGCGCATCGCCGCCGCCAGGCCAGCGAGGGACGCGAGAGCGAAGAGCCCGCCGCCGAACGTGCGGACGACGACCCCGCGGCGATCGCGCGCCGTCGAGGCGCTCGGTCCGAGGAGCATGATGACGAACAAGAAGAGGACGACAATCGCGCCCGCATAGACGATGAGCTGAATCGCGGCGAGAAACTGCGCGTGGAGCGCGAGAAAGAGCCCCGCGATGCTCAAGATGAGCAGAAGCAGGCCCATCGCGCTCCGGATGGGATTCTTGGCTGCCACGACGGCGAGCGCGCCTGCGACGGCCAGCGCCGCGCAGACGTAAAAGTAAATCATCCCCAGGGCGTTCACTTGGCTTCGCTCCGTCGTCCGTCTTCGGGTGCACCGCGCGGAGCCCATCTCCGCTCGGGCACGCCCGTTTTTGCGTTCGCGTCTCCCGTCAGCTCCAGCGCTCCACAGTGAGCATCGCGCCGTCGCGCCGTCGCTCCCCCCGCACATAGGCCTCGAACTCCTTGCGGAACTTCTGAAGGAACGCGAGGGCGGGCATTGCCGTGCCTTCGCCGAACGCGCAAATCGTGTTCCCCATGATGCCGTTGGCGATGTCGTGCAGGCTGTCGAGCTCCGTCATCGACGCCTTGCCCTCGAGGATCTTCTCGCAGAAGCGCTCGAGCCACGCGCTTCCCTCGCGGCATGGCGTGCACTGTCCGCACGACTCGTGGCGGTAGAACTGCATGAGGTTCTGCATGCACCAGACGGGGTCGGTTCCCTCGGCGATTACGGTGACGCAGCAGGTACCGAGCATCGTCCCGACGCCGCGCATCGTCTCCACCCCGAGCGGCACGTCGAAGACGCTCTTCCCGTGCCACGGGCCGAGCGGCGCTTTCGGGTCCGACGCGTCGACGGTCTCTTCGGGGCGGAGCAGCGGCGTGGACGATCCGCCGGGAATCACGCAGAGGACCCCCCTGCCGCCGAGCACCCCGCCTCCGACCTCGTCGATGAGCTCTCGGATCGTGGGACCGACCGCGAGCTCGACGATCGCCGGCTTCCTGACGTGGCCGTTAATCCCGTAGAGCCGCACGCCGCCGTCGTTCAGGTGATGCAGAGTCGAGAGCTTGCTGAACGCCTCGCATCCCATGCCGAAGGCGGTCGGCACGGCGGCGACGGTCTCGAGGTTGTTCACCGTGGTCGGACAGCCGAAGACGCCCGCGTTGGCGGGGAAGGGCGGCTTCATGCGTGGCTCGCCGCGCCGCCCCTCGATCGAGTTGAGCATCGACGTTTCTTCGCCGCAGATGTACGCGCCCGCGCCAGAGTGCACGTAGACCTCGACACCGAAATCCTTGCCGAACGGCGAGGCGCCGACGTAGCCCTTCGCGCGCGCCTCGGCGATGGCGCCCTCGAGGCGCGCCTTCGACAGATGGAGCTCGTCGCGCACGTAGATGTACGCGACGTGCGCGCCGATGGCATAGGAGGCGATGAGGCAACCCTCGATGCAGGCGTGGGGGTTTTGCTCCATAAGGGTCCGGTCTTTGTGGGTGCCGGGCTCGCCCTCGTCGGCGTTCACGCAGAGGTAGTGCGGCTTCGCGCCTACCGCCTTGGGCATGAAGCTCCACTTGACGCCCATGGGAAATCCGGCGCCACCGCGGCCGCGCAGATTGGCCTTCTTCGCCTCGTCGACGACTTGCTCGCGCGTCATGGTCGTGAGAACGCGCCGGGCGACCTGGTAGCCGCCCATTTCGCGCTCGTAGACCGCGAGCGTCCACCCTTCCGGCTTGCCGTACACACGCGTCAGGTAGTCGGTCCGTTTGACCATCGCGTCACTCCTCGCCCTGCCGTTTGGAGGCAGAATTCGCGACTAGCCCGGGCGAGCTCGCCGCTGAGGCTGCCGAGGCGGCGCCGCGGACGAGCGCCCCGAGGATGGCGTCGACGCGCTGGGGCGTCAGGTTCTCGTGGTACTCCTTGTCCACCTGCATCATCGGGGCAGTGCCGCAGCTCGCGAGGCACTCGGCAGTGCGGAGCGTCACCTTTCCGTCCGCGGTGGTCTCCCCGCAGCGGATGCCGAGGCGCTTCTCGCAATGAGCAATGACCTCGTAGGCGCCTCGGAGCGCGCAGGGCAGGGTTCGGCACACCCACACCTGGTGCTTGCCGACCGGCTCTTGGTTGTAGAGGGTGTAAAACGTGACGACGCCCTTCACGTGCGCCGGCGAGAGGTCGAGGCGCTTCGACACGAAGGCGATGGCCTCGTCGCCCACATACCCGGCCTGCTCCTGGCAAAGATGAAGGAGCGGCAACGTGGCTGCCATTCTCGTGGGATACCGCGCGAGAATCTCCTGCAGCTTGCGCTCGCGTTCGGGGGTTAAGGCGAAGGGCATCGCGGGGCGGTCCTTGGCGGCGGCCGTGCTGGCCGGTACGGGAGCAATTCGGGGCAAACGACTGGAAGGCGCTAGGGAGGGCTACCGCGGGGCGAGTGTGCGGCGGCGACGCAATAAAATCGGGAGGGGCGCCGGAAAGCGCGTGAGCAAGCGCCAGCCGGCGCGAGCAAGGAGGCGGAAACAGCGCGAAAACGGCGGAAACCGCGCGAAAGCTAGTGGCGAGCGTGTACGGGTGTCAAGCCGCGCCCTACCCGCCCCGGCCCGCGCTCGGTGGCTCGCGCCATGGGGCCTCGCGCAATGCGGCAATTCCGCTTGAGCGCCGCGATCGCGAGCCGCTATGCTTCCAAAAAGTAGCGCGCCCGCAGCGCGCGCACACGAGAGGCCCGTGCGGCTCGGCCGCGCTTCGTTGCGCGTCGACATCGCCGCCGGTGGCGCGAGGGAGGTGCGAGTGTTCTGTCCGAATTGTGGCACGCAGAATCCCGATGCGGCCCAGACGTGCTCGAAATGCGGGTTTCATTTGCGCAGTGCCGCAGCGCCGAAGTTCAAGGGCACGATGCTGATGATGAACCCTCCCGGTGCGACGCCCGCCCCGCCGGCCGCGGCGCCCGTACCGCGCCCGCCGGGCGCCTCGCCGATGCCGAGCAAATTGAAGGGCACGATGGTCGGCGTCGCGCCTCCGCAGGTTGCTCCTTTCGCTGGCCCCGCGCCGCAACCTCCCGGTCCGCCCCCTGCCCCCGGCTTTTCTCCGCCCGGGTTTCCGCCCGGGGTCAATCCGTTGGGCGGGACGGTGGCCGCAGAGGCGAGCGCCTTCGCCGGCCCGCACGGCGGCGGTTCCTCTGGCGCCCCCGCGCCCCCCTTTGCGTACGGGGCGCCGCCTGTCAACGCGCCTCCGCCTCACGCCTATGGCGCTGCGCCGCCGAATGCGATGGCTCAGCCCGACGCCTATGGCCAGCAAGCTCCGCCCTTTGCCTACGGGGCGCCCCCGGCGGGAAACGCGAGCGCCGGGAGGCAGACGCCCGTTCAAGGAATGATGGCCTACGGCCAGCCACCTCCGAACGCGGCGAGCGGAGGGGTGACTTCGTCCCCCCCGGCCATGATTGCGGCGCCCACCCGCCGCGACGCGCGGATGACCTTTGCGCTCCCCGGCGCGGTCTTGCTGGGCGGCTTGCTGCTCTACGTCTTGTTAGCTCTTTTGGACTCCGGCGTGGCGGGATTGGGGCTCCTCGTCGCGATCGGCGGCGCTGCCTGGTACGCCGTTCTCGCGATCCAGATGGCGACGGAGCTAAAGGGTGTGACGCGTAACGAGGCTTTCGTCTGGTGGCCGCTCTTCGTCCCCTTTTACAGCATCTATTGGGCGTGCCTTCTCGTGCCGGCAGAAATGGCGCGCGCCAAACAGTTGAGGGGCATCCACGCGCCTGTGCGGCCGCTATTTTACTATGTGTTTTTATGGCATTACGCGTTGGCTTCCGACTTGAACGACCTCGTACGGCCCGCTTCCTGAGCGCTGCGCCCGTGGTCGGTGGGGATCAGGCCGTAGCGCGAGATGGCGAGCGCTAGACGTTGAAGCGAAAGTGCATCACGTCGCCGTCGCGCACCAAGTACTCTTTGCCTTCCATCGCCAACTTGCCCGCCTCTCGCGCCTTCGCCTCGCCCGCAAGCCTCACGAAATCCTCCCACCAGATGACCTCGGCCTTGATGAAGCCCTTCTCGAAGTCCGTATGAATGGCCCCCGCGGCCTGGGGGGCCCGCGCCCCTCTTTTGGTCGTCCAGGCACGAACCTCTTCTTTGCCGGCCGTGAAGAACGTGATGAGCCCCAGCAGGGCGAACCCCGCACGAACAACGGCATGGAGCCCCGGTTCGCTCAGACCGGCGCTCGAGAGAAAGTCAGGGCGATCGGCCGGCTCGAGCTCCGCGATCTGCGCTTCGAGTGCCGCGCAGATGGGAACGACGCGCGAGCCGAGCGCCTCGACGTAGGCCTCTAGCGCGCGGTAATGGGCGTTTGCCTGGAGGTTCGCGAGCGACGCTTCGTCCACGTTTGCGATGAAAAAAGTGGGCTTGGCCGTCAGCAGGTGCATTTCGCGCACGATTGCGGCGGCCTCCGCGTGGTCGGGGACCAAATACGTTCGCGCGGGCTTTCCCTGGTCGAGGTGAGCGCCCAGCGCCTCGCAAATGTCGAGGGCGAGCTTGTCGAGCGGCGCGTTGGCCTTCAGCATCTTCCGGGCGCGATCCGCCCGTTTGTTGACGGTTTCGAGGTCCTTCAAACAGAGCTCGGTCGTGACCGTTTCCACGTCGGCGACGGGGTCGATGCGGCTCTCCACGTGGACGATGTTGGCGTCCTCGAAGCAACGCGCGACCTGGACGATGGCGTCGACCTCTCGGATGTGAGCGAGAAACTGGTTGCCGAGCCCCTCACCCTTGTGAGCGCCTCGGACCAGGCCGGCGATGTCGACGAAATCGATCGTGGCGGGCACGATGCGCGCGGCGTGGACCACACCGTCGAGCGCCTGAAGGCGAGGATCCGGGACGGAGACGACGCCGACATTCGGATTGATCGTGCAAAACGGGTAGTTCGCGGCCTCGGCCTTGGCAGACGAGAGCGCATTGAACAAGGTCGACTTACCGACGTTCGGTAGGCCGACGATACCGACGGAGAGGCCCATGGAGGAGGAGCGCGAGCTAACACGAGCGATCGGCCCTCGCAAGGTGACGGTCCGATCGACGCGGCCTGGACGCGCCGCTACAAGTGCACCGGTGGACTTCGCGGGTGGCGTGGGAGAGCGAAGGTCGTCCGGCGTGGGCGACGCGATGCGGTGGCGAGCGTGAGCGCGCACGCGACGGCGAGACTCGGCGGCCGAACGATTGTGCTGGCGGTGACGGGCAGCATCGCCGCTTACAAGGCGGCCGAGCTCGCGCGCTTACTTCTCAAAGAGGGGGCCACCGTCCTGCCGGTCATGACCGCGTCGGCGGCGCGCTTCGTCGGGCCGGTCACGCTGGCCGGAATCACTGGACGGCCCGTGGAGACGGACATGTGGGAAGCGTCCGGCGGCGAAGCGCACGTGCGCCTTGGCGAAAAGGCCGATCTCGTCGTGATTGTCCCGGCGACCGCAGACGTGATCGCGAGGGTCGCGCACGGACGCGCAGACGATCTCGTGACGGCGTTGGTGCTTTGCGCTCGCGGTCCGGTCCTCCTCGCTCCCGCGATGCACCCCCGAATGTGGGAGCACCCGGCCACGGCGCAGAACGTCGCGCGGCTCTCGGCCTTCGCGCGCATGGTCTTCGTCGGACCGGTGCGCGGCGAGGTGGCTTCGGGTGAGGTCGGCGTAGGTCGCATGGCCGAGCCGGAGGCCATCGTCGCCGCGATCGTTGCGGCGCTGACACCCCCGGACCTCGGCGGCGTACGGCTCGTCGTGACCGCCGGCCCCACGCTCGAGGACATCGACCCGGTGCGGTTCATCGGGAACCGCTCGAGCGGGCGGATGGGGTTTGCCATCGCGGAGCGGGCGGCCGCACGCGGCGCGGAGGTGACGCTCATCGCCGGGCCGGTGACCCTCGGCACGCCGCACGGCGTCCGCCGCGTCGACGTGCGGAGCGCCCTTGCGATGCGCGGGGCGCTCTGGCAAGAGCTAGGACCGAATCTCGCGCGCGCTGACGCCCTCGTCATGTGCGCGGCTGTCGCCGACCACCGACCGGCTGCGCCCAGCGCGACCAAGAGCAAGAAGTGGGACGGCAGCGCGCGGCTCACGCTCGATCTGGTCGAGAATCCGGATTTGCTCGGCGAGATCGGCGCCGCCCGAGCCGCCGGTGGCACGCCGCGACGACCCATCCTGGTCGGCTTCGCGGCGGAGACGGCCGGAGGTGAGGTGCTCGTCGCCCACGCTCGCCACAAGCTCGTTGCGAAGCACGTCGACGTCATCGTGGCCAACGAAGCCGCGGAGGTTTTCGGACGCGACGAAAGCCGGGCGACGCTCGTGTCCGTCGACGGCGTGGAGGCCCTGCCGACGATGTCGAAGGCGCTGCTCGCCGATCGGGTGCTCGATCAAGTTCGCGCGCTCGCGAGCTGATCGCTCATTTCGCCGACAGCCAGGCCGCGAGATCGGCCGAGGGGTCGAGCGCGACGAGAAGGGCATCGACCGCGATGGCCGAGACATGCGTCCCCCGCGGCGCGACATGGACCCCGTCGGCGGCGCGCCAAACGACGACGCGCATCGCTTGGGTCGGTTGCAACGCCGGGTCCTCGCTGCGAGGAAGGTTCACGATGGTCTCGGTCTTGGCGCCGGCGCCATACGCCGGCACCCCGACGCGTGTCTTCTCGCTCGCCACGTCGCCCAGGTCGTCGTCATCGATCGGACCAACGAGCCAAGGCTCGACGCGAGGACCGGGCGGCATCGGGCGAGGGCCCATCGGCTGCAGGAAGGTCGGCCGCTGGGCCGGGGGCTTGGGGGCGATCGCTGCGGGGGCCGCGGCCGGGACGGCCGGGGTCGCCGACGTCGGTGACGTGGGTGTTGGGGGCGCGGGCGGCGCGATGGCGGGCCCCGGTGGGCTCGGGGCGGCGCCCGAGACAGCGGGGCGCGACTCCGGGGCGGCGGCCGACAGCGCCGGGCTGGACGCCGGTGCGAAGGGACCTTGCGTTGGTACGGCGAGCACGACCGAGGGGAGCCCAATGGTTGGTTGTGCCGGGCTGGTCGCCGTGCCCAGAGCGCTTGCGGAAGCCAGATCGGCGGCGGCCTTCGCGAGCTCGAGCGTCCGGTCGTCGGCGTCGGCATCCGCGGCCGCCTCCGTCGCGCGTCGAAGCCACTTGAGCGCACCGGCCAGGTCGCCGAGCGCGTGCATCGTGCCGGCCGTCGAGAGCGCCTGCGCCACGGCGTCCGCGTCGCCCTTCTTGGCGGGGGGATCATGCGCGGTCAGCTCTCACGAGAGCTTGCATGTTAACATGCCCGTGAGCATGAAAGTGACATTCGCATGGAAGTGACGGTCAACGGCTTGCCCCGCCAGGTGCCCGATGGGCTCACCGTGCGCGAGCTCGTCGAGCTCCTCGGTCTCACGGAAGGGCCAGTAGCCGTGGAGGTGAACCGCGCGATCGTGCCCCGCGCCCGCCATGGGGAGCACGGCGTCTCCGCGGGTGACGTCATCGAGATCGTTCACTTCGTCGGCGGCGGCTGATCGGCACAATCGGGCGTGCTGCGCGCCTTCACCCACGCGATGACCGCATCGACGTACGGCTTGTGAAAGACGGGGCCACGCTCACTGGCGCGGGCGAGGCTCTCTGGCGGTGCTCCGCCGGTGAAGAAGGCAATCGGGAGCGACGCATTTTTGGCAAGGAGAGAGTCGGCCAGGTCGGCTCCGCTTCCGTCCGCGAGCTCCAGATCGACGATGGCGCACGCGAGCCTGGTCACGTCGATGCGCCGCGCTCCGGCGGCAGATGCTTCTTCGGCTACCACGAACCCCTCCGCGGCGAGGCGCTTCGTCAGCACGCGCCGCGCGACCAGCGAGTCATCTACAAGGAGCACGGTCGGCATGGCTCTCTCCCCCGTGCGCTCGCGCGGCGTCCCTCTGGAGGATAGCGCAAGGCGACGCACCCGCGCGCGCCTGCTACAGTCGGGCGCCTGCTTCGAGGACGCACCCATGCCGCCGCTGTCGCGCGAGCACGTTCGCGCTTTGTACGACACTCCCCTCTTCTCGCTCCTCGATCAGGCGCGCACTGTCCATCGCGCGCATCATCGCGAGCACGAAGTTCAGCTCTGCACGCTCCTCAGCGTCAAGACCGGTGGCTGTCCGGAGGACTGCGCGTACTGCCCGCAGTCGAGCCACTACGCAACCGACGTCGGCGCGGAGAAGATGCTGGACGTAGACGAAGTGCTCGCTGCGGCCCGGCGCGCCCGCCAAGGGGGCGCCACGCGCTTTTGCATGGGCGCTGCGTGGCGCGAGGTCAAAGACGGGCCGGCGTTCGAGCGCGTCCTGGCGATGGTGCGCGGCGTGAAGGCCGAGGGCCTCGAGGCCTGCGTGACCCTGGGAATGCTCAGCGCAGGACAGGCGCAGCGGCTGAAAGAAGCGGGACTCGACGCTTACAACCACAACCTCGACACGAGCCGTGAGCACTACCGATCGATCATCTCGACCCGCACCTACGACGACCGGCTCCGGACGCTGGGGCACGTGCGCGCGTCGGGCATCACGGTGTGCTCCGGAGGGATCATCGGCCTGGGCGAAAGCGTCGACGATCGATGCGAGATGCTCCGGACGCTGGCGAACCTCGATCCGCAGCCGGAGAGCGTGCCCATCAATACGCTCGTACGAGTGGCCGGGACGCCGCTCGAGCATGCCCCGCCAGTGGACCCGCTCGACCTCGTGCGCATGGTGGCTTGCGCGCGCATTTTGATGCCGCGCGCTCGCGTCCGGTTGAGCGCGGGCCGCAG
This sequence comes from uncultured delta proteobacterium, assembly GCA_963787925.1. Classification (GTDB taxonomy): domain Bacteria; phylum Myxococcota_A; class Polyangia; order Polyangiales; family Polyangiaceae; genus Palsa-1150. The sequence goes on from CAWBEN010000003.1 coordinate 1,970,508, forward strand.
CGAGCTCGGGCGCGAGGCCCAGATCCTGGCCCTCTATGCGGGCGCCAACTCCATCTTTTACGGCGACACGTTGCTGACGACGCCGAACCCGGGCGCCGACCAGGATCGGGCGCTCCTACGCGAGGCCGGCCTCAAAGCGATGACGGCGGACTGATCGGAGCGGCCGATGCCACGGCCCTGCGGAGGAGGACGGCGATCGAGAAGACGCGTACCACGCGCCCGGCCCGCTCAATCCGCACCTCGCGCGTCCGGGCGAGCGCATGCGTCCGCAGCTCCGGAGGGGGACCGAAGCGCGTGTCGGTTACCCAGACAATGGCTTCGGCGCGGTGCCACCGCTCGCGCGCCCACCAGTCGTCGAAGTCGTCACGCACGGGGGTATCGCAGCCTACCGGAAGGTCGCCGCGGAGCGCTGCCTCGAGTTGTGCGCAGATCACCCAGTGGGGTCCCACGACGGCGACGTCGTCGTCATCCGGATCCGGCCTGCCCAACGTCGCGGGCGACGCCGAAAAGGACGCGAAGCCAGCCTCCTCGCGGACGGCCCGGGCGACGTCGGGCCAGCCCTGGAGCTCGTTCGCAAGATCGAGGCGCGGGTCGTAAGACGCTGGCGCGAGACGCAGGAGCGACGGGACGAGCACCCACGCGTGAACGAGGAGGACCATCGCCGCCGCGACGCCGCCCGCCCACAGGAGAAGACGGCGCGGCGGGCCGAGCTCAGCCCGCGCGGCAGCGGGGGTCAGCGCCAAAAGACCGGGGCCAATCCAGTGCGGTTCGGCCACACGGCTCCAGAGGCAGAGCGGCGCCAAGACGGCCAGGGGCGCGACGCTCGACGCGAGCAGCAAAGCGCCGACCGCGTCGCGGCGGCCTCGCCAGAGCTCTCGCGCGGCCAGGGCGGCCAAGACGGCGACGAGCGGCGAGAGGTAGACGATCTGTCCGGCGACGAGGGCTCCAGCGTTACGGAGCGACGGGCCGGCCGATGCCTGGGTCTCGACGAGGCGGTGCCTGAGCATCGGCCAGCCGGCCGCCGCCTCGAAGGCGACGACGGGCGAGAAGGCGATCGCGCCTGCGCATAGGCCGGCCCACGGCGCTACCGTCCGCGCGTGCGCTCGCGCCGGGCGTGTCGCGTAACCAATGGCGAGCGCGGCGAGGAGCGTCACGCCGGTGACCTTCGACGCGGCCGCAACCCCCGCGAGGACGCCGGCGCCCGCGAAGCACAGCGCCGCTCGCGCACTGCCGCAGGGCGAGCGCAACGCCGCGGCCGCCAGAGCGAGCGTGCTCGTCCACGCGAGGGCGAGCAAGAGGTCGGGCGTCAGCGCAAAGAGGCCGACGGCGATCTCGGGCACCCACGCGAAGATCAGCGCGGCCCCGAGGGACCGGCAAAAGGTCGCCCCCGACAGCCGGCACGCGGCCACCATCAGCCAGGGAACGAGCGTCGACAGTATCGATGTCAAGAGATGCGCGCGCTCGGGCCCCGGCACCGCCCCGGCTCCCACCGCGCGGGCGACCGCGCCGACGAGCCCGGGGTGGTCGAGGTACGCTGGCTGCGGGTGGAGCGCGTAGCTCGCGTAGAGCGCCTCGGCGTCGCCGTAGCCGACGTGCGTCGAGGCGTAGACCCGGAGCAGGAGAAGGACCAAGGACGAGCCGGCGAGCGTTCCGAGCACGCGACGCGCGCGCGCGTCGGTCAGTGGCACGTCACTCCCCACACGCTGGCAGGTGGAGCCAAGGTGTCAGCATGCGCGCGGTCGACGCAGAGGCGGAGCCCGCGCCGCCGAGGATGCGCTCGACCTCGTCGCACGCTGCCACCAGCTCGCGGCGACGATCCAGCACGTCGGCGAGCGCCTCTGCGAGGGGCCCCACTCGCGCCTCGCGCTGGAGGAGCTCGGGAAAGGCGCGCCTTCCGAGCAAGATATTCGGAAGCGCGACATGGCGCGTTCGCACGAAGAGGCGAGCGGTCAGCTCCGTCGCGACGCCCACCCGGTACGCGACGACGGGAACCGCACGGGCGAGGCACGCCTCGAGCGACGCCGTGCCCGACGCGCAGAGGGCGGCTTCGAATGCGGGCAGGACGCCGAGCGCCCCGGCGTAGGCGTCGACATCGAACGCGCTGACGCGGTAGGTCGCGCACGTCGCTCGCATCCAGCGGCGCGTGGCTGCGTCCAGGCTGGCGGCGACGAGGACGCGGGCGTCGAGGCTGGCGCGGTCGGCGCGAACGCGTTCGTACGCCTCGAGCATCGGGAGGAGAAGGCGACGCACCTCGTGGGGGCGGCTCCCGGGGAGGATGGCGACCGCCGCCGCGAAGGGGGTCATCCCCATGGCGTGCCGCGCAGTGGCGCGGTCGAGGCGCGCCGTCTCGAGCGCCGGATGGCCCACGTAGCGCGCGTCGATGCCGGCCGAACGCCAGATGGGTTCTTCGAATGGGAGCATCACGGCCATGCGATCGACGCACCGGCGCAGCGCACCCGTTCGGTACGAGCGCCAGGCCCAAACCTGTGGGGCGCCGTACCAGAGCACGCGCACGCCGCGTTCGTGCAGCTTGGGCGCGAGACGCGCGTTGAACTCGCTGTAGTTCACGAGCAGGGCGGCGGGCGGGCGGTGGGCGCGAACGGCGCGGAGCACCGCCCACCAGGCGCGGAGCACGCTGACCGCGCGACCCGCAGTCTCGCCGACACCGAGCGCCGTCGATGCGCGCATGTCGGCGACGATCTCGACGCCGCTGCCGGCCAGGGCAGGCCCGCCGAGACCGAAGGCGCGAGCTCCGCCGACGTGCGCGATGACGGCTGCGGCGGCGCGATCGCCGGACGCTTCACCGGCAACGACCAGCAAGCGGCTCACGCGTTGGCCTCGGCCGTCCCGCGAAGCGCGAGGACGATGGCGACTCCGTCGCGGGCGACGCGGAACTCGCCGATCCCAGCGACGCCCGACAGCTCGCCGACGCTCGATACCTCGCTCTGGACGGCCTCCTTCACGCAGTGCCCCGGCAGAACGACCTGCTCGTCCACCAGGCGGCGCGCCGCCTCCGCCCGCCGCCACGCAAGGAGGCGACCCTCGCGGTTGCGCCGCTCCTTCGCGACCGTGGCCGAAACGCGGGGGCGCTCGAACCACTCCCGTTCGCAGGCCGGCAGGCTCTCTCCCGCGGACCGGACGGCGCGCGCCACCTCGGCGGCGAAGCCGTCGTCGTCGGCGGTCTGCCTCCGTGGTCCCCTCAGCCGCGCGACCTCGGCTCCGGTGGTCGGGCGCGCGCGGGCGATCGCGAGGAGTGCTTCGTTCGACGCGACGCGATGCGGAGGCTCGTCGCGTCGCTTGGCCTCTTCCTCGCGGAGCCCCGCCACGAGGCGGAGGACCGCGAGCTCGCGCTCGGCGAGGCGCTCGACCCCTTTGACACGAAGGTAGGGCGGCCCGGGGGACGGCGCGCGCGACGCGGCCGCCGCGCAGGCCAGCCGGTAACGCGTCTCCTCCAGCACCTCGTTTTCAATCCCGTGCTCGCCGACCTCGCGCCAGAATCTTCCGCTCCAGAGCCTCGAGGTAGGCGACGTCGGTGCCGAGGTAAGCCAGCATCGACGAGTCGAGGGGCCGCACGCGCCAGTCGTTTTGCTGCATGTGCTTGCTGATGCGGACGCCGAGCTCGGACTCGAGGAGCGAGCCAAGACCCGTTGCTGCGCGCCCGAGCATGCGGGCGGCCACCGCCGTGTCGTGCACGTTGGCGAGCGGGAGCCCCCCCTCGGAAAGGAGCCTCGCGTCGAACGCCACGTCGTGGACGATTCTGATCGGACCCGCTTCGGAGAGAAGATGAGCGAGAGGCGCCAGCGAGGCGGCCATCGCATCGACGACCACGACATGCCGCGCGTCGTCCCAGGCGAGCTGCATCGTGCAGGTGCGCGCCCGGTACGTGAACATACCGCTGGCCTCTAGGTCGATCCCGACCTTCGTTGCGCGCGCCGCCGCCTCCACGATCGTTCGCAGCTCGTCGTCGCAGGCGATGACTCGCGGCGGCGCATCTGGCGCGGGCGGCACTACGGGCGGCTCTGCGTCCACCACTATTCCTTCCGAGCAGCCGCACGGTCGCGCTTCCGGGCACGCCCGTAGGCGATCGACACGAGCCCGATCACGACCAAGCTCGCTGTCGAAGAGCCGTCGAGCGGATCCCCGCTGGCGATGGCGCACGCGCTGCCGCTCTGCGGCTGCCCGCATTTCGTCGAGAAGCCGTGACGCGGCTCCCCGTCGCACTTTTTGCTGCCGTCGGCGGTGAGCTGACCGCCCGCTGCGAGCGCCGGATCGACGTTTCGGATCAACCCGCCCGGATAGATGCTGCAGAGGCCCGCCTCGTCGTCGGCTGTGAGCGTTCGCATCTTCGTCGACCCGGGTATGTACTGGGCGAACATGGTCGCAGCCGCATCAGCAGAGTGCGCGAGGCCGAGAAAGTGACCGACTTCGTGCGTGATGATGCTCTCGAAGTCGTAGCCCGAGACGGGGTCGCCGACCGACAGCGAAACGGTCGCGTTGATCTCGGTGTCCGCGTCGTAGATTTCGCCGGTCGCTGGGTTGAAGGTCACCGTCGTCAATCCCAGCGTGTTTGTGCCGCTGAAGTGCTGCTCGGTCTTGGGATCCAAGGTGTCGCGGAAGATGATGACGTGCTGGTTGCCTTGGTCGGAGTTGTACTCGACCTTGGCGCAGTCGACCGGACCCCGATCGACGGCTTGAATGCCGACGCGCGGCATGCCCGGCGTGGGGCACGCCGAGCTGGTCCATTTGCCGAACGCCGCCGCAACGATCGGCGCGGCGATCGCGTACGAAATCTGAGCGCTCGCGTCCTTCTGGACATCGTAGCTGACGCAAGCGTCGTTCCAGTAGAGAGGCCGTACGGTGACGGGTGGGCTGAGCGCCGCGCACTGGGCAGCGAAGTCGGGCGGGTAGCAGCCGTTCGCGGTCGGCGAGAAGTCCGCGGGCAGCGGGCACGTCACCGTCCTGCAAAACGCCCGGGCCTCGCCCTCGTCGAGCGTGCAGCCCAAGACAAGCAGCGCAGCGAAAGCAGAGAGCCTAGCGCGCATGTGCGCGAGCCCAGTCGACGACGATGTCGCGCGCCACGTCGTCGACCGCGCGATCGTGCAGCACCTCGGCGGCAAGGCGAAGGCTCGCCGAGGAGGCGAGCACGCGCGGTGCGACGAGGCCGCCGACCGCGTGGCTGCGAACGACGCGAGCGGCCACCCGGTCGCCTGCGCCGGCGACGACGGGGAACTGGCCCTGCCCGCGGGCAGTCACCTCGAACGCACCGACCGGCCCCGGGTGAAGAAAGAGGAGCGCCGAGCGGCCCGGGCTGAGCACCGGTTCGCCGTCCACGAGCTGACCGATGTCGCCGACGATGCCTCCTCTCGTGCGCACCCACGCGTCGTCGCCCGTCGACAGCAGTCCGGCGATCGCGCGGTCGATTCGGACACGGGTGTACGTGTAGATGCGCCCATTCTCCCAGATTGCCGTCGACTCGACCGGCGTTGCGATCGCGGTCGAGGTCGACTCGCGGAGTAGCGCCTCCCACGTGACGGCGATGGATACGGAGGCGGATGCGTCAGACGCCCGGAGCGAAACGCCCAGAGGTGCCGCAATCATCGCGAGCGCGAAGACAAGAAGGACGCGAGTGGGGCTCGGGCGCATCGGAGAACGTTAGCATTACCATCTGACGAGAGCGCATCCCCAGTGCACCCCGGCCCCAAGGGCCAGTAGCATGCACAGGTCGCCGTGCTTCAACTTCCCGGCGCGCGTTTGCTCGTCGATCAGGATGGGCAGCGTCCCCGCGCTCGTGTTGCCGAAGCGGTCGATGTTCGAGGGAAGCTTGGCGAGGGGCACGCCAAGCTGCTCGCGGACGTAGTCGTTGATGCGGGCGTTCGCCTGGTGCGCGAGGAACCAGTCGATCTTGTCGATCGGCGTCTGCGTCTCGCCGCAGAGCGCGCGTGCGGCGGCGGCAAGCGCGTCACCGCGAACTTGAAGAGCTCGCGGCCGTCCATGGTCGGGATGTAGCGCTGCTCGTCGTAGTCGCTGTGCTTCCAGTAAGGCCGCGTTCGAAAGCCGCCGCCCTCGACGAAGAGCAGCTTGGCGGCCCCGCCGTCGGTGTGGAGCTTCATCGCGCGAAGGCCCGCGTCGCGGTCGGTGGCGCGGAAGATCAAGTGCACCCGCGCCGTCGCCGAAAAGGACGGCGAGCGCGCGGTGCTTGTTCGCTCGTTCCTTTTGCTCCGGAGTCGCCGATCGCCCCGCCCTCGGGTCGAGCGCGCCCCAGTCTTCCCAGGGCATGAAGCCCGCGTGCGCTTCGGCGCCGACGAAGAGGATCGTCCGCGCCGCCCCGCTCTTCACCAGCCCGTCGACGATTTGCAAGCCGAAGAGCATCGCCGCGCACTGCTGGCGAATGTCGAGCGCGGGCACGCCGCCCAGCCCGAGCTTGTGCGCGAGGAGCGCGCCCGATCCGGGAAAAACGTAATCGGGGGTCATCGTCGCGAAGACGACGTAGTCGATGTCGCCCGGGGTGATGCGGGCGCTCTCGATCGCGCGGCGGCTCGCCTCCAACCCGAGGTCGCTCGCCCCCACCCCCTCCGGCGCGTAATGGCGCTGGCGAATGCCCGAGCGCTTGAAGATCCATTCGTCGCTCGTGTCCATCACGCGCGCCAGGTCGCTGTTCGTGACCGGAGGTCCCGGCACGTAGTGACCCGTGCCAATGATTTCGAATCCGAGCATGCGTTCTTTCAGTCGCTCTGGCCACGGCTCCATGGATAGGCGAGCGGCATCCACACCGGCTGGAGCCGCAGGCGCTCTCGCTTTGCGCGCTCCCAGTCGGCGATGCGATGCCCGGCCAGGGCGCCCGCCGTGGCGAGGACGAGCCCAGCGACGACGTCGAGCAGGTAGTGCCACCGGAGGAACATCGTCGCGATGATGATTTGAGTGGAGAGGAACGCAATGCCCGGCCACGTGTATTTGAACGGAACGAGCTTGCGGTGACGGAAACTGAAGAGAGCAAAATACGTGGGAACGGCGGTGTGTAGACTCGGAAAGATGTCCTTCTGTGGTCCGCCCGCGTCGACGGTCTGGCGCACGAGCGGCCAGAACGTCGCGCCTTCGAGCTCGTGATGAAAGGTCCCTCGCAAGTACGAGTACGGCCCTAGCCCGGGGACGACCATGTAGATGAGATGGGCGGTCAGAAACACGAGCAAGACACCGGTCGCAAAGGCGGCAAGCAGGTTCGTGTCACGCTGCCAGTAGACCATCGGGAGGATGTGCACGCATAGGATCAGGAAGTAGAGAAAGTAGAAGAACGCGAACCATTCTGTCGTCCGGGGGGTGACAAAGCTGTCCATCGCCACGCTCGGCTCGAAGCCGAAGACGCGCACGTCGAACGCGTAGATGCGAGCGTCGTCGGCCCAGGGGCTCACCGCCGGCAAGACCTCGCGCAGCTGAAAGAAGGAGCTCAACAGGACGGCCATTACCGTCGTTCGATAGAGGAGGGAGGCGGCCGCGCCGCCCCAGCGGAGCACCTGCCCGCGGACGAGCACGAGAACGAAGAGAAAGACGCCCAGGTCGGCCGAAACGCGAAGAAAACATGCGCTCCGGTTTGGTCCCTTGCCGAGCACCAGCGCCCCAAGGATGACGACCAGGTAGCCCACCATCAGCCAATCCTGGGACGCGAGGTTTCTCATCCAGGAAGACGGCGAAAGCGCTCCGAAAGCGTCGACCGTGAGCGCGCGCGCCAGCACCGCCTCTCGCAAGCCTGCTTGGCCCCGGGGGGCCTCTGCACGGCACCCGCCACGGTCGGGCCGTCTGCCGGCTCCGGGAGGCCCGTGCGGAATCCCTTGCGCCCATCGTCGCCATGCGCTCTTTTCGCTCCTCGACCAGGTAGTCCAGACTCATGCCACGGGTTAGTGGAGAGACCACTGCAAAAAGCGAGTGGCAGCGACGAAAGCGCTACGCACTAGCTCTCATCGCTTTCATCGCTCTCATCCGTCCCTCCGGGCTCGTGCGCGGCCCGGAGGGATTACCGAAGGCCGCGTCTTGGCGATATTTTCCGTCGCTCGAGGCTCAGCGCGGCGGGTGAGGCCGAGGACGACGAGCGGTTCGCTCGAGTGCCGCATCGTGACCGTGTCTCCAATGGTGACCGCGTGCATGATGTGATCGCCATCGATGAAGACGCGGGCCTCGCGCATCTCGCTCTTGATGGCCAGAGCCTGGCCGTCGTCGAGGAGACCGAGGGTCATTCGGAGCGCATCCACTTTGGGCTGGTACGGCTCTCGCACGACGAACTGGAGCCTTCGTGACGAGAGCGGCAAGATGCGCGCGCCTGCGCTGCGCTGCGCCGCGGTCGAGCCGGCCGCCGGACCCACCCAGAGGCCGCTCGATTTCTGCTCTTCTTGAGCCAAGATCCGATCGCGTTCACCGACTAGTCGCAAGATGTAGCGTGATGTCGCCGCCGGCGACTCGTGGCTGAAGAGCGCCTCATTGAGGACGCGGTCATGAAGGCAGCGGCCGTTGAGCTCGACACGCATGCGCGTCAGCTCGACGCGCCGCAGCCCGCCCTCCAGCGCGGCGCCGACGGCGGCGCGGACGCCCCCTTTTTTGGCGGCGCAAAAGAACCCGACGGAGTGGCTCGGGGCGCTGTTCACGCCGAGCAGCGGCACCCCGGGTGGAATGCCGTGCGACGCCGCGAGGAGCGTTCCGTCGCCTCCCACCGTGACCACGAGGTCGCACCGTAGGTCCGTACGGAACTCGTGAGGCCGATCGTGCCAGGTCGTCTCGGCGCCGACGTCGGCGAGTGCCTCGCGCACCTCGGCGACGGTCTCCGTGTGATCGTCGTGCCCCGGGCGCATGCGTCGCACGGTCTCGTCGCCGGCCTCGAGCAGCGCCGCGATCCGCGAGTCGTGCTCCTCTTCGACCCATTTTCGCCAAGATGAGCGCTTCAGCACGACGCAAACATGGGGTTGGCTCACGGCTGCGTCTCCGCGAGGCGCCGGAGGGCGAGCTCGGTCTTCGCGTCGCGGATGGCGCCCTGCCGGCAGTGCTCGAGCGCGTCTTTCAGCGGCAGCGCCAAGATTGCCGCCGCGCGCTCGAGTGCCGAGCCGTCTTCCGTCGGGGTGGTCCGCGCGTCGGGGTCCACCTCGATGGAGTAAAAGATGTGACGTTCGCCGATCATCCCGGGTGCGGGAAAGGACCACTCCCCGAGGGGGCGCATCGCCTGCGGCTCGACCACGAATCCGAGCTCCTCCGCCAGCTCGCGCACGGCCGCCGCAGCGGGCTCCTCGTCCGCCTCGATCAACCCCGCGGGCAGCTCCCAGAGACAGCCGTCGTTGGGGGGAGGAATGGGGCGGAGGGCACACGGCGGGCGAATGGCCGACCGCAAGAAGACGTGACGCACGCCGCCGCTCGCGAAATGCGCCGCCAGGATGACCGCGTCGAGCGCCCGTCGCATCGCGACGTCGTATTGAAAGGGCGCGCTGTGGGTGCCGTCGGGATAGTGCGCAACGAGATCCAGACGGCGGACGTCGACGAAGCCGCCGGTGGCGCGCGCTTCGTCGCTACGGTCGCGGGCGATCACGAGGCGAATGACAGGAGGGGCGGGAAGTGTCCGCACGGCGCGGATTTGAACCGCGGAGGGTGGCCCGCGCCAGCTCTTTTTTCGGCGCAGAGGCTTCCGCGCGGGGCCAAGGTCCCAGCGGTCCCTCGTTTTGCCGAGCCGCGGTCGCCCACGCGAGCTCTTGGCTACCGCGCGATTTGCCTGGAGAGTAGGCAAGGCTGCGGTCTCCTCGCCCTGCCCCCCTCTTCCCCGCCATGTTTCCTCGCGACCCGCCCTTGCGCAGCCTCGACGGGTTCGCGATTCTTCACCGCCTGGGCGCCGGTGCGGTCGGCGAGGTCTTCCTCGCCCGCAGTCGCGGCGGAACCCTCGTCGCGATCAAGACGATCGCCGGGACGCATCTGGGGAACGGGTCGGCCGATGACTCCGCGGCCGTTTTCGCGCACGAGGCGTCGGTGTGCGCGCGCCTGCGCCACCCTTGCATCGTGCAAGTGCGGGCCTTCCTCGCGCAGCCCGCCTTTTCCGCGCTCGTCTTCGAGTACGTCCCCGGGGTGGCCCTGGGGCGGGTGCTCAGGCTTCTCGGATCCCAGAAGGTACGCTTGCCCGACCGCGCCGCGTGGCACGTCGTGGAGCGCGTGTCGACCGCGCTCGCGTACGCGCATGGCTTCCGTGACTTGACTGGTCGCTCCACGCCCATCGTTCATCGCGACGTCTCGCCGTCGAACGTGCTCCTCGATTGGGCCGGCGGAGTCAAGATCGCGGACTTCGGCATCGCCAAAGTGCTCGGCGTGTCACCTGCGACGCGCCTCGGCGTCGTCAAGGGTACGCTCGGGTGCATGGCGCCCGAGCAGGCGCGAGGCGAGGCTGTCGACGAGCGCGCCGACGTGTACGCGGCGGCGCTGCTCGCGTGGCGCCTGACGACGGGACGCGGGCCGTTCGGCAAGAAGCAGAAGGATGAGTACGAGTTCTTGCGTGCGATGCGCAATCCGCGAATCACGCCGCTCGCCGTCCTTCGCCCAGACCTTCCGGAGCCGTTGGTCGCAGCCATCGCCCGCGCGCTCGAGCCCGAGGCCAAGCTACGCACGATCTCGGCCGCGGAGCTCGCGGAGGTCGTCCGCGCCCATGTCGACGTGGTGGCGGGCTGGTCCGAGCTCGCGGCACTCCTCGATCGATGGAAGCCAGCCCTCGAGCGCGCGGTCAAGCCCGCCCCCGGAGCGGAGGTCAAGACCTCGAGCTCCTCGGCCGGCCGGGTAGACCACACCTTGCGATACGAAGAAGTCGCGCTCGCGCTCGACGAGGACGATGCGCCCGCCGAGGCCCCGACGTTCGAAGCGCACGCTCTGCCGACGGAGCACCCTGTCACGGGACGCACAGGGCGCCTTTCCATCGGCGAGTGGCGGGCCGAGCCTCGCGCGCCCCAACCGGCCTCCCCGCCCTTGCGGGTGAGCCCCCCTGCGGTTCGGCCTCTTCCGCAGTCTCCTCCGCTCCCGGCCCGGGCTCACTCGCTGGCTCCCGCTTCGCGAGCGACGGCGACGTCGCGCCGCCTGTCGGTCGCGCTGCTTGCGCCCATCGCGTTCGGCGTGCTCGCCGTCGTGACGCTGGCGGTGGGGATCCTCCTCGGGCTCAAGCGTTGAGCGTCGAGCCTTCGCCTTTCGGCGCGCGCGGCGCGCCGTCACCCGGCCGCCGGGAATGCTACGCTCCGGGGAGGCCGATGAGCAGCCACGAGCAGGGCATCGAACGGATTGGTCGCGTGGCCGGTTCGGCCGAGCGGCGCCTCCGGCTCGGCCGGGCGCTGCAAGTGGGCGCGAAAGCGCTCTGCGCAGCCCTGCTGCTGGCGATCCTCGACGTCGCACTGCGGAAAGTCGGCGCCATCGGCGAACGAGCCGCGCGCGTCGTTCTCGCCTTCGCGGGGGGCGGAGTCGTCGTCGCGGCGCTCGGCGCGTGGTCGTGGCGCCTTCCGGAGCGGGCCGGCGCACGCGCGCTCGACCGCTTTTATGGGCTACACGATTGCCTCGCGAGCGCGCTCAGCTTCGCCGCCGCTCCCCCCGCGGCGCGAACTCCATTCATGCAGGCCGCCGTCGAAGACGCGATCGCTGCGGTCCCGAGGCTCCGGGCGGAGCGCGCCGTACCAGTCCCTTTGCCGCGCGCGCTCGGGGTGGCTGTCGGCCTCTCCGCCGTTCTCTCGGCGGTCCTGCTCTTCGAGGTCCGCAAGCACGTTCCCCTCGCGACCGCGAAGACGATCGATTCGATCGAGATGGCGCCCGACGACTTGGAAGACGTCAAGGACTTCTTGAACCAAGCGGCTCAGCGCGAGACGGGCGACGACACGAAGGCCGCCATCGAACAGTTCAACAAGCTCGTCGAAGACATTGCGAACAGGCGCCTCGACCGCACCGAGGCCTTCCGCCGGATGGAGGCGCTCGAGGAGAAGCTGCTCACCGGGAGCGAAGCCGACAGGAAGACCCTCGAGGCGCAGCGCGATCGCATCGCGGAAGAGCTGAAGAAGTCGGAGCTGACCAGACCAGCGGGCGAGGCGCTCGCAGAGAGGCGTCTCGAGCAGGCGCGCGACAAGATGCGCGATCTCGCCAAGCAGCTCCGTGAAAAGGGCGACGGTGTCGACAAAGCGAAGCTCGATCAGCTGCGCGAGGCGCTCAAGAGCGCTGCGGCGAGCGCCGAGAAGCGCCGCGAGGCGCTCGAGCAGCGGCGTCAGGAGCTCGCCGACGACATCCTCAAGAGGAAGGAGAAAACGGGCGACGCCGGTGCCGACGAGGAGCGAGCCTCCTCGAAAAGAAGCAGCGCGAGCTCGAGCGCCTCGATCGCGAGCTCGACCAGCAGAGGAACGCCGAGCAAGAGCTCGACCGCCTGGACCGCGAGCTCGCGCAGGCCGCCGAAGACGTGATGAAGGATCTGGGGCTGAGCGCGAAGGACCTCGACCAGGGCGCCGAGGACCTCAATCGCATGGAACAGCAGGAGATGACGCAGGAGGAAAAGCAGCAGCTCCGTCAGAAGCTCCAAGAGCTCCGCGAGCTCGTTCGCCAGCAGGGCCAGGGCGGAAAGGGGCAGATGGTTCGTCTCAAGCGGTTTGCTCGCAGCGGCGCGCGGACAGGGCGGCTCGCAAGGGCAGGGGGGCGAGGGCAACGGGGAGGGTGAGGGTCAAGATCAGCGCCCGGAAGGCCAGCCTGGGCAGAGTGGACAGGGGCAGGAGGGCGAGGGACAACGAGGCGAACCGGGCTCGCAAGGGCCGGGCGGCGAGGGCCAGGACGGCGAGACTTGGGTCCTCGGGCCCAACGGCGAGAAGATGCTGATGCTCTCGAAGTCCATGGGCAGAGAGGACGGCGAAGGCGGGGAGGCCAAGGCCGAGGCCAGCCGGGCCGGAATGGGGAGACGGCCACGACCCGAAGGTCCAGGGAAAGGCCACCAATCCGAAGATGGGCACCGAGGACACCCAGGTGCAGGCTGGGGACACCGGGCAAGGCGGCTCGCGCAGCCAGGTGATCCTCGGCGCCGCCGAGCGGGGCTTCGCGTCGCGCGGCTACAAGAAAGTGTATCACCGAGTACCACCAGGTGGCCGAAGAGGCGCTCGCGAAGGACGACATCCGGGCGGCTATCGCTTCTACGTGAAGCGCTATTTCCAGCTCATTCGGCCGCGCGACGGACGAGTGAGCGCCTTGCCAGGAACGGAGCAGCCATCATGAGCGAGAGCCGACACCGACGCGGTCGCGAGCGAGGTGAGCGCCTTTCGGCAAGCGGATCGACGAGCTGCGCGCGGAGATCGCGAAGTCGATCGTCGGCAACCGCGAGGTCGTCGACGGCGTGCTCACGTGCATGCTCGCCGGCGGTCACGCGCTGCTCGAAGGCGTGCCCGGCCTCGGCAAGACGATGCTCGTGCGCACGCTCGCCGAGACGCTCTCGCTCGACCTTCTCGCGCATCCAGTTCACGCCCGACCTGATGCCGGCCGACATCCTCGGCACGACGGTCATCGACGAGACCCAGGGCGGGCGGCAAGTCGTTCGAGTTCCGCAAGGGGCCCATCTTCGCGAACATCGTCCTCGCCGACGAGATCAACCGCGCCACGCCGAAGACGCAGAGCGCGCTGCTCGAGGCGATGCAGGAGCACCGGGTCACGCGTCGGCAAGACGCACGCACGTGCTCGACGAGCCGTTCTTCGTCCTCGCCACGCAGAACCCGCTCGAGATGGAAGGGCACCTACCCGCTCCCCGAGGCGCAGCTCGATCGCTTCTTCTTCAAGCTCCACGTCCCGTTTCCCGAACCGCGAAGAGCTGCACGAGATCCTCGACCGGACGACCGGCGAGGCGCATCGAGCAAGCGTCGCGCCGGTGCTCGATCGCGACGACATCCTCGCGATGCAGCAGCTCGTGCGCCAGGTGCCCGTCGCGCGGCACGTGCAGGACTACGCGATGCGCGTCCTCCAGGCGACGCACCCGGACGGCCCGGACGCGCCCGATCTCGCCAAGCGCTTCGTGCGCTTCGGCAGCTCGCCGCGCGGCGCGCAGGCGCATGCTCCTCGCGGCGAAGATCCGCGCGCTCTTCGAGGGCCGCTTCGCGGCCAGCATCGACGACGTGCGCGCCGTCGCGCACCCCGCGCTGCGCCATCGCGTGCTCCTCAACTTCGAGGGCGAGGCCGAGGGGATCAAGACCGATCAGGTCGTCGACGCCATCCTCAAATGCGTCCCCGAGGCGAAGGCAGAGAAGGGCGCTCGCGCCGGCGCGAACTGAGAGAGCGCGAAGGGAAAACGTGAGCCGCAACGCGCCATCGACTCCATTGGTCTCGTCGTCGTGGCGCTCGCTCTTTCGTCGCGCGCGCCGCCCTCTTCCGTCGCCAGACGACGGAGCTCTTCGACGACGAGTTCCAGCGGAAGCTCGACTACCTCGCGCTCGTCAGCCGGCGGGTCTTCGCGGGCCGCCTGCGCGCCGAGCGGCGCACGAAGAAGAGCGGGAGCGGCGTCGAGTTCGCCGACCACCGCGACTACCAGCCGGGCGACGATTTTCGCTACCTCGACTGGAACGTCTACCAGCGCTTCGAGCGCCTCCTCGTCCGCCTCTACGAGGAGGAAGAGGACCTCGCCATCTACTTCATCGTCGACGCGAGCGCGTCGATGGCGTTCGGCGACGGCGAGCAAGCTCCGCTACGCGAAGAAGCGTCTGCGCCGCGCTCGCCTACGTGGGCCTCGCCAACCTCGATCGCGTCAGCATCGTCACGACCAGCGACCACGTGATGGAGCGCATGCCGGAGACGCGCGGCAAGGCGCGCATCTTCAAGGTCTTCCGCTTCTTGCGCGACGCTCGAGCCCGAGGGCGACGACCGACCTCGGCGACGCGATGAAGACGTTCGTCGCGCAGCACAAGCGCCGCGGGCTCGCCGTGCTCATCAGCGATCTCTACGATCCGCGCGGGCTTCGAGCGCGGGCATCAACGTGCTCCGCTACAACAAGTTCGAGCCCTTCGTGGTCCACGTCGTCGACCCGCGCGAGGCGCGGCCGAAGCTGCACGGCGACGTCCTCGTCTACGACTGCGAGACCGGCGACGAGCGCGAGGTCACCGTCACCGCGAAGGTGCTCGAGCGCTTCGCCGAGGCTCACGCGAGTACCTCGCGGACGTCGAGCGCTTCTGCGCCACGCGCCAGGTGCCCTACGTCCGCGCCGACGTCGACGTGCCGTTCGACGAGCTGATCCTGCGCGTCTTCCGGCGCGGCGGGTTCCTCCGATGAGCTCGTGATCTTCGCCGGCCTCCCGCTCGCAGAGCTCGCGGCGATCTTCGGCGCCGTCGGCTTCGGCGTGGTCGTGCTCTACATCCTCAAGCTGCGCCGCCGCGTCGTCGCCGTGCCGTTCTCGCCGCTCTGGGAGCGCATCCTGCGCGACAAGGAGGCGACGACGCCTCTTCTCGAAGCTCAAGCGGCTCCTCTCGCTCCTCTTGCAGCTCGCGCTCCTCGCGCTCCTCGTGCTCGCGCTCGGCGATCCGCGCGCCGCCGCGAGCCTCATCGAGGGGCGCAACGTCGTCGTGCTCGTCGACGCCAGCGCGTCGATGCAGGCGACCGACGTCGCGCCCGAGCCGCCTCGGCGGCGGCGAAGGAGCGAGGTGAAGACGCATCATCCGCGGGCTCGGCGGCGCCGACCGGATGCTCGTCGCGCAGATGGACGCGATGGTCACGCCGCTCGGCCCGCTGACCGGCGACACGTCGGCGCTCGAGCGCGAGCTCGACGCGGTTCACGCCGACCGACGCGCGCGCCGATTTCCCGCGCGCGCTGCGCTTCGCGACCGACACCCTGCGCGGCGTCGGACCGCGGCGAGATCGTCGTCGTCTCCGACGGCGCGCTCGGGCGACGCGGCCGACGCGTCAGGGCCGGTGCACCTCGGCGACGCGAAGCTCTCGCTACGTGCCGGTCGGCAAGCGAGGCACGCAACGTCGGCGATCACGCAGTTCTCGGTGCGCCGCTACCCGCTCGACAAGAGCCGCTACGAGGTGATGCTCGAGCTCACCAACACCGGCCCGGACGCCGAGGACGTCGAGCTCCCGCTTCTCGGCGACGGCGCGCTCGTCGACCTCACGAAGCTGCGCCTGCAAGCCGGGCGAGCGCCTGCCGCGCTTCTACCCGCAGCTCTCCGGGCGCGAGCCGCACGCTCGAGGCGAAGATCGCGCGCGTCGACGGGACGCACGACGACCTCGCCGGCCGACGATCACGCCTACGCGCTCCTGCCCGAGCGGCGCCGGCGCGAAGGTGCTCGTCGTCACCGAGGGCAACACGTACCTCGAGGCGGCGCTCCTGCTCGACGAGTACCTCGACGTGACCGACGTCGCGCCGAGCGGCTACGCGCGAGGCCGCTGCGCCGGCGGGCCAGTGGGACGCGGTCATCTTCGACGGCGTCACGCCCGCCGAGATGCCGAAGGCCAGCGCGCTCTACCTCGACCCGCGCGGGCCCGGCTCGCCCGTCAAGGTCGAGCGGCGCAGCTGAAGCAGCCGGGCTTCGACAAGCTCGACCGCAAGCACCCCGTCGTCCGCTTCCTCGCGCTCGACGACGTGAACATCGCCGCGGGCACAAGCTCGTGCCCGAGAGCGGGGACAAGGTCGTCGGCGCGTCGGACGGCGGCGCCTCGCCAATCCTCGTCGCCGGGCACGCGCGGCGGGTTACAAGTTCGTCGCCCTCGGCTTCGACGTGCGCGACAGCGATCTGCCGCTCCGCGTCGCATGGCCGCTCTTCCTCCTCGACAGCATCAACTGGTTCACCGACGAGGACGCGCAGTACCTCTCGAGCTTCCGCACCGGCGAGGTGTGGCGCATCCCGGTGGCGCGCCGCGTGCGCGCAGGCGGTCGCTGAAGCTGCCCGACGGCGACGACGCAGCCCGTGCCGGTGCACGAAGGGCGCGCGGTGCTTCCTCGGCGAGCAGGCGGGCTTCTACGAGCTCACGGGCGGGCGCGAGGTCGACGCCCAGCGACGACGTCGCGTTCGCGGCGAACCTGCTCGACGCGAACGAGAGCGCGATCGCGCCCAGCGACGAGCTCGTCGTCGACGGCAAGAGCGCCGGCGCAGGTCGCGGGCTTCCACGTCGGCGTGCGGCGCGAGATCTGGATCTACCTCCTGCTCGCGGCGGCGCTCCTGACGGCGCTCGAGTGGGCCACCTACCACCGGAGGGTCACGGTATGAGCGCCGCGACTTCCGCGCGCGGCGTTGCGCTTCGGAGCGCTGGTGGCCGCCCTCCTCGCGCGTCGGCGTCTGGGCTCTACCTCGCGGTACGTCTGGTACGCCGGGGCCGACGATCGCCGTGGCACCGCGGCGGCAGTCACTACGAGCTCCTCTCGCCGCGCATGCTCGGCATCGCGCTGCTCGCGCCGTACTTCCTCTGGATGATCGGCGCGGAGCCTCGCCGACCTGCCGCTCGCGCAGCGGGTCTCTCGGTCGTTCCTGCGCATCGCCTTCGTCGCCGCTGCTCGCGCTCGGTCTCGCGCGCCTGGCGCGCACCGCGACGACGCAGAAGGTGTGCACGGTCTACCTCGTCGACGTCAGCGACAGCGTCCCGGACGCGGCGCTCGAGGACGCGCGCGCCGAGGTGCAAGAAGGGCTCGACGCAAAGCCCAAGGACGATCTCGTGCGCCTCGTGACGTTCGCGAAGCGGCCGCGCGTCGTCGCTCTGGCCGACGACGCCCAGATGCCGCCGCCGATCGGCGACGTCACCGGTCATCGAGCGACACGGGACCGGGCTCGGCGCGGCGACCGACATCGCCAGCGCGCTGCAGCTCGCGTACGGCCTCTATCCCCGAGGGCTACCTCCGGCGCGCGGTCGTCCTCTCCGACGGCGTGCAGACCGACGGCGACCTCGCTCGCCGAGGCGAACCGCGCGCGGGAATTCGGCGTGACGGCTCTTCGCCGTTCCGTACAAGCGCCCGTGCCCGGCGAGGTCGCGGTGCGCGAGCTGCGCGTCCCCGACAAGGTCCACGCGGCGAGACGTTCGATCTCCACGCGGACGTCTTCTCGAGCGTCGCGCAGACAGCGCAAGCTCGTCCTCAAGCAAGGCGACGTCATCAACGGGCTCGACGGCGTAAAGGCGATCGAGCTCGAAGCCGGGGGACAACGACGTCGTCTTCAAGAGCGGCGCGCGCGTGCCCGGCGAGGTCACCTACGCGCTCGAGGTCGACCGAAATGCCCGAGGACCGCTTCAAGGAGAACAACCGCGCCACGGCCGTCGCCGCGGTCCTCGGCAAGCCCGTCGTGCTCTACGTCGACGGCAACCCGGCGCGCGCGACGTACCTCGCGTCGGCGCTCGGCCGCGCAGGAGTTCGACGTCGACGCGCGCGATCCGCTGTCCCACGAGCGCTGCGCGAAGCCGAGCGCTACGACTTCGTCATCCTCAGCGACATGCCGGCCGAGCGCGTCTCGCTCACGCAGCAAGAGACGCATCGAGCAGTACGTGCGCGATCTCGGCGGCGGATTCCTCTTCGCGGGCGGCGAGAACGGCTACGGGCTCGGCGGCTGGTACCACACGACGATCGAGCGCATCCTGCCGGTGCGCATGGATGCGGAGAAGCGGCGCGACGAGCCGGAGGTCGCGATGGCGCTCGTCATCGACCGCTCGGGCTCGATGAGCGGGCCTGCCGCTCGAGATGGCCAAGCACGCCGCGAAGGCGACGGCCGACACGCTCGCCGCCGACGACTTGCTCGAGGTCATCGCCTTCGATTCGCAGCCGACGCGCGTCGTGCGGATGAGCCCGGCGAAGCACCGCGCGCGCATCCAGAGCGACATCGCGCGCATCCAGGCGGGCGGCGGCACCGAGATCTTCTCCGCGCTCGACGCGGCGTACCAGGCGCTGTCGACGACGCGCGCGCAAAAGAAGCACGTCATCCTGCTGACCGACGGGCAGGCGCCGCAGAACGGCATCCGCGATCTCGTGCAGGCGATGGCCGCCGAGGACATCACGGTGACGACCGTGGGCCTCGGCGCCGGCGTCGACGAGAGCGCTCCTGCGCATGATCAGCGACGTCGGCGGCGGGCGCTTCTACAAGGTGGCCGACCCGCAGTCGCTCCCGCGCGATCTTCACTCGCGAGACCGAGATGGTGAGCCGCTCGGCGGCGGTCGAGGAGTATTTCCAGCCGCAGGTCGGTCGCGCCGGCGGACTTCCTGCGCGGGATCGACATCGGCGTCCGCGCCGTTCCTGCACGGCTACGTCGCGACGAAGATGAAGCCGCCGCCCGCGCAGGAGATCCTGCGAGAGCGAGCTGGGCGAGCCGATCCTCGCGCGCTGGCACGTCGGGCTCGGCTGGGCGCTGGCGTGGACGAGCGACGTGAAGAACCTCTGGGCGGTCGAGTGGCTGCGCTGGCCGCGGTACGGGCAGTTCTGGGGGCAGCTCGTGCGCGAGCACATGCGGCCAGAAGAAGCGGCAGGAGCTCGACATGCGCGCCGAGATCGATCCCGCGACCGGCCACGTACGAGCGCTCGATCGACGCGATCGGCGCCGACGACAGATTCCAGAACGGCCTCGACGCATCGTTGACCGTGACCGGGCCGCGAGCGCGAACGCCGCGGCCCAGCGGCATGAAGTGCCGATGCTGCAGACCGCGCCGGGGCGCTACGAGTCGGATTTCCCGCTCGATCGCTACGGGTCTTTCTTGCTCCACGCGACGCTCGAGAAGCCGGTCGACGACGGGCACGGTAACGCTCAAAGGCGCCACCGTCGCCGAGAGCTTCGGCCACGTGACGAACCCGTACCCGCGCGAGTACCTCGCGCTCGCGCCGGACCTGGCGGTGCTCGCGCACGCCGCCGCTGACACGGGGGGCGTGCTCGACCCGCCTCCGCGGCCTGCTCTTCGACCCTGCGGGGGAGGTGATTCGCTATCACGAGGACCTTTGGCCGCGCTTCGTCGTGGCGGCGATCGTGCTCTTTTTGCTCGATCTGCTGGTGCGCCGGGTGCGCCTCTTCGATCGGAAACGGACGGAGAAAGGCGCGGGTGGTGGTTCAGGCCGC
The DNA here is from genome assembly GCA_963787925.1 of uncultured delta proteobacterium. Lineage (GTDB taxonomy): Bacteria > Myxococcota_A > Polyangia > Polyangiales > Polyangiaceae > Palsa-1150. The sequence continues at coordinate 1,990,521 of CAWBEN010000003.1, forward strand.
CGCTACGGGCCCGTCGTGCAACGACCGGGCTGAGGCACCGTGCATCGGCCTGGCTAGGTCTTCTTTGCGCTTCTCAGACGTTCTGCGGGGGGGGGAATCCGTGTTGCTGGAATTTCACACCCGAAAACAACTTCGCTCGCCGGCGCGCCTGGGCTATCGAGACAACCGCGTTCTGCACAACGGCATCGAACGTAAAACGTACGACCTCCTACGAGCCGCCGCCCGTGACATCGATCGAGTCCCGCGATCTCGAACCGATACGCCGGTGGGACGACCTCCTCGTCCCGTTCGTCGAGGCGTGCAAGCCGGCCACGGAGTGGCGTATCGGCCCGGAGATGGAGAAATTCGGGGTCTTCGCCGACGGGTTCATGCCGCTTCCATACGAGGGAGAGTGCAGCGTTCTGCGGGTGCTCAACAATCTCGCGGACCAGCACGGGTGGACGCCCGAGCGCGAGCGCGACGGCGGGCCCATCATCGCGCTGCTCCGCGGCGACGCGTCGATCACGCTGGAGCCAGGTGGGCAGCTCGAGCTGTCGGGTGGCAAGAGCGAGACTGTGCACCAAGTCTGCGCCGAGCTTCGCGATCACCTCCGCGAGATCGCGCCGCTGTCGCGCGCGATGGGTGTGCGCTGGCTGGGCGTGGGCTTCCACCCCTTCGCGCGTCGAGAAGACTTTCAATGGGTGCCGAAGCAGCGCTACGGAGTGATGCGCGAATACCTCCCCACGCGCGGAGGCCACGCAGTCGACATGATGCTCCGTACCTGCACGGTGCAGGCGAACTACGACTATTCTTCCGAGCAGGACGCGATGCGCAAGATGCGCGTGGCCCTGGCCCTCGCTCCGCTGACGACCGCGATGTTCGCGAACAGCCCATGGAAAGAGGGGCGCGCTCACGGCGGGTTGACGTACCGCGGCCGCGTGTGGCTCGACGTCGATCCGGATCGTTCGGGGCTCTTGCCGGCCCTTTGGAAGAGAGACGCTGGATTCGGCGACTACGTCGAGTGGGCGCTCGACGTGCCGATGTTCCTCTTCAAGCGCGACGGCCGTGCCATCGCGAACACGGGGCAAACGTTCCGGAGCTTTCAGAAGAGCGGCTTCGAGGGACACCACCCGACCCTCGAAGACTGGAAGATGCACCTCAACACGCTGTTCCCCGAGGTGCGCCTCAAGAAGACGATTGAAGTCCGCGCCGCCGACGCGCAATCGATGGACATGGCGTGCGCGCTCCCGGCGCTCTGGACGGGTATCTTTTACGACGAGAAAGCTCTCTCCGAGGCCGAGGCGCTCGTGGACGGGTGGGAACACGACGAGGTCGCCGGGCTTCGCGCTCTGGTGTGGCGCGAAGGGCTGCGCACGATGTTCCGGCGAGCTCCTCTCGCCGAGGTGGCCGAGCGGGTGCTAGCCCTCGCGGCGGAGGGCCTCGAGCGCCGGGGCATTTCCGCGGCGACGGGCGACGCTTGCGGCGGCAAGGACGAAACCGTCCACCTCGCGCGCTTGCGAAAGCTCGTTGCGACGGCGCGTACGCCCGCAGACGCGCTCCTCGAGGGTCTCGAGCGCGAGAGCGCTCCTTCAGAGGCGATGCTCGAGCGCGTCACGATCAAGGCGTAAGCGCTTCTGCGCGGCGTCCGCTTCGAGGCGCGAGACGCTTGCGCTCGCGCGCCGGTCGACTACCTTTCGCCGCACCTCGCGCGTGCCGCTGGCACGCACTTGGCGGTACGGGGCGTAGCGCAGCCTGGTTAGCGCACTTGACTGGGGGTCAAGGGGTCGCTGGTTCGAATCCAGTCGCCCCGACTCGGCGGAATCATTCGGCTCTCATGATTCCGCCGGTCGGCTATTGGGAAGGCGCGCTGCGCCTCCTGCGGTCGGTTGCCGCTCGCCTGCTGGAGCGAAGTGCCGCTTCGCAGGTCTGCCTGCTTTCCGCTTTTGTCAGCGGCCTCGTCGACTCGGTGGGCGCCACCTCGAAAGACGGGGCGCGCGCAAAAACATTTGTTATTGCTCGACTAAATGCGTAGTGAGTCGCCGCTTTGGCTGGGGGGCCTGCCGGGAGAGTTCGTCGCAAAAGACGAGCCGCGGCGAGGCGGCTGCCGACACAAAGGTCGCGTACGATAGAGAACATGGCGACGAAGAAGAAGGCAACGAAGAGGGTCCCCCCCAAGGTCGCACCGTCCGCGAAAGGGCGAGGCCGAGGGGCTGGCCCCACGAAACGCGTCGGGAAATCGACTGTCCGCAAGCCGGCCCAGCGTAAGGCGGCGCGCAAGACCGCCAAGTCCAAGGCGCCGGCACGCAAGACCGCCAAGTCCAAGGCGCCGGCGCGCAAGACCCGCCCGCTCCAGGGACTGGAGCGCAACACGGGTCGTGGCAAGGCGCCGGCGCGAAAGGTCGTTGCCGGCAGGGGATCGTCGCGACCCGCGCTCGAAGCCAAGCCGGCCGCGCGTCGACGCACCCTAGCGCAGTCGAAAGGAATACAGGCTGCGAGCAAGCCCGCCGAGCGCGGAGCCGTCCGGAAAAAGACGGACGCGGCACCGACGAACCCCAAAAAGGTCCGTCGCTATGACCGCCCGGGACACCTCAATCCGAAGTACGCCGAGGAGTTGCACGCGAAAAGCGGAGCGAGCGTGGACGAGGGCCGCGCGTTCGTCGCCGGCGCGCGCGGCGTTCGCGACGATTTGGCCGAGGAGCTCGGGGAGGAGGCCGTCGAGAAGGCCACGAGCGGCGGCGCCGACGTCGGCGAGGAGGCCCTCGATCAGGTCGTGCCGGAAGAGCAGGGGGGACCCTTCGTCGAGACCACGGGGGATCGGGAGTTCGCCGACGGGGTCGACCCGTCGAACCCCGAAGGCGCGACACGCGAGCCATTTCCGACGACCTGAGGGTGACGCGCGTGCTCGATCGAAACGACCTCGCCCGTCGTTACAGGGAGGTCCGCCTCCGCACCGAGGCCTTGGCGGAGCCGCTGTCGGCCGAGGACTCGATGGTGCAGTCGATGGCCGATGCCAGCCCGACCAAGTGGCACCTCGGACACACGAGCTGGTTCTTCGAAGAATTCGTCCTCGCTCGGTTCGACCGGACGCACGTGTGGCCTGACGAACGCTGGCGCATCCTTTTCAACTCCTACTACGACGCCCTCGGCGCGCGGCATCCGCGCCCCGGGCGTGGCCACCTGTCGCGACCGTCGCTCCAAGAAGTGCGAGCCTGGCGCGCGCGCACCGATGAGCGAGTCCTGTCACTCCTTCCGAGCGCGAGCCCGGAGGCCCTCGCCCTGGTGCTGCTCGGGACCCACCACGAACAGCAGCATCAGGAGCTGATCCTGACGGACGCCAAGCACGCGCTTTGGAGCAGTCCGTTGCGATCCCCTTACCTAGCCCCCGACCCGGCCAGGGCGAGCCCGTCCGCGTCGTCCACCGAGCCAGGCGCCCGGCAGGAGACCGTGCTCGCCCCACTCCGCTGGGTTGCTTTCCCCGAGGTCATCGGCGAGGTGGGTCACGACGGTCCGGGCTTCGCGTTCGACAACGAGACACCGCGCCACCGCGTTCTGATCGGAAGCTTTGCGATGGCCTCGCGCCTCGTGACCAATGCCGAGTACGCGGCGTTCATCGTCGAGGGCGGGTACGAGCGCCCCGAGCTCTGGTTGTCGGACGGGTGGAACGCCTTGCGCCGCGAGGCCTGGCGCGCGCCTCTTTACTGGGAGGCGGGCGGCGGCGTGCCGACGTCCTTCGGACTCCGGGGTGTCGCTCGCCTCGAGCCGGAGGCCCCGGTCAGTCACGTCGGCTATTACGAGGCCGACGCGTACGCGCGTTGGGCCGGAGCACGCCTGCCGACGGAGCAAGAATGGGAGACTGTGGCGCGCCAGCGCGCGTCCGACGGCAACTTCGCCGACAGCGGTCCTCTGGAGCCGGCTCCCGCGGCGACGCGCGGCGACGCGGTCGCGCAGCTCTTTGGCGACACCTGGGAATGGACGGCGAGCGCGTACCTGCCGTATCCGCGCTTCCGTGCGCTCGCAGGTGCGCTGGGCGAGTACAACGGCAAGTTCATGAGCGGTCAGATGGTCCTGCGGGGGGGATCTTGCCTTACCCCTCGCGACCATGTGCGCGCGACGTACCGCAATTTCTTCCCGCCCGATGCTCGCTGGCAAATGACGGGCATCAGGCTGGCGCGGGACACGTTGTAAGGGGGCGTTCTCCCGGTCTCCCCGGCGGGAGCGCTCGATTAGGCGACCGCGATGTCCCGCTTAATTCGTTCGAGCATCGGCAAGAGCTGCCGGGCGTCGGACTGGCGCGCGACCCGCATCGCTTCGTCGACGTAGCGGCGCGCCTCGCCAGGTTGTCGCCGCGCGTTGGCGACGTGAGCGAGCACTCCCAAGAGGCGCGCGCGGTGCTCGCTCGTCGGGGGAGCGTTGCCGAGGGCCTCTCGCAGTACGCCCTCGGCGTCCATCCACTGTTCGGAGCTGGCCAGCGCTTCGGCGAGCTTGCGGGCGAAGATCGAAGCCGGCTCCCACCGGGTCGTCGAGCTCTCCACGGTGCAGCTCGCGCCGCGCGAGGTCCAGGGCGTGGCGTAGCGCGCCGACGCTGCCGACGAGATCCCCTTGCGAGGCGCGACGTGCGCTCAGCGCGTCGAGCAGTGACAACGCCTCGAGCGATCCGCCGCCGTGCAAGGCGTGCCGTGCGCGCATCTCGAGCGGTCCGTCAGGGCGAAGACCATTGGCTCGCTCGAAGAGGTCTCGCTTGAGCCCCGCCGGAATGCTCGAGAAGACCACGCGACGCACGAGCGGATGCGCGATTCGGATACCCCCTTCGTCGATGGCGACGAAGCGCGCGCGGTCGAGGGCGTCGACGGCCGCTCCCATGTCTACCGAGGGAGGCAGGAGCTTCGTCAGGGTCTCCGGGGTGGCGTCGTCACCCCAGACGGAAAGCGCGTGGAGCGCGAGGCGCGCGTCTGCCGGCAGACGCTCGGCGCGCCGGGCTACGAGCTCTGCGAGGCGCTCGGGAGCAGGATCGCCCGTCTCGCGGGACCACGCGAGGAGCTGCTCGACGTGAAGAGGGACGAGAGGGCGCTCGGGATCGAACAGGCGCTTTGGAAGCAGGTGCGCGAAGGTCGCGTACGGGAGCGCTGCCAACTGCCAGGTCTCGCCCGGAAGCGGCTCTCCGGCGGCTGCCGTGGTCGGCACGTAAGCGACGATGACCAGGGCGGGCACGACCGGAGGGTCGGCGAGCACGTCGGCGAACGCGTTGCGACTGGTTCCATCGACGAAATCCAGGTCATCGACCACCAGCACGGTCATCGCCCGTCCCGCCCTCTCGCTGGCGCGCTCGAACGCCCAGCGCAGCGCCTCGGCCATGGCTCGTCGCCTTTCGAAGGCGCTCATCCGAGCGTCCTCTTCGGCGAGACCGAATGCCAGCTCGAGACCGCGGCGCGCGTCGGCGTTCGCGCCCTCCCATGCCGATGTGTCACCCCCCGCGACGACGAGAGGAGGAAGACCGGCGAGCCCTCGAATCGCCTCTCGGACGGCGGCGTCGGCAATCCTTGCCCATGCGGGGTCGGGGCCCACCGCGACGATCCGGTCGCCCCGCGACGCGCACCGCGCGATGAACTCCGCAATCAGACGCGACTTGCCGGTGGCTGGGTCGCCGATGACGTGGGCCGCCGCCAGCATGGTTTCCCCCTCGTGGCGCCTCGCTTCGAGCCAGGCCAGGGCCTCGTCGCGCGCCAGCAGGGGCAGCGTGAACAAACCGCCGCCGACCGCGTCGGCGCCTCGGAGGGTCGGGCCCCGCGGGTCGGGTGGGGCGGAAGAGCGCAAGGCGCGCGCGCTCGCGGGGGGCGCCGGCGTCCGCACCGCCGGTGCGCCGCATTCGCCGCAGAACCTTTGGGGAGGCCGCGACGCGCCACACGCCGGGCAGCGAACGCTGGCCACGGGCATCGCGTCGAGCGAAGGCCGCCCCTCGATTTCGAGGAGCGCCGACGAGAGCGCGTCCGCGAGATGCTGCGCGTCATCGAAGCGCTCGTCCGGAGCCTTGGCGAGCGCCCTAAGAGTGATCTCGGCCAGCGATGCCGGAATCGACCGATCGGCAGCGATGACGCGCGGATCGGGCGCCGGCTCGGTCAACTGAAGGAGCAGCGTCTTGGTGGTACCGCCGCCGGCGAACGGCAAGCGCCCCGTGAGGAGCTCGAAGAGGATGATCCCGACGGAGTAGAGATCGCTGCGCCCATCCAAGTCATCGCCGCGCGCCTGCTCGGGGCTCATGTACTCGGGCGTTCCGCAGATGACGCCCGGCCGAGTGACGATGCCGCGCCCGCCCGAGAGCGGCGGAGCGCTCTCGAGGATCTTTGCGAGCCCGAAATCGACGACCTTGACGAAATCGAGCCCCGATCGCAACGGCTCGAGGACGACGTTGTCGGGCTTGAGATCGCGGTGAACGATGCCGAGCGCGTGCGCCTCTTGCAATGCGGCGAGCACCTGGCGGAGGACGAAGACTATGCGCCGGACGGGCATCGGCCCGTCGTCTCGGACGACGTGTGCGAGGTCACGGCCGCGGAGGTACTCCATCACGATGTAGGGTTGACCGTCGTCCGTTCGGCCGAAGTCGAAGATGGCTACCGAGTTGGGGTGGCTCATACGACTGGCCGTCCGTGCCTCGTTGAGGAAGCGCGCGGCGGCTAGCTCGTCCCCCGCGAGGTGGGGGTGCACGAGCTTGACCGCCACCGTTCTTCCGAGCGCAACTTGCTCCGCGCAATAGACGCGGCCCATGCCCCCGATGCCGACCAGGTGCGTCACGCGATAGCCCCCGGGTAGCGTGCGTCCGAGCAAGGCATCTTCCTGCTTGGGAGGGGCCTGCCCGCCGAGGTCGGCGCCGCAGGCAAAGCAGAAGGCATGCGTCGCCTGGCAAATGGCGCCGCAGTGGCCGCAAAGGAGCATCGGCCTCCAAGGCTAAACGCGCTTTGCGCGGAGGGGACGACCGGGGCCACGCCGTGGCGGAGATGAGACGAGCACCGCAGCAGCGCGCGGGGTCGATACGGCGGTGTGGGTCTCGCCTTCTTTGGCGGTGCGGCAAAGTCGCCCCGCGGTGCGCCAGCCTTTGCTAAGAGCGGGGGCGAGCCATGCCGCCGACCGGTCGATTCACGTCGTGGCTGGCGCTGGCGACGATGGCCTGCGCCGCGTGCCGAGGCACGAACGCCGCCCCGCCACGAGAGGACGGGGGCGGCGCGCCGCGCCGTTCGCTCGCGTCCGCGCGCCTCGTTTTGAGCGAAGCCCCGGCGGCCGGCGACGTCGCGCTCGCGGTGCGCCAAGCGATGGCCGCGGCCGCGGCCGAGGAGCACCGACTGGTCGTCTACGTCGGGGCGGTGTGGTGCGAGCCGTGTCGGCGGTTTCACGAGGCCGCTGCGCGCGGCGATCTCGACGCAGTTTTCGGGAGTGTGACCCTCTTCGAGTTCGACCTCGATCGCGACGGAGCGCGGCTCGCCGCCGCAGGGTATTCCTCGGCCTACGTCCCGCTCTTCGCCCTTCCATCTGCAGATGGAAGGGCCTCCGGCGAACAAGTGGACGGCGCGATCAAAGGCGACGGCGCGGTGCCATTCGTCGTCGCCCGTCTCGCACGGCTGCTTGCGCGATGAGCGGACCGGAGAGAGTGTCGGTTAAGTTCGAAGGGCCACCGGCGAACGCAAGACGGCCCACGCGGCAGCGCAGACGACTGCCCCTGCCCCAAGAACGATCGCGTCGACCCACGGAGGCGCGGGCGCGACCGAGCCGATGGAGGCGGCCGTCACGAACGCGGCGTTGTTGACTGCGTGGGCCGCGATGGCAGGGCGAATCCCGCCGAACCGGTGCGTGACGAAACCGAGGTAGAGTCCTGCGAGCGCGGCCACCAAGCCTTGGACGGCGTCGAGGTGGATCAACCCGAAGCCGACCGCGGTAACGGCGATGGACGGCAAGGGTCTCCAGCTCGCGCTCAGCCGCCCCTGAATGAAGCCACGGAAGAGCATTTCTTCCGCTATGCCAGGACCCACCGCGAGCGTTGCGAGGGAAAGCGCGAACGTCGCCGGGCCGGGCCGTTCGAGCGCATGGGCGACGATGTCCATCGTGCCTTGGTGCGGCAGTCGGGCGAGCCCCGTAGCCGCGCCCGAAGCGCAGCTCAGGCCCGTCATCCCGATGGCCGCTGAGGCCAGGCCGAGGAGGCTAGCCCGGCTCGGGCGGAGGCCGAGTCGCGTCACGACCTCCCGGGTCTCGAGGCGCGCGGCCGTGAGCGCCACGGCCGCGAAGACGAGGGCCGAGACGAGGGCCGAGACCATCACACCCTGGGCGCTCATCGTAAACGTCAACGCCTCCGACAGGACTCGCTCCGGTCTTCCGCCCGCTCGGCCGGTCCCGACCCCGAGCATCACCGCTTCGCTCCCGCAGAGAACGAGCACGAGCGCCGACACGTACGCGGCGCCCGCGGGCCAGATCGCCGTGGTGATCGATTTACGGCCGCCGGGGCCGCCCGCCGCCGCGGCGCCCCTCACCGCGCGGGCCTCGCGCAGCTCGAGGTCCTTCACCCGATCACGGCGAAGAGCCATCGGCTCAGCGCATCGACGACAGCTTGTGGGATCTCGTGGCCGCCGCGAAACGGTGCCCAGGTCAAGTCGACCCCGCCGTCGCGGAGCAGATCACGCAGCCTCTCGGCGTACGCGAACGGCAGTAGCGTGTCGGCCTGTCCGTGGCTCTGGAACACCGGCAGACCAGCTCGACCGGGTGCGAGCGAGGTCCATTCGTCGGCGGCCACGAGCGTACCCGAGAGGAGCGCCAGGCCGGACAGCGGCCGCTTCGTACGAAGCGCGACGTCGCAGGCGAGCATGGCGCCCTGCGAGAATCCTCCGAGCACCGTCTTCGCCGGGTGCCACCGCGCATCGATCTCGTCGAGGAGCGCGAGGACGCGTTCGCGTGCCTCGTGGAGCCCTGCGGGTACCTCCCGGGTGAGCCCGTCGCCCTGACCGCGTCTGGCCATGGCGAGGAGGCGATCGGTGTCGATCATCCACCACGCGCGCGCTTCGGCCGGGGCTTCCTGCAAGAGCAGGGGTGCGGCGGGAAACACCCACCGCGTGCCGGGGGGCGCTCCGACGACGCGCCAAAGCGAGGCCAGGTTGTCGCCCGGAGCACCGAAGCCATGCAGGAGGACGACGATGGGTCCGTCGCCCCCGCCTTCTCGGTCGACTCCCCCCGCAACGCACACCGTCAAGCCAGCGATCTCGACCTGCTTCATGCGCTCGACTCCCGTGCGCCCATCAGAGCTCGCTCGGGCCGGCCTGCGAGTATCCACGGATACGAAGCCCGCCGATGGGCCCCGACTCGAACCAGGCCGAGCTGGCGCCGCACGCGGTGCACACGAATCGGTACACGCCAGCGGCACCGTCCACGGCCAGGGCCAGCGGGGCCGCGTCCCGGGGGCAGGAGACCACTACACCCGTACGAAAGTGGTTCCATAGGATCCGCAGGTCATCGGCCGAACCGAGCGCTTGCGAGCCGTCATTGGGCTTGTCGACGTCGGCCATGGGCGTCCACCCTTAGCGTTGTTGCGGGCGGGCGCCTAGCGGCGGAACGAGCGCTTCGACGCTACGGGTCGGTCGCGCCTCACCCCTGCACGTTTCGTCGAGAGAGCTGCTGCCTCGCGGCCTGGACCACCGCGCCTCCGACGTTCTTGCTCTTGGCGAGCGCCTTCAGCTCGTGCTCCCTGAGATGTTGAATGAGCTTCGACGCGAACGCAAACGGGGTTCGTGGGTTCTGGACGAGGTTCAGCTTGATCTGGTGCGATCGCGTCCATTCCCGGTCGGTGGCGATGATCCGAAGCACGTCCTCGCTGACGTTGCGGCTCGCGCTGATGCGGACGATCTCGTTCTCCTGTATGGCCGGACTCTTGACCGCCGCCGCCGCGACGAGGCGATTCGTCTCGCGGACCAAGAGCAAGCGCTCCGACACGGTTCCCAGCATCGCGCGCCGGATCTTCTGCGACACCGTCATCTCTGCGAGTCGAGCGTGCAGCGGACGGAACTTTTCGACGACGACCTCGTCGCCGGTCTCCTCGTCGACGCGATGAGTGTCTTCGACCGCCGCATCGACCGGAGCAGCGCTTGCCGCCGCCTCGGTCTCGCGAAACAGGATGTCGTCGGGCGTCGGCTCTGCCGAGGCCTCTGCGATGAGCTCGTACGCGACCGCCGCTGCGGCTTCGCGGTACGCCGGAATTCCCTTCAGCTCTATCTTGTTCCGTACGGCGAGCTCGAGGATGCGGTCGGCGGTCGACATGCGCGCCGCCTTGTTCATGTAGAGCTTCTCGATGATGGCCGGGTGCGCGAGCAGGCGCTGCTCGTTCGTCGCCACGAGCTCGGCCACCTCCTCGCTCGCGAGGCCGGCGATGATGGCGACCGCGTCCGGCGGGATGGCGGGATGTGCAAGCATTTTTTCGATTGCGACGGCATTTTGCGCGTACCTCGGTGCGATGAGCGCCAGGACCCCGGGCGGGAGGTCACCGGTCAGCGCCCCGCTGAGGAGCGGTCCGGGTAAGTTCTCGAGCGTCCTCTGGGCGACGGCGGCTACCGCTTCCTCGGAGGACTCGGAGAGGAGCGCAATGACGGTGAGCGCGTCGCCCGGGCGAAGGCCGGGAGCGAATCCCTTTGCGGCCATCTGCCGCATCGCCGGCGGTGTCGACGGCTCCAAGATTTTGCGAGCGCCTGCCGAGAGCGTCGCGAGAATCGACCGGGGGTTCCACGGCGACGACGATAGCAGCGGCACCGGCCGACGAGCGGCGCTTGACACCCGGACCAGCGCCCTTCCATGCTGAACGGGCAAGCACGTGGCCAAGCAACAGTTGCTTCTCGTCGACGCCGATCCACGCAGCGTGCGCGTGCTCGAGGTGAGCCTGAAGAAGGCTGGCTACAGCGTCACGACGGCCACGGACGGCCTCGACGCTCTCGCCAAGATGGAGTCGCTCACACCGGACCTCATACTGACCGAGACACGGTTACCCAAGCTCGACGGCTACGCGCTCGTCCGGAAGCTGAAGGAGCAAGTCGAGCTCGCGGGCGTCCCGATCGTCTTTTTGACCAGCCAGAAGTCGATCGAGGACAAAATTCGTGGCCTCGAGCTCGGCGTCGAAGACTACCTCACCAAGCCGATCTTCGTTCGTGAGCTCATCGCGCGCGTCAACCTGCTCCTCGCCCGGCGGACGCAAGAGAGCATCACGACAAGCAAGTCGTCGTCGACGTTGGGGCGAACCAGATTCACCGGCTCGACGCAAGACATGGCCGTGGTCGACTTGCTGCAGACGTTCGAGGTTTCGCGAAAGAGCGGGGTCGTCCATTTGGCGAGCGGCTCGCACGACGCCCACATCTATTTCCGCGACGGCAAGGTGGTCGACTCCGAGCTCGGACGGCTGCGCGGCGAGGAGGCAATCTATCGCGCTCTCATTTGGAGCGAGGCGACGTTCGAGGTCGAGTTCAAGCCCGTCGCCGACGAGGACGTCATCGGCGCATCGACGCAGGCCATCCTGATGGAGGGTATGCGGCGCGTGGACGAATGGGGGCGCCTCTGCGAGCAGCTGCCGCCGCTCTCGACCGTCTTCGAGATCGAGCACGGGCAGCTCCTCGAGCGCCTGAACGAAATTCCCGACGAGCTGAACGGCATTTTGAGGCTGTTCGACGGCAAGCGCACGCTGGCCGAAGTGGTCGACGACTCGCCGTTCGAGGATCTCTCGACACTCTCGACGATCACCAAGCTCTACTTCGAGGGGCTTCTCGTGCAGCGATCCGCCTCCGCCGAGCCACGCGCGGCGGAGGCGGGTTCGGCGCCCCCGGTAGAGAGCGACCGCGGGCCGCCTCTCACGCCGTCGAGCGAACGAGAGGCCAGCGTTCCTACGCAAGTGACGGCGCCGCTCGTTCCCGCGTACGACGAGCCGGCCCCGGCGCTCGCCGCGCTGTGCCGCGACGACGTCGACTGGGACGAACCGCCGGCCGGCGTGCCGCGGGCCCTTGGTCGAAAGACGAAGGCCCTCGCCGCGACTCTTGCTGTGCTGGCGGCCGCCGTGCTCCTCGCTAGCGTGGAGCAAGCGCGGCGCAAACGAGCGCTACGCGAGGCGGACCTCGTCGCGACGCACGACCCTGCGCAGTGGCCCGCGTCGCGCGTCTCCGAAGGCGCGCCTCTCCGCGCGGAGCCGGCGCAATCGGCCGGCGCGGGCGCGCCCGTCACACGTTCTGGCCCGACCGGCGCGTCACTCGCCGCAGCCCCTTCGAGGGAGGTTCCTCCCTCTCGGCCTGTCGCTGGCGAGGGTATCGCTCCGGCCTCGCCCAAAGAAGCGCTCGTGGCGCAGGCGAGCCATGCTCTCTCGAACGGTTCGCCTGCGCTTGCCGCGCAGCTCGCCCGGATGGCGGTTTCGGCCACGCCCGCCGACGCGGACGCCTGGCTGACGCTCGGGGCCGCGTACGAGGCCCTCGGCGATCGGTCGGCCGCGCGCATCGTTTATACGCGCTGCATCGATCAGGCCCACACGGTCAACGTCGGGGAGTGCCGCTTGCTCGCCGGGCGTTGAGCCTTCTCTCTCTCAGCGAACACGCGGGTCGAGCGCCGTGTAAATGGCGTCGACCAGCAGATTGCTCGCCACGACGGCGAGGGCTGTGACGATGACGCAGGCCAAGATGACCGGGCCGTCCCTGTTCAGCATGGCGCGGACGCCGAGCTCCCCGAGCCCTGGCCAGCGGAAGACTGTCTCCGTCACCATCGCGCCCCCCATCAGCGCCCCGAAATCGAGGCCAACGGCGGTCACGATCGGCACGAGGACATTGCGAAGCCCGTGGCCGAAGACCACGCGCCATGCCGACGCTCCCTTGGCTCGCGCCGTTCGAACCCAGTCCTGCCGGAGCGCGATGATCAATTCGTCACGCACGAGCCGCGCGTAGTACGCCGCGCCGTAGATTCCGAGCGTGAGCGCCGGCAGCACCAGACACCGGGCGTGCTCGGCGAACGTCACGCCGAAGCCGTCGAGCGGCAGCCACCCGAGCTCGTAGGCCAGCACGTATTGCAGAGCGAGCGCTATGAGGAAGGTCGGCGTGCTGACGGCGAGGAGGGTGCTGCCGAGCAAGACCCAATCGAGCAAAGACCCCGCCCGGACGGCACCCGCGACGCCGAGGGCGATCCCGAAGAGCAGCTGGAGCAGCACGCCGGAAAGGGCGAGCGCGAACGTTCGGGGCAGGCGACTCGCCACGGCGAGAGCGACTGGTTGGCGCAGCTGGTAGCTCCGGCCGAGATTGACGTGGAGGGACCAGCCCCCGAGAGTCACGATGGTGGCGCAGTCCGCGTGCGCGTGCGGGTCATCGAGCGAACGCTCGGGTCCGCTCCGCGCGGAGTGCAGCAAGCGCCGCCAGAAGAGCGCGTATTGCACGATGGGCGGACGGTCGAGGCCGAGTTGCTCGCGAATGCGCGCGACGTCGGTCGGTCGAGCTTGCGCACCAGCCGCCATGAGGATTGGGTCGCCAGGGAGAATGTCGTCGATGACGAACGACAGCGAGACGACCGCCCAGACGACGACGACGCTCCAGCCGAGCCGGCGGGCGAGCGACGTCATGGGAGGGCTCCCGAGGGCGCAGGCACGGCGCCGTCGCCGGCTCGAGCCGGGCGATCGATCCAGGTGGAGGTCGCGAAGAGGGCCCCCGCGGCCGTCGTGAAGCCACGGACGTAGGCCTGGTCGAACCACGAAGAAATGGTACGAATAAGCAAAGGCCCACGGCGCGTCGTCGAGGAGAATGGCGCTCGCTTCGCGGTAGAGTCTTCGCCGCGCTTCGGGCTCGGTCTCGCGGTGAGCGCGTCCGAGGAGGGCGTCCAAGCGAGCATTCGAGTAAAACGCCGTGTTGGAGCTCGACTCCGCGGTGATCGCCGCGGTGGTGAAGAGCGGATCGAAGAACGAGCTCGGATCGGGATAATCCATCTCCCAGCTCGCTTGTGAAATCGCGACGGCCCCCGGCCGGCGCTGGAGAGCGAGAAACGTGGGCCAGCTGACGAGCTTGAGCTCCAGACGGAGGCCGATCTTCGCGAGGTCTTGCTGTAGGAGCTGCGCCGTCGAAACGAGCAGGCCCTGATCGTAGACCGGGTAGACGATCGGCTCCGGCCACCCCCCGGCCTTGGTGGCCGGGTCGTACGGGTAACCCGCCTTTCGCATGTGATCGAGCGCCGCTTCGTAGTCGTGGCGCTGCCCCCCTGCCGCCTCCTCGTAGCCGGGCACCGCCGGCGGCGTGAGCTGCGTGACCACCGTGATGGACGCGGGCTTCAAGGCTTTGTAGTGCTCGCGGTCGATCGCGGCGGCGACGGCGCGGCGGATTTCCACGCGGTCGAAGGGCGCGACGCGCGTATTCATCGACTCGCCATAAATGTTGGTGTCCGGCTCGCGGCTCCCGAGAGCACTCCAGCGGCCGTCCGCAAGAAAGCGCGCCTGATCGGCGCGCGTCATGTCACGAAGAACGTCCAGCTCTCCACGCAGAAAGCGGAGGCGCTGCGCGAAAAGTGGCATGTTGAAGGCCCACTCGATTGCATCGAGGTAGGGCAGTCCGGGGCGAAAGTAGCTCTCGTGCCGTTCGAGACGGAGGCTCGTCCCACGCTGCCAACCGTCGCGCGAGAGCCTGAACGGGCCGGCACCACAGGGGGTCCAGCCGTCCTCGTACCGCGCGCCGGCCGTCCTGCACACCGGGCGGAGCATCGGCATCGTGAGAAGAGACAGAAAGGTCCCGTCCGGCTCCGTGAGGTGGAAGGACACGGTGTACTTGCCCTCGACGACGACGCCGACGACGCGGTCCGCCCTGCCGGAGACATAATCGGCATACCCGGACAGGTTCTCGAAGTAACTCGCGCCGGGGTTCGGCGAGGTCGGGTGGAGCGCCCGTTCGACCGAACGTTGGACGTCGTCGGCAGTGAGCTCCTCGCCGTCGTGCATTCGTACTCCGGCGCGAATGACGAAGCGGTAAACGCGGCCCTCGTCGGTCACGTCCCAGCGCTCGGCGAGGTCGGGTACCAACGTCGCCTTCTGGTCGTAGTCGACCAAGCCCGCGAAGATCAGGTTCTCGGCTTGAAGGGCCAGGCCGTCGTTCGGCCCCGCGGGGTCGAGGCCGCGGATGTCCTGAAAAGACGCGAGGCGTAGGGTGCCACCCCGGCGGGGTTCCAGCTGGTCGGGATGCGCGGCGGGAAGGGGCGGATCGAGCGATCGCGTACAGGCGAGGGGCGCGAGGAGCAAGGCCAGCGCGCTCGAAGCGGCGCCCGTCGCCATCGCCTCAAGCCTCGGGAGGATCGAGCGCATCCCGCAACCCCTCCCCGAGCAAGCTGAATCCCCAGACCGCCAGCAGGATCGTCGTCCCCGGCGCGATCACGAGCCACGGGGCAACGAGAACGTCGTCTTGCCCTTCGAACAGCATCCGTCCCCACGTCGGAGTCGGAGGCGAAATGCCGACTCCGAGGTAAGATAGGATGCTTTCGGCCACGATCATTTGGCCGACGAGCACCGTCGCGCTCGCGGTCAGGGGGCCGGCCACGTTGGGCAACACGTGCCGGAGCATGATCGACGGCGTCGGCCGACCGAGCGCCTGTGCCGCGAGGACGTATTCGAGCGAGCGGACCTGCATCGTCTTCGCCCGCAGCACGCGGGCGATCCCGGGCCAGCCCGTGAGGCCGAGCGTGACGAAGACCGTGACCGCCGACGTGCGGTCCAGGGCTGCGCCGAGGGCCATGACCAGGAGCAAGAAAGGGAAGGCGAGCAAGACGTCGATGAGGCGCATGAGAACCCCGTCGATGTCGACCAAAGCGCCTCTCGGCCGCACGGCGGCCGACGCCCCGAAGCCTAGGAGGAGGGCGAAAGGGGCGAACCAAGGGCGTCCCAGCGCGAGGGCCGTACCCCCGCCCGCCAACCCAAAAAGAGCAGGCCACGGGACGCGTTGCGGCCGCCCGGCGTACCAGCCCGCGAGGATCCCGACCGCGGCTCCCAGCACGGTCGCGATCGCCGTCGAGCCCGCCGCGATCGCCAACGAGAGCCGTGCGGCGTGGGCCAGGCGCGAAAGGACGTCTCGGAACAGGCGGTCGGCGCCGAGAGGGAACGCGCGGCAAGGACCGACCGGGAGAAGCTCCGGGGAGACGCCGTGAACGAAGTCGCTCTCGAGCGGACCGTGGCCAGCTGCCAGGGGTGCGACTGCGGCGAACAGGACCAATGCCGCGACGACGATTCCGCCGACCCTCGCGGCGCGGCTCTCGGCGAAGCGCGCCCGCGGGCGCCGGTCGCGCACGGGTCAGGCCCTGCTTTCCGCAGCGAGGAACGCGATGACGGAAGCCGCAAAGGCCTCCGGACATTCTTCGGCCGGGGACGGGCCGCAATCGAAAACCTCGAAGCGCGCCCCGCCGAGCTCACGGGCGAGGCGACGCCCGTGCTCGACCGGTGACGCGCGATTCCCGCGGCCCCACGCCACGAGCGTCGGGGCGGTGACGCGCGGCACGCTTGCGGTCAAAGGCCTTGTGTCGAGCATCGCACGCATCGTCGCATAGGCGGCCTCGCGCGCCGCCGGGACGTCGAAGAGGTCGAACAGCCTGTCGACTCGCCGCGACGTCGTTCGGTCGTCGCTTGGACGGCTCTCGTCGAGAAACCGGCTACGGAACAAGGCTCGACCGTAGAGCTGCTTGAACACGAACGGGCCGACGATGGGCAGCACGGCGATGCGCGACAGCGCGTCCGCCCGAGGCGGGTAGACCAGCGGATTGACGAGTACGAGCTTCTCCACCAGGTGCGCGTAAGTCGCCGCGACCGTCAGAGCGACCGCGCCTCCCATGGCGTGTCCGCAGAGTGACACACGCCCGAGACCGAGCGCGGCGATCAAGTCGACCAGCGACTCCGAAAAACCCTCGAAGTCGTATCGGTAGCGGCTGGGGGGTGGCTTCTCGCTCTCGCCGAAGCCAGGCAAGTCCGGCGCGATCACCCGAAAGCGCGTCGCGAAGGGCGAGAGGACGTCCTCCCAGGTGACGCGGCTCGCGAGGTAGTCGTGGACCAGAACCAGGGGCGGCCCGTCCCCCGCCTCGACAAACCGGATTCGCGCGCCGCGGGCTGCGACGTCACGGATCCACGGCTCTCGGGGGTCGCGCCGCTCTGGCGTCATGGTGCCTAACTGCCGTGCACCATAGGCCCGCGCTTCCGCCGCCGGCAAGCGCGCGCCATGCCGCCCAGCAACCGGACGTCGTTCGGCGCCGATGGCAGGACGTGAGGTCCATCGATTCTCCGGTCCGCCCCGGTGTCCCGCCGGCGCTCTGGCTGGCGGGTGTTCGGTACGACTTGCTCCGGCGCGTCGGCCGGGGAGGATCGGGCGACGTGCACCTGGCGCGCGCCGTGGAAGCCGGCTTCGAGCGGCTAGTGTGCATCAAGCGCCTCGCGGGAACGCTCGAACCGGACTGCGCGGACGCGCTCCGCGAGGAAGCCCGGCTCCTCGCTCGGGTGCGTCATGCAAACGTCGTGTCCCTGCTCGGGCTCGGCGAGGAGGCTCACAATGGGCCATTTTTGGTGCTCGAGCTGGTCGACGGCGTCGACTTGAGCAAGCTCGGAAAGTGGCTGCGCGACGCGTCCGCCCGATTGCCCGACATGGTCGCCGTTCACGTCGCTTGCGCGCTCTTGCGCGCTCTCGGGGCCGTTCAACGGTTTCTACCGGGGCTCGTTCACCGCGACGTGACCCCGCAAAACGTGCTCGTCTCCCGAGAGGGCGAAATCAAGCTGGGCGACTTCGGTATCGCGCTCGCCCGTGACCGGACGCGATGGACCCGACCCACCTTCGTGAAGGGAAAGCTCGGCTACATGTCGCCCGAGCAAATCAAGGGCAGTGAGCTCGATCCGCGAACCGACCTCTTCGCAGTCGGCGTCATTCTTTACGAGCTGCTCTGCGGCGAGCGGCCGTGGGGGCCCGTGCGCGGCATTTCCGAGCTCCGTGCGGTCACCGAGGAGCCGTCGGTGCCGCTCCTTTCGCGGCGCCCGCGGCTCTCGCCAGCCCTCGCGCGGGTCGTCGAGCGCCTCGTCGCGACGAGACCGGACGATCGCTTTCCCGCGCCGGACGATGCGCTGCGCGCGCTGGCGCCTTACGGAGCCGGCGAGCTCGGCTCCCTCCGCCTCGCGACGTACGTGCGAATGACGAACGGCCAACGGGATGGGTGGACTGACATTTCTTGTCAGCCAGACGATCTAAGCACGCGAAACAAGTTCCATAACGGAAAAGCTCAAAAAAAAGGCGAATGATGGATTGACCACGATCTTTCGACTCCTTTAGGCTGCAAAGCGAATCGAGCGATCGTGCGGCGGATTGTCGAGGCGATCTGACCCCCCGCGCCGGGTGCGCTGCGAGCGACTGGGGCGGCGATGGAGTGGGAGAGCAGGGGTCGGGTACGGGGCTGCAAGCATGTCCGCATGCGGCCCAACGTCAGCGGTCCGTCAGCGATCCGCCGGGAGGAGCCGAGCCATGGACCCGAAGCACGATCCGAAAGACGATCCGCAGGCGAGCCGCGCGATCTCGCTGGCTCAAGGTGCCCTTGCGCTGGAGGGGGAGGCGGCCCCGGTAGTGACCCGCGAGCAGCGAAGGTCGCGCCGCAAGCGCGCGATTCGGGCTCGGACCATCAGCGTCAAGCGCATGACCAAGCGCGAGCTCGAGCTCGGTCGACTCCTCTATCCCGAGGTCGAGGAGAGCGAGAGGCCGATGGCGCGCGCCGATTGCGTGAATGGCGAGCGCCCGTGCCCTTTCGTCTCCTGCAAGCACCACCTCTTTCTCGACGTTTCGGCCCGCACGGGCGCGATCAAACTCAATTTCCCGGATCTCGAGGTGTGGGACATGTCCGAGACGTGCGCCCTCGACGTCGCCGACCGCGGCGGCACGACCCTCGAGGAGGTCGGCGCGATCATGAACCTGACCCGCGAGCGCATCCGCCAGGTCGAGGTCAAGGGTCTCGCAAAGCTCCATGCGCTGAGGGACATGTCGGCTCTGCGCGACTACGTCGACGAAGGACCGAGCGGCAAGCGCCGCCTGCCGGTGCTCGTCGTCGAAGACGACGAAGAAGGTGAAGCCGAGCCGGAGGGTAACAGCCCTGTCGAAGTGGAGGCCTTCGCGCCGGGCAATCTGGACGTCGATTGACCGCGTTGACCCCGACGCCTCGCCAAGCTAGCTCGCCGTAGCAAGCCATGGCGATACGCACCGCGCTCATCTCCGTCTCCGACAAGTCGGGCCTCGTCCCGTTCGCACGAGCCCTATCGCAGCGCGGCGTGCATATCCTGTCGAGCGGCGGAACGGCCAAGGCCCTGGCCGCCGAGGGGGTCCCCGTCGAGACCGTCGAGAGCTACACGGGGTCGCCCGAGGTGATGGATGGCCGCGTGAAGACGCTGCATCCCCGCGTGCACGGCGGGATCCTCTCGCGGGGCGAAAGAGACGGAGCCGACCTCGACCGCATCGGCGCGCGGGAAATCGACCTCGTAGTGGTCAATCTTTATCCGTTCGAGCGGGTCGCCGGAGACCCGACGTCGAGCCGACGAACACATCATCGAGAACATCGACATCGGCGGCCCGTCGATGGTCCGCTCCGCCGCGAAGAACCACGCGCGCGTCACCGTCGTGTGCGATCCCGGAGACTACGAGCGCGTTCTCCGCGAGGTCGCGCGCGAAGGCGATACGGCGGCTGCCACCCGCGCTGAGCTCGCCGCAAAGGCCTTCGCGCACACCGCCGCTTACGACGCGGCGATCAGCGGCTATCTCTCGTCGACCGATGACGCGGGGAAGCGGATCGCCCTTCCCGCTCTACCTGACGCTGCCCTTCGAGCGCGCCTACGGGCTTCGCTACGGCGAGAATCCGCACCAGCGAGGCGCCTTCTATGTCGGAGCGCAATCCGCCGCCGGGCTCGCTGGCGCGCGCCGAGAGCCTCGGCGCCGGCGGAAAGGAGCTCAGCTTCAACAACCTCGTCGACGTCGACGCTGCGCTCGACGCGGTGCGCGAGTTCGAGGGCCCGGCCGCGGTCGTCGTCAAGCACACGAACCCGTGCGGCGTCGCGGTCGCGGCCAGCCTCGTCGAGGCCTATCGGGCGGCGCGCGACGCCGACGCGCTGAGCGCGTTCGGGGGAATCGTCGCGCTGAATCGCGAAGTCGACGAGGCGACCGCACACGCCGTCGCGGAGACGTTCCTCGAGTGCGTGGTCGCTCCGCTCTTTCTCTGTCGCGGCGCTCGAGGTCCTTCGCGCGAAGAAGAACTTGCGCCTTCTCGCGACGGGCGAATGGCTCGGGGCCGGAGCACCACGCCCTCGTGTACAAGCGTGTCGGCGGCGGCCTCGTCGTCCAGGACCGCGACGCTACGGCCGCGGGCGAGGTCGCGCGCGGCAAAGTCAGTAGCCAGCGCGCCCCCACGGCCGAGGAGCTTCGCGGCCTCGAGTTCGCGTGGCGCGTGTGCAAGCACGTGAAGTCGAACGCCATCGTCCTCGCGCGAGCGGAGACGACCGTGGGCGTCGGCGCGGGGCAGATGTCGCGCGTCGTATCGGTGCAGATTGCTTGCGAGAAGGCAGGCGACAAGGCCCGCGGCAGCGTCCTCGCGTCCGACGCGTTCTTCCCCTTCCCCGACGGCGTCGAGGCGGCCGCTCGCGTCGGTGTGACGGCCATCGCGCAGCCCGGAGGGAGCGTGAAGGATCGCCGACGTCATCGCGGCCGC
Source organism: uncultured delta proteobacterium (assembly GCA_963787925.1). Classification (GTDB taxonomy): domain Bacteria; phylum Myxococcota_A; class Polyangia; order Polyangiales; family Polyangiaceae; genus Palsa-1150. Next base: position 2,011,212 of record CAWBEN010000003.1, read on the forward strand.
CGACGCGTTCGGGCTGGCGATGGTCTTCACCGGCGTGCGCCATTTCCGGCACTGAACGCGAGCCGCCGACGACTCGAGCTCGCCGACGCACCCGGGCGACGTCACGTGCCCGAGGTCTCCGACGACAGAGGCGGCCCAGACGCCGGCCCTGACTCGGGCCGACCGCCAGCGTCGAGGCGAAGAGTGAGCCCGTTAGTTGGCCCACTCGGCCGCAATGTGGCTATTGCCATCGAACGATGGCGGCCATGACCGAGAGCTGCAGCGTTTGCGGCAAACGGTTCGACGTTCAGTTTCGCTACCAGATGGAGGAGCGCGACGGGGGTTTCGCGTTCTTCTGCTCGCAGGAGTGCCACGGCAAGGGCGTGAGCGGCGAGGCCAGCGGCGGCGCGACCTGCTCCGCCTGCGAGAAGCGCTTCTGCGTCGAGCTCGTCTCTCAGGTCGTGCGGGTGCGCGGAGAGCGACGTCATGCTTGCTCCGAAGAGTGCCGGCGCCAGCTCCTTGCGGAGGCTGGCGGCGTGCGGCTCGGAGCCGTCGGCGCGATGCAGGCCCTCAGCGCATCGGCGCCCGTGGGCGCACCCAGCGCGGCCGCCACGCCCGTCGTGGCCGGCGGCCACGAGCCCGGTGATCCGCCGCGTGCTTCGGGCAACGGGCCCGTTGCCCTGTCGCGCCCGACGGGGACGGTCGGCACGACGCCAGCGCGCGCCCGCCGCCGCATTCACGGCCCGGCCCGCCTCGCGATATTCAACCACAAGGGCGGCACGGGGAAGACGACGACCTCCGTGAGCATCGCCGCCGGACTCGCCGCGCGCGGCCTCCGGGTCCTCCTCGTCGACACCGACTCGCAAGGCAACGTCGGCGTATCCCTCGGGGTCAAGGCCGAGAGGACTCTCTACCACGTGCTCGTCATGGGCATGCGCCCGATGGACGCGGCCGTTTCGGTGCGCCCGAATCTCGATGTTCTCATCTCGAACGAGACTCTCGCCGCCGCGGAGCTCTACTTGGCCGGCCGGCAGAATCGCGACCGCATCTTGCGCGAACGGCTCGCGTCGGCATTCGACGACTACGACGTCGTCGTCCTCGACTGCTCGCCGTCGCTTGTCGCTCATGAATCAGAACGCGCTCGTCGTTGCCGATGGAATCGTCGTCCCTGTCGCGTGCGATTTCCTCTCGCTCGTCGGCGTGCGGCAGGTGATCAAGACGGTGAAGAACGTCAACTCGCTCCTGCACCACCCGGTGCAAATCCACGGCGTGCTGCCGACCTTCTACGACGCGCGCGCGCGCATCTGCCGCGACGCCGTGGAAACGATGCGAGAGCATTCGGCGATCGCGTGTTGCCGCCGATCCGCCAGGGGACCCGCATCAAAGAGGCGCCGGCGCAGGGCAAGACCATCTTCGAGTTCGCTCCGGAGTCGAATGCGGCAGAGGACTACGGGCGAGTCGTCGACGTGCTGGTCGACGGCCCGGCGAACGCGATGGCGCAGGCAGTTGGCAGTTGAAGGAGAACGACATGGCCGGGCGAGAGGAAGAGACCGGGCTCAGCTCCGTACACGTGCTGGACGCGGACGAAGTTCAAGGAGTGCTGTCCGGCTCGTTCTATGCGCCCGATCCGCCGGGGGCGCGGTCGCGCAAGGGCGAGACTTCGCCGCGGCCGTCGCATTACAAGGTGATTTGCATCTCGCTCTATACGCGGGACCTCGAACGACTCGATGGGCTCGTCGAGGAGCTGAAGTCGCGCGGCATCACGAAGGCGAACCGGAGTGCGCTCATCCGCGTGGCGCTCGACCAGATCGACCTCGACAAGGTCCCGCGCGGCCTCTAGCCAGGCTCCCTGGCTACGAGCCTGTCGACGCGCCGACGGGTGGAGCCGATCGCAACGCCGCCCAGAACTGCGCGAGGTCTTCTGGCAGTGGCGCTTCGAGGGCCAGGGGCTGGCCGGTGATGGGATGGGCGAGCTCCAGGCGAAAGGCGTGCAGCGCGTGCCGCGGCAGCTCGAGCCTGACCGCATCGACCTCGGTCGACTCGCCGTCGGCCGCGCGGGCGAACGCGCGCTCGTCCGGACCGTATAGCTTGTCGCCGACGACTGGAGCTCCCAGCGACGCGAGGTGCACGCGAATCTGGTGCTGCCGACCGGTCTCGAGGCCACAATGGACGAGAGCGTACGAGGCGCCCGTCCGATTGGCGCGCACCTCTTGCACGTCGATGAGAGTGGACGCGTAGAGCGCGGTCGGCTGCTCGCTCGTGCGCATCTTCACGTGCAGTCGGTTGCCCGCGTCGACCTCGATCCTCTTCTCGTAGCGGAAACGGCGCGCGCCGTCCGCGCGTTGGGGTACTCCCCACGTGATGGCGACGTACGTCTTCTGGATGCCGGCTCGGAGCTCGAGTTGCTTCTTGAGCACGCGGTCGCACTCGCGCGTCTTCGTGATCAGCATGACGCCGCTCGTCTCGCGATCGAGTCGATGACCGAGCGAGAGAAAAGGACTGTCGGGACGTGCCGCCTGGAGCCCCTTGATGAGAGTGTTGTGGTGGTAGCGCGCGGTCGGGTGAACCGCCAAGAGGGCAGGCTTGTTCACGGCAAGCAGGTACTCGTCCTCGTAGAGCACGGGGATGTTCGACGGGGCGTCCGGCTCGTCCCAAGGCGGGCGCCAAAGGAGGACGCATTGTTCCGGGCGAACGCGGTCGTTGGGCGCGAGCTTTCGGCCGGTCGCGTCGTAGGCGCTCGCGCGCACGATGGCCTGTGCGCGCGTTCGGCTCGTGCGATGGAGCTGGCCGCGCACGAAGACGTCGACGCGCTGCCCGGCCACCTCCGGCGGCACGCGAAACACCGACACGACCGATTCCTGGGCGACGCCCGAGGGCCGCGCGAATTCGACGTCCGACGCTCGCACTCGGGACACGCCCCGCATCTTGCCGCAAGCGAGGGGAGGCGCGCAAACGTCGGCGACGTGGTAGAAGCCGGCACCGATGGAGATCACCTTCGTCACGACCGAGCTCTCGCCGTTCGTCAAGGTCGGCGGGCTCGCGGACGTCTCGGCGGCGCTGCCCAAGGCGCTGCGGACGCTCGGGCACGCGGTCACCATCGTGATCCCGCGTTTTGCGGCCCTCGAGCACCACGGGCTGCTGCTGGCGCGCCGCCTGACGCCGCTCCGCTTCACGCTCGGCGATCGCGTGCTCGAGGCGACCGTCCTCGACGGGCGGCTCGCGTCGCAGGTCGACCTCGTCGTTCTCGATCGTCCAAGGCCTCTTCGACCGGGCTGGGGTGTACGGAGAACGCGGCGAGGACTATCCGGACAACGCGCTTCGCTTCGCTGCGTTCTCGCGCGCTGCCGCAGAGCTCGTGCGACAGCGGATGGTGAGCGGTCGCCCGGTCGACGTCGTTCACTGCAACGATTGGCCGACGGCGCTCGTCCCCACGTACTTGAAAACGCTGTGCTCGGAGACACCGCTGCTCAAGTCCGTGCGCAGCGTCCTGACCATCCACAACGTCGCTCATCAGGGAGTTTTCCCGAAGGACGTGCTTCCGAGCATCGGCCTCGGATGGGACGTCTTTACCGTCGAGGGGATAGAGTTTTACGGCGGTATCAACCTTCTGAAGCAGGGCATCGTGACCGCCGACGCGGTCACCACCGTCAGCCCTACGTATGCGCGCGAGATCCAGACGCCTTCGCTCGGAGCGAAGCTCGACGGCGTATTGCTCGCCCGTGGCGACGCGCTACTCGGCATCGTCAACGGCGTCGACTACTCCATGTGGAATCCGGGGACCGATGCGGCCATCGCCGCGCGATACGATGCGGAGGACTTCGCGAACAAGGCTCGTTGCAAAGGGGCGCTCCAGAAGGAGCTCGGCCTGCCCCTCGATGCGAGCGCGCCTCTCGTCGCTTTCGTCGGGCGTATCGTGCAGCAGAAGGGGATGGATCTGATCGTCGGGGCGATGCCCAAGCTCCTTCGTGCGACGGACGCGCAGCTCGTTTTCGCCGGTGAGGGGGACGGCGCACTGACCCAGTCGCTCGAGGGCGCCGTGGGAAAGTCGCATGGGCGGGCGGCGTTCGCTGCCGCGGCGAGCGAGCCGCTCGTCCATCGGATCTTCGCTGGAGCCGACTTGCTGCTAGTGCCCAGCCGGTTCGAGCCCTGCGGGCTCGTTCAGATGTACGCGCAGCGCTACGGCGCTTTGCCGGTGGCCCACGCGACCGGCGGCTTGGCCGACACCATCGTCGACTGCGATTCCAAGCTCGAAACAGGAACGGGTTTTCTCTTCGACGAGGCGAGCGTCGAGGCGCTCCTCGGAGCAACCGAACGCGCGATCGCCGCGCGCGGCCTTTCGCGCTGGCCCGCGCTCGTCCGCCGCGTCATGCGCCTCGACAGAGGGTGGGAGCGGCCGGCGCGCCGCTACGAACACCTGTACCGGTCGCTCTCGGCTCGATAAAGAGCCGGTCGAGTCGACGTCGCGACGGAGCGAAGCGCTTTGGCCAACCATGAAGCGCGGAAGGCGATCCGCGTCGCGGCCGCCGCCTGATGCACGAGCAACGCCAAGAAAAGCGCACCGCCCGTCGAGTCGATCCGAGCCGTCGCGGCTGCGGCGATCGCGATGGGTGCGAAGGAAGCGAGGGCCCGCCACGCCCACGCCCACGAGAGGGCGGCGGGGGCGAGAGCGAACGCGCGGAGGCCGATTCGCAGCCCGCCAAGCGCGTTTACGCCGAACCGCACGACGGCCGCGCGCGCGAGGTCGTGGATGATCCCTAGCGCCGCGGCCACGAGCAGAAAACCCAGGCCCACCGCAGCCTCCAATTGCTGCGCGCGAGCCTCCCCGGCGGCCTCGTGGGCACCTTTTTCACAAAACGTCGCCGCGGTCGCGCCCGCTGCCAACGCGAGAGCTTGCGCCGTCCAGACGACTGCGAGCAGCATGGCGAGCGTCGGCACGCGGGTCAGCGCGCCCGTAACGCTTCGTACGAGCCCTGCCGCTCGTTCTTTGCGCCGCGAATGGGCGATCGCGAACATCCCGATCGCCATCGGAACGAGTCCCGCGACGGCGCCGGCAAGCAGGACGATCTCGGCGAGCCGCGCCACGGCCACGGTGCCGCGGGCATTCGCCCAGAAAAGCTCGAGCAACGCGCGCCCGCCCGGCTCCCAGAGTGGCGCGTCTCCCTCCGGGTGCGCGCCGTAGGCCGCGCGCACGGTCGCCGCGGCTGGCGCGCTCACTAGGAGCGCAAAGGAGGCCTGCCAGGCCCAGAGGCCGACCACGACACCGGGGTGGCGTCGCGCTCGCATCGCCGACACCGGCGTGGGGATGACTTCTTCTCCCTCGGTGGTCCCCTCCTCGTACGGTGGATCCGGGGGCGGTGCGTCACGAGCCAACGTCGGCGGAAGGGTCAAGGCGCCACCGACTGAATCGCAAGCTGCATCCAGTAGGTCGCGCTCTCGAGGGTTCGCAGCGCGCCGCCGCCCACGTTCGGGGTCGCCCCTCGATTGTTTTCGACGTTGGCGTCGACCAGCACGCGCCCCTCGGGGTCGACGACCGCGCCAGAAAGCGGCGTCGCGCCCGTCCACGTGAAGCGCTTCCAGTCCCCGTCGCCGTCCCAGCGTTCACGCCGTCTCGAACCGTCGGCGAAGGACAGCTCGATTTCGACGGGAAACGAAAGTGTTCCGCGGCGCCGCACGACGACGGAGCTCTCCCAAAGCCTCGCCTCTTCGGGCCACGGCTCGATTCTCTCACGGCGTCCGTCCCGATCGAAGACACCGGTCGGGGGCTTCGCCTCGCGCGTCGTGACCGCCTCGACCGCGTAGTCGACCCACCCCTTGTCGAAGAGGGCGCTCCGCAGGATGGCCGCCACGGTGCCGCCGAGCTGTTCTTCGAACACCCCGAGGAGCTGCTCCGGGCCGGGGTGCTCGAATCGAAAGCGCCGCGCATAGACGCCGAGCGCGTGGAGGACGGGGGCGTCGCCGTAGACGCGGGCGAGTGTCCCGAATACGGCGGCTGTCCGCGCGTAGACGAGTCGGCCATAATTCGCGCCCGTCGAAAACGCGTCGGCCGATTGTGCGATGGGCTCGTCGTGCGCGGCTCTGTTCCCGCCGACGGCCTGAGCGGCGGTGTCGCTCACACGGAGTCGGCCGATATTCAGGAGGGACGCTTCACCTCGCCATTTGGTCATTGCGTCGACCTCGGCGAACTGGTTGAGCCCCTCGTCGAGAAACGGCCACGAGAGCTCATCGGTCGCGACCATTCCGTAAAACCACTGGTGGCCGAGCTCGTGAACCGTGACAATTTCTGGCTCGAGCACCCCCGGGGGCATCCACCATGCGCCCTCGCTCGTGATGAGCGTGGGGTACTCCATCCCTCCTGCCTCGGCGGCGTCCTCCTGCGGGTGGACGACGGTCAGCACCCCGTACGGATAGCGGCCGTAGCGCGCGTTGTCGTAAGGAAGCGCGAAGCGGAGGGCGGCGAGCTCGCGCGCGGCGAGGGCCCCGAACCCGCGAGGATGGAGCAACGTGACCGCCGTCCCGTCGATCGTGTCGTGTACCGCTTCGAATTTGTCCCAAGCTGTCCACGCGAAATCGTGGATGTCCGCCTGGAGGTGACGCTCGACGCGCCGACCGTTCGCAACGCGCGACGCGACGGTCGCGCCGGTAGCGCCGATGGTGAAGGCCTCGGGAACGTCGATCGTCACGTCGTACGTTCCGAAGTCGGCGTAGAACTCGGCGAGGTGATGGAAGGGGAAGTGCGCCCAGCGCCCGTCGGGCTCGAGGCGCGCGATCTTCGGAAACCACTGCCCGACCATGTGGAAGCTTCCGCGGTAGCCGGTGCGTTCGATGACGGCGGGCAGCTTCTCGTCGAACGCCACATCGAGGACGATTTGCTGAGCCGGGTCGACCGGCGCGGGAAGCGGCACGCGCACGTCGGTCTCGTCGTCGTCCCCCGGCCGATGCCTCTCTGCCTTCGGCCAGAGGTCGATCGGCCGCGCGCCGGTGAGGACCAGCCTTCGCACGTCGATCCAACCCCAGTCCGCCGGTGACGTGCTCCCGCGGCCCCCGACGCGCTCGCGCAGGAACGCCGAACGGTCGTTCTTGAATGCGTTCAGGTAGAGGTGCAGCCACAGCTCCGTCACCGGCAGCTTGCTCGCGTTCCGCCAGGTAATCGTCCCTTCCCCGTGAACGGTATGGCTCTCCGGATCGAGCGCCGTGCGCAGGGTGTAGTCGGCGATGTCCTCGGCGTGCACGCGCGTCGATGCGTCTGCCTGGGCGAAGCTCCCCGCTGCGGGGAGGGCCAACGCGAGCGAACGGGACGTCGTCGTCGGGTCGGCACATGCCGCAGGGACGACGGCGGCAGCGAGAAAAAGACGTCGCAAGGGCGAACATCATTCGCGCCGCTCGGCGCGGGCCGCAAGCGTCGTCTAGTCTACCCGTGTGCGCGAGAATCGCCGCCGGCGAGCGGCCTGAACCGATGGCGATCAACGCGACCAGCTTGGTTCGGGAGGCGCTGGTCGGGACGGGCGTCGACCTCGTAGCGTCATGCGGCGTCGAGCGGTACGACGCGTGCGCGCCGGAACCGTGGAGGTCACCCTCCTGGCTCCTGGGTGCCCGGGGGGTCGTCGTCGTGGCGAGCGCGGGGCCCACGCTCTGGAGGCGCCTCCGGGCCCATCTGGATGCAGAGCGCTCACGCTGGAGCGAGCCGCACCCGCTCGACACGTTCGTGGCGGGAATTCTGAAGCGCGCCGAGGACAGCCTTTCGGCTGCGAACGTTCCCTTCCGTCGCTTCGAGCCTACGCTGACCGCGACGCCGCGCCTCGATTTCCTGGCGCTGGGCCGCCTCGTCGGTCTTGGTTCTCCCGGCCCGTTCGGGATGTTGATTCACCCCGACCACGGCGCTTGGTGGGCCCTACGTGGCGCCTGGCTCGTCGCCGCCGACGTCGAATCGCCGCTCGCCCGTCGTCCCCCGTGCAGCGGCTGCCCCGCTCCGTGCGTTCGGGGCCTGCGCGCCCGGCGGCCTCCTGCAGGCGACCGCCGAGATTCGTGGCCGATGTGTCGTCGGGACGTCGTCGCGTTATGACGACGACCAGATCGCCTACCATTACGACCGGCCGCCCCCGCAGGCGCGCCCCTCAAAAGAGGCCTAGCTGGCCGCGCGGGCGACGAAACGTCGTCGCTTCCTCGTCGGCCGCGAAGGAGTGCCTTGCCAGTCCCAACCTTTGCGCGGTCTGCTCGAAGAGCGCCTGGATGGCTTCGGCGTAGGGCCCTTCACCGGTCCCGCGCGTGCCGAAACGCGAGTCGTAAAGCTTGCCGCCTCGGGTCTCTCGGATGCGACCAAGCACACGTTCGGCCCGCAGCGGCAGGGCCGCGCGCAACCTCTCCTCGAACACCTCCTTGACCGGCCCCGGGAGGCGAAGGAGAACGCAGCCCGCCCAGCCCGCCCCCGCGTCGCGCGCGGCGCGGAGGATGTCTCCGATGTCCTCGTCGTTCAAACCTGGGATGATTGGGGCGACCATCACGCCGACGCGCACCCCGGCTCGCGCGAGACGCTCGACAATCCGCATCCGCCGCGCCGGGGTGGTGACGAAGGGCTCGAGCGCGCGCGCTCGAGCCTCGTCCCAAAAAGCGATGCTGACGCTGACGGAAACACGCGCGGCCCCAGCGAGGTCCTGCAGGACGTCGATGTCTCGCTCGACGAGCGGTCCCTTCGTGATGATGGCCGCCGGATTTCGGTATTCGGCGCACACCTCGAGGCACGCCCGTGTCAGCCGATAGCTCGCCTCGAGCGGCTGGTAGCAATCGGTGACCCCGCTGAAGGCCACGAGCTGGCCCTTCCATTTGGGCTCGTCGAACGCCTCGCGCAGGAGCTCCGCCGCTCGCGACTTGACGACGATCTTGCGGTCGAAATCGGTCCCTGCGCCGAAGCTCAAGTACTCGTGAGAGGGCCGCGCGTAGCAGTACGCGCAGGCATGGAAGCAGCCGCGGTACGGGTTGACGCTCCACTCGAAACCGACGTCCGGGCTGTCGTTGTGCGCGAGGATGCCGCGCGTCTGGTCTTCGTATATCTCGAGGCCGGCGCTGGGCGTTTCACCGTCGAAGTATTCGACATCGCTGGTCGCCCACGGATTGGGCGGGTTCGCGACGGGTCGCAGGAGCGCCGGCACGCCCCCAACCTGAGGCTGAACGGACGTTCCGTCAAGACGCTACTCGATGACGGAGTCGCGCAAGAGCTTGTCCGCTTGGGCCTGTCGCCAGCCGGCCAGCTTTGCGCCGAGCTCGGGACGCTTTCCGGCCAGGATGGCGACGGCGAAGAGCGCGGCGTTCCCAGCTCCCGCCTTTCCGACAGCAAAGGTTGCGACGGGAATGCCCTTGGGCATCTGGACGATGGCCAGAAGCGCGTCGAGCCCCAGCAGGTGGCCGGTCGGAATCGGCACGCCCAGGACTGGCAGCGTCGTCTTCGCGGCGACGACGCCCGGCAGGTGCGCCGCCCCGCCCGGCGCCTGCGATGAAGACCTCGATCCCTCGCGCTGGATGCGTCCGCAAGATAGTCGAAGAGCGCGTCCGGCGTGCGGTGGGCGCTGAGAACGCGGACCTCGTGGGCCACGCCGAGCTCGCGTCAGCGCGTCGCGCGCCGGACTGCATGACGTCGAGGTCACTCTTGCTGCCCATCAAGATGGAGACGAGGGGCGGATTCATGAACCAGCCTTTAGCCGACTTGCCGTTGCGCGCCAAACCGGAAAGGCGGCGTTCAGGTGCGCGTTCGAGGTCAAGCGCGGGCGTCGGGCACGCCCGCGCCCTCGCCGAGCGGGCGGTACGCGAACGTGAGCGCGTCCTCCGCGACGTCGACGACGACGTGGCCGCCGTTTTCGAGCGCGCCGAAGAGGAGCTCTTCGCCGAGCGGGCGCTTCACTTCCTCCTGGATGACGCGCGCGAGCGGGCGCGCGCCGTTGTCGGGGTCGTAGCCCTTCTTCGCCAGGTACTCGGTGGCCGCGTCGGTCAGCTCGATCGTGACGCCGACGCTCGGCGAGCTGGCTCGCCGAGCTCTCGCGAGGAACTTGTCGACGATGCTCCGCATGACGCGCGGGTCGAGCGCGCTGGAAGGCAATCCGCGCGTCGAGCCGGTTGCGGAACTCGGGGCTGAAGAGCTGCTTGTACTCGCGATCGGCGTCGGGCTTGTCGCGGTCGACCGCCGTCGGCGCCGCCGAAGCCGACCGCGCGCCGCTGGAGATCGCGGACGCCGATGTTGCTCGTCATGAGCAGGACGACGTGACGGAAGTCGGTCTGCTTGCCGTTGTTGTCGGTGAGCTTGCCGTGATCCATCACCTGCAGCAGGATGTTGAAGATGTGCGGGTGGGCCTTCTCGATTTCGTCGAGCAGGAGCACCGCGTGCGGCGTCTTCGCGATGGCGTCGGTCAGCAGGCCGCCCTGATCGAAGCCCGACGTAGCCGGGCGGCGCGCCGATGAGGCGCGAGACCGTATGCGCCTCCATGTACTCGCTCATGTCGAAGCGATGGAAGGCGACGCCCATCACCTTCGCGAGCTGCTTGCGCGACCTCGGTCTTGCCGACGCCCGTCGGGCCGGTGAGAAGAAACGAGCCGATTGGCTTCTCGGCGGCGCGCAGCCCCGCGCGCGACAGCTTGATCGCCGAGACGAGCTGCGCTGAGCGCCGGCTCCTGCCCGAAGACGACCGCCGTTGAGCTCGGACTCGAGGCTCCGCAGACGCTCGCTTGTCGCTGGTCGAGACCTCGCGCGGCGGGATCTGCGCCATGCGCGCGAGGACGCGCTCGACGTCGCGCCACGACGACCAACGGCGGCTCGGCGTCGCCTCCGGCCCCGGCGCCGTCGGTCGCGGGCAGCAGCTCGAGCTTCTTGGCGGCGCCGGTCTCGTCGAGCAGGTCGATCGCCTTGTCCGGCAGCTTGCGGTCGTGGAGGTACTTCGCGCCGAGCTCGGCTGCGGCGCGCAGCGCGTCGTCCGTGTAGCGGACGCCGTGGAACTCCTCGTACTGCTTGCGCAGCCCCTGGAGGATCTTGACCGTGTCCTCGACGCTGGGCTCGTTGACCTCGACGCGCTGGAAGCGGCGCGCGAGGGCGCGGTCCTTCTCGAAGTGCTGGCGGAACTCCTGGAACGTCGTCGACCCGATGCAGCGCAGCCGCCCGGAGGCGAGCGCGGGCTTGAGCAGGTTCGAGGCGTCCATGCTGCCGCCGCTCGTCGCGCCCGCGCCGACGATCGTGTGGATCTCGTCGATGAAGAGGATCGCCCGTTCGATCTTCTGCAGCGCCTTGACGACGGCCTTGATGCGCTCTTCGAAGTCGCCGCGGTAGCGGGTGCCCGGCGAGGAGCGCGCCCATGTCGAGCGAGTAGACGGTCGCGCCCGAGAGCGCCTTCGGGCACCTCGCCTCGATGGATCTTCAGCGCGAGCCCTTCGGCGATCGCGGTCTTGCCGACGCCGGCGTCGCCGACGAGGAGCGGGTTGTTCTTCTTTCGCCGCGCCAGGATCTGGACGATCCGCGCGACCTCGTTCTCGCGCCCGACGAGCGGGTCGATGCGCGCGTTCTTGGCCTCCTCGTTGAGGTTCACGGTGTAGGCCTTGAGCGGGTCCTTGGCCGGGCGCGGCGCCGTCGGCCTCGGCGTCGACCCCGCCGGAGGGCGTGCCGGGCCGGCTCCTCGTCGTCCACCTTCGAGACGCCGTGCGAGACGTACGCGACGACGTCGAGCCGCGAGACGCCTTGCTCTTCGAGGAGCGGCCACGGCGAACGAGTCGCGCTCGGCGAAGATCGCGACGAGCACGTTGGCGCCCGTCACCTCTTCTTTGCCGCTCGACTTGCACGTGGTTGACGGCGCGGCGGATGGCGCGCTGCACGCCGAGCGACGGGGTGGGCGTCGTCGGCGCTCTCGTCTGCGAGCGGCTCGAGCTGCTCGTCAGGTATTGCTCGAGCCGCTTCTTGAGCCGGCGGGGTCGCCGCCGGCGTGGCGGACGACGCTCGCCGTCGCGTCGTCGAGGAGCAGCGCGTAGAGCAGGTGCTCGATCGTGACGTACTCGTGCCGTCGCCGCGCGGCATCGTTGGCCGCGACCGACAAGCGCAATCTCGACCTCGGGGCTGATCCTCATGATGGCGCTTTCACTGAGCTCACTCGGGTTCGGCGGTGACGAGGAGCGGATGCCCGCGCTCGCGGGCGTCGCGCATCACCTCGGCACTTTGGTCTCGGCGACGTCGCGCGGGTAGACCCCGGCGACCGCCTTTCCCTTTTTGTGCACTGTCAGCATGATGTGCATCGCCTCGGTTTCGGTCTTGTGGAAGAAGCGGCGAAGCGCTTCGACCACGTACTCCATCGTCGTGTAGTCGTCGTTGTGGAAGAGGACCTTGTATCGCTTGGGAACCGCGGTCTTTTGCCGTTCCTCGACGTCGATGTCCTCTTCGCGCCGAGGGTCGGGCGGGTTCGGCGGCATCCTCCTACGATAACGTGCCGGCAGGCGACTTCAACGCTGCGGGCGGCGGCCACTCGCTCGCGGCTGCCCGGGAGGTTACCCTCGGGGCGGGGTAAGCGAAGGCCGAGGTCGAGTCCAGCGATGTCCATGAAGCTCGCGCCGAACGTCGTGATCGCCGACCGCTTCCGGCTGAACCGGGAGATCGGCCGCGGCGGAATGGGGTCCGTCTGGCACGCGACGCACCTCGGCCTCGACATGCCGTGCGCGGTGAAATTCATCGAGGGCGAGATGTCGTTGCTCTCGGAGGCGCAGGCGCGCTTCGAGCGGGAAGCGAAGGCAGCGGCTCAGCTCCGCAGCCCGCACGTCGTGCAGATCCTCGATCACGGCGTCTGGCAGGGCACGCCGTACATCGCGATGGAGCTGCTCGACGGCGAGGAGCTCGGCAAGCGCTTGGGACGGTTGAAGCGGCTGACGCCGCCGGAGGTGCTTCAAATCGTTCTTCCGATTTGCCGCGCGCTGACGAGGGCGCACCTCCTCGGGATCGTCCACCGCGATCTCAAGCCGGACAACATCTTCCTCGTGCGCGACGACGACCGCGAAATCGCCAAGGTGCTCGACTTCGGAATCGCGAAGGCGACCGGGGCCGGTCTCGACGCGAGCAACACGAGGACCGGCGCGATGCTCGGCACGCCGTATTACATGAGCCCCGAGCAAGCGCAGGGAATCAAGGCGGTCGACGCGCGGAGCGACCTCTGGTCGCTCGCGGTCATCGTCTTCCAGATGCTGACGGGCGTTCTTCCGTTCGAGAGCGAGGCGCTCGGCGACTTGCTCGTGAAGATCATCGTCGCGCCCGTCCCGATCCCCTCGCACGTCGCCGTCGGTCTTCCGCCGGCTTTCGACGGGTGGTGGGCCAAGGCGTCGCAGCGGGACCCCGCTCTGCGGTACCAAACGGCCAGAGAGCTCGGCGAGACGTTGGCGCGGGCGCTCGGAGACGCGGCGGCGGAGGCGCCTGCCCCGGAGGGACGTCGGAGCGCGCCTCTCTTGGTCAAAGTGCCCGCTCCTGGCTCGGCGTTCGGGGCGATGCGGACCGGGGCGCCGACGTCCCACACCGCGAGCGCTCGCGCTGGCGCTCTCGCCGGCACGACGCGCGCCTTGAAGCCTTTCGGCTGGCTGGTCAAGGGCGGCGGCGCGCTCGTGGCTCTCGTCCTGGCGGCGGTCGCCGTCTCGTTCGCGCTCAAGACCATGCGTCACGAAGCGCCTGCGGTGCGCGCGACCGCAAGCACGCCGGCCGCGCCGATGACGCCGGCGAATGCCGCCTCGCCGAGTCCGGTCGTCGCCCAGGCGCCCGAAGCGTACTCGGCCGTCGCCATCCCGTCGGTAGTCGAGTCCGCGGCCGCACCTCCGAAGGCGCGTGTCCCGCCGGAGGTTGCCTCCGCGAGGACGCCGCACGCAGCGGGCGCCGCGGTCGTTACGCCTCTGCCGCCACCGAAGCCTGCGGCGCCCTCGTCTGCGGCTCCGCCTCCCATGCCCAAGCGAAAGACGATCGACCTGGGGATTTAGCGCCAGCGTACCCTCCGCCCATGGATCGACGTTCGACCGCCGAAAGCTTGGTCCGCGCCATGCTCTCGTTGGGAGACGCGGCCCTCAGGGTCTCCTACGTCGTGAGCGTGGTTCGACGATGGGACGTCGAGACACTCTCGGCCACGCTCGACGTCGTGTGTCAGCGCGCGGAGCAGGCCGAGCCGGCGTGGCGCGAAGCGCTCGTAGCCATAGTCGACGCGCTGAACGATCCGGAGATCGAGCCGATCGTGCAGCGCATGCGCGAGCAAGCCGCGGGGGAGTCGCTGCTGGCGCTCGAGCGGCTCATTCGCAGCCCCCCGGGGCCGACGCACGCCGCAACACCGGGACGGCCGCGCGGCAACGTGTTGGGCGACGCGCGCGGACGGCCGCTCACGCTGGGCGAACGCAAATCGCTGGCCCGCCGTCCCGACCGCGACACGATGCAGCGACTGCTTGCCGACCCCCACCCCGACGTGGTCCGCGGCGTTCTTCGCAACGCGCGGATGACGGAGGACGATGTCATCCGACTCGCCGCGAAGCGGCCGGGCCGCGGCGAGTTGCTCGCGGAGATCGCACGATCGATCCGCTGGGGGCACCGACCACGGGTGCGGATCGCGCTCGTGATGAACCCGGCCACGCCGATCGAGATAGCCGCCCGGATCGCCGGCTTGCTCCTTCGGCCGGAGCTCGGTCTCGTGGCAGGCTCGCCAGCCGTATCGCCAGGCGTGCGTGCTCTTTGCCTCGAGCATTTGGAGCGTCGGCCACCGTTCGCGAAGGCGGGGCGGCGCGGCGAGGGCGTTCACTGACCTCGTTGCTGCCTCGCTTGCGTCTCGTTGCGGAGTTGCCGTGGCGGGTCTCGGGCCCCTCAACCCTCTTCTTCTTCGATTTCCCATCGGGCAAGGGCGGTCATTCCGATGGCCGACGCACAAGACGGGCAGAGGGGCGCCTTCTCGACGCGGACGTCGTCCCCACGCACCGAGAGGTAAGCGCCGGTTCCGCAAAGCCGATAGCCGTCGTCCTCGTCGTCGGCCGGAAGGGGCTGACCGCACGCGTCGCAGCGGTTCTCCGGACGAGGCTCGAAGAGGGCGGCATGTGACATGACGATGAACGGCGCAATTATCGCTGCGTCGTCGTCGGCAGGCGCACTCCCCGGTTGGCTCGGCGCGGGAGGCAACTCGGGCGCAGAGGGGGGAGCAGGCGGACTAGCCTTGGTCATCGAACGGGCCTCGAAGATAGCGCGGGGACAGGCGTACGCAATGGACCCGATGGACGGCCGGCGCGCAACGACCGCGAAATCGGGTCGATGAAGGAGCATGCGCAATGGTGGCAGCCTGGTCGGACTGGCGTGCGCGGTCGCCTTCTGGGGATGCGCGGGCGCCGCCCCACTTCCGGCGAAGGCCATTCAGCTGAACCTGGCCGGGGCACAGGCGTTGGCGATGGGAGACCTCTCGACCGCAGAGGCACGGCTCTCGGTGGCCCTCGAGTACAACCGACGGTTCGTGGAGGCTTGGGTCAACCTCGGGTACGTCGAGCTGCGCCGCGGAAATTTCGATCAGGCCCGCGGCGACTTCGAGAAGGCGCGGGACCTCAACCAAGACATTCCCGCGCCTCACCATGCGCTCGGCGTGCTCGCCGACCGGGAGGGCAACGGAGCGGACGCCGAGAAAGAGTACCGCGCGGCGCTTCGGGTCGACCCTGGCTTTGCCGCCGCGCGCGCCAATCTGGCACGACGGCTCTTCGCTCGAGGCCAATACGAGAACGCGCGCGAACAGTTCCAGCGCCTCCGTGAGGTGGCTCCAGAGGAGATCGAAGGGTGGGCCGGAGAAGCCGAGACACTGCTGGAGCTCGATCGCGAAGCCGAGGCACACGAGCTCGTCGAGCGCGCGCGCGAGCGCTTCGGGGAGGCGCCTGCCGTGATGCTTCTCGTCGCCAGGCAAAAGCTTCTTTACGGAGAATGGACGGAGGCAGAATCGATTCTCGCGCCGCTCGTCGGGTCGCCCGACCGCGGGCGCGCCGGCGCGGCGTGGGCGTGGATGGCGATCGCCCGCGTGGGCAGGGGCGACCCCGAGGGCGCGTCGCTGGCGGCGCGCGCGGCTTTGGCGATCGATCCCGATGACCGCGTGGCGCGCTACGCCCTTCACCGTTTGGCGGGCGGGCCGGACGGCCGAGGGCTACTCCGTCGCGCCGTGACCGCAGCTAGTGGCGCGGCCGCCGACTAGGGACTGTCTCCTCTTCTCTCTCTCTCTCTCTCTCTCTCTCTCTCTCTCTCTCTTGCCCCTACGCGTGCCCGTGCCCGTGCCCGCTCTTGGGGGGCGACCTTGGGGGGCGCGGCTTCTTTGGTGCGCGCTCTTTCCAGGCACGCGTACGCGAACGCGTACGCGCAAGAGAAGGACACTCCTAGCGCAGAAGAAGGATGGCGGTACCGCCGAGAATGAAGATGACGCTCGCGACGAGGACGACGACGACCCACGCAGGCACGTGCGTCCCGGGGATGTCGATGTGCTCCTCTTCGTCGCTCGGCGACGGCGGCCGCCGCGAGGACGATCGCAGAGCAGGCGAAGCCTGCGGCGGCGCGCGAACCGAATCCGAGTAAACGAACGTCGACGACAAGCCTTGCGGCGCGCTCGAGCCCGATCCGCGCGGAAGCCCGGACGGAACCTCTGGCAGAGTCCGCCGGTGTGGCTCGTTGCTCCCCATCGGCGCTTCTGGGAGCACGTACTTGCAATACTTGGGCGGCTCGCCGCCCGGCTCGAGTGGCTTCAGACCGTCGCCGTCGAACTGGACGACGATGACCGTGATGTTGTCGTGACCGCCGGCCTGGTTGGCGCGCTCCGTCAAGAGCTTGCAAGCTTCGAGCGGCTCGGGCGTCGTTCGGAGGACCTCGCGAATCTCGTCGAAGCGCACCATCCCGCTAAGACCGTCGGAGCACAAGAGGAGGGTGTCGCCGCGGCGAAGCTCGCAGTAGGTCAGGTCGACCTGCACGGTGTCGGCGGTGCCGAGCGCTTGCAGGATGATGTTGTTGTGCTCGAACGTCTCGGCTTCTTCTTCGGTGAGCTGGCCCGCCTCGATGAGCTGGTTGACGAGCGACTGATCGCGCGTCAGCTGAACGAGCTCGCCGCTGCGCAGCAAGTACCCGCGCGAGTCGCCGACCTGAGCGAAAAAAAGGTGGTCGTCGACCAGAGCAGCGGCGGTGACGGTGGTCCCCATTCCGCGTCGCGTGCGGTCGACCTTCGCCTCTTGGAAGATCCGAAGCCCGGCCGATTCGATGGCTCGGACCAGGCGGCGCGCAAGGTCGTCCCGGGCGACCGGGTGAGCGTCCTCGGGCCCTTCGATCATCCGCTCGTAAAGGATGTCGACCGCCAGCTGACTCGCGATCTCGCCCGCTGCAGCCCCTCCCATCCCGTCGCAAACGGCAAAGAGGGCTCCGTCCTTTCCGATGACACCGGCTCGATTCGCTTCGAGCAGTCCGCGCGTGCGGCGGGTGAGATCGGCCACGAGGAAGTTGTCTTCGTTGTGCTCGCGAATTTGTCCGACGTCCGTACGCGCGAAGAGCCTCACCTGGATCTCACCCCGATGGTCGGGAGGAGCCTCGGTCGACTCGCTGGCCGCCAGCGCTTCGCGGGGGGGTTCGGGTTGCGTCACGGGCGGTCTGCCTCCGTCGTCATGCACCGGCGCGGGTCGCATCGAGGTCGAAACGGAAGAGCTGCTGTCCGATCCGGAACTGATCGCCCGGACGCAACCGGACTTCGTCACGCACCTGCAAGAACGTGCCATTCGACGAGCCAAGGTCGGCGATCGTGAATCGCCTGACGCCCTCGGCGGGGGTCGTGCCTCCGTGAATTCGCAGAATGGCGTGTCGACGCGAGACGAATGGATCGTCGGTGAAAACGACATCTCCAGACTCGCGCCCAATCACGGTCTCGGCCTTGCGCAGATAGAACACTTCGCGGGTGAGGCCCTCGACCGTCCTCTGGCTGAGACGCGCAAAACGAGGCGCCGCGGGCGTTCCGAAGAGCAACGTCCCGTTCTCGGATGCCACGCCAAACCCCCCGTCTGCGTGCCTCACCACCTCAAACCTTAGCACCTGTTGTCCGACCAAGAACAACTCTTGATCGGCCAGTGGCTGCTCGGAACCGGGCTCCAAATGTTCGGAATCCGGCGCTATCGGTTCGGCGGTCTCAGCGCCGCCGGCCGGCGCGCGCGCGAACGGGATACGAAAAAAAAATACCATTGGTGCTGTGGAGGTCCCGAATGAAGTAGGCGCCGTTCCGCGAGATGATCCGCGCGTGACGGGGCGACACGAAGCGGTCGTCGCCGAAAACGATGCCGCCCTCCGTGCGACCGATGTCGGTCGATACGCCCAGCGGGTAGCGAGGTCCCTCGCCACCATCTCGCGCAATGAGAACGAGTCTGCCGCGTGAAATCGCGGAGGAGAGGGGGGTCCGCGCACCCGGCCACGAGTCGTCGACGGATTTGGTGTCACCGGAGACAGGTGGCTGTGCAGGGGCGCCGCTCGTATCGCCCGCGGCTCCCCCCACCAAGGCGCCGGCGGTCGCGAGCGCGGCGCCGCAGAGGCGGCAGTATTGGGCGTTGGGGTCGGACAATCCACGGCAGCGCGGGCAGAATATCCTCGGGGGCTCGCGCGTCGGCGCCCCGACTTCGACGACCCGCGCCGGGGCGATGGGCTTGTCTGCATCGACGACCCGCACGGAAGGCGCGGAGTCGCGGTGCTCGAGGGGCGGCGCGGCCGACGCCGCTTCGCGCGCGTCGTGCTTGGGCAGCTCGGAGGCAGGGCGGTTGAAGTTGACCGTTCCGGTCCCGACGCGAATGGCCGGCGCAGTGTCCGATTGCGCGAGCAAGTGGCCGCAGCTGACGCAGTAGCGTAGGCCGCGGTCGTTCGCGCTCCCGCAGAGAAGGCAGGTGACCGTTGCTGGCTGCGGCTCGGCGCGGCCTGTCTCCACGTGGGCGCGGTGCGACGCGGTACCCGGGGAGGGAAGCGTCGGATTGAAGGGCGAGGCGTCCACTCTATTTGCGACGGCTGCGACGGCTGCGATGGCTGCGACGGCTGGAACTTTGGCGGGCGGGGTCGCGGTGGCCGGAGAGTTCGTCGGAGCCGCGGGCGACGACGACGAGGCGTGCTTCGAAAAGGCCGTCGATGCCAAAGCGGCCGCGCTTTCGTCTCCGCCGTGCCGTGGCGGCGACGCGGCCCTCGAGGCCGCCGGCGTGCGGGGCGAGGAAGGCGGCGGCGCTGGCCGGGCGGCCGCCGTTGCCGCCAGAGGCGACACCTCCGGCGCGCGGGCCGTGCGAACGGGCGACGAGAGCCCCGCTGGCGGCGTCGGGGCCGCGCCGCGCGGCGCGAGCCGTTGACCGCACTCCTGGCAGAAGATGAGATGGCTCGGGTTGTCCCGGCCGCAGGTCGTGCAGATCACGCATCCGGATGGGACAACGGCGCGTGGGGAACAGTCAAGGTGCGGGTTGAAACGCGTCCTGCGCCTCGAGCGCCACCTCGAGCCCGATGAGATGCGCAATTCCTGCGTCGTGCGAGAGCGTGCTCGAGTCTGTCCATCCGTGAAAGTACATGGGTCGGTACGCGAGCGAGACGACGAGCAACGGCCCGCCGAGCTGCACTTCGATCCCCGCGCCCAGGGTAGCGCTCGGCCCCCACGTGTCGATCGACCACTCGTTTCCGTACCCGCCGAGCCCAGCGGCCGCGAGCAAGAAAGGGGCGGCCTCGCGGCCGGTGGGAAAGTACTTGCGCGCTTCCAATCGCGCTTGCTGCAAGATCGCCACGCGATAGAGCTGGTGCGGCTCTTGTTTGGACATCGCGTACGCGCCCCCGAAATAGAAATCCTCGTTCGGTCGCCAACCGATCCGCGCCGCGACGCCACCACCAGAGCCCAAGATGCACGGGCTGTTCGAGTCCGCGCAGACGGGGCCCGGCGAGGCTACGCTCTCGGCGGTCAAGGCAACGCCGTACTGTACGTGGGGCTTCTCGCCGGGAGGGGCCGCGACGACTGGCTCGGTCGCTCCAAGAGCCGCCGTGTCGCTCGCAGCACGCGCCGGGCACGACGTGGCGACCAAACAGAAAGAGAAGGCGCCCACGAACGCCAGTCGAAGAGGCATGGGCGCGCCCAAAGAGGCCCTCGGGCGGGCCGGACAGGAAAAAGTTCTCGGTGCCTGTTTCGTCCTGACCATGCCTGCCGATAGCCGCACTTCTGAACAATACACCTGGCGGCGCTCCACGCGGACGTTGACAGCCTGAGGGCGGTTCGCATACTCGGGTTGCGCGAACCGATGGAGATCTATCTCGACAAACGCGCCGTCCGCCAGATTCCGCGTGTCCGCCCAAGACGCGATCGAGGAAGGTGACATCGAGACGCTTCGGGAAGACATCCTCGAAGCGTTCAGTGAAGAGCAGGTCGAGGAGATCGAGCGCCGTTTGGACAACGGCGATTTTTTCGAGTTCTTGACCGATCTGCTCGACGAATGGTCCGGCGACGATGCCGACGAGCTCCTCGAGTTGATCGACACCCAGCTCGGGGATGTCGGAGTCGACGTCAAGTTCGAGAAGCGCGGAGCGGCCGCCGAGGCCGAGGGGGAAGAAGAAGAGGACGACGCCACCGACTTCGAGGAGGAAGATCTCGAAGAGGACGAAGACCTCGATGACGAGGACGAGGACAGAAGAAGAAGAAGAAGAGGAAGAAGAGGGCGAGGCGTAGCGCGTCGTCGTCCGGACGCGACCGGCTGGCGAATGCCGCCGCGCACTCCGGACGGCCGCCGGCCGCTGAGTGACGCCCGCGCTGGCGCAGCTCCCTTCCGAAGGCTCGTCCTACTTCGCTCACGCGCGGTTCCGGGGCGGGGGGTCAGCCGGGAAAAGCACGCACGGTGCTTTGTCGTCCGCGAGGGGGGAGGGGGTGCTTGGGACTCAGCTCGAAGGGCCATGGCGCTCTGCGGGGACCGCGTGAGGTGCGCGCGCCGGCCGCGGGTCAGCCCCCCTTCAGGCAGCGAGGCAGGGGCTGCTGCGTAAACGAATCAACCGCGAACGCACTTGCGCACTCACTTGCCGTGTGTCAGTTGGTTCAACCAGTGGAGGACTGGCGATGAACGACAATTCTTCTTCTCCCCCGCCTCCGTTCGCCCCCGATCTGCAGACGCTGGCTGCGCTCGCTCCGGTGGCGCGGCAGAGCGTCGTCGATGCCGTGGCGGACCGCCTTCGGGGTGAAATTTTGGCCGGGCGGTTGCGGCCGGGGACGCGCCTTCCGTCTGAACGCGAGCTCGCGCTGGCGCTGGGGGTCAACAGGCTCACGTTGCGTGCATCGCTCGCTCGTCTCGAGGCGCTCGGCCTGATCACGACGCGGCATGGGGCAGGGACCCTCGTCGCGTCTTGGCGCGAACGAGCCGGTCTCGAGATGCTCGGGACGCTCGTCAAGGGGCTGAAGGTCGCAGACCCTGCGTGGCACGACCTCGTGCGCAGCGCGCTGGAGATCCGGCGCATCCTCGCGTCCGAAGCGGTCGCGCTCGCGGCCGAACGTCACACCGACGCGGACATCGATGCGATCGCGACGTGCGCGCAGGTCTTGCGCGAGCACGTCGATGATCCGGTCGCATTCGCAAGGGTCGACCTGGCGTTCATGAGAGCCGTCTGCAAGGCCGCTCACAACGTGGGCCTCGAGCTGTTCCTCAACACGTTTGCGCGGTGGCCCGACGAGCACCCGCAGCTCGTTGCGATGCTCTATGACGACTGCGCTTCGACGGCCATGCTGTACCCTGCCGTCATCGACGTCATCAAAGCGCGTGACGGCGAGGTGGCGCGGCGGGTCGCACGGCGCGCGCTCGACAGCATGGACAACGCCTGGGCGCTCCGGCACCCTCCGCCCGCGCCCTCCTTGGCGAGTCCCGTGTCCTCCCAGGCGTCCGGGGGATCACGCGAAGGAACGTGACGGCCCGGAAGGGCGGCTATGCGAACGGGGAGCGTGACACCAACTCCCGGTAAAGCGGCTTTTCTCGTTGGAGGAGCGACGCTTCTTCTTGGTCGAGCGGCTCGTCTAGTCGGAAGAGCGGCTTTTCTTCTTGGTCGAGCGGCTCGTCTAGTTGGAAGAGCGGCATTTCTTCTTGGTCGAGCGGCTCTTCTAGTTGGTCGAGCGGCTCTTCCTGTTGGCAGAGCGGCTTTTCTTGTTGGTAGAGCGGCTTTTCTTGTTGGTAGAGCGGCTTTTCTTGTTGGTAGAGCGGCTCGTCTAGTTGGTCGAGCGTCTCTTCCTGTTGGCAGAGCGTCTTTTCTTGTTGGTCGAGCGGCTCGTCTAGTTGGCAGATCGTCTTTTCTTGTTGGTCGAGCGGCTCGTCTAGTTGGCAGATCGTCTTTTACTATTGGTCGAGCGTCTTGTCCTATTGGCAGAGCGGCTTTTGCCCCTAAATGAGCGCAGGTCGTTTCCGTCCGAGAACGTTTTGGCCGAGCTGGGGCGCCGTTGCCGGTCGGGCACGGGCACGAGTACGGCACGTTTTTGGGAGAAGGGTTCGATGCGTCTGGGCTTTGCAACGGCCTTTTCACTTCCTTAATCGGGAAGGGCGCCATTTCCTCTGATGGGCGACCACCTTCCTAGGGGGGGCGCCCGCATTTCGCGTGACCACGGAACGAGCGCGGCCGCCTGGCATCGCGGGTCGTCAGCGGACGCCTCGGATCCCGCGCTGACTTTGAACGTGGAATGCGCGCTCGGAACGCGCAGATGGGGAGCCGTGAGCACGGAGATGGGCAGGGCGTGAACGGAGAACAGTCGCCGCTTCGACGTGACGGCGGCGCTACCAACGCGCCGAGACTCCCCCAGTTACTGCGCGGGTCGGCTACGCTAGAACTGACTTTGCCGGATCGGTCCGGTGTGGCATACAACGCCTCCCCAAAGCCCGGCCCAATCGTCTCGCGGGGCCGGGCAGGCGAAGGAAAAAGAGATAAAATAGAAGCAAAACAATCACTTGGCCACCCTAGCTCAGGGGTAGAGCAACGGTTTCGTAAACCGTAGGTCTCGAGTTCGATTCTCGAGGGTGGCTCTGATCGATGTCCAATCGATGTCCAATCGAGGCGGCCTCTGGTCGGCTGCATGCGATGGGGTTCCGCGATGTGCGCTTCATCTCAGGAAGAATTTCGTCGAGGCTCCGCAGAGTGCCAAGCTCAAGCTCGGCCCAAGTGCGAGCCTGGCGCGCGTACTGCGCCAGCTGGTGGCTTGACCGATGTCCTGTGCGATCGGTGACCCACTGCTCCGTCTTTCCGTTCGCAAGCGAGATCGTGACGAATGTTGCGCGCAGGTCATGAAGCCGGATGGGTTGTCTCGATGCGCTTCGTTCAAAAAGCTCAGGTCGGGTGACATTCGCCTTTCGCAGATCCCCCGGCGTCTTCTTAGGGTCCTTCTCGTCCCCTCGCAGCCACCATGCGCCGTCGCCGAGCGGGAGACCAAGCACCAAGTCGTTCGATTGGCCGCCGGTCTCCTCTTTCCACCACGACAGCGCTCTCTGGACGTCAGATGATAGAGCCCAGGCGCGCGGGTCATCGGTCTTGTTTTCGTCGAGCCGCACGCGCCCAACTGCGAGATCCAGATCGCGCCACTTGAGTGAAGCGAGCTCTGATGCGCGCATGCCCTCACGCGCTAGGATGCCATAGACGAGTCGACGGACTAGAGGAACTTGGGCGCAGCCTAGAAGCTTTTCGTCCTCCTCGGGGTAAAGGAAGGCCTTGGCCTTGTTGGCGCCTCTTGGAACCTTGGGCATCCATTCTCGCGGGATCGGGTTGCTGGCGAGATACCGGCCCGGGTAAACGGCGAGCGACACCACGCGGCGCAAGCACTGTGCGACGAGCTTGCGCGTGCGCGGGGCGAGCTTGGTTGGCAGCGTCGCCATGACGCGTTCGGCGTCCTCGAGCGTTACTCCGTCAATGCGGGTCGCGCCGACTGCCGGATTGATGTACAGCCTCAACACCTCTCGGTCGCGGGTCGAGTCTTTCTCACGTACGTGATCGGGGAAGTCACGGTTGAGTTCGCCGCTGGTCCATTTCTTGGCGAACTCTTCAAAGGTTGGAGCCAGTACTGCAGCGGTTCGCGGCGCGCCTCCCGTGGCGATGATGTCTGCCGCTTCCTGTGCGGCGCGCAGGCCCTTGTCCGTTCTTGCATGTGCCGCTCGCTTGAGAAGCTCTGTGAGCTCCCCCGCGGTCGCAACTGCGCGAAGGCTCTTGGCCATGTCCGCGAGGAGCATGGCCCGAGCGTCAGCGTCCTCGTACGTCCGAACAGCTAGCTGGAACGAAGGCCGACCCTTCGGTCCGGCGGCGATCCGGACACGGGCGCTGTAGCCGTTGGCATGTCGAAGCACTTGTCCAGTCGCCTTGCGGGGCATTCGCTACTCCTCGTCTTGCCAGACCAGCCGAGAGGCTGGTGATCAGCGGCCCCTCTGACGTCCGAGAGCGCGCAAGATCTCGTCCGCCGTCTGGGGCTCGTCGTCCTCGTCATCTCGGGCATTCGCAGGCTCACTGTCTAGCGCAGGATCCTCCCCGCCGCGGTCCGAAGCAAGCGCGCAAAGCCTCCGCTCGGCGACCTCCGCTGGTATGAGCGCGCTCTTACCGATGCGCACGACCGAGTCGCGACACATTGGGACCACTACCTCTCGAAATTTTCGAGGTGTTATGCCCAGGATCGCGAAAGCATTGTCCTGGCTCACAAATAGCGGCTGGACGAGAAGTGTGGGGCGGGGCGTCATCCTGCGCGTCTTTGAATTGCTTGAAGGACTCACAATATCCTCATACGGCATAGGCGTTTCGAACGTTTGAACGGAACGGCTTTCGAGCCCTACGCGCGGCCTGAAGTCGCGCGCCCCAGGGCGGGGGTAACTTCGCGGAGAGCGAGGGGCTCTGCGCGTTGAACTCGGAGCCCATCTCGGCCGCGACCAGGCGCAGCATCCGCTCGGCGTCGCTCGGGCTCACACGAACCGCCGCGCGCGATAGGCCCTCTCCGAGCCGGTCCACCCAAACGACGCCATCCGCGTTGCCCATCACTTCGACCACCCGATCGTCGCCGAGGAGCTCCGCGATGGGTGCGAGCGCGCTCGACAGGGCGCTTGTTCGGCGCGTCTGACTCTCCGAGGGCGGCGTATCGGCGAGGGGCGCGGTGGGGAAGGGGTTTGATGCATGGTCAGGCGTGTTTGAGTGTGAATATACCAATGCCAATTAACCGAATCAGCGCGAATCGGATAGTGGCATTCAGTAGCGAAAGGTTGAATTCGCACTAGAGGCTTTGCAGGGCGAAGGACCCCGCGCGGCCATCGGCACTGCGAACCCCATTCGCAAGTCGCGTACCGGCCTGAGGCGCTGCCGTAAGTGCTGGAAAGGACTCGAGCCCGCGATCTCGCGGGCTACGGTCGCTGGGGAGCGGCTCCCCACACACCGGGAGATATCGGGCGGGAAGGCCGGGTAAGTGCGTGAGTAGACAGCTGAAACCGTTCACTGGTGAGAAACTCCCCAGCGCTGGTGCGCGACTCCCCACCGATTCAGCGGAACGCACGCACTGGCAGCGGAAACGGCGGCGCGCGGGTGGGGAGAAACTCCCCAGTGGGCGCGAGTGCCAAGGACAGAGATCGCGCGATGAGCGAAAAGAAGATCGTCAATCATCGGCGAGAAAAATAGGTATTTACATAGTCAATAATCGACCGCACGGTCTCAGACGAGCCGCACACGAGCGGGCGACATCGGCACGTTCGCGGCGCCTCGCACGCCTGCCGCGTCCCCCCCCCGGGATTCGGTGTGTCCCCGGCAACACCGCGTCCGTAAAGTGAGAGAGGCGAGAAGATGAGCGTGTTCGGACCGAAGTATCCCTGCCCGCTTCAGCACGTGGTGACGCACGGCGAGCGGCTTTGCGAGCTCTTGGCGCGCACCCGAGGGCCGTGGCGGCGCCCGCGGTCGGCGCGGTGAGGCGTGGCTACAGGGCCGGTCGCAGGAGGTGGAGCTGGTCTTCGAGGTCACGCTCTTCGACTGGGCGAGCGGTCGGATGGCGATGACGGAGGCGTGCTCGTCGCTCGAGAACTATCTGGGCGAGGTGCACGCCGGTGCGCGTGAACATCTCGAGCTCGGCGATGCGCTCGAGTGCTGCGAAGACGAGGTATGTCTGACGGCGCTAAGCGCGCGGGAATGCACGAAGGGCGGCCGCCGCTCGTATTCCGCAAACGCGAG
This sequence comes from uncultured delta proteobacterium, assembly GCA_963787925.1. Classification (GTDB taxonomy): domain Bacteria; phylum Myxococcota_A; class Polyangia; order Polyangiales; family Polyangiaceae; genus Palsa-1150. The sequence goes on from CAWBEN010000003.1 coordinate 2,037,355, forward strand.
CGGTATCACCACGCTCGCCGCGATCGCCGGCGCGGCCATGGCCGCGGCCTCCGCCGCCGTGCGGCGAAAGCCGAAAGCGAGCCACGTGCATGGGAGCTCGCGATGGGCGAGCCTTGCCGAGATCACGAAGGCGGGTCTGCTGCGGGAGGCCGATCGTCCGCCTTCGTCGCTCTACGTGCCCTCGTCGCGGGCGTTGCCGCGGCGCCTTGAGCCACCGCACTACCCCGACGCGTTTCAAACACGCAAGGTTGCCGCGAGCGGACGCATTCGCTGGAACGGCGAGCTTGTCACCATCAATCATGCGCTCGAGGGAGAATGGATCGGGATCGAACGTCGAGATGCGAAACGAGCGTTCACGTTGCGCGAAATGACCGTTCACGTCGCCGGAACGGCCGATCACGATGGAGCGGAATGGGCGATCACGATGAGCGAAACGCGCACAACCGCGTCACGCGCTCGTCCATCACGCTTCGCAGTTGCTCGTATTTGGCCCTGATGCCCTCCACGTCGTCCATACTGGACGACCAACCGTCGAGGCCAGGGGACCATTTCCATCCAGGGATCGATAATTTCGACCGGGCTCCTTAGTTCGGGCCCGGAACCGTCGGCTTTGAGCGCTCCGGATGCCGTCGCCCGCGAGATCGTGGAGGCGCATGGGCTCGCGGTTGCAGACCGCCGAGCCCGCGGCCTCGTGCGGAAATGGCATGCCGCCACGAGCGATCTGCGAGCGTATGTACGCGAGAGGGGCGCCGAGGACCTCTCGACCTTGGCCGCGATGTACGTCGCCGTCGCCGGCGTGGCGTAAAGCCCGTGACGGGGCAGGAGGGAAGGGAGGGCGGGCTCTTGCTCTCGCCATGTGGGCCGCTGGCAGCGCGACCGCGGCCTGTTCGAGGGCCCAGGCATCGGATGCGGAGAGAGGCGCTCTTGGGGCGCCCTTGCCGACACCCGCGCCGCCCGCTTGTGGCCGACGCCCGTCACCCTGCTGCTACAAGTGGCTCACCACGGCAGCGAGACATCGACGACACCTGGCTTTTTGGCGAGGGGCCGTCCGCGATACGCGGTGATCTCGGCGGGGCGGCCCTGCGCGGGGCTGAACCGGGACTACTGTCACCCTCGCGCGCTCATCGTGCAGCGCCTTACCCGCGTTTTGGGGGGTGCGATGACCTTCCCCTTGGTGGCCTTCGACGGAGTCCGGTGCGACCGAGCTACCCGGTCGGACTGGGTGAACGTGCGCGGCAGCGAACGGCTCTGGGCCACCGGGCGAGACGGCGACGTGGTGCTGAGTACGATTGGCGACGGCGTCTTCGTGCGACGAGAACAGTGACGCGAGGCGGTCCTCCTTCGAGGAAACAGTCTCCCGTAGGGAAGCGGGGCGAGCGCCGCCTTCGGAGTGGCCGCGCCCGCGCCCCGCGTCAGAGCGTCTCGAAGAGTCGCGCGGCGAGTTCGGCCGATGCGGGCTTCTTGTTAATGCGCGTATTGTCGTCGTCGTAGAGGTAGAAGCCGATTGGCAGGACCTCGAGACGCCTGTTGTTGAGAGTCATCGTGAAGGGTGTCGCGGTAGCCATGGCGTGTGTCTGGAGGAAGTTGAACGTGTGAAGGAGCTGGTCGAAGGTGGCAGGCATTGAATCTTCTCCGGGTGGCTTCGGGCCGCGCGTCTGTCGGCTCGTTCGCTCCCGGCGGGGCACCAGGCGCTCCTCGCGATGACGGCCTGCATTCACGGAGGGCTCCCTTTAGGGAAACCGTGAATGCAGAAGGACGGCACCCGCAGGGCCGGTAGGTCTCGAGGCGCGCCGAATTGGTGAACCCGCGCGAACCGGGCCGACGGAGGCCGGCACGCCGAACCGGGGGAATCGAGGTCGGTAGCAGTCGCCAGCCTCGGATTCTGTTCGCGCCAACGTGACGGGCACGGGTGGGCACTTGCGGGATCTAGCGCTCGCAACCGCCGTGATGCTTGTAGCGCTATATGCTAGAATGCCGTTCGTGAAGAATCCGCATGCCGTTGCGTTGGGCAGGCTGGGCGGGCTCAAGGGAGGGGCATCCGGCGGTCGCGCTCGGGCCGCCGCTCTTTCCGCCGCACGCCGAACGGCAATCGCTCGAGCTGCGGCATCGGCTCGCTGGGGCCGTTTGCCGGAGCTGATGCGACCGCTTTTCCCGGGCTACCAGCTGGAGAGCCTTAGGCTCCCCGACCACGTCGATCTCGTGATGCTTCACGTGCTGACTCGTGGCGGAGACGAACACAAGAGATGGCTCGTTCGTCGCTTCGACGACAGCGGCATCCGGCGCTGGATTGTGCAGAACCAAGGCCGTGGCTTAACGCTTCAGCAGATGGTGCCCTGGGTGTCGGATCGGACGGCCCGCCGCTGGCAGGCCCAGAGTCCATATGCGCTTCTTTGGGAGAACCGGTGACCGCAGTGAAACTGCACCCGGAGATCTTGGTTCCGAATCAGGAGGCTCTGCTCAAGGCCTCGGCGTCGGTCTCTCATCGTTGGGGCGCATATTTGGCTGGCGGCTCCGCCCTCGCGCTGCAGCTCGGACATCGTCGTTCGGTCGATTTTGACTGGTTCACTAGCAACACCGTGCGCCCCGCGGACCCACTGCGCGACGTGCAGTCGCTTGGGCTGCCCGTGCACATCAGACAGAACGACGAAGGAACCTTTCACGGGCAAATCGGGGGAGTTGAGTGCAGCGTCTTTCGCTACCGGTACGAGCTCGTCGGCCGGCCCGTGCCGTGCCAGGGGTGCGATCTGGCTTCATTGAAAGACATCGCCGCCATGAAGATGACGGCCATCGTGCAACGCGCGACAAAGCGCGACTACATCGATCTGCACGCCCTTTTCCAGAGCCGTGCTCTCACGCTTGGCGACGCCGTCGCGACAATGGGCAAAAAATTTCCGGGCGTTGACCCGTCGTTGGCGCTGCGCGCGTTGACGGATTTTAAAGACGTGGAGCAGCAGCCGATGCCCGACATGCTGGCGAAGACCAGTTGGTCGGACGTAAAGCGAGGATTGGTGGCGGTTCGGGAGCGCGGTTTGGGTCGGAGCGGCCTTGAGCGATAAACTGTCGACCAGACCTCACTCGAGCGCATCGGGCGGTTTCTCGACGCTTCGATTGGGGTCACGATGCCCGACGCCGCGGTGCGCCGGGCCATGTCGTCGCGGGCAAGTCCGTGATCACCGTGCGCCTCGCTCCCGCTGCGAATCGGAGTGAGCGTGACGCAAGCGAGTCGCTCCTCGCCCGCTGCGATCGCCAGAAACTCACGCTGCCCGCCGACCCGGCAAGGAGGACACTCCGCTTTCAATCCGAAAGTGTGTGAGATGAGCCGCACGAACCCTGGAGCGCCGGTGCAGCGTGGCCGCCCCGACCAGCAGCTTGGCGGCGACCTGACGGAGGGCTATGCCCCCGGCTCGACGGCCTCTCGAGGGAGACGGGGGCTCAGGGATGCGGCGCGATACCATAACCGTGATGGGTCAGGGTAGACGCCACGAGGGGCGGCCACGGCGGCCGCAGGGGCGCGGACGACGGGCGTTCCGGTGCGCACAACGCGCCGGTGGCTGCGCTGGTGGCGCGGCCCGCAGACACACTGCCAGCGCTGGGTCGCACCGCCTTTCTTCTGGTCACGCCGGGCATCGACCATATGCACCGGGATGCGAATGGTCGGCCCCCCGTGGGTCAGAGCGCGCGAGATCGCCTGCCGGATCCACCACGTCGCATAGGTGCTGAACTTGTACCCCCGCTGGTAGTCGAACTTGTCCACCGCCCGCATGAGGCCGACGCTGCCCTCCTGGACCAGATCCAGCAGCTGGAGCCCCTGGCCGCCGTACTTCTTCGCGATGGAGACCACGAGCCGGAGATTCGCCGCCACGAGGTGTGTCGGTGCGCAATCGACCTCCTCCTGGTCCTGGCGCACGAGCGCGAGCGTCTCCCTGATCGACTCCAGCGTCCGCGAATCGAATGGCCTGCCGGACGGCTCGGCCTCCTCGACGAGCAGGAGCTCGAGCGCCCTGACGACTCGGGTGAGGAGCGTGGGAGCCGGGCGGAGCTCCTCGAGGCTCCGCTGGGCGCGGGAGCGCGCAAGAGCGACGCCTGGTCGGTCGATACCGCACTGGTATGCGCGGTCGAGCTGAAGGACGCCGTCGAGCGCCTCGGTCGGAGAGGCCGGCCCCTCTCCTTCATAGGGCGATCCGCGGCGAACGTCGCCGAGGCGGACCCTCTCGGCGCGCAGGTCCTTCGCGACGCGCGAGAGCTCTCGCACCGCGAGCGGACATCGCACGAGGGCGAACGCAAGGCACAGCTCGGCGCGCTCGATGCGTCGAGCAATCCTAATCTCCTCGCCGCGGCTGAGAAGCGGTACGTCTCCCAGGCTGGAGAAGTACGAGCCCAGGGCGTCTCCGCCTGAGCTGCGAGAGCGGCGGATCTTGCGAACTTCATAGTCCGAGAACCGGGTCGCTTTCTCGCTGATTCCTAGTGCAGAGTTGGGAGTTTTCGTTTTCCGTCGGCCCAGGCTCAGTTGTTGCTCGCGATGCCGCTCGCCTCGCACGTCGTCTATGCGGTAGCTGCGGCGGTCGTGGTTCTCGCCGCGCTCAAGACCGCCTGGACTGGGACCGGCCGGAACATCCTCGGACCGGCTCTGGTCGCAGTGCTCATGGCCAGCTGGGCCTTGTGCGTGTGGCTTACGCCTCCCGGCCCCCGGCTCTGGCTCGCATCCTCGCGGGGGCTGCTGGCTGCCAGCGCGTTCATCGTCCTGTCGCTCGACGGTGCACGAGGAATCTCCCTCTTGTCGCGGCCCCCGAACATCCCGGCGCTGCGCAAGGCCGCTTGGCTCGTTCTTCTCATGCTCGCGCTCCCCGTGATTGCGCACCTCTCCGCCCTTGGCGGTGCACCGGACCCGAGGTGAAGGGCGGGCGCGCGCGAAGCGCGTCTACCCGAGGATCTCGCGAGCGCGTTCCGCGTCTTCAGGAGCTACCTGCAGGCGAATACCTCCGGTGGAGGCGATCATGAAGGGCATGACCGCGTCGCCCAGCTCGTCCAGCACGAAGGCACGAATGCCCTCGAGCGCGAGTCGCTCGCGCGCGAGGTCGGCCTCGGGGGCGTCCGGGAACCTGGCGACGGTAACGAGGTCCAGCGGGTCCATGGGTTGCGTACGATAGCAGGCGAACCATCGCTGCCGAGCGGCAGCGCGCGAAAACGGCCGTTCGCAAGATGCAAAGGATGGGGCGCTATCCGTTGGCGCCGAAGCTCGAACGTCCGGTCACGAATGATGCCGCGCCTAGGGGCGCGATAAGCATCGACCTCCACGGCTGCGCTCCGGGCTGGCCTGTGGGCGCGGCCCGCTGGACATCGAGCGCCAGAAGCGGCCTCGGCACTCCCATCGGCTCTCGCGGTCTCCTGTCGCTCACCTGAGCCACGGAATCCTCAACGAGGTCTATTACCCGCTCCTCCGCCGCTCGCTCCACAATCGCCGTGTCGATCGCCATCAGCCCCTCGAAAAACTCGCTCCCCAACTCGATTGGGTCGATCATCGCGTCTCCTCTTGGTCTGGAAACCGGAGGCGAGCCCCTCGGAAGGACTTTGAACAACTTTCCTGAGGGGCTTGGTTTGTCCGCCCCTCGCCAAACCAGACCGGAACCCCTGCTTGGACCCTCCACTCACGTGGCGCTGCTCAGTCCGGTGCCTTGCATGCCGCTTCACCTCAGAGAAGAACTCTCTTTCGTCAGCCACAATCAGCCCGAGGTCCCGAAGCAGGCTTGCTCCACGCGCCGCGTGGTGAATGTGGCGGGCCGCTTTATTATCGCGGGGACTACCCGCGCAAGCCCCGCGGCGGGCTGGTCGCGGTCGCGGCGGAGGCCTTCGGCCGGAGATTCAGCCTGGGTTGTGGCCATGACGGTTGCCGTCATCGCGCCACGCCGCGGTCGGTTCGGTTTCTCGGCCGGCGCGTGGTGCGCGCCGGTACGCCCGTCGTCCGCGCCGCGGACGCCGCCGTCGCAGAGACGAGGGCGACCGCGCTCGCCACGGGCGAATCGAGCGCGTTCGCGCGCGTCGCCTCCGCACGCCCTGCCGCATCCGCCCCCCGGGATTCGGTGCGTCCCCGGCAACACCGTGTCCGTAAAGTGAGAGAAGCGAGAAGATGAGCGTGTTCGGACCGAAGTATCCCTGCCCGCTTCAGCACGTGGTGACGCACGGCGAGCGGCTTTGCGAGCTCTTGGCGCGCTCCGAGAGCCGTGGCGGCGCCCGCGGCCAGCGCGGTGAGGCGTGGCTACGGGGCCGGTCGCAGGAGGTGGAGATGGTCTTCGAGGTCACACTCTTTGACTGAAGAAGTTTGTCGAGCACACGATTGCGGACGCACGCATGGTGCCGCTTCTGATGAAGTGGCTCCACGCGGGCGTTATGGAGGGCGGTGAGCTGCACGAGGTACGGGAAGGAGCGCCGCAGGGGGGTGGAATAAGCCCTTTGCTGTCGAATATCTACCTTCACTTCGTGCTCAATCTGTGGGTCTCACAATGGCGAATGCGCCATGCGCGGGGAGAAGCTTACTTCGTGCGTTTCGCCGACGACATTGTGATGGCCTTTCAGTACGAGCAGGACGCACGCGCCATGCGGGAGGCATTGGCCGACCGCCTGGCGAAGTTTGGCCTGGAGCTTCATCCGGAGAAGACCCGCGTGTTGCGGTTTGGACGATTTGCCCTTGGGGACGAACAACGTCGTGGACTCCGTCCACAGACGTTCGACTTCCTGGGGCCTAACGCATATTGCGGGCAAAACCCGCATCGGCGCGTTCTTGCTGCAACGTCGCACCTCGGGGAAGAGGCGCGCAGCGAAGCTGGCAATCGCTGCGAGAGGAAATGCGGGTACGCATGCACGAGCCACCGAAAGAGCAGTATGCGTGGTTATGCAGCGTGCTTCGTGGCCACTATCAGTATTACGGAGTGCCCACGAATTATCGGGCGCTGGCGTCCTTTCGCTATCAGATCCAGCAGGCCTGGCACCGTAGGCTTCAACGACGGAGTCAACGCGCAGGCTGGACATCGCAGACGCGCCAACGCTTCGAGACGCATTTCCCGCTTCCAACCCCTCGCATCGTCCATCCTTGGCCTGAGGCACGCTTCGCTGGCCCGTAGACCAGAGGTGGGAGCCTTGTGCGGGAACCCCGCTCTCAGGGATCTGTCCGGGGGGCGCCTTGAAAGAGGCGTCCCTACCGGGACCTTCACAGACCCCCGCGTTCGGGAGGTAACAGTCCCACTTCATCCGAAGCGTCGCCTTCGCGACGGACGGCGTGAGCGTGGAAGCCAGGACGGCGAGCAGTGCGAGCCCGGCTTGGATCGATCGGCGGACGCAGGCAACGCACAGCATCGCCTCTCGCGGTTCGGTGGGTCGTAGGTCACGCGCCCCGTGATTTCAGCACCGCAAGCCCCGAACGGAGGGACCGCGCGCTCTATTCCCACCGCTCTCGGTGTCGCTGGTCATCCAGAACCGCGGAAATATGACCGACGGGGCTCACGACCGCTTTGGCCCGTCGGCATTCTTGGCCGCACGTTTCTGGGCTTCGCGGAGCCTGTAGCTTTCGCCCTCGATGGCGAGGACGTCGGCGTGATGGATGACGCGGTCGATGAGTGCGGTGGCACAGGTGGCGTTCGGGAAGATGGAAGGCCAATCCTGGAATGAGAGGTTGGTGGTGAGCACGAGGCTTTTCCTCTCGTAGCGACGGCTGACGACCTGGAAAGAGCAGGTCAGCGTTGCGCGCGTCGAAGGACAGGTACCCCACTTCGTCAACGATCAAGAGCGAGATGCCGGCGTAGAAGCGGAGACGCCTGTCGAGACTGCGGGCCGACTCTTGTGCACCGAGGTCGAGGAGCATTTGAGCGGCGGTGAGGAAAAGGACGGAGGGGCCGGCAATGACGGCCTGATGGGCGATATTTTGGGCAATCATAGTTTTGCCTAAGCCCTGAGGCGCGACGAGAACGACGTTGCGATGGTCGGCGAAGAAGTCGAGCTGGACGGCGGCTTCGACGCGGGGGCGGTCGATGCGCGTCGGCCAATTCCAATCGTAGTCGGCGATGGTCTTAAATCGCCCGATGCGGCTTCGCGTCGTGCGACGCTCGAGACTTCGACGAGCGCGATCTTTTTCTTCGAGATCGACGAGGTGCTCGAGGAGCTCTCGTGCGCCAAGGCGGCGCTTTTGCGCGAGGGCGACGAGGTCGTCGAGGTTGTCGGCAACGTGGCGAAGACCGAGGGCGGTCAGGCGGCCGGACAGCTCACTCATGGTTGCCTGCCGCGTTTGCGTCCCAGCGTGTCGTAAGGGCCGAGCTCATGCGGCTTGACGACGACGGCGGCGCGGGGGTCGGTGAGAGCTTGTGGCGGCAGGGGCGGTCTTTGGCGCCGTTGGCGTGAGAGCTGGTCGAGGATGTGCGCGACCGATTGCGCGGCGACGGCGCCGCGGGCGAGTGCATCGGCGAGAGCCGCGTCGAGGTCGCGCGCGCCGTAGCGATCGAGCAGAGTGAGCAACAAGGCGGTGTGGCTGGAGATGCGACTGTTTCGCTGCGCCAGAGCGTCCAGGAACGGCGCGGCGGCCGGACAGCACGCCCGAAGTCGGTCGCGGCCGCGAAGCTCACGTGCTCGCTTCTTTTCAGCGCCGAGGGCCTCGAGATGGGCAGGGTTTTCGACGCGCTGTCCCCGGTCATAGCTGCGTATGTGACGGGCGAGCTCGTGGACGCCGTCGAGCACGCGCACGAGGGTCTCGCCGGCGGCGACGGTCAGCGTCTTTTGCGCAAATGTGTGCGGGACCGAATAGTCGTTTCCGTCGAAACGGACGAACGGTGTTTTGCCGACGGAAACTGGACGCACCAGCTCCAGCTCGAACCGGTGCTCGGGCAAGGGCACAAGTCGTGGGCGCTCTTGGGTGAGCCACTCGCGAATCGTCTGGCCGTCGCGAAGCCGCGCCATCGCGACGTCGTCCAACCATGTCGCGAGCTGGGTGTTGAGATCCTCGACACTGGAAAAGCGACGAGCCTGAAAGAAAGAGTAGCGCAGGTAATGGATGGCTCTTTCGACTTTTCCCTTTTCGTTGCCCCGGTATGGCGCGCAGGGCTGGGGAGCGAAGTGGTAGTGCCCGGCCAGCTCGAGGATCCGCGGATGATACCGCACGAGCTGACCGTCGCGCTCGAGCACGACCGACTTGAGATTGTCATAGAGAAGCTGCCGCGGCGCCCCCCCGAGGGCCTCGAACGCCAAGACGTGTCCACGAAAAAAACTCTCGAGCGTCTGGTCGAGGGCGAAGCGTGCGAAAAGGCCGCGCGAGAACGACAGGACCATCACGAAGCACGACAGCTTGCGCTCAGCCCGACCGACGCGAAGGGAGCCGAAGCAGCCCCAGTCGACTTGGCCCTGCTCACCGGGCAAGGTTTCCAATCGAAAGAAGGCTTCGCGGGCGCCACGCGGGCGGACCTATTTTACGAAGCGTCGGACCTGCTGCGTGCTGCCCGAAAAGCCTCGGTCTCGAAGCATCTCGAACAGTCGGGTCGCGCGAAGGCGCGGATGCTGCTCGAGCGTGTCGAGGATCAGCGGCTTGTAAGGGTCCAAACGCGAGGGTCCCTTGGGGCGTCCGACCGGAACGAATCGGTCCGACTCGATCGCGTGACGGACCGTGTCGTGATGCACGCCGAGCTCGGTGGCGATGGTGCCGACTCTCCAGTGCTCAGCGAAGAACAGACGGCGAATGCGCGCGCGAAGCTCCGGCGAGATCATCGCAAGGCCTGCTCGAGAAGGAGTTTTTGCAAATTGCCGAAGTCGCCCACGCCGGCCAACTCATCGCGATGGCGACGCCGGCGGCGGGCCACGGGCACCCACGCGAGCGTGTACAGTGGAGTGTCGCCCGGATCGGTGAACAGATCGGGATAGAAACTCGTGGCGCACCCACCGGGCGACTCGTCCGCATAGAGCGCAGCTCGGACCTTGCATCCCTGCCAGAGCGCCAGGGCCTCGAGCAAGAACGGCAGCGCTCGTGGGTGTGACGGATTGGGCCGCAGCTTGGCTTTGAAGATCGCCTCCCAGGGCGGTTGCATCGCGAGCAATTGCGCGCCGCCCGGAGTCGGCCGAATGGCCATCCAAATCGATTGCATCGGTAGTGTCCTTGCCGCCCGCTTCCAAAGGCGCCTCGGCGGCGACCAGGTCGAACGGCAAGCCGACCATCGCCCCCGCGACGCCGGGGACGACACCGTGATGCGTTACTTTCTGCGTCGAAGACTTGGCCCGCTCGCGATGGCGCCGCTGCCGGTCGGCGTCTCCGTTCGTCGAATCGCGTCCCTGACGTTGGAGGCTCGCTCGCGTAGGTCTTGAGGCGGAGGCCACGATGCCAAGGTCGACGCGCGAGGAATGGGCGACGCGAGTCGCGAAGTGGAAGGATAGCGGGCTGTCGGCGCAGTCGTTCGCGGCGGAGATCGGTGTCAACGCAAAGACGCTCACGTGGTGGAGAACAAACCTCCTGAGGACCGCGACGTCGGGCCGTTCGAAGCGCTCGGTCGTGGGTCCACGTGACGCGCGCACGAGCCACACGCCGCCGCCGGTCAAACCGCTCGAGTTCGTCCAGATGACGGCCGCGTTCGAAAGCGAGCCGCTCGAAGTCGTCCTTCGGACGAGCGTTCGCATCCGCGTGCGCCGGGGCTTCGACAGCCTGACGCTAGGTCGTCTCCTCGATGTTCTGGAGTCGAGGCGTTGATCCCGACCGCCGTTCGCATCTTCGTCTGCACGGAGCGACAAGACATGCGGCGTTCGTTCGATGCGCTCGCTCTCGCAGTGAGGGAGAGCCTCTCGCTCGATCCGGAGAGCGGCGCGCTGTTCGTGTTCGCGAGCAAGCGAGGCAACCGCATCAAGGTGCTGTGGTTTGATCACAACGGCTACTGCATGCTCTACAAGCGGTTGCACGCCGCGATTTTCGAGCTGCCCGATGCGACGGACGCTGACCGTCCACTCGCATCGATCGACGCGCGCACGTTCGCGACGATCCTTCGCGGCGTCGCAAAGTGATCTCAACTCAATTTCGAATTGACCCGCGATCGCGTATCGATCATTGACGGTTGTCGTGAGTGATGTCGCCGAGATCGTGCAGCGCCTCGACGAGCTCGAGAAGCGTTTCGCGACGGCGGAGCGGGAGCGCGACGAGTATCGCGCGCTCTACCTCGAGACGATGGAGCGATGCCGCAAGCTGGAGCTCGGCATCCTCTCGTCGAAATCGGAGCATCTGCCGGAAAACCAAGCGCAGCTCTCGCTCGGCGTGCTCTCGATGATGCTCGGAGAGCGGCAGCTCGCCGATCTCGACGCGGCGCTCGAAGCAGCAAATGCCGATCAAGAGGTGAAGGGACACACGCGTCGAAAGCCGACCGGACGTAAGCCGCTGCCCGAGCACTTGCCCCGCGTCGTGATCCAAGTGCTCCCGCCTGAGGTCGAGAAGGAAGGTCTCGACGCGTTCGAGCGCATCGGCGAGGACGTCAGCGAGACGATCGAGCGCCGGCCGGCTTCGCTCGTCGTCGCCCGCGTCGTACGTCCGAAATTCGTACGCAAGGATCGCGAGCGCGATGCCCAGACGGACGTGCTCATCGCCGAGCCGCTCGAGCTGCCGATCGCGCGTGGGCTGGCCGGCCCTGGCATGCTCGCCGACACGGTCGTCAAGCGATGGCAAGATCACATGCCGCTCAATCGTCTCGAAGACATGTACGCGCGCGACGGTCTCGAGCTCGCGCGCTCCACGATATGCGGCTGGCACGGTGCGCTCGCCGACGTCGTCAAGCCGCTGGTGTCTGCGATGCGCGACGACGCCTTCGAGCAACCGTTCCTCTGCACCGACGCGACCGGCGTGCTCGTCCAACATAAAGAGCGCTGCAGGACGGGGCACTTCTGGGTCCTCGTCGCGCCCGGCCGGCACGTGCTCTTCGAATTCACGCGTGACCATACGAGTGACGCCGTCGATGACGTGCTCTCCGGGTATCAGGGCTATCTCGTGGCCGACGCGCACGTCGTTTACGACCACCTCTACGCGACCGGCGACGTCGTCGAGGTCAACTGTTGGGCGCATGCGCGACGATACTTCTTCAAAGCGCTCGAGTCCGATCCGGAGCGCGCGAAGGTCGCGCTCGGCTTCATCGGCGCGCTCTTTCGGATCGAACGCACGCTCGCGGATTCACCGCGAAAGAAGAAAGAGAAGATTCGCCAGAAGAGATCGCGATACATCGTCGATGCGTTCTTTTCGTGGTGCGATGCCGAGGCCGGGACGGTCCTCGACGACACGCCCATCTCGAACGGCATCCGCTACGCGCGAAACCAACGCGTCGGGCTCTCGCGCTTCCTCGACGACGGCCGCCTGCCCATTCACAACAACATGAGCGAGCTCGCGCTTCGCCGCGAAGCGGTCGGTCGCAAAAACTGGCTCTTCGTCGGGAGCGACGACGGCGGCGCGGTCAACGCCCTGTTCTCATCGCTGCTTGCGAGCTGCAGACTCTGCGGCGTCGAGCCGTGGTCCTACTTGCGCGACGTCTTCTGTCTGCTCCCGCGGTGGCCCGAGCATCGCCTCCTCGAGCTCGCGCCGCTCAACTGGAATCAGACGCGCCTGCGCGGCGACGCGCAGACGCTCTTAGAGCAGAATCCTTTCCGCAAGCTCACGCTCGACGCCCGCGGCTGAACATCACGCCGACGCGCGCACGACCGACGTACGCGTTTCGTCGAACGGATGCGGTCGGCGCGCCCGAGCCGACCAGGGCGCGTCAGCGCGAACCGGCGGCCAGCCTCGCGAACGAAGCGGCGACGCGCTTCGTCGCGACAGCGCGTCCCGCAGTAAGCCTGCCCCCGATCACAGCCCGAGCAGACGAAGAACACCTGTCGGCAGGGCGAGTGAGCGCACACGACGAAGCGAACGGACAGCACGGCCGCGCCGCCCGAGAAGTGGGCCCTCGCGCTGCCGGGATGCGATGCTCGTCCGCGATCACGGCCGCGTGATCACCCGAGGGCCAGGAGGGTGGCAGAATCCGTGGCCCTCTTCCTTTTCTGCGGCCACCGGATCGTCGCCCAGCCCGGGGGGGCGAGGCCTACTTCCGGGCGCCGTCGGTCAAAAATGCGCCGTTTTCGCTGACCGCCAACACTCTCGGTGCGATGTGCGGCGCGCGAAATGTATGTGCGGATGAAGGATCGCACGCGGAACGGTCGGTCTTTAGTCGGGCGACCCGCTTCTCGGCGCTTCCCCTCCCGGCGTCGTGGCGGCCGACGGCACGCCCTCGTCCGTCCGTCCGTGCGTGGTGGTGTGATAGAGGCGCGTGATCTCGTGCTCGTCCAGGAGCCCCACGATGCGCCCGTCGTCGTCCACGACGACCACCTCCCGCGCGCCGTGCACGAGGAGGACTTCGAGGGCGCTGCTCACATCGGCGCTCTCCTGCACGATGGCCGGCGGACGCATCATATCGTGAGCGATGGCGAAGTGTGCGACGCTGGGCTCCTGGGCCACCGTTCGAAGCACTTCGGCCGTGATGACCCCGACGACCTTCCCGTCGGAAGAGACCACGGGAAAGGCGTCCTGCCAGTCCGCGGCGGCGATGCATTGAACGACCGCCGCCGCTGGAGTGTCCTCGCGAAACTGTGCGTAGGGGCGACCCTTGATCACGATGTCTCCGACGCGTACGTCGCGAAGCACGTCGAAAACCAGGTCGTCGCGATGCGCTGGAGACTCGCGCCGAGTGCTTCGTTGAGCGTGATAAAGAGACCGGTGGCGGAGCGCGACAAAGCTGACCCCCGTGGCCAGCATTAAGGGTACGAGCAAATCGTAGCTTCCGGCGAGCTCGCAGACCATGACCAGCGATGCAATCGGAACGTGCGCCAAGCCCCCATAGAACGTCCCCATCCCGACCAGCGCAAACGCTCCCGGATCGATCCGCCCGTCGTGGAGCAACAGTTGCGCGGCTCGACCGAACGCGCCCCCGAAGATGCCGCCGATGACGAGCGAAGGCCCAAAGTCGCCGGCGCTCCCGCCGGAGCCCACAGTGAGCGCGGTGGCAACTATCTTTGCGGTCCCGAGCAGCAGCAGCAACTCCACGGCGCGCCAACCCCCGGGAAACCAGTCGGCGCCCGCGATCGCCACCTGAGCCGCCCCGTAGCCACCGCCGAGGATCCCCATGCCCCTGCCTTCATGCCCGAGCTGAGGACCGACGAACATGATCACCGGAACCGCGGCGGCTCCGAGCAAGAGGCCGCCGACGCCCGGCTTGAGCCAGTCGGGGACCGGCAGCAGTCCCACGTAGGCCTGCGTCTTTCTCAGCGTCCACAAGAACGCAGACGCGACGATGGAGATGACTACTGCGAGCAGCGCATAGAGGGGCAGGTGCTCGGGAACGAAAGGGTACTTGGGCGCGTGTGCGAAGAGCGTCGATTCGCCGAAAATGGAGATGAATACGGAGTATGCGACCACGCTCGCGAGGACGGACGGGACGAGCGCTTCACTCTCGAAGTCGTCGCGGTGCAGGACCTCGACGGCGAGTAGTGCCGCGCCCAGCGGCGTCCGGAAGACGGCGGCCATGCCGGCGGCGGTACCGGCCACGAGGAGCATGCGCCTCTCGCGATCGGTCACGCGAAGGTACTTGCCGACGATCGAGCCAATTGCCCCACCCATCTGCATCGTCGGCCCTTCACGACCGCCCGAGCCGCCGAAGCCGAGCGTGAGGATCGACGCGAAAGCCTTGAGAAGAGGAACGCGGCGACGCACGACACCGCGCTGGGAGTGAAACGCTTCGATGATGGCGTCCGCGCCGCCGCCGCGCGTCTCGGGGGCGAAGCGTGAGAGATACCCGCCGCCGAGAGCGCCGATCGCCGGCATCATCCACACGAGCCACGGGCGAAAGGGAGCCCCGGTGACCGGCCCTGTGATGCGCTCACCCGCGGCGCGGAGAGGCTCGTATCCGCACCAGCCCTCGAGCACGACCCGCTGCACGAGCTCCACTCCGGCGAAGAAGAACGACCCGACGAGGCCGGCGGCCACGCCCACGAGCGCAGCGGTCAGAAGGGTCCGACCGAGGAGCTGGAGTGCGCCGGGGACGCGCGTGGCGCCGAGCGCGCGGTAGAGGATGGTTCGTATGGTCGGTGCTTCGCGTGTCCTTGCTCTCGGTTGTACCTTGGACGATGGAAGCATGTTGGTTCGAGGAGAGCGCTCCGGGGTCAGGGTAGTGCCGAACCATCGAGGGGTCCAAGCAGGCGCTCGGCGCAGCGGTCAGGAGCGGAGCGGTTCAGGGTGGGTGGAGCGCCGGACGCAGCCCATCGTCGACTCGGAACTAGACGGCGCTCGTGTCGCGTCCGTCGGGCCGGCGATGACCTAGCGTGCCGCACATCACGACCGAAGCGAGCGCCGGAGCGAGGCACGCTATCACGAGCACGGTCCACTCCACGGCGCCTCGCGCGCGCGGTATATTGAAGGCGAACGCCTCGACCGCGGTGAGCACGGCGTCCGCGAAGATCGCGCCGGTCAACGCCAAAGCGAGCCAGCGCACCCACCGATGCGCAAGCGCGAACAGCCCAGCGGATAGGGCGATATCGAAGCCAATCCACGCCATCTTCATCCACGGCGCCGGAAACCACCGTTGCGCGTCCGCGAGGGCAAGCATTGCTGTCCAGGGCAAGAGCAGGATCGCGAGGACGCGGACGACGATCGCCGGCCCGCGCAGGAGCGTGTCGCGCCCGAACCGCGCGAAGCTGCCGCGAGCAAATGCCGCGAGCGTATCGAGAAGGGCAAGGGTCGCGGATGCTCCCACCGGGTACGCGAGGTAGATCGAATCCCACGAGGTCGGTCCCAGCTTTGCCTTGAACGAATGCACCCCTCGAAAATCGTACAGCATCGCCCCCAGCTCGCGGGTGCGCCGAAGCCAAGGCGCGACATCGCCGGTCAAAGGCGCAAGCCCGAGCGTCACGTAGGAGCTCTCCACGGCGGCCGCAGCGCGCATCGCTGCGTCGACGAGTAGCTCGGGGGTCCCGTTCGGCGCCGAGGGGTGCCGCAGCAAGTCTTCGAAGAACCACCCACGCCGCGTGTAGACGGGCACGGCGACGAGCACGCCCACCGGCGTGTCGCCCCATTCCGCAACGAAGTATCGCCGCTCCGCCGGGAGCGCGAACGGCTCGACGTCGACGAGGAATCCCATCGGGGCCATCGGCTTCGCGCGAAGCCACGCATCCACGATGCCCTGGACATTTCGCCTTGCTGGCGAACGGGGATCTTCGATCTCGCTCGTGGGTAACCGCCGGACTCGGACCCCCTTGGCCTTAGCGCGCCGAAGTTGTTCGCGCAGGCTGCGTTTGCCCCGCAGCGCGGACTCCCAAGCGCGCGGGTCCCAGACGGGCTGCTCGCCGACGAGCAGCGTCTCGAAGCACGGTAGGCCGACGAAGCGACTCTCGACGGCGAAGAAGCACGCGCGCTTGCCCCTCTTCTTCGCGGCCTGCACGAAGCCGCGTGCGACCTCGGCGATGCGGCCATCGCCCGCGAGCGGAGCGCCTGCGGCGACCCAGGCTCCCGCGGTCTCCACGTAGGCGACGCAAGCTTCGTCTTCCGCGTCGGACCAGTACCGAAACGACGGCTCGAGCACCTGGAACGACGTGGCGTTCCACCCGTACCTCCGGAGGAGGCGAAGGACCTGCGCGCGATTCATCGCGGCCGTCATCTTAGTTTCACGGCGTCGCGCGGGCATCCGCCGAGAACGGTCGAAGCGGTCCTCGTCGCGCGTGGACCGGCCTGCGGCGGGGCGAGCGTGAATCGGTTGGCCAGCATGACGTCGACCCGCCGGTCATGGGCCCAGCCGGTCTCGTCCTTGCCGGTCGCATCCATGGCTCCGCGCGTCATCGCGTCACGCCGCCGTCGGTTCGGTTTCTCGGCCGGCGCGTGGTGCGCGCCGGTACGCCCGTCGTCCGCGCCGCGGACGCCGCCGTCGCAGAGACGAGGGCGACCGCGCTCGCCACGATCACCACCGCTCCGAAATAGACGCGACGACCGAGAAACCGAACCGACGGCGGCATCGCCCGCCTGCGGCACCCCTCCCGGCCGCAACAGAGGTTGAAGCGGCGGCTGAACGCTTCGCCGGCAATGCGCGCCGAGCTCGAGCACCTCGGCAAGAACGTCGACCAGATGCTGCAAAAGAAGGGTACGCTCGCGAAGGCGCTCGTCGACGCTAAGGCGCGTCTCGACGAGCTCGCAAAGCGCAGGCAGCGGCGGAGGCGCGGGCGCGGCTCTTCGAGCAGTTCGTTCAGAAGTTCAAAACTATGATCGACGCCGGGCAGCTCAAAATCACGACCCGCAATGGGCGGCTCGTCCTACAGCTGCCCAACGACGTTCTTTTCGACTCTTGGCAGACAGCCATCAAGGCCGCGGGAAAGGATGCGCTCGTGCGCGTGGCGAGCGTTCTCAAGACCGTTCCCGGGCGCACCTTTCAGGTTGCAGGCGATACCGACAACGTTCCCATCCAGACGGCGCGCTTTCCGTCGAACTGGGAGTTGTCGACTGCGCGTGCCGTCGAAGTGGTCAAGCTGCTCATCGCCCAGGGGGTGAACGCATAGGCCCTATCCGCTTCAGCGGCGCCCTAAGTGTGATCCAGTCATGGCGCTTTTCGAGATCCACTCGCCTTCGCCTGCAAGGCACCACGGCGGCGGGATCGTGATCCACCGCACGCGGCGCGTAGGCGGCTCTCAACCGCGGCGGCCGGGTCACACCTCCGCAATTCGTGCAACGTACTGGGCGATCTCCGTTGCGATGGTTGACCCGGCGGTCCCCTCGCGTCAGCGGTCCGCCCTACTTGCGGCCCGCGATGTTTGGACGCGGACCAAGACGCCGGTGGGACTCCGCGCGCGCTCGCGCGCGGCACCGCGAGGGACGCAGGCTCCAAGCTTGCGAAGCGGGAATCGCGCCGGGTCGACGCGATTTGGCGCGAGCCCCTCAAGGGCCCCCGTCACGCTCGACGAACCACACTCGGTGCCGCGCGCGGAGGCTCCCCGCCTTCGCGAGCGTGTCAGCCTGCGCCCGGCGTGATGTTCGCGCATCTGCACGGCGGCCTCGAAGACGTCGACGTCCGCGACGACGACGCGAAGGTCGCGATGATTTCGACGTCGCGCTTCTCCGTTCAACGCTGAAGAGTCGTCGGGCCGCGGCGCGTAAGGCTCGGTCCCCGTCTCTGCCCCTTCCCGATCGCGTTTGTGACCCAGGGCCTCGCCTTCGCGCCGCACCGCCGAGGCGACCCTGGGAAGGGGGAAACTCGGTCGCGGCGCCTTGGCGACAAGAAGAAACGACGGCGCGGCGCACACCGATACGGTGCGGCGGCCGGTGGGCCCCGCGGCGCTATCGCGACGCTCGGTTCGGTCGCGTTGCCACGTGGCAACGGCTCCTCAGCCTGCGGCGCTTTCGCTTGATCCAGTTCTCGTCGATTGGTCACTCCGCGGCTGCACGTGGCATGCCGGGTCCGCGCAGCGATGGTCAGGTGGATCAGGATCCCGCCGCTCGCGGGCGCCCTTCAGGCGGCGCCCTGGATCACGATCCCGCCGCGGGGTGGATCACGACGAGGGCGCCGCTGAAGCCTATCCGCCGCGGGCTACGGCGAATTTGACCCGGTTGCCGGCAACGCCACGGTCGAGGGTCGCGCGAGGAACCGACGCATCGAAATCACGTTGCAGCCGAACCTCGAGGAGCTCGTTTCGGCTCCCGCGGTCAAGTAGCTTGCCCCCTCGCATGGGCGCAGCCGTGGTCACACTTGCCGCCGCTCGGCGAATCGCGTGAGTACCCGCGGCGCACCGCGGACCATTGCGTGGCTCACGGCGTTCGGCGTGGCACTTGGGTCGTCGACCGCGTTCGCTGAGCTCAAGGTCAAATGGGATTGCTACCTCCCAAACGCCAGCGTCGACTGCGGGATGCTCGAGACGAGTCTGCTCAGCAAGATCCCATTTTTGAGAATCGTCTCTGACGGGCGCGACGCCGACGTGTTCGTCACCCTGGCGAGCCTGCCGGCCGAGAACGGCACTCGTTTCGAACTCGTGTTCGTGGGTAGGCCCATCGACGGCTTTGCGACCGAGGTGCGCACCACGGACAAGATCCCTCAAAGCATCGACTCCACAACGGCGACGGTGCGCCTAATGACGAAGCTCGAACGAGGACTGGACGACTTCATGGATCAGAAAGTCGCCAGCGGCGTGACGAACGGAGCGCTGGTCATCCGGCTCATCGATCCCGTTCAGCTGCCCTATGTGGGAAGGCCCGAGCAGCAGGCAGCGAAGTGGTTCGTTGCGCCTTCCGTGGGCACGTACTTCAGCGACGTCGAAGGGGTGGGGATCAATGCGTCGGGCAATGCGTCGCTATCTTTCAACTATTCCGCACCTAATTGGAGGGCGCAGCAATGGATCGGCGCCAACTACAGCGAACAAAGCCAGCCCGTGCCAGGCACCACCGAGACCGCGAGCATCAGCTTCACCGGGGGCAATGTAAACAACGTCCTCGCGTGGTCTCTCACTCGTGACGGCCGGCTCAATGGGGGCTTGCTTCTGGCTGCAGAGAAAAATCCGCAGGCAAACTACCGGTTTCGGGCGAACGGATCGGTCGGACTCGAGTTCGACCTCATCCCCCGGCAGACGGTGAATCAACAAAACTTTGGGGCCCGCTGCGCGATCGGGCCGGAGTTGCAACACTATGACACGACAAGCGTTCAGGGCTTCGACCAGCAAGTCGTCGGGCGTCAATTCTGCGACATCTTCGTGAGCTGGCACTTCGTCCCCATCGATCTTGGGGCGAGCCTAGGAGAGAGCACGGTCCTCGAGGACTTCGCCTACCGTAGCTTCTCCGCAACCCTTTCCGCAGCGTGGCGAGTGACCGACAATCTCACGATCGCGCCGTGGGCGACCTTGAGACAAGTCAATAAGGCCACAAACGAGGCTCAGCCGACCAGCGTGGTTTACTCCGATCCTCGACAGGAAATCGAAGCAAGCCTGTTGGCGGCTGTCGAGCAGGGGTACACGGCGCCGTTCGGGATCCAATCTGGTTTGTCCATCCGATACCTGCTCGGGAATGGGTCCCTCAGCTCGGAGGACCAGCGCTGGAAGAATGCGTCCAACCTACGGTGAACCAGGGGAGAGGCGGGGAAATGTTGAGTTGAGGCGCTCACGGTGCGAATCTCACGAACGCGTCGACCATCTCGTCGTACGCAGCCGCTAGAAACAGGCGCGGATCGGCGATCGACTCGGGTGGGTCGTCTACGGCCGCGTTCGAGAAGTCGCGCTGTTCCGGGTGAAACTGCGCGCCGACAAGGGGCCAGGCCCGGTCGCGGGATTGAAAGGCCTGGGGGACCGTCGCACACCACTTGGTGCCTCCGGGGTCGGGGAACGCACCGTCGGTCGGGTCTTCGACGACGTTGGGACCGCAAAAGGCGCTCGTTGCGAGGAGACTGAGGCGCTCGAGCGGTCCGCGGTGCATGAATGCGTCGGGGCGCACCGCGTCCGCGTGCCACTCGGGGAGTGCGGAGGTGGTGGTGCGCCGACCGGGACCCGCAAGGTCGGAAAACAGCTTGTCGTCCGCCTGGAAGCGAACCTTTGCGCGCAGTGGGTGCGGGTCGGTGGGCCACGCGCGCTCGATGTCGGCCAACGATGCGAACCCTCGAATGGCTCGACCGCTCGTGCGCTGCAGGACCCGATCGATCATGCGCAGGTCATCGTCGGGCGAGGCTTCGGCGCGGCGAGCCTCGAGCAACGCGAGGATCTGTGCGCCCCCACAGAAGCCTAAAAAGGGGGCAACCCGACTCTGGACCGCTGCCGCGAGCTGTCCCATTCCACCCTGGAGCGCATCACGCAAGGGATCCCAACGCCAATGCATTGGAGCCACCGGGTCTGGACCGGTATCGCGGGCGTAGTCCCAGTCGTTCGAGCCGCTGAGAACGACGATGGGCGGAGGGCTACTCTCAGATAGGAGCTGCACGTCGAGCTGCGGATCGTCGCCTTCGATGGATTCGAGCGCCTGCCCGGTATTGGCGCTGGGGGGAACGTCCAGCCACTCCCCGTGCGCGCCCAGAGCTCGCGCGAGTCGGTCATCGGCTCGCAGTGCTGGCCAGAAGGCGCCAAACCGGGTTTGGAGGAATTTCGCGTGATACGCGTCATTGGCGATCTCACCGCCCGGTGTCCCATGTGTCTGTCCGGACGGATTCGCGTTGACGCTCAGGATCCAGGGTGGGGCCAGGATCGGGTGATGATCGTCCGCTCGGAACGCCGCGATCTCGCGGACGACGGGTACCGCGTCAGTCTCTACCAGACCGCTCGCGCCTGTCGCACCGAACATTAGAAGACGCAACGCCCGAATCCGTCTGGGCTCGGCGAACGTGACGAGTCTCCTTCGCAAAGGCAGAAGCATCCCGTTCGAGCGAGTGGGCTCGTACGCAATGGGCTCGAAGTGAAGACCGTCGTCACTCGTTTCGAGCACGTAGTGAATGGGGGCCCAGGTCAGCGCATAGCTCCTTCCCCCCCCGGGGCGCGCCACGCTGGTCGAGGCAAAGCCGAGGACGAGCTTCACGCGATCGACCGTCTGCGGTTCGCTCAGGTCTATGCGTAGCATCCACCGCGACTTTCTGGGGGCCCCGGCCCACCGGGTTTCGTACGCGCCGTCGATGACGGAACCGGCCGCAAACCCCGCGCTTGCTCCGTCATCGCTTGCCCGGCCGCCTTCGAGTACATTGCTGGCACTCTCGATGGCTCGGAGATCGCGCACCACAGGGGGCCCCGCGTTCGTTTGATCAACGACGAGGCGAAGGCCACAAGCGCGTTCGTCGATAAACCATGAGCGATGGGTAGGACGCGCGGATAGTTTGTCCCAGAGCGAGGGCGACGGCTCGGTGCCTCTTACCTGGACCCATGCCCCGTCGTCCTCGACATATGCGAGACACCTTCCGTCGGGGCTCGGACGTCGCACTTGCCACCGAAAGTTTGTCGGCACGCCGCTCGTCGGCGACTGCCCCCAGTGTACCCTGAGCAGCCCAAAGTGAACCGGCTGCGCAAAGAGAAAGCCCAGGTGCCACTGCATCTCGCCGGCGCGGCCGGTCCAGGCCGTGGTGTCGCTGCCGTCTATGGCATTGCGAGGGTGGTCGGCCGTCGGGTCCGCGGAGGGGAGAGGTTGCACGTCGGTGGCCTGGAGCGCATCGTCGACACTCGTGCGTTCCGATGCGGCGACGAGCGATCGTCCAACCCGACAAAGCGCATCGGTCGAAATTGTCCCTGCGGCGCCCAGGAGCACAGCGGCAAACGCGCCCGACGAGGTTGGAAGACCCCAGAAATGGCGCACACATGCCGCAAGGAAACGACGTCTCGACACGCTCTCCCGACGGAGCGAACCGACCGACACGCGGTTTCATTCCCTCGCGGTCCTTGGGGGCGAAAAAGGCGATCGCTCCAATGTGGAGCTAAACTCTACGCACGTGCTGCACCGCGTGCTTCGCCCGGTGGTTCTGATGCTCATTATGATCGGAGCGTCGACTCTCCTAGAACCAGGCTCTAGCCTGGCCACGCCGGATTTGCTTTTCGGCCGGCCGGTGCGGCTCGATAGCGACGGTACCCTCATTTCCTGGTCGCCCCACGACGCGCCGTACGCTCAGGTCGCTCGTCTCGCCTGGACAGCCCTCGAGACAAAATTTCGGATTCAGGACAACGGTCTCGAGACGTGGCTGACCTTTTCGCGATTCGATCCGAACACGTTCGAAGGCATCGCATGGCCCCACAATCCGGCCAGCTTTTACTCCATGCTCACCGACTCGGCCGTGCTCTGGTACGCGTTCAGTGCCGACGCGGCGGCCGTTGAGGTCGCCCACAAGGCGCTCTCGTACCAGATCGCCCATGGTACGACGCCCACCGACTGGGATTGGGCTCGCGTTCCCTTCGCGAGCGCGGGCGCGGGTGATCTCGAATACGGGGGAGCGGACGATACGTGGTGCAACTTGTGTGGGCGCGGCGACGGGATCGGTGTCATTGAACCCGACAAAGTCGGAGAGCTGGGGTTCGCTTATCTGCAGATGTTCGAGATGACAGGCGACGTCGCCCTTCGGGATGCGGCCGTGGCTTGCGCGGACGCGCTGGCCAAGCACGTTCGCGCAGGTGACGTCGAGGCGTCACCGTGGCCGTTCCGTGTCTACGCACAAACGAACGTCGTGCGCGAGCAATACTCGTCTGACGTCATCGGCGGGCTCATGTTGTTCGACGAGCTGGAACGGTTGGACATTGGCGACCTGGGGCCCTATCGACGCGCGCGAAAGCTCGCTCTCGCGTGGCTCTTCCGCGTCCCTCTCGTGAACGACGCGTGGAGCGGTTACTTCGAAGACGTCGATATTCACACCGACGTCCGAGCGAATACCAATCAGTACACGGCCATGCGTACGGCCCGCTGGCTCATTTCACACCGCGACGCTGACCCGCTTTGGCGTAGGCACGTGCGTCACCTCTTGTCATGGGTGGCCGACCGGTTTGGGCGCGACACGCCGAGCGAGCGAGGCGTCCAATGGGGCGCCACGGTCATGAGCGAACAAGCCGACGACATGGTCAAGATGGGGAGTCACACTGCCCGCTACGGGGCGACGATGGCTCTGTGGTTCGAGGCGACGGGCGAGCAAGGCGCGCAACGACAAGCGGCCGCCTCGCTTAACTGGGCGACATACGCATGCCGGAACGACGGCGTGGTCTCCGTGGCCGATGGCCCTGACGAGGGTTGGTGGTTTAGTGACGGATATGGCGACTACATTCGGCATTTTCTGATCGCCATGGCCGCCGTCCCCCAGTGGGCGCCCCGCTGGGAAAACCACGTGCTGCGCTCGACGTCGGTTGTGAACCATATCGACTATCGTCCCGGTCGCGTCGTCTGGACTACCTTCGATGCCGAAGCCGAAGATACCTTGCGTCTCGCGTTTCGCCCGAAGAGTGTTCGTGCGAACGGTGTGCGCATTCGGAAGCGCGATACGCTCGTTGGTTCGGATACCTCCGGCTACACGGAGCGCCCGGCCGGCTCGGGCGACTTTCTCGTGCGGGTGCGACACGGCGGTCGCGAAGTCACCGTGAGTGACTCTTTATTCTAGCCCTACAGATGTGACGGCAGTCCATCGCTGACGTTACGGAGCCAGCTCTCGCGGGCAGCGCCAACCGTCGAAGAGCCCCTCGCCAGCATCAAGAGCTCGCCGCTCGCTCGTGGTAGACGGCGGCGTTCGCCTTCACGGAGGAATCGATCACGGAGCTCGGTCGTGCAGGCGATGTTCTCGAGGACGAGGCCTTGTCTGTCGAGCAACGCTGCGATGCAGTCGCGCGACATACCCCAGACGAATGGCTCGTCGAGCCATCGCAAGCACCAATCCACGACCTTCCGCTGACTATGGAGGCGATAGTGCCCGGACGAATCCGGAGCAATAACAGTAAAGGCCACGCGAACGTCAGGAGTGCAGCGGGCCATGTTGTCGCCACCCGTCCCCTGGGGTCCCATTTCCGCCGGGATCGCCGGGGCCCGGGTCCGGGCCCGGCGCTGTGCTCCTGACGGCTAGCGGGGGACGCTTCAGGCGGGGAGTTCGAGCTCTCTGATTCTCTCGCGCATAGTGATCGCGTCTCGAGATATCCCCAGGAGTTGTGGATCGGCCCCACGGCGTGAGCTGAGAGAGGCGGCGTACCCTTCCGCGTGAGCAATGCGAACTCCGACCCTGGCAGGTCGGGGAAAGGTACGCCGATGATGAAGGTAGAGCAGAGGGCGGTGGGAGAGGAAGTGTCGCCGTTGGACGAGATGGCCCGTCGTGGAGCGCAGCGGATGATCGAGGCGGCGCTGGCGGTCGAGGTGGAGCAGTACGTGGCCCGGCTCCGCGAGCACCGCGACGAGCAGGGGCACGCCCAGGTGGTGCGCAACGGTCGGGGAGAGGAGCGAACGGTGACGGTGGGCTCGGGAACGATGAAGATCCGCGCACCGCGCGTGAACGACAAGCGGGTGGTCGACGGCGAACGGCAGCGTTTTGCGAGCCAGATCCTGCCGCCGTACCTTCGTCGTTCGCGGAACGTCTCGGAGCTGCTGCCGCTGCTCTATCTTCGCGGCCTCTCGACGGGGGACTTCCGCGAGGCGCTGCCGGTGGTGCTAGGCCAAGAGGCGGCGGGCCTTTCGCCGAGTTCGATCACGCGGCCGTGAGCATCTGGCAGGACGAGTACCAGGCGTGGAAGAAGCGGTCGTTGGCCGACCGCGACTACGTATACGTCTGGGCGGACGGCGTACACTTCGGCGTGCGGCTCGAAGAGGAGCGACTCTGCGCGCTGGTGGTAATCGGCGTTCGCCCTGACGGCACCACCCGCGGCGACCGAGGGCTCGGAGTGTCAGCTCCGGTCCCTTTCTCTTGATGGCGATCGTGCCGATCGTCGCGACCGGAGAACCTGAGGGCCAACTACCAGGCCAGCACGGCCTGCTCCGAATTCGGCGGATCCCGGCGCCCGTCTACAAGAAGGTGAACGACGCGATCGCGGGTGACCTGGCGACGGGAGGCGCAGACGTGCGGGCCTCCGCGATCGGTGGGGTCGTCACGATTCGTGGCTCGGCGGGCTCGGCGACGCATGCTTCCCGGGCACCCGGCGTCCAGCAGGTCGACCTCGCCGTCGAACTCTCCCCGGCCTCTCGCCGCGACGCGGAGATCGCCGCCGACGTCGAGGACAAGCTCCTCGTGGCCCAGGGACTCGATCCGTATGCTCTTTCGGCCGCGGGCTACGGCGAGTTCGACCCGATCGCCAGCAATGACACGCCTGACGGCCAGCCACGAACCGGCGCATCGAGATCACGCTGCAGCCGAACCTCGACGAGCTCGTGTCGGCGCCCGTCCTCAAGTGAAGCGGAGTCGGTTGGACCGTCACGTCGCCGATTCACAAGATGCCTATTGTCGCTGGCGCTGGCCGCGTGCTCGGCGCGAGCGAAAGCTCCGTCACATGAGCTGCCGGGTGAACGCCATCGGTACCTCGAGGACCAGCACTCGCGAGCGGGCAACTCCCTTGATCAGCACCGGCGACTCGAGGGTCGATCCGGCGTCCCCTCCCACATCCACGAAGCCCGTCCCGACCTCGATGTAGCCACCCAGCACGACGGCGAATACGCTCCGGTCTATCGCTTGGGAAACCAGTGCTCGACGCCCGGGTCCAGAGTGGCGGTGCCCATGCTCGTGGACGAGCCGAGCGTAATCGCGCCCTTGCGCTGGTCCCCCACATCGTTGCGCGAACCACGAGATTCTCGGGAATTCGTGCGCGAACGAGCCTGCCGCGAGTCGCGGACGACGATTCTCCACCGGTGCGACGGTTGCTGGGCCGACAGCGCGTAGCTGGGTGCTTCCAGATCGGTTTTGTAGCTCGTGTCAGATGCCGCTAGCTTCCATCGTCCGCATGGCCCGGGCGGTATCGCTGCTCGCCCTGCTTGCACGACCTGCCACGCACCTGCGACGCTGCCCGCCCTTCACAAGGTTCCTTGGGCATGCCGCCTGCGCGACGTGCCAACGTGTCGCCCCACGAACCTCCACGCAAAGATCGCGGGACGTGCACCGGAAGTTGTCACACGAACAAGCGCGACTACCAGCCTGCGGCACAGGTCTGCACTGGATGCCAAATCTTCCTGAGATCAGGCGCGCTGCGACGACGATGCGAATGCCACTGGCCGGTCGCATGTTGCGACATGCAGCGGTCGCGCGACACGACGATGCTGGGCATGACCGCGCGGCCGCACCACCCCCTTGGCGCACGAATAGCCGAGACCTCACGCACCAATCGCGGCACACCCACATGTTGCAATACGCGACACCTCGCGCCCCGGCGTGCGTGACTGTTCGTCATGCTGCATCCGCTTGGCAGCTCGCCGGGGGGCGTTCGCAAATTGCGAATAGAACGTCTCCTGCAAACTCGGCGCTCGAGGTCCCACAACAGGAGGTGATCACTTCCGACAACGTCACGGTCAAAGTCAATGCGGTCATCTTTTTTCAGGTCAAGGACGCTCAGGCGGCCATCGTTCGCGTCTACAACTTCATGGAGGCGACGTCGCAAATAGGCAGACCACGCTCCGTGCCGTGCTTGGCCAATCGAGCCTCGATGACCTCTTGGGGGGACGAGAGAAGATCAACGGGAGGCTGCAGACGATCATCGACGGCCAGACCGAACCTTGGGGCATAAAGGTGGTCACTGTCGAGCTCAAGGACGCACAGCTCGCCGAAACGATGGTCAGCGCCCTAGCAAGGCAGGCAGAAGCCGAGCGCGAGAAGCGCGCGAAGATCATCGCCACTGAGGGGGAGTTTCAGGCCGTGCAGGTTCTTGCCAACGCCGCGGAAATCATCTCGACACAGCCGGCTGCGCTGGCTTTGCGCTACATGCAGACGCTGCTCGACATGGGATCGAACCGAAACTCGACAATCGTCTTTCCCATCCCCATCGAGTTGATAAGGCCGCTTCTGGCGGCACCCGTGCCGATGAAATCCGTAGCAACGGGTAACGGGGCGTCTCCCAGCGGTGGAGACAGGCTGAAGGCGGTCGCGCCGGCCGCGCGATGAGCGCTGCGTTACCTGGTCAGATCGAGGACGTCGGAAACGGGGACGGCTTCCTGCGGATCGGTTGATGCAAGCGCCGGCGGCCATGACGACCTCCGATGTTCCTTCGGAAGCTGATTCGCGCTTGCGTGGACGAAGTGGCCTAGACGTGTGTCGCGAACTCGTCGAGGCCCACCGTGGTCGCATCACCGTCGCCTCCTCTGGAGGCACGACGACGTTTCCGTTCGGGCTCCCGCTGGCGCACGACGCGGAGAGTGCTCAAGGATCGGTTGTGGACAGGATCGGTTGTGGACAGGAGTGGAGGAATCTCATGAACCAGTCGAATTACACGGTCGCCATCTACGATACACACACGTTCGCCGAGGAAGCGATCAAGTTGCTGCGCGCGGAGCGTTTCGACATGAAGCAGATGTCCATCATCGGCAAGGACTACCACACGGAAGAGCATCCGATCGGCTTCTACAACATCGGCGATCGCATGAAATTCTGGGGCAAGCTTGGCGCCTTCTGGGTGGGATCTGGGGGTGGTTCGTCGGCGCCGGCCTCTTTCTCATCCCGGGCGTTGGTCATGTCATCTTGCTCGGACCGGTCGTCGGCTGGCTCGCCGGGGCCATCGAGGGAGCGGCGCTGGGTGCCGGCGCCGGTGTGCTCGGAGCCGCGCTCGTCAGCGCCGGCATGCCCAAGGACAAGGTCGTCAAGTACGAGAAGGCGATCGGCGCAGGCAAGTTCGTCGTCCTGGTTCATGGGACGCAGCCAGAGGTGGATCGCGCTCGCACCCTGCTCAGTGGCAAAGGCACGCAGGACGTCAGTACCTATTCTCCGCCGGCGCGCTGAGTCGGTTTCACTGCGGGAGTGCGACCGTCATGGGAATCGCGAGTGCAACGGCGACTGGTCTGGAGGGTAACGTGTCGGTCGCGGTTTCGAGGACCTTGCTAGGGTGTGCGAAAGCAGTCGCCCGGCCTCGCGCCTCCGCGCTCGGCGGGGCTGGCGCGTTCGTTTCGGTCGATCCACGGCAGCTGACCGAGCGGGTCATCGGGCGGCTGCGCGCCCGCGCCGACGCAAAGTGCGTCGACTTGATGGTCCATTGCACTTGCCACGCGGTGCGGGTGGATCCGCAAGCCTTCTCCGATGCGCTCTACGAATTGCTCGACAACGCAGTTCGAACGACGCGAAGAGGCTACCCCGTGATCGTCGACATTCGCGACACCGACGATGGCGACGTGCTGTGGCAGGTGCAGGACGCAGGCGAGGGCATGACCGATCAGACCCTGGCCCAGCTCGGTCAGGCGCCATGCGCCTCCCCGCCGGAGGCTCCCGGTCTCGGCGTCTCGCGCGCGTGGGCGGTCGTCGAGGACCACGGCGGCATGCTCCGCTTCGAGTCGGCTCGCCGCGTCGGAACCACGGCCAGCATCTGGCTGCCTGGCAGGGCCACGTAAGTCCAGAACCGTCGCAGCTTGTTGTATTTGACAATTGGTCAATGGCGACTTCGCTTCATCCATACTTGTTTTATAGCCCATCTCGGTGGCGGGTAGTTCCATGTGTTCCATGAAGGTCCATCTACGATGGATCGACGCCGAAGACTTTTCCATAGCTTAAGATTCTCTTGATATCGGAAGGTCTTCTTCCCGTCGACCGTACACGCGCTGGCCGTTGGCGTAGGCGCAAGCGTAGCGCGGGTTGCGAAGGGTCCGTATCGCCGCCGATGCAATGAGCGGATGGAAGATCACCCCTGAAGCAGGCGCACGGAGGCGCGACGGGAAGCGAAGCCGCTCGTTCCGAAATGCCTTCACCGTCTGATAGGCCGAGCCGACGCGCGCGAAGGTCTCGAAGAAGTGTGCGATCGTTTCTCTCACCTGCGTGTCCGGGTCGAGCGACCGCACCCGTCGCATCGTAGGCGAAGCCCGTAGGCAGGACACATCGATACTCTCCCCACCGGACCTTGTTCAGGATCCCGCCGCGCAGTCGCGCTTTCAGGACGTGAAGCTCCGCTTCGCTCATCGTTCCCTTGAGGCCGAGAAGAAGACGATCGTTGAAGTTGGTCGGATCGTAGACACCATCCTCATCTAGGATCAGCGTGTTCGCGAGGGCACAGATCTCAAGCAAACGATGCCAGTCGGCGTTGTTCCTCGCGAGCCTCGAGACCTCGAGCACCATCACGATGCCGGCGCGCCCCAAATCCCACATCCGTTACGAGTCGCCGAAATCCTTCCCGCCAAGCCGCAGATGCACCCGACTCTCCCTGGTCGGAATCGATAACGACGACTCGATCGTCGGGCCAGCCGAGCGCTGTCGCGCGAGCGCGAAGCCCGTACTGCCGCTTCGTACTCTCGACGTTCTCGAACACCTGTTTCATCGACGACCGCCGGATGTACAGGTACGCGTCACGCTCGAGGTGCGATTGGACTTTGCGCGATTCGTTCATGGGGCCTCCGGTTCGTGGACCTCATCGCCATCTCGGCGAAGAGGCGAATCACAGCTCGCTGTTCGTCATGGGCAGTCGACGTCGGAAAGAAAGAGCGCGTCCGTAGCGGCGGCGTGCTTGCGGCGGCCGCCGCCTGGGCCCATCCCCACAGGCCTCGTCGAAGAAAGAGCGCGAGGCCGCGGATCAACGTCGAGCCGCGGACAGAGCTGGAGGACGCGCTCCGCGGCGGGTCGCCGAGCTCGAGGCGGCGTTGACGATGAAGACCGAGACGCTATCGAAGACGAGCGCCGCGCTCGCGACGGTCACCGCGGAGCGTGACAAGCTTCGGCACGCGTACGAGCAGCTCAAGGGGCAGCTCGAGCTGCTGCGTCGGCGCATCTTCCTGGCCAAAGCCGAGCGCATCGACACGCGGCAGGTCGAGTTCGCGGAGACCAAGGCCAAACTCGATAAACTCGCCAAGGAGATAGGCGACAATAACGACGGTGACGCCCCTGCCGAAGGCGGCGCCGGACAGGGAGCGACCCACGGCGATGGGGGGCGGCCCGCGAGCCCAAATAAGCCCGGCGGTCGGCGCAATCTCCGCGACCTCGAGATGCCCGAGGAGCGGGTCGAGATTTTGGACCCCACGCTCGAGGGCAAAGCGGAACGCATCGGCTTCGAGCAGAGCTGCCTTCTCGGCCAACCCCACCGACCGAGCCAAGATGGGCACCAAGCGAAGTCTGCTGACCGAGGGCAACGGCGTGCCGCTGGCGGTCGCCGTCGCCGGGGCGAATCGCAACGACTTGAAGCTGGCGCCTACTGGGATAGGCTCTAAGCCAGTACTCCCGCAGCCCGTGCGTTTCAGCGCAAGACAGACAGACAAGACAGGAGCGGTGGGCGGGGCTGACCTCCGCACGGTCATCCACGACCTCGGTAAATGACATGCGGGCACGCGATGGCGTCGATCGTGCACCCGTAGAAACTCAGATCGATCCGTGGGCGAGCTGAGCCGCAGCCGGAGAGGAACTATCCCATGTTGCGAAGCCTCAAGGATCTCGAGCATTACGCGGTCAGCGCGACCGATGGCGACGTCGGAACCGTGGTCAATTTGCTTTTCGACGATGAGCGTTGGGTCGTTCGCCACCTCGTTGTCGACACAGGGCACTTCCTCGATGGGCGGCGCCCCGTTCTCATCTCGCCCATCTCGTTCCGCACGGCCGACTGGTCGACCCGGCGCTTCCACCTGGCATTGACGACGGACAAGATAAAGCGCAGCCCGAGCGTCGATGTGGACAAGCCTGTCTCCCGCCAGCACGAGTGGGACTATTACGGCTACTATGGATATCCCTACTATTGGGGGTGCGCGGGAACTTGGGGGATGGGTGGCTATCCAGGCCTATTGGCTGGAGGCACTCGGAACGCCGCACCTCATGGCATTGCCGCGACGCCGTCCGACGACGTCCACCTGCGGAGCGCCCGCGAGGTACGCGGCTATCACATTCAAGGAAAAGACGACGCGATCGGTCACATCGACGACTTCATCGTCGACGATGAGACCTGGGAAATGCGCTACCTGGTGATCGCCACCAAGAATTGGTGGTTCGGAAAGAAGGTGCTCGTTTCACCGCATTGGGCCAACCGAATCAGCTGGGTGGAGAGAATGGTCTACGTAGACATGTCTCGGCAAGCCATCAAATATAGTCCCGAGTGGAACGCCGATGCTGGCATCAATCGAGAATACGAAGCCCGTCTCTATGACTACTACGGACGTCCTGTCTACTGGGACAGCTCCGCACGGCCGGCGGGGGCCCCGCCGCAGACGCACCTGGGAACGCATCCGCGATGAGTGGCGGGTGAGATCGTCCACCTTCGAGGAGACACGACGATGACTGCGGTAGCTGCTTCGTTCGGATTTTTCGTTTTACTGGCGCTGATGGTGGCGGCCTCGGCGCCGGAGACCCGTTCGTGGTCGGCGACCGAGGCAGAGTCGAGTCGTTACACCGGCGGCTCAGCGTGGGAGTGCGCGCGTGGCGACGGGCATGGGCAATGCGTCCGGATCTCCGACGTAGAGCCCGGGGTGCTCCGCGAGGATTCGCGCCGAGCGCTTCGACACCGGCCGATATGACCGCGTGCGCTACCGCCACCACGGTTCGCGCAGCGGCGAGCGACGCCGTCGCTGCCTGGGTCCTCTCGACGCGTCTGACCGCCGCCGTCGCCTCGGTCTGGTCACGCACGAACCCGACGAAGACCGGTTCGTCAGCGACGATTCGCCGCGGTGATCGTCTGCTCCACCGGCAGCACGCGGCCGAGGACGTCTTCACGACGGCGCCCGAAGGCCGCCTCGGCCGACGTGTTGAACTCGACGATGCGTCCTGCCGAGGCTCATGACGATCACGCAATCGAGCGCGGCGTGAAGCCGGGGCAGCGGGCTCGACGCTTCCATCGCGTGCCGTCAGTATGCCTGGCAAGAAGACGCGCTCGTGGGGGCGATCTCTCGCAGCCACGCAGCGACCGCGTCGAGATCGACTGGATCGCGCATCGCCGCGGTGAACGCCCTCCGCTCGTCGTCGCGCAGATCGTGCCCCGTCATCGCCATCACCGGCAGCTCGCGTGGCGCAGCGATTCCTCGCAGCGGCCGATTCAGGACGCGCCCGTCGGTGTCGGGGAGGCTGAGTTTCCGGAGGACCGCGTGATGTCGCTCACGCGAAGCGCCTCGAGGCGCATCGGCGCCGCGCGTGCGTCGATCGGGGAAGCCGCGTCGGTGACCGCCATACGCCGTCGACGCACCTGTCGCATCGACACGCTTGCCTCATAGTAGGTCGCAATCGCGCCGCAGCAGATTCGCGACCGCCGTTCGCAGATCGTCGACGTCGAATGGCTTATCGAAGAGCACCGCCCCGAGGCGTTGGGCATGCTTGCGAGTCGCTTCGTCGCCGAACGCAGTCATCAAGATCACAGGCGTTCGCCAGTGGGCCTCTCGCAGAGCAGCGAGGATCTGCAGGCCGGTGCAGATCGGCATTCGGATGTCGGAAACGATAACGTCGAGAGACTCGCCTCCCTGGCCGGTCTTCAAGCGCGCGGCGACGTCCACGAGCAAGCGCCCGCCGTCGACGACCTCGAGGACTTCGTAGCCATCGCCCCGCAGCGCTTCCCTAACGACAGTGCGCATCTCTTCGTCGTCCTCGGCGAGCAGGATACGAGGCGGCGCTGAGCGCCCCTCGAGGGGACGAGATGCCGGGGCTCGAACGGGCGGCTCGGCCGTGTCCTCATGAGAATCGTCGCCGTGCGCCGGGGCGAGAGGAAGCACAGGAGTGGAGTCTCGTTGCACGGGGAGTGCTAATGCAGCATGCGTGCCTCGGCCTCTCTCCTCGCGCTGCCAGAGGAAAATATGACGATCGCCCGTAAGTTCAGCGTCGCCCTCCTGGGCTGCGTCATCCTTGCCGTCACTGCGTATGCTGTGATTGGAGTGCGCGATGAGCTCGCGCGGACGGAGACGGATATTGTCGAACATGAGTCGTTTACCGCGCACGCACTTCGACCGGCTCTACGGGATGTTTGGCTTCACGATGGCGAGAGCCGCGCACTCGACCTCATTCAGGAGGCACAGCAGGGGCTCGGAAGCCTAGACGTCCGCTGTGTTTCGCTGGACGCGAGCGCAGGGGTGGGCCAGCGGCCGCGCGTCGACCTCTCCCGACTCAGCCCGATCGCAGCGGGCCAAGATGTCGTCGTATTCGACCGTGGCTACCAGGGTGTGGGCCGCATCTTCACGTACGTCCCGGTCCTTGTGGGCACACCCTTCCCCGTGGCGCTCGAAGTCTCGCGGTCGCTCGCGGCGCATGCGGGAGTCCGCCGCGCGGTCGTTCGAGCCGCAGCGGCGACAGCACTCGCCGTCGCGTGCGTTTCCGCACTCGTCACGACTCTTCTTGGTCTGGCGCTTATCGACCGCCCTCTCTCCGAGCTAGTGACGCAGGCTCGATTGGTGGGCGAAGGCGATCTCTCATACCGCATTGTCACGAGGCGCAGCGACGAGATCGCGATCGTCGCACGCGAGATGAATCGCATGTGCGACCGCCTTCGTGATTCCAAGGAGAGCGAGCGCGTCCAGGCGGAGGCCAAAGCGCAAGCGCTCGCTCAACTCAGGCACGCGGACCGCCTGGCCACGGTTGGGCGCCTTGCGGCAGGGCTCGCCCATGAACTCGGGACACCCCTCAACGTAGTCCACGCGCGCGCCAAGCAGATGGCGAGCGGCGCGTTGGCGCCCGAGGCTGTCGCTCAGAAGGCGCGCGTGGTCGTCGAGCAGGTGGAGCGTATGACCAAGCTCATCCGACAGCTCCTGGACTTCGCCCGCAAGAGAGAGCTGCTGCCGACCCATGTCGACCTGGTCGCTTTGATCACCGGCGCGGTGAGCTTGCTAGAGCCTATCGCACGAAAGCGGTCCGTCACTTTGGAAGTGATCGACCATGTTCCGCCCCGGCCGTGCAATGTCGACCCCGAGCAGATGACACAAGTCGTGCTCAACCTTGCACTCAACGCCGTTCATGCGAGTATGCCGGGAAAAAAGGTCATTATCTCGATTGGCTCGGGCCGAGCCTTACCTCCACCAGAACACGGAGGCTCGGAGCAGCCCTGCGTGCGCATCGAGGTCTGCGATCAGGGGTGCGGGATCGCCCCCGACGCGATGCCGCGGATATTCGAGCCATTCTTCACGACCAAGGACGTTGGCGAAGGGACCGGGCTGGGCCTCTCGGTGGCCTACGGTATCGTACAAGACCACGGCGGATGGATCGAAGTGGTCAGCCGGCCCGACGAAGGGAGCGTGTTCACCGTGTGGCTGCCTGAGGGAGGAGCGAAGTGACGCGCGTTCTTATCGTCGACGACGAGCGCGAAATGGCCGAGGCGATGGCCGAGGCGCTGACATCGCGCAACTTCGATACGACGATTGTGGCGAGCGCGGACGCAGCGTTCTCGATGTTGACCGACGGTGACGCATTCGACGTCGTGGTCACGGACCTGAATATGCGCGGGATGAACGGTGTCGATCTGTGCGAACGCGTGGTCAACAATCGTCCCGACGTACCCGTGATCGTCGTCACGGCTTTCGCCTCGCTGGAGACCGCCGTTGCGACCCTGCGCGCTGGCGCGTTCGACTTCCTGAGCAAGCCCTTCGATATGGAGCAGCTCGCGATCGGCGTCGAGCGCGCCACCCAGCAGCGGCACTTGCGCGAGGAAGTCAAGCAACTGCGCCGTGCGGCCGAAGAGTCGAAACGGTTCGAAGAATTGGTCGGCGCGAGTCCCGCGATGAAGGAGGTGTACGGGCTCATCGACCGCGTCGCGGAGACCGATGCGACGGTTCTGGTGGTAGGCGAAACCGGCACCGGCAAGGAGCTCGCGGCGCGAGCCATCCATCGCCGAAGCCGGCGCCATGAAGCTCCGATGGTGACCATCAACTGCGCGGCCGTCTCCCAAACTCTGCTGGAAAGCGAGCTTTTCGGGCATGTGCGGGGTGCATTCACAGACGCGCGATCGGACCGCAAAGGCCTCTTCGCCCAAGCGCACAAGGGCACGCTATTCCTGGACGAGGTGGGCGAAATGCCGCTCGACATGCAAGCGAAACTCCTCCGCGCCCTCGAAATCCGCGCCGTGCGTCCTGTTGGCGGCCAGCAAGAAGTCCCGTTTGACGTTCGGCTCATCGCCGCGACGCACCGCGACTTGCTTGCGAGCATCGAGGAGGGGACGTTTCGCGAGGATCTTTACTACCGAATCAACGTCGTGGAACTGACGATGCCACCGCTCAGGGGCCGAGGTGCTGACATCCTGCTCCTAGCGCAGATCTTTCTCGAGCAGTTTGCCCGTCAGAACAGCAAGCTCGTGAAGGGCATATCGCCGTCCGTCGCCGAACGACTGCTTGCTTACACGTGGCCCGGCAACATCCGCGAGCTGCGCAACGGAATCGAGCGCGCGGTGGCTCTGGCGCGCTTCGAGGATCTTGTCATCGAGGACCTTCCGCCGCAAGTGCGCGAGTACGAGACCTCACACGTGCTTCTGGCCGCCAGTGATCCGTCCGCGCTCGTGTCACTAGCGGAGGTCGAACGCCGCTACGTCGAGCGAGTGATGCATGTGGTCGAAGGGAACAAGCGCCAGGCGGCCCAGATTCTCGGGCTTGACCGGGCGACGCTCTACCGCAAGCTCGAACGCTGGTCGGGGAGCCGAACGAAGTAGCGCGCGCGCGAGCCGACGGTTGCGGCCCGGGCTGCGAGTTGCGACTTCATATCGGTGGTCGGCGGCCCAAACCGCCGAGTAATGCACACGCCCCGGGCGATCAACTTGCGGCATGTCGCAGAACGCGACTTCGCAACACCAGCCACCTAGCTAGGGTCGTGTCCCTAGATCCGGCCGTTCAAAAGCTGGATCAAATCGATCGGTTGCACGAATGGATTGTGTCGCGGCAGCTGCTCGCCTTTGGCGATCGGTGTCGCATTCGTTGCGACGGCGCTGGTGCCATCGTCCTCGCCGCATACCATCGCCCCCGGGATGTTCGACCTTCCGAAGTCGCGTCGCCGCAGGCTGCTCCGGGCGCGGCCGTTCCCCGAAGCTTGGCGCGCAGTCGTTACAGCAAATGTGCCGTATGTCATAGCTCTTTCCCTCGAGGACCGCACCGAGCTGAGGGGCACGTGCAAGTGTTCATCGCCGAGAAGAAATTCGAGGGATGCGCTGGGCTCGAGGTCACCGACGAAATTCACCGCACGCGACATCGACGACGAGACGAGAGCCAAAGAACGACTCGCGGCGGCACAAAAGTATGCGGAGGAGATCGTCGAGACGATCCACGAAGGTCTCATCGTGCTTGATCGTGACTTTCGCGTGCGCTCGGCGAACAAGGCCTTTCTTCGGATGTTTCGGTTGGAGCCCAAGGACGTCGAGGGGAGGCATCTCCCCGAGTTCGGGCGCCGCGAGCTAGCCATGCCGGCTCTGGGAGCGGTTCTCGATGCGTTCGGTGATGATGGTGCAACTGTCGAAGATTCCGACCTGGTGTACGGCGACGGAGCAGATGGCATGCGCGTCTTCCGGCTCAACTTGCGCCGCATCGGTGACACCGCGCTCGCCCTGGTCGCACTGGAGGACGTCACCGAGGTGCAGCGCGCCGAGAGTCTGCGAAGGGACGCCGAAGGCGAGAGCGTGTATCGGGATCGGCTTCAGGGCATGGCCTTCGAGGCTGCAGTGACCGAAGAGCGCGAGCGGCGGCGGCTCGCCGTCGTGTTGCATGACGGGATCGGACAGGACCTTGCGCTGGCAAAGCTCAAGCTGGCCTCTGTTTGCAGCGAGTTAGTGGGCGAGCGCGGCGCAGCCGCCAAGGACGGGCTAAACCTCATCGAGCACGCGATCAATGCTAGCCGCTCCATGGTCTTCGAGCTCAGCCCGCCAGTCCTCTACGATCTAGGCCTCGAGAAGGCGATCGTTTGGGCTTGCTGGGGACTTTGAGAAGCGTTGCGGCATCAAGATCGCGGTGACCGTCGACGGCGCGCCCAAGCCGCTAGAGGACCACGCCAGGGCGATAGTCTTTCGCGCCGTGCGCGAGCTCCTCGTGAACGTGATCAAGCACGCGAAGGCGCCGACGGCGAAGGTGTCGATAACGCAGACCGGAGATCAGGTCCGTATCGACGTAGAGGATAGTGGCGTTGGCTTCGACCCGGCCGCTGCGCCCAACGGCCAGCGCTCTGGAGCCTTCGGCCTCTTCAGCGTCCGCGAGCAGATCACCCGTCTGGGCGGCGAGCTGAAGATCGCGTCTGGGCCGCAACGGGGGACGGTCGTGAGCGTCAGCGTTCCTCTGCAAGCAAGCGCAGCGTCGTGCACGTCGGATGGAGGGACCGACGAAGGGAACGAGCGACCATGAGGGTCCTCCTCGCGGACGACCACAGGATGATGCGGGAGGGGCTTCGGGCCGTCCTCGAGCGAGCTGGCGTCGACGTCGTCGGCGAGGCGGCGGATGGCCGTCAGGTCATTGTCGAGACGAGGCGAATTCGCCCCGACGGCGTCGTCATGGACATTGCGATGCCAAAGGTGAACGGCGTCGACGCTACGCGGGAGCTCAAAAAGACGATGCCAGACGTCACGGTCATCGCGCTGAGTATGAACGCCGATCAATGCTACGTGATCGCGATGCTGGAGGCGGGCGCCAAGGGCTACTTGCTGAAGAGTGCGGCGTCGGAAGAGCTGCTCACCGCGCTTCGCGTCGTGAAGAGTGGCGAGACGTATGTGAGCCCAGCGATCGTGGGGGTTGTGGTCGGCCATGCGGTCCAGGCGACGAGCTGCAGGACCTCGCGTTCCCTCGAGCTCAGCGGCTTCTCCAGCACCGAGCTTGGCGGTCGCCCCCGCCGACGGCAAGTCCTCCAAGGAGATAGCTACTACCCTCGGCATCGCGAAGGCGTGGCGGCAGCCGATTTGCGCGACGTGCAGGCCACGATCACAAACGCGAGGGTGACCCTGAAGGGCGCTGTCGCGTCCCAGGAGGACAAGACGGCTTTCGAGGACGACGTGGAAGAAGTGCCGGGGGTAGTGGCCTTGGACGACCAGTTGAAGGTGCGAGGATACGGCCCGGAGACCCTCATCGCTGCGCCGGAGTCGATCCGGCATCGGGCGATTGAAAACATCTTTTGGGATCCGCGCGTCGCAAGCGACAAGGTCTCGGTGGATGTCGATCCCGACGGGGATGTGACGCTGAGCGGCCGGGTCGACTCGTGGGAAGAGGCACGCGCCGTAAACGACGACGCCGTTCGAGCGGGAGCCGCGCATGTGATGAACCGCGTGCAAGTCGCGGAGGTTGCCGGCGATGTGGCACACCAAGACCAAGTTCGAAATGGGCAAGTCTTTGGGCCACTCACTATCTTCTCAAGCCCGACGCCAGGCGGTCGCCTCCGCCCTGTCCTCGCCGCCCACTTCTCGGTAGCGGATGCCCCCCTTGCCGGAGTGCTTGACCTCGTACATGACCGCGTCGGCGACCGCCATGATCTCATCGAGCGATCGCACGGCTTTGTGCAGCGTCACGACCCCGACACTGAACGTGACCGGCCACCGATGCGCGCGCATCGACTCGCTCAACCGAGCGACGACCCGGCCGACGGCATTTTGCGCGGACTCCGAGGCGGTGTCGGGCAAAAGCATCGCGAATTCGTCGCCGCCGAGTCGCGCCGCGACATCGGTTGCGCGGCCTGACTTTAGCGCGTGTCCGACGGCCCTGAGCAAGTCGTCCCCCTCGGCGTGACCGCGCGTGTCGTTCAAGACTTTGAATCCGTCCAGATCGAGGTGCGCGATCGTGAGGCTCGAGCCAGTTCTCTTCGAGCGCTCGATCTCGCGTTCCGCGATGAGCTTCAGACCGCGCCGGTTGTAGAGCCCGGTGAGGGGGTCTGTCTGCGCGAGTTCGGCCAGGCGAAGCTGCACCTCGCGCAACCGAGCGAGGATCGTCGCCGCAGCGAGGTAGACGATGAAGCGTACGGTCGTGTCGCCGTAGACGAACGTCGAGTGAGCCCGACCGAAGCCCAAGGCGATGTCGAAGTAGGAGCTGACGCCGACGCTCAGCGCGCTCACGAGAAACGCCGCTCGCCTGCCGAGTAGCCAAGCAGCGCAGCCGACGGGCAGGAGGTAGAGGGCGCGCAATGTAAGATCGAGTCCCGTGGCGGCGTCGGTCGCGACGATTGCCGCGAAGAGCGCCGCGACGGCGAGCGCTTTGCCAAGCGCGCCCAGCGCGTCGAGTCGCGCAAACCACCGTGCGATCATGCGCGCCATGGAACATCATCTGTCAAGCGCGCCGAGCGATGATCGCCCTCATCGGGCATCGTTGGACATCCTGGTCACGATCATGGTCACGATGATGGAGCGCGCATCGCCACAAATCAACGCCGCTTGTACGACTCCACGTCCTGACGAACGCATCTTGGCACTCTCATTTGGGGGCGTACCCGCCCTCGCCGGTACGGCGAGAATGAAGGCGCCCGAGGAAGACGGCGACCGCGGCGATCAGTCCGAGCACAGTCACAAGGAACGCGTCGACACCTGCTGCGGCGGACTGCCCAACAAGCGGTCGGTCGGCAAAGCCTGCCCGCCCGACGCTGCGGCCGCAGCGGAGAATCCTTCCCAAACGTGAATACAACTGTCGCAAGGCATGCGCGAACACCCGAGTCGGATCTGGCCGCGACGCTGGCCGAGGCGATGGTGCTGCCGAACGAGGCCAAGTGAGCAGCGCCACGTGAGTTGAGGGTCCGGGCTGGGTTCGGATCACGTTTCTCGAGGGCCGGACAAACGAGGCCCCTCGGAAAACTTGATCAACGTCCTCCTGAGGGGCTCGCCTCCGAGTTGCCAGAAACGGAGGCGACGATGTTCGACCGGATCGAGCTTGGGATCGAGTTTTTTGAGGGGCTGGTGGCAATCGACGAGGCGATCGTGGCCCGGGCGGCAGCGGAGCCGCGCCGCGAGTGCGGAGGCGCACTCCATCGCGGGGACCATGTCCGCAAGCCGCGCGGCGGGCTGGTGGCCATGGCGGGGGAGGCGTTCAGCCGCCGCTTCAACTTGTGTTGCGGCCGGGAGGGGTGCCGCAGGCGGGCGATGCCGCCGTCGGTTCGGTTCCTCGGCCGTCGCGTCTATCTGGGCGCGGTGGCGATCATGGCGAGCGCGGTTGCCCTTGTCGCGGCGACGGCTGCCGCAGCGGCGAGGACGACGGGCGTGCCGGCGCGCACCACGCGGCGTTGGCTGCGCTGGTGGCGTGGCCCGTTCACCGCCAGCGCCCCGTTCGTGGAGCTCTCGGCGCGTCTGGTCCCGGCGCCGGAGCGGCGACGCATTCCCTTGTCGCTACTCGAGCGGCTCGCAGACGAGCGCCCCGCCGCCGTCGCAAAGTTGCTCGCGTGGCTTGCGCCGATCACCACGACGAGCTGCCCCGACGGATCGCGTTTCGTGAGGGCCGCAATGTAACCGCGCGGCGGACACGGTTCGCGCAGAAGATGGCGCAGCCCATGTTTTTCCCTTCGTCGTAGCTTCCGGGCGCGTCGCGGTCTTACGCCGCCGCGCTCGGAGAGCCATGGCCAACGACGACCGCGCGCCCAGCGCGCGCGTGCGATGGGCACGTCTGCGTTTTCAAATCCTCGGTCCCCTCTTGGCGGCCCCCGCCGACGACGGCGAGCTCAAAGCGCGCATCGCGGAGCTCGCCGAGCGCGCGTGGCGGCACCCCACCACGGGCGAGTCGATCCGCTTCTCGTTCAAGACCCTCGAGCGCTGGTGGTACATCGCTCGCGCCGCCGACGATCCCCTGGCTGTGCTCGCGCGCAAGGTGCCCTCGCACGCCGGCACGCACCCAAGCTTGAGCCCCGCGCTCATCGAGGCGATCGCGCGCCAGCACCGCGACCACCCGCGCTGGAGCTTCCAGCTGCATCACGACAACCTCGTCGCGCTCGCCCGCGAAGACCCGCGCCTCGGGCCGGTGCCCGGCTACGCGACGGTGTGCCGATTCATGAAGGGCCAGGGCCTTCTGCGCGCCCGCAAGCGTCGTTACCGCGAGAGCCCGGATCGCGAGCCGCTCGAGACGCGCGAGACACGCTCGTACGAGGTCACGCACGTGCACGGCCTCTGGCACTTGGACTTCCACGAGGGCTCGCGGCCCGTCCTGACGGGCGATGGCCAATGGCAAAAACCTCAATTGCTCGGCGTCCTCGACGACCGCTCGCGGCTTTGCTGCTACCTCCAGTGGTATCTGGGCGAAACGGCGGAGGCGCTTATCCATGCCCTCTCGCAAGCCTTTCAAAAACGCGGTTTGCCTCGCGCCCTCCTCCTCGATTCTGTGGCGCGCCACAGAATCGGTCTTCTGTGCCCGACCACGAGATGTGGCCGAGAGCGCGCCTCAGCGGGGGCCCACCGCGGGGCGGGCCTCGAATGCGCCACATAATTTCTACGGTCAGAGAGAGTCGAGCCAGTTCATCAGGGCCGCGTCGGTATGCCACGGCGGCTTCCGCGCTGCGCCCTCCACGCGGACGGGCGCGGCGCAGGTGTCGAGAGCGGCCGCCTTGGTGCGAAGGCTAATCTCGGCGTAGCGGTTGGTGGTGTCGAGGCTGACATGACCGAGCCAACCGCGGATCACGTTGACCTCCACACCGGCTTCGAGGAGATGCACGGCGGCCGTATGCCGGAAGACGTGTGGCGTCACGCGCCGCCCGCGCGACGCGGGCGCGGCGTCAAACCGCGCTGCGTGGTGCCGGACGATTTTGTAGATGCCGAAGCGCGTGAGAGCTGTTCCGCGCGACGAGCGGAAGACGGGCTCCGTCGCACCGGGCGGGCTGAGCGAGCGTTCGACGAGGTGCCGCAGGTGCTCCACGGTCTCCTTCCAGAGTGGACAGGTGCGCCACTTGTCGCCCTTTCCGTGGAGACGGACCGACGCTTGGCGATCCAAGGCGAGGTGTCCAACACGAAGGTCCGCCGCCTCTTGGACCCGCGCCCCCGTGTTGTAGAGAAAGAGCAGCAGTGTGCGGTCGCGCATAGCCGTCGACGTGTTGGATGGCAGGCTGGCGAAGAGCGCCTCGATCTCGGTGCGATCGAGGTAGCGTGTCTCGGGGGGCGCGACGCGCTTTGTGGGGATGCGCGCCACCTGCTCGGCGATGACCAGAAGCTCCGAGACTCGGCCACCAAGATACCCGAAGAAAGCGCGGAGCATCGCGAGGCGCTGGTTGCGCGTCCGGATATGTTGATGTCGAACGTCCTCGAGAGATTGGAGGAAGCGGAGGACGCGCTCTGTCGTCGACGCACTGAGCGGTAGGGCGGTGATCTTGGCGCCGACGTCCGCAGCGACGAAGCGCAGGAAGATCCGTAGCCCGTCGCGATAGCTGTCGATCGACGAGGGGCGCAGCCCCTTGGCTAGCTGGAGATGGTCAACGAGAAACGCGTAGACCATCTGGCCGAGCGTGGGCCCGGTCATTGCCGCCCCGGCTCGACGAGCGGACGTGCAAAGGTTTCGAAGCGTAGCCCTGCTTCGCCGAGCAGATCGGCGGTAATCGTCAGGTAGACGGCCGTGGACTCTGGCTGAACGTGTCCCATGAAGGTCGACAGGTGCAGCAGCCGTTGCGCGGGATCGATGCCTGCGCGGTACCATCGCAGCAGCGTCTGCACGGCAAAGCTGCGGCGAAGATCATGGACGTGCGGTGGGATGGTGCCCGGGGGGACTGTAAGTCCGAGCGCCGGGACCAGTGCGCGGAACACGCGCCCGATCTGTTGCCGCCCGAGCCGCCCCCCGCCCGACCGGCGAAGAGCGGCGCGTTGTCCGCGAGGTCGCGGTCACTGGCGTGGCGCTTGACCAGATACCGGTCGAGCGTCGCACCCAGCCGCGGCCCGTAGGGCACGAGGCGGTCCTTGCCGAACTTCGTTTCGCGGATGACGAGCAGCTGGCGTTGCCGGTCGACGTCGGCGACGTCAAGGCGGCAGACCTCGCCGACGCGCAGACCGAGGCCGTACAGAATGGCAAATATCGCGTGGTAGCTGGGGCCGCGCAGGGCGGCGCCCGGGGCATCGGGCAGGCGCGCGGCCAGGCCGAGCAGGTCACGTGCCTGCCCAGGCGCGAAGACGAAAGGCGTCCGCAGACTTCCCCCTCGGCGGGTCGGACAGAGGACTGGCGAGCGAACGAGATGCTCCCTCGCAACAAGCCATTGGAAGAGGCGGCGCAGAACGCCGAGGAGATGGTTGTAGCTACGCGGCCGCGACCGCGGTCGGGTTGCGAGGAACGCTTCGATCAGTGCGGGCGTCAGGGCGTCGACTGAGGCGACCCCCTGCGCAATGAGATAGCGATCGAAAAGGCGGAGCGCGTAGGTCTCGGTCTCGTAACGCCGACCGAGCACCCGTTTGTGCCCGACGAACTTTTTCATCCCGTCCGCCAACGGGCTGGCGAAATTCTGGACCGAGCGCGTCACAGGATCACCTCGGCCGCGCCGAGAGCGACCTCACGCAGCGCCTCGATCGCCACCTTGCTGTAGATCCGCGTCGACGCCGCGTGCCGGTGGCCAAGAAAGTCCCCGATGACCTTGAGTGAGAACTCGGCATCGACGAGCCGCTGAGCGCAGCTGTGCCGCAGAGTGTGGGACCCCGGCCGCGGCACAGTGATTCCTGCCTTGCGCAAGTAAAACTTCGCGCGGACCGACACGACTTGATGCGTGATTGCGCCGCGCGGGGCCGATATGCGGAAGAAAATCCGGCGGTCGGGCGTATCCGGACGAGCGTGGCGAAGATAGTCCAACACGGCCTCGCCGACCTCAGGCGTCAGTGGAAAGGCGGCGGCGTGCCCCGCCTTGCGTCCGCGAACATGCAGCACGCTGCCTCGCCAATCGATGTCGTCCAAGGTCAACGCAGCTACCTCGCGTGCGCGGAGGCCATAGACGACGAGCAGCATGAGCATCGCGTAGTCCCGTCGGCCGACGATCGATCGACGCTCGACGGCAGCCAGCGTGCGCTTGACGTCCACTGCATTGATTGAGCGCGGGATCCCCGAGAGGCTGTAAGTACGCGGGCCATCGACTACGAGGCTGAGATCGCGTCCGACGATCTCCACCCGGAACAGGTATCGCAGGAATGCCCGTAGCGCCGCGCAAGTGGAGCCGAGTGAGCGAGCGCAAACGTCGACGCGCCGCTCTGCGAGGAACCCGTCGACGGTCGCGGGCGAGAGCGTGTCGGTTGTGAGACCCCTCGCCACGACGTACTGCTCGAACCTCGCGAGCTGGAGAGCGTACCCGGCCAGAGTCGTCGGGCTCAGTCCGCGCTCCTCCCGCAAGTGCTTGAAAAAGCCCGGCGTGCAGCCCTGGAATGGACGTGTCACGACCAGCTGGGCAGGCCGGCGGCCGACCTGCACGACACGGAGAAACTGCTCGATTGGTTTGCGGACGTCACGAATAAACTGAGCCCGTGCGGCCCTCGATTGGCAGGGCCTAACGCGGCGGCGGAGGCGGTACCGAACAAATGCTTCGATATGATCGTGCAGCTCCTCGACGCGGGTGGC
The DNA here is from genome assembly GCA_963787925.1 of uncultured delta proteobacterium. Classification (GTDB taxonomy): domain Bacteria; phylum Myxococcota_A; class Polyangia; order Polyangiales; family Polyangiaceae; genus Palsa-1150. The sequence goes on from CAWBEN010000003.1 coordinate 2,082,308, forward strand.
GCCCCGGTCGTGCGCGAACTTGCCGAACCGCATCAGGAGCGGCGCGCGCCGGATCACGCAACGCGAACTGTAGGACTGCTCGGCGAGCCAGGTGACGTACGTCTGGATCGCATCTCCGAGCCAGGACTCTCGGATGCGATCAACGGTGCCTGGACGAATGAAGTAGCGCTCGACCATGTCGGCCTCCTTCCCGCGACATGCGGGTGTCGGGTCGAGCGTGAACTACGGTCCGGAAATTATGTGGCCGCTCTGAAGGCGATCTGCGAACCGGGCCCGCAATCCTACGCGCTGGGCCACATCTCGTGGTTGGGCACAGAAGACCGACAACGGCTCGGCCATGATCGCCGCCGAGACCGTGGAGGGGCTCGAGCGCCTCGGCATCGTCCACCACACGACGCTGCCCTATTCCCCCGAGCAAAACGGTAAGCAGGAATCGTTCTGGGGACAGATCGAAGGCCGTCTTTTGCCCATGCTCGAGGGCGAGCGCGAGCTGCCCCTCGACCTGCTCAACACCGCCACCCAGGCGTGGGTCGAGGAGGAATACCAACGCAAGGAACACTCCGAGATTCGTGAGAGCCCCCTCGCGCGCTTTCTGCGAGGCCCCAGCGTCGGCCGTGAAAGCCCCAACTCCGACGCGCTTCGCCGCGCCTTCCGCACCGAGGTCACCCGCAAACAGCGCCGCAGCGACGGCACCGTCACCGTCGAGGGCGTCCGCTTCGAGGTCCCCTCCGCGTACCGCACGCTCTTGCAGCTCCGGCTGCGCGTCGCCCGCTGGGATCTCTCCACCGTCGACCTCGTCGACCCCCGCTCCGGCGACCACCTCGCCACCCTCCTGCCGCTCGACAAGGCCAGAAACGCCGAGCGTGTGCGCCGCGTCCTCGCCCCCGCCGACGCCGATGACGAGCCGGCGCGGTCCGCCGGCATCGCGCCCCACCTTCGCGCCCTCATGGCCGACTACGCCGCCACCGGACTGCCCCCTGCCTACCTGCCCAAACACGTTGTGACTGACCCGGAGGACTCATGAGTAAGTTGCTCTCGCTTTACGGTTTGAAGTTTCACCCCTTTCGTCCCGACGTTCCCCACGATGCCCTCTTCACCACGCCGGCGGTCGACAGCTTCGTCCGACGCATCGAGCTCGGCATCGCAGACGGCGGCTTCGCCATGCTCACCGGCGATCCCGGTACCGGCAAGAGCATCGCCCTGCGCGTGCTCGCCGAGCGACTCCGCGCCCTCCCAGACGTGATCGTAGGCACCGTCGAGCATCCCCAGAGTCGCACCATGGATTTCTACCGCGAGCTCGGTGACCTCTTCGCCGTCCCGCTCGCGGCCCACAACCGGTGGGCCGGATTCAAAGCCCTTCGGACGCGATGGGCCAATCGCATCGCCTCGAGCCGCTGCCGACCCGTGCTCATCATCGACGAGGCCCAGGAGGCCCTCACCACGGTCCTCTGCGAGCTGCGTATCTTGGCCAGCAAAGACCTCGACAGCAAACAGCTCCTCTGCGTCGTCTTCGCCGGCGACGCCCGGCTTCCCAAGAGGCTCCGCTCGCCCGAGCTGCTCCCACTCGGCTCGCGCATCCGCCGCAGGCTCACGCTCGACTACGCGTCTCGCGACGAGCTCCTCGCCTGCCTCGATCACCTCCTCGCCGCCGCGGGAAATCCGTCCCTCATGACCAGCGAGCTCCGCGTCACACTCGCCGACCATGCCGCAGGAAACTACCGCGTCCTGATGAATCTCGGCGACGAGCTCCTGACCGTAGCCGCCGACCGCGAGCTCGCTCGTCTCGACGAGAAGCTCTTTCTGGAGGTCTTCGCGCAAACGCCGAAACCCAAGGCCGCCCCCGCGGGCAAAAAGCGATGACTGGCGACCAGCTCCGCCGCATGGTCATCGCGCATGAAATAATCGCACTCGACGTCACCGTCGCGAGCCTCGTCGCCCTCGAGCGCGCACTCCTGCTCGAACATCCTGCCCTCCACGCACCGACGTCCGCCGACGACCCGCTCGTCCGGACTACGGCACGCGCCGTCCTGCGCCACGCATCGCGTCTGCGGCGCGCCCTGCACGTCTACCGCGGCGTCGTAGACCCGATCGTAAGCCGAGCCGATGAGGACGACGACCTGTTCTGAACGGCTTGGCCCCTCCGTCTTCTTGATCCTCGTCCCCTAGATGGGATGAACCGGCGCAGGGTGGTCTGGCAGCGTGGACGAGAAGAAGGAAGGTGACTGACCGCCCGCCGGTGGCCGAAGCTGCCGACGCCCCGACGTGCTCAGAGGCACAAATCGTAGGAGGGGCCCAAGGAAGGTCAGTCGTGCGAAGCGTAGGGTTGGATTTGGGAGCGCGCCACATCGCGTGGTGCGAAGTGGTCGATGGTGCAGTGACTCGGCGAGGGAGCGTTCGCAGGCTCGACGACCTCGAGCCTTTGCTCGGACCCAAGGCGCCGCCGGCCCGCGTGGCGTTCGAGGCCAGCCGGGAAGCGTGGCACGTGCACGACGTGATGGTCGGTTGGAGTAAGGAGCCGGTGCTCCTGGACACCACGCGGATTCGCCGCATCGGGGTGGGACAGCACGGTCGTAAGAACGACTCAATCGATGCCGAAGCCATCGCGATGGCTATGGACGCGGGGCGCGTGCCGGTTGCCCACGTGCTCTCCCCCGAGCGGCGGATTTTGCGAGCGAGGCTGAGCGTACGCGGCGAGCTCGTGGAACTCCGGGCCCGTCAGGTCACGCTGTTGCGGGGATTGGCGCGCGCGGCGGGCGTGCTGATCTCGAGTTCGAGCACGGACGGCTTCCTTCAGAAGCTGCAGCAGGCACCGCTCGAGGAATCGACGCGGGCGCTCATGGCGCCGCTGGTCGCGACGCTCACGGTCGCCCAGGAGCAGATTGCGCTGGTGGACGCGCAGAATCGCCCAAGTGGCGAAGGGCGACGATATCATCCGGTTGTGCGCGACGGCGCCCGGGGTGGCGGTCATCGTGGCTGCGACCTTCGTATCGGTCGTTGACGACGCCAAGCGGTTTCGTAATGCCCACGCCGTATCGGCGTACTTGGGGTTGGTGCCCGGCGAGAACACGACCGGAGGCAAGCAGCGACTCGGAAGTATTACCAAGCACGGCAACGTGCACGCCCGCGCAATGCTCGTCCAATCGGCCTGGCTGATTTTGCGAGCGGGGGACTGCGAGGATCCGCTTCGCCGGTGGGCGATCGACTTGGCCAAGACGCGGGGCAAAAAAATCGCGGTCGTGGCTCTCGCTCGCAAGCTCGCCGGCGTGCTGTGGGCCATGTGGCGGGACGGCACGGTGTACGACCCCGGTTTTCAGGCGCGCGAGAGCGCGAAGGGACTTCATACCAGCGCGCAGAGCCAAGAGCTTCGCGCCGAGGCCATGGCCCTCGTCGCGAAGAAATATTAAGCGTCGCGAACGCACGCCCAGTCGTGCTTCGCGCGCCAAGACGCCGACGGTCGCCGCCATGTAAGCAGCGACCTTCGCGATGCGCCTTTGAGCGCGATGCCGAGAGCACCCATCTGGAAGCGATGACCGCGCGATGTTTGAAGACACGAGTCGACGACCCGTCTGAAGCTCGAACGTCGTCCCCTAAATTGCGGCTCGCTCCGCTTCTCGTACCCCACACTGCGTCTCGGACCTCGTGAGCCGATCGGCCGTCTGATGAACGCGAAGAGTCAATCGAGAGGTAGCTCGTAGACATCGCCCATGAGGCGCACACCATGACTCAACAAAGCGACCTTGCGTCGCCAGAGGAGAGATCTATGCCGATAATCGCCCCCATCGCTCCGACCGCCCCGAAGAAAAACACGAAAAGAAAGAAAACGCCGACCGATCCGTTGACTGAGGCGCCGGTACAGAGTCAAACATCGCGGCGACGCTCAGACCAAGAAGCTCCTGGCGAACTTGCTTCGCGCGCGCCGGGCCGTCGTCGCCGGGAAGACCGTGACCACAGTCCGCCTCGCTCCCGCCGCGAATCGGAGTGAGCCTGAGGCGATCGCGTCGCTTTTCGCCCGCTGCAATCGCCAGAAACTCACGCTGCCGGGCGACCCTGCGAGGAGGAGCCTCCGCTTTCAATTCCAAAATGTGTGAGACGAACTGCGCGAACCACGGCGCTCTCGCCTTTTGTGTGGGCTCGAATGTTCGCATCGGGCCGGGATGATCCGCTGGCGCGGCCCGCCCCTGCATTCAGAAGCGGATGGAGGTCCTGTCTCATGAGAACCATTGTCTTCCTCGCTCTCGTGTCGCTCATTCTCGCCCCTTGCCTTGCGTGTGCCGGATCGAAACCACCTGAAGCTATGACCGGGACGTCGCCCTCTCCGTCGACCTCCCCCGGCGTCGCCCAGGCCCAGGCACAGACGATGGAAACACCCGCCCACGCCGCGACCGCCGGTAGCGTGTCCATCTCCTCGGATATCCTTAAAGCTTGTGACCTTCCCGATGCCGACGCATACTTTGCGTTCGACGCCTCACGCCTCGAGCGTCAGGACATTGCCACGCTCAACCGGTTGGCGGCGTGCTTCGCTACGGGCCCGCTAAAGGGGCGCTCCATGAAGCTCGTCGGGCATGCCGATCCGCGGGGCCCCTCCGCTTACAACATGACGCTTGGCCAAGCGCGCGCGGACGCAGTGCAGGGCTACCTTGTCGGAAGGGGCCTCGACAAGAGCAAGGCGGAGAGCTCATCGCGCGGAGCGATGGACGCGACCGGCAAGGACGAAACGGGATGGGCACACGATCGTCGCGTCGACGTCCTCCTCGGCTGACATCGTCTCTCGAGAAGACCGATAACCGATGAGGGCGCCAACCGTTCGCGCTCCTGGGCGAGCGGCTCGTCTGGAGCTTGGCCACGTACGTGCCATTGCTCATCAATCTTGACGATAGTCGCTTGAAGGCCGCGTGCCCATCCTGGTGGGCGTGATGCCCAGGAGGAGGCCCCCATCCGCGTTGTCACTACCCCGCCCGCGGAGACCCCAATCTTCGGACGGGGATAGCGACCTCTACGCGCTGGCACCGTCGACTTCCTTAGCGGGCCCTTCGTGATGAAGGAGCTCGCGATTGCCCGTAAGATCGCTGTGCTCCGTCCGCTTGCGGGTGAGGTGGCCAGCGAACTGGGGCGGCGGCCCGACGGATCAAAGGTGTCAGAGGATCTCGCCGGCACAAGCCCCGTAGTGTTGGAGGTTTACGGCGTCATCGACCAAGTTGCGGTGACGGACGCGACCGTCCTCAAGGTCGGAGCGCGATGAACACGCAGCCGTGGCTCTTCGCGGTCGTGCAAGACGAGAGCCGTCTGAAAAGGTACTCCGACGGTGCGAAGGCGCTGCTCATCGAGCAGCCAAGGTCCGACGCCAAGGCTCGACACTACGTCGATCGACTGAGCGACGCGTCCTTCAACATCTTCTACGACGCGGCCACCCTGGTGGCGATCGGCGTCGGCCTGCCCAACGTCACCGCCGGGGCCAGTGCGATCGATCTCAAGCGAGGGCTCGATCGCGGCCTCAAAGCCGTCGTCGAAGCCGTACGCGCGCTTTCGCGGCCGATCGCGACCCGAAACGAGAAGGTGCAGATCGCCCCGATCTCTGCCCAAAATGACGGCGCTATCGGAGAGCTAAGTCGGCGGCTCATCGACAAGGTCGGTGGCGAAGGTGTCATCACCGTCGAAGAGGCCGAGGCCAGCAGACGTCCGTCGAGGCGTCCAGAGCATGTAGTTCGACCGCGGGTACCTCTCGCCGTACTTCGTGTGACCGACCCCGAGCGCATGGACTGCGTCCTGCAAGACGCGCCAACCGCGGTGGCCTCGTCGTGCGCGTCCGACTTGACCGGCGCCGCTATCCCACCGGCAAGAAGATCTCGAAGAAGCAATTACGAGAGCTGAGAATCGAGCGCGATGAATTCCTCACGACGCCGCGGCAAGCCCTCGCTTTTTTTTTGATCGCCGGCAGGCGCACTCGCAGCCAATATGCCTGGGCCTCGACATCGGTGCGCGCGAGCCGCTTGCGAGGACGCCGCACCGAACACCCGAGCTGATGCAGTCGTCGGGGCACGTGGTGAATGTGATAATGCACCGCGAATCGCTGCTCGATGACGTCGCCGATCATCGGGCCGGTCCAGACGCCCGACTGATAGGCCTGCTGCGAGTGGCCCCGCCTCCACGATGGCGGTCAACGATGCGAGCTCGGTCGCCGAAAGCTTCGGCGCTGGGCGCGCGGTGCCGGCCAGCAAGCCTTCCACGCCGAGAGCCTCGTACGATTGCAGCCATCGATTCACCGAGCCGCCCGTCACGTCGAGCTCCGCGGCGAGCTCCGCGACGCGACGCTGCCCGATGTATCCCAGCACCGCACGACCGCGGCGCCATGCATCGAGATCGCCAGGCGCTTTCGCCGACACGATGAACGCGCGCAACTTCAATTGCGCTCTCGCCCTCCGTCGACCAGGACTTGATCGCTCCCGTCCTCGACCGTGCCACGATCACCTCCGAAGTGATCGCGGGACCATTATCTCCTCGAGATCTGGCTTCTCGCGGCGAGCTATACCACGACCTGCAACACCCTTGCGGATCGCTCACCGAGAGTGCGCCGGATCAAAGCGACGACATCATCCCCAATCACTGGTTTCACCAAGAGTCGATCTGCGCCCAACGCTGCGAGTTGCTGCCATTCGTTCGGGCCTCCGGACGCCGTGAGAACGAGGATAGGCATCGCCGCCGACGTGCCGCGCTCCCGGAACAGCTTGGTGAGACGTATTCCGTCGATTCCAGGCATCTGCAAATCCAAAATGGCGACCGAGGGAGCCTTTCGCTCGAAAGCCTCGAGTGCCGACAGGCCGTCGGCGACGCACTCGAGCTCCGTATTCGGAAACTCCATGGCCAAGAAGAGTTGCAGGGCATGTCGAGAAGAGTCGTTGTCTTCGGCGAGAAGAATCCGCTCGGGCTCGAGGCTTCCTCGACGCGCGGCGACAAGGTCGTGACGAAACGCCGAGAATCGACGGAGTGCGCGCACGAGGGTCTTTCTCCAGGGCACGGAGTACGGCGTGATCCAGTTCCTTGGGAACGCGAACGCATCGGTTGCTCGGTGGGGGGACCGGCCGCATTGCGTGCTGAAGCAGCAGCCCCCCGTTTCCCGAGCCGTCGAACGGTGGATGCCCGGTAAGAAGCTCGTACGCGACGCACGCGAGCGAGTACACATCGGCACGCGAGCGCAACGCCGGATCCCTGTCGCGGGAAAATGCGATCTCGGGGGCCATATACGCAGGAGTGCCGACAACACCGAACATGCTCGATGAGTCGCCTTGGTAGCGATTGGCAAGCCCGAGGTCTGCGACACGAGGTCGCAGTTGCTCGTCGAGAAGAATGTTGGCGGGCTTGATGTCGTGGTGCACCGTGTCCTGCGCGTGAATGGCGGCGACGCCCAAGCATACATCGTTTAGAATCCGAAGGGCGACGTCCAGGTCGTGGGGCGAGCGGCGTGCCGCAAGCCACTGCTCCAGGGTGGAACCCTCGACGAATTCGGTGACGAAGTATGGCGCGGCGCCGTGTTCGCCGAAAGCGTGGACCTGCAGAACATTGGGATGGTTCACCCGCGCCATCGCGCGTGCTTCGTCGAGAAAACGTCGGCGGAAGCTCGGACCGGCGAGGTTCGGACGAATGAACTTGATGGCGACGCGCCGCTCCAGCGATTCGTCGTCCGCGAGCAAGACGACGCCCATGGCGCCTGTTCCGAGAACGCGAACAACACGGTAGCAGCCCCCGATGACCGAACCAGGATCAGGAACGGCAGTGTGCGTCAGCACGCGCTCGTGACTCTGCGCCTCCGAGGAAAGCCACTCATCCAGTGCGATCAAGGGAGCCATGGTGGTGATGTACCCGGACGCACTTCAGCAGGCATCGTGCCATTGTGGGCACTCGCTCATGGGCATCAACGAAAACCTTCCACGGCTCGCGGGCCGGCGCCATCCGTCCGCTGCCACCTCTGGCCTTGCCGCGCAGCGCTCACGTGTTGAGTGCAAATTGTGCGCGTATCTTCACTACAGGCCGCGGCGCCGCCGCGATTCACTAGAGACCCCCGCCATCCGCCATAAGATGAGCAGAGTCTCGTCGGCCGTATTGCCCGAAGAGGCTGTTGACCCATCGCGCGCAGAAGCGCACGCGGTGCAGGTGGCGAGCGCGTCCGTGAGCGACCGGCTGCTCGACCGCAGTCATCGCCGATGCGCAAGATCGTTAGGAGAGGGCATGGCGAAGCGCACTGGGCTGCGCACGCACGAAACCTGCTCTCCTCGGAGAAAGGAGGTCCTCCAAATGCGAGTTCCCCTTCACGTTACGAGGCATGGCGCAGTCGGACTCGCTGGCCGCCCATGCCCGGCTGCGCGCCGAGAAGCTCGAGCACTTCTTCGACCGCATCGTCTCCTGTCACACCGTCGTCGAGCGGGCGGGCCACCATCACCGCCACAGGGACCACTTCCACGTCTCCATCAACCTCGCTCTTCCCGGGCATGAGAATCCGCCTCGGACACGCGCCGTCGGACGATCAGCGGCCGGAGGCTGCCCACGGGGAGTCGACCGGGCGTTTGATGCCGTCGGGCAGAAGCTCAAGGACTGGGTGAAAAACCAGCGCGCGCAACGTCAGGCCGAATCGGCGAACGGGAGGACTCCGTGAACCACGAATAGGTTCTGGTCTGCGATGCAGCGAAAGCCAGGGTCTTCGAGATCCGGCACGAAGATCCGACGTGGCACGCCGTGGAACTCGTCCTCCACGAAGGGTCGCGCAGCAAGGCCAGTGAGCTCGTGGGCGGTCCGTCCGGGACCCGTTACTAGCAGGGCAGGTCGGTGCATCACAACGCGCTTGCCCCTGCCTCTTCGCCCAAGGAGGTCGAGAAAGATGGCTTCGCCCATACGCTGGCGAGGACGCTCGACCAGGCGACGGGCTCTGCGGGGGCTATGAGAAAGGAGCTCACGAGGGAGCTCGAAAAGCGCCTGCCGACGACGGTCGACAAGGATCGTACCGTTCGCATGCGGTCGCGCTCCAGCCCCTTCGCACCCGGGGCGTCATCACGTGCCCCGACTGCTGCATCACCTCGGGTTTTCGGTGCAGCGTCCTCGCAAGCGGCTCGCGCGTACCTGTCCGCCTGACCGCCCGCCCGGGTACGTGCGGAGCCGCGAAGGCCATCCATCGGCGAAGCGATCGACAGCAAGAGCCGATGGTGACGATCAATTGTGCAGCCGTGCCGCAAAATCTTCTGGAGTCCGAGTTGTTCGGACACAGGCGAGGCGCATTTACGGACGCGCGGGCGGACAGCAAAGGCCTCTTCGTGCAGGCGAATCGAGGCACACTCTTCCTCGACGAGGTGGGTGATATGTCCCTCGACATGCAGGCGAAACTCTTGCGCGCGCTCGAGGTTCGCGCGGTTCGGCCCGTCGGTGGTCAGCAGGAGATCCCGTTCGATGTCCGCATTGTCGCAGCGACCCACCGCGACCTGCTTGCGGGTATCAAGGAGGGGGCGTTCCGCGAGGATCTCTACTACCGCATCAACGTCTTGGAGGTGGCCATGCCACCGCTCCGAGCGAGGGGCGCCGACATCCTGCTCCTCGGGCAAATCTTTCTCGATCAATTTGCCCGCCAATATCGCAAGCCTATGCGGCGTCTCTTGCCGCCGGTTGCGGAGCGGCTGCTCGCCCATGCATGGCCCGGCAACGTGCGCGAACTTCGCAACGGGATCGAGCGCGCGGTAGCTATGGCGCGTTTCGAGGACCTCCTCGTCGAGGACCTGCAGGCGCAGTTGCGCGAGGACAAGGCCCTCCATGGCTTGATGGAGGCGAACGACGCGGCGAGTTTCGTCTCGCTCGCTGAGTGCGAACGGCGCCACGTCGAGCGAGTGATGCACTTCATCGGTGGCAACAAGCGCCGGGCTGCGTAGGTCCTGCAACTCGATCGGACCTTGTATCGCAAGCTCGGACGCTGGGCGCAAAGCGTAAGGAAGTAGCGATGCGAGGCGTCGCGTCTTGCGACATCGTGGGAAGGCGCTTGGTGCGCTTGGGCTTGGCGATTCGCGCACCCTGCAACGCTTTCGCTCCGTCATTTCGGGCGCCCGCGGCGGGATGCTGCATGCCGCAAGATGCGACCGGCCGACCTGTGGCGGGCGCTTCGTGGGTCGCGAGATGCATTGATTCCTCTCACGCGCCGTCGCGCTCGGTTGGCTGGGCAGCCCAGCGCGTCCATCCGGCCAAGATTGAGCACCGAGTGGAAACCGATGCTGCGAAGGATATGCGCAGCACGCGCGCGGCGAGGGGAGGCCTGGAGAGCGGACGTCATCGTTCTCGGGAGCCACGGTCAGTCGAGTTCTCGCCCGGACCCTCGGCAGCGTTGCCGAGCGCGAGCGCGTGCTCCGCCACGCGCGATGCAGCGTTCCCGTAGCTCGCCAATTGACGGCGCGGGGGTGGGTAGTTGCAGCGACGGATCTTTCGGAGCGGTCATCTTATGCGCTCAGCGCTGCGGCCATTGAGGCGCGGCGAGGGGCGCGCAGCTCGAGATCGTCGACGGGGGCTCTCGACGCGGAGACGAGTTACCTGCTCGCGCTTGGAACGCCCCCGACCACACCGCTCGCGCATGTATTCGATGAGGCGGCTCGGGAGCTTTCGGAATGCGCTGCCCGCCTGCAGATCCGCGCCACCTGCAAGTGTTGGACCGCCCCGCGGCTGCGGCTATCGTTGGCAAAGCAGAAGCGATCGGGCGGAGCTCATCGTCGCAAACGCACCAGACAGGACGGGACTCGTTCGGTTGGCCATACCGGCAGCGTCGCGGAAAAGGTGGCGCGGACGGCTCATTGCTTGGTTCTGGTGCTGCGGCCCGGAGAGGCAGGCTGAATCTGCCCGCAGGCTGGGTTCCGAAGCGACGCGGCATCGACCGTGGCGCCCCGGGGCGCAAACGGTTTCACTTCGGCGCTGAGGGAGCCGGCTTCGAGTCGAGGTAGGGCCGAGGGAATCGCGCGACTTCGGAACGAAGGGCCTCCAAGTTGAGCGGTGCGTCGAAGACGAGAGCACCGAGTTTTGCCGCATACTCGCGTGTCGAGATGCTGCTCTGTTGGGTGATGAGGAGGACCGGCATCGGCCACTCTGCGACGCGGATCTGCTCGACGATCCGCATCCACCAGTAAGCTGGCGTCTGACTGTCGGAGACCACGAGGCCAAGGAAGGCCTCCGCCGGATTCGCGACGGACTCGTGCGCGACAGCCACGAGCAACCGTCCGACGTCGGTCACCTGCACCACGTCGTAACCATCCGCCCGCAGCGCCTCGGCGACGCGGCGACGTTCGTCGTTGTCCTCGCCGGCCACCAAAAGACGCGGGGGCGAGAAAGAGCGCGCGATCGCATGATTTCGTTGCGCTCTCGCCCGTTCCGACTCTCCTGCGGAAGAATCCCGCTCTCGGACCGTGGCGCGGCGAATCGCTTGAATAGCGCGACCCCCCTTGCGCCCCGCGACGCGTGCCTCGTCGCTGCTGAACTCGTGCGCGGTGCCGGCCGAGTGCGCCGCCTTGCCGCCCTTGCGCGCTATCTCGCTCACGAGTGTTCGATCCATCGCGGCGAACCCGCGTCGACGCTTTGGCTGCGTCGCGACAGACGAAGGAGGGGCATCGGGTGCGAGGTGCTCGCCAGCGTTTTCCCGGGCACCGTCACTGTTGTCCGTGTCGCTGGCTCGGTTTGCGTGGGCGACACCGGAGTCGAAGGGGATTTCTGTCGTCATGGGCGTTTCTCCTCGTTCTTGGCACTAGAAGTGGCCCACCGAGACCTGGCGTTATGCGACGACTCGGGGGCAGTACGAAGCCAAGGTGAGTCGCAAATCCATGCCTCGACCTTTCTCGAGAGTTACATCGCTGTAACGCTAGCGGGCCGCGTCGTGCGGCGAGGGGTCGATCCTCGGGGCCGCCGAGGCATCGGGGGCCGTTGCGTCGACGACGATCGGTGCCTCCACGTCGGCGTCAATCCCGCCGTCCGGCTCTTCGCAAGGTCCGAGGACCAGACGAGTCGACCATCGTGGCCCCGTCACGATCGATGCGCGAGGCACAGCGATGGGCGCGAGAGCGTCACGGACGGCATGCTCGACGGACGCCATCTCGGCGGCAAGTGCTCTCGATGTTCCGGGTTTAGGGACGACGACGCAGAGATTAAGTCTCGGCTGCTTGGCTGCGAGTCTCGCGTCGTGCAGCAGCATAACGAGCCATTGGGCGCCCGCTTGCGGCGGCGCCTCCCGAGATTCCGGCGAAATGGCTTCGTCGACCACCACGACGTCGCCGCCGACGCGACCGGTCAGGTCACGGCCGAGAAAATCGCTGGCGACGGGCCCAATGGGTGCGCCGAAATGAACGACGTCGACTGTGGTAGGCTCGGCTGACTCGACACGCAGGTCCCAGGAAAGCAGTGGCCCCGCTGCGGACTCGGGCCACGCAGATGCGAGCTCCGCTTCCACGATTCGGCGCTGCTCGTCGAGATCCGGCCGGGTGCTCGGTGCGGGCGTCGCTGGAACCCGCACTTCGCGTTCGGCGGCGACCTTGTCGAGGACGGCGAGATCGGGCACAGCGACGACGTCAATCGTGGGCGGCACCTCGGTCACCTTGGCGATGCCCGAGCGGAGCGCGCCCTCGATACGACTGGCGCGAGCCGCATCACCCAGGATGACAAGCCGCACAGTCACGTTACGCGACGCGACGCTAACAATCGAATGGACGGACTCGGACGGCGGCGCGAGCCGATCGATCAGCGCTTGGACGTCGCTCCGAACCCGCACCTGCCACACTACCTCTTCGAGCGCCCGCCGCAGCGGGACGAAGACTGCGCCGACGAAGACTAGGGGCATGACAAGCCTCAGCAAGAGCCCGTAACGCGACCCCAGGAGTCTCCGGAGCCACACGGCAACGCGGTAACCAGCGCGCGCGGGCTCTGCCGCCTGCTCCTCGAGTTCGTGCACCGCGACCCGATTGAACCCGAGCACCGTGAACATCAGCGTGGTCAGCAATACGATGGCGCAAAAGTTTGCAGTGAAGAGAAGAGCCGCGCCGCGCATCACATCCCAATGGCGCGTGCCCAATCCCCAGCCGACGGCGGAGAGGGGAGGAACGAGAGCAATCGCGATGGCCGCGCCGGCCGCAGTTGCCGTGGCGCTCGCGGCAGAGGGTAACGCGGTGTAGGCGGCCATTACCGCGCACAGCGCCGCGACGAACAGATCGAGCACCGTCGGCGAGGTGCGAGCGGTGATTTCTCTGGTTACCTCGTGGAACGGCAGCACCAGGGAAATGACCGCAGCGCCAGCGACTACGCCTAGGACGCTCGCGAGCGTGCGCAGAAGAGATCGGCTCAGCAAGACCACCGAACCGACCGAGAGGCCCATTCCCACCTCGACAATTGGACTTATGAGGGGGGACACGAGCATCGCCCCAATGACTACGGCCGGGCTGTCGAGGACGAGGCCCAGTGTAGCGATGCCCATCGCAACGAGGAGCTGAAGCCAATAGCTCGCACGGTCTTTTGTGTGGCCGGTGAGCATGGCGCGGACGCACGCCTCGCGCCCGGCCGGAGAGACAGCGAACGCCGAAGCGGCACCCTCGCGCAGCGCGTCGAATCCCCGCACCCAACGTGACGCTTGCTCACTTCGTGATCTCACGACGCTCTCTTTCCTGTCCATTAGCCCCCCGCGGGCGCGGTGGCGTGCACGCACGATAGCGGACCCGCGTTCCCGTGGGCAGTCTTCACGATCTCGCGCTTGCCTTTCATCGTTGTCATGATCGAGCAACGGCCGCGCAAGACGCGGACGTCACTCTGTCTCCGAGCTCGGCATTCGAGCCCATAACGGAGTGGAGAAACCATGGCCATGTCACAAACAGCGACCCCCGAGAAGACGAACGGCGTTCCGACTGGGATGCGGCCCATCGTGGGACGGGAGATCCGGGAGCTCGAAGCGCGCATGGAGGAGACCTCGGGATGGATTGCGCCGCTCCATCGCGAGATGGGGCGGGTCGTCGTCGGTCAGAGAGGGCTCATCGACCGCCTCTTGCTCGGCGTCCTCACCAACGGACACGTGCTTCTTGAGGGCGTGCCGGGGCTCGCCAAGACGCTCGCGCTGAAGACCCTGGCCGGATGCATCCACGGAGCGCGCTTCGGGCGCATTCAATTCACTCCCGACATGCTCCCGTCGGACATCACGGGGACGACGATTTACCACGGCCCTTCAGCCAGCTTTCAGGTCAAGCATGGTCCGGTCTTCGCCAACCTGGTGCTCGCCGACGAAATCAACCGGGCGCCTGCGAAAGTGCAAAGCGCACTCCTCGAGGCAATGCAGGAAAGGCAAGTCACTCTCGGGGACGAATCGTTTCCTCTTCCCGATCCGTTTCTCGTGCTCGCTACGCAGAATCCGCTCGAGCAGGAGGGAACGTATCCACTGCCCGAGGCGCAGATCGACCGCTTCATGCTCAAAGTCGTCGTGCGGTATCCGAGCCTTGCCGAGGAGCGGGCGATCCTCGACGCGATGGCCGTGAGCAAGCCGAATCTCGCCGTCTCGCCGGTGGTGACGCTCGACACGATCGCGATCTCGCGCCGCATCGTCGACGAAGTGTACGTGGACGATGCGATCCGCGACTACATCGTGCGAATCGTCGCCGCAACGCGCGCGTCCGAGCAGCCAAGCAGTCCAATCCGTGGTCTCGTACGCGCCGGCGCCTCCCCGCGCGGAACGATCGCTCTGACGCTCGCGGCACGCGGGCGGGCATTTCTTCAAGGTCGGGGATACGTCGTACCCGAGGACGTCAAGGCGCTGGCGCCCGATGTGCTTCGTCACCGCGTCCTCCCGAGCTTCGACGCCGAAGCGCAAGGAATCGACGGAGACGAGATCGTTCGACGTCTGCTGCACACGGTGGTGTCGCCATGAGCGCCGGCGTCTCGAAGCCCCTGGACGGACGAGTCTCGGAAAACGTGCGTCGCATTGAGATTTGCACGCGTCGGCTCAGCGCCGACTCGTTTCAGGCCGGCGTTCAATCGCGCTTCCGGGGTCGCGGAATGGACTTCGACGAGCTTCGCGAATACGAGCCCGGCGACGACGTCCGCGCGATCGATTGGAACGCGTCCGCGCGTACCGGCCGCACCTTCGTCAAGAAGTACCGCGAGGAGCGGCAGCTCACGGTCGTTTTCGTCGTCGACATGAGCGCGTCCGGTGCACTCGGAGCAGGACCGGCGACCAAGCGCGAACAGGCCGTCGAGATCGCGGGTGTGCTAGCACTCGCCGCGCTTCGGAGCGATCACCGCGTCGGATTGATGCTCTTCACGGAGGTCGTCGAAAAGTACGTTCCTCCCGCCCGTGGACGAGGGCACGCGCTTCGCATCGTGCGCGATCTCGTCGCCTTCGAGCCAACCGGGCGCGGCACCAAGCTCAGCGAGGCGCTCATGACGCTTCGCAAGCGACTCAGACGGCGCGCCGTCATCGTCGTCCTTTCGGACTTCCTAGTTTGCAAGAGCGACGCGGCGGCGACCCGTCTCGAGCTAGCGGGGCTTGCGCGCAGGCACGACGTCGTCTGCATTCGCACGGGCGATAAGCACGATCGCGAGCTGCCGTCGGTCGGTCTGCTCACGCTCGAGGACGTCGAGACTGGCGAGATCGTGGAGCTTGACACGGCGAGCGTGCGCCAACGACTAGCGCTGGCGCGGGCCATGCGCGAGACAGACGAGGCCATTCGCGCGCTCATTCGAAGCGCGCGGGCCGATCTGCTCGAGGTCGATACGTTGCGGCCGTATCTCGGACCGCTCATCGGGTTCTTCAGGTCGCGGGGGGTGCGATCGTGAGCTTCATGGCCAGGGTGGCCAAGCCGCAGCGGGGCGCGTTGCCGCTCTTCGGTTTCGTCGCGGTCTCTCTCACAGCCTCTCTCGCGAATGCCTTGCCGGTAGCGCCGGACGACATCCGCGACATCCGCGGTCCCATTCCCATTCCGCTGTGGTGGCGCTGGCCACTCGCAATCGCCTTGGCCGCGGTCGCGGCGTTCGCCTTGGTTCTCCTCGTTCGCGGGTGGCGCGCGCGACGTTCGCGGGCGCTCTCGCCGATCGAGCGCTCTCGCCGAGCGCTCGCCGCCGCCGAGACCTACGCACGCGAAGGGCGATCGCACGAGTGGGCGGACCTCGTCGCAGAGACCCTACGCGGTGCGCTCGCCGCTCGCTTGGGAATCGACGTTCTGCCGCAGACGACCGGCGAGCTGTCGAAGGCGCCGTGGGCGAAGCCGCCTCTTTCCGTCGAGCTGGATGCCGCGCGCGTGCTCGAGCTTCTCGAGACGTGTGACCTCGCGCGGTTCGCGAAGGCCCGACTCGACGCGAGCGCTCTACTTTCGTTGACCGCAATCGCGGGCGAGGTCGTCGAGCGCCTCTTCGCTCCGCCTGCACGACCCACAACGATCCCCGCGCCGTTCGCACCGATGGTGACCCCATGATCTCGCTCCCGCACTCCGCGATCCATTTCCTGCACCCCGCCGTGCTTCTGCTTCTTGTGCCGCTGGCGCTCGTCGCCTTTTGGCTCGCGCGCCCCGGCCGAGCAAACGCCGTCGCCTACTCGAGCACCGATTTGTTGCGCGCTGTCGCGAGGTCTCGCCGCACAGGCTGGGGTCGATTCCTCCTACCCCTACGGTGGCTCGGCGCCGGTCTGCTTATCGCGGCGCTCGCGCGGCCGACCATCGACCACCACAACGCCCAGGTTCAAGCCTCGGGCGTAGACATCGTGCTTGCCATCGACGTCAGCGGCTCGATGCAAGCACTTGACATGGCGAGCGGGACTGGCGCTCCGGACCGTGTAAGCCGCCTCGATGCGGCGAAGGACGTCGTCAGCCGGTTCGTCCAGGCTCGCCCGAACGATAGAATCGGCCTTGTCGCATTCGCGGGGGAGCCGTACCTCGCGAGCCCGCTGACGCTCGATCACGACTGGGTCCTTCAGAACATCGCCCGCATCGACACGAATCAACTGGCCGACGGCACCGCGATCGGCTCGGCCATCGCGGCGGGCGTTCGGCGACTCGATGCTCAGGGAGCGAAGTCGAAGATCCTCATCGTCCTCACCGACGGCCAGAACAACGCGGGCAAGGTCCAGCCGAAAGTAGCGGCGGAGGCCGCGAAGGCGCTCGGCGTGAAAGTGTACGCGATCGGCGTCGGGTCGACGGGCCAGGCGTTCGTGCCGGTGACCGACGATCACGGCCGCCAGCAGCTCGTTTCTGCGCACGTCGACGTCGACGAAAAAGGGATGAGGCAGGTCGCTGATCTCACGGGAGGAAAGTTCTACCGCGCGACAGATATTCCATCGTTGCGCGACGTCTACGCGGACATCGATCAGTTCGAAAAGACGACGCGCACGATCAAAAGCTTCACCAAGCACGAAGAACGGTTCGCCTCGTTTGCGATGCCGGGACTCTTTCTCGTCCTCACCCAGCTCGTCCTGTCGGCGACTCGTTTTCGCCGTGTTCCTTGTTGACTCGGCATTTTTCCCAGGAGAATGAACATGCGATTCGCTGACCCCCAGTGGCTGCTCGTCGGACTCGTTGCCGTCGCGCTGCTCTTGTTTCTCGTCGTCCGCGCCGAGCTTCGCACATCGCGTGCGCTCGCGTTGCTCGAGGGCGTTCGCTTTCGGTCGTCTTCGACATCCCCTTCACGCGCTCGGCGCTGGCTCCGCCTCGTCGTCACGATCCTCGCGGTCGCCATGGGCTTCGTTGCGCTCGCGCGGCCGCAAAAGGGAATGCGCTGGGAGACGCTGGAGAGAAGCGGCATCGATCTCCTGTTGGTCGTCGACACGTCCAAGAGCATGGACGCGGACGATGTGAAGCCGACGCGACTCGAACGAGCGAAGCTTGCAATACGCGATCTCGTGGATCGATTCCCGGGCGACCGAATCGGGCTCGTAGGCTTCGCCGGTGACGCATTCGTGCAGAGTCCGATGACGCTCGACCACGGGGCGCTCCTGGAATCGCTCGACGCCCTCGATACGTCGGTCATCGCCCGCGGAGGCACGAACATCGGACGGGGGATCGACGTGGCGGCGGAGGCTCTCGCGACGGAACCGGGACGTCAAAAGGTCATGGTGCTCCTCACCGACGGCGAGGATCTCGAGGGTCAAGGACTCGCGGAAGCCAAGCACGCCGCGTCTGCCGGGATCACGATCGATACCGTCGGTGTGGGCACGCTCGCGGGCGAGTGGGTCCCGGCGCGGGACGCCCGCGGCGCGACGATCGGCTTGGTCCACGACGAGGACGGCGAACCCGTTCGATCGCACCTCGACGAGGCCGGTCTCAGAGCGATCGCGGAGGCGACACATGGCTCGTATCGGCCCCTCGGCCTGGACGGTCGCGGGCTCGACCGTCTCTACGACGAGTCGCTCGCCAAGCTGACACGCTGGGAGGTCTCGTCACGGACCGACCGCGTGTATTCGGAGTGGTTCCAGGCCCCACTGGGGCTCGCGCTCCTGGGCCTCGTGCTGGACGCGCTGCTGGCGCGCAGGTGGCGTCGGCTCGCGGCCAGGCGGAGCGGCTCCCACGTGGTCCACGCGGCGATGTCGTCCGCAGCCGTGGTGGGGCTTCTCGTGCTGGTGTCCCCCGGGGACGCGAAGGCGTCGGTAGAGAGCGCGGGCAAGTCGTACACGGCGGGCCGCTTCGACGATGCGGCCAAGGAGTTTGAAAAACAGAGCGCGCGCAACCCGAAGGACCCGCGACTCGCGTTCAACGCCGGCGACGCGGCGTACCGCGCGGGCCACTACGACGCCGCCGCGGCCGCGTTCAAGCGTGCCCTGGCGAACGCCGATCCCCATTTGCAACAACGCGCTCTCTACAACCAGGGGGACGCTCTCTATCGCTCGGGCGAACCGCAGAAGCCGGAGGCGCGCGAGCAGACGATCGCGAAGTGGAAAGCGGCGATAGAGGCGTACGACGGCGCGATTGCCCTAGACCCGAAGGACGCCGACGCGCGGTTCAATCGGGACTTCGTGAAAGGAAAGCTCAAGGCGTTCGAAGAAGAGCAGAAACAACAGCAGAAGAAAGAAGACCCGAAGGAAAACAAGAAAGACGCACCGGGCTCGAAGAGCGAGAAGAGCGACTCCAAGGGTGGTGGTGGACAAGACGCGAACAAAGGATCGAATGGCGACAAGGACGCGAAGAGCGGGCCCCCGGCATCGAAGCCGGCAGCGGGTGCGACCGGCGCCGGAAATCAACCCCAGCCAGGCAGTTCCGCATCGGGTCCGGCGCAGGGAGAGACCGGCAAGCCGACTTCCCCTGCCGGCGCGAGCTCCGGGGATACGCAGGACGCTCGGCAGCAGGACGGTCACGGCGCGGACGCGAAGAACGGCGCGCAACCGGGCCGTCTGTCGGCGCGCGACGCGCGCGCTCTCCTCGGCGCTCTCCGTGGCGACGAGCGACGAGGCATGAGCCACGGAACCGCCGAGGGACAGCCCTCCGACGACTCGCCACGAAAGGACTGGTAATCCAATGAGCCGCAAACGAATTTTCGCGGGAGCCCTTGGCCTCGCAGCGATGACCATGGTCGCGGAGCCCAGCGCGTTCGCTCTGCCTCCGACGCCCTTGACGGCCTCGTCCTCGCAGCCGACTCCTGCCGCCCGGCAGACCGCACATGCGTCCCTCCGACTCGATATCTCGCGCGCCAAAGCTTGGGTCGGTCAAGGGATCCCCGTGACCTTGCAGGCATTCTTTCGCGGGGCCGAAGGGGTGACACTTGAAGGAACTCCTCAGCTCACGTCCTCGGGAATCTTCACCTCCGAGCTCTCTCGCGAGCCACGTCAATCCACCGAGATCATCGGCGGTGAGCCGGTGCTGGTCGCCACCTGGACTGGCACGCTAACGCCGTCTTCGGCGGCTACTCTCCTGATCGTGGCGGAGTTGCCCGTGCAAATGCGATACCGCGAGGCAGCGCCGTCGCGCGTGGAGCAAGCAGACCCATTCGGGGACGATCCGTTCGGCGCGCTCACCTCCAATCCGTTCGACACGTCCGCCATCCAGCGGTTCTTCCAACAGTCGATGCAGCAATCGATGGGGTCTCTCGGCCGCATTCGCCAAGAGGCTGTTTCGCTCCGGACGTCGGCGCGACCGATCGAGGTGCAGGACCTTCCGACCGCAAATCGACCGTCGTCGTTCACTGGTGCCATGGGACGATTCAATCTGAGGGCCGCTGTTTCTTCGACGCACGTCCATGCATCGGAGCCGGTGACCCTTCAGGTTGTCGTCGACGGAGACGGCGATCTCGATCGAGTCGACCTCGGCGGCGTTTCGACGTCCAACACCTGGAAGGCTTATCCGCCGAAAGCAACCATCGAGGCCTCTTCCAAGGGAAAGCGCGGTCGCAAAGTCTTCGAGCAGGTCCTCGTTCCTTTGCGCGGCGGCGATTCTGAACCTGCCGGCGGTCGCCATGACGTCGTTCGATCCCGATTCCGGTCGCTACGTGACGAGTGCAACCCAGCCGCTCGTCGTCACGGTCGATGGCACCGCGGTCGCTGCAGACGAAACCGCCCAGATCGCCCCTGCAGTAGGCTCGCCTCCGCCTTCGGAGACGGCACCGCCGGCAGATGCGGGGCCGCTCGTCGCCCATCACACGGTCACACCGGGGCTCATAGCCCTCTGGCTCTCTCCCTTGGTGCCTCTCCTTGCGGTCCTGGCATTCGTCGCCCGCACCCGCCGGAAAGGGGCGGAGCGGGCGCTTCGCCGGACGATGCGGAAGGCTGCTTTCCAAGGGGATCTCGTTCCGTTCTACCGGTCGGCGCACGCGCTCATCGATACCCGTCTCTCGGAGCGCTGGGGTGTCCGTCCCGAGGACGTTGGCGTCCCCTTCATTCGAGAGCGCCTAGGCGCTGTAGGCAATCCGCTCGCGGAGGCACTCGCCATGGACGAAGCCCTCCGCTTCGGGCGCGGGTACATTGAAAACCCGGATCTCGTCTCCTTGTGTTCCTCGATCGAACGGTCTTTAGGGAGTGCATCGTGACGTGAACTAAGGTCCCGTCCCCGCGGGCACGATGATCATCGATGGACCCCGCTGTGATACCTTCCCGGAGAACTGAGAATGCGATGCACGTTGTGCTCATCGAAGACGACGAGAAGATCGGAAGCTTCGTAACGCGCGGGCTCAAGCAAGAGGGCCATGTCGTTTCCTGGTCGCGCAGTGGAGACGAAGGCCTCGGCCTCGCGCGGGACGCAGCCTCTGACCTGGCGATCGTAGATCTGATGCTCCCCGGCAAGGACGGGCTCTCGATCATTCGGGCGCTGCGCGAGAAGAAGAGCGCGATACCGATCATCGTTCTAAGCGCGCGGGCCGACGTCGACGATCGGGTTCGAGGTCTCGAAGCGGGCGCCGACGACTACATCACGAAGCCGTTCTCCTTCGCGGAGCTCCTTGCGCGGGTCAATGCGCTGAGACGCCGTGCGTCGCCCAGAGTAGAGCAGCCGCGCCTCGAGTTCGGCGACCTGACGCTCGATTCTGATCGCACGGAGGGCCCAGCGCTCGGGGCAGTCGATCGATCTGCAGGTCAAGGAGTTCACGCTGCTCGAGTACTTGATGCGCAATCCGGATCGTGTGCTCTCGAAGACGATGATCCTGCAGCACGTATGGGACTATCACTTCGACCCCCAGACCAATGTCGTCGATGTCCTAGTGAGCCGCCTCCGATCCAAGATCGATCGAGACTTTCCTAAGAAGCTCATTCACACGATACGAGGCGTCGGGTATGTCCTCCGCTCCGAAGAATAGGGGCGGGGAAGGGCCTACGCGCGCGTGGCGGTCCCTCGGACTGCGCCTCGCCGTTTGGTATATCTTGGTGACGCTGGCGTCCTACTTGGCACTCGCTGCTATTCTCCCGTTGACCGTGCACGTGTGGGCGGAAAGCGAAGGCCAGCGGTCGACCGAGAGTGTGCTCGACCGCTACAAACGCGCGCTCGAAGTGGGTGGGACCGATGCGCTCAGATCAATGTTCGATTGCCAGGCCAGTCCGCAACCGAGTGTCGCTGTACGATTGACCGACGAGCGCAACATCGAGCTCTATCGCGCCGCGTCCGACGAAGCCTCGAACCGCCTGGCCGAGACTCTGAGCGACAAAGAGACGCCCCGACGTGCTTCGCAGAAGGCGCCGGAAGGGTGGCATATGGCGGCGGTCTCGGTGTCGCAAGGCAGGTCGCTCGCTATCGTTCTCCACGACGACGCGGCCGTTCGTGCGTGGGGGCAGGCGCGTGTGATATCGCTGCTGCTACTCGCGTGCGGTCTTGCGTCAGCCATCCTCGGCGCCTTCGTGATCACGCGCCGTGCGCTTCGTCCAATCGGCGATCTCGCGCGGGCCACCCAAGGAATCATCGATTCAGGCGATCTTGCGCTTCGCGTGCGCACTCGGGGGGCGGCCGACAGCCTCGATCAATTGGGTGCGCTCTTCAATCGAATGCTTGCACGGAATGAGGCGCTCGTTCGCGCCATGAAGGAGTCGCTGGACAACGTGGCGCATGATTTGCGCACGCCCCTTGCTAGGCTCCGCGCGGGCGCAGAGCTCGCGTTGCGGGAGGGCGGGGATGCCGCGCACGCCCGCGAAGCTCTTGCGGAGACGATCGAAGAGTCGGACCGCGTTCTCGGCATGTTGACGACGCTCATGGATATTACCGAGGCTGAGACGGGCTCGATGCGCCTCCACAAACGCATGGAGGATCTGGCCGCGATCGCGCGCGAGGCGATCGACCTCTACGACCTCGTTTCGAGCGAACGCGGCGTGCATATCGTCACGCGGCTCGCCCCCGGCGTCCTCGTCTCGGTCGATCGCCCGCGCATCCGGCAGGCGTGCGCGAACCTCATCGACAACGCCATCAAGTACACTGCTCCCGGCGGGCGTGTCGAGGTGGCGGTCGCGGGCGAGGGGACGATGGGCATCGTATCGGTGACGGACACGGGAATGGGGATTCCCCCGGAAGAGCGGATGCGCGTGTGGGATCGGCTCTATCGCGGCGACCATAGCCGGACCGAGCGCGGCCTCGGCCTGGGGTTGTCGCTCGTGAAAGCTGTCGTCGAGGCCCACGGGGGCGAGGTGGAGCTACGCAGCGAGGTCGGTATCGGCTCGACGTTCACACTGAAATTCCGGCGTGCCGCGTCGACCGAGATGGCGTAGGCCTCACGTCGCGCCGACGGCGCCCTGTCCGAGCTCCAGCCAGCGCGCGACCTCTCGCCTCTGGAGCATTCCCACCAAAGTTCCGTGGTCGAGCACGGGCAGCTGCTCGATGTTCTGTCGCGCGAGCTGCTCGAACGCTTTCGCCACCGGTTCGTCGGGTGTCGCGACCGCGAGCGCCTCGCTCGATCGCATCACTTGACTTACTGGGGTCGAGGACCAGGCGGCGGGCGCCACGCCGCGCACGTCCGCCAAGGAGATGAGCCCCACCAGCCGGCCGTCGCGCAGGACCGGCAGGGTATGTTCGTCCGACCGAACGAGGTGGTCGTGCACAAGCTCCGTCAGCGTCAGCTCCGGCGGTACCGTCGGGCCACCGCGGCGCATGATCTCCTCCACCGTGTGGCCGGCAAAGGCATCGTCGATGGCCATCCGCTTGTAGGACTGCGAAGCCGCGCCGTGCAAGAACCAGCCGATGAATGCGAGCAATAGGCCGCTTCCGAGTCCGGTTCCGAAAAACGGCACGTGCATGCCGAACGTCATGGCGATGCCATTGACGATGAACATCCATCCAAACAGCTGGCCGATGGCGGATACGCGGCGCGTGGACGTCCGAAGATCCCCGCTGATTCCCCACAGGATCGACCGCAACACGCGTCCGCCGTCCAGCGGGAACGCGGGGATCAGGTTGAAGACGCCGATGACGAGGTTGATAGGGCCGAGCCAAGCAAGGAGGCTCTGAGCGGACCGAGCTGGGCGTATCCGGCCGCCGCCGCGCCAGGTTCGGCGAGCGATACGTTCGTGGTCAAGAGTGTCACGGAAGCGAATCCGATACCGAGCAGGATGCTCGTGATTGGCCCGACCACAGCGATGAAGAACTCCGCCCGCGCCGACCGCGGCTCGTGTTCTTATGTTGGACACTCCACCGAAGAGAAACAGCGTGATGCTGCGCACGCGAAGGCCCTTGCGTCCGGCCACGAGCGAGTGCGCAAGCTCGTGCAGAAGGATGCAGCCGAAGAAGAGGAGAGACGCGACTAGAGCTACCGCATCCGCTCGAAAGGTGGCCAATCCGGGTGCCACCCGGAGAAGACCGCTGTGAGATTCCACGTAAGGAGCACGAAGATGAAGAGCCAGCTCCAGTCGATCCGGATTTCGATACCGAAGAGCTTTACAAGGCGAAACGCATGCATGGTCGATTTTCTATCGCAGATACGGGTTGTGGTGCCTCTTGCACCCGTTCCCGGACAGGCTGCGCCGACCCGCATGGCTGGCGGCCACCGCAACCCGCGGGGGAGGCGAACCGGCCGCGGGTTCTCCTTGTCCGTCACGACGCTCACTTCTACGGCGGCGCCACGGGGCCTTCTGCCGGTTCCTCGCTTGGCGACGATTCGACCCCCGCCGATGCCGCCGAGTAGGCCCCCACCTTAGCAGGCGGATGCGCGAGATTCGGGGCTCCGAGGGCGCCTTCGCTCACGCCGATTTCCGCATCGAGTGCGCGCTCGCGCAAGGATTGCTTCGAAGACTCGCTGTCGAGCACTGCGCCTGTGATGGTTCCCGCGACCCCGCCGATGATCGCGCCCGCAATCATCCCTGGTGGGCCTGCAGCCGCCCCGAGAACCGCACCGGCCAGCGCTACGGTGGCTCCCCCTTCTGACTCGTGCGCCATGCGGCGGTTCCCCGTCGTGCCTGCTCCGCCCGAGCCCTTCTTTTTCGCGTTCTTCATGATGGCCTTCCAACTTCCGAGTCGAGTCGTGTGGAACGTCGTGCGCACGGAAACGCGCCCTGCGCCCCGTTCACGGTGCAGCTTTGTTGCAAACGTCGCGCCCGGCTTTGACGGGACGGCATATGGCGGGGACCGCTCCGTCTGGACCGGATATCGGCGGCGTTATACGAAGCGATCGCTGCGTTTTGCGACATGCCGCGAATGAAGACGACGGCACTTACCTTTGCGGGTTGAGTTGAAGATTGCTGTCAGCCACGGGTCCGATTGCAAGCGATGCTGGCTCAGCGTTGTCGTTTATCCATCGGCACGCTCGTTGCGTCGCAGCACCCACGTCATGCGCAAAGTCGTGCGCAAAAGAAAGGCAGGTCCATTCCCATGACAGCAGCAACGGATTCCGCAACGGCAGTGCCAAAGCCGCTTTGCATCGTCGTCGGCCTGGGCTTCACGGATGCAGACGGTCCGGCGTTCGACCAATCTGTGCGCATCGCGCAACGAGTGGCGCACGGCGAACTTCACCTCGTCCACGTCTCCGATGCCGAGCTCTCGGCGGCGCGGGCGTGCGACCTCGTCGGTCACCTTCGGCTCTATGTGAACGAAAAGGCGGGCATTGCAAACGGCCTGGGAGGCATCACGGTGGGCATCCATTTGCGCGCCGGCAACGCCGTGCGCGAGATCGTTCAGCTGGCAACAGAAGTTCGAGCCGATCTCATCGTCGTAGGCTCTCATCGAGGACCTCACCTCAAAAACTGGATTGTCAACTCCACAGCGGAACGTCTGATCTCGGGAGGTCCGTGCCCCGTGCTCGTCGCGAGTCCACGCCCCAAGGAGCCCGAAAAACACGAGCCGACCATCGAGCCGCCGTGTCCACAATGCGTCGAGACTCGTCTGGCGAGCAAGGGCGCGCAGTGGTGGTGCGAGCGCCATTCGCATCGCGCCAACGGCGCTCACGCATTCTCGTATCAGCGCGAGCTACCGTTCGCGTCGCACGACTCCGAAGTCATTCCCACCGGGATCGACTTCTGACATGAGGAACGGGTTCTAACCGGTCGCGCCCCGCGACGGTACAACGTCACGAGAAGGAGACCGGTATGGACACGAAGGGTGACACCAACTGCGTAGCCATTTTCGAGCGGCATCAGGACGCAGAGGCCGCCCTCCGCGAATTCGTGCGGGCGGGCTTCGATATGAAGAAGCTCTCGATCATCGGTCGCGACTACCACACCGAAGAGCATGCCGTGGGCTTCTACAACCGGGCGACCGCGTGAGGCACTGGGGAAAGCTAGGGGCTTTTTGGGGTAGCATCTTCGGTATTGTCTTCGCGCCCGCATTCTTCTGGATCCCGGGCATCGGCCCGATCTTGACTGGGGGTCTCATCGGTTCCTTCCTTATGGGCAACCATCGAGGGTAGCGTCTCCGAGAATGCGCTCGACCACCCGCCACTCTGCGTCGACGCTGTCTTCACGCGTGAAGAGAGTGGCGTCGCCTTTCATCGCGTCGCCGAGGAGCCGTTCGTAAGGTTCCATTTCGTCGGGATCTGCCTTCGCTGCGAGAAGCTCCACATCTCTCCCGATCATGGCTTCCCCTGGCACCTTTGATCGCACGCCAAGTGCAATGCCCACACCCGGGCTCAGACGAAACCGAAGGTGGTTCGCGTCTCCACGGTTCGGAGGAGCCTCTCCGAACACCGAGCGAGGGGGCTGTTTGAGCTCCACGAGAACCTCGGTGCACGTTACCGGCAAGCACTTGCCGGCGCGAATGTAGAAGGGCACCCCCGCCCAACGCCAACTGTCGATCGAGAGCCGCACTGCCGCGAACGTCTCGACGCTCGAATCGCGTGCCACGCCTTTTTCGTCGCGGCACCCGCGGAATTGACCGCGCACGACGTTGGCTGGCTCGAGCGGCGCGATCGCCTCGAGGATTCGAGTCCGCGCATCGCGAAGCGCTTCGGCGTGTCCGCTCGCCGGCTCCTCCATCGCCAAGGAGGCCACCACTTGCATCATATGGTTCTGGACGACGTTGCGAATCGCACCGGTCTCTTCGTACAGGCGTCCGCGCCCTTCCACGCCAAAGTTCTCGGCCATCACGATCTGCACGTTCTCGACGAAGTGGCGTTCCAGATCGGCTCGAGAAACGAGTTGCTGAAGCGGAAGTAGAGCAGGTTCTGCATCGGCTCTTTGCCCAGGTAGTGATCGATGCAAAACACGGCCGGCTCGGGGAAGACGGCCAAGAGCGAACGGTTGAGCGCCTGGGCCGACGCGAGATCACGGCCGAAAGGCTTCTCCGCCACGACGCGGCCGTCTCGCGCGCAGCCAGAGCGGCCAAGCTGCTCCACCACGGTCGCGAACAGACTGGGGGGAATGGCAAGATAGTGCAGCGGCCGCTCTGCGGCGCCGAGCGCGCTGCGAAGAAGATCGAATGTCGATGGATCTTGGTAGTCGCCATCTACATAACGAAGAAGCGACAAGAGCTTGTCGAAAGCGGCCGTATCGACTCTGCCGGAGGTCTCCAGGCTGTCCCTTGCCCGTGCTTTCAACTGCTCGAGATTCCAGCCCGCCTTGGCGACCCCGATGATCGGGACGTTCAGATGACCGCGCTTGACCATTGCCTGCAGCGCCGGGAACACTTTCTTGTGCGCCAAGTCTCCGGTGGCACCGAAGAGACCAGGGCATCACAGGGGGCGGGCGTCATGTTTTTTTCTCTTCGTGTCCGCCGAACTGATACCTCAGCGCAGAGAGCACTTTGTTGGCGAAATCCTCATCGCCACGCGAAGCGAAGCGCTGCGTCAGCGCGATGCTCAAGACAGGCGCGGGCACGCCCTCGTCAATCGCCGCCTTGAGAGTCCAGCGCCCCTCGCCCGAGTCGGACACTCTCCCCTCGAATCCGCTGAGATCGGGGCTCTTCTTCAAGGCCGCGGCGGTGAGGTCGAGAAGCCAAGAACCGATGACACTGCCGTGCCGCCATGCCTCGACAATGTCGGGGAGGTTCAAATCGTATTGGTAGCGTTCGGGGTGGCGAAGCGGCGTGGTCTCGGCATCGGACGCGCGCTCGGTCTTTCCGGCATTGGCGTGGCGAAGAATGTTGAGCCCTTCGGCGTACGCGGCCATGACGCCGTACTCGATCCCGTTGTGAACCATCTTGACGAAGTGTCCTGCGCCGGACGGTCCGCAGTGGATGTAGCCCCGCGGAGGAGTAGCGCTCTCATCGCTGCCCGCCTTGGTCCCGTCGCCCTTGCCCGGCGCCAGCGACGCAAAGATACCGTCGAGCCTCTTTACGACAGCGGGCTCGCCACCGATCATCTGGCAGTAGCCGCGCTCGAAGCCCCATACGCCGCCCGAGGTACCGACGTCGACGTAGTGGATTCCGCGCTCGCCGAGCGTCTTCGAGCGACGAATATCGTCGTGGTAGTACGAGTTGCCCCCGTCGACGACGGCATCGTCGGAGGTGAGGAGCGGCGCGAGCGCATCGAGCGTGGAATCGACGACGGCGGCAGGCACCATGATCCAAATCGCCCGCGGCGTCTCCAGCTTGGCGACCAATTCGTCGAGTGAGCGCGTCGCCGTTGCGCCGGCTTTTGCCAGGTCGAGGGCCGCCTCTTGATGAATATCGAACACCACGCACGTGTGGCCGCCCCCAAGGAGGCGCCGAACCATATTGGACCCCATCCGTCCGAGCCCGATCATGCCCAGCTTCATGTCTTCCTCGATTCGTGCGAAGAGGTCGCGCTCGGCGAACCCGACGCTACGGTTCTCATTTGAGTGCGCAGCGCTGAACTTGGTTGAGTGCTAGCGAACGAAACGTGCAACGGTCGGGCCACGTGCCGCCAACGAGGCTCGAGCGGGGTCGACCGAAGGGCGGGTCGTGAGGGGGCCGGAGCCGCGCGTCTCTCAAGACGCCGACCTCGTGCGGAGGGGTGCCGCTTTGGCGGGCACGTCGATTGCTTCGGTTTATCGCGAACGTGTAACCGAAAAAGGAGGTGGACCGTGCTCGAGAGACTGAACGACATCCCGCGCGGGATCGATGGTTTGAAGGCCGTCGGAAAGCTTTCCACGGAGGACTACGAGCAGGTGATGACGCCCCTTCTCGAGGCGGCTCGGCGAGAGGGCCGGCGCGTTCGGTTCCTCTATCAGCTCGGTCCGGACTTCGAGGGCTTTACCGCGGGCGCTGCGTGGGAAGACGCGAAGGTCGGGCTTCACTACATGCGGCTGTTCGACGCCTGCGCCGTCGTTACCGATCTCGGTTGGATCCAGGAGGCAACGAAGCTCGTTCGCTTCATGATGCCGTGCCCCGTGCGGGCTTTCGGCAATCAAGAGCGCGACAAGGCGATTGAGTGGCTTCGTTCGCTGCCCCAGGGCGCTGCCGTCACCCAGCGGCTTCTTCCCGATGCGGGCGTGATCGTCGTCGAGGTGAAGCAAGCGCTGCGCGCGCAGGACTTCGACGCCCTGGCGCTGGCGGCGGACACGTGGATTGAAGCGCATGGTAATCTCCAAGGGCTCGTGATCCGCGCCCGCGAGTTTCCCGGCTGGGAGAATCTTGGGAGCTTCCTCCGCCACGTGCGCTTCGTACGCGACCATCATCGGAAGGTCGAGCGGATCGCTCTTGCCGTGGACAGCAAGCTGGCCACCCTGGCACCTCGCATCGGCGAGCATTTCATCCACGCAGAGGTAAAGAGCTTCGGCTACGACGAACTCGACGCCGCGATCGCGTGGGCGAGTGGCGTCGCCCGCCGGACCGAATCTTCTCCGACGCAATGAAGCCCGAGACGGACCGCGAAAGGTCGAGCGGATCGCCCTTGCGGCGGACAGCAAGCTGGGCCGCCCGCGCGCCGAGCATCGGCGAGGATTTCATCCACGCTGAAGTAATGCAGATTGCGACCAGCCGTGCAAATTGCAACAAGGGGTGAGGCATCGGGCCGGGGTCGCCTTCTTGCAAGTCGCTGCGCCGGTGGCGTAATTGTCGTCGAGTTGGTAATTGTCGTTGGGTAGTTGTCGTCAGGGATGGAGTTGCTCTTGGGCGGGGCGTGATCGTTTTTCGGCCTCGCGGCGTGCTTGCTCTTGCCGCCGAATTCGAGGATGGCCGAATGGTGGACGAGGCGATCGATGGCAGCAGCCGTGGTCATGGGGTTTTTGAAAATCCGATCCCATTCGCTGAAGGTCAGGTTGCTGGTGATGAGCGGCGAGCGACGCTCGTAGCGTTCGGCCATGAGGGTAAAGAGCACCTCGACCTCATCGGCGATCGGCTGGACGTATCCAATGTCGTCGAGAATCAAGAGCTCGAACGCGTCGAGACGTAAAGGTGGCTACGGCCTTTCGCAGGTTCGCGACGCTTGCTTGGTGGATCGCGCGGATCTCCCGTTCGGACGCGCCGTGCCCCCCGGCCTGCGCGCGCTGGAGCACGCGGGCGACGTTCTCGTCGATCGAGTCCGTAGCGACGAACCTCATCTCGGTCGCGAAGCCGGCCTTGCGCGCGAGCTCCGCTTGCTCGATCGCAGCCGTCGTCCGGAGCGTCGTCTCGACCGCGAGAGACTTCCCGCGCTCGATGTGATCGAGCACGCAGCGCTCGCACTCCTTCGCGACGGCGCGCCGCACGTCGCGTGGAATGGCGCGGTAGCTGCCGAGGATCTGCGCGCAGCGGTCGTCGATATTGAACGCGTCGACGCCGAAGGCCGTGACGGGGAAGAACCTCGTCTTGCCGCTGCCTGGTGGACCGGCGATGACGATCATGCGCGGACGCGTCATCGGGGGTCAGCCCGTTTCGAGCGTCGTGTCCGACTCAGGGAGCACGTCCGGCGGGAACTCGCGTGAGGACGAGCTCGCCCTTCGCGTCGATGATGCCAAGTAGCTCGAGGCGAACGCGCTCGGCAGCGATGCGGGCGGCGGCGAGTGCCATCACGCGGCGATCCCACTCCTCTTCGTCCTCTGGGCGGTCGAGGTCTAGGTCGTCGAACGGAGCGCTCGGGATCGGCGAGGCCGGGTCGGTCGCGTGCGCAAGCATGATCGAAGGATGCCCGATCGTCGCTGGATCGGCCAGCCCCTGCACGCTCGGTCACCCAGCGAATGACCTCGGGTGGTAGCGTCGTCCGAGTAGCCCCCATGGTGCGGGTTCCCGTCCCCAAGAAGCTTCGCAACCTCCTTCTTCGGAAGAATGCGAGCGCATACTGCGTCTGCAAGGCGCGGGACATCGGCCTCAACTTCCACCACATCGACGGCGACTCGTCGAACACCGTCGACGCAAACCTCGCAGTGCTCTGTGTGCGAGATCACGACGCGAACCTTCGACCCGAGGAGCACCGTCCGCGCGCCGCGGTGAACCATCTCGATTCTGGATCGCGACACGATCGCGTCCAAGAAGGCCGAGTGGGAGGCCTTCGTGGCGGAGGCGGGGCGGCCCAAGCCGGCGGTTCTCGCGACGCTCACGGCCTACGGGACGGAGGACTCGCTGCACTCGGCCAACTTGCATTTCAGTGGGCAGACGTGCGAGCTGACGGACGCCTCGTCTTCGAGCGCGTGTACCACTTGCTGGATGCACCACCCGACAAATGGGTCGATTGGGCAACGGCCGAAATGGGCTGGCTCGACCGTGGGATCAAGCTCGTGCTCCTAGATCAACCTGTTCCGGTCGAGCACTGCCCCTGCTGCGAGCGTGGCCTAACGTCGACCATTCCGGCTGGCCGGGCCCGGCGCCTCACGAGCCGGACGTGGGGATCGTCCTCCGTTTGCGGGCGTTCGCACGACGGGCGTGCCGGCTCGGACAACGCGCCGGTGTCTGCGTTGGTGGGGCGGCCCGTTCACGACCAGTAGCCCCTTCGTGGAGGTGTCCGCACGTCTGGTGCCCGCGCCCGATCGGGGTCGATTCCCCGTATCGCTCCTGGAGCGACTCGGCGGCCACGGGCCGACGCCGTCGGCGACGTGCTGGCCGAGGCAATCGCCCCTGACAAGGTACATGCGCGCTCCGAGCGTCGGCCGACAAAGCCCCAGCTCCGATGCGCTGCGCCGCGCATTCCGGACCGACATCTCGCGCAAACAGCGTCGGAGCGTCCCGGTGATCGCCGATCTCGTCGTGCTGGACCGCCAGTTCCACACGCAGCCGTCTGCGGAACGGTCGAGTGAGCTCATCAGTCACCTTCGCCTCTACGTCAACGAAGAGGCCGCCCTGGTGGACGGCTTGCGCGGACCACCGTAGGCATTCATCTGCGCTCGGGCCACCCGGTGCGCGAGATCGTTCAGCTCGCGACCGAGGTTCACGCGGACCTCATCGTCGTTGGCTCCCACGGGGCCCGCACCTGAAGCAATGGGTCGTCGGCTCCACCGCGGAGAGGCTGATTCTCGGCGCCCCGTGTCCGGTCCTGGTGGCGAGCCCGAGGCCCAAGAAGCCCGCGAAGCACGAGCCCACGATCGAGCCGCCGTGCCCGCAGTGCGTCCAGGCTCGAAGGGCGAGTGGGGGCGCGAAGTGGTGGTGCGAACGTCATTCGGACGTTGCAAAAGGCGCGCACTCGTTCTCATACCAGCGCGAGTTGCCGTTTGCGACGCATGACTCCGCCGTGTTTCCGACCGGCATCGATTTCTGCGCCTCGCTACGGATCGCGCTGGGCGGCCCGTCGCCGGAGCAGTGCCGCAGGATCTTGCCGGTAGAACGTGGACAGCTCGGCGTACAGATCGGGGTGGCTCCGGAGCAACTGCCTGGGCCTCTCGAAGAACATCTCCGTGACGACCGCAAAGAACTCGGCCGGGCTCGTCGCCCCGTAGGGATCGACGTCGCTCGCGCGGCCATCGCGCAGCCGCTTGGAGAGATCGTTGTACTCGTCGCCCAGCACCCGCGCCCACTGCACATACCGCGCACGCCCTCCAACCGGGGGGGCTCCGTCCATCGCGCCGTCCTCCGCATCGAGCTGATGAGCGAACTCGTGGAGCACCAAGTTGTGACCCTCCGCAGCGGGATGGGTGGTCGCGTTCACATGGTCCCACGCGAGGACGAGGACGCCTCGCGTCCACGACTCGCCGAGGCGCGCGCCGTCGCCCTCCACCACGACAGGGCCGACTATGCGTTCGTAGCGGGCGCGGTATGGATGGGGGTAGACGAGGATCGTCTCGAGATCCGGGTACACGTCGGTTTGCCGGTGGAGAAGGAGCAGGCACGCCTGAGCGGCGATCGTGATCCTCATTTCGTCGGTGATCGACAGCCCACCGCAGCCTTCGAAGCGTTTTTCAGCGAGAAAGATCCGCATGAGCGCCTCGAGCTCATGACGGTCGTCCGCCTCGAGCAGCGCTGCGTACGGGACGTTGCTGTCGACGATCGCACGCCATTGCTCCGACGTCGGCTGGGCGCGCAGTGCGTCTCGCCGAGCCTTCTTGGAGAACGCGAACACGACGCTCGTCTTAGCACCCGTGCGGACGGAGAGCGGCGCGCATCCTGCTTTCGAGCGGCCCGAGGTGCACGACATGGAAACGCTCAATACGGCGGTGGCGATCTACGGTACGCATCCCCAGGCCGAAGAGGCGCTCCGCGCCTTCAAGAACACCGGTTTCGACATGAAGAAGCTGTCGATCGTCGGGAAGGATTTCCACAGCGAAGAGCACGTGATCGGCTTCTACAACACGGGCGACCGCATGATGGCGTGGGGCAAACGAGGGGCCTTCTGGGGCACCTTCTTTGGCATATTGTTCGGCTCCGCACTCTTTCTCATCCCCGGGGTGGGACACCTCATGGTGCTGGGCCCGCTGGTCGGGTGGATCGTGGGCGCACTGGGCGAAGGGGCCGTGATTGGGGTCTGACGGCGCTTGGCGCCGGTCTCTACAGCATCGGCATCCCCAAAGACAGCATCCTCAGGTACGAGACCGCGCTCAAGGCCGACCAGTTCGTCGTCGTCGCGCACGGCACCGTTGCCGAGGTGAGCGCCGCGAAGCAGATTCTCGGGAGGACCGGTGCTCTTTCGGTCAACGAGCATCGCGCCGGCGCTGCCTGATCACGGCGAGATCGGGCGGGAAGGCGCGCCTTGTGGAGGCCCTGGCACGACGCGTGCGTTCACGGAGGAATATGCGAGTGCTCGTGGCCACGGGTCTGAGCGATGCGGCGGACGCTGCCCTGCGAGAAGGCGCGGCACTCGCTTCCGGCTCCACGGATGCGCTTGCTGTCATCCACGCGCTCCCTCCGCTGTCGTTTCTCAAGACCTGGCCGCCTCAATTTGCCGACGATCCCGCGAAGCTCTCGGCGCGAGCGGCCCAGGCTGTGGCCGAGCGGATGCGCGGCGTCTCGGAGATCGGGCCGAGGTCTTCATCGACTACGTAATCGATTACGCCGCGATCATCAGGCGGGCGGAGGCGTGGAGAGCGGACATCATCGTCATCGGCAGTCACGGTCGGTCCGGTCCGGCCCGCGCCTTCGGTGGCGTTGCGGAACGGGTGCTCCACCATGCGCACGGGAGCGTCCTCCTGGCGCGCCCCTCGGTGGCCCGCGGATGGGTGCTCGCGGCGACCGACCTGTCGGACCCTCGCTTCCCGCGATCACGAGCGCCGCCGCAGAGGCGCAGCGACGTGGCGCCCAACTCGAGGTCGTCCATGCGCAAGGATTTCGCGACGTGGAGGCGAAGTATCTGCTCGCGCTCGGACCCCCTCGGTCACCCCGTCGCCCATGGTCAACGACGCCGCGACCCGCGACCTGTCCGATTGCGTCGCCCGCTTTCACATCCAGGCCAAATGCAGGGTGATCGATCGTCCCGAGGGGGCCGCCATCGTCGGTGAGGCGGAAGCCCTTGGCGCCGAGCTCGTCGTCGTCGGCGCACGAGGCCGGACGGGACTCAACCTGCTTTCCCTCGGAAGCGTTGCGGAGAAGGTCGCCCGCACGGCTCGTGCTCGGTTCTCGTTGTCAGAGCGGGCGCGCCCGCCTGAGTGTTGGCGAGGCGGTCGCTGCGCTCCGGAGCAGCGGGCGCAAATTGCAAACGTCATCTCGCACTCTGCCTTCCTGATGGCCGCGCCAACTTTGCCGGCCCGCGGTCGCACACGAGCCTCGGCCCCAGGGTCGCCGGTGTGCCCGCCCACCTCGCGGGGCCACTTGGCATAGGAGGTGCTCTCCAAACCCACGCTCGCGGAGTCTTCCATTTGCCGCGCGTCGAAGGAGCCCGATCCAATGTCCGCCGCCTATTTCTCCGCCGGAATCGCCCTCTGCCTCGCGCTGGCCGCGATCCTGGTGGCGACGTCAACCATCAAGATCGCCAAGGAGTACGAGAGAGGTGTCGTCTTTCGGCTCGGTCGTCTGATCGCTCTCAAGGGGCCTGGCCTCTTCTTCATCTTCCCCTTTGGAATCGACCGCGTCCGAAAGGTCGACCTTCGGGTCATCACGCTCGAGGTACCTCAACAAGAGGTAATCACCTCCGACAACGTCACGGTCAAGGTCAACGCCGTCATCTTCTTTCAAGTCATGGACGCCCAGGCCGCCATCGTTCGCGTCTACAACTACATCGAGGCGACGTCCCAGATCGCGCAGACAACACTGCGCGCCGTGCTTGGACAATCCAGCCTCGATGAGCTCCTCGGCGGCCGCGAGAAGATCAACGGAAAGTTGCAGGCAATCATCGATCGCCAGACCGAGCCCTGGGGTATCAAAGTGGGAACGGTCGAGCTCAAGGACGCGCAGCTCGCGGAGTCCATGGTGCGGGCCCTCGCGCGGCAGGCTGAAGCCGAGCGCGAGAAGCGGGCGAAGATCATCGCCACCGAGGGGGAGTTCCAGGCCGCGCAGGTCCTAGCCAACGCCGCCGAGATCATCTCGACGCAGCCCGCTGCGCTTGCCCTGCGCTACATGCAGACGCTGCTCGACATGGGATCGAACCAGAACTCAACGATCGTCTTTCCCATCCCGATCGAGCTGATAAGACCTCTCCTGGCTGCGCCCGTGCCGATGAAGGCCGTGGCGGCGGCCAACCCGGTGTCAACCAACGGAGCCGAGCCGCTCCCGGCTATCGGGCCGGTTGCCCATTGAGCGCGCCCCCTAGCGCGGCGCCGCGCCTGCGCGACCCATGCACACTCTGCGAAGCGGACAGGTCGCCCCCTTTCTCTCAACAGCCTCGACCGGCGGACGAAAGAAGTGAACCTCTGCGCCTTGGAGGAAGAGCCGACGTGCTGCGACGCGCCGTCGACCGAAGTGGCCTGCCGCGAGCCCTGCTCGACGAGCTCGAAACCGTGCTCGACGCCGACCACGAGGGACAAGCTGGATGCGACCTTCAACGATGAAGCCTGGGGCCGGGGCGGCGACTTCGTGTGGATGGTGATTTTCATCGGAGCGATCTGGGCCATGTCGTCCATCTGGTTGCGGCGCTGAAGGACTCACGTCACCTGAACGCACGCTCGGCCGGCCTGGCCGATTAGTTCTGCGATCGTCACCTGGAGCCTGAATGACCCAGCCCCTGTCCGATGCCATGGTCTTCTTCGGCGCGACCGGAGACCTGGCGCACAAGAAGATCTTCCCCGCCCTGCAGGCGATGGTGAAGCGCGGCCACCTGAACGTGCCGGTCATCGGAGTCGCAAAGCAGGCTGGAACCTCGAGCAACTGCGCGCCCGCGCGAGGGACAGCCTGGAGACCCACGGCGTCGACGGCGCGGCCTTCGCGCCAGACCGATGGAAAGACCGACGGGCACCCGCGGCTGCGCCGACGGAGCCGACGTATCGTTTCGTCACCGCGCCGATGCCCAAGGAGATCGTGCCGCGAGGCATTCTCGCGCCGTCGATGATCGCCCACGTGCTGGCCATCAAGTACGTCCTGGGCGTTCCCTTCTATCGATACGAGCAGCAGTGCGCACGAGAAGGCTTTGCCCTCGATCGCGGCACGATGTGCCGGTACGCCGAGCACGTCGGCGCCACCCTCGGCTGCATCGTCGAGGCCGCACGCAAGGAGGCCATCGCCACCGCGTTCTGCTGTCGACCGACGCCACCGGCGTCGCCATCCAGCGCAGCCCCCTTGTAGATGGCAAGCGCCAGCCTTGCGGTCTGGCAGATGTTCAAGGG
This sequence comes from uncultured delta proteobacterium, assembly GCA_963787925.1. Lineage (GTDB taxonomy): Bacteria > Myxococcota_A > Polyangia > Polyangiales > Polyangiaceae > Palsa-1150. Next base: position 2,119,143 of record CAWBEN010000003.1, read on the forward strand.
GTTCTCCGGATGTGTGCAGGCCGACGCTCACGTCATCTACGACGCCCTCCTCAAGGGCATCCCGCCCGACGGCGCCGACGAAAAACCAGGCGACAGCGGGCCCCCACCGACCGAGGTCGGATGCTTTTCGCATGCTCGTCGCAAATACTGGGAAGCCGCCGTCTGCAAGCACCCGCTCGGCCTGCGTGGGGTGCGTCTCATCGCCGCGTTCTTCGACGCCGACCGCCCGCTCGCCAAGCTTGCCCCCGTGCAGCGCAGGGCTCAACGCGACCAGACCGTGCGACCGCTCGTGGACGCCCTTTTTCACGTGGGCCCGGGCCGAGCACAACAAGCGTCCCGAGCGCGGGCTCGTCGCGACCGCTCTCGGGTATTGCGTCCGCCAGGAGCCGGCGCTCCGGCGCTTTCTCGATGACGGCAGGCTCCGCAAGGAGAACAACTACGCGGAACGCGAGTTGAGAGCCGTCGCCGTCGGTCGTCGAGCATGGTTGTTCTACGGCTCCGACGACCACGCCTGCGCCGCCGGCAACATCCTCTCGCTGGTCGCATCGTGCAAACTCCACGCGCTCGACCCCGAGCTGTACCTCGCCGAGATCATCCGAATCGTGCCGTATTGGCTCGCGACCGGTACCTCGAGTTCGCTCCGAAGTACTGGCGCGCCACTCGCGCACGGCTCTCGCCCAAGCGAGTTCCAGTTGCCCCTCGGTCACATCACCGTGCCGCCGACGCTCCCGAAAGAGCTGCCCTCGCCGGACTGAACGACCGCCGTCCACGCTCGCCAACATGCGCGGTTTCACGCCGACGCGCCATACCGCCTATTCGTGCACCGGTTACAAAGAGCCGCTCCGACGCCGAAAGCGGCTCAGTTCATGCAGGTCACGGACCACGAACATGGAAAAGCTCAACAGCGTAGTCGCCGTATACGCAACGCACCCTCAGGCGGAAGAAGCGCTCCGCGCCTTCCAGCGCACCGGCTTCGACATGAAGAAACTGTCGATCGTCGGGAAGGACTACCACACCGAAGAGCACGTCATCGGCTTCTACAACGCTGGCGACCGCATGAAGTTCTGGGGCAAGCGCGGCGCGTTTTGGGGCACCTTTTGGGGGATGCTGTTCGGCTCCGCGCTCTTTCTCATCCCGGGCGTCGGACACCTCATGGTGCTGGGCCCACTGGTGGGATGGATCGTCGGGGCTCTCGGCGAGGGCGCGGCACTCGGGGGCCTGTCGGCGCTCGGCGCTGGCCTCTACAGCATCGGCATTCCGAAGGACAGCATCCTCAAGTACGAGACGGCGCTCAAGGCCGATCATTTCGTCGTCGTCGCACACGGCACCGTCGACGACGTAGCCGCGGCGAAACGGCTCCTCGAGAGGACGGGCCCCCTTTCGCTCGACGAGCATCGCGCTACAGGCGCGGTCTGAGCCGCGCATGACCTCGCATGGGGTGAAGGGCATCTCGCGCACGAGCGTCGAGGCGTTGGCAGAACTCGCTCTGGACATGCGTTGGTCGTGGAATCACGCAACCGACGACGTATGGCGCACGCTCGACCCCGCCCTGTGGGAAATCACGCATAACCCATGGGCTATCCTGCAGACGGTTTCGCGCGAGAAGGTCGAGCGCGCGTGGGCCGATCCGGTCTTTCGAAAACACGTGGACGCGTTGCTACAGACGCGCCGCGATGCGACCGCAGCGCGCTCGTGGTTTCAGCAGCATCATTCTTCAAAGGACCTCACCTGCGCCGCGTACTTCAGCATGGAGTTCATGCTGAGCGAGGCGCTGCCGATTTACTCCGGTGGCCTCGGCAACGTAGCGGGTGACCAGCTCAAAGCCGCGAGCGATCTCGGCGTGCCGGTGGTCGGCGTCGGGCTGCTCTACCAGCAGGGCTACTTCCGCCAGGTGATCGACAAGGACGGAGCCCAAGAGGCCCTTTTCCCATACAACGACCCTGGACAGCTGCCGATCACGCCCGTGCGCCAGTCGAACGGTGAATGGTTGCGGCTCGAGATTGCACTACCCGGTTACTCGGTCTGGCTGCGCGCATGGCAGGCCCAGGTCGGCAGAGTGAAGCTCTACCTGCTGGACAGCAACGACGCGGCGAACATCCCGGCCCACCGAGCCATCACCAGCCAGCTCTATGGCGGTGGTCCGGAGCTGCGACTCAAGCAGGAGCTGCTGCTCGGGATCGGCGGATGGCGGCTGTTACGCGCGCTCGGAATTCAGCCGGAGGTCTGTCACCTGAACGAGGGCCACGCGGCCTTTGCCGTGCTCGAGCGCGCACGCAGCTTCATGGAAGAGGCCGGGCAGCCGTTCGAGGTCGCGCTGGCCGTCACGCGAGCCGGCAACCTCTTCACCACTCACACGGCCGTGGAAGCAGGCTTTGACCGATTCGCTCCGGCTCTCATCGAGCAGTACCTCGGTAGGTATGCCGAGCAGAAGCTGGCGATCCCATTTCACGATCTGCTGGCTCTGGGCCGCCAGAACCCGGACGACGCGTCGGAGACCTTCAACATGGCCTACCTGGCCATCCGCGGGAGCGGCGCGGTCAACGGCGTTAGCCGTCTGCACGGACAGGTCAGTCGACGGCTCTTTGAGCCGCTCTTTCCGCACTGGCCGGAGGAGGAGGTGCCGGTCGGCTACGTGACCAACGGAGTCCACATGCCGACCTGGGACTCCGCCGAGGCTGACGCTCTCTGGACGGAAGCGTGTGGAAAGGATCGGTGGCGGGGGCCCGCAAGCGCCCTCGAGAGCCAGGTCCGCGCTGTCTCCGACGCCAAGCTCTGGCAGTTTCGCACTGCAGCCAGCAATTCTCTCGTCGACTACGCCCGCGAGCTATTGTCCCGACAGCTGGCCGCATCTGGCGCCGAGCCCCAGGCGGTCGAGCGGGCGAAGCGTGTACTCGATCCCAACGCGCTGACCTTGGGCTTTGCGCGCCGCTTCGCGACCTACAAGAGGCCGAACCTGCTGCTCCACGATCCGGCGCGGCTGCTGCGCCTCCTAGCGAGCTCCGAGCGCCCAGTTCAAATCATCATCGCGGGTAAGGCTCACCCGCAAGACCAGGCCGGGCAGGCCTTGATCCGCGAATGGATACACTTCATCCGCCAGCCCGAGGCGCGCCCCCATGCGGTCTTCCTCGCCGACTACGACATGCTGATGGCCGAGCACCTCGTCCAGGGGGTGGACGTTTGGATTAACACGCCGCGCCGCCCCTGGGAGGCGAGCGGGACGAGCGGCATGAAGGTGCTCGTCAACGGGGGCGTAAATCTCTCCGAGCTGGATGGCTGGTGGGCAGAGGCATGCGCGCCCGGGGTGGGGTGGGCACTGGGCGACGGCCGAGAGCATGGCGACGACCCGGGTTGGGACGCCGTCGAAGCCGACGCGCTCTACAGCCTCCTTGAGCGAGAGGTCATTCCCGAATTCTATGCCCGAGACGGCGGCGGCATCCCCACCGCTTGGGTTAGCCGCATGCGAGAGAGCATGGCGCGGTTGACCCCGCACTTCTCGACCAGCCGCACGGTGCGCGAATACACCGAGCAACACTACCTCCCGGCCGCGTCCGTTTATCGAAGGCGCGCCGCCAACAACGGCGCGGTGGGCGAGAGCGTCATCCGCCGGAAACACACGCTGAGAGAGAGTTGGGCGACGCTGCGTTTCGGGGAAGTGAAGGTCGAGGCGCGTGGCGCGGACCACGTGTTTGAGGTGGAGCTCTCTCTCCACGACCTTGACCCCGACGCCGTCCGGGTCGAGCTCTACGCCGACGGCCTCGCGGGTAGCGGTTCTGTGCGGCAGGAGATGACTCGTGCTCGCCGGGTTGCCGGTGAGCCTGGGCGTTACATCTACGGCGCAGCCGTGTGCGCACTCCGGCCCGCGGCGGACTACACGGCGCGAGTGATCCCCCGCTGCGACGGCGTCGCGGTGCCGCTGGAAGTCGATTCGATTCGTTGGCAGCGGTGACGCCTATGAAGCCCACGAAACGCACCCTTCCAATCACCACGCTCTTCTTGGACGTCGGCGGTGTCCTCCGCTCATACCCTCTTCAATCTCATCGACCGCAGGCATGGCAAATTCTCCACCGCCGTCACATCCAATATTGATTTGAGAAAATGGGGCCGCTACCTCGGCGACGATACCGTCGCTGCGGCCATCCTCGAGCCTTGCTATGCACGCCATCCGCATCAACATCGATGGGCCCAGCTATCGCCAACACGTTGCCGCCGTGCGCGCCGGACGCAACGCCAAGGCCAGTGACGCCGAGACCGCCGAGTCCCCGTGAGGCGCCCGGTCGCGAAGAAGGGCGGACCCGTCGAGACGCCCCCGCCGCCGACCGTCTTCGACCTCGTCGACGCCCCCGAGTTCGCCGCCGTCATCTTGCTCGAGCACGCCCTCGGCGTCGTTATCGACGCCCTGCTTGCCGAGCACCCGACGCTCATCGACGACTTCGCCGTCGCCCGCAGCAAGAGCATCGTCATGGCCCACGCCGACTCCCTCTGGCGACGCGCCGCGGCCATGCACCACCTGCTCCAGCGCTACCGACTGGCCGTGCGCGACGCCTCGACACCCGTCGTGCGCGACGACTCCGACGACGACACTACCTTCTAATTTGATCGGACTGTCGCCCGCGAACGGCCGTCGCCAGCTGCGACGTGTCGGCGCGCCTCCGCGTGTTCGACGGCGATGATCGGATGATGGGTGATTGGGGTGCGTCACGATCCCGCCGCTCCCGTCCTCGCGAGCCGACCCTGGGGTGGATCACTCGGGCGCCGCCGAATGGATCACTGGAGAAGGCGCCGCTGAAGGTGGAGGAAGAAGACAGCCATGCAGCAGCCGAACGGGAGGTCTGAGGTCGATGAGATCAAATCAAATCCCACTGACGCAACCTGGCCCGCTTGGCTCACCAAGGAGCAGGCCTCAGCGCGGCTCGGCGAGCCCGTATCGGTGCTCCAGCACCTGCAGTACCGCGGGTATCTGCATCCCGTCCTGCGTAGTGGCATCCGCCTGTACGCGTTCGCCCAGGTCGAAGCCCTCGCCCGTCCCGGACGCAGGCCCTCGCCCCGGATTGCAAGCCCGCCCACGGCCCGCGCCACCCATGCGAAGACCGCCACTCGACGCACCGAAGAGCAGGAAGCGGCGCACGTATTTCGGTTGCTCGACCAGGGCTTGAACCTGCGCGAAATCGTGATGCAGGCCGGGGTGCCGCCGCACCGCGCGCGCTCCCTCCACCGCGAGTGGACGCGCTCGCTCAAGCAAGGCCCTCCCCCGGACGACCACGCGCTCGCGGCCGTCGCCGAGGACCTCTTTGCCCGCGAGGGTTGACCGCGAGCGCGGTCATTTTCGCTGGGATTTCCGGTAGTCGGATTTCCTCGGATCGGCGTGGTCGCCTTTCCTCGGATCCTCGCGGCCAACTTTCCTCCAATCAAGCAGGCCGTCTACAGCCGACGCCGTTCACAAGGCGGAAGGCATCATCATTGACGCCAAAGCGCAGGGCAGCCAGCCCCGGACCTCGGCGCACCGACTCCGGCGAGGTCGAAGACCTTGGCACGTGTGCAAGGGTCACCTACCCAGCAGGAGGCGTTCGCGTTGTACGCCACCCGCGACCATCGGCGGAGTGCTACTCGAGCCCTCGGTCGGGCGCCTCTCGAAGAAGGGGACGGCCCTTTGCGTCTCAGGTGATGGTGAGAGCCTTGCGATGCCATCGTCGAGCCTGCGCCGTGCGGACCACGACGAAGCTCTTGCCGTCCGAGACGATTGCGTACGACGAGCCCCCGGGCGCGACGAATTCCTGGGCGCGTCCGCGGAACCCGTTTGACTCGATGCCGACGCAGGCTTGGCCAGAGCGCTGCGCGAATTGCTCGGCCACGCGCTCGCGTTCGAGTTGGAAGAGTCTCTGGAGCCGGCCTTGTCGAGCTCGCGCAGGACCTGGCGTCGCTTCTCGAGAGCGTGCGCGACCTGTGCACCCAAGCCGTGGAGGGCGAGCGTTTCAGGGTCGACGCGATCGAGCCAGACCCGACCGCGGTACGTCACTTGGGTCTCGAGGGGCAGCGGCTGCTTGTGGACGAAGAGCCGGTGACGCGCCGGCTCTGTCTTGTGGTGCTCCTCGAGTTGTTCGATCAAATCGGCGGGCACGCTCCAGTGCCCTGCGGCGTGCGCTGTAACCAAGCGGAGGCGCGCGAGCTCGCGAAGACGACGGGCGGCGGGGGCTCGCTCGCCCGTCAGGGGAACAGCCGGATCGATCGCGTAGACTCCTGCCTGGCGCAGGGCGACCTCCGCGATGTGCAGGTCGACGGGGCCGACCGCCCGTGCCGGTTTGCTCTCGAAGGTTACGAGGTCGCCCGTGCCGATGGATTCGACCGTTTTTGGGCCGATGGCGACGTGGTATGCCGTACCGGTCGGCGTCTCGAGCACGGCGTAGAAGGTTCCCTTCAATTCATCGGCGAGTCCCTTGGCGGCGACGCGGCCGACCAAGAGCTGCTCCTCGATCCCGCCGTAGCCGTCCGGGAGCGGCTGTCCGGGACCGACCGCATGCCAGCGGCCGGGATCCCCGCGAATGGCCGCATGCATCTGCTTGAGGATGTCTCCGCGAGTGCCGAGCGCGCGAAGGGTGTCTTGCCAGCCGGCCGTAAGCTGCCACTCGACGGGCGAGGCGCGGACGGCGAGCCCCATCTTCTGCAGCTGCGCGAGCCGCCCGAGGAGCATCGCCTCGTCGATGCGGCCGCGGCTGTGGGCCGAGCTCACGTTCACATGTCCGTCCTTCGCCCGACGCTCGAGCTCGCGGTCCAGTGACGTAAACCGCTCCTGGGTGACCTCACGCGCATAGGCGCGTCGGATCTCGAACTCGGGGCGCGGCCCGAGCTCCTGGGTCGCGATCTCTTCAGCACGCCATCGCATGCCGTTCGAGATGTAGCTTCGGTCGAAGCGCACCTGCCGGCCCTCTCGGTCGACGCCCCGCACGACCACGTGCGCATGTGGATGGGCGGTGTTGTAGTGGTTGACCGCGGCCCATTCGAGCTTGCGACCGATGTCGCGTTCCACACGCGGGCGAGAACGCGCCGCACGTAGTCGGTGAGCTCGAGGTCATGGCCATCGTCGGGGGAGAGGATGATCCGGAACTGGTGACGCTCGCCCTCGCGCGCCTCGTCGAAGACCTCTGGGTGGACGGGCCCGTCCGCCGCATACATCCGGCCCGGTGATCCATCCTGCTGCACTCCGTCGCGCTGGATGTATCCCAGGTGGAGCGAGGCGGCCTTGGCTCCATACGACGTCATGCGAACGACGTGGGCTTTGACCATGACGCGGCGCGAGTCCTCCCCGGAGCGCGCGACCGCGATGCTCGCCCGCGCGCTTCGGCCTACGCGCCGAGGCGCGTAGCGCACGCGCGCGAGCAGGAACTTGCGCAAGGACAGGCCCGCGTCCGGCCGTGGAGGCGGGCGACCCATCCGAGGTCGAAATCCCGGCGATTTGTCATCGTCGTTCATCCGTAACTCTCACTTTCCTACGGACTGTCCAGCACTTGTCAAGATGCGTAACTCACGCCCACTCGTCCGTAACCCGTCTTTTCTTTCATCATTATCCATACCTAAAAAACGGCGTAACTCACGCCTTTATCTTGCCCTACGCTTTCGCTCCGGGTTTTGCCTTCTCCCATGCCACGTCTCGATAGTCCCGGCAGCATGTCTCTGCACATTCTCATGCCAATCGGCCAATGTCCTTGTCGATGGTGCGGCATGAGAAGAGACCACGATCGGAATAGGTACTCCATCGTACTCATTGACGACTGCGACCCCACGACGTATGCCATAAGCACTAGTCGGCGCTTGAGCGCATACCCGTTGGTGAGGCCATCGTTTCGACGGCCCTGCCGGCGACCGGGCTAGCGGCGCCGGTCCCCATGCCCGCGCAGCGAGAGGGCAGCGCCTCGAAGCCTGCTGCCAAGGAACTGCCAGCGCTCAAACGCGACCACACTTCGCGTCGCTCGGAGTTCCCCGTGCGTCCTGACTCCGACGAGATCTGATTTCTCTGCCGCAGCGCTTGTGCGGTTCCTCGGTCGGCCGCCGCAAAGGCACTCCCGCAGCACACACGAGAGGCCCGCCCTAGCGAGCTCCACATGACTTCGTTGGCGCCCAACAGGGCGCCGTTTGCAGCATCCAGGAGGCTTCAATGGACAGTAGGAAAGAAGGACCCCGGCGCCCGAATCGCATCATTTGGGTGGGGGGCAGCAAAGGGGGAGTGGGCAAGTCGATGGCGTCCATCGCGGCACTCGACTACCTGCTCGCGCAGGGCACCAACGCGCTCCTCGTCGAGTGCGACAACGCCAACCCCGATGTGTTTCGGGCGTACGAGGCCGTCGTGCCGTGTGAACGAGCGGACCTCGACGAGGCAGATGGGTGGATTCACCTGGTGAACGTCTGCGATGGGCACCGCGACAGCACGGTCGTCGTGAACACGGCCGCGAGAAACAACGTCGCCGTCAGCCGCTACGGCGAAACACTCGACAGCAGCCTTGAGGCGCTGGGCGCAGAGCTCGACGTCTGGTGGGTCATCAACCGCCAGCGAGATGGCCTGGAGCTCCTGAAAGAGCTCATGGAGTCGATGCCGCGTTCGCGTGAATATCGTGCGCAACGGCTACTTCGGCGATGAGCGCAAATTCGAGCTGTACAACTCCTCGAAGCTCCAGGCGACGGTCGAAAGGCTGCGTATTCCGGCCGACTCGGCCGCCTGTTCCGGCCGCAGCCGACCACGCGTTCCGGTCCACCCGGGCGCCGATCGGAGCGAAGCGACGAGGATATCTCCGTCGGGGCGAAGCGACGCTTGGATGATCAGTTGGTCTCGGTGTTCTGCCACCTGCGCAACGGCGCTCGTCGAACGCGTCGTCCGCCACGCCGACATCGTCAAGATCGACGGCGAGAGCTACCGACTGCGCGAGTCGAAACAAGATGCCGACTCTCGAGACGGCTTACGTCGCCAAAAAAAGAAACCCATGGAATCCTGAACCTCCGTGTCTAACCAGCAGCCTGGTCGCGCCTCCCTGGTCGCGCTGCTCCCTTTTCCGCGGATCCTGGTGCTCGCCAACAGTCCGGCCCACAGGCCCAATGCGACGACGAGCACTGTGGGTCAAGCCGAGGCCACGACGTCGACCGTCACCGACGCGAACCGAGGGCGATGCCGACGTCCTGCCCTAGCCGAAAGCGCACGTGGCTGTCCGCGCGCCTCACTTGATGTCCGGGGCGGCAACGAGCTCGTCGAGATTCGGTTGAAGCGTGATCTCGATCCGCCGATTCTTCGCACGCCCGTCGGCAGCCTCGTTGCTTACCACCGGATCGAACTCACCGTAACCGGCCGCCGACAGCACATGGGGGTTCACGCCCTCGGAGACGAGAAAGTGCACGACTTCTACGGCGCGCGCCGTCGAGAGTTCCCAGTTCGAGGGAAACCGGGGAGTTTGAATCGGGAGGTTGTCGGTGTCTCCGGCCACCTGGAACGAGCGTCCCGGCACCGTGGCCAGGACCTTCGCGAGCGCCGTGAGCGCCTGCTTGCCGGCGGTCTTGATGGCAGTCTGCCCCGAGTCGAAGAGAACGTCGTTCGGCAGCTGGATGACGAGCTTGCCCGCGCGCGTCGTCACCCGCAGCTGTCCCGCGTCAATCATCGCCTTGAGCTTCCGGATGAACTGCTTGAAGAGCAAAGCTCGCGCTTCCGCCGCAGCTTGCGCCTTTCGCAGCTCCTCGAGGCGACTCTTGGCGTCGTCGAGCGCCTTGGAGAGCGTCCCCTTCTCCTGGAGCATGGCGTCGACGTTCTTTCCAAGCTTCCCGAGCTCCGCCCGCAGCTCGCTCGCCATCGCCGTGCTCTCGTCCAGCTTCGCCTGCAGGTTGTGGTCGGCGGTGGAGAGGTCGCTGAGCTTCTGGTCCAGGTCCTGGACTTTCTGCTGCGCGTCGGCGAGCTGTTGCTTGAGGTCGGCCTCCTCGGCCTGACGGGCCTTTTCGCTTGCTTCGAGCTGCGCGTGGGCTTGCTGCGCGTCCGCCAGGGCCGCGTCGTATTTGTCCTTGGGCACGCACGCGGCGAGGGGCGAAGAGACGATGACCGCGAGGACGACCGGAGGCAGTGCGCGGCGCATGGTCTGCGCCTGGCTGTAGCACCCGCGCGCGCAGAAGTATTCCCCAAGCGATCCGCTTAGCGCCCGTCGATGGCGACTTCTTGCAGGTCGTCGTACCGCCAGATCCGGGCGACGCGATCGCCCCGGAGCTCGGAGACATCGACGACGTGCAGACCGACGACATGGTTCCGCCTCACCGGCACCCAGCCGAGTGGGGCGAGCTGCAGTCCCGCGATCGAGTACTCGACGACGACGAACGTTCCGATGCCCCAGATGTTGCCGATCGTCGTGTCGAGCTGGCCGATCGCGTGGTCCATGGACTCGTAGTAGGCTTTGGCGCCGGCCTTGGTCCGCGTCGCCTGGCCGCCCTCGGGCGTATCGATCACGACATCGTCCGTCATCGACGACAGGTAAGCCGCCTCGTCCTTGTTCTCCAGTGCATCGAGCTCGGCGCGCACCGCGGCCACGTTCTGCGTCTCGACGGTGGTCCCAGTCTGCTCCACGCGCTCGGTCCCCGCGGTTTCGCGCGGGGGAGGAAGGTCCCGCAGCCGCTCGGGACCTACGCCGAGCTCCGCACGCACCGCGGCCTCATCGAAGTACACATGCAGGTCGCTGATCGCTCCGTCGTCGCTCGTCCAGATCAGCGTGATGCCCTTGAACGCAACCGACCGCCCGGTGGGCGCGACCCGCATCCATTGTTGCTCTTGCCGTCCCGTCATCATCCACTCGATGGAGTGTGTACCCGCCGTGCTGAAGATCCGGCTCACGGCGACCCTACGATCGTAGAAGCCGCCAAAGAGAAGCTCGTGCAGGTGCACGACGTCGTCGCGACCGCGCACCTCGTCGATCCCGGGAAACCAGCCGCGCGCGTCGGCATCCAGGGTGGGCGCCATCAGCGCAAAGTGAGACGACGCCAGCGACGCAACGTAGGCATCCACGGCGTCCCGCTCCCGGGCTGTCGGCGCTGTCACCGCCGCAGGCTTCACGGGGCTTGCGAGCGCCCGCCAGTCCACGGGCGCGAGCGGCTGGACCGCGGGCCGCTGCGAGCACGCAGCGATGACCAGCATCGTCAGGGCGAGCGTTCTCGGCGGAAATGGCATCTCCACGGGGCCACTTCGGGCGAAGTGCACCCTAATCTCATCCGTGTGGTAGTCGCGGCCGATGATGGACAGCTTCTTCATGTCGAAGCCTCCCTTCTGAAGCTCGCGGATCGCGGTCTCCGCTCCTGATGTCGATCGAAGACCGCAACGCAGTTGGTATTGCCCTTCGGATCCATCGCTCCCTGTCCCTTTCGCCGTCTGGCGACCTGCGGTGAATTCCGAAGGCTCGTGACGGTACGTCCACGTACTCAGCTTCCGGGTAGAGTTCGCTCGAGGCACGCGGAATGCAACGTATGCATGATGGCCAACACCAAGATCGAACCCGAGGCGCCCTCGAGCGCGGAGGCGACGGAGAGCCCGTGGCGAACGGGCGCCGTCAGCCTCGTCGAGGCGCGCCCGCGTCCCTCCGAATTCTGGTGGCGGAGGACGACCTGGAGATGCGTCGGCTCGTAGCCGATACGCTTCGCGACGACGGCTACGAGGTGGTCGAGCTGGCCGATGGCGTGTGCGCCTTCTTGTGGATGTCGCGGCCCGCATGAGGCGACGACGGCAGCGACTCCGTCGATCTCATCGTTTCCGACATCCGCATGCCGGTCTGCACGGGGCTTCAGATTCTCGAGGTGCGCCGCCAGGCTCACTGGCGCACCCCGGTCATTCTGATGACCGCCTTCGGCAACGAGGCGACGCGACGGCAGGCCGAGGGGCTTGAGGGCAGTGCTCTTCGACAAGCGCTTCGAGCTGGACGACCTGCGCACGGCGGTCGCCAACCTGCTGCCGCGTGAGCGACCGCTCGTCTGAGGCGCCAAGCAGCTAGCAGCAAGGCGCTGCGCTGCCGAACTGCGACGCGCGACGCGACCTCTGCGCCTCCGAAACGCAAATGTGTGCATGCTGGCAGTCACCCTGCCGGCATGTCCCCTCAAGAGGAATGAGCGTCAGCCACCGAGCTGCACGTCGACGCGGCGGTCGCGCGCCCATCCCGCCTCGTCCTGCCCCGTGGCGTCCATGGCGCCGCGCGTCGTCGTCGCCATCTGCGACCCCTTGACGCCCTTGTGACCGATGTACCCGTCGACCCGGTCGGCCCTGCGCTGCCCGAGCACCATGTTGTAGTCCGAGGGACCACGGGGGTCGGCGTGACCGACGAGGCGCATCGAGCGCCCAGCGAGAGGCCCGGTGGTGAAGCACCTCGCGATCGCATCGAGCGGCTTGATGTCAGTCGACTCGAGCGCGGCGGAGTCGAACGCAAAGAACGCGTCCTCGGTGGAGATGCCGCAGGCGGTCCGGATCTCGTCGGAGATCGCGATCGTGCCGCTCGTCGGCTCGACGCGGGCCGGTGCGGTGGGCCCGGCGGCGTTCGCCATCGCGGTCGGCGGGGCGTTGGCGACAGCCGGCTTGGTGGCGGCGCACGCGGTGACGAGAAGCATCGGCGCGAGCGACAGGACGAGCGCCGACGACCGTAGAGCAGTTGATTTCGAATTCATGGTCAGTCGCCTCCGGCGAGTGTGTGACCGTCCTTGAGCAAGAGGAGGGCCAACGCCGGGGGCGCGGGTTTGGGTGGAAGAAACGCGCAAATTCGCGGTCCGCGCCGTCGCGCGACGCGCCATGTCGCAGAATGCCGATGGCGATCGCCGACGCCATGGACTTGACCACTGCTACGGCGGGGCGGATGACGCCCTTTTTGTAGTAGATGGCGTCCATGACCTCGATGACCTCGGGCACCCCGTGCCCCTTGGCCTCGGGGGCGAGGTTACGAACGAGAAAGACGACGACGATCGCGCCGACTGCAGGCACGAGCGCGACGGCAATTCGGCAGGTGGCGACGGAGGCCTTGGGTGCTGTTCGGGCATCGGGTTTGGGACGCCGGGGTCATCGAATCCTCCGGCTCCCATCACGATGGTGGGCCGCGACGGGTTGCCTGGGGCTCGACGCTGCCGGACGGAGGCGTGGCCGCTTCCGATGACCCCGGCGCTGACGGAGTCGCCGGCGAGGGCGGTACGCCATTGCAAGGATACGGAACACTGTCGCCGAGCGGGTGGACGCCGAGCGCTGGCGGTGACGGCGCTCCCGGGAGCCCGAGCCCTGGCCAGGGCGGTGCCGGGGGCTCCGATGACTGGCAAACACGAGTTGCAGCGCTCCCATCATTAGCGTCGGGGGTGGCGGCGGCGGCCCGGGTGGCTGCGGGGGCGTCGGCGGCGGGCGGAGGAGGCGGCGGCGCAAGCATCGCGCTCGCGAGCCTCGCAAGCACCGTTTACGTTCAGGCCGGTGTCCTGTGTTGGCGGTCAGCGAAAACGGCGCATTTTTGACCGACGGCGCCCGGAAGTAGGCCTCGCCCCCCCGGGCTGGGCGACGATCCGGTGGCCGCAGAAAAGGAAGAGGGCCACGGAGCTTCCACCCTCCTGGCCCTCGGGTGATCACGCGGCCGTGATCGCGGACGAGCATCGCATCCCGCAGCGCGAGGGCCACTTCTCGGGCGGCGCGGCCGTGCTGTCCTTTCGCTTCGTCGTGTGCGCTGACTCGCCCTGCCGACAGGTGTCTTCGTCTGCTCGGGCTGTGATCGGGGGCAGGCTTACTGCGGGACACGCTGTCGCGACGAAGCGCGTCGCCGCTCCGTTCGCGAGGCTGGCCGCCGGTTCGCGCTGACGCGCCCTGGTCGGCTGGGGCGCGCCGACCGGCAGCGGCGCCATCGCGAGCGGGCCAAGTCTTCGACGGAGAAAGTAACGCATCAGGGTGTCGTCCCCGGCGTCGCGGGGGCGATGGTCGGCTTGCCGTTCGACCTGGTCGCCGCCGAGGCGCCTTTGGAAGCGGGCGGCAAGGACACTACCGATGCAATCGATCTGGATGGCCATTCGGCCGACTCCGGGCGGTGCGCAATTGCTCGCGATGCAACCGCCCTGGGAGGCGATCTTCAAAGCCAAGCTGCGGCCCAATCCGTCACACCCACGAGCGCTGCCGTTCTTGCTCGAGGCCCTGGCGCTCTGGCAGGGATGCAAGGTCCGAGCTGCGCTCTATGCGGACGAGTCGCCCGGTGGGTGCGCCACGAGTTTCTATCCCGATCTGTTCACCGATCCGGGCGACACTCCACTGTACACGCTCGCGTGGGTGCCCGTGGCCCGCCGCCGGCGTCGCCATCGCGATGAGTTGGCCGGCGTGGGCGACTTCGGCAACTTGCAAAAACTCCTTCTCGAGCAGGCCCTGCGATGATCTCGCCGGAGCTTCGCGCGCGCATTCGCCGTCTGTTCTTCGCTGAGCACTGGAGAGTCGGCACCATCGCCACCGAGCTCGGCGTGCATCACGACACGGTCCGTCACGCGATCGAGTCGGACCGATTCGTTCCGGTCGGACGCCCCAAGGGGCCCTCCCGTCTGGACGCCTACAAGCCGCTGATCCTCGACACGCTCGAGCAGCATCCGCGCCTTCGCGCGACCCGACTGTTCAAGATGCTTCGAGACCGAGGCTTTTTCGGGCAGCACGCAGCAGGTCCGACGCTTCGTAAAGACGGTCCGCCCGCGTGGCGACCGCGAAGCCTTCTTTCGATTGGAAACCTTGCCCGGTGAGCAGGGCCAAGTCGACTGGGGCTGCTTCGGCTCCCTTCGCGTCGGTCGGGCCGAGCGCAAGCTGTCGTGCTTCGTGATGGTCCTGTCGTTCTCGCGCGGCCTTTCGTAGCCGCTCGGGTCGCGCCCGCGGTGCGAGCCGACGGGCTACCCGAGGCGGAGGCCCTTGATGTGCGCCCGGGTGGCGCGGATGACCCCGGTGGGTAGCAATGCTGCCCGTGCGGGCTCGGGACGAACTAGAGACACGGGCGCCCATCCATGGCTGCTCCGCTCCCGTCTCAGACCGTTGGACCGAGCGTTGCGCTGGCTCAGCCGAGAGCCTGACGGTACGAGTACGACAGCCGTGCGGCAATTCCCTCATGGGGTCGCTTCGGAGGCCACGCGTCGATGGATTACGTTCCCCACCTCCGTGACCCGTTGTGCTCAGGCGCCCTCGCCTGAGAGGGGAGTGCTACAGTTCTCCCATGCGGTACACGGCAGCGGTGACACGGGAGGGCGATTTTCACGTCGCCCAATGCCTCGAAGTCGACGTTGCAAGCCAGGGCGACACCGAGGAGCAGGCGCTCGACAACTTGCGCGAGGCGCTGGAGCTCTATCTCGAAGAGGCGCCCTCATCGGCGCGTTCGCCGAAAATCCGTTACCTGGACGTGAACGTAGCTCACGTATCGTGACTCGGGGTGGCCCGCTATCGGGCGCGGCCGTCGTTCGTGGACTCGTCCGGCTCGGTTTCGAGCAAGTGAGCCAGCGCGGGAGCCACGTGAAGGTGAGGCATCCCGACGGTCGCACCGCGATTGTGCCCATGCACAAGGAGCTGGCCCGGGGCACCCTGGCTTCGATCCTTCGGCAGGCTCAGGTAAGTGCGGAAGAGTTCGGGAAGTAGGGCCCGGACGGCCGTCACCGATGACCCCTCGGTTGGCGAGAGTCGAACGGCACCACGTTGTCCGCTGTCTCCCGGACCGCGCCCTCAAGTTCCCGGCGCATCGCGGTGCGCCCCGTGACAAGGATTGCCGCCGTGCCGGGGTCGTCGGTACGTGCGAGGAGTCGCGTCAAGTTCGCGATCGCCGATTCCAGTGTGGCGGCCACGTCATTGGACATCGATTGGCTATCGGTCCTCTCGACTCGTCCGATTCGGGGGATCTCGGCGCGACCGTCGAGCCATTTTCCCGAGATGCCAGCGATCCGGCCTCGACGGCCTCGCCTTCGTAAACCGTAGGTCTCGAGTTCGATTCTCGAGGGTGGCTCCATAAACAAAGGGCTTGGCGCTCCGAGAGCTTCGTGCCGGGCGAGCGGCCGCGGGTCGATGGATTCACGTTCCCCGCTTCCGTGACCCTTGGGCGCAGGCGCCCTCGCCTGAGGGGGGAGCGCTACCGCTCTCCCATGCGGTACACGGCAGCGGTGACACGGGAGGGCGCTCTTCACGTCGCCCAATGCCTCGAAGTCGACGTTGCCAGCCAGGCAGACACCGAGGAGCAGGCGCTCGACGACTTGCGCGAGGCGCTGGAGCTCCATCTCGAAGAAACTCCCTCCTCGGTGCGTTCGCCGAAAATCCGTCACCTGGACGGCAACGTCGCTCACGTACCGTGACTCGGGGTCGCCCGCTATCGGGCGCGGCCGTCGTTCGTGGGCTCGTCCAGCTCGGCTTCGAGCAAGCGAGCCCGCGCGGGAGCCAAGTGAAGGTGGGGCCTTGCCTTCCACCCTCCGAACGCCTAGCTCGATGAGATGGCACTCAAGACCGAAACGGACATCACCGTCGAAGGCATACGCCCCGAAGACGTGAACGGGATGGCCGGCGGCGCGTCGGTGTTCGTACAATTCGAAAAAAAGCCCACGGAGAGGTGGAAGGCGCTCTTTTCTGACCTGCAAAAGACGAGCACCAACACGCTCCTGACCAGCGCAAACGTCCGGCTCGACGTTCGAGGAACGCGCGAGGGCATCAGCTACTTCACGGGGGAGCCCCTCGCGGAGCAAACGCAAGAGGCGATCAAGGGCCTGATACGCGCCGTCAACGAGGCGGCGAAAAGCTCGAACGACGAGCAGGAGCGGCTCGCGCAACACCAGCAGAGCAGCGCCGCCGAGAGCGCGAAGACGGCTCAGCGAATTCGAGACAAGCTCACGGGCAAGTGAGTCGAGGACTCGGCTCGGAGCGCTTCGCGCCCGCGGCCGTACGGAGGCCGCATTCGAGCGGCGCTAGGTCCCCGTCGACGGCGTTCGCGCGCCCACCGCGTGCGCTCGGAGGTGCGGCCGATAGTGATCGCGATAGAAGTCCGCCTTGTTGTCGCGCCACTTCGTCACGCCACCCAGCCACGCGTATCCGCGAATGGCAGCCCATGCCACGTCCAGCTGGTGTGGCAAGAAGCCGGCGCGCGCGCTCGCGGGATAAAGATGGTGGTCATTGTGCCACTCCCCGGAGACGTACCCCGGAAACCATTGATTGACGGAGAGGTCTTGTCGGTGGAAATCGCATCCCTCACGACGAGAATCGCGGCCCCGGCCATGCCCGTCGAAGTTGAACGTCCGGATCCCGAAGGCCCACACGCAGGCCGCTCCGAAGATGGCCGTGGCGAGCGCGTGGCCTCCCAAGGCGAACAAGACGGCGTACCAGAATACCCAGTTGAGGAGCTGCTCGGCCACGACCCGTGCCGGGTCGCTGACCGAACCCCAGCGTGCATATTCCTCGTAGGAGTTGAGGCGTAAACCGGTGTGCCGCAAGAGGAGACGCACCCGCCGGTAGTCCGCCTCCGCGAGATCCTTGGCAATTGGTCGGTGGTCGACGTCGGCGAGAAAGCAATAGAGCCAGCCACCATGCGCGTTGTAGGGGTCTCCCGCTCGCTCCGACATGCGATGGTGGACGTGATGCGAGACCACGTAGAGCTCTTCGCTCACGATCTTGATGACCAGGTGGCGGAACACGAAGCGCCAGCGGGGGCTCGTGAACGAAAATGCACGGTGCGTGCAATAGCGATGGAGGTAAACGGTACCGTGCGTACCGAGCACGACCATGCTGTAGAAGAACCCCGCCACGAGCGACCACACGTGAAGATGCCTCGCCAAGGACACGACGAGGAAGGGGACGAGCGCGAGGCTCGACAGCCAACTCCAAAGTGGCAACCACTGCTTTCGCGAGCGAAAGACGTTCAAGCGGGCAAAGAACTCGCGCCCGATTCTCGCCTGACGTCGGCACGTAAAAACGGCCTTCGCGGACGAAGCCGTAGGACGGCGGCTCCAGAACGCGTGAAAGAAACGGCATGGTGCTCCTTTGCATCGGCGGCAGGCCGGCGACGATAGCACCGCTGCTCCTCGTTCGGGAGCCCCGTTCGGCCGTCAGCGGTCCTCGACTCGTACGTCGCACGACGCCCGCGGCCCCGCTGCGCTCGAGCGCACATTCGCTCGACTTCCCGCGTGGACCCCGCTTCGATTGGTCGCTACGGGCTATTTCACCGTGATGACTGAAGTCGGCGCCAGCACGATACTGATCATCGGGGCCGGCTTCGGAGGGCTCGCTCTCGGTATTCGCTTGAAGCGAGCTGGCGTGCAGGATTTCGTCATCCTGGAGAGCGCGCCCCGGCTCGGCGGCACTTGGCGCGACAACCATTACCCCGGCGCCGCTTGCGACGTCGAGTCGCACCTCTATTCGTTCTCATTCGAGCCGAGCGCCTCCTGGACGAGGCAGTTCGCTCCGCAGCGCGAGATCCTCGCCTATCTGGAGCGCTGCTCGGACAAGTACGGTCTCGGCCCGCATATCCGCTTGGGCACGAGGGTGACGGGCGCGTCATTGGACGAGCGCTCCGGAATTTGGGAGGTCTTTTCGCGCGACGTCGAGACCGGCGAAGTCCGTACGACGAGGGCGCGCGTCCTCGTCTCGGCGTGTGGCGGCCTGAGCCGCCCCGCTTACCCCGACATCGCGGGGCTGTCGTCTTTCTCCGGAAAGACGATGCACTCGGCGCGCTGGGACGACGGCTACTCCCTCGCACGAAAACGCGTGGCGGTCATCGGCACGGGCGCGAGCGCGATTCAAATCGTCCCTGCCATCGCGCCGCTCGTCGACAAGCTCTACGTCTTCCAGCGGACGCCGCCCTGGATCGTCCCGAAGCGCGACCGGGTCATCTCCCCTTGGGCGCGGCGGCTATTCCGGGGCGCGCCCCTCCTACAGAGGCTCGTCCGCGCCAATCTCTATTGGCGTAACGAGCTCTATGGCTGCGGTTTCGTCGTCGACTCGCGGCTGATGCGCCCGGCCCATCGGGCCGCGCTGCGGCACTTGCAGCGAAGCGTGGCCGACCCTGGCTTGCGCGCGCGGTTGACGCCAAGCTACGTCATCGGCTGCAAGCGCATCCTGCCGACGGACGACTACTATCCCGCGCTGCAGCGGTCGAACGTCGAGCTCGTCACCGACGGCATTCGCGAGATTGCAGCCGGAGGCGTCGTCACCCACGACGGGGCAGGGGGGGCGCGAGAGCGCTCCGTCGATGCTCTCGTTCTCGCCACCGGCTTCCGTGCCGCCGAGGGAAAGGCGCTCCCGCTTCGCGGGCGGGGTGGACGAGAGTTGAGCTCGGCGTGGAGCGATGGCGCACAGGCTTATCTCGGTACGACGGTCGCCGGCTTTCCGAACGTCTTTTTCATCGTGGGCCCGAACACGGGTCTAGGACACACTTCGATGGTGCTCATGATCGAGTCGCAGGTCGAATACATCATCGACTGCGTCCGGCAGATGCAGGGTCGTGGCTTGAAATGGATTCGACGTTCGTCCCGAGGTTCAGGCGGGCTACAACGAGCGCCTTCAAGGACGACTGAAGCGCGCCGTCTGGAGCACGGGCGGTTGCAAGAGTTGGTATACGACACGCAAAGGCAAGAACACCACCCTTTGGCCGGGCTTCACGTTCGAGTTCCGCTTTCGTACCCGGCGCTGCGACCCTCGGGACTACGATCTCGTCGATTGGTCGGAGCGGGCTTCCGGCTCGAGAGGCCCGCTGGCCGCCGGGGACGTGAAAGAAGCAGACCTTGCCTGACGAGCCGGTCCGCCGCGCGGCGCGAATGGGGCCGAGCTTTGGGCGCGGGCTCCCTCCCGTCGTCCGCGCGTCCCGTCATGCGTTCCGACGCGCGTCCCGTCACGGCGCTCGTATCGCGCGCGTCCCTCGCGCTGCGTGGTATGGATGGCCTCCGTGAGCTCCGATCGGCCCGAAGATTCATTTGCCGCTCTGTTCGAACAGACGAGCAACGCGGCGTCACGAAAACGCGGCGTTCGCGTCGGAGACTCCTTCGACGCCCTCGTCGTGCAAGTCGGTAAAGACGCCGTTTTCGTCGAGATAGAGGATCGTCGGCAGGGCTTCATCGACTCGAACGATCTGCGGGGCCCCGACGGCGCGCTGAAGGTGGCCGTAGGCGACACCGTCCGGGCGCGCGTCACCCGCATCGACCCCGAGCAAGGTGTTCGACTCGCGCCGACGATGCAGGCCGTCGCGGCGGTCGGTGCCAGCGTCAGCGTGGGCGGCGCCAGCGAGGCGCTAGCGGTGAAGGTCGCGATGGGACAGGTCGTTTCAGGCGCGGTCGATCGTATCGAGTCGTACGGCGTGTTCCTTCAGATCGACGGCACCAAGGGGCGCGCCGGGCGAGGGCTCCTGCCGGTGGCCGAGCTCGGCGCCCCGCGCGCGGCGGATCTCCGCAAGGCTTTCCCGATAGGGACGAGGCTCAAGGCAAAGGTCGTCGAGATGGGGGAAGGCAAGCTGCGCCTGTCCGTCCGCGCCTTGAAGGACGATGAAGAGCGCGCCCAATTCGAGGGCTTCCGGCAGGAGGAGAAGACGGCGAGCCCCCCGACCTTCGGGACGCTCGGCGACCTGCTCAAGACGCACCAATCGAAATGACGTCCGGGGCGCGGCGCCTTTAGGGTTACGGACGCACGGGCAGGCCGACCGGCGCGATCCAAAGAACGGCCCCGAGCTGGTCGTCGCCGAGAAAGAGCCGTCCATCCGGCGAAAAGGCGACAGGCGCCGGCCGGCCGTGGTCTCGGTTTCCATCGTCCCAACCCGTCGCGAACGGCGTCATGTTGTCGGCCGCGGGCGAGGCGTCGACGAGCTCGGTCGCCGGCAGAGGAAGCCCGGTGCTTGGTTCGAGCGGAATCGCGACGACCCGGGCGCCGCTCCAAAGCCCGTTGTCACCGTGGAGCGTGACGAAGACCCGGTGCGTCCACGGCGCAGGCCACAGCCCCGGCTCGAAGTCGAGCCCGAACGGCGTATGGCCGATGATGAACGAGGTGCTCTCGACGGCAACGCCCGAGCAGTCGGGCATCCGTCCGGTATCCGAATACGTCACACCGGAGTAAGGCACGTCGCGCGTAGCGCAGCACGGAAAGCCCCAGTCCTGATTCGGCCGGATCGGAACGATCTTCTCCCGACCACCGGAGCTCCAAGAGTAGTCGAGCGCAAGCTCCACGACGAGGCAGACGTCGTGATCGGCCTCGCACCTCATCGCGATCGGGTTTCGGAATCCTTTCATGACTTCGGAGGTCGTGCCGCTCGGGTCGAGCTTGAAGACGGCCCCGAACGCAGCGCGCTTCGACGTGCACGACTCGCCTTGCGTGCTGCCGTTCGAAACGTAGATGGTGCCGTCCCTCGCTGCGTCGAAGACCTTGGGCCAATGAAGAGAGTCTTGCGGCGCCGTGATGGTGGTAGCGACTTCGACGGGGCTGGATGGGCGGCGATCGCCGCTGCGGAACGGGAGACGGCGAATGGTCGCTGCGTCCTGAAAGTACAGGTAGCCGCCTGCAAACATCAGCCCTTGCGTCGAAGGGAGGTTGCCGAGAAAGGTGATGTTCGTGTCCGCCACGCCGTCGCGGTCGTCGTCGGGCAAGACGACGATGCCCGCGATCCCGTTGTTGGCGCCTCCCGTGGTCGTCGTCGTGGGCGACGCGACGAACAAGTCGCCGCCGGGCGCGAACTTGAGCTGGCGAGCGGTCTTGACCGTGGCAAAATAATGGGCGCAGAAGCCCTCCGGTAGTTTGAGCCAACCGAGATCGGGCAAAGTCCCCTGGCCGCCGGGCATGACGTACGGACCCTGCGACGTCCACACGACCGATCCCGGTAGGGCGCAGTAGGTGCCGGGCGGCGGCAGCGCGTCCGCGACTTGCCCAGGATCCGCGTCGCCCTCCGGTCCACCGTCCGCGGCAAGCGAACCATCGATCAGCCCCGGGAAGGGCCCGTCTGCGCGCGGCGCGGCGTCGGCACTGGCGTCGGGCGCGCGGGCGCCGCCGTGGCCTCCACACGATAGAACCGCGCTCGCGACCAGAGAACGACCCAGGATGCGTTTCACGAGTGGGGTGGGCAAAGGTAGCAAACAGTCCTGCCGTCTCTCGGAGGGAGGGATAGCCACGAATCCGCTCGAGCACTTAGCCTAATGCCGCAAGCCGCGCTTGGGGAGCCCTCCGCGGTGGCGGGCACCATCGCGCCGGCTGCGCGTCGGCCGAAGAGAGCGACCAAAAGAGAAGCGCGGGGCGTGGGCGGGCCGTGGCTACGGGCAGGGGCAGGCCTCGGCCTTGGGCGGCTCGCGAACGTTCGTGTACGAATAAATCAGGCTGACTGTCGTCGCCGTGTCGAGATCGCGCTTGTTGGGAAGCGGCACGTGGTCATAGCGCGCGCTGACGCCGATCCCGATCGCCAACCTTTCGCTCACGTTCGACGAGAAGAGAAGGTCGTAGTTGACTCGGTATCGCTGGAGGTCGACGAAGCTTTGCAGGTACTCGACTCCCGTCGACACCGACACGGCTTTGTTGAAGGCGTGCTTCAGACCGACGAACGCGCGCGCCGAGTGGTCGGTCACCGTCTTGCTGAGCATTGGCGCGCCCGTCGGATGGCCGGCCGCGTCGCGAGGCACGCGCGCGTCGTCCCGGCGTATGTCGGCCTGATAGTCGTACCCCGCCTCGACCCAAAGCGACGTCCGAACGAGCTTCGCGAACAAGTACTTGAAGCCCGGATCGAGGTTGTACCGCAGATCGAGCCCCTGGAGCCGGTCGTGGCGCAACGTGCTCACCAAGAAAAAGCCTGCTTCGCGGATGACGAATCGGTCGTAGCGCGCGCGCCCTTGCGCGTTCTCTGCCGTGGTGACGAGCGCGTTGCCTGGTGCCGCGCTCTCGCCATAGTTGCCCAAGAACGACAGGCCGAGGCCATTTTTTCCGAAGCGGGCGTCCATCGTGCCGTTGGCCGTCAGCGCGAGCAGCCTCGAGTTGCCGGTCGCCAGCTGGCCGCCCGACGCCAGGGACGCCGCCGTGCCTTCCAATGGCTGCTCCACCGTCGGCTCGTCGTCCGCAAACTTCGGCACGACGACGAGAGCCGGCGCGTCGGGAGGCGGAGCTCCAGTGGGCTCGGCGGGGATCTCGTCCGCGCGGGCCACGGCGCCGCCCGCGACGCTTCCGACGAGTCCGAACAAGAAAGCGCCGAATCGCGCGCCGCATCGAGCGCGCCGAGAGAGAAGGAGTCGCGTTGGCATCGTCGATCGAGGTCGGGCCCGTGTCTATCACGCTCCACCCATTGCGCTCCGTCGCCGGTGCGGCCGGCCGTCGATCGCGAACCGTTCGACAGGTGCCAGCCGCCACCCGGCCAGAGACCGCCGCGTGCCCACTTGCCGTCAACGGGCCCTTGACGGGCTGCAAGAGCCCAGTTACAGCCACGTTTCTCGGCTCGCGAAGGTGGCGGAATTGGCAGACGCACTAGCTTGAGGTGCTAGCGGGTAAAACCGTAGGGGTTCAAGTCCCCTCCTTCGCACTCTGAGGAATTCCGCGGTTACGGCCCATCGTCCGGGGCCACCCGTGGTGGTCTTCGGGACTTGCGCGTGAGAGGCCGCGGTCCGCGGTCTCCGCGCGACCCCCCGACGCCTCGGCGCGAACGGCGAGTCAGCGCCGCCACGGGCGGCGGGACGTGCGCCGATCCGTGCCGGTGCACGGCCTCGGTGTCGCGATCGGTGCGCGCTCGAAACGCGCGGGCGGTCGCGATCGCGCGTCGGCTTGCAGGCGGCACGCCGGCTGCAGTGGCGCGGAGCCAAGGGCGGTGTCGCCGGTTCTTCGCGACCCCCGCGCGGTCGTCGGCCGATTCGGTACGTCCTCGGTTCGGAATGTCGGTAAGGTGACGGCGCGTCCCCTTCGCGGACATGGGGAGAGGGGGGGGGAAAGCAGGCGGGAAAGAGCCCATGCCCATCGAGGCATTGGGAAAAGACGGGCCAAGGCTCGTCTCGGGCGGAAAGTGCGAGCGATCAGCGATCTCCGTACTCTCGAATACTCTCGAAGGAGGGCACTCATGGGACTTGAAGAGAACCGAAGGACAGGCCTATTGGCGAGCGCCTGGTGGTCAGTCATCCCAATGGCGTTTTGTATCGGTTCGCTCTGCGCGTGCAGCGGCGCCGCGGACAACCGATTTGCGGCCGAGACACACGACGAATACACGGAGCCACTGTCGAACGCGGTCATCGGGACTCCCGCGGGCGTCATCTCGATCCCGCCCCTTCCTCCCGGCACTGGGTCCGGTGGCGGTCCCACGGCGGACGCCGGTGCGTCCGGCGACGGCGGCGCGGGAGACGCCGGCCCGGGCGGCGGCTCGGGCCTCTGGCACTTCGACGATTGTTCGCCGAGCTCCGACTTCCTGATTGACTCCTCTGGCTTCGGAGCGAACGCGCAGCACGCGTTGCACGGCGCTTGCGTGCCCGGGATCAGCGGTCTCGGCGTAGAAATTCGCACGTCCAAGGACGTCGTTCAGGTCCCGGACGAGCCCCAGTTCACGGTCGGACAGCGCGTCGGTGTGGCGGCGTGGGTCCACCCCACGACGGTGAGCGGCCACCAGCCCATCGTCATTAAGCGCCTGAACGACCAGACTGCGTTCTCGCTCGGAATCCATGACGGCAACATCGAAATGTCCGTCGTTCTCACGACGGGTCAGACCGTCATCTCGCGAGCCCCGATCGCTGCGGGGAAATGGACGCACGTAGCGGGAATGTACGACGGGACGTTCCTCTTCTTGTTCATCGACGGTCAACAGTTCGGACAGGTCTTTGCCTCCGGCGCGATCCGCAACGTGTTCGCGCCCATTCGCATCGGCGCGACGACCCAGAGCCAGCACTTCAACGGAGTGATCGACGAGGTTTTTCTCTCCACGGAGGCGATAACGAAAGACGTTCTCACCGCTCTGGCGTGCATCACCCGTCCGTCCTCGCTGGTCGTCAAACCTGCCACGAGCGGGCCGGTTCCGTTCAATACCACCGTTCACTACGACATCACGGTCAGCGACAACGACGTCGGTAGCTGCCAGTCGAAGCAATTGGAAAGTTTCTTCAACTCGGTCGATACCGGCATCGTCGCCAATTTCGTCTTTCCGCCAGGCAGCTTCCAGGTCGTGCAGCCCGGAAGCAGCGTGACGTTCAGCGCAGAGGTGCTTGGCTCCGACAGCGCGGATCCCGGCGTGCACCAGATCCCCTTCGTGGTCGACGCCTTCGGAGGCACGCCGATTTTCGGCTTCGAGCAGCTCTCGGGTCAATTGACCTACGAGCTCGCGACGCCGACGGGCTGTTTCGTGAGGACGCGCGAGGAGCTGATGATCACGCACACGAGCGTGGTCGATGATCCGGTCCGGACATTCGGCTCGTCGGACCCGAGCGTGAGTTTCTTTGGCGATGGCGGTACGTTCGCCGTGGACGCGAGCGCCGGCGGCAAGGCGGGCGGGGGGAGTGTCGTTCCAGGCGCCGGGAGCACCGCTTCGGGCGTGGGGAGTGTCGTTTCGGGCGCCGGGAGCACCGTTTCGGACGGGGGAAGTGTCGTTTCGGACGGGGGAAGTGTCGCCCCGGACGGGGGGAGTAGTCCGAGCCTCGGTATTTGGTCTTTCGGTCACTTGATGCGGGAGATGGCACCGGAGTCCGGCGACGCACCGGCCATGACGTTGCAGCTCTTCCAGCACTGGCTCACCGACCAGACGGTCAACGGGCTGACCGTCTCGGCGCGCCCCGCGATGCAGCAGCAACTTCTGGACATCTGGCCAAAGACGGCCACCGGGGCTCTCGACCTCGATAGGTCGCCATTGACGCTCCAGGCGATCGTGAATCGGGTCGATCTGCGCAAGCTGAGCGAAGGCTCGGCGGGGGAGGGTCGCTTCGTCTTCGGCGTCAACGGCCCGATCAACTTCCAGCAGTTCACGGTCATCCTCGAATACAATCTGCCGGCAAAGAGCGAGCAGGACGTCCTCGACTGGGCGAACCGCTGGCACGCGCTCTCGTCGCATCCGTTCCCCTCCGAGGAGTACAACGCGGCGCTCGAGGCCATCACGCGACGATTCACCGACCGCGGCGCGTCGCCGACGGGCGTGAACGGCAGCGCGCTGGCGGAGCTCCGAACCAACGAAATCGCGCTCTCCTTCCAATGGGAGCTGCGCGGGTTCGCGCTCTCTCCGGCGACCGGGTTCTTCGACGAGACGACCGTGAAAGAGACGCCCGACCTCCGCTTCAACAACACGCAGACGTTCGCGGATTTCGTGAACGCCAACGCCGCGGCCATCCTCGCCGAGGTGCCAGCCGCCAACGATCACACGGTCCCCCTGCAGGTCAACGGAAGCCCCTTCCTCGCAGGCTCGGTCTTCAACGACCTCGTCGAATGGTCCGGTCCCGGCATCGTCGACCCCGACGCCAGGTTCCATGCCTCGATGAATACGTGCAACGGATGCCATGGGCCCGAGACCGGCACGACGTTCTTGATGGTCACGCCGCGCAATCCCGGGGCGGAGGCGCAGCTGTCTCCCTTCTTGACCGGAACGACCGTGTTCGACCGGTTCTCGGGCCAGAGCCGGCCGCTCAGCGACCTCGCCAGGCGGAGGGCCGATCTCACTTCGCTGGTTTGCCCGATCGACGGCGGGGCTTCACCGCCCGTGGACGCGGCAACGCCGCCACCCTCGCCGCGAGAGGCGGGGGCGCCGAGGCCGATTGCGGACGGCGGCGTCTCGGACTGAGAGAGGCGTAGGCGGCGCGCTCACGATAACCGTGAGGATCGCGGGGGGGAGCGGTTCGCCGAGGCGGACCGCTCCCTTTCCGCGTAGTCGTTCAGCGAGCCACTCGCCGCGGGCCGCCTCTCCCTCTTCGCATTGATTCGCCTGGGCGCTGAATCACAGCCGTTTGGTCACTCGTCCACGCGTCGTGTCGTAGGGGCTGACTGCCACCTCGACGCGATCGCCCGGAAGGAGCCGGATGTGATGCTTCGTCAGGCGGCCAGACCGCTTCGCCAGCACGATCCTGCGGAGCGAACCCGTGGTGCATTCGATCCTGTACGTGTCGCCTCGGTGGGCCTCCATGATGACGCCCTGGAATGTTAGTTCGTCGCCGCTCATCGGTTCGTCGTCTTCTCCATGTCCATTGTCATACCTCACGCGGCGCCCGCCGGCCGCTAGAAGCCTCGATTCGCCCGAACGCGGCCGCCTTGGCCCATGGGGGGGGCTTGCCCACGAAGAGCTCGATCGGCACGCCGGCACGCTGCGCGCGGCAAAGCTGGCCATTTCGCCAGAT
This sequence comes from uncultured delta proteobacterium, assembly GCA_963787925.1. Taxonomy (GTDB): domain Bacteria; phylum Myxococcota_A; class Polyangia; order Polyangiales; family Polyangiaceae; genus Palsa-1150. The sequence goes on from CAWBEN010000003.1 coordinate 2,146,380, forward strand.
CGTGTAGATGACCGGCAGAACCTCGAGGGTCAGCATGGCGCTGGTCGCGAGCCCGCCGAGCATCGGCGCCGCCACGCGCTTCATGATTTCGGCGCCGGAGCCGTCTGCCCAGAGCAGCGGCAACAAGCCGGCCGCCATCGTCGTGACCGTCATGAGCTTCGGCCGCAGACGCCGGACGGTCCCCTCGGCGTGCGCGGCGACGATGTCGTCGCGGGTCTTCAGCTGACCCTGTCGGACGCGTCGATGAAACGCCTCGTCGATGTAGACCACCATCACGACGCCGGTCTGCATCGCCAGCCCCACGGCGGAGAGCAACCCGACCCACACGGGTGCAGACAGCGGATAGTGCAGCAGAAAGAGCGTCCAGCAACTCCCCACAAGGGCAAAAGGGACGGCCAAAAGGACGATGAGGGCTTCGGTGAGGCTCCGAAACTGGAGGAACAGGAGCGCCAGCATCGAGATCGCGACGGCCGGAACAATCCAACGGAGACGCCGCTGTCCCGCGGCCAAAAGCTCGTACTGGCCGGTCCATTCGATCCGTTCGCCTGCCGCGAGCGGAACTTCGCCGGTCGTCACGGCCCGTTCGAGCTCCTTCTTCGCGCGGTCGACGTAACCGGAGACGTCGGTTCCTTCGGCCAAATCCACGTGGACGTACGCGACCGGCTCGCCCCGCTCCGCTCGGAGGGTCGAGGGTCGAATCACGTACGCGGGTCGTCCGACGAGCGCGAGCGGCACGGGCGCGCCGCCCGCCGCGCGGACGGTGACGTCGCGGATTTGATCGGCGGGACCCCGGAGGGGCTCGGGGGCGTGGCCCGGCATCCCCGACATGCTGACGTCGGGCGCGATCCGCACACGCAGGCGCTGGCCGTCGATCTCCGTTTCGCCGACCTGGCCTCCGGTCAACACCAGCTCGGCCGTGGACCGCGCGAGCGCCGGCTCGACGCCGTACTGCGCCATGGCGGGGGGGTCGGCCGAGTATTCGAGCCTAGGCTCACCGCCGAGGGACTCGAAGACGACGCTCCGGCTTCCGGCGACGCGCGCCGCCGTCGCGCGCACCGCGGCTCCCAGCATATCGAGGCGCGCGGGGTCCGCCGCGACGACGCGGATACCGACGGGCGTGCGAACTCCGGTCGACATCATGTCCATCCGGGCGCGGGCAGGGGCAGTCCACGCGTTGATCCACCCCGGAAGGCGGGTCGCTCGATCGAGTGCCTCGACGAGCTCCGCCTGGCTGCGCGGTGTCGCTTCGGGCCACCACAGGCCGAGCATTCGCCGGAGGGGGCTCGGCGCCCAACCCGAGTACCACCGCGTCCGCGTGATGGCCGGCCACTCCGCTCGGGGCCTCAGGCGAATGGTCGTCTCCGCCATCGAATACGGCGCGGGATTGGTGGCGCTGTCGGCCCGCCCCACCTTTCCGAAGACGCCGAGGACCTCTCCGAAGCCCCGAATCGCGCGGTCTTGTCGGAAGAGCTCCGTTGCCGCCATGTCCGGCGGGACGCCCGGTAGCGTCGTCGGCATGAACAAAAGGTCGCCTTCGTCGATGCGGGGGAGAAACTCGCCGCCCAATCGGTACGCGATCGGTACGCACGACAGCACCGCCAGCGACGCCGTGACCAGGGTCAGCACCGGTCGGGTCAGCGCGAAGTGCACGAACGGGCGATAGACCCCGACGAGCCAGCCCATGAGCCGATTGTCCCGCTCCGACGTCACCGTTCCCGTCAGAAGGCGATCGCGGAGCGCGGGCGCGAGCGTCATCGTCACCAGCGCCGCCGCGCCGATGACCAGCGTCTTGGAGAGCGCGAGCGGGCGCAGGAGCCGACCGGATTCCCCGGTGAAGGCGAGGACCGGCAGGAACGTGAGGCCCGCGATGAGGAGCGACGTGAGAATGGCGGGCGCGAAGGAGCCGGCGGCGGCGACGAGCTGGGCGCGCCTCGCCCCCTTCGACACGCGGGCCCCGGCGGCCTCGATGCGGCGGTGGCACGCCTCCAGGGCTACGACGTCGGCGTCGACGGCCATTCCGAGCGCAATGGCCATTCCGCCTACGCTCATGATCGTCGCCGGGACATGGGCCACCCACATCCCCGCGAAGGCCAGGAGGACGACCACGGGCAAGGTCAAGAGCGGCAGCAGGGCGCTCCTTCCGTGGAGCAGAAAAATGAGGCTCACGACGACGACGACGACGACTTCTTCGCCGAGGGCGCGGAGCAGGGTCCTGCCGACGCGCGCGATCAAATCGGAGCGATCGTAGGCGACGACGAGCTCGACCCCCGGTGGAAGCGTGGAACGCAGGTGAGCGAGCGCCCGCTTGACGTGCTCGGCGACGGACGCCGCGTCGGCATCGACGCGGGCCACCACGATGCCGCCGACGGCCGGCTGAATGCCCCTGAAGTCCGCGAGGCCCGTGGGCATGTCTTCGGTCAGCCGGACGTGGCCCACGTCCTCGATTCGCGGAGCCGGCGTGTGCGCGGCAACGAGATCCGGGTCACTCGCCGCCGCCGGGTCGACGAGCCCGCGTGACAACGGCAAGGCTTCGAGCGCGGCCAACGTGGGCGGATCCCCAGGCCCAGCAGCGTCGAGCGTGCTTCGGAGCGCCGAGACGACGTCGCTGAAAGCGATACCCCTCGCCGCGAGTCGCTCCGGCTCGAGCTCGACCAGCACCTGCTGGAGCGCACCGCCGACCGAGGCCACCTCCGCCACGCCGGGAATGGCCGCGAGCGCGGGACGAAGGACCTGGTCCTGCAGACGGCGGAGCGCGAGCGCGGATTGCCGGCGCTGCGGGTCGACGAGCGCATATTGGTAAACCCAGCCCGTGCTCGAGGCCACCGGGCCCACCTGGACGCGCACGTTTTTCGGGAGCTTGTCGCGCACGCTCGCCAGACGGTCGAGAATTTCGCGTCGCCCTGGTTCGAGGTCCGATGCAGAATCGAACACCACGTCGACGTACGCCATGCCGGACATCGACGAGCCGCGGACTGCCGTCGCACCGGCGACACCGCCGAGCGCGCCCGTGAGGACGCCCGTGACGCCAGACGCCACCTCGGTCGCGGGGTGCCCCATCCAGTCGGCGACCAGGACGATCTGCGGGTTCGACAGATCGGGAATCGCGTCGCGTCGGAGGGCTCTCCGTGCAACCTCGCCGGACAAAGCCAAAAGGAATGAAGCGGCGATCACCCACCATGGATGGCGCGCGCTCCACGCGACGATCGCCCCCGTCACGGCGTGAGATCCACGGTCGCCTCCCGCCGGAGCCGCCGCTCCGCATCGACGAAAAAGGCGTTTCGCGTCAAGACGCGCTCGTGGTCGCGGAGGCCGGAAGCCACCACCGTCGTCCCGCCGAGCGTCCGCCCGAGGCCGATGCCACGCCGGCTGAGCGTCCGCCCGTCGGCCGACGCGACGAGCACGTAGGCGCCGTCCGCGCCTTCGAGGACGGCAGAGGAAGGAATGGTCAACCGCAAGACCCGCTGGCCCGCGAGCTTCACCCAGCCGACGGTACCCCTCGCGGGTGCGGTGGCCCGCGCGACGACGCGAAAGCGAACGCGCGACGTCGAGGCGTCCCACGGTTCGGCGGGGTCAGGGGACGACACCACCTCGACCGACGACATGGGCGTGCCCCCGAAGGAAAAGACGGCCCCCTGGTTCGGCGTCAGTGTGGCGATCTCGTCATCGTAGAGAAGGGCGGAGACGAAGCCGTCGCTTCCCACCGACGCGGGAGCGCGCTGCTGCGGTCCAAACCCGCGCCGCCTCACGTCATCGTAGACTTGGAACGTCGACGCGCCCACGGCGGCTTCGTGCCCGGAGCCATTCGCACCGCTGACGGCCTCGAGCTCCATGCGGCAGATGGGGCACTCACCGGGTACCGCCGCCGTGACCTCGGGATGCATCGGGCAAACGTACTGTCGGACGGCGCCTACCGACTCTTTGCGGAGGGCAAGAGTCACCGCGATGGTCAGGCCGCCGATGGCGACGAGGAGGACGAGCACGCGAACGGCGACGACCAGGGGTCGAGACCCCGTGGCCGTCGCCATCGCGCCAGCACGCCGCCTTTGTTCGGTTGGGTCGTCCATCGTCAGGCGCGGCGGAGAGCTCGTAGGTAGACGCCTATTTCGAGAGCAACATGGGACGCATCATCTCGTTGTCCTCGTGGTCGAGGATGTGACAATGCCAGACGTAGCCCGGACCACCGGTCGTGGGATCGAACGGGAAGTAATTGGTGCCGGGGTGAGTGCTACCGGCGGCGAGGTTCTGCGGCGCCCAGCGGACCGCGAGGCGCGTCACTCCGCAAGGGAACACCTTGAACGTGTCCTTCCAGCCTGCGTCACGGGGCTCTGGTTTCACGGCGGGACCGACGAAGTACTGACCGTGGCCGGAGCCATACGCGAGGTTGCCGCCGACGGCCCCGTCTGCGTTCGGAGACGTGTACGACCGCGGCGGACCGAAGCCGGGGATGAAAGCGCCCGGTGCGAAGCTGAACCCGTTGAACGTTCCGCCAGGAAAGAGCGCGTCCCAAGCGACGCGGTACTGCGGGCCGGAAAAGTCGAAATTGCCTTGGCCCGTGTAGGGGCAAAGACTCGCCTCGGTGTTGAAGGGCTGGACGTCGATGACTTGGAATTGAACCAGATGGATATGGATGGGGTGTGCGTCCGGGGTCATGTTGGCGATCTCCCAGACCTCGGTCGCGCCCTCGCGAGGGGTCTCCGTCGCCTCGAGCCCGTGTCCGTTCGACACGGACCCCGGAATCACGGCGGTGCTCCCTTCGCGACGGCCGTTCCAATGCGAGTTGTTGAGGACCACTTCGACGGGCGTTCCGGTGGCCACGTCCTCCACCTCGTCGAGAACGAGCTGACGACGCGTGTCGACCGGCAAGTGCGTGTCGGCGGGCTTGATGTCGACGACGGGCGCCGCGCGGAGGGCCGGGTGCGAGCCTGCCGGATCGAACGTCCGGTCGGCGTCCGTCAGCGGCAAGTCGACACGGAACTCCATGATCTGTTGAATGACCTCGTACGGTCCGAGCGCGTTCGGGTTCTTGGCCGTGGGCCCCTGCAAGGCCGGCGGTGGCAGAGCCTCCGTGACGGCTCCGCCGTTGGGGAAGGGCGCGGCGGCGTTGTTCGTCAGGACGAAGCGCTTGCCGGCCTGTCCGCCGAAATCGACGATGAGGTCGACGCGCTCCGCGGGCGCCATGAAGACGTGCGGCGCGTTCGGGTTGGAGGGGTCGTCGACGTTCGTCGGCGCGTTGAGGAAGCCACCGTCCGAGCCGATCTGCCAGATCGAGGGCCCCCGCACGCCGATTCCGGCGGGATCGGTGAAGCTCGTGGCGATCCCGTTGTACCGCCCACCCGTCTTCGACTCCTCGAAGAGCTGCATCTGCAAAAACCGCGCGTTCGATCCGTCCACGATACGAAAACGGTAACGCCTCGGCTGTACTTGAAAATACGGCCAGGATTTTCCGTTGACGGTCATCACGTCGCCAAAATATTCCGGTATGGCGAACGGGTGAAGATTGGGATTTCCGGGGGACCCGTTGAAGCCATTGAAGCCTTGCGGATTACTGGCTCCCGAGCCGTCGGGAAAGAGAAGCTGCCCGTTCGTGTCGAAGCTTCGGTCCGCAATCAGGAGCTCCTGCTCGAACGCGCCGCCAGGCAGCGTGATTGGATTGGTGGCGAGGCCGGTGTCGCGGTTGTCGCGAATCAGGTAGAAACCTGCCAGTCCCGAGAACACGTTCAGCCGCGTGCTGCCGAGGGCGTGATCGTGAAACCACAGCGTCGTGGCCTCCTGGGAGTTCGGATAGTTGTACTCGTTGCTGACGAACCCCGGCCCTTTCTGCGCCAGGCCGGGGGTGAACCACGCGTCGGGGTGCCCGTCGAAGGCGGACAGTACCTCCGCGCCATGGAGATGAGGAACCGTCGGCACCGGTCCGACGTAAGGGGCGCCGCAGCCCGGCGGCACGGCGTTTTGCGTTCCGCCGATGACCCCCGCGTCGCTCGTGCCCCCGTTCTCGTCACCCTGCACGCAATGGTTTTTCGCGGACGTGCCGATGGGATCCGCCCAATGAAACGTCAAATCTTGAGTCAAGAACTGCTGCAGCACCGGCGGGGCGCCGTTCGCCTGCCGCAAGCTGTTCGTATAGACCGCCGTCGTCGTCGTGCGCTGTTGCGCCTCGATGGTGCGCGACGGCCAGCTCGGCGGGTTGTCATTGAGCTCGTAGCCCCAAAGGTACGTCCCAGCGGCAAAGCGTCCCGAGGCGGGATAAAATTGCGTCGGCAGGACCTTTTGCTGGAATTCCTCCATGTCGACTTGGACGGTGGACGTTCCACTGACTCGTGTCGAGGACAGCATCGTGAGAGGCTCGACGAATTGCGGAATGTTGTTTCCGGGGAGCGCCGTTTGCGTGGTCCTCACGGAGGCTTGGGGCGTCTTCTCCACCATCTCCTCCGGGGGGGCGCTGCTGCAACCCGCCGCGGAAACGCTCAATGCCGTCATCATCCAACATTTCCGCTTTTGCATGGTCCCTCCAGCACGTGGTACGGCGGTAACCCGGCGTCATCGACGCGAGCCGCCCCATTCAGCGTGCATAGTGAGAAGGCCGGCAAGAATGGTTTCAGGTAATCACACGATCAGCGGACACGTCGTATTGGGGCGGATGCGTTCAGCGCAAACGGAAATGCTTCGAACAGCCGACTCGTCGTATCGGCGCGGAGGCGTTCCGCGCGAGGGATCTCCGTCTCCGGAGCGATGACGTGCTCGACCAGGCGACGCCTGGGCAATGGCCGGCGGAAGCGGGCCGCTCGCGAATGTTCCACCGGAGCGCTTCTCGAGCGCGACTCGCGGCGCCGCCCCGTCAGGCGCGCTTCCCGCGCTTGCTGCACGCGGACGGGTTCGTGCTAAGCGTTGAATCATGGGTCCGCCCCGTAGGCGCATTCCTGGCGATCAAATGAGCTTGGCGTAATGAAGTGGTCTTTGACGGTGCCCGTCATGGTGCTGGCCGCATGCGTCGGCGGTTGCAGCCTGCCGGGCGGCGGCCTGATGACCGCATACGACGGCGGCGCGCCAACCGCAGATGCCACGCTCGGCGGAGACGACGGGTCTTCGCCCCAGGACGACGCGGCGAGCGCCGACGCGTCGGGTCCAGCGGACGACGCGTCGGACGGACAAGCCGGCGCGGGCTCCGACAGCGCCCACGATGCGGGAGGCACCGCGACCGACGCTGCGGATGCATCCGCCGAGGGCGCGACGCCGTGCCCGAGCCCGACGCTTACCGCTTGCGTCGATGCGCGAACCGGAGCGAGCGTCTTCTGCTCGGGCGCGCGCGCATGCGCCGCGTGCGTCGACGGGCGCGACGATCCGGGCTGCACCACGGCCTATGGGGGCGCCGCCAGCCCATACCTCTGCGTAGCGGGCGCCTGCGTCCCTGGCGAGTGCCGTGCCGCCGCAGATTGCTCTGGCAACGCCAAGGGGCCCCTCTGCGGCGTGAGCAGCCCTCACCTTTGTGGTCCGTGCACGACCGACGTCCAGTGCGCGGGCGCGGCGCTGGGCGCCCCCACGTGCAACCCGGCCACGGGCCAATGCGTCGCTGGCCTCTGCACGTCGAACAGGGTGAACCCTCCGGCCGTCTGTCCGGTGAGCGCCGGCGACGTTTGCTGCGCGGGCCATTGCCAGGCCGGCGGCCCGGGAGCGTGTTGCCCGGGGCCGGCTGCGGGCACCTATTGCGCGGGGATTCTGGGTCGGAGCAAGGCAGGCTGCACGGGTGGCGTCTGCGCGGTTTGCCCTCCTCCTTCGGGCGGGGTCTATTGGGTGGATCCTGTCAACGGGAGCGACAAGACGGGAACCGGGGCGACGGCCGCGGACGGATGCGCGCTCAAGACGATCACGGCGGCCCTCGGGCTCATCGGAGCCGTCACCGTCCCGACGACGGTCATGGTCGTAGGGCCCGCCACCGTCGGCGCGGGCGAGACCTTTCCGATTCCGTTGCCGGAAAATGTCAAAGTCGTCGCCGCGTCGGGTGCCGTGACGGTGCAAGTGCCCGCTTCGGATACCGGCTTCGTGCTCGCCTTTCGGAATTCGGGGCTCGTGGGCAGTCCCAGTGCGCCGCTGGCGCTCGTCGGGACCGGCGGCGCCCTCAACGGCGTCGTCGTCAATACGGGAAGCCAACTGACGACTCAGGTGACGGGCGTCACCATCAGTCAGTTCGACGACAGCGGCCTCCTCGTTCAAGGATCAGGCGTGCTCTCGATTGGCCCGGGCCTCGTTGCGACGCTGAATGGGGCGGGGGTGGCCTTGGGCGCCGGGCTTCACGTGGCAGAAAACGGCCACGTGGAAATCGGGGTGAGCGCGGGGGCTCCCCCAACGCGTTTCGATGCGAACGCGGTCCACGGGATCACCGTCAACGGGAATGCATCCGTGACCTTGAGCGGCGCCGTGACGAACGCGCTGGCCGGCACGGGGACGGTGACGACGAACGGCAACGGCTCCGCGGGCCTCTACATTGGGCAGACGTCGACCAATCCGCCCCTCAACACCATCACGGGGCTCGTGTCGTTCGGCGCGGTGTCCGGGAACGGAATTCGCTTCCGTGCGGGCTCGAGAGTCACTCTGCGTCAGAGCGTTTCGCTCGGAAACGCCGGCGCTGGCCTTCTCGTCGATAGCGGAACGAACAGCGCGGACGTGACTGGAATCGACCTCGGAAGTGGCACCGACTACGGGCACAACGTCTTTCAAGCGGCTGGCGCTTCGGAGAACAAGGGGGACGGCCTCTGCATGGCCGGCGTCAACGGCACGCTTCTCGCCACGGGGAACGTCTTTCGCGCGGTGAGCTGTGACAGCACAGCGGGGGTGTTGACGCTCAACGCCAACAACTGCAATGGCAAATGCAGCGGTCTGGCGTGCGATGTCAGGCTTCTCCATGATCGGCGGCGACGTCGATGTCTCGATGTGCACGCATCCGTGATGGCGCGCTAGCACGCCGCTAGTACGACGCTAGTACGACGCTAGCATGACCGTTGCTTGCAGAGCGGCTCGGTGCGAGCCCTTCCCGGACGCCCATCGAGCGCCATCCGGACGGCGTCCGTCGCAGTCGTCGCGGGCTGTCTAGCGGGCGGCGCCGCGCTCGCGTCCCGATGGCGTGGGCAGAGCGCTCTCGCGCTTCCTCCGGCGCCGACCGTGGCCCGGCGCGGCCTCGCGAAGCGGCTCCGCGTACCGCACCGTGCCGGCGCGATCGTCCTCGACAGTGACACGGACGATCCCGGCTGGACGTCCGCGCTCGGACCCGCGCGGACGGGGCCCTTTGCGCTCGCCGACGGCTCCGCCGCTCGCCCGTATTCGGACGCGCGCCTCGTTTGGGGAGACGGTCACTTGTACCTCGCCCTCTACGCGGCCGATCAGGACATCGAGAGCCTTGCCGTCGGGCCCGATCGCCCGGTCGGACGGGGCGACTCCTTTCGGCTGCTCTTCACGAGAGAAGACGCGGACGAACAGTTCTCGATCGAGGTGTCGCCGAGCGGGACGGCCACTGAGTCGCTGCACCGGAGCGGCGGTCGCGTCGATCCGTCCTGGACGAGCGGCACGCACGTCTCGCGCGAGATCGACGGCACCTTGAACGACTCGACCGACGAGGACGAGGAATGGGTGATCGAGATGGCCATCCCTCTCGACGCCTTCGGTATGGCGGGGAGGGCGGGGGAGGCCATCGGTTTTGCAGTGAGCCGCTGCGACACGCCGAAGGACGGGGAGCGCGTTTGCGCAGGCTGGGGGGATTGGCTTGGCGCACAGCCCCTCGAGAGGGGTCGGCTGGTGCTCGACCGCTAGCGACGTCTGTGATCCGGTCAGGCCTGCGTCTCGATCAGAATGCGCTGGACCGCACGCACGGCGTCGCCGACGCCGACCATCCGATCACCCAGGGCGCCGAGATGCAAGAGTCCGTCGGGTGTCGCGACCGTCCGCGCGGTGACGTCCTGGCCGGCTGTCGCGGCGTCCACGCTGGTCGGCGTGCGCCTCCAAGCGACGTCGGGTGTCGAGCGCGCCAGGGCGACGACCTCCGCGGGCATGCCCAGGCCCGCGACGATGTGCCCCGCGTCGTCGACGAGCACGACCGCGCGGACGCCGCTGCGATCGGCCACGGTCTCCACCAGAAATTGCAGCGCCTCGCCACGATCGGCGCTCCTCTTCATACGGCGTTCATCCATGGTCGCATGGTGCGCCCCGTCGGCGCCCGTGGCCCACTTCTTGTCGAAACGCCTCGTTCGAGGCGCTTGGGAAAACGCCTTGTCAAAGCGCCTTGTCAAAGCGCTCGTGAAAGCGCCTCGCAAGGCGACGCGCCGCTCAGTCGCCGAGCGTTCCCTTCGTCGATGGGACGCCGGTCACGCGACCTTCTACGACGACGGCCTGTCGGAGGGCGCGCGCCAACGCCTTGAAACAGATTTCGACGACATGGTGCAGGATCTCTCCGCGGTGGAGGACGACGTGCAGATTGCACTGGGCTCCGCGCGCAAACGCCTCGAAGAAGACCGGCGCGAGCTCGATGTCCCATGTGCCTAGCTTCGCTCCGCGCGGGAGCGGCACCTCCCAGACGAAGTGCGCTCGCCCGGAGAGGTCGAGCGTGCACGTCGCGCGCGCTTCATCCATCGGCAGCGTGGCCCACCCATACCGAACGATGCCGGCTTTGTCGCCGAGCGCCTTCGCGACGCACTGACCGATGACGAGCCCCAAATCCTCGGTCGTATGGTGCCCGTCGATTTCCACGTCACCGGTGGCTCGAATGGCGAGATCGATGAGCCCATGGCGAGCGATCTGTTCCACCATGTGCGACAAGAATGGGAGCGGGGTATGAATTTCCGCGCGTCCCGTGCCGTCGAGGTCGAGGGTCACCTCGATGCTCGTCTCTTTGGTGGTGCGCGAGAAGCTCGCTGGCCGCGCCATCTTCTCGGCATGGTACCGCGCACGCGCCGCTTTCCGCGCCTCTTTCGGCGCTTTCCTCCGCGCTTTCCACGAAGAGCGCTGCGCGAATGCGCTTTGGTTCGTACGGCGCGTCGCATGAGAGGCGACGCGCCGCTGAAACGGCCGCGAAACCAGCGCAGATGCAAGGCGATGTCATCCTTCATCACCCGTTGACGGCGACCGGTACACTGCGGTAAGTCGTGACCGCCTGGACGATGTGGCGTTTTTGCGACGTCTCTGTGTAGCTCCGCTCATCGCGTTCGTCTGGTTCGGCGTCGCGACGGCAGCATGCCTTGGGAGGCCCGCGGACGGGCCCGGTGTCAATCCCCAACGACAAAGTGAGTCCGAGTACGACGTAGCCCGGGACTATTTTTATAAAGGCCAGCCGAGGCTGGCACTGGATCATTGCCGCAAGGCCGTCCAGCTCGACGACGAGAACACGAAAGCTCTTTACTTCGCTTCGACGATTCATCTTTTCTTCTGCTCCGGAAAGTTGGAGCTGAGCGAACCGGACTGTCGCCTGCAAGACGCCGAGGGTTATGCGCGACGCGCCCTGCGAGTGGACCCCGGTTTTCGTGAGGCGAAGAACACGCTCGGGCAGATTCTGATCCTCGAAAAGAAATACGCGGAGGCCATTGCGGTGCTCGAACCGCTCACGAAAGACCCGGCGTTCGAATCGAGCTTTCTCGCATGGGGAAATCTCGGTTGGGCGCAGGTGCTGGCCGGGCACCTGGACGCCGGTATCGAGTCGTTGAAGAAGGCCACCACCGAGCCCCGGTTCTGCGTAGGCCACTACCGCCTCGGCGTCGCCTACGAGAAAAAAGGAGACTTGGCCGCGGCAGAAGAGTCCCTGACGCAGGCGGTCTCGGTCGACGCGCCGGAGTGCAAGAATTTGCAGAGTGCGTGGGAAGAGAGAGCGCGCGTTCGTCGGCTGAACGGCAAGCTCCCAGAGTCACGCGCCGACCTCGAAAAGTGTCTTCAAATGTCTGCGGATTCGCTGGCCGGAAAGGCTTGCGCACAAGAGCTGGCGAGGACTCCTTGAAGCGGGACGCCATCGTCCCCGAGCGGCGCGGGCCGCCGCCACCATTCGAAGGCTTCGAACAGGCTTCCGAGCCCCACGTCAGAGTGAGCATCGAACCCATGAACGAAACCCTCGGTAGTTTCCTCAAGCATCAGCGTGAGCGACGCAACATGAGCGGCGCGGAGCTCTCGCGAGTGACGCGAATCCCGATGGGATCGCTCGAGGCGATCGAATGTGATCGCTTCGACGAGCTGCCGGGCGAGGTGTTCGTGCGTGGCTTTCTCAAGGCTTACGCCCAGGCCGTCAGCCTCGTTCCGGCCGACGTGCTGGCCCGGTACACATCGAGCCGCCGCATCGCGTACGTGACGCCGCTTCCGATGCAGACGCCTCTGCAGCCGGCGCGCGAAGGGCAGGGGCGTCGCTTCGGCGTCGCGATCGCTTTCGTGCTGTTGCTCATCTTGTTGTCCCTGGCGCTTTCCATCGTCCTCAAGCCGCGTGGCCGCGACATGCCGCTCGAGCTGTCGCGTGGGGCGGCGCGGGGCACGGCCCATCTGCCGGCGTGACATGATGCGTGACAGGATGCGTGACATGATCGTCGGGTGAGTCGAATCGACAGCGACGCGCTCGTCGTCAGGACGGTCGACGTCGGGGAGAGCGACGTCATTGCAACGCTCGTCACGGAGCAGGCCGGGAAGCTGAGCGCGATCGTGCGCGGCGCGCGACGCGGGTCGCGCCGGATCGGCGGCGCGCTCGAGCCCGTGCACACCGTCGCCGTCCTGCTCGAGGACAGGGGCGTCGAGCTGACGACCATGAAGGAGGCGCGCATCGTGCGGACGCGCTCGAGGCTGGTCGGGAGCCTCGAGGCCCTCGAAGCGGCGGGCGTAGCGCTGCGTTGGGCGCGGCATCTCTTCCCGCCGCGCACTCCCGAGCCGGCGGGCTGGCGTGCGCTCATCGAGCTGCTCGACGCGCTCGACGTTGGCGGGGCTTCGCCGAAGAGGGAGCTCGCGCGCGCAGGTCTCGCGCTGCTGTCGGCCGTCGGGTACGCGCTCGAGCTGGAGCGCTGCGTCGTCTGCGGACGCCCTTGTCCCGCGGCCAAGCCCGCCGCGGTGGATCCCAGCCGCGGCGGCTTGGTCTGCCGCTCGTGTGGCGGCGCGAGCGCAGTCCTGTCGGCGGGTGTCCGCGCGGCCGCGAGGGCGCTCGCGGAGCCGCCGCGCGAGCCGACGCCGACGAACGGCGGCGAGGTGAGAGAGGCGGACGCGGACGTGTTGCTCGCGCTCGTCGGCCGGGCCATGGCGGCTCATGCTGGCTTCGAGCGCTGACCGAGCGCGAGGGGGAACGGTTGGGACCCATGCTCGACGTAGTCTGCTTCGGCGAAATTCTCTGGGACGTTTTCGAGCTCGGCAAGCGGGGCCCCAATCTCGCGCGCACCTTCCGCAGAGAGCTCGGCGGCGCGCCCGCCAACGTGGCCACCGGCCTCGCTCGCCTGGGCCTCCGCGCGGCGGTCGTCGGCGGCGTGGGGCGCGACCGCTTCGGCCAGGCGCTGCGAGCGCACCTGGCGTCCGACGGGGTGCACGTGGGCTTCGTCCTCGAGCTACCGAACCGCACCGGTCTCACGTTCGTGGTGCGGGACGCACGCGGGCAACCCGAATTTCTGTTCTACCGGAACGGCTCGGCCAATCTCGCGCTTCGCGCCGAGAACGTGAAGCCGGCGATGGGTCGCGCCCGTTGGGTCCTGGTCGGAACCAGCACGCTGATGACTCCCGAGCTGGCGGGAGCGACGCAGCGCTTCTTGGATGTCGGCGTCCGCGCGGGGGCGCGGGTGTTCGTCGATCTCAACGTGCGGGCCCATCTCTGGTCACGCCGCTCCGTGATGGAACGCGCGATCCGTGGGCTGGTCGCGCGCGCCAATCTGGTCAAGGCGAGCGATGAAGACCTTCGCGCCGCAGGTGCGCGGGGCGACGGGACGCGTTGGCTCGCGCGCCACGCGGCGAAGGCATCGTGGCTCATCACGCGGGGCGCAGGAGAGGCAAGCGCGATCGGCGAGCACGGGGAGGTGCATTCTCCCGCGCTGCGGGCGACGTGTGTCGACGCCACCGGCGCGGGCGACGCGTTCATCGCCGGCTCCCTGGCGGTGCTCGTCGCGGCGCGGGCGGTCCCGGGCTCTCGGGCGTGGTGCGACCAGACCGTGTGGGACGCGGCGCTCCTCGCTGGTCACATGATGGGCAAAAAGGCGGTCTCGCGCCTGGGGGCGGTCGCCGGTCTCCAGAACCTTCGCCGGCCGCGTGCGGTGGTGGACCGCATGCGATAGAAGGCTCGCGTGAGCAAAGACCCGCGCTACAAGCCTTTGGCCATCCGCTCACCCCGCGGCGCGCGCACGACCGAGATCGACTGGGCCGACGGGCACACGGGCGTCTACCCGCACGCCGTGCTCCGCGGATACTGCCCGTGCGCCGGGTGCCAAGGCCACCAAGGCGACGTTCGTTTTCTCGAGACGACCGACGACAAGCAAGAGCTCGAGGACATCGAGACGATCGGCGGGTACGCGCTCGCTCTCAAATGGTTCGATGGGCACGCGAGCGGCATTTATCGCTTCGATTTTCTGCGATCGCTCTGCCAATGCGCCGGCTGCCGTCCACCGAGCAAAAGCGAGATGCCGCGCACGTGAACGCGGGACGGCACGGCGACGCCGGAGAGGGTGCGCGCGAGCGCGGAAGGCTCGTCGCCCGCGCAGGGGTCGTGGGCGCCGGAACGCTCGCGTCGCGCGCGCTCGGGCTCGTCCGCGATACGGTCATGGCCGCGGTCTTCAATCGCGACGCGACGGACATGTGGTCGGTGGCGTTCACCATCCCGAACGCGCTCCGCTCCTTGCTCGCCGAGGGAGCCGTGGCGAGCGCCGTCGTCCCCGTCCTCTCCCAGAAGCTCAGAGAGGACGCGCGAGACGAGCAGGCCACGAAGCGTTTTTTTGCTCGTCTGCGGGGCCTCTCCGTCGCGGTGCTCGCGTTCGTCACGCTGCTCGGCATCGCGCTGGCCCGGCCGTTGACCCGTCTCTTCGCCGACGGCTACCCGCCGAGCAAGCTCGAGCGCACGGTCACTCTCACGCGGGCCGTCTTTCCTTACCTCTTCTTCATGGGGACCGCCGCGCTCGGAGCGGCGGCGTTGAACGCGAAGAAGCGCTTCGCCGTGGCGGCCTTCGCGCCCGGGCTTCTCAACGTGGCTCTCATCGCGGCGGCCTTCGCCCTGCCTGGCCCGCTCGCGGCCCGCGGTCTCGACGCGACACTCGCTCTCGCTCTAGGGGCGCTCGGGGGCGGGCTGTTGCAAGTGCTCGCGCAATGGCCCGCGCTACGCCGGATTGGTTATGCGGGGTGGCCGCGCCTCGCGCTGGACGCAGACGTCCGTAGCGTCGTCCGCCGCTTTCTGCCGCTGACCTTGGGCAGCGGCATCTATTACGTCGACCTCGTCCTGTCGCGCCGCTTCCTGTCGGAGCTCGGGACGGGGGCCCAGAGCTACTTCTGGTTTGCTTCGCGCCTCTGCGACTTCCCGCAAGGGATCTTCGTGATGGCGCTCTCGACGGCGGCTCTCCCGTCGCTCTCGGCTCTGGCGGCAAAGGGACCGAGCGAGGAGCTCGCCCGGACGTGGGCCCACGGGATGAGCCTGGCTCTCTTCGTGGCGCTCCCCGCGAGCGCCGCGCTGGCCGTCCTCGGCGAGCCCATCGTCGTCGCGCTCTTCGAGCGAGGGCACTTCGACGCGCACGCCGCCCACGAGACGGCGCGCGCCCTGCGGTGGCAAGGAGGGGCCATCTGGACGGTCGCGGCCGTGCGCCAGACGGTGCCGGCTTTCTACGCGCTCGGCGACACGAGAACCCCCGTGCTGGTCAGCGCGATCGATCTTTGCGCCTTCATCGTCCTCGCGCTCGTGCTCCGGGGCCCGATGGGTCACGTGGGGATCAGCGTGGCCGTCGCTGGCTCGAGCGCCGTCCAAATGGTGCTCTTGCTGGTGGCGCTCAAATGGCGCATGGGAACGGTTCGAGCGGGAGCGCTCGGGCGGTCCGCGCTCCGAACGGCGGCGGCGTCGGCGCTCGCGGCGGGGGCCGGCTGGGGAGTCGCGCGCTTCGTCGAGCGCGCGAGCGACTCGTCCGCGCTCCGCGCCGTCCCCGGCGTCGCGGGGATGCTCGCTTTCGGAGCGGCTTTTTTCGCGGCGGCGTGGGCGATGCGCGCTCCCGAGCTCGAAGTGATATGGACGGCGGTGCAACGGAGGCGCAGACCCGCACGATGAAAGAGCCTTCGCAGACACGCGTCGTCGAGGCGAAGTTCGTCGCCGGCGCGGTGGACGCCGGCTCTTTGCCCGCGCCGACCCTCCTCGAGATTGCCTTCGCGGGGCGCTCGAACGTCGGGAAATCGAGCTTGCTCAACGCGATGATGCAGCGCCATAGCCTCGCGCGGACGAGCAACACGCCAGGGTGCACCCGTCAGCTCAACGTCTTCGAGGTCCGATGCGCCGACGGCCTGACGCTTCATTTCGCCGACCTGCCCGGCTACGGCTGGGCGCGACGTTCGAAGACGGAGAGGTCGCAATGGCAGGGGATGATCGAGGGTTACCTGAGGGGACGCGCGGGGCTTCGCGCCGTCGTGCTCCTCGTGGACGTTCGGCGCGGGGTCGAGGAAGAAGAGCGGCAGCTCATCGACTTTTTGCGCGGTCCGCGACGAGTCAGCGATCCGCACCCGCTCGAGGTCATCGTCGTGGCGACCAAGGTCGACAAGCTCAGCGCGTCCGCCCGGAAACCGGCGCTGGACGTGCTCCGGCAGCGCGCGGGCGTGCACGCGCTCGGGTTCAGCGCCGTCACCGGCGACGGAACGGAGACGCTGTGGGCTAGGATTCGGCGGGCGGCTCTGTGAGGGTGCGCGCGGTCGGAAAAGCGCGGCGAAACGCGCGCGAAAGCGAGGTCGCGCCGGCGGCTTGCTTGCGCCGCGCGGCTAGGGTACTTGGTGGCCTCCCTGTCGCGAGGCGGGCGCATAACTCAGCGGTAGAGTGCGTCCTTCACACGGACGAAGTCGCAGGTTCAATCCCTGCTGCGCCCACCGGAATCTTCGCTTTTTTGGGCAATCGCGACAGCCAGGCAGTCGAATCGTCACGGTCTGTGACGATTCCCGTGGGCTGGTGGGCTCGAGGAGTCCGCAAATCGACCTCACCGCGACCGACGAGGACTGCGGGTAGCGTGGGGAGCGCCTCCTCCGGGGATTGTGCGCATCGTGCTTCTGCGCATCACGTACCGCATGGGAGGGGTGGGCCTCGTATCGATCACGCGTCGATCGATTTTCACGCGCCCCGCGCCGCCGAGGTCCCGGCCACCCCCTGCCTCGCGGGGCCACCGGGCAGGGAGGCGATGGACGTCTTGCCGCGCTGTACCCCGTCGAGCGACGCGAATAGTCATCGGCCGTTCGCCGCGCGCGAATTGCGGATTCCGCCCGCCGCGAGCCCGCTACGTACCGGCCGCAAACCTCGGCGAAGAAGCTACTCTTCGACGACGCGCGCTCTCGACGCTTTTCAGCTCGTAGGATTACGTTTCAGAAGGAATGAGGCTGACGGGCGCGAATTGCTCGCCTGAGATTCTCATCGCCCGTACCCGGCAGCGACGATGTTGGCTTGGACGGCGTCATCCGTCGCGGCCGACGCGTTGCCGGAAGTAATGACGCCTTCGTAAAATTCCCCTCCTCCATGATTGCTGTTATCGCCGCCGATCCCAAGGATGATGGCACCTTGCTTGTGCATGGGGTTGTAGCCGGGGGGGCGTGGTCCATCGTACAAAGTTTTCAAAGTACCCAACTGAGCATCGCCTCCCCTGAGCGCAAAGGTCCCCGATCGGCCCACGACCATCGCCGTGACGTAGGCGCTGGCAAGAGGCGTGTTCGTCGCCCCCCCACCGCCCGACCCAGTCCAAAGCCCGTTTTCGAGGTCCGCCTCGACCCAAGGGCCCGCGCCGCTCCCCCTGCTACCCGCCCCTTGGCCCGCCCCGAACCCGAAGTAGACCGCTTCCATGCTTCCGGCGCCGTCGGGAAGATTGTTCGTCTCGGCGTTGCCGTAGTCGAAGCAGCACATATTTACTAATTTTGCGGAGCTGGTCACCATGTAAAGTGTCTCCGCCTGGTCCCCTGTTGCGATGCCTGACGTCTTGTCGTTTCGATAACCCATTCCCGGAGGAGCAATGAGCACAGCATAGACGCTGTGACCACCGATCGTCGTGCGGAGCGCAGTTGCGTTCGCGGGTTGGTCGGGCAGGGGGTAGTGCGCGCTGCCGGGCGGCGCTGGCGTGAGATGGTTGGCGTTCGGGGACTGGTCGTAGATGATTGAGATGGTACAGGTCGTACCCGCGCAGAACGCGTCCTGGGCAGCCGAATCTGCGAAACCACCAGCGGCCAGTCCGATATCCTTTCGAGTCATGTCCGACGCGCGCTGAACCTGGTAAAGGTTCGTGCTGAATCGGCCGTAAAGCGCTCGCACGGTGCTGTGCGCTGCGGCGCATGGCGCGCCGCCTGAAGCGTAGATATCGCACGGCCCTGCGTACGCTCCGGCACCCGAATCCCGTGGTACGACTGGCGCGCTGCCGCCCTCTTCAGAGCTGCCGCTGGAGCCGGAGCCCCCGCTGGACGGAGAGGGGGTTGACGTGGCGCTCGAACCGGAGCTGCCGTTTGAGCCGGAGCCGCCGCTGGAGGCAAAGCCGGTCGACCCGCCGTTCGAACCGGAGTTACTGCTCGTGCTCGCCCCTCCGCTCCCGCCGCCCTCGCTGGCATCCGAAGTGGGAATGGTCGAGTTGACGCTGTCGGAGCTGCAAGCGACGATTGCAGCGGCCACCGCAATGACTAAAAGCGTCCCTTGGCGCGCGAAGCCACCATTTTTATCATGCTCGCAACAGTATTTCGAGTGTCTGAATTGGCGATTGTTTAGCCGAGAAGGGCAATCGCCGCGCGTTCCCATACATGAACAAGGGGAGCCTCGCTTCGAGAACTTGTCCTATTGACCCGAATTCGGCGCGTTTCCGGTTAATCTTCCCTTCCCGAGCAAGAGAGCAAGCTCGGCTTCGCTACTGAGCACATTCTTCCACCGTGCACCGATCGTGGCGGAGACTGGACCGGCGAGATCCAGCGTTGTCCCACCACGGCCTACAATTCGGCGCCTGCCTGAGCGGCTTTCAGCTTCTCTGATTGTCGCCGGGCGTTCGAGAGATCGCGAACGTCGGCGGCGTAGCCGAGCGTCGAAAGCAACGCGGTGCGCGCGTTGATCGACGCGATCGGCTCAGGTCTCGAAAGACAGCGCGCTCCCTGGAGCCGCCCATCGGATGGCGGTCCGCCTCCCGCGACGAGCGCCGACGCCTCCCCGTCGAGTCACGAAGCGGGCAGCCCATCGGCACCGGACGTCGCGGTGTCGGACGTGAGCGCGTCGGACGCGCGCCCCGGGGGATTCATCGTTCTCATTGCGGCTCGATGCGCAATCGATATCCGATTCCCACTTCCGTCATGAGGTACTTCGGGTGGGCCGGCTTTCGTTCCAGCTTGTGACGAAGATGGGTCATGTACACGCGAAGGTACTGGGTCTCGCCCTCGTGTCCCGGACCCCAAACGGCCTCGAGCAAATCACGGTGCGTCAACACCATCCCTGCGTGCTGGATGAGCTTGGCCAGAAGGTTGAACTCGATCCGCGTCAGATGGACCTGCTGCCCACGCACGGTGACCCAGTGCCGAGGCAAATCGACGCGGATGTCTTCACCGATTTGGACCACGCCGATCGGATCCGCCTTCGACCGAGAGGCGTTGCGGAGCGCGACTCGAATGCGAGCCATCATTTCGGCCGCGCCGAACGGCTTCGTCATGAAGTCGTCAGCCCCCTCGTCGAGCGCCTTGACCTTGGCGGCCTCGCTCCCTCGCGCCGAAATGACGAGAATCGGCACGGTGCTCCACTCGCGGATACGGCGCGTCACCTCCGAGCCGTCGGCGTCCGGTAGTCCGAGGTCGAGCAACACGAGGTCCGGACGGTGCTTGGCCGCGAGACGAATTCCTTCGGCCGCGGTTCGAGCCTCGATGGCTCGATAGCCGTGAGCGGCGAGCGCGATGCGCGCGAGCGTCCGCATGTCTGCCTCGTCCTCGACGACGAGCACGACGGGCGCCTCGTTCATGGGGTCTCGCGCGCCATTTCCGGCGCGTCGAGCGGCAGCGTGAACCGGAAGCACGCTCCGCCCCCGCTTCGCTGGCTCACCCAGATGCGACCGCCATGGGCGCTCACGATGGCGCGACATATCGTCAGACCGAGCCCGACGCCGCCGCCCTCGCTCTCGCGTACGCGGTGGAATTTGTCGAACACGAGCTCGCGGTGGCTCTCGGGAACGCCGGGCCCTCGATCGGCCACCTCAATCGTCACCTCGCTGTGGCTCGCGACGGCGGACAACTCGATCGGGCTCTCCGCGGGAGCATACTTCGCCGCATTCTCGACCATGTTGATGAGGACCTGCTGAACGAGCACGGAGTCAAAGGCGACCAGCGGGAGATCCTTCGGAATTCTAGCATCGATCTCGCGCCCGCGAAGGCGCTCCTCGAGATGATTCAGCGCCCCCCCTATGACCTCTTCGAGTGGCTGCCATTCTTTGCGGATCGTCAGGTCGCCCGCCTCGAGCCGGGCCATCTCGAGGAGATTGCGGACGAGCCGGTCCAGCCGGCATGCCTCTCGGTATGCCGCCTCGAGCAGGGCGCGCCGCGCTCCCTCGTCCGTTGGCGCTTGCGATGACAGCATCGCGCTCGTCGCACCGGTGATGACGGCGAGGGGAGTGCGAAGGTCGTGCGACACGGAGCTCAGCAACGCACTCCGGTGTTGGTCGGTTTGCGCGCGGAGACCGGCGCGGCGCACCTTCTCGGCCTCGTTACGGAGGCGTTGGGTCAGGTGGCTGATGACGAGCGCGATCGCCAGCATCACGCCCAATGTGACGATGTGATGCAGGTTCGCGATGGCCAGGCTGAAGTACGGCGGGAGAAAGAAGAACTCGAACGCCGTTGCGCCGAGCGTCGCCGCGAGAAGAGAGGGTCCGTACCCGAATCGCAAGGAAACGACCGCGACTCCGAGAAGAACGACCATCACGACGTCTGCGAGATCCGATGCCCCGAAGGCAAACCAGCCCGTTACCGTAGAGGCCGCGACGACGAGCGCGCTCGCAGCGTAACGACCCACCATGAGGACCGGCGGCGCAAGGACCGCCGCGCGGAGCCGCGCATGTTGGTCGCTGGTGGGCATGTGGCCTTCGTCGAGCCGAACGCTTGTGCTCCGACGCTCCGAGATCTCGAACGAGCCGCCGTGAAGTGTCCGGCCGCCCACGCGTCGAGCGCGTCGAGGACGTGTGCAGCGCAGCGTGGTAGACTGATCGCTACGAGTCGAGTGGCCGCCGACTGTGGTGGCTTTCAACCAGGGAGCCCTGACAGCGCAGCCGACACCATATACCGTCCTGCGCCGACCGCAGTCGACGGCCACTCGAATCGCAGCGCGCTCGGTCGTGCTGCTGGCGCGCAAGATCACCCAGCCGCCTGACACCCCTGTCCTGCGACGCAGCCGACGACGTGCGCTGACCGCGCGCTCGAGCCGAACCGCAGGAAAAGCCTCTCGCCCCGGCGCACGCAACTGGCGCACGCCGGAGCGAGAGCCTTGGGTTACTACTCCTCCGCTGCTGCGTGGGCGGTTGCGCCGCCAGGCATCTTGACGGAAGCCTCCGACGAGGGAGCCGTACCGGCCCCGAGAAGCTCCGGGTACGCGGTGCCTCCGTGCTCGTGGATGTCGAGGCCCTCGAGCTCGCCCTCTTTCGAGACGCGAAGCGTGCCGGTCATTTTCACTGCATAAAACATGACCATCGATACGCCGAACGTCGCAGCCGTGATGGCCGCGCTGCCGATGAGCTGCGCGACGAGGAGCTGCGAGCCGCCGCCGTAGAAGAGACCCGTCACCGGCGAAGAATCGTCGGCACCGGTGGGGCCCGAGGCGCCGTATTTGCCGCAAGCAAGCAGCCCGAGGCTCAACGTTCCCCAGATTCCGGCAGCACCGTGGACCGGCCATGCGCCGACCGGATCATCGATGCGCAGCCACTCCAAGAGGTCGACGGCGTAGACCATGACGACGCCGGCAACAGCACCGAGGATGATGGCACCCGTAGGCGACACCCAGTAGCAGGGGCACGTGATCGCGACGAGACCGGCGAGGAAGCCGTTCACCGTGATGCCGCAATCCCACACCTTGTTTCGGGGGTAGAGCCAGAGCATGGCGGTCAGGCCGCCGGCGCAAGCGGCCAGCGTCGTGTTCGCCGCGACGCGACCGCAACCGGCCGCGTCCATCGCGGAGAGCGTGCTTCCGGGATTGAAGCCGTACCATCCGAACCAGAGGATGATGCCGCCGACGGCCGCAAGGGTCATGTTGTGATACGGCATCGGTCCGCCGCCGTCGCGCTTGAACTTGCGACCGATTCGAGGGCCGAGGACGATGGCGCCGGCGATGGAGATGAACCCGCCGATCGTGTGGACGACCGTGGATCCCGCGAAGTCGTGGAAGGCCACCGGCGAGATGGTGGTGAGCCACCCGTCCGGACCCCAGGCCCAGTGACCGAGGATCGGGTAGATGAAGCCGCTGACGCCGATGCTGTACCAGAGGTCGCCCCAGAAGCCGCAACGGCCGATCATGGCGCCCGAAGTGATGGTGCTGCACGTGTCGGCGAAGGCGTACTGGAAGAGCCAGTAGGCTAGAAACGCTACGCCCGTACCCTCGTAGGTGTCCGGAACGCCCTGCAAGAAGAACCAGTGGTAACCGATGAAGCCGTTGCCATGGCTGAACATGAAGGCGAAGCCCCATGCGTAGAACAGGAGGCCGCAGAGGCAGGTGTCGACAATGCCTTCGAGCAGCACGTTGACCGTCTCACGCGTGCGGGCGAAGCCCGCCTCGAGAAACATGAAGCCGGCCTGCATGAAGAACACGAGGAACGCCGCAATGACGGTCCACATCGTGTTGATCGGGTTGATGTACGCCGGAGTCGCCGCGGCCGCGGCTGCCGCAGCATCTTCAGCGAGCGCAGGAGTGAAGAAGTACGACGTCACCCCTTTGATGATGGCGAGGCACAACAATACGCCGGCAATCTTGGCGCCTAGGACGATAAAAAAGTAATGACGGTACTCCTTCTGCCGCCAGCGATCCATGAATTTCTGAAGCATCGGTCCTCCTCGGGGGTTCTTCCGCGGTTCTTTTGCGGATGGTGTCGGTGAGGGGCGGGTTTTATGCGTCCTACACACCGTCTTTTATGAGTTCTTAATGCGCCGCTTGTTTCGCCTTGTTTTCACGGTGCGATCGAGAAAGCGTCGCAGTCACTTTTTTGGCGTCTCTCGTCTTGCCCGGGTCTTTTGGCGGTCTTTGGGCGATTGAAGGGGGAGGGATGTCCGTCACTCGAAACGTGCCGGAAACGCTCCGGGAGTCCTAATCTCGAGAGGGCGCAATGAAACGGGTGCAAGCCATCATTCGCGAGGAACGCCTCGATGCGGTCGTCGAGCGCCTGGTCATGATCGGCGTCCGTGGTCTCACGGTCATCCCCGTCAAAGGGGCCGGGCGCAGCGGGGGCCGTCGCGACGTATTTCGCGGCGGCGTCTATAGCGTCTGGTTCGTCCCGAAAATAGAGCTCGAATGGTTCGGACCGGACGACGAGGCCGACGCCGTCGTCCGCGCCATCGTCGATCGCGCCGCGACGGGCAAAGTCGGCGACGGGCGGGTGTTCGTTCAGTCCGTGGACGATGCCGTCCGTATTCGCACCGGCGAGCGCGGGCTCGACGCCGTCTGAGACGGGGTCGCTCATCCGGCATTCCGCGCGCCTAACGAGGCGCTCGACCCACCGTCGAAGGCCGACGGCTAGGGAGCGCTACGCAGTCTGCCCGAGACCCCTCAGTGGCCATGCCCTCCGCCACCATGGCCACCGCCACGACCTCCGCCATAGCCGCCGCCCCCATGAAATCCGCCGCCGCCATGATAGGCCCCGTGGGCGGGCCCGTGATAGTAGCCCGGCCTGCCCCAGCCCCGACCGCGCGCAAAGAACGGGTGCCCGCGGTAGCCGGGGAATCGCACGCCGCGGAAACCGACGTACACTGGATTGTACCAAAACGGGAAATCCCAATAATCGTATCCGTAGATAGCCGGATTGTAGTCGTACGGCGTGGCGCTGTAGTCGTAGGCGTAGGCTGCGGCGTGGTCGACCTCGACCCGCTCGAACGGCGTAGTCGTCGCGACGGGACCCTGTTCGGTCAGAATGCGCGACGTGAATTGGAACGCCGGAAGCTCCTCGGCCTCCTGCATGTCGTCCGGAAGGGGAAAGAAGAGATCGACGAGACGCGTCGCTCCTGGTCCGATGATGACCGTGGGCGGAGACGACCCGGCATCGGGGTTGGCCGATGCGAACGCCGGCGTGCTCGTGGCGCGACCCTGGATTTCCATCTGTTGCTCGCGCGTGTCGAACGTCCAGGGTTGACCGCTCCGGTTGGAGACGAACACCCGAACATGGAGCGCGGCGACGTGCTGGTCGGACTCGTCGGCGGTGCCGAGCTGTTCGATCCCGTACGACGCGACGCGTAGATCGCCGCTCGGGGACCCCGGCGGAATGGCGTAGTTCGTAGCGGGGTGACCATAGAGGGCCGACGTCGCGTTCGTCGCAGGCACGAACGCGTACGTCGCGCCGCACGCCGTCGTGGCCAAAGTCGCAAGGACAAGCAGGAAAGCGCGGAGCATGGGGAACCTCGACGACTCGCAAGCGTCGTGCGCGTCGCGCAGAGCAATGCAAGCATCGTGCTAGCCGTCCATCGAGCGTTCGGTTCAGCCGGATCGTGCCGCAAGAGCGCGCGGCCAGAGGTCGTGCGGCGCCGGGGGGCTGGACTAGGTGCATCATGGCGGCCTCGCGTCCGCTCCCGGTCCGTGACCGTTTGGCGACTTCGCAACGGCGTCACGCGCTTTGCGACTCGGCATGGAGGCGATCGTTCGGCCCGGGGGGAACCCCCCTGGAGGGGCGTCACGGGTCCGTGCCATGACGAACGCGCTCGGCGTCAATCGTCGCTTCCCAGTTCCAGCCCACGCAGACGAGACCAGGGAGTGATTGCATGATCTTCGCCGCAAACTTGGCGATCGCGTCGTCCACGCTTGTCCCGGAGTACTGCATCGCCACCAGGGCGACCGCCCGCTTTTGAGCGGCCGAAAAGAGCGAGGCCGAGAGGTCGAGCCGGTCGTTCTCCGCGGCGCCACCGGATCGTGGCGGCGCAAGCATGCTGCCGCCTCCTCCCATGCCGCCCATGCCCCCCATGCGGCCCCCCCCTCGACCGCCGGGCCCGGAGGGCGTCGACCCGCGAGGTGGCTCGATCGCAGCCCTTGCGCGCTCGGGCAGTTTGCCGGCGAACGTGAGAACGAGGATCAGAATCTCCCTTTGCCGCCGGCGCCAGTTGGACCAGCAGATCGTCCGTCGGTCCCTCTTCGCGGGTGTGCTCGTCGATGGCGTCGGCGAGGGCGCCGCGGGTCGAAACGAGCGCGTCGTACCCAACCTCGCAGTGGGCGGCTCCGAGAGCCGACTCGAGATGAGGGGCGAGAGTCTGCCAGCTGTCGGAGGACATTCGCCCATCCCTGTAGACGCCCAAAACCGAGACCGTGTGCCGCGCGGGCGCAAAATCCGAGGCGAGCTTCGTCGAGAAATGCGCGTCGCCGCCCTCGCAGGCGAAAGCCGCGACGACGAACAAGAGGCAGACGCAAGGCACACGAAGCTCGGGCATGGGCGCGAGGTGTGTTCCCAAAGAGCGCCACCGTCCACTCGGCTCGTCGGCTTTCTCGCGCCTCGGCCTCAAACTTGTCCCGCGTCACGCCGTCGACTTATCGCGGAGGCCCATGAATTGCTTTGCCCGCGTCGCCTTTGCCGGCGCTTCGTCGACAGCG
Organism: uncultured delta proteobacterium; assembly: GCA_963787925.1. GTDB lineage: Bacteria > Myxococcota_A > Polyangia > Polyangiales > Polyangiaceae > Palsa-1150. Next base: position 2,172,289 of record CAWBEN010000003.1, read on the forward strand.
CTCGTTTTGCCGGCGTGCTCGGGCAGCTCTCTCCCGGGGACGATGCTCGGCACCTACAAGGTCGTCGGGCAGGTTCAGACCAACTCGTGCGGCCTCGGCGCGCCAAACCCATGGATCTTCGACGTCCAAATTTCACAGGACCGCACGACGCGCTACTGGAGCTGGCTCGACGGGACCCCTCCTTTGTCGAGCCCGGTCGCTACCGTTTCGAACGTCACCTTGACGGCAGCCCGTCAGGTCAACGCCGACGGCACGGCGGACGGCGGGCTGGGGCCTTGCACCATGGATCGCGCAGACAAAGTCGGAATCACGCTCGGCGGCGGGTCGCCTCCCGCAAGCTTCGCCGGGAGCATCTCGTACGCGTTCTCGGTGGCGAGCGGGTCGGATTGCAGCGATCAGCTCGCGGCGTCGCAAGGCCAATACGATGCCCTGCCGTGCACGATTCGCTATGCGGTCGCGGCGTCGCGCCAGTAGCTGGCCGGCGCGGATCGTCGAATCGATTGGCCGCCTCGATGGACCGCCCCGCTGGACGCACGGCTCGGGTGGGGGAAGACCGCGGCTAGCGCGTGGGGAGCGCTGCGCCTGGTCATTGGTCGCTATGCGTCCAGCGGAGGGCGATGGGAAGGAGAGCACTCGTCCACGCATTGGACATTACGGCTCGTACGCAGAAAGCGCCGACTCGTCGGAAACGAAGCGGCTTCATGGTCTCATGGTGAAGACGGCGGCCGTTTTTGTCACGCGGTCGAGGATGCGGCGAGCCGCGAGGGCGCGTATCCTCGCTCCGGCATGACGCGTCGCGTGTCACGAGTCGTCGGAGCGGGAGCCATCGCGATCGCCTTTGGCTTCCAGACGACAGCCCTGGCCGAGCCACCCACCGACCCGGCCTCTGCAAGCGCGGGCGGCACAAGACTCGAGGACGCCGTGCAGCTCGCTCTCACCCGCAACGAGCGTGTCAAAATCTCGAGCTTGAGCGTCTTGGTCGCCGACGCCGCCGTCGAGCGCGCACGGGCGGGATTTCTACCCGTCGTGACCGCTCTCGGCTCGGACCAACAACACGCTTACGCGGCCTCCGACCGGAGCCCGAACAACATCGGCAACGCCACCGTCACGATCACCCAGCCGATACTCAACGCGCCGGCTTACCCGCTCTACAGCCAAGCGAAAAACCTTGCGGAAGCGCAGCGTGCCCAAAGCATCGACGACAAGCGTCTGCTGGCTTTCACGGCGGCGAGCGCCTTCTTTGGAGTGCTGAACGCGCAGGACGTCGCGCAGGCCGCGCAGCAGCAGCTCGACACGGCGAAGGCCAACCTCGCGGACGCGGAGGCGCGCGCACAGGCCGGCCTCAACAGCACGAACGACGTCACGCGCGCTCATGTCGACATGGCCGGCTCCGCCCGCGAGGTCGAGATCGACAAGGGAACGATCGAGAACGCTTTCGTGCAGCTGTCGTTCGTCGTCAACGCTCCGGTCGCCGGGCCGCTCGTCGCGCCGACCGCGACGCTCGCGGCCGCCGAGCACGTCGTCGAGCCGACCGCCGCGCTCGTGAGCTTGGCGGTCGCTCGGCGCCAAGACCTGGTCGCCAGCAAATACTCCGCCGCGGCTGCGCACGACTTCGCGGGCGAGCCCTTGCTGCGCATCGTGCCGACGCTCGCTTTGCAAGGGCAGGCGACCGGAACGACCAACTCGGGCCTGACCGGCCGGTGGAACGACGAGGTGCTCCAGGCCACGCTCGCCTGGACGGTCTACGACGCGGGCGTACGGTACGCGGACAAGCGCTCGCGGGACGCGCAGGCGCAGATCGCCGATCTGACGCTTGAGCAGCTCGCGCGAAGCGTGGAGGCGCAGGTCCGGGCCTCGGTCGCCCTGCTCCTCGCCGCACAAGGAGCCTTTCACGTGGCAGGCGACGCCGTGACGGCCTCGCGGCAGAGCGTCGAGGAGACGGCCATTCTCTACCGGCAGGGGTTGGCGAAGGCCATCGAGCTGGTCGACGCCAATGACCAGCGCTTCCTGGCGGAGGTCAACTACGCGACGGCCGAGTTTGCGATGGCGCAGGCCTACCTCAACTTGCGCCAGGCCCTCGGGCTCGGGCCATTGGGGACCGAGCTGAAATGAGACGAGCTCTCGTCCTCGTAGCGCTCGTCGGCGGGCTAGTCGCCGGATGCAAGTCCGGCGCGAGCGCGGACTCGAACCTGAAGAAGACGAGAGCGATAAACAAGATGACGTACCCGGTGGAGGTCGCGCCGCTCGAGCTCCGTCAAGTCAGCTACACGGTCCTTGCGCCCGGGACGATCGAGGCTTTTCAGCAGGTCCAGATCACCGCGCGCGTGGCCGGCGCGGTCGACAGAGTCGCCTTCGCCGAGGGGCAGAACGTCAAGCAGGGGGACGTCCTCGTCACCGTCGAGACGGACCGCTACCAGATCGCGCGTCGATCAGGCGAAGGCAGCGCTCGATCGGTCGCAGGCGTCCGAGAAGGCCGCGGAGGCGGAGCTCGCCCGCCGCAACGGGGCCGTGGACGCTCACCCGGGCCTCGTCGCGGGCGAAGAGATCGCGCAGTTACGAGACGCAGGTCGCGACAGGAAAGGCGGACGTCGCCGCCGCGCTCGCAGGCCGTGCGGGTGGCGCAGCTCAATTTGCGCGACGCTTACGTGCGGGCGCCGATCGCCGGCGTCGTCCAGTCGCGCACGGTGCAAGCGGGACAGTACCTGCAGCCGGGTGCGGTGCTGGCGACGCTCCTCCAGCGCGATCCGCTGCTTCTTCGCTTCGGCGTGTCCGAGCAGGACGCCCCGCGCATCAAGGTCGGGATGACGGCGAACATGACGCTCCGCGAGAGCCCGCGCACGTACGCCGCGAAGGTCATGCTCGTCGCCGAGGCGGCCGATCCGGCGACGCGTCTCGTCCCCGTCACCGCCGAGGTCGACGACACCGAGCACAAATACTGGCTGCGCCCCGGCGCGTTCTGCGAGGTGAACGTTCCCGTCGGGGACGCGCGGCCGGCAATCGTCGTTCCGTCGCTCGCCGTGCAGCCCACCGCGACCGGCAACATCGTCTACGTGGTCGACGACAAGAACGTCGCACACATAAAGAACGTGCAGCTCGGGATGTACACGCCCGACGGCGGCGTCGAGGTGACGCAGGGCCTCAGCGCCGGCGACTCCTGGTCGTGCAGGGCTTCGAGTCGCTGAGCGAGGGCGCGCCGGTGAAGATCAGCAGCCGCACGACGCTGCAAGTCGCCGTTGCGGTCGCCGCCGCGAGCGCGTCGTCGGCTCGTCCGCGGTCCCCCGCGCCACTCAGTCGCCGCCCGCAGGTTCGCCTCCGCAGGCGCCTTTGCGCCCCGCGGCGTCCTCGCCGTCCCCGGCGCGAGAGCGCTCCGTGAACCTCACGGACGTCTGCCTCAAGAACCAGGTCTTCGCCTGGATGATCATGTGCGGGACGATCCTCTTCGGGATCATCGCCGTCACGCGCATCGGCGTGAGCCAGTTCCCCGACGTCGACAACCCGACCGTGTCGGTCAGCATCTCTTGGCCGGGCGCGTCGCCCGAGGACGTCGAGACCGGCATCATCAACCCGATCGAGGACGCGATGTCGCAGGTGACCGGCGTGCGTCACGCTGTCCTCGTCGGCCCGGAGGGGCTCGGCGCGCGTGACGGCGACGTTCGACCTCTCGCGCAACATCGACCTCGCGCTGCAGGACACGCAGGCGAAGATCGCCCAGATGCAGCGCTCGCTGCCGACGAGCGCTCAGCCGCCGACCGTCTCGAAGAGCAACCCGGACGATCAGCCGATCGTCACGCTCGGCGTCTCCGGCCCGTTCTCGCGGCAGCTCCTCGCCGACGTCGCGCGCTACCAGGTCCAGGACATGCTCGAGACGATCCCCGGCGTCGGCCAGATCCAGATGATGGGCTACCTCGACCGGAACATCCGCATCTGGGTCGACGCCGAGAAGCTCGTCGCGACGGCCGTGACCGTGACCGACATCACCAGCGCCCTGAAGGCACAGCACGTGACGATGCCGGGCGGAGAGCTCGACAACGGAGGCATGGCGTTCGACGTGCGCGTCGTCGGCGAGGCGGCCGATCTCGTCGACGCTTCGCAACATCGTCGTGCGGAGCGCCGGGCTCACGCCGGTGCGACTGAAGGACGTGGCGCTCGTCGAGGACGGCTTCCAGGACGTGACCAACCTCGCGCGGGCCAACGGCGAGCCCGTTCAGGCGATGGGCATCCTCAAGCAGCCGGGATCGAACGCGGTCGGCGTCGCGAACGCCGTCCGCGCGTCGATCGCCAACGCTTCAGAAGACGCTGCCCGCGGGAATGAAGGTCGACGTGATCTTCGACACGACCCAGTTCATCAACGACTCGGTCAACGAGATCGGCCTCGAGCTCGGGCTCGCCGTCGTCCTGACGGCGCTCGTCTGCTGGGTCTTCCTCGGGCTCGCTGTCCGCGCACGATGAACGTGCTCTTCGCGATCCCGATGTCGCTGCTCGGAACGATCGCGGTCCTCTATTTCTGCGGCTTCACGCTGAACACGTTCACTCTGCTCGGCCTGTCGCTCGCCGTCGGCCTCGTGGTCGACGACGCGGTCATGGTCATGGAGAACATCTTCCGCCACGCCGAGATGGGCAAGGACCGCATGCGTGCGGCCGCAGAAGGGACCAAGGAGATCACGTTCGCCGCGCTGGCCGCGACCATCGCGGTCATCGCCATCTTCATGCCCGTCGCCTTCATGAGCGGCATCATCGGCAAGTTCTTCCTCCAGTTCGGCGTCACGCTCTCGGTCGCGGTCGCCATCTCGTACATCGAGGCCATCACGCTCGCGCCCGCGCGCTGCGCGCAGATGCTGCGGACGACGACCGCACGCGGCGCGCGGCCTCGTCGGGCGGCTTGCGGACAGGGGGTTCGGGAGACTGTCGACGGCTTATTCCCGGACGCTCGAGCGCGCTCTGCGCTGGCCATGGGTCGTGCTGGGCGCGGCCGTCGCCGTGCTGGCCCTGGCCGGCTGGATCGCCGCGACGAGATCCCGCAGGAGTTCGTCCCTTCGCAGGATCAGAGCCGCCTGAGCGTGCGGATCAACACCGCCGTGGGCGCGAACCTCGCAGGCGACCGACGCGCTCGTGCGCCGCGCCGAGAAGTACCTGACGGGGCGCCCCGAGGTGGTCGACGTCATCACGAACGTCTCGCGGTGGCTCGGCGAGCCTGAACGTGACGCTCGTGCCCCCGAAGCAGCGAAAGCTCACGCAGCAGCAGTTCTCGGCGCTGATCCGGAACGAGCTCAACTCGTATCCCGGGTGTCCGTGCCTCGGTGCAGGACCTCTCGCAGCAGGGGTTCGGCGGGAGCAAGGGCTACCCGGTCGAGTTCTCGGTGCGCGGCAGCGACTGGACCACGCTCGTGGCGCTCGCTTCGAAGCTGCAAGGGGAGGCCGCGGCGTCGGGCCTCGTCACCGACGTGAGCAGCGACTACCAGCTCGGCACGCCGGAGCTTCTGGTCACCCCCGATCGCGCCCGCGCGACCGACCTCGGCGTCTCGGTCCAGGACATCGCGAACACCGTGAGCGCGCTGGTCGGCGGCGTCGTCGTCGGTCAGTACTCGAACGCCGGCCGCCGCATGGACATCAACATGCGCCTCAACGCGGCGCAGCGCTCGCGGCCCGAGGACCTGAGCGTCCTTCGCGTCCGGATCTCGAACGGGACGCTCGTGCCGCTCTCGTCGGTCGTCGTCACGAAGCAGCAGGCGGAGCTGCAGCAGATCAACCACGCCGATCGCGAGCGCGCGATCACCATCACGGGCAACGTCGCGGCCGGGACACGCGCAGAACGAGGCGCATCGCGTACGTCCAGTCGCTGGCCTCGTCGCTGCCCGCCGGGTACCGCGTCGTGCTCGGCGGCCAGAGCTCGCAGTTCGGCGACGCGATGACCAGCCTGCTCTTCGCGCTCGTCGTCGGGATCCTGGTCGCCTACATGGTGCTGGCGTCGCAGTTCAACTCGTTCCTCCACCCGGTGACGGTGCTCACGATCCTGCCGCTCTCGGTCGCGGGCGCGATGTTCGCGCTCTTCTTCGCGGGCAAGACGCTCAACGTCTTCAGCATGATCGGCCTGCTTCTGCTCATGGGCATCGTGAAGAAGAACTCGATCATCCTGGTCGACTACGCGAACGAGATCCGCAAAGCGCGAGGGGCTCGACGCGCGCACGGCGATGCTGCGAGCGGGTCCGGTGCGGCTGCGCCCGATCCTGATGACGGCGGTGGCGACGCTGATGGCCGCCGTCCCGTCGGCGTTGGGGTTCGGGCCGGGATCCGAGACGCGCGGGCCAATGGCGGACGCGGTCATCGGAGGCTCGATCCTGTCGACGGCGCTGAGCCTGCTCGTCGTGCCCGCGTTCTACGTCGTGGCGGACCGGGCGCGCTCGCGCAGGGGGCAGGGGGCCCCGGCGCCGGCAGCCGACGTCGCGGGCTAAAGCCGGCGCCCTTCGAAGCCCGCAACGTCAGGGGGCGTTTCGACGTCGGGCAAGGCCTTTGCACCGCCGCTGCGGCGGGAGCGCATTGGGCGTTCCTTTTTTTCCGTCTTGCTCAACGCACGCTGCGGCGGAGCACGACAAGTGCGAGTCGTCCTATTCGACGCGAATCCGGCCCTAACCAAGCGGCGCGCGCTCGCGGTAGGTCAGTCGCGGTCAAAGTGAAGGAGCTCGCGTTCGGAGCAAGGCGGCTTGCGCTCGCAGTAAGGTCAGTCGCGGTCAAAGCGAAGGAGCTCGCATTCGGAGCAAGGCGGCTTGCGCTCGCAGTAAGGTCAGTCGCGGTCAAAGCGAAGTGGCGCGCAGTCGAGGAAAGGCGGCTCGCGCTCGCCGTACGGTCAGTCGCGGTCAAAGCGAAGTGGCGCGCGGTCGAAGAAAGGTGGCTCGCGCTCGCCGTAGGGTCCGTCGCGGTCAAAGCGAAGTGGCGCGCGGTCGAAGAAAGGTGGCTCGCGCTCGCAGCGAGGTCAGTTGCATTCGAAGCGAAGCGGCTCGCATTCGAAGAAAGGCGGCTCGCGCTCGCAGCGAGGTCAGTTGCATTCGAAGCGAAGCGGCTCGCATTCGAAGAAAGGCGGCTTGCGCTCGCAGCGAGGTCAGTTGCATTCGAAGCGAAGCGGCTCGCATTCGAGGGACGCCTCCCGGCGTGACTCCCTAAAGCCTGTTACACGGAATTTCTGACACCGCCCTGTTACACGGAATTTCTGACACCGCCGAATTTTGACACGGCGTGTTGCACGGAATTTCTGACACCGCCCCACCGCCAAACATTTGACGAAAGCGCGTCGAGCGTCCAACGGATTGACGCCTTTACCCACCGCCGCGGTCGACCGAGCCGCGCGCGCCGACGCGCGCGAATTCGAAGGCTGCACGCTATTGTCAGGCCTTGGCTGAGGTTGGTGTGTCGTTTGCAATCGCGGTGTTGCAGCCAAGGGTCGTTCGACGAACGACTCGAACCACGTCGCGGAGGACTTCAATGCAACTCTCAGGCACCAAGTTCGGCGAAATCGAGCTCACGCAAGAAAAAGTGATCACGCTCGCGTCCGGTCTCATGGGCTTTCCCGAGGAGAAGAGCTTCGTTCTGCTCGAGCCGCGAACGGCCCAGGGCGTCGCATGGTTGCAGTCGCTCTCGACGCCCGCGCTCGCATTTCCGGTGATCGACAGCGCCTCCATCGTTCCGAGTCCCGAGTACGACGTCGGCGCCATTGCCAAACAGGCGGACCTGCGGGACGGCAATCTCTCGTTGTTCGTGGTCGTCGTGCCGTCTCCAAACGAGCCGACCCTCCGAGGCAACTTGCTGGCCCCGATCGCCGTGGACGCTACGACGGGAAAGGGGGCGCAGGTGATGCTCGACGTCCACACCTATTCGCCCGCCACCGTGCTCTCCGCGCAAGCCGCGTAAGAGCCCAGACACGAAAGCTGCGCGTCGAGGCCGTCACCAGTCGGCGGTCCAAGCTCAGGGCGGGCCTGGGGGGATCTTCCGGCGCGGGGCCGCCGGAGCGTGAGCAGAACGAGCGCGGATGTCGGCCGCGAGAGCGTCGAGCTCGGGAAAGAATCGCACTCCGAGGGCCACGTCGGCGGTCGGAGGAGGTCCCCCGTTCAGCGCGGCGGCGACCTCGTCGACGGCCCTGCCGGCCGTCGGAGGGATGACCACCGTCGCGGCGAGCGCTCGCTCGCTGACGAATCGTTGCCCGTAGCTTGCCAGTCCGTCGCACCCCGTGATGGCCAGCGAAAGCGCCTCGCCCAGCCCCCGCTCGCTCGCCTTGTCGGAGAGCGCGCGCACCGCGCCCATCGCCATGCTGTCATTTTGCGCCCCGATGGCCCAGCGCCGCCGATCGACGCCCGGTTGGCTCTTCAGCCACGCGGCGACCGCGCGAAAGCCGCTCTCGTCCGACCAATCGCCTCCAGTCGCGACGACGCGAAGGGAGCAGCCGGCGAGCGCCGCCTCGAAGCCGGTCATTCGGAGGCGTGCAGACGACGTCGAGAGAGGGCCATGGAGATAGAGGACGCTCCCGCCCGCGGGGAGCAACAAGCGAAGCTGTTGCGCCTGAAGGCGTCCCGCCTCGCGCTGGTCGGGGTCGACGCACAGAAACGGGCAGCTGGGGTATTCGCGGCGCAGCTCGGTGACATAGTCGCAAGACCGATTGAGGCTCACCCACCCGATGCCCTGGCGCGCTGCCTCACGAGCGACCCCCTGAAGAATCGATTCGCGGACGGGATTCACGAACAGCGCCTTCGGTCGTCCGCTCTCGGGGCCGCGCACACAATCCTTGACCTGCTGAAGCTGGACGTCCGCGTTGTTGTTGGCGTCGTATTCGACGAAGGAGAGACGATGGACGTGCGCCCGCGCGTAGAACTCGGATTTCTGGGCGTGTTGATACCGGTTGTCGAGCGCGCGCCAGAAGAGGGCAATTTTTTGGTGGGCCATGGCGCTCTCTGGGGCCCGCCACCGCCGGCGCGGTCCTCCCCAGGCGCCAAGCATAGCGCGCAATGCCCCCCGCCGGCTCGCGGCCTTGGGGGCTCGAGCCGTCCTCGTCTATTGGGCGTGAACGATGACCGCGCTCGCGGGGGGAACGGACACGGTGATGACGTTGCCTCTCGCGGCCACCGCGAACGGAGCGTTCGGCGTCCAGCTACCCTTCGCGCTGATCCCCGCGCCCGCGAACGTCAGCCCCGTCGTCGCACCTAGAGAAGGGCCCTCGAGATAAATCGCGCTCGCGGTGGTGACGGGCGCGCCGACGTCGACGCTCGCGTTCACGCCACTGGCGGTGTCCTTGTTGACGAGGACGACGTTGGTCGAGCCGTCTGCAGGGGTGATCGTGTACCCCGTGAAATTCAGGGCTCCCGCCTTTGCCGTGGTGGCGAGCATGTTTCCCACGCCGGCACGGGAGACGACGAGCATTCCGTAAAAGAGAGCCCTCGCCGCCACCACTTGGCTGCCGGCTTCTTGGATGGGCGAATAGGTGAAGGGCACGGTGCCGTCCATCCCGGTTCCACCCCCGTGGAAGTTCACGCCGCTCGAGCCGTACGAAGCGGTCGTCAACATGAAGTCGATGCCCCAGAGCGCGGCGGCGAGCGCGTCGCTCACGCCGGGGGCCCCGTGGTGCGCATACGAGTTCATCTCCGTCCACCGAAAGCCGTCGCGAATCTTGTTCTGCGTCACGTCGGCCGAGAGTGACTGCGACATGCTGACGACGGCCGGCTTGGCGCTGACGATGTCGGCCAGAGTGGACCCGCCGCCCGCACCTGCGATGTAATAGTGTTGCGCGAGAAGGACGATCTGCGCCGCCTCGTCCCGCGCGAAGGCGTCGGCGTACGAGGTGCTGGCGCTGCTGGCCGCGCTGAACGCTCCGGGCCCCGACATCGGTGCGTTCGGAACGGCGGCCCGAATGGCGCTGGCGAAGGCGTCCCACGACGGCTTGAAGCCGGTCCAGCCGCCGCCGTAAAAGTTGGGCTCGTTGCCGATTTCGAAGGCCTCGAGGCTCGCGCCCAACTGCTTCGCCACGTAGGTCGCCTCGGCGGCCGCGGCGGCCGGCGTAGAGCCCTGGTGCCGAACTCCGTAAATGGCCTTCCAGCCTGTCGCGCTGAGGAACGCGGCAAGTCCGTCGACCGCCACCGTGCCGACGTTCGGTGAGATGCTTCCGCCCGCGACTTGAGGAGCGCCCGGGACCCACGTCGTCTTGTCCACGTCATTGGCGCTGATGCGCATGACCCCAGGACCAAGGAGATTGTAGAGCGCGATGAGCGCCGTGTTGGAATCCCGTGAAGAACCCGTCGGTCATGTGGGATTTTTCATAGCTGAACCCCGCAAAGCCGGGCCCCAGGCGCCCCATCGTCGTCCCGCGCATGACTGTGACTGTGCCCGGCACCATCGGACCCGAGAAGGACGGACCCCCGTCGACCGCAGGCCCCCAGCTCGCGTCCAACGAAGGGGCACCGGCGTCGGTCACGAGCGCGCCGGAGTCCGTGACGGAGCCCGACGACGCGCCCGACGCGCCGCCACCGCCAGAGGAGGTACCGGACGCCGAGACGCCAGAGGAGGCACCGGAAGACGACCCCGATGCCCCCGAGCCGGAGCCGGCGGCCCCCGACGACGCGCCGGAGGGCCCTCCCGGAGAGGCGCCCGAAGCCGACCCGGAAGAGCCGCTCGACGGCGCGGGGCTTCCGCTTTGCGAGCCGGGGCTCGCATCAATCGCGTCGGTCGCACCGCCGCCGCCACTGCAACCGACGGCCAGCGCCGCCGCGAGTGAAGCGGCCATCCACCCACCACGCCGAACACCTGCAAAAGAGTTCTTCATCCTCGGCACGGCGACCTCGACGGGTCGAAGCCCGCCCGGTCCTTCGAGGGCGGCCGGCAACTGCGGGGGCTCGGAATTCATTCGGCGCACGTTCCCTTCATGACCAGCTTGATGAGCGTGACGGCCGGAACGGCTCAATTCGAGCAGAACATTCGAGGAAGCACGCCGGTGTGCCCGGATTTTTCCGCCTATGCGGCAAGTATTTTGGGCAGGTGGTGTCTGACCAAGGCCGCTCGGCTCTGCGCGGACGCCTTCGTACGTCGCTGCCTTCGAGCCTCGAGTCGAGTCGGGGAGCGAGCGCGTCCGCCAAGGCAAATGGCGAATTGAGTAGAATACCCATGATCGCGCTTCCAAGGGACACGGGACGGGCGGCATGCATGGACTCGCCGTTTTCAGGGGCCAAGGGTGCGAATGACATGGACGTTCGTCGGGCGCTCGAATAAATGAGAATTTCGCGCACAAAGGCTCTTGCCGTGTCAGGCGGAGCCGGGTGGGCGGGAGGGCTTTGCCGTGCGCAAAACACAGGGTCTTAGCAGACGTACTTCGGCATCGGGTTCAATCGGCCCCGTATCTTATTCGATATTGGGTATCGTCGGCCCCACTTTTTGTTTGGTATTGGGTGCGTGTGGACCCACCGGCGCTGGCGAGGCGACGGAGGACCTCGCGACCTCCACGGGCGCGCTACAGGCCGACCCTTCTTTGGCGGTCCCCAACCCCGCCGGGGTCACCGACGCCATCGCTGCCAGCGCCAGCGCTGCGACGCTGGGCCAGTGGGGTTCCAGCGTCACCCTCCCGTCTATCGCCGTGGCCGCCGCCGTCCTGTCGAACGGCAAGGTGATGACCTGGGCCTCGTGGCAACCCGACAACTGGGGCGGCTCGGGGGATCTGAAGCGAACGTTCACGGCCATCTTCAATCCCCAGACCTCGACGGCGTCGCAGGCGCTCGTGACGCAAACGTCTCACGACATGTTTTGTCCGGGCACGGCGATGCTCGCCGACGGGCGGCTGCTGGTGGCCGGTGGCGGCCCCGTCGTGGCCAACACGAGCCTTTACGACCCCCTGTCCAACAACTGGGCGCAAGACGCGCTGATGAACCAGGCCCGTTGGTACGACGTGTCCGTGACGCTGCCCGACGGTCGGGTGTTCACTCTCGGGGGCAATCGACGCTCGGGTCTCAGCGGGACGGGCGAGATCTGGACCGCAGGCCACGGGTGGAAAGTCGTACCCGGTGCGGTCATGGCTCCCATCGAAACCAACGTGGCGGTCAACCGCTCGCAGGAGCACCCGCGCCTCTTCGTTGCTCCCAACGGGAAGATCTTCGTGCCCGGTCCCACCCCCAACATGCAGTGGTACGACCTGAGCGGCACCGGCTCGGTATCGTCGGCCGGAAAGCGTTTGGACGACGGCTTCAGTCAGAACGACGCGACCGTCATGTTCAACGTGGGCAAGCTTCTCAAGGCCGGCGGAAATCCGAACTACGACGGCGCCGGTGCCAGCACCACGCCTTCGAGCACCAACTCGTACGTTATCGACATCAATGGAGGAGGGACCGCCGCCGTGCACAAGACGGCGCCGCTCCGCCGCGGTCGCGCTTACGCGAACGGCGTCGTTCTTCCCGACGGCGAGGTCCTGGTCGTTGGGGGTCTCGACAACGGCAAGGCGTTCAGCGACGCGGGCGCCGTTCTCACACCCGAAATGTTCGACCCGTCGACCGAGACGTGGCGCGATCTTCAAGCGGCGACCGTTCCGCGCACGTACCACTCCGTCGCGCTCTTGATCCCGGACGGCCGGGTCTTCGTGGGAGGCGGCGGTCTTTGCGGACACAACTGCGCCGCGAACCACTCCGATGCGCAGCTCTTCAGCCCACCGTACCTGTTTCAACCCGGGCGTCCGCAGATAGCGAGCTCGCCCGGGTCGGCGAAGTACGCATCGTCCATCATGGTCAAAACGACCGGGACGGTGACCCGCTTCAGCTGGATCCGCATGTCGTCGACGACCCACACCGTCAACACCGATCAGCGCTGGCTGCCGGCGACGTCGACCGCGCAGGGCAGCGGGTCATTCTCCGTCGGCACGCCCGCGAACAGGAACGTCGCGCCGCCTGGATACTACATGCTGTTCGCGCTGAACGGCGGGGTCCCCAGCGTGGCCAAGGTCGTCCTGATAGGCCCGTAATCCGCCGGGGGCGGCGGCCGTCAAAGCGTGCGGGCCCTTTCTATCCTGGGGCGCGGGTGAGGGGTAGCGTGCGCGCCGCTGCGGCTCGGCCTTTGCAGGCCGGACTGGGCTCATGAAGACTCGCCTTATTTTTGGTCTGTCCTTTGCCAGTCTCGGAGCGCTCGGAGGGGCCTGCTCGCCCGCCTCTTCGGGGCCTTATTCCGACGTTGTGGCGTTTTGCCAGCAGAAGGCAAAGGCCGAATGCCAATACGCCCCAGCCTGTGCGGTCGACATTCCTACCTGCCAGACTTACCGAGCGTCCATTTGCAACCAAGCGGCCAACGCGGCGACGGGGTCGGGTGCTCGCAAGTACGCGTCGGGCAACGCCCAAGCCTGCATCGATGCGCTCAACACGGCCTACTCCAAGAGCAAGACGGAGATCACGTTTACCGAGCTATTGGGACACGGCTCCATCACGGACCTTTGCGAGCGCGTTTTCTCCGGCAACGTCGACTCGGGAAACCCCTGCACGAGCGATTACGATTGCACGAGCAACCGCATCTGTTCACCCGCGACCCCCGGCTCTTCCAAAAAGGTATGCGCTGACGCCGTTCCGACGACGATGTTCTGCTCGAACCCCGGCCAGACTTGCCCGACGGATATGTACTGCGGAGTCCAAACGAACGGCTCCGCACAATGCCAGGCAGCCGGGACGGCTGGCGACGCGTGCTCGGCGTCCATGCCGTGCGTGAGCACCCAACGGTGCGTGTCGAGCCTCTGCGAGGAGCGTGCCCTCGCGGGCGGGTCGTGCGTGACGAACGACGATTGTCCCGCGGTGGACCCTTATTGCGATCCCTATGCGGGAAGCATTTGCACCGCCGGGCTGACCTTTGCAACGCGCGCGGCCGATTGCAGCGCTCTGCAAGGTGGCGCGCCCGCAGTGCAATCGACCAGCGACGCGGGAACGGCGACCGATTGAGCCCGGCAACGGGTGGCGACGAGCACCGGGTCGGCCCATGCTTACATTGGCTAGGTGCCACCTCAGGATGACCTCGATGGGCGGACGCGCATGAGTGCGCGCGTTGTACCTGCACGCGAGAGCGCCTTGGCAACCGGCTCGAGCGTGCCCGCTCGCCGCCTGTTCCGTACCGTCGAAGGCGTCCGCCTTCACTGGGTCGAGCTCGGCAAGACGCCCGCGGCGACGAAAGAAGCTCGACCGCCCGTGCTGCTTTTGCACGGTCTCAACGATTCCCATCTCACATGGACGCGCATCGCTGCGGAGCTTGCCCGGGACCGACGCGTGTTGGTGCTCGATCTTCCTGGACATGGCTTGTCGGAGCGGCCTGACGCGAGCTACGAGCTTGGGTGGTACGCGCATGTCATCGCGCGTTGGCTCGAGACGTCGAACATCCCGCAGATCGACATCGTGGGACATTCGCTCGGTGGAGGCATCGCTCAGATGCTTCTGTGCGAATGCCGCCCGCTCATCCGGCGGCTCGTGCTGGCGGCTCCAGGCGGGCTCGGCAAGGAGATCGCGTTTGTCCTCCGTTTGGCGTCGCTTCGGGGCGTCGTCGAGCACTTCGGACAGCCCTTCATGGCCCTTGGGACGCGTCTTGCGCTGGGTCGCTGGGGCGCCAAATTGCCTCGCCAGGACGTAGCCCAGCTCAGCGCGATGAACGCGCGCGGTGGAACGGCCCGAGCCTTCGCCCGGACAGTGCACGATCTGATCGACTGGCGAGGCCAGCGCCACTCTTTCTTCCTTCGCGCCCACGAGATAGCGGAGTTGCCGCCGATTGCGGTCCTGTGGGGCGATCGCGATGGGATCATTCCGTTCGCGCACGGAAAGGCTCTGGCGCGGAGCGTGGCGGGTGTTCGCTTCCAGCTCCTCGCCGGGTGCGGGCATTACCTCCACCACGACGATCCGGCGGTTTTCTTACGCGCCGTGCGCGACGCGCTCGACACGCCATCGTGGCCGACCATGCTTTTTTCCACTGGGCCCTCGGCGGCGGCCGATGAAGGCGACGCAGCTCGTCGCCAGCGCGATGGCGTTCATTCACGGCGCCAAACGGTGGCCAGCCACGGTTGCTCGCTCCGCGGCCTCCCCGCCGGCCGATAATACCGTGTGATTTCGGTGAATCCTGCCGCGGTGACGAGCGAGCACCAGGTTTGAGGCGTGTGAAACGCGCCGTACCGCCCGCCGGAAAAACCCTCCGTGTCGTCTCCGTGCGGGTTCGAGCAGAATAGAACGCCTCTTGGCAGGAGAGCCGTTCGGAGCTCGGCGAGGACACGTGGAAGCTCCTGCGTCGGAACGTGAAAGAGCGAAGCGTTGGCGAAGACGCCATGAAAACGCGCCGCAGGCAACGAGAGGGCCAAGAAGCTCTGGTGCAGCACTTCGCAGTCGGTGGCGGCTCGGGCCATCTGGACGAAGCGCGCCGCCCCTTCGAGCCCGACCGCCTGGTGCCCGAGCGAGCGAAAGTAGGCGAGGTCCCGACCGGGACCGCAGCCGAAATCGAGCAGAACGAGAGGCGGCGGCGCGGTGATGGCGCCGAGGAACGCCGCGTAGTTCTGGGACACGTCGTGGTCGCGCGTGGCCTCGAAAAACGAGTCTGCCGACCCGTCGTAGTGGGCGAGCGTCCTCGCAGCGAAGTCACCCAGCTGAGCCGCGTCCAGTAGTTTTCTCATGACGTCACGAGCCTACTTGCGTCGTGACTCCGGTCGCCAAATGTTCGAAGAGCCCAACCAGCCATGTCCAAGACCTCGTTGATGCAGGAGCTCGCGGCCCTCGTCGCTGACGAGCTCGCGACGCACGAGCGCGCGCATCGGTCGGCGCGCGAGGCCGCGTCCCACGATGAAGCCAAACCAGAAAACGACAAAGACACGCGCGCTCTCGAGCAGTCGTACCTCGCCCGGGGCGAAGCCCTCCGCGTAGAACAGCTCCGGGCTGCGCTGGTCGACGTGCGAGGAATGCCGCTCCGTGCGTTCGGCGAGAACGACGCCGCGGCGCTCGGAGCCCTCGTGACCGTCTGCGAAGACGGCGGCTCGACCACGATGTGGCTCGCGCCACACGGCGGCGGAAAGCGGCTGGCAGAAGGCGCCATCTTGGTCGTGACCCCGAAGTCGCCGCTCGGACGCGCGCTCCTAGGAAGGCGTGTGGGCGACGAGTGCGCGGTCGTACTCACCGGAAAGACGCGGCTTCTCGTCATTGCCTCTCTGTCCTGACGAGCTCGAATCGAAGGCCGCGCGGGGTTACCTAGCGAGCGGCGAAATGCCACTGTCCACGCGGGTCGCCCTCTCGACGCGACGTGGCGTGGCTGCGGCCTTCCGCTCGCCCGACGACGCGCATGATAGGCTCGCCGGATGGTCTACACGAGGTCCTCCCGTCTAGCCGGGCTCGTTGCTTTCGTTGCGCTTGGCGCCTCGGCAGACGGTTGCCACGATTCGACGGCCCCCGGCAGCACGGGGAGCGTCGCCTCTTCGGGGGCTGAAGCGGCGCCCGACGCCGCATCGCCGACCGCGACCGCCTCGATGGAGGCGTCCGCAACGCCACCGGGCCGCGTGCTCGACGCGGACGCCCCGACGGAAACGGGCGCGGTGGGCGGCAATGAGGGCGCGGTCCCAGAGGGCGGCGGCACCGTCCCCCCGGGCGACGCTACCGGAAGCGGACCCGCGGCCTGGTCCTGCCCTGCAGGGCCCTTTGGAAATCCAATCCCGGCGGGCGGGGCAACGCCGGTCCGCGTGGCCGGCGTTCCGCCGAGCGACGCCTTCAACATGAATAACGGTACGTTCGGCATCGTGGAGGGGCCCGTTTGGATCGGCGACGCCCTGTACGTTTCGGAGATCGGAACGGGCGCAAGCCCTCCGCCGTCGCGCGTCCTCAAAATAACCCCCGCCGGCGCCGTCACAGTCGCCATCGCCAACTCCGGGACGAATGGGCTCGCGGTGGACAAGAGCGGCACCCTTTATGGCGCCGTCCACAAGGACGGCTCCATCTCACGGTTCGACTTGTCCACCGGCGCCGCGACGCCGGTCGTTTCGACCTTCATGGGAGCGCGCTTCGATTCGCCGAACAATCTGGCGATCCGGAGCGACGGAACCATCTATTTCTCGGATCCGGATTACCAGGCGGCGGGCGTTCGCCCTCAGCTGAAGACGCGCCTCTATCGCGTGCCGCCGGGCGCGAATGCCGCCACCGTCGTCGACGCAAACTTGTCCGAGCCGAACGGCGTCACTTTTTCTCTCGATGAGAGCACCCTCTTCGTGACGACACCGGGGGCCATCTACAAATACGCGGTCATGGGCGATGGCAGCGTGGGGGCGAGCACCATGGTCACGCCGACCGTCTCGGGCGGCGACGGAATGACGCTCGACTGCGCGGGAAACCTGTACGTGGCCACGCCCAACGCGGTGGTCGTGTTGAATCCCGCCGGGGCCGAAATCGGACGGATTGCCGTGAGCACCGGGGGCGGGAGCGCGACGAACGTCGCGTTCGGCGGCGCCGATCACAAAACGCTGTACGTCACGGCGCTCGGGAGCGGACCGCAAAAAGCCCTGCTCCAGGTGACGCTCGGCATCCCCGGACTACCGTACTGACGAGCCCGCGAAGCCTCGCCGGCCGGCGAGAGTCCTCGAGCGCAGCCGCGCGCCGTCGCGCCGGCTCACTCACTTGAGCAGCGAGATGACGTCGCATGGAAAGTCGAACGTGATGTTCTTGCCCGTGTCCCGCCACTGCTGGCAGCTCTGTCCCACGAGGTCGAGCTGTGTGGGCGTCGACATCGTCCAACCGTTCGTCCCATCGTAGGGGGTGGCCGTGCCGTCGATGGCCACGCGACCACTACCGGCGCGCGCCAAGTCGACTTTGATCTTGCCCTGGAGGTCGAACGAGCAGCTCTTGACCGTCTTGAGAGCGGCGGCCAGCTTGCTCGTCAGATCGGACACGTTCGCGCCGCCCGGGCTAAAGACCGTCGCGTTGGCGGCCGAGGCATCGAGCGCCGCATACGTGCCGAGCGCCTGGCCCGGCTGCATCCCGGCCGCGGTGAAGAGCTGTTTCCAGCCGGTGACGTTGTTGCATTGGTTGTAGATGTCCGTAGGGGCGAGCGGCGAGCCTTGCGCGCTGCCAGGCGGCGCGAGAACCGGAAGACCGGCGCCCGCGTTGGCGAAGCCCTGGAGCACCGGGACCGAGATGTTCGACAAGTTCGAGCTGATGGCCAAAATGAGCGTCTGAATCTGCTGGGAGTAGAGCTTTTCGATCTCGGCGATGACCGCGTCGGCGGGGCACACGGCGTTGCCATCGTCGCAGAAGTCGGTTTCGCCGTCGGTCACGAACAGAATGTATTTGCCGCCCGGCTGACCCGCGCCGAGGCTCGCCTGAGCCCCCGCCTGGGTGAGCGCTTGTCCGACCGCCTCAAGGCTCTTTTGCGCGGGGGTTTCCGCTTTGAAAGCGGGCTGCGTCAGCGACGCGTAGCTGGCCGAGATGGGCGGGTAGTCGTTGAGGGCGATGCTTGCGGCGGTCGGGGGCGGGTCGAGGATCGGGCACATCCCGGGGGTCGTGTTCGGGTTGATGCCTGTGTACGACGAGAAGCCGAAGGCGACTTGTCCCTGGAGGCTCTGGATGACCGACAGCGTGGCCGTTCGAAGAGGGTCCCACTCGTTCGTCGTGCCGCCGTCGCCCGCCGGCGTCTGCGCGAAGATGCTCCCCGAGCGATCGACGAGCACGTAAACGAGGGGAACTTTCGGCAAGAAATCGACGGTCAAATGCTGGCAAGCGTCCCCGCTGGCGGTCGCATCGGCAACGATCAGCGTATTTCCCGTTCCGTCATCGCCCACCGTCGAGACGGTGCCGTCCGCGGAGAGACCGCCGTCTGCACCGGGGATCAAAGAGGATCCACCGGGCGTGGTCTTCCCGCTCGCGGCGCACGCGAGGAAGCCGAGGGTGGAAAAGGCGAAGGAAAGCGCGCGGCGAGACAGCCCGCAATTCATTCGACGAGCATACACCACCGCTACCGAGTCGACGACCGTCTCGCCGTCCTGACGGCAGGTTCGAAGGGTCGATTTGCGTCAATAGTGATGCTGCCAAACCACGTCGGCGATCGACGTGCCCTTGTTGCCGAACGTCGTCTCGAGCGACCAGCTCCTCAGGAAGCGCCAGTCGAAGGTCGCGAGCGTCGTGTCGGCTCCGAACGGCGCGCCCAGGACCACGGCGATCTGCAGCGAGATGTCCCGCGCGAGTTGCACGGCGACCTCCGGGCGGGTGTACGCCTGGCTCGTGTCGATCTTCGCCGTGATTTGCATTCCGGTCAGCTTGTCGAGCCCCTTGCTGAGCCCCCCCGTCGCGAAGCCGCCGACCGTCGTCCCCGCCGATTGCGCGGTGCTCGTCGACTGCTGGCTGGAGGTCGAAGAGGGAGCCAAGCCGTCGGCCGTTCCGAAAAGGACGAGGGCCAAGAATCTCGTTTTGAGGCCGAATGGGCTCTGACCGGAGGATGACTTTGCCGGTCTTCAACGGACCAATGTAGTCCGCATAGACACGCGTCCCATCCGACGCCGTCCAGCCCGCGGTCACGTTGACCTCGGGGTTCGACGGATCGCCCAAGAACGTGACCGTCCCGCTCTGTATCTCGAACGACTTGCCCTGGACATCCAGCTTGCCGCCCTTCAGCACGACGCGGCCCGTGACCTCGTTGGCCTGCGCAACCTTGGAGGTGACGTTGCCCTCCAACTCGACCCGGAGATCCGTGCCGCGCTCAATCTCGACGTTCTGTCCAAGGTGAACGTCGACGGTCAACGTGCTCGAGGGCTGAGCCGCGGTGGCGACCGCCTGCTCTTGCTGCTGGGTGTCGAAGCCGTCGAGCGCAAGCGCCACGAACCGTCCCGGCGCGAGGTAGATGCCGGCGTGGGTTTCGGGCCCGGCCTCGTCGAGCTCCTGCACCGAGTGCGTCGACGCCTCCGGCAGCGCAACGTGCAGCAACGGCACGTCGACGTTCAAGCTCATCGTCTGGCGATCGGCGGCGGTCTTCGCTTTGAGGTTGAATTGGCCGTACACCGTTCCGAGCGAGGAGCCCTGCAAATCGAGTGGGATCGCGTCGTCGTGATCTATCTTCACCGCCGCCTCCGCATCCAGGAGCGCGAGCCCGTCGAGACGCGCGACGCCCGAAGCCGTCAGCCTTCCGGTCGTGCCGGACGCCGCCGCGTCTTCGAGCCGAAGGACTCCGTCCGGCGTCAATCGCAGCCGCGCCTTCACCGCGTGAAACTCCTCTCCGAGCGCCGTCACTTCGACGAGACCATCGCGGAGCGTGATCGTCCCGCTCATCTCTGGCTTCTTCTCGGGCGCGAGCGCAATCTGCGCGTCCGCGTCGATGAGCCCATCGAGCTCGTCGAGCACGCTCCCCACGAAGGGCGCGAACAACGAAGCGTGGAGCTGCCGCGCCTGGAGCGTCGCCACCGCAGGGCCCGACGAATCGACGGACGGAGCCATCGCCGTGCCCCAGCGCGTCGCCACCCGCGCGGTGGCCGTGACGAGGGCTCCGTTTTGCTCGAGGTGCGCGCGCGCCTCGAGAGAGTGCCCGTCAAGCGTCGCGTGGAAGCTTCCGGCGCTGGAAGGCGCGGTGGCCACGGTGAGGTCTTTCAGAGAGAGATTTGCGATCACGCGCGCGTCTTTGTGCAGACCGGTGAGCTCGACGCGCCCGCTCGTCTGCCCGCGCACCTGGCGATCGTTGAGAAACGCGATCGCACCCAGGGGGAATCCCGTGAACGTTGCCGTCCCGGAAGCGTCCCACGGGGCCTGTGCCGCCGGCTGGGAGAAAAAGTCCTCGACTTTGGCGTTCACGTGAAGGTCCGCGTGAACCACGCCGCTCTTCGAGGGACGCGCTTCGAGTACCCAATCGCCGCTCGTTCCATCGTATTTACCGGTCAACTTCGCGTCCACCGCTCTCACGATCGGCGAAACGGCGAGGCGTGCGCCGTGGGCCGTCGCGGTCAGCTCGACCGCCGGTTTGCGGCACGTGCCTTCGATGGCGAGCCGCGCCTCGGCCTCTCCGCGGGCCCCCGCCGGCTGCAAGATGTCCGGTAGGCGATCGAGCCTTCGTGACGGCGCGACGAGCAGCGCGGAAAAGGGAACGTCCTTCAACAGATCGAGAGCGCCATCGCTCGAAGCGAACAAGCGCTCGTACGGAAGGGCTGCGCTCTTCGCGTCGAGCGACACGAGGACCCCCTCCTTGTCGACGAGGCGCGCCGCGACCTCGGCAAAACCGCTAGCGCCATCGGCCTGCGCGTCGACTTGCAAGTCGATGCCGAAGAGATCCCAGGCCGGCGGCGCGACGAGTGTCGTCTTGTCACCTTTCCCGTCCGGAGCCCTCCGGGGGGCCACCCTCAAGCCGAACGTCTTGAGCGCGATCGCGACATCGGGGGTTATGTCGGCTTCGTCGTCGCGACGAACGTGTGCCTGCAACGTGAGCTGGCCCTCGAGCCTCGAGAGCGGAAGGGCGTTTGGAGGGAGGAGCGCGGCGCCCTTCGCCAGATCGACCTGGCCGTCGACGCGCAGCGAACCCCAAGCCCTGCGCCACGCCGTGCCGTCGAGGGCGCCTTTGCCTCCGAGCTCGACGTCGAGCTCGCTCACGTTCAACCGGGCCACG
This sequence comes from uncultured delta proteobacterium, assembly GCA_963787925.1. Taxonomy (GTDB): domain Bacteria; phylum Myxococcota_A; class Polyangia; order Polyangiales; family Polyangiaceae; genus Palsa-1150. The sequence continues at coordinate 2,193,862 of CAWBEN010000003.1, forward strand.
TCGCGAAGGGCAGACGTCAGCTCGCCCGTGACCTTTCGCCCATCCATTTGCGCTTCGACGTGTCCGCTCAATCCGTCCAGGCTTCCGAACGAGCCGTTCTCGAGGTTGGCCATCACGCTGCCGTCGGCTCCGTCGGGCCTAGCGGAGAGGTCGATCGCGAAGGAAAGCCGCCCCTTCCGGAGATTGTCTTCGAGCCCCAACAAATACCCGAGCGCTTCGAGGTCCACGCCCTTCGAGCTCCCCTGAACCACGAGCGAGCCCGGACGGGTGTCGAGCGAGGCGCTGGCGGGCTCGCCCAGTCCGGTGAGGGACCCTCCGACGACCCGAATGCCGCTCGGGTCGATGCGCACCTCCTTGGCGGTCGCGTGGAGCGCCTTGTCGCCTCTCGCGAGGTCCAGCTCGGCGTTCGTCAGTCGGAGCGCGTTCGCGAGCGAGACGGTCGCGCGCGCGCGGACCCCCGGGCCGCCGTCGCCTTCGAGCACGAGTGTCACGGTCTCCGCCGAGAGGGCGCCCGCGGCCGTCACGCGCCCGCGACGAAATGCGTAGCTCGCGGCTCGCACCCCGTCCGCGTCGATCGCCGCGGTCAGTCTCGCGTCCGCGAACGGCCCAAAGGCGTGGGCCGTGACGCGCGCCTCTTCCGAGTAAACGGGCGGGTGCTCGAGCGCTTGGATGTCGGCGTCGAGCGTGGCGTCGAATGACGGTGTTGAAGCGAACGTCACCGTTCCGGCCATCTGGATCTGGGCTCGCCCCGGTCCCAGACCGCCGACGCGTTTCACCTTGGCCAACCAGTCGATGCGGGTCTTGGCCTGGAACCGAACGATGGGCACCGGTCCATCGGTGCGGAGCGCAGCGACGACCTCCGTCGGAGCGCCGGGCTCCGCGACGACCCCCTGAACGGTGACCTCCAAGCCGTCGCCCGAGGCGCCGCGGGACGAGGGCGTCAACTGCGTGAAATCGCCGCGCAGCGTGGCGGCCGGAACGAACTGGCCCCCGACGTCGCCGCCCGGGACGGCCGCCGTGAAGTGCCCATGGAGCGTCCCGTCCTCCTTCGTGTCTACGCGGAAATCGCCGTGAAGAGAAAGACTCGAAGGCGGCGCTCCGGGCACCATCTCGTTGAGGTCTACGCCTCGGACATCGATGCCCCCCGTCGCGCCGAACGCTCGCGCGAGCGCGAGGGTTGCTTTCGCGGTGGCCTCTGCCGCGCCTGCCGTCAGGCGAGCCGTGATCGTCACGCTCGGGAGCTCTCCGTGCGCCTCCGCGTGGCCTGCCGCAGGCCGATGGACGGGCGCTTGCGGAAAGAGCGCGCGCACCCTCTCGTCGGGAACCTCCGGGACGTCGAGCACGGCATCGAGACGGTCTCCGTCCAGCGCCAGTCGGACCGTCGCCGGAATGTTCCCGATGCTCCCGTCGAACGAGACGTCGAGCCCCACCGGACGGCCGTTCGCCGAAGGGATCGCGACGTGGACGGCGACCGCGCCTATCGGGTTCGCTCGCTGCGGCATCGCGCGCGCGACCAGATCGGCGCGCGTGACGGCGACGAACACGCCGGTCGGGTCGACACGCAATGAGCCGCGGAGCGCGTCCAGATCCGCGTCGATGGCCGGAATTCCTTTCATTCGTCCGTGTACGAACGCGTGGCGGACGGCGATATCCGGCAACTCCAGGCGGAGCGGTCGCCCGGCACCAGCCGACGGGGGGCTCGAGGGCGACGGCCTCGTCGGCTCGAGAGCCGTCTGAAGCTTCAGTTTTCCGGCCTCGTCGGCGTCGAGGCTCACGTCGAGCGACTCGACGTCGATTCCGAAAACGCCGACCTGGAGGTCGCCCGCGCCGCGCAATAGCGACCTGACGAGCGCGACCGGCTCGATGCGCGCACGTGCGCCCCGCGCGATGGCGAGTGTGGTCCCGTCGGCGGCGACGAGGCGCGCGTCGACTCCTCTCGCGCCGGCGACGCCCAAGCCCGCGACGCTCTCGAGAACGATCCTTCCCGTGAAGACGGCCGACAAGGCCGCGTTGATTTCTGCCACGGCGAGTCGCCGCGCGGTGGGCAGGTCCGCGTGAAACGCCGCTCCAGCCCCGAGGGCCAGGACGAACGTCAACGCGCTGGCGACCGTCGCCGCGACGAAGCGCAAGGCGCGCAAGGCGCGATCAAACCGCGGCGTCGGCGCCGTGACCGTCGCGACGGAAGGCGAGCGGAGATCGGCCACTGAACCCTAGTAGGCCTCTCCGATGCCAATCGCGATGGCCAGCGGAACGGCGAAGGGCGTGTTGTTGAAGAACGGCGTCTGCAGCCCATTGCTCGGATCGGCGTCGAACGCGCTCGCCTCGTCCTTGAAGCCGAGCACCTGGAGTGGTTGGATCCGGTACCCGACGTCCAGACGGATCGGGCCGACGGGGGTATCGTATCGGGCTCCGACGCCGCACGAGAGGTGCAAGTGATCGAGCCGAAAGGCGCTCCGATCCGGGTATTGGCGCGGCGAGACGTCGCTCATGTCGCAGAACGCGGCCCCGCTGAGCGGCCCCCCGAGGCCAAAGCGGATCTCGTTCGAGAGCTCCCAGAGGGTGAAACCCCCGATCGGGCTCGAGCACGTCGTCGGGTCTGGCGGCGTGTACCCGTTTGCCGCGGTAGGTGGCGGGCAGTCGCGGAGCTGCTGCGAGGCCGAGCCCGGGTTGAGAAAGGGCACGACGCCATGCGGAGCCACGCCGCGAAGTGGAAACCCTCGATTGGACGTGGACCCACCGGAGAAGAAGCCGCGGAAGAGGACCGTCTGGATGTCCCGCACGCGCTTGCTGCTGTTCGCCGGAGTCACGGCGTCGTTCAACTGGTTCTGGACGACCCCGCCGTAGTTGCCGGCGAAGAGGAAACCCACCGATGCCCGTGTCGCGAAGGTCAACTTGCGGGCCACCGGCACGTACGTTCGCACTTCCGGGACGATCCGCACGTCCTGAGGGTCCCCTCCGAAAATGCCGCCCGCCACCTGGAGGTCGTTGCCGAGGTAAAAGCCCGCGTGCGGGTGGGTGCTGTCGTCGCGAAAGTCGAGGTGCACGAGGAGCTCGGGGTAGGCGATGACGAGCGTTCTCAGCGCCGGATCGAGAGGCGGTTTGTACTCGAACGGGTCTTCGACCTGGGCGACGTAGCTCAGGTTGACGTAGAGGCGCTTCAGGAAGGTGCGATCGAGGCCGGCCGCCCCCTTGAACTCGCGGTATCCGACCACGGGATCCGCTTCTTGAGGGTCGGTCTTGACGAGGAGCGGAAAGACATTGAACTCCGGTCGGACGAACGCCTCGGTCTCGGCCTCGAGAAAACCGGGCTGCCTGAGGAGAGCGCGGAGCCTCTCCTCGAAGAACAGGTCCGTGGGGGCGACGATATTTCCGATGTTCACCGGATAGAAAACGACTCCCGGAGTCAGGTCGATCGAGAAGTCACGGAGACCGCCAAGAAAATTGTGGTCCTCCCAGCCGGCGACCAAGTGGACCTCCGTCCGGATGGCATCGAGCTCGAGGCCGCCGCCGAGGCGGACCTGGCGCAGGTTCGTGGGCTCGGCGCGCACCGTGAGGGGGACGACGTGCGTCTCCGGATGGGACAGATCCGGTACGACGCTCACAGACGAGAAGATCTCGAAATCGCGAAGAGCTTTTGCGGCGGCTTCGACACGTGCCGTCGAGTAAGGCTCGCCTTCTTTGATGTCGATGGCGCGGCGAAGCGGCGCCTCGGGGATCTCCTGCAAGCGGGGTCCGGAGGCGTCCGGATCGAGGCCCTGAATGACGACGGGCCCGAATTTCGCCGGCTCTCCCGGCGTGATGGTGAGGACGGTGTCGGCTTTCCCGTGAACGATGTCGAGGTAGCTGTCGCGCTTGACCGTGGCGTAGGCGTACCCCCTGTCCGTCAGGGCCTTCCGGGCCTCCTGCTCGCACGCGAGGGCGTTGGCCTCGGTGAACGGCGCGCCCTCCGGCAGGGCGGCCCGTGCGGCGGCCTCGACGGCGGCACGGAACGGGGGGCTCAGCCCCTCGGCGCCCTCAATCCCAATGCGCCGCTGGATGACCGGAGCCCCCTCTTCTACGACGATCTCGACCCGGACGTGGCCCGGGCTCGTGGCAATCACTCGCCCGGCGCGCGCGTGAGCCGAGTAAAAACCCTGGTCGCGGTAGTATCGCTCGACGCGAGCAAGGTCTCTCTGGAGGGTGGCGCGATTGAAGAGGTCGTAGTCGTAAATGAGGCCCCGGAAGAGACCGAGAAATTTCGGGCTGGCCTGTGTGGCGAGCTTCTCCTCGACGTCGCCCTCTTCGAGGGCCTTCGTCCCGCGGAGGCTGAGCGCGTCGGTGGCCTGTTGGCCAGAGGGTAGCTTCGCGCAGGCGGTGAGAAGAATCGACAGAATCGCGAGAGCCGTGGCGCGAGACGCGCGCGGTCGTGCCGTGGCGCAGGCCTGGGCGTCCGCGTCGAGGGGGCTCCGCACGCCAGCACGCTAGCGCAACGTTCGAGCACCAATCATGCTCAAATCATGCTCAAGCCGAAGGCGATGCGCGCGATCGTGGGTGCGTCCGTCGTGGCGGCGCTGGCGTGCGGAGGCGGTCTGCCTGTTCCGCCTTACGCCGCACAGCCCCAAGCCGCGCTCGCTCCCGTCCCGTACCCGCCGCCCCCAGCGCGAGTGGAGTTGGTCCCCGCTCGGCCTTTGGGTGGCGCCCTATGGATCGATGGCGAGTGGGCCTGGCGAGGACGGCGATGGTCCTGGCGGCCGGGCCGCTGGGTCGTGGCGCCGAAAGGGGGGCGATTCTCTCCGTGGACGCTCGTCCGTGGCGACGATGGCACACCTTATTTTGCATCCGGCGCTTGGCGCGATGCGAAAGGTCAGGCACTGCCGGAGCCCGCTCCGCTCGCGGTCGCGACGCCGACACCGGGAGCGGTCGTCAACCCGGAGGGGGAGAGGGAGGTTACCGGAAACACCCTGCGCCGGGGAGCGGCCGACGTTCCGCCTTCGGACCCCGCGCCGGCTGGGACGTCGGCCGCGAGGCAGGCCGCAGCGGATGCAGGCACCTCCCGCCAGGGCCCCGAAGGCGAAGGGGGGACGCCTGAACGCGACTGAATCAAGGACGAAGCCGACCATGCTCCCCGGCCCGGCGCGCGTCGTCTCTCTCTTCTTTCAGCGCGCGAGCCAGCGTCGCCGCGGCGCGGAGCCGCGCCCGAGCGCAAACGCCGCTCCGAGCGCGAGCGCCGCGACGGCTCCAGGCAGCGCGAGCAGCGACCGCGTTCGCCTCGCGCTCGGCGCGAGCCATGCTTGGCTGGCCTGCGGTCGCGGCGTGTCCGACGGAGAGCCCTCGCGGCGCTCGCTCGGGTTCGCCGCGCTGATGGGCGCGCCGTCGATCCCGTCCACGCGTCGCTGCACCTGCGTGGAGAACGACACGGCGAACCCCAGCGCATCGTCCGTGACCCTCACGGTCCCGGCCTTCACGTGCAGGCCGAACGCCGCGGTGGTTTCGAGTGCTGCGGGCAGAGGAAAGACATGGCTGAGCGTCCGTTCGAAGTTCCACGCCAGCTCTACGTGCTTCTTGGCGAGCTCCTCGTTCACGAGCCGGGCCACACCCTCGTCGAGCACGCTCGGGACGAGGGCGACGTCGGCGTAGGCAATCTCCGGCTTGAAGACCAGGGCGGCGCCGTCTCCGCGCGGTTCCACCTCCGGACGGACCAGCACGGCCACCGAGCGAATCGAAATCGGCACATCGAACCCGAGCACCGGCCAATGCAAGGTCGCCGAGCAGACGACGCGGATACCTTGGTCTCGGATCAGGGACACCTCCGAGGGGGTGTCCAGGCATAGCTCGCCGTTGTCACCGAGCCGGAACCGCATCGGAGCAAACTGCGCCACCACCCCGTGAAGGTCGTCCTTCGTGAGGATCGCCTCGAGCCACATACGACGGCCTCATGCGAGGCGCATGCCATGGAAGGGAGCGCTACCCTGCGATGCGTTCACCGATGGGCGTGCCAGGCAAGGTGCCAACGTCCCGATTACGACAAGCCAGACGCTTCGTCGAGCGCCGCCGGCGGGGCCCGCTCCGCTTGCCCGGCGACCACAAGTTCGATCGTCGGGTCCGCAGGGCGCCCGGCCGGCGAAGGCGAGAGCGCGGCCGATTTTCGTGACAGCGTCCGTCGGTCGAAGCCCAGAATTCTTGCGGCCGCGGCCTTGTTTCCGCCGACGGCTCCGAGGACCTGGGCAATGTAGCGACGCTCGAGCTCCTCGGCGGCCATGAGCTCGCAAGGGACGCCACCTCCCGTTGGCGGCATTTTGCAGTGGCGGATGCTCTCGGGAAGATCGTCGAGGCCGAGGTGGTCGAACTCGGCTAGGGCGACGCCGCGCTGGATGCAGTTCTGGAGCTCTCGCACATTTCCTGGCCACGAGTAGGAGAGAAGGGCATCGAGCACCGCGGGCGTGAAACCGACGATATGCTGGCCGGCGGGCTGGGAGATTTGCAGCATGTGCTTGGCTAGGAGAAAGATGTCGCGCCCGCGCGCCCGGAGAGGCGGCAGCGCAATGCGCACCACATTGATGCGATAAAAGAGGTCCTCGCGGAACCTCTTGGCGGCGACCTCCGCTTCCAGGTCCCGGTGGGTCGCGGCCACGATCCGCGCGTCGAACGAGGTCTCGGTGTCGCCTCCCACGGGCCGGACGCGGCGCTCCTGCAGTGCGCGCAGCAGCTTGGCTTGCATCCCGGCGGGCATCTCGCCGATTTCGTCGAGAAAGAGAGTGCCTCCGGATGCCTTGAGGAAGAGGCCTTTTCGGGCTTGATGAGCGTCTGTGAAGGCCCCGCGGGTGTGCCCGAAGAGCTCGCTCTCGAGGAGCTGCTCGGGCATGGCCGCACAGTTGATCGCGATGAACGGACTGCCGGCTCGGGGTCCGCGGGCGTGAATGGCCTTGGCGACGAGCTCCTTGCCGCTCCCGCTTTCGCCAGTGACGAGCACCGTGACGTCGGTCTTTGCCACGCGCTCGATCAATTCGTAGGCTTTGGCCATTGCGGGACTCGAGCCGATCATCTCCTCGAATCGCTCCGCAGCCAGCCCTCCGGAGCGCAGCCGCCGCGCCTCGCCCCGCAGGCTCCGCGCCTTGGCTCCGCGATCGAGGGTCGCGGTCAGATCGTTCATATCGAGCGGCTTCGTGACGTAGTCGAAGGCGCCTGCGTGGATCGCGGCGAGCGCCGAATCCATGCTTCCGAACGCGGTCATGACGACCACCGGAACATCGCGACCCAAGGCGACGACCCTCGCGCAGAGCTCGACACCGGAGAGCCTCTGCATGTTGACGTCCGTCAGAAGAACGTCGACGTCGTCGGTCTCGAGGCGTTCGAGCGCGCCCTCGGGCGAGAGCATCACCGTGACGCGGTACTCGCGGGCTGTCAGCTCGGCGTCGAGCACCAGGCAAAGGTTCGGATCATCGTCGACGATCAAGACATGCTTTTTCATCGTGCCTCGCATCACAAGCTCCGCGGCGCCCGCAAGCGGAAAAGCCGCTACCTCAAGCATGAGGTGTACCGACCCGAGCGACCGCGGGAGCTAACCCGAATCGCGCGGCGACCGCAGGAGCCCAGACCATCGTTTCGTCGCGCGAAGAGGTTCGATTCGTCAAAATCGCCTCAGCTCGTGCGCACACGCCACGCTTGACGTTGCCTCCATGGGCCCGCGCAGGCAGGACGGGGCAAGAAGGTGAATCCTTCCGCTTAAATAGCGCCGGCGGCCAGGCGCGCTTGCTAGAGGAAGCTAGGCTGGCCTACTTTCCCGCCGCTGCGCTGGCTGACGGTTGCGGCCCATTCATGGACAGAGAGACGTTCAACGGTGCAGACCGACAAGCGCACGCTCACGCATCTCAAGACACTCGAGGCCGAGAGCATCCACATTCTCCGTGAGGCGGCCGCCGAGTTCGAGAACCCGGTGATGATGTACTCCATCGGCAAGGACAGCTCGGTCATGCTGCGCTTGGCGCAGAAGGCATTCGCTCCGGGGGCGCTGCCGTTTCCACTGTTGCACATCGACACGACGTGGAAATTTCGCGAAATGATCGCTCATCGCGATCGGGTTGCCCGTCAGGTCGGCGCGGAGCTCATCGTGTACACGAACCCGGACGGCCTCGCGCAGAACATCAACCCCTTCGATCATGGGAGCAACAAGTACACGACGGTCATGAAGACCGAAGCGCTGAAGCAGGCGCTCGCGAAGTACGCATTCGACTGCGCGTTCGGGGGAGCGCGTCGGGACGAGGAGCGCTCGCGTGCGAAGGAGCGCGTCTATTCGTTCCGCGATCGATTCCAGCAATGGGATCCGAAGAACCAGCGGCCGGAGCTCTGGTCGCTCTACAACGCGCGCATCAACTTGCGCGAGAGCGTTCGCGTCTTTCCATTGTCCAACTGGACGGAGCTCGACGTGTGGCTCTACGTCTGGGCCGAGGACATTCCGCTCGTGCCACTTTACCTCGCCAAGTCACGCCCGGTGGTGTCGCGCGGCGGCGCGCTCATCATGGTCGACGACGATCGGATGCGCCTCGAAGAAGGGGAGAGGCCAGTGGAACGCATGGTCCGCTTCCGAACACTTGGCTGCTACCCGCTGTCGGGGGCCGTCGAATCGACGGCGAAGACCGTGCCGGAGGTCATTCGAGAAATGCTCCTGACTTCGGTCTCGGAACGACAGGGCCGCCTCATCGACCACGATGAAGACGCGTCGATGGAGAAGAAGAAGCGCGAGGGATATTTTTGATGGCCTCGGAACGGGAGCTGATTCAATCCGATATCGAGGAGTATCTGCGGCGGTACCAGGGCAAGGACCTCCTCCGATTCGTCGCGGTCGGCTCCGTCGACGACGGCAAATCGACGCTGATCGGCAGGCTGCTCTACGACACCGGGTCGGTGTTCGACGACCAGCTCGCGGCAGTCAAGAAAGCATCGCACATGGAGGGGACGGACATCGACCTTTCGCTCCTGACCGACGGCCTGGCGGCCGAGCGTGAGCAAGGCATCACGATCGACGTCGCATACCGCTATTTCACCACGGACAAGCGAAAGTTCATCATCGCCGATACGCCGGGGCACACGCAATACACGCGCAACATGGTCACCGGCGCATCGACGGCGAGCGTCGCCATCATCCTGATTGACGCCCGTCTCGGCGTTCTCCAGCAGAGCCGGCGGCACGCTTACATCGCGTCGCTCCTGGGCATTCCGCACCTCGCAGTCTGCGTGAACAAGATGGATCTCGTGGCTTACGATCGCGCGGTGTTCGCTGGCGTCCAGGCCGATTTCGAGGCGTTCAATCGGTCGCCGTCGTTCGGGTTCACGAGCGTGACCTTCTTTCCAATAAGCGCGCTCGAGGGCGCTAACTGCGTCCATCGGAGCGCGAAGACGCCGTGGTACGAGGGACGTACCGTCCTCGAGTTCCTCGAGTCGGTTCCGGTCGTGGACGAAGGCCCTCAGGCGGGATCCTTCCGGTATCCGGTGCAGTACGTCATTCGGCCGAGCCTCGACTACCGCGGCTTTGCGGGGCGGGTTGCCTCCGGCGTCGTGAAGAAGGGGGACGCGATCATGGTCCTTCCGTCCGGCAAGACGAGCCGCATCAAGGCGATCGATGCCTTCGAGGGCGAGCTCGGGTGTCGCTTCGGCGCCACAATCGGTCACTGTCCGTCTCGAGGACGAGATCGACGTCAGTCGCGGCGATATGCTCGTTCATCCATCGGACGTTCCGCAAATGAGGCGGACGTTCGACGCTCAACTGGTCTGGATGAGCGACGCCGCGCTCGACCCGGCCAAGACGTACCTGCTCAAGCACACCACGCAGACGGTGCGTGTCGATGTGGACCGCGTGCACTGGCGTAAGGACATGGACACCTTGCACGAGGTCCCTTGCGCCGCGCTCGCGCTGAACGACATCGGGCGCGTGACGCTCACGGCGCATCGTGTCCTCTTTCTCGATCCGTACGAATCGCATCGCGAGACGGGCTCCTTCATTCTGATCGATTCGATTACGAACGGAACGGTCGCCGCGGGGATGGTGATCGCCCAGCCTCCGACGCGCGGGCAGGGCCAAGACCTCGCTGCGGCGCTGCGGGACGCCAGCGAGGGGAAGCCCGGAAAGGCCCGGTCACAGGTCCGCGCAGGCGAGCGTCGCCAACGCTTCGGCGCATCGCCCGGTGTCCTCCTTTTCGGTGGGTCGAGCGGAGTGGCCCCCCTGGAGCTCGCTTACGCGGTGGAGAGGCGCTTCTTCGACTCCGGCGCGAGCGGCGTCGTTCTCAGCGCTCGGCCCCTCGCGAGCCGCATCGCGACGGCACGCGCGGTCGCAGAGGCGGGGCTACTCGCCATAGTCCCCGTCGACTCGGCTCAGCTCGACGAAGCCGCCGTGATGGCCGAGCTCGAAGGGTCGAGCGTGCTCGTGGTCGGCACGATCCTGTGGCTTCACTCGACGAGAGCGCCGCTGCCGTTCTCGCGGCGGTCAGGAAGCGCGGTTGGATCGACTGACGGCATCCGAAGGGGGAATGGAGAAGCGCGACGGTGGTAGTGGAAGCGCGGGCGCCCTAGGGCGATTGCCGTTATCTTGTCGCGATGGCCAACCCCACTGCACTCCTCGACACCTCCCTCGGGAAGATTCGTGTCGAGATCTTCGCGGACAAGATGCCCGTCACGGCCGCGAACTTCGTCAAGCTAGCAAAGAGCGGTTTCTACGACGGACTGCATTTCCACCGGGTGATTGACGGCTTCATGCTGCAGTTCGGCTGTCCGCACAGCCGCGATCCAAAGAGCCGCCGCGCCGGCACCGGAGACGGCCCGGACGGGACGATACGCGACGAGCACCCGGAGGCGGCCAAGCTGTCGAACGAGCCCGGAACGCTGGCCATGGCCAACACCGGGGCTCCGAACAGCGGGAGCTCTCAGTTCTTCGTCAACACCACCCACAACGCGTACCTCGACTGGTTCAGCCCAGGAGCCTCGAAGCACCCCGTCTTCGGACGTGTGATTGAGGGAATGGACGTCGTTCTCGCCATCGAGAAGGTGAAGACCGACGGGGACGATCGCCCGGTCACACCCGTTCGAGTGACCAAGGTCACGGTGGAGGAGAGCCAGCCGTAGCCGCCTCGAAGAGGGCTAGCACGTCGCCGGCCGTTGCCGACGCTCCTTTGGGGCGCGGCACGAACGGTCGGCGCGGGGCCGCGCTTCGCGGGGCGATTTCGATCAGTTTGCCACGAAGTCGTAGTGGCCGGAACCCACGTCGATCGCCAGGGCTCCCGCCACGGGCCGCGTGGCTGTGACGCCACGGGCCGTCGCGACCGGGCCTCCACTCTCGGTGACCGTCGCGAGGTTTTGCGTCGGAACGTAGACGGTCGCCACCGTGTTGACTGGCACCGTCACAGTGAGCTCGACCCCCGCGCCGCGCCGGGTCCACGCGCTCGCAATCGAGCCGTGCGAGGACTGGTGACTGGCGGTGACTGAGTCGATCCCGGGCGGCATCTGGGGCCTGATGATGACCCGCGCAAAACCTGGGCCAGACTCGTCGGTCTGGAAGCCGGCGAGCCCCTCCCAGAGCCATCTCTCGGCGTGGCCGAGCATCGGATGGTTCTGCGACGAGTTGGCGAAGGAGTCCCACGCCTCGGTCAACGTGGTCGCACCGTGGTCGATTTGATAGAGGTAACCCGGTCCGGTCCGCTGCTTCAACATGGCGAGGAGGACATCGCCTCGGCCCGCATCCGAGAGAGCCCGAACGACGTAGGCGAAGCCGACATCCCCGGCCGTCACTCGGTTCTGCGACCCGACGAAGTCTTGGACGAGCGCGTTGAGGGCCGGCGTCCGCGACGCGTCTGGCACGAAGCCCATGGCCAATGGCATCGCGTTCGCCGTCTGGCTGTTGCGATCGTAGTAGCCCGCCGCATTCCAGAATTTCGCTTGGTAGGCGTTCGCCGCCAACGATGCCAACGCGGCGTACGGCGCCACATCGGCGGAATGTCCCAAGAGGGCGGCGCTCTTCTGCAGAATGGTGGCATCTTCGAAGAGAACACCGGTCGCCGTGACGCCGGCGGAAGTCAGCTGGGAGCGACCTGGCGGCGCTGGACCGACGTCGTACCAATCTCCGAGACCATAGGCCAAGAGCCCCTGCGTCGCGCGGCCGTTCAGGTAGTCCACATAGCGCTTCATGCCCGCGAAGTTCTGCTCGAGCAGGCTGGAATCACCATACATCTGGTAGACGTTCCAAGGATCGATCACGTACGCGCTGCCCCACTCCGGCGAATCGCGAAAGTCACCCGCGAACGTGGTCACCTCGGGCGCGATGTCGGGCACGAGGCCGGTGCCGGTCTGTGCGTCCCTCATGTTGGCGACTTCTTGCTCGTAGAATGACTGAAGATCGAAATCGAACATCATTGCCCGCCCGAGGAGCTGTCCGGTCTCTAGCCAGCCCAGCTTCTCGCGCTGAGGGCAGTCGGTGAGAAGGCTTTGCAGGTTGCTGCGCATCGACGCGAGGATGAGCGCGTGAATGTGATTCACATCGGGATCCGAACACGTGAAGTCGCCGCCAGGCTCCGCCGACGTGTGGACGAACTGGCCGCTGAGACCGAGGATCTGCGGCCGGGTCGGAAACCGAGCCGCGCTTGCCGCAGGCACGGCCGTGTCCACTTGCACGTAGCGAAAGCCCGTATAGGTAAAGCGAGGGTGCCAACTCTCGGGGGCGCCGCCGCGCAACGTGTATTGGAACCAAATGGGTCCGCCCCCCATGCTCGATTGCGTGACCACTCCTTGAGGCGTCAACAGCTCTCCGGGGGTGAGACGCACGACCGCGCCCGCCGGTCCCGAGAGATCGATCGCCGGCCACCCCGAAAAATTTTGACCGAGGTCGTACACGAACACTCCTGCCTGCGGTTCCGTGATCTTCGCCGTCGGGAAGGTCTGCATGACCTTCACCTGGGGTGCGGTCTGCGCGACGAGGTTTGGCCCGGCTCCCGGGACCACGCTCGCAGTAGACCACGTTGTGTCGTTGAACCCGACGTGATCCCAGCCGACGGGCTCGCTCCGCGCGTCGAAGTCTTCACCCCCGTAGATGTTGCTGAATGTGATGGGGCCCTGTGAGCTGCGCCACGAGGGGTCGCTGACGAGGGTCGATCGGGTTTTATCGGTGAAGGTCATCTGGAGTTGCAAGATGACCTTGAGCGGGCCGAATGAGCCCGTGAACTTCGAGTACCGCGTGCCGGTGGTGGTCACGTTGTACATCCCATTTCCGAGGAGGACACCGAGCGCGTTGGCGCCTTGTTGGAGCGCGGAGGTCACGTCGTAGGTCCGGTAAAGGCAAGTCTTTGCGAAGTTCGTCCAGCCCGGATCGAGGACCCCGTCGCTCACGTTTGTCCCGTTGACGCGCAGCTCGTATTGGCCGAGGCCGCACACGGCCACGACCGCGCGCTCCAGCGGCTTGGCCACCGTTATCTCTCGGCGAAAGAGCGGCAGCGCCGTCGACGGGAGCGCGCTCGTGATCGACTGCGCCCCCCAGGCGGCCGCGCTGGTCATGCCCTGCGTCCACTCGGCGGGCGGGCTCCAGGCCGTGAGCCGTCCTTCTGCATCGCGGACGCGAACCTTCCAGAATACGCGCGTCATCGAAGCGAGCGGCGCGCCACCATAAGTGATCTGGGAGGCGCGCGATGCGGTGGCGCCACTCGACCAGACGTCTCCGGAGTCGGCGGAGAGCTTTTGAAGCGACGAAGCAACGAGCACTTCGAAAGAAGTCTGCGTCTCGCTGCGCAGCGTTGCGTCGCTCGACTCGAGCTCCCAAGTCAGACGCGGAGCGACGGGCTCAACCTGGAGCGGATTGACGCTCAACTCGCAGCGTAAGCGGCTCACCGTCAGCGGGCTGGACGCTCCGTCGGCGAGCGGGCTGCCCGTCTCCGTGGCGGCGGCAGCCTCTGGGGGGCCCAAGGGGTCGCTTCCCCCGTCGTCCGGGGTCGGTGCCGGGGCGCCCCCATCGGCTCGGTTCGACGCGTCCGCAGCGAGGAAGACCGCCGAGCTGGCGTCGTCGCCCGCGTCGCCGTCCGTCCTCGCTCCGGCTCCCGCCGGCGGCAGCGACGACGAGCAACCAATCGCGAGCGCCACGCTCGCCATGCTCATGGAAAGCCCCGGGGCCAGCCGCCAAACCGAACGCATCACCAGCTCCTGCCTCCGACGCCGATCGCGCAGAGCAGGGGAGAGTACTACTTGACGAGTGGCGTGCCTACGCCGCGATGCGCCGTATGTCGATGCCATCCGCGGCATGGCTCCCCGTCCTCGACGCGATTGGCGCTCAACGACGAGCTTCGCCGATCTGCGTGGTGCGGTTGGGCGCCTTTATCACGAAATACATGAGGCGCAGGTCGGGCGAAATCCATGGCTGCTCCGCGCTGTTCGGGCTCGGGGTGAGCTCCGAGACCACGCTGGGCGCGTTCCACGGGTGACTTGAGTCTGCTCGAGTCGCGCGCCAGATCTGTGGCCCGGCTCTCCAGCTGGTGAAATAAATGAGAGTGTCGTCTCCGGGACGGAAGGGCCCCGATTCGCGTGCCGTCGACTCGAGCACCGGGACCCAGGTGGGCGCGGTCCACCGCGACGCGAGCGACGGCCGGCGCGATGAGAAGAGATTGTCGGCTCCGAGCGAGGGGGCCCTGTAAGAGCTCAGCACCATCGTCAGACCGTCCCCCGACGGAGTCGGCGAGTAGTCCTCGCTCGGCGAGGAGAGCTCGCTCACGAGCGTCCCCGACGACCAAGCCGCGGAGCGCGCCGGTCGCGTCGCTACATAAACGTCTCGGCCCGTGGTCGTTCCTTTCACGCTACGAACGAACCAGATCGTCAGTCCGTCCGGCGCAATCTCCGGCGAGTCTTCGATGCCCGCCGTGCTCAACGAAGTGACGAGAGCGGGCGCCCCCCAGGGCACGTCGATGGCGATCCGCTTTGAGGCGTAGATGTTCGTGCTCCCGTTGCGGGTCGACGTAAAATAGAGCTCGAGCAAGTCTGAGGTGACGGTTGGGTCGTCATCATTGAAGGTGCTGGCCAGCGCCGCGATCGGCGTAGGCGGCTCGACGGTGCCCCAGGGTCCGAGCAACTGGTCGAGCTGCGCTGTCGTGGTCGCCGAGGTGTCCGCGTCGGCGTCCTGCGGCGCGGACACGTCGTCGGCGTCCGGTGGCGCGGAGGTCTCGTCGGCGTCCTGCAGCGCGGACCCATCGTCGGCATCGGCCAGCTCGGTCGCGGAGTCCAGGATCCGCAGCGAGGAATCGACGTTTTCGCGACCGGATCGCAGAATATCGCCGCTCACCTCCCGGCACGCGATCGAAAGCACGGGAGTGAGGGCGAGCCCGAAGACGAGCCATGCGGTCGAACGACGAATGAACACTTCACTCCCTCCAGCCAAACCCGAGGGAGAGGTCCGTCCACAGTTGCGCTATCGCCACCTTCGTCACCCCGTCCACACCGCCGGCGACTCTGGCCGGGCTGTAACCGCCTTCGATTCCAAGAAACAGAGAAAGATGCGCCCCGGTTGCGGCCGCGAGTCGCGAGGTAACGAATGGGCCGCCCCACGGGCCGACGACGGTTCGGCTCTGGACGGAGGCACCCGCGAGGACCGACGGCGTACCGGCCAGCCGAGCGGCGCCTGCCCGAAAGCCCACTCCAGAGTCCCAATCGAGCGCCCCTAGGCTGGCGCGCGCAAGTCCGCACGCGCTGGCCGAAACGAGGAGAACCTGAGCCGTCCCAAGGGGAATGGCAGCGGAGCTTCCTGCGGCGGACAGCTCGACTTCCGCCACGAGCCACTCGGAAATCTGGCGATCCGCTCGGGCGAGCCCTCCCCAAAGCAACTGGTCGAGCTCGCTGGTGCGCAGCGCAACGGCGGCCACGTCGAAGCGCCACTGCGATTCTTGCGCGCGCTCCGCCGTCGCTCGAATCGAGCGACGGCGCTTGGCGAAGGACTGGGAGGATCGGGACGATCGGCTCGGCGAGCGGCGGGGACGGGGCTTCCGGCTCGGACATCAGCTCGACGATGGCTATCGCGAGGAACCGCGGTCGGTGCGCTGCGGGCACCTCCGTGAGGTCGGTCACTTTTGAGACCGTCCTATCCGTCGCGACCTTCAGCACGGAGAGGTTTGCGACAAGGTCGATGCTCGAGCTCTCGCATTTCACGACGATGCGCAATGCGCTCGGCGCGGCGGCGCCACCAGAGAACGCGTCCGCTGGCCGCCCGGCCATCTCGACGGAAAGCGAGCGGCGCAGCTGATCGTACGACACGCCGGGGCAGTCGCTGACGTCGAGACCCAAGTCGTTCGCATCGCTCGCAGCAGCGGACGCTCGTCCACTCGAGCAAAGTGCCACCGCGGCCAGAGCCGCACCTAGGCGCGTCTTCGCGGCACCTTTCATGAGAGCGCGCCCGTCAGTCGAGGCTACCGACCCTGCGAGCCGCTTCCACGTGCCGGCCCGTCGGAAAGAGGCGAACGTACTCCTCTGCCCGGGCGCGCGCCTGCACGGTGTCCCCCGAGCGCACGAGGGCCTCCAACTGCCGGGCGAGCGCGTCCTCCGACAAAGCGCCGGTGCCGGCGAGGGCGCGGGCCTGACCAAACCGGAACGCGGCATCAGCGGGTCGGTTGAGCTGATCGAGGTAAATGCTTCCCAGGGAGAAAGCGGCGAGCTGTGCGCTGAAGTCCTTCGGGTATTGGCGCACAATTGTTGCCAGGTACTTGACCGCAGCGTCGGGATGGCCCGAGAGGCGCGCGCTGTCTGCCGCCAGCAGAAGGTCGCGCGCTGTTTCGATGGACTGCGAGCCCTCTGGCAGCAACCTGTAGGCTTCTTGGAAGCGGCGCTGTTCCGCGAGCGTGCGCCAAGTCAACGGCTCGGAGGGGGGGCGGCTCGAGGCTTCGGCACCGAGCGCGACGAGGGCGGGCCCATCCCATCGGGACTGGCGGCGGCGCGGACAGTCGTGCTCTCACCGGCCGCAAGCTCCTGATCTCCTGCCGGTGATTCGACCCGAACTCGTCCCCGCTCGACCGAGACGCTGACGATGTCCTCTTTGCGCTCGACCGTGAAAACCGTTCCGATCACGATGACCATGACCGGCCCGGCCCGGACAGCGAACATTCGCGAGGGGCACGGCACGACCTCGAACCGGCTGCGCCCCCTGGCTAGCTCCGCCGTCATGCGCGACGGCGTGTCGTCGGTGATCGCAACGCGGGTCTCATCGTCGGCGGGGATGGCCATCGATCCGTCGCTGAAGCGGAGAGGTCTTTCCTCGCTACGCAACGAGCTCGCTGCGGGCATGGGTCGGGTAGCGTCCGTGACGGACGCTTCACCGCTCGGCGCGCTCCGGTGCCAGCCGAAAGCCACCACCAGCGTCGCGCACACCGCCATCGTCGAGGCGAGCACGGTTCGGCGCCTCCGCCAACTGCGACGCGACGCAAGGCGGATCGCTCCGAGCTCGAGGTATTTCTCGTCCCAATCGACCGAGACCCTCTTGCGGATCAGAATCGCCTGCTCGTTCGAGCTTCGTCATCCGAGCACCTCCTTCATCCGCGCTTGGGCCGCCTCTACGCGCCTTTTGGCCGTGGACAAGGAACAGCCGCAGAGTTGCGCCACCTGCTCCATTTTTTCCCCCTCGAGGTGCCTCAGCGCCCACGCCATGCGCTCGTCGACCCCGAGCCCGTCGAGCGCTCGGTAGACGCGAGCGACGAGAAGGCGGTCGTACGGCGAAACCTCGTCTCCGATGATGTCGTCGTAACCATCGGTCGGCGTGAAGCCGAACCTCGACATCAATCTGCGCTTGCGGAGGGCGCCTCGCGCGACGTTCACAGCGGTGGCCGCGATCCAGGCCTTCGCGCTCTCCGGCTGTCGCAGCGTGCTGAATTTGCGCGTCACCAGGACAAAGACGTCTTGCACGAGATCATCGACGCTCTCACGCGAGCCCGTGATGCGGAGGATGAGGCTCGCGGCAAACGGTGCGTAGCGCCGATACGCCAGCTCGACGGTCATCGCGCTTTCGGCCGGGACGGACGCCTCCGGTGGCCTGAGCAGTCGCAAGTGCAAGGAAGACATTCGGCCCACTCGATAGGATGAACCGCCTAGCGAAATGGTCCAAGCTCGGTTCGTCGGATGGCAGAATATTCGCGCCGAGGTGCAGCCTGGGTCGTGGATGCCCCGGTGCTCGCTTGGCGCCGACCCGATCGGGGTATGTTAGGCACCCACCGCCCCGGGGCCCCGCGGGCCCCGAGCAAGCGCTCAGAGCGGCGGGTTGGCGTTCTTCGCGAGCTCGATGAAGTACGCATTGAACCAGGAGCCGGCATGCGGCGCGCCGGTCGTTGCGTCGGGCGATTTCGGCGCCGCAGCTCTCGTCGAAGCCCGGCGTGGCAGGATCGGCCGCGCCGTCCGAATCGCCCGGCGGCTTTACCCACCAGTAGGCGTCGACGAGCGGCGCCGGAGCGGCCTGCGGACGCTCGCCTAGCCCGGCGCCCTTGACGTTGCACCAGCTGCCGGACTTCGTCTTGATTCCAGAGCGACCGTTCCTGCTCGTGTCGATTACGAAGCCCTTTCCGTTGATCCCCGACTCCGCCAGCGAGGCGGAGAGCCGCTCGACGTACGTGAGCTCGTCCGGGCAGGGATCCGACGGCTCGAGGTGCGCGATGTCGCCTCCCTTGAGCGTGTCGAAATTGGAAACGTTCGTCGCGAATCCGCGAATCTTGTCCGGGCCCCCGGCCTCGTTCAGTACTTCGGAATAGATCTTGGCGATCTTGGAGCGGTTGCCGTTCCACCCCAGCCACCCGGCGTGCGCAGCGTCCAGATAGAGCGACACGTTCGGCATCGAGAGCGTCGCGACCGCGTACGCGACGGAGCGCCGATACACTTGGTCGGCGCCGGCGCATTTGGGCACGCTCATATTGGTCGCGAGGTTGGCGAGCGAATCGGGCTCGACGATCGCGACGATGCGCTGCGACGAATGAGCTCGGAACGCGGCCGCGATCTTGTCGACGAACTCCTTCGCGTACCGTTTCTCGCCGCCGTTTGCGTTGGTGAGCTCGCCGTTCGACGCTGCGGCCGCGCAGTCTCGCTCCGGCAGATCGTAGACGACGAACACGGTGACCACCGGCTGCCCCGCCTTTTTCTGCTGCGCGGCCGCGTCGTCCAGCGTCTTCCCGACGGTGGCCGCCATGCGGATTGAATCGAGCCAGATGGCCGTGGGATACGCCTCGACCTTTTTCAAGAGCGCTGCTTCACCGGGGGCCGCTTTGATCGACGACTCGACCTTGGCTACGTAGGCGGGGTCGATGTAATAGTGCGCCCCCAGGAAAGGGTTTCCCTCCTTCGACGGGGGCACGACGTGTGCAGCGGCTTTCGCCCCGGCCGCAGCCGTCGGCGCCGGCAGCGACGTGGCTTGCTCGGGCATCCCTCGGGGCCCATCCGTCGGCCGCCCGGCGGCCGCGGGAGGCGGTAGCCCGGCCGTCGCGGTGGGAACCGTGCTCGTTGGTTGCGCAGCGCCTCCGCAAGCCGCCGTCGCGACGGCTGCGGCGAGAATCGTGAATGCTGCTGTTTGGCGGTTCATGGGACTCTCCTGACGGCGGACGGGACGCGCGGCGTCGTCCCGCGCGAATAAAACACGAATCCAAGTAGATGTCGTCGACCACATCGGCTCGAAAAAAAGACACGTCGTCGAGGCTCGCCAACGCGACGCAGTAAGTCGGCGGCACACCTTTCATCGCGACGGCGGCTCATCGCGCCGGCGGTTTCAAGGCGCCGGCCCGTCGGTCACCCGAGGTCGGCACCCGTGTGCTCAGCGCTCGTCGCCCAGAGCCGGGCCGCGAGCTCGATGTTCTGGGCGGCGGCACTCGGCGCCTTTTCTTTGCAGTCGTCGTAATAGCGCCCGCTGCGGTCGGCCACCTCGGTCGATGTCGCGCAGTACAGCGTCGTCCTCGCCCCCTCTTCGTTCGAGAGCATGCGCCTCTTCATCAATGGCCGAATTGGCCAAGGCACCCGGCGCCACACGTCGGAAGCGACGACTCCCGGATGGAGTGCGTAACTATGAACGCCGCTAGGGCCAAGACGGCGTGCCAGCTCGCTCGAGAAGAGTACGTTGGCCAGTTTGGAAACGCAGTACTCCGGCAGGCCAGTGATCGAGCGGGTCGGCCGGCGAATAGCGTCGAAGTCGATCCCGCCCACGTCGTAGTGGGCCTGGCTGGCGACCGTCACGATCCTGCTCCCCGGCGCGGCACGAAGCCGCGGCGCGAGCAGCAACGTCAGCAAGAAATGGCCGAGGTGATTGGTGCCGAACGCGAGCTCGAAGCCGCTTTTCGTCAGGCCGCGCTGCCCCGCCAGGCCGGCGTTGTTGATGAGCACGTCAATCCGACGGCCGAGCGCGTCGATGCGCGAGGCGCACTCGCGAACGGAGGCCGAAATCGCCAAGAATCCAGCGGAACGAACCGCACGTCGCCGCTGCCCGCTGAGCGCGAGCGCTCGAGGACTGGGGCGGTCCGCTCCTCGGAGCGGCACGCCAGGACCAAGTGCGCGCCCCGTGCCGCCAGAGCGAGGGCGGTGGCCCGACCGATTCCGGTGCTGGCGCCGGTGATGACGACGACGCGTCCCGCGAGGTCGGTTCCCTGGCGGTTCACCGCGCGAGCATAACACGCACGCGACCACCCATGCTCGGTGGAGCGCGCGCTTCGTTCTTGCTAGCACTCGGCCACGCCCAAGAGTCATCCGAAATCCCTCGAAGCGTTCCTTGCCCGGCACTCGGCCGACGAGATGGTGGCGGCGTTGGGGCTCGCGCGCGCCCCTCTGCTCGTGCGTGCTGCCGCGAGGGCGGGGCTCTGCCTGGTCTCCGCGCCGCTCGGGCGGCTCCTGGCGCGTTTCGAGGCGCGCATCCCGTACGGAGGCATTGCCGAGGCAGCGGCCGCGACGCTCGCCGAGTTGGGCACGACCTGGACTTCCAGCGCGCCCGTTCCGGCGTCCGGTGCGCTACTCGTTGTCTCGAACCATCCGGGCGCCTACGACGCGCTGCTGTTGCTTGCAGCCATCGGAAGGCGCGACATAGCGATCATTGCTTCGGATCGGCCGTTTTTGCGCGCCCTCCCGGAATTGGCGAGGCACCTGATCTTCGTTCCGGCCCCGCCGGCGGTATCTCGGCGCTTCGTCGGCGCGCGGCAAGCGCTGAGGCACCTCCGGCGTGGGGGCGCACTGCTTCATTTCGGCGCCGGCCGCATCGAGCCCGACCCGGCCTTCGCTTCGCGGGCGGGCCCCGCCCCCCTCGGGCCCTGGACGGCGGGCGTCGGCGCGCTCGTGCGCGGCACGGCGATGGCCGGGGGCGTCGTAACGGTTGCTATCGCGGAGGCGGTGCACTCTGCGCGCGCGAAGAGGCTGTTCGTCAACCGATTGGCCGAACGTCGAGGTGTGACGACGCTGGCCCCGCTGTTTCAGGTTGCGCTTCCCGCGTACCGCGACGTGCGGGCGCGAGTGCTCTTGTCGTGCGCCGTCGATGCGTCGGTGCTCGCACTCGCCGGAACGGACGCAGATATCAGCGCGACGGTCCGATCGTTGGCTCTGGACTTGCTCTCATGGCCGCCGCCGCGCGCGTGAGCGCATTGCGGAACGAGCTCGAAGCGGCATCCCAGGTGGGGAGCGAACGACCGCGCGCCTCCGCCGCAGCGCGCATGCGCGCGCGCAAGGCTGGCTCGCCCGTGAAGCGCTGGAGGCACGTAAGCAAGCCGTGCTCGTCTTCGAAGAGAAGTGCGAGGTCCGGCACCGTCGCAACTTCCGGGGGGGCCCACGCCCGTGCCGCTATCACCGGAATACCCCCTCGGACAGCCTCGGTGAGGACCATGCCGTAACCCTCCAGGGACGAGGGTAGGACGAGAGCGTCGGCGCGACTGAGTTCCTCCGCGAGCGCGTCGTCGTCGATGGGTCCCTGTATGGAGACTCGCGCGGCGAGATACGGCGATCGCGCGACGAGCGTATCGATGAGGTACGCGTGCTCTGCATCGCGCGCAGGGTCCCCGACGATCCGGAGCTTGGCGTGCGGGGCGGCCAGACGCTCCATGGCTTGAAGCAGCAGAGGGAGGCGCTTGCGCGGCACGAGAGCACCTACGAAAAGAAAGACGACGCTGCGGTCACCAGGGGTTTCTTGAGGACCCCGGACGGGCGCCGCACGAGGCGCAAGGCGATCGGCGCCTGGAACGACGACGTCGGCAACGCGCCCGTACTCGACAGCGAGGCGCTGAGCTGTTCCGCCGCTCGTGGCAATCATCGCGTCGCTTGCGCCAATTGCCCGCCCCTCTTCCTCTTGGCGCGCCTCCGCGCGGGGGGCGTCGTTCTCCCAGCTCGTCAGGTGATGCACGAGAAGAACGCGCGTCGTCGACTTCTCGAGGCGCGCAAAGATCTCGCCGAGCCTTCCCGCTGCCAGGGCGTCGCCGACGACGGCGTCCATGCAACCATCGGCAATTTCGCGAGCGAGCACCGGCCCAAGATGCTTCCGGGAGACATCGAAGACCTGGACCGCGTCGCCCCGCGCGCGGAGCCGCTCGACGATCAGCCGATCGTAGAGGTAACCGCCCGTACGCTGGTCGAGCGCTCCTGGCACTAACCAGGCGATGCGCATCTCAAATCGCTCGCTCGTATGCGGCGTACGCAACCGGTGACTCGCGCACGACCACCCTCACGCTCGCGCCGTTGGCAGGCGCTTCATCGCCCTTCAACCCAGCGATCTCGTTTGCCGCGCGATCGGCCACCCATTCCGCCACGCGCTCGGTCGTCGAACTCCGGCCGGGGAAGCCAGGATGGTCGTCTAGGTTGCGGTAGTCGAGGTCATCGAGCAGTCGGCGCAGCAGCAATCGCAGGGCGCCGATGTCCATGACGACTCGATGTACACCGAGCGCCGGTGCCTTCACCTCGAGGTCGACCGTAAGGGTCGCGCCGTGAATGCGCTGGGCCGGACCAAAGAATGGATCGGCAAAGCTATGGGCGATCATCACGTAGTCGGAAACGCCAAGTGTGAACATGAGGGGCCTCGATTGCCTAGAGCGATCGTTCATCGGTAGTCGAACGTGACCTGCCCGAGCTCGCCGGGCGTGGCGTCGAGGCGGGCGTATGCGCGCGCGGCCTCGTCGAAGGGGACAGGGTCCTCCAGAAGCGCATCGAGCCGAGGGTCATCGAGCAGGCGGCGGACCAGGTCGAACCGACGTGCCAAGGTCCAGCGCGGAGCGTGCGCTGCAGGTATCGTCGACACCTGAGTGGCCCTGAGAACGAGGCGGCGCCGGTGAAATTCGTTGCCGAGGCCAACTGCGTAAGTGCGAATCCCATAGAACGAAGCGACGCACACCGTCGCTTCGCACGCTGCATGCGCGATGGCGCGATCGAGAGAACAGGGGTCACCCGTTGCCTCGACCACGACGTCGGCGTCGCCGCGCGGATTGTCGTCCTCTGGCGTCAAGGCGTCCCGCACGCCGAGAGCGCGCGCTGCGTCGCGCCGGCGCTTCGAGGGTTCCACGAGGCGAACGCGTGCGCCCGCGGCCGTGGCGAGCCATCCGGTGAGAATTCCCACGACGCCGCCGCCTAGGACGACGACGTCGTCCCCGAACGAGAGCCCTGAATCCCAAACGCACGTGATCGCCGTCTCGACGTTGGCCGCCAGCACCGCGCGAGCGGCTGGGATCGACGGATCGATTGCGCGCGCAGTGTCGGCCTGGAGCGCGTGCAGATCGCCGTGAGGCGCGAGAGCGAACACGCGCGTCCCGAGCTCTGGAGTCCGGACTCCCGCGCCAAGCGCCACGACCTCTCCGATCCACGCGTAGCCGTACCGGCGAGGGTACGTCGTTACTGGTGGCGTCGCGTCCTGACCGAGGGATGGATCGAATGGCGTCGGCCCCTCGCCCCGGTAAAGCAAGAGCTCGGTCCCCTGGCTGATACCCGACGCGATAGCTCGCACGAGCACCATCCCGGCCTCGGCGATGGGCGCCGACTCCAGTCGCACTTCGACCCGCCGTGGAGCGGTGAACCATAGCGCCCGCGCGCGCCGCCCCGGCGTCGTCAGCACGCGATCAATAGGCAACTCGCCCTCGCACGATGACGCTCGGCCCCGCTCGTTCGACACGCGCATCCTCGAGCCGGACGGCACCGTCCGTCGCGTGAACGCCGATTGCCCCTAGCGCCGCAATGGCCGGTGTGCCGTAAAAGAACGGGGCGATTTCGATCGTGACGTCATCCACGAATCGCTCGCGAAGAAACGCCGTAAGTACGCGAGCGCCGCCTTCGACGAGAAGGCGCTCGACACCCCATGTTTGCAAGGCGGAAAGGGCGGCGGCGAGCGAGACGAGACCGTCGTCCCCGGCGGGCGCCAGGCGAACCTCGGCCCCGAGGGCCACGAGTCGCGATTGATTCTCTGGCGTGGCGAGATCGCGTACGCCGATGACGAGCACGCCAGGACCTGGTGCGAAAACGCGTGCGGCGGTCGGCAGGTCTAGCCTGCTGGCGAGGACGACGCGTCGTGGCTGGGGTCCTTCGCAAGCACGAACGGTCAAACCCGGGTCGTCGATGCGGACGGTACAGCTTCCAACCAGCACGGCGTCGTGCTCGGCGCGTGCGCGATGGGCAAGCTCGACCCCCTCGCGCGAGCTGAGGACGGTTCGCGCGAAGGGCAGTGCGATACGGCCATCGAGCGACTGCGCGAAGTGCAGGCTAACGTGCGGGCGCGAGGGGACCGTCATCGGAGATCGTCAGCCTTCCCACGATTCGAAAGGTGAGGGGCATCTTGCTACGGTTCGCAGGCCTTGTCCGCCCAGGCGAGGAGATAGGAGCCGAAGCGCACGGACTCGAGTCGTTGCAGGCCCGTGCTCGCTACGAGCGAGCGGAAAGCGCCCTCGGTAGGAGTGCGGACGCCGGCCGCCCGGGCCCAGAAATCGCGCGCCAACGCAAAGCGCCTCCGTTGCGGCGCGACGAACGTCGACGCGAGCCAACGTCCTCCGCGGGCGAGGACGCGGACCGACTCGGCGAGCGCCCTTTCGGGGTCGGAATAGAGGTCGATGGCAGCGAGGTTGACGATTGCGCCGAAGGTCCCATCGGCGAAGGGCAGGGCGGCGGCGTCCGCCCGCACGCGAACGGCATCCGGGGCGTTGACGCTGGCGCGCTCTAACATCGCGCGGGAAAGGTCGACAGCGACCACCAGTCGACCTCTCGAATGGGCCGTGAGACGGCGCGCGAGCCATCCGGGACCGCAGGAAAGATCCAACCATGGGCCGGGAGTCCCTTCGAGCTTCGCGAGAACGAGTGCGGCCTCGCTCTCGGCCCGCGGCCCGCGCCATCCCGTGGAGAGCCCGAAAGCAGCGGGACGCCAAAATGACTCGTAGACTCGCGCGAGCGACCGAGATTGCATCGCGCGCGCCCCCCACGAATTTGGAACCGCCGAGGTGCCGACGACGTCTATCGCGTAACGGTCGACTCGCAATGGCCGCCCGCAGGCCGTGCAACGATTGGCGTCACCGTACTTTCCGCGGCAATGCGGACAGCAGAGGAGGCCCGCGATGTCCGAGGCCGTCTGCACCCGTCACTTCTTGGCTCCGCCGGCCATGGCGGCCACCTTCGCGACCAAGTCGGCCACTTTGAACGGCTTCGTCACGTAGTGGCGCGCGCCGGCGTTTATTCCCGCCACCACGTCGAGGGCTCCTCCCCGCGCGGTCAGAAACAAGATGGGAACGCGCTTCAACACATCGTCTTTTCGCAAGAGCTTTGCCAGCGCCAAGCCGTCGAGCTTCGGCATCATCACGTCGCACACGATGGCGTCGGGCGCGGGAATGGCCTGAAGGAGCGTGTACCCCTCCTCGCCATCGCTCGCTTCGTAAACAGTGTGGGTCGCGCCGAGGGAGCGGACGATGATCGCGCGTATGTCCGGATCATCGTCGATCACCACGACCACGGGCGCCGCTTCCCCGGGAGTGACCGAAGGCGACGGCAGGACGTCGAGCTCGAGCTCGTCATCGGTGGGGCGGTCCCCGTCACGTTCTCCAGGCATGGCGACCGCGCACAGCTTACCAGGATTAGAGGCGATTCCGGGTGCTTTCGAAAAAGTGGCCCCCACAAGGCCTATCGAGAACGTCCGACCTCCCGCAACGCAGTCGGAGCTCGAGCGGAGCGGCGCGCTCCGAACCATGTGGTACACAAAAGCGCTATGAGTGAATCGGCGCACCCCACAGGAGCTCAGGTTCTGATTCGAGCGCTGGAAGAAGAGGGCGCGCAGTACGTCTTCGGGCTCTCGGGCGGGGCGGCGATGCCGATCTTCGACGCGCTCGTCGATTCGAAGATGAAACTCGTTCTGGTGCGTCACGAACAAGGTGCCGCGCATATGGCGGATGGATATGCCCGCGCCAGCGGACGACCAGGCGTCGTACTCGCCACGTCCGGTCCCGGCGCCACCAACACCGTGACGGGCCTCCTCACGGCCCACATGGATTCAGTCCCCATCATCGTGCTCACGGGACAGACCCTCGTCGAAAATCTGGGTAAGGACGCGTTTCAGGAGGCCGATGTCACCGGGATCACCTATCCCATCGTCAAACATAGTTATCTCGTCAAAAGCTCGAACGACATCCCGCGGGTGGTTCGCGAGGCGTTCCATATCGCAACGACCGGACGTCCGGGCCCGGTGCTCATCGATCTACCAAAAGACGTTACGTCTGGGCCCTGCAGCGCCCCGCTGCTGGACAAAGTTTCCATCCCTGGGTACGCGGTGCCAGGCCCCCCGGAGCAGTCGAAGCTGAAGGAGGCGGCGGCGCTCATCCAGCGATCGCGAAGGCCGTTGCTCTACGTCGGTCACGGCGCGGTGATCGCCGGTGCCGGTGAGGCGATTATGGCACTCGCCGAGAAGCTTCAGGCGCCAATCGTCAACACGCTTCTCGGCAAGGGCGCGACGGACGAGACGCACCCCCTTCACCTCGGGATGCTCGGAATGCACGGAACCGCGTACGCCAACTCGGCCGTGATCGAGTGCGATTTGATCATGGCCATCGGCGCTCGCTGGGACGATCGCATCACCGGAAAGGTCGATGAATTTTGCACGGGCGCAAAGAAGATCCACATCGACGTGGATCCGTCTGAGTTCAACAAGATAGTCAGGCCGGACGTTGCGATTCTTGGCGACGCGCAAGCGGCGGTGTTAGGGCTTCTGCCGCTCGTGCAGCGCCTCGAGACCCGCGAGTGGCTTGACCAATGTGCGAAGTGGCGGCGAATGTATCCGCTCTCGTACTCGAACGAAAAGGGGTTGACGGCACAGTGCGTGCTCGATCGGTTGCACAAGCTGACGCGCGGCGAAGCGATCATTTGCACCGACGTCGGCCAACACCAAATGTGGGCGGCGCAGTTCTGTCTCACGAGACACAACCGTCACTGGATCACGTCCGGCGGCGCCGGGACGATGGGGTTCGGTATGCCCGCAGCGATAGGGGCTCAGCTCGCACAGCCATCGCGGGCCGTTTGGGCCGTCGTCGGCGACGGCGGGTTCCAAATGACGATGTGCGAGCTGTCGACCGCCGCGAACCTCAAGCTTCCGCTCAAGATATTGATCATCAATAACCACTATCTCGGCATGGTGCGACAGTGGCAGGAGCTCTTTTTCGACAATCGCTATTGCGGTGTAGACCTCGAGGGAAATCCTGATTTTGTCAAGCTGGCGGAGGCCTATGGAATCAGAGGATTTCGAATGGAGCTCGCTTCCGAGGTGGACGCGATTTTGGCGCAAGCCGCCGACTACAACGCCGGTCCCTGCGTCATCAACGCCGAAGTGGTGAAGGAGGACAACGTGTTTCCGATGATACCGGCAGGTGCGCCGCTGTCTCGGATGATCATCGAACCGCCGCGCGGCAAGTTGCCCAAGCCGACTGGGAGCACTTGACCCATGAAGCACGTGCACACCATCTCTCTTCTCGTCGTGGACAAGCCTGGCGTGCTCGTCCGCATTGCGCTGACATTCGCGCGCCGCGGCTACAACATCGACAGCCTCGTGGTCAGCCCGCTTCCCAACACCGATTTTGCGCGGATGACCATCGCCGCGTCGGGAGAGCCAAGCGGCCTCGAACAGATCGTCAAGCAAATGTCGAAGCTCGTCGATGTCGTGCGGGTCATCGACCACACGGGCGAGTCCGCCGTTCAGGTCGAGCTGGCGCTGGTGAAAGTCGCAATAGAGCCGCAGACCCGGGCGCACATCCTCGGCATCGTCAGGGAGTTCAAGGCAGAGGTGCTCGACGAGAGCCACGGCGCGCTGGTCGCGTGCATTCACGGTTCCGACGAAAGGGTCAACGCTTTCGTCAAAGCGGTTCCGCAGACGGCCATCAAGGAGATCGTGTGCTCCGGAAAACTGCTCGTCGCCCGCGGCCGAGAGCTTACCTAGCAACCTCACGCAAGTAGCTGAGGCTGGCAGGCTCGAGCGAGCGTCGCTGCCCGAAACGATAGGCCTGGCGGGCAGCGAGGTTCGGCCGTACATAACGGATCGGAAATCGGAAAGCATGCGTTGGGACGAGTCGCACGAGAGCCCCGATGTGGTGGACCGTCGCGGCGAAGGTCCTGCGCGCGCGGGCGGCAATTTGGGCGGCCTGCTGTTTCTTTTGCCATGGCTGCTGCGGAGCCCGTTCGGCTGGGTCGTCGTCGTCGGCGCGATCGTCTTCTACGTAGCGCGCGGATTCTTGAGCGGCGCCGCGGACCCGAGCCGTGTGCACGGCGGCGCGCTCAGCCCATCGGCCGCTCCTGCCGAGGCACCGGCAGTGCACTTCGTCTCCTTCGTGCTGGATGATGTTCAATCGAGCTGGGAGCGCCAGTTCGCGAGCACCGGCCGCGCGTACCGTCATGCCAAGCTCGTGCTCTACACGGACGCCACGCAGACTGGATGCGGTTTCGGTGACGCAGCCACGGGCCCGTTCTACTGCCCGACCGACGAGCGGGTGTACATCGACCTAGGGTTCTTTAGGGAGCTCTCCGGAAAGCTTGGCGCGCGCGGCCAGTTTGCGCAGGCCTATGTCGTGGCGCACGAGATCGGTCACCATGTCCAGAAGCTGCTCGGCACGAGTCAGCGCGTCGCGGGGACGCGTTCCACCGCGGGCGCGACCGGCGCATCTGTGCGGCTCGAGTTGCAGGCCGACTGCTTTGCCGGAATCTGGGCGCGCTCCACGGAGACCCGGTCGATCCTCGAATCGGGCGACATTGACTCGGCCATGAGCGCTGCCGCTGCAGTTGGCGACGACCGGCTGCAGCGCTCTGCCACCGGCACCGTGAGCCCCGAGACGTGGACCCACGGCTCTTCGGATGAGCGGATGCGCTGGTTTCGAAGGGGCTATGACTCCGGCTCGCTCACCGCGTGCGACACATTTTCGGCTACGAACCTCTGATTGCCCAGTTCCGAGTCGTCAAATGGCTACGGCCGTGGATTGGCTTGCGCGCACCGCGTGTGCCAGCCGAGCAAGCATTTCCTCCGTGCTCTCGAAGTCGACGCAGGCGTCGGTGATGCTTTGACCGTAGACGAGGTCGTTGCGCGACAATCCGGGCCTTAGGTCCTGTCGTCCTCCAACGAGGTTGCTTTCGATCATGACCCCCAACACGTGCCGCGCGCCGTGCGAAAGCTGACGGCCGACCTCTTCGAGGACGTCTGGCTGCCGGAGATGGCTCTTCCCGCTGTTGTCGTGGCTGCAGTCGATCAGCAAGCGAGTCTGGACGCCGGCCTTCCTTAGCTCCGTACCGGCGGACGCAACGTGCTCGGGTGAATAGTTGGGACCTCCGTGGCCTCCACGAAGGACGATGTGCCCATCGGGATTGCCGGTCGTGCGGACGATCGCGACGCGCCCGCCGCCGTCAATTCCCAGGAAACTGTGCGGTCGTGACGCCGCGATGAGCGCGTTGATCGCAGCACCGAGTCCGCCGTCCGTTCCGTTCTTATAGCCAACCGGCATCGAGAGGCCGCTGGCCATCTCTCGGTGTGTTTGGCTCTCGGTCGTCCGCGCTCCGATCGCCGTCCAGCTCACCAGATCCGCGAGGTACTGCGGGATGATCGGGTCGAGCATCTCGGTTGCAGCCGCCGCACCGAGGCTCGCAAGGTCAAGGAGCAGCTTGCGCGCGATGTGAAGGCCGGCCGAAATGTCGTGGCTCCCGTTGAGGTGAGGATCGTTGATGAGGCCCTTCCAGCCGACGGTCGTTCGGGGCTTCTCGAAGTAAACGCGCATCACGACAAGCAGCTCGTTCTCGTAATTTCGCGCAAGGCGTAGCAGGCGCTCAGCGTAGTCGAGCGCCGCTGCGGGATCGTGGACGGAGCAGGGCCCCACGATGACGAGAACGCGCGAGTCCCGTCCGTGGAGTATGGATCGAATCTGCTCCCGGACTCGGTACACGAGCTCGGCTGTTGCCTCGGTGATAGGCAGTTCGGTTTTTATGCGGTCAGGACTGAGCAGCGGCTCGGAATCGAGGACATGCAGGTTGTTCGTGCTTCGCATGGACGAGCTCCAGAAAAAGAAAAACCCCCGGTCGCTCGCGGCGACCAGGGGTTCGGGGCCTCGCAAAATTCCGTCTCTCTACGAGGTCGACCTCTGGCGCCGCACTAGGACGGGCCATCGAAAGGAGCACCGATAGGAAAAACGGAACGTCGACACTCCCTCGAGACTACCCCAGTTCGAGCGAGGCGCCATGCGAAAAAAATGAAACCGAGGACACTTGGGGGGGCCGCGGTGCGAACTCGAGGGCGAGCAGGCGGCGTCTGAGGAAAGGTGCCCTCCCTTGGCGTGGTGCTAGTGGTCGGCCGCTACGCGGTTTCGGCCCCCCGCTTTGGCGCGGTAGAGCGCCGCGTCGGCGCGTCGCAGCCAGTCTTCGCGCGTTCCGTCGCGCGGACTCTCGAGCGCAGCGACGCCAACGCTGATTGTGACCGTGCCAATCCCGTTGGCTGTCGGGATGGCTAGCCGCTCGACCGCCCTACGTAGGCGGTCCATCGCCAGCGTGGCATCGGCAAGCGATTGCTCGGGCAGGATCACTACGAACTCTTCGCCGCCATACCGGTAGAGCCCATCGCCCTCGCGTAGCTCGCCGCGCATGGTCTGCGCAATCTTGTGGAGCACCTCGTCACCCGAGAGATGTCCAAAGCGATCGTTGAATTCTTTGAACTCGTCGATGTCGCAGATGGCTGCCACATATTGGCGGCCGTAGCGTTTCCACAGCGCCCAAATGCCGTCGAGGTCTTCGTCCATGCGAAGTCGATTGGCCACACTCGTAAGTGGGTCAATACGCGCGAGGTCGAAGGATGCCTCGCTGTCGCGCCGGAGAGCCGAATTTTTTTCGGCAAGCTTCCGATAGAGTGCGACGACGCGTTGTGCGGAAGTCAGACGTGCCTGCAGCTCGTCTAGGTCGACAGGCTTGGGATGATAGTCGTCCGCGCCCGCTTCCATCCCCCGAATGAAGTGGTCTTTGTCGGCAAAGCCAGTCAAGAAGATGAAGTAGGTGTAAGGTCCGTCGGCAGCGGTCGCCCGCGTTCGTCGGCAGAGCTCGAGGCCATCCATCCGCGGCATTTTCCAATCGCTCAAGATGACATCGGCAGGGTCAATCTGATGCATGTCCCACGCCTCCAGTCCGTCCCGAGCGCTTCGGCACTCATGTCCTAGCTGGCGCACGGAGTCTTCGAGGGTGGCGCGAGCATCCTCGTCGTCATCGACGACCAAGACCTTGAGGGTGCTCTGCGCCGCGGTCCTCGTGGTGCCCGAGGGGGCGAGACGTCCGACGGGGGCTGGTGTTGCCGTCGGTGCCTTCATTGCGCGCGATCCGTTTTGCTTCAAAGCCGCGTTCCCCCTTGCGAGCGTTGATTCGAGGCCTGTCGACTTCTTTGGCAAGGTAACACGCATTTGAAGCGGCCATCTCCTCTCTCTCCTTCTCTCTCTCCGTTCATGTGCGAGCGGTGGCTTGCGTGTGGGTTACGAGGCGTGGGATGGGCAGCGCGCCTCCCAGCCGTCTCGAGTTGGGGGCGGGAACCGCCAAGCTTCGGTCCCCGGACGACTCATGCGACGTGGCGGGGCGCACCGCTGGTCGACCATGAGCGGCGTCCGAGCGTCCAAAAGCAGCTGTAAATGCGAGACTTGCGTGAAGCCCGCGGCCAGAAGGGCAAAGAGCCGATACGGCGTGTCTTGACTGTTCGTCTTTCACGGACGTACGTGGGGCTCGGGTAAGCGCCCCGTCACGAGCCGGACAGGGTCCCGTAGTTAGGCCGCTGCGGTTGTACTGAAGACTGGGAGGGCATCTTCATGAGGAGAACGAACGGCCGGGAGCCCAGAAAAGTGACCACCCCTCCTGTGATAGTTGGAATCGGCGCGTCGGCGGGAGGCCTCGAGAGTTTTTCGCAACTGCTCACGGCGATGCCGGCGGACACCGGTATGGCCTTCGTGCTCGTGCAGCACCTCGACCGCTTGCACCCGAGCCTCTTGTCCGAAGCGCTCAGCCGCACCACATCGATGCCAGTTCGCGAAATTCGGAACGGTATCAGCGTCAGACCCAACCACGTTTACGTCATTCCGCCCAACGGCACCATCGGCATCAAGGCCGGCGTCCTGTCGCTGGCGCTGCGGAGTCGTGAAACGCGCAAACCGCACATGTCGATCGATTTCTTCTTCGAGGCACTGGCCGCCGACCAGGGGGGCCGATCCATCGGAATGGTTCTTTCGGGAACCGGGAACGACGGTACCGAGGGCCTCCGGGCGATCAAGGCCGCAGACGGCGTCACCCTTGTCCAAGATCCTTCGACCGCAAAATTCGGCGGAATGCCCGAGAGCGCTGTGGCCGCTGGGGTGGTGGACGTGTGCCTGCCCATCGCCGGGCTGGCCGAAGAGCTCACGCGGCTGGCGCAAGACGCGCACATCGTGTCTGCCCGCTTAGAGCCCCTCGCGGGCGAGGGCGACCAGGCGGTGTTCGACGCCATTCTCGTCCTGATCCGCAACGCGGCGCGCGTGGACTACCGTGAATACAAAGAGGCAACCATCAAGCGCCGCCTCGCACGCAGGATGGGAATGCGCAAGGTGGAGGGCTTGAGCGCCTACTTGCAACTGCTCGAGAGCGAGCCTGCGGAGCTCCGAGCGCTCACCGAGGAGGTGCTGATCCACGTCACGTCGTTTTTCCGCGGGCCTGCTGCTTTCGAAGCATTGAAGAAGCGGGTTTTTCCTGGCCTGCTAGAGAACCGGCGGCTCGGTGCCCCGATTCGAATGTGGGTGCCCGGCTGTTCGACGGGCGAAGAGGCCTATTCCCTGGCCATTGCCTTCATTGAATACCTCGAGGATCATGGCGAGAAGTGTCCGCTCCAGGTGTTCGGCTCCGACGTCAGCGAGCGCGCGATCCTTCGCGCTCGGTCCGGTCTCTACGCCGAGAGCGACGTTTCCAGGCTCAGCCCCGAGCGACTGAGGCGCTTCTTCGTGCCGGTGGATGAGGGGTATCGAATCAGCAAGCGGGTGCGCGAATGCTGTATTTTCGTGCGCCACGACGTTTCTCGTGATCCGCCTTTTTCGAAGCTCGACGTCGTGAGCTGCCGGAATCTCCTCATTTACTTTGGCCTGGCGCTGCAACGTCGCGTGCTTGGTCTGATGCACTATGCCTTGAACCCATTGGGGTGCTTGATGCTTGGCGGTATGGAGACCGCGTCCTCTGCCCCGACTCTCTTTAGCGTCCTCGACAACGAGAGCAAACTCTATACTAGAAGTTCGGTTGCGCCGACGATTCAACTGGCGAGGTCGAGCGATGCCCGTCTCGTCACGGCGCCTCCGGGAACGCGCCGCGCAATTCACCCCGTTCAGACTCCAGCCATCATCGACGTGTCGAGGCGAATTGACGCACTCATACTGGCTGAATACGCGCCGTGCGGCGCCGTAATCAACGAGAAGATGGAGATCCTTCAGTTCCGTGGGCACACGGGCCGATATCTCGAGGCCGCTCCCGGGCACCCGCAGCTCAACATCCTCAAGATGGCGCGCGAGGGCCTCCTCAGCGGCCTACGAGGCGCGTTGAGTCAGGCCCGAAAAACGGGGGTCTCCGTTCGCCGGGAGGGCGTCGAGCTTCACGAGAAGAACGGCACGGTCACGAAGTGTAACGTCATCGTCGTCCCCGTGCCCGGGTCAGCCTTCCCGACGGAAAGGCTGTTCCTCGTACTTTTCGAAGATCGTCCTGCGATCGTCTTGGGTAGTGAAAGCGCTGGCGGGCCTTCGAGCGCGCAGCAGGACACGGATGCACGCGAGGATGAACGGAAGAAAGATGGCCGTTTTGCCGAAGAGCTCACGGCCACCAGGGACTACCTGCAGGCCCTCACGGAGGAGCATCAACAGACGAACGAAGCCCTCTTGTCGACCAACGAAGAGTTGATGTCTGCGAACGAAGAGCTGCAGAGCATGAACGAGGAGCTCGAAACTGCAAAGGAAGAGCTCCAATCGACGAACGAGGAGCTCACGACGGTCAACGACGAGCTGCAAAACCGGAACCAGGAGCTCGGTCAGACAAACAACGATTTGATCAACGTCCTTAGTAGCGTCGAGATCCCCATCGTCATCCTCGACGCAGACCGTCGCATCCGAAGATTTACCCCCGGGGTCAAGGATTTCCTCAACGTGCTGCCGGTCGACGTGGGACGGCCGATAGACGAAATCCGCGCCAACGTCGCCATTGAGGCATTGGATACGCAGATCGCAGAGGTGATCGACACGATCACATTGAAGGAGTTCGAGGTCCAAGATCGAGGTCTCCGCTGGCACCGGATGCAGATTCGTCCGTACAAGACCCTCGAAAACAAGATCGAGGGGGTGGTCATGTCTTTCGTCGACATCGATCCGCTGAAACGCGCGGTTGCCGAGGCCGAGTGGGCACGCGACTACGCGTCTAGCCTCGTCGAGGCGGTTCAGGTGCCACTCGTCGTGCTCGATGAAAACATCATCGTGCTCTCGGCCAACCCGGCTTTCTATGAGCTGTTCGGCGAGTTGAGTGCCGACACGGAGGGGCACAGCCTGTACGCGCTCGGCTTCGGCCAGTGGGATACGCCGGAAACTCGAAGCGCTCTCGCTCACGTGCTCGCGCAGGGGGTCCGTTTTCAGAACATGGAGCTCACCCTCGATTTTCCACGCTTGGGCATGCGGACCGTGTCGCTATCGGCTCGGGCGGTCGGAAGCGGCGCGCCGCGCATTCTGCTCGCCATCGAGGACATCACCCGCCGAGCTCGTGCCGAGGTGGAACGGATTGCCCTCTTGCACCAGACGAGCTCCGCAAAGGAGGAGGCGGAACGCGCCAACAAGGCGAAGGATTTATTTCTCGCCAGTCTGTCGCACGACCTGCGGACACCTCTCAGCTCACTCCTTCTTCAAGCGCAGCTCCTGGGGCGGGGCGCGACCGATGCCGAAAAGACGATCCGCATTGCGCAGCGGATGGAGCGGGGCGTAAAGATGCAGGCAAAGTTGATCGACGACCTCCTCGATGTCTCGCGCATCGCCTCAGGCAAGCTGAAGATCGATCTCCGCGCGGTGGATCTTGGTGCCATCATTCAATCATCCATCGAAGTGGCCGGCCCGACTGCGGAACGGAAAGGAATCGAGCTGCGCTCCTTTCTCGAGAAGTCAGCTGGGCAAGTCATGGGAGATGCGCTCAGACTGCAGCAGCTCTTCATCAACTTGTTGACGAACGCGATCAAATTCACCGACAAAGGCGGCCGGGTGACCATCACCAGCTCCCCGGATTCTGCCGGACGTCACCTGCGCGTCGCCATCACCGACACCGGGATAGGCATCAAAGCGGAGTCTTTGTCGCGCGTCTTCGACCGCTTCACGCAACTCGATACACCCGTATCCGTGACCAATGGCGGTCTGGGTCTCGGCCTGGCGATCGTCCGCCAATTGGCGGAGGCGCATGGGGGTACCGTCAAGGCCGAAAGCCCTGGGGAGGGCAAGGGCTCCACCTTTACGGTGCGGCTTCCCCTAGCTCAACATTCTCAGCGAAGCGCGTCGGCCGCCAAAGTTGCGGCGGCGGACTCAGGCGCGAGCGTTCCACTTCCGGTCGGGTCGTGTCCATCCAGACGCGCGAGCCTTGGCGGGCTGCGAATCCTGGTCGTCGACGACGACCCTGGAACGCGGGAAGTGCTAGTCGACATCCTCGAAGGTACGCAGGCCGACATTCGGACAGCCGCATCGGCTGAGGAGGCGTTGCTGGCGATCGCGGAGTACCGCCCCGATCTCTTGGTGAGCGACATCGTGATGCCGGGGCAGGACGGCTATACCTTCCTCGGGAGGGTGAGGGCGCTAGGGCCCTCGCGTGGTGGTGACGTCCCCGCGTTGGCCCTCACGGCGCTAGCAACGGCAGAGGACCACGACCGGGCTCTGGCCGCCGGCTTTCAGATGCATCTGGCAAAACCGGTAGACTTCCGGCGCCTCGAAGCGGCGCTGCTCGATCTCTGAACGGGCGGATGAGTTCGCGGTTGACGGCGGAACATCGACGCCTGGAGGAGGCGCTCGGGGGCAAGAAATGGCGCCGCTGGGGGACCTACCTGCCAGAGCGACAATGGGGAACCGTACGCGAGGATTACTCCGCCGACGGCAACGCTTGGGACTATTTTCCATTCGACCATGCGGCTTCCCGCGCCTATCGCTGGGGCGAGGATGGTCTACTGGGCGTCTGCGACAACCGTGGGCTCGTATGTTTTTGCGTGGCGCTCTGGAACGGCGCCGACGCGCTGCTCAAGGAGCGCCTTTTCGGCCTTTCGGGAAACGAAGGTAACCACGGCGAGGACGTCAAGGAACTCTACTGGTATCTCGATGCAACGCCGACATCGAGCTACGCACGAGCTTTGTACAAATATCCGCAGCACCCGTTTCCTTACGAAGAGCTGCGGGCGCGTGCCCGCGCCGCAACGAGAGGCGACCCCGAGCCCGAGCTCCTGGACACAGGTGTCTTCGACGATAATCGCTATTTTGATGTCGTCGTGGAGTACGCAAAAGATGACGTGGACGATCTACTCGTCCGCATCACGGCCACCAACCGCGGTGCGCAACAGGCCCCGCTGGTTCTGTTGCCTCAATTATGGTTCAGAAACACTTGGAGCTGGTCGGCCGACGCACCGCGGCCCGAAATGAGCTCGCGCGAACCGCTGGGAAATGTCTTCGTTGTCGAAACGCGGCAAGAGCACCTCGGAACCTTCTGGCTTTACGCGGAGGGGCCGGACGAGCTCCTCTACACCGAGAACGAGTCCAATGCCAGGCGCCTCTGGAAGACCGAAAACCTCACGCCCGCGGTCAAGGATGCTTTCAACGAGGCGATCGTTCATGGGCGGCGAGATGCGCTCTGCGCATTGCAGCGCGGGACCAAGGTCGGTGCTCGCTTCGGCCTTTCCCTCGCTCCGGGTTGCAGCACGACGGTTCGCCTTCGTTATACGAGCCGCGCCATGAACGCCCCCTTTTCCGACCATGAAGCGGTATTCGAGCGCCGACTCGAGGAGGCCAACGAATTCTTTCAGGCTGTCACGCCGCGTTCTTTGGGCGAGGATGAGAGACGTGTATTTCGCCAATCGATGGCCGGCCTACTCTGGAGCAAGCAATATTA
This sequence comes from uncultured delta proteobacterium, assembly GCA_963787925.1. Taxonomy (GTDB): domain Bacteria; phylum Myxococcota_A; class Polyangia; order Polyangiales; family Polyangiaceae; genus Palsa-1150. Next base: position 2,231,404 of record CAWBEN010000003.1, read on the forward strand.
TGCCTACGACGTCGAGCGCTGGCTACGAGGGGATCCTGACACAGCCGCCGCCACCGGCGGAGCGTCGCAAGGGCCGCAATTGCGATTGGGGGCATCTCTACAACAGCGAAATTTTGTCGATGCCCGACAAATGGGAATATCCGTGGTATGCGGCCTGGGATCTGGGCTTTCATTGTCTCCCCCTCGCCCTAGTGGATCCGGAGTTCGCAAAGCAGCAGCTCACTTTGCTGGTGCGCGAGTGGTACATGCATCCCAACGGACAAATACCGGCGTACGAGTGGCAACTGGGCGACGTGAACCCGCCCGTCCATGCGTGGGCCGCGTATCGCGTCTATCAGATAGAGAGACGCACCACGGGGCGCGCGGACCGAGCATTCCTTGAGTCGGTCTTCCTCAAGCTCATGCTCAACTTCACTTGGTGGGTGAACCGCAAGGACGCATCGGGGCAAAACGTTTTCCAGGGCGGTTTCTTGGGCCTAGACAACATAGGCCTCTTCGACCGTTCGCAGCCTCTGCCGGGAGGGGGAGTTCTCGAGCAGGCCGATGCTACGAGCTGGATGGGAATGTATTGCCTGAACATGCTTGATATCGCGCTCGAGCTTGCGCGCGAGAACCCGAGCTACCAAGACGTCGCAAACAAATTCTTCGAGCACTTCTTGCTGATCGCGCATGCCATGAACGATGCTTCGAGCGGTCGCGCGAGCCTCTGGGACGAGCAGGACGGCTTTTACTACGATCTCCTGCGCGCCACGGATGGAGCCAGCCTTTCCCTTCGCGTTCGGTCGATGGTGGGTCTCGTGCCATTGTTTGCGACGACCACGTTGGAGCCCGATAGCCCCGAGCGCTTCGGCGCGTTCTGGCGACGGGCGCGCTGGTTTCTGGAGAATCGTCCGGAGCTCGCGGCGCACTGTCCGCTGATGGACGTACCGGGGCACGGTGAAAGGCGTTTGCTCTCTCTCGTCTCGCGACCGAAACTCGAGCGAATCCTGTCGCGCATGCTCTCCACGGAAGAATTTCTCTCACCCTATGGTATTCGCTCGCTTTCCCGCGCGTATGCGCGGCGCCCGTACGAGTTGACCATCGACCATCGCGCTTTTCGAGTCGGCTACGAGGCCGCGGAGAGCCAAACCGGGATGTTCGGGGGCAACTCGAATTGGCGCGGTCCGGTGTGGCTTCCAGTCAACTACCTCGTCATCGAGTCGCTTCAGCGATTCCACCACTATTACGGTGATTCCTTCCGAATCGAATGTCCGACGGGATCGCCGCCCGGGCTGCCTCTATGGGAGGTCGCCAATGAGCTTTCGCGCCGGCTCATCGCCCTGTTCACGACGGGGCCAGATGGACGGCGAGCCGCACACGGAGCACGAGACCTTCTGCAGCGAGATCCGCATTTCAAGGACTACGTAACCTTCTTCGAATACTTCAATGGAGACACCGGCGAGGGCTTGGGAGCGCGTGCGCAGACGGGGTGGACTGCGCTCATCGCCAAGCTCCTCGAGCAGAGCAGACTCTGGCGAGACTGACCTGTGTTAGTAAGCGAAGTTCTATGGCCGCCCGTTTTGATGCACCCTACTTTCGGCGTTACTACGAGTCGCGTCGCTCACGTGTGTACGGTGAGCAAGAAATCGCCCAGCTCGCCGCGGGAATCACCGGGCTTGTGCGCTGGTTCGGTTGCGAAATCGAGCGCGTACTCGATGTCGGCGCCGGCATTGGCCTATGGGGCGACTGGCTTCGCGCCAACATGCCAGAGGTGCGCTATCGCTCGGTGGACGTCAGCGAATACGCTTGCCAAAAGTATGGCCATGAGCGGCGCGACATTAGTGTTTGGCGCGCTCGAGAAAAGTTCGATCTTATCGTGTGCCAGGGCGTCTTACCGTATCTGGAGGACAGCGCGTGCGCAAAGGCCGTTTCAAATATGGGCGCGATGTGTCGCGGCTTTCTTTTCATAGAGGCAGTCACTGCTCGGGACTTGCTCAGTGTGTGTGACAGAACGCGCACGGACACAAGCGTGCGACCGAGGGCTGCCAGCTTCTATCGGCGCCTGCTGGCACGCGACTTCGAGCCGTTGGGCTGTGGCCTATTTCACGTGAAATCGGGAGACGCCGTGTTTTACGAGCTGGAACGAGCGAAATAGCATCCATGCGTTGGCGCAGAAGCGCCCGGAAACGCAGCGCCGTCATCCGGCGAGAATTGCAAATTTTAGATAGCGCCCCTCGGGGAATGCCGCGAGGGTCGGGTGATCTGAGCCGGCACCGTGAAGCCCCAGGACGGAAAGCTCTCGCCCGCCCGTGGCCGTATCGTCAAGAGTGGACAGGAAGCTAGGCGCGTCGACGTGGCTTGAGCACGACGCGGCGCACAACATGCCTCCCGGTGCGAGGACGTCCGCGCAAGCGCGGTGAAGTGCTCGGTAGGCCGCGAGAGCGCGCGGCAACGACTTTTCGCTCGGAGCAAAACTCGGCGGATCACTGACGATGAGATCCCAGCTGTCGCCCCGAGCGCGTGCACCATCGAGGAACGCCCCCACGTCGGCGAGGACGAACGTCTGCGTGCTCGAATCGACATTGGCCGCTCGAAGGCTAGCCTGCGCCGTAGCGTGGGCACCGGCAGCGAGGTCGACGCTCGTGACGTGCGTTGCACCCCCGAGGGCCGCATGGAGCGAGAAGCCTCCTGCGTAGGAGAACAGGTTTAGGACGCGGCGGCCGCACGCGAGTCGTCCGACACGCCTCCGATTGTCGCGTTGGTCGAGGAAGGCCCCAGTCTTTTGTCCCCGTCTAAGATCCACGAAGAACGGGACACCGTGCTCTTCGACGCGCACGATGTCCGGCGGCAGCTCGCCGCGAAGCAAGTCGAATCGCGGCGGCTCGCCCTTGTTGCGGACGCTCCCGATTCGATGAACGAGCGTCCGCACGCCCCACGCCTCCAGCGTCGGTCCGATGGCAAGCGCGAGCTGCCCGATGCGCGTCGTAGCGGCCTCGCCATCGGTCCGTGCCACGGCGACGGTGTCGTACCGGTCCACTACGAAGCCAGGCATGCGGTCCCCTTCGCCATGCAGAACGCGAAAAGCCGTCGTTCGCTCGCGCTCGAATAGGGCAGCGCGCACTGAGCAAGCCCTGTTCGCTCGCGCTTTCCAAAGCGATTCATCTATGGCCCGACAAGAGTGGGTCCAGAGCCGCACGGCGATCGGCGATGCCGGGTCTACGAGACCCCTTCCGACAGGCGATCCATCGCCACCGACCACCTGTACTTCTTCACCAGCCAGCGCCCCGTCCAGGCCGTGCGCGATGGCATCGCGCCAGACCCAGGGGTGTCCGCGACGGAGTCGCTCGGCGGCGCCGCCGAGGCCTCGATCACGGAGGATGATTTCTCTGACGGAGCGCGGCACTGTGTCGTGTTTAGTGGTTCGCCGTGGCGGGGTCGACTGCCTCAAGAACGTCTCCGGAGCTGCGACTGGTCGAACGACGCGCAGTGATGTGGCAATTTGGTCCGCGCGGCATTAAGGTGCGCACACGTCGATTTTCGTCATCGTTTGGCAGGCGATTGTTGACGGGCCGGCATTGGCAGCCATGCTGACGGGTTCGCACACCGCTCGGAACAAGCGGACCGAGCCATTTTGGGGCAGGCATCGCGTACGCGCTCGGCGCGAGGAAAACTTGGCTTAATCAGTCGACGGAGCATGTGAGATCGATCGGAAACTAACCGCGGGGACGGAGACATGTCGAACGATGAGTAGAAAGGGCCGTCAGGGTAAGTCGACCAAGGAGCGCGCGGCGTCGACAGCCGGCATGGTCACGCCAGCCATTCTTGCGCCGCGTGGTGCACATGAAGCCACCGGTGGCGAGAGGACAGACGAGCCGCCGTCAGCGCAGCCGTTGATTGCCGAGTCGCCGCCTGCCGAACCTTTCCGGCGCGACGACCTCAGCGTTCCTCCCGTAGACATCGACGCTCATTTCTTCGAGGGCCCCCAACGCGCCTGGGAACCGCTATCTGATCTCGAAGTCCGCGACCCCCGAGTTACGAGAAAAATGTCACCGACGGCCGCCCGTCGTCGTGCGCACCTCGCGAGGTACGTCAAGGTCGCGGTTGCCTTGTCGTCGGTTCTCTGTTTGGCGGCCGTCGTGAAGGCTGAGATGACTCGCCGTTACGATGTGCCGCAGCTCACTGCGACCGTTGCCGAACAACCCGTTGTGGTCGATCCCGCGGCACCGAAAATTCCAGAGACACCGCTTTCGGTCGGGTCGCCGATAGCCCCCGCCATCTCCGCTGCGCCCGTTTCTGCCGAGCCCGTCGCCAACGCGGCCCCGTCCACTGTAGCGTCCGGCAACGCCTTGGCCGCTTCTGACGGGATCGCCGAGGGCCGTTCGAGCCCGCCCGATACGCGCAGGAATGAATCGGCCGGTGCGCCGGGTCAGGCGGCGTTACCATCCTCTGCTACTCTGGAGCCCTTGGCACCAGACCCTAGGGCGGCCGCCAAGGCCAAGGCGGCGTCGGCCAACGCGCTCGAGCGCGGGAATCTGGCGTCCGCCATCGACTCGGGCGAGCGGTCCGTTGCCCTGGATCCCACCGACGGCGAGGCATGGCTTATTCTAGGTGCCGCCTATCAGCAAAAGGGGGACGCGAGGGGCGCCGTGCGCTCGTTCAAGGCTTGCCTCCAGCAGGGCAAGCGCGGACCGAAGACGGAATGTGCGGCCATGTTGCGCTGAACCGCTGCGATCGGGCGCCGGCGGGGGGTACGGCGCTTACTGCGTTGACAGTCGGAGGGTCCGCGATTAAGAGCGGCGTCGCGTCGCTGGCGGCGCGGAGGAGGACCGCGGGTGTTCAAAAAGGTGTGCCTTTTCTCTGGCAATGCGAATCCGCAGCTTGCGTCTGCCATTGGCCAGTACCTGGAGACTCCGCTCGGAAAGTGCAAAGTCACCCGCTTCAGCGATGGTGAAAGCTTCGTCGAAATCGGTGAAAATGTGCGAGGCGTGGACGCTTTCGTCATTCAGCCGACGAGCAGTCCGACCAACGACAACGTGATGGAGCTGCTCATCATGTCTGACGCATTGCGCCGGGCCTCCGCGGGATCGATCACTGCGGTGATGCCATATTACGGGTACGGCAGGCAGGATCGCAAGGTTGCTCCACGGACACCCATCACGAGCAAACTTGTCGCCGACCTAATCCAGACCTCCGGCGTGAACCGCGTCGTATCCGTTGATTTGCACGCGGGACAGATCCAAGGCTTCTTCAATATTCCCTTTGACCATCTGTATGCCATGCCTGTATTTCTCGAAGACTATTTGCGAAAGCACTTCGACTCGTCGGCGGTATTCGTTTCCCCAGACGCGGGTGGAGTCGAGCGCACGCGGGCCTACTCGAAGCGTCTAGAAGCGGGGCTCGCCATCATCGACAAGCGGCGAGAACGCGCAAATGTTAGCGAAGTAGTGAACCTAATCGGGGAGGTGAAGGGCAGGGACTGCATTATCATCGACGACATCATCGATACCGCCGGAACTCTTTGCGGCGCCGCTCGTGCGTTGGCGGACAAGGGGGCTAAAAAAGTGGTTGCGTGCGCGAGTCACGGGGTCTTTTCGGGCCCTGCGGTTCAGCGCATCACGGAGTCTCCGCTCGCGGAGGTGATCGTAACGGACTCGATTCCGCTCTCGGACGCCGCGAGAGGCTGTCCCAAGATCAAAGCTCTCTCCATCGCGCGTCTGCTCGGCGAGGCCATCAAGCGCATCCATAGTTCGGACAGCGTCAGTTCGCTGTTTGCTTGACGCCTGTCCTCTGGTAAGGAAAGCGCCGCACATCGAAGCCCACATGCCCGGAAGCCCGGGCGGACAGGTGATGGAAGGATACTGCTCATGCCTACGGAGATGCCCACGCTCAAGGTTCAACCGCGCGCTGTCGCTGGCAAGGGTGAGGTTCGGCGACTACGTCGCGAAGGGCTCGTGCCCGCCATCGCGTACGGAAAAGGTCTTCCGGCGACACCCATTGTAGTCACGCCGAAGGAAGTGACGAACATTCTCAAGAGCGAGCGCGGCAAGAACACGGTCTTCGAACTGGATCTCGAGGGCAAAAAGCTTCTCGCGATGGTCCGGGACTTCGCCCTTCATCCGGTGAAGAGATCTCTCGAGCACGTCGATTTCATCGAGGTGAAACTCGACCGCCCAGTTGACGTCAATGTTCCGCTAATAGCGACGGGCAAGGCAGTGGGGGTTACGAAGGGCGGTGTGCTTCGCATCGTTCATCGCACGCTTCCCGTCAGGTGTCTGCCCGATCGCATTCCCGTCAAAATCGAGACGGATGTAACGAACCTCGAGCTGGGCCAGCATATCTCGACACAGAACCTCAGTCTTCCACCGGGTGTCGCCGTGCGTCTGCCGTCCGAACAGACGCTAGTCGCAGTCGTGGCTCCCGAGAAAGAAGTCGAGGAGGTCGCACCGGGAGGCCCGGGTACGGCGCCGGTCGCAGGTGCCGCAGCAGGTGCGGCCGGTGCAGCGGCGGGTGCCCCCGCCGCCGAAGCCGCGGCGCCAGCAAAGGACGAGAAGAAGAAGAAGTAGGTGGCTTGCTCGAGCCCCTAGGGTTCGTCATGCACCTAGTTGTCGGCCTCGGCAATCCGGGTCGCGAGCACGAGAACCAGCGGCACAACGTCGGGTTCGTCGTGCTCGATGCCATTCGCCGCGCGGAGGGCTGGCCAGAGTACAAGCAGAAGTTTTCAGGGGGCTGGACCCGTGGGCGGCTGGGGGCTGAGGAGGTCGCCCTCCTCGAACCTCACACGCTCATGAACCTCTCCGGCGAAAGCGTGCAAGCAGCGGCGGCCTTCTTGAGGATCCCACCGGAGGGGATCATCCTCGTCCACGACGAGCTCGATTTGCCGTGGCGAAGTGTGCGACTGAAGGCCGGCGGAGGCCACGCGGGGCACAACGGAATCCGCAGCGTTATTCAGCGGCTTGGCAGCCAGGACTTCGTCCGGGTCCGAGTCGGCATCGGAAGGCCACCGTCAGGCTTCCACGGTGAGGTGTCGGATTGGGTTCTCTCGAACTTCGACCCGCGCGAGAGCGCCGAACTGCCACGGGTGGTCGAGGCAGCTACGTCCGCAATCCGGCGCGCAGTTGACGGCGGCTTTTCGCCGATGCGAAGCCAATGAACACGAAAAAGTCGGCTCGCACAGCACCGACTCGTGCTAACTACCCAGCCCCCTTGCTCGTGGGCCTCCGTCCCACGGGCCCGCGCCGTCCCCTCTTGTCGGAGGGACGGCGAGCCCAAAAGGAACTAAAAAATGAATGTCACTGCACCGGCGAGTCTCCCGAGCCGCATCCGCGCCAAGGAATACGAAACCATTTATGTCCTGCGCTCTGACGTCGATGGCGACGCAGCCGAGCGTGTTCAAGCTCGCGTGGCCGACGCTGTCGACCGGGAGCACGGCACAATCGTCAAAGTCGAGGCCTGGGGCCGCCGCAAGCTCGCGTATCCTGTGGGTAAACTGCGCAAGGGCGTCTACGTTTATCTCAAGTTTGTGGGCGGTGCCGGCCTCGTGGCCGAAGTCGAGCGCAACCTCAAGCTTCAGGACGTCGTCGTGAAGTTCATGACGGTCCAGACTTCGGAGGACGTGGATCCCACCGCGTTGCAAATCGATCCCGAGGAGACGAAGCTCGGCAAGCTGGATCTTGCGCCTGAGGACGAAAAAGAGGAGTCGCGGGAAAAGCAGCTCGGCCTCGTCGATTTGCCACAGGACATGCCCCGCCACGCGCGTCCGGCCGAGGAAGGCGAAGAGGCGGAGGTTGAAGAGGGTGACGACGGGACGGCGCGGAACCGGCCGAACCGTGAAGGAGTTACGCCGGCGGCTGCAGCGGTGTCGCCGGCGACGAGTGGGACCGGCAGCCCCGGAAGCACCAGCAACTCCGGCGGAGAGGAAGCCTGAGCCATGGCCATGATGGACGACGACAAGGACATCACAAGGGGCCCCGATCTCAACGCGGACGTTGGACGACGGCGCGGAAAGAAACGCATCTGTCGCTACTGCACCGACAAGGCGCTGATCATCGACTACAAAGATCCTCAGGCGCTGAAGTATTTTATCACGGAGCGCGGCAAAATCGTTCCTCGCCGCATCAGCGGGAACTGTGCCCGACATCAGCGCAAGGTGCAGCTTGCGGTCAAAAGGGCGCGTAACATCGCGCTTCTTCCCTTCACCGTGACGCACACGACGTAGCTGGAGCTAAGTCATGCCTGCAAACATCCAAGTCATTCTCCAGCAGGACGTCGACAAGGTCGGCAAGAGCGGCGACGTCGTGCGCGTTCGACCGGGCTTTGCGAGGAACTATCTCTTGCCTCGCCAGTTCGCCGCGATGGCGACCAGCGCCGCAGTGCATCGCATCGAGCACGAAAAAGCGGTTGCGCTCGCGCGCGCCGAGAGGGCTAAGAAAGACGCGCGGACCGTCGCTGGCGCGCTCTCCGCGATTTCCGTTAAAATCACGCAGAAGGCTGGCGATGATGGGCGGCTGTTCGGCTCGGTGACAGCGAAGGACATCGAGAATGCGATTCGTGCGCAAGGCATCTCCGTCGACCGGAAGAAGCTCCAACTGGCCGAGCCGATCAAGAGCGTGGGCATCTACGAGATCCAGGTAAGGCTCGTGTCAGATGTGACAGCCAATATTCGCATCGAAGTCATCGGACGGTAGGGCGGTCTCGCACTTCGAGGAAGTGCTCGGTTGCCCGGGCGATGCGCGTTGCGATGGGCTTGCCGATAACGTAGGCTAGCCTCAGCGTTAGCGCGCCTCGGTCGTCGACGCGACCGGGGCGCACGCGATTTGGGGTGCGCCCTGTGGAGAAGTTGAGAGTCGTCGGTGGACAGGAACTGGCCGGCGAGGGGCGGGTGCCGCCGCACGACCTTGATGCGGAGGCCGCCGTGCTGTCAGCGGTAATGGTCGACCCGCTCGCGCTCGACAAGGTCAACGAGTTCTTGAAGCCGGAGTACTTTTACTCGGAGGCGCATCGCCGCGTCTTCGAGGCATGCGTGGACCTGAGCGCAGAAGGTAAGCCGGTGGATGTCGTTCAGGTGGCGACATGGCTACGCGACCACGAGCGTCTCGCGCAAGTCGGCGGGATGGCTTATCTGACCGAAGTCCTAAACGCTGCCCCAGCGGTCGCGAACGTCGCTGCCTATGGAAAGACAATCCACGAGAAATGGCGTGTGCGGCAGCTTGTTCTCACGTGCCAGCGCGTGACCGCCCAGGGGTACGCGGGGTACGGCGAGGCTCAACTATTCATCGATTCAGCGGAGCAGGCCGTCTACGACATTGCCCGCACGCGCGAGTCCAGCAGCGTCCACAAGCTGCGCGATGTGATGCACGAGACGTTTCAGCGCATCACGAAAGCGACGGCGCGTGGCGCGCGGATTATTGGGATCTCGACGGGTTTCGACCGATACGACCGGCTGACCAGCGGCCTTCACGACGGTGAGTTGACCATTGTGGCAGCGCGTCCCGGAATGGGAAAGACGAGCTTCGTTCTCAACGTCGCCGCAAACGTCGCGAGTCCTCAGCAGCTGGAAAGTGCGCGGGATCCGAACGAACGTTGGGAAGAGCCGGGCTACGGAGTCGTGTTTTTTTCGCTGGAGATGCCACGCGAGCAGATCGTCAACCGAATGCTGTGCTCGGAAGCCAGGGTGGACGTCAGCCGCGTGCGCACCGGGATGCTCACGCCTAGCGATTGGAGCAAGCTTACGCAGGCCGCTGCCCACCTAGCCAACTTGAACATTTGGGTGGACGACTCGGCGGCGCTTTCCATCCTTGAGCTTCGCTCCAAAGTCCGGCGACTGCAGGCCGAGTTCGACCGCGTCGACGAGGGGACGTCGGAGAAGACGCAACGTATCGGGCTGGTAGTGGTCGACTATCTGCAACTGATGCGAGGCCGCGAGGGTGCGGCGTCACGCGAGCAGGAAATCAGCGAAATTTCGCGCGGACTGAAGCGTCTGGCCAAAGAGCTGAACTTGCCGGTCATCGCTCTTAGTCAGCTCAATCGCGCCGTCGAAACGCGGGGGAGAAGAGCAAGCGTCCTCAGCTTTCGGACCTGCGCGAATCGGGCGCCATCGAGCAGGACGCAGACAACATCTGTTTCATCTATCGCGACGATTATTACAACAAGGAAACCGCTGATCGCAACGTTGCTGAGCTCATCATCGCCAAGCAGCGAAACGGCCCCACCGACTCGGTGCGCTGTCGCTTTGACGCGCAGTATACGCGCTTCGACAACCTCGCCGAAGGCGATTACGACGCAGAGCGAGCTTAGAGGCGAATAGAATGTCTGCCACGGCGAGCGTCTCCGCAGAGACTGATTCAGAAACCCTTGAAGAACTCGTGATGTCGCGTCATGTGCTCGTTGTGGTCGGAGCCGGCGGCGTTGGCAAGACGACCACTGCTGCCGCGCTCGGCGTCGCTGCGGCGCAGCGCGGGCGTCGTGTTCTCTGCCTGACCATCGATCCTGCCAAGCGACTTGCCGAATCGCTTGGGCTCGAGAGAATGACCACGGAGGAGCAGGCGGTCTCTACCGACCTGTTCGCCAGCGCGGGTTTGTCAATGCGGGGCACACTTACCGCCATGATGCTGGATCCACGTGCAACGTTCGATGAGCTGATTGTAAACTATTCGTCCACACCCGAGCGTGCCGATCGCCTTCTCAACAACAAGCTTTACAAGTACGTGTCCACATCGCTCGCTGGGACGCAGGAATACATGGCGATGGAAAAGCTCGTCGCCGTCCAGAGCGATCCACGATTTGATCTGATTTTGCTCGACACCCCGCCAACGGCGAATGCGCTCGATTTCCTCGATGCGCCGGAACGCCTCATCGAGGCGCTCGATTCGGCGACCATGCGTTGGTTCGTTCAAGCGTTCCAGTCGACAGGAAAGCTGTCCCTCAATCTTCTGGCGCGCTCCGCGGCCGTCGTCCTTCGCGGGATCGGGCGGATCACTGGCGCCGGCTTCCTCCAGGCGATGGCCGAGTTCATCGCCGAGCTGAATGAGCTCTTCGGCGGTTTCAGGCAACGCGCAAAAACGGTCGAGTCGGCGCTTCGTTCAACCGACGTTTCATTCGTCCTCGTGAGCAGCGCCGCGCCGATGAGCATCCAGGAGGCGCTCTTCTTCAGCGAGCGACTCGAGCAAGCCCGGATGCCGCGCGGCGCGTTCGTGGTGAACCGCTTTCGTCGGCCTCCGCAGGGCGCGCCCTCGCATCCAACGGAGCAGGATGCCGAGCGGGCCATCGCCCGGCGCGGTCTTAACCTCGACGCTGGCGCTCCCGGCCATTTCGTGAACGCGTACGCCGACGCATTCCAATTGGCGGCGCTCGACGCCAAAAATGTCTGCTACCTCGAAGAGCGCGCTCGCAGCAAGCTTCCGATTGTCCGGGTTCCCGAGCTGCCGGCAGACGTTCACGACTTGAGAAGCCTGGCGGCGGTGGCGGAAGTTCTCATGCGCGGGGGGCATGACTGAGCTCAGGGCCTCTTGGTCTCGTCCCGCCGCCTTGCACGGTAGTGCACTCGAATGGGTACACCCTCGAAGCGGAAATGCTTTCGCAACTGATTGACGACGAACCGCTGATAGGAAAAATGGATCGCGTCCGGCGCGTTGGCCATTGCGACGAAGGTGGGCGGGGCGACCTCGGCCTGCGTCACGTAAAAAAGGCGAGGAGAACGGCCCGCCATAGTGGGCGGCGGTCGCGTCTCGAGCACGTGCTCGAAGAAGCGATTGAGCTCGCCCGTGCCCACACGCCGAAAGAATGCCTCTCGCACGCGTTCGATGGTGGTCATCAGCTCCGCCAAGCCCCGTCCGGTCTTCGCGCTTGTCCGTACGATTGGGACGTACGGTGCGAAGGTCAACTTGTCGCGTGCGTTCTCTTCTGCCTTTTCCAGGGCCTCCTTCGACAAGAGGTCGCTTTTATTCAGCACGACGATCATCGCACGTCCGCGTTCCTCCGCCAGACCAAGAATCTTTGCATCTTGTTCAGCGACGCCGTCGTTCGCGTCGCATAGCATGACGACCACGTGAGCGCGCTCCACGCTGCGGATCGCTGACATCACACTGAGCGACTCGACAGCGCTTGCTTCCTTGGCGACCTTGGACTTGCGCCTAATGCCTGCGGTGTCGATGAATACGTACCGATTGCCGTGATGTTCGACGAGCGCGTCGATCGGATCGCGTGTGGTGCCTGGGCGTGCATCGACCAGTACTCGGTCCTCGCCGAGCACGCGGTTGAGAAGGCTGCTCTTGCCAGCATTGGGCCGGCCGATAAGCGCGATGCGGGGGGGCGTCTCCGCATCTTCAGGCAAGGCCTCCCATTCAGGCAAGATGGCGACGAGTGCTGTTTCCAACTCGCCAATGCCGCGGCCGTGCAAGGCGCTGAGAGCGTGAACGTGGTCAATACCGAGGCGATAGAGCTCGAAGGCGTCTGCATCGACCCGAGGCGAATCGGCCTTGTTGGCCACGTATAGGACCGGTTTGTTGCTCGCACGAAGGAGCTTCACGGCCGCCCGATCAGCATCGATCGGGCCCGTCGTCGCATCTGTGACGAAAATCACCACGTCGGCCTGCTCGACTGCCGCCCGCACGTGGTTCGCGATTCCAGCCTTCATCGCGTCGACGTCCCGCGGATCGAATCCGCCGGTATCCACTACCGTGTAACTCTTTCCATAGGCGCTAGTGTCCGCGTACTGCCGATCACGAGTCACCCCCGGACTGTCATGGACGATCGCAATTCGCGCGCGCGCGAGCCGATTGAACAGCGTCGATTTGCCGACGTTCGGTCTGCCGACGATGGCGACGATGGGGGTTCCACCGGTGCCGCCGGGAAGGGGGCCCCGAACCCGCGAGGGGCCGTGCTTTGTCATGTCGAGCGTCCATAGCCGAGCTCAAACATGCGCGCGTCGTCATTCATCCAGTCCGGCGTCGAACGGACCCACAGTTGCAAATGCACCGACCGCCCGAGCATTTTTTCAATTCTTTGTCGCGCGGAGGTTCCCACCGCTTTCAACATACTCCCCTCGGCGCCCACGAGGATTTTCTTGTGCGCCTCGCGCGCGACATGAATAACAACCTCGATGCGAGGCCGCCTTGCACTCTCGTCGAAGCGCTCAACGATCACAGCTACGCCGTGCGGCACTTCCTGCCGAGTTTGCGCAAGAATCTGCTCGCGCACGAGCTCCGCCACGAAGAAGCGCTCGGGCTGATCGGACAGTGTCTCCGGATCGAAAAGGAACGGCTGTTCTGGGAGAAGGGCTCGCAGCTCGATGAGGAGACGGTCCACTCCGTTGGAGCTCCGTGCGCTAAGGGGCACTGTGGCCGCGAAGGGGTGCACCCGGGCGAAGGCGGCTAACAGCGGAAGGAGCAACGCTTTGGCCTTGAGGCGGTCGACTTTGTTGAGAACGAGGAGCGTCGGCAAGCGAGGGAGCTCCGCAGCCAGTTCCAGCGCAAGCAAGCGGTCCGCAGTGCGCGGGTTGAGCGCTTGGCGGGCCGAGTTCGGTGACCCGCGCTCAGAAGAAGGGCCGTCGATGGCGGGCACTTCGACAATCAGCACCACCACGTCGGCTTCTCGCGCGGCGTCCCATGCCGCGTTGTTCATCCAGTGACCGAGGCGCGTCCGAGGAGCGTGTAGTCCGGGCGTGTCAATGAAGAAATATTGCGTGTCGCCTTTGGTGAGTACTCCTCGGACGGGCGCACGAGTCGTCTGCGCATGCGGGCTCGTGATCGCCAGTGGCTCACCCAGGAGGGCGTTGAGCAACGTGCTCTTGCCGACATTTGGCCGCCCGACGAGCGCGATGCGGCCTGACCGGGTCGGTCCGGTCGTGATCGTGGCAGAAGTCGATGGATGCGCGGATTTACTCATGCGGGAGCCGGTCGGTCCTTCTAGCATGCGGCGGTTGCACGCCGCGGGACCTTGGAAGTACTGTCCGCGCCGGTACGTCGACACCCCGCGTCTGTTTCTATGGCGCAGTTGCTTGGTTCTGGTCTCCTTGGTCCTCCCTCTCGCTCGTAGCTAACTGCCGTCATGCCCGACAAATCACAGCCCCCGAAGGACGTGGCCTCTCCGGAAGCCGCCGCGCGCACGGGCGCGCGCTGGCGCCGTTGGGCGCCGCTCGGAATCGCTATCGCCGCGCCGACGCTGCTTTTTCTGCTAGTGCCGCCCCTCACGAAGAGTGGCCTCTGGGATCCTTATGAGCTGAACGTTGCCGACCTCGCGCGGCGCATCGCCTTGAACCTTTACGGGGCCGGAAACCTCGCCTTGGACGGTGCGGACAATTCACTGCCACATCTCAATGATTTGGGGCGTCCGCAGCTACCTTTCTCGTCCATCGCCCTCGGCTTCAAGCTCTTCGGGCTCCACGAGTGGGCCGGGCGGCTTCCCCTTGCGCTCTGGGGGATAGCGGGCGCCCTCGCTACGTACTCGGTCGTGGCCCGCCTTTTCGACAAACGCACCGGCGCCTACGCTACCGTCGCACTCTGCACCATGCCCGTCTACTTCGTCCAGGCGCGTTCGATGCTTGGCGACATTTGCGCGATGGCAAGCGTCATGATGGCCTTCGGCGGCCTGGCGGTGGCGGCATTCGATCGCGATGAGGCGGGGGCCACGCCGGTCGTCAAGCGCTTGCCATGGCTTGGCATGGCGGCCGCTGGCCTTTTTTTCGGGTTCGAGAGTCGAGGCGGGTTGCTTGGAATGGGTGTTCCGCTTCTCGGCGTCGGTCTAGCGTGGGCAGCGGCGCGCGTCGCGACCGGCCGTGAGAGGCGGTTTGACCGGACCGGCGACACCGTCGGCGGTGCATCCCTTGTCCTCGGCGCAATTGTCGCCGCGCTAGCGGCACATGCGATCGCTACGCCGGGCGGCAAGGATCTCGACATGTGGGTCGGGTCGCTCTACCACTTGCCTTCGAAGTACCCGACCTTCGATACGTACATCGCCGTTGTTGGCCATGCGCTTGCGCCCTGGAGCGCCTTCCTGCCCTTTGCCCTCGGTCGCCTCCTCTTAGCTCCGCCCGGTCGAAGCGGAGCGCTGGCCGAGCGGGAGAGCCTCGCGCGCGTTGCCGTGCTGGTCGGCTCTGCCGTCGCGCTCGTTGCCCATGGTTACCTTGCCGCTCGGACCGACGTTGTCGCTTTTGGTGGGGCGGGTTTGTGCGCAATGGCCTGCGCCGTGTCGATTCGCGATTTCGAGCGGGGCGCTCACGCTTCGATCGCGGTTGGCTTCGGGACCCTAATCATGGCCGCCGTGCTGCACCACGACTTCCACGAGTTGCCGGAAAAGGCGTATCAGGCGTTCGGCGTCGCGGGGGCAACCTTCCCCGATAGCTTCAAGCAGACCGCGCTGAATCTTTGGTGGGCGGTGCTTGGCGGGTTCGGGCTTTGCGCCTTCTTGACCTGGGTAGAGCGCGATCCAAAGCGATTGCCATTTGATCCGGTGAATTACGCCAAGGTGCTGCGCACGCTTCAACGCGCCTACGACGGCGCCCTTGCGATTGTTTATTTTGCAACGGTCGCAGGCGCGTCTCTAGCCGCGCTCGTCGTGTGGGTTGGGTCGCGAAGTCATGCGAGCTGGCTGCCGCAGATGTCGTCCGCAATTCGTGATGTCGTACAGAACGGCTGGTGGGTCATCGCCTTCATTCCGCTCGTGGCGGTGTTCGGCATCTTGTTTGCGTGCGATATTTGGCTCTGGGCATTCGGGCGATCGAAGCCGTTGTCTCTGGGTTCTTTCACCCGCGGCTTCGAACCCTTCGAGGAACTCGTCTCGGAGTTGCGTCCATCGGACCCTCTTCTCAAGCTTCCGAGGTACGAATGGACGGTGGCCCTCGTCGTTCTCGCCCCGCTGATGCTATTGGCCATTCCAGCCATCGCGTTTGCAGCCTGGTACGGGCTCGGTTTCCGGCCCTACGCAGCGGCTTTGCTTGCGGTTCCCTCCGGAGTGGCGTTTTTCCTTCTGATGGGTCTGTGCGGAGATGCACTTCGGCATCGTGCGCCGGGTCTTGCCCTAGGCGGCGCCATTGTCGGATTTGTCCTCTGTTTTTTTTATTACCCCGCGCTCGCCAACCAGCTTTCGCCAAAAGAGGTCTTCGAGAGCTATCGGCGCGCATGCCCCGGCGGTCCACTCGGACTGCTCGGTGTCGGTGGGCGGACCGCGGCATACTATGCTGGCGGGCAGCCGCAGACGCTGAGCGATTCCGCGAGCGCGTATGCTTGGCTGACCACAGATGGTACGCACGTTCGACGCTGCCTTGCTCTGAAAGCCGAGGAGTTGCCGAAATTGAACGAGCTATGGCGCGAACGCGCTCCGGATCCAAAAAGCAACCTGCCGATTCTCGACGCGCGATCGAGTCAAATCTTGCTGGCGGCGTCATCTCTTGAGCCGGGCGAAAAGAACGACAACCCGCTGTCCACCATCGTTCTTTCGGCGCCCCCGCGGCCCCAACGCCGGCTTGACGCCAACATGGAAGACAAGCTGGAAGTCCTCGGTATTGACCTGCTTGACGAGCGAGGTCGGATCGTCGACGCGGTCAGCCCCGGGCGCGCCTACCATCTCAAGACGTATTACCGGGTCCTGGCGGCTATCACCACGGAGTGGGAGGCATTCATTCACATCGACGGCTACCATCGCCGTCACAATGGCGATCACAAGCCGATGGACGGGAAGTACCCGATGTCACTTTGGCTCCCAGGCGATTTGCTTGTCGACGACCACGAGTTCAAGCTTGAGCCGAACTTCACACCGGGCACCTACACGATTTACTTCGGTTTATTTGTGGGCGATACGCGGCTGAAGGTTAAGAGCGGGCCGAGCGACGGGGATAATCGGGTGAACGGCGGGTCGTTGCGTGTGCAGTAGTCACGCGCGTCCGTTCAGTGAGGAAGCTTGCCGGCAAATGGTGCTGCAGACGAAGGAAGGCAGAGAGATGGCGACAACCACCGAAGACCCGCAGGCAGCCGCCGCCACCGATGCGCTCGAAGAGCCCGATCCCAAACCGTCCTCCGACAATAGGCGCAGCCACGATCGCTACGAAGTGGAGTGGGCCGTTGATTGCGTCGCGGACGACACCTTCTTGTACGCGGCAATTGCGAACATCAGTGCGATGGGCATATTTGTGACGACGACGGACCCTCTCGCCATCGGCACGCGACTCGTTCTTTCGTTCGAGCCGCCTGGCTATGAGCCATTCAAACTCGAGGGCGAGGTCGCTTGGATAAATGCGGTTCGGACCGACGGTGACAACCCAAACCCGGGCATGGGCGTGCGCTTCGTCAATCTGCATGCGGACGATCGCGAGCGACTAGTCGAGGTGGTACGAACGATTGCTTACGTTCGCTGAGCCAAGCGGGCCGGACCGATCGTCAGGGTTCACGAAGACCCGCGTCGCGGGAACGTGCCGACCACCCTGGCCAATCAGCGCGACGCGTCCGTATGGCTAGCCGTTGGGCTGGCGGCAGCCGACTTCGTTCCTCCCCTCCCGCGGCGTTGCGGCTCATCGCTCCGTGCCTGTTGCATTTGGTCTAGTCGATCGAGCTCGGCCGTTGCTCGGTCCTTGTGGGAATCGATGCCGAGGAGGGCGTTCAGCTGAGCGCGCGCCTTGCTGAAGTCCCCGAGAGCGCGATGGCAAAGCGCGCCTTCAAGGAGCGCATCCCACCCCGGCGGTGTGTCTTGTGCGCTTTGCGCGAGCCCGTCGAATCGGGCGAGCGCGCCGAGACATCCGTTCGCTTCTCGAGCTGATCGCGCGGCCCATAGCTCGGCGTTGCCATCCAGCGGGGCGAGCGCGTCGAAAGCGCGGATGGCCTCGTCGTAACGCCCGGCTCGGTACGCGCTAAGCGCGGCATCGAACGTCGATGCGGGGTCTCCTCCGGTTGCGTCGTACCCTCGCGCAACCGCTCCTCCCGCGCTAACCGGGGGGGAGTCTGCGAGCTGCGCTCCAGGCGCCGGGCTACGCGCCGTGGGCGCGCGGTCTTCGTCTCGTGCGCCCGCAGATGTTGCGCCCTTGGTCGCGACAGGACGCGCAGACAATTCATTGCCGGCTCCGCCGATTCCGGTGGGACGTGTCTCTGCAAGCGTCGCAACGCGGTGTGCGGCGGGGGGGCGGGGCTCCGATCCGAAGGACATCGCCGTGACCGACGGCGCTGGCGCAGGCGCGCCTCGCTCCGTCACGATGACCTCCGCGCTCGCGGGGGTACGGGCCGATCTGCCACGCAATAGAAGACCGCTTGTCGCCAGCATGACCAGAAAGACTGCGGCCATCGCCGTTTGGGGACGCATCGCCCAGCTCCCGGCAAGCGAAATGATCCCCCCCACCGACGGCGCCGAGCGGGGACCTCGGTGTATGTGTTTGCCGTCGCAAGCAGATTTCCTTGGAGCTTGGCCGGCGTCGGCGCGAGCAAAACCGAGGCAAGTCGCCGCGTCGAAAGCCCTTCGAGAAGCGTCCTGCACGGCGTGCATCTCGCGGCATGTTCGCGTGCCTCGATACCGAGCAACCCACTTGGGTCGGCGGAAAGGTCGTCGATCATCGCGGATTCGAAGGTCTTGCAGTCCATCGTCCTCTGTCACCGAAGCACGTGCGCCTGGGCTCGAGTTCCGGCGGCGCGCCGGGCGCTTTTGGGATCCGACTGTTCGTCATTCCTTCTGGAGATGCCAACGATTTTGGCTGCCACTTCCGCGCAAAGGGCGCCTTACATCCGCTCCGGATGTTATGCACAGCATGCCATCATGATCGTCCGAAGCGCAGCCGATGACGCGGCCTTCCCACTCCGCCCTCCACATTGTGTCCGACCGCGCGAGGGCGCGCCCGCCCCTGGCTGTTGAAGTGCTTCGTGCTTCGAGGGGGTGCAGCCGACCATGCCTCCAAGTCGTGTCGCAGCGGGACAGACCCGGCAGGCGCCCTTGGCGCCCGATCGGCTTTGCATCGAACCAGCAAACGGGCCCTGTTCTTGAGCAGCCGCGGCGATGGCTCCCTCTTGATGAAGAAGGGACGGCATGACGCCAGCTGCTTGCCTCATCTCGCCCGAGCCGCACTGCCCAGGCGGACATGTCAACCGAGAAAATGGGCAGGCCGAGTAATCCGATGGAAAAGCAATGTGTTTTTGTTGGGCATGGAGCCTACGGACCCTAGTTGCCAACCCGGCTCTCGCGAACATACACTCATGCCGCCGTTGTTGCCGAGTCGTGGAGTTAAACCCGTCCGCCTGATTTTCGTCGCCGTTGTCGCCACTGTTCCGTGTCCTCGTTTCTCTGCCCCCGTGGCGGGCCGTAGGTGGGCTCGGGCGGGACGAGTCGTCCAAGCATCCGAAGGCCAATCGAAAAGGGTAACCGCATGCGATGTCGACTTACGATGGTTCTTGCCCTGGTGTTGCCCGTGGCTGCCTATCCGGTCGCCCATGCTCAGCCGAAGACGCCAGGAGCCACTTCCGCGCAGCCGTCCGGCAGCGTCAGCGGAGGCGCTTCGAGCAGCGCCAGCGCCCCCGCTGTTCCCAACGCCGCTGCGAGCCCGGGCGCATCGGTGACGGTGCCACCGTCGCCTCTGGCGGTCACCGTCGACATGAACGTCAAGCCGGCCGACTCCGCGCTCAATGGAGCGACTTATTCGGTGCGCTTGCGCGACCTCGAGCAGCGCGTCGATGAGCTGAAGGACCAGATTCGCAGGAGCCATACCCGACTCGCGCTCCTCAGCGACACGATTTTAGGTGGCGGCGCTGCGGGGTCTCGGTCGGACGTCGAATTTGACAACGAAATGTCGAGCGCCTTTCTCCTGACGCGCGCTCTCTTTGTCATTGACAACCAAGTGCAATACAACCGACAGGACGACTCTGGCGCACTGGCGGAGCAAAAGCAGATTCCGATTTACAGCGGCTCCGTTCCTCCCGGTGATCATACCATCGTCGTGTCTCTCACATTTCAAGGAAACGGGTATGGTATCTTTTCGTACCTTCGCGGTTACAAGTTCGAGGTGAAGTCGAGCCATTCCTTTACGGCCATCGAGGGAAAAACATTGACTATTTCCGCGACTGCCTTCGAAAAAGGTGGCGTGACGACTCCTCTTGAGCAGCGTCCCACCATCGAGTGGCACGAGACATTGCATCCTTTCACCGGCGGCCCCCCCACGAGCGGGTCCGTACCGGCGTCCTCTCCCTCGCCGGCGGGTGCGGCCGGAATGACGTCCCCGGGCGGGGCGACGGCGACTGGAGCCGTATCCATCGGGGGAGGCAAGAAGTGAGACTCGCGCTCCTCGGCGCGACCGCGTCCTGCGCGGTGGTCCTTTCTATATTATCCCGGGTCGCGTCGGCCCGGCCCGAAGACGCAGTGACTTCAGCACAGAATGAGCTCGTCTCCGTGGCGCGCGAGATGGCGGGCGTTCAATCGGCTGTGAACCACGCGAAAGGCGAGAGGCAAACGCCCGAGCAGCGCCTGTCGAACGGCGAGCTTCTCTACAGAATGAGCGACTACGATCGGGCCGTCGTCGTCCTGAGCGAAATAATCGAGGAGTATCCCGATACGCCAAGCTATCCCGACGCGCTTTGGTTGCGCGGTGAAACTTATTATGCGTCCCACGATTACCTCGCGGCCCGACGCGACTACCGGCTTCTGGTCGACCGCGGGATGGAGCCGCGCTTTCAGGCGTATTTCGGTCGGGCGCTCGCGCGCCTCGTAGACGTGGCGCTGCGGTTGACCGATCCGCCGGAATCCCTAGCTCCGATCCTCGCAAAATTCAACGAGGTTCCGCCGGCGCAACTTGACGCCGGCCTGCTGTACGCGAAAGGAAAAGCGGCCTTCAGGCAGGGCTCCTGGAACGTCGCGGGAGATGCTTTCAAACAAGTGGGAATCAGTTCCGAGTACGTGCACCAAGCGCGGTATTTTCAGGCGCTCATCGGAATGAAAGTGGCCCGCTCGTCGACGGGGGCTGAGGGTGCGAAGAAGACAGCGATCTTCGCCGGTTACAAGCAGGCGATCGAGTCGTTTCGCGTCGTGACGGATCTTGCTCCGGATTCCGCCGATCATCGGCACATCATTGATCTCGCTTGGATGGCGATTGGCCGACTTTTCTACGAGATGGAGCAGTACCAGCAAGCGAGCGAAGCCTATGCGAAGGTTGGTCGGGATAGCGCCGAATTCGACACGATGCTCTACGAGCTGGCTTGGGTGTACGTGCGTCTGGGTGATGTTCAGCGCGCGGAGCGCGCCCTCGAAGTGTTGACGGTGAGCGATCCGAACAGCGCGTACATCGGCGATGGAACTCTCCTGCGCGCGGACCTCCTACTACGCGCAGGAGCATTCGATCGGGCGCTCAAGCTCTACGAAAGCGTCCGCGATCAGTACGATCCGATGCGCGCCAAGGTGGCGTCCTTTCTGGACTGGACCAAGGACCCTAGCCTTTACTACGACCGGTTGTCGCAGCAGGAGCTCGACGGGGTAGATCAGAACCAACAGCTGCCGCCACTTGCCGTGCGCTGGGCGCGAGAGGCGGAGGACGGCCCACTAGCGTTCGCCGTGATCGACGACGTCAAGGAGTGCAGGACTCTCATCCGGCAATCCAGCGACTTGGCTGACAAGCTGGCGGCTCTCACCGGTGCGTCCAATCGAGTGCGCGCTTTTCCAGAGATTGAAGTCGGGGAAGAGACGGCACTCGGCTTGCTGAACCGAGTGTCGCGTGCGCGGTTGACCCTGTCGCGTGCGCTGGATGCCCTTGAGCCAAGCGACTTAGGGGGGGAGATTGGTATCGTACGCCAGCAGAGACGCGCGCTTTCCGCAGCGATGCAGGAGCTTCCAGCTGGGCCGGGCGATTTCACCAAGCGCCAGCAACAGGGGTTAGCGCAGTGGAATACATTGTCGCAAGAGCTGACGCGGCGATCCGGCGAAGTAGACGCGCTGCACGCGGCGATCAATGGGTTGCGGCGCATGCTAAGCGAAGGCCCGCAGCAAGGGCTAGCGCGCGATCCCGGCAGCGTTCAGCGATTTCAGGCGGAGCTCGACGCAAATGAGCGTGACCTCGTTCGCTTCGCTGCACAAATTACCGATCTGCGTCGAAACCTCGACATGGGCCGAGCTCAGATCGGCTTAGGCGATTCCCGATATCAGAACGACGCCTTAGCCCGAGATCAGTTCCGGGATCTTCTGGAACGCGAGGTCAGACTCGCAACGGGCGGCAGCGCGGGCAACGGGGCACAACGTTTCGCGGGCGATGCGGCGCCCGTCCTTGCGCGGGCACGACAATACGAGACCCAGCTCCTCGCGGCGTTGCAGCAGCTCGAATCTCAGGTGGCTGGTCGCGCTGCCGAGCTGCAGAGCCGGATCGGGGCCGAACAAGCAAGTATCCTTAAGTACACCCGCCAAATCGATAGCCTCGACGGGGACGCGCGAGACTTGGTCGGCCATGTGGCTCAGAGGAACTTCGGGCTCGTCCGCGAGAGGCTGCGCGGCATCGTGCTGCGCGCCGACGTCGGCATCACTGAGCAAGCCTGGGAGGTAAGGGAGGAAGAGGTCAATCGGGTCCGCAGCCTCCAATCAGAGCGCTCGAGACAGGAGCAGCTCCTCGACGAGGAGCTCAAGGAAGTGAGAGACGACGGCGTCGAACCCGGACAGCCGAGCAAGTAATGGCCGAAGGCGACCGACAATGACGATGGCGAGCCGAGCTTCGAAACGGTTGGTAAGCACACGCGCCTTAGGCGGGCTCGTGGTCATGCTTACGGCGATGTCTGCCGCAAGCGTCCTCGCGCAAACGAGTGGCGACGCAGGTCCCCGCACTGCTGGTGCGGAGGCCGACGCCGGCGTAGTGTCTGTGGCGCCGCGGCAGTTTGGTACGGCCACGGCAACGCCCGCCGCGCCATCGGCCGACGCTGCAGCGGGCGCTGGCTCCTCGACGCCGGCACTCGTCACGACGATGGGGGTCCCGACATTCAAACCTCGTGCGCCGCCCCTTCCTCCGCCCACGCCGCAACAGTCCTCCGCGTATGAGGCGATGCGGCAAGAGGCCGAGACGTACGAGCGTGGCGCCAGAGACTACAAAGACACTCTGACGACTATCATCACTCTTCATTACGAGGAGAAGAAGAAGTCCATATTGGGCGGACTCGATCGCGAAATTGGAATCGAAAAGGATCAGCTGAAAGCTGCGCGAGAGACGGCGATCAAGCGTCTCGAGGACTTCGTTGCGAAGTACTCCGGGCCCAATGCTCAGGAAGAGGCAACGCCCGACGCGATGTACCGGCTGGCTGCCCTCTACGAGGAGCGCGCACGGAGCGACGACGATCCCAACGCGGACCTCGCGAGTACCCTCAGGCCTGCGATTGCGCTCTATAAGCGGGTCATCCGCGAGTTTCCCGAAATATAGAGAGGTTGCCGGCATCTACTATTTTCTAGGACATGCGCTCAATGACTCGCGCCGCGTTGACGAATCCCAGCAGGTTTGGCGTTCGCTCGTCTGCAACAACCATTACCCCTATCCTTCGGCGACAGACGGCAAGGACCCGGACGTCGACAAAGTGACGCCGCTCCCCCAGGATCATGACGACGCTTACTGGAAGCGATGGCGTAGCAAGTTTACCCGCCCAGACGATTTGAAGAAGGGGCCGAAGGACGAAGCGACGTTCGTAGACCCTTACCCCCGTGATTGTGCCATGATATCGCAGCCGGGAGTCCTCGCTGGTCAGGACCCAAAGTACGTGGCCGAAGTCTGGTGGCGTATTGGTGATTGGGAGTTCGATCAGGCTGATCTCGGGGGGGCGTCGTGGAGTACGAGCCATTCGCCGTGTGGGACTACAACCGGGCGGCCAGCGCGTACACACAGGCGATGCAGTACAAGAAGCCGCCCCTCTACGGCGTAGCTCTCTACAAATATGCCTGGACCCTGTTCAAACAGCAGCGCTACGAGGCGGCGGTACACGAGTTCGTGCACTTGCTCAATTATACGGACGAACAGCAAAAACTGACCGGTGACCCCGGAGCCGACTTTCGACAGGAGGCTTACACGTACGTTGCGGGATCGCTCGACAACTACGATTTCGTGGGGCCTGGGCCAGATGATCCGTACGTGGCTAGGCCAGATGTTCTCGATACCGCCAAGAGTCCGGCCGACGCAGAGGCAAAGCTTCGCGTGGCGCTCGAACGCGTTCAGGATCCCCGGCTCGTCCCTCAAGACAAGGCGTGGACGATTGAGGTCTACAAGGCCCTGGCACTCGAATTTAGAACGATCAATCAGTACAAAAACGCGCTGGCCACGTATCAGATGATGCTCGACAAATGGCCAATGGATGCGTCTGCCCCCGATACGCAGAACTCCGTCGCCGAGGTTTACGAGTTACTTACTCGGCAGACGAAGGTCGGCGATGAGCGACGCGACTACGAGCGCAAGGTGCTCGAGTCGCGAACCGCGCTCGCGAAATACATCGGCGATACGCCCTGGGTCGACGCCAACAAGGAAAATCCGGCAGCGCTGCAGCGCGCGGAGGAGCTCGTGCGCACGGGACTCAAGGGCGCCGCCATCACGCACACGCGTAACGGACAGGGCGCGCTGGAGCAGGCCGACCAGACCGGCGATCCCAAGGAGAAGCTGCGGCTCACGGTTTTCGCTCTTCAGGAATACAAGTTGGCCGCGCTTGGGTGGCAGGGATACCTCAAGCAGGATGAGAACGCGCCCGACGCTTACAAGAGCCGCTACTTTTATGCCGACGCGTTGCACAATCAGGTGCGATTGGAAGTAGCTCTGCACCAGTTCGATCCGAGGCAGTATAGTGAGCCGACTTCGCAGGAAATCGCGACCGCTGAGCAAGCAGCCATCGACGTGCGAGACTCTGACGAGGACGACCAATTTATCGACAACGCGGGCCTATTTGTCGTCGACCTAGCAGACGTCGATCGCGACCTCGCGTTTCAGCGCTGGCAAGATTCGGGCGGTACTCAGGGTATCGAATCCCGCAAATCGCCGAGGCTCGAAGGGCCCGCAGGGGATCAGAAGGTCATGGTGGACGACATCCCCGGGGTGCTAGAAAAGTCAATGAAGGCGCGAGACGAATACATCCAGCGGGTTCCTCCCGAGCGCGACAAGCTAAATCATGCTTCGGACTATGCGTTTTATTCCGCAGACCAGCTCTATCTCTACGGCCACTTCAAGGAAGCGCAAGACCGGTTCGGCGTTCTTTACGAGCAGCATTGCGGCAAGGATGCCCTAGGCTACGAAGCCTGGAAGCGGCTTATCGTGATGAGCAACCTACAGAAAGACGCTGCCCGCTCGAGGCAGCTGGCCGAAGCGGAAAAGGCAAATTCGTGCGCGAAGACCGACCTGCAGCTGGCGGAAGAAAAAAAAGGCGACCTCACCGACCTGGTTCTTCAGAACGCGGCATTCGAAGACGCTAACAAGGTATTCGAACTGGCCAAGGCTGCACCGCCAGGCGCCCAGCGAGACGCACTCTGGCGGAAAGCCGGCAAGATGTATGAAGAAGCTCTGCGTGCGGCCCCGTCGCATAAAGACGCCCCGGCGGCCGCGATCAATTCTGCGTTCTGTTACAAACAAATAGGTGAGTTCAACAAGGCAATTGAGCTGTACGAGCTTTTTATAAGCAACTATGGGAGCGAAGACATACTCGGCCGCCTCGACCGCGGTGGAATGGATCCGGAAAAGAAGGAGAACCTTCAACCGAACCCGGAAGAGTACAAGGAGCGGATCAAGTATTTAGGCCTCGCCTACGACGCCCTGTCTACGACTTACTACGGGTTTTTCGCGTATCAGCGTGCCGCCGAATCGTTCGGAAAGATTGCGGGGAACCCACGCTTCGACGAACAGCGCCGCGCGAACGCCGCGAGAATCGCGATGGTTCTCTATTCGAATCTCGGCGATCGAAACGATATGAATCGGATGTATACGCTCCTAGTTGATCCAAAAATGCATTTGAGCGCCGACAAGCGCGCGGAGGCGGACTACCTGAGGGCAAGCTTCGACTACGGTCAATGGAATCCCGACGGAGGAGAGTCGAGCGGCAATGCGGCCGCGCGTCATCAGGCCGTCGCGACTCTGACGCAGTTCCACGCTGCCAACAAGAACAAGCCTGAGTCGGGTCGGTACGATTTGGAATCGGCCTACCGGATCGCCAAGATGATGCAGTCTGCCAACGATCCTGGATTCAGAAACTGGTTCAAAACCGCCGTGGCTGACTGGGAGTACTTAAAATTCATCCCGTAGTGGTGGCTTCGCCCGACGGAAAGCAGTCGCAGATTACGGCGACAGATGCTCCTTATTCGGACTACGGGGGCGAGGCGGACTTCAATCTCGTTGACGACGAGGTACGGACGGGATTCGACTACGCCACGGGCCATCACCATTACGCCGGTAACGTCGTTGACGTTACCAAGCAAGTCGACAAGGATCTCGGAGAAGCCGAGAGGACTTGGCGGCCCAGGCTCGAGCACGTGGCGACGCAATACGGCTCGTTCGAGTGGGCCGGGGCAGCTACGGCGCGTTTGGGATCGCTCTATGACTCAATTCGGACCGGACTGGACCTGGTCGTTCCTGCGTACTTCACTCCGCAGCAGGAGGCGCTGTTGAACAAGCTTTCCAAGGTTGCCGATAAGCTGGATGCGGCCGGACAGAGCGACAAGGCGGACCAAGTACGTCAGCAGATCGATGACACCAAGGACGCCGTACGGAGCAAGTGGCGTGCGACGAAAGATCAGTACATGGAAGTGTGCAATCAAAAGATGATCGGGAAGTACGTTGCTGCGGCGCTTACGGCCCGTAAATACAACGTCAAGAATTCCACGGTGCAGGCTGCGGTGTCACGACTTGCGTTCTTCAGCGACTATCTCGGCGACGACAAGATGAAGGGGTACGTGGAGAATACGTCGGATCCGCTCGATCCGAACTCTAAGCTCGTCTACGTCAACGGCGAATTCCTGCAATGGCGCTCGGGTGTGGTGGCTACGCCGCCGCCGAGCGGCGAACCGTCACCACTTCCGGCGTCGCCGTGAGCGCCCAAAGAGGGGGCTCGTCGAGTCTGGGAGCGGATCTGGCGTGCCGTCAGCGTTTGCATGAGCGCTCTGGCCTGCTCGCGCGGAGCGCGTTCGCGTCTGTGGCGTTGGCTGCCGCGGTCGGGGCATGCGGGGGCGAGAGCCCTCCACCCAAACACGTGCCGACGGCGTCCTATGCACCGCCGCAGCGAGCGCCCAGCGTGGCAGGCCAACAGACTGGAATTGCCGTCGCTCCGGCGGTTGAGGACGGTCTCTCCGGGGACGCAAAGGCAGCGTACGAGCGCGGCTTTCAAGCGTGGATGGCCGGTGACTTAATGGCGGCCAAGACCGCCTTCAGCGACGCCGCAAGCAAAGCTCCGCGCGCAGGGGGTCCAAAGTATTCGCTTGGCTGCGTCCTCGAGAGGCTCGGGGATACACAGGGCGCTCTTGACGCTTACCGGTCTTCGTTCACCGTAAATTCGAAATACGAAGTCGCCGTGGGCGCCTACGCGCTGTTGCTGGCGCAGACCGGTCACGGCGCCGAGGGTGAGCGGCTGCTCGCAGATAAGACTACGCAAAGCTCCAACTCAGTCCGGTTGATGACTTACCTCGCCGAGGTCAAGTCGATCGAGGGTGACAGCCCCGGCTGTCAAAAGTTCGCGCAGCAAGCGCTCGCAAATCAGCCTGATCTGAAGGAAGCGATGATCGTCATTGCGCGCGACTACTATCGAAACCATAGGTGGGACCTCGCACGGTACGCCCTTCAGGCTATCTTGGAGGGCGCAGAAGACGGCTCGATCCCGCCGCGCGATCAGGGTAATGCTGAGGCGCTTCTGTTGAGGGGGCTCATTGAGCGCGAGACCGGCCAGCGGAAGCAGGCGTTGGTCGATTTCGAGCAGGCGGTTACCAGAAGGCCGGACCTTTTCGAGGCGTACATCAATCTAGGCGAGATGAAGCTGGAGGCGGGAAATGCCGGCGAAGCCCAGGTTCCCCTCGAAAAGGCGGTGCGTTACGCGCCGAACGTGCCGCTGGTTCACCTCGATCTCGGCGACTGTTACCGCTTGCTGGGGCGTGTGGGTGACGCCAAGAGCGAACTCGACAAGGCGAGCAGCATGGATTCAACGCTTGCGGGCGTGCACTACGACCTCGGGCTCCTCTACCTGTTTTCGCCCGGTGTGTCCGGCGTGACGAGCCCGGACGATCAGCTCACCAAGGCCATCCGGGAGCTGGAGCTTTACCGATCGATGCGCGGGGCCAAAGGATTGAAGGGCCAGGGCGACGACGTCGACGAGCTCTTGAGCACAGCCAAGCGTAAACAGAACGAGATCCGGCTAAAAAGCCAAGCTGCGGCCGCTGCATCGACAGCGCCCGCCGCGGCTGGTCCACCAGGCGGCGCGCCGACATCGAACAGTTCGCCCGCGGCGTCTGGTGGCGACGCTGGCGCCGGCACCATGCAACCGAAGTGAGGCAGGTAACGGAGGCCGACATGAAACGTGACCACATTTTCGGGGCGACGGTCCTCAGCCTGATGAGTGCGGCTTCAGTCGTGTTCGGGCAGACCCAGGCGAGCACCGCTGCGCAGCGGCAAGTCGGTCAACAGCAGGGAGTTTTGCAGATCGGTGAAATCACGATCGTCGGTCGGGTACAAAAGCCTATCGCAGCCGTCGACGTTGCGAAGATTCAGCCCAAGCTGACCTTGGCCGAGTTGCGGCAGCCTTTTTTGGACCGGATCGAAGAAGCCGTCTACAAGGAGCCTTTTTGAGCGCACAGGATGCTCACGTTGCTGTCGATCTTGGTCGCGGCGTCGTGCGCCCTCGCGAGCGTCCGGCGCCTGATGTGGGCTGTCGCGCCGAGTTCGCTCGATGCGCGCCTCTTGACCGCAGCATTGGAACGTGACGGCCCCCGCGCGTGGCCCGCTCTCTGCGAAGCTATCAGGGACGGTGACGACGTCGGCTGGGAGCGCGATTTGTTTTCCGCGCTGTCGGAGCCGAATGCGGCCGCCCGGGCGGCATTCGTGAACGAACAGTTCACGGAACTGGATTGGCGCGCGCAACGCTGGGCGCGCGTGCCGCGAGTGTGTGCCAGCATCGCGACCAGTTCGGGTTTCTTTTTCGGATGCATCACACTGCTGAACACCCTGTCCCTCTCATCGGCTCCACCTGTGGCCGAGGGCCCGCAGGGTCTAGCGCTTCAATCGGCGCTGAACGCGCTGGCCGTTGGAATTGCGGGGACGTCTTTTTGCCTCGCAGTCCATGCGCGGGCGCGGGACGTGCTGCGGGAACGCATGGAAACGATCGAGCGGCTGGTCCGGCGTATCGAGAGCCTGGCAAATTGCTCGCGGAGTGCAGCCCCCTAGGGTCCGGTGGTTGCAGGTTGCGATCGGTGCCTTCTCCCAGCACTCTTGCTCGTGTAGCCTGATGGCGGCGAGACCGACTCTCTAAGAAAGGCTTTGCATGTCGCAGAACAACCAGGGCGCGGGGCCAGTGGTCGGACAGCAGGGGCACTCCGCCCGACCGGGCCAGATGACCGCGGTCATGCGGGCCATGCAGCAGACGAGCGGTCCGAAAGTGCTGCGCATCGGTCTTGTGGCTGCCGGACGAATCGTCGAGGAGCGGATTGTCAAGCAGCGCACGAGCGTCACCGTAGGTCCAAGCGAAAAATCGATGTTCGTCGTGCACGCGCAGCTGCCGTCCCAGTTCAAGCTCTTCGAGCTAATCGGTGGCGACTACTACCTGAACTTTCTCGACGGCATGACCGGACGGGTCGCCCTAGCTAGTGGCATCACCGATCTCGCAGCGCTCAAAGGACAGGCAAAGCGCGTCCCTCCGGCGTACCAGGTGCGTCTTACAGAAGAAGCGCGAGGCAAGATTGTTATTGGCGAAACAACTTTCCTGTTCCAGTTCGTCGCCCAGCCTCCTGTTCAGCCTCGGCCGCAGTTGCCGCTCTCGGTAAAGGGGGGACTCGCGAGCCAGATCGACTGGAACCTGACTATCATAGCGGCGTTCAGCTTTCTCCTCCACTTTGGCCTCGTTGGCGCAATGTACAGCGACTGGATGGACCCCGTCGTCAACGACGACATCACAGCGGGGCTACTTGATATGGTTCAGCGAACGCTCCCGCCCCCTGTGGAGACCGCAGAAGCTCCAACAACGAGTGCCACATCCACGGACACTGCACCGTCTCCGACTCAAGCGCCCAAATCCCAGAGCGGCGCAAATAAGCCCAGCCAGAACAGCGCCCCGGACTCCAAGATAGTAGCTGGGCTGATTAACGAGGCAGACCAAGCCAGGATTGCGATTCTCGCCGCACTAAATGGTGGTCCGAATATTAACGGAGCGATGAAGGACGACAACGGCGCCCCGGTCGATCTCAACAGTCTAGCCAACCGCCAGGGCGGAATCAGTAACACGGGGGGCGGGCTCAATCTTCCAGGCGGGGCCGGTGGCCCGATTCAGCCTGGTCGTGGGGGGGCGGGGCTGCAGGGTATCCACGGCGGCGATACGGGCGGAGGGTCGAACAGCGCGGGCACGGCGGCGAGAGTCGTTCCGGTCGGCGATGTGCAGTATGCGGGCTCTTCGATGAGCGTTCCCGTGTCCAACGCTGAGGCCGTTATTCGTAGCCAAATACACCCTGGTGCCAAGCGCTGCTACCAAAAGGGACTCGAATCCGACCCAACGCAATCCGGAAAGGTCGTCATCCTTATCAAGGTCGCCCCCAGCGGGGAGGTTGACACCGTAACCGTATCCAGCAACAGCGGTCTCTCCCCATCGGTCGCCACATGCATCGCGAACGTTGCCCGCCGAGCCAAGTTCGATGCGCCGGGCTCGACCGGTTCGACCATCAGCGTGCCGTTTAACTTCGTGAAGCAGGGCTAATTAAGGTCACCCTGCGGTCATCTGAATGCAGCGGGTCCAGCCGCATCCAATGATCCGAGGGTTGAGTAGTGCTTGTCCTCAGGTCACGGTGCAGTGCCTACAGTGCCGGGTTGGGGCGCGTATCCTCTCCGCTACTGGGTGTTTCGTTGACACTCCTCACCTCGGCCGGTAAAGTCGCGCAGTGGCTGCTTTGGGAGGCTCGCTTGGCAATGCGTCTTCGCGCTAATCTACGGTGGATCGCGGCCGTAACGCTGCTGGTGGCAGCCGCTGGGTCGGCTGCCGCGCAGCAAGCCCAATCGGCCCCCCGGGCGGAGGCTCAAGTGGGCTTCGAACGCCATCCACAGCTTTCGCCGCAGGACGAGTTGGCTCAAGCCGACCTCATCACGAGCCGAATCGATCAAGCGGCGGCGACCGTCCGGCGGCAGCTCGAGACCGCACGTTCGGCGCGTGACGTCGTAAGGACGCTTTGTCTCAACGACAAATTGTCACAGGTCGATGTCGCGGGTCGATCGGCTCGTGACCGGCAAGGCGCCTTGCAGTCGGCGGTACAGCGCGGCGACACCGAGCTAGCCAATCATGAGTTCACGATTCTCACCGTGCTGCGCCAGCGGGCCGAGCAGCTGGGGGCGGAAGCGAGCCAATGCATCGGGGAAGAAATGTCATTCGTCGGGCAGACCCAAATTTCAACACAGGTCGATCCGAACCTTCCCGTGGAAGAGACCACTGCTTTTCCTCCGACCGATCCGACACTGGTCTCGGGTCCGCCACAGGCCGCGACCGGTCTGTAGTGTTTGTTTCGCCGTAGCGCTGCCGTGGGCTGGTGTACCCTGCGCCGACCTAGATGACCAAGAGATGCGTCGCATCCTCTGCCGTTGCTATCGCGCTGCTCGCAACCCGGGCCGCGAGCGCGCAGGCGCAGTACACGTCCCAGCCGGATAGCCCTCAATGGCTTTCGGACCGCCGTTACAACGAGGGTATCGGCGTCCGTACCGGTGATCTCGAACTTCACCCCGGGATCGCCGGCGAGGCGGGATACGACTCGAACTGGTTCTTGCGGAGCACCCGACAAGGCGTCGACAACGGGCCGCCGCTCGCCCCAGTAATTCCCGCGTTGGAATTTCGTGTCAGCCCGTCCCTTTATCTGTCGACTATCGGACCGCGGCGCCGTGAGGGTGATCTCGTTGCTTCACCCCCATCCGTAACGTTCCGCGCGGGCTTCAATGGGACATACCGCGAATTCGTCGGCCTGTCTTCCGACGCGTCGCAGCCGCAGAATGACGTATCAGGTCAGCGAAATTTCAGTATGGGGGCAGACGCGCGGCTGGATATTTTGCCAGAACGCCCATGGGGCGCGGGCCTCTTCGCTAGCTACGCGCGTGTGATCCAGCCGAACTCGACGAACGCAGACCCCAATCTATCGTACTCGCGCGATGACATTGGAGCCGGCGGCGAGCTGGTGGCTCAGCCAGGGGGAGGCACGCTAGACTGGCGCTTCGGATACCAGTTTCGCGAGGCATTGTTCGAACAGTCGCCGGGCGTCCCTTTCGACAATGTGACGCATGAGGCCTTCACACGCGGGCGGTGGAAGTTCCGACCGCGGACTGCCTTGGTTTATGACGCGACGTTTCGCTTTCTCTCATACCTCGCGCAAGACAGGGCAGCCAGGCAAGGTCTCGTCAATTCGACTCCAATCCGAATGCGAATCGGACTCAACGGCTTGGTGGGCGAGCGCTTCGCTGCGCTGGCTATGGTCGGCTGGGGGGCGAGCTTTTACGACACGGTTCTTCCCACGCAGCCGCAGTACGACAGCGTCATTGCGCAGGCAGAACTGAAGTGGTTTCTAGCTGCGAACCCGGGAGGGAATGGGGTAGGCGATCTCGGCTTGGCCCTGTCGTCGATCGCGCTGGGATACACGCGTGATTTCCAAAACAGTTATCTCGGTAACTACTACGGCAATGATCGCGGCTACCTTCGGTTCAATTATTTCTTCGCCGGTCGTGCACTTGTCACCCTCGAGGGTGGTGTGGGTGCAATCGAATATCCCAACATCTACTGGCTCACGCCTGGAGCCCCCCGCCTTAGGCACACCAAATTCACGGACGTCCGCGCTGATGCGACCCTCTTCAGCGAATATCGTTTGAGCGATACCTTCGGAATAAATGCCACGCTTCGCTACACGGCAAACTTTAGCAGCACGCACGATATTCCGGGAAGCGATGGGCCGAATGCCGGCGTCTTCGATATGGCGTGGAATCGGTTCGAGGCGTTTCTGGGCGTCCGCTGGTTCATGTAGGTCA
Organism: uncultured delta proteobacterium; assembly: GCA_963787925.1. GTDB lineage: Bacteria > Myxococcota_A > Polyangia > Polyangiales > Polyangiaceae > Palsa-1150. The sequence continues at coordinate 2,264,504 of CAWBEN010000003.1, forward strand.
GGGACGAGGACTTTGCAGCACGGGGACTCGCCGCGCCGGCGCACGATGCGATCGGTCCTACGATCCGGGCCGAGTCTGTTTGTCGCCTTGTTGATCTGGCAGATCATGGCCTGTCGGAGTGCCCACACCGGTCCGCCAAATCTGCCCCAACCGCAGCTGAGCACGACAGTCGGGCCTGGTGATCTGTTCGAGGTGACCATCCTTGGCGAGAAGGACATCGCTCACGACTACCGCGTACAACCCGATGGAAGCATCGATTTTCCTTACGTCGACCGTCTCACGGTGGCAGGTTTGGAACCTCAACAGATCGAAGAGTTGATCAAGAAGGCGCTGATCGCGAAGAAAATTCTCGTCGATCCCCAAGTCACTTTGGTCGTCAAGCAATACAACTCGAAGAAGGTGAGCATAGTTGGCGCTGTCCAAAAGCCCGGAAGTCTTTCCTGGTCAGAGGGGATGAAGCTAGTAGATGCCATTTCGCTGGCTGGGGGCCTAACATCCATCGCCGATGGCGATCACGTGCGCATTACGCGTCTGGTCGGGTCCAGCAAGACGGTCACCGCCACGGTGAGCGTCGATGACATCACCGACGGGAAGCTGTCCGACGTACCACTGCAGGCGGGAGACACGATCAAGGTCGATCAGCGGGTCTTCTGATACCTTGCGTATTATGCGGAGTGACGAGGCCCGTGCACAGGGACGCGTGGCGACGTGACCGAGTTCGGTACCGGCACCGAAATCGCCGGCAGCGTCCTCGATCTTGTGGGGCACACGCCGTTGGTCCGGTTGTCTCGCATCGGGCGAGGACTCGGAGCTGTGATCGTCGGAAAGCTGGAGGCTAAAAATCCTGGAGGGAGCGTCAAGGATAGGCCGGCTCTAGCGATGATCGACGCCGCCGAGCGCGACGGGAAGCTCCGTCCGGGTTCGGTCGTCGTCGAGGCGACAAGTGGCAACACCGGCATCTCGCTCGCGATGATCTCGGCTGTCCGAGGTTACCGGTGTGTGCTCGTCATGCCCGACGACATGAGCCTCGAGCGTCGGCACATCCTGCGTGCGTACGGTGCTCACATAGTGCTTACTCAGGCGGAAGAGGGGATGGCCGGGGCCCTTTCCCGTGCCGAGCGAATCGTGCGTGAAACCGAGGGGGCCGTAATGCCGCGTCAATTCGAGAATGCTGCGAATCCGGAGACGCATGCGCTCACGACCGCCAGGGAGATCCTGAATGTGGTGGGCGATGATCTCGTTGCGTTCGTTGCGGGCGTTGGCACGGGCGGGACAATCACCGGCGTGGGGCGGGTCATAAAAAAAGAGCGACCGGCCGCACAGATCGTCGCCGTGGAGCCTGCCGGCAGCCCGGTTCTGAGTGGCAAGCCCCCCGGAATGCACGGTATCCAGGGCATCGGGGCCGGTTTCGTACCAAAGGTGCTCGATCGCGGAGTCCTAGACAAAGTCGTCACCGTGACTGACGTTGCGGCCCAGAGGATGGTCCAGCGACTTGCGCGCGAAGAGGGGCTTCTCCTGGGACCATCCTCAGGCGCAAACGTGCATGCCGCGCTCGACGTCGCCATCGAGTTGAAGCGGGGCGTCGTCGTCACGGTACTTTGCGATACTGGGGAGCGCTATCTCTTCTGAAAGATACGTTCGTCGCTGCGCCAGCTGATGGAACGCGGCTCAGCTTCCTCGAAAAATGGGATCGCGCCGTTGCGCCCAGGCGGCGACTCCCTCAAGGAAGTCTTCGGTGCGCAGTAATTTCAGTTGCTCCTCCCTCTCTCGCCGCAAAGCATCCTCGATGGACCCCCAGTTGGCGCAAATCGCTCGCTTGATAGCGGCGTGGGCCAGGGGCGGACCCGATTCGATCTGCCTCGTCAAATCCAGCGTCGTCGCCCGGAGCGCTGCTGGTTCGACGACGCGTGCCACGACGCCGAGCGCGTGCAGGGCGGCGGCGTCTACCTTTTCAGCGAGCAGAATCATTTGCATTGCACGCGCCGTCCCCACCAAACGCGGCAGCCAAAATGTCCCTCCACCGTCAGGCATCAATCCGATGCGGACAAACTTTTCCTGAGCATAGGCTCGCGTGCTTGCGACGCGCAGATCGCACGCGAAGGCAAGGTCGGCTCCAAAGCCCACGGCTGCCCCATCCATCATCGCGAGCACCGGTTTGTCACAACGGACGACGCTGGTTATCAGACCGTGAAAATCGTCCATGTACTCACCGAAGTGATCCAAGATGAGAGGGTCTTCGGCAAGAATCTGTCGGAGATCAGCGCCGGCGCAAAAGTGGTCGCCCGCTCCGGTCAGGACGACGCACCGGACTGTCGCATTCCCGACCGCCGACGCCAGTGCGCCTTGTAGGTCGACGATGACTTCCCGGGTCAGCGCATTGCGGGACTCAGGCCGTTGGATCGTGATGATCTGCGTCTGACCAACCGTCTCGATGAGGACCACGCCCATGGGAATTACCTCCCGCCTCGAGCATAAAAGTCTGATGTGAGATATGCCTTGACGGCGCGCTGAACCAGGATCTTGACTACCGCGCCGAGCGGTACCGCGAGCAGGACGCCCATGAAGCCAAAGAGCGTTCCGGCCGCCATCATCGTTAGTAGGACGTCTAGTGGGGCAAGGCCCACGGAGCGCCCCACTATTCGTGGAGTGACGATAAGGCCGTCCAACACTTGCGCCCCCAACATCACCGCCACGACTCCAAGCAGGCGTCCTGACCCCTGCCAGTCGAGGGTGGCCATCGAAACGGCTAGAAGCAACCCGCAGCCGAAGCCGACGTACGGGACGAACGCTAGCATCCCCGTCAGTACGCCGATGGGCACGGCTAGCCGGACATCCATGAACCGGAGCCCCGTTGCGTAGAGCGCCCCAAGAACGACGTTCGCAGTGAGCTGACCCCTCACGTAGCCGCCCAATGTTCGGTGGATTTGTCGCGCGACCTCGGCGACTTGTCGATACCAGCGCCGTGGGACCAGCTGCCCCGTGCGCGCTACGATGCGATCGAAGTCGATCAGCAAGTACAACGCGAAAACCGGGATAATCAGCGCACTTAGAATGACCCCGAGGTAACTTAGCGTACCGAAAAGTGCGACGCTGGCAGCGCTCGCGAGGTCGGGAAACTGCGACTGAAGCTTGTCGCGGAGCTGCGTGCCGAGCTCGCTCATTGTGTGAGGCGGTTTGAAGTGAAAATTTTGCCAAAGCCAGGGCTCGACGCGCTCCTCTAGGCCCCTCAACTGCTCCGGAAGGTCTGCCGCGGACGCGCGCAATTCGTCGATAAACATCGGTATCGCGAAGACGAGGAGCAGCGCGAGCAGCCCGGCAATGGCTAGCATCACGATGGGCGCGGCCAACGACCGGGGGATTTTGCGTGCCTCGAGCCAGTCGACGAGCGGGTCGAGGGCATACGCGAGCAAAAACGCGAAGAAGAGTGGAATGAGCACGCCCCGGAGGACGTAAGCAAACCCAATCAGGCCGGCAACGAACGCTAGCGCGACGCCGCGACGGACCGCGGGACTCGCGAGGGGTGTCGAAGGCGGCGGACCGGACGTGGTCGACATTCGCCCGCGGCAATGTAGCCTGGCCGCCGCGATGACCGAAGTTAAGCATGAAGCGAACATGGCGTCCGCGTGCGCAGAGGAGCTTCCGACGTTCGATGACCGCCTTCCCCGACCGGTGCCGCCCCTCGGGTTCCAGGATGGCACCACCATCGTGCGACTTGTTGGCGTGATGCGGCGGCTGCTGGCGCCCGATGGTTGCCCCTGGGACCGCGAACAGTCATTTTCAACGCTCCGTAAGTATGTGCTCGAAGAGGCATGCGAGGTCATCGACGCCATCGATTCTGGGGACCGTCGGGCGTTGAGTGAGGAGCTAGGGGACCTTTTGCTCCAGGTGGTCTTTCAATCGGAGCTGGCGCGACGCGAGGGCAGCTTTGCAATCGACGACGTCGTTGCCGGAATCGTGGACAAACTGGTTCGTCGCCACCCTCACGTCTTCGATAACACCGACGTTGCGACCGCGGACGAGGTCTTGCAGAACTGGGAGAAGTTGAAAGCACGAGAGAAGGGACCCCGCGGCATTCTTTCAGGGGTACCGCGCAGTATGCCGGCGCTCTCCCGCGCTCAGCGCATCGGCGAGAAGGTGTCCCGGGTCGGCTTCGACTGGAAAAACGAAGGCGGATCGAGGGGCAAGCTTGCGGAGGAATTGGCGGAGCTGGACGCGGCGATCGCGACCGGCGTCCACAGCGACGTCGAAGAAGAGTTAGGCGACGTGTTGTTCGCCCTCGTTAACCTTTCGCGCCATCTAGGAATTGATGCTGAATTCGCGCTGAGGGGTACGATCGACAAATTCACCGCCCGTTTTGCGCACGTGGAGAAGCGAGTGGGTGAACACCACGGCGGGTGGGGTGAGCCAGGCTCGCAAGAAAGGCACCTGCCTCTCGAGGTTCTGGAAGGCTACTGGCTGGAGGCGAAGCAGAGCACGCGTGGTGGGACCTGACGTTGCGCGCGACCGAAGTGCCCCGTACGTTTCCCGCCGTGACTTCCGCCTCGTTCCGCCCCGCCGCCCCGCCGGCGCCGCTTGCGCGCACCGCAGAAGAGTGGTGCGAGGTCTTGCGCCCGCTTGGAGGCCGGCGCTTTCATGCGCTACAGCTCTTCCGCTGGATACACTCGCGCGGCGTGCTCGATCCCGCGAAAATGAGTGACCTGCCGAGCGCCCTTCGCGCTGGCTTGGAGGGTCTGCTGCTAGACGGAGCGATTCGGATCGTCGACGAGCGTCGCGCCGTGGATGCCACGCGCAAGCTGCTCGTCCGCCTCGGCGACGGCGCTACCGTCGAGACGGTGCTCATCCCCAGTCTTTCCCGCATGTCGGAGGGCTCGTTACCGTCGCCCGTCGAAAAATTTGACCAGGAAGCCGTTCTCGACGACGCCGACGTGGAGGATGAAGAGGAAGACGGCGGCGACGCTCTCCGCTTCACCCGCGTCACACAATGTGTCTCGACCCAGGTGGGCTGCGCCATGGGCTGCACGTTTTGCGCGAGCGGCGTCGCCGGACTAAAGCGCCATCTCGGAGCCGACGAGATCGTCGCTCAGGTAATCGCGGGGCGCGGTCGGCTGGAACCGCACGAGCGCTTGCGAAATGTCGTTTTTATGGGAATGGGCGAGCCGCTTCATAACTATGAGGCGACGGCGCGGGCGCTTCGCCTACTCACGCACCGTGACGGCCTCGCTTTGTCGGCTAGGCGTGTCACGGTTTCCACCAGTGGGCTCGTGCCCGAGATTGCGCGGCTCGGAGCAGATTTCAAGGGCAATATCGGCCTCGCCGTTTCGCTGCACGCAACCGACGACGAGACGCGGTCACGGCTGATGCCGATCAACAAGAAATACCCGCTGTCAGTGCTGATGGCGGCCCTTCGTGCATACCCCCTGCCGCGCCGGCGGCGCATTACGATCGAGTACACCCTCGTCGCCGGACAGAACGATTCTGCCGCTGAGGCGACCAAACTCGCGCGCTTGTTGCGGGCGCTTCCTGTCAAAATCAATCTTATTCCAATGAATCCAATAGCCGGGAGTTCCTTCGGACCGCCACCGATGGCGGGCGTCCTGAGATTTCAGCAGGTTCTATGCGATGGGGGTTATTCGTGTTTCATCCGTCGGAGACGCGGCGACGACGTGAGCGCCGCTTGCGGCCAATTGGCGCTCCTCGGGGCGAAGCCCAGGATTAGAAGCCGGCTTCTCGGCAGCCGATAGTCTCCGTGCAGGCGCAGTCCCGTTCCGCTCTATTCGGGGGCGCCCTGCTCGGTGCGTGTCTCGTCTGGCCAAAGCCGGCAGCCGCCCAGGATGCATACGCCGAACGACGCGGCCCGTGGGTGAGCGTCCTAGGCACTGCCTTCGTGGGGGACGGCCTTCGGTTCAACAACCCTTATCGTCTCGCCACCGTGCTTGGTTCGACCGCTCATTCGGTCTCACGAACGGCTGCGTACGCCGATGTTGGAGGAGCGTTTGTTGCCGGGAATCCAGGCCGCTTTGCGCATGGGTTTTCGCTTCGGGCTTCCTTCGCCTTCGAGGGAGTCTCGCAATATGTGCTCACACCCGCCTATCTGATGTTTCACCGTTGGGAGGCCTTGGCTGTGTATGGCCGAGCTGGCGTCGCCGTTGCGCTCGCGCCTGATGCAAGCTGGGGGTTCGAGGGGGCTGCCGGAAGTGTTTGGTTTGCGCGGGGAGGACTGGGGGTCGGCGTCGAGCTCATCGGTGACGTGTTTTACGGTGCAGGGACGCGCGAAGTGGGGACACCGGCGTACCCGGTCTTGAGCGTGCAGAGCGGGGTCTGGTTGTCTTGGGAGGCGATGCCGTGACGATCCGGCGCGGCGAGCTCGCGGTCACTGGTTTGATTGTCCTCCTGTTTGGGGCGGGGCCGACGGTTGGCGACATTGGATCGTGCGGCCGCGCTGCGACGGAGCTCGATCAGAGAAGCTTTGCGCGAGCGCGTAAGACCGAGGATTGCCAGCGCTGCTCCAGGTGCGGTTTGATGACCGAGACATGCCGCCGCGAGTGCGATCCCAACGCGCCCAGCCTTGTTGCGTGGCCACCTACGTGCAGACCACTCGAGCACGATGGGGAGGTCTGTCTGCGTGCCCTCGACACCGCGAGTTGCGGCGATTACGCGTCTTTCGTGGACGATGTGTCGCCCACCTTGCCGACCGAGTGCGATTTCTGTCGGGTCTTCCCGGATGCCGGAGAGGGCGAGCCATGAGGGAATCCCCCATCTTGTACGTCGCTTGCGGGATCCTAGCCGGCTGCGGTGCCGTGAAGCAGATTCTTTCGACGCCCACCGACCTCGCGGACTATCGTGCATTTCGGTTGGCCGAGGGCGAAGGTGCGCGCCTCGAACGAGCGCAACATTATCTCGAGTCTCATCCGGTCGGAACATGGGCTGGCGAGGTCCGTCTTATCTTCGACCAAGAGGAGTCTGCATGGTTCGAAGCCGCAAAGCAGTCGAGGGTGCGCGCCCGGGATTACGTCGCTGAGTTGCCTCGGGGACCGCATTCCGAAGCTGCCCGTGCGCTCCTGGTCTTGTACGACGAGCGCGAGAGCAATATCGATACGCTCGTACTCTTGGCCCGCACGCGCGGGCTTGCCGCAGCGCTGGAGCTGGAGGCAGCACAGCGCCGACGTCTGGAAGATGTCGTGTTGGAGGATCTTGCCGCGTTGCTCGACCCGATGACATGGGGTGCGCGCCTCGACGAGCCGCCCCCCGCGCTCGAGCGGGCGCTACTGGGAAGCACTCGGACTTGGCCGGGCAAGACTCCTGCGCTCCGGCAGGACGAACTGTTCTTCAGCATTCGGAGCCCTGCCGGCATTCAGGAGCGTGCCGCGCCGCTTCGCCTTGGAGTGACCTTGGATCACGGGAGCGTGACCGAAGGGCGGATCGAGGGCACGGATCTGTTCGTGCGTTGGACGGAGGCGGCCCAAGCTCGGCCCTTGGACGCCTCCAAGGCCGAGGATCGTGCTCTTGCGGCGGCCGCCGTCGTGGCCGTCCTCGCGGGCGCGGTCGAGGCAAGACTGCCGGCGACCCATTGCGCCGCCACCGGCAAAAAGGAAGAGATCATGGCGCGCTCGTGTTCCGGCTGGGCTCTTCGGGTGCAAATGGGTGCACGTGCCGGCGCCGAAGACGCTATTTACGTTCGGGGACCACAGGTCGACCGTGCGCCCTCGGTCCGGATACGATAGACGTCGCGGGTACGATTAATGATCCCCTACATCCACATTCCCGACATGCATATCGGGCCGCTGCCCATTCACCCTTTCGGCGTCCTCGTGGCCACCGGCGTATTGGTGGGCACGTCCCTAACGACGCGACGCGCTCGTTCCCTCGGGTATGACTTGGTGGAACTCAACTCATTCGTCACGTGGATGCTCGTTAGTGGGTTCGTGCTGTCGCACGTTCTCGACCAGCTTTTCTATCATTGGGATGACGTGCTCCGTCGTCCCTGGTCCCTCGCGATGCCGTGGGAGGGGCTTAGCTCGTTCGGCGGTTTCATTGGCGGGCTCGTGGGCATCATCTTATGGAAATATCTGGTCTTTAACGACGGCCGTCTCAGGGCTCGCCAGCACCCTCACCCGATATTCCCATACGCCGATCTCATCGTTTCGGTATTTCCCGTGGCGTGGATTTTTGGCCGATCTGGCTGCGCCTCGGTACACGACCATCCCGGCGCGCGTGCAACTGCAGACACGCTTCTCGCCGTCGCGTATCCCGCGCGCGCAGGCGACGGCGCGGTCACCAGGATTGGCTTCATCGAACTCATTCAGGGCCATGATCCGCGATTTGACCTGGGCCTTCTCGAGCTCATGTTCACGATCGTGCTCGCTGCATGCTTCGCACTCACCTGGAGACGGCGGCTCGCGACCGGTACGTACGTCATAGTCGCCGCGCTCGCCTATGCCCCGGTCCGTTTCGCCTTGGATTTCCTTCGCATTTCACAGGGCGAAGGAGGTGACACCCGCTACGCTGGTCTCACTCCCGCTCAGTGGTGCTGCATCACGTTGTTCGTTTTCGGGGTGGCGATGATCGGCTACGTTCGACGGCTGCACGCCGGCGGCAAAGACCCCGCAGACGCCGTACGCCTGCCTCCGGCAAGCGCGCAGCCAGACAACAACGTCACTGCGTAGGGCGGTGGAATTCGAGCAGTGTCCGCACGTCCTCCGGAAAGGGCTGCGGCCGCATGGCGTCCAGATCCGTTAGGACGACCACGTGCTTGACGACCGCGATACGCGTGCCGTCCTGCGCGCGCTCGATTTCGAATCGCAGCGCGCAAGAGCTCGTCCCGAGGCGCTCGACCTGAGCGGTGATGCGGACCTGATCCCCAAAGCGTAGTGGCGCCGAATAGTCCGCCTCGACGTGTACCGCAGGAAGGCCCAGTCGACGCCGAACCAACTCGGCATAGCCCCCAGCTAGTGGGGCAAGCATCGCGGCCATTGCGTCGTGGCACCACGAAAAGTATCGCGCAAAGTAGACGAGGCCCGCCGCATCGATCTCGTCAAAGCGTACACGGTGATTGTAGTGAAACAGCGCAGCAGTCACGTTTCGAGATCCCGGCCCAGTTCGATCAGCGTCGGAGGACCGAGCAAGCTCCTGGCAGAGTACGCAGCGTGGTCAATTTGCAACTCGACGCTCGGTACGGTCCCGCCCCCCTTTGCAACGGCGCGGAGAGTGTTCGCTACCACTTCGGGGATTGAAAACTTTAGGTAATGTACGGCGGTCGTCCGATCAGTAGCCTCGCCGCGCGAGTTGCTTCGCGCCGCCAGGCGCCGTCCCGCTGTGACTAGCCAAACGTGGGCCTCAAGGCCATTGGCCGCACGCAGGAACGCGTCGCGTCGATCTTTGTCGGCAATTTCGATCATCAGCGTGCACGACAGCTCGTCGTTGCCGGGGACGAGCTCATTGTAAGTGTCGATCTCATGATCGATTGCCGGGGGTCGGGTGATACGTTCGGTGCGGAGCATCTCTTGGATCTGCAGAAGCGCAGTGTCCCGGTTCTCGAAGGTCACCGTCACGTCGGGGCCGACTTGTATGCGGCGATTTCTTTTCTCCGCCATTATGCGATCACGGAAGCGCTCGCGGACTGTCTCATAGTCGGCCAGGCCGAGAACTTCGCTTCGAACTATCGCCTTCATGGCATTGTCCTCTTTCCACCGGACCTGTCGCGCTCAGCCCGCTTCGGGTGCCAGCCCATATGCCGCGGCGAGAGCTTCGATAGGATGAAGCGGCGCTCGCGCATTTTCCCGCAAGAATCCGGCGCGCCGCAAGGGCGCAATCGCTGACGACCACCGTGGGTCGACTCTCCTCGATCCCACGTACGAGCTTGCGGGAGTACCGTCGCCCCATCTCGTAGTGCTGGGCCTTCATTCCCCAGGTGCCGTCCACAGCCGAACACTGCTCGACGATCTCTATGTCCGTGTCTGGTACCGCACCGAGCAGGCGGGCTGCCGGGTAGCCTATTTTTTGCGCTCGGAGGTGGCACGCCGCGTGATACGCGACGCGGCCGAGACCCTTCACGAACTCGCGAACGAGCGTCTTTTCACGCCGCTGCCGGTCGAGGAGCTCCATCACGTCGATCGTCGCCGCCGCGACCTTGCGCGCGGCTTCGCTCCCATCCAGGTCGGGCCACTCTCTTTTTGCCACGTATCCGCACGTTGGCTGCAGAGTCACGATCACGTGACCGCGCTCCAGCTCGCGCGCAAACGACGCTACGTTCGCGCGCGCCTTCGCCCTCGCGGCGTCCACGTCGCCGCCGTCAAGGTTGGGCATTCCGCAGCAGGTCTGCTCGGGCCGAACTACGGCCCAGCCGTTTCGCTCCAGGACACGCACGGCACACGCTGCTATGCGCGGGAAGTTGTAGTCGGCGAGGCAGGTCGCAAACAGGGCGACGGTGCCGCGTGCGCCTGCGCCGGCTAGGGGCTGGTGGTGGGCGAGCCAACGCGAAAAGTTGGTCTCCCCAAAGGGTGGGAGAGGGAAGTCCCGCGCGATCCCGGCCGTGGCCTGCACGACCTTGCGGACGAGGCGATTCGCATTCACGAAGTTGGCCACGCGCGCCTGCGGTCCAGCGGTCAAGCGGCCTACCAGTTGGGGCTCCCCGAGCATCCTGTCTTGCAGAGTCACTCCGCGGCGCCGCGCGCGCTGCGCCTTCTCGCGCAACAGCAGACGGGGGACGTCCACCATCCACGCGTGCCCCTCGTCCGGCGTATAGGGACACTTGACGTAACAAATCTTGCATTGCCAGCAAAGCTCCGTCGCGCTCTCGAACGCTGTCGCGTCGAGCTCCTCCGCCCCGACGGCACCGCGAGTCTCGATACCCTTGTCGATGCGAGCAAACACGTCAGGGAACGTGCCGCAATAGCCTACGCACATCCGACAGTTGTGGCATATTTCGAACACGCGGCGCATCTCGGACTCGAGATCACGCTCATCCCAATAGCGATCGTGGTTCGGGTCGAACGCCGGTGCTCGGCGTGGAGTGGGGTCGATCTTCGTCATCACGCGGCCTATGGCAGACGCGAGGGCAGCGAGAACGCAAGCCGACGGCTCGTTTGTCGAGTCGTTCCGTGCGGACTCGCTCTGCCCTCTACGTCCGCGCCGAGTCAGCCGTTGAGAAGCTGGAGCATCTTCTGGAAGCGGCCGGCGTGACTCTTTTCGGCCTTTGCGAGGGTCTCGAACCACTCGGCCACGTCGTCGAAACCTTCATCGCGCGCGGTCTTTGCCATCCCCGGATACATCGTCTCGTACTCATAGGTCTCGCCTGCTACCGAGGCCTTGAGATTTTCTCCGTGTTGCCGAGAGGCAGCCCGGTCGCGGGATCTCCAACTTGCTTCAGGTAATCGAGGTGGCCGTGCGCGTGGCCCGTCTCACCGTCCGCTGTCTCTTTGAAATTGCCGGCAATTTCGGGGTAACCCTCGACGTCGGCCACCTTGGCGAAGTAGAGGTACCTGCGATTCGCCTGCGACTCGCCGGCAAAGGCCTCCTTGAGGTTCTGGTGAGTCTTGCTCCCTTGCAGCATCTTGGCCATGTGTCGCTCCTTGCGTCGGTGTTCCACTCCACTTGCTGCGCGCGCAGCGGCCGCAGCGACCGCGGTAGATGCGCTCTACCGCACGAACCGAGAAGCCGGGGGCAACCCGGCTAAGCTTCTTCATCGCGCCCGGGGTAGGCGCGAGGGTACCAGCGGTGACGTCCACGACCTCGCCGCAGCCGTCGCATACGGCGTGGTGGTGCGGATCGCTATTCGGATCGAAGCGCGCCGCATCGCCGCGTCTGCCGGGTAGGCGAACGAGGCCCGCCAGGCCAGTGCGCGCGAGCGCGTCGAGCGTATTGTAAACTGTGGCGAAGCTCATGGTCGGGAAGGTGGGACGCAACCGCTCGAAGAGATCTTGCGCGGTCGGATGAGAAGGGTCGTCGGCGAAAAGCCGGACGATGGCGATTCGCTGAGAAGTGAGTTTCAGGCCCGCGGCGCGCAGGTCGTCGAGCATCGTCCTGGCTCGCTGCCCACCGCCTTCCACCTCGCCGAGCGTAACGAGAACCATTCTAATCGGCAAGGCGTCAAGCGTGTTCGCCGATCAGTCTCGGCGCTTGCGCGCTCCGAGCACGGAGAGCCTCAGGTAGCTGAGCTGGCTGGCGGCGGCATGCTTGACGATGTCAAGTCGGCTGGGATCGCGTGACGCCGGGCGCCCCATCAGCTCGCCGGTCTCGTACAGCTCGCGTGTGCGCGCGCGTTGTAGCTTCCCGCTGGACGTCTTGGGCAGAGCGCCGTGTGGAAGCGCCACGACGTCGTCCAGGGTCAGGCCCATTCCTTCCTGGACCGCCTTCCGAACGTCGCCAATCAACGCCGAGGCCTGTCCCAACCGATCCGACTCTTGGACCTCGAATGCGACCACCACGCGTTCCCGATCGCGCTCGACACCACTCGGATCGCGCGCGCCGAACGCAACGACGTTGCCCTTTCGCACGCCGTCGACCTTGCCCGCCTCCCACTCCATGTCCTGGGGGTAGTAGTTGCGGCCGTTCACGATGACGACCTCCTTGCTACGACCGCAGATGAAGAGCTGGCCTTCGTGCAGGAACCCCAAGTCACCGGTCCGCAAAAACGCTCCGGCGAACGCCTCGCGCGTGCGCTCGGCGTCCTCCCAGTAACCCTGCATCACGCTGGGTCCTCGAATCCGTATCTCACCGACGGCACCCTCGCCAAGTGGACGCTCGCTCGAGGCATCGCCCGGATCGAAGACGCGGACGGTGTGCTCAGGGAACTCGCGACCACACGCGACCAGGCGAACCGCCTCCTCGTCTTCCTCGGAGACGACCTTGGCCTGCGCGGTTTCCCAAAGAGCTGGCCCGTCGACCGCAATAGTCCTCATCCCTCCGCCGAGATCGCTGAATGTGATGGCAAGGGATGACTCGGCCATGCCGTAGGATGGCAACAGCGCCTCCTTCTTGAAACCTATCGAAGCAAACGCGTCGGCAAAGGCCTCGAGCGTCTCCGGGCGAATCGGCTCGGCGCCGCAGCCGGCGATCCTCCACCGGGACAGGTCGAGGCCTTCGAGCTCCGACCGTTTGATGCGCTTGACGCACAGCGCGTATGCGAAATTCGGCGCGTAGGCAGTAGTTCCGCCGTGTCGCGAGATGGCCTGAAACCAGCTGACGGGACGCTTCAAAAAGAGAAGCGCTGGCAGGATGACTACCGGAACGCGATGGTAAAGCGGGGCGAGCACGAAGCCGATGAGTCCCATGTCGTGATACAGCGGAAGCCACGAGACCCCGACGTCTGCTTCATTCAGGCGCAAACCGTCCGCCATGATGCAGCGAATGTTGGCGGCTAGATTCGCATGGGTCAGCGTCACGCCCTTGGGGCGTGACGTCGACCCGCTCGTAAACTGGAGGAGCGCCACGTCATTCGGCCGGATCTTCTCCGCCTTTAGGGGCTCGGCCGACTCACGGATCCCCTCGATGGCGACCACTTGCTCGAGGGCGGGGCATGCGGCCTGAACGGTGCCGAGCAAACGCTTGATGCGGGTGGTCGTAACGAGTGTGCGAGCGCCACTTTTCGCAACGATGTGACGCGTGTTGTCGAGGTACGTCTGCAGTTGCCCAAGCGCCATGGGCGGGTAGATCGGGACCGGGATGATACCTGCGCGAATTGTGCCCAAAAAGCAAAGGACGAAGTCGTCGTTGTTCGGAAGAATCAACGCGACTCGGTCTCCCTTTCGGAGACCGAGCGCCTGCAGCGCCCCGCCGAAGCGAGCGCTGATCCGTTCGACAGCGGTGAAAGAGAACGCGGCCTCGCTGGTGTCCTTTGCTTCGGTTCCGGGTCCGGAGAAGCCCGGCACTCCCGCCTCGGGCACGAAGCGATAGCCGCGAGTCGGCTCCGCCTTCGCGGCGTCTTCAATCGCTTCGGGGATCGTGCGCACTTGCATGGATCGTCGGCGGCTCTTACCAGAGCTCAGCGGCCGCACCAACCGACGGCCTTCGAGTATGCGCTGTCGTGAGCCCGGCTGCCAGCCCGCCGCGCGTGTACGCGCCGCCACGCGCGCGGCGGCCTGGCCTCAAACGGGACGCGACGTCGGTGCGTCGCGGGCGGGGTGGTCTGGCCGTGAGGTGGCTCTCTTTGACACCGTGCGCGCCTCGCGCGATTCTCTTGGACATGCCTCTCATCGAGACCGAGGAAGCGGCGCGCAGGCTCGCACGTGCGATCGCGAGCGACCTGTCGCTCTACAATGAGGATAAGATCGTCAGCGGCATCCAGAACGATGACCTCTTCATCTCGCTCGCCGAAGAGGTCGAGGAGGGGCGAGCGCTCTACAAGCGTCGTGTCTCTCCCGAGCTCTACCCGCGCAATTTTTACGATCGTGCCCTCGTCGATATTCTTATCAAGGCAAAAGGGCACATCAAGTCGAAGCTCTGGTGAGCTCGGCGGATCGCAATCGGTGCTCGCCGGAGAACGCAGAGCGATTGTCGTGCCACGCGCTGCCGGCGGAAAGCGGTTGGACCGCTTCCTAGCCGGGACGATCGCGGTTTCTCGTTCGGAGCTCCAGCGTTGGATCGTGTGTGGGCGGGTCACCGTGGATGGGACGGCATGCGAGGCTTCGTCGAGGCTGAGGGGGGGCGAACGTGTCGTCGTCGAACCGCTACCGCCGCCTTCGACTGCGGCTGCTGCCGAGAGCGCCGTCCAATTCGATGTGCTTCACGTGGACGACGATCTCGTCGTGGTGAACAAGCCGGCCGGGCTCGTTGTCCATCCGGCTCGAGGGCATGCGGGCGGGACGCTCGTAAACGGCTTGCTGGCGCAGGGTTTTTTTCGGTGCGAGGACATCGCGGACCCATTGGATTCCGCGGCTCACACGCGGCCCGGCATCGTTCATCGGCTGGATAAGGGAACAAGCGGAATTTTGGTAGTGGCGCGCACAGTGGCGGCGCGCGAAGCCTTGAAGGCCCAGTTTCAGGCGCACACGATCGAGCGCGCCTACGAGGCGATCGTGGTGGGTCAATTGCGCGCAGGCACGTTCGACACGCTGCATGGGCGACATCCCCGCGACCGACTCCGGTTCACTTCGCGCGTCTCGACCGGCAAGCGCGCAGTGACGCACGTGTGCATCCTCGCCGATCTCGGCCTCGTAACGCACATCGAATGCCGCCTCGAGACGGGACGCACGCATCAGATTCGAATGCACTTGGCCGAGAGCGGCACGCCGCTGCTCGGCGATCCGCTTTACGGAAGGCCTCCACGCGAGCCGCATGTGAGGTGCGTCAGTGACGAGCTCGGTCGTCAGGCCCTTCATGCGCGCCTGCTCGGCTTCGTGCACCCGCGGACGGGACGGATGGTTCGCTTCGAGGTCCTTCCTCCCAGTGATTTTCGCGGCGCGCTCGAGGCATTCAGGCCTAAAACGCCGCGCGATTGATCGGCCTTGATTCGAGCGTCTATTCGGCCGAGCGGATCTCCAGCGCCGGCGCCTTCGTTTGGCCGGAAAGCAGTCCTGGGTGCAGCCGCTTGAGCATCGAGAGCGCCAGAAAACCGACGAGAACCGCAAACCAAAGCGTCGCGAATCGCACGAGAATCATGGCCGCCGTGCTAGTCGGCCCCGGCACGTGACCAAGGTTTTGCAACTGTTCGAGGAGAGACGCTTCGGTGACGCCGAGTCCTCCCGGCACCGGCACCAGCGCGCCAGCGAGCGTGCTCGTCGCGTAAAAGAACGTCGCAAGGCCCAGACTCGTCGTTTGCCCGAAGCCGTGGAGGACGACCCAGAGAGCCGAGCACTCGAGGAACCAGGCGGCGATCGACAGCAGCGTGGGCACGACGAGATTGGATGGCCTGAGAAGCACCGCGAGGCTGTCGTACGCTGCGTGCAGTTTGGGACCGAGCCCTGCCAAGGGCCCGGGGACCTTCTCGATGAGCCGAATGATTGCGTGTGCCAAGGGCTTGCTCGCGACGGTTCCGAGCACTGCGGCGACGATCGCCCCGCCGATCGCCGCCCACACGAGCCCCCCCCTGAAACCCGCGGAGCCCATCACGATCAGAACTACTACGCCGATGACGTCAGTGAGCCGCTCGGCCAGGACGATCGGCGCCGTCCTCTCCACGGGGACGCCGTGCGTCTCGTAAAGAACGAGCGATTTGAAAACCTCGCCCACCTTGCCCGGCGTTACGGTGAGCACGAATCCGCTCAAAAACGTGAGCAGGCTATCGCGACGTCCGACGCCCCTGATATCGAGACGGGCCAGATAAAACTCCCATTTTAGCCAGCGCACCAAGTAATTTCCGAGCGCCAAAGCGCAAGCGGCTGCGAACCCCCACCAGGCGAAGCGCGCCAGCTCACTCCCCATCTTGCCGAGTCCTCGCCAGACGGCAAACCCCCCGTAAAGGACGACACCGAGAAGCATTGCGGCAAGGACTCGGCGGAGTGGCGCTCGCACCCTGGCGGCAGGGCGCATTTCGAACGATCGCGGAGCGGTCATGGTCGGGCCCGCCCCCATCGCCGCTTGCGCCTGGCGGCGCCCAGCCAGCCGGCACCGCCCAATAGGCAGAGTGCGGTCAAGATGAGAATTGCGTAAAAAACGTAAGCCGGCGCCTCCCATTGGCCGCGTGCGAGGCCAGGCGCCGGTCGCTCGACCGACTCGCTGCTGCCAGGTGCGGCGCCTTCGCTTCTTGCCACTGCGGTGCGCACGCGGCGCTCTTAGTAGGCACGCGCGCTCACGGCAACTCCCCACGCGTCTCGCGTGCCGTTTAGCCCATCTCCCATCCTTTGACACGATGCGTCCCTCATGCGACTACGCCTCCTCGCCCATGCAGCCCGCGCAGGCCACGAACGGCACACCTTCGAGCGACGTCGAGCTCATCGAGGCAGCCAAGGACGCCAGCCGAAAACTGAAGGAAGCCATTGCGGTCCGTGTCGTCGGCCAGGAGGGCGTCATCGAGTTGATGCTCGTGGCACTCCTCGCGCGTGGTCACGCGCTTCTGGTCGGCGTCCCGGGCTTAGCGAAGACCCTTCTCGTCGCGTCCCTGGGCGAAGCTCTGGAGCTCTCGTTCGGGCGGGTGCAGTTCACGCCCGACTTGCTTCCAGCCGACATCACGGGGACCGATGTCTTGCAGGAAGACACCATGGGCCGCGTGGTCCGCTTCCTCCCCGGACCGATTTTTCATCATCTCGTCCTCGCGGACGAGATCAACCGAACTCCGCCAAAGACGCAGGCGGCCCTCCTTCAGGCGATGCAGGAGCGTCGCGTTACCGTGGGTACGCAAACCCATGCGCTGCCGGATCCGTTCCAGGTCTTCGCGACGCGAAACCCCATCGAGCAAGAGGGGACCTACCCACTTCCCGAGGCGCAACTGGATCGATTCCTCCTCGAGGTTCACCTCGATTACCCCAGCGCCGCCGAAGAGCGAGAGATCGCGCGCCGTACGACCGGCGTTCAAGCGATGCAGGTCCCGCGGGTGCTTGCGGCGCACGACGTGCGGATGTTGCAGTCGGTCGTTCCACGTCTGCCCGTGACCGATGCGGCTGTCGAGCTGGCGGTGGCGCTCGGGCGCGCGACGCGCCCTGCAGACCCTAGGGCGCCGCGCGAGGTGCGCGAGTTAGTTCGCTTCGGCGCCGGACCGAGAGGCTCGCAAGCGCTCGTATTGGCGTCCAAGGCTCGCGCGGCATTGCGCGGCGAGGCGGCCGCTGACATTGACGACGTGCGCGCCCTCGTCACCCCCGTCCTGCGCCACCGGCTTGTGCTGAGCTATCGGGCAGAGGCGGAGGGCGTCCGGGACGTCGACGTGCTCGAACGCGTCGTTGCCTCGGTCAAGTCGTGACTACAATGACTTTGAATGGCCGAACGGCGCTCGAAGGAGGCAGACGGATCGGCTTCGGACGCCGCAGAGGGGAAGCGGCCCGTTGAGCCCCGCGCGGACCCCGTTCCCGAGAAGGAGTTGCCGGGCAGCGATCACGAAGAACCGTCTCCATCGCCGTCCATTCCGTTGGCGCCTGCAGGTGGCCCCTGGCGCAGTTACAAGGAGATCGTCTCACGGCTTGCAGCGCGGATCGTTGAGGGCCAGCGTCCTATTCGTGTTCTGCAGGCGTTGCGCTGGGAGGAAGGCATCGAGCGCCGATTCTTGGCGAGCAAGCCCCGCGAGTTGCCCAAGGTAGGCGCGGACTACTACGAGCGCGTGGACCTCGGGTTCGATCCGCGTGCAAAGGCTGAGGAGTTTGAGCAAATCGCGCGCGATATAGAGCGCGAGCTGGGCGTGGACGATTCGGTCGCGCAGATCATGACCACGACGGCGCTGGAATATCGCGACGTCGTTCAGATGCTCTTCGGCCGAGGCACGCCGGCCTTCTACGCGTGGTCGCGCAAGCTCTACGGATCGCCGAAGGATACGTTTCCCGATGGCCGCTCCACGGTGCGCGATCTTGGCCAGACGCTGTATGGCCTCTTGACGAACGTCGATGAATGGTCCGTCCGGGCTCGCACGACCTCGCCGGCTTATGATCGGACCATCGAAGCCGAGGACGCCGCGCGTCGGCTCGAGGACCGGTTGGCTGATTTTTTTGGCGACGCGCGCGTTCGTGTCGACGCGGACGACGACATTCTGGCCGACGCCGCGGCAGGGAGCGACTACGTCAAAGTCCGCCGGGGGGCCACGTTCAGCCCGCGAGACATCGACATCCTCGAGGTGCACGAGGGTTGGGTGCACGTCGCCACTTCTCTCAACGGCCAGGCGCAGCCCGTCGCGAAATGGTTGGCCAAGGGCCCCCCGCGAACGACGGTTGTGCAAGAGGGGCTAGCCGCTCTGCTCGAGATATTCACCTTCCGCACCTATCCTCGTCGTGCGCGCAGGGTCAACGACCGTGTCTTGGCAGTGGACAAGGCGGAAGACGGCGCAAATTTTCTCGACGTGTTCGAGTGGTTTCGTACGGAGGGATACGAGGAAGAGGAGTGTTTTCACAGCACGCGTCGGGTCTTTCGTGGAGGGGTCATCGAGGGGGGCGCGCCTTTCACGAAAGATGCCTGTTACTGCAAGGGCGTCGTCTTGAACTACGCGTTCATTCGCTGCGCAATCCAGCACGATCGTCTCGACCTCGTGCCCTTCCTTTTCGTGGGCAAAGTCGCGCACGAGGATGTGCCCGTGCTGGCTCGCCGGGTTGCCGATGGCGTCGTCAAGCCGCCTACCTATTTGCCGTCGATGTTCCGAGATCTGAATGGGCTCGCCATCTGGATGGCGTACTCGACCTTTTTTTCGAAGCTTGGCGGCGACGCGCTCGCCGACCATTACGCCAGCCTCTTCGAGCGCTAAATCGAGCGGAGGTCTTGCTCAGCGACCGCGGAAGGTCGGCTTGCGCTTCTGAGTGAAGGCGACGAGTCCCTCGCGCGCGTCGTGCGATCGGAAGAGACGCTGCTGGAGCTCGCGCTCGAGCGCGAGACCGCACTCCAACGTCATTTCGCCGCCGGCCTGGACTGCGCGCTTGATCGCGCCTACCGCCATCGACGCGCGAAGGGGGGGGCAAAATTCGTGCGCATAATCGAGCACTTTGCGCAGAAAAATCTCGTGCGTCTCGGCCTCCCAAACCTTGTGGACGAGCCCGGCCGCATGAGCCTGCTCTACAGGGAGGTTGTGTCCCTCCACCAGCAGCTCGAGGGCGCGCGCCTTTCCGACCAGCCGAGTCAGGCGCTGCGTCCCGCCGGTGCCGGGAAGCACTCCCAAGCTCACCTCTGGCAGGCCGATTTGGACGGACCCGGAGCGCGCAATACGGAGATCGCACGCAAGTGCAATTTCGAACCCGCCGCCCACGGAGTGGCCGTTGATCGCGGCGATGACGAGCTTTGGCGTATTTTCGAGCCGAAGAAGCGTCTCGTTCGCGTGGAGGCAGAAGTAATACTTGAAGGCCTCGTCCGCCTCCTTCAGCATGTTGACGTTGGCGCCGGCGCAAAAATATTTGTCTCCGTGCCCGGTGACGACCAAGACGTGCACGTCATCGTCGAAACGCGCCTCGAGCACGTTGGCATCGAGCTCCTTGAACATCTCGTACGTGTAGGCGTTTACCGGCGGATCGGTGAGCGTCAGGACCGCGACCCCCTTGTCCGTGCCGTAGCTGACCAGCGTGCCCATGTCGCCTCTCGTCCGGCCGGCCGCGTGGCACTCCGCCACGCTGGCATCCTCGCCGCCGGGTCTTAGAGCTTAACGACGATGACGCGCAAACCTCCGTTTTGGTGGATGCGCATCGGCGTCGGCTTGGCGTCGTGGGCTGCGGCGGCGTCGCTCGCGGAGACCACGCTCGGTTCCGAAATTCACGGCAAGGCACGGCGCTTCGAAGATCGCATCGAAATGCAGCTGCGCGGCTCTTCGCCCGTCCCCATCGATTCCTCCCCTCCCGAGCGTACGCACGAGGAATCGATCGAGCCTTGGGAGCTCGTGAGCGTATGATCCGCGAGCGCTCAGCAGCCCGTCTTTCGCGTGGACTGTGCTAAACCGCATCTCGACTCGATGGATCCGACCGAGCTCTGCGCCGAGCTAAAGCGACTCATCGTTGACGAGCTCAATCTGAAGGGACGGGATCCCCAATCGATAGAAGATGACGCTCCGCTCTTCGGCGCAGGCCTTGGGCTCGATTCGCTCGACGCGCTGCAGCTCGCGATGTCCATCGAAGAAAAGTTCGGCGTACGCGTCCCCGAAGGAGAGGCGGCGCGGTCTGTCTTTCGTAGCGTTCGGACGATCGCCGAGCACGTTGCCAAGGCACGCAGCGCGTGAGCGCGCATTTGTGGGTGACGGGCCTGGGCCTCATCACCCCGCTCGGCGCCGGAGTGGAAGCAACGTGGTCGCGCCTGGTGCGCGGGGACCGCGCGCTTCGGCCGATTCGGCTCTTCGACTCGAGCGGTCAGCGGGCCAATCTGGCCGGCGAAGTGGCTGACGTTACGATCACGGCGACCTCCCGCCACGAGTTGGCCGGGTGGTCGCGGACGAGCGCCATGGCCGCCGCAGCCGCGCGGGAGGCGATGCGCGCGGCCCAGCTCGACGTCGCGAGGATGAGGGTGGGCCTCGTGGTCGGGAGCACGACGGGAGGATTGTTCGAAACCGAGCTGCTCCTCGGCGCGTTGACCGCCCAGCCGTCCTTTCACGAAGGGCTCCTCCAGCTGCTGTCCCACCCGCTAACCGCGACCGGCGATCGCCTGGACGAGCAGCTGGGACCATTTTCACGCGTCCGGACCATTTCAAGCGCGTGCTCGAGCGGTGCGAACGCCATTGTCGTGGCAGCCTCGTGGCTGATCAATGGCGAGCTCGACGCGGTGGTCGCGGGTGGGAGCGACGGCCTTTGTCGCCTGACAGTCAGTGGATTCAATGCGCTTGCTGCGCTCGATCCCGGGCCGTGCCGCCCCTTCGACAGGCGGCGCAGAGGCGCAAACCTTGGCGAAGGAGCCGGCTTTCTGGTTCTCGAGCACGCTGAGCGGGCCCGTTCTCGTGGGGCCCGCCCGATCGCCGAGCTAGCGGGGTGGGCGCTCGGCTCGGAGGCGCATCACATCACCAACCCCGCTCCAGACGGTGTCCGGGTTGCCGCGCTCATCGAGCGCGCCATCGCAAGGGCGGGTCTCTCGCCAGAAGACGTCGACTACGTCAACGCTCACGGGACCGGCACCCCGCTGAACGACGCAATGGAAGCAGAGGCCTTGCGGCTGGCGCTCGGCCCCGAGGCCGCTCGCGTCCCCGTGTCGAGCAGCAAGGCGCAAATGGGGCACACCCTGGGCGCCGCCGGTGCCATCGAAGCCGCGATCACCGCGCTAGTCGTCGCTCGGCGCATGCTCGTTCCTACGGCAGGGCTAGACGAGCCCGATCCCACGCTCGCGCTCATTCACGTGCCGCATGTCGGGCGCGGAGTCGCCCGTGTTCGCGCGGCCATTTCAAACGCGTTTGGATTCGGCGGAATGGACACGGTGTTGGTCTTCAAGGAGGTGTCCGAGGCGCTCTCGCGTACGGCACCGCCCGAAACAGCCGTGGGGGCAGCTCGCGGGCAGGCCCGCGCGCTCGCTCCGTCCGCTCGGAGCGCATCGCCGCTCGTCGTCACGGGAGCCGCCGTTTTCAGCGTATGCGGCCTTCTTGGCGGAATTGAATGCGCCGGCTTGCCGCATGCCAGAACGGCGGCGGCCCTTCCGGTGGATCCCGACTTTCATCTCGATGCCACGCGCGCAAGACGGTTGGATCGAACGGCGCGGCTGGGCGCTGTCGCGGTGCAACGGGCGCTCAGCGATGCAGCCAGCACCGCGGCCGGGGCGGACGAGATCGGCGTCGTCCTAGGAAGCGCCTTTGGCAACGTCGACGCCTGCGCCGGGTTCTTGCGCCGAATCGGGGAGCGCGGCGCGCGCAGCGCGAGCCCCGCGGAGTTTCCGAACCTCGTTCCAAGCTCACCGGTCGGGCATGTCTCGATCTATCTCGGCTTGCGGGGGCCCGCCTTTGCCACGGCGGACCTCGGCGGCAGCGGCGAGAGCGCGTTCGTGCAAGCCGCGCAACTCGTGGCCGCCGGTGAGGCTGCGCAGATGGTTGCCGCCGGAGCCGAACCAATCAGTGACATCGTGGCCCGGATTTTCGGTCGCTTGTTCCCGCATTCGGAGGCTCGGAACGACGTGGCTCGGAACGACGTGGCCGCCGCGGTCGTCGTGGAGGGCGAGCGCCCGGCTCGCGAGAGGGGCGCACGCATTCTGGCACGCGTGTCGCAAATAATGGAATGGCGCGGCGACGCTCTGTCTGCGATTGGGTCGCTTCGTCCGCCCCGGTCCAGGCGCGCGCAAGTGGTCCTCGTCCGGTCTGATGGGACCGCAAGCGCCGTCCTCGCGAGGACGGAGTGGTCTGAATGCGACCGCGCGTGCTGCGCACCCGCCCTGGGTGAGAGTGCCGCGCTCGGCATCGTCGCTCTCGCAGTCGCAGCCGCACGCGTTGGTGCCGCGCACATCGACGAAGCGCTAGTTCTCGGGCTGGCCCAGGGTCGCGGCTATGCCATCGCCCTCGCAAGGGAGTGACGGGGGTAGCGCCACGTATGCGAAGAGCGGCCACGAGAGCTTTGCCCTGTGCGCTGCTGATCATGCTCTGCCAAGGCGTGCTCTCGTGCGTCACCTCGGCAGCCCCATACGTGGATTCCTGGCGAAGCCCCGACCCGCCGACCTGGGCGATCCTTCGCGATCGGCTAGGGCGTTACCGTGACGCACAGCCGCGCGAGCCGTGGGTCGCCGGTGTACGCCTCCGAATTCGCGAGCCGCAGGGCGGGCGAGACATCGATGGACGTGGCGCGATCGCCGTGGCACCAGGGAAGGCACTGCGGATGGTCCTACTGGGTGCGGCGGGGATGACGATGCTCGACGCCTGGGTGACCCCCGATCGATGGCGGATCGCGGTCCCGCCACTCAGCGTCTTTCGTCGTGGGGGTCGAACGGCCCCGGACGATCTGCCCGTTGCGTTCTTGCGCTACGCCTTCTTTCGTCCGCTGGCAGGCAGGCTGTTCGCCGCCTCGAAGAGGGGCGATGGCTTCGCATTCTTGCTGAGGGACGCCGACGCAATCGTCGACGTTCGTGAGCGCCGTTGCGATCGCGGTACGCTCTTCGTCACCAGTCGTCGGGCTGCGACGCGCGTGGAGCTTGTGGAGGAGTGTCGCGGTTCCGCGGTTCCTCGGCCGGGCGACTGGGTGTCGTATCGAGACGAGCGCTCCGGAGTCATCATCGATATCGCGATCGAGTCGATGTCGCGGACACCACCCGATACGGAGGCGTTCGAAGATCCCGACGTGCACAGGGAGGAGCATTGAGCCGCATCGCGATCGTAGCCTTCGGGGCCATTTCCGCTCTGGGAGAGGGGGCTGCGGCCGTGAGCGCAGGCCAAATTGGCGCGCCGGCACGGGTCGCCATCGCCCGCGACGCGGAGCTCGCATCGGCGGGGCTCGCTCGCCCCTTCGCAGCCCGCGCGCGGCTCGTCGGCGAAGACGACCGCGCCACCGCGCTCCTCGAGCGAGCCCTGTTCGCGTGCGGGCTTGAGCTCGACCGCGTGCGACCATCCTGGCGACGACAACGGGTCGGGCTCGTGCTCGGAACTTCGAGCGGCGGCATGCGTGCGGCCGAGCGCGCTTTTGCAGCCGTCGCGAAAGGCGAGAGTGTTCACGACGTCGAGGGATCGACCTATTTTGGCCCGATGGCCCGGGCGTCCCGGTGCCTGGGAATCGCTCTTGATCCGGCGCTCCTCGTGCTGGGCGCCTGCGCATCGTCGACGCTCGCCATCGGGCTCGCGTCGCGGTGGCTCGAGCGCGGTGACTGCGATCTCGTTCTCGCCGGCGGCTTCGATGAAGTGACCGTCTTCGTGGCGTCCGGCTTCGAGGTTCTCGGCGCAACGACCGCGAGGCAATTTCCGAATCCTTTTCGTCTCGAGCGTGACGGTATGGTCCTGGGTGAAGGCGCGGCGGTGATTGCGCTGTCACACGATCCAGCGCTCGTCAATTCGGGCGGCGCGCAGGTCGCCTTCGTCACTGGCTTCGGCGCGTCTTCGGACGCCGTGCACCTGACGGCTCCCGCCCGAAATGGCGACGGGCTCGCGCGCGCGGCGACGGCTGCGCTCAGGGAGGCCGGACTATCCCGTGTGGATGTGATCAGCGCTCACGGGACGGCGACTCCGTTCAATGATGCGGCGGAAGTCCGAGCCATTGACCGCGCACTCGGCTCCGACCACGTTCTTCACACTGTCGTGCACCCGTTCAAGGCCCAGATCGGGCATACGATGGGCGCGGCGGGCGCGCTCGAGCTCCTGGCGAGCGTCGACGCGATTGTCCGGGGTGTTCTGCCCGCGGCTGCCGGAAAGGGGACCCCGGATCCCGAAGCCTTCGCGCGAATGCTCGGCCGTTCGGCGGCGGGCTCGCCCGCGACGGCGCTCAAGCTCTCTGCAGCATTCGGAGGCTCCAATGCCGCCCTCGTTGTCTCCAGGCGCGGCGACGGACGAACACGAACGGCGCGGCCCGCCTTCGTCGGCCGCGCCGTCCACGTCGCACGAGCGCCGCCCCTCGAAGAGCTTTCGGCAAGCACGGGTCGTCCTTGTGAGCGCCTCGCGCGGGCCGACGGTCTCGTGCTTCTTGCGCTGGCGGCCGTGGCGCGGCTCCAGCTGGTGTGTGGACCGCTCGCGGGGGCCGGCATAGTGGTCGGCAGCGCCCTCGCCACCGTCGAGACGAACGCCCGATTTGCGGCCCGACTGCGAGAGAAAGGGGCTCGTTACGTCGAGCCCCGGCGTTTTCCCTACACGTCACCAAACGCCGTTGCAGGAGAGTGCTCTATTGCGTTCGGCCTGACGGGCCCGAGCTTCTCAGTGGGTGGAGGACTGCACGCGGCCATCGAGGCGCTTGCCGCCGGAGCGTTGCTCGTCGAGGGTGGGGATGCGGAGCGAATCGTCGTGGTGGCCGTGGACGAAGACGGTCCAGCGACCAGCGCGCTCGGCGGCGCGGCGATGGGCTCAGGAGCGATCGCCCTCCTGGTCAGCTCGGCGCGAGGCGTCGCCCGCGCTCGTGTCGGTGCAATCACCCTTCGACGGGGTGGCGCTGGGTGCGCCCCGTGTGTCCCTGGCCACCTAGCGCTCTTCCCGCTCGTTTGCCCGACGCCGCCGAGCGCTGTTTCTGGCGCCTCGCCGCCCGACGCCATGGGCCGCGTGGCGCTGGAGCCGGTTTGACAGTTCGGCACGCTTTTCGAGGACCGGCCCTCGACGCATGACAACGTGACAGCAAAGCAGCAATTAGAGCCATTTACAGGGGGGACTTTGCGCGGCCCGCTGTTTGCTCTTGCTCGGAGACCTCGACGCGGCGAAACCACCATCGAGCCCGCGGGCAAAGCCTACGCGCCTCACCCCTCCATGCATCGCCTCTCCCCCCGACGGCTCTCTTTTCGGCGAAATCGCTGTCGCTTGCTTCGTTCTGCTCTGGCAGTCCTGTTGCTTGCCCTAGGCGGCTGCGCCAGGAGTTTCATTCCGAACACGGACGTCGAAGACACGAGCGACAACCGGCACGTGATCCAGTTCTGCGAAGAGTACCGGCACGCCATGGAGGACAAGAACGTCGCGCAGCTACTCAAAATGATGAGCCCCGGCTATTTCGAGGACGGCGGAAACACGAAAAACGAGGACGACGCAGACTACGATTCCGTCCGCTCCTTCCTCACCGGCGACTATCTCAAGACCAGCGGAATCCGCTACGAGATCCGTTACCGGCGCGTCACTTTCACCGAGACCCACCACGTGTTCGTCGACTACACCTATGCTGGCGCTTGGAAAGTCCCGGGCGTGAAGAAGGAAGAGTGGCACCACCAAGTGGCGGACAATCGGCTCGATCTCATCCATGACGGCGAGGGCTTCAAGATCGTCGGTGGAATGTAGAATGGGAGTGATGCGGGGGTTGGTCCCATGAGCGGACCATTGCGCGAAGGCCCCCGTCGCGCCGATCGCACGATCCTTCATGGCTTTCACGCTCGCTCACGTATCCGACCTGCACGTCTCCGCGTTCGGCGACACGCTGCACGATCGAGCGCGCCTCATCAAACGAAGCGCGCGCGTCGCCGATACAAGCGCCTCGAGGTTTACGACCTGTTGGGAGGAGGGTGGTTGGCGCGTTCTGCGCGAGCGAGAAAAAAAGAAGGCCGCGGTGGTCCTGGTCGACCCAGACGGCTACGCGCATCCGATCCCGACCGTGAGCGAGTCCGGCGGGCTGCTCGATCCGGTCGAGCGCGCCGCGGCCAAGGCGTGCCGGCTCGAAGCGCGTCGGTCGCGAACTCTGGCGGCAGCACCGCCCGGTGAGGGCGCGCTCGCCTCGATGCTCGAGGTGACGCCCCACAACGCGAACCTCCGGCTACTGAGGGCGGCACGCGCCGTGGCCGAGCGCGGGGTAGACGCCGTGGTCTTGACCGGCGATTGCACTGACGATGGCGAAGGCTGGGATCTGGTGAGCGCTGCCTTTGCCCGTTGGCGGGACTCCGGGCGGCTGTTTGCCATTCCAGGCAACCACGATCTCTATCTGTTTCCTATTGCGAGCAGCGCCCGGCCCCGGCCCACTCAAGAGAGCAAGCGGGCGCGCTGGCGCGCGTTTGCATCGGCCGCCGGGCTCGAGCTCGATGCGTGTGGCGCCTGGATGCAGGTAATCGCCGGGGCCAGCGCCGTCGTCGTCGGCCTGGACTCCTGTGCCAGGCGTCAGCGCGCCTTTTTTCGCCAAAATGGAGCGGTGGGCCCCGCCCAGCTCGCGTGGCTCCGCACGGTCGCGGACACGCCCTCATGGAAAGACGCCCGGCATCGAATCGTGCTCTTCCACCATCACGTCGTTCCTCTGTCACACGGCGTCGGAAAGCGCGCCCCCACCGAGATTGGGATGCGATTGGACGACGCGCGCACCTTTGCCGAGACGCTTTCCGAGGTCGGTGCGACGCTCGTCATGCATGGCCACCGGCACATCAGCGAGAGGCGTCACCCTGCTGGGCACGACTTCGAGCTCCTTGCGGCCCCCTCGCTCACGCTCGGCTGCAAGAGCGGCGACGCTCCGTCGTTCTGGTACGTCGAGCTCGACCAAAGGGTGCATAGCGAGCGCGTGCGCATTCCCGTGCAGGCGGTCGAGCAAGAGAACGATCCTGGAACGGATCCGCCTCCTCCGCCGGAGCCGTAAAGCGCCGCTTCCGCTGCTATTGCGCGTCGCCGTTGTCCGTAGACGCTGCCGACGACGGGGCGAGCCAGGAGCAGGCCGGAAAAGTCTCGGGGGTCAGAACGGCGGAAGGACAGGCGCCGGTCCGTATGGCGGCAATGCATGCCGACAGCGCGGGTGGGCCGGGCGCATTCCCGGCCACGAGGCCGTGGAGGCAAGCGTCGTTGTAAAACCGGATGCATCCGTCTATGTCGCTCCCGCTGGTACGGTGGGGCGGCTCGACCGAAATGTTGCAGCTGGGTGCGCGTTGGCATCGCGCTGCTTCGATTTGTCGGCACGCGTCCACGTCCACCGCGCTCGTGCCGCACGCCGCAAGTATGGAAAGCGCCGCCTGAGCGAAGACGAGGGGCGTCCGGGCGATCATAGGCATGGCTCCTACTACGGAGCGTGCCCGGCGAACAACTTTGCCTGGGCGTGGGGCACGTCACCGTTCGGCGCACTACGCTCTCGACTCCATGCTTCGGGCCATGATCCTCGCGGCCGGATTTGGTTCGCGCCTCCGGCCGCTCACGGAGCGCTGCGCGAAGCCGCTCGTGCCGGTCGGCGACCGTCCCGCCTTGGCGCATTTGATCGATCAGCTGCGCGCAGCGCACGTGGCGAAGATTGTCGTCAATGTGCACTATCGCGCGGAGCAGCTACGCGCGTTTGCGGCGGGGCGCGACATTGTCCTCTCCGAAGAGCAAGAGCTCCTTGGCACGGCAGGGGGCATCGCGCGCGCGAGCTCGCTGCTCGGCCAAGGCGACTCGCTCGTGTGGAACGCCGACATCGTCGCAGACATCAACCTTTCGGCGCTGCTAATGGCCCATAGGATGACGACGCCGCTGGCGACGCTCGTCGTGCACCCGCGTCCGGCGGGTGACGGATCAGTCGGGACCGACGAGCACGGAAGGATCATCCGGCTTCGGCGCACCCGCGTCGCGGATCGCGTCCAGCATGAGGTCGCCGGCGGCGACTTTTTGGGCGTTTCCATCTTGAGCGCGGAGCTGCGAGCGCGCTTGCCGATGCGAGGCTGTCTCATCGGTGACGTTTGCCTCGCTGCCGTTCGAAACGGCGAGACCCTGAGCGCTTTTGTTTGGGACGGTCCCTGGCACGACATCGGCAGCCCCGCGGGCTATCTGCGCGCCAACCTTGGCTGGCTCGACGCGCGCGGCCTTGCCTGTTGGCGCGGGCCCGACGCGGCCGTAGCCGAGGACGTCACAGTGGAGCGAGCCGTCATTGGACAAGGTGCCTCGGTGGATGGGTGCGGCGCGGTCACGCGTTGCGTGGTCTGGCCGGGCGCGCGGGCGATCGCCCCTCTGGGCGACGTGATCGTTACGCCGGACTTCGTGGTCGGCACTTCGATTCGAGCGCCGGCCACCTAAGGCGCGAAGGATTCGATTACGTTGGCGCCGCCGAAGAGCACGACGCTCCCCACGGGAGACACCGCCGCTCGCGCTTTCGTGTGAGCTGCCTTCGTCGCCAGCTCGGTCGAAGACGTCGGCCCTACGTCGCAAGCGTGCGTCGTGCCCGACGCGTCGTTGCCGATGACGAGCGCGGCAGCAGCACCGCGTGCGAAAGTTTGAGCGGAGGCGAGCGCCACCGGCAACGCCGACCACGGCACGGGGGTGCACTGCGCGGTGCAGCCCAGATCGATCGCTCTCACTCCGGCGTCCTGGCCCGAGGGGCGCAAGCCACCGGCCAAGAGAACGTGCTGCGAATCGAGCGGGGCGGCCCCCGCTCCCATGGACGCGTCGGGCGCGTAAGCGAGTGCCGAGCCGTTGGTGGCGCCCGGACCGACGACCTCCACCCCAGCGGCGGAAGCGCTTCCGCCGGCGACGACTAGGCCGCGACCGTCGACCCAAGCCGCCGAAGCACCCAACCGCGGGGAGGTGAGGGTCGACCAAGAGGGGTGGCTGCCCGCCGCGTCGATTGCGAGGACCGCCGCCGTGGGGGCGCCGGTCCCGCGCGTGGCCCCCACGATGTACTGCAATCCGTCGTTCGCGAACACAGTCGCGCCCCCGGCGATTTCGGCAAAGGTTCCGCCGGCGGGGACTGCCACTTCAGCCTGCGTGTTGGTGGCGAAATCGAAGCGGGTCGCGCCCGCGTCATCGATGAGCCATGCGACGGTTCCGATCAACGCGACGGACTGGGGCGCGCGGCTCAGCGTCGGTGGTGAGCTCACGGGCGCGTCGGTGGCGAAGTCGTAGAGCTGCGTCGTGAGGGCAAGCGACGGGTCGCCGCCGGCGCCGACGAGGAGGTACCGGCCCGCGAGGACGGCGAGCGTCGGCTCCGTCCGGGCGTCCGAAAGCGGACCTGGCATGCGGGCGAGCTCCCCCGTTCGCTGCACGAAGACCGGTACAGTGAGCCCATCGAGCGCGCCGAAGGTCATCGGGAGTGACGCACCGAACACCAGCCGCTCGCCGTTTGCTCCCAGCCCCGAGACCTGCAGCGAGGCCACCGTGCCCTGGTCGAGCTTGCCGAGATCGACGTTGGTGGCGGGCAGACTCGCCGACGCGATCAAACTGACTTTTCCGGACGAGTCGACGGCCTCGACCCGGAGAGTCACCGGGGTCGGCGTCCGCGAGAAGGTGTCGGTCTCGGCGCCCGTCACGATTTGGAGCGTCCCGCTAGAGCCCGACGAACAAGCCCAGAAAGCGAACGCAAGAGCCGAGAGCGGACGCACGCCGACTCTTTACATCGTCCCGGGCCCTTCCGACATGCGCGACTTCTCTCTGCCCGCTGCGGGCTGGCGGTCTCCTGCCGAAGTAGTCATGAATGCCCCTGTCTTCGCCGCTCCAGCGGCGCGCGGTGCGCCGCGGAGACGGCGAGTCCAGGGTTGCCCGTGAAAGACCTCGCTCTCGCTTTGAATCTCGAAGTCCGGCCGCGCCATCGCCAGGTTCCTACCGCGGCCACCGCGCTTCTCAGCACGCTCGCACGCAAGGGGGTGCGGGCCGCCTTCGGAATACCGGGGGGAACGGCAAGCCCCATCTTCGATGGCTTGTCGGAGTTACCCCATATCGAGTTCGTCGCTACCCGACACGAGGCCATGGCAGGCTTCGCGGCGTGCGGCCACGCCCGCGTCACAGGCATGCCCGCCCTGGTCTTGACGACCTCCGGGCCGGGTCTGACCAACGCGATCACCGGCATGGCGGCAGCCGCGCTGGAGGAGTTGCCCGTGATTTTCCTTGCGGGCGAGGTGGCGTCTACGGCCCTCTCCCGAGGCGCGTTGCAAGACGGCTCGGCTGCCGGCCTCGACGTCGTGAATACCGTGCGGTCAATCACGCGGTGGGCCACGACCCTTCCGTCGGCCGCTGCGGCCCAGGCGACCGCAGAGCGCGCATGGGAGCTCGCCACCGGGCCCCGCCCGGGCCCCGTTTACATCGGAATACCCCTTGATATCGGAGGACTCCCGGTCGCGACCCGGCGCTTTGCGTCCAGCGCTCGCGCCCCGGCGGCCCCAAGCGCCCTCGCCTGCCGCAAAGCCGCGCGTCGGCTGCAAGTCGCTCGCCGCCCGCTGCTCCTCCTCGGCAACGGCGCGCGTGGTGCAGCCGGCGAAGCGCGCGCTCTCGCCGAGCGTCTCGCCCTTCCGGTCGCTTCGACCGGCCACGGAAAGGGGATTTTCCCGGAAACGCACCCGCTCTACCTAGGGCTCATCGGGGTCGGACAGCATCCATCGGTGACCGCCTATCTCGCCGAGCCGCCAGACGTCGTGTGCATCGTCGGGTCGAGGATGGGGGAAGTCGCCACGAACGCTTGGACGCTGCCGCTGGCGGGGACGAGCGACACCATCCAGATCGATCGCGATCCGCTGCTGATGGGCTGCAACGTTCCGGTGACGCTCGGGATCATCGGGGATGCGCGGAGCGCGCTTCGTGAAATGGTGCAGTCACTCTCGAACGACGTCGCGGTTCCCGCGAGGACCCTCCCTGGTTGCATTTCGCTGCGTCCCGAGCTGGCGCACTCGGACAGCGTTCCTCTCAAGCCGCAGCGCGTCCTCGCCTCTCTCTCTCTCGCGTTTCCCGACGCGATCTGGTGCTCGGACATCGGAGAGCATCTGACGATGGCGCTTCACTACCTGCGTATCGACGAGCCATCGCGGTTCCACGCGCTGACCGGACTGGGCTCGATGGGAAGCGGCATCGGTGCGGCCATCGGAATCAAGCACGCGCGGCCCCAGGCGACGGTCGTGGCCGTGTGCGGCGATGGAGGCCTCGCGATGCACGCCGGAGAGCTCCTGACCTGTGTCGAAAACAGAATTGCCGTCGTATTCGCCGTGTTCAATGACGGCCGCTGGAACATGATCCACCACGGATTCCGCAGTGTTTACGGCAGGCTGCCTCCCTCGTTGCCCGCCCGCGTCGCTGACCTCGCTGCCGTCGCGAAGGGATTTGGGGCGGTGAGCGCGATCATCCGACGTCCGGAGGAGCTTCAACCCGAGCGGTTGCGTCGGCTGACCGGCTCCAAGCAGCCGGTCGTCCTCGACATTCGGATCGACGCGACGGAATCGCTGACGAGCGAGTCGCGTGCGGCCTCGATTGGTCGTTTCATTCCGCGCCGCTGAAGGGCGCGTCGAAGACCTCAAAGGACGAACCGCGAAGCCCGAAGCCGTGCCGGGAGGGGCCGAGCTCCCGGCGCGCTCGCGGAGCACAGACTTGCTCTTTGCGAGCGGTGAGGACGTGCCGTACACTCACTCCACCATGTCGGGGGGTGAGGATCTCATCGTTCTGTGGGCGGCCATTGAAGGCCCCGACACCTGTGTTTGGCTGACGAACGCACCTCCAGGAGTGCGCGTGATGCTGGTCGCGCCCGATGCGTTGGCCAAGGCAGTTCGGGCTGCTTTGACGAGGGGGCCGGTCGTCGCCGTAGTGGAGACCGATCGCGATGCTCATCGCGCGCTGGCTGTCGGCGTCGATGAGGTAGTGCGCGCGAGCGGGGCATCGGGCGCAGCGCTTGCTCGGGCAGCAAAGAGCGCTCGCCTTCGCGCCATGGGCCGCGCGGCGCGGCCCGGCGGCTCGGCGGTCGGCGACCACGATGCGAGGGCCATCGAGCTTCTGGCCGCGTCCGTGGGCTATCGTCTCGCCAATCCGCTGGCGGTAGCGTCACTCAACGTCGAGATTCTTGCGTGCGGCCATGGGGGCGGTGACCGGGTTGGCCGACGCCTACGCCCGGGACGCCGCCACTCACCATCACGCGCTTCGCGATTCGGAGGCGATGCGTGTCGTCGCCCTCCGGGCCTCGGCACCCCCCAGTGTGGAGCTGAGAGCCACGATGGACGATTTGGCCGTTGCCCTCCACGAAGCTTCGACTGCAGTGGCCCAAGTGTACTCGCTCATCTTGCCGGACGAATTCGGTGAGGCTTCGGACCTGGCGACCGTTATCGATGAGCTCGGCCAGCTCGTCGGCGTCGTCGTCGAACGGGTCGCGGACTTCCGAGTGATCACGCCCCAAGAGCCCTGTCGCGCCATGATGCCGCGGTCGCAGCTCGTTCAAGCGCTTTCCGCGCTTCTCAGCAACGCGGTTCAGGCCGTTCGCGACCGCGGCGAGCGCGGGATCATTACGTTGCGAGCTAGCAAGAGCGAAGACGCGGCGCTGGTGGAAATCATCGACAACGGGGTCGGGATGAGCCCTCACGTCCGCGCTCGCGCGCTCGAGCCCTTCTTCACGACGCGGGAGCCGCCGGCCGCGGGTCTTGGTCTCTCAGCGGCCGCCGAGCGCATCCAGCGCAGGGGCGGGGAGCTCGTCCTGGAGTCGGAGCCAGGCGTGGGCACCACCGTGAGGGTCTTTCTGCCCCTGGCACCGCTCGCTGCGACGGGGCCGAGGGCGGATCACCGAAGCGCAAACTGACGAATGCTTGCGGACGCAAAGGGGCCGCTAAGCATGGCGCTTCGGCTCTGGCGCGGACGACCGCGATGGATAGCGCGCTCTCGGACACCTTCGTCAACTTCGCCGCTTTTCGAGAACGCCCGACTCGCCTGCGCCGTGGGCGCCGAGCCGACCGAGATCCTGGTTACGGCTCTCGCGTCGGCTGGGCCGCTCGGCATAGGGGAGTTGATTGCCGTCCTGGGTGCCCATTCGGCGCCCCTGCAGCGCCTCGTCGAGCACGGAGCAGCCGAGGTTGCTCAGCGACCTGCCCGGCTCGAGCACGAGCTCGAGCTCGAGCCGGAGCTTGCGCGAGTCCGACCGGAACTGCGCGACCACGAGCTGCGCGGCAAGCTCCTTTTCCGTGATCTGCTCGGGCAGAAGAGCTTCTTTCAGGTGGCGGCGTGGGCGATCGCGGGTCTCGATTTATCGACGGAAGACGCTCACCTCCTCGAGCAGCTCGGAGTCAACACGCAGCTGCTAGACCCTCATATTTGGCCGCTCGCGGTCGCTCGGCGCATCGCGCATGGGGGTGCCCCGCTGGCGCGATCGCTCATCGGCGGCCTGGCGGCCGCGCTGTCCACGAACATCACCGTCACCCCCGTTGCGGGGTTCATTCGCGTTCTCGATGAGCTGGACGCCGCCACGCTCGCCGGTCGGGCCGTGGTAGACGAGCTCGACGACATCCTCCGGCGGCGGGAGAAGGTCCCTGGCTTCGGGCGACCGGTCCTAGGCCCCGATGAGCGCGTGCCACACGCGTTTCGCCTCGCGAGCGAGCATCGCCGGGGAGCAGGTCCCAGCATGGCCCTTGCGCGCGTCGCGCAGGAAGTTCTCCGAAGCCGCAAAGGTCTGGAGATCAATTCGGCGGGCGTGCAGGGCGCCATCATGCGCGACATGGGCTTTTCGCCCGACGCCGCCGCCGCGTTCTGTACCATCTATTTCCTCGTGCCGGTCGTCGCCCAGCACGCGTTCGTTCGGGAACGGGCGCGTCGCTCTGCCAGCGCCGAGGGCGAAGTGGGCGCCACGGCCCCCTCCGCCGCGTCGGGCGAGCCGGGGGCCGCCTTCGCGCGGAGGTGACTGGCGCTTGCACGAACCCACAGGGCAGCGCATTTTCGGGGCGACCGCTGCATGACGACAAACCGAAACGATCGGCCTCGAGACTCGATCGTCGGAGCAGTCAGAGCGCCGCCCGATCCATTGGCCATTGCGCGCCGGCTCCACGGCCGTCCCGGACTTGCCGTGCTCGCGAGCCGTACCGAGGGGGCTCCGCGCCGCGAGGACGCTCGCTTCAGCTTCGTCGCATGCGACCCCGTTGAGGCGTGCCACGATCTGGTGCCTCCGTACCCCGATCTCCCATTGGGGGGCCGTGCAGCGCCGGGATGGAACGGAGCGCCGGCCGCTCCCCGATGGATTGGCGTCATCCCTTACGAAGCGCTGCGCGTGCAAGAGCGCTCACGCTGGACGCGGTACCCCGACGAGCGTTTGCCCGCCGGACTCGTACGGCCCGAGTGGCGGCGGTATCCGGCGGTAGTGCGAATCGATCACCTGGCGGGCGACGTCGCCGTCGAGGCCGACGATCCCGCGAGCGCCTCGAAGATGGTACGTGCGCTGACGGAAGGTGCGTCCGGCGAAGCGGATCGGTTCGTTCTCCGTGTGCTGCCTTCGGACGAGAGCGATGACGCCCATCGCGCGCGCGTTCGGTACGCGCTGCGCCTCATAGCGGCGGGCGACCTCTACGAGGTGAACCTCGCGCGCCGAATGTCCCTGGTCGTTCGGGGTAACGCGCTGGCGCTCTTTGGGGCGCTTCTCGAGGCCGCCCCGGCCCCATGGGGCTTCTTTCAAGATCTGGGCGAGACGATTGTGTGTGGGGCGAGCCCGGAGCTCGCGCTCTCCGTGCGCGGTGACGTGCTGCGCACATGCCCCGTCAAGGGAACCCGTCCCCGCGGTCGCGACGCGCGCGAGGACGCGCTGCAGGCTGCCGCGCTGGAGGCCGACCCCAAAGAGCGAGCCGAGCTGGTGATGGCCGTCGACGTGCACCGCAACGATCTCGGGCGAGTGGCCTTGCCAGGCAGCGTCCGGATGGGAGGAGAGCCTCGCGTCATCGCCGGGCATACCGTTTGGAGCCGCATGGCGGAGGTCCTTGGACAGCGGCGCCCGGGGACCAGCCTTGACGAGATCGTGCGAGCCGTCTTGCCGTGCGGCAGCGTCACTGGTGCGCCCAAGGTGCGCGCGATGGAGGTCATCGCTCGCCTCGAGCCGTGGCGCCGCAGCGCTTACACGGGCGTTTTTGGCTTCATGAGCGGTTCAGGCGAGCTCTGTTTGGCCATGGCCATTCGCACGATCGAGCTCCACAGCAAGGATGGGGAGGGCTGCTCCGCGCGCCGTGGGGAGCGCCGTGCGACCTATTTTACCGGGGGCGGCATCGTTGCCGACAGCGATCCCGAACGCGAGCTCGAGGAGACACGGTGGAAGGCAGCGCAGGTCGCGACGCTGGCAGCCGGGCGTTTCGCTTCGGACGCGTATTGAGCTAAACGGGACGGACCGGAGGAGAAAACCGATGAGCCTGGGCGGTCACGTCCGCTACTCACTAATCGCGGCGCTCGAGACGCTCGCGCGCTCCGGTGTGCTTGGCGACGCCGGGATGAGCGTCATCGACGGCGCGAGCTGGGTGATCGAGCGGCCGAAGCGCGCCGAGCACGGCGACCTGACGACAAACGTCGCCATGGCCCTATCGAAGCGCGCAGGACGGCCGCCACGTGTGTTGGCCGAGGAGCTCGTGCGCGCTCTTGCGGGCAGCGAGGTCATCGCTCGGGCCGAGATCGCGGGTCCAGGTTTCGTCAACCTGCGACTGCATCCGCGCGCTTTTCATACGGAGCTCGGCGAGATTCTCCTTGCGAAGCGCGCGTGGGGGAGGGCGGCGGCCGCGACGGGCGAGCGGATCAACGTGGAATTCGTGAGCGCCAACCCCACAGGCCCGGTGACGGTGGCCAGCGGCCGGAACGCCATTCTCGGCGACGCCGTCGCCCGCCTGCTCGAGGCAACCGGGCACCGCGTGACGCGCGAGTACTACATCAACGATCGTGGCAACCAAGTGCACGCGTTCGCCGAGAGCGTACGTGCGGCGGCGGAGGGGCGCCCTCCGCCCGAGGACGGCTACAAGGGAGCGTACGTGACGGAGCTCGCCGAATGGCTCCGAATCCTCGATCCTTCGCTCTTGGCGTCCGAGGCCGACGTGCTGGGGCGCGTGTGCGTCGCGTGGATGCTTCGAGGCATCCCTGCGTCGCGCACTCTCCCGGGCATCAGGCCCTCGCTCGCCGATCTCGGCGTGTCCTTCGACGTCTGGTTCAGCGAGGAGTCTTTGCATCGCTCGGGCGCCGTCGGTGCCGTGATGCGCCAACTGACGGCGGGCGGGCACCTCCTGCCGAAGGAGGGCGCCCTGTTCTTCAAGGCGCCTGAAGGAGCGCTGGACGACAAGGATCGCGTGGTCCGGAAGAGCGACGGCACGTGGGCTTATTTCGCATCGGACGTGGCCTATTTTGCAGACAAGATCGGACGTGGTTACGACCGCCTGATCAATGTCCTAGGGGCCGACCACCACGGTTACCTCGCGCGCGTCCGCAATGCGCTCACGGCGTTGGGATTGCCGCAGGATCGCTTCGAAGCCCTGCTTTACCAGCTCGTCTTCATCAGCAAGGGCGGCCAGTCGGTCAAAAGCAGCAAACGTGCCGGGAACGTCATCACGATCGACGAGGTCATGGACGAGATTGACGAGGCATCCGGACGGAAGGGGGCTGGCGCGGACGCCTTGCGATTCTTCTTCTTGTCACGAAGCGCGAGCTCGAACGTCGAATTCGACATCGAGCTTGCGAAGAAAAAGAGCCTCGACAACCCGGTCTTCTACGTCCAGTACGGGCATGCGCGGCTGTGCTCCATTCTCCGCAAAGCACGCTTGCTCGGCCTTGCGCGGGACGTGCACCCTACGCTCCTCGAGTGGGCCGCTCTCGAGCACCCCGACGAGCTCGCGATGGCCCACAAGCTGGGGGACTTTCCCGAGGTCGTCGAGGAGGCCGCTCGACAGCGCGAGCCGCATCGCATCGTCTTTTACGTGCAGGACCTTGCCCGCGACTTCCAGAGCTATTTCACGCGCCTGAAGGGCGAGAGTGATCCCATTTTGCCACCGGACAGCCTCCGCGCGAAAACCGGCTGGGAGGCGTCTTGGGATTTCGGCAAGACACGCGCGCGCCTCGCTTGGATCGAGGCCATTCGAACTGTGTACGCCAGCGCATTGGAGATGGTGGGAATCAACGCGCCCGAGCGGCTGGACCGCCCGGCCGAAGACACCGGAATCGAGGGCCCTACAGCGACGCTCGAAGGGGGAGAAGCGTAGACGCAGGCGGGGAACTGTCGGGTAGCAGAAGACTTGGCCGGTTGGGCGCGGTTGCGTTACCAAACAGCGTGGACGGTGGGCGATGAGCGACCTCGGCATTCGGCACCTCGAAGAGCTGCAGGAGGACGACGACGAGCGGCGAATGCCTCGTAGCGTGACGGTCGCGCTCGTCGGCCTCGGCGGCGCGTGCATCGCCTTCGCGGGCTTTGCTCTGGCTGGTCGTACCAGCCAACCGATGACGGCCAAGAGCGATCCGCTCGGCGAGCTCGTGGCGGATCGAGCGCGCGCTGCGATGGCACCCTCGTCGGCGGCGATGCGCTCGATGACCGATCTGTCGCCGCGGGACGTGACGTTCCCACGGATGTTGAGCGACGACGACAGACCGTCGACGGCGCTCGCCGCAGTGCGCGCGACCGGAAGCGCCACGACGCCGCAGGAACCCCCTCTTCCGGCCCCACCCCAGCCGCCCCCCGCGACGGATCGGCTGTCCATCGTACCGTTGCCGGCGCTCTCCGTCCTCGAAGCGACGCCGATCGTGACGCGACCACGGGACGCGATGACCAAGGCGGCGAGCGAAGCCGCTCAGAACGAGTTGGCCCGTGCCACTGGCGGAGCGGCCGGAGCGGGGCACGAAGGTGGCTATCAGCTGCAAGTAAGCAGTTTTCACACGCAGGCGGAGGCACAAGGGTTCGCGGATCAGCTGCGGGCGCGCGGTCATAAAGCATACGTCGTCGAGGCCGCCGTACCTGGGCGGGGTACCTGGTTTCGCGTTCGCGTCGGTCCCTTTGCGACCCAGCATGCGGCAGCGCAATACCGCGCCAACTTCGAGGCACGCGAATACGTGGTTCCGTTCATCGTTCCGCCGGAGACGACGGCAAAGGTTCGCTAGCGTCTGAGCTCGCTGCGTTGCACGAGCGCGTCGCGCGAGCCGCGGGAGGTGCAGCTTCCGCTGCGCAGTCCTAGGACCTTCGCGAAAGCGCTCCTCGCCGCGATGTGGCAGAATCTCCGGCCGGAGGCGCTCGCGAACCGGTCTTCCGCGACCCTGCCGCTGCGTCCCGGCCGACGCTCATCGCCATGCCCGCTGTTCCCCCTTGGCTAGCCGCGCTCGCCGTCGCCGGCCTCGCGCCGTGGCTCGTACGAGGCCTACAGGTGGCTCTCGAACGCCGTGTGCGCCTCCGGACGCTCCAGACGCTCGCCAGAGCGTCCGCGACGGCGTCCCGCGAAGGAGGACACCCGCGCGCGCCGCCGACGGCGCGCCAGGAGCACGACATTGCACGAGACGGACGAGAAGAAAGGGGTGTTTGAGCCGATCATGGCCCCGGCCTCTCGCACGTCCTCTTTACGTGTCATGGTTAAGAAGAGCGCGGCCATGCATCGTCGGCGGCGGGCACACGGGCGCCTCTACCGCCGCGCGCCTTTCGGAGGCTTGCGGCGGCGCCCTCTGTCGCGGGAAGTTTGCGAGAGCCTCGTCGGTAGACATCAAGTTCAATAGGAAGCGGGTCGGTTGCCCGCTCGGGGTGCAATCGATGGCACGTCTTTTCGGAATCATCGGCAACCGCCCAGACCTCGCCGCTCGCGTTTTGGCGGTCGAGTCGGAGTCCCTGCGCGCACGCTCCAAGGGTACGCCCCTCGGGTGGGGCCTCGGATTCTACCAGGGCGGCGAGGTCCTCATGCGGCGCCGGCCAATCGACGAGCGGGAAGAGGTTGACATGGCGAAGGTCGCCGCCGACGTAAGGGCCGACCTCGTCGTGGGGCACGTCCGGCACGCCACCGTCGGCGCGCTCCGTACCGAGAACACCCATCCGTTCCGCTATCGACAGTGGCTGTTCGCGCAGGCCGGGACGGTGACCGATTTCGAGCAGATTCGCGACCGACTCGTTGCGAGCGTGCCCGATTTCTTGCGCAGCGGCATTCGCGGAGACACGGACGCCGAAGTGGTCTTCCACGTCTTTCTATCGTTCCTGCACGACGCGGGGCGCTTGAACGAAGGTCCGGTCGAGTCGCCCCTCGTCCTCGAGGCGTTGCGCTCGAGCCTGGCGGTGGTGGATGGGATGACGGCCGAAGTCGGGGCACCGGCCGCAAAGCTCAACCTCATCGTCTCCAACGGCGAGCGGTTCCTCGCCGTTCACCGAAGCGATGCGGAGATGCGCCTCCGCATCTTCAGCGGCAAGAGCGACGCCGATGGGATCATCGGCGACGATCCGCAGCTGCGTCGCAAGATCCCAGAGATTGCGCGAATGCACTTCACCGTGGTCGCCAGCGACTTCGACGACTCGCCGCCGAACGGACGGTGGAAGGCGGTTCCGGACCATGCGATAGTCACGATGTCGCGTGACGAGGATCCGCGAATCGAAGCGCTGTAACATGATCCCGGGGTCGCGCGCCGCCCTCCTACGCTCCTTCATCGGCGCCGCAGCGGCGGCGGGAGTGGCCATCTTCACGGCGGGCGCCTGCCAGTCGAAGCCGGCCCTGTCACCGGCATCCGCGATCGACGTTCGTGGCGAGGAATCGGGGCTGCCTGGAGCGGGTGTCTCCGAGGCTCCGGCGTCGCGCCACCCGGACGGAGCCCTCATGGATACCATGCCTGCCGCGCTTCCGGTCGCGACGGATCGCGCGGAGGCACGCGGAGTCGTCGCCCTGCGCGAACCAATCGGAACCAACGCCATTCGCGCCGTCGTCGCGGCCGTAGCCGAGGCCTGGCAGCGCGAATCGCCGGAGGCACTAGGTGACCTTTTGACCCCGGATGCGGGTCCCATCGAGGGGCGCTCGCGTGGTAGCGCCGCGCTCGTCGAGGGCTGGCGACAGCGCTTGCACGCTCACGAATACGGCCGTCTCGCAGGAGTAGAATTGGTCCGCCTGGAACGAATCGAGCGATACGACTGGGACGATCTCTCCGCGCCGGGCGCCCCCCCGCGCCCGCTCGAGATGCGCCGCGACGAGGTTTACGTCAGGGTCCCGATCGAGGTGACACACGTCGGCGGGGAGCGGCTGTTCGGGGACCTGATCGTCCTGCTCCTTCGGCGCGAGGAGCGTCGGTACAAGGTCGCCGCCTACGGCGAGGTTGACGCTCCGTGAGCTCCGCTCCGGTACGAGCGCGGCACGTCGCCGCTGCGCCATGACCCGATCGACCAGCCATCTAGACATACCGAGCGGCGTCGACCCCCAATCGCACGCAAACCGCGCGCAACACCGCGTCGGACTGACGGCCGCTGTCGGCAAGGGGCTGACCCGTGTCGATGACGTAGTCGGCGACTGCGACCTTCGCCTCCAGGGGCATCTGCGAACGGATCCGGGCGAACGTGTCGGCGGAAGCATCACCGCCGCGCGCGCGGACGCGCTCTGCCTGAACGTCGTCGGCGCACGAACAGACGACGAGTGGTCGGAACGCGTCGGCGACGCCATTCTCGACCAGGAGCGCCGCTTCGTAGCAGCCGAGGGGCTCTCCCGAGCGAGCCAGCTCGGCGGCGCGTTCGGCAGCCCGCGCGGCGATGAGCGGGTGCGTGATCGCGTTCAGCGACCGGAGCGCCGCCGCATCGGAAAAGACGATGCGCGCCAGCGCCTTGCGATCGAGTGTGCCGTCCGGCGTGAGCACGCCTCGCCCGAACGCCCCGAGGATGTCCCGCAACCCCACGGTCCCTGGGCCGACGACCTCGCGCGCAAGCCGGTCGGCGTCGATGACTGGCAGCCCATGCCTGCGCCATCGCGCCGCGACCGTGCTTTTGCCCGACGCAATGCCGCCAGTCAGACCAAAGAGGTGCACGGCTACCGGTCCCGGCCTATACCTTCGGCGCTGGCGCGATGCGAGGCGCGAACCACGACTTCTCCAGCCCACGGGCACTCCTGCCTCGGCGCAAGCTGTCGCGGCGGGCCCTCCTGAAGGCTGGCGCTTGGACCGCGCTCGTCTTCGGTGGCACGGCCGTGGGAGCGCTGCGCACGCGCGGCTATCCGCCGCCTGGGCGTCCACTGGCTGCGCTTGCCCCGTGGCAATTCGTGGTGGTCCAGCACGCGGCTAGGCGCATCGTAGCCCCAGATCGTCACGACTCGTCCGTCCCAAACGCAGACGACCTCGACGTCGCTAGATTCGTCGACGGGTGGGTGAGCCGCCTCCCCGCCCGAGTCCGCCGCGATTTCGGCCGATTCCTCGCGTACGTCGAGCACTTGGCCCCGCTTGGAAGCCGCTTCGCTTCGCGCTTCACGCGCCTCGCGCCGCGGCAGCAGGACGACGTTCTGTCGTCGCTCGAGTCTTCGTCGAGTGACCTCCTCCGCTCGGGCTTCGACGGCTTGCGGTCGCTCGTTTTCCTCGGCTACTACAGCGACCCGCGCACGTGGCGGGCCATCGGATACGACGGTCCGCTCGTCGGTCGGCCCCCGGGAGGGTGGCGATGAAGGGCGCCTTCGTGCGCGGCGAGACGCTCCGGGGCGACATCGCGATCGACGTCGACGCCGTCGTCGTGGGCACGGGCGCGGGAGGCTCGGTCGCGACCCGAGAGCTCGCCCGCGCAGGGCTAGACGTCGTCGCCCTGGAGGCCGGCGGGCACTGGACATCGAGCGACTTCGATCAGCGCGAGGAAGGCATGCTGGCGCGACTCTTCGAGGACGCGGGCGGTCGGACCACCGAGGACAGGGCCATTCGCGTGCTGCAGGGGCGCGGCGTAGGCGGAAGCACGCTCCACAACACGAATCTGTGCAAGCGGACGCCAGACGAGATCCTCGATGTTTGGAGGAGCCGTTACGGCGTCGTCGGCGCCAGTTCCATCGAGCTACGCGGGGCGTTCGAGTCCATCGAGCGTGACCTCTCGGTGTCCGAAATCACAGCGACGATGCGCAACGCCAACAACGAGGTGCTGCGGCAGGGCTGCGACGTGCTTGGTTGGCGCGGCGGCGCGCTCAAGCACAACCGCGTCGGCTGTGTCGGCTCGGGGTTCTGCGAGCTCGGGTGCGCGTACGACGCGAAAGAGAACGCCGCAAAAATCGTCCTCCCGCAGGCCGTCATGGCCGGGGCGCGCGTGTATTCCGACGTCGAAGGCGTGCGCGTGTTGCACGACGGCCACGCCGTCACGGGCGTTCGCGCCGTCGCCAGCGACGGCCAAGGGCTCGCCGTGGGCCGAGTCGAGCTGCGAGCGCGTGTGGTCGTTCTCGCCGCGAGCGCGATCGGGAGCGCGGCCCTGGCCCGAAGGAGCGATTTGCCCGATCCGCACGCGCAGCTCGGCCGCGGCCTGCGCCTTCACCCCGGCGCCTTCGTCGCCGGCCGCTTCGACCGAGAGATCGCCGGATGGCGGGGCATTCCCCAGAGCTACGAGTGCACCGAGCACCTCTCCCACGAGCCGGGCAGCGACAAGCGCGTCTGGATCGTACCGGCTTTCGCCCATCCCGTTGGCGCGGCGGCGTCGCTGCCTGGTTTCGGCCAGGGGCACATGGCTGCCATGCGCGGCTACCCCAACCTGGCGGTGCTGACCGCCATGGTCCACGACGAAACGAGCGGCGAAGTCGCGGTCGACGCGGACGGTCGGCCTTCCATTCGCTATGCGATGACCGAGCGGGACCGCCAACAGCTGGCCAAGGGCCTTCAAGCGTGCGCGCGCATCCTGCTCGCGGCCGGCGCGCGCGAGGTGACGATCCCCGGCGTGCCGGGCAAGCGGATCGCCGGGTTGGCCGAGCTCGACGCCCTCGATTTGTCGTTCGTCCGGCCGCATGCCGTTCCGCTCACTGCCGTGCACCCCATGGGGGCGATGCGAATGGGAGAGGATCCTCTGGTAAGCGTCGTGCGTTCCACTGGCGAGCACCACCAGGTGCGCGGATTGTTCGTAGCCGACGGCTCGCTCTTTCCTACGAGCATAGGCGGCCCCCCGCAGATCAGCATTTACGCTTTTTCGCTGCACCTGTCGCCGCACATGATCGAAAGGGCGAGAGGCTAGAAGGAGGCGGCCCTCCCTTGCGCTCGAGGCCAATCGCCGATAGCCGATCGCTGGCCCTCGCTCGCTCCTCGCACCCGATGCCTTCCGAGTTCGTTCATCTCCACGTCCACTCGCAGTACTCGCTGCTCGACGGGGCGGTGAAGGTCAAAGACCTCGTCAAGCGCGTCGCGGCGGCCGGGATGCGCGCGGTCGCGGTCACCGACCACGGCAACATGTTCGGCGCGATCACGCTTCTACAAGGCCGCGAAGGAGGCCAGGGTCCAGGCCATCCTCGGCTGCGAGCTCGAAGTGTGCGCGCGAGGCGGGCACGGCGCACCACCTGCCGGTGCTCGCCGCGAGCGGACGAGGGGTACAAGAACCTCGTCTGGCTCGTGTCGCGCGGGCACGTCGCCCCGCCTCCGGAAGCGCGTGCCGGCGCGACCGCGATCGCCCTCGACGACCTCGCCGCGACACGCCAAGGGCCTCGTCGGGATGACCGGCTGCATGGGCGGGCTCGTCGCCGCAGGCCATGCTCGAGCAGGGCGAGGCGCGCGGGCGCGAGATG
Source organism: uncultured delta proteobacterium (assembly GCA_963787925.1). GTDB lineage: Bacteria > Myxococcota_A > Polyangia > Polyangiales > Polyangiaceae > Palsa-1150. The sequence continues at coordinate 2,308,889 of CAWBEN010000003.1, forward strand.
CTCGCGACGCTGCGCGACATCTTCGAGCCGGGGAGTCTCTACGTCGAGCTCCAGGACCACGGTCTGCCCGAGCAGCCGGTGCTCAACGGCATCCTCGTCGAGCTCGCGCGCGAGCTCGACCTGCCGCTCGTCGCCACGAACGACGTCCACTACGCCGAGCGCGCCGACGCCGAGGCGCACCTCTATCTCTCGTGCATCAAGACCGGTCGCTCGCTACGAGGAGGCGAAGGAGCGCCACCACGGCTCGAGCGAGATGTACCTGAAGTCGCCCGACGAGATGGCGCAGCTCTTCTCCGCGCTATCCCGAGGCGCTCGCGAGCACGCTCGCGATCGCCGAGAAGTGCAAGCTCGTCGCTCAAGCTCGGCGAGCCGATGCTCCCGAGCTTCGAGGTGCCCGAGCGGCTACGACACCGAGGGCTACTTCCGCCACGTGGCGCGCGAGGGCCTCGCGCGCCGCTTCGAGGAGTTCGCGGCGCAGGGCAAGACGGTCGATCGCGAGGCCTACGCGAAGCGCGGCTCGAGATCGGAGCTCGACGTCATCGCGAAGATGAAGTTCCCCGGGTACTTCCTCATCGTCTGGGACTTCATCCGCTACGCGAAGGAGAGCGGCATCCCGGTCGGGCCCGGCCGCGGCTCGGGCGCAGGCTCGATCGTCGCGTACGCGATGCGGATCACCGACCTCGATCCCGATCCCGTACAACCTGCTCTTCGAGCGCTTCCTCAATCCCGAGCGCGTGCAGCATGCCCGACTTCGACGTCGACTTCTGCATGGACCGGCGCGACGAGGTCATCGCGTACGTGCAGAAGAAGTACGGCGAGACGAGCGTCGGCCAGATCGCGACGTTCGCCGAGCTCAAGGCCAAGAGCGTCATCAAGGACGTCGCGCGCGTGCATCGGGATCACGCCGATCGAGGCGCAGCAGATCGCCAACCTCATCCCGCGAAAGACGCCCGCCGAGACGTACACGATCGCCGAGAGCGCTCGAGCATCGAGCCGAAGCTGAAGGCGCGCTACGAGACCGACCCGCGCGTCAAGGAGCTGCTCGACCAGGCGCGGAAGCTCGAGGGGCTGACGCGCCACGCCGGCAAGCACGCCGCCGGCATCGTCATCAGCGAAGGGCCGCTCTGGGATCACGTCCCGGTCTTCCGCGACGACAAGACGCGGCGCGCTCGTCACGCAGTACTACAAGGACGACGTCGAGCAGGCGGGCTCGTCAAGTTCGACTTCCTCGGCCTGAAGACGCTCACGGTGCTCGACATCGCGGTGCGCCTCGTCAACGCGCGCCCCGACTCTCGCGGCGCGACGGCAAGAAGCTCGACCTCGCGCGCATCCCGCTCGACGACACGCGCGACGTACGAGCTGCTCGCGTCCGGCGAGACGAAGGGCGTCTTCCAGCTCGAGTCGAGCGGCATGCAGCAGCTCTTCAAGGACCTGCGCGCCGACTGCTTCGAGGACATCGTCGCCGCCGTCGCGCTCTACCGCCCCGGCCCGCTCGGCGCGGGCATGGTACGAGGACTTCGTCAACCGCAAGCACGGCCGCGAAGCCGATCGCGAAGCTGCACCCGCTCGTCGACGACGCTGCTCGCGCCGACCTACGGCGTCATCGTCTACCAGGAGCAGGTCATGCAGATCGCGCAGACAGCTCGCCGGCTACACGCTCGGCGGCGCCGATCTCCTCCGCCGCGCGATGGGCAAGAAGAAGCCCGAGGAGATGGCCAAGCAGAAGAGACATCTTCGTCGACGGGCGCGAAGGCAAAGGGCGTCGACGAGAAGGACGCCGAGCGCATCTTCGGCCTGCTCGAGTACTTCGCCGGCTACGGCTTCAACAAGAGCCACTCCGCGGCGTACGCGCTCATCACCTACCAGACCGCGTAGCTGAAGGCGCACTACCCGGTCGAGCTCCTCTGCGCGATCCTGACCAGCGACAAGGACCGCATCGAGAAGGTCGTCCGCACCATCGCCGACGCGCGCGCCATGGGCGTCACCGTCCTTCCGCCCGACATCAACGAGAGCGACACCGACTTCAAGGTCGTCTACACGCACCCCGACGGCAGCGAGCCATCGCGCCGCCGGCCGAAGGCGCCGAGCGAGCGATTCAAGACCCGCTCGGCCCGCAGATTCGCTTCGGCCTCGGCGCCGTGCGCGGCCTCGGCGGGGCGGCGCTCGAGGCGGTCTTCGAGCGCGCGGAGCGACGGCGCCGTTCCGCGATCTCTTCGACTTCGCGGCGCGCGTCGACGCCAAGCGCGTGAACAAGGGCGTGTTCGAGGCGCTGGTGCAGTGCGGCGCGTTCGACTCGACGCTCGATCGCGCGCGGCGTGTCGCGGGCGCGGGCCTTCGCGTCGATCGACGTCGCGCTCGAGCGCTCGCGCGCCGCGAGCCGCGATCGCGAGGCGGGGCAGACGACGCTCTTCGGCCTGTTCGATGCCGCGCCGAGCCCGCGGCGCACGTCACGCTGCCGAGCGCGGGCGACTACGCCGAGTGCGAGCCTGGGATCGCCGCGAGATGCTCGTGCGCGAGCGGCAGTCGCTCGGCTTCTACGTGTCCGGGCACCCGCTCGAGCGCTACCTGAAGGGCGAGGCGGGGCTCGCGAAGCTCGGCGCGTCGCCCGTCTCGCGAGTGCGCTCGAATGGACGACTGGGCGCAGGTGAAGCTTCGTCGGGATGGTCGAGGGCTACCGCGAGCGCATCTTCAAGGACGGCGGCGGCAAGGTCGCGTTCTTCGATCTCGAGGACCTGACCGGGCCGCGTGAACGTGAAGGTGCGCGCGCGCGAGATCGACAGCACGCTGCGCTTCTCACGAGCGGCGAGCCGGTGCTCGTCACCGGCAAAGTGAGCTTTCCGCAGCGCGACGGAAGACGCCGACGACGAGCCGGAGGGGCCGCGCGAGCCGACGATCTTGCTCAACGAGGTGAAAGCGCTGGGAGAGGCGGTGCGCGCGGACACCCGGGCGATCGCGATCCGCGTGCGTGCAGAAAAAATGGATCCGGCGGACCTTGCGAACCTCGCGCGCCTGCTGGGTGCCGCGAAGGGCAGCTGTCCCGTCGCTCTTTGCGTCGGCTTCCCCGACGGCGCCGAGGCCGTCCTCTCCCTGGGCGACTCATGGCGCGTCGACGTGGGCGACGCGCTGCTGGCTGGGCTCGAGCGAATCTTCGGCGAGCAAGTCGCCGAGCTGCGTTGAGCGCGTGCGCGAGAAGAAGACCGCGCGAGAGGGTGCCGGCTGCGGGCCGGTCACTCTTTGAGCAGACCTTCGAGATGTTTTTCGACCTTGGAGCGATCATCCTCGCTCTTGACGAGAGCGCCGAGTGTCGACCGAGCGAGCTCTTTGTCGATGGCGCTGGCCCCCAACAGAACGAGCGCCCGCGCCCAGTCGATCGTCTCCGAAATCGACGGCGGCTTGCGCAGGTCGAGCTCCCGCGCCTTGCGCGCGAAAGAGGCCAACTGTTCTGCCAGCCGTGCGCCCAGACCGGGAAGGTGAATCGCTAGGATGGCTTGTTCGCGGGCCGGCGTCGGATAGTCGACGAAGGCGTGCAGGCACCGGCGACGCAGCGCATCGGTCATCTCGCGCGTGCCGTTGCTCGTCAGCACGAAGAGAGCCGCGCTCTTGGCCCTCACCGGTCCGAGCTCGGGGATCGTCACTTGGCCCTCGGAGAGCACCTCCAGGAGAAGCGCCTCGAACTCGGGATCAGCGCGGTCGACCTCGTCGATGAGCATCACGACAGGGTGCTCGCTCGTCAGAGCGCGCAGGAGCGGTCGCTCGATCAAAAAGCGCCTGCTGAAAAACGCCGACTCTGCGCCCGCCACCCGCTCGAGCGCCTGCTCGATCGAAGCGCTACCGGCGGTGTGCTCGCCGACCGCCTCGCGCAGGAGCTGGCTGTAGAGCATCTGCTTCGCGTAGTCCCACTCGTAAAGGGCCTTCGCCTCGTCGAGGCCCTCGTAGCACTGGAGCCGGACGAGCGGCCGCGACATCGCGCCGGCGAGGGCACGTGCCAAGTCCGTCTTTCCGACGCCGGCCGGGCCTTCGACGAAGACGGGGCGGTCGAGCGCAAGCGCGAGCCAGCAGACCAGCGAGAGAGACTCGCCCGCGAGGTAGCCGACCGCGGCGAGCGCCCGCTCGAGGTCCGAGGCATGGGGGAAGGAATCGCTAGGCGGCATGGCTCGGGTCGTGCGCGGCGCGCTCGGATCACTCAGGTTCCTCGCCCGGCTTGGGGTCGGCCTGCTCCGCGCTGGCGCACGACTTCGTAAAGCGCGATCGCCACCGCGACCGAAGCATTGAGAGAGCCGATGGGGCCGGGCATGGGAAGGCGCCCCCGGACATCGCACACGCGCTTTACCGTCTTTCGCAGGCCCTTGTCTTCTGCGCCCACCACGAGGACGACGGGTCGCGTCAAGTCGACGGCGTCGAGAAAGGCATCGCCCTCGACGTCGAGCCCTACCACGGCAAGCCCACGGAGGCGGAGCGCGTCGAGCGCCGGGGGCAGAGACGGCACCCGGCAGAGGGTTGCGTGCTCTATCGCGCCCGCAGATGCTCGGAACGTGGCCGCAGAGAGGGGCGCGGACCTGTGCTCCGGCCACACGATGGCCGTCGCGCCCATGGCGACCGCCGAGCGGACGACGGCACCGAAGTTCTGCGGGTCTTGCACCTCGTCGAGCGCGACCACCAGAGCGGCTTCGTCGAGGACGAGATTGTCGAGGGGAGTGAGAGCAAGCTCGGGCGCGAACGCAATAGCGCCCTGATGGCGGACCCCCCGGGCCACGCGATCGAGCTCCGATCGCGCGAGGCGCTCGACTTGCGCGCCATGATCCTGCGCAAATCGTGCGAGCGCGTCGAGCTGCGGCGATGCGCCCGCGGCGGTCGCCTCGACGACGACGCGTTCGAGCTGGGCGCCGTGGGTGCGGATGGCCTCGCGGACCGGTTGCATTCCGCAGAGCATCCGGGAGCGAGCCCCTCCGTCGCGCGCCGGGCCGCCGCTCAAGTCGACCTCGGCGCCGCTTCGCCGATCTCGCGGGCTATGGCACGCGCCGCAGCGGCGGGATCGGGCGCGTCGCGGATGGGTCGTCCGACGACGACCCAGCTCGCCCCCGCCGCGACTGCCTCGCGCGCGCTCATCGTGCGCTTCTGATCGTCGCGCTGCCCGGCGCCCGACGACGACTCGGAGGCGCGTACGCCTGGCGTCACTAGCGTGGCCTCGGCGCCGAGCACGTCGCGCAGCCTGGCCGCTTCATGGGGCGAGCAAACGAACGTCCGCACCCCTTCGCCCCACGCCATGCGTGCCAGCAGCTCCACCTGCTCGCCAATTCCCCGCGCAAAGCCCACGGCCGCAAGGTCTTCGTCGTCGAGCGATGTGAGGACCGTGACCGCAGCGATTCTCGAGCCCCGCGCCCTCTTTGTGCGAGCGTTCGACCGCGCGCCGGAGCATCGCCGGGCCGCCGCTCGCGTGGACCGTCAGCACGCGCGCGCCGAGGGCCGAGACACGCGCGACCGCGCGGTCGACCGTCTCCGGAATGTCATGGAGCTTGAGATCGAGGAAAATCGGGCGCTGCGCTTCCTCGCCGATGGCGACTGCGCCTGGACCAGCTTGAATGAAGAGCTCGAGTCCGACTTTCAGCATGTCGACGGCGTCCCGCACGGCGAGCGCCATCGAGCGCGCCGCGTCGAGCGAGGGCAAATCGAGCGCGAAAGCTAGCCGCGATTGGGCTAGAGGCACGAGCAGAGCGGATCGCCCGGCGTGCAATTGCAGGGTTTGCCACCCCCGCCTCCGCCCCCGCCTGGTTGGGGCTTGACTACGCCCCCCCCGCCGCCTCCTGCAGGGGCGGCGTGCCCCTTGGTCTGCTCAATCTGAGCTGAAAATGTGCGGATTTGTCCTCCGCTTCGCGAACCTTTCTCTCGAGTCGCGCGATTTCTTCGGGGTCCTTCGCGTTGGCCAGATCTTGCTTCATTCGAGCCTGCTGCTGCTCGACCACCTCTTTGTCGGTTTCCAGCTGGCGGGCGCGCGCTTCGGCGGCGTTGGCCTTGTCGATGGCGCTCTTGATCGCGACGCCGGCGCCGATGGCCCCGAGGAGGACGAACAGGCCCAGCAGGATGGCGATTGTCTGCAGGCGCTTCTTGTGTTTGTCGTGACTGAGGGCGTGAAGCTGGCGCTCGTGCTCCTGCCGCGACGCTATCTCGGCGAGACGTGCTTTGGCCTCGGCTTCGGCGCGCGCACGCTGGATTGCCGCCTCCTGGAGGGCGTTGAGCTCCGCTTGCCGTCTCTGGTCCTCGAAGGCGCGGCGCTGCCGCTCTTCCTCGTCGGCCCGGACACGCGCGGTCTCCTCTTCTTGCCGCCGACGAATGTCATCGAGGCGCTGGGCTTCTGCTTCGCGGGCGCGGCGCTCGGCCTCGAGCTTTTCCTGCTCCTCGCGACTTTGCGCATCGCGCAGGATCTCCTGAATGGAGACCATCACCGAGGTTTCTTGCCGTTCCGCCATGGTGCTCTCTTCTCTTCGAAGCTCGCCCGACCCGATACGCGCCGAAGCGAGCTGTCTGCTACACGATGAGACGTAAACCTACCGATTTGTGCGGCAGTTCGCAAACAGGACCTCCGTAGGAGACTCACGCGAGAGTGACCAGGGTGAAGGGAGGCCGTTGACGAAGGACGTCGTCGTCGCGCAAAGTGCCTTGCAGGCCCGCTCATGCCCACCAGCGTCAACGCGCACATCACCGGAACGGTGTGGAAGCTCGAGGTCAAACCGGGGGACGACGTCGCCGAGGGGCAGGTTTGCGTCATCATCGAATCGATGAAGATGGAGATGCCCGTGGAGGCTCCCCGAGCGGGCCGGGTAGTGGCCGTCGTCGTCGCCGAAGGGCAGGCGGTCGCCGAAGGAGACCTGCTCGTCACGCTCGCGTGACGCGGCGTGACGCGGCGTGATCGGACTGGGCTCTGGGCCGCCGTCGTGATGAGATCCTTGGCGTGATGCGACGCAAAGCTGCACGCCGAGCGTTTGCTCCAGGGGGCCTGGCGCTTCTCTTTGCCTCCAACGTTTCATCCAACTTTGCATGCAGCTCTCCCGCCAAGCCGCAGGGGCAGGGGGGCACCTGCTTCCAGGTGACCGACTGCGCGCCGGGGCTCGTGTGCGTCCCTGCGTCCGCGAGCTTCGTCGACGGGCCGCGCCAGTGCTCGAGCGACACGTCGCCCCTCGTTCATGCAGAGGTGAGCGGCGAGGCCGGTGCCCCTCACCGGCCGGGGCTCGACGGCGGCGGAGCGCCGCTTGATTCAAGCGACGACGCGTTCGGCGATTGAGCCCGCGCAGTGGTTCATTTGGCCGCCTCGACCTCCGCGTGACGGATGGCGTCGAGCTTCGGGAATTTGGCGTCGAGGTACGCGTTTCCTTCCGCCTGAATGCGGCCCTGATCCGGGCCACCTCCCATGGGTGAGCCTTCGCCGTACCCCTTGTAGAGCGCGTCGACGACCTCCATTCCCTGGACCACTTGCCCAAAAGGGACGAAGTGGCTCGCGTCGAGCCGTGAATTGTCACCGTAGCTGATGAAGACCTGAGTGGTCCGCGTGTTGGGAGTGTTGCGTTGGGCGAACGTGACGAAGCCGCGCTTGTTCGACTGCTTCACGGGATCATCCGCGATGCCCTGCTCCTGCCATTTCGCGCTGACGGCCGGGTCGCCGCTGATCCCGAACTGGACCATGAAGCCGTCGATGGCTCGGAAGAACCGCGTGTCGTCGTAGAAGCCCATCTTCACGAGATCGAAGAAGCGATCCGCGGCGCTGGGCGACCAGTCGCGATGCACCTCGATGACGAAATCACCTTTCGTCGTCGTGAATTTGGCCCTGAAGACGTCGGGCGATTTGTCCTTTGCCTTCGAAGGGTCGAGCAGGTCAGGATGGAGCGTCGACGCGAGGCCCGCCGAAGGCTTCGCGGGCGCGACGGCCGCTGGCGTGTTGGCGACGGCGGCGGCGGACACAGCCGAGGGTGCCGGCGCGGCGGGTGAGCTGGATCCGGGCTCAGGCTCGGATTTCGAGCAAGCGGTTACGACGAGGATCGCGAAGAGCGGGAGCGGAGCCTTCATGGCGCGCCTGCATATCACGGACTTGCCGCGTAGGTGATCCTCCAGAGCCTCGCTGCCACGTCGTCGACGAGCACGGACCCGCCTGCAAGAATCGCGAGCCCGACGGGGTTGCCCCACACTTCTCGGCGGTCCGGCGCCCACATCCTAACCGTTGACGAGCTCGTCGGAGCCTCCGGCGGGCCGTCCCGCCCCTGAACGGCCGCCCCCAGCTCGCTCGTGCCCGGCCGCCAAGCGAGCCCCGTGGGGTTGCACGTTCCGCTCACGAAAATTCACCGGCCGGTCCCGTCGGCGCTGAGAGCCCCTCATCCTCCTAGCCAATCGATCGCGGTCGCCGCAACCAGCTGCGCGCTCGTGCCTACGAGCACGACCGCAGCCAGCCAAAGCAGCCCCTGGCCGAAGCCTCGAAGGCTTCGGCGCGTGCGCACGAAATGGAGCAACACGCACGCCGGATGCACGCCGAGGTTCCAGGCGCCGAAGATGGCCGCGTCCCGGGATGCGGGCGGCCAGGCGCGGTCGAGCATCTCGCCCTGGAGCCTGCGCTCGTCCCGAAGGATGATGGCCGCCACGGCGGGCAAGGTCGTCGCCCAGGAAACGACGATTTGCACGAGCTCGAGGTTGCCGGGCGTCACCGTCGGCTGCCCGTGATCACGATGCCGACGTGCAGGACCATCGTCAGCCGACCGGCGGAGTCGCTCGTGGATCGGCCGGAGACGACCATCGTCGTCGTTCCGTCGAACGTCGTCTGAGGAACGACGCGGGACAGGTCGAAGCGTATGCTCGCGTTGCCGGAGGCGAGCATCGACTCCATCCGCGCTTGCGCGGCCGGGGCCATACCCGGGGCGTGCAGCGTCTGCGCTGGCGCGCTCTGGGCGAGCACGTCGGTCAGCGTGCCACGGTCGGCTTGAAGGTCGCCGAGCGTGAACGTCTCCGTCTGGGTGATCTGTGTCTGGCGCGCGTCGAGCTGAGATTGCTTCTGCCAGCGGGCGCCGCGTCCCACCTCTTCCTCAGGCAAGGGCGCGGCGACATCGCGCAATGTCTGCCGGATTTGTTCGACCATCTGTCCCGTTGCGCCCGCGTCGATCAGCGTGGCGGGATCGATGTCGACCTCCCTAGCGAGCCCACGCGCCGTCACCACCGCCGTTCCGGCGAGGTGCTCGATGGCCAACACTTCGGCGCGCATACCGGAGATGACTGGCGAGGGGGCCCGGACGTCCGTCAGGACGGTGGCAGACGTGACCCGCCAGGCATAACGCAGGTCGCCACCGGCCGAAACGTCGCGGGGATCGATCGCGACGACGACGTGCACGGGAGGAAGGGGGATGGCGGGTTGCTCCGCGCCCCCAGACGCGGCAGCGGATGCGCTCGTTCGGAGGTCCATGACGAGCTGCTCGGCTTGTTCGGTGCGCCAGCCATATCGCAGCTTGGTCCGCGGCGGCTTTCCAGCCTCCAACACCTTCACCGTGGCCATCGGCGACCGGTCTTCCTGCGGGCGCCCGGTATTTGCCAGGTCGCCGAACGGCTCGGAAGCTTCCACCGGCGATGCAATCACGGTCTGCGCGTCCCCGTCGGCCGTGGAGCTCGGCTTTTCCTTCGAGCACGCGGAAGCGGTCATGGCGATGATCACTGCGGCCGCGCCTTTGCGCGCCCTACCGAGAAACCCAGACTCGATCGCGTTCACGGAAAGGCCTTTCGCAGTCATTCGCTCGATGGGCTCGCGAGGGTGGTATCCCGGTGCGGCCGGCCCCTGCGTCACGAAGGACGGCCACCTCTCAGATTGACCTTGCCGCGGGGGGAGGCGCGCCGGAATCGGCGCGGAGCCGAGCCCATCGCGCATAGAAGACGAGGGCTGCGGCCGCCAGAACGGCCACGAGAGCGACGAGTCCCACGAGCGCGGCCTGGAGCCCGCGCATCGAGGCTCGGGCGACAGCGATGGGACCGACGTGGGAGAGCTCCGCTCCGACCGCGAAGGCGGGCGTGGGGCGTGAGACCATCACGACGGCCACGTCATTCGGCAGGAGGCCCGCCACCCCTCCGGCCACCAATCGCTGGACGGACTCGGCACTGAGCGGAGGCGTCGAGCCGCGGTGCTCGAGGAGGACACTCCCGCTCCCGTGAGGTAGCTCTCCGCGCACCGCATCACGGAAACCGGTAGCCTGGGGCACGCTTAGATGCACACGAGCGCTCAGCACGCCGTCGATGCCCTCGAGCGTGTGCTCGAGATCGCCGGCGACACCGGTGATGAGCTGTGCCTGTTCGGCGGCCTCGCTTGGAACGAGAGACCCCTTGCCGATCGCGTCGAGCACCCCTGGCGGTGGAGCGCGCGGAAGCTCCTCGTCTCGCATGATGGACATCGCGCGCGGTACGTCGTCGCGGGCGACGCTGACACGCCACTTGCCTTCGACGACGGGGTCCGCCTCCTTCGTTGCGTCAAGGCTGGCCCGTTCGAGCGCGGACACGACGCGGTTCGCCTCCACGTCATCGAGGCCGCCGGCGAGCGGTACCGAGCACGCTGTCAAAAAAAGAAGAAGCAGGGCGGGCGGGCCGATACGCGAGGGGTTCCGCTGGCTAAAAACGCGGCGAAGCATGTGTCGCCTGGGTCGTATCGCCTAAGCGAGGTCCGCTCAAGCGCTCCAGCGCGTGGACATGCGAGCGCGTGCGCGTTGGCGGAAATGGTCCGCGTCCCTCTCGATTCACAAGAAGCTGTTCACTGGGAAGTCGATGGCCACGGTCACGGCGGTGCCACTGATCACTGTGAATGGCAGGAGCGAAACGGTCGTCGTTCGGGCCGCGCCGGCCGAGTCACGCAGGCTCGCGCTGCCGGTGTACGTGTCGGACTCGACGTCGATCGTCGTCGCAAACGCGCTGCAAGACTGGACGTATTCTTTGGACTGGCCGCGCGAGTCGTACAACGTCACTTGGAACGTCGTTCCTCCTGAGAGCTGGCACTCCGCCGGGTCTTTCCCCCCGTTGACCGTCCAGTCCAGCACGGCGGTGCCCGTGGCGACCGCCGCCGGAGGGGCGCGGTGGAGCCGACGGACGTGGTGCATCCCATCAGGGCGGACGCCGCGGCGAGCGCACAAAGCTTCCGCGCTGCCGTCGTCGCCGAGGAGTGGCTCGTTCTCATCTATCCGTCCTTTCGATTCACCTCGTCGGAATGCCGACTCGTGGGCGCTTCTCAAGCGAAGCCGTTCTGTGGCGCGGCCCCCCTCACCGAACGCGGACGGCGGGCGGCGGGTAGCCGTACGAGGCGGGCGGCGCCTCTTGGCGGTAGTCCCGGCGCCTCCCGTAGTACTCTCCGCGGTAGGCGGGTGGCGCGCTGGTCACTACGGTCGAGCGATACCGATGAAGCTCGCCCGGCTCTCCCTGCAGAACGACCCAACCGCCGCGGCTCGGGTAGTACCACTCGTCATGGACGAGATAGGCGTAGCCGCCGGCATAGGGGGCGCGGGGATAGGCGTAAATGTCGGCCGGAACGTCACTGGCGTAAACCGTGGCATAGCCCCCGATCGTCGGAGGATAGGCGCGCACGGTGCACGCAGAAAGCGCCAACAGCAGCGCCGCCGTCGCAAGGCGCGCCCGCTCGACGAGCGCTGCGGCCCCGGTCATCCGGGAGCTTCGTATCATGCGTCCGCGCGACATCGCTGAACCTCCTCTGAGTTGGCGCGCTTCGAGTCGCGCTTCCCTCCGCCCTCATCCTTGGCCAATCCTCTTTGCCCAGTCAGAGCAATGGCGGTGCCAGCCCAAAAGGCCGCAGCCCGTAGAAATCGGGCGCGCGGCACGGAACGCGGGACGGAGCCTGTGGGGCGCGATGGACACCCTTGAGGCAAGTTGACCGGGGCGCATCCAACCGCTGGCCCGCGGACGAGCGAGTCACCGACGATGCGCGAGCACCCAGTGTGCTAAGTCCGCTTTCCGCGGTTGCGAAGGCTTTGGAGCGGTGCTACGCACCTCTACGGAGAGCTCGCGAGCCCTCGGCGTCGGTGCTGCTGCACCGCGCCGTGCCCGAGCCCGAGGATGGGGTTCGACATCGATGTCGCCGGGCCCTGCCGCGGAGTGCACCGCGCCCGGGCTTTTCTCAGCAATCGCATGAGCGGTGTTCCAGCCGCATCCACTTGCCAAAGCCATCCCCCCGTCCACCCGATTCGATCCTCTCGCTTCACGAATCGAGCACCAGAAAGGGCACGCCAGGCGCGTGCATCAGTCGAATTGGCCTCACCCTTCAGCGACGCACTTTCCACTCTCAACGACCGAGCCCTCCGGCGGCTGCTCGGGGCGCGCGCGTATCTTCGTGGCTACGACTACGTGCGGCGCCACGCTGTCGAAGACATCGTGGTCGAGGACGCGGGCGCGCGGGGCCACGTCCGGGGGACGGACGCGGCCCCCCATCGCGTGTCCCTCCAGCTCGCGCCCAGCGGGTTTACGTCGACCTGCTCTTGCCCCGCCTTCGCCTCCAGCAACGGCGGTCACTGCAAGCACGTCGCGGCCCTGCTCATTGCGCTGCGCGACCAGGCGCGCGGAGCGCAGCCGCGAGCCGGCGCAACCTTCGGCGAACGGTGTGCACTACACCGTCCACGGCGGCACCGTGCACGTCGCTGGCGTAGAGGGCGAAGGCCGGCGCAGCAAGCGCGCAAGGGCGCGCGCCATGAAGGCCGCGCAGCACGCGGCATTGACCGCACGCGGCCTCGTGCCGAGCGGTACGGGCGTCGACGCGTGGCTCCCGGAAGCCATGCCGCCGCAGCCCAAGCACATCGAATACCGCTTGCAGGTAAAGCAAGTGGCGCACGGATCGGGCCCGAGCGCGGGGAACGCCGGCGGCGGCGGAGGCGCACTGACCATCACCTTGCTCGACCCTGACGCCCGTGTCCCGCTCCTGCCGAGCGCGCTCCTCATTGGACAGGATCAGCACCCCACGCCGGATCGCGAGGCCGTTCGCCTCCTCGCCCGCCTCGAAAACCAGGGGCCACGTCGCGTCGGAATCGATGTTCGCGGCGAGGACGCGAGCGATCTGCTCCCCTTTCTCAAGGGCCGGCGTGTCATCGTCGAGCCGCAGATGATGGAGCTGCGCTTCGGCGACGAGCCCCTGCGACCCCGCTTCGATCTCGAGCTCTCGGCCGACGGCACGCAAATCCTCGTGCGCACATCGTTTCAGCGCCAGGGCGACCCACGACGGTTCACGACGGCGAGCGGCGCCTGGTTCGAGGGTAGCCCGGGCTGGTACGTCGATGCGCAAGAAGGCTGGGCCAGGCCGATCGACCGGCGCGTTTCGCCGGCCGCCATCCGCCGCCTGCTCCGCATGGTCGTCATCGCCGAGCCGGTCGAGCGGCTTCCGGACCTCGTCATGCAGGGTCTGCCGAAGGTGGCGCTCGAGATGGGCGCGGAGCTGCCGGAGCTGTCGCAGGTGGCTGACGTCGTCGATCTCGTTCCGACCTTCCGTGTGGCCGCCGGCGGCACGCTCACCGAGGCGCAGGTCAGCCTCCGCGCGGCGTACGAGGATTTCGAAATCGACGTGCGCGCCGACGGAATGACGGTGCCCGTCATAGTCAAGCCACCCGAACCAGGGAGTGGCAGACGCGCGAAATGCATCCGGTGCGACATCGCCGCGCAGCAAGTCGCCGCTACCAATCTGCGTGACTTGGGACTCGTACCCGACGAAGACGGCAACAAGTTCGTCGCGCTCGGCGACGAGGCGATCCGCTTTTGGACCGAGGGCATCGGCTCGCTGCCTGACGACTGGGATCTCTATCGTTCCCGACGACCTCGTCGACGTTCAGGTCCGCAACGAGGCATTGACCGCGAACGCGCGCGTGTCGAGCGGCGTCGACTGGCTCTCGTTGCGTCTCAACTTCGAGAGCGAGGGCGTGGCCGTCACCCAGGAAGAGCTCGCGCGTTGCCTGGCCGAAGGCCGGCGCTACGTCCGACTGTCCGACGGGACGTTCGCGCGAATCGACCCTCTCAAGGTACGCGAAGTCTTGCAGCGCCAGGCGGAAATCCTGGCCACCGGAGGGGGCAACGGCGGGCGGTTGCCGCTCTCGCAGGCCGGCCGCATCGAGGATCTGCTGTCGCAGGTCGCGCGCTCGAACATCTCCGGCGACACGAAAGAGCTCCTGAAAAAGCTCAAGGACATCGACGAGATCAAAGGGGCGCGAAAGCCTCGGAACCTCAAGGCCCAGCTCCGCCCTTACCAGGAGCAGGGCTTTCAGTGGCTCTGGTTCCTCCACGAGATCGGCAGCGGCGGCGTTCTCGCCGACGACATGGGACTGGGCAAGACGGTTCAGACGCTCGCGCTGCTCTTGGCGGTGAAGAACGAGGACTCGAAGATCGAGGGCAAGCGCAAGCCCTTCAAGGTGCTCATCGTCGCGCCGACGAGCGTCGTCACGAATTGGCTCCGCGAGATGGACAAGTTCGCGCCCTCGCTCCGGCACGCCCTCTGGCACGGCGCCGAGCGAAAGGAGCGCCAAGACGAGCTCGAGGACGCCGACGTCGTCGTGACCAGCTACGCCCTTCTGCGCCGCGACGAAGAGATGCTCAAGGAGATCGACTGGCGTTACGTCATCCTCGACGAAGCCCAGCAAATCAAGAACCCGCTGAGCGCCACGGCCCGCGCCGCGAAGCGCCTGCGTTCGGACCGTCGCCTGGCGCTCAGCGGGCACCCCCATCGAGAACCGACTGAGCGAGATTTGGTCGATTTTCGACTTCGTCACGCCGGGCCTTCTCGGTCCGCTCGACAAGTTCGAGGAGCGCTATTCGCGGCCGATCGACGGCGGCGACAAGGGCGCCGCTCAGAGGCTGCGAGCCACCATCCATCCGTTCATTTTGCGGCGCACGAAGGCCGAGGTGGCGCGTGATCTGCCCGAGAAGATCGAGACCGATCAGTTCTGCGAGCTCACCGGCGAGCAAAGCGCCCTCTACGCGGCCGTCCTGAAGGAGGTGCGTGCCCAAGTAATGGGCGAGGTCGAGCGGCACGGGCTTGCGCGCAGCCACATCCAGATCCTGGCAGGGCTCACGAGGTTGCGGCAGGCGGCCTGCGATCCGCGCCTCCTAGGGTTGCCCCGTCAGTTCGGCGACGAGGACTCGGGCAAGCTCGTCGCGCTTCGCGACCTGGTTCAAACGTCGATCGAAGGCGGGCACAGAGTCCTCGTCTTCAGCCAGTTCGTGAGCATGCTGCAGCTCGTTCGCCGCGCCATGGAGGAGGACGGCGTCGCCTACGAGTACCTGGACGGGTCGACACGCGATCGCCCAGAGCGCGTCGACAACTTTCAGCGCGACGACGGGCCGCCGGTCTTTCTCATCTCGCTCAAGGCGGGAGGCAGCGGCCTCAACCTGACCGCGGCCGATACGGTCATTCACTTCGATCCATGGTGGAATCCCGCCGTGGAGGATCAGGCGACGGACCGCGCGCATCGCATCGGCCAAACCAAAGTCGTCACGATGTACCGCTTGATAGCGAAGGGGACCATCGAGGAGAAGATCCTCGAGCTCGCTGACAAGAAGCGGGAGCTCGTGGGCGCCGTGCTCACCGAGGACGTGGGTGGAGCGAAGAAGCTCACGAAGGGCGACCTCGAAGAGCTCTTTTCCTGAGCAGGGCGCTCGGAAAGCGCACCTTGCCGAGCCGGCCCCGTTGCCGGGCGCTCAAGGCGCGTCGACGTCGCCGCCGCACGGGACGTCGACGCGTTGAAGGACACCGCGGCTGCCAACCCGGACCGAGTGGCGGCCGCAGCGGACAGTCACGCTCGCGGGCGCCTCACCCGCGAGCCGGCCGTCGACCCAAATGCGGTGACCGCGGCGCGACGACGACACGGTGATGTTGCCCGTCCGCGACGACGAGGCGGGCGACGGAGGCGCGGTGTCGGAGGGCGGCGACGGGGCCGGACCGACCGCGGCGACAGCGGGCAGAGGAGCGCTCGCGAGGGGACGCCCTGCCGTGGCGGCAGTCGGGGCGGCGCCTTCGGGCGGCCGAGCTCGGAGCACGAGCACCAGCCCGATCGCGACGGGCAGCACGAAGCCTGCCGCGAGCCACGACCAACGGCGGGCTCTCGCCCGCGGCGCGAGACGACCGGAGCGAGACGCGCCTGGCTCGAAGGCGCTCTCCTTCATGGGTGGGCTCGTCGACGAGGTCGGCGGTGCGCGCGGCGGGGGGCCGGCTGGCCCCCGCGGAGTGGGAGGCAACGACCGGAAAGGTGAAAGCGGTGGCGCCGACTGGAGAGGCGGCGGCGCAGAGGCCCGGGTCGGCACGGGCGGGGGCTGGAGGGATCGCGGCGCTCGGGCCGGGGCGAGCAAGGGGGGCACGGGAGCGATGCCCACCGGCGCCCGCGGGACGTCCGGCACGTTGGGCAGGGTGTCCAACGGCCGGCGAACGGGAGTGGTCCGCGAGGTCGCCGTCGCCTGGTCGTCGGCGGCGATGACACGCGGGCGCACGCTGGCCATCGCCTCGACGAGCGCCTCGCGGCCGTCACGGAGAGCCCCCGACGCGCGAAGCGCGTGGCACAGGTCCTCCGCAGAGATGGCGCGTTGATCGGGCTCCGGAGTCAAGCCGCGAGCAATGGCGCGAAGGAGCGGCTCGGGCAGCTCGGGGCGCAGCGTGGCGAGGGAAGGAAGGTGGGGCTCGGCCATCGCACGCAGGACGTCGAGATCGGACGCGTTGCCTCGCACGACGGCCTTACGGCGTGCGAGCAGCTCCCAGAGAACCAGGCACGCCGCGTAGACGTCCGCGCGGCCGGTCACCGCCTCGCCACGGACCTGCTCGGGGGCCATGTACCCGTAGGTCCCCTTGATGAGCCCCGTCTTGGTCTCGCTGCCGAGGCCGGCCACCTTCGCGATCCCGAAATCCGCGATCTTCACGTGCCCGTCCCAGGGGACGAGCACGTTCGACGGGTTGACGTCCCGGTGTATGACCGGGCTGGGGTCGCCGGATTGCGGGTCCGTCGCGCTGTGCGCCGCGGAGAGGGCCCCGAAGATGCGCCACGCGATGAACATCGCCGCGCGATCGTCGAGCCATCGCCCTTGCGACTGGAGAAGCGCGCGGAGCTTGTTGAGCGGTAGCCCGTCGACGTACTCCAGCACCATCACGAGCTCTCCGTGCTCGGAGAAGAAATCGTACAGCTTGACGATGGCCGGGTGCGACAGGCGGGCGTAAGCAGCCGCCTCCAGCGCGAACATCTCGACGAACTCTTCGTTGTCGCGAAATTGGTGGAGCAAGACTTTGAGCACGACGACGCGCTCGAACCCGTGCGGCCCTTCGGCCCGCGCGAGGAGGACGTCGCTCGTCCCGCCAGTCGCCAGCCTCTTCATGACGCGGTAGCCGCGCACCGGAGGATGGACGCTCCCCTCCGTCTGCTGAGTCAGCGAGCGCGGCGCGGGAGACGGCGGCAGCTGCACGAGGACATTCTACTCGGGCAAGAAAATGCGTGGGGACTCGCGAAGGCACGCGTTCGCCGCGCGAAGCAGCCAAGTCATGGCGCCAAGTTACACGTCCAAGGAGCGCTTCGAGTGAGTTTGTCGAGCGGTAGGAAGGCGGCGATCGAATTCTGCGCTGAGAGCGGAGGCCCGACATGCGGAGCGCCATGGCGAAGTCGTCCTCTCGTGCCAGACTTCCGCTGGCCTTTTCACGCAGGCCTGCGATATAGGCCCGCCGAGCCCACTCTTCGTTCCTTTGGAGGTCTCTCCGCATGCACGCCATCGAGCCCCGCTCTACGTCAAAAGTCTGCCTCTCGCGGTTGCTGGCGCGGCCGGTTCGCCTGGGGCTCGTGGGAGCGCTCGGCCTGGTGGTTCTCGCGTCGTGTGGAGCTTCAGGGGGTAACCCGCCGTCGGGCGGCTCGGGCTCTGCCAGCGGGACTGGCGGCGGCAGCGGCTCGAACGCAAGCAGCGGCGGCGGCTCGTCGTCCGGCTCGTCACCGGGCTCGGGCTCGAACGGCGGCGGCTCCGGCTCGTCGCCGGGCTCGGGCTCGAACGGCGGCGGCTCGGGCTCGTCACCGGGCTCGGGCTCCACGTCCGGCGCGCCTTCGAGCGGGTCCGGCGGAGGGGACGCGGGACCCGTCGCGCAGGCCACGGATTTCTCGTGCGGAGCCATCACCGTGGCCGCCGCGGACGTCATTTCCGATTTTCAGACGGCGAATCCCCTCATGTACCCGGTCGCCGGTCGTGGCGGAACGGCCTGGTACTCGTACGGCGCCGAGGACACGACGACGAGCGTCGGCGCGTCCACACCCGGCGCGGGCACCAACGCCTTTTCGGTCGACTCGACCGTCGCGGGTCCCTGCGGGAAAAACGGCGCGCTCAAGGTCTCGTCCCAAGGCAACACGAGCTACGGCGTCGGCTTCGGCGTCAACATGATGCCGGACAAGCCCATCGGAACGAAGCAGACCTACGATGCCACCACGGCCGGATACACGGGCATCGGTTTTTGGATGAAGTGCTCGTCGGAGACCCAGTTCGTGTACTTCAAGGTGCCCGACGCGGCCAACGACGCGCAGGTCGCCTCCCCCCAGTGCTCGTACACGGGAACGAACCCGGCCCGGGTATGCAACCAGTATGGAATCAAGAACGTCGCCGTCCTACCGACGTGGACGCATTACCAGGTCTATTTTTCGGAGGCGCTACAGGACTGGAAGTCGAACCCGAACTCGTTCAGCGCGGGTCTCGACCCGACGAAGCTCACCGCGTTTCAGATACAGGTGAACTCGACGTACACCGTCAATCAGAGCAACGGCAGCGCGGGCAATGCCTCGCCCAACGCGTTCACGTGCTGGGTCGACGACGTGCACTTCCTCAAGGCGGCCGCCCCGAAGACGCCCGCGCCCGCCGGCGGTTACACGGTCTCGGGCAAGAACATCGTCGGGCCGTCGGGCCCCGTTCGTCTGCGCGGCCTCGGGAGACCCTCGTTCGAGTGGGATCCGGCGGGGTTCGGGATCACGCGCGAGGATCTCATGCGCATCAAGGCTTGGGGAAAGAACGTCAACGTCGTTCGTTTCAGTCTCAATCAAGGAATGTGGCTGACGGGCCACGGCGCGTACAATCCGCTGTACGCCGCCTACGTGGATCGAGCCGTCCAGTGGGCCTTGCAGCAGGGCCTCGCCGTCATCCTCGATCTGCACTGGAACGAGGGGAGCGGGAACATGGCGGCCATGGCCGGGACCTACGGTCAGCAGCCGATGGCCGACACGTATTCGGTGACCTTCTGGGCGCAGGTCGCCGCGAAGTACAAGAACGATCCCCGCGTCATTTTCGAGCTGTACAACGAGCCGCACGACATCCCGGTCGCGACATGGCAAAACGGAGACGGCAACTGGGCCGGCATGCAACAGCTCTACAACGCCGTGCGGACGACGGCGGGCGCGAGCAACCTGGTCCTCCTCGGCGGGCTCGACTGGGCTTATGACCTCTCGGCGGTCGTCGGCAAGGTGACCGGAACGAACATCGCGTACGTCACGCACCCGTACGTCTTCAAGAATTCGACATCGAATCAGAACGCGTTCATCACGCCCTCGGCGACGGTTCCGGTCGTGGCGACCGAGTTCGGGGACGCGACGACGACCGTTCACGCGACCGGCTGCAGCCCTGGCACGTACACGAGCCAGCTGGCGACGTTCGCGGCGAACAACATCTCGTACACGGGCTACGCCTGGTACGAGGCCAACTGCGGTTACCCGTCGCTCATCACCGACTACAGCGGCACGCCGTCGAGCATTGGCGCGCCGGTGCAAGCCGACCTGAATCAGTGAGGGCCGCGGGAGGGGGGAGCGGCGACCCGGGGAGGCGCCGTTCGGCGCCGAGCCAGCGAGGTCGGCGCGCTGGACCCTGCGGGAGCGACGGCTGAGAGGGCCGCTGCGCTCCTCGGCGCGCCGAGATGGGACGCGGCGATGGCGGCGAGGGCGCTCGAGCCAAGCGCCATGCTCGGCGGCGGAATCCGGCACCTCAGCGCGACTCGCCCGAGCCCTTTCGAAGGCTGCGCCCGCGAGCACACCGGAGGCAACGAGCACGAGCCCGGCGGCCGCGGGAACGAGGGCGCGCACGAGCGGCCGGAGCCGTTCACGTGACTCCGCGGTCGCGGCGTGGCGGGTGCGGGCCAACGCGAGGTCAATCGCGCTACGCCGCTTCGCCGCGCGCGCTGCGAGGTAGACCGCCGCGAAGGCCGCCACGTCGGCGGGAGTAGCGGCCGCCCTTGCCTCAATCATCGCGCCCTCGAGCGCTCGGCGAAGGTCTTCCGCGGAGGCGTAACGACCCTCGGGGGCGTGCGCGAGCGCGACGCGGGCGACGGCCGCCACGGCCGGGGGCACGGCGGGCGGCAGGGGGAGGGGAGGGCAGCCGGAAGCGAGCCGGTTCAAGATCGCGACGTGATTCTTGCCGTCGTACGGCGGCCTCCCCGAGAGCAAGAAATAGAGAATCGCCCCGATCGCCCACACGTCCGCGCGCCGGTCCATCGGTTGACCGAGCGCTTGCTCGGGCGCCATGTACTGAATCTTGCCCTTGAGCACTCCCGAAAACGAGTCCTCGCGACGAGCGGAGGCCGTCTTGGCGATGCCGAAGTCGATGAGCTTCGCGACGCCCGCGGTGCTGACGAGGATGTTGTGCGGGCTGACGTCGTGATGAACGAGCCCGAGCGGATGGCCCGCGCCGTCGACGAGCTCGTGCGCCTCGTGCAGGCCCGCGCAGACGTCGGCGAGGATCCGCAAGACGATGCCTGTCGGAACGGAGGTCCCCGCCTTGCGGCAAACACGATCGAGCTTCGCGAGCGGATCGCCGTCGATGTACTCCATCACCATATAGAGAACGCCATGCTCTTCGCCGAGCTCGAGGATCCGCGCGACGTTCGCGTGGGCGACCCGGGACGCGACGCGCCCCTCCTCGAGGAACATCCGGCGAAATCGCTCGTCGTCGGCGAACCGAGGCAGGATCGTCTTGATGGCGACGATCCGCTCCACCCCTCTGCTCCCACGAGGCCGCGCCGCCCAGACGCACGCCATTCCCCCCTCGGCGATCGGGCAGAGCAGCTCGTAGCGCGCGAGCTCCTCGCCGCGCCGCCAAGGAGAAGGTGTGTTCGCGGCGAAGACCGGCACGGCGGCGCCAGAAGCCTAGCGCGTTTGGTTCGGCAGGAGCGGTTCGCTGGCGAGGGCTTTCGCCTTCGCGAGCACGGCATCGAGCATCGAGGGCGTCAGCCTTCCGGTCTGGGTATTTTGCTGGCTCACGTGAAAGCTGCCGAGCAGCACGCGCGCCGCGAGGGCTTCGAGGCGAACCGTGGCGCCGTGGGCGAACACCGGGCGCGGGCGCGGCAGGGAGGCGCCCGCCCGCCTCGCGTGATCGAGGCAAGCGCGCCACGCGATGGCGCCCAGTGCGAGGAAGACGCGCACGCGGGGCAGAAGCGCGACCTCCGCATCGACGAATCGCGCGCACCGCCCGAGCTCGTCGGGGCGGAGGGCGTTGTCGGGGGGTGCGCAGCGCGCGGCCGCGATGACGTAAGCGTCACGCAGCACGAGCCCATCGCCACGCGAGACGCTCGCCGGCTGATTGGCGAGCCCGGCCCGGTGCATCGCGGCGAAGAGAAAGTCGCCGGAGCGATCGCCGGTAAACATTCGCCCGGTTCGGTTGGCGCCATGCGCCCCGGGCGCGAGGCCCACGACGAGGATCCGCCCGTTCGGATCCCCGAAGCCGGGAACGGGCCTTCCCCAGTACTCGCACTGCCGAAATCGCTTCACCCTCGCGCGGGCCACGTGCTCGCGCCACGCGACGAGGCGCGGACACGCCCGGCATTGGACTATCTCCTCTTCGAGCCGGGCGAGCGAGCGTGGGCGCAAGTTCGACCCCGAGAGAAACAGCACACGGTAGCGCGCGACAAGACCATCGTCGAGAGACCCAGCGCGCCCCGCTCAATCGAATCCGCCACGTCTGGTATGACGCGAGCACCGACTGTTCCGCTCGCCTCCTCGCCGAATGACAGCGTTCGCCCTCAGCGCGCCTCTCGTGCCCGAGACCCCAGGTCCGGGGGCCGAGTCGTCGTCGGCCATCGTGCCGCGCCGCAAGGTCCGCGTGCTCTTCATCAACGACACGGCTCGCAACGGCGGGCCGGGGCGCAGTCTGCACACGATTCTCAAGTTCTTGGACCCGGCGGTCGTCCACCGCGCCGTCGTCCTACCGCGCCCCGGGCCCATCGCGGAGCTTCTGTCGGGTGACGGCGTGCTCGACGAGCTTCGGTTCGAGCCCGGTCTCGTCGAGAACCCGATCGAGCCCTGGACGCGTCCCATGGCGCGGCGCGATTTCGGCGCGCGCCTCCCCGTCAAGGCGGCCCGGCTCGTCGGCAACGCCGCCCGAGTCGGAGTCGCCCTCGCGCGCCTGTCGTCACTGCTCGAGCGAGGCCGTTTCGACCTGATCTATTGCAACGGAACGAATGCGGACTTCGCGGGAGGGGCTCTCGCGAGGCTCGCGGGGGTTCCCGCGCTCTGGCATGTCCGCTATACGTCGCTCCCGTGGGCCGTCACCGGCGCGCACCGGATGCTCAGCGCGAGCGACGGCGTTCGGCGGATCGTCTGCGTCTCGCGCGCGGCCGCCGCGCTCTTCCCGCACTGCGCGCAGAAGGTCCGCGTCGTTCACAACGCCCTCGACGTGAGCAACTTCGATCCCGACCCGCGTTCGAGGGACACTGCGCGCCGAGCTCGGACTCGGCCCCGAGACCATCGTCTTCGGGAGCCACGGCAGGGTCCTTCGTCGTAAGGGGTACGTCGAGATGATCCGCGCGGCGCAGCGGGCGCTCGAGCGGTCGAGCGAGCCCGAGCGGGCGCGAATCGTCTTCGCCGTCGTGGGGGACACGCCGGAGGACTTCAGCGACGACCACGTCGCGCAGTGCCGCACGCTCGCGGCCGAGCTGGGCGTCGGGGCGCGCTTTCACATGCTCGGATTTCGCGCCGACGTGCGTCCCCTCGTGGCCGATTTCGACGTAGCCGTCGTGCCCAGCGTCTACGCCGATCCGCTGCCGCGCGCGGTCATCGAGTCGATGGCGCTCGGAAAGCCGGTCATCGCCTTCGACGTCGGAGGGGTGGTCGAGATGATCGACGACGCGACGGGCGAGCTCGTGCCCTTCGAGCCGTCGGCGGGCGTCGAGGGCGCGAGCGCCGCCGCGATCGAGCGGCTCGCCGGCGCGATCCTCCGCTACGCGCGCGACCCGGAGCTCCGGGCACGTCAGGGCCGCGCGGCGCGCCTACGCGTCGAGCGCGACTTCGACGCGCGGGCTCACGCACGCCGGATCCAACGGGAGATTGTCGTCGCTTCTGGACTAGGCTCCGAGTCGGGATGAGAAAGACCGTCGGGGCCATCGTCGACGCGAGCGGCCGTCACCCCTTCAAGGTGCTCGCCCTCGCCCTTTGCGTCCTCGCGGCCACATGGTTTTTTGCGATTCAGGTCCTCGCCAACCCGCACACTGACCTCCGCGAGCTCTTGCCGCGCGATAGCCCAGGGCTCAAGGCGTTCGAGCATCAGCTCGGGCGCGTGGGTGGCGGCGCAACGTTGATCGTCGTGGCCGAGTCGCCGGACCGGTCGCAGAACGAGCGCTTCATCGACGATCTGAGCGCGCGCCTGGCGGCGATGGCCGGCGATCGAGCGAAGAAAGGCGGGGCGCCGCTCGTCGCTTACGTCGAGAGTGGCACGAAGGACGTGCACGCCTTCTTCGAGGCGAACAAATGGGTCTATGCCGACCAGCAGGATCTGGAAGACGCCTACCAGACGCTCGACCACCAGATCGCTCTCCGTAGCGGCATGGTCGAGGATCTCGAAGAGGACAGCGGCGCCGCAGGCTCGTCGGGCGCAGAACGGAAGGAGCCCGCGCTCGGCCTCGACGCGTACCGTGACCGCTGGCAAGCCAAGGCGCACCAGCACGACGATTTTCCGACCGGCTACTTCGAGACCGAGGACGGGACGATGGTCGGCCTCCGCATCGTCTCGTCGACGACGGGGATGGGCGACGCCGGCGGAGACGTGCTCCTCGCGGACGTGGAGCGCCTCGTCGCCGAGATGCGCTCCGGCTCGTACCACCCGGCCATGAAGGCCGGCTTCGCGGGAGACATTCCGAACGCAGCGGCCGAGAAAGAGTCGATCGTCAGCGAGGCGGCTTGGGCGAGCGGGATCGCGCTCGTCCTCATCGTTGCGGGCGTCGTCTGGTTCTATCGCTCGCCCTGGTCGCTCCCCATCATCGCGTTGCCGGCGCTCCTCGGCGTGGGGTCCGCGTACGCCTTCGCGTATTTCCGCTTCGGGTACGTGAACACCACCGGCATGTTCCTCGGGGCGATCATTCTCGGGAACGGAATCAACTATCCCATCGTCCTCCTGTCGCGCTACCGCGAGTTCCGGGCGCGCGGCCAGGCGCCCGCCGACGCGCGCCGCGAGGCGGTCCAGAACGCTCTTCGCGCCGAGCTCGTCGGGGCGTGCGTCGGATCGATCGCATACGGCTCGTTGACGGTCACGCAGTTTCGCGGGTTCAATCAGTTCGGCTGGATCGGCTTCGTCGGGATGCTTCTCGTCTGGGTCTCGATGATCCCCTGCGTCCCGGCCCTGCTCGTCCTCGTCGAGGCCCTCCAGGACCGGCTGCCCCCATTTTTGCGGGATCCGGCGGTCGTGGCGCGCGTCGGGCGCGCCGCGGGCGGAGGCCGCGTCAGCGCGCTCGTCGCCCGGGCGACACAGCGCGCGCCCTGGGCGTTTCTGGGCGGGGCCGCCGTGCTGACTCTCGCGGCCGCGTGGAAGGTCCCGGCCTTCCTCCGCGATCCGTGGGAGTACAACTTCGACCACCTCGGGTCGCGGGGGAGCAAAAAGGGCGGGGCGGGGGAGTGGTCGAACAAGGCCGAAAAGGTCTTCGGCGGCAAGATGAACATCGCCGGCGCCCTCATGCTGGCGGATAGCGCAGCGCAGGTTCCCCTCCTCAAGGAGCAGATCCTGGCCAACGACGCGGCCGATCCTCGAGGGAAGCTCATCGCCGAGATCGCCACCGTGTCCGACCTTTTGCCCGGGCCCGTGGCAGCGCAAAGACGCAAGCTCGAGGTGCTCGATCGGATCCGCGACCGGCTGACTCCCGCCGTCGTCGACGCGCTGCCCGACGACGAGAAGGCCCGCGTCCTCGCGCTCAGGCCCCCCGAGGGGCTGCGAGTCCTCGGGCCGGAAAGTCTTCCCGCCCTTCTCAGGCGCCGTTTCGAAGAGAACGACGGGCGCGTGGGCACCGTCTTTTATGTCAAATACAAGAACGACGTTTCGCTCTCGGACGGCCACAACCTGATGCGAATCGCCAAGGCGACGGACAACGTGCGGCTGCCCGACGGCACCCTGGTCCAAACCGCGAGCCGCTCCACCGTGTTCGCAGAAATGATCCGCTCGATGGAGCGGGACGGTCCGCGCGCGACGCTCGCGTCTTTGCTCGGGGTGGCGGTCGTCGTCATCTTGGCGACGCGAAACTTGCGCGGCGCGCTGGCCGTCCTCCTCTCGCTGGCCGTCGGCGTGACATGGCTCGTCGGCGGGGCCGCTTGGTTCGGGGAGAAGCTCAATTACGTGAACTTCATCACGCTGCCGATCACGTTTGGAATCGGGTGCGAGTACCCATTCAACGTCTACGATAGGTCGCGCCTGCTCGGTGGCGACATCGCGCAGGCCGTCCGGCGAGTGGGGGGCGCCGTCGCCTTGTGCAGCTACACGACCGTCGTCGGTTATGGGTCGCTTCTTTTCGCGGACTTCCAGGCGCTGCAATCGTTCGGGCGCCTTGCGGTGAGCGGCGAGCTCGCGTGCCTCACCGGCGCGCTCCTGGTGCTTCCTGCGCTGCTTCAGCTCCTCGGCCATCGCCGCGCGTACGCGCCCGCCGCGACGGGGCCGGGAGCGTGAAGCGGCCTCGGGCGGCGGCGTCGAAGCGCGCCGAAGCCAAAGGGTGCTCGGCCGAGCCGCCGGTGCTCGCGTTCGCCGACGGGCGCGCCTGGTCGAGGTGGCTGGCTACGAACCATGGCTCTACCGAAGGCGTGTGGCTGAAGATTGCCAAGATGGCGTCGAAATCGGCGTCGGTGACCTACGCGGAGGCCGTCGACGTGGCGCTCGCATGGGGGTGGATCGACGGCCAGAAGGGCAAGCTCGACGACACGTGGTGGCTTCAGAGATTTACGCCGCGCAGGCCGAGGAGCCTGTGGTCGAAGAGAAACTGCGACAGGGTCGCGGCGCTCGTCGTGGCGGGCGCGATGAAGCCCCCGGGCCTCGAAGAAGTCGATCGCGCGAAGCGCGACGGCCGCTGGGACGCTGCGTACGCTTCCCCGAGCCGCGCGACCGTGCCCCCCGATTTGGCGAGGGCCCTGGCGGCCAACCCGCGCGCCGAGACCTTCTTCGAGACGCTGGAGTCGCGCAACCGCTACGCCGTTCTGTTCCGCGTCCACACGGCGAAGAAGCCGGAGACCCGAGCGATGCGCATCGAAAAGCTGGTCGCGATGCTCGCGAGGCACGAGAAGCTGCACCCTTAGCGGTCTTTAGGAACTTTCGCCCGGCCAGCGTGTCCTTTTCGAGCGATTGTCGCCACGCCGAAGGGAGATTGCCATGATGCGCGTCGCGTTCGAGCAGCTGCCGTGGGTAACCAGTCCTTCGGGCCTGCGCTCGAAGAGGCACAAGGTGGGAACCAGCGAGCTCCGCCTTCTCGAGTTTACCCGTGACCTCGCCCACCCCCATTGGTGCGCGACGGGACACGTCGGTTACGTGCTCGAAGGCGAGATGGAGGTCGAGCGCGCGGAAGGAGGCCCCGTGATCTTTCGGGCCGGCGACGGCGTCGTGATTCCGGGCGGCGAGCCCGGCAGACACAGGCCGCGCTCGCTCACCGAGCGGGTTCGCCTGCTCTTCGTGGAGGACAGCGTCCCGTGAAGGCTGCACCCGGCGTCAAGCGAGCAAGTCGGCTCCTCGCGCGACGAAGTCGCCGCCTGCCCATTCGAGGGTCGTCTCGATCTCGCGTCGGAGGGCCAGCATCCCGAGGTCCCCCGGGTGGATGGCGATGCGCGCCGGGACGAGCGCGCGCGCGTGCCTGGCCAGGCGGCACCAGGCGATTGTCGACAGGAGGCGCGCCGGCGAGCGGCTCGCCCAGTTGAGGACGACGCTCGCACGGGATCGCCGCGCCGCGGGGTCATAGACGCGCAGATGATCCTCGCTGAACCGGTAGCCCCGCTGCGCGAGCAGCGGTAGGAGCCATCGCGGCGCCGACCACGCGGGCGCGACGAAGCCGTCGATCCGAAGACCTGCGTTTCGAAGGACGCGCTCTCCCTCGTCGAGACGCGCGCGGCCTTCGTCGAACGAGAGGTCGCTCATTTCCGCCTCGCCGTCGGAGACGACGCGTTGTGCAAGGACCCAGGACAGCCGGCCGCCGTGGCGGGAGGCGTCGTAGCGAGCACGGCTGCGATGGAGAAAGCCGTGAAGATAAATTTCGTGCCCGCCGGCTTGCAGACCGCGCAAACGCTCGCAAAACGCGGGATCGTCGAGCAGCGGCGCGTGGCCGTGAAAATTCGGAACGACGAGCAGAGCGGGGCACGCGCCCGCGGCGCGACAGAGCGCGAGGGCCGACTCGACCTCCGGACCGCTCGCCGGCGAAACATCGTGGATCGAGACGTGGACGGGCAAATCGGCTCGCACCAGTTAGCACGCGCGCAGGAGCGCGTCGTACTCGGCCAAGACCCGCTCGAAGTGCTGTTCCACGGTTGGAACGCGCGAGGCCGCCTCCAGAGCCCGCGCGCGGAGCTCGCCGGGCTCGCGCGCGAGCAGCCGGTCGATCGCCGCCGCGCACGCTGCGGCGTCGAGGCTCCGGTACGTCTCGCTGCAAGAGGCGTCGACGCTTTCGGCCGCTCCACCCTCGTCGGGCACGACGACCGGCAAGCCGCAAGCGACGCCCTCGGCGACGCCGAGACCGAACGTCTCGTACGGGCTTCCGTGGACGAGCAAATCGGCGCTGGCAAGGGCGCTCGCGAGCCTTCCGCGGTCTTTCTCGAAGCCGGCAAAGCGGACGCTCGGCGGCGCGCGCTCTTCGAGCCGGGCGCGCTCCGGCCCGTCTCCGTAGAGAACCAGCACGGCCGGCGGCCGCGCCTGCTGCAGCCGACGCCCTTGCACGCGCGCGAAGGCGTCGAGCACGACGTCCCATCGCTTCTCGATGGCGAACCGCCCCACGCCGACGAGCACGGGGCCGATCGCGCCGGGAGCCAGCTCGCGCCGACGGGCGGCGCTCTTTGCGCGGGGGTGAAACGTTCGCGAGTCGACCCCGAACGGTGCCCGCACGACATTGTCGACGCCGGCCTCGAGCAGCCGTTGCGTCTGCGCTACGCCCGCGACGAAGGTGGCATCGAACGGTCTGAGCAGTGCCCGGACACCCGCCCATAGCGGCCTCGTTAGCGCGCGGGAGGCGCGCCGTCCGAGGACGCGCGAGAGCGCCGGCTCGACGTACGCCCCGACGTGATCGGCGTGCCAGAACGCCGTTCGCGCGCCCGCCGCGCTTCTCCCGCAAGCAACGACCGCTGCGGCGGCGAGATACGGCGAGTGCGCCTCGAGGACGTCGGGGCGCTCGTCGCGCACGATCGCGCGGATCGCAGCAAAGCGCGCGAGCAGGTGATACGTGCGGTCGTAAGGCAGCTCCGGGCCCGCCAAACGGATCACGCGCGCGCGCCCTTTCCGCTGGTGCACCCCGTTCGCCTCGGGGGCGTCGCTTGCCGAGTCGACGCTCGTGCGGCCTTCACAGAGCGTCGACTCGTCGTCGCGAGGCCCCGGAGCGATCACGAGGTGGTCGTGACCGAGCTGGCACAAAACGTGACCTCTTGTGGTCAGATGGCTTCGAATCCCTCCTCCCCGTTCGGAATAGAACTCCGTGATGTCGACGATCTTCACATGATTTCTCCGGCAACCCTGTCCCAGGTGACCCACGCGAACGGGGTTACGCGTCTGCCCGCACCCGCCTCGAATGGCCTCGCCGCCGCGCACGGACGAGCGTCTTCGCCGTTCGCGGCGCTTGCAGCGCGCCACGGCCGGCCGCTCCGCGTGGCGATCTTGAGCGACTTCACCCGTATCCCATACGCGAACGGTGCAGTCTTTCAGACACGGTTTCTGTATCAAGAATTGCGACGGTGTGGTCACCAGGTCACAGTCATCGGCCCACACGATCCGGACGCCTCGCCGGACGAGCTTGCACCCGATACGGTCGCGTTCCCGAGCATCCCGCTGAAGACGTATCCGGGCGTCCACCTTCCGATGCCCGCTCCGTGGATGTTCGATCCCGCGCGCTGGAGCTTCGATCTCTGCTTCGCACAGACGAACTCGCTTCTCCTGGAATTTGGCGTCTGGCTCCGCAAGATGAAGGGGGTGCCCCTGCTCTGCGTCAACACGACGCACCTGGAGGCTGCTTACGAAGTGCTCTTGCCCGAGCGGCTGTCCCGGAGCGACTTTCTCCAGGCTGGCGTGCACATGGCGTTGAAGCGCCCCGTCGAGAGGCTGTTCTCGTCGATGTACAACGAGAGCGACGGGCTCGTCGTTCTCAGCGAGGGCTTGCGGACGTACTGGCGGGAGCGCGGCGTCAGGGCGCCGATTCACGTGATCCCGCGGGCCGTCCAGCCGGACGTGTTCGACCGCGCTCTCGGCGCCGACCCG
The DNA here is from genome assembly GCA_963787925.1 of uncultured delta proteobacterium. GTDB lineage: Bacteria > Myxococcota_A > Polyangia > Polyangiales > Polyangiaceae > Palsa-1150. The sequence continues at coordinate 2,338,550 of CAWBEN010000003.1, forward strand.
TACACGCATCTCCTCGAGCGCGAAGGTCTGCCGCAGCGCGGTCCGCGGCTGCTCTGCGCCGGGAGGCATACACGAGAGAAAGCGCAAGATCGCGTGGTCCGTCTCTTCGCTCAGCACGTCTTGCCGCTCGAGCCGGACGCGACGCTGACGCTCGTCGGAGAGGGGCCCGACACGGCCCACTACAAGCGCATCGCACGCGAGGTAGGCGCCGAGCACCGCGTCTTTTTCACGGGCGAGGTGCCCTGGACGACGATGCCGGACTTCTATCGGTACGCCGACGTCTTCGTGCACGCCTCGCTCAGCGAGACCTACGGCAACGTCCTCGGCGAGGCGCTCTGGTGTGGAACGCCGACCGTCGCCTTCGCCGACGGCATGGGGGTCTCGGCGCAGATCCAGGACGGCGTCAGCGGGGTTCTTCTCGCGCCGGGGAAGGGCCGTGACGCAGAGGAGGCAGCGGACGCGGCGTTCGGCGGCGCGGTGATTGCGCTCCTTCGGGATCCGCAGGGGAGGGCGCGCCTCGCCAAGGGAGCGGCCAAGCGCGCGCGCGAGCGGTGCTCGCCGGTGGCGGTCGAGCAGCGGATCGCCGACGCCTTTCAGCAGGCGCAAGATCACGCGTTGGCATCGAGGCTGCGGCCGGTCGAGAACCGGTCGAGCCCGATGCGGTGGTCGACCACGCTCCAGCACGCCCGGCCGTGGACGACGACGAACGCCATGTTGTACTTGAGCGGGTACCTTCGCCCGGCCAAGGGCGTCCTGCGCCGGCGCATGCACCCGCAGATCGCGACCTGAGCCGGACGTAAAAAAAGATCGGCCGATCGATCGCGCCCGGCAGTCTCGGCCTCGCGGAGCTCGGGAAGACTCCCGCCGAGACAGGGCCCCAATGTGGCCTCTTGTGACTTCGACCGAGCGTCGCCGTCCATGGCGCAGCGGTTAACGTCGCTGCGATCACGCCCGTACCCTCCCTCAGGCTGGCGTCGGCTCGCGAGTCGGAGCGGCCGATCTCCCTCGGAGGGTGCTCGATGATTCAAAATCGTGTGTGGTCGATGGGTGTCCTGCTCGCAGGGGTCCTGACCCTGGCGGCGGGCGTTGCGGGCTGTTCGAGCGAGCCGACGGGGGCCTCTCCGGGGTCCAACACCGCCAGCGACGCCGGGAGCGTGTCAGGCAAGCCGGTGCTGACGTTGAAGGGAGCGGCACGATGAACAAGCGCATGATCGCGGGAAGTCTGTTCGCGGCCGCCGTCGCGGTGTCCGTCCGAACCGAAGCGGCGAAAGGGACCATCGACGCCGCGTCGATCAAAGTGACGATTTACAAGTTCGCGGTGGCGGTCGGCAAAGATTGCCAGAACCCGACCGTCGTGTTTTCGAGCAATACGGGCGTCGAGAATGACCTCCTCGCGGGTCCGACCTACGGGTCGGGGCCGGTCGATCCCGGCACGTACGAGTGCGTGATCCTCGAGCTCTCGAAGACCATCAAGACGAGCGCCAAGACGGGCTCGGGGGCATGCGTTCAAGGTCAAGAATTCTCGGACGTCATCTGCCAAGACGGGCAAGGCTCTCAGCTCGTGGACGGGACTCCCGTGACGTGCTCCGGCGGCGGAGCAAATGCTCAGCACGTGACGGTTTACGTCACGACCGCGTCGGCTGGCCAGGGAGGCAATCGATCGCTCCTGCCTCCGACGAGCGCCAGCGACACTTCGTCGGGTATTTTGCTGACGGCGCCTCTCGTCGTGACCGGCGACAGGCCGGTCACTTTCACGGTCGATCCAAGGCAGTTCTTGGACGGTACGGGACCGGTGTGCAGCACTTCGGCGCCGAGCTTCGGGGTGAACTGATTCCGATGGAGCCCCCTTCGGTCGGTCAGCGGCGGGATGCGCGCGCGAAGCCGCCGTCGCGCCCGGCGCGGTAGTCGCGACCTCTCGCGGGGCCGTCGAACGCTACGCGTCGGAACGCACGAACGCGAAGCATTCGGTCTTTCCTGACTCCGTTGGGGCGAGAAAGCTGAGCTTCAACGCGAACCCACGCTCGCCGAAAAACTCGAGGATGTATTTTCGCGGCATCATCGCAAAAAAGCACGAGCTCCCAGCATGCCGTTTTCTTAACGGCTTGGTAAGCGAGAGGACAACCGTCGCTTGGCGACAATACTGCTGAACGCCAGCGCGCCCTCGCGTGCTCATCGCTGCCAAGCAGAAGCTATTGCGCGCCGATTGGGCAAAACACGGCGGCGAACGCCGAACAGTGATCCGCGACGGAGCGGAAGCGGTGCGGCCGTTCGCGCGATGGGCGCGGGAATGAGCGGGAGCGGTGCAGCCCTTGGCGCGACGGGCATTGGAACGAGCGGAAGCGGTGCAGCCCTTGGCGCGACGGGCATTGGAACGAGCGGAAGCGGTGCAGCCGTTCGCGCGATGCGCGCTGGAACGAGCGGGAGCGGTGCGGCCGTTCGCGTGATGGGCACGGGAATGAGCGGGAGCGGTGCAGCCGTTCGCGTGATGGGCACCGGAATGAGCGGGAGCGGTGCGGCCGTTCGCGCGATGGGCGCGGGAATGAGCGGGAGCGGTGCAGCCGTTCGCGTGATGGGCACAGGAATCATCGGAAGACGGAGGCGCATCAATGACAACAGGCGCCCGACTGAACGAGAGACGCGGCCGAATGCCGACGACGGACGGGCGCACGAGCGAGAGACCTGCGCTCCTCCGCGCAACGAACGCGCCCCTCAGCGGAAGACGTGCCGGCATCGACGCGATTCGTTCGCCGATGAGCGAAAAGGAGGCGGGCATAAGCGAAAAGGGTGCACCCCTAAGCGAAAGACACGAGCCCATGCCGAAGAGGGATGGGCCGATGAGCGAAGAGCGTGCGCCAGTCGAAGAGATTCGTTTGTCGATGAGCAAAAAGGCCACGGCGCTGGGTGGGATGGATGAGCGATTCATCGACGCACCCGGCGTGATCACCAGCACGCGACGAGGGGGAGCGCGAGCGGAGACTGGCAACTTGGGGAACGAGGCTGTACCGACGTGCAATGGCCCCGGTGCAATCGGACCGGGCACGCGTGAGCCTGATGGGGGGGTACGTCTTGGATGGCATCCATTCTTTTCACCCCACACCGGCACGTCCGTCGCCCGCGGAGGGGTACGCTCGCACCCACGCTACGACCGTCTGGAGCCCCTGCTGGAGCGGTATGCGGGGCTCCCAATCGAGCTCGGCCTTCGCGCGCCTCACGTCCGCGAACGTCGCTTCGACGTCCCCGAGGGGCACGCTCGCCGGCACGACGATCGGCTCGACGCCCGCCGTCGCGGCGAGGGCTCGGAGCAACGTGCGCAGGTCGACAGGGTCGCCAGAGCCGAGGTTGTAAACGCGATAGCCGGGTGGCGAACGGTCCAGGGCAGCGAGCACGCCGCGAACGATGTCGTCGACGTGCGTGAAATCGCGCCGCATCGACCCGTCGCCGAAGAGGGTGAGCGGCTCGCGTGCGAGGAGCGCGCGGGCAAAGCGGGTGATCGCCATCTCCGGTCGCTGACGGGGTCCGTACACAGTGAAGAAGCGCAGCGCGACGCAACGCGCCGACGGCGTTTGCAAGGCGAGGGCCCTGGCCACCAGCTCGGCGGCGCGCTTGCTCGCCGCGTAGGGTGACTCAGGCACGACCGCGGGCGCGTCTTCGTGGGCCGGCAGCGGCGTCGTGTTGCCGTACACGGACGAGCTCGAGGCGAAGACGAATCGATCGACGCCGCGCTCGCGGGCGAGCTCCGAGACGACCGCGGTTCCCTCGACGTTGACGCGCGCGTACCGCGCGGGGTCGGCAAACGACGGCCTCACCCCCGCCAACCCGGCGAGGTGGATGACGGCGTCTGCTCCGTCGACGAGCGGGGCCATCTTGGCGCGGTCGGTCACGCAGACCGTCGCAACGCGGAGGCGATCGCCGGGGAGCTCCGAGGTGAGGTCACGCTCGTTGCGCCGCTTCTCGGCGGTGGGGTACGGCGCGTCGGAGAAGTCGTCCGCGACGACGACCGCGTCGCCGCGGGAGAGGAGCGCGCGCGTGACGTGGTAGCCGATGAATCCGACGCCGCCCGTGACGAGCACTCGCGCCACGCGCGCCTCAGCGAATCATCGTGACCGACGTTCGCTCCGGTGGCATCGACGCCGACGGCACACCGATGCCCTGGTAACGAAGTCCGGCGCGGATGACCTCCCACGCGCGCCAGACGTTGCGCCCGTCGATGACCACGGGGGGCGAGCCGTCGTCGCCGTCGCGCAAGCGCTTTCGGATCTCCGCGAAGTTCGGCGCACGGTAGCTTCGCCACTCGGTCAGAAGGACGAGCGCGTGCGCCCCGTCGAGGGCGTCGTAGTCGCGATCGACGACCTTCACGCGAGCTCCGTACGACGCCATCGTCTTGCTGAAATTGCGGGCTGCCTCGGGATCGTGCCCGACGATGTTGGCGCCCTTTGCGAGCAAGACCTCGGCAAGCTTCACCGAAGGTGACTCGCGAATGTCGTCGGTCTCCGGCTTGAACGCCAGACCCCACAGCGCGATGGTCTTTCCCGCCACCGATCGCACCGCCACGTCGACCAGGTCGGCCACGAATTGGGTCTGCTCTTCGTTGGCCAAGTGCGTCGCCTCGGCGAGGCGCATCGGCACCCCGTGCGAACGCCCGAGGTGCAAGAGAGCCTGGACGTCCTTGGGGAAGCAGGAGCCGCCGTAGCCCGGGCCGGCGTAGAGGAAGCGCTTGCCGATGCGCGTGTCGCTGCCGACGCCGAGGCGGACCGCGTGAATGTCCGCGCCCGTGGCGTGGCAAAGACGCGAGAGCTCGTTCATGAACGAGACGCGCATGGCCAGCATCGTGTTCGCGGCGTACTTCGTCAGCTCGCTCGAGCGTGGGTCGGTGATGACGACCCGCTCGCCAGAGAGCTGCAGCGGCGCGTAGAGGGCGCGCAACGTCTCGCGAGCTTCTTCGCTTCGCGCTCCGAGGACGATGCGGTCCGGACGGAAGAAGTCTTGGACGGCTGCTCCCTCCTTCAAAAACTCGGGATTCGAAACCACCTCGAGCGCGACGCTCGCCTTCTTGTCGATCCGCGCCTGCACGCCGTCGCACGTCCCGACGGGGACGGTGCTCTTGACGACGACGATCGCCGGACGCTTGGCAATCTGGCCGATGCGCTCCGCGACGGTGTGCACGGCGCTCACGTCGGCCGCACCATCTGGGCCCGGCGGCGTGCCGACGGCGATGAAATAAGCGTCGGCTTCGTCGAAGGGCGGGCTCACCTCCGTCGCGAAACGAAGACGGCCCGCGCGGACATTGCGGCGCACGAGGTCTCCGAGGCCGGGCTCGTAAATGGGAATGACGCCGTCTTCGAGCTGGCGGATGCGCTCCGGGTCGATGTCGACACAGAGGACGTCGTGGCCGAGCTCCGCGAGGCCGGTACCCGTGACGAGGCCGACGTAACCGACTCCAAAGGCGACTAGGCGCATGGTTTCGCCCCCATTCGTAGCGAGTCCCGCGCGAAAAGCAAAGGCCCGAGTCCTGCCTCGGTCCGCCCGGAAAGGCGCCAGGAGGCGAGCGTGTGCGCCAGGGTCAACGCGTGCGAAAAAGCCACCATCCTCCGCGGTGGGCCGCGAGCTCGAGCGACCCCGGCACGCGCAGCTCGGCGGTGCTCGGGCGCGTTCGAACGAGCACGAACGTCCAGTCTTGCAGTCGGTACGCGGGCCAGTCGATGCCGTGCAGATCGCTCTCGCTGTAGGATGGTGGCAGCCGGAGCGCCGGATTGTCTACCGTGGGGTAGAGGGCGGACCCCTGGTGAAACCAGACATCGCTCACGAGGACGGGCCTCTCGGTGACGACGAGCTTGTCGTAGTGGACGAACGGGTGCGCGGTGAAAACGGCGCTGTCCGGTTCCAGGGGGAGGTTGAGCAGGCGCGCGTCGGCGGGAACGCTCGCGAGCACCTCGCGCCAGCCGCGCGCCTCGCGTTGAAAGAGGGCAGACGCGCCGAGCACGAGGGCGACCATCGTGCACGCGGCGAGACGCGCCCCTCGCTCGTAGAAGAGACGCGCCCGGGGTCGGAGCGCGCCGGGCTGCACCCCCATCACAGCGAGCAACCAAAGCAGCGGAACGAGGCGGCCGTCGACGAAGCCGAACCAGCCAATCGAATGCGGGAGCGCGAGGAACGCGACGGACAGCGCCGCGGCGCACCGAAAGAGCGCGCGCGTGTGGGAATCCGACGTCTGCCGCGCGGCCGCAGCGCTCGACGAGCTCGCGCGCAACGATCGGACGGTGCCGGCGACGGCGACGCCGAGGATGGACCACACGAAGAGGCCGACGAGCGCGTCGAGCCCCGTTCGTGTCATGAGCGTCGGCGTCAAGAGAAGGCTGAGCTTGTCCCACGGTCCTTGGAAGTGCGGCACGAGCGCCTGGCTCGGCAGGGCGACGGAGCCGAACGGGACGACCGACGCGCGCTCCCGCCAGGCGACCCACGCCGCGAGCGCGAGGGCGGGCAAGAAGGCGCGCATCCGCGCGAGCCGGGGCCCCCGGCGCCCGGTCGCGACTGCGGCGACGCCGGCGAGCGCGACGAGGAGGACGAACGCATGACCGTGCGCGACGAACACGAAAGGCGCAAAGCAAGCGACGAACGCCTCCCGCCGTCCGCGCGCCCTGCGCCCGCGCGCGCCCACGGACGCTCCGTCGACCGCCGCGAGGAGCTCGAGCCACAGAGTCAAACCGACGACGAGCACCGCGACACCGAGCAAGTAGCTCGCGAAGCCGAGCAGAGTCATGAATCCGAAGCTGAGGGCGAGGCCAAAATAGGCCGCGGTCAGGGACCGATCTCCGTGGAGGCGCCGGCGCGCAAAGAGCAGCGCAGCCGGCGTGGCGACGACAGGGAGCGTGGCGATCGCGCGCACCGCGCCCACCGGTCCGAGCGGGACGACGAAGAGCTCCCCCAGGAAGCGAAAGAGCGAGTACGGACCGAGGTGGGGCGAAAGGACGAAGAAGCGCCGGTCGAAGGAAGACGCCGAAAACCGGTGGCGAAGCGCGATCAGGCCCGCGTGCGCCGGAAGGTCCTGAAAGGGCAGGGCGTCGAAGAGCCAGAAGACCAGCGCCGCCGCGAGCGTCAGCGCGCCGAGCGCCAGCCATGCTCGGCGCTCCGGTACGCGGGCTTCGGGGTCGATGCCGGGGCGTTCGTCGAGGCTGACGTCGCACGGCGGCGGCGTCGGAGGCGGAGGGCCCTGCGCGCCGGGCCGAAGATCGTGTGCCGGCGCCACGGGTGCCACTCCGCGCGACTATACGTGAACTTGCCCGGCGACGCGGAGCTGGGGTCAGATGGCGCGCCCATGCGCCCGCTCCCGCTCGATCCGCGCTTGGTGGGCACGTGGGCTCATGCCGTCGCGGCAATCGTGCGCAGCGGGCTTCGCGACGCTGCGCACCGCACGGGGCTTCCGATCATTTTGCTCGCTGCGGGCGCGCTGGTCGTCTCGTGGCACCTGTTTCGGCGCACGTTGCGGCTGGTCGTCGAGATGGCGCTCGTGACGGCTCTCCTGCTCGTCGCCACCCGGCTCGGCTGGGTCTCTTGGTGACGCGGCCCCCGCCGGTGTCTCCGTGGCCGGCGTGGGCCGTCGAGGCTAGTTCGCGCCGTCCTTGAGGAGGGGCGCGAGCTCACCCTTCTGGTGCAGCTCGGTCACGATGTCGCAGCCGCCGACGAATTTCCCGCCGACGTAGAGCTGCGGGAACGTCGGCCAGCTCGAATACTCCTTGAGGCCCTGTCGGATCTCCGGGTCGGCGAGGATGTTGAACGTCTCGAAGGCCGTCCCCTCTTTCTTCAAGATCTGCACGACGGCGTTCGAGAACCCGCACGCCGGGAACTGTCTGGTCCCCTTCATGAAGAGCATGACCTTGCTGGACTTGATGAGATCTTGGATTCGGGTACGCGTGTCGTCGCTCATGGTTCGTCCTCGTCTCCAGTTTGATGCCTGCCCACGCCCGGATCATCCTGGCGTCGCGCTCGTCTTCAGCGCGAGCGCGTGGATCGCGCCGTTCATCAGCTCTCCCAGAGCGGCGTAGACCATCCGGTGCTGGTCGAGCGGCGCCTTGCCGTCGAAGGCGCGCGTGACGATGACCGCCTGGAAGTGATCCTGCGTCCCCGTCAGGTCGGTCACCTCCACGTGCGCGTCCGGAAACGCGGCGAGCAGCCGTGAGCGGATGGCGTTGGGGCTCGGCATGGAAGCCATGTTGGACTAGTCCCGCCGTCGAAATTGTCAACGCGCCGCACCCGTTGGACGGCGGTCGGAGGAAGGCCGCCGTCGGGCTTCGGCTCGATGGACCGGGTGAGTTACGTGATAAAGCGCGCCCATGGATCGACGCCGCATTTGGCCCGACTTTCGCGACGCGTGGATCGTGCACGACGACGGCGATTTGCTGGTCATCGACAAGCCGGAGGGCGTGTCCTCGCAGGCTGCGGACGCGGAGCGGCCCGACGACGTCGTGACGCGACTACGCGCGCACCTGGCGGCGTCGCCGTCCGCGCGGGCGCCCGGCGACGGCCCGCGCGAGCCGTACCTCGGCGTCCACCAGCGGCTCGACCGTGACACGAGCGGGCTGCTCGTCTACGCGCGCCGCCGCGAGGCGAACGCGCGCCTAGCGGCGCAATTCGAAGGGCGCACCGTCCGGAAGACCTACGTGGCGTGCGTCGTCGGCTGGCGACGCGGACGCGACGCGGCCACGCTGCGAGACGCCTTGGCCGAGCGGACCGCCCGGAGCGGCGGGGCAGCTGCGATGGGCGTCGTTCCGGAGGGCACGCGCGGCGCGAAGTCGGCCGTGACCCACGTGAAGGTGCTTGCCCGGAGCGGCAATCGGGCGATGTTGGAGCTCGAGCTGGCTACCGGGCGAACGCACCAGGCGCGCGTGCAGCTCGCCCACGCCGGGGCCCCCATTGCGGGCGACGGCTTGTACGGGGGTTACCCCGCGCCGCGCCTGATGCTCCACGCGAGCGCGCTCGCGTTCGACCATCCCGTGACCGGCGAGCCCCTTCGATTCGCCTCACCGCCTCCGCCGGAGCTCGACGCTTGGCTCGCCGGCGGCGACCCCGGCGCGAGCGTCTACGACGACGGGGCGGCGCTCTCGCGCGCCATTGCACGCGCCGTCGAGCGGCGCTGGGGTCTCGGCCGGGGCGATTCAGGGCCGCGCGCCACCACGGCCTTCCGGCTGATCAACGAGGGGGGCGACGGGCTGCCTCAGCTCGCCGTGGATGTCTACCGAGACTGGCTCGTGGCGCAGCTCTACGGCGATGACGGCACCTGGAGCTCGGCGGCCCGACGCGACCGCGTTCTCGACGGGCTTCACGCGGTCGGCTTCGACGGTATCTACCTGAAGGTTCGCCCGAAGCAGGCGAACGCCCTCGTCGACACGCGCCGTTCGGATCTCGCGCCGGCCGAGCCCGTGCGCGGCGCGCCGTCTCCCGATCCGCTTCCCATCGTCGAGGAAGGCCTGCCCCTTCTCGCGCGTCTCGGCGACGGGTTGTCGACCGGGCTCTTCCTCGACCAGCGCAACAACCGCCGTCGCGTGCGCGCTCTCTCGGCGGGCAAGTGCGTCGCGAATCTGTTCGCGTACACCTGCGGCTTCACGGTGGCGGCCGCGCTGGGAGGAGCACGTCGGACGGTGAGCGTCGACGCCTCGGTGGTGGCGCTCGAGCGGGGTCGGGCGAACCTCGCCCACGCGGGCGTGCCGCCGGCTCAGGAGCACGCTTTCGTGGCGGAGGACGCGTTCGCGTGGCTGGCGCGCGCGTCGAAGAGAGGCGACCGCTACGACCTCGTCGTGCTCGATCCACCGAGCTACTCGACGACCAAGCGGGGTCGCTTCGTGGCAAACGAGGACTACGCCGGCCTGGCCGCGTCGGCGCTTGCCGTGCTCGCCCCCGGCGGACAGCTCCTCGCGTGCACGAATCACCGGGGGATCACGCGGGAGCGCTTCCGGCGGCTCCTCTTCGATGCGGCGCGGGCCGCGAAGCGCGAGCTGGCGCAATTGAAAGACCTCCCCGAGCCCACGGATTACCCGGTGCCCGCCGGGGCCGAAGGTCATATGAAGAGCGTCCTGGCACGCGTGTGAGGAGAGCCCGGAGCGCCCGCTTGACAGCTCCGGTCCCGAGCGCTCCGCTCGGCTCCAGATGAGCGCCGTCTCTGGACCTTCCGTCGAAACCACGCGTCATCCTCGTGGCCTGTACGCCCTCTTCTTTACCGAGATGTGGGAGCGGTTTTGCTATTATGGAATGCGGGCGCTCCTCGTCTTTTATCTCATTCAATATTACGGCTGGCAGCCGTCGCAGGCGTCGACCGTGTACAAATGGTACACGAGCCTCGTCTACCTGACGCCGCTTCTGGGCGGCTTTTTGGCCGATCGATGGCTCGGACTGCGCGCGGCCATCCTCGCCGGCGCCACGCTCATGGCCATTGGCGAGTTTGCCCTCGCGTTCGCGTCGCAATCGATGCCCATGTTCTACCTCGGGCTGGGTCTGCTCATCTTGGGGAATGGCTTCTTCAAGCCGAACATTTCGACCATCGTCGGCAAGATGTACCGGTCAGGCGACGGGCGTCGCGATCGGGCGTTCACCATCTTCTACATGGGTATCAACCTCGGCGCGGGGCTCGCCCCCATCTTGTGCGGCTACTTGCACGAGCACTACGGCTTTCGCTACGGGTTCGCGGCAGCGGGCGTCGGGATGCTGATCGCCCTCGCCATTTTCTTCGCCACCCAGGGGCAAGTGCTGCGCGACGTGGAGGCCGCGGGGAACGACCTTCGGGTCGCGGCCCGGACCGCCCGAACGGAGGAAAGGACCGGCAGGGACGCGGTGGAGGCCCGCGAGACGCGACCGGGCGCCGGGGGTGCCGCGGGCGCGCTCGCGCGCGTCTTCCCGATTTTGATGCTCGTCGGCTCCGTCGCCCTCCCGCTCGAGTACGTGCGGCGTGCAGCGCTGGGGCAGGCAGCGTGGACGGACGTCATCATGCCCGTCGCGTTCGGCGCGATCGCGGGGTGGATGGGCCTGACCCTCCGGTCGATCCGTGGCGCGTCACGCGACCAGAGCATCGCGATCTTCGTGTTCTTCGTCTTTGCCGTCGTTTTCTGGATGGCCTTCGAGCAGGCGGGCAACGCGCTCAATCTATGGGCGGAGTTTCACACCGATCTCCACGTCGGGTCGCTTCGCTATCCGGCGGAGTGGTGGCAGTCGGTCAATGCGGCGCTCATCGTTCTGTTGGCGCCGGCTTTTGCCCGAGTGTGGACGTGGCTTGGCCGGCGCGGCCAGGAGCCGTCGACACCGGTCAAGATGCTCTCTGCGATGGTGCTCATGGTGCTGTCGTTCGCCGTCATGGTGATGGGGGCCCGGCTCGAGGACGGCAGCGTGACCCGGGAAGCTTCGGGCGACGTCCCGCCGAGCGTGCCGACCAAAGCGCTCGCGGATGGGCGCCTGGTCGTCGGGGTCACCGACGCGGGGCGCCTGACTTTCGACCCTCGGGCACACGAGCTCGTGGCCCGCGGTGTCCTGCCGCGCTACGTCGTGAACGATCTGCTGGAGAAAACTTCGCCGAAGCCGTTCGAGGGAGAAATCGAAGCCCTCGAAGCCAAAACGCGGAAGGCCTCCAGGGACACGCCGGTGCAGGTGCACCTCGCGACGGTTCCGGCGGGGTTCGCCTTTCCGTTCGATTCGCAGGAGGGGCGCGACCGCGGCGTCGTTTGGGATCCGGCGACGCGCACGCTGACGTGCACGCGCTGGGTGGAGACGCCTACGCGGGCCGATCTCGTCGCCGCGGGCGCGCCGCCGGAATGGCGCGACCCGCTATGGGCTCTCGAAAAGAAGACCGACGCGGCGCGCGTGAGCGGTGTCTGGCTCCTACTCAGCTACCTGTTCGCGACGCTGGGCGAGCTTTGTCTGTCGCCAGTAGGCCTCTCGATGGTGACCAAGCTGGCCCCGCTGCGTTTCGCCTCGCTCTTCATGGGCGTGTGGCTGCTCGCGAGCTCGGTGGCGCAGTACGCGGGCGGGAGCATCGGCGAAACGTGGGGCGTCATCCCGCCGACGCAGTACTTCATGGTCTTCGTTTGGACGTCGCTCGCGGGTGCGGTCGTCCTGGCGGTGCTCGTCCGCCCTCTACGCCACTTGATGCACGAGGTGACCTAGAAACCCGGCTTTCGTTGACCTCGGCGTCCCGCGGGCGCCCCGGCGGGGGAGGGCATGGGAGCCGGCGGATGCGACGACGGGCTCAGCGGCTCCATGGTCGGGGTGGACGGCGGACGCGGGCGGAAGGGATTGTGCGGGGGCGAGAGGGACGACGAGAGGGGAGGCGGAGGGGTCGTGTTCGGGTGGGAGGACGGGGGGCGCGGGACGGTCCCGTCGGCAGCTGCGCTCGCTGCGCGACGCTGCTTGTACTCGCGCCAGCACCCGGGGCAGCGCCACTCGATGAGCACTTCTCCGTCCGCCGCTCGTTCGCGCGACAAGCGCCAGCCGGAGTGAGCGCTGATGAGCGCGGAGCTCGCCTCTTTCTCGGGCGCTTGCTTGCCGCAATCGACGCAGGTCTGACCGACGCGCACGCAAGGATCAGAGTGCCACGGATCGCGATCGGCGGCAAAGCCGGGGCACCGGCATACGTCGCCTTAGATTTTTTCAACGAGCGAAAGACGCGGCAAAGCCCCGAACGCGACGAGATGTCCGCTCTCTTCGGCGACGAAAACGTCGCAGCGTTCGTCGACGCGCAGCAGGTCGGGGATGGCCTCGGCGTTGGCGATCGCCCCTAGAATGGCGCCGTCGCGCGGGCGGACGACGACCACGTCCGTATGCGGCACGAAAAGCGCGCCGCAGCGCAGCACGGGCTCGAGGCGACGAGGAACGTCCGATTCGAGCGGCCGCGGACCGAGCACCTGGCGCCACCGGAGCTCACCGGTGCCCGAGTCTACCGCGACGAGCTCACCCGTCGGCGCGTTTCCGATGAATGCATCGTCGACGGCGAGCCACGACGTGCCGCTCGGCGCGACGGAGCGCGCGCGCGTTGCGATCGGAGCGCCGTCTTCGCGTCGGAACGCGGAGAGCGCGAGGCCCGTCCGGTGTCGGAGCGCGACGGCGACCGTCTCCTGCGCCGCGAGCGGCGCGCCTTCGACCGTGCATGGCGCGCTCGCCTCGGCAAGCGGGGCCAACCATCGCACGTGACCCGAATAAGGGTCGACGCTGTACAAGCGCGCGACGCCGTGTGCGCCCCCCGCGACCACGAAGAGGGCATCGTGGGCCAACGTGGGAGGGGTGCGAAAGCGAAGACGATCGCGCAACCGCCAGACGACGGCGCCCGTCAGGACGTCGAGCGCAGTCAGCGCCCCGTCGCCGCACGTGAAGTATACGAGCCGCCCAGCGCGCTTGAGGCGCGGAGTTCCGCGTGATGCTCGCCCATTCGCTCCCCAAGACCACCGCCAGCGCTGCTCGCCGCTCGTCAGATCGATCGCGACGAGATGATGCTCGCCCTCGGTGACGACGAGGAGCTTCGGGAGCGACGGCAAGTGCACGACCGCCCCTGCCACGGGGCCGCCCGCGCGAGGGGCAATGCGGGCGCGGAGAGTCACTTCGCCCGTCGCGAAATCGTGGAGGCACAAGGTCCCGTTGGTGGCCAGACGGGCGATGCCGCTGGGCGTCACCACGCTTGCGCCTCGTGCGACGTCGGCGCGCCAGAGCACCCGTCCGGTCGCACGGTCGAGCGCCCACATCTCGCTTGCGGCGCCCACGAGGAAGCGATCGCCACAAAGATACGTCGAGCGGAGGTCGATGCCCGGGACGATTGCCCGCCATCGAGCGGCGTAGCGCAACCGAGCTCCGCCGAGCGCAGGAGCCGGCATGGGCCGCGCCCGGTCGAGCGCTGCGGCGAAGGCCCGGTAGGATTCGGGGGCGGGGTTCACCTTCGAATCGGTCTTGCCCGCGGCCCGCAGCGCCTCGGTGCCGTCGCGCAGCGTGCGGCGCAGCGCGCCGAGGCGAAGGTTGCTCGACTGAGCGCGGTCTCGTCGGAGGAGCGCCCGCACCATGGCCCGGCCGAACGCGAGGGCCGCCTCCAACACGTCGCACACGCCGAGCGCAGGGAAGGTGTGGAGGGCGCGTCGGTCGGGCCCGACTCGTCGGGCCGCTCGATGGCCCGGCTCCGGCAGCGCAGGCGCCAAGGTCAGCGCAATCTCGCCGTCGACGGAGACGCGGAGGCCGAGGAAGACTCCGGCTGCCTCGGTGCGCTCGTTGTGCGGCAAGCCTCTTTCCCAGGCGTCGAAGGCACGACGCGCCAGCTCGACGAGGCGCTCGGCGACGAGCATCGGGTGGCACTCGCCCAGATCGATGCTCCGACCCCGAATCTCCGCTCGCACCCGGCCGCGAAAGAGGAGAGCGTGCAAGTCCGCGCGCTCGACGTCTTGCTCCGAGGTCGCAGGGCCCCCATCGCGGAGGGCGAACTCCGCACCGAACGAGAGGGGCGCGTCGCGGTCGGGCTCCACGAGGACGGCCACGGGCGGGGGAACACGGGCGTCGCCGTCCGTTTCGCCGAGCAAGGTCAGGGCGGACAGTCGGGCTGCGGCGGATGACAACTCGAGCCGGGCGGCTCCGAGCGTCTCCCCCCGCGCAAGCAAGTCGCCGATGGCCTCGCGTAGGGCCATGACGATCTCGTCGAAGGGCACTGCCCGGTCGTAGACGGCGATCTGCGGCTCCGGTCCAGTGCGGTAAACGCTGACACAGGCTGTCTTGCCGAAGCGCTCGACGCACATTTCCCACGGCTCGTCGCAGAACCTTACGCTCGTCTTCCCGCGAGGCCGGCGCGCCAAATCCAAGACGGCGAGCGCGACATCACGGAGGACCGAGGCGCCATCCCTCTCCCGCGCGCGCGCAACGACGCTCGCGCCGGTGACGAAGACATCGAGGAGCGCGCGCGTCGACCGGTCGCCGTCGCGCCGGGGGGCGAGGAGCGCCTGGTCTTCGGCCGCCAGTGGGGCCACGGGCGGCAGGAGAGCGGCAGAAGCCACGGAATCTTGAGGGGCGACGACGATCTCGAAACGCATCGGGTCGATCGGTGCTCTCTGGCGGGTGCGTCGAAGCGGGCCGCGCTCGGTTGAGAGCGAATGGTAGGAAGACGCGGACCAAAGGACGTACTTTTCGGCTTTGCATGCAGGGATTTGGACATTGGGCGGCGCGGCTGATACCGGCGGCGCGGGCTCGGGGCGCTCGGGTGAGCCCCGACGCGCCTTGGGCCGCTGTCGGTGCGATCGCCGCGATCGTGCCGGCGCTTTGGATGTGGCATTTCACCGTGGACGACGCGCTGATTACCGTCCGCTACGCCCGTCACGTGGCGCGAGGGCTCGGCTGGCGGTTCAACGTGACCGGACCGAGCACCGACGGCGTGACGCCCCTGCCTTGGCCCCTCGTTCTCGCGCCCTTCGCGCGCGCCGACGCGCTGGTCGTCTTGGCCCGAGCCAAGGCGATCGGTTTGGCGGCCTGGGCGGCGACGGGGACGGCGCTCGGCGTCGGCGTGGGAAGGGTCGAGAGAGCCTCGCACGGTGCGCGTGCAGCCGCTCTCGCGGTCGTGGCCTTGTCGGTGCCCCTGGCTGCGCACGCCGTAAGCGGGATGGAGACCGCCCTGGCGACGGCTTTGGCGACGTTCGGCGTGCTTTTGTGGTCCCGTCCGCGCGCTGGTGCTCTCGTGGCCGGGCTTGCCGCGTCTCTACGGCCCGAAATGGCGGCCTGGGCTTGCGTGCTGGCGGCAGCGAGGGCCACGACCGCGCGCAGGCCCGTGGGCGCCGTGATGGGCCTTTCGGGGCTCGCTCTCGCGCCGTTCGCTATCTGTGCGATCGTGCGCGCCTTTTTCTGGGGGCGGCCTGCGCCCCTCGCACTTTTGGCCAAGCCCAGCGACCTCGCGCACGGTCTGGCATACGCCGGCGCCGCGTGCGTGGTCACGCTGACCCCGCTGCTCGTGGTCGCGCCCGTCGCGTTGAGCCGCGCGCCGGTGGGACTCGCGATCGTGACCGCGGCCGTGGCGCACGGAATGGCGGTCGTCGCCGTGGGTGGCGATTGGATGCCGTACGCGCGCCTGATGGTCCCGGTGGCCCCGACGCTTGCCTACGCCAGTGTCGTCGCGAGCACGCGGGCGCACCCGTTCGCAACGATGGCGCGCGCGCTCGGGAGCCTTGCCCTCGGGGTGGCGCTCATCGCGCGCGGCGGGACGTCCGGCCGCAGGGTCGGCATCGACCGTGACGCGCTCGTGGAGGAGGCACGACCGGTCCTTGCCGAGGCCAGGCGAGTCGCCGCCTTGGACGTCGGGTGGGTCGGCGCGGCGACGGAAGCCGAGGTCGTCGATCTAGCTGGCTTGACCGATCCAGCCGTGGCCGCGCTTCCGGGCGGGCACACTTCGAAGCGCGTCGATGCGATGTTTCTTCTCTCTCGCGACCCCGACGTGCTGCTGCTCTACGCGTCCAAGGGCCTGCCCGGCGGCCGGCTGACGGACTGGGCCGTTGCCGAGTATTCGCGCGGCGTCGAGGCGCGTCTCGCCTACGACCCAGTCATTGCCCGGCACTTCGTCGAGCAGGCGTGGCT
The DNA here is from genome assembly GCA_963787925.1 of uncultured delta proteobacterium. Taxonomy (GTDB): domain Bacteria; phylum Myxococcota_A; class Polyangia; order Polyangiales; family Polyangiaceae; genus Palsa-1150. The sequence continues at coordinate 2,355,110 of CAWBEN010000003.1, forward strand.
ACCGCTCGGTATGGCCGGGGGAGGGTACGTGGTCCTTCGCCGGCTTCGGTGAGCGCCGGAGCGCTGGCGCACACGAGCAAGCTGGCAACCAGCGACCCCTCATAGAGCCCACTCCGCTTCGCGGAACCTACCGTCGGACACCCGACCGATTCGGACGACGTAGCTACCGCCCGCCAAATTGATCGCGAAGACGCGTCCCTCCTCGTCCATCGCGAGCGCGGGCAATCCGTCGAGAGCGCACGTGACGACGTGACCGCAAGCTTCGGCCGCGTCGTCGAGGTTTTTCCCACGCGAGTGGGAACCGCGACCGAGACACCGGCCCAAGTCCCAGAGGGCGTGCGCCCGGTCCCAGGTGAGACTCTGCGCGAAGAGCATCGGATGGTTCCTTCGCGTGCCGTAGGGGTACACCCCTGCGACATTGCCACGATCCTTGTGTCCATTCGGTTTCGCGTGGGGAGCCGAAAAGCGGGGACCGACCCGAACAGCGAGTGGCCGTCGTGGCCGACTCTCACCGAGCGCAAGGCGCAATGCCTGGTTCGCCGCGACTGGCCGTGTCGGGGCGCCCTCACGGCGCCGCCGTCAATCGAAACATATCGAAACCCCGACGCAACAGCCGGCCAGGAAATCCCTTCCAAGATGCGGCGGATGGAGACTGGTTTTTCGAGCCCCGGACTAGGCACACGTTCGGTGTGGAGACAGGCAGAAATGAAATCCTATTCGAATCCGCGCAACGTGTCTTTTGGTCTGCGTGCTGGGCTGTTCGCGCTCGCCAGTAGCCTTTGGGCGTGCGGATCCGGTACCACCCAGTCCGGCACAGGGGCGACGACCGCCGACGCGAGCGCGGGGGATAGTGGGTCCGACGCGACGACGCAGAATATCGCCGCGGAAGCAGGCGCGGAGGGCAGCACGGCCTCGGGACCATGCGCGAACCCGACCGTCAAGATCGATTTTTCTCCGATGTATTCCGCGTTCGTTCCGGGAAGCACGATGCACACGTTTCAGGTACCCGCCGTGACGGACGACGGCAGCCAGGCGACCTGGAGCCTGTCGGATCCGACGCAAGCGTCGCTCGTCGCCCAGACGTTCAACGGTCTCCCCGGCGTGATGATCACCGTCCAGGGAACGGCGACGGGCAGCACGGGCCACATAACGGTCTACGCGACCGAGAGCAACGGCCAGTGCGGGTCGTCGACCCTCACCGTCACGGCGGCCACCGAAGACGACTGGACGATTGGCAACAACCGCTACAACGACGGCATAGCCCTCACGCTCGCGCCGCCTCCCGGGTTCGACGGGGGCATCATGGGCGTGGGTGACGGCGGCATGGGTTTGGGCGAAGGAGGTGGCGGCTTTCGCACGAACGACGGCGGCAGCTTCTTCGAGCGTGACGGCGGAACGGCTTGCACCAACTGCCACGGGCCGACGGCCACGAGCAGCGTCTTCCGGACGGTCGCGCACACGCCGGAGCAGACCGGCGGGTTCAGCGATGACCAGCTGATCCGAGATCATCACGCAGGGCAACGTCCCCGACGGCGGCTACTTCGACCCGACGGTCATCAACGCCGACTGCGCCGACGGCGGCGCCTCCTGCATGACCCCCGCCGACTGCACGGCGTGCGCTCAGCGGGCCTATGGCCTCTGGCATTCCTTCCATCAGTGGAGCGACATCACGTCCGACGAGTATCGCGGGATCGTCGTCTACTTGCGCTCGCTGACGCCCGCCGCACAGAGCGGGACGCGGGGCAACTTCGGCCGCGGCGCTCCTCCGGGCGATGCGGCTGCAGAGTGAGCGAGACGGCGAGGGAATGACGAGACGAATCGCGCCCCTCGCGTTCGCCCTGGTGGCCGCCTGCGGCAGCGCCGGCAAGACGGGAGGTCCTTCGGGCCGCATCGTCGATTCCGGCTCGGACGTGTCTTCGGACGCGACCGACCAAAGCGATTCGCTGGACTATCCGACCGAGGCAAGCGCCGTGGACGATGCCGACGGCGCTCCGGACCCTTGCGCCGAGTCCGGGGTCCCTCCCTCGACCCTCGAGTGCGCGGGGCTCTACTCCGACCTCCCGAGCAAGACGCTCTCTCCGCTCGCCCAGGCGTACGCGCCTGCCGTGCCTTTCTGGTCGGACGGCGCCGTCAAAGAGCGATGGATAGAGCTGCCCCCGGGGCAGAAGATCGACGTGACGGATCCGAGCGAGTGGCTCTTTCCCGTCGGGACGAAGCTATTCAAACAGTTTTCGTACCAGGGCAAACGCGTCGAGACGCGCCTCTTCCAGAAGATCGCGGCCAACAGCTGGGTGCACGCGACGTACGCATGGAACGCGGACGACTCGGCCACGACCATTTCGTACGGCGAGACCGTCGCGGTGAACGGCGGCAGCGGGACCGGAGACCCCGACGCCGATCCCTCCACTTGGGTCATTCCGCCTCCCGAGGAATGCGACGCCTGCCACCGCGGACGATCGGACCGGATCCTCGGGTTCGAACAGGTGTCGCTCGGTCTCGCCGGAGCGACGGGGCTCACCCTCCTAGAGCTCGTCGTGCGGGATCTCGTCACCCCTGCCCCGACGCAGGTGAACCTTCGCATCGGGGACGACGGAACCGGCGTCGATGCCCCGGCCCTCTCCTTTCTCCACGTCAACTGCGGGGTCACCTGCCACAACGGCAACGAAAATGCGCAGGGGTACGGCGCGAGAATGCTCTTGCGCCTCGACCCCTCGGCGCTCGATGGCTCACGCGTCACGGCCGACTGGGATGCCTTGCGCACGACCATCGGAGCCCTCGCCGTTTCTGGCAGCGTGCAGGGCCAGCCGCGCATTTCGCCGGGCAACCCGTCCGCGAGCGTCATCGTGCAATTGATAAGTCAGCGCGGCGTCCTTCAAATGCCCCCGATTGCGACGCGGGTGGTGGACGACGCCGACGTCGCGAAAGTCGTCGACTGGGTAAGGCACATGTCGCTCCCGGGGGGCAGCGGCCTGGAGGCCGGCGCCGACTCCTCGGCGTCCGTCTCGGTGGACGGCGGCGACGGCGAGGGGGCCGATGCCAGCGACGCCGACGCGACCCTGTCGGTGGACCCCGGCGACGCCGGATCGGACGACTCTCCGGACGACGCTGCGATCACGCCGGACGAAGCGCGGGCCGGTGACGAGCCGTGACGGCGAAGGCACGACGGGGGGACCGGCTCTCGACCGAGGAGACCTTGCCGACAGGTATCGACGTGTGACCCGGACCGTGGCAGAAGCCGGCCTCGGTTCGCCCGTACCTGTCCAGGCCATCCGCCCCCGAACCTGCCGCATTCACAGCGGCAAACGCGGCGGCCAACCCGAGGAAAGAAGATACAAGACGTGTTGCAAGTGCTAGGAAGCGCAACACAAGCGGGCCGATAGCTCAGTCGGTAGAGCTGCGGACTTTTAATCCGTAGGTCGCGGGTTCGAGTCCCGCTCGGCCCACAGAACGATCTCGATAGCTTACGTGACGAACTGGAACAATCGGGTGATGGGATTTCAGCGGCCGTTTGCAGATCCGTTGCACCCCTGCGCAATTACAGTCCGCACTCGACCGCCTGACGCGTTCGCTCGCGATGGCCGACGAGGGCGCAGTCGCGGACCTCACGTCTGAGCGGGCCGTCATGAGGCGGGAGCTCGCTGGCCTCGTTGAACGGGAGACCGGGGTCGCCCGCCTGGACGACGAAGGGTTCTTCGGAAGCGGAGACGGTACAGTCTCGAAAGAACGTGCGCCCCGAGGCTGCCAGGCGCCGAGGCGCGGGGAAACATTAGAGCGAGTCGTGCGTCCGACGAAGCGGCGGCCGAATGGCAAGACGGTTCCGCGCCGTGCCAAAGAATGGGGCGCGCCCATAGCCTGGCTCCTCTCGTCAAGGCCGGTAACCGTCCGGCCAACGCCGCTGGCCGGAGGGTTACGGTACTTCGCGGAGAGCCCCGCGGATTGCGCGCCCCAAAGCGCCCCTGCCCGACGCCACGAGTGGCCCCGGAGCACGCGAGGCGACAACCGCCCCGCGCCCGCCAATCGCACCCATCGTGTGCGGACGGGGTGGAACCGCTTTTATTGACCCTTCACGGGTTGCATCCGTCCGGTCCGGTTGGGTTGAAGTAGCAGCCGTTGAGGCATGCGCTGCTTTGGATCGTGTGCCCATCGACGCACGTGTAGAGAAGGCCGTCGATCGGCGCCTTCTTTGGGTCGAACCCCCACTGGTTCGTGGCCCCGGCGCAATAGGTGCCATTCTCCGACGACGGAACGTTTTCACATGGATCGCTGGCGAGATCGCAATAGTCGGGCGCCCCTACCGAAGGAATACAAGAGCCGCAAACCGCCGTCCGAACCGTCACGCCACCCTGACACGTATAACGCAAGGCCGGCAGCGGCGTGGTCTTGTCGGCAAAATGGAACTGGCGCGACGAGGCACAATAGGGTCCGTCGTCTTGGACCTTAACGTCCGCACACGGGTCGTCGGCGGGGTGCGCCGTACAATGGTCCGGCCCAGCCAGATTGATGTCGCAGCCGCGGTTGCCGCAGTTCTCGATGAGATCCGGAACGGCCACCTGATTCACGCAGTGGTAGAGCCAGTCAGGCTGGGCGACGCCCGGACGGAACCCCAATAGATTGGTCCTCCCACAATAGAACCCATCCTCCGTCACGCCGCTGCACGGGTCTCCGCACCCGTCTGGATGGCCAGGGGGGGCGACGAAGCAGTTCGTTCTGCAGTGCTCTTCGTTGGCGATCTGGCCGTCGAAACATTCGTAGACCGTTTTCTGGTCCGCTATCGCGCGGTTGAAGCCTGAAGCCGTTTGATTGGAAAGGCCGCAATAGAGGCCATTGTTCGCGTGGGACACACCCGCGCAGGGGTTGTGTCCCGGCCCCGGATTGCCCGCGCTACCCGGCTGCAACTCGGGGTGCACCCAACACTTTGGCACGTAGTTGTTTCCCCCGTTACCGCCCGGCGCCCCGAAGAAATGAGTCCCCAGGTTCCAGGCCGTATGGGCAATGGGAATGGCCGAGTACAGTGACCCATTCACGCTCGCCCCCACGGTCCAGTTTTGCTGTATGTAGGTGATTGCGCCCGCATCGGAGGCGGTTACCACGGCAACGTGCCCGGGACTGCCCGGATTCAGGGAGGTGCAGCCGGACGTTTCCGACCATACCAAGAGGTCGTTTGGCTGCGGTTGAGCACCTGAGGTGTTGCGGTACCCAGGCCCCCAAACCGAATAGTAACGAGAGAGAGTAGGGTCGGACGCAACCAAGTCGCAAATCTCGCACGCCAGGTTCTGGACCCAATTGTCGACGGGCGGCAAGTTGAGCGTGCTCACGAAGCGATTCGCGAATTGGTCGCACTGGTACTCGCCGAGCCCCGACGGCGTGTCGCAGTACGAGGTGACCGCCGGAAGGGACAGCGTCGATCGGGCCGCGTACGAGGCTTGAGGATCGCCCGCGCGATTGCACGCAACGAGCGGGTCGTTGTTCGGCGGTGGCTGAGGGGCAAGATTCTCGACCACATAGACTGGATTGGGACCCAAAGCGATCACGTCGCCCGCATTCACAGCCTGGCCCACGGTATCGATCATGTCGTAACGGGTAGCCGCCGCGGGCGCGTGCCAACCGAGATAGGGAGAGGGGGGCGGGTCATGGATACCTTGCTCGTCTTGCTTCCAAGCGACCCAGCCGCGGCGGCTCGAAGTGTCATGAAGCTCGATAACCCAGGCGCCCGGATCACTCGTCTGCGGGACGCGTCGCGTCACTGCGAAGTCACCGACGTCGTGAAAAAAAGCTTGCAGTGCCAGGTACGACTTCTTCGGTGTAGTATCGAGGTGCTTAAGACCGAACCAGCTCTCGGCGTACGCGGCACCATCGAGCCCGTCAGTGGGCGGGGCCTCGTCGTACATAAAATAAAGGTAAACACGCTCTACGTTGTAGAGCGCACTAATCATGAGGGACCGAAGCAACCAGCGGGCCTGTTTCTCTTCGGTCACGCCGTTTTTTGTGGGCCATCCGGTCTCGGTGATCCACGTCGGTTTCCCATGAAAGCCGCCTACGTTGTACACGCCGTTCATTCGCGTGATCTTGTCTTCGAGCGAGATCTCCGTCGCGCGCAATAAGTCGTTGACGTACGCGACCGAGCCGCTCTCTTCCGGGGCATGCCGAGGCGGGTAGGCCTCGTAGGTATGAATGGCTTCTACGTCGATCGCTGGGCCCAAGGAGGGTTGTGCCGCGAAGCACGACGTCATGAAATCGGGTCCGGACTGACCACCACCAGCGGCGTTCGTGATTTCCCACTGATAGATTGTTCCCCCCGGAGCGACGGTGATGCCGGAGCGGGGGGCGAGCGCCTTCGCAACTCGCAGGGTCATATCGCCGAAGAGCGCGGGGTCGTTGGTGAATGGACAAGTACAGAAGGGGGGCTGAGGCGCCGGACCCTGTTTGCAAGTGCACTCTCGCCAGAAGGGGCTAGTACCATTATTCGGCTCGTTCCAAACCTCCCAGCTCTTCACGCCGAGCGGATTGAAGTGCTCGATCGTGGTTTTTGCGAACCGCACGAAGTCGTCGATGTTCGGCGGCAGGCACGAGTTTTCGTTGTTTGGGCAATAACCATTGATGTTGTAGATGGGGTTCCCGTAGTCGAGGATACCCAAGACATCGATGTGCCTCTTGCCGCAAAGGGCGTGCACCCGCGGATCCCACTGAGTTCTGCGGAGACACTTGCGGTCGCTCGCCGCTCCAGGGCAGTGTGCGAGAGCGGCGGTCACGACACTGCCGCACGAGCCGCACGAGCTCCCCGGGACGCAGCACGCGTTTCCACACCACGGGGCGGTCAATCGTACGAACCGATCCGGCGACGACACGAACAGTACGTCAAGCTCGCGGCGCCCGCGGATGGGACGGCGCTCTACGGAGCCTATTGCTTACCTCGCCTTTACTTGCCAAGCACGTCGAGCTCGTTGCGTCACGATTTCGCGCAGGACGCGAGCGGCGGGATCAAGCTCGGGCGATGAACCCTTCAACGGCTCCTCGCGCGTCTCGGTGATCCACGTCGCAGCCCCTCGCTTCTCACGCTACCCTGCGCAGGCGTTCGCGATGGGCCACAACCATGAACATCGGGCCGACAACGGTCACCAAGCTCACGAGCATGATCGCGGCGCTCGCGCCTTCCTTCGCTACCTCCTCCTGCTTCCCCACATGTGGAGATCCGACGTCAACCGCGAGGTGGTGAGGTCCGTCGCCCCGGTGAGCGGCGAGTGCGTGGTGGATCTCGGGGCGGGCATGGGCGCGGCCACGGTCGAGGCAGCCATGAGCGGCGCGACAGTGGTCGCCGTTGACCCGATGCCGTACATGCGCCGGATGCTCGCTCTGCGGCGGCAGTGGCAGCGCCATCGAGCGACCATCCGAATCGTCGATGGGTCTGCGGAATCGATTCCCATGGAGGATGGCAGCGTGGACGCCCTGTGGACGGTCAACACAATCCATCATTGGACGGAGCGCGACCGGGCCTCACGGGAGCTGGCCCGGGTGATGAAGCCAGGTGGACGGGTGGTCCTGGTGGACGAAGACTTCGACGATCCGTCCCACCCCTGGCACGAACGCCTGCGCGGAGGGCGAGCACGACACGGCCATCCGTTCGAGGACGTCGATCCTGATCTCGTGGCGGCCTCCCTTAGCCGCGCAGGATTTCCCGCCGCCCACGGGTCGCAAGCCACCATCGCGGGACGGCCGGTGAAGCTGGTTCGAGCCACGCGTTGAGCAAAGGGTCGCGCGTCGCATGTCGCACCGACGCGCCGGTGACGCGCATGAGCAGCTCGACGAGCCGTTTCTGATTCGCCGGCTCGACCGTGAAGACGTTGATGAACGTGACGAGCTCCGCGTCCTTCGAGATCGTGGTCATGGGATCAAGGTCGCGCCAAAGGCCGTTGTGAGATGCGCCGCCATCCGATAAACGAGCAGTCCCATGAACGCGATCCTGAAGATCGGTCTCGTGGGCGATCGAAGCGATAAGGTCCGCGCGCACGGCGCGATCCCGAAGGCGCTGCGAGGTCCACCTCCTCCCAGGCTCGCGCTTGGCTTCTATCTACGAACGCGAGACTATTCGCGAGGGGTACCATTGCGCGTTCGGCGTGAATCCGAAGTACCGCGCGGCCCTGGAGCGAATCGGCGTCGGCTTCACTGCCACCGACAGAGACGGCGAGCCGCGTGCGTTCGAGCTTGCGGGACACCCTTTCTTCCTCGCGACGCTGTTCCAGTTCGAGCTTGCGGCGCTGCGTGGGGCGACTCCACGCTATCGTCTTAGCGTTCGTGCGTGCGGCCGTCCTACGATGGGCATAGCGGCTACACTACCTGGTGTTCGGAGACTCAGCGGACCTGGCGCGCCAAGTCTCGTCGCTCGAATTTCCGCGTTTCTAAATGGCCGACGACACGCACCATGCCCAACCAAAGCGAATCTTCCCTGCACGCCTTAGGATGAAGACCGGCTGGCGTGCTGTTGCGATTGGCGGTGTCCAGCAATGGGTCTCGGTTCGAGGCGAGGATCCCTCGGCCCCAGTGCTTCTCTTCCTGCACGGCGGGCCTGGCTGCTCCGAATACGGTCCCCGACGCAAGTACCTGCGCGCGCTCGAGCGACGCTGGCGTGTGGTGGACTGGGACCAGCGCGGAGCCGGGAGGTCGTTTCGGGGCGACGAGGACGCGACGGTACTGACGCTCAATCGACTCGTGCTTGATGGCGTGGAACTCGTCGAGTGGATCTGCAACGAGCTTGTCGTCGATCGCGTCGTGCTTGTCGGTCACTCGTTCGGAACGGTGCTCGGCGTTCTGATGTCGCAGAAGGCGGCTTCGCGGATCGGGGCGTACGTCGGTGCCGCGCAAGTCGTTCAATGGGCATTGCAAGAAGAGCTCGGGTACGACTGGGTGCTGGAGGAGGCGCGTCGCCAAGGCAATGCCAGAGCGTTCCAAGCGCTCGAGCGCCTCGGGCGGCCCGCGAACGGGATGTACGCCGCGGGCGTGCGTAGCGTGGAGGTGCAGCGACGATGGCTCGGTAGCCTTGGAGGTGTGAGCTCGGATCCCTCGTTCGCCCTTCGATTCATGCTGAGCACGTTCACCTGCATCGACTATCCGTTGATCGCCAAGCTTTTGTATCTCAAGGCGATGCGGCACTCTATGGAGTGTCTCTGGTTCGACCTCGGCCGGCGAATCGACCTAGTCCGCAGCGCGACGAGACTCGACGTGCCGGTTTATCTATTTGCCGGGCGTCGCGACCGTATCACGGACCTCTCGCTCATCGAGCTCTGGTACGCCACCGTCGCGGCGCCGCGGAAGTGGCTCGACGTCGTCGACCTTGCGGGGCATCTCGCCCCCTTCGAGGCACCCGAGCGCTTCATGACGTGCCTCGAGGAGGTACGCGCGTTTGTCGATCAACGCGCTCGTGCGCAGTCCTTAGGCACTCTGCCGGGTCGCTCACCAGCGGCCACCTTAGAGTATTCGCGCAGATGCCACTGCGACACCGGGGTGCCGTTGCTCGATGCGCTGCGAGGGCGAAGCGCTTAAGCTTCCACGCAGAAGGGCGATGGCCCATACCCTGGATCGCCGCACGCGATGCGCTGGCGATGCCGGCATGTTCCCGCATCCGCCGGCGGGGTCCGAGAGCCGCGCCAACGGCCAAGCCCGCGAGCGTGAGCCGACTGGTGCCTTCCGGTCGGTCTCCGCGAGACCGGCGGTGTCCAAGCGGCCTTGGCGGCGCTTCCGTAGCGGGCGAGGACATGCGCTTGTTCCCACTCACGTGAAGGTCCCTCTTCTAAGATTCCACTGCTCACCTTGGCGCGGGCCCGTGCCGATGACGAGGCGATCCTGAGACTCACCCCACTCCGGGATGGCGTCGCACGTAGGACCCGGGTCTGTCTTCCTGCATGAGGAAACTCGTCGCTGAACCGCGGCATTGCCGAGGTCGCGCGCGTGACGTTCCTGTACACGGAGTTCATCGGTCCCCTGCGCTACGTGATCATGACCGCGGTGGGCGTCAGTCCAATGGACGTTCATCGAGACGAAGCCCTGACGACGTGATCCATTGGGGCTCGAGCGCCCGCCGCGCACGGCACGGTCGAGGACTTGGTAGTATGCTCGGTGCCATGCTCGATCACATTACGTTGACCGTGGCCGACTACGCGCGGTCCAAAGCCTTCTACGAAAAGGCGCTCGCGCCGCTCGGAGTCAGGCTGACAGCGGAGTACGGCACGTACGGAGGCTTCGGCGTGGAGAGCCAAGCGTTCTTTTGGATCGGGGCGAAGGCGCCTGACTTTTGGACCGCCGCGCACAAGGCCAGCGCTTCGCCGATCCATGTCGCCTTCAACGCGAAAAATCGCGCGGCCGTCGACGCGTTCCACGCCGCGGGCATTGCGGCGGGCGCGAAGGACAACGGCGCCCCTGGACCGCGTGCTCTCTATCACCCGCACTATTACGGCGCGTTCGTCCTCGACCCGGACGGCAACAACATCGAGGCGGTCTGTCACTCGCCGGTATGATCGCGAGTCGCTCGTCGAGCGACGTCCCTCGAGCGCAGCGGGCGCCGCTAGACCGCCTACGCAAGTCGACGGACGGTAGGGACTGGGTACCGCTCGCTCCCGTTCAAGGGACCGCAAAGACCCTGAACGTGAGCGTGTCGACAGTCGAGTTGTCGGCGTAGCCCGTATCCCAATAAAGAAGAGAGATTGGGCTCCCCGTCCCGGTATAAAGCATATAGTAAACATGGTCGTTGCGGTACTCGCCCCACCAATGCAGGCGATGACCATAGGTCGCGCCGTTCATTGGGCCGGCCTGCCCGACGTTCACGTCGTCTACCCCGAGGCCGAAGTCGACATTCAGCTCGCCATCGTTGTGACCGTTGCCGTCGGCGGCCCAATCCATGTAGTCGGCGTCACCCATGCTCAGTCCGCCGCCCCCGGCCTTCGCAGCGCCCGAGGCCTCCAGCAGGAACACCCCGTTCCGGACCGGGCTCACCCTGCTCGCCACCAGCGTCTTGGCGACGGGAACCTGCACGGTGTCCAGCGCGCTCCCGAGGGCTGGCGCGCCGGGCGGAGCGGGCGCCGGCGCGGGGATGGGCGTGAACGATGGGGGGGGTGCGGGAGCTAGGTCGAAAAGCGAAACGACGATGGATCCGGCGCCGCCACCCGCGGCCGTGATCGCCCTCAGCGTCAGCGCCGTCCCTGCGCCCGTGATCGTCATGTAATACGTGTGGTCCGGTCGGAAGGCGCCGAACCATTTCGCGCGGCCCGGCCCCGGAGCCACGAAGGTCGTGTGATTCATCGGATGAACTTGCAAAAGCCCGACGTCTATCCCGACGTCGGTCCCCGCGACGACGTCGGAGGCGCCCGAGCCTCCAGCCGTGAATCCACCGAACTCGGCGTCCTGCATCGCCGACCCCGCGGTGAGGGTGCCGGTCGCCTTCAGCAAGTAAAGCGCGCCCGAGCTCAAGCTCGTCTTGAACGAAACGGAGCCTGTCGCTGGGACGGTAACCGATTCGATGGAGAGGTCGGTCCCCCCTTCCATCGCCGCCCCATCGAATCTCCACGCGGCGTCCTCCGTCGCGGAGCCCTGGCCCGCATCGGCCTCCGCATCGGAAAGCCCCGAAGGTTCCGCAAGCGCAGCGGCGTCCGCGGCCGGGTTGGCGGCGTTGCCGTCCGGTCCCTGCGCGCTCGAAGGGCTCCGAGAAGGGGCCGACGCATCGATTGCAGGCGCAGACACGTCGACCATCCCGGCGTCGCCGGCGGAGGCCGGTCCGAGCGCACCCCCGGGTGGCCCACCCGAGCTCTGACAGCCCACGAACGCGAGAAGGCCGCACGCCGCGAACGCCGCGCGAGGCGCCCGTGCTGGTCGAATGCTCATGGCCGCAGTCTCCGTCGCCGAGGTGAGGGAAGCTACAAGCAACTTTCGCCGCTAATTTATCGGTACGGAGGAATTGGACATCGACGCTGCAAACGCCGGCCAGAGCATCGAATTGTCCCGCCGGATCGGCTAATCAATAATGCGAGGGGCGCGCGCGATGATGCCGAAGTCGCCGCCGCGCCCGAGCAATCGCGCGAGCCGGAGCTCGCGACATCCCGAGGAGCCGCAGATGCGAATCAAGACCGACGACCAGGACGTAGTCCCCGCGCTGCCCTCGGAGCGACGCCGTCCTCGGACCGTTCGCCGCGCGGCGCTTGGCGCGGCCCTGCTCGTAGCCGGCTGCTCGAGCACGAATGGGGGAGATTCCCGATCGGGGGGCAGCTCCGGCGCCGGTGGCACGGGCGCGGGCGTTACGAGCTCGGGGTCAGGTGGCCCGGGCGTCGCGAGCTCGGGGTCAGCCGCCTCAGGGTCGGGCGGTTCGGGGTCGGGCTTCGTGAGCTCGGGGAGCTCAGCGGGCTCGGGGTCGGCCTCCGGAACGAGCGGCTCGACAGGCTCCTCCGGATCTTCCGGCGCTACGACGGGCGTCGGCTCCGGAAGCTCGAACGGCACGGGCTCGGCCGTCGGAGGCACGACGAGCGATGCGGGCAGCGACAGCGCCGGTACGCCCGACAGCGGCACGCTAGCGCCGCCCGTCTCGGACACCGCGTCGAAGGTCCCCGTCTCGAATCCCGGGGCGGGATACACGGTTGGCGCCAACTTTCCGTACGGTCCGCTGACCGCCCAGCGCATCGACGTCATCTATCCCACTGCTGCGGGGCCCAAGGGCACGCAGGTCCTTCCCGTGGTCTTGATGTTCCACGGAGGGGCGTGGATTCACTCGTATACCAACAACTATCCGTCGGGGAAGGACCATATGTCGACCTTCTTCGACCGCTTTTTGGCCCACGGATTCATGGTTTGCAACGCCGAGTATCGGGTCAATGATGGCACGCCCGACGGCGCAGTGGCTCCCGCCGCGGTCGAGGACGCCCTCATGGCGGCGAAGTGGTGCTGGGACTACATCGGATTATTTCCACGGCGACAAGACGCGCTACGTGGTGACCGGAGCATCCGCCGGCGGACACCTCGCGCTGATGGTCGGCATGACGACGCCCGCGGCGATGTTGGGGCCGACCTCGCCGGCGAATTTCAAAATTGCCGCGATAGTCGACGGCTATGGCCCAGCTGACATCGAGGCCGAGATCAACGCAGTCGCCGCGGGCTGGATCCCCGCTTCCCTGCCGAACCGTGCCGCTGTCGCCAAAGAAGTAAATCCAATGACGTATGTCCGGAAAGACATTCCGCCGCTCATCGTCGTCCAAGGAGCCAATGACAGCACCGCACCCGTGGGGGATAGCCGGCATTTGGTCGCACTGCTGACGGCTGCCGGCGCCGACGCGACGATGCACGAGGTCGCCGGGGCGGGTCACGGTTTCGCGACGCCGGCGAGCGCCTGGCCCGACGCCGAGATGGCGATGTTTACGTGGCTCACCGGCAAAGGCATCGGCAAATAGCGCAAACGAAACGGGCGCCGTGCGGCGGGCATAATTTTTTAGTCGCCTTCGAACGGGCGCATTCTCCCCGGAAGACTGGTAAAACGCAACGTCCGAAAAATCGCGCTTCGCGCTCGTTGGTCTGTCCAGGACTGCGATGATCGAATATAGCCTTCGAGGAGCTCACGCTTGCGTCCGTGATCGAAGTCGCGACGACGTTCAAGCGAAGGAGGGCCCATGAAAAATTCGAATGTTTCAATTATGGTGAGCCTGGCCGTCACGCTGGCCATTGGAACTTGGGGGGCGCATACCCTCAATGCGCAGCAAGCCGGCTTCAAGCGCGTCGAGCTGGAGAGGCACGACATCGACAACCCGGGTCATGAGGCGGTGCTCGCCCGCGGCGAGATCAGCCCCGGGGCATCGGCCCCGAAACACACGCACCCGGGCGAGGAGGTCGGATACGTGTTGGAAGGTCAAATCGTGCTCGACGTCGAGAACAAGCCGCCGGTCACCCTCCACACGGGAGACGTGTTCTTCATTCCGGCCGGCACCGTGCACGGCGCGAAAAACTCCGGAGCGACCCTCGCAAGGGTGCTTTCCACCTATATCGTCGAGAAGGGCAAGCCTCTCGCCACACCAGTCAAGTAGGAAGCGTGTCCCGCTCGGCGCCGAGGCTGCGGCGTGAGGCAGAGAGAGCCTCTAGAGCATACCGCCCACGACGGGCACCGCGGTCGAAGTGACCGTGACCATGTCGGATGTCAAGCCGGCGCGGGTCGCGGTGACCGTGATCGCCCCGGGCGTCAGCGTCGAGCGAACGAATACGCGGTTTATCCCGCACTCGGTCATCAGAGTGGTCTTGTTGGTCGAGCCGACGACGCCGCTATTGTAGCCGCCTCGCCAGATGCCCGGCCCCGTCATCGCAAAGGTCACCGGGGCCTCGTCGGTCGGACAGCGCTGCCCGTTCGCGTCAACGACCTCGAAATCGAACATCGCGACGTCCGCGCCATTTGCTTTGAGGCCCCCGCTCGGGTCGACCGTCGCAGTCAGCTTGATCTTCGCCGCGGGGCCCGCCGTTTGGAGCTGATGCTCGGTGACCTTGACCCCGCCCGCATCGTATCCGACCGCCTTGATCACCCCTGCGGCCCAGCTGACGTTCGGGAAAGAAAAGAGATAGTGGTCGGTCGGCGTCGACGACTTGCCGAGCGACGTTCCGTTCACGAAGAGCTCGACCGACGGCGTATTGGCGACCACGTACATCGTCTTCTTCGTGCCGATCGGGTAGGTCCAGTGGCCGATGATGTGGATGTCTGGCTGGGTGCTGCCGACGACTCTGTGCGCGTAATAGAGCTCCTTCGGCAATCGAACGGCGTCGACTTTGCCGCTCACCCGGCAAACCTCGCTGCTGTCCTGCCGCCCGTCGGCGTTCGAATCCGAGAAGTAGATCGACGCGTACCCAGCGTACCGTGAGTGTGCAGAATCGGTATTCGTTATCGAGTAGGTGTTCTTCCAAATATTGAGTCGGTTCATCGCCGCGGGGCTGGTCGAATCCCCTGTGATGAAGGTCTCCTGGTTCCAGTGGTACGTGTCGACCGGTCCTGGCTTGAAGCCCATGTGCGGGGGAGAAAAATCGTCCCAGAAGCGGCGGCCGGCCTCGTCGCGCTCGTCTTCCGCCTCGATGATCGGAGCTTGGTTCCTGTAGTTGTTGGAGTAGCCGCGGAAGTATGCGGCATCGCTCGTAGGACTCCACGTGGACGAGTAAGCCACCATCGTCCCGAAGTACTCGGCGTAGGGCGCGGCGGTGGCGTCGGCGAGATCGCGGCAGCCGATGGCGCGGCCGCCGCTCGGGTCCCATTGCTTGCGGAGGGCCTGCATTTCTTGCATATGCGCGGCGACGATCCCGTTGTTGCCCGCCTCCCAGAAGAGAAGGCTCGGGTTGTTCCTCAAGTAGATCATGCTGGCGCGCATGACGTTCGTTCGCTGGGTCCACTGGACGCCGGTAACGTCGGCCTCCTTGTCGCCCGCCGGCGAAATATTGATGATTCCGTACTTGTCGTTGGCGGCGACGTCGACTCGCTGCGGCGTGATGTGCATCCAGCGGATGTAGTTGCTGTTGCTGCCCCGGATCAGGTTGGCGTGGTAGTCGTGCATCCAGTCCGGCACGGCTTCACCGAGTGCAGCCCAGTCGTTCGATGCGCGCTGAGCGTAGCCCAGCAGATACACGAATCGACCGTTGACGTAGACCCCGCCGGTGCCGGCTCCGCCCTTGAAGGCCGTCTGTCGAAAGCCAGTGACGGTGGTTCGGCTATCGACGACCATTCCACCCACGGTGAGGGTGGTGACGACGTTGTACAAGTTGGGTGTCAGGTCGCTCCACAGCTTGGCAAAGGTGAGCGGACCAGTCGCCTTGACCACGAGCGTCTGAGCATCGGGCAGCGGGGTTGGCGTGCCCTGGAAGCTGCTCACCGTCGCGCCGCTCACGGGATCCACGACTTGGACCGCCAACGTGACGGTCTGCGCGCTGCCCGATTCATTTCGAACTTGCGACTCGACGTTGACCGACAGGTCCCCGCGGGACGGCGTGACGTTCGCGAAGCTGGAGGGGTAGACGTAGATGCCCGTCGTCTGGAGATTGTTGTAAAGGGGATAGGTCTGGTAGAGCTTTCCAGGAAGGTGCAGCCAGACATGCCCAATCAACCCGCCATAGTCCGGGTTGAACGCCTTGCCCGTCCATTCGAAGCCCACACCGGTAGTCGACTCGACGTACGCGCTGTTGTTGTCCACACGAACGGCGAGAACGTTTTCTGTGGCTCCAAAGGTGACCTTGCCGGTCAGATCGATGCCGCACGCCGTGATGCCGTCCTCGCAAATCCCGGCGGGTGCGCCATTGATGTAGAAGCGGGCCGCCTGGCGGATCCGCTCGAACTCGACGATCACCTTGCCGCCCGCATACTGCGTAGGGATCTTGAAGTGTTTCCGGTACCAGGCAGGGCCGGTATAACTTCCGACGTCGCCGCTCGAGTGATTGATGAGCTGTCCATACGAATCGACGTCATTGTACGTATGCGGCGTGCTTACGGCGCTCCAGCTGCTGTCGTCGAAGGCGAGGGCCTCCGCACCGGTCACGTCCTGCCTGATGAATTGCCAGCCGGGGTCTAGGCTGTGGGGTGCGTAAGGCGCGGTCGAGCCCGCCGTCACCCCGGCGTCGGCAGTTGGCAGGGCCGAGCCGCTGCCCCCCCCGCCGCCCGAATCCGTCACTGCCTGAGCGCCGCTCCCGCCGCTCCCGCCGCCGAGGTCTCCTCCGCTGGTCCCCGCTGCGACGCCCGAGCCGGAGCCGCTCGAAGCGGCCATGTTCCCCGAGCTCGACGAACCACTGGCGGCGGTTGAACCACCCGACGTGCCCGCTCCCGCGTCGCCGGCGGGCGCCGTGCCGTCGGAGGTGCCGCAGGCCGCGGCGACCAGCAAGAGTGACCCTAGAACGCTGCGCCACGCGCTCGACACTTGCCCACCTTGCGATGCGGTTCTCACCCCTATGCCGTGCCGAGCCAAGCGCCTCGAAGCTCAAGGAATGCGACCCAACGGCGTGCGTTTGTGTCTGGAGCGTCTTTCTTTAGTTTCACGGCAACGTCGGAGCCGTCTGCGCGGCCACATCGGGGGGCCGGGGTGTCTAGCGGATCCACAACGACACGTCTGTCGTGCTGGCGAGTCCCGCCTTGTTCTGGCCGTCCATGCGCACGCCCGCCCAGCCGCCGCCCCATGGCGAACAGGCCGTCGACAGCAGAACCCCACCGTAGAACGCGCCGCGGTCTCGCCACGTCGGGTCGTCGCAGCCGCATCCCGCCCCGACGGAGTCGAGCGGCTTGAGCGCCCAGCTCGTGTCACCCGGCCGCACGTCGGGGGATCGCGAGGCACGGCAAAAGAATCGCGCCCCCCGCGGCGGAGACCCACCCCCCGAGCGTCGCGTTGCTCGTCACGAAATTGCCGACCGACATCGCGACGTCGACCTGATTCACGAAGATGTCCTTGGACACGGTCATGCGCGCGTAGTCCGGCCCCCAGGTCACGGCCATCTCGTGGTACCTCCCATTGAATCGCATCCCGATGAGGCCGGGGCCGCTCCCATTCGCGACGGCATCTGGCGCGCCGATTTCGACTCCAAGGTACGCGAGGTTTCCTTGAATATGGTCGCCGCCCGAGCGTGCGGGCTCGAAGGCGACGCGTGTCCAGCCGCCGCCCGCGCTCGTCATGTCGCAGTAGACCGGAAAGGCGGAGAGGCCTGCGGCCAGCCCGTCGACATCGACCGTGTAGACCCCATCGCTCGCGCCCGGGGCGCGGGACAGGATCTCGGCGCACGTCCGGCTGAGAGCGCACAGCCCGTTGGAACACGCCGCCCCGATGGAACCCTTGCAGTCGCTGGCTGTGCTGCATGGCTGGCCGACCGAGCACGGCGCACATTGGTCCGCGGCGGCCTCCGACGGCGAATCCGCGCTGGGCGTTCCAATGCCTGAATCGAGTGGAGCCACGGTCGACGCGTCGGTGGCCGTCGCACTTCCTGCCTGGGGAAGGGGATTCAGCCCGAGGACAGTCGCCTCGGTGCCGCACGCTGCGAGCGTGAGCCAACACGCCCCGCGAAGGGCGCCGCACCAACGAAGCGGGCGTCGCGGACACCGGATCGTGCGAGCGTTCGTCACCGAAAATCCAGAAATTTGAGCTGCAAGCGCTTCGAGTGAGTACCTAATGCATGTGCACGTGCCGCGCCAAGCAACGGCTGGATTGCTGGTAGACGACCTGGAGCTCGTCGAAAGCTTGCGCCGTCACGATGCCGACGCGTACCGGCTGCTCTACACGCGCCACGCGCGCTACCTCGCCGGGGTGGTCTTTCGCTTGCTCGGGGGCGACCACAATCTCGACGACGTCGTGCAGGAGTCGTTCGTCGACGCCGTCGAAGGAATCGCCAGCCTCGAGAATGGCGCGCGGCTCCGCTCTTGGCTCGTGACAATCGCGATCCGGAAGGTGAACCGAGTGCTCTCGGCGCGTCATCGGCAGAAGCGGCTCGCCTCGGGCTTCGCCCTTTTGGCGCCGCGGTCCCTCACCCCGGCGGGAGAGCGCTCGGTCGGAGAGCTGCAGCGCGCCCTCGACAGGCTGCCGCCCAAGCTCCGCGTCCCCTGGGTGCTCGGGAGGGTCGAAGAGGTGGAGCTCGCGGACATCGCACGCGCCTGCTCCACGTCGCTCGCCACGGCCAAGCGTCGGATCGCTGCAGCCGATAAACGCTTACGGAGATGGTTCGATGATTGACGACCATATCGAAGAGTTCCGGCAGCGCACCACGCCGCCCTGGGATCACCTGCGCGAGAGGCGCGTCTTGCGCGAGATCGAGCGAAGGCTCGCCACGCGACGCGCTCTTCATCGCTCCCGTCGCCGCGTGCTCCTCTTTGCCGTTCCGCTGTCGTTCGGCGTCGCCGCGCTCGTCGTTGCGTATTTCGTGGGCGTCGACTTGGGCCAGAAGCGCGCGGTCGGCGGACCCAGCGCCGCGCCGCAAGTCGTCGTGGGCTCGGGTGCGCCTGCGCCCGTGCCGGGCCCCGTCGAGCCCACCAACGTGCGCGTCCTCGCGGACGGGTCACGGCTGGAGCTCTCGCGCGCCGCGCGGGTCGAGGTTCGGAGTGAGTCGGGCACTAGAGTGGAGCTCGCGCAGGACGAAGGGCGTGTGCGGTACCAGGTGCCTCCCGTTCCAGGGCGTGCGTTCGTCGTCTTCGCGCGGGGCGTTCTGGTCCAGGTCAAAGGAACGGTTTTCGTCGTGGAGGTCGACTCCGGCAAGGTGTCGGTTCGGGTGGAGCAAGGTCTCGTGCGCGTCGCGGCGAGCCGCGGGCAGGTGGAGCTCGGCGTCGGCGATGAATTGAGCACTCCGGCCGACCAGGGCACGACGTCCGACACGGCCATGAAGACGTCAATCCCGCCGGCGTCGGAGGCCGCGCCCTCAGCCCGTTCATCACGAAGTGAGCGAAGTGACCCCTCCGCGCTCCCTCCGAGCGCTCTTCTCGAATCGAGCGGACCTCGAGAGGCAATCGGGCAATCTGGGCGCCGCGTCCGGGACGCTCCGCGAGCTTCTCGCGCGGTATCCGGGTGACCGCCGCACTGCGCTCGCCTGGTTCACCCTCGGAAAAGTCGAACGGGCTCGCGATCGCGCAGCGGCGGGGGCGAACGCGTTTCAGAGGAGCTTTGCGCTCGCCCCGGAAGGTCCGTTGAGCGAAGACGCGCTCGCCGAAGAGGCCGTTGCATGGGCGGCCGCCAACGATGCGCCCGCTGCGCGCGCCGCGGCGGAGCTGTACGCAAAGCGCTTTCCGAATGGCACACACGCGGCTCGTTTGCAGCACCTTCGCGAATGACACGCGCTTCGCGCGTGAGGTGGCTCGCGCTACCCATCGCGCTGTCGCCAGCGACCGCCTCCGCGGAGCCATCGCCTCGCGCGGCCGCTGGCCCCTCGGCAGAGCCTCCACCCGTCGTTCGAATCGAGACGAGCCGGTGTCCACAGCTTCCGCGCAGAGCGCATCGAGCGGCTCTTGCGACTCGAGCTGACGACGCTCGTTCCTGTCGTCAGCGCGCTGCCGACGCTCGATGTCGACATGTCGTGCGTCGAGGGGCTCGTGCGCATCACCCTCAGGGAATCCCGTCACGGTCAAAGTGGTGACGCGCGACGTATCGCTCGGCTTCTCGCCGGACCCGGAGCGGACGCTTGCGCTCGCGGCCTCCGAGCTCTTTCTGGGCTCTTGGGCCGAGCTTCTCGTGACACGCCCAGAGCACGACGCGAGACCCTTGGCTCCCGCGGCCGTTGCCGCCAAGGAGGCCGTGGCGCGCGTCGCTACGGCACCTCTTGCGGCGCCCAGCCTGGCCGTCGATTTGCGCGTGGTCGGGCGCGAGCGCCACGTCGTGGCTCCGGTTCTTACCCTCGGCGGGGCCCTGCGCGTTGGCCAGGCACGCTGCGGGGGACTGGGAGTTTTCACGGAGGCGGGCTGGGAAACGGGCGCCGCCTCGCGGCCGTCCGGGCAGGTCGACGTCACCGCCGCACTGGCGGGAGGGGGAGCGCGGTGGTGCCTGCGGTTAGCCAATGGGCAGCTGGGCATCTCTGCCTCCCTTTCCGCCGCTTACGTCTCGCTCCAAGGCGTTTCTTCTTCGTCGGCGTACTATGGAGCGCATCACGACGGTTTCACCGCTGAAGCGTCGGGAGGCTTCGACGCGAGCGTGACGCTGCGGGTGGTCCGGCTGGGCGCCGCGGTTGTCGCCGGAGCGCTGGCTCCGGGTCCCTCCGGTCGCGTCGACGGGGCAGCCGCCGTGCGGCTCGACGGTCCCTGGGTGGGTGCGACGCTGTTCGCTGGGCTCTTTTTGTGAGGGGTCCGCTGCGTGGCGCTTCGAGCCAACGGGGAGGCTCCTTAGAGCCCATAGGCGGTCCGCATCTGATCGTACTGGCTGATGCACGCTGGAATCACGCTGTGGACGCTCCCGCGCGAAGTGAAAATCCCGAGGTTGGGAGTGGTCTCGGTCGGCTCCCAAATGAACGTACCGAGGCCTCGGTGGTTCGGCAGCGCGAATAGAATGTCGTTCGCGGCCCGAAGCTCGGGGCCCATGGGGTCGGCGGGGTCGACGTTGTATTCGGCGATGACGAAGCGAAGATTGGGATAGCGCGAAGACAGCGCGTCGAAGGTGCTCTTCCAGCCGCTGGGGGGCCCCTGGTTGGCCACGTAGCAAGACTCGCCGAAGATGTCGAAGTGGACGCCGTTGGCGAGCGCGCTGTCTATGAAGGCGATGCTGGCGGCGAGCGCACCTCCGGTGGGCGTGCCTGCACGGTCGCCGCCCCTGTCGATGTGGAGCATGATCTGGATCGTCGGGTCTACCAGTCTAACGGCGCCAATGGCGGCATTCAGCAACTGCGCCAGTTGCACCCAGCCCGTCTTCGAGTTCGGCCCAAGCGCGGCGCCGGGGCTGAGGAGGATTCCCGGTGTGATCTCGTTACCTATTTGCACGATGTCCGGCCGAGCTCCGGCGGCCACCAGCGCCTCGACGCTTGCGCGCGTGTAGTCTTGCAGGTGAGACAGAGCCGCTGGCAAGTTGTCGCTCGCCCATGCCGCCGGCTTGATCTGCTTGCCGGGGTCGGCCCAAGTATCGCTGTAGTGAAAATCGAGGAGGAAGGCCATTCCGGCCGCCTTGAGCTCCTTTCCGAACGCGATCGTGTGGGTGAGATCGGCGAAGCCCTGGGTCGAATAGGGCGCAAACGATCCTCCGAGCGGATTGGGGGCGCTCTGCGTCGGGTCGACGAAGGTCCTCAGCCGAATGGAATTGAATCCATGGTCTTTGAGGAGTTGTAAAATGGGTTTGCGCACGCCTTGGTCGATGAACGTGGCGCCGCCCGCGACATCCTGCTGAGTCGACGTGATGTCGGCCCCGAGAAGAAAGGACGGAATCGAGGGAACGCCGGAGTCGACGACCGGCGGGCCGGTCTCGATGATTGCTGAGCCGGTCTCCGTCTCGATGGCGCCGACGTCCGCGTCGTGCTCCTCGACGAAGCGAGCGCCGGCCTCGGACGTCTCGTCGGGCTTTGTGTCCGCATTCGCGTCCACCACCGACCCGTCGGGCCCCGTAGACGCGCTGATGGCGCTTTGCCCGCACGCCCCGATGAGGCACGCCGTGGCGGACGAGAGGATGAACGATAGGCCAGCACGCATGAACTTTGATCCGTTGATCTTACTGCAGTGTACCAGCGCGGCATCAAATGCCTGACTGCGGACGTGCAATCGAATTGGGTAGTAAAATTCCCTTCTCGCTGCCCGTTCGCATCTTCGGAGTTCGGCTTGTCGGGTTGATGTTCGAAGGCCGGTGCTATGCTGCGAATGAGTCGGGGAAACGAGGCTCCTCGAGCCAGCGGAGGTATACGTTCGTGTCGAAAAAGTGGTCACCTCTTGTCGCCCTTGTCGTTTTCACCACGGGCCTCGTCGGCTGCGGCGCGGGAGACTCGCCGGCGGTCGCTACGTTCGCCACGGTGGACTCTGGCTCGGGTTCCGGCTCCTCCGGAGCGAGCACTTCTTCGGGGTGGGGGTCATCCGCCGGCTCCGACGCCGCGCCCTCTCCGGCCATCAGCTCGGGCTCGCTCTTGGACGCGGCATCGAGCAGCGAGTCGTCGTCGGCCCTCGCGCCCGAGGCGGGCGCTCTCGACGCGAGTCCACGAGAAGGCGGGGTCCCGCCGGACGCGAGTCAAACTTTTCCGCAGTGCCGTTTCCACTTTGGCACGCTCGACGGCACCGCCAAGAACGCAGGCAGCGCGCTCGTCGCGCAGCTCGACATGTTTACGTCCGGCTGGATTGGCTCGAGTACGGGCCTGCCCGCGGCCGTGTGCAACGAGACAAAGCCGGGAGCTGTCCTTGCGGGCAAAGTTCCGGCGCTGGTCGCCTACATCATTTCGTTTACGGCGAGGAGCGCGCCGGGCTGGTGTCTCGCCGATTGCAACGCGAACAACGCCAATTGCTCTCCGGCCTCCGATCTCTGCACGAAGGGCGCGGATTACATTCGTCAAAACATCACGACGCGCATCTTGCCGGAATACCGAACGTACGCGCAGAGCTTTGCGCAAGCCTGCGGCACGACGCGCCCGATGATCTGGGAAATGGAGCCCGACTACTACCAGTACTTCGCGGCCGCGCAGGGTGGAGGAGCTCGGGGCCAGCCGGGCGGCCCGTTGAGCGGAGCGGAGGCCGCCAACTACATGAGTCAGATCGTCGCGACGGTCAGGCAATACCTACCGAATGTCGTCTTCTCGATGGACACCTCGCCGTGGATGCCCAATGATGGTTGCCCCGCCACGAATGCGGCGACGAATCCCGGCTGGTACTCGTATTTCAATATGGCCGACTTCACGTTCGTCAATACGTCCGGCGGGGGCACGCTGGCGGACAGCCCGAACATTCGCTCGGGCCAGGCTACATGGGCCGGAATTCACCGGTGCTCGGGAAATAAGCCCATTCTGGCCGACACCGGCTATGGCGCGGCCGGCCGCCCGTCGGGTCCGGATCCGGCGTGGGACCTGCCAGCGAACATCAACGCCCGCCTCGCGGACGGGGTCGTTTCGGTTACGCAGTACAACCCGGCTGCGAGCACGTGGGCTGCCACGCTGGAGACGGCGCGCCCGAGCTTGATGATCCCCCCGCAGTGCTACTGACCTCGCCGATGGCCGCGGCGTGCGTGTGCCTCGTTGCGATGGGCGAGCCGGCCTGTGATGGCCGCGTGCGCCGCGAGGGTCGGGCGAAAAGCACTGCTGCTCCCGCCGCGCCGCGCGTCGTGTGCGACGCCGCCGTCCACGACTTCGGGCGCATCCTCCAGGGCGATCGGCCGGCGCATGTCTTCCGCATTCGAAACGCCGGCTCGGCGCCGCTTCACATTGCAGGCGTTGGGCGCGCTTACAGCTGCTCGGCGCCAAAGCCACCGAGCGTGGTCGCGGCGGGGGAGGGCACGGACCTCGAAGTCATCTGCGACACGGACGAGCGCGCCACCCGCCTCGTCGACAAGGTCGCGGTGCATACGGACGATCCACTCTCGCCGGATCTCTGGCTCGAGGTCCAGGCGAGCATCGAGCCACTGCTCGTCTTCGCCTCGCGTACCGTCGACTCGGCGATCGCGTTCGGCGAAACGGATACGAAGGAAGACGGGCTCGCCGGCCGGCTGGCGACCTCTGCGCGCCTGCGGGTCGAGGAGAGCGATCCGCGTGGGCCCGAGGTCACAGTGGTCGCGGCGACTGGGGCGCCGCAAGCGCTCCGTTTCAGATTCTCGGGCAAGTCGGTGGGACACGGCGCGGGCCAGACCGTCGTCGCGACTGGCCTCGAGAAGCCAGCGCGCTTGACGGTTCTCTGGTCGTGCGACGTCCGCGGCGATCTCGTCGTCGAGCCAACGAACCCCTACATCGACTTGCGCGCGCCCGCGCCCGTCGGGGTGGCGATCCACGTCTCGAGCAAGCGCCGCGATTTTCGCCTCGAGCGCACGGTCGTGACCGAAGGTCCGTTCGAGGCAGCGTTCGCTCGCGTCCTCGGGGGGACTGGGGATCCGATCGCGTATTCGGTCGACGTGCGCGTTCGCGCGAGCGTCATGATCGAAGGCGAGCGCGGCATCGCGGGCAAGCTCCGGCTCGTAAGCAACGATCCTGCCGAGCCCAGAAAAGACGTGCCTCTCTTCGCTCTCGGCGCAATCGATCAAAGCGCTCATTGAGAGCGGCGGCGGTGGGACCGCACGCTGCTTTTCCCTCGCGGCACTTGTCCCCGGACCAAAAGCGCGTTACGAGGCCGGCACAAAGAGGGCGCTTTTATGAAAACTTTTCGCGGAATCGGTTTGGGTGCAGTGGCCACGGTGTTGTCCGCCGGGGTTTGGTTCGGGTGCAGCAGCGACGACACGTCCACGGCTGGGCCCGCCGCTGACGCGGGAGGATCGGACTCGACGGTCAAGCACGAGGGCGGCGCCCCGGACGGCGGCAGCACGCCGGACACGGGAAGCACGCCGGACACGGGAAGCACGCCGGACACGGGGAGCGCGCTGGAGACAGGCGTCGTCAACGAGACCGGTTCTCCAGAGGCAGGCGCCGACGGCTCCGACGGCGGCCCGGTGGTAGTCGCGACGGCCATCACTTATTCCGTCGCCCTCGACGGCAACCAGGAGACGCCCCCGGTTCTTACGGCGGCGACCGGTAGCGCCTCGCTGACGCTGAGCGCCGATAGAACGACGCTCACCTATCATGTCACGCACAACGTGGTAGGTGCGACCGCAGGGCACATTCATCTCGGCGCGGGCGGCGAAGCTGGCTCGGTTATCTTCCCATTCGCATCGGCGGGCCCGACCATCGACGCGGGCACGTCAATCGACGCCGGGGTGATGGCCACCATCGATGGCACGGTATCGCTGGTCAATGGGACCGACGCGGGACCCGGCTTGACCCAGGCCCAGATTGTGGACGCTCTTGAGAAGGGCCTTTTCTACGTCAACATCCACTCCGTCGCGAACCCTGGTGGCGAGATCCGAGGCCAGATACTGCATCCGGGTGAGACTCTTTACGTCGCAACGCTAACGGGCAAACAGGAAACGCCGCCCGTTACGACGACGGGCACAGGTGACTCGGCCGTCATCCTCAACGCGGCGAAAAACACCATCACCTACCACCTTAAGACGACCCTCACCCCCACGGCCGCCCATATTCACACCGGTATCGGCTCAATTGGCGGCCCGGTCGTGTTTCCGCTGGGAGCACAACCCCCCGCCGGCATGATTATCGATGGCGCGCAGAGTCTGGTCACCCCCGACGGGGGGGCAGTCGACCCGCTCGAAATCGCGGCGGGACACTGGTACGTCAACGTTCATACAGCGGCGAACCCGAACGGAGAGATCCGCGGCCAACTCTTGCGTCCCGGACAGGTCCTCTACACCGCCGCGTTGTCACCCGCGAACGAGGTCCCGCCCGTCACGTCCGCTGCTACGGGGGGCGCGCAGTTTATTCTCGGCACGGACAAGACGTCGCTCAGCTACGAGGTCGTCCTCAATGGCTTCACAGCAACCGCATCGCATATCCATTCGGGTGCGATCGGAGTGTCGGGGCCGGTCGTCTATCCATTGACGCTTGCGCCTCCCGGCGCCAAGGGAACCCTGACCATCACTGCCACCGACGTCGCCAATCTGGACGCGAGTGGCTACTATTGCAACGCGCACAGCGCCACGTTCACAAACGGCGAAATTAGGGGTCAGATCGTTCGCCAGTGAATCGAGCTTCTGAAAGGAGCCGATTGGGGCATGTTCCCTTAGGGGCGCGTGCCCTTTTCGCAATTGGATTCATCGTGCTTGCCGGAAGCGCGCTCGCGTTTCCGGCTTGCAGCAGCGTTCCAGCGGCGATCGCCGTCCCGGCTGACTCCGCTGCCATGGAGGCTTCGGAGGGCAGCAGCGCGGAATCCGGGAGCGCCGCGGTCGATGCGAGCGCACGGGCGCCGGATTCGGCCACCGCTGATGGCTTGGGAGCGGACGGCGGCTCCGAGACCGCGGTCTTGCAGGACGACGCTTCAACTATTTTGGACGCGAGCGACGACAATTCGGCGCTTTGCGCGCCGATGAACTTCGCAGACTGTGGCGTCTTTATTGACTTGACCGGCGACGCTGCGGACCGGACCATTTTCGTTCGGCAACTTCCAATACACCCCGAAGTGCGCGCAGCTGAAGTCAGGGCAGTCAATTACTTTCGCGGGCGACTTCGTCGTGCACCCTCTCGTCCAAGCTTGCGGCCCCGAGGACGTCCTCGAGCGTCGTCTTCCTCTTACCGCAGCCGCCGGAGTGGATGCCAGCTACTCATTCACGCTGCGGGCCGCCGGAATTTATGGCTACTACTGTCTCGATCACGGCAACTCGAAGGGCGACGTGATGTCGGGTGCCATTCAAGTCATCCCCTGACGGTCGGTGAATCGCCGTTCCGCAGGCACACGGCCCTGCAGCGGTCACGCGACGGTTGTCGCGCTTCACATCTTGATGGGCGTCAGCGCCGAGCCGCCGACGTCCACCTCGTTGATTCTCACGGTGCTGCCCGTTGCGGCCGTCGCTTGAAGCCGCATGTACCGCGCTTGAACCGGGCTGAAAAGGGCCCACCGCCACCCGGCGAGGACCGCAGGATCCCAGGTCCACGTCCCGTCGTAACCTGCGCGGAGCGTGACCGGGTTGAAGGTGGTGCCATCGACGCTGTACGAGATGGCGTAACCCGTGATTCGGCCGGACGTGTCCTTGGTCACCTGCTGCGGCGCAATCTGCGGCGGCATGTAGGTCAACATCTCGACGTTCCCGTAGGTCGCCCCGAGGTCGATTGTGAGGGCCTGCGGAGCACCGGACCCCGACTGCCATACGGTTTCGGTGTAGTGGTCGGTAAATCCACCGTCGTTGACGCCATCGATGGCATTGCGCGGATCAGAACCCACGGCCGTGCTCGTGGCCGTCGCCGTCACCGCCGAGATCACGTGATCGAGGTGGGGCGGCTGAGCGGGCAGGGGAGCGCGAGCGAGGTTGGGCTTCCAGGTCTGCCCCACTTGCGCCAGGAGCGCCACGGCAGAAGGCTCCAGCAGCCCTTGCCTGTTTGGACCGAAGTCGGGCGCGAAGTTGCAGTACTTGGGCTCGAGATCGGCCAGGTGGGTCTGCGTCATGCTCATGACGCTCAGGCCCACGAAGCCGACGTCGGGTGGGGTCCAAAACCACGCATGGCCGAACTTTTGGCTTTGCCACGACGCCAGCGTGTTGCCGAAGGGCGCCCAGGCGCCGCCCTTGGGCTCCTCGAAGTAGACGACGTCGTCGTGCCAAGGGATCTGCTGGCCTTGGTGCTCGCTGTAAAGCGTGCCCGGGCTGACGCTGTAGACGAGCTCGCGAATTTCTTGCATCGGCATGATCGTGTTGCCCATCGACCAGGACCAGCCATCGGTCACGAAGAACGGGATGTGCCCGTATTTCGTCAAGAGCTCGGTGATCTGCGCCTTCACATAGTCGATGCTTGCGCGCGGCATGCGCATGTTGGCCGTGTTCCAGCTCGCGGCGTTCGGGTTGCCGTCCGTCCCGTGAAGGCCGGCCACGGAGCGGTCCTGGATCGAGAAGTAAAGCCCGGGCATGATTCCGCGAGAACGACACGCGTCAACGAATAGCTTGACCACGTCCACGTGGCCTGCCGGCGGCACGGCCGCGTTCCCGACGTCGTACGCGGTGGTGGCGGAGTCCCAGAGTAGAAAGCCGTCGTGGTGCTTCGTGGTGAGCACGGCGAACTTCATTCCTGCAGACTTGGCTGCGTCCATCCATTGACCGGGATCGAGCTTTGTCGGATTGAAGAGCGGCGGGTAATTGACGACATCCACCAAGTCCTTCGCGGCGTCGTTCGAAAAAGTATTCATTCCGAAGTGAATGAACATTCCGAACCGGAGCTCGGCAAAGGCCTGCTTGAGCGCTTCCTGCGTCGTAGCGCCGCCGTCTCCTGCCGCGACGCTGCTGCCAGAGCCGCCAATCCCTGCCTCCACGCCGCTGGAAGCGGCGTCCGAGCCCGCGCTGCCCGAGCCACCCCCTTCGGCGGCGACGGGCGAAGCCCCGCCGTCTGCATCGCCGGAGCCCACGACGCCAGAACCGCCACCGCTCGAACCGGAGCCTCCTGCCAGGCCAGAGCTCGCTCCACCGCTGGTTGCGTCGGCGCCCGCTGCGTCCGCCGCGCCGCTACCTCGCAGGCTCCCGCCGCCCGCGCCGCTGCCGGCCGGCGCGTTTCCGTCCCCGCTCGACTGTCCGCAGGCAGCCGCGACGGAGGCGGCAAAGGTGAGAACGACGAGTGGATGATGTCGCATGGAAAGTAGCCTATTCGAAATAGAGAAACCAAGGCGAGCCGGCTCGACCCCCCGAGCACAGGCGCTCCCGCCTTCCGTTCCAGGTCGTCACCTCTTGCGGCCGTAGACTTCCACCTCGCTCAGAACGAGCACGGAATGCCTCTCGGTTCGCAGGCGGACGAAGCGCGCCACGACGGAAGTGACTTCGACGACCCAAGGCTCCGCCTCGCTGAATGGTTCGGTTCGTTCGGCGAGCTTCCGGAAGGAAGCTCCGTCGTCGGAGACCTCGAGGGCGAGCGGAATGGACTGGTCATTGTAGCCGTCGCCCCTGCCGAAGACTTTGACGCGCGCGATGGTGTGTGGACGCCCGAGATTGATGGTCAGCCAAGGGGATTCCTCCTCGACTGAGTGAAATCCGAAGCTCCCGTTCTTCTCTCCGTCGACAGCACCCTCGGGCGCCGTGTTGTAAGCCGGTGCGCTCGAGCGGGTCGCCTTGTGGAGCGCCACGTTCGACGGAGCGGACACCCAGACGGCGATCGAAACGAGGAGGACGACAGCGGAGGTCACGGCGGCGGCGATGCGGGCGACGCGCGTCACCTTGAGAGCTCGCGGCGATCGGGCATCGACGAGACGCGAAAGCCACCGAAGCGATATTTCGAGCCCTTCCGCCGCCTGACTGGCCTCTTCCGCGCCGAGCCGGTCGATCGCGAGCGGGTCCGGGGCAATCAGGACTGGCTTTGCGGCCTCCAGCTCCGGCGGCGCGACGATCCCACCGGTCGCGAGAGCGCTCTCGAGCCGTTCCCAGGCCTGCTCCGGCGCAAGCGAGCGCACGTCCGCCGTCGCGTCGCGCGATGCGAGCACTGCAGAACTCAAATAAAGCCACGCCTCACGGTAGAGCGACAGAGCAACCGCGGTCTGGCCGGGACCGCGGATGCCGTCCGCCACGGAGAGCCTCCTGAGCGCCGCGTCGTAGTACGTGCGGACGCACTCGCGCTGAGACACCGTGAGCTCGGCGTTGTCCCGCTCCGCCCGCTCGAGGAGGAAGAATTCGCGGAGCGCCGCGCCCACGCCACCGACCGCAGTCTGGCTCATGTCCCGCATTTCATTAGCCGAACCATGGTCCGACGGCCAGACACATGCCGCCGTCAAGGTCCGCGCTGCGTTCTCATGGTTCTTCGCGCGCACGGCCGGAGCGCCCCTCGTACGAGGGCAGGTCGCCGTTGGTCGCGATCTGCTGGTCCTCGTAGGGCGCGGCAACGCGCCGATAGAACTCGTCGCCGATGTTCTTGAAGACGCCCGTGATGGTGGCGATCGTCCCGTATCTCATCCGATCGAACCTCTCTTCGACGACGTGCATCGCCAACGACGAGCACGCGTAGTTCAGGAGCCCGGCATAGGCCGTCTCGTCGGGCATCGTTCGCGCCATGGTCGCGATGCGCGCGGCGAGCTCGCGGATGGCGGGGTCGAGCGACACTCTGTATTCCGGTTTGACGTACGGCATATCGCCTCCATGGGCGTCTTTTGGTAAAGAGGGGCGGCAACGAAATGCGTCCCTACGTGAGTGCCTTGGTTTTCGCTGGTACGCTGGTCGTCGCGCAAAAGGCTCCGGGTGGCTCCTCGTCGGAGACGCGCCTGGGGCCAAAGACCCCACCGGAGGTGCGTTGGACGCTTCACGTGCTTTACCTCCCCGGCACCCGAGACGCACGCCCGTCCTTGAACGGTGAGAGCGGAGCGATCGCCGTCACGGCCCCCTGGCAGTGTGTCTACAAGAGGGTTGCCGACGAACAACAAGAGATGGTGAAAATCAAGTGTCTGCACGAGAGCGGGGCCGTCGTCGGAACGCTCGCGATGTGCCGCCGCGAAGTAGGCCAATCGGACTTGGCCCAGATCTCGATTGGGCTAGACGGCGTAGCGACTTACGAAACGCTCGACCTCTCGTGCTCGGTCCCGCCGCATTCCTCGCGCGGCGACGAGCCTTTCGAAGAGAGAAAGTGAGCTCCTAGGGCTCACCGCGCTGAACCGCCTGCGCCGCGATGACTCGAAAGCGCCCGCCGGGGAACTGCCGCAAGTAGCGATCGGCATAATCGGCGGCTGCGCGGCGGTCGTGTCGTGCGTCGGCCGCTTCGATGGAAAGAGCAAGCGCGTCCTCGGCGAGAACTCCGTTTGGATGCCCCTGCAAGTACTCGTCGAGTAGCGCCGCCGCGCGCGTCGCGTCGCCGCCGTTACGGAGCGTTCGGATGGCGTCGAGCACACGCGCAGGATCCTCTTCGCCACGCGGTCGCGCTCGCGTGACGAGTCGAGTGTCGGCTCCTCCAGAGCGCTTCGGGTTGGACTTTGGCGCGTACGGCAGGCGCGCTGGAGTCTCTGCCGCAGGCGCTGCAGGTTCGACGCTGGCGGTCTCGTCGATTCCGGCGAGCGCGGAGCGCGGCGCTGTCGCGGGAGGCGGTGTCTGCGCGGCGGCCGCCCGGGGCGCGACCGCCGGTTCGTGCCGCACCCACGATCGCTCGATCGCCGCGGCAGCTACGGCGGCCGTACCGAGCGCGAATGCCGCCGCCAACGAGGCCCGGAACACTCTGCGCACCCGTGCCTGGGGTCGCATCAGCTGCGCCAACACTCGCTGCCTCCGAAAGGGCGCCGGCTGGAACTTCGGCACCGCACGAACCAGCTCCGTGAGCCGCTCCTCCGCGGTGCCGGGCCTATTTTCTTCGTCAACGAGGCGTTTCATGGCCCTGCCCTTCGACGACGCCGCCCGAGCCGCCCCACCTGGAGGACGAGCTTCTTTCGTGCCGTGTGAATCCGCGCCCATACGGTATTGATCGGTACTTGCTGCACCCGGGCGATCTCTTCGCCGCTGTAACCCTCGATCTCGAAGAGTACGAACGCAGCACGCTGGGAATCCGGCAGTCTTGACAATAGCTCCATCAAGATGGCCTCACTTTGCTTGTTGCTCAGCGCAGCCTCTGGATCGATCGTGGGGCTCGCAAAGGTATCGTCCAGCTGTGACCGGCTAAACGACATCTTGAACCAGCGAAGGCTCCGGAAGTCGCGAACGCGGCGACGCGCTATCTGGTAAAGCCACCCAGGCAGGTTCTCTCCGTCGAAGTCCGCAAGCCGACGGTGAACGACGAGAAACACATCCTGGACGAGATCTTCGCGGTCGGCCTCGGGCCCGCCGAGAGCCCGAATCCAGCGAGACACTTCCATGAAATATTGCGCGTAGACGTCGTCGAAAGTGAGCGGGCGCTGCGGCGCGAGTTCTGAGCGCACGAGAGGTTCGGCGATCCAGCCTTCGAGCTGCGCACCTCCGGACCGCACGATTGGATCAAGGGGACCCTGAGTGGAAACCTTGCGCACAAAGCGTCCGGGTCCCCTGCCGAAACCGTTCGACCTCGCTCGAGAGAACACGTTACCCATACTCTAGCCGACGGACATGGACAGGCAGCCCCCGCTTCGAGGAATGGCAGCGGGAGCGGCGCTTGTCGTTGCGCAGCAATTGTGGTCGGGCGGCGCTTGCGCGGGCGATTCTGGCGGTGCTCGCGCCGGCGAGTCGGACAGCCCGATCGCCTCGGCCTCGCCGGCAACATGCCCGGCGCCCGACTCCGTGTGGGCCTTCGTCGTCGACATGGTTCCCCGAGCGGCTTCCCAGGTCTTGGCCGCCAAGCCTCGAGTTTCACTGTTCGATCTCAACGAGAAATACCGCGTCAGGATCGCTACCGATGGGGGCACTGTCGAGCGGACCAACACGGATCCGGCGCGCGATTGCGACCAGCGGGCGAGGTTCGTGGCGGAATTCATCGTCCTGACGCTTCTGCCTCCCCAGCTTGGGCCCGGCGATGTTTCGCCGGAGCCACCGGCCCCTCCGAATCCGCCCCGAGCGCCCCCTCCGCCGCCCCTCGTGGAGGTATCTGGGGAGGCCGATCCCGCGCGCATCGAAGTCGGAGTGGCCGTGCAGGAGGCCCCACGGGTTTTGGGGGCCCCCGATCTCTTGTCGCCGGGCGCCGATGCGCGCGTCCGGCTTGGGCCGGGTCGCTTCGCTGCCATCGTGGGCGCCGGCTACTACCCGCGGGCGTCGTTTCAGTCGGGTACGGTCAGCGGTTCGCTCGTGCGCGTCCCCGCCGTCGTCGGAGCACGGGCGAGGCTCGTCGGCGGAGCGATCGGGCTCGCCGCTGACTTGGCGCTTTCGGTTGCCTTCGAGGGTTATGCGGGAACGAGCCCGAGACTGCCGCGCGAGGCAACGCGCATCGCCCCCGGTTTCGAGGCAGGAGTCATCGCCTCCGCGCGTGCTCCGCGGGCGATTGCCCTCTTCATCGGATTGCGGTGCGCGCTGTTTCCCGTGGCAACGGACATCGGGGCGACACCGCAGGGCGTCGTCGGCAAAACCCCCTTGCTTTGGTTCGGCGGCATTCTCGGCGTGGCCATTGGGCGCTGACGTTCTTCCGGCCGTTCAGCGCAGCGGAGAGCAAGTGGAGGACGTCGCTCCGCCAACGGGCTCGTTCAATCGCGCAAGCGCGACGAGTGAGCGATCGCGCGGCCGGAAGCGAAGCACCTCGGTTACCCCTACCCACTCAAACAGATAGAAGTCTCCGGCCCAAAAGGCAAAGCCGGAAATGACCCCGCGTGCGCCGGAGATGACCCATTGGGTCGTCGCTTGCCCCGATTGGGGGTCGACGCGCGCGAGGATTGGAGCGGTCTGGCTCGGATAGAGGGCGAAGAGCTCCCCTCCTGCGGTGCCGATCAGGAGAGGAGCGCCGTCGCGGCTAGGCAGCGCGAGCCGACCGACCGTGCGCGTGGCAACGAAACCCGGATCGACCGCCGCCAGCCCCGCTGCGGGGGGCGACTGCCGGCTATCCCTCGTGACGAAATAAAGCGTCTCGCCCTTTCCGTCGGCGTCCTCGGTAAACGTCAGCCCGCCGGAGGGTGGTGCGAGCGGTGCCGCCGCAAGAGGGAGCGCCGTGCACCCCCCGGTCGCGAGGACGATTCGCAGCAGGCTTGGCGTGCCGGTCGCATTCCCCACGACCAGGAGATAGCCGCTCCCCGAGCGGTCGACCGCCAGGCCGAGAGGCGAGCCGAAGCCGTCTGGGCACGCCGTCGGCGGAAGGGCAGTGAAGGCAGCGGTGGACGGGTCGAAGGCGATGAGTCTGGGCACGAGCGCCTGGGTAAAGACGTAAATGGGCGGCGGGGCCGATCCGAAGCAGTCGCCCAAAAACGTAGTCTTGGGTAGCGCCGGGACCTCGGCGGCGCCATCTGCCGAGCCGGTGCCGTCCCGTTCGGCGGGGAGCAGCAACCCCGTTCGGCTGCCACATGCGACGAGCAGCGGCGCAAGCGAGCAGGCGAGCCAGCCAACGACAGAGCATGTGACCGCAATCGGCACCGAGCGCACGAAGACCTCCGTCGTCGTTGCGACTTTAATGGATCATACCGGGGCCCGCACCCGAGCAAAGACGGTCGCCGGAGGTCTCGGTCGGCACGCTTGCGTGCCGCGGGAGCCCACGGTAAGAGCACGTTCGCGCACACGCAAACAGCCCGGCTCTCTAGCTTACCGAGCCAGGGGCCAGGCGCAACTCGCCTCCAAGCGGAAGAGGACGTAGCTGGCCATGTCGAAGATGAAGCTCAAGCCTGGCGTCGTTACTGGTTCGGCGCTCCAAGAGACGTTCGAATACATGAAGAGCGTTGGCTGCGCATTGCCGGCAGTCAACGTCATCGGTTCCCACTTCGTGAACGCGGCTCTCCAAGCGGCGCGCGAGGCGAAGAGTCCGATCATCATCCAGCTGTCCAATAGTGGCGCCCACTTTTTCGGCGGTAAGCTCTTGGACAACAAGAACGAGAAGGCGGCTATCGCCGGGGCCATCGCCGGCGCCCATTTCGTCAGAAACCTTGCCCCGGCCTATGGCGTTCCTGTCATCGTTCATACCGATCATGCCGCGAAGAAGCTCTTACCGTGGGTCGAGGGCATGCTCGATTATGGCGAAGAATTTTTCGCTGAACACGGCGAGCCGCTGTTTTCGTCGCACATGCTGGATCTCTCCGAGGAGCCGCTCCACGAGAATCTGGAGATCTGCGCCCGGACGCTGCGTCGTATGGCCGCCATCAAGATGACCCTCGAGCTCGAGCTGGGTGTCACGGGAGGAGAAGAGGACGGTGTCGACAACGCCAACGTCGACAACGCGAAGCTCTATACGCAGCCTTCGGAGGTCCTCGCGGCGTACGACGCGCTCAAGCCCATCGGTCAGTTCACGATAGCGGCGTCGTTCGGCAACACGCACGGCGTCTACAAGCCCGGCAACGTCAAGCTTCGGCCGATCATCCTCAAGAATTCGCAGGACGCGATCCAGAAGGAACGCAAGACTGCACCCAAACCGGTGGACTTCGTCTTTCACGGCGGGTCCGGTTCGTCGCGCGACGAGATTCGCGAGGCCGTCTCTTACGGCGTCGTCAAGATGAACATCGACACGGACACGCAGTGGGCCTTCTGTCAGCCAATCAAAAAGTACATGGATGCAAAGAGCGCCTATCTGCAGGGGCAGCTCGGCAATCCCGAGGGCCCCGATCAGCCGAACAAGAAGCACATCGATCCACGGGGATGGCTGCACCTCGGTGAAAAGGGGCTCACCGCGCGTCTGGTCGAGGCTTTCCACGACCTCAACTCGTTCGGTCAGTTCGACTTCTGACGTTCGTCAGCAAAAATGCCGAAGCCGACCTTCAGCCTCATCGCGAGTCGGACAAGGGGCGGGTACACCGATTCGGTCCCATTTTTACCGGTCGGCCGGGTGGACGGCATCGTCCTTCCGTAGCGCATTAAGATGGGCCCTGCGCCGGCTCGGCATCTCGATGCCAGATCCGGAGGCGCGAGGGCCGCACTCGAATGCCGAGCGGTCCATGTAAGTCTTTGCCGCGGAAGTTACGAAGACCGCTGGGATCCCCTGCTCCAGAAGAGACCGAACACGGGTGCCTAGGCGAACTTGATCTTGCGCGCAGCCAGCGCCGTCATCTTCAAGAGAAGCGCGCCATCTCGAAAACGAGAGATGTTCGTTTCTCCGTAGACGCGGCTCTTGTATCGAATGGGTATTTCCATGATTTTCAGGTTGAGCTTCCTTGCCCCGAAGATCAGGTCAAAGTCTCCGAACGGATCGATCTCGCCGAAGTACGCGCGGTCTCTCGCGAGCCGTTCGTAGTCCTTTTTCCAAAGGACCTTCGTGCCGCAGAGGGTGTCTCGGATGCGCTGACCAAGCAAGAAGGAGAAGGCCCTAGCGAAGAACGCGTTTCCGATTTTGTTCAGAGAGCGCATCGCTTCGTTCTCCATCGGGTACACCATGCGCGTGCCGTGAACGTAATCCGTGACGCCGGTCACCATGGCCTCGTAGAATTTTGGCAACTCTTCAGGCGGTACGGTCAAGTCGGCATCGAGAATCATCAGGATGTTGCCAGACGCCTTCTCGAAACCGAGCCGCACGGCGTCGCCTTTCCCCTTCCCGAGTTGCTTGAACGCTCTCAGTTGCAACGGACCGCGGTAGGCGGCAATGACTTTTTGGATCTCTTGCCAGGTGGCATCGCTCGATCCCCCTTCGACGAAGACGATCTCGGTCGACGCTCCCATGACAGGGGTCCGCGCAACGGCTGGCGCGATGTTGTCGGCCTCGTTCCGAGCGGGAATGATTACCGAAACGGTGGGGTTGGCCTCGCGCCGGACTCGCTGCCGGCGCAGCACGTAAGTTCGGTAGAGTGAGGCGCTGCGGAACGGCGGAAGTTGCGCGGCAAATCGGTTCAGCAAGGGAATGTCGACGGGTACGAGAATTCGGTCCTCGGAGTGCACGGCTTCCAGGCCGGAGAGAGCGAAAAGGTTGTCGAGGGTACTTTCGGAAAACCAGTTCTCGGCGGGTGAGCGCTCGGCAAATCCGAGACGCGCGGCGGTGAAAAGCGGCAATCCCCACACGAAATTGAAGCAGGTCAGGTAGATTCTGCCCTCTTCCTCCAGCAGCGCCGCGAGGTTGTGCAGCATCTTCTGGACGTCGGCCACGGAATGCAGGAGGCGATCGCACACTATCGCGTCATACCGCTCCGAAGAGCTGAACGTCAGGACGTCCGCGCGGCGGACATGGAGGTTCGGATCCAACTGCCGTGCGGCGCCGACGGCCTCGTCCAGCAAGTCTATGCCGTGACGCGTGCGATTCGGGAGCGCAGCGAGGAGGTGACCCCCGCCGACGCCGACCTCGAGTACACGGGCGTCCGAGGGGATCAGGCGGCGCATGACGCTGCATACGTCCTTGCGGAGGAATCGGCGGCCAGCAGCAAAGCGGGGATCGCGCCGCAAGAGCGCTAGAAAGTACTCACGCCATTCGGGCGTCATCTCGGTGTCCGACGTCGCCGCGGAAGCGGGGCGGACACTCGTCATCTGCGGTTGAGCTGCAAGCATTCGCCGCGGAAACTAGCACGATGGTCGTCGGCCGGCGAGGAACGAGCGGTTCGGCGCACGAGCGCTTCCGGGTTGGCGCAAGCGCCCGTGCTCCGGCCGTATCTAGCCCGTCAGATCGGTGGCCCTAAGCCACGAACCTTCGGCCAGCCGTTGCGTGAAATATGGCCAACACGACGACCGCGCCCACCACGGAGACGAGCAGGCTCCAAATATTGAAGCCTGTCACCCCGCTTGCGCCCACGAGATGAAAGAGAAAGCCGCCCACGAACGCTCCAACGACGCCCAGCACGATATCGAGCAGGACGCCGGCGCCCGTATGGTTGACGATCTTGCTCGCAATGAGCCCAGCCACGAGTCCCATGATCAGCCATGCCAAAATCGACATCGTCGTACCTCCACGGGGACGCATCGAGCAAGGTGCACGCCATCGAAGGACAGGGTCGAAAACGGCCTCGAGCGCTTAAGCGTGTGGCGCTTTGCGACGTGTGGGACGAAAAGGCGAGGCGTGCCCGTTCGGTCGGAGTGAACGCGCCTCGCTTCGGCGCGCCTCCAGTCCTGCCGGCATCTCCGTTGCAATGACAGCGTCACATTCATGCGTCTCCGAGCCATCCTGGAAGAGGGCGACGGAATGGTGCTCGCAAAATGCCTCGATCTCGAGGCATCGGGCGAAGGGACTACCCGCGAACAGGCCCTCGCTTCTCTCCGCGCCGCAGTCGAAGAACGGCTCACAATCGAAGCTGTCGCGCCGCCCCGCGAAGGTCCGGAGCTGACGATAGAGATCGTGGTGGTGGAGGGAGATCCCGAGGTGCGTGGGCGGGAGCCGACCGGACCGGGCGACGCCGGATACTGAGCGTCCGTCGGACCCAACGGCCGATCATCGCCAGCGAAAAAGCCGAAGTGCCGCCGCGTACGAAGC
Source organism: uncultured delta proteobacterium (assembly GCA_963787925.1). Classification (GTDB taxonomy): domain Bacteria; phylum Myxococcota_A; class Polyangia; order Polyangiales; family Polyangiaceae; genus Palsa-1150. The sequence continues at coordinate 2,393,171 of CAWBEN010000003.1, forward strand.
GAGTGCCCATGCGCCGAGGACCGCGACAGGCGGCCACACTTCGCTTGTCCCCGCGCCGTCGTTCGTGATGGCCCGCAGCGCGTCATTCAGGGCGGTCAGCGGTAGCCCCCGAAGGTAAGGTTGCATCGCTTCCGGGAAGTTGGACGTCGAGAAGAACACGCCCGAGCCGATGAACATCGGCATCATGACGACGTTCATCAATCCGCCGACCGTTTGCGTGTTCGACGCTCGTGACGCGACCAGCAGTCCGAGACCGCCGAAGGTGAACGCGCCGAGCAAAGACACTCCGAAGAGGAGCATCGGCGCGCCGGTGACGCGCACGCCGAAGGCTACGCGCCCGAACCCAACGAGGACTGGGACCTCGATGAATACGAAGAAGGCGCGCATGATCAAGAGGGACAGCAAGAAGTCGGTCCGGCGCATCGGAGTCGCGACCATGCGCTTCAAGAGCTTCTTCGTTCGCATCTCGACGACCACGTAGCCTATTCCCCACATGCTGCTCGACATGACATTCAGTCCCAAGAGTCCCGGAATCAAAAAGTCGATGTAGCGGGCGCCGGGGGCAGCGACACGATTGTCCATTACGGGTGTGGGATCGGTACGGCCTTCGGCGCGTTGAAGGGCATCGTCGACCACGGCACGGGCAAGGCGTGCTTCCGCACGAGTCTCGTCGTATCGATACGTGCGCGGACGTCCTGCTAGCACGACCAGCACGACCTTGCCGGAGCGAAGCTGGTTGGCCGCTACGTCGTCCGCTTCGATGGTGGCCTTTGTCTGGGTCGGCGCGTTACCCTGTGGGGCGAGCTCCGCCAACGTCCGCCCGGCGTCTGGGCCAGCCACGATCGCAATGCGAACAGCTTCCGGTGGCCGATTTCGAAACGCGATGCCCAAGGCCATGGAAAGAAGCACCGGAAAGCCAAAGGCCCAGAAGACAGCGCTCGGCTCGCGATAAAACAGCCGCATGCGAGTGAGTGTCAGTTCCAGCAGCGGCCCTCGCGAATCAGTCACGCAGCCCCCTGCCAGTCAGGGCGACGAACACATCCTCGAGGGTGGCGTGTCGGGTAGCGAGCCGTTCGAGCTCGAGACCGGCCGCGCGCAGGTAATCGACGAGGACAGGCAGAGCCACGTGAAGCGGTTCGACCGCAAGCGCGAAGCCGTCGCCGACGTGCCGGACGCCACGAACCCCGGCAAGCGAAGCTACCCTCTGTAAATCGAAGCCTCCGCCCGAGAGAGTGAGCTCGATGACCTCCTGGCCGCCCAGGGACGCGATGAGCGCCCGGGGCGTGCCGAGCGCGATTAGTCGTCCGTGGTCTACGACGCCGATTCGATCGCAGAGTCGCTCGGCCTCTTCCATGTGGTGTGTCGTCAATAGGACGCTGCGTCCGCTCCGCTTGAAGACATCGATGACGTCCCACAGCTGCAGGCGCGACTGGGGGTCCAAGCCGGTCGTCGGTTCGTCGAGAAAGAGCAGCTCTGGATCGCCGACCATGGCGCAGGCCACCGCCAGACGCTGCTTTTGGCCACCCGAGAGCCTCTCGTACCAGGCGTCCCGTTTCTCCTCGAGGCTCACTGCGCGAAGGACTTCGCGTGTGTCGCGCCCCCGGTCGAAAAAAGAGCGAAAAAGTCGCAGAATCTCGTGTACCGAGAGGCGATCGGGCAGCTGGGTCTGCTGAAGCGAGACGCCGATTCGTTGCCGCAATGCTCGTTGGTCTGAGGCCCATTGCGCGCCAAGGACCTCGACCTCGCCTCCGGTCGGCTCAAGCAGCCCCTCCAGGATCTCGAGCGTCGTCGTCTTACCGGCGCCGTTGGGTCCCAGCAGTCCAAAGCATTCGCCGGCTGGTATGTCGAGATCGAGGCCATCCACGGCGAGCATTCCCGCGTCGTATCTCTTGACGAGTCGACGACACCGAGCCGCCAAACGCGCAGAACCCATGGCCAGCGACGAACGAGCGGTGCGTGCGGCAGGCTACGGTTTTACTCTGCGCTCTCGGCGAATCACTACGCCGGAGCCAGTGCCCTTCAGGAGCCGCTCGCCCTCGCGAAGCATCACCTTCGGCCGGCGCTCGCTCGCAGCTTCTGCCTCATCCGCTGCCGCCGCGCGGGAAGAGCTGTCCGACGCCAGCAGGTGGGGGAGGACTCTGGGATCACCTTCGGTCGGCGGGGTGCTCGCGGCAGCCGCCGCTCTCGCGTCGTCGGACCGGGCAGGCTTCGCGTCATCCGTCGACGCCAGCAGCTCGCTCGGCATCGTGATGTCGAACGGATTCGGCGCATGCGACTGAGGCGGCGACAGGTCGGCATCGCGCGAATCCGTGGCGCGCTCCCTATGCGCTGGTCCGCCTCGTCGGCCGAACGCAGCGTCAGCGGCCAAGGCGAGCGCGAAATTCGTCTTATGCGGCAGCCCGTTCAATCTCGCGCCGGCCGCCGAACGCCGCAGCGCGGCACGCTCCGCACGCGTGCCCTCCAGCGCGGAGATGGCTTCTGCGATCTCGCTCGCAGAGGCCGAGCACACGGCGCGGAGCATCTCCCGCAACAAATCGTCAGCTAGAACACGAATCTGCCGCCGCAGCTTCGCGTCCTTTCCGTCGGCCAGGCGATCCGCCAGCTGCTCGATGATACCGCGGACCCTCGAGCGCCACGTCGACTCAACAGCGTTCACGCGGGCAACATAGAGCAACGGCCATGCCATTCAAGTCTTTAGCACCTCGCGCAGCGCCGTGATGAGCGCGTCGCTGTCCTCGGGGCGGCCAACCGTGATCCGCAGGGCGTCAAGGAGAGCCGGATCGTCGAAGTAGCGAACGAGCACGCGGCGCGCTTTGAGCGCGGAGTAAATGTCCTTGGCCGCAGGCTCCGCGCGCCGTGCGAGGACGAAATTCGCCTGGCTCGGCACGACGTCGAAACCGAGCAGCGTAAGCTCCTCGGTCAGACGCCCGCGCTCCTGACGCACGGCCGCTACGGCCGCGCGTAGATGGTCGCCATCTCCGAGCGCCGCCTCGCCCATCGCGAGGCACATGGCATCGACGTTGTACGAGTCTTTCACTTTGTGCAGACCGGCGATGAGCGGTGGCGCGGCGACGGCAAAGCCGATGCGAGCCCCCGCCAGTGAATGGCTCTTTGACAGAGTACGAAGGACGACGACGTTCTCGTGGCTGGCGAGGACGTGCAAAAATGAGTCGTCCGCAAAGTCGGCGTAGGCCTCGTCGACAACCAGGACGCCGTCGATCGAGCGGGCGAGCGCTTCCAGCTCGCTCGTCCGAACGAAAGTCCCGCTCGGGGCATTGGGGTTCGCCACCAACACCAGCTTTGCCTGCGCTTGGACGAGCGCGTGCGGAAGGCGATAACCGGCTTCCCAGGGCACCGCCAATGCCCGCGCGTTCTGGATGGCGCACAATGTCTTGTACAGGCTGTAAGTTGGCCATGGAAAGGCCACCGTGTCGCCCTCGCCGGCAAAGCTTCGCACCACGATGGTCAGCAGGTCGTCACTACCGTTTCCAACGAGAACCATCGCCGGCGATGGCAGGCCCCACGCCTTCGCGGCGGCTGCTCGAAGCCGAGTAGCATCCGGATCGGGGTATCGTCGGAGCATGTCGTCGGACACGCCCCGAAGCGCCAGCAACACGCGCGGACTCGGCGGGTAAGGGTTCTCGTTCGTGTTGAGCTTGACGACTTGCTCCGTTGCGTGCGGCTGCTCGCCAGGAGTGTACGCCGTCATGCGTGCGACGTTGGGGCGGAACACAGATCGAGTCTAAGCGATGCGCCCGTTGATGAATCGCGAAGTTTGGGTCCCGCGAAGGCAGCCCGTCAGGAGCGCTTGTGTGTCACGGGCCCGCCGGCCGTGATTGGGACACCGGCGGCCGCATCGGGACCGCCCTCCTCGATGACGCGCTTTTCGGCGATCGAAACCGCGATGGCAGCGGCCTGCTCGGCTGGGACCCCGTCGGCCCGACGTACGTACTCTTGCTCCGCGCAATCGTCGCGCGCGCGAACCGCGCTGTCGTCGACCTGTTCGCCCGGCAGGTCGATCCGCAATTCTTCGACGAGCATGCGAAAGCCCGCGGCCACCGGAAGGGCAAGCAGGGCGCCCACGATGCCAAGCATCGTGCCGCCAACCAGGAGCGCGAAGAGGACCACCGAGGAGGGCAAGCGAAGCGCACGCCCGTAGACGCGCGGGACGAGGAATCGGCTCTCGAACTCCTCATAGGCAAGCAGCGCGACCAGCACGGTTCCCGCGATCACCGGACCTTTGGACAATGCCGCCACGACCGATGGGCCAACGGAGAGCAAGACCCCGATGTACGGCAGGACGTCCGCCACGCCGGCGAACACGGCGAGAGCCAACGCGTTTGGGACGCGACATATCGCGAGAAGCGCGAAGACGAAGCTCGCCATTAGAGCCGACGTGACGACCTGTCCGCGTATGTATCCGCCCACAATCACCTCGAGGTTTAGGAGCACCCGCGACAGGCGAATGTGGTGTGACCGCGGGACCAGCGCAAAGAGTCCCCCGCGTAGGCGGTCGCGATCCACCATGATGTACAGCGCGAGGAATACTGCGCTCACCACGTACGTCACAATCTCGATCGCACGGGCAGAATACGCGAGGGCAGCCTTCGTTCCGGCGTTTGTCAGCGATTCATAGTGGGCGTTTCGGATCGACTCACCAAGCGGCGCGCCGAGATGTGAGCGACCCAGCATGTCGGCGAGGCGCGCCCGAATTCTGGGCTCGTCCTTGGCAAGTGTCGTCACCTGCTCGATGAGCGTCGGCACAGTGAGCGACAACACTAGCAACGTACTCAATAACATCGCACTAAACACCAGCGCGATGCTCCATCCACGCCCGAGGCCATGCCGCTGGAGCCACGCCACTTGCGGGTTGAGCGTCCCCACCAGAAAGAGCGCAACAACGAGAACCAAGAAGACCGGAAGGAGCTGCACAAGTACCCACCCGCCCGCGGGGATGAGCACGGCCAAGGCGATCGTCTTCGGCGAGATTTCGACGTATAGGTGCCGCGAGGCCCGCCGAGGATGGCGCACCACGGCGCGATCGGTGTCGTTCACGGCAACGGCCAGTCCGAAGCGGCACGCATCTCAGGACCGCAGTGCAAGAGGGACGCCATGCTCTCGACGATGGACGGACAATCCGCGAGGAGCTGAGCGCGGCGCTACGACGACGTGAGGCATCTTGTCACGTCTGATGCATTGCGGTCTGTACCCGAGATGTCTCGGTGCCGGTCGAACTGCCCGATTGGATTGCATTTCCTGTCGCGTGGGGCCTGGCTCGCATGTTGCTGAAGACAGCGCCGCGAACTCAATCGCACCGGGAGGTCAACGTGAAAACGCGATTTGCCGCGCTTCTCTGCACTCTCACCGTCACGGCCTGCGGCTCGTCGGACCATCCTGCGCAGGATCCTACGACCGCGTCCGTGACGCATGCCGCTCCTTCGGATTCGACCAACGAGGGCTCGAACGCCTCAGCCGCCAGGACACCCGCGCCCTCGGCCGATGCCCCGCGGGTTACCGAAACAGCGACGGCCGGGGCGCCCGGCGAGCGCTCGGCATACGCGTCTACCGACTCGACAAAAGCCGAAGCGAGCCACGGCGGCGCGCAGGCTGCCGCAGAGGTGTCTCCTGGCGCTGCAAGCAACCAGGCTGGGACGTCACCGACGGTCGATCCCGACAACAGCGGCGTAAACGAGCGCGATCGCCACGGCGCGCTGACACCCATGGATCAAGGCGCTGGGGGTGCGGATCGCCAGACGACCGCAGCTATCCGGCGGGGGGTTGTGGCGGACAAGTCGCTCTCATTCGGCGCGAAGAATGTGAAGATTATCACGACGGGAGGGAAGGTAACTCTTCGCGGTCCAGTCAAGACCGATCAGGAAAAGGCCACCATAGAGGCGTTGGCCCGGCAAGCGCCGGGCGTCACCGAAGTAGACAATCAGATCGAAGTAAAGGTCAAATAGTTCTTCGATAGCCAGTTGTACATTGGTACAAACGAGGATTGTCATGAAAAAAGCGATCATGTGCATCGTACGGGATCGGGCTCAGGCCGAGTCAGTTGTCGATCAGCTCAAGAGCGCTGGTTTCTCGAACGACGACATCTCGGTCCTATTTCCAAACCAAAGAGGCACCAAGGATTTTGCCCACGAGCACAACACCAAGGCGCCCGAAGGTGCGGTTGCCGGAGTGGGGACGGGCGGTGTCCTGGGTGGAACGCTCGGGCTTTTGGCAGGAATCGGCGCCATCGCTATTCCCGGCGTCGGCCCGCTCATCGCGGCGGGCCCCCTTCTTGCCGCGTTGAGTGGGGCAGCGGCGGGCGCTGCGGTGGGCGGGATAACGGGGGCGCTCATCGGAATGGGCATTCCCGAGATCGAGGCGAAGCGCTATGAAGGGAAGGTCAAGGGTGGCAACATCCTCCTCTCCGTCCACACCGAGAACAGCGAGGAAGGAAAGCGTGCCGAGACCATTTTCAAAGAGGCGCGGGCGGATGATATTTGCGCGGTATCGGAGGCGAGCGTGCCCAAAACGAGAGAGTCACGCGTTTGAACGATGTTCGGGTGATTCACCACACATCGCGAGGAGTCCAAAATGAATTGGGAACATGTGAAAGCAGATTGGGACCAAGTCAAGGGCAAGGTCAAGTCGCAGTGGGGCAAGCTCACTGATGACGACATGAAGACTATCGGCGGCAAATGGGACCAGCTGGTTGGCAAGCTCCGCCATCACTACGGTTATGAGAAGGACCACGCAGAGCGCGAGGTCGACGATTTTCTTAAGAAAGTGTAAGCGACGAGGCTGGCTGCCCCGGGGGCGAGTGGTCACTTGATGGTGCTCAAGTGCACTACGTACCACTCGCCGCGCCACGAAATTAACGATTTGATTTCGAACGTCTTCTCCGGGCCGCCGAGCCCTCGGTAGCGTAGTGTCGAGCCGAACACGCGATAGTAGCCCACTTTGTTGTATTCTTCCCCTGGCTCGACCCACCGGGCACGCTCCTCGGGTACGTCGATTCGAAGCAGTCTGGCGCGAGCGACGTCATCGCCCAAGCGGACGTGAAGCAGATGGATATCGTGAGCATATGCCGCGAAGAGCCGATGCCTCCAATCCGCGGCCGGGGCCGTAATGTCTTTTACTTGCTCATAGGCGGCCATCGGAAAGAAGGAGTTCGCTGCGCGCTCCGGCGCGTCCGCGACGATGGCCTCCCATAAGGCCGACGCCCGGGCTTCGAATGCTGGTCCGGACGGCGGCGGCAGCTGGCGAGTCTGAGCTAGGCGCTCTGCCGGCGCGGGGCTGTTTATCGGCGTCATCGCTCCGCTCCCGGACGGGGGAGCAATCAAGTTGGGCGATTCCGGTAGCGCCGCGGAGGGGGAGCCCTCAGGGGCAGGAGGGTCGCGGCGCCCGCAAGCCGCGGGCCCGAGCCCTGCGAATACCAAGAGACGCGCCGAGAATGCGCGAAGGCGATCGCCGGACCGGGCAAAAGGAAGCATCCGAGCAAGTGAGGCCAGGCGCATCCGCGCCTGGTAGCATGGCCGCGGGGAGCGGTTTGGCCTTGCTTCGCTTCTAGACGATTGACGATCGCGCCCACCGTCGACCAAGCTACGCGTCATTCTCAAGGAGACGAGCCAGAATGCGAACGCTTTTCAAGGGCACCGCCCTCATTGCCCTTTTCCTGGTGTTGGGCGACTGCAAAAAGCAAGACGAGACGCCCGTCGCTACACCGCCGGCGCCTTCGGCCAGCTATCCGGCCTACCCGCAGCAAGGCTACCCGGCGCCGACGCAGCCGGGCACGTATGGACAGTACCCGGCCTCTACGACCCCATACCCGGCCCCGACGGCCACCTATGGTCAGTATCCGCCGCCCGCGGCACAGCCCGCGCCTGCGCCAGCTCCCGCTCCGTCAGGACAGATGGCCGTCCCGGGTGCAGTTGCGTTCCAGTGCCAAAACGATGTTCCCTGCGGTACCCATCATTGCAACCTACAGTACGGAAAGTGCGCTTTTCCGTGCCAGTCTGCCACGGATTGCATTGCGCCCAACCAGTGCATGGGCGGCTTTTGCGTTCCGGCGATGCCGCATTGACTGGCCCGCGGTCTAGTAGACCGTCGTAACGAAGTCCGTTTTCGCGCTGGCTGCCCATTGCAGTCCCCGCACGGCACGGTCGACACAGGCTGCGATGCCGCCATGGGGGGGACTCGTACCAACGGTGACCCCCACGGCACGGCCCATTCGGACTGCTACTCGAACGGTGACCTTCATATCGTCAGGGGCGCCGCAAGATGAGACGAAAGACGCGTGCCGCAGCGGCGCCGACAGCTGAGCGTCGGTCAGATCCGCCGCCCCGGGACCTTGGCCCATGTTCACCGACTCGTTATTGCCGTTAAGGACGGCTTCAAAGGTTTGGCCGTTCGAATAGTTGCTCGCGACCCCCCCTGCGCCTCCTCCTCCCGCTGCGGCAATGGCGACAGCCCGTTTCCGCCCCTTGATGTCGCCGTGCACCTCGATGATCCCCGTGCGGTCTTTGGCGACGACGACGCTCTCGCTTCGCGTGCCGCGATGGGTAAAAAACCAGACTGCCAGAACGCCGGCCACTGCCAATACGACGCTGACGGCAGCGATCGACTTGGCGATGCCACGCTTCTTGTCAGCGTCCGCTGCCCGGACCACCGCCTTTTCTTCGGCTCGCTTTTCGCGATGAAAACCGGCCTGCTCGGCGAAAGGGGCGAACTCCTCCCATTCTCCGATCGGCATCTGCTGACCGCTGATCTCGTCCCTCAGGCCGTGCTTCCCGGTGAAGGCGTGCGACGCGACCTGTTGAAGAAGCTCCACGGCCGAAAATGGACCGTGATCCATTTTGTCCTTGATGACGACATAGCGCGGGCGAGGATCACTCTCTAGGTGAGCTTTCAGCGCAGCGAGGAGCGTCGTCGCGTCGTCGGTGGCGCGACGGATTGTGCGATCCGGAGGCGCACCGTCGAGTCTCGTGTTGATCCCGCTCCCATCCGGCCCCGCCTGGGTCGTCATTGGCGGAGGCATCATCGAGAGCTTGATGTCCACCTCCAGCTCGGCGCTCTGGTCGAGCCGCTCTTCACTCACCTCGGGCGGGTGAATGCTCCTCTGCGGCGCCAGGTGATACATCGCGCTCGCGAGAGCGCTCAGATCAGAGGGGCGATGCGCCCGATCTCCTACGACCGCCTTGCCAATGAGAAACTCGAGCGACTCGGGCAAGCTCGGATCGATTTCGCGTGGACGCGTCATTCCCGGACCGACGTGCAGGCCCGTGACCATTTCGTAAAGCATGGCTCCCAGCGAGTAGACGCTGGCGCATGCGTCACCAGGCCCCGATGCACGCTGCATCTCCGGCGCGAGGCAATGCCGGTCGTACGCATGATCCGGCGGTTCTGTGGCGAGGTGCTTCTGGACTCGCGCCAGCCCGTCGCCCGAAGGGGCGACTGCCGAGGGATGAACGTACAGGCGCTCGCCCTCGGCATGGCGCTGGTGCAGGTCCAGGCAAACCGGCACCACGATGGCGATGGCTTCGGCGAGGGACATTCGCCGACCCTCTTGGCGCCTCGCATCGAGCAGGGCGCGTAGAGTCATCGTTTTAGGAATGCATTGCGCCGGGGGTTCGCCCGGCAAGGGGGCGGACAGCATGGCCATGAGTTGTCGGAAAGGATACGGCAGTCTGGCGGCATCGCTCAATGGGCGGCCGATTGGTCTCCGGCAATCGCGGTGCGAGGCAACCTCACCCGCGCCCTCGCGCCAGCTCCGCGACGACCGTCCTCCCTCCCACGACTTCGCCTGTCAATGCCGCGATCGCGCGCTCGAACGCTTCCTTCCGCACGGTTGCGTAGCTCATGCGATCCCGCACACGAATTCGGCCGATTTCATCGAGGGCCACCCCCTTTCCAGCCAGCAGGCGCTGGAGATCAGCCGCCTTGAGGCCTTCGCGTTTTCCGACGTTGACGAACAATTCCAGAAATCGATCGTCACTATCAGCGCCAGGCTCATCAAGGGGGGATGGCGTTGCTGTGGCCCTTGCCGGCTCACGTGACAGCTCTGCACCGGAGCCGGTGGTCCCGGCTTGACTCGGTTTCGATCCGCTATCGGGCGTAAGGATGGGGTGCTCGTCGTCGTCCTCTCTAGGAGGCTCCCACTCCGCGAAGGCTCGAACCGGAACAGCAGCCAGAGGGGGGACCTCGACGCGTGATGGGCTGGCAACGACGTTTCCTGAAGTGTGGTCCCGAACCACCCCCTGGCCATCGGCTCGACGCGGCTCGCGAGTGGCCGCCAGCGCGGCCAACCGGGGCTCGGCCTGCGGCGGGGCGGCTTTCGGCGAGGCCGCGTGAGCCACCTCCACTCGGACCGGTCGCACCGGCGGCAGAATCGGGCGACGGAGGTGGCACTGGCCCGGGGTTGCGCGCGCGACGAGCCTCCGCCGCCTCGGCCACCGCGTCGCCACTGCGCGCCCCAAGATGATCGCGGAGGAGCCCGGCCACGATCCGCTCCCCCTCGTCGTGGGTAGAAAGGCGTCGTGCAAGCGCCAGATCGTCCGGGTGAACGGCCCGATTCGCGAGCGCTTCGACGAACAGTTGAACGACGTCCATCTCCGCGCGTGTCTTGAGCTCGCCGGCACTGGGAAGCTGCTTCTCGATCGGCCGTATCTTGTAGGTAAGGCGCAGCAAATAGAGGTTGCCTATATCGGACGGCCCGACGATCGCGATGGCGGTTCCGGTGCGGCCGGCGCGCCCCGTGCGACCGGTGCGATGGACGTACTGCTCCGCGGTCTCAGGGAAATCGTAGTTGATGACGTGCGTAAGGTGCGAGATGTCGATGCCGCGCGCCGCCACGTCGGTCGCGACGAGGAAGCGGAGCCTGCCCTCGCGAGTGGCGCTCATGACGCGCTCTCGATCGGACTGCGGCAAATCCCCGTTGAGCCAATCCGCATCGAATCCGCGAGCGCAAAGCGCTTCCGCGACACGCTGCGTCTCGTCGCGCGTGTTGCAAAAGATGACCGCGCCTTCGGGATCTTCCACCTCAAGGATGCGCACCAGTTGTCCGATCTTGTCGCCGGCTGACGCCAAGTAAACATAGTGGGCGATCTGGAGGGCCCCTACCTGATCGCTCGAGAGCGTAATGAGCTCGGGATCGCGAAGGTGATTGTGTGCGAGTCGCTCGATGTCCGTGGGTATCGTGGCGCTGAAAAAGAGACCCTGGCGGTTCTTCGGCAGCGCCTCGAGAATCGCGTTCAGTTCTCGCGCGAACCCCATGGACAGCATCTCGTCGGCCTCGTCGAGTACGAGTACGCGGACGCCGGACGGATCGAGTGTCTTGTGGCGCAGATGATCGAGGACCCGGCCCGGGGTGCCCACGACTACCTGAGCACCACCCTCGAGAGCCTCGACCTGCCGGGTCATCGAAGCGCCCCCGTAAATGGCGACTACCTGCGTCCCCCGGAACTTTCCGATTTGTTCCATCTCGCGCGAAACCTGAAGCGCAAGCTCACGCGTCGGCACGAGCGCAAGGGCCTGGACCGCTTTGACCGAAGGTCGCACGATGCGGTCGATGATGGGCAGCGCAAAGGCGGCGGTCTTCCCGGTACCCGTACGCGCTTGGACGACCAGATTTCGCCCCTCGGCCGCCGGTTCGAAAACTGCACGCTGAACGGGGGTGGGGTGGCGGTAGCCCATGGAATCGATTGCGCGGCGCACGTCGGCGCCGAGCGGCAGCACATCGAACGTGGGCTCGGCCACGGGCGTCTCGGGGGAAGCGGTCATCGGAGCAGCTTCTTAGCGCAAGTTCGCGGGGACGTGCGCGATGACGTCGCGCCGAAGGGGTCCCAGCGCGATGCTTTCTCGCCGGACCCACTGCTCGACCGCCTCCCGGAAGCGCAACAAAGCTGCCCAGGACTCTAGTCCTTCGGGCGAATCCGAGCATGCCCGTTCGATGGGGGTCCTGTCGTCCCATTCGGGCCCCAACCTCTGCCGCAAAATGCTGACCGCGTCGTAACCATCGAGCGCGCTCGCGTAGGCCGGTTTCGCGGACTCGGTCGCGCGGTCGATTGCGCGTACCAGCAAAGCGATCCCCTCTGCACAGGTAGCCGCGGACGAGCCGAGCGCGGTCGTGAGCAACGGGGGCCGTTCGGGAGGAAAGACGGCCCTGACGATTTGCGTCGCGCTGGAGCCGACGAAGGCGACGGCGAAGGCGATGAAGAGCAATAGAGCCAACCGCCGACCCCCCTGGCGAGCGCCCGCCAAATCGGCATAGTCGCGCGGATCGTCCCCGGACGAATCGGGCATGTTGGCCGTCATGGACGCGGACGGCGCGGCTGTCAAATGGTCAAATGGCGCGCGCGCTTGCCATGGGTCTTGACCTCCCACACCAGTGCCCTAATTAAGTTTCAAATTATTTTGAACATCCCAGCCAACGTCCCTCTCGTCTCGATCGCGCTCTTGCGCGAGACGGCGACCGTCGAACGGGCCGGCGCGCGTGCCGCCGAGCGCATCGGCGAGGTCCATGCGCTTCTCGGAGACGACATGGCCTGGGTGGACGGCGAGCTAGCGCGCCTCACTCGCGAGGGGATGTCTCCGGCGACGGATTCGGCGACGCATTTGCTCCAGGCCGGCGGCAAACGAGTTAGGCCGCTGACGGTCCTCCTTTCGGCAGCGTGCTTCGGCCCGGTTCCCGCGGCGGCCCGTGACGCTGCAGTGGCGGCCGAGCTCGTCCATCTCGCCACCCTCCTCCATGACGACGTCATCGACGAGGGTCAGGAGCGACGCGGGCAGATTGCCCCGCGGCGAATCTGGGGCAACGCCGTCAGTGTCCTCGCCGGCGACTTGCTCCTCACACACGCTCTCGAACGGACGGCGGCCGCGGCGCCGCCCCCGGTGCTGGCCGACCTGTTTACGACGCTCCGCCGTCTTGTTGACGGCGAGATCGTGCAGTTGCGAGGCCGGACTCGGCTCGACGCGCGCGAAGAGGTCTATTTTCGCATCGTCGAGGACAAGACGGCCTCGCTGTTTGCATGGGCCGCCCGGGCGGGCGCAGCGAGCGCGGATGCACCGGCGGAAGCGGTGCGAGCGCTGGGTCAGTTTGGGGAGCGCATCGGCGTCGCCTTTCAGCTCATCGACGACGTGCTCGACTACTCGGGCGACCCGCGGTCGACTGGCAAGACATTGCTCGCTGATTTGGTAGAGGGCAAGCTGACGCTTCCGCTCATTCGAACACTCGCTCAACGGCCCACGCTCGCGGCCGACGTCGAGGCCGTTCGAGCTGGAGACGTCCGCGCCGCGAATGTCATCGCCGAAGCGGTCCGCTCGTCAGGAACATGCGAGGGCGTCCGCCTGCTTGCCCGCCAGGAGACGGCGCGCGCGCTCGATGCACTCGAAGCAGTTCCGGCGGGCGCCCCTCGTGAACTGTTGGCCTCCATCGCGCGCGAGCTGTCGTCGCGGGCCGCGTGAGGGCGCCCATCCTTGCAAGGTTGATCCACGGTGGCCAAAGAGGAAAAAGAGCGAGAGCTCTCGCCGAGCGAGGCGGCCGTGAGCGACGTCGTGGGCCGGCTCATCGAGTTCTGGGGCTTCAAGCGCAACATGGGTCGCGTTTGGACCGTGCTCTACCTTTCGCCCGACCCGCTTAGCGCGGAAGACCTGCGCCATGCGCTAAAGCTATCGAGCGGAGCAGTGAGCATGACCCTTTCGGAGCTGGCGCGCTGGGGCGTGGTGCGCAAGGTCTGGATCCAAGGCGAGCGGAAGGACTTTTACACCGCCGAGGTACAGCTTTGGCGCATGATCAGCCGCGTCTTCAGCGAGCGCGAAAGAAGCGAGGTCGTCGCAGCGATCGACGCGTTCGAAGAAGCCCTGCGCCAGCTCGACCGAATTGGAAAATCAGCCGGCGATGCTTCGGCGCGGGCCCGCGCGGAGCTCCAGCACGCTCGGATCGCACAGCTCTTGGAGCTTGCAAAACTTGGTAAACGCCTACTCGATGCGCTCGTGTCGACAGCGAAGGTCGACGCCGAGCCGCTCGTGCGTTTCCTGCTCGGACAGCGCCCTTGAAGAAACCTGTCCCTCGCTGACGGCCAGTCTGGTTCGCGCAATGCCTGGTGGCGTTCCTCTGGAGGCTCACGATGCGACCTCGCGCTGGAGGAGCTGTGTCAGGACTTGTTGCTCCCTGCGAAGGAAGAGGACCTTTTCGCGGTCGACCAACACCAAACCGGGCGCGCTCCCGCGCGGTTTCCTCACATAGCGCCGTTGCGTGTACTCCACTTCGACGAGTGGCTCGTCGCGCGCACCCGAGAAGTGTGCAGCCAAATGCGCGGCCTCGATGAGTAGATCCGCCGGGCACGAGTGTCCCTTGTCGAGCGGGACGACAACGTGCGCGCCCGTTTGGTTTTTCGTATGAAGCCATAGGTCGTGCGGGCGGGCGATGCCGAACGTAAGAGCGTCGTTGTGCGACGCTCCGCGGCCGACCAGAATCCGCGAGCCGGCACTTCCAAGAAATAGGCGATAGGGGGGGCGTGCGACACGGACACCGCGCGCGGGCGACGGAGCCTCTCTGGCCATCGACATCGCGGCCGCGTTGGTGAGCTTAAAGTCTCGCGGCGCTGCGGCGACAGCGCGGCGTTCCAACGACGCGATATCTGGGTCTTGCTCGTGGCGAAGCAAGCCCACAACGGCCTTCAAAGCTACGAGTGTCGTCTCGGCCTCGGTCAGGCGGGCCCGGGCTATGTGCTCTCCCACCTTCAATCGCCTAGCGCGATTGAAGAGCGCATCGATTTGGTCCCTTGCCCTCAGTCGAGGGTCCAGCGTCAGCTCGATGGAACGCGCCTCGCCGCTCGTCCAATCCACGGCCTGTAGTCGCGTCGCGCCGCGCGGCGCACGCCCGGCGCTGGCCACGAAAGGGCGAACCTGCTCGGCGCTGCGCTCCGCTTCCTCTACTCGTTCGAGGTCGCCGACGATTGCCGCAATGCGCCTCTCGACACGCCGCAGCGCTTTGGCTAGGGCCCGCCGAAGCGCGTCGCGGTGAGAACGGGCCGTGGCCCGCAGTACGTCTTGAACGATTCGCGGCCCGCGGATGGCGAGTGCATCGCGCGAAGGCTCGCCGGAGCGACTGAGTTGCTCGGCGCGGAGCTCGAGCGCAAGCTCCGATTTCCCAGCTGCCGCGAGGATGCACCAAGCCTGTCCTTCACGAAAGACGACCAGCCCGTCCTCGACAACTGCCTCGACCCGCGCGCCCTCGATCCGTGACCTCCATAAGGGTTGGCTAGGCGACGTCGCACCACCCATGACGTCCCGTAGGCTCGAGAGGCCTTCCGCGTCGAGAATCCCCAGCCCCGCCCCGGCAGCGAGAACGAGGTATACGCTCTCCCCTGAGGTGTCTGCGCGCAAGCCGCTAATCGGTTCGACTACCCTCCGGTCGGAGTCATGAGGGACCGATGGCGGGAGGGGTGGACGAACGCGTACCTTCAGAACGGCGACCTGCCCTCCGGCCGTCAATGCGAGGACGACCCCCTGCAACCGTCCGCCCACGAGCGCGCGATGCATTGCTCACGCGGTGCGATAGCATGACGGAGATGGCTCAAGTCGCTCGTGCCGACGGGGGGGGGGGGGCGCCGGGCTCTCCTCTGACCCGCCGCAGCTTTCCAATCGGCCAGACGAGCACCGCATTCGTCAAGGCGCTGCTCCGTACCCTCACTGACGAAAAGGGGACTGTTGCCGCCGATGCTTGGCTTCGTGATCTGGGCATGGTGCGCGACGATCTCCAAGACGAGACGCGCATGCTGC
Organism: uncultured delta proteobacterium; assembly: GCA_963787925.1. Lineage (GTDB taxonomy): Bacteria > Myxococcota_A > Polyangia > Polyangiales > Polyangiaceae > Palsa-1150. The sequence goes on from CAWBEN010000003.1 coordinate 2,408,942, forward strand.
CACTTCCCACGCTGCACCGAGCCCTCGTCCGATTTGCCGATATTGCTTCGCGCGACGCAATCCCACGCGCCTGGAAGCACCTCGTCGACCACGACAACCTGGGGACTTGGGTGCGCGTGGTACGCGGAGCCACAGGTCCGGCCGAGGCGTTCGCGCGGCTGGATGCCGCAGACAGCGAGTACGGCCGCACGACGCGCTGGGAGACGATCGCTGTACGCCGGGGCTGGTGGCACGGACGGGTGATCCTTGCTCATGACCCATCGCTCGAGTCGGATGGCCTGCTGCGCCTTGCTCGCGTGGCCGAGCTCAGCGCAGTCCCAGCCCTCTTCGGCTGGTCGAACGCCGCGGTACGCGAGCGTGCCGAGGCGGAGCCAAGAGCGCCTGGCCTCGTGCAGGAATACGAGGTCTCATGGCGGCTCCCAAATACGACGTCGAGCGCGATATTTGGTGCGTTGGCGGGGGCGGCGATGGCGGCCATAGCCGGTGCTGAGACCACCGGCGCCTTCGCGCTTAAGGCCTCAGCAGCGGTATTGGCTGCTGCCGTCGGCGGGTCCCTGGGCGTCCTTCGGGCGCGTGACCGGCTGCGTCAAGCCGAGACCAGCGCCCAGTCGCTTCGCGTCAATGCGCTCGAGCGCAGCCTATCGCTTCGTGAGTCCCACGACCACGACGTGCCCGGGCAGCTCGAAGGCTCGGTCGCCGCCGGTCAGTACCGCATCCTGCGCCGCATGGGTGCCGGCGCAACCGGGGTCATTTACGAAGCGGTCCGCATCGCGGATGGAATGCCTGTCGCCCTCAAGCTCTTACGTGCCGCCGCGGCGCACGAAGCCGTCGCCAGCGACCGATTGCGCCGTGAAGCGGGTGCACTCGGTCTCTCTTGGCATCCGAACGTCGTCGAAGTGATCGATCATGGCCACCTGCCCGACGGCACGGCGTATCTCGTCATGGAGCTCCTTCACGGCGAATCACTCGCCTCGCGCTTGCGTGCGAAAGGGCGGCTCACGCCGCGTGAGCTTCTTCCGATCGCGATGCAAGTCTGCGACGCTTTGGCGGCGGTTCATGCCGCCGGCGTCGTTCACCGCGACCTCAAGCCGTCGAACATTTACGTCGTTGTCGATCGCGATCACCCGACGGGCCCCGAACGCGTCAAGTTGCTCGACTTCGGCATCGCGCGCGTAGAATGGGAAGAGACGCGGATCACAAACACGGGCGGCCCGCTCGGCACCCTGGGGTATATGTCCCCCGAGCAGGAAAATGGGGTCGGGGAAATCGATGGGCGGAGCGACCTCTTCGCCCTCGGCGCAATGTTGTTCGAATGCCTCGTCGGAGAGCCCCCGCCGCCACAGTCCCCGAGCGGACTCGTTCGTACGGGCGAGAGCAACAGCGCGCTGCGATTCGACTCTTGCTCGCAGAAGGCTGCCGCGGTGGTGCCTCCCCCTTGGCGGGCGATCATCGAAAAGGCGATGGAACCGCGGCCCGCGGAGCGCTACCAGGATGCCCGGTCGTTTTCTCACGCGCTACGCGCGATACGCGACGCCGAGGCGACCACCGACGTAGCGCCCTGACGCGCAGACCTACCCGCTAGTATTTCACGGAGACAGAGCGAGTGATCAAGAGGCTGAATTCCGCTCGTTGGAGCGCCATCGTTTTTTCGACACTGCCCGGCCTGACCGGACTTCTCGGCTGCGCTGATACGACGTCGACAGCGCCACCGCGAACGGCGCAAGGCACCCCGCCCGTTGGCTACTACGGGCAGCCGCAGCCACCCTATGGCTATCCTCCCCCGCCCGCCTACGGACAACCGCAGCCGGGGTATAGCGTCCCGCCCTACTATGGTCCGCCAGCCGCTCCAGCTGCTTCCATTCCGGCTCCGCCGCCGCCGACGAGCTTGCCGACAGCACGACCGCTCCTCGGCCCATTGGCAGGTGCAGCGGCCTGGCAATCGGAGACGCGAGCGGTCGCCAAGGAATTGGTCGCTAATCTCAGTCTGCGCAATCAAGCGCTCGTGGCCACCATCCCGTTGGTGTTCGATCCCAACCCGAATGAGGTGAACGCGTTTGCGGGCTGCGACGACAGTGGTGCACCCTTCGTTGCAGGCACCGAGGGACTGCTCGAGGCCATCGACGGCATCGCTCAGACCAGGGCCACGGACGAGATTTTTTCGACGCAGACCTATGATGCTTACGTGGGTATTGTCGCGCCCCGTTTGGTTTCCAAGGACGGTGGCAGCGCGATGTTGCCGGCGGGGATCGTTCCGCCAATGTATTGGTCCGATCCCCGACGAATCTCGCGCGCGCACGAGATGTTCGACGAGATCGTCGCGTTCACGTTCGGCCACGAGCTCTCGCACCACTACCTCGGTCATACTGGCTGTGCGACCGGTCAAGCTAGCGGGCCGGGCCCTGCCATAGCGCAGCTGGGTATGCTGGCGACGTCGATCTTGCCAGGCCTCAATCAACCAAATGAAATCGCCGCCGACTCGAACGGTTGCATCAACGTCCTCGACACCGGTGTCGCGCGAGCGACCCAGGCCTTTCGCTGGACGGAAGAAGGCGGACTCTGGCTGCTCGGATTCTTTACCCGCCTGGAACAGGCGTCGGGTGCCAGTCCATGGCTCGGATTTCTGAGGACGCACCCAAACCCCGGTCTACGCATGCCGATCGTCCAGGGCGTGGCGGCAACGTGGAGGCTTCAGCATGCCCGATGACGTTTGTTAGATGACTGGAAGGCTCCGGCCGGCGAGAACCTCGTTGTGGCTGCCCGTGCGATAGCCCTGCAGATCGAGCGTTACGTAGGCGAACCCGAAGCGCTTGCCTGCATCGACGATCGCATCGCGCGCTTCCAGAGCGCGCGATAGCTCCTCACGAGCGACTTCGATGCGTGCGAGCGCAGGCTCGCCGACGGGCGAATGGGGTAGTGCATGCCACCGCACACGCAGTTGGCGGAGACCCAGATCCCGAAGCTCCGCTTCGAAGCCCCCAATCTGCGCGAGGCGCTCCGCCGTCACGGCGGTCCCATAAGGGATTCGACTTGAAAGGCAAGCGCTTGCGGGCTTATCCCATACCTTGAGATCGACGATTCGCGCCGCGTGACGCACGTCCTTCTTGTCGAAGGCGCACTCTACGAGCACGCTCCGAACGCCAGCTTTTTTTGCGGCTTCGAGTCCTGGCCGATGGTCGCCCAGGTCATCGAGATTTGTACCGTTGAGCACATGAGCGAGGCCCCACTCGCGCCTCTTGCTCTCGGCGATCTCGTAAAGCTCGCTCTTGCAGTAAAAGCAGCGATTCGGGGAGTTCGCGACGTAACCAGGCCGATCGATCTCATGCGAAGGGACGAGCTCGTGCCTCGCGCCAATCTGCACCGCAATCGAGATGGCCGCCTCTTTTTCGGAGGCTGCGAGGCTTGGTGAAACGGCCGTCATGCCGACGGCGCGCGAGCCGAGCACCTCATGGGCGACCGCCAAAACGAGCGCGCTGTCAACGCCGCCCGAATAACATACGAGAACGGAGCCGAGCCGAGCGAAGAGAGCCCGGAGTCGCTCCAGCTTAGGGAAGGGAAGCGCTAGATCGGGCTGCGGCGAGTCCGAAGCGTCGGCCGACGGGGGGGCAAAAGAGAGAGCGGACACGGAGCGGAGGCTAGCACTCCTTGCGCATCCTTCCGATGACCTGCTATTTTGTTCAGCTCTACCCCGTCGGAGGTACATATGGCTGCTGCCCAAGACGTCGAAGCACTCATCGAGCGGCTTGGTTTGGCAGGCGAAGTACGGATGGCCCGTATCCGGGAGGAGGCGCCGTCGTGCGCGCTTGCCCTCTCTTGGCCGGAGTTCAATGCCCTGCTGCCCGACTCTGGGTTCCCGCGCGGTGTCGTAGAGCTCTCCGCGTCGCGGGGTCTCGGCGGCGCCACCAGCGTCGCGTTGGCGGCAGTTCGCGCTGGCCAGGCTTGTGGAAAGCACGCGTGGTGCGCCTGGATCGACCCCGAAGAGAGCCTTCACGCGCCGGGACTCGTTGCGGCTGGAGTCGATCTCGCACGATTGCTCGTGGTTCGAGCTTCACGGGGCCAGCTCGGGCGCGTGGCGGTCAAGGTGGTTTCGTCGGCAGCATTCGAAGTCGTCGTGGTCGACATGGACCCCGTGCCTGGTGCGGGACTGGAGTCGGGAAAAAGCTGAAAAGCCCCCGTGAGAGCCAACCGGTGGGCGCCGGATGTGCTTGTGCGCAAGCTGGCGCTCGCCTGCGAGCCGAGCGGTACAAGGCTATTTCTGTTGACGAATGCGGCAAAGCCTCGCGCGAAGACATGGCCAGTGGCGTTGCGGCTCGAGCTGTCGCGTCCGAACGCGAGCGAGCTGGCTGTCCGAATCGCAAAAGATAAGCGCGGCCGAGTAGGGCTCGCGAAGACGATTCCGTTTCAACCAGTGCTGCGCATCGTAGGTTAGTCGATGCGCCGCACGGCCTGTATCGCGTTGCCAGAGATTCGCCTGGAAGTTGCCCGTTCAATGACTTCGCGCGAGGTCAAGTCGCCGGGGCACCAAGCATCGCGACAAGCCGAGCGTCGCGAGGTGCGTTCCGAGCCTCTTGCACTTGTCGTGGCTCGCCCCGGTACCGAGATAAAGTCGGAACGCGACGTGCTCGGCAGCACACGTCTCGACGTGGTCTCGCGCGAAGCTCTCGCGCTCGGGATACGATTGGGAGAGACGGTAGCGGCAGCGCGCGCGAAAACGGCGAACCTTCTCGTCCAGGTCGTCGCGGAAGATGCGGTACGGGCGGCGCTCGTGTGTATCACTGAAGCGGCACTTGCTTTCGGACCCGCAACGGCATTCGACATGGCTCAGGACGTCGTCTGGGTCGACGTGGGTGGTTGCGCGCACCTGCATGGCGGAGAGAATGAGCTTGCACGAGCGATCGAAGCGACGGTGCGTGGGCTGGGGCATGTGTGCCGCGTCGCCGTGGCGGATGGGCCGCGTATCGCCGCAGCGGTCGCACGCTTCGCGCCTTTGTCCGTTGAAACGAGTGGTCCTCTCGTCATTCCGGAGGGAAAAGGAGCTGGTGCGATGCGCCGTCTTCCCATCTCGGCGCTCGGCTTGGACAAAGACATGTCGGAGTGGCTGAACGACATGGGTCTGCGCGCGTGTGGTGATTTGCAGAAATTGCCACGGCGCGCGCTAGGCACTCGACTGGGAGCCCGCGCGCATGATGTGATGCAGTTGCTCGACGGCGAAGATCCTACGCCGCTAAAGGTATGGCGACCAACCGTATTGCCAGCGGAACACGTCGACCTGGAGTGGGGTGCTCATTCACTCGAAGCGCTTGCGTTCGTACTGAAGACGTTATCGGACCGGCTCGCTGCACGACTGCAAGGGCGCGGGCTCGCAGCGTCGCGCCTAGATCTCGTGCTCACCCTCGATCACGCGCTTTGCGAACGCCGGCATAAATCCGTGACTACGCTGGAAATGGTGCTTCCCTTGCCGTTGGCGCGCGCGGCGGACCTGCTAGGGGTCATACGTGCTCGTCTTGAGCGCTGCACGCTGTCCGCGCCGGTGCTTGCTGCCACGCTGCGCGTGACGGAACTTTCACTGGCTCCAACGCGCACACTCGATCTTCTGGAGCCAGAGCCAATGGCTGGACGAGTTCTGCCTCGTTTGGTGGCAGAACTGACGGCGGAGCTTGGCGAGACACAGGTCGGCATGCTGGCCTTGGTGGATACCTGGGTACCCGATGAGAGGACGGCTTTAGTGCCATTCGGCCGGGTCGGCCCGGTGTCGTCTCGTCGAGCGCTGATTTCGTCATCGTTCGAACCCTCACGACTCGTACGACCGGTGTACCTTACCTGTTGCATGGAAAGCGAGGGGGACGAACCCGGAAATAAGTCACGGCACCTTGCCCGTATCGAATCAGTCGAATGGTGGCGACGCGGAGTCGAGAGGCGCGACCTTTTCGCCGTGTGGATAGCCTCGCTAGACTTTACGCTGACGGAGGCAAGCGAATCGGCGTCTGCCTCGGACGGGTCCTTCCCCCCCCAGGCCGTCCAGGTTGTACACGTCATACAGAGGATACAGGCCACACACGACGGTGCTCTCGCGTGGGTCGAGCGCGAAGGCGGTATGAGCAAACGAGCTATCCTGCGAGGCTGGTTCGATTGAAGCGCGAGGCAATTTGCCACGAGTCATCAAGGCATTCGACACGGCGCATGCCTGCGCCACAATGCTAACCATGCGGTCGCCTGGTTTCGAGAAGCGGGCATCCGGCCGGACTCTGCTCGTAGTCGAGGACGACGTCGACATCAGAGAAGCGCTAGACGGTTTGCTCTCGCTGGAAGGTTTTCGCGTGGCTGGCTGCTGCAACGGGCGCGAAGCGCTCGATTGGCTGCGCGCCTCGCCCAAGCCCGATCTCATTTTGCTCGATCTTATGATGCCGCTCATGGACGGCTGGCAATTCCGTGTCGCCCAGAAAAATGACCCAACGCTTTCGAGTATCCCAGTGCTCGCCTTGAGCGCTGATGCGACGGCGAAGGCGGCCGCCATTGATGCAGATGCCTACCTGAAAAAGCCGGTCGACTACGAGACGCTCATCGACACCATCGATCGTCTTCTCGTTGCCAGCGAGCACCGTGACCTTCAGGCACGTCTCGCCCAGACCGACCGCTTGACTGCGCTAGGAACGCTGGCTGCCGGCGTGGCTCACGAGATCAACAACCCGCTTGCCTACGTCCTTCTCAATCTGGGCTTTGTCATCGAGGGGCTGCCGCGGCTCATGCCACCCCCACCCGATGATCGCGTTTCCGAGGTGCTCGTGGCGCTCGACCACGCGCGCCACGGTGCCGAGCGTATTCGCGACATTGTTCGTAGCCTCAAGACTTTTTCTCGGCCCGAGAACGAAACGCGGACACCTCTCGACGTCGCGCAGGTTCTCGAGGCGACGCTGGCCATGGTTTCGAACGAGCTCCGCCATCGGGCGCGCATCGTGAAAGACTATTCTCAGACGCCCGAGGTCGTGGCAAACGAAGCGCGGCTGGGGCAAGTGTTCTTGAACCTACTTCTCAACGCCGTACAAGCGCTGCCAGAAGGACGGAGCGATTCGAATGAAATTCGCGTCGTCGTGCGAGCAATGACGCCCGACCGCGTCAGCGTGGAGGTGCACGATAACGGAGCTGGCATCCCGCCGCAGCTGCGCGGCCGAATCTTCGAGCCATTTTTCACGACCAAGCCAGTGGGAATTGGCACTGGCCTCGGTCTGGCTATTTGCCATGGTATCGTGACCTCGTTAGGAGGTGTTATTTCGGTCGAAAGTGAGGTCGGGAAGGGTAGTGTATTTCGTGTGGAGTTGCCCGCAACGATGCGCGTATCGGGCGCCGCTGTCGCGCCGCGCGTAAATGATGTTGAGGCTCCATCAAGGTCGCCTTCTTTGCGCGGCCGTATCCTCGTGATCGATGACGAGCCAATCGTCTGTTTCTCGCTAGAAAGACTGCTCTCGGCCGAAGGTGACGTGGTTGCCGTCACGACCGCGCGCGAGGGGTTAGCCCGAATCGAGGCGGGGGAGCGATTCGACATCATTCTTTGCGATTTGATGATGCCGGAGATGGATGCGCCCGCGATGTACGAACAACTCCGAAAGTTCGAGCCCTCACAGGCGCACCGAATGGTGTTCGTGACGGGGGGAGCCTTCACGTGGCGAGCCCGAGACTTTCTAGCGAGTGTCCCCAATGCCCAGCTGGGGAAGCCGTTCGACGTCGATGCTCTGCTCGAGCTGGTACGGACGCGAATCGCGGAGGTACACTGATCGCAAAACCAGTGTTCGTCGAGCTTTTCGCAAGGACCCATTTTTCGTTTCTCCGAGGCGGCTCTTCTCCGCGAGCGCTTATTAGGCGCGCGGCCGAGCTCGGCTACGGTGTCCTGGGGGTGGCTGATTGCGACGGACTCTACGGTATGGTGCGCTCCCTCGAAGCGGCCGAGGAGCTTGGCATACGCCTGATTGTCGGATGCGAGCTCGCACTCGACGGCTCGCCCATCCCCGCGCTCTGGCTTCATGTAGCGAGCACCGAAGGCTACACGAATCTTTGCCGTATTTTGACGGACAGCCATGAGCGACATCCAAAAGGAAAACCTAGGACGCAAGAGGGGGTGGCACGCAACCAATTCGCGGGACTACCGCTGGACGTCGTGTCCGCGAATGCGAGCGGGTTGTGGTGCACCATTCCTCCGTTGACCGAAAAAACGACCGAGATTTCAAAGCTAAGAGAGGCTTTTGCCGAGCGTTTTTCGATCGCTGCCTGGCGACATTTGGATGGTGACGACGGCGCTCGGCTCGTTAGTGCGGAGGAAACTGCGCGACATCTCGGCGTCCCAGTCTGCGCAACGAACCGCGTCCTCTTCGCCATACGCGAAAACAAGGCCATTTTCGACATTCTTGCATGTATTCGAGAGGGAATGACGCTTGATGAAGCCGGGCGCGCCCTCCTGCCCAACGCTGAGCCGCATCTGAAATCCGAGGGGGAGATGCAGCGCCTGTTTCATGATCGTCCGGTTTGGCTGGAGCGATCGGCCCAAATTGCCGAGGCATGTAGATTTTCATTGCGCGAGCTGAAGTACCGTTTTCCGTGCGAGCACGAGCTGCCCAACGAAACGCCCGATGAGGCGTTGCGGCGTCTCGCATTCGGGGGAGCGCGGCAACGATGGCCGAAGGGGGTTCCGTTTCCGATCGTGGAGCAGATCGAGAAGGAGCTGCTTCTTATCGCTGAGATTCAGGTCGCGCGATATTTTCTGAGCGTTCATTCGGTCATCGCTATCGCCCGTGCCAAGAACATCCTCTGCCAGGGACGCGGCAGCGCGGCGAACAGCGCGATTTGCTATTGCTTGGGTATCACCGCAGTCGATCCTTCGCGAACCAATCTCTTGTTCGAGCGCTTTTTGTCGAATGAACGCCGCGAGCCGCCCGACATCGATGTGGATTTTGAGCACGAACGGCGCGAAGAGGTTATTCAGGCTATCTACGAAAAGTACGATCGCCAGCACGCGGCGATGGTGAGTGAGGTCATTTCCTACCGCAGCAAAAGCGCATTGCGTGACGTTGGTAAGTCATTTGGCCTATCGCTCGAGCAGGTCGATAGGCTGGGCTCACTCGTATCGTGGTGGGACCAGATTGATCATCTACCGCGTCATCGCATCGCAGAGTGTGGTTTCGATCCGGAGGACCAACGGTTGCGTCAGGTGTTCTCGATGGCCAATGCAATCCAGGGCTTTCCTCGTCATTTGTCGATTCATGTCGGTGGATTCGTGTTGAGTGCGGATCCACTTGTGAATGTCGCTCCAGTGGAGCCAGCGACGATGCCAGGTCGTACGGTCATTCCCTGGGACAAGGATGACCTCGACACGCTCGGATTCTTTAAGGTCGACGTGTTGGGTCTCGGCATGCTGACCGTCATAAGGAAGGCGCTTGCGATGGCCCAAGATGACGTGCGCATCTGCGCCCCGAACGCCATTGATCAGCTCGCGCGACTCCCACCTGAAGACCCCCGAGTTTACGATGCCCTCTGCGCCGCCGACACGGTCGGCGTATTTCAAATTGAAAGTCGTGCACAAATGGCGATGTTACCTCGTCTCTTGCCGCGACACTTTTATGATCTTGTCGTGGAGGTCGCGATTGTCCGTCCCGGGCCAATCCAGGGTGGGATGGTCCATCCGTACTTGCGGCGGCGCAGCGGCGAGGAGCCTGCTGTCATGCCTCACCCGAAGCTGGTGCCCATCCTCGAGCGGACCTTGGGCATTCCGCTCTTTCAGGAGCAGGTGATGCAACTCGCCATTGTGGGCGCAGGCTATAGCGCTGGCGAGGCAGATCAGCTTCGGCGTGACATGGCCTCATGGCGGAGAAACGGCAGGCTCGCGCGACATCACGAGCGGCTGCTCGAGGGGTTTGCGAAGAACGGCATCGCGCCGGAGTTCGGCGAGCGCCTGTACAAATCGATCGAGGGTTTCGGCGAGTATGGATTTCCCGAGAGCCATGCGGCCAGCTTCGCTCTGCTCGTTTACGTGAGCTCCTGGCTCAAGGTACATCACCCTGCTGCGTTTGCGGCTGCCCTCATCAATAGTCAACCGATGGGTTTTTACTCGTCTGGAACGATCGTGAAAGACGTCGAGCGGCACGGCGTTGATGTCTTGCCCGTGCGGGTGGAAGCGAGTGATTGGGACTGTACCCTCGAAGGCGAGCGAACCGATGGACAGAGCCCGGCACTACGCCTCGGTCTGAGGGTCGTGCGAGGGTTGGGTAAAGAGGCCGGGCGACGAATTGAGCTTGCTCGTCGGTCGCGGCCTTGGGAAGGAACGGCGGACCTGATCGAACGTGCATCGCTCGGAAAACGCACGATGGATGCCCTTGCCCATGCGGGAGCTCTTGCCAGCTTCGGGTTGAGCCGCCGCGAGGCGATGTGGAAGGTCCGCGCGCCGCGAGAGCAAAGTCTGTTCGCGGGTATCGACGTTGACGACCAGATGCCGACGCTTCCCGAGATGACGCGCGGCGAACAGCTCGCGCTCGACTACAAGACGACCGGCGTCGCGGTCCGCGACCATGCGATGAAGGTGCTGCGTCCGAGACTTCCGGTCAGTTACAAGAGCGCGAACGACCTCACGGCGACCGCGCAGGGCGCAAAGGTGAGCACGGCAGGAATGGTGATCTGCCGTCAGCGACCTCAGACCGCGAGCGGTGTCGTCTTTCTGACGCTCGAAGACGAGACCGGTTTCGTGAACCTGATTCTATGGGCAAAGACTTTTGAGCGCTGGCGGCATGTCGCGACGACAAGCTCGATGCTCGTGGCTCATGGCAGAGTCGAGCGGCAAGGAAACGTCGTGTATATCGTGCCGGATCGGCTGGAAAAGCTGACTCCTTTTGATATCCCGTCGATGAGCCGCGATTTTCATTGACAAATTGCGAGCCAGCCTCGTCGAACAATGACGTGGCTGACTTTCCTTGTCGCTGACTAGAGCGTGACGCCGCCACTCTGCGCCTTCAGCTCGCGCCGCTCTTCGGGTAACTCCGGTTCGTCGTCGTTCGTTGCTGCGCGAAGATGCAAGAATACGCTCTGCACGATGGACATCGTGGGAACGGCGAGAAGAGCGCCAACCAAATGAAAAAAATGCTCACCTACCAGCAGCGCGAAGATGATTAGCACTGGGTGAATTTTTGCCGCGTCACCCATGATCTTGGGGTTCAGCAAGTTCGCCTCGAGCTGGTGCACGGAAACGATCCATGCGAGCACCATCGCACCCGTGCCGAGCCCTTGCGTGAGTCCAATGGCCACCGCGGGCACTGCGCTGGCTATCGAACCGAAGATGGGAATGAGCGAAAATACGGCGGCAATCAACGCCATCACTGGCCAATACTTGAGCCCAACGATGGCGAAACCGACGGCGCTCAGTACCCCATTTATGGCGCAAATGACGAGCTGACCGCGCACCACTCCTGACAATCCGTCGTCGATGCGCGCGAGCAAAATATCGAATCCTGCTCGCGCGCCCGGGCGGACGAGGGAGCGAAAAAAGATGAGGATCCGCTCGCGGGTCAGCATCAAGTACGCCGCGAGCATCAGCGTGATGAAGAAGACAAAGACGGCGCGGCTGATGCCGGCTATCAGATCGCGCACCGCGCGCGCCACCTCGAGCGAATTGCGTTGCGCATAGGCGAAAGTTCTGCCAACCGCGTCTGCAACGAGTCGGTTTGGATCGAACGACTCGTCTCGCTTCTCACGGTCACGAGTGGCCTCGACCACCCACCCCCTCCTTGTCTCGTTGATGCCCACGCCCGTACCCACGTCGATCGCGATTGCCCCGCCGGGCAATGCATGTGCCACGAACGCACTGTTTGTGGACGGCTCCGGCGCGCTCTCCGCTGGTGGAGCGGATGGTACAGCGACTCCCATCGCGCGCATATGCTCGGTTATCGCTGGAACCCAATGATTCTTAGCTTGGTCGGCCAGACCTGGAAGCTCGCGTCGAAGCATGCGGTACTCGAAACCGATGCGTGGTGCGATCCCGCGTCCGAAGCCGAAGATGGCGCCGAGCACGACCGCGTAGACGAGCAGCACCGCAACGGGTCGTGGGATCTTGAGCCTCTCAGCTACGGCCACGAGCGGCGTAAGCAGGTACGCAATGACCGTTGCCAGTACGAACGGTAACATGACTTCGTGCGCGGCAACGACGACGGCGATCGCGATGGCAGCGCTGACGACCAAAAACAAGGGCCTACGCCAACGGGCCTTGAGATGGCCGGACGCCGAACCGCCATCTGAACTCGATACGCCAGGTAGAGCGATGGCCACTTATCAGCCGGGGTGCGTACCAGGCAAGTCAGAGAACGCTGGTACGAGTCGTTGCCAGGACTCGTCGAGATACTCCGGCATGACACGCACATCGGCCAGGATCGGCATGAAGTTCGTGTCGCCGCGCCAGCGCGGAACGATATGGGCATGCACGTGGTCCGCAATGCCTGCGCCGGCTGCTGCTCCGAGGTTGAGTCCTACATTGAGACCCTCGGCATTCGTCGCATGACGGAGTCGTTGTACAGCCTCGCGGAGAAGATTCATCGTCGCGTCATATTCATGCGCCGATAACTCGACGATGTCGGCCACGTGCCGGCGAGGGACAACCAGCAAATGCGACGCGGCAAAGGGGTAGCGGTTCAGGCACAGGAATGCGTGCGCCTGCACTATCAGCACCAGTTTTTCTCGATAAGCAGCGGGCGGGGCAGCGGCGAGCTCGCAAAAGACGCACGGATGCCCCTTTGGACCGAGGATGTACTCGGTTCTCCAGGGCGCCCAGAGCCGCTCAGACATTGGCGAGGCCCGGCGTTCAACGCGTCAGAAGCCTTTGGATGAGGAGCGATTCGAACGACTCATTCGTCCCTTTTCTCGTCATCTTTCTTATCGGTGCCGATGGCAAGCTTATCGCCGAGCTTCTGTTTGATGAGCTCTCCAATGGTACCGCCGGTCGCGTCTGCGGCGGCGGTGCTCTTCTTGGGAGCCTTCGAAGCGCGCTGGGTTGGCTTCGCCTCGGCGGCTGCCGTTGTGGCGGAGTTCACCCATCCTCATCGAAAGCGTGATGCGCCGCTCCTGCGAGTCGATGTTAGCGATCTCGGCCTCGAACTCGTCGCCCGGCTGAAGCTGGCTCTCGTTGCCCGCTTCGTCCTTGGAGACGACGATGTCGTTCTGCGTGACGAGGCCCTCGACGCCGTCGCGAACGTGCACGAACACGCCGTAGTCGACGATGCTGAGACGACCTTGACCTCGACGACCTTGCCCGGCGGGAACTCGTTGAAGATCGTCGGCCACGGATCGTCCCAGAGCTGCTTCACGCCGAGGGAGACCTTCTTCTCGTCGTGGTTGATCGAGAGGATGATCGCCTCGACGTCGTCGCCCTTGTTGTAGAGGTCGCTCGGGTTGTTGACCTTGGCCGTCCACGAGAGGTCGCTCTTGTGGACCATGCCGTCGACGCCCTCTTCGATGCCGATGAAGACGCCGTAGTCGGTGATGCAGCGGACCTTGCCGCCGATCTTGTCGCCCGGCTTGTACTTCTCGGTGAAGAGCGTCCAGGGATCGGGCTCGAGCTGCTTGAGGCCGAGGGAGATGCGCTTGGCCTTCGCGTCGACCTCGAGCACCTGGCACTCGAGCTCCTGGCCGACCTCGAGGAGCTTCTACGGGTGCTTGACCTTCTTGGTCCAGCGACATCTCGCTGACGTGGATGAGGCCTTCGACGCCCGGCTCGAGCTCGACGAACGCGCCGTAGTCGGTGATCGACATGACCTTGCCGTGGACCTTCTTGCCCGGCGGGAACGCCTCTTCGGCGTGGTTCCACGGGATCTTCCTGGGTCTGCTTGAGGCCGAGGACTGACGCGCTCGGTCTCCGCGTTGTACTTGAGGACCTTGACGGTGACCTCGTCGCCGACCTGGAAGAGCTCCGACGGGTGATTGACGCGGCCCCAGCTCATGTCCGTGATGTGGAGGAGGCCGTCGATGCCGCCGAGGTCGACGAACGCGCCGTACTCGGTGATGTTCTTGATGACGCCCTTGACGACCTTGCCCTCCTCGAGGGTCTCGAGGGTCTTGGTCTTCTGCTCGTCGCGCTCCTTCTCGAGGAGCACGCGCCGCGAGAGCACGATGTTGCCGCGCTTCTTGTTGAACTTGATGACCTTGAATTGGTAGGTCTGGCCGATCAGCTTGTCCAAGTTGCGGATGGGCCGGAGGTCGACCTGCGAGCCCGGGAGGAACGCCTTCACGCCGCCGCGGATGGTGACCGAGAGGCCGCCCTTCACGCGCTGGCTGATGGTCCCTTCGATGAGCTCGTCGCGCTCGCACGCGGCCGAGATCTCATCCCACACCTTCATCTTGTCGGCTTTCTCCTTGGAAAGCGTGACGAGGCCGTCGTCGTTCTCGCGGCTCTCGATGTAGACGTCGACCTCGTCGCCGGCCTTGACGGTGGTCTGGCCCTGCGCGTCGGCGAACTCGCTGAGCGCGATGATGCCCTCGCTCTTGCCGCCGATGTCGATGACGACGTTGTCGCGCTGGACGGCGACGACCGTGCCCTTTGACGATCTCGCCTTCTTTGCCGAAATCGCCCGCGCTGATGCTGGCTTCGAAGAGAGCGGCGAAAGCTATCGGCTCGGCTCGCCGCCTGCTCCGTGGGTCTTGCCTGCGGAGCTCAGGGCAGTGGTGGTGTGGGTCGACATGTGGTTCGGAAGAGTCCTCGACGGTCCGCATGGCGTGCGAAGCACGCTCTCAGGGTTGTTGTTCGAAGCCGGCTTGCAGAGGACGGACCAGTCCTCGGCTCGGCCCCGAGCGCTCGGAATAGCTTGCGCTATCCAATCTGTCAAAGGCGAATGCCGCAGCTACGGGACCGGAGGTAGCCCGGCTGGTAGAACCGAGGCGGGACTGCTCGGTGTTCTGGCTACCGCCCCCGGCGAGCCGATGCGAAGGAGATCGTCGACGAGGGCATGGGGCAGAGTCGCTGTGAGAACGACCCGTTTTTCGGGGTGTCCAAGTTGATCGGCCAAGCTCTCGTCTGCTCCTGCTCGCCGGACGGAGGCTCGGGTGAACCATTCCAGCCCGGCTGTTGCTCCAGAGACTTGCTCATCCGTGTGGTCGGATAACGCCTTGATACCTGGGCTGCTCAGGTTGGGCATGTGCGCGACTGCGTCGACCACATGGCTCAAGGCGGCTTCGGCGACCTTGGCCGCCTCCGGCTCGTCGTAAGAAAAAGTGGCCTGGATCCTTCGTTCGCGAGGCCGTGGCGCCGGCGCGTTGGGCCCTCCCTCGGAGGGGAGCACAAGGGTCAATGCGCGTAACGTCCGCCCCACCGCCGCTAGGCCACCAGTACCCTGGAGCGCCCGAACGCGCGCGACCAGCGGGGGGCCGGCAATCCGGACGCTTGCGAGAGCATCGGGATCGAACCGAATCGACGCGTGCATCCGCGGACGCGCAAAGGCATCGCGGGCCCGCACTCGCGCTTGGCCCGTTGCAACCAGCCACGTTCGTCCCGGCAGCTCGAAAAGCGAGGCTTCGCCGAGCTCACTCCGTGCGCTTGTTTCGCCCGCACCGCCCGCCGCGTCGTCGTCTGGGTCGTACACGCGCCGCAGCTCCCGAACTCGGCCGCTAGGCCCGGGCGCCCAGAGCGCCCGGCCCTCGGGGTCGACGAGCCGCATGGGATTCGAGATCTGCCCTTACGCCTCGGACGACGATGACGATCTCTCCCGGCCCTCCGGGGCCGGTCGTGTGCATGCTCACGACGACTTCCTCGGCGTCACCCATTGCGTCGAGGACGCGGGTAGCGGCCACGACGCGGCTCCGCGCACGCGCGAGATTGAGCGTTCTCTCGAGCAATGCTCCGTAGACCGCGTCGCCGCGCAACGCGCGTGGCCTGAGCATGAAGACGAGCTCCGGAGATGCTGGGAGGACGTCCTCCCATCGCGGCTCAGGCTCGGGCGGCGGCATTGCCGTCGGCCCAGATTTTCCCACGCAGGCCGACGACGCCCCCGCCATGAACGCAACCAGCGCGGCGAGAGACATGCGGTTCAATGGATGAGGCCCCGACCTCGCATGTACGCGACCATTCGGGCGACGGTCTCGTCGATCGTGAGCTCCGAATTGTCGACGAGAATCGCGTCATGCGCTCGGCGCATTGGGGCCACGGACCGCAAAGCGTCCTGCTCGTCTCGCTGCCTCAGGTCTGCCAGCGTCTCTTCAAAGGTCGGGCGCGTTCCCGGGTCGGGAGCCTTGGCTCGTTGCTCCTCGAAACGCCGGCGCGCCCGCACATCAGGTCGGGCGGTAAGAAAAAATTTTACGTCGGCGTCAGGAAAGACGACCGTGCCAATGTCGCGACCCTCGAGGACGACCCCTCCCCCGTCACCCGCTTGGCGTTGCATGTCGAGCAGCGCCTCCCGAACGGGCTGGTGGGCAGAGACCTTGCTCGCCCCCATTCCGATGTCCGGTGCGCGGATTGCATCGCTCACGTCATGACCGTCAACTTGCACACGGACGCCCCTCGTCGCGTCGGACGCGAACGTCAGGGACCGCCGAGTGACGAGGGAGCGCGCTAGCGCCCCAAGCCGAGGACCGTCGTCCCAAGGAATTCCGGCCTGCGCAGCCGCTATCGCGACTGCTCGATACATTGCGCCCGTATCCACAAGCACAAACCCCAACGCATCAGCGAGGAGACGAGCGACGGTGCTCTTGCCTGCTCCAGCCGGCCCGTCGATGGCCACAATCGGGCGAGGACGCCGCGAACCGTTCACCACCGATGCCTTAGCATGGTGTCCTGCTCAGGGCTCGACCGCGACTTCCACCCCGAGCGCCCGAAGCGTGGCGACGAATTTCGGAAAGCTGGTGGCGATGCATCCGGCGTCGCGGATGCGGCTCGGCCCGCGCGCAACCAAGGCGAGAACGGCTGCGGTCATAGCGATTCGATGATCGCCGCGACTGTCGATGTCGGCGGGGTCGAGTGCGTCGAGACGTCCCTGCACGTCCATTCCGTCCGGTCGCTCGTCACACACCACCCCAAATGCCCGCAACACGCGCGCCATTGTCGCAATGCGGTCGCTCTCTTTGTGGCGAAGCTCCTCGGCATCCCGGATCCGCGTCGTGCCACTTGCACGCGCGGCCAATGCACAAGCAATCGGGATCTCATCGATGGCTCGCGGCACCGTCTCGCCGCCTATCGAAACGGCCTGAAGCGGCGCGCTCCATGCGTGCAACTCGGCCACGGGCTCGCCGCTTCGGTCGCCTTGCGCTTCGACGGCCAGTCCTGCACCCATGTCGCGCGCGATTTCGAGCAGACCGGTGCGGGTCGGATTTACACCGACGCCACGCGCCGTCACGCGCGAGCCTTCCACGATCTGAGCCGCGACGAGCAAGAAGGCGGCGGCCGAGACGTCGCCCGGAATGGCAATCTCGAAGCCAGCCATTCGCCCGCTCCAGTCAGCGGGATCGATCTCGACGATGGAGCCCGCCGTGCGGATCGGACAGCCCAGGGCGCCGAGCATTCGTTCCGTGTGGTCGCGCGAAACCGTCGGCTCCTTGAAGCGCGTGATCCCGTGGGCGAATAGGCCGGAGAGCAAGATGGCGCTCTTTACTTGGGCGCTTGCGACGGGGCTTTCGTACTCGAGGGAACCCAGCGGTCGCCCCTCAGGCAGTGGGCCCACCGTGAGCGGCGCGAAGATTTCACCTTGCCTGCCGGGATGATGGCGGCCGTCGATCACCGCCCCCCGGGCGCGCAAGGGGCCGGCTACACGCATCATTGGGCGGCGGGACAGCGTTTCATCGCCGACGAGCGTCGTCTGGAAAGGTTGTGCGGCCAGGACGCCGCACAGAAGGCGCATCGTCGTACCTGAGTTCCCGCAGTCGAGGTCGCGGCCGGGCGGCTTCAGGCCGAAGAGCCCCACGCCGTGGACGACGACGTCCGTTGGCGACGGCTCCTCCACGCGAACGCCCATCGCACGCAGTGCATTCGCGGTCGAGACGTTGTCTTCGCCGTGCGAGAAGCCGGCAATTCGGGTTTGTCCCTCACAGAGCGCGCCGAAGAGGAGGGCTCGATGACCGATGCTCTTGTCAGAGGGAACTGGGACGCTTCCCACGAGCGGACGCGAAGCCGGATGAATGGTCAGTGTGGTCATGGTGTAACCGGAAGGACGCGGGGCAGGAGGCCGAGAAAGGCGATGAGCGCGTGGTCATCTACTGCGAACTTGCACCGCGCGTCGCTTCCTTCCGTCGTCGCCTCCAAGTTTTGGAGGCCAATTCCGCCAAGCAAAGGGCCAACCACTCTCAACCAACGATCGGCCTTGTGAAGGCCGTCATTCGCGGTCTGGGCCTGTTGCGGATCGGCGTAACTCAGCGTCCCGGCCACATTCATTCCCGGCGAGCCGAAGTTACCCACCATTCGAGCGGTCCGCAGCCCATTGAGCCAGGGCAGGCTCGACACCGCCACGGCAGCGACGGGCTGGGTCACGAAATCGGCCACGACGGCGACGTCGGCACCTTTCGTTTGCAAGGCCGCGACCATCCACGTAGGCAGCGCGGGTTCGAAGTTGCCCGACTGGAGACGCTCGAGCACTCGCCGGAGACCATCGCGTGTTCCAGCGACGAGTGTCCGCTCGGTGAGAACCGCATAGCTGACGCTCCCCACCGTGTACGTAACGCGCCCCGCATACGCCCCGTGGATGACCTCCAAGCCATCTTTTCCCTTCGTCGCCGCAGCGATCTTCGCCTCGTCGAAGCGGCCGCTCAGTACCGCCGCCACGTCGGCCCCCGTCGTCGAATAGACAGCCACGACTACACGGTCCAAGTCACGGGAGACGTCGAAGCCAGCCTCCGCGCCCAAGGGCGCGAACGAATGGCCCACCGCAGCCGCTGCCGCATTCACCGAGGTATCTGCGAACATTGCGCGCGCATTCAAATACCCGACAACGACCGCCGAGCCCGGGAGTATTGCCAGCGGGCCGGAATCGATGTCGGTCCTTGTCTCAACGCCTGATTTCGCTCCTTTGCCGCATCCAACGACGGCGAGAAATCCCAAGACGAACGTGCGTCGCTCCATCTGGGGCCGCAGACTACACGCGGACGTCGCATCAAGGGGCGGGATAAGAACCGAGTACGCGGAAAAAACGAGTCATACGCTTCATTTCCTCGAACGCCATCACCAGCGGCCGGTCCGTGAAGTGGCCAGCCATCTCGACGTAGAAAAGATAGCTCCATGCCTGGCCTTCGACCGGATGACTCTGGATCTTCCCGAGATTGATGCCGCGCTCGGCGAACAGGCGGAGCACGTCGAGCAATGACCCCGGCGCGTCTTGCACGCTGAAAGCGAGCGAAGTCGCGTCCTGGCCCGTACGTCGCGAGGGTCGCGAGCCAACGACGGCGTAACGCACCCGGTAAGTGCCCCTGTCCAGCACGTTGCGGCTCGCGACTTCCAAGCCGAGTTGCGTGCCGAACGACTCGTGGGCAATGGCCGCTGCGGTCCGGTCCGCCGCGGCGATCTCACAGGCGGCGAGGGGGGATCGCGTTTCGATCACCTTTGCCGAGGTCATTCGCGTCGCGAGAAAGCGTTCGCATGACATGTGGTCGGCGTTCGTCGCATGGATTTGTTGCACGTCGGCCACGTGACCTGTGCGATTCATGAGGTGGAGTTCGACCGCTACGTCCAGCACTTCAGCGACGCGTTGGTCGCTCGCAATCAAGGCGAGTATCGTCGATTCTCACGGGCCCCTCGCTCGATGTCTCGAACGGGACGACGGCAAACTCGGCGCGCCGCCGCGCCACTTCGTCCAAAGCCGCTTCCGTCGTTTCCACCGCGATCAAGTTCGATGCGTGATCGAACCGCCCCAAGGTCGCCGAGTGAGCCGCCCCACCCTCGCCGCCGACGTAGGCGACCTTGACGGGAAGCTCGAGGGCTAAGCACGCCGCGAAAATCTCGCGGAAAATCTGGACTAGTGCCTGCTGGGGCAGCTCCCCGCTAGAACGCGCGACGAGGGCGCGAATGGCGGCCTGGTCCGTCACTGGAAGCGAAGAAGGGAGGTCCTTGTGAATCTCTCCTAGACGGCTGGCGGCGCGGGCGCGTTTCTCTAGGGCCGCCAAGATCTGCAGGTCAGCACGGGCGAGATCCTCGCGCAATTCATCCGCTTCGCGCTTGCTGTCGGCCACGACCAAACGTACCTGCGGCGCGGAGGCCTGTCACATCGACATTGACCCTACATACCCCTATGCTGACGGCGAGCCAAAATGTCGAGAGAAGCGCTCGAAGGGGTTCGAACAAAATACGCAGAACTGCTCCTCATGCGACTCGAGCACGATGCCGGCGTTAGAGACGAGGCTCGAACGCGCCTCCGAATGGCTGGGCTGGCCACACGCTTTCCTGGAGCGCTGCGCGAGCTTGACGACCTTGAGCTAGGTGAGATTCGGCGTCGCGTGTCCGCGCTCGACGCAGTTCTCGTGGGAAATGCAATGGTGGACCCCTGGATGCGTGCCGTCGTCCTATTTCATTCGTTGGCACGAGGCGCGCTCTGCGCCAAACGGTGGCTCGCGGGTCGCAAACACGTCGACCCCCTCATCCTCAACGCCTATGCGCGCGCAGTCCCGGGGCTCCAGTTTCCAGCCGACGCGCTCGACTGGACGGACGACCTAGCGCGCGTGGCAAAGCCTCCTCGCGGGCGGTTACTCGACCTGATCTTCGCACGACTTGCGGGTCAGCTGCGAACGAGTGAAGAGGAGGCGCGCCGCCTGGTTTTTGGGATCCCTCGTAAGGAACGCATCAGGCGTTCTCCGGCCGGCAGAAGCAGTGGCGAGCGAGCGGGAACGCTAGGTCGAGGGCGATGACGAAGGCGCGTTGCCCGAAGGGACTGCAGGCGCGGCCTTCGCCGCAGGCTTGGCCTCAGGCGCCGCCGCCCCTCCTCCACTCGAATCGGCTTTGACGTCGCTCTTGCCGGCGGGCTTCTCCCCACCAGCAGGCGCGGCGTCGGATGCCTCCACTTTGCTGGCTGCCTTGGGCGACGCGTAGAGATCGGAGTACCAGCCGCCGCCCTTGAGAATGAAGTTCGTTCCGGCGCTGATCAGCCGATGGGCGGCGGACTTCGCGCACTTCGGGCAGACGTCGATTGGCGCTTCAGTGATGCGCTGTACGGTTTCCCACTCATGGGCGCACGCTGCGCATGCGTACTCGTAGGTGGGCATGCCAAAGACTTATGGCTGCCTTGGCACAGTGTCAAGTCGAGTGCCAGGGCAGGGTTGCATCGTCGCGGCCCGCCTACACGCGCGCCCTGGATTCATCTTGCCCTAGTCGTCCGAACGACGATAGACATGAGATTCGCCTGACCATATATGACGTGACACTATCTCCCGGTACGCGAGGATCGTGATGAAAATCAAGAAGCTCGAGCTGGTCGGCTTCAAGTCGTTCGTGGACCGCACTGTGCTCCGGTTCGACCACGACGTTCTGGGCATCGTCGGCCCAAATGGGTGTGGCAAATCGAACATCGTCGACGCCATCCGTTGGTGCATGGGCGAACAGAGCGCCCGCCATCTGCGGGGTCGGTCGATGGAAGATGTCATTTTCAACGGAAGCGAGTCCCGAGCACCTCATGACTTTGCTGAAGTCACCTTGACGTTCGAGAACGACGCTCCCGACGAGATGCCGCTCGAATACAAAGAGTATTCCGAGATAGCCGTCACCCGGCGCCTCCACCGCACGGGCGAAAGCGACTATCTAATCAACAAGGGGGCGGTTCGCCTACGCGACGTCACGGAGCTGTTTCTCGGCACGGGGGCCGGGACGAAGGCCTATTCGATCGTCGAGCAGGGCAAAGTCGGGCTAATCGTCAGCGCGAAACCCGAGGATCGCCGGCTTCTCATCGAGGAGGCGGCTGGGATCACCAAGTTCAAGAGCCGCAAGAAACAGGCAGAAAGGAAGATGGAGCTCACTGCGCAGAACTTGCTCCGCGTGGGCGACATCGTCGCGGAGATCGAGCGCAACCTCGCGTCGCTCAAGCGCCAAGCGGCAAAGGCGGAGCGCTATGTCGCGTACCGAACCGAGCTGGAGGACCTCCAGCTGCACGAGGCGTCGCACAAGTATCTGGAGCTCGTCGGTTGGATAAAGCTGGAAGGGGGGGAGTTCGAGCGATTTTCCGAGGCCCACAACCAGGCCCGCGCCGAGCTGGCCGCCCGCGATGCCGAGCTCGAGGTTGCGCGGCTCGACGTGCATTCTGCTGAGGAGATTCTCGACCGAGCGCAAAACGCGAACTTCGCGGCGGAAAATATGGTTCGGGGCGAAGAGGCCGCCATCGAACGAGCCAAGGATAGGCTCGTTTCTCTCGCCAAGCGCGAGCAGCAAGCCGAGGGCGAAAAGAGCGAAATGGCGCTCCAGGCGGCTCGTCTCTCGGCGGAGCGTGACGCCGTGACGCGCGACCTGACGGACCTGGAGGACCAGGAGCGAGCGCAGGGCACACGAATCGCAGACGAAGAGTCGAAGCTTCTCGACTTCAACGGCGCCCACGCGGTCGCCGATGCCCGCGTTACCGAGCGGCGACAAGCGATCGCGAGGGCGGAAGCAGACATTGCGAGCTCGGAGGCGAAACTACTAGGACTCGATAGGCGCCGCCATGAGATCGCGGCCCGCCAGCAACGCATGAACGCCGATCGTGATGCGCTCGAACGATCCCGCGGCGAGCACGCTTCAGAGGCTGAAGCCATTGCGTCTTCCATCGAAGACCTTCGTGCGGGTCGCCTCACCACTGCGGAGCAGAAGTCTCGCCTCGAACAGCGCCTGACCGAGCTGAAAGACCAAATTCAGGTTCAGGAGCGCGCGCTCGAGGACGGCAAAGGAGAGCTTTCGAAGAAGCGATCTCGTCATGCTGCCCTCGATGAGATGCACGCTCGGTTGGAGGGAGTCGGGGCCGGAACGAAGGCGCTCGTGGCCACCCGCGATCCCTGCCTAGCTGGGCTCGTAGCGGATCACTTGGAGGCGCCGCCCGAGCTCACCCAGGCGCTCGCCGGGCTTTTGGGGGCGCGTCTCCAGGACGTCGTCGTGCGCGATGTCGAGAGGGGTGTGCGATTGCTCGAAGATCTCGCCGAGGCCCGGAAGGGTCGCGCCACGATCGTTCCGCTGCACGCGCCTTTCGTAGCCGGAGCGAACGCCGTCCTGCCCCAAACCGATGGCCCGCCGTGCCCGGCCGTCGAAGGCAAGGGCGAAAGGTGGAACGGCGTGAGGCGCCTCGCGGACGCATTGCATTTCGCGCCTGACGACGAAAGTCTCGTCAGGGCCTTGATTGGCGACGCACTCGTCGTGGCAGACCTCGCTTGCGCGCGACGGTTGCGAGAAGAAGGGCTTCGGGCCCCGGTCGTGACATTGGACGGAGCCGTCGTTTACGGCGACGGTCGAATCGCGGGAGGACAGGGAGATGCCCTGGCAGCAGGTGTGCTCGACAGCAAGCGCGAGGCGCGTGAGCTGTTGAAAGAAATCGTGAGGCTCGATGCCATCGTGACGGGTCGGCTAGAGGCACTGCAGGCCTCTCGCAGCGAGATCGCGAAGACCGGTGCGGCGCTGGATCGAGCGCGCCAGGAGGCGCACGCGCGCGACCTCGCGCTGGTGACCGCGGAGAAGGACCTGCAGAAAGCCGAGGCGCAACGCGAGGCCGTGCGTGGTCGCCTCGATGCTCTGACTGCCGAGGAGGCGGAGCTCGCGCGCGGAGCACAAGAAGCCGGTCTCGAACGCGACGAGGCAGCCCGGGTCCTGTCGGAGGCGCGCGCCCGCGTCGAAAATGCCGAAGGCGAATTGCAGGATGCCGAGGCGGCGCTCTTCGAGGCGCGCGACCGTCTCGACGGGCAGCGACAGGTGTTGACTGCGTGCAAGGTCACTCTCGCCGAAACGCGTCAGCGACTGGCCGCCGCGCGCGGAACGGCGGGTCGCCTGACGCGCAGCGCTGGGGAACTCGAGGAGCGTGCGGGCCGGCTCGCGGATGAGATTCTCGCCAACCTGCGGGCCTTCGACGAGACCAAGGCCCAGATGGGGCTCCGCGAAGAAAAGCTTCAGTCGGCCCTCGACGAGGCTCGTCAAGCGCAAGACGCGCTCGGCGGTATCCGCGCGGAATTCGAATCCCTGCGCGCAGGCTTGCTCGAGCGCGAGATGGCGCTCAAGAATCTGCGAGCGCGCGCGGACGCGCTGCGCGAAGAGCTGCAGAATCACGAGATTGCGCTGCGCGAAAAGGAGCTGGCGCTCGTGCACCTTCTCGGCGGCGTCGCCGAGAAATTCCGCGGCTTGCACCTCCCGCGCGTCGTAGGCGATTACCACATGCGTCCGCCGCCGGACGACGAGCTACGGGCGCGGCTCGATGAGCTCGTGCGGCTCCTCGAGCGCATGGGCAGCGTCAACCTTGATGCAATGCGCGAACATGCAGACGCCCAACAGCGTTTCGAGTTCTTCACGACGCAGAAGGCTGATCTCGAGGCCGCGCTCTCGGATCTGACACGCGCCATTCAACAAATGAACCGCGAGTCGCGACGCCTCTTCGAGGAGACGTTCGAGGCCGTGAATGCGAGGTTCCGCGAAGTGTTTCCGCGAATGTTCCGTGGCGGGCGAGCCGAGCTCCGCCTAACGGATCCCGAGGACATACTGGAAACAGGGATCGACATCATCGCGCAGCCGCCCGGAAAGAAGCTCGCAAGCATCGAGCTGATGAGCGGTGGCGAGAAGGCGCTCACCGCCGTAAGTCTAATCTTCGCCATTTTCCAGATCAAGCCGTCGCCATTCTGCATCCTTGACGAGGTCGACGCCCCCCTCGATGAGGCGAACGTCGCGCGATACAACGATCTCGTCCGTTCGATGACGGCCCGCTCTCAGTTCATTTTGATTACGCACGTCAAACGTACGATGCAGCTGGTCGACGTTCTATATGGCGTGACCATGCCGGAGCCTGGCGTTTCGAAAATCGTCAGCGTCAAAATCAACGACACGCAAAGTCAGCAGCGCGGGCAGGCTCAGATTGCGGTTGCGTGACGGGTGGGCGCGTCGCGTCGTTTGCGCCCGGGCTGTACCCGCGCTAATCGCTGGCTCTCGTGTCCGATCTCAAGCCTGAGAGTCCCGCTCGCGACGTCTCCAAGAAAAAGAAGAAAAGTGTCGCCACGATGCAGCGCGAGCTGCGCGAACTGGCGAGACCGTCTTCCGACGCCGCCGACAAATCGCCCGTCGACCTGAAAAAGGTCTTCTTGCGGGTTGGCGGTATCGTGGCCCTACTTTGGGTCGTTGCTGTCGTGTTGGCTCACTGGAGCGTCGTTCCGTTGTTCGTAGCGGGTGGACTTACGGTGGCCGCGGGGGCTCTCGGGGTATGGTTCGTGCGGTACGTCAACAAATCCCGCGAGCTTGGTGCGCTGCTGCGTTCTGCGTCGGAGACCGAGGAAGGGCGCAAAGACGCCCTCAAGAAGCTGGAGACGGGTTACAAGAAGGGCGACGTTCAGGCAGCTCTTGCGCGGGCGCAACTAGAGATGCAAGACGACCCCCGCAAGGCCTTGGCCACGCTGGAATCGGTCGACCTCGGTAAACAGGTGGGGCCCGTTGCGGATCAGGTCCGCTGCACCCGCGCGACGATCCACTTGCAGCTGGGTGATATCCAGGAGGCGCGAGCCCTGGTGGACAAGATGGATCTCGGAAAGCAGCAGGAGCCGAAGACCCGCGCAATGTTCGCGGCGGTCGCCGCCGAATCCTGGGGACGCACGGGCCAGGCCAAGAAAGCGATCGAGCTGCTCGAGGTATTCAATCCGGAAGATCCGGAGCTGGCCGAGATGCGGATCCAGATGTGGCGCGCGCGGGCGTTTGCTTACGCCGGGGCCGGCGACATGAAAAGCGCATCGCGTTCGCTCAAAAAGCTGGTCGACATGAGCCCGCAGCTCCTAGGCATGTTCGTGACTGCAAAGAAGGTCCACCCGATGCTCCAGCAGGAGGCGAAGCAGATGTTGATGAGAAGCGGGGCCGTTCCACGCAAGGTCGTACGACAGAAGATGTGAGTGGCCTACGCGCTTTCGAAGGCTGTCGCCCTAGCCATCGGCTTCAGGGCCACTTCGGGCAGGAGCTCGGCGAAGCTCACCACCGAGACATCTGGCATTTCGGACTCGATGAGCTTGCGAAAAAAGCGACGTATGTCGGGCTGGGTGAGAATGACCAGCGGGGTTGCCGCCGAAGGCAGCTCAGCAAGCGCACGTCGCACCGCCGCGAGAACATCGCGAGCCGCCTGGGGCGGCAGGGCCAGAAACGCGCCAGCGGGGGTTCGCGTTATGGCGCGGCGCACGGTCTCTTCGAGCATTGCGTCGATCAGAACCACGCCGAGGTGCCCGGAACCGCCGGTCAGTTGAAAGGTGATGGCTCGCCGCAGCTGGCTGCGTACATACTCCGTTAGATTGAGCGGATCTTTCTCGCTCATCGCGGCTGTCGAAAGCGATTCGAGAATCGTGCGCAAGTCACGAACGCTGATTCGCTCCTCGACAAGACGACGCAACACATCGGTCAGCAGAGCGAGGGTCACGGGTTTCGGCACGACGTTCCGCACGGTGGCCGGTGCGAATTGCTCGAGTTCATCGAGTAGCCTTTGCACCTCCGCGAGACCCAGGAAGTCTGCTGCTCGCGCACGCAGAAGCCGTACCAGGTGTTCGCCCACCCACGTTGCCAACCGATCGTCGCCGACCTCGGCCGGTGCGATCAAGACCTTGGCGGGAACCTCTTGCAGTGAAAGAACGATCTGGCGCGCCGCAAGCGAGTGGCGAGCCCGCACCCGCGGTAGCGGAAGTGGCACTCCCAACTCGGCAAAAAGTTGCTCGCGCAACGCGAGACTCATCGCACGGATCCCAGTCGTCTCGCCGTCGAGCGTCGATTCGAGATCCGCGCTGACCTCGATGCTCCATGGAAGGACCATCGGCAAGAAGGCTGGCTCGTGAGCGCGGACGCTCCGTCGCTCGCGCGAGGTGGGCTCAGTCGCGGAACGCTTCCGTTGTTCGCTCGTTACGCGCGCTCGCGCCCTCCCTACGAGGAACAGTGTCGTTCCAATGACAAGAAACGGGGTAGCTGGCAGCCCCGGCACCATCGCGAGCAGACCGATGAAGACGCTCGCGACCTGCAAGGCCTTGGGGACCCCCAGGAGCTGTCGCGCAAGCTCCTCGCCGAGCGGGGTATCGGCCTCCTCGCTCGCGACGCGCGTGACGAGGACGCCGGCGGCCGTCGAGAGGATGAGCGCCGGGATCTGCGTCACGAGCCCGTCGCCGATAGTGAGCAGCCCGTAGCGCTTCAACGCGGCGATCACCGGGAGCCCCTTCATGCCGGCTCCAATGGCGAGCCCACCCATGACGTTGACTGCGACGATGACGAGAGATGCGACGACGTCGCCCTTGACGAACTTCATCGCGCCGTCCATCGCGCCGTAGAACTGGCTTTCGCGCTGGAGTAGTCGCCGGCGCCGACGGGCTTCGTTGCCGTCGATGGATCCAGCCCGTAAGTCCGCGTCGATTGCCATTTGCTTGCCCGGCATCGCGTCGAGCACGAAGCGAGCACCAACTTCCGCGACGCGCTCGGAACCTTTCGCGATGACAACGAACTGGATGATGGTCAGCACCAGAAAGACCACCGCGCCGACCACATAGTTTCCGCGGACGACGAACGTTCCGAACGCCTTGATGACCTCGCCGGCGTTCGCCTGAAGCAAAATCAGTCTGGTGGAAGCCACGTTCAGCGAGAGACGAAAGAGCGTCGTGAGTAGGAGGAGGGTGGGGAACGTAGCGATGCCGATGGCGTCGGGCACGTAGAGGACGACCAGTAGGATGGCAACGGCCGCCGAGAGATTCGTGGCGATGAGTAGGTCGAGAATCCAAGTCGGAAGCGGCACGATCATCAGGCCGACGACGAGGACGACCAGCGCCGCGAGCGCGACGTCCGCTCCCACGAAGCCGGAGCGGCGGGCCAGAAGCAGCGGGGAAGGGCGAGGCACGGTCCGAGGCTACAACAGGGGCGGGCCGGCCGGGGTGTGCCCGAGCTTGGGCGGTAGCGTCCGCTCGAAGTCTGCGCCGCGTTACCCGCTCCATCCATTCGTCGCCGGGCACCACGCAATAGTGGGCTATAGTGATACGCTGGAGCGGTCGCCCTCAAACATGACCTCGAGCGACGACCGTACCCCAGTCGACAAGCCCGGCGGCGATCCGCGCGAGGCGGCAACGGCGGTCGCCGCTTCGACGCACGACGACCCCCGCGCGAGCGTCGCGCTTCGTCGGAGCGCGTACGGCCTGACGGACCTCGGTCGAAAACGCTCGTCGAACGAGGACGCGTTCTTCGTCGATGACGCGCTGGGTCTCTACATCGTCGCGGACGGAATGGGCGGGCACGCGGCGGGTGAGGTCGCGAGCCGCGAGGCGGTCGACACGCTCTATGGCATGGTGAAACGCGGTGTCCGGGGGCTGAGCGAGCTGGAAGACCCACCATCGGACGAGTCTTGCCGCGCGGCCTGCCGGTTGATGGAGAGCGCGGTCCAGGCCGCGACTTACTTCGTGTACTCGATCGCCGAAATCGATCGCGACAAGAGCGGGATGGGGACGACGATCAGCGCGATGCTGGTCCTCGGCGCCTACGCCATCACGGCGCAGGTCGGCGACAGCCGCATTTACCGCATCGAACGCGACCTGGTCGAGCAGCTCACCGAGGACCATACGCTGATCGCCTGGCAGTTGAAGCAAGGCCTCATCACGCCGCAAGAGGCGGCTCGTTCGCCTCACCGAAATGTGATCACCCGCGCTGTGGGCAACCGCGAGTACGTGCAGGTGGATACGCGCGCCGTGCGCCTTGCCCCCGGCATGCGCTTCCTGCTGTGCAGCGACGGACTTCACGGCTATTTGCAGGAGGATGACATACCCGCCGTCGTGGGCATGGGCGGCGCCCAGGCGGTCGAGCGCTTCATCACCCTTGCGAACGAACGCGGCGGCAAGGACAACATTACCGCCGTGCTCGTCGCGATCGATTGACCGTGCAGCGAAGTTGACCCCCGTTCGAAACGGCTGTTATCCCCAGAACGTCTGGAGCGGCATCTGTCGGTGGTCGTCCGGGCCCGCGGTCGGAGCTCGGCGCGCGGGCGCCTCGGCGCGTTCGGAGGGGTTGGCTAACGGGCCGATCGAGTCGACGAAGACCTAAGGAGTGACCGATGAAACAGAGGCGCGTCGGAGTGCTGATGGGGGGATGGAGCGCAGAGCGCGAGGTCTCCCTGCGAACGGGCGAGGGCGTCGCGATCGCGCTCGAGGCTCGTGGGCACGAGGTGGCCCGAATCGTCTGGGGAGGCAACGACCGAGCCCTCCACGAGCTCGTGCGTGGCGCTGGTGTCGACGTCGTCTTCAACGCATTGCACGGCCGTGGCGGCGAGGACGGGTGCGTTCAGGGGATGCTCGAGCTGATGCGAATTCCATACACGGGTAGCGGCATCCTCGCGAGCGCGCTCGCGATGGACAAGCTCAAGGCGAAAGAGATGTTTCGGCTGCACAACGTCCCGACGCCGCCGTATTACGTCGTCACGCAGGGCGATCTGAGCGATCTCGAGGCCGTGCACGGAAGCTTCGGGTTCCCGACGGTGGTCAAGCCACGGCGGGAGGGCTCGTCGGTCGGCGTGTCGAAGGCGACCAACATGGCCGAGCTGGCCGCGGCCGTCGATCGAGCACTCGAATACGACGACCATGCCCTCGTCGAGCGCTACGTGCGAGGTGCGGAGATTCACGTCGGCATTCTCGACGGCCGGGTCCTAGGAGCGATCGAGGTCGTGCCCAAAGACGGGGGGCTTTACGACTATCACGCAAAATATACCCCGGGACAGAGCGAGTACATCTGCCCGCCGCATCTCTCCGCAGCGCGGCTCCGAGGAGTGATGAATCTCGGTGCTTGTGCCGCGCGCGCACTCGCGTGCACGGGCGCCTGCCGCGTCGACTTGCTGGTGACGGAAGGCCAGAACGAGTACGTCCTCGAGGTGAACACCTTGCCCGGAATGACGTCGACTTCGCTTCTTCCGAAGATCGCGGCGGCGGCAGGCATCGACTACGCGTCCCTGTGCGAGGCAATTCTTCAAAGCGCTTGCCTGCAGGCCGGCTTGCCCGCCCCTCTGGAGAGCTCCGCTCAGTCGCGCCGCCCACCCAGGCCCTCGCACATCCATTACGACGGTGACGAGGCCACACCGGCGGCGCGACGCGCCGGCTGATCGCTGCAGGTCGCTCGAGTCGTCGTCGGAGGGACTCAGCCGGTGCGGAGCGCCCCCTTGCTCCTTACCCTCGTCGTCGGCACGACGTGTCACCGGGAGCCGGCACAAACCCGCGCGGACGTTTTGGAGGCTACAGCCGCAGTCGCGCCGCCGCAGTCCACTTCTGCCATCGAGGCCGAGGCGCGCGAACCCCGTGACCCAATCAGTGGCTTCTTCGAATCGCTCGCGGTCCCGGGTCACCCGGACGCGTGGCTCTCGCTTCCAACCGGCGCTTCGGAGCCGCGTCCCGTGGTGGTCGTCATTCACGGAAGCGGAGACCGACCCGATTGGCAGTGCGGCGGTTGGCGTCAGGCGACGGGCGGCTTTGCGTTCGTCATCTGTCCACGTGGCGCGTACAGCCCGTCTTCGTCGACGAAGGGCGACGCCCGCTACACGCATGCTGGGGGCGCGCCTCTCCTTGCGCACATCGACGCCGCACTCGCAGCTCTCGTCCTTCGCTACGGCGACTATGCCGACACACGCACCCCCCTGCTGGCCGGGTTTTCTCTCGGCGCTTGGGAGGTCCTCGGGTTGGCGGTCCAGGCGCCCGAGCGCTTTCCTCGTGTGGCGCTGATCGAGGGCGCCATGGACGGCTGGAGCGACCAACGCATCACGGCCTTCCGTCGCGGGGGCGGTAAGCGCGTCCTCCTCGGATGCGGTCAGCGCCACTGCGAGGTGGCGGGGAAGGCAACAGCCGACAGACTCTCGCGAAGTGGCATCGAGGCGCGGGTCGTCTTTGCGTCTGTGGACCACACCTTCGACCTGCCCCTCGAGAATGCGGTGCACGCCGAGCTGGCCTGGCTACTCGCAGGGGATGCGAGGTGGGACTCGCGCCCGAACACGCCGTGGTGAATGGGTCCGGAGCGAGGAACGCGCGCGATGTCCCCTCAGGGCGCGCGCAGGCTCAGCGTGCCCAGGTAGTCGCGCTTGCCGACGTTGACCCCATTGTGCCGAAGAATCGCGTACGCGTGCGTGTAGTGGAAGTAAAAGTTCGGGGTCGCGTGCTCCAAGAAGTAGTCCGCGCCGGTCATCACCTTGCCCTCCCAGCGCGGCTGCGTGACGAGGCGCGAGGCGGCCCCCTCGAAGTCCCGTGCTGTGAAGCCGTCGAGATACCCAACGACGGCCCGCACGCGAGCGCGCAGCGCTTCCAGGGTCCCCTCGTTGTCGGCGTGCACCGGCGCCTCCTTGCCGCTTAGGCGCGACGCAGCGAGCTTTGCGGTGTCGCAGGTTATTTGGACCTGGCGGGCAAAGGCGAACTGATCGGGCGCAAGCCTCAACTCGAGGAACACCGTTGGGTCGAATGACTTGCTCTTGGCGAAGGCTGTCGCGGCATCGAGCCATGCGTCTAGCTGGCCGAGCATCTTCTTCATCTGACGGAGGGATTCGTAGTACATCCGCCGAGTCTACTCCCGATCAGGCCGGGAAGAAGTCGAGCGTAGCGCTAGTCGCACAGGAGAACCCTTGCGAGCTCCGCGAAGCGTGCGTCGTCTTCTTCGTCGCGCGCCTCGCCCTTGACCTCGAGCGCGCGGTGTTCGCATTCGGCCAGCTCGAACTGTTCGTACGACAGGCGCGTGCGCCCTTCCTTCACGAAGTACACGAGGCGTTCACGGTAGTCGAGGTAGCGCCTGTGCGTTCGCGCGTCCGTTCCCACCTGACGAGATGTAGCTCAGGTCCGCTCGGTCGCCCATAGCGCCGTGTCGCCGGAAGACCTGTCACCTGTCGAGTCGGCGATCAATCTCGGCGGCCACCGCGCGCGACTCGGTCCCGTCGATTGCCCGAGCAATGGCGGCGTCGTCCTGCGGCCGCGCCGAGACCCGACTCGTCGCCTGGAGTATGCGAGCGAGCGCTTCTTCGCAGCGAGCCCTGAACGACGGCGACACTTCGGCTTCGCGCGTCAGAGCCTCTGCGGCGCGCTCCTGGTTTTCTTCGCTGGAGCATACCAGTAGCGCGTCGCATCCTGCAGCGATTGCCATCACGGCCGCCTCCTCGACGGTCCATCGCGCGGCGATGGCCTGCATTTCAAGATCGTCGCTGACGAGCATTCCTGCGAAGCCTATCTGTGTCCGAATGTCCGTGCTGAACGCGCGAGACAGTGTCGCCGGAAAGGTGGGGTCGATGGCCTTGAACAAGACGTGAGCGGTCATCATCGCGGCGACTCCGGCCGCCGCTGCCGCTCGGAACGGGGCAAGCTCGATGAGGTCGAGGCGCTCGCGTGAGCTATCTGCGACGGGCAGCTCGACGTGCGAGTCGAGCGTCGTATCACCGTGCCCAGGAAAGTGCTTGGCGCATGCGAGGAGCCCGGAGCTCTGCAAACCGTGGATCCACGCTACGCCAAAACGGCTGCACGTAACCGGATCAGCACCGAAGGAGCGCTCACCGATGACGGGGTTGTCGGCGCGGGTGTTGACGTCGAGGACGGGCGCGAAGACGATGGTGAACCCAAGTGCGGCGAGCTCTGCGCCCACGGCGCGCGCGATTCGCCCCGCAAACGACCGATCTCCCCATGAGGCGACGGTCCGCATGGCGGGCACCACGAGGAGAGGGGCCCTCATCCGCGCTACCGGTCCGCCTTCCTGATCGATGCCCACGAGCGGCTTATCCGTGGCCGCGTCATGAATCGCGCGGACGAGGGCGGCGACTTGGAGGGGTCCGCCCTCCACGTTTCGCTTGAACAAGATGACGCCCGCACGGCGCTTCTCGTGCATTGCCTTTGCTAGCCGCGGCGGCAGTGTCGTTCCTGCAAAGCCGCAAATGATCAGCTGACCGCACCTGGCGGCGTCCATGCGCTATCCATAGCTTCTCGGGCATCGCGGCCGCAAAGCTGCCGACGAACACCGGCGCCGCGCGTGCGAACGCGCTCCCGGATCCGCCTCCCCAAAGTGCTCGTGCTACTCAAGGGTATGTCGGTGTTCCGGACCGGGTGCTTGGCGCTCGCGCTGGGCGCTTGCATCGCACGGGGCGATTCTTCGTCGCTCGGGTCGAAACGCGAGCTTTCGGCGGTTACGGGTCTTCCGGCTATCGGCCGGGTACCGCCCGCGCCGTTGGCGGCGGCGACCCCGGTAAGGGACGGCGGGCGACGGCGACTCGGTCTCGCTGAAGCGCGCCTCTACATGCTCGAGCTCGTCAACCGCGACCGCCAATCGCAGGGGCTTGCCCCCGTTGCTCTCGACCACGGGTTTGCGATGCGAGCTGCACAGACACACGCCGAAGACATGGCGAAGAATGGCTACCTCGGTCATTGGGGTACGGACGGATCGGTGCCCGAGCAGCGCTTCACCGAGGCGGGCGGCAGGGACATGGTCATGGAAAACGCGAGTTGCTTCACCGACGAAGCGAAGCGCGCCCTCGACCCCGATGCACGGATCGATGCGGCCAACGTCGAGCAGACCGAAGACATGTTTTTTCACGAGCAGCCGCCTCACGACGGTCACCGGAAGAACATCCTCAAGCCCTGGCATCTGAGCGTAGGTATTGGTATCGCGCAGCCGGCTACCACCCCGCGCGAAATCCCCGTCCCCTGCATCGTGCAGGAATTCGTCGATTCGTACGGAACGTATGGGCCGCTGCCGAGCTCCGTGCACGTCGGCAGCGCGGTTCACATCGAAGGCACCGTCGCGCCGCCGGCCACGTTTGCGGGGGTAGGGCTTGCGCGCATCGATTCGCCGAAGCCCCTGGGCATCGCGGAGCTAAATCGACGACGCTCGTACCCCATTCCGAAGCCCTACCAAATGTACTGGCCGCCCGGCTATCAGACGCCAATACCCGTCCGAGTGGCTGGCGGCCGATTTTCGGTCGATCTTCCAGTGAGCGACGGCGGGCAGCCCGGCATGTACGAAGTGAGCGTGTGGGCGAGCCTGCCTGGGAGCGCCGAGCTGGTGATGGTGAGCCTCCGCACCATGCGGGGCCTCTGAAGGAATCACCTGGCGGTCGTAGCCAGCGGCTCGGACGAAGCGCCGTCCCAGTCGCGATCGCATGGTCGGTCAGTGGCGGCGGCGAGCCCCGAGCAGCGCGCGATGTCGATGACCGGGCCGAGCAAGAGGTAGCGGCCGCGTGACAAAAACGGGAGCTCACGCTGCCACCGCTCGTTGAAAGCCTGCTCCGCCCTGTCCGCATCGTCGCGAATCGCGTTGGCGTGGAGGGCCGCCAGGCTGCGCCCGATGGCGTCGTGGACTTCTCGCATCGACGGATGCTCAGTGAAGGCGTATGCCCGCTCGAGGTAACGGGTCGCTTCCTCGGTGGCTCCGGCGCGAGAGAGAAGCGAGGCGGCGGTCATTGCGCGCTCGGCGTCGGCGCCCAGCTCGACGGCGCGGCCCATCGCGCTCGCGCCCGCCTTGCGCCAGGCTTCGCGTTCGGCCTGGTCGCGCAAGAACGACGGGGCGATGAACGCGAGAAACTGTCCGTACTCGAGCCAAACGCTCGGGTCGCTGGCCCGCTCCCGAGTCCCGCGCTCAAGGTACGCCCTGGCTTTTCGCACGTCGTCCTCCGTACCCTGGAGCGGACGGTACGCGAGCATCGTGTCGATGAACTTGTAGACGGGCGCATAGTCTGGTTCGAGCTCCAGCATCGCGTCGACATAGTTCGACACATCCGTGAACTCGCGGTGCTCCGACCAATGAACGCCGTACTCCACGAGCAGCTTCGCCCACAATAGGTCGACGGCCGCCGCATCCCAACCCAGCGTTGCCGCATGGAGCTCGACGGGGGGCGGGAGCGCGTACACGTCGTCTTGCTTGACGGTGTGCACCATCGACGCAAGCCTAGGTTGGG
Organism: uncultured delta proteobacterium; assembly: GCA_963787925.1. Lineage (GTDB taxonomy): Bacteria > Myxococcota_A > Polyangia > Polyangiales > Polyangiaceae > Palsa-1150. The sequence goes on from CAWBEN010000003.1 coordinate 2,443,957, forward strand.
TATACGCGACCCCCAGAACGGCGACGGCGAACAAGAGCGCTACTGCGAACGGCTTGCCTCTCACTCGACCTCCGAGTCGATGAACATCCCCGGGTCGAGCACCGGTCCCCGTCCGTCGCCGTCGATGTACTCGCCCGTTACTTCGAACGTGCTCAGAAGGCCATCACCGTCGAGGTCCGCGTGTGCGTGCGCGCGGAAGGTGGATTTAAGGGGCGCGACGCTGCTGTCGAACGCGAATGCGAAGCAGTGCGGCACCCCGGCCGGGACGGGAGTAAAGCCGAGCGCTCGCCACGTCGGGTGATCCCACGCGCCGGGGGCGTCGGCCTCGCAACGTCCGCGGGGGGGAACCGGGGGCGTCATCGGGGCGCTCGCGGGAAAGCCCTGCGCCGCAGGGTGGACGCGGGCGTAAGCGATGGCCGCCCCGCTCAAGCGCTTCAACCCGTCCACCGGTTCGGCCAGGCGTGAAGCGTGCACTTCGCGGACGAAGGCGGGCACGGCGACGGCAAGCAGCGAACCTCCGAGGGCAAAAACGACTGCCAGCTCGACCACTGTGAATCGGTGGCTCTTGGGTCGGCTGGAGCGACTTAACGTACCGCGGGCCATGAGGGTCCTTATCCCTCCATCCCGTCGTGCTGACAAAGTCGTCCTATTTGTCGCGCAAATGATTCGCGCCCGCGTGTACCGTCGAGGCGTCTGGCGGCGGCGCGTCGAGCCGAAGCGCAGGAACGACCAACTCCATCGTGGCCTTGCCCGGAGACGCGAGCTCGACGTCATGACACCACCCCCCTCGCTCGATGTGATCAAGGCTGCCCGGAGGACGCGACGAACCTCGTGGCGGCGCGGGACGTCGTGGGCACTGGCGATAGCGGCTCTTTCGTTCGTCGCTTGGGTCGTGCCCATCCGCGATCGCTGTTGGGACGAACGCGCTCCGGCGTCGACACGTGTGGCCGTGTCGCACCGTGGGTCAGTTTGCGTTCTGCATTTGCGAAGCGGCGAGGTGTCGATCGACGAGGTGGCGTGCGCCCGCCTGAAATGCGAGCCAGGTATCGCATCGACGCTCGGTCGCACGCATCTCGGCGCCCTCGCGTCTCTGTTCGTCCTCTACATGCTCGGCACGCTCGCGTGGGCGGCGCGATGGCGAGCTCTGCTCCGCTTTGCCGACGTCCACTTAGGTCTTGGGCAAGTGTGGCGAATCTCGACCGAGGCGCAGGCTGGTGGCGTTCTCCTGCCGGGCGGCATCGGAGGCGACGCTCTTCGAGTCGCCTCCGTCGTATCCTGGATGAATCCGCGGCGCGCGGCCGGGGCGGGATCCCCCATTCCAGTCGTCGTCGCATCGGTGCTTCTGGATCGTCTCGTGGGGCTCGCGGTCCTAGCGGCGGTCGCGGCCGCACTCGGGTTTGCGTGGGCCGGGTTGGGGGCCGGCCCAGTGACGTTCGCTTTGGCAGTGATTCCGGTCGGCTTCTTGGCATGTTTGGTCGCAGTTCGTCTTTCACCACTTCACCGAGTCGGCTGGCTCATGCGCGGCCGCATCGGTCAAGTGGCCAGACCGTTGCTGGCCTATGTGCGCGACCCGCGCGCGGCGCGCGCACTCGGAGTCGCAGCCTCCCTCAGCGTGATTGTCGCGGGCGTGCAATTCGCGACGATTCGTGGGTTGGTGTATGCGCTTGGAGCCACTCCTGTGGTGGAAAAGTGGGTATACGTCGGCAGCGCGATGGCCTTTTTGGTCGGCGCCGTGCCGGCGCTCCCAGGCGGATGGGGCACGGCTGACGCGGCTTATGTCTTCTTTCTTGGCCTTGCGGGACTGCCAGCCAGCATCGCGCTGGCGGTTTGTTTGCTCTATCGATTGTTCTGGTACCTTCTGGCAGTGGCAGGGGCTCTGCTCCATGTCGCCCGCCGGCGCGCTGCAGGCGCGGCGGAGAGCCCGGCTCCCCCCCAAGGCCCCACGCATGAACGTATCCATCGTCGTTCCGGCCCACAACGAGTCCGCCAACATCCAGCGCCTCTTGACCGCGCTCCTCGAACAGCGAACGAAAGTGGCGAGAATCATCGAGATCGTCGTAGTCGCGAGCGGCTGCACCGACGGCACGCCGGAAATCGCAAGGGAGCTGAGCCGCGGTCGACCTGGTGTGCACGTTCACGTTCAGGAACGGCGTGAGGGGAAAGTCGCGGCTATCAACGCCTATCTCAAAATGCGCGACCCGCGCGCCGAGGTCGTCGTGGTCTGCAGCGCGGACCTCGACCCGGATCGTGATGCCGTCGAGAGGATGACTCGCTCTCTTCATGATCATCCAGACTTCGGAATGGTCGGCGGTCGGCCCGTGCCCAACAACGACGGCTCGACGCTGGTCGGACGAATGGTCCAGATTCTGTGGCGCCTTCATCACCAGGTGGCGCTCGACATTCCTAAAATGGGCGAAATCGTCGCCTTTCGTGCCCATTTGGTCGACTACGTAAGTGAGCTCTCCGTCGTGGACGAAGCCTCGATCGAGGACATCGTCCGGGCCAAGGGGTACAATCTCGGCTATGCCGCCGACGCGATCGTCACGAACCATGGGCCGGAGACGCTCCAGGAGTACTTCGAGCAACGCCGGCGCATCGCGCGGGGGCACTACTGGCTCGAGTTTGCGTTCGGGTATCAGGTCGCGACGCTGGACCGCGGCCTGCTTCTGAAGGCGACGAGAGAGACGGCCCGCAAGGAGGACCCGTTCGGCAGGGTCGCGCTCGCCGTGGCGATCGGTACCGAGATCGCCGCGCGCGTCGCCGGCTTCTGGGACGCGCGCGTCGTCGGGGGCAAGCACCGAACGTGGAACATGCTCGGCTCCACGAAGTCGCTCGGCACCCAAGTGCAGAACGGGGCTCCGAAGGAGCGCCCGCGGCGTCTGTCGGCCCGCCCCGATGCCCCGCGGGCCGAGGCCGGGAGATCCGCCTCGTGAGAAAGCTCCCGCTCCTTGCCGAGCTGGCCGCCTATCGCGTCGCTCATGCCACTCGTCGCGCGCCGCGACTACCAATCAATTTGACGGTGTCGGTCACTTACGCCTGCCCGTCGAGGTGCGCCACGTGCGACATCTGGCAGAAGAGCGTTGCCGACCTGTCCGTCGACGAGTACGGCCGCATCTTTCCGACCCTCGAGAAGGTTCCAATCTGGGTGACGATCTCGGGGGGCGATCAGTTCACGAGGGCTGATCTGGACGAGGTTGTCCGCCTGGTTCGTACCCAGATCGAGCCGAAGATCGTCAACATTCCGATGAACGGAGTCATCACCGAACGAATCTTCCAGCTCTTGCCGCGGATTGCGCAAAATACGCGCGGGTCGCAGCTCGTCCTGAACCTCTCCGTCGATGAAATCGGCGTGGCGCACGACCAGCTCCGCGGGGCTCCTGGCAATTTCGAGAAGCTGAAGCGCGTCGCTGAGCTGATTCATGATCTGAAAAAGACCTATTCGCACGTCGTTCTCGGCGTGCACACGGTCATCTCGAAATTCAATGTCGACCGCATAGCCGAGATCGAGCGCGAGGCACGGTCGGTCTTCCGTCCGGATTCATACATCGCGGAAGTGGCGGAAAATCGGGTCGAGCTGAAGACGATGCACAAAGACATCACGCCGGCGGCCATCGATTTTCGCCGCGCCGTTCGCCATCTGCAGACGAGCATCGAGGAGCACCGATCGACGCAGCCCGTAGCCAGGCTGGTCGAATCGCTGCGTCTCGAATACTACGAGCTTGCGGCGCGCATACTCGAAGAGAAGCGCCAGGTCATCGATTGCTACGCCGGTTGGGCGAGCGCCCACCTCGCACCCGATGGCCACGTTTGGGGCTGTTGCACGCGCGCGGAATCGCTCGGCAATGTCCGCGAGCACGGCTATGATTTTCGGCCGATTTGGTGCGGCTCCGAGGCCAACGCCTTTCGCGCCAGCGTGCGCGCGCACGCGTGCGCCTGCCCCCTCGCGAACGCGAGCTACACGAACTTGTTGCTCGACGCGCCGTCGCTCGCACGCGTGGGGGCTCACTTGGCGGGCGTCTCGTGAGCAGGCAAGGGCCACCCGTGATCCAACAGGATCGCGGTCTCGGCGCTGCGTACGAGCGCTGGTGTTTTTACCGATTACTAGGGAAATGGGCCGCAGAATATGGCGTCACGAGCGCGCTGGAGGGGCCTCTCGACGGGATGGTCGGAGTTCGTGGCGTGCATTGTGTCGGCCTCGCCCGCGCCGGTGTGCGCGTGATCACGTTGGTCGGCGACGAGCCCTCTGCAGACCTGGCGCGTGCGATCTACACGGACGCAGCCCCGGGGCAACGAGCCGAAGTGCGCGTCGCCAAGACGACAATCGACGACAAGCTGCCGGCGAGCGACTTGGTGCTCGTCTACCAGGGGCTGCGACTCGCGGAGGATTGGCGGTCCTACGTGCACGCGATGGCCAAGCTCGCGAGCAAGGTCTTCGTCGTGGTCACGCACAACCCAGACAATTGGGCGGTCGTCGCGCGCGACCTCTTCCGCGGCGCTCCGGAGCCCGACGTTTCCCGAACGGAGACGCTTGCGCCCGTTCTTTGGGAGCTCGGACGGGTGCGCGAGCACGTGTATTTCGACGCGCCGTGGTTGCCGGCGTGGGCGCCGGCTCCGGGCTGGGTGCCTGGGCTCCGGGCCTCGGCCAAGCACGTCTACGGAGCGGGGCGCTGGCCATACTTTGGAGGAACCGGCTGGGCGGACGAGCTCGAGCCCGCTCTAGTTGGGCGCCGCTCGTTCGAACAATCGCGGCCCATCGTCCTTCGTCGGGCCGCACGTTTGCACGCGTTCGTCGTCGATGTGCGGCCGCGTACGCCTCAGGCGCGACGCCGGTTGTCGGTGACCAGAGTGGGGGCGTAGGACAGGCTGAATGGCGCTCGAAAGGCGTCGAGAAATTGCCCGCGCGAGGGAAGTTCGGGAGACTTCGCAAGGGATGATTCTCGTCACTGGCGCCACAGGCTTCCTCGGAGGCGCCATCGCGAGCGCCCTTTGTGCCCGAGGGCAGGCCGTGAGCGCGCTCGTCCGTGGGTCGTCGAACGTGCAGGCCCTCGACGCCCTGCGGATGCGAAAATTCGTCGGGGACGTGCTCGTGCCGACCACCTTGGGAGCGGCCTTCGAGGGGGCCACGGCCGTCGTTCATTGTGCGGGCAGGCTCGGCCGCGCGGGGGCGATCGAGGACGAATACCGCCGCGTTCACGTCGAAGGTACGCGCAACGTCCTGGAAGCCGCTCGCACAGCGGGCGTGCCGCGCGTGGTCCACGTCAGCAGTCCGGGTCTTCTGGGCCCCATAACCGGCGCGGACGCGGACGAAGACGCACCTGTGCGCCCGACGAACGTCTACGAGCGCGCGAAGGCCGGCGCCGAGCTCGTCGTACGGCAATTCGAGAGCATTCACGGCCCGCGCGTTGTCGTCGTGCGACCCGAGTTCGTTTACGGCCCGGGTGACCTTCACGTCTTGCGTCTCTTTCGGGCCATCGAGAGGCGACGTTTTTTTTACATCGGCACAGGAAGAGCATTGTGCCATCCGACGTACGTCGACGATGCGGTCGACGGGATCCTCGCCGCGCTGGCGGGGGCGCCCCTTGGGCGCGTGTATCACCTCGCGGGGCCGCGACCGGTGACCATCTCCCACTTGGCGGAGACGATCGCGTCTGCCCTCGGGGTCGCACCTCCGTTCCTGCGCCTCCCCGAGGGGTTGGTCCGGTCTGCGATTAGGGTGCTACGGCCAGTGGCCCACGTCGCGCGGAGAGAGCTTGCCATCGATGAAAGTGGCGTCGATTTCTTCACTTTCGATCGCCATTTTTCGTGGCAAAGGGCTAAAACGGAGCTCGGCTTTTCTCCGAATGTGGAGCTCGATGCCGGGGTCGCGCGAACCGTCGCGTGGTACCGGGAAAAAGGCCTCCTCCGACAGCCATGAGACCATCCATCCGCGAGCTCTACTCGTACGCTGTCGCCGAGGGCGAGGGGGTCGGCACTGCCTACGAGTATTACGTCAAGCGGCGCATCATGAGCCCAATTCTTCGCGACGTCGGTCCCGGCGCGCGCTTCCTCGTCGCCGGCTTGCCAGAGAAGTACGGCACCAGCCTCGACTTCGTGCTTGCTGCGTTCGAGGGGCACGCTCATGTCTTGATCGTCGATGAGCGGAGGGCCGCGCTCGATCGCGCTCGCGAGGCAGTGCACGCTTCAGGGGCCGCGCTCGCCGGCGTCGACATCGAATACCGGCTCCTGGCCTCTCTCGAGGGGGTCCGCTCTCTGTCGCGGCAGGACGTGGTCCTGTCCTGCGAGGTCGCCCAGCGAATGACTCCGACCGCGCAGACCGAGTACGGGCGCGCGATTGTCGCCCTTTCGCCCCGCGGTGTCGTCTTCGTTCCCAATTCCGAGAACGCGTCCCACACGGCCATAAGCGGTCTCGCCGGGCTCGATCGGAACGCCCTTCGCTCCATTCTCGGCCCGCAAGCCGGCCTGCTGGAGGTTGGCTTCACCGACTTGCCGCCATTCCCTCCGGGCATCACGCGCACCGCGTCGCAGCGCACACGTGCTTCGCAGGGAACCTTGGAAGCCGTAGGGATGTGGGGATTACAGATCTACAGCGCCGCGGAGCCGTGGCTTCCCGACGCGCTCAAGCGGCGCCTTGCGCACATCGTCTACGGGCGATGGGACTCGAGCGATGCATCCGCGCGATGAAGGCTCCCATCACGGGCGGCCGGAGGAAGCCCGGGTGAAACGCGCGTCTGGCGAGGAAGTCTCGCCTTTGCCGCCGATCGTCGAGGCGAACGTCAAACGGTGGCGCGCGGACGACGACGCGTGGCGTGGTTACCATCGCGCTGAGGGCCGAATCGTCGCCGACGCGCGCGTGGAGCGGGCCCTAGGCCTCGTTCGACCAGCGCCCGGGGGGGCCTACCTCGACATAGGCTGCGCCAATGGCGTGCTGACGCGTCTTTTTGCGGAGCGGACACGCGCGGCGACGGTGTTCGGGGTCGACTTCGTGGACATGGGGCTCGGGCCTGACATCCGTTTTCGACGGGCAAATCTCGACACGCGCGAGCCATTGCCTTTCGAAGACGCGTCGTATGACGTCATCACATGCATGGAAACGCTCGAGCACCTGCACGACACCGATCACATCGTATCCGAAATGCGACGGCTGCTACGGCCCTCGGGCTACGCCATCATCGCGGTGCCACGCCTCGACGCTTTGCTGAATCTGATCATGCTCGCGATCGGCTACCAGCCACCCGCCGTGGAATGCTCGCTGAGGGCACGGTATGGCTCGCCCGACGTGAGCCCCCGCGTGTCCGGTCACGTCTCGCACTTTACTCGGCGAGCCTTGTTCGAATGCGTCGAGGCGAACGGCTTCGCCATAGACGAGTTCGCCCAGGCGAGCATCTATAGCGCATGGCGTTTCTCGTCCGGTCGGACGCCACCCTTTTGGAGGCGTCTCCCCATGTCCATTTTATCCAAAGTACCGTTCAAGCAAGACGAGCTTCTCGTCCGCATTCGCCCGGTGGGGCCTTGACGGGTCGCGTCGTCATCGGCGCGAACGGCGCTCTCGGCGCATCGCTTGGCAAAGCGCTCGGCGCGCCAGCCATCAACTTTCGGCACCCGGGTGAGCGCCTGGACGCCGTCGTCCCGGAAATCGCCAGGGCCGACGTGGTCATCAACGCGAGCGGCCCTCGCGTTCGTGCCGGGCTAGGTTGGGGCGACTACATGCGAGAGCACGTAGGGATCGCGATGGCTGTCGCCCGCGCCATGCGCCCCGGAAGCCACCTGGTTCACTTCAGCAGTGCGGCCGTGTGGGGTGCCGGCCGTGGGGTGATCGGACGCGAGACTCCCGAGCGGCCGGCTTCTTTTCCCAACCCCTCTTACGCTTGGGCCAAACTGTCCGGCGAGCTCGCGGCGCGAGCGATTTGCGCGGAACGAGGCGTCGACATCACCGTCGTGCGGCCTGCGATGGTCTACGGCCATGGGGTCACGAGCGCGATCGATACGATGTTTTCGCTGGCCAAAAAAGGTCTGCTCGTCGAGCTCTTGCCGCGCGAAATAAGGCAGCACGGCTTGCACGTGAGCCTCTTGCATCGAGCGATCGACGCGATCGTCTCTGCACGGACGACCTCTCCGACGGCGCTGCCACTGGTCGATCCTTTCGTGTTCAGCAACGGTGAGCTTTACGTCGCCGCCGCTCGGAGGCACCGCGGCGTCCGATTGCCCGTGTCCGTCCGCGTCGCTGACGCCACACTTCGCCGCTGGCCCATGTTCCCCGATCGCGATGGCCCAGGCGCTCTAGCGTCCTTCGCCTTTCTGGGGCTCGACAACGAGTTCGACTGGCGGTCCACCTTCGAGACGCTTGGTCTTCGCCCGGCCGATTTCACCAAGGAGCGCACGCTGGGACCGTACCTGGAAACGTGCGCATGAGTCGCGCTCACGCCATCGTCGTGGGGGCGTCGTCGGGTCTTGGTTGCGCCATCGCGCTCCGTCTCAAGAGTGGCGGCCACGTCGTCTCGGGGCTGGCTCGACGCGAGTCCCCGACAAATGCCGTCGACTCATCGCATCCGTGTGACGTCACCGACGCGGGGTCGCTGCGGTCGGCTCTCGGGGACGCGATGGCCGCGCACGGGCCTCCCGATGTGCTCGTTTATGCCGCAGGAGCTCCCGCGATGGGGCTCACGCTTGCGGTTCCCGAGGCCGAGGCTCGGCGCTGCTTCGAGGTCAACTTTTGGGGGCTCGATCGTGCCGTGCGCGAGGTCCTTCCTGTCATGAGCGAGCGGCGGACCGGCGCGATCCTCGCGCTCGGCAGCCTGGTGGCGCTCCGTGCGGTGCCGCACGAGGCCTTTTATGCGGCGAGCAAGGCCGCCCTCGCCCGGTACCTCGGTTGTCTCGCCCACGAGGGCGCGAAGGTTGGTGTCCGCGTTCAGTGCTTGAACGTAGGCTACGTCGACACGGGCTTCGCCGAGAGGGGCGCCTGGTTCGGAATGGATACGCCGAAGCGTGGCGGCTCGGGCGTCCTCCCCGACGATGTCGCAGAAGCGGCGATCGAGTTGCTGTCGAGCCATCGCCTCTCCGGCCTCATCGGCTGGAAAGAGCGAGCCATCACCGTCGTGGATCGCGTCGTTCCCGAGCTCTACGACCGCTTGCTACGATGGCGTGGAGGGAGGGAAACGACGTGAGCCTCGCGGAAACCGACGTCACGCGCGAGAGGTACTACCAGAGTTACTGGCAGCACCCGCAGTTCGAAGATTGCACCTACGTGAACTGGAAAGCCGAGCTGACGCGCAATCATCCGCGCGTCAAGAGCTGCGCTGCACTGCTCGACGTGGGCTGCGGGGGGGGGGCCATCCTGAGCGCCATCGCGCGGCCCGACATGCGCTTGTGCGGCATCGAGGTCTCGCCAGAGGCGGTCCGCGCCGTGATCGATCGCGGATTCGAGGGCAGAGTAGCCGATCTCGAAGAGGGGAAGCTGCCGTACGCCTCGGACAGCTTCGACGTCGTGCTCTGCTACGACGTTTTCGAGCATCTTTTCGCGCCGGAAGGCCTGCTCCGTGAAATCCGTCGCGTCCTCAAGGACGGCGGCGTCGCCCTGCTTTGCGTACCGAACACGCTGAACGCGTTCAATCGCCTGGTATTCGCCCTTGGCGACTACGTCGACATCATGGATACCAGCCATCGCACGAGCGAGCTCTTTTCGAACCACATTCGGCTCTTTTCGAAATCGCTCTTCGAGCGCTTTCTAGCCAGCGCGTCCTTCCGGAGCATCGAGAAGCACTTTTACTTTCCCGAGGAGTTTACGGATTCGCGTTTTCGGCTGCCGGGCGGCCTGGCCAAGCTCGTGAGGGTCCCCGGCCTTCACCGGCGCCTCCCGAGCTTGTTTGCCCTCGGTTTCCTCTACGTGTGCGTCAAGGCCTAGCCGTTTGTCCCTGCGTGCGCTCTGGGCAACGGGCACGGGTGCTCGTCTCGCCTTCAGGGGGGGATCGCCGACGGCGCGGGGCTCGGGTTCTCCGGCGTTTGGACGTTTTGTGCGTCCTTCAAGCTCTGGACCATCGCGGCTATCCGGTCTCGGAGGTCTTCGGGAGGGGGACCCATGATCCGACCCTCGCGCGACGTGAGGGGCAACGTAGGTCCTCGCGACCTGAACAAGATCCACTCCCCCGAGGTCGTGACGTATTCGGCCTCGGGCGAGAGCGCGTAGATCGCCAGCTGCTGGAGGCTGGGTTCATTGACGCGAAGAAGCACATAGCGATAACGGCGAAGGTCGTGGGCTGGACGGAGGGCGCCCGAGTCGAACGCGAGGCGCATGAGCGAGTCGCTCCACTGGTAGCGCCGCGGAATGACGACGGGCGAAATGGGCGAATCGGTGAAGCAGTAAGCGAGCCGCCCACCCCGCGTCGCCAGGATTCTGCCCGACGCAGCGCCGAGCGTGTACGTGCGAGAGGGATCGGGCGGTGAGAGGTCCACGCCCGCGACGGCGCTGCCCGGCTCGATGTACGGCAAGATCCGTTCGAGCGCGAGGAATTGCCTGTTCGAGTCGACGAACGAGGGCCAAGCCACGAGCAACGTCGCGAGAGGCAACATCATGACCGCGAACAGCGCCACACGCGCCTCCCGAACCCACAAGTCTCTCGGAGCGGCGATGACCACGAGCACGCAGAACGCCGGGGGAAACCACCGCTGGTAGACGAGCGTCGTCCCCGAGAGCGTCAGGGGGAAAGTGAGATAGGCCGCGAAGCACGCCACGACGAAGAGCTCCCACCGATGCGAGAGCGCCCACGCGCGCGGCCCCTTGGAGTGCGATTCTTGCCCGGGCTCCGCCCGCGCCTGCGTGCGCCTCTCGCGTGTGCGAAGCCAGAAAAAGAGCACGATGACGAGGGTACACAGACTGAAGACCGCGACCTGCACCGCCACTTCCGTGGCGGGCAAAAGGATGTAAAGGGTGTGCTGAAGCTTGTGCCATAACGAATGCCAGAGCCTCGGCATCGCGCGAACGGCCGGCGTCTCGTAGCGGGCGACCCACACCGCCTCGGCCAGCGTGATCACGACGCCGGCGACGAACGGCACCAGGCGCAACCCGGTTTCCTTTCGGGACCACGGACGGAGGAGAGCGAGCCCGATGGCCGCTCCGGCGTAAATGGACATCATCGCCCCGTGCGCCTGATAAAGGAGCACCACCGTGAGCACCGACAGGGCAGCCCCCTTGCCGGTAGGCACGCGTGCGAACCGATCCAGCCCCGGAAGAACGGCGAGCAAGACGGCGAGGCCGAGGAGATTGGTGACCAACCCCCAGCCAAAAAGCCACCCGAGAGTCATCGGGGCCACCATGAGAGCGGCGAGGGGGCTCGCCCCGAAGTGGCGGGCCAGGCGCCCTGCTGACACGGGAATGGCGATCACCGTCGCCGCGACGATGAGCTTCACCGCCCACCGCGTCGACACGACGTACGACAGCGCCCAGCCAATCAGGTGAAAGAGCTGGTTCGGGTGTCCCAGGTTCCGCTCGTAGAGACCAGGCGGAAACATCGACGTGTCGGCAAAATGGCGCAAGACGCCGATCGCGCCCTCGTGGAAGCCGAGGTCGGTCATCGGCGGGTAATAGGCAACGAGAACCGGCACCGCGAGGAGCAGCCCCGCCAGCGTCGGAGCGACCGCCTCGACCTTGCGCTTGAAATCGTCGTTCATGAGGGGGGGGATGCTCGAAGGGCCCCAGCCGATCAGTCGCTCCTACGGCGCTCTACTCCTCGGGGCTGATCTCGACCAAATTGGGCGCCAGGTTGAGGACTCCAGACGTGACCTGGCCCAGCATCGAGAACGTCGACGTGACGCCGTCGCCATTCAGATCGCCATTGGCGACCGCGGTGAACGTCGTGGCCGACGCCGTGTACCCGTACATGTAGTACTGGGGCGCATCCATCGAGAACTTCAGGCAGGCGAAGCCCGCGCCGGCCGTTGCGTCCGTATTCCATTCGGCGGGGCTGGACTGGTACTTCTTGCCGGCAATGGCCGCTTTGGCGCTCGGTACGGTGACGGTGGAGCTCGCGCAAAGCGCGCGCAACGACGATACACTCACCCCTTGGCCGATGACGGCGCTTGCCATCGACTCCCTCTCATACTGCGCGGCGGAGTCCTTTGCCATTTGCCCCAGGGCGTTGCGCGCTTCCGTGGTCTTCGCGCTCGCTAGGTATTTGCGTACCCCGTAGATGGCGAGTACCGCGAGGATGCCGACGATCGCGACTACGATCATCAGCTCGATAAGGGTAAAGCCCTGCCGGCTTCTACGATGCGATCGACACATGAAATTTCTCCTCGGCTCGTCACGCGTCATCTCTAGGGTCCCGAGCAACCTTCTGCGGTAACGGCCACTTTCCCTGGTCCATCCACGAAACGGGCACGCCGAGCCTCCCTGACGACGAGTCGCGGAGCCGACGTGTTGACCATGGGCCGATTACTCCTCCGGGCTGAGCGTAACGAGGTTCGGCGCGAGGTTGAGGACGCCCGACGTGATCGTGCCAAGCATCGAGAACGCCGACGTGACGCCGTCGCCGTTCAAGTCGCCATTCGCCAGCGCCGTGAAGGTCGTGGCCGACGCCTTGTAGCTGTACATGTAGTACTGGGGCGCATCCATCGAGAACTTCAGGCAGGCAAACCCGATCGGAGGGTTGGACGATGCGCCGACGTTCCAGTCCGACGGTGCCGACTGGTACTTCTTCGCGGCAACGCTCCCGATGGCAGCCGGAACGGTGCCCCCCTCACTCGCACAAAGGTTGCGCGACACGAGGGAGCTCGAACCCTGGGTCACCATGGTCCCTGGCATCGACTCCCGCTCGTACTGAGTCGCCGCGTCTTTCGACATCTGACCGATCGAGTTCCGTGCCTCGGCGGTCTTGGCGTTCGCAAGGTATTTGCGCCCGCCATAGATGGCCAGGACGGCGAGAATTCCGACGATCGCGACGACGATCATCAGCTCGATAAGGGTAAAACCTCGCCGGCTTCTGCGCTGCGCTCGGCACATGAAATTTTTCCTCGGCTCGTCACGCGTCATCTTGAGGTCCCAAGCGAGCCTTCACGTTAGCGTCTACGCGCCCTGGTCATCCACAAAACGCCGACGCCGAGCCCCGCAATAGCGAGGCTCGGCGCAGACGCGTCGACCCGAGGCCGATCACTCCTCCGGGCTGGTCTCGACCATGTTCGGCGCGAGGTTGAGGACGCCTGACGTGATCGTGCCAAGCATCGAGAACGCCGACGTGACGCCATCCCCGTTCAAGTCGCCATTCGCCAGCGCCGTGAAGGTCGTGGCCGACGCCTTGTAGCTGTACATGTAGTACTGGGGCGCATCCATCGAGAACTTCAGGCAAGCAAACCCAATCGGAGGATTCGAAGACGCGCCGACGTTCCAGTCTCCCGGTGCCGATTGATACTTTTTCCCGGCGATGAACGTGGCCGCAGTCGGAACGGTGCCCGCCTCACTGGCGCAGAGGTTACGCGAGACGAGCGCGCTCGAGCCCTGGGTGACCATGGTCCCGGCCATCGACTCCCGCTCGTACTGCGTCGCAGCGTCTTTGGACATCTGACCGATCGAGTTCCGTGCCTCGGCGGTCTTGGCGTTCGCAAGGTATTTGCGCACGCCGTAGATGGCCAGGACGGCGAGAATTCCGACGATCGCGACGACGATCATCAGCTCGATCAACGTAAACCCACGATTTGCCTTCTTCATCAATCGATTCATGATTGCACCTCTCCCCACCCTGTGATTTATTGCCCTTCGGCGAACGTGAAGATCTGATTGCTCCAAGACGTCGTGTATACGGACGTTCCCAACGGGGAACCGGCCGAGTCGATGTCGCAGTAAGCGCTGACGATGAACCAGTCCGTTGGCGACGTCGCGGGAATGCCGCCTACCCCCGTAATGCTCGGAGGCGAGGAGTTCGCCGGCCCAGCCCTGGTCGCGTAGCCGAAGATGACGGGCCCGTCGACATGCAGGGGCAGCACCGACCAGTCCTGCTTGCAGATGCTGCCGGCGCATACGGCCCCCCAGCCGGTCGCCACGGTGCCGGTGGGAGTCGCATTCGGATAATACGAAGCGAGGGATACCGAGATGTCCGCGTATTGCTGCGTTTCCGAGCGGTAGCTCTCCTGCGCGAGACGAATGCTCTGAACCATGTTCGTGGCTTCCGACACGTGGGACGAAGTGATGAGCTTGTGGTACCCGACGACCGCGAGCGTCGCGAGGATGCCGACGATGACGACCACGATCATCATCTCGACGAGAGTGAACGCCCGTGACCGTCGACCCACGGTCAGTCCCATGTGCAGCGCGCGTGCCAACAGCGTCTTCGGCGGTGTTGCCCAGGCGCACGGTCCATAAACGGGCGCGATTGCGCGGTATCGATCGACTGCGTGAACGCTTACTGAAGGAAATCCGTAGTTCGTTCGCTTCGACGATGTTTCCGGAATGACAATTTTCGTCACTCCTGGGTATCTTCCGAGACAAACTTCGTCTCTTCCGACTGTGGATCGATGTCGGACGTCTCCTCCCCGACCTCACCGAGGGCATGTTTGTGGAGTCGGTACCGCAGGCTTCGGAGAGTGACCCCTAGAAGGCGGGCGGCTTGCGTGCGTACTCCCCCCGACCTTTCGAGTGCCTGGAGGAGGAGTCGCCTCTCGACCTCGCCGAGGACGTCGTCGAGGTTGCAGCCGTCGTCGGGCAGTCCGACCAATGACGGTGTGGGCTGGGCTGCGGCCCCCGAGATCTCGCGCGGCAGATCGCCGAGGCCGATGATTTGTCCCGTCGCGAGAGCGACCGCGCGTTCGATGACGTTCTCGAGCTCGCGCACGTTGCCCGGGAAAGAATAGGCTTCGAGCGCGCGCACCGCGTCTGGCGAGAGCCCGCGGAGCTCCTTGTCTTGCTCGGCGGCACACTGCGCCAGAAAGTGCTCCGCCAGCGGTCGAATGTCCTCCACTCGATCGCGGAGCGGCGGCACCTCGACACGGATGACGTTCAATCGGTAGTAGAGGTCCTGCCGGAAGCGCCCCGCACGCACGTCGTCTTCGACGTTGCGATTCGTCGCCGCGAGGACGCGCACGTCGATGGTCACCTCTGCGCTCGCGCCGACGCTGCGCACTTTTCGCTCCTGAAGGACGCGAAGCAGCTTCACCTGCAGCGCCAGCGGGAGCTCGCCGATCTCGTCGAGCAGGACCGTGCCGCCCTCGGCCTCGCGGAAGATGCCGAGTCGGCTGCTGACCGCGCCCGTGAAGGCGCCACGCTCGTGGCCGAAGAGCTCCGCCTCGATGAGCGACTCTGGAATGGCGCCGCAGTTGACGACGAGAAAGCGCTTGTCGCGACGGTCGCTCGCGTCGTGGATGGCGCGCGCGATGCGCTCCTTTCCGGTGCCGCTCTCGCCCGTGATGAGCACCGTGGTCCTCGTCGGAGCGATGCGCTGCACCAGCTCGAAGATGCGGCGCATCGCCTCCGAGTGGCCGAGCACGAGGGAGCCGCCGCCGCGCTCGCGAAGGAGCTGGGCGCGGAGGCGCGCGTTCTCGGCGACGATGGCGCGCTTCTCGAGCGCCTTCTGGACGAGCGCGCGGAGCTCGTTCGTCGCGAACGGCTTGGTGACGAAGTCGTACGCGCCGCGCTTCATCGCCTCGATGGCCGTCTCCAGACCGCCGTGCGCGGTCATCACGATGACTTCGGTGGCGGCGGCGCGCTGCTTGACGAGCGAGAGGAGGTCCATCCCGTTGCCGTCGGGCATCAGCAGATCGGTGAGAACGACGGCGTACGGCTCCGTCGCGCGTAGGATCGCGTCGCTCCCCGCGCCGAAGCCGGGAGCCAAGGTGACGTCGAGGTTCTCTCGCCGCAGCAAGATGGCGAGCATGTCGCGCAGACCCGGCTCGTCATCGACGATGAGGATTCGCGGCTTCGTGGCAGACGACATCCGATTTTACAGTACATCGCTTTCGCAAACTGGCGCCGCATTCGTCCGCTCGGCCGCCGGTCGCCTCTCGGACCGATAGCGGCCGAATGCGCTTCAGCGAAACCGATTAGTTCAACTTCGCAGTTGCCGGCTTCGTCTCCCCTGCACCTACCGTTACCGAGATGGTCTTCGACAGACCCTGATCGGCGTTCACGAACTTGACCGTGTGGGAGCCCGCCTTGACGGAAATGTGGACCTTGGGCGTGCTCCCGAGCGACCGGCCGTCGAGAAAGCAGGTGGACGGTGGAATCGAATTGATATTCAAGAATGCTTCCGCGCCTTCGGCGGCCTGGTTGCGCGGCCTGGGGAGGGGGTGACGGAGTCGCCGCGGGCATTTGCGCCGGAGGAGGCGTCGCCGCACGCTCGACCGGGGGGAGGGCTATAGGCCGCGACCGGCGCGGACACCGGCCGGGGGTCGAGGGTGACGACGTAAGTCTTTTCGGCCTGGCCGTCGTCGAAGCCAATCGGCTGACTGAAGTCGTTGTAACCGAGCTTGCTCGCCTGCAGGGACCACGTCTTCGCGGTGTCGATGTCGACGGAGATGGGAAGCATCGGCAGCTCGCGCCGGTCGCCGCCGCTCACGAGGAAGACGCGCGCTCCCGGAGTGTTGGAGCTTATCGTCGCCTTCCCCTTCAGGACCTTCAGGGTGACCGTCCCGAGATCGTCGATGCTGTCTTTGTCGATCGTGACGCGCTTCTCGAGAGGCTGATAGCGCTCGGACCCGACGATCTTGACCACGTGCTCGCCCGGGGGCAGGTCGCGGACCTCTTGCGGCAACGGGCCCACTTCCTTGTCGTCGACGTAGAGCTTCACGCCCGCCTGCGAAGCGTTCACTTTGACGCCAGTACCTTTCGACGCCGTCGCGAGGGCGAAGGCCGTCGTCGTGTCCTTGCCCGACTCGACCTTGATGTCCTTCAGCGGGGGCGCGTCGTAGCCATCGGCGAGCACCTTGACCTCGTGCGGACCTGCGCTCACGGGCTCCACGATGCAGGGCGCCGTGTCGCACTGCTTGCGGCCGTCGACGAAGATGTCGACGCGGTTGATGGTCGCGCCTTTGGCATCGTTCACGTCGATGACCAACCGGCCGGTGTGAGGCAGGAGCAGAACGACGGCGCCCACACCGACGACGACCGCCAGGGCGAGGGCGGCCCACAAGCCGCGCGTCTGCCGTTGCGGGCGCAACAGCGCGGTCAGCTCGCCGATCGGCGACATCGTGGGCGGCGCGGTCGCTGGGCTCGCTGACGAGGGCGAGAGCGGTCCCACCGGTACCGGGGCGGGCGTGAGCGCCGATCGCGCCGGAGCGGCGACGATTCCCCCGAGGCCCTGCTGGGTGTTCGGCGGCGGCGGCAGCGTGCTCGTCTTGGGCGGCGTCGGGAGCCCCCCGGGGCGCGGCCCAACGCCCGGAAACGCCGAACCGCGCGGCGAGGCGGAGCCGCCCGTGAAGGAGGACGGCGCGGGAAAGCCCGAACGGGTGGCGGGGGTGCTCGACCCTGGCGGCGGCAGGACGGGCGCCGTCAGGCCGAGAAGGGTGGATTTGGCCAGCGGCGGCGGCGGCGTACCCGCGGCAGGCGTCGGCGCGAAGAACATCTTCGGGCCGTCTTCGGTCTTGTCGAAGATGTGGGTGGTCTCGTCTTCGTCGTCTTCCCATTCGACGTCGACCGAGGTTCCGCGGGCCGCGGCGCGTGCGGGCCCCTGAGCCGGAGCGACCGCGGCCTGCGAGATGCGGGGCAAGGCGTTGCGACCGGGCGGTGGCGGAGGCGTTCGCAACACGGCCGTCGCGGCAGGATTCGGTGCGAGGAGAGTGGGAGGCGGCGGGGGCAATGTGCCGCCCGCTCCGATGCCAAGGCGCGTGGGATGCCCGGCTTCGCCGGTAGCGCCAGGCGGAGGGGGCGGGGGCGGAGGGCTTCGATGCGCGCCGGGAGGCGAGGAAGCCGGCCCCGGGCTCCCTTTCTTGCCGAGCCCCTCGAAGACGTCGAGGTCCGATCCCTTTTCATTCGTTGCCATGGCCCCGGTCTCCTACACCTGTCGCTCGCGCCTCACGATACCATCCGCGGCCCTGCGGGCCTCGAGAATCTAAGGTGTGCATCAGGGGCGAAATTGTGCGTGAGGTGGCGATCGGCCGGCGGCGCTCGACGGCAGGACGGTCGGCGATGGCGTCGGGGACGGCGGGGCCGAGGGCGGGAGGCTCGACGGAGACGTCGTCGGCGACGGCTTGTAGAAATAGCGCACCCGCCTCGATTGGAGCGGCTGCCAGACTTGGATGGGGACGATCGGCGTGTCCACGAACGCGAGATGGGCATCGGGTGCCACCGCGCGAACGAGGCGCGCGGCCGAAGCGAGGCGTCCGCCGGGCAGAGCCGCGCCAGCGAGGTCGAGCGAGCCGCCGAGCCAAGCATGCGCATCCCCCGGGATCGCCATTCGTGCCGAGCACCCCAGCCGCTCGAGCAGGCCCGTCATGGCGGCAGAGGTTTGCGCGTCTGCACGGGCGTCGGGAGGAAGCTCGACCCAAACGAGCATCCCGTCTTCGTCTTGCACTCCCACCGCGGCGCGCGCGATCGCGGCCGCCGGCGCCGTCGGCGCGACGCCCAAGACCAGCTCCGTCGCCTGCGGCGCGGGGCCGGTCGGGCCAATGGAAAACGCGCGGCGACTCCACCACAGCGAAAGCGTCCCGCGGGCAGTCGTCGCCAGCTCGAGGAGCGTGGGCGGCTCCGCCACGCTTGGCGGCTCGCCAGGCACGGGGGCTGGCCGCATCGTGCGCGGATCGGCCCGAAGGACGCGCAAGCGCGCTCCTGCGGTCGCGTCCGTGTCTGGGCGCGCCCGGACCCAAGCGGTCGCAAGCGCATACGGAAACCCGTGTTGCGGAAGACCTCGCGTGTGCCAGACGCCTTCGTCGGGTAACGCAGACGGCCCTGCGTCGATAGGCCTGCCCGGCAGCGCGGGACGCTCCGTCAAATAAAAGAAGTCGCGCGCCTCGCGCTGGATGTACCGGGGAAAGAGCATGTGACCCATTCCGCGTATCATCCGGCGCGATCGGAAGACGACGCCGGGCATACCGGGCACCTTGCCTTCGGCCTCCCAGTCGCTCTGGAGAGGCCGTCCCAGCGGCATGAGGCGCCCCTCGGACGCGACGTCGTAGAACTCGAACCCCGCGTGCCCTGGGTTCATGTCCAGGTGGATGCCGAACGAGCAGCGCGTGGCCAGCATCGCCTGCGCGAGGTCCTCGGCGGAGATGCTCGTGCTGTAGAAATAGCCGACGAAGTCCTCCTTCGTGAGGCAGATGGCGCTCCGCGCGCTGTGGACTTGGTCGGGCCAGCCGGGAGGTGTGCCGCCCCACCAGGAGCGCCCCCACGGATTGAAGCGCCCGTCCTCGACGAGCGCCGTCAGGTTCTGTCGGAAGCCGACGACCCCGTCGAGGACTGCGCCATCGCGCGTGTTCGAGGCGGCGTCGCGCTGCTCGGCGGGCGGACCGGGCCACGCCCCGAAGGCGTTCGAGCCGTCTGCGAGCTCGAGGACCGTCGCTGCGTACGCCTTCGGAGGAAGGTACTCGATTCCGCCCGCGAACATCCCATACTCGCCGTGCTGCGCCTGAAAGCCTCCGTTGAAGCCAGCCACGAGGCGCCTCATGACCTCGGGCGTGCGCGGCACGAGGCCGGGGCCATGCTCGCCGTTCGCGCTGATCGGCTCGACCGTCCCCGCTTCGACGTGAAGCGCGATCTGTCTCGGATCCCAGAGAGTCACGTAGACGCGGACGTCTTGCCGATGCGGATCCGGCCGCAAGAAAGACGTGACGAAGGCCGGCTCGCCGCCCCCGGGCTTGGGCGTGATGAACGGGTCTCGATCGAGGCTGATCCAGCGGCCTTCGCCCGGTAGGGGCGGCGAAACCAACGGCTTGATGGGTCCGGGTGGCCAGCCGACGTCCGGGTCCGTGAAGGTGGCCTCCGGGACGTTCGGCTGGCGAAGCCCGAGCTCGTCCTGCACGTCCTCCGACGTGGTTCCGCGCGAGAACCGCGCGCGGTAGCCGTCGAGCACCGTGAAGGCGACGGCTTTGAGCCACTGCATCCGCTCGTCGCCGAACCATGGCATCGCGCGCACGCGATCGACGGCCCACGTGAGGAAGCTTCCGGGCCTCGCGCGCTCGTCTGGAACGACGCGAACGAATTTCTCCCCGGACAGAACGCGCGCGTTTCGAGGGTCGATGACGATGACGCGATCGTCGGCGTGGACCTCGATGCGGTCGTCGTCGAGCCACGACACGGCGGCGCTCCCCGCCACGGGGTCTAGCGCGAACGTGTCGTGCACGACGCCGGCAGCCTGCCCCGTTTGCTGAAGGTTCGTCAGCATGGCCTGCGCCCTCTGCAAGCGCGTGAAGTCCCGGTAGGCGCCGGGCGAGGGTCCCGTGCGCCCTGCGAGGTCGAGGACGTGCACCGCCGTGCACAGGCCGTCTGCGGCGGTGGTGTAGACGGCGAGCGTGCCGCGGACGTCCGGCCGCGACTCGTCGACGCCGCTCGTTTCGGTCACGTTCCACGAGCCGCCCACCTCGAGCACCGCCCCCTCCGGCGAGAGGCGCACCTCGACGAAATACAGATCGCTCGGCGCGTCGGCCGTCCGGGCTCGGACGAGAGCCCGCGCCGCGGCCCGCCCGCCCACCAAGCGGGTCAGCCGCCCCCAGAGGCCGGGGCGCCCCGCGACCCAGGCGACGTCGCGCGCGTCGCAGGCGAGGCCGCGGCGCGTTAGAGTCTCGGCGATCGCTGCCTCGGGGCTCGGCGCCGCCCAATCGATGTCTCTCGCGCGGCGTGCGGCGACCAGCCAAGCCACGAGCAGCAGGAAGGGGGCCGGGCGCGCCCACGACGACCGCCATGTGCGGAGCGCGCGCTCGAGGCGCGGCGCCGTTCGATGAAACCAGGCCGTCCTCATGCAAGGCTCACCGAGTGCATCGTCGTGCGTGCGCCGTTGAACGGCGCGTCGACCTCAATGGTCGGGGCCACGTTGTTATCGCCGCGCCGTGATCGGGTCCAATCTTTGGGCAAAGCGGCCACCAAGTGAGCTACGGCGCCAACTGCGTTGCCGCCAGTCGCCGTCCCGACGCGTGCGCGCGCCCGTGCCCGGCCCCAGAAACCGGCGCGGCACCCAGGCTCGGCGGAGCGGCCCGGAACGTGCTAAATCCGCCTCCACGGGCATGGTACGAAGGTGCGGAGAAGTGTGCGCGCCGCTCGGGCGTCTGTTCCCCCTCGCGGGGCTCGTCGCCATGGCCCTCGCGTGCGCCAGCCCGACTCTGCCGTTGCCCCCCCCGTCGACTCCCTCGCTCGCGCGAGGGGTCGATGCCGATCACGTGGTGCTCGCGTCCGCGTGCGGCGGCGCCGAGCCGAATGCGATCGTCGTCGTCCAGAACACGCGCACCAGCGTGCCGGGCGACCAGGCCATCAGCGGCGCGAGGGCCAGCGGATGCGGCGCTTGGGATGCCGCCGTCTACGCCCACGCCGGTGACTATCTGGAAATCTGGCAAGAGTTCGGGACGACCGTGAGCCCAGCGATCACCGTAGCGGTGCCGGCGCTCTAGAGAGGGCTCATTGCCAGCGCGTCTCGCGCTCGGTGTGCAAGACCTTGAGCGCGACCCGCTTCGGCCGCGGGCTCGGCGCCTCGTCGACGAGGTCGCCGACCAGGTCCCAGTCGCTCGCCTGGACGACTCGTACGCGGCGCATCTCGCCCGGGTGGGCCTCGCCTTCGCGAGAGGTAGACCCCGCCGTCGATGTCGGGGGCCTGGCCGGCGTGGCGGCCCATCATCACGAGCTCGTGCTCCTCGCTCGGCCCCTCGACGAGGACTTCGAGCTCGCGCCCGATGAGCGCGCGGTTCTTCTCGCGGGCGATTCTCGCGCTGGAGGGCCATCAGCTTTCGGGCGCGGTTGCGTCGCCACGAGCGGAGGGACCTTGCCGTCCATGGCGTGAGCGGTGCACGTCTCCTCGTCGGAGTAGCGGAAGACGACGGCGTGCTCGAACCGCGCCCACTCGACGAACTCGCGCAGCTCGTCGAACTCGGCTTCCGTCTCGCCCGGGTGGCCGACGATGAACGCCGTGCGGAAGGTGAGCCCCGGAATGCGCCTTGCGCAGGCGCTCGACCACGCGCTTCTGCCGGTCTTTGCCGTGGCCGCGGCGCATCCGCGCGAGCATCGCGTCGGCGGCGTGCTGCAGCGGCATGTCGACGTAAGGGACGACGCGCGGATGGTTCGCGAGGAGCTCGATGAGCGCGTCGTCGATCGTCTCGGGATAGAGATAGAAAAGACGCACCCAGCGCACGCCCTTCACGTCGGCGACGCGGCGCACGAGCTCCGCGAGCCCGACGCGCGCCGCCTTCGGGAGGTCGCGGCCCGTAGGCGACGGTGTCCTGCGACACGAGGTTCAGCTCGATCGCGCCGCCACCGACGAGGCGCTCTGCCTCCGCGACGACGTCGTCGGCCGTGCGCGAGCGCTGCTTGCCGCGGATCTTCGGGATCACGCAGAACGCGCACGTCCGGTTGCAGCCCTCGGCGATCTTCAGCTAAGCGCTGGCGCGCGACTGCGTGACGACGCGCGGATCGCTGGCGCGCACGACCCAGTCCGCCGGGTTGCCGACGAGCATCCGCTCGGCGCTCGCCCGCCAGCACCGACGCGAGCTTGAGCATGTCGCTCGAGCCGAGGAAGTGGTCGACCTCCGGCATCTGCGCGGCGAGCTCGCCCGGGTAGCGCTGCGAGAGGCAACCCGCGACGACGAGCTTCTTGCAGGCGCCGACTCGCTTGTACTCGGCGAGCTCGAGGATGGTGTCGATCGACTCCTTCTTCGCCTCGCCGATGAAGCCGCACGTGTTGACGACGATGACCTCGGCCTCGTCCGCCTCGTCGACGATGCGCCAGCCGCTCGCCGGCGGCGACGCCGAGCATGACCTCGGTGTCGACGCGGTTCTTCGCGCAGCCGAGGCTGACGAAGTGGATCGTGCGCATTGCGGGGTGCGGCGGTGTAGCACGCGGCCGGTGCCCTGTCCGACGCGGACCACACGCAAGCCGCGCGTCAGCGCCGGTCGCGCATCGCCGCGGCGAACCGCTCGAACAGGTAGAGCGCGTCGTGCGGGCCGGCCGCGGCCTCGGGGTGGTACTGCACGCTGAAGGCGCGCAGCGCTCGGTGCGGCGAGCCCTTCGGACGTGCCGTCGTTCAGGTGCACGTGCGTCGACGCGACGCCCGCCGGCAGGTCGACGAGATCGACGCAGAAGCCGTGGTTTTGCGTGGTGATCTCGACGCGTCCGGTGGCGAGGTCCTTCACCGGCTGGTTCGCGCCGCGATGACCGAACTTGAGCTTGTACGTCTTGGCCCCGAGCGCGAGCGCGAGGAGCTGGTGGCCGAGGCAGATGCCGAAGAGCGGCTTCTTGCCGAGGAGCGCGCGGACGGTGTCGACCGCGTAGGTGACGGCCGCGGGATCGCCGGGGCCGTTCGAGAGGAAGACGCCGTCCGGGCTGCAGCGCGAGCGCCTCGGCGCGCGGTCGTCGCCGGCGGGGACGACGGTGAGGCGGCAGCCCGCAGTCGACGAGGCAGCGCAGGATGTTGCGCTTCGATGCCGAAGTCGAAGGCGACGACGTGATGCTCCGGCGGCGCGCGGCGCCGGCTCGTGCCCCATGCGCCGCGGCCCTCGGTCCACGTGTACGGCTCCTTCGGCGTGACTGCGCGCACGAGGTCGAGGCCGTTCATGTCGGGCGCCTCGCGCGCGCGTCGCAGCGAGCGCTTCGGGCGGCGTCGGTCGCCGATGGCGCGCGTTCTGCGACCCGTGATCGCGCAGGTGGCGCGTGAGCTTGCGCGTGTCGACGTCGGCGATGCCGACGACGCCGTGCCGCGCGAGGTAGGCGTCGAGCGACTCCGTCGCGCGCCAGTTCGACGCGATGGGGCTCGCGTCGCGGACGACGAAGCCCGCGACGCGCGGGCGCGTCCGTCGACCGCCTCCGTGTCGTCGGCGTTGACGCCGACGTTGCCGATCTCGGGCGCGGTCATCGTGACGATCTGCCCGTAGTACGAGGGGTCGGTGAGCACCTCCTGGTAGCCGGTCATCGCCGTGGTGAAGACGGCTTCGCCGGTCGTCGTCGCCGCGCGCGCCGAAGGGCCGGCCTTCGAAGACGGTGCCGTCGGCGAGCACGAGCCACGCGCGCTCTTGCTTTGTCGGATCGCTCACGTCGGCTCCTCGGCTTCGTACACGACGCGGCCCTCGCACACCGTCATCGCGACGCGCCCTTCGACGGCTTGGCCCGCGAACGGCGTGTTGCGGCTCTTCGTCGCGAAGCCGCGCCGGATCGACCGTCCATCGGGTCGCGCGGGTCGATGAGGACGAGGTCGGCCCGCGCGCCTTCGCGAATGCGCGGCGGGGTCGAGGCCGGCGATGCGCGCCGGCGCCGCGGTGAGCGCGTCGACGAGGCGCGCGAGCGGCAGGGCGCCCGGCTCGAACGAGCCCGAGGAGGAGCGGAACGCAGAGCTCGAGGCCGATCATCCCCGGCGCGGCCTCGGCGAGCTCGACGTCCTTGTCGAGCGACGCCGTGGGGCGCGTGGTCGGTGGCGATGCAGTCGATCGTGCCGTCGGCGAGCGCGCGGCGAAGGGCCTCGACGTCCTCCGGCTCGCGGAGCGGCGGGATTCACCTTGCAGGCCGTGTCGTAGCCGAGGAGCGCCTCGTGGTGAGCAGCAGGTGGTGCGGCGTCACCTCGGCGGTCACCGCGATGCCGCGCGACTTCGCCTCGCGCAGCGAGGCGCACGGCGCCCATCGTCGACACGTGCGCGACGTGGTAGCGGGCGCCCGACGTACTCGGCGAGGAGCACGTCGCGCGCGACGATGACGTCTTCGGCGACGCGCGGCCAGCCGCGCAGGCCGAGCTGCGTCGACGACCGCGCCCTCGTGCATCTGCGCGCCCTCGGTGAGCGCGTGGTCCTCGGCGTGCTGGATGACCGGAAGGTCGAAGGTCGCGGCGTACTCGAGCGCGCGGCGCATGACGTGGCTGGTCGTCACGCAGCGTCCGTCGTCGCTCACGGCGACGGCGCCCGCCGTCTTTCAGGTCGGCCATCTCGGTGAGCTGCTCGCCCTTCTGGCCGACGGTGATGGCGCCGATCGGGTGAAGGCGGACGGTCCGCCGAGCGCGCGCGCTTTGCCGACGAGCATCTCGGTGACGACGCGCGTGTCGTTCACCGGGCGGGTGTTCGGCATGCAGCAGACGTCCACGAAGCCGCCGGCCGCCGCGGCGCGGAGGCCGCTCGCGACGTCTTCCTTCGTACTCGCAGCCCGGCTCGCGCAGGTGCGCGTGCAGGTCGACGAGACCCGGGAGGAGCCAAGCCCCGGTGCGTTCGACGACGCGGACGCGCTCGCTCTGGGCCGCCAACAAATCGTGCGCCGGCGTCACGCCCGACGCGCGTGACGCGTCCGCGCTCGACGACGACGTCGACCTCGGCATCGAGCGCTCCCGCCGGATCGATGGCGCGGACGCGGCGGAAGACGAGAGCTTCGATCATCGGCCCAGGCTGGGCGTATAGCGAGCCGAAGGCCGCGCGTCGACTCTCAGAATTCCCCGACGACGCCAATCGAGCCAGGTCCGACGACGGGCGTGACGCGGACCCCGGCGGCCCGACCCCGAAGGAGCGCGCCGGCGGCCGGCTTGCCCTCGGGCTCCGCCTTCGGCTGAGCCAAAAGGAGGACGACTCCGGCGGCGACGCCCACGCCTCCCACGATGAAGCCGACATTCGCGAGCGTTCCCATCGTGTGGTACGCGTCGACGTCCTTTTGCTTGTCCGGGCGGGCAAGTGTGCCCGGAACAGGCGTTGCTGAGGGTCGAGCTCTGGCCGATCGCGACGATGCCCGCGACGGCGCCGACGACGAGCCCCGCTCCACCGACGCCGAACGCGACCCATGGGAGGGCCGACCGCTTCGCAGGCGATGGCTCGGGCGACTCCGCGCCCGCGGCGCGTTCGCCCCCGGCGGGTGCGCCGTCCGCCGCGGGGTAGGCCGGCTTGTTCTGCGACGCGACCGGGGCGCCGACCAGCGGGGCGGGAGCCGCGCTCGGCTCGCGCTCGAGGGTGACGGGCTGGTTGATGCTCCCTCCCTCGGGCACCGTGAACCGCAACTCCGCTGTCTTGAAGCCATCGCCCGCCACCTTCAGCGTGTGCGCGCCCGGATCGACGAGGCGCCGGACGCCCATCGACGCGCTGTTCAGCGGTGCCCCGTCGAGCACGGTCTTCAGGTTGGCCACGTCAGCGCCGCCCGGCGCGCGAACGACGATGGTCACGCTCCCAATCTTGGGGGCGACCTCCTCGACCTCCCGCTTGGCGTCGTTCAGCGCCCTCTTGAACGGCTCGGGCGCCCCCGCCGTCACGCCCTCGCGGACGATACGGTTGTAGGTCTCGGTTGCCTCGACGAGCTTCCCTTCGCCCGCAAGAGCGCGCGCCAGCCCGAGCATCAACGTCGGCGCATGCACGAGCCTGTCCGCGCGCCGAAACCGGTCCTCCGCGGTGGGGTAGTCCTTGCTGTCGAGCGCCTGCGACCCGTCGAGCCCGAGCGCGCGGGCGGTCGCTCGGTCGGCGTCGGCCTGCGCGGACGCCGATCGCGCGTACGTGAGCGTGCTGAGCGAGGTGAGCGCCGTCAACGTAACGAGCGCCCGCGGGAGACTGGCGGCGAGGTGGCGGAGGCGTTGGCGCATGGCTGGCGGCGAGTATCGCGCCATCTTGCTTCGATCACAATCGGGCGGCTCGCCTCGCCGCGCGAAGCTCGAACGCGCTACCCTCCCGCGAATGCGAAATCGTCAGTCGAGACCGTCGCCGACCGTGTTCGTCGAATGAACCAGCTCGAGTCCATTGCCCGCCGGGCCATGATTCAACGCGGCCTCCAGCCCGACTTTTCGCCGGCGGCCCTCGCGCAGCTCGCGGCCATCGCCGAGCCTCCCGCCGTGGGGATCGCGGGGCTCCGTGACCTTCGGGACCGCCTCTGGGCCTCGATCGACAACGACTCGTCGAGGGATCTCGATCAACTTTCCGTCGCCGAGCCGATGGCCGGGGGCGTCACCAAGATCCTCGTGGCCGTCGCGGACGTCGACGCGACGGTTCCGCGCGGCTCGGCGATCGACGAGCACGCTCGGACGAACACCACGTCGGTCTACACGGCGGCCAAGATTTTCCCGATGCTCCCCGAAAGGCTCTCGACGGACGTCACGTCGTTGGGACAAGACGAGGAGCGCCTCGCCATCGTGATCGAGATGCTGGTGACCCCCGACGGGACGGTGAAGGAGTCGGACATTTACCGGGCATCGGTCGTCAATCGCGCGAAGCTCGCGTACGGCTCCGTCGCCGCGTGGCTCGACGGCGCGGCGCCTGCGCCGGCGCGCGTCGCCTCGGTGCAAGGGCTCGACGAGCAGCTGCGGCTCCAGGCTCGAGTGGCGCAGGCGATGCGCGCGCTTCGCTTGCAGCATGGTGCATTGAGCCTGGAAACGGGCGAGGCCCAGGCCGTCTTCGATGGTGACGCGCTGTCCGACCTCAGGCCCGACGAAGCCAACGTGGCCAAGGAGCTCATCGAAGATTTCATGATTGCCGCGAACGGCGTGGCGGCGAAGTTCCTCGCCCAGAACCGAATGCCCTCGCTGCGTAGGGTTCTTCGGTCGCCCGAGCGATGGGATCGAATCGTCGCGCTCGCCGCGGGGCTCGGCGAGCGTCTTCCGGCCGAGCCCGACGGAGGCGCGCTGGCAGCCTTTCTCGTGAAGCGTCGCGCCCAGGATCCGGCGCACTTTCCCGACCTGTCGCTGGCGGTCGTGAAGCTCCTCGGGCGGGGAGAGTACGTCCTCGAGCTGGCGGCTCAGGCCGGCCCGAGCGCAGGGCACTTCGGGCTGGCGGTGAGCGATTACACGCACTCGACTGCGCCGAACAGGCGGTTTGCCGATCTGGCGACACAGCGCCTGTTGAAGGCCGCCCTCGCCGGAAAGACGTCGCCGTACGCCGACGGCGAGCTCGGCGCGATCGCTCGACAGTGCACCGATCAGGAGACGAACGCCGCCAAGGTGGAGCGGCAGGTCCGAAAATCGGCCGCGGCGCTCCTCCTGGCATCGCGAATCGGCGAACGCTTCGACGGGCTGGTGACCGGTGCGTCCGGAAAGGGGACGTGGGTTCGCATTTCACACCCCGCGGCCGAAGGGCGAGTGGTGCGCGGGTTCGAGGGTCTCGACGTCGGCGATCGCGTCGCGGTCGAGCTCGTCGAGACGAACGTCGAGCGCGGCTTCGTCGACTTCGCTCGGATGACCCCGTAGTCGATGGCCGGCTCCGATCGAGAAGACCGCGTCGCGCCCTCCGGCGTCTCCGACCCCCAGGCGCCGCCCGCTGACGGCCCGGAGTGGGGGAAGGGCACGCGCAACCCCGCCGAGCGGCTCTTCTTGAACGGCCCGCGGCCGCGATCGATCGAGATTGGGGAGGCGTTCAAGATCGGTTGGCAATGCGTGCGCGGCTTTCGCGCGCTGCATTTCGTCGGTCCTTGTGTAACCGTGTTTGGCTCGGCGCGATTTCGGGAAGCACATCCCTATTACGAGCTGACCCGTGAAGTGGGCAGTCGCCTGGCCGCGGCGGGTTTCACGGTGATGACGGGCGGTGGGCCGGGCCTCATGGAGGCCGCGAACCGCGGCGCGAAGGAGGCGGGTGGGTACTCCGTCGGCGCGAACATCGAGCTGCCCGAGGAGCAGAAACCGAATCCGTACCTCGATCGCTGGGTCGAGTTTCCGTACTTCTTCGTCCGCAAGCTGATGCTCGTGAAGTATTCGTATGCGTTCGTCGCCGTGCCCGGCGGCATCGGCACGCTCGACGAAATCTTCGAGACGGCCGTTCTCATACAGACCCGCATGATCGAGGACTTCCCGCTCGTGCTCCTCGGGGTGAGCTACTGGCGTCCGCTCGTCGAGTTCATGCGCGCACGCCTGCTCTCCGAGGGCGCCATCGCCGCCGGCGACATCGACCGTTGGGTGCTCACCGATTCTCCGCGCGAGGCCGTGGACGCGATCCGCGATCGGACGATGACTCAGTTCGGCCTGAAATACGGCGCGCGTCCGAAGCCGCGCTGGTACTTGGGCGAATGGTGAAGACGCCAAGGCGCGCCACGCCGGCCGAACGAGCCGAATGAGAAAAGGAAAAAAGGACCGCGAGGCGACCCGGGAGAAGCGCACTGCGGGGCGGCGCGGGAGGCCCTGAATACCGATGAACGACAGCACTGCAACGGCGGAAAAAGACAGTAAAAATTGATCGAGCAAACGAGTCCGCTCACGCGACGGCCGTGAGACGGAGGGCGCGTTGCAACCGAGCTAGCCTCCGGCTGATTTCGCTTGAGCAAGAGGGCTCTCATCATGAAAAATTCCAGACTTTTCTTTGCGGTGGCATTCGTCGTGGCGCTCGTAGCTGCGTGCGGAGGCTCGTCGGAGGTGGCCGGCACGGACGGTGGCGGCTCGGGCTCGACCATCGGCGTCGGCTCCAATGATTCGGGCGTGCCGGGCGCAAACACGATCGCCTGCGGTCCGACCGGCAACCCGCCGTGCCAGGCAGGGCAGTCCTGCTGCGCCACGACGACCACCCCAGCGGGCGGCGGTCGCGCCATGACCGCTTACAGCTGCGTTTCGAGCACAGCTTCGTGCGGAGGCACCGTGACGTCCTGCACGAGCGCGGCCCAATGTGCTGGGGCGCAAGTGTGCTGCCGCGAGCCGATTGCCGGGGGGGGCGGAACGAACCAGGTCTGCGAGAACGCGACCTGTCCTGCCGGCGCGACGCAAATCTGTGTCGCAAGCACCGAGTGCGCGGTAGGCCAAATGTGCGTCGCTGCCGGCGGCGGCCGGATGACGTGTCGGACGCCGGCTTGCGTCGGCGCCGTGAGCTGCGCGGCAGGCCAGACATGCTGCACGGGCGGGGGCGCCGGGGCGATGTGCCAGACCGCGTGCGCGATGGGCTCGGCCCAGGTCTGCATGGCGAGCACGGAGTGCCCGACGGGCCAGACGTGCATGCGCGCGGGAGGCGGCGGCGGCGTCATGACGTGTCAGGTCCCCCCCTGCACGGGGACGGCGAGCTGCGCGGCGGGTCAAGTGTGCTGCACGGGCGGTGGCGGACGAGCGACTTGTCAGGCGGCCTGCGGCGGCGGTTCGGCGCGGGTCTGCATGGCGACCGCCGAATGCCCGGCCGGCCAGACTTGCACCGGTGGAGGCGGCGGTGGCGGCGGCGCGATGACCTGCCGCGTGCCCCCCTGCACGGCGGGAAGCTGCGGCGCGGGGATGTTGTGTTGCTCGAACGGCGGCGGGACGTGCCAGACCGGTACGGCCTGCATGGGCGGCGCGGTGCCCCTCTGCGCGGTGACGACCGACTGCCCCGCGGGCCTGGTCTGCAGAATGGGAGGAGGGGGAGGGGGAGGAGCCCTCGGTTGCCGTGCGCCGCTGGTCATGACGGAAGCCGGCGCCTCGACGGACGCGAGTGGCGGCCCTGACGCCACCGGCGCGCCGGACGCGGCTGGGCTGGCGGACACCGGCGGCGGAGGCGGCTGAGCCAGAGCCTTCCGCCGCCGTTCACCCGGCGCGACGACAAAAAGCCGAAGCCCCCGACGCGAGGTCCGCGCCGGGGGCTTTTGTCTGCTGCGCTCGGGAGCGAGAGGGCGGCAGGTTACTCGGCCGCCTGCGATGCCTCCGCGACCGGGACCTTCTTGGTCTTGGCCGCCTTGCGCGCCGCCGTGAACAGCTTTGCGTCGACCTTCACGCGCTCCATCATCTCCGGGGCGGCTTCCACGGCTCCCTTGACGATTCGCACGACCATGTGCGGCGACTTCTGCGCCAGCTCCGCGGACTTCTTACCCGCCCCCGCGAGACGCTCCGTCCACCGTGCCCGACGCGTCTTCGTGATGTACGGCGCGACCGCGGCGACGAGATCCGCCGCGTTGCCGGCGTACGAGTGCGGCGCCTTGTAGAGCGGGCTCGCGAAGCGCGGGCTCGACTCGAGGAACGCCTTGCACCTGCTCGCGCGTGACGCCGTGCGTCTCGAGGGCGCGCTCGTACTCGGCCGACGGCCGCCTGCTTGGCCTTGAAGAGGTACATCTGCACGCGCGAGTAGAAGTTCACGCGCCCGTCGCCGCTCGTCTCGACCGGGCAGAAGATCGTGCCCGGGAACTTCTCGGTGATGGCCGACTGCACGCCGTCGGAGACGCCGGCGCTCGGCATGCAGCCGAAGGGCTTCACGCTGAGCGTCATGTGCGCCTTCGAGTGAACGACGTTCATGATGAGCTTGCCGACTTCCATGTGGCCTTCGCCGCCGCGGAGATCGTTGTTGTAGTACTCGTGGCTGATCTCGGCGATGTCGTCCATGTCCGGCAAGGTGGTAGCCGTAGAGGCCCATCGCGTGCGCGAAGGTCTGGAAGAGCGCGCGGATGGCCAGGTCCGCCGCCGGTGACGGCCGGCGAGCTTCTTCGCGACGCCGAACGCGTCGTCCCGATGCTCGCCGAGGCCGTACTTCGCCGTGTCGGCGCCGCGCAGGTCGGCGCGCTCGTTCGTGTCGTGCCGCGCCTTCCCAGACCGTGTAGAGGAGCCACGCGGTCACGAGCTGGATGTCGGCCTCGGCGCCCTCGCTCTCGAGGAAGCGCTGGAGCTGGTAGTTGCCGTCGCCCTCGGTCGTCATCGCCCAGAACTCGCCGATGATGCTGACCTTCGGCTTGGGCAGCGTGCTTGTCGACCTTCACGGCCGCGAGGATGCGGCTTGCACTTGCCACGAGCGCGAGCAGGATGTTCGTCTTGCTTCTCGAGCGCCTCGTAGATGATCTTCTTGCACTGCTCGATGGCGCGGTCGGTGTCGCCCGCGTTCACCTCGTAGGGGCGGATGCGGTAGCCGAGCGCGTTGAGGACGTCGCCGGCGACGAGCGCCTTGACGATGGCCCAGAAGAACGCCGGGTTCAGCTCGAGGCCCGACTCTTCGCCGGTCGCCTGCTTGAAGCCGCCCGTCTGCTGGAAGAGCATGACGCGGAAGCCGTCGAAGCCGGCGTCGCGCAGCGCCTTGCGGTACTCGGTCACGTACATGCCGAAGCGGCACGGGCCGCACGCGCCGGCCGTGAGGAAGACGTACTTTTCGACGACCTCCTTCGGCCGTCATGCCGTGCTTGTCGCGGAGCGTGATCGAGGTACTTCACCAGGTTGCCGACCGTGAAGTACGTCGGGTTGCACTGGCCGCGGTTGCCGAACTCCTTGCCGACCTGGAGGCGCCTCGTTCGTCGGGCACGTCGAGCATCTGCACGTTGTAGCCGACGCCCCGCAGAGCCGCCTTCGACGAAGTAGTCGTGCGCGACGGTGAGGCCGCCGACGAGCATCGTGATCTTGGCGCTTCTCCTTCTTGGTGAAGGTCAGGCCCGCCATGTCCTCGATCCAGTGCTCGGTCTTGCGCGTCGAGGCCGAGGCGCTTGCGCTCCTCCTCTTCGAACTTCTTCAGCTCGGCGTCGATGTCGACGATCGGGAGCGACGTCTTGCTTCGATGACCGACGACGTTTCCGTGTGCTGGACATTCTCTCCGATGCTCACTCGGCGACGCTCAAGTATGGTTCGAACGCGGACGACGCCCGTCGGCGCGTCTTTCTTCCCGAGCTTGACGATGCCGCCGTTCGGCGCCGAGGGCTTCCGGCGGCGCGGACGGGGGCCTCGTAAGCCGTCAGACGCGAGCGCGCAGCTCCTCGATCTGCGCGTCGATCGCCGGGTCGCGCTGGCTTGCGCGCCGCGAGCTGCTCGCGTGCGCAGCTCGAGGAGCTCGAGGCGCTTCTGGTCGATGGCGTGCACGAGCTCGCCGCTTGCGCTTGCGCGCGTCCTCAGGCGCTCTTCGTGGAGCTTGAGCGCGTGCGCGTAGGTCTTGACGCGGATCTTGATCGAGCCCGCCCGGCTTGTTGGCGTCGATGTCGTGGAGCGCCGCGTACGGCGTCTTGCTCGTCTCGATGATGGCGTCGATGAGGCCGTAGGTCGGCGCGTCGTGGCCGCACTTGAACGACGAGAGGTCGAGCACCACGACGTTCGGGTGGTGCGCCGCGAAGCTCGCCGCCCACACCTTCTGCGCGCTGTTGACCGAGTAGTTCTCCGGCCACACGTGGTTGAGCTCGAGCGGCGTCTTGATGATCCCCTTGTCGAGCTCTTCCTTGTAGTAGCGATCGAGGTACTCGCGGTCCTTCGGGATCGAGCGGACGCGACAGGATCGGATAGCCGAGGACCTGGAACTCCTCGGGGATGCCGTGGTTCAGGCCCGGGATCGGAGTGGTACGGCCGGCCGATCATCAGGATGGCGACGCGGTCCTCGGCTTCGACCGTCTCGAGGATGGCGCGGCCCTTCTCCTGCGACGTCCTTGTCGAAGGCTGTCGAGCGCCTTCCACGCCTCCTTGCAGGCGTAAGTCGTTCTCGTCCTCGGTGATGCCGAGGCGCGGCCCGAAGGTCTCGAACATGCGCCGCGCCATCAGCGTCGGCTCGACGAACGAGAGCGCCGGGTCGAGGTACTCGATCCCGCGCGTGGCGAAGAAGTCGACCTCCTTGGTGAACGCCGCCTTCATGACGTCCGGCGCGCCGGCGACGATGGGACAGCTCGCGTTGTCCATCGTGTCGGCGACGAAGTTGTTCACGTGCGTGAGGATCGGGAAGAAGATGTACTTGAGCGGCTTCTTCTCCGCTGGTGCGTGCGCATGAAAGAGCAGGTTGTGGATGTGCGCCTGCGCGACCTTGCGACGGGTAGCACGGGTCGATCGACCCGTACTTGCCGCCCTCGACCCACATCTCTTCGGTGGTCGCGTCGCTGAAGACGACGTTCTGCTTCGGGATGCCGAGCGCCTCGAAGTACGTCCGGAAGCACGGCGCCGTCGAGTACATGTTGAGCACGCGCGGGATGCCGATGCGCACGCGCCTGCGGCGCGTCCCAGCTCTCCTTCGAGGAGCGCTGGAACGGGCGCGTGACCTCGACGCGCCGCATGCCGAAGATGCCCTTCTTGCACCTCGACGTCCTTGATCGGCGCGCCGTCTGCGGGCATCGGCGCCGGCGTCGTAGAAGTGCATGAACGCGCGCTTCGCCTCGTAGTCGACCATGTTCGGGAACTGCTGCGGCGATCTTCTTCCGCTCGGCGACGAGCGCGAGCATCGCCTCTTTCGATCTCGACGGTGCCCTTCTCGCAGGAGAAGCCGGCGATGTAGCGGCTGGTCGAGCCGTCGGGGCGCTTCGTGTCGATGAACGTGCGCTTGCACTCGTTCGGACAGAAGTGACAGACCGTCTCTTCGTCGTTCTTCGTCGTGTACTCGAGGTCGATCGCGGCATCGATGCCGATGAACGTCGAGTTGCCCTTGCGCTTGACGACGCGGAGCGTCTCCATCGCCGCGCCGATCGCGCCGGCCTCGCCGGTGTGCGGGTGCACGAACACCTCGCGCGCCGGGGACGCGCTCCTTGATGTAGTCGACCTGCGCCTTGACCGCGGCGAGGTTGTACTGCGTGCCGCCCTGCAGCACGAACTTGCGTGCCGAGCGCCGCGAGGCGCGGGATCTGCACGACGTACTGCCAGACGTTCTTCGGCAAGCACCTGCGCGAGGCCGGCGAGCATCTCCTCTTTCGAGAAGCCCTCCTTCTGGAAGTTCACGCGATCGGTGTCGAGGAAGACGGCGCAGCCGTAGCGAGAACTTCGGCGCGAGCTCCGCCTTGAAGGCGACGTCGGCGAACTCGGTGACCGGGACGCCGAACGAGTCGGCCGTCGCCTGGAGGAGCATGCCGTTGCCGGCCGAGCAGCTGTTCGAGAGGCGGAAGTTGGCGATGTCGCCGTTCTTCATGAACAGGACCTTGATGTCCTGCCCGCCGATGTCGCAGATGACGTCGACGTCGCCGAAGAAGTGCACCGCGCTCATCATGTGCGCGACCGTCTCGACGATGTTCACGTCGGCGCGGCACGCACTCCTCGAGCACGTCGGCCGCGTAGCCCGTCGCGCCGAAGCCCATGACCTCGAGCTTGCGCCTTCTGGTCGACCTCGACGTACGTCGCGGAGCTGCGCGAGGAGCTCCTTCGTGTCCTGGATCGGGTTGCCCTTCGAGAGCTGGTAGGCCTTGCAGAGGATCTTGCCGTCCTCGTAGTCGACGAGCACGGCCTTCGACGACGTCGAGCCGCCGTCGAGGCCGATGACGGCGCGCACCGTCTTCGCCTCGGCTCGAACGTCGCCGGGCTCGAACTTCGGGATCGCGTAGAGCTCGCGGAACTCGTCGAGCTCGGCCGTCGTCTTCGACGAGCGGCGGGCCGGCGGTCTCGCCGAGGCGCGCCTTGCGTCCCGTCGTGATGTACTCGCGCGAGGGCGTCGAGCGCGCGTCAAGCACGCCGACGTGCGCCTCCTCGTGCAGGCCGTAGAGCACGGCGCCGAGCGCCGCGTAGTACTGCGCGTTCTCGGGGACGAAGATCGAGCTCCTCGATCGGGCACGTCCTTCGGGTAGTCGTAGCCGCGCTCGTCCCAGGTCTGCGGGATGCGCAGGCGCCAGCACTCCTGGAGGAACGGGCAGGTACGTGTTCGGGCCGCCGAGGAGCAGCACGCGGTGCTTGAGCGTGCCGCCGCGCGTGAGCACGCTGAGGTTCTGCAGGACGATGGCGTCGGCGAGCGAGCAGAGGACCTCGTTCGACGGGATGCCGCTCTTGATCAGGTTGACGATGTCCGTCTCGGCGAAGACGCCGCACTTGGCGGCGACGTGGTGGAGCTTCGAGTCGTCGAAGTGGAGCGATCGTCACGAGCTCCGGCGGCGCGTTCACCTTGAGGAAGCACTTGTCGATGGTGGCGCCCGTGCCGGACGCGCACTTGTCGTTCATCGAGGCGTCGGCGGTCTTCTCGCCGGTCTTCTCGTCCTTCTTGAACATGATGATCTTGGCGTCTTGCCCGCCGAGCTCGATGACCGAGCCGACGTCGGGGTGCAGGTGCTCGACCGCGAGCGTGACCGCGTTCACCTCCTGGACGAACTTGCCGCCCGTCGGCGCGCAGAGCGGCGCGGAGCCCGAGCCCGGTGAGGAACATCCGCCAGCCGCCGTCGCCGGCTGATCCGGGAACGCGGCCAGGATCGCTCTCGAGCATCTCGAGCACGTACTCGGGCTGCTTCGTGTGGTGGCGCTGGTAGTCGCTCCAGAGGATCTCCTTGGTCGCCGGGTCGACGACCACGGCCTTCACCGTCGTGCTGCCGACGTCCATCCCGATCGCAAGCGACTGCAGCCCGGTCGATCCCATGCGCTGTCCTCCCGAGGCACTAGACTCGCGTGTCAGTCGAAGGTCTAACGCGACCGACTTCGAGGGGAAGGTTTCTTTCGGCTAGCGACTCGGCGAACGCACGTCGGGCGTGTCGCTTGGCATCCGTCCGCGCCGCTGTCCGGCTGACAGGTCGGTGGTCTGACGCCGGCGGCAGTCTGTCGCTCAGCGACGCCGCGTGAGACAGTTTCGCTCCGGAGCCGCATGGACAAGGTCGAGCGACGGCAGCAAATCCTGAGCCACGCGCGCGATGTCTTCGCGCGCCGCGGCTACCACGAGGCAAAGATCGACGACATCGTCGCGGCCGCAGGCATCGCGCGCGGCACGTTCTATCTCTACTTCGAGGACAAGCGGCGGTCTTCGAGGAGATCGTCGATCGCGCGTTCACGCAGATCGGCATGGCCATCGTGCGCGTCGATCCGAAGGACACTGGGCGTACCGTGGCCGATCAGATGCACGAGAACATCCGGCGCATCGTCGGTACTGCTCCTCGAGGACCGGCCCACGACCAAGATCCTCCTGACCGACGCGGTCGGGCGTCGACCCGGCGTTCGATCGCAAGCTCCAGCTCGTTTTACGAGAGTCGTCGAGAACCTGCTGGTCGAGAGCCTGCGCGACGGGCAGGCGCTCGGCGTCGTGGCGCCCGGCGACGCCCGGATGTTCGCGTATCTCATTCTGGGCGCGATGAAGGAGCTCCTTTGCCAGGTGGTCCGGCGTGGCGCGGATTACTCCGACAAGCAGGTGGTCGACGGAATTTACGACTTTCTCGAGCAAGGGTGCCTGCGAGTCCGCGCGGCGCCAAGAGGCAGGCGATAGGTCTTCCGTCGCTTGAAAGAAGCCGCTTCTCGTCGGCTGTGAAGACAAGCGACGGCGTGCGGCCCTCCGATGGGAGCGAAGGCAGCCGCAGGACTGAACTGGACGTATTAGCTAGCTTAGCTAAGATGCGACCATGGCAAAGGTCGTCAACATGCACGAGGCAAAGAGCCAGTTGTCGTACCTCGTCGAGCAGGCAGAAGCGGGAGAGGAAATTGTCATCGCACGCGCGGGCAAGCCCGTCGTGCGGCTCGTCCCCGTCCAGGCAGCGGTCCGGCGGTTCGGGCGATGGCGTGGCAAGGTCGTCATGTCGGACGATTTTGATGCGCCGCTCTCCGCTGAAGACTTGGCAGCGTGGGAAGGCCGATGAAGCTCCTCCTCGACACGCACGCACTCATTTGGGCACTCGAGGGCAGCAAAAAGCTTTCGGAGGTCGCACGTGCAGCCATGGTGGACACGGCCAATGAGGTCCTCGTGAGTGCCGTGTCCGCGTGGGAAATCGCCATCAAGATGGGATTGAAACGCCTGGAAGTACCGGCCGACCTCATTGAAGCTATCGACGACGCGGGATTTACACGACGGTCGCTCGGGTTTGGGGAAGCCAAACGACTGGGCTCCTTGCCGTACCACCATCACGATCCGTTCGACCGGATGCTCATCGCCCACGCTCTCGAAGAGGGTGCATCGCTCGTGACGCAAGACGGGCAGATCGCAAGGTACAACGTGGCGATCGTCTGGTGAAAAATGGCGGCAAACCGGGGCCGCCAAGCAAGAGGGCGGGCTTGCCCCGCGCCTCAGGGGGCTTGCCCCGCGCCTCAGGGGGCTTGCCCCGCGCCTCAAGGGGCTTGCCCCGCGCCTCAACGGGCTTGCCCCGCGCCTCAGGGGGCTTGCCGCGCGCCTCAGGGGGCTTGCCGCGCGCCTCAGGGGGCTTGCCGCGCGCCTCAGGGGGCTTGCCGCGCGCCTCAGGGGGCTTGCCCCGCGCCTCAGGGGGCTTGCCCCGCGCCTCAGGGGGCTTGCCCCGCGCCTCAACGGGCTTGCCCCGCGCCTCAACGGGCTTGCCCCGCGCCTCAAGGGGCTTGCCCCGCGCCTCAACGGGCTTGCCCCGCGCCTCAAGGGGCTATCGACGCCGGGTAACGTCTCGAGGATTCCAGGTCGACGTTGTGTCGCTCCGAAGCGAAGAAAGGATGCTCCCATGCCCTCCGTGTCCGTCACCCTCCAGATCGTGCGGCCCCGCAAGTTAGCCGCATGCGGTGCGAGGTCGCGCCGGGGGAAGGTCGGCGCGGCGTGGGGAACCGGCGGTGGGCAAGGTCTGGGATTTTCTGCGCAGCCAGCCCTTGCTTGCGGACGGACGGCCACAAGTCTTCGTGCATCACCACCCGCCGCGGCCCGGCATTTCGTTGCAGTGCGACTTCGGCGTCGAGGTGACGCGCAGCTTTGAACGAGTAGGCGAGGTCGATGCAAGCGAAACGCCGACCGGCGAAGCGGCCGTCGCCGTCCACCGCGGGCCCCTACGACCGCATGAATGAAGCATACGACGCGATCGAAAAATGGATGGCGGCGAACGGGAGGAAGTCCGCCGGCCATGCGTGGGAGATTCTACGGCGACCCGACACCCGATCCGTCCGAAACCGAGACCACGATCGTGCATCTCCTGAAATAGCGGCGCTCCTCCGGGGCATTGGCGGTGTGGCTCGCACCCGTCGACGAGCACGCCCGATGAAGCGGCGTCGAGCCAGCTCGTCGTCGGCATGCCGCTTCGCGCCGGGGCCCGGAACAGAATCAGAGCGACCGCGACGTAGGGGAACGCTGTTCGGCCCGCGTGCCGCCCGGGGTCGGGTCATCTCGAAGAGAAGAGGCCCCCGCTCACGGGATGGCCCTGGACGCACGGAGCGTAAAGTACAACGTGCAGCCAGAGCCGAGCGTGCTCTCCGCCCAGATGGCTCCCCCATGGGCGTGGACGATGCATTTGGATATGTAAAGACCGAGCCCCAGGCCGCGGCCGTCCGCCTCGCCGAGCTGCCAGAATCGCTCGAAGATCGCCTCGAGCTTGTCGGGCGGAACGCCGATGCCGGTGTCTCGAATAGAAAACCGGACCTCGCCGTCGATGCGCTCGGCGCGCAGCCGAATGTGTCCCCCCGACGGCGTGAACTTTATCGCGTTCGTGATGCCATTGGCGAGGACCTGAAGCATCCGGTCGCGGTCGAGCTCCGCCAGAAGGGGACCTCCGGTCGTCTCGGCCTCGAGGGCAATCCCCTTGGCAGAAGCGGCGGCATGAAACATGTCGACCGCCTCGGAGAGCAACGTCCGCGAATCGCCGCTCGAAATGGTGACCGCGAGCTTGCCTGCGTCGATGCTCGTCACATCGACCAGATCGCCAATGAGCCGATGCATGCGCGCCGCGTATCGTTGAATGCGTTGCATCCCGAGAACGGTCGGCTGGTCTTTCTCGTCTTTGGCGGCCTTCTTCTCGAGGACCGCGGCACTCAAGACGATCCCGCCGAGCAGGTTGCGCAGGTCGTGGCTCACCATGCCCAAAAAGTCGTCGCGATTCGCGATGGCTCCGTCCGAACGGGCGCGCTCGGTCAGCAAATACCTGTCGGTCTTTTCCCTCTCGAGGGGCAGCAGCCCCGAAAGGGCCCGCGCGCTCTCGTCGCGTTCGCGCCGGAGGCAATCGTCCGCGGCGGCGCGCTCCGAGCGCACGGCTTCGTCTTCCAGCGCTCTCTCCTCCACGAGGGCGGGAGGCGGCGCAGTTCCTGGACCACCCTCATCGAGTTGGTCCGCTTTGTCGCGGGCTGCAACCAAGACGGCGTCTGCGTTCGCGCGCGCGTGTTGGACCACGAGGTCGGCGTCTTCTTCTACCGCCTGCTGCTTCGCGACGAGCGCGCGATTGGTCTTCTGGCGTTCGACTCGGAGGCTCTCGTTGGTTCTGTCGCGCTCCGGCGACGGTCTTTTCTCCTCGATGGCCATGGTTCGGGTTTAGCAGAAGGAGCCGGGAAACGCGGCTCCGCCCCCGGCGCGAATCATTGGAGTAAGAACGATTCCGCGGTGTCCTCGAACAGAACGACGCCGTTCTTCTCGGCGCGAAGGACGAGCGAGCAGGCCGTTCCCGCGCTCGGCGTGTGGATTGTGATGGCTCGCGACGCCATCGCTCCAAGCGGGACATCGAGGCTCACCGTGCCTGTCGAGACCACCGCGCCGCTGGGGTTGTCGGCGCGCAGCTCCCAGACGATCGCGACGGCCGTTCCGGAGAACGTGTCGTTGAAGACGACGAGCGTCCGTGGGCTGTCGGCATTGCGGGCCAGCGCGGGGACGACCATCGGACAGCCGCCGCTCGCGTTCGACAGCTTGTTCGACTCCCAATACGCCTGGTCGGCAACCAGGAGCGGGCTAAAGGCCCGCTGGATGCGGAGCACGATTGGATTCGACCATGGGTCCGGAAGGTTGTCCTCGCCGAAGAGAGGCGGGCTCACCGTCCCGGAAGGATAGAGAGGCTCCAGTTTCATCATCGTCGTTCGGACGCCCGGGATGACGCTCGCCCAGGCCGACAGAAGCGTGTAGGGCCGGATTTCGGACGCGTCTTTGATGCGCATCGCCGCCGTACCGGTGGCGAACCACATCATGCCCTGCAGGGTCTGGTCCTTCGGCCAGACGAACTCGCCTTGGCCAAACGGACGATCCGGCCTGGCGCCGACCTGGTCGGTGTACGTTCCCGAGCCATCCAGGTAGTGCCCGAAGGTCGCGAAGTCGGGGTACGCCATCGCGTCGTAATTGTGGCCGGCGCCGCCAAGATCCGCGCTGACCGGCCGGGTGGGGTCCAGCGCCTTGATCGCGGTATAAAGGTCGGTCGCAAACTGAATCGAGTCGGTCGACGAAAGGTTCTCTTCGTTGGACTGGCTCCAGCGAATGACCGAGGGGTGATTGCGATCGCGCAGCACCAGGGCTCGCGCGTGATTCACCATGTTGTCGTGTCCGGTGACGAAGTCCTCACCGTCGGTCCCGCGGATGGCCGTCTCGTCGATCACCATTTGACCCTCCTCGTCGGCGACGTCGAGCATGTACGGTGCGGCGACCTCCTGGTGAATGCGGATGACGTTGTAGTTCAGGCGCTGGTAGTTGCGCACCGCTTGGGGCCAGCCGGCGTTATGCGGGGAGGGCGGCAGAAAGCCCGGCAACGTGTCGTAGGCGTCACCCCGCCCGCTGCCGTTGTCGATGCTGTCGTAATCGGCGCCCTGCAGGCTGTCGCCACGGAAATTGACGCGGGTTCCATTCAAGTAATAGTCCGCGTGCTGCGCGTCCGTCTGGCGCTGCTCCGTCTCGCGAAAGCCGAAGCGCACGAGGCGCGTGTGCATCGCCTTTCCACCCTCCGAGAGGGTCACGCGCAAGTTGTGGAGGCGGGCCCGGTAGGCCGCCTGGTAAGGGACGTTGGGCCACAGTACGACGCCACGCCAAGGGCCCACGGAACAGGACCGATCGTCACTTTTTGCGTCGCGCCGGCGGGCGCCGCGACGGTCGTCGAGGGCAGGGTCGGGTAGGCCGGCGTGTCGCAGTTCCACGAGTCGAGCGTTCCCGACAACGTGACTTGCCGCGCGACGCTCGCCGAGCTCGTAATCCAGACGTCGTAGGTCAACGATTGGCGGGTCACGCTCGGGCGGACGAAGACGTCGCTCACGTACACGTCCGGGTAGATCCTGACCGTCGCCGAGCGAAAAATCCCTGGGCCACGTAGGGGGACCAGTCCGCGGCGGCCGGCACGGTGTCTTTGCCGGCTGCGTTCTTCAGCGCGTTTCGGCCGTTCACGGCTACCGTGACCACGTGCCGCTGGCCCGGCCTCACGTACCGCGTCACGTCGAAGACCGACGGGGTGAACGAGGTCGTGTTCGTCGCCACGGTCGTGCCATCGACCGAGAGTGTCGCCTGGTGGTTGATGGCCCCGAACTCGATGAGCGTCGTCTGCGGGGCGCCGGAGTCAGGGACGGTGATCTGGGTCTGGTAGGTCGCGCTGGGCACGCTGAATCCTTGTTTGACCTTAGCCCCCGCCGGGCACCTGGATCTTCGACGGGGCTCCTCCCGACGGGGTGAAGTCCCAGGTGCCCTCGATGGACGCCGAGTACGGGTCGGACTCGGGCAGAGCGCACGTGGGCGCCGGACCGCCGTCCGCGGGGACCGCCCCGCCATCGGGCGCGCTTGCCTCACCCCCGCCGTCGATCGGCGCGGTCCCGCCGCCCGCGTCCGGGGCGCCAGTCGAGCCCCCTTCGTCCGCCGAGCCGCTCGGCGCTCCCGAGCCGCCTTCGAGGGCGGCGCTCCCGCTCGAGCCGCTCGAGCCGGAGCCGTCCCCCGACAGGCTCGAGTCGACGCCATCCGGCGCGGATTGCGCGGGAGGCGCGCTGACGGGGGTACTGCACCCGCTCGAAGCGATGACGACTAGCGCCGCCGCCAAGCGGGCCCACGAGATGCGACCGGCCATCTCCATCGGCGAAGGCTAGCCGACGCTCGGGGAACCATCGGAGGAAACGAGCAGATTCGAGCCGCTGGGCGATGGTGCGTGCGCTGATCGTGTGTTTGTACACGTAGAGCGCGCCGGGCAGCTCGTCGTCGAGGACCTCCTCGCTCACGCGGAGGCGCGAGCTGACTGCGAAGAGAATGCGCTCGGCGAGGCCGGCCCGGACCAGCTCGACGCGCTTCCATACGGCCGCGCGGCTCCAGTAGCCCATGACCTCCAGGTACACGCGCTCGCGCCGGGCGCCGCGGCGACCTCGCTCGAAGACCAGGTCGGGCACCGAAAGGCCAATTCCCGGGAGCTCGAGAATGTCCGTGTTGGGCGCCACCCGCCAGGGCGTGCCCAAGGCCTCGAAGCTCCGTGCCAGGGCGTCGACCTCGTCGGGCAGGGGTGGGGCGGAGACTCTGCCGGGCGAAGCCTTGCCCGCGAGCCGAAAGACGAGCGGGGCGCGCTCCTTT
Source organism: uncultured delta proteobacterium (assembly GCA_963787925.1). Classification (GTDB taxonomy): domain Bacteria; phylum Myxococcota_A; class Polyangia; order Polyangiales; family Polyangiaceae; genus Palsa-1150. Next base: position 2,486,930 of record CAWBEN010000003.1, read on the forward strand.
CCCCAGCGCACGTCGGCCTCGAGGCGCCAATCGTCGCACTGCTCGAGCGCCGGCAGAACGAGCGCGAGCTGGAGACCGTACTTGGTGACCGACTCGAAGAGACTGAACGGGCCGTCGATGACGATGCGATGGCCTCCCTGCTTGCCGTGCTTGGCGATCGTGTGGAGCAGCCGCAGAAACTTGAGCTTCCGGAAGAACGCCCGCAGCGCCCCCGGCGAGGCGCAGCGCACGTCGACGGTCACCTTCACCGCCCGAAGCAGCACCGCCTGCGCCTGCGCGTGCTCGTAGGCCGCCACGAAGGCGTCTGCGGTCGGCGCGTCGAACGCGACGAGGACGTGCGCGCCGCGCAGATCGGCGAAGAGCGCGCGTTCGATGGCGACGGCCGTCGTGCCGCGAGCGAGCGCGATCTCCGCGAGAATCGCGTCGCGATCGAAGCGGTCGAACGCCTCGAGGGCGGCGCGCGCGGCGCTGGCCGTCGTGAAGACGTCGCGACGAACGGCCGGCGGGTCGAGGTCCTCTGGTGCGTCGAACGCGCAGCGGTCCTCGATGAGCTTCGCGAGCCCCGCCTTCAACCGGTGCTCGCGCGGGCCCACCTCGATCGCCTCGAGCGCGGCGACGAGCTCCTCGCGCGTCCGGCCGACGTGCCCCGAGGCGATCGCGAGGAAGGCCGCGGCCATGGCGCTGGCGCGCGCGCGCGCCGGCGCGTCGAAAGAAATGAGGTGCAGCTCCCCGCCCCGACGCCTCGCGTTCACGAGGTCAGCGGTAAGCACTGTGCTCCCGGCGCCGGTCGCTCGTGTGCGTCTCGGTCGTCGCTTCCGTGACGAGCTCGTAGAGGACGGCGCGCTTCTCGCCCTTCTTCCGCAGGATGCGGCCGAGGCGCTGGACGTGCTCGCGCACCGAGCCGCTGCCGGAGAGGATCACCGCGACGTTGGCGTCCGGCACGTCGACCCCCTCGTTCAGGACCTTCGACGTCGCCACGGCGCGGTACGTCCCCTCCGCGAGCCCAGCGAGGATCGCGCTGCGCTCGCGCACCTTCGTCTGGTGCGTGATGACCGGGACGAGGAAACGGCGCGCAATCGCGTACGCCGTGGCGTTGTCCTGCGTGAAGAGGATCGCTCGGTCCCTTCGGTGCACGTGGAGCAGGAGCTCGAGGTACTCGAGCTTCGCCAGAGGGGCGAACGCGAGCTCACGCTGCCGCCGGTACGCGGCCATCGCTCGCCGGCCCTCGGCGCTCTGCGAGGAGTGCATGATGAACTGTCCCCACCCCGAGGGCTGGCTCATGCGAATGCCTCGGCTCTGGACGAACGCGCGGTAGATCGCGCGCTCGGCGTCGTGCTCGACGCGCTCTTGCGGCGAGAGCTCGATCGATACGCGCTCGACGTCGTATTCGGCGAGGTAGTCGCCCGCGAGCTCGACGATGTCCTTGCGATAGACCACGGGCCCGATCAGGCTCGCGAGCTCGGCCTCTCGTCCGTCCGCTCGCTCGGGCGTCGCGGTCAGTCCGAGTCGAAAGGGCGCGATGCAGGCGCGGGCGGCGAGCGCGTACGCCGCGCTGGGCAAATGGTGGCACTCGTCGAAGACGACGAGCCCGAAGCGCGCGCCGAGGTGCTCCATGTGGAGGAACGCCGAGTCGTAGGTGGTCACGGTGAGCGGCTGGACGTCGTGCTCTCCGCCGCCGACCAGGCCGATGGCCGTACCGAAGGTCGCGGCGAGAAGGTCGAACCACTGGCGAACGAGATCGAGCGTCGGTGCGACGACGAGCGTGCTCCGCCTTTTCGCGTCGATCGCGAGCAACGCCACGTGGCTCTTGCCCGCGCCGGTCGGCAAGACGACGACGCCCCGTCCGCGATGGGCGGTCCACGCCGCGAGCGCTTCGCTCTGGTATGGCCGCGGTTCGCGGTGCACGCAAGCGTCCGCCGCGAGCGGCGTGTAAGCGCGAGCGACGTCTTCGAATGGCGTCTTCGAGGCGACGAGCGCCCGGACGACGTCGGCGTAGGCCAGGCCAGGCCCGCGGTGACAGCGCGTGCGGTCGTCCCAGGCGCAAGCCGAAGGCAGGGGCAGGCCGGGAGGCCACGCGCGGATCTCGAGCGTGCCGGACGCGAACGAAACGGAGACCACGGGGCCAATCGCTAGCACGCGCTCGCAAGTTTTTGGGACAACCTGCCGCGCGGCTCGGTCGACATGGCATAAGGGAGTGACCCTGGTCCCTGACCCTCGCATGACCCTCGCATGACCCTCGCCGTTATCGCCGAGAAACCATCCGTCGCGCGCGACATCGCGCAGGTCCTCGGCGCGACCCGCCGCGACGAGGGGTGCCTGCGGGGGGCCGGCTACGTGGTCACGTGGGCGATCGGGCATCTCGTGGGGCTCGCCGAGCCCCACGAGCTCAGCCCGCGTTGGCGAGAGTGGCTCCTCGCGGAGCTCCCCATGCTCCCGGCAGACTGGCGCCTGGTGGTCTCCGAGGCGACGCGCGATCAGTTCGAGAACGTCGCGCGGGTGCTCAACGGTCCGGACGTCAGCGAGATTGTCTGCGCCACCGACGCGGGACGCGAGGGGGAGCTCATCTTTCGTTACATCTACGAGGCGGCTCGTTGCACCAAGCCGTTCCGGCGGCTGTGGATCTCCTCGCTGACGCCGGGGGCCATCGCCAAGGGGTTCCGAGAGCTCCGCGAAGGCGGCGAGTACGACGCGCTCGGCCGCGCTGCCCGCGCGCGAAGCCGCGCGGACTGGCTCGTGGGCATGAACCTGTCGCGGGCGTACAGCATCGTTCACGACCAGGTCTTCTCCGTGGGTCGCGTGCAGACGCCGACCCTCGCCATGGTGGTGGCCCGCGAGCTGGAGATACGCGCGTTCGTACCCGAGGACTACTTCGAGGTGGTCGCGACGTTCCGCGATCCCCGCGAGGGAGAGCCTTACGCGGGCACATGGTTTCGGGGGGAACCGAACGTCCTGGTGGACGCACGCCAAGTCGCTCGCGCATCGACACCGGCGTCGACGGAGCCGCCGCTCGAGCCGCGCGGCGCGCTCTCGCGGCTGAAGGACGGCGACGAGGCAGCGCGCATCGCGGAGCGCGCGAAGAACGGCGACGCGCGAATCGAGTCGGCGGAGCGCCAGATGCGCACGCTCGCGCCACCGCTGCTCTACGATCTGACCGAGCTTCAGCGCCATGCCAATCGCCTCTTCGGGATGAGCGCGCAACGGACCCTCGATGTGGCGCAAGCGCTCTACGAGCGGCGAAAGCTTCTCAGCTACCCGAGGACCGACAGCCGCAGGCTGTCGCGCGCCATCGCCGAGACGCTCCCGGACGTCGTCGACGCCATCGCAGAGCCCTATCGAGCCCACCTCGCGGACGGCACGGGCAAAAGACCGCTCGGCGCGCGCTACGTCGACGACCAGCGGGTGACCGACCACCACGCCATCATTCCCACGACCACGCGCGCGCCCGCCGACCTGAGCGACGACGAGCGACGCATCTACGACCTCGTCTGCCGCCGCCTTCTGTCTGCCTGGCAGGAGGACCATCTTTACGCGGTGACCCACGTCGTCGTGCGCGTGACCTCGAGCGAGGTCGACCGCTTCGCGAGCACGGGCACGAGCATCGAGCGCCTGGGCTGGAAGGCGCTCGATGTCGGCGCCGTGAGCAAAGGAGGCGGCCTAGGAGGCGACAAACGACGTGAAAACGGCGGCGCGCCACCGCACGGCCTGCCTGGCGGGCTGAGCCCGAACGACCAGCAAGACATCGTCGACATGAAGGCGGTGGCAAAACAGACCCGGCCGCCACCGCACCTGACCGACGCGACCTTGCTGACGGCGATGGAAACGGCAGGACGCGCCGTGCCGGAGAAGGACCTGGCCGAGGCCATGCGCGACTGCGGCCTCGGCACGCCGGCGACGCGCGCGGCGATGATCGAGACGCTGCTGAAGCGCGAGTACGCCGTACGTGACGGAAAATCGCTCAAGGCGACCGAGAAGGGGATCGCGCTCATCGAGTTGGTGCACGCGGACGTGAAGACCCCGGCAATGACCGGCGAGTGGGAGGCGAAGCTCGCCGACATCGAGCGCGGGACGGGAGACTTCGACGCGTTCATGCGCGGGATCGAGCGCTATGTGTGCGCCGTGGTCGGCAGCGTCGCGGGGGTCGCCGCCGCTCCTGTGACGAGGGCGCCGCGATCGCTCCCCTCGGCGCCCCATCGCAACGGGGCCTCCGCGGGGCCAACGGCGCGTGAAGCGCTGGCTCGTTCCGCGGTGCCCGCCCGCGCGCCGCCTCGGGTCGTCCGCGCCCCGGTCGGCCCCGAGGGGCTGTCGTCGCTCCTTCACGACCGCTTCGGCTTCGCGTCCTACCGACCCTACCAAGAAGAGGTGTGCCGAGCGGCGACGCTCGGCCGCGACGTGCTCCTCGTGATGCCGACCGGCGCTGGCAAGTCCCTGTGCTACCAGCTCCCCGGCCTGGCGCGGGGCGGCACGACGCTCGTCGTGAGCCCGCTCATCGCGCTCATGGAGGACCAAGTCGCCAAGCTCGTCAAGCACGGGCTCTCCGCCGAGCGCATCCATTCGGGGAGGGGGAGGGAGGACTCGCGCGCCGCTTGCCGCGCCTACCTCGATGGGCGCCTCGACTACTTGTTCATCGCGCCCGAGCGCCTCAAGGTCCCTGGTTTCCCGGAAATGCTCGCGCGCAAGCCGCCGACGCTCGTCGCAGTGGACGAGGCGCACTGCATCTCGCAGTGGGGTCACGATTTCCGCCCCGAGTACCGCATGTTGGGCGAGAGGCTCCCGCTCCTCCGGCCTGCACCGGTCCTCGCCCTGACGGCCACCGCCACGCCGAGCGTGCAAGACGACATCGTCGCGCAGCTGCGTCTCGAGAGCCCCGCGCGCTTCATCCACGGCTTCCGGCGCACGAACATCGCAGTCGAGGTCGTCGAGAAGGGCCCCGCCGAGCGCGCCGACGCGGTCCTCGCCCTCCTCGCCGATCGTCAGCGGCGCCCGGCGATCGTCTACGCCCCGACGCGGCGCGAGGCCGAGGCGCTCGCGCAGAGCCTCGCCGAAAAGGGACGGGCCGTCGCGTACCACGCGGGAATGACGTCGGCCTCACGGGGCCAGGCGCAGCGCGCGTTTTTGGAGGGCGATGTCGACGTCATGGTGGCGACGACCGCATTCGGGATGGGGATCGACAAGCCCGACGTGCGCACCGTCATCCACACCGCGCTGCCCGCTACGCTCGAGGGCTACTACCAGGAGATCGGCCGCGCGGGCCGCGACGGGGCCCCCTCGCGCGCGGTCCTCTTCCACTCCTTCGTCGACAGCAAGACCCACGAGTTCTTCCACGAGCGCGACTACCCCGACGTCGGGGCGCTCCATGGTCTCTTTCAAAAGCTGGGCGACGAGCCGATCGACAAAGAGGGCCTCGCGGCGCGCGCCGGCCTGCCGCCGGCGGTCTTCGAAAAGGCGCTCGAAAAGCTCTGGTTGCACGGCGGCGCGCGGGTCGATCCAGACGAGACGATCCGTCGCGGCGACGCGCACTACGGCCCTTCGTACGAAGCGCACGTCGCCCACCGTCTCGAGCAGCTCGCGCGAATGCGACGCTACGCGGAGAAAAGCGCGTGCCGGATGCTCTTGCTCACCGAGCACTTCGGCGACCAGAACGATCCGGGCATGCCCTGCGGCCATTGCGACGTCTGCGCGCCGGCCTCGTGCGTCGCGCAGGTGCACCGCGAGCCGAGCCTCGCCGAAAAGAGTGCCGCCGAGCGGGTTCTGCGTGCGCTGGGCGAGCGCGACGGGCAGACCGTGGGTCAGATGCTTCGCGACCTTTTCCCGACCGGCGACCTCGATCGCCGCGCTCTCGAGCACCTGCTGGCGGGTCTCGCTCGCGCGAAGCGGGTGCGCCTCGAAGAGGACTCGTTCGTCAAAGACGGCGCTGGTGATCACGTTTCAGCGGGTCCGTCTGGCGGGGGCGGCCGGCGGCGAGGCGGAGAACGCCGGGGACCCCCCTTTTCGGATGACGGTCGCGTCGCCGCCGCGGTCCGGGACCGCGCCGCGCCGTCGCTCGAAGAAGGGCGCCGGGGCGGAGAAGGCCAAACGCGAGCGGCGACCGCGGGCGGCGCCTGCCGCTCGGGGAAAGGGTGAAAGCGCGAGCGGTACGAGCGGCGTCCTCTTCGAGGCGCTGCGCGCCTGGCGGCTGGCCGAAGCCAGAAGAACCGGGCTGCCGGCGTTTCGCATCCTGAATGACCGCACGCTCCTCGGGGTGGCTACCGAGGCGCCGGGGGACGAGGGCGCGTTGCTTCGCGTCGCGGGCATCGGCCCGGGCCTCGCCCGGAAATACGGCACGGAGCTCTTGACCATCGTGGCCCGCCACGCGCGGCCGTGACCGGCTGCGACGTAGGCGTCCGCCGCTTCAGGCGCGCGATCCCGTGAGCGGCTATCGCGCGGTTTGCCACGCGGACGGGTGCGGCGTTAGCTACGGTCCGTGCACAGGCGGCGGGTCCGAGTTCGCCCGATCGACGGGCCAGGCAACCTCGTGCTCCGCGAAACGGGCGCCCTCGTCGAGCTCGTCGCCGGCAACGTCGTGCTCCTCTCGAGCGCGGCGCTCGCGACCGAGCGCGAGTTTGGCCAGCTCGCGGCCAAGCTCGCGCGGGGCCGGCTGGCGCGGGTCGTCGTGGGCGGCCTCGGCTTCGGGGTGACGTTGCGCGGGGTTCTCGAGGTCGCTCCGGCCGACGCGCGGATCGTGGTCGTCGAGAAGGTGGACGCCGTAGTCCACCTCGTTCGGGGCGAGCTGGCGTCGATCGCCGACCATCCCCTCGATGATCCCCGCGTCGAAGTCGTCCGCGGCGACGTGAGCGAGGTCCTCGCCCAAGCCGAGGGAGACACGGACGTCATTCTTCTGGACGTCGACAACGGCCCGCACTGGGCCAGCTTTCGCTCGAACGCGCGTCTCTATTCACGGGCGGGGCTGATCGCCGCAAAGCGCGCGCTCATCGCGGGTGGCGCGCTCGCCGTGTGGAGCGGGTACATGGCCGACGAGTTCCTCGGGCAGCTCCGCGCCGCGGGGTACGTCCCCACGGTCGTTCCGCTCTGTGAAGGCGAACGCATCCGGGCGCGCGCGTACGTCGGCCGTGCTCCTTGACGGCGCGGCGATCCGCGGTTGCGCCCTGGGCAGGCTCCTTCGAAGGCGGAGCGCCCTCCGCGCCCTTGCACCGCGGGCGGCGCGTCGACTAGGTTGCCTCTGCGAAATAGCGGGCAGAAAACAGCACGCGAACGTGGCGGAATTGGCAGACGCACCAGATTCAGGTTCTGGCACTCGAAAGGGTGTGGGGGTTCAATTCCCCCCGTTCGCACCGAAGTCAAAACAAGGGCTTATGACCCGATTTCGCAACGGGCTTCTTATCCTCTGTTCCCTTCGAGGGGACGCGGCGATGAGTCCCCCCCTACAGCAAGAGCAAAGACGGCGAGTTAGCAGACATAACCAACCCGGTTTCTAGCCCTTCATCGGGGCCGCCGAGCGCTTATCCAGCCGACCAGCGGGACGCAGGGCCCGCAAGCCCTGTGACGAGGCCGCGTCGCTCATCCGAGCTCGTCGAGCTTATCGAAGCACTCCGCGAAACGTCTGCCCCCCCAAGGCTCGGCCTCATTTCGCGTCGCGGCGAAAGGCCGCTCACGAGCGGTCATTCCGCCGCGCGTACGGAGCCGCCACGAGAGCAGCCCGGACAGAGGTACACGTCGCCGCCCACCTCCGGCGAACGGACCCAGCGCGCGGCGGCGAGCTCCACGGCGAAGTTTGGCGAGGGCTGAAACGAGCACGACGCACCGCACACCGAGCAGCTCACCGTCCGTGGCGCGCGCGTGGCGAAGAGCATTTCGTCCGTCAGCGGTTGGAAGCGCGCCGGATAGTTCGAGTCGGACATTTCAGCCTTACCGATAGCAATCATCGAAGCGGGCGCCAAGGCTCGCTCGAGGGCGCGCCGAGCGTTTGGTAGGAGACCTCTCTCGAGACTCCTACCCCTAGGCGGCGTGGCCTCTCTGGGGAGACGGACCTCGCGGGAAGCGAATCGCTTTTTTGCACGCTGCCAGGTGCCCAAGGCGCCTACCCTCCCGCCTTCGGACGGCTTGGAGGGTCACGCTCATGACAATCGCCATCGGATTGCTCCTTTATCCCGGGCTGACCCAGCTCGATCTCACGGGCCCTTTCGAAATTTTGCACCGCATTCCGGGCTCGCAGACGCACGTCATTTGGAAGGGCCTCGAGCCGGTCCGCGCCGACTCGAAGCTGCAGCTCCTCCCGACGACGACGTTCGCGGACTCCCCCGACCTCGACGTGCTGGTGGTGCCAGGCGGGGCCGGTCAGGTGGCCATCATTGACGACGACGTCGTGCTCGACTTTCTTCGAAAGCAGGCGGCGAACGCGCGCTACGTGGCGTCGGTGTGCACCGGTGCCCTGCTCCTCGGCGCCGCGGGACTTCTTGCTGGCTATGACGCCACGACGCATTGGGCCTACATGGATCTCCTGCCGCTCGTGGGGGCGCGGCCCGTCTCTCGGCGCGTCGTCGTCGATCGCAACCGGATGACGGGCGGCGGCGTCACCGCGGGAATCGATTTCGGCCTCCGCCTCGCTGCGCTGCTGGCCGGCGAGGTCGTTGCCAAACGGATTCAGCTGGCGCTCGAATACGATCCGGAGCCGCCCTACCGATCCGGGCACCCGGATACGGCGGATCCCGCGATCGTGGCAGACGTCCGCCGACGCTTCGAGGCGCTCGTGCACGAGCGGAGGTTGCAGCTCGACGGGGTCGTGGCCCGGCGGGCGTAGCGGCGCGAAGGATCGCGCTCGAGCTTCGGCCGGGCCGACCCGCTCGTCCGGAGGCGATCGCCGTGTTCTGCTATTTCGCACGCATGGCCAGAAACGACCCCGAGCGGCCGAACGCCGGCGCAACGGAGCACGTGGCGCAAAACCTGGAGACGGTCCTCGGGCTGCGGGCGAAGGAAGAGGAGCGCGTCGGCCGCCACCAGCGACTCATCGAACGGGTCACCCAAGCGCTCGGTCGGCCACGCACGGTTTATTTCATCGTTGTCCCGACGGGAGCGTGGGTGGCGTTCAATACGGCCGCGCCGGCGCTCGGGTGGCCGGTCCTGGATCCGCCGCCATTTGCGTGCCTGCAGGGGCTCGTCACGTTGGCCGCGCTACTCATGACGACGATGGTTCTCACGACGCAGAACCGTCAGGCCCGCCACGCCGAGCAGCGCGCGCATCTCGATTTGCAAGTGAACCTTCTCGCAGAGCAGAAGGTCACGAAGCTCATCTCGCTCTTGGAGGAGCTGCGCCGGGACCTGCCGAACGTCCAGAACCGGAGGGACCCGACCGCAGAAGCGATGGAGCATGCCGTGGATCCGGAAGCCGTCATGTCTGCGCTGGAAGAGACGTTCGACGGCGTCGAGCATCCGAAGCCCGAGGAGCCGGCGGTCGTCCGCCCGAAAGCGGAGTCGCAGCCATGACGGATCAGCGCACGAGCCAGCTCACGCCTAGCGTCGCGTCCGCGCCGACGAACGACGCTACGTTCACGGCACCGATGCGCTCGCCCAGGCACGCGACCGCGTCGGCCGTGAGCCCGGGTGGCGCATCGACCACGATCGATCGGACGGTGCCGGTGCCTGCGAAGGTCACGAGGGCGTGCACGTGGCCCCGCGGCACGCCGCGAGCGCGGCAAGCAGCCACGTCAGCGCGCTGCAGGGCGAGCTGGCCCGACGCCCGATCGAAGGGCCCGTCGACGATTGCTTCGCCGTCGCCCCGGGAGGACGGCTGCGGCGCGGCGGCAAGGTCCGCTGGCGGGGAGGGCGGCAAGCCCGGTGTGGCGGGTTCTCCGAAGGGGGTCGGCGCGGGAAGAGGCGGGGCGGGCGGATCGTGGACGACCACGACCCGCTCGATGACCCGCGGCGGCTCCGGGTCACTGCGTGCCGCTCGCGACGCCGCAATGCCAAAAAGCAGTCCCGTTCCGAACGCGGCGCCGCCGCGGAAGCACCCAGACGGCAGAGTGGCCAGAGCGGGAGCCAACGCGATGAGCCCGAGGAGCCGTCGAAGGTGCACGTCGCGCCCGCTTTTCACGACGCGTGCCAGCGCTCGTTTCTTGCTCGTGGTCGGCTGTCGCTCGATTCTGCCGCGTTTTTGGAGCGCACGGCGCGCAGAGGGCAGTCGATGCGGCCGGGCGTCAACGTTCCTTCACAGCACGGTCGCCTCCTTGCGGCGACGCGTCAGGGGCACGCGGTCTCACTCAGGGACGAGCCACTCGAGAGACCTGGGTCGGGACGTGTTCGGAATGAAGCTGAACGATCGCGGCCGGTGCGGCTGGGCTCCCCCAGGTTTCGGCGTGGGGCGGGCGCCAGACCGCAAGCTGCTGGAGCGCGACGAGGCCGACGCCCACGGCGGCCACCAGGACGGCCAGTGTGGGCACGACCCATCGTGGACGAAGGGCCGGAGGTCGGGGCACCCGGTCGGAGGGCGATGGCGGAACGGCCACCGAGGGCGAGGAGGCCGTCGTCGTCCCCGCGCGGCGACGTGCCGTGGCGGCGAGGGACCCCACCGTGCGCGGGGACGCGAACGCCGATTCGTGGCGGCGCGCGGGCGCGACGGCGCGCTCGCTCGCGGCAATCGCTCGAGCGAGCGCCGTCCAGAATTCGCGTGCGTTCGCATACCGCTGGTCTGGGCGCACCGCGACGGCTCGACCAATGACCCGCTCGACCTCTTCGCCGACGGTCGCTCCTAGGGCACGCGGCGTCGGCCTGACGCGTGGGTGGCCTGAAGCCGACGCCAGCTGGGCCACGCTCTTGCCATTCAGCGGCGACCGGCCCGCCACGAGCTCCACGAAGACGAGAGCCAGGGCAAACACGTCCGTCCAGGGGCCCGTCTCGGTCGCGACCGCCTGACCAGCGTGCTCGTGCGCGAACTGCTCCGGCGCGGCATAGGCAGGCGTGAACGAATGCGGTGCGGCGCTTTCGCGGCCGGCGAGGCTCGCAACCTTGGCGATTCCGAAGTCGAGGAGCTTGCAGCAAGCGCCGTCGATCCCGGCATCGGCGAGGACGAACACGTTCCCGGGCTTCACGTCACGGTGGACGATCCCGCGTTCGTGCGCGAACGCTAGCGCTTGCGCGATCGGGTCGAGCAGCCGCCTGGCAGCCTCTGGGGTTCTTGGTCGGAGGCCCGCCGTCCTCTCCCGCGCCACCATCACGTCGAGAGGCTCGCCTTCGAGCCACTCGAGCACCATGTAGGGAACCCAGTCACCGCGCGCCGTAATCACGGACGAGACGTCCCGAGCCTGGCAAATCGCCGCGCAGCGTTCGGACAGGTCCATCAGGAGCGCCCCCTCGGCGAGGAAGCTCTCCAGCAGTTCCTGGCGAGCGCCCTCGCCGAGCGTCGAGGCTTTGAACGCCTTGATGGCGGCGGGGCGCCTCCATACGCGATGGGTCGCCCGGTACACGAGCGAAAGCTCCGTCTCGGCGACCACCCGCTCGACGTCGTATTTCCCCGCCAGGGTGGTCCCTACGAGCCCAAGCGGGTCTTCCGGTTGTGTCGTTGCCGAGCGAGCCAGCACGTCGTCCCTGAGAGCAACGCTCGTGCTCGCAGCCTTGGTGAATGTTTTCAGCGCGTTACGCCCGCGCGAAACGTGGCGGCACGCCTCGCGTGGCACAAAGGGACGCGGCGAGGCCGCAGCTCGGCCACAGGCTGCGGTGCGCTCGGCGCAGGCGTGTACGCCGTGTGGGCGGCTACTTGTCCTTGTCCTTCTTCGGCGGCTTCTTCGCGCCTTCGGCCCCCTGAGCCCCGACCTGATGAGGCGCGGGCTTCGCAGGGGCCGCGGCCGTCGCCGAGGCCGCCGCGACAGGCGCCGGTGCGTCATGCGTCTTGCTCACGAGAGACTGAGCCCCCAATGCCGGCGCGGCAAGGGGGTCGTCTTTCGACACCGTCTCGCCGTTGAAAACACGCACGTGGAAATCGACGCGGCGATTTTGAGCCATGTGCTCGGGAGAGTCGTTCGCCGCGAGGCTGTGCTGCGAGCCGTAGCCGACGGCTGCGAGGCGCTTGGCGTCGACGCCGTCCTTGACGAGCCACTCGACGACGGACTGCGCTCGCTGCTGCGAGAGCTTGGCGTTGTCGTAGCCTTTTTTCTCGCCCTCGTCGTCGGTATTGCCCTCGACGGACAGCTTCGAGATTTCCGGGTTGTCTTTCAGAATTTGCGCGAGCTGACTAAGCACTTTCTTCGATTTGTCGTTCAGGACGATCTTCGAGCTCGCCGTCTGAAACTCGATGTCGCCAGGCATGTCGATTTGCGTCGCCGTCTTCATTTGCACGCCGCGGAGCGCGACGATCTTCGGCGCCACCACCACGGGGGGAAGAGGCGGCGGGGCCGGCGGGGGGGCTGGCTCGACCGTCGCAACCGCAGGCAGGGGCGGTGCGGGAGGCGGGGGAGGCTGCTCGCCGCCGAGCTTTGCCTGCGCCTCGGCATGGCAGCCGATCACGCCTGCGGATGGCACGCCGAGCGCCAGGACGGTCAGGCAGGAAAGTAACACTTTGTTGCTCGTCATCGATGCCTCCTCGAGATGAGCGCCGGGGCGACCTCGCGTATCGATAACGAAGGCCCAGAGTGGCGCAGCGCGTGATAAACAAGATTGGACGTGCGAGCCGATAGCCGGCACGCTGTCGATGGTGGGCCCGTCGCGTCGCGCTCGCCGTTCGAGCTTGTCTCCACCGCGGCGCACACTAGATGAAAACGATCGAGCTTGGGAAGGGCAGTGCGCCCAAGGGCCGTCGCCGCGCGACCGAAGGCCTGCGCTTGCGCGCCTGCCCTTGCCGGCCGGAGCTCGATAAGACATGACACCCCGCCCGCCCTCCAGCCCCCCCGCAAGCCTCGAAGAGACCGCCGCGCTGCGCAAGGCCGTCGAGCGCCACCGCGCGTCGCTCGCCCGCAAGCTCGGAGCAGGCGAAGACGGTCTCGCGCTCGGGCGCATGAACGCGCGCTTTCTAGAGGAGCGGTTCCGCGCGGGCTTTCGGGTGGCGGAGCAGTCGGTTCGAACGGGGTCGAGCGGCATCGCCCTCGCCGCGGTCGGGAGCTTCGGGCGGGGAGCCGTCGCCCTTCGGAGCGACGCCGACGTAGTGCTCGTCGTCGATCCGCGTCTCTTCGGCGCGCGCGAAGCCGGCGCGTTCGCGGAGGCGCTCCTTTATCCGCTTTGGGACGCCACGCTTGCGATAGGGCACCAGGTCGTCAGCGCGCCCGACGCCGTGCGCCTCGCGCAGACGGATTTGGCGACCGCGACCGAGCTCCTCGACCTGCGCTTTCTCGCGGGGGACGAGGCGCTCCTTCGCGACTTGATCGCGCACGCGAACGAAGGACTGTTCGGCGAGGAGGACCTGGGAGGCTTGATCGAGCGCCTCGAGGCCGAGACGGCGGCTCGCCACGAACGCTTCGGCGGCTCGGTGTATCTGCTCGAGCCCGACGTCAAGAGCGGGGCCGGCGGCCTGCGCGATCTCGACGGGATGCGCTGGGTGTCCCGCGCGCGTTATCGAGTCGGCGAAGTCGACACCGACGCGCCGCTGGGGCCGTGGGGCGAGCTCCTGCGTCTCGGGGTGCTCGTGCCGCGCGAGGCGCACGAGATTGCCGCGGCCGAAGAGTTCCTCTGGCGCGTGCGCAACCGACTTCACGCGCGCGCAGGCCGGAAGGCCGACCGGCTCGGGTTCGAGGAACAGGAGGCCCTCGCCGTGGCCATGGGGCACGGGAGCGACCGAGCGCGCGCCGCCGAGCGGCTCATGCAGGACTACTATCTTCACGCGCGCACCGTGACGCGGGCGCGCGCGAGCCTCTTCGAGCGCCTCAAGCCGCCCCGCCGCCGCAAGTCGGCCGGGCCGGTCGAATCTCGGTGGGAGCGTGCAATTCTTCGACGGCCAGGTCACGATGGCGGCGAGCGCCGAGCTGAACCGGGACCCGGCGCTCGCCATGCGCGTCTACGCCGCGTGCGTTCGCCAAGGGGCGCCCGTCCTTCCGTTCGCCCGCGACGCCATCGCTCGGGCGGCGCACGACCCGGCGTGGTGCGAGCAGCTGCGCGCCAGCCAAGAGGCGGCCGCGCTCTTCGTCGAGCTCGTGTGCACCGTCCCCGAGACGCGCACCGCCCGCGGGTCGATCGTCGGAGAGCTGCACGACGTCGGACTACTGCTCGCGATGATACCCGAGTTTCTGCCCGTCACCGGGCGGGTCCATCACGACGTGTACCACGTGTATACCGTCGACGTTCACTCGGTGGCGGCCGTCGATTGTCTGCGGCAGCTCGCGCGGGGCGAGCTCGCGGCCGACTTCGCTCTGTCCACTCGGCTCGCCGCCGAGATAGCGCGACCGCGCCCTCTCTTTCTCGCGACGCTCCTCCACGACGTGGGCAAGGGCTGGCCCGACGCGAGCGGTTCGCGGAAGAACCACTCGAAGACGGGGGCCGCGCTCTGCGACAGCATTCTGCCTCGCCTCGGCCTCCCTGCGGAGGACGTCGAAGACGCGCGCCAGCTCGTGCTCGATCACCTGCTCATGTACCACGTCGCCACCCGCCGCGACCTCGACGACACGGCGACCATCGAGGAGTTCTGTCGCGCTTGCCGCGGCCGCGAGGGGCTACGCAACCTGTACCTTTTGACGGTGGCCGACTTGAGCACCACCTCGCCGACGGCGATGACTTCGTGGAAAGCTCGCATGCTCGACGAGCTGTACTTCGCCGCGGAGGCCCATCTCGCCGGTCAAGAGCCACGCGCCGACGCGGAGCGCGTCGCCAGGGTCCGCTCCGCTGTCGAGAAGCTCTGGTCCGGCGAGCGCGCGTCGCTCGACGCGCTCCTCGCGACGATGCCCGAGCGCTATCTGCTCGCGAACGCCGCGGAGTCGATCGTGCACCACGCGCGCATCGTGGAAGAGCGCGCTGGCCGCATCGCGCATGTCGCGCGCGTCCCTTCGCCCCACCCGGAGGCCGCCGAGCTCTGCGTAGTGGCCGACGACCGCCCCGGCTTGCTGGCGAGCATCGCGGCGGCCATCACGGCGAACCGGCTGGAGGTGCTCGCGGCCCAAGTGTACTCACGTCAGAGGGGCGCACGCGTCGAGGCCGTGGACGTCTTCTGGGTGCGCGACCGCGACGGCGGCACCGACGCGGTGGAGCGTGTCCTGCCGCAGCTCGCGCGCGATCTCGACGCGGTCTGCTCCGGAATCGTCGAGCCCGAGTCGCTGCTGCGATCGCGCGTCGGCTCGCGGTCGCCATGGCGGGAGCGGCCGAGCCCCGCCGTACCGACCGAAATCCTCGTCGACGATCGCGCTTCGCCGCGGCACACGGTGGTCGAAGTATTCGCGAAAGATCGCCCGGGGCTGCTGCATACGGTGGCGCGGGCGCTCCACGAGCTGGGCTTGTCAATCGCGCTCTCGAAGATCGGCACCGAAGGAGCGCGCGTCGCCGACGTCTTTTACGTGACGGAGCTCGACGGCACGAAGGTGGGCCCCGCGTCCCGCCACCAGCAGATTCATGACGCGCTGGTCCACGCGATCGAAGACAAAGCGGCTTGAACTTTACGAGCGTGCGTAGCCGGTAGAGGATGGTCGCGTGATGACCGCCTCGCGATGGGCTCGTAGCGGGTGGGCACGGCTGGCCTTGCCCGCCGCGCTCGTGACTTGTGGCGGCGCGGATGCGTCACCGAAGACGCCGGTCGCGGCCGCGGCGGCGCTCGATCCCGCTCCTTCGGATGGCGGCAAGACCGCGTCCCCCCAGGCAGCGCCCGCGCCGGAGCTCCTGGCCGGCATAAAGGCCTTCGACGCGGGCCGCTACGCGGAGGCGCGGGCCTCATTCGAGGCGGCTGCGAAGAAGAACCCCGAAGACTACGAGGCCCTCTACGACCTCGGCATGACGTGCGAGAAGCTCGGCGACAAGGCTGGGGCCGAGGCCGCCTACAAAGGCGCGCTTGCGTCGAAGCCGAGCTTCGACTCGGCGGCCGCGGAGCTGTGCGCCTTGTACGTCGAGGCCGGACGGCTCGACGAGGCGTTGGCGGTAGGCCGTTTGGGTCTTGCCAAACACCCAGGCAGCGCGGCCTTGCACGAAAACCTCGGCGTGGCGCTCGCGACCCGCGGCGATCGAGACGAGGCGACGCAGGAGCTCGGACAGGCGATTGCGATCCAGCCCTCCGAGCCGATGTTCCACCTGACGCTCGCGCACTGGCTCAACACGTGGCACGTTCGAGGTGCCGCCGCCCACCTCGACGCCGCGAGCGAGCTGGTGAAGCAGGACTACGGAATGGTGGCCTCCGTCGGCCACGAGTACCGCATGGCGGGCGAGTTCGACGCGTGCGTGAAGACCTTCGATCGCGCCGTGCAGATGAAAGACGGAGGCGAGGTTCGAACCGAGCGGGCCCTCTGCCGGCTCGGTCTGAAGGACGACAAGGGAACGCTGGACGATCTCCAGATGGCAGTGCAAAAAGAGCCGACCTACGCGCCAGGGCACTACTATCTGGGTGGCCGCCTCGCGATCGGCAAGCACTTCAAGGAGGCCGCTGCCGAATATGCAAAGTATCTGTCGCTCGAGCCGAGCGGGTCGCTCGCCAAGCCTGCGGCGGACCGGCTGAAGGCCGCTCAGGCAGCGACGAAGGACCGGTCTACGCCGCCGCCGAAGAAGTAGGCTCGCGCGCGCCGCTCAGGCCGTCTCGAGCCCGCTCGTCGTGGCGAAGCCGCGCAGGACCTTGCCCCGTCCATCGCCATCGATTGCGCCGATGGCCACGAGCTCGCCGCGCAAGTCCAGCCAGGCCATGGGACCGCGCGCCGCTTCGGGGGGCGCGGGGGTGCGGGGCTCCATGTCGGCAGCTTGCACGGGCCGCCCGTGTCCGGCGTCGCGGGCGCCCGCCACGGTCAGAGTGGCCGCCGGCAGCGCGCGGGTGGCGGCGGTGGCGAGCGGAAGGATGCTGGCGCGCAAGGCGGCGGGCGTCCGTTCGACTGCGCACGCTTCGTCGATGGTGAAACACCCCGAGCGCGTGCGGCGGAGGCTGGTCAAGTGCCCGACGGTGCCCAGCGCGGCTGCCAGATCGCGCCCGAGCGAGCGCACGTAGTACCCTTTCCCGACGTCGAGGACGACGTCGATCGAGGGCGGCTCCTCACGACACCCGGCGAGGTCGAGCCGATGGACGATGACGTCGCGAGCTGGCAGCTCGACGGCGTCGCCTCGCCGTGCCCTGGCATACGCTCGCTCACCCCCCTGTCGAATGGCCGAAAACGCGGGGGGCGTCTGCGAGCGGCGGGCCCGCTCCGCGTCGAGCGCCGCGCGCAGGATCGAGGGCACGAGCCCGCTCGAGCCCAAAGCCGACGCAAGGGCGTCCCGAAGGGGCTGGCTCGGCGCGACGCGCCGCACCTCGCGCCCGTCCGCGTCCAGCGTGTCCGTCTCGACGCCGAGGGCGATCGTGGCGCGGTAGGTCTTTGCGTGCTCGGTGAGCCAAGGAACGAGCTTCGTGGCTTGGCCGAGGGCGACGACGAGCACTCCGGTCGCCATCGGATCGAGCGTGCCTGCGTGGCCGACCTCGCGGACACCGAGCGCGCGGCGAACGCACGCCACGGCGTCGTGGCTCGTGGGCCCGCGGGTCTTGTCGATGACGAGCACTCCGTCCGGACAGCGCGTGCGCACGGCCGTTACCCGGGCCGGCGACGCGCCCCCAGCGCGCGGCGAGCCGGAGTGGCTGGCAGCGAGCTCCACCGCGTGTGCGGGCGGGTGGGGGGCATCGAAGGCGAACGTAATCAAGGTCCGGCCGCCAAGCCAGATCCATGCCTCCGAGACGGGAAAGAGGGCGGGACCATGATACCCTCGGCCAGAGAGAGAGATGACAATCTCGACCAACCCGGCGCCGCTGCGCCTGGGCCCGTACGAGCTAATTCAGAGGCTTGCCACGGGCGGGATGGCCGAGGTTTATCTTGCCCGCCGCGCTGGCCCGCACGGGTTTCAAAAGATCGTCGCCGTCAAACGCATTCTTCCGCAGTTCGCGCGGGACGCCGACTTCGTGGCCATGTTCGTCGACGAGGCGCGCGTGTGCGCCCGCCTTGGCCACCCGAACATCGTCCAGGTCTTCGATTTCGGCGAGCAAGACGGCGAGCTGTACATGGCCATGGAGTACGTCGACGGCACGACGGGCGCGCGGCTGGTCCGCGCCGCCGCGGCGAGCGGGGAGGAGATTCCGCTCGATGTGTGCCTCCACGTCACCCTCTCGATCCTGCGCGCCCTGGAGTACGCGCATGGCGCGCGCGACGAAGAAGGCAAGCCGCTGCGTCTCGTTCACCGGGACGTCTCGCCCGGCAACGTCCTCATCGACCGCTCCGGGGCGGTCAAGCTGACCGACTTCGGAATCGCGCGGGCCGCAGAAATCGAGCGCCGCACGGACGCCGGGCAACTGAAAGGCAAGCTCGGGTACATGTCTCCGGAGCAAGTCGTCGGACGCGAGCTCGACGCGCGCAGCGATATCTTCACGCTCGGCATCGTGCTCGCCGAGATGTTGATCTTGCGACCGCTTTTTAGCGGGGGGAAGGAGCTCGACGTGCTGCTGCGCATCCGCGACGCGGACCTTTCTGCGATCGATCGCGCGGGAAACCGCGTGCCCGACGACATTCGCGCCGTCCTTTTCCGCGCGCTCGCACGCGATCCCTCGCTCCGCTGGTCGGGCGCAGCCGCCTTTGCCGAGGGGCTCGAGGACGTGGTGCGACGACGGAGGCTCCAAGTGGGCCCCTCGCGTCTGGCCGGTTTCATCGAGCGGCTCGGGTTGATCGCGAGGCCCGAAGCCGAGGAGATCACGGGCGAAATGCCTCACGCGTCGGCGGGCGATGGCGACCCGAGCACGCGGCTCGTGGCGAAGGCAGGGCCGCTCTCCGTGGCGGACGTGACGTCCGTCGACACTCCAAATCCCGGCGGGGCCCGGCTCTCGGCCGAGGCCTACGACGCTTCGCCCAACGTGTACCGAGTGCAGCGCGAAGACGGCGTCGTTCTGGGGCCGATGGCCTTCCCTGGTCTCGTCGAGCTCTTCGCGACGGGGGCGGTCGGAGCGAAGTGCCTGATCGCGGGCGAGCGGGGCCAGTTCAAGCCAGCGACGGAGTACCCCGAGCTGTCGCGCTTCCTGAGCAGCCCGGCGCTCATGTGGGACGCCGACTTGCCGACCGACGCGGTCGACCGCGGCCCCCTCGATCCTTCGCGGTTGCCGACCCGCCTATTCCAAATCGCCGTTCGCCGCGAGACCGGCGCGCTCGTGCTGCGGAACGGACCGCGGCAAAAGCGCATCTTCTTCGTCGAAGGCGCGCCGCAATACGTGACGTCGACGGACAAGAAGGAGCTGCTCGGCGAATTTCTGATCGACCGCGGGCAGGTGCTCCGCATGGAGGTCGAGATGGCGCTCGCGATGTTGCCTCGCTTCGGTGGCCGCGTCGGTGACGCGCTGGTCGGCATCGGCGTCCTCCGGCCCATCGAACTTTTTCGGGCCATCCATGATCAGACGCAAGAGCGGCTCCTCGAGACCTTTTGCTGGAAGTCTGGGGAGCTCGCTTTTGCCCGCGGCATTCGAGCGCAAGAAGAGACGTTCCCGCTCGGCGTCGACACCTATGAGCTCATTGGCCGCGGGATTCGGCATGGCTACAAATACGAGGAGCTCGAGCGAATGCTCGCGCCGGTTCGCGAGGAGGTCATCGAGCCGGTGGCCGTACCGCTCGTGCGCCTAGAGCGCTTCTGCCTGCCGGAGCGGGAATCCGTGGCGGTCGAAGCCATCACCGGCAAGACCACTCTGAGCAAGCTCGTCGCCGAGCTTGCATCGGAGGACACCGCCGACCCCGAGGAGGTGTTGCGTGGCGTCTTCTTGGGTCTCGCCTGCGAGCTCTTGCGGAGCCACAAGTGGGTCGTGCCACCAAGCTTCATGAGGACCCGGTGAGAGCGATCGCCGTGCGCGCTCACGAAAGCGCCGCTGCGCTGCTACGTTGGACGCCGAGCCGCCGTGCAAGCGTGATGGCTCGCAGGTCTCCTTGAAGCCAAGCGTCCGCACGAAGCTCTTCCTCGTTCTCGTGGCCCTCATCGTCGCGTGCATGGGGGCGGCGGACGCGTACTTGACATCGAGCGTCTCGGTCCACCTGACCGACACCATCCGAGCCGATCTCGGCGTGCGCGCCCGCCTCGTCGCGCGCGCCGCGGCGACCTTCTCGGGCGCGCCCGACGACGACTCCGCGCCGTGGGCGCGCCTCGCTCAAGAGCTCGGGCGCGTCGCCGACGCGCGGGTGACGATCGTGGCCCGCAGCGGCACGGTGCTCGGCGACTCCCAATTTGCGGTCGCCGAGCTGCCGGAGCTCGAAAATTTCGCCGCGCGCACGGAGGTCGTGGCGGCGCTCGCGACAGGCTACGGAACGGCTGACGGGACGACCGCGACGCGGTGGCAGCGGGTGATCTTCGCGGCCTCGCGTTTCGATCGCGACGGCGCTCCGGTGGGGGTGGTGCGGCTGAGCCGAACGTTGCCCGAGGTCGAGCGCGCGATCAGCGAGATGCGCAGGCTGATATGGTTCGGCTCGGCGGTAGCGCTGGTGTTGGCTCTATTCCTATCCAACTTCGTCGCCCAGCGGATGTCCGCCGCGGTTGGCGAGCTGACCGAAGCGGCGCGCCGAATTACCGAGGGCGACCTCTCCGTCCGCACCCGCCTCGTGGGTCACGACGAGCTCGCGGAGCTGGGCCACGCGCTCGACCGCATGGCGGGCAGCCTCGCCATGACGCTCGGCCAACTGCGAGCGGAGCGCGACTTGCAGCGACGGATCCTCGAGGCGATGCAGGAAGGTGTCGTCGTCGTCAACCGCGAGGGCCGCATCGTGCTCGTGAATTCCGCGCTCAGAGCGATGCTGCTCCTGGGCGGAGACGCGGTAGGCAAGCTGCTCATAGAGACGGTCCGTAGCGCCCAACTGGAGGACCTGTTGCTCGAGGCGCGTGAATCCGCGGCCCCGGGCGCGATCGAGGTCGAGATGCCGGGCCTGAAACCGCGGCGGTTACTGGTGCACGCGGCGTCCCTTTCTGGCGACGACGGGGGTCTGCTCGTGGTCTTCGTCGACGTGACCGAGCTCCGGCGACTCGAGTCGCTGCGCCGCGAGTTCGTAGCCAACGCCTCGCACGAGCTGCGGACGCCTATTGCGGCCGTGCGTTCGTCGACCGAGACGCTCCGCTCCGGAGCGCTCGACGATCCGAGCGCAGCGGGCCGCTTCGTCGACATCATCGACCGCAACGCGCAGCGCCTGCAGAGCCTCGTCGAGGACATGTTGGAGCTCTCCAAGCTGGAATCGAACGAGTTCAAGCTGAAGAGAGAGCGCGTGGAGCTGGGCCGCGTCGTCCCCATCGTGCTCGCCCTCTTTCGCGAGCGCGCCGAAAAAAAGGGGGTCGGCCTCGCCGCGGACTTGCCACGCGGCATGGGCGTCATCGAGGGAGACGCGCGGGCCGTGGAGCACGTCCTCTCCAATCTCGTCGACAACGCCATCAAATACTGTCCGCGCGCGACGCGCGTGATGGTGAGCGCCTCGGCTGACGAAGAGCGCATCCGTCTGGTGGTGTCGGACAGCGGCCCGGGAATTCCCCAAGAGCACCTGCCGCGTCTCTTCGAGCGCTTTTACCGGGTCGACGCCGGACGTTCGAGAGAGCTCGGCGGCACGGGGCTCGGGTTGTCCATCGTCAAGCACATGGTCGAGGCCATGCGCGGAAGCGTGTCGGTGGAAAGCGAGGTCGGCCGTGGCTCGACCTTTACCGTCTCGCTGCCGCGGGCGCGCGGTTAGCGGGCGAGCCGAGCTCGCTCCTTAGACTCTCCTGGAGGAGCGGCGCCGACGGGCGCGGCAAGGCGATCGTCACACGATTGTCACACGAAGGTCATGACGCGATCGCCGGGTGAGATCACACTGCGCCCCGTGGTCGCGGTCGCCAAAATGCCTGCCACTGTCGACGCAGAGCTCAAGATGCGCGCTACCCGCCTGGCTGTCAGCTACGGCGAAAAAATCGCCATCGAGAACGTCAGCATCGACGTGCACGCCAGGCAGGTGCTCGCGCTCATCGGCCCGAGCGGGTGCGGCAAGAGCACGTTCTTGCGCTCGCTCAACCGGATGAACGACACCGTAAGCGGCGTATCCGTCAGCGGTCAGGTGGAGCTCGATGGGGAGCCCATCTACGGCACTGAGGTGGACCCGGTGCTCGTCCGTCGCCGCGTCGGCATGGTCTTCCAACGATCGAACCCGTTTCCGAAATCGATTTTCGAGAACGTCGCCTACGGTCTGCGCATCGCGAACGTGCGCGAGCGAGGGCGTCATCGCCGAGCGCGTCGAGCGCGCCCTCCGCCATGCGGCGCTTTGGGACGAGGTCAAGGATCGGCTCGGCGAGTCCGGCCTCAGTCTCTCGGGCGGGCAGCAGCAGCGTCTCTGCATCGCGCGCGCTCTGGCCGTCGAGCCAGAGGTGCTCTTGATGGACGAGCCCGCGAGCGCGCTCGACCCAATCGCGACCGCCAAGATCGAAGATCTCGTCGCCGACCTGCGCGAGCGAGCTCACGATCGTCATCGTCACCCACAACATGCAACAAGCCGCGCGCGTCTCGCAGCGCACGGGCTTTTTCTACATGGGACGCCTGGTGGAGGTGGGCGACACGACGACGATCTTCACGCGCCCACGGGAACGCGAGACAGAGGACTACATCACAGGGAGATTCGGCTGACATGGTGCGAAGGACATTCGAGAACACGCAGCCACTGCCTTGGTGCTTGCGCTTGGGATGGCTGGCTGCGACAAGAGCCCGCCCCCCGCGGCCGACAAGCAGCCGTCTACCGAGGCGACGGCGACCACCGCCCAAGCGGAGACTGCAACGGTCCGGATCAGCGGTTCGAGCGCGCTGCAGCCTCTCGTCAACGCCGCGAAGGAGAAGTTCGAAGCCAAGAACAGGGGGATCAGCGTCGAGGTTTCGGCCGGAGGCTCGAAGAAGGGGCTAGCCGACGTAGCGGCAGGCGCCGTCCAGATCGGCGACAGCGACATCTTTGCCCCGGAAGATCTGAAAACGCAGCTCGTCGACCACAAAGTCGCGGTGGTCGGGTTCGCGGCGATGGCGAACAAGGGGCCCTTCGACGAGAAGCTTGCAGCGCATCTCGATGCCAGACCTGGCGAAGATGTTCTCGGGCGCAGCCAACAACTGGAAAGACGTCGGCGGGAGAGCCGCAGCCGATCGTCGTCATCAACCGAGCGCCCGGCTCGGGGACACGCGCCGTCTTCGGCGGCATCGTGCTCGGCGGAGACAAGTTCGTCGAAGGCCAGACCGAAGACAACTCGGGCGCGCTCGTCGCCAAGCTCAAACAGACCAAGGGAGCCATCAGCTACCTGGCGCTGTCGTTCGCGGATCCCGATCTCCGCACGTTCGGTCTCAAGACGGACGGGGGCGCAATCGAGCCTGCGGGCGCGACCATCACGAGCGGGGAGTACCCGATCTGGTCGTACGAGCACATGTACACGAAGGGCGAGGCCACCGGCGCTGTGAAGCAGTTCGTCGAGTACATGCAGTCGACGGAGTTCCAGGAGGGCGTCCTGCCGACGGTGAAGGGCTTCATCCCGGTCACGAAGATGAAAGTCTCGCGGGACAAGGGTTGACCACCATGGGAGGGGGCTTGGCCGTCGTACGCGCGCCGGGCTCGACGGCCGAGCGCATGCGGGACGCGAGCCGTCCGCGCATCGGCGAGGCGTTCGTTTTGGCGTCGCTCGTAGCGTGCTGCGTCTTCGTCGTCGTCACGACCTTGACCATGCTGGCCTTCCTGGCTTGGCCCGGCGTCCGGGGGATGACTCACGCCGGCCTTTGGCCGCTGCTCACGAGGGATCGATGGAAGCCCGAAGACGGCTCGTTCGGCGGCCTCGCGCTCCTCGTCGGGACGTTCACGAGCGCGTCGGGCGCGATCGTTCTCGGCGCCTTTCCAGCCGTGCTCGCTGCCGTTTGGCTGACGGAGTTCGCACCCAAGTCGGTCCGAACGGCGCACCGTCGGGTGATGGAGATCGCGTCGGCGATTCCCAGCGTCGTCTACGGATGGCTCGCGCTCGTCTACCTCGTCCCGCTGATGGAAAATCTGGCGCACGCGCTCCGCGGCGCCGACGCGCCAGTCACAGGCGAAGGGCTCGCGAGCGAGCGCTGTCCTCCTCGCGATCATGGTCGCGCCCACCGTCTTGCTCTTGTCGCTCGATTCGCTCGCCCGCGTTCCCGTGCCGCTGCGCGACGCGAGCGCGGCGCTGGGGGCTTCCCCTTGGCAGACGGCGTTCCGGGTGTCCGTTCCGTACGCCTGGCGCGGGCTGCTCGTCGCCGTCTTCTTCGGCTTCGCCCGGGCGGCCGGCGAGACGATGGCCGTCCAGATGGTGATCGGCGGCGCGCGGCGTTTGCCGCGGGATCCCCTCTTTTCACCGACCACGACGATCTCGGCGCAAATCGTGATGGACATGCAGGAAGCGCGACCCGGCACGGTACAGAACGACGTGCTGTTCTCGATGGCGCTGATTCTGCTCCTCGTTTCGGTGGCCGTCGTGCTCGTCACGCGCGCGCTGGGACGGCAAAGCCAGCGATGAGCGAGCCCAACAGCCTCCATCGGTCGCAGCGCCTCGGCAGCGGGCTCGAAAGCGCGATGCGGCGGCTGCTCGGCGCCGGGGCGATTCTCCTCGCCGCCGGCTACGGCTCGTGCCTCGTTTACTTGGTGTCGCGCGGCGCGATGAAGGTCGTCGCGTTCACGTCATTTCCGTCCCCGCTGACGGGCGTCGAAAACGAAGACGTCATGCGCTTTATCGTGGCGATGGGCGTCTTCGGAGGGCTCGGCTGGGGCGCCATGGCCTTGCTTCGAGCCATCGCCTCTCGGTTTCATCGCTGGACGGCGAGGGCAGAAAAGGGCGTGAGGGTGCTGGTGGCCGCCGGCGCATTTGCGCTGGCCGTGGTCGCGCGCGATCACCTTCCGCGCTTTCTCATCGCGTTGCCCAGCGAGACGACCGCAGGCGGCGGCATTGGCCCCGAGCTCTTCAACACGGTGTACTTTGCCGTCCTCAGCACGGCGATCACGCTCCCCATCGGCGTCGGCGCCGCCGTCTACTTGGCGCGCTTCGCCCGCTCGACACGCTTCGTCGGCACCGTGCGAACGGCGCTCGACACGTTGGCCTCGTTGCCGAGCATCGTCTACGGCCTCTTCGGGTTTCTCGTCTTCGTCGTCGAGATGAAGGCCGGCTACTCGGTCTTTGCCGGGGCCTTCGTCCTTTCGTTGCTGAACCTCCCGCTCGTCGTTGGCATGGCGGAAGAGAGCTTGCGCTCCGTTCCTCGCGAGCTGGACGAGGCGAGCCTTGCCCTCGGCGCCACGCCCATCCAAACGACCATTCGGGTGACGATCCCGTACGCCTGGCCGGGAATCTTGAGCTCGCTCGTCTTGTCGATTGGACGAGTCTTTGCCGAGAGCGCGCCGCTCATCATGACGGCAGGAACGACGATTTCACGTTCGAATGCGTATTCGTTGGACCCCTTCCGGGGCGGCGAAACGCTCGCCGTTCACCTCTGGTACGTAAACTCGGCCGGGCTGTCACCAGACCGGGCCGAGGTCAGCGCGGGGACCGCCGCCGTCCTCGTCATCCTGGTGGCTCTGACCAACGTGCTAGCATCGCGTTTCGCGCGCTTTGGTGGCGCGGAGGGGGCGCGCTTGAAGAAGGCGACGCGATGAGTCACAGTACGCACACAAGCCGCGATTTCGAGTCTGAGCTCCGGGAGCTCCGCGCGCATGCCCTCGCCATGGGCGCGCGATGCGAACGCGGCCTGCAGCTCGCGCTCAAAGCGTTTTGGGAAGGGTCGACGCAACTGGCGGCGGAGGTCGAAGAGCTCGATCGCCACATCGACCGCGACGAGATGGACATCGATGCGCTCGTCCTGCGCATTCTGGCCCTTCGCCAGCCGGTCGCGTACGATCTGCGCTTCCTCGCCGCGGCGCTTCGTCTGGTGACGGACCTCGAGCGCATCGGTGACGAGGCGGTCAACATCGCCGAGCGCGCCAAAGAGGAGCACGGGACCGCGAAGGACAAGGTGCGCTCCGAGCTAAAGGCCATGGGCGAGCAGGCGCAAGAGATTCTGCGCGACGCGCTCGACGCGTTCGTGCAAGGCGAGGCGACGCGCGCCGAGCAAGTGCTCGTGCGGGACGACGCGGTGGACGAGCTTTATGGCCGCATCATCCGCGCCATGACCGACTTCATGACCGAGCACCCGAGCCAGGTGGCCGAGGCGATCCGGGTCATCCATGTCGGAAAATATCTGGAGCGCGTCGCCGACCACGCGACGAACATCGCCGAAGAGGTCATTTTCATGGTTCGCGGCGAAGACGTTCGCCACTTTCGCACCCATCCGCCCCCCAAGTTCGGGGAGCGCATGTAGGGGCTAGCGCCGCCTCCGTGCTCCGTCGGCCTCGCGCGGCCCATGGCGAAATGATGCAAGAACGTTTCGTCGATGTTCGCCGCGCGCCGCTTCCCCAAGTGATTCTTCGATGAGGAGCGCCCTGGTGGCGCTCCGCATCGAAGGAGAAACGAGAATGAACGCCAACGGGACGCGCATCGCACACCTTTCGGACGTGCACATGCTCGACGCCCGGCCGAGTCGACCTCGGGCGGGTTGGTCGATGGGCCATCGCTTTCTGAGCTTCGGACGTCCGCTCGACGTTGCAGGCCGCCGCAGAAAGCTGGCTCACGCGCTGACGAAGGCGCGGCACTTGGGGGCCGACCACGTGGTCATCTCCGGCGATCTGACGGAGATCGGCTCGCCGGGCGAGTTCGAGTCGCTCGCCGAGGTCCTCCACGATTCGGGAATTGCGCCCGGGAACATGACGCTCGTCCCGGGCAACCACGATTTGTACTGGTCCGCGACGAGCTGGCGTCGGGCTCTGGACGGACCGCTTTCGGCGTTCGCGGCGACGAGCGCGGGTGACGCTGGACGAGTCATCGAGTGCGCTGGCGTTCACGTCGTCCCGCTCGACGTGGCCATCCACCAGCCCGTCACGCGCTCGGCCGGCTTCCTCGGCGACGCGGCGATCGACGCGCTCGAGAGGCGCGCCGCGGACCCGGGCCTCGGGCGGAGGCCCCTCGTGATCGTGCAGCATCACCCTCCGTTCGTTCGCCAAACGAGCGCTTGGCATTGGATCGACGGCCTCATTGGCGCGGCCAGGCTGATGGCCCTCCTCGAGCGGTTCCGTCACGTCTTCGTCATGCACGGCCATCTGCACGCTCTCGTCGACCGCGCGCTCGAGTGCGGAGTGGCCCGTGTCTTGGGGGCCACGGCCGTCGTCGACGATCGTGACGCGCCGCGCGTCCGCATCTACGACGTGCGCGAGGGCCGCATCG
This sequence comes from uncultured delta proteobacterium, assembly GCA_963787925.1. Classification (GTDB taxonomy): domain Bacteria; phylum Myxococcota_A; class Polyangia; order Polyangiales; family Polyangiaceae; genus Palsa-1150. The sequence continues at coordinate 2,514,305 of CAWBEN010000003.1, forward strand.
AGGCGGTCGGTCTCGCCGTCAGCTGACGGCGAGGCGGCGGCGGGCGTCTCGTCAACGGGGCTCTGTCGTCATCGTCTTCCGATAGACCGGGTACGGGGGCTCGTCATGAAAAGCGACGTAACCCAGAGAAGCGAATAGGCGTTCGGGCCCCATCCACGCTTCTTCGTCGTGAAGCGGGTGCGCGGCGCGGTGCGGGTAAGCCTCGATGACCCGGCCGCCCCACCGCCGAACGGCCTCCTCCGATGCCTCGACGAGGGTGCGTGCCACTCCGCGGCGCCGTTCGTCGGGGCGCACGAGCACACAACCGATGCTCCAGACGCCGTCGTCCTCGCCCAAATCGAGGGCGTGGTAAGGTCCACGCCGTCGCAGCTTGGCCAGCGTCGGTCGGGGCGCCGTTTTCAGCCACCCCACGGCCTTTTCGCCACGCAGCGCCACCAGGCCGCGGCCCTCGGGAGCGTCGGCACGAACGAGCGCCCGCTGCTCGCGCTCGTTCGCCTCCGGCTCGACGGAGCACCGCGCTAGCCACGCATTCTTGTCGCCGACGAAATGCCAGAAGTGACAAAAGCAGGCAGACCCGCATGCTGCGAAGAGAGCCACCCACGCTTCGACGTTCGGCTCGCCGAGCGCCTCGACCCGCAGCGCTTCGCTCAAGCCGCCCGGCTCGCCATCGCCGGCAGCAGCGCGCGCGCCGGGGACCGCGCCTCCCAGGCCGCGGCGACCGCGAGCATCGTCGATTCGTCGAGCGCCCGAGCCATCACTTGGAGGCCCACTGGCAGCCCGCTTCGCGTCGGCTCGCAGGGCAGGCTCATGGCCGGGATGCCAGCCAGGCTCGCGGGGAGCGTGTGAATGTCGCTGAGGTACATGGCGAGCGGATCGCCGGTCCGTTCGCCCAGCCGAAAGGCGGGAGTCGGTGACGCGGGCGAGCAGATGACGTCGACCTCGCGAAAGGCCTCCTCGAAGTCGCGGCGCAGCAGGGTGCGGACCTTCTGGGCTTTCAAATAGTACGCGTCGTAGTGCCCCGCCGAGAGCACGAAGGTACCGAGAAGGATCCGCCGCTTCACTTCGGCCCCGAACCCGGCGTCGCGCGTCGCCCCGTACATGGCCCGAAGGCCAAACCGCTCGGTGCTCGCCGACCGGCCGGACGGGCCCTCCGCGACCCGGAGCCCATAGCGTACGCCGTCGAAGCGCGCGAGGTTGCTCGAGGCCTCGGCGGTGGCGAGCACGTAGTACGTCGCGACGGCGAATCGCGTGTGTGGAAGGCTGATGCGACGGAGCCGGCACCCCTCGGCTTCGAGCGCCCGGATCGCCCGGTCGACGCTCGCGGCGACCTCGGGATCGATGCCTTCGGCGAAGTATTCTTCGGGTACGCCGATTCGAAGCCCCTTTACGCTGCGCCCGCATGCCGACTCGAATTCTTCGGCTGGCACGTCGAGCGACGTGGAATCGCGAGGGTCGCGGCCGGAGATGACGGAGAGCAGCCGGGCCGCGCTTCGCACGTCGACCGCGAGCGGTCCAATCTGATCGAGGCTGGAGGCGAAGGCGATGAGGCCGTAGCGCGAGACGCGGCCGTACGTCGGCTTGATGCCGACCGTTCCGGTGAGCGACGCCGGCTGGCGAATCGACCCGCCCGTGTCGCTCCCGAGGGCACAGGAAACCAGGCGCGCGGCGACTGCAGCCGCGCTTCCGCCCGATGAGCCGCCGGGAGTCCGCGCGAGATCCCATGGGTTCTTCGTAGGGCCGAACGCGCTGTTCTCGGTGGAGGACCCCATGGCAAACTCGTCCATGTTCGTCTTGCCCACCACGATCGCGTCCGCCGCGCGCAGCCGCTCGATCACCGTCGCGTCGTAAGGCGGCACGTATTTGGCCAGTATCTTCGAGGCCGCCGTAGACGGCAGCCCCCGCGTGCAGATGGCGTCCTTGATCGCGATGGCCACGCCGGCGAGGGACCCGAGGGTCTCGCCGCGTGCACGTTTGGCGTCGACGACCAGGGCTTGCCTGAGCGCTTCGTCACGCGCGACGTGACAAAACGCGTTCAGCTCGCCGTCGATCGACTCGATGCGATCGAGCGCCGTCTCGACTGCCTCGGCTGCGGTCAGCTCGCCGCGCTGCACCTTGCCGGCAATTTCGATCGCCCCGTCGCGAATACTGTCCATGGCGTTCACTCTACGAACGTCGGGACCGCGAACCCGCCATTTTCGACCACGGGCGCCTGGGCCAACGCATCGTCATGCGACAGGCCGGGCCTGGGCTGGTCCTCGCGCAGGGCAAGCCGGTCCAGCTGGACGTGCGCCATGGACGGCACATCGCTTGTGTCGAGCGCGTCGAGCTGCTCGACGTGGGCCACGATGCGCGCGAGCTCGGAGGCGAAGCGCGCCGCCTCCGATTCGGAGAGGGTGAGAGAGGCGAGGTCGGCGACGCGCAGTACGAGCGCCGCGTCGACCTTTGGGGCAGGCATTGGCAGGAACGTACTGTACGGGGCCGAGCCTGGCCAGATGCGTACGCTCGAGCCAGGGCGCCGCGAGGCGCACGGGCGGCGGCCGCGCTAACCTCGGCCGCGGGTATGCTCTTCGGTGCACACGAGTCGGTCGCCGGGGGGCTGCACCTCGCGCTCGGGCGGGCGCGGGCCGACGGGTGCGCCGCGGTCCAGATCTTCACGAAGAACAAGAGCGCGTGGGCCGAGCCGGAGCGCGGCGCCGCGGAGGTGAGGCTCTTCCGCGAAGCCCGCGCCGCCCTCGGTCCCGACGTCGTCCTCATGGCGCACACGAGCTACTTGCTCAACCTTGCGGCCGACGACGCGACCATTCTGGCGCGGTCGAAGGACGCGCTCGCCGCCGAGCTGCTGCGTTGCAACGCCCTGGGGGTGGCCTACTGCGTGCTTCACCCGGGGGCGCATCTCGGCATCGGGCTGCGCGCCGGCCTGGCGCGCGTCGCCGACTCGATCGGCGAGGTGCTGGAGCGGACCAGCGACGCACGGTGCCGCGTTTTGCTGGAAAACACAGCGGGGCAGGGGACTTGTCTCGGGTCGCGGTTCGACGAGCTCGCGGACCTTCTCGCGCGGCTTCCGGCGCGGAGACTAGGCGTTTGTTTCGACACCCAGCACGCGTTTGCGGCTGGCTACGACCTGGTTGGCGAAGCGGCGTACGAACGCACTCTCGGCGAGCTCGACGACGTCGTCGGCCTGCGGCGAGTCCTCGCCGTGCACGCGAACGACTCGAAGCGCGAGCGCGGTTCGCGTGTCGATCGGCACGAGCACGCCGGCGACGGATACCTGGGGATTTCTACCTTCCGCCGGCTCGCCAACGATCCGCGTCTCGCGGCCGTCCCGGCCGTCATCGAGGTGCCGCCGCTGGGGCCGCGGGAGGCTCCGTACCGGACGCAGGTGGCGAGGCTCGCGAGGCTTGCCCGCTAGCGGTCAAGGCATCTCGTTCGGAAAGCGCGTCGGAGGCTCTGGCCGCGTCGGGGCCCGCAGAATCGGCGAGCTCCGCGGAGGCCTGCGGCTCCTCGTACTCGGGCGGGGGCAAGCGCGGCCTCGGCCCGCGTCCGACCCCGCAGGCGTAGGTCAGCGTACACACGGCGACGACCGCGACCCCCGTAACGCCTTCGCCTTTCATCCGTCCTGCCGTTCATAGCTTGCTTTTTTCGGCTTCGCGCGTAAGTTTCGCGGCCCCGGTAGGCGACGGACAACCGAGTCGCCCGCCTCAACCCAATCCACACGCTCTCCAGCGCAAGCCTACGCCCGGTGCATCGCTTCGGCGGTGTTGGCGAAGGATGGAGGGCGGAGGCCCAACCGAAAGGAAGCGCTAGATGACCACGACGACAGCAGTCAATGCCCAAGGTCTGCCGCAGCTCCGCGGCGACATGCCCCTCCCGCTGCGCTCTCTGCTCGACGCGGGCGTCCACTTCGGGCACCAGACGAAGCGCTGGAATCCGAAGATGCGCCCGTTCATCTACGGCGCGCGCAACGGGATCCACATCATCGACCTCGACCAGACCGCGCGCCTCTTTGCGCGCGCTTACAACTTCGTGGTCGACACGGTGGGCCGTGGCGGCCACATCCTGATGGTCGGCACCAAGCGCCAGGCGCAGGAGATCGTACAGGAGGAGGCCCAGCGCTCGGCGAGTTTCTACGTCGTCAACCGCTGGCTCGGCGGCACGCTCACGAACTTCCGCACGATCAAGACCGGTCTCGAGCGCATGCGTCAGCTCGAGCGCATGAAGGAAGACGGCACGTACCTGTCGATTACGAAGAAGGAAGTGTCGCGCCTCGAGAAGGAGCGCGAGCGCTTCGAGAAGTACCTCGGCGGGCTCAAGAACATGACGTCTCTGCCGGGAGCGATGTTCGTCATCGACCCGGCCAAGGAGGTCGATCGCGGTGCAAGAGGCGAACAAGATCGGCATCCCGGTCATCGCCATCACCGACACCAACTGCGATCCGGACAAGATCGACTTCGTCATCCCAGGCAACGACGACGCGATCCGCTCGATCAAGCTCATCACTTCGCGCATCGCCGATGCCGCCATCGAAGGTGCCCAGCGCCGCAAGGAGACGATCGGTCGCGACGACCACTCGTCGTCCGGCGGTCGTCGTGAAGGCGGCCACGGTCCTCAGGCCGAAATCATCCGCGGCGGCCGGCCGCGCCGTGACGAGGGCGCCGAGCGCCCGAGCTGATTCGCAATCTCGCTGATCCTCCCATTTCCAGGAAACGAGCCATGGCCGACATCACCGCTTCGATGGTCAAAGAGCTGCGCGAGCGCACGCAAGCCGGAATGAGCGACTGCAAGAACGCGCTCGTCGAGACCGCGGGCGACATGGAGAAGGCGGTCGAGGTCATTCTCAAGAAGGGCATCGTCAAAGCGGCGGCGCGCGCGGGCCGCGTCGCCACCGAGGGGGAAGTCGCCACGTGGCTCGCCCCCGACGCCAAGCGCGGCGTCATGGTCGAGGTCAACTGCCAGACGGACTTCGTTTCGCGCGGCGACGATTTCAAGGATTTCGTCAGGAATGTGCTCGACGGTCACGTCGAGCGCGCCGGAAGGCGCCGACCTCGGAGCGCAGACGTACCCGGGCGGGCCGAAGACCGTCGAGCAGGTGCGCGCGGAGCTCGTCGCGAAGACGGGCGAGAACTGCGTCGTCCGGCGCTGGGGCTCGCTCGAAGGCCGACGGCGCGGACGCGCCGAAGGCCATCGTGCACGCGTACGTGCACGCGGGCGGCAAGCTCGCCGTCCTCGTCCACGCCGAAGGACCCGACCCGAGCAGCACCGAGCTCCGTCGATTTCGTCGACAACGTCGCCATGCAGATGGCGGCGATGAACCAACGGTCGTTCGCAAGGAGGACCTCACGAGGGCGCAGGTCGACAAGCAGAACGAGATTTTCGCAGCGCAGCTCAAGGAGGAAGGCAAGCCTGAGCAGGCGTGGCCCAAGATCCTCGACGGCAAGGTCAGCCAAGTGGTTCACCGAGGTGACGCTGCTCGGCCAGGACAACGTTTGGGATCCCGCGGCCGGGACCATCGACAAGATTCGGCACGAGCTCGGCAAGAAGCTCGGCGGCGAGGTGAAGATCCACGCTTTCTTGCGCTACTCGCTCGGCGAGGGAATCGAGAAGCAAGCAAGAGGACCTCGCCGCCGAAGTCGCGAAGATGGCTGGGGGCTGACCCGGCGCCGTGCGCCTCTGCGCGGTCAGCGTCGATCTCGACGAGATCCCGAACTACTACGCGATCCACGGCTTGCCGGAGCCTGTAGGGCCCGAGCGTTCGCTCGTGTACGATGTCGCCGTCGATCGGCTCTCGGCGCTGGCGCGCGACCTCTCCGTTCCGCTGACCTTCTTCGCCATCGGCGCCGACCTCGCGCGTCCAGAGGCGGCGGCCAAGCTCACGGGCTGCGAGCGGGGCCGGCTTCGAAATCGCGAACCATTCGCTCGATCACCGCTACGATCTCGTTCGCCTCGGACGAGACGAGATATTTCGTCAGATCGACGATGGCGCGACCGCGATTGCGCGCGCGACCGGCACGCGTCCACGCGGTTTCCGTGCGCCCGGCTACACGATCACCGACGAGGTATTCGACGTTCTTCGCGAGCTCGGCGTGGCCTACGACTCGTCCGTCTTTCCCTGCCCCCTGTATTGGGTTGCCAAGGCCGCCAAGATCGGGCTGATTGCAGCCCGTGGCCGCGCCAGTCGGTCGATCGTCGATACGCCCTCCGTCTTGCTGGCGCCCACGCAGCCGTACCGTGTGGGGCGGCCGTACTGGCGACGCGGGCATGGCGTGCTCGAGCTTCCCATCCAGGTGACGCGAGGGCCGCGTCTTCCTTTTTTCGGGACGACCGTGACCGCTGCAGGTCCGGAGAGAGCGCGAGTTCTCTGTCGCATGTGCGCGGGCGAGCCCATGATCAATCTGGAGCTTCATGGCATCGACGTGCTCGACTCCGCCGACGGGCTCGAGCTTTTGCGGTCCCATCAGCTCGACGTGCGGATACCTCGTGAGCGTAAGCTGCAAGCGCTTCGCGTCACGATCGAGGCACTGCGCGCGGCGAGGTATTCGTTCGTGACGCTGGCGGAGGCCGCGGCCGCATTCGGTCGCTAACGCGTGGGCTCTTCGCTGGTTCGCTGGCTCCATATGGCGTCCACGTCCACGCCGGACTTCGCGATGAACTCGCGCGCCGTCTCGTTCTCGCCGTGTGCGAGGTCGTTTGGCGTGCCGCGCGCGACGACCTCGCCGTTCACGAGCAAGATGGCTTGCTCGGCGATTCGAAAGCAGCTCGCAATGTCGTGCGTGATGACGATGCTCGTCACCCCGAAGCGGCGCCGCGTGTCCTCGATGAGATCGTCGACGGCGCGACTCGTGAAAGGATCGAGGCCGCTCGTCGGCTCGTCGTAGACGATGATGGGAGGATCGAGCATCAACGCTCGAGCGAGTCCGACGCGTTTGCGCATGCCGCCGGAGAGCTCGGACGGGAACTTGCCGAGGACACTCTCGTCCAACCCGAGAACTGCGAGCTTCTCGACGACCCGCTGCCTGATCTCTTTAGTCGGCAGCTTCGTGTGCTCGACCAGCGGGAAAGCGACGTTGTCGAAGATCGTGATGGAGTCGAGGAGCGCCGCGTACTGGTAGACCATTCCGAACTTCTGCCGGATGCGATTGAGCTCGCGCTCGCCGAGGGGTACCGTGTCCTCACCGTCGACGCAGATTTGGCCCGCGGTCGGTTTGTCGAGAGCGACCACCAGGCGGAGCAGGGTGGTCTTGCCCGCGCCCGACCCTCCGACGATGCACGTCGTCTCGTTTCGACGACAGACCATATCGATGCCCTTCAGTACCTCCTGGTCGCCGAAGCTCTTGCGAACGCCCTTGAGGACGACGATGTCCGTCGTGTGGCTCGAGCCCCCCGGGCTGGCGAGGGCTCGAGCGCCCATGTCCCCGGCGCCCCCGTCCCTGTTGGCGGCCGCTCGCCCGTCCATCCGCCCCGTGCCGGTCGCCATTCGCCCGAGCTTAGCAGCCGCACGCACCATCGACGCCCGGCGTACTTCGAGGTAGGAGGACGGCCATGACCGGCGATCACCTCGACGCGATCCTCAAGCTGGCCGGCGCCAAGAGCGAAAAGGACGGTTGGCTGTCCTTCCCCGAAGGAAGCGCGCTGACTCTCTACGTTGCGCACGACGGTGCCAGCATGACCGTCCCACGCATCGAAGCGATGAAGCACGACGGAGAGCTCGTTTACGCGCGGAGCGCGCGACGGGAACTGTTCGTCGTCGTCCGTACGGATGTGTTCGCCGTTGCTCTCGAAGGCGAAACGAGCGCAGGCAAGGTCGTACGCCGTGCGGGCTTCGGCTGACCGCAACGGATAAACGGGCCGGCAGCCTTGGGCGCACGGGGAGAGCTGTGGAAGCGGTCTTGCGCTTGCTCGTGGCGATTGCGGGCGGCATTCCGTGGCGCGCCTTGGGCCTGCTCGGGAGGGCGCTCGGCTGGCTGACCGGCAGCGTCCTTCGCGTCCGCCGGCAACACGTCGTCAGCGCGATGCGCAAGGCGGGAATTCCTAATGCGGCGGCCGAGGCGGGCGCGATGTACCGCTCCCTGGGAACGTCGGCGTGGGAGCTTTTGCGCGTCGCGGCGCTTGGCGCGGAGACCACCGCACGGATAGCCCTGGACGGCCCGTCGCAGGCTCGCTGGAGTCGCGCGCTCGCCCAGGGCCGAGGGGTGGTGGTGGCGGGATCGCATACCGGAAATTGGGATCTGGCGGCTTGTGCGGTGGCCCGCGACGTCGAGTTGCTCGTCGTCACCAAGCGCTTGCACGTCCGGTCGCTGGACGCGTTTTGGCAGTCCACCCGCGCGGCCCAGGGCGTCCTACTCGCGAGTGGGCCGGGAGCCCTCGAGGCGGCGCGGGCGGTGCTCGCGCGCGGCGGCGCCGTCGCCATGATGATCGACCAAGCTCCGACCTCGGCGTCGCATGCCATCGAGGCCGACTTCCTCGGGAGTCCCGCCCTCGTCGATCGTGCCCCGGCGGTCCTTGCCGCGGCCTGCAACGCACCGCTCGTCGTCGTAGCCTGCCGCCGCGGCTTGCCGGGCGACGCGGCGGACCACGTCATAGTCGTGCTCGACGTGCTGCAGCCGCCCCGCTCGTCGCCGCTGCGGCGAGCGTGGGTCGTAGCGACGACGCTGGGCGCCACCCGCGCGCTGGAGACGTTCGTCCGCGCGCACCCCAGCCAGTGGCTATGGCTGCATCGCCGCTGGAAGCGACTCGACCGCCGGACGCCCGAGGCTACAATGCCGGCAGCATGCCTCCCGGAGCCGTCCCGCCCGCCGCGGCCATCGATCCGCTCGTCATCGCGGGGCGCGCCTTCGAGAGCCGGCTGATCGTCGGGACCGGCAAATACAAGAGTGTCGCGGAGACGGAGCTCGCCATCGACGCGTCAGGCGCCGAGATCGTCACCGTCGCGCTCCGTCGGGTTGACCTCGGAGACCGTTCGTCGGGGTCACTCATGGCGCTTCTTGCCCGCAAGCGCTGGCTCGTCCTCCCCAACACCGCGGGCTGCTACACCGCAGAGGAAGCGGTGCGCACGCTGCGTCTCGCGCGCGAGCTCGGCATAGCGGACATGGTGAAGCTCGAGGTCATCGGGGACGCGAAAACGCTCTATCCCGACAACGAGCAGACACTCGAGGCGGCGCGCCAACTGGTGAAGGAGGGCTTCGTCGTTCTGCCTTATTGCATCGATGACCCCGTTCTCTGCAAGAAGCTCGAAGACGCCGGATGCGCCGCGGTCATGCCGTTGGCTGCCCCGATCGGCAGCGGCCTCGGAATCCGGAACCCGCACAACCTCGAAATCATTCTGGAGCACGCCCGCGTACCGGTCATCGTCGATGCTGGCGTCGGCACTGCGAGCGACGCGGCGGTCGCCATGGAGCTCGGTTGTGACGGCGTGCTCGTCAACACCGCCATCGCCCACGCGAGAGCCCCGATGCTCATGGCCGAGGCCATGCGCGACGCGGTGCGGGCTGGGCGCAAAGCTTTTCGCGCGGGGCGCATGACGAAGAGGCGTTACGCGAATGCGTCGAGCCCGACGGCCGGCGTCATCGGGGCGAGGGAGCCGGCGCCCGACGAGCGTGGCGCTACCGAAAACAAGCTGGAGTGATCTTCGTGCGCTCGGTCGATGCGTCGCGGTGAGCTCCAACGATGATTTCTCCGCGTATCATCCTGGTAACGGAGCCGACCTTCGACGATGGCCACATCGTCCGGTGCGTGCAGCTCGTGGGACGCGCACTTCCCGCAGGCTGGCTCGCCGTGCAGCTCCGGGACAAGAGGCGACCGCGAGCCCGCGTTCAGGCGCTCGCCTTGGAGCTTCGCGACGTCACCCGCGATTGCGGGGCGGCGCTGGTCATCAATGGAGACGCGCGCGTCGCTCGCGACGTCGGAGCCGACGGGGTGCATCTCGGACGAGATGCGGGAACGGCAGGCGAGGCCCGTGCGATCTGCGGCGCTCATGCCTGGATATCGGCCGCCGCGCACTCGGACGCAGCCGCGCGCCTAGGGGCCCAGGCCGGGGTCGATGCAATTCTCGTCAGCCCGGTGTTCCCTACGCAATCGCCTTCCGACGTGACGCCCAAGGCGCCCCGCGGCCTAGAGGCCGTCCGATCGGCGCGTGCGGCGGTGGGCACGGGGGTCCGCCTCTACGCGCTCGGCGGCGTCGGTGCCCACAACGTCCGGCCTTGTCTCGATGCTGGCGCGGACGGGGTCGCCGCGCTCAGTGCCTTGCTGGCGAGCGACGAGCCAGCATGCGTCGCACGTGCCATGCATGACGCTTTCGCCGCACACTGCTAGCCTTACGCCATGTCGAGCTACGACGAGTCGCTGCAAATCACGTGCGAGCTCTTGCGACGCCACGTCGACGATGCCCGGCCCATTCTCCCGTCCGATCACATTCAGAATGACCTCGGGCTCGACAGCCTGGCGGTGATGGAGCTCGTGTCCGACGTCGAAGCGCGCTTCGGCGTCAGCATCCCCTCGGAGATGTTCGAGCGGATCGGCACCGTCGAGGACGTGGCGAGGATGGTCTTCTCGCTTCAGTCATCGGGCGCCTCGGCAGGGGCGTCCCGGTGAATCTCGTCGGGCGCGTCTTGCCGAGTTGCGATTTACGCCTCGAGCGGTCCGAGGTCGTCGCCTGACAGGACGAAGAACGCCTCGCCGTACTCTTGAGGAGCTCGAGAGCGCCGTCCAGGTCTTCTTGCGTGTGACCGCGCGTGACGTTCACGCGGAGTCGCTCCTCTCCGTACTTCACCGAAGGGTAGGTGAGCGGGACCATCAGCACGCCGCACTCGAGCAGCGCGATGTGCATGAAGAGCGTCTTCCGCTCTTCGCGGCACATGACCGGCATGATGTGCGTGTTGCTCGCGCCGAGGTCGAAGCCAGCCTCGACGAGGCCGCCGCGAAAGTAGCTCGACTTCTGGTGAAGCTCGGCGACCAGCGCTTGGCCGTTGCTCTCGAGCATGTCGAGGATGGTCGACGCGGCGGCGACGATGGGCACGGGGAGTGACGCGCTGAAGAGGAAGCTTCGCGCCGCGTGCTTCACGTGCTCGACCACTTCGCCGGTGCCGAAGAGGAGACCGCCGATGCCGCCGAACGTCTTGCGAGAGTCGAGACGACGATCGGCGCGCGTCCCTCGAGGCCCAACGCCTCGAGCGTGCCGCGCCCGTGTGCCCCGATCGTGCCCGTGCCGTGCGCGTCGTCGACGACGAGGGGCGCGTCGTGGCGATCGCAAAGGTCGACGAACTCCTTGAGGTTCGCCGTGTCGCCATCGAGCGAATAGACGCCCTCGGCGACGACGAGCGCGTTCTTGCGCTCGCGCGTCTTGAGGATCCGCTCGAGGCTCTTCGCCGAGTTGTGATTGAAAAAGCGAATCTCGGGCCCGTTCTTCGGAACGCCCGCGGCGAGGAACGAGCCGTCGAGGATGCAGGCGTGGCTGTACGCGTCGAGGATCAGCGTCGTGTCCTTGTCGGCCAGCGCGACGATGGTGCCGAGCATCGCCTGGTAGCCCGTCGTGAAGAGGAGGCATGCTCGAAGCCGATCCAGCGAGCCATGCGTCTTCGAGCTCGACGTGCTCGCCGGTCGTCGCTTGGGGGCGCGAGCTCGAAAGGCCGCACGCGTACTTGTCGACCGCTCGCTTCGCGGCCTCCTTCACGCTGGGGTGATTCGTCAGACCGAGATAGTCGTTCGAGCTGAAGTTGACGACGGGCTTGCCGGCGATTTGCGTGTGGAGCCCGCCCTTCTCGAATTCTCGGAAGTAGGGGTAGACCTGCTTTTCGCGTGCGTCGCGCACGCGCGCGAGCTCGGCGTGCGCTTTCTCTTGAATCCAACTCAACGATGTGCTCCATCGGGTCGCCGTCGCCATGCGGCGCGGGCCCTGCAATTGCCGTGCAATGTAGAAAGTGCGTTGGTCACCGCGCCTCGACGACCAGCGCAGAGGCGTTCCCGTAATAGCCCATCGACGTGACGAGCGCCGTACGCGGTTGGGCGCGAAGCTCGCCGCGCACCACGTGCGACCGCGCCCCTTCGCACAGGTAGGCAATCGCGGCCACGACACCCAGTGCACCGCCCGCACCGAGCGTTTCTCCTAGCGCGCGCTTCGGCGCCACGACACAAGCGCTCTCGCCCACGGCGCGCTCGATGGCCAAGCGCTCCGCGTCGTCGAACGGCTGCAGCCCAGACAGGCCGGAAACGACCAGGTCCACATCGCGCGTCCCATCCCCCCGGCGTCCGCGAGGGCGCTGGCGATCGCGCGCTCGAGCGCAGGAACCGATGCGTACACGAGGGCCGCCTCGCGCTCCGGAGGCACGAAGGCCGTTCCGTAGCCGGTCACTGTGCAAATGACGTTCGCGCACCTCGCGGCGGCCGCCGCGGGCGTCTCCAGCGCGACCAGCGCGGCGCCCTCGCCGAGGCGCAGTTGATCCCCGGGACCGTCGAAGGCTCCGAGTCTCGCGAAGGCGACTGCCAGCGCCTCGCTCATCGCCTCCGCGCCGCCCACGAGCAGGACGTCGGCCGCGATTGTCGAGAAAGACGTCGGCGCACGCGAAGGCGTCGAGCGCGCCGCAGTTGCCGTCGCTGACGCTGACGTTGAGGGCGCGGAGGTCTTCCCAGATGCTCGCGTATCCCGCTGCGCTGTTCGAAACGGTCAGAGGGAAACGGGACGGGTTGATATAGCGGGCGTCTTCCAAGAGGGCGACGCGATCGAGCTCGGTGATCGCCTCGAGCGAGCCGTAAGCATTCGACGTGACGATGCCGACGCGGTCGGGAGCCCCGGTCGTCCACGCCCGTCGTGCTTCAACCCGGCGTCCTGCAATCCGAGGCGCGCGGCCACGATGAGGAGCTTGGTCAGGCGGTCGAGCGAGCGGAGGCCCTTGTCGCCGAGGTATTTGGCGGCGTCGAAATCCGGGACCTCGGCGGGCTGCCGGACTGGGGGCCCCGACGCTCTCCACGACGCCGTTTCATGGCTCCCTTCGGCGGGAAGAGCTCCGGCGCGCATCGCTTCGAAGAACGCCTCGCGCCCGACGCCCAGCGACGACACGATGCCGATCCCGGTCACGGACCGCGCCCTCATGACGGAGCTCTCGCCGCGTCCTGGTCAGGCGCTTTGCCCGGATTGGAGTGAGCGGCGAGGCGCTCGTCCGGGGGCGGAAGCTGCCCCGGGCGCGCGAAGACGGCCACGGCGTTGTAGCCGCCGAACGCGAGAGAGTTGTTGACGACGACGTCCGCCTTGCCGCGCCGCGCGACGTTCGCGACGACGTCGACGTCGCACTCCGGATCCGGCGTCTCGTAGCCGATGGTCGGCGGGTAGATGCCGGTCTCGAGCGTGAACACGCAGCCGATGGCTTCGAGCGCGCTGGCGGCGCCCATGCAGTGGCCGAGCATGCTCTTCATGCTGGAGATGGGGATTCGGCGGTCGCCGAAGACCTCGCGCACGACCTTCGATTCGGCGAAGTCGTTGTGCCTCGTGCCCGTGCCGTGCGCGTTCACGAAGTCGACCGTCGGCGGCGAGAGGCCCGACCGGGCGATCGCCGCGCGCATCGCGGCGATGCTGCCGGCGGCCTCGGGGTGCGGCCGGGTGATGTGGTAGGCGTCGCACGAGAGGCCGTAGCCGCCGACCTCGGCTTGGAGCCGCGCGTCCGCGCCGCCGTGCGTGCTCTTCGCTCTCGAGGACGAGCAGTCCCGCGCCTTCGCCGAGGATGAGCCCCTGGCGGTTCAGGTCGAATGGCTGGCACTTCTCCGGCGCCATCGCCGCGAGGCGCACGAAGCCGCTGAACTGCAGCTCCTGCAGGAGCTCGGCCGCGCCGGTGATCACCACGTCGGCCCGCCTCCGCGAATGAGATCGGCGGCGAAGCCGATGGCGTAGTTGCCGGCTGCGCACGCGGCCGGCAGGGTGAGCACCATGCCTTCCGCGCCGATGGCGCGGGCGACGTGGATGGGGAGCAGCGTCGAGCCGTACCGGAGGATGCCCGCTCGGGGCACGGCCTGGGCACCGCCGACGATCCACGCGTGATCGAGATCGCCGAGGATCTCCGCCTCGCCCATCGTCGTTCCGAGGACGACGGCCGTGCGCGGCCGGAGCGAGGCGCTTCGCGTCGAGGCCCGCATCCGCCAGCGCCATGCGCGCCGCCGCGAGCGCCATCGCCGAGCAGCGTCCCATGCGGCGCAGCTCGCCGCGTGTCAGGTGGTCGCGCGGCTCGAAGCCTTTGACTTCGCCGGCGAAGCTCCGGCCCAGCGCGATGCGTCGAACGCCTCGACCGGCGAAATGCCGCTCGTGCCCGCCTCGAGCGCGCGAAAGAACGCAGTGCGCCCGAGCCCGATCGAGCTGACGACGCCCACGCCGGTGACGAAGACGCGCGGCAGCACGAACCACCGCTATCTAGCGCGGCGCTGCACATGCGAGCAACGCCGGTGCGGCGCGAAGAGCGCTTCGCGCGACAGTCGTTACGCACGCGGCGCCGTGCCTTGCGCCGACCCCTCCATCGCAGTAGAGCCGCGCGGCCATCATGCCGTCGCTCGTCGCCCCGACCCTGGTCGATGCGGTTCGGCGTCTCGCGCACGATCGCGAGCGGGGCTTCGTCTTCGTCCAGCCGGACGGCACCGAGCGCTTCTGCTCGTTCCAGGCCATCTCGACCGAGGCCGAGCGGCGGGCCTCGCAGCTGGCGGCGAGGGGCTTCGCAAGGGCGACCGCCTGGCCATCGTCGATCCCGGAGGGCGACGAGTTCGTCCTCTCCTTTCTGGGTGCGCTCTTCGCCGGGGTGGTGCCCGTGCCGATCTATCCGCAGCTCTCGTTCAAGAACGTCGAGGCTACCACGACACGGTCGCGCACATCGTGCGCGCCTCGCGGCGCGGCGATGCTGCTGACCACGGCGGCGACGCGGCCGTTCGTCGAACCGGTCCTGACCCGCGTCGCGAGGCTGCGCGGGATCGTCACGGTCGACGAGCTCGCGGGCGAGGCTGGCGACATCGACGTCCACGGTGTCCCCGGACGACCTCGCGTTCCTGCAGTTCACGAGCGGCAGCACGTCGCGCCCGAAGGGCGTCATGGTCACGCACGGCAACCTCGCCGCGAACACCGAGGCCTTCATGATCCACGGCCTGCGTCGCGACGAGCAGGTCGACAAGGGCGTGAGCTGGCTCCCGCTCTTCCACGACATGGGCCTCATCGGCTTCGTCGTCGGGCCGCTCTTCACCAACATCCCTGCGTCTTCTTGCCGACCGCGAGCTTCGTGCGCGCGCCGCGCATCTGGCTCGACAAGATCCACGAGCACCGCGGGACGATCACGTATGCGCCGAACTTCGCGTACGCGCTCGTCGCCAAGCGCCTGAAGGAGAAGGACGTCGAGGAGCTCGATCTCTCGTGCGTTGCGCGTCGCCGGCTGCGGCGCAGAGCCGATTCAGGCCGGCGCCCTGCGCGATTTCGCGCGCAAGCTCGCGCCGGCAAGTTCGACCCGCGCGCGTTCCTGCCTTCGTACGGCATGGCCGAGGCGACGCTCGCGATCACGTTCATGTCCCTGCGGCGAAGGACTGCGGACCGACGCGGTCGACGCCAAAGCGTTGGCTATCGGCAGGCGGTGCACGCCGCCGCCGCTCCGCAGAGCGTCGCGGCCGAACAGGCGACGAGCACGGCTCAGCAGGCAACGATTCCCCGGCGTCCGCGAGATCGTCGACTGCGGCGGTGCCTTTCCGGGCCACGAGCTCGCCGTCATCGACGAAGCCGGGCGTGCGCCTCGCTGACCGGCAGGTCGGGCAAGTCGTCGTTCGCGGACCGAGCATCAGCCCAGGGTATTTCGAAGAGCCCGAGCTGACGAGCGCAGACGTTCAGGCCGCTTCCGAGCGGGCCCGCAGGCGGAGTCCGTGGCTTTACACCGGCGATCTCGGCTACATCGTCGGACGGTCGCCTCTTCATTTGCGGCCGCGTCAAAGACATCATCATCGTGCGCGGGCGCAACTACTACCCCAGCGACATCGAGTGGGCGGTCGGTCGAGCTGCCCGGCATCCGCCGCGGCAACGTGGTCGCCTTCGGCGTCGGACATCGACGGGCGAGGAGCAGCTCGTCGTGTGCTGCGAAGGGGTCGCGGCCGACGCACGGGCGATCAGAGCAAGCGACGAGCGCGTGCATCGTCGCGCAGTTCGGGCTCGCAGTGCGTGAGGTCGTCGTCTCACCGCTCGCCTCGCTTCCGCGCACCTCTAGCGGAAAGCCGCAGCGACGGAAGGCGCGTCAGATGTACATCGACGGAACGTTACCGCGCGCACGGAGCGTGCAAGGCGTGTCGGGCACCGCACGGACGGAGTCCGCCAAGTGAGAGATGATGGCAGAGAGCACGAGACCCCCATGGAAACGCGCGTCGGACGCCGGATCCGGCGCTGTCCATTCACATGACTGTGTCGGCCGAGCGACACCACGGATCCTTCCGGCTCTTGCCGCGTAGCCCACTACGCGCTCGATTTCTGGACAAACGTGGAGAGGAACGCGATTCAATGCGCGCGCCGACGATGCAAAGCGTGGAACAAGAACGCCCGACACGCGACGGATTGCTCGCGATGTTCCGCGACACGGCGAGCGAGGTCGTCGAGAAGGACTTTCATGAAGTGCTCGAGTCGACACCTATCGGCGAGCTGGCTATCGACTCGTTGGGAATGCTCGAAATCATCGGCTCGTTGGAGCGCCGCCTTCGTATCCAGGTACCGGACGAGAGCCTCACTGGCTTGCAGACGATTCGGGACCTCCTCGACGTCGTCGAGAAGCGCCTGGCCTGAGCGGTCTCTGGCCTAAAGGAGAAGGATGCCCATGTCGCAATCGGACCTCAAAGAGGATCTGCGAGCCCTGGTCGCAGAAATCGCCGAGAAGGACGACATTCCCGACGGCGCGACGTTCAAGGCACTCGGAATCGATTCGATGATGGGTGTCGAGATCGTCGCGGCGATCGAGCGGCAGTACCGCATCAAGATCGAGGACGATGAGCTCGCAGCCTTCTTGGACTTGCGAGGCCGCGTACGAGCTGGTCGCCGGCAAGCTGGAGCTGAAGAGCGGCACGGCCGCGGCCGAGTAATGCGTTGAGCGCATCGCCGGGCGCGGCCGAGACCGGCCGGCCCGGAGCGGATGGTGCTACAAGTCCTCGCTGCATGGCGCTCTTCGCGAAGATCTCGCCCGAGCTCGACTTTCCGAAAGAAGAGCGCGAAACGCTGCGCTTTTGGAAGACGGCGCGCATATTCGAAAAGACCCTCGCGAAGCCAGCGAAGCATGGGCGATTCGTCTTCTACGAGGGGCCGCCGACGGCCAACGGGATGCCGCACAACGGGCACGTGCTCACGCGCGTCATCAAAGATCTCTTTCCTCGCTACAAGACGATGCGCGGCTGGAGCGTGCCGCGCAAAGCGGGCTGGGACACGCACGGCCTGCCGGTCGAGGTCGAGGTCGAGAAGGAGCTCCGCATCCACGGCAAGGCGGCGATCGAGGCGTACGGCGTCGAGCCGTTCGTCAAGCGAGTGCATCGAGTCCGTGTTTCGCTACACGAACGAATGGGAGGAGCTGACCGAGCGCGTCGCCTTCTGGGTCGACCTCGACGACGCGTACGTCACCTACCACCGGACCTACGTCGAGAGCGTGTGGTGGGCGCTGCGCCGAGCTGTTCAACAAGGGACTCCTCTACCAGGGGCACAAGGTCGTCTGGTGGTGGGCGCAAGGCGGAACGGCGCTCAGCTCCGGCGAGGTCGGGCAAGGGTACAGCACCGTCGACGATCCGAGCGTGTACGTCGCGTTCCCGCTTGTCGGTCGGGTGCCGGGCCAGCGCGGCGACGACGACGTTCGCTCCTCGTCTGGACGACGACGCCGTGGACCTTGCCGTCGAACATGTACGCCGCCGTGCACCCGACGTTCGACTACGTCGATCGTCCGCACCGCAGAAGCAAAGCGCTTCGTGGTCGCCGAAGGGCTTGGTGGCGACGCTCGCCAAGAAGCTCGGCGAGCTGACGGTGGAGCATCGACCTGAAGGGGGCCTCGCTGGTCGGTACGGTCTACCGCCCGCCGTTCGACCTCTTCGCCGACGAGGCGCGCGGTTGGGAGGACGTGGTGTGGCGCGTCGTCGCGGCCGCCTTCGTGACGCTCGACGCCGGCACCGGCATCGTCCACATCGCGCCCGCGTTCGGCGAGGACGACTACGAGGCGCACCGGCAGCCTGGAGCGCGATCGCCCGGGCCTTCCGCTCTTCTGCGCCGTCGAGCCGGACGGCACGTTCATCGAACGCTTCGAGCGTTACGCCGGTCGCTGGGTGAAGGACTGCGACAAAGAGATCCAGCACGATCTCAAGGACGCCGGACGTACTCGTCCACGCGGAGATCGTACCGCCACGAGTACCCGTTCTGCTGGCGCGCCGACGACGATCCGCTGATCCAGTACGCGCGCCCGGCTTGGTACATCCGGACGACCGCTGTCGATCGACCGCGCGATCGCGAACAACCGCGCGGTCCACTGGCTGCCCGAGCACATCAAAGAAGGTCGCTTCGGCGACTTCCTCGCGAACAACGTCGACTGGGCGCTCTCGCGCGAGCGCTACTGGGGCACGCCGCTCAACGTCTGGGTGTGCGACGCGAACGCGGACCACAAGGAGGCGCCGCCCAGCATCGCAGCAATCGAGAGCCGAAACCCGCGCGCCTTCGATCATTTTCACGCGGCGCGACGAGCCGATCCTACGCTCAGCGAGCACCTCATCGTCCACAAGCCGTGGATCGACGAGGTCACGTTCCCTTGCCGTGCTGCGTGCGCTGGAACGATGCGCCGCGTCCCCGAGGTCATCGACTGCTGGTTCGACTCGGGCTGCATGCCGTTCGCGCAGTGGGGCTATCCGCACCAGGGGCGCGAGGACGTTCGAGCAGAGCTTTCCCGCCGACTTCATCAGCGAGGCGATCGATCAGACGCGCGGCTGGTTCTACTCGCTGCTGATGATCTCGACGCTCGTCTTCGATCGACGAGGCGCTGCCCGCACCCGTTCAAGACGTGCATCGTGCTCGGGCACGTCACCGACAAGGAAGGGAAGAAGGAGAGCAAGAGCAAGGGCAACTACACGCCGCCGGAGGTCATCCTCGACAAGGTGGCGATGGAGTTCGCCGTCGTCGACGAATCGCTCGTGCGCGCAGCGCAGAAGGGGTCTGCCGCCGGCAAGCTCCACGCTGTGCCGGGCCAGGCTCTCGTCGCCCCCGAGGACGTCGAGGGACTCGACCTTCAGAGCGGTGGCGTCGTGCACGTGTACCGCAAGGACACCTCGGTCGCGCCGCGCCCGATGACCATCGTCGCGTCCAAGGGGATGCGCCGCCGGCAACTGGTGATGCATCCGGACGATCTCGCGGACCTCGGCCTCATAGCCGCCTCGTCGCTCGAGGTCATGCCTGCGGAGGTGCCTCGCCTTCCGAGTGAGCAGCGCGTCGTCGTCGAAGACCCCGGCACGACCGCGCCGGGGGCAGACGCGTTCCGCTGGTTCTTTTATGCCGCGAGCCCGCCGTGGTCGACCACGCGTCATTCGTTGTCGAACGTGCGAGCTCTCCAGAAAGAATTCGCAGTCAAGCTGCGGAACGTCTATTCGTTTTTCACCATCTACGCGGAGATCGACGGCTTCAGGCCTTCGGCCACGCCGGAGACGGTCCGCGAGCTCCAGCCCGAGCTCGACCGATGGATCCGAAGCGAGCTTGCGCTTACGACCCGCGACGTCACGGTCCGAATGGACCAGTACGATGTCTTCGGCGCGACGCAGCGACTGGTGGCCTTCGTCGATGGGCTCTCCAACTGGTGGGTACGGCGAAGCCGTGCCCGTTTCTGGAAGCATGGCTGGGAAGATGACAAGCGCAGCGCGTACGAGGCGCTGTATGCGTGCTTGGTCACCCTCGCAAAGCTGACGGCCCCGTTCACTCCGTATGCCGCCGAGGCGATGTACCAGAACCTCGTCGTCCGCGCCGGCGCCGCGGGCGCGGTCGAGAGCGTGCACCTGGAGGATTGGCCGGAGGTGGACGCCGGAGCCATCGACGAGCCGCTGTCGCGAAAAATGATCGTGGTCCGGGAGATCGTGAGCTTGGGGCTGCGGGCGCGAATGGACGCAAAGATCAAGGTGCGGCAACCGCTTCGTCGCGCCACACTGGTGCTCAACGACGCCCGCGATGCCGATCTCGTCGAGAGCGCGCTCGAGGACGTCCGCGAGGAGCTGAACGTCTTGGCGGTGACGCTCGGCAGCATCGAGGGCCGGCGAGCCTTCGGACAGACGAGCTACAAACCGAACTTCCGGAGCTTGGGGCAGCGCGGCCTCGGTAAGCTCGCGCAAGAACTGAAGAAGGCGTGGGCCGCTGCTTCCGAGGACGAGCTGTCGGTGATCTTCCATGCGTTAGAGACCGGAAAGGCGCTGCGAGGCGGCATCGAAATTTTCCGGGACGACATCGAGACGGCCTTCGAGCCGTCGGTCGGTTTCGCCGCGGCGGCAGATCGAGTTGGCTCCGTGTTTCTCGACACCCAGCTCGATGACGTCCTGCGCGACCTCGGTTTCGTGCGCGAGCTCGTGAGCCGCGTGCAGACGATACGGAGAGAGATGACCCTGGAGTTCACCGATCGCATTTGCGTCTGGGTCCACGGTAGCGAGCGCGTGGGCAAAGTCGTCGAAGCGCACTCCCAAGAGCTCGCGGCCGAAGTGCTCGCTATCGAGGTTTCGACCTCCGCGGCACCGAAAGAGGCCGAATCACGGGACGTCGAGATCGAAGGCGAGGCGATGACCCTTGGCGTTTTGCGAGCGAGCGCGCGCGGTGACGCGTGACCCTTCCTCGCCGTCATCTCGCGGTCGGTGAGCTCCGGAAACCAGGCGGTCACACTGGAGAGCCGACGGCTCGCCGCACAAGCCGGGGCAAGCGGCAGCGCACGGAGCGCGGCTCCGCGGCGACGTCCACCGCGGCGCTCTTTGTGCACGTGGCTCTCGCCGTCCCTCGCTAGACACGCGCCAGCAGTTTTTTTGTCGACGATCGCGGTCAAGACCTGCCTCGCCTCTGGTATGGTGCATCGAACGGGCGTCGCGCGTGGACGAGGGGGAGAGGGACGGGTCGTGATCAAGCCGAAGGGGCTCCGAGCAGAAGGGGCGATGCGGCAACCCTCCCCGATGGCGTGGGGCGTTGCGGTGCCTGGCCGATCCGTCGCAAAGGCCAAGGAGCGAGCGTCGCGCGCGGATCGCTCGGGGATGCGTCCGCAGCTCGCGCGCACGGAGCTGCTCGACAAGCCGTCGCGCGTTCGCTTCGAGCAAGAGAATCGATGCCGCGTTGAAACGCCGGCCCTCGCACGAGGCCAAGCTCGCCGGGGCCCTGCGCGCGCTGGCGCCCCTCAGCCCAGCCCTTCGTGCGGCGCTAGGCGAAGCGACGTCCGTGCTGATGCGGCGTGGTGCGCGCCAGCGTGAGCTGTACGCCTGCGGGCTCCGCGCGTTGGCGGAGGCGCAGGATCGCCAGGCGGTGACGCTGCTCCGGCAAGCGCTCGCAGGAGACGAGGCGGGCGGCTCGGCGGCGCTCAGTGCGGCGTGCTTCTCGCGCGATTCGGATCTTTCGCCTTTTCTCGCGAAGGTTGCCGCGAGCCGTCAATCGCACCTCGCGTTCGGGGCGGAGCTCGCGCGCGTGGCTCGTCACGAGTCGAACGGAGCGCTTCTCGCGCAGCTCGCTCCGATGATCAAGGAGAGCCACCGCATCGCGATGTGCGTCGAGCTCTTCGTGCCGCTGCTTCGTGCGATGCCCGTCGCGGTCGAGGTAGGGCCGGCGCTGTCCGTCCTTCGAGGCGCCGAGCGCCATCTCGGTCGCTGGCTGGTGCTCGCCGAAGTGGCCGTCAAGGCGGGAGACATGAGCCCGCTCGACGACGCACGCACGCGCGTCGCGTCTGGCCCATCGAGCTCGCGTGCGGCGTGGGCCCTCGTTGCTTGGGCGCTTTCGGAGACCGACGCGGCGGCGCGGGGTGCGCCCAGTCCGCCGCCACCGACGACGCGGCCAACGCTCGAGCTCATCGCGCGACTGTCCAATCGTCCGAGCGCGGACCGCGACACGACGTTTCTTTTTCGGATGGCTCGGGGATACGCCGCCTCTGCGCGTCCGATGCTCGAAGCGCTGACGCGCGCATTGCCGCTCTCCGACGAGACGGGCGTGCGCGCAGCGCTCTACCTGGCGCGCGACCACGGGCGCGAGGAGCTGCGTGCTGCGCTCGCCGAGGCGGCAGATGTCGGCAAGCGCGAAGAGCTCCGCGGTCTCGCGGCGGCCGCGCTCTGGGACGCCTGCCCCGCAAGCGCGGGCGAAAGCGCGGCGAAGATGCGCGCGCGCGCGCTCGACGTCGCGCAAGAATCTGCTCGTCTCGCGCTCGGTGGGAAACGTGGCCTGGGGCGCTCTCATCAGCGCTGCTGGCAAGGCAAGCGCGCCTGTCGCTCCACTCGTGACCGAGACCCCGTTTCGTTGGATCCAGCTCGGCTGGCTGGAGTGACCCTCCGCGCGGCGCCGGCGATCGTTCTCGCGGGCGGGCTCGCGCTGCCGACTCACTTGGCGAGGGCTGCCGAGCCGCCCCCGACGATTCATCTGGCGCTCTGGGCCGATCGCGACGACGACGACGATGATGGGCGGCCCGATGGGGAGCAGTCGCCGCTGCCGATCGCCGCGCGGAGAGACCTGGTCTCCCTAGACCACCGATTGGTGGGGTCGGCGCTGCAGATCGTGTCCGGCGGAGAGCACGCGCGGATCCTCGTCGGGCAAGGAGCTCCGTGGGCATGGGGACGCCCCCCGCCCGCCCCGGCGTGGCTCGAGGGCTTGTCGCCAGGTCGCGTCGAGCTGATCGCGGCTGCGACCCCGTCGGGGGAGGGGACCCCGCGCTCGACACACGTGACGATCGACGTGCGAGGCCTCGACATGACCGGAGGCCAGGCCGAGCTGGTCGACATGGCACGGTCGCATGCGTCCCTCGAGCGGACGCCGCCCGCGCGCATCGAAGGTCCGCCCGATGGGCGATACGACGACGTCGATGCGCTCCGCGTCGTCCTGGTGCTTCCCGACGACAGGCCCGGGCTCGTCGGCGACCGGGAGCTGGCGGTCGAGTCCGTAACGTCGCTGGGCGCGCGGGTCGACTTCCTGCCGCGCCTGGCGCTGGTCCCCGCCGCGTGCGCGGGGCGCTACCCCGACATGCGATGTTGGGCGAGCGCTCCTCTGCGGCTCGTCGTGGACGACGCCGATCGAAATCACCCGCTGGTGGCCGACCGATCCATCAAGGGTGAGGTAGGAGGTGCCATCGTGTTCGGCTACGAGGGGCACAAGGCGCAGATGATTCGCGTCCTCGGGCCGCGGAGCTCGCCGGTCGGTCCAATCGCGCGCCTCCGGGCGAAGTTGCGCCCGTTCGTGATGCGAGTCACCCAAGGGGGAGCCCCAGCGATAGGAGGCACGGACGCCGGCGCCGTAAGCGTTCTCCGCGCGGAGCTCGCGGCCGCCTCGGCCATCTGGGGCCAATGCGGTGTGACTTTCGGCGACCCCGGCCAGCTCGACGTCCGTCTGGTCGACCCGCCCCCGTCGCACCTGGTAGCCGTAGGCGACGACCTCGGCATCGGGGCGAGCGGCGGCGAGATCCGTCTGCTCGCAGCGGGCAGGACCATCGTCGTGTCGACGGCTGCCGGTGAAGGACCCGATCGCGTCGCCTCCAACCTGGCGCGCCTGGCAGAGAGAGCCGGGCTCCTCGCTTACGTGTCGCCCAACGCACGCATCGGTCCCGGCTTGGCGCCCAGCGTCGACGTGTCGTTGCGCCGCCGGGACGGGACACTCGTTGCGATCGAGACGGTCCCTGGTCGGCCCCTGTCGACGGATTCGAACGCTGAGCGTGCGCATCGGCTCGGTCGACCTCGGCGACGGACTGCAGCACTTCACGGACATGGACGCGATGGCTGGTACGCTCGAAGAGCGTACGCTCCTCAAAGGCCTCGACGACGGCGACCCCACCACGGTGGAGATCGTCGTCGTCCCATTGTTTGCCGGCGGCGGTCGAATAGGCGAATCGTTCATCGGGAGCGATTCGTCGAGCATTCGCAACGTCGTCTTGCTCGACCGCGCCGGCATCCGCGCGACGAAAAGCAGCCTCACGCTCGCCCACGAGCTCGGTCACGTACTGATGGACCTGCCAGGCCACCCCGACGACTACGCCGTCGACACACCGACTCTGCTGATGGATTCCGACGCCGCCGACGCCTCAGCATTCGGCCCGCGGCGCATCACGATCGAGGAGTGCGCTCGCGTCATTCGTCAGGCCGGGCCGGGAGCCCGCGTTCCGCTCCTCGTTCCGTGGCCTACCTCGCCCATACGATTGGGGAACAAGTTGCTCACAGCGCGTTGATGACAGTGAGCTGCGTCCCTCCGGCGTACGCATAGCTCACGAACGAGTCGAAGCCGTACGCCGTCACGCTCACCGGCTCGTCGCTCTGGACGTGGTGAACGCCGTCGTTCTGCTTGCCCGGCTTGACGTTGTCGGGCGGCTGGAGCGTCGAGTCGATGATGGGATAGGAGAGCTGGTAACGGTACGTCCAAAAGGGGGGTGTCGGTGAACCGCGTTCGGTTCCGTTCAGCCCGTCGGTCGGCGTCACGTCCGAGTTGCTCGAATCGAGTGCGAGGCCGTCGATGTAAACGTGGGCGTCGCTGGGCGCCACGACGACGAGGTAGTCGAAGACGTATTTGTCCGGCGTCAGGAGAACGTAGTCGCTGCGCCACTGCTCACGCGGCGGAACGAGCGAGGTGCTCGGATCTCCCCCCGGCAGACCGCGGGGCACGCCTCCCGCCTCTTGACTGGACTGGACTTGCAAGACCATCGCCGGCTGGCTCGCCTCGAGCAGAAAGTCGTGCGTAGACGGGATCGTTTGCCAGTCGCCTTCGCCAAGAAGATCGAAGCCGTCCAACGGGGGCGGCAGCGTGGTCCTGACGTGCGTCGTACCGGCGGCGGCGGCGACGACGCGGTAGTACTCCGTCTCGTCGACCGCGCCGATGTTCGCGCCCGCGGCGATGACCGCCTGCGAACGGTTGGGCATCTTCGCGAGCGCATAGGACTTTCCGACGGAGCGGAGCGGCGCGGTCTGGTGCTCGAGATGGTCCGCGCAGCAATAGCGTGTGGCGAGAGTCTGAAAGGGCGGCGCGTCGGAGGCCTCGCTGCCTGGAAAGACGGCGATAGGCTGGTCCGCGTCGATGAGGGTGCCGGTGAAATCGGCATTGAAGTCGCCCGTCTCGAGGTTGAGCACCTCGAAGGGCTGCAGTGTGGCGTCGGCGCCCCCCCCGAGGTCGATCCCGGTCGCAAAGGGCCCGCCCGGAATGACTCGTGCCGTGGTCTTCAAGTGGACATGCGTGTCCGGCCGGGTGGCGACGATCGCAAGGAAGGCGCGCAGCTCGATGCCCGCATTGCCGCCCGGCACGGCGCTCACCGCGAGCGTCTGCGGCCAGCTGGGCACGACGTACGCTCTTCCGATCCCGACATTGAGGCCCGAGACGGGAAGAAGCTGTGAAGCGTCGTTCGAAAAGACGTTGACGTTGTCGAGGGGGTTGAACTGGTAGGCGACGATGGGAAAGGTGCTCGTCACCTTGAACGCGTGGCGGGTGAGCGCCGTACCCGTGCCGGTGTTGAACGTTCCGTCGGCCGAGCCGTCGACCTCCCGCGGACCGAGCTTGAAGACCTCGAGATTTTGCGGGGCGACGACTGCGGTGGCGACGACCTGCGTTCGATGCGTGGCGTCGCCTGGAAGCGAATCGTCCTGCTCGACGACGACTGTCGTCGGGACGTCCGATTGAACGTTCGAGATGACGATGGCGAACTGTTGCGCGGCGGCGTTCAATGACGGAGAGATGACCGCGTTGTCGAGATCGGCGCCCCAGTATTCGCACCCGACGTTCGACTGTTGCTGCGCCGCTCGGTCGCAGAGCTGCACGCAGGCGCCGCTGCGACACGCATAGCCCTCGCTCGTGTGGCAAGCGTCCGTGGGCTGCCACGCTTGGCCCGAAAGCGCACAAGCGATGACGCTTTGTCCCTGGCAGTCGAGCGCTCCGGGCTCACACGTGGCGCATGCGCCGAGTAGCGCCGAGCAAACCTGACCGAGCGCGTGGCAGTCGGTCGTGCGCTGAAAAGCGGCAGCCGCTGCGATGCCGCTGCATGTCTCCAGCTGATCACCGGCGCACCTGGTCGTGCCGACCTCACATGGGGGCGGCGGTGGAGGACCGGCGACGTCGCGGTACGGGGGGTCGAACCGGCACGCGCTAGCCATCGCAAAGACGAACGCGCCGGCCGTGACCCCAGCGTGCAGCGCGCGACGCCGGCGCATCAGTACAAGCCCGGTGACGTGTCCTGTGCGTAGGCGTTCCAAGCGCCGCTCGACAGCTGCCCCCAGCGCAGACGCCCGTAATCGAACGACTCGATGCGCGCTACCGAGAACGTCGTGGTGATGGGTCCGTGGACCAGCTTGCCCACGCCGACCGCTGCGCCGAGGTCGGGCAGATCGAACGACGTCGCGGCGCCTGGGGCCACGATTCGCCAGTCGACGAGACCGTTTCCGGAGGACACCCTCATCACCATGAGGTCGACGGGGCCTGTCGCGTTGACCGACGCGTCCAGCGCGACGTGCGTGCCACTCCACGGGCGCCCGGCCGACGGCTGCAAGAGGACCGGAACGGCGAAGAATCCGCCGAGGCTGACCGCGTTGTTCGCGTCGGTCGTCTGAACCCCCGTGACCACTGAGAGGGGTGCGCCGAGGCTCGGCCCGGTGACCGCGGCCGCCGTGAGGTCGTACGTCGCGCCGGCGAGGGCGTGGTCGAGCGCGGGCACCCCCACGAACGCGACGCCGCCCGTCCCCGCGGCTGGCAGAAACGTCGTCACGGTGCCCTGCGGAAGAAGCGCGAAAAGGCCCCCTCCCACGTTGAGGGCCAAGCTCGAGACGAGTCGGTCGGGCCCGCGGAGGGTCGAGGCCGGCGGTTGCGGCATGGTCGTCACCGCGTGGTCGAGAACAGTCGTCATCGGGATGTCCACGCCTATCGTCCGCGTGCCCGGCTGCACGAAGACGCCCCGTGCGATTCCCATCGCGTAAGGCTCGAACTTCGGCGGGTCGACCGAGCGGTCCTCGAGCCCCGCAAGCGCGTAAATGGTCTGGTTGCCTGGCAAGGAGGAGAGCGAGTAGGCGTACCCAAACTGCCCGCCGGAGTCGGTCGTCGTCGCGTTTGCCGCGGGAGGGAGCCAAAGCGTATCGAGCGGATTGGTCGTCGTCGTCCAAACGTAGGCGGCCCGCCTTTCTTGCGCGCCGCGCGCGGCCGGGACGTTGTCCCAGGGAGCGCGTTGGAACTCGATGCCTCCGGACCAAACGAGCTCCCCCGCAATCTCGCCGAGCTGGATGCCGTACCAGTTGCCGTTCGAGGGCGGATCACCCTTGCAGCTCGGGTCGAGGGTGGGGTCGAGGTACACCGTGACCGTGTCCACCGGAACATCGATGAACGTCATGGGCTGATGGCATTTCGCGGCGACGGTCACGGTGACCTTTCCCGTGAGCGACGGCGCCGAAAGGCGCGCCGTGCCCGAGGCGTCGAAGGTGCCCGTCACCGCCGTCGCAAGGCTCGTCCCGGCGATGGCCTGACCGCCGGTGAGCGCCGTCCCGACGGCCGCATCGAACGCGAGCACCGTGAGATGTCCCGACAGCGCCCCGCCGAAGAGGCCACCTCGGTAGCCGTCGGGCGAGTCGCTGTAAGCGAATGCATCGCGCGCCGCATCGAGGGTCCCATCGGGGTTCGTAACCGTGACATCTTGCGATCCGATCGCTCCGGGGGGCGTCGTGCAAGACAAATCGGTGGCGTCGGTGAACGTGACGCCCGTGCATGGCTTGACGCCCACCATGACACTCGAGCCGACCGTCCAGTGCGTGCCGCTCCCTCGTACGGTGACGCGCGTGCCTCCCGTCGTGGCGCCCGACGCGGGCGCGACGACGAAGGCGTCGTACGTGAATCCGGCGGGCAGGGTTCGCTCACGCGCCGTCGTCACATCGCGAAGTGTCACGTCGGCGGGCCCCGGAGCGCCGGCGGGGGTCACGAGGGAGGCACGCGTCGGCGTGCTCGCGAAGACATTGCTCGGGTCGAGCTTCGTCGTCCCGATCCGGATTTCGAATGTCGAGGAGAAGCCGCGCCCGCTGAGGGTGGTGCGCGTGCCGCCCGTCCATGGTCCGTGAGAGGGTTGCAGCGCCGTGATGGCAAAAGGGTCGCCCAGGTCGACGTCCGAGCGCATGCTCCCGTCGTTGCTGCCGAAGTCAACGCGAGGCGGCGTGCCGGCGTCGATCGTCGAATCGAGGAGGGGCGGCCCCGACCCGGGAAGGCACGCCGCGGCAAGAGCCGTCGCCATCAGCGCCGACAGACCGAGCACGCCGAGTCGCTTCCGCATCGCTCCCGCTAGCGTAGGCCAAGGGCGGCCACGCGCAACGGGTGCCTGTCCCTCTTGCGCGGCGCGCCGCTCGGCCTACGTTGGTGCGCCATGAAGCCTGTTTTTCCGCTGCCGCAAAAATCGCTGAGGGAATACATCGCGCACTACCAGCAGGAGCACACGCAACTCGGCACGAAGCTGACGCACATGATCGGGATACCGATGATCGTCGCTTCGATTCCGACGGCATTCGTCAACCTTCCGGCTGCCAGCGGCCTTTTCCTTGGCGGCTGGGCGCTCCAATACGCGGGCCACCATTTCTTCGAGAAAAACGAGCCTGCCTTCTATTCCGACCCGTATTATTTGCTCGTCGGACCCCTTTGGGTCGCCGCCGAATGGATGACTCTGCTCGGGCTGCCCGTCCCCGAAGCGCTCACTGCCACGCAAGCGCCTAACCGCAACGACCCTACGGCGAGTGCTGGCGCGACGACGGCGACGACCGCGAACTGAGGGAATTACGAAACGCCTCCGCGTTGCGGGCTCCTACGCCGTGGGCACCGCCGCCCTGAGAAGCTCCACCGCCGCGGCTTTGCGCGAAGCCTCCGCGGCCCCGACGCAAGCCGGGCAGCCGCTATCACAGGGGCACGTTTCGATGAGACGGAGGGCGCGAGGGAGCAGGACGTCACGCTGCTCCCAAATTCGCTCCGCAAGGCCCGTTCCGCCAGGCACATGCTCGTAAAGGAACAGTGTCGGGCTGTAACGGGGGCGAACGCCGCCATTTCCGCGCGGCGGGACTGGGGTGTGCGCGTCCGGCGCGGCGTCGCCAAGCGTCGTGCCGAGATCGCGCGGATCGCACATGAGCGCGAGAGTCGCCACCGTCTCGAGCGCGACGCCGATGCCGCGCAGTGCGTCGATCGCCGCGGCCCGGCCGGACGGCATGCGGGCGCACACGACCGTCGGGACGGTCAGCCAGAAGGCCGTCGTGTGCATCTGCATCTCCGGCAAGCGCACATCGCCGTAGCCGGCGTTCTCGTGCGTGTAGAATTTGATTTTCTTGTAGCCGACGACTTTCTCGACAACGGCGACCTCGCCCCAGCCCGTAGGCCAGGCGCTTTGCAAAAGGGGCCCCGTCGCGCTCTCCTCGAGCACCGAGACCTGCACGTAGGTCATCGCGTCGGTCCAGTAGTCGGGCTCGACGCGCCGCACGAACGCCTTGTGGTTCTCGTAGTCGAAGCGCTCGACCTGCCAGCACTCGCCGTCGTGCTGGTAGATGGCTTGCTCGTGCAGCATCGTGTGCGCGGCGCGCCAGTCGAGCTCGGCGATCGATTGGTCCTGCTCCGCGTCGATGATGACGACGTTGTCCCAGCCGACGCTGCGCAGCGAGACGTCGTTCGCCGGGTACGCGTCGGCCGCCCAGTGGAACGTGGCCGCCGGCTCGTGGAGGACCCGGTGGCGTACCAGGAAGCCGAGGGCCTCGGCCGTCTCCTCGACCCCGAGCGACCCGAAGGCCTCTCCCCGCTGAAAGGGCAGCTCGAACGCCGCGCACTTCAGGTGCTGGATGAGGATCTCGACGTTGTCGGGATCGATGCGCGCCTCTTCGACAGGGGCGCCGAGCAAGAACTGCGGCTCGCGCGCGAGGTATTGGTCGAGCGGCGCGCTCGACGCGACGAGGACGCCGATGCTCGTACCGCCCCGCCGTCCGGCGCGCCCGAAGCGCTGCCACGTCGCCGCGACGGAGCCCGGATAGCCCGCGCAGACGACCGCATCGAGCTCGCCGATGTCGATCCCGAGCTCGAGCGCGTTCGTCGCGACGACGCCGAGAATCTCGCCCTCGCGCAGGCGGCGCTCGATGTCGCGCCGCTGCTCGGGCAGGTAGCCGCCGCGGTACGCCATGATGCGCGAGGGATCGATCCCAGTCGCGCGCGCTTCGCGCGAGGCCGCTCGCGCGCCGCCCGCGCGCTCACCCGACACCGCGTCGCGCAGGTAGCGGAGCATCACCTCGACGGAGTTCCGCGACTGCCCGAAGACGATGGTCGGCACCTCAGCGCGCACGAAGGTCGGCCGCGAGCATCACGGCCTGCTTCACGTAGCTCGCGCGGATGCCGAGCTCTGCGTTCACGACCGGCGGGTTGAACAGGAAAAGACGGCGCTGGCCGCGCGGCGCGCCGCTCTCGTCGACGAGGTCGATGTCGTCTTCGGCTACCCCGAAGAGGCGCGCCGCGTGCTCGCGGGGGTTGCCGATCGTCGCCGTGGCGCCGATGAGCTGCGGGTGCGAGCCGTGGAAAGCGCGCGACGCGCATGAGGCGCCGCAAGACGTTCGCGACGTGCGAGCCGAAGACGCCCTTGTACGTGTGAAGCTCGTCGACGACGACGTAGCGGAGGTGCTGCAGCGTTCGCGCCCAGCTCGCGTGGTGCGGAAGAATGCCCGCGTGCAGCATGTCCGGGTTCGTGAGGATGACGCCGGCCCGCTCGCGCGCCGCCCGGCGCGCGTCGGCCGGCGTGTCGCCGTCGTAGACGATCGAGGCGCCAAGGTGCCCGGCCGAAGCCATGAGCTCGCGGAGCCCCGCCTCTTGGTCGCGAGCGAGCGCCTTCGTCGGGTAGATGTAGAGCGCGCGGGCGTTCGGCGTCGTCGAGAGTGGCTTGCAGTACCGGCAGGTGAAAGCACAAGCTCTTGCCGCTCGCCGTAGGGGTGGCGATGACGAGGTGGCGCCCGGCGCGCGTCACCCCGAGCGCACGGGCCTGGTGGGCGTACAGGCGTTCGACCCCACGCGCGCGGAGGGCGTGGACCAGCCCGGCCCCGAGAAACGAAGGAACCTCGCCGTACGCTCCGTCCGTACCTTCCAGCGTGCGGTCGGCACAAAAGCACGGCTTCACCCACGAGCTCGCCAGCCAGCCCCCAAGCACGGCGTCGATGCCACGGTCTACTCTCCACGGCGGGGCAGGCATGGCCCATAGCTAAACAAACGTACCGTGCGATCGCAACCGGTCGGGGGCGCGCTCGGCGTGGCCAACCAGAACGGGCGCCCGCACGCGGCGCTTTGCCTAGACGTCACAATCCACTAGATCGCCCATCGCCCCCTTTGAGCGATCCGAACCCCGGTGCCGAGGCGAACGACGTCGTCTCGCACCAGCCGCAGCCCGAGCAGCCCTCTCCCATCGACGACGAGGTTGTGCAAGGCGACCGCCTCGGCGTCCCGCCAGGCGCGACGCGCACCATCGCAGACTACGGGCGACCACAGCCGTCGTATGTATTTCTCGCACTGGTGTCGATCTCGACGCTGGTCGCCGATGTCGTCACGAAGGCGTGGGCGGAGCGCCACCTGGAAGGGTATCCCGGCGTGCGCGAAGTGTGGAAAGACCACCTGACGCTCGTTCTCGCTAAGAATCGGGGCGGCGCCTGGGGCCTCCTGCAGTCGACGAGCGAGAGCGTGCGCCGCCCGTTCTTCCTCCTCGTTTCTCTGGCCGCGATCGTGTTCATCATGTCGCTTTACCGCCGTATTCAGCCGAGGCAGCGCGCGCTGCGATGGGGTCTGCCGCTGGTCCTCGGCGGCGCGCTCGGCAACGTCCTCGACCGCATTCGATACGGTCAAGTGATCGATTTCATTGACGCCCATGTGCTTTACAAGGGCCTCGAGCGTCACTGGCCCACGTTCAACGTGGCGGACATCGCGATTTGCGTCGGCGTCGGCCTGATGGCGATCGACATGTTCACGAGCAAGCGCGGGCAATCCGGCGTTCCACGCGGTCCTCGGGTGCCGCCGGCTCAGTCGGGCGAGGCCGCCGTCGATCGGTGAGCAGTGTAACGAGGCGGCCCGCGGTAGAGTAGCGCCGATCGTGCATCCGGACCTCTTCCGACTCGCTGACGTCGCGTTTCCTTCGTACTTCGTTCTGCTGCTGTCCGGCTTTCTCTTCGCGACCGCAGTCGGGGTCCTCTGGGCGCGGCGCATCGGCGAAAACGCCGACGTGATCGTCGATTTCGGGCTCGCGATGCTGCTCGCAGGCATCGCAGGCGCGCGCTTGTTGCACGTCCTGGCCGACGGGTACTTCTGGGACTACGTTCACCTGTGCACCGATCCTTCGTTGGTCGACTGGCATCTCGACGCGCGTGAGTGCGCCTCGCCCTCGTTCGACGGTCTGTGGGACGCCACGAAAGGGGTTTGCCATCCGAGGGCGACGGACTGCTTTGCGTGGGCGAAGTTCTGGGCGGGTGGCCTGACGTATTACGGCGGGCTCTTCGGCGCGGGGATCGCGGCCTGGTGGCTCCTCGCGCGCGATCGCTTTCCTTTCTGGAAGGCTGCGGACATGGCGGGCTTTGCCATTCCCCTCGGGCTTGCGTTCGGACGCATGGGCTGCTTGCTCGCGGGGTGCTGCTTCGGCGCGACGTGCACGCTGCCGTGGGCCGTTTCGTTCCCGTGGCGAAGCGCAGCGAGCGAGGAGCAGTTCAGGGATCACCTGCTGCCCAGCGCGCAGATGTGGAGCCTACCCGTTCACCCCACGCAGCTCTACGAGTCGATGGCATCGCTCGCGATCGCCGCGGTTTGCCTGCTGTGGGTGCATCCGCGCAAGCGCTACGACGGGCAGGTGTTCGCTGTCTCGATCGCGTTGTATGCGGTCGCGCGCTTCGTGCTCGAATTTCTGCGCCGCGACGATCGCGGCGGCATTTTTGGTCTGTCGACCTCGCAGCTCGTCGGGGTGTGCGCTCGTCGTCGGCGCGGCCGCTCTGCATGGCCGGCTGGGCCGGCGCGCCGCCTCCGTCGAATAGGCCTCGAAGCGCCGTCTAGCCGGCGCTAGGCTCCCGCGCGCATGACCGCACGCGTTCTCGACGGGCAAGAAGCTCGCGGAAGCCGTTCGCGCCGAGGTGCGCGCCGGCGTCGATGTCTTTCGTGCCAGTCACGGTCGCGTCCCCGGTCTCGACGTCGTGCTCGTCGGGGACGATCCGGCGAGTGCCATCTACACGCGCAACAAGGAGAAAGCCTCGAACGAGGTCGGAATGCGCGGGCAAGCTTCACACGCTGCCGGCCTCGACGAGCGAAGAAGACCTCTGCGATCTCGTCCAGGCTCTCAACGCCGACCCCGCCGTCGACGGCATTCTCATCCAGCTCCCGCTTCCGAAGGCGATTGACGGCGCAGAGCGTGCTCGATCGCATCGATGCCGAGCAAGGACGTCGACGGCTTTCACCCCGTCAACGCAGGGCTCCTCGCGAGCGGCCGTGCGTCGGCGCTCGCGCCTTGCACCCCGCTCGGCTGCATGCGGCTCCTCGCGCTCGCCGACGCGAAGCTCGATGGAGCGAGCGCGGTCGTCGTCGGGCGGAGCAACATCGTCGGCAAGCCGATGGCGCAGCTCCTTCTCGCGGCGAACGCGACGGTGACCATCGCGCACTCGCGAACACGCGACCTCGCGGCGGTGTGCCGTCAGGCCGACGTCCTCGTCGCCGCCGTCGGTCAGCGCGGAGATGATCCGCGGCGACTGGATCAAGCCCGGCGCGGTCGTCATCGACGTCGGGACCAATCGCGTCGCAGCCGGCGGTGGAAAGACGAAGCTCGTGGGAGACGTCGCATTCGACGAGGCGAAGCGAGGTCGCGGGCGCCATCACGCCCGTTCCGGGCGGGGTCGGGCCGATGACGATCGCGATGCTGCTTTCGAACGCGCTAGCCGCAGCCACCCGTCGCGAGCGAGCGCGTGGCTGCACACCGCGCGGAGGGTAGCGTTTTGCAGAAGCCGGACGATCATCGCGAGCCGCCAGCGAAAGCCGCGCGCCGCTTCAGCGAAGCAGCTTGTCGATGAGGCGGTCGAGCGCGTCGAGGTCGGCGTAAGGGATCGCGATCTCTCCCTTGTTGCCGCGGTCGCGCACCTCGACCTTGGTGCCCAGGGCGCGCGTCAGGCGCGCCTCGAGGTCGCGGACGCTCGGCGCTCTTCGGGTCGGGCTTGCCGCCGGGCGCCGAGCGCGCCTCGGCCTTTCTCGACGCGCGCGCGCGAACGAGCGCCTC
Source organism: uncultured delta proteobacterium (assembly GCA_963787925.1). Taxonomy (GTDB): domain Bacteria; phylum Myxococcota_A; class Polyangia; order Polyangiales; family Polyangiaceae; genus Palsa-1150. The sequence goes on from CAWBEN010000003.1 coordinate 2,548,693, forward strand.
GGTGGCGCGCACGCTCAGCTTGGCCGCGAAGGACCGTGTCGCGCGAGCTCTTCGATGAGCGGCCGCCTCTCCAGCGCCGAGCAGCGCGCGCGCGTGGCCCTCCGTCAGCTCGCCCGTGACGACCTTGGCGCGCACGCGCGGCGGGAGCTTCAGGAGGCGAAGGCCGTTCGCGATCGTCGTGCGGTCCTTGCCGAGGCGCTCGGCGAGCGCCTCCTGCGTGTAGCCGTGCTCGCTGCACCAGGCGGTCGAGCGCCTCGGCGAGCTCGATCGGCGTTCAGGTCCTCGCGCTGCACGTTCTCGATGAGCGCGAGCTCGAACGCGTCTTCGGCGCAGACGTCCTTGACGACGACGAGCGCCTCGCGAACGCCCGCGCGCTGGAGCGCGCGCCAGCGTCGCTCGCCGGCGATGAGCTCGAACGTGTCCGCCCCCGGCGACGCGGCGCACGACGAGCGGCTCGATGAGGCCGTGCTCGCGGATGCTCTGCGGCGAGCTCGTCGAGCTTGTCGCGCGTCGAAGTGCTGCCGGGCTGGCCCTTCTGCGGAACGATCTTCTCGAGCGGGCACGAGAAGACGTTCTTGTCGCCGTACGCCGGCGACGGCGACGGAGCGGCCGGGAGCAGCGCGTCGAGGCCGCGACCGAGCGCGCGCCGCTTCGGCTCCGGAGCGCTCATCGAGCTACCAGGGCCGGCGTCGTGGCAGACCCCGTGCCCTCGCGAGCGAGGATCTCGCGCGCGAGCGACAGGTAGCCCTGCGCGCCCTTCGACTGGACGTCGTAGAGCAGGGCGGGCTTGCCGTGCGACGGCGCCTCGCTGAGGCGCACGTTGCGCGGGATGACCGAGTCGAACACGTGGAAGTGCCGCTTCACCTCGTCGGCGACCTGGTGCGCGAGGTTGTTGCGCGCGTCGAACATCGTGAGGACGATGCCCTCGACCTCGAGCCCCGGGTTCATTCCGTTCGCGCACGCGATCGATCGTGGCCATCAGCGAGCGTGAGCCCCTCGAGCGCGTAGTACTCGCACTGCAGCGGGCACGAGCACCGTGTCGGCGGCGGCGAGCGCGTTCACCGTGAGGAGGCCGAGCGACGGCGGGCAGTCGATGAAGACGTAGTCGAACAGCTCCGCTTCGAAGAGCTCGTCGAGGGCGCAGCGCGAGCTTGTACTGCGCGGTCGGGCTCGTCGACGAGCTCGAGCTCCACGGCGACGAGGTCCTGCTTGCTCGGCGCGAGCATCAGACGACGCCAGCTCCGTCGGCACGCATGACGTCCCGCAGCGTCGCGCGGCCGATGAGCACGTCGTAGACGCTCCGCTCGACGGTGCGCGGCGACACGCCGACGCCGCTGCTGGCGTTGCCTTGCGGGATCGAGGTCGAGGAGCAGGGTGCGCCGCTCCGCGGCGGCGACGCTGGCCGCGAGGTTCACCGCGGTCGTCGTCTTTCCGACGCCGCCCTTTTGGTTCACGACGGCGATGATGCGCGGGCCGCGGCTGCGCCGCACTGCCAACGCGAGCCCGTGCCGCTCGAGCTTCGCTCGCACTTCGGACGCCCTGTCGAGCGCGCTTTCGGCGTCCCCTCGCGAACGTGCACGAGCTCGCGCGGCCGCGCCGCGCTGTTCTGGCGCGCGCGACGCGCGTTCGTGCGGTGTCGCGCGGACGTAGGCGAACGACCAACGCGGACGCGAGACGCGGAATTCGGCGCAGCTGTCGTCTCTCGAGGCTCGAGCGACGCGTACGTAGCTTCGTCGGCTTCTGTACGCGACAGGCCGATGGCCAGGAGGCATTGCTGCATCGAGCGCGTCGTGCGCGCCGATCGGAGTGTCGGCGCGCTCCACGAGCTGCCGCGCGCAACTCGAAGGCACGCGCCTCGCGAGCACCACCACGTGCACTACGCGCGCTACCCGGAGGACTGAACCATGCCGCTGCCCAAGAGCTATCGAACCATCGAAGAGTTCGAGCGCGAGGAGCTCCGACCTCGCAACAAGGCCGGCTTCTCGCTCGACGACCTGATGCAAGAGACGATGTTGCACGAGAGCGACCTGCTCTTCGACGACCAGGTCGACGAGCTCGAGCCGGCTGACGACGAGGACTACTGATCTCGAAGGGCGCGCCGCTTCGCGGCGCCGACGCGGGCCGAGCCCGCGCGCAGTGCGGGCGAATCGTGCGTGCGGCAAGCCGCCGGGGGCTACTTGCTTTCCTCGGGCGGAACATTACCCTCCGCGGTCCCCATGCAAGTCCAGGTTGCACGCATCTCGCCCGTCGTGATGGAGCTCGCCGTCGAGGTCCCGGCCGACGCGGTGAAGGCCGAGGTCGACAAGGCGTACGTCGACCTTCAGAAGAAGGCGCACGTGCGCGGCTTCCGTCCCGGCAAGGCGCCGCGGCAGGTGCTCGCGCACCTCTACGGCCCGCAGGTCGCGAGCGACGTGGTGAACGCGCATCGTCAACGAGACGCTGCCGAAGGCGCTCTCCGAGAAGAACGTCACGCCGGTGAGCCAGCCGCAGGTCGAGCCGGGCAAGGTCGAGCAGAACGCGGCGTTCTCGTACAAGGCGCGCTTCGAGGTCGCAGCCCGACATCGGCGACGTGAAGTACGAAGGGCTTCGAGCTCGTCGCGCCCGCCGGCCGTCGCCGAGCGAAGCGATGGTCGACGAGCAGATCGAGCTGCTGCGCACAGCAGCACGCGCGCCTTGAAGACGCCCGAGCCGCCGCGCGCCGCGCAGAAGGGCGACGTCGTCACGATCGACTTCACGCTCGTCGTCGACGGCAAAGAGATGAAGGACGGCGGCGGGCGAAGGCGTGCAGCTCGAGCTCGGCTCGGGGCAGGTCCTCCCCGAGCTCGACGCCGCGCTCAGCGGCAAGAACGATCGACGACAAGTTCGAGGTCGACGCGCACGTTCCCGGCCGAGCACCCCGCGCGCAGGAGCTCGCGCGGCAAGACGGCGACGTTCCACGTCACCGTGAAGGACCTCAAGGAGCGCGTCCTTCCCGCGCGTCGACGACGAGTTCGCCAAGGACGTCGGCAGCTTCCAGACCCTGGTCGAGCTCCGCGCCGACGTCCACACGCGGCTCGAGAAGATGCTGAAGGACCGCGGCCGAGACCGCCGCTCGCCGAGCAGATCGTCGAGAAGCTGAACGAGGAGAACCCGGTCGACGTCCCGCCTTCGCTCGTCGAGCAGCAGTGCCGGATGATGGAGCAGGAGCTCCTGCAGAACGCCCGCCGCATGGGCCAGCGCGTCACGCAAGAGCGACTTCGCGAGGGTCCACGAGCAGGTGCACGCCGACGCCGAGAAGAAGGTGCGCGCGGGGCTGCTCATGGCCGCGATCGCGAAGAAGCTCGAGTTCAAGGTCACCGACGAGGACATCGAGAAGGGCCTCGACGAGCTCGCGGCCGAGACGGGCAAGAACGTCGCGAAGCTGCGCGCCGAGTACAGCGAGCCGCAGCGCCGCAACATCCTCATCGGAATGATCCTCGAGGACAAGGTGCTCGACTTCATCGAGAGCAAGGCGAACGATCCGCGACGGCGCGCCTGCGAGCCGCGGACGGTCCGAGGAGGCCGCCGCAGCGTGCCGGAGCGGCGACAGCGCCGAAGAGAAGCCGGCAGACGGACGACGGCCGAGGAGCCGAGCGAAGCGTGAGAAGCCAGAGCGAAGAGCGAGCGCGGCTGAGCCGCTTGACGAGCTCGCGGCCGAGCGAAACGTGAACTGCGAGGATATGACGATGACCAAGCGTCCCGAGAATCGCACGCAGGCGATTCGCGCCATCGAGTCCGCGAAGGACTTCATCCCGTACCCGACGGTCGTCGAGACGACGCACCGCGGCGAGCGCAACTGGGACATCTTCAGCCGCCTGCTGAAGGACCGCATCGTCTTTCTCGGCACCGAGATCAACGACGACGTCGCGAACATCATCATCGCCCAGTTTCTCTTCCTGGAGAGCGAGGATCCCGACAAGGAGATCATGCTCTACATCAACAGCCCCGGCGGCGTGGTGACGAGCGGTCTCGCCATCTACGACACGATGCAGTACGTGCGCTCGACCGTGTAGCACGACGTGCCTCGGCATGGCGGCGTCGATGGCGCGCGGTGCTCCTCGCGGCGGGCACGAAGGGCCGGCGCATCGCGCTGCCCGAACGCGCGCATCATGATCCACCAGCCGCATCGGCGGCGCGCGCGGTCAGGCGACGGACATCGAGATCCAGGCGCGCGAGATCCGGCACCTGAAGGACGTCATCACCGACATCCTCGCGAACGCGACCGGCAAGCCGAAGGATCATCATCCACAAGGACATCGACCGCGACTTCTACATGGGCGCCGCACCAGGCCAAGGAGTACGGCCTCATCGACGACGTCCTGCCCGCCGCGAGAAGAAGGGCGAGGTCGAGAAGCGACGCGAGCGCGACCGGACGAGGTGACCTTGTGCGCCGACGCATCGCAGGCGTGGTGCCGACAAGCTTGCGACGTTCCGGGGGCGGGTCTAAGCTTTGCTCCGGCGCGTGGCCGGCATGTCGACTGCGCGTCTGAGCGCGTCGCGGCAACGACAGAGGCGAGCATTGGAACGCAGACGCGACGATCACCAGAACGGCAATCTGAACTGCTCCTTCTGCGGCAAATCGCAGAAGGAGGTGAAGAAGCTCATCGCCGGCCCGACGGTCTACATCTGCGACGAGTGCATCGGCCTCTGCAACGACATCATCGCGGAAGAGGTCGAGAAGGACGAGCCGTACGCCGGCTCGGCCCCCGTCCCGAAGCCGTCGGAGATCAAGGCGATCCTCGACGACTACGTCATCGGCCAGGAGCGCGCGAAGAAGATCCTCGCGGTCGCCGTTCACAATCACTACAAGCGCATCGACTCGCGCGTCGCCGCCGACGACGTCGAGCTCGCGAAGTCGAACATCTTGCTGCTCGGGCCCACCGGCACGCGGCAAGACGCTCCTCGCGCAGACGCTCGCGAAGATCCTCAACGTCCCGTTCGCGATCGCCGACGCGACGACGCTGACCGAGGCCGGCTACGTCGGCGAGGACGTCGAGAACATCATCGTCCAGCTCCTGCAGAACGCCGACCACGACGTCGAGCGCGCGCAGCGCGGCATCGTCTACATCGACGAGATCGACAAGATCAGCCGCAAGAGCGACAACCCCAGCATCACCCGCGACGTCTCGGGCGAGGGCGTGCAGCAGGCGCTCCTCAAGATCATCGAGGGCACGATCGCGAACGTTCCGCCCAAGGGCGGCCGCAAGCACCCGCAGCAGGATTTCCTGCAGGTCGACACGACGAACATCCTCTTCATCTGCGGCGGCGCCTTCGTCGGGCTCGACCAGATCGTCCAGCGGCGCATCGGGCAGCAGACGCTCGGCTTCGGCGCCGACATCAAGAGCAAGAAGGACTACAAGCTCGGCGAGCTGCTCGAGCAGGTGCAGCCCGAGGACCTGCTCAAGTTCGGCCTGATCCCGGAGTTCATCGGCCGCTTGCCGGTGCTCGCGACGCTGCACGAGCTGAACGAAGACGCGCTCGTCGACATCCTCACGAAGCCGAAGAACGCGCTCGTGAAGCAGTACCAGAAGCTCTTCGAGATGGACGGCGTGAAGCTCAAGTTCACGAAGGGCGCGCTCGCAGGCGGTCGCGAAGGAAGCGCTCGATCGCGACAGCGGCGCGCGCGGCCTTCGCGCCATCCTCGAGCACGCGATGCTCGACATCATGTACGACATCCCGTCGCGCAGCGGCATCAAGGAGGTCGTCGTCAACGAGGACGTCATCACCAAGCGCGAGCCGCCGCTCATCGTCTACCAAAAGGAAGCCGAGCTGGCTTGAGCGCGCTGTGCGCGCCGCACGCGCCCGCCGCGTCTCGGCGCGCGGACGTGCCGCGGATCGCTGGCGAAGCGCTGCATTTCAACGGGTCGACCGATGTTCTTCAAGAACGACAACGACGGCAAGGGACCGCCCAGCGCGAAGCGGCGCACCGTTCCGCTCGCTCCCGCTGCGGGACATCATCGTCTTCCCGCACATGGTGTCGCAGCTCTTCGTCGGGCGCGAGCGATCGATCAACGCGCTCGACGCCGCGATGGCGCGCGACAAGGAGATCTTCCTCGCCGCGCAGAAGAACGCGAAGACCAACGAGCCCACGCCGGACGACATCTTCCACGGTCGGCACGCTCGGCACCGTGATGCAGCTTCTCGGCTTGCCCGACGGCACGGTGAAGGTGCTGGTCGAGGGCAAGCGTCGCGCGACGCATCAAGCGCTTCGTCGCAGACCGACGAGTTCTTCCTCGTCGAGGTCGACGAGGTCGCCGAGGCGCTGGCCGCGCGGCGTCGAGGTCGAGGCGCTGATGCGCAGCGTGCAGGCGGCGTTCGAGATGTACGTGAAGCTGAACAAGAAGGTTCAGCCCGAAGTCTTGATGAGCGTGCAGACGATCGACGATCCGGCGCGCCTGTCGCGACACGATCGTCGCCAACCTGCCGACCATCAAGCTCGCCGACCGCCAGCAGCTGCTCGAGATGGAAGACGCCGTCGAAGCGCCTCGAGCGTCTGCACGAGCTGATGCAGGCCGAGATCGAGATTCTCCAGGTGGAGAAGAAGATCCGCTCCCGCGTCAAGAAGCAGATGGAGAAGACGCAGAAGGAATACTACCTCAACGAGCAGATGCAGGCCATCCAGAAGGAGCTGGGTGGCGGCGAGCGCGACGAGTTCAAGAACGAGATCCAGGAGATCGAGGAGACAGCTCAAGACCAAGCGGATGAGCAAAGAGGCCGCCGCGAAGGTCAAGAAGGAGCTCAAGAAGCTGAAGATGATGCACCCGACGAGCGCCGAGGCGACCGTCGTGCGCAACTACATCGACTGGATCATCAGCGCTGCCTTGGTACGACAAGAGCGAAGAGACGCTACGACCTCGAAGAAGGCCGAGGAGATCCTCGACGAGGACCACTACGGCCTGAAGAAGATCAAGGAGCGCATCCTCGAGTACCTCGCGGTGCAGGCGCTCACGAAGAAGCTCAAGGGCCCGGTCCTCTGCTTCGTGGGCCCGCCCGGCGTCGGCAAGACGAGCCTCGCGCAAGAGCATCGCGCGCGCGACGGGGCGCAAGTTCGTGCGCCTGTCGCTCGGCGGCGTGCGCGACGAGGCCGAGATCCGCGGCCATCGGCGCACGTACATCGGCGCGATGCCCGGCAAGCTCATTCAGTCGCTGAAGAAGGTCGGCGACGAACAACCCGGTGTTCCTGCTCGACGAGGTCGACAAGATGTCGACCGACTTCCGCGGCGATCCGGCGGCGGCGCTGCTCGAGGTGCTCGACCCGGAGCAGAACCACAGCTTCAACGATCACTACCTCGATCTCGACTACGACCTCTCGGACGTGATGTTCATCACGACGGCGAACACGCTCGGCGGCATCCCGATGCCGCTCCAGGACCGCATGGAGATCATCCAGCTCACCGGCTACACCGAGTTCGAGAAGCTGAACATCGCGGTGAAGTACCTCGTCCCGCGCCAGCAGCAAGGAGTGCGGCCTCGACGACGTGCCGTTCACGATCACCGAGAACGCGATCCGCACCGTCATCCACCACTACACGCAGGAAGCCGGCGTGCGCTCGCTCGAGCGCGAGATCGCCAGCATCTGCCGCAAGGTGGCGCGCCAGGTCGTCGACCGAGGGCAAGGAGAAGCCGATCGACGTCGTCGCGCAAGGACGTGCCGAAGTACCTCGGCGTGCCCGAAGTTCCGCGTCGGCAAGAAGGAAGAGCACGACGAGATCGGCCTCACCAACGGCCTCGCGGTGACGTCGAACGGCGGCGGCGAGCTCCTCGCGTGCGAGGTCGCGGTCGTCGCCGGCAAGGGCAAGCTCGTCATCACCGGCCTGCTCGAGAAGGGGATGGAGGAGAGCGCGCAGGCGGCGATGAGCTACGTGCGCTCGCGCGCGCGAGTCGCTCGGCCTCGAGCCGGATTTCTACCAAAAGGTCGACGTGCACGTGCACTTCCCCGAGTTCGTCCGCAAGGACGGACCGAGCGCCGGCGTGACGATGGCGACCAGCGCTCGCGAGCGCGCTCATCAAGGTGCCGGTGCAGCGCGACCTCGCGATGACCGGCGAGATCACGCTGCGCGGGCGGGTGATGCCGATCGGCGGCGCTCAAGGAGAAGCTCCTCGCGGCGCACCGCAGCGGCATCACGACGGTCGATCGTCCCGAAGGAGAACCGGAAGGACCTCCGCGAGGTGCCGCGGCGCGTGCTCAAGGCGACGCGCATCGTCCTCGTCGAGCACATGGACGAAGTGCTGCGCGAGGCGCTGTGCTTGCCGACCCCGACGCGCTCTTCGGCCCGCCGCGCGAGCGGTGGGAGTACCGCGAGGGCGAGCTGGTCGTCATCCCGGGCGACGCGACCGTGCACGCGCCGGCGAGCAAACGTCCCGGCGAGCGTGCAGTCCCCCGAACCGACGGCGCCGCTTGCCCGCCTGAGCGCCGGCGCGGGCGTCGGCACGCGGAGCGTGCGATTCGTCCGTTCGTGCTTGACCGTTCGCTAGCGCCTGCGTAGAGTGGCGCGCCCGGTCACGCTGCATCGGCGCAGTGCGGGCGGGTAGCTCAGCGGTAGAGCGCTGGCTTTACAAGCCGGATGGTCGCAGGTTCAATCCCTGTCCCGCCCACGGATTTCGAGCAGTTGGCGACGAGGACGAGCCAGCGAGAGGCACGCAACGAGACCACGACTTTTGGGGTGGTAGTTAAGTTGGTTATAACGCCGGCCTGTCACGCCGGAGGCCGCGGGTTCGAGTCCCGTCCACCCCGCCGGAATTTCCGCCTGAAAACGCGAGCTTAGACGGCCGTGAAAGCGCCCACGAATGGCTTCCCAGCGAGCTCGATTGCCGGGCCGCCCAGGTCGAGGATGGCGAGGTCGAGTTGCAGATACGGTCTGTCCAGAGCGCCACGGCGCACCAGCCCGATCTGCTCGACGTGATCGCGATCCTGCCCGAAGGGCGCCGAACGAAGGAGGACGTCGACCAGCAGCTCGCCGGTGACCGGTCTGACTGGCCCGGCCGTGTCTGATGGACACCTTGTACTTGGCGATCGACACCTCCGCGAGACCATGGTCCAGGCGCCATTTTTCACCATGGCCCGGCGCCAGCCACCCGTCGCGTCCCGTGGTACCCTAGGCGTCGTGGACGCCCTCGCTCGAATCACCCATGATGCCCAGGTGATTGGGCGGTCGGGCGTGCATCCGCGGGCTGAGGATGACGGTGGGTACCATCGTCGGCCTGCTCGCGGCAGGGAAGACGGCTGCTGACATCCTGGCCGCGTACCCATACCTCGAGCCTGACGACATCAACGCGGCCCTCGCGTACGCGGCGTGGCGCGGCCGAGGAAGTCGACCTCCCCCTGGCTCAGTGAAGGTTCTGGTCGACGTGAACCTGTCGCCGCGTGGGCGACAATCCTCGCCGCTCACCACATCGAGGCGGCGCACTGGACTTCGGTCGCCGACCCGCGTGCGTCAGATGAGGAGTTGATGCGCTACGCGAGGGAGCACGGGTACGTCGTATTCACGCACGACCTCGATTTCGGGACCTGCTCGCGCTGACCCGCGCGCGCGGACCGAGCGTGGTGCAGGTGCGAGCGCAGAACGTCATGCCAGAGGCCATCGGCGACATGGTCGTGCACGTACTGACGGGGCACGTTGCCGCGCTTGAGTCGGGAGCGCTCGTGACCGTCGACCAGCATGCGGCCAGGGTGCGCGTCCTGCCAATCCTTTGAGTCTGCTGGAGGCCTAACCGGCTTCGACGCCCAGGAGCTCCCAGCGCTCCTTCCATTGGTCTAGCCACCCGTCGGGGGCGCTTGCGACCGGGTAGGGGTATCGCGGGCGGATCCGTCGCATCTTGTTCTCGGCGTCGGGGCGGCCGTCCTTCCCGGCTGCGCGAGCCAGGCCTGATGCGCTTCGGAGACCACGGCGGCCACCAATGCGCTCGGGACTAAATAGGTGAGGGCGCGGCAGGCTCGAAGTCCACGAAGCAGTAGACGAGCCGCGCGGGCGCGAAACGCATCGAAACGCGTGCGTAACTTTTCTCGCACTGCGCGGCACTACTTATTGTCTCGATGGCAGCCAACGCAGGAGCGATTCCTCATGGACAAGTCGAACCAGGTGCGAGATTTGACGGACGCAGACGACACGAATCGCGCGAAGGCGATCCTGTTTGGGCTCGCCGCACTGCTGAGGAGCGTGCCCCTCTCGCGGTCCGCCTCGCGCCTACACATCCGGGCGCTCGAGCTAAAACGAGATGTGTCGCGTTGGTCGGAGGTCCCCGCCTCGAGCGCGTTGCGTCAGGCGACGATCGATGACCTCCTTTCGCTGCAGCGCGAGGTCCAGACGGCCTCCTCCCTCGAGACGTGGGCAGAGCGCCGTCGACGTCAGGTTTGACCTAAAATGCGGGCAATCATGGTGTTTACCAGGTAGTGCCTGGGTAGGGCGCCCCCCGGGACTTGCGATATGGCAGCGCGACTAGAGGTTGGCTCCTCCAAGAGAGGACGGTCATTTGCGCATCCGACTCTCTCAACCAGCCGCGAGCTTCTGCGGACGCCGCCTCCGTAGGAACGCCAGCCGACTACCCTGTACGATGTCCTCGTGGAAGTGAAGGATGAGCGACGCGCGGCCTCGACGCGCCACCCATTGCCGAGACATCGACCACGGCAGGAAGACCGGCGAGAAAGCGCTACAGAGTTTTCTCGTCCGCGAGTCGTACAAAACGCAGGCCGGATGGGCCCGTCCTGTGCGACCAACGGTCCCGTCGAATTCCGTAGGAGGAAAACCCCGTGAAACCGACGCCCAAGGGCTGGCCCCGTATCTCGAGCTCCCTCTTTTACGACGACGCGGCCGCGGCGATTCCGTGGCTCTGCAAGGCGTTCGGCTTCGAGGTGCGCCTCAAGATTGAGGGGGAAGGGGGCCGCATCGAGCACTCGGAGCTCGAGCTCGGCGATGGCCTCGTCATGGTCGGCAGCACGGGGGGCAAGTCATCGCGGCCGGTCCCGATGCCATGCGCGAGCCCACGCTCGCTGGGAGGCATGAACACGCAGGCTCTCTGCGTCGTCGTCGACGACGCAGACGCCCACTGCAACCGGGCGCGCCAGGCCGGCGCGGTGATCGTCGACGAACCGAAGACCGTCGATTACGGCGAGGACTATTGGTCGGATCGCACCTACCGCGCGGAGGATCTGGAGGGTCACCAGTGGTGGTTCATGCAGCGCATTCGGGATCAACTGCCAAAGGGTTGAGATGTCTCTTGCCTGGGCGCTCGGTCGCCCCAAGTCTTTCGAGCCAGGGCGCGAAGGCCTCGGTCCCGAGAGCAAAGGCCTGGGTCCCGAGAGCAAAGGCCTGGGTCCCGAGAGCAAAGGCCTGGGTCCCGAGAGCAAAGGCCTCGGTCCCGAGGGCGAAGGCCCTTGTCGCCGAGGGCAAAGGCCCTCGTCCCGAGGACAAAGGCCCTTGTCGCCGAGGGCAAAGGGCCTCGTCCCGAGGTCGAAGGCCCTTGTCCCGAGGTCGAAGGCCCTTGTCCCGAGGTCGAAGGCCCTTGTCCCGAGGTCGAAGGCCCTTGTCCCGAGGTCGAAGGCCCTTGTCCCGAGGTCGAAGGCCCTTGTCCCGAGGTCCAAAGGCCCTTGTCCCGAGGTCGAAGGCCCTTGTCCCGAGGTCGAAGGCCCTTGTCCCGAGTGATGAGCGATTCATCGACGCACCCGGCGTGATGGGTGGTGATGGCCGTCGATGAATTGCGCCGTTGAACGAGCCCTCGCGGCGTAGCCACGACGTTGCAGGTCACTATGGGGATTTGAGCATGGTGCGCAAGCCGTAGGACGGAGTTGGGTGATGTCCGCGAGGGGCGCAACGAGGAGAAGCCTGGGCGGCGGGCAAATCTCGGCCAAGGCGGCCCGACGGTCGCGAAAAACGGAGAGCGGCAAAGGTGGGGGTCGGGGTCATGGAAGCGATCACGCGGCGAGGTTTGTTGGGTCACGGCAGCGAGGGACGGAGACGGAATAGACACGTCCCCCACAGCGGGGGCAGACAGCAACGTCGCGCCCAGTGAGCCGAGCGAGCCGTTCGCGCCAGCCGCTCGACGGCAGCGTGCGCAGGGCCATGCCAAGGAGGGTTCGGGCGCGATTGCATCGAGCGGCTAAGGCGGAGGCGTAGAGGCCGACGTGGCGGATCTTGTGCAGACCGTCGGGCAAGACGTGCTGTACGAAGCGGCCAAGGAAAGCGACGGGCGAGAGCGTCTCGGTAGCTTGGCCTTTGGTGCGAAAGGTCACCGCGCGGTCGGAGACGGCCAGCAAACGGCTATTGGCGATGCCGACGCGATGGGTATAGCGACCCAAGTAGGCGAGCACGTGCTGGCCCTTTTTGAAGGGCGCTTTGGCGTAGACATTCCAGGACAAGCGAGGCGGTGTCAGAAATTCCGTGTAACAGGCTTTAGGGGGTCACGCCGGGAGGCGTCCCTCGAAGTGGATCTGAAATTGATTCATCGCACTCTTCCACGTCTTGGGTGGCATCCTCCATTTTTTCTCGGCGTTGCGTAAGGCGAGAAAGAGCAGTTTGGAGGCGGCTTCGTTGCTGGGGAAGTGGCCTTTCGATTTGATGATCTTGCGCAGCTGGTAGTTGAGCGACTCGATGGCGTTGGTGGTGTAGAGAATGCGACGGACCTCGATGGGGAAGGCGAAGAAGGGCCGTACGCGCTCCCAGTTGCGACGCCAGGAGGCTACGACGGCGGGGTGGCTCTTGCCCCAGGCGGCCTCGAAGGTGTCGAGCGCCTGCAGGGCTGCGTCCTCGGTCTCGGCTCCGTAGACGAGTTTGAGGTCGGCGCAGAGCGCCTTGCGCTTGGTCCAAGTGACAAAGCGGGCGGAGTTTCGGATCATGTGGACGATGCACGTCTGCACGACGGTCTTGGGAAACACCGCCTCGATAGCTTCGGGAAAGCCTTTGAGGCCGTCGCAGCAGGCGATGAAGATGTCCTCGACGCCGCGGTTTTTCAGACTCCGTGATGACCTTGAGTGAGCAGCGCCACGTGAATTGAGGGTCCGGGGCTCGGTTCGGATCACGTTTCTCGAGGGACGGACAAACGAGGCCCCTCGGAAAACTTAATCAAAGTCCTCCTGAGGGGCTCGCCTCCGAGTTGCCAGAAACGGAGGCGACGATGTTCGACCGGATCGAGCTTGGGATCGAGTTTTTTGAGGGGCTGGTGGCAATCGACGAGGCAATCGTGGCCCGGGCGGCAGCGGAGCCGTGCCGCGAGTGCGGGGGCGCACTCCATCGCGGGGACCATGTCCGCAAGCCGCGCGGCGGGCTGGTGGCCATGGCGGGGGAGGCGTTCAGCCGCCGCTTCAACTTGTGTTGCGGCCGGGAGGGGTGCCGCAGGCGGGCGATGCCGCCGTCGGTTCGGTTCCTCGGCCGTCGCGTCTATCTGGGCGCGGTGGTGATCATGGCGAGCGCGGTTGCCCTTGTCGCGGCGACGGCTGCCGCAGCGGCGAGGACGACGGGCGTGCCGGCGCGCACCACGCGGCGTTGGCTGCGCTGGTGGCGTGGCCCGTTCACCGCCAGCGCCCCGTTCGTGGAGCTCTCGGCGCGTCTGGTCCCGGCGCCGGAGCGGCGACGCATTCCCTTGTCGCTACTCGAGCGGCTCGCAGAAGAGCGCCCCGCCGCCGTCGCAAAGTTGCTCGCGTGGCTTGCGCCGATCACCACGACGAGCTGCCCCGACGGATCGCGTTTCGTGAGGGCCGCAATGTAACCGCGCGGCGGACACGGTTCGCGCAGAAGATGGCGCAGCCCATGTTTTTCCCTTCGTCGTAGCTTCCGGGCGCGTCGCGGTCTTACGCCGCCGCGCTCGGAGAGCCATGGCCAACGACGACCGCGCGCCCAGCGCGCGCGTGCGATGGGCACGTCTGCGTTTTCGAAATCCTCGGTCCCCTCTTGGCGGCCCCCGCCGACGACGGCGAGCTCAAAGCGCGCATCGCGGAGCTCGCCGAGCGCGCGTGGCGGCACCCCACCACGGGCGAGTCGATCCGCTTCTCGTTCAAGACCCTCGAGCGCTGGTGGTACATCGCTCGCGCCGCCGACGATCCCCTGGCTGTGCTCGCGCGCAAGGTGCCCTCGCACGCCGGCACGTACCCAAGCTTGAGCCCCGCGCTCATCGAGGCGATCGCGCGCCAGCACCGCGACCACCCGCGCTGGAGCTTCCAGCTGCATCACGACAACCTCGTCGCGCTCGCCCGCGAAGACCCGCGCCTCGGGCCGGTGCCCGGCTACGCGACGGTGTGCCGATTCATGAAGGGCCAGGGCCTTCTGCGCGCCCGCAAGCGTCGTTACCGCGAGAGCCCGGATCGCGAGCCGTTCGAGACGCGCGAGACACGCTCGTACGAGGTCACGCACGTGCACGGCCTCTGGCACTTGGACTTCCACGAGGGCTCGCGGCCCGTCCTGACGGGCGATGGCCAATGGCAAAAACCTCAATTGCTCGGCGTCCTCGACGACCGCTCGCGGCTTTGCTGCCACCTCCAGTGGTATCTGGACGAAACGGCGGAGGCGCTTATCCATGCCCTCTCGCAAGCCTTTCAAAAACGCGGTTTGCCTCGCGCCCTCCTGACCGACAACGGCTCGGCCATGACCGCCGCCGAGACCGTGGAGGGGCTCGAGCGCCTCGGCATCGTCCACCACACGACGCTGCCCTATTCCCCCGAGCAAAACGGTAAGCAGGAATCGTTCTGGGGACAAATCGAAGGCCGTCTTTTGCCCATGCTCGAGGGCGAGCGCGAGCTGCCCCTCGACCTGCTCAACACCGCCACCCAGGCGTGGGTCGAGGAGGAATACCAACGCAAGGAACACTCCGAGATTCGTGAGAGCCCCCTCGCGCGCTTTCTGCGAGGCCCCAGCGTCGGCCGTGAAAGCCCCAACTCCGACGCGCTTCGCCGCGCCTTCCGCACCGAGGTCACCCGCAAACAGCGCCGCAGCGACGGCACCGTCACCGTCGAGGGCGTCCGCTTCGAGGTCCCCTCCGCGTACCGCACGCTCTTGCAGCTCCGGCTGCGCGTCGCCCGCTGGGATCTCTCCACCGTCGACCTCGTTGACCCCCGCTCCGGCGACCACCTCGCCACCCTCCTGCCGCTCGACAAGGCCAGAAACGCCGAGCGTGTGCGCCGCGTCGTCGCCCCCGCCGACGCCGATGACGAGCCGGCGCGGTCCGCCGGCATCGCGCCCCACCTTCGCGCCCTCATGGCCGACTACGCCGCCACCGGACTGCCCCCTGCCTACCTGCCCAAACACGTTGTGACTGACCCGGAGGACTCATGAGTAAGTTGCTCTCGCTTTACGGTTTGAAGTTTCACCCCTTTCGTCCCGACGTTCCCCACGATGCCCTCTTCACCACGCCGGCGGTCGACAGCTTCGTCCGACGCATCGAGCTCGGCATCGCCGACGGCGGCTTCGCCATGCTCACCGGCGATCCCGGTACCGGCAAGAGCATCGCCCTGCGCGTGCTCGCCGAGCGACTCCGCGCCCTCCCAGACGTGATCGTAGGCACCGTCGAGCATCCCCAGAGTCGCACCATGGATTTCTACCGCGAGCTCGGTGACCTCTTCGCCGTCCCGCTCGCGGCCCACAACCGGTGGGCCGGATTCAAAGCCCTTCGGACGCGATGGGCCAATCACATCGCCTCGAGCCGCTGCCGACCCGTGCTCATCATCGACGAGGCCCAGGAGGCCCTCACCACGGTCCTCTGCGAGCTGCGTATCTTGGCCAG
Source organism: uncultured delta proteobacterium (assembly GCA_963787925.1). Classification (GTDB taxonomy): domain Bacteria; phylum Myxococcota_A; class Polyangia; order Polyangiales; family Polyangiaceae; genus Palsa-1150. The sequence continues at coordinate 2,564,416 of CAWBEN010000003.1, forward strand.
CAAAGACCTCGACAGCAAACAGCTCCTCTGCGTCGTCTTCGCCGGCGACGCCCGGCTTCCCGAGAGGCTCCGCTCGCCCGAGCTGCTCCCACTCGGCTCGCGCATCCGCCGCAGGCTCACGCTCGACTACGCGTCTCGCGACGAGCTCCTCGCCTGCCTCAATCACCTCCTCGCCGCCGCGGGAAATCCGTCCCTCATGACCAGCGAGCTCCGCGTCACACTCGCCGACCATGCCGCAGGAAACTACCGCGTCCTGATGAATCTCGGCGACGAGCTCCTGACCGTAGCCGCCGACCGCGAGCTCGCTCGTCTCGACGAGAAGCTCTTTCTGGAGGTCTTCGCGCAAACGCCGAAACCCAAGGCCGCCCCCGCGGGCAAAAAGCGATGACTGGCGACCAGCTCCGCCGCATGGTCATCGCGCATGAAATAATCGCACTCGACGTCACCGTCGCGAGCCTCGTCGCCCTCGAGCGCGCACTCCTGCTCGAACATCCTGCCCTCCACGCACCGACGTCCGCCGACGACCCGCTCGTCCGGACTACGGCACGCGCCGTCCTGCGCCACGCATCGCGTCTGCGGCGTGCCCTGCGCGTCTACCGCGGCGTCGTAGACCCAATCGTCAGCCGAGCCGACGAGGACGACGACCTGTTCTGAACGGCTTGGCCCCTCCGTCTTCTTGATCCTCGTCCCCTCAAACATCGCGGCGACGCTCACCTTGAGCCAAAACTTGGCGCCCTCGTTGGCTTCGAGCCAGAGGCCAAGGATCTGCTTTTTTCCGTCGAGGTCGACACCCATCGCGAGATAGGCGGACTTATTGCCGACCACGCCCTGGTCGCGCACTTTGATTACCAGCGCATCCAGGTAAACGATGGGCCAGATGCGTCGAGCGGGCGGGCCTGCCACGCTTGCACCTCCGCCACCACCTCGTCGGTCACCGAGGAGATGAGGTCGGGCGAGATCTCGGTGCCATACAGCTCCGAAAGCTGCGCCTGGATGTCTCTCACGCTCATGCCGCGCGCATACATGCCCAGGATCTTGTCGTCGAACCCGTCGAAGCGGCGCTGGTGCTTTTTCACCAACTGCGGCTCGAAGGTGCCGTTGCGGTCGCGAGGAATCTCGACGGGCAGCGGACCCTGCTCGGTCTGAAGGGTCTTGGTCCCGCTGCCGTTACGCGAATTGCCGCTGCCACGGCCCTCGGCCGCGTGCTCGTCATAGCCCAAGTGATCGGTCAGCTCGGCTTGCAGCGCCCGCTCCACCAGCGCCCCGGTCAGCTGCTTGAGAAGCCCTTCAGGACCGGTCAAGTCCTCGGGCTTCGAGTACCCAGCGAGCAACTCGTCGAGCAGCTCGCGGCGAATCTTCCTGTCTTTCTTCATCGGCGTCCTTTCCGTGACAGGAACGGCCGCCCAACGCGAGCCTCATCGGCCCGTTACACGAAATTTCTGACAGGCCCACAAGCGAGCCACGCGCGCCATCAGCGCGCGGAAGGCCTCGGGGTCGCGAAAGTCGTCGAAGCGTGCAAAAGCGCCGTCGTCGTACGCGCGGCCGAGCGCGGTCATCATCTTGCCGCGAAAGACCTGGCCCAGAGCCTTGACCGACAAGAGAAAGCGCGGCGAGGCGGTCCGCCAACTCGCGCCATCGGCGCTCAATCCGCCGGCGGTGACGAGGGCGTGAACGTGGGGATGAAACTCCAGTTTGCGCGTCCAGGTATGAAGGACCGTCGTGGCTCCGACGGTGGCCTGCAGGCGGCGTTGGCCCACCTCCACCAGCGTGCGCTGCGCCGCCTGCATCAGGGCGTCGAAGACGACGCCGGGCGCCCACGCGGCGAGCGGCCGAAGCTCGGCGGGCAGCGTAAAGACGACGTGGAAGTGCCGGACGTCGAGCATTCGCTGCCGACGCGCTTCGATCCAGGTCTCTTGGGCCAGCGCCTGACACTTGGGACAATGCCGATTGCGGCACGAGTTGTACGACGGGTGCTCGCACCCGCAGGACTCGCAGCGATCGACATGCCCGCCGAGCCGCGCGGTGCGGCACTGCGCGATGTCGGTCAAGACACGCTTTTGGGCGGTGCTCAGGCGTCGAACCCTCTCGAGTCCGACGCGATGGGCGCGCACGATGTCCGCGATGTCAAAGCGCGCTGGGCCCCGGCGGGCCCGGCGCACCCGCCTACCAGCGCTTGTGCGGCAACAGGTCCAGCGGACTGGGGGTCTGGCGCACCAACTTCTCGGTTACGCGCCCGTAGCGCGCGGTCGACTGCAGACTCGCGTGCCCCAACAGCGCGCCCACCACCCGGACGTCGGTCCCCTGCTCGAGCAGGTGCGTCGCGAAACTGTGACGCAGCACGTGCGGCGTGACGCGTTTTTTGATCCACGCCTGCTTGGCCGCGTCCGCGAGCGCCGCACGCACCGACTCGGCGCATGCCCGTTTGCCCGTTTTGCCCGACGTGAACAGATAGGGCAGCGGCGGCCGCTCGCGTGCCCAGTACTGCCGCAGCCAGTCGTACAGCGTCGGCGATAGCTTGGCTTCTCGCGCTTTATTGCCCTTGCCGTGGCGCACGCGAATCACTCCCCGCGCTCCGTCGATGTCGCTCACTTCGAGCGCCAACGCTTCGGCGATCCGAAGCCCCGCGCCGTACAGCACCATCACGATCGCCTGGTAGCGCGCCACTCGGATCGCGGTCAGCAGAGCGTTGACCTCCTCGAGGCTCAGAATTGTCGGTAGCGGGTGCGCACGCCGGGGGTACGACAGAAACGAGACCACCTCCGGTCGCCCCAACGTCTTGCGATAAAGAAACGAAAGCGCGCCAATCTGGCACCCCAACCATGACGTGCTCTTGCCGCGAACCGTCATCTCTTCCACGTACGTGCGCAACTGCTCGCGCGTCAGCTCCGCTAACGGTCGACCGAACCGATTCGACAGCTGCTCGGCCGTCTTGACGTACATCTTGCACGTGCTCTTCGCGTACTTTGCCAATGCCAGGTCCTGACCCAGCTGCTCGATGCTCTTATCCATGGTCGCCTCCTTCGGCGTCGCCGTCCCTGGCAACGCCAATCCAAGGGAGCCACCAATCGCGCCGCACGTCAGGCCCTGGCGCTTTCTGTCCTCACAGCCGCCGCGAAGCGGCTTCGTTCAGGTCGAAGGCCCTTGTCCCGAGGTCGAAGGCCTCTGACCGACCGGGAGCCCGTCGGCGGTCGAACCTCCCGGTCCAAAGTGTCGCCAAGGCACTCGGTCTGTACCCCCCGAGCGAGTTCCTGGACAGGAGGGTCCAGGCCAGGACATCGCCTACAGTTGGGTGTAGCCAACAGGCGAGCAAACATGACTTTAGCAGCCGCTCGGCGCGTCCGTGCGGCGAGGAGCCCGCGATGAAGGCCGTATGGAATGGAGCCGTCCTTGCCGAGAGTCCCGACACCGTCGTCGTCGAGGGAAACCACTATTTTCCCGCGGAATCCCTTCAGACGGAGCGCCTCCGGGCAAGCGCCACACACACTGTCTGCCCATGGAAAGGCGAGGCCAGCTACTACGACGTCGTCGTCGATGGGCAGGTGAACAAGGACGCGGCGTGGTACTACGAGCGGCCCAGCGAGGCGGCCAATGCCATTCGTGGTCGGATTGCGTTCTGGAGAGGTGTGAAAATCCTTCCGTGAGCGGACGGCCGTTCCCCGCCTCACCGCCGCCCCATCCCTTTTGCAGTCAGTCCAATCTCGACTGACAACGACCTCGTCGCCCTATCCCCCACACGTCCATGCAGGCATTGCGAAGCTCCTGCGCGGCGCGGCGCGACGGACAACGCGCCGCGTCCCCAACGAGTCGCGAGTGAAGACTCGCTTCGAGTGACGGCGCCCGCGATGAAACCACCATGCTAGCTTGCGCGCTGGCAGAGCCTCGCTGGTGCGGACCTGCCAGCGTGTCGTGTCGAGCAACGGAATGACGCCTGAAAGCCACCTCGTCCAGCGCACGACCAGCTGGGGCCAGCAAGCCGCTTTTTCCGTCATGGATCGGCTCGGCATCTGGCTGTCCGAGCGACAGATCCGCAAGCGGGTCGCCTCGTTTCGAGGCAAGCGGATCGCCGACATCGGCTGCGGTTACCACGCGGTGTTCGTGCGAAAGATTCTTCACGAGGTCGCTCATGCGACCGTCTTGGATCTCGCTCTCTCCAATGAGCTGAAAGCGAAGGCGAACTTGACTGCCTTCGAGGGGCCCTTGCCCGAAACGCTCGAGCGCATCGAAGACGACAGCATGGACGTGCTCTTGTGCAACAACGTGCTGGAGCACCTTTCGAAGCCCAAGACCGCGCTCGAGCACATGCGAAGAATGCTCGCGCCGAACGGAGTCGTCTTTCTGAACGTGCCCTCCTGGACAGGCAAGATCCTGCTCGAGACGGCGGCCTTTCGGCTCGGCTGGACGCGAGCGGATGAGATTGACGATCATAAGGCCTACTACGCCAGGAGGGAGCTCTGGCGGTTGCTGGTCGAGAGCGGGTTCAAACCGAGCGAGATCGAGTGCCATACGCACAAGTTCGGGCTGAACACCTACGCCGTGTGCATGAAGCGCTGACGCCCGACGAAACGGCCATTGAACCGGCGGGCGGGCGGTTTCCGCGCCGTCTTTGCCCGACGAACCAGCACTCCGGACTCCATTCCCGAGCGAGACACCGGAAGGCGCACGGCTGGACGAGAGCGCCAACCGCGATAAAAGTGGTCCGCCGATGGTCGCCAACGCAACAGCCCACTGGGGCGCCGAAGTCGTCGCGCTGGAAGAGAGGAGCCTGCCCTCGCTGAAGGCGCGCTTCGTCATCGAGCGCCTGCCTGCGACGGGCCGGCTCCTCGAGATCGGCTGCGGCGACGGAAAAATTCTTCGAACCGTGCACGCGCACAAGCCAGACCTCGAGCTGCACGGCTGCGACGTCCGCGAGCCGTCCCACGCCGCCGACGTTTACGCGTTTCGGCGAATGGAGCGCGACCTGCCATTCGAAGATCAGTCGCTCGACGTCGTTCTCGTCGTCGATGTGCTCGAGCACGTGCCCGATCCTCGGCATTTGTTGGCAGAGGCTGGGCGCGTTTTGCGGCCGGGTGGTCGTCTTCTCGCCTTCGTCCCCGTCGAGGGAGAGGCGCTCTCGTTCTACGAGCTGTTTCGACGCCTTCTCGGGCGTGACACGTACGAGCTCACGAAGGAGCACATTCAGGCTTTTACCCACGTCGAAGCCCGCGCGCTCATCGCGCAGCGCTTCGACGTGCTCGAGACCCGGTACGCGTACCACCTCCTCGGGCAGCTGATGGACGCGGCGTTCTTCGCGGCCGCGCGGCTGAAGGGGCTGCGCGACATGTGGTGGTCGAGCAACGTCTTTTATAACCCCGACGCGAAGGGGATGGGCGGCAAGGTGGGCGCGATGAACAAGTTTCTCGTCGCGGGCAACGTCCTAGCCGCCACCGAGTCCGAGCTCTTGTCGCGAACCCGTCTTGGCTCGGCCGGCGTTCTGGTCGAGGCGGTCGTGCGCGCGCCGAGCCGCGCTCCGACGACGGCGGCACCGCTGTGATATCCCTACGCGCCATGCCTCCGAGCCGCGCCCGCGAGCAACCGCCGACGTTCGGCTTCGCCTCTACCCCCGCAGTCAGCGCAGCCCGCGCGAACCGCCGCTTCGTGCGCTGCCCGGCCTGCCAAGCCGACAACCCGCGCTACCTCTTTCATCGAACGGGCGTCCGCTTCGTTCGCTGCGCGGGCTGCGGGATGGTTTACGTCAACCCGGCGCCCGAGCGGGGCGGTAGCAACTATTTCGATATCGATCGCGCGCCGCCGCCGACGAACCCGAAAGAGCGAGAGCTCATGCTCCGCGACTTTGCGCAGCTGCTCGAACGCGTCGCGGCGGACCACGCTCGACTCGTCGGAAGGCCGCTCGAGCGGACGCTCTTGCTGGGCCGCTTTTCGCGCGAATATCGGGCACTGCCACAAGCACGTCGGGTTGGCCTGGAGGTCGCCGAGATCGACGATGAGGCGTTCTCGGCTCTCGCCACCACGTCGGACGTCGGGTGGGCCACGCCGCTCCTCGCTCGGCGGCCCCAAGTGGTCGTCTTGCACGAGCTGCTCGAAGCCTGCGGGGACCCGAGCGTCACGCTGAGCCAACTCGTCGCCGCGCTCCCCCCCTCGACCCTTTTCGTCGTGACCTACACGAACAGCGACTCGCTTCCGGCGAGGATCATGCGCCGCCACTGGGCCCCCTTCTTCGAAGCCAAGACGGCGTTCTTCAGCACGGCGAACGTCGCCGCGCTGATGGCGCCCTTCGGGCTGATCCTCAAGGCGCAGTACGCGCTCCCGGTGACGCACACGGCTCAATACGTGGGCGAGCGGCTCGCGCGCGACACGGTCCTCTCACGCCTCGTGGAGGCGACGCCGCTCCGAGACGCGCCCTTGAAGGTCCGCGCGGGCAACCGCGTCGCAGTCTTCGGCTCGCCCGCGCTGAAGCCGAACGTCGGCGAAAAGCTCTCCATCGTGCTCCCGGTCTTCAACGAGGCGCGGTACGTCGCGCAGGTCATCGAAGCCGTTCTGTCCAAGCCGCTCGCCATCGAGAAAGAGGTCCTCATCGTCGAGAGCAACAGCACCGACGGGACGCGCGAAATCGTGCGTACGTTCGAGGGCCGGCCCGGCGTGCAGGTCCTCTACGAGGAGCGGCCGCGCGGAAAAGGTCACGCGGTGCGCACGGGGCTCGCGCGCGTAACCGGCACGATCGTTCTGATTCAGGACGCGGACTTCGAGTACGACATCGACGACTACGACGCGCTGCTCGAGCCGATCCTGCAGCACAAGACCAAGTTCGTCCTGGGCTCACGCAGCCTCGGGCTCGACGACTGGAAGGTCCGAAAGTACGACACGACGCCAGTTCGCGGACTCGCGCTGAATTTTGCGCAGGTCGTCTTCGCGAAGACGTACGACGTGCTCTACCAGCAGCGCGTGACCGACGTGAACACGATGTTCAAGGTGTTCCGCACGGAGTGCCTCGACGGGTTGGCGCTCGAGGGCAACGGATTCGAGCTGGACATCGAGCTCGCCTGCAAGCTCGCCCGCAACGGCAACGCGCCGATGGAGGTTCCGGTGAACTACGTCGCGCGCGGCTTCGACCAGGGCAAGAAGATCCGTTTCTGGCGCGACGCCTTACCCTCGTACGCGGCCCTGTTCAAATACCGATTCGGATGAAACAACCGCCTCGGACGGATGAATAGGTGGTGAGCGTCCCCAAAGCGAAGCGCGGCTTGATCTTCTCGGTGACGACCGTGCTCTCGTGGGCCGTCATCCTCGGCATGATCGGCTTCGTCCTCGCGCCGACCTTGGCGGACACGAAACGGCTTGGCGGTCATGACTGGGACCAAATGGAGGCCCACCGCTACCTCGTCACGAAGACGCTCCTACGGTTCAAGCAATTTCCGTTCTGGAACCCTTACGCCTGCGGCGGTCACCCGAACTGGGGCGGCATCGAGAGCGGCACGACGATCGTGTCGCCATGGTTTCCTTTTTATCTGACGATGTCGCTCGCCCGGGCATTGCGCGTCGAGGTCTTCGGCAGCGCGCTCGTGTCCGCAGTGGGAGCGTGGCTCCTGGCCGGCCGATTCACGCGCAGCCCGGCGGCCCGCGCGCTCGTTGTCGTCGCGTTTGCCGTAAACGGACGTTGGGCGCTGCAAATCGCCTCCGGCCACACCTGGCACCTGGCCTACGGGCTCACGCCGTGGGTATTTTATTTCTACGATCGCGCGGTCGGGGCCGATCCCAGGCAAGGAAGGGGGCGCCGTAGAGACGTCGTGCTCACGGGCGCATGCCTGGCGATGATGGTGTACATCGGCGGGATTTATCCGTTGCCCCAGACCGTATTTCTCATCGGGCTCTACGGATCGTTTCTGGCTTGCACGCTTCGTTCTTTCCGGCCGATCTTCGTGGGCCTGGCGAGCGGCCTCCTCTCTTTGGCCCTTGCGGCGCCGAAGCTCTTTCCGGTCATCGACACAGTGATGCGGTATCCGCGGCTGATCGATTCGACCGAAACAATCGACTTGACGGCCTTCATCCAGATTCTGACCGCCCCGACGCAGGACATGTCGTCACGGCCGGCAAACGTGGGGCCGTACGGGTGGCACGAGTTCGGGATGTACGTTGGTTGGCTCGTGGTGTTGCTCGCGGCGGCCGGGTGCTGGCTCACGCGAGGCACGCGCGAGGCGCCGCTCAAGTGGGTCGGCGTGATCGCGATCCTCCTCGGGTTCGGGAGCTTCGATCCGCACGCGCCGTGGCCGCTCTTGCACCACCTCCCCATGTTTCGTTCGCAACACGTGCCGACGCGCTGGCAATACCCCGGAGTGCTGTTGCTGATCACCGTGAGCGCCGCCGGGGTCGAGCGGCTGCTTCGCCGCTCGAGGGCGGCGCGACCCTGGCTGGAGGTGGCGGGCGTCGCCGTCGTGGCGTGGGCGGCGTGGGACATCGGCGCCGTAGCGCGACAGCCTGTCAGCCATATGTTTGCCAATCCGGGGCCGACATTCGCCGAGTCGATGGGGCCATTTCATACGGAGACCCGCCTTCCTCCCGAGCTGAACTTTGCCCCCGACTACGGACCCCCTTCGCTCCCGGCCGAGATGACGAACATTGGAACAATCGAGTGCGTCACCTTCCCGGGCCTCAACGTCTATGCCGCGCGCGATCGGAGCGGCCACACGCCTGGGCTTGGCGCCAAGGGACGGGGCGATCCAGCCTACAAAGGCGAGGCATTCGTCGCCGAGGGCGCGGGCGCGGCCACGATCACGTCGTGGAGCCCGAACGCGATCACCGTACACGTCACGGGCGCGCGCGCGGGGGAGCACGTCGTCGTCAATCAGAATTGGGACGCTGGCTGGAGCGCCAATGGCTCGCGCGCCGTCGACTGGGCGGACACGATCGCGGCGGAGGTCAGCGGCCCCGACGTCACGGTCGTCTTTCGCTACTGGCCCCGATTCCTGTCCACGGCGCTCTTGCTGTTCACGGCGACGGTTGCCGGGATTGGCTACGCCTATTTCAGGCCGAGACTCGCCGCCCGCCTAGCCCCGCCCTCAGCGACAGCGAGGCCGGCCGGCTCCACGCGCGTTTGAGCGAAAGGGCGTCTTCCCGGCGTCCCCGAGGTCACATCGGCGAGCCGCGTCGCGTCGCGCGTGCCACTAGGCTTACGAGAGATGGATACGAGGATGGATACCCGATGAGCAGAGTCACGTGGGCGTGCGGCTTGGCAACAGCGGCGCTGGCCGCCGGATTCGGGGCTCTCTTGCGCGCAGGCGGGACGCACGGGCGATGGCGCACTGCGCCTCGACGGGGGTAGCCAGAGCATCGGCGACGACGCGAGCGGGCTCTCGTTCGCGATTCCCGCCCCGGACGGGGGCACGACCCCCGGCTTCGGCGGGGCTGGCGGCGGCGCGCGCATCGACGACGCGGGCCTGTCGACGGCGGTCTGCACGACGACCACGCGGACCTGCGTGATGTGCGCCGACTTCCCGACCACCACCGTCATCGACGCCCAGCCCGACGACGGCTCGCCCGCGACGCCGGCGGACGCGCCGTCGCACTTCACGAGCGCAGGCGCCGCCTCCGGTGGACCGTGCCTCGTCGAGCCGCCCGACGGCGCGCTCATCCCTCAGAATTGGCTCCGTCCACGCTTTCGCTACGTCCCGGCGACGGGCCAGAATCTCTTCGAGATTCGCCTGCACGCCGCCCGACAAATGAACGATCTGCTCGTCTACACGACGAGCAAGACCTGGAAGCTCTACAAGGAGACGTGGGACAAGCTCCGGGCCTCGACTTGGGACGAGGACATCACCGTCACCGTGCGCGGCGTCAACATGAACGACCCCGCCTCGACTCCCTCCAGCACTACCGCCACCTTCCGAATCGCCCCCGCCGGGGCCGGGGGCAGCATGATTTACTGGGCGGCCATCGGTGACAAGAATGGCCTGTCGTGGCTCGAAGGCTTCAACGTCGGCAACGAGACCGTCGCGCCGGTCCTGAGCACCGCGAACGTCAAGCTCCAGATTGCGCGGGACCAGGGTGGCCAGCTGCAGAAAGGAACTGGCGCCGTCGAGTGCATCGGCTGCCACGCCGCCATTCCCGACGGCGAGGACGGCGGCGTCGGAAAGAGCGTCGCCTTCGTGGACTTTTACCCGTGGACCGGCTCCATCGCCCAGGTGGACCAAGGCAACAACGGGGCCGTTCCGGCATGGCTCACGCCAGGCGGCGCGCAGGCGTTCAGCCAGCCCTGGATCGGGCTGCCCACGTTCTCGCGCGGCGACTGGGCCACCGAGCACGTCGCCATCGCGAGCTACGGCGCCCCTCCGATGGCCACTTGCACCACGAACCCATGGTACCCGTGGAACGGGCAGGGGTGCAGCACACAGGCGAACTCGGCGCTAGCCTGGTTCGACTTGAGCTCGAACGTCGCGGCCATCCCCGGGTCGAACAGCTACGCCCTGGGCATGGCGATGGCCGCCAATCTGGGCCAAAGCTACGGGCTGGTCGCGCGAACCGGGGACCCGCGCGGTGCAGAGTTCCCGAACTGGAGCCACGACGCGAAATCCATCGTGTATGTCTCGACGAACGCCGGGAAAGACGGGCGCCTCGACAAGGGAACCGCCAATCTCTACACGGTGCCGTACAACGCCCGGCGTGGAGGAACCGCCATGCCGCTGAACGGTGCGGCCGACGCGGCGTGGAACGAGTTTTATCCGTCGTACTCGCCGAATGATCAATTCGTCGCGTTCAACCGCGCGCCGAGCACCGACCCGACGATGTACTACGACCCCAGCGACGAGGTCTTCGTCGTTCCGTCGCAGGGCGGAACGCCCATCCGGCTGGAAGCAAACAGCCCACCGACGTGCCTCGGTGTCTCGAGCCCTGGCGTCACGAACAGCTGGCCAAAATGGTCGCCCGACGTGCAGTCGTGCCCCAACGGGCTCTCGTACTACTGGCTCATCTTTTCATCGTCGCGCGACGGGGCGCTGTTCAACCCCGCCAACCTACAGATGGGCGGGAAGGTCGCGACGTCGCAGCTTTACCTGACGGGAATGACGGTCGACGCCGCGGGAAACATCAAGACTTACCCGGCACTCTACATCTGGAATCAGCCCTCCGAGAGCGCCCTCTACGCCGGAAGTCACCAGAGCAACCACACGCCCGTCTGGGAGGAGGTGGCGATTCCCCCGCCGCCCCCGCCGCCGCCCCCGCAGAAGCCGCCCACCTGACCCGAAGAAGCGCGCGCCACCCGAAGGGCGGCTGACGGCTCACCAGCGCCCCTCGTCGACCGAGAGGACCGTGTCGCGCAAAGAAACTCGCGGCGCAAAACCTAGCCCCTGCCGCGCACGCCCGTCGTCGACCATGCAGACGTAGCGGATGTGATCGAGCTCCGGCGCTGGGAAGGTCGTGAGGCGCAACGACCACATTCGCCGGAGCGCGATGCGCGCGACGGAGTACGGCACGGTGAGCCGCTGACGCCCGAGGATCCGAATGACCCGCGAGAGCGGCACGGGCTCCGGGCCTGCGACGTTGAAGATGCCGCGGATGCCGGGCGCGAGGGCCAAATCGATGGCGCGGACGACGTCCGACTCGTGGATGACTTGCGTCATCGGGTCGAAGCCCATCACCGTTAGAACCGGATTCAGACGGAGAAAGTTCGACGGCGCGTTGTGCACGGTTCCGAGGATGTGCACCGGACGCAGGATGACCGTCTCGGTCTCGGGCAGCTTCCAGAAGAAGCTCTGCGCGAGCATGTCGACCTCGATGAGATCGCGGATGTCGCTGAAGTTCTGTCCTCCGAGGAGCGGCGCGTCCTCGGTGAGAAACTGCGGGTTGCTCGGCTGCGGCCCGTAAACGTTGGCGCTCGAGAGGACGACGAGCTTGGGCACCCGAAACTGGGCGACGTATTCGAGCAGCTTGGTGAAGCCGGCGACGTTCCACGAATGGTGATCGCTCGCGGAGGCCCGCGGGTCGTGCATGACACCGAGGTGAACGACGGCCTCGACGTCGCCCGCGCGGAAGACGTCCTTCAGCTTCTTCCGGCGGATGTCGACCTGGGCGTGCTCGATGTCCTTGGGCTTGTCCGCGAAAGGGCGGCGATCGACGCCGACGACGCGCCGCTCGCGATGCAGCACCCGCGCGAGCCGCTTGCCGAGCCGCCCGCAGATGCCCGTGACCACGATCGCGCCCGCCGATCGCAAAGGCGAGCGCGTTGCGGAGGAAGGCTGTGAACGAAGCGTCGTGCTCTTCTCCGTCATGGCATCGAGAAAGACATTACCAGAAGACGTGCTTCCGCTGCTCGAGCCCTCGGTTGAGCATCGACTGGATCGTCTGCTTCACGAGCCAGACTTTCTCTTCCATGACGGCGTCGTCGTCGTCGGCGTCGCCGCTGAAGCGCATCGGCTCGCCGAACCAGATGCGGTACTTCGTAGGAAGCGGAAGCTGGCCGCCCGGAAAGAGCAGCTGCGGGATGACCGGAAAGGCGGGCATGCGCAGGAGCTTCGCGAGCGACGCAAAATTGGCGACCGAGACGTACTGCTCTTCCGCCCCGACGACGGCCACGGGGACGATCGGCGTGTCGGTCTCGATCGCGAGGCGCATGAAGCCGAGGCCGAACTCGGTCAGCTTGTAGCGCTGGTCGAACGTCTTCGAAATGCCGCGCGCCCCTTCGGGAAAGACGAGAAGCGCTTCGCCTTGTGCGAGGAGCCGCTTCGCGTTCTCGGGGACGCCCACCACCTGGCCGACGCGCGGGAAGATGAGCGACACGAAGGGGAGGGCGCCGGCCCACTTCTCGACCATCGCGCGCATGATGCGCGGCGGCTCGGCGTCCATGAACATCGCCGCGCCGATGAGCGCGCCGTCGATCGGGAGCTGTCCGGAGTGGTTCGCGACAAGCAGGACCCGACCCGCAGGCACGTTTTCGATGCCGTGCACGTCGCTCCGGAAGTAGTGGCGGTGAAGCGCCGCCACCGTGACGAGCGCGTACTTCGCCCATTGCGGGTCGAGGCCGAACGGGTCGACCCCCGAGGCCCCGAGCGCGAGCGGCACGCGCGCCAGGCGTGCATCGAACTTCTCTCCTAGGAGCCGCTCCAGCACGTCGTCGACCGAGCGTTCGGTCGATTCGAGCAGTCGTCCCAATAAGAGGGAGGCCCCGCGCCTCGCCCGGCCGAACCGAGCGAGGGCCAGTGGGCGCGACGGAGGCGGCGCAGGCGACGTACTTGGGCGCGAGTCGCGCGACGCCGGAGCAATCGAGGGGGAGGGCACGAGGCGACCATTATGGACGTCGAGCCGGTGCGTTCAACGGCGTTATGCTCGACAGCGTGATCCTCGCTCTGCCGCCGCCGCTCGCGCCGGGCGACCTCATCGCCGTGGTGGCGCCCTCTGGCCCCCCTCCGCGTGACGAGCTCTGGTCAGGTCTGGCCTGGCTGCGCGCGCGCTATCGCATCCGCATGGGGTCGGGCGTCCTTGCTCGCGACGGATACCTCGCGGGCGACGATGGCCGGCGGATTGCCGAGCTCGCAGGCGCGCTGCTCGACGGAGACGTGAAGGCCGTCGTTGCCGCGCGCGGCGGCTACGGCGCCCTGCGGATGCTCGATGACACGCCGTGGGACGCGCTGGCGCGCAAACCGAAGTGGGTCGTTGGATTCAGCGACGTGACGGCCCTTCACGCGATGGCCTGGCGTGCCGGCGTCGCGTCCGTGCATGGCCCCAACGTGACCGGGCTCGGGAACGGCACGTCGGTGGACGCACGCGCAGCGTGGCTCGCGGCGCTCGAGCGGCCCTCTTCGGGGCGCGCCTGGAGCGCACTGAGGGTGCTGCACCGGGGACCCCTGCGCGCGGAGGTCAGCGGACCCCTCGTCGGCGGGAACCTCAGTCTGGTTCATAGCCTGGCTGCCGCCGGTCGGCTGACCTTCCCCGAGGGGGCGGTCCTCGCCCTCGAAGACGTGGGCGAGGCGCCCTACCGGATCGAATCGGATGCTGACGTCCCTTCTCCTCGGCGGGCACCTCGCGCGCGTCTCCGGCATCGTGTTCGGCGGCTTCCATCGATGCCCCCCCGGACCCGACGGGCGCACGGTGGACGAGGTCCTCCGAGAGCGCACTCGTCGCCTGGCCATCCCCGTCCTGGCAGGCGCCCCATTTGGCCACGGTGACCGCAACGCCGCCTTCGTCCTCGGCGCCGTCGTGCGAGTCCGGGGCGACGCGGTCGTTTGGGGGGCGAACGAGGCGCACGGGTAGCGCGGCGGGGGCATTGCCCCCAGCCTCAACCTGTCGCGCGCGCCCCCTTACTCGCGCGGCAACGGGGGCGGCACCGTGCGCTTGCGCCGTGGCGGCGGGGACGCGGGCGGCGGTGGCGCGGCCTTCACCGCCTTGGGCGGCTCTTCGTCGAGATCGATCATTTCGGCCATGTCGTCGGCCATCACAATTTCTTCGTCGGCGGTATGGGCGCCTGCCGCGTCGTCGTCCGCGCCGACGCCTGAAGCGCTGGAGCTCGGCGCGTCCTTGCCCGCTCCAGTCTGCGGCGCGGCGGCGCCCAGGGTGGGAGCTGAATCGCCGTCCGGGGAGAGGGTATCCATGATCTCCCGCGCTTTTGCGGCGAGCGCCTCCTCGTCGCTGAGCTTGCCGCTCGCAGGAGGCGTCGCAGGGGTGGCGGCGGCGGTTTCGGCAACGGGTGAGGGGGGCACCTCCGACGAGGCGGAGGCCCCTTCGGAGGGGCGGTCGCTCGCCTCGCGCTTGCGCAGCATGTTGGACTTGGCGCGCTCGAGACCGGCCGTCGCGTCGGCGTCGCCCGGCCGCATCCGCAGCACCCGGCGCCAGGCGTCGGCGGCCTCGCGCGGATCGATGAGCTGGTCCTGCCAAATGGATGCGACCTTCCGCGCCAGCTCGATGCGCACGGCCATGTCCTTGCCGCGGAGGATCGAATCCTCGTAGAGCTGCACCATCGCAGGGAAATCGCCGAGGTCGCCGAGGAGCATGGACAGCTCGTCGGCCACGCCCTGATCCGTCGGCGAGAGTTCGTGGAGCTTCTTGTAGTCGGCCGCCGCACCGCTTGCGTCCTCGAGCCCGCGGCGTAGCTTGGCCCGCCGGGCCAAGAGCTGCCGCACAAGGGGCACGTCGAAGACCTCGCCCAGAGCGCGCGAGAGGGTGACCTCGGCGCGTCGCGGATCGCCGACCTCGCGCGCAAGCGCCTCGAGCGCATCCAGCGTCGCGGGGTCGACGTGGGCGATGAGCGCATCGCCGAGCCACGTGAAGGCCTGCTCGAGGTCGCCGAGAGCCCGGTGCACGAGCGATGCCGCGCGCCGCAGGAGCAACCCGCGTGTCCGGCCGCCATCGCGCGCACCCTGTCCGCCCGAGGCCATCGCGGAGCACAGGGCACGCCGCAGCCGGTCGTCTCCGCTCTCGGCGTCGGAGTCCTGCGCCGCCTGCTCCAGAAGGGCGAGCGCCTCCGGAGCAGGCGTCCCGGATAGAGCGAGCTCGAAGAAGCCACGCGCTCGTTCGACCTCGTCGTGCAGCGCGGCGACCTGCGCTGCGCGGGCGAGAGCCTTCACGCGATCCAGCGGCGCCTTGCAGCGAGAGATCTGTCGCTCGTACAGATCGACGATTTCGGCTCGGCTGCTCGGCCAGCTCGGCGAGCCGCGAGAGAAGCTCCTCGGCTTCTCCCGGCGGCACGCTCGTGAGACCCGACTCGCCGTGCTGGAGCGCCTCGGACGCTGCGGCCCCAGCCTTCCGCCGGGTCTCGGCTTGGCGCGCCAGCTCTCGCGCCCGGTCCAGCCCTGTGAGCTCGAGCGCGAGCAGATCGTGCGCGACGGCGAGGGCATCCAGGTTCTTCGTTTGGATCGAGAGCTTCTCGAGTCGCTCGGCGAGCTCGTGGTCTGCTCCTTTGCTGCGCACGATTTCGCAAGCCACGTGCACGGCATCGTGCTCCCGGCCGACCTCTGCAAACCGCTCGAAGGCTCCCTTCAGGCTCGCGGTGCGCTCTGCGCCCGGTTTGGCTTCGAACCACCACTCGACCAATTTGGTCGCGACGATGCCCCGCCAACCCAGTCGATCGCCCAGCTCGACATAAGCCGCGCGCACCGGCTCGCTTCCCATGTCGGCGAGCTCGGTCAACGCGGCCAACGCCTCGTCGCCTCGATCGAGCTCGTCGGCCAGAATTCGCGCGAGCTTTCGGGTGAGGACGCCCGTCTCCGCCTCGTCAGCCTCCACCTCGATCCGTTCGGCCAAGAGCTCGGCGTACTTTTCCCACTTCTTCGTCTTTTCGCAGAGGTCGCAGAGACGCGTCAGCGCGTCGAAGTCCTCCGGATCGGAGGCGCGGACGATCTCCAACGCCCTGATGGCGCTCGTCGGCTGGTCGAGCTGTTCGTAAAGCCGCGCGAGGCGCCCGGCGATGGGCGCACGTTCGGCCGGCTCGGAGACGAGCTCGAGCTCGCGCTCGAGCGCGTTTGCCGCCGCAGCCGGCTGGTCGCGCGCCTCTTGCAGATCAGCCACTGCCTGCAGAGCGGGTCGGCAAGTGGGATCGAGCTTCTCGAGCAGAGTCTCGTACCGCTCGATGGCCGCGTCGACGTCTCCGAGGCCTTCGGCGAGCAGCTCCGCCTCGCGAAGAGCCACCCCAACGCGCTCCTGCGCATCCGTCGTTGCGTGGCCAAGGCGGCGCAGGAGCATGGTCGCTTCGTTGGGATCGCGCCGCTCGACCGCGTCTTCCACCAGATGCTCGAGCGCTTCTTTGTCGTCGCCGTCCTCGAGCACGTTGAGCCAGGTATCCCGTGCCGCGTCCTTGTTCGCGAGCTTCTCGGAGTAGAGGGCAGCAGCTTGACGCCTCGCCGCGACGCGCTTGCCCTTGTCGGTCAGACGGTAGGCGCGCCGGGTGAGCAGCTGCGCCAATTCGAGCCAGTTCCCGCCGGCCGCGTACAGCTCGCCCAGCCTGTGCGCGTACTCGTCGCTCGTGGGATCGAGGTCGGTCGCCCGACCCAGGCTCGCGATGACGCTCGCTTCTGCGCCGGCCCGCGCAAAATGCTCGGCCGCGCGGGCGAAATGAGCCGCCTGATGCCGAGCGTCGCCGGCGAGCTCCGCGAGATGGATCGCACTCTCGCCAGCGCGGGGCCATTGCCGCGCCACGAGGAAGCTCCGCTCGGCCGCCCCCCAGAGCCGGCCGTCAGCGAGCGCCTCGGCGGCTTCGGCGTAAGCCTCTCCCGCGCCCAGGGGATCGCTCAGCCGCTCCCGCAGCTCGCCGAGGCGCTCGAGCAGCACGCCGCGCGCAAGCGGATCCGCCACGGTCGCCGCGTTGTCGGCAATGACCCGCGCGGCACGCTCGATGGCGCCTGCCTCCTCGAACAGCTTCGAAGCCGTGACAGTGGCCTGTTCGTCGCCTGGGGTGAGCCGGGCGATGCGCTCCCAGGCCTCGGCCGCCGCCGCCGGATCGCGCCGCTTCTGTTCGTGCACCGCGGCGATTCGCTTCTCGAACGCGATCTTTTTTTCGGGGTCGCTCTCGGCCTTCGCCTCCTCTTCTAGGAGCTTCGCGAAGTCGTCCCAGCGCTGCGCTTTTTCGAAGAGACGCCCAAGCGCTCCCCGGGAAGCGTCGTCCGTCGGGTCGCGGGCGAGGAGCTCCGCGTACACGTCGATCGCCCCGTCCACGTCGTGCAGGTTGCCCTCGGAGAGCTCGGCGACCTCGCGCAGCCGCTCGCTCCGTGCTTCGGCGGAGACGCCTGGCGCGCCGGCGGCGCCGACCAAGACCTCGCGCAGGGCCTCGTACTCGCGCTTGGAGCGCAGGTAGTCGCGCACCCAGGGCAGCGCGTCCGGGTGGGCAGGATCCCTCGCCAGCACTTCCTTGAATTTCTCGAACGCGTCGACCCGACGTCGCCTTCGGACGAGGGCTTGCGCTTCGTCGAGTGCCACCTGCAGCGTGTCGGCGCTCGCAGCCTCGGGCGCAGTGTCTTCAACGAGCTCGAGCGGCTCCGGCAGGTCCGGCTGTTCGGGTTGGGCCGGTTGCTCTGGTTGTTCCGATACGGGTGGCTCGCCCGCCAGGAGAGGCTCGTGCTCGGTCGCAACGCCAGGCATCGGCTGGCCGAGGCGCGCATGGAGCTCGCTCAGCTTCGCCGCGGCTTGGGTATCCCCGACCGCCAGCGGCTCCAGAATCAGAGCCGCGTTTTCGAATTGCTCGGCGGCCTCATAGCTGGCGGCGAGCAGCCACCGCGCATCGCTCGCCATGGTGCCGTGGGGATTGGCCTGGATGTAGGCGAGGTACCGCGAAGTCACCTGCTCCTCGCGCTCAATCGCGTGCGCGTAGTAGGCGTAGAGCTGGAGCGCCCGATCGTGCCCGGGGTCGATGTCGAGGGCGCCCGCCGAGTAAGCGAGTCCGTGCTCGCCGTCGTACAATTCGGCCAGACCGACCAGCAATTCGGCTCCCGTGGTCCGCTCATGAGGAGCGACGTCTTCGCTCCGGGCGAGACGTTCGACGATGAGCCCGCCGTACTCTTGCTGCAACGTTGGATCGCGGTCGTCGAGCTGCCGCGCCAGCGCGAGGGCCTGGGTCGCGTCAGCGAGATTGCCGGTGGCCCGGTGCAAGGCCGCTCGGTCCCGCAGAAGAGCGAGCTGACGCTCGGGATCGCCTTCGAGCGCAAGCTCTGCCTCCGACATGCGAAGGGCGTCGTCCCATTGGCCGAGCGATTTGTAAATTTCCCGAGCGCCGCCGAGCGCTGCAGCGCTCGATGGCACGAGCTCCGCGGCCCGGCGAAAGTTCTCGAGCGCCTTCTTGGGCTGATGCAGGCTTTCGTTCCAAAGTCGACCCAGCTCCTCGTGCATCACGCCGAGCTCGTCGCGTATCTCGCTGCTTTGCGAAGCGAGCGGCGCCAATGCTTTCGCGCGCCGTTCGAGCAACGCGACCAGCGCCTTCACCTCGCCTTTGTCGCGGTAGAGCTGCGACAGCCGATCGGCGGCGACCCGCTGGGTGGGATCGCGGTCGATGGCCTTCATCAGCACACGCGCTGCCCTGTGGGCGTCTCCGAGCGTGACGGACCACACATTCGCAGCTTCGCTCAACCAGTGGGAGGCGTACGCGGGATCCCGCGTTTCGACGCCTACGCGCTCAAGAAGGAGAGCGTACGACTTGGGATCCGAGGCGCCGGAGTGGTGCGCTTGGGCCAGAGCCTCTTCGTCGTGCGGGTGGGAGACAAGCCGCTGAACGAGATTGTCGATTTGGCTCGAATCCATCGCGACGGAGGCTAGCACCTTCCGGTTTTTCCCAGCAATTGTGCCCGGCCGCCTACGCGTCGGAGCGGGTTCATCGACGGCGCTTCCTCGACCGGCTCACTCGAGATAGCCGTAGCCAACGGAAGAGCTCCCTGTGGGCTTCGCACCAGTAGCGGGGCGAGCGGGGTGCGCCCGGCGGACGTCTTGTCCGGATGCTCCGGGGATGGCCGCTCGCGAACCAGGGACCGCGACGACGAGTGGTGGGGCGTCCGTGGCCGGCGGCGTCGGCATCCGGGGAGACGGTGCCGCAAGAGAAGACGAGACGGGCGGCGGCGTCGCCGTGACCTGCGCGTCGTGGGCGAGGGTCGCGGCGGCCCGCGCCACCGAAGCCGGGACCGAAAAGGGCAGGGCGGTACGCCACGTCGAGCCGACGACGCCCGCGACCACTCCGGCCGATGCCAGCGCA
The DNA here is from genome assembly GCA_963787925.1 of uncultured delta proteobacterium. Taxonomy (GTDB): domain Bacteria; phylum Myxococcota_A; class Polyangia; order Polyangiales; family Polyangiaceae; genus Palsa-1150. The sequence goes on from CAWBEN010000003.1 coordinate 2,584,061, forward strand.
ATCGCCCCCGCCACGAGCGCGGCGATTGCAACTACCCGGCGGCGCGACCGTGACGGCAATCCCGGCGGGGTCGTAAACGTGTCATTGGCCTGCGTCGCAGCCGAAAGCGCCGGCGGAGCCGGCACGGACTTGCGGGGGCGCTCCAGCAGAGCGTCCAGCCCGCTCGCCAGAGAGGCCCGAACGCCACTCGTCATCACCGAGCATTCCCTTGCGCGAAGGAGCTCCGTCATCATGGCGTCCGCGCTGTCCGGACGCCCTTCGGGCTCCTTCGACAGGACGCGCATGACGAGACCTTCTATTTCGGGCGGCACGCGAAGATCCGGGACGACCTCCGTCATCAGACGGGGAGTCGTCTTGATGTGACGTGCCATCACCACGATGGCATCGTCGTCAGTGAATGGCGGTCGGCCAGAAATCATATGATAGAGAATGACACCGAGCGAATAGAGATCACTTCGTGCGTCGAGCGGTTTCCCTTGAGCCTGCTCGGGCGACATATAGCGCGGCGTGCCGAACACAGTGCCGGCCTGCGTCTCGACGGCGTTCATCGGGCCTTCGCCGTCGATCTGAAGCATCTTGGCGATGCCGAAGTCGAGGACCTTCACTATTTCTTCGTATTTCTCATTCGTATGTACTCGCGCGTAAAATAGATTGTCTGGCTTGAGATCGCGATGGATGACGCCCTTTGCGTGCGCCTCGGCGAGAGAGCGAAGCGCGTGCTTGGCGGTCTCGATCGCGTCCTCGACGCAGATTCGGCCTTCACGCTTGATGCGCTGGCCGAGAGACTCGCCGTCGAGCAGTTCCATCGCCAGGTAGAAGTCGCCGTTCTCGCTTTGACCGAAATCGAAGACGGTGACCGTGTTGGGCGACGTGAGGACGCTGTTCGCGCGAGCTTCCCTCAAGAAGCGCGCGCGGCTGACCTCGTCCACGGCGCGATCGCTCCGCAGGATCTTGATGGCGACGTCGCGGCCAATCGGCGTTTGGCGTGCGCGGTATACGGTCCCCATCGACCCCGCCCCGAGGCGCGCCAGGATCGTGAAGCGCCCAGCGAGCACCCGCCCGAGCATCGGATCGCCATCCGCGGCGGCGTAGTCCGCCGCACGGACGAGCGTCGTCCCGTCGGCGGGGCATGTCGGAAGGCCCGGCGCTTCCTCGTATGGCGCGCGGCAGCGGGGACAAATGCACCCCCGCCCGGCGCGCTCGGGAGGCGCCGTTTCGTCCGATTGACGGGCTGCGACGGGGTGGGACAAGACCTCGGATATGTTCGCGCGCGTGGAAGGCCCGCGCAAGGCAAGCTTGTTGGGATCGTGCAAGCCGCGCCGATTGTTATTTTTGTAACTTCCGGGGAAGGACGTTTCGCGGGTCGCACACGACGCTGTTCTCGTTCGCCACGAGTGCCTGGCCGGAAAGCTTGGCGGCGTCGACGCCCGTTCGTACGCGGCGCGCCTCGAGGTGCAAGTGGACGAGCTCCGGGGAGCCTGTGTCGCCGACGAATCCGAGAACCTCTCGCTCGCGCACGCGGGCGCCGGGGTGGACGCCGGCGGCCACGGCATCGAGGTGGCCGAAGAGGAGCACGTAGTCCCGAAGCTGGCCGCCCTCCTCGACAGCGTGACGCGTGACGACGGTGGTGCCGAAGAGCGGGCCGACATAGACGACCTCGGCATCGCCGCGCTGGTGATCAAGCGTCACCATCGCGACCGGCGTCCCCTTGGGCTGAGGTAGGTCGACGGCCCCGTGGCCGAGATGGCTCAACCGGCGCCCTCGGCGCTGCAGACCTTCTGGCCGATCGAGATCGTAGCCGCTCACCACGCAATCGTGGTCGCACGGCACGGGATAACGGTAAGCATCGTAGTCTTCGGGGCGGTCAGGTCGGCGCGGGATTTGGTCATAGACGACCCACCGCCCGCTAGCTTTCTCGTGGTGGCCATTGGCCGTAGCGGCCGCCTCGGGCGCGGCGTCTTCGTCGGCGTCCTCCGCGGGCAGATGAACGCACACTTCGCCATCGGGAAGCGTGCCGGCGGGGCACCCGGCGGTGGCAAGCGCTCCCGAGAAAGTTGGCAACGGCCGGCTAGCGCCCGCGGGATGGGCGGGCACACCGCGAGCGGCGCCGGCGCCCAACGACAGCGACGCGACGAGCGCGAGCAGCGGGGGCATGGTGCGAGTCACCCGTCGACCCCCGCACGCAAGCTGCGGACGAGACGCTCGACGGCCCGCCGTCGAGCGTCGGGGGTCTTGCCGTCCTCGATTGCGCGGACGATCGCCGTGCCAACGACGATCCCATCGGCGTCTGCCGCGGCAGCCTGCGCCTTTTCACGCGAGTCGATGCCAAAACCCACCACGACCGGCAGGCGCAGCTCGTCTCGCAGCCTAGCCGCTCGGTTGCTCGCCGCCGTAGCGTCGATTTCGCCCGCCCCTGTCACGCCCGTGACGCTCACGTAGTACACGAACGGAACCGTTCCCAAGTGGGCGGCGTCACGCACGGCGGACACCCGGTCGGCACGACTGGTGGGGGTGAGCAGCGGCACGAGGCCGATGCGATGTGCCCGGGCGGCGTCCCGGAGCGTGCCGCCCTCTTCGATGGGCAAGTCGACGACGAGCAGCGCGTCGACACCGGATTCAGCCGCCTCGCGCGCCGAGCGCGCTTCGCCCCTCACGAAGATCGGATTGTAGTAGCCGAAGAGGACCAGCCCGACCTCGGGCTCCGCGGCTCGGAGCGTTCGCGCTGCGCGGAGCGTCGCCTCGAATCCGCCGCCCGCCGCAATCGCCCGCTGGCTGGCGCGCTGAATCGCGGGGCCGTCGGCGGTGGGATCGCTGTAGGGTACACCCAGTTCCACGACGTCCGCGCCGGCGGCGATGCACCCTCGCGCAAGCTCGACGCTCTCCTCCACGCTAGGATCGCCGACGCAAAGATACGCGATGAGGACCTTTCGCCCTCTGCGAGCGAACGCGGCTTCGAGGCGGATCACGTTCCGCTCCTCGGTAGCAGGCGATCGAGGAGCGCCGACAGGTCCTTGTCGCCGCGGCCCGACAGACACAACACCAGCGACACCGCCCGGCCCCGCTCCGCCGAAAGGTCGCGCGCGATGTCGGCGACTCGGGCGAACGCGTGCGCCGATTCGAGCGCCGGGATGATGCCTTCCGTTCGGGCCAGCAAAGCGACCGCGGCGAGGGCCTCGGCGTCCGTCGCCGAGACGTAGCGAGCGCGCCCGCTGTCTTTGAGCCAAGAATGCTCGGGACCGACTCCTGGATAGTCGAGGCCGGCGCTGATCGAGTGCGCCTCCATGATCTGCCCGGCGTCATCGCAAAGCACGTAGCTCTTCGAGCCGTGCAGCACGCCGACGCGCCCCGCGGAGAGGGTCGCGGCATGGCGGCCCGTGTCCACTCCTTCGCCCGCCGCCTCGACGCCGACGAGCGCGACGTCCGGGTCGCGCAAGAATCCCCGAAAGAGGCCGATGGCATTCGAGCCGCCACCGATGCAGGCAACGGCGGCGTCGGGCAGCGCGCCCGTCGCCTCGAGAATCTGAGCGCGCGATTCCTCGCCGATGACCGACTGCAACGAGGCGACGAGCTCGGGATACGGATGCGGACCGGCCGCAGTGCCGAGGCAATAGTAGGTGGTCCGCACGTTCGTGACCCAGTCGCGCATCGCTTCGTTCATGGCGTCCTTTAGAGTTCGCGAGCCGCTCTCGACGGGGATGACACGCGCGCCGAGGAGCTTCATCCGACCGACATTGGGCGCCTGACGGGCCACGTCTTCGACGCCCATGTAAACGTCGCACGGAAGCCCGAACAGCGCGCACGCCGTCGCGGTGGCTACCCCGTGCTGACCGGCGCCCGTTTCGGCGATGACACGCGCCTTGTCCATCTTCTTCGCAAGCAACACTTGACCGAGGGCGTTGTTGATCTTGTGCGCGCCCGTGTGGCAAAGGTCTTCGCGCTTCAGCCAGAGGCGGGCGAGCGAGCGCCCGTCGACGTCGATGGCGCGGGCAAAGCGGCGCGCCTCACCAAGCGGGGTGGGACGACCGACGTAGCTGGCGAGCAGCGCCCGCCACTCCCGCTGAAATGGCTCGGCGAGGACGATGGTCGTGACGGCACGAGCCAGTTCGTCGAGCGCCGGGATGAGCGTCTCGGCGACGAAGCGACCGCCGAACTGCCCGTAATAGCCGACCCGATGGCCAGAGGGGGGCGGGGGAGAGGACGCCATGCCGCTCGGTTGTAGCGCCGTGGGTACGTCAAGTCGATCGGCCCATCGCGCGCCTCCGCCGGCGTCACTCGCTGCCGGTGAGACCCGGGCCCCGCCGCGGCCAGACGTGCGTCCTGCGGCGGATGCGCGACAGCCGCCGCTCCTCGTCGAGGGTCGTCCTCTTGCCGAGCTTGCGCCGCGCGACGTAACGCTCGGCGTGTGTGAGGATCGCCGCCGCCACGTCGATTCCGCTGGCGCGCTCGATGCCCTCGAGCCCCGGCGAGCTATTGATCTCGAGGATTTTGGGCCCCTCACGCGTCTCGAGCATGTCGACACCGGCCACTTCGAGGCCCATGACCCGCGTCGCCGCGATGGCCGCACGCCGGTACTGCTCGTCGAGCGCCGCCCGGACCCCCAGCCCGCCCCGATGCAGGTTCGACCGAAACTCGCCCGCTTTGGCCTGCCGGCGCATCGACGCGACGACGCGGCCACCGACGACGAGGACGCGCAAATCGCGCCCCTTCGCCTCGGCAATATACTGTTGGAGCACGATGTCCTGGCCCATGGCCCAGAGCGTCTCGAGGAGAGAGGTCACCGCCTGAGGCGTCTCCGCGATCATCGTTCCGATCCCTTGTGCGCCTTGCTGCAGCTTGACGATGCACGGTGCCCCGCCGACCTGGGCAAGCGCTTGCCCAATCGCCTCGGGGGTCCGCGCGCAAACCGTGACCGGCACGTCGATGTTCTTTTTCGTCAGCAGTTGCATGGCGCGAAGCTTGTCGCGCGAACGGGCAATGGCGAGAGCCGTATTGAGGACGGGCACCCCCATGAGATCGAACTGGCGGACCACCGCGAGGCCGTAGTTCGTTATCGACGCACCGATGCGCGGCAACACGAGGTCCGCGTGGGGGACCGGGTGATCGCCCAAGTAGAGCGACGGCCGGCCGCGCGAGATGACGATGCGCAAATCGAGGGGGTCGACGACGGACGCCTCGTGACCGCGCGATCGCGCAGCAAGCACGAGGCGGCTCGTTGAGTAGAGCGTTGCGTTGCGGGAGAGGAGCAGCACGCGCATGGGCGCAACCGAAACCGGCGACAGCGGAGCTCCGCGGCCGAGTCGGAGTCCCGGAGGCTACGCGGCGCCGTCGCAGATGCAACCGCAGCGGCGCGGCGGCCTCTCTTCCGTCCTCAGCGCGGGAGGGCCGATGCGACGACATGCGAAGAGGGCGTCGGGGTCGTCGCCGTCCAGAGGCGCGGACCGAACTCGGCCAACACGATGACGGCGAGGCCGATGACGCGGAGCCAGAAATGCGCTTGGTGGGACATGGGCTCGCCGAGTGAGGAGACTTCGCGCCAGTCAAGCACACACCGTGCCCGAGCCACCGGCGCGCACCAACGCCACGATCCGGCGCGTGCCCTATGGCGCTGGCGTCGCGTTTTCCACAAGGCGTCGCAGGTCGGACACGGCCCGTCGTCGTCTGGAGGCGCCGTTACCGCGCCGAGCGCCGAAACGTGGTCAGCGCCGCGCCGCACATGGCGACCGCGAACGTGCCCTGCACGAGGGCGTCGAGGGGCGCCGCGAAGGCGTGAGGCTGCCGAATGGACGCGCGCATGAGGTCGACGCCATAAGTGACGGGATTGGTGAGGACGAGAGCGCGCATCCATGGGGGCAACCCCTCCACGGGAAAGACGCCGCCAGAGAGGAAGTAGAGTGGCAAGACGACGAAGTTCGAGATCACCGCAAATCCTTCGAATGTACGCATGCGGCTGCCGACCGTGACGCCCAGGGCGGTGACAGCGACCGCCATGGTCACCATGGCGGCCAAAAGACGCAGTGCGTCGACCGGGCCCAAGTGAACGTCGACGAGCGGCGCGAAGGCTGCCGCGACGAGCCCCTGCACGAGCGTCACGCTGGCTCCCGCCAGCGTCTTGCCGAGGACGATGGCGAACCGTGACACGGGGGCGACGAGAACGGCTCGCAACATTCCGAACTCACGGTCCCAAACGATGGTGACGCCTTGAAACATCCCCCCGAAGAGGAGCGTCATCGCGATGGCCCCCGCGTAGGCGAACTGGCGATATCCGATGCGCGGGTCCAGGTCGCCAGCGAAAGCGTGGTGAAGGCCGCTTGCGAAGAGCAGCATCCAGATCGCCGGGCGGCCCACGGCGCCAAGCAGTTGGTTGCGATCTCTAAAAAAACGAAGGAGATCCCGCCGCGTCAGCGCCGCGATCGCGGCCATATCCGTCGCAAGGGGGGACACGCACCGGGCAATGTACACGATGCGCGGCCCACCGCGGTCGCGCGCTTTTACGCGGACTGGGCGCTCACCGGTCTAGCGCTTACCGGACTGCGCTTGCGTGGCTACGGAGCGGCGCATCAGCTCCTCGAGCGACTCGTGTGCTGCCGGGGCACGGCTCTCCACGCCGGAGCTGGCCACTGGCTTCGCCGGGCCGAAATGCGGTATCGGACGCCGTGGGGGAGCCGCGAAGCTTGCGACGCGCGTGGAGGCGATGACGACGGGCGCCATCGGCGCTGGAGACGCAGGGGCGATCGACGATGGGTCCACCACGGCGACGATGCTGGCGGGCGGCAACGGGATCTCGGCAGGGGGTCCAGCCGCCGCCAGATGGGCCAATGGCGCGTCGCCGGACGACGTCGACGTGGCCCCTTCTGCTAGCCATCGCCCCGCGGCGAGGCCGCCGACCATCGCGACGGCGAGCCCTAGCCCGGCCAGAACCGCCAGCAGGCCTCCTCGACGCTCGCTCCGCTCTTCTTCTTGAAGCGCTTCGGGAGAAGCGTCACCACGAGAAAGAGCAGCCACCGGCAGCGTCATGGCCGGAGGCGTCTGGATCGCGACCGAGCGGGCGACAGGGGCGGGCAGAACGGACGGGACCGAAGCTGTGGGCGGCGGGGCCGCCGACGGTTCAATCACGGCAGAAGCCATCCGCCTGTCCGCGTGGGACGGCAAGGACGAGATCGCTCGTTCACCCGTCATCCTCGTGGCCATCCGGGCCAAATCCTTTAGCTCGCGCCGCATCTCCTCGCGGGTCGACATTCGTTCCTCGCTTTTGGCCCCCAAGCCATGTTGATTGACGTCCTGAAGTGTGCGCGGCACACGCGCGTCTCACGTGCATTTAAGTCGCACCGTGTGGTCTTGCGGCCGCCGTCTCAACGGCGTCCTCGCGCCCGCAAGTTGGTGGCCATGGCCGCATGACTGCCTGCGTCATCGTCGTGAACGTCGCGGAGCTCGCGACCGGTGAGCGCCACGAAAGCGTCCTCTAGCTTAGGACGCACGAAGGTCGCCTCTCGAATTCCGATCGCTTTCTCCGCGAGCTGCGCGAGCATTCGGTCGGGCCGGTCCCCCTCGATGACCAGCGTGCCCACTTCGTGCCGGACGCGCCAGCCCGCGCTCGCCGCGACGCTGAGCGCTCGTGCTTCATGGTCGCAGCGGAGGACGAGACGCTCGCCCCCGGCGCGCGCAACGAGCTCGGCCGGAGCACCGCGCGCGACGAGGCGCCCGTGATCGATGATGGCGACGTCGTCGCAACGCTCCGCCTCGTCCATGTAGTGCGTCGTCACGAAGACCGTGCGTTCGCGCGTCCGGGCAAGGCGAGCCAGCTGTTCCCAGACGGCGCGGCGCGTCTGTGGGTCGAGCCCAACCGTTGGCTCGTCTAGAATCACCACCGCCGGCTCGTGGAGGAGGGCGCGAGCGATCTCCAGCCGGCGCTTCATGCCGCCCGAGAACGTGCGGACGCGCTGATTGAGCGCGGAAATCAGCCCGACCCCGGTCAGGTGCTCGGCGATGCGGCTCTCTCTCTCTCTCGACGGAACGCCGTGAATCGCCGCAAAGAGCTGGAGGTTCTCGCGGGCAGTCAGCCAATCGTCCAGCGACACCTCCTGGAACACGACCCCCATCGAGGCCCGAGCCTGACGCGGCTGCAGAGCCACGTCCCAGCCGGCGACGCTCGCCGCACCCGAAGTCGGCGCGAGAAGAGTCGTCAATATGGAGATGGTCGTGCTCTTACCCGCGCCATTCGGACCGAGGAGCGCGAAGAGCGTGCCCCGGGCCACCTCTAGGTCGAGCTCATCGAGCGCGCGAAACGTCCCCGTCGGCCGCTCGTAATTGCGGCAAAGCGCGCGTGTACACACTGCCACGTCCGCGCTCACGCATCTTCTCTACGCCAGCTGGCCCGCGAGGGTGCACGAATTTGACAACGCCGCGGCCGCGGATAAGCCACAGTATCCCGGCTCGCGTCATGCCACGTCCGCGCTCAGACGACCCGCTCGACCCATTGCCCCCGCTCGACGGCGCTGCGGATGATGCTCCGGAGCCGCAGGCCGACGGCACGGAGATCGTCGAGGACGAGACCGAGGCGACTCTCGACGACACGACCGGCGAGGACGACCCAACCGACGCGCGCGACGCGGGCGAGCTCGACATCGAGGGGGAGGAGAATGGCTGGCTGATTGGAGCGGGGGAGGCGTTGAATCTCGACGTCGGTGCGGCAGAAATCGGGGAGCTCGACGAGCCCGGTGGGGTGCTCGAGGACCTCGAGGAGGCCGGCGGGCGCGATGAGGAGCTCGGCTTCGAGGCGATGCCCGAGCGAGGCGGTCTGGACGCAGGCGAAGAGGGTCCTGTTGCTGCCGACGAGGAGCTGCGCGAGGCCGATCTCCCGGCCATGGATGCGGACGAAGAGGGCGAGCTCGATGACGAACAGATCGTCGGGGACGGGTTCGCGTCGGACGAGCCTCTCGGGCTGCAATGGTCTGCGCAGCCCTGGTTGCGCGTTGGTGCCCCGCTTGCGCTCTCCGCAGCGACCGCCGTGGCGTGTGCGCCGCGCGGAGCGCTGGTTGTTGGGCGTTCGGAGACGGGCGCGATGGAGATGGCGCGCATCGATCTCGAGGGCACTTGCGAGCGACTCCCGGCCGAGGGGCTTGCGCCAGCCGACCTAGCCACCGTACGCAGGCTCGCCGTCGAGGGCGACATCATTGTGGCCGTGCTCGAGGGGGGCCAAACGCTGGTCTCATGGCACGGTGGAGCGTCGTTTGCGCCGTTGCTCGACGACGTGGACGCGAGCGACGGGCTGCTCGCCTCGGGCACCCTATGGGTCCGGACGCGCGCAGGCACTCTCCTGATAGAGGACGAATTGCGTGATGCGCGGCGGAGACCCTTGGAGACCCTCGAGGGTCTCCCGAACGACGGACCGGCGCTCCACGCGCCGTCGGCGGCTCGCGGAGTCGCCGCACTGGCGTACGACGGGACCAGGGGCATGGCCGCGCTCGTCGTACACGACGCCGCCCGCCCGACGGCCGTCGTGCGCGGATTGCGCAGGGTCTCGCTAGAGACCGAGGCGATCCACGCGCCCGAGGCGCGGGCCCCGGCATTGCTGGCGGCGTGCGGTGGTCATTTGGCTTACGCGCGCCGTCGAGGCGGGGTGATACGCCGCCGACCTGGCGGCGAATGGCTTGCTTTCGCTTGGGAAGGGCGGGTTACGGCTCTCGCGTTCGTAGACGACGACGGGACGCTCCTTGCCGCCACCTACTCGGAGCTCGACGACACGACGGCCCTGGTGCGTCTCGACAGCCACGGGCAAGCTGCCGTCGTCGCCCGCCTCGGAGCCGCACCCGCCGATGTCGAATCGGACGGCCGGGTCGTTTCGATGGCCCATGACGAAGCCCGCGGGGTCGTTTGGGTGGCCGGTGGCTTCGGCGTTGCCGTCTTCTCCGTACGCTGAAACAACTTTGAGCCTGCAGCGTACCGGCTCCATGACTGGAGTTCCTGAGCTTCGACTCGCCGACCTCGTGACACTCCTGGCCGTCCAGCGGACCGGGACGATATCGGGCGCCGCTCGCGAGCTTCTCGTGACTCCATCGCAGGTGAGCAAGGCGGTGACGCGCCTCGAGAAGCACTATGGAATCCAGCTGCTTTCGCGGGGTGCGAGGGGCGTCGCGCCGACGGCCGCGGCGCGGCGGATGCTTCCGAGAATAGCAAACGCAGTCGAGGAGATCCGTGCGACCAGCGGCGTCCGCGAGGACCAGGGCCCAGACATCGAGCTCGTCATCGCGGCACCGTCCTACCTCCTCGCGCAAATGCTGCCCTGCCTCGCTAACGCTCTTCCACGTGCCCGCGTGCGAGGCCTGGAGCTCGCGCCCGCTTCTCTGCGCGCTTGTATGGCCGAAAACGTGTTTGACGTGGCGCTTGCCGCAGGTGCGGTCCAGAGCCGCCCCGCCTCATGGGCGAGTGACGCCGTCGGCGAGATACGTTTTGCACTTTTGGGACGACCGTCTTACGTCCGCTCGCTCGGCGGCTTGCCGCTCACGCCCGAGCGCGTGCGCCAATTGCCGTTCATCGGTCCCATGAGGAGCGTTGGCGACCGCTTCGTCGCGATAGGGGACGATTGCCCGCTCGCCGTAGAGGAGCGGGTCATTGCTCATGAGCTCCAGACGATCGGCGCCGCGCTCGAGTTGGCATCCCGCTCCGATCACGTGGTCTTTGGCCCGGTCATCGCCGCCCGACGCTTCCTCCAGATGGATGCCCTCGTCGAAATCCAGGTCATTTCATGGGACGTGCGCGAGCCGTTCCAGGTCTTGAGCAATGGCACCCGGGTGTTGTCGCGCGTCCGCTCGGCGGTCGTGCGCGCGGCGAGCGAACTTCTGACGTATGGGGCAAGCTGAAATGGTGGGCGGCGCATTCGACCCCTGCACGCCGGACGGCGCGGTCGAAGGGCCGCTGGGCGCGCTGTTCTAGCCCCCCCGCCTGGCAATGAGCGCCAGTGTGTCGCGGGTCTCGTCTCGTTGCGCCGGCGACGAGGCTGGATCCGCGCCGTCCACGAGAATGACGAGCGCGCGCACGGTCCGGCAGGCCTCCTGCTGAGTCATCGAGTCCCCTTGCTGCGCCGCGATGGCGAGTAGCCAGCGCCAGGTAGCCAGTTGCGCTGGCGTGCGGCCATCCGTCGCGTACCAGAGCGCGAGCTCGCGCAGCACCGCTGGATCGCGTTCGAGGGTCGCGTAAGTCTCCATGTCCGCCTCCGCGTCGCTGTGTCGGCCAAGTGCCCACCGCGCCCTGGCCCGTCCCGCGAAGCCTCGGCGCAGTGACGGCACATGATCGAGCGCGGCGGTATAAACTCGCTCGGCCTCGGCCGCGTCTTCGAGCCTCATCCGGAGCGCGCCAAGGCCAAGCCAGGCGTCGCCGTTGACGGGTTCGATCGTCAGCGCCTCCATGTAGCGTCGCACCGCCACGTCGTTCTCGTTTGACGCTTCGTGGGCGCGTGCCTGCCGAACCAACTCGTCAGCCGAGGAGGACGCTCGCCCGATATGCGGCGTCACGACCAACGCGAGCGCGGCGGCGACGAGCACTCGCGTGCGCTGGCCGTCCGTGCGGCCCCGCATGGGCGTGGCGCAATGCGCGCGCCCGGGTCTCCGGAGCGGGACCAGCGCCTATCCCACGCTCTGCGCGTCCTCGATGGCCTCGCTTCGCCGGGGGCGCCTGTTGATCTCGAGAATCCCCTTGCGGACCCGGACCGCCTCCGGCGTCACCTCGACCAGCTCGTCGGCGTCGATCCATTCCATCGCCGTCTCGATCGTGAGGACCCTAGGCGGAGCGAGCAGGACGTTCTCGTCCTTGCCGTGGTTGCGGACGTTAGAAAGCTTCTTCTCTTTGATGACGTTCACGTCGGCGTCGTTCGGCCGGTTGTGCTCGCCCACGATCATCCCCTCGTAGACCTGTGCGCCGGGAGCGATGAAGAATGCGCCGCGCGGCTGCAGATGATGGAGCGCGTAGGGCGTCGCGACCCCCATCCGATCGGAGACGATGGCGCCGGTCGCGCGCTTCATCATCGGTCCGCCCCACGGTTCCCAGCCGTCGAACATCGAGTTGAGCAGCGCAGTGCCGCGCGTCGCCGTCAGGAACTCGCCGCGGAAGCCGATCATCCCGCGACTTGGAACGCGGTACTCGAGCCGCGCTCGCCCGAAGCCGGGGTTGGCCATCTTCATCATGCGGCCGCGTCGCTCGCCGAGCCGCTCGGTGACGATGCCGATGAATGCCTCCGGGACGTCGACGACGACAAGCTCCATCGGCTCGCTGAGAACGCCGTCGACGACGTTGGTGACGACCTCGGGGTTTCCGAGCTGCAGCTCGTAGCCCTCGCGGCGCATCGTCTCGATCAGGATGGCGAGCTGCAGCTCGCCGCGCCCGAGCACGAGAAACGTGTCCGGCGAATCGGTCTCTTCGACGCGGATCGCGAGGTTCTTCTTCGTCTCGCGCATGAGTCGTTCGCGCAGGTGGCGGCTCGTCAGGTACTTCGTCTGCTTGCTCTTGCCGGCAAACGGCGAGGTGTTGACGCCGACCCGCATCTTGATGGTCGGCTGCTCGACGAGAATGCGCGGGAGCGCGCGCGATTCCCAACCGGGGTTCTGGTCGACAATCGTGTCGCCGACGTCGACGTCCTCGATGCCGGCGATGGCGACGATCTCGCCGGCCGTGGCTTCTGGTGCGGGAGCTCGCTTGAGCCCCTCGAAGGTCGACAGCACCTTGACGGTGCTCTTCAAGTTGCTCCCGTCTTTCACGAGGCCGACCGTCTGGTTCGCGCGAAGTGTCCCCGCGACGATCCGCCCGATGGCGAGGCGACCGACGTAATCGTCGTGATCGATGTTCGTCACCAGGATTTGTAGGGGCGCGTCGGGTTCGCCCGGCGCGGGTGGCACCCTCTCGAGGATCGTCACGAACAGCGGCTCCAATGTCGTCGATGAATCTTCCAGTGATCGTTTCGCGATGCCCTCACGGCCAATCGCGTAGAGCGTCGGGAAGTCGAGCTGGGCGTCGGTCGCGTCGAGATCGCAAAAGAGATCGAAGATTTCTTCGTGGACCTCCTCAGGACGCGCGTCGGAGCGGTCGATCTTGTTGATGACGACGATGACGGGAAAACCAAGGCTCGAGGCACTTGCGTAGGACGAAGCGCGTCTGAGGGAGCGGCCCCTCGGCGGCGTCGACGAGGAGCAGAGCGCCGTCGGCCATCATCAGCGTGCGCTCCACTTCGCCGCCGAAATCCGCGTGGCCGGGGGTGTCGATGATGTTGATCTTCGTCACCGTTCCGTCCGGCGCCTTCCACCGGACGCTCGTGTTCTTCGCAAGGATGGTAATGCCACGCTCGCGCTCGAGGTCGTTCGAGTCCATCACTCGGTCTTGCATGACCTCGTTGGCGCGGAAGGTGCCCGCCTGCCGGAGCATGTGGTCGACCAGTGTCGTTTTGCCATGGTCGACGTGGGCAACGATGGCGATGTTGCGCAGGCGTCGGGTAACGGAAGGCGGGTGCGGGCTACTCATGCGGGCGCGCATGACTAGCTTCCGCCGGGCTCCCGCGCAAGGAGCCTTCGCGCTAGACGTCCGCGCCGCCGAGCCGGGACTGGGCCTCGGCAAAGCTCGCTCCGGCCCCGAAAGCGAGCAGATCGCGCGCCTCCGAGGTCCTGGTCGCCCAGGCGAGCCTTTCGTTGCGATCGCGCGGCGCACCGGTCGGCGAGCCGTTCGACGCGGCAATGGCGTCGAGGGCCGCGCTCGGGTTCCCGAGCGCGAGGAGCGCTACACGGTTGGCCCAGGCGAGAGCGTTTCCACCCAGCGACGCCGCATGTGTGCCGAGGCTGTGCGTCGCCGCGGAGGCCGTGGCCCGGAGCTCCGGGCTCACCTGCCGCGGCAACGTCGCTTGCAAGAGAGCACCGACGACGTTCAGTGCCGTTGGGTCGATGCCCTGCGGCTGCCAGCTTGGGTTGAGGCACTTCAGCCAAGCCGAGATCAGAACTGCGAGCTCGGCGGGCGGCGTGCGGGTGAGCGCCGACGCCCTCGCGCTCACGAGCTTCAGCGCCCGAACCAACAGGAATGTGGCGACCGCTTCGTCCAAACCGCCACTGGGCACGTCCCCCGCGAGCGTGCCGCCCACCAAAATCGTGGGGGGCGACGACCGGATGGGAATGCACGCAGTCCCCAGCCTTGCGGAGGTGAACAGCTGGACCTGGCCCAGGCCCATCGCCTGCGCGATGCTCGCGGCCAGGCGCGCGACTGGCTCCGCGCTCGGCGTCTGCTTCGCGTTCAACGAGGGCAAATCGATCGGAGATGCGGCGTCGAGCGCGTCGCCCGTCCTCGCGAGAAGCGCGCGCAAAGCCGGGCTGAGCAGGTCCGGCGCAAGCAACTCGTCGAGGTTTCCGTCGAACGCGCGTGGACCCGCTCCCCGAAGGACGGCCGGCTGGCCCTCCAGGGCGGCAAGCATCGCTCGTGCGGCCAGCGTACCGTCGCGATTGCCGCGCAGATCGAAGACCGTGGCCATCACGTCCAGGATCTGCGGCGACAAGCGCCCCGCTGCGAGTAGACGTCGCGCCTCCTCGCCCGTCCGCTCGACGAGGCCCTCGGACGCCGCGGTCTGGCCGTGCCGGACGAGGAACTCGGCGAAGGCGCGGAGGACCGCCACGTCTTGCGGAAATTCGCGGCGGGCCGCCTCGAGCGTTTGCTCGGCGCGCCGGTTGTCGTGCGCGGTCTGCTCGTGCAGCATGGCGAGGTCGATGACCCGATTGCGCTTTTCTTCGGCCGAATGCGCCAGCGCAACCAGCTGCTGCTGCAATGGAATGGCGCGCGCCGGGTCGCTCTGCCGCCGGTAGACGTCGACGAGCTTTTCCATCGTGGCTTGGTCGTCGGGAGCTCGCCTGAGCACCTCGTTGAACGCCACCTCAGCTCGGGAGAGGTTCAGCAAATGGCGGGCGTACAGCTCACCGAGGCGCGCGTACACGCTGCGCTGCTCTTCGACCGTAGGGAGCAGACGTGCGAGGCGGACGAGGGCTTGCTCCGCTGTCACCCAATCACGCTGGACCACGCAGAGGTCGGCAAACGCCGAGAGCGCGCCGCCGTCGTCCGGATGTTCGGCCAGTGCCGCCTCGAACGCGCGGCGCGCCCCATCGGCGTCGCCCACTTCGAGGAGGATCCGCCCGCGACGCACCTCCATCGCGAGCCGCTCTTCGCCGCTCGCAACGCACGCGATGCGGCGCTCGAGAAGGCTCGCGAGCTCGGGCTGCATCTTTCGGGAGGCGTAGATCGACGACAGCTGGGCGAACACATCCTCGTGGCCTACGTCGATCGCCGCGACCGTTTCGAACGCGACGATCGCGCGCTCCTCGTCTTTTCCCTCCGCGGACCAAATACGCGCGGCTTCGTACCAGGCGGCCAGCTGGTGCGCGGGCAAAACACTGCTCCTCGCGAGGGCCTCGCACGCCTCGGCTGCCCCCTGGTGATCGCCCGAGCGGCGGCGTACTTCGACGAGGAGACTCCACGTCACGATGTCGCCAGGGTCTTCCGTGGCGGCGCGTTCGAGCAGCAAGCGCGCCTCGTCGAAACGCTGGAGCCGCGCGGCGGCCTCGCCCGCGCGAACGAGCAGCACAGCCGCCTCGGGTGCCCGCGACGCGCGGTCGACTAGCTTTAGTGTGGCGGCCAGAAAGGTGGAATCGTCGGCTCGCGCACGGGCATGCGCTTGCTGCATTCGAAGTGACCAGAGGGACGGCTCCGCCTCGTCGGCAGCCAGCTCGGCCATCTCGCGTGAGGCTTCCCAAGTTCCTTCTGCCCCGCGCGCACGCAAGCGCGCCGCCAGCTCCGCGTGCGCGCCGCACTCGCCGGATCCGGTCCCCCTCAGGACGCGCGCTATCGCGCTCGCGATGGGCTCGAGCTCGTCGTCGCGGCCTTCGCCGATCAAATGATGCTCGACGTGCCGCAGGCTCGGCAGGTGCTCGGGCAGTTCCTCGAGAATCGCTCGATGCCACAGCAGGGCGCTGCCGGGGTCGCTCCGCGCCCTCGCGTCGAGTTCGGCCAAGCGCTCATAAGCTTCGCAACGTGTGCGCGGATCGGCCGCGCCCTTCGCCAGAGAGAGGAGCTCGTCGGCCAGGCGCGCGACGCGCCCTGCGCGCAGCTCGGCGCGCTCGCGCGCGATGCGCCCGATGGAGCCCCCGTCCACTGCGGCTGCATCCGCGCAGCGAAGCGCCGCCTCTTCCTGCCCTAGACGCTCGTATTCTCGCACGGCCTCGAGCAACAACAACGTTCGCGCGTCGCCGCGCGCGCCTTCGGCCCGCCTCTCGCGCCATGCACCGCGGTCGTCGGGCGGTTCCGGGGCCATTCGCTCGTAGAGCTCGCGCAGCGCCACGTCTGCTGGATGCGCCCGGTGCGCCTGCGCGAGTCGTTCGGCGGCAAGCGCCGGCTCGCGGTCGGCGAGCAAAAGCGCTTCGCGCACGTTGTCGAGAGCGGACTCGATCGAATCAACCGTCTGCGCTCGCCGCTCGCGGACCCAGCGGACCGCCTCTTCGACGTCGCCCGACCGATGAGCGATTCGTTCGGCTATGAACGCTGGAATCGGGAACGTTGGCGCCGCGCGGTGGGCGAGTTCGAGCAAGTGCGCGCGGGTGGGCTCCGGAAGAGCTTCTTCGCCGCGCGTGACGGCCTCGAGGCGTGCGACGGCTGACGGCAAGCCTTCGGTCAGATCGTCGGCGAGCGCATTGACCTCGGCTACGAGGTCGACCTGCTCCAGAGAGGCGACCGCACGCAAAGCCGCCTCACTGGTTGGATTGGCTGCCCGTGCTGCCTTGAAGCCTTCGAGCGCACGCGCTTCGTCTCCGGCCCATTCGGCAACGAGCGCTGCCGCGAGCGGTGCCGTCGCTCGCACGTCGTCCGATGCACACCTCGCCCCCCAGAGCCGAAGCCCCGAGCCAAGTTGGACCGCGCGACCCGCCCGCGCCGCCATTTCGAGGCCCAGCACCTGTGCTTCCGATGGCTTGGACTCGCCGAGGTCTCGAAGCGCAGCGTCGACCTCGGCCAACGGCGCGGATGCCGAAAGAAGCCGCCCCAGGCGCACCCGAGCACGCGATTCCGAACTACCCGCGGTGCGGCCTGCACGTGCGAGGAGCTCCGCCGGACGGTCGTCACCCGCCGACGGCGCGATCGCGGCCGCGGCGGCGGCGAGCGGCCCCATACCACTCACCTCCGCAATGGCGTCAAGAGCCGGGTCAAGCGCGGACAGCCTTCGTCCCCCCAGCACGGCCAAGGTCACCCGCTCCGCGGGCGTCATGGGTCCGCGCCCATCCATTGCCTCCGCCAGAAGCTCTGGGTCGCCCAGCTCGATCGCGCGCGCCATCCATGCGCCGCTCGCTGCTCGGTCGCCGCGTCGAGAGAGGTCACCGAGGGAGCGTGCAGCGTCTCGACGGGAAGCCGGGCGGGTACTGCCGAGAGCCGCCGCCAGCCAGGTGGCGGGCGCGAACAGCTCTGGGACATGCGCGAGCTCCGACAAAAAAAGCGCCGCCTTCGCGGCATCCTCGTGATTGAGCGCCTGGCGAACGCGCAGCAGGAGCTCGCTAGACAGAGGTTCGCGCGGAGAGGACCCGTTCCAGTCGGCGCCTCGAAGTCGCAAGCAAGCCTCGGCCGCTTCCGCGATCGGAGCCACCTCGCCGGTATGGGGGAGGCGAAGCGCGGGGCTCGCGGATTCACCTCGGGAGAGCGCCCGCACCGCGAGTGCCACGAACGGGCGCACGTCGTTTGCGCTTCCATTGTCTCCGACGGCGAGCCGGGCAGCGTGCTCCAAGCGCTGCGCAACGGCTTCATCACGACCAGCCGCACGGAGGGCGTCGGCCGCAAGCCACGTCGCGTGTATCTTGGCCGGCCCCTCCAGGGTCATCGCGACCTCCGCGTCGAGGGCCTCCACGTACCTCTCGTCCCGAGGAGGCGACGTCAATCCGCGCGCTTGCCAGTGAGCCATGGCGAGCGACGGCGCGATGTCGCGCGCCTCGACGGCGAGGGCGCGAGCTCGGTCGAGGTCCCCGGTCGTCGCCATTATCTCGCTGCACGCAAGCAATCCGCGAGCGCGGGCCGACGCATCGTCCAGAGCGCGCGCTTCCTTCTCGAGCCACGCGGCACGCGACGCGAAGCCCTGGCGCGCTTCTTCCGTCAGCCAGTCGCTGGCGGGCCGCTCGTCTGCCCAACGTCGCGGGTTTGCGCCCACCGCCGGTACGGAGGACCGTTCGAGGGCCTCCTGGCCGTCGTCGCGCGCTACACGGAGTTGGCCGATCGGCGCCTGCTTCGCCTTCGTCACGTCGTCGGGATCGAAGTGGCGCGCCTGGGGGGCGATGAGAAACGGCCCCCCGGGCGACCCGGTCGACGCGGCCGCAGGCGTCGACTGCGGCTCGGACGCGTCGCCGCCCCACGCGGTCCGCTGCGGGCGGCCGACTGCAGCTGCGCCGCTGATCGGCTCGCGCCGTTCGTCGCGGGCGAAGAGCTGGCCGAGCCCTCCACGGGAGCCAGGCCTCGAGGCAGCATCCCCCGCACGCAAGAGCTCGCGCGGAATCGCCGCCACGATGGTCGCCCCCTCGTCCTCGTTGCCATCGCGCTCGTCGTCTTCTCGCTCGGGCTCGGGCTGCATCAGCGACGCTGGCCGATACAGGGGACGCGACGGCGGAGTCACCGGGTGGTCGAGCGATTTGTCCGTCAGTACGTCCTTCGCGATCTCCGGAAGAAAGTTCTCCTTTTCCCATTCGGCAAGCGCCTGATCCCAGTCGATGTCTCCGACCTCGCGAGGAGGTTTTTTGTCGTCCGTCAAGACGCGCCCTCCGCCTCGACGCCGAGCGAGCGACGTAGCTCGAGGTACTCTGGAGAGAGAACGAACCGAAGTAGCTCTTCCGCGCGTCGGTCGCCCTTCACGGCACCGCTCAGCCGGTCCACGGAGAGCCCGAGAATTTCGCCCAAGGCTACCGTCGCGTCGCCGCATGCGAGCAAGCTCGCGCGATCGTGGGATGCGAGAGCTCGCAGGCTCCACGCGCGGGCGTCGGCTCCACTCGCCACCACCGCGCGGCATGTCTCGGGCAGAAGCCTGCGCGTCCGCCGCGAGATCGCTTTGACGAGCAGGCGCTCCACTTCGGCAAGAACGGCGTACGGGGGATGATCGAACGGAACCCCCGCGAGTTTGCAAGCGGCGGCGACCACGGCGGCGATCGTGACATCGTCGCGCGAACGCACGATGGCCGTTCCCCGCACGATCGCGAACAGCTCCCGGGCAAGTCGCGCCCGCGCCAGCGGGCCGAGCGGCGCATTCGTGCTTGGGCCAACCACGAGCGCGGGCCGATCGCCCGGAATCCCGTGTATGCCATGCGGATCTCGGCCACCGACGTACAGGTCGAAGTCGTGCAGTCGAAGAGCGCCCGCCCAAGCCGCGATCTCGTTCCGCAAAGCCAACCCGCTCCTCGGGTCGACTTTGTCGCGTCGGCCCACACCGCACGACTGCAAGGTGGGTCCTAGCGCCTGCGTCAACGTTGGCGCGAGCAGCAAAAACAGATCCGCGAGCGGCCCTTCATCGCCGGTCGCCGCGATCGCACTTAGGGCCGCGTCGCCCATCTCGACCTGCGGAACGCGCCGGTTGTGGCTCGCGATCTGCGCGAACGCCGGCTCGCTCTCGCCGTCGGCGCCACCCAGCGCCACGAGCGCGCTGAGGGCCGCTCGTTCGAGAGCGCCGTCATTCATCGCGCGTGCCACGTTGACAAGGCGGCGGATAGCGGTCGTCTCGGTCGGCTGATCTTGCAGAAGCTCGCGCAGCGACCCCCGAGCTTTCTCGAGGAGCCGCTGGCGAAGCGCGGGCGGCTGCTCGGTCTGCAGCAACATCTCGAGCGCCTCGCCGTCCGCCGGCACCTCGCCGAGTAGCCGCACCATCGCGGCGGTAGCCCCCTGAGGACGTCCCAAGCGGTCGCGGTGAATGGCCATGGCCAGTCGTGCCGCCTCGATGCGACCGCTCGCCTCGGGCCGCTCGTGCATCAGCTCTTCAAGTGTAACCGTCGCGCTCTCCCAATCGCCGGTCCGTGCCGCGGCTCGCGCGAGACGCTCGCGGACGGGCAGGGTCGACAGCTTCGCAGCGTGCAGCGCAAGAAGGACCTCGAGCGCCTTGTCATGACGCTCGAGCTTGTTTTCATAGACGTCGACCGCAGCCACGCCGGCTGTGACCCTGCTCTTCGCCGGTGCCTGGTCGAGCGTCGCCAGCCGGGCAAGCGAGGTCGCAGCTTCCTCGAACTTTCCCCGACGGATGTTGATTTCACCAAGAAGCGCGAGAGCGCCGACGTGGTCGGGCTCGAGAAGCATCACGTGCTCCAGGGCCTTCAGCGCGCCGTCTTGATCGCCCTTCTCTCGAAGCACGCGCGCCTGTTCCCAGAAGAGCTTCTGGATTTCCTGAGGCTCGTCGGTCGCCGAGAGCCTCCGGGCGATGAGTGCGAGGAGCTTGTCGTTGTCCTTGCGAGCGCGCACCCGCCGAAAGAGCTTGTCGAAGGCAAGCGAACGCTTTGCGTCCCGCGAAAAGCTCGCCTCGAAAGCGCGTTCCGCCCTCGCATCGTCCTCGGCCTCGCCGGACGACTCTTGCTGCGCGAGCCAAGCCAATGCGGCCTCCTCCCAGAACGCCGCCCCGCGTTCGGCGTCGCGACAGCGGACGCCAAGCTCCTCCGCGGCTCGGGCGCGAAGGCCGTGGTCGCAGGCAACCTCGGCACATGTGCGGAGCCCCTCCCACGCTGCAAGGTCGTCCGGACGCAGAATCGTGGCGCTTTCGAAGAGAGCGCGTGCGCCCTCGTTATCGCCGAAGGCGAGGGAGGACCACCCCGCGAGCGCCTTCGCGTCGCCCCCCCCGTTTTCGCCGAGCGCGCCGTTGACGTCCGAGAGCACAGTCGCCCGTCGCCGCGGATCGCCGCCTGGAGGCCCAAGCTCGAGGTTGGTGAGGCGGGTCGCGGCGGATGCCCCGGTGGCAAGGGGCGCGGGCATCGCGGACTTCAGCCCGTGCTCGATAAGCGCCGCGGCGGCCAGCGCCGATTCGCGCGCCTCGCCGGAGAGCGCGTTGGCGACGGCTAGCCACGCTCGCCGCTCTTCCGGCGGCCGATTGAGCAGCGTCGCGGCGGCCAGCCATTCGAGAGCGGACGGCAGCCCGCCGCCCGCATCGGACCAACGAGCCGCGGCCACCGCAAGGTCCTCGACCTCGCCTGCCTCGCGCGCAATCCGTGTTTGCTCCGCCGCAGCAACGATCAGAGCCGCTGGGCCGCGGGCGGCGAGCCGCTCGACCGCCTCGCGGCAAGCCTTCGCATCGGTGCCTCCGGCCGACCAGACGAGCCTTCCGAGCGCCGCAGCGGCGCCGAGATCGCCCTCCGCCGCCCCCTCGATCGCGCGCAGCGCTGTCGGCGGCTTGCTCGACATCGCCGCCGCCAATCTCCGTCGCGAAGCGCTCGAGCGCGAGCGCCTGGGAGTCGGCATCGTCGCCGGCCGCCCGTCGGTTGGCAGAGAGGGCGAGGGCGCGTCTTCGTCCGACGATCGAATCGGTGCCGGCCCCCCAAGCGGCCCAGCCCAGCACGGCCCCGGCCGCGTCGGGCGCTCCATTGATGGCTGCCCCCAGCTCGTCGAGCGCCGCGGATCGTTCACCCAGCGCCCACCGCTCGAAGCCCGCCTCGATTCGAAGCGCTGCCGCGAGCTCGGTGTCGCTCGTCGCGGCCGCCGCCTGGCGGCAGGTGTAAGCGGCGGCCTGGTGCTCGCCGGCCGACCTGTCGAGATCGGCAAGCAGCGTCGCGACCAGCACGTCGGATGGGTCATCGTCCAGCAGCGCTCGAAGCTTGGCGCGCGCCGCCGGCTCGTCGCCCACCCCATGCGACCGGAGGGCGGCGATCAGGCGCAGGCCGCGAGCCATCTCGTCGTCGGTCTCGAGCGCGGCCAGCCGCTCGAGAGCACGTTGCGCCTCGCCCGTCTCATCGCCTTCGACCGCCGCGTCAAACGCCGAGCTCGGCCCCGCAATGCGCCAAGCAAACGCCTCCAATGAACATCCGAGCCAGGCCCCTTGCCGTGTCGCCGCCATGTCGCGCAGCGCGCGCGCCGCGCCAGCCCAATCCCCGCGAGCTTGCCGCGATCGCATCAGCTCCACTGAAATCGAGACCGACTCTCGACCGGCGCCGCAAACGGGCAACAAATGCTTGGTCGCTTCTTCGTACCACGCGGCGTCTCCGGCCACGCTCGCCAGGACCCGCGCAAGCCGCGCGATGACGGCTTGTTCGACGCCATGCTCGGCGGCGCGACCGAGCGCTGCCTTCGCCGCGGACACGCTGTGAGCCTGCACCGCCCAGACATAGGCCGTCAGTAGAAACGTCCGACCGCGTGCCTCGTCGGTGCTCAAGCGCTCGGCGAAGCCCTCGAGCTGCGCTGCCAACGCCGCCGGGGCCCCTCCATCCGCCAGCATGTCGAACTGCAGCGCTCTGGCCGGAAGGCATGCGGGGTCGCTGCTTATCGCCTGCGCGAGCGCATCGAAGGCGCCTTCACGGTCACCCTTCGCCGCGCAGTGCTCGGCGATCTGCATGGCCAACGCTGCCGCCAGACCGGGGTCTTTTTCCTCGTTCAGGCGGACCTGGGCCAGCCGCGCCGCCAGCGCGCTGTCTCCAGTGTACTCCGCAATCCGGATGCGCGCCGTCGTGAGAGCCGCTTGCGCGAGCCGCCCATCGTTAGTACCCAGCTCGGAAGCGAACGAAAGGGCGCGATCCAAGGTCGCCGCGGCGCGGTCGACCTGGCCGATTGCGCGCTGTGCCTCGGCCGCCCGCAGCCACAGGTCCATCGACTGGGCCGCCTCCCGCGCCCAGCACGGCACACCCAATGCGTCACCTCGTTGGGGATCGACCAGCGCCAGTTGGACCTGCTCGGCGGCCGCCGCGATCGCGCCCGCGCGAGCTTCGCCGCGATCGCGCGTCTCTTCGGTGCCCGGGATTCCGGGATGATCCCCGGCTACTCGCTCGAGCAACGAAGTCGCCGTCCAAGTCGCCGCGGAATCAATCGACCGCGCTTGACTCAAGAACGACAGAGCGCCCTCCACGTCGCCCCCCTCGACGGCGAGCCGCGCGCGATCGATGAGCAGCAGCGCGCGCCACTCGGCATTCGAAGCGAAGCGCGGGCGCTCGGTGAGAGCCGCTTCGCGCGCCTGGGCGTCGCCGGTGCGCCCGGCGAGCACCTCGAATGCGAGCCACGCGCTTGCTTGTTCGGCCATGGGGGCCCCGTCGGTACCGGTCGCCTCCCGCGCCGTGCTCTTGGCGGTCGCGAGGTCGCCTTTGACGTCCGCTTCGTAGGAAGCGCGCATCAGCAAGGCGCGAACGCGCTCGTCGGGCGCCGTGGCCGCTCGCGCGAGGGCATCGATGAGCTTGCCTAGATTGCGAAGACTGCGGCGCTTTTCCAGCAACCGGATCAGCGCCTCGAGGGGCTCGCGTGACCCGCTATCTGCGTTGTAGGCCCCAAGGTAGTCGCGCGCCGCGGCGGCTTCGTCGCCGCCCCTCTCCTCCACCTCGCCTATCTCCGCGAGGAGGCGCGCCTGCCGTGCGGGGCTCACAGATGCTGCGAGCTCCGCGCGAAGGCGCCTCGACGCCTCATCGACTCCGGCGCGTGCTGCCGACGAGGGCGGGCGCGACGACGTGGATGTCAGCGGCTCCGGCGGCTGGCTGATCGGGTGCGTGTGGGACATGCGCGGGGTCGGCGCAGACGACCGCTCTCGATCCGAGCGTAACGTAGTCGGCGGGCCCGACACATGAGAAATTGCGAGGCCTCTGGGGTGTGGGTGTAGGCACCCGCCGCCTGGCGGGGCCTCGCTCGGAGCAGCCATCACGCCTTCGCGCACCATCACCGCGCCCGCAACGGCCACCGAGAGCGCGCACCGCGCCTAAAAGATGCGCTCTCAGAGAAACTGATTCAACTTGTCATTGACCTTCGACTCGATGGTTCCCTTCATGACCCGAAGTAGAAAGGGGAGGTCAATCTGAACGCGGACCTCGTCGTCCGTAACGTCGACCGACCCCTTCGTTCCCTTCGCCGCCCCACGCGACGCCTCAAAGACGATGCGATCTCCTTGCCAGCTCCAGTCGAGCTCGAGTTTTTGTTGCATCGCATTGGCGAGCGCTTCGGCGCGCTTTTTCGCCTCTTCCCTTGGGAGAGTGTGGTGGCGTCGGACATCAATTGTGGACATGCTTCCTCTTATTCGAGCCTTTTGACGATCCAGTACCCACGAGGTGTTTCGACCGGCCCTCCCACCCCGCCGACGGGCAGCGTGAACAGGACATACTCGGGCGCCGGCTCGAGAACGCCCAACCTTACCCGCCCGATGTCCTCCGCTGACCCAGGGTCGCCTTGTTGAACCGCAGCATGAAAATCCTGCGCTGCTGTCGCCAATAGATTCTCGGCGAGGCGCTTCGCGTCAGCCATCGATCGCGAGACCGGTGGCTGACCGGGATTCGGCTGAGCACCGCTGAACGAGACCAGCACGATCCCGAACCGGACCTGTCTCGGGGCGGCGAAAGGAAGCGCAGGCACGGGCGATCCGTCAGGCATCGACGCACCTGCCCCAGCACCGATTCGGAGGTCGGCACGAAACCCATCGACGAGCAACGGCGTTGCGCCTTCGTCAGCGGCTGGCGCAGCCTCACCCTGGGCAAACATCGGCGAGCTGTCGTCGCCTGCCTCTCTGACCGCCGTGCCATACCCTTCCGCCTTCGGCGACCGGAAGTTGTGAGCGACGACCCCTATCGCAAGGGCGACGGCGGCAAGGCCGAAGACGGCGGTGAGTGGCCGCTGCATACGACTGAAACTAATGCTGCTCGGATTGCACGACGGCTTGGTCCGACGTGGCTACGCCATCGGCGTCCGAGGTCGGCTCGTCGTCGGGGGGCGTCGCCGGAGGGCCAAACTCTTCGTGCGGGCGCATCGTCGCGGCCGGCGGATCCCCGTAGAGTTCGAGCTGCGCGGCCAACCAATTCTCCCGCTGAATCAGAACCTCCCGGCGGGCGCGCGCTTCCGTCGCGCCCACGTCCGGATTCTTCGTGTCGACCCCGACGATCGGAACGCCCTCCATCTTCTGGAGCTCTTGCTGAACCGCGGTTAGGTCCCGCCGCACGATGACCGGATCGACTCTTTCCCGCTCCGTGAACTCATCGGTCAAAATGACCAGTCGGTCCGGTCCTGCTTCGGCGAAGCCCGGACCGACCGCGCAACGCTTCGTCTCACCTCCGAGCCGGTAGGTCACGATGCCGGTGCGCAGCGCCGCGAGGAGGGGCAAGTGCCCCGGCAAGACGCCGAATTCCCCTTCAACACTTGGCGCGGTGACCTCGTCGACGACCGCCGACAGGGCAGGGCCGCGCGGAGTCACGATTTCGAGCTGGATGTGATCGGCCATGGTGGTCATCCCGCCAAACCGGCGCTCCCCCTTAGGCCTTTCCGGTGAGCTTCTGCGCCTTTTCCTTCGCCTCCGCTATGTTGCCGACCATGTAAAACGCTTGCTCGGGCAAGTCGTCGAGCTTGCCATCCGCGATCTCTCGAACCCGTCGATCGTCTCCTTGAGGGGAACGTACTTGCCGGGTGCGCCTGTGAAGGCGGAGGCTACGAAGAATGGCTGCGAGAGGAAGCGCTGGATCTTGCGGGCGCGCGCCACCACGAGCTTGTCGTCCTCGCTGAGCTCGTCCATGCCGAGGATCGCGATGATGTCCTGCAGATCCTTGTACTTCTGCAAGATGGCCTGCACGCGACGCGCAACGTCGTAGTGGTGCTCGCCGATGACCCCCGGATCGAGGAGGGTCGAGGTGGAATCGAGCGGGTCGACGGCCGGGTAAATGCCAATCTCGGTGAGGGCACGGTTGAGCACCGTCGTCGCGTCGAGGTGGGCGAACGTCGTGGCCGGCGCGGGGTCGGTGAAATCGTCGGCCGGAACGTAAATGGCCTGAACGCTCGTGATCGAGCCCTTGTTCGTCGATGTGATGCGCTCCTGAAGCGCGCCCATCTCGGTTGAAAGGGTCGGCTGGTAGCCGACAGCGCTGGGAATGCGGCCGAGCAGGGCGGAGACCTCGGAGCCCGCCTGCGTGAAGCGGAAGATGTTGTCGACGAAAAGCAGGACGTCCTGCTTCTCCTCGTCTCGGAAGTATTCGGCGACGGTGAGCGCACTCAGCGCGACGCGTGCGCGCGCGCCCGGCGGCTCGTTCATCTGCCCGTAGACGAGCGCCGTCTTGCTGATGACGGGCTCGCCCGTTTGGAGCTTCGTCTCGGTCATCTCGATGTAGAGGTCGTTGCCTTCGCGCGTGCGCTCGCCGACGCCCGCGAAGCAGCTCACCCCGCCGTGCGCCTTCGCGACGTTGTTGATGAGCTCCTGGATGAGCACCGTCTTGCCGACGCCGGCGCCGCCGAAGAGGCCGATTTTGCCGCCCTTGCGATAAGGTGCCAGAAGGTCGATGACCTTGATGCCGGTCTCGAAGACCTCGATCTTCGTCGACTGCTCGACGAATTGCGGGGGCGCCCTGTGGATGGGCATCCGCATCTTGGTGACGACGGGCGGTCCGTCGTCGACCGGATCTCCGATGACGTTGAGGATGCGGCCAAGGCAGCCCGGGCCTGACCGGCATCGCGATCGGCGCGCCCGTGTCGCGCACGAGCATTCCGCGGACTAGACCGTCCGTCGTGTCCATGGCGATCGGCCCGAACGGTGTTCTCGCCTAGATGCTGCGCCACCTCGAGCGTCAGATTGTCCTCGCACGGTCGAGATGCTGGGATTCGTCAGCTTCAACGCGTTCAAGATCTTCGGCAGCTTGCCGTCCGGGAACTCGACGTCGACGACGGGGCCGATGACCTGAAGGACTTTACCCAGGCCGGCCGGGTATCCGTTCGAACCGGGGAGAGCAGCAGACTGGGACATGGATTGCCGGTATCCGATGGAAACGAGTGGACGGAAAGTGCTTCCAAAGAGAAGCCGGCGGCGTGTACCACGGGGTGACGTCTAGTTCAATGCGCTGCGTTGCATCGGCGCCCCGGTGACGATCTGGTCGCGCGGTCCGGCCCGTGCCATCTTGCGCGGGCCGATGCTCCGCGTGCGTGACGTCTTCGGCCCACGCTCGCCGCTGGCGAGCTCCTTCTCCGGCTGGGAGCTTCGCGAAGGACAGCTCGCGATGGCCGAAGCGGTCGAGCGCGCTCTCGAGCGAGAAGAGCATCTCTTCGTCGAGGCGGGCACCGGGACAGGAAAGACCCTCGCCTACCTGGTCCCGGCCGTCTTGAGCGGACGCAAGGTCATCGTCTCCACCGCGACCAGAGCTCTTCAGGAGCAGATCTTTCTGAAAGACCTTCCTCGCGTCGCGCAGGCGCTCGCAGCGCACGGAGTCCGATTCGATGCCTCGGTGATGAAGGGTCTATCGAACTACGTTTGCCGGCGGCGCTTCGACGAGGTGCTCGCGAACGGCGGAAACGCTGGCGATCGCCATCTCGCGCGGATCACCGAGTGGCTGGAGCGAGTCGGAGACTGGCGATCGCGCGGAGCTCGACGACCTTCCGGAAGACGCAGCCGCATGGCGTCTCGTCTCGTCCTCGAGCGAGACGCGCATCGGGCCCGGCTGCGATCACCACGAGGCCTGCTTCGTCACCCGAATGCGACGTGACGCCGAAGAAGCGCAGGTCGTGGTCGTCAACCATCACCTATTCCTCGCCGATCTCGCGCTGCGCGCCGGTCCGCGCGGGCCGCGAGCCAGCGTCCTTCCTGCTTACGACGCGGTCATCTTCGACGAGGCCCACCAGATCGAGGACGTGGCCACGGATTTCTTCGGCGTGCGCGTCTCGAGCGCCCGGATCGAGTCGCTTCTGCGGGACGCGGAGCGCTCGCTTCGCCGCGGCCAACGCGCTCGAAGCCCTCTGGGTCGGACCTATCCGCGCGACGCTCGACGGCGCACGAGCCGCATCGCTCACGTTCTTCTCGGCGCTCGCCGGCTGCTAGCCCGCCGAGCGAGGCGCGCCGAATTCTTTCCGACGTTGCTCCCGTAGTGGCTGCCGCGCACGAGGCCCTTGACGTTCGGCTCGAGAGCCTCGAGGCGATCGCGCGCTCACGCGCCGAAGAGGCCTTGCAGCTCGTCGCCCGGCGCGCGGCCGATCTTCGCGCACGCGCTAAAGGGCATCCTCGCGGGCGCGCGCGCCGGTGAGGCGGACGGAGACGTGACGGACGTCATTCGCTGGATCGAGGTGCGCCCGCGCAGCGTGTCGCTCGGAGCGAGCCCAGTAGAAGTCGGGCGTCACGCTCCGCTGCACGCCTGTTCGACCGCATCCCCTCCGTCATTTGCACGAGCGCGACCTTGGCGACGGCCGGAGGGTTTCACTTCGCCAAGGCGCGGCTCGGCGCCCCGCCAGACTGCGGTGAGCTCCTGGTCGCTTCGCCTTTCGACTTCGCGTCGCGGGCGGCGCTCTACGTGCCGGAGGACCTGCCCGACCCGTCCGACGCAGCGTACGAGCACGCTGCGACGGATCGCATCGTGGAGCTGGTCGAGATCGTCGGGGGCGGCGCCTTCGTGCTCTGCACCTCCACGCGCGTGATGAAGGCGCTGTATGGGCGCCTGCGAGACCGACTCGACTTCCCAGTCCTCGTTCAGGGCGCGCGACCGAAGCACGAGCTCCTCTCGCGCTTTCGCAGCGCGGAGGTCGCAGGCCGAGCCGTTCTCGTCGCCACCATGAGCTTCTGGGAGGGAGTCGACGTGCCTGGCTGGGCGCTTCGGTTGGTGGTCCTCGACAAGATCCCCTTCGCCCCGCCCACCGATCCGGTATTCGCTGCACGGAGCGCGCGGCTCGACCGCGAAGGAGGTAACGGTTTCACGCAATACGCCGTCCCGAGCGCTGCAATGATGCTCAAACAAGGCTTCGGTCGCCTGATCCGCACGCAACGCGACGCCGGAATGGTCGCCATCCTCGACGGTCGAATCCTCCGCAAGGGATACGGCCGCGCGCTCCTCGCAAGTCTGCCGCCCGCCAAGCGAGTCCGAGACCTTGAGGAGCTTCGGGCATTTTGGGGGACAATCGCCCCTTCGTGCGCTCCGTCGTGGGATGCCTCCGTCGTCGGCTAAGCCCCCGAACCCGGTCAGGTCGATTCGCCTGCTTGGCACGGCGGCCACGTCCGCGGCTCGCGGTCCGTGACCCAGGAAGGCCCGCATGCTACACGCGCGTCGCCATGACCGAAATCTCACTCGTCCTCGCGCGTTCCATCCTCGACTCTCGCGGAAACCCCACCGTCGAAGTCGAGGTGCAGACCGCCTCGGGCCACGGCCGTGCCGCCGTTCCTAGCGGCGCGTCGACGGGCGAGCACGAGGCGCTCGAGCTCCGCGACGGCGACAAGAAGCGCTGGATGGGCAAGGGCGTGACCAAGGCCGTCGACAACGTCAACCAGTCGCTCGGCCCCTCGGTCATCGGCATGGACGCCCTCGACCAGCCGGCGGTCGATCAGCGTGCTCCTCGACACCGACGGCACGCCGAACAAGAGCAAGATGGGCGCCAACGCCATCCTCGGCGTCTCGATGGCCGTCGCCCGCGCCGCGGCCGACGCGCGTCGGCTTGCCGCTCTGGCGTTACCTCGGCGGCGTGCAGGCGCGCGTCCTGCCGACGCCGCTCATGAACATCCTCAACGGCGGCGTGCACGCCGACAACGGCCTCGAGATCCAGGAGTTCATGATCGTCCCAGCGGGAGTCGCGTCGTTCGAGGAGGCGCGTGCGCTGCGGCGCGGAGATCTTCCACACGCTGAAGAAGCTCCTGAAGGACAAGGGGCTCACCGTCGCCGTCGGCGACGAAGGCGGCTTCGCGCCGAAGCTTGGCAGTCGAACGAGGAGGCCGTCCAGTTCGTCGTCCGTGCCATCGAGGAAGCCGGCTACAAGCCGGGCAAGGACGTGATCGTCGCCCTCGACTGCGCCGCCAGCGAGTTCTTCGACAAGAAGAGCGGCAAGTACACGTTCGACAAGAAGAGCATCTCGCGCGAAGAGCTCGTCGGCGATCTACGAGAAGCTCTCGCGACAAATACCCGATCATCTCGATCGAAGACGGCTGCGCGGAAGACGACTGGGACGGCTGGAAGCTCCTCACCGAGCGCATCGGCGGGCGCGTCCAGCTCGTCGGCGACGACCTCTTCGTCACCAACGTCGAGCGCCTGCGCCGCGGCATCGAGGGCGGAACGGCCAACGCGATCCTCATCAAGCTGAACCAGATCGGCACCCTGACCGAGACGCTCGACTGCATTCGCCTCGCGACCGAGAGCGGCTATCGCTCGATCATCAGCCACCGCTCGGGCGAGACCGAGGACTCGTTCATCGCCGACCTCGCGGTCGCCACGAACGCGGGCCAGATCAAGACGGGAAGCCTTTCGCGCTCCGATCGCGTGGCGAAGTACAACCAGCTCCTCCGCATCGGCTTCGAGCTCGGCAACGGGGCGGTGTACGCGGGCAAGCGCCGTTCACCGCCGGTGCGTGTGCGCGCACGTTCGACCGCATGTTCGTCGCAGCATCGAAGCGCGGCAAGTCATGGCGAAATCAAAGGTCGCAGTCATCAAGGTGCAAGCCGGAGACGATCCTGGACGACATCGAGCGGCTCTGCGAGCTCGCCGGGATGAAGCAGGCGCTGGCGACGGGTCGCACGACGATCCTCAAGGACAACATCTCCTGGCACTATCCGTTTCCGGGCGCCAACACGACGCCGTGGCAGCTCGAAGGCGACGATCACTCGCGCTGCGCGGCGCCGGCTTCGGCGACATCTCGTGCGTGCAGAACAAGACCGTCGTGACCAACGCCTTCAAGGGCGAGGACCTCAACCACTACGTCCCGCTCTTCAAGAAGTACGACATCCCCGTCCTCTACAACTTCAAAGACGCGGACATGAAGTGGGTCGAGTATCGGCCCAAGGCGCGGATGCACGTGCTCCACCGCATCTTCCCCGAGGGGATCCACATCCCCGACTATTTCTTCGGCAAGAACATCGTCCATCTGCCGACGATGAAGTGCCACATCTACACGACGACGACCGGCGCGATGAAGAACGCGTTCGGCGGCCTGCTCGCCACGAAGCGGCACTACACGCACTCGTGGATTCACCGGACGCTGGTCGATCTCCTGGCCATCCAGAAGGAGATCCACACCGGCCTGTTCGCGGTCATGGACGGGACGACGGCCGGCAACGGCCCCGGGCCGCGCACGATGATCCCGGTCATCAAGGACTACATGCTGGCCAGCGCGGATCAGGTCGCGATCGACGCGGTCGCGGCGAAGATGATGGGCTTCGATCCGATGTCGCTCGAGTACATCAAGGTCGCGCACGACGACGGCCTCGGCGTCGGCGACCCGCGCGACATCGAGATCGTCGGCGACGACATCTCGAATGAGAACTGGGGCTTCTACGTCGGCGACAACCTCGCGAGCCATGCGGGCGACGTGATCTGGTTCGGCCCGCTCAAGCGGTTCCAGAAGCTGTTCTTCCACACGCCGCTCGTCAACGTGTTCATCTTCGCGAGCGAGGCCTATCACGACTATTACCGCTGGCCGATGAAGGACCGGCGCACCTTCGAAACGTGGAAGCGGGAGACGACCTGGGGCCGTCTCTTCGAAGCCTATGCGCACGGCGAAAGTGACCGCATCGCGAGCAGACGTGGCGGTGAGACGGACGTCAACGGAGCGCAGGTCGAGGTCCAAGCCGAGTAGCGAAGGTCGCCTGCGTACGTGCGTGTACGAAGATCGGCGAGGGCGATTTCTGCCCAGTTTGTGCAGGCGGACGGCGCGAGCCGTGTACGCTTTTTCGGGGCGATGAAGACTCTCCACGAGCTGTTGCGAGAGCTCTGCAGGGCGGACGTTGCCGAGGTCGCGCTCGCGAGCGACCGCTTGCCTTGCGCAAAGGTCGGGCCCGCGTACGAACCGATCGACAGGGCCGCACGCTCGACGGAGGCCATTCTCGAAATGCTGGTCGCGGCCGGGGGCAGCCGCCACGTCGAGGACCTCGGCGCGAGGCCGGCGCAATGGACCGCCCGCATCGAGGGAGTCGGCAGCGTGGGCATCCATGCCCTCCTTCGCGACGGACGGGTGCAAGCGCGCTTTGCGCTCTTGCGCCGCCCGTCGAGCCCGCCGCCCGCCGGATCCATCGCTGCTTCGTCGCCGTCGACCGCGCTTCCGCCGCCAGCGCGTCCTCGCTCTTCTTCGGAGCCTCCGCACGTGCGCTCGACGCGACCGGCCATCGCCATCGTCGAGCGGACCGTGGCGCCCGCGGCACACAGCCTGCCGGTCGGCGCCCCTCGCACGCCCGAGTGCGCCAGCTCTTCGGCCCTCGACGCGCTTTTAGCGATGGCACGCGACGCGCGCGCTAGTGACCTGCACCTCGTTGCCGGGCGCCCGCCATTGCTTCGCATTGGAGGCGAGCTCGTACCGCGAGGCCCCGTCGTCGAAGAGGCTGCGCTCCACGCCATGGTCTCCGCGATCGTCCCGGCGCGGCTCCTGAAGCCCCTCGAGGAGCAAGGGTCCTGTGATTTCGCGCTCGAGCGCGGGGCCGCTCCCGCCGTTCAGCGCTACCGGGTCAACGTCGCTCGTCAGCGAACTGGGCTCAAGGCGTGCTTCCGATGCATCGCGCTCGAATTGCCGACGCTGGCATCCCTCGGACTCCCAGTCGAAATCGAAAGGGCGACGCATCATCACCAGGGGCTCGTCCTCGTCACCGGACCGACCGGTCAAGGCAAGACAAGCACGCTTGCTGCGATCATCGACATCATCAACCGGGACACCACCCACCACGTGATAACCGTGGAAGACCCGGTCGAGTACGTCCACCCCCGCAAGAAGGCGATGATCAGCCAACGCGAGGTCGGGAGTCACACGCGCAGCTTCCAGGCAGCCCTCAAGGCATCGCTGCGCGAGGATCCGGACGTCATGGTCGTTGGCGAGCTACGCGATACCGAGACCGTTCGGATGGCGCTCGCCGCCAGCGAGACGGGTCACCTGGTGGTCGGTACGATGAACACGCCGAGCGCCGCGAAGACCATTGACCGCCTCATCGACCTTTTCCCGCCGGCCGACCAGCAACAAGTGCGCATGACGCTCGCGGGTGGTCTCCACCTGGTCGTCGGCCAGCGTCTCGTCCCGGCCGCGGACAAGGCGGGGAGCGTGGCCGCTGTCGAGCTCCTTCCCGGGTCGATCGCCCTTTGGAGCCTGATCCGCGACAACAAGACCTACCAGGTGCCGAGCCTTCAGCAGCGCGGCAAGGGGTTCGGCATCATCCGCCTCGATGAATCGCTCGCCGACCTCGTGCGCACGGGACGGATCACGCGCGAGGCCGCGCTCGCCGCCGCCGAGGCGCCCGACGAGCTCGAGTCGATTCTTTCCGGCAAGCGCTTGCCGCCAGGTCAGGCACCACCGCCGGAGAAGCCGATCGCTGCCACCGGGATTCTTGGCAAGGTAAACATCTTTGGGAAGCGAGGCACTTAGCCGTCGCTGGATGATATGGCCCGGATTGACACCTTCTTCGACGCACTCCTTTCCGAAAAGGGCAGCGACCTGCACCTGGGCGTCGGCTACCCGCCGATGATGCGTCTTCGCGGTGATCTCGGTCGCCATGCGCGATGTCGCCGTCGACGTCGCAGAGATGGAGGCGCTTCTCTTCGAAATCGCCACGCCCGAGCAGCGTGCGACCATTACCGAGACGCTCGACCTCGATTTTGCTTACGCGTACGGCCAAAAGGCTAGATTCCGTGCCAACTATTTCTACAAGACGACAGGGCTCGCCGCCGTATTCAGGACGATCCCGACGCGCGTCCTGACGCTCGAGGAGCTCGCATGCCCAGCCGTGTTGCGCAAGCTTTCGGAGCGGCGGGCTGGCCTCGTTCTGGTCACTGGGCCGACGGGTTCGGGCAAGTCGACGACGCTGGCAGCGATGATCGATCACATCAACAAGACGCGGGCCTGCCACGTGCTGACCATCGAAGACCCCGTCGAGTTCGTTCACCAGTCCAACAAGGCCCAGATCACCCACCGCGAGATCGGTGCGCATGCTTCGAGCTACGCCTACGCCATCCGGAGCGCGGGACGGGAAGACCCCGACGTCATACTAATCGGCGAGCTGCGCACGAACGAAACCATGAAGCTCGCGCTCCAGCTCGCGAGCTTCGGAATCCTCGTCTTCGCGACCGTGCACACCAACAGCGCGTCGGCAACGATAGACCGGATCGTCAACGCGTTCCCTTCCGACGAGCAGCCGCAGGTGCGGGGCATGCTTGCCGAGAGTCTCGCCGGAATCGTCGCGCAGCAACTCCTTCGCTCGGCAGACGGCAAGCGCCGCATCGCGGTCGCATGAGATTCTGATCGGATCCCCCGCGCTCGCTTCGATGATCCGGGAGAACAAGACCTTTCAGATTCCCAGCTTGATGCAGTCCGGACAGGCCCAAGGTATGCAAACCATGGATATGGCACTCGAGCGCTTGGTGCGGGCGCGCGAGGTCGCTCCTGAAGCAGCCCTTCAGAAGGCAATGGACAAAGAGAGTTTCGCGAAGCTCTTGCAGCAGAGCGAAATGGCACCCCTATAACCGCCCAAGGAGCGGCTATAGCCCCGTGCGCGATCCTTCCTTCTATGCCAGCGGCCTCGTTGAGCTCCACGAGCTGAGCGACGCGAGCGAGCGCCGAGCGACTTGGCGCCAGTCGATGGCCGCGTTGGGACGCGCGACGGCCGAGAAAGGCCCCGGTCCGCTCGAAGGCCTGCATCCTGAAGCGCTGCTCAAGGCAGCTCGCTGCGCGCTGAACGCGGGGCTCGCCGACGAGCTTGACTGGCTGGCGCCCGGGGCCGCCGGCGCCGCCCTCTACGAGCTCGCGTCCGCGCTTCCGCTGGGCGCGGAGCAGCGTGAGCTAGGCCGACGTGTCTTCGCTCGTCTCGTCGCTGGCGACGCCGGGACGTTCGTCGCCATCGCGCACCGCATGGTGCTTGGAAACGGTAAGGGGCTCGGCAGCGCAGGAATGCGCGCACGCATCGCACTCGTCACGGAGCTTCCCATTTGCCTCGGCGTCGCCGATGGGCCGCTCGCGATTGCCATCGCGTCGCGACGCGACCTTGCACGCGAATGGATTGCGCTGCCGTCGACCGGCTCGCTCTCGTCGAGGCGGCTGGCCGCGCGCTTGCTCGAGCGAGCCGCGCGCGAGGCGGCCCGTCGCGCAGCGTGCGGCGACGATCACAGCCTTCGCACCTTCGGCACGGCATCCGTAGCGCCGGCGTGGCACCGCCTTCTGGCCGATCGCGAGTCGCTCGTTTGGCGTCACGTGGCGGTGGCGCGCGGCCTCCTGGCGCCGTGGGTGCCGGAGCTTGCAGCGGACATCCAGGCCGCTCTGGATCCGTCGCTCTCGGCCACCGAGTGGCGGCGCGCCGCGGCGTCCATGGCTGCCAACGTAGCCGTCGATCCTGACGGCGCCCTCCTGCGGGCGAAGAGCGCACTGTCCAATGGCTTGATGCTGCGTGATCCAGGTGTGTCGTCGGCCTTCATTTGGGGGCTTGTGCGCTCTGTAGAGGCCGAGCCGCAAGCCGCCGAGGAGCTCCTCGACGAAGTACTCGAGCGTGCTGGACCGGAGATCGCCGAAGCAGTCACGGAGCTACGCGCCGAGCTTGGAGACGAACCGCTCGCGCTACGGGCGGTCAAGCGGGCGCTGGCCCTGCTCTCGCGTCGCTCGCGGGGCGTGCGTGATGACGGAGACGACGCGCTTGCGCTCGAGGTGGCGCGCGACCTCGAAGGCGCGCCGCGCGCCAACCACTCGCTTCGCTATCAGGTCGCGGCGGCGCTTCAGGCGTTTGCCACCGCCGGCGCGAAGGAGGCGTACGCGCGCGCTCACGACGCGCTGGAGGCCGCGCGCGAAATGCTCGACGCCCTTGAGGCGTCGTCGCCTGAAGAAGAAGACGCCGAAGGAGCAGCGGGAGCGTTCGCCCGGCGCACGTCGCTGGCGGCGCTGCGCGATCTCGACTTGAGCCTCCTCGAACGCGACGTGCTCGCGCGTTTGCTCTTGCTGGGGGGGGGAGGGGACGTAAGTCGGAGCGCACAAGAGGCTCTCGATCCTTTGCACGCGCGACTTGCCACTTGGATCATCGCGCGAGAGCGGTCTCCGCTCCTTCCTGGCGTCGGAGGGGTGGGCGAGCCGCGCCATACCACCGTGTCACTTCGCCGCCTGCGCGCTCTCCTTCACTTGGTCGACAGCGACATGGGTGACGAGGACGCCGACCCGCAGCGCGCGGCGCGCTTGCGGATGCTCGGACTTCGGAGCGCACGTGCGCTCCTCGATCGTTTCGAAAGAGGACCCCCTTCGCCGTTACGTCGAACGATTGTCGCAGCGCTCGCGCGCTCCCTCGATGCCCTCGTGCGAGTGGGTGCCTGTGATCTCGTCGACGCCCTCCTTATCATCGCGCGCCATGTGGCCGATCCCGTCGCGATCGGAACGCTGGCGGAGGCTTCGATGGCGCCCGACTTGATTCACGTGCTCGCGGGCTACGCTCGATTCGCCCAGGCCGCGACGGCGAACGCGGCGAGGGCGCTGCCGGCGTACGAGGAGCTCACTCGCGATCTAGCCCCAGACACGTCGGGTCGTACCGAGGCTCTTCGCACCGTGCTCGTGCGCCTTGGGAACGCCCTGAATGCTGCCAATTCGGCGACGTCCGTCCGCGCCCTCGCGGCCCATGGAGAGCCCGAAGTCATCTCGCAGCTCGAGGTAGCGCTGGCCTCACTTGTCCAGCTCTCAAACGGCGCGCGCGCCCGCTTCGACCCCGACCGTACCCCCACGGCGCCGCCGCCTCCGGCGCCTCGGCCGCTCACCTTGGCGATCACGAAAGTGCTTTCCGGCGCAGCCTCGTCGCTTCGCAAGCCTGATGCGGCGCGGGTGCTCGACGAGCTTCTCGCCGGTGTGCCTAAGGCCATCGGGCTTGTCGTCGCGGCCGTGGTCGGGCGACTCGTGGACCTCCCACTGGACGCTGAAGCGCCGATTGCTAGGGCGTCCGCTAGGCCAAGCGTAAGAGCCGTTACGGAGGCCCTTCCCGCATGGGTTCCAGCGCGACGCACCTTGGGCGGCTTCTATCTGCTTCGAGCGCTCAGCTCCGGTGCCGTGGGGTCGGTCTTCGTAGTCTCCAGAGACGAGGAGCGCGGCGACGCGAACGCGGAAAAGTTCGCCCTGAAAGTCCCAGAGTACTCGGCGGGCGCTGCCCGCCAGCTGTCCGAGCTGGAGTTTTTGAAGATGTTCCGGGACGAAGCGAGCACGTTGATCGCGCTCCCGCAGCACCCCAACCTCGCGCGCTTCGTGACATTCGACGCTGGAACCAGGCCGAAGCCCATCTTGGTCATGGAGCTCGTCGAAGGGCTGACGCTTGAGCGAAGGCTCGAGACGGGTGACATGGACATGCGACGCGCATTTCGCGTGCTCGGAGACATCCTCTGCGGGCTCGAAGCGATGCACGCGGTCGCGGTCGGGCACCTTGATCTCAAGCCGTCGAACGTCGTTCTGAGGCGCGGCGAGGAAGCCGTGCTGGTCGATTTCGGGCTGGCTGGGCGACATATCCGCCCGGGCTGCGCGACGGGACCCTATGGGGCGCCGGAGGTCTGGGGCGCGCTCGATGCGTCCGTTGGGGCGTCTCCTGCCAAGGCCGATATCTACGCCTTCGGTTGCGTCGCCTTCGAGACACTGGTCGGCCGCGTTTTGTTCGACGCGCCTTCGGAAATCGCCCAGGTCGCACTCCACGTCGGACACGACGGCTTTCCGGTACCCTTGAGGGCGGTGGCGGACCATGGCGGCGCCGCTCCGCTGGTCGAGCTACTCTTCTCGACCCTGCGACGGAACCCGAAGGACCGCCCATCCGCCGCTACGGTGCGCGCCGAATTGTCGCGCTTAGCGCCCGCCTTTGAGCGCGCACCGTGGCCCATCGCCAAATCCTAGCCGTCCAGTGCCGCCTGCCCCCATCGAGCCACGGCCGGATCCCAGCGGCGATGATTGCGTCGCGTGCGGCCGATGTTGCCACCATAGTCCTCAAACGGTGCATCTACTGGACACCGACGAGGCTCGCGTTCTGGCCGACCCGCAGGGGCCAGAAATACTTCGACGCCTCACCGTGCTCGACGACCGTCCGCCGGGTTGGCTTTTCTTGGCGAATACGGGAAACCGCTGTGCAGCGCTCGATGTCTCGGCGCCCGGTCGCTATTCGTGCGCCATTTATAGGGTCCGCCCGGACGACTGCCGAATCGTTGAACCCGGGTCGCCTTCTTGCCTCGAAGCCCGCCGGCTTGGCCACCTGGGCTCTAGCGTCGAATTTGCGCGGCGGCGGTGACAGGCCGTCTCCCAGTTCCTCAACCGCGCCGGGCGGCCAGCTTGGCGCGGGCCATCGTGCCGAGATAAACAAGCAGGGGTGCAGTGCGCAGGAGTAGCCCGGCGCTGCCGAAAGGGGCGGTGGCAAGATCGATTCGCATGACCTGCGGTCGAGGGTAGCCCTCGACCGTGAACAAGAGCGTCGCCTTCAAGACGTCTACCGAAAGCGACCGGATCCGGTTGGGTTGCCGCGCTTCGAGCAAAGCTCGTATAGGCTCCGAGAGCTTGAACGCTTCGGCCGCCTCGTCGCCAAGCAGATTGATCCCGGGCTCGGCATACGACTCGCCCCCCTCTCCGCACACCGGCACGACGCGCGCGCGATGCGCGAAGAATTGCAATTTGAACGACGCGATGGGTAGCGCAGCGGTCATGCCGGCCCAAACGCGCGCTTTGCTAGGTCCGCGGCGATCATTTTCCGTGCACAAGGCGCGCGAGCTCTCCGAGAGAGTCGGCTTGAACGAGCGCTTCATACTCGCCAACGGCGTCCTCCGCGACGAAGACGACGGGCAGGCCGTCGCGGTTACGGCGCGCTAGGCGCTTCACGAATTCCATTCGTCGCCTCATCGCCTATGTCCAGCCTTTGAAGCCGCGCGCGCTTGTCCGTCCGCAAACGAGACAAGCCCCAGCGCCGATTCCGAGGGGGGCGGCTCGACACAACGGCGCGCTGCGCCGCCCCGCCGGCCTCGCGCGGGCGCCTCTTGCCGCTCAGTCAACTCGGCGCACCACGCGAATCTGGAGGCCCGAACGCCGTATTGAGCCGGCGTACGAGATCCGGGGAGGTTCGAATGGCGGCGAAAAAGTCGCCGCGGCTGGAGTCAGGGTGCAGTAGTGCGTCTCCCGAATTGGGCACACCATGCGGCTCAGTTTACGCCTCCAAGTCGATATGCGTGAACAAAGGTATCCTGCGCGATCGCGATGGGCTCTTGGCGTGCTCTATGCTCGGGCCAACCGACGGACCAATGTACGGAAGCGCCAAGGACCTACGGCCGCGCGCGCTCGACGAGATTCGAGAGGCTGGCTTGGAGAAGCACGAGCGGGGCCTCATCGGTCCGCCGGGCACTTCGGTGCGAGTGCGCGATCTAGCCCGCCCCGTGCTCAACTTTTGCGCGAGCAACTATCTCGGCCTTTAGCTCACATCCATTCGTCTTGGACGCTACGCACAGGGCTATTGAGCTTCCCCCGCCGCAGTCTGGCCATTGATCGCAAGTCGCGATCAATAGCCAGACGGAAACGGCGGAGGATCAGTTGCTAGCGTTTCATGCGACGCGGACCGCCCCATCTCACAAGGCCACGGTCCAATCGCTCACGTTCAGCGGCGCGGTCCGGAGCGATCGCGCGAGGGGGGACCGTCGCGGCGATCACCCCGGCCGCCACCTCCGCGCGGCGGAGCGCCGCCCGTCTCACGGGCCTGAAGCATGCGCTGCTTGGCGCGTTCGCCCTCCTCGCCCTCGGGCAAGGGAAGGAGCTCGCGCCGCGTCAGGCGGATCTTCCCGTCGCGATCGACCGAGAGCACCTTCACCTCGACGGGGTCGCCTTCCTTCATCACGTCGGTCACCTTCTCGACGCGATGGTGCGCCATCTCCGAGACGTGGAGCAGACCGTCGGTGCCGGGCATGATCTCGATGAACGCGCCGAAGTCGGCGACGCGCGTCACCGTGCCCTT
Source organism: uncultured delta proteobacterium (assembly GCA_963787925.1). GTDB lineage: Bacteria > Myxococcota_A > Polyangia > Polyangiales > Polyangiaceae > Palsa-1150. Next base: position 2,624,073 of record CAWBEN010000003.1, read on the forward strand.
GTAGACGGCGCCGACCTCGGGCTCCGTCGTGAGGCCCTTGATGATGTCGAGCGCCTGCTTCACCGCTTCGCTGTCGCTGGAGGCGACGTTGACGGTGCCGTCGTCCTCGACGTCGATGGCGACGCCGGTCTGATCGATGATCCCTTTGATGGTCTTGCCGCCCGGCCCGATGATGAGGCGGATCTGGTCGGGCTTGACCTTGATCTGGGTGATGCGCGGCGCCCACTTGGAGAGATCCGGTCGCGGCTGTGCAAGCGTCGCCAGCATCTTGTCGAGGATGAAGAGGCGCCCTTCGCGCGCCTGCTCGAGCGCCTGCGACAGGACGTCGCGCGAGAGGCCGGCGATCTTGATGTCCATCTGGATGGCGGTAACGCCCTTCTTGGTGCCGCAGACCTTGAAGTCCATGTCGCCGAGGTGATCCTCGTCGCCGAGGATGTCGCTGAGGATCGCAATGCGTGTGTTCGGGTCGGTGAGCGCGCCGTCGGAGATGAGGCCCATCGCGATGCCGGCGACCGGCGATTTGATCGGCACGCCCGCGTCCATGAGCGCCAGCGTTCCGCCGCAGACGCTCGCCATCGACGAGCTGCCGTTCGACTCGAGGATCTCGCTGACGACGCGGATCGTGTACGGGAACCGTTCCTCGTCGGGCATCATGCGGGCGAGCGCCCGCTCGGCCAGCGCGCCGTGGCCGATCTCGCGGCGACCTGGGCCGCGCAGCGGCTTGGTCTCGCCAGTCGAGTACGGCGGGAAGTTGTAGTGGAGCATGAAGCGCTTCCACCGCTCGCCGATGAGCGCGTCGATCTTCTGCTCGTCGCTCGACGTGCCGAGCGTCGCAGCCACAGCGGCCTGCGTCTCGCCGCGCTGGAAGAGCGCCGAGCCGTGCGTTCGCGGGAAGATGCCGACCTCGCAGACGATGGGGCGGATGGTCGTTCATGTCGCGCCCGTCGATTCGCTTGCGCTGCGCGAAGCACGTACTCGCGGACGACTTGATACTTGCGCTCCTCGAACTCTTCTTTGACGAGCTTTTCGATCTGACGCGTACTTCTCGGGCCCGAGCTCGCGAGTAAGCGCCTCGACGAGCTTGGTCTTTCGTCGCCTTGTAGCCGTCGTAGCGGGCCTTCTTCTCCTTGATGAGCGAGGCCCGCGAGCATCTCCTTGTCGCACAGCTCGCTGACCCGCGCAGCGACTTCCGCAGGCAGCGCCTTCTTCTCGAAACGCCCGCTTCGGCTTGCCGACGGCCGCGCGCATCCGCTCGATGAGCTCGAGGATGGGCTGCGCTGTGGGGTGCGCGAACATGAGCGCGTCGATGATGTCGTTCTCGCCCGCCTCGGCGGCGCCGCCCTCGACCATGACGATAGCGTCCTTGGAGCAGGCGACGACAAGGTCGATGTCGGCCTTCGACTGCTGCTCGAACGTCGGGTACGCGATGAACTCTCCGCCGACGCGCGCGACGCGTACCGCCGCGAACGGTCCGCTCCAAGGGATGTCGGAGATGTGCAGCGCGGCGCTCGCGGCCGTCATGGCCAGCACGTCGGTGGGGTTGTCCTTGTCGCTCGAGAGGACGGTCGCGATGATTTGCGTGTCGTTCTTGTACCCCTCGGGAAAGAGCGGGCGGCAGGGGCGGTCGATGAGGCGCGACGTGAGGATTTCCTCGTCGCGCTGCCGCCCTTCGCGCTTGAAGAAGCCGCCCGGGATCTTGCCGGCGGCGAACGTCTTCTCGACGTAGTCGCAAGTGAGGGGGAAGAAATCGATGCCTGGGCGCTCGTCGCCGCTGACGGCGGTGACGAGGACGACGCTCTCTCCGTAGGTGACGAGGACTGCGCCGTGGGCCTGCTTGGCGAGGCGGCCCGTCTCGAAGACGAGCGGGTTGCCCGTTGATGACGACGGATTCACGGACGAATGACATGGTGGCGATAGCGCTCCTAGGCGCAGTGCCGCGTTCGTGCGGCGCGACGCCGAGCGCACCGTCCGCCCTTGATCCTCGGTTCGTGGGCGCGAACGTTGGAGCCGAGCTGGCGTCAGGCGCGCTCGCGCGCACGAATCGAAGAGCAAAGGCGAGCGTCTCCGACGTGAGCTCGGAATCCGAGACTGAAGCGGACGGACCTACTTGCGGAGGCTCAGCGCGCCGACGACCTTACGGTAACGCTCGAGGCTGATGCGCTTGAGGTAATCGAGCAGGCGCCGGCGCTTCGAGACCAGCCTCAGCAGACCGCGCCGCGAGTGGTGATCTTTCACGTGGGTCTTGAAGTGCTCGGTAAGGTAGGTGATCCGTTCGGTCAGCAGTGCGATCTGCACCTCGGGGGAACCCGTGTCGTGGTCGTGCGTTCGGAACTTGGTGACGATCTCGGTCTTCTTCTCGGTGTGGAGGGGCATCGTGTCTCTCAGATGAGCTCTCGGACGGGAGCTCGAGTCGGGCCCGGTCCAGCGTGCCTGCATCCTCGCCGCAAATGGCGGGAGGGGAGAGACGGCAGGGCCGAACGGGGCCTCGGTTTGGCGCCGCAGTATAGGCGGGAGCGGCGCTTCGTCAATTCACGCGAGCGCCTTCGGGCGCTGGGCGGGTCCGTCCTTCGCTTGCTGTCGTTACGTGCAGCGGGTATTGGGGACGGTCCGAATCCATGCCCTCCCGCGAACCGGCCGCTACGCTCAAAGCGCTTTTCGACGCCGAGCGCGCCGTTCGGCAGGCGCACGACGAGCTGGTCGACCCGGACGCCCCATTTCTCTCCGCGTTACTCGACCTTCTGGAGAAGGCAACGCACGAGGCGCTCGCTCTCGACGAGCTTGATGAAAACGAATCATCGCTGCGTCTCGTGCGCATTGCGGCCCTCTTGGGCGAAATGCAGGGCGCGCGTGTCGTAGACTTGCTCATCCACATTTTAGGCTCTGACGAGCCCGAGGCCCGCCACGCAGCCGGGGAGGCGCTGTCTGGGCTTGCTTGGGATCGCTTTAAGAGGTGGCTCTAGGCGTCGAGCGGGCGCTGGATCGGCTGCCTGATGGGAATCCGGCGTTTTCCGAGCTACCCTATCTCCTGGCCGACATCCCGGAACCTGGTGTCCTGAAGCTCCTTGCGCGGTTTCTCGCACATCGCGATCCGGACGCGGTTGCGGCGGCCATCGAAGCTGTGGTGGAAATCGGCGATCCTGCCGCGCTACCGCTGCTGGACCCGCTCCTCACCGACCCACGTAAAATACAGCTCGAAGACGACGGGGGAACCGAGGGGGACGCCACAATCGCCGAGCTTGTCGCGGAAGCACGCACCCTGTTGGGGAAGAGTGCACCTTGACCGCCGAGGCGTCCCAACCTCGAGGCTTATTGATCGCCCGCGACGTGGGTGCCTTCACGACGAGTACTGCCGTCATGTCGACCACCACGCCCACATCGCGAACCAGCGTTCACCTCGGCCCCGTCGAGGCGGCGGTCTTCGAAACGTTCGTCGTACCGCGGTATCTTTCTCTTTTCGGAGAGCTGGCTCTCGAGCTGTTGGTCGAGAGCGACGAGGCGCGTGTCGCGCACATCAACTGCCGGACCGGTTATCCCGATGGGGCTATCGCCCTCAAGCTTCCTGGGGCACATATCATCGGCGTCGACGGGTCCCCGGCGGCACTCGAGCTCGCGCGCGCCAAGTCGGCAACCACGCCGGAGATGGTGAGCAGCTACCGGCTCTGCGAAGAGCTGCCGACGGCGCTTCCGTCGTTTGCTTTCTCGCACGCCCTTTCGCTCTATCCGATGCCCGGCCGCGAGGAGCGCGGACGGCTACTTGGCGAGCTCGCTCGATTGCTCGGTCCGCATGGTCAAGTGATCGTCGCTATGCCGCTGCGAGCGAGTTTTCAAGAGCTCATCGACTTGCTGCGAGAGTACGCCCTTAAGCACGACGACGGCGAGGTCCTTCGCGCCGCCGAGCGGGCTGCCCTCATGCCTCCGACGGTCGAGGAACTTGCGGCTGACCTACGCAGCGCCGACTTTGCCTTTGTCGACGTTGGCCTGCGGACGGCGACGCTCTGCTTCCAGAGCGGCCGCGATTTTTTCGAGGACCCCGTTGCCCGGTTGCTCATCTTGCCGGAGCTGCGTCACGGCCTCGGCGAAAGACCTGCTCGCGAGCGCGCGCTCGGGTACGTCCGTGATGCCATCGATAAATACTGGAGCGAAAGCACCTTCGACCTGACTGTCAACGTGGGTTGCGCTACTGGAAGGCGCGTTCCATGAGGTCATTGGGTCGGAGCCCCCGCTTCGATCCAGTCAAAGAACAGCTGTGCAAGGTTCGCGTCGAAACGCGCTCCCTTAGGCATGCAGCTGAGCACGTACCCTCCATCGCAAGCGATTTTCCGGTACGCGTAGCTCCGCGCAGGATCGCCGGGGGCGACGAGCAGCAAGGTGGGGACTTGTGTCGAAGGCACGTTGATGAGCGGAGCGAACTCGTTCCCATAGGAGAGGGAGAGGCCTGCTTGCCCTTGTCCGTGGCAGCCGTCGGGGCTTGAGCAGATCTGGTCGATTCGACCTTTCACTCGCAGCGCAACAGGCATGTCGCTCCCCGAGTCAGTGCAGAAGAGACAGGGGACCGCGGCGCCGCCATCTATGAAGGTGGTTGCATCGGGCGCAGAACAACCGGTGGCGGCGGCCATGAGGATACCTGCCCAAACGGGGGGCGGCGCCGAGAAATCGCACGGGATCGACCGCTCGAGAGGCACCGCGTTATCGGCAGTACCCGTCGAGGCAAACGCCGGCATCACAACGCTTTCCTGCCGCGACGTCGCAGGCGCTACCAAGATTCGAAGGCGTGCCACACACCGAATAAGTGCCTGACGCCACGCTGACGTCTTTGCACTGAGCCGTTGCATTCCCACACTCTGCGGAGCCGGCATCCGGGACGCAAGCTGTGTAGCAGGAGTGGTGCAGACAGATGCTTGTCGTTCCGCAACCATTCGAGAGCAGTCCGGACTGTCCGTCGTTCTTACAAGAGAAGAAGGCCCCCTGGCCTGGCAGGCATCCGCCATTGACACACTGCTGATAGGAGGGGCATGCGGAGCCGGCATCGCCCACCGAGCAGGGCGGCACGCAATGTCCCTCGACACAGGTCGTTCCCCCCAGACAAGTCGAGGTACCGGCTCCCGAGCATGGGTTCGAGTCGATGTTGCAAACGCCGCGCGTCAGATCACATTGGAAGCCGGTAGCGCACGGAGAGCCGGCATCGCAACGCGGCTCACACACGCCGTCCAGACAGGCATCGCCGGGTACAACGCACTGTGTTCCATCCGAACATAGCTCGGAAGTCGGGGTGCACAGGCCGTCGACGCATTTCGTGGCGAGGGAACCGCAGTCGCCATCTGCGTTGCAAGGACTTCGTTGAAGTGCGAGCCCGGAGCTGTCCGAGCCGTCTATCGCGTGCGGGGAATCCCCAGCGGCGTCGAATGAACGGGCTGCGTCGGAAGCGTCCGGGGTGCCGAAAGCATCGTTCGCGTCGTCGAACGGTCCATCGTTCGCCGAAGCGCCTTCGAGGCTGGCGTCGACTTGAGGGGGCGCGCTGGAGTCAATGCCGGGCGTCCCAATCGGTACGCACGTGGCGACGCCACCCGAGAGTTTGCAGACCGAGCCGACCGCGCAGCCAGTAACGCCACAATCACGGCCGCTCGCGCCGCCTGTCGATCCGGAGGAGGACGAAGCGCTCGTGCACCGCCCGCTTTCGCACGCGAAGCCCTGGTCACAATCGCTCGGCGACCCGCACTGCCAATTAACACAGCTACTAGACAGGAACGGGTCGGGGCAGTCGTAGCAGGTAAATGCGTCACAAACGCGGTAGTTGGCAGCGTTCGAAGAGTAAATCGGGCATCCGCCGATAAGCGCCGCGGCGCTGAGGATGCTCACGCAGAGCACGATATGCTTCATTGATCGCCCGCCTTTCACTCTCCGCCACCTGCTCGAGGCTACCCAGGGCCGCCGTGCACCCGAGATTCCCTTAATGGTCGTAACAATCGAAAAAAGTACGAAGGCGAACGCCGGCTCGCCAAGGAGGACCGATTCTAGCAACGCAAGTCCCAGACGCACGTTTGCCAACCCCCAAAGCAACGCGCGTGCCGGGGCCACCGGACCGCCGCTTAGGCCCGACGGACTTGACGGTCAAGTCGCTGTGGACGCGCGTTCACGGGCGCGCAGGTGCCCGTCGCGTCGCGCGTGTGAGCCCCGCCGTGAGGCCGTTTCGGGGACGTCCATGAGCACTTTGCCCGGGTACGCCAGCGAATCGACACTGCCACAAGACGCGTGTTAGCGTGAGCCTCCCTCACGACGAAGCGGGCGCTGGGCGGACGAGCTCAAGGCCGTCTGCCGAGCGCTGCGCGCGATCTGATCGGCGACCGACCCATCGATGGACGTAAAGTGCGAGCGTTGCAACACCGAGTATGAATTCGACGACGCGCTCGTCAGCGAGCGCGGAACGACGGTGCGGTGCACAGAATGTGGCCATCAGTTCAAGGTGCGGCGCGCCGGAACAGAAAAGGCTGTTGCCGACGCCCAAAATGACGGCGAGTCGGGTGACCGGTGGACCGTTCAGACGGCTCTCGGCCAACAGTTGACGTTTCTCACGCTGCGAGAGCTGCAGCGGGCGATACTCGCCAAGCGCGTAGTGCGCCGCGACATGCTCTTGCACGGCGGCTCCCCACCGCGCCCGTTGGGATCCATTGCTGAGCTCGAGCCCCTCTTCGAAAGCCGCACGTCCGGCCAGAATCCGTCGACAGCGGCCCCCCCGGTCGAGAGAGTCATCACAGCGCCCATTCTGCTGGCGGCGGCTGACGCCCCTCCGGACTCCTTGAAGCGCACGGCGCCTTGGGGGAGCGAGCTCCCGCCCGCTGTACAACCGGCGGGCAACCCCCCGAGGGCAACGGACACGCTGCGACCTCTTGCCCGCAGCGAAGCATCGCCTTCGCCGCTGAACGAGCTCACGCCCTCCTCGTCTGCGGGTGCATTTGCTCCGCCCACGCTCTGGCATCCCAAAGCGCAAGGCCGCGCACCTGTGCGGGCGCCGGAATGGCAACGGGGACAGGCGCGTGGCCCGAGCCCACTGCCTGGCCATCAGGACGACGCAGAGGAGGTACGTGCGCCGTTCCACTCTTCGAGCGATGAGGCGGCGGACGGCATCCCCGGTCGGCGGCGAGTTGGCGGCTGGGTTGTGGCTGTCGCCTTGCTCCTTTCGGTGGGCGTCGCAGGATGGGTAGTTGCCAAGCCTTACATGCTTGCTAGGGCTGGCGGCGTCGCCTCGGAGCTCGATACGCGCGTCGAGCCATCTCTGAAAAATGGCGAGTTGGCTCTGGCGGACGGCGACCTCGATAGGGCACAGGAGCAATTCGACAAAGCGAGCGCCCTCACCGCGCGTGATCCTCGCGTCCTCCGCGACGAGGCACGGGTGGCCGTCGCCCGAGCGGACATCCCGTGGCTGAAGTTGCGACTCTTGTCGCCGGAAGCGTCCGAGGAGGTGCGGGCGACTAAAGTGCAACTGGACGAGCGGGTCGCTCGCGCCCGCTTGGCAGCCGACGCCGCCTTGGCCGCAGCGCCGGACGACCCGGCCGCCCTGCGCTCCAAGATCGACGCGTTGCGCATGCTCGGAGAGCAAGGGACGGCGCGCACTTACGTGACGAAAATTCTCGGGCAAACGTCTCAGCCTGATACGGCCTATGTCCTCGCCGCACTCGACCTCGCCGAAGCCGCGCCGCTCTGGACGACGGTGTTGGACCGGCTCCGGCTCGCCGCGGGCGCCGAGGGAAATGTCGGGAGGGCGCGTGCGGCGCTCATCTACGCGTTGATGAAGTCGGGAAAGCCAGGCGAAGCGAAGTCCGAGCTGGCAAAGTTAGACGGGCTTGCGCTTCCTTACCCGCTCGCGCCGAACTTACATGCCTTCGTCGAACGGGAGGAGCCGCCGTTTGCCATCCCTAGCGCTTCGAATGGCCGCGCGAGCCAGCCGACCACTTCGGCGCGGCGTGAGCCGCCGCAACGGCCTGCGCCGCTGGCGGCGCAGACGGGCGGCGCTGCAAGCGGAGCGGGAGGCATCCCGGCGGACTCGCCGAGCGCCATGCAGGCTGCGTCTCGTGCCATTCACAGGGGCGACTGGAACCGTGCGAAGCAGATTTATGAGGCCGTCGTAGCGCGGAATCCGAACGACTCCGAAGCGCTCGCGGGAATCGGTGATGTCGCCAGGGCACAGGGCGATCTCAGCCATCGCGATCGCCGCCTATAAGCGGACGCTAGCCGTCAATCCGTCGTATCTGCCGGCATTACTTGGGCTGGCCGATACGCAGTGGGCTAGCGGTGATCGCGCAACCGCCTCGCGCACGTACAAGACTCTCGTCGATCACTTTCCTGATGGGACCTACCCAAGCTACGCGAAGGGGCGCGCAGACGGCAGCGGGGCAGGCGTCCCCGGACCTTCGACCACGACCACCGCGCCCGAGCCCTCAAGCGACGTGAGCCCGAAGCCTGCCAATGAGGGGGACGGAATCTGATGCAAGGCCGGTTTACTTTGATCGCGCTTCTCCTGAGCGGCACGATGCTCGGCTGCGAAGGCAGACCACGCGCGGGCGGTTCGTCAGAATCGCGCGAAAAGGCCCGCAGCGGCGCGACCATCGCCGTGCTGGATGTATCGGACGGTCTTCCAGAGCAAGCACCCGGGGGACTGCTGGGTCTTACCTCGCGAGCGGGGTCCTTCGACGAGTTCGTGCGCGAGGTAGACCACCTTGAGCACGCGCACGAAAAAGAAATAAAGGGAATATTGGTACGCCTTGGCACTAGCCGATTGGGGCTGGCACGGGCCACCGAGGTGGGTGAACTGCTGGGCAGATTGGCCGTCCACCGGCCAGTTTGGTGTCATGCCGACGAGCTCGGCAATGCGACGCTCTACCTCGTCGCCCTGGGTTGCAAGCGTATCTGGGTGTCGCCGGCGGGAAGTATCGACGCGATCGGAATCGCGGCCCAGCTGGTCTTCTTCCACAAGCTGCTCGCCGATGGGCTCGGGCTCGACGTCGATTTTCTCCAGGTCGGCAAATTCAAGGGCGCCGAGGAGCCTTTTACCCGCGATGGCCCCAGCCCGGAAGCGCGGGCCTCGTTGGAGGCGACGCTGTCCGACATGCGCGCGGTCTGGCTGGACGGCATGCGCCAATCCCGCGCAGGCTTGGCTGACTCGACGCCGGAGGATGGCCCCTACACGGCTCGCGCTGCGAAGGAACGCGGTCTAGTCGACGACGTAGGCTACTTCGACGAAGCGCGCGACGCCCTCGAAAAAGAAATCGGCGCCGGGCATGCCGAGGTCCGTTTTGGACCGGGCTCCGGGTCGGGGGGGGGCGGCGACATTGCGGAGCTATTGCGGACCCTCGCGGGCGAATCTCTGGGCGCAGCTCCGATCGCAATCGTGCGCGCGAGCGGCGCAATCTCGATGGATGGCGCCGGTCCGCTCGGCGGGGACAGCGGCATCGTCGAGACCCGCCTTGCGAGGACCCTCCTTCGGCTGGAACGGGACGACGACGTGAAGGCGGTCGTTCTGAGGATTGATTCTCCGGGCGGCAGCGCCCTTGCCAGTGATCTCTTGTGGCACCAGCTGATGCGGGTCCGCGGGAAGAAACCGCTCGTTGTAAGCATCGGCGATATGGCCGCCAGTGGTGGATATTACATGGCTTCCGCCGGCACGGTCGTCTTCGCGGACGAGGCGAGCATCGTCGGCTCCATCGGCGTCGTCGGGGGGAAGGTTGCGATTGGCCGCGCTCTAGAGAAGCTCGGCGTACACACTGATACCATTCCCGCCAAGGTAGGAGATCCCAAATCGGGGTCGCGAGCCGCGTACGAATCGTTGCTCACCCCGTGGGACGACGAGACGCGCATTCGCCTTCTCGAGACGATGACCGGGATTTATGATCTTTTCCTGGCCCGAATTGGGGAAGGCCGCGGGCTCCCGCGCGATCGCGTGGCCCTCTCGGCTGAGGGACGCATTTTCAGCGGCCGCGAAGGAAAAGGACGGGGATTGGTCGACGAGTTGGGCGGCCTCGGAGACGCTATCGCGAGAGCTCGCGCGTTAGCGGGTTTGGCGCCCGATGCCCGAGTGGGTGTCGCAGGAGAGTCTACGGGGTTTTTGCAGGCGATCGCGCAGGACGAGCCGCAGGAACAGGCGGATTCGAAGCGGATCGAGGTGGCGTTCGCACGCTTGGCACCGCAGTGGGTGCCGTTCGTGGCAAGCGTCGCACCGCTCCTAGGGATCGACGGAAGAGAGCACGCGTTGTGCGCTCTTCCGTTCGCGCTGACGGTGCAATAGGAGTGGCGTACGATCCTCTCCGAGGATGATTCTTTCCGAACGTCGTTCGGGGACTGAAAGCGAGCCCGAAATACCTGAAAGCGAACCTCGTTCGCTGAAGGACACGCTTCCGCCGCCTGAGTGGACGATACCGACCGCGGAGAGGTACGAGGCGTCGCCGGCAAACAAACCGCTAGTGCGCAGGACCGGAGCACGCGCAGAGGAGGCCTGGAGGCGTGCGCGAATTATGGAGGCCCGCGCGGCAGAGGATGCGGACGGCATCCGGTCGGGATCTATCGCGCTCGCCAGGTGGCTCGCGTCGCGTGATCGCGACCTCGACGAAGCTACCGAGCTTGCCACTGTGGCCGTCGAGGTGCGTGACGACATGAATCTACGTCGTGAACTCGCCGCCTGGCTAGAGAGCATCGGCGAATTTGCAAGGGCCGCCTCGGCGCTTTGTCCTATTGCTTCAATGCCGGGGATCGACCCTACGGAAGCCGCCCAGGTACTTGTGCGCATCGGTATCCTGAAGGCGCGCTCGGGGGCACCGATGGGTGCCGCCGTAGCATTCGAATCGGCGCTTTCGCTCGATCGAGCAGACCCGGTGCCGTGCGAGCTTCTGGGAGCGCTAGGAGGATGGGCCATGGAGGCGGTGTCGCCGGCCGCGGCGGCGGCGGCGTACGTCGAAGCTGCCCGTCGCCGCGACGTGCTTGGCCAGGACGGAGCGAAGATTGACGACTTGTGGCGCGCCGTTGCCGCCGACGCTACCAGCCACGCGGCTGCTTGCGAGCTGAGGGCCTCACTCGAAGGCCGCGGGCGGCTCGCGGAAGCGGAAGAGGCATGGGGACTGCACACGGAAGCATCATCGCAAGGCGGCCTGGGGTGGCACGGGGCGGCATCGGGCCCGGGCGAGCCGGCAAGCCTTTTTGACCGGGCGTCCGGACCCATCTTGCCGCGCGGCAACGCCACCGCTAAGGAGCGCTGGACGTGCCTGCCCATTGGCGCTCGGGACGACGTGGAGCGCCTCGTCCGCTCCGTTGATAAAGGGCTGCGCAGTGCCGAAGGCTCCGTGGAGACTATGGGATGGTTGCTTTCGCAGCCGTTGCCCTTCGAGTGGCTCACGGATGCATTCGCGGGCGCATTGGCTGAGTTGGCACACACGGACCTCAGCCTCGCCGCTCTCATGGCACGGCGAGCGCTCGACGTGTTTGGCGCAAAGTCAGCACCGCTTCGGCAAGCCATGCTTCAAGTGGCCGAACAGGCATCCGACGATGGATTTACGACGAGCATTCTCGAGCGCTGGCTCTCCTGCGGTGCGACTGGGCCGGACCGTCGCGAGATCTTCTGTCGTCTCGTCGAACTGCGAGAACGACTTGGTGACCTAGAAGGCAGGGCTCGAAATCTGGCGCGAGCCGTGCGCGAGGGAGGGCGAGGCCCAAAGATCGAATCGCAGGTCGGCCATCTAGACGCGCTGCCGACGAGTGCAGACGCAGCGCTCTGGAGTCTCCACGCAAGAGCAGAGTGGCTGACGGCCGGCCAAGACCGCGACGCGGAAGCGTGGGCTTGGCGCGATCTCGGGGCCGGTCTTTGGGACTTGGCCGACGACCGAATCGGCGCAATAGCGGCTTGGAGGCGCGCGACTCGCCTTGAACCTCCTCCGCGTGGTCATTCCGTTTTTGCGCGCGATCTCGTCGTCTTCGCGGGTCCCACGCTCTCCTTCGCATACCTTGCACGACTGATCGCCAAAGAACCTGAGGAGGCCGCGGCGTCGGCGATCGCAGCGGCGGCAGCGCAGGTCGCACTATCGACGGGTGACTTCCGAATCGCGTTCGACCTCGCCGAGCAAGGCCTCTTGCGATGCCCGGGAGCAGGGCGCACGCTCGAAATCGCCGAGCTCGCTTCGGCGCGAATACCCGACAACGCCGCATTGTCGCGTTTGTTCGAGCTAGTGGCCGCCCGCGCCATGGGTCGCTTCGGACGCCGGGCCGCGCATTACCGTGCGGCGCGTCTCTTCGAGCGTCGCGGCGAGCATGTTCTCGCCCTGAAGCATGCCGCACAAGGATTTCAAGCGGTGCCCTCCGCCGGGCAGAGCTTCAGGCTTCTTGCTCGCACGGCGGCTCATGCCGAGGACATTTCGCAGGCCGTGAGTGCTCTCGAACGAGTGGCCCACGGCGAGGAGGAGCCTGCCGCTCAGGCCGAATGGTTGTTGCAGGCCGCGAGTATTTCAAATGATGGCGAGGAGGGAGCGCGTCGAAAGTTCGACATGCTGCTGCGGGCCGCCCTCGCATCGCCGATCGCTTCGACGGTCCAATTGCTCTGCGAAGCGGCCCGCTCGTCGGTGCACTTGTGTCCGGCGGAACGCGACGGCGTCGCGATTCGCCTGTCTCGTGTCGCGCGCGCGATCATGGAGCGCATCGAAGGGCAAAGCGGCGCACGTGTCGCCATCGCGTTCGCGATCACGATGCTCGATCTGCTGGAGGACCCCGATTCGGCGTTCGCGATGATAGAGCGTGCCTTCGCGTGCGGCCCGGGCGTGAGTGAATTCGGCGATCTACTCGTGGGCGCCGGCGCGCTCGCCGCAGCGACCAATTGCACGAAGCGCACGGCTGAACTGATCTCGGCCGCCGAGCAGGTCCGCGGTTGCGCTGGGGTACCGGCGCTGCGCTTGCTCGCAGCGGTCGCGGCCGCGGCAGGCGACGACCACCTGCGCAGCCGTGCGATCGTGGTCGCGGCAGCGAGCGACCCAGACGACGACGATGTCCTCGTCGCTGCCGAGGAGGCCGCCAGCCGTTCTCCCGCGCTCGCTGTGCGCCTCGACGCCATGGTCGTGCCTGGTCGGCGCGCTGAGGCCCTCAGGTCGGTCGCCCGCAAACGACTCGCTGAGGGCGCATTCGGGGAGGCTGCGTCGCTCTTCGAGCTCGCGCTACGCCTCGTGGAAGGGGACGGCCGTTCCGCCATTGAGCGGCAATTGCTCGCCACGCGGAGAACCTCCGGGCACAGCTGGGAGATCGAAGCTCGGGCCCAGCGTGAGGCCGCAAACGAAGAGGCCTCGCCCCTCGCGCGCGCGGACCGGTGGGCGGAGATCGCCCAGCGGCGCGAGCAGCGCGGCGAGAAGGTGGGCGCGGTACGGGCGCTCATGGAGGCATGCAAGCTCGACGGGGGGACCCTTGCGCGATGGAGCGCCCTCGAGCGCGCGGCCGAAGTCGCGGAGGACGATCAGACCCGGATCAGGGCGCTCGAGCACATCGTGGCGTGCGTGGGCGACGAAGGCCGCGGTGCCGTTTGCAAGCGACTCGCTCGCGTGCGCGCCCGCGGGAACGATCTCGCGGCAACCGAGAGCACATGGAGACGCGTGCTTGGATTCGATCCGGACGACGAAGAGGCCGACGACGCGCTCGAGGCCGCGATTGCTTTCCGAGGAGGCCACGAAGATCTCGCCGACCACCTTGCGCGGCGTGCCCAGCGACTTCGAGGACGGCCAGTCTCTCGCGAGGAGCTTCGCGCGGTGCGCCTGCGACGCGCTGCGATCCTCAATCAGCGCCTCGGCCGTGCCGAAGACGCGTGCGAAGAGCTTGAGCGTCTACTCGCGGAATGGCCGGAACACACCGGTGCGATCCGCTATCTGGCGGATCTTCTAGGCCGACGAGGAGAGCATGCGAGGTCCGCAGCTCTCTGGCGACGCGCGGCCGCCGCAGAGACTGGCTGGGCTGAGCGGGAGGAGCTCGACATGCGCGCCGCACGCGCCGCGATCGCCGCAGGCGAACGTGAGGGGGCCCTCCGTGACGTGCGGAGAGTTCTTGCGCGGACATCGTCGAGCGCGCGGGCGCTTTCGGCCGATGAAACAGGCGCGGCCCGAGCTGCCGGCCTGACGACGCCGCGGCTGCTTGCGGGGGTCTTCGAGTGCAGGCTGCGAGGCGCCCGGACGGCGGAGGAGGCGAGGCGCGCGATGCAAGACCTGACCCGAATCGGTCAGGCACTCGATTCTGACGAGGAGGCGTTGCGAGAGCTCTTACTCGCGGAGGCCGTCGACCTCGTTCACGGGCGGGCGGACGGAGCCTCGCTTGAGAGCGAGATACCCCGTACCGTCCGGGGCGAGCAGCCCGACCTCTCGGTTGGGGTGGCAGCTGCCGACGTCGCACGAGTACAGGACGGGCGCGCCGTCGACGCGCCCCACCTCGCGGTGGCGGGCCCGCTCTTCAATCTCTGCAGGCCCCCGCCTGTCAGCGTGGCTGCTTGCTCTGATGCCCACTCCGACGATAGTGCGGACGACCGAGACTCCCGCGAGCGCGCCAGATCATCGTCTCGGCCCACGACTACGGAGGAGTCGCACGTCCGAACCCTTGAACTATCGGTCCGCGGCGACACAAGCCCACACGAGCGCGCGAGCGCGCGCCTGGCCCTGGCCGGAGCTCGCCTCGAGCAGGGGGACACGAGTGGCGCGGAGCCGCTCCTTTGGGAGGCGCTAGCTGACGGACTCGCGGAGTCAGGCGACGTGTTGGCCCCACTGCTCGCCTCACTGCCGGAGCGGACGCGCGACCTAGTACGCGTCCGCCGCCAGCAGGCCGCCCTCGAGCCGGGCGATGTGGATCGACTCGAGTCCCTGCGAGCGGCGGCGACGGCCGACCAAGATCACGTTTACGCCCAAGCGGTAGATCATGTTTTGCGCGCGTTCGACGCCACGCCACTGGCGCCGCCTCCGCTGTCGAGTCAGCCCGAGCAGCCGGGACTCTTGGCCATGCTTTTACGCCCATCGATGGACGCCGCCGGAGAAGCTTACGCGCTGCTCTGGGAGGCGGCGACGCGGCACTTCGTGCGAGAGGCCGCAAGCTACGGAATCTCCGGCGTCGAGCGCGTCGTTCCAGGGCCCTCTTCGACGGTCGCGCGCCTATACGAGGCAGCAGTACGCATCCTCGATTCGCCACGCATCCCTCTGTTCGTTCTCCGGCGCGACGGTCCGCCCAAATCCGAGGTCGCGCTTCTCTCGACCCCCTCGGTCATGCTCACTGGAAACGTGCGAGACGACTCGTCCGAACTGCGTTTCGCCCTCGGGCGAGGCATGGCCGCCGCCTTGCCGCAGAACGCCCTTCGGCTCGGCCTCAGTCCAGACCAAGGTCGGTCACTCATTGAATCCCTTCGCACCGCCTTTGGACCTTCCGACCTCGGCCGGGGGGTGGAGCCAAAGGAGGCCCGCCTTGCACAATTATTTTGGCAAATCGTGCCACCCCGCGGACAACGGCGCCTCCAGGAGATATTGGTCGACTCAGACCTCGCAGGCTACGATGAGCTGGTCGACCGAGCACGACAGAGCGCATGCCGGTTGGGAATGTTCGTCTCGGGCGATTTTGCGTGCGCGGCGCGCGCGGTGCTCGCCGAAAGGGGGGAGGGAATCGAGACACCCGTTTCAATGGTCCGGCTCCGTGACCTTTGTCGACGAGTGCCCCCACTAGCGGATCTGCTGCGCCTCGCGATAAGTCCCGAATACGCCGAAGCGCGATGGCACGCAGGCGCTTCCATCACGCCACGCGCCGCGGCTTCGTCTGGTCGTACTAGGCTCTTCTGAAATGCACCACCGTACGCTTGCCAGTGCGCTCCTCTTCGGAGCAACCGCGTGCCTCGCCGGAGCGATAGCTTCGAGCTTTGCGTGCATCACGGCGCCGCCACCGGATTTGCCGACACCTCGTCAGCATCGGCCGACCATCCTGCACTCGTCGGTGGTCCCCTCGCCAGACGAAGTGCTGACGCAATGGCCGGCGGACAACACGTTCCTCGTGCCGGTCGAGCTCGAAGATACGAACGCAATTTTTTATTACGACGCGTTCGTCGACTATGATCCGTATGCCAACTCGAAGCCGATCTTCTTGAGAGTGGCAGTCCCCAGTGCGACGACGTACGACGGTGGGATAACCATCGTTTCGTTTTCACTTGCCGCTCCGGACAGCGTCCTGTGCCATCGCATCGAGTTTCTCGTGGCGCATCAATTCAATGCGAGTTCGGAACACACTCCCGACAGCATCGGCGGCGACCTCGTGAGCTGGCTGTACAGCGCAGGGGGGGGGCCGAATGGGTGCCCGCTCTACGACGCGGGTGCTCTACAGGATGGCGCCTTCGTCGGTTCGGTTCCAGATGCGCTCCCGGTCGTTCCCGAGTCTGGAGGAGACCTTTGAACGCGAACGCGCGCGGCTCCGCCTTGGGTATGATGGCCCTAGGCCTGTCCTGCGGCTCGATTCCATCAGGTCCTGCGACGACGGCGCCGATAAACGCCTGCCCACAGCATGCATGCTCTTCTTATCTTCAGTCGGGGTCTCCCCCTTCGTGCAACGGGGGCGTCTGCCTCACGTCGGCACTGTCTGGCAATCTTGTTCTGGTCGTTTCTCTTGCGGAGGACTCATACTTTGCGCCGGGACGCACGTATGCAATGCCGTTTCGTCAACTGATCGAAGCTCCGTCCACTGAAACGTGCGCCGCGTCGAGCTGCGCGCGCCTTCCGCGCGCCGGAACGATCAATGGCAATTACCTCATCGATCCCCAGACGGCGAGCCTGTTGGGTTGGAATCTAGGTAACTTGGGATTTACGGCGCTTCCCGTCCACGTGACTTTCCGGCCGCTGTGGCCCGCCGCAGGACCGTCGCAAAGCGATGCTGTCGCCGCGGGTCTGCCGGTGGGTGCCGTGAACGCTCAGGAGGCGCAGGCGAGTTTTCCAGTCGCATTTCCCGGGCCCGGGCAAGGACCGAGCATCGTGTACAAGACTTACCTCCAGCCGGGACCGTACGAACGCACCATTGCCCCCGACGCGCCGTTCGACCGCGCCTTTCCGCCGGACGTCGACATCGTGACGGTAATGAGCGGGGACAACCCTGGTGAAAACGTGTCTCCCGTTTTGGATGTGACGACGCGAACGACGTTGGCCGGGGACCGCACAATTCCAGTGTTCAATCTTACGCGCGTCGAGGGCCTGCTCGGATGGACGTGCTATCTTCGGGATGCCACGACGAAGCGCCCGCTCTCGACCGTCCAGCGGCTAAGCGGCACGACCACAACAGACGTCGTGCTTGCAACAAGCCACCACCCGCCCGACAAGGATGCGCTCACTAACGCCGAGCTCGTCATGGCCCCTCCCGCCGGAAGGCCCATCCCCGTCGGAGTCTTCGCACCGGCGGCAATGCTCGAGCTACCGGCCAGCCTGACCTACGTCTCGCTTCCAAGCGCGGTGGAGGTGCGCGGGAGCATTTTCGGCCCGGATGGGAAGCCGGTCGCAGCCAATCTCGTCTTTGAAGCCCTTGCCATCGACGAGGTCGGCTCGACTAGGCCAAATACGACGAACTTCGAGTACGTCGGACGCACGAGGGCCTCGCTGGACTCGCAGACGGGGACTTCGACGTATTCGATCGTGTTGCCGAGCGGGCAGTACCGGTTCAGCGTTCGCCCCCTGGATGACTCGAATGAGATCACCGTTCGTGAACCATTCATTGTCAGCGCGTTGGGCGACCAAAGCGCACGCGACGTCAGCGTCGACGTGCGACGGCCGGTGCGCGGCCGCGCTTCCGTCGCCGACGGTCGGCCCTTGTCCGGAGCCACCGTGGATGTGCTTCCGTTATCCTGCTTCACGGGCGCGTCGCAGGGGTGCCTTCCCCGGCAAAACCAGACGATCACGGCCGATGACGGCTCCTTCGCGCTTGCGCTCGACCCGGGGGGCTACGCACTGCGCCTGCAGCCTGTCCAAGGAACGGGACTGCCCTGGTCGGTGCAGTCAATCCTCGTTGGGTCGATGCCCCTGACCCTCCCGCCGATTTCGGTGCCCGCTCCTGCCAATCTCGGCTTGCGCTTAGCCGATCCCGATGACAACCCAGTGGTGAACGCCGTGGTGCGAATGTTCGACATGCCAGCGAGAGGCCCCGCTATCGAGGTCGGCCGCGCGATGACCGACTCGAGTGGTCACTACAACATGTACGTTGCGCCCCCGCAGTAGCTCCGCGGATCTGTTAGGCTGCACCCGCGTCTGCTACGCCGCACGAGGGCGCCTTGCAATGAAGAACGACGTCCGCATCAACCTGCTCGCCCGCTTTGCCCGATCGGCTGCTCCGCCTCGCGCGTCGATTGATTCCCCCACCCCCTTGTCCATACTTTCGCTTGCCGCCGCGTCATACGGTGCTCGTCCTTCGGAGGACGCAACGGTCCCGACCGGCTTCGACCCCCTCGCGGTAGCGCTATTCGAATCTATCGTCGAGGGCGCCTTCCTGGTCGCGAACGCCGAGGGCGCATTCGACCGCGACGAGAGGCAGGTCTTCGAGCACATCGTGGTAGCAGCGGGAGGCGGAACGCTCGCGCCGCAGCAAGTCGCCGCTCTCGTCGACGATTTGGCATGCAGGCTTCGGGAGGATGGTATGGAGCGCCGCATCGAGATTTTGGCAACCGCTGTCTCCAAGATGGAGCACGCACGGGAAGTCCTTCGAGTCGCAGCGGTGTTTGCGAACGCGAGCGACAAGGTGAGCCCAGTTGAGCGCGAAGTTCTCGCGCAAATTGCGTCGCGGTGTGGCCTAGAAATGAGCGAAGTGAATCTTGCCCTGGCGGACATCACAATCGCGCTCGCAGCAGAACAGTAACTACTCGACGAGAAGCCCCATCGCGTCTCTGTAGAACGAAGCGTCCTCGCTCCGTCCGCTCGCGTCGGCTTTGGCGGCCATCCGCGCGATCGCCTCACGCCCAAGGCGAATGGCCTCCGCTCTCCGTGCCGGCACGGCCTCCTCGATTCGGGCGCTCAAGAGCGCGACCAGCTCGTGTCCGCGCCCTAGTGATTCAAGCAGCGACGCGAGCTCCTGCGAAACCTGCTCGTTCGCGGGGTCCATCTGAAGCTGCCGGGTCAGTTCCTCGACGCGTGCGGCCGACCGCGCTTCGTCCTCGACGCGCGTGTGCAACCCGCGCTTGACGAATGGGCATGGATCCCGAGGAATCGGCTCATCCCGTCCGCCAACTCTCTCGTGAGCCACTGACCGCTCCACGATTCCGTCAATCTCGCGGTACGCACGACGGAGCTCCACGTCGTGCGGACGTAGCCGCAGGGCGACCATTAAGTGCCCCTTGGCGCTCACGACGTCGGTTGGGCCGCCGCGTTCTACGTCGGCTGCTTCCGCGAGTAGCGCTGCAATCATCGCGGCGCGCCCTTCATCGATCGATGGACCAAGGGTCGCCGCGAGCTCGCGTAGGCGCGCAAAGGAGAGCACTGCCCCCGGCCAATCGCCCAGCCGGGCGCGCCAGCGCCCCTCGAGACCCCGCGCTTCCGCGGCCTCGGGAGCGTCGACTTCCACGACCGCCGCATGGGCGATGGCGTTGGGGAGGTCGTCCAGATGCTCGGCGAGCGTGCGCGCCAACTCGAGCCGGATTCGCGCGGTAGGGGCTCCGCTCAGGTCGGCAAGCTCGAGCGCGCGAGAGAGGACAGCCACGGCGCGCGCTCCATGTCCTGCGCTCAGGAGAGCGGTGCCAAGTCCGAGTAGCGCGCGCGATTCATCGGGCGCGAAACGGAGAGCGCGCTCGTACAGAGGCCCGGCCTGCGCGGCGTGCCCGCTCTTTTGCCATGCCCTTCCTGCCTGAAGCCAGATGGCCGCTTTGAGATGGCCACCTCGAGCCAAGGCATCGATATGCTCGACGTCCGCAAGTGCTTCCACCAGCCGTCCGTGCTCGAGCCGCAGGCAAGCCCGACGCCATCGGGCCGAAATCGAGCAAGGCGACCGCGCGATAGCCCGATCGAGCAGGCCGAGGGCTTCCTCGCCATCTCGGGTCGCCCCGGCGCCGAGCTCGAACGCGCGGGCGGCGAGGTTGGGCGCTGACTCGACCTCGCCCGCTTGCACGAAGCTGGCGACCGCCCCAACCACATCGCCGACGGCAAGGAGCATTTCTCCGGGCATCGTTCCCAAACAGGCCTCGCCTGGCGGAGCCAGCCGTGTCTCGGCAAGGGTTGCCAGCGCCGCCTCGCAGCGCCCCCCTGCGCGAGCGTCTATTTCTACAAGGCGGCGCGCTATCTCTATGTGCCTGGGCGCGCGGGCGAGGGCGTCGACGCACGAGGAGCGTGCGCGTACCACGTCGCCCCCAATGATTGCGTCGTCCGCCTCGCGGAGTAAGGTGGCGGCCTGGCGCGCGCGGAGTGCCTCTCGGGTGGGCGTAGCGGCAAGAGCGCCGCGAGAGGCGTGCAGCATCCAGGAATCGCCTTCTGCCGCAAGCGAGGTCCAGCGCACGTCGTCACAATCCGGGACGCGCGCTCCCGCCTCCGGAAAGAGTAACCGCGCGAGCCGCCCGGCTGGGTCGCGCAACCAGAAAAGTCGCTCCGGTTCGATAGGCGAGAGGGCCGAGGAGAGCTTCGACACACGCGATCGCCATCGCCGTTGCGGTCACCGGCAGGTTTGAGCCACGTGCTCGTTCAACGACGAATGCGAGGTCACTCTCGATCGCGATCGCGCACACCTCGAACGCAACGATCGGCGATGCGCTCGCGAAGTCCTCATTGTCGATACTGGGTGCTCCAGACACACACACTGTCGCCCCCGCCGCCCGGGCGCATACCCAAACCTCGGGCATTTGAGTGCTAACCAGTCCGCGAAGGCGGGGGGCTGCCCAGCGCTCGACTCCCCGCGCGTCCACCTCGAGTTCAACGCGCTGGAGGAAAGCTCGTCGATGACGAAACCGCGGCACGCCACCAGAGACATCGATGGGAAACCGCGTTCCCGGTAAGGTGGCGGAGAGCCCGGCCACGCAGAGACAACCAGTGCGCACACTCTGCGCAAGCTCGATGCCGATTCCTTCACGTCCAATGGCGAGACGTAACGTTACTGGCTCAGATGCCGAGGTCGGCCTCTTCAATCCGCGGCCCTTCGGGGCTCGGTGCAGGGAAGGCCCTGGCGCACGCGGCCGAGGGGACCCGAGGGTCGGAGGTGTCAACAGCCGAATCGGCATGGCGGGAAGGCGCCGCAAGCGGGCAGCGTATCAACGTCGCGTTCAGCGCGCGACTTTGCGCGATGCCGACGTTCGCCAGCCCACGGCCCGCACTCCAACGAGTTCGGCGCGACTGGCTTTCGAGGGCGCCTCGACCGCGGGACCGTCACCCAGCAAGGTCGCTCGGCTTGACCGTTCAAGCGTCGCGTGTGATCAAGCTGATGGTCGCCATCGGCCGGTCCGTCATCGCGCTTCGCGCGAACTGAGGGAGAGGACGCAAGCGAGCGCGAATCGTCGATGATTTCGAAAGATACGATCTCGCTCGTACGCGACCGCACGGACATCGTTGCGGTCATCTCGGAGAGCGTGCCCTCCTTGAAACGGCGGGGGCGACGTTTCCTGGGTCTATGCCCTTTCCACAAGGAAAAGACGCCTAGCTTCAATGTGAACCCCGACTCGGGCATGTACCATTGCTTTGGCTGCAAGGAGAGTGGCGACGTGTTCCGCTTCTTCGAGCGCGTCGAGGGGTACACATTTCTGGAGGCAGTACGCGTGCTCGCCGAGCGGGCCGGCATCGGCATCGGAGGAGCAGCGCAATGCCGTACCAACCGACGCCGATCGCCATAAGAAGGAGCGCGAGGCTCTTTACGGCGTGCATGCAAATAGCTGCCGCCTGGTACGAGGAGCAGCTCCGCGAGCACCCCGAACGCCAATACGCGATCGACGAGCTCGCGCAGGCGCGAATTGACGCCTGACGCACCGGCGGTTCAGGCGTTCCGCGTCGGCTACGCTCCGTCGGGGTGGGATGGGCTGGCCTCTTTTCTCAAGAAGCAGGGTGCCTCCCCCGCGGTCGCGCGAGAGCGTGGGGCTCATCGTTCCGCGTTCGAGCGGCGCGGGATATTACGATCGCTTTCGTCATCGGCTGATGTTCGCGGTGGTCGACGCGCAAGGACGCGTCGTGGCCTTCAGCGGCCGCGCTCTTGGCCGACCTGCCCAGCGAGCCGTCGGACAGCGGATCGCGCGACCACCCACCCAAGTACATCAATTCGCCCGAGAGCCCGATCTACGTCGAAGGGCTCGACCCTCTTCGGCCTTTGGCAAGGGCGCCACGCGATCCGCAGGCAGGAGCACGCCATTGTCGTCGAGGGAAATTTCGACGTGGTCAGCCTGCATGCACGCGGCGTGGAGAACGTCGTCGCCCCGCTCGGTACGGCGTTCACGACCGATCAGGCGAGCCTCCTGCGCCGGTACGCCACGAGAGCCACTTTGCTCTTCGACGGCGACGCGGCAGGACGCAAGGCGGCTCGCGCTGCCGAGGAGCCGTGTGACCGAGCGGGCCTCGATGCCAAAGTCGCGGTCTTGCCGGATCGAAGCGACCCGGACGAGTTCGTTCGAACGAAGGGCCACGAGGCGCTCAAGCATGTCATCGGCCAGGCGAGGGGCCTGCTCGAGTACTTGATCGACGTCGAGCTTGGACGAGACGTTCAATGCGGCCGACCTGCGCGAAAGCGTGGCGCGGATCGAGCGCGTCATGGCCATCCTCGCGCGCCAGAAAGATCCGGTCGTCCGCGGGATGCTGAAGGCTTACGCGGATTACGCGGCGAGCCGCCTCGATCTGGTGCGCTCGGCGCCCAATGCGTTGGGTGCCCTGGAGCGAAAGATCGATGACGGCCGCGCGGGCTGCACGGCGTGCCCTTGGGCCAGCGTCCGTCCGATGCGCGGGTCAAGGCGCGGCGTCCGGGTCAAGAGGAGCGAAAGGCCATCGTCGGCGCGCTCCTCGATTTTCCCGTGCTTGCTGGACGATTCCGAAGTTCACGGGAATCCTTCGCAGCTTCTCGAGGGCGAGTCGGCACGGATCGTGGCGGCCATCGCCCAAGTCGACGCGCGTGAACAGCAGAGGGGAAAAAGTCCTGGACGTCGCCGAATTCCTTGCGCAAATGCCTCGCGACGATCCAAGCCTTCGCGTCCGCGCGTCTGGCGGCCCCTGCCCACGAGACGATCGACGAAGCGCGTGCCGACCGTAAGCGCAAACGCCAAGAAGCTTCGAGAGACCAACGTTGCGCGAGAAACTAGCGAGACTGTCCGTGAGCAGCACCGGGTCGTCGGCGACTGGGAGGCCGAAGTGGAGCTAGCGAAGCACGTCGCATGCGCTCGTCCGCGAACGGCAGGGCTTGATTCGCAAGTGAGGGGTAGACGGTACGCGAACGACGCAAGCTGGTCGCTCGCTCGCGAGTGGGGCAGAAGCACCGAGGTAGCGATGGCGACGAAGAACCGTGACCGGAAGGAAGTCCAGCAGCTCATCGAGATGGGGAAGTCCAAGGGCTTTCTGACCTACGACGAGGTGAACGACGCGCTGCCCGCCGACATGGTGGCGCCGACCAGATGGACGACGTGCTCGGCGTGCTCGGCGACGAGGACATCGAAATCGTCGACGCCGCGACGCAGGTGAAGATCGCGCCGAAGCGCATCGCCGAAGAGCAGGCGGAGCAGAAGGTCTCCCGCGAGCGCGAGCAATCGGCACCTACCACGGCGAAGACCGAAGAGGAGGTCGACGGCTACTACTCGAAGAGCAACGACCCGGTCCGGATGTACCTCCGCAAGATGGGGAGCGTCTCGCTCCTCACGCGCGAGGGCGAGGTCGAGATCGCCAAGCGGATCGAGACCGGCGAGCACACGGTGCTCTCCGCAATCCTCAACTCGCCGGTGGCCGTGCGCGAGATCATCGATCTCGGCGACAAGCTCCGGAAACACAAGATCCGCGTCAAGGACATCATCCGCGACGCGGAGGACGACAACGCGGAGTTCGACGAGGAGGAGGCCGACCGCCGCATCCTTCGCCTGATCGACAAGGTGAAGCACCTCGACAAGGTCGCTCAGGACCTGGGCGCAGAGCCTTAGCGACTTGCGCGGCCTCGCGCAAAAAGGGCATCGAGGCCGAGGTCGACGCGAACCGCCAGAAGATGGTCGAGACGCTCGAGGAGATGCGCCTCAACAAGAAGACGATCGACCGGGTCGTCGCCAAGCTGCGCGGCCTCATCCAGAAGATCGAGCGCGCCGAGAGCAGCATCCTCGATCTCGCCAAGAAGCGCAGGCGTCGAAGTCGATCAGCTTCGCAAGGAGGCCCGACAGGCACGTGCCGACGCGGGCGCTGAGCGCAAGTACAAGCGCAAGTACGGCCTCACGCCGGACGACGTCCTCGGGGCACACTCCGCGGCGCAAAAGAACCTGAAGAAGGTCGAAGAAGAGCTGCAGCTCGACGTCAAAGAGCTCCGCGAGACATACGAAGCCATCCGCGAGGGCGAGCGCATCGCGGACAAGGCGAAGGCGGAGCTGGTCGAGGCGAACCTCCGCCTCGTGGTCAGCATCGCGAAGAAGTACACGAACCGCGGCCTGCAGTTTCTCGACCTGATCCAGGAGGGGAACATCGGCCTGATGAAGGCCGTCGACAAGTTCGAGTACAAGCGCGGGTACAAGTTCTCCACTTACGCGACCTGGTGGATCCGGCAGGCGATCACGCGCGCCATCGCCGACCAGGCGCGGACGATCCGCATCCCGGTCCACATGATCGAGACGATCAACAAGCTCATCCGGACGAGCCGCTACCTCGTGCAGGAGTACGGCCGCGAGCCGACGCCCGAGGAGATTGCGGAGAAGATGGAGCTCCCGCTCGACAAGGTGCGCAAGGTCCTCAAGATCGCCAAGGAGCCCATCAGCCTCGAGACGCCCATCGGCGAAGAGGAAGACTCGCATCTCGGGGACTTCATCGAGGACAAGAGCGTCGTCTCGCCGGCCGAGGCGGTCATCAACATGAACCTCGCCGAGCAGACGCGGAAGGTGCTGAAGACGCTGACGCCGCGCGAAGAGAAGGTCCTCCGCATGCGCTTCGGGATCGGCGAGAAGAGCGACCACACACTCGAGGAGGTCGGTCAGGACTTCGAGGTGACCCGCGAGCGCATCCGGCAGATCGAGGCGAAGGCGCTTGCGCAAGCTCCGCCACCCGTCGCGTAGCAAGCAGCTGAAGAGTTTCATCGAGAGCTGAGAGCCGTTGGCAATAGGGGCGACGCCGTGATCTCGGTGGGCCCCCTGAGGTTCGTGCCCCTGCTGCTGCTGAGCCTTGCATGCGATCGCCTTCCGCTAACCGATTTCACGCTCATGGCACCGGAGCGGGGGAAGGGACTCGTCCAAAGCGTGCTTGCAGGACGGCTCATCGATTGTCCTGACGGCATCGCTCGCTGTTCGGGCCGAGTTGTGAAGGCATCGCGCTTGGCGACCGTGGACTTGCCGTGCAACCGCGCGGAGAGCACGTGCGCGTGCCCACGGGACGTGATCGGGATTTGCCCGACGGGGTGCGTGTCGGACGGATTGGAGGTTGCGATGGATCGAACACTGGCGGCCATACACACTATGTGCGCCTGCGAGTCCGGCGTTCGCTTCCACGACAGGAATTTCGATCGCGACCGCAGCGGTGACGGCCCCCGGCGAGGAATCGGAGCTCTACAGGTGCATCGGGGGGGTAGTCATCGATTGCACCGCGCACCGCGTCGTCGCCCCTTGCCCGCACGGCTGTTTCGCGGAAGGAGCCTTTGTCGACGAAGACGCGTCCGTCTGCCGCGAAGCCGCCTTCGCCATATTGTGTTCGCGGTAACGCATAGGCAGCTTCCCTGACACTCAGCTTCCGTCCCTTCGGTAAGCAGCGCAATTTTAGCGTGACCCGCTGCGTCGGCCGGCCGGTGCGGCGACGAGCGTGGCGCCAAACAGTGTGGAATCGAGCTGCTCAGAAACGCGTCTAAACGCCCTATCTCGTGCACCTTCAGCGAGCGACCGAGGCCTAATCGGAGCGTCTTTTTTGTGGCGCGTACCGCTCGGGCAGGACGGATCGCACTTTGCTTGCATCGACTTTGGGCTCCAAACTGGAGGCCTAGTAAAGAAAACAATGTGAACGACCGCCGCCCGACGTAACGAGTCGAAAAAGGCGCCGGGCGCGGGTCGATCGGAGAGCGTGCGCGTCAAAAGCGCGCACGAGCGTGTTGTCCCATGCGTCGCAGTCCGGCGTTCTTCGGGTTTGGTTGCATACTGATTGTCGTCGCCTGGGCGGCATTCAGCGGACAGTCTCGGGCCGCGGATGCGTTAGACACCCCGAGCGGCGTTGCGACGTTGCCAGGAGACGCGCTGCCGATCGATCTGCTCAGGCTAGAAGCCGTGCGCGACGGTCCACCCGAATTAATTTGGAAATCTCGTTCGACGCTCCCTGAAGGACCGACTGGCAATTCTTGTCCTCCCGAGATGGTAAAAGTGGAAGGGGACTACTGCCCATTCGTCGCGCAAACATGCCTCCGCTGGCTCGATCCCGACACCGAACTGCAGTGCGTGGAGTTCGCGCGCACGACCGCGCCAGTCCTCTGCTCGATGAAGGCACGCCATCAGCGCTTCTGCATCGATCGTTACGAGTGGCCGAACAGGGCCGGCACTTTACCACAATACATGACCAGCTGGAACGAGGCGAAATCTTCGTGCGAGGGCATCGGCAAGCGTCTTTGCGGCGACACCGAATGGACCCTCGCATGCGAGGGGCCGGAGCGGCAGCCCTATCCCTATGGTGACGGCTATGGGCGCGACGAGCACGCGTGCAACATCGACAAGCCATACATATGGCCTCGGCCCGAAAGGATTTACGACCTGAGAAAGCAATCAGAAGAGCTGGCACGCCTCGACCAACGCGAGCCGAGCGGCTCGCGGACCTCATGCATTAGCCCGTACGGCGTCCGCGATATGGTCGGAAACGTGGATGAATGGGTCATCAACGAATCACAGTCGGGAAGGCCATTTCGCAGCGGGCTCAAAGGCGGATATTGGGGTCCGGTGCGCACGCGATGCCGACCGATGACGACCGCCCACGACGAATCGTTCCGCTACTACCAGATTGGTTTCCGCTGCTGCGGCTCCACATACGACGGCCCAAGGGTTCCCGCTTCGCCGATGGCTGCACGCTGAGCAGCGAACTCAATCTCGCAGGGCGTCGAGTCCCGCGTCCGATAGAAACCTCCTGGGCTCAGGCGGATCACCGTATTCGCGCCGCATCTTCGCGGCGAGCGCATCCAGCAACACCTGTTCGTGGTAATGCGGCATTTGGGGTAACTGTACGAGAACGCTAACCGGTGCATCGGCGTCCGGCCGGCGGACAAGCTCAAGGGAGCCAGCGCTTGGCTTGCTACTCTCCGGCGATTTGTATTCAAAGAGCAGGTACCCGTTCGCGTCGTCCTTCTCGGTAATTTTCCAGCCATCGTCGACGCGCACGAGGCGTAGCGCCGCGTTCCACGTGCGGTCGTAGCCGTAGGGCGATTGGTAAACGGACTTCGCATCGGCGTGAAGTGTCGTCGTCGCGATCGCGAGAGATGCGCCGCCGCCGCAAACCGCCGCTACAACCGCCGACTTCCAAGTGTCGGGGCCCATTCGGAACCACTATCGAACGACACGGCAGTCGGCCAAGTTTTCTGGCACGGCCGCAGATTATGCGTCCGCAGGCGATGTCGCGATCCCTTCCTCTGCCTCCTCGAGCTTGCTCAGGCCGCCGCGCAAGCCCCGACCGCTTCCTTCCGCTAAGAGCCCCCAAGCGCCCATACCGAGCTGGAACACGACCTGAGAAGCATACATCAAGAACACATAAGCCGCGCCCGGGCCGATGACGACTCGCGTCGGGTAGTACATCGTCATCCCCGAATAAATCCCCGCCTGAAAGATACCGAGCATCCCAGGAGGTCCGGGGATGAGTATGGCGCAGCCAAGCATGCCCATGAGAGCGCACGCTTCGCCGAACGTTATGGCCGAACCATCTGCGTGCACCACGCCCGACCCCCAGGCCAAGAGCCACATCCCGCCAGCGTTCATGCCCCAATACGCGGTCGTCTCCAGAAAGAACCCGAGAGCGTCGCCTCCTCGACCGAAAACATGTAGTCCATCCGCAAACTTCTCGAACATATTTGCAAGCTTTTCAGCAACGCTTCGTGAAACCTTGCCCAAGATCGTTAAAGTCAATCTGTGAGCCCAGGATCTTGCGAAATAAAATACAGCAATCGTGGCAAATGCCACACAAAAGAGGCCCAGCATTGCGTAACCACTCATTCGCACTTGCTGGACGGTGACCGGGATGCCGACGACGCGGTCTGGCAGGGGGTGCACGGTCGGAACGAAGATGAGCGCGACCGCCAGCACGATGCTCAGATAGAGACCATCGATGATGCGCTCGGCGACCACGGAGCTGGTGGCAGCCGTCATGGTGATGACCCGCTCGCCGTCGCGCCGCTCGCTCGGACGAGTGCGAATGAGGTAAGGGCGAACAATTTCTCCAATGCGAAAAGGCATCAGCAAAATGGCGGCGAAGCCGATGACCGAAACGGCAAGCAGCCGAGCCCGCGGAACTTCGGCAATGGAGCGCAGCAAATAGCGCCACCGGGTGCTCCGGAACCAGGTCATGGTAAAGAGCGTCAGCCAGTATAACGGCAGCGTCCACCAGCGCACCGCCTGAAAATCCGTTCCTTCGGGAACGAATTTCAGCCCACCCTTGTGAACGGTGTAAACGACACCGCAAGTGATGATGAGCGATGCGGTGAGCTTGAGGGCGTGCCGGCGGAGTAGGCTCCGGCGACGGGGTGCAGACGGCGAAGCGGAGGAAGAGGTCCCTGCTGATGAAGAAGCCACGGAGGCGTCCGTATAGCACGCACGCAGCCCATTCTTGGTCGCAGTCGCTACAGGCTCCAGTACCGGATTCCGCGTTCGACGGCTAAGGGGTCGAGGACCCCCTTGACATCGACCATGACGCCGCCCTCGCGGATCATCGACGACAGGCGCGCCTGACCGAGGCCCAGGTACCACTTGTGACAGACGGCGAAAATGAGTGCATCGAGCCGCACCATTTCCTCGATGGGAACCAGCCGCACCCCGTAGGCGCGCATCGCCTCGGGAGCGCTCGCGAGAGGATCATGCACCGTGGCTTCGATGCCAAACTGGCGGAGCTCCCGCAGAATGTCGGGGACCTTGCTGTTCCGGATGTCGTTGCAGTCCTCTTTGAAGGTAAGACCCAGGACTCCTACACGCGCCCGCTTCACGGTGATGTCAGCGTCGATCAGTAGCTTGACGACGCGCGCGGCGAGATAGGATCCCATGTTGCTATTGATCCGCCGACCCGCAAGGATCACCTCGGGCTGGTAACCCAGTTGCTGGGCCTTCATCGTGAGGTAATAGGGATCGACGCCGATGCAATGCCCACCCACGAGCCCCGGTTTGAATCTGAGGAAGTTCCATTTCGTGGCCGCTGCCGCGAGAACGTCACTGGTGCGGATTCCCATGCGGTCGAAGATGATGGCAAGCTCATTCATGAGTGCGATGTTGAGATCACGCTGCGTGTTTTCGATGACCTTTGCCGCCTCGGCCACTTTAATGCTCGGCGCGCGGTGCACGCCTGCGTCGACGACGGCCCCGTAAGCAGCGGCCACGCGATCGAGCGTGGCCGCGTCCTCACCGCTCACGACCTTGGTGATCTTTTCGAGCGTATGCTCCTTGTCTCCGGGGTTAATGCGCTCCGGAGAGTAGCCAAGCTTGAAATCGATCCCTCGCTTCAGCCCGCTCACCCTCTCCAGGATGGGGCCGCATACGTCCTCGGTAACGCCGGGATAAACGGTTGACTCGTAGACGACCACGGCGCCCTTGGTCAGAATTCCGCCAACCGTCTCGCTCGCTCGTTCGATCGGCGTGAGATCGGGGACGTTGTTGTCGTCCACGGGCGTGGGCACAGCGACGACGAAAAACGAGCACCCCTTAAGGTCGCTCGGGTCGCTCGTCATCCGGAGATCTGTCGCCTTGAGAACGTCAAATGAATGTTCATGGTTTCGGTCGTGCCCTCGTTGGAGCTCCTCCACCTTTTCGCGGTGGATGTCGAAACCGACCGTGCCCGGGAACTTGCGCGCGAAGGCGAGCGCCACGGGGAGCCCGACATAGCCGAGTCCAACGACTGCAATTCGCTCCTTCATGGCTGCCATTGCCCATCCAAAATAGCTCGCGGCCCGTCCGCGAGTAGGCGTCTGGCCTCGGTCGCTCCGACCAGCGCCTCTAGCCGGTCGATCGCTCGAACGACATCGTCGATGTCTCGCGGTTTGTGCGCATCCGAGCACACGGCCTCGTAAGCATCCTCCTCAAGGAGCTTTTCAGCCGCGCGCTGCGGCAATCGGCCGTATTTTCCGACGAGCGCCGCGACGTCGAGCAGGAGTACTGCTCCCGCGTCGAGCAGAGGGTCGAGGCAGGAGTCGTCCTTCCACACCGGTTCATAGCGTTCCGGGTGCGCGAGGACGGGGGCGAGGCCCGTCCGACGGAGGTCGAAGAACCGGTGTTGCGCTCGCATCGGAAATGAACCAGGGCCGAACTCCACGAGCACATTCTTGCCCCCGGGGTAGGGGAGAGCCTCGCCCCTCATGAGGCGGCCAAACACGACGTCGTCGAAAAAGTGCTCACTCGAAAGGTGGACTGTCGGAAGCAAGTCAGCCGCCGCCGACAAAGTTAGTTGCATGGCCGCGAACGCGAGTTCGAGCCCAGCCCGTTCGTTGTCAAAAAGCCCAGGGCGCATGTGCGGCGTGGCGACGACGATGTCGAAGCCCGCCGCCCGTAGACCGCGCAGCATGGCTAGCCCCTCTCCGGGCGTGCGGGCACCGTCGTCAATGGCGGCGACCCAATGGCAATGCAGGTCGACGTACCCGCGCATGGGGCAGTACTCTCCGTAGCACGCTCTGGTACGATGGCGTTGTGGAAACCAGTCGACGCGGCAGTGCCGCAACACCTGTGGGACACTCCGCGCAGGTCGCTCCGCGCCTGGCGAGCCCTTTAGGCCCAGCGGATGAGCGATGTCTCGTACGGATGGCTCATCGCCGCGTTGTACGGGATGACTCGTGCCGCAAAAGCGTGCGCTCCGCTCTGGTCGGTGGGAATGTCACCATCGAAGCGCCACGCTCCGTCAGCCCCGCGTTCGACCGGTCGCATGCGCACGATGCGCCCCTTGGACAGCTCATACCCCCCCGCCGTGGGCCCGTGATAAAGTTCCACTGCGACGTCAACTGGAGCGAGCGGACCGAGCTGCACGGTGGCGGAAACGCGCACGGGCTCTCCGACCGCAACCTCATTGCGCGAATACACGCGGATGTCGATGACCTTGACCTGATGCCATGCGTCTCGGACGCATTCTTTCCAGGCAGTCAGGGTCTTCGCCGCAGCTAGATCGCCGTCTGCCAAGTTGCGAGCCAACTTGATTGCCGGCACGTAGAAACGGGACGTGTACTGGCGCACCATCCGCGCCGTATTGTACTTAGGCACGAGCTTGGCGATCGCGTTCTTCATCCTCCTTGTCCAGGCGCGGGGAAGTCGACCCATCCCGTCGCGCGCGTAGAACAGCGGAACCACTTCGTGCTCAAGAACGTCGTAAAGCAGCTCCGCCTCACGGGCATCGCCGCTCGCGTCCGCATATTCTTCACCGCGACCAATCGCCCAGCCCACCTCCCACCCGTGATCGCGCCATGCTTCGGCGAACCAGCCGTCGAGCACGCTCACGTTGAGGGCGCCATTGGCGGCCGCCTTCATTCCGCTCGTTCCGCTGGCTTCGAGAGGCCGCCGGGGCGTGTTCGACCATACGTCCACGCCGCTCACGAGGGCACGCGCGATGCTCATGTCGTAGTCCTCGATGAAGACCACCCGGCCGCGGAGCCCCGCATCGCGGCTCACGTGGATTAGCGACCGAATTAGCTCTTTGCCGCCTCGATCTTGCGGATGGGCTTTACCCGCAAACACGAGCTGTACGGGGCGCTCCGGATCGCCCAGCAATCTCTTGACACGTTCGAGATCGGTGAAGAGAAGAGTCGCGCGCTTATAGGTTGCGAAGCGGCGCGCGAAGCCCACCGTCAGCGCGTTGGGATCGAGCACTTCGTCCGCAGCCGACAGCTCCTCGGAACCAGCCCCCCTGCGCTCGGCTGCGGCCCGCAGCCAGCGACGCGACCGCTGGACGAGGCGGTGGCGGCGATGCTCGTGTACCTGCCACAATTCGGCGTCCGGAATCTCGTAGGCGCGCTCCCACAGCTCGGCGTCGTCACTCCGCTCCGCCCAACCAGGACCCAGGTAGCGCGTGAAAAGAGCACCCATTTCAGATGCGACCCACGACGCGGTGTGCACTCCGTTTGTTATGAAATCAATGGGTATTTCGTGAGTCGGCAGCTCTGGCCATAGGCCGCGCCACATCTTGCGGGAGACTTCGCCGTGCAGCTCGCTGACGCCATTGTAGTGATCCGACGCGCGGATCGCGAGAACGGGCATCGAGAACGGCGCTCCCTGATCGCTCGGATCGATGCGACCGAGGCCCAAAAGCTCCTGCTCCGATATACCGAGCGGTGCACGGTAGGGCTCGAGGTAGCGCCGCACCAGCGCGGGGTCGAACGCGTCGTTGCCCGCGGGAACGGGGGTATGCGTGGTGAAAATGTTCGCTGCGCTGTTCGCCTCGCTCGCCACCGCGAAAGAGACGCCGCGTTCGCGCATCACCCGGCCGATGCGCTCGATCGCGAGAAAGGCCGAATGACCTTCGTTCATATGGCAGACAGTCGGCGAGAAACCGACAGCTTCGAGCGCGTGGATTCCGCCAATTCCGAGCATGATCTCCTGGCGGACTCGAAACTCCTGATCGCCGCCATAGAGCGGGCCAGTAATGGCCCTGTCCGCCGGTAGATTGTCTTCGAGATTCGCGTCCAGCAAGAGCAGTGGTACGCGGCCGACTTGCACCTTCCACACCTGAGCGAGCACGATTCCGTGCGGATATTGCACGCGTATGAAGAGCCGCTGGCCCGCGGCATCGAGGACGGGCGTCACAGGCATTCGATGCCAATCGTTTATAGGATACCTCTCCCCCTGCCAGCCGTCGGCATTGAGAACTTGCCGGAAATAGCCCTCAGCATACGCTAACCCGACACCGGCGAGCGGTAGGCCTAGGTCACTTGCCGTCTTCAAGTGGTCACCCGCAAGGACCCCTAGTCCCCCCGAATAGATCGGAAGGCACTCGTGGAGGCCATACTCCATCGAAAAGTAGGCAATCCGAGCGCCCGCGGCTTCAGGGAAAGTCTTGCTGAACCATCCTTCGCGCTGCATGTAGCGCTGAAAGGTCTGCTCGACCGCTTCGAGGTGGCTGAGAAACGCGTCATCGGCGGCCAGCTCATCGAGGCGCGCCTGAGCGACACGAGCGAGAAGCTCGATCGGATTTCCGTGCACCTCCGCCCAAAGGTCGGGATCGATCCGGACGAAGAGCTCGTGAGCTACCGACGCCCACGCCCACCAGAGGTTGTACGTGATGTCGCGAAGGCGCTCCAAGGCGAGAGGAAGACGGGGGACGACTGTGAAGTGCCGCAGGGTGGGCATGCTCCGTCTTGCGTAATCGAGGCGTGCGGCGCCTTCAACTGACTGTCGCTCGCGTGCTCTTTTCTAGAGGCGCTTTCCGTGAAGCAGTAGCCTATGCCCCATGTCCTGGCGCGTTCCGAGGGGCGCTTTCCTCCTCTGCAAGGAGATCGCCCGACACCTGCTCCGGCGCCCTGTCGTCGGCATCGTGGCGGCTGCGCGTACGACCGACGGTCGTTGGCTGCTCGTCCGACGGGCCGACCTGGGAGAATGGGCGCTCCCAGGGGGTACGCTGGAGTGGGGCGAGACATTGCGCACGTCTATCGCGCGCGAACTGGCCGAGGAGGCTGGCGTCGACCGTTGCGACATAGTGCGCCTGGTCGGAGTCTTTTCCCACCCCGATCGCGACCCACGATTCCACGGTGTAACGGTCGTCGTGGAATGCCTCGTCGATCCGCCCGCTCGAGCGCCAACGAACTCTCTCGAGATTTTGGAGGTAGCGCTGTTCGCCCCCGAAGCGCTTCCGAGCTCGCTTGCGATGGGCATGGAGGACATGCTCGTGTCTGCCATGCGGGGAGCAGATGCGGTGATCGAATGACGGGTGAGCGCCCGATGGCAGAGTTCACTGAACCGATGTAGCGTAGGCTCGCGCGCCGTGACCCTTCGAAGCAAGCTCTCGAGGCTGAATTTGCCAGGTGCCACGCTTTCCGAACTCGCGGCTGCGGAAGACACCCCCCGCAAGCGGGTGCTCGACAACTTGCGCGTGCGGATACAAGCGACGCTGGAGCGGACAGCTCGCAGGACCGCGCCGCCCCTCCCGTCGGTCGACACGATCGATCTCCCATTCGCTACCCAGGCTACTTCGCGCGGACCGCTCCACGTCCGCTGCCAGCGCCTTTCGGCCGCTCACCGCACGGGGCGAGCATCGGTGTCTTGCGCGCGCGACGCCTGTCCGGAGCTACTAGCCTTGCTCGCGCTCGATCCGGTACTTTCTGCGTGTGATCCGCGTCGTGCCCTCTACCTCGATACGGAGACCACCGGCCTGTCCGGCGGCACTGGAACCGTCGCCTTCCTCGTGGGCCTGGGGTGGTGGGACGATGCGACGTTCGTGCTCGAACAGATCCTGGTGAGGGCGCTCAGCGAGGAGGCGCCGATGCTCGAGCGCGTTGCCGAACGCATCGAAGCGGCGGCGATGCTCGTCACTTTCAACGGCAAGAGCTTCGATATGCCGCTCCTGCGCACTCGCTTCGTGATGGGACGCGTGCGCGCGCCCGCCGAGCCGCCGCATCTCGATTTGCTGCACGTCGCCCGCCGGATCCACCGAAAGCGCGGCAAGCAGGGTTGCCGGCTGGTGGCGATCGAACGAGAAGTGCTCGGGTTCGAACGAATCGACGACGTCGCGTCCGGCGATGTGAGCGCGTGTTACTTGCATTTCCTCCGGACGGGGGACACGCGCGCGCTACATGGCGTCATCGAGCATAACGCTTGGGACGTGATTGCCATGGCCGCGCTCGTCGGCCTTTACGGCGAGCCCCTTCAGACTGCGCTGACCGCAGCCGATCTGGTGGGCGTGGCGCAGACGCTGCGGCGCGCCGGAGCGCTTGACCGGGCGGCCGCCGCGGCCGAAGCCGCGTTCGCGCGCGAATCGACTCCGGACTCGCTCCGAGTACGTGCTGAAGTTGCGAAGGCGCGCGGTGATCGCGCGCGTGCCCTTATCCATTTCGAGAGGTTGGCGGCGATGAGCGACGACGCGTCCGCGCGGCTCGAGCTCGCCAAGCTTTACGAGCATTGGGTGAAGGAGCCGGCTCGCGCTCTCGAATGGGCCGCGCAAGGGACGGGAGAGAGTCCGGTGCACGCGCAGAAACGCTCCGAACGCCTCACAAGGAAAGCCCTTCGATCTCGGCAGGTGAGCCTCCGTCTCTACAAAAACCAAGCCTAAGTAGGCCTGGTCGGTTGCGGCGCCCTGCCGCTCTTGTCAGGAGATCGCGGCGAAGGAATCATCCAAAATTCGAAGAGCGTCGGTCACTTGTACGTGATCGACAACGAGCGGTGGCGCAACGCGTACGACGTTGCCCCTTATCCCGCCACGCCCGACGAGTAGACCACGCCGCTTCGTCTCCTCGAACAGACGAAGCGTCGCGTCCGTCGCGGGCGAACGGTCTCCCGCTTTTTCGTCGCGGACGAGCTCGATGCCTTGCATCAGCCCCCGCCCCCGAACATCGCCAATGAGCGCGTGCTTGGCCTTCAGCACCTCCAGGCCGTCGCGCAGAACGGCGCCCATCGCGGCTGCGTTTTCGACTAGCCCCTCGCTCTGAATGACGTCGATGGTCGCGTTCGCCGCGGCGGACGAGATGGGGTTTCCCCCGAACGTCGAGATATTTCCCGCCTTCCAAGCGCCGGCGATGGGCGAGGTGGCAAGAATGGCGCTGATCGGCAAGCCGTTGGCAATTCCCTTCGCCATCGTCATGACGTCGGGCTGAACTCCCTCGTGATCGATGCCCCACATTTTGCCGGTGCGTCCGAAGCCGGTCTGCACTTCGTCGCAGATGAAAATCCCTCCGTACTGGCGCACGATGTCGACCGCGACTTGCATCCAACCGGGTGGCGGGACGATGCACCCGCCGACGCCCAAGATGGGCTCCACAATGATGGCTGCGACTTGCCCGATGGTCGTCGTTTGGATCAATTCTTCGATATCGCGTGCGCATTGCACGTCGCAGCTCGGATGACGTAGACCCAAGGGGCACCTATAACAATATGGAGCGTGGGCGTGACGCACCGCCGCCACCTGGGTCGGCACCGGCCGGTATTTCGAGCTCCCGCCCAGCGCCTGGGCGAGGAGAGTGCGCCCCGAATAACCGTGACGCAAAGCTACGATCTCCTGGCGACCGGTGTGCGCTTGCGCAAGCGCGACCGCGGTCTCGTCGGCCTCCGTGCCGCTCGTACAGAAGAACGCCTTGGCGAGATGGCCGGGGCTAAGGTTCACGAGGGTCTCGGCGAGATTGGCAATTGGCAACGTCGGATACAGGGTCGAAACGTGACCCAGGCGATCCATTTGGGTGCGCACCGCCCCGTTCACCGCGTCATTCGCGTGACCAACGCTGAGGGTGAGAATACCACCAAAAAAATCGAGGTAGCTGTTGCCGTCGAAGTCCCGGACACGACAACCCTTCCCACTCTCGAGAGCGAGCGCCTCGGCGTAGTACGTCGTCACGCTCGGGAAGAGGTACTTCTCGGACTTTGCTCGCACCTCGGCGTTGGTCGTCTTTCTTTCGTCCTTAGCCACGCGGAAACCTCAGGAGTCCAACCGACCCGAAGCGTACCTTCTTTGGTCGCAATCAAACGAAAAGAACCAGCGCGCGTCAGCTCTTTGCCCGAAGCAGGTGACCCCGCGATTCCGTGGAGGATTGCACCGACCGGTGAAGAACGATGGCCCGTCCGGCCTCGCGGCCCTCCGCCCACACGTCAGAACGACGCTGCCCCGCATGGCGGAGGTTGCGGACGTACGGATGACGCCGACGGAAGTAGCCCATCAGATCCCCGTCCTTGATCCACACCAGCCCCTCCCCACGGCTTTTCGCTTCTTGCCGGGCGAGCTTGTCCCCGAACCCAGTCATGACGCCAGCGAGGTACGTTCGGCGTTCGCGATTGGACGTGGTGTGCGTGGCGCGCTGATGCTCGCGCCAAAGCCGCTCTGCTGTCTTGTGCAAAAAGCCATGCACGTATTCGGCGATCGCCAGGTTGCCCCGAGTCCCACATACCTCGAGCACTGTGCCGCGCTTTCCCTGGAGCGGGCGATACACCGGGATCCATATCACCTCGACAAAGAAGTGCTTGCCGAGGATCGTTGCGACCAACCGCTCATGCTCGATGACGCGACCTTTGGGATCACCTAGCTGCAAGAAGGCATGGTCACGGGGGGTCGTTGCGCGTGCGGCATCGAGGTTGTGTTTCAACATTAGCTTCTGCGCGGCAGCCATGGCCGCTTCGGCCTCGTGACGATTGGGACTCTCGGCGAGGGCGAGGAGCCTGACGATGCGCTCGACCATTTTGTTCTCGACGATCGCCGGGTCCAGAGGGGAGTGCTTCGGTGCACCAACGGCGCGGCCGTCGATCCCGAGGCGTGCGCAGGTCTCGCGAAAAGCCGGACCGTGCGCGGTCTGGTCTCGTTCGCGAAGCACCTCGTGGACGTATTGATGCGCCATTTCGTGCTTGAGCACCTCCACCACGGTCCCCCAGGGCTCGGCTAGCGCCATTGGGCGCGAGATCTCAATCGTTCTCGTAGGCTCAATCCACCGGCCGAGCGTTGCCCGCGCTGGGACGAGCGCGAGCGCCGGTGGGGACAGCCTTCCGCGAAAGTGAGACTCGTTGACGTGATGCCAGGTCGCGCGGAGCTCCCGGACCAACGCCGCCTCGAGCGCTGCATCGAGCTGCTCCTCACCGCCCATGACTAGCCTGGCTTAGCATGACGGTCGTCGCATGGGGACGCGTCCGCTCTGCCATCGCCTAACCGCGGCGCATCGACTCGCGACCGCGAGCCGTCGGACGAAATGGCCCCGCGTGTGGCGTTTTGCTGCACTGTCGAAGCCATTTCAGCGATGCCAGCACGTCCGTCGCCGCCGCCGAGGCGCTGGGGCCTCGACAACAAGCAGCCCTGAGTTCTCTCAGCAGATGGCGGCATGACGAGAGCCACGTTCCGCATCGGTGTGCGCACCACTCTTGCACCGTGGCCGCGACATGAACCGACCGACTGAAGAGCAACAGCAGGAGCACCATCCTCAGCGCGTCCAGAGCGACGAGCGCAGGGCACGCCGAACCGAGCGCGGCCGCATGGAGGCGGGCGAGCACGAGCCTCCCCGACGGATTGAAGTCGCGAAGCTGCGCGAGGTAGGGCGCAATCTGGGCTCCCAGCTTGAGGAGCAAACCCGAAAGAGACCGTATGTCGTCGTCGGCGCTGCAGCCGGCCTAGGATTCGTCGCCGGCAGCATCTTCGGCTCGCGACTGGGTCAAGTCATTCTCGCCGTCGGTGTGGGGTACGCGGCGAAGCACCTACTTGGCGGAGACTTTGGGGTCGATCGGCTCGAGGAAGGCCTAGGAAAACTCGCACAAGAGCGCGCCAAGGGCTGAAGGACTTTCTTGGCCGCCATACCGGGGTGGTGATTGGCGTCTAGGCAGCGCTCTGGAGAATTCCCGCCGCGATAGCGTTGATAAGCGATCCGAAGCGCTCACGATCGAAATTACTTCCACTGTACAGCCAGTCCACGTGGCGAGGCTCATCCCGGTCGCTCTGCGCTCGGATTCGCGAGGGAGCGGTGTCTCGAAAATGGCCGAGAACATCGAGGTGATCGGCATATCCTGCCCACACGACGTTGCCCCAAATTTGGGAGCGGACCGGCACCACCCCGTCGTTCGTGCGGATGCCCAGCTTGAATCCAAACCACTTCTCAAGAAGCTCCTCGTCGCTGACTGAGCGCTCCGGTGCCGCGCAGGGGTACCGGGCATCGTACCGTGAGGAGATGCCGTATAGAGCCGCGAAGATAACCCCGCTCAACGTGCTCCAGGGTCGGCCGACAGCCCTCACGAACATGCCTGGCGCTGGCGTCGGCGCGATCGACACCGTCGACTGGCACAAGACCTCGGGACAATCTTCGATACCGGCGGCGAAGAGGTCCATGGCTTCTGGCATGAGTTGGACCATGGCGCCCTGGTCCCCTTTGATGCCGTTGACGTAATCGCGCAGCTCGGGGCCGCGTGCGTCGTCCAAAAATCGTACGAACGCGTCGGTCGCGCGGTCGAGGACGGCCAAGTCGAGCCCGATCGCACGGTCCACTCGTCCGAAGGCAGCCACTAGCGCGCTCACCGCCATGAGGGGCGGCGAACCGAGCGACAGCGCGACAAACGTGAGTGCGCTGAGGGCGCGCAGGACGCGTTCGCCGCTGACCGTTGTAAAAAAACTCGCCAACGGCGTTCCGAAATGGGGCGTATTTATCGCGGTGATGCTCTTCAGTCGGCGCCGCCAAGCCAATGCCTCGGGAGCTATCGAGAGAGACACGCTCGGAGAGGCCACGAGGCGAGCGTCCAGGCCGCCCGTCGAATGGCCGATCAGGTGAATCGGACCGCCGTTCGACGCAGACGGGTCACACGTGCGCGCGACGAGCTCTGCCAGCTTTGCCGCACGGCGGCGAATGGACGCTGTCGGCGACACGTGGACCACATGCGTCTCGACTTGGTCGCCCGCCGCTAGAATGCTCTTCGCGAGCGCCCGCTCCAAATGGACGAAGTAATCGTAGGAAACGAGGCGCCCAAATCCGAAAAAACCGGGCGAAAAATAGAGTCTGTGCAGCATCAGCGGCGCAACCCTAGCGCGGCCGCATGCACAACGCGACATCCGCTCGGGGGGCGGCCCCGCTGCGCGGCGCAGTCAACCCACGCCCCGCGTACCAAGGCGAGCACTGACGCGTCAAGCTGCCAGGAGCGGGACACGAGGTTCGAACTCGTGACCTTCGGCTTGGGAAGCCGACGCTCTACCAACTGAGCTAGTCCCGCGGGCTACCGAAAGCGCTAAGCGAGACCAACTACCTCTCGCGAACCCGACCTGTCAACCGCGCGGTCGCGACAAACGACGGCCCGGGTGGCGCTTTCGGTCCACCCGGGCCGTTTTCCCTGGTCCCCGCTTGCCCGAACGGCACGAAGCCGTTGAGGGTACGGCGGGCTACCTGACTAGGCCCAGCGAAAGGGCTCGTCACGCGGAACGGAAGAGCACGTTTGTCTCATCGAATGCCATGCTGCGCACGACGACGAGTCTCGGACCGGTGCCGGCCTAGTGCGCCGTTACGGTCCTCGCGCCATCCGAACCGAAGCCGCCCCCGCACGTTCGACCCCACGGCCGCACGCGCGGAGACGTCATTACGGCAACGCCCCTCTCGGACTAGAGCCATAGGTACTTTGCATGACGTTCTCCCTCCTCCGGCGCATCGCCGGCACTCGGGGCGGGGCGCTCCCATGAAGAGCGCTGCCAAGCGAGTGTTTCGTTTTGGGTGCACGGGCCACCAGACGTGTCACGCACGCGACGGTAACCCGTCGCCGAAGGATTTCGGGACCACTGGGGTCCGAAGCGTAACTCCTGCACGGAGCATAACACGCCTCGCGGCGTCGTCTTCCCGTCGTTGTCGACATCCCCGTTCGCTGCAAGACCCGCAGAAGAAACCCAGGCCAGACTCAGCGCCTCGCGGCGCGCGCCATTTGAGGTAAAGTGACGGCTCGTGCCTACGTCGTGGGACGCTCGCCTCTTCGCGCGGGCCGCGGCTGGCGCCGCGTTCGCCTTGGTATTGACATGGCTGGTGACGGCTGCCAGCGATGAGGGGAGCGTGTCGTGGGCCGAACGGGCCGGGCGTGCATTGCCGCTTGCTCCGGCTTGTGCGGGGATTGGCGTCTGGCTCGCGCTCGTGCCGGTGCGTTCCCGCGGGGAGGCTCTGGCAATGGCCGCATTGGGCCAATCGCCGGCACGTGTCGGTGCGGCTGCCGTCGCGGGCGGCGCTGGCATCGCAGTGGCCGCCGCCGTCGCGATGGGAACGTGGCAGCAAGTCGACTTGGCAGGGTTCTTCCCAGCCGCGACGCGCGCGAGCTCTTGGGTTTGGCGACGCGGAGAGTTCGTGGACGCGGTGCGTGGCCTTTGCGTCGGGGCGGACGGTGTGCCCGCCCTTTGTCCGCGAGCGGGGCGCGCTCCAGTCTTCGCGGCGATTCCGTCGCTCGGCCGCGCCGCAGCCGTGCTGTCGACCGCGGCCGCCGGCCTCGCCTTGCCGCTCCTCAGCGCGGACGCCTTGGGGCGTCCAGCGGATCCCGGCCATGGCGCCTCAGCGCGCCGC
Source organism: uncultured delta proteobacterium (assembly GCA_963787925.1). Lineage (GTDB taxonomy): Bacteria > Myxococcota_A > Polyangia > Polyangiales > Polyangiaceae > Palsa-1150. The sequence goes on from CAWBEN010000003.1 coordinate 2,665,521, forward strand.
GCTCGTCGGCGAGCCGTTCTCGCGCTCGTCCTAGCCGGAGCCGCCTTGGCGGCGACGGTCTTCGTATTTCACGCGGCCGCAGCACGACGGATTCCTGCTGCTGCGGCGGCGCTCCCCCCACTCGCATTGCTCCTCTTTGCGGTCCAACGCCACGGCACGCCGTGAGCAAGTCGCTAGCGGTGCTCCGAGCCTCGCGTGCGCTCGCCGGCCGGCTGCGCCGAACCCCACGCGGGGCTCACCCGTCGACCGAAAGGGTCAACTCTGTTGGGGCTCCTGCGGGCCGCTCTTGCGATCAATCGCGTCTTGCAGCCCGCACCGCAGCCGCTGGGCTCGCTTGATGCGCTTGCTCTTAAGCGGTGTGGCCAGCCACTCGTGACGCTTTCGTACGTTCCAAATCGCGCGGTTCGACATGAGGAGATTCGTGACTCTATCGCCCGGAACTCCCGGTCCGTCAAGCTCGCCTCGCGCTTACGCGCGTGTGCCGCGCGTCTGGAGGCTGTCAATCGGGCACGGGCGTGAGCGCGATGACAAGGAGGATGGGTTGAGCGCCGGGCTTCGCGTCAACTTCGCGATCCATAGGCAGGTATCCGCGAGCTATTACGGTGACTGAGTGTTTTCCCGGTGGAAGCGCCACGCCGTGAGCGGCCACGAAGTCGAGCGAGCCGACGGGCTCGTCGTCGATAACGACGGTCGCGCCGAGGGGGGCACCGCGCATGCGCAGCGATACGGTGCTCGGGCCTGGCCGTTGCGGCGGCGAGCACTCGAGCGCGGCAAGCGCGATGAGGATGGCCATTGTGGCGCCAGCCTCGACTCGTGGCGCCGGGGGACTCGATTTCGGCGCTGGCTCGACTGCGAGGGCCGGGCTCCTCATTCCCACTCGATGGTACCGGGCGGCTTGCTTGTGATGTCGAAAACGACCCGATTGATTCCTCGTACCTCGTTGGTGATGCGGGTCGAAATGCGCCCGAGCACCTCGTGCGGGATCTTCGCCCAGTCGGCAGTCATTCCGTCGACCGACCGAACCGCGCGGACCGCGCAGACCTCCTCGTAGGTCCTCTCGTCGCCCATGACGCCCACGGTCTTCACGGGAAGGAGCACGGCGAACGCCTGCCACACCGTGTCGTAGAGTCCCGCCATGCGTATCTCGTCGATCACAATGGCGTCAGCCGCCCGCAGCACCTCGAGACGTGCCTCTGTGACCTCCCCGAGGCATCGAACGGCAAGGCCGGGCCCCGGAAACGGATGACGCCAAAGCAGCTCTCTGGACATCCCGAGCTGCTCGCCGGCGGCGCGCACCTCGTCCTTGAAGAGCTCCCGAAGTGGCTCGATTAGCTTCAATTTCATCTTTTCTGGGAGCCCGCCGACGTTGTGATGGCTCTTGATCACCGCGCTCGGTCCTTTGAAGGACACGCTCTCGATGACATCGGGGTAGAGCGTCCCTTGCACGAGCCACTGCGCCTCCTCGCTGCCGACGCGCTTCGCTTGATCCTCGAAGACCTCGACAAACACGCGCCCGATCGCTTTTCGCTTTTGCTCAGGATCGGTTACCCCCCGGAGCGCCAAAAGAAAGCGCTCGCGTGCGTCGACCGTGACCAGGTTGAGGTGAAAGCTTTCTCGAAAAGTGGTCGCGACCTCGGCCGCTTCGCCTCGCCTCAACAACCCGTTGTCGACGAAAATGCACGTGAGCCGGTCACCGACAGCGCGGTGACAGAGGACCGCGGCAACGGACGAGTCCACCCCGCCCGACAGGCCGCAAAGCAAGTGATCCCTGGGCGCGGTGCGCGCTCGGACTGTTGCAATGGCTTCCTCGGTGAAGGCGCCGGGCGTCCATGATGGCGTCATGCCCGCGACCTCGAAGAGGAACGATGCCAGGACGTCCGCGCCACGCGGCGTGTGGACTACCTCGGGATGAAACTGCACGCCGAAGATGTTCCTCTCGAGGTTCCCAACTGCGCAGAAAGCCGTGTTGCCGCTCACGCCGATGGTCTGAAAGCCCGGAGGCAACGACGTGATTCGATCGCCGTGCGACATCCAGACGTCTAGGGCCTCACGCTTCGTGAATCGATGAAAGATACCCTCCGGCCTCTCCACGACGACCCGTGCGTGCCCGTACTCGCGGGCGCTGGAGGGCTCGACTTTTCCGCCCAGGAGGTGGGCGAGCAACTGCAGCCCATAGCAGATGCCTAGGACGGGCGTCCCGAGCTCGAAGAGGCGAGGGTCTATGGTGGGAGCGCCCGGACCATAAACGCTCGCGGGCCCGCCCGAGAGAACAATCGCGCAAGCGCCCAACGCCCGGAGCAGCTCGAACGGGATGGTGCAGGGATGAATTTCGCAGTAGACGCGCTGCTCTCGGATGCGGCGCGCGATGAGTTGCGTGTACTGCGACCCGAAGTCGAGGATTAGGACGAGCTCACGGGCGGCCATGTGCGAATGCGAGTACCAGTCGAGCGGGCGGCGTCAAGCGTCGGCCCGGGTATGATCGCGCCATGCTCCCCGATCTCTCGATCCGCGTCACCCGAGTGGGGCCGATCCAGGTACCGTTGCCCCGATACCAGACGGAAGGTGCAGCCGGGATGGATCTGCACGCCGCGCTCGCGGAGCCCCTCACTCTCGCGCCTCTTGGTCGCGCGCGCGTGCCGACCGGTCTCGTGGTCGCAATCCCGCCCAGCTTCGAGGGGCAGGTGAGGCCTCGGTCAGGGCTCGCGGCTCGGTCGGGCGTCACGGTCCTCAACGCGCCCGGCACTGTTGACAGCGACTACCGCGGCGAGATGCAAGTCTTACTAGTGAATTTGAGCGATGCCCCGGCCACGATCGCGCCACTCGAGCGCATCGCGCAGTTGGTCATCGCGCCCGTCGCTCGCGCGGAGCTCATCGTAGCCGCAGAGCTCGACGCCACTCCACGCGGAACGGGGGGCTACGGGTCGACCGGACGGTGACGGACGATCTCCGGCCGAACCAGCCGCAAACCGCCGCGCCGCTTGAGGCGCCCGAGGCGCCCGACGGCCTGAGCGTAGCGTCTCTCGTCGGGAGCCCGGCAGCGGGGCTCCCGCGCGTCAAGGGGCTCGCACACGACTCACGAACGCCAGAACCTCGCGCGCGACCTCGTCACGCTCGCCGTCGCAGGCCAGCACGTGGGCGCTCTCATCGAAGATGCGCACCCGTACATCCTTGGAGCCGAGCCGCCGTGCGAGCCAAACGGCATTGTGCCAAGAGCAAACAATGTCTCTACGCCCATGCAAGACGAGCGTCGGACATGTGATCCGTCCGACCTCTCGTCGAACCCGAACGCCCGCACGATAGACTTCGAGCGCCGCCCGCACCGGGTGGCGGTCATACGTCACCAGCGTGGCGAGAGCGCCCTCATCCACCAGGTTGGCCGCCATGGCCTTGAGGAGATAGACATCGGGCAGGCGCACGCGCAGACGAGCCGCGATTCCGAGCGGAACGCGGGAGGCCGGTCTAAGCCTGAGCGCATTTCCGAGGACCGCGAGACCAGACACGCCGGCACCGGCCGGCGTATTCCAAGGTGATTCGGATGCGATCTGCATGGCAATGAGACTGCCCAGCGAGAAGCCGAGGAGCACGACGGAACCGTGCTTCTCGATGCCCCGGCGCGTCCGCGCGCGCCCGTCCTCGACCCAATGCTCGAACGTGAGCCCTTGCAGATCTTCGACCCGCGTCCCGTGGCCGGGGAGAAGCGCGGCATCCACCGCGTAGCCGGCTTTCGCGATTTGCTTGAGCAGTGGAAGGAGCTCCGCCGCCGTCCCGCCAAACCCATGAAAGGCGACCACGCACGGCGCGCCTCCGTCCGCGAAGAGCTCGACTTCGCCCCTGCCCAACATCTTCTGCGTCCGAGCGGTGCGGCGGCGCGAATGAAGCATTGGCGCGTCACGCCTCGCCGCGTGTGATCTGATAGGCGCGTATTTTCTTGTGAAGATTCGTCCGTTCCACACCGAGAAGAATGGCGGTCCTCGAGATGTTCCAGCCCGCCATCTTCAGCGTATCGACGATGTATTGCCGTTCCGATTTTTCACGAAATTCACGCAGCGTGAGGTGCTTGCCCCCCGGGGGAGGGGTCGACGGCGAACGCGGCAGCTCCACGTCGTCCTCCACCGTATAAAGCGGTTGCGTCGCGTCCACCGCGGCAGGAGGCGGCTCGGTCTCCTCCTCGAACGGGCTCACGTGCGGGTCTTCCGGCAGGTCGGCGATCGTCACGCGATCTCCCGAGAGAATCGCCGTGCGCTCGACGACGTTCTTCAGCTCGCGCACGTTCCCGGGCCATTTTCGGCTGGCGAGGGCGATCATCACGGCGTCGTCGATCGGCTTCGGCCGGACGCCGTTTTCGCGGGCGAACTGCTCCATGAAGGCCTGCGCGAGGAGTGGAATGTCCTCGACGCGCTCGCGAAGCGCCGGGCTCCGTATTGGAAAGACCGCTAGGCGAAAGAAGAGGTCTTCACGGAAGCTACCGTTCTCGACCGCCTTGCCCAAATCTTTGTTGGTCGCGGCGAGCACGCGGACGTCCACGTGGATCACGTGCTCGCTGCCGACGCGCGAAATCTCGCCCGACTGGACCGCGCGCAGGACCTTGGCCTGGGCGACGACTTCCATGTCCCCGATCTCGTCGAGGAAGAGGGTGCCGCCGTGGGCTTGCTCGAAAAGACCTCGCCTCCGCTGCTGCGCTCCGGTGAACGAGCCCCGCTCGTGTCCGAAGAGCTCGCTCTCGATGAGCTCTCGCGGAATCGCCGCGCAGTTGACCTTGACGAAAGACCCGTCGGTCCTCGGGGAGAGGCGGTGGATGGCGCGCGCGATGAGCTCCTTGCCCGTCCCGCTCTCTCCCGTGATGAGGACGGACGCCTTGGTCGGCGCCACCTTCTCGAGATCGTGAAACAGGCGCTTTATCGGCGCGCTTCGTCCGATCATCTCGTACCGTTGAAGCTGTTGTTCGGTCACGCGCGCCAACTCGCGCTGAGCCTTGGCTGCGTGGAGAACGTTGCGAACACTGACGAGGACGCGCTCGCGCGCGAGCGGCTTCTCGAAGAAGTCACTCGCGCCGAGCTTGATGGCCTGCACAGCGTCGTCCACCGTCGCGTGGCCGCTGATGATGATGATAGGCAAGTCCTTCGTTGCCTCGTCGCTTCGAATCTTGGCGAGCGCGTCCAGCCCGCTCATGTCCGGAAGCTTGACGTCGACGATGGCCAAGTCGACTGGCGTCTCGGGGCTAGCCAAGATGGCCAGCCCCTGGGCGGCCGTCTCGGCCCCGAGCACGCGATAGCCCTCTCCTTCGAGAACGAGCTGCAGCGTACGACGGATGTTCTGTTCGTCGTCTACGACCAGAACCGTGGGCGGGGCAGGGGCGCCGGGCGCCGGCGGCGCCATCGAGAGAGCGGCGGCAGGCGTCACTTCGGGCATTCGACTGAAACTAGCACCGGTCGGCATGAACGAGCGCATCCCAGGAGCGCCAACGATCGCCCAAGGGGCACCGCATCGGCCCCGACTTGGAGGTTCGCTTGTGCGTCAGACCCCTCGAACCCGGAGGTAGGCGAGGTAGTTGCGCGCTTGCGTCGCAACCGTGCTTCCGTCGAAGCCGCGGACGATGGCGTCGAACGCTTCGTGCGCGTCCCCCCATTTGTGCATCTTGAGATATGTCTGCCCGAGGAGCAGCAGGGCGTCGCCCTCGAGACCGGCTGCCTCGTCGACGTGCGGCCCCGCCTTCTTAACGACGTAGCTCCGCAGCGCATATTGGATGCGAGCAACAGCCGCCTCGTAGTTGTCCTTGTTCGAAATAGAAACGAGCGACGTAGAGCTCATGGCGAATGAGCCGCGCAGTGACCTGCGCCAGAAGCTCTCTAATGCGGGGCGCCTGCTTCGCCTCCGGATAGTCGCTGAGGTACGATTTGAGCTCCTTGTACGAATCCACCACTGCGGCCTGGTCGCGCTCTTCGGCGGCAGGCATGAGGAACGACTCCGGGATCTCCGCGTACGTCGCCTCCGCCATGCGGGAGCGCGCGTAGGCGACGTCCTCGGCGTCGGAGCGGTGAGCATGGATGAAGTCCTTGTATTCGCGAATCGCGTCCGCGAACTTCTCCTGCTCGTAGTCCGCGTCTGCCACGCGGAGCTCGGCGAGGCGCGCGAACTTCGAATAGCTGTACTTTCGTTTTACCTCGCGCATTTGCGTCTGCGCGTCGATCCAGTTGTGGGCGCGGAACTGTTCCATCGCGGCGTCGTACGCTCGCTTCGCGTCTTCCGTGTAGCCGAGCACCGTCTTCGGCTGCTCGTTCTCGCAGGCAGCGAGTCCGGCCAATGCCAGGAGCGCGGCGAAGCGAAACGGGGGGCAGGAGGGACGCATCGTGCGGTGAACCTAGCGCGGTTCGCGCCGGTGTGGCAGCTCGATCGCCCCGCCGGCGCCCGAAGCTGCGTGAACGACCACTCGCCGACGCTCAACGTTCGGGGCGCCAACGCACGATCCGTCGGGGCGGCATCACCGTGTCTTCCCGGGCGCGCCTCCAGACGGCACGGACGATGAGACGAGCCTTCGCCGCGAGGCCCGCTGGCGCCCCGCCGGAAAGGTCGATCGTGACCGCTCCGTTCTCCTCGAGTCTCGCGGCAAGTCGAAAGCGCGTGCTCGGCGTCACCGCCTCGCCCTCGTAGAGCCAGGGAGGGCCTCCGGCTGGCGGCCGTTGGACGTCGATTCGCACGCCGCTTTCCGGGTAAGTGCCTGCGATGCTCATGCGCTCGACCCTTCGGTTCGCGGCGCGGAGCCACGATGGCCGACCCGGTACCTTAGCAGTGCTGACACGGCGGCGTCGCACCGGGGTCGTACCACGTGCTAAATCCGGCGCTCCCCTCATGCAGAAAAACCCAATCACGCCCGAGGGCGCCGCGAAGTTGCGCGGGGAGCTCATTCACCTCAAGAGCGTAGAGCGCCCGGCGGTCATCCAAGCGATCGCGACGGCACGCGAGCATGGCGACCTGAAAGAAAACGCCGAATACCACGCCGCGCGCGACAAGCAGTCGTTCATCGAGGGCCGAATCAAGGAGCTCGACGACAAGCTCTCCCGCGCCGAGGTCATTGATCCGAGCAAGCTCGCCGGCGACCGCGTGGCGTTTGGGGCGACGATCAAGCTGGCCAACGTGGACACGGGCGAGGAAGCGACCTACCGCATCCTCGGAGCCGACGAGGCCGACTTGGCGAAAGGCAGCATCAGCATCACCAGCCCGCTCGCACGCTCGCTCATCGGCAAGCAGGTCGGCGACGAAGTGAAGATGCGGATGCCCGGCGGCGAGCGAACCTACGAGGTGCTCGAAGTCGCCTTCGGCTGAGGGCCGTCGACTCGCGCGCCTGGAGCAACGCATGGAGCGACGCAATCCGTGCGTCAGGGTCCGCCTGACATGACCACGCCCTGGGGACGCCGGAGGACAGCCGCCACGCTCGTCGACGCGGCAGCCGTGGTAGCGGCTTGGGCGGGCGCTCTGATTGCCGAGAACGTGGCGCTCGCATTTCTGTGGCGCGAGCAATTTTCCGGCGCCTGGGAAGTTTCGATCGCGCGTCATCTCGTTGCTCCCGTCGCGCTTGCGGCCCTCGCTCCGCTCTCGCTCGTGGTCGTCGCCGCCTTCCGACTGGCGGAGCACGCCGCGTCCGGAAGCGGTCGGGCCAAGCGAAGATTGGCCCTGCTCGGCGTAGCGGCGTTTGGCGCCGTCGCGCTCGGTGTCACTTCGGGAAGGCATTTCGCAAGTTGGGCAGTCCGTTGGCCGTTGGTCGCGGCGTCCGCCGTGGTCGGAGCGCTGGTCGGCGCGCACGTCGTGCCGCGCGTTGCCTCGCTGGCGCGGCGGCCGATTTTTCTCGCGCTTCTGGGAGTCTTTGTCGCCGTCGCGGCTTGGTTGGCGGACGACTACGTCCTTCCTCGGCTGTACCCGGCTTTTCATTGGGCCATGCTGGCAAGCGTCCTACTGGGCGCAGCGCTCGTCGGCCTCGCGCTGCGTGCCGGATCGCATCCGACGCCGCTCGTGCGGCTGCTCGCGCTGCTCGTAGCCGCCGGAGTCGCCCTCTGCGCCGCTTGGACGCCGCACGCCGTCCGCGCGCTCGATCGAGTCGCAAACGTACGGATTGCCCTCGTAGAGCACGGACCGCTCCTCGGTCCCGCCGTGATCCTCGCCGCCCGACTGCATCCGCGGGGCGCAGACGACTCCTTCGCGCTCGGCGGGGCGGTCGCGCCGACCCCCACCGAGATCGCCCGGTCGCTCGATTGGTCCGGCCACGACCTGATACTCATCTCCATCGACGCCCTCCGCGCCGATCATGTGTCGGCGTACGGTTATGCTCGGCCCACTACGCCCTACCTCGACGCGCTGGCGCGGGAAGGGACCCTCTTCGAGCGAGCGTACTGCCCCACGCCGCACACTTCTTATTCGATTTCGTCCATGCTCACGGGCAAGTACCTGCGTCCTCTGCTCGCCATGGGCCTCGGAGAGGACTCGGAGACCTGGGCGCAAGACCTTCGCCACTACGGCTGGCGCACCGCGGCCTTCTATCCACCGGCGGTCTTCTTCATCGACGAGGACCGCTTCAAGCGCTTCGAGGACGACCATTTGGGCTTCGAGTACGCCAAGGTGGAGTTCGCCGACATAGGCCTTCGAGAAGCGCAGGTGGCAGGGTATCTCGAGACCGCCGCGCGCGACGCGCCGCTCTTCATGTGGGTCCATTTCTTCGAACCGCACGAACCGTACGTGGCGCACCCGGAGCACGTGTTCTCCGGGAGTGGGTCACCAGACGTGGACGCATACGACGGTGAAGTGGCGACCGCTGACGAGGGCGTCGGCCGAATCATCCGTCTGGTTCGGGCGCAGCGCCCAGGGGCCATCGTCATCGTTACCGCTGATCACGGCGAGGAGTTTGGCGAGCACGGAGGGCGTTACCATGGCACGAGCGTCTACGAGGAACAGGTGCGTGTCCCGCTCGTGATCGCCGGGCCTGGGGTCCGAAGGGGAGCTCGGGTGCGCACCGTCGCGCAAACAATCGACATCTTGCCGACGGCCCTCTCTGCGCTAGGCATTCCGCGTCCAGCGCGCCTGCGCGGACGAGACCTCGGCCCTTTACTGGCGGGGGACGGGACGGCCAAGGAGAGCGGCTTCGCGTTCGCGGAGACAGACGACTATGCCCTCGTCGCATCGGCGGGCGACCGCCTCGTGTGCGAACGTCGCGCGGCCGCTTGCGCCCTTTACCGCCCCGAACAAGACCCGCTCGAGCGCCGAGACGTCGCTCGCGACGATCCGAGGAGATTCGACGAGCTGCGCTCGATGCTGCGAGCGGTCGAGCGGGACCATGGCCAGTACGAGGCGTCCGCCGCGACGGCATGGCCAGAAGCTCTGCGTCGTGCGATGCAGGGCGAGATCGACGCCGCACCAGACCTCGCCGCGTTGCTCGATGACGCGAACGTGACCATTCGCCGCAAGGCAGCCGAAGTCTGCTTCGCCCTTCAGGCGCCCCTGCTCGTGCCATCGGTCCGAAGAGCGCTTGCGCGCGATGAGGACGACGAGGTCCGTCGTTGGACGGCCCTCGCCCTCGTGCGTCTCGGGCAGCCCATCCCGGAGCTCAGCGGGGCGTTGCTCCGCGATCCGAGTCGTGACTGGCGGCGTCGCGCGGCCTTGGCGCTGGCCGAGCGCGGCGATAGTCGCGCCTGCGACGAGGTCGCCTCGTGGTGGGCTGATCTCGTGCCGTCGCCGGCGCGAGCCACCCCCAATGGGGAGCCCGTGCGACTCGGGCTGGACCTAAAACACGCCGTAGAGCTACTCGTCGCGACGAGCCGAGCGCGCTGCCGCTCGGCGGTTCCGGCCCTCGTGCGCGCGCTCTACGACGTTCGGGCGCGACCATTCGTCGCCGACGCACTGGCGATCCTGGGCGATGACCGCGCGCGCGGTCCGCTCATGGCCCTCTTTCTCGGCGAGCCCTACGTGACGACCCGTCCTCATGAAGCCCGCGCGCTTTTGGCCCTCGGGGCCCGCGATTGGGCCGCTCCGACCTCGGCCGAGCCGCCGGCCGAGGTGCACGAAACGATCGACGATCGTCGGACGCGGCAGCGCCTTCTCGTCCTGCTTTCGGATCCCGGCGCCACGCTCGATGCCGTGGCCGACGGCATCGATCTCGCGCAGACGCCGGCAGATGGAGAGGTGCGCTGGCTCGCTCTTCCCCCCCGAGAGAAGCCGGCTATCCGGCTCGATCTGCGGACGTCGCGCGGGGGTGTCCTCGCCCTCTGGCTCGCATCTGCCGGGCCAACTTGATTGACCGACCGCAATCGCGTCATAGTCCCGCCCCGCAATCTCACGCTGACCCGAGGAGCCTCCGTGCCGGACGACGAACAGAAGAGCGACGAGCAAGAACGCGCCGGGCCAGACGAGGAAGCGCCGGACCCCGAGGCGGTGGCTGGGCAGGCACGCGTCGACGCATTTCGCCCGGAAGCCATCGCCGCACGGATCGACAAGATTGGCGAGGAGACCGACCTCGATCGGATCGCAAACGAAGAGGAGCGCAAGCTCGCGGCGCGCAAAAAGGAGCAAGCTGGCAAAGGAAAGCGGGGGCTGGAGGCGGCGGCTTCCAAGCGCCTGGCGAAGATCGGTGAAGCGAACGTAAAGCGCCCCTCGGCCTTGGGTAGCGCGGCGCTGATCGAGGCCGATCCGCTGCTCGAGCGCGCGGCCCAGATGAGCCGGTGGATCCGCGACCACCGCCAAGTGTTTGGCGGACTGCTCGCGGTCGCCTTCCTCGGCGCGAGCGGGGCCATCGGGTGGATGTACCGCCAGAACAAGAGGGACGCCGACGCCTCCGCGATGCTCGCGCTTGCGTTTGCCGACGAGCACGGACACGTGAGCGCCAAGGACGTGGACGACGACGACGAAGCGAAGGCGAAATCGTTGTATCCGACTTTCAAGTCGACGGCCGAGCGGCGTGACGCCGCGCTCGCCAAATACCGGCAAGTCGAATCGAAGTACGCCGGGACGGGCGCGTCCATCCTGTCCCGTCTAGCTGAGGGAGGACTCTTGTTGGACAAAGGGGAGGCCGAAGGGGCCCTCGCGGCCTACGACGACGTAAAGGCGTCGGCGCTCGCGCGGGCCGACGGGGAGGTGAGGGGCCGCGCGCTCGAGGGCATCGGCTTCACCCACGAGCTGCTCGCGCAGCGCGATGCGACCAATCGCGCCAGACACCTCGAGGATGCGCTTTCTGCCTTCAAGGAGTTGGAGCGCGTCGACGCCAAGGGCTTCAAGGAGCTCGCCATGTACCACGAGGCCCGCGTGCTCCAGGACAAGGGGGACAGTGTCAAGGCCGTCGAGTTGCTGAAGGACGTCTCGAGACGCGTGACGGATCCTGGAGAGACCCACCCCTATCCCTACCTGGAGACGGTCGTCGACGACCGTCTCCGTCAGCTCGAATCCGAGCGCGCTACCGCCAAAGCCCTCCAAGTCGATGGGCAAGGGCGCGACCGGCGGAGCAGACATGAGCGACCCTCAGATTCAAGAGCTCATTCGTCAGCTGAAGCAGCAGAAAGGCAACCCGTTGCCTTCGGCGCCGGGCGGTCCACGGTGAGGTCTTTGCGCGCGCAGGAGTTACTCCTGGTCGCCATTGCCGTCTCGGTGGCGGTCGGATGCGGCACGCTCGGGTCGAGCGACGATCGGGTGAATCCGGAGAAGCCTCTTTGGTTTCACCGACCGGGCGGGGCGTTGCACGTCGTCTTTTTGCGCGATCTCACCGCGCCATCACGCACCGTCGGCGAGCCGTACGAGCGAGGACGCGCCGTCGTGGATCCTGACCATGGTCGCGTCTTCATCGGCACGAGTGATCACGGGCTCTACGCCCTCCGAGCGAGCAGCGGGAGCGCCCTCTGGCGATTCGAAACGCTGGGCGCAGTGCAGAGCGAGCCGCTCTATGACGAGGATCTCGACGCCGTGGACTTCGGGTCGAACGACGGCGCGCTGTACTCCGTCCACGCTAGCGACGGACGGCTCATCTGGCGCTTCGACAGCGGCGCCGAGGTCGGACGCCGACCCGTCCTCGCCGGCGAGATGCTGTATTTTGCCAATGGCGCAGACAATCTTTTCGCGGTCGACCGACGCACCGGCAATCGACTTTGGCACGTACACCGCACGCCCGCCCTCGGAATGGAGATCGCCGGGTACGGAGGGCCAGCTGTCGCAAACGGGGTGGTGTTCTTTCCCTTTTCGGACGGCCATGTCGGGGCCTACGACGCACGCGATGGCAGCGAGAAATGGACGCCGGTCGACTTGTCGGCGGAGGCCGAGCAGGCGCAGGGCCAGGCGTTGCGCTATCTGGACGTCGACACGACGCCGATCCCATACGACCTGGGTTCGCAGGGACGGGTCGTCTTCGTCGCGAGCTATGCCGGCGGCGTCTACGCGCTCGACGAGCAGCACGGCGCGCCCGTCTGGAAGAACGAGCGTGCGACGGGCGTCACCGATCTGACGTTGTGGCGCGAACGCGCCCATACGCTCGACGCGCGCAACGTCGACTACGTGGCTGGCGGTCCGCCCGTGCCGAAGCGTGAGCTTCTGCTCGCGTCGAGCGGGGCGACAGGGCTCTGGGCCATGGATCCAGCCGACGGACGGATGATTTGGCGCCTTCCCATTCCGGAAGGAGGGCTGACGGCGCCGACGCCCATTGCAGGAGCACTTCTCGTGGGAACGACGAGGTACGGTGCCTTCTTGATTTCGCCATTGAACGGCCGGCCCATAGATGGCCTCGACCTCGGAAGCGGGTTCTCGCAAGCGGCTGCCGCTTTCGGTGACCGCGCTTACCTGCTGACTAACGCCGGCTCCTTGCTCGCCATTCAGGTCGAAGCCCCCATACCCGATGACGTTGGCCGACAGGCCGTGTTGCGCTGAGCGCTCACGAAGGCCAGGGACGACTGCGTTGCCAGTGGTGGGCATTCGTCGGATGAACGCAGCGGACCTGACTATATCCGCGCGCGTGTGAACCACGACCGAGGCGCCGCATGGCGAGCCGATGGACCGAAAATTCCCGAGAGCGCAAGCGGGCGACGACCTGGATGGTTAGGTTGGCCTTCTGATAACGAAGAAGGGGAAAGGCGCGCGGCGGAGCCGCGTCGCGTTTTCTTATTCGCGGCGCTTTTGCCAATGCGAAGGCGCCCTTAATCTGGCCGATTTCTTACTTCGGTCGGAACCCTATACGACGAGACGAGAGCCGTCTCTGCAGAAGGTGACTCATGACTGGACTCACTGCCACGAAGAAGATGACGTCGAGTCACTGTTCAAAAGGAGTTACCTTTCTGCTGATCTCCCTCGGCGTCGCGTGCGGGGGCTCCGATGTGCCGAGCTCGGCCGAGGGAGGCACGTCGACCGACGATGGAAGCGCGAGGGATGGCGCGGCCATGGTCGTTGACCGGCCAAGCGCGGCGGACGCTGCAAATGCGGACGCTCCACGCGGCGTGGGCGAGGATGCAGCCCCAGGAAACGCGACCGACGGCGGGCACGCCGCGTCAACTTCCCCCGTGAATCTTGGAATGGCGGCGCACTACGCCATTCTCGCCAAAAGCGGAATCTCGACCGTGCCGACCTCGGCCATCACGGGAGACCTTGGAGTCAGCCCTGCGGCTGCCACCTCCATCACGGGATTTTCGCTGACCGCCGATTCGACCAACGTCTTCGCGCTCTCCCCCCAGGTCACCGGCAAGGTGTACGCCTCGGACTACACACCTCCAACGCCTTCGAACCTCACCACCGCCGTCAGCGACATGGAGCTTGCATTCAACGATGCCGCGGGGCGCGCGCCCGACGTGACGGAGCTCGGTGCCGGCAACATCGGCGGCAAGACGCTCACCCCCGGCGTTTACAAATGGGGCACCGGACTCCTGATTCCAACAAACGTCATGCTCACGGGGAGTGCGACCGACGTCTGGATTTTCCAGATCGCGCAGGATCTCACCATGAGCAGCGCTGCGAGCGTCTTGTTGGCCGGTGGCGCGATGCCAAAGAACGTCTTCTGGCAAGTCGCCGGTCAGGTAAATATCGATACGACGGCGCACCTCGATGGAGTGATTCTCAGTCAAACGGCGATAGCCCTTCGCACGGGGGCCACGATCACCGGAAGACTGCTGGCCCAGACAGCGGTCACCATCGACGGCAGCACGGTCGTGCAGCCCGCGCCGTAGGCGCGACCTATCGCGGGGCCGTCCGCGCTACGCGTCTGGGCACACGTCGTCCTGCGACGCGCCGTTTTCAGGCTCGAACAGTGCGCTCCGGCTACCGTCCAGACCCTCTGCCGCTCTCGTCGACGCTGCGGCCGCCGCGATGCAGTCGCACGCGGCGGCCGGTGATCTGCTCAGTCGGTGTGAGGGAGCGGGTACCGAGGAGTTTGGGCCTTCTCCTCGCATGCGCTTCAGAGCGCGACCCACCAGTTCGTGAGACCGTCAACGCCCGGGGGATGGAGGAAAAGACTATTGCCATAAAGCAAGCCTTTGCAGCTCGTGTGCATGAACTCATTGAATACGACGCCGACGAGTGGGTTGGGCGCGAACACAATACCCGTGCCAGTCCAGACACCCGCCTGTACGTTGAGGCACTGCGAATGCCTGGGCCATTGGGGTCGGGTGAGTAGATCTCGACGCTTTTCACGTAGTCAAGCTCACGCGGGGGGACGGATGGACCATTAGGTGGTGATAGCCGGGAGACAGGGCCGATTCCGTCGATGCGACCGGTTCCGTCGTTTCCGTCTCACCCTGAATGGCGTCCGGCGTCCCGCCGCAAGCGGCAAGCAGAGCCGCGAGAGGTACTCCGAGCATTGTCGACTTCTTCATTGTGAGTTCTCCTTGGTGTGGAAGCGATTGTCCGCGCTGTCGTCCGTTGCACTGTTGGAGCGAAACAAGATGCGCGTGCCGCGGGTCTTGCCGCTACGCAGGCCTCTGCAAGCACCGCGCCCTGACCGGCTCGGCCGACCTCCTTTTCCAGAATCGTGCGTCACGGCGCCATTTCGCATTCTGGAGACCCGTGCGGGCGAACCTCGGTTGTCAGTGCAACCAATGGGTGTCAACCGGGGATTTACGACTACGAAGCCACTTCGATAGCAGGGCGCAATTGGCGATCTCAACACGTCCGCGGCGCTGTTGCGGTGCCTGATCCGCCGCCGTCTCGACGCCCGTTTCTGGTCGAGAAATTCATGACCGGCCCCGGGCGAGAGCTACGGCCCTCGACCGAAGACCTGCTGGCCCGAAAACAGCGGTCATCGGCGACGGCCAGGGTCCGTCGAGCCGTGCTGCAGTCCCGACTTATCGCGGCGCCGTCCAGGCCGCTACGCGTCGCCACGCACAAACGCGAAGCATTCGGTCTTTCCGGGCTCCATTGGGACGAGAAAACTGAGTTTCAAGGCGAAACCGCGCTGCCCGAAAAACTCGAGGATGTATTTTCGCGGCATCATAGAAGGGTAGTACTGGTAGCCAGCCCCCGACGTGAACCACTTGTCCATCAGCTCGCCCGTCATGCAAGGCTCTGTGACCGTATCGAAAACGAGACCTCCTCCCGGCGCGACCACGCGTGCCATTTCTCCGAAGTAGCGGACCGTCGCCAGCAGGGGGATGCCGGGAAAGACTTTATGAGCCTGCACGAGATCGACACTGCCCGTAGGCGTCGCTGCGAGACTCGCTCCATCAGCCGATCGAGCGATGACCGCGTATGTCCTTGCTAGGAATTCACGCCACTCCAGCGCGGTCTCGTAAATTTCATAGTGTTCCGGTTTGCAGGCTTGAATGGTGCGCTCGAGGTACCGGCCCGATCCTGGGCCGATCTCGCAGACGCGGCGGACGCCGGGATGCAATATCCCGGCATCTTTGAGTCGGTCGATTGTTTCCCCCGTCGAACCAGGGACGTTGTACTTGCGGTCGATGTATTCTCCAACGGAGAGGCCAGCGGCTCCCGCTCCGGCGATCGTCTGTTTGAATGGAATGTAGTCGCGAAATTCCTCGAACGGTCTCGCGCCGTGCCGAACGAGCTGAACACCCGCCGGGCGGAGCACCGCGTTGACTCCTTTCGCAGCCACCTTGGCGAAAGCACGAACTCCAGGCATCCTGCTTTCCTTATTAAGCCCTGGCAGGCGATAGGACAACCGTCGCCACGCGGACAACTTGCACATACCCTGGCGTGCTCATCGCTGCCGGCAGAAGCCATTCCCCCCGCGAGACGGGGTCGTCGAGCCGATAAGGAAGGTTATGTGACTTCTAGGCGAGGATCGTGCTTGTCGCCGTCGTCGGCAGCCTCGGGGCCAATAGCATCCGACACCAGCTTGGACGGGTCTTCGCTCGCGACGCACCAAAGTTGATGCGAGGCGCGCGTCGCGCCCACGTAAAGCGCGTGGCGAGCCATCGGCGTCACCGGATAGCTCGAGGCCGTCGTCTCCAGCAGGATGACCTCGTCGAACTCGAGGCCCTTGGTCTGTCGCACGTCGGTGACGTCCACGCCGGCGTCCCACGAGAAGTCCTGCTTGGCGACGCGGCGCACGTTCGGCAGCTCCGCCCGCAGAAGACCCTCGTAATAAAGGTCGGCCTGCTGCGGAAAGCGTGCGACGAGGGCCACGTTGGCTTCTGGCTCGTCCTGCGCGAGCTGCTTGCAGACCTCGGCGAGCCACGCCACGGCCTCGCCAGCGGATGCGAAAGTGAAAAGCTCGACCGGCGGCCCGCGGCGGGTTGCCTCGGGGATTTCGCCGTGAGCGAGCGGCCCAAGGACGGAACGGGCGAAGGTCGTTATCTCGGTGGTCGATCGGTAGCTTACCTTGAGGGGCTCGATCTTCGTATGGGGCACCCCGAGCCCGTCGAGAAGCGCGTCCCAGTCGAACTCTCCGCGGTCGTCGCCTTCGTCGAGCATCCGCTGCGCCACGTCGCCGGCGAGGGTGATGCAGCGGTCGCGACCGGCCAGGTCCATGAGAATGCGTAGCTCGACGGGACTCGCGTCCTGCACCTCGTCGACGAACACGTGCGCAAAGCGAATGGGCTTTGCTTCGGCGTCGAGAAGCGGTCCGCGAAGTGCCTGCCAGCATCGCAGCAAGAGAGCCGGGTCTTCGGCGTCGAGCGACGGCTCCTCGCCGTCGCGCTCGCCTTCGCTACGAACGCGTGCCTGGCGCAGACACCACGCTTGCACCTGCTCGAGCTGCCCCGGACCGAACCCCCCGACGCCGGCGAACGTCTCCGCGAGCGCTTCGCGCGACGTAAGGAGCTCGTCCCAGAGCCCCGCCACCGAGCGCGTGCTCGACCGCAACTGGGCGGCGAGCTGCTCGAGCGCGCTTCGGGTGACATCGGGAATGCCAGCGGCCGCGGGCGCGCCCGAGAGCTGACGTCTTCCCGTAACCCACTGGACGAGCAGCGACAAGCGCGTGTCGGGCGGCGAGACCTCGTCGGGATGGACGGCCCGCTCCGTGGCGGCCCACGCCGAAATGACGTGATCGCCCGAAGGCCACCGGGCCATGGCGGATCGCACTCTCGAATCGAGATCCCGTGCGATTCGCGTCACGAGAAGGTCGATCCCACGCAGCATCGCCGCGTGCGACTTGGCTCGTGACACGACCGGGGGCGTCTCCTCGCTGATCTTCGATGGGAGCTTGGGGAACATGTGTCCGACGAGGCCCACTCCCAAGCGCCCAAACGTCGTGACCGTGACGCCCTCGACGCCGAGCGACGGCAGAACGCGCGAGACGTAATGCACGAGCGCCTCGTTCGGAACGATGACCAGCATCTTCTCGGGCCTAAAGCGCTGAGGCTCGCTGAAGGCCAGGTAGGCGACCCGGTGCATTCCGACCGTCGTCTTGCCGCTCCCAGCGCTCCCCTGGATCGCCACGAGGCCGGCACTCTCCTTCGCGATGATCCCGAACTGACGCTCGTCGAGGAGGGCCGCGATCGCGGGAAGGTGCTTGTCCTGGCGGAGCTCCCCGTCGGCGCCCACGCCCAACCGCGCCTCAGCCGCAGTGCCGCGCCGGGCAGACCAGACCCTTTCCGTCTCGAGTTGGGCGCGGCGCACCGCCACCCGCTTCCATCGACCGTCCCGGCCTCGGACGAACGTCCCCTGAGGCGCGCCGACGCGCACGAGCTCGCCAGCGACGATGCTGACACCCCGGCGAATGATGACGGCGCCCTCGACGATCCGGTCGCCGAGCTCTTCTTCGTAGTCGTCGCCTTCGCTGTATCGGTAGTAGAGGCGGCTGACGGGCGCCTGCCGCCAGTCGACGATGCGAATCCCCTCGCCCGAATCGACGTAAGAACGGGACCCGATGAGAACGTCGCGCCGACGCATCGGCGGCCCCGCCGCTTTGCGTTCGCCGGCGGCGACGACCTCCTCGAGGCGCATGTGCCCGAAGTACGGCGTCGCCCGGTCGACGGACCCGGAAATGCTACGGCCCCGCTGTGCCCTGAGCGCGCCGAGGTTGTGCATCTGCTCGAAGAGCGCCGGCAGGTCCTCTGGTTTGGCCACGGCGACATCGTCGCGCAGCTCGAGGAGGCGCTTGTCGTCGAGAGCCCTGCCCTTGGCTGCCGTCACGTCGGCCCCGGCGGTCGATTCGAGCGCGCGTTGCACAGTCGAGAGGAGCTTCAGCTCTTCGCGGACGATTCGCGTCCCCTCGAAGTCGTCTTCGAGACCGGGCAGGCTTTCCGGCGCGCCGGCCGAGATGGTTTGCGTCGAGGGGGTCTGCGTCACAATGAGGGGGATCGATCTGCGTCGGCCAGAGGCAAGGCGCAAGGGCTAGCGCCCATCGTTCGCGAAGGAGCGCCCAGGATCCGAGCGCGGTCCCAGCATCCCGGGACGCCCGTGCTCACAGGATGAAATGGTCGCCGAGGGCACACAAAGTGAGGTTCAGGCCCCGAAGGCGGGCGCATTCCCGCTCGACCACGCCCTGAAAGGCTGGCTTGATGTGATAGAGTAATGTGGGTAGCTCCTTCGCGGCCCGGCCGTTGGGCCCCGTCAGCTTCTTGAGGTCCCGGGCCATGGTCTCGGGAGTGTGGTGGCCGCTCACGCGAGCGAGGCGGCCCTCGGCGTTCGGAAAGCTGACTTCCATCAGCAGGGCTCTCAATCCTTCGGTCGCGTTCAGCACCTGCCAAAGACGATCGGTCGGGCCCGTATCGCCGCTGTACGCGAGCGCGCCATCTTTGCCTCGAAGCGTGAACGCGCAGCACTCGATCGTGTGGCTCACGGGGATGGCGTTCACCTCGTAGCCTGCGATGGTCACCGGCTTCTCGAGACCGAGCTCCACGTAACGGATGGCCGGCCGGCGGGCGTTCGGGATCCGGGCGAAGTCTGGCCAGAGCAGGTTGTTGAAGAAATGCTTCCGCAGAATTGCGATGGTCGGCTTGGTCGCCGCCACCGAGAGCGGCGGCGCGCCGCTTTGATTTCGGTTGTCGGCGATGGTCGCTAGATCGCGAATGTGGTCGAGGTGCGCGTGGCTGACGAGGACCGCCTCGAGCGCGCACTGGGCTTTGAGATCCATGCCGCTCGTCAGCGAGCCGGCGTCTATCGCCACGCGCTCGTCGACGACGAACGCGCTCGTCCGGTGCTTGGGGGTCTCCCCGCCATGGCACCCGATGATTCGAAGATCCACGCGCGCGCCTTAGCCCAGGAACCTTCGCCGCATCTCGAGAAACTCCATGACCTCGAGCGCACCCCGGGAGGACTAAGACAGCGGTGCGCCGGGCCTGGCGCCGACACGACGGATCGCGCGCGCCCCCGAACAGTGTAGGCGCACGCGATCGAACAAGTCAAAAGGCGCCGCCTGGAACGCGAGGCCCTTGGCAGGAGCCCCCCGCGCGGCGACGGCCCGTCAGTCCATGTCGAAGTCGTCCATTCCGCCGCCCATACCGCCCATGCCGCCGCCCATACCGCCCATGCCCCCCATACCGCCCATGCCCCCCATACCGCCCATGCCCCCCATACCGCCGCCGCCTCCTCCACCCCCACCGCCGGGCTTCTCTTTCTTCGGCCACTCGGCGATCGCCGCCTCGGTCGTCAGCATCATTCCGGCGACGCTCGCGGCGTGCTCCAGCGCCATACGCACGACCTTCGCAGGGTCGATGACGCCAGCCGCCAGGAGATCTTCGTATTTTTCGTTCGCCGCGTTGAAGCCGAATGCGCCCTTCCCGGCTCGCACGCGCTCGACGACGACGGACCCTTCGTGCCCCGCGTTCTTCGCGATCTGGCGGAGCGGCTCTTCGATGGCGCGCTTGACGACGCGCGCGCCCAACGCCTCCTCGCCCTCGAGCTTCAAGCGATCGAGCCCGACGGCCGCGCGCAAGAGCGCGACGCCGCCTCCAGGAACAATCCCCTCCTCGACGGCTGCGCGTGTGGCGTGAAGCGCGTCCTCGACGCGTGCCTTGCGCTCTTTCATCTCGGTCTCGGTGTGCGCGCCGACCTTGATGACCGCGACGCCTCCGGCGAGCTTGGCCAGGCGCTCTTGAAGCTTTTCTTTGTCGTAGTCGCTCGTCGTCTTTTCGATCTCTTTGCGAAGGCTGTCGACCCGACCCTTGATCTGTTTCGCGTCGCCGGCCCCGTCGATGACGGTCGTGTTGTCCTTGTCGATCTTGACGCGCTTGGCGTGGCCAAGGTCCCGAAGCTGCAAGTTCTCGATCTTGATGCCAAGGTCCTCGCTGGCGACCTGGCCGCCCGTCAGCACCGCGATGTCCTTGAGCATGTCCTTGCGGCGGTCGCCGTAACCCGGCGCCTTGACCGCGCACACCTTGAGCAGCCCGCGCAGCTTGTTGACGACGAGTGTCGCGAGCGCTTCGCCGTCGACGTCCTCGGCGATGACGAGCAGCGGGCGACCGTCTTTCGCTACTTGCTCGAGCAGCGGCAAGAGGTCGTGCAGGCTCGAAATTTTCTTTTCGCTGATCAGAATCAGCGGATCGTCCAGCTCGGCGAGCATCTTCTCCGGGTTGGTCACGAAGTACGGCGAGAGGTAGCCGCGGTCGAACTGCATCCCTTCGACGACGTCGAGCTGCGACTCGGTTCCCTTCGCCTCCTCGACCGTGATCACGCCCTCTTTGCCGACCTTCTCCATGGCCTCGGCGAGCATGTTGCCGATGGTCGAGTCGCCGTTTGCGCTGATGGTGCCGACCTGCGCGACCGTGGCCTTTGCCTTGGTCGGGGTCGCGAGCTTCTTGACCTCCTCGATGACGACCGCCACGGCGGCGTCGATCCCGCGCTTGATCGACATCGGGTTCGTCCCCGCCTCGACGAGCTTCAAGCCCTCGGCGAAGATCGACTGGGCGAGCACCGTGGCCGTGGTCGTACCGTCCCCGGCCTTGTCGCTCGTGCGCGACGCGACCTCGCGCACCATCTGCGCGCCCATGTTTTCGAGCTTGCCCGCGAGCTCGATCTCCTTGGCGACGGTGACGCCGTCCTTGGTGACGACAGGCGCTCCGAAGCTCTTCTCGATGACGACGTTGCGGCCCTTCGGCCCCAGGGTCACCTTGACCGCGTTCGCGAGGTCGTTGACCCCTTCGAGGATCGCGTGTCGAGCCCCACGGCTGTAGGCAATTTGCTTGGCTGACATGGCTTTGCTTTCTCCTCTTTTCCTTTTGCTCTAACTCAGCACCGCGAGAACCTCGTCCTCGCCCAGGATGACGTGCTCGTCGCCGTCGAGCTTGATCTCGGTACCGGCGTACTTTCCGAATAGAACGCGATCGCCCTGCTTGACCGCGAGCGGTCGGAGCTTGCCGTTCTTCAGGACCTTACCGCTCCCGACGGCGACGACCATGCCCTCGACCGGCTTCTCTTTGGCCGTGTCGGGGATGATGAGGCCCCCCTTGGTTTTCTCTTCCTGCGCCAGGCGTTTGATGACGACACGGTCGGCAAGCGGACGGATTTTCATGAAGTCTTTTCCCTTCGGCGCCCCAGGCGAGATGCCGGGCCGCGCGTCTCGTTGGCACTCACCGAGGGCGAGCGCCAGCCGCGCGGAAGCTAAGGCGTTCTGCGCTGAGGTCAAGGGGCTCGCGGCCTACCGGACGGCGAGCCGTCGACGGCGAAGGCCAGTGCCCGAGGGGTCGCGCGGAGCCCTGCTTGACAAGCCGTGCTCGCCGAATAGTGTTCGCGCTCCCGAGCGCCCTCGGCGCAACCGCGGGCCCGGGCGAGTTCCTCAGTGTTATTCGAAGCTTTGGGGGATCGTCTAACGGCAGGACAGCAGATTCTGGCTCTGCTTATCAAGGTTCGAATCCTTGTCCCCCAGCCCGGCGCGCTTGCCAGAGCGCTTTGTCACTGTCTCGGTAGGGCCCCATCGTCTAGCGGTTAGGACACCGGCCTCTCACGTCGGTAACACGGGTTCAATTCCCGTTGGGGTCGCCACACAACTACGCGTAAGTAGAAGCTAATTCGGAGATAACGTCGCTAAGCCGTCTCGGTTGCCGCCAGGTTGCCGTGGTTCTGCGCGCCGCGCCCCGATTCGAGGGCCCTGATGTGCCCGGCTCCGCTTCCCGGAGCGAGGTGCGCGTAGCGCATCGTCATGCCGATGGTCGAATGGCCCAGCCACTGCTGGACCTGCACGATGGGGACG
Source organism: uncultured delta proteobacterium (assembly GCA_963787925.1). Classification (GTDB taxonomy): domain Bacteria; phylum Myxococcota_A; class Polyangia; order Polyangiales; family Polyangiaceae; genus Palsa-1150. The sequence goes on from CAWBEN010000003.1 coordinate 2,688,052, forward strand.
CCCGCCATCACAAGCTGGCTCGCGAAGGAGTGACGGGTGTCGTGCCAGCGGATCTTCCGGAGGCCGGCCCGGCGCGCCGTTCCCCAGAGCCGCTCGTGCAGCTGGTACTTGGATAGGGGTCGCCCGTCCTCGTTGCAGAACACGAGCGGGCTGCGCAAGTGCTTGATGGCATTGAGCGCAGCTTGCAGATCCGTCGTCATCGGGACCTTGCGGTCCTTGCCGCTCTTGGTCGGTCCGACGCGGCCGAGAGCCGACGAGCGTCGGAAGATGACGAGCTTGTTATACCAGTCGATGTCGCCCCATTCGAACGCGACCTGCTCCCCTGCCCTTGCGCCCGTGTGCAGCGGGAACATGAGCAGGGCTCGCTCCCAGGGTGTGCGCGCCTTGCTCAAGAGCAGCTCGGCTTCCTCCCGCGTGTAGAAGTCCCAAGGGGCATCCGGCACTTGACCCTTGGGAACCGCGGCAGCTTTCAATCACCTCCCAATCCACGGCGGTGCCGAGTATCGTTCGCAACGTCCCGCCGATGTTCTTGCGCGACTTGGGGCTCAGGCCCTTCTTGGTCATCTCGGCATAGAAGCGCGCAATGTCTTCTCGGCCAATCGCGTCGATGCGCATCTTCCCGAACACGGCTCGTAGATGCAGATCGCAGGTGGCCCTCGCGGTCGACGATCGTCGAGTGGCGGTTGCCGGCGGCTCCCGGGTAGACAGGAAGCCAGCGCTCATTCACGAACTGTCTCGAAGGTCGGTACCTCCTTCACTTCAGGGGTCGGGTGAAGGAGCTCGGCGCGGAGCTGCCGCTCGTACTCCTCGGCGCCTCGCTTGGTCTGCACCGGCGAGACCTTGCGAATGCGCTCCACCCTTCCGGTCACGTGCTCGAACACGATATCCACCATCCAGAACTGCCGCGGTGCCCCGTCTTGGGGTCACGCCGCCTGATGCGTCGTACGCTCATCGGTTCCTCCGTGAGCGCGTGGCGCGGTCTTGGCTCGACGCGAGCCACTCTACCACCGCGTCGCGCAGGATCCGGTAGCGTCCCCCGATGCGGCGAGCGCCAGGGATCTCGCCCCGCGAGAGAGCGTCGTAGACGGTCTTGCGGTTGACGCGCAGAAGTGCAGCAAGCTCGTCGACGGTGAGGATCGCGGGCTCCCGAGAGGTCGCGCCATGGATCGGGGCAGGGCGCGGTGAAGCGGGCACGTCATGGATGTCTCCCCGGAATGGTTCCGCCGGACCTGCACACCGTTCCGCGAGCGCATCGCGACTGCCGCTCGCGTTGCTGTCGCTCCCAGTTCCCGGGAGGTCGCCGGCGGTGTTCAGATGTCCCCCGCATCCGGTTGCGAGCGCTCGGCCATCGCATACCGCCTTTAGCGACGTTCGCGGTGCGACCGCGACCTCGCTCGCCATCAGAACCGGTGGCCACCGCTCCTGAGGCACCCGAGGGCGATTCGGCGTGCCGGAAGAACTGCTTCTCCCTCGTAGGCTCGCCGGCGCGTGACTCGTCTCCGGCTTGCGCTCTGCATCGCCCTCTTGCTGACGTTCTCGAACGTTTCGTTCGTCCATGAGGACGCCATTGCGCAAGCACGATGCCGCACGGTGGCGCGCCACCGCCACGTGCGCGGACCTACGAAATGGGCGCGGAAACCGGTCTCGCGACCGACCCTGGGCGGTCGGGTGGTCAGTAATTAATGACCAGGGGTGGGCAGCAAACATTGACCACCTGGCTTGTAGCCTGCGCCCGGCGCTCGCCTCGCCCGCGTGACGGTCGGCGCGACGGATCGTGTTGTGCGACCGGGCGCCGCCTCGACCCGCTGCCGGGTGTCCCGAAAGCCACGAATGCGGCCGGGATTGTGGCCGCACGCATCGGACGCCCATCGTCCTGAAAGGGAGACAGACGGTGCGCCCCCTACGGCACTCGCGCGCGCGTACTGCCTGGTTCTGGACGGGGCGCGGTGCCGGCGACCCAGCGCGATCCGGGGCCGGCACACGCCTTGCGATTGTCAGCGACGGCGCGCGGGCGTGGACCCGAGAAGCGCTGCCGGGCGTCGCCGGCAGAGAGCACGCCGGCCAAAGGGAGCTTTCATGAAGACAAAAGGAGAAGCGATGGGCCACAAGAACAGGTTCGCGGCCGATACGATTCAGCAGCTGCAGCAATCGCTCGCCGAGGTGGCACCGTACCAAGCGACCGATTTGAGCAAGCAGCAGGCGATTCGTACGCTGTCGCCCCAGATCCTTGCTCTTCGCGCGAAGGGCTACAGCTGGACGGCGGTGGCCGCGATGCTGTCGGAACGCGGCGTGCCCGTCTCGGTGGCGGCCCTGCGCACGTACTTGCGGCGCCTTCGCGAAGAAGCCGCAAATGACGGGCAGCGGACCACGGCGAAACGTTCGCGAGACGGCCGCGCAGTCGCACGTCCGCCGGAGCCACCGCCGCCGATCGCGCCCGCAACGCCACCAAGCCGCGAGGCGGCGCCAGCAAGCAAGCCCCAGCCACCCGGCGCAGCACCCCCGTCCGCCGTCGCAGCGCAGCACGCGACCGTCGCAGCGCAGCACGCGACCGCCGCCGCGCCCCGGCGTGAGCAAGAACCGCGTCGATCCACGTTTGCCGTGCGACCGGACACGGATGACATTTGACGGCGGCTCCCGGAGGGGCGCGGGCGAATGCGGCGGGCCCTGGGGCCGCGCTGCGCTGGTACGCGTACGCGGCATCGGCCAGCGTTCCCTCGTTCCCACCGCCCACGACGATCTCCGTCGTGCGCATCCCTCGGCAGTGCGGCGGGACGACGGCAGTGCACCGAGACGACGGCTCGCCGGGCGTCGCGCGTTCTGTCTCGATTGTGGACTACGCGCGCCCCGCGGGGCCGTCTCCTCGCACCGTCTTCATCCTGTCCGCTTCTTGTTTCGCTTGCGGGCCTCCGAGACGCCTTCGCGACGGCAACGGCATCGTCACGGACGCGAGCGACCAGCGCGTCCGGCGTCCTGCTCCGTCATCGCGACAGTACAAGGTTGGTGGCGGTCGACGATTCATTCGCCGCGAGAGTCCCTCGTTTGCGATGGGATGCTTCCCCGGTCTCTCCCGAGCACCTCCAGGGACACCCTCGCGAATTACCCCGGGGTCGCCATGCGCACGTGGACGAGCCCTGCGGTCGTCTCACCCGGCGGTACCTCCGAGGCACTGATTCCGGATCGACGTTGGAGGCTGGAGACCGTGAGCGAAAGCGAACGGCAAGATAAAGGGGACGCCCCTTATTTGAATTATCGCGCGGATATCAGAAGAGATTCTCGGCCCCTTTGATGCTTCGGCGTGGAGCGAGAACCTGCGCGATTCTGTCGCCACATGGGCCGCCCCCGCGCCCAGGCAATGAGAAGGGTCTCCGATGGGCAACCGCGACAACTCCAACGACAAGCTCTACGACTTCTGGCCTCGCATCGGCGGGCACCGATCGCGCGCGCGAACGGGTCGCCTCGAGCCCCCTTCGCGTCGCGACTCTCGTGCGCCGAGGTCACGGGCGCCTTGGCGCCAAGCCGACGGCGAGGCTCGCGACCAACGCCAGCTTCGGTCCCCGGCAGAGCGCCCGCCGGGTCGTCGTCAAGGCGCATGTGCAGAAGCTTGGAGGGCACGGCGCCCAAGCGGCGGCCCGGCACCTTCGATACATCGAGCGCGACGGCGTCGAGAAGGACGGCGCGCCGGGCGTGCTCTACGGTTCCGAGGGCCCCGTGGCCCGCGAGGCCTACGAGCAGCCTCGCTTCGGCGAGCGCCACCAGTTCCGTTTCATCGTGTCGCCGGAAGACGCTCACCATCTCGACCTGACCGACTACGTCCGGGAGCTGATGACACGTGTCGAGACCGACCTCGGGCGGTCCATCGAGTGGGCGGCGGTCGAACCACCACGACACCGACCACCCGCATGCGCACGTCGTCGTCCGTGGCGTCTGCCGCGAGGGCCGGCAGTTGCGGATGGACCGCGCCTATATCGCCCGAGGCCTACGCTGGAGCGCCCAGGAGCTGGCGACCGAGCGCCTGGGGCCGCGGCTCGAGAGGGAGATTCAACAGACGCGCGAGCGGGAGGTGCACCAGGAGCGTTTCACCTCGCTCGATCGCGAGATCGAGCATGCGGCGACCGAACGCCGCGTCGACGCCGGGTCGCTGCCTGAGCGGCGCACGGGGCCGGAGCCGGCGCTGCTGGTCCGGCGGCTCAAGCACCTCGAGAGTCTTGACCTCGCCGAGAAGGTCGCGCCCAGCAGCTGGGTCCTGGCCGAAGACTGGCAACGGCGCTTGCGCGAGCTCGGGGAGCGGGGCGACATCCTGAAGCAGATGCACCGTGCCCTGCACGGTGGAGACGCGGAGCGCTTCCATGTGGTCCGCCCGGGTCAGGGGCTCCCGGATGGCCAGGGCGGCGTCGAGGAGCGGACCCTCGTCGGGCGCATCGTCCGCAAGGGCCTGGGCGACGAGCTCAACGGACGGACGTTCTACGCCGTGATCGAGACTTCGACGGGCGATGCCTATCACGTGACCGTTGCCGCGCGCGCGGCCGACGCCCTGCGCGTCGGAGATCTGGTTTCGCTCGTGACCAAGCGCGAGCCGGCCGTGCAGCCGGTCGATCGACACCTCGCCGAGGTCGCTGCCGCCCACCGCGGCGTCTACGAGCTCGCCGGCGACGCGGACAGGCGGGACGTCGCTCGACTTGCAGCTCGCCGCCTCCGCGACCTCGATCGCGCTGGCCTGGTGGCCTCCCCGGCGCCCGGGCAATGGACCGTCCCGTTCGACTTGCTCGCGCAGCTCGAGAAGCGACACCGCGATGTGCCGGCTCGCTACCGGCTTTCTCTTGAAGCGATGCCGCTCGGGCTCGCCGCGCAGGTCGGCCACCGGGGACCCGTATGGCTCGACACGCTGGACGCGGGGCGCTTGGCGACGAAGGGGTTTGGCGCCGAAGTCCGCGCCGCCCTGGAGCGCCGTCGCCAGACGCTGCGGGAGCTTGGCATCGCCCCGGACGACCCCCAGCGACGCGGAAAGATCGCCGACCTCGAACGTAGGGCGGTGGGAGAGGAGAATGCCCGGCGGAGCGGCCAGCTGTTTCTGGAGGGCGCCCCGCCCCCCGGTTTTCGCGGTCGGATCGAGCCAGGGCCCGAACGCTCCCTCTACCTGGCGGTGTCCGACGGGGTGCGCTTTGTCCTGGTCAAGGACGCGCCCGAGGCGCGCTCGCGAACAGGGCAACTCGTCGAGGTGGTGCGTGACGGCTCAGGACGAGCGGTCCTTGCCGAGGACCTTGCCCATCGCCGGGAGGTCGCGCGTCGAGCGGCCGGCGAGACGTTGGCGCGCGACACCGGCATGACGTTCCTGCTGATCGTACCTGAGCGCTTCGTCGGTCGGGTCCAGACCGGGCCCGCGGGATCAGGCCACCTAGCGGTGTCGGACCGCGGGCGGTTCATCCTCGTGCCGGCGACGCCCGAGGCTCTCGCGCACTCGGGCAGGAGCGTCGAGGTGGTGCGGGATGCACAGGGGCGCTTCGTGAGCCTACGGCCACGGACCCTGGATCGCGAACGTTGACCGGTGCCTCCCCGACGCTTCCAAGGCGACTCCCCCACCCCCGACCCCCAACATCCAGAGCGCAGCGAGTCCAATCATGAACCCCACCCCGTCGCCGGGACCCACCCTCTCTAAGATGAGGCGCGTGCGCGTCTACACGCGCCTCAGCCATGCTCTTCGAAAGCATCTGCTCGCCTACTGCGCGGCGACGGGACGCTCCGAACGCGCGGTCATCGAGGACGCCGTCGCGCGCTATCTCGCGAACCCCGCCAAGGACCCCTCGACCTCGGGCCCTCTCGACCGGCTCGCTCAGGCGATCGACGCCGACCGGCGGGTGCGAGAGCGCCAGCACCGCGACGTCGAGCTCTTGTCCGAGGCCTTCGGGCGATTCCTGCGGATCTGGACGATGGTGCACGCCGCGACGTTCACACAGCCGGCCACACCCGAGGCCGCCGAGGGGCTCGCCAAGCAGCGCGCCGCCGGTGAATCCCTCTTCAAGCGGTTCGCAGCGAACGTCGCCGATCAATTCCGTCCGCGGTCACCGCTTCGTCCACGACCTTCCGGGCATCGAGGACAGCCCGTCGCAACGCGATGGCCAGCCTTGACGCGGCTGTCTGCGACCGCGCTTACGTCCCCTTGCTGGTGGAGTCGCCATCGTCGCACAGACCGAGGGCGCGTAGGGCCGCCCTCACGGTCACGCGCTGTTTGCCCGCCGCCTTCGCGATTTGCGTGAGGTTCCCGCGAAAGCGGACGTAGAGCGCCGTGTAGAAGCGACGATCGAAGTCTCGTTTGGCGTCGTCGTAGAGTCCCGAGGGGCGCTCCGGCTGTGGCATCGGTCGAGGTCCCGGCAAGCGCCCGCTCGAGCATCAGCCGGTCGCCGTCGGATTCGACCAGCGCGGCTTCGACGATCGTTCGGAGCTGGCGAACGTTGCCCGGCCAGCTGCGTGCCAGAAGCGCCAACATGCCTGCCTCGTCCACCTTCATGTGCGGGCGTTCGAGCTGCGTCAGAATGTCGTCCATCAAGACCGGCAGGTCGCCCATTCGCCTGCGAAGCGGAGGGATCTCGACGGTCACCTGCGCCATGCGAAAATAAAGGTCTTCTCGAAAGCGCCCCTGGTTCGACCGCGTGGCGAAGATCCACGTGCGTCGCGAACAGAGTGCGCACATTGACCTTGCGGCAGCGGCCCGTCCCTACCGGCCGAACCTCCTGGTTCTCGAGCACACGCAGCAGCTTCGCCTGCATGGCGGAGCTCATCTCGCCGACCTCGTCGAACAGCAGCGTTCCGCCATCGGCTTCGACGAAGAGGCCATCGCGGGCGCGGTCCGCTCCCGTGAACGCGCCTCGGACATGACCGAAGAGTTCGGCTTCGAGCAGGCTATCGGCGACCGCAGCGCAGTTGACGGCGACGAAGGGCTTGCTCGCGCCGCGGGCTCGCTTCGTGAATGGCCTGCGCGACGCGCTCCTTGCCGGTTCCGGTCTCGCCCTGGATGACCATCGACATTGAAGTCGGCGCGTAGCGCTGCAGCTTGGCAAAGAGCTCGATCATGTCGGGCGTCGTCCCGACGAGGCCCCCGAAGCGCTCGGGCGCCTTGATCTGAACTTCGTGCACTGGCTCTGGAACGAACCGGAGTCGCTTTGTGCCGCAGCGAAACTCGCACGAGCCCGTCAGGTATGCTTCGACAATCGAGGCCTCGCCGATGAACGTGCCGTTGAGCGAATTGAGATCGACCACGCGAACGCCTCGGGGAGTTGCCTGCACTTCCGCGTGGACCTTGCTCACGCTGGGATCATCGAGAACAAGCGCGCAGCGCTGGGAGCGCCCGATGTGCAGACGCTCCATGTCGACCGGAACGCTGGCGGTTTCGCCGACGACCTCGATGCGGCCCCGGCGCAGGGACAGGACGTGGGTCTCCTGGGGCACCGTGAGCGCTTCGTCCGCGTCGACGTCAGCGGCCATGTCGACCTGACCTGCCTACGGCCGCGGGCGCGTCCACGGTCCTTGCGACGATTCGCTCACGACCCAGTGTTCTGCGGGGAAGGAGATCGTCGCTGCGTCGGGAATGGTTGCACCGCGCTCGGGCATCGGTCACGGCATCCGTACCGCCTGGGATAGCTTTCACGAGGTCGTCAACGTAGCCCGCCCGTTCGATGCGCCGAAGGGAAGCGTGCGACGTGCCGATTGGCAAGCTCTGCCAAAGACCGCGTCTCGGGCCAAAGTTGTCGAGAAGCGCGTCGGGATAGTATGCGATTCGATGACCTTGGACGAACTGATCGCTGGTGTCCGCAAGCGTGGACTGATCCCTGTCCGTCTCGCAAGTGATCCGTCTGATGACGACGCGGCCTACTGGCCCTTCGATGGTTCGCTCGATGACTTCCTCGACACCGTCCAGGCGCTCGGCGCCAGGGCCGTCTACGTTGCCGCGGGCAAGTTTGCCACCGAACATTTTCAGTTCGAGGCCGAGCCCGACGAGGACCTCGATGACGAGGGTGACGAGGACAACACCGAGAACGAGGAGCAGGAGGACGCTGACGAGGAGCGAGGCGACGACGCACCTGTCGACCTGGTTGCACTCGAACCACGCCTGCTCCCGTTCAAGGAGCACATCGGCGAACACTGCTGGCTCAGCGCGTTCGTGTCGACGGGTGACGTGATGTTGCGAGTCGATCACTTCGCGACATGGTTCACAGATTTCGAGTCTCTTCGTAACCCGGTCATTGACCGACTTGAGGCATCGGCCCAGGAGCGGCACGAGGCATATGAGGCCCAGCGGACCAGGTTGCAGGACGAGAAGCGCGCGGCACTCCTTCAGCAATTGGACGCCCTGCCGGACGACCGTGATTTCCATGCGCTCCCTTCCAAGGCTGCCATGACCGCCTACGTTGCCGAACGTTTTCCGGCCTCCAAGGAGGTGTTAGACGCTCGTGAATTCAGAGAGAAGCTGACGGAGCTTCATCAGCGCGCACAGCTCAAACGGCCTCGAAAAGAACGGAAGTGAAACGGGTACGCCGTCCATGAAGTATCCGTGCCCTCACTGCTCCACAGTCGCGAGCCGCGCCTACAACCTGCGCACCCATCTCATGGGCTCCAGGCCGCGCGGCGGCCACGAGCTCTCGCGTGCCTCGGCAGAGGAGATTGTCGCGCACATCGAGAGCGGTGGGGCGACCTCGAAAACCCCGCTGGCGACTGCGGACGCGACCGCGCAAGCACCATCGCGAGAGCTTCGCCGGAGTGGGCCACTTCTCCGCCGTGGCCACTGGAGCTCCCTCGCCCTCTTGGAGGACGCACGCGCCGTGCGCGGTACGCTCACAGCCTACGAGAGCGCCATCGGCCATCCTGTGTATCTGCGTCCAACGGATGACGGGCTCACCGTGATCAGCCTCGACCCCGCCGCGCCCGCGATGGTCGGCGTCGGAGGTTCCTACAACGGCGCGTGTTGCATTGGCGCGCTGCCGCCCACGGCGTCAGCGGTCGAGGCGGCGGCGCGCGACTATCGCGCGAAGATCGCGGGTATGACGCGAAGGTCAGTCGAGGAGCGGTTCGTGCTCACGCGTATTCGTCGCGCGCTTGGTGATGGACTACGGCTCCGCGACGACCTCCTCTTCTTGCACCAAGAGTGGCGGTTTCCTGGCTTGGACAAGATCGACATCCTCGCGATCGACGTGGAGCACGGACACCTTGTCGTCGTCGAGGCCAAGAAGTCGGAGGCGGCAGCCACGCGCGACCGCGACAAGAAGGGTCGCACCGCCAACGAGCAAGCCGCGGCGTACGCCGCACAGATCGCGCTCCACGCGGGCGACTGCTCTCCGTTCCTCGTGCGCCTCGCGGCGGCGCTTGCAGGCGTCTATCGGAACGGAGAGGGCATGCCCTTCGATCCGAATCTTCCTCCACGGTGGGAGGTTTGGTGGCCCGACGGGATTACGGTGGGACCGAAAGAGACCGTGACGATCAAGCCGATCACCGGGCGCGCGGGGCGCGAGAACGACACTACGTTCGTCGCGTCGGACGCGCCATGGCAGCGTGAGCTTCGCGACCGTCAGTCGACCTGGCGTGAAGCGAAAGGGCACCCCATCGGTCACCACAAGGGACGCCCCCTCGGCTCACGTCTCGCGATGCCTGCGGCCGAGGAGCAGTTGTGGAACTTCCTGACGCCCACGATTGGGGGGCTCGTGCTGAAGGAGTACCGCGCGAACCTCGAGCGCCCACGCCGCGAACAGAAGCTTTATGGGCATCCGCGCCTCTTCGAAGACCTGCTTTCGTCGCAACCGCTCGTCTTCAACCTGTTCGGAGAGCTCGCGTTGAATCTCGATTGCGCGACACAAGTGGCGCGTCGTCTCTGGCCGGAGCGCGTCGCGTCAGTCTCGGGCGTCGAGTTCGAGTGGTCACCGGGACGCTGGGATGCGCGATATCTCGACAACGGCACCGCCGCCGACGTCGCGATCTTCCACACCACGCCGCGGGGCGGTACGGGGGTGGTGTTCGTCGAGACGAAGTATCACGAAGACCTGAGCGGCGACGACTACGAGCTCAAGCCGCGCTACTTCGCGGTCGCTCGCGCGTCGGGCGCGTTCGTCGACGACCACATCGACGCACTCACGCGCGGACCGCTCCAGAACTCTGTTCGATCACCTCCTTGCACTCGCTACCCAAGACGCCGACCGCCACGAGAGCGCGCTCTTCGTCGTGGCTTACCCCCAGATCAAACGAGCGATGCTGCGACGCTGTCGGGCGCTACCGCGAGGCGCTCACCCCCGCGGGAGCAGCGACGTTCGAAGCGCGCACGCTCGAGAAGCTCGTGGGCCCGATTCGGGGCCGTCATAGGCGAGGCGTGGGAGCGCGAGTTCCGGGAACGGTATCTCGCTCGCGCCGTCGTCAGCGCGGAGACCTCGCGCGAGGGCTCTGCGGGGAGCCGACCAAATCCTGGAGAGGTATAACTAGGCTTGCGCCTGCCCATCGTTCTTCGCGACGCCGCCCGGCGGTGGCTGCGAAGGCGCGCGCGCATACCGCTTCACAACCAGCGCCACGTCGACAGCTCGCACCGTGCCGCCCGCAAGGTCGCGCGCAGGCGCGCCGTCGGCCAGCTCGTTCGTCGAGAGGTAGTCCCCGGGTCGGCACGTCAGAACGATCACCTGCGTGTTCAAGGCGGTCTGCGTCAGAACGCTGCGGAACCACTCGAGTCGCTTCGGGTCCGTGTGCACCAGATGATCATCCAGGACGATCGCGCTCCTGAGTTGGTCCGCAATCGTGAGCCGGATGAGCGTGGCAAGCTGGTCGCGCGTCCCGACCGACAGTGCCGCGAGCACGTCCGTGCCCTCCACGGCGGTCTTGGCGACCCCAAGGGCATCGGTCTTCAGCGCTGCATCGAGACGAAGCTCTGTGTATCGCCCCCGCGTCAGCTCGATGAACTTGGTTGTGACGGGCCCAGCCAGCGCGCGTCCCAGGTGCGCCCCCTCTTCATTTTCGACCTCGCGGAGGGTTTCTCGGAGCAACATCCACGCATCCGCGTCGATCTCGTAGTTCTCGCTCACGAACCCCCGCGGAAACGAGCGCCTCCTGGACCCGCTCGACCTCCTCGCGAACGGCTGCGCCACCGACCTTGGAGAGCGCACCTTCACTCTTGTGCAATTCTTCCTTCGCCTCTTCGAGCTCCCGGCTCGCGACTAGACTTCTCGCTCCGTCTTCTCCACATCGACATCCGACGCGCTCGGGGGGGCCGGAAGCGCCGCGAGCGCCTGGCTCCACCGTTCGACGAGTGCCGCGGCACGGTCTCGGTCCAATACTTCGAGTTGGGTACGCAGTGCCTTGAGCTCACCGATTTGGGCGTTGACCTGGGCCCTCGCTGTATCCAGGGCCGAGGTGGCGCAGATATGTGCCTCCTGAGCCTCCTGAGCTTGCTGCCGCGCGGACTCCACCCCCTTCTTCGCGTTCTCGACCTCGCCGCTCGCCGCCATCGCAAGGGCGGCCAACGCCGTCGCGATCTCCGCTTCGCGCTGCGCGAGGGATGCAATCTCCTCGTTTGACCGACCGCAACAGCTCGTCGGGCTCAGAGGGTCGGAGCGCTGCCAGCGCCGCGTCGTACGCCTCGGACGCTGCCGTTGGTGCTGCATCGGCCTCGGACGCTCGGTACTCGGCCATACTTGGAAGCTGTCAGCACCTCGTCCTCCGAGTTTGCGCCGTCTTCAGTTCGTTCAATCTTTTCGCGTGGTTGGTTCGCCCTGTAATTCCCACGTTTTTCCAAGTTTTGCGAACTGCTTCTCGAGGACCTTCAGATCCGTCGCGCCAATCGCCGCCTTCCTCAACCCCAGATCGTCGACGTCGATGGCGAGCTTCGCAGCTTGCTCTTCGTCGGCTACCGCTGATCGCGAAGTGCTTGAGCGTTCACCCGAAACTGCGCGGCCGCTCTCCGAAGGTCCGCGATAGCCGAGCGCTCTCGAGCGATTTCAGTGAGCTGGTTGGCGACGTCGTTCAAGGTCGGCAGCCCCGCCCGCTTGAGCACCGGGAGAACGTCCGCGTTTCGTCTCGCCCGAAGGCTCTCGACCGCCCGCCGCTTGTCGGCCGCACCAGCCGTAACCTCGATCTCAAGGAGATCGTCGACTGATAGGCGCAAGCTGCGCTCCGCTTCGAAGACCCGCTCGGTCCTGAGGCTCGGTTCGTCGACTACCTCATTCTGATCGACGTGCGCACGCAACGCGACCGCCGTCCGCGGTCGCACGGCGATGCTGAGGCCTCCTCCGAGACCTGCCTCAGCAATCTCAAGATTCGCGGTCGATCTGACCGAGCGCCTTCGCTAGTTCCTCGGTCGGAAGCGCCGCTTGTCGTCTTGAGACCTCTGCGTCACTCGCGCTTGCGCGAACCTCGAGTTCCGTCACCTCGGCGTCAATCTGGCCGGCTTCACTGCGATTTTCGGATCGCAGCCTCTCTCGACTCCCTGCGTCCTCGGCCGCCGAGGAAGCAACGCGCCATCGTCGGTCTATGCGAGAACTGCTCGCGCGAAGTCCAGTTCCGTTTCGACCGCCGAAGCCTGCTCTTGTGCCTCTTCGAGTTCGTGATTGAGCTTGTTGATTTCCGCGCGTGCTGCGGCGGCTTCGCCTCGGGCCGCGATGGCGTCCGCGCGGGCCTTGAGCGCGACGTCAATCGTCCGCCGTTTGTTCTCGAGAGCCTGTCGGTCCGCGCTCAACGCCGCCCGCTGCTCAGCGAGCTGCGCGCGACGGAGCTCGCGCTGGCGAACCCCATCTTCGCTCGTCGCAAGTCGGTGGTTCTCCTCCGCTACTTTTACCGCGGCGTTCAAGGCATCATGGTCGGCTACCGCACGCGCCACATCGCTCTCTCCCCTCTTCGCTTGCCCGATCAACGCCTCCAGCTGGGTCTCAGCCGACTGCACGTGGCTGACGTGTGCATCGATCTCCGCCAACGCCGCCTTGGCGGCTTCTAGATGCGCCCCTGTTTCCTCCCGCGCACGCGTAGCGGCGACGCGCTGATGGATCAGCGAGCGTGTCGTTGTCACTTCCTCGATTCGCATCAAGGCGCGCGCGCGACGCTCGCGCAGGGCGTTGACTCTGTCCTCGATCGCTGAGGAGTCCGTTACCTGGTGCTGGAGACTCTCAAGCTCTCTTTTGAGCCCTTTGATAGCGCTCGTGGTCTCCGTGAATTTAGACGTCTGCGCCCGACTTCGTTGCCCGGTTCGCGTGAAGCACAGGTCGACCTCGCGTTGCGCTTCGTCGAGGATCTTCTTGAACAGCGGATCCTGAGCGAGGGTGGCAAGCGCCTTGGACAGGCGCAGTTTCCCGGAAGAGTCCGGGTCCACCGGCGAGGCTATCTCCGAGGATGGAGTCAACATCGGTCTGCGCAGCGAGCAGCACGTTCGCGAGAAAGCTGTGCTCGGAACACCGCGCGGCCCGCCCTTGCCGCCCGGCGCAGGGATCCCCCACGCGAGCAGACCGCGGATCTTCTCCTCGACCTGGCGCGCCTTGCAGTCGAGCGAGAACGATCTGCCGTCCTTCGAGTGATGGAGCTCGGCTCCGGTATTCGCACCGTCTCCGAATCCCTTGCTTACCTTCCAGTATTGCCCGAATCATCCACGAACGTGAGAGACACCCGAGGCGTGCTGTCTGCGTACCAGGGTATGAACTGTGCGGCATCAGACGACGTCGGCGGTACTAGAAGCGCTGCTCTAATCGCCGCGGCGAGCGTCGACTTGCCGAGATCGTTCGGCCCATAGAGGACGTTCAGTCCGGGACCGAAATCGATCTCGGCGTGCTGGATGGCCTGAAAGGCCTCGACCACGAGCCTCTCGAACCGCATCACGAGGCCTTCCTTCTCGAGACCCGGTACAGGTGGAAAAGGGCGCGTTGCGCAATCTGACGCTTCGCGGGATCGTCGGCTGCGGTCTTGAGCCGGCGCACTGCCGACTGAAGGACCTCGGGCAGGTCAGTGCAGGAATGTGTCGACATCGTCGATGTCGAGTTCGAGACCTTGGTCGATCGAGATCGAGGACGCCACGCGAGACCGTGCCTGGCGCTCGGTTCCCTCCAGTTCCTCGAGGACACGCTCGGCCTCCTCGTACTCCGGGGCCGAAACCTTCATCTGGACGCGAAGGCGAAGCACGCGATCTGCAGATCCGGTTCGCGCCACGATGGCCTTCAGGTCATCGAGAGTCTCGACCAGCGCCTCTTCCCATGTCCATTGGGCGACTCGCTCCGGTATCGACCGTCGCGCAGCCGCTGTCGATTGATGAGCGACGACGGCCACCGAACCCGGGTCTCTCTCGTCGAACGCGGTCGGCTCCGGCGTGCCCGGGATAGATCGTCGGAGGATGCATCCTGTCCGGTGGAACGAAGCGGAAGCCGTGCGTGTCGCCAATCGCCAGGTAGTCGAGGCCACGGGAGACTGCAGCATCGACCGCGATGGGAAAGTTCGTTTGCCAATCCTTCACGTCGAAGGTGCTGCCGTGTACCATCCCGATCCGGATCCGATCGTCGCCCGCTACACGTTTCGGAATGGACTCCGTAGGGTCGCGCTGACCGGCCTTTGAGGCGCATGGCACGGCGTAGAGAACCGCGTTGTTCGGGAGCGCGAACTCGAACGGTCTCGCGGTCGACGACGTGGACCCACTCCGGCAGAAGACTGCGGAACTTGTGATCCTTCGCCCAAACGGACTCCGGCACGAGCGGGTCGTGGTTGCCGGGCAGGAGGAACACAGGCCGGTCCCGCCATTTCCGCTTCTGAAGGCGTGCCGCGACCTGCTCCCACCACTCCGGGTCCGGGCAAGGCTCATCGAAGAGATCCCCGGCGCAGAGGACGGCGTCTACCGCGAAGCGCTCTGCTGCGAGGAAGATACGGTCTAGAACGTCGAGGCGCGCCCTCGTGAGCTTGAGCTCCTGCTCTGGTGTGAAGCTGCGAAAGCGCCTGCCGAGATGCCAGTCAGCCGTGTGGAGAAGCTTCAGCACGATGTCGTCCTCCCCTGCACCTGTCATTGGATAACCAGATCCATGTCGAACATCTGCTCCACGCGTGGCGGCGCGTAGCGGCGATGATGGATGTGCTCCTGGAACCTCCGGAACGTCGTCGTCGTCGCGCCGCTCCAGGCGGCCGATCGGCGACCTCGACTTCGTCAAGCGCGATCTGCAGCGGAATTGAGGCGCGCTCGGCCTCGGTCCGTGCCTCGGACCCCGCCGCGCCATCACGCCTGAGCTTGGCCCGCTCCAGTTGCTCGACCAGTACGCGAACGGCGTCGCTTCAGCACAAGCAGCCGGTCCTCGACATACCGCTCTGCCTGCCTATGCGCGCGCTCGAAGTGTGCGTGCTCGGCGGTGTCGACCGCAGATTGCAGCGAGAACAGTACCTCCTCTACCGCGTCCGCTAGCGACGCGTCGTCAACGGAGGTGCTGATCGGCCCCGAAGGCTCGCCGCAGCGTTGCGCGGAGCAGGACTTCGCCCAACAAGGGATCGAGAACGTCACCATCCTCGAAGACGAGCACTGGGACGAGGCGCTCGACTTTCTCGAAGCCATCAAAGCGACACTTTGACGAGGCGGAGGCGACCGCGCTTTCCCGCTCGATTGCGAAGGTCGTCAGAGACGTCGTCCGGAAGCACCACGAATCGCCGCCGCGAACGGCCCGATCGCGCGGGCCTGAGCCACGGCCGCAATGACGAGAGGATGACTCATATGCAGGGACGTGTGCTCTGTCGAGTGGCCGATCGCCGCGGAAACGCCCTCGCGCAGATCCACGGGAAGTACGCCCGAGGAGGCGACCCGGAGCAGCGCCAGGTCGTCGACCTTCACTCGCTCGTACGGCACGCGCGTTCGCGTCGAGGTAGGCGACGACGACAGGCAGCAGGTCGCGGTCGAGCTCCGCGAGAGCCGCTGGAAGCTCCTCCTTGCGGAGACGAAACACACGCCGCACGCCTTCGTCGAAGCGCTCCGCAATGAGGTCTGCGGTCCGTTGGTGCGCTTCCTCGAAACGGCGGCGTTCCTCAGCGACCTTGTCGCGCAGCGCGCGAAGCTCGGCGGTGACTTCGTCGAGCGTGCGCGCGCGGTCGTAGATGCGGCGAAGTTCGCTTCGAACTCGGCGCCAAGGGCGGTGACGAGCCCCTCGCCACGCCGGTGCATCGGCTCGGTGTAGCACCTGGTCGGAGGCGTCGAGCACCGTGCCGAACAGTTCCAGCTTCTGGCTGAGGATCTCGAACGTGAGCCGCTGCGCCTCGTTGTCTTGCGCGAGGAAGTTGATGACGGTGACCGTCGTGCTTCTGGCCGTAGCGATGGCAGCGCCCGATGCGCTGCTCGATGCGCTGCGGATTCCAGGGCAGGTCGTAGTTCACGACCGTGTCGCAGAACTGCAGGTTGAGGCCCTTCGCGCCGGCCTCGGTGGAGATGAACACCTTCGAGCGCGTCTTGAACTCGTGAACCAGCGCGAGGCGGACCGCGATGTCCGCGGCTCGGCTGCGGTCCCCTCGCCTGCGGCAGCCTCCTGATGCCACCGCTCGAGCGCTTGCTGCGCGCGCTGCGAGTCGTTCGTCGCCGCGAAAGAGCGTGATCTCGCTCGGTGACGAGGCGACTCTCGAGCAGGCGGTCCCGCAGGTAGTCCTGCGTTACGAGCGACTCCGTGAAGATGACGAGCCTTCCGGCCCCTGTCCCTTCCGCGCGCGCTCCGTGACGAAGGCGAGCGCTTGCAAGAGCGCGCGAAACTTGCTGTCGTCGCTCCCGCAGCGCACTCGGCGCGCTGGATGAAGCCCTCGACGCGTCGAGCTCATCGCTTCACGGCGTCGGGCGTCCGCGCGACGGGCTCCGTCCGGCGGATTCGATGGGCCCGTCGTCCCGGCCTCGTCCGGGCCTCGACGTCCTGTCACTCCAGATCGTCGAACGATGCTCTCGCAGCGTCACCCGTCGGTCTTGGCCCGCGTCCTCTTCGCGTGAGCTGCGGCGCAGCCGGGCCGCCACTCGCTCGAGGCTCGCGGCGAGCGCCGCGTGGAGGACGCCATCCGGCGGTGGAAGCCGAGAAGGAGTAGCTTGCGTTGCTTCCCTGGAACGCAGGATTCCCGGCTCGAGCAGGTACTTCGTGACGTCGTCGTAGAGTGCTTTCTCGGCCGGGCTCATCGTGTACTCGAAGAGCCTCGCTTGCCGGTCGACGAACGGCTTCTCGAGGAACTCCTTCGCTGTGCGGCGCAGGGTGCGCTGCATGACGACGCGAATGCGGCGACGCAGCTCGTCCTCCTGGCCGGGCACGAGCTGCCGGTCGTCGACGCCGCAGAACACCTCTCGGAACGTGGGGAGGTCGCCGAGCAGCGTTCCCAGCGGATCGACGTACTGGACGAGCCCCCACAGCTCCGTCAGACTGTTCTGGATGGGCGTTGCCGTGAGCAGGAGCACGGGCGTGGCGCTGCAAGAAGTACCTCGCGCACGCGGCCAGCAGTACGCGCCTGCGGGCGCGTCGTCCTTGTACTCTCCGTACCTGTCGAAGCGCTTGTAGATGCCCGCGAACACCTCGTGCGCCTCGTCGATCACGCAGAGGTCGAAGGGCGCCGAGGCGAGCAGCGCGTCGCGCCCCTTCTCGCTCCCTGCCGCATCTCGGCCGATGAGGAAGACGCCCTTCGCCGTCGAAGCCATCGTGTGCGGGTGGCCCTCTCGCGCCTCGATGCCGAAGAGCTGGAAGAGCTCCTGTCGCCACTGGCCGAGAGCGGCTTTGGGCGATACGAGCAGTACGCGACGCGCGCCCTCGGCGAGGAGCTGGGCGATGACGAGGCCAGCCTCGATCGTCTTTCCGAGCCCGACCTCGTCGGCCAAGATGCAGCCGCCTTCGCGAACCCGCGCGAGCGCGAAGATGACGGCTTGAATTTGGTGGGGGTTCGCGTCGATCTTCGCCGCGCGCTGGGGGGCGGCGTACCGCCGCTGCTCGTCGGAGCGGCGGAGGCGCACGAGATCCTCGGCCAGATACCGGCGTTGAGCCGGATGCAAAGGAGCAGCGGGCCGTTGCAAGGCTGTCATCGGGGGCCAATCTCCAATCGTCCACCGCCCCGAAAGGCCCGGCCTCGCAAGGGCACTACGCTTCGCTCGAACAGGCCGTCTAGAGACCCCGCAGCCTCAAGCCAACCCCGTCTGACCTCGCTGGCTCTGCGCACGACTTCTTCCCGGAGCGCGCTTCTGGGTGTGGCGTCCGGGGCTTGACCCGGACCGCGTGGTTCAACCCGCAGCTCGTGTAGCCGCTTACAGAGTCGTTCCATCTCCTTCTCAGGCTGCCGATAGAACGCGCTTCCGCGCAAGCGCAGGAAACGCCATCCGAGTCGCTCGAGAATTGTTTGCCTGGCTAGATCCTTGTCGAGCGCTTCGATCGGATGGTACCGGTCCCCATCGCACTCGACGGCTACGCGTGCGTCGTCGCCTTCGACAACCAAGTCCAGCCGATACGCTCCTACCTCCACCTGGGCCTTGATGCTGTACCCGCGCGCATCCAGCGCCGCGAACACGCGCTGCTCGAAGTCGGACTCGGCCCGACCGCGCTGCTCTGCAATGGCGGCCGCCTTCGGATTGAGCGCATGCTCCAGTAGGCGCCGACGCAGATCACCCGGCTTCAGATCCTTGTCCGGATCGAGCGAGTGGACGACCCACATTTGGTCTCGTGCGCGGCTCGCCGCGACGTTGTATCGGCGCTGAGCGTCCTGCCCGTCGACGAGCCGGAGCGGCCCCGTCCCGTCGGGTGAGTGGACCATTGAAAGGAACATGACGTCGCGCTCATCACCTTGGAAATGAGACGCGTTCCCGCAGACGATTCGTCGCTGCTTGTATTCCCGAGCATCGAGGTGCTGTCGCAGGAGTGAGTCGATCTCCCTAGCTTGCGCGTCGGCGAGGAGACTGACGACGCCCATCGTCAGCCCCGCATACTCCGACAACGTGGTCGCGGCGCACACAAGCGAGGCGACCTCCAGAGCCTCGACTCGATTCGCCTGACTCTCGACGGCGCGCTCGCCTGCCGCTACCCGATGCGGAACGAGGGGTGGGTAAACCTTTGCGTCCTGGGCCTCGCGGAGCGGGCGGATTTCTCCCTTGTAGGAGAGCGAGTTGCTGAACGCGATGATGTCCGGCACGCATCGGAAGTGTTCGACCAGTCGGATGAGGCCACCAGGGAAATGAGCGCTGGGCGATCTCATAGGCCGACGCACGGCCGTCAAAGAGGCTGCCGTCCTTGAAGTCCGACAGGTACTCCTCCTGAAGGGCGCGCGTCTCAATCACCGACTGTCCGATGTCCAACGGGCTCACCTGCGCGTCGTCCCCAACGACCACTACGGCGTCGCCCAGGCTCATCGCGACGATGGCGCGCAGGATCGCACTGGCTCGCTTCGTCGAGGACCACTACGTCGAAGCGGTTCTTTCCCGGGACGAAGGTCTCCGAGACGCGGGAGAGAGGCATGATCCAGACGGGCACAGCGTCGCGCGCCTGATCCAATTGGCGCCTGGCTTCGCGCTTGAACTCGTCAGCACGGATTCCCGTGCCCTTACCAATGCGCCGGACCAGATTGAGCCAGACATCAACGCCCGATGTTGCGCCGGTGCGGTTCTCCTGACCTGGGCGGCCCAAGCGAGGGTCTCCACAAGCCGCGCGGTGGTGTCGCGCAACTGGTCCTTGACCTGTCCTAGCTCGCGCTGGAGCTCCTGGATATCCACCCGGTGGCGCCGATTGAGCTCTTCGGTCCACTGACGGTAGAGCCATGCCTCGCGGATTGTACCCGGTGGAAGAGGACCCAAGTGGTTGGTCGCGCGCGCCCGTACGGCTTCCGCCCAAGCCTTAGCCACCGCCTCGATTTTTCGCAGTAGCTCGTATCTGCGTTCAACTCCGCTGCGCAGGCTCCGCAGTCGCCAGAGTTCCTCGATGGCAAGGGCGTAGGCACCCACGTCCTTCGACCGGAGAGCTCCGAGCGCCTGCCTCGCCACCGAAAGCCACGGGAATGAAGGGAGCGAGGCGAGTCCCGCTTCGAGTCGCAGCTCGATCTGAGCGCGCCGTTGGACGTCAATCTCGAAGGCCAAGGCCGACAGCACGCCGTCACGCAGGCCCGCAACGATCCGCTTGACCTCAGCATGAGGTGGAAGTGCCGGCGTCCCGTCAAGCAGCCGACGCCAATCGGCGCCCAGGCGCTCGAGCTCCGACAGCACGGGCTGGAGCAGTTCACCTGCCCAACCCAATGCGCGTCGAATCTCCCTGAGTAGTGCCTCGGCGTACTGCTCCGGGGCACCCAAATGCTCCTCGGGTAGCGGCTGCCCCGCAGCACCCATGATCGCGTTCCAGCGGCGCCGCGTCTGATCACGAAGTAGCTCCACGCGGAGCGACGCGGTCACCGCGCGGAGCTGCTCAACAGTCGATGGGCTCTTTCCAGACACCTGCACGGAATCGAGCAACGCCCTCCAGTCGCCTTTCCCCAGAAGGGCAAACCAGCCCGAGGCCCCCGCCTCGTTCTACGTGCGCCAGGATCTCCTCCGCGCGGGCGAGACCCGCATCCAGCGGCCCCACCTGACCGAGCCTGACCTCGTGCTCAAGTACGAGAGCGTTCAGCGCCGGATACACGGCCGCGGCTCGTCCGATCAGATCGACCAGCGCGTCCCACGGTTCACGGTGCGTACCGCCCCGGAGCCCGGCTTCGACAGCAGCTAGCTCCCAATGGGTAGCCGCATGAAACGGCTCCAAGGCGGTCGCCACCAAAGTTCGAAGCCTTTCGAGCTCGTGGCCGGAAGAGGCGGTGCCGGGCTGCCAGAGCGGCGCAGCGGGTTTCATGATTGGCCCTTGCTGGAGTGCGCCGGCAAGGCCCGCAAAGTCCTCGCGGCTCAGGAGCGCTTCCGGGTCGGGCAACCCGCGGCGAACCGAATCCTCGTCCGCAGCGCTAATCTCCGCGGTCAGCCTATAGAGCTCGACGAGCTCAACCTCCCCAAGGGGTGCCGGTGAACCCCGCGCGACGGGCCCGGGAAGCCAGTCATCGCAATCGGCAGCCCCTGCCAGCAGGCGCGCCGCCTGGCTGGGCGGCGAGCTTTCGCCGCCGACCACGATGTCCTCGTACTCGCTGGAGAGCGCCTCCCGGAGCTGGCCCTCTTTGGCCGCGATCGTCGTCAGCAGCGCACTGCGCTGCGCCATGTGCTTCCGCGCCTCCGTGTCGAAGAGGCTCACGTCGGTTGTGAGCTTGGCCACGATGCCGTTTACGGCGTGCTCCAGCTCGCCCCTGCTTTCCATGTCGCTATCGAGCACGCTTACGCACAAGGCTGGAGCGGCGGCGCTACTTTTTCTCGCAACACGCGCAGCGCTTTGGTCGTCTGCGCGGTCACGAGGACTCGCTTGCCCTGGGCAAGGAGGTGCCCCAGCAGGTTGGCGATGGTGTGGGTCTTCCCCGTTCCCGGCGGTCCCTGCACGAGCACCGTTCCGCTCCGCTCCAGACGGCGCGCTATCTCCTCCTGCGCGGCGTTTGCCGGTTTGGTGAAGAAGAGATCGAGCGGCGGGTCGCCTCCAGAAGACACGTCGTCCACCTCCTCCGCACCGTTCCCGACCTGCGACTTGGCGTCCTCGACGATGCGCAACAGGCCAAGCGGCAACTCGACACCGTTCTTGAGGGCCTCGAGGAAGGCGTCGCAGGCTGCCTTCAGGCCACTGAGGGGCGGCACCGCCATCAGCATCGCGCGACGTTGCATGACCGGGCGCACGCCGGGGTGCGGTGGCTCAATGTCGGGCGAGCAAATCTCGCGCACGTCCAGCACGGAGGCGAGCTGCTTGACCACAGCATCCGTGCCGGCAGCTCCCAATGGGTGCGCGCCGCCTTCCGTTTCCCCGCCTCGCTCGACGATGTCGCGACAAATCTTCCGCTTCTGGCCATCAAGCTCGGCGAAGGCGGAGAGCAGCTCCGAATAAAAAAACGGCGGACGCGCACCCTCCACGAAGCTGAGCTCGCGTCGCTTCTCGTCGAACTGAAGCTCAACCTCCATAAGAATAAGGGGGTGGTGAACGGGGCCCGCCGTGTCGCCCTCCCTTTGCCAGATTGGAAATGCGTCACCCAGGTAGACGCGAAGTGCCTCACCTTCCCTTTGAAGGCGCGCCCAGAGACCGAGCACGTCCTGGAAGAGCGCAGCAACCTCGCGAGCCGGGCGCTCGGCATCGGCCCACGCCGTTCGGGTCGCTTGCCACTCGGCTAGCGCGGTCCGCCTCGCGGCTGCATCTTCAAACCCCTCTACGACGACCTCGGCGCCCTGAGGTCGGTTCCGAGACCTCGGTGTCTCGGGCGTTCGATCCGGCTCCTTCCAGCCAGGGAGCAGCCAGTCGTGAAGGCCTTCCGGGGGCGGTGGGCATGCGGTGAGGTTGGGCTGCTGGATCGAGAGAATCGGTGCGCCCTCGCCCTCCAGGTCGGAGCCGATCCGGACGGAGGGGTGGCGGGGGAGATCCGACAGGAACAGCTTCCACGCCGCCTCGTCGATACTCCGGCGGGCGGGAGAGCGCCGCTCTTCGAAGCGCTTGAGAAACTCGAACAATCTGCGTGCGCGATCCCGAGCACGAGAGTCTGGTTGCCCTTCGCCGTGTGTTTGGTCGTCTTCTACCACCCTGCCTCCGCCCGCGAGGATAGCCGGCTAGAGTGCCCGACTGGGGCCCCGCCGCAAGAAGCTTCCTCCCGGGCGCTAACCGGAGAGTGGAGGCGATCACCTACTTGCGCCGCGAACCAACCGCGCGCCGCGCGATCGCTCGGCCCGCTCTCACCTTCTCGCGACCGAGAAATCGCGGCCGTCGTCCCTGCATCGCGCATGATCGCCGGACCGCGGAAGTTCACGCTTTCAACCTGGAGCGGCGGACGGTATCGAGTACGCCGCACGTTGGATCATCCCAGCTTGTCGATCAGATCGCGGACGGCTCCCCAGGCGTCCGCCTCCGCGACGTCGTCGCGCGCGCCGAACAGAAACTCCGACACCCGTACGGGGCCAAGGCTGTCGATTGCCGCGAAGTCCCGGTCCAGCTCCTCGAGGGCCTGCACCGCCTCGGTGGCCTCTCGTAGCGGCGCGAGCCGCTTGGCCACGGCCTCGGCGCGTCCCTCGTAGTTTTGCAGGACGTACGCCAGGTCATACGCGTCCTTGTTCTCGCCTCGAGAATGGAAGGCCAGCGCCTTCATTGCGACGAACGCTCCCGGACCGCAGACCCACACCTCGCGTCGGGCGCGCTCACCGCGGATCGTCTGCCCGTCGAGGGTGACTCGCACTCGATCTTCGAACGCGAGCCGAAGTCCCGGCGCGATGATGGCCGCGAAGTCGGGCTCGATATGCTTGATCCGGCCTCCCCGGTCGTTCGCGTCGGTCGGCGCCACGAGGAAGTCGACGGCGACACGGGGCGGGCCGTCGACGATCCAGCGCTGACGTGTCGGATTGCCGCGTTCGTTCGTGTCGGGGCCGAAGCCGGCCTGCCGCAATCGCTCGGTCAGCAGCTGGTAGCGCTTCCCATCGAACACCGCGAGCGCCAAGCCAATGTCGAGATCTGCGGTGCCCACGTGTTTCAGGGGTGCCGCTTCCTGGTCGATGATCAGGCTCGGGACGAGCCCGCCGACGATGACGAGCTCGTCGCTCAGGTCGCCCAGCTTCGTGGCGACGTACAGACAGGTCGCGCGGACATGGGCGACCTGGGCGGGCTTGTAGCCGGCTGCCGTGCGGGGTTTGGGCGGCATCAGGTTGACCACTGAAGCAGGCGCGCGCGGAGCTCCGTCGCCGCTTCCGGCGCCCGCTCGGGATGTGCCTTCAGGTCCACGTAGGCCTGCACGGGATGCACGCAGTGCGCAATCTTGGTCGTTTCATCGGCGCCGTCGAATACGCCAGCATCGTTGGGGATGACGAGCCAGACGTTCGCCCCGCGGGCCTCCTCGCGGAAGCCGAGCGCCTTGAGGAGCGATTCGGGAGGGCGGCAATCGACGAAGAACGTCGCCAAGCGGAACGCCGCGAACTGGGTGTACAGGTACGCTGCGGCGAGGCCCGTCGCCGCGTACCGCATCTTCCCCTCCAACGCCCCGGCGGCCTTGCCGAGAAGCTCCTCTCCGTCGCGAGCCGAAATGTGCGCCTCGCACGATCGTGTGCTTCTCGAAGTCGTACACCTCGCCCCAGGCGTCGAGCAGGAGGTTGGGGTCGCGGACGCGAACCATCGCCTCGGGATTCCGCTCGACCAAGCGGTCTTTCTCGAGGCGCTGGAGGATGCGGCTCGTGAAGCCGTCGTCGAGGCCCGTGGCACGCGCGAGGTCCTGCTGTCGCCAGGCCCTCTTGGGCTCGATGAGCAGGCGACGGGCGATCCGCGCGCTCTTCGGGGCAAACACGGACGCCGGACGGCCCCGCCGGACGAACCGGTTCGGCTTTCCCTCGATCAGGATGCGCAGCCCCGGAGCGATGATGTGAGCGTTCCCGGAGAGGTCGAACCACGAGACGCCAGCTTCGGCGCAGAGCTTCTTGCCGACGTCGCCCATGTAGGGGACGGCGACGACCGGCAGGACCTTGGGGCCGATGCGAGACGCTCCAGCTCTTGCTGCAGCGATGGCAGTGCCGACGGCGGCGGAGTCCCCTGCCCCCTTGACCTCCACGGCCATGCGCACGGAGCCTTGCTCGACGACGAGGTCCGCCGCTCCTTCCTGGGTTCCTCGCGTTGCACGCATTCGAGGCCGCTCGAGCCATGACTCGAGCAGCTGGCGTGCCTCCCTGACGGAAGTTTCTGCGAGCATCGATGGTCCCTGTCTATATCGCCCGTCCTGACCATATGGTCAAGTAACCGTATTTAGGCAGGTCCGCGGATGACGTGTCGCCCATCCGACCCGATGCTCTCGCGGCTCACGGCTAGCCTCCGCGCCCTCGAAGTCCGCTACCCGGAGGATGAACCCGGTACGTCGAGCTTCGCCTTCGTTCCCTGCTCTGTGGGACGGGTCTTTGCGATGCCCCCCTTCGCTGTGCCCCCCCTGGCAAGAATCGGCCGAGGCTCCTCGTATTTGACGACCGCCTTTGTGAGACGTTCGGCGACCTTCGCCCGGAGCGTGTCCGGCTTGATGACCGTCGCGCACTCGCCGAGGCTGAGCACCCACGTCTCGATCTCGCGGCAGACGTGCGCGGTGATCGTGACGCGGACACGCCCGTCTTCGAAGCGTTCTACCTGCTGCGATGGGTGCCACTTGTGGCTCATCGCAAAGTGGGCCCACGGCTCGTCGAGCAGAATCTCGACGTCCTCGAGCGGCCCGGTGCTCGACAAGTTGATGCCGAAGTGCGCACGGAAGACGTTCGCCGGATCGTACTCGAGGGCCGACGGGTACTCGAACTTCTCCTCGGTCGCTTCGACGTCTGCCATGCGCGCGAACCGGAACGCATACAGCGCACCGGTCTCGCGCCGCGCGACGACGTAGAACTGATGATCGAAGATTACAAGCGACAGCGGCGTCACCGTAAGGTCCTCGACCTTGTGGTCGTTGTGGCGGTAGTCGAAATGCAGGCGCTGATTGTTCAGGAGGGCGTCGACGATCTCGTCGAACTCCTCGGACTTCGTGGGCAGCGCGTACTCGCCGCCCTTGGGCGCGAAGAAGAACTTCCGAATCGAGATCCCCGTACGACTCGTTTCGTAGATGCAGAAGGTAGTCGCGCGCGTCCTTCAGGTTGCGCGCCTGCCGCGTGCCCGCGAAGAGCGAGCCCACGCTCGCGGCGATACACGCGCCGGCGACAGCGGGCTTTGTCGGGAGCCCGCGACGATCGACCACGAGCCAGGTCGTCTTGCCGTCCTTCTCCTTCCGCGCGTGCGGGATGGCCGCCCCAATCTGGTCAATCCAACGATCGGCTGTCTGCACCGATCGACCGGTCCGGTCGCGGATCGTGCGCCGCGAGTGGCGCTGACCTCGCAAAAGGTCGGCGACGACGCCGAGCATCAGAGTGGCGGTGTCGTCGGAGGTCTTTTTCATCGCTGCGTGGGAATGTTCTCGCTCCATGATCAGGATCCTGCCCGACCCTTGCGTCGGTATGCCCGCGAGCCAAGCTTAGAAAATACCGCGATGCTCGGGTGTCGCACCGCGGTCACGATCAGTGATGCCTACAGCATGACGCTTTGCGGGTTCGCCACCACATAAATTCCGGTCCCAAGGACAAAAAGCCATGACAAACGACAACTTGGTCACCCTCACGGTGACGACACTCTCGGGCAAGCTCGAGCACGAGTACAACGTCCACCAGACGCTGCAGCATGTCGTCGACTTCACCGTCGAAAAGCTGAAGCTGCAAGCTGCGCCCGGCGAAGTGTGGGAGCTGCGCCTCGGCTCGACCCTACTGGACCTCACGAAGACGATTGCCGAGGCGGGCATCCCGAACCACGCCGTGCTCAAGCTCGCGCCGCGCGAGCGAGGCGGGGGCACACGGTCGTGATCGATCCGGACGTGTCGCGGCGAAAGTTTGCCCGCGCTCTGGAGTTGCTCGACGGCGACTCCGCGACGTTCGTCAACGAGGAGAAGTGGGAGGTGATCTCCCGCGACTTCCCGCTGTTCCAGGTCGTGTGGACGCACCCTCGCTCCGCACGCCGCGTCGGGTTCCGCTTTCTTTTCGACGACTGGGACGCGTTTCCGCCGCGGGTCGATCTGTTCGACCCCGCCACCAGTGCGCTCCTCTCTTGGGCCGCGTGGCCGAAGGGAAGCTGGGCTGTCGGCGACGGTCACCCGGTGACGCGGCGCCCGTTCTTGTGCTTGCCTGGCGTGCGTGAGTACCACGAGCACCCAAGCCACCTGAACGATCTCTGGGCGCCGCTGCGCGCACTCGATAGCTACACGATGCTGCCGCTCATGCACCGGGTGCAGCAGCGCTTCGGGGACTCCGATGGGTGACGCACTCTCGCCCGCGACCGTCGTGCACTACCGTGTGCCCCGTGCGATCGTCGCTGCAAGCGCCGAGACACTCCGCAGGCTATCGAATGATCGCATCGAGGCGGTGGTCCTTTGGCAAGGCCGCGTGCGAAGCAAGGGCACGGCGGAGGTGCGGGAGCTAGTGGTTCCGCATCAGCTCGCAGGCGCCCTCCATTTCGACGTGCCGCTCGAAGAGCGCATGCGCCTCATCGACGTCGTGACCGCGGCTGGTGACATCATCCTCGCGCAGCTCCACACCCACCCACGCGAAGCGTTTCACTCGGCCGCCGACGATCGCCTCGCGATTCCGCAGCATGTCGGCGGCATGTCGATCGTCGTGGCCGACTTCGGGCGGCACTGGGACGGCGACCTTGGCGCCGCGTCCGTGCATCGCCACCTTGGCGGCGCACGTTGGGAGGAACTCTCGCCGGGTGTGGCCCGGCGCCTCTTCGAGATCGTATGAGCTACGGCATCGAGAACGAGAGGTTCGTTGCGTCGATCGGCGTCGCGCCGCATATTCTCGCGAACGCGACCGTTGTCGTCGAACTCCCCGCGTCACTCGCCGGCCGGAGCGATGCGGCCGCTGCGTTCGTGCTCGCGGCGAACCTGGTGGCGCGCCTCTTTCGGCGCGTGCACCTTGTCGGTCCGGACGCGGCGCTCGGACCGCACCCGTGGAAGATCGCGACGACACGCGAGGCGCTACCGATCCTTACGGCCCTCTCGGAGGGCGCGGTTGCGTGGGACGCGTACGGAGGCGTCGCCGACGTTGCCATCGGCATCGGTGCCGCGCCCAGCGCAGCCGCGCGCAAGAGCGTCGTCGTAGGCTTTGCGCCGGGTGTCGCACGCATCGATCGCGAGGGCGCTACCGGCCCCGAGGACCGGCTGGCGGCGCTGGTAGCGGCATGCTTCGGCGCGGCGCAGGCGTTCTTGCACGTCGCGGCGGCGTCGGGCGCGACGCTCGGTCCGAACGATCCGTTTGCTTTCACGCTTCCGGTACGCGCGCCGTCCGATGCAGTCGCTCTCGGCACAGTGCACATTGCCGGCATCGGTGCGATCGGATCGGCGGTGGTGTACGGACTCGGGCACCTCGCCTGCCGCGGCACCCTCGTCCCGATCGACCCCGACGACGTCGATGGGACCAACCTTCAGCGCTACCTCCTCATGATCAGCAGCGACGTTGGCGCCGCGAAGGTCGACGTCGCCGCGCGGGCGCTCGACGGGGGCGCGCTCGTGGTCAAACCGTTCCGCGGCTCGTACCAAACGTACAAGAAAGAGCACGCAAGCGAACGCATCGAGTGCCTCCTGACCCCGGTCGACAGCAACGTGGGTCGGTGCGAACTCGCCAGGTCGCTCCCGCGGCGCGTTGTCAACGCATCGACGAGCGACCGCGTGATCACGGTCTCGCGCCACGGCTTTGGCGACGGTCGCGCGTGCCTGCATTGCGTGTACGAGGAGCGCGGACGCGCGATGTCGACGGCCGAACGCTACGCGAAGGACCTAGGAGTCGGAGCCGGCGAGGTGGCGCGTCTACTCGCTGAGAACGCGCCGGTGGACGCCATGTTCGTCGCGCGCGTGGAAGCGCACCTCAGCGTGCCGCTCGGTACGCACGCAGCGTGGATCGGAAGGCCGCTTGCGTCGTTCTACCAGCGCGCGGTGTGTGGCAGCGCCGCCGTCGCGACGTCGGCGGGCATCGTCGTCGCGCCGCTTGGTTTCATCTCGGCGGCGGCCGGGCTGCTGCTCCTCGCCGATCTCGTGGGTGGCTGCGCGCTCGGAGACGAGAGCACGAGGCCCAACTACCTGCGTCTCGACATGCTCAAATCGCCCGAGCACGCCGATCGCGGCGACCGGCTGCCAGATCCTGGTCACGCGTGCATCTGCAAGGACCCGGACTACCTGGAGACCTACCGCGAGCACTGCAGCGGGTGAGCCCCAGCGCGCAGCAACCGCCACCCGCTCAGATTACGACGGGCGAGCGGGGTCGTCGGCGTCGCGGTCGAGTAAGCTTGGCGGCCATGGGGCCCGACGGCTTGGACTGGACCGACATGAACCTCGTCTGGATCTTTCGTGAGGCGGCGACGCTCTATGAAGCTGCCGGCGAGATCACCGTTGCGAAGAGGTTAGAGAGGTACCCGGCGAATGAGGCTGCGGCTCAAGGGGGAGCCTCGGCCAGCGATCGGGCGGAGCCAGGGCACCACGAGCAGCTTCGCGCCGAATTCGCCAAGGGACCGCACGCGTTCCTCCTGGCGCTGGCCGATGTTCTCGACAGGCACGATCCCGAACTCGCATACGACCTGCGCAATCTGACGAAGCGTCTCAACTGGCGTGCATTGACCTAGGCGCTGCGGCCACTGAGGGGGTCGGCAGTCGCTCCGAGCGCGTTTGTAACGCCATTCTGGCCCAGCAGTCCTGGTTCCGCGGCCGGCGCAAGGGCCCGCTGCCGCACAAGTTGGCCGGTATGCTGGGCGCCTCTTACCCTGCCAAAGTCGCGATGGTGACGAACGAGTCCACGCGCATTTCAAGAGCGCTGCGAGCCACCACGAGGTCTCCGTCGGTGCGCGAGGTGATTTATGAGCTTGGCCGCGACGCGGGCGCGGCAAAAGCAGTCTACGTCCACGTCGTAGTGACCGACACCGCCGCTGCTGGCGTGAGGTGGCGCGAAACCCGCGCGAGGTTGCGGGCGAGCATTCGCGACGCTCTCCACCTCGCGGCTCCGGATCGCTGGGTCTACGTGTCGTTCCGTACCGAGTCTGAGCGGGGGTACTGATGCCTTACCATGTCGAGCTCTTGAAGCAGTCACGCCGGCTGCTCGCGCTCGACAACAAGCCCGGAGAGGCCACGCTGCGCCGGGCGGTGTCCACCGCGTACTACGCGCTCTTTCACTTGCTCGTGCGCGATGCCGCCGTGAAGATCGCCGGCCAAGGCGCTCCTCATCGCCTGGTCGCCGCCCTGTCGAGAACGTTTGATCACGCGACGATGCTCGACGTTGCGAAGGCCTTCGCCCAGCCCGAGCTGCCGCCAAAGCTGGGGCATCCCAAGCCGGTCCGGGATAAGAGTGACGAGCCGGCGAAACCGGCACCTAACCTGCCAGCCTTGATGGAAATCGCCGAGCTTTTCGCCCGCATGCAAGACGCTCGTCACAACGCGGACTACAACCTCGCGGTGGAGTACTCGCCGCGAGAAGTGCTTGACATGGTGGACGATGTCGAACAGGCGTTTGCGAAGTGGAACGGAGTTCGCCAGAAGCCCGAGTCGCGCGAGTTTCTGCTCGCCCTCGCGTTCTGGAAGGGGCTGCGTGAGCCGAGAGAAACGCACCGGGCTCGCGGGGCACCTTCGCGCGTCGTCCGAGGCTGAACAGCGCCGGGGCGGGCGAGAGCGGTTGGCCTCGGCGGTGGCGACAACCACTGCACGCTATGGGTAGCGGCTGCACCCTCGCCGACTGGCGTTGGTCGCATCCGTTCGACGAAACGCGTACGTCGGTCGTGCGCGCGTCGGCGTGATGTTCAGCCGCGGGCGTCGAGCGTGAGCTTGCGGAAAGGATTCTGCTCTAAGAGCGTCTGCGCGTCGCCGCGCAGGCGCGTCTGATTCCAGTTGAGCGGCGCGAGCTCGAGGAGGCGATGCTCGGGCCACCGCGGGAGCAGACAGAAGACGTCGCGCAAGTAGGACCACGGCTCGACGCCGCAGAGTCTGCAGCTCGCAAGCAGCGATGAGAACAGGGCGTTGACCGCGCCGCCGTCGTCGCTCCCGACGAAGAGCCAGTTTTTGCGACCGACCGCTTCGCGGCGAAGCGCGAGCTCGCTCATGTTGTTGTGAATGGGCAGGCGGCCGTCGTCGAGGAAGCGCGAGAGCCCGACGCGTTGGTTTCGCGCGTAGCGGATGCCGTTCGAGATGGGCGTGTCGTCGAGGACCGTCCCGGCCTCGGCATCGCACCACGAAAAGAACGCATCGACGATGTATCGCGATCTCTTCTGGCGAATCTTCTCTTTCTTCTTTCGCGGTGAATCCGCGAGCGTGCGTTCGATCCGAAAGAGCGCGCCGATGAAGCCGAGCGCGACCTTCGCGCGCTCCGGATCGGACTCGAGCGCTTTGAAGAAGTATCGTCGCGCATGCGCCCAACAGTTGACCTCGACGACGTCGCCGGTCGCGTAGAGGTGGTCGTAAACGACGTGCGCGTCGGCCACGAGATAGCCCTGATACCCGGAGAGCACGTCATCGACGGCGTCACTCGTATGGTCACGCGTGAATTCGAAGAGCACGTGCCGGCCGGGCGCGACGAGGACCCAGAAGTGCCCCGTCCTGCAGCGCTCTTTATGTTGGACGAGCACGCCGGTCGCGTCGGTGCAGAGGAACGGTTGCTCGAAGGCGTCGTCGCGCATCGCAGACACCAGCGGCTTGACGACGTCGGCGAGCGCACCGTGCCAGCCGCATATCGTGGAGCGCGCGAGCTCGAGACCGTCGCGCGCGTACATGTCTTCGAGACGATTGAGCGGCATGTGATCTTGCCATCGCTTGACGACCGTGTCGGCGAGCATGCCAGGGCCGGCCAGCCCACGCGCGATCGGCAGCTCGAGCGGCTCGGCGATGAGCACGTCCGTCTGGGCATCGCGCTCGCGATCCTTGCGTACGAATTTCGGACGTACGACGCGGGCGACGACGAGCGAAGCCGGCCGGCGCTCGATCGTCTCGCTGACGTCCTCGCCGATGCGCTCGAACGCGTCGAGACCTTCCTTCTCGACCTCAGGCGGGAGCACTTGGATCACGACGCGGGGCAAGTGCTCGGGCAGCGGCTTACGTCCGGTCGGCTTTCGACGCGTGTGTCCCTTCACCTCTTGATCGGCATTTGCTGCTTCGAGCGCCGCGTCGAGATCGGCGAGCTGCCGCTCTCCGAGCATCATCGAGAGCACGCCGAGCGAGAGCTGCGCTTGGTTTTCCGGCAGATGCTCCGATTTCGACGAGAGGATGCCGAGCTCCAGCTTGCGGCATCGCTCCATCGTCTCGAGGTAGAGCGCGCGATACTCGTCGCGCTCCCGCTCCGCCGTCGCGAAACGCTTCTCGAGCTCGTCGAGGCGCTGCACGATCTCGGCGACATCACTCACGACAACCGTCAATGATCGATACGCGATCGCGGGTCAATTCGAAATTGAGTTGAGATCACTTTGCGACGCCGCGAAGGATCGTCGCGAACGTGCGCGCGTCGATCGATGCGAGTGGACGGTCAGCGTCCGTCGCATCGGGTAGCTCGAAAATCGCGGCGTGCAACCGTTTGTAGAGCATGCAGTAGCCGTTGTGATCAAACCACAGCACCTTGATGCGGTTGCCTCGCTTGCTCGCGAACACGAACAGCGCGCCGCTCTCCGGATCGAGCGAGAGGCTCTCCCTCACTGCGAGAGCGAGCGCATCGAACGAACGCCGCATGTCTTGTCGCTCCGTGCAGACGAAGATGCGAACGGCGGTCGGGATCAACGCCTCGACTCCAGAACATCGAGGAGACGACCTAGCGTCAGGCTGTCGAAGCCCCGGCGCACGCGGATGCGAACGCTCGTCCGAAGGACGACTTCGAGCGGCTCGCTTTCGAACGCGGCCGTCATCTGGACGAACTCGAGCGGTTTGACCGGCGGCGGCGTGTGGCTCGTGCGCGCGTCACGTGGACCCACGACCGAGCGCTTCGAACGGCCCGACGTCGCGGTCCTCAGGAGGTTTGCTCTCCACCACGTGAGCGTCTTTGCGTTGACACCGATCTCCGCCGCGAACGACTGCGCCGACAGCCCGCTATCCTTCCACTTCGCGACTCGCGTCGCCCATTCCTCGCGCGTCGACCTTGGCATCGTGGCCTCCGCCTCAAGACCTACGCGAGCGAGCCTCCAACGTCAGGGACGCGATTCGACGAACGGAGACGTTGGTCTCGCCACCTGCACGGGAGCTGTCGGCTTACAGTTCTCTTCCGTGGCCCAGTGCGTGATGCTGTACTCGGACGGCGCCTCGGCGGCAACTGCCGGCCGGTGCCTCGACACTTTCACGAGGCGGTGCGCCTGAGCCGGCCTCAACGTAATTGACGATGGCGTTCTCGGCCGCAGGGGACGCGGGCGCCCCAACCGATTGAGCGCGGCTTCTGCGGTGACCGCTCCCCAGGGAAGTCACCCGGCCCAAGAGACCTCGTTTCGGTTGCCGTCAGGTTGCCGTAACCCCGCACCGAAGCGCGGAACGCGACGGAACCCAACGGGACCCAACGGCAACGGCTCTTCGAGTAATTCTCACGGGTTGTCTGCCAAGACCGCGCCCGCGCTCTGTTTTCTCGAATCGCCGTTGCCGAATTCAATTCCCGTTGGGGTCGCCACACAACTACGCGTAAGTAGAAGCTAATTCGGAGATAACATCGCTAAGCCGTCTCGGTGGCCGCCAGGTTGCGGTGGTTCTGCGCGCCGCGCCCCGATTCGAGGGCCCTGATGTGCCCGGCTCCGCTGCCCGGAGCGAGGTGCGCGTAGCGCATCGTCATGCCTGCGACTTGGGGCTCAGGCCCTTCTTGGTCATCTCGGCATAGAAGCGCGCAATGTCTTCTCGGCCAATCGCGTCGATGCGCATCTTCCCGAACACGGCTCGTAGATGGATGCGCAGGTGGCCCTCGCGCTCGATGATCGTCGAGTGGCGGTTGCCGGCTGCTCCCGGGTAGACAGGAAGCCCGCGCTCATTCACGAACTGCTCGAAGGTCGGTACCTCCTTCACTTCAGGGGTCGGGTGAAGGAGCTCGGCGCGGAGCTGCCGCTCGTACTCCTCCGCCCCGAGCTTGGTTTGCACCGGCGAGACCTTGCGAATGCGCGCGTGACGGTCGGCGCGACGGATCGTGTTGTGCGACCGGGCGCCGCCTCGACCCGTTGCCGGGTGTCCCGAAAGCCATGAATGCGGCGGGGACCGTGGCCGCACGATCGGACGCCGATCGTCCTGAAAGGGACGGTGCGCCCCGTGCTGCATTCTCTCGCGTCCTGCCTGGTTTGGACGGTGCACGGTCCCGGCGACCCAGCGCGATCCGGGGGTGGAACCGATCGTTTTAACGCTCACGGGTGAATCGCAACGATTTGCTTGCTGCTGTGATGATACATGACGCCGCCCGCGAAGCTCGGGCCGGCCAGACTCCACGTCTGCGCTAGCGTGCCTAGATCGCCGTATCCCAAAATCGCCGACTGATCGAGAATCGTTGCGTTGGCGTCGACGACGTAGGTGATCCCCAACGTAGTGCCAAAATAAATCTGGCTGCCCAACAAGATTGGACTGGCGAAGAACGCTGGTATTTCCCAACCGTCCGTATGCGATCGGATGTCGAGAGCCACGTCGTTGCCTTTGTAGTCGGCCACGGTCGTCGTCAGCGACTTTCCATAGGTGAGCTGCTCCGCCGCGCTCAGAGAGCGGGCGATACCCACCGGGAGCTCGAGATACTCGACCCTGCCCGTCTCGACCTGGACGCGGCCGAGACTGTGGGGGGGGCCGCTATGGGCGCCGGCGCCGCTCGTTCGGTTGTTGTTCGTCGACGTCAAGAACCAGTGGTAGCCGTTCGCGACGATGTTCGTATGCCAATTGGGCATGACGTGCATCCCGGCGCCGCCATAGGTCCAGTCGTTCGTGTTGTGGATGTTGACCCCCGACATCAGCACATAAGCGCCAGCAGCCGTGTCCCAGCGTCGTATGTCCACGTTCTGAAAGAGCGACCAGCTGTGGACCTGCTTGCCAGTGGCCGCGTCGAGAACAACCATCGTTTCGTTTGGCGAGACGGTGAACCAGTAGGCGTATTTCGAGTCCCAGGTCATGGTGTAGAGCGCAGTGCCCGATCCGGCGTACTGCCAGAGCGACTTTCCTTCGCTGCCCGGTGCGAGGCTCGTCATGCTGAGACCAACGGGTGTCTCGGCGGCACCGTGCGGTCCCCCGCGGCCATGCAGGACCGCCGGCGCGCCATCGGGCAGAAGCCCCATGACGGCCGTGTTGTAGAACGTGGATGCGTCGTCCGCGACCCACGACGTCCTGCCGGTCATCTTGTCGATGCCGTGCAAGTAATTCCACCCCGCCTGCTTGGGCGCCGGATCGCCGGCGCCGAGCGGGGACAAGATGACGATGGTGTTCCCGATGAGAATGGGCTCGTGCTGACGATTGAAGGGGTAAAGCGAACTCTGGCCGACGAAGTCTCTCTCCCAGACGACCTTGCCCGAAATGTCCCAGCAGCCCATGTGGCCTGCGGAATTGAAAAACCAGACGTACTGGCCGTCGGTGACGGGGGTCCACGATGTGGCGTCGCTGTAGGAATACGCCATCGGACTGGGCAGACCGTTGCCGTGTAGAACCGGTGTCTGCCACTTGATTGCGCCGGTGGCCCGGTCGATCGCGTAACCGACGACGTCCAGGCTGCTCTTGGTCCCATTGAACGGAGGAAACGTCTCCAGGAACAAGAGGTCTCCCGAGATCGCGATTCCGCCCTGGCCCTCATCGGGTAGCGTCTGCGCCCACACGATGTTTTGGTTCGCCGCCACGCTCCACTTCGTAGGGGCGCCCTGCACGTTCACACGAAATGTACCGTCCGGGCCGCCGGCTTGCGGCCACGCGTCGGCGAGCCATCCGCTCGAAGCGACGTCAGCCCGCGCGTCCGCCATAGCCATGTCGGCAGACGAATCGACGTCTAGTAGCGACCTCCCCGAATCGTCCCGACTGCTGCCAGAGCCACCGCTGGATCCGCCCGAGTCACTAGAGCTGGCTGCCGATTGGTTGCCCGAGGAGCTGCCGGAACGGCTGTCGTCCGATCCGCTGCTGGAGGCATCCTTTGCCTCCGGAACGGCACCTGGAGCGGGCGCGTGGATCTCCGAGCTGCCGCAGCCCGACACCGCGGCGAGAGCGCACGCGAGCGCTGCCGCCACAATGCGGGCTGCACGCCTCGAGCGCAGGCTCACAGCCGGACTCTTGTCTTTCCGTTGCTGCCCCATGACGACGTTCCTTCCGGCCGACAATGTAAAGGTGACGTCTTCGTCTTTGACTCTGTATCGCGGCGCCCGCGCCGCAGCTCACGATGCGGCGATCGCCGCCGCGCATATGGTGCTTGCCCCGGCTACTCACTCTTGCTTGACGGTCACCTCACGATTCAGGAGGCGCATCAGCATCCCGCCGACGCGAGGCTGTTTAATCCTGAACGGCCATGCCGCCACTACTGGGTCGGGTTCACGATCGCGTAGGCATTCGGGGGATTTCCGACGAGCTGACTCACATTGTCGTAGTAAATCGTCCTCGTCTCACCGGCCGTGTAGTTGCCGGCGTCAAAGTCATACATTCCGAATTTAAGGCCGATGCCGTTGTTCGGCATGTCCACGAACGTGTCGCCAATCCAAGTGCCGAAACCGAAGTCGATCCCCGTCTGCCGATACGTCGGCGCTCCGCCTCGACAGACGGCGTCGCCGTACCAGACCTCGATAGTACCGGCCTTCTGATGTGACGCGACGAAGTGAATGATGATCGGGTTCCAGGTATTGCGCCGAATGTCCGCGGCGACCGGCGCCTCCGTGGGTGCCACGCAAGCTCCTCGATACGACAAGGCGAGGGAATTGTTCGTCACGTGCAGCATCGCCGCCCACGAGCTGCAACCGCCGTGCGCGAAAATCTGGCCGATCCCTTCGCTCTTGTCCGTGGGAAACCCAGGCGTCGGGAGATAAAACTGAAATCCGTACCAGCCCTCCTTCATGAAGTTGAGACTGCTGCAGGCCTCCGCGCCGCGAAGAAGGCGCGTGCCGTTGTATCCCACTTGGGTCCAGAAAAACTCGATCGATGGGTCGCCGTTTAGAGTCGTGTTTCGTCCAAAGTTCGGGGGCTGCGTCGTGCAGATCGCAAACGGGGAGACCGTGCCATCGGTGAAGTTCGTCGCCTTCTTGGTCGGTGTGTCCGCAAAGGGCGGGCCGTGCCCCGCGGTGCCGCACACCCCAGCATCGTCGCCGATGACGACGGTGCCTGCGTCGAGCACGCCCGCGTCAAGCGTCCCTCCGGACGACGAGCCGGACGCAGCTCCCGAACTCGACGTGGAGCCGGAAGATCCAGAGAACGACACGCCGGACGAGGTTCCCGAGCCAATAGGAAAGCCAGATGGCGATCCGGAGGTGTCGCCGGAGGACGACCCCGTTGGTGTTCCGGACGTGGCCGTCGTGGCGGAGTCCGGGGACGCTGACGTCGTTCCCGACGATCCCGTCCGGTAAGGGGAAAGTGCCCCGGCGTCGAGAGGGGCCGACGAAGCGCCGCCACAGGCCACGATCAGCAACGCCGACCCGGGCACCACCCTAAATACACCTGTAGCTGTGAGAATTCCGCGAGTTTTCATTTGGATGTCCGCTCCGGTGGGCTAGGCAGCGCAAACTTTCAAGCCCTCAGTGTCAGAGCGCGGCTGCTAAGGCTCAGGTGCCGAACCTGCCTGCACAGGCACTCCGGATGAACGACGCGACCAGAGGCTTCGACGTGTCGTCACGTCGGCGCGCAGGCGGCCCCCTCGCCAAACGAATCGTGAGCCAATGCGATTGTAGCGTGTCGCACCACAAGTGGTCCCGGGCGCATGTGCGCCTTGCGGGCGTGCCTTCGATTGAGAACGTGCCGTCCACAAACGCGGGACCCGATTGACGAGCATGGGCTCGATTCAGCACCGATCCCTTCGATCGACGCGCGTAAGGGAGGCGGCTCCGCAATTGCATCAAGGCATTCTGTCCCTCCCAGCCGTCACTAGAAAGCGACCTCCGTGCACTCCCGTCTTCTCCTCGTCCCCGCGGTTCTCTGCCTTACCTCCGCTTCTGGTTGCGCCGTCCAGGCCGGTGCCCCGGAGACCACCGGAATGGCGACCCAGGCCGACACACGATGTCCCGCCCACACCGCCAGCGAAGACACGCAGCGTGCCGCGGCGACGCTCGCGTTTCGTTTGATGAGGCTCTCGGCCGCCCAGGCCGGCAACAGCAAGGACCCGAAGTCGAACTCGCAATCCACAACTATCCTGGCGCCGCAGCGGTACCGCATCATGCGGGATGGGACGGGTATGGAGTTCGATCCCACCGATCCCCTGTACGGGTACGTGACCAGCCAAATGAAAGCAGAAATTGCGTTCGCCCAGGCCGACAGTTCCGTCGCCAGATTCCTTTCAGACGGATTGAAGCGCGCGTACGAAGATGACGATGGTCAAGTATTTCCGCATGTTATTGCACTGCCCGCGCTGGGCGCGTATTCGTTTCGCGGGCCGGTGACGAGGCATATCGACGATCGTAGCAGCGCAGACAATAGCCATTTCGCAACCGTCGACAGCAAGCCATGGTGCGGAGCCACAGCGGTGACCATCAGCGAGACCGTTGGCAAGTCGCATGACTTCTCACCCATCACCTTCATCGGCACATGGGCGTTGCGCGACCCCGTCCCTGCTTCCTTCAAGGGCAAAACCCACGGCGAAGTAGCCATCCCGTTCAACGGCGGACTGAAGACCAACCCGTACCTCATCATCTCGGTAAACGGCAAAGCGCAGCAATTCAACACGCCCCGTGTGAACTGCTGGGAGAATGATGACTCGAAATGCACTTCCACCATCGAGATCGATCCGGTTCCGTACGCAGAGCCCGGCGATTACTACAGCAACGCGGGCATCGTTGGGACACAGGGGAACCCGTACATTCTCAGCAACACGGTTCTCTATGCCGACCCCAGCCACGCCGGCCAATGGGCGACCCGTACCGTCAACGCGACTCAAGAGTGGGGGACCTTCAGAATCCCCGTAACCTTTTTCGGCACGACGAAATACATGTATGCGAAGGCGATGTAATCCGGCGACGTACGGATAGCCCGGTGGACAACTCTGCCCGAGCGCTTCGCGTAGCTGTCGGAGCGTGAGCCGCCCGCGCCGCCCTTGGATACTGAAACCCGGAGAAGGTGCCTGCATGACTTCCCGGAAAGTGTATTTCGCGATGAGCTCGCGCGGGCACCGCATGGGGCGCGCGCAGAGTTGTACAAAGATCGGAGCGACATGCACGCGCCTGCGCAAGGCGGCCGCGCTCGGCTGCGCGCTGTTCCTGATGGCCTCCCTCGGTTGCGGCAACGCTCCCGCAAGCGCGGTCAGAGGCACCGACGCATCGATCACCGTGGCGGAGTCCGGTGGCGCCCTGGGGTCCGATGCGCCCGGACCTGGCGAGGCTGTCGGCGACGGCGGTTCGGCCAGCACCGGCGAAGCCGCGTACTCGGGCGATGACTCCGGAAACCACATTCCGGCAGGCGCGGACGCCGGTGCGGCCGACACCGGTCCTATCACCCCGGTTCCGGCGGCCACCGTGGGCCCCCGGCTTCAGCGATCGCTCATATGGAGTCCGTCGCCCGACAAGGCGGTCGTCTTCCGGCAGTCCGTTTCGGTCACCGCTCCCATCACGGCGACGACAGCGCACATTTTTGCCGACGCGCGGTACTCCCTTTGGATCAACGGCCACTACGTGGCGATGGGGCCGAACCGCTTCGACCCCAAGGGTCCGCAATTCGACAGCATCGACGTGACGAGCACGCTCCACGCGGGCGTCAACACGCTGGCCGTGCTGGCCTACGGCAACCTCGACGCAATCTCGGGCCAGCACATGAAGCATCCCGCCGGAATGGCGATGCTCATCGAAGGGAGCAGCGTCACCGTTTCGACGGATGCCACCTGGAAATACAGCGGCAAGACGCGTTTTCTGGCGCCGACGCTCGGCTGGTCGAACCTCGTCGAATCGGTCGACGCGACCGTCGAGTATGACTCGCTGGCCGAAGTGTTCGACGACTCGGCCTGGGGGCACGCGGTCGTCGTCGACGGAACGACGTGGGGTCCGCTCTCGCCCCGGAGCATTCCTTTGCTCCGCGAGACTGCCATCACGCCCCGGCTGCCCTTCCCGCTGCCCGCAGACACCGGGAGCTTCAACGTGACCTTCGACAAATCGTACGTGACCGTCGTGCAGCTCGATTTTCAGGCCACCGCCGGGACGACCGTCAATGTCTTCGGGAATACCTACAAAGCCCGAGCGGGCCGGCAGGTTTATCGTGTCATCGACCCGTTCGGCTTCGGTCGGACCGGGATGCCGGTCGTTAACATCGCGGTGACAGGAACGATTCACCTTTTCGACATCCAGTTTGTGGGTCGGGCGTACCCATTCGACATCCAGGGCAAATTCGCGTCGAGCGATCCGCGACTCGACCAGTTGTGGCAAGACTCGGTGCACACCGTCCAGCAGCTCAGCGAGGACGGCTACGAGGACTGCCCCTGGGAGCGGGCGATCTGGATGGGCGACTCTGCCGTCGTCGAGTACCCCCTCACGCGCGTCGCGATGGTGGGGCCGAACGCCGCGTACGGAGACCCGCGTCTCATCCGCGATGCGCTCTGGACGATCGCCGAGAGCCAGCTGCCCGACGGGCGCATCAAGGCGCACGCTCCGTCCGACCGGATGGACATCCACGGGTTCATCGAGGACTACGCGTGTTTGTGGATCGAGACGCTCCGGGAATACTACGACCACACCCACGATAGCGCCTTCGTCACCTCGGTGTGGCCGGTTCTCGCGAAGCAGGTCAATTGGTTTCTGGCCAAGATACAGGCCGATGGCTTGGTCCTCGCGCGCGAATTCGTCATCTTCGACAATCCCCTGAAATACCAGACGCGCGAGGGCACGACGCTGAACGCGTTCCTCTACAAGGCCCTGCAGGACAGCGCCTATCTGGCGGGTGAGCTGGGCAAGCCGGCGGACGCCGCGAACTACGCAAAGCGCGCCGCCGATCTCGGAGTCGCGGTCAATGCAGTTCTGTGGGACGGCCAGGCGTACAAGGCGTCGACGGTCGATACGCTCACGGACGTCCTGAGGTGGTACGCCAACACCATCGCCTTGAGCCGCGGGGTCGTGCCCGCGGCGCGTTTGCAGGCCATCCAGCAAGGGGTCGCGACCAACGCGCTGGCGCTGTCGGCGAGAATGATGCCGTACACCCACCACTGGCTGCTCCAGGACCTGTACGACATGGACAGCAGCGCGGCCGACCAGACGGCGCTCAACGTCATCCGGACGCGCTGGGCTCGCACGTATGCCGCGAGCAACCTCGGCAGAGTGACCGACGAGCGATTCGGCCCGCGTGATTTTCACAACTTCGGCTCGGCCGCTGCCTATTTTCTTGCCGCCGACGTCCTCGGCGTCACCCTCGACGCGCCCGTGTGGAAGTCCCACATCGCCATCAAGCCTCGCCTCGGCGATCTCCGCTTCGGCGCACGGAACGGTCGTCACCGAGCTCGGGCTCGTCCCGGTGTCGTGGACGAACGACCCGGTCGCAGGATTGACCTTTTCGTTCTCCGTCCCCGCGGGGAGCACGGCCACGGTCTTTCTGACGACGGCCAGTGCCACTCCAATATTGACCGTGAACGGACAAGCTATGACGTACGTCGCAAAAGGGCGCTACGCGACCTTCGAAGTGGCCGCAGGCGACTATTCTGGGCACCTCGCTCATTGACGAAAAGAGAACGCCGAAGAGGGACTCATGACGCTCCGACCCTCGAGGAACCTGTCGAGCCGCCACGCCCTCGCGCTTTTGCTCGTCCTGACGGTCGCTCACTGCGGCCCGCCGGAATCGAGTGGCATCCATGGCACGAGCGGCAGCGCGGCCGAGGCGGGTGGCGCTGACAGCTCCGGAGGCCATGCCGGGGCGGACGCAGAAGCGGGCGGAGCCCCGGTGAGCTCACCCGCGGTACCTGACAGCGGCGGCAGGGTCGGCAGCCCAGGAACGGGAGACGCGGCGACGACAAGCACGGGAAGCGAAGACGCGGCGGCCGCAGGAACTGGAGGCGGCGACGCCGGGGTCGGAGACGCGGGGACCGCAGACTTGTCGGCCGGCCAAGTCGGCGGCGATGCGGGTGGAGGTATGCCGGTGTTCGATCGAGCGGCCGTAAAGGCCATCATGCGCCTCGTCGCCGACTACGAAATCGCGCGCTTCGGAACCAGCAATGACAACGGGTGGGTGCGTTCCGTGTTCCACACAGGCATGCTGGCAGCGTACCGCGCGCTCGGGGATGCGAAGTACCACGATTACACACTGCGGTGGGGCCAGGCGAACGGCTGGCGCCTGTTCTCGAACGCGAACGGCCCGCGGTTCGCCGACAACCAGGCCTGCGTGCAGAGCTACGCCGAGCTCTACTTGGAGACCCCGATCGCGCAGAACAGCGTGATGATCGCCGCGGCGCAGACGACGTTCGATGCGATGGTCGCGTCGCCGCAAGCGGGCCGCGTCGAATGGCATTGGTGCGACGCGCTCTACATGGCCCCCGCGGCGATGGCGCGCGTCGCGCAGGCGACGGGCAAAACCCAGTACCTGACGCTCATGGACGATATGTTCCGGGACACGAAAGCGTTCTTGTATGACCCGGTCCAGAGCCTGTTCTGGCGCGACAGCAACTTCATCAATACCAATACATACTGGTCGCGCGGGAACGGTTGGGTGGTCGGCGGCATTGCGCGGATTCTCGAAGTGCTTCCGTCGACCGACAGCCGGCGCGCCGACTACGAGACTCTGCTCACCCAGATGGCCTCCAAGCTGCGCACCGTTCAGGCAAGCGACGGATTCTGGCGCTCGAGCCTCACCCAGCCGAACGCCTACACCACCCCGGAGACAAGCGGCACGACCTTTTTCTGCTATGGAATCGCCTGGGGCATAAACCACGGGATCCTGGACCGCGCAACCTACCTCCCAACGGTGA
The DNA here is from genome assembly GCA_963787925.1 of uncultured delta proteobacterium. Lineage (GTDB taxonomy): Bacteria > Myxococcota_A > Polyangia > Polyangiales > Polyangiaceae > Palsa-1150. The sequence goes on from CAWBEN010000003.1 coordinate 2,730,635, forward strand.
CGAAGGCCTGGGCCGCGCTCGGCACCGCGGTCAGCGCGCAGGGCCGACTCGGCTGGGTGCAGGCCGTCGGTTTCCAGCCGGGCCCGTCGACCGTGGACTCGACGAATGACTACGCCACCGGCGCATTCCTTCTCGCTGGCAGCGAGGTCATGAAGCTCTAGTCGCTGCCCAGCGCTGCAGCGACGAGAAAAGCCGAGACGTCGGTCCGGATCAAGGTGATCCGACCGCATACCCATGCACCAAGCGCCCGGCCACCCGCAGGCCGACTCGAGGCGACTCCGCCGAGCTGCCGCGCGCGAGCACGCGCAATCTTTATCGACGTCGATGCCCCGACCGTCGCAGTACAGAAGGAAGCGCTCGGCGCGGTGAGCCGTCGACGCCCCCTATCGGTACTGAGGGTGCATGCGAGTCGTGCTCGTGCCCATGTTTGCCAAGGTATTGGCTAACCCGGCCCTGGCGGCCAGCGCGACGCGGGCGCTTCGCCAAGCGAAAACCGGAGCACCAATTCACCGTTGGGAGCCGAATGATGTTTTCCGCTAACAGAATCGGCCGTCAGCTTTTCCGGTACCGCATGCACATTCGCTCAATCATCATGGCTGCGGCGCTCGGCCTGAGCGCGGGACTCGCTTGCGAGTCGGGCTTGCCTGCCTCTCCGAGCCCCTCCGGCAGCGGGGGCGTGTCTTCGAGCGGAAGCAGCGATGACGGAGGCAGCGGCGGCGCGGGGAGCGGAAGCGGCTCGAACGGAGCGGCTTCAAGCGGGGGCACCGTCAACTGCAGTACCCCGCAGACCTCGGCGCTGCACGCGCGACTCCTCTCGCCCAGTCAATACGACAATACCGTTCAAGATCTTCTGCAAATCGGCGGCAATCCATCGAAGACGTATTACGTGACCGGCGGCGAGACCGCCCAGCTGGACCAGGTGGCGGTGGGCCACCGCGCCGATGCGGCCGCTGCAATCGCGGCGCAGGCCTCCGCCACCCTGTCTGCGTGGTCGCCCTGCGTACCGCCCACCGTGCCTGCGGCGACGTGCGAACAGCAAATCATCGATCAGGTCGGGATGCGTGCGTATCGCCACCCGCTGTCTGGGGCCGAGCGCGCCCAGCTGCAAGCTCTGTTCGATGCCGGCGTGAAGGCGAAAGACTTCGCCACGGGGGTGGACTGGTTTCTCACCGGGCTGCTCCAAACGCCCGACTTCCAGTACCAGCTCGTCAGGCCGGCCACGACGGAGCAGGTGGGGCAGGTTCTGCCGATCACCGGGTACGAGATGGCGAGCCGTCTCTCGTACTTCGTTTGGAATACGATGCCGGACACCACGCTCTTTGCCGCGGCGGCGGCCTCGGACGGGCTGGGAACCCCACGGAGTATCCAAGATCAAGTCAATCGGATGGTGCAGGACCCGTCGCGCCTCACGCGCGGGGTCAGCGCGTTCTATTCAAACTGGCTCACGTTGGACTCGTTCGCCGAAGTGCAGAGGAGCGACCCCGCGTTCACGGTCGATGTGGCCTTGTCGCTCGGTCAATCCCTCCTGCTGGGGGCGACGCAGCTGTACGCAATGCCCTCGCCGAACATCTCGGCCCTCTTCACGGGACAAACGTACTACATGAACAAAACGCTCCAGGCTTACTACGGTCTGAGCGGAGCCGGAACCGCGGCGTACACGGCTACGGACATGCCGGGACAGCATCGCAGCGGTCTCCTGACGCATCCGGCCTTGTTGGCGCTCAACGCCCGGCCGCAGAAGACGGCTCCAATCAACCGCGGGATGTTCGTACTGACCAAGCTGATGTGCATTCCGCTACAGCTCCCCGTGGGATTCACTCCTCCGCCTACGCCCGACGCGCCCACGCCGGGGATGACGACGCGGCAGGAACTCGAGGTCACTCACGTGCAGACGGCGTGTGCGGGCTGTCACAACATGATTGATCCCCCTGGGTTCGCTCTGGAGGGCTTCGATCAATTCGGCCGCGTCCGCACAACGGACAATGGCCAACCCGTCGACACTTCCGGCAAGATCATCAACAGCGGGGCAGGTACGTCCGTGAACAGCAACGATCTCGACGGAGTCTTTGCGGACGGCAACGAATTCATCAGCCGGATCGCCACGAGCTCCATCGTAAAAGCCTGTTTCGCGCAACAGTACCTCGAGCACGCGATTTCCGGCGACGTCGGAACCGTAGTCGCTCCCGAACAGCAGTGCTCGGTCAACAGCGTCAGCACCAGCTTCGCCAAATCGGGCGATCTCAAAGGTCTTGTGGGGTTGGTCGCGGCAACCGACTCTTTCCGTTTGCGCAGGTCTGAAGGAGCTCCGAGATGAAGCTTTCGATCCGTCACCGACTGAGCCGGCGCGATCTCGTGAAGTGGATCGGTGGGGCCGCGCTTGCCCTGCCGTCTCTTGAGCTGTTCGAGCTGGCAGCGGGGGCCCAGACGGTAGCGAAGCAAGCGAAATTCGCGGTGTTCATCTATACGAACGACGGCTTTTATCCGCCGGCGTTCTTTCCGACGGGCGCCGACCCCACGGCCAGCCCCACGATGTCGTCCCTCGCGCCCTACAAGGACAAGGTTCTCCTTTTGGGGGCGCCGCTCATGCCCAGCGGCTTTCCGATGGCGGGCAGCGGTCTCGCCTACAACACCAAGCCCGCGCAGCATCGAGCCAACATTTGCTTTACGGGTTCGATGATCGTGCAGGCGACCAACCCGGACCAGTTCAACGCGGTCAACAAGGGCGACGGACCGTCGATCGACTATGTTATCGCAAAGCATCTCAACACGAGCCCGTTGCTGCTCGCGATGCATCCCGTCGGCGGCGACACTCCCTCGGACGTCACCTACGACATGAACGGAAACTCGCAAACGCGGCTGTCGACGCCCGCCGACATCCTGAAAAACGTCTTCGGCACGACGGTCTCCGGACCGCTCAACAGCGTCGACGCGGCTACGGCGGTCAGCAAACAGAATGCCATTACCGACTTCTTGAACGCGCGCCTCGGCACGTTGAGACCGCAACTCAGCGCGTCCGACAAGCAAGTCCTCGACGCTCACCTGAGCGCTCTGCAATCCTACGAAGCGGCGTTGACGCAGAACCTCGTGAGTCAGAGCACTCCCGCGCCCACTTCGATGGCATGCTCCGCACCCTCCGTGTCCACCGTGCCGACGGACGCAACGTCGTTTCAGAGCGGCAACGACTCGCAGTTTCTATGTCCGTTGATCATGCAGACGATTGCGATCGCTTTCAATTGCAACAAGAACAAGGTCGCGACGGTAAGCTTCGGCTACCCAGGCGGCGGCGGCGCCGGCGGGCTGCGCATGCCTTGGCTCGGCTTCCCGGACCCGCAGCACGGCGTTTCTCACAACAACGGTGATCCGGTGCGGATCGCGAGGTACGCGAAGATGAACGCGTGGACCATCAGCCAGATGAAGTACCTGATGGACCAGCTCGCCGCCGTGAAACTGCCGACGGGGACGTTGCTCGATCAGACAGTCATCTACCTCGTCAATCGCCACGGCGATGGCAATGGCCATACGAACTTCGCGTTGCCCGCCGTCATCGGCGGCGGCGCTGGCGGGTATTTCAAGATGGGGCAGAACCTGCAGCTCCCGACGACGAGCCCCACCAAGGTGCTCATCTCGATGGCACAAGCCATGGGTGTACCGGTAACGTCGTTCGGTACGGGACCGTATACCGATACCTCGGAGCTCACGTCGATCAAGGCGTAGCACAGTAACCGTACGGACACCGCCAAGCGCGCCGGCGCCGGCTTCCGTTGCTCCACCTCGAAGTTCCGTCTAACGGCTTCGAGGAACTTCGTGCCGTGGGGCTCCAGTGTCGGTGGACCCACCCGGAGAATGCAGACCTTGATCGAGCCCGACCAGGTACGCGAGGTAGACCGTGCAATTAACGGCGAGGGTGGCGGTCCCGTGCAAAGGCGAAGAAGAATGGGTCACGATGGGGTCATACGCTCCGAAGGCCAAGTTCCTTGCGACCGAGACCATGCACGTGCCGTTGACCGTCATGTGATCGAAAGAATGCCCGTCACCGTCGACGCGCCAAAGTAAAGGTGTGAGTTATTGTCATCGCAATATCCGCCGGTGCTGATCGGTTGGCCGGCAGGCATGCGGCAGTAGTACGTTATCGTGGTATTGCCGAGCGCCGGCAAGTTGAAAATGAGGGGTGTGTCCTGTCGTCGTCCAAAATAGTTGGTTCGTTCGGTGAACGTCACGCGCCCAAAGCTTGCCGTCGGCACCGGCCGCAACGTAAGCTGGAAATGAGCGCCGCGCGCGCATTCCGCGCGGTCGTTGACGGCCGCCAGTCCGGCTTGCCTCGGGAAGGGGTTCGGCTTCGAGGCCCGCGATCGCGCTGCTGCGACAACAAGGATGTCCCAATGAGTTGGAGCGAGCCGGGATTCGTCGAGATGAGCGCAAGCGCCACGATCGTCCGCAAACCCTCGATGCGGTGCCTTCCTGCGTTGCGTCGAGTTCTTCTCGGTCCGGCGCTGGGTATTGCGCTCCTAGCGCTTCCGGTGGGTGTTCGCTCGGCGCGCGCTCAGACCAGTGTGGTCCCGGTCGACGGCCTGGAGTTATGGGTCAAGGCCGACGGGCCCATGAAGCTAACTGGCGCCGGGGTCACGGAGTGGACGGATCTCAGCCCCAAAGCCAATAGCGCGATCCATGACGCTTTCGGTCCGGATTCACCCGCGCTGGCTACCGCCAACGGCAAACCGACCTTTCGGTTCAGCGGCGTTTTCACGGGATTTCATTTCAGGGAGATCAACACCATCCGAACGGTGTTTGCGGTCCTCTCCAAAGCCCCGACTTCTTGCCTGCCGACGCTGCCGAACTACGGAACACCGGCAAAGTTCTGGCTCGGAGGAAATGCCGGTCCGACCTATTGGCACCCCCAGCACGGCTGCAACATTTACAACGCCAACCTGAGCGAGGTGTCGCCGTTTCTGGTCAACGGAAAAACCTATCTAAATGGGATGCTCGTTGAAGGGCGGACGACGCGATTTCCCTTCGCGCTGGGCGTGCTCTCGGTCGTCTCCACGGCGAACGTCGTGGCCGACACGATCGCTCGGGATCGTAATTTTCAAGATAGATCCTGGCAGGGCGACATATCGGAGCTGCTCATCTACAACAAACCTCTCGACGACGCGACGCGCGTGAGCATTGAGGACCTATTGGCCAGAAAGTATGCGATCGGGGCCCCGGGCGGCGGCGACGGCGGGACGCCCAGCGCGGTCCCCGATGCCGGCGCGCAGGCCGACGCCGCGAGCCTCGGAGCGAACGGCGGGATGCCGATTCCTACGCCAGTCGCGCAGGGCGACGCTGGCAGCGGCGACGATGGGGGATCAGGGACGCCTGGCCTTGCGGACGCACTCGCTGCCGACGCGGCTCCCCTCGAGGGAGGCGCGGGCGACGCCAGCAACAGCGGTGCAAGCGGAGGGTCACCCGCAGGCATTGTATCGGATGCGGGCCTCGGGCCCACAAACCCGTCCAACGGGTGCGCCTGCGCCACGACTGGCCGGAAGGCTCGCGACAACGCCGGTTCCGGCGTGGTCCTTTCAATCCTCGTCGGCGCAACCCTGCTCGGCCGAGCACGACGACGGAGGCAACGTCCCTCGTAGTTTTGAAGGACGTACGCCAGCTCATAGGCGTCCTTGTTCTCGCCTCGAGAATGGAAGGCCAGCGCCTTCATTGCGACGAACGCTCCCGGACCACAGACCCACAACTCGCGTCGCGCGCGCTCGCCCCGGATCGTCTGCTCATCGAGGGTGTGCAGGCCCTCGAAGAGCTGGACCGGGACTTCGCGGCAAATCGACAGCCTTGGCCCCGTACGGGTGTCGGAGTCGGCCTGGTTGGGCCTCGGGGGATCGGGTACGAATGGTACAACTTCGATGCGTCTTAACTTCGCCGAAATTCGGCCCGATTTCGTTTCGGGACCATACGGATTCGCACTCGATCTTCGAACGGAGCCGAAGTCCCCGTGCGATGATGGCCCGAAGTCGGGCTCGATATTCTTGATCCGGCCTCCCCGGTCGTTCGCGTCGGTCGGCGCCACGAGGAAGTCGACGGCGACAGGGGGCGGGCCGTCGACGACCCAGCGCTGACGCGTCGGATTGCCGCGTTCGTTCGTGTCGGGGCCGAACCCGGCCTGCCGCAATCGCTCGGTCGGCACCTGGTAGCGCTTCCCATCGAACACCGCGAGCGCCAAGCCTATGTCGAAATCCGCCGTGCCCACGTGTTTCAAGGGTGCCGCTTCTTGGTCGATGATCAGGCTCGGGACGAGCCCGCCGACGATGACGAGCTCATCAATCAGGTCGCCGAGCTTCGTGGCGACGTACAGACAGGTCGCGCGGCCATGGGCGACCTGGGGCGGGCTTGTAGCTGGCTGCCGTGCGGGGTTTGGGCGGCCTCAGGTTGGCCACTGAAGCAGGCGCGCGCGGAGCTCCGTCGCCGCTTCCGGCGCCCCCTCGGGGTGCGCCTTCAGGTCCACGTAGACCTGCACGGGGTGCACGCAGTACGCGACCTTGGTCATTTCATCGGCGCCGTCGAATACGCCAGTATCGTTGGGGATGACGAGCCAGACGTTCGCCCCGCGGGCCTCCTCGCGGAAGCCGAGCGCCTTGAGGAGCGATTCGGGAGGGCGGCGATCTATGAAGAACGTCGCCAAGCGGAACGCCGCGAACTGGGTGTACACGTACGCTGAGTCGACGCCCGTCGCCGCGTACCGGATCTTCCCCTCCAACGCCCCGGCGACCTTGCCGAGAAGCTCCTCTCCATCAGGAGCCGAAATGTGGCCTCGCACGATCGTGTGCTTCTCGAAGTCGTACACCTCGCCCCAGGCGTCGAGCAGGAGGTTGGGGTCGCGGACGCGAACCATCGCCTCGGGAGTCCGCTCGACGAAGCGGTCGTTCTCGAGGCGCTGGACGATGCGGCTCGTGAAGCCGTCGTCGAGGCCCGTGGCACGCGCGAGGTCCTGCTGTCGCCAGGCCCTCTTGGGCGCGATGAGCAGGCCACGGGCGATACGCGCGCTCTTCGGAGCAAACACGGACGCCGGACGGCCCCGCCGGACGAACCGGTTCGGCTTTCCCTCGATAGGATGCGCAGCCCCGGAGCGATGATGTGAGCGTTCCCGGAGAGGTCGAACCACGAGACGCCCGCGTCGGCGCAGAGCTTTTTGCCGACGTCGCCCATGTAGAGGACGGCGACGACCGACAGGACCTTACGCCCGATGCGAGACGCTCCAGCTCTTGCTGCGGCGATGGCAGTGCCGACGGCGGCGGAGTCCCCTGCCCCCTTGAGCTCCACGGCGAGGCGAACGGAGCCTTGCTCGACGACGAGGTCCGCCGCTCCTTGCCGGGTTCCTCGCGCCGCACGCATTCGAGGCCGCTCGAGCCATGACTCGAGCAGCTGGCGCGCCTGCCTGACGGAAGTCTCTGCGAGCATTCGATTGTGCCTGTCGTCGTTCCCTTGCTCTTGCGGGACGGGTCTTCGTTTTTACCGCGGTTTGGGCAAGATTGCCCAATGCTTCCGCACTGATAACCTCGCCACCGGACGTTGGAACGAAATCGCCAGATATTGACGCGCGCCCGCGCGGCGCGATGGCATCATCGCCTAGGGGGGGGACCTATGAACGCGAAGACTCTGGCAGCCATAGCTCTGCTTTCGCTCTGCGCCTGCGGCGCGCAGGTGGCCACGGACCAATCGCCGAGCGAAGCCGGTGTCGCTGCGCGGGGACCGCTCCAAGATGCTGGCGCCCTCGTTATCGACGCGACGACAGCCGAAGCCGACGCTGACCTCGTGTGTCAGGGCCCCAACCCGGTTGGCTGCGCTGGGCGCGTCGACGCATGCCAGCCCGGCTTCTTCTGCGATACCGATCCGAATCATGGATGCGCGCCCTCCGTCTGCATTTGCGGGGCGCCCGATGGCTGGGGATGCTCTACCGATTGCGGTGGTGGCGTCTGCCGGCCGGTAGAGGACGCGGGCCCGACAGACGCCGACGATGAGGACGCGGTCGACAATGACAGCGGCCTTCACAACTGCCCGGTGGCTCCCTATGCGAGCTCGGCGAACATTCCGTGCTTCGAGCCAGACGGCGCTATCCGGCCGGTGCATTGCCCGTCGCCAAACCCGGCCTGTGGGGACGCAGCGGCCAACGTTGACGCCACGCCTGACGCGATGCCGTGCTGCTCGTTCACTGTCTTCCACGCCACCTGCATGGTGTGCGCGGACGCGGAGCCGTTCTGCTGCATGGGCACGCCGATCGCCTGCGTGCCGGGCGTCTGTCCACAGCGCGATCACTGATCTCACAGAGTCCGGAACGGCTCCCTCTCAGGGACGCTCGACCTGGTGAACCTCACGATAGCGTTACTGGTTCGCATCCAAAGGCAGCAAGAACTTCACGTTCCACTGCGACTATGCCGCTCTCGATTGCGCAAACCTCGCCGGGCAGTTCACGACGATGACCGCGCCAACGCCGAACGCCGACACTTACTTCGACCTCTCTTTCAAATCACGCAGCGTTCCCGCAGGCACTGACTCCGGCGAAATCCTGCTTCGACTCGCTGACGCGAACTACGCGGTTACGCTCGATGAGGCCTTGGTTTGGTCGTTCGACGCGACGAGGACGACGTACGCAGCCTGGGACCACATCGCCCTCCACAAAGCCGCTGTGCTCGTATGGGGGGGCGCACCACGCTAATTTGGGCTTCTCACCTTGACGGTGTAATTCTCAGTCCGCTCTTCACATCGGACGCGTCGCCACGTAGACGTGCGTGTTGCCACTGACATCGCTGCTCAAGTAGAGCCTGCAAGCATCCGGGGAGATCCAATCCGGATAGTCGAGAGCGGTCGTATTGACCTGCGTCACGTTCGTTGGTGCCCCGAAGGTCGCGAAGCGGGTGGCACGGGTGGCCATCCAGACGTCGTTCGCTCCCAGGCCCCCGGGCCGCGCGGACGAAAAATAGATGGTGAGATCGTCGTCGGAAGCGATGGGTTGCTCGTCGCGCACCCCCGCGGAGTTGAGCTCCGTGATGGGCCTGGGCGGGTTGTACGAGCCGGGGCTGCCCGTGGCCCGGTAGAGGTCGTAATCGCCCGTGCGATTGGAGGCGAAATAGATGGTCGTTCCGTTGGGGACTCCGGCCAGGAACGGCTGCACGTCGCTGGAAGTCGAGTTGACCTTTCCGAGCAGAGTGACGTTCGCGAAGTCGCTTTTCACGTCGGTTCGCGTCGCCCAGTAGATGTCCGAGAGGCCCACGCCGCCCGCCCGTTGGGACCGGAACGCGAGATCCAGTCCGTCCGCGGTCGTCGAAGGATCGAATTGAGTGGCGGCGCTCGCATTGACGTTGTTCAGCAAGGCGGGCGCACCGAACGGCGAGCTCGTGTCGGGACGCGTCGTGACATAGAGGTTTTGCGTGCCAGGTCCGCCCGCTCGCGAGCTCCAGAAGAAGCCTGTGAGCTCGTCTGGCAGGAGGCGAAAAGAGCCGTCCTGGGCGGTGGACTGCAGGCTGGCGATCAACACGGGCGGGCCGAATGGCTTCGACGGATCGCACAATCGGCCGGCGTCGGGTGCACCCGCCTCCGGAAGGGGGGTCACGGTGCCGTCAGTCGTCACTTCACGGTACGCGTCCACGGGGACGTCGCCCGGCGCGCCATCGGGGAAACTGCCGCTGTCCAGGTCGGTCGAGTCGAGCACGACGCTCTGGGCGCTGCCGTCGGCGCCATCGACATCCGAGGGTCCGATCATCGCCTCCCCGCTCGGGTCCGGCGACGGCCGAGCGTCACTCGGGCTTGCGATTCTGTCGGACGAGGCGCCGTCGTGCGGCTCCGTCGCGGAGGCATCCCGTCCCTGTCCGTTGTCGAGCCCGTCCAGATCGAGCGTCGAGCACCGGCAGAGCGCCGCAAGACAAAGCGCGGCGACGAGCACCGAACGTCTGACAGGGGCGTCGCGTCGCGGCGCGGACATTGGTCATCCTCTGAGGGGCGGAACCCGGCCCCATGGCCCGCCTCGCGGGAGGTCTACTCAACTGGAGAACGGCTCATTCACCTCGCGGCCTAAGGCCCGCTTGCCAGGTAGGTGGCACACGGACTGCTAACACCAGAGCCGCCGCCTGCCGGCGGGCGGCGCGCCCCCGATCGGGGCGATGGGCGCCGGCCCGATTCCGTTCACGTGGAGAACCGTTTCATTGCACTCCTTACCTCCCTGGGTTTCATTCGCTGCCGCGGACCTTCGAGTGAGGCGACCGCAGACAGCCGCCATGAACGCTTCGTGCCTCCCACGACGCGGCCGACGGCGTGAACGCGCTGCAACGCTCCGCCCAGCCCCGTTTCGGGCCTCCCTCGCGCTCGCTTCCGGAACATCCGAACTCATGCGCGTTGGCCATTTAACGTCCCCCGAGATCGTCCTACGCCAGGGGGGGGTCCGCGTTCCCGGAGAGTCGAATGGCATGAGCTCTCCCGCGTTTGTCACACTTCGCGGGCAGCCGCCGTTCAAGCGTCCCGACGCGCAGCGCCTTGCACGCGAGAGACGGACACGATGAGACGCGCGGGAGCCGATGGCGTCTCCAAGGACGGTTCGGACGACGTTCTCGCCGGCGGTGGAGCGCTCGGCGAGCGCATGCGCTCGATGGACTACGCCGGCCACGACCCTCGGACCTGTCGCGACGTGGCCTCAGAGCCTGCGGTCTGCGCTGAGCATCTGCATCGGGTCGCGATTCCCAATCGCGATCTACTGGGGCCCCGCGCTCGCACTCCTCTACAACGATGCTTGGAGCCCGATTCTGGGAGAAAAGCATCCGTGGGCCCGTGGGCCAACCCGGTCGCGAGGTATGGCCGAAGATTTGGGAGACCATCGGCCCGATGTTCGAGCACGTCACGGCGACGGGCGAGGCCACTTACTCCGAAGACTCCTTTTGCCGATGCGCCGCCACGGCTACACCGAAGAGTGCTACTTCAACTTCACATTTACGGCGATCCGCGGCGAAGGCGGCCGGGTCGAGGGGATCTTCAGCGCGCTCATCGAGACGACGTACCGCGTCCTCGCCGAGCGACGCTCGAGGCTACTGCGCGAGCTCGGTGAACGAACGACGCTTGCGTCGTCGACCGACGACGTCGCCCGATTTGCGGTCGACTGCCTGGCGGCGCAGCCTGCCGATGTACCCTTCTGCGCGCTCTATCTCGTCGACGAGACGGGGCGCCAAGCGAGCCTCGCAGCCTGCGCGGGGATCGAAGCCGACGGCGTGGCGGCAGCTTACGCGATTTTACTGAGCGGGGATCAGGGCGTCCCGTGGCCACTCGCCTGCGTGTTCGAGTCGCTGCGTCTGGAGGTCGCGGCGCATTTCGCATTTTCCTTCGGCCAGCCTTCGTCGAGGACGTCGTTCCAGGCCTTGAACAGCGGAGGCCTTCATGCCGTGTTTGCGACGGATGAACCTTGAATGATCGACTCGCTTCCGAACGCGCCCGGGCGATTGGAGTGACGGCGTCGCCAGCGAGCAAAAAGTCGTGATGGCGGCGCGCGAAAGGACCCACGGTATGGCGCGCTACCGCGTTGAATGATGGCTGATTGATCCTTCTTTCGGCGCCTTGCCTTGGACGTAAACGCGTGCGACCATGTGCGCCCGTGCGGGAGATTTCGCCTACCCGTCCTTGGCGGCGTAGGCCCCTCGCGCTGAAAAGCGCTTTGCGATATGCCGTTGTCGTCTGTGCGGCTGCAGCTTGGGGCTGCGGCCAGACCGCTAACAGCGATAGCAGCGATAGCGGCGCCAACAGCGATGGCAGCGATCCGGTCGGAGCGTGGGATGGCAGCTCGTCGGGTTCACCGGTTCCGCCCTTGGTGTCGACCACCTGCGATGCGTCGTGCAGAAGCTTAACAGCCGCCGTTTGCGGTGATGGGCTCGTCGAGCCCGGCGAGACGTGCGACGATCACAACACCACCTCGAATGATGGCTGTTCGTCCGCGTGTCAGATCGAGCCAGGTAGCAAGTGCCCTATGCCGGGGCAACCCTGCGTCAAGCTTCAAGTCTGCGGCGACGGCGTCGTCGAGACCGACGAGGCGTGCGACGATGGCAACGTCCGATCGGGCGACGGCTGCTCGCCCACCTGTCAGCTCGAGACTGGATGGCAATGTCCGATAGCCGGCGCCCAGTGCATCGCCGCCAAATGCGGAGACGGCGTCGTTGCCGGGAGCGAGACATGCGACGACGGCAATACCCTTTCGGGAGACGGCTGCTCGCCGCTTTGCCAGATTGAGCTCGGATTCGCTTGTGTCACACCCAAGGCCAGCGAGACCGTGTGCCACAAAACAACGTGCGGGGATGGAGTCAAAGAAGGCTTCGAACAATGCGACGACGGCAATCGCATTCCATATGACGGTTGCTCTCCCACCTGCACCATCGAGCCCAAGTGCAATGGCACCGGCGGATGCACGGGAGCTTGCGGCGACGGCCTCGTGTTCCCTGGCGAGGCTTGCGACGACGGCAATACCGTCTCGGGTGACGGTTGCAGCGCGACGTGCCAGATCGAGTCCGGGTACACCTGCACGAATATCCCAGAGCCGCCCGCTGCGACGCTCTCGATCCCGATTCTGTATCGAGACATGATTCACGCCCACGAGACCCTCGGGCCGACTCCGGGGCCGTCGGGCGGTGGGCACCCCGACTTCGAAGCCTTTACGCCGAGCGGCAAGGGCCTCGTTCGAGTGGCACTCGGCGCGGACGATGAGCCGGTTTGGGCATCGAATACCCCCATCGGCGCGACGAGCGCTTGCCTCACGGGAAGCGTCGACTTTTGCTGGTGGTACCACGAGAGTGGTTGCAGCGGCGCGGGGAGTGCCAATCCCTACGACAAGCTCGTTTACCTCGATGCCGCGGGCGCGCCGACCGCCCTCACGCTGACGGAGCAAGCGGCGGGCTCGAACATCTATAGCTACACGACGAGCGCTTTTTTCCCCATCGACGGGCTCGGGTGGAACGCCGGCAAAAACCCGGAGGAGGACGCGGCGTGCGACGGCACGACCGGCCACAACTTCTCGTTCACCAGCGAGATCCACTACGTCTTCACGCACCAAGCCGCCGCCGCGGCCACCTCCCCCGCCGTATTCACCTTTTCGGGCGACGACGACGTCTATGGGTTCATCAATGCGAAGCTCGTCATCGACCTCGGCGGCATCCACCCGCGGCAGACCCAAAGCGTGACTCTCGACACGGCGACCGCCACGACCCTCGGCTTGACGGACGGCGGCTGGTACTCCATCGATGTCTTCCAGGCCGAACGCCTCACGTGCGGATCGGACTACGGCTTGACACTGAGCGGCTTCACGCACGTCGTCTCGCACTGTCGTCCAATTTGCGGCGACCTCATCGTGACCGGGGACGAGCAGTGCGACACTGGCGCAAAAAATTCGCCCTCTGCGACCGCATATGGAAACGGGTCGTGCACCACCGATTGCAAGTTGGCGCCCTATTGCGGGGACGACACGGTGGAGGGCCAGTTCGGCGAGCAGTGCGATGACGGCACGAATCTCGCCACGTACGGAGGAACGAATCCGCACGTGTGTGGTCCGGGCTGCAAATGGGTGCCCTATTGCGGTGACGGCGTGGTTCAATCGCAGTTCGGAGAGCAGTGCGACGGAACGCCGGATTGCAGTTCCACGTGCGGCCCCGCACCGCCCAAGTGAAGGCGCCATGATGTCGTCGCCCGTGAATCCAATCGACGCCATCATCGATACGAGGCACCCCTCCCACCCGGTCGTTTGATTCGCCTTCCTGGTCCCTTGACCCCGCATGAGCAGTGGTCCCATGGGGTTTGCGGCACCTGGATGAGGCGCGCTCAGCTCGACGACGACTGCCGGTCCACGAGATTTCGCGCACTTGCGGCTGGTTCTTCGCGAAACGTCGACCGTCCTCTCGACAAAGTCGCTCTGCCATCTGAAAGAGCGACATTTCTTCCTGGAAAAGAGTCTCTTCCTCTTGGCAGAGCGGCTTTTCTTGTTGGTCGAGCGTCTCTTCTTGTTGGCAGCGACACCGCTCAGTCCTTCTCGTACTCGCCGTGGCGGCGCGACCCGAGTCGCGTTCTCGTTGCGCCCCTTGGGTGCGCTGTTTGTCAGGCCACCACCCCGAGCCCCGTCCACGAGACGCCGGGCACGCTCAATCCACGCGAGCAGAACCCGAGAAGGCCAAGGCTGCGGGCGTCTCAGCGACGCCGAGAATTCGAACCCGAGCCAGAAAAGACTCGGGGGAGCGCGCAGGTCGAAAGGAAACGGCCCTCCCGCCCCTCTTAGATCTCTGGATCTTGCCGCAAAAAGCACCTGCGCTCCCGAGATCGGTACTCTCGCGCGAAACTTGGGTCAGAATTGGACGAGGCACCTGCCATGGAAAACAAGGCCGCAAGCTCGACGACGCTCCGTCGTTTTCTCCTTTCGCTCGCGCTCGCGCTCGCCTGCGTCGCCGCGTCCCGCCCCGTGTGGGCAGCCGTCAACGTGATGAGCCTGTTCAGCGATCACATGGTGGTCCAGCGGGACATGCCGGTCCCCATTTGGGGGACGGGAACGCCCAACGAGATGGTCACCGTCCACCTGGGTCTCGAGCAGGCGACGGCCCAAGCGGGAGCCGACGGCAAATGGCTCGCGCGGATTCCCGCCCAAGCCGCCGGAGGGCCGTTCGTCATGACGGTGACCGGCTCGTCCACGGTGACCATCCAAGACGTCTACGTCGGCGAGGTCTGGCTCGCGTCCGGTCAGTCGAACATCGGATTACCGTGTCCACTGCACGTTCGCGGGCTGCGCGCTCAACAACGAAGCGACGGAGATCGCCAACTCGAATTACCCGCTGATCCGGTCGTGCAACGTGCCCTACGCCCCGTCGCTCAAGCCGGTCGACACCGTCTCGACGCAGTGGCTCGTGAGCTCGCCGGCCACGGTCGCGAACTTCTCGGCCGCGGCGTATTTCTTCGCGCGCGAGCTTCACGACAATCTCCCGAACGTCGCCATCGGCGTGATTCACGCCTCTTTCGGCGCGAGCACGATCCAGTGCTGGATGCCGCATGACGCCATCGCGGCCATCCCGTCGGTCGCCGCTCAGCTGGCGACGTTCGACGCCGCACCGAACGTCTCGACGCAGCACAATCCGTTCATCTGTTACAACGGCCAGATTCATCCCCTGGCGCCTTATGCCATCCGGGGAGTCATCTGGTACCAAGGCGAATCGGTGACTTGGGGCGACAACACG
Source organism: uncultured delta proteobacterium (assembly GCA_963787925.1). Taxonomy (GTDB): domain Bacteria; phylum Myxococcota_A; class Polyangia; order Polyangiales; family Polyangiaceae; genus Palsa-1150. The sequence continues at coordinate 2,745,853 of CAWBEN010000003.1, forward strand.
TACCGCGATTTGCAAATTGGGCAGATCGAGGCGTGGAGGAAGGTGTGGGGGCAGGACTTCACGTTCTTGGTCACGCAGCTCGCCAACTACGCGCCCGGCGGAACGTTCCCGTTCATTCGCGAGGCGCAGCTCCAGGCCACCGAGACCGTCTTCAATACCGGCCTCGCGGTGACGATCGACATCGGCAACCCGACCTACATCCATCCGGGCGACAAGCAAGATGTCGGGCTGCGGCTCGGCCTCGCCGCGCGGGCAATCACGTATGGCCAAGCCGTTCCGTACTCGGGCCCCCTCTACGATCACATGACGATCGAGGGCAGCTCCATTCGACTCTTCTTCAAGCACACCGAGACGGGATTGACGTTCAAGGGAAACGTCGGGACGGGCTTCGAGATCGCGGGAGCGAACAACGTGTTTTCGCCCGCTACGGCGGTCATCGACGCCGCGACCTCGACGGTGGTCGTGTCCAGCCCCGCCGTGACGGCGCCGAAGAACGTGCACTATGCGTGGGCCGGCAATCCCATGGCGAGCCTGTACAACGGCGGCGCCGCGCCGCTCTTGCCGGCGTCGCCGTTTCGCACCGACGCCGTGCCGCTGCCCCCGCCCATCGTCGGCGGCGCGTCCGACGCGGGCCTCGTAACCGCTTCCGACGCGGGCCTCGTCGCCGCGTCCGACGCGGGTTCGACCGCCGACGGGAGCGATGCCGCAGCGGATGCGACGACCGTTGGGAGCGGCACCGCGGACGCCGACACCGCCGCGCCTTCGGCCGACGGAGCCGACACCGGGCCGGCGCCGAGCGCCTCATCGGGCGACACCGACGCGGCCGGCGCCACCTCGGGGCTCCCCGAAGCTTCGGCGTCGACGAGCTCCTCCGGGTCTCCCGGCGCCGCGACGGGCGGGGCGGGCGGCTGCTCCTGCCGGATCGCAACTCGCCACGACGGCACGGGGGCCGGCCTCGCCGCGTGCGCGGCCGGGTGGGTGCTCATCGCGTGGAGACGCGCACGCCGAAAAGGGGAACCGCGCGCGCTTCGGTAGTCGGCCGAGCGCGTCGTCGCGCGTTGCGTTCGCGCAATGCACAGTTGCTCTTGCCGGTAGGCGACACAGCCCGCGAAGGACCGCGTCGTACCGATGCATGAACGAAAAGGGCGACCGCACCCACCACACGACGCCCACGACCGCGACCCGATAGGCGGCGGCCGCGCCTTCCAACGCAGTCCAATGCAAGAGGAGGCGGCTTCTCGCAAGGCCGCGCTGCCGAGCCTTGCACCTCGAGCGCTAGCGTGGTGGCATTCCGTATTACCCACCAACACGCGAGGTGCCTCATGCGTATGATCATGAAAGTGTCAATCCCCGTCGAGGCAGGCAATCGAGGAGTGAAAGACGGGAGCCTTCCGAAGACGGTCATGGGATTCGTGGAGCAAGCAAAGCCAGAAGCCAGCTACTTCACGGCCCAAGACGGGAATCGTACTGCGTTTTTCGTCTTCGATATGAAGGACGCGACGATGATTCCATCGATGGCAGAGCCGTTCTTCATGAACCTCAACGCGTCCATCGAGCTTTCACCCGCGATGAACCTCGAAGACATGAAGGCAGGCATAGAAAAGGCGATGAAACACTGAGCCTCGGTGGCGCCCTCGTGCCAGCCCGCCCTTCACCGGCGGTGCGGCCCCGAGGGCGCCACCTCCCGTCGCCGCACCGCAGCGGCGCCCGGATTCTATTTCTTTCCGCCGACGAGCCAGGTCGACGGCATCCCCTGGCTCACGTGCGCCTCGGGCGCGCTGAGGCCCGCTTCCGTGAACCACTTCGTGTAGTCCGCCAGCGCGAACGACTCGCCCTTGTGCGTCCACATCAGCATGATCATCGAGAACATCGCCGCGCCGGGGTTCTCGAGCGCCGAGTCGTACACCATGTCCTGCACGGCGATTCTCCCGCCGGGCGCGAGGGCGCTCGCGACCTTCTTCGTCAGCGCCGCGCATTTCGGTGCGTCGAAGTGGTGGTACACGTGGCTCAGCAAGATGAGGTCGTACGGCCCGCCGTAATCGACCTCGAAGAGATCTCCGGGAAGGTACTTCACGCGCTTGGCGTCGACCCCGAGGCGCCCCGCCCACTCGCGCGTCTTCTCGAGCACGTTCGGCCAATCGAGGCTCGTCAGCTCCACGTTCGGGTGCTTGGCCAGCGTGAACCCGTAGATGCCGCTCCCCGCGGCGATGTCGAGGACCCGGCACTTCGGCTTCGACTCGATCCACGTCCCCAGCACCGCGTCGAGGGCCATCGACCCCGGGAACGCCATCGACGCGCTCGACTGCGCGAACGACTCCCAGAACGGGTTTGCCGGCGTCTCCGCGTGCTTGTCCAGGATCGTGCCGCCTTTCTTCACCGCCTCGGCCAGGCGCGGCAGCGCCGCCCAGAACACCGGGCTCGCGAAGATTCCGCGCACGTCGCCCATGTACATCGGTTTGCCGGGGACCAGATGGTCGCTCGCGGTCGGCGTGAGCCGGTACTTCGCGCCCTCTTTCGCGAGGAGGCCGAGGACGCTCAGGGCGTCGAGCAAGATGCGCGTCGACCGCTCGGGACAGCCGATGCGCTCGGAGGCGCCCCGCGCGTCGAGGGGGCCCTCGACCAGCTTCTGGAAGACGTTGAGCTCGATCGCTGCGTTCAGGATCCCCGTCACCTGGGCTCCCTGAAGCATCTGCATCACGGCCATCGGACCGGCGGGGGGTTCGGCGTTCGCGTTCGTCATGGTGCCTCCTCGGCTGTTCCTTGTTCTTCGGCGGCGACGCTCGCATGAACGGTCGCGTCTGCCTACAATCGGTGATCCGATTTTTCACGCTTCCGCCGCGACCGGAAAGCGAGGCACCGAACAGCCAAGTTCCGCGGGCTCAGCGCCGCCCCCGAACACGTTCGAGAAGCTCGACGTCGGCGAGATCGCGCACGCGTGCCGACGCGCGCTTGTTGGCGATGAGGTCGTCCAGGGCCATGACGGGGATCGCGAGGTCGTCGAGATCAAGGATCTCCGCCCGGGTCAGCACTTCCTCTGTGTCGACCCCATCGGCGCTCCGCAGGATGTCCACGCGGACCGGCTCGAGACCCAGGAACACGATGTCCATCGGGCCCATGTGCCGCGCGGCCTGGACGACGGATGCCGCCGCACCGAAGCGCTGGAGGGCATCGGCGACACGTGCCAGGTTGCCGTCGCTGCCGGAAACGAGGAGGTCGAGATCCTTCGTAGCTCGCGGCTTCGCGTGGTATCCCACCGCGTAGCCTCCGACGACGACGAACCTAACTCCGGAGCGGACGAGCTCCGCCAACAGAATCTCTGAAGTCGGGGTGCAGGTCCACGTTGGCCTTTCAGGGCGAGCGTGTCCTCGACGATGGACCACATCGCGCGCACGCGGTTCGCCGGGCTGGCTGTCAGCCAAAAGTCGAGAATCGACCTCGTCCATCTCGCGAAACGAGTGAGCCACCCCACCCGTCCATTGGACGCGTCGTCGTGCAGCGCGGCCGGCGGCGTCGTCCACGTTCCAAGGATAGCAGATCGCGGCGGGGTCTCCGGCCATCAAGGCCTACCGAGAAGCACGCCGATACCCCGGAGCCTCGCAGGCTCGCCCCGGCTCGCCCCGCCACCCGCGTCGAGGCACACTCCGGCACGCCTAGCAAAAGGCGGGGACCCTGACGGACCGGCGTCGGCGGCCCGTACGCGTGCCCGTGCCCGTGCCCGCTCTTCGGGGGGCGTGGCGGCTTCTCTGGGTAGTCGGAATTCGCTCTGCCCGCTGCACGGCATTTCCATCGGCGCGTGTGCGTGTTCCATTCGTCTCCGCGATGGTGCGCAAGCCGCTTGACGAGCATCAATGGGCGCCAGCTTCATGAGCATCGACACGATGCGCCTAGGACGCGTCGTCAGCGCAGCCTTTTCACGTAGTCGTGCGCTTCCTTGGCCAGCTCCGCCCACCGAGCCTTTGGCGCCACGACCGTCAGCCACTCCTTCATCAGCCGACCGTGACCGGGGTCGAACGGCTTGCCGACGCGCGACGCGACCAACTCCGCGACGCGGTCCTTCGGCAGCTTGACGACGAGCGTCCCTTGCGTGAAGAGCGCAAAGAGCTTTCCGTTGACCTTGAGCCCGTTCGAGCCGAACTTTCGACCCCGCGTCCCCTGCGCCGCCGCTTGCTCGAACGCGCCGACGACGACCGCCAGCGCCGGATCGCTTTTCAAGTCCTCCAGTAGCTCGGCCACGCGCCCGTCCACGGCGACGGACGGCGGCCCCTCGGCCGGCCGGGTGGTCTTGGTGCCAGCCTTTTTCATCGGCATACGCATACTCTATGGCGAGCGCGACGCGACCAAACCGGAGGGCACCTCGGTGATAAGCTGCGCTGGATGAAATACGTGCTCTCCTATGAGGCCGCCGACGACTTCCGCACGAAGGTTCCCTTCCACTTCGAAGCGCACCGGGCCCTGTGGAGGCAATTTCATTCGGCGGGACAGCTTCTCATGGTCGGTCCGTTCGCCGATGCACCGGCCGGGGGTGCGATGGCCATCTTCACGACGCGCGATGCCGCCGAGAGCTTCGTCAAAGCAGACCCCTTCGTGTCCCAGGGAATCGTCGCCCGCTGGACAATCCGCGAGTGGAACGAGGCGCTCGTCCCGTAAGCCGTTCGTGCAATCGCCTTCTCGCTCCCTACGCAGCGCTGTACCTCTGGGCTATTGGATCTTCCGCGCTTTGCGCCGCGACCCGTACCGTCTTCCGGGCTTCGACTTTGCGATGTAACTTCGCGATACGCGTCTCGCGCCGACCCGCGACGAGAGGATCTCGATGCGCTCCTACATGCTGCTGTTCTGGGCGCCGAAGGCAGCCCTTGCCAAACCACGCTCTCCGGAGCAAGCGAGAGCGAGCGGCGAGATGTGGCGCTCGTGGGAACAGGCCTTGCGAGAGGCGGGCTGCTCGGTGACCGGAGCGCAGCTCGAGGACTCCGGACAGTGCGTGGCCGGGGCGGAGAAGGCGGTCGTCGAAGGGTCCTTCGGGAGCGACCATGTCATGGGAGGGTATTTCGTCGTGAGCGCATCGGGCCTGGAACAGGCGACCCTTCTGGCGAAGGGCTGCCCAATCCTGCAGAGCGGCGGCACGGTCGAAGTGCGCCCGATCCTGCACGCTGACTGAAGAGACGTCCGTGGCCGCTCACTCCGAGCCCGCCTCGCCCGCGTCTCCGCAGTAGCCGGCGTACAAATAGGGCCGATCCGCGAAGCCGCACCCGCCCGCATGGGTCGTCCCGTCGCAATCGCAGAAGAACATCACACACGCGTCCGTGGGCCCTTGGCAATAGGGGACAGGCGCGCTCGCGCCGCAGCCGGGCCGGGCGTACGCCACCGACTCGAAGCGAGCGCACACGAGGCCCGCGTCGGCGGCGCCGACCGAATCAGCACCCGTGTCGGCTGCCGTGTTCGAGCCCGTCTCGAGCTTGCCCGTGTCGGGGACGGATGTCGATACGGCGTCCGAGCCACAAGCCACTAGAGCGCCGAGGAAGAAGACGTACGACGCCGACGTGCTTTTTGTTCATGACGGCGCGGTCGTGCACGGCTCGTACCACGCGGCTGGGCTCCACCGAGACGGCGGTCGCCATGGGTGGGCCATGCTAGCGTGCGGCTTTGTCGGCTACGGGCCCAGCCGTCGCGCGGTGACGCGGCGTCGCGTGCGACCCGAGAGGCACCCCTGACCCATGACCACCAAGACGACCCTCCCGCCGATGTGGCGCACACTCGCCGAATCCGATCCTGAAATCGCTGCCGCGATCGCCGACGAGCGGCGCCGACAGAACAACGGCCTCGAGCTCATCGCGTCCGAAAACTTCGTGAGCCAGGCCGTGCTCGAAGCGGCCGGCTCGGTCATGACGAACAAATACGCCGAGGGCTATCCGGGCAAGCGGTATTACGGCGGCTGCGAGTTCGTCGACGTCGCCGAGCGGGCCGCGATCGCCCGCGCGAAAGCGTTGTTCGGCGCCGAGCACGCGAACGTCCAGCCGCACTCGGGCGCGCAGGCCAACATGGCCGTCTATTTCACGCTCCTCAAGCCGGGCGACACGGTGCTCGGCATGAACCTGGCGCACGGCGGTCACCTGACGCACGGCCACCCGCTCAACTTCTCGGGCAAGCTCTACAACGTCTTATCCTACGGCGTTCGCAAGTCCGATGAGCGGATCGACTACGACGAGCTCGACCGCCTCGCCGAGGAGCACAAACCCAGGATGATCATCGTCGGCGCGAGCGCGTACTCGCGGATCATCGATTTTGCGCGCGTCCGTCAGGCGGCCGATCGCGCCGACGCCCCGGTCTTCACGGACATGGCGCACATCGCCGGCCTCGTGGCGGCCGGCGTGCATCCGAGCCCGGTTCCGCACTCCGACTTCGTGACGACGACGACGCACAAGACGCTGAGGGGACCACGCGGCGGAATGGTGCTCTGCCGCGAGGCGTATGCGAAAGACCTCGACCGCGCCGTGTTCCCCGGCGTTCAGGGCGGACCGCTGATGCACGTCATCGCGGCCAAGGCCGTGTGCCTCAAAGAAGCCGCGGAGCCGGCGTTCGCCGTCTACCAGCGCCAGATCGTCGCCAACGCGCAGAGGCTCGCGGCGGCGCTCGTCACCGCGGGCTTTCGCCTCGTCAGCGGCGGCACCGACAATCACCTGATGCTCGTCGACGTCTTCTCGAAGGGCATCACCGGAAAGGTCGCAGAGGCCGCGCTGGGCAAGGCCGGAATCACCGTCAACAAGAACGCGATCCCCTTCGATCAGAACCCACCGATGGTCGCGAGCGGCATCCGCATCGGGACGCCGGCCATCACGACGCGAGGGATGCGCGAGCCCGAGATGGAAATCGTCGCCGAGCTCATCGCGCGCGCGCTGAAGACGCCGGAGGACGAGCACGCGCTCGCCGCGGTGCGCGCCGAAGTGGAAAAGCTCTGCCGCTCGTTCCCGCTTTACCCCGAGTAGAGCCCGAGCAAGGCGGGCCTGCCCGCGTGCTGCTCGAATTGAGCTGCGCATCGCGCGCCACGCGGCTCATTTCGAGCCGCTCGCGACCCCCCCCCAAGGCACTGCCTGAAAGGCTTTTGCACGATTTGCGGCTCGCGCCGGCCAAGAGGCCCGACGCGAAGCATTGGCGTGCGCGTTGCACTCCGGGCGGCGCGAAACGATCCCGCCGCCGCTTTGCGACGGCGCCACGGAGAACACATGTCAACGAGACTTCGCAGTGGCTTCGCGCAATCGACTCTGCTGGCAACGGCGCTCTTCGGCTCGCTCGGGGCATGCGGCTCCTCGCCCGATGGGGCGACGGAGGACGTCGCCCAGGCGCGCTCGGCGTTCATTCACATTCAATCGTGCGGGCTCGGCTTCCGTCAGTCCTGCTGCATCACGGCCGCGCAAACCAGCTTTCCAGGCTGCTATTGCTGCGCGGCCACGAACCCCGTCACGCAGACTCTGACTCCGACCCCTTCGTTTCAGGTCGTGGGCATCGACTACACCGTGCTGGGAAACATGAGCGAGGTCGATTACACGAAAGGAAGTTACACGGGGTCCCACACGGATTTTCAGACGGTGCGATCGATAGGCGTGGATGCCCACTTTGGCCTGCAGGACATCTTCGACATCGAAAACAAATTCACGTTCGGAACGATCTCCGGCGGCGGCCACGGCTCGCAGATCACCTCGACGACAGGCATCCAGGTGACCACCAACATGACCGACGATGCGGCGCATCACGAAAAGGACATCTTTTCGATCTGGGTCAACCCGATCGTTCATGTCACTTCGGCGTCACCGAGCAAGACGATCACGGGCATCTCCGTCGACTCCGATGGTCCGCCCATCGTCGAGACGCTCACCGCGGGCGAGCTCACGGGAGCGCAGCCGATTCCCGGCTTCATGAAGCTCTCGGCCCTCACGGCGGCGGACAAGCAGCGCATCCTCGCGATGGATCCCTTCTTTATGCCAGGCGGCTTCAACCCCGCGTCGACTCGATTCGAGTACAAGAAAAGTCTCGACCTGGACGGTCCGATGAATCCGGGCGACAATTTCGTTGCCAACACTTTCGACCTCCAGAGCGACATGTCGACCGACAGCAGCGCGGGCCTGCAGGTCGCCGACGAGCTCGTGGCCGACTACAGCTTCGTGCCCGAGGTCTTGTCGGCGGGGATCGATCTTCAATATCAATACCAGTCGATCACCACCGCCACGATCGGGACCACGGCCGTCGCGTCCCTCAAGCTCGGGACGTCGAATCGAGGAGTTCACGTGGGCGTCGATGTCTACAAGGACAAAGCCTTCAACACGTTCATCGTCGTGCCCAAGGCGACGGACGGGAACGGCGCGGCTTCGGCGTGGGACACGTGTGGCAGCCCGCATTCGTTGTGCGAAACGGGCGGTCCTCTGGACAGCAAGTGCCCCGCCGATGCCTGCATTCAGACCGTCTGCGCAGAAGACAGCTTTTGTTGCTCGACGTCTTGGGACGGCACCTGCGTGAACGAGGCGACGGCTTGCGGGACCAATAGCTGCCTGCAGAGCGTGTGCAGCGGTGACCCCTTCTGTTGCTCGACGTCGTGGGATGGCACCTGCGTGAACGAGGCTTCGGCGTGCGCCCCTGCGGTCTGCGGCTCCCACTGAGCGCGCTCCGCCTCCGCGCCACAGCCGCCACAGCCTCTAGGCTAAGACTACCCGCCCGCCCGGTAAGCCACGACGAACAGCCGGCGAAAGGGAAAGAGCACCCTGCCCGACGGGCGGCGAGGAAAGGCCGTCTCAATCCGCTCGAGGTACTCGCGCACGAACCTCGCGCGCTCGGCATCGGACGCGAGCGCCTCGAGGAACGGCCGCAAGCCCGTGCCCTTGTACCAGTCGACGATGGCCTCCGGACCCGAAAGGACGTGCACGTACTCCGTCTCCCAGATGTCGACCCGCGCGGCGTGAGACGCGAGCGCGTCGTAGTAGAACGTCGCTGCGTGCGCGTGCCATTCGCGCACACCGTGGGCCGGAAACGAGCGTCGCCAGGCCGCCGACACCGCGAGGTCGCGCATGAGACGGTGCGCGGGCGCGTCCTGGTTGCACGGCACCTGAACCGCGAGCGCTCCGCCGGGCGCGACGTGCCCGAACAACCGAGGGAAAAGGGCCCCGTGGTCGGCCACCCACTGCAAGGCGGCGTTCGAGAAGACGACGTCGAACGGCGCGGTGTTGCGCGCCGCCCAAGCACCGATGTCGCCGACGATCCACGCACGGCGCGGGGCCGCGCGGTCGGGAAAAGCGCGGCGCGCGGCGTCGATCATGTCCGGCGAGCTGTCGAGCCCCGTGAGGTCGGCGTCCGGCCATCGCCCTTCGAGGACTTCGGTGCTGTTGCCGGGACCGCAGCCGAGATCGACGACGGTTCGCGGTGAGGGGACCGCGATGGACGCCGCGAGGTCCCGGCAAGCCCGCGTGCGCTCGTTGCCGAACCGCAGGTATTGGTCCGCGTTCCAGGTCGGCACGGGAAGGTCCGTAGCGGAAGCGCTCCGCGCGGGCAACGCTTGCCGGTCAGCCGCCGAGCTGCACCGCGTGCCCCACCCAGGTCGGGACTTCGCACGCCTCGACGAGGAAGTCGGCGACGTCTGCGCGGGAGATCGAGCTCGGCACGGGCTCGATGGCGATCTTCTTCACGTAACGCCGCCGCGCCGGACCGTTGGTCAGCCGACCAGGACGGGCGATGACCCACTCGAGGCCGCTCGAGCGCACTTGGTCCTCCTGCCGTTCGTGGTCGGCAAAAGGGACCTTGAGGAGGAAATCCGCCATCAGCGCGCGGACGATGGGGTTCAGCAGCGGCCGGCTCTCGCCCGTCCCTAGAGCGCTGAGCACCACGAGGCGCTTCACGCCCGCCCCCTTCATGGCGTCGATCGCGTGGCCGGTGCCCGCGGAAAAGTAGTGCGGATTCTCTTTGAAAGCGCGAAGACTCGTCGCCGAGGCGGTCACGATCACCGCGTCGTGCCCCGGCACGGCCGCCGCGACGGCGGCGGCCTGGTGAAAATCCCCGGGGACCCTCTGGAGCCGCAAATGGTCGACGGCCAGCTTCTGAGGGCTTCGGGCGAAGGCCGTCACCCGGTGACCCTTGTCGAGCGCGGCCCGCACCGCGAGCGCCCCGGTCCCCTGCGACGCCCCGATGACTAGGATGTTCATTCTCTCAGCCTCCGGTGAGGGCGCCTCGCTCGGTCAGAGCCGGCATCGCGCCGCATCCGCGTTCGATGCGCTGTCTGGATCGGGCGTTGTGGGCGCCTGTCGAGCGTCGGGTCCCCCGTCACTTCGCCTTCCTCTTCTTCTTGTCTGCCTGCTCGGACTTCAGCAGCCTGAGCGCATCCCAATGGGACTCGAGGCGCTTGCCTTCTTCCATCTTGCCTCCGATCGCCGCCCCTAAGCGCATGCCCTGAAGGACCTGCGCGGACGTGCTCGGCATCGTGCGGATCAGCATGCGGAGGTAGTCGGAAGCGTTGAGGCCCTCGCGCTCGGCGAGGAGCTTCAGGAGCTTAAGCTCGTCGTCGGAGAGCAGCAGATGAAAGCTGTTCGTTCGTTCGATGGCCATGGACGAAGTATGGCCATCACATGGCCATTGAGCAACCATCGAGGTCGGGACGTTGGGGCCCGCCGGCCGCTGCGAAGGAGAAACCGGGCTCCGGCGAGAGCTCCGGCGCGGGCTCCGACCGAGGTGTAGGCTGGTGGCTCGGCTCGCGAGGGAGACCGCCCATGCGCATCGCGACGTCCGTCTCGAGTTTCGTGTCCGTCACGGCCCTTCTCTCCTCTTGCGGGGGCAAGAGCGCGGCTCCCGAGAGCGCAGGAGGGATCGGAGGGACTACCGGCGATGCCGGGGCCCAGCTCGATGGCTCCGCCGACGGGTCGAACGCAGCCGACGCGTTCGTCAATCTGTTCCCGATCCTTGACGCGTCCATGCGTGCAGGCGCTTTCTGTTTCCCGAACGGGGCTTGCCAAGTGGCGTGCACAGGCAACGCGCTGACCAGCGTCGTGGGCACCGTGTTCGACCCCGCGGCCAAGACCCCGGGCATGGGCAACCCGGTCGCCGGAGCCATCGTGTACATCCCCGCCGAGCCACTTCGCCCGCTCCCCTTCGGTCGCTCTTGCAACGCGTGCGCGTCGCTTTTCCCGCAAGTCGTGACCTACGGTGCCACGGACGCAAAAGGGCAGTTCGTCTTGCGCGACGTCCCGGCCGGTCGCGACGTGCCGCTCGTCGTGCAGGTCGGCAAATGGCGAATGCAGTACACCTTGAGCCAAGTCGTCGGCTGCCAGGACAACACGCCGGGCACCACGCTTCGTTTGCCCGCGAACCACCTGGAAGGCGACATGCCGAACATCGCGGTCTCGACGGGTGGGCACGACTCGCTCGAATGCCTCCTCCGGCGCGCCGGGGTCGACGCGAGCGAATTCGTCGGCGGCGCCGGCGGCGCGGGGCGCGTCCACGTCTTCCAGGGCGGGGGCGCCGGCCAGGCGCCCACGACGTCGCCCGCTGCCCCTCCGTCCGCGTCGGCGCTTTGGGCCTCGCTCGACACCCTCTTGCCTTACGATCTCGTGGTCCTCTCGTGCGAAGGCGCGGAGACGACGAACGCCAATCCCCCCGCCCTCTTCGACTACCTCAGCGGCGGCGGACGCGTCTTGGCCTCCCATTTCCACTACTCTTGGTTCATTGGCGCTCCGTTCTCGGCCCTGGGCGCCGTGACCTGGTCAGCCGGCTCGAACGACCTCGGCGACATTCGGGCGCTCGTCCCCGCCTCGCCCGCCGGCTTGCCTCAGCCCGCCCTGGTCGCGATGAGGGAGTGGCTTTCCAATGTCGGCGCGCTGGTCGCCGGCGAGCTCCCCATTCGGAGCGCGAGCCACAATGCCGACGTCGCGACGAGCTCGAAGGCGACGGCCTGGCTAACGGCCGACCCCGCGACGGCGTCCGCGCCGAATGCCCTCCAGTGTCTCTCGTTCGACGTGCCCAGGGGGGGCGGCTTGGAGTCGTGCGGCGAGGTGGTGTACGCCGATTTCCACGCGGCGACGGGCTCGGGCGACTACGGCGGGCAGTCGACGACCGGCGTCGTGCCCGACGGCTGCGCCAACGGCCCGATGTCGCCCCAGGAGAAAGCGCTCGAATACCGGCTTTTCGACCTGACGAGCTGCCGCGTGCTGGCTTCGCCAGTTCCGGGTCCGCCTCAGTGATCCGGAAAGACCGGACGCGTGTTTACCCTGGACGCCGGGCCGCGGCTCACTGACAGCCCACACGGCTGCCGGAGAGCGCGACATCATCGAACCAAACGGTGTTCGTGCCGGCGTGAAAATCGACGAGGCCAAAGCCAATGCTCACCGGCGCCATGGGCATCGGCCGGGCGCTTTGCCAGCTTTGGTTGTCCGGATTGCTCGGGGTCGTCCCCGGCACGTACGTCATGCCCGGCAGCGGCGCGCCGTTCACCCACGCCTCGATGCCCCCGGTCGTCTTCGACGTGTGGAACTCGAAGCAGGTCCACTGCGCGGCCGCGGGGTAAGTGGTCATCGCGGCGCCGGTCTGATCTTGTTGAGGCAGCGGCGCGTCGTTCTTGTTCCAGAGCAAAATGCCCTGCGTTCCGCCGACGGTCTCCGCCGAGAGCTGCACGTAGTCTTTGGAGTCGTTGCCGAGGGGGCCCGCCTCCGGAGCGAGCCCCAGCAACATGAGCGCCGCGTGCGCGAACGGCGTGGCGGTCGCTAGGCGAAGGTAGACGCGGCCGTAGACTTCGCCGTCTGCGAGCCTCGCGAACGCGCTCGTGTTCGTCATGACCGGCCCGCAGGAATCACCGCCGACGACCTTGACCGACTTCGTGCCGCTATGGGCCTGCGTCGAGTCGACGGTCACCGAATAGGCCCCGGCTCCGCCGCAGTTCGAATCCATCGAGCAGACTCCAGAGCGCCGGGCTGGGTGCGCTCCCTACCGTGTCGGACTCGAAGTCGTCGCAGAGCGGCAAGCCGGCGCAACCTAGGCTGCCCGTCGCGTCGGCGGCGCCCGCGCCGGAGCCTGAGCCAGGCGACCCGCTCGAGCCCGACGCGCTCGAGTCCATCGCGCCGCCCGAGTCATTGGACGCTCGTCCGCTGGCGCTGCCCGAGCTGCCGGCTTCGAGCGCTGCCCCCGAGGACGACGAGCCGCTCCCCGAGGAGGTGCCCGACGACGCAGCGCCTCGGCCGCCGCCGTCGCCCTGGTCGGCGGGAACCGTGCTCTGGTCGGTCGACGCGCAGGCTTGCGCGAGCAGGAGAGCGGCTGTCGTGAGAGAAATTCGGGGGGCGTTCATGGGCCGGCGTTCGTCCGCACGCTACCCCGGGCCGGAAGGCGCGATCCAGCGCGCCGTTTCCAGCCAGAGCGCCCGCGCGCCTCGCGCTCGGCACCGGCGTCTCGGCCCCTGCCCTTTTCGCAATGTGCCAGACAACTGGCAAAGAGCGCGCCACCCGTGCTCCGTCTCGGCGCGCCAAGACGCGCCCGACCGTCGAGGCGCTCGTACTTTCGGCCTCCGAGGACCGTCACGTGGGCGCTGGCGCGGCTCGTGCTTCGGAGCGCGCGAAAGCGCCACGAGCCAACGTGCGCGCCGGACGTGCGCGCCCAACGACGTGTCGTTCCTGAACACACTGCGGGCCAACAACCAATGGCCCATCGAAGGCGGGGACCCCTCCAGATGCGAACGATCCATTCGAGCAGGACCGGCATCGGATTCGCTGTCGCGCTGGCAGCCTCCTTCTGGAGCGCCTCGTCCGGCGCGCAGACGCTGGCCACGCCCGGGATGGCGTTGAACCGCTACGAGCCGTCGGAGAGGGGCAGCGACTGGTTCGCCAACGAGTCGCTGGATTTGCGCGGCAGCGTTCGACCGGCCCTCGGTGTGATCGGCGACTATGGCTACAAAGCGTACGTTCTTCGAAATCCCGACGGATCGGACAACACCGGGCTCCTCGTCCACCAGTTCTTTCTCCACGTCGGCGGCGCGCTGACGCTCTTCGACCGCCTCCGCGTCGCAGTGAGCCTGCCCATCGCCCTCGTCCAAGAGGACAGCGACGACGTGGCCGGAGCGAGCGACCGGACGATCGCCGGCGGCCAGATTTACGTCGCGCCGACCCAAGGAGGCATCGGGGATCTCCGGTTCGCGCTCGACCTGCGCCTCGCCGGTGAGTACGGCGACCCGTTCACGATCGCGATCGGCGGCCGCGTTTGGCTTCCCACGGGCGACGAGACGCAATACCTCGGCGACGGGAAGGTGCGCGTCGGGCCTCGCCTCAACGTGGCGGGCGATCTCGGCGCCTTCGCGTACTCGGCGGGGGTCGGCGTCATTTACCGCGCGAACGATCTCCGTTTCGCCGGCCATGCCACCGGGACGCAGCTCGATTTCAACGCCGCGGCCGGCTTGCGCGTCGCCGACGGCAAGCTGCTCGTCGGGCCCGAGGTCTTCGGCAGCACCGTCTTGACGGAGAGCAGCGCCGTCTTCGGAGACCACACGACGCCCCTCGCGCTCCTCGTGGGCGGCCATTACAACGCGGGCGACGTGCGGTTCGGGCTGGGAGCGGGGCCCGGCCTCTCGAACGCCGCCGGGACGCCCGTCTTTCGTGCGCTCGCGTCGCTCGAGTGGATGCCGGCGATCGCGAAGGCGGAGCCTGTTCCGGTCGATCACGACGGCGACGGGGTCCTCGACGCGGACGATGCCTGTCCGGACGTCCCGGGCGTCAAGACCGCCGACCCGAAGACGAACGGCTGTCCCCCCGACCGCGACGGCGACGGCGTCCCCGACACCGAAGACGCCTGCCCCGACGTCCCTGGCGTCAAGACCGCGGACCCGAAGACGAACGGCTGTCCCCCCGACCGCGACGGCGACGGTGTCCCCGACACCGAAGACGCCTGCCCCGACGTCCCCGGGCCCCGCAACGCAGACCCGAAGAAGAACGGCTGCCCGGCCGACCGCGACGGCGACGGCGTCCCCGACACCGAAGACGCCTGCCCCGACGTCCCTGGCGTCAAGACCGCGGACCCGAAGACGAACGGCTGTCCCCCCGACCGCGACGGCGACGGCGTCCCCGACACCGAAGACGCCTGCCCCGACGTCCCCGGGCCCCGCAACGCAGACCCGAAGAAGAACGGTTGCCCGCTCGTCCGGATCGAGTCCGGGCAGGTGAAGATCCTCGAGCAGATCAAGTTCAAGTTCAACAGCGCGGAGATCCTCGACAGCCAGCCGCTCCTCGACGCCGTCGCCAAGACGCTCGCGGAGCATCCGGAGATAAAGCACCTCCGGGTCGAGGGACACACCGACAACGTCGGCTCGGCGGCTTACAACAAGGACCTGAGCCGGCGTCGGGCGGCGTCGGTCGAGCGGGCCCTCGTCGCGAGCGGGGTCGACAAGAAGCGGCTCAGCAGCAGCGGCTTCGGGCTGGAAAGGCCGACCGAGGACAACGCCACGGACGAAGGCCGAGCGGCCAACCGGCGGGTCGAGTTCCACATCGAAACGTCGGCCAACGGCCCCGCGCCGACGCCGAAATAGCTCGCGCTTTGCTCGACACCCGAATGAGAACGAGGAGACAACCCCCCATGGCTCGTAGTCTGATGCGTCCCCGGCTCACCGCGCGCCTCGCCCTCGCGGCGCCGGCCGCCGCTCTTCTCGCCGCGGCCTGCGGAGGGTTCGATACGCTGACGGCGGACAGCGACGCCGCGGCCGACGCGTCCGCCGTGGAGACGTCGGGGCCGGACGCCCGGCCCGCCGACGCGACGACCGGCGACGCCGGCCTGAGAGACGCCCCTGCCGACACGTCGCTCGCCGACGCGCTCGTTCCCGACGCCTCGAACGCGGCGGACGCGACGGATGCCCCGCTCGCAAGCGACGCGCGGGACGCGTCGGACGCCAGCGATGCCAACAGCGCCCGCGACGCAGGCGACGCGAGTGCGGCGAATGACGCAAGCGATGCGAGCGACGCGCAAGACGCCAGCGATGCGAGCGATGCCAGCGACGCGAGCGATGCCAGCGACGCGAGCGACGCGCAAGACGCGAGCGATGCGGAAGCGGGCGCCGACGCCGGCCTGTTTCGGGACCCGCGCCTCGGCGCGGTGGCGGGCTTCGCGGTTTTTGCGGGCAGCACGGTCACGAACGCCTTCGGAACGCTCACGACCATCACCGGCGATCTCGGCACCTATCCCAGCACGACCGCCATCGGGACGACACCGCCGGTCGTCATCGGAGCCTTCCAGCTCGGCAACCTCGCCGCCCAAGCGGGCGCCGGCGCGCTCGTCACGGCGTACGACGGGCTCACGCCGGCGAGCATGCCCGGCTGCACGTCACTCACCGGCCAGGATCTCGGCGGAATGACCTTGGCCCCCGGCATCTATTGTTTTTCGACGTCCGCGCAGCTCACCGGCGCCCTGGTCCTCGATGCGGGGAACGACCCGAACGCCGAGTGGTTCTTCCAGATCGGGAGCACGCTGACGACCGGCGCCCTCGGCGCTGTCCCGGCGTCGGTCACCGTGATAAACGGCGGCAACCGCTGCAACGCGTTCTGGCAGGTCGGCAGCTCCGCGACGCTGGGCACGGGTACGGTCTTCAGCGGCAATCTCCTCGCCAAGTCGAGCATCACGCTGGTGACGGGTACGACGCTCGTCGGCCGAGCGCTCGCCGAGACGGGCGGCGTCACGATGGACACGAACACCGTTTCCATCGCCACCTGCCCGTGAGACGTGCACCTGTCCGCAAGATGCGCAGAAACGACTCGCATCCTGCGAAATCTTCGCGGACCAGCCCAACCGCCTGCCGCTGCGCCCGAGGGGCGCACCGTCACGCAAAGACCCGAGCGCGGAACGGACGTTCGGGCCTAGATTCATCGAGTAAAACGCGCGGCCTGTTCCTTGCGTAGCGCTGTTCCTGGTCTCTTCCTCTCAACCAGCTGGTCGGCAGGACGCGCTCAGCGCGCCGGCTGCGGTTGGCGATTCTGGACCCCCCAATGCTTCACGAATTCATCTCCGCGAACCGCGACGAGCTGATCGCACGCGCCCGCGCCCGGGTCATGGAGCGCAAGCTGCCCCGGGCCACGGCGCTCGAGCTCCAGCACGGAGTTCCGCTGTTCTTGTCGCAGGTCGTCGAGTTGTTGCGGGACGCGATGATCCCCGGTCAAGACGACTCCGCCCAGGGCGTCATGAAGGCGAACGCCGGAACGCACGGGCAAAACCTCTTGGCCGGGGGCCTGACGGTCGGGCAAGTCGTCCATGACTATGGCGACATTTGCCAGGTGGTCACGGAGCTCGCCGTCGAGCGCAACGTTCCCATTGCGGCCTCTGACTTTCGCACGTTCAATCGTTGCCTCGACGACGCGATCGCCCATGCCGTCACGGAGTACGCGAGCGCCCGCGAGCGGACGATCGCCCGCGAGGAGACGCAGCGCTTGGGCATCCTCGCGCACGAGCTACGCAACGTGATCGCGACCGCGATCTTGTCGTTCGATACGATCAAGCGCGGCGTGGCAGGACCGTCGGGTAGCCTCGGCCTCTTGCACACGCGGAGCCTCTTGCAGCTGCGCGATCTCGTCGACCGCTCCCTCACGG
Source organism: uncultured delta proteobacterium (assembly GCA_963787925.1). Taxonomy (GTDB): domain Bacteria; phylum Myxococcota_A; class Polyangia; order Polyangiales; family Polyangiaceae; genus Palsa-1150. Next base: position 2,763,424 of record CAWBEN010000003.1, read on the forward strand.
AGGTCCGTCTCGACGCCGAGATCATCGCGCGCGAGCCTGTCGCCATCGCCGAGTTCATCGAGGACGCCGAGATCGCCGCGGCGATACAGGCCCGGACCTTGAATCTCGAGCTCGCGGTTTCGCCCGTGGAGCGAGGCGTCACCGTCGAGATCGATCGGCAGGTCCTGGGCGGCGCGCTGGCGAACCTCCTCGGAAACGCGTTCAAGTTCACGCGTCCGGCGAGCGTCGTCTCGCTCAGCGTACGCACGACGAATCTGCGTGTTTGCATCGACGTCGAAGACAAGTGCGGCGGTCTCCCCGAGGGAAAGGCCGCGGACCTCTTTCGCCCGTTCGAACAGCGGGGCTCCGACCGGTCTGGGCTCGGCCTCGGGTTGATGATCGCGCGCCGGGCGGTCGAAGCGAACGGCGGCGAGCTGCGCGTTCTGGACCTGCCTCACGTCGGGTGCCGTTTCACGATCGACCTTCCCAGGTTCTACCCGGCCGCTGGCGCGCCTCGTTGATCCACCGACTCGCGGTCTCGCTGGCCGAATGACCCTGCCCGACGAAGGGAGGCAGGTTCCGCGCTCGATTCTTGATCGTCGAGGACACCGACGACATGCGCGAGGCCTACGTCCTTGCTTTCGAGCAAGCAGGCTATCGAGTCGTCGGGGTCGATTCCGTCGGTGCCGCTCTCGGGATCCTTCGCAACGCCCACTTCGACGTTCTCTTGACGGACTATTCGCTCGGCGACGGGACGGGCCTGGACATCCTGCGAGCCGCCACGGCCGAACGGCTTCTCGAGCGAACGAACCTGATCCTCTGCACCGCGCATCGCCACGTGACCGCGCCACCGGGTGTCTCCCTCTTGCACAAGCCGATTGGCTTCGACGACCTGATGCGAGCTGCAGAAGCCCAATAGGCAAGCAGGCGCCCCCCCGCGGAGAAAGGACGTCCCCTCGAGGAGGCGTCCCGCACGCGCACGTCTTACGTAGCGCTCGCCTTCTTTGCCCCGGCGACGACGGCACCTTCTTTCTGCTCGGCTCCGAAAGCGCGAATGGGCGTTGGCGGCGGGGGCTGCTTCGGCAGGTCGATCGTGAAGATGCAGCCTCGGCCGGGCAGGTCACGGATGTAAAGCTGGCCCGCCATGGACTTGACCGCCTTCACACAGATCGAGAGCCCGAGGCCCAAGCCGGTTCGATCCCGACCCTTCTGGACGAACGGGCGCAAGAGATTCTCGACGTCGCCTGAAGGAAGGCCACCGCACTCGTCCTCGACTTCGAGGAGGACGCGCGTCGTCGTCGCGCTCGCCCTGAGTCTCACCGTCGTCCCCGGCAACGTGAACTTGAAGGCGTTCTGAATCAAATTGGAGAGCGCCGCCGCCAGGATCGTCCTGTCGGCCTCGACGATGACCGTTTGATCGACCGTCGTTAGCGCGAAATGGAGCCCCCTTGCTTGGGCGATCAAAGAGGCGCCGATCTCCACTTCTTCGAGGACCTCCCAGACCGGAAGGCGTTGCAACGCCACCAGCCCGGCGTCGAGGCGCACGTCCGCCAGCGAGCGATCGATGAGCCCCTGCAGACGCGCAAGGCACCGGTCGACCATCGCTCCGGTGCTGCCCCCTGCGGCGACCGTGCCCTTCCGAATGCTCGCGAACGAGAGGCTCGCGGCATTGAGGATGTTGCGCATCTCGTGCGCAAGGGCGCCGAGGCGCTCGGTCCCTTCGTCGGAGATGGCACGTTCCCGCTGGGTCGCATACGCGGTCACCGCACCGGCCGTCGCGTCGTCGAGGCAGAGGTTCAGGGTCTGGAACTCCTCGGCGCCGATCCGCGCACTCTGGTCGACAGCGAGGCCGGTGATGACCTGGCAGAGATCACCGTAGCCATTGACTACCTGCGCCACGGTGAGGCCTTCGCGAAAGAGATGCTCGCCGTGATGGCTGGCGCTGACGTGGATGTCGTCGTGGTCGATCACCTCACGCAAGCCCGCCTTGCGGAGCGCCTCGCCGAGCTGATCGAGGAAGACCGGGAGCCCGTGCGTCAGCTCGTCCTCCGTCGCGGCCGGCGCGCTCCTCGCGGCCACACGCGAGCGCGCTTGCTTGAGAATCTCCTCCCGATTGGCCGCAATGAAATCGCGAAGCACGGCCAACGATAGGCCACTACGGCCGAAACGGTAGGGCTTTTTTTGACCACTACGTTGACCACTGCCGACGAGCGGACTTGCTATCGGCGGGGGGGCGCCCCTCGCGTGTTCGCCGCTGGCGGCTGTGCTCGGCTCGAAGTGGGACGCTGTCGCCTCCGGAGCTCTACCGACGAGGGCGCCCCGTTCTGATACGGGGCTCCAGCTTCGCTCCTTTACCCATGGACGCCTCTTGGCGTCATAGCAACGAGTCCTACTCGCAGAGGGTTCGCAACGCGCGCTACGCTTTTTTGCATTCTGCGCGCACACCCAAAATACAGAGCGGGCCAGCGCCTACACCGAAAAGCGTGAATAGGGGAAAGAATCGCAAGTATCACGGCGAGGGCGACTCATTCTTTGCGTTGGCGCAGGTCGTGCTGGTGCCCCACGCGTCGGAGCCGTCGGCCGCGGGTTACGCACCCAAACGGGGTGCTCACGCCGCGGAGAGGGCCGAAACCGCCTGGTTTGCTGGAAGGACATGCCCTCACATGCAAACCGCAAAAGGCGGAGTCCGTCGACATCGATTCAAGGGGAGCTCGACATGACGTCACGGCTATCACCGAATGGCTGCGCTGCGCGGAAGTCACTCGTCGTCTGGGTTGCCTGCGCTCTTTTTTGGGCGCTCCTTGGCTGCAACGGCTCCAATGACACAGTGCCCAGTGCCGACGCCGGAGGCGATGCCCTGAACGTGGCAGACGCACCGCGCACCGGGGTCCTGGACGGCAACCCGTGCACGGCCGGGCAGATCCTCTGCGCAGAGACTTGCGTGAGCGCGATCAACGACCCCGCCAACTGCGGTGCGTGCGGCAAGGCTTGCGCGGCCGGCCAGGTCTGCTCGCAGGGAGCGTGCGCGCTCGTGTGCGTCGGCGCGACCGCGGCGTGCGGACAGTCTTGCGTCAACCTCCAGGGCGATCGCGCCAATTGTGGTGCGTGCGGGGCGGCGTGCTCCGCCGGCCAGGTCTGCTCGAAGGGCGCTTGCGTCGTCTCGTGCCCAACGGGGGAGACCGACTGCAGCGGCAGTTGCGACGGCCTGCAGACGGACAACCAGAACTGCGGAGCGTGCGGCGCGGCATGCGCTGCGGGCGAGGTCTGCTCCGGCGGAAAGTGCGCGCTCACCTGCCAGCCCGGCTTGACGAATTGCAGCGGCAGCTGCGCCAAGCTGCCTAGCGACGTCTCCAACTGCGGCGCGTGCGGCAAGGCGTGCGCGGCCGGTCAGGTGTGCTCGCAGGGCGCCTGCGTCGTCTCGTGCCAGACGGGACTGACCAACTGCACCGGGAGCTGCGACAACCTCCAGAACGACAACGCGAGCTGCGGCGCGTGCGGAACGTCGTGCCCGGCTGGCCAGCTCTGCTCGCAAGGAGCGTGCGCCGACACCTGCAAGCAGGGGCTGACCGACTGCAACGGAACGTGCGACAACTTTGCGACCGACGTCCTCAATTGCGGAGCGTGCGCGAAGGCCTGCGCCCCGGGTCAGGTGTGCTCGCAGGGCGCCTGCGTCGTCTCGTGCCAGGTCGGCCTGACCAACTGCAGCGGGAGCTGCGAGGATCTGCCCACGGACGTGTCCAACTGCGGCGCGTGCGGCCGAGCCTGCGCCCCGGGTCAGGTGTGCTCTGCCGGACTGTGCGTCGTGTCGTGCCAGGTCGGGCTGACGAACTGCACGGGGCATTGTGACAATCTCCAGAACGATCTCTCGAATTGCGGCGCGTGCGGCGCCGCGTGCATGGCGGGACAGGTTTGCTCGACGGGCACGTGCGCCCTCTCGTGTCAGGCCGGCCTGACCGATTGCGGCGGCGTCTGTGACAACGTCAAGTCCGACGTCGCAAACTGCGGCGCGTGCGGCCACGCGTGCGCCGCCGGCCAGGTGTGCAGCGCCGGCACGTGCGCGGTCAGCTGCGGCGCTGGCACGACCAACTGCGGCGGCGTTTGCCGCGACCTCACGACCGACAACAACGACTGCGCCGCTTGCGGGACGGCCTGTGCCTCGGGACAGGTCTGCAGCGGAAGCACGTGCAACGTCTCGTGCCTCCGGGGTACGACCAATTGCTCCGGCGCTTGCGAGGACCTCGCCTCGGACAACGGCAACTGCGGCGCCTGCGGGCACGCGTGCGCCGCCGGTCAGGTGTGCAGCGCCGGCACGTGCACCGTCAGCTGCGGCGCCGGCACGACCAATTGCGGCGGCGTTTGCCGCGACCTCACCACCGACAACAACAACTGCGCCGCCTGCGGGACCACCTGCCCGTCCGGACAGGTCTGCAGCGGGAGCACGTGCAACGTCTCGTGCCGCATGGGCACGACGAATTGCTCGGGGGCCTGCCAAGACCTCTCGTCGGACAACGGCAACTGCGGCGACTGCGCCCACGCGTGCGCCGCCGGCCAGGTGTGCAGCGCTGGCATGTGCACCGTCAGCTGCGGCGCCGGCACGACCAACTGCGGCGGCGTTTGCCGCGACCTCACCACCGACAACAACAACTGCGCCGCCTGCGGGACCGTCTGCCCGTCCGGACAGGTCTGCAGCGGGAGCACGTGCAACGTCTCGTGCCGCATGGGGACGACGAATTGCTCGGGGGCCTGCCAGGACCTCTCGTCGAACAACGGCAACTGCGGCGACTGCGGCCACGCCTGCGCCGCCGGTGAGGTGTGCAGCGCCGGCACGTGCACCGTCAGCTGCGGCGCCGGCACGACCAACTGCGGCGGCGTTTGCCGCGACCTCACCACCGACAACAACAACTGCGCCGCCTGCGGGACCGTCTGCCCGTCCGGACAGGTCTGCAGCGGGAGCACGTGCAACGTCTCGTGCCGCATGGGCACGACGAATTGCTCGGGGGCCTGCCAAGACCTCTCGTCGGACAACGGCAACTGCGGCGACTGCGCCCACGCGTGCGCCGCCGGTCAGGTGTGCAGCGCCGGCACGTGCACCGTCAGTTGCGGCGCCGGCACGACCAACTGCGGCGGCGTTTGCCGCGACCTCACGACCGACAACAACAACTGCGCCGCCTGCGGGACCACCTGCCCCTCCGGACAGGTCTGCAGCGGGAGCACGTGCAACGTCTCGTGCCTCATGGGGACCACCAATTGCTCCGGGGCCTGCCAGGACCTCTCGTCGAACAACGGCAACTGCGGCGACTGCGGCCACGCCTGCGCTCCGGGCGAGATCTGCAGCGCAAGCGTCTGCACTCTCTCGTGCCAGGTCGGGCTGTCGGTTTGCGCTGGGGGATGCGTCAACTTGGCATCGGACGATCACAACTGCGGGACGTGCGGGAATGCTTGCCCGTCCGGCACGACGTGTGGCGGAGGAATGTGCAATGTCTCGTGCGGACGGAACGACTGACGAATTGCAGCGGCGTTTGCCGTGATCTGACGAGCGACAACGGCAATTGCAGCGCTTGCGGAAATGCCTGCGCCGCGGGCACCGTCTGCAGCGGCAGCGTGTGCACCGCTTCGTGCGGCGCGGGGACGACCAACTGCTCCGGCTCCTGCCGCGCGTTGTCTTCCGACCCGAGCAACTGCAGCGCATGCGGGACAACGTGCCCTGCGGCGGCCAACGCAACGCCCGCGTGCGGCGGCGGGCGCTGCGGCGTCGTGTGCAACGCGCTGTTCGGCGACTGCGACGGAACCGCCTCGAACGGCTGCGAGGCCCCCTGACGACCAATTCGAATTGCGGCGCATGTGGCAACACGTGTGCCGGTTGGCGCGCTTGTTGCGGCGGCGTCTGCACTGCCTCCGGCAGTCCGCCCGCGGCATGCACGCGCGGCACGGACGCGATGACGGGCTCGCCTGGGTAGTGTGCGCGTCGATGCGACGACCGCCTGGCTCTCTGCGAAAACTGTGGCGCAGTACCACGCGCAGCACCATTTGTCAGAGCCTGGGATATTGCAGAGCGGACGGCTCGGCGGTACCTGCGGCTCCGTGTGCGGACGCGTGTGCGGCAACGGACCTGCAGCGCAAGGTGCGAGAGCTGCGATGCGCCTGGCAGACGAAGGCGGTGTCGGCCTTGGAGACCGCGAGTGGCAAGCGGGCGCTAGGCCGGCCGATCATCGAGCAATACCGCCTAGTCTGGCCCCGAGTGCAGGGTTCACTGGAAGGAGGAATCAACCAGGCGTGGACCGGCGCGCCCCCTCTTTGCGCCCGTCCACGCCGGTGGCGAAGCTCGCACGCCGCTTGGCGCGGCAGCATCTCCCCGGGCACACCTCCTTTCCTGTCCGTCCGCACTTGGCTGCTCCGCTGGGACGTGTCCTGGTCGTAGACAACGAGCGGACGATATTGCGTGTGGTTCGTCGCATCTTGGGCGCGGACTACGAGCTCATCGACGCAACGCTCGCCGCGGACGCCGTTGCGCTCATCACCGGAGGGACGCGGTTCGACGCCATCCTCTGCGATCTGTTGATGCCGGGTCTCAGCGGGCAAGACTTTTATCGACACCTCTTGTCCGTCGACCCGTTGGTAGCCAATCGCGTCATATTCATGACGGGCGCCGCGACCTTGCCGGACGTCCGACATTTTCTGTCGTTGACCGGCAGCGCAGTGCTGGAGAAGCCGTTCACGCGCGCGGCATTGCAAGCCGCCGTCCGAAGCCGTGTGCACCGCGACGCGATGATCGGCACCGATCACGGACGCCGGCGCTGCTCCTGAACGTCGAGGATGCTGAGCGACAGTTACGCCTTCCAATGTGTTACCGTGCCCGTGGGCCATTGTGCCCAAGTGTCGCTCGATGTTCCAATCCAACGACCGCGTCGGCCCGACTGGAGAAGCCCGACTGGAGAAGTTGAGGATGATGATGAAACCGAGCTCTTTGGCACTTCTGTCCGGCTTGGTCCTCTTCGGATGCAGCAGCTCGGATAGCGCTCCTGCTGGCGGGAGCAGCGGCGGGGCCGATGGCGGGAGCGGAGCCACGAGCGGCAGCAGCGGAGCCACGAGCGGCAGCAGCGGAGCCGAGCGGCAGCAGCGGAGCCACGAGCGGCAGCAGCGGAGGCGCGAGCGGCAGCGGCGGCGCCGCCGGAGACGCGTCGACCATCACTGCCGAGGCCGGTCCCGTGGAGGGCGGTTCCTCGGAAGGGGGCGCATCAGGATGGCACGCCGTGACGGTGACGGGCGGAGCCTTGACGTCGGACATGTCGTTCTTCAACAACCTCTGGGGCAGTGGCCCGACCAACATCTGGGCGACTGGCGCCGACCCCTCCCGCGCGCTCCTCGCCCACTGGGACGGCACGGCGTGGACGGCCACCTGGCTGTCGAGAACGACTCCGCCCCTCCGTGATATTTGGGGGTCGAGCGCGACGGACATCTGGGTCGTCGGCGAGGGCAGCACGTTCTACGGCAACGAGCTCTATCATTACGATGGGACGACGTGGACTGAGACGACGTTGATGGCGAAAACGATTGGGATGGCGAATCCGCTCTCCGCGATATTCGGCACTGCTGCCAACGACGTTTGGGCGGTCGGGGACTCCGGGACCGTTTCGCATTGGAACGGGACGGCATGGTCGAGCTCGAATGTCGGTATGGATGCCGGTACGGCCGCTACCAAGTTCGCAGCGGTTTGGGCTGCGTCGCCCAGCGATGTGTGGGTCGTGGGCGATTTGGGAGCGATTCGTCACTATGACGGCACGGCTTGGAGCGTTTCGACGAGCGGGACTACGCAGAAGTTGGGGGCCATCTGGGGCTCCGGGCCACAGGACATCTGGGCAAGCGGCGGGGTTGGGACGTTGGTGCATTGGAACGGAACGGCGTGGTCGGTTTCTGCGCTCGATACGCCTTCGTGGGGGCGGCGCACGGCTCCCTCCACGGCCTCCGGGGCACTAGCGCGAGTGACATCTGGGTCGTCGGCGACGGCGGGGCGATCTTTCACTATGATGGGACCGCCTGGTCACCGTCGCCCGTCATGGGCGCGACCGGAATCGGCGACGGCGGAATCGGCGACGGCGGAATCGGCGACGGCGGAAGTCGGGCGGCAAGCAATCTAGCTGCCGTGTGGCCCGTTGTGGGGGGTACGCCGGACGCTTGGGTGGTCGGCGATGGCACGACGATCCTCCGTCACAACTGAGACTGCCGTTGAATTCCTTCGCAGCGGTTTGGGTTGGGTACCGACAGGCACATGTTTCAAGAGAGTAGCTACCTCCTCGAGCAGTTCGCCCGCCAAGCCGAACCGCTGACGCTCGCGCCGTAACGGCCCCATTCATTCGAGGAGGAGCGAGCACTCTCGCTTTTCCGAAGGCGGCCGGCGTGACCACTCCTGCGCCCAATGGCGTGGAGCGATCACGCCGACCTTCCTTCAAGCGGTACTGATCATCGACGGGGCCGCATTTCCGAAAAAAGTTGAAGCGGCCTGTCGATTTCTTTGTTCCGGAGCAGCGACACCGGAGAGACGCTCGTCTTCTCGAGAGGTTAGGACTTGCGACGATCGCGCGTATGCAGAAGCGGCCGGCTTTGGCCTTCCTGGCCGACTCAGCGCGTGACGCAGCCCCGGCACCGACCATGACGCCCGCCGAGGCAGACGACACGCCGCCGGCAGCAAACGAAAGACGGCTGCAAACGCCTCCCAGCGATCCGCGATGGAGCGCGAGCGGGACGTTTTTTCGCGCGATGGGCATAGGAATGAGCGGAAGCGGTGCAGCCGTTCGCGCGATGGGCATAGGAATGAGCGGAAGCGGTGCAGCCGTTCGCGCGATGGGCATAGGAATGAGCGGAAGCGGTGCAGCCGTTCGCGCGATGGGCATAGGAACGAGCGGAAGCGGTGCAGCCGTTCGCGCGATGGGCACGGGAATGAGCGGAAGCGGTGCAGCCGTTCGCGCGATGGGCATAAGAACGAGCGGAAGCGGTGCAGCCGTTCGCGCGATGGGCACGGGAATGAGCGGGAGACGGACGCGCATCAGTGACAACGGGTGCCCGAGTGAGCGAGAGACGCGGCCGAATGCCGATGACGGAAGGGCGCATGAGCGAAAGAGCTGCGCCCCTCCGCGCAACGAGGACGCCCATTGGCGGAAAGACGTGCGGGCATCGACGCGATTCGTTCCCCCGTGAGCGAAAAGGAGGCGGGCATAAGCCAAAAGGGTGCACCGATGAGCGAAAGACACGAGCTCATGCCGAAGAGAGATGGGCCGATGAGCGGAAAGCCTGCGGCAGTCGAATAGATTCGTTGGCCGATAAGCGAAAAGAGGGCGTTGATGACCGATTCATCGACGCACCCGGCGTGATGGGTGGTGTCACGGCACTCAATTGAGGTACGCCGCCAGCGGCAGGCCGAGCGCACGGATCGAGTCGGCCACGAACCCCGCGAGCTTCACGGCGCCGGCCTTCTGAAAATGCGTGTGATCCGAGACACCGCCCGCGTAGACGCCCGCATATTGCCCCGGAGCCGCGACGAGAAAGAAGCCCGACGACGCGATGCACCCGATCGACTGCAAGTAATCGAGCGCTCTCTTGTTGAGATCGACCACCGGTACGGCCGTTTGCGTGCCGAGGGCGTTCATCGCGTTCACGTACGGAATGAAGCGCGAGTCGTCGAACACGAAGCTGTCCCCCCGTCCATGGCGCACGTTCGCTGCGGGGGAGGCGTGACCAGCACGGGGTTCGCGCCGTGAGCGCGCGCGCCGTCGATGTACTGTTTCAGGTACGTCTGAAAAGCGGCCGGATCCGTGTAATACGGTGTCCGGTTGGGCCCGTAGACCGCCGCCGGATCGCTGTTGCTGTCGTTCGTTCCGAACTGAACGAGGAGGTAATCGCCGGCCTTGATCGTGCCGAGGAGGGTCGCAAGGTGGCCTTCTTCGATGTAGCGCCGCGCCGTTCGTCCACCGATGGCTTGGTTGCTCACCTTCGCGAGCGGCTTGAAGTACGGAGCGAGGACCTGTCCCCAGCCGGTCTGCGGAGCGTGAAGCACGTCGTAGGTGCTGACGGTCGAGTCCCCCGCCAAGTACACCGTCAGCGGGACGAGCGGCCCGTGTCCCGAGTCGCCGCCGGCGTCGGCGACGGCGTCTGCGGAGGCGTCGGCCGGAAGCGCATCGGTCACCGCGTCTGCGCCGGCCTCGCCCGGCTCGCTGGGGCCTGTCTCACCCGCGCCCGAGGCGTCGGCGGCAAGGATCCCCGAAGCGGCTTCGGCCGCGTCGTCCGCGGCGACCACGGTGGCGTCCGCGCTCGCGGGCGCCGCCGCGCCGTCGTGGGTTTGCGTCGGCGCAGGCACCGAGCCGGAATCGAGTGACACGCCAGCGGGCGCGGAGGCGCCGTCGCCCGAGGCGCTGCACCCGACGGCCCAGGTGCTCGCCAGGGCCGCCAAAGTCAACGTGCAGCGTAGCTCGAAATTTCTGTTCGCTATTCGCATGGCTTCCGGCAACTGGGATGACTTTCTCAAAGAAACGGGCCACGTCCAAGGGCCGAAAACGGAAGCGCGCCCCGGCCGGAACGGACAGCGAAGCGTTAGCCGGAGCCGTGAGGCTTGACTGCGCGTTAGTTCAGCTTCACAGAGAGGGCGTGCCCGACAACACCCGCCCCCCCCGCCACCTCGTGGATCCCGATCCCCGTCCGACGCTGGGCGTCCGCGCGCTGATGAACGCGGTCGAAGATCTCGTGCGCGCGCGCGGCCTCGTGGGGTTTCGCATCGCGTACAAGTCCAACCGGCAGGGCGAGCACGTGGTCGCCATTCTCTTTCCGCCACAACCGCACTGAGCGGGCGCGCCGCCGGTCGGGTCAGCCTGGCGCGGGCGAAGCGGACGCGACGCGGGCGTTGACGTCGCGGCGGCCCTCCGGAATCGTGCGCCGATGTCTACCGAGGAAAGGCTGAGGGCGCGTCTCGCGGAGCTGGTCGCCTTCGACACGCAGAACCCGACGGGCGATGAGGGACCCCTCGTCGCGAAGCTCGCCGTGGAGCTGAGCGCCGCGGGCGCGTCCCGCGTCGAGACCTTCTCGGTCGGGGGTCACCATGCCGTCCTCGCCACGTTCGGGAGCGCGCCGCGTCTCTTGTTGAACGCCCACATCGATACGGTGCCCGCCAACCGTGGCTACACGTCGTCGCCGCTCACGCTCGTCGAGCGCGACGCGCGCTTTTACGGTCTCGGGACCGCCGACACGAAGGGCGCCATCGCCGCCATCCTCGACGCCCTCGCGGAGCGGGCGGCGGCCGGTCGCCCCGCGCGCGACGTGGGCGTGCTCTTCTCCGGGGACGAAGAGCTCGGAAACCGCGTCCTTCGCATGTTTCTGGGCAGCGAGCGAGCCCGGGGCTACGAGCGCGCCATCGTTTGCGAGCCGACCGGCTGCCGCCTGGGCGCTCGTCACCGCGGGATCGCCGCGGCCCGCGCGACCGCCGTGTCGCCGGGCGGTCACTCGTCGCAGGCCGACTCGATGCCGTCGGCAATCGTCACGCTCGCGCGCGCGGCGGTCGCTCTCGACGCGTGGGGCGTGAAGAACCGCGAAGCCGGCCCGCCCGGATTTCGCGGTCTTTGCGTCAACGTCTCCGGGATCGAGGGCGGCGTGGCGTTCAACGTCATTGCGGCGCGCGCGGTCCTCACCTTCTCCTTTCGGCCCTGGCCGGGAGCGGACGTCGCCGACCTGCATCGCCAAGCCGAAGCGCATGCCCGCGCGGCGGTGGGCTCGGACCCGCTCGAGTGGGAGGTGACCATCGCCAGCCCTCCGTTCGCGACGCGCGATCTCGCGGGGTTCGTGCCGCTCCTCCCCGAGGCCGCCCGCGCGCCCGCTGACCTCCAGTTCTGGACGGAGGCGGCGCTCTTCTCCGCGGCGGGGATCGACGCGGTCGTGTTCGGCCCGGGCGACGTCGCGCAAGCCCACGCACCGGACGAGTACGTAGAAATCGCCCAGCTCGTCGCCGCCCGAGAAGCGTTCTTCGGCCTCTTGCCGTGATGGACCCCGGAATCATCCAGCGCTTCCTCGAGAGCGTCGGCCAGAAAGCAGACGTCGATCTCTACCTGCGCCTCTTCCGCTCGCAGGACAAAGAGGGCTTCGCGCTCATCGTCGCCGACGCGCAGATCGTCCGGACCGCGCTCGATCCTTTTCACTTCGACCTGCGCATTCTTGCGGGGCTCGGGCTCTGCCCGGTCGTCCTGCTCGGGTTGTTCGACGCGAAGGACGCCGACCGCCAGGCCGCGCTCGTCTACGACTGGCTCGTCGAAGACCAGGTCCCGTCCCGCGTGCTCGCCGCGCCGCCCCGGATGGAGCGGGCCAGCGTGGACGCCGTCCGCGACGCGATAAGGGCGAGCGCGATCCCAATCGTCTCGCTCGAATCGGCCGCCGACCAGACGACCGACGCGCGATTCAACTTGCTCTCCACCCTGGCGGCCAGCCTCGGCACGCGCAAGGTGGTTTTTCTCTCGACCAGCCCGGGACTCGAGCGCGAGGGCGCGCCGCACATTTCGGTCGTCAACCTGAGCGCCGACTACGACCGGCTGCTCGGGACGAAAGGCCAGCTCGCCCCCCGCCACTACACGCTCCTGCGCCAGGCGAGGGACCTGCTCGACGAGGTCCCCCACCGCATGACCATCGCAGTCGTCAACCCGCTCTCGCTGCTGCGCGAGCTCTTCACGGTCAGCGGCTCCGGGACGTTGATTCGCAAGGGTTCCCGCGTCGAGAGCCACTCGCATTTCGAAGGCGTGGACATGGCGCGCCTGCGCGCGTTGATCGAATCGGCGTTCGGACGGATGCTCCGGCCGGAGGCGCTGGAGCGCGGGGTCGAGCGCGTCTTCGTCGAAGAGAGCTACCGCGGCGCCGTGCTCCTCACGCGCTCACCGGTCGGGCCGTACCTCTCGAAATTCGCCGTCGAGCGCATGGCCCAGGGCGAAGGCATTGGCAGCGACATCTGGTCGACGATGGTCGACGTCTACCCGCGCTTCTTCTGGCGGGCGCGCCCTGGCAACCCGATAACGCCCTGGTACGCCAAGCAGTGCGACGGGCTAGCGCGCTTCCCCGAATGGCACGTGTTCTGGCGCTCGATGCCGACCGAGCGCCTCCCGTCCGCCATCGAGTACGCGCTCGCCCAGCCGGTCGACTTCGAGTCGCCCACGTCGAGCTGACGCGAGGTCGTCCGGCCGGGGAGGACGCTCAGTTGTTCTTCGCGCCTTGCGAGATCCAGCTTCGGATGGTGTCGCGCGTCGCCTGCGGAAGGGGCTGCGACCCGCCAAAGGGCATCAGCGCGCCGCAGACACCGAGGTCGCCCTTCTGGCAGGCGGCGCTGAGGCTATTCAGCTGCCCGTCCATCTTGAACATCAGATAGCTCTTGGTCGGATCGCCGGCGGTGACGACGTTCATCGAAGGATCTTCGGCCGACGGCTTGCCGACCATTCCATTCACGACGGCGGCCGTGTCGACGGAGCCCGAGGACGCCCCGAGATACGTCCGATTGCCGCCCGTCGCGAGCCCCATCGTCGGGTAGCTGGGGTCGGCATGGCAGGCGACGCCCGTAGTGCTGCAGCTGGTCTGAAAGATGGGCACGACGTCGTGGGCGAACGATACGGAGGCCCCCGCGTCGGCGGCGGCGCCGGAGCCACCCCCGGACGAAGCGCCGGAGCCACCCCCGGACGAAGCGCCGGAGCCACCCCCGGACGGGGCCGCGTCCGACGAACAGCCTGCGAGTGCCAAAGTCGAAGCGAGAACGGAAGTGAGAGCGAAGCGAATGCGGTGGAGAGGCATCTCTTGATCAAGGTCCTTTTGGCAAAATTCTACTATGAATCACCCCCCGGCATTTCACGGTAGACACCCGATACGCTTCGTGTCCAGCACGATGTCGTCGTAATAGAGGTCGTACGCATAGGTGGCCGACGTCGGGTGCCAGCTGTAATAGCCAAAACCAAAGTCCGTGAAGCCTCCGACGAGGCCCGTGCTCACTCCGTTGTGGACGATGCTCGGCCGAGTGAAATCCGGCGCCTGCTTTCCATCGACGAAGACGCTCGCTTGATCGGGCGTGTCGTTGAGCTCCCACTCGAGGCACATCCAGCGGCCAGGCGGCAACGCCCCGCCCGACGCGTAGGATTCGCCGCCATTGGGCAGCGACACGAAGGTGAGCTGCCAGGCCGCGCCGATCCCGGCCACCTCGAGGTACTTCAAATTCGGAAAGCCCGCCGTCCCTGCAAAGAGAAACTCGGTGTGCGCGCCGGGCGGCCGCGGCGTCGCGTTGAAATACGCGCGCCCGAAATGGTGCCCCCGAAGCTTCGGCTGGCTCGTAATGATGAAGTCGTAGCTCGCCGGCTTGCCGGGGTCGGAGTGGAACTGAACGGCGTACTTGCCGTGAGCCACCATCTTCGTCTGCACCGTGGGGACGGGCTGCAGCGGCATTCCGTTCCCCATCGCGGTGACCTTCGTCGTCCAGATGGCCGGATCGAGGCTCCCCCTCTCGAAGTCTTCGCAGAAAACGCCAGGGCAACCGCCCGCGGCTCCGTCACCAGGCGTGACGACGGAGCCGGTCTCCGCGCTGCCGCCTTCGCCCGGCGGGGCGTCGGCCGCCCCCTGGCTCGCGTCGTCTTGCGCCGTCGAGGCGCCCGAGCCGGAGGGCGCTGCGCTGTCGTCCCCCGTCGTCGCATGGGCGGAGCCGCTCCCGCTGCCCGACCCCTGGCCGCTTCCGGGCGCGCCGCTTCCCGTCGAGGGCGCCGTGCCGTCGGCGACCGCGGCCGTCCCCGAAGATGCCCCCGCGTCTACGCCGGTGGCGGACGACGAGCACCCGCCCGCGACCACCCCGAGCAGCAAGAGCCCGCCGACCGCGCCAGTCGCCAGGGGGCGCGCTCGACCGCGCGACCCCCACCGCGTTGGTCTGCGGAGGCCGGTCATTTCACGAGCTGCGCGATGAGGCCCTGGGTCGCGGAGGGAGCACCGAACGAAGTCGACGGGACGCCCGCCGCGGTCAGTATCGTGTTGAGCATTTGATTCGTGCTGGCGCTGGGAGCGAGATCGATGAACTGGCCGGTCTTGAGATAGCCGCTCGCGCCGGTCGTGGGGTTCATCCCGGTCCCGGCAATGATCCACGGGACCCGCACGTAGGAGTGATTCCCGTTCGCGATCTGGTTCGTCCAGATGGCGAGCCCCTCGTCGAGGAGCGTGCCGGTCGGCGTCGTGATCTTGGCGAGGCTATCCAAGAGGTACTGGTACATCGTGAAGTGATAGCGCACGACCCGATCGTGCTTCGCGACCGCCCCGGGGATGCCGCGATGGGTGATCGTATGAAAAGTCGTCGGCGCGTCTTCCGTGAAGACGTGGTCGTCCTCGCGATCGCCGATCTTCAGCGTGATGGCGCGCGTGTAGTCGGTCGACAAGGCGAAGACCATCAAGTCGATCTGGAGCTTGATGTTCGCCAGATGGTTCGTCATGTCGTACGCGCCGGCCCCGACGGTGTCGATCGCCTGCATCGCGGTGACTTCGGTGGGGGCCAACCGACCGGTCACCTGAACTTCGAGATCCCGAATGGCCGCGAAGTGCTGGTTCAGTCGTTGAATGTCGGCGCTCGACAAGTCCGGCCTCGCGAGGAGCCCCTGAATCTGGCTCCGGACGAGGTCATTGACGCTCTTCTGGCGCGTCAGGATCATCTGCTGCGCCGCCGGCGTCACGGCTGCGACCGAGCCGTTGCCGATGATCTGGAGGTACGCCTTGTAGGGCGAAGCGAAGGTCGAGCGCGGCTGGCCGGCGGCGATATACGAGATGTAACCGGGCACGTCGAAGCCGGTGCCCCCCGTCGAGTACCGTCCGGCGTGGAGGGCCAGCGGATCGCGCGTTCCCGCGGCGGGGTTCATCTTCGTCGCGATGATCGTGTCGATCGAAGGACCACCGGCAAGCGTCTTCGGCCCGTTGCCCATTAGGGTCGAACCGGTGAGGAGCTGCGCGTCTCCGCCAGCGTGGGCGCAACCCGCCGCGCCGAAGGCATGGTTGACGCCGCGCACGATCAAGAGTCGGTTGGCGTAAGCGGAGAGGACGCCGGTTTCGCGTGGCGAAGCGGTGTTGACGGAGTCGGCCGCCATGGCCGCGGTGGTCAGCGGTCCCGCGGCCGAGGGCCAGAACCACTCGGGGTCCGTGCTTCCGCCAATCGCCGACCCGGCCTGAACGACGCCGTTGGCGTTGACCATGATGGCGACGAACGGCGAGCGGGCCGCCGCGACCGCCGCGCGGGCGGTGCGCGGCGCGAACGCGTCGAGCATGGGCAGGCCGAGCGTGACGCCTCCGACCCCGCACAGAAAATGACGACGTTGCATCGAGAAGCGCTTCGGTGTGCTCATGGTCAGTTCACCCCCGGGGCGCGAGCGAGAAACACGTCGTTGGTCGTCAGCTTGAGGAGCAGGTCTTTCACGCTCAGGCCGCTCGCGAGCGACTGCTGCGCCAGATAAGTGAGCGTCGGCGCGTCGGCGTCGAGCAAGACGCCGGTCGACCCGTCGGCGACGGGGCGCGCGTAGAGATACGACGCCCAGCTCTGCACGTAGCAGGAGTGCGCTTGCGGGCTCTTGGCGATGACCTTTCCGAAGTCGACGGCGTCGTTGTAGCTCTGCGCCCCGTAGGGCGCGGCGAACGGGTACGTGTCGGCCGAGTTCACGGTCTGACCCCGGTCCATCGTCCGGTACGCGCCCACCGCATCGTAGTTCTCGAACGCGAACCCCGCCGGGTTGATGAGCGTGCTGTGGCACCCCGCACCGCACGTGCCCGCCCCAGTGAAGCTGTCCACACGGACGCGATCCGGCTGGTTGGCCGTGGTCACCGGAAGCGGCTTCGCGAGCGGCGAAGGCGGCGGCAGCACCACGCAGAGAACACGCTGGTTGACGAAGACGCCCCGATGGATGCTGTCGACGTCGCTCGCCGTCGCCTCGGCCGCCAAGAACCCGAGCTGCGTCAAGAGACCCCCGCGCTGGCTGGGGTCCAGGTTCACTTGCTGCGGGGTGCTCGTGAACGACCCCTTCAACCCGTACGTCGGCGCCAATAGGGCGTTCACGAACGACACCGGTGACGTGTAGATCTCCGCCACGCCTTTTCCGCTGTCGAAAATCCAGTCGAGAAACGCCAGATGCTCTTGCCGCATCGCCGCCCCCGTCGCGGCCGTGAACGTCGGGTAAGCCGCCGGATCTTTCGCCAGCCCGTCGTAAACACCCATCCGGTACATCTGAAAATGAAAGTGCTCGGTCGCCGCCTTGGCCGCTGGCGTCGTCAAAAGCCGCGCCGCCTGCGTCGCCAGATCCGCCGCGTTGGCCACCTTGCCTTGCGCCGCCGCCGCGAGCAGCGGCGCGTCGGGCATCGTGTTCGTCAGCGCATAAGACACCTTCGTCGCCACCTCGTAGTCGCTCAGCGCCACGCGGTTGCCGACCGCCTGGTTGCTCAGCTCCATCCGGTAAAGAAAATAAGGCGACTGCAGCACCAGCTCGAGAACGAGCTCCGCGCCCGTCGCGAACGCGTCGGTCCCCCCGAGCAGCGCCAGCCCTTGATTGAAGAGCGTCGTGTGCTGCACCACCTCCGCGTCGGTGAGCGGCCGACGGTACGCGCGAAGTCCCACGTTCTGGATGAACGCCTTCGCCTTGCCCGCCGCGTCCGCAGGCGCGTTCGCTGGCAACAGCTGCGACAACAACGACGGCGTCGACGCCACCGTGTGCGCGTACTGCTCCGCCACCGTCTGCAGGTTCTTCCAGAGTTGATCCGTGACGAACAGCGAGTCCGCCTGGTTGTCGTAACCAACCGTCGTGTCCCCAGCGAGCGTCCCGTCCGCTAGGCTCACGTCCGCCAGACCAAGCAAGTCCCTGTACGTGTTGACCAGCTGCGTGTGGCTCAGCCTTGCCAAACGCGACGACGGCACCAGCGTCACCGGCGGAGGGGGCCCATTGGGCCCGCCAGACGACGCCGTGGAGGCGCCACCGTCGTCGCCCGTCCCGGACGACGTCCCTTGCCCTCCCGAGCTGCCCGAGCCGTTCGCCCCGGCCACACCGGAGCCGCCCGCCGAAGCAGCCGTCGGGCTCGCCGGCGAGCCACCGGAGCAAGCGCTCAGCGAGAGGAGCGCGGACGTCAACACCGCAGCGGCGCTCATCGCGGAGCGGCTGTACGGCTTGCGCCGAACCGCGTCCGAGCATCTCACGTGCGGGGCGGACTTTACGGATGTGGGCATGGGGGGATTCACCTCGAGGCTGCGCCAATCAAAACGTTCGTCCGTCCTGCTGCCCGCCTGCTCGGGCGCGCCGTTCGACCGCGAGCGCAAGAAGGAAGCCTTCCTCGGTAACTTCTGATGAGTCGGGAACAGGGAAATGGTCCAAAAAAGCCAAGGCGTTCGACGATGCTCCCTCTCGGTGCGGGCAACCGTTCGTCACCCCCAAGAAAAGGGGGAAGGCCGGTGAAACCTTCGCCCCTAGAGCCTCCGTGAGCCCAATGGGACGCTCTGGGACAACGGACAGCGGGCGCGAACACGAAAGGGCTACAGATAAGAGGCAAATATGAACGTTGACTGGAAAGTCGCCCCTCGGAAGATCGCTGTGATCCCATGCGAGTCTGCGGAGGTGCATCGCGCTCGGCGTGTGCGCGTGAAACGTGAGCGTGTGAAACGTGAGCGTGTGAACATGCGCGTGTGAACGTGTTGGCCAGTATCTCGTCCACGTACCGGCGGCTCACGCCTTCAACGCTTCCGCGCGAGCGATGCCCTCGGACCTGGCGCTCGTCCGTCGTCGCGGTCATGTTTCTTGGGAGGGCATGGCTTCGAGAGCCTGGCGAAGAACAGGCGCGGGCTCGTGCTGCTTCGTCGCGGCGTTCGCCGCAGCGGGGGCGCTTGGCTGCGGCGACATCGGCATTCCCCTTCTTCTGACGCTCTCGTCGGGGACAGCCGCTGACGCGAGCTCGTACGCGCCGAACGACGGGCCGAGCGATGCGAGCCTCGACCCCCTCGACCTCGGCGACGCGGGTGCCGGAGAAGCCGCCGTCGCGGCCGATGCGCAGGACTCGGCGGCCGCGGGCGCGTTCGGGGCCGTCGCGCTCGTCGCTGCGCTCTCGGATCCGAATGCCGACGACGAGGATCCGACGTTCACGGCCGACGAGCTCGAGCTTTATTTCATGTCCGACCGCGCGGGCAGCCAAGACATCTGGGTCTCGAGGCGGGCCGCCAAGACGGACCCGTGGGGCGCGCCCACGCGCGTCGCCGAGCTGAGCGGGGCGATGAGCGATCAGGGCCCGTCCGTCGCCCTCGACGGCTTGACCCTCTGGTTCTCGAGTGACCGCGACGCCGAAGCGGGCACCGGTTACGATTTGTGGGTCTCTTCGCGTGTGACCCGCCAAGACACGTGGGCTGCGCCTCGGCGCATCGCCGAGCTCTCGTCGCCCGGCGTCGACGCGGCGCCGGCCATCGACGAAGCCGAGCTGGTACTCGTCTTCATGTCGGATCGCGCCGGAGGGGTCGGCGGAATGGACCTCTACATGTCGAGCCGCCCCACCCGGTCGGACCCCTGGGGGTCTCCGGTCAACTTGATCGACGTCAATACGCCCGGCGACGAATGGGATCCGTTTCTCGGCGACCAGGATCGGCAGCTCTTCTGGGCCGCCAACCGGCCGCACGAAGAAATTCGTTGGGCGATGCGGGCGTCCGTAACCCAGCGTTTCTCGCCCTACCAGGCGCTCTTGACGCTGGGCGTGCCCGACTACAATCCGACGCTGTCGGTCGACCTCCGGCACATCCTGTTCGGCTCCAGCCGTTCCGGAAATCAGGAGATTTACGAGGCCTTCCGGTGAAAGCCCTGCAGCCATTCGCGAGGTCGTCGGGCGTTCGTGAGCCACGCTTGGCCGCGCCCGACACTGGTCTCTCGCCATCGATGAGGACGGAGAGCGCGTGACCCCAAGCAAACAGCGACATCGCGCATCGAGCCCCTCGTCGCACGAGGGCGTCGTCCGGCTGTTGCCGGTCGCCCCCCGGACGGACGCCGCGCTCGTCGCCGCGTTGAAGCTCCGCGAGGTGGGGGCCTCGGATCTCTTGTTCGATCGCTACGGGTCGTACGTAGAGCGGCTGGTCGTCCGCGTCATCGGCCTCGACTCCGAGGTGCCGGACCTCATCAACGAGGTCTTCGCGAGGGCCCTCGAAGGCATCGACGGGCTCAAGGAGCCGTCGGCCATGAAGGGCTGGATAGGCAGCATCGCCATCTTCACGTCGCGGGTCTTCCTCCGAAAGCGACGAACCCGTCGCCGGTGGCTGAATTTCGTTTCGCCCGACGACCTGCCGGAGCAGGCGGCCGTCATCGCGCCGCCGCAGGTCAGTCAGGTCCTGCGGCGCACCTACGCCGTGCTCGACACGCTGCCGGCCGACGAGCGCATCGCCTTTGCGCTGCGACTCGTGGAGGGAATGGAGCTCGCCGCCATTGCGGAAATCGCGCACGTGTCGCTCGCGACGATCAAACGGCGGCTCGGCCGCGCCCAGCAGCTCTTTCGTGCGGCAGCCAATCGCGATCCGCTCCTTCGCGAGCACATCTCGGCATTGAACGAGAGGGAGCCATGAGCCCCGACGAGACCTGGGGCGCTCTACGGGCCGAGCAAGACGACGCGATCGAGCGCGCCGATTACCTGTCCGACGCGAGAGCCCGACGCGCGCGCTCGCAACCGCCTCCTCCGGCCATCCGCTGGCGATGGGCACTTTCGGCGGCGGCCGCCGTGTTGGTCGCGGGCACGGCGGGCTGGCGTGTCTCGTCGGCGGTGCGCGGCCCGAAGGACCTGCGCTTCGTCGTCGGCCCGGACGGCGAGACCGGCGAGGTCGGGGCGTGGATCGCGGCCTCCAGCGGCGCCGCCCTGCCGCTGCAATTCTCGGACGGAACGGTCGTCTCGCTCTCGGCTGGGGCGCGCGCACGCGTCAGCGCCGTGGACGCGAACGGCGCGCGGATCGTCATCGAGCGCGGGCGGGCGAACGCTTCGGTGGTGCATCGCGCGGCGAGTCACTGGCTGGTCGACGTGGGGCCCTTCGCGGTGACCGTCGTCGGTACGCGCTTCGACGTGAGCTGGGATGCGGACGACGAAGTGTTCCAGTTGAGGCTCCTCGAGGGGTCGGTGCTCGTGGCCGGTCCGTGCTTGCGCGAGCCGAGGCAGCTCGTCCAGGGCCATCTGCTGCGCGTCCTGTGCAAAGGGGGGTCGGAGGAGATGGTCGAGACGCGAGCCGACGCGAGCGACACCGAGATGCACGGGGCCGCTCCTTCGGGTCTGGGCGGCGAGCTCGCCCGGGCTGGCGCCAACACCGGCGCGGGTGACGCGAGTGACAGAGGCGCGGAGACGTTGCCGAAAACCGTGACGCAAGCGGATGAGCCTCTTCGGGGCTACGTCGGAGCGAACGCGCCACCCGAGCCGCGCCTCGCCAGCGCCAAGCGGGAGCCGGCCGTTCACCGCGCGGACACGGACGTGCTCCGCTCCGACGCATGGCGGACCCTGACGTCCGCCGGGCGGTACCGCGACGCGCTGGATCTCGTGGAGCGAAGCGGCTTCGAGCTGCAATGCGGCAAGGCGTCGGGCACCGAGCTGCTCGAGCTGGGCGACGTCGCACGGTTCGCGGGTAGCTCCGTCCGTGCTCGGGAGGCCTATGCGGCGGCGCGAAGCCAGCTGCCGGGAGGCGGGCGGAGCACGTACGGCCTCGGGCTGACGGCCTTCGACCGGGACAAAGATTTTGCGCTCGCGGCACGCTGGTTCGAGGTCTACTTGGCCGAGCAACGACACGGCGAGCTCCGGCGCGAGGCCGAGGGGCGTTTGATGGAGGCATGGCAGCGCGCAGGAGACCAGGAGCGGGCCCGCCGGGCGGCCAAGCAGTACCTTCGGGATTATCCCGACGGCACGCAGGCCCCTCTCGCTCGGGAGTTGGCCACGCCTTGAGGCCAAAAGGCCCCCGCCCTCGGGCGGCCGTATGCGCCGCAGCGGCCGTCTTCTCATTCTGCGTCACGGCGTCCTCCTTCGCGGCAAGCCCCGACGACGCCCCGTCGTCGAACGACCCCGCGTCGGAGACGATTCTGCTCATCGAGGCGCCTCACGATCCGACAGGCGAGCGGATTGGTGCGGAGCTGACGACGCTGGGATTCGGCGTGAAGACGGTGCAGGAGGCCACGCCGGCGGGCGGGGCCGTGCCGCTCGCCGAGGAATCGAGCTCCTGAC
Organism: uncultured delta proteobacterium; assembly: GCA_963787925.1. Lineage (GTDB taxonomy): Bacteria > Myxococcota_A > Polyangia > Polyangiales > Polyangiaceae > Palsa-1150. The sequence goes on from CAWBEN010000003.1 coordinate 2,785,621, forward strand.
GCGGACGATGGACGCGACGGCCACGATCGCGGTCGACCCGGCCACTGGCGCAACGCGCGTTTGGACGATGGACCGCGCGGCCGACCGAATGGTCCTCCGCGCGACCCTGGCGCTCGGTCCCGACCCCGCCGTCGCCGCGCTGCGCACCGTCGAGGCCCTGCGAACGCTGCTGCGTCCGGTCGAGCGCCGCGCCCCCGTGCCGCCTCCGCGCCCTGCCCCGAGGGCGGAGGCGGAGACCAGGCGCCCCCCCGAGACGACACCGCCGCGCGCGCCGCCGTCCCTCGGAGTCGCCCTCGGGCCCGCTTTCGCGGCGAGCCCGGGGCGCTACGGGAGCTCTTGGCAAGGACTCGTCGCGCTTCGTTGGCTGCTGCGGCCCTCGTGGGGGCTCGAGTGGATCGGCGTCTTCCCCCTCACGAGCGCGACATGGAGCGCGACCGAGGGCTCGTCGAGCCTCACGTTGGGCCTGACGGGGGTCGGCCTTCACTGGCGCCCGCTGACCGCCTCGTGGTGCCTCTTCGACTCGGCGGCGGGCGTCGGTGCCGCGTTGCTCCACACCGAAGCGTCGCCCCACGCCGGGTTTCTGGGGAAGACGACGGACACGCTCGTGGCGAGCCCGCTCGTGCGCCTCGGCTACTCGGTCTCGCTTTCCCCGCTGACGCCGCTCTGGCTTCGCGCGGATCTCCTGGCCGCCCTCGCCGTTCCGCGCCCGGTCTTTCTCGTCGCCGAACGCACGCTGAGCTCTTGGGGCCGGCCGCTGATCGTGGGCTCGGTGGGAGTCGAAATCGCGCTTCGATAGGATCGTTCAAAGAAAATCGGCCGGCTCGCCCCTTCTCTTACGGATCGTCGACTGGAGGACTTGTCCCCTCATGCGCCCCTCGTTCTTGCGCTCCGCGCTCTTGCCCGCCCTGGCGTTCGCCGCGATCGCCTGCGGCGGCGGGACGGGCGGATCATTGCCCAGCAATCCCTCCGGCGCCGGCGTCGATGCCGCCTCGGACGCACCGCCCGACGCACTCGGACCGACGCCGGCTCCGACGAGCAGCGGCTCGAGCTCGGGATCCCTCGGGGCGACTGGCCAGCCGCCCGATGCGGGCACCGGCCTCGACATGGCCGTCGACGCCGCCTTGCCCGACGCGGGAGCGCCGTCCGGCCTCGACGCCGACGTGGTCGACGCCCTCGGCCGCGACGCGGGACAGCCCCCGGTCACCGGACCCGACGCCAGCGTGAACGTCGCGAATCTGCCCAACGTGACGCTCTTCGTGGCCGGAGACTCGACGGCCTCGACCTACGGGCCGGCGTCTGCCCAGCAAGGCTGGGGCGAGCACCTCGTAAACTTCTTGCTCGGCAAAGTCACGGTCGACGATCAGGCCTTGCCGGGCAGCACCGTCAAATCGTTCAGCGGCTCCGGGCGCTGGAGCAGCATCCAGAGCGCGTTGAAGGCCGGCGATTTCGTGATGATCGAGTTCGGCATCAACGACAGCAGCACGGCGGCGGGCCGCTTCGTCGCGGTCCCCGAGTTCACGACGCTCATCGGGACGATGGTCGACACGGTCCTCGCCCAGCACGCGACGCCGATTCTGGTGACGCCGACGGCCCTTCAGTATTGGACGAACGGCGTCGAGACCAACGCCCGCGAGCAGCCTTACGCGGACGCCATGAAGCTGGTGGCCGCCCAGAAGCACGTCCTGGTCGACGACCTGAACGCGCGGAGCGTCGAGTACCTGAACGTGATCGGCCAGACCGCGGCGGCCCAGGTTTACATCAACGGCGACAAGGCTCACTTCACGCTGCAGGGCGCCACGCAGATGGCCAAGCTGGCCACCCAGGAGCTCGTCCGGATTGGTAGCCCGCTCGGCCCCTACGTGAAATAGCCCGCCCGACGCCTCAGGCCAGGCTGGCCTTCAGCACGATCTTCGTGCCGCCGAGCGCCTTCGAGACCGGGCAGTTTTTCTTCGTTTCTTCCGCGATGCTCTGAAACTGGGACGCGCTCGCGCCGGGAACGGACGCTTCCGTCGTGAGCTCGATGCTCGTGATGGCGAAGCCCTCCCCTTCTTTGTCGAGTCGGACGTCCGCCGCGGTTCGAATGCTCTTCGGCGCGAGACCGGCTTTCTCGAGGCCCAACGACAGCGCCATCGAAAAGCATCCGGCCAGGGCCGCCCCGATGAGCTCTTCGGGGTTGCTGCCTGGCTGCCCTTCGAAGCGCGACGAGAGCGAGAACGACGCTTCCGGAGCGTGCGCCGGCTTCATCGTGCCTTTGCCGGTTTTGAGCCCACCGTCCCACTGCGCGCTGCCCTTGCTGATGCCCATGGCGGATGTCCTTTCGTGATGTTTGCGACGAAGCTTCGTTGGCGCCCCTGTTACCACGCGCTTCGATGCGCCTCATTCGACGCAGGTCGTTCTTTCGCGAGCGCTTTTTTACCCGGATGTTATTGCGCCGCCATTTTACCCGGCTAATATCGGCCCATGATCGACGAACCGACGTACACGGCTTTCGCAGGCGGACGCTTGGTCGTCTCGGGGGATTTGAGAGTCCTCCTCGAGCGGACCAAGCAGTGGCTCGATGAGCGCGGAGCCGAGGGAGGCGCCGAAAACGCGGGCGTGCTCATCTTCGAGGACCAGACCGGGCGCGAGGTCGATTTCGATTTTCGAGGCACGCTGCCGGAGATCCTCGAGCGTGCGTTGCCGGCGGCCTCGCCCTCCCCCCGCACCGGGCCGGGTCGGCCGAAGCTCGGGGTGGTGTCGCGCGAAGTGTCGATGCTTCCACGCCACTGGGAGTGGCTCGAGCAGCAGCCCCATGGCCTCTCGGCAGCGCTTCGCCGGCTCGTCGACGAGGCGAGAAAGCGAGACCCCGGCAAGGACCGCGAGCGCCGGGCACGCGATGCGGCCAGCCGCGTCATGTCCGTGCTGGCTGGGAACCGCCCGGGCTTCGAGGAGGCGTCGCGCGCCTTGTTCGCAGGGGATCGCGCTCGTTTCGATGCAATCGTTCACGACTGGCCGGAAGACATCGGCGCGCACTTGCGGCGTCTGCTGGCCGAGCCGCCTTCCGTCGAGCAGACGCCCCGCCCGGGATAGCGCGCGCGACCTTAGGCCGGCGCGGGATCGCGGATCTGTTTACGGACCTTCTTGATGAAGGTCTGCGTGCACTGCCCGTGGCTCACCTCGTAGTCGATGATCTCGCGAATCAGCTTGGCCTTCGTTGCGCTGGGGCACCTGACGCTGTCCCGAACCTCAATCGCCAGCCGCCCACCCTCGAACGTGACGGGCCACTGGGTCTTTTCGACTGTCTCGGCCCGGTTGCTCAATCGATGGTGAGACGCCTTCGTCTTCGTCACGTCGCGGAAGCCGGTGGTCTCGAGTCGGCGACCGGTGCCGTGGCAACTGGGGCAGGTGGTCGTGAGCCCGAAGGAGTTTCCGATGCGTCGATCCCCACCGCAGATACCGCAAGTCTCGTCGAGGCGATCCGAGCTCGTCGGGCGCGTGCGAGGGTCTTCGTTCATCGACGAATCCTACCCCAATCCGCCCAACAGTGCCGGTTCTCTTTCTTGCGGCTGTGGTACACGGTCGGCTCTCGGGAGGAGGCTCGCATGGCACGTTCACGAGGCGCTCATTTCGGTGTTGTCTCATTGGCTTTCACTGTCGCTGTCATTTCGTGCGGAGGAGAGACGCCCCCGCCGGCGCCGCCGCCGCGAGCCACGGCGCTTACGGCCGCGCAGCCCCCGGCGCCGCAGTCGCCCGCCGCGCCGGAGCCTCAAGCTGCCGTAAGCGCCGCGCCGCCCGGAGCCGAGGCGGCGAAGGCCGCTGCGACGCCCCCTGTCGCGACTTACACGGGCTTTTCGCTGCCGGAGAGCGTCCTCTACGACGCCGAGGCCGACCGCTACCTCGTGTCGAACATCAACGGCAAGCCCCTCGACAAGGACAACAACGGCTTCATCTCGGTCCTGTCGCCTGAGGGCCAAGTGACCACTCTCAAGTGGATCGAAGGCGACAAGAAAGGAGTGAAGCTTGACGGGCCCAAAGGAATGGCCCTTTCGAAGGGCGTCTTGTACGTCGCGGACATCACGGTCGTGCGCACCTTCGACGCCAAGTCCGGAGCGCCGAGAGGCGACATCCAGGTCCCGGGCGCGACGTTCTTGAACAATCTGGCCTCCGGCCCGGACGGCAAAATTTATCTCTCCGACTCCGGAATGAAAGCAGGCCCCAGCGGCAACTTCGGCCCGAGCGGGACCGACGCGGTCTATGCCATCGACAAGGGGCACCTCAAGGCCCTCGCCAAGGGCGACCAGTTGGGGGGCCCGAACGGCGTCGTCTGGACGGACAAGGGAATCTTGGTTTGCACGCTGCGATCGAATGAAGTCTATCGGCTCGACGACCACGGCGCGAAGGTGGACGTGACCCAAACGCCCGCTGGCCATCTCGACGGGCTCCTCCAGCTGGGCGACTCGGTCCTCGTGACGAGCCACGACGGGTCCGCAATCTACCGTGGAAAGCTCGGGGGCACGTTCGAGGTCGCCTTCGCGGGACAGACGTCGCCCGCGGACATCGGGTACGACACCAAGCGAGGGCGCTTGCTCGTGCCGCATCTGCGCGAGGACAAGGTCGAGGCCTACGACTTGAAGTGACCCGCGCTCGCGGGCGTGCGCCGGTCGAGTCGCGCGACCGGCGCTGGTTCGTGTACATCGCGCGGTGCTCCGACGGGACGCTCTACGCGGGCATCGCCCGGGACGTGGTCGCCCGAATTGCGCTCCACGATGCCGGGGGAGGGGCGCGCTACACGCGCGGAAGGGGGCCGCTTCGTCTCCTTGCGAAGCGGCGATGCGCAAGCAAAGGAGACGCGCTCAGGCTCGAGCTCGCAATCAAGCGCCTGCCGCGACAGCAAAAGCTCATCGTGGTCGCGTCGGCACGCAAGCTCGCGGCGCTCGCGAAGGGCCTGCAGCCGAGACCGGACCCATCGTCGCACGGATGATGGCGCGGCTCGTCGGCTCGGCCGCGCGCGGTCTCGTCGCACGCCGTCTCGTCGCGCGCCCGCACCCGCGGCCGCTTTATTTTCGACAATGGCGGCAGTCGGACACCGTCGCGAAACGAGGAACAGGGTAGACGACCGGTGGCCGAGGTGAGTCGTTAAGCGATGAGCTCCAAGCAAGCCATGACACCCAAGCCCCCTCCCGAGCGCGGGAGCGCTCTCGTAGATACGAACCCGGGGTTTCAAGCGCGCATCAACGGCGCGAGCTTGGCCAATCTCGTACAGATGGAGTGCCTCGCGGGATCGCGGCGCGTGGTCCGCGTCGCGTCGGGCAGCCACGTGGGTTATTTGTTTTTTCGCGGCGGGGCGGTCGTGCACGCGATTGCGCGGTCGGGCATCGGCGAGACGGCGGCGTTCGAAATATTGCTTTGGAACGAGGGCTCCTTCGAACCGGTCGAGCGCGAGTGGCCCGTCAAAGAGAGCCTCACGTGCTCGTGGCAGAGCCTGCTCCTGCGCGCCGCGCAGATGCGCGACGAGCGCCACGCGCAGAGCGTCGTGAGTCTGCGTGGAGACGGGCGGACGAGGCCGGCGAGGCCTCCGCTCGGGGAGAGCATGGAATTCGACGCCACCCCCATCGAGGTCGCCGGGCACGTGCTGCGGAGCGAGGACTTTCAGCTCATTCTGCGCCTAGGGTCCGACGGGGCGATCGCCTTGAACCAGGGCGCGTCGCAAGAGCTCGCCGATATCGTCGCTTACGCCGGCCGATTGAGTGATCTCATCGGAGGCTGCCTCGGAACGGAGAGCTTCGTCGCGATGGAGTGCACATTCAAGAGCGGCCGCTGCTTCATCGTGCGCGAAGCCAGCGGGGACGTGGTTGCCCTCAGGCCGCGGCAGGGCGCCGATTCGAACGTCATCGGCTCCTTGTTGGGCCTGTGAGCCGCGGGTCTCCATGGCCAGCATCGAAGACGCGCTCCGCACCTTGCGCGATGTCGAGGGGGTCTACGGCAGCTTCGTCCTCGCAGGGACGGGCGGGCTCGTCGCAAGCAATCTGCCCGCCGTCTTCGACGCCAAGCTGTTCGAAGAGGTAGGGCCCCGGATCGTCCGGCTCTACGATACCCTTCGAAGCAGCGGCGAAGAGCTCGACGGGTGCGTTCTTCGCTATGCGGAGCACAAGCTCCACGTCCGCTCGATGAGCTGGGGGCTCGTCGGCATCCTGTCGGCGATTGCGGTCAACAAGCCGGCCTTGCGGATGGTGGGCAACCTCGTCATCCGGCGCATCGACCCCGAGGTCGTTCCTTCGCTCCGTTCGACCCTCACGCCTACGACGCCCCCGGTGTCGGCGCCGCCTCTGCGCCCGTCGGCTCGGCCCCCCGCCCCGCCGCCGCGTCCAATCAGCAGCCATCCTGTGCCGCCGGCGTCGTCGGCCGACGAGGCGCGAGACTCGGCTCCGCCGCCCGGCCACGCGCCGGTGCGCATGTACCGCGGGCGCCCCGTCACGGACGACTGAGGCCCGCCCAGCCCAATCTTTCAGCGCGCGACGGAAGGCACGGCCGCCTCGCGGGTGAGCATGTCGCGCCGCGGATCGGCCGCGTCGCGCGGGACGAGCTCCGGGTAGGCCGGGCCCCCGTGCTCCGTTACGTCCATCCCCATGCGTTCCCGCTCGGGCGAAAGGCGGAGGATGCCGGCGAGCTTGAGGCCATACATGAGAGCCAGCGAGACGCCAAAGGTCCCCGCCGTGATGCTCGCGCTGCCGATCACCTGCGCCAGAAGCTGCGTCGCGCCTCCTCCGTAGAAGAGCCCAGTAACCAACACCGCCGGAGATGTGTCGGCGCCGTAGGGACCGGGGGCTCCGTACTGTCCCGTAGCGAACAGCCCCAAGCTGAGCGTTCCCCAGATCCCGCAAATCCCGTGCACGGAGACCGCGCCCACGGGGTCATCGATGCGCATGAACTCGAAAAAATCGACGGACAGGACGCAGACGACGCCTGCAATTCCGCCGAGGACGAACGCGCCGGTCGGCGAGACCCAGTAGCAGGGGCACGTGACGGCGACGAGCCCGGCGAGAAACCCGTTCACGGTGATACCGCAGTCCCAATATTTGCCGCGCAGGTAGACGAAGAAGAGCGCGGACAGGCCGCCGCCGCATGCGGCAAGCGTCGTATTCGTCGCCACCCGACCGATGCCATGCATGTCCATGGCGGACAGCGTGCTGCCGGGATTGAAGCCATACCAGCCGAACCAGAGGATGACTCCGCCCACCGCGGCGAGTGTCATGTTGTGGCCGGCCATGATCCCGCCACCGTCCCTCGCGAACCTTCGGCCGAGGCGTGGACCGAGCGCCATGGCGCCCGCGAGGGCGACGAATCCGCCGATGGTGTGAACGACGGTGGAGCCCGCGAAGTCGTGAAAGGCGGCTGGCTTGATGTTGTTGAGCCACCCATCGGGCCCCCACGCCCAATGGCCGAAGATCGGGTAAATGAAGCCGCTGACGCCGACGCTGTACCAGAGATCACCGGCGAACGACGTTCGGCCCACCATCGCCCCCGAAGTGATGGTGCTGCACGTGTCCGCAAAGGCGAACTGGAAGAGCCAGAAGGCGAGCATCGGCACGCCCGTCGACCCATAGGTGTCGGGCACGTTCTGCAAGAAGAAATACTGGTGGCCTATGACGCCATTGCCCGCGCCGAACATGAACGCGAAGCCGAAGGCCCAGAAGAGCGCTCCGCAGAGGCACGTGTCCACGATTCCTTCGAGCAACACGTTCACGGTCTCGCGCGTGCGGGCGAAGCCCGCCTCGAGGAACAAGAAACCAGCCTGCATGAAGAAGACGAGGAACGCCGCGCTCAGCGTCCACGCGGTGTTCAGCGGGTTCACGCACTCCGAATGCCGGGTCGCCTCGTCGACCACCTGGCTCGCGTGCGCGGCGCGGCCGAAGTACTCGGGCACCCCCCAGATGACCGTCAGCACGATCGCGAGGCCGAGCGCCTTGCCGCCGGCAATCGCGTAGAAGACACGCCGGCTTTCGCGACTCCGCCACAGGTTCGTCAGCTTCTTCACGAGGGGGCCACCAGCCACGGTGGCGGCACGAGCGCAGGCCGTTCGCTTCATCCGCATTGCTGGTCGCTGCGTACCACGCGCGAGATGTCGGGCCCGTTTCCGCCGCGCGCGTTGCGGGCGCCCCGACCCAATGCCCGCGACAAGGGCGGGAGCTTGCCGGCCCGGCACGACGAGGCCCCCTTTTTCGATGGATTCAACCGTGCACCATTCCTCCGCAACTGAAAGAAAGGCCAAATACACTCGCAAACAAGGTGCTTCGTGGCGAGAGCATGCTTTTTCCTCTAGCGTTCGAGGCACTCGTACGCGGCACTCGAGCGGAGGTTTTGCTTATGCGCAAGGTTGGCTCGGCACGGCTCAGAACTGCGCGCGTCGCGCTCGTCGCCTGTGCTGCGGCGATGGGAGCTTTCGGCGTCTTCTCACCGACCACGGCGCACGCCCATTTTTTCCTCGTGTCGCCGCCCAACTGGGTCACGAGCAACACGGGCAGCGGCGCGCCCGAGAAGCTGGCGCCATGCGGAAACGAGGCGGCGCAGGCTCCGGACGGCGTTCCGTCGGGCGTGATCACCGCTTTGTCGTCGAATCCCGACGGGACAACCTCCGTCACCGTCACGATCGATGAGGTCGTGACACACGCCGGATGGTATCGCGTGTCCGTCGTTCCCGGCCGCTCGTCGACCCAGACCACGACGACCCTTCCCGATCCGCCGACACCCGCCACGTCCTGCGCGGCGACAATCGAGACCACGCCGACGCTGCCGGTCGTGGCCGACAACGTGTTCCGGCATCAGGCGGCCTTCACGCAAGCGCAAACGGTGCAGATCAAGCTCCCTGCGAGCCTCGCGTGCACGCACGCGACCCCCTGCACGCTGCAAGTCGTCGAGGTGATGAACGACGGCGGGCATTTGCCGCCGGGCTGTTTCTACCATCACTGCGCCGACATCGCGATCGCGACCGCCGCCGACGGCGGAGGCAATGCGAGCGATGCAGCGACGAACGGCGACGCGTCGAACGCGACCGACGCCGCGAGCGGCTCCGGGGCGCAGAGCGGGTCGGGCGCTTCGAGCGGCTCGCCCGCTCCGAGTCCCTCGACGGCTTCAGGCGCCTCGAGCGGCGCGCCGGCGGGCAGCTCCGGGGCACAGAGCGGGTCGGCGGCGAGCGGCGCGCCCGCTTCGAGCGCTTCGGGCGTAAGCAGCGGCGCGAATGGCTCTACTTCTGGCGCTGGTGTGCCGTCCGGCGGAGCCGACGCCGGGATAGCGGCCTCGGACGGAGGCGCCGGCGGCTGCGCCCTCTCTGGTCGCGGCGCGCCGACGACGTTTGCATTCCTCGGCGGGCTCGCGGCGCTCTCCATCGTGGCGCGGCGTCGTCGCACCCGTCGCTAGGCGGCTGTCTCGCCAACTACGCCGTGATTCACTCCGGTCGAGCTCGGACGATACCCTAGGAACCGCTGTTCTTTGATGACCTTCGCGACCTCGGGAGGCACCATGTTTTCCCAAGACGAATCCCCCGCCTGAATCCTCTTCAGCGCGTCGCGTGAAAAAATCGTGAGGTGCTCCGGCGTGTAGCTCTCGAGCGCGCGGATCTTCCCGTCGTCGACGAGGTGACCGTAGAGCTTCTGCAGGTGCGGGGCAACGGCGAGGTTCTCGACCGTGGTGAGCCGATTGTTGAGCGCATCGAGAAACGGATAAATGTAGAGGCGGAGGTCGTATTTGAAGAGTCGCCCGAAGGACTCGAGAATGCCCCCCTCGAGCTCCGTGTAGTACTTCGGGTCGAAGATCTCGAGGAGGCTCGCCGCCCCCATCACGATGGCGATTTTCTTCTTCGTGAACTGAGTGAGGTACGCGGCGAGCAAGTAATATTGGAAGTAGTCCGAGATCATCACCGTCATTCCCGCCGCGGCCAGCATGTCGGCTCGGGCCAGAAAGTCGGCTCGGTTCACCTCGCCGCCCTCGGCGCGCAAGTTGCGCATCGTGAGCTCCGTGACGCGCACGACCTCGCCTGCCTCTCCTTCCGCATCTCGATGAAACTGCGCCTCGGCTGAAGTCAGCATGTCGATGTGGACGTGGCAGACCGGCCTGAAGCTGCCGCGCTCGACGAGCACGTTCTTGGCACGGAGCACTTCGGCGGGCTGGAGCACGCGCCCGTTTGGACCGAGCATCGTGGCGCCAGAGAGCCCCAGCTGGACCAGCTTCAAGCTCATGATCCGGTTGTCGACGTGCCGAAACTCGATACCCGAGAGCTCGACCATGTCGATCTCGATGCGGTCGGTCGTCAGGTTGTCGAGCAGGGACTCGATGAGGAGCTCCGGCTCGTGGAAGAGGAAGAAGGCGCCATAAAGCAGATTGACCCCGACGATGCCGAGCGCCTCCTGCTGCAGCGCGTTCTCTTTGTCCTTCATTCGCACGTGGAGGATGATCTGGCTGTCTTGATCTCGTGGATGGGACTGAAACTTCACGCCCATCCAGCCGTGGCACGCGTTCGTCCCCTTGTAATTGCGAGCCGAGACGGTGTCGGCAAAAGCGAAGAACGCGGTGCTGTCGCCGCGCGACTCCTTGAGGCGTGACCCGTTGAGCTCGTGCTCGTAGTCGAGCATCGACTGGAGCCGCTGCCGGCAGACGTAGCGCTCGGCTTTTCCGTAGATGGCGTCGCTCACGGTCATGTCGTAGGCCGAGATGCTCTTGGCGATGGTGCCCGCAGCACCACCCGCACGGAAAAACCACCGGACGACCTCCTGACCCGCGCCTATCTCCGCGAACGTCCCGTAGCGGCGCGCGTCGAGGTTGATGCGCAGCGCCTTGGAGTGTGTGTCCTTCACGTGCTCGCGATCGGAGAGCGTCGACATGATGGCCTCAGCGTACGCCCCCATGGTGTCCGGACGGTTACGTCCCTTTCCCCCCGGCGCGTCGCGACGCCCTCTGGGCGCCGAGCAATGCCGCCACTGGGCGGGCGGCGCGCTACAACCAGGCGATGACCGAAGACGTTGCCGTTCGCCGCGCCGAGGAGCGCGACCTTCCTCGCGTCGCCGAGCTGGCCGGTGAGCTCGTGCGAATGCACCACGGCGTCGACCCGGCGCGCTTCATGCTCGTGGAGGACGTCGAGCAGGGCTACGCCCGCTGGTTCTCCAGCGAGCTCCAACGAGCCGAAGCGGTCGTGCTCGTCGCGCATCGAGCGGAGCACATCGTCGGTTACGCGTACGGGAGGCTCGAGGGGCGCGACTGGAACATGCTCCTCGACCGGCACGGCGCGGTACACGACGTCTACGTAGCCTCCCCTGCACGCAGAAGCGGCGCCGGCAGAAAGCTCATGGCTGCGCTGCTCGCGGAGCTCGAAAAGAGCGGCGCGCCGCGCATCGTCCTGTCGACGATGATAGGAAACGAGGCGGCGCAACGCCTCTTTCGCTCGTGCGGCTTCCGGCCGACGATGCTGGAGATGGCGCGCTGAATGGGCCGACGCGCACGCGGCCAGTGGCGCGGGAACGGCGCGGCCCAGCTCACTCGGGCGAAGCTGCCCTCGCCGCGGCGACGTCGGCTACGCCGCTCTCCCCGAGCTCCGCTTTGATCGGGACGAGACCCCAGATGTCGCGCGCGTAGGCGCCGATCGTCGCGTCACTCGAAAAACGGCTCGCGCCGACGATGTTGAAGAGCGATCGCCGGGCCCATTCGCGCGGGCTCCGGAAGACCTGCGCGGCCTCGCGCATCGACGCGAGGTAGGGCTCGAAATCGGCGCAGACCATGTAGGTGTCGGTCTGGCGGAGCAACTGGACGACGAACGCATACCGTCCGGGGTCTCCCAGGCAAAAAAAGTCGGAGCCCAACAGATCGACGGCGTGCGCCAGAGCGGTGCTCTCCGCGATGAACTGGCTCGGATGGTAGCCCGTGCGCCACAAATCCCGGACGCCCTCGACGGTTCGTCCGAACAGGAAGAAGTTCTCCGGGCCCGCCGCCTCGCGCAGCTCGACGTTGGCCCCGTCCAGCGTGCCGACCGTGAGCGCGCCGTTGAGCGCGAGCTTCATGTTGCTCGTGCCCGAGGCCTCCTTGCCGGCCTGCGAAATCTGAAGCGATATGTCAATCGCCGGAATGATCGCCTGGGCCAGTGACACGCCGTAGTTGGGCACGAACACGACCTTCAGCCGGTCACGCGTCGTCGGGTCGCCGTTGATCACGTTGGCAATGTCGTTGATGAGGCGAATGTGGATTTTCGCCATCGTGTACCCGGCAGCCGCCTTGCCCGCGAAGATGTACACGCGCGGCGGCTCCGACGCGTCCACGGGCGAATTCTTGAGATGCCAGTAATGAGCCACGATCTCGAGACAAGCGAGCAGCTGGCGCTTGTACTCGTGAATTCGCTTTATCTGGGCGATGAAGATCGCCTCGGGATCGACGGTGATCCCCGTGAGGCGCAAGAGCAATGCGGCCAGCGAGCGCTTGTTCTCACGCTTGATGTCGCAGAGCGCATCGAGCAAGCCAGGGTCCTCGGCGTGCGCGGACACCTGCGGGACGAGCGCGAGGCCGCGATCGATCCAATTGGGGCCCAGGCGCTCCGACAGCAGGCGCGCGAGCGCGGGGTTCGAGTAGAGCAACCAGCGCCTGGGCGTCACGCCGTTGGTCTTGTTGTTGAAGCGCTCCGGGAAGAGCTCGTAAAAGTCGGGCAGCAGCTCGCGCTTGATGAGCTCCGTGTGCAGTTGGGCGACGCCGTTCACGCTGTGCGATCCGAGCACCGCTAGGTGCGCCATTCGCACCTTTTGCACCGGGCCCTCCTCGATGATGGACATGCGCGCCATCCGCGACGGATCGCTCGGCCAACGGGTGCTCACTCGACGCATGAAACGATGGTTTATCTCGTGAATGATCATCAAATGCCGAGGGAGCACCCGGTGCAGCATCGACACCGGCCACTTTTCGAGGGCCTCGGGCAAGAGGGTATGGTTGGTGTAGGCGATCGACCGCTGCGTGATGTCCCAGGCCAAGTCCCAGTCGATCCCCTCTTGATCGACGAGCACGCGCATCAGCTCTGGGACGGCTATCGCCGGGTGCGTGTCGTTCAGCTGGATGGCCGCGCGGTCGGGGAAAAGCCGAAAATCTTGATGCCTCAACTTGAACTGCGAAACGATGTCCGCGATCGAACAAGCTACGAAGAAGTACTGCTGCTTCAAGCGGAGCTCGCGACCGTGCTCCGTGTGGTCGTTCGGATAGAGCACCTTGGAGATGTTCTCGACGTCGACCTTTTCGGCGACCGCGCGCAGGTAGTCTCCCTCGTTGAACAGGCGAAGATCGAAATCGCGCGACGCGCGTGCCGACCAAAGACGCAGCGTATTGACCGTATCGGTCTCATGGCCGACGATGAACGAGTCGTAGGGGACGCCGAGGACCACGCGGGTGTCCACCCATTCGACGACCAGCCGGCCTGTCGCGTCCCGCCGCGTCTCGGTCGTGCCGTAGAGGCGAATGGTCTGCGTGCGGTCGTGGCGGGGCAGCTCCCACGGATTGCCGTATTGCAGCCAGTTGTCGGAGTGCTCGGCCTGCTGACCGGACTCGATACGCTGCTCGAAGATGCCAAATTCGTAGCGAATACCGTAGCCGACCGCGGGAAGCTCGAGTGTGGCGAGCGAGTCCATGAAGCAGGCAGCTAGTCGACCGAGGCCACCGTTTCCGAGGCCCGGGTCGCCCTCGGCCTCCAGCACGTCGGCGAGATCGTGGCCCCACTCCGCGACCGTTTGCTCCGCGACTCCGTAGAGTCCCAGGTTGATGAGACACAGGCCAAGGCTTCGTCCCGTAAGAAACTCGGAGGAAAGGTAGTGAACGCGTTTGACGTCGCGCTCGACGTACGTCCGCTGGGTGGCCAGCCAGCGCTGCACGAGTCGGTCCCGCACGCTGTGCGCCATCGCGCGGTAGAGATCGGCGGGCCCTGCGTCGCCCCGCTCCTTTACGCAGGTGTAAAGCAGGTGATCGAGCAGATCACGTCGGAACTGCTCGGGGTCCACCCGGGCGGGGGATCGCGCCGCCGGGCTGATGAGCTTGCGCTTCGTTTGAGAGCCTAGACGCTCATCCATCGTACGGGTGCTCACGCCGCGAACGCTGCCATCGGTGCGACGGCAGGCTCGTGTCCGCTTGCTTTCGGCGATGTTTCCGACCCGGATCGCAACCGCTGCGGGATGGGGGGATACTCACCGCCCGCGCGTTAGGAACGCCGCGTAGGCCGCCGCCGCATCTGGAGAAGCCAAGCAGGAGGAGATCGCGTCGAGCTCGCGGGTGATGGCCTCGTCGACCGCGGCCCGGAGCGGCTCGCGAAGGAGGCGCTTCGTGTCGCGGACGGCCGCCTGGGGTAGCCGTCCGAGCGCTTCGGCGCGCGCGAGCGCAGCCGCCGCCAGAATCCTCCCGGTGGACGAGCGCGTTCACGAGGCCGAAGCGAAGCGCCGTCTCGGCGTCGATGCGATCTCCGAAGAGCAGCCACTCCGACGCGCGCTGAAGCCCTACGCGTGCCGCCAGCAGAACGCTCGAGCCGGCCTCGGGCACGATGGCGAGCCGCGTGAAGGGAAACTGAAATGCCGCGGTATGGGCGGCGACGACGACGTCGCAGTGCAGAAGGAGGGTGGCTCCCGTCCCGACGGCGAGGCCCCCGACCGCAGCGACGATGGGCTTTGGAAACGAAGCCAGCGCCCGGAGAAACGCGCCGGCGGTCCGCGCGAAGACCTCGCCGTCCGCCGGGCTGGGCATGCCATCGGCGAAGTCACTCAAGTCACTCCCGGCGCTGAACGCTCCTCCCGACGAGGCTAGAAGGACGACGTCGATGCGAGGGCTGGTCGCCGCGTCGACGAGCGCTGCGGCGAGCGATGAGTACATCGCGCGGGTCATCGCATTCTTCTTGCTCGGCCAATCGAGGGTCAGCTTGCGGATGGGGCCGACGTCTTCGACACGAATCCCCATTTCTGGCCGCTCGGACCCCGGTCGCATCGAGCTTCGCGGACCGCTCACCGGCGCGTGCAGCATGTTTGCCTCCAACATCGGCCACTCTCCCCGCAAGGCGTCCTGGCCAAGAGGAGTGTCACATATCTTTATTTCGCGTTCGTATCGTGATGTCCTCCCCAATCAATAAATTTCACGAAATTTCCAATACTCATGCGCTCGGTTGACGCTTGTCTTGTTTCCGCTCGGTTTCGTCGCGAGCGCCGTCACGGAACCCGGGCGAGCACGACCACCGAGTAGCCCACGGCGCTTCGCTGTGCCGGATTGCTGTACGAATGCCGCTGATCGCCGCGAAAGGCGACGACATCTCCAGCTTGAAGGTGCCACCGTTCTCCGGCCGCAACGAGGATGATCTCGCCGGTCTCACACGTAAGGTATTCGCGCGTACCTGGAGTATGCGGGACGCCGGCCATCCGCCCCCCGCCGGGCAGCTCGAGCCGCTCCATCTCCATGCCCGGGATGGCGTGCGGAAGCAGCTTGCGAACGCGCGCCTGGCCCACATTGCGTATGGCGAGCGCGTCTACCGGGAAGAACTCACACGCCGCACGCGGCACCGAGAGCAGCTCTTCAATGGTAACCTGCAGCGCCGAGGCCGCGCGATGGAGCACCGACACTGTCGGATTCGCGACGCCCGACTCGAGGTTCGTCCACGTGGCACGCGGCACGGTCGCGAGCTTGGCGATTTGCTCCTGGGTGAGGCCGCGCGCCTCGCGGAGCTGCTTCACGTTGCGGGCTATTCGCTCTCCCAAGTCGCCGGACATGATTTGTCTACAGAGTAACGCTTCGCCAATGCTTTGGCAGGGGCGGCAGGATGCTGGCAGGGCGGATCCATCTTGTGCCGCGAGAGGAGGTCGCGATGGATGTTCGGAATCGAGGCGTTCTGGTCACCGGGGCGAGCCGCGGTCTCGGGGCCGCCCTGGCGAAGGAGCTCGCGGCGCGCGGAGCCAAGGTCGCGCTCGTGGCGCGCGGCAGTCACGCCCTGCGGGAGGTGGAGGCCGAGATTCGCGCAAACGGAGGCGACGCGCACGCCATCGCAGCCGACATGGGCGCAAAGGACGACATCGCTGCGATCGCAGGGGCCGCCGCGTCGCTCCTCGGCTGCGTGGACATCGTGGTGCACAACGCGAGCACGCTCGGACGCGCGCCTTTGGCGTTCCTGGCGGACACGGCATGCGAGGAGCTCGAGCGCGTGCTTGCGGTGAACGTGGTCGGCCCCTTCCGCCTCACCAAAGCGCTCGTGGGATCCATGCTCTTGAACAGGCGCGGATTGTTCGTGACCGTGAGCTCCGATGCAGCCATCGCGGCCTATCCGCGTTGGGGCGCTTACAGCGCATCGAAGTCGGCGCTGGACCAGTTGTCTCGCGTCTGGGCGGTCGAGCTCCGGGGGACGGGCGTGGGTTTCTTCGGAGTCGACCCTGGCGAAATGGACACCGCCATGCATGCGGCGGCCATTCCCGACGCGGAGAAAGAGTCGCTCGCGCGTCCCGAGGACGTCGCGCGGACGATCGCGAGGATGATCGAGGACGACTCCATTTCGAGCGGAGCGCGGCTCGATGCGACCTCCTGGAGACCATCGCAATGATCGCGGCGACCGCCCCGCGCAACGACCCGCGGCAAACGCGCCTCCTTCGAATCGATCGGGTGGGCGCCACGTACGCGGACGGAACGATCACGGATCTGCTCGAGTTCCTAAGCGATCACGACCTCCTCGTCGTCAACGACGCCGCGACGCTTCCGGCTTCGTTGACCGGCGTGACCGCCGCCTCGCGTGAGCGGGTGGAAGTGCGCCTCGCCGGCCAGCTCGACGACGACTCCTGGCGTGCAGTCCTCTTTGGGGCCGGTGACTGGCGCCTGCGAACCGAAGACAGGCCGCCTCCGCCCCACGTGGCGGCTGGCGACGTCATCCGATTCGACGGGCTTGTGGCCACAATCACGACCGTCGACGCCGCCTCGGCGCGCCTCGTCTCACTGGCCTTCGACACGCGGGGCGCTGCGTTCTGGCGTGCCCTCTACCTAGCAGGACGGCCCGTGCAATACGCGCATTTGGGGAGTCCTCTGGCTCTCTCGGACGTGCAGACGGTTTACGCAGCGAGACCCTGGGCTTCCGAGGCGCCCTCGGCCGGCCTTGCCCTCACCTTGGAGCTGCTCCGCGCCCTCAGTCCCCGTGGGGTCGGTCTGGCACGGGTCACCCACGCGGCCGGCTTGTCGTCGACGGGCGAGGCAGCCCTCGATGCTCGTCTCCCGCTGCCCGAACGGTACGAGATCCCTTCCGATACGACACGCGCCATCGACGCGGCCAAGGAGCGCGGCGCGCGAGTGGTCGCCGTCGGCACGACGACGATGCGCGCGCTCGAGGGCGCTGCCGCGCGCGGGAAAGGGCGAGCGATCGCGGGCCAGGGGATCACGGACCTTCGGATAGGACCCGAAACACGCCGCCGCGTGGTCGATGCCATCATCACAGGCGTGCACGACGCCAGCTCGAGCCACTTCCGCCTTCTCGAATCGTTCGCGACCCGAGCCCTTCTCGAGCGCTCGTATTCATTCGCCGAGCGTCGCGGCTACCGGAGTCACGAGTTCGGCGACCTGGTGCTTCTGTAGCCGACGGCCGGGAGACTGCTACTCGAGGAACAGCGGACGGATGTGCCTCGCGAACAAATTCTCCGTGACGCACTCGCCTGCGATGTCGCGCGCTGCGTCGAGCGCGGAGTGAAACTCGTCACCCATCTCGGCGGCCACGCGAAAACCGATGTGGACGAGCTGCCGCAGGTGAATGTTGAACTCCGGGCACGACTGCTCGTGGCGAAGCCGCTTGACGAAATCCGCCGCTCCCCACTTTGCCACCTCGGCCGGCTGCGGAAGCTTTGCGCGGTCGATGTCGATGACCGTGGCGTACGGTTTGCTCAGCTCGTCGATGCGCGCGAGCGCCTGAACGTAGATGCGCTTGGCTACCTCGAGACCGCGCGAACCGGAGAGGGCGACTCCGATGACCTCCTCCAGCCACGTCGTGCCTGCCGTCTTCAAGTGCAGTCCGGCGTCGTGCTTCTTCAGTGCGCGGTGGATCGCGGGATAGAGCGAGAACTTGTCGCTCCCCGTGTGAACGCTGATCTTGAGAGACGCCGGCAGGCCGAACACGGCGATGGCGTGCTTGATCACCGCAAGATCGGCGTCGAACTCGCGCGCAAAGGTCGCGACGTCCCCGACGTAGTCGATTCCCTTGAGGAACATGCCCGAGAACTTCGGCGCGATCGTCTGAACCGGGATGCGCTCGCGCGCGAGGGCACCCAGTATGAAGAAGAGCTCGAACGGGAGCTGAGGCTCGGTGGCTTCGTCGACCGAGACTTCCGCGATGAAGTTGCTCTCGCCCTTCGCCGCAGCGATGTGGCGGTACGTGCGGCCGGCCTCGCTCACCGCATAAAGGTAGCTCCGCGCGATTTTCTCGAGAACGGCGTCGGTCACGTCAAACGTCGCATCGAGGCCGGGAATGCGAAGAACGCCCTGGAACGGCGCCATGTCGCGCACGAACGCGGTGATGGCGTCGTCCGGCGCTCGCTTTCCGATGAAGTCCGCCACGTCGTGCGTGAAAAAATTGCTGGACGTGAGAAATCCGTCCACGGTCTTCATGCCGATGTGATCGGCGTCGACGTAGTACGGGTGCTTCCAGCCGCCGGCGCGCACGGCGTTGTCGGCCTCGGCGCGGACGTCGTCGGGGTTCGTGCCGATGATCGAGTGCTCGCGGAAGGATTTGTTCCAGACAGGAACGACGACCGCTCCGTTTTGCTCCGCCTTCTGCACGGCGCGTAGCTGCGCCAGCCCTTCTTTGCCGAACCGATCGCCGATCCCCACGGAGTACTTTTCGATCTTCATCTCGTGTTCCCGTCTCGTTTGCTTGCCGGTTGCCTTGTACCCAACTGTCGGCGCGCCGTCCGCGCCTCGCGCCGTGGGACGGTCAGCGTTGAACGCGTGCCGACCCGCCCGTCGCGAATGCGCGCACCTGTTCCAGCGTCGCCATCGTCGTATCCCCTGGGAACGTGGTCAGAAGCGCTCCATGCGCCCACCCGAGCTTCAGCGCTTCGTCCGGCGTTTGGCCGTCGAGCAGGCCGAAGAAGAACCCAGAAGCAAACCCGTCGCCCCCGCCGATGCGGTCGAGGACGTCGAGCTCGCACACCGGCGCGGTGAACGTCTTGCCTCCCACCCAGGCGACTGCCGACCAGCTGTGCCGGTTGGTGGAATGGACCTCACGGAGCGTCGTGGCCACCACCTTGATGTGCGGGTGCTTGGCCACGACATTGTCAATCATGCCGAAGAAGGCCTTCGGATCGAGCTTCGATTTCGAGGCCACCTCGGGCCCCGAGACCCCGAGGCCCTTCTGCAGATCCTCCTCGTTTCCGACGAGGACGTCGACGTGATCGACGATGCGGGCGATGACCTCGGCCGCTTTCTTCTCGCCTCCCCATACGTTCCAGAGCTTCTCGCGAAAATTGAGGTCCAGGCTGACGACGGCTCCGGCCGCCTTGGCAGCCTTCATCCCCTCGACGATGAGCGCCCCGGTCGTCTCGGAGAGAGCCGCAAAGATGCCGCCGCTGTGAAACCAGCGAAGTCCGCCTGCGAAGAGGCTGGCCCAATCGAAGTCACCGGGCTTGAGCTGCGCCGCAGCTTCGTTCGACCGGTTGTAGAAGACGACGGGAGCGCGCGCGCCGTAACCGCGGTCGCTGTAGACCGTGGCCATGTTCGGGCCGTTTACTCCGTTGTGCTTGAAATGCTTGTAAAATGGCCGAACGCCCATCGCGCGCACCCGTTCGGCGATCAGCTCACCGATGGGATAGTCGACCATCGCGGAGACGATGCCCGCCTTCATCCGAAAGCAATCGGCGAGGTTGGCCGCAACGTTGAACTCGCCCCCACTCACGTGGACGTCGAAGTGGCTCGCCTTCCTGAAGGGAACGACGCCAGGGTCGAGTCGATGGACAAGCGCCCCGAGGCTCACGAAGTCGAGCGCAGCGCTCGAACGAATGGTCAGTCCTGACGTCATCGATGGCTCCACGCATTCTGCTTGGGATCGCGGAAAGGATCGTCCTTGAGTCGATAGAGCATTTCGCCCGCTTTGGGGACGTAAAGGCATCCGTCGTCCTTCCGATCTTTCCACTCGTCGACGTCGATCGTCCGATAGTCTCGATAGCCGAGATTGACGGCCTGGCATTCAGCCTCGCTGATCTGCGTCGCGAGCGTGACCCTGATGCGCGGGCGCTCGATGCCGCCTTCGTAGGCGCCGATGCCCTTGACGTGGGTCGAGTGGGCCACGACCCCCCTCGGAAAGTCAGCGAATCGGTCCCACTGCTTCACGAAATAATCGCGCACGTGATACCCGAGCTTGCGGATGGTCGCTCCGTGCACGACGGAGATCTCAGCGATGTGCGGGGCATAAATGATGAGCTCACCGCCGTCCGCGACGACCGGCTCGAGCTTGTACGCACATTTGCCGCCTACCCAAAGCTCGTCGTACATCTTTGGGGCGCAGCTCAGCACCGATTGGTACGGCCGGTCCTCGTAGACCACGTGAATCTCTCTCGAGAGGTCGGACGCCGCGCTCCACGCTTCTTCCGGCGTCCCGACGTAAAGACCGACGAGGTCGGTTCCCTCGACGACGAGGCTCACGCACTTGCGCTCCACCGGGATCATCGACGCGGCTTTGTCGACGATGGCGCGGACGGGCGTCCACTTCGCGCCGATGATTCTCGGGTTCGTGATGAGCGCCCCGAGCCAGTGGAACATGTCGATGATCTCCTGACCGGAGATCCCAGGAAATAGATATTTGTTCCCGCCGGAGAAGCCTGCGACCTCGTGCGGGAAGGTCGGCCCCACGATGAGGAGCACGTCGTAGTCGAGCACCAATTTGTTGACCGTGATCTCGACGCGCTCGCGCATCAAGCCACCCGAGAGTTGCTCGACCTCGCCTTCGCTGAGGGTCCCGATCGAAACGAGCTGCGCGGGATCGTTCCAGTGGTGATTGAAGAACTTCGTGGCGGCGTAGCGGTCCAGGCGATCGGAGGCGGTGATGCCGAGCCTTCGATTGATGGCGTCGTCACTCATCGGCGGATGGGTGCCAAGCGCGATGAGCACGTCGAACGCGCGCACGTCTGGCTTCAAGAGCTCGTGCAGCAGCCGGAACATTCGGTCGATCGGGGCCGTCCGAGTGTGGTCGGGCACGATGGCCAGAACGCGCTTGCCGCGAAGGCCCCATTTGCGAATCTCGTTCGAGCAAAGCTCGCGAACGGCCCCTTCATCGAGCGCCACCCCTTTCCGTCCCGCTCCCGTCATCCTTCACCTTTCACGTGTCACGTGCGGGATGGTCCCAACGCCCATGGGTGGACGAGGGCACCATCCGCTTCCAGTTCCACTTCAATTGGGACCCAGCGGGTCGAGCTAGGCGGCATGCGCGACGGCCTCGGCCCTCGCGAACGCACCAAACATACCGCGTGCTTATAGCCCGTGCACGCGCTCTGACAACCGCCAGAGGAGATGTGCGAGCGGGTGGGTACGGCGTGTGACACCTGGAGGCACGGTCGCCCCGCTTTCACTGTCGCGCATCCTCGCCCTCCGAGCGGCGCGAGCCACGCTACAATGGCGCGATGATCCCATCGGCAGACCCGCCCGCAGGAGCGCACGCTCCGGTCACGGTTGCGCCGCTCGCGCAGGCCTTCGGCGACCCCGGCGCCGTATCGCCACGGCGAAAAAGGATCGCAATGGCCATTGCCGCGCTCGCAGACGCAGTGCAACTGGGCTTTTTCCCGGCCTTTTACGGCGGCGCTCTGTCGATCCCCGACGACGTGCTCGATGGCGCGGTCGCCCTCGCACTCGTGCTGCTGCTTGGCTGGAAATGGCGCCTCGTCGCGGCTCTCGCCCTCGAGCTGGTCCCCGGCGTTGCCCTCTTCCCATCGTGGACGGCTTTTGTTGCCACGGTGGCCACGGCCTCGACGCCAAGCCGACCACCCCGCCGGCCGAGCGCTCCACCGCTGCCGATGTGAGCCCGCGGCACGACGAACCCGCGGCGCTTGGGGCGCATGATCGAGGCCGATGCGCAAGTGATGCGGCGGGGATACACGGAGGAGGGTGATTGCGATGGCGACTTGCAAAGAGTGCCGTAGCGACGTGGACGCGCTCGTGGCGCTGAAGGTCGGCGGCAAGACCAAGAAAATGTGTGAAGATTGCGCCGATCGGGCGCGTGAAGAGGCGGAGGTGGCAGAGCAGAGCGAAGCCGTCGTCCAAAACATGATGGGGTTCAAAGGCCGCCGATAGTTGGCCGGCGCCTGTTATCTTTCGAAGATGGCGGATTTCGAACGCCCGTTTCCGAACGCCAACGAACTGCTCGACCGGGTCGTAGACATTTGCCCCTTCCCGGCGACCGCGCAGCGCTTGATGGCCCTTGCCAACGACGAGGATGCGCCGCTCGACGCAATCGCCGCGGCCGTGCAAACCGACCCCGCCCTCGCGACGCAAGTTCTCCGCGTCGCCAACAGCGCGGCGTTTCGCTACTCGGGCGCGGAGCCGGTCCGCGACCTTCGCCAGGCCCTCATTGCCATTGGGCTCGGCGAGCTTCGCACGATGGCTGGGGCCATGGCGCTCCTCGCGACGTTCGCCACGCGCGACGAGCTCTCACTCGACTTGCACCGCACGAGCGCCGTGTCGGGGTCGATCGCTGCGGCGCTGGTCCCCGGCGCGACGCGGAGCCTGCCCTTCGTTTGCGGGCTCCTATGTGAGGTCGGCGCGCTAGCTTGTCTCGCGGTCGACGGTCCCGCGTACGTCGACCTTCTGCACCGCGCGCATCATGGCGACGCGACGCGGGGGAGCGACGGGAGTCACGAAAAATGGTCGCGGCGGGCCCCTGTCGCGCGCGACGAGCTCGAGACCAAGCGTTACGGCACCACCACGCGGGCAATCGGCGCACGCCTGCTCCGGCGACACAACCTGCCATACGACATCGCCAACGCCATCGAGGCCGCGCCACGGCAACCGCCGGGGACGCCGCTCGTTCACCGTGCCACGGCTTTCACACGCATCGCGACGCCGCTCGTCGTTGGCCGCGCGTTCTCCGGAGAAACGGCCGGATTGGCCGCCCTGCTAGGGGACGTCGCCGATTGGACGTCGCTGTTCGAGCTGGATGGCGCGGAGCTCGCGCGCCGGTCCCTCGCAGCAGCGGCCGACGCGGAGCGCGCCATTCGATCGACGCGCAGCTAACGCAAGCCGGCGCCGCGCGGATCGGAGCAAAGCCGAAGCGGCCTCGAGCGCCCAAAGGCCGCGCGGCACAATGGATTAGCGAAAGCGCGAGCCTTGCTGAGCGCGCTGGCGAGGGCGCTCGAGAGCGGACGCGATAGCTGCTGGCGACTGCGCCGGGGCGCCTTCGAGGCGATCTCCGTTGCCGGTCACCGGCAGCCGGCGGCGAATCAGTCGCTCGATGTCCCCGAGCAGCGCTCGCTCCTCCGGGTCGCAGAACGGAATCGCTCGGCCGACGGCGCCCGCACGCCCGGTTCTTCCGATGCGATGAACATAGCTTTCCGCGACGTTCGGCAGATCGAAGTTGACCACGAGCGAGATGCCTTCGACGTCGATTCCACGGGCCGCTACGTCGGTCGCTACGAGAACGCGCGTCGTTCCACGACGAAACCCTTCGAGGGCCCGCTCGCGAGCCCCTTGCGTCTTGTTGCCGTGAATCGCGGCGCAACCTATTCCGGCGCGATCGAGCTGTTCGGAGAGACGATCGGCGCCGTGCTTCGTCCGCGTGAAGACGAGGGCCCTTTCGACGTTCCGGTCGCGGAGCACGTCCTCGAGCAGCGCCCGTTTTTGAGCCCTCGGGACGAACACCACCGACTGGTCGACGGTCTCGGCGGTCGTCACCGTCGGGGCGATCGAGACGCGCGCCGGATCGACCAGCATGCTCCTCGCGAGGGTGTCGACGGGTTGGGCCATCGTGGCCGAGAAGAACAGGGTCTGGCGCTTGTTCGGGAGCATCGCGACGATACGCCGGACGTCGTGGACGAAGCCCATGTCGAGCATCCGGTCGGCTTCATCGAGCACGAACTCGCTCACCGCGTCGAGCCTCACGAGCTTCTGCTGCAAGAGGTCGAGCAGGCGCCCTGGGGTCGCGACCACGAGCGCGGGCCCCGCGCGGAGGGCAAGCTCCTGCCGGTGTTGGCTCACGCCGCCATAGATGACAGCGTGACGAACGCCGACGTAGCGACCATAGACGGACACGCGCTCGGCGATTTGCGCTGCAAGCTCGCGGGTTGGAGTCAAAATCAGTCCACGGATGCCGTTCGGTCCCGGCGATTCGGTGAGCCGCTGGAGGATCGGCAAGACGAACGCAGCCGTCTTGCCCGTGCCGGTCTGAGCACATGCGAGCACGTCTCGGCCAGCGAGTACCTCCGGGATCACTTTGATTTGTACCGGTGAAGGTTGCACGTACTGCTCGTCGAGCACGGCTCGCACGAGCGGAGCGGAGAGGCCGAGCGACCCGAATGGCGACGAGGCGATGGCCTGCTCGATTTCAGGCGTCATTGGTGTGAGAGGCGGCTCTGGAGCGCTCACCCGGACCCCCTGGGGCAATGCCCCGGAGCCGGCTGAGGGACGCGAAGGGCGGCCGATTCGGGGACGGCGATGCCGAAGATGCTGAAAATTCATATGGTCACACTCTCTGGCGGCAGTGCCGTAAGCCCACCGCTCGTAAGATGCTGTCCCGCGATAGCGGGGCTTGAAAGAACGGACGGGGGCTCTGGCGGGCCGAGTCAACTCGACAACCGCCAGGGCCGGCGATTTCACCCGCTGCGGCGCGCGGCCCCCAATGAGGGGCGGCAAACGCCTGGCAGCAAGCGTGCCCGCTGGCTTTCTACGGCGACGCTTAACTAGCCTGGAGCGGCGCCGGACGCAAGGAGAGCTCGAAAAGGCCCCCGGCTGGGAGCTCACAGAATGCGAAGGGACCCGCTCGCCGGACCGTATCCGCTGGCAGGCCGCGATGATCGCAGCGGCGCCCTTCGACGAGGCGCTAGTGATCGATACCGGCGTAGAACCCCCGGGCCGGACCCGCGCGTGAACGTCTGTAGGGCAAGGCGGCGGTCCGCGCCGAGCGGAGAATGGCCTCGTGCGCCCCCAGCGGCGTCGTTCGATGCCTCGCCCTCCACAGCGTCCAATGCCCGACGGTAAAGGGTCGTGGTCGCGGCGACGTACTCCGGTCCCTTCAGGCGTCCCTCTATCTTGAGCGAAGCCACCCCCGGCGCCACGAGTTCCGGCACCAGAGCGCTCGCCTCCAAATCCTGGGGCGACAAAAGAAACGCCCTGTCGCCGAGATCGCGGGAGCACGCCATCGACGACGAGGCGGTACGGCAGTCGGCAGGCTTGCGCGCAGCGCCGCGATTCGCGCTGCGCCCGCCAATGGCTTCGCTCGTCAGGCATTGTCCGGAATAAGAGATACATAGGGCGCCGTGCACGAAGACGCCGACGTCGTCGCTCCGCGAATGGCCGCAATCTCGTCGATGGAAAGCGCGCGCGCGAGGATGACGCGCGACGCGCGCTGCGACCGCGCCAGCTCCAACCCCCGCGGCGTCGGAACACGTCATCTGCGTGGAGGCGTGCAACGGAAGATCGGGAGCCACGGCGCGGACCAAGCGGGCGACGACGAGATCCTGCACGATGACGGCATCGACCCCCGACGTTGCGCAGGCGCGCACGGTCTTCTCAAGAGCGGCGAGATCGTCAGCGCGACGTAGCCGCGGACGCCGTGCGCGTGAAGCTCGCGCATCGTGTCGGGAAGCGTGGCCATGTCGAAGTTCGTGGCGCGGGCGCGTGCGTTGAAATCTCTTAGCCCGAAGTACACGGCGTCGGCCCCCAGCGCGGATCGACGCCCGCATCGTGACGGCGTCGCCTGCCGGCGCGAGAATTTCGGTGCGAGGTGCCATCGAGCGAGTGCGAAGGTCTACTCTGGGCGGACCGCGCGCGCATCGAGTACTCGCGGAGTCCAGCCCGGCTGGTCTGCGTCGGAAGGTCAGCTCTCGAGGATACGAAGGATCTCGGCTGCGTAGTCGAAGCTCGGAGGCGCTAGACCCGGCGGAAGCTCGCGCGCCGCCTCCGTCGGCGGATGCCGCTTGAGGTTCCCGCGCAGGATGAGACGCGAGACGGCGGAGAGCGATTCGAAGCGCAGGCCGAGCGCGCGGCCGCGGTCTCCAGTGCGACGTCCTTCGACCACGCGGGCGACCGTAGCCTCCGTGTCGAACCATATGGGTAGGTCGGTCGTTTGAAAGCTGACGAGCAGCCGTTCGGTGGGGTCGACGCGCTCGTCGCTGAGGACCAACAATCCCCGCGGCGAGACGTCTACCGCGCAATCGCCCAACGCTCTTCCGTCGCTGCGCAAGCTCACCCGACACGCAAGCCTCGCCGCCCTCCTGATCTCTCTGCGGCGATTGGGCCGGAGAGCGAGCGACGTCTGGACGGTCGCGAGATCAAGGTCAGGTGTCGGGTGGGAGCGTGCGTGGCAATTCATTTGCGGGACCTCTTCGCAGTCGATCCTACCGAGTCTGGAATCGTTCGGGCCAAGTTACGGACGCCCCCCGCGGGTCGCGGCAACAACTCACGACGAGGCGGCCAGTCGCACGCTGGCCGCGTAGTCGAAGCGCGGTTCCCGCGTCGGCAAGGTCGGAGGATGGCGACGCAGCGCCAGGCCCAGGAAGGTGCGTGCCTCGTCCCCGAGGGTTTCGAAGTCGACGGCAAAGCAGCGACCGAGGTCCCCCGGACGGCGCCCGTGCGCCACGCGCGCAATCGTGGCCTCAGCGTCGAACCACCACGAGGTGCGGGGAAGACGAAAGGTGATCAACACGGGCTCGCCAGTAAGCACCCGCTCTTGCGCCATCACGAGCATTCCGTAGGGTGACAGGTCCACGGCGCGGCTTCCGACGAGGGTGAAGCCGCGTTCGCGGACGACTTGGCACTCGACGCGCATCGGCCGCCGCAGCGCGCGACGTTGACGCGCATGAACGAGCGTTCCCATCATGGAGCCTCCTCCCCTGCCAGAGGGTGGATGTTAGCCGGCAGGGTCTCGCCCTGGCCAAGTTCTCTGGTCGCGTACACGGTCGGTTATCGCGCGCGTGCGGTCGGCATTCCGTCGCAAACGCGAAAAGCGCTCCCCGGTCCTCGCTTGGTCCGTCGGCCTGCACGCTACCAGCGGTGGAAAGCGGGATGGCCTTCTTTGACGGCGACGAACAGGCCGCGACAAGTGGCCGTAATCGCTCCCTCTGCGGCGAGGTGCGACTCGACGGTTGCGCGGACGGCGTCCGACGCGAGGACCACCGCGCGAACGGTGAGGACGGAGTCGACCGGTGTCGGTCGCCGGAGCTTTACCGCGAATTCGGCGGTCACTGTGCATGGTGGGATCGCCAGCCCGCCTCGTCGCATCAGGTGCCAGGCGGCGGTCCAGTTCGAGTGGCAGTCGAGGAGCGCGCCACAAATGCCTCCGTTGAGGACCCCCGGGAAAGCGACGTGGTGCGCTTCAGGGCGCCATTCGCACGTGCACGCATCGTCGCTCTCCTGGAACGAGCGGATCCGCAGACCCTTGCCGTTTTTCGGCCCGCAGCCGAAACAGAGGCTGTCCGGGGCGAACGTCTCCTGGAGGCTGCTCGGGGCCAAGGCGGGCCTACTTTGAAGTCGGTTTGTTCTCGGCGCTTTGAGCCGTAGATGCGGCTTTCGAGGGGTTCTTCAACCGCCATGCAGCGAGTTGTTTCGAGCGACGGGCCTTTTGCTTGCGGCGGCGTCCGGGGTCCTGGGGAGTGGTCATGGGGGCGGCAGTCTAGAAGGCCCTCGGCGTTTTGCCCAACGCAAAAGCCGATTACAGCCGGCGAGCCGTGGGCCGCTGGGACGGGGGAGGCGATGACTGGCCCCGCGCCGCGTCGATTTGCTGAAGCCACGTTTCGATCTTGTCGAGCGCCGGGCCGACCCACTGCAGTCCCGCGAGGCGAACGAGCAGGTGGGGTGTGTGATCGCCGGTCCTGGCTCTAGCCTCCGCCATCCGCACGCCGCCTCCTTCGGGGGAAGAGGCCACGTACGCGCCACGCGCTCCGTCGAGCTCCGTCGCGGCGTCGGTCCAGCGGCCCTGGCGTTGCGCCAGCCAAGCGCGGGTGAGGTGGCGATGCTGGCGTGGCTCGGCCTCGTCCAGCACGACTCGATCGCATTCCACCACAAGTGACTCGGCGCGGTCGTCGTTCCGCGCAAGCGCGACCTGGGCGAGCAATAAGCGCGCCTCGAGATCTCCCCAAGGGTCATGGAGCCGCTCGTAGATTCGGCCGGCGACCCGCGCGTGCGCTTCCGCGGCATCGCCGTCTTCCGAATCGAGCGCGACCATGGCGAGGAGCCGCTCACAAGCGGCCTCGCCGCGCGGATTCTGTAGCTCTCGAAAGCTGGCGCGGGCGGCGAGCGCGCGCGCGCGCGCGCCGGCGAAGTCGAAGGCGCGATGGTCCGCGTGCCCGAGCGCCACGTCGCACTGGGCGAGCCCCAGGCGGTAGCCGATGCCGTCGAACTCGGTCCTTGCCTGCGTGAGCAAGTAGCTCCCGCGCTCGAACGCACCGACGGCCTCTTCGATGAGGGCAAGCAGAATGAGACACTGCGCGCGCCCCATCACATCGCCGACCTCGGTGCACCGCTCGACGGCCTTTTTCAGCGTCATACGAGCGCGCGCATGATCGCCCAGGAGATAGTCGATCTCGCCCAGGACCACTTCGGCTTGCGCCCGCCCGGCCAGATCGCCAAGCAGCTCGTACCGGTCGAGGGCCTGAACGACGAGTACCCTGCCCTGGGCCGGCTGGGCGAGGTCGCTCGCAATGTGTCCCAGCAGCCGCAGAGCACTCGCCTCGCTCGCGGTGTCGCCGGCGTGCGCGAAGGCCTGCAACGCCCCTTCTGCTTCGGAGCGGGCCTCATCGAGCTTTCCGATGTACCGCAGCGCTTCGGCACGCCAAAGCGCCCCTTCGGCAGCGTTCGCGCCGTGCAGGTGGCCCTTGAGCATTTGTAGGTCGCGCAAGGCCGCGGCCGTGTCGCGACCGCGCCGCCACGAGCCGCGAATGAAATCGAGCATCAACTTTGCGGCCGTGTCGTCGTCGCCGGCCTTCAGTAGGTTCGCGACCCGATGCTTCATGATCCGCCGCGACCCGACGGCGGGGTGCCTTGCAAGTGCGTTCGCGGCGAGGCGATAGATCGCCGGTGCGTCGTTGCGCTCGTGGAGGCGCTCGAGCAAGTGCTCCTGGAGCAGCGCGTGCGGCCAGCGGAACCGGTCGTTGCCGGACGCGAGGAGGATTTGCGCGCGCGTCAGCGCGACGAGGGCGTCGCGTGGGTCCATTCCGAGCGACGCGCAAAGGGTCTTGAGCACGTCGCCCCGGATGTCGTCGCCCAGAGCGGCCGCCGCGTAGGCGCTCAGGCGCAACTCGGTCGGGATCGCGCGAACGCGCTCGTCCCACAGCTCGGCCGTCGTGATGGCTCGCCCATGAAGCGCTCCTTCCGGGACGCGGTATCGACCCCCTTCCAGCGTGAGGTAGCCGCCGCCAGCCCAAGCGTAGAGGAGCTGAAGCGCAAAGAGCGGATTGCCGCGGCTTTGCTCTACCGCGCGCTTGACGGCGGCGTCGTCGAGCGGGAGCGCCGACCGTAGGAGCGCCTCGGTATCGTCGGTAGCGAGCGGCTTGAGGTCGAGAACCTTTCCAGCCCACTCGGCGCGCATCGCCTCCATCCGAAGCGCCGCGTCGAGGTCGGTGGCCAGCGTCTCGCTGCGCGCGGTCGCCACGACAAGCACGGGCAAGTCACTGGCGTCGCGCCGGAGGCGCGAGAGCACCTCGAACGTGTTGGGCGACGCGTAATGAAGATCGTCGAGCCACAGGAGAAGCGGGCGGTCCTCCTGGGAGAGCCGCTCGAGGACCTTCTTTATCACGACGAAGCGCAGCTCCGGCCGGTCGAGGACGAACCGCTTGCCGCTCGGGCCGAGGGGAGCCACACCACCCGGCGGCGTCGGACGGAGCCACTCCGCCGTCGCAGCGACCCATGTCAGCGCCTCGTCGTCGTTTTTTTCGACTTCCCAGCGGGTGATGAGCGTTTGCTCGACCGCTGCGCGATCGGCGCCCTCGAGCCCGAAATGCGCGTTGATCGCGCCGGTGATTCCGTCGAGCGGCGTCGGCATGCGTCCGTAGCGCGCGCGGAGCGGGAGCATCGTTCCCTGCTCGTGAACTTCGGCGCAGAGCCACTCGGCGATGCGGCTCTTGCCGACGCCGGCCTCGCCAATCAGCGCGACGAGCTCTGGCCGGCGGTTCGCAACACCGTATCGACCGCGCTTCGTAGCTCGCGCCGCTCCTCGAGCCTGGCGACTAGCATCGGCGAGCGCAGGCTCAAGATTCCTGGGGCGAGCGAGCGCGCGTACGTCGCGGGCGCGGCGCGGGAGTTCGGCGTGCTCTGCACGATCTCTTCGAGCGTCGCGGTGTGCGGCGGCTTCACCTGCCCCCAAGCGCGCCGCGCGTCGGCGGCGAACTCGTAGCGGTGCCACGGCTTCTTCTCGAGCAGCCTGAGAACGAACTTGCCGGCATCGAGCGGCACGTCGTCTGGCAATTTCGGCAGGGGAACCGGCGTGCGCTTGTGGGCGCGAAGGACCTCTTGCGCGTTGCCTTCGAAGACCTCCCGACCGCTGAGCACGCGGTACATGACGCAGCCGAGCGCATAGAGGTCGGTGGCGGGCCCGACGAGCGCCGCTTGCCTTCGAATCTGCTCGGGCGCCACCCAACCCACGGTGCCGGCGCCGGAGTGCACGGCGACCTCGGGTGCCCGGATGCCATCGAGCCGGGAATCGTGGCGATACTCGCGCAGCCACGCGAGGCCCAGGTCGAGAACGTACGCTCGCGGCCCGCGGCCGGGCGATGCCGAGATCGAGCATGACGTTCGACGGCTTGAGATCGCCGTGAATGACACCGCGCGCGTGCGCGTGCGCCAGGCCTGCGAGAACCTGATCGACCATCGCCCACACGACGGCCCACGGCAGGGTCGTCGTGTGCATCCACTCGTGAACGCTCCGCCCGGGCAGCACGTCCATCACGAAGAACGGACTGCCGTCCGCGAGCTGGCCGAAGTCGCGCGCGCGCACGATAGCCGGATGATCGAGGAGCGCGACGGCGCGCGCTTCTTGATGAAACCACCAGCTTTCCTCGGGACGGCTTTCCCCCTTGTCCGGCGACCGGAGGCGCTTGAGCGCCACGCGGTCGCCGGTCACGACGTCGCGGCAAAGGTACACGACGCCCATCCCGCCGCGGCCGAGCTCGCGCACGACTTCGTACCGCAGCGCCAACACGGCGCCGATCTCGCTCGGCGCCGCCGCCCCACCTCTCTGCCCTGCCGTCGTCATTGCGCCCGAACGGGATCCAAGTCTAGCGTGCTTCGCGATCCCATGCGGCGTGGATCGCTCAGCATAGCGCCGACCGCGCTACCGCGACCGGGGGGCCACCCGAGGAAGGGCGCAGACCGCGGCGCCCTCGGTTTGGCGTCCCGACGGCCAGCGATCCTTTCACGCAGCGAACGCTCGACTCAGGCGCTCGTCGCCGCGCCGACGTTCTTCTTCGCCGGCAAAGTTTGAAAGACGACGTCCCAAAGCGGCGTCGAGACGCCGAATCCGCCGTCGTGGTCCGCATGATGATGCGTCAAATGATGGCGCCGCAGCAGCTTGCCCCAGCGAGTCGTCGGAACGAAATGATGCACGTAATAATGAGTGCCGTCATAAAGGAGGTATCCGACGACAAATCCCGCAAAAATGGCTGTCCGCTCGCGTTGCCCAGGAGCAGCGTGAAGACTGCGAAAAAAAAGACGGCTAGCGGCACGCTCGTTGGCAGCGGCATCACCAATCGATCTTTGTCGCTGGGAAACTCGTGGTGAACGCCATGCAGCAGAAAATGGACGCGCTTTCCCCAGCGAGTGTCGTTCGTCCAGTGAAAGACGAACCGATGCAAAATGTACTCGGCCAGCGTCCAGGTGAAGATGCCGCCGAGAAAGAGCCCGGTCAGGGACACCACGCCGACATGCCATACGAACGCAGCGCGAACGAGGACGAATAGGGCGATTGGAATCCACACGACGAAGGGCGTGGCCGGGTGAATTCGTGAAAAACGCTCGAGAAAGTCATTCTCGAACATCCTGCACGTGTCGGGTCGCGGACGCGGAGAGCGGCGAGGCAAATGCGGCTGGAGGACGCTGTCCGGCATAGAGGGTCGCACCTTAGTTAGCGTGCTCACGCTAGAGCGAGCCGCCGGGGCGCGCAATAGGCCAACTTGGTGCGATCGACGACGCGAAGCTCCGTACGCGCCATCCGCGCCATGCGACCGCGGCGCTTGACGCCGGGGCCAACCTTGACGATCGGTCGAGGATCCGCCATGGCCGATCCCAAGACTGCGCGAGTGTTACAGGTGCTGGCGAGGGGCCTGGGCCGCCTCGGGCGCGAGCGCGCACGAGCAGTCGACGTCACACCACAGCAAGCCGAGGCATTGCAGCTCATTGCCGAGCGAGGCGCGGTGTCCACGTCGACCATCGCGTCGATGCTCGGGATCGACCCATCCACGGCCAGTCGGAATCTCGCAGGACTCGAGCGCGCGGGATACATCGTGCGGCGCCGAGGCGCCGACGACGGGCGACAGACGGACGTGCGCTTGACGCCACGAGGAAAGCGGACAGCAGACGCCGTCTCGACCGAGTGGGTCAGCACATATGGCTCACTGCTCGATCGGGTGCCCCGCCCTGAGCGACAACGCGTCGCCGATGCGCTGGATTTTCTCGCACGGCTTCTCGACATGGACTGACGGTCGTGCGGCGTCCGGCCCAGCCCGCTCGCCCAGGTGGCGCCTTCGTCGGCTGTTTGGCATCCCGACGGACGAAGCACTATTCGCCCGGCTTCTCCGTCTCCAAGGGGGTGTGGGGCTCCGCGCTCCCCCGGCGCCGTTTCGCATGGGTAGCCCGTCCGCCTTTGCGCCCAGCTACACGGGCCTCCTCACTCGTGAACTCATGGGCAGTGCCAGCAGAATGTGCCGCCTTGCCGCCCTTTCGAGCAATCTCGCTGACGAGCTGGCGGTCCATCGCCGCAAACCCCCTCGGACGCTTGGGCTTGGCTGGAGCGCTTCCGCTTCCCTCGAGCGCCGGCGCGTGAGGCGGACAATCGGGCGTGAGCTCTTCGGAACTGACCCTCGAGTCCGTTTGGGGCTCGGGCCCCGTCACCTGATGATTCTTCTCGTTTGTGGTCGGGGACTGCGTCCCCGTTAATCCCGTGCTCATGACGGTTTACCTCTCCATTTCTTTTCGGTTAACGATGCTCGACAAGCTCGTTTGATTCCGCCTCTTCCCTTCTTTCTCATCTCGACGCGGCAAGTGGGCGATTCGTGCTCAAACAGAGTGCACGCATCATCCGCGCCAAGGACGCCGCGCATGACCTCGCACTCACCGGCGCAGGACCGGTCCCCGCTCGCAAACGGGAAACGCCTCCGATGAAGTCGATCGACTGCGAGCCGTTTTCGAGCTCCCCCCGGGCGCACAGCTGCCAGAACGCTGCTCGCCTAGTTCAAGAGCTTCCTCGAAATATGCTGCGCCGCGTCGGCTGATGCCTGTTCGATGGTCGCGCGTTGCTCGCCGTCAGGAGCGTTGCTGTCGACCAAAATACCGAACTTATCCGTGCCATCCGCGAAGAACCCCACCACGAATGTGCTCCCATCGGCATGAGCGAGCGGGGCGGCCTCCACCGGCAAAGAGTAGACGCGGGATGCCACCTTGACCTCGACATACCCAAGTAAGCGACCTTCCGGATGCACAATGACTCGCATGACCTGCCTCGTGCACAACAAGCTAAACATTGCGTGAGGCCGCGCAAGGTCTGGGCCACTTGCACTTTGCCGGTCGTTCGACGGCAGAGCGCCTCTCAAGAAGAGCAACGCGCCACACGCGGGGCAGCCTGGCGTATATGCTCCACCCGCACGCGTCGGCGCCCTAAGAGTTTGCCTCTTTGCGCCCTCGTCTGGCTCGCGGGAGAACGCCCATGTCGACGCAATCGATGCCCCCGAACGCTCTCAATCCGCTGCGGCGCGGCATGGTCGAAGACAGGACCAGCGACGCTTGCGCAGTCGTGATCTTCGGAGCGTCCGGCGACCTGACTAAACGCAAGCTTATACCGGCGCTCTACAATCTGGCCTGGGATCGCGCATTACCGGGCGGCTTTGCCGTCATCGGCGTGGCCCGCCGCGAAAAGACCGACGCCTCGTTTAGAGAGGAGCTGCAGGAAGCGGTGGCCGCGTTCTCGCGGCGCAAGCCCATCGACGAAGCACTCTGGACCGACGTCGCAAGAGGCATAAGCTATGTCCGCGGCGCGGCGAACGAACCCGCTACCTATCAGGCGCTGCGCGTCCACCTCGAGCGCTTCGACGCGGAGCGGGGCACCCAAGGAAACCGTCTCTTCTATCTCGCGGTTCCACCCAACGAGTTCGGCCCCATCGTCGAGGGATTGCGCTCTTCGCACCTCGTGGCTCCGCCCAGCCGCGGGCGATTGGGCGGGGCGTGGACGCGTGTCGTCTTCGAAAAACCGTTCGGGCACGACCTCGCGAGCGCGCGCTCGCTGAACGATGCGATCGCTGCGGCGTTCGACGAGTCGCAAGTCTTCAGGATTGACCACTACCTTGGGAAAGAGACGGTGCAGAACCTCCTCGTCTTTCGCTTCGCGAACTCGCTGTTCGAGCCGGTCTGGGGGCGAAAGCACGTGGACCACGTCCAGATTACGGTTGCCGAGGAAATCGGCGTCGAGGGAAGGGGCCGCTTTTACGAACAGACCGGGATTACGCGCGACATCGTGGAGAACCATGCGATGCAGCTCTTGTGCATCACCGCGATGGAGCCTCCAATCGCCCTCGCGGCGGATGCGGTGCGCGACGAGAAGGTCAAAGTGTTGAGAAGTCTAAGGGCTATGGAGCGATCGGAGGTGGCGCGCAACGTCGTTCGCGGCCAGTACGGGCGAGGAGTCGTGCGCGCAGAAGATGTTCCTGCGTATCGAGAAGAGCCCGACGTCGCCCCCGACTCCCGGGTGGAGACGTACGTCGCGATGCGGTGCTTCATCGACAACTGGCGTTGGGGGGGCGTGCCTTTTTACGTCCGTGCCGGCAAGCGAATGGCGCGTAGAGTGACCGAGATCGCCGTCGTCTTCAAAGAAGTCCCCCACACACTCTTCCACGCGCAAGACGGGGGCATCGCCCCGAACGTCCTTTCCGTCCGGATTCAACCTGACGAGGGCATCGCCCTTCGATTCACGTCGAAGGAGCCGGGGCAGCAAACCATCTTGCGCGACGTGGCAATGGATTTCCGCTACGGAATGGCGTTTGGCTCGAACACCCCCGAGGCCTACGAGCGCCTACTTCTCGATGCCATGCGCGGTGACGCGACACTGTTCACGCGCCGTGACGAGGTGGAAGCGCAGTGGGAATACATCGACCGCGTTTTCTCCGCCTGGGCAACGGACGGAAACCCGCCGCCGCCCAGCTACGCTGCGGGGACATGGGGTCCAGACCCGGCAGAGGATCTCCTCGCCCACGATGGACGCCGCTGGAGAAAGCCGTGAGCTCTTCGCCGAGCGAGGTCCTCGGACGAATCGAGTCTGAGCTGCGAGCGCTTTGGTCTGGCCCGCCACCTCGAGGCCAGACGCCTAAGGCCCGCGCTTGCACAACGAATCTGGTCGTCGTAACGGCCTCCGCCAGCCTTGCCGAGCGATGGGTCGCCATCGTCGACGACGTGCTGTTGGGGCTCCCTGCGCGGGCCATCCTGGTCGGACTGGACCCCAAAGCGCCCGACGGGCTCGAAGCGAGCACTTCGGCCGTCTGCGCGCCAAGCGGCAACGGCGAGCCGGCCGTTTGCTCGGAACGCATTACGTTGACGGCAGGGGGCGCTGTTTGTTCGCGCCTAGCAAGGTGCATCGGCGCTCTCTGTGCGACCGACGTCCCGATGACGCTGGTCTGGCCCGGCGCCGTATTGCCCGATGATCAGTCGTTCGTGGCAATCGCGAGCGATGCCGACCGCATCGTGCTCGCCGGCGAGGACGATGGCGAGCCCGCGCTTGCGGCTCTCGCCAATCTGATGGCGCTCTTCGCGCCGTCCGTCGGCCCCCACGGGGCAGCAGGCACGAGGCGCGGTCCGGCGATTGCCGACCTGGCTTGGACCCGCCTGGCACCCTGGCAGGAGTGTTGTGCACGGATGTTCGACGGTCCGATGCAGCCGGTCGCCGGTGGCGTCACTCGCATCGAGCTGGCGCAGGCAGGCTCACCCGGAATGAACCTCGCCTCGGAGGCGGCGCTCCTTCTGGGTTGGCTGGCCACGCGCCTCGAGTGGAAGGCGCGCGCGTCAGCCGGAAAGCTGTGTCTTTTCCGTCCCGACGGCGGAGAGGTGCTGGTCGTCCTGCGCGCCGAGGCAGTCCCGAGCGCGCGGTGCGGCGCGCTTGTTTCGGCCCAGATCGACGCCAGCGGCCGTGACCTTGCGATGCGGGGGGCACTTGCGCGCGAGAAACGCGAGACTGGTGAGCCCGATTCCGCCACGTGGCATCTCGAAGTGACGTCCCGTGGCGAAACGCAACGGATCGACCAGCACGTACGACTGCGCGGAAGCGGGCACGCCCGCCTCCTCGAGCGCACGCTGCACCGGCCGCTTCATGACGACGCGCTGACGGAGAGCGTCGCCTGGGTCGCTGCACTTGGCACGGGCGCGCTGGCATGTACGTAGCCGCGCCCTGTGCCTCAACGCGCACTCGGCGACGATCCGGCGTTGTCGGTCCGCCCGCTGAACGCTAACGTCTCGCTCCACCGTGACCACGAAAGTCGTCCCTGGCCAGCTCGTTGCCGCGTCCGAAACCTCGGAAGTCGCGCGCGAGGCTGCCGTGCGCCTCGCGCGGGTCCTGCGAGCGGCGATTGCGGACCGTGGCCGTGCCTCCTTGGCGTTGTCCGGCGGCAACACTCCGCGTCCCGCGTACGCGCGACTGGCGAGCGAACCGGGCATCGACTGGGCCCGGGTGGACGTCTTTTGGGTCGACGAGCGGGGCGTCCCTGCAACAGACGATCGGAGCAACTACCGCTGGGCGAGGACCATGCTGCTCGACGCGGTGGCCATCCCACCGCAGCGCGTGCACCGGATGCCGGCCGACGCTCCGGACCCCGACGCAGCGGCCCGCGACTACGAGGGCATCCTAAGAGGCGTAGTTCCGTCCGACGGCGACGGGATTCCGGCCTTCGATGCGACAGTGCTTGGCATCGGCGAGGATGGTCACACGGCTTCCCTCTTCCCGGGAGAGCCTGCGGTGGAGGTGACCGACCGGCTCGTCGTGGCCGTGGCCGCCCGCGGCAGGCGCGAGGCTCGCATCACGATCACCTCTCCCGTAATCGAGCACGGGCGGCACGTGTTCGTCATCGCCGTGGGCTCCGACAAGCTCGCGCCCCTCGAGCGTGTCTGGGCCGCCCAGGGAGACGTCTCGCAAACCCCAGCGCGCGTCGTTCGCGGATGCCGCGGCGTGCTGACATGGATAATCGACAAGGCGGCGGGCGGACTTGCCTGAAATTCGTGCTCGACGTCCCCTCACCCGCAAGAGCTGACGGGAAATTCAGATCCAGGAAACGGCATAATGACGACGCTATCCAAAGAGATCCTGTTAAAGGCTGCCACCCTCGCGCGTGGGCTGGCCATCGACGCAGTCCACGCCTGCCAAAGCGGGCACCTGGGTCTTCCGCTGGGTTGTGCCGAGGTCGGCGCGGTGTTGTTTGGCAACGTGCTTCGCTACAACCCTGACCATCCGGAATGGCTCGATCGCGATCGGTTCGTGCTTTCGGCCGGTCACGGGTCGATGTTTCTCTATGCCTGGCTGCACCTCGCGGGCTACCCGGACATGACGCTCGGCGAGATCAAGCGCTTTCGCCAGCTGCATTCGAAAACGCCGGGCCATCCCGAGCTGACGCACGCTCCTAGCGGCGTCGAAACGACGACTGGGCCGCTCGGCCAGGGCCTTGCGAACGCCGTCGGAATGGCGCTGGCGGCGAAGATGGCGGAGGCGCGCTTCAACACGCCTGAGCATACGATTTTCAGTCATCACGTCTTTTGCCTTGCCGGGGACGGTTGCATGCAAGAGGGCGTCGCCATGGAAGCCGTGGAGCTGGCCGGGCACCAGAAGCTCGACAACCTCATCGTCATCTACGACTCGAACGCCGTAACGCTCGACGCCATGGCAAAGGAGACCCAGAGCGAGGATACCGCGAAGCGATTCGAAGCGATCGGGTTCGACGTGCAGACGGTCGATGGCCATGAAATCGACGCTCTTTATGCAGCGCTCGAGCGGGCAAAGCATGCGGGCAGCGGCAAGCCCCAGCTCATCGTCGCCAAAACACTCATCGGGAAAGGAATTCCCGAGGTCGAAGGGACGCAAAAAGCGCACGGCGAGTCGGGAGCGAAGTTCGCGGAGAGCGCGCGCAAAGGTCTCGGTCTTCCTCCCGAGCCGTATTACGTCTCCCCGGAGGTCCGTGCGTTCTTCTCCGACCACGCGAGGTCGCTCGGCGAAGCTTACCGCGCCTGGGTGAGCACCTTCGAGGCTTGGAAAGAAAAGAACCCGCGGCTCGCGGACCAGCTGGCGGGCGCCCGCGCTTATGCGCACACCGTCTCGGCGGACACCGCCCGGAGAACGCCGGACAGAGGGGTCCTTTTGGGGTCGATTCCCGAGTTTCCAGCTGACGCCAAAATCGCAACGCGAAAGGCGGGGCAAGACGTGCTGCAGCCGCTCGCCGCAAGCGTTCCTCTTCTCATCGGCGGAAGCGCAGATCTCTATGGCTCGACGTTGAACTACATCGGTGATCTCAAGACCGGCAATGACGACTTCAAACCGGAGCACCGGACCGGGCGCAACATCCGCTTCGGCATCCGCGAGCACGGCATGTGCTCGATTCTCAACGGCGTGGCGGTCCACGGTATCTTCCGACCCAGCGGCGCGACTTTCCTCGTTTTTGCCGACTACTGCAGAGCAGCGATCCGATTGGCCGCCCTCAGTCACTTACCCGTAATCTACGTGTTCACCCATGACAGCGTTGGCGTCGGTGAGGACGGACCGACTCACCAGCCCGTCGAGACCATCCCCGGATTACGCGTGATACCAAACCTCGACGTGATCCGGCCGGCGGACGCCGAGGAGACGGCGGGAGCTTTCGTCGCAGCTCTTGAGCGGACCGATGGTCCCACGATGCTGGCCTTGACTCGGCAAGCCGTGCCTCTCTTGAAGGACATTCCGGTGAAGATCCGGCGAGAAGGCGTCTTCAGGGGAGGCTATGTCGCAAAAAAAGAGACGGCGCCTCTGGACGTCATCCTCCTGTCGGCGGGTAGCGAGCTGCACCACGCGCTGACGGCGTCGGAGACACTCGGACCAGGAACACGGGTCGTCAGCATGCCGTGCTTCGAGCGGTTCGACCGCCAGCCGGCAGAGTACCGTGATGAGGTCCTGCCTCGGAGCTGTCGACGCCGCGTCGCCATCGAAGCGAGCGTGTCGTCGACGTGGGCCGCGTACGTCGGTCTGGACGGGGCCGTGGTCGGCATCAATCGCTTTGGCCTATCGGGCCCGGGCGCCGAGGTCATGAGGGAGCTCGGAATGACAGCCGAGCACGTCGTGGAGGTTGCGCGGCAACTCGCAGCTCGACCTTGAGAGCGAGCGGTCACGAGAGGGTCTTTTTCCTCGCACGGGCCGCCGGCGCGACCATATCCATCGCGACCTTGGTCGCTCCCGCGAGCCCGACGTCGTCATCGAGCACTACGGCGACCGGAATGCGCTCCATGAGCGGCGTGAATCGGCCCTTGTCGAGAAAAGCCCGGTGAAATCCACCGCTATCGAGAATCGACAACATGCGCACCGCGATGTTTCCACAGACGTAGACACCACCGACCGCCAATGACTTCAGCGCCAGGTTTCCGGCCTCCGCGCCGTAAATTACGGCAAAGAGGTCGAGCGCGCGCGCCGCAGCCTGACTCGTCCCGTCCATTCCGAGGCGCGCAATCGCCGCGTTGCGATCGGGTGCCGCCTCGATAGCGCGGACGTTTTGGGCGGTCTCGGCCACCAGCTTTGCCGTGCGAAAAAAAATCGTAGACGGTGCCGAGGCCGTCGCCAGAGAGGACGCGCTCGTAACTCACGTGACCAAATCGCGCCCGAACGAACTGTAGGAGCTCGAATCTCGAGATCGTCCCGCGCCGCAAAGTCGGAGTGCCCCCCTTCCGTTGCAGTCGGCACCAGCCGCGCTCCGTCCCAAACCAGGAGTCCCTCGCCGAGCCCCGTGCCCGCCGCGATCACGGCAACGTTACCGCCCTTCTTTTTCGGGGCCCCCGCGCCGCCGAGGACGTGGAGCTTGCCGCGACGGACGAGCAGCGCCCCGAGCGAGAGCGCGACCAGGTCGTTCAAAAGGGCGACATGCGCGATGCGGAGCTTACGGGAGAGCGTTCGCGCATCGATGAGCCAGGGAAGATTCGTGGCGGCGCAGCGTCCGTTGACGACAGGACCCGCCACACCGAACGCTGCGGCCGCAAGAGGGGGAGCCGGCACTCCCAAGAACGCGCGCGCCACCGCCTCGAGAGACGTGAACTTGCGACTCTCGAAAACTTCGTGCCGCGCGAGGTCGCCTTGGGGCGTCACGAGAGCGAGGCGCGCGTGCGTCCCACCGATATCGCCGACTAGAAGCACGGGGCCGCTCGTACCAGATCGGGGCCAAGATCAGAAGATCCCAAGGCCGAACTGCCGAGGGCGTTTGATTCGGCTCCTCGGAACGGCTCGGTTGGGCGCTTGCTCGGGGATTCGCGACGCAGCGCAGCAGCGTGGGCCTTCCCTCAAGCGCTAACTTCCGAGCCTAGGTTTCAGCGTCGAGCTGCTCCGCCGCGCACTGCAGCGGCGTGGGACTCGTAAGTCTCCGAGAAAGTATGGCGACCGCCGCCGCGCGCCACGAAAAAGAAGTAGTGCGTCGTCGCGGGAGCCATCGCCGCCTCGAGCGATTTGACCCCCGGGTTTGCGATCGGGCCGGGCGGCAGCCCTTCGTGGGTGTACGTCGAATACGGATTGTCCGGGTCGTGTTCAATCGCCGGCGTGGCCTTGCCGGTGAAGTCGGCACAGGAAGCCGCTCGCTCGGGCGCCACGATGCAGCCATAGCTGGCGGTCGGATCGCATTCGAGGCGCCTCGGCCTGAAAGCGGGATCGCGCAGGCGGTTGAGAAAAACGCTCGCGACCATCGGCCGTTCCTCGTCCACCGCAGCTTCTTTCTCGATCATCGAAGCCAGGATTACGACATCGCGCACGCTCATCTGAGCCGATGTCATGACGTCGTTCAGCGTCGCCGAATGCGCCTGCGACGCCATGTCCCATCGCCGGTCGAACTCGCGCTTCATCCTACGGACGATCTCCACCGGGTCGCCGTCGAGCCCCAGATCGTAGGTTGCCGGGAACAGGAAGCCCTCGGCACTGTCGCCACCGATGTCGAGCTCTTGGAGCAGGTCTGGATCGGTCGTGGCATCGAGGAACGCCCGGAGCGCGACCACGTGCCTCTCCTCCAGCCGGCGCGCCACGTCGAAACGGGTCCAGCCCTCCGGAAAGGTTACTCGCACCGTGCCCCCTCCGGACCGGCGCTCGAGGCGCGCCATCAGCTCCCGCGGGCTCGCGTCATCGGTGAGCAAATGCTTGCCCGCACGGACAGCGTGAGAACCGCCAGTGGCGGTCACCCAAACGGCGAAGAGGCGAGGGCTGGACACAAGGCCGGCGCCGGAGAGCAGCGCCGCGAGGTCCTGCGAGCTCGAGTCGCGTGAAACGATGAGCTCGACGGACCGGCCGTCACCGGGGCCACGCTCGGTTGGGAACAAAAGGAAGAGCCACGTGGAGGCGGCGAAGAAGAGGGAAGCCAGCCCCAGGAGGAGAGCGCCGATGATGCGCGAACCGCGCCGGTTTGCCGCCGGAGCCGCTACGAAGCTTGACCGGGGGTTCGAGGAGGAGGGGTCGGGCGCTCCAGAAAGGCTCTTTCGCCTTCGCCGCTTCGCTCCCTTCCCTCGCCCGCTGCTACCGGTCATGCGCGTCTTCATTTTTTCCGCCGCAATTGACGGGCGTCGAGCCAAGACTGCAAGATCGCGCACGCCGCTGCCTCGTCGACCCGGTCGCGGGCTTTTTTTCCGTGAACCTCGCTTGCCCGCAATGCCCGCTGTGCCTGAACAGTGGTCAAGCGTTCGTCCCACAGCTCGACGAGGCGCCCCGTTGCGTCAGCGATCCGCCTTGCCATCGTCCGCGCGTCGCGAGCCGCCGCGCCCTCGCCCCCGCGCATGTCCAGCGGCAAGCCGACGACGAACCTCACGATGCTCTCCTTCTCGGCTAGAAAGCGGAGCG
The DNA here is from genome assembly GCA_963787925.1 of uncultured delta proteobacterium. Taxonomy (GTDB): domain Bacteria; phylum Myxococcota_A; class Polyangia; order Polyangiales; family Polyangiaceae; genus Palsa-1150. The sequence goes on from CAWBEN010000003.1 coordinate 2,828,024, forward strand.
CGTCGAGGAGCGACCGGTGGTCGCGTGCATCGAGCTTTCCCCGGGGGTGAGCCATGAGTCCGAGATCGTCGTCGATGGCGACGCCCACCCGAGCGCGCCCGAGGTCGAGCGCGCAGGTACGTCCTGGCCGGTCCGGCGGTGCGCTCAAGCGGAAGCTTCTAGTGTAAACCTTCTCCGCGAGCCACAAGGAGCGGGGGACCTGCGCTGCCCACACCTGGCTTGACCCGACCGTGGCGTCGGGGCCATATCTCCCGCCCTCGCGCACTCGCCCGTCCCCCAATTCGCCCATCTGCACGCTTTGCGCGCCCCCTTGCCGCGGCTTTCCCAATGACTTCGCTCCGAGCCGTCAAAGGCATGAACGACGTGCTCCCCGACCAGATCGGCCTATGGCAACGCATCGAGCGCTTGTACGCGCGCGCGATGGAACTTCACGGTTTTCGTGAGGTGCGCACCCCATATGTCGAGCCGACCTCCCTCTTTGTCCGCGCCATTGGCGAAGCGACCGACGTCGTGGAGAAAGAGATGTACTCATTCGAGCACCATGGCGAGCCACTGACCCTTCGCCCCGAAGGGACCGCGAGCGCAGCACGGGCGTATATCGAGCATTCGGTGCACACGAAGGAGCCCGTCTCACGCTGGTGGTACGCAGGTCCGATGTTTCGCGCCGAAAGGCCCCAACGCGGACGCTATCGACAATTTTACCAGCTCGGCGCAGAGGTCTTCGGCGAGGAAGCACCGGGGTGCGATGCGGCGATGATCGACATGCTCTTCGCCTTCTTGACCGAGCTCGGCATCCCCAATCTGGAGGTCGTGGTCAACTCGATAGGCGGCCCATCGGCACGGGCGACCTATCGTGACGCGCTAGTGCGCCACCTGACTCCAAAGGCCGCGGCGCTCTCGGCCGAATCGCAGCGGCGGCTCGGCAGCAACCCCCTTCGGATCCTTGATTCAAAGGACGAACGTGATCGAGAGGCCGTGCGGGACGCTCCGACCATCCACGACGCGTTCTCAGAAGAAGATCGCAGGCATTTTTTTCTCTTGCGCGACCATCTCGATGCGCTCGGCACGCCCTACTCGGTCGACCCGCGGCTGGTGCGGGGCCTCGACTACTACACGCGGACCCTCTTCGAGGTGCGGGGTGCGCCCGAGAAACTGGGCGCCGGGAGCACCGTTGCGGGCGGCGGGCGCTACGACACCCTGATCGCGGACCTCGGCGGACCTCAGGTGCCGGCCGTCGGTTTCGCCATAGGACTCGAGCGGCTGCTGATCGCCAGCTCGCTCGAAGTCCAGGCTTCCGTCGTAGACGCGCTCGTCGCTCCGCTCGGACAATCGGCTGTGAGCGCCGGTCTCGCGCTAGCTCGCTCGTTGCGACGCGGCGGCGTGCGCTCAGAGGTGGACACGCGCGGCACTTCTCTGAAGAGCCAGCTCCGTCGAGCCAATGCGCTGGGGGCGCGCGTCGTGCTCATCATCGGCGAGTCCGAGCTCGCAGAGGGCTCGGTCCAGGTCAAGGATCTCGTGCTCCACACGCAGACACGCCTGCCCACCGAGGAGGCCGTGCGTGCTGTCGTCGATCGGTTGACCAGGCCGTCCGAGCCGGTGGGTCGGCACGGACTACGATCCTGCCGATCATGATTCGAGTAGGGAGGCGTCGTGAGGCTATTGGCGTGCGCGGCAACCGCTCTCGTGCTGGCGCTCTCGGGCACGGCTAGCGCACAGTTCCCTGGTGCGGCGAGGCGTGGTCCGCGAACAAGCGAGCCCAAGCCCAAGGCGCCGGACGCGGACGAAGACCGCGCTCCTCTCCTGCGCGCCGAGCCTGCGATAGCACCGCCCCAGGACCCGCTCCTGATGTCGCCGGAGACGCGCGAGCGCATTGGCTCGGATTGGGCCGCCGGGCCGCCTTCGCCGGAAGGGTTACTCGTGCGGCGCCGGATGCTGCCGTACTATGAAGCGACTCGAGGAGACTATCGCGAGCGGCTCCTGCCGCCCTTCTTCGTCGAGGAGACGCGCGGGCTGCCGGACCAGACCCGGCACCTCTACGGCGTGCCGCAGGCCGAGGACACGCAAGGGCTATACGGGCTCCTCTATTACCGGCGCCGCTCCCCTAAGCTGGACATCGACCTCGTTTTTCCCGCCTTGTGGCGCGTGCGCGACGGCGATAGCAAGGTGGTCGTCGTCGGCCCCCTGGCGCACCGCGAGGCGCCGGGCGAGCATGACAACTGGCTTGCACCGTTGTTGTTCGAAGGCGAGCGACGGGGCGGCGGCTACTTGCACGCTCCGCTTCTTCTCACGACATCGCACTGGGACACCGAGGGCGCCTTCACGCTCGTCGGGCCCTATTTCCGCGCGCGTACCGGTACCGACGTCGATTTGGGCGTCGCGCCGCTTTTTTTTCGAGGAGACAACGGCGATAGCGAGGGAAACCGGCGCACGTACACCCTCATTCCTCCCCTTCTCTTTTACCACGCGGAGCAGGAGCTCGACGGAACGTCGATGACGGTCGTGGGTCCCGTCGTCGCGCGGTCCAATCCCAAGCGGGCGGTATTCGACGTGGGCCCTCTGTTCTTCCACATCCACGGCAAACCGGAGACAGGGGGGGTTTCCGAAACGCACACGACGTTGTTTCCCCTCTTTCACTATGGCCGTTCCGCCGACCAAAGTCTCTTCATCATTCCCGGGTATTACCGGCGCGTCACACCGACGAGCGACGCCCTTCTCAGCCTCGGCTATTCGCACATCGAAGCTCGAAGCGGAGCGACTTCACTGACGGCGGCTGGTCCCATCGTCCCGCTTTGGTGGAGCTACTCCAATCGCGACGTGGGACTGCACTCGTGGGCGATCGCGCCACTCTTCTTCAGGTCGGACAGCCCGGCGGGGCACGATTGGCTAACGCCTCTCGTCGGACGCTTCGAGACATACGGCGAGTCGCGAACGTGGTGGGTTTTTCCTACACTGACGCTTTCGAGCGGCAAGCACGGCTTCGAAAACGATTTTCATCCGATCGTCTATACCGGACGCACGGATGACTCGGCCCACACGGTCATCGCACCGGTCTTCTGGGATTTTGCTAGCCCGAGAGGGCGAACGACCATAGGCTTTCCGCTCTACTGGCGGTTCGCCGACGGGGCTGACGACTCCGTCTTGCAGGTCGCGGCAAACACGCTGTACGTTCAAAAGCGAGTCGCCGGGGGACGCGATTGGCAGTTTCATCTCTTGCCGCTCTTCTCGTACGGGGAAAACCCGAACGGTTACTTCTGGAACGTGCTCTTCGGCCTGGCCGGCTTCACGCGCGAGGGCACGGGGGGTCAGGTGCGGGCGCTTTGGATCCCCATCGACTTCGGCGGAGCGCCCGCGCAGAGCCGAACCGCAATGGCCCGGTGAGCAGGATCGGTGGCAAGCGAATCGTTTCCGTTGCCTCATCGTCGGAGGACCTTGGCTGCGGCCGCAAGCGCGGCGTCGACGTCTGCCTCCGTTGTCTCTTCGCCTAGCGAGAAGCGGACGCTGCACAAGGCCGCCTCCGTGTCTCCCATGGCGCGCAGGATCTGCGAAGGCTCGGCGGTACCCGCGCTGCAAGCGCTGCCGCCCGACGCAGCGAGCCCCTCGAGGTCCAGTGCAGCGACAAGCTCAGGCGCCCCCCAGCCGGGAAACGCGATGCTAGTCACGTGCGGCGCGCGCGCTGCCCGCAACCCATTGACGCGCGCTCGTGGCGCCAGCCGACATAGCCCCGCCTCGAGAGTGTCTCGCAAGCCAGCAAGGGCGCGCCAGCGCGGCGGCGAACCCAAGGCATGGCGTGCCGCCACGGCAAGTCCAGCCGCTGCCATCGGATCGACGGTCCCCGCACGCAGCCCCCGCTCCTGCGAACCCCCGAGGAGCAGAGGCTCGAGTCGCACGCCTGGGCGGGCGACGAGCGCTCCGATGGACTTGGGCCCGCGGATTTTGTGTGCGGCCAGGCTCCTCGTGTCGGCTTCCGCGGCAACGTCGTCGCTGCGGCCGAAGGCCTGTACCGCATCGACGTGTACGCGCGCGCCCGCCTTCCGCGCCAGTGCCACGGCTTCACGCACGGGCTGCACCACCCCCGTCTCCGCATTCACGGCTTGCAGCGCGAGGAGGCGTACGTCGCCCTCCTCGAACGCGCGGGCGAGGTCTTCGAGATCAATGGTCCCCTCTGCGAGGACGCTGAGCCAGCGAACTCGCGCACGCCCTTCGCGCTCGAGCGCTTCAGCGACGCGCGCCACCGATGGATGCTCGAGGCGACTGGTCACGAGGACCCCAGACGACCGAGAGAACGCGCTCCGGAGCGCGAGATTGTTGGCCTCGGTGCCGCCCGAGGTGAGGATGACATCGCGCGGATCGCAGCGCGCGAGCCGCGCAACGGACTGCCGACCGCGCTCGACCGCGTTGCCTGCTGCTCGACCGAAGGAATGAACGCTCGACGGGTTGCCCCACTCTTCGCGCGCAGCCGCAGCCATTGCGTCGACCACCTCGTTCAAAGGCGGCGTCGTTGCGTTCCAGTCGAAGTAGAGGCGCTCGGTGCCTGCCTTCGACCCGCCGGCCCGGGCTCTGTCTCCGTACATCTTGCCTCAGGGGCTCGCCTGAGCAACTACGACCGGCGCATGCTTGGCCACGGTCAATGCGAAGGCTGCCCCGGTTAGATACATTCCCTCGATGGTGGCGCTCTCGGCGAGTTGCAGGTCGCCTCCGAGCCCGCGGGCAACGCTCCGAGCAATGGCCAGACCCACGCCCACTCCTCCGTGCGCTCGAGTGGGCGACCCGTCGACCTGATAGAATGGCTCGAAGACGCGCTGGAGTCGTTCGGCTGGTACGCCGGCTCCGCTATCCGCGACGAACACCTCGTAGTGTGCGTCGAGAACACGAACCCGGACCCCGACGATTCCACCGCGCGGCGTGAACTTGCACGCGTTGTCCAGCAGCTGGCTCATTGCACGCGAGAGCCGCTCGGAGTCCCCGTACGCCGGAAGCGGCCCGCGGGGTGTCTCTTCGAGGAGCGTGAGCTCGTTCTCCGCGAACGCGTCGGCGTAGGCTGCTACAGCGCGCCGGACGGTGTCCAGAAAATCGTAGTCCCGGTGGAAAAAGCGCATCTTGCCGGTCTCGAGGCCGGTCACGTCGATGAGATTGTCGAGCGTCGCGCGGAGCCTACGAACGCAATCGTCCATGGCGCGGAGGGCCTTCGCTTGGGGCTTATTCAGTGACCCCAGCTCCTCGTCGAGGAGCATTCGAAGGTACCCAACTATGGGCGTCATCGGCGTCGCGAGCTCGTGGCTGATGTTCCGATAGAACTCGGTACGAAGTCGTTCGATCTCTCGCAGGCGCTCGTTGGCCGCACTAAGCTCGGCCACCTTCTGCTCGAGGTGACCTACGATCCGGTGACTTTGCAGACGCAGGCGCTCACCCGTCGCGTCGGCGCTCGAGGTGTACGGCTCGCGATGCCCTGAGAGGTAGCGTCGCACGAGCGACGCAAAGCTCCGTGCGTCAATCGGCTTTTGGATGAACCCGTCGCAACCGACCGCGAAGCTCGTGTCCCGATCCCCTTCCGCCGTAATGGCAACGATTGGGACGCCGCTGAGAGACGGCTCGCTCCGGAGCCGCAGGGTCACCTCGTAGCCATCGAGCCCGGGAACATTGAGATCGACGAGGACGAGGTCCGGATGAAGGGCAAGTGCGCAGCGCACGCCTTCGAGGCCGTCGGTCGCGTCGATGACCTCGTGCCCATCGGCGGCGAGCAGCTTGCGTACCAGCAAGCGATTCCTCGGGTCGTCTTCTATGTGAAGAACGCGCGACATGAGTTGCGTCCCTCCCCTTTGACTTTGGTCACATCCCCGAAGTATTGGCAGCGATGATGTGCACCCGCTTGTATCACGTCCTGCTGGCGATCGCGTCCACGCTCGCGTTCGGGACGACGACGTCCTGCTCCGCGCTCACCCAGCCGCCGGCCCCGGAGGCCGTCGCCAGCGCGGCATCTACCGCGCCTCCCGCCAGCGCTCCGCCGTCTGCCCATCCATCCGCAGTTCCGCCCCCGCCAAGGCTCGCCCCGCCAGAGGTCGAGGAGAAGATGGCGTCGACGACCATGACGCCGGGCAAGGGCGTCCAGGCCAAGGCTGGCGACAAGGTACGCGTTCACTATGTTGGGACTTTCGCCGACGGGAAGAAGTTCGACAGCTCGCGCGACCGAAATCAGCCGTTCGATTTCACCCTAGGCCAAGGGCAGGTCATCAAGGGGTGGGACCAGGGCGTGGCGGGAATGAAGGTAGGCGAGAAGCGAAAGCTAACCATACCGCCGTCACTCGCTTACGGGCCAGGTGGGAGGCCAGGCATCCCGCCAAACTCCACGCTCGTGTTCGAAGTCGAGCTTCTCGGCATCAATCCCCGTTAGTGCGCGCCGCGCTATAACGGCGGCCCGATGCCGAGATCTTCCCCGCGGGCGCGCGCTCAGGCGTTCGTTCTCGCCCCAGTCGGTGCCCTCCCTCTGCGGCCAGCGTTCGCGTACGCCGGCGCCACGCTTTCGGGGCTTCTATACTGGCTCGCCTTCGCCGGGATGGACGTGTGGCCGCTCGCGTTCGTGGCCTGGGTACCGCTGTTCGTTGCGATCCATCGCCAATCGACCCGACGGGCAACCCTCCTGGGGTGGGTCACCGGCACGACGATGAATCTGGCGGGGTTTTTTTGGCTGCAGCAATTCCTGCGGACGTTCAGCGGCTTCCCGGCGCCCATATGCTTCGTGTTCGTGCTCGTCGTGTGTGCCTACCAAGGCGGACGCATCGCGCTCCTCGGTTGCATCTACGGCAGAGCGACGGCCCGAGGTTGGCCAGCGACGCTCGTCTTCGTAGGCGCTTTCGTTGCTAGCGAAACTTTGTACCCGCTCCTTTTTCCCTGGTATTATGCGGCCTGCGTCCACCAGGTGCATCTGCTCACACAGGTCGCCGACGTCGGAGGTCCGGTCCTGGTCGGGGTCGTCTTGGTCGCCGCGAATGCTGCGATGAGCGAGCCAGTTCTCGCGCACGCGGAGCGGCGAAGGGTCAACGCCTTGATTCCGGTCGTGGGGACTGCGGCCCTGGCTCTGTCCATGCTCTACGGCGCGCTGCGGATACGCGCAGTCGACGCCGCGGCGCAAGCCGCGCCGGGCGCGACTGTCGGCGTCGTGCAGGCGAATATGGGACTGATGGAAAAGCGCTCGGCCTTCGATGAAGGCCTGCGGCGCCACCTCGGTCTTTCGAGCGAGCTCGAGCACGACCGCAAAGTCGATTTTGTCGTTTGGAGCGAGACCTCTGCAATGCGAGCGGTGAGAGACGACGCGTATGCGAACGAGCTCCGAGCTGGCGTCAGCCGGTTCATCGGCGCGCCTGCTATTTTCGGCGCCGTCGTTGTCCGGCCCGTCGGCGACCAACGCAGGTACGTTCTGTTCAACTCTGCAGTGTCAAGCGACGCCGACGGAACGATCCGAAGCCGCTACGACAAGCAGTACCTGCTCACATTCGGCGAATACCTTCCGTTCGGCGAGGCTTTTCCCATCTTTTACGAGTGGTCTCCCAACAGCGGCCACTTCACGCCCGGCACCTCGCTCGACCCGCTATACGTGGAAGTCCATGGCGAAAGGCACGCCGTCACCGCGCTGATTTGTTACGAGGACATCTTGCCGCGATTCACCAACGATGCGGTGCGACACGGGGATCCAGAGCTGCTCGTCAATATGACCAACGATGCTTGGTTCGGAGACACGAGTGAGCCGTGGGAGCACCTGGCGCTCGCGCAACTCCGCGCGGTGGAGCACCGCCGGTACCTAGTGCGCGGGACCAACAGCGGCGTGAGCGCAATCGTCGACCCCGTCGGACGCGTCGTGGTCCACTCCGGGACCTTTCGCCAGGAAGCGATCTCCGCGCCAATTCATTGGCTCCGCGCGCACACGGTGTACGAGCGGCTGGGCGACTGGCCATGGTTCTTCGCGACAATCGGGATAATCGGTGCCGCTTTTCTGAGACGACCCGCGCGCGCCGGCGCCTGATTGAAGTTCGAGCGCAGGCGGTCCGTCTTAACCTAGGGTGACGTCCCAATGACGAAACAATCGTTTTACGCAATGCTCGTGCCGGCCACCGTGATTTGTGTAGAAACCTCGGCGTGCACGCTCACGGTCTCGGGCGGCGACGTCGACGGCGGATCGGCCGCCGATTCTGCGACCGCCGACGGGACGACCGGTGGCGGCGTCGGCCAGTCTGAAGCCGCGCCCACGGGAGACGGCGCATCGCTGTGCACGGTTCCGGACGGCAGCGAAGCGTGCCTCTTGTGTCTGGCCGCCAATTGTTGCCTCGAGGAATCCGCGTGTTCCCCCCCGTACGAGGCCATCGACGACAGCGGCACAACCGAATGCCAGCAGATCCAGAGTTGCTATAATGACTGCGTAACACCGCCCCCGGATTCGGGCATTGCTGCGGACACCCCGACGAATTGCCTCGCAGCTTGCCAGGGCGGCCACTCGTCGCAAGCTGGAGCAGACTTCCAAATGCTCAGAGCGTGCGCGGTGGCCTCGTGCAGCGCCCGGTGCAACTGAGCCGCCGGCAGCATTGCTACCGGCGCTCGTTCTAAAGCCGTAGCGCTTTTTTGAGACGCTTGGCGTCCGCGAACATGTCGACGTTCGTGAACACGTACGTCGCGTCCTGATTCCCCGCGTCTCCGGCGATCTCCGCAAGCCGCTCGATCGCAGGGTCCTCGTAGCGGCTCTTGTGCCCTGCCGGGCCAGGTAGACGATAATAAGCAAACGGTGCGGTCGTCGTCCCGTGGGCGAGCGGGTCGCGCGCAGCCGATGCGCCGCTTTCGTGAGCGAGCTGCTGCGCGTCGTCAGCATCCCAAAGGGCCGGCGGCTCCCAAACGATTCGCTTAAACTTCTTCTTCACGTTGGCCAAAAACTCTCGAACCGCCGCCTTGTTCCCGCGCGAGGCAGTGAAATCCGCCGGAGCGATGAACACTGCTGTGTCCCCTTCAAGCTCCTTCGCCACGTCGATGAGATTTCGCAGCGCCGTCTCGGTTACTTTCCCTTCCCGGAAGCCCTCCTGACCGATATCTCGCGGCGCCAGGAGCGCAAAGGCAAAACCAGGTGGCGCCTCGCGACGCCAACGGCGAATGGTCCCGGTTCCGGGTTGGGTCACATGGGTGTCTTGCACTTCGACGAACAAGAATTCTTTGAAATACCGCGTGGCGGGGACGGGGAAGCCGGCGCACCCGATCGTGATCATAAGCTCGCCGTACTGTAGCACGACCGCGCCGGCAGCGGCCGTTCACCGATCGAAGGGCTCCTCGTTCGGCACTGCGAAGCCCTGGACACTCTGGCCGAGTTTGTGCCCCAAGCGACGGGCAGCTGCGCGCAGCGCGTCTGCGGTGTGAAACGTGCTCGCGGTCTCGGAACGCTCGGCGCCAGATGGACCTCTCGCGTCTACGGCGACGACGTCTGCCGCCCGGACGTCGCCGGTATCATGCTCGGGGACCGCTCCGGGCGAAGCAAGGATCCAGGCGCGCGCGACCAGGCCGAGGATGATACCGCGGGCGTATGGATTTCGGGCAGCGCTAGCGATCCCGTCGCTCGACTCGTCCTCGCGCAACACTTCGATTTGGAGCTGTGGCCACCCGTCGCCATCGGCAAGTGCACCTGCCCGGGCAAGCTCCTCGCGCACGCCGCTCGCCACCTCGTCGCTCGCCACGGCATCGGGAACAAGCGTACGGAGGAGTTTGACGTGGAGCCGCGGAGGGCTGCCCGGTCCGTACACTGGGCGGTACGCGCACGCCGCTAGGCACACGAGAAATAACAGCGAAGACCCGCAGCGCACCATCACCCGACGATGATGCTCACAATCTTGCCTTTGACATAAATGAATTTCTTGACGGTCTTGCCGTCGACGTAAGGGCGTACGCGCTCGTCCGCTAACGCTGCGTCCCTCGCCGCCTCCTCGTTAGCATCCGAGTCGAGGGTCACGGTTCCGCGCAGTCTTCCATTGATCTGCACGCCAATCTCGACGCGCTCGTCGCTCACGAGTGCGGGGTCGAAATCCGGCCATCGTTCTGCGGAGAGTGAGCCGGCGTGGCCCAGGCGTTGCCAGATTTCCTCGCCGAGGTGTGGAGCGAAAGGCGATAGGATGAGCGTCAGATCGCGGAGCGCTTCGCGAGGCGCCCCCTCGAGCGACCCCAGGTGTTTGACGAGGATCATCATGGCGCTGATCGCCGTATTGAGACGCAGCATCTTGATGTCGCGAGTCACTTTCTCAATGGTCTTGTGCACCAATCGTCGTGTACGCGCGTCGTACGCATGGTCGGTCTCGCTCGCGGCGATCGCGAGACTCCATACTCGCTCGAGGAAGCGCCGCACGCCATCGATGCCGCTCGTTTGCCATGGTTTTACCTGCTCAAGCGGTCCCATGAACATTTCGTAGACTCGCAGCGCGTCCGCGCCATGCGCACGGACGATGTCGTCGGGATTGACAACGTTGCCGCGCGCCTTGCTCATCTTCTGCCCGTCTTCTCCGAGGATGACCCCCTGGTGGACGAGCTTGGTGAAGGGCTCGGCGTCCTTCACCGCCCCCATGTCGTAGAGGACCTTGTGCCAAAACCGGGCATACAGAAGATGCAGCACCGCGTGCTCCGCACCTCCGACGTAAAGATCGACCGGCATCCAGTCGTCATATGCCTGCGCGCTCCACGGTTCGAGCGCGTTATCTGGGTCGAGGTAGCGCAAATAATACCAGCAGGAGCCCGCCCACTGGGGCATCGTGTTCGTCTCACGCGCGTACCAGTGGCCGTCCTTTTGAAAGAACCGCCAATCGGCAACGCGCGCCAGGGGTCCCGCGGGATCGTTTCCCGGCTTGAAATCGTCTAGCTTTGGCAATCGAAGCGGCAGATCCGCCACATCGACGGCCGTCGGCCGTTCATGGTGGATGATGAATTTGGCATTCGGCAACCGCGGATCGCCTTGACAGCTGACAGGAAAATAAATTGGAATCGGTTCCCCCCAGTAACGCTGACGCGAAAAAACCCAATCGCGGAGTCGGTAAGTCACCCGTGCCCGGCCCGCGCCGCGCGTCTGCAGCCACGCGGTGATGCGTCGGCGGGCTTCTGCGGTCGGCAGGCCGTCTGGAAGGGGGTCTTGCGTGCGCTGACGCCAGGTGACCGCGCCGTCGTCTTCCGTGAACGCCGCAGTCTGAACGTCAACCGTGAGTTCCGTCTCGTCGCCCACCTTCGGACCGGGCGCGATGACCTGCACGATGTGCATCCCGTGTTTGAGCGCGAACTCGTGATCACGGTCATCATGCCCCGGGACGGCCATCACGGCGCCCGTGCCGTACGTCCCTATGACGTAGTCGGCGATCCAAATTGGAATCCTGTCGCCATTGATAGGGTTGATGGCGAAGGCTCCCAGTGAAACGCCGGTTTTGATCCTCGACTCCGTACGGTCCAGGTCACTCTTGGACCGGGCGGTTTCGACATAGTGGCTTACGGCACGGGCCGCTTCGCCATCCCCCGCTAGCTTCGCGACCAGAGGATGCTCCGGCGCCAGGACGACGTAGGTCACGCCCGCCAGCGTGTCGACGCGGGTGGTAAAAACAGTTACAAATTCGCCGGTGCCTTCGACAGCAAAATCGACCTCGGCCCCTTCGCTCCGGCCGATCCAGTGGTGCTGTTTGATCTTCGTATCAGGCCAGTCGAGGCGCTCGAGGTCGGCGTCAAGTCGGTCGGCGTAAGCGGTAATCCTCAACATCCATTGGCGCAGCGGAAGACGCTCGACGGGGTGTCCTCCCCGCTCGCTCTTGCCGTCGATGACCTCCTCGTTGGCCAGCACTGTTCCGAGTGCCTGACACCAGTTCACGGGGATCGAGGCTTGATACGCGAGACCACGTTCGAAGAGCTTTAGAAATATCCACTGCGTCCACTTTACGTAGGATGGCTCGGTGGTGTCGATCTCCCGCGCCCAGTCATAACTGAGGCCGAGCATCTTGAGCTGACGCTTGAAGGTCGCGATATTTCGCTTTGTGGCGACATCGGGATGCTCGCCCGTGGCTATGGCATGCTGCTCGGCAGGAAGACCAAACGCGTCCCAGCCCATCGGGTGTAAGACATCGAACCCACACATGCGATGGTAGCGTGCGACGATGTCCGTTGCCGTGTACCCCTCGGGATGGCCAACGTGCAACCCGCTACCTGACGGGTATGGGAACATGTCGAGAACGTACAACTTTTTCCGCCCGGGACGACGTTCGGCGCGAAATGTCCCGTGCTCCTCCCAATACTTTTGCCACTTTGGCTCGATGACGGAAGGCTCATAGCGTGGACGCGGTTCGTCGCTATTCATGCTCATGACGAGAGTGGCGCTCTACCACGAAGTCGATCAATGCGTTATCCGGACGCCGTCGGGGCCAGCGCCGGAGGGGGTAACCTCTCGAAGCTCGCCACGATTCGGCTTAAACGTGTGCTCGGGGCCGGGAAAGGCTGCGCTTTGAACCTCGGCCACGTAGCTCTTGACAGCCGCTACGATCGCGTCGCCGATCAGTGCATAGCTCTTGGCGAAGCGCGGTATGTGGCCTCGAGCCATACCGAGCAAATCAGTGCACACTAGCACCTGACCATCACATGCGGGACCAGCGCCGATACCAATCGTTGGAATTCCAACAGCGACCGTCACACGCTCGGCAACATCGGGCGGAACTGCCTCCAGAACGATCGCGTAGGCGCCGGCCTCTTCGATCGCCTGCGCATCGGCGAGCACCTTGCCCGCTGCGTCCTCCCCCCTACCTTGTACCGTAAATCCGCCTAGGACGTGCATGCTCTGGGGCATCAGACCGACATGCCCCATGACCGGAATGCCCGCGCGAACGATGCGCCGGACGTGCTCTGCCATCTCGAGGCCCCCCTCGAGCTTGACGCTTTCGAAGGCGCCCTGCTTGAGCAGCTTGCCGGCGCTCTCTACTGCTTGCTCCGCAGAGACCTGGTAGCTCATGAAAGGGAGGTCGCCCACGATGTGGGCCCTGGCGGTGCCCCGCGCGACCGCGCGGCCGTGGTAGCAAATTTCGTCCAATGTCACGGGCAAAGTGTTCGGCAAGCCCTGCACCACCATCCCTAGTGAGTCGCCGACGAGCACCAGATCGACACCCGCTTCGTCCATGAGACGGGCCATGATGAAATCGTAGGCGGTGACCATGGCGAGCGCGGGGCCTTCCTTCCGCGAGCGCACATCAGGCACCGTCAGTTTCTTGGTCGGTGAGACTACGGCGGAGTCATTTCCATTGGAGTACATTCGAACCTCGGGTCGCAGCCAGAAACGACGGTCTGCGCCTACCGTGAAGCTAACGCCCGGCGCTTTTCCACGCAAGACGGCTTGGCCCTCTACGCCGGGCGCACTAGGTTTGGCGGCCGTGGTAAAGCCCCCAATTGCCCGCCTCGGCATGAGCATCGCCGTCCTGTCCGCTTCTTTTTTCGGATGTGACCGGCCGCCATCCGCGGATGGGCTGAAATCCTGGACGCCAATCGATCACCATTCGAGCGACGATGACAAGCCCTCAACGGGGGCTCAAGCCCGCGCATCTGCGAGCGCGCCTGCCGATCCAACCGCGGAAATCGCGCAGCTCGTCGAGATTGCATGGCGCCAGCAATGCGCGCCTTGCCACGGGCCCGGTGGCAAGGGAGATGGTCAGATGGGTCCGATGCTGCGCGCGCCTGATCTCACGCTGGCCGAATGGCAGGATAAGACGCCTGACGTGGAGATTTCCGCGGCGATCACGAACGGCAAGGGGAAAATGCCAAAGTTCGGGCTACCTGATCCGGTCGTGCACGCGCTCGTTGCTCGCATACGTGCGTCGAGGGGGCAGGAATGAATGGTCGCGTAGGGAGCCCTCCGCTCGGACTCAGGCGCGCTGGAGGCTTTTGTATCGCACTCGTCGGTCTCCTCATGGCGGCGCGGCTCGCCCCCCGGTCGCCCAGACAGCAGACGGTGCACTACGTGCTCGGCGACGCCGCCACCCGTGTCGACGAAATCGAAGCACGGTGGGCTCCCGTCAATGCGCTCGCGACGGGCTCCAGCGCGCCGCCTGTGACGGGCGAGTCGAGCGGCGACGATTGGGCGCGCGACGCGCATTTCCCTTACGCGCGAGGGCAGGCACCGCGCGTCGTCACGCACGGGCCTCGCCTCCCCGACGGAGACTATAGAGTAGAGATCGAAATCGCCGGCCGGTCGGATTCTGGTGCGCCGGCAAGCGAGCAGCGGGCCGTCGTCCGCCGCCAGGTCACGCTCAACGGCGGGGTTACATCCATCGAGCTCGCGTCTTCGGTGCCACGATGAGTCCGACGAGCGACGACGGTCCGCGGGAGCGTAAGCGCTCCGCGCAACAGGGAGTAGATGAGCAGCCGGAGATCGCAACGCTGGCCGTGCCCACCGGCGCAACGAAGGCGGGGATGCACGTCATCGTCCTGTCCGGTAGCGCGAAGGGCACGAGCAAGCCGCTCCTAGAGAAGCTGCGCGTGGGCAAGGCGCTCGACAATGATCTGGTCCTGGGCGACGACACCGTATCGCGGCACCACTGCGAACTGTCACGCGCGAATGACGGGATCCACGTCCGAGACCTGGGCTCGACGAACGGGACAAAGGTGCAGGGAGCGCGGGTGTCGGAGGCGATTTTGCCGCCAGGCACCGTGCTCAAGGTCGGCGAGGTCGAAATCGCGCTCCGCCCTACGGTTCGCAACGTAGAGGTGATGCCGAGCGACAAGACCTGGTTCGGGGCGGCGATTGGACGGAGTCTCGCCATGCGAACGATTTTCGGGGTCCTCGAAAGAATTGCCACCACAGATGCGACGGTCCTTCTCGACGGGGAGACCGGGACGGGGAAGGACGTGATCGCGCGCGCGATCTGGACGGAAAGCGCGCGTCCGCAGGGCCCTTTCGTGGTCGTGGATTGTGGCGCGGTAAGCTATTCGCTCCTCGAATCCGAGCTCTTTGGCCATGAACGGGGCGCGTTTACGGGGGCCGTAGCGGGACGCCAGGGTGCCTTCGAGTTAGCGGATGGGGGCACAGTATTCCTGGACGAAATTGGTGAGTTACCGCTCGACGTCCAGCCCAAGCTCCTGCGCGTCCTCGAGGCAAAGGAGTTTCGCCGGGTCGGCGGCAACAAGACGCTGAAAACGAACGTACGCGTCGTTGCTGCGACCAAGCGCAACTTGCTGCGCGAAGTCCAGGCAGGAAAGTTTCGCGAGGACTTGTATTTTCGTCTCGCCGTGGTCCCGATCACCGTGCCGCCACTGCGCGCACGGCGTGAAGACATCTCGATGCTGGCGCTGCATATACTGAAGGCATCGGGCGCGGAGGTGACGGTCAGTGAAGAGATGATGCAGGGCCTCGTCGCGCATGACTGGCCCGGCAACGTCCGAGAGTTGCGGAATGTCCTCGAGCGCGCGGTCTATATGACGCGGGCAACGGGTCAGACGGAGCTCAATCTCGTTTCGCTGCCAGTGTCCGGCAGCACGGGGGCCGATGTTTTCCATTTCGACCCGGAGAAGAGTTACCGCGAGACGCGCGCAAAATATGACGCCGAGCTCGAGCGGAAGTACGTTAAGTGGCTGCTCTCGCGGCACGCGGGCAACGTCAGCGCCGCAGCGCGCGAAGCGAAGATGGACCGCAAGCATCTTCACGACATGGCCAAAAAGCACGGGCTTCGTGGGCCGGATCATGAGGAGGACTGAACCGCGCTACGTCGGCCCGCGTTTGGTCATCGCAATCGCAAATGATCGATCTCTACACTGCGGCCACACCGAACGGCTTCAAGGTCTCGATTGCGCTTGAAGAGCTCGGCCTCCCGTACACAGTTACGGTGGTCGATCTCGGTGCGGGCGACCAGTTCCAGCCAGGGTTCTTGCGCATTAGCCCGAACAACAAAATCCCAGCTATCGTAGACCACGACGGCCCTGTCGGGCAGGAGGTCGCCGTCTTCGAGTCTGGCGCCATCCTGACCTATCTCGCCGAGAAGACTGGCAGGCTTTTGGCTAGCTCGGGCGCCGCGCGTTACGCGGCTCTGGAGTGGCTTTTTTTTCAGGTCGGTGGAACTGGCCCAATGCTCGGACAAGCTTACCATTTCCGGATGTATGCACAGGAAAAAATTCCATATGCTATCGATCGCTACACGAACGAATCGAAGCGACTTTACGGCGTGATTGACCGGCGGCTATCGAAGGCACATTATTTGGCTGGCGATGAATACACTATCGCTGATGTGGCGAACCTGCCGTGGCTCCTTGGCCACCACCGCCTGGGCGTGGACATCGCTGAATACCCGCACGTTGCGCGCTGGATGGATGAGCTCAAGAGCCGGTCGGCGGTCGCACGTGGGCTCGCGACACCTCCGAGACGAGACGCCCCATTGGACGCGAAAGCGCGCGAGACCCTCTTCGGCAAAGCGCAACACGAGCGGTAGACATAACGCCAAGCGCGACACAGCGCGCGCGCGGGGCTCAAAAAGAGGCGCTGAGACTGACTGTTCCGACGTACGCGCGCGCGTTCGAAACCGGCAATCCGCCTAGGGTGTATTGGTCATAAGAGTAGCTCGACATCGCTCCCGAACCGGCCACCTTGAGGCTTTGCACGACGCCCAAAAGCCGCCGGTTTGCCGGGGCGAGGGTCCAGACCAAGCGCAGACCCGCAAGCCAGCTCCAGAACGGGGACAGCTCACGGTCGCCGGTCCAATATTGGCCACGAGGGCCGAGCGGGGCCCGGCCTTGGGTATAGTCGTCGCTCCAGAAGATCGCGCCGGTCTGCTTGTACAAGCGGGCACGAACCAACAGTCTAAGAGCCTCGCCGAACGATTTCTCCAGCTCCGCCTCGAGCGAGGCACTATCGATGGCCCAGGTGTCGTGGTAGCCGCGGGCCGAAATGCGAAGCGCTCCTTTGAGGACTCGGATGTACCACGCGAGGCGAGCAGTAAGCGCTTCACGTGCGCGCTCGTTCGGCTCGTGCTCCTGGGCCTTGAGGCCCTCGCCCACGATGACGCTTCGATAAGGGTCGCTCTGAAGGCCGTCCACGATTTGTGCACTGTAAGTAAGCTCCGTGGCGACGACGGGCGTCCACGATTGTCCCCAGCTGGCTTCGTAGCTATCCACATCAAGGGCGCGCGTTGCGCGGTTGGCTGCAGAAGTAAAGCAGCCGGTCGAGTCTTCCAGGGCCCGCCACTGCGTAGGCGACGTCGCAGTCGCGTTCTGGACTCGATCACAAATGGCGTCGAAATTCCGCGCGTACGACAGCTCGAACTGGGTGTTGTGCTGCAAGGCATCGGTGCGCGCATCAAAGTGTAGCGAATTGGACCGGTAATCGTGCTCGGTCCCGTATGCATAACCAGCCGTGAAGGCGGTGGCCCCCCCATTGATCGTGACTTCAGCGCGACCGAGATTGCGTACATCGTGGACGCTTGCGGTCGTTACGACATCGACAGCGTGCGTGGCACCATAAGCGGAGCCGGCCTTTGTAGCCACACTTGCCCCGGAAACGACGTCTGCCTCCCAGCCGCCGCGAACGTCGAGCCATTTCGAGGGCGAGGCTTGGATATCAACCGACGGCGAGTACACGAACATATGCGTTCGGCTCGGGGCCTCGTAGAAAAATGAGTGTCCGGTGTCGATTTGCACCAATTGCGCCCGTGCGGGCCCCGCGATGAGGACCAACGGCATCGCGTAGACGAACGGCTTCAGTTGCACCCGCATCCCCCACCTGCCACGCCGCCGCCGCCCATTGATGCCTCTCGGTTGTCGATTGCGTGGCGCAGCGCGGATTCATGTTTGGCTTCGGCGTGGAATTGCATGGTGGGGTCGGCGAGAATTGCTCGCTCCTGCGGAGCTACCGCCGCGCAGCCGAGGAGGGCCGAGGCAACAGCCAAAGCAGCCAAGCCGTAGGCCGCGCGGCGCAAGAAAGTATCCATGCTGCCAGGGTGGGTCACGAACTCCCCGCTCAAAAGTACACGCCGAGGCCGCCGGAATACGTCTGCGCGTTCTTGTAGGTGTCGGCCGAAAAGAGCGACAAGTTGGTCACTTCGAGACGCATGAGAATGCGGTTTCGAAGGGCGAAGAGCAAGCCGCCCCCTTCGCGCGCGACGTAGAGCGTCTCACGCTTGCGAACGAACGAGTCCGGGCTCGGGACGATGCTCAGCCCACCCGCGAATAGCCCCAAGAATGGACACACCGGCCAGCCGGGGGCCAGATAGACTGCCACGCCGCCGCCAAACAGGAGTTGGGCCCCGTCGCTGGTCAGGCCATCGCCGATGAACCCCTCCAGAGCGACAGTCCTGTGCAAGACGAAGGACGGGCGTGCCTCGACGTATCCGAAGCGCTGCACCCCGCCCGTCGCCACCGGGATGCTCAGGATGCCTCCGACGAGGGCCAAA
The DNA here is from genome assembly GCA_963787925.1 of uncultured delta proteobacterium. Lineage (GTDB taxonomy): Bacteria > Myxococcota_A > Polyangia > Polyangiales > Polyangiaceae > Palsa-1150. Next base: position 2,846,425 of record CAWBEN010000003.1, read on the forward strand.
CCGCCGTGCGCGCCGTCGAGGGGCGGAGGCGCGAACAGGCCCGGGCGCGCGGCGGCTCCCCGCCGGTCCAAAGAACTCACCCCGAACGATTGCACGACGTCGCCCAGAACGTAGGCCGTTCTCCCGTCGAGCAGCAGAACGTGCAACCAGAATCCAGGCGTCGGCCGACCCTCGAGAGCCAACGTTTCACCGCGATGCGCGACAGCAATCACGCGATAGCTAACGCCGGGGCCGGTTCGAAGCTCGGCGGCATCGACCACCACGCGAGCGAAGGCTTCTCGCTCGGAGTCATCGTCTGCCCGCGTGACGGAACTCCAATAAGCAACAACGACGACGATCGCGATGAGCCAACCCTTGCTCTTCATTTGTTGGCCCACAGCTGGAGCAGGCGGATCAACTGTGGATCGTTGCGATCGATGACCGTCCTCGGATGATTGCTTCCGCCTGGGCGCACCAGGAGCGCAGCTGACGCGTAGTCCTTGCTCATCTCGAACGAAACGGCCTCGAAATTGGATTGCGCCAGGCTTCCGGGCGCAATCTTCGTGCGGTCGACCGGGTGGTCCCCCCCCGCGCAATCAATTGCAGGATGATCCGACAGTATCATGCCACTTACCGCGGCCCCGTTGAAGTGGCAGCCGTTCGGAGCGTCGCCCTGCGATGGATCGCCGGCGCCGCATCGCCTGCCCACGATGAGCTCCGGCTCCACGTGGCAATAGAAGTAGTCCGGATCGAAGCTTGTCTCGGGGACGATGAAATTGGGCCCCGGATCCACGGTCGTGCAACCGATGACGGCACACCCCATGAGATGCGCCTGTCCTAAGCGCCGCATCAACGTCGAGGCGGCCACGATCTAACAGTAAACTCGACGACCGCGCGTCGCAACGGCCCTCGTTCGGAGGGCCGGTTCGAGCCTCGCCGCAGGCTTATTGTCTCACGCCACACCGTTGAATGCGTCCGGACACACCCGTGTGTCCATATGGACACAGCAAAGGGTCGTGAAACAGTTCGGACATCTGCCAGCCCGGAAGCGGCGGCCAGCGTTTTGCCGGCGCCGAGCGCTTGTGTCGGCCATTGCGCTACGAAAATCATGGGGGGGCGCTCCATCAGTCTGCTTGGAACGGTTCGTGCGGTGAGACCGCTCGGCGTCGGCCGTTCGGGGCTCGACGTGAGAATCAGCGCGGTCCTTCAAAGCATTGGGTCGTCGGCCCCACCCAGTCGGTTTGGCTTGCGTTGGGACGCGACTCCTCTGTAGAAGTTTGGCTTCTGGCTGCTGGATGTCGTAAGTTCGGTTACATGTAGCCTTCCAAGTCGGATCGATGTCCTCGCCGGAGATATTCGTAATGAAGCTAACCCCCTGGTACCTCATGGCCGTCGCGCCCATCGCCGTTGCCGGCTGCTCGGGGGCCTTCTTGGGCCAATGCGCCGTCCTCGCCGTTACCCTCTGCATCTTTGTGGGCACCCTCACGCTCGGGGCACGAAGCCCAGCGGCGGTCGCGGATGCCGCTGACTTGCGCGAGAACTCGTGAGGCGGTCGCCCGCAGGCGCGGGCTGCCTCGAGTTACGCTGACCGGCCCGGTCGGCTCCGCGTGCCCGTCATGAACGACGTCAACCGCGACGCCGCCGAGCGTCTGACGCCCTTCGATGAATTTACGCTCGCCGATCTCGAATCGATTCGTCTCATTCTGCGCGGCGACTCGGTTATCGACTGGCGTCGGCTCGACTTTGCCGCAGAAGATTCAGTGCGCGACTTTCTCGTCGCCCATGAGCTTCGTCCGGAAGACCCAACGGATCGCATCCGGCTGGAGCACGTCAAGAATGAGGCCGTTGCCTATCTGCGCCGGCAGTACGATTACCCAATTCCTAGGCCCGTAGAGCGGGCAACCGTACCCGAGTTGCTCGTTCTTGCATCGGGTCGAGGGCACCGTGCGATGTGCGCGTGCACAATACTCAAGTGCATGCACATCATCCACCACCTGGACGGGCGTGAGTTGCTCTTCGTACTGCCGATGTCCGACCAGGAAGTGTTCCATATCGTCGAGGAAAAGGTCTACCGGGTCATCGGCGGCATGCTTGCAGGCGGTTTCCCAATCATCGAGTTCGTCGGCGGCCGTAAGAACAAGGACTCGCTTATCACCAAGCTCATGTCCAAGCAGGAGACGATCGCTGCACAGATCTTCGACAAGTTGCGGTTTCGAATCGTCACTCGCACGCGCGAGGACATTTTTCCGATTCTTCAGTATCTGACAAAGAGCTTATTTCCGTTCAACTACGTCGTTCCGGGTCAGAGTATCAATTCGATTTTTTCCTTCAAATCTTACATCGAAAAGACAAATATTCAGGGGACTCCTCAGCCAGATGCAGGTGCACGGAGCAGTGGACGACGACTACACGCCTAGCGGAAATCAATTTTCCGCCGAGGAATATCGAGTCATTCACTTCGTGGTGGACATGCCGGTGCGGCTGCCGAAACGCATTCTTGACCGAGCGCCCTCGAGCGCCGCGCAACTCGGCAACGTCATCTTCGTGATCTGCGAGTTCCAGATCGTGGACCGCGACACCGAGACTCACAACGAGCTGGGCGAAGCCTCCCACGCCAAGTACAAGGAGCGTCAGAAAAAGGCGGTCATGCGCCGGCTTCAGCTCGGCGGGGCCGTAGATCAGGCTGCACGACCGGCCCGCATTAGCGAGCCGCCGAAAAAGAAGTGATGCGCTGCTCACGTCGCGGTCGCCTCCGCGGCCTGGTCGGGCTATGCCACGTCGCATGCGCCTGTACGGCGGCAAGGTCCCCACCATCGCGGCCGAAGTCGTCCGTGCCCTCCTCGCGTCGAAAGACATCGAGGCCGAACGGCCTAAGGAGGTCGAGGCGGATGTCGCCGCGGTGCTCCAACAATATCTCGCCGACGAACGTGACGTGAACGAGCGGGCCAAAGACATCTTGGAGCGCACAGGCAAACCTCAGACCGACTACCAGCGTGTGCGCGGTCTCGTCGCGCAGGAGAAGGGCATCAAAGTCGGGGACGAGACGCTCGACTACGTGCTTGACCAAATCGTCGAGATCCTGATGCACTCGAGCAATGTTGAAGAAGTCTATGCCACCGACGTCGAGCTACGGCGTAAAATGGCGCCCCTCTTCAAAAAGCACATGGCTGTCGACGCGGCCGTCGACGCCGAAGTGCGCGCCCAGCTGCGCCACATGCGCGAAGGAACGGACGCATGGGAGGTCGAGTATGGCCGAGTCCTAGAGCAGGTGAAGCGTCGGAAGGGCCTTTGAATCGGGCAAAGCATTGGCCTTCGCAAACCTTGGAACCGAGAGAACAATCGGCGTAGTGTCGAGGAGGGTATGCGCAGCATGACGGGCTTCGGTCTTGGCGAGACCCCCCTCGGTGCGGGCAAGCTCGCTGTCGAGATACGGGGGGTCAACCACCGCTTCCTCGACGTGCGAGTGCGGGCTCCGCGCGAGCTCGCCGACCTTGCTACGTTTGTTGAGCAACTGGCGCGCGAAAGGCTGACGCGCGGGCGCTACGAGGTGGCGTTGCGGCTCGAAGGGGCGGTGCTTGGTGCTCCCATACTGGACCGTGGTCGAGCTCGCGCCGCTTACCACGCCCTTCGCGAGCTTCGCGACGAGCTCACGCCAGGAGCAGACGTTCCGCTGTCGCTCCTGGCCGCAATTCCAGATCTTTTCGTGTCGGCAGTCGATCGAGAGATCGAAAGCGTGCGTATGGCAACGCGCGCGGCGTTCGAAAGTGCGGTAGTCGCGCTCGATACGATGCGTTTTCACGAGGGCGCGGCGCTCCGCGAGGACTTGGTCGCCCGCCTCGAGCGTGTGCGGCGGAGCGCGCGCGAGGTAGAGACGCGCGCGCCAACGGTATTGGAGACGCATCGGCGGCGCCTGCACGACCGGGCGGAGCGCCTCAGCGCGTCCCTCGATGTCGAGGTTGACGCGGGCCGCCTGGAGCAGGAAATCGCGCTCTTCGCGGAGCGTAGCGACATTTGCGAAGAACTCACTCGGCTGGAGAGTCACTGCACCCAATTTGCAGCTCTGCTGACGAGTAGCGAAGCCGTCGGGCGTCGGCTCGATTTTCTCTTGCAGGAGATGGCGAGGGAGACCAATACCCTCGGGGCGAAGAGCCCCGACGCTCAGATCGCCCATGCGGTGGTCGACGTGAAGGCGGAGATCGAACGAATGCGTGAGCAAGTCCAGAATGTCGAATGAGCCTCCACGACGGTTTCTTACTACTCGTCCTTTCGTCACCCAGTGGGGCTGGCAAGACGACCCTCACCCGCATGCTCCTCGAGCGTTGTCCGGAGCTGCGGTTCAGTGTATCGCACACCACGCGAGCGCCTCGGGCAACCGAGGTGGACGGCAGCGACTACCATTTCGTCGATCGTGTCCGATTCGTCGAACTTGTCGACGCTGGGGCGTTCCTCGAGTGGGCCGACGTGCATGGAAACATGTACGGCACGTCGATGGCCGAGATTGAACGAGCGAGCGCCACAGCCGGTTGCACCGGGATGATTTTCGACATCGACTACCAGGGCGCACGTCAGATCAAATCAAAAGTGACGGATGTCATCACAGCGTTCATCGTCCCACCTTCGATGCTGGAGCTCGAGCGTCGCTTGCGAGGTCGGGCGAGCGAGACGGAGGAGGCGTTGGCACGGCGCTTTGCGACCGCCAGACGAGAGATCGAGCACTACGCGCTCTTCGACTATTTGGTGATCAACGACGATCTGCAACGGGCATTCGACGAGCTTCGATCCATTGCGGTTGCCGAGCGGGCACGCCGGCAGCGGCGAGCGCCCGTGGCCGAGTCGCTGTTGCGGACGGGCCGCGTGCCCTGACTACTGGTCGAGGATCTCATGCACGGGAAGAACCCAATTTCGCACAAGAGGTAAGTCTTGACAACACACCCTCTCCTCATCGTCGGCTCACTTGCATTCGACGATCTCGACATGCCGTCTGGCACCTATCGCGACGTCCTGGGCGGTGCCGCCACCTATTCGTCGTTCGCGGCGACACTCGTTACCGGCGGTGGGGTGCGAGTGGTCGGAGTCGTGGGCGAGGACTTTCCCGATGCCCATATCTCTGCGATGCGCGGTCGTGGTATCGATACGGCCGGAATCGAGCGAGCCGCAGGACGGACCTTTCGGTGGCACGGACGCTATTCGACAGACCTCTCCAGTCGAACGACCATCGATACCCAGCTTAACGTCTTCTCTGAGTTCTCGCCCAAGATTCCGACCGCTTATGTGAGCAGTCCGTTCATCCTGCTCGGCAACATCCACCCGCAGCTGCAACTCGACGTTCTCGGGCAGGTTCAGCGTCCCGATTTCGTCATGGCTGACACGATGAATTTTTGGATCCAGCGCGAGCCCGCCCTCTTGGCTAAAACTCTGCGACACCTGGACCTGCTCGTCATCAACGACGAAGAAGCACGTGAGCTTTCCGGTATACACAATCTGATCAGGGCGGCCGCCGACATTCAAAAACGTGGCCCGAAGATGCTCATCGTCAAGAGAGGCGAATTCGGCGCGCTGCTGTTCGACTCGGCTGGCGTGTTCTTCGTCCCCGCGTACCCCCTCGAAGAGGTCGTCGATCCGACCGGCGCGGGCGACTCCTTTGCTGGCGGGCTGATGGGCTACCTGGCATCCAATGGCGATAGGTCCCCAATGGCGATGCGACGCGCCATGTTCTTCGCGTCGTCGCTGGGGAGCTTTTGTGTGGAAGGCATAGGTCCGTCCCGCTTGCTCGCCATCGGACGAGCCGATGTCGCCACGCGCATCGCGGCCTTTTCGCGGCTCGTCGACTACGGTGGCGGCCTCGAACTGGCGTCTTGACTGACGTTTCGAGGTCGAGCGTCGCGGACTTTCGCGGCTGCAGCACGCGAGAGGTGGCGGCGACGACGGCGTTCCGGTAGACGGGCACCAGAGTATGGAAGTTGACGCCGAAGATCGCGCTTACCATTCGCTTTCGCACCATCTGCGCTCGGCAGATCTGGCAGCCATCGCGAAAGCGGTTCTTTCTAGTGCCATAGAAGCGGGTCGTCTGACACCGGATTCCGAGCGGGTTGCACTGCTTGCTGCGCAACTCCAGATGTCGCGCGACGAGGCGGTGACGCCGTTCGGCAACGCACTCGAAGTTCTCGAGCACGGCCCACGAAACGCACCGGAGCGAGCGCTCGCGAACGCGATAGCGGCCCTGGTCGTAGCCGGCCGGGCGCCGACGACCGGCGATACGGCAGCGCGCGCCGCCATGGATATGCTTTGGCTGGCGGCGCACACACCGTTCGATGCTACGGGATTGCTCGACAGTGCTTTGGGGACGGCGGCACTACCGATCTGGGCGGCGGTGGCCGACCGCATCCTTCAAGCCGACGCGGGCGCGCCCTCCCTGCTTGGATTGGGGGAGGCCATCGTGGGAGCCGTTGCCCTGAGTTCTTCGCGGGCAGCGGGCGCCGCTACCCTTGCTTCGAGGCTGGCGGCCGAAGTGCGCGGGCCAAAGTTGATTCTACGTCCTCCGGGGTCCCGCTCACGCTCGCGACGCGATTGCCGAAATCGTCGGCGAGATGGCGCCGGCGCCGCTGGGTCCCTTCCTGACCATTGTCCTTGCGGCGACCGGCGCCCTGCTCGTCCTGCGCGCCGTGCGCTTATTAGCCCGAGTCGTGCTCGCATACAAGATGCCGGCCGTCGCGCTTTTGCACGAAGGTGGAGTTCGCGTTCGTTGGCGAGTCGAGTTGCTCGGACGCACGGTGCGCGAACGGGACATCATGCTGCCGCGAACCGCGCTTTTTAGAGCTGTGCGTGAGGTGCGGTACCCGGACATTGGCCTGTACGCCGGCCTCTTGGCGTTGACCGTAGGCAGCTACGTCGGGGTCGCTGCATCGTTCGACGGCATTCGTGCGGGTTCACCTTCGTTGCTCGGTTGCGGCTTGATCATCATCGCTCTAGGGCTGGCGCTGGACTTTGGCCTGGCGCGCGCGTCACTTGGCGCCCGCGGTCAGTGCCGCGTTGTCTTCGTGCCGCGGTCGGGCGTCAAGTTGTGCGTCGCCATGGTCGATCCGCGCCGTGCAGACGAGTTCGTCTCGCGCCTCGATAGGCAAGAAATCACGGACCGTCCCTGACGAACGTGCGCTCCCCGATAACAGCGTCCAGCTTGCCGGCTGAGACCCGGACCTCGAAATGGATCGCACGACTCGCACGACTCGCGGCGCAAACCTGCACGCCAGCAGCATGTGCAGCCTCCGATCGATCCAGGTCAGCACCGTCCGCGGCATCAAGCGCTCTGAGCTCGACGCCGGAGCCTTCGCCCTGTGCGCCGATCGTCACGCGCGTGCAACGACCGACCCCAACGCTCTCGGTCCACTCCACGAGGCGTTCCGCGTCGAGCGATAGCTCGCGTACAGGCGCGGCCACCCCGTCGAGAGACATCTCCGGCCCCACGGCGGCCCTCGCCAGCATCCGCGATGCGGCGAGTGGATGCGCAGAAAATGCGGCGTCCTTCCAAAGCTCGGGACGAATCACGACGGCGAAGGGTCCGGGACGACCCCGGGGCTCAAGCTCCAACCGAGCTGAGCCACTCGCGCAAGCGAACAAGGCTAAAGATGCCGAGGCTTCCATCGAACCAAGCAAGGCTCCGCTGTCATTCCAGACGCGTGCCCCGACGAACGCGAGCGGCGCACCGGCCACTACGTCGATGCGCGCGCATGCCCCGCCAAGGGGCTTGAGATTCAGCGGCACAATCGTGCGGCGGCCGAGCGAAAGCGCACCAGTGCTCGTGGAGAAAGGCGCGTCATACCCTCTTTTGCTCAAGAGAGCATTGCGTGTGCGCAGCGCAACGTCGACGGGCAGCGATCCAATGGTCCATGCCACCTCAGGTCGCACCGAGAGGTCCCGAGCGACGTCGCCCCGCGCGCGCGCCAGCACGACAGCGGCCCGGCCTTGGCCCAGATGGGGTCGCACGGCCAGCGTTCCCGACATGGAGACTGACGAGCACACCGTCAGCGTGCGTGACTCGAAGCCCTCGTGGGCGTGGGCCATGACCCGACCGTCCCCGTCGATAGCGTCCACGTCCAGCAGCGCGACCTCGCCGTCGGGAACGACGACCGCATCTACGCATTGATCCGCTTCGACCGGCAGCGAAAGGAACGTCGGCAATCGGGCGTCGACCACGAGCGCGATGCGCTTGAACTCCTCCCATGTACCCCCGAGCGTTTGACGATGGGCGCGCACGGCGTCTTCCAGCCCCGGCCAAGCCTCCGCCGGCCGCGGCCCCTCGTCCATGCCGCCACGCGCCCCCAGGGCACGCCCGACGATCAGTGCTCGCTTCCTGGGGACGAGTTGCGCCCCGACGCCAACGAGTCCCTCGCCCTCCACAATGTGGGCCGCAAGGTAGACTCGATCGGGGTGAGGTGTGCACAAGAGCACGGTGGGATGGACGTCACGCCCCTCGTCTACCGCCAGTTGGGTTCCCTCGTCCGAGTAGATCGCCAGATCGACATCTTCGATAGATGTCGAGCCGCGCGCGTAACCCAGCAAACAGTCCTCCGGGGGCACGTCAACGAAAGCGCCGATCCAGTCGTTCTCGACAACTTCCGCCGATGAGACCAGCGAAGGGGGGCCGGCGCCTAGGCGGGATGCTCTTACCGAAAGCTCGTCCAGAAGGATGCGCGCATCGAGCTCTCCCGGCGTCACGCGCGGCGACGCAAGTGGCGTACGTATGTCCCACAGGGGGCCCGTGGAGCGCGAGGGACCTCCGCATGCGAGGAGCGTCAGCGCTGCCCAGGGTCTGGTAGCCAGCAGGAAAATGCACAATGGACGTCCGGCTCGGGTCACAGAGAGGGTTCCCAGACGCTTGATTGCAAGCGATAAAGTGCAAAGCCCCATCCAACCAGGGGAGTGCCGTGCGCTTCGACTGTGGCGCTCGCGTCCGTCCCCGAGCCAGCGCAGAAAGCGACTACCGCGCCATCGCCCTCCAGTCCCCGTTCGTCAAAGGCGTCGCTAGCGCCTACACGCACCTGCAAAGCCACCGCACGCGCGGCTTCCTTTACCAGTAGCGCGACCGCCAGATAGCAAGCACCCGGTTGAATCGAAAGCGGCAACGGGGTAACGCCGGCGCCGCCCTGTGCAAGAGCTATGGGCTCGTGCGGAAGTGACACCACATGGCGTGCGAGCAACAGGTGGGCGAATCGACCCTGTGCGTCGCTGCCCCAAAGAGTCGGCAGGTGATCCGGCAAGGGCCACCCAGCGTGGGCGATGAGGACGGGGCTCCTCGGCGGGGCGCCACTGAACCCTATATGGACTCGCGTGGGTTCTCCGACGCACGTCGAGAGCAGCGCGTCGGGAGCATCGGTTCGATCACGGTCAAGGACGTGCTCGTCCGAGCGATCGCGCATCTCAGCGTCAAGATCGAGCTTACCGCGCCAAGTAGGGTGGCCGGCGCCAGGGTCGAGCGCGAAGAGCTGCAGCGTGTGGCACCCGGGCTCGAGGATTTCCTCCCCCGAACCCCTGCCGTCGACAGCAGCTGTCCACGTCAAGCGCTTGGCTATGGTCGCTCCGTCTCGCTTTGCGCGCGCCTCGGCGATATTGGCGCGCTTTTCCGGAGCGGCCAGCACGGGCAGAGCCCCTGGCTCCAGGACCGGAAGCAGAGCTCCGCCCGAACGCTCCGGCAGGATCACGCGCACTGAGGGCAAAGGGCGCGACGAACGCGCCACCACCACTTCGATGGCGCCACGTCCCGTGTCGCCGCCGATTGAAAGCCGCTGCGGCGGCGACTCGCCGCAACGCTCGATCGACAGAGCACCGGCCACGCTGGGCATCCGCTTAGTGTCGGTATCGCCCGCCGCGCCCACTACCTGAACATGAAAGCCAAGACCGCGCGCGCCGAGAAGCACGATCGTCGTGCATTTTCCGTGGGGCATTGGCGGCAGCGCCACCACGATCGGCCGATGGTCCCCATTTTCGTCCACAAGAAAACGGGGCCTGTCCAGCACGACCACAGCGCCCAGGCTTCGCCAGGCGTCGGCGAGACGCTCACTTGCCTCGTGAATCTCGGCGCTCGCGACGCGAACCGACATGACACCCGCGGCCACAAGCGCGCGCGTCGCCTTTTCCTGGCTGGCGAGGGGCATCGTCAGAAGCCCTCTTCCACCTCGAGCCGGCTCTCGATGAATGTCCTCGTGGGGGGATCCCAAACGAACAGCTTGCTATCGTCCACTCGCCCGTTGCGGACGCTCGTGACGAGATAAGCGAGATCCCAAGGTGGCTCGCCCTGCCCCATTTTGGCCACCTCCGCGTCGGTCGCGGAGAAATAAGCCCCGACATCAAGGTGCGAATGATAGAGGACCTTCACTGGACGACCCTCGACGTTCCCGCGTCGAATGGCCACTTCGAACTTCATCGAGTCGATGTCAAAGTACGTACGGCCGGTGCGCGGATAGGCCTTCGGATCGAGACGGTGCAACGCATTGGCGCGGTTGACCAACGGCATCACGCCGTCGATGCGCCGCGCCTCGGCAGCGGGCCCCACCAGGAAGCCGCAGCTCTCTTCGTCCCGGGTGTAGGCTCGCCGGGCTTCTTCCGCCACGACTTCTAATAAGGTCCGGGCAATCACGAGGTTGCCGAGGGCCCATGGATGGTTCGTCACGTCGCGCATCGCTTCAGTCAGCATAGCTGACGAACAGCTCACCACACGTATCGGCGCTCCCATTTAACGGGCGCAAAGTAACGGTCGCCGCGATCGCAGATGATCGCCACGATGCAACCGCCGCGACCACTGCGCTGGAGCCCCTCGGCGATTTGTAACGCCGCGAAGACATTGGCGCCAGACGAGTGGCCGACATGCAAACCCTCCTCGCGCGCCAAACGATCGGCCATATCCCAGCCATTCTCCGTCCCGACTGCGAGCACGCGGTCGGGAATCCGTGGGTCGTAGATAGAAGGAACCAGGCTGGTCGCCATGTGCTTGAGGCCCTCCAATCCGTGCAGGGCCTCGGCGGGCTCAACGGCAATGCACTCGACGGGCCGCGAGTGCTCCTTCAGGCGCCTAGTGCAGCCCATCATAGTGCCTGTCGTTCCGAGCCCAGCGACGAAGTGAGTCAGCCGGTTGCCCAGCAGTTCGAGGATTTCTGGTGCAGTGCCATCGTAGTGGGCCCGCCAGTTCGATGGGTTTGAGTACTGGTCCGGGTAGAAATAACGCTCGGGCTCTTTGGCGACCAGGTCTCGAGTCATTCGGATCGCCCCGTCTGACCCCTCCATGGGATCGCTGAAGACGATCTCAGTGCCGAAGCTGACAGCGATGTCCTTGCGCGCCTTGCTCACATTCGATGGCATGACCAGCCGCACTCGGATACTCATGACAGCGCCGAAGAGCGAATAAGCAACTCCGGTGTTTCCACTTGTCGCGTCGATGAGAATCTTGTCGCGCGTCAGCCGGCCGTCGGCAATCGCATCCTTGATCATGCGCAGGGCCGGACGATCCTTCACGCTGCCGCCAGGGTTTGCGAACTCGAGCTTCGCCCAAACCTCGACATCGGGTACGTGGCGAGCCACGCGGCGCAGTCGAACTAACGGTGTGTCCCCTACCGCGTCGACGATCGACTCGAGGCGACGAACGCGAGCGCGACTCACTGGTCCTCTTGGAGTGCGGCGCGGAGCGCCCTTAGCGCCGCGAAGGCACCGCGTGCAAGCGCGACCGCTGCGGGCTCGCCAAGATCAAGCGGCTGCGGTGGTTCATCGACGCCGAGCGTCGGATCGACCGTTATGTCAACGGTGGGAGCGAGGGCGCGCGCGGCCTCTGCGAACGCGGGATCTCGCACCCGCACGCCCGCCACGCCTGCACCAGCGAGGTAGCGCGCTGCAACGTCCGCAGCCAATCCATCGAGCCTCACTTCGACGATCGTTTGCCCGATGCGTGCCTGTCCCGTCGCTCCAACTTCTCTCAACCGTTCCTGGCGGGCGTACCTATCCATCGCGGCGTCCGCTACCCGCCCGCGATCGCCGGGACGATACTGATCTGGTCTCCCTGCTTGAGCACGGTCTGCAACCCCTCGAGAAAACGTACATCTTCCTCGCCGACATAGATGTTCACAAAGCGCCGCACGCCTTTGTCGTCGAGTAGGCGCTCGCGAATCCCCGGGTGCTTTCGCTCCAGATCTTCCAGCACTTCGCCGACGGTGCTGCCGGCGGCGGTAATCTCGTCGGCGCCTCCTGTGAGCGTTCTCAGTGGGGTGGGGATGCGAACCAAGGTCTCCATGAAACAGGTCTCCCTTCAGCCCGACAGAGCGGGCGTCAAATAGGCTTCCGGTCTTATACTGAGAATGCCCGGACGATCCCCGCAAAGCGGACAGTCGACGCGACGCGAGATGGCGCGGCGGCGCAGAATGTCCGACCGCCCGTCGAAGGTGACTAGCTCGCCATTCCTCAGCTTTCCCTCGAGAATCGCTAGGCCGAGGTCGACCTGCGCGGCCGCGACGACTCCCAAAATAGGTCCCATGACGCCGGCCTCCGCACACCCCGCCGCGCCCTCCGGCGGCATCTCCTCAAAGAGGCACCGGTAGCAAGGCCGACCCGCAGAGCCAACGGCCAGCACGGTGCCGATCCATCGCACCGCGGAGGCGTGGACCACGGGAGTCCGGGCCAAGAGGCAGGCATCGGCCACCAGAAATTTCGTCGCGAAATTGTCGGCTCCCTCGAGGACCATATCGTACTCGCGAACAAGCTCCGCGGCGCCATCCGGAAGCAAACGCCCCTTGTGGAGTTGAAAGTCGATCTCCGGCGCAATGCGGGTGAGCGCGCCGGCGGCAGCCTCGACCTTCGGCATCCCGACTTCGGCGTCGGAGAACAGGATTTGGCGGTGCAAGTTCGACCGCTCGACCTCGTCGTCGTCGCAAAGCCCAATCGTGCCTACCCCAGCACGCGCCAATGCGAGCGCGGCGGGACAGCCGATGCCACCGACCCCCACAAACAGAATGCGCGCCTTCGCCCGGATCATACGGCAGCCTCCGCGAAGTACGTCTCGAGACTGAAATAGCGCTCTCCGGTGTCGGGAAGAACGGTCACAACGTTCTTGCCCTCTCCCAGTTCCCGCGCGATCTCGAGCGCGACGCAAATCGCTGCTCCCGCGCTGATGCCCACGAGGAGCCCCTCCTTGCGCGCCAGCGCCACCTTAGTGTGCCAAGCGTCGGCGTCCGTCACCCTCCGCACCTCATCGACAACGTCCGCATGATAGTTCTTCGGCACAAAGCCCGCCGCGAGGCCCTGAATCTTCGATGGTCCCCGCTCGCCCCGAGAAATTGTGGCGCTGGACGTGGGCTCTACTCCAACAATCCGGGGCGGCGGAGAGATCTCTCTGCGAAAGACGGCACCTACCCCGCTGATGGTGCCCCCCGTGCCGACGCCCGCTACGAAGGCATCGATCGACAGTGGATGCATGGCATCGAGAATTTCGCGCGCGGTCGTCTGCGCGTGAGCAAGAGGATTCGCCGGATTCTCGAATTGTTGCGGCATGAATGCGCCGGGCGTCTGCCTAGCGATAGTGCGCGCTCTCTCGACAGCCCCCTCCATTTGCCGATCCTCGGAAGTGAGCACGACCTCGGCGCCGAACGCCTCAAGTAGTTGCCGACGTTCCAGGCTCATGTTTTCGGGCATCGCGAGAATGCAGCGGTAACCGCGTACGGCGCACACGATGGCGAGCCCGATGCCCGTGTTGCCACTGGTGGGCTCTACCACGACACCACCTGCCCGCAGCCTGCCGGTCCGCTCGGCATCCAGGATCATCGCTAGCGCTATTCGATCTTTGACGGAACCTCCGGGGTTCGCCTGTTCCATCTTCGCCCAAACCGCTGCGCGGCGCCGATCGTCCAGGGCGCGAATTGCAACGAGCGGCGTTTCACCAACGAGCTCGAGTACATCCAGCGCCAGCTGCGGCATGCGCACCTCCTAACGATGCCGCCGGCTCCGCCGAAATGAGCGCTCCGGGTCGGCGTAATTCGACGGACAACACATCCTCTCCGCTGTGTGCGACGGACGATAGTTGTGGCGCAGTGCCTGTCAACAAGTCCGAGTGCGAGGCACCTGCGCTCTTGCAACGTAGAGGGCACGGTCCGACGAGCGGCTACATTGCGTCGGCCATGCTCGGCTCCGACGCAGCGAAAGCTCTTCACGCGCAGTATCCGCCCATCGATCTCCACGCCGACACGCTGGCCTGGTCACACCTGCTTGGGTACGATCTTCTGGCTCGCCACGAGCCGCCGTTTTGGCGCGCTGCCTTCGGAGGTCACGTTGACGTTCCCCGCCTGCGGGATGGCGGCATGGGCGCTCAGTTCTTTGGGCTGGTTTCACTCCCGCTCTCCGCACGCGCCCAAGGCCTGGCCCGCGTCGTGCACAATCAGATTGACGCGCTGTGCGAAGCCGTTCAGCGGCGCCCGGGTGACCTGCGACTCGTGCGGACCGCCTTGGAGATTGAGGCCTGCAGGCGTGATGGCGCCGTGGCCGCGCTCCTCGGCATCGAAGGGGCTCACGCCCTCGAAGGCGATCTATCGCAGGTCGACGTCTTCGCGCGACGGGGTGTTCGATACCTTGGACTGTTGCATTTTAGCGCAAACGACGCAGGTTATCCGGCATATGGGCCGGGCAAGAGCGACGGCTCGGGTCTCACGCGATGGGGGTTCGACCTCGTCCGGCGGTGCGAGTCGGCCGGCGTGCTTGTCGACCTTTCGCACATCAATCGACAGGGCTTTCTCGATGCATGCACCATCGCCACGAGGCCACCGATAGTTAGTCATACCGGCGTCCTAGGGGCGTTCCACCACTGGCGTAATATCGACGATACGCAGTTGCGCGCTGTGGCCGACAAGGGGGGAATCGTCGGGGTCATCTTCTTCCCGAGGTATTTGGGCGGCGATGGCCTAGAGCCGGTCGTGCGCCACCTCCGCCATATCCTGAATGTCGCGGGAGAAGAAGCGCCGGCCCTTGGGAGCGACTGGGATGGACTCATTGTGCCAACCCGCGAACTTCGAGACCCCCGCGGGCTTCCGTTGCTCACCGACGCTCTCCTACGCGCCAGAATTCCTGAAAAGACCATCGGCAACATATTGCGGAACAATGTCATGAGAGTGCTTGGGGATGTATGATCAAGAAAGAGAGCGTGGCCAACGGAAGTTTTGAAGAATTGAGTTCACTCCACTACGATCTCTTCAATGTCGAGGCCGCGCCCGGCGAGTCGCCGAGCGATGCGGCCGCGCCAGGCGTCCATATCGACTCCCGCCGGCAAATTTCAAGTGAACGCGCAGGCGGCCAGCCTCCACGCAAATTTGGATAGTACCGCCCGCCAATGCGCCGGAGCCAAGCTCCATGCGCAAGGCGCTACCACTCCCGTCCCCGGACCACGCGACCTTGCGAACGAGCGCGGGCACGAGATCCTCCAAGGAAATGCACGCCCGCGCCTCGGCCGTTGGGGCGGTGGTCGGCAACATTGTGGCAGGCGCTGGGAGCGGCGCGATTGGCGAAAGCTGGGCCATTTGACGGCTCAAAGCATCGAGCGGCTCAGATATCGTCTCCCGCCGCGACGTCAAGTCGTGCATGAGCTCGCAACCAACGCCCGCTGCGTTTGGATAGCCTTCTGCCTCGGCTCGCCCAAACTCGGTTGCGGGTTGTCGTACAAGACTAGCGAAGGCGCTCCGCGCGGCGCCGTTCGTCGCTTGCATGAAGAACGAATGGACAAGTGGCTGCTCATAAAGACTTTTTTGACCTACCGCCGCCGGAGTTCCTGGGTGGCGCGCACCTGCATCGGATACGGTGCCGCAATAATGAGCGCCGGAAGTGCCCACGTAGGAGAGAGGGGTGGCACTGCCTAGTGATGAGCTCAAGGTTGTCACGTCTCCCTCTCGGCAGCTGTCATTGTCCAGTTGCTCCGGTTCCCCTGCCCATTCCTCTGATCGGTGCAGAGCGTTTCCTCGCTTCCTCGCGGGCGGCTGGCTCCGCACAGCTGGACGGTCGCTTGACCCCCTCGGCTGGTCCGCTATTTTGGCTGGGGGCAAGCGGGCAATGGCCAGGCACCCTGGGTGCGAGAAAGTTGGTCGCTTGAGCGCAGGTCCACGGGACGTTGTTCTCGAACTCGCGGCTGCTGCCGCCATGACGTTCGTCGGCTCTCTGTTCGCCGCCGGCGACGCGGCGCTCAGCGAGGTACCTGACGGCCGACGGCAAGCTCTCAGCGGGGACGAGGGCCGCACCGGCGCGGCATTCCGCCGCTTTACGGGGGACCCCCTGCGCATCTTTTCACGTTGGCTCGTGGGACGAGTGGTCGCCCTCAGCGTTGCGAGCGTCCTGCTCAATCAGGCCGCACGCGACGCCGGTTTTGATCGCGCCGCGCTCCCCCTCGGCGTGTTGGGTGCCGTCATGACGTACGGCACTTTCACCGAGGTTGCCTCGACACTTGCGCGCCGCCGGCCCGAGCGTATCGGCGCTCTCGCCCTGCTCTTCCTTCATCCGCTCGAGTGGCTTCTGGCACCGCTGGCCGACCCCCTGGCGGTCGTGGGCCGCGCCGTCGGCCGCCGCGTTCCCAAGTTGCGCAGCGTCGATCCTCGTATCACGGAGACGGAGGTCGAGTGGGCCGTTTCGGAAGGGGAGAAGGCCGGCGCCATTGCTAACGAGCCCGCCGAGATGATCCGCAAAGTGCTCGACTTCAAAGATCTGACGGCCCGTGAGATCATGGTCCCGCGACGTCACATCCTCGGCGTGGAGCTCGGCACCCCGATTGCACAGGTCATCGCCTTCGTGGCCTCCGAGAAGCATTCGCGCTACCCCGTTTACCGTGAGCACGTCGACAACATCGTAGGCCTGCTGTACTCGAAGGACCTCTTCGCCTTGGTGGGCGACGGGCTGGTCCCGACTGCTAGGCTGGCTGACGTAATGCGCACACCCGTTATGTTTGTCAGCGAAAATCAATCGGCCGCGAAGATCCTTCAGGACATGCGTTCGCGGCGACTTCACGTCGCAATCGTCAGCGATGAATTCGGCGGGACCGCCGGGCTCATCACGCTCGAGGACATCATCGAGGAAATCGTTGGGGACATTCGCGACGAGCACGACGTCGAAGCCCCCATCCAGTCGATGGGCGACGGAAGGGTCGTGGCCGACGCCTCGGTACCCCTTGCGGACCTCGCACGGGCCTTGGGCAAGCCGCTCCCCGACGAGG
This sequence comes from uncultured delta proteobacterium, assembly GCA_963787925.1. GTDB lineage: Bacteria > Myxococcota_A > Polyangia > Polyangiales > Polyangiaceae > Palsa-1150. The sequence goes on from CAWBEN010000003.1 coordinate 2,863,616, forward strand.
GGGAGTTCGAGTCCTTGGGCGGCCTCATGGTAAGCCGCGCTGGACGGGTACCGCAGGTGGGGACCACGTTGCATGTCGACGGGATGAAGCTCATCGTGCGTGAGGCCAGCGAAACCCACGTGGTGAAGGTCGAGATCGTTCCGGACAGAGCGCCGTCTTCGCCCCTCTCATGACGCGCCCCATACGGCCGATCTCAATGCCTCGCCCAGCGGCGGTTCAGCTAATCACGCGTGCACGCAACCCGCTAGCGCCTAAGCCTCCGTTCGGCCTGGCGACATGGAGCACCGAGGCGGATGCCATCGCCGTGCTCCTTGAAGGAAACCCGATGGCCGACGACCCGGCGACCATCGCATCGCAGATTCCTCATGCCAAAGAGCGACCGCCCGGAACCGTCGTCTTCGTCTTCGCGGTCGCAGCGAGGAACCGCAACCCATTGCGACGATGGTTAAGCCCGTGGGCCGTCAGCATCTCGCGCGCCGCGCGGTGCACGGCGCTGCTCGCGCGAGGCTACGCCGCCCTAGGAGTAGGCGCAGACCCCGCCAGCAGGATCGACCTTGCGTGGGGTAGTACACCTCAACGAGCCCCTGGGGCTGGGCGTTAGTTTACCTTGTTCAGCTGATCAGCCAACTTGGTTGCAAGATCTGCCAGGCCGGGCTTCGATTCCGTAATCGCGGCGTCGCCGCCCTCCGAGCCCTTTTGCCCCTGAATTTCGTCGACGAGCGAGTTCATGCTCGAGACCAGCTGCGCGATTTGGCCGCGCTGTGCGCTTGGGCAGACCTTCTCAAACGTTTGGGGCACGAGGGTCATTGCGGCGCCGTCTTTGGGAATCTTTTCCGTTTGGAGACGAGGGAGCTTGACATTGCCCGAGCCGCGAGGGTTAGCAAACATGAGCTCGTTCGGAACGCCGGCCTTGTCGTCCGGAATGATCGGACTGGCCAGCGTTGCCAAAAACGCCCCGCTGTTCGGCGTGTCCTTGTCGACCACTATGACGTAAGAGATCGGTAGTTGACCCGCGGGACGGCTGAGCTCTTGTTTGATTGGCTTTTGAAGCTTGTTTAGCAAGCCAACGACGAGGTCTTTTTTGTCGTTGAGTGACTGTACGCGCGTGATGTACTCGAAGAGGTCGCGGGTCGTATCAGACGGGACCCCGGCAAAGCGCCGCCCGAATAGCTTGTCACCCCCGAAGTCGACGACCACCCCGGAGAGCTGCTGGGCAAGATCATCGGGGAACTTGCGATCGGCGAGGCTCTTGCCACCCTCCTGAAGTTTTTGCTTTAATTGGCCCAGCGACTCCCGCGATTTAGCCAGGTCAGTCGCGAGCTCGTGCGCATCTCGAGCGCCCTGAGCTCGGCCTGCTGCCTGCTGAGATGCACTTCCGCCCACCCAAGCGACACCGCCAGCCATCGCGGCGAGGACGAGACCTATAACGAGCCCCTGCTTGCGGGCACCGCTCCTAGCTTGCTTAACCGCTCCTTCGTCGATCTCGATGATTTGCGGCTGCATCATCGGATGCGCCTGTTGCCCCGACGGAGCGCCGGATGGCTTGAATGCTTGAGCAACGGCCGTGAGTGGATTGCTGGGATCAAGCGGCGATGGCGGACCTGACGTGGGACCGCGTTGGATCCCAGGCGGCAGCGAGGCCGCAGGAGGCACGGGCGTCAGTCCGAGAGCCCCTCGCGTAGATGCGGGGGGTGCGGACGTCGGCCCGGAGGGAGGGGGCGCAGAGGGCGATCCCGGGCCCATGCGCTGAAGGCGAGACTTGAGATTTATCTTGGGTTTTTTGTCTTCCGGCATCGTGCGCGGAGCGACCTTACGTGCGTGGGCGCACGCGTGTCAACGCGATGGTCCTCGGTTTGGCACCTCGCGCCGGGCAATCCCCGCGGCCCCCCCGAGCCAGGCAGGTTGACCTGAAGGCGCCGGCCTCGCATGCTCTGGCAAGCGCCCATGCGGCCGCACGTCCTCGTCATCGACAACTACGACTCGTTCACGTTCAATCTCGTCCAGTACCTTGCGGAATTCGGGGCCGCCGTGGACGTTTTCAAGAACGACGCCATCGATGTCGCCGGGGTTCGCGCGCGCCTTCCTGACGGCATTCTCTTGTCGCCTGGGCCCTGCACGCCTAACGAGGCTGGCATCTCGCTCGAGATCCTCAGCGCGCTGGGAGGAGCGATTCCCCTTTTTGGCGTGTGCCTAGGACACCAGGCGATCGGCCAGGCCTACGGCGGACGCGTCGTTCGCGCGTCGCGACTCATGCACGGAAAGACGTCGCCCATTCATCACGATTCGCGCGGCCTGTTCAATGGCCTCCCCTCACCGTTCGAAGCCACCCGCTACCATTCGCTACTCGTCGAGCACGAATCCGTTCCTGCTTGCCTCGAAGTGAGCGCCTGGACGAGCGAGGGAGAGATCATGGGACTGCGCCATCGCGAGTTCGATGTCGAAGGCGTACAATTTCACCCGGAGAGTATCTTGACGACGGAAGGCAAGCGGCTCGTGGCCAACTGGGTGCAACGACTCTCAAGGAAGGCCGCCTCGTGAGCGCCGATTTTCGGAGCTCCTCGGGCGGCTGCTGATGAATGAACCCGTCGAGACGAGCCAATTTCGTCGAGCCTTCGAAGCAATCCTCGCCGGAACGTGGACACCTGTGCAGGTCGGAGCGTTCGCTGTGGCGTTGCGAATGCGCGGCGAGACCGCGGAGGAGATCGTCGCCGCGGCGCAGGCCATGCGCGCGGCCATGACCATCGTGGAGCACGAGTTGCCTGTCGTAATCGATACCTGCGGTACCGGTGGCGACGGCTCGCACACTCTCAACTTGTCGAGCGCGGCAGCGGTCGTCGTCGCCTCCTGCGGCCTTCCGGTAGCGAAGCATGGAAACCGCTCGGTATCGAGCCGCTGTGGTAGCGCCGACGTCGTCGAGGCCATGGGCATTCCGATCGACATTTCCCCCTCGCGGCAGTTCGAGGTGCTCCGCGAGGCCGGCATTGCGTTTCTCTTTGCCCCGGCTCACCATCCTGCGCTGAAGCACGCTGCCCAAGCGAGGCGCGAACTCGGTGCACGCACCATCTTCAACGCCCTAGGACCACTCGCCAACCCCGCCCGTGCGACTCACCAACTGGTCGGAGTCTATGATGACGGGCTACGTTCGATTGCCGCGCAGGCCCTGGGACGCCTTGGTGGCCGGCGAGCGTGGGTCGTTCGGAGCGAAGATGGGCTCGACGAAGTGAGCCCCTGCGCGCCAACGCGCGTGAGCGAGCTCACTGAAAACGGAGAAGTGCGCGAGCGAACCGTGACGCCCGAAGACTTCGGAGTAACACGGATGGATCGGACGGCAATTGCGGGGAGCGACGCGCCAACCAACGCACGGGCGCTGGTGACGATTCTCGATGGGACACCGCATCCTGCTCGCGATGCGGTCATCATAAACGCCGCGGCGGCACTCGTCGTCGCGACCGGTGAGCCGTTGCGCGCGTGCGCGGACACGGCGCGACGCGCTATCGACCTCGGCGCGGCGCGCGCCACCCTACATCGCTGGAGAAGCGCCGCTCGTCGCGCGCGCGACGAGCCGTGAGCTTGTTGCAAGCCATCCTCGAGACCAAGAGGCGGGAGGTGAACGAGTTGCGCTCGGGGGGGCGTTCCGGGAATGACGGCAGCAACGCGCGACGAATGCCCATCGACCCTGTTCGGGCGTTGCGCCGTTCGCGCGGGCAGCCTCTGCACCTCATCGCCGAAGTGAAGCTTCGGAGCCCGAGCGCGGGGGTGCTCTCGCAAAGGCTCGCGCCGGCAAAGCGCGCGATCGCTTATGCCGAGGCGGGGGCAACAATGGTAAGCGTGCTCTGCGACACGACGTACTTTGGCGGAGCATGGCGACACCTCGCCGCGGCGCGCAAGGGCTTGGACGAGGCTGCTCACTCAGTTCCACTCCTCGCAAAGGAGTTCATCATCGACGAACAGCAGGTATTCGAGGCCCGGCACCATGGCGCCGACGCTGTGCTGCTTATCGCGCGCATCGTAAACCGCGAGCGTCTTTCAACCCTGGCGCGGGCCGCACGCGCCGAAGGGATCGAGCCGCTAGTGGAAGTCGCAAATGAGGAGGAGCTCGAAGGCGCGCTCGAAGCCAGCGCACGCATCGTCGGAGTAAACGCGCGCGACCTCGACACCCTCGTTTTGGATCGCGCGCGGGCAGCGCGCATATTGGAAGCCATTCCTTCCGACGTTATTGCAGTGCATCTGTCGGGATTGCGCGACCCTACTGCAGTGGCAGAGGTAGCTCGAAGCCGTGCCGACGCCGCACTGATCGGCGAAGCCTTGATGCGCGAAGACGATCCCCGAGCAGCACTCCGCGCGATGGTGACTGCATGCCGCTAACAACGCCAATCGCGTGCGCCGCTATTTTGGTGCCCGCTCTGGAATCTCCCCGAACATCGCGGGCATGACGGCGACGTCGACCCGTTCTCTCCGATTTGCCTTTCACTTTTACAGCGACACGCTCACGGGCAATCCTCGCGTGTCTGGTGGTCACGCGCGGGTCCGCGGGGCGGAATTTCACAATCCGAAACCTTTGCACACCTTCCGCGCCAGCAGGGCGCGTGCTAGGTTTTCCCAACCCGGAACGCGCTCCTGTATCAGGCGGCGCGCGGGCATTTCAAGGAAACGCCTTGAATCTTCGAAGCAGGGCACCGCGGATAGTTCAATGTCACTTGCCGCTCTGGGCCGCGATCCTACCGCTCTTTGCCTGCTCGGATGACACCTCGGGCGGTGCGACAGGCACGAACGTTACGGCATCGCCGCATGACGATGCGGACGCCGCGCCGCTAGCCAATCGAGCGCTGTCTTTCAATGGAGTCTCAGAATATGCGACCACGGGCACCGCAAGATTTCCGGCTGGAAACACACCTCAAACCATTTCGATGTGGGTACGCTATTCGTCGGCCGCGACGACTCAGGCCTTTTTCGTACTACACAACGACTCCGGCGGCGGGCTAAAACTGGGACTGCGAAGTGGCAAGCTGTCGGCGTGGACGGTAAAGGAGGGCGCAATGCTCGTGTCCGCGCCTACCCTCCCGGACACCGGCAAGTGGCACCACATCGCGTACGTGTTTGACGGTACGACGAATATTCTATACGTCGATGGCAAAGAGAGCGGTAGGAGCACCAAGCTCCAGAACTGGAATTTCTATGTCGCGTCCTGGCTCGGCTCGGCCGACGGCCTGAGCGAGTTTTTTGCGGGCTCGATGGACGATGTGCGTTTCTGGAGCGTGGCTCGAACGAGCACGCAAATTGTCAAGGACATGGAAGGACAAGTCAGCCTCGGCGAGAGTGGGCTAATTCTCTACTTCAATTGCAATATCGCCCTCGGATCGCGTTTGCCAGACAACTCCGGAAATGGCAACGACGCCACGCTGGGGGGGGGCGATCCGCGGCGTATGCCCGTACTCGTTCTCTCCGACGCCCCGTCGCAGTGAGGCCGCCGCGAATGGCCATTCCGCGATCATCGGTTCGGGCCAAGATTTGACGATGTGTTGGCGCCGGGCCTGCAGCCTTGGCATGATCTGCCTCCTGGCGGCATGTGACAGATTTATCGACGTGGGAACAGACATCGTGTGGTCCACCGACAATGAGACCGGTCTCGCTGCTTGGGCCGCGTCGCCGGGTGGAGGAGGTTCGTATCGCGTTGCCGGAAACCCGACGCTCGCGACAAGCGCGGAGCACGCCCATAGCGGCCTCGTTTCGGTGAAAATCACGAGCGCGACCACGAACGCCCTTCCGGCGCCGTATCTGCCGGGCGGTGCCGCGCTCTACAAATTTGGCGAATTCCCGACCAACGCGTACTATAGTGCCTGGTATTTCGTGCCGCGCGCGGTAGCTGGCGCGATGAATTGGAATATCATCAGGGTTGGCTATCCAGCAATTGCCGACGCTGGCACCCCTATTTTCCCGACGCGCGCGCCGGGGGCATCGAGCTCAGGCGATGCAGGAACGGCGGCCGCAGGAGATGCCGGAGCGGCGGTCACCAATTTCGCCGAACTGTTCGACGTCCGCCTTCGCTACCAGCCTAGTGGAGACACGACCCTCGTTCTATTTGATCACCGACAGGCCTACCGAGAAGAGAGCATGCCGAGCCCGGTGCCCGTCGTTCCGATTGGTCAATGGTTTCAGATTGAGTTCTTCTACCGCAACGTGGCCGACGCGAGCGGGCATCTCACGATATGGCTTGACGGAGCGCGCGTTTATGATGTCTCGCGTCCCATGAGCGGGGATCCGTTGGTCTACTTCGCAACTGGTAGCTTGGTGGAGGATGGCGTGTCCGTCGAGCTCTTCCTCGATGACGTCGCAGTGTCGTGGACGCGCGTTACGCCACGGGGCACCCTGAGACTCTAGTCCAGAGGAGGCGGCGCGCAAAGCAACTCCCTTGCTGGAGACACATCCGGCCAACGCATCATCGAGGAAGTTCGGGCGAGGGGTGGGCTTTTGGCGAGTGGATGAACGCCTCAACGATCACGTCGGCCTTGGGTACGACGACGCAAATTCGCTTGGGGCCAAATGCATTGGTGCTTTTCCCGCGAGGCGCGCCTTCTAGCAGACGCAGTGGCGGGACCGCTGGCGCTCGCCAAAAACTTCACGTCCTCGAGGCGCCCATCCTACCCTTTCCTCTTCTGCAATGGATCTCTCCCACTGGATTGACGCGTACCTGGATCACCTTCGCGTGGAGCGTTCACTCGCAAGAAACACGCTCGAGGCGTATGCGCGCGACCTCAATGCGTTGGCTGAGCACGTCGGCTCAGGCACCGAACCAAGCGACATCGGCGCCGACGTTCTGGCATCACTGATGGTAGCGAACGTCAAGCGTGGCTTCGGCGCGCGCTCGAGCGCGCGTCAGCTTTCCGGGCTGCGCGGGTTTTTTCGGTTCCTCGTCCGCGAACGCGCGCTGCACGAGGATCCGACCGCCCTCCTCGATCGTCCTAAGCTCACTCGCAAGCTGCCCCGGGTCCTCTCGTTCGAGGAAGTCGAGCGCCTCCTCGCCGCGCCCGAGATCTCGACCGACCGAGGGGCACTGCACGTCGCGATGCTTCACCTCATGTACGCCTCGGGCCTTCGGGTGAGCGAGCTCTGCGGGCTGCGTGTCGCGGACCTCGATTTGCAACGCGGACTGGTCGCACCCCTCGGTAAAGGGGGCAGGCGACGAATTGTTCCAGTCGGTGAAATCGCCCTCGCCCATGCCACGGAATACCTGCGCCGCGTTCGTCCCCGCTATGCCGATCCCGGCGAGACCGCACTCTTCGCGTCCCCCAGGGGCGGCCATTTCACACGCGAAGCGTTCTGGCGCGTGGTGCGGCGGTACGCGGTCGCGGCCGGTATCGTCCCCCTTCCGTCACCACACAAGCTTCGTCACTCATTCGCGACACACCTTCTGCGCGGCGGCGCCGATTTGCGCGCCGTACAGGCGATGCTCGGACATGCTGACCTCGGAACGACCGAGATATACACCCACGTCGCGCAGGACGACGTGCGAGCAGCTTACGCACGGTCGCACCCGCGGGCGTAAGGCGCCTTGGTGAGGTTGGCGTCGGAAGCGACCGCGTTGCCAGTGGTGCTGTGCTAGTTTCCACACGGATGGGTGCGCCGTTCGAGCTCTTCGAGCCGACCGGGCCGGAGACACCGGTCATCGTCGAGGTCCCGCACGCAGGTCTCGAATTGCCCCCCGCTTTTTTAGAGCCCCTCGTCGCCCCGGCGAGCGCGCTCGGACGCGATGCGGATCTATACGTCGACGCGCTCTATCAGGACGCGAGCGCCGAAGGGGCCAGCGTTCTGGTCGCACGCACGTCGCGGTACGTCGTAGACGTCAACCGCTCCGAAGGCGATGTCGATGGTGAAGTCGTCGAGGGGGGACGGGACGACGTGAAAATGCACCATGGTGTCGTTTGGCGGACCACCAGCGATGGGCATGCGGCACTCTCGCGCAAATTGACCCCCGCGGAGTTCGAGGAGCGCCTGGAATTGCTGTGGCGGCCGTACCACCGCGCCCTCACCGAGGTCATCAAAAGAAAGCGGGACCGCTTCGGTATCGCCGTGGTGGTGGCCGCTCACTCCATGCCGAGTGTCGAGCGGCCTTGGGCCAAGCGACCGGGCACGCAAGAGAACGCGGCGTCTCCAGACCAGCAAACGCTCGCCGCGCGGTCCCGGGTTCGGGCTGACGTCGTGCCAGGAACGCGCGGTCGCCGGAGCGCGCACGGGCGATTCATCGACGCCGTCGAGTCGCATGCCGTGTCTCGCGGATGGAGCGTGCGACACGACGATCCTTATGCCGGGGGATTTACGACGCAGCACTATGGTCGCCCGGCGGGGGCAGTGCACGTCGTTCAGGTCGAGCTGGCTAGGCGCCTCTACCTTGACGAGAGGACGCTACGTCCGAATGCGGCGTTCGGGTCAGTGCGCGGGTGGTGTCGTGAACTCGTTGCGCTGCTCGGCGGCTTGGCGCTAGGAACCGCCCAGCCGAGCGCATCAGCGACAGAGCCAGCCTCTTGACAAATACGCGCCGGTCCGCCAGGTTGCGCCTCCTCGAGAGATAAGAACATGGCCAAGAGCGACATCACGGGCAAGCGCCGGCTCAAAGCGCACAACGTCTCGCACTCGAACATCAAGACGAACCGCTGGCAGAAGGTAAACGTGCAGCGGCGACGCGTTTGGGTTCCCGAGCTTCGGCGCTTCGTGACGCTCAACCTGACCACGCGCGACATTCGCAGCATCGACAAACTGGGCATCACGGCGTACGCACGTCAGTACGGCGTCAACCTCTCTCGTATCTGAGGGTGTGGGGCGCAGCCCCTCGCCCACGATTCGGCTAGACCGCGATCGTCATGTTTTCCCGCTTCGGTGTAGGGGGGCTAAGCCCACCCCAACACTGCGGCCGCGTCACTCGTCCGAACGATGGCGATCCTCTGCCCCGTCGGTGCCGCGCCAAAGGCTGCGCCTACCGTGGTGGCGCAAGCCAAGGCGCCTGCAACGGCATCCAGACCCTGCTCCGCGTGGGCGCTTTCCGCCAAGCCGAACGCCAGGTCAACCACGCCACCCACCGCCCGCAAGGCGATAGGAGCTGCTGCTGGGCGGGCCTCGCCTGGCCGCACCCGGACCTCGCCGCGCCTCACGGGCGCAGCAAAGGGAGGCGCGACGACGCCGAGCGCCGGCACCGCTAGCCCCTCAGGCGAGACTTCGTAACAAGCAATCGCCAAGAGCCCGTGCGCATCGGCCGCGACGACAATGTGCGTGAAGGAGGCGTCGAGTCTTCCGTCGGCCCTCCACGGAACGAAATACAGCCCACCGACCTCGCCCGAACGTTCCACACAGCCGACCAACGCAGGGCGCACCGACTCAAGATCTTCGGTTGTCAGCGCGCCGTTCGATGCACGCCCGGCCGCGGCCGTCAGCTCATCGGCTATGGCGTCTTCCGCCATCACCCCTGCCCCGCGACGCGCAAACGCCTCGATGAATGCGGCCCGCTCCGGAGAGCGCGAGCGCGCTCGCGCGATGGCCTCGCCCGCGACGCGCAGCATGGTCGCACTACCAAGCGACGCGAGGGCCGCCGCAAGCGCGGCCGGGAGAGCGGGGACCCCGACGCGGGCGGCAGCAGGCACGGCATCGCTCGCGACCAGCCCCCGCGGTCGCGGTATGCCGAGCCCTGGCTGCCGCACACGCCCGTCGACCGCACGGAGACCTGCGCCAGTCCCACCGACGAGCATCTGGACGGGGCCCAAGAAGACGCTAGGAGACTCGGCGGCAGCAACAAGCACGCCGGCAACAACGGCGTCCACGGCGTTGCCAAAGGCGAGCACCTCGCGCGCACACTGCGCCGCATGAACCTCCGATGCGGCCGCTGCGCGTTGCTGCGCCACCGTCATTCCTGTTCGTCGTCGCGAACCAAAATGTCTCCGCGCGGTCTGACGAGCCTCGCCGAACCGCCGACGCGGGTCCCCGAGGCGCTACTACGGGCGAGCTGACGCAACCGTTTGGCCTCTGCAAGAGCGGAGTCGGTCTCGATGATCGCGAAGGCCTCACGACGAGACCCCACCGCTTGCGCGATCTTCTCGAGCGCCGCCGGACCGAAGGAACGCGTTTCGCCCAACGCTCGCAGCCTCAGGTAAGCGACGGGCGAGCGCGGTACGGGCTCCCGCGCCGGATCGACGGCCAACACGATTTGCCATTTGCGGGCTTGGGCGGCGGCATCCTCGGTCTCCCAGACGCCGCTCGGCTCCCAGACGAAGTGCGTCGCATCGTGCGGCACTCGATCGATGATCTTGCTGATGCGATCGCGCCAGAGCGCCGTGGGGGTAACCTCGGGCGCCGTTCGGAGGACGAAGCAGCGCGCCTGCAACGTGTCGATCGCCGCACGCGCCGCCTCGAGCTCGGAGTCGAGACCTGAGCTGCTCTTGACCCTCCCAAGCTGGGGCCCCGCGACGACCGCGAAGTGGAAATGGGGGGGGACCGACTTGCGCCAGCGCCGAAGCGTGGCGAGGGTGGGCAACGGTGCGGCGGGGTCGCCAGCGGCCGGTTCACCGAGGGTAACGCGCACTTCGAGCAGATCGAATCGCTTTGCGTAGGCGGCGATCGCCCCACGCAATTCCTTCGCGCCGATGTGCCAACGAGTCGTGATGCCCAAAAGAGCGCCCCATGTTGCACGGCTTCGGCGATTGCGCCAGCAGCATTAGTCATCGCGGAAATGGAACCATTGCGTCGGGTGCGCCCGCACGAACACCTGCATGGCGTCGGCGAAGGTCTGCGCGGCAATATCGAGCTCCCGCTCCCCTGCCCCGCGCCGGAGGCGAATAGGGGGCTCCGCGAAGACTTTGTAGCGCCGGTGCCCCGTCCGCGCCACGAAGACGGGGAGCAAGGGCGCGCCTGTCAGCAAGGCGAGACGCAGCGGACCGTCCGGCACGCGCCAACGCTGTCCAAACAGCGCGACGGTACGCGCACGGAGCCCAGGAGGTGCACGGTCCATTTGAAGCGCGACCGCCCCGCCTTCCCGTAAGTGCCTGACCAGGGGCAGCCCGGACAAGGGGTCCTCGCCCACATGAACGACGAGCAGTCCGTGTGCCCTGCGTGCGTCGTCCTGGATCGTGCGCGAAGCAAGGTCCCGCTCTCGGGCCTCCGCGATCATGATGCGGAGCCCGTGATCGCGCACCATGAGGGGCCCTACCGTTTCCCACCCTGCCGTGTGCGCCGTGGCGAACACAATTCCACGCCCGTCCGCGAGCGCATCTTGGACATGCGGCTCGCCCCATACGACCACCTCCGGCAGACGACCGTTTCGTGAGCCAGCGCTGAGGATTTCGGCGAGACATGAAGCGTACCCGGCGAAGGTCCGTCCCGTATCGAAGGCGTCTCGCAGCAGACCGCGCTTACCCCGTATGCGCCGCAGGTTGAGCCGAACCTGACGTCTCTGCTCGGTCGCGAGGGCGCACGCGGCCAAACCGATGACGGGAGGGCTCAGCCGAACAAACCAGCCGGGGGCGCGCGTCGAGCCCAGGCGCGCGAGTCGCCGCCAGAACGCCCCATCAATCGATAGCGCACTATCCGAGGCCACGGCAGGCCGCGTACCACGCGGTTTGCCCATTTAGACGCGCATCAGGTCCGGCGCCGTCTTGAGCAGCTCTTCAAGCCAAGCGCTGGAGAGCTTCTCCTGCATCGAGTTCGCTCGCAGCCGCTCACGAAGGTTGGGGAAGTCCACCGCATCGAGATCCTGATCTTGATTGAAGCAAGTGAACACCACCCGCTCCTCGCCGGTGACCGGATCACGGAGCTTCTGCAGGCACTGCGCGCACACCTCCTTCATCATGCACTGCATCGGCGAGTTGATGCTGCCAATAGCGAGGTGCCGGGGGTTCAGGAATGGGGCCAGCTCGCCGTGGCGTGCCTCCCGCACGGCGTTCATCATTCCGTCGCTGCCGATGGCGATGATCCTAGCCACGTCTCGCAAACCGATGGGCGGCGGCTCGCCAAGTTGCCCGCTCGCGTAAGCGTGCATTGCCTGAACGATGTTGCCACGGAAATGCCTGTCATCGGATCGCCGTGGTTCGATGGGCTCCCCAGTGTCAGTGCACCAGACAACGAGGTCCGTCCAGCGCTCGATGTCTTCCCGCTTGAAGAGGTCCTCCCCGCGACGGTAACCCGCGAAATAGAGCACCCGACCGCCCATGGCTTTGAATGCTCGCGCGATGGAAAAGAGCACTGCATTGCCCAGTCCGCCTCCGCACAGGAGCACCGTTTCTTTGCGTACGATTTCGGTTGGCTGTCCGGTCGGACCCATCAGGACGATGGGCTCGCCCGGCTGAAGCGCCGCGCAGAGCCGCGAGCTGCCGCCCATCTCGAGCACGATCGTGCCTAGCAGGCCTCGCTCGGCGTCGACCCACGCTCCCGTCAACGCCAGACCTTCCATGGCGAGTCGCGCCTCGGCGTGAAGCGCGGCCATTCCGTTGCCGTCGGCCTGCCGGTCGACGGCAATCGACGGCGCGTAGGTCTCGAAGTTCTGCAGCCGGTAGAATTGGCCTGGCTGGAATTTGCGGGCAGCCATCGGCGCGCGCACGACGATCTCTACGATGTTCCTCGTTAGACGATTGACCTCGTGCACCGTAGCTACCAGCTCCGAATCGAGCTTGGCGAAAAATGCGTTGCGTTTGGCGTCGCGGTCCGATTGGGAGGCCGCGTCGAGAATCTGGACCCGCGGAAACAAAGCCACCACGTGCGGAAAGCCGTCCTTCGCGCTGGCCATCGCCCGGACGACGCTTCCCGCGTAGTGCGGGTGGTTGTCGCCGTAGAATGAGACGGTGTGTCCGTCCTTTAGGTAGCTCGTGAAGAATCCGTCGCCGGCTCGCTTCGATGGCTCAAGCACGACGCGGCCCGATGGGTCCATTTTGGCCGCATAGGGGCGAAAATACTGCTTTCTCTCGTCGAGCTCGAAAGTGCCTGGGTACTCCTTTTCGTAAATCACGTTCGGGCTCGTGCCGGCGGCGACGCACACCGTCCGCGCAGGAAGCTCCGCGACGCTGCCGTTTTCGCGTCGAAATCGGATACCGCGTACGTGAGCGTGCTCGTCGAGAACGGCCTCGAGCGGCGCCATGTGCTCGACGTACCGCACACCCTCTTCGAGGCTTTTGGCGACCTCCTCGTGATTGAGGCGATACGCCGGCGAATCGGCCAAACCCTTGCGGTAGACGAGGGTCACTCCTCCCCAGGAGTCCAGCAGTTTCTGCACTTGCGGCTCGCGGCCCTCGACCAGGGCTCGCCTCTTCTCGGCGCGGAGCGCGCGCGCGTGCGCCAGGTGTCGCTCGAGCGTCGCCCACTCTTCGTCGTCGAACAGCCTGCGGATATCGCCTTCGGAGTGTCCACTGCTCGCGAGGAGCTCGTAGCGTTCGAGTTCCTTCTCGAGTTGAACCTGGTAGTACGCCAGAAGCTCGGTGGCTGTGTCAATCGCGGTGAGCCCGCCGCCAATTACGATGGCTGGAAGGCTGACTTGCAAGTTGGCAATGCTCGTATGTTTGTAGGCTCCCGAGAGCTGCAGGGCCATCAAGAAATCGCTCGCCTTGCGGATGCCGCGTGCGAGGTTGGATTTCATGTCGATGATGGTGGGGCGCCCCGCGCCGGCCGAAATGGCAACGTGGTCGAAGCCCATGGACCATGCATCGTCTAGCGTAAGTGTCCCGCCGAAGCGAACACCCCCGTAGATGCGCACGTTACGATTTCGCGCGAGCGTCAGGTAAGCGATCGTGAGGAAGTTCTTGTCCCAGCGCACGGTAATGCCGTACTCGCTCACCCCGCCAAAGCCCAAGAGCTTGCGCTGCGCGAGCTCGTCGAAGAGAGACGACGCCCAACGCACCGGGACGGGCGCGCCCACGCCGTCCTTTCCAACTCGACCGACCAGACTCGGATCGAGTGGTTCCACCTTGAGCCCATCTACCGCGACAACGCCGAAGCCTTCGCAAGCGAGGTGGTGCACGAGTGTGTAGCCCGCGGGCCCCAGCCCGACGACCAGCACGTTCTTGCCATTGTAGGGGCGCTGGTAGGGGCGGTGCACATTCAGGGGATTCCAGCGCGTCAGTAGCTGGTATATTTCGAGACCCCACGGCAGAGCAAGCGTCTCCGTGAGCACGCGCGTCTCCACTTGCGGGATGTTGACTGGCTCCTGCTTCTGAAAGATACAGGCCTTCATGCAGTCATTGCAAATGCGATGTCCGGTGCCCGGACACATCGGATTGTCCACTGCGATGAGAGCCATCGCGGCGACCAGCTCGCCGGCCTGCCGCATCGCGTGCATCTCGCTGATCTTCTCGTTTAATGGGCAGCCATTGAGCGAAACACCGAGCGGATTCTTTTTGACGGCGCCGGTCTTCGCGTCGACCAGGCCCTTGCTGCACGAGTCTTTGTCCCTGTCGTGGCAAAGCAAGCAGTAGTCGATCTCGGCCTCGACCTCACGCCGCTTCATGCGGGGATCCGTCAGCGAAAAGCCGAGCCGCTGGCGCCGCTCGTGCTGCGGGCCGACGATTAGCTCGGGCATCGACGCGTCGGGACGGACGACCTCGACGAGATGCGCGTAGTCGAGTCCCTTTGGCAAGTGCATGCTGGGCCATCGGCGGACGACGTCGTCCTCGTCGGCGCGCCGGGCGGCGAGCCACGCCTCGAGCGCTTCGAGCACAAGCGCGATCGCAGCGCCCAACGCCGCATCGCTCTCCGATGGAACGCCGAATTTCTCGGCCAGCTGCGGCACCGAGCGCAGAACGGCCGTCCGGACCTGGCGCGCGCGGGCACGGAGCTCGTCGGTCCATTGCGCGCCTCCCGCCTTCGCGGCTTTGCGCGCGATGTCATCGACCTCGAAGAGCGGCATCGCGGCCATTGCGATGGTTCGCTCCTCATCAGTCGTCCCGCCGAGTGGAGCGGCGGTCATCGTTTGCAGGGCCGCTCTCGCGACGGCTGCAGCTTTCTCCACGCCCAGAGTCCACCCCGCCCCCGCGGAAGGCCGGAGGACGCGCTTTTTGGCGAATTCCTTCCGAAATCGCCACAAGGGATCGTCGGCCCGCACGCCGTCGCGAAAGGCTTCCACCTCGGTCTCGACGCCAAACAATTTGCTCACGAATGCGCCGACGTAGGGGGCCGCTGCGAGAAGCGCCTCACTTCGCGCGATCGGGGCCATTCCCTCGCCCTTGCATGCGCGGTACGCAGCAAAGCGTGCATGGTGCTGGGGCGACTCCGCGGCGAACCAGCCATCGAAGGCGTCGTATAGCTCCTGCAACTTCTCCGCGGCGAACAGGTCGACGTAGGTGAAGTCGCCGACCCCGAGCGGCATCGCCGAGGCGCCATGGGCCTCGGGAACCGGTGGGCTGTTCGTGGGGAAAGTCATTGGGGGGGCTGCACATCTAGCACTTGCCCTTCCTTACTCCTTTTCTTCCGCCACCCCGTCAGCGGGGGTCCATGCAGTTTGCGCAAGGTCGCCTTCTTCGTAGCCAAAATAGACGGCTACCTGATGACTCATGAATTTTTGACCTTCGGGCGAGGCTAGGTCGACGCGGTAGGTATTGATGAATTTCACAGAGTCCTTGAGCCACTGCTGCCAGCCCTCTTTTGAAACCTCGCGGTAGATGCGTTGCCCGAGCTCGGTCCGGAATGGGGGCCGGTCTAAACCAGGCAGGTCCTTCTTCAAAAGGCGGCAGTGAACGATTCGCTCCGGCATGGTGCGATTCTGTAGCACGAGCCCTGCCTGAGGGGAGGCGCGCAGGTGACCCCGCCCTCGGCCTTGCGCCGTCTCACGTGAACGCGAAGCCCAGCTGCTCGGCGTGCGGCGAAGGACCGCGAGCCGACGCCACAAGCTCGACATCGAAACGACGTGGTACGCCGTGAGGGAGGGCTTCGATGCGCAAGCGATGCGCGCGGGAGGCGACCGCGGCGTGGGCACGCTCGGGGGTATTGTTCGTACGTGACAAGTGGACCAGCACAAGACGCCCGACGCGCGTGTCCTCGAGCGACTTTGCTACCTCTGCCGCTTGTTCATTGGCCAGATGCCCGACGGGCCCCGCGACGCGGCTCCTAAGCCGAGGTGGATAGGGGCCCATTTCGAGCAGGCGCGGACAGTGGTTGGACTCCAGCAGAACGAGATCGCATGCCTCCAGGAAGACCCGCAGATCGCGGGTCGCATGACCGAGATCCGTCGCAATGGCAAAGCGATACCGGCCAGCGGTGACCCGAAGAGCCACCTGCGGCGCGTCGTGCGGTATAGCGACGGCCTCGACCAGGAATGGACCGAGTGGCAGAATGCGTCCCGGGACGTACGAGCGAACGGCGATGCGGCTACGGGCCCGCGCGATCGCCACCCGGTCGTGCGCGAAGATCGCCGTGCGAAGCGAACGTGCCATCGGCAAGGCATGTGCGGCGTGGTCGCCATGGTCGTGCGTCACGAAGAGACCCAGAGGCGCGCGCGACGTCACGAGATCGAATCCGAGTGAGCGCATTCGTTCTGTCGCGCGCGTCGGGCCCATTCCTGCATCGACGAGGAGCCGCTCCCCGTCCGCTTCGATGACCAGACAATTGCCGCTAGAACCGCTGCCGAGTACGAAGACACGCACGCCGAGCGCATCGTCGCTCAATATGCGGCATCTGTCGAACGAACTCCCCTAGGCCCCGGCGGGCGCCTTTCACACCTCGGGGCTGGTGACGCTCGAACTCTTTTGCGGTGCCCGAATCTCGCGGTGCCCGAACAAATCGGCGCCCGAAGCGAAGCTTCGCCTCAGGCGCCGTGCTCTGGCTACTTCGTTGGGAACGCGAGGATATGAGGGAAGCGCCCGTTGAAGACGCCACCAGCACCCGGCGCAGCAGGACCGCCGTCGACAGGGTCGACCGTCGGGTTGGTTTCGGCCGGATTCCCGACCAGCACGAAGACGAAGCCGCCGCCGTTAGCGAGCGCGGCCCCGTTCGGAGTATTTGCGCCCCAAGTCAGCGTCTGGATCGACAAGGGTTGCGATGCTGTCGGCACAAGCGGCCAGAGCGTTCGAACCGCAATCGTACCGCCGTCGGCAGTCAGGGCCTGTGCCACGAAGGCGCTCTTGCCGTCGTAGGTCACGCCGGATACGCCCTTCAGCAGCGCCGGCTTTAGTTCACCGTACTTCGCATCCAGAACTATCGGCACGAACACGCTGCTAGCGGGAGCGCTCGCATCGACTGCAGAGCTCGCGCCGTCCGTCGCATCGGTCGGAGCGTCAGTGCTTGCGTCGCCCGAATCCGCAACGACGGCCGCCCCATCGCTCGCATTCCCGGCATCGTTGGTCGCGACCGCGTCGATGGCCGCGTCGGTTACTGCGGACGCTGGTATCGCGAATCCAGCAGCCGTGACGGCGCCGCCGCTAGCGGCCAAGACATTGTCCCAAGCCGACGAGGCCTGCGCGAACTGTGCGCCGATCTGGGTACCGTCCACCGCGGTCGTCTTGTCGAGCTGCCAGGGCAAGAAATGAATGTTGCCTGCGTCGGCCGAGTACGAGGCAGGGCACAACGCGGCCGAGGCAGACTCGCCAGGGACGCACCCGACGAGCGCAACGAGCCAGGTCGTTCCGCGGGCGAACATCCCCTGCTGAAAGGTTCCCGCATAGAAAAAGTCGCTCGGCGAGACCAATCCGCCGGCCCCCGTGGCTCCGAGCAAATCCGTGCACTTCGCTTCCGCGCCGCCCTCGGGTCCGCCATCGGCGCTCTGGTCTGCGATCGCGCTCGCATTGATGGCGTAAACGTTGAACGTGGCGGCGGAGGGGTCGAGGCCGTGTGTATCCAGCGGCCCGCCAAAGCCGGGGAACAGGCCCGGAAATGGGAAAGCCGGGTTCGACGTATCGGGCGCCGCGGGAATGCTGAGGATCGTCACACCGCCGTCGCCCATGGGCAGACCGAAACAGAAGCGGAGCGGCGGAGCGTCGGGCGACGCGTGCACGAGGTAGACCTTGGCGATCGATGCGGGCCCGGCGTCGCCGTCCATCGATGACGTGGCATCCGCGTCGGAAGACGCGTCGTTGGCGCGGACGTCGCTACCCGCATCGCTAGAATCGGCGCCGCCCTCGGCAACGGATTGATCGGCGCTCGCGTCTCCGGACTTCGTAGTCGTATCGTCGCCGCTACATCCCGCCGCAAGAGCGCCCGCGACCGCAGCGTTCACTAGGACGGCCCCAAAGGCCAGTCGCATCCACGTCGTCTTTTGCATCGCCATTTTCTCCCTTGGCCAGGAGTCGAGATTCGAAATGACCCCCTCCGGCCCGTTTAAGCTCGCGCGAGACGTTCCGATGTCGCCGAAATCGTGCCCGCCACCACCCGTTCCGTTCGCGCGGCGGCAGCCTAGCTCTGTCGGATGCGCTGGGGGAGGAAAAACGCAGTGATCGACACGCCACCGAGCGTGTCCGGCTATGATGACCTCGCTCTGCCATGACTACGCACCGGTGCGAACAATGCGGGCACCTCATGTCCGAGCAGTCAGAGTTCTGTGGGCAATGTGGCGCGGTGACATTGTCGCCCGCCCCACCCCGGCCCGGCGCGCGAACGCTACTTCAAGTCGCCGCCCCATCTGGCGAACAGCCAACGCCTGGGGGGACCATTGCGTCTTCCGAGATGGCCGACGCGGCCCCAACATTTTCTCATAAACCCGCTCACAAGACCATCGTGGGTATCGCCCTGCCCGGCCTCGCCCGCCCGCCGGGTCCTGACTTGGGCACAGACCGGACACAGGAGGAGCCTGACCGTCCTCGAGCAAACAGGACGATGCTCGGTGTCGCCACTCCTGGGATTGCTCCGCTACGTCAGGGTCCGGAAGCTGTTCACGACCGACCGACCGCGCCGCCGGCTGGAGACAGCGCCCCCGTCATTCCCCGAAGAGGTGCGCTCGCGCAGACGATTCCGATCCAGGTCCAATACGTGCCGCCGCCAGCGGCACTTCCGGCCATGACGGCGCCCCTCGCGCCTCGCTTCGTTCGCCCTGCCGGGCTGCCGTTGGCTCGGGTGGCACTCGGAGCGGGGGCGCTCGTGTTGATTGGCGGCGCGCTCATCGCTGTCCTATGGCGCAGCGCGCCGCCTCTCACGGCGCAGCCACACGTCGCGGCAGACGGCAAAGACGTCCTCCACCTGGTGTGTGACGAGAAGAGTTGCAAGTCCGGAACGATCGTTTCCTTTGACGGATCGAGCGCGACTTTCACTGCTGGGAAAGCAGATCTTCCTCTCGTCACCCCTCTCCGAGTGGGTGACAATGCGCTCGCTCTTTCGATCGATCGTCCTGGAATGGGACGCGACGAAACGGTGAATCTCGTCGTCCCCGTGGCGTACCGAATCCGTGCGGACGTGGGCACCATGCAGGGGCCGCGGCCCACCATCACCATCCGCGTCCAGGCCGTGCCGGAAGCGGTCGTGCGCATCGACGGTAGGCCGATAGCGCTCGATGCCACGGGCTCCGCCGCCTATCCGCTCGACGAGACCGCGGCGACAGAAGGGGCGGCAGACGAGTCACGCGTGGTCGCCGTCGACGTGCCGTACGTCGTTTCGCTGAAGGGTCGGCCGCCGGAGACGGGCGTCGTGAGCGCTCGCGTTGCGATTGCACCCCTCCGTGTCGACGCGCCAGGGACGACGGCAGTCGTCACCGAAAGCCAAGTGCTCTTGGCCGGAAGGGCGGCGCGAGGTGCGCGCGTGACAATCGACGGCAGCGCCGTTGTGGTGGGACCGGAAGGCGCGTTCGAAACGAGGGTGGCCCTCGACACGGTTGGTCAGCGGACATTCGAAGTCCAGGGGGGAACGACGGCGCTAGTTGCCCGGACGGTGCATGTAGTCATCTCTCGGGTAGCCAATCTGGCGGACGCCGCTTTGGCCTTCGAGGACCTTGGGCCCATCGGGTACGACGCGGCTGCGAGTACGCTGACCAACAAGATCGGACTGCCAATCGCCGTCGAAGGTGCGGTGGTGGAATTGCGTCGGTCCGGGCACCGAACGGTGGTCCTCGTCGACGACCGCCGCGGCTGTGCGAAGGGTCCCTGCCTCGCGCGAGTCGTGATCGGTCGAGAGCTAGTGGCCGACCGCGGCGACTCGTTGCGGGCGTACGGACACGTCGCGCGAGCCTTCACAACGGCGGCCGGACAGGCGGTCCCGGAAATCGAAGCCGAGTTCGTACTTGACGCCAAAAGATGAGGCGCGCGCAAAGGGCCCGCTTCGCTGCGATCGCGGTAGCAGCTTTGGCCACGGCAGTCGTAGCGCTGGCATTGCACGCCCAAGGCTCGCTGAGCCTCAGCCCGCCGGCTTGTGCGCAGACGATCGACGTCGAGCAGGGGCGAACCTTCATCGTGGGGACTCCGGCGGGCGGAGCGCGCGCCGATCGCGTCGACGGGGCGCGCAGCGGCTGGGCGCGCACGTCGCTTCCGATGGGGGATCTTCGAGAAGAGTGGCGCGCTCCCGTCGGCATGGCCCTCGAGCGGGCACCGCTCGTCGACGGCAAGGAGAACACCTTCGTCGTAGGCGTGCGTGGCGACGTCGTGGCCATCGCCAGCGACGGCACTGAGCGGTGGCGCGCGCCCACGCTCGCCGCGCAAGCGGGTCCGCCCGCCATGCTCTCCGACGGCGCCATCGTCTTTCTGGACGCAGCCGGCGAAGCCGTCGCCGTGCGCGACGGTGCCGTGCGGTGGCGGGTGCGAGTCGCCCCGGAGGACCGACGGTCGGAAGCGGGTCGCGCTGCTCCCTTACCTCTCGATGATGGTGGCGTCGTCGTGGCGACATGGCGGGACCTCGTTGTTCTCGATTCAGAGGGGCGCGAGCGCGCACGCACGACGCTCGCTGAGCCGACGTCCGCGCCCCTCGTTGCGGCGCTCGGCAAAGTGGTGGCCGTGACAGCCAGCGGCGCGGTCTGGACCTGGACGCCGGGAGCACCCGAACCCATTCGCGTAGCCAGCTTCGGCAGCCCCATCGACGGTTGCGCTGCGATGGCCGACGCGCAGACCCTCGTGGCAGTGACCGCAGCGCAAGCGCACGTCGTCGCGATTGATCTGGTCCGTGGATCGACGACGACGCGTGCGGTGGCGCCCACCGGCGCTGTATGGCTCGGTCCACCTGCTTTGCGAGGAGGCAGAGCGCACGTGATTTTGCTCTCATCCACGGGTGAGCTCGAGGCACAAATCGCCGTGACGCCCACCCGAGGTGAGGCCGCCGATCCCTCGCCGTGGACGCCCGTGCTGCTTCACGCACGTGCTGCGTCAATCGCGGCCGACGGCGGTGCGGCGCCCCTGACTGGGTATCCGCACACGCCGCCACTGGTTGACAGCAACGGAACGGTTGCGTTCGCTACCATCGCGGGCGACGTTGGCATCCAGAGCGGCGAAGGGGTGGATCTTCTGGTGAATCCTTGCGGCGGAACGCGCGCGAGCGGCGCCGAAGAAGGCAGCGAGCCCTGGGCGCTGTCCGTCCACCCCGCTTCGCCCATCGTGGTCGGGCTTGCCCCGCTCGGGCCCGGGACGTTCGTCGTCGCCTGCCGGTCGGGAGCAGTCGTAGCTGTTCGCGGCGTGAAGGGGCCCGGCAAGCCAGTGGCTCCAGCCCTCACGCCCGATGGGCACCCTGGCGAGGGGGGCCGAGCGTTACCGGCTGGCGAAGGATTTCTCCCGCGCCTATGATGGTACTTACGATCTGGGAATCACGTGAGGTAGAAAAGCATGATTACAATCACCGAAAAGGCTGCCGCCAAGGTCAAAGAAATTGCCGACGCCGAAAGCCTGACCGGTCAGGGGCTGCGGCTGCGGGTAGTCGGAGGTGGCTGTGCAGGGTTCAGCTACGACCTCTACTTTGAAGACAAAATGGGCGAGATGGACGAGGAGTTCGAGTCCAACGGCGTCAAGCTCTTCGTCGACCCGATGAGCTACCAGTACCTCGATGGGACAGAGATAGACTACGTCGAGGGCCTGCACGGGGCAGGCTTCAAGTTCGGCAATCCGAACTCAAAGGGCTCTTGCGGGTGCGGATCGAGCTTCTCGGCGTGACGTCCTAGTCGTCAAGCGGCAACGCGCACGGGGCGTGCATCGGAGGAGACAGCGCTGCGCTCCGCGCGCGTCCCTCCATGCCATGACACCTTCGACGGCGAACGCCTCGGCGCGAGTCCGCGCGGCAAGCGACCGCGCAGATAGCGAGCTCGGCCCGACATTGTCCCGCTTTATCTCGAAAGTTCAATGCATCCCGCCACTCTCGCGAGAGCGCGAGATTGACCTTGCTCGCCGCGTGCGTGATCGCGACGATCGCCGTGCGGCGCGGGAGCTGGTCGAGGCGAATTTGCGCTACGTCGTGGCGATTGCGTTCCGTTATCGCCGCTATGGCATGCGCCTCGCCGACCTTGTCTCTGAAGGGAACGTCGGGCTCATGATCGCCCTCCGAAAGTTCGATCCCGAACGGGGTACACGCTTCGTCACGTATGCAGCCCATTGGATCCGCGCATACGTTCTCGACCACGTCCTTCGGGCGTGGAGCATCGTGGGCATCGGCGCGGGCCCCCTCCGGTCCAAGGTCTTCTTCAAGCTGCGGCGCGAGAAGGCCAAGATTCTCGCATCCGTCAGCGATCCGGTGGAAGCGAACGAAACGCTCGCAGAGCGATTCGGGACGAGCGCGGAGAAGATGGCGATGCTGACTCGTCGGCTGGAGGCGCGTGATCTGTCACTCGATGCCAAGGTCCACCAAGACGGGCCGATGGCCCTCGTCGAAACATTACCGAGCGCCCACCCTTCTCAGGAAGAGGAGCTCCTCGAACATGAATCGTCGAGCTCGCTCCACGAGCGCGTCCTTAAGGCTGTCCAGGTACTGGATCCTCGGGAGCGCTTCATCGTCGAGGTGCGAGTGATGGCCGATCGGGCGGAGGAGTTGTCGCTCGCAGAAATTGGCAGAAGGCTCGGGGTCTCTCGCGAACGGGCTCGCCAGCTCGAAGCCCGGGCCAAGGTCAAGATAAAGCGCCACCTGGAGACGTGCGCGACGGAGCTCGCCAGCGTGGCCGCCTGACGGGTCGTCCGATGGTCGGCCATGATGTCTCGGTGACCCCGGGAAACATGGCCTTCTGGCTTCTCGTCGCCGTCGCTTGCGGAGGCCGTGTCGAGCTGGGCGACGCCGGAGTCACACCAAGCGTCGAGGACTCGGGGGTGGCCAGGGCGACCTCTGGAGATTTTCCAGCTTGCCCGCCCGCGGAGCCCCACGTGCCGACAGCGTGCCCTGTCGCCGGTCAAGGTTGCCGATATTACGGGCCGTCGGGGTGTAGCGCGTTCGTTTGTAGCCTGTCCGAAGGCTGGCAAATTTTGCCTGGCGGCTGCTGAACAAACACGAACGCCCGTACCCAAAAAGGGCGCGGGCGCTCGGGTCGACATCGCTCTATAAGCCGAGTTCTGTCTCGCGGACGGGTCACCCCGAGCGCGGAGGCGGTCATTCCTCTAGGGCGACGGTTACCCGCCGCCTCGAGCAGCCTACCCGCAGGCTCGAGCGAGCAGCTCTCAAGCGCCTGCCTATGCGGCCTTGCTCCCGGTGGGGTTTGCCGTGCCGCCCGCGTTACCGCGTGCGCGGTGGGCTCTTACCCCGCCGTTTCACCCTTGCCGTCGGGTCGCCTAAGCGAGCGACGGCGGTCTCTTTTCTGTGGCACTCTCCTCAGCGTTGCCGCCACCGGGAATTACCCGGCACCGTGCTCTTTGGAGCTCGGACTTTCCTCCCGCAGCGTCCGGAGGCCGGGCGCTGCCGGCGACCGCCCGAGCGATGTCGACAACCCGGAATGTGCCCCTTCCGCGATGCGCACGCAAGAAGGGTCCCTACCGACGACGGCCCACACCTCGGTCACGAGGAGTAAGTCGACGAGCCTTCATAGCTGGCGAAGGCCATCGCCCCCACGAACGGGACGGCCACGAGTCCGTATCGCCCCGCACCGAAGAAGGTGGCGTGGACGACCACGGTCACCAGAATCATGACGGCCGTCGCCGGAACTGCAACCGGCGCCCGCACCGTCGTGCGAAGTCCGGCCAGCGCGACGCACAGCGCGACGGCGACATAACCAATCCAGCCGTGCACGGTGAGCGCGCCTGCCGCGCCCAGCAGCGCCACCAGCTTGCGCTCGCGAAAGCGGGAGCCTCGCATGCGTCCGGACACGACGATCGCACCCAGAAGCAACAGGCGACAGATCACGGTCTCGATGGCGCCAAGGCGCTCTTTGGCCTGCTCGTCGACCACGGATGGAGCGCTCGCGTGAAGGTACCAGGGACCGGCGCCGATATAGTCCAAGGTCGCCGCGACCTTCGCCGGTGCTCGCGCTAGCCATGTGCCCGGAGCCGCCACGATCGCTCGGCGGGCCGCACCCCCGAAACACGCGTCCTTTCCAGCCTCGTCCCAGATCGTTGCGCACTCCGGCGGCACCCTGACGGGCTCCCATGCTCCACTCTCCGATTGAGCGCCCACAAGGAGGTTCCAGCCGCCGTTGACGCTCACCAGCGCGCAGCGACCCATTTTTTCGCAATTTCGCGCGGTCCATGGCGCAACGCAGAGCATGGCGATGGCGGTCGTTGCTGCGGCACTGGCCAACCGCGCGCGTGCTCCCGCACCGGTGCGCACGGCGAGCGCTCCGAGGATGGGCGCAACGACCATCGACTGCGGCCGAACGAGCGTCGCGATGCCGTAGCAAATGCCCGCCATAGCTACCCATTTCGCCCGCGAGCGCGCAGCGCCGGCGGACTGCGCGGCGCCCACCATCGCCGCCGCGATCATGAGCAGCGACGCCGTCACTCCCTCGGTCATGACGGCCGCGGTATAGGGCAAGAGGGCGGGGTGAAGGGCGATCACGAGGCCGGCGGCGAAGGGCCGCCAGCGCGCGACGCCGGGTCCGTCGACGATACGGTGCGCGGCGTAGGCGCTCCCCGCTCCCAGTAAACCGTTCACCGTCATGGCGACGGCGGGCGAGGCTCCGACAACCGCGTAAGCGAGCGCGAGCAGCGCCGGATAACCGACCGGATAGTGCGCTGCGTACGTGACAGCGCCGTCTGGCCACTGCCAAGTGTAGCCCGCGCCCGACGCAAGGCGACGCGCCAAGACATCGTAGTAGCGACCGTCTTCGGCCGCAGGAAAGCGGCGGTGAGCCCAGGCGACGAACCCTAGGCGCGCAGCGAGAGCAATGGCGAACGCGCAGAGCGCGTCACGCCTAGCGTCGCGCGGGCTCAAATCCACCCTAGCGCTTGCATAGCCATGACCAGCTCGCACAACGGCAAACCGATCACGCTCGTATAACTTCCTTCGATCCGCTCGACGAACGCCGAGGCGGCCCCTTGCAGGGCATACGCTCCGGCCTTGTCCTTGCCTTCTCCCATCGCCACGTACGCCTGCGCCTCGCCGGGGAACAGTTTGCGAAACGTGACGCGCGTCGTCACCGTTTGGGCGTGCGCGATCGGTGAGGCGGGGTCGGGTCCCGCCAGGACGAAGCAGGTGCTCACATCGTGGCAGGTGCCCGCAAGCCGCTCAATCATCGCGCGAGCCTCCCCGTCACCGGCCGGCTTGCCCAAAATATCGCCTCCTGGCGCGATGACCACGGTATCCGCAGCGAGAAATCCTGCCGCGCTCCCCGCCCATGCTTCCCTCACGACCGCGAGCTTCGCGCACGCGACGCGCGGCAGGTACGCAGGGGCGGCCTCCCCGTCCAATGTTCGCTCGTCGACGTCCGCGCCGCGGACGACGAATGGCAGCCGCAGCATCGCAATCATCTCGTGTCGTCGCGGGGAAGCGCTCGCGACGACGAGCGGTCTTGTCGATGTGATCCGCACGGGCCGCGGTTTTTAGCACGAGCGCCCTTTGGGCGGAGCCGGTCGTGATAGTGTCGCCGCCGATGCGCATCCGCGTCGCGCACGTCGCCGCCTTCGCCGCGTTTGCCGTCCTCTTCCGCGCTGGCCACGCCCACGCCTTCGAGTGCTCGGGAATCGTCAGCCCCTGCATCAACGACGACACTCTCTGGCCGCACGCGGGCCCCGCGCGCTTCGTAGCAATCGGCGCTGGCGAGACGGTGGCCTCCGGCCAAATCGGGTTCGGGCTCGTCACGAGCTACCTGTCCCGACCCATCGTCTTCCGCGTGGCGTCGCCAGGGGGAGCGGGCACCGACGAGCCTGCGGTAGCTGATCAAGTGGATGGCACGTTCTTGTGGTCGTACGGAGTCACGAGGCGGCTCGCGCTCGACATCGCGCTTCCGCTTACGTTCGGTCAGGGGGGCGCGGGGCTGGCGCCGGTGACGGGGGGTCAGGGGTTGAAGGACACCGCCGTTCGCGACATGCGCTTCGGCTTCGAACTTGCGATTGTGCCTCCTGCGGCGCGTGTAGCGCCCGAGGTATCCGCGGGCTCGCTTTCCGGCAAGGAGCGAGCCTTCGGCCTCGTTGCCCGCCTCGAGGTGAGCGCCCCGACCGGCGATTCGGATCAGTTCGCCGGCGAGCGAACCGCCGTCTTTGCACCCAGCGTGTCAGCCGATTTGCGCGCGAACAGATGGTTTGCAGGAGCTGAAGTCGGCGCTCGCCTGCGCCCGACGACCCAGTTGCTCAGCTCCCGCATCGGGACGCAGATGGTCGCCGCAATAGGCGCGGGTTACGATATCCTCAGGCACGAGCTCCTAAGCGCCGTCCTGGAAGCGTGGGCGCTCCCGACTCTCGCGGCGCAGGCCGACGTCACCACCAGCGCCGACACCCTCGTGAGCACGCAGAACGACAAACACATCGTCCCAGCCGAGTGGCAGCTCTCGGCGCGCTCGGCTCCAATGCACGCTGGCGACTTGTCGATCCAGCTGGGGGGGGCGGTAGCATTCCTTTCGGCAGCGAGCCTGCCGTCACGACGCCCCGCTTCCGGATAACCCTCGGCTTACGGTGGGCGCCCGTCGCGCGCGACCGGGCGCCGGGCGGCGGAGCAGCAAAATGATGCATTCGCGGCGAAGGCCGTACGCGTCGTCAATGGCTTCCGGAGACGAAATGAGGGGCCAAACGTGAGCTGGATTGTAGCTAAGAGCGAGAAGTCGCGGCACGTGGTGCTCCGCGCTTCGGCCGGCGAGTTGCTCCCCGAAGGATTGAGCGCGATGCTTCGCGACGAACGAATCGTAGCTGGATGGTTGCGGGGCAGCGGTGTCGTCGAGGATGTGGAGCTCCGCGCATACGACACGGCGCTCGGCGCGTTCGGCAGCCCCAGGCGCATCGAGGGCCCCGTGCAGCTGCTCGCGCTCGAGGGGAGCATAGGGGTCTCGGACGGCGAGGCGTCGACGTCGCTCCGCGCCGTTTTGGCCCGTCAGACCGATCGAGGGCTCGAGACACTCGCCGGGGAGCTCTCCAGGGCGCGCGCCGTGGCCCTCGAGATTTTCATCACGTGTCTCGACGATTTGAGCCTGGAGCGCTCATTCGACGAGCCGGGCGGCCTCTGGCTCGTGCGCCCGTCGACAGGCACGGCAACGAGTGACCGCTCCGCAAGGGCGGAACGTGCCCCGGCCGCACCCTGGTCAGCGGCCGTCGATGCGAGCGACCAGTCGAATCGGGAGCCGCGGCGGCGCGCGCCAGGCGGCGCGTCTCCAGCGAACGCACCGATGCCCGCGCGGCCCGTGCGCGCGGGAGGGCCGGACGTCGACGGCCCCCTCCCGGAAACCGGTGACCTGGTCGATCACTTTGCGTTCGGTCTGTGCGAAGTGCTCAAAACCGACGGCGACCGCATCCATTTCGAGGGTCGGAAAAGAGGGGCGCGTCAGAGAGATTGCAATGGAGATGTTACGCGTTTCTCGTCTGACAGACTCCGACGAGGGCAAACACCGGTTCAAGCTGGAGCGCCGGATGTGAGCCGGCGCGGGGCAACCAGTTGGAGCCCGCGAGCGACGGAAGCCCACTCGCTTTGCTTGACGCTGTCGCCCCTGAAGGATTCAGCCGTCCCCGGCGGTTGTTCCGTCGACTGGAGGAATTGATGACCATTCCGTTTGCTCGCTTCGTCGCGCCGTTCGCTGTCGTCCTCGCCGGGCTCACTCCGGTGGCATGCGGTGGCGACCAGCCGCCGCCCAAGACTGGCGCCAATGCGAAGAACGCCACGCCAGGGCCCGCTGCAACGCCTACCAATCGGCTGCCTGCCCAACCGCCCGACTCGCCCACTGCGAGTGCCGTTCGTATTTCAGATGAGATCGTGAAGGCCTGCGGAATCAACGAGCCCGACGCGTATTTCGCCTTCGACTCCGCCCACCTTCGCCCCGACGACGCGCACGTCCTCGATCAGGTGGCCACGTGCTTCACGACTGGGCCGCTCACGGGCCGTCAGCTCAAGTTCGTCGGTCACGCCGACCCACGCGGTGGAAGCGATTACAACATGACGCTCGGCCAATCGCGCGCCGACGCCGTGGTCGCGTACGTTCTCGGAAAGGGAATGAGCAAGTCGAAGACCGAGTCGACCACGCGAGGGGCGATGGACGCGACAGGAAGCGACGACCCGAGCTGGGCGAGGGATCGCCGAGTCGACCTGATGCTCGGACAATGATTCTATTTCGAGCGGACGGAGCGCCGGCGGCAGACGCGCCGACGGTGAAGCTCGACGTCATCGGGCTCTCCTTGCATGCCGCTTGGCCCGTGAAGCTGACGATCGGCCTTCTCGTGGGGTGCTCGCTGCTGGTCTGGATCATCGCAATGCTGAAGCTGTTGCAGCTCGGTCGTTTGCGTTCGGTCGAGCGCGAGCTCGACCGACGCACTCGCGGCGCGACCTCGTCGGACGAGCTTTTCGAGCTCGCTTCCGGCTCCCGCAATGGCGCGCCCGGCGCACGCATTCTCGGCGAGCTGCGCGCGCGTGGCGAGGGCGCTGCGATCGAGCGTCTACGAGCCGTGGCGGACAGGGCGATCTTGTCCGAGGTGCAGCGAGCGCGCGCTCTCATGTGGCTGCTCGCCTTCATCGCAGCCGGCGCACCGTTCATCGGGCTCTTTGGCACCGTCTACGGCATCATGGATGCGTTCATCCGGATCGGCGCGGCCAAGACGGCGAGCTTGCCGGTCGTCGCGCCCGCGATTGGAGAGGCGCTCATCACCACCGCGATAGGCCTCGCTGCCGCGATACCGGCGGTCTTTTTCTACAACTGGATCGACAAGCGTATCGGCGACTTCGTTTCCGAGCTTGAGACCGTTTCCGCAGAGTGGGTCTCGCTGGTCGCAGAGCGCTCCGGGCACACGGACTCGGCCATTCCGCTCGTCGCCGCGCCGCGACCCGTCGGCGCGTGGTCACGGCCCTGAGGCGAGGGCCCTCGCATGGCGTTGTCCACCAGCCACCGTACCGGCGGAGCATTGCGCGAGATAAACGTGACCCCCCTCGTCGACGTGATGCTCGTTCTTCTCATCGTATTCATGGTGACCGCCCCTTTGCTCACCAGCGGCTTGCACATCGACCTGCCCGAGGTCCAGGCGTCGAATACGCCAATCAAAGATGCCAAGCTCGTCCTCTCCATCACCCGCGACGAGCACATCCTCTTTGGCGAGGACGATGTCACGAAGGATGTCGAGAAGGTTCTCCTCGAAAACGCGCGCGTCCAAAAAGAGCACGAGCTCTACGTGCGCGCCGACAAGGACGCCCGATACGGGGTCGTCGCTCGCGCGGTGGCCGCCGCGCGCTCGGCGGGCGTCACGTCGCTCAACTTGTTGGTGGAGCCCGAGGAGGCCAGGCCGTGATCGCGGAAGCGCGCCGCACTTTCGACGCGCCCGACATCATCATCGCTTGCGCGGTGGCACTCCTGGTGCAGCTCGGCCTCGTGGTGGCACTGTCGCTTCCGTCGCCTCCACTCGTGAACGCGGATATCTCCAACGAGAACGCGCAGGCTATCGCCGTCGCCATCGTTCCCGTGCTCAAACTCGGCAGCAAGGCGCCGACCAAAGTTCCTCCCCAATGGCAGCGGAGGGCTCAACCCGCTGCGCGAGCCCCGGGCGCGTTGCCTTCGCCGCAGGCCGAAAAGGCGGCGGAGGCCATTCCGAAGACGTCGGTGGCCGATGCAGCCATCGCCACCGCGACGAGCGATGCGAGCTCGACGGCTCAATCGTCGCCGAACGCAACGGACGCGGGCGCTGCAACGACGGCAGCGTCGTCCGAGGGGTCGGAACAAGGCGCGGCAAACGGCACTGAAACGGACCCGTTGAAAGCACGCGCCGCCGACCTCTATCGATTGCAGCTTGCGGCCTGGTTCGCGTCCCGCTTCGAAATCAGGGGCAAGGTGCCGTTCGACACACTAAGAACGCTGCACGCGAGCGCGCAAGTCATGGTGACGTCGGACCGGAAGGTGGGTAGCTTCGCCCTCGTGAAGCCGAGCGGCGATGCCACCTTCGACTCCGAAGTGCGCGCCACCCTCGCTCGCATTCAATCGGGCGGCGCCGAGCTTCCGCCGCCCCCCCCGATGTATCCGGAGATCCTCGGCTCGTCCCTGCCCATAGGCTTTGGATGCAGTGTCAAGAAGCTTTGCGAATGAACTTTCGGAAGCCACGCTTGACCTCTCGTCGTCGACTGATTTCGGCGTTTCTCTCCGCAATCGCGCTTTCGGTAGGGTCGGAGGCGGCCCGCGCCGATTCCCCGCCCGCGGCGGCGGTCGCCGGGGTACCAGCCGTGAGCCCCGGCGCGACCGCCCCTGACGAGAGCCTTCTTGGCACGGTCGAAGTGAACGGCTCCGCAGGGGGGCTGCCGCCACTCCCGAAAATGGCCCTCGTTCCCATCGTCACGTCGGGCAGCGCGGACAGCGTCGTCAATTTGGTCGTCCGCAGGGACATGATCCTGAGCGGGCAGTTCGACGTCCTCGAACCGAGCGCCGCTCCGTCGGGACCCTTCACCCACACCACACCGCTCGACCTATCCGCGTTTCGGAATCATGGCGCGGAGTACGTTCTTCGAGTGTTCGCGCAACCCGCGGCGACGGACTCTGCCAAGACCGAGCTCGTGGGAGAGGCCTACTTGACGCAATCCGATCAGCCGGGAGCTCAAAGGTCGGGCACTCCCAACCACGTAGCGAGCGGCGCCGATAGCGTGGGACCGGAGCCCAAGCCAGCATTCCGCGGCCTAGTGCCGACGGCGACGACCGAGGTGCGCGCTGCATCGCACCGCCTAGTGGACCGGCTCCTCGGAGCCCTCACCGGCCGACCGGGAGGCTTCGCCAGCGAGATGGCCTATGCGGAGAAGGTCGGCCGATGGCGGCGCGTCTACGCGCTCGACGCCGACGGATTCGACCTTCGCGCGGTCGGCCCGATCGATGCCACGGCGCTCTCGCCCGCCTTTGGCCCGGGCGGTCAGATCTTCTACGCTCTCTCGAGCAATTATACGCCATTTCGGCCAGTCTTCGGCGCGAGCGCGACGCTCGTACCCATCGCGGTCCCGGGCTCGATCTTGGGGCTAGCGTTCAATGGCGACCGTTCACGAATGGCGCTAATCACGATGGATGAGGGAGCAAGCCATCTGTGGATTGGCGACCGCGGCGATCTCCGGCCGATGCCGGCTCCCCCCTACGCGAACCACCCCGTGTTCGGCCCGTTGGGCAAGATCGCCTACACAGCGGGCACGCCTGTACAACGGGTCTACGTCGATGGAAAGCCGATCTCTCCCCCCGGCTTCATGGCGAGCGCCCCGGTCTTCTGCGACACGCCGCAGGGCCTTCTCGTCGCCTACACCGTTGGCGTCGGCTCGGGCGCCGACATCATCGCCACGGACACCAATGGTGGGAGCGTGCGTCGCCTCACGCAGCATGAGGGCGCAAACACTTACGCCGCGTGCAGCCCTGACGGGCGGCTAATCGCCTTCTTTTCCACGGGCAAGCGCAAGATCGAGGCCCACGTCAAGGACGACGCCGGGACGGGGCTCTTTGTCATGCCCATCCAGCGGCCCTGGCTCGCCAAAAAAATATCCGATGAAGTGGGTGAGTCACTTCGGTGGGAGCCGCTCTGAGCTCGCCGCCGTGACGCCGGCGGCCACCGCGCGAGAGGGACCACGTCAATGGCTCAGTTCGCGAGGCTCATTTCGTGAAATCGTCGGGCGACGGCATGAGCGAGATCTCGACCCGGCGGTTCTTGGCGCGCGACTCTGCCGAGTCGTTGGGGACGAGCGGATCGAACGCACCGGCTCCGGCGGCGGTGAGCGAGGCAGGAGGTACGCCGAGCGAAACGAGCAACTCGACCACGGTCACAGCACGCCCGGCCGTCAGCTCCCAGGTGGAGCTTACCTTGCGCGTCTTGCTCGGCTCTTCGTCAACATGGGCCGTCACCAAGAACCGTCGCCCGGACTTGGGGGGTGAGGTCGTCTCCAGCGCACGAGCGATTTCCATCACCACCCCCTTTCCAGCGGGGCGGACGTCGACGCGGTTTGGGTCGAACAGCAAATCACCGGTCACGTCCATGACGAGTCGCCCGCGGCGCAGCTCGATCCGGAGCTGCTTTGCGTCGATCAGCGCCTTGAAGCGGCCCTCGAAGTCGCGAAAGAGCTGGGCCCGCTCTTCGGCGGCGGCCTGCGCCTTGCGCAGCTCTTCGAGCCGCGTCCGCGCGTCGTCGAGCGCTTTGGCCAGCGTGCCTCGCTCCACCAGTATCTTGTCGGCATCCTTGCCGAGACGCTCGAGCTCACCGCGCAGTTGCTGGTTTATCGCGGTGGCCTCGTCGAGTTGCGTCTGAACGTTGTGGCTCGCAGTGGACACCTCGCTCAGCTTGGCATCGCGCTCTTGCATCGCCGCCTCGCCGCTCGCGACGCGCCGCTCGAGCTCCTGAATTTCGTGTCGCGTCGGACGCCTGCTTCGCCTGCGCCTCGGCGTGCGCCCTGGCGCCGTCGGCCACCGCGACGTCGTATTGCGCCTTCGGGACCAAACAGGCGGAGGAAGCGAGCGCAAAAGCGGCGACCAGGCCTCGTGTGCCATCCACGCCGCGGTCATACCCTCAGGCCGGAAGTTCCACCACTTCCGCGCGCGAACCGCCCACGACGACACGCGTCCCCAAGCCCGAGTAGGCTCGCTTCATCATCGCGAGCGCCACGGTCTTTCCGAGAGCAGGCGACCTGGCGGCGCTCGTCACCGATCGCAACCACCGCCCCGCTCCCGTCGGCGAGCGACGTGCCGCTCTCACCGATGACATCGGCTCCTGGCGCCGGTGGATTGGCCGCGTCGACGACGAGAGAGACGAGCTTGCGTTTGACGTGGCCGCGCATCTCGAGCATGCAAACGACCTCCTGGCCCAGGTAGCATCCTTTCTCGAAGCTGACGGCCGTCTTCTCGAGCGAGGCCTCTTGAGGGTACGTCTTGTCGTCGAAATCGGTGCCGAACCGCGGCACCGCCCGCTCCAGGCGAAGCACCTCCCAGCCCGCTTCATCGCCGACAAGACCTCCCTCCCCTGCGGCAAAACGCGCGATGGCAGCGCGAACGGCGTCGGCCCCGGCCGAAGGGAGTAGCGGAACGAACAAGAACGCACCGCCTAGGCCCGTGAGGTCGACGACGCCCCCTATCGCGCCCACCGCACGAGCGGCATCGAGTGCGTCTGCCGATCGAGGACCGTGGATCATCCACGGCTCGAATCGCTCGGTCTGCGACTGCATCTCCACGTCTTCCATCACGAGGTAGTGATCGAGGTGGCTCCGCAAGGCCGGCGCGACCGCAGCCGGAATCGCCATGATGACGCGGGCGGCGGCAGGGTCCGCGACCACCATCACGTCAGCGAGCACGCGTCCGTTTCGTCCGACGGCTAGGCCGTAGACCGCCTGACCGGGCACGACCTTCATCAGATCGCAAGTAAGTAGCCCGTTGAGCCACCCGATGCGGTCTTTCCCCGTAATGAGCAATGTCGCCAGGTCGGCGCGCGGCATCGCGAGCACCGACCGTCGTGCGGCCTCCAGCTGAGTCTTGGTGCTCGGATGTCCATTCATAAGCAGACCGATATCTTGAGGCTCGCCTCGAAAAGAGCAACGCCCACGGCGCCGCGTCCACATTGACGCGCACGCCAGCCGCGGGGCATACCCGATCCGTGGCGGGCATTGGTGTCGTTTTGAATCCAAACAGCGGGCACAACCTGCGAAATCCCCACGCGGCCTCCCGCCTGGCCTGCGCGCTCGGAGATCATGGCGTCGTGCGCGAGGCACGATCGATCGCCGAGCTCTATCGCATCGCAGAGGACTTCAGGCGAGAGGCCATCGACGTCCTCGCCATCAGCGGTGGGGACGGTACGAACCATGTTACGCTCACGGGGTTCATCGACGTCTACGGAGGCGCCACGATCCCACAAGTGGCTCTGCTGCGAGGCGGAACGATGAACACGGTCGCAAACTCGGTCGGAGTCGAGCGGGGGAAGCCCGAAGGTTTGCTGGGGAGACTCGTGCGGGCTTACGCCGTTCATGCGAGCCAGTCGACCGTGGCTGCACCGGTCGCCGTCACGCCGGATCCGTACCGCAAGCGAGAGGGAGGCGACGCTCCCCCCACGTGGGAGGTCGTCGAGCGAAACGTCATGCAGATCGGCGCCCTGGGCGAGAAGAAGGCGCAGTACGGCTTTCTCTTCGGAACCGGCGTCGTCCACGGTTTTCTAGCCGAATACTATCGAGACGGAGCCACACCGCTGGTCGCGCTCAAGACGCTCGGGCGCGGGATAGGAAGTGCGCTCGTGGGGGGCGAAACGATTCGCCGAATGGCTCGGCCGTTTCGAGGCTCCGTGGCCTTCGGGCGCGGTCCGCCGTGGCCCGAGCGCGATTACCTCGCCGTGGCCGCTGGAACCATTGGCCACATTGGCCTCAACTTCAAGCCGTTTCACCGCTTCCGCGAAGCCCCCGACCACTTTCACATGCTCGGTATCCACAGTTCGGCGCTGTCGTTCATAGAAGAGCTGCCGCGAATCCACCGCGGCGAGGCCATGCGCCCGGGCAAGGCGTACGACGTCCTCGCCAGTAGAGCCATTCTCCGGAGCGGCGAGGGCCCCCTTCGCTACATGATCGACGGTGACCTTCACGAGACCCAAGGCGACCTCGAGATGGCGATTGGGCCGCGCGTTCGCCTGGTCGTACTCCGACAGAAGAGCTGACGAGCGCAATTGCGCATCGTCGGCGCGTGCGTACGATGATTGTTCATGCGTTTGCGTGTCGTGGCCACGGCTGCGCTCGGGGCATTGGTGCTGCGAAGCTCCTCGTCACGAGCGGACGAGCTGTCTTCCGGGGAAGCACTTCGTCTTCTTCGCGGCGAGACCGTTCCTCGGGCGCAAGCCATCGATCAAGGTGACCAGCACTACGTGGGAGGGGTGACCTACACTATCGTCGACGGCCGTACCGAGGAGGTCCAGGCATTGCTCGCCGACCCCCGGGCGTGGCGCCATTTCGTTCCGATGACTCACGGAACGCGCTTCGTCGGAATGCGCGAGAAGGACCCGCTCGTGGAGGTCACGCACGAGGTCGGCGTCTTCCGCGCGGAGTACACGATGCGCGTCCACCGCGAAGGCGATACGGTCAGGTTCTGGGTCGATTCGACGCGACCGCACGACGTCCAAGACGCGTGGGGCTTTTTCCGTGCCGAAGCACTCGGTGACGGGCGCACACTCGTCACGTACGGAGTCCTCATCGACCTCGGCGCGGGACTGGTGCGCGATCTATTCGAGGAGCGTGTGCGGGAGGTTGCGTTG
Organism: uncultured delta proteobacterium; assembly: GCA_963787925.1. Classification (GTDB taxonomy): domain Bacteria; phylum Myxococcota_A; class Polyangia; order Polyangiales; family Polyangiaceae; genus Palsa-1150. The sequence goes on from CAWBEN010000003.1 coordinate 2,899,228, forward strand.
AAGGTTCCGGAGCACGTCCGCGGGCTCCTCGAGCAGCGTAGGCGCTCGGAGTACGCCGCGGTGTCGGCCAGCGACGCGGGAAGATACTGAGCTGTCGTTCGAAGACCGAATTGCAAGTGGGTGGACGCGGCGTGATAGACGTGGCTGATGCTCACAAGGGTCGTCGCCATCGCTTTGAACACCTACCGCGAGGCAGTCCGGGCTCGTCTGCTCCTGGGCGTGCTCGGCGTCGCCCTGGCGACGTGTGGCTACGCGGTGGTGGTGGCCGCGCTGTCGTTGCACAACGAGATCCGAGTGGTCGCCGACCTGGGCGCCGCGTCCGTTTCCTTTTACGGCGTACTCATCGTCACCGTGCTCGGCTCGACGTCGCTCTACCGCGAGCTGGAGCACAAGACGATCTTTCCGATTCTCTCGCGCCCGATACGCCGATGGGAATACATGCTCGGCAAGTATCTCGGCATTCTTCTGACCGCAGCGGTCTTCGTCGCGACGGACGCAGCGGTAGTTCTGGTTCTGCTCGCGCTCGAGGCGGGCCAAGCTCCACGGAGGATGCTTTTCACGGTGTTGGCGATGCTCGGCGTGCTCGGCCTGACCCTCGCTTTCGCCCGAAAAGAGCGCGCGTCTTATCGCGTCTATGCAGCGATGCCTTGGTCCGTGGCCTTCGTATCGCTCGGTTGGCTCCTCGCGAACCTCACGCCCGACGAACGGCAGCTCGTCACGGCTTCGGCGGTTTTGTCGGTCGGCGAGCTGGCGATCGTTGGCGCCGTCGCAACGCTCTTCGCGTCCTTCTCGTCTCCGTTCCTGACCGCCGCGTTCACCGTAATGATCGTGATCATCGGGCGTTCGGCCGATACGCTCGGTCATCTTCCCAAAAAGCAGCTCGGCGCGACGGTCGCGACCCTGGGGCGATGGCTCTCGCGAATCTTTCCGAATCTTCACACGTACGTACCCCCTCGGCCCCTGCTGCTCGGCGCGACGACGATCGGAGTCTGGCGCTATGTCGGTACCGCCACGCTCCAAGCCATCTCGTACGCGGCCCTGCTCCTCGTCGTCAGCGCTTTGGCTTTCAGGCGGCGAGACTTCGCATGAGCCCTCGCGGCGCGGCGTTTCTGACCCTGCTGGCGGCCGCCTGCGTCGTCGGAACCCTGGCCATTCGCGAGCTCTCAATGGGTCACGACGAGGCCATCGCAGGAGACGTCATGGCGGCCCGAGCCAACTGGCCTGCCGCGGTCGCGCACGCGCGGGCAGCGGCCGAAGCGAGCGTTCCTGGAAGCCCCTGGGCAGGGCGCGGGTTCCGCCGGCTCGAATGGATTGGGCACGAGGCCGAGGTCCGGGGCGACGACGTGACGGCCCTTCTCGCCTACGGCGCCATCCGCACGGCCGCGCTCGCGACGCGAAGTCCTTTTTCGGGGGCGGGCTGGCGTTCCGTCGGCGAGGGTGGCCTCGCCCGCGCCGCGGCATCGCGCGGGACCGACGCGGAACGCCGCGCGGCCGCTGCCGCGATGGTCCTAGCGCTCCGCTCCGGCACCGACGGACCTGGCCCGCGGACTTTTCTTCTCCTCTCGGCATCCTCCCTCGCCATGCTGGTCGGCGTCGCGTGGGTCGCCAATGGCGCCCGGTTCGCGCTCGCCGGACGGGGGTTGGTCGCAGCGGGCTTCCTGACCTACGCACTCGTCATGCTCGCGCACTAACATGGCGAGGGTACCCGTCGACCTTCACAAGGTGGCTCGCTGCCGTGAGCTCGCCTCCGAAATCGCGGAGGACGTCCAGCGCTACATCGACGCGCACACCACAGTCGGAGTGGAGCGCACTGTCCTCCGCGCGTACGGCGCGGAGGGCGTCGACGATCGCGGTGTTCCGCTCGTCAATACCGCGGTCGACCGCTACCAGGAGGCGGGGTTGCTCGGTCGAGGCATCGCACTCTTCCTGGGCCGCGCCCTCCTCCAGGGCGCGACGAGCCTGCAAGATGCGGCCGAGCGCCTCGCGTTCGCACCCGAGGTCGACCACGCCGGAGCGGGCGCACTGCGCGGCGGCGATCCGTCCCTGGACGCGGTGCGCGAGGTCCTGCGCCCGCACACGGAAGCGGCGTTGGCTCGGATCGACGAAGCGCGTGACCGGCGGGAATCCGAGAAGCGCCGCTTTCCGCCCGGCGCGACGCCGCACAAGTACGTCATCGTCGCGACGGGCAACATCTACGACGACGCGGTCCAGGCAGGGGCCGCCGCATTCGCCGGCGCCGACATCGTGGCGGTCATTCGGGCGACGGCGCAGTCCCTACTCGACTACGTCCCCGAGGGCGCGACGACGGAGGGCTACGGCGGGACGTTCGCCACGCAGGAAAACTTCGCGATCATTCGCCGAGCGCTCGACAACGCCACGGTCCAGCAGGGCCGCTACATTCAGCAAACGAACTACTCGTCAGGGCTATGCATGGCCGAGATCGCGTGGATGGCCGCGGTCGAACGGCTCGACATGCTCCTGAACGACGCGATGTACGGCATCTTATTTCGCGACATCAACATGTGCCGGACGTTCATCGACCAGTATGTGTCGCGCCGATTCATCGCCCGCGCGGGGATCGTCATCAACACCGGCGAAGACAATTACCTGACCACGGCCGACGCCGTGGACAAGGCACACACGGTGCTCACCAGCCAGTTCATCAACGAGGCCTTCGCGCTGCGCGCCGGAATAGGCCAACATCAAATGGGGCTCGGGCACGCGTACGAGATCGACCCATGGCTCGAAGACTCGTTTCTGCTCGAGCTTGCTCAGGCGCAGCTCATTCGACAGATATTCGACCGGCACCCGATAAAGTGGATGCCCCCGACGAAGCACAAGACCGGCGACATTTTCTTCGCGCACGTGCACGACGCAATGTTCGATCTTGTCGGGGTCGCCACCAAGCAGACGATCGAGCTCCTCGGGATGTTCAGCGAGGCCGTTCACAACCCTCTCTTGATGGATCGCTACCTAGCGCTCAAAGCCACACGCTACGTGCACAACGCCTGCCGACACCTCGGCGACGAGATCGAATTCAAGGCCGACGGCATCGTCGCTCGGCGTGCGGTGCAGGTTCTGGACGACGCCTTGGGTCTCCTACAGACGGTGCGGCGCGAGTCGATCTGGGACGCGATCGCGCGTGGAGCTTTTGCCGACGTCAAACGCAGCCGGGACGGAGGCAAGGGATACGCCGGAGTCGTCGCGAGGGCCGGCGATTACTTGAATCCGCTGCTGGAAGCGCTGGAGCGCAAATGAAGCCGCTCCGGGCTTATGGCGACCGCGATGGCGACGGGATGATACAGCTGTCGTTCGTCCTCGAGATCCCGGTTGGCGCTCGGGCTCGTGAGGCTGCCAAGCGGTTCGCAGAGCTGCATGGCCTCGTCGACCCGCTCGTCGCGACGATGGAGGCGTGCGCTGATGGCTTTTCGTTCTTCGTGGTCTACGGCCGGTCGACGCACTCCGTCGACGCGGATGCCATCGACGTCACGGAGCTTCGCACTCCGGCACTCTCCCGTGACGAAGTCGAGCGTCGAATCGAGACCGACCTGGGTCGGAAGATCATCGTCGTAGGAGCTTGCACGGGAAGCGATGCTCACACGGTCGGAATCGACGCCATCCTCAACTACAAGGGGTACGCGGGACACAAGGGGCTCGAGAGCTACAAGGGCTTCGAAGTCTACAACCTGGGAGCGCAGGTCGAGAACGATCAGCTCGTCGCGCGCTCGCGTGCGCTCCATGCCGACGCGATTTTGGTGAGCCAGATCATCACGCAGCGCGACTGTCATCGGGAGAACGGGCGCTCGCTCGTCGAGCTCATCGAGCGGGCTGGCTGGCGGCGGGATGTCGTGCTCCTCTTTGGAGGGCCGCGCGTCGACCACCCGCTTGCCATCGAGCTCGGCTTTGATGCCGGCTTCGGGCCGGGGACCAAGCCAGAGGACGTGGCGGCCTACCTGGTGCAGACCGTATGCGCCAGCCGGCGAGGGCCGCTCACGCCAGCTTAGACGACGCCAACCTATCGCCTTTAATGCTGCATCTCAAAGACCGATATCATTTGAGTTATTCCATCGAATGAGTCGCCACTGCACACCGACCTCGGAGGAGCGTGCTCCGCGACCCAGCCCATCGACTGCGACGGCCCGCCCGCGCCGCCAAAGGCCACCTGGCAACCGTGCGCCCGAGGCATGATTCATCGCGCCGCGAGGTCGATCGACACCCAGAGGTCGACCCCTTCCCTTCCGATTCGGTGAGCGGCCGTGGCACGCACGACGACGCAATTGCACGGGTCGTGCAACTCGATCGCGCCGAGCGCTGCAACGAGCTCACGGGCAGCGAGGTCGACGTCTGCCCCGGCGCGCGTCGTGATGCGCGGACCAACGGGAAGGGCCACCCCGCCCCCACCCGTCCAGCCCGAGGCGATCGAAAATCCGCTTGCTGGCTCGAGGGGCGCCTCGACCAGCGCTCGCGCGACGAGAGGATCGACCCCGTCACGCTCCGCGACGTGGGCGGTGAGCCGTAGTCCCGAAGCCGGTCCCAGCCTTGCGTGCGCAACGACGACGCCCCCTCCGCTGGTCGACGACGCAAGGACCCGGGCGAGCTCGCCATTCCAACCGAGCCATGAGCCCTGCCACGTTGCCCGGGAGCGGAGCACGGGGGTGGCGTTCGCGGCGCCGGACGCCGCGCGACCTACTGCGCCGACGGACACGTCGAGCTCGGCCGCCGTTGGTGACCCCACCCGGCCGAAGCCGTTGTACCAGCTCGCCGCCGCCACCCAGGCTCCACCGGCCGGGGCGGTCATTCCGCGACCTGCTGGAACCACGAGCGCATCGCTTTCATGGATGGCTATGGCTGCGAGGGCCAGCCTTGGCTCGGTGCGGTGCACCCAGGGGTCCCCCTCGTCGCGGGAGACGAAGTCTCGCGACAAGGGAAGTCCCGCCGCGGCGCGAACCTCCCCGGCCGCGTCCAGTCCCGAGCTCCGACCGTCGTCGCCTACGTCGGCTAGTCCCCGGACTCCCAGCGTGGCTCCGACGGGGCCCAACCGGCCCGCCAGCAGGATTCCTCCCTCCCCGCGCGCGAAGCTCAGGGTGCCTGCCCCGCGGCGGGTCAAGGCGCCTCCCTCGACAGTGGCATCGTAGGCGCCCCACGATGCCAGCGCGTCCGAGCGCCGCGCCAGAATCACGGGCCCGCTCGCGCCGAAATCCGTGAGCCCCCCACCGCGCACCGCGGTCGAACGCACGGCCGAACCGACGGTCCAGCCGCCCATCCGCTCGGTGACTTCTGCCGCGCCGCGGTCAAAAGGCCGGGCGGCGAGGTCGACATCGGTCGTCATCTTGACGGCGCGAGCGCCACGAAGGGCGTCGACCTTCCATGCGGCGGACTCGGGCCGAGCGCCATTCGCGATCGCCGTGGCTCCCCGTGCCTCCAGGGCGACCCCGTCCGTTCGCAGCCGATCCCACGCGACACGCGTCTCGCTCGTCGTGGCGCGCACGGCCACCTGGACAGCGACGCCCCCGTCGAAATAGGCGCCTGCCCGCACGTCGACGCCGCGAACGATGTCACCCTGATGCCACGGGACGTGCAATCCGGCGCCCGCGAAGAATCCGTCGGCCCCACGCCAGGAGAGATCGGGCGGCAGCAAGCCGAAGCGGCCGGGCGAACGCAACCAAAGAACCGGCGCCCAGGCTACGGGGACCCCGAATACTTCCAGTACGGGACTGCGGAGGATCACGTCGTGAGGCGGCGCCACCGTCGCGCTGTGGAAACGCACGGCCAGCGGTGTCCCGAGGCAGGGGCAAAAGGAGAGCTTTCCTTCGCCATCGAGCTCGGCCCCGATCGCGACGCGGCGCAGGCGGAGCGCGTCACTCGTCAAGTGGAATGGAGGCTCGTCGATCTGGACGTGACCCGAGGCCGCGATGGCCCTCGAATGCGCGTCCAGATGCACCTCGTCGGCACTGAAGACCAACGGCACCACGTCGGGAGGCTCCGCCTGCGCAACGCTCGGAAGCTCGCCGCCGAGGAGCGTCGAAAGAAACGAGGCGCACGTGGCGACCGCGAGCGAGAACCGCGAGCGCCGTTTCACGCGCGGCAGACCTGGATCAGCCGCTCGTCGGGCTCGAGACTGACGCGGCTCCCGGCGCCGGCATCGGAGCCGTGCCCTCCGCCGGAAGGTACTCCCCCTTCGGAAAGTCTACGCGCAACGAACACGTCCCGTCTTTTAGCGCGTCCATCGTGACGTGCGTCACGGTCGCTGGCACATTTTCTCGGAGGGTCAGGACGAACCACACGTCGCTTCCATGCCGCACGAGGCGCGCGCTGGCTACGGGCGTGTTGAAATGGACCGTGACGAGTGGGTTGAAGTTGTTTCGGCGATCGACCCGGGCACCCTTGAGGACATACGTGATGGTTCCACGACCGACCAACGTGTCATAGGGGACCCGGTCGGAGAGCTCGACGAATACGCGCGTCGAACCATCCGAAAGCGTTTCGAACCCAGACATCGTCGCATCGGGCACGTGCGTTCTCGCCTTCGCAACTCGTGGCGCGCCGGCGAGCGGCCGTGCTGGCCCAAGGGCGCGCGCCGCCGCCGCGCCCACGTTGCCAGACTCGCCGGCAAGGCTTACCCCAGACGGCTCTGCGCCGCGCTGTGCGAGCGCGGCCGGAGCAGCCGCCGAACATGCGATAAGAACGGCCGATAGCGCAAAGAGCCGCATGCTCGCAAGTAGAGCACGACCTCTCCCGGCGCACCAAATCCCGCGGAGCACATGGCGGAGCGGAGAGCGCGAGGCTCCCCACAGAATGCGTCAACGCCTTCCGGTCAAGGGCCTGGCCTTGGGCCTGTAGCGCGGTGCCATGTCCTCGAAAATCTTGTCGAGGTTGGCAGTGATATCGAAGTAGACGCGGGCGTCAGGGCTCCAGAACAGGTTGTCCTCGCCACCCGAAAAAGGCCCGCGTGCAGTCCCGTCCGGCGCGATCGCGTTCGTCAGGTTGTAGTACCCCAGACCCAGCGTCACCTCGTCGAGGAGGCTGTAGTCGACCTCGGCGATGAGCCAGACCAGCTGAGTCAACTGCTGATCGCCCGTTCGCGGGACGTGCACCGCACCCGTGAGGGCGGTAACCGGGGTCTCGCTCGGAGCGTAGTGCCACTGGTCGATCCAGATGAGATCGAGCGCTACGCCGACCTTTGGAGTGACTTGCAATCCGGACTCGAGGAGCCCGTAAAGTTTGTGGCTTACGAGCGTCTGGCCCGTCAACTGGTCGCTCACGAAGGACCGGCTGTCCACGTCTTGCCGCGTGTACGCAAAACCTCCGTAGCTGGTCGGCGTCGTCGCGGCCGAGAAGGGGTGCAGGTAGGTCACGCTGAGGTTCACGTAAAGGGAGCTGAGCCAGGCCGCTTCGTCGGCACGGAGGGGAAAGGTTTGTTTCAGCCCAGCGGTCGCGCCAAGCGTCAAATAGATTCCCTCCGCCTGGCTCTGCTTCGACGTCGGCCAGAGGGAACGCGCGCCCAGGCTCGCTCTCGTATTTCTCCAGCGGCCGTCTTCCGCTACCGGGGTCGAATAGATGAGATCCGTCCAGACGTCATCGAAGACGTCCTCGCGCAAGCTCGTCGTTTCCTGGCTGTTCGTGAACTCTTTGTAGTAGTCGAGGCGCGCTTGCACCCTCAGCTTGCTGTTGAAGTTCCACCTTGGCCGCAACGAGAGCCACCACCCGTAAAACGGAACGTTCGACTGCTGCGGCGACGGCTCGAGGTGCGCCGTTTGTGTCGACATGCTCTGGTCGAACAGCAAGGTAGAACCCCGGATAGGGTCCTTGTCGGCTTCGTGGTCCGCGCTCCCGAGACCCTCGCGTGGCTCGTCGCGAACGCGCTCGAGAGATTGCGCAAAGACCAGACGCGCGGCAACCGATGCCGCGACCGCTACCGCGAGCGCGACGAGGCGCTTCAAGGGAAACACTATGGAGTAATCCTCGCGAGGAGTAAGTAAGGATGCAGTTCCACGAGATCCCGCGTCAAATGAATCCTACTAGACCGCCCGCCGGTGCGGCGCTCGACGGCTTCGAGCGCGCCTCGCAGTTGCCCGCCGACCCCGGCGCCTGATAGGCCCCGACCATGGATCAGCAGCTTCCGTCCACCGAGATCACTGCCCTTCTCGGGCGAGGCACGCATTTCGAAGGAAAGCTCCAATTCGAAGGCCGCGTTCGCATCGACGGCGTCTTCAAGGGCGAGATCCAGAGCGACGACACGCTCGTCATCGGCGACGGAGCCGAAATCCACGCGGAGATCGACGTAGCCACCGTGATCGTGCGGGGCGGTGTCGTTCACGGCAACATACGGGCCCGAAACGCCATCGAGATCCACGCTCCCGGCAAAATGGTGGGCAACCTTCACTCGCCTTCGCTCTTCATCGACCGCGGCGTGGAGTTCCAGGGTACGTGCCGCATGGACCCCGCCGATGGCAAAGCGCCTGCCAAACCAGCCACCCAAGCGACGGCCCGAACGCCGGGTGCGTGAAGCGATCGGCTTCTTGCTCTTGGCCTGCGCTTGCGGGGCCGCCGCCCAAAAAGCAGACGCTCCGGCGCGACACGCCGCGCCGCGGGCGGAGCCCACGACGGACGAACGCGTACCGGCTAGCGGGGCGCTGGAAGGGGCGCCGCGGTTCGATGGCCTCAGCTCTCGGGCCACGACCCTTGCGCCCGGTATGCGCGAGGTGGCGCGCAGCGAGGGAGTCTCCGAGCGTGTCGTTATCTTGCCTGCCGGGCGGCGGGACGCCTGCCTCCGCGCGGCTTTCGAGGCGAGCGCCCCAATCGTAGCGCGGCTCGTCAACGCACGAGGCAATGTCCTTGCGACGACCCAAGCGGCGGCAAAACAGGGCGTCCTCGGAGAGCGCGGCCCCGTGTGCGTCCGGAAGGGGGACACCGTGAGCGTCGTGGTCGAGCCGGCCGGGACCCAGGTGCGGTGGCTGGCCTGGGCGGCCGGAACCTGACCGCGGAAAGAAGAAGACTGCCGACTCGGCTCACGCACCGATCATCTTCTTCGGCGGCTTCGACACGTGGCTGCTTGCGTCGTCCAGGAACCGCCACGGCCGATTGGCCCAATCGTCGGCATAAGCGACGCCCACCCGTGCGCTCACCCGGACCCGCGGTCGGCTTCGGCGGGGGCAGAAGTAGAGCGGAGGCTCGGTGAGATCCTGCCCATCGAACGCCCTCGTGATGCCCATTGCGCGAGCAAAACGACCCGGGCCGTCCAGACGGACCCCGGGCGCGAAGCCAGCGATGGGCTCGCCCGCACGCACGAGAACCGCGTGGCCCTGTCCAAGACCATGGCACGTGACGTTGAAACAGTCGTGCATACCGTAGACGAAGAAAACGTACGCGCGACCCTCCTCGCCGAAAAGTGATCTCGTGCGCTTGGTGACTCCGGCGCGAGCATGGCATGCGCGGTCCTTCGGCCCTCGATAGGCCTCGGTCTCGACGACCCGCGCGACGAGCTCTCCCCCGCCGGCCAGCTCGCGAACCAGGTAGCAACCCACGAGCGCGCGAGCCACGACGAGGGCGTCCCGCGCGTACCAGGCGCGCTGACACCTCGCGGCTCGAAGCGCTTCGAGCGAGAACCGGGCCACGGCGCGCTCGACGCCCGGCCTCTGGGGGGCGCGCGTCATGGCAAGCGAGCCATGGTAGGCGCCATGGTAGAAACGCGCGAGCAAGGGTATCTTCTGGGGACGGCACGGGAAGTGCTTGAGGACGTGCGTTGCCGCGGAAGCAGCCCGATTCGGCGAACCACGCTAGAAAGCGGCGCTGGGCTCGACAGAGGGCCCGTGCGGCCGTAGCGGATGACCCCTGGAAGGAAGGGGCTCTCGGCACTAAACCCTCCGTCGTTCGGACCCGCCCGTCCGCGCGCGGCAGCCTGGAATCCCCAGAGATCAAGACATGTTCGACCAGTTCGGAATCAACGCGGGGTATGTCGAGGAGCTGCATGGCCGCTGGCTGCAGAGCCCTCAGTCGGTCGAGGAGCGCTGGCGTGCCTTCTTCGAGGGTCGCGCGAGCGAAGGGCACAACGGCGCCTCGGCGCAAGTAGGTTCGCCACCTGGCAACCGTCCCGCCGGTCCGAACGGCAACGGCTGGGCGGCCCCGGCGGCCGCGAACGGCAATGGGGTCGCTTACCGCGAAGCCGTGCGCGAGACGGTCATCGCCGCCACCGAGCTTCAGAGCCGCGTCGCGCAGCTGGTCAATGCGTTACCGCGTGCGCGGGCACCTGTTCGCCGACGTCGATCCGCTGGGCAACGCTCCGGAGGCGCACCCCGAGCTCGAGCTCGTCGAACTTCGGCCTGTCCGCGGCCGACCTCGACAAGATCCTTCTCGACCGCCGGGATGAGCGGCTTGCCCGAGCGCGCGACGCTCCGCCAGATCGTCGCGCACCTCAGCGAGACGTACTGCTCGTCGATCGGCGTCGAGTTCACGCACATCGAAGAGCCCGAGCCGCGCCTCTGGCTCCAGGACTCGATGGAGTCGACGCGCAACCACGCGTCGCTCGACCGCGACGGAGCTGCTGCGCATCCTCACGAAGCTCACCGACGCCGAGATCTTCGAGCAGTTCATCCACAAGAACTACGTCGGCGCCAAGCGCTTCTCGCTCGAGGGCGCCGAGAGCATGATCCCGATGCTCGATCTCCTCATCGAGGCCGCGGGCGCAGCACGGCATCGAAGAGATCGTCATCGGCATGGCGCACCGCGGGCGGCTGAACGTGCTCGTCAACATCATGGGCAAGAACGTGCGCGAGATCTTCGCGGCGTTCGACGACAAGCAGCCCGGAGCGCTTCCTCGGCGCCGGCGACGTGAAGTACCACCTCGGCTACTCGAGCGACGTCGTCACCCAGTCAGGGCGTTCGGTGCACCTCTCGCTGGCCTTCAACCCGAGCCACCTCGAGTTCGTGAACCCGGTCGTCGAAGGGCGCGTCCGCGCGAAGATCGACCGCAGGAAGCGCAAGAGCACGATGCCGCTGCTCATTCACGGCGACGCGGCGTTCATGGGCCAGGGCGTCGTCGCCGAGACGCTGAACCTCGCGCGGCTCGAGGGCTACACGACCGGCGGCACGATCCACCTCGTCGTCAACAACCAGATCGGCTTCACCACGGTGCCCGAAGGACTCGCGCTCGACGCGCTACTGCACCGACATCGCGCGGATGCTGCGGGTGCCCGTCTTCCACGTGAACGGCGAGGATCCGGAGGCCGTCATCCAGGTCACGCGCCTCGCCATCGAGTTCCGCCAGCGCTTCAAGCAGGACGTCGTCATCGACATGTACTGCTACCGCAACTACGGCCACAACGAGGGCGACGAGCCGCGCTTCACGCAGCCGGTCATGTACGCGCTCATCGACAAGAAGCCGACGGTGCGCGAGGTCTACGTAGCGCGCCTCGTCGAGGCCGGGCACATCACGCGCGACGAGGCGGCGGCGATCGCGCAAGAGCGCAGGGCGACCCTCGAGCTAGCGCTCGAAGAGGCGCGACGAGGGCGACTTCCACCAGATGCCCGAGGCGATGGGCGGCGTCTGGGCGCCTTACCGCGGCGGGCCCGATGCCGGCGTTCCCGAAGTGTCGACGGCCTTTCCGAAGGAGCAGCTGCTCGAGGCGCTCGACAAGCTGACGGCGATGCCCGCAGCGGCTTTCACCCGCACCCGAAGGCGCTGAAGATCATCGAGCAGCGCCGCGAGCGCGCCGTCGCCGGGCAACCGCTCGACTGGGGCACTGCCGAGCACCTCGCGTTCGCGTCGCATCCTGCTCGAGGGTCACGGCATTCGCATCAGCGGGCAGGACGCGCGTCGCGGGACGTTCTCCCACCGGCACGCGGTCCTCTTCGACACCGAGACGGGCGAGCCGTACACGCCGCTCGCGCACCTGGGCGCCGACGCTCGGTCGTGATGCTCGAGACCCGGGGCCTGGCGGATGGTCGTCAGCGTCGGGCGTTTCGAGATCTACGACTCTCCGCTGAGCGAGGCCGGCGTGCTCGGCTTCGAGTACGGCTACTGGCTCGATCGGCCGGACAAGCTCGTCGTGTGGGAGGCGCAGTTCGGCGACTTCGTCGAACGCCGCGCAGGTCATCATCGATCAGTTCATCGTGTCCGCCGAGGACAAGTGGTCGCGGCTCTGCGGGCTCGTCCTGCTCTTGCCGCACGGCTTCGAGGGCCAAGGGCCGGAGCACTCGAGCGCGCGCATCGAGCGCTTCTTGCAGCTCGCGGCCGAGGACAACATCCAGGTCTGCAACCTCACGACGCCCGCGCAGTTCTTCCACGTGCTCCGCCGCCAGGTGCAGCGCCCCTGGCGCAAGCCGCTCGTCGTCTTCACGCCCGAAGTCGCTTCTGCGACACCCCGAGGCGGTCGAGCCCGCTCGACGACCTCGCGAACGGGCTCGTTCCAGCGCGTCATTCCCGACGACACCGTCGATCCGGCCAAGGTGAAGCGCATCCTCCTGTGCAGCGGCAAGGTCTATTACGACCTCGTCCTCCGAGCGCCGAAAGCGCAAGCGCGACGACGTGGCCATCGTCCGTCTCGAGCAGCTCTATCCGCTGAGCGATGCGCTCTCGAAGGCGCTCGATCGCCGTACACGGACGGCGACGCCCGTGCGTCTGGGTCCAGGAGGAGCCGCGCAACATGGGCGCCTGGTACTTCTTGAACGCGCGAACAAGGAGCGACTTCATCGGCGACGGCATCCGCTCTCGCTCGTCTCGCGTCCGGAGAGCGCGAGCCCCGCCACGGGGAGCAAGGCAGCCCACGATCTCGAGCAGAAGATGCTCCTCGACGAGGCCTTCGACGTTTGAACCTCGGCCGAGGCTCGAGAGGCTGCACGATTTTTTTCAGAGCGTCACGCCTGGTGTACCGTCGATCGTCGACGTGACATGGACGCACTGGAGCTGCTGCGCAATTGGGGCTTCGTCGTGCTTGCGGCAGGCCTCCTCGCCGTGGCGTTTCTGGTCAACCGCTTCGCCCCCGCCAAGCGACGCCGTCTACGCCACGCGCTCCTTCTCTATTTTCTCTTTTGCGTCGCGACGGGCGCATCCCACTTCCTCGCCCAATTTCCTTCTGCGTCGACGGTTTCTTGGGTCGAGCACTTCGAGTTGTTCGCCCATGTGCTCGCCGCATTCACGATCGTCAACCTGCTCGCGCTCGCTGTCTTCGACGTCGCGCTCCCGGCGCTCGGTCTCGCCCTGGTCGGGATCACCGGCGACATCCTCGTAGGCTCTTCTTACCTGTTCGCTGCCATTGGCGCCCTCCGATCATCGGGCGTCGCTCCGTCTTCGGTCATCACCACCTCGGCGGTGATCAGCGGGGTCATCGCTCTCAGCATGCAGACGACGCTCGGCAACGTCGTAGGGGGGTTCGCGCTTCAGGTCGATGGCAGCATCCGTGTCGGTGACTGGGTCCAGCTACCCGAGGGCCAGCAAGGAAAGGTGATCGCCATCCGGTGGCGGCACACGGTCATCGAGACACGAAACTGGGACACCATCATCGTGCCGAACGCGAGCTTGCTGGCGCAGAACATCGTCATCCTCGGCAAGCGGCTCGGGAAGCCCGTGCAGCACCGTATGTGGGTGTATTTCAACGTCGATTTTCGGTACCCGCCGGCACGCGTGATCGAAGTCGTGGGCGACTCACTCGGCCACGCACCAATCGAAGGCGTGGCCGAGGACCCGAAGCCAAACGTCGTCTGCTACGATTTCGCAAAGGACGGACGGGACAGCTTTGGATATTACGCCGTGCGCTATTGGCTGACTGATCTGCCGAACGACGACGCCACGAGCTCCCGCATCCGAGGCCGGATCTACGCCGCGCTGAAGCGCGCCGGAATTCCTCTCGCTCGACCCGTTCAGACCCTCTTCATCACGCCCGAAGAAAGCGAAGCAGCCCGCGCCGAGCGGCAGAGCAGCGGGCGCATGGACGCCATCGTGCGAGTCGACCTCTTTCACGGGCTGACGCCACAAGAGCGCGACTTCGTAGCCGGGCACTTGAAATACGCTCCATTTGCGGCGGGCGAGACGGTCACGAGCCAAGGCGCGATCGCTCACTGGCTCTACGTGCTCTGCTCGGGCAAGGTGGAGATTCGCCGGCGCGCGGAGGGCGGCTCCCACGCGAAGGTGGTCGCGACCATAGAAGCGCCGAGCTTCTTCGGCGAGATGGGATTGATGACCGGCGAGACGCGAACCGCCGACGTCGTCGCCGTCACCGACGTCGAGTGCTATCGCCTCGACAAAGAGGGCTTGCAACGAATCCTCGAGGAGAGGCCGGAGGCAGCCGAAAACTTCTCGAAGACGCTGGCGCAGCGGCGCGTCGAGTTGGCCGAGGCCCTCGAGGGCCTCGACGCCGACGCCAAGAGGGCGCGATTGCAAACCGAGCAGACGCGAATACTGGACAAGATTCAGGAGTTCTTCGGGCTGGCTCGCACGAGTCGGATCATCTCATGATGGCGATACCGCTCGGCGCAGCGCGGGTCGACGAGGCGCTGCGGGTCGTGCGCGCGCTCGGCGCGCATCGTTACGTGGCAGGTCGCCTGCACCTCGTGCACGCATTTGCCTTCTCGGCCCTCGAGGAGCACCCAGCCCCCACGCTCCACGAGGCACACTCGTGGGCGCGCGCGATTCTGCGCGACCCGGCGATCGACGCGAGATCTCGCGAGGAAGTGCTCTGGCGAAGGTCGTCGGATGACGAGCTCGTCGCCCTGCTCGAGGCGTACTGGAGCCCGGGGGCCGAATCGACGCGCTCGAGCCTCCGGCGGCTCCTCGAGCGACACGACCTTCGAGTCCCGGAGGGCGCGACGTTCGACGAGTCGCAGGAGGACGGGATGCACCCGATTCTCGTCGACGCGGGCTGGGAGCTCGTGCCTCTCGGTAGGCTCGACGCCGAACGCCACCGGGGGGCGATTGCCGCGTTCGCAGACCGACTCGCCTTCGAGTCCGCCGCGTTCGAGGAGGACACGGCCGTTCCACCAATCGTGACGCTCTGCGAGCTCCCGGCCTTGGGTGCCGCGGAGCTGCTTCGCGGGGCGCGCGACGACGGCCTTTTGGCGGAGCCACTGGTCCTGTGGGCCGCGGGGAACGAAACGTACCTGGATTACGTCGTCCGAGGGGTCCGCAGAGCGGCAAACGTGTGAGGTTCAACCGGCCGCATCGTCCTTCGCCTTGACCACCTTTGCTCGCAGCTCGCGGGCTGCTTTGGCGCTCGGCTCGTCGCGGATCTCCGCGTGGCTGTCGAGCTTTGGCCGGTCGGAGGCTTGCGGTCCCTCACGCGGCGCAGGCGACACGACCTCATCGGCCGCAGGAGGCCGGACGCTGGATGCGAGGGGCACGCGCTTTCCGGACGGCGCCCGCAAAAGAACGACCAGCACCCAGGCCACGAGACCGAGCACGACAACCGCCGTCACGATGTAAACGACCTCGGGATCCGCCATTTGCTGCCCTCATCGTAGGCGAACGAGGCCGCGTCCGACGAAAAAGTGTCAGCGCCAGGCCAGGCGGGGTCGGTACCATGGCGGCGGCTCATGCCGAACGACCGCCGGGGTAGCCGGCCACTCGCCTTCGCGGCCTGCCTCGTCGGCGTTGGCTCCCTGTTCGGCTGCACGACGCTTCCTCTCGCCGGCACGAACGACGTTGCGCTCGAGTACGAAGTCGAGCGAGAAGCGACGGAGACTGGCTCCTTCGATGTGCGCGTCCTCGCCGCCTCGGTCAAGGCTCGCCTCGCGGCGGCGCACGCGATCGCCGACGTGACTGCCGCGGGCGACGCCGTGCGCGTCGTCATCGACGCGGACGCCGCCGCTGCCGTCGACGAGCTGCTCTCGTGGCGAGGCGGTCTCAGCGCTTATCGCGTCGACGACGCCTACCCCCTCGTTCCGAGCCCCATCGTGCCGGGCGAGGCGTCGGACCTGCGCCCCGCGGCCGGGAACGGCAGCCAGGCGCGCGACGCCGGATGGATGGGGCGCGCCGAGGCCATTGCGCGTCTGATTCGCGAGGCCAGGCTCGACGCGAGTCACGCCTTGCTCGCGGAAAGGCTGGGGCCGGACGAGGCGCGGACGCGTGTCGTCGTCTTGCCTCCGCTCGTCGGCGGGACGGCGATCGAAACCGTCACGGCCGTCGAGCACGGGCGCGCCCTTGCGCTCGGTCTTCCGGCCGCCGCGCGCGCCGTGCTCGTCGCGGAGCGCGATCGCGACCCGCAGGCGCGTCTCGCGTTCGCGCGCGGCCGCACACTGGCGGCGACGTTGCCCATCGAGGAGGCCCTCGCGACGCCTACGGTCGTCCTTTCGTTCGGCGACGACATCACCGCCTACGCTCGGGCGTATCGCTTTGCCCGCCTTCTGCGGTCGCCCGTTCTCCCGCCGCTGCGGCGTCTGTCCGCGACGCGTCTACCGGCCCGCTGGGGTCTGGCCTCGGCGTGCGCGCTCTTGCCCTTCGCGCTCTCGTTCGCGTGGCTCCTCTTCGTACGTCGGTTCGACCGCGCTCGGCCGGAGCCTACGTGGCTCGTCGTAGCGACGTTCGGGCTCGGCGGCCTCGCGATCGTCCCGGCGGCCCTCGCAGAGATCGGGCTCGCCTCACTGACACCGTGGCTCGACCCCTCGGTGGTCACGCTCGGTGGACAGCTCTGGGCGTTGCCGCTCTCGCTGGCGGTCTTCACACTCGTCACGGGCGCGGTGGAGGAAGCGTGCAAGTGGTTCGCCGCGTGGTCGCTCGCATCCCATCGCCCCGAGTTCGACGAGCCGGTCGACGGGATCATTTACGGCTGCGCTGCGGCCCTCGGTTTTGCGGCCGTCGAGAACGTCAAGTATTTTGCCCTCGGTCGCATGTCGGGCGCGATCATCGCCGTGCGGGCGTTCATGACGGTGCCGGCGCACATGTTCTTTGGCGGCCTGTGGGGATATGGCATGGGCCGTCAGCTCGTCTCGAAGAGGACGAGCGTCTTCGCGTTTTTCGCGTTGGCTTCCGTCACGCACGGTGTGTTCGACGCTACCCTCGCGACGGAGGGGACGGAGCTCGTCGCCGCGCTGTTGGTGGTCGCGCTCGGACTCGCGTTCGTGGCGCTGCTTCGGCGGACACTCCGTTACGGCCCCGTTCCGCGACGGTCCCGGCGCGGAGACGAGGACTCTCCGCGTGAGGACGCCCTGCCCGCGAGCGCCCTCCGCCGGACGTACTTCCGCGTCGGGTCCGCGCTCGTCTTCTATGCGAGCGCAGCCGGCATGTTGGGCTGCGCCTTCGCCCTGACGCTGCTCGGCGGCACCTACGAGCTCCTCCAGCACCGGGCGGGAGGGGCCTTCGTCGCCGCCGCGTCGGCCACTCTGGCCCTCTTCGGGCTCGCAGCCTATGGCGCTTCGGAGACGATTCCGCTCGACGTCGCCTTGGACGCGGAGGGCATCACGTTCGCGGGCAGCCGCAGTGCTTGGACACAGATTCTCGGTCTGACGATCGAGGGAACGGCGCGGCGCTCGTTCGTGAGACTGATTCTGCGGGACCGTGTCGTCCGCCTGGGGCCCGCCCCAGTCGCGACGGCACGAATCCTTGCCGCCGCAATCGAGAGCGGCGGCCGTCGTCCGACCTGATGGAGGGTCAATCGATCGATACGAGCTCGACCTCGAACACCAACCCCGCCTTGGGCGGGATGCTCGGCGGGCTTCCATTGTCTCCGTAACCGAGCTCCGGGGGGATGCGAAGGCGACGCTTGCCTCCTGGTTTCATCCCGACGACGCCTTCATCCCAACCCTTGATGACTTCGCCTTTCCCGAGCGTGAACTTGAAAGGCTCGTTCCCATGGTCGGCGGTGCTATCGAACTTCGTCCCGTTCATCAGCGTCCCGGTATAGAGAACGTGAACAGTGTCACCCGCCTTGGCCTCCCGCCCGCTCCCCGGGACCGTATCCGTCATCTCGAGCTTGGTCGGAGCGGCGGGAAGCGGGCTCGACTCCGCCGGCTTGTAGGTAGGACTGGGCTCGTCCGGAGACCTCGAGCAGGCCGCTGCGAGGACGAGCGAGATGCAGACCACGAGTCGCTTGGACATCCGGGCACTCTACCTCGGAGCACGCGATCCGCGCGTACCGGGCGCAGATCATGGGCGAACCGGTAAGCCGCGCGCGGGCGCGGTCGTCGGCTCCGGACCCACGCCGAGCAAGTCACCGGCCAGCTCGGCGAGACGCTCGATCTGCGCGCGCGTCGCCGCGAGGTGCAGCTCGACGTGGCTCCCGCTCGTCGCGACCTCGACGTGGTCGAGAATCCCGCCCGTGACGAGCGACGTGATCGCGTCGTCGTGCCGGCGGATGACGCGCCTGAGCTCGTCGGCGGCTTGGGATGCGACGTCCGCGTCTGCCGTGTCCCCTTCGACGTAGGCGTCCGCCCCCCCGTCGTCGCGCGGCACGACGCGCAACCGCAACTCTTTGAGCTCCGCCGGAATCTCGGGCATCGGGTGGTGCGGATCGACGAGGCGCAGGTAAAACGCCTCGCCCGGCCTGACGTGCGCCGGAACGGGCGAGGCCACGAGCTGTCGAGCGATCTTCTGCGCGACGGCGGGAGGCACTACCGCGACGACGTGAGCTTGCGTCCGGAGGATGACGCGATCGGCGCGATCGGCATGCGCGAGCACTGCTCGCACGCCGCGAGCTCCCGCGTCAATCGTCCCCTCGTGCCCGGATCGTCGACCGAGGACCGCGATGGCCCGGTCGACGACGGCATCCGCAGCCGAATAGTGAATCAGGACGACGTCGCGCGACGTGCTCAAGAGCGAGGGTCCGCTGATCATCATCCAGTCCACGTCGCGGACGGGGTCGATGGCGGTCCCGTTCATGAAGTCGTCCCACTGCGGGAGCGCGCGCAGCAGAACACCGAGCCGCCCCCCCACCGGAGTGGCGCGGATCACCTCGGCGTTCACGACGACCATGACGAGGACCACGTCGGCCTGGATGGCCCCCACCGCGCCGACGATGCCCTCAGGGTCACGCGGCGCCCTCGAAACGGCGCCCGCCTCGGGCTCGACTGGACCTCCGACGCCGGCGTCCGTCGACGCCTCCGGGCGGAGCGCGGCATCGTCGTCGTTCGCCGGGTTCCGCGCGTCGGCGGGCGCCGAGTCGCTTTCGGCCTCCGGCGAATCGTCGCCGGCGTCGGAGGCGGGGCGCTTCGACCCGGCCTCGCTGGGGGCCATGGCCGCGGCCGCGTCGCTCTTCGCGGCGGGCTCGCTCGGTTCCGTCGGCGCGTTCGATGGCTCGAGGTCCTTCGCGTGGTCGTCCGCGGTCTTCAGTGGGGCCGGCGCGGCCCCCTGAACGAACAAGTCGATCGGAATGGCCGCCTCACCCTCCACCTCGTGGACCTCGAATACCTGCGGAGCCCGAAGCGCGAAGACACATCCATGCGCAGCCGTCGACAAGAGGAGACCAGCCCCCATGGCCACCCGAACGGGCCACCGCGCCCAAAAGCGCTCTGGGCCACTCCGCCCCGCGTGCTTGCCGCGGGGCGTCGTGCGCGGCGTGGCGTGCGGCGCAGTCGGAGCAGCCTGCGCCGCGCCCTCCCCCAGCCTTCGAGCCCCGGGCTCAGCCTTGCGATCCACCGGCTGCACCGCGGAACCGACCGGCGTCGCCCTGCGGCGCCGGTCGCGATTGATGTGACGTCACCGTTTTCCCCCGAGCCGAGCCCCAGCGAGGCAGCCGATCGCTTGGAATGGATGGGCTGATCCGGAGCGTTCTTTCTTCCGAGAAGTGGTTCGACACTCCCCGTGCACGTTAGTAGATAGCCGCGAGCATCCCATGCTGTATCGTCGTCACGCGCTCTTGACCCCGCGCACCCGGTCGCGGCCTTCTTGGCTGACCGTCACCGCATCGGCCTGCCTGGGGCTAGCGGCGATCGCGAGCGTCGCGAGCGTCGGGTGCGGGGAGCGAACGAAGCCGACCGCCGCACAGCGCCCCGCGCCCGTCTCTTCGGGCAGCGGCCCGGCGGCCTCGTCGTCGAGCGCGTCCGCGGCCCCTGGAGACGCCGGCCCGTACGAGGGGCCGTGGGCGGGCGTCATCGTGCTGAACGCTCCCATCTGGAGCGAGATGGCGGTGCCAGGCGAGAAGAAGGCCGACCGCGACTCGAAAGCAGTGCGCCTCGGCTACATGAGGCTCGGCGAGAAGACGGCCGTTCTGCCCGAGCCTCACAAGAAAGCGAACTGCCCTGACGGCTGGTACGAGCTCGTGTCCGGAGGCTTCATCTGCGGCAAGTACATCACGCTCGACCTCGACCACCCGCGTTTCAAGCAGGGAAAAGCGCCGGACCTCGAGGGGCCCTTGCCCTATGCCTACGGCGTCAATCTTTCCAACGGCACGCCACTTTACCGGCAGGTCCCTTCGCGCGAGCAGCGCCAGAGGCTCGAGCCGTGGCTATTCAGGCCGAAGAAGGCGAAGCTTGCCACGGTCGACGACAATCCCTACGCCGCCAGCGGCGCGACGGCGAGCGCAGGTCCCGATGCCGGCTCGCCGGATTCGTTGGCGGTAGGCGAGAACGCGGGCGAGAGCCCCGAGGTTCCCTGGTGGGAACGAGAGTCGCCGGACGGGGGTCCACCGGCCGTCACGCTCGAAGACTTGCAGGAAAACGGCGGGCCCATTGCACGGCGGATGGTGAAGGGCTTCTTTTTGTCGCTCGATCGCCCGTTCGGTCCAAACGACGCCTGGTGGAAGACGGTCGGCGGTCTCGTGGCGCCTGCCTACCGCATCATGGTGAGCAAGCCGGCGACCGACTATCACGGCGTTTGGCTCGGAAGAGACGACGCCACCTTTGCGACGAAGGACGTGCCGGCACGGCGGATCGACAAGCTGCCGGTCGGTTTCGTCCTGTCGGGCTGGGCTCACAAATGGACGCTCGATGCCGACCGAAAGCATGTGTCCCGAGCCGACGGCGGCATCAATCGGTTCGACACCGTGGGCCTTACGGGCGAAAAAGCCGTCGTGGCCGGCGTGCAGTATTGGGAGACCGACGAGGGCTGGTGGATGCGCGCGGTCGACGGCACGAAGACCGAGCCCGCACCCGCACCGGACAAGCTCGGCGATCACGAAAAGTGGATCGACGTCAACCTGAAGCGACAAACGCTGGTGGCCTTCGAAGGGCAGGTGCCCGTCTTCGCAACGGTCTTCTCCAGCGGCCGGAACGAGCACGAGACCACCCCGGGGACTTTTCGCATCCGCGAGAAGCACATAGCGGCGACGATGGACGGCGACGCAGAAATTGCCGCCGACGGTCCTTATTCGATCGAGGACGTGCCCTACATCCAGTACTTCAACGGCGGCTACGCCCTCCACGGCGCCTTTTGGCATGCCGAGTTCGGGCACACCAAGAGCCACGGGTGCGTCAACCTCGCGCCTTGGGACGCCAAAGCGTTGTTCGGCTGGACCGATCCCGAATTGCCCGACGGGTGGCACGCTGCTTTTGCTACCAAGGACAAGCAAGGAACGCGGATCGTCGTGCACGAACGCGCGCCTGGCACGTGCGAGGGGCCGAACGCCGAACCCCCCCAGTGTCCCGTGCTGCACGCCATGAGCGCCTCCGGGGGCGCCGTCGATCACTGACGGGGTCTCGTTTGTGTC
The DNA here is from genome assembly GCA_963787925.1 of uncultured delta proteobacterium. Lineage (GTDB taxonomy): Bacteria > Myxococcota_A > Polyangia > Polyangiales > Polyangiaceae > Palsa-1150. Next base: position 2,920,794 of record CAWBEN010000003.1, read on the forward strand.
GCCGTCCGGGTGACCCGACTTGACGCGTCCTCTGCGGTCCGGCACACAGAAAGCCGCTCGCGCGCCGCCATGGAAGATCAGCTCACTGCTCACCTCGATCGCGGCTGGGACCTCGCCCAAAAGGGCGACGCCCCGGGCGCCATCGCTTGCGCCAAGCGCGCCCTCGAGATCGATCCGCAGTCGCCCGAGGTGCACAACCTGATGGGATTTGCCGCTGCTCTCGAGGGCGACGCCGATCTCGCTCTCGAGCACTACCGCCAGGCGATCGCTCTGGACGAGACGTACTTCGAGGCGATGCTGAACGCCGCCGAGGTGCTCATTTCGCCTCTGAGCGACTTCGACGGAGCGCTCGCGCAGATCGAAGAAGCGCTCGATTATGCCGAAACGGACGAGGAGGTTGCCGATTGCATCTTGCTCAAAGTGGATGCGCTCACGGCCAAGGGCGACTACGAGGAAGCGAAGCGAGCGATGAAGATGCTGCCCGACGGTCCCTTCGACGGCCCGACGTACCTCTTCCTCATTGGGCGTGCTTGGTACGAGCTGGGACAGCTCGACAAGGCAGCGCCGCTCATCGAGCAGGCCGCCAAGGCGGACCCCACGAGCGCCGACGCTCAGTATTACCTCGGTCTCGTCCGCGACGAGCAGGGCGATGCACGGGCGGCGACCGAGGCGCTCCTTCGCTCGCGATCACTCGACCTGATGCGCCCGCCTCCGTCGTGGACACCTAGCGCGGAGGCGTTCGCGACCGTGGCCAAAGGCGCCATGGAAAAGCTCGACGTCGTCCTCGCAAGGTACGTGCGCGAGGCGGAGCTCTACATCGTCGACGTTCCGGGCGCGGAGCTGGTGGTGGACGGGGTGGATCCGCGGGCCATGCTCGTGCTCGACACTCCGCCGGTCGAGGACGGCGCCCCCGCCCGGGTGCGGATCTTCGTTTACCAGCGCAACGTCGAACGCGCAGCGGGCTCGCTCGAAGCTCTGGACGCGGAAATAGCCTCCGCGCTCGAGCGGGAGGTCACCGCCGTGTTCCTCGAGGGTCAGAAGCCGGACAAGAACCAGTTGAACTAGCCTCGCGGGCTCTCGGCTCCAGCGCCAGCCTCGACCGCCGCCGCGACGGCCTCTACCCTCCCCGCGGTGCGCCTCGCCGACGTCATCGGCCGCTGGATCGGCAAAGTCGAGATCGTGCTTGCAGGAGCCGACGACGATCTGCGCGAAGGGCAGGACGCCCTCGCCGCCGCCGACGGGATGCGCGCGCGCGCGGCCGCACACCGTGTGTTGGTCCGCGCGCCGGACTCGCCGATCGGCCTCGCGCTCTTGGCCGATGCGTGCGAAGCGGCTCACCTCGACGCGGAGGCGGCGCTCACCTTGGAGGAGCTCGCGCGGCGCGCGCCTTCGCGCGCCGAGGTCTGGGTTCGGCTCGGGCGTGCGCGGCGCACGACCGGGTCTCCCGCCGAAGAGGTGCGGGAGGCGTTCATTCGCGCCCTTGCCGTGGCAGAATCGGGAAGCGAGTCCCGCAGGGAAGCCTTGATCGAGCTCGCTGACCTCGATCTGTCCCAGGCGGATGGCGTTCGGGCGGAGCTCTGGCTGGAGCGGGCGGCCGACGATCAGGCCGCTGACATCGCCGTGCGGAGAGGCGAAGCCAGGTTGCTCCGGGGCGACGCCGCGGGAGCCAAGGAGTGGCTGGCGCGGCGCGAAGCTTTGCCCATCGACGGCCGGGCCGCGCTGGCGCTGGGCCGCGCATTGGCGGCGCTCGGCGATCCTGGCGCGTTCCTCCCGCTCCTCCGCGCCATGGTGCTCGACCAACTCGGCGCCAGCGAGGCCCTGGCCGCGGCACTGGCGCGCGTTCCGAGCGACCCTCAAGTGCGCGCGCGCGTCCGGTCCGTGGTCGATGCGAAGGGGGAGCAAGACCTGACCCGTTGGCGAGCGGCGTTTGCGAGCGCCGAAGGGCGACGCGACGTCGCGCGACGGGCGCTGAGCGAGGCCCTCGACGCCGGCGACGTCGCGGCAGCGCGCCCCCTCCTCGATGCCGCCATCGACGATCGCGATCTGCCCGCGCTGAACGCGGCCCTTCTCGTCTTGCACGTCGGCGACGCCGACCCGCTCATCGCCGATGCGCAACGGCTCGCTCAGGCCGCCCGAGACATCGACTCGTCGCCGCCGGCCGGGCTCGACCAGCTCGCAGCCGTTGCCCACCCCCGCCTCGTACTCTGGGCGGAGCGTCTCGCTTCGGACGTCGCGAGTCGGTGGCTGCCCTCGTCCGGCACCCCGGCCGCCTGGGCGAGCTTTCTCGAGCGGCTCGACCGACACGCGCGAGCCCTCGGCGATCTCGATGCCGTGGCCGCCGTCGCCGACCTTGCTGCGGAAAGGTCCCGGCCCGTGCGGCTCGTCATCGTGGGCGAGTTCAACGCGGGAAAGAGCACGTTCATCAACGCCCTCATCGGGGCCGACGTTGCGCCCACCGGAGTCTTGCCGACGACGGCGACGCTCCATCACCTGCGCTGGGCGCCCGACCGCATCGCGCGCATCTCGTTCATCCAGGGACACGAGCCCCCGGAGCGAACGCTCCCCCTCGACGATCTGCGCGGGACCCTCAAGTCCCTCGACGCAGCGACCATCCGTCGCGTCGAGATTCTGATGCCGCTCGCGTTCCTCGTGCGGGTCGAGATCATGGACACGCCCGGTTTCAACGCACCGGATCCTCGCCACAGCCAGGTGGCGCGCTCGGCGTTCGAGGAGGCCGACGCGGCCATCTGGCTGCTCGACGCGACGCAGGCCATGAAGCAGAGCGAGCGCGAGGTGCTCGAGGATGCAAAGCGAGCGACGCTGCCGGTGCAGATTTTGGTCAACAAGGCCGATCGCCTCTCCCCTGCGGAGCTCGAGCACGTGATGCACGAGGTCGACGTGGCACTGCGCGACACCGGAATCGTTTCTTTGGCGCCCCCGCTCGCCTTGTCGGCACGGAAGGCGCTCGCCGGAAAGCTCGGTGACGCGCGAGCGCTCGACGAGTCAGGGTGGAGCGCGACCCAATCGCTCCTCGAGGAGCGCATCGTAGCGCGCAGCGACGAGTTGAAAGAGCGCGCATTGCGGCGGCGGGCCGCCGGGATCGTGTCTCGGCTCGCATCGGACGCACGGGCTCGCGGAGAGACCTTCGACAGAGAAAACGCGCTTCGCGTCGTCCAGGCGGAAGCCATCGCGCACGCGGCCGCCAGGATCGAGCGCGACGCCGCTGCTCTCGCGGAGAAGCTCGCGCGGTCGCTCGCGCCCGCTGCGCAAGCCTGGGACCGCGACATGGCCGTGGTGTTCGTGGGGCGCGACCGCGCGACCGCGCTGCGCGACCCCGTGCTGGCTCGGTATCGGGTCGAGCGTGCCGCCGGCGCGCTCACGCTGCCGCTCGCACGCGCCTTGGCCTCGCTTGCCCCGGAAGCCGAGCTCGCACCCGCCCTGCTCGCTCCGTGGGCGCGAGCGCTCGTCCGCGCCACCACCGCCGCGGCGCGAGGTCCCGACCCCGAAGAATGGTTGTTGCCGCTCGCGCGGGCTTCCATCGACACCCTCGTCGACGAGCTTTTCTCGCGTTCCGGCGCCCCAGCGCCCTCGTCCGTCGCTGCCGGGATCGCGCGCGAGCTCGCCGCATTTTCGTCGGCGCTCGCGCCAGCCGAGTAAACTAGCTCGATCGCGCTACAATGCCACCCGTGGCGTGCTCGTCCTTTGCCCGGCCGCCGTTTCCGGTCCTCCTCTTGGCCGCCATGCTCGTCCCTGCGGCGCCGGCTCGCGCCGAAATCCTATCGGGGGTCGTGGGGGGCGAGACGGTGTCGTTGCAAGCCGAACGGCTCGACATCGACATCCTGGCCGGAGAGGCGACTCTCAACGGCAAAGTCACCCTCTCGAAGGGGGACGTCACCGTCAGCTGCCCGCGGATCGACCTTCGCTTCGACCAGAGCCCCCATGTCACCTGGGCACGCGGCTCGGGGGGCGTCACGGCCGACGTCCGGGGAGTGCACGCCGAGGCGCCGTCGGTCGAGCTCGACTTGGTCAAGCAGGTCATCGACCTTCGCGGTGGCGTCAAGCTGACTCGTGGCCAGGGGTGGCTGACGGCCGACACTGCCCGCATCGACATCCCGACCGGCAAAGTCGCACTCAGCCAGGTCAAGGGTGCGCTTCCGGTCGCAAAGGGGCCCTGACGGGAACCGTGCGATGACGCTCAGGGCGCGCGGCATCCGAGTGACGCTCGGTGGTAAGATGACCTTGCGCGGGGTGGACGTCGACGCCCGAGCGGGCGAAGTGCTGGGCGTCCTCGGACCTTCCGGCGCGGGAAAGTCGACTCTGTTTCGAGCGCTCGTCGGCGAGACCCTCGCCGATTCGGGCTCGGTCTCGCTCGACGGCGAAGACGTGACGAGATGGCCTCTCTGGAAGCGTGCTCGCGCCGGCGTCGGCTACGTGCCGCAGGGGCCGAGCGTGCTCTGGGACCTCACCGTAAGGGGCAATCTCGACGCGTTTCGGAAGGTCGTCGGCCTTCCGGCGCAGGATGCTGCGGTCGTCGCGGCGCGCGTAGGGCTCGACGCCCGCCTCGACGTTCGAGCCGGCGAGCTTTCAGCCGGCGAACGGCGCAGGCTCGAGCTCGCACGTGCGATCACACGCCCGCTCAAGGTTTTGGTGTGCGACGAGCCGTTTGCGGGCGTCGACCCCGTCGGCGCCCACCGCCTCGGCGATTTGCTCCTGGAGCTCGCCGCGGCGGGCGCGGCGGTCTTGCTCGCAGATCATCACGTGGCCGAAGCCCTCAGGATCTGCACGCGCGCAGTGCTGTTGCTCGACGGGACGGTCGCGGCGGACGCCCCGGCCCTCGAGTTTCCAGACCATCCGCTCGTCCGCGGTCGCTACCTAGGGACCTGGCAGCCGCCGACCAGCTCGACGGGCAGCACACCCTGACGCCGGCGGCATGGCAAAGGCCACCGGTTGGCCGTCACGGCAAGCTGCGCACACTAACACTTTGTCCGAGCTTTCTTTGCAAATTCGACCCCTGGCACGGAAATCGCCCGAAAAGCCTGCGACCCATGCTGCGCGGTGTTACTCCTTCGGACGTGGCTCTCTTTTCATGGTGAAGGGCGCCTCGGACCCGTTCTTTGGCTCTCAGCCCTAGCCCACGTTGGCACCGCGACTGACCTCGACCCCGGTCGACTCGACCGGCCCGGCCGCTCGACGACGCTCCTGCCCTACGCCAACCAAGCCTAAGCCTCAGGGAAGCGATGGAGATCAAGCAGCAGCTCAAGCTCAGCCAGCAGCTCGTCATGACGCCGCAGCTGCAGCAGGCGATCCGCCTGCTGCAGCTCTCGCGCCTCGAGCTCATCGACGAGATCCGCAAGGAGCTCGACGCCAATCCGGTCCTCGCCGACGAGGAGATCGATCCGCGCGCACGCAGCAACGGGGACGGAAAGAACGGGGTCGAAATCGGGCTCGAGCCCCGCGCGCCCGATGCGCCGGCGATGGCCGCAGAGAAGCTCGACGCCGTCGGACTTGACGAAGCGCGGACGAAGAGAAGCGGGTCCAAGAGATCGACTGGGAGCAGTTCCTCGAGAACCGCACGCTCCAGCAGCCGCTGCCGAGCAACCGCGGCGGCTTCGAAGAGCTGCCGCCCATCGAGCAGAACCTCACGAAGGGCCAGTCGCTCGTCGATCACCTGAGCTGGCAGCTCCAGCTGAGCGACTTCACCGACGACGAGAAGCAGTTCGCCGAGCTCGTCATCGGCAACCTCGACGACAACGGCTTCCTCGACCTGAAGGGCACCGAGCGCGACAACGGCGAGAAGACGCCCGACCTCACGCATCGAAGACTTCGCGCGGGAAGTGCCGATCGACCCCGAGGACGCCGAGTGCGTCCTGCGCGATGATGCAGGAGTGGGATCCCGGTCGGCGTCTGCGCGCGCGATCTCTGCAGAGTGCCTGCGCGTCCAGGCCGAGGTCTTCGGCTACGACGACCTCGAGCTCGCCGATCATCGACAAGCACCTGCACAACCTCGAGAAGCACAACTACCAGGCCATCGCGCGCGACCTGAAGGTGCACGGTCGAAGAGGTCTACGAGGCGGTCAAGGAGATCCAGAAGCTCGAGAGCCGCCCGGCGCGAAACTTCACCGAGACCGACGAGAAGACGATCGCCATCACGCCCGACGTCTACGTCATCAAGGACGCGCGACAAGTTCGTCGTGACCGACAACGACCGCGGCGTGCAGCGCCTCTACATCAACGAGGCGCTCACGAAGCAGCTGCTCAAGGACCCGCAGGCCAAGGAGTTCATCGGCGAGAAGCTGCGGAACGCGCAGTGGCTCATTCGCGCGATCGAGCAGCGGCGCAAGACGATCATCCGCGTGACCGAGTGCATCGTCGAGAAGCAGCGCGAGTTCTTCGAGAAGGGCGTCGCCTACCTGAAGCCGATGATCCTGCGCGACGTCGCCGAGGCCGTCGGCATGCACGAGTCGACCATCAGCCGCGTGACGACGAACAAGTACGTGCACACGCCGCAGGGGCTCTTCGAGCTCAAGTACTTCTTCAACTCGTCGATCCGCCGCGTCGCCGACGAGGACATCGCGTAGCGAGAGCGTGAAGCAGGCGATCAAGAAGATCATCGACGAGGAGGACAAGCCGAACCCCCTGTCCGATCAGGCGATCGTCGAGATCCTCGCCAAGCGCGACGGCATCCAGATCGCGCGCCGCACCGTCGCGAAGTACCGCGAGATGCTCGGCATTCTCTCGTCGAGCAAGCGCAAGAAGCTCTTCTGAGGAGACTGCGGCTAAGAAGACGAGCCGGGGGAGCCGTCGCAGCCCAAACTGCGTACTTCTCGCCCACCCCGACCTCGCAGGGCCGCCGCGGGGAGCGAGGCCGCATCGCATGGCGATCCCAACCGTAGCGCGCTGGAGACTGGCGGAGCGGCGCCAGGACAGAATATCCTTTGACGAAACAATGCGGGAACACTGCGTTGTCCTTGGCGGTAGCAGCTTCTGAACAGCCACTGCACGCAATGGCAGGAGGCGAGCCCTCATGAACATCTCGATCACGTTTCGTCACATGGAAGCGACCGAAGCGGTAAAGGGATACGCGACCGAGAAGGTCGCGCAGCATGCAGCGGTTTCTACGGTCGCCGATGAAGGGTCAGGTGACTTTGAGTCTGCCAGCACGACCGTCTTCACAGCGTGGAGGTCGACGTCCACGCCGGGCACGCGCACTTCCATGCGCACGAGACGAGCGAGGACATGTACGCCTCCATCGACAAGGTGATCGACAAGATCGAGCGTCAGATCCTCTCGGCGAAAGAGGCGGTGACGGGACGAAGAAGAAGAGGGCGGATCGCGCTTCGCAGCGGCTGATGTCCGGCGTCGGCGAAGAGTAGATAGCCGCCGGTCCGCGAAGGATCCGTGCGGAGAGGTGCCAATCTCGATCTAGAGTCCTTCCGAGCCGCATGCGCCTCACCGACCTCCTCACGCAAGATCGGGTCGCGCTCCGCCACCATCAAGACGGGGCGCCGCCCATCGACAAAGTCGGGGCCCTGCGGAGCCTCGCGAAGATGCTCGCGTCCGGCGCGCACGTCGACTTTGCCGAGGTGCGAGCGCGTTCTCGCCGAGCGTGAGCAGCTCCAATCGACCGGGATCGGCGAGGGAGTGGCCATCCCCCACGGCGCCCTGCCGCAGCTCGAGAAGCAGTGCGCTGCTCTGCTCATCGTCCCCGAGGGGGTCGAGTTCGCGGCCATCGACGGCTTGAAGGTCAACATCCTCTTTGCCGTCATCGGGCCCAAGCGCGCCACGGGCGAGCACTTGAAGACGCTGGCGCGTGTGTCGCGCTTGCTCCGAAACAAGGCCTTTCGCGACCGGCTGGTCGCCGCGCCCGAGCGCGGAGGCCGCGTACGCCCTCATCGAGTCCGAGGAGGGCGAGAGCCGATGAGCTCGTCGGCGCCTTTGGCGCGGAGGCGCCTCGCTCTTTTGGACGGGGGGGATGACGATGGCCGAAGAAAGCCGCGACGTCGTCGCGACTGTCGACAGGATTACCGAGCTGACCGTCGGTCAGCTGGTCGGGGATCCCCACCTCGCCGTCGAGCTGCGACGAATCGCCGGCGAGCAGGGGCTCGGACGCCCGCTCCGCCATCCGCGCGTGCAGAAGAACGGGCTCGCGCTGGCCGGGCACTTCCACGGCGTCGTCCCGACGCGCGTTCAGGTCCTCGGCGAGACGGAGCTCTCGTACCTCGATACGCTCGGCGACGAGGCGCGGAGCGTCGCGGCGCGCGGCTACTTCTCGCTCGGTCTCTCCTGCGTGGTCGTCACCGGCGGGCACGACGCCCCGCGCGCGCTCGTCGCCGCGGCTGAGGCGACCGGCACTCCGCTTTTCGTCGACCGACGTCGCGGTCCAGCCGTACGATCAACGCGCTCCACGCCGTCCTCGACGACCGCCTCGCGCCGCAGCACGCAGCTGCACGGCGTTCTCGTCGACGTGTTCGGCGTCGGGATCCTGCTCGTCGGAAAGAGCGGGATCGGCAAGAGCGAGTGCGCGCTCGAGCTCGTGATGCGCGGGCATCGACTCGTCGCCGACGACGTCGTTCGCTGCGACTGGCGGCCGCCCGGCATGGTCTTCGGCCAGCCCGCGGAGCTCCTTCGCCATCACATCGAAATTCGCGGGCTGGGCGTGCTCGACATTCGCGAGCTCTTCGGCGTCACGGCCGTGCGCGAGCGAAAGCGCATCGACCTCGTCGTTCGGCTCTGCGAGTGGAACGACAAGGAGGAGTTCGATCGCCTCGGCGTCGAGGAGCATTTCCACTCGATCCTCGGCACGCCCATCCGCGAGCTTCGCGTCCCGGTGCGTCCAGGCCGCGACATGGGCAGCATCATCGAGATGGCTGCGCGCAATCGAGTTGCTGCGCCGTGACGGTCGACACACTGCGAGCGAATTTCTGGAGCAAGATCGAGGCGCACCTCTCGACCCGTCCCGCGATCGAGCGGGACGCCGGAGTCGGGACCGCCCCCGGCCGCCGGGCCCCGAGAAGACACGCTGATACCGTCGTGGTCGTCCATCGCGCCCATGGCGGGCAACAGGCGAGAGCTCGGCGTGGATCCCAGCGGCGCGGCCGCCGAAGAGGGGTGACGAATGAGCGAGCGCTCTCCCCGTCACGACGGTCGTCGTCGTGACGGGTCTGTCCGGCGCGGGCAAGTCGCAGGCGCTGCACGCGCTCGAAGATCTCGGTTTCTTCTGCGTCGACAACCTGCCGACGCTGCTGGCACCTCAAGCCGTGGCGCTTTGCGAGCGCGGCGGAATGACCCGCCTCGCTCTCGGGATCGACGTGCGCGTGCGGGCGTTCCTCGGCGAGGTGGGCAACGTGCTCCAGCTGCTCGAGGCCGGCGGCCAGCGCGATTTGCAGGTGCTGTTCCTCGACGCGAGCGACGAGACCCTACTTCGTCGCTTCAGCGAGACGCGGCGTCCCCACCCGCTCGCCGCCGAGAGCGGCGCACGAGGGCGCGCTGGCGGTGCTCGACGGCGTGCGCGTCGAGCGCGAGCGCCTCGCCCCGCTCCGCGCGAGCGCGACACGCGTCATCGACACGACGAACACGAGCGTGCACGAGCTTCGGCGAATCCTCATCGCGCACTTCGGCCCCGCGTCGGGCGGCGGCCCGCGAATGGTCACGCGGATCGTGTCGTTCGGCTTCAAGTACGGCACGCCGGTGGACGCCGACTTGCTGCTCGACGTCCGCTTCCTCGACAATCCGTACTTCGTGCCGGAGCTCAAGCCGCTCACAGGACTCGACGAGCCCGTCGCACGGTACGTCCTCGATGCGCCGGAGACGAAGGAGTTCCTGAAGCGCACGCAGTCGCTGCTCGAGTACGTGATGCCGAAGTACGAACGCGAGGGAAAGAGCTACTTGACCATCGCCGTCGGCTGCACGGGGGGCCGTCACCGCTCGGTGGCCATCGCCGAGGCGCTCGCGCGCGATCTGTCCGCTGCGGTGAGTCCACCCATTTCCCCGATCGCGGTGCTGCACCGCGACGCCGCACGAGGCAACATGGCCCCCGCCGAACAGCCGAAGCTGCGCGCGACCCACGCCGATGACGCGGCCTACGAGCCGACGAGCGCCCTCGAGCTCAAAGGCGCGACCACTGCGCCCCCGCCCGGACCGAGCGTACGAGGAGGAGGCCGCACGTGAGCGACATGAATCCGGCCGTCGGACGCTTCACCATCGTGAACCAACTGGGCCTGCACGCACGCGCGGCCACGAAGCTCGTCCAGCTCGCGTCCAAATATCCTTGCGAGGTGGAGGTCGCGCGCGAGGATCAGAGCGCGAACGGCAAGAGCGTGATGGGTGTCCTCCTCCTCTGCGGCTCGAAGGGGACCGTCCTCGAGGTGCGCGCGAACGGGCCGCGGGCGGACGAGTGCGTCGCGGCCATCGGCGAGCTCATCGCGAATCGGTTCGGAGAGGCTCAATGAGTCGAGGCACTCCCACGCCGCCGGCCGGGACGCGCCCGCCTCCGAGCGACCCGAGCACTCCGCGGGGCGTGGTTCTCAAGGGCATCGCCGGAAGCCCCGGGGTCGCGGTCGGGCCGGCGCTCGTCGTGGGGGACACGCGAACCGCGTACGCGAGGCGACACATTTCCGGCGACCAAGTCGAGGCCGAGAGCGCGCGCCTACGGCAGGCGGTCGAGGACGCAAGGCGACGAGTGCGCGAAGTGAGCGCGACACTCCCTTCCGGTCCTTGGAGACGAGCGCCATCCTCGACGCGTACCTGACGATGATCGGCGACCCGATGCTCCTCGAGCGGATCGAGAAGAAGATCAGCGAGGAAAAAAAGTGCGCGGAGTGGGCGGTCGCTCAGGCGTGCGACGAGATCGGCAAGCTGTTCGGTCCGGCGGACGCGAGCGAACGCGACGCGTACATCGTCGAGCGGCGGCACGACATCGAGTTCGTGTGCGATCGGCTTCTCCGCGAGCTCACCGGCGACACGAAACAGATCGTTCCGCGGCTCGATCAGCCGATGGTCGTCGTCGCGCGCGACCTGTCGCCCGCCGACACGGCGGGCATGGTGCGCGAGCCCGTCATCGCGTTCATCACCGAGATCGGCACGCGCACCAGCCACACCGCGATCATGGCGCGCGCGCTCGAAATCCCGGCCGTCGTCGGCGCCGGCGACATGCTCTCGATCATTCGCACCGGCGACACCGTCGTCGTCGACGGACTCCGCGGCGAGATCGTCGTCAATCCGAGCGAGATCACCATCGAGGAGGCGCGCGGACGCGGCGCGAAACACCTCGCCTTCGCCCGCGGATTGCTCGGCGCCCGCAACCAGCCTTGCGTGACGCGCGACGGCGAGCCCGTCAGCCTGAAGGCCAACGTCGAGCTGCCTGCCGAAGCGATCCTGGCGCTCGATCACGGCGCGGAAGGCATCGGTCTCTACCGCACGGAGTTCATCTACATCGATCGGACCACGATGCCGACCGAGGACGAGCAGTACGAGCTCTATCGCGCCGTCGTCGAGGCGGTCGCGCCGCGGCCGGTGACGCTGCGCACGTTCGACATCGGCGGCGACAAGTTCGCCTCGAGCTTTCAGCTTCCGCGCCGAGATGAACCCCGCGCTCGGCCTGCGCGCCGTGCGCCTGGCGCTGTCGCGACCCGACGTGTTTCTGACGCAGCTGCGCGCCATGCTGCGCGCGAGCGCCCACGGCGACTTGCGAATCATGGTCCCGATGGTCGCCAGCGTGCACGAGCTGCGCGAAGTGCGAAAGCTGCTCGGGCGCGCGATGCAGGAGGTCGACGAAGCGGGGCACAAACGCGGCCAGACACATCCCGCTCGGGATGATGATCGAAGTGCCGAGCGCCGTCGTCATGGCGGACGTCCTCGCGCGCGAGGCCGAGTTCTTCAGCATCGGAACCAACGACCTCATCCAGTACACGCTCGCGATCGACCGGGGGAACCGGTCGCTGGCTTCGCTCGCGTCGCCGTTTCACCCCGCCATCTTGCGAATGATCAGGCAGGTCACGAAGGCGGCCGCGCCGCATGGCGTGCCCGTCGCGCTCTGCGGCGCGATGGCGAGCGATCCGCTCGCCGCCGTGCTGCTCGTCGGACTCGGACTGCGCGAGCTGTCGATGGAGGCGGCCGCCATCCCGGAAATCAAAGAGGCCCTGCGGCGCGTGTCGTCGCCGGATTGCGAACGCGCCGCCGAGGCGGCGCTCGCCCTCGATACGGCGGAGGCTGTCGAGGAGCTGGTCGCCGGGACATTTGCGCCGGGATTGTTCGACTTGCTCACCGGCAGCGCGGAGCCTGGGACTTACGGCGATGGCTCGGGGGAGGTCACGCGGGACCGCCTGAACACCGTCCCTGACGCGATCGAATGACGAATGGCGCGAAGGCGCGCCTCTGCCAGCTCGACCGCGTGGCCGTCCTTCGAACATCCTTCTCGCTCCCGATGCGCCCGCGCCGCGCTATTCTCCTCCCGTACGCCCGACACCCCACACCGTCCGCCGAAGCCCGCGATGCTGCTCCTCTGCCTTTCCGACGTTCATGGCCAACTCGACGCGCTTCGCGCCGTTCTCGCCACCGCAGAACGGAGGAGCTTTCACAAGCTCCTCGTAGCCGGTGATCTGGTCTTTCCAGGACCGGAGCCGCTCGAGACGTGGCGCCGGCTGACCGCCGCCGGCGCGATCATGGTCCAGGGGCTCACCGATCGCGCCGTCGCCACGCTCGACCCCGACGCGTTGCGACCACGGAGCGAGCACGAACGCGAGAGGCTGCACCAGATGCGGATGACCCGAGAAGCGCTGGGTGATCTCATCCTGCAGCGCATCCGGCGCTTGCCCACCCACGCGCGCCTCCCGCTCGAGGACGGCGGAGAGCTGCTCCTCGTTCACGGCGCCCCAGCAGATCCGAGCGAGGCGCTGACACACGATCTGACGGACGACGAGATCAACGCGCTGCTGGGCGACGATCCGGCGGATCTCGTCGTGTGCGGCGCGAGCCACGTGCCGTTCGATCGCATGATCGGCGGCGTCCGTGTCGTCAACGTCGGAAGCGTGGGAGAGGCCCCCGGTGCTGGAGCGCGCGTGGCGCACGCGACGTGGATTGAGTCGACGCCCCGGGGCGTTCACGTCGAGACGATCATCGTACCGCTCGAAAGCGGCGCGGCCGCCGAGGCACGCCCCTGAATCGCGGCAAGAAGCAGACGAACCGCGCCGGCGCTTTCGAGCCGGGAGAGCGAAGAAAGCAAAGAGAGCAGAGAGAGCCGCGAGAAAGTGGATCGCACGGCACCATACCTGCCACGATCGCGTCACCATGACCGGCGCTCACCGCCCCGGGCTCGCGAAGACGCGCGGGCTACCGCTCGTGCGCACCCGACGAATGATCCTCGTCCGCGCGCCAGACCCACGTTGGCGGGAGCTATTCGAACGGGCCGACACCATCAGCGAGGGAAGCGTCAGAGACGAAGCCCAGGGCCGGGTGTGGTACGGGTCGACGAGCATGATTTTACCGACGACGGAATTCGACACGACTCTCCTGGCGGCGATGGCGGCCCGTGACATCCACGTGCGCGTGCGCGCGCTGCGGACCGCGCATCAGGAGGCCTGCTGCAGGGCTCCTTCGCGACTGGGTCGGCTCGCGTGCGAAATGAGGGTGCAGGCGGACAGACGGGGCGTGAGGATTGACGTCGACGTGCAGGCGCCGTTGATAGACAGGCGGCTCGCGTCGAAAGCGGCGCGGTAGGCTCCTCGAACATGCCCAGCACGACGGACGGATCCGCCGGCCTCGGCGGCAAGCGCAAGCGCCGCCGACGCGGCAATGTCATTCACGTCGCCTTCGGCGGCAGTGTGGTGGCCGGAGGCCAGCCCGAGGTCGCGAACGGGCCCGCAGCGCCGACCCTCCCCCCGCCTCTGCCGGGCGCGCGCGAGCCCCTCACCGATCGGTTTACGCGGCGCGAAGTGGCCAAGCTGCTCGGGGTGTCCGAAGCACGACTGCGCTCGCTCGATCGCGCCAAAATCGTGTCTCCTTCCGGCCAGCACGGCAAGCAGCGTGCGTACACGTTCCAGGATCTCATCGCGCTCCGAGCGACGCGCGAGCTGCTCGAGCATCGCGTTCGGCTGCGCGACGTCGCCAAGGCCATCGGCGCCCTTCGCCATGCCCTGCCGCGGGTGACGCGCCCCCTCCAAGAGCTGCGCATCGTGGGCGACGGGAGGCGGGTCGTCGTGCGTGCGGAAGAAGGGAGCTTCGAGGCGCTCACGGGCCAAATGGTCCTCGATTTTCAGGTGCAGGCGCTGCGCGACGACGTCGTTCGGATCTTGCGCCCGACGATGACCCCCTCTCGTGCACAGACGGCCTACGATCTGTACGTGCAAGCGAGCGCGCTCGACGAAGACCCGGCCACGTACGACCAGGCCGAAGAGCTCTACGGCCGCGCCGTTCGTCTCGACCCCTCCCTTGCCATTGCTTACACGAACCTCGGTAACATCCGCTTTCGGCGTGGCGACGAGGCCGGAGCCGAGGCACTCTACCGGCGCGCGCTGAAAATCGATCCGCGCCAGCCAGAAGCCCACTACAACCTCGGCTACGTCGTCCTCGAGCACGGAGACGCGCGAGGCGCGGTGGCTTACTTCGAGCGCGCACTCGAGGGCGACCCGCGGTTCGCGGACGCGCACTTCAATCTCGCGATGGCCTGGGAGCAGGCGGGCGATCGCGGCCGCGCGCGGCCCCACTGGAAGAAATACCTCGAGCTCGAGCCCACCGGAACCTGGTCCAACGTCGCCCGGGAGCACTTGAAATCCTAAGGCCCGAGGCGGCACAGCCCTCGGGACAATCGGGCTTGCCCCTGGGACAATCGGGCTTGCCCCTGGGACAGAGGGGCTTGCCCCTGGGCCAGAGGGGCTTGCCCCGCGCCTCAACGGGCTTGCCCCTGGGACAGAGGGGCTTGCCCCGCGCCTCAACGGGCTTGCCCCGCGGACAGACGGGCTTGCCCCTGGGACAGACGGGCTTGCCCCTGGGACAGACGGGCTTGCCCCGCGCCTCAACGGGCTTGCCCCTGGGACAGACGGGCTTGCCCCGCGGACAGACGGGCTTGCCCCGCGCCTCAACGGGCTTGCCCCTGGGACAGACGGGCTTGCCCCGCGCCTCGACGGGCTTGCCCCGCGCCTCAGCGGGCTTGCCCCTGGGACAGACGGGCTTGCCCCGCGCCTCGACGGGCTTGCCCCGCGCCTCTTCCGGTCGGTCGCCAAAGACCGCGACCACCAACCTATTGCCGAGGATCTGGCGGATCCCGCTGCCTTCGTAAACCTACGTCACGTAAGGAGGGCGCTACCGGCTTTACCCCGACGGCCGCCGCAGAGCGAAGAAGCGCGCGATCTGCTGGATGACCCAGCCCTGTTGTGCCTCCGTGATGCTCGCAAAGAGCGGCAGCGCGAGCGCGGTACGGCAGGCCTCTTCTGCCTCGGGCAACGTTGGCTCGGCCAGCTCCTGGAAGCACGCCTGCCGGTGCAGCGGTATCGGATAGTAAACGCGCGTCTCGATCGCGTGCTCACGAAGCCAGAGCGCCAGCTCGTCCCGCCGGGAAGGAACACGGACGACGAAGGCCTGCCAGGCGTGCACGGCCGGCGGGGGGGGCACGCTCGGAAGCACCAGCGGCAGTCCGGCGAGCTCTCGAAGGTACACTCGAGCGGCGCGCGTACGGGCGCCCTGCCATGTCTCCAGGAGGGGCACTTTGGCGAGCAAAACAGCCGCTTGGACGGCGTCCAGACGGCTGTTGCGGCCGAGCTCCGTATGCACGAAGGGAGCGATGGCGCCGTGTGCCCCCAAACGTCGAGCCCGCGCGGCGACGTCCTCGTCGGACGTCACGAGCGCCCCGCCGTCGCCCCACCCGCCCAGTGTCTTCGTCGGAAAGAAGCTGAAGCAGCCCACCGTCCCCACCGACCCGGCAGCGCGGCCCGACTCGTCGCGCGCACCGAGGGCCTGGGCGGCGTCCTCGACGAGGAGGAGCTTCTCGCCGCCCGCCATCTCAGCGAGCTCGCCCATCGGCGCGCAACGTCCGAACAGGCTCACCGGAGCGACCGCGCGAACGCGCAGTCCCATTCGACGGGCGCGCGCGATCGCGTCACCGACGGTCCGCGGCGTGACGTTCCACGTCGCTCGGTCCACGTCGCAGAAGACGGGACGCGCGCCGGTCGCGGCGATCGCCTCTGCTGCGGCGATGAACGAGAAAGCCGGCGTCACGACGGCGTCGCCAGGAGCGACCCCCAACGCGCGCAGGCCGAGCTCAATCGCGTCGGTTCCCGAGGCAACGCCCACGGCGTGCGCTGCCCCGGTCGCGCGCGCCAGCCACTGCTCGAAGGTCCCGACCCGAGCGCCCCGTATGAAGCACGCCTCGCGCGCCACGTCGGCGATGGCGTTCAGCGCCTGGGCGGCAATGGTCGCCTCTTGCGCCGCCAAGTCGACGAGCGGGACGCGAATCACCCGCGTCGTCACAACTTGCGGTGAAGGAGCGAAGGCAACGACGTTCGCACGCGGTCCTGGTAGTCGAAATCGAGCAACGCCGCGGCGAAGCCCTCCCCTTCCGAGCACTGGGCCACCACCTCGCCCCAAGGGTCGACGATGATTGATTTGCCGTAAGTCTGACGACCGCGCGGGTGCTTGCCGTGCTGGGCGGGGGCGAGGACGTAAACCTGATTCTCAATCGCGCGCGCACGGAGCAGCGCGTGCCAGTGGTCCTTGCCGGTCGTCAACGTGAACGCGGCCGGCACCGTCACGATGCGCGCCCCTTGGTCGACCAGGCGCCTGTAGAGCTCCGGAAAGCGGACGTCGTAACAGATGCTCAGCCCGATACGGACGCCATTCACCGCAGCCGTCACGGCCTCTGACCCCGCGCTCGACGCAGCGCTCTCTCGAGCCGACGTGCCGTCGGCGAGCGAGACATCGAAGAGGTGCACCTTGCGGTACGTCGCCGCAATGGCCCCCCGGGGATCGACGAGCACCGACGTGTTGAACGGTCGCGCCGGATCGTCACTCGCCTCGGGCATTCCTCCGCCGAGCAGCCAGAATCTCGTGCGCCGCCGCGCTCTCCACGAGCGCGCTCAGGATCGGGCCGGCAAACGACCCATCGAGCCGTTCGGCGAGCTCGCGCCGCCGCGCCTCCTCCCCCATGAATGCGAAGTTTTCTGGCAGGGTGACGAGCTCGGCCCCCGAAGCTGCGGCCCGCGCCACCCAGTGCTTGACGCGCGAAAGGTTGTGCGAAACGTCTTCCTGGGAATTGAGCTGAATGACGGCGACATGCATGGCGGACCGGGCCCATACGGTAGTGGTGGGCGTGGAGGAGTCAACGCAGACGGCTTGGGTTACGATGCGTGTCCCAAGGGTTTTCGAAGGGGTATTTCGGAGCGAAGCCAGGAGGCGCCAACCATGTTCGTATCCGTCCACGATCTCGTTCGTCGTCTTCGCGGTCCCCAGGCCCGCAGCGACGAGGTCGTCGCCGCACGTCGTCACGTCGCAGAAGGCGCGCGCGAGGACTCGACCGACGAAGAAGTCGCGCTCGCGCACGAGATGCGTGCGCTTCGTCGCGACATTTCGGCTGCCTTCACCGGGGTTCGTTCATGCTCTTCGTGCGCAAAGAACCGCCCTCTCCCTCATGGCCGATGGGACGGCGGCTTTTGTTGTGGCGGGCCGACGTCCGGCGTCTTCGACCACGACGAAGCCGCCGCGCTCGCGCTCGCCGGGACGAGGCCGCGCGACCTCCGCCCCCCGCCGGGTGACCACGCGGGCTGCGCCTTCCGCGGGCCACGAGGTTGCTCGCTCCGTCCGGAAGACCGTCCGAGCCTCTGCTTGCGCTTCGCCTGCCGCGAGCTCGAAGGCGAGCTCCGCTCGCGCGGTGACTGGGGACGCGTCCGAGCGATGACCCGTCGCCTCGACGGGGCGTTTGCGCGTTTCGTGAAGGTGCGTGACGGCCGCCGTCAAGCGTCCTCGGAAGGCGCCCCGAGCCCCACGGCGAACCCGCCCACTTCGATGCCGAGTGAGCCTCGACGGCGGCGCGCTCGCGCCTCATAGTCCCGGCCGGCGATGGAGCTCAGAAACCTCATCGAGGTCCATCTCGACCTGCCTCGGCTGGCCAAAGATCTCGATGAGATAGCTCACCCGGGACGAGCGTGGGCCGTCCATCAGTGGTCGCGCGCAAACATGGCCACGCTCTGGGAGGCGGCCAAGGGCTTCCGCGCACTCACGGTGGGCGACCTCGTGCCACCGGCCGTCGGACCCCTCGTGGAAGTGGTTCACCACGGCAAGAGCTCCCGCTTCGTCCTCGCGACCTTCGAGAAGCTCTTCTGTAAGCCATCGCAGGCCACCGCGACCGACGTGGCTTTTGGGTTCAACCGCCAACCCCTGTCCGCCGCAATCGGCGCGGGCTACTGCGTGGCGCACGCTGCTGACGCCGGCGAAATCGAGAATCGACTACGCGATGCTGCCCACCGAAAAGCCGGCGCACTGGCCGCCCATCGCTCCGAGCTCGGCGCGCCTCGGGCGCTTCATTTACGAAGGAACCGTCGATGTGATGCGCGGCATCTCCGCGCACGTCTCGGTCGGGCGCGCGAAGAACAAGCGCGGCTGGGTCGACGCTTGGTTCGTGCTCCTGCGCGAAGAACCGCAGCGCGCGTGAGCGGCGTGGGCGAGGCCAAGTACACGCTGCGGGTGCTTCAGCGCGTAAAGGACGTACCGCGCGAGTCCTGGGACGCCCTCTTGGGCGCAGACAGCTCCCCCTTCGTCGAATGGACATGGCTCGATGTCCTCGAGGAGACGGGGTGCGTCGGCGGCGAGACTGGCTGGACACCCTCGCACCTCAGCCTCTGGCGTGACGATCGACTCGTGGCCGTCGCGCCGTCGTACGTGAAGGACCACAGCGAAGGCGAGTTCGTCTTCGATTGGAGCTGGGCCGAGTTTGCCCACCAAATTGGCTCCCGGTACTACCCGAAGCTCGTGGTCGCGGTCCCGTTCACGCCGGCCACGGGCGATCGCGTTCTCGTCCTTCCCGGGGAGGATCGCACCGCGGTGACGGGGGTCGTCGCCGCGGCCGCCCGCGGGTGGTGTGAGCGCCTGGGCGCTTCGAGCGTGCACGTTCTCTTCCCGCGCGAAGAAGAGGCGCGCGCCTGGGAGGCGAGCGGATATCTCCGCCGTGACGGAGTTCAGTTCCGCTGGTTTCGAGACCAGGCAGGCAGCTTCGGCGACTACCTCGCGCGCTTTTCGTCGAAGCAGCGAAACCAGATCAAACGCGAGATCCGGGGCGTGGCCGAGCGAGAGGTCACAGTCGAGACCCTCGCCCCCGAGGCGCACACGGTCGACCTCGCACGCGAAATGCACGGCCTCTACGCGCGGACGATCGACAAACACGGCGTCTGGGGGCGGATGTACCTGAACGCCACCTTTTTCGAACGGATCGTCGAGCGCTTCAGAGAGCGGCTCGCGTGGGTGGTCGCTCGTGACGCTCGCAGCCGTGAAATCATAGGCGGGGCGTTCAATGTCGTGCAGGGGCGCCGTCTTTACGGTCGGTACTGGGGCGCGCGGGTCGAGGTCCCGTTCCTCCATTTCGAGGTCTGCTACTATGCGGGGATTCGGTTTTGCCTCGAACGAGGGCTCGACGTCTTCGAGCCGGGTGCGGGCGGCGAGCACAAGCGCGCCCGCGGCTTCGTGCCTGCGCGCACCCATTCGGCGCATTGGCTGGAAGACATCCGCCTGCGAAAAGCCCTCGCGCCGTGGCTCGAGCGTGAACGAGAGCGCGTCGCTGCCGCGGTCGCCTCGCCGGAGATGACCGAAACGTGGCAGCGCTAGGCCCGCGGCGGCTCTAGAAAATACGGGTGGCCATCCCGATATTTTTTGTCGTCCACTGGCAGCTTTCCGTGCTCTTTCAAAGCTTTTTTCTGCACCGCTACGGCGCGCACCGGCAGTTCACGATGCGCAAGGGGTGGGAGAACGCGTTCTATCTCGTGACGTGGTTCGTGGCAGGACCGAGCTACTTGAGCCCGCGTGCCTACGCCATCATGCACAGGATGCATCATGCTTACAGCGACACGTCCGCCGACCCGCATTCGCCGGTGCAGCAGAAGAATTTCTTCGTGATGATGTGGCGGACCAAGAAGCAGTACGAAGACATCAAGTACCGTCGGGTTTCGGTCGACCCTCGGTTCGAGGGCGGTTACCCGGAGTGGCCTCTCCTCGACGACCGGTTGTCAAACTGGTGGTGCTCGCTCGGTTGGGCGGGCGCCTACACCCTCGTCTATCTGACGTACGCCACCCACTGGTGGATGTTTCTTCTTCTTCCCTTCCACTGTCTCTTGGGCCCGGTCCACGGCGCAATCGTGAACTTTTGTGGACACAAGCTCGGCTACCGAAATTTCGACAGCGAAGACAACTCGAAGAACACGCTCGTCTTCGACTTCCTGACGATGGGCGAGCTCTTTCAAAACAACCATCACAAGTGGTGCCAGTCACCCAACTTCGCGGTCCGCTGGTTCGAGATCGATCCTGCCTATCAGGTCATCCGCGTCCTCGGGTGGTTGCGAATCATCGACCTCTCGGGCGCGCAACGGCCCGAGTGGCGGCGCGCCGGCACGGGAATCGCCAGCGACCGAGCGCTGCCTCCCGCGGTGGCGATGCCATCGCCCCTGGAGGGGGAATGACCCGGCCGGCTGCCTCCGTAAGGTGGCGCCTCACGAGCTCGCCCGGTCCTTCGCGGACCTGACGGCTGCAAAGGCGCTCACGTCGTCGGCATCGGGCCGTATTCCGAGCGTCGCCCGGAGCTCGGGAGAACGGACGCGCAGGAAGGGATTGTAGCGGCGCTCGTCGTCGAGCGTCGTCCCGACCGTCGGCCTTCCTTCGGATCGCAGCCGCGCGGCTCGCTCCCGAGCCCGCGCGATGTCTCCGTTGGCTGGCTCGAGGGCGGCGGCGAAACGCAAATTGCTCTCCGCGTACTCGTGCCCGCAGTGCACGCGCGTCTGACCAGGCAGCTCCAACAGACGGCCCAGCGAGCCGTGCATCTCGGCCGGCGTGCCCTCGAAGAGCCTGCCGCATCCGGCAATGAAGAGGGTGTCGCCTGTGAACACCACAGACTCGGCGCCGCGCGACGCGACGAAATAAGCGACCGCGCCGGAGGTGTGGCCAGGGATGTGGATGCATTGCGCCGCCAGGTCTGCGACTCGAACGACGTCTCCGGTGTCCACGGCTCGCGTGAGCCCGGGCAGCCGACCGCGATCGGAAACATGACCCACGACCTCGAGCCCGAGGTCGCGCGCGAGCTCCTCGTTGCCTCCGACGTGGTCCCAGTGGTGGTGGGTGCTCCAGATGGCCCGTAGGCGCACCCCCTCGCGGCGCACGGCCTCCCTCACGGGGGCCGCCTCCGACGGGTCCACGACGGCGGCCTCGCGGTCCGCGCCGATCACCAAATAGGCGTAGTTGTCCTTGAGGCACGGAATGGCAACGACTCTCATGGTTCCTCCCGAGAAGACCTCACTTCTTCCGGTAGCCGCCGTTCAAGCAGTCGCCAGTACACCCGTAGGGCGCCCTCTCCTTGACGTTCTTAGCGAGGGCACGGTAGCGCTCCTTCATCTGCCTGTACTCTTCCCCGCGGACGATCGCGCGGCGCTCCAGCGGATCGGCCGCGACGTCGTACAGCTTGCAATAGTCGTCGTCGAAGCAAATGAGCTTCTCGTCACCGTGAATGAGGGCTCGACGCTTGCCGTTGTCGCTGGTCATCGGCAGGTCCACGACGACGTCTCGGAGCTCGCTGGCTCCGCCGTAGACCTCGCTCACGAGCGACTTACCCTCGAAGGCCGGATCGACCGGGAGGCCGAACAGCTCGAGGATGGTCGGGGCGAGATCGATGTCGCTGCGCGGCACGTCGACGTGATGCGGCGGCGCGCCGGGCGCGACGATGAAGAGGGGAACGTGGACGAGCGTCTCCCATATCTCGAACCCGTGCCGAGTCATTCCGTGCTCGCCGAACTCCTCGCCGTGATCGCTCGTCACGATGATGACGGTGCGCGACGCCCATGACCTGGCCGCGATGAAGTCGAGCAACTTCGCGATGTACCGATCGGTGAAGGTGACCTCGCCGTCATAGCGGTCACGTTGGGTTTTGCCCCAGTCGATCCCGTCGTGGCGCATGTACAAATCGTGAGGATCGAGGAAGTGGGCCCAGAAGAAGAACCGTCGTTTTTCGTTTTCGGGGACGCCAAGCAGCTCCTCGGCCAGTTGCTCCGATCGCGGCGACGTGATTTCGCGGTCGGTGTTCGGATCGAACGTGATCCCAGGCACGAGCTTCCAGTCGTCGAACCCTTGGTCGAAGCCCGCCGACTTGAAATACATGTGAGCCATCACACCGGTCGTATGGACGCCCGCCTTCTGCAGCATCTTGGGGAAAAACACGTCGTTCCTGTACGTTCCGAAGAAGTACCCGCTGCGACGGAGCTCCGACGGGAGCCGCCCGCCGAGCAATCCGCCCAGGCTCATCGACGTGTACGACGAGACCGCGTATGCGCGCGTGAACCCGACGCCTTGCTTCTCGAGCTCGGTGAGCCGCGGCGCGATCGGACGAGGGTACCCGTTCCACGGCATGTCGGCCCGTAGGCTGTCGACGGACAGCAGGACGACGTTGCAGTCCTTGGGCGGCTCCGGCGCACGCGTGGCTGCGGCGGGGACGCTCGCCTCGGGGTCGTGTGAAGACCCCGTGGCGGCCGACGCCTCGTAGGCCGCCTTGCCGATCGACGACGTCGGCTGCGTGTGTGGCGCGTCCTTGGCGCAGGCAGCGAGCAGCGCAGCTTGGACCAGCGCGCCGTAGACCATGAAACGCATCGGGACACGCGTCGCGACGCGACGTGACGTCGGCCAACCGAAAGCCATGCCGTCCTTTGGACTGGGGGGCTCTACGAATCAACGGTGATCTGAAGCTTCTCGCGAAGCGAGAAGTAGTGCTCGCCGATGCTGAAAAGCACCAGCTCCTTGATTCGCTCTTTGACGGACACGCTTGCGGCTTCTTCGCTGGCACGGATGACCTCGGCCGCGGTCCCGAGGTCGTGCGCGAGCAGCAAGCCCGCACGATCGGCGGTCAAATCGATCGCCGCCACCCACTTTTTCAAATCGATCGCGCCGCCCGACTGCAAGAGCTTCGACACCGTGCTTGCAAGCATTTCGCGCTGAAGCCCGTGGAAATCCGGGGTCATGAAGGTCATGGCTTCGTCGATCTGACCCTCGAGGTCGGGCGCGATCGGAAACTGCGGCACGCAAAGACGGATCGCCGCGAAGAGCCACGCTTTGAGACCCGTCCCGGTCGGGACGAGGTGCCGCACGTAGGAGCCCGGGCGGAAGTACGCCATGTGCCTGCCCGCCACGAAGGCGAGCGACTGGTCGGGGACGGCACCCTCGAACGCCGCGCGACCGAGGACGATGGCCGGCGTCCGCGCGTGGACGAAGCCGAGACCGCCAGCGTCGTCCGGGTTCTGGAAGACCGGCGGTGCATCGAAGCCGAAGACGCCCTGTGCGTAATAGAGCGTCTGGGTGACGGGGTGCGCTTCTTGGGCGATGTCGATGCGAAACGCCGGATCGTAGCCCATCACACCGAGCGGTTGCGTGCGCGCACGGATGATCGTCGGCTGGATGGCAGCAAAAATCCGCGTGACCAGCGGATCGGCGTCCGGGTGAGCAAGGCGCTCCACCCAGTCCTGCTCGTCGAGGATGGCTTGCGCCCTTGCCGCGTTGTCCGCGCGGTGCCGACGGTAAAAGCGCTCCTCGTCCGGCTCGGCACGATTGAGGACACTGAGCGCCTGGCAGAGACACCACGCGGGATCGGGTTTGCGCGCCTCGGTGTAAAGCCGACGAAGCAGCTTGTAGCTCTCGAGACGGAAAGGATTCCGTCGCAGGATTTGGGCTTGCGCCTTGACGGCCTTGTCGAGATACTTCGCGACATCGCTCGCATAGAGCTCCGCCAGTGTCTCGGCGCGCTCTTTTCCTTCTGGGTCGAACGCCTGCGCGGCCTCGTAGGCGTCGATGGCGAGCTCCGGCTCGTTGAGAAGGGTGCGATAGAGGTCCCCCAGCTTGTCGAGGAGCGCGACCATTCGGTCGCGATCCTCGGCTTGCTTCGCTTGGGCGAGCTCGGCTTTGAGGAGCCGCTCCACACCCTCGTGATCGCCTTTCTGGAGCCGTAGCGCGACGACCTCGTCGGCTGCCTTCGTCAACGTGGGATCGAACTCGAGGGCGCGATCGTAGCAATGGATGGCGTCGTCGATGTCGCCGAGCTGGCGCGACGTGACGATGGCGGCCGTGTGGAGGTACTTCGCGCGCTGCTTCGGGTCGTCGACGAAGTCGGCGAGGCGTAGAACGACCTCGACGAGATTCGCCCAGTCTTTCTCCTCCGAGTAGAGCTGCATCAGCTTCGTCAGAAGCTTGCGGTCATCCGGCCGCTCCTCGAGCGCCGCGACGTAGGTCTTGCTCGCGCGCGCCCGATCGTTGAGCTTGCTGAACTCGGCGTCGCCGATTTCCAGCAACAAATCGAAGCGCTCCCCGCCGGTCGCGCCGTCGAGGCGGCTTTGCTTGGTACGGATCAGCGCTTCCCAGTCACCGGTCTGCTCGTAGACTCGCCCAAGCGCCTCGAGCGGGCCCGAGCTCACGGGATCGAGCTCCGCCGCTTGCTGGAGGAGCCCAACCGCTTTCTCGAGCTCGCCCACGCGGCGCAGCGCCTCGCCGAGCCGCCAGAGAGCCTCGGAGTGTTCGGCGCTCGGCAGGCGAGCGCCGTGCCGTTCGAGCAGACGCTCGAACGTCCGGCGCGCCGCGACCGCGTCGCCACAATCGAGGAGCACGCGCCCGACCCGAAGCAGAGCTTCCGCGATCGTCGGGCGCGATACGTTCGAGCGCCTCCACGGCCGCTGCGAGGCGCGGGTGCTCCTGCACGATCGACTTCGACGGGGGCGGAACCGAATCGCGCGCCTTGTCCGCCAGAGGAGCCCTGGCCGCCACCGTGTGCCCGTACGACTCGACGAAGCGCGTCAGGACGCGCGCGGCATCGGCGGTAGGCAAGGAGCTCGCCCCGCTGACGAGCGGCTCGAGGTGCTTGCTCGCGTCGACGTAACGCTCCTGCTCGTACGCAATGTCCCCCAACACCAGAAGCGCGTCGGCATTCGTCGGATCGAGGTCCACCGCGGTGCGGGCGTTCGCGTCCGCCGCCTCGTCGTCGCGCAATTTGTCCCGCTGGACGCGCGCGAGCTCCGCATAGAGGCGAGCCTTGGCCATTTGGCTGTCGGCCACCTCGAGCTCCTTCTCGATCAGAGCGACCACGCTGCTTGCCTCACCGCGCGCCGCGTAGGCCGCGCGAAGCGCCGCGCCGGCGGACGCATCCTTTGGG
This sequence comes from uncultured delta proteobacterium, assembly GCA_963787925.1. Taxonomy (GTDB): domain Bacteria; phylum Myxococcota_A; class Polyangia; order Polyangiales; family Polyangiaceae; genus Palsa-1150. Next base: position 2,946,154 of record CAWBEN010000003.1, read on the forward strand.
CAGGCCTCGAGGGCGAGCTTGTACCGCTCGATCGCGGCGTCTCGGTCTCCGCGCCCCTCGAGCAAGCGCGCCGCCCGCAGCCAGAGCTCCGCACGCGCTTCCGGGGTGACCGCTTGCGCCGCGAGCGCCTCGATCGCCGAGAGGGCTGCGCGCGCGTCGCCCGTGAGCTCGCGCAGCCGGGCTAGCGCTTCGAGCGCACCTGGATGCGCCGGTTGAGCAGCGAGCACGTCCTCGTAGACGTGGGTAGCGCGGTCGGGAGATCCGATGTTGTCGGCGAGGACCCTTGCGCGGAGCACCATCAGCTCGATGCGGCGCGCTTCGTCTGGAACGAGCAGCGCGTGCTTGTCGTACAGCTTTTCGAGCTGCTCCCACTCCCCGAGCGCGCGGTAGTGGCGCGGCAGCGTGGTCAGCGCGGAATCGTTGGAGGGGTCGATCGCGAGCAAGCACTCCAGGCAATCGGCCGCGCGTGCGTGATCGAGGAACTCCTCCTCGTGGAGCGTGGCCATGCGCTCGTAGAGGTTGACCTTCTGCCGCGGCGTGGCCGCAATGGCGATCTGGAGCTCGAGGTTCTCCAGGAGCTCGCGGTACTTTCCGGTGCGGCTGTAAATGCGCTCGAGGCCACGGAGCGCCTGCAGCTCGTGCGGCTCCATTCGGAGGACGGCGTCGTAGTGGCGCGTAGCCTCGGCGAGGTCTTCGATGTCGTCTTCGTAGACGCGGCCCAGCTTGAGCATCGCGTCGACCTTCTCGTGGCCGCGGCGCGATTCGGCGCGTCGCTCGAGGACGGCCACGAGCGCGTCGAAGTCCCCGGTGCGCTCGCGCGATGCGGACCATCCCGTCCGCTGCCTTTTCGTGCCCGGGGTCTTCTGCCAGGACACGCGCGTACATCTCCTTGGCGCGAGCCGAGTCGTTCAGCTTCTGCTCGTAGACTTCGCCGGCGTCGGCACGCAAGTCCCGCGCACGCGGGAGGCTGCCGAACGCGTTCGCGCGCGTCATCAGGACGACGACCAGCTCGGGCCATTGTTGGGCCTTCTGGTAGATGCGGGTCAGCCCTTCGTGAGCCTCCTCGTGCGCTGGATCGTCCGCCAGAATTTGCTCGTAAGCGAGCAGGCCGAGGTCCGCCCGACCGACCTTCTCGTCGTACCAGCGGCCGGCATGCGCGAGCAGCTCGTTTCGTTCGGTCGACGAGAGCGTGTCGCCGCGCGCAGACTCGGCGACTGTCGCGAGCACTTCGCTCCAGACTTGCCGCTTGCCGGAGGCAAGCCGTTCGATCTCGTCCGCGTACTCGCGTACCGATGGGGTCTCGCACAGCGCGCGCACGTAAGCGAGGACGCCTTGCTCCGAATCGTCGAGCTCGCTCGCGCACAAGCGGCCGATCTCGGCGAAAAGGCGGGCCCTCTCCTCGCCATGCGCGGCCTCCTCGCTTCGAACCATGAGCGACTCGACCACTTCTCCGTATTTGCCGAGCGACTTTCGGACCTCGTCCAGGGCAGTCCGCGCGACCTCGTCTTTCGGGTCGCATTCTACGATGGCGGCGTAGACGCGCTCGGCGCCTTGCTTGTCGTTCAGGCTCGTCTCGAAAATGCGCGCCGCGCGAAATAGGAGAGACTTCCTGGTGGCGAGCTCGTCTTCCGTCGTGACCTCCGCCCCGTCGTCGTCTCGAAGCTCGAGCGAGCTCGCGGCGACCTCGAAGGCGTCTGCGACCCTCGTCGCGTCCGCGCCGTCGTCGATGGCCTTCTCGAGCGCGATGGCGAGGTCCGCATCGTCCGGCGCCGAGATGAGCCGGTCGACGAGGTCCGCGAGCTCTTCCTCCGGAAAATCGACGGCGGCGCTGCGCGGCGACGTGCCTCGGGCGAGCCAGTCGAGCGCATCGAGAAGCGCCGAAGCGTTCTTCGGCCGCTTCTCTGGCTCCTTGGCGAGGAGCGAAAGCACGAAGTCGTCCACCTCTTTGGTGATCCATCCGCGCGGCGCCTTCGTGCTCGGGGGATCGGGCACCTTTGCCACGTGAGCGAACGCGGCGTCGGTGGCCGTTTCGAAGGCGAAGACCGGTTTCCCCGAGAGGAGCTCGTACATCATCGCCCCGAACGCGTAGACGTCCGTCGCGAGGTCGGCCCGCTGGCCGCGGACTTGCTCAGGGGCGATCGTCTTCGGAGACCCGAACACCGCGAGCACGCTGGAGTGGCCGTTGCCACCCATGGAGCGATAGCGCAGCCTATCCGTCCCGAAGTCGACGACCGACACGAGTGGCGCGCCGTCGCCCGCAGCCGACGCGCGGCCGACGAGAATGTTCTCGAGCTTCAGAGCCCCATGCGCCAGGCGTGCTTTGTGTAGCGCGGCGAGAGGTTCGAGAATACCCACGAGGATGGGCTTCATCTCCTCGATGTGTGCCGGACCGGTTCGGGCGAACCAGGCGCTCACCGGCTGGGTGTGGGCCGCGGGAGTCCGCTGCGAATAGCTCACCCAATCGAGCTCCCCCCGTCTCCCACCTCGATGGCCGACGGCAGACCGGGGTGGTCGACGGCGGACATCATTCGAGTGGCCGTCAGAAAGCGCTGTACGGCAGCCTTGTCCCGGCAAGCCGCCGGGCGTAGCGCCTTGACGATCCGCTCCTCGTCGCCGCGGGTCGCGACGTAGACGACCGACAGCTCCCCTTCCCCGATCTTTCGGACGACGACGAACGGCCCGATCTTTTCGCCGGGCCCGACGCCGACCGGACCGAGGAGCCCCGCGGTGTCGCGTACGCGAGGGTCTACGCCCTGGCGCGACGCGAGGAGGACATCGACCAACGCGTCGATCCGATCGCCGTCGATGCAGCGCTCGGTGAGCGCCCTCGCGAAGCTCGCCTTGGCGGTCGCGCCCCCGACGTCGCGGGGATCGAGACCGAGCAGGCGCTGGCTCAGCGTCGTCATCTCATCGAGCGAAAACAACCGCTCGAGCTCCGCACGGAGAATATCGATCGTTGGATTCATGTCGGATACCTGCAGCTAACGCGGGGAGGCGAGATCGTACCGAATGTTCACGTACGGGATCCACCCTCACGAGTGCTACCTGGCGCCACCTTTCACCAGCCGGGGACGTACGGGAGACGCGGCCGCGCCTCCTCGCACCCGCAGCGCAGGGGCAGATCCCGCGCGATCGGCGCACGCGCTCTTTTTCCACTGCAACGGGACGGCAAGCGCCCGCCGTTCGCGAGGAACGGCCCCGAGCGCCCGCCGGAGCTTGGTCATCGGCTCAGTGGGATCGATGCTCGCGCGAGACGCCCGGGTGCGTCGGCTCGCCCGGGCTCGTGCCGCGGGTTCCGGGTTTCGTAGCTGCCGTCGCGTCCCTCGAAGGACAGGAGCAGGTCGCGCTCGTAGATGAACTGGTCGCGCGAGTCGTACGGGACCGCGTGCATGCCCGTGTCCATCCGGATGGCGTCGCACGGGCAGGCCTCGACGCAGTAGCCGCAGAAGATGCAGCGAAGCTCGTCGATCACGAACTTCACCGGATAGCGCTCGTAGCCGCGCCGCTTGTCGCCCGCGGGATACTCGCCGGCCTCGATGAAGATGCACTGCGCCGGGCACGCCGTCGAGCAGCAGAGGCACGCCACGCAGCGCAGGCTGCCGTCGTCGCGCGTCGTCAGGCGGTGGACGCCGCGGAAGCGCTCCGGGTAGGGCCGCTTTTGCTCCGGGTAGGAGATGGTCGTGATCCCGTCGTCGAACCGGTCGAGCACGGGATCGGGGCGGTTGCCGCGCACCATCTCGCGTCGTGTTCTCGAAGAAGTGCTTCATCGAGACGCCCAACGCCGCGGAAGATCTCCGGCAGGTAGCTCTGGACACTCGAGCGCGTGCGGCGTGTAGCGCGACCGGCGTCGCGTTCGTGGGCGAGGCGGGCTTCTTTGGAAAGGTGGCGGTGGCCATGGCGACCTCGGGATCGGAAGTCTGACTTACGCCTGCATCGGCGCCGACTTGGTGCCGCCGAGCTTGGCGGTCGCCTCTGCGGAAGAGCCGAGCAGAGTCCGTTGGTGCTTTCGCAGACCGAACAGGCCGATCACCGCCCGCGACCACGAGATACGCCATCGCGGCGGCCACGAACGCCTGGGTGACGTCGGCCGCGACCTTCAGCGCGCCAGTGGCCGCTGGCGCCTGCCTGCGTCGAGCGCGAGCCAGACGACGCCGGTCACGAGGATGTTCGCGAGCGACGCCGGGAAGGAGCACGCGCCAGCCGAGCTTCATGAGCTGGTCGTAGCGGAAGCGCGGCAGCGTCCAGCGAACGAAGACCTGGATCCAGCAGACGGCGAGCACCTTGCCGAAGAACGCCGAGCACGCCGAGGAGAGTCATCCAGACAGTGCGGGACGAGCGCGTGGACCAGTTGCAAGCTGCCGAACGCGATGGTGAGGCCGTCGCGGTGGAAGAACGGGAGCGCCCAGCCGCCGAGGAAAATGGTCACGAGCAGCATCGAGCCGGTCACGACCTCGGCGTACTCGGCGAAGTAGAACATGCCGAACTTCATGCCCGCATACTCGGTGAAGTAACCCGAAACGAGCTCGCTCTCGGCCTCCGGCAGGTCGAACGGAATGCGCTTGTTCTCGGCGACCGCCGCGGCGAAGAAGAGGAAGAACGCCAGCGGCTGCACGAAGATCCCCCAGGCGTGCTCCCCCTGCCAGCGCACCATGTCGTCGAGGCGGACGGTGCCGTAGATCATCATCGCCCCGATGAGCGACATGCCGAGCGTCACTTCGTAGGAGACCATCTGGCTCGCCGCGCGCAGCGCGCCCATCAAGCTGAACTTGTTGTCGCTCGACCAGCCGGCGATCGCCGCGCCGATGATCCCCTGCCCGGCCATGCGCGAAGACGTAGAGGATGCCGACGTTGAGCGGCGCGACGACCAGATCGATCGGGTAGTAACCGTTTCTCGGGTCCGCCGAGCACAGCCCCCAACGCTGAACGGCAGGCCCCGCGAGAACGTTCGGCCAATCGAGACGAAATTGATGCGAGGCAGATCGTGTCGCCGAACGGGATCACGGCGACGAGCGTGAACACCATGCCCATGGCCATGATCGGCGCAAGGATGAAGAGGAGCTGGTCGGCCTTCGGGGGGCATGAAGTCTTCTTTGGTGAAGAACTTCAGGCCGTCGGCCGCGGTATGGAGCAGCCCCGCGAGCGCGGAGCTCCTTGCCGAAGATCTTGATCACCGCGCGGTTCGGACCGATGCGGTCCTGGATCATCGAGCTCTGGCGGCGATCGGCCCACGTGAGGATGGCGGCCAGGTTCAAGCACGAACCCGACCATGACGAGGATCTTGATCGATCGCCCAGACGAGCTGCGTGACGGTCATCGTTCACTCCGCCGGCGTAGCCGCAGGACGGGACGGCGACGGACATTTCGCGTCGCGGCAGTCGCCAATGAGCTGCGCGCGAATTTGCTTGAGCTTCGCCCACGACGGCGCGTAGCCGAGCGGCGGTCGCGACATCGGCGAGCTGCTGCCACGCGGGCCGGCTCGCACCCTGGGGCTCGAGGGCCTTCTCGCTCACCTGCCGCAGCCCCTTGGCGTTCACGTACGTACCCGACTGCTCCGCCCACGACGTGGCCGGGAGCACGACCGTCGCAGACCGCGGTGAGCGGGCCTTCGTGCGCCGCGATGGCCACGAGCGTCGCGCCAGCGAGCGACGTCGTGCATCGACGGGCGCCGCGCCGCCGAGCGCGATCACGTGCGTCACGCGCCGCGCCGCGACGTCGTCGAGGAGCGCCTGAAACGGCTTGCGCCGTCGGCGCGAGCTGACTGGACGCCGCTCGTGTTCGGGTTCTTGTCGCGATGAATGAGGATGTCGTCCTGGTAGCCGTCGGGCGTGCCCGGCCAGTAAACGCTTCGGCTGCCCGATGAAGCACCGCCCCGAGCTCGCGAAGCGCCCAGTTGTCCTCGAGCGAGTGCTGCGCGCTGAGGACGACGGCGATCGACGTCGTTGGCGCGCCGGCGAAGAGCGTCTTCGCCTCTTCGAGCGCCTTGGCCGTCGACGCGATCGCGCCGCGCGACGCTGGCGCTCGAGGACGCGCCCGTCGTGCGCCGCCTTGTAGGTGAGCATGCCCTCGTCGCACATCCAGAACTTGTTGACCTGCTCGTTGTCGCGCGGGCGGTAGCGGTAGGCCTTGTTGTAGCGCGGATCGTAGTCGAGGTGCGCGTTGCAGCCCGTCGCGCAGCCCTGGCAGACGCGTCTGCGCGCGTGCGCAGGAACCAGACGCGCGCCTTGAAGCGGAAGTCCTTGGTCGTGAGCGCGCCGACCGGGCACACGTGCTCGGTCATGAACGTGTAGTGCCCGTCGAGCTGGCGGCCCGGCGCGACGACGATCTCGTTCAGGTTGCCGCGCTCGCGCATGTCGAGCACCGGGATCCTTCGCGACCTCGGCCATGAAGCGAATGCAGCGCGTGCACATGACGCAGCGCTCGGCGTCGTAGACGATGGTCGGCCCGAAGACGACGGCCTTCGGCTTGTGCACCGGCTCGTCGCGCATGCGCTTCTGGTGCTGCCCGTGCTCGAGCCAGTAGTCCTGCAGCTTGCACTCGCCCGACTTGATCGCAAATCGGGCAGTCGACGGGGTGGTTCAGGAGCAGAAACTCCTGCACGTCGTGGCGCGCCTCGCTCGACGTGCTCGCTCGTGTCGCTGAGGACCTCCATGCCCTCGGCCGCCGGCGTGTAGCAGGCGGGCTGGAGCTTCGGCTTCTGCTGCGGACGTAGTCGCCGATGCTCGGCGTCCCACTCGAGGACGTCGAGCGTCAGCGGGCGCTGCCCGGCCGGCGGCAGGATCTCGACGAGGCACATGCGGCAGTTCGCCGGCGACGACAGACCCGGGTGCCAGCAGTAGTGCGGAATGTCGATCCCTGGCGCCAGCGCGGCCTGGATGATCGTCTCGCCCGGCTCGAAGGGGATCGCTTTGCCGTCGAGCTTGAAGGTCGGCATCGGTCAGAATCCTACGGCTAGCAAGGTCTTGGAGAGGCGACGCTCGAGCAGCGGCTGCGCTCCGGCCAGCTGATCAGTGATCGCACTCGCCGCCGATCATGTTCAGCGAGCCGAAGGTCGGCACGATGTCGCTCAGCATCGGCCCGTCGATGAGCTTGCTCGAGACCGCCCGTGATCGGGAAGCACGGCGGGCGGATGCGCACGCGGTACGGCGTGCCGCTGCCGTCGGAGACGAGGTAGAAGCCGAGCTCGCCGTTGCCGCCTTCGGTGTACGAGTAGACCTCGCCCGGCGGGGACCTTCGCGCCCTCCATGATCGAGCTTGAAGTGCTGGATGGTGCCTTCGATGGTCGTGTAGACGGCCGTCTTGTCGGGGAGGATGACGCGCGGGTCGTCGAAGTTGACGGCGCCTTCGTCGGGCATCCGCTCGAGCGCACTGCTCGATGATGCGCGCGCTCTGGCGAATCTCCGCCGAGGCGGCACGAGGAAGCGATCGAGGTTGTCGCCGCGCGTGCCGACCGGGACGTCGAAGTCGACCTCGTCGTACTTGAGGTACGGGTGCGCCTTGCGGACGTCGTACGCGACGCCGCGTCGCGCGCAGGCACGGGCCCGTCCAGCCGAGGCGCGACCGCGTCCGCGCCGCTGATGACTGCCGACGCCCTCGAGGCGGTCGAGGAAGATGCGGTTCTTGAGGAGCATCTTCTCGCCCTCCTCGACCAGCTGCGAGGATCGTCGGCAGCGCCGCGCGGCACAGCTCCTTGAAGTCCGCGGTGGGCGGGCTCGCCATGCCGCCGATGCGACCGAACGAGTGCGTGAGGCGCGCGCCGGTCTCCTCCTCGAGGATGTCCCAGACCATCTCGCGCGCCTTGACGAACCAGAGGAACGGCGTGAACGCGCCGAGCTCCATCGCCATCGCGCCGTCGCACGTCAGGTGGTCGCTGATGCGCGCGAGCTCGCCGAGGATCATCCGGTACCACTGGCAGCGCTCGGGCACGGCGACGCCGCAGCAGCTTCTCGACCGCGAGCGCGTAGCCGACGTTGTTGAGCATCGGCGAGACGTAGTTCAGCGATCGACGTACGGGAAGACCTGCGTCCAGGTGCCGCGCTCGCACATCTTCTCGAAGCCGCGGTGCAGGTAGCCGATCTGCACGTCGGCCTTCACGATCGTCTCGCCCGAGAGCTCGAGGACGATGCGCACCGTGCCGTGCATGGCCGGGATGCGACGGCCCCATGTTGAGGTGCATCGGCTCCGCGGGGAGCTCGAGCTCGCCTTCTTCGAGATCGAGATCCAAGCGGTTCCATCGGTCAGTTTTCCTTGCTGTCGGTCGCCCGCGGCGGCCGCCAGCGCGGCCGAAGGGCATGCCCTCGTCGGGCCGAACGGCGCGAGCTTGTCGAGCGGCAGTCCCGCCTCTTCTTCGGTGCGGTACGCGACGAGCGGCTGGGTCTTGTCGGCCGGGTAGTCCTTGCGGAGCGGGTGCCCCTCGAACTCCGGGTACATCAGGATGCGGCGCAGATCGGGGTGCCCGCGAAAGCGCACGCCGATCATGTCGAACACCTCGCGCTCGAACCAGTTCGTCCCGGGCCAAATCGACGTCGACGCTGTCGAGCTCGGCGCCCTTCCATGTCCTCGTCGCCGACGCGCGCCTTCAGGCGAACGCGGTGGCGCTTCGACGAGCGAGTAGAGGTGCAGGACGACCTCGAAGCGCGGCGTCGCGCGCGTCCGGGTAGTCGACGCCGCAGAGGTCGACGAGCATGTCGAAGTCGAGCGCGCGGATCGTCGCGCAGGAACGCGGCAGACCGCCTTCCACGCGCTCGGGTCGACGACGGCCGTGTCGTCGCCGAACTGCGAGTGCGTCTCGAGGATCGGCCGTCGCCGAAGTGCTCCTTCAGTCTGTCGAGGACGAGCTGACTCACTTGCGTCCTCGCTCAAGGCGCCGCCGCCCTCGCTCACGCTCCTCGAGGCTCGGCAGAGCTGCGAGGGTCACTCGCGGAGCGACGCAGCTGCACCAAGTCGTCCACGGCGCGAATCGGATCGAGGCGCGGCTTGACGATCGCCCGGCGTGCCGCTCGCCGCGCGCGATCTTGTCCTGAAGGAGCATCAGCCCGTCGAGCACCGCCTCGGGGCGCGGCGGGCAGCCGGGGACGTAGACGTCGCGACGGGATGATTTTGTCGATGCCCGGGACGGTCGTGTAGTTGTCGTAGAAGCCGCCGCAGCTCGCGCACGTGCCGAAGGCGAGCACGTACTTGGGCTCCGTCATCTGCTCGTAGATGCGCTTGAGCACCGGCGCCTGGCGCTGGCTGATGGTGCCGACGACCCAGAGCAGATCGCTCTGGCGCGGCGAGAAGCGCGGCGCCTCGGCGCCGAAGCGCGCGAGGTCGAAGCGCGGGCTCGTGAGCGCCATGAACTCCATGCCGCAGCACGCCGTCACGAACGGGTACGGGAAGAGCGAGTACTTTCGCGCCCAGCCGAGGAGGGCGTCGAGCGCGCGTGGTCGCGAAGCCGTGCTCGTTGCCGTCGAGCACGAGCGACTCGAGTCGTGGCCGTTCAGCTCTCCCATTCGAGGGCTCCCTTTTTCCAGACGTAGACGAGCGCCACGACGATGACGGCCGAGAAAGCCGAGCATCTCCACGAAGCCGGGCCAGCCGAGCGTCGGAACTGGATCGCCCACGGGTAGATGAAGACGGCCTCGATGTCGAAGACGACGAAGAGGATCGCCGTCAGGTAGAACTTCACCGAGAGCTTGAGGTGCGCGCCCGCCGGTGCTCTCGCTGCCGCACTCGAAGGGCGCGTTCTTTCCCGGGCTCGGGGTCTTGTGGCGACCGAGGTACGTCGCCGCCCCCCAAAAAGTGCCGGCGATGATCCCCGCCGTCGCGAGGAGCAGGAACATGGGCGCATAGGTGGCGATCATGGCAAGAGAGGGGCAGACGTGGAGCGCTTGGGATGTCGCGCGGCTTCACGCGACAAACCCGCGGTTTTTCTAGACCTTCGTCCTGACTGTGTCAACGAGTCAGGCGGCCGCTTTGGCAGCGGCGCCGCCTCAGTCACTCAGCACCGTGGCCTTCCAGCTGGACAGCGGGAGACCGAGCGCGCCCTCGACGTCGTGCAGCTCGTCGAGGACTTCGCTCTCACCCACACCGGCGGCGATCGCCTCGCGCAGACATGCGTAAGCGGCCACCCACCGCTTGCGCGAGATGAACGCGCGAGAGAGCGAGGGCATTACCTCGGCTGCCGCGCCGCCGAACGCAAGGGCGCGCCGGAATGGGCCGATCGCCTCACCCGGTCGGTCGTTTTCGAGCAAGGCCTCGCCGAGCCGGCGGAAGAGGTCCGCGGCCGCCGCTCCCTCCTGGGCGTACTGGATTCCGATGCGAAAGACTTCCTCGGCCTGGTCGATCTCGCCGAGGTGCACGCACGCGCTCCCGAGCAACCCGAGCCCCTTCGCGATCAGAGCGCGCGCGTCGGGCGTGAGGAGCTGCCCCTCCGGGGTCCGCAAGAAGATGGCAAGCGGCGCAGGCCAGCTGCCCAGGAGCTGCACGACCTTCGGCCACTCCTCGCCACGAGAGGCGGCCTCGGCCTCGATGACCTTCGAGAGGTCGATCGCGCTTCGGGAGCCGGTCGCGACCCGCTCGAGCTCCTCTCGGACGAGCGCGCGCACGCGAAATCGGAACGCGTCGAGCTCGTGAGCCTCCTCGACCCCGTCGTGCAGGACGACAACCTGGGCGCCCTGCTGATCGGGCAAGAGGAGCTTGCGGAGCGAATACCCGTAGAGCGGCGCGAGAAGCAGGTAGCGAACGCCGAGGTAAAGCTGAATCGTCTCGATCGCCGTTTCGCGGGTCGGCTCCGGTGCAACCCGGTCGTCCTCGACCAGGAGCGCGCCGACGAGCCTGCGGCGAAAGTCCGCGAGGGTGAGTCGCTGGGGCTCGAGGCTTTCGTCCCCCTCGGCCGTGCCGACGATGAAGTCCACCAGCGACAGATCGGGGTTCCGTCTATCGACGGTGAGCGCCGTGATGCGCGCTCCGACGATGATCGAGAACGCGAAAAAACGCTCGCCGACAATCTCGCAGAGCGCCTGGAAGCTGCCGATGCCCTCGCCAATCCGTTCGAACCAGCCGTCGGTGCGGACGGCGTCGAGGTCGAACTCGCGCTGCTGTCGGTCGCTCATGCTGCCCGGATGGAGAAGCATATCAGATGCGTCACAGCCCCCCCCCACGCAGTCTCGCTGCCCCGAGCGGGGGGGGGCGCCGCGGTCGAGGAGGTCAGCGCCAGTGCGTGCACACCGGCATGACGCCACACCCCTCGCAGCGACGCACGTCGCGCCGGGAGGGGCAGCGCTGGAGCATGCCCATGTGGCAGAGGGAGAAGTCGTATTTGACCGGATCGTCCGGGTCGAAACGGGCGAGGGCGCGGGTAATGTCTTCCGTCGCACGCCATGAGGGGACGCGGCGGCTCGTGAAGCCCAAGTTTCGGGCGAGCTTGTGAATATGCACGTCGACGGGCACGAGGAGCTTCGCGGGCGACACCGGCCAGAGGCCTAGGTCGACCCCGTCGGCGGGCCGGACCATCCATCGCAGAAAGAGGAGCAGGCGCTTGCTCCCGCTCGGGCCACGTGGATCGGGCAGCAGGTGCCCGGGCCCTCGGCGAAGGCCGCCGCGGCGCAGCCGGCCCGCCGCACGGATGGCGTCGCATAGGCTGGCGAGCGCCTCGCGCAGCGACCCCGAGCGCTCGAGGTCGGCGGCGAAGCGTCGGCCCAACGTGCCGTCGGCGCGCTGAACGGCACGGGCGCCGGACAGGAGACGGGCGATGTCCTCGCCGAGAAAGACGCGATGCTTCCATCCGCGCAGGCGGCGCCGCATCGCAGGCGCGTCGTCGGCGCTACTTGACGGCGACGGACCGAGACGGGTGAGCAGATCGTCGAGCTTCGCATGAATGGCCTTGACGTTGCCGAAGGCGACGCACGCCGCGACGAGCGCCACGAGCTCGCGATCGTGCTGGCCCTCGTAGCGATGGACGAAGCCGACGGGATCCACCTCGCGACGGGCGGCCGCGTCGCACCGGACGCGAACCGCCTCGAGGATCTCTTTCATCGATGCGTCGAACGCAGCGGGTGGGGGCATGCGCTTCATTCGACGACCCAGGACCGGTCCTGCTGGGGTGCTCGCTTGCCTGCCCGATGCTCGGCGGCCAGACGTTCGGCATGAGCTCGATCGCGGCGGACCCTCGCGATGGCGAGCCAGCGCTCCTCCCCGCCAGCCGACTCTGCTCGCAGGACGTACGTTGCCCAATGCTCTTCCGCGGCTGCCCAGCGCGTCGCCGCGAGCTGCGCGTCACCTCTCTCGCGGGCGTTGCCCGCGTCGGCCACGCCCGCGGCGTCCGCGGCGTAGCCGAGGGCGAGATACCACTCGCGCTCCCACTCGGGGACGAAGAACACCTCACGCTGGTCGCGAATGACGTCCCAGCCCGTCACCGCGTGCACCTGGCCGTTAGGCGCGGGGCTGGCCCAGCTCCAGGACTTTGCCCGGGCGGCCGTTTGCATGGCTCCTCGGGGATCGCCAGCCCGGTCGAGCGCTACCGCGAGATCCCAGAGAGTTAGCGCGTAGGTCGCGTTGACCGCAATCGAGTTGGGGAGGGCTTCGCAGAGCTGAAGCGCCTCGCGAAACGTGGCCGTCGCGTCGTCGAGTCGTCCGAGCCGCATCTCCGCCTCTCCCATGTTCATCATCGGAGCCAGTCGGGCTCGATCGTCTCGGAGGCGAGGCACGTACCGCTGCCACGTCGCGAGCTCTTCGGTCGAGCGATCGAGCTTGGCGTAGGCATAAACGAGTGTCTCGAGCGCGCCCGTGACCGCGGGGTGATCGGGAAAGGCCTCGAGCGCGGGGACCAGGATGTCGACGACGCGGCGGTGAAGGTCCGTGCGGCCCTGAGCGGTCGCGAGCTGTTCGTAGACGGCCGCAAGGTCGAAGCGCAGGCGCGCGTCGGGGCTCCGCGCGGCATCGGCCTGCTCGAGCATCGCACGTGCCGCCTCGAGCCGCAGCTCGTCGTCGCGACGCTGGTCGAGCGGCCGAAGGTCGTCCGGGAGCGACGGGTGCAAGAGGCGCTCGACCCGTAGATGCAAGTTCCAAGAGCTGCGCTCCTCCGGATCCGCTGCGACGTCCCATATGCTGGGGGGCGTGTCCGCGCGGGCCGTGGTGCGGAGGCCGAGCAGGACCAGCAGCGGCAAGATGGAGCGTCGGCCTCTCATTGCCGCGCCTTCCGCGGCTTGGGGTGGACGCGTTGGAGCGCCTCCAGGTGGGCTCGCGCGTAAGCCACCCACGGCCCATTGGGCGCATCGACCAGCGCTTTCTGCCATTCGTCCCGTGCGCCCGTGGGATCGCCTGCCTCTAGCGCGAGCGCCGTCAGGGCGTGCGTTTCTTCGGGCACGGTCGCTAGCAGCTCCCTTGCGCGTGCCGACGCAACGACCGTGCGGGGATCGCCGTGCACGGCCCGCTCCTCGAGGAGAGAGCGCGACTGATCCACCTCGCCGTTTCGGTCGAGCGCGAGCGCGAGCGCGAGCACCGCCGTCGCGCGGGTCTCCTCTTGTCCTTCGCGGACGGCTTCGCGTAGCCCCGCCGCGGCCTCGTCGAGACCCCCCTCGCCGCGCCCCATGGCGACGAGCCCGCCCTCGACCTGCGCCGCCGAGCGATCGGCCACCGACAGAGCCGACGCCCGAGGCAAGAGCGCTCGGTACGCGTCAGCCGCCTCATCACGATGGCCCGTGCGAGAAAGGACGCGCGCCCAGGCCAGCAGAGCGAGGGGCTCTTCGAGCGAGCGCGCGTCGCGCGACCTGGCCTCCGTCAACGCTCGAAAGGCGCCGTCGATGTTCCCGAGCGCAGTCAGCGCGCGGCCCTCGAGCACACGCGCCGTGGCGAAACCGGGTGCGACCCGCTCCGCGTCGCGTGCCGCCGCGAGGGCGAGCTGCGCCATCGCGGTGGTGCCGACCAGCTTGGAGGACGCGCTTGCGACGAAATCGCAATAGCGCCTGAGATTCGGGCGACTTGGCGCGCTCCCAAGTGTTCGCGCGGTCGCGCCCGACGTCGCTGCACTCGGGCGGACGCCCGCTCGACCATCCCCCGGCAGCCGATTGCCCGAAGATACCGAGGGCTGCGACGATGGCGGAGAGCAAGACAAGCATCCTAGAGAGAACGGTAGCGCAATCCAACGCGTCGCACGTGGAGCGGGTCGCCGGACGGCCGGGAGTGGGTGAGAGAGCGTGTCGGCCGCTCTCGCGCGCCTGCAGCGGTCCACCGAGTGCATCCGAGAGGACGCGTGCTACGAAAGCTTCGGCGCTCCGTTGCTCACGCCGGAACGCGCCCCCCGGGTCACCATGACGGCGAAAGGGCCTCCTGCCCAAACGACACTGCGCGACGGCCGTTACGTGCTCCTTCGACAGCTGGGGGCCGGGTCCCAGGGAACGACTTGGGAGGCCGTCGACAAGCGGGAGGGGGGCCTGGTCGCCATCAAGCGTTTCGACGTCCGGGGGGCGCGCTCGTGGAAGGACGTCGAGCTCGCCGAGAGGGAGGCCCGGGTGCTCGCGGCGCTCTCGCACCCGAAGCTCCCCCGGTACGTCGAGCACTTCGAGGCCGACGGAGCGCTCTACCTCGTGATGGAGAAAGTCGAAGGGACCCCCCTCTCCGTGCTGCGCAAGCAAGGTCCGGCCGACGAGACGCAGGTCCTTCGACTCTTGGAGGATGCCGACGACGTGCTCACGTACCTGCACGGCCGGGTCCCCGTGGTCATTCATCGCGATCTCAAGCCGTCGAACATCATTCGCCGGCCCGACGGCTCCTTCGCGTTCGTCGACTTTGGCGCCGTCCGCGATCGCCTTCGCCCCGAGGGCGGCAGCACGGTCGTCGGAACGTTCGGGTATATGGCGCCCGAGCAGCTGCAGGGGCGCGCAGGGCCGGGGACGGACATTTACTCCCTCGGGGCGACGGCCCTCGCCTTCCTAACGGGGGCGGAGCCCGAGACGCTGCCCCATCGCGGGCTCGGCATCGACGTCGACGCCGCGCTCGGGAGCAGGCGGGGCCGCTTTCTGCGCGAACCGCTGAAGGCGATGCTCGAGCCCGATCCGGATTGGCGCGCGACGCGAATCGCCCCGCTCCTGAGAAGGGGCGCGGCGCGGGACAGCGGTGAAGGGTGGCCGAAAGGCCGCCACGTCGACCGCGCCGGCGAACGGCGCGAGCGGCGCGCGGAGCGACGGGCGCGCCGCGTCGAGGAACGGGAGGCGCGGCGGGCGTCGTCTCCGTTTGCGCACGACCGGGAGCCATGGCGCGCAGGGTGGCTACCGCATCTCGTGGTGCTCCTTGCGCTCACGATTGCGCAGCTCGTCGTCGTCGTCGCCCTTCGTTTGCTCGTCCCCGTGGCTTTGTTCGTCCTCTCTCTTTTCTTCGGGAGCGGGCTCCAGCGCGCGGCGCGCGCCGTCTCACGGGCGGGGGGCCGCGCCTCTCGGGCGATGGGCCGAGCGCGCGACGGCGCCGCGGGCGCCACGCGGAGTGCCGCCAGGGGAGGAAGAGCGCGCATGGAAGTCGCGGACCAGGCGAAGTCGCGCGTGCCGCTCGACGAGCAGGCGCTCGAGGACGGGTGGACGTCGGCAGAGGAGTCCGCGCGCCGGACCCGGGGCGAAGGCGCCTAGGCGAACGGGTCCTTCAGCACGATGGTCTCGTCGCGCCGGGATCCCACGCTCACCAGAGCGACCGGGCACTTCGCGTCTCTCTCGATTCGTTCGACATATCGCCTCGCCGCAGCCGGCAACGCCGCAATCGTGCGCGCCGACGTAATGTCCTCACTCCACCCGGGCATTTCTTCGTACACGGGCGTCGCGGTGTCGATGCCATCGATTGGAAACTCGTCGCTCACGCCGCTCGGCGTTCGGTACGCGACACAGACGGAGAGCGCCTCGACGCCCGTCAGCACGTCGAGCTTGGTGAGCGCAAGCCCATCGAGCCCGTTGACACGAACGGCATACCGCAAAGCCGGCAAGTCGAGCCATCCCGTCCGCCTCGGCCGACCGGTCACCGAACCGTACTCGTCGCCTCGCTTGCGAAGCCAGTCGCCGACCTCATTCGTCAACTCTGTCGGAAAGGGTCCCCCCCCAACGCGCGTGCAATAGGCCTTCACCAGCCCGATGACAGCGTCGATGCGTGACGGCCCGACACCCGCCCCCGTGCACGCGCCTCCGGCGGTGGCGTGCGACGACGTCACGAACGGGTATGTCCCGTGGTCGATGTCGAGCAACGTCCCTTGGGCACCCTCGAAGAGGACGCGTTGCCCGTCACGCACGGCCCGCTCGACGAGCTTCGATGTTTCGTCGAGAAGGGGGACGATTCGACTCGCGACCGCGCGGAGCACCGTCATGACCTCGGCGGTGCTCGGCGCCTCGCCCCCGAGTGCGCCTATGACAGGGGCCCAGCACGCGAGGGCGCGGGCGACGAGCGTCTCGGTGCGCGCCGAGATCGCGCAACGCGCCGAGCGGCACGCCCCGCCTCGCCACTTTGTCCTCGTAGCACGGCCCAACGCCGCGCTTGGTCGTCCCAAGAGCGCCCGGCTTCAGCTCGCGCAGCTTATCGACCGTCACATGGTACGGCATGATTGCGTGCGCACGGTCGCTGACGACGAGCGACCCCGCCCCTCGCAAGTGGCCGCGCTTGGCGAGCTCGTCAAGCTCGCCGACGAGGCTGCCCGGATCGATCGCCATACCCTGGGCGAGGACGCACGTCGTTCGCGGCCGCAGAATACCGCTCGGGATCAGACGGACGACGAGCTTGTCGTCGCCCACGACCAGCGTGTGGCCCGCGTTGGGCCCACCGCCGTACCGAACGACCATGTCCGCATGCTCGGTGAAGATATCGACAATCTTCCCTTTTCCTTCGTCGCCCCACTGAGCCCCGACGACGACGACCGCGGTCATCTCTCTCCTCTTTCTTGCACTTGCACGGCTTCGACGGGCTCTCTGGTCCACCCTTCGAAGGGCGAGGCGATGCTAGCGCCTGTCTGCACATCCACCCAGCCGGACGGGGCCAGAACGTGTGTGAACCCCCACGCCTTGGCCCACGACAGCGCGAGGACCGCATCCCGCGCAGCGACGGCGGTGAACCCGCGGGCACGAAGGTCGGCCAGCCGAGGGTCCTCGGCGGCACCGACGACGACGACACGGACGCCGCGCTCTTCGACCGCGCCCGCCGCGCGCAGCGCCTCGGCAGCTCGATCGAGATCAATCGCGAAGCCGGCGGCGGGCATCGCCAAGCCGAAGCGCGCGAGAAGCTCGTCGTACCGGCCGCCTGACAGGATTGCGTCGCCGGTGCCGGGTGCGTACGCGTGAAAAATCGTGCCCGTATAGTAGGCGAAGCCGCGCACCTCCCCTAGATCCGCGACGAGGTGCGGGCCAAAGCCGCGCGCAGCCGCGGCGTCGAACAGCGCCAAAAGGCGTTTCGCTCCGGGCAGCGCAGGCGTCCCAACGAGCACACGCGTCCCCTCGAGCAGTGCCTCGCGTCCTCCATGCAGCGACGGCAGCGCCCTCACGGCCTCCGGGCGCGCGATGCCCGTTTCGTCGCAGACCCGGGCGATGGCCGCTTCGTCTTTCCGCGCAAGCGCGGCGGACAGAAGCGCCTGCTGCGTGGGAGCAAGACCCGAAAGCAGGGCGCGCACGACCCCCGCATCGCCCAAGTCGATCGTGAAGCGCTCGAGCCCGGTCGCCCGCAGGGCCTCGATCGCCAGCGCGAGCAGCTCGAGATCGCCCTCCGGCTCCGCGACGCCAGCGAGCTCGACGCCTACCTGAGGAATCTGTCGGTGCTTTCGCGCGCGGCCGCTGCGCCGGCGCAAGATGGTTCCCTCGTACCCGAGTCGAAACGGGGGAGGCCGATCGCGCAGGCGCGTCGCTATCATGCGCGCGATCTCGAGGTGTCATGTCGGGGCGCAGCGCGGCGACCTCTCCCGATTCGGGCTCTACGAAGCGAAGGACGTCCGTGGGGTCGAGTGTCCCGAGACCGCGCTCGAGAACCTCGGCAAACTCGAACACGGGAGGGGTCACGAGAGCGTAACCGTGAACGGCAAAACGTTCGAGGACCTTACGGGCGAGGGCGCGGCGCGCGCCCGCCTCCTCGGGGAGCAGATCCCGCATCCCCGATGGCAGCGGGTGCTCGAGAGTTTGCGGGAAGGTTTCGGCAGGCATTCCGGACGCCCGGCTACGACCACATCGGGGCCGCGCGGTCAACCTCGCGCCGCCTGTCCCTGGCTGCGGCACCTGTCGCCGATCCAACAGCCGAGGGCTACGAAAACGAGAATGATTTCGTGCGCACGGGCACGGCACGGCGGTCGCAATCAGTCACAAGCAAGTGACGAGGGCGTCCTGCGTGAGCCCCGAACGTTGGTTCACATCGTCGGTCTTACGCACGCGGCACCCGCCCTCCGAATCTCCCCCTGCCTCTCAGAGCCCACGGACGCAACCATGGCCTTCTCGATCGAAAAATCGACCCTCGAAAAAGCTGCCCAAGGCGACGCGGGCGCGCTGCGAAGCCTGGTGACGGCGCTCCAGCCGCACATCGAGAAGCAGCTGCTGCGCTATCCGCTCACCGAAGAGGATCGACGTGACCTCGTTCAGGCGACGCTCATGCAGATCATCCGCCGCGTCGGCTCGTTTCGGGGGGACTCGAGCTTCTCGACTTGGCTCTTCCGCGTCACGGCCAACGAAGCTCTCATGATGATGAGAGCGCAGCGACGGCACCGTGCTCGGCTGGTCGAGGGTCTCGATTTGGAAGATCTCGGCAGCTTGCCGGCGGCCAATGATGGAGAGCGAGAGGAGCGAGCCGACATCGGCGCCGCAGCCAACGAGCGCGATGCGCTCGTGCGCGCTGCGCTCGATGAGCTTCCGGCCGACTACCGCGACGTCGTGGCCCTCCATTACCACCAGGACCTAGGGTTGCAGGAGATCGCACACCGCCTCGCGACGACCGAGAGCGCGGTTCGTTCGCGCCTGCACCGTGCCCGTTCGCGGCTGCGCGCAATCCTCGAGCGCGGCGACGTCCGCGACGAGATCGCAGCGGCCTGAAGAACGCCTAGTGCGGGACGCGCGTCAGAGCGCTATTCGGTGAAGCACGTGCCCGACGAAGAAAGGTCCCATCTTCTCGATGAACTCGCTCGTCTGTCGCGTCTTGCGCATGGTCTGAATGAGGTGCGAGAGAGGATGCAAGTTGCGGCCGATGATGCCGATCACGAATTCGTTGTCGGCTGCGTCCAGACCGTAACTGCTCAAGCGGATGTCATGCGCCAGCTCCTGCGCCCCGTAGGCCATTCCGATGGTGGCGTGCTCGCGCAGAATCTGGCCCTGCTCGTGGCTGTCTAGGCGCGCGAAGGCCGGCGTTCGCCGGAGCGGATACCAAACGTGCCAAGGGAACGCGTCACGGCTGACGTTCTCGATCGCGCGATGAAGGAGCGAATGTTCGAGGTCGGGCTCGTGGCCGGTGGCGTACGTACGCCCCAGCATCGCGTAGCGGTCGCGGAGGACCACGCCCGCGAGCGGACCGCGGTTGAACAACGGCCGCACCGCGCGAACGAAGTGCGCCGGGTCTTCGTTCCACGTGAGCAGACCCAGGCCGCGTGGCGACATCGTGTCGGCGTAGAGGACGCCCGGGACGAGAGCGTGTCCGAGCTGGAGCGCCGCCTCCCGGGCGACTTGGTCCGCGTCATGAGCCGTGTCCGGCCCCAAAAAAGGCACGTCGAAAACGAGTAGCTGCATGAAAAGTCGGCGATCCATCGATTGGCGCGTCCCGTCCCGCTTGCCTCCGTGCTCTTGCACATCGATTGTCGGAAGGCCGGGAAGCCTGCTCTCGCCGGTGGTCGTCGTCATCGAAAGCAACCTTACCTCACCGGGCCTCGTACGGCGCGGGATCGACATGGATCTCGTGCAACGTTGCGCGCTTTTGGTCGAACGCCTCCATGAGCCTCCGAAGGGCCGTGCGGTCGCGGGACAAGTCAGTCCGCTCGCCAGGATCCTTGGCGAGATGGAATAGAAAATAAACGCCTCCGCCCTCGTGCATGAGCTTCCAGCCCGGAGTGGGACCGTGGATGAGCGCGCGGTGCTGGGACACCTCGGGACCCGCGGGCATGTCGAGGTAAATGTCTCTGTCCTCGAGCACGCTATCGGGCGAAAGGACGGCGACCGCCGCGCTCTCCCCCGAGAGCTCCCCGGCGGGCGGCTGTGGTATCCCGACGAGGTCGAGCACCGTCGGCACCAGGTCCACGAGGCTGCGCTTGGCTTGGACGCGATGCCCCTTGACGCCCGGTACGTAAACGACGAGCGGCACGCGCACGAGCGGCTCCCACAAATCCACGCCGTGCCAGCTCATCCCGTGCTCGTCGAAGGCCTCCCCGTGATCGGCGGTGACGACGATGGCCGTCCGATCGGCCCAGGGCTGCGAGGCGATGAAATCGAGGAGGCGGCCGATGTGCCGGTCCGTGAACCAGACCTCCCCGTCGTAGAGTGGCTTGGCCCAGTGCTTCGCGCCGGGCCGAAAGTCTGGCGCTTCGGGGTGGCGAACGTAGACCGCGTGCGGATCGAAGTAGTGCATCCACAAGAAGAAACGTCCTTGCACGTTGGCCGGGTCGGAGAGCAGAGAGATGGCCGCGTCGCTGAGGCCCGCGCTCGTGACGGACGAGTCGGCGTCGCCTGCGGACTCCGGCGGCATGGCTGACAGGTCCCAAAGGTCCATTCCCTGCGCCAGACCGTACTTCGGCTTGAAATACCAGTGGGACGCAACACCCATCGTATGGAAACCTGCGCTTTGCATGCGTTCGGCGAGCATCGTGTTGCCGGGGCCGTAAGTGTCGAAGTGGGCACCATCGCGCAGGCACTCGCTCGGGTACTTGCCAATCATCGTGGCACCGACGCTCTTGCCCGTGTACGAGGCCATCGAGTAGGCGCGCTCGAACACGGTCGACCGCGCGGCGAGCGCATCTAGGTTGGGCGAGACTGGCCGGTCGTAGCCCATGAACCCGAGGTCAATCCGCAGCGTGTCGACCGTGATGAGCAGCAAGTTGAGGTCCGCGGGCGCGGTCGGTGCGACTCTCCGCGCCTGGGGGGCCGCGGGTCGGCGCGGCGATGGCAAGTCGGCCCCCGAACAATCCTCGTCGATACCGTTGCCGGGTACGTCTATAGCGGTAGGCGAGCGACGCGGGTCCGTGTCGTCGCAATCGCCTCCCCCGAAGAGCGCCGAGGCCCCGTCATGGTCGCGGTCGGTGGCGCGACGCTCGAGCGTGAGACCAATTCGTCCGAGGGGAGAGCCGAGCTCGATGGCGCGCGCGATGTGTGCGTCGTCGGAGAGCGCGTATGCCTGCTGGACGACGAGCCCCCACGCCGCCAAAGCGAGGGCGATTGCACCCGCCGTCCAGGACGTCGCGCCGCGGCCCTGGGCTCCCGCGGCGCGCTCGCCGACCATCGCGCACCCGGCGAGGGCCACGAGGGCAATCAATGGTGAAAGAATCGAGCTCGCGCCGCGCGAGGACACCGAAGATCGCCAGCGGCGTAGGTCCATTGCCGCTCACGTCGCCCAGTCGCACGCCGACCGCAACCGATGCGACTGCGAAGGAAGCGCCGCACGCGGCCGGAACCCACGGGGTCACGTCGGCCAGGTTGTGCATTGCACGCGGAAAGGCGGCGACGACGGCGGCGCTCGCAAAGAGAAGCAGGGCGACGGAGACCGTCGCCATTTCGAAACCGACCAGCGTCGGCGATCCATGGTCGAGCGCGCGGCGTGCCGCATGGGCGCATACGAGGGCCCACCCCAGCATGGCGGGTGGGAGGACCAATCCTGCCGCGGCGACGACCGCGCGCGCCGAGCTAGGAGCTCCGCGCCACCAAATCCCGAGGGCTACGAGCGTCCACTGGCGCTTCGGGTCGAAGGCCGCACCGACGCACGCAACGGCCAACCCGGCGACCGTTGCGAGCGGCACCAGCGTGGCGGCGTCGCCGAGGACGGTGGCCGCCAGCGGAGTGTGCGACTCGCTCGACGCTTTCGCACCCTCCACGAGTGCGACGAGCGCCGCGCCGAGAACGCCTCCGGCTACCGCCAGCGAGGGTCGAGCGAGCCAGCCCTTCACGAACTTCACGCTTTACCACGTACGCGCCGAGGCGCTCCGTGAATGCGAAGTCAGGGGCGTCTGCCGACGTGTCGCTTCTTTCGGCGGACTCTCAAGGGGGAGACGGATTGTCCGGCTTGGCGTAGACCTCCTTGACCGTCGCGCGCTTAGCCTGGAGCGCTTCGAGCATTGGCCGTAGCTTGAGCGGGTCGCTGGCCAAGTCTTCGCGCTCGCTTGGATCGGCCGCCAGATCGTACAGCTGGTACTGCGAGCCACCGAAATGGATCAGCTTCATCCCCGGGCTCGTTCCGTGAATGAGCCCGCGCCTCATGTGTGTGTATGGACCATCCGGCATATCGAGGTAGACGTCCCGCTCGAGCAAGTGATCTCCCGGCTTCGCGAGCAGGTCGACCATCAGGCTCTCACCTGACAGCTCGCCGGGGGGTGGCCGAGGCAGGCGCATGAGATCCAGCAACGTAGGCACGACGTCGATCACGCTGCGCTTCACCGAGACATGGTGGGGGGTCAGGCCAGGGGCGTAAAAGACGAGCGGGACGCGGACGAGCGGCTCCCAGATCTCGAATCCGTGCTGGAACGCGATGCCGTGCTCGTTCATCGCCTCGCCGTGATCGCTCGTGACGACGACGACGGTGTCCTTGAACCACGCC
This sequence comes from uncultured delta proteobacterium, assembly GCA_963787925.1. Lineage (GTDB taxonomy): Bacteria > Myxococcota_A > Polyangia > Polyangiales > Polyangiaceae > Palsa-1150. Next base: position 2,968,852 of record CAWBEN010000003.1, read on the forward strand.
TGCCCGCGGGCGTAGTCGAGCAACCGGCCGATGTGCTTGTCGGTGAACCAGACCTCGCCATCGTATGCAGCGTGCATCTTCCAGCCGGCCGGTCTCGCCGGATCGCTGAAATCCGGGGCGCCCGGGTGGGCCACGTACTGTGCGTGGGGATCGAAGTAGTGCGCCCAAAGGAAGAAGCGGCGCGGCGCCGCGTGCCCGGACAGCAACCTCAGGACGGCGTCTGTGACCTGAGCGCTCGTCGTAGTCGAGTCGCTGGCCGCGCCCTGTCCTTCGGAGGGAAGCGCCGAGAGGTCGAAGAGATCGATCCCTTGCGTGAGACCCCAGCGCTCGCGGAAGTACCAGTGCGACGCCGCGCCCATCGTGAGCAATCCTGCGCCCTTCAAGCGCTCGGCCACGAAGGTGTTTCCCGGCGCATAGGTGTTGAAGTGGCCCCCGTCCCGGAGCGTTTCGCTCGGGTACTTGCCGATGAGCATCGGGGCGAGAGCCTTCCCCGTGTAAGAAGCCATGGAATACGCGCGCTCGAAGACGACTCCCTGAGCGGAGAGAGCGTCGAGGTTTGGCGTGGTCGGCTTGTCGTAACCGAGAAAGCCCATGTCAGCCGCGCGCAATGTGTCGACGGTCAACAGGATGAGATTGTAGTCACGGGCAGGCAACGGTGACGTGAGGAGCGCGACGCGAGCTGCGGGAGCGCCAGGTGCAAGCGGCAGATCGGCCCCGGAGCAGTCTTCGTCGATTCCGTTGCCCGGGATCTCGACGGCGAATGGCGAGATGTTCGGGTTCGTGTCATCGCAATCGCCACCGCCGAAATAGGGCGAGGCGCCGTCGTGATCGCGATCGGTGACCCTGCGGAGGAACCCGAGCGCGACGCGACCGAGCGGGGCATAGCGCTCGATGACGCGGGCGACCGCGGGGTCTCGCTCGAGCGCGTTCGCCTGGGCGACGGTCGCCAGGAGGGGCAGGCCGATGACCGCCGCCGAAGCGATCAAAACGGGACCCGGAGAACGGTCGGCGAGCGCCATCGTGACGGGCGCCGCGATGGACGCGCACGCGGCAACGGCAAGCAGCTCGACGAGCGGCTGCAGGTCGAGCTCGGGCCGCCTGAGAACGCCGAAAATGGCTAGGGGCCCAGCGCCTTGCCCGCCAGTGTCGCCGAGGTAAATGCCCGCAACGAGGACGGCAATCCCGAGCGCCAAACCGAAGGTCGTCATCGTGACGACATGGCCCATCAGGTGACCGGCGCGCGAGGACGAGCCGGCCCATGCGAGGACTCTGGAGACGGGAAGAAACACAGCGACGGCCGCCAAGAGGAGCCCGACCAGTGAGGCGACTGACGTCACAGCGACGGCCGTTCCTGCCGCTGCCGGGGCGCCACGGGCAAAGGCCACACGCGCGCCTTGTGCGGTCGCCACCAGCCACGTCGTCGCCACGAGACACGAAAGGAGCGCGCCGAGCGACGCGCTCGCCCGCATGACCAGCGGCTGCGCGCGAAGGCGTGCGAGGCGCTCGCGAACCGATACGGACCCAGCCGGCTGAATGAACAGTCCGAAAGAGGCGACGATCAGGCCCAGCGCGAATGCCAGCGGAGCGAGTACCGCGACCTCGGCCAGCACGATGGCCCCGAACTCCGGCGCGTGGGAGCCGCTGGCGGCGATCGACGCGGGTCGCGCCTCGACGAGCGCCACGCCGAACGCGCCGAAGAATGCCCCCACCAGGGCAAAGACTGTGCGTCCGATGCTCTTCGCCACTCGCGCGGCCTGTTTATCGCGTCCGCTCCGACGAGGCTACTCGCGAGCGCTCGCAATCCCTGATGGCCTCGGACCCAAGGCGTCAGCCTCGCGGCCGCCGCCCCTTGGCGCTTCGGGCGTGGGGGTGTGCCGCGTCGTAGACGCGCATGAGGTGCTCCATCGAGACATGCGTGTACCGCTGCGTGGTAGTCAGCGACGCGTGCCCGAGCATTTCCTGGATGGCGCGAAGGTCTGCTCCCCCGTCGAGCATGTGCGTGGCGCAGGTGTGGCGAAGGGCGTGCGGATGCAGGTCGGCTCGCCCAGCGCCAATCGCGCCGTGCTTCTGAACGAGTGCGTGGACCGCGCGGACACCGATGCGCGCGCCGCGTTTGGTCAGAAAAACGGCCTTGGGGTCCTGCGCGCCGGTCTTCGGGTGAACGTAGCGAGGGCGCTCCTCGAGCCACCGAGCGAGCGCGGTGACGCAGTGACGCCCGAGCGGGACCAAGCGCTCTTTGCTACCCTTTCCGAGGACGCGGGCGCTACCTGACGCGAGAGCGAGCGCATCGAGGTCGAGCCCGCAGAGCTCGCTCACGCGCACCCCCGACCCGTAGAGGAGCTCGAGAATGGCGCGGTCGCGTACGTCGCCTGGCGTGTCTTCGCACGGCGCTTCGACGACCGCCTTCGCAGCGTCGACGGATAGCAGGGTAGGCAAAGGGCGGCGCACCTTGGGCGTGGCCAGCTCGTCGGCAGGGCACGCCGCAATCACGCCGCGCCGGCGCAGCCAGCGCATCCAGGTCCGAACGGCCGCCACCTTGCGGGCGGTGCTGCTCGCCTCGTGCTTCAAGGCGACACCACCGAGCCACCCGCGCAAGAGATAAACGTCCACGCCTCGCACGTCATCCGCCGCCGGTAATTGCCGCTCGATCGCGAACGCCGCGAGGCCAGCCAGGTCGTGGGCATAAGCCCTGACCGTGTTGCGGGACGCACGCCGCTCGGCGTCGAGATGGCTCACGAAAGCTGCAATCGCGTCCGTCAAGGTCACGGCGATCTGCCGCGTACCACCCGCCCGCTGCAGGGGGCCAAGTTTCAGGGCGCGCGAGGGACGCAGCGCTGACGAAGGCGGCGGCGCGCTATCTTGTCCGTGTGCCGGCGTCGTTTTTCGCTGTACTGCGTCGCGCCGGCGCACTCTCACGCCGACTTTGGCATCGCGCTCTCCACGAGCGCTCCTCGCCTCGCGAGGTCGGCTTCTCCATTGGAATTGGCGTCTTCGCGGGATGCACTCCCTTTTTTGGCTTCCATTTGGGGCTGGCCGTTTTCCTCGCCAGCCTCTTGCGCAAGAATCGCCTCTGGGCGGCGCTGGGCTCTCGCGTATCGTTCGCTCCGCTGTTTGCCGTCATCTCGTTGTGCGAAATCCAGAGCGCCCACCGGCTGCGAACCGGCACCTGGGTTCCCCTTGGACTCCAGTCGGTGGGCGCGCAGGGCAAAGCGCTCATCCTCGACTGGTCCTTGGGAGCGTGCCTCGTCGGCGTGCCGCTCGCGGCAATGGCCGGCATGATTGCCTACTGGGCGGCGAGGCGCTGGCCGCCAATCAACTCGCCGAAGCGCGCCGCACCTCCTCCACGCTCTTCGGAATTCCCGCCGTCAGCACCTCGGGCTCCGACGCCGTGACGAGCACGTCGTCCTCTATGCGGACGCCGATGCCGCGCCATTCGTCGCTGACTGTCTCGTCGCCAGGGGCAATGTAGATGCCCGGCTCGACGGTCAGCACCAAACCCGGTTCGAGACGACGAGCCTTTCCTTCTACGAAATAGGGACCGACATCGTGCACATCCATGCCGAGCCAATGGCTCGTCCTGTGCATGAAAAATCGCTTGTAAGCCTCCTTCTCGATCAAGGGCTCGGGCTCGCCGCTCAAAAGCCCGAGGTGCACCAAGCCCCGCGTGATGATGGCCACGCTCAGTCCGTGGATGTCATCGAGTGTCGCGCCGGCCCGGCAAGCCGCGATGCCCGCGAGCTGGGCTTCGAGGACGAGCTCGTAGATGGCTTGCTGCTCTCTCGAAAAGTCGCTCCCGACAGGGAACGTCCTGGTTACGTCGCTCGCATAATAGCCATACTCGCACCCGGCATCGATGAGCAGGAGCTCTCCCGCATCGATGCGCCGATCGTTCTTGCGATAATGAAGCACGCAGGCGTTCGGCCCCGAGCCGACAATGCTCCCGTAAGCCAGCCGCTCCGAGCCGTGACGGCGGAAGGTATCCAGAAGAAGCGCCTCGACTTCGTATTCGTGCATCCCGGGGCGAGTCCGAGCCATGGCCAGCTCATGCGCCTTGCGCGTAATCCGCGCCGCGCTCCTCATGGTTTCGACCTCCACCGACGACTTGCGAAGACGCATCTCGTGAAGAATCGCTCCCGGATCGACGACTTCGGTCGGTAGTGAGACGCCCGTCCGCTGACGGAGGCGCACGCGATCCATCGCGCCCAGAAGGCGATCGTCGAACCGACGGCTTTGGCCAAGGCGGAAATAGACGCGCCGGTGGTTCTGCAGCGCGTTGGGGAGTTTCTCGTCCAGCTCGCCTACTACGAACGCTTCGTCGGCACCGTACCTTTCCTTTGCGCCATCGAGCCCCGCGCGCGGCCCATCCCACACTTCTCGGTCGCGGTCGCGAGGGCGGACGAAAAGAGTCGTCTTTCGCGCTTGGGCGTCGAGGACGAGAACGCTGTCCGGCTCGTCGAAGCCGGTCAAATAGTAGAAATCCGAATCTTGCCGGTAGTCGTGCTCGACGTCGTTGTTGCGCTGATGGACGGGGGCGGCTGGGAGGACGGCGACTGCGGACGGCGAGCCGGCGGCCATCGCATCGAAGAACGCCGCGCGCCGGCGCGCAAACATTTCGGAGCTGTGCGTACACATCTTGCCCTCGCTGCTCTTTTGGCGGCAAACGGTGCGAACTGCAAGCTCGGGCTGTTGGATCTCGCAGCCGCCCGGGACTCGAGGGCAAGGCGGTCGCAGACCGGGCCGCTCCAAACTTGGCCCCGTCGACTGCGCTGCCGAACGATCGGTCGATGACCATTTCCGAAGAGCGCCGCCTCGAGCGCAGCGAAGACCCCCTCGTCGCTCTCCATTATCAGCTCACTCGAGCGCGCCGAGATGGGCGGCTCGACGCCATCGTTCTCGCCGACGAAGCCGGCTTGGTCGTCGCCGGCGCGGGGGGGTGGGCCGTGTGCGAGGAGCTCGCCGCTTACGCACCGCTCATTGTCCAGGGGCTCTGGGGCGAGCCGACGCGCGAGGAGGATAGGGGATCCCACGCCGCAGCGCTGAGGACGAAAGTCGACGTGCACCCCGTGAACGTCGAGGGGCTGACGGTTCTACTCTGCGCCCGTGGCGGCGACGATCGAGCGTCGGTGATGAAACAGGCAGCGAACGGCGTGGCCAGGATCTTGATGCGAGCCGCCTAGGCGAGCTGCGCGAGGGCGAGCCAGCCGTAGCCCAGAAACGGGCCTCGCCCAGCGCTCGCGGCTCCTCTGGCCCGCTCGCCGCACCCTCCGGACTGCCCTCCGCGTTGACCGTCTTGCGTGCACACGGTACGAAGTCGCACCCGAGGCCTACTCGATGAGCGACAACGAGCGCCGCCGACGGCTCGACAGTGTGATCCCGGAGCTCATCAAGCGCGCCGTCGAAATTGGCGTGGAGAAGGCGAGCGAAGCACCCGACAACCTGAAGGAGCTGGTAGGCGGCATGAAGCTGCCGCGCGAAGCGGCACACTACCTGCTGTCTCAGGTCGAGGAGACGAAGAACGGTTTATTCCGGGTGGTCGCCAAGGAGATACGCGATTTTCTCGACCAGACGAACCTGTCGAGCGAAATGCAAAAAATGCTGACGACGGTCCAGTTCGAGATCAATACGACCATTCGTTTCAAGCCGAACGAAGGACAAAAGGACGACAAATCGCCCGCGGACGGCCAGAACGAGGGCTCGGAACAGAAGATGCCAAAGCCCGAGGTGCGGTCGGAAGTGCACGTCAGGCGGGACGACCGGCCGCGCGAGCGCCGTCGAAGTCGCGAGTAAACGGGAGACACGAGACTCTAATGCCGAAGCCACTCCGCGTCGCGGGCGAGGTCGACAGCTGGTGCACCAAATGCCGGCTGGTCCTCAATCACCGCATCGTTTCGATGAAAAACAACAAGGCGCACCAGGTCGAGTGCCTTACTTGCCGCGCGACGCACCTTTGGCGGGCTCACCCACCCGGAGAGAAGCCGGGCGTCGCAGGGCCAGCCGGCGCGCGCTCGAGCGCCCCGGGGTCGCGGACCAGCACGAGGCCGGTCCGGGTCTCACCCGCGATGAGGCAAGAGCAAGTATGGGAAAAGGCAATCGCCGGACGAGGGGTGAGCGAATTCAAATCTTATGCCGTCACGGCCAATTTCCAGGAGGGGGACTTCTTGCGCCACAAGAAATTCGGAGATGGAGTCGTGACCCGCGTCATCGACGCGCACAAGGTCGAGGTGCTCTTCCGTGACGAGCCGAAGACGTTGGCGCAGGGAATGACCTGACCCGACCTAGCGACGCGTTGACCCGGCGACGCGAGCGTGGCGATACTCACTTCGCGAGGATCGATGCGCGGTGGCCGAGGGATGGCGCTGAAACGTCGGTCCGTGTCGGCAGTGTTCGTAGCCTGCGCGCTGCTCGCCGCTCCAGCTGCCCGGACCTGGCCGGAAGCCCTCGCGTCGACCCCCTCCCCCTCCCCTCCCTCCTCCGCGGCCAATGCGAGCGCCGAGGAGGTTCGCCTCGCCCTCTCCAGTGACGGACGAGTAGGGGCGTGGCTTCTCGCGGGTCCATTCAATCGCACGCGAACGTTCGACGAGGAGCACATCGTGCCGCGTCTGGGCGCTCCCCTCGGTGAGGCGCGCTGGCAACTTGCCTGTTCGAACGATGGGCTCGTCGATGTCGCCGCTGCCCTGGACACTCACGCGAACGAACGAATCGCCTACGCCGGCGCGATTTTGCATCTCCGTCGAGCCGGACGACACACGCTGCTACTCGGCGCCGACGACGGGGTGACCGTCTTCGTAGACGGCAAGCGCGTGTTTGCGCGGGACGAATGGCGAGCCCAGCGAGACGACGATGACCTCGTTCCGCTCGACCTCGAGGCCGGCGATCACGGTGTCGTCCTTGCGTTGCACCAGCGCACCGGCGCCTGGCAGTTGGGCGCTCGATGGCTCGACGGCGAGCTCCAGCCGCCCTCCGGCGCGTGGTGGGCTCTGCCCGGGACGACCGGCGACGACGCCAGGGCCCTTGCGTCGCGCATGTCGCTCGTGTCGTTCGACCGGGGAATGGGGGAGGATGGCTATCATCCGATGCTCACGGTGCGCTATCAGGGCGGAGCCCCCCGCGGCGTGCGCCTCGACGTGCACGCGCGCCTTACGCGCCTGTCCGGGGGTGAGCCGTTGTTCGAAGTCGACGCCGGAGAAATGGCGACGGGCGACCGCGGAGTAAGCGACTGGACGGTCGCTCTGCCGCGCGTAACAGGCGGCGAAGTCGAGGACGACGACTGGACGATGCGCGTGGACGTTTCGGGGCGAGAGCTCGAGCTTCCGATGCATCCGCGGCGCGCGGTACGAGAGGCTGCGGCGCATGCCGAGAATGCGCTCGAGGCGGCTCGCGACGAGACCGGGTGGTCCCCGCCGGTACCAGCCGGATCGCTCGAGTCTGTGGAGCACCTGCAGGCTCGCCTCGTCGCGCTCGTGGGACACGGCGACGGGGACCTCGAAGCGCAGCTCGATGATGCACGCGAACTCGAGGAGGTCGCTACCGCGCTCGACTCCAAGCGCGATCCGTACGCTCGCCGAACCGGAGCGATGCGCCGAGCGTACCAATCGCCCATCGATGGGAAGCTATCTGAGTTTGCGCTCTACGTGCCGCCCGACTTCAAAGCCGGGGGCACCAGACAGTACCCGCTCATCGTCGCGCTTCACGGAATGAATGGCCATCCAATGCAAATGCTCATGTGGCTCTTCGGCCACGACGACCCGCTGCGCGACGCCAGCTGGGAAGACCGCCATCCCAGAAAGGATCTGCAGCCGCTCGAGGCCATCGTCGTCGCGCCGGGCGGACACTTCAACTCGATGTACCGGGAAATGGGGGAGGACGATGTCATGCGTGTCATCGAATGGGCGAAGGCAACCTACCCCATCGACGAAGCTCGGGTGACCGTGACAGGACCGTCGATGGGCGGAATCGGCAGCGCGGCATGCGCCCTCCACCACCCTGATCAGTTCGCTGCCGCCGAGCCCCTTTGCGGCTACCACAGCTACTTCGTACGGAACGACGTCGGGTCCCGGACGATGCGGCCCTGGGAAAGGTTCGGAGCCGAACAGCGGTCGAACGTGTTGTGGGCGGAGAATGGGATGTACCTGCCGCTGTACGTCGTCCATGGCACCAAAGATCTACCGGAGGAGAACAGCGGTGTGCTCATCGACCGGTACGAGGAGCTTCACTACGACGTGAAGCACGAGCACCCCGACCTGGGCCACAACGTGTGGCAAACGACCTACGAGGATCTCAAGGGAGCCAAATGGCTCCTGGAGCATCGCCGTCCCCTGCACCCTCGAGCGGTGCGCTTCAAGACGCCGGGCACGCGCTGGGCTGACGATGCGTGGGTGCACGTTCGCGAGCTGACGTCGAGCGACGCATGGGGCGAGGTCGTCGCGCGCCTCGATCCGGATAACTCAATCCATGCGTCGACGCGTGGCGTGGATGCGTTGGCCCTCGACCGCGATGTGCAGTGGGTCGACGACGCCATGCCCGTGCTCGTGGCGATTGACCGGAGCAGGCTCGTCTTTCAGGCAGGCGAGCCCATCGAGCTTCACCGCGAGGGCTCGGCATGGAAAGCGGGACCGCGGGGGCGCAGCGGGCCGTACAAGCACGGCGCGACCACCGGCCCCCTGCGCGACGTCTTTCACGAGGCGGTCCTCTTCGTTTGGGGTGCAAGCGATCCGGGGCAGGCGCGGTCAAACCAGGAGGCGGCGCAGGCCTGGGCCCGAGTGCGCTGGGGCGTTCACGTGGAATATCCTATTCTCAGCGACGTCGAGTTTTTCGAGCGCGGCGAGCCGCTCGCGAACGACCACGCGCTGTTTCTCGTAGGCAATGCACGCTCGAACCGCGTGGTCCGCGAGCTCGAGCCTAGCTTTCCGATTCGCGTGGAAGGTCGCGATGTGGTGGTCGGGCCGTTGGACCCGAGCGCCACGCGGATTGCTACGAGGGATGGAGCGGCCGATCGGTCTCAGCTCGGGGTCGCCTTCATCCAACCGAACCCGCGGCGGAGCGATCGCTATGTCGTCGTCGTCGAGGGCGTGGGACCGCTCGGTACGTGGCGGTCGATGTCCCTGCCGGAAATGCTTCCGGACTACGTGGTCTTCGACGAGGCCGTTGCCCCGGCTCGCGGCCAGCTCGTCCTGGGCTCGGCGAGCGTACGGATGGCAGGCTACTTCGCCAACGACTGGTCACTGCCGCACCGATAGCCGTTTGCGGCGCCGCTCACAGACCTCCTTGGGCATCGCGTGTCATGAACGACGCCTCGCTGAGCCGGCTATCCACGTCGACCATTCAAGCGATGACCTCGTTCGTCCCCTCGAGCTCCGGAGCCGTCGCCGGGGGTGCGCGCGCGCCCACCCCTGGCTGATTCGGGACGAAGCGGCCGCTCTGCGGTCGCCGGCGCTCCGCCCGACCCGCGTCGCCAGCGTCCTGCCGCGCCGGCTCGTGCGGAAGCCGTCTTCGCGGTGGTCTCCGCCTGCACGCGACCAAGCCGACCACGGCGAACGGCAGCGTGGCTCGCGCTCTCCTCCGGCCTCGGCAGAGGTGCGGGGGACCGCCGCGGCGCCTTTCGGGGCTCCGGCGGCGGTGGGGGTGACACGACGCGCTTCGGTACGCCGTACTCGTTCTTCAGCGTTCGCTGCTCATCGGCCGTCAGGTAGCGCCACTCGCCCGGTCTCAGGCCTTCCGCGTCCAGCCCCGCAAAAGTCAGCCGCGCGAGTCGCATCACGCGAAATCCCGTGGCTTCGCCCATACGCCGAACCTGCTGGTTGCGCCCCTCGGTGAGCGTCAGCTCGAACCATGTTTTGCTCCCCTCGTAACGAAGGAGCTTCGCTTTTGCGCTGTGCGTCCTCCCGTCTTCGAGCACGACGCCACGGCGCCACGCATCCAGATCCGTCGGCTTCATGACACCGTTGACCTTCACGACGTATTTCTTTGGAACCGAGCGGCGGGGATGAATCAGCGCCTCGACGAAGTCGCCGTCGTTCGTCGCCAGGAGGACGCCGCTCGTATTGAAGTCGAGCCGCCCGACCGGGTAAACACGCCCCGGCACGTCCGCGATGAGCTCGCGCACGCTGGGACGGCCTTCCGGATCGTGCATCGTCGAGACGACGCCGCGAGGCTTGTGCAGTAAGACATACAGTGGCGACTCGGCGACGGTGCGCTGCCCGTCGACTTCGACGCGTGCGCTGCGTGGATCGACCTTCGTCCCGAGCTCGGTGACGATTTGACCGTCGACGCGCACTCGGCCGGCGGAGATAAGCTGCTCGGCCGCGCGCCGCGAAGCGATGCCTGCGCGCGCCAGTATCTTCTGCAAGCGGACGGTAGCCATGGTCGGGCGGGTATTGTAAGCGATGACGGGATGCGACGCGTAGCCAAGCCCTGGGGATACGAGATCATCTGGGCAGAGACCGACCGCTACGTCGGCAAGATTCTGCACATCGACGCCGGGCAAAAGCTCTCACGGCAGTACCACGTCAAGAAGGACGAGACCTTCCTCGTCCAGGCAGGGGAGCTGAGCCTCGAAATCGGGCAGGATGCCGAGCTCAAGGTCATCCGAATGCAAGCTCGCGACGCGTACCACTGTCCGCCGCGCACCGTGCACCGCATGGTGGCGTTGACAGACGTCGACGTCATCGAGGTTTCGACCCCCGAGCTCGACGATGTCGTTCGACTCGAGGACGCTTACGGGCGCGCGGGAACGAGCGAGGCCTGAGCGGCGAGCTGGGGGGCCGGCCTTGCCGTCCTCGGCCGCTCCGGGTAGCTCCCGCATCTACCGATTCGGGCGCTTGCCTTTTCCGCCGGCGTCATAGCCGCGTGGGCCACCGTCGAGGACCTCGCCGTTCGGCCCGAGCACGACGGGCGACGCTCCACCCCCGCCGTCGGCTATCTCGACCGATTGCTGCGCCTCTTCTTGGGCGAGCAGCTGTGCGTCACGATCCCAACGGTCGACGTGCCCGTCGCACGACGTGTCGTTCCCAACGCGCTCCAAGCGATTCTTGTAATAGATTTCCCAAGTGTCCGCCTTACCGCTAGCACAGTGCAGGTTGCGGCGGATCCGCGAGAGTTCTCCATTGACGTAAAACTTCCAGACGTTAGGGCGACTCGCGGCCAGGGTGGTGTCCAAGTCCTCTTCTTCGATGCGGCCATCGGCAAAGTTCACCCAGTCGTCGATCTTGCCATCGTAATTCGTGTCGGCTTCTTCGTGCAGAGGCTCGCCCTTTTCGTTGAAGGTGCGAACAACGTCCTTGAGCCCGTCGAGGTTGGTGTCGATCTCACGGCACAAGAGAACCGTGTGCCGGTCTTCGTGCTCGCCGATCACTTTGTAGACACGGCGAATGTTCGGAGTCATCGAGTTGGGGCCGACCGTTTCACTGATCTCGAGCCGAGGGTCGGTCTTCCAATGGACGAAGGCCTCGCAGAGCGAGCGGTCGTCGGCTCGCGCCTTGTGAACATCCGGCGTGCCCCCGTTACCCACGTTCGCCAATTTCGCCGGCGAGCCCCCGCACGCCACAAAGAGCCACGCCACTCCGAGCGCACAGAGGGCTGCCAAGCACGCAGCCCGCTTCATGACTTTCCTCCCTCGCCTTCGGCCGCCGATGGCGGTGCGCCATCCCCAGCGCTGGGGGAGCTCGAGGCGCTCGCAGCGGAGGCCCCGGCATCCGGGGACGCCGCACTCGTCACTGCACCCGCGTCGTCGCCACCGAGCACGACCGTAGAATTCGTGTCCGGTTTGCCGTCGCCGTTGCGGTCCGTTGAGATGGTCACCCTATCGCCCTCCCACGTCCACCATTGGTCGATGGCTCCGTCGCCGCTCGTGTCGCGTTCGCGTCGAGTGGGATGAGCCGGACGGCCCGTCTTCGCGTCAACGGGAGCCGTGCGATCGAACCAGTCCCACGTATCGATCTTGTGATGACCCGTCGTGTCGTACTCGCGTCGAGCCAGCTGGCCTCCCTCGTAGAGCTCGAGGGCGTTCACCGCAGCGCCGTCGTCGTAGCAGAACTCGCGACGCCGGATGGTTCCATCGCTCGTGAAGTACTCATAAAAATCCGCTTTTCCGTCATGGTTCAAATCGACGGACCGGCACGTCTCATGTCCGGTCCCAGGGTCGAACACGCGGCGTATGTCGGCCCGACCGTCGTTGTTCGTGTCCAGCAACTCGACGCGCTTTCCGACTTCGCTACATGGCTCGTGCTCCAGCGTCTCGACGCGGACCAGGCCCGGGACTTTGGCGGCCGCCGCAGTCCTGTCGCTGCTCCCACAGGCGACAAGGACGGAGGCGGCCAGCGCCAAGGCGCTCACGCTTGCCAGGGCCACGAGAGCCGTTTGCGTGCCGAATCGGCGGCCCAACGAAGGAAAGCACGGGTCGATCATCGAGGAAGTTCCATGCTCGGCTAGAATGCGTGGCAGCAGCAGGAGGGCGCGGACAATACGCGCCTGAGCCGTGCGGCGGCAAGACACCCGCAGCTTCCTTCCCCTTGGGTAGTCCGCCGCTGTCCCTAACCAGGCAAACGCTCCTTCGCCATGGCCGCGCTTGAAGGGCCACATATGTTCACGTAGTGTACCTGCCTTCGGCCTTCGCCGCACTGGCCTCGTGCGCTGCCGTCAGCTAGATGCGACGCCGCTCCGCCTATTCGGTCTCGGGAGCTTGAGCGACACGGGCGAACCCCACGCACTTTTTCGAAAGCCGCCCCGAGCAGACGTCTCGCAAAAAAAATGTCGCGCAAAAAGATCTCGACGACGATTTACATCACGCCGGAGCAGAGTGAGAGGCTCCGCCTGCTACACGAACGCACGAAGGTCCCCGTGGCCGTGTACATTCGGGAGGGCATCGATCTCGTCCTCCGTCAGTACGGCCACCTGCTCCCAGGCCAGTTGGCTCTCTCCACTGAGGCCGAATCGCCGCCCTCCATCGCGACGAGCGCCGAGTCCAAACCCGAGCGCGCAGCCGGGGGCAGCAAGGGCTGACGCTGTCGCGCACGAGCGCGATGACTGTACCGAGCCCGACTAGACCCGATGCCCAGCCCGCAGTCCGTCATCCGCAACTTCTCGATCATCGCCCATATCGACCACGGAAAGTCGACCCTGGCAGATCGCATCCTCGAGATCACCGGCGCTCTGACCGAGCGCGAGATGCGCTCTCAATTTCTCGATAAGATGGACATCGAGCGGGAGCGCGGCATCACCATCAAGGCGCAGACTGTACGCCTCTCCTTCACGGCGGCGGACGGCCAGACGTACGAGTTGAACCTGATCGATACGCCGGGTCATGTCGACTTCAACTACGAGGTCTCGCGCAGTCTTGCGGCGTGTGAGGGTGCCATCCTCGTCGTCGACTCGACGCAAGGCGTAGAAGCGCAGACCCTCGCCAACGTCTACCTCGCCGTAGAGCAGGGGCTCGAGATCCTGCCGGTGCTCAACAAGGTGGACCTCCCGAGCTCGGACGTCGAGCGCACCCGCACGCAAATCGAGCAAGTTGTCGGCCTGGATTGCTCGGACGCCATCGAGGCGAGCGGCAAGACGGGCGTGGGCGTGCGCGACATCATCGAGCAGATCGTGCGCAAAGTGCCGGCGCCGCGGGGCAAGGACGGGGCGGTGCTGCGGGCGCTGATTTTCGACTCTTGGTACGACACGTATCGCGGCGCCGTGGTGATGATGCGCATCTTCGACGGCACCCTGCGAAGGGGGGACAAGGTGCGTTTCTTCGCCGCGGGCACGGACCACGAGGTGACCGAGCTCGGCATCTTCAAGCCGTTCGCTTCGGCAGTCGACGAGCTTGGTCCGGGTGAGGTCGGCTTTCTCGCCGCGAATATCAAGAGCGTCCACGATGTGAAGCTCGGCGACACGGTGACCCACGCGGTGAATGCGCCCGGCCGCGGAGCGCATCACCTCGGCCCGACCACCAACCCCTTGCCCGGCTTCAAAGACGTCAAGCCAATGGTCTTTGCCGGCATTTATCCGACCGACAACGCAGACTACCCTCAGCTGCGCGATGCCATCGAGAAGCTTCACCTGAACGATGCAGCGTTCTCGTTCGAGCCGGATACGAGCGAGGCCCTGGGCTTCGGATTCCGTTGCGGGTTTCTCGGGCTGCTCCACATGGAGATCATCCAGGAGCGCCTCGAGCGGGAGTTCGACATGGACCTCATTACGACGGCGCCAAGCGTCGTCTACAATGTCTACAAGACGGACGGAGAGGCCGTACGCGTCGAAAATCCGGCCAAGCTCCCGTCCCCTCAGAGCATCGATCGCATCGAGGAGCCGCTTGTATCGATGAAGATCCACGTGCCTACCGACTTCGTCGGTCCGGTCCTCGCGCTGTGCCAAGAGCGACGCGGCATACAGAAAGGAATGCAGTACGCGGCGGCCGACCGCGTCATCGTCACCTATGAGCTCCCGTTCGGGGAGGTGCTTTTCGATTTTCACGACCGGCTGAAGAGCATTTCGCGCGGGTATGCTTCGATGGACTACGAGCTGGTCGGGTACCGGGCGGACGCCCTCGTGCGCGTCGACATCCTCGTCAACGGCGAGCCCCTCGACGCCCTTTCGATCATCGTCCACAAGGAAAAGAGCTATGCGCGCGGGCGCGGCCTGGCCGAGAAATTGAAGGAGTTCGTTCCGCGCCAGCAATACGACGTCGCCATCCAGGCGGCGATTGGCGGAAAGATCATCGCGCGCGAGACGGTGAAGGCGCTTCGAAAGGACGTTACCGCCAAGTGCTACGGAGGCGACATCAGCCGTAAGCGAAAACTCCTCGAAAAGCAAAAGGAGGGCAAGAAACGCATGAAGCAGGTAGGTACGGTCGACATCCCGCAGCAGGCGTTCCTAGCGATTCTTAAAGTCGAGTGACAATCGGTGTGCGAACTACTTGATACGAAACGTGCCTAGAAATTAGGCTTGCATGCAACAAGGAGATTCGACATGTGCATCGCCAAAATAGCGTTGCCGTCCCTCGCCGGACTCGCTCTGCTCGTCGCCGCTTGTGGAGATAGCTTGCCCCCGCCGAATGACGAGTGGGCCGCCGCACAGGCCGACGTCGGCCGTGCCCAGGCGGGCGGCGCCCCAGGGGTACCCGACGCAAAGCTGCACCTGCAGCTCGCCGAAGAGGACCTGAAGAAGTCCAAAGAGCTGATGGATCACGACAATCGCCGCTCCACGAGCCTCGTCGCGGTTGCGCGCGTGGAGGCGCAACTAGCGCTAAGCATGGCAAAAGCGCAGCTCGCTGAAGGTGAGCTTCGGAAGGCACAAGAAGATCTTCAGAAGTCGAAAGGGGCCCAGTGATGGTCATTCGAAGCAAGGTCATCGAGAGACGGCTCGAGGTAGGCGCCTTGGCCGCGCTGGCGTTTGTGACGGTCGCGGGATGTGCGGGCGCCAGGATCCCGCCGCCCCAGCTGGTCGACGCGCGGAACGAATACGGCCGGGCGAAGGGCGGTCCTGCGATGCAGCTCGACCCCACCGACGTGCACGAAGCCGACCTAGCGCTCCAGCGCGCCGAGCAGGCGTGGGCCGACCAACCGGACGAGCCGACCACGGTGGACCTCGCGGTCATCGCCCAGCGAAAAGCGCAGATCGCCGAACAGGAGGCAGCCGCGCTCAAAGCGCAGCAGGACATGGAGCAAGCCAAACGCGACCTCCAGGCGACGACGTCTTCGCAGCTGCAGAGCGCACGCGGTCAGCTCAACCAGGCGCAAACTGAGCTGCAACGCAAACAAGCAGAGGCCGCCGCGCAGCAGCAAAAGCTCGATCGAAATGGAAGCTAAGCTGAAGGATGCGCGCGAGACGATCGCGAAGATCGCGTCCGTCAAGGACGACGACCGCGGCATGGTAATCACGCTGCAGGGCGAGGTGCTGTTCAAGACCGGTAAGTGGGACCTCAAACCAGGCGCCATGGCGAAGCTCGATGAGATCGCCGACGCGCTCCGCGGAAAGGAGCAGCCCATGGTGGTGTTCGGCTTCACCGACAACGTCGGCACCCGGGACAACAACATGGATCTGTCGGTGAAGCGTGCGGCCTCGGTGCGCGACTACCTGGTCACGAAGGGCATTCCGCAGGACCTCATCACGGCGCAAGGCAAGGGCCCGGACAGCCCGGTCTCCGACAACAGCTCGGTGGAGGGTCGCGCCGCCAATCGTCGGGTCGAGATCGTCGTCCAGCCGAAGAAGTCTTGAGCGGCCATCGCTCTTGGACGACGGGCCGGCGGGCGAACTCGGAAAGGTCGCCCGCCGCGTCACCCGAGACGGTGGTAGAGCGTCTGCACTGATGAAATTGGCGACCAACAAGCGGGGCCCGTCCACGTCGCGCCGTGCGTGGGCGGAGCTGGCGAACGAGGGGGCCTCCGACGGTGCGCGCTTGTCGTACGAGGGGAGTCACCCCTTCGGCGGGGAGACGGTGCACCGCTGGCGGTTCGGCAACGGGCTCACCGTGCTCGTGCTCATCGACGCGAGCGCCCCGATCGTGAGCTACCACACATGGTTCAAGGTCGGCTCGCGCCACGAGCGCCCCGGAAAGACCGGGCTTGCGCACCTTTTCGAGCACCTGATGTTCAACGAGACCGAGAACTTGCGGGCCGGAATGTTCGACCGCAAGCTCGAGGAAAGCGGGGCCGAGACGAACGCAGCCACGTGGGTCGATTGGACGTACTATTACGAGTCGCTCCCGGCAGACAGGGTGAAACTCGCCGTGAGGCTCGAGGCCGAGCGAATGGCCCGCCTCGTTTTGCGCGAGCCGCAAGTGGCGAGCGAAAAAGACGTCGTCGCGAACGAGCGCCGCTACCGAGTTGACGACGACGTAGAGGGCGCTGCAAGCGAGCTCCTCTACAAGACCGCCTTCGAGCGGCACCCCTACGGCTGGCCGACCATAGGCTGGATGGAAGACATTCGCGGCTTTTCACCTGATGACTGCGTAGCCTTCTACCGGACGTACTATGCGCCGAACAACGCGACCGTCGTCGTCGTCGGGGACGTTCGCGAACGCGATTTGCTGCTCGCGATGCGCGCTTCGTACGGCTCCGTCCCCAGCCAGGCCATTCCTCCAGAGGACATTGTCCCCGAGCCACCGCAACGCGAAGCGCGCGAGGTCGAGACACGGAAGCCGACCGCGACCGAAAAGCTGCTGCTCGCCTACAAGGGTCCGGCGCTCGGCGACGCAGACCACGCGACGATGACTGTCCTGAGCGAGGTGCTCTTCGGCGGTCGCGCCTCACGCGTTTTTCGGGCGCTCGTCATCGAGCACGAGCTCGCGACAGACATCCGCGGTTCGATCTCGAGCTTTCGCGACCCGGGCCTCTTCGAGTGTCTGGCGACCGCGCGTCCCGGAAGGACGGCGCGGCAGATTCAGGCGGTGATGGATCGACCAATTCGAGCGCGTTCGCGCGGAGGTGGTCGACGAAGAAGAGCTTGCGCGGGCAAAGGCTCGTCTGGAATTGAGTCTTCTGCAGCAGCTCGAGACGATTCCGGGCAAGGCGGAACAGATCGGCTTCTTCGAAACTGTCATTGGGGATCCTTCGTATGCGTTCCGTCGCGTCGACGAGTTCCGGCGCACGACCGCGAGCGATATGAGGCGTGCTGCGCGTCGCTATTTCGTAGAGGATTCGAGGACAATCGTCCGCGTCGTGCCCGAGGTCGGTGGCGCTTCCGCCCAGGCGGCCGAGTGATGGCGGCTGCGTCACGCGGTCGGACCCGAGTAGAGCGCGCTGAATCATTGCGATTTCGAGCTCGATGATGGGGCTCTGGCCCTGCTCGAGCCGGCGCACGCGGTGCCACTCGTGTCCCTAGTCATTGCGCTGCGCGAGGGCGCCGCCGCGGACCCAATCGGCAAAGAGGGCCTGGCGCGCATCACCATGCGAATGCTCCGGCGTGGCTGCGACGGAATGACCTCCGAGCAGATCGATCGGCGAATCGACGTGCTGGGTGCGGAGATGGCGATCGACACTTCGGCGTCAACCGTGGCGATGCATGCCCAGGTCATCGCGCGGAACGTCGGCCCTTTTGTCGACTTGTTGGCTCGATTGCTCGCTACGCCGACGTTCCCAGACGACGAGCTCGAACGCTTGAAGCGGGAGTCGGTGGCTGAGATCATCGAGGCCCGCGACAGCGATCGGGTCGTCGCCCAAAAGGCCATGCAGCGCACCCTGTTCGAAGGGCACCCTTACGGACGGAACGCCGGCGGGACTACCGCGAGCGTGGAAGCCATAGGTCGCGACGACGTGATCGCTTTCTACGGGCGCTTCGTCGTGCGAGCAAACTTGGTCTTCGGCTTCTCCGGCGACGTAACCGCGGAGCTCGCCCCCAAGTTGGCTCGCCAGCTGATGGCGGACCTCGAGACGGGCGCGCGCGCGACCGATCGAGTCCCCGAGCCAGCCATGCGTGCCGGACGTCGGCTCCTCTTCGTCGACAAACCGGAGCGGACCCAGACGCAGCTCCTGGTGGCAACCCTTGGGACGTCCGCGCACGACGACGACCATGTGGCGCTCTATGTGGCCAACGGCGTCTTCGGCGGCACCTTCACCTCGCGCCTCATGAAAGAAGTTCGGTCCAAGCGTGGCTGGTCCTACGGCGCGAGCGCGCGCACGGCCGTGGACCGCCATCGGCAGGCGTGGTTGATGTGGACCTTCCCAGCGGCCGAAGATGCGGCCCCCTGCCTCAAGCTGATGCTGGACCTGCTCGAAGACTGGGTGCAGCACGGCGTGACTCCACGCGAGGTCGCGTTCATCAAGAGCTACCTGATTCGCTCGCACGCGTTCGAGATAGACACCGCCGCAAAGCGCTTGCACCAAGCCCTCGACGTCGAGCTCTTGGGACTGCCAAGCGACTACTTTACGAACTGGATTGACCGCGTTCGTGCCGTCACGCCCGAGGAGGCGAGCGCCTCGGCAAAGAAGAGAATTCGCACGGACGACTTGCTAGTAACCGTCGTCGCCACCGCAGCGAAGGTGCTCGGCTCTATGCAGGCCGCCATTCCGCTGCTGACAGACGCCAGCGTGGTCCCGTTCGACCTGGAGTGACTCACTCAGAGCGTCTCCTCCGGTGCGAGCCGGCACAGATCAGGGGCCTCCTCGGGGTCGACTTGCAGGGTAGCGTGCTCGATTCCGAAACGCTCGTGTAGCTCTCGGCATGTGCTGCTCAAGAATGTGGGCTCGCGCGGGCTGCTCGGCATGACGAGGTGGGCCGTGAGCGCCGTCTCTGTCGTGCTCATCGCCCAGACGTGCAAGTCATGAACGTCGCGGACGCGCGGCAGCTGTCCCAGGAAGGCGCGGACGGCATCGATGTCGATCCCATCCGGCACAGCGTCGAGCACGAGGTCCAGGGAGCTTCTAAGGAGCGCCCAGGTGCTTACGAGAATGAGAACCGAGACCAGGAGGCCAGTGGCAGGATCGACCCATGCCCAGCCCGTCCACTCGATGACGAGGCTGGCACCGACGACTCCGAGGGCGATGGCTGCGTCGCCAGCGAGGTGGACAAACGCAGCGCGTGTGTTGAGGTCTTCGCGGCGTCCCGCGAAAAAGAGCGACGCGGAGATCGCATTTACGACCGCCGCCAGGAGCGCCACTACGAGGACCGTGCCGGCATCGACGGTTTCCGTCGAACGCAACCGCCGGAAGGACTCCCACACGACACCGCCGGTCGCGACGAGGAGGAAGATGGCATTGGCGAGCGCAGCAAGCACGGTCAAGCGCCGGTAGCCGTATGTCCGCAGCTTGGTGGGCTTTCTCTTCGCCAGTAGTGCGGCTCCGCCCGCGAGGATGAGGCCAAGCACGTCACCGAGGTTGTGTCCAGCGTCGGCGAGGAGCGCCATCGAGTGAGCCACGAGGCCGTACCCTACCTCGACGAGGACGAGGACGAGATTCAACACTATGCCGATTAGGAACGCACGGCGCTTCCCCGCGTCGTCCTGCCCGTGAGGCCGGTGGCCCCCGTGGCCGTGGTCATGCAAGTGACCCATCGCGCTCCGTCACCTCTCTAGCCCGCTTCGAGCGCACGATCATCTCATCTCCTCGCGAACACGAGCGAATGGGCCTCGGCGAAACGTGTGTCGTAAACACCCTGGCGAAACTCGTTGCTGCCGAGAAGGTCGCGCAAAAACGCGACGTTTGTCGTGCAAGGCGCGATCGTCGTCCCTGCAAGTGCGCGGTCGAGCGCCTCGATGGCCCCGGCCCGCGTCTCGTTCCAGCATATGACTTTGGCAAGCATCGAGTCGTAGTACGGGGTGACGCGGCTGCCTGCGCGGACCCCCGACTCGACTCGCAACCGCTGCGTCTGCGGCTCCCCCACCCCGCCGGCCCACACAATCTCACCGATTAGCCCGGGCTTCGGAATGAAGCCCTTTCGCGCGTCCTCCGCGCAAACACGCGCCTCGATCGCGTGCCCGCGCCGCGCGACCGTGCCGAGGTCCGGCAGCCGTTCCCCGGCCGCGACGCGCATCTGGAGCTCGACGAGATCGAGCCCCGTCACCATCTCGGTCACCGCATGCTCGACCTGAAGCCGCGCGTTGACTTCGAGGAAGTAGGCATTGCCGCGCGCGTCGGCGATGAACTCGCACGTTCCGGCCCCGACGTAGCCCACCCGAGTCACAACACGGAGCGCCGCGTCCCACAACGCCCGCCGTGCCGACTCGCCCGCCTTCCCGGCAAAGAATGGCGCGGGTGATGGAGTCTCTTCGATGATCTTCTGGTGGCGCCGTTGCATACTGCATTCGCGCTCGCCAAGCGCGTACGCGCCCCCGTGCGCGTCGCAGAACACCTGGACCTCGATGTGGCGCGGCTGCTCAAGGTACCGCTCAAGGTAAACGCGCGGATCAGAGAACGCAGCGCTGGCGCGGTCCGAGCAGCTCTTGAGCGCTCGCTCGAGCCCCTTCGGATCGAGCACGACGTGCATGCCGATCCCGCCGCCTCCGCCAACGGCCTTCACGATGACCGGGTAGCCGATGCGGTCAGCCACGACCTGGGCATCTGCGATGGCCTGCGCGCCTTCGAGCGCGAGCGAGCCGTCCGTCCCTGGCACAGGTTGCGTCCCCGCAGCGACCGCAATCGCCCTTGCCTTCAACTTGTCACCGAAGACCTCGAGTACTTCGGGAGGGGGTCCGATGAAGACCGCGCCCACGGACCTCACCGCACGCGCAAAGGAGGGCTTCTCGCTCAAAAAACCGTAGCCCGGGTGGACTGCCTGTGCGCCCGTCGCTCGGACGGCTGCAAGGATGGCCGGCGCATCAAGATACGAGTCCTTCGCGGGTGCCGGCCCGATGCGGACGGCCTCGTCGGCATCGGCAACGTGGGGCGCGTCGTGGTCGGCATCGGAAAATACCGCCACCGTACGCACGCCGAGGCGCTTGCACGTCCGCATCACGCGGCGCGCGATTTCCCCGCGGTTCGCGACTAGGACCTTGTCGAACGGCTTGGACATCGCATCAGGCTTCCGCTAGCTGGTCCGGCAAAGCGGGCGGACCGCCATACCCCCCTCGGCGGCGCTCGCTCCAGGAGTGCGCCACCACGATGAGCGGCGGCTGGATAAATCGCGCGACCGCGGCGAGCATCAGCGCCCCGCCTATGACGACGATTGCGAGCGGCTTCTGCGTCTGTGCGCCGATACCGTTCGATATGGCGGCGGGGAAAAGCCCGATCATCGCGACTAGCGTCGTCATCAGGCAGGGGCGAAGTCGCTTCTCCGCGGCCTCCCGTGCCGCTTGCTCGATGGAGTGGCCCTCTGTCTCGCGGAGGCGCTGAAAGTAGGTGACCACGAGGATGGCATCCTGAATCGCGATGCCGAAAATAGAAATGAATCCCATCGCCGCCGAGACCGAGAAGTTCACGCCGGTGACCAGCAGCGCAAGGACGCCCCCCGTGCAGGCCACGGGGATGTTCGTAAGCACGATGATCGTGTCCATCCAGTTCTTGACCGCGCTGTAGGTAAGAAACGTGATGAGAAGAATGGTCAACGGAATGATTATCTTGAGCCGTCCCTCGGCCTCGTTCAGCTCGTTGATTTCGCCCGCCCAGTCGAGGCGCATGTCGTAAGGACGGCATAGCTTGGCTCCAGGTGCTTTGTCGCACGGAGGGATCTCTCGGTCGATGGTCGCCTGCGCGTCCGTGATCGTGCTCGCCAGATCGCGTCCGCGAACGCTGAACTTCACCGGCGAATAACGGACGCTGTCCTCGCGGTAGATGATCGCCGGTCCCTCGACGACCTGAATGTCGGCAAGCTGTCCGAGCGGCACCTGAGCTCCGTCCGGCGTAGATACGGTGATCTCGCGGATCGATTCGAGGCTCATCCGATACTCGGACTTCCAGCGAACCGTCAGATCGAAATGCTTCTCACCCTCGTATACCTGCGTCACGGCCTGGCCTCCGATTGCTGCCTGGATGACGGTGTCGACATCGCCCGTATTGAGCCCGTAGCGGGCGCACACCTCCCGCTTGGGTGTGATCTTGATGCTGGGCTGACCCATCGACTGGAAATGACCCAGATCTTTGACGCCCGGCACCGTGCCCATGACGCCTACGATCGCGTCAGCCACCTTTTCATTTGCGTCAAGATCGTCGCCGAAGACCTTCACCGAGTTCTCGCCTTTGACGCCGGAGACAGCTTCTTCCACGTTGTCGCTGATCATCTGCGAAAAATTGAAGACGACACCAGGGAAGGCGGTCGCGAGCTCCTTGCTCAGCTCATCGGTCAGTTTGTCCTTCGTCATGCCGCGAGGCCAATCGTCGAAAGGTGCGAGCGGGGCAAAGAGCTCGATGTTGGAGAAGCCCGAAGGATCGGTGCCGTCGTCGGGTCGCCCCAGCTGCGAGACCACCGCGGTAATCTCGGGATGGCGGCGGTGAGCAGGGTCGCATAGCGCCTGCGGACCCAGCGGGCAGCCGCGCAAGATGGCGCGCATTCGCCCCACGTACTTCGCCGATTGGTCGAGTGAGATCGACATCGGTAACGACGCGCGAATCCAAAAATTTCCTTCCTCGAGCTTGGGCATGAACTCGCGACCAAGCAACGGAAAGAGCAGGACCGTCGCCAAGATGGGGACAAACGCGAGCGGAGCGGCGAACCGCGCGTGCCGCACGACCAAGTCGAACATCGGATTATAGAAGCGCCCGAGCTGGTGCATGACGAAGCTGTCCTTCTCTTCGCTCTGGGCCGGAATCAGCTTCGAAGCAAGCACCGGCGTCAGCGTCAGCGCGAGGCAGATGGCGCCCCCGATGGCGAACGCATAGGTGCGCGCCATCGGCGCGAAGATAACCCCCGACACACCCGTCATCGTGAAGAGCGGCAGGAAGGCAACGCCGATGATCAGCGTCGAGAAGGTCATCGGAGTAGCCACCTCACGCGAGCTCTGCTCGATGCGCTCGAGCATCGTCCCCTTGCCGTGTGGACCGAGGTGGCGAAAAATGTTCTCCATCATGATGACGGTCGAGTCGACGACGATTCCGAAGTCGACGGCACCCAGTGAAATCAGGTTTGCTGACGTATGAGTCCCGACCAGGCCGCAAAAGGCGATCAGTAGCGCAAGCGGGATGTTGATGGCCGTGATGATTGCCGCGCGCGCGTGCCCGAGGAAAACCAGAAGAATGGCCGTAACGAGCGCCATACCGACGATGAGGTTCTCCATCACGGTGTGCGTCGTGACCTTCACGAGTGCCCCTCGGTCGTAGTAAGGCACGATGTCCATCCCCGGCGGGAGGATGTGGTTTTGCCGAATATAATCGACGCGGGCGTGGATGCCCTCAAGCGTCGGCGGCGTCTCTCCGCCATAGCGCATGAGAACGATCCCTTGAACTACGTCCGGCTCTTCGTCGAAGCCGACGATGCCCAGACGCGGCGCGTTGCCGATGTCTACCTCGGCAATGTCCTTGACGCGCACCGGAGTCCCTTTTTGCTCCGCGACGACGACGTTCTCGATATCGCGCAACGTGGAGACCTGCGGACTGCGTGCGCCTAGTAGACCAATGCCGCGCACATCGTACGATTGCTCGCCCATCGAGAGCCGCTGCCCACCGACGTTCTGATTTGCATTCGTGACAGCCGAGGTGACCTGGCCCAGCGAAACGTTGTGGCCACGCAGCCTAAAAGGGTCGACTTCCACGTGGTATTGTTTGGTCTCGCCGCCGAAGCTCGTGACGTCTATAACACCCTGCACCTGCTTGAACTGGCGCTCGAGAATCCAATCCTCTGCCGTCTTCAGATCTTTGAGCGAGTAACCCTTGCCGACCACGCGGTAGCGGAATAGCTCGCCAATCGCATTCCAAGGAGAGAGGCCGGATTGCATGCCTTGCGGCAACGACACGAACTGCACACGGTTGATGACTTCTTGACGCGCGTCCTTGTATTCCGTCGCCCACGTGAAATAGCATTTCAAGTCGCTCAGGCCGAAGAGCGACTGGGATCGGATGTGATCGAGCCCGGGCATTCCGGAAAGACCTATCTCGAGTGGAATCGTGACGTATCGCTCAGTCTCCTCGGCGCTCCAGCCGTCGGGCTGCGTGATAACCTCAACCATAGGCGGCACTGGGTTGGGGTACGCCTCGACGTCGAGCTGCTCGTAGGCGGCTAGGCCGAGGACGATGAGCAGCGCCGCAGCCGCGAAAACGATAAGCGGCATACGGAGCGCACCCGCGACTATTCGCTGGATCATGTCTTACAGTCTCTGAGACAAGAGAATGGCTCCGCTGACGACGATCCTCTGACCGATCTGGAGGCCATGCTTCACCTCGAGCCATGGGCTCGATTCCCCCTCGTCGACATCGACTGGAATCCGCGCGAACTTTACGCGCCCGTCTCCGTCGCCCGTCTCCACGAAGACGACCCGGTACTCGCCCAGGCGAAGGAGCGCCGCGCGCGGGATGGCGAGCGCTCTCTTCTTGTCGACCGAAATCTGCGCGGTCGCATACATCTCCGGTCGAAGGAGCCGGTCCGGATTGTCGAACGTGCAGCGCACTTTCGCCGTGCGCGTGTTGGGGTCGAGCATGCCGCTCACCCAGTCGACCCGACCCGTGAAGGTCTTGTCGCGGTACGCGACGACGCTAACCACTACGGGGGTCCCCACTTTTACGCGCGCGATGTCCATCTCGTACAGATCGGCGAGCACCCATACACGATCAATCTCGCCGATGGTGAAGAGCTCGGGCGCCGTGCCGCCGCTGTATTGTCCCTGAACCTCGATGCCGGGGCTGATGTTGCGGAGAAGGACCTCCCCATCGATGGGCGAGGAAAGTGTGTATGTCTGCGTTACCGAGTCGACGCTGCCGGCCCGAAAGAGGTACGCTTTTTGTCGCGCGCGCTCGTTCTCGGCCTTCGCGCGCCTCCAGGCATCCTCCGCCGTTTCCACGTCTGCGGCGGAGCCCGCCTTTTGCTCGAAGAGGTCCTTCTTTCGTTTGTAGTCGTGATCCGCGGCGATGAGGTCGGCTTCGGCCTTGTGCACGTCGCTCACGGCATTTCCGATGTCGGGTGACTCGATGACCGCGAGCGCGTCCCCCTTCTTCACCCGCTGCCCTACTTGCGCCGCGATCTTCACAACGCGCCCCGTCACTGGCGAAAAAACGTGGCCTGAGCGCAGATCGTCGAGGGCCACGCGGCCGCTGGTCAGGATCGTGTCATCGACGTCTTGCTCAAGCGCTGTCTGGATCTCTATTTTCCCGTCGCGGACCTGCTCGGGAGTGAGCCACACCTCGCCCGGAGGCGGACGCGGACCGCCGGGTTCTGGAGCTGCCTGCGACTTGTGGCACGCGAGGCCGAGCGCGGCGACGATCGCGAGCGGAACCGCCCGGCCAAGAGACGCGATGACGCGCGTCATTGCTGTATCTCCGTGCCCACGGCTTCCTCGAGCTGGAAGACGGCCGTCCAGTAGTTTGTCAGATCCTGCAAGTACTCGACGTTGGTGGCAATGTACGTTCGCTGCGCGTCAAGAAAGTCCATTAACGTCGCGGCTCCCTTGTCGTGCTGCAGGCGAGTGATTTGGAAAGCCCGTTCGGCGGCCGGCCGGAGGGCCGTCTCCATGCGCTCTACAAGAGCGCGCGACGTTTCGACGGCGCCCACTGCGCCCGAGACGTCACTGACGACCTGCGCGGTCGTCCGGGCTTGCTGAAGGGACTGTGTGGCATAGTTCGCCTCGGCTCTCCGAATTTCGCCCTGTTGTTGATAGAAAATGGGCACGGGCAAGGACACCCCAAAGCTCACGGTGGGCGGTTGGATGGAGTTCTGCGAGACACCGATTTGCGTGTACTGCGCCGAGAGCGCGACATCCGGAAAACGCTGGCGTCTGGCAAGCGCGATCGCAGTCTCAGCGCTGACCCGCTGGTACCCTTGCGCGATCAGATCGGGGCGATGGTCGAAGGCCACGCGCAACATCTGCTCGAGATTGGCCCGAGCGATCGCCGAAGGCACCGAAAAGTCGAGCACGCGGTCGTCCACCGTGAACTCGGGCACCGGCCCGCGCGCCCCTAACAAAAAGGCCAGCGCAAACCGACCGAGCCTCACCCCCTGAACAGCAAGGTCCGCGGCTTGGTCGGCTTCGAGCTTCTGCGTCTCGATCCGTGCGACGTCGCCGTCGTTGATCGCTCCGCTCCTCAAGCGCGTCTGAAAAAGCTCCAGCGTCCGCACGTTCGTCGCCTGGTTCTGCCTGGCGAATGCGAGGCCGCGCTGGGCCTGCGCGGCCTGCAGGTAGGCCGCTTTGACCTGAAACTTGAGCACTCGAAGCGCGTCGGCCCGCGACATTTTTGCCGCGGCAAGGGCCGTACGCGCCACCTTGAGACGGAGGGTTCGCTTGCCCGAAAGAGAGTCCTCGATGGCCGCCTGGTCGGAAAGGCCGAGGGTGTACTGATTGTTCGAGCAACCCTTCGGGTCAGGGCAGGCGTTCGGATCGTATGGGCCGAGGACGCGCCCGTAGCCGAGGCTCACAGCCGGATTCGGCACGGCGCCGGCCACTCCGACGTCCCCTTCCGCGCTTGCGACCTGCGCCTCGGCCAGGAGCACATCGAGACCGCGGTTGCGCAGGATTTGAACGGATTGATCGAGCGAAAGCTTCTCCGGGAGACGCAAGGCCTCTGGGATGTTCTGCGCATACGCCCTTGTGGCGCAGAGCGGAGAGGCGGCAAGTCCCGCGAGGACGATCGCCGTACACGCGACACGGGCTGCGGTCATCTGTGCCGCCGCGAATAGCAAAGGGTGCACCATGTATCCAGCGGCGAATGCTCGGCGACAAAATGAGGGGCCGGCGCGCGGCAATAGGGCAAGACGCCCACCGCATCCTACTTGGGTGGGGCGTGTTGGCACGGCTTCTTCGTGATGACGGTCGGTCAATTTATGTGTTCTTTACGCCACGCGACTTCCAAGATGTCGCAAATTGAGCTGGCTTGGCTCGCTGGCGCTCGTTCGCTTCACAGCCCTTGACGGAGAGTGCCTGCGCGAGGGCAGTGGGGCGATGAGTGCAGAAGCCCGCCTACTAGCACGACACTTGCCAACACTCGCTCGAAGGTCTGCTGTCCCAGGGCGACGGATCTCTCCTCTTTCAATGACGATCAAACAAATGCGTCCCAAAGCGCAGGCCTCCGCCCTTCTATTCCTCACCGCTTGCTCGAGCGATAAGATCGGTCCGCCGTCATCGGCGCCCGTCGATTGGCACGCGTTCGACCTGCGGCCGGTCTTGGACGCCGGCCCTGCTGGCGCGACAGCGAGGGAGCGCCCCGCCGCCTTGGCTTACGTGAGCGCCCTCGCGTCGCCGGGGTTCGCGCAGCTCACCGCTCTTGTCGGCGAGGACTGCCATTTCGCGTTTCCCGGAATGCGGGACGGGAGGGGGCGAGAGGCCGTCGTTCAAGCGCACGGCGTGCTCTTCGGAGCGTTGGATTCTCGGAGCGCCGTCGCCAACCGCGTCTTCCGCACGGCCAACACCCAGATCGTCGAATGGACGCTGGTCGGCATACAAGCCCGATCGTGGATGGGCGTGAAGGCGCAGGGTAGCGCGGTCGTAGTCAGAGGCGTGTCCCTCTTGTGGACGCGGGACGATGGGAGCATTGCCGACGTGCACGTCTATTTCGACATCCTGACCGTGAAGGCCCAGATGGGGGTGGCCCGCAGAGACCTGGTTTCTCTTCCTGTCCCTGCCGCCGGTGACCCCCCACAGCTCTTCGACCAGACCGGTTCCCCAGACGAAATCACCAATGTATCGGTGGCGCGCGGCGCCCTCGACGCCCTCGAGAGCGAGAACGAGGGCGCATATGTTTCGGCAGTCTCCGACGATGTCGAGTTGCGCACGCCGGATCGCGCTCGGCCGGTGCGGGGCAAGGCCGAATGGCGCGGCTATTTCCTCGCGATGCACATGAGCGTCGGTCAGCTCGACACGACCGTCGACGATGCATGGGGAGTCGCAAAATTCGCAATCGTCGAATATACGATCTCGGGCGCGCAGCACGGGGCGTTTGGCGGGGGGCCCAGTCATGAGGACGCGGTGTTGCGACTGCATGTCGTCGACATTGTCGAAATGCGCGGAGGACTGATGAACAAGCTTACGCGGTACGAGAACCTCGGCGAGCTCGGCAGCTCACCCTAGTCTACACGGCGGTGCAGAAGTAACGGGTCTGGGCCCTGTTTTCTCGGCTCTGAGAGTAGCAGGGCGCGCCGGAATGCTTGGATTTCCATGGACGAGCACAGGTCGGGCGTGATCAAAAATGGAGATTATTCGCGGACGCAACGGGCAGCGATCGCTTTGGGACGCGGTGCTTTTTGGAGCTCCGGACCCAAGCACGTTGATGGAGCCGAAGCTTCTCGTCGTTGACGAGTTGCTCAACGAGCATGCGCTTGTTGATCGCGTACTGGAAGCAATGCGCCGGCGGTTCACTCCGAGCGCCGTCGGGGGCGGTACGGACGCCGCCGAGGTTGCGCTTCGGACGCTGGTTTTGAAGCACATCAAGAGCTGGAGTTATGAGCAGCTCGAATGGGAGGTCACCGGCAACGTTGGGTACCGCCACTTCGGCCGCATCGACGGCGGCAAGGTGCCCGATGACAACGCAGGTCCGGCTCGAACAATTGCTTGACGGCGACGCCCTCCGCGGGCTGTGGAGGTCGAGTGACCGCGGTCCCAGGGGGGATGACCGCGCCATGCGGCTTTCGCAACGTGCGACGGAGCGTCGGTCGACGCCAACGCGAGATCACCAGATCTCCCGACGACCCGTCAGCCGAGGCGCCAAGCGCACCGCGCTGCGAAAGCCGCATCGAGGGTTGGTCGCAACGACACGCCGGGTGCTCCGCCAAGCCGAGCGAACCATGAAGTGCGCTCGTCGTGGATGGCAACGCCTCTCGGGAAAGGCTCGCTGCGGTGTCCCTACGTTGCAGCGTGTGATGGATCTTCGGTGCCGCGTCATGGCCCAACCAAGCGCGTCTTCAAGGGCATCACGAAATCGGTGCTCAAGATCATCAGCATCTTCGAGCCCGACACCAAGATTCTGCGTCGCGGCAATCCACAAGCCCACCGAATACGGGCAGATGTCAAGTGCAGGAGGCCAAGGGCGGCATCGTCATCGACATCGCCGTCGTGATTGCGCACAGCTCGAAGTTGCTCGTGCCTTCCGTCGAGCGTCATCGACGGGTCTTCGGTCGGGTGCGGCGTGCACCTGCATGGCGCGGCGGTGGAGAGGCGCGCATCTCACGCCTCAAGCACACCTTCGGGATGTACCGCATACGCTACCGAAGTGAAGACGGAGTCACCCGGTGCTCCTACTGGGCCGGCATCGCCAACAACCTGATGGCCATTGGGCGCCACGGCCGTTGAGAGATGGGCCTCGAGCCCGAGCCAAAAAAAGGCCGATCAGCTTCGCGAAGAGCGCCGTCGAGCGAGCGATCGCGCTTTCAAAAAGGCCAATTCTGCACCGCCGTGTAGGCCAATCATGGCCCTGGCGAGAGCGTCCACGTCGTCAGCGTAACCAAACCGCTTCGGCGGGGAATCACTGGAGGTAATCGCGATCCTTCAGCTTCTTCGGAATGTACTGTTCCGTAATGAAGGAGATGCTCTTGGTCAAGAGAGCGTCGACCTCCATCTTGAAGCCGTTGTCGAGCGTCGCTTGGATCTCACGCTGCCACTTCTTGTCACGGAACCAAGGGTACGCCTTCATTTGCTCGGCTCGCGCGATGTCCTCTTTGGTGAGCTTGATTTCGGCTGCCCTCGGCATCGTGAATTTCCTGTAGTCGAAGGCGCTCATTCCGAGAAATCGCACATTGGGCACCGCCATTCGCATCGATTCGTACGCAAGGTTGATGCTTCCTTGTTTGAGCACCGAATAGATATAGAGGCCCCACGGATCGTTGTCGACGAGCACGTATACGGGGAGGCCGAGTTCGGTGGCCATCCGCTGCAACAGCCTGCGGGCGCCACGCGCGGCCTGGCCCTCGCTCGTCATCAGAATGCAATTGTGCTTCTCCCAGAAGCGGTCCTCGTTCAGGCGATGCCAGACCGCCTGCTTTTCGACGATGAGTATGAACTCGGCTGAGTTCCCGACGAACTTCAGGTGATCCGGCTCGCAAATGCTGGGGATGCCCCAGCCGCCCCGCCCCATGCGCGCGAGATCGATCGTGTCACCCGCGTCGTTTACGATCAATTTGCCAACGACGAGGCCTCGCCGGTTCGCGAAAAGATGGAGCTCCTCGCGGAGCGCGTCGATTCCGACTTCGAGATCTTCGATGATCGGATCGCTCTCGCTCTGGTCCTCGAAGGTGTTCTCGCTGGATCCCTCGATGGTGTGTTTCGTCATGTAGAACATCTGGCGAATGCTGATGGTCTTGTTCTCGTCGAGCAGGATCTTGCAGCCGCTGGCGACGAGGAGCGTCTGCATGAACTTGCGCGCCATTGCGACGTTGAAAAACTCTCGCGATTGCGTCTTGTCACCGAGCTCGATGATCTTCCTCTTCTCGTTGAATGCCACGTTCGAGAGCGTGCGCGTGCGGATCTCGAGTGCCGGGTTGTTTCCCCTCGTCACCTGACCGAAGACCTGTCGCGCGAGCTTCTCTATCTTCGAGAGCGTGAGCGCGTCGCGCTCGGTGCCCTTGCCGCTTGCCTCGACGGCCTCGCGGATCTTCGCCTTCGTACTGCTTCTGACGATCTTGGCCGCCATCCAGCTACTCCGTCACCGCGAGCGGACGGGGGTCCTTCTTTACTTTGCCCTTGCTTGGAACCGCCGAAGACGCGGCTGCGGGGCCCTGCTGGACCGTGGCGGGATTGTCGTTCTTCTTGGGCTCCGGTTCTTCGGAGAAACGAACGAAGCTCGGGAGCGCCCGCAGAAAGGGCTTTTCCGTAGTGTCCTTCGGGATACCCAAGATGTCGGACAAAGCTTGCGCGACCTCGGGGATGTACTTCTCGAACAAGCTTCGTCGGTTCTGTTCCCGCTCCGCATGGGCGCGTGCCCGTAGGTGAGCCCCCAGCTTGCGCCCGCACTCCTGGATGGCCAGCTTCATCTCGCGCAGAAGCTCGTCGTAGTGAGCGACCGCCTCTTTGGCCTCGCTCGTGAACGGAACCCACACGCTCGCCAAGTGCACCACGATGACCATGGGCGCCACCGGCAGGCCCCCCCTCGGTTGCTGGAGCTCGTAGCCGCGCCAGTTCGTCTGGTAGACGGCCTCGCTTATCGCGCACGATTTTGGCTGGTACTGGAGTGGAACCCGGTTCGCCAGTCGCATGATTTCGGCCGTCTCGTCCAAAGGCAACTCTCCCCCATATGCCAGCGCGGCCTCGACGACGAACGGATTGCCGCGGTAGACGGCGGGGGGCCGCGTGGTCGACACGTAGAAATCGGCCCTCGGAAATCGTCGCTTGAGGCCCTCGATCAGAAGCTCCTCGCCGATGGGGACCACGGCCGTGGCGGGAGGCGCCATCACCTTGACCTCGCCGAGCGCGCGGTGCGATCCGTTCGAGCTGGTCGCCGTGAATGCGCGCCGCCGGGGTGCGGGCGCTGACCTTGGCCAGGTCACACACGTGCTGGGCGACGGCGGGCGAAACGCGCGAGAAGTCGTCCACCAGCACTTGCTTAACGCTCTTGCCCTCAGAGTACTGGAGCATCGTGTGCAGCATCCCGAGCTCCACTCCGTGTGGGTGCGGCTTGATCTCCTGTGCTTCGCGCGGCAAGTCGTTGGCGACCCTTGGAAACTCGAGGCGCTCCCCCTTCGGCGAAATGAAGCTCAGCGCAAGATGCGGGTTTGCGACGACGGTTTGCTCCAGATACTCCTGAACGCCTGTCCTGCCGCCTCGGTAGGCCGCGACCAACTCGATCTCGACCCGCGTGCCGTGGTCCTTCTCGCTCGCGCCCTCGCCGCGGGCGAACGCCCAGTCAACCGTCTCGTCCTTGACCACGTCCGGCTGATTGCGCTTCGTGTCGATTCGCAGTTCGATCCGGAAGGCCGGGCGACCCTTGCCGGTCTTGCTGGTGATGACCACCGGCTTGCCGGTGGTCAGCTGCCCGTAGAGTCCGGCCGCGCTGATTCCGATCCCCTGCTGCCCGCGCGACTGCTTGAGACGATGAAACTTGGACCCATAGAGCAGCTTCGCGAAGATCTTCGGTATCTGCGGCTTGACGATCCCCGGCCCATTATCCTCGACGATGACGCGGAACCGCGAAGGCTGGGCGGGCGTCGCCCCCAACGGCTCCGCCGATTTGGACGGGTTCTTCGGCGCGGTGCCCTCACGGATCTCCACGAGTATCTCCGGAAGAATGCCTGCTTCTTCGCAGGCGTCGAGCGAGTTGTCGACCGCCTCTTTCACCGTCGTCAACAGCGCCTTTGCGGGGTTGTCGAAGCCGAGGAGGTGGCGGTTCTTCGTGAAAAACTCGCTGACGGAGATGTCGCGCTGGCGCGTGGCCATCGACTCTGCGGTGGCGCGCCTCTTGGGCTGCGTCGCGTCGTCGGGGGCGTCGGTGTTCTTCGGCATTGGCTCAGCGCGGAACGGCTAGCGGACCCGGTGAACGGGTGTCAAGCACCGGAGGACACGGACCTGGTATGTTCGCGCGCGTGCCTCCCCGGAAAGCTGGAGAAGCCGCACGGCGCCCACGCGGAATCGTCCGCGGTCCAAGGGCGATCCTGGCGCTGCTCACTGCACTCAATCTTCTGAACTACCTCGACCGCTACGTTCTGTCCGCGGTCCTTCCTAAGCTCCAAGAAGACCTCCGTCTGTCGCATTTCCTCGGCGGATCGCTCGCCACCGTTTTTCTTATCGGCTACTTCGCCACGAGCCCAGTTTTCGGCGACCTAGCTGACCGCGTGGGCCCGGGCGGCCGAAAACGCCTCATCGCGCTTGGGGTGGCCGTGTGGAGCGTTGCGACCGTCGCGTCTGGTGTCGTCAAGGGGGCGGCAACCCTCGTCGTGGCTCGGGCGTTCGTCGGCATCGGTGAGGCCAGCTACGCGACGATCGCTCCGACGCTAATCGACGACGTGACCGCGGCGAAGCAAAAGGGCCGCGCGATGGCCATTTTCTCCGCAGCCTTGCCCGTAGGGTCGGCCCTGGGATACGTCGTCGGGGGAGCGGTCGAGCACGCGCACGGCTGGCGCGCGGCGTTCTTCGTGGCGGGCGGTCCGGGCATCCTGCTGGCCTTTCTTTGCCTGCTCATCGCGGAGCCGTTCCGGGGCGCGGCGACGACTGCCGCCAACGTTCTCGCCTCGGCGCGGACGCTCTGGCGGGTCGCACTCTATCGGCGGGCAGTCTTGGGGTACTGCGCCTACACGTTCGCGATCGGCGGCTTCGCCTACTGGGTGCCGACCTACCTCCACCTGCGCTACGGACTGGACCCCGGGACGGCAAGCGTTCGCTTCGGTCTTGTTACGGTCGTGAGCGGTTTCATCGGAACGCTCGCAGGGGGAGGGCTCGGCGATCTGGCCGTTCGCCGCGACGAACGGCGCGCCCGTGCCGGCGCCGGCCCGAGCCTCGCGGTCGCGCGCGGCAACCTGCTCGTCTGCACGCTCGCGGCGGGGCTTGGCGCTCCCCTCGCCGCAGCGGCCATCGGGGCGCCCACGGCCACCGCCTTCCTTTTGCTCGTGTTCCCGTGCGAGGTCGCCCTTTTCCTGCTGAGCGGGCCCGTGAACGTCGTCCTCCTGCGGAGCGTGCCCGTCGCACTTCGCGCCAGCGCGATGGCGCTCGCCATCTTCGCAATTCACCTCCTAGGCGACTTGTGGTCCCCTCCGCTGCTGGGCCTCGCGGCGGATTACGTTCCGATGGCGCTCGCGATGTCGATCGTGCCGCTGGCGTTCGGGCTTGCCGCAATCGTGTGGTGGCGCGCTTCCGCCCGGTTGACCTGAGCCATTGCGTTGCGCTAGGCAGCGGAGGCTCTTGCGTGCCGTGAGACGTACTGCCGCCGCGCCGCGCACCACCGATGCGAACCGCTCGTTTGCTAGCCGTACTGGCCGCAGTCCTCCTTGGGCTGGTTTGCGTTCGGGTGGCGTGGGCGGCACCTTCCGACGGCGGAACGCCGCCAACGACCGCGCTCTCCGCGGATCCGGGGCTTGCGCCGAGTGCGCAGTCAGGTGACGGCGGAGCGGCGCCGCCCACTGTCACGGCGTCGAGCGACCTCACGGCTGCCCCGCCCCCGAACGCGCTGCCGCCAACCGCTGGAGAGCAAGCCGAGGGACTGCCCGTAGCGTCCATCGACATAGTGGGGAACCGAAGGGTCGCGCGCGAAGACGTTCTCTCGTATCTGCGTCAAAAGCCCGGCCAACCATTTCGCATCGAGAACGCGACCGCCGACGTCCGGGCGTTGTGGGACTCGGGCTTCTTCGAAGACATCCAGGTAGACCTGACCACCAACGACCACGGCGTCGTGCTGCGCTTCATCGTACGTGAGCGGCCCAACATCAAGGAGGTCAGCTACCACGGCAACGACGAGATCGAGAATGACAAGCTGAACGAGGCCGTCGAGGTCAAGCCGAACACCATCCTCAGCGTGCCGGCGGTGCGCCGTAGCGTTCAGAAGATAAAGGATGCTTACGCCGAGAAGGGCTTCTTTCTCGCTGACGTCGACTACGAGATCACTCCGCAACGGGAAAACGAGGTGACGCTCAAGTTCAAGATCACTGAGCACCAACCCGTGACGGTGCGGCGCCTCACGTTCATCGGCAACGAGCACCTGTCCGACTCCGAGCTGCGCGACCAGATGCAGACAGGTAGCGGCGGTATTTTCATCGTTCGGGTCCGGAGGGCCCTATCGACAGGACGTATTCGAGCGCGATGTGCTCATGCTGAGCGCGCTCTACTACGACAAGGGTTATCTCAGCGTCCAGATCGGGACGCCTCGCGTGATGCTCACTCCAGACCGCGAGGGCATCGACATCGCGGTCGTCATCCACGAGGGGCCGCGATACAAGATCCGCCAGCTTCGGATCTACGAACGAGACAACGAGGGCCACGAAATCGAACCGCTCGGCGGCAGACGGGCGCTGAGGCAGCTCCTCGGCGCGCAGTCGGGCGACTCCTTCAACCGCGCGCTCCTCATTAAGGATCTGCAGGCCGTCCGAACGCTCTACCGCGACGCTGGCTTCGCCAACGTCGAGGCGGAGCCGGAGACAGAGCTCGATCCCCGTGCACGAGCAGGTGGACATCGTCGTGCCCATTCGCCGAGGGCCGCCCGTCCGGATCGAGCGCATCGAAGTCAACGGGAACACCAAGACCCGCGACAAGGTCGTCCGGCGCGAGATGGAGGTCCAGGAAGGACAGCTGTTCAGCGAGACCGGGATCGAGAACAGCAAGCGCCGGATCACCGCGCTCGGTTATTTCGAGCGCGTCGACGTCTCGACCGAGCAGGGGTCGGCGCCGGACAAGATCATCATCAACATCGAGGTTGCCGAGAAGCCGACCGGCACCTTCCAGGTCGGCGCAGGCTTCAGCTCGATCGAGAGCTTCATCGCGACGGCGCAGGTTCAGCAGGCGAACCTGTTCGGCAACGGGCAGGCGCTCGCCCTTCAGGCGCAGGTCTCGGCGCTCCGGCAGCTGGTCACGCTCCGCTTCTTCGAGCCGTATTTCCTCGACTCAGACTGGAACTCGAGCGTCGAGCTCTACGACACGCTCTACGTCTTCCCCGACTTCTCGCGGCGGTAGCGTCGGCGGCTCGCTGACCTTCGGGTACGCGCTCATCCAGCCATGGCTACGCCTGAGCCTGACGGGCACGCTCGAGTGGGACTCGGTCGACACGTCGCCGAGCAACACGTTCTTCGGGGCCGCGCCCGGCTTCGTCGAGCGTCTTCCAGCGGCTCCCGCTCGCCAACCTTTTCAACTCGGGACGCGTCGTCGTCGCTCCGGCCGAGCGTCACGCTACGACACGCGCGACAACCGCCTCTTTCCGACCACCGGCATCTTCCTGCAGGCGTCGACAGAGCTCGCCAGCGAGGTGCTTCGGCAGCGAGTTCAACTACCTGCGCCACCGCTTCACGGGGCGCTTCTACTATCCGCTCGGCGGCGGCAACGGGCAGCCCGGCTCGGGGTTCGTCCTCAAGCTGAACACCGAGGTCGGCCTCATCACGAGCCCGGATCCCGCAGGGCGTTCCCATCTTCCAGCGCTACTTCCTGGGCGGCATCCTCGACGTGCGCGGCTTCTTCTCTGCGGAGCATCGGCCCGCGCTTGCCGCTCACGCAAGGCGCTCGACCCGAACTCAGCGCCCATCGCCAACGGCGCGAACATCGGCGGCAACCTCGAGGCCTACGAGAACCTCGAGCTCGAGTTCCCGATCCTCGACAAGGTCGGCATCCGCGGCGTCGTCTTCTTCGACGCCGGCAACGCCTGGAACACCGAGGATCAGTTCTGCAAGACGACGCCGGCCCCGCAGTTCGACCACGTCGTGAGCCCGTGCTTCATCGTTCCCGAGCAGCCTGGGCTACCTGCGCACGTCCACGGGCTTCGGCATCCGTTGGTTCTCGCCGCTCGGTCCGCTGCGCTTCGAGTGGGGCTTCCCGCTCGCCCCGCTCCCGTACGAGAACCACAGCGACTTCGAGTTCACGATCGGCAATTTCTTCTGACGGCGCCTCGTCGCTGGGTCTGCACGGTGATCGCAGGGACTCTCGACCACGCCGCGACGAGCGACTAGACATTCGGGACGCATGGCCGAAATTCCGCCGCTTCCCCCGACGCCCACGGCGCCTCAGCAGAAAGTTCCCGTCTCGATCCAGGACGAGATGCGCACGTCGTACCTCGACTACGCGATGAGCGTCATCATCGGGCGCGCCATCCCCGACGTGCGCGACGGGCTGAAGCCCGTGCACCGGCGCATCCTCTTCAGCGCGTACGAGCAGGGCCTCATGCCCGACAGCGGGCTACCGAAAGAGCGCCACGATCGTCGGCGACGTGCTCGGCAAGTACCACCCGCACGGCGACGCGCGCGTCTACGACGCGATGGTGCGCCTGGCGCAGGACTTCTCGATGCGCTACCCGCTCATCGACGGGCAGGGCAACTACGGCTCGGTCGACGGCGACCCGGCCGCCGCGTACCGGTACACCGAAGCGCGCCTCACGAAGCTCGCGGTGGAGCTCCTCGCCGACATCGACAAGGAGTCCGTCGACTTCGCCCCGAACTTCGACGACTCGGCTGAAGGAGCCGACGGTCCTTCCCGCCGCGCGTGCCCGAACCTCCTCGTCAACGGCTCGGGCGGCATCGCCGTCGGCATGGCGACGAACATCCCGCCCGCACAACCTGGGCGAGATCATCGACGCGACCATCCACCTGATGCGCAACCCGCGACGCGACCATCGACGACCTCATGCGCTTCGTCCCGGGCCCCGACTTCCCGACCGCGGGCCTCATCTACGGCCGCGCCGGCATCGAGGCCGCGCTACCGCACCGGGCGCGGCATCGATCATCATGCGCGCGCGGATGAGCGTCGAGAAGATCGCCCGGGCGAGGCGAGAACGAGCAGATCGTCGTCACCGAGATCCCCTACCAGGTGAACAAGGCGCGCGTCGCCGCCAAGATCGCCGAGCTCGATGCGCGAGAAGAAGATCGAGGGCATCGGCGAGGTCCGCGACGAGAGCGACCGCGACGGCATGCGCCTCGTCATCGAGCTGAAGAAGGACGTCATCCCCCAGGTCGTCATCAACCAGCTCTACCGGCATGACCGATCTGCAGACGACGTTCGGCGTCATCAACCTCGCCATCGTCCAGCGGGCGCCCCGCGGTCCTCAATCTGAAGGAGACGCTCGACGGCCTTCGTCGAGCACCGGCGCGACGTCGTCACGCGCCGCACGCGCTTCGAGCTGCGCCAGGCCGAGGCCCAGCGCGAGATCGTCGAAGGCCTGGGCATGGCGGTCACCGACGTCGATCTCGTCGTCAAGACCATCCGCGAGTCGCGCGGACCCCGACGCCGCGCGCGACGGCGCTCATGGCGCTCCCGCTCGCGGGGCTCGAGGCGTTCGTGCGCCGCGCGGGGCGGCCCGAGAGCGAGATCGACGAGGCGACCAAGAAGCACCCCGTACTGCCTCTCCGAGCGCCAGGCCAAGGCCATCCTCGAGATGCGCCTCTCGCGCCTCACCGGCCTCGAGCAGGAGAAGCTCGCGACCGAGTACGGCGAGCTGTGCGAGCACGATCGCCCGCTACCGCGCGATCCTCGCGAGCCCCAAGCTCCTCGACGACGTCATCGTCATGGAGCTCGAGGAGATCAAGGCCAAGTACGCCGACAAGCGCCGCACCGAGATCGTCGAGAACGACGCCGAGATCCTGGACGAAGACCTCATCCAGGAAGAGGACATGGTCGTCACGATCTCGCACGCCGGCTACATCAAGCGGACGCAGCCCGAGGGACTACCGCGCGCAGAAGCGCGGCGGCAAAGGGCGCATCGGAATGGAGGCGCGCGAAGAGGACTGGGTGACCCAGCTCTTCGTCGCGTCGACGCACGCCTACGTCTTCTTCTTCAGCGACAAGGGCAAGGTCTACGTCAAGAAGGTCTACGAGATCCCGCAGGCCGCGCGAACGGCAAGGGGCGCGCGATCGTCAACTTCGTCGGGATGGAGCCGGGCGAGAAGGTCGCCGCCATCGTCGTCGTCCCGAAGATCGAGAAGGGCAAGTTCGTGGTCACGCTGACCAAGCACGGCCAGATCAAGAAGACCGAGCTCGACGAGTACGAGAACTTCCGCGAAAAGGGCATCATCGGCGTCAAGATCGACGAGGGCGATCAGCTCCTCTCCGCCGCAGCTCACCGACGGCACGCGCGACGTGCTCATCGCCACGAAGAGCGGCCAGTCAATCCGCTTCCCCGAGGACCAAGTGCGCCCGATGGGCCGCGCGACGCACGGCGTGAAGGGGATCGACCTCGCCGAAGGCGACGAGGTGGTCGGCCTCGAGGTGAGCGACCCAGAGCGCCCCAACGTGCTCGCGGTGTGCGAGAACGGCTACGGCAAGCGAACGAACATCGAAGAGTTCCGCACGCAGAACCGCGGCGGCAAGGGGATCATCCTCATCGACGCGAGCGAGCGCAACGGGCCGGTCGTCGGCGTGAAGCTCGTCAAGGACGACGACGAGGTGATGCTCATCACCGACCGCGGGCAGACGATCCGCACACGTGTCGACGAGATTCGCGAGACCGGCCGCAACGCGCAGGGCGTGAGGCTCATGACGCTCGGCGACGGGGAGCGCATCGTCGCGGTCGAGCGCCTCGCCGAGAGCGGAGAGCCCGACGATCTCGGCGGCGACAGCACGCCGCCGCCCTCCAATGGCGGCAGTGTACCTCCGATCACCAATCTCAACTGACCGCGCCCCGTAAAGCATGGCCCAGGTAACAACCCGCCTCCCCGCGAAGGAACGCGACAACCGACTCGCGCGCAGTCCGTCGCTCGCGCCAAAGACGCTAGCAATCCTGGCACGGCAGCACCCGACCGCTCATTGCGAGCTCGATCATCGATCACCGTTCGAACTGCTCGTGTCAGTCGTTCTCAGCGCACAGACGACGGACGTTGCCGTGAACAAGACTACCGCGGCCCTATTCGCGCGGTTCCCTGACGCGCGAGCGATGGCGAAGGCGGAGCCGAAGGACGTGGAGCCGCTGCGTTTCGAGTCTCGGGTTCTTTCGCATGAAATCGAGGGCGCTCGTCGGCCTGGCGCGCGCGTTGGTAGAACGACACGGCGGCGACGTCCCTCCCTCGCTCGAGCAGCTCGTCGAGTTGCCGGGGGTGGGACGCAAGACGGCCAACGTCATCCTCGGAGTGCTCTGGAACGCGCCGGAGGGCGTCGTCGTCGACACACACGTGATGCGCGTCAGCCAGCGTCTCGGATGGACGAACAACCAGGATCCGAGCACGCATCGAGCGCGATCTTTGTGCCGTCCTGCCGCGGAGGGAGTGGGGCCAGGCGAGCCACGTGCTCATCTTTCACGGGCGCCGGTGCTGTTTCGCCCGCAAGCCGGCTTGCTCGGATTGCCACGTCAACGACGTCTGCCCGGCGGCCTTCGACGCAGAAAGCGTGGGCCGGAAGCGGCCCCGAGGGCCTCGGGCACCCACGACGAAAGCGCGCTCGCCAGCGAGCGCGAAAAAAGCAAAGCGCCCCCATACCCCGGCGCCGAAACAATCGGCGGCTCGAGCAGCGGCGGCGGGGCAGAAAACGTCAAAAAGCGCAAGCTCCGACGCACCCACCACGGCGACCCGGCGGAAGCGATGAGCCTCGCGCCGGATCGCCCCGGCCATCTAGTCTCGATGCATGTCAAACTCGCTCCCTCTCGAGCCGATCTCCGGCGACGCGGTCGCCCTCGTCAACGAGCTGGTTCGCCTGGCCGTGTCCCAGCGCGCGAGCGACATTCACCTCGAGCCAAAGCACGATGTGATGCGCGTACGGCTACGCGTCGATGGGGCCCTCGTCGACGTGCAGCCGATCGCCGTGGCGGTGGGGACGACAGTCATCTCACGGGTGAAGGTCCTGGCCAAGATGGATATCGCCGAAAGGCGGCTTCCGCAGGACGGGCAGGTTGTGATCGAGCTGGAGGGGGGCAAGCGCGTTCACCTTCGCGCGTCGACGTTCCCGGCGTCGCAGGGCGAGAAGGTGGTGCTCCGCATTCTTTCGAGCCAGACGCTCATCGCGTTCGAAAACCTCGGCCTCGACGCGAAGGCACAGACGACACTACGTGAAGTCCTCGCCCGACCGCAGGGCTTCGTCGTCACCGGGGGGCCCACCGGCGCAGGCAAGACCTCGACGCTCTACGCGTTGATGCAGCTCATCGACACCCGAGAGCTGAACGTCGTAACCTTGGAGGACCCGATCGAGGTGGAGCTCGACGGTCTGACGCAAGGACAGGTCAACGTCCGGACGGGATTCACGTTCGCCGCTGGCCTCCGTGCCATCCTGAGGCAAGACCCGGACGTCATCCTCGTGGGCGAGATGCGCGACGCGGAGACGGCGCGGATCGCGATGCAGGCGGCGTTGACCGGTCACCTGGTTCTCTCGACACTGCATACGTCGGATACGGTGGAAACGATCGTCCGGCTGGTCGACTTGGGTGTCGAGCCGTGGATCGTCGCGAACGCGCTCTCCGCAGTTCTAGCCCAGCGGCTCGTGCGCGTTGCGTGCCCACACTGCAGGCGACCCGCAAAGCTCGAACGCGATCTGTGGGACGGCGACGACGTGCTCCTTCCCGCCGGGAGCGATGTTCTGCGCACGAAGGGCTGCGACAAATGCATGCTCACGGGGTACCGCGGGCGCACAGGCATTTTCGAGGTGGTCGAACTCGACGACGAGCTGCGCGAATTGATTAAAGCAAAGGCACCAGCGCGCGCTTACCGCGAGATTTACGTGCGCCGGAAGATCCCGAGTCTACGCCATGCTGGACTGCTCAAGATCCAGTCCGGCGTGACGACGGTCGATGAAGTCCTCAGGGTGACGTGAGTCGCGCGACCGCGGCTACGAGCGCGAGCGGAACAATTCGACGAGCCTCTCGGTCGCTGTGT
Source organism: uncultured delta proteobacterium (assembly GCA_963787925.1). Classification (GTDB taxonomy): domain Bacteria; phylum Myxococcota_A; class Polyangia; order Polyangiales; family Polyangiaceae; genus Palsa-1150. The sequence goes on from CAWBEN010000003.1 coordinate 3,010,738, forward strand.
ACGGGTCTACGGCGCGCGCCTCCACCGCCGCAAGCGCGGCCTCGAGGTCAGGGCCTAGGTCGTCCACGGCGGCCTCAAGCAACGCCTCGCGGAGCGCTTCTCTGATCTCTTGGACGAGCCGCGCGTGTCTCTGCGACCGACCCCGCTCGGTCCCACGCACCCACCCTCGGTGCCGATCGAGCGCTTCCAGCAGCTCGGCAAGCCCCTCCCCGCGCGTGGCGATGCACTTGATGATCGAGGGAGCCCATCGTTCGTGGACGCAGTCCGAGACAGTTGGAGAATCGCGCTCGCTCGGACCGAGCGACATCATCAGCTCAAGATCACGGACCGTGCCGTCAGCTCCTTCGCGATCGGCCTTGTTGACCGCGAAGACATCTGCGCACTCGAGAATGCCGGCCTTGATCGCTTGAATGTCGTCGCCCATCCCCGGCGCGACGACGACGAGCGTGGAGTGCGCGGTCCGCGTGATCTCCAGCTCGTCCTGCCCCACGCCCACCGTCTCGACGAGCACGACGTCGTAGGCTGCCGCGTCGAGCACGCGGACCATGCTACGCGCGCTCCTGGAAAGGCCGCCGAGGTGGCCGCGCGTCGCAACCGATCGGATAAACACACCGTCGTCCGTCGCGTGGCGCGACATTCGGATCCGATCGCCCAGGATGGCCCCTCCGGAAAACGGGCTGCTCGGGTCGACGGCAATGACGCCGACGCGATCGCCGCGTGAGCGGAGCAGCGTGATGAGCCGATCGCAAAGCGTCGACTTGCCCGCACCCGGGCTGCCAGTCACCCCGACGACCCATGCCCGTCCCGTGTGCGGCCACAATGCCTTCAGTAGCTCGTTCGAGCCAGGCGCCTGATCGTCGACGAGTCGCAGCCCCCGCGCGATGGCTCGCAGATCGCCGGACAGCACGCGCACCGCGAGCTCGGAAGGCGGATTCGAGCCCGTCAATCCCATGCCCTCCACGTCAGGCCGAAATCGCGCGTCAGTGGACCGCACCGAGCTTCCCTTGCAAGGCGCTACGGTCGACGGGACCCTCGGTCGCGAGTGCCTTGCGATAGGCCTCGCGCGCCGGTTCCTTCTCGTTTTGCGCGGCTAGCGCGTCGCCGAGAGCGGCCCAGGCCGGAGCCCATCGCGGAAATTCCTCCGTCGCCCGCAAGGCGAACGCGCGGGCGCTCGTGTCGCGGCCCGCCGCGTGACACGCCTCGGCCGCGTGCACGAGCGGCGTCGGGTCGCGGTGATCGAAGCCCCAGGCGGCCTGATAAGCCTCGAGCGCGCGGTCGAGCTCCCCCTTCTTCGCGTTCGCATCGGCGACGAGCAGCTTGGCCGGCGCCGAGCTCGCGAGGATCTTCAGCCCAGCGGCTCCTTCGGCTATGGCGTCGTCCAAGCGTCCCTCCACGAGGGCGAGCCGGCCAAGGAGCAGGTGAGGCTCAAGTCGCGCCGGATCGTTGCGCAAGGCCTCCTCGGCCGCGCGCTTTGCGTTGGTCATGCGCCCTGCGGCGAGCTCTTGCGGACCAAGCGCGAGCCATGCGTCCGTGAATGACGGCCGCTCGCGGGTCGCCCGCTCGAGAAGGCTCACGCTCTCGTCCCCGGGCGCGACGGCCTCCGCCAGCTCGTAGATCGCCTCGGGGTCGCTCGGATCGAGCCGCACGGCCGCGCGCAATTCGACGATAGCGTCTTCCTTGGTGCGCGCATGGAGGAGCAGGCGTCCGAGCGCTAGATGCCCCTCGGCGCGGTCGGGCCGCCAGGAGATGGCGGCGCGGAAGGCGCGCTCGCTCTCCGTCGGCTCCAGCGTGAGATTGCGTGCCCGTCCCTCCGCAAGCTTCGCCTCGTAGCAGGTCGGGGCTTTCTCCAGCGCCGCCGCCGTCTCGGTGAGAGCTTCACCTGCGCGCTGCCAGACGAGGTGAGCGTAGGCCGCGCAGGCGTGGCCGTCGGCGGCGCTCCCCGCGATCTTTCCGAGCGACTTGCAGGCCCCCATCGCCTGGCCGAAGTCGCGCTCGTCGAGATAGGCACGAGCGACCTCCCAACGAAGCGCCAGGGGCAAGTCGGGCGAGCCGCCAGGCGTGGCGATGCCCCGTCGCAGCTCGGTGAGGGCTTCGGCGGGATGGCCCGCGCGTCGAAGCGCGCGCCCGAGCGCCAAGGCCGCCGCCGGATCGGACCGCGACGACCGCGCGGCCGCCCGGAGCGACGCAAGCTGAGATTCCTGTGTGCGCGCGCACAGGGACCCCAGCGCCACCGGCGCGAACGTGCCTAAAGCGAGTGCGAACCGAACGACTTTCATGCGAAGCCAGTGACGCACTGGGTAGCATACGGTTCACTTTGTTGGCTCGAAAGCCGCATCCTGTTGAACCCGGCGCCAGCTTGTGGTCCTTTCTGAGCCCGCTTCGCGCCGAAACAGAGGCCGCGAGAGAAGAGGACCCGTGACCCATCTGACCGACTACGTCGCGTTTCGCGACCCGAAGCTCGCCGCCCGGTACACCACCGGGCAAATCCCAATGACCACGCTGCTCGAGGCTTACCTCGATGGCGACGTCGACATCCCCGATATGGACGCGCTGCTGGACGCACGCGATCGACTGGTCACCTACACGCTCACGAAGCACAATTTCGAGTTCTTTTTCACGCGCTTTATTCCCGAAGCCGCCATTCACTCGAAGGCCCAAGACGAGCGCATCGTTCGGGAGCATTACGATCGCGGCGACGACTTTTTCGAGGCCTTTCTCGGCGACCGCATGGTCTACACGAGCGCCTTCTTCCAGAACGACGAGGAGTCGCTAGAAAAGGCGCAAGACAACAAGATGGACCTCGTCTGCAACAAGCTCATGGTCCGTAATGACCATGAGATGCTCGACATCGGCTGCGGCTGGGGAACGCTCGCGATGCACGCCGCGAAGAATTACGGCGCCAAGACGACCGGCATCACAATCAGCAAGAATCAAACGGCCTTCGGTAATGCGCGCATCTCGAAGGCGGGGCTCTCGGACCGCGCTCGCATCGAGTGCCTCGACTACCGGGAAATTCCCCGGAAATCCTACGACCGCATCTCGAGCCTCGAGATGGTAGAGCACGTCGGCGTGAAGAATTTTCCGAAATTCTGCGCCCTCGTCTACGATCTTCTCAAGGACGATGGCCTCTTTCTCCTGCAGTGGACGGGCCTTCGACGCGGCGGGACCATGGGCCTTCCCGTCATCGGCCTGCGCCCGGAGGACCTCATCTGGGGCCTCTTCATGAGCAAGTACATCTTCCCAGGGGCCGATGCCTCGTTGCCCTTGAGCGACGTTTGCAAGGGCCTGGAGAAGGCCGGCTTCGAGATCCACTCCGCTGAGAACGTGAGCATTCATTACTCGCTCACTATCAAGCGGTGGCACGACAACTGGCAGAGGCACCAAGCCGCCATCGTCAAGGCGTACGGGGAACGGTGGTATCGCCTCTGGCACCTCTTCCTCGGCTGGTCTTGGCGAATTGGCGCGCAAGGTAACGCGGCCTGCTTCCAGGTCGTCGCGCACAAGAACCTGGACCACTACGACCGGCGCATCTTCATCGGCGGCTCGGCCCTCGGCGGGACGCGCGTGCACGAGAAAGAGCGCGAGCGGCTCGTCGCCACCAACGGAACGACGGCGCACCCCTCCTGATCGTCACGGTTCGCGCGCTGGCGCCATGCGTGCCATCGCCCATTCGGCCGCTTCGCGCACCACGGCGTTTTCGTGGTCGCGCGCCGCGGACCGGAGGGCCGGCAGCGCGCTCTCGTCGCCGCGATTGCCGAGGACAATGGCCGCGTTCCGCGCGATGCCAAACCTCCCGGCGCGCTTGAGGGGCGTTCCTTCCGAAAGGATCCGCCAGCCATCTTCGTCTAGCGACATCATCGATTCGAGCGAGATGCGTGACCATCGTTCGAGCGGCGCGAACGGGTCGCCGTCACTCCCGTCGAGCGGCGCGCGCGCCGCGAACCCTGCGTTGTAAGGGCACGCCGTCTGGCAGTCGTCGCAGCCGAAGAGGTGCGTGCCGACGCCCGAACGCAACTCAAGCGGAATCGCGCTGCGGTGCTCGATCGTGAGATAGGAGACACATCGCCGCGCATCCAACACGAAGGGCCTTGGAAAGGCCTGAGTCGGGCACGCTTCGAGGCAGCGGCGGCACGTGCCACACCGATCGCCCGTCCACGCGTCCGGCTCGAGTTCGAGAGTGGTGACGACCTCACCGAGAAGCACCATCGACCCCAGCCCGGGGACGATGAGCATGCCGTTCTTCCCCACGAAGCCCAGCCCGGCCCGAGCCGCCCACGCACGCTCGAGGATCGGCTCTTCGTCGCAAAGCGGCCGGGCACGAACGGGCTGCTCCGCGGTACCGAGGGAGCGCACGAAAGTAGCGAGCCGCCGGATGCGACGCCGGAGAAAGCGGTGATAGTCGCGCCCGCGCGCATAACGCGCGATCGTCTGCGCAACTTCCGCGGCTCGCGATTCGTCGTCGGGTGACCGCTGGTAGCGTCGCGCCACGCAGATGACGCTCTTCGCACCGGCCAGCACGGCCTCTCCGTCGAGGCGCGACCTCGCTGCGCCATTTCTCGCGAGCCAGTCCATTTCGCCGTGCATCCCAGCGCTCACGAAAGCTTCGTACTGCGCCGCGTCTCGGTCGAGGCTCAGGTCGGCGCGCGCGATCCCGACCACATCGAATCCAAGCTCGCGACCCGCCGCCCGCACCTGATCGGAAAATGAGACGTCCGGGGTCGTCATCGTGTTGCGCTCTTCGAGTACCGTATTCCGATCATCGTGAGCCGAATTGCGCGGGACGCGCATCGGAGGAGGAGTATGGCGCAAGCCCAAAAGATCGATCGGGGGCGACCATGGCGACTCTGAGCGGCAGCGCTCTCGGCGACGGCGCGCCACTGGACGTAACGCGAGACGCGCTGTTTGGCGGGAGCGTCGTCCTCTTTCAGCCACGACGCGGAGCCGGCTACAGGACGAACGTCGACGCCCTGCTGCTCGCGGCGTTCGCGACGCGTGCCAAGGCGGAGCTTGCCTTCGACCTCGGCGCCGGCGTGGGCGCCGTGGCCCTCGCGCTGCTCCGCCTGGCGGCGGCTCGGCGTGTGGTTCTCGTCGAGATCGACGAACGAGCCGCGGCAACGGCTCGGCGCAACCTCGACGCGAACGGATGGACCGACCGCGGCGAGGTCCTTCGCGCCGACGTGCGCGATGTCTCGCGTTCCCGGCGCGGCCAGGCCGACCTGGTGGTATGCAACCCGCCGTATGTCGCGCCCGGCCGCGGCCGCGTTCCGGTTGCGGAGGCCCGCGCGCGGAGCGGCGAGCTCTCGACCTTCGTCGAAGCCGCTCGGCAAGTAGCCGGACGAAGGGCGCGCGTGTGCTTCGTCTACCCGGCGTACGAGCTGGACCACCTTCTGTCGAGCCTCGCCGCAGAGGGATTGCACGCCAAGCGGATGCGCTTCGTTCATGGAACCGCGGTGGTTCCCGCGCGAATCGTCCTCGTAGAGGCTACGGCCGGCCGGCCGGGCGGGCTGGCTATCATGCCGCCGCTCGTCGAGCACGGGCCCGCGGGTTACACGGCCGAGCTCGAGGCGCTCCTAGCGCGACAGTGAAGGAGCGTTGTTTCATTCTTGGGCCCCGAGGAGCCTGTCGAGGGCGATGGCACACGCGGCCCGGACACTCAGATGATTGTACTCGGTGCTCATGGCGCGGATCGGCGCGAGGATGGCGTCTGCCGACTCGATCACCTCCGGCGCGAGGCCCCACCCCGTTCCGAAGACGACCAGCACCCGCTTGCCTTCCGTCTGAAGCTGCGCCCTCGCTTCGCGAAATGACTTGGTCCGTCCGAGCGATCGCGCGGCAGTCACCCACACCTCGACTTTCTCTCGTCCGCCGAGAGCGGTCACCGCCTCCTCGAGCGACGTACCGATTCGCAGCACGCGCAGCGCCTCACGGCGGTCGGGGATGCGCCGGCCACTGGACCCATCCGTCCAGTGGGTCCGGATGCGCTCGACGAGCTCCCGTTGCGCCGCGATGGGATGGGCCACGCAGTAGTCGGCGCATCCGTAGGTGCGGGCGCTCCGCGCGAGGTCATGCACGTCGAGGTTCGTGACCGCCGTGGTCACGATGGCGCCCTGCCCGTCGAGCACCGGATGATGGACGAGCGCGATCGAAACGGCTCTCGCTGGGCGAGCCGGCGTCATGGTTTGGGCGATCGGCTGGAGACGAAGCGCGCCCAAAGATCCGGACGGCGGGCGCGCGTGCGCTCGACGGCCTGCTCACGCCGCCACTTGGCGATCTCGGCGTGGTTACCGCCTACGAGCACCTCCGGGACGCGCGCGCTGCGGAACTCCGCTGGCCGGGTGTATTGGGGGTATTCGAGCAGACCGCTGGAGTGCGGGCTGTGCGATTCGTCCAAGGTCGACGCTTCGTTTCCGAGGACTCCCGGGAGCAGGCGTGAGCAGGCATCGATGATGGCCATCGCCGCCACCTCTCCGCCCGTCATGACGAAGTCGCCCACGGAAATTTCTTCCTCTACGTGGCTGCGCACCCGTTCGTCGAACCCCTCGTAGCGCCCGCACACGAGCATCACCGCCTCGGCCGCCGCCAGCTCGTGAACTTTGCGTTGGTCGAGCAAGCGGCCTTGCGGCGTCAGCAGCACCCGGCGGGCCCGAGCCCCCCAGGGGCGTCTGCGTCGAGCGCCTCCATGGCGGACACGAGGACGTCGACGCGCATGACCATCCCGCTGCCGCCGCCGTAGGGCGTGTCGTCCACGCTCCTGTGCTTTCCGAGCCCGAAATCGCGCGGGTTGCGGAAGCGAATCGAGAGGCGTCCCGAGTCAATCGCTCTCCCGACGAAGCTCGTCGCGAGGAATCCGGCGAAGGCTTCCGGGAAGAGGGTAACGGTGTCGATACGCACGGCTTACTCGTAGTTCAGTCGCGCCGCGAACCCAACCGATCCCCGCCAACCTGCGAGGGCTCACGCCCGGTCGACCCCTTCGCGGGACTCCAGCGTGACCACTCCCCGCTCGAGGTCGATTCCGCGCACCACCGCGGCGACGAGCGGCACTTCCCAGGCGCCGCTGCCGTCCGCTGGCTGCACCAAAAGCACGTCGACGGTCGGGTACGAGCGCAGCTCCTGCACGCGGCCGAGCTCCTCGGAACCCATCGCACCGTCATCGACGATGACCCGCGCCCCCTCCACGTCACAGGCGTAAAACTCCCCCGGCTCGAGTGGCGGAAACGTGCCGCGACGAGCGCACACGAGCGCGCCGCGAAGCTCGTCGGCCCGATCGCGATCGTCGACGGAGAAAAGCTTCATCAAGATGGCATCGTTTGCACGCCGGGCGCCGTCGACGCTGACCTCCTGCTCCTCGCCATCGGTGAAACGAACGAGGACCTCGTCGAGCCGGAGCAGGAGGTCGCTCTCGCGATGAAAAAGACGCAGGCGAAGCTCGCCTCGAACGCCGTGCGGCCGCGCGACCTCCGCAAGCGGCACCCATGCCTCGGCCGGGACCATGTTGGACTGCGGACAGGCGCGCCCTCAGTCGACGATGTCGAGGTGCGCGCGGCGCCCCAGCTTCATCGAGAGGGCGGTCAAGATTGTGCGCATCGACTGCGCGGTGCGGCCGTCTTTGCCGATCACCTTGCCGATGTCTTCTTTTGCGACACGGAGCTCGATGACGCTGTTGTGATCGCCGGCGATCTCGGTCACCTCGACCTGATCGGGATGGTCCACGAGCTCGACGGCGATGGCGCGGATCAGCTCTTTGAAAGGCATGGGCGAGGACGCGAGACGTTCACTCGGACGCAGCAACGGTCGAGACCGCCGCGCCGGCGGCCAGCTTCGCTTGGCTCTTGAGAATACGATCGACAGTGGCGGACGGCTGTGCGCCTTGGCTACGCCAATAGGCGAGCCGCTCCGGCTCAATCGTGAAGTGGACGGGCTCCCGCGTCGGATCGTACGTCCCGATGTTCTCGAGAAAGCGACCACCCCGAGGGCTCCGCTGGTCGGCGACGATGATGCGATAGAAGGGGCGCTTCTTGGCGCCGGCGCGTGACAATCGAATGTGAACGGCCATCGTGGGGGGAATCCTCGCTCTGCGGGGGGCGAAAGGTACGAGGCGAGGCTTGTGCCGTCAAGCGGCTGCAGGAGGGCGCGGCCTGTTCCTCAACCGTGAATGCTCATCACCCTGGTGAGCTTCATGGCCAGACCGGCGTGAAACGCCATGCCGTAAATGTGAAGCCTTCCCGCGCGCAGGGCGCCAAAAACGATCCGTAGCGCTTCGAGCGCGCCTTCGTCGCGGACGCCAGCGCGCGGGTCCTGGAGCGGCAGGCCGAGAGGACCGCTCGGCAAATTCGAGAGGGCCATGATCGCCTCGGCCGGTCCGCGAATGGTCATGTCTGGAACACCGACAATCCCGTCGTGAATCGTCAGCGAGCCGCCGCGCTCGAACCGAAGCGTCAACACCACGTCCGCGTCGTCGGCGACGATCGCAACGCGCCCGGCCAGCGCTGCGAAGTCCTTCATTTTGTGTGGCTTCGCCTCGAGGTTCTGGCGCACGAGCTCCGCGAGCATGCGCGCCAGGCCGTTCTCCTCGGCGCCCGGCGCAAGCCGGACGCCGGACGATGACGGCGGAGGAGAGGGCGACCGGGACCGCATGCGCGGGCCGCACTAGACCGCGGCGACCAGGCGGCGGTCAACCGTTGGGCTAAAGGGCGACGCGTCGAAAGACGCCTCCAACGAGCTGCACCTCGCGCGCCCTGCTCGGCGTAGCGCTACCGCGTCCTTCGTTCTGAATTCGGCTTCGCCGCCTGACCCCCGCTGCGGGAAGCCTCTGCAATCACGTTGCCCTGCGCGTCACGAAGCTCCGGCGCAGGCATTCCGAGCTTATCGATCATCGGCTGAACGCGCGCACGCGGGCCGACGACGACCACGATGGCGTCCTTGGGATCGTAGAAACGTGCGGCGAGGGCATCGAGTTCCGGCTTCTCCGCGGCGTCCCGCGCTTTGCTGGCGCTCGCCTCGTAGTCCGGCGGCAACCCGAGCGACGCGTCGGCCGCCAGGTGTCCCGCAATCCCCTCCACCGACTCGTAGACGCTCACCAGTTCGCCTCGCGCTTGCGACCGCGTGCGCTGCACCTCGTCATCCGTCAGCCCCCCCTCGGCGAACTTGCTCAGATCGCCGAGCATCGCCGCCAGCGCGTCGCCCGTCTTGTCCGTTACGACGTTGGCCCAAGAAACCACCTGGCCGGGGCCACGCGACAGCGAATAGCGCGAGCGAGCGCCGTAAGTGAAACCGCGCGCTTCCCGAAGGTCCTGGTTCAGGCGCGAGGTGAAGCTCCCGCCGATGGCGTCATTCACCCGCCAAAGCGGAGGCGCCTCCGCACTCGCGGCGGCGATGCCCGGCTTGACCGTCGCGATGACCGCCTGCGGAGCGTCGGCCCGGTCCACGAGGACGAAGCGCGGCCACGGACCCTTTGGCGCCGGCGGTACGAGCGGAGCTGGAGCAGGGGCCGCGGGCGACTTCCACGAACCGAACGCCGCCTCGACGAGCGGTGACAGCTCGTCGCGCGTGATGGCGCCCGCGCAAACGAGCGTGACGCGGTCGGGGCGCCAGGCCGCTGAGTAGAAGCGCTTCACGTCGTCCAGGGTCACGCCCTTTGCGCTCGCGGGCGTCCCGTCCCAGGGATGTCCGTAAGGGTGGCCGGCACCAAACAACACCGCGCGATAGACGACGCGCGCGGTGGCGTCGGGATTCTTCTCGCGCTGTCGGAGCGCATTCGCCCAGAGGTCCTTCACGCGCTTGAACTCGGCCGGCTCGAAGCGAGGGCGAGCGACGACGTCCCCCAGCAGCGCAAAGGCGCGGGCGGCGTTTCGCTTGAGGACCGTCATCGAGACGAAGCTGGCATCGGCGTTCGCGTCCGTTCCGACGCGCGCGCCGAGATCGTCGATGGCCCGCGCCAGATCGATGGCACCCCGTGCGCCTGCCCCCTCCAGCAGCATGTTCGCCGTTGCGTAAGCGAGGCCTGCCTTCCCTTCCGGGTCGCTCGAAGCTCCGGACGGCACGGTCATGTCGCACGAGACGATGGGGACTTCCGGCCGGGTGAGGAGCCAAACGGTCACGCCGCCGTTCGACTGGAAGACGGAAGGCGCCGGCGGCAAAAAAGCCGGGGGCATTGGCGTCTGCGGCCGGGAACCTAGCTCGTCGCGCGCCGCCTCGGCGACGGCCGCAGGCGAGGAGCTTGCCACGGGCGCCGCCGGGGCTGACGCCGGCGCGCGCGCGTCTCTCGCGCAGGCCGCCACGACGAAAGCCGCGGGGCAAGCGCGTACGGCCCTTCGCGTCGCGGACGCCACTCGGGAAAGGATCGGCGGGACGAAGAGCGCCATGATCGACGAATGGGCCTTCATAGCTTGGCGTCCTTCTTGGGAACGATGGTGAGGACGACGACCGCGTCAGGTAAGAGTACTTTCTTCGCATACGCCAGCAGGTCGCGCGCGGTGGCGCGGCGGTATCGGTCGAGATCGCGCTGGACGTAGCCCGGGTCGCCAATCTCGGCTTGGTACATGTTCAGGAGCGACGCGCGTTCGGGCAGCGCCTGCAGCCGATCGACGAACGCCATCTCGTACTCGTTTCGAGCGCGGTCGAGCTCTTCGACAGTCGGCTCTTGCGCTCGAACCTTCGCGATTTCGTCGAAGAGCGCTTTCTCGACGGTCTTTGCGTCGATGCCCGGGCGAATGGTCGCCTCGACGACGAACGACGACGACAGTTTGTGTGACTCTTGCTCGGCCGTCACGGTCTGCGCGATTTTCTGTTCATAGACGAGCGATTTGTAAAGGCGGCTAGCTTTGCCGTTCGAGAGGACGCTCGCCAGAAGGTCCATTTCGGCATCGCCGGGAGCGAAGTGAGCGGGCGCTTGCCAAGCGAGCGTCACCTTCGTGAGCTCGACGTTGTCGGGCACCGTTCGGCGAACGACGCCCGTCAGTGTCGTTTTGTCGCTCGCTGGCCCTGCATCAGGGGCCGGTGTCGCGGGGTCCACCGGCTTGCCACGGCTCGGCGCGTTGCTGAACCATCGCTCGACGAGGTCGCGCGCGCGCTGCGGATCGAAGTCGCCGGCGACGACTAGCGATGCGTTGGCCGGATCGTACCAGGTGGCGAAGAACTGTTTGACGTCGTCGACCGAGGCGGCCGCCAGATCCTCGTGCGAGCCGATGACCGGATGGTGGTACGGATGACCCTCTGGCCACAGGAGCGTCGGAAGTTCGAGCTCTGCTATCCCATAGGGTCTGTTCTCGATGCTCTGGCGTCGCTCGTTACGCACGACGTCACGCTGCAAGTCGAGCTTCTCCTTGTCGATGAGCGGGCCCAGATCACGCATCCGATCCGCTTCGAGCCAAAGGAGCAGAGGGAGCGCAGTGGACGGAGCGACGTCGAAGTAATCCGTGCGGTCCTCGGCGGTCCAGGCATTGTTCCGGCCACCGGCCTGCTCCATCCACGCGTCGAAGGCCTTTGTCGGCGCCCGCCGCGTCCCCATGAACATCAGGTGCTCGAACAAATGCGCGAACCCGGTCCGGCCTGGTCGCTCCATCCGGGAGCCCACGGTGTACGAGACGTTGACGGCGACTTGCGGAACCGCGTGGTCTTCGCTGAAGAGAACGACCATGCCGTTGGCGAGGACCAATTTCGTATAGGGAATGGCGAGGTCGACGGGCTGATCTTGTGCGCCGGCGGCGGACGAAGAGACGATCGCTGCGACGGCGAGCGTCGAAGCAACGGAACGCATGGCAGGAACGCGCGCGGCGAGACGCGTGGCAGAACGCATGACGCGACCGTAGATGAGGAACGCCCGGGCCTGTCAGAGTTTTCGCTCGACCGCTCCGTCCTTCCCGCGAACACGAGCTTCTACGGGGTTGGCTCGACAGCCGCTCGAAGGCTCAGAAGCGACGCGCCGATGCACCAACACCCCTCAACGCCCGCATTCATCGTGGCCGGCTACGCAACACGCTGGGCGAGCGCGCTTGCGAGCGCACGGCGCGCGGGCGACACTCGCGCCGCTTTTATGAGGATCGGCAGTTGACGCCACGGGCGCTGGACGAGCGGCCGCCGCACGACGTGCGCTTGGGCGACAAGTGGACGCCTCTGCAACGACTGAAGAACGATGGCCTCTGGGTGCTTGCCTCCCTGGCCCTGACCGGCACGGCAGTCCTGCCGCTTCCGGCGCTCCGGGCGCTCGGTCGTGCGATCGGCAGGAGCGCGTTCACGCTCGCGCCGCGTGCACGCCGCACGGCGCTCGCCAACATCGCGCGCGCCCTGCCGGGTCTGGACGTCGCTTCGCGTCGCGCTCTCGCGCGCCGCTGCTTCGTGGCACTCGGCGAGCTGCTCGGCGAGACGGTGGCCATGTTGACCCCTCGCAGCTCCCCTCCCCTGCTCACCGTCACTGAGGAGGCGCTGTCGGTGCTCGACCGCGCGCTGCGGGAGGGGCGCGGGGTCGTCTTTCCCTCGGCCCATTTGGGGCCCTGGGAGCGCGTCGCGGCCTCGCTCGTCGCGGCGGGCATCCCGCTGGTCACTCTGGCGCGCGAAAGCTACGACCCACGCTTCTCGCGCCTCTACGAGCGGCTTCGCGCCGCGCACGGAGTGGGCGTGGTGTGGCGGGGAAGCCATGGCGCAGCCTCGCGTATCCTTAAGACCTTGCGCGGCGGGGGGATTCTCGGCGCCCCCATGGATCTGCGCGGAAGGCGCATCGCAACCTGCGATGCTCCCTTTCTCGGCCACGACGCGCCCACCGCCATTGGTCCTGCGCGCATCGCTCTGCGTACGGGCGCCGCCGTGGTGGTCGGCACGGTTGCACCCGGCGAGTGTCTCCCACTCGTCGTTACGGCGACCCGCATCACCACCGACGACCTCACGCCCGACGACGGGGGTGCCCGGGAGCTCACGGCACGCGTCAATGCAGAGCTGTCCCGACGTATCCTCGCCATTCCGCACGCGTGGGTGTGGATGCACGAGCGATGGCGGGCGGGAACGGGAGTATGATGGGTCGCTGACGGGCCTGCAGTGCCCGCGACGTGGAAATCGTCGAGCATCGAATTCGAGGAGGGCTTTCTTGTCCGACGCGCGCGTGCGCACGCCGAAGCTGTTGCTGGAGCGCGGAGATCTGCGCGGCGTTCCACTTTCGCCGACGGACGGGTTCGTTCTGTCGCGCGTCGACGGCGCGTCGAGCGAGCAAGAGATCATCGCCTCGACCGGAATGCCGTTCGACCAGATCTCGGCATCGCTCGCCAAGCTCGAATCGCTGGGGGTCATCGCGTTCGAGGCGGGACCGCCGCCCCGCGCGAGGTCAATTCCTGCCCCCCGCGGCCCCAGCCCGGCGCCGCCCGCTGCGCCACAACGCTCGTCGCCGCCGAGCGCGACGTCGCAGCCCTCCAAGACGTCGCGGCGGAGCGCCCACTCGCAACCGGAAGTGGCCTCCCATCCGAGCGCAACCTCGCAGCCCACCAGGGCCTCGCAACCGAGCACGCCGTCGCAGCCCACCCGAGCCTCGCAACCGAGCGCGCCGTCGCAGACCACCCGGGCCTCGCAACCGAGCGCGCCGTCACAACCCGCCGCGGCGTCCGAGCCGGGCACGACCTCGCAACCAACCAGGAGCTCGCAGGCAAGCGCGCCGTCGGGCCCGGCGCGAGTCGAAGAGTCCACCGCCTCGCTGGATCCGAACGCCCTCGCCGAAGACGTCGACCTCGATGTCGCGATGCGCCGGCGCGTCCTCGAGACGCACCGCACGCTCGACCACCACGACTACTACGCTCTGCTCGGTGTCGAGCGGGGCGTCGACAAGAAGGCGGTCAAGCGCGCCTACTTCGACCTCGCCGCAAGATTTCACCCCGACAGGTACTTCCGCAAGAGGCTCGGCTCGTACAAGCTGCGGATCGAATCGATTTTCGGGCGCATCACGCTCGCGCACGACACCCTCACGCACGCGGACAAGCGCGCGGAGTATGACGCCTACCTGGAGGAGCAGCGGCAATCCCGCGGAATCGAGGCGCTTCTCGCCGACGCCGCCCTCGAAGCCAAACGGGCCGAAGAGTCGATCGAGCGCGAGCTCCAGGCGCTCGAATCGGAGCCCGTCGATGCTTCCGCCCGCGTCTTCCTCGTCTCGCCAGACCCTGCCAGCGCCGCCAATGGACATGGCCACTCGGCGCGATGCGCTTGCTCGGCGGCTTCTAGGGGGTCGCGGGGCCAGCATGCCGCCGCCCGCCGCTTCTTCGTCGCGCCCACCCGTCGGATTGACCACGACCGACGCGATGAACGCGCTCCGCCGGCGCTACGAGGAGAGAGCCTCCCTCGCCAAGTTGGCGCAAGCCCGGAAGTACATGGCCAACGGTGAGGACGCGCTCGGGAAGGGCGATGCCATCGCCGCAGTGAACGCGTTTCGCGTCGCGCTCAGCCTCTCGCCTGGCGATCCCGAGCTCGAGCACCTCGCGCGCGAAGCGCAGGGCAGAGCCGATGATCTCTTGAGCGAGACCTACGTTCGTCAGGCCCTCTACGAGGACAAGAACGGTCAGTGGGAGGGGGCGGCGCGATCGTGGACACGCGCGAGCAAAATGCGCCCCACCGACGCCAACACACACGAGCGCGCCGCAAACGCACTCCTCAAGGCGAGCGGAGACCTCCACGAGGCCAGCCGCCACGCACAGCGCGCTTGCAAGCTCGAGCCGACGAACGCCCGGTACCGCGTGACGCTCGCAAATGTCTTCCTCGCCGCGGGCCTCGCGCTCAATGCGCGTCGTGAGCTCGAAGCGGCCACGCAGCTTGCACCGCATGATGATATGATTGAATCGATGCTCAGTAGATTGAATAAATGACGGGCGACCGGCCCGACGGCCGTCGTCGAGGAGAACGCGAGCGGATGGAGAAGGTTATCGGCATCGACCTGGGGACGACAAACTCGTGCGTCGCGATCGTCGAAAACGGCGTTCCGACGGTCATCCCCAACCGAGGGGGCTACAAGACGACGCCGTCGATGGTCGCCGTGACCGAGGCGGGCAAGCGGTTGGTCGGCCACATCGCCAAGCGACAGGCCATCACCAACGCCGAGAACACAGTGTACGCGGCCAAGCGTCTCATCGGTCGAAAATGGAATTCGCCGCAGGTCAAGAACGCAGTGGCGACTTCGAGCTACCGAATCGTCCAGGGACCGCACAACGACGTGCGAATCGTCCTACGCGAGAAGGAATACAGCGTCTCGGAGATCAGCGCGATGGTTCTTCAGGAGATGAAGCTCATCGCCGAGGACTACCTGGGTGAACCGGTCAGCAAGGCCGTCATCACCGTGCCGGCGTACTTCAACGACAACCAGCGCCAAGCTACCAAGGACGCCGGCGAGATCGCCGGTCTCGATGTCATTCGCATCATCAACGAGCCCACCGCGGCTGCGCTCTCTTACGGGTTCGGCAAGAACGTCGAGAAGACGATCGCCGTCTACGATTTCGGCGGCGGCACGTTCGATATCTCGATCCTCGAGATTGGCTCGAGCGGCGTGTTCAAGGTCATCGCTACCGCGGGCGACACCTTCCTGGGTGGCGAGGACGTCGACGCGCGCATCATCGATTGGCTCGTGCTCGGCTTCAAACAAGAGCACGCAATCGACCTGCGCCAGGATCGCATGGCCCTGCAGCGCTTGAAGGACGCCGCGGAGAAGGCCAAGTGCGAGCTTTCGAGCGTTCGCGAGACGGAGGTCAACCTGCCGTTCATCATCTCGAGCGGCCGAAACGAGGCTCTGCACCTGCAGCGCACCATCGACCGCGCAACGCTCGACGAGCTCTCGGCCGATCTCATCGAGCGCACCGTCGACATCTGCCGCCAGACCCTCAGCGACGCCCGCCTCGAAAAGGACGACATCGAGGAGGTGATCCTGGTCGGCGGCATGACGCGGATGCCGAAGATTCAGCAAGCGGTCGCCGAGTTCTTCGAACGCGAGCCGTGCAAGGGGGTCCACCCGGACGAGAGCGTAGCGCTCGGAGCGGCCATCCAAGGGTCGGCTCTCATCGACGACAAGCACGACATGGTGCTCCTCGACGTGACACCGCACGCCCTCGGCATCATGACGCAGGGCGGCTACTTCGAAGAGCTCATCCCGCAGAACACCACCGTTCCCACGCACCGCACGAAGATCTTCACGACGAGCCGCGAGAACCAGACCGCCGTCAAGATCGTGGTCATGCAAGGCGAGAGCGAGCGCGCCGAGGAGAACGAGCTCCTCGGAGAGTTCATCTTGACCGGTCTGCGGCGCGCGCCTAAGGGAACCGTCGAGATCGAGGTGACGTTCGAAATCAACGCCGATGGCATCGTCAGCGTTCACGCGAAGGACCTCGAGACGGGAAAGGAACAATCCATCGACGTGACCGCCTCGAGCGGCCTGACGCGCGAAGAAATCACCGACATGATGGAGGGACGCCAAGGACTACATGGTCGAGCGCCGCTCGACGGAGGAGCTCGAGGCGGCCAAGCAGGAGGCGGAGCGCGTCATCGGCGAGATCGAGCGCCTGTTCCCGCAGGTGGAGCAGATTGTCGCAGCCAGCGATTTCGGCCGCGACGCCATCGAGAAGGCGCGCGGTATCGTCGCCAAGACCCGCGCGGCCATCGCCAGGCGCGACGTACCGGCCGTGAGAGCAGAGATTGAAGGTCTGTCGCGAACGCACCGTATGTTCAAGGGAGTCGTAGCGAAGACTCGCTGAGAACACCAGTGACCGACGAACACCTCAAGAAGACCCGGCGATCGCCGACCGCGCCCGCCAGCGCGAGCGACGAAGTCAGCGAGAACGACCGTCCGACGGTCAATCCGCCCTTCGACATAGAGGCGTTCGCGCGCGCGTCGAGCGGCGCGGGGATCGCGAGCGCCAGCGTCGGACGCCCCGACCCTACGCCCGCCGCCGCGCACGGTTCCCTCCGAGCCGGCGGGCCGGAGTCTGCTGTCGATCGCGAACGAGCATGCGCCAAGCCAACCCAACTTTCCGGCGCTCGTGGCGTCGCGCAGCACGGCGGTCCGGAAGCATCGAGGCTGCCGTCCTAGAGGCCCTCGGCAGCGCCTCGTCCCCGGAGATCATGGAACGGACGATCGACAACCCCTCGGCTGAGATGCGCGAGCGCTTTTCGCTCGGCGACTACACCGGCGCTCTCGAGGTCGCCGAGGTGCTGCTGGCCGAGGAGCCCGGCAATCTCGAGGCAGCCGAGTGCGGCGAGAACTGCCGGTCCGTGCTGGAGAAGATGTATACGGCGCGGCTCGGGCCGCTCGATCGCGTCGCGCTGGTCACCGTGCCACGCGCTCAGATGCGATGGCTGTCGATGGACCACCGCGCCGGATTCGTCTTGTCACTCATCGACGGCTCGTCGACCGTGGAGATGATCCTGGACGTCTGCGGAATGCCGCGCCTCGATGCCCTGCGGATCCTGCAGGAGCTCGCGCAGCAGAAGATCGTCGCGTTCCGCTGATCGCCTTAACCTAGAATCCGGCGCGCGCAAGTGAAAGCTGGGCAGCGGGATCAAACGAACGCAATCGCCGGGCAAGCGCCGCGTCATGGCCTTTTTGCGCGTTGCGCATGCCTTTCGACGACGCTACACCGTGACGTGACAGATGGACGCGCATCGGCAACAAGCGCAGGAGCTTCGCCGCCATATCGAATGGACGCTCGCGCGTGCCGTGGACCCGAGCAACGTGATCCCATTGCTGCACAAGCTCTCGCGGCTCGCGGACCAAGGCTCGGAAGACGCCGTGTTCGCGAACCTGCACCTCGCTGAGCTCCTGGTCGAGCGTGACCCTTGGCGCGCCGCGCTCCACGCGCGGCGTGTCGTTGGCCAAAGCGTCGCTGACGATCGCGGCTGGGCGACGCTTGCGCTGTGTCAGACATTTCTCGGGCACTACAAGTTCGCGGTCAGCGCGTACCAGCAGGCGCTAGCGAGCGCGCCCGACAACCCGTGGTACGCGCACAACCTGGGCCACCTCCTCGACGTCGCGCTCGATCGCGCCCCCGAGGCCGTCGGCTGGTTGAAGCGGGCCTACGGGAGCGCGCCCTCGAGCGCCGAAGTGGCGGCCAGCTACGCCCATGCGCTGGCGCGCGACGGTCAGCTGACAGAGGCGCGCAAAGTACTGACACGTGCCATGAAGCGGTCGTCGTCGCGAGAGCACGTGGCGCTCCTCCGGTGGCTCGAGCAAGGGGCTCCGCCCGACAAGGATCACCCACTTCCCCGACCCGCGCCTGTCCACACCCTGTCGATGCGCGACTCGCGTCAGGCGGGCGCACTCGCGGAGCGTGCCTCTCCGCTCAGTCTCTCTCGCTCGCGTCCGAGGGCGCGGGAGGACGCGCGCGACGCGCCCTCCGAGGGGGGCGCCACCTCGGGCCGACGCTCCGTGCGGCAGCCGCTTCAGGGAGAGCTAGAAGCCGTCCTGATACGCGGCCTGGCCAGTTTGCCTCTCGACGCGAGGCAGCGCACTCGGGCCAAGGCGCTGGCGCGCGACGCACTCACGTATTTCGTCGGCCCTGTCGCAGGCCGGGCCGGACCGTCGGCCATTCGTTCGGCCGTCCAGGCGGTCGCCGCCGCCATCGCCTACGCCATCGTGTACGTCGATAACGTGCCGTTGACGCAGGCCGAAGTCGCCGCGTGCTTCCGGGTGAGCGTCGCGAGCCTCCGCGGGCGATTCGGCGAGTTGCGGGCGCACCTCGATCTCACTCCGGGCGATGCCCGGTACGCGACGTTCCGCCGCCGCTGAGGGCGGGACGCTCGCTCCTTGGGCGACGCGCTCGAGAAGACCGAGCAGCAAGCCAGTGCCGTCGGCCGCGACATGGGCTAGCCAGTGGCATGCGCAAGGCCTCGCTGTCGCTGTTCCTTCTTCTCTTGTCGGCGCCAGCCATGGCGCAACCCTCTCCAGCAGCGGTCCCTTCTTCTCGGCGCGCCGCAGACGACCTCGCGCTGCCAGCGCCTCCGCATGTGGACGACCCGATGCTGACGCCCGTGCCACCGGCCCCGCGCGTGCTCACGTCATGGCAGGAGGCCATCGCCTACTTGCGCTCTCGGTCCACCGATCTCCGAATCGCGCTCGATCAAGCCCTCCAGGCCGAAGCACAAACGCGGATCGCGCTCGCGGCCTACCTGCCCACCATCAACGCAAACGGCACGTATACGCACAACATCTTGACCAAGGACGCCACGGCGGGCGTGGTCGTCGTGCAGAACGGCAGCACGGTGACGAGCGCGCGCGTGCCGGTACCGGATTCCGCGAGCGGCAACATCGTGGCCCAGCAAGCGATCTTCAATGCTCCCGCGTTCGACCAGATCAGCATCGACGAGCTGAACGAGGACGCGGCCAGGCTGTCGGTCGAGGATCAGAAGCGCACGCTGGCCCTCAGCGTCGCAAATCAAATCGTGTCGGTGGTCACGGCCGAGCGCGAGGCGGAGATCAACCGTGTGGGCCTCGAGGTCGCCCTCGAACAGCTCGCGATCGCCACGCGGAAACAGGCGCTCGGGGCAGCCAACGGGCTCGATGTCGTCCGCGCTCAGCAGAACGCGGCCAACGCGCGCGCAACGCTGGTCACCGGCGATGAATCGCTTCGTGAGGCGCGCGAGTCGCTTGGCCTGGCCCTCGGCATCCCCGAAGAGACTGGCGTCGCACCCGACGTGAACATCGACGGCATCGCCGAGAGCGCGACGGCTTCCTGTCGCGTCGTGGGCGACGTAGACAAGCGAGCCGACGTCGCCGCCGCGCACACGCGCCTGGAGGTCGCGAAGCGAAACCTGCGAAACGTGTACTTTCAATTTTTGCCTACCGTCAGCGCGCAGAGCACTCTCGCTGCGAGCACCACGGCCTCCAGCGCATTTCCGAATCCGACCTGGAACATCGTGGGCTTGCTTCAGGTCCCCATTTGGGATGGGGGGGCGCGCTACGGTGCGCTCCGCAACGCGCGCGCCGCCGAGGACATCGCCGCGCAGCAGCTCGAAGCGCTGCGACGGCAGGCGATCATCCAGGTCGAACAGGCGCAGCGGCAGCTCGTCGTCGCCGGGCTCTCGGACAAGGTAGCCCGCGAGCAACGCGATCTCGCGGAGAAGAACGATCGAATGACTCAGACGGCATACATGGCGGGACAGGGAACGAGCCTCGAGCTCGTGACGGCCTCGGAGGCGCATCGCTCGGCGGAGCTCAATTTCGGCGCTCCAGGAGTTCGCGGTCGTCAAGGCGCGCCTCGTCGCGGTGCTCGCCCTCGCGACCTGCCCGTGGTGATCGCACCGGTCACCGGTCACGTCCCGCTGGGCGCCGCGCTGTCCCACCCGCTGGCGAGCGCTAGGTTGCTCATGGCCACGTTCAGGTCCATCAGCGCATAAAGGTGTTGGACGCGCGCATTCCCGTACGCGCGGAGCGGCTCGAGGAGAGTTCGCTCATCCCACGTCCCTAGCTCGATGTGATCTTGCGTTATCGAAATCCACTCCTTCGTCTTGTGCTCCGCGCCGTCCCAGGCCTCCTCCCGCCCCTTCGCCTCGAGGGCATCGGCATACGCCTTTTCCACTTCGAACATGGCGTTGCCGAGCGAGAGTCGCTCGAGCGCGCGCGTCTCCTCGAGCTGTGACTCCGCCTGCTGCACGCGCGCGGCCTGCGGCAAGAGATCGAGATTCCAGCGCATTCCGAACGCGAAATAGTAGTAGAAATGGTTGAACGGATCGCTGGCCCACAGGTTCTGTTGCTGGGTCGCGCCCGGGGTCGAAAGAAAGTCGGCGCCCAGCCCTAGACCGAAGTCGGGCAGGAGGCGAGCGCGATTGTAGTCGACGAGCGCCCGCCGGGCGACCACACCTGCACGTGCCATGTTGACGTCCGGCCGCAGAATGCGCGCCGCCTCGAGGTACTGGACGACCGCGACGAGCGGACGGTCCGGACGCTTGAGCGGCTCATCGACCACGTCGAAGCCCGTCGCGACGCCCGTCATCAGGCGAAGGGCTGAGACTGCATACGCCTCTCCTTTGGGCGCCTGCAGCGCTTGCGCTGTGATTTCCTGGCGATAGGTCTCCAGTCGCAGGCGGTCGACGTCGCCGAGAGCCGCGTCACCTTTGCCCATCCGCTCCCGGATCCCTTGAATGGCCTTGTCGAGCCGTTGGAGGGCATCGTCGATGACGACGCGCACGTCACGCGCCAGCTCCAGACCGTAGTACGCGCGGCGCACATCCATGCGCATCGCCTGGCGCCACTTTTCCATGTCCCACTCCGAGACGCGGACGTTCGCGTCTGCGGCTTGGAGGGCGTTCGATATCTTGCCGAACGTATAGATTGGGACCGTGCCGTTGAGACTGAACCCAAAGAAGGGCTGCAGGTTACCGAGCGTGTTGATGTTCCGCGCGCTGAGGGTGCTTTGCGGATAGAGCACCGTCCCCAGCCCAGGAGGGGACAAGCCGAAGTTGGACTGGGCGAACCACTGAAACCAGGGCGTCCACCGGGCCTCTTCGAGCTGCGCGTGCGTGTAGGCGAGGCGTGCGCGAGCGGCCCAGAGGTTCGGGAAATTGCGATCCGCGAGGGCAAGGCACTCGACGAGAGAGTACTGATGTGGCCGGATGGTGACCGGCGCGGTCGGCGTGTACTCCCGAAGGCCTTCGTCTTCGTCTAGGGCACCCGACACGTCCGACGGCGGGGGTGCCGACGCGGGACGCGGCAACGGAGCGCCCTGCCCCGGGGTCGCACCGGCGGCATACGCGAGCGAAAACGCCGGCGCGAGGCCCGTCACGGCGAGCAACGGCAGGACCCACTTCGGAGGCATCGAACGGTGGACCTTATAGCCCAGCGCGGCGGCGCGCCAAAGGCACGCCGTGCGTTCACGCGTAGTCCTTGTTTCTCTTGAGAAGCCGCCGGAAATTCGAGCGATCCAGCCCGGCGCGGCGCGCGGCTTCGGACATGTTGCCGCCGCTCTTCCGCAGCAGCTCGCAGGTGTACGTCTCTTCGAAGAGGGCGACGATGCGCCGCTTGGCGTCGGCGTACGGCAAGCCCGATACCTCGATGAGGGCGGCCTGGGTCAAGTAAGCGAGGTCGTCGCGCGCCCCGTCGGAGGCGCGAACGCCCGCCCGCTCGGGTCCGATGCCGGACGTCATGGCCGCCTCTCGAAGCGAGGCGGGGTTGCCTGCGCTCCGGACGAACGGCAAATCCGACGCGGCGATCGTGTCTTTTTGAGAGAGCACCATGGCGTGCTCGATGGCGTGCTCGAGCTCGCGCACGTTGCCCGGCCAATCGTATTCACGCAGTGCGCGCACCGCGTCCGGACCGAGGCGTTTCTGCCCCCTCTGCATGCTACGGGCGAACTTTTGCAAATAATGGTTCGCGAGGAGCAGCGCGTCGTCGCCTCGATCGCGGAGCGCTGGCAGCTCGATGGCGATGACGTTGAGGCGATAGTAGAGATCGCGCCGAAACTCGCCGGCCTGGATGCGGCTGACGAGGTCGAGGTTCGTCGCGGCGAGAACGCGCACGTCGACAGCGCGGTTCTCGTCGGCGCCCACGCGCTTTATCTCGCTCTCCTGAAGCACGCGCAGCAGCTTGACCTGCGCCGCCAGCGGCAAGTCACCAACCTCGTCGAGCAGGATCGTCCCACCATCGGCGGTCTCGAAGAGGCCAGCGCGCGACGTCTGCGCTCCCGAGAACGCCCCCCGCACGTGGCCGAAGAGCTCCGACTCGACGAGGTCCTTGGGGATGGCGCCGCAGTTCACGGCCATGAAGGGCTTCTTGGCCCGGGGACTCTGCTGGTGGATGGCGCGGGCGACCAGCTCCTTGCCCGTGCCGCTCTCCCCGAGGATGAGTACCGTCGACGCCGTCGGCGCCACCCCCTCGATGAGCCGAAAGACCTCGAGCATCTTGGGAGAGTCGCCGATGATTTCACCGAACCGCTCCTTGGAGAGGAGGACCTGTTCGAGCTGCCGTGCGCGGTCGGCAAGGCGCTGATGCTCGGCCGCCTTGACCACGGCGTGGGCAACCGCATCGTTCGAATGGAACGGCTTGGTCAGGAAATGGTAGGCGCCGGCCTTCATGGCCGCGACGGCGGAGTCGACGTCGGCGAACGCCGTCATCAAGATGACTTCGATTGGTACGGCCTTCGCCTTCAACCGTGCGAGCAGCTCCAGGCCGCCGATGCCCGGCATCATCATGTCGACCAGCGCGACGTCCGGCGGCGTGCGCTCGATGTAGTCGAGAGCCCTCTGCCCGTCCTCAGCGACCCCGACCTGCATCCCGCGCGTCTCCAACACCCGCGCCAAGCTGCGGCGGAGCGCGGGCTCGTCGTCGACGACGAGGACGTGGACCGCGCCGGTCGCGCTCTCGAGCGGCGGCGGCGCCGCACTGAGCGTGTGCGTTGGGTTGGGACCTGAGCTGGATGCGCTCACTTGCCCTCGCAGCGTAGACCGCGCACCGGCACGTTGGCCACAGAGAGGACTTTGAGCGCAAGCGACGAGTGGGCCAGGTTCCCGACATCGTCCAGAGCGACCGTCGCCATCGCGTCGTACTGAGCGCTTGGCGGAAGCCAGGTGCGGCGGCGCGACAGAGACCCGCAGAGGACAGCGACGGTCATACGGCGGTGCGAGAGCAGGTGGATCACCGTTCCAGCGGGGACCAGATCGCGCACGTCGACGCCCAAACGTCGCGCGAAAGGGCCGACGTCGCCCTCGGTGCTGGGCGGCTCCCAGAGGCCACCGAAGAGCGCACCTCGGCGTCGATGCGCCAGCAGCACCGCTCGCGACGACGCGACGACGACCGCCACGCAGCTCACCGGACGCGGTGCGCGCTTGGCGCGGACGCGAGGGAGCTCCGACACCGAGCCATGGGCGTACGCCGCGCAGTGCTCCCTCACGGGGCACTCCGCGCACCGCGGATCCCGCGCTGTGCAGAGCGTCGCGCCGAGCTCCATCAGCGCCTGATTCCATTCGCCGGGGTCACCGTCGCCGACCCCAACGAGGCGCCCGGCCAGCGCCCACAAGCGCGCCCGGCCGCGCGCGGAGCGAACGTCCTCGTCAATGGCGAAGAGCCGCGCGAGGACCCGCTCGACGTTTCCGTCCACGAGCGGAGCGCGAAGACCGAAGGCGATGCTGGCGATGGCGCCGGCGGTGTAGGCGCCCACGCCTTCGAGCTGCCGGAGCGCTTCGGGTTGCTCCGGAACTCGACCTCCGAAAGTGCTGACCACGCGCCTGGCCGCGGCGTGCAGCATGCGCGCCCGGCGGTAATATCCGAGGCCGCTCCAGAGGGCCAGCACGCGACTCTCCGGAGCCTCGGCGAGCGCGTGCACGGTCGGCAGCTCGCGCATGAAGCGCTCGTAGTAGGGAATCACGGTATCGACGCGAGTCTGCTGGAGCATCGTCTCGCTCACCCAGACCGCATACGGCTCGCGTGAGCACCTGCGCCAAGGTAGGTCGCGCTTCTCGAGGGCGTACCAGGCGACCAGCGCGTCGATGAGGGCGGTGGCTTCCGTCACGCGCGGCGCTCGGGGATGGCGACTCAATTGCTCCCAGAGATCGTCTGGTACTCCAGCGTGAACGGCCCCTGATCATTCACGGACTGGCCGTCGACGATGACCCAGTACGTGCCCGGCTCGAGGGTCCGATCGAGGCTGGTCCGTGCGCCTCCAGCGGCGTTGACGGCTTCGCACGCGAGCTCCGCCGTCCCTGCGGTGCCCGGCGCGTCCGCGCAGGTCTTGCGCAGCGCGATCGCGACGTCGAACGTCGGGGCCACCACAGCGAGGTGGACCTTCGCCCGGGAGGAGACCACGAGCCGATACACGCGATCGGCGCCCGTCGTCCCGGCCTCGCCTCCCGCGCACGAGCAAAAGAACCTATCGCCCGCACCTACGGTGCTACCGGTGATCGTTCGCCCGTCGACCAGCAGGGGGGCCGCGGCGCACGCGCTGCTCTGCCCTGCCAGATCCTGGGTCGACCACGACAAGCGAAAGCGGCCTATCGCGTCCGAGGAAGACCCGTCGACGCCAATGAAATACGAGCCTGCCGCGAGCACCTCGCCGACGCGTGGGCCGCAGGCGATCTCGGCCGCGCGCTCGCCACATCGACTCCAAACGACGAGCACGTGGTGCGCCTCCTCTGCCTCGAGCATCGCGGTGAATCGCGTTCGATGCGAGAGGTCGAGGCGGTACACCACGTCGGCCGCACCTGGGCCCGAGCAACTGCCCGCCACGTCATCGCGCGCCGTGAACGTGTCGCCATCGATCGCGGCAGTGATCGGCAACGCGTCGCCGCAACCGTCACCCGCCGTGCCGCTGCCATCAGGCGGAGAGACGTCGACGTGAAGGGAATAACGGCCGGCGGTGTCGACACCGCTCGCGTCGGCGAAAACGGCATATGTCCCCGAGTCGAACGCGCCCGTCACCACCGCATCGCCCGGCGCCGGTCCGGAATCGCCGCATGCCACCTCGCTTTGCTCCTCTGAACAGACGCGGCGCACGTGGACCACCGCGGACAAATCGTCGGAGTGTTCGACGACGCGCAGTCGCGATCGCGACGCGAGCTCCACACGCCACGCCGCGTCGGCGCCGCGAGCGCCATCGCCACAGCTTGCCTCCGCGTTGTCGGCCATTCCACCGGTGCTGCCCGTGACGGCAGCGCCGGGAGCGAGCAGCGGCGCTCTACGGCACACGTCCGCGAGCGCTAGGACGTCGGAGGCAGAGACCGTCAGCTTGAAGGCCCCTTCGTCCTGTCCATAGCCGTCGACGAAGACGTAGTACTTGCCGGGCTCGAGGACGCGCTCGATTTTCGAGTGCGTTCGATCGGGCGCGTCGTCGTTGCAGTCGACCTCGGCGCTGGAGTCCGTGCAGTCGTCTTTTCGGATGTACACGACGGAGTCGAAGCGAGCCTCCACCTCGATGATCACGCGTTGGCGATCCGGCACGTCGAGCTCGTAGACCAGCTCGCGCGAATCGCTCGGACCGCAAGAGCCTGCATTCTCGTGGTCTCCATGGGTAGTCGACCCCGTGAACGTCCCTGGCGAGAGGGGGATCGGCGCGCGGCAAGTGCCGTTCGGCTCCCGCGGTGCGCCCATGCTGATCAGCGCTCCCGAGGCGCCGCCCGCGCCGCCCGCGCCGCCTTGCCATGTACCCGCCACCCAGGGACCGCCGCCGGCGGCCAGGCGAATGACTAGCACATACGTGTCTGGACCGTCGACGCAGGCTCGAAGGACCGCCTGCGGCTCGACCGTCGTGTCGTGTGCCTGGGGTTGCCCTTGGCGATCGACGAGCGTGGCATCGAGGTCGCGGACGCCCTCGCCTCCGACGACGACGATGGTCGTGCACCCGGCGGAGAGCTCCAAGGAAACGCGCTCCTCGTGGCCCTCAGCCAGTACCCCTTCGTGGAGGGGTCCGACCTGCGCAAGACCGATCGCCGCCAACGCATTGTGGACCGCGACGAAGCGCGGTTCGAGCGAAGCGCCGGCGCGGGTCGCAGCGCAAGAGACCACGGTGCAAAGAAGGGCTACGAAGAGACCACCGGCGCCGAGTTGGGCCATGAACGCAGGATGGGTCGGGCGATTGCCGGGGCATGGCATCGACTGAACGATATCGCGGCGCTGGGAGGGAGTGTTCACGCCATCTCGAGGAACATCCGGTCCGGCTGCTCGAGATAGCCAATGACGTCGTACGCGAACGCGGCTCCGACGTGTCCGTCGACGATACGGTGGTCGAACGACAGCGAAAGGAGCATCACCTCGCCGACGACGATCTGCCCGTTCTTGACGACCGGCTTCTGCTTCATCTGGTGAACGCCGAGGATGGCGACCTCGGGGAAATTGATGATGGGCGTCGCGAAAAGTCCGCCTTGGGCGCCGAGCGACGTGATCGTGAACGTCGACCCCGTCAGGTCCTCGAGCCTCGCCTTCCCTTCGCGCGCGTCCGTCGCCAGCCGCTCGATCTCGCGCGCGATGTCGAGGACGCTTCGCCGGTTCGCTTCCTTCACGACTGGAACGATGAGCCCGGCGTCGGTCGCGGTCGCGATGCCGATGTTGAAGTGCTTATGGAGCACGACCTCGTTGGTCGACTCGTCGAGCGCGGCGTTGAGCGTCGGGTGCTTCTTCAGCGCGGCGACGACGGCCTTCACGATGAACGGCAGGAAGCTCAGCTTCACGCCCTGCTCTTCGGCAGGGGCCTTCCAGCGCTCGCGGAGAGCCCGTAGCTCGGTGACGTCGCACTCCTCGACGAACGTGAAGTGCGCCGCCGTCTGGGTCGACAGCGCCATTTTCTGCGCGATCCTGCGGCGCAGCCCGGCGAAGGGCACCCGTTCGTCGGGGCCCTCCGGAGCGGCGCGGGCGCTCTCGGGAACGCCCGATCCGGCGACGGCAGCTCGCACTCCCGGGAGCGCGGGCGCGACGCCGGAGCGGGCGAAGGATTCCACGTCGCTCTTCGTCACCCGGCCCTGCGCGCCCGCCGGGCGGGACGATCCGAAGGTCGAGTTCATGTCCCGCGCGAGCTTGCGCGTGGCCGGCGTCGCCAGCGGCTTTTCGTTGAAGTAGCCCCGGGCCCCACGGCCGGCCGCGTCAGGAAGACTTCCGGCGGCAACAGGGAGCTCCCTCCCACCCGTCCGCTCGCCGCCCCCCCGGCCGAACCCCGGCAGCGTCTCCTTCAGGTCGCCGACGGCGCTCGCCGCCGGCCCGTCGTCGTGGCTGGGCGTGCCGTTCGCGACGGTGGCGGCGACGACGCCGGGCGGAGGGCCCTCCAGCTCGAAGACCACGAGGATGGTGTGCACCGGGACGATCTCGCCGACCTTGCCGCGCGTCTCGAGGACGGCGCCTGCTTTCGGCGCCGTGATCGTCACCGTCGCCTTGTCGGTCATGACCTCGACGATGGGCTGGTCTTCTTTGACGACGTCGCCGGCCTTCACCAGCCAGGTGACGATCTCGCCCTCGGTGACCCCCTCGCCGATGTCCGGCAGCTTGAATTCCCAGCGTGCCATCTCGGCCTCCCTCTCAATACTTCGCCGTCTCGACAATCGCCGGCAGAATCCGGTGCGCGAGCGGCAGGTAGTCCAGCTCGAGGGCGTACGGGAAAGGGCGTGTCGTACCCGCAGACGCGCACCGGCGGCGCCTCGAAGGTGCAGGAACGCCTTCTCGTTGACGAGCGCGACGAGCTCGGCGCCGAAACCGCAGGTCTTGGGCGCCTCGTGGACGACGATGACGCGCCCCGTCTTCTTCACGCTGGCGACGATCGTCTCGATGTCGACCGGCCACAGCGTGCGAAGGTCGACGACCTCGCACTCGATTGCCCTCCTCTGCGCCTCGTCCGCGGCGGCGAGCGCCTCGTAGAGCATCGCCCCCCAGGCCAGGAGCGTAACGTCCTTACCGTCGCGTACGATCGCCGCCTTGCCGAGCGGCACGGTGTAGTCGCCCTCCGGTACTTCGCCCTTTGCAGCTCGGTAGATGCGCTTTGGCTCGAAGAAGAGGACGGGATCGGGATCGCGAATCGACGCTAGAAGGAGGCCCTTCGCGTCGTGCGGGATTGCGGGGCAGACCACCTTGAGTCCGGCGACGTGGATGAAGAGCGACTCCGGCGACTGCGAGTGATAGAGGCCGCCGCGAATTCCGCCGCCCACCGGCGTGCGCACGACCATCTTGGCCGTGTACTCGCCCCCGGAGCGCCAGCGAAGCTTCGCGAGCTCGCTGACGATTTGGTCGTAGGCAGGGTAGATGAAGTCCGCGAACTGGATTTCCGGGACCGGAACGAGGCCGTAGAGCGCCATACCGATCGCGCGCCGATGATGCCTCCCTCCGAGAGCGGCGTGTCGATGACGCGATCCTCTCCGAACTCGTCCCAAAGGCCCTGTGTCACGCGGAACACGCCGCCGACTTTCGCCGACGTCTTCCCCTAGCACCACGACGCGATCGTCCCGCCGCATCTCGTGGCGAAGCGCGTCGTTGATCGCCTGAACGAGACTGACGTTCATCGGGCCGCACCCCTGCTCGTGCGCGCGACCATGGAATCTCTCTGCTCTCTCAAATGCCAGGGCAGGTCGGCGTAGACGTCGTCGAACAGCGTGACACGACGGGGCCGGCCGGTCGCGCTCGCCTCAGCAACGACGCGATCGACGTCGGCGCCCATCTCGACGGCCACCCGCTCTTGATGCTCGTCTCCCCAGAGGCCGCGCGCTCGAAGGTGCTGGCGCATCCGTGCGAGGGGGTCCGCGCCCCCGGTAGGGGCGATGACCGCTTCGATCAGCGTTCCGCCGCGGCCCGCTACCGCTCGTTCCCTCGCCTCGCGCACGACGTTTCGGACGGCAACGACGTCCGTGCCGTTCACGCGGACACCGAGCAGGCCATACGCGACGGCCTTCACCGCCAACCCCGCGCTCGCCGTGTGACGACGAATGGCCGTAGCCGGCCCTGAAGAACCATCCTCGCTGCCACCGGCGCAGCAAACCGCAACCACAGGGGCCCCGGTAACGCCGGCGAAGTTGAGTCCCGAATGGAAATCGGCGGTGGCCGTCGCGGCTTCGCCGAAAAGGACGACGACCGCCATCTCGCTCTTGCGGAGGCGCGCCGCCCAGGCGACTCCGACGGCGTGCGGGACCTGCGTCGCCGGGAGGGGGCTCGCCCTCACGACGCGTGCCTTCTTCCACGGGCTCGAGGCGGGCAAGCTTTCGGCCCGACCCGGCGGCACCTCCTCCGACGTCGTTCCGAGCGCGTGGTGCGCGCACGCGTCGAGCGGCACCCCGCGCCAGAGCGCGGCAGCCAGCTCGCGTCCTCCGGGGAAAATCCAGTCTTCGTCACACATCGCGGAGACCGCCCCGAGCGCCGTCGCCTCCTCACCGCACGCGCCTCGCCGCGGGACCATGTCGCCGGCCGGCTGCAACGCGGC
Source organism: uncultured delta proteobacterium (assembly GCA_963787925.1). Classification (GTDB taxonomy): domain Bacteria; phylum Myxococcota_A; class Polyangia; order Polyangiales; family Polyangiaceae; genus Palsa-1150. The sequence continues at coordinate 3,040,557 of CAWBEN010000003.1, forward strand.
GATCTTCTCTTGGAAGACGCGCAGGAGGACCATCTGCTCGTACAGCGCCACCGCCAGCTCGTCGGGGAAGTGAAGCGCGTCCGCCGCATCGAGCGAGCCGTCCTCCCGGAGCGCGTTCACGAGCGGCGCCGGCGTAGCGAGCGTCTCCATGAACGCGTCGGAGGCTACCTGAACCAGAGGCGACCCGAAAGAGGGCGACCGACTGCTCCGCTCGTGGCGAGCGCTCGTCTCGGAATCAGCGGGCGAGGAGCCGCGGACACGAAAGCGGCTCGATGAAGCTGGTGGGCGAGACTCGGCTCTGCCGACGCGCTATGATCTCGGCCTATGGCGCGGCGTGCTTTCGTACCGCCCATCGTCCCTCCGCCGGAGTCGACTTCCCGCGTGGGGGGTGGTGTCGGGGTTGGGCGGTCCTCTGCCGACGGCGGGCTGCGCCCGAGCACGGCTTCCTCCATGGCGGTCCCCCCGCCGCGCCCTTCCGTCCCAGCGCCGCCGCCCTCGGCCGGTATGCCGGAATCGAGGCGCAGCGTCCCTTCGACTTCGCTTCAGGGCTCCGACGGCGTAACGGTGGCCGCCTGCTCCCAACTGCTCGACCGCCTCGCCGCCGCGGACGAGGCGCCGTTCGTAGCCTCCTGGATCGAGAGCGTGCTCTACGGACGCGCCCGGACAGACCCCACGCTGGCAGTGCGTCTGCTTCGGGCGTACCGCGAGACAGGTCGCATCGAACGTGCGCGCGAGCTGGCCGCATCGCTCCCAAGCGCGCTCGCGTCGTGGAACCCGCTCGACGGAGCACGCCTGGCGATCGAGCGCTCGATGCTCGCCACGCTGGACGGGCCGGTGCGATCACGCGGAAGCCGAGCTGCGACTCGCATCGCGCGCGCTGGGCGGGGCGCCCGAAGGGGACCGGCCTCCGCGAGCAGCTCGACATGCACATGGCGCAGGCGCAGCTCGAGCTCAAGCTGAATCGGCCCGCGAACGCGTCGAGCGCGTTGCGTTTGGCCGAGCACGTCACCGAGCGCATCGAGGACGGCGCCTGGCGCACGCCGGTCGCCATGGCCCTCGGGCACATCGCGATGCGCCTATGCGATCCGCGTGCCGCCGCAAAGCACTATGCCGCCGCGCTTGCCCGCGCGCCGGCACGCGGGACCGCCGCCATGAGCGCGCACGGCAACTGCGCGCATCGCCCTCGGAAGTATCGGCCGCTTCGACGAGGCCCGGTACCAGCGCGCTGCAAGCTATCGGCATCGCGCGCGACCTAGGGGCTGGTTGGCGGCACGCGGACGCGTACGACGTTCTCGCCATCGTCGAGATCGCCGCGGACCGTCCCCTCGCGGCGCTGCAGGCGATCGACGAAGGCCTCATGGTTCTCGGGAGAGACCGAGCAGGCCACGCTGCGTTACCAGCTCGCCGAGCACCGTACCTGGGCGCTGGCGATGCTCGGACGCGCGCCGGCCGCGCGCCAGTGGCTGACGAAGGCCGAGAGGCTTTGCGCCGAGCTCGCCTCCAGTCGATGCCATCGACGAGCAGGACTTGGCCGCCACGCGGGCGCGGACGCTGGAGGCGTGCGGTCAGCTCCGCGAGGCCCTCGACCACGCCGTCGCCCACTCGGACAAGCTCCCCGATGCGTTCGTCACGGGGTCGCTCAATCTGGTCGATCGGCCGCTGCGCGCTCTTGCTCGGCGACGAGGCCACCGCGCGCTCGGCGGTCGAGCGTGCGGCGCTCTCCGGGGACAAGCACGGCTGGGTGTTCCCCGAGCGCCTACCTTCGCTCCCCCTTTGGGACTTGGCGCTTCGCAGCGGCGACAGCCGCGTGGTCCGCTACGCAGAACGCACGATCAGCCTGGTGAACGCGCGCCGGACGCCGAGGCGCCGTCCGTCCGTCAGTCGGACGTCGCAAGTGGCCAGTCCGCCATCTACGGAGACGCTCGACGCGCTCGCCGAGCCAGCCGAGGGCGAGACCCTCATCTACGTGACCACGCCGCAAGGGGTGACGCGCCTGCCGCTCAGCGAGCTGGCGCGGGCGACACAAGGGGCAACGCTGGTCGTCGACACGCTGGCCCATCGCGCTCCGCGTCGACGATCGCGAGGTCTCGCTCGAACGACGGCGCGCCCTCGAGCCGCTGGTCGTGCAGCTCCTCCGCCGCGCCAAGGAGGGGCTCAGCGCCGACGAGATCCTGCGCGCTGCCGGGCGGCCCTGGACCCGAAAGCGCGGACGCCGAGCATCGCGTTCGCGTGCTCATTTCGCGCGTGCGGGACCTTCTTGGCGACCCGGCCGCCATCGAGCGCGTCCGCGACGCGGGGGAGTACGGACGGACGCGCTACCGCCTCGCAGCCAACGTGCGGTTCGCCCTCGTCGAGCCGCTCTTCAGCTCGAGCGGCGGGTGAGCTGAGGGCGGACGCCTTAAGTCGAGCGGAGCCGCTCGGCGCGGGCCTTCTGGCCTGCTCCGAGCGCGACGAGTGCGAGGGAGGCGAGGGCCGCTCCTCCGACGATCCAGCTCGGGGAGTAGACGACCTCGGCGGCTGGCGATCGCCCCCGCAAGATGGGCACGCCTGCGATTGCCCAGAACGCGACGTGCGCGCCGATCGGGGCCAGTACGCGACCGCTGCTGGCGCGGACCCACCCAAGTGCGAGCCCGAGCACGAGCGCCGTGGGCATCGTTCGCCAGTCGAGCGACGCGCCGGCGAAGCAGAACGCGGTCGCGAGGATCGCAATGCGCTCGGTGCCCGCTCGTCGGAGCTCGCCGAAGAGCATGCCGCGAAAGAACATCTCCCGGGTGACGGGCATGAACACGAACGCCGCCACGACCAGCCCGAGCCGAGCAGCGTGCGAGGGGACGCTCAGCAGCTTTTCGATGGCCTCGCTGTCGGCTTCTTCGTACGGCCAGCGTGCAACGACCGCGTCGTTGATGGTCGAGAGCGCGGGATAGAGCCCAGCGCCGGCCGCGACCGAAAGAAGCAGACGGACGGGAGCGACGGGGCGCAGCGCGAGCGCGGCCCGCAGGGACGCTTCGGGCGTGTGCAAGCGCACGATGGCGAATACGGCGATGGACGTCGCCAGGACCTGGCACATCCCGAGGTTCACGACATCGGCGATCGCGCCCGGCCGCGCCGCCTCCGTCACCTGGACGCAGACGTTCTCGAGCAGCCAGAGCCCGATCGTCCAGATCACGGCACGGAGCGGCGTCATCGCGCGCTCGGGGCGCTCGTTCGGCGCAGGCGAGCTCAACGGCCACGCAGGTGCGCGGGCACGCCGCGCTTGACGACCGTGTCGCGCGCAAGCTTCGGATCGAGCTCGGGGTAGTCGATCGTGTAGTGGAGCCCGCGGCTCTCGTGGCGACTCGACGCGCACTCGACGATGAGCTGCGCGACGGTCGCGATGTTGCGGAGCTCGAGGAGATCGCGCGTGACGAAGTACTTCCAGTAGTACTCGACGATCTCTTCCTGCAGGAGCGCGATGCGGCGCGCGGCGCGCCGCAGGCGCGTGTTCGATCGCACGATGCCGACGTAGTTCCACATCAGCCGCCGGAGCTCGTCCCAGTTCTGCGTGATGACGACCGCCTCGTCGCTGGGCGTCGCCGTCCCGACCTCCCACTCGGGCACCTCCGGCCAGGGCTTGCTCCGATCGACCGTCGTTCCGAGCGCCTCGCGCGGCGCGATGGCCGAAGACGAGCCCCTCGAGGAGCGAGTTCGACGCGAGGCGGTTCGCGCCGTGGAGGCCGGTGCACGCGCACTCGCCGATCGCCCAGAGGCCCGGGATCGTGGTGCGCCCTTCGAGGTCGGTCGTGACGCCGCCGCACATGTAGTGCGCCGCGGGCACGACGGGGATGGGCTGCGCGCGTGATGTCGATGCCGCAGCGAAGGCACTCCGCGTAGATGCTCGGGAAGCGCTCGCGCACGAAGCTCGGGCTTCTTGTCGGTGATGTCGAGGAGGACGTGCTCGGCGCCGGTGCGCTTCATCTCGTAAGTCGATGGCGCGCGCCACGACGTCGCGCGGCGCGAGCTCGCCGCGCGGGTCGTGGCTCTTCATGAACGCGGTGCCGTCGAGGCGGCGGAGGACGGCGCCCTCGCCGCGCAGCGCCTCGCTGATGAGGAAGCGCTTCGCCTGCGGGTGGTAGAGGCACGTCGGGTGGAACTGGTAGAACTCCATGTTCGCGATCTCGGCGCCCGCGCGGTACGCCATGGCCACGCCGTCGCCCGTCGCGACGTCGGGGTTCGTCGTGTAGAGGTAGACCTTGCCTGCGCCGCCGGTCGCGAGGACGGTGGCGCGCGCGAGGATCGGTCTCGACCGTCCCGCTCGCGTCGTCGAGCACGTACGCGCCGGCGCACACCTCCGGGCCCGCCGTACTTGGCGAGCGTGATGAGGTCGACCGCCATGTGCTCCTCGAGGATGCGGATGCGCGGCGACGCGCGCGACCGCCTCGAGGAGCGCGCGCTCGACCTCGCGCCCGGTCATGTCGGCGGCGTGCGCGACGCGGCGCGCGCTGTGGCCGCCCTTCGAGGTGCAGGTCGAGGTCGGCGTCGCCGTCCTTCGCGCCCGTCCGCTCGGTCGAACGCGCGCCGATGTCGCGGAGCATCGCGATGCGCGCCGGCCCCTCCTTCACGCAGATCTCGACGGCGCGCTCGTGGCAAAGCCCCGCGCCGGCGCGCGAGCGTGTCCTCGATGTGCGCCTCGAACGAGTCGCCGCGCCGAGGACCGCGGCGATGCCGCCTTGCGCGTACTTCGTGTTCGACTCGTCGGCGCTGCGCTTCGTGACGACGAGGACGTCGCCGTGCGCGGCGGCCTCGAGCGCGAACGACAAGCCCGGCGATGCCGCTGCCGATGACGAGGTAGTCCGTGCGTGATGAGGCATCGCGCGGGCACGATAGCTCGACGGACCGGCGCCGGACCACTGCCCGAAACCGTTGACACGACGTCCGGTCTGCTCTCTATCGAAAGGCGACTGAATCGGCCGTTCACTCGGGAGGTTGCCAGCGGTGAAGATCCTCGTCGCCGTCAAGCGGGTCAGCCGACCCCGACAACGCCAACAAGGTCAAGCTCTCGCCGCAGGGGCGAGGTCGACACGACCGGCCTCGAGGCAAAGCCCAACCCGTTCGACGAGTACGCCCTCGAGACCGCGCTCCGCCTGACCGAGAACGGCACCGAACCCGAAGGCGCGCCTGGGCGAGGTGGTCGTCGTCACCTTCGGCCCGAAGGAGGCCGAGCAGACGCTCCGCGCGATGCTCGGCACCGGCGCCGACCGCGCGATCCGCGTCGACGCGACGGACGAGCCGCTCGACGGCGACCTCGTGGCGCGCGCCCTGAAGGCGCATCGTCGACAAGGAGAAGCCGGACCTCGTTCTCCTCGGGTACCAGCAGGCCGAGGGCGAGTCGAACCAGGTCGGCCAGCTCCTCGCCGAGCACCTCGGCTGGCCGCAGGCGACGTTCGCGCGGCTCGATCAAGAGCGAGGACGACAAGGCGCTCGTCGTCGGCCGCGAGGTCGACGGCGGCGACGTCGCACTGCGGGTGACGCTCCCGGCGGTCGTCACGGTCATCGACAAGATCGTCGACCCGAAGAGCGTCCAGTCGAAGCACACGCCAGCGACGCACACGTACCCCGACGGCGTGCGCTTCGCGGCGCTGATGGCGATCATGGCGGCGAAGAAGAAGCCGCTCGCCGAGGTGAAGCTCGCCGAGCTCGTGCCCGACGCCGCCTCAAGGTCCGCTACGGGGCGGCCGAGCTGCCGCCCAAGCGCGCAGCCGGCGTGAAGGTCAAGGACGTGGCGGAGCTCGTGACGAAGCTCAAGACCGAAGCGAAGGTGATTTGATGGCCGGGTACTCTCGTCGTCGCGGAGCTTCACGAGGGCAAGGTGCGGAAGTCGACCTACAGCGCGATCACGTTCGCGCAGGCAGGTGGGCGGACCGTTCGCGATCCTCGCGCTCGGCGCCGGCGTCGACGGCCGCGGCCAAGGACCTGACGGCGTTCGGCGCGCAGAAGGTCCTCGTCGTCGACGACCCGTCGCTCGCAGGACTACGTCTGCGAGCGCTTCGCGCCGACGGTCGCGGAGGTCGCGAAGGACGGCGGCTTCGACGCCGTCGTCGTCACCGCGAGCGCGTTCGGCAAGGACCTCGCGCCGCGCGTCGCCGCGAAGCTCGGCGCCGGCTACGCGCCGGACATCGACGCGCGTCGTGGTCGACGGCGGCAAGCGCACGCTACCGCCGGCCGATGTACGCCGGGCAACGCGCTCGGCTGGCTCGAGATCACGACGCCCGTCCAGGTCGTCAGCGTGCGCCAGAGCGAGTTCGCGGCGGCCGAGCCGAGCGGCGGCGCGAGCCCGGTCGAGAGCGGTCGCGCGCGCGCCGGACGACGCCGCGGCGGCGCGCGTCGAGTTCGTCGGGCTCGAGGCCGCGAAGAGCGAGCGGCCCGACCTCGGCGAGGCGCGCGTCATCGTCTCCGGCGGTCGCGCGCTGAAGGAGCAGTTCGAGGAGGTGCTCGAGCCGCTCGCCGACGTGCTCGGCGCCGCGGTCGGCGCGAGCCGCGCGGCGTGCGACGCCGGCTACGCCCGCCCGAGCTTCAGGTCGGCCAGACGGGGCGGATCGTCGCGCCGCAGCTCTACTTCGCGATCGGCATCTCCGGCGCGATCCAGCACATCGCCGGCATGAAGGGCTCGAAGGTGATCGTCGCCATCAACAAGGACCCGGACGCGCCCGATCTTCCAGGTCGCCGACTACGGCCTCGTACAGGACCTCTTCGTCGCAGTTCCCGAGCTGGTCGACGCGTTGAAGGGGCTGATCGCCCGCGCCGAGCACGAGGGTCGAGGCTCGCATTCCAGCGTTCCGCGTTGTAAGTCGATCCTGAGCCGTGAGCTACCTCGTTCTCGCTCGCAAGTACCGCCCGCAGACGTTCGAGGACCTCGTCGGGCAGGACCACGTCGCGCGCACGCTCGCGAACGCGATCGCGACTGGCCGCGTCGCGCATGCGTTCCTCTTCACCGGCGTCCGCGGCGTCGGGAAGACGACGAGCGCGCGCCTCCTCGCAAAGTGCCTCAACTGCGTCGGCGCGGACGGCAAGCGCCACCGGCCCGACGGCCACGCCGTGCAACGAGTGCGCGCCCTGCACGGAGATCACCGCCGGCCACGACATCGACGTCCAGGAGATCGACGGCGCCAGCTACAACGGCGTCGACGAGGTGCGCCGCCTGCAGGAGGGGATGACCTTCCGGCCCGCGCGCGATCGCTTCAAGATCTACATCGTCGACGAGGTGCACATGCTCTCGACGCGGCGTGGAACGCGTTCCTGAAGACGCTCGAAGAGCCGCCGCCGCACGTGAAGTTCATCTTCGCGACGACGGAGGTGCACAAGGTCCCGGTCACCATCCTCAGTCGCGTGCCAGCGCTACGACTTCAAGCTCATCGCGACGCAGGCCATTGCGCGCTCGGCTTCGAGCAAGTGCTCGCACAAGGAGAGTCATCGCGCGCCGACGCGGCGGCGGTTCAGGTGCTCGCGCGCGAGGCCGCGGGGTCGATGCGCGACGCGATGAGCCTCCTCGATCAGGTCATCGCGTTCAGCGGCGAAGGCTCGACGGCGACGACGTGACGCGCGTTCTCGGCGTCGCCGACCGGAAAATCCTGCACGAGCTCGCGACCGCGCTCGTCGCGGGGACGCGCCGGCGTGCCTCGCCGTGGTCGACCGCCTCGCGCAGCAAGGGTTCGATCTCGCGCACGTGGCGAAGGACGTGCTTCGCCACCTGCGCAATCTGGTCGTCGCGAAGGTCTGCGCGGCGAAGCCGCAGGGACAAGGGCCGAGCCTCTCGGAGCTGCTCGACTTCGCCGACGAAGAGACGCGCGACGTCGTCGAGCTCGCCGCGCGCGCGGAGGCCGACGACCTGTCGCGCCTGTTTCAGGGCTTTTCACGCGCGTTCGACGAGATCGTGCGAAGCGGGCAGCCGCGGATGGCGCTCGAGATGACGCTCGTGCGTCTGGCGCGGCGCCCTCCGCTCTTGCCGCTCGACGAGCTCCTCGCGCGCCTGGGCGACCTCGAGCGGCGGCTCGGCGGGGCGCCTCCTCCGGCCCCCGGACCGCGTGGCGGCGGAGGGAGCGGCGACTGGACGGGGACCGCTCGTCTGCGTCCTCACGCTCCGAGCCGGAACGGGTCGAGGCGAGATTGCCCGCGACCAAGGTCGAAGGGCCGCGAGCTCACGGGGCGTTGGCTCTCGCCCAACTCCCCGCGGCACGCGTCCTACGGAAACGACGCGCCCCGTGCGTCGTTCCCGTGCCAGCGCCGCTGCCCCTCCTCGCCCCGAGGGCAGCCGCGCGCCGCCGACGTCGGTGGAGCATGGCGCCTCATTCTCGAGCGCCTTCGCGCGACGCGTCCTTCCGTGGCCTCGCTCTTCGAGCACGCTGTGCCCCTGGAGGTCGAGCGCGAGCCGCGTCCTCCTCGGCTTCGAACGACCGCCGGCTTCCTGGCGACTCGGGCGAGCGAGCCCGACGCGCTCGACGCGCTCACCCGCGAAGTGCGCGCGCACTTCGGCGCGCCCACCCACGTCGCGCTCGACCTTTCTGCTGCGGCGAGCGGCGCGCGCACCGTGGCCTCGCTCGACGCGGAGCGCCGGAGCAGCCGAGCTCGCGGGGGCCCGCGCGGCGGTCGAGAATCACCCCGTCGTGCAGGAGGCGATTCGCCTCTTCGGCGCCCAGCTTCGCGAGGTGAAGCTGCCGGTCGGGGACGGATAAGGTACAACAAGCTTCATGCAATTCCGCGGCGGGATGAACGAGCTGATGCGCCAGGCCGCGCGCATGCAGCGCAAGATCGATCAGGCAAGAGCGAGCTGAAGGACAAGGAGCTCACCGTCGAAGGCCTCGGCGGCAAGGTCAAGGTGACCGTCACGTTCGGCCGCAGCGTCAAGCGAATCGAGATCGACAAGCAGACTCTTGCAGACCGAGGACATCGACCTCGTGCTCGACGGCGTGTGCGCGGCGATAAACCAGGGCATCGAGCAGGCCGACAAGCAGATGGAGGCCGAGCTCGAGAAGGTCACCGGCGGCGTCGAAGATCCCCGGCATGGTCTGAGCGAAGGGCTCAAGTGAGTCCGAAGGTCCAACGGCGTCGTCAAGCTCCTGTCTCGGTCTCCCCGGCGTCGGGGAGAAGACGGCGCAGCGCTACGTCCTCTGGTTGCTGACCGCCGACGAGTCGCTGGCGCGCGAGCTCGGTGCAGAGCTCGCGACCCTGCGCGACGAGCTGGGACCCTGCGAGCGCTGCGGGAACATCGCCGAGATCCGGGATGGCCGGGCTCTGTGCGACGTGTGCGCCGACTCGAAGCGCGACGCGAGTGTCCTCTGCGTCGTCGCGCGCGTGCACGATCTCCTCGCCATCGAGCGCGCAGGGGTCGATGCGCGGGCGCTACTTCGTGCTCGGCCGCCTGCTCTCGCCCCTCGAAGGGATCGGTCCCGACGACTTGCCGCTCGCGAGACTCACTGACCGCATCCGCACCGACGGCGTGGCCGAGGTGATCGTCGCCACGCCGCCGAGCGTCGACGGCGAGGCGACCGCTCTGCTCCTGAAGCGCGAGCTCGGGCCACTCGGGCGTGGCCGTCACGCGGATCGCCAGCGGCGTCCCGCACGGCGGCGACCTCGAGTTCGCCGACCCCATCACGATGGGACGGGCGCTGGCTGGCCGCCAACGGTTGTAGACTAGTGGGCCATGAAGGACGCCGTCTTTACCGTCGAGGCCCCGGCCACCATCGGCCCGTACTCCCAGGCCACGCGGGCCGGAAACGTCGTTTTCCTGAGCGGGCAGATCCCGCTCGACCCGGCGACGGGCGCCCTCGTGCCTGGCGACGTGGTCGCGCAGACCGAGCGCGTGATGGAAAACTTGGGGGCCGTGCTCGCGGCGGCGGGACTGGCCTTCGACGACACGGTACGCGCGACGATATACCTGGTCGATCTGTCGTGCTTTGCGAAGGTGAACGAGGTCTACGGGCGTTTCTTCCGGCCGCCCTACCCCGCGCGCAGCACGGTGCAAGTCGCTGCCCTTCCGCGGGGGGCGCAAGTGGAGATCGATCTCATCGCGGTGGTAGGAGGCTGATCGCGGCAGCCGGCGCGGCGCGACGGCGCCCAAAGAGGGGAGATCATCCGTCGCCGTACGGCAGGGGGCGCGGAGAGATTCCAAGCTCACGGGCGAGTCGTTCGCGGAAACGGCGGTGCAGGGCGCGCGCGATGGGGCCCGGCACGCCAGCACCAATGACGCGACCGTCGGCCCGCACGACCGGCAAGACCTCGCGGATACTCGACGTGACGAAGACCTCCTCCGCGCCGTAGACGTCCTCCGGGAGGAGGTCGCGCTCCGCCGTGGGGATGCCGAGGTCCGCGGCCGCCGCGAGAATGTTGGCGCGCGTGATGCCAGCGAGGATGCCGGCGCGCACGGGTGGCGTGGACAAAGAGCCCGCGTGGACCACGAAGACGTTCGACGACGCCCCTTCGACGACGTAGCCGGACGCGTCGACCACGAGCGCCTCCTGCGCGCCCCGCGCCTTCGCCTCGCGGACGGCGAGGAGGTTCGAAAGGTAATTGGTGACCTTCGCCCCCGCTGCGATCGTGTCATCGACCGCGCGGCGCGTCGACAGCAAGACGACCGCGATGCCCACCATGTAGGCGTCGCGCGACGGAGGAACGACGGGCTCGACGAGGATCACGCGCGAAGGATGCTCCGCCGTGTCAGGGTCGAGCGAGAGCGGCCCGATGCCTCTCGTGATGATTATCCGCACGTACGAGTCCGCATTGTCCGCCGCGGCGAGCGAGTGGACTACCTCGCATTTCAATGTCTTCTCGTCCGCCGGGAGCTCGATGAAGACGCTCTCGGCCGAACGGCGCAAGCGCGCCAAGTGGTCGTCGAAGGCAAACGGTTTTCCGCCGTACGTGCGTAGGACCTCGAAGACCGCGTCACCGTACAGAAAGCCGCGATCGTAGACGCTCACCTTGGCGGCCTCGGGCGGGAGGAGCGTGCCATCGATCATGACGACCCGGCCCGTCATGCCGCCGCCAACTGCCTGTTGAGGCTCTCGAGCGCACGCTCGACATCGCCGCGCGCGTCCGCCACCGAGCTCGGATCGACGGGCCCGCCGAGGACGACGTCCACGCAAGTGAACGGCCATGCGATGGAAAACCGGTCCCATGCCCCTCGCAGGACGAAGCCACACCGCACCGCTCCTGCCATGGGCACCACGACCCCTCCGCTGGCGCGCGCGGCCGCGATCGCGCCGCCCTTTACGACGCCATAGGGCCCGCGCGGGCCGTCGACGGCGAAGGCGGCGTCAGCCCCTTCGCGCTTCATCGCGCGCACGAGGGCGACGAGACCTGCGACGCCGCCGCGCGAGCTCGAACCGCGAACGACGCGCAGACCCTGGACCGCCATCGCCCGAGCCTGAATGGCTCCGTCGCGGGACAGGCTCACGAGGACCACCGTCTTCCGGCGCCGCCTCCAGGCCAGCAGGGGCCACTGCGTTCCGTGCCAAAAAGCAAGGACCCACGGGCGACCCTGCACGCGATCGAGCGCAGGATCGAGCACGACGCGGACACGCAGTGTCGCGAGCCACGAGCGAGCGACGACGCCCACGACGAGCCCGAGAAGAGCCCACCACGCTCCGCGTATCACCCCTTCAACTCCGTCAGTTTCAGGCGCGCCCTCTCGAGAGCAGGGTCGTTTTCGATGGCCCTCTCGAGCATCTGAACGGCCTTGGCTTTGTCGCCCATCTTCGCGCTGATTTCCCCGAGGTAATAAAAGACCTCTCCCTTGGAAATGCCCGCTTTCGGATCGAGGCGCTGCAGAAGGAGGGCGCGGAACGTCTTTTGCGCGCGATCGAGGTCGTTCGTCTCGAAGGCCAGCACGCCGAGATCGCGAAGTACGCTCACCGAGCCGGGGTCGATCTTGAACGCGAGGTCGAGCTGCGTGAGGGCGACGCTCTTGTCCCCGAGCTGAGAGAGAGCGAGCGCGAGGCGGTGGTGGTAGACCGCGAGCTCCTTCGTACGGCGGCTGCCGAACGACGCGATGACCTTCTCGAGGACTTGCGCGGCCTCCCGCCCCCGCTCAGCCGAGTTGTACGCGTCGCAGAGCGACAGAAGGAGATCGCGATCGTGCGGAACGAGCTCCGCCGCACGCTCCAACATGGGAATGGCGTCAGCGGGGGACTTGCGGCGAAGCAGGTGAATGTCCGCCGCCGACCGAAGAAGTCGCACGCGATCCGCAATCGAGCTCGGAACCGAGGCCGACGGCGCTACCGAACCCGACTGCGGGGCGCGCTTCATCCCAGCCGATGGACCCTTGCCCGGCGCGGGCTCGTCGGCCGCCTTGGTCTTGTCATCCGGGTGAGCAGCGGCGATGAGATCGGCGTCGCCGACCAAGAGCTCAGCAAGCTCCAGCCACTTCTCGCCCTTCTCCCAGCGCACGCGCAGCAGGGCACGGAGGGCGGCGTTGCTCGGCTCCAGCCTCAGGCCTTGCCGGAGCGCGTCCTCGGCTGCGCCGGTCTCACCCAAGCGCTCACGCGCTTCGGCGAGACGCAACGCGTAGGGGACGCCGGTCGCGTCGGTCGACAGGTCGAAGAGGCGCCCGAGCGCGTCTGCCGCACGCGCATCGTCCCCTCGCTTCTCGCTCATCCGCGCGATCGCTTCGAGCGCCGCACGGTTTCGCGCGTCCGCTTCGAGCACACGCTCGTAGGTCTGCTGGGCCGAGCTCACGTCGCCGAGACGGCGCTCCTGCACCTCGCCGAGGCGCACCAGGAGCGTGAGCTCTCCAGCGCGGTCCTCGCGTTCGCGAGCGGCGTCCATCTGCGACTTGAGGAGCTCGGCGAGCTCCGCGTCGCGCCCGGTTTGTTCGTAGAGCTGAGACAGCTCGAGCACGGCCCGCGCATGGACCGGATCTTCATCGAGAATCGCCCGAAGCATCTCGATGGCGTCGTCGGGCGCCTGGAAGCGCTCTCGATGAAGCTGAGCGAGCTCCAGGCGCAAGCCTGCGCGGAGCTCGCGGGTAGCGGCCACGTCGACCAGCCTTTCGAGGAGCTTTGCCAGGTCCTTGTCGCGATTGGCCGCTCCGTAAAGAGCGCGCAGCGCATCGGCTGCGCGGACATCCGCCGGGTCGGCTTCGAGAATTTCTTCGTAGAGCTCCGTCGCCCGGACGGGATCCTTCAGCACGTCCATCAGAGATCTTGGCCGTGCGGTGCTTGAGCGCCGTCGCGTCGTCGGTCCCGATGGATAGCTCCGCGCGCCGAAGCAGCAGCTTGACGACCTCGGAGTCGTCACCCGCGGTTTCGCGAACGTTCGTCAGCTCCTCGAGGGCCCAGAGATCCCCCTCGTCCTCCGCGATCAGGTCGCGCAACGTCGCCTCGGTCAGGGACAGATCGCGGACCACGTCTTCTGCCAGGCCCTTCGCCTCGCGCAAGAGCTCGCGCTTCGTGGCGAGCCCGGTCTCGAGGCGTGCGCGCGTCCGCAGCGTGTCGACGAGCTCCCGCTCGCGTCCCGGTGCGCGCCTCAAGACCTCGAGGGCCCGCAACACGTCTAGACTCTCGGGATCAATCGCCAGCGCGCGCATGTACGCTTCTTCTGCGCCACGCGCGTCGTCGAGTTTTTCGCGCCTCCAGCCGGCCAGCCGCAACCACAGCTCCGTGCGGGTCGCGGGCACCAAATCGGCGCTGGCCTGCAGGGCCGCGGCGAGCGACTCCGCCGCCCGGGCCCAGGCCCCATTCAGCGCCGCCAAGCGCTCGATTTGCGTCAGCGCGTCCTCGTCGGCCGGGTCCTCGGCGATCGCCGACTCGACCGCGCGCTGGGCTCGTAAAGGGTCCCCCACCCTTTGCTCGAGCACCTCGGCGAGCTCCAGCCGGGCGCGAGTGCGGTCGTGTGTCGTCTGCGCCCGCTGCACGCGTCGCTCGTAGAGCTTCGCGAGCTCTTCGCTACGCCCCAGCGTCCGGTGCACGAACTCGAGGGCGTCGAACGTCTCGTCGAAGAGAAGCGGATCGTCGAGCAGCGTCTCGAGGGCCTCGCGACTCCCCACGTGCTCGGGGACACGCTCGATGGCCTGGCGAAGCGTGCCCAGGCCCTGCGTCCTCGCCCCGAACTCGGCGATCTGGAGAATGGCGAGCCGATGCAGCAAGTCAGCCTGCGCGCTCGGCTCGGCCTCGACCGCGATCCGGCGCTCGATCACGTCCGCTAGGGCCCGCCCGTCACCGAGCTGCGCGAACAGGCGATCGAGCGCGCGGAGGACGCTCGCCCCGTCGCCCACGCGCTCCGCGGCCGACACGTATGCCTTCGCCGCACGAGCGGGGTCGTCGAGCCGCTCCTCGCTGATCCGTCCGAGGCGAACGAGAAGATCCCCCGCGACCTCGGCGTCGAACATCGTCGCCGCACGCTCTTGCAACGCGTCCGCGTAGCGGCGCCACCCGTCGGCGCCGGTACGCGCGGCGAGGCGCTCCACATCCACGTGAAGGGTCGCGTCCTGAGGCTCTTCGGCCACCGCCCTGAGCAGGGCGGACTGCGCGCGGTCCACGTCGTCGAGCGATTTCTCGGCGACCTCACCCAGCGCGCGCAGCGTCCGAGCGCGCTCGGCCGGCTCAGCCTGTGCTCGGAGGCGCATTTCGAGCACCCCCGCGAGCTCCTCGTACCTGGCCGCAGCGCGAAGCACGGGCTCGAGAGCGTCGGCAGCGTCGGCCCGGAGCTCGTCGTGTGTCTCTCCGATTCCTACGAGGGCTGCCGCTGCTTCTGCGTCGAAGCCTGAGGCGAGCACCTCGCGGTACGCGTCGAGGGCGGCCGTCGGGTCGTGCAGCTCCACGGCGTAGAGAGCGGCGACGCGCTTCCTCAAGGCAAGCGAGCCCTCGCCGGCAGCGGAGATCGCGATCTGCAATTTCAGGTTGTCGAGGAGCTCGCTCCACAAGCGCTCTCTTGTGAAGAGCACGTCGAGACGCTGCAGGACCGCGCCGTCTCCTGGACGCACGACGAGCGCTTGCGTCAGGCACTCGATGGCCTGCCGTGGATCAGCAAGGTCGCTCTCGAAACGCGCCGCCGAGAGCACGAGCAGGTCGAACTTTCGGTCCTCCTCGCCTTCTCCGCAAAGCTCCACCCGACGCCTGTAGAGGTCGACGAGGCGCGACGAAGCGTTGCGGAGCTCGTGAAGCTCAATCAGGCTCTCGACCGTAGAAGTGCTGGTGGGCTCGAGCTCGAGCGCGCGCTCGTAGGCCTCGACGGCTCCCTCCACGTCCTCGAGCATGTCGCGCTTGGCTTCGCCGATTCGGCGCCACGTGCCGGCCCGTGATTCGTCGTCCGAGAGAAGGTCCGCCTTCTTCGTCAAAACCCGGACGAGGGTCGCCCAATCGCTGAGAAGGGTCGCGAGGGCGTCCATCTCTTCCAGCGGCTGGATTTCGGTCTCGTCGAGGCCGAAGAGAGCCTCCCAGCAGTCGAGCGCGCGGCGCGGGTCGTCTCGCTTCTTGTCGTGCAGCTGCGCGAGCGACGCGAGGAGCTCCCGCTTGACGATGCCGCCCGTCTTGCCAATGGCCTTCTCGTAAGATTCGGCCAAGTCGTCCCACCGCCCGGTCGCTGCGGCCAACCGGTCGAGATTTTCGCGGGAGTCGGCGTCTTCGGGGTCGAGCGTCCAGGCCCTTCGCGTGGAGTCGAACGCGAGCGCCAGGTCTCCGCCGCGCTCTTCCCAGAGGCGGGCGCTCTCGCGCAAGATCGCGATACGCTCGCCGTCGTTCGTCGCGAGCGCGAGGCGTTCGTCGTTGATTTCGACGAGGCGTCGCCAATCGTCGGCGCGCTCGTAGAGCGGCCGCAAGATGTCGATGACGCGGGCCTTGTGCTGGGGCATCTGGAGCATGCGCTCCAGCGCGTGAACTGCTTCGGCCCTCGGGGGGCCGCCGTCGGCCGGGGCGCCGTGGTCGTCTCCCGGACCTCCTTGGGGGAGGAGCTCGACGACGGCCTGGAGCTCGTCGAGCCCCGCCTGCGGCTCTCCTAGACGATGAAAGAGCAGGTTCGCGAGCTCCAATCGAAACCGCGCCTCGTCCTCGGGAAGCGCGCTCTGTTCGGCTCGTCTGCGCGCGAGGTCGGCCAGATCCCGCCACCGCTCCGTGCGGGTGTAGAGGCGAGAGAGCGCCTCGAGGCCGGACAAGTCGCCCTCGTCGACGTCGACTCCGGCGCGGTAAGTCTCGATCGCCGCAGCGTCGTCGTGGAGCTCCAGCTCTTCGATCCGCGCGATGGTGTGCAGCGCGCGCAGGCGCTCGGCGGGTTCCGTCCGGTAGTCGAGCGCGTCGCGATAAAGACGCACTCGATCCTGTGGTCGGCGCGCGAGGCGCAGCAAGCGGTCGATGGCATCGAATGTCCCTTCGTTGGCCTCGGGGTCGAAGGCGTACGCGCGACGGTAGAACGAGAGAGCGCGCTCGACGTCTTTCTGAATCTCGAACAGCTCGCCCGTGCGGCGAGCGAGGCGCGCGGTAGCTGGTTCGTCGGACGCGATCTTCGTCAGCTCGGCGGCGTAAATGTCGGCGAGGCGCGCCTCCGCGTTGGCAACGCGAGCCAGCCTCTCGAGCTCGGCCCACGTGCTCTCGTCGGTCGGCTCCTCGGAGAGCAGCTTCGCGGTCGTCTCGAGCGCCGCGCCGTAGTCCTCCTCCTGCTCCTCGTGCATCTTGGCCAATCGCCGTAGCAGCTGCCTCCGCTCGTCCGGGTCGTGGCTCGCGCCCAAACGAGCCTCCAGCGTCGACATCACGCGACGCCAGTCCAGCCTGGCGAGATACACTGGCTCGAGCATTTCAGCCGCGCGAGCCGCGCAGTCGGTCCGCGCCATCAGCGCCTCGAGCGAGGCGACCGTCTGTGGGTGCCTCGAGTCGATCGTCAGCGCCGTCGCGTACTCGTCG
The DNA here is from genome assembly GCA_963787925.1 of uncultured delta proteobacterium. Taxonomy (GTDB): domain Bacteria; phylum Myxococcota_A; class Polyangia; order Polyangiales; family Polyangiaceae; genus Palsa-1150. Next base: position 3,057,413 of record CAWBEN010000003.1, read on the forward strand.
AAGGCCCTGTCGACCTCGCGCATCCGCTTCTCGAGGACATCACCCAGGGCGTGATGCAGCGCGGCTCTTCGCTCATCGGACGTGACATCGGCACCGATCTGCCGTTCGTAGAGCGAGACGAGATCTTCCCACCGTTCCGCATGCGCATAGAGGCGCTCCAGCGCCGCCACGGCCTCGTCGTCGAGACGGTCGTCGACGATGTGCTCATAGACCGCGATGGCGCCGCGCGTGTCTCCCAGTTTTTCGTCGGAAAGGCGGGCCTGCTTGAACAGCAGCCGCTTGCGCTCGTCGTCGCTCTCGCAAGCGTCCACTCGGCGCTTCACGATAGAGAGCAAAGAGGCGTAGTCGCCCGTCTCTTCGAAGAGCGACTCCAGCGCCACCAGCGCGCGCGGATCGTCGCTCTGCACGTCGAGCGCTCGCGTGTAATACGTCTTGGCGAGCGCGGCGTCGCCCATGCGCGTTCGCGCGATGTCGGCGATCCGAAGCGTCACCGCGAGCTGCAGCTCTCCGTCGAGGATGTCGCCGACCACGGATCGCAAGAGCTCGACCAGCTCCGAGTGCTTGCCCGTCGAGGCAGCAAGCCGCTCGGCCCGCTCTATCCATCGCGGGAGCTCCGGCTCGGCGACGGCCTCCCGGAGTCCTCGCGCGGCGTACGACAGCGCGAGAGTCGCGTCGGCGAGTGGCCCTTCGGCCACCTGAGACGCCTGTGCGATGACGGCGAGCTTGCCGTCGATCGTCTCGGCATACTCCGCCTCGATTTCGAGCACTTTGAGGAGACGCTGGTAAAGACCATCGACCTCGTACAGAGGTCGCAAAATCGCCGCCGCGTCACGCCGCGCCGCCGGATCGTCGAGCAACGACTCGAGCGCGGCTCGGCAAATCGGGTGCGAGGCGTCCAGCGCCAGTGCGCGCCGGTAAGCCTCGATCGCCGCGGCCACGTCGCCCAAATGCTCGTGACGGACGTCGCCGAGCCGAGCAAGAATGGCCAGTTGATCGACGGTCGTATCGGCGAGGGCCAGATCGCTCTCGAGCGTATCGGCCAGGTCCTGCCAGCGGTTCGCGATCTCGTACAAAATGGCGAGCGCCGCGAGCGACTCGCGATCGGCACCGAAATCGTCGATGACCGTCCGGTAGGCGACGATGCCCTCATCGACGTCCGTCAGCCGATCGGCGAGGGTCGTCGCGATGCGGACGAGGAGCGTGCGGCGAGCTGCCTTGTCGTCCGCTTCCACGTGGCGCTCACGCGCGCGGAGAACATCGACCAGCTCACGCCACGCCTGCGTGCGCTCGTACAATCGATCGAGCGCGACGAGAGCCTGCGCGTCCGCGGGGTCGTCCTCGAGCCTTGCGCGCCAAGCCTCGATGGCCGCCCGCGGATCGTCGAGCACCGTCTCGCACAGCTCGCCCAGACGACCGCGAAGCGCGCGACGGGCCGTCCCGTCCTCCTCGAGCTTGACCTCCAGGCGCAAGATTTCGCCGAGCTGCCGGCTGTCGCCCGAAGCCGTGTAAATGCGCTCGAGCGCGGCGCAGGCCGGAAGGGCGATGGTCGCGTCCTCGGGGGCGAGCTGAAGGACCTCGCGATACATGGCGTCGGCGCGCGACATGTCGCAGATCTGATTCTCGTAGAGCCGAGCGAGGTCCATCAGGACTTCCGCTCGCGGCAGCGGCGCCTTGGCGGCGGCCGCAGTCGCCGCCAGAACGCCAGCCGCGCTCTCGTGAGCGCCCATTCGCCGCGCGATCTCGAGCATTCGCTCGCGCGCCCGCCCGTCCTCTGGGTCGAGCGGAAGGAGGCGCCCGAACGCATCGAGAGCTCCCGGGTCGTCGCGGAGTCGCTCGTCGCGCAGCTCGGCGACTCGCCTAAGCAGGTCGCGTCGCTCGTTCGGTTCGCTCGCGAACTCGAGGTGAATCTCGAGGACGCGAACCAGGTCTTGCACCTCGTCCCGCTCCGCATAGACGGCCTCTAGGACGATCGCCGCGCGCGAACGAAGCTCCGGTACATCGAGAATCCTCTCGACCAGTTGCCGGGATTCGTTCGATGACGGCGCATCGCGCAGAACGCTTTCGAGATACGAAAGCGCACCCGCCGCATCGCCGAGGTTGGCGAAGAGCAGCGTGCCGAGCCTCTTCTGCAGATCGAGCTTGTCGTCGCCGACCGCCACCTGGAGACGTCGCTCGAGGAGGAGCGCCAGGTTCTGCCAGCGCTTCTCGGCGGCGTAGAGTGTCTCGAGCGAGCGCATCGCCTGCTCGTGCAGAGGATCGAGCTCGAGGATCCGCTCGTAGTAAGCGATGGCCCTCGGGTAATCCCCCGTGATTTCCTCCGCGACGAGCGCGACCTCCGCCAAGAGCTCGGCACGCCGGAGCGACTCTGGAGTCGCCCCGACGACTCGCTCGTAGAGCGTCGCGAGCTCGTCCCACTGCTCGCTCGTCGTCAGGATTTGCTTGAGTCGCTGGAACGCCCGCTCGTTGCCCGGCTGCCGCGCGAGCATCCGCTCGAGGTAAGGCCGAGCCTTCTCGATGTCATCGAGTCGCTCGTCGAAGAGGGTGGCCACGCGATCGGCGAGATCCAACTCCACGCGCTCGGGCAGGCCCGTCGCCCCGACCGCCGGAACCACGGCGACGATCGCGTCGACGAGTGCCTGCGGTCGATCGATCTTCGCGGCCAACCCTGCCAGTCGATCCCAGAGGCGCAGCTCGGCCGGAAAATCGCTCGCTGCGCGGACGATGACATCGAACGCGGTTGATGCATCTCCGAGCTCGAGCTCGTGTACGTCGGCGAGACGGCCGTAGAGCCCCATGCGATCGTCGCGGGACGACGCCGTCCCGATGAGCACCTCCAGCACCTCGGCCTGACGCCCCGCGGCCCCTGTCTCGTCGTACGCGCGCTCCAGGAGCGCGGCCGAGCGAGCGCGAGTCTCCGCGATCGGCAGGAGCCGCTCGACGACCTCGATCGCCCGCGTATCGTTCGGCACGAGCTGAAGGGCGCGCTCGGCGGCCGCGAGCGCCTCTCCGTAGTTCTCGAGCGGATCGAGGAGAAGCCGCGCGAGATCGATCTCGCGCGACGCGCGCTCCGCTCCTTCGCGTTGATCTCGATCGATGGCGATGACCTCGACGGCCCCATGCGCGTCTCCGCCGGCCCGGAGCAGGCGGGCCAGCGCGCGCAGAGCCGCGCCGTGTTGCGGGACGATCTGGAGCACCCGGCGGTAGAGGACGATGGCCCTCTCGGGAGCGCCGAACGCCTCCTCCTCGAGCATCGCCCACTCGGCAAGCAAATCGAGCTTGAGCGCCGTGTTCGCGCGCTCGACCCGCAAGTCGAACAACCAGCGCAGGTCCTCCGGCCGATCCGCTTCACGCAAGATGCGATCGAGCGTCTGAATGGCGTGCTCGTCGCCATCGTCTTCCGAGACCAATGTTCGGTACGCCGCGACGGCCTCGTCGACCCGGCCCATTTCGAGCGCGTAGACCTCCGCGAGCTTCGCGCGCAGCAGCCGGGCCTCCTGACGCCTCCCCCCGTCGGCGTACTCGCTCTTCTTCTTCTTCTTCCTGGCGGAGCGGGGGCCTTCGGTTACCGGCTCGATCGCCGAGAGGCGCGCGGTGAGCGCCTCGACGAAAGCCGGCCATTGACCGTCGGCACGCGCCACGTCCTCGAAGGCGGACAGGGCCCCCTCCCGCTCCGGCGAGAGCTCGTACGCCTTCCGGCCCCAGGCGAACGCAGAGGAGCGGTCCTGGAGCTGGTGGCCGGTGACCTCCACGAGGCGGTCCAGGAGAGCGAGCTTCGGGTCGACCTCCCGGGCGTGCTTGAGGAGAATCTCGTAGAGCGCAGGCAGCCGGCCCCACTTCTCGTCCTTTTCGTAAAGAGGGACGAGTGCCGAGGCAGCTCGCTCGTCGTCGGGCCGCACCGACAGCACGCGCTCGTAGCTCCGAAACGCGCGCTCCGGAGCGCCGAGCCGATCGACATAGACCGTCGCGCAACGGAAGCTCAGGTCGACCTTCAACGCGGGATCGCCCGTCTTGTCGGCCGCCCCCGAGAGGACCTCCGCGAGCCCTTCCCAGTCGTCGTTCTGGGCGTAGAGCTCAGTCAGGCCGTCGTAGTCGCCGATCGCCAGATAGCTGTCACGCAGAACGCGCAACGCCTTGGCGTGTCCAGGCTGAATGGCGAGCACGCGACGCCAGGCAGTCATCGCCTTCGCAGGGTCGTGGAGCCGATCCGAATAGATGGCCCCGAGCTTCTGCAGAACGCCGAGACGAGCGGCATTCTCCGTGGCGAGCGAGACGCGGCGCTCGAGCACCTCGGTGACCGTCACGAAGTCCTTGTCGCGCTCGGCCTGTTTCTCGAGCGCGTCGAGCGCCGACGCCCCGGACGGCTCCTCTTCGAGGACGCGCTTGTAGAGGGAAACGGCCTGCGCTCCCATTTCGAGACGCTCCGCCGCGAGTCTCGCCATCTCCGTCCAGATCTCCCGTCGTTCCGGACCAGCGGCCATCGATTCGGCCTGCTCTGTGAGGAGATCGTAGAGCGGCCGGTACGCTCGCCTCTTGACGTAGAGCTCTCTGAGCCGCCCGATGGCTTCAGAATCCTGGCGGTCGACTGCGTGGAGCTTCTCGTACGCGTCGACCGCGTTTTGCACGTTCGAAAACTGCTCGAGCCATCGCCTTGCGATCGCCCGGAAGAGCTCGGCCTTGACCTGCGGCTCCGGCTCGAGGTCCGCCTGGCGTGACTGCATCGTCAACAAGTCGCGCCACCGCTGGAGCGACTCGTAGACGCGCACCAGATCGCGCACGCTCGTCAAGTCCTTCGGATCGAGCTGGACGATTTGCGTCAGAACCGTCACCTGCGCCGAGTCGCTCTTGATGTGCTCGCGGTAGATTCCAGCGATTTCCCGAAGCGTCGCCAGCCGCGCGGCCGGGTCTTCTTGGCCCTGCTGCGTTTGCCTCTCGAGCTCCTGGCGCAAGAGGTCCGTCAGGGCGTTCCAGCTTGCCGTCTGCCGATAAAGGCGTTTGAGGGCGGCGCGCGCGTCTTTGTTGTTGGCGTCCTGCCGCAAGACGGCACGCCATTGCTCGATGGCCTTCTGAGCGTTCGCGCCCTCCTCGGCGAGCTTCGCGATTTCGGCCACGACCGCCGCTCGCTCGGGGCCCTCCGGCATCGCGCGCTGGGCCTCCGCCAGGATGGTCGCGAGACGGGCGCTCTCGCCCCGCGCGCTGCACCATTCGCGAAAGTACGCGAGCATGCCCGGATTCGAGGGCTCCAGCTTGCGAAGCTTCTCGAACCACGGCTCCGCCGCCTCGGGCCGCCCGCGCATTCGCCAGTGGAGCATGCCGATCTGCAACGTCGCCCCGAACTCCTCCTCGGCCGTGCGCAGAACGCCCGCCGCGAGCTGCCCCTCGTAGAGCGCGACGAGATGGTCCCACGACTCGCGGCTGTTGTAGAGGCCCGCCAAGAAGGTCGACGCTTCGGCCTGGCCTGGAGCGAGCTCGAGAACGCGCTCGTAAGCCGTCGCCGCGCGATCGGGCGCGCCCAGCTTGTTCGCGAGGACGCGGGCGAGGCGCAGCCACGCCGCGAGCTTGTCGTCGGGCGAAGCAGCCGCCTCGCCGAACCGCTCGAGAACGGCGGCCAGGTCATCCCACCGCCCGGCGAGGGTCAGAAGCCGCTCGAGGAGCGTTTGGGCCCGCCGGTTCTTAGGATCGACCGATAGCGCATCGCGCAGCAGATCGATGATCTGCTTGAGCGGATCGGGACCCCCGTCGCGGCCGTACCGATAGACCGTCTCCGCGGCGCTCACGAGCAACGAGCTCCGGAAGGACGAGTCGCCCGTCGTCTCGGCCTCCTGGACGTAGCGTTCGAAGAGCTCGCGCCATTTCGCTCGCTTTGCGCCGATGCGGTCGATGGCCTCGCCGGGCATGACGTCGTCGGGGCGCAGCTCGGCGAGGCGCTCGTACACCGCGCGCGAGCGCTCGTCGTCGAGCAAATCTTCGTCGAGAACTCGGGCCAGCTCGGCCAGCAGCTCCGCCTCGCGCGCGGTTCCTCTCGCGGACTCGACCTCGATCTGCAACAAGCCGACCACGGCCTCCGCTTCGCGCCGCCGCTCGTGAGAGCGCCGCGCTGCGTCGAGGAGGACGGCGAGCTCTTCGCCGCTCATTCCCGGGTCGCCGCCAACCCCTTCGCGCAGCTCCCGCCACGCGGGCCCGTTGTCCGGATCGTCCTGAAGCAACCCGAGTGCGCTCTTGATGATCTTCGCGCTCATCCATCACCTTGTAAGGTCTCGAACGGCGGGACATGCCGTGGAAGCAACGTCGTACGAATGCGTGAGCAAGCGCGCGAAACACGCGAAATCCTGCTTGGAAATCGCTTTCGCAGGCGCTGCCATGCTACGGAGAGCACTCACCGATAGCAAGGGTCCGCGCGCCTCTTGCATGCTTGCGAACGAATCGGCCGACGCCGGCGACGACGAACGGGCGACGCGCTCCCGCCCGCCACGCGAGGCGCTCTCGGTAGCCGGTTTCACGCGAGCGCGGACCGAAGAGAGAAGCATCCGGCTGCCGTTCGTGATACCTGAGCCCGCACGAATGCCGCCCGCCGAGGGGAAGTCACTCGCCCTGTCGCTGCGGAACATCTACGAAACCCTCGCCATCTCCTGGCCGACGGTCGTCGATGCGCTGCACCGACGGGTCACCAAGGCGACGTGCGACGACCGGCTCGCGCATTGGTCGCGGTCCGTCGTGGAGAACGCGCACATCCGGCTCGAGGTCTCCGGCCGCCAAAACATGAGGCCCGGCGAGACCTATCTGGTCATGAGCAATCACCAGTCGCTCTATGACATCCCGGTCCTCTTTCACGTCGTCGGGCCCAACATCCGAATGATCACGAAAGAGGAGCTATTTCGCATTCCCATTTTCGGGGGAGCCCTCGCCGCGGCGGGGTTCATCGCGATCGATCGGTCCAACCGCAACGCGGCCATCCGAAGCCTCGAGCGCGCCCGGGCCCTCCTCGCAAGCGGGACCCACGTGTGGATTGCGCCGGAGGGCACCCGGAGCCGCACGGGCGAGCTCCTGCCCTTCAAGAAGGGCGGCTTTTATCTCGCCCTCGAGGCGAGCCTTCCGATCCTCCCGGTCACGCTCCGTGGCACGCGGGACGCCCTTCCGGCTCGAGGGGTGCGCTCGTCCGAGGGCGCGGACGTTCGTGTCGTCATTCATCCCGTGGTCGACGTGCGCGAGTACGCCATGCGCGGCAAAGCGGCCCGGCAGGAGCTGATGGACGACGTCCGCCGGACGATAGAGAGCTCGCCTTGACGACCCCGGCGCCGCCGGCCCTGTCGCGCTGGCCGACGCCACGCCGGGAGGGGGCCCCCGGCTCGGGAATCGCCGTACTCGTCAACGCGAACGCGAAGCGCGGGGGCCGCCGCGTGGCGGTTCAGATTGCCCGGGTCCTGCCCGGCGCGAGCGTGCGCCTGACCCGTTCGACGCGCGAGATTGACTTGTGGCTCCAGACGCTGTCCGGCCCGCGCGCGGTGATGGCGGCCGGCGGCGACGGCACGGCCGTGGCCCTCGTCAACGCTTTGGCACGCGTGAAGCGCGACGGCGAAGGCTGCCCTCCGATGGGCATGCTTCCGCTCGGCACCGGCAACGGCTGGGCGCACGCGCTCGGGTCGCCCAAGCTTCATCGATGCCTCGATCTCCTCGCGCATGCACCCGAGCGGCTGCCCGTTCGGCGCTGCGGGCTCATCGAAATCGAGGGGACGCTCGCCCATTTCGCGGGCTCGGGCTGGGACGCCATGATCCTCGAGGACTACCAGCGCCAGCTGGAGAGCAGCCGTGGGCCAGGGAGGCACCTCTCGAAGAGCGTCTACGGCTATTTGGCCGCCACCGTCCTGCGGACCGCACCTCGCGTCGCGCTCTTCGGCAATCCGCGGCTCCTCATCGAAAATCTGGGCGATGTCGTCTTCGCGCTCGACGGCGAGGGCAGACCGCGTCGCATCGAGGGCGCCGGGCGCGGCGCGGTCATCTACGATGGCCCGGCGGGGGCCGCGTCCGTCGGAACCTGCCCCGAGTTCGGCTACCGATTCAAGGCCTTCCCCTTCGCGGAGCGGATGCCCGGCTTTTTCAGTCTGCGGGTCTTCGAGCGGCACGCGCTTGGAGCGATCGCCGCCATTCCGCTTCTATGGAAAGGCGTGCATCCGATCGCGGGGATGCACGACTGGCTGGCCGCTCACGTCCGGATGACGTTTTCGCGTGCGGTTCCTCTTCAGATCGGGGGCGACGCGCACGGCATGAGACGCACGATCGAATATCGCGCCGCGCCGCGCGAGGTCTTCATGGTCGACTGGCGCCGAATGCTTTGCCTGTAGCGAGCGTTCGAAGGACGGACCGTCGGCCGGTCTCACGCCGCCGTCGTCGTCGCGCGCGCCCGGTGGCCGCCTCTATTGGCATAAAGCGCGTCGATTGTCGCTCGGTAGGTCTCGACCACGGCGCGCCGCTTGAGCTTCAGGCTCGGGGTCAGCATGCCGTTGTCGGTCGTGAAATCGGATCCAGTCAGCGCAAACTCTCGAATCCACTCGAAGCTTTTGAAGCCGGACTGGTATTTCTCTATCTCGCTTTCGAACAAAGAGCGCACGCGCTCGGCCGACAACAGCGCGTTGCCATCCTCCGGGAGGGCGACATGGCTCTCCGCCGCCCACTTGCGAACGGCGGGCACGTTCGCGACCACGAGGGCGACGTTGAACGGCCGATTCTCACCGTAGACCATCGCGTTGAGCACGTACGGGCTCAGCTTGAGCTGCTCCTCGAGCGGGGTGGGCACGACGTATTTGCCGTTCTCGAGCTTGTACTGCTCCTTGATGCGCCCCGTGATGAAGAGAAAACCCTCCGCGTCGAGGTAGCCCATGTCGCCCGTGCGCAAGCCGCCGTCCTCCCGGAGCGCCGCCGCGGTCTCTTCAGGGTGCTTGAAATAGCCTTTCATCACGTTCAGCCCGTAGACCAGGACCTCACCCTCCAGCCGGTCGGGCTTCGTGCCCTCGGCGGCCTTTTGCTCCGCAGCCGCCGGATCGATCGCGATGCGAACACCGGGGATGGCGCGGCCCACGCTTCCCGCCTTGTGCGCGCCGGGTGCGTTCACGGACGCGACCGGGCTCGTCTCCGTGAGGCCGTACCCTTCGAAGACGACGATGCCGAGCGAGTCGAGAAATTGTGCGACGTCGCGCGAGAGGGCGGCCCCGCCAGCCACTGAGTAGCGCAAGCGGCCTCCCAAGCGCGCGCGGACCTTCTTGAAGACGAGCGCGTCGACCAGCTTGAGGACCAGCCGCTCATGAAGCGAGAGCGATCCGTTGCGCCCTTTCTCGCTGAGTGCGAGCGCGTGCCGGACGAGCCGGCGGACCGGCTTCGGACGTGCCGCGAGCTGCTGCTGCACTGCCGTGTAGAGCTTGTTGAAGATGCGCGGCACGCTGAAGAGAACCGTCGGCTGCACTTCGCGGAGGTTGTCCAATATCTTGTCGACCCCCTCGCAGAGGGCAATCGAGGCGCCTCGGGCAAGGAGCGTGTGAAGCTCACCCGTCTGTCCGAATGCGTGCGCCCATGGCAGAAAGGACAGCGAGCGGTCGTCGCTCGTCAACGACGGAAAGAGCTCGAGGGTCCCGCTCACGTTCGACGCGAGATTGAGATGCGTCAGAACGACGCCCTTCGGATTGCCGGTCGTTCCGCTGGTGTAGAGCAGGGCCGCCGTGTCGCTGGGGACGACCGCGACGACCGCGGTGGCCTTGCCCGACCCCAGGAGTGAAGCATACGTAACGACGCGTGGGTGCTTCTCCGGCGAGCCGTTCGTGGCCGGGGGCAGCGCACCCACCGGCGGGCTGCTCGGACTGCCGAGGACGACCACGCTCTCGAGCGAGGCCGCCGTGTCGAGCAGGACCTTGGCTTTGGCCAGCACCTTTTCGTCGGCGACGAAGAGCACCTTGGCTTCGCAGTCGCGAACGATGTAATCCCAATCTCGCGGGTCCTGCGCCTCGTACATCGGTACGAACGGCGCGCCGAGACCGCAGCAGGCGTAGGCGACGACGGCCCATTCGACGCGGTTGTTCGCGATGATGGCCACGCAGTCGTTGCGCTCGACGCCGAGCGCCGCGAGCGCGCCGCGCAGCCGATCGACCTGCGCGCCGAATTCGGAATAGGTCGTCCACACCCACCGCCCGTTCGTCTTCGTACCAAAGAGGTCGCGCGACCCGTAAGACGCCATGCTGTGAGCGTAAATCTGGACGAGCGTCTCGAAACGCGGCTCGAATGGCATCACTCGCGAAGGTACGACCCGCCTCTCCTGCGAGCAAGCGCGTGCCCGGAGGCTCGACGGCGACGAGACGAAACGCCGGTCACCCACGACAGCACACATGGCCGCGGCGCGCGCCGCACGCATCACACCGGCTTGGCTGAGACGGGCGCGGAGCGCAGCTCGGGCGTCAGAAGAACGAGATCGCGTGCGAGCTGAACGCCTTGGTCGAGGGTGTCGGCGAGAAACACGTGGTCTTGCGAGTCTTCGAAGTTCAATTTGTCGAAGACGGAGCGGGGCTCCGGCAGCGGACCCGCGATGACGACCAGCTTCTTCGCGAGACGGAGAGTCGCGATGGCGCTCTCGAGCGCGACCAGACCCGTCGCGTCGATGGCCGGCACCGTCCCGAGCGCAAGCACGACTGCCCGAGCGCCGTCTCCGGCCGTCTTGATGGCCCCCATGGCCCTGCGCGCCGCGCCGAAGAAGAGAGGGCCGGCAATCTCGTAGACGCTCACCCCTTCGGGCAACACTCGCGACTGGTCCTGCTGCGAGAGCGGACCTAGGACGCGCGAGCTCGTCAGCTCCGCCATTCGTTTCATGAAGAGGAGAGCGGCGAGGACGACACCGACACCGATGGCGACCACCATGTCGAAGACGACGGTGAGCCCGTAACACGTAAGCAGCACCGCCACGTCGCTCCGCGGAGCGACGCGCAGCGTATGGGCGAAGTGACGAACGTCGCTCATGTTCCAGGCGACGACGAGAAGCAACGCCGCCAAGGCGGACATCGGGACGTAAGCGACGAGCGGCGCCGCGGCGAGGACCACGACCAGCACGGTCATCGAATGAACCACGGCTGCGACAGGCGAGGTCGCGCCGGCGCGGATGTTCGTCGCCGTCCGCGCGAGCGCGCCGGTGGCCGCAATCCCTCCGAAAAACGGCGCGACCATATTGCCGAGGCCGAGCCCGACGAGCTCCGCGTTCGGGTCGTGCTTTTTGCCCGTCATGGCATCGGCGATGACGGCCGAAAGAAGGGATTCGATCGCGCCGAGCATGGCGATCGCGCACGCCGGACCGACGAGCGCCCGGACCTTGGCGAAGCTCATGCCGCCGACTTTCCAAGGGAGCATCGGCAACGGCGGCAGGGGCGGTATGCCGCTGTACTCGACGCCGTCCACGACGGTGTGGAAACGCGATCCAATGGTCGCAACGTGAAATCCGGGCCACACGTGCGCGGCGACGCTGCACCCGACGGCGGCGGCGACGAGGACGACGAGCGGGGCCGGAAGGGATTTCGTGACGCGGGGCCACGTGACGAGGAGCGCGAGAGTCGTCAGGCCGACGCCCAGCTCGGCGAACGAAGCCTCGTGGCGGCCTGCCCATAGAGCGGCGAGCTTGTCGAAATATCCCTCCGGCAGCTTGCCGATGGGCAGCCCGAACAGATCCTTCAACTGGAGTGTCGCGATGACGGTGCCGATCCCCGCCGTGAAGCCCGCGGTCACCGGATCGGGAATGAACTCGATGAGCCTTCCGAGCCGCAGGAGGCCCATGGCCACGAGAAGGACCCCGGCCATCAGCCCCGCGGTCAGGAGGCCGGAGAGCCCGTACAGCGAGACAATCGGGGCCAAAATGACGATGAACGCTGCGGTCGGGCCGGTGACCTGGTGCTTCGAGCCGCCGGCGAGAGCCACGACCGCCCCTGCGACGATCGCCGTGTACAGCCCGTGCTGCGGCGGCACGCCTGCGGCGATCGCGAGCGCCATCGAGAGCGGTAAAGCGACGATCCCGACGGCGATACCGGCGAGCACGTCGTGACGGAGGCGCGTGAGCGAATAGCCTCGCGCGTCGTGGTGGGCGCCCGAGCGCGAGAACGTGCGCCGCATGGCGACGGCAAACGGAAAGTCCGCGCGGCCGGGCGTGGCGGCGGCCGGAGACTGGAGCGACGACTTGCGGATGGGGATGGCGCACCTCCGTCCGGGCGCCGGACCAAGGCCCCGAGCTTACCAGACCGCGCGAATGCGCTATACGGGCCCGTGCACGTGAGCTTTCGCTACGTCGTCCAAACCTTCGGCTGCCAGATGAACGCGCACGACTCGGAGCGCATGGAAGGCGTGCTCCGTGCCGCTGGAGGAGTCGCTGCCGCTCGCATCGAGGAGGCGGACCTCGTGGTTTTCAATACGTGCAGCGTGCGCGAGAAGGCGGAGCAGAAGCTCCGGAGCGAGGTCGGCAGGCTGGCGGCCATCAAACGCGAGCGCCCCGGGCTCGTCGTCGCGGTGGCCGGATGCGTTGCCCAGCAGGAGGGCGAGCGGCTCCTCGAGCGCATTCGGCACATCGACATCGTGATTGGCCCGGACAATATTCCGGAGCTGCCGGCGCTCTTGATGGAACAGATGGCCGGCGCCCCGCCTGTGGCGCGCGCCGAGCACGACCTCGAAGCGCCGCGGTTCTTGACGTGGGAGCCTGTCGCTTCGTCCGCCCCCGCCGCGGAGCCCGGCGCGACGGCGCGAGGACAGCGAGGGGCCCCGGTGGTCGCCTTCGTCACCACGATGAAGGGCTGCGACGAGCGATGCAGTTTTTGCGTCGTTCCTCATACGCGCGGCCCGGAGAGGTATCGCCCCACCCGCGAAATCGTGGACGAGGTGCGGCGCTTCGTCGAAGCCGGCGCGCGCGAGATCCTTTTGCTCGGGCAGACCGTCGACAGCTTTCGAGACGCAGCGCTGCCCCCGGCCGACGAAGACGACGAAGACGACGAGCGGCAGCGCGCGCTCGGACGCACGAGCGATTCTCCGAGAGACGCGACGCAATTTCCACACTTGCTGCGCGCCATCGCCCGCGAGGTACCCGCTTACGACCGGCGAAAGCCGGGCGCGCCGGGACTAGCGCGCCTGCGCTACACGAGCCCCCACCCTCGGCACGCGACGGCCTCGCTCGCGCGTGCGCATGCCGAGCTCGACGTGCTGGCGCGTCACGTGCATTTGCCGGTGCAATCGGGCAGCGACCGCGTTCTCCGGCGGATGATCCGCCGCTACACGCGCGCGGAGTATCTGGCGCGCGCGAATCGGCTTCTCCGCGCCAGAGAGGGCTTGACCCTCTCGACCGACGTCATCGTCGGTTTTCCAGGCGAGACGGAGGACGACTTTGCGCAAACGCTCTCGCTCGTCAACGAAGTCGGCTTCGTCTCGCTCTATGGATTCAAATACTCCCCGCGGCCGCATACGCCCGCGCTCCGCCTGGGGGACGACGTCCCCGAGGCGGTGAAAAAGGAGCGTCTGGCCCGGCTGTTCGAGGCGGCCGAAGGGCTTGGCGACGCGCATCGCGCGAAGCTCGTTGGGACACGCCAGCACGTCCTCGTCGAAGGGCCGGGCAAGCGCGAGAAGGGCGATTTGTCACGCGATCGAGTGCAGGGCCGGACGGAAAGAAGCGAAATCGTCCACATCGACGCGCCGGGCGCGGCCTCCTTGGTGGGCCTGGTCGTCGAGGTCGTGATCGCGCGCGCGAACCGGCACTCCCTGGTCGGCACTCCGACCGAGCCGATCTCGGCGCGTCCAGCCGGGGGCCGACGCGGTTTGGTGGTCCTTCAAGGTCCCGAGTGAGCGTTCCGTCCGAGCGTCGCATGGGCTCGCCGGCGCAGCGGTCGGCGGACGGTGCCCGACGCCTGGAACGATTCCGTGCGGCTCGTTTCGACTCGACGCCGACGCGGTGCGCGCTTTCCGATACGTGGGACTTCGTGTGAAGATGGCCGCATGGGCAGTCGTTTGAATGGTCGAGTCACCTCTCTTATCGGGTGGGCGGCCGGCTGCGCGCTCGCCGCGGCGGCCGGTTGCGGTACGGGGTCCACCGGGAGCGGTCCCACGCATGATCCAGTAACGAACACGGGGTCCGGCGCGGCGACCAGTGGCGGGGGGGGTGGCGCGGTCGATTCCAGCGTACCGTCCGGCAGCACCGACGACGCGGCGCCGACCTCGACTGGCTCCTCTGGCTCGTCTGGCTCGGTCGACGGCTCCGTCCCCTCGGCTTCCGGAGGCTCCGGGAGCTCTCCGCCCTCGCCGGTCTCGTCAGAGGCCTCTGCTGACGGCCCCCCCGTCATCGGCCTCGACGCCGGCTCGGGGTGCCCAGGAGTCCCGATCATTCCCGACAAAGGAGGGTTCGTTGCTCCCGGCAGCAACGCGGTCGGAATCCACGGGTCTTGGTTCGTCTACAGCGATTGCGTCGATTTCGAAGGGCCTGAATTGCGCGACCGTGGCCGCCCCGGTGGGGGCCACGTTTTCGAACGTCGGCGGAAAGATGTGCACGTCCGGGCGGACGTCGGCGGCGCCAGGGGCATGGGGCGCGGGAATCGGCCTCGAGCTGAACGACTTGCCCCCGCAGCAGCCCTACGACACGACGGCGTCTGGCGTGAAAGGCTTCTGTTTCTCCGTGACGGGATCGACCATCCCTTCGACCTCCATCCGAGTCGCCTTTCCGACGCTGAACAACAAAGACAACGCGTACTTCGCGCCAGTCACCACGACAGGGCCGCACACCGTGCTCTTTTCGAGCACGGCTCAGGGCAGCTGGGTGACGACCAAGGCTCCCTTCGAACCGACCAAGGTCATGCTCTTGCAGTTCCAGATTCCGTCTTCGCCGACGGCGCCGGTACCCTGGGATTTCTGCATAGAGGGACTCACCGCCATCACGCAGTGAGCGCCTATGCCCCTTTATCGGTTCAAGGGGCAGAGCCCCACCCTCGGCGCCGACGTTTTCGTCGCGGAGAACGCGACCGTGATCGGCGACGTGCACCTCGGGGACGAAGCGAGCGTATGGTTCGGGGTCGTGGTGAGGGGTGACTATTTCCCGATCCGGATCGGCGCGCGAACGAACGTCCAGGACAACGCGGTCCTTCACATCACGCGCGATCTGGCGGCGACGACGCTCGGCGACGACGTGACGGTCGGCCATTCGGCGATCATCCATGGCTGCACGGTTGGTCACCGCTGCCTCATCGGGATGGGCAGCGTCGTTCTCGATGGCGCGGTCATCGGTGACGACTCCTTCGTGGCGGCGGGGTCGCTCGTCACGCCCCGCAAGGTGTTTCCGCCGCGGAGCTTCATCAGAGGTCGCCCGGCCACGCTCGCGCGTCCCGTCAATGACGAAGAGCTCGCGTGGATCAGCGCGTCAGCCGCCAGCTACGTGGCTTACGCACGCGATTTTCGAGCCGACTGCGCGCGGATCACGTAAAGCCGCGCGGATTTCCCGGGGCCGCATTCCAATGTCGACGCAGTTTTCGGCCATTGAGAAACGGCGTCTTTCCAGTCGCAACGGCGCCGGCCACTCGATGGCCACTTCGCCCTCCCGGCGCGGCAAGTGTGCTTGCGACGAGCCCTTTTGGCTCCTATGAGATCGTGTCAGCGTCGTGCCTCATGTCCGCGGCTCACGCTGCGCGTGCTTACGCTGAAGGAGCGTCGTCCATGCAAATGGTTCGGTTGGTCGCCACGGCTTCACTGCTCCTTCTCGCGGCAGGCTGCTCGAACGGCCCATCCGGGGGCGGAAATCCAACCGACCTTGGGAGCTCGGGAAATGCGGCGGCGGGGAGCGGAGCCGCGACCGGCGACGGCGGCGGACAAGGCTCCGGTTCGGGAAATGATCCGGGCAGCGGCTCGCTCAACGCAGGCTCCGGCAACGGTGCCTCGGGCGGCTCGAGTGGTGCCGCGTCGGACGACGGCGGAAGCGTGAGCCCGCCGACGGATGGCGGCGCGCCGAGCGCTGACGCGTCGCCCCCGATTACGGACTCGGGGACCCCCTTCGCAAGCGATGGCGCGACGGGGTGGGACACCGTGCCGGCGATTCTTGAGTCGAATCGTCCCGCCCACGTTTCGAAATGTCGATTGCGACGTCACCAAGTACGGCGGGGTCGGCGACGGAAAGACCGACAACACGGCCGCGTTCGCGGCGGCCATCGCCGACTGCGTTGCGGGCGGCGGCGGTCGCGTCGTCGCGCCCGCGGGCGTGTTCTTCACGGGCCCCATCGAGCTGAAGAGCAACATCAACCTCTTCGTGTCGGCCGGCTCCACGATCCGCTTCACGACCGACCCGACCAAGTACCTTCCCGTCATCGAGGTGTCCTGGGAAGGAAGCCTCGCCATGAACTACCGCCCGCTCATCTCGGCGCACGACGCGACGAACATCGCCATCACCGGAACCGGCACGATCGACGGCAATGCTGCGATGGCCAACTGGTACGGGTGGCGCACGCCCGAAATTCCGGATCAGACCAACCTGCGCATGCAGAATTTCATGGGAGTGCCCCCGGCTCAGCGGGTCTACGGCACCGGCCACTTCCTCCGGCCCTCGCTCATCGAATTCATGCGCTGCACCAACATTTTGCTGGACGGTTTCACCGCGCAAAATTCGCCGTTCTGGACGATTCATCCCGTTCTCAGCACGAACATCACCGCGCGCAACTTCACGAGCCTCGCGCCGGTCCCCAACACGGACGGCTTCGATCCCGAATCCTGCACCGACGTGCTCGTGCAAAACGCCACCATCAAGGTGGGCGACGACGCCCTGGCGATCAAGGCCGGCCGCGATAGAGACGGTCGGACGTATTACAAGCCCAGCCAGAACATCGTCATTCAGAACTCGAATCTCGTCAGCCACGTGGGCGCGATCACGATCGGCAGCGAGATGTCCGGCGGCGTTCAAAATGTGTACGTCGAAAATTCGACGTTCGGAAGCTCCGCCAACAACCTTCAATTCGGTTTTTACATCAAGTCCGCGATAACGCGCGGTGGCTTCATCCACGACGTGTATGCCCGAAAGATTACGGTCAACACGGCCGGCCAGTTCTTCCAGCTGACCGGGCACTACGTCAGCGGAACGGTGATCGGCGCCAACATGCCGATGTTCACGGACATCAGCAACATCAACCTCGACGGTATCACCGTCGCCCAGTCGAACTCGTCGCCGTTCTTGATCGCAGGCCCGGACGCCACGAAGCTCGCCGTCGGCCTTCACTTCAACAACGTGACGGTGGCCGCCTCCGGAACGCCCGCCCTCGCCGGCGGGTCCGGCCATTACAGCGGCCTCACGGCGACGGGCTGCGTCGTCAACGGAGCTCCGTTCCATCCCCCCGCCTCGATGCCCTAGCGGGCGTGGCCGTCAGGGCCCGTCCACGATTCGGAGGCGCACTCTCGCCACGCCCTGGCGGAGCATTCCCAGTCGAGCGGCCGCCGCGCTCGACAAATCGATGATTCGATCGTCGTGGCCAAACGGGCCGCGGTCGGTGATGCGCACGCGCACGACGTCCCCGGTGTCGAGCCTCTCGACTTCGACCCAAGTACCGAACGGCAGCTTGCGGTGCGCGGCGGTCATCTGGGTTGGGTCGTATCGTTCGCCGCTTGCGGTCCTCCTGCCGGCGAGAGCGCGCCCGTACCACGTCGCGTAGCCGACTTGGCCGCTCTCGCGAGGCGCGGGATCGCGAGTCATCGTGCGCGGGGCGGGCTCTGCAGGCGCGCGCACGAGGACGCGCGCCCGCTCCACGGGGTGAGCGCACGACGCCAAAACGACGGCCGCCGCGCTCACGAGACGCAGAGCGGCGCGGGCGACGAGCGGAGCGCGTTTCGCCATGGTCGCCGTGTCATAGCGCGACGGTCCTCCGGCGGGGTCCTCGTGGCTGGCGTGAACCTCGGAGGCATGGTCGTCTCCAGCTGTGACAACGGACTCACGCATCGACATCGGTCGCGCGCTGTTCCCGACTGCGATCGGGGCGTGCGGCATCGCTTGGAGCGCGCGAGGGCTCGTGCGCATTCACCTCCCGGAGGCGAGCGTCGAGGAGACGGCGGAGCGCCTCGGCCGCGCCGTCCCCGACGCGCGTGACACGGAGCCCCCGCCGCCCGTTCGCGCGGCGATCGACGCGATAACGCGACACCTCGGAGCGTCCCCCGTGGACCTGACGGCGATCGAGCTCGATATGGCGCGTGTGCCGCCATTTTTTCGGCGCGTGTACGAGGCCGCCCGCGCCGTCCCGTCCGGGACGACGCAGTCCTATGGCGCGATCGCAATCCGCGCGGGCTCGCCGAACGCATCGCGCGCGGTGGGGCAAGCGCTCCGCAAGAATCCCTTTCCGATCGTCGTACCCTGCCATCGCGTCGTGGGCGCCGGCAGCCGGCCGGGCGGTTTTTCGGCACATGGGGGCCTGGAGACGAAGGCGCGCATCCTGGCGATGGAAGGCGTCACACTGGTTTCTCGGGGCGCGCTCTCTCGCGCTGCCGAGTCGCGGTCGGGCTTCGACCGCTCGGCGGCCGTCGACCACCTGCGGGCGCGCGATGGCCGCCTGGCCGGCCTGATCGAGCGCATCGGCCCCTTCCAGATGGAGCTGGACGGGATGCGATCTTCGTTCGAGGCCCTCGCCGAGTCGATCGTCTACCAACAGCTCACGGGCAAGGCGGCGGCCACGATTTTCGGTCGCGTCCGGGCCGCGTGCGCGCCGTTCGAGCCTGACTCCGTCCTGGCCACCGCCGACGCCGATTTGCGCGGCGCGGGGCTGTCGGGTGCGAAGCTGGCCGCGCTGAAGGATTTGGCGAAGAAGACGCTCGACGGCACGGTGCCGCCGATCGAGGCCATCGAGCGCATGGACGACGAAGCGATCGTCGAAAGGCTCACGACCGTCCGCGGCGTCGGCCGCTGGACGGTCGAAATGCTGCTCATCTTCCGTCTCGGCCGACCGGACGTCCTCCCCGTTGGCGACTACGGTGTGCGCAAAGGCTTCGCACGCACCTATCGGCGAAAGGAGCTGCCGACGCCCAAGGAGCTGGCCAAGCACGGCGAAAAGTGGAGGCCGTTCAGGAGCGTCGCGAGCTGGTACCTTTGGCGCGCGCTGGATGTCGATGCCGGCCGGGGCCCTCGTTGACGACAGACGCGCGTCGGCCGCCGCGAAGATATTCCGAGGCCCCGCGAACGACGGAACGACGGCGGCCCCTGGCCGGTGACCCCGCGCGGCCCACCGCGCGCCAAAGGCGGGTGCCGGCCGGCTCACGCCTGGCTCCCGGTCGTTCAGAGCGCGAAGGCCCTTGTCCCGAGGGCGAAGGCCCTTGTCCCGAGGGCGAAGGCCCTCGTCCCGAGGGCGAAGGCCCTTGTCCCGGAGGTCGAAGGCCCTTGTCCCGAGGGCGAAGGCCCTTGTCCCGAGGGCGAAGGCCCTCGTCCCGAGGGCGAAGGCCCTTGTCCCGAGGGCGAAGGCCCTTGTCCCGGAGGGCGAAGGCCTCGTCCCGAGGGCGAAGGCCCTTGTCCCGAGGGCGAAGGCCCTTGTCCCGAGGGCGAAGGCCCTTGTCCCGAGGGCGAAGGCCCTTGTCCCGAGGGCGAAGGCCCTTGTCCCGAGGTCGAAGGCCCTTGTCCCGGAGGGCGAAGGCCCTTGTCCCGGAGGGCGAAGGCCCTTGTCCCGAGGGCGAAGGCCCTTGTCCCGAGGACAAAGGCCTTTGACCGACCGGGAGCCCTGTTCGGCGGTCGAAGGCGGTGTCAGAAATTCCGTGTGTCCCGTAGCAAGAGGAGCCACGGCATTGGCGCGACGTACTCTCGAACGAATCTCGACCTGTTACCCATGCTCCTGGTCTCACTTGGTACCTATGTCCCTGGTCCGTACCCCCTTCGACTGGGTGAGCGAAGGGCTGACGCGCCTCCGGCGAAGCGCGGCACACCCGCTAGTGCGCCGCGGACCAGTTTTTCCCCCAACCCACGTCGACCACGAGCGGAACGGCAAGGTCCAAGACGCTTTGCATCTGCTCCCGAATCTGGTGCGCGACCTCCTCGGCGCGCGCCTCGGGAACCTCGAAGACGAGCTCGTCGTGCACGGTGAGGACCATGCGCGCGCCCGGACGGTCCCGTCGCCGACCCGAGGGCGACCATCGCGAGCTTAGGATGTCCGCGGCCGTCCCCTGGATCGGCGTGTTTCGCGCGATCCGCTCGGCCTCGAAGCGCAGCGCGCGGTTGGCCGAGTGCAGGTTCGGCAAGAAGCGCCGGCGCCCGAGGAGCGTGCGCACCGCCTCGCCCTGGCGCGCGGCCTCCACGGTCTTTTCCATGAACCGCGCGACGCCGGCGTAGCGCTCGAAGTAGGCCGCGATGAACCGCGCCGCCTGCTCGCGCGGGATGCCGAGCTGCTTGGCGAGCGCGCTGTCGCCCATGCCGTAGATGACGCCGAAGTTGATCGTCTTGGCCGCGCGCCGCTCGTCCGCGCGTCACCTCGATCCTGCGGACTTGCCGAAGATGAGCGCCGCGGTGCGCACGTGCACGTCCTCGCCGCTGGTGAACGCGTCGACGAGCTCGGCGTCTTGCGCCAGGTGCGCGAGCACGCGCAGCTCGATCTGCGAGTAGTCGGCGCTGAGGATGACATGGCCCGTGGGGCGCGACGAACGCCGCGCGGATGGCGCGCCCGAGCTCGGTGCGGATCGGGATGTTCTGCAGGTTCGGATCGCTCGACGAGAGGCGCCCCGTCGCGGCGACGGCCTGGTCGAAGCGCGTGTGGATGCGCCCCGTCCCGGGGTTGACGCACCTCGGCAGCGCGTCGATGTACGTCCCTTTGAGCTTGTCGAGCTCGCGGAACTCGAGGACGCGCGCTGGGCAGCGCGTGCTTCTCGGCGAGCGCCTCGAGCACGTCGGCGTCGGTCGAGCGGCCGCCCTTCGGGGTGCGCTTGACGACCGGGAGCTTCAGCTCGTCGAAGAGGATCTTCTCGAGCTGGTCGCGCGAACGCAGCGCGAAATCGCGCCCGGCGATCCGCTTGCAGTCCAGCTCGAGCTCACGAAGCTGCAGCTCCACCGTGCGCCCGAGCTGCTCGAGGGTCGGCACGTCGACGAGCACGCCGCGCATCTCCATCTCCGCGAGGACGCGCGCGAGCGGCATCTCGACGTCGCGCATCAGACGCATCCGAGCCCCTCGGCGTCGAGGCGCGGCTCCAGGCGGGCGCGCAGCGAGAGGGACAGCACCGCATCCGCGGCGGCGAACGTGGCCGCGCGCTCGACGTCGAGCTCCTCGAACGTGCGGCTGCGACCCGCGCGTCTTGCCGACGCTTGTCCTCGTACCGCGCTGCGGTCACGCCGAGCTCGCGCCGCGCGAGCTCCTTCAAGCCGTTGGGGCTCTCGGGGTCGAGAGGTACGCGGCCGACCAGCGTGTCGAACGCGGGGCCCGCGAGCGGCGCGCCGTGGCGCGCGCGAACAGGATGGCGATGCGTTTCAGGTCGTGGCCGACTTTCGTGACCGCCCGGGTCGGCGAGCAGCGGCGCGAGGATGGCGCAGACGCGCGCCCACGCGAGCTGCCTCGGGCACCCGAGGTAGCGGTGCGAGATCGGGACGTAATGGCCGCTGCCCGGTTCGGTCGCGAGGGACACGCCCGACGATGTCGGCGCGCATCGCGTCGCTGCTCGTCCCTTGCAACGCGATGCCGACCTCCCCCCGCAGGCGAGCCTCTGCCACGACCCGCTCGAGGGCTCCGGCCTCGAGCACGCAATCGTAGACGCAAGCGTCGACGCCACCGTCGACGCGCCCGTCGACCGTGCGACGCTCCGAAGGACTCGCCAGACTCTCGTCGGCGGATTGCGCCGCCGTGACGGACGTGTGGAGGCGTGCGAGCGGCATCGAGCTGATCGAGCTGCCGCTTGAACTCGAGCTCGGTGTAGAGCCGGCGGAGCTCCGTCACGTCCGCGCCGCCCCAGAGGAGCTTGCTCTTGGCCCACTCGAGGGGAGCGCTCGCGTCCAGCGTGACGAGCCTCTGCGAGATGCGCGCGTCGGCCTCGTGCTCGCGCAGGCTCTCCCGAAGCTTCGGCTTCGAAACCTGCTCGAGGCCCGCGTAGATTCCGAGCAACGACCCGAACTGCGCCAGGAGGTCCGACGCCGTCTTCGGCCCGACACCCGGCACGCCCGGAACGTTGTCGCTCGTGTCGCCCGGTGAGCGCGAGAAAGTCGCGCACGCGGCTCGGCGGGACGCCGAGCTTTTCGCGCACCTCCCTCGGACCGTAGACCTTGTCGCGCATCGAGTCCCAGAGCACGACGCGGTCGTCCTCGTCGCGGACGAGCTGCATCAGGTCCTTGTCGGCGCTGACGATGACGACGCGCCACCCCGCCTCGATCGCGCGCGCGGTGACCGCCGCGATGAGATCGTCGGCCTCGAGCCGTCCTTGCCGAAAGCATGGGAGTGTCCCACGCGCGGACGATCTGCTCGACCCGCGCCATCTGCTGCGAGAGGTCGGGCGGGGGCGCCGGCCGCGTCGCCTTGTAGCGCGCGTCGAGCGCGTGACGAAAGGTCGGCCCCTGCGAGTCCATCGCGACGGCGAGCAGTGCGGGCGCCGCTCGCCGACGACCTTCTGGAGCATGTTCACCGTGCCGAGGACGGCGTGGGTCGGCTCGCCCGCGCGAGCTCGAGAGCGGCGGCAGCGCGTGGTAGGCGCGAAAGACGTACCCCGAGAGATCGATGAGGTAGAGGACGTCGGTGGCGCCCGCCTCGGGCAGGCGAGCGGCCTCGGGGCGTGGAAGCTCGACCTCTGCCGAAGACGCGCGAACGGCGGCCGCGCCAGCCGAGGGAGCAGACGGAACGCGCGCTCGCGGCATCGCTTCCCTTGTTAGCGGCGTCAAGGAGACTCGTCTAATGTAGAGGCAACTGCGACATGACCGAACCGCCGACGCCCCCCGACAGCCGACTCGTCGCTCTCGTCGCCGGCAAGTACGAGGTCGTCGCGGCTGATCGGCCGCGGCGGCATGGGCTCGGTCTGGGAGGGCCGCCACGCGACGCTCGGGACGCGCGTCGCCATCAAGTTCATCGATCCGGAGTACGCGGACAGCCAGCGAGGCGCAGACCCGCTTCGTCAACGAGGCGCGCGCCGCGGCGACCATCCAGAGCAAGCACGCCATCCAGATTTTCGATCACGGCGTGACCGAGGACGGACGCCCGTACATCGTCATGGAGCTGCTCATCGGCGAGCCGCTCGACAGGCGCATCGAGCGCCTGGGCCGCATTCCGCTGTCAAGACACGGCGCGAATCCTCGGCCAGGTGTGCCGCGCGCTGCAGCGCGCGCACGACGCCGGGATCATCCATCGCGATCTCAAGCCGGAGAACATCTTCCTCGTGCGCTCGCCGGACGACGACGACGAGATCGCCAAGGTTCTCGACTTCGGCATCGCCAAGATCAAAGGCCCGCCGGGCGAGCAAGGGCCTGACGAGCAGCACCAAGACCGGCGCGGTTCTCGGCACGCCCTACTACATGTCGCCCGAGCAGGCGCGCGGGCTGCGCAACGATCGACCACCGCTCGGATCTCTGGTCGCTCGGCGTCATCGCCTACAAGTGCGTGACCGGGCGTCTTCCGTTCGAAGGCGAGAGCGTCGGCGACTTGCTCGTGAAGATTTGCACGTCCCCGCCGCCCACGCCGTCGCTGGCCGCGCCGGGCCTGCCGCCAGCGTTCGACGCGTGGTTCGCGCGCGCGCTCGAGCGCGAGCCTGCGCAATCGGCACGAGTCCGCGACCGAGCCTTGCCGACGGGCTCCTCCTTTCCGCCGGCCTCAGCACGCGCCGCGGCGCCACCCCGAACCTTTCGAGCCTGCAGGGCCTGCAAACGTCTTTTGGCGTGCCGCTCTCGGCGACCAGCTCGCCCGTGGCTCCGACCGTGATGACGCCGATGCCGGCCGCGGGCCGGACGTCCTCCCCCTTCACGACATCGGCGTCGCCACCCGGCGCGCGGAAGAAAACGGCTCGTGGCTTGCTCGTCGCCTTGGTGGCCGCGATCGTCGGCGGAAGCGTGGGCGTTGGCGCGGTCGTGAAGCTTCTGTCGCCCGCTCCGCTCGAAGCCCCGGCGACTGCGCCCGGGGCGGCCTCGAAGCCTACGCCGAGCCTCGGAACGCTGGCGGTCGCGCTGACCGCCAACACCCCGACGGCGCCGGTGCTCGCGGTGCCTTCGGCGGCGTCGTCGACGCCAAAGCCCTCGTCGCCGCCGTCCCCCGCATCGGCCCACGTTGCCTCCCGCGCGCCGGGGCCTGTCCCCTCTCGGCCGCCCAGTCCCATTCTGCCGTCGAGCGTTCCGGCGAGCCCGTGGCGCGGTAGGTCGCTGCCCACCGCCTCACCCTCCTCGGCCGACCCCGGCTACTGAACGATCCGAGAGGACGATCCATGCGAACGCTTTCCTCCTTTGTCGTGCTCTCGGGGTTCGCCCTGCTCACCGCACGCGCGTCGACCGCCTCCGCGCAGGTCGGCGACGCCGAGCGTGCCGCGGCGCGCGAGCTCTTAGAGAGGGCGACGAGCTGCAACGCGCCGGAAAGCTCGCCGAGGCGCTCGACAAGTTCCAGCGCGCACAAGCCGTCTACGACGCCCCTACCAACGTGCTTCGCATCGCCCAGTGCGAGGCCGCGCTGGGGCATCTCGTCGAAGCCGCCGAGTCGTATCGTGCGGTCGTCCGCACGCCGATTCGACCAGGCGCGTCCGCGCAGCTCCACGCGGCCATCAATCAGGCCGGGCTCGAGCTAGCGCAGATCGAGCCGCGTGTGCCGAGGCTCGTCGTTCAGGTGCAGCCCGACCACGTACCTAGCCCGCACATGCAGATCGACGGGCAGGAAGTCAGCACCGCGCTCCTCGGCGAGCCGATTTCCGCTCGACCCTGGCACCCACAGCGTCCGGGTGGCCGCCCCGGGCTTCGCGAGCTCCGAACAACAAGTGGCGCTCGCAGAACGGGACCAGAGGACACTGACCATCGCGCTGCGACCGATCGTCGGCGTCACGTACGCGCCCGCGGCCGCCGCGTCGAATACCCCAGTCCCGCCGCCCCCTCCCCTCATCGAGAGCACGGCGCCGACGAACACGCCGCCCGCCCCTCCGCTCATCGTCGACGCCGATGCCGAAGCGGCTCGGGCCCCGTCGCGGCGGGCACTCTTGCTCGGGGCGCACCTCGGTTGGGAGTTGCCGAGTGGCTCGATCCCAGTCGAGTCGCAGTCAATCGACGCGTCGGCGGTCTCGACCGGCGGTGTGGCCTATGCGCTCGACGGCGGGCTGCGCTTCGCGCGCCACTGGTACGTGGGGCTGGTCGTCGAGCACGCCTCGCTCGGCGACGGCCGGGATGCCTCGAGGCTGACGACCCCGTCGCAAACGATCGACCGCGTGAGCTCCGAGACGACCATGGCCGGCGCCGTCATCGGACTGATCGTCAATCCCGAGCGCCCGAGCTTTTACGGCGAGGTCGGGCTCGCCAACAGGTGGTACGGCATTACGGCAACGGCGAGCGACGGCCAGAGCAAGTCGTACTCGTTTTCGTCTGGCGAGCTCCTGCTCGGGGCGGGGGTCTGGGTTCCCCTGGGGCGAGCGCTCTGCCTGCTTCCCAAGGCCACTGCGGGGATCGGTTCATTCAACGCTCCCGACAGCGCTGGGACGGCTACGACGGGGACCGCGAACGCAGCGCACGCGTTTTTCATGCTGGGCCTGGAGGGCTTTTACAGCATCCGTCTCTAAGTCGAGCTCGTTCGAGACCTAGGATCTGTCGGCGGACGTCGGGGAGTGGGGCGACGGCAACGACAATGCCCTGCAACGAAATACAAGCGTCTGACAATTGTCGGGCGTGCGGTTCGACTATTCGGAATGCATGCACTTTGTGCTCTGCACGGCCTATTTCGCCGTGCTTCTCGTCCTCGCGATGTACGGCCTTCATCGATCGCACCTGGTGCTCACCGTGCTGCGCCATCGACGAACGCTCCGGGCGCTTCAAGGAGGGCGTGCCGGCGCTCCCGTGCGAAGGCCTCGAGCAGCGCCTCGACCTCCCGCACGTGACCATCCAGCTCCCGCTCTACAACGAGGCGACGGTCGCGAGCCGGCTGCTCGATCACGTCGCCGCCATCGAGTACCCGCGCAAGCCGGCTCGAGATCCAGGTGCTCGACGACTCGACCGACGAGACGCGGGCGCTCGTTCGTCGCGAAGGTCGAGCGCGCTGCGCGCAGAGCGGTCTCGACGTCGTCTACATCCACCGCGTCGATCGCACCGGCTACAAGGCGGGCGCGCTCGACGACGGGCTGAAGGTCGCCAAGGGCGAGCTCGTCGCCATCTTCGACGCCGACTTCCTCCCGCAGCCCGACTTCCTGCGCGCGGTCGTGCCGCACTTCATGGCCGACCCGCAAGGTCGGCATGGTGCAGGCGCGCTGGGGCCACCTGAACCGCGAGCACTCGCTGCTCACGCGCATGCAGGCGCTCATGCTCGACGGCCACCACCTGGTCGAGAACCGCGCGCGCTCGGCCGCGGGCTGGCTCTTCAACTTCTCCGGCACCGGCGGCATGTGGCGCAAGGAAGCCATCGCGAGCGCCGGCGGCTGGCAGCACGACACGCTCACCGAGGACCTCGATCTGTCCTACCGCGCGCAGCTCGCGGGCTGGCGGTTCGTCTACCGCGAGAACGTCGTCACGCCCGCCGAGCTCCCGGAGGACATCAGCGCGTTCCGCGCGCAGCAGTTCCGCTGGGCGAAGGGCACCGTGCAGACCGCGCGCAAGCTGATGAAGCGCGTGATGACGGCGCCGCTCACGCCGATGCAGCGCGTCGAGGCGTTCTTCCACCTGACGCCGCACTTCGCCTACCCGCTGATGGTGCTTCCTGAGCGTGCTCCTGCTTCCGGCGCTCGTCCTGATGCCGGCGACGAACCCGCGAGCGATGCTGATCATCGACCTGCCGCTCTGCATCGGCACGACGGGCTCGCTCGCGGCGTTCTACGCGATGGCCGAGGCCGCGCAGGGGCGGCGGCGCATCGACGCGCTCAAGCAGCTGCCGGCGCTGCTCGCGCTCGGCGCCGGCCTCGCGCCGCACCTCTCGAAGGCGGTGTTCGAAGGGCTGCGCTCGATGGCGGGCGAGTTCGTGCGCACGCCGAAGAAGGGGTCGTCGGAGGGGCGCGTACCGCGCCGCGCGCCGATCTTGCCGATGGTCGAGATCGCGCTCTGCCTCGTGTCCGCGGCGAGCACTGTCGCGTCGCTCGAGACGGGCCACTGGTTCGCGACGCCGTTCGCGATGCTCTTCACGTTCGGCTACGGCTACGTCGCCGTCCTCGTCGCCAGCGAGCAGCTCGCGCGCCGCGAAGGCGCAGGCTCGCTCGCCCTCGGCGCAGCCGTCCGCCGGCGCCGTCCCGCAGCCGCGTCGTTCGGCGAGCGGCGACCGAGCTGGCCGCCTGACGCGCCTCGCCTCGACCGGCTGTAGCCTTCGCCGGAAAATCGACGTTTAGAATCGCTTCTCCGAGCGCCGACTGCGGGGGAGAAGCAGACGATCATGACGAAGGCGGAGATCGTCCAGGCGCTGTACAGCAGGGTCGGCGGCTTCTCGAGGAAGGAGTCCGCCGAGATCGTCGATCTCGTCTTCGAGATGATGAAGGAGACGCTCGGGCGCGGCGAGAAGATCAAGATCAGCGGCTTCGGCAACTTCGTGCTGCGCGACAAGCGCCAGCGGCCCGGGCGCAACCCGCAGACCGGGCAGCCGATCAAGATCAGCGAGCGGCGCGTGCTCACGTTCAAGGCGAGCCAGATCCTCAAGCAGGCGCTCAACCAGTTCCGCGGGTCCTCTTCGACGGCAACGTCGGTAACCGGTGGGCCCGGAGCAAGCGGCGGCGGATCGCGATGACGGCGGCTGCGAGCGGCGCAAGCGACGTCGACCGCGACCAAGGACTGAAGCGGGACTGGCGATGTCGGAGCCCGCCCGCGGGAGCCTGCCGCCGAAGCTGTACTTTCGCATCGGCGAGGTCGCCGAGCTCGTCGGCGTCGAGCCGCACGTGCTCCGCTACTGGGAGCGCGAGTTCCGCAGCATCCGCCCGACCAAGAGCGCGAAGGGGCAGCGCGTCTACTCGCGGCGCGACGTCGAGAACCTGATGCGCGTGCGCGAGCTCCTCTACTCGGAGGGCTTCACCATCGCCGGCGCGAAGAAGAAGCTGCAGCACGGAGGCGTCGAGCTGCCCGACGCCAGCGAGCCGATCGCCACGGAACCAGGCCCCGAGGCCGAGCAAACCGCCTGGAGGGCGAGTGAAGATCCGTCGAACGCGCGGCAGCGACTCTTGGCCATCCGCGAGGACATCGAAGCCTTCCTCGCGGAGCTCGGCACCTCGAACGCGGTTGCCGCGCCCACGCGCTCGGGCGACGAGGGCGGGAGCGGCGGCGGAGAGGGCCGGTGAGCGCGCGCGGCGAGACATCCGCCCGAACTCCTTGCGCGTTTCGTTTTTGTCGCCGGTACTCTTGGCGCTTACGCTCGAGCCCAGAAGTGATACAACGCGCGGCCCACCATGCGCAGGCGCCACTCGCACTTGCTGCTCTCGCTGGCGCTCTGCGCGCCGCTGCTCCTCGCGTCGTCGTCGGCGCGAGCGCAGGACGACCAACCCGGTCCGCGTTCGCAGGCGAGCGCGCCACCACCCGCCGTCGTCTCCCCCGCCGGCGACGCCCGCCCCTGACGAGCCGGCGCCGCAGCCGCCGCGACCACCTCTGGTCGAGCCAACGCCTGCCGTCGCCTCTACCCCAATCGATCCGGCGCGCGATCAACAGGACCTCGTCGCTCAGGGCGCCCAGCGCCCAGGAGCCGGCGAGCTGGCCGGCTCGCACGACGTCTTCAGCGAGGACTGGTGGGGACGCGCGCGCCCGGTCATCGAGCTCCACGGCTACTTCCGCACGCGGGGCGAGCTGTTCCACAACTTCTTTCTCGGTCGGCACAACAGCACCGTCCAGGGCGCAAACGGCGATCCGGCCGTACCTGTGCCCCATGCCGCTCGACAACAGCTACACGCAGACCAACGGGAACGCCGGCCAGAGCGTGACCCACTGCGGGCCCGCTGCCGTCCCGAACCAGGCCTGCTCCGACAAGACGGAGACGAGCGCGAACCTGCGCCTGCGCCTCGACCCCGAGATCCACATCTCGGACAACCTCCGAATCATCACGCAGATCGATCTGCTCGACAACCTCGTCCTCGGCTCGACGCCGGACTCGTACGCCATGAAGCCCGCCGGTGCAGCAAACAGCACCTCGGGCGCTGGCGCGACGACGTCCCGAACGGCTACCAGTCGGCGGGCTACAACCCGTACGCGCCGGTCGGGCTTCTTCTCGACGACGCAGGGTCCGCCGACGGCGGGCGTCAACGGCTGCACGAACTCGATCAACGTGAAGCGCGTCTGGGGCGAGTACATGACGCCCGTCGGCCAGCTCCGCTTCGGCCGCATGCCCGGCCACTGGGGTCTCGGCATGGTCGAGAACAGCGGCGACGGGATCGACAGCGACTACCAGACGACGCTCGACCGCATCATGTTCGTCACGGGCATCAAGTCCGATGGACCTGTACTTCGGCGGCGCGTGGGACTTCGTGTCGACCGGGCCCGACGAGCGCCAACGCCGTTCGACGTCTACGGCGGCCAGCCGTACAACACGTGCAACCTCTGCAACGTCAACGAGTGGGCCGCGTTCGTCGCGCACCGGACGAACCCGGAGCTCCAGCGGCTCGATGCTCGCGCGCGGCGACCTCGTCTCAACGGCGGGCTCTACGCCGTAGTTCCGGTCGCAGTACCTCGACGTCGGCGCAACCGGCGCAGACCCCGCAAGACGATCGGACTACTCGAGCGCGGCGAGCACCAACGGCCTCGAGGCGCGCCAGGCCTGGGCGCTCACCCCGGACCTCTGGGTTCAGGCCCTCTGGCACAAGTTCCGCTTCGAGGCCGAGGTCGCGACCATCTCAGGGCCAGATCGGCTACCTGCAGCCGGCGTCAACCAGGACGCCGACCAACCCGATCGACATCCGCCAGTACGGGGTCGCCACCCAGACCGAGTACCGCGCCATCGAGGACAAGCTCGACCTGCAGTTCGGCTTCGGCTGGGCGAGCGGCGACCCCTGGGCGACAACTCGCTCGACCGCTCCGGCACGGCCGCTCAGCCGCGAAGAGCATGCAGAACGGGCAGCGGTCCGATCTCGACGTTCCGGTTCCACCCCGACTACCGGGTCGACCTCATCTTCTTCCGGCAACATCCTGACGCGCGTCGAGGGCGCGTACTACTTCCGGCCGAGCGTCGACTACGATTTCATCCGCCACGCGAACGGCGAGAAGTTCGGCGGCGGCGCGGCGGTCATCTGGAGCCGCGCGAGCGAGTTCATGCAGACCCCCGGCCACCAGCGCGACCTCGGCGTCGAGCTCGACCTGCAGCTCTACTACCAGTCCAAGGACGGCTCGCTGAACGACGACCCGGACAAGATCGGCGGCTTCTACGCGATGCTCCAGTACGGCGTCTTCTTCCCGCTCGGCGGCCTCGAGCTACTTGCCTGGCGGCGTGCAGTCGGGGTTCGACACGAGCCTTTCTGCCGCCCAGACTGTGCGCCTGTTCCTTGGCGTCGTATTCTGAACGGAAGGTATGCCCGCCGCACGGGGTGGGGAGGGCTTCGATCGCGCGCTACTCTCGACGCCCTCCCATGCGCCAGCTCTCGGTTCCAGCCATCGTTGCCCGCGTCAGCGCATGATCCAGGAAGGGGCGAAGAACGAGTGATGGCGAAGATCCTCATCGTCGACGACCAGCGCAACATGCGCACCACGCTCGCGATGATGCTGCGCGGCGCCGGCTACGAGGTCGACGAGGCGGCCGACGGCGAGCAGGGCGCCGAGCGCGGAGCGACGGGCGCGTACGACGTCGTGCTCACCGACCTGCGCATGGGCACCAAGGACGGCATCGACGTGCTGCGCGCGACGAAGGACACGCAGCCGCTGACCGAGGTCATCGTGATGACGGCGTACGGCACGATCGAGAGCGCCGTCGAAGCGATGCGCCTCGGCGCGTTCGACTACATCCAGAAGCCGTTCACCGAGCAAGAGCTGCTGGTCAAGGTCGCGAAGGCGCTCGACAACCGGCGACTCGCCGGCGAGGTCGACGTTCCTCGCGAGCGAGTTCAAGGACCGCTACAAGTTCGAGAACATCATCGGCCGCTCGCGCGCGGTGCGCGAGGTGCTCGGGCGCATCGTGCGCATCGCGCCGACCGACGCCATCGTGCTCATCACCGGCGAGAGCGGCACCGGCAAGGAGCTCGTCGCCAAGGCGATCCACGCGAACAGCAAGCGCGCCGAGCGCCCGTTCGTGCCCGTCAACTGCGCCGCCATCACCGAGACGCTGCTCGAGAGCGAGCTCTTCGGCCACGCGCGGGGCTCGTTCACCGGCGCCGTCAGCGCGCGCAAGGGGCTCTTCGAGGAGGCCGACGGCGGCACGTTCTTCTTCGACGAGATCGCCGAGACGCCCGATCACCTTCCAGGCCAAGCTCCTGCGCGCGATCCAGGAGAACGAGATCCGCCGCGTCGGCGAGAACAAGCCCATCCGCGTCAACGTGCGCATCATCGCCGCGACCAACCAGGACCTGCTCGATCGCCGTCGCCGAGAAGCGCTTCCGGCAAGACCTCTACTACCGCCTCAACGTCGCGCGCTTCCAGCTCCCGCCGCTCCGCGAGCGGCGCGAGGACATCGCCGGATCTTGCTGCCGTACTTCCTCGAGAAGTACACCCGGAAGATGGGCGTGCGCCCGCGCCTCCACGACAGGCGTGGTCGACGCGCTGCTGCACTACGATTTCCCGGGCAACATCCGCGAGCTCGAGCACATGATCGAGCAGGCGGTGGCGCTCGTGCAGAACGGCGTCATCACGCTCGACGACCTGCTGCCCCCGCCGCCGCCGAGCGCCCCAATGGCTCCCCGCAACGCAGGCGGGCGCGCCCTGGCCGACGTCGTCGACGCCGCCGAGCGGTCGGCCATCGAAGGCGCGCTGCGCGAGAGCGACGGGAGCCGCGAGCGAGCCGCCGAGGTGCTCGGCATCTCGCCGACGACGCTCTGGCGAAAGATGACGCGGCTCGGAATCACCTTCGACATTCGCGGGTAGAGACCAAGAGAGAAAGGACGCGCGGGCTGAAACCGCGAGAGCGGACGAGCAGGAAGTCAGCGTCGGATGAGGTCGCCTCTTCGTGCACACCTGAATCGGGATGCTGCAAACTTGAAACAGAATCGTCACCGGCCGCATCGCACCTCAACCGCGAAACGGGCAAGAAACCGCAAAAACGTCCTCCCGCACTGAAAGGTCGCGTTCGGCACATAACCTGCTTATGCCAAACCCAGGCACGGAGCGGGCGCCTCTTATCCAGCCCCGGCTCCGTGCCGAAGACTTCGGCAAAGATCGGCGGGAAGATGGGTACGGCGTTGACTCGTGTCCTGGTCGTCGACGACGAAACGAACTACGCGCGCGTCATGGCGATCGGGCTGCGCGTGGAGGGTTTCGACGTGGACACGACGCCCACGGCCGACGGTGCGCTTGACGCGCTCGCTGCCGAGCCGTTCGACCTCGCCATCGTCGATCTGATGATGCCCGGGACGAACGGCATTCAGCTGGCCCGTCTGATGCGCGAAAGGCACCCGCGGACGCAGCGTCGTGCTGACGAGCGCCTATCACCTGAGCGAGCGGCAGCTCGTCCGAGCCGATTGTGGCGCGGTGGCTTCGTTCCGAAGCCGTTCGATCTCACGGAGCTCGCACGGTTCCTGCGCGCGAAGCTCGCTTCGACCGGCGGCGTCGGCCCTTTCGATGCGCGGGGGGCGGCGGCGTGACAGGCTGAGCCGCACAAGTTGCGGTCATCGTGGGGGCGGCGGTAAGCGCGGGTTGGCGGTCCGAACATCGCCATGCGCGTCGATGATTTCCACTACGAGCTGCCGCCCGAGCTCATCGCGCAGCGGCCTCCAGAGGACCGAGAGCTTGCGCGCCTGATGCACCTGCCGCGCGACGGCGAGGGCGTCGAGCATCGCTGCGTCGCCGAGCTGACCGACCTGCTCCCTCCCGGCGCGCTGGTCGTGCTCAACGATACGCGCGTCGTCCCGGCGCGCCTGGTGGGGCGAAAGCGCGATTCGGGAGGAGGCGTCGAAGTGCTGCTCGTGCGTCGAACGCGCACGTGCGAGATCGAAGCGGCGTCGGGCCAGCTCCGTCGAGCCGAAGTCTGGCGGGCGCTCGGCAAAGCGAACAAGCCGCTTCGCTTCGGCACGGACGTCGACGTGTGGCAGGCGGGGCGCGGTCGGCGGACCTCCACACCTCGTCGTCCGCCTCCTCGGGCGGGCAGAGGACGACGGGCTACTCGAGGTGGCGGTCTGGACGCCGACCGGCGAACCGCTCGACGCCGCGGTCCGCGCATGCGGCCACGTGCCGCTTCCGCCTTACATCAAGCGCGACGACGACCTGGCCGATACCGAGCGCTACCAGACCGTGTTCGCCCGCCGGGACGGCGCCGTCGCGGCGCCGACGGCGGGCCTGCACCTGACCAACGCGGCGCTCGCCCGCCTCGCGAGCCGCGGCTGCAGCCCGACCAACGTCACGCTGCACGTCGGGCTCGGCACTTTTCAGCCAGTCGGCGTGGATGATCTCGACGAGCACCCCATGCACGCAGAGCGCTACGAGGTCTCACAATCGACGGCCGACGCCATCGCCAGTGCGCGCGCCCGCGGCGCCCCGGTCGTCGCCATCGGGACGACGACGGTGCGCGCGCTCGAGAGCGCTGCGGATCCAGACCGGCCCGGACAGGTGAGGCCGTCGAGCGGCGAGACGCGGCTACTCATTCAGCCCGGATACGCGTGGCGCGTCGTCGACGCGCTGCTCACGAACTTTCATCTTCCACGCTCGACGCTGCTGGCGCTCGTGTGCGCTTTCGGCGGGACGGAGCGCGTGCTCGAGGCCTATCGCGTGGCCGTACGCGAGAGATACCGGTTCTTTTCATACGGCGACGCGATGCTTCTCTGGAGACGTGGTTGACGCCGCGAACGATCGGCTTCTCGTTCGTCGTCCTCTCGCGTGCGGGGCGCGCCAGGCGGGCGGTCTTGACCACGCCGCACGCTGACGTCGAAACGCCCACGTTCATGCCCGTCGGGACCCAAGGCAGCGTCAAGACGCTCACGCCCGGCGAGGTCGCCTCGACCGGCGCGCGGGTCGTCCTCGGCAACACGTACCACCTGATGCTGCGACCCGGCGCCGAGACGATTGCGCGCCTTGGCGGGCTCCACGCTTTCACCCGATGGCCGCACGCGATGCTCACCGATTCCGGCGGCTTTCAGGCGTATTCCCTCGGCAAGGGCGGCGCCACCGGCGGCGCCAGGGAACCACGCGCGCCGGGGCCGCCTGGACGGGTCGGCACGACCGAGGAAGGCTTCACCTTCAAATCGCACCTCGACGGTTCCGTGCGCATGCTCACGCCGGAGGACGCCGTTCGCGTGCAAGCCCTCATCGGCGCGGACATCCAGATGCAGCTCGACGTTTGCCCCCCCGGCGAGTCGCCTCGCGAGGTGGTCGAAGCCGCGGTCGCACGTACGACGCGGTGGGCCAGGCGCGCTCTCGCCGTGCCTCGGCCCGACGGACAGGCGCTCTTCGGCATCGTGCAGGGCGGCTGCTTCGCCGACCTGCGCCGTGCGCACGCGGCGGAGCTCGAACGGTATGCCGTTCGACGGGCTGGCGCTCGGCGGATTCTCGGTCGGCGAGCCGATCGAACGGATGCACGAGACGCTACGCGGAGGTGGCCGATCGAGCTCGACGCCGAGCGGCCGCGGTACCTGATGGGCGTCGGCACGCCGCGCGACCTCGTCGTCGCCATCGGCGCCGGCGTCGACATGTTCGACTGCGTGCTCCCGACGCGCAACGCGCGCAACGGCCAAGCCCTCACCCGGTTCGGTCGCGTCGTCGTGAAGCAAGCGCGCTACCGGGAGGATCCGCGTCCGATCGACGAGCGTTGCGCGTGCGCGTGCTGCGCGGGTGGTTACTCGCGCGCATACATCCGGCACCTCTACCTCGCCGGCGAGATCCTGAGCCTCCGTCTGCTCTCGCTCCACAACCTTCACTGGTACGGCGAGTTGATGGCTGCGGCACGCACCGGCATCGCCGAGGGACGCTTCGAAGCGTGGGCGCGCGCCACGCTTTCGGACTTGGCCGACGGCGAGGCTGCGCGATAGACGTTTCGTTGTGCACGATGGCCCGCGCGCGTAGTCTGATCCGGTCGTTCCAACGTAGCCCGATACCCTCAGCGACGAAAAGTCCCGCCCCAAATGTCCAGCGACGAAAAGCGGCCGCTCGGCAAGATCTTGCTGCAACGAAAGCTGGTCTCGCAGCCCGAGCTGGACGAGGCACTCCGGGCGCAGAAACGCTCGGTGACGCACTCGCCCCTCGCCTCGCTCCTCGTGAACGATGGAAAGGTGGACGAGCTGGAAGCGCTGCGCGCGCTCTCCGAGCAGCACGGCGTTCCGGGAATCGACCTCACGCAGATCGCCATCGTGCTCGACCACCTCGACGTGGTTCCGCGCGAAGTGGCGGAGGCGCATCGCATCCTGCCGGTGCTTGTGCGCGGACGATCGCATCTTCTTGGCGATGGCGGACCCGCGCGACAAGCGGGTGATCGACGAGCTGGAGTTCGTCACCGGCAAGAAGGTGCTATCCGTACATCGCTGTGCATACGACGCTCGTCCGCGCGACGGCCGGCGCGTACGACGCCAAGGCGCGCGGCGAGCGCCACTACCTCGGCCCAAAGGTCCCCGACGAGACGCTGCGTCAGCTGGGACTGTCACCCGCAGTCGGCGCGGCGGCCACCGTGCCGCAGGCCAGCTCCGGCCCCGCCCCGCGCACCGCTGCGCGCTCGCTGCCCCCGCCCGTCCCCACTCGTCGCGACCCGCCGGCCGAGTCTCCCCCTCCTGCAACGGTCGTCGAAGAGGCGCTCGAAGCGTCGACGCAAACGAGTGAGCTTTCGACGAGCGAATTCGGCGCCGTCGACCGAGGCATCTCGAGCGTGACGAAATTGCCCGCCGAGCTGCAAGCGAGCGCCACCCAAGCGGCGAGTGACGTCGGTGGCGGCGAAGGAAAACTCATTCTCGTCGTCGACGACGAAGAGGAGATCCGCGTCCTGCTGAAACGACTCCTCTTGCAGAAGGGCTACCGCGTCCTCGAAGCCGACCGCGGCCTCCTCGCGCTCCGACTCGTGAAAGATCACGTCCCGGATCTGATCATTCTCGACGCGATGCTCCCCGAGCTTCACGGCTTCGACATCGCGAGGCGCATCAAGGGGAGCGCGAAGTACGGCAAGATTCCGATCATCATGGTGAGCGCGGTCTACCGAGGCTGGCGCATCGCCGCGGACCTGAAGCAAAACTACGGCGTCGAGGAGTACATCGAGAAACCATTCCGCATCGGCCGACGTCATCGACGCCGTCCAGCGTCTCCTTGCTGGCGGCGAAGCGCACGCTCGCGAGGAGGCACGCAACCGGGAGCACCTGTCGGCTGACGCGGAGAACGCGCTCAGCCGACGGAGTCGCCGCGTACAAGGCCGGAGCCATCGACGCCGCGATCGAGCACTTGAAGCGCGGCGTCGAGATCGACCCGCTCTCGTACCGCTTGCACTTTCACCTCGCTTTGCTCTACGGCAAGAAGGGCCAGATTTACGAGGGCATTCAAGAGCTCGAGCGTGCGATCGACCTGAATCCCAAGCACTTCGCGGCGCTCAAGAACCTCGCTGTGCTCTACGAGAAGGCGGGATTCAAGAACAAGGCGGTCGAGATGTGGGAGCGCTGCGCAGCGTCGGCTCCCGATGACGCCGCGCGCGCACCGATCCGCGAGCACCTGCTGCGCCTCATCTGAGGGCTCGCGCTGCCGCGCGGTTCCTTGCTAGCCTCACCGTCCGGGACGCCTGCGTGAAGTTTCTCTGCGAGCAGTGCAAAGCAAAATACCAAATTGCCGACGAGAAGGCCGCCGGCAAGACGGTGCGCATGAAATGCCGCAAGTGCGGGCACCTGATTGAGGTGCGCGCCACCGTCGGCGATGCGATCGCCCCGTCGGCAGAAGAGCCGCTCGGCCCGGCCGCGGCGTCAGAGGCGCCGGCGCCGCGCCCTAAGCCCCCGCAAAAACCGGCCGGTCTGCCACCCCGCCCGAGCCCGTTGGCTGGCAACGTGGGAGCGCAGAGAGCGCCCAACAGGCCCGACGCTCCGTCCAGCGTCCTGGCGGGCGCCTTCAGGAGCTCGATGCAGCGCGACGAGGAGGTCTCGGCGCCGATCGACATGTCGGACCTTTCGCCGAGCGACGAGTGGTACGTCGCCATCAACGGAGTCCCGGTCGGACCGGTTCTCGTCGCCGAAGTGCGCCGAAAAGCTGCGCTCGGCGCAGTGAACGAAGACTCCCTCGTGTGGCAAGAAGGGCTCGACGAGTGGCGTCCTTTGCGTTCCTTTCCGGACCTTGCGGCGAGCGTCAGGGAGGTGATGAGCACGGGGCGTTCGTCGCTCCTGCCTGCTCCGCTCGAGGGAAGAACTTCGAACCTGCCGCCTCGGTCGGCCTCGGCGCGTCCCCCCCCCCTCCAGCGCCGTCAGCGCCCGCCCCTCCCCGCCCCCGCGGCCTCCCTCGCGGACCAACGTCGTGCCCTTCGTCGCAAGGCTGGCGACCGCCGAGAAGCTTGAAGAGCCTCGCGAAGAGGGGTCGGGCGCGGCTCGCGTCGCGGCGCGGACGGCCGCGCCCTCGTTCGACCCCGATCCTTTCGGCACCCCGCCGGCGCCGGCGGTCGCGGCGCCCGAGCCCTTCGTGCCTTCGCCCGCGCCAGCCGCAGCGTTGACCAGCGCGTCCCGTGCGTCGGCCGCGCCCGCGGACTGGCCCGCAAAAAAAGGGCCCCCTTGGATCGCCATCGCGATGGTGGCCGCCGCGGTGGCCTTCGGAGTCACCGCCGCGGTTGCGATCTTCTTTCGGCCCGCGCCGCCACCCCAGGTGACGGTCGCCCAGAACCCGGCGGTCGCGATCCCCGCCGCGCCCACGCCCGTCGCGCCGGCGTCGGCTCCGCGGCCTGCCGAGCCGACCGAGCTGCCCGCGGTCGCGGCGCCGCCCGGCCTCAAGGCTGCAGCAGGAGCTCCGAAGAGCACCGCCTCGACCGCGCCGTCCTCATCGACCTCTTCGGGCACGGCCAGGTCGCTCGACCTTCACTCGCTCACGCAAAACGCGCCCACAGTTACGCCGCTGGAGGACCCCGCTGGCGACGGGCCAAAGGCTCCTGGCCAGTGCTTCTCGGAGGGGCAAGTCCAGCAGGTGATCGGACTACACCAAACCGCCATTCGAAGGGCGTGCTGGGAGAGAAACCCAACGCCCAAGCTCACCGTGAACGTGAGCGTGACGATGACGATCGCAAACGACGGAAGCGCCCAAAGCGTCGTGGCGAGCGGCGACGAAGCGTCCGTCGCCAAGTGCATCGAGAACGACGTTCGCGGCTGGCGCTTCCCGGCGATGGGTTGCAATCAGAAGACCGGCTTTTCGTTGAAGTTCGTTCGACAGTAGGCGAGCGCATCCGCTGGTTTGAATCCGAGCGCTCTCAGGACGTCCAATCGTGCCAAGCGGAGCGAGAGCGCCGCACTCAGGGCCCTTCGGGAAGGGTATCGTGCCTGCGACTTGGCTCCCCATCCGAAACATCGCCCCGCATCGCGGGGTCTCAGGAGGCTTGAATGAACGAGAATCGAAGAGTCACAACGTGGTCGCTGGTCGCGCTGTGCGCGACGGCGTTTGTCCCAGTCGCCGTCGCCTGTGGAGGCAACAGCAGCCCTCCGCCGAGCACCGCGGGGACGCCGGCGGCCACGGTCGGGATGGGGCCGACGTCCCCAGGTTACCCGGGGGCGCCCCCGCCCGGTTACCCGGGCACGCAACCAGGCTATCCGGCGCAGGCGCCTTACCCGGCAGCCCAACCGACGTATGCCGGCCCGCCGGCAGGAGCGCCGGCCCAGTCCCCGGCGTACCCGGCCCCGGCGCAGACGGGCTATCCGGCCACGGCGCAGGGCGGCCCCATGGCCACCCCCGCCGCGTCCCAGGCCGCGCCTGGCCCGCTCGCCCCCACCGATCCGAATAGTCTCCAGGGAATTCTGCAGGGCATCCAGAATGCCCTCCAAGGAACCGTCGTCGCCGGCGGAGCCCTCCCCGCCGACCTGACGGAGGCGGGGCTGAAGGCGCATGCGTTCAGGGTGGCCCCGGGCATGCAGCCGGAGGGCGATCAACTGAAGCAGACGCTCACCGAAGGCCAGCACGCCGTCATGATGGTCACCCTGCAAGCGGGCAAGTGTTACGCGATCGTCGGCTTTTCGCCGCCTGGCGCGATCAAGGACGTCGATCTCAATCTCCTCGCTCCGCCCCTCTACATGACGCTCGCAGGGCAAGACCTCACGCACAACAACACGCCCGTCATTGGCGGCGCTCCGAGTCCCATGTGCCCGGTGGTCGCGTTTCCGCTGCAGTACAAGCTCGACGTCTTCGCGCGCAGCGGCTCCGGACAAGTCGCCGTCCAGCTCTACTCGAAGAACAAATGACCGCAGTGTCCTAGGTGAAGCGCGCAACCGGCCGGGCCTTTGGCCGACCGGGTGTCGTGTCGCCGCTGGTTCACCTGACGCCGCTCGACCGGCAGTATCCGTCGAGGCTTCGCGCGCTCGCGCGCCCGCCCTCCACGCTGACGTTGCGCGGAGGGGCTCCCGAAGCCGATCGGGCCGTTGCGGTCGTCGGATCTCGAGAGGCCAACCCCGAGGCCGAAGCCTTTGCGCGCGACCTCGCGCGAACCCTCGTTCAGACGGGTGCAGTGGTCGTATCCGGCGGAGCCGTGGGCATCGACGCGGCAGCTCACCTCGGTGCGCTGGACGGCCATGGCCGCACTTGGGCCGTCGCCGGGACTGGTTGCGAGCACTGCTTCCCTGCGGAGCATGCCGAGCTCTTCGAGGTCATTGCCCGGGGGCCGGGCACCATGATCTGGCCGTTTCCGCCCGGTCGGCGGGTCCAACGAGGGTCCTTTCTCGCTCGTAACCGGGTCCTCGTAACGCTTGCGGACGCGGTGGTCGTGGTTCAGGCGGGATTTCCATCGGGAGCCTTGCGCGCCGCGGAGTGCGCTCGCATCTTGGGCAAGCCGCTTTGGGTGGTCCCCTCTCCGCCCTGGGTCCGGGGCTATGCCGGCTCGCATCGGCTCTTGACCGCCGGAGTGCGCCCGCTGACTTCCGTGGACGCTTTCCTCCAGGCGCTAGAGCTGAATCCGCCGACGGTCGACGCGCTTCCCGCCCTTTCCGAAGCAGAAACGAGGATCTGGAAAGCCATGACGGGCCTGCCTCTCCACACCGATCAAATCGCCGGTCGCGCCCACCTTTGCGCGGACGTCGCCGCTGCCGCGCTCTTGACGCTCGCTTTAGAGAACGTAGTAGTAGAGGGCCCGCCGGGCTTCTTCCGGCGGAGCGACCGCTCACAAACGTTGAAGATTCTTGGATAAAACAAAAAAGAAGTCTCCGATCGGCAAGACACTCGTGGTCGTCGAGTCGCCGGCCAAGGCGAAGACGATCAAGAAGTACCTCGGTGCGAGGTACGAGGTCCTCGCCTCGAAGGGGCACATCAAGGACCTGCCCAAGAAGCTAGGCATCGACATCGAGAACGGCTTCCAGGAGACCTACGAGGTCGTCCCCGGAAAGGAGAAGGTCCTTCAGGAGCTCAAGGCGGCGGCCAAAGGGGTCGACCAAGTCCTGCTCGCGACCGACCCCGATCGCGAGGGCGAAGCCATCGCCTGGCACCTCGCCGAGGAGCTGAAGCCCGCCAACAAGTCGACCAAGCGGGTCGAGTTCCACGAGATCACGAAGAAAGGCGTCGAGCACGGCGTCAGCCACCCGCGCGAGCTCGACAAGAACCTCTACGACGCGCAGCGCGCGCGCCGCGTGCTCGATCGGATCGTCGGCTACGACGTGTCGGCGCTCGTGTGGACCAAGCTCGCGTTCGGGCTGTGCGCCGGGCGCGTGCAGAGCGTCGCGCTGCGGCTCATCGTCGATCGCGAGCGCGAGATCGAAGCGTTCGTCCCCGAGGAGTACTGGAACTGCGGCGTCGCTCGCTCGCCGCGGCGAGCGGTGCCGGTCACGGCACTTCATCGGCGGCTCACGACGCGCGGCGGCGAGAAGCTCGCCGTCAAGAACGGCGACGACGGCCGGGGCCGTACGCGCGGACCTCGAGGGAGCGCGCCTACCGCGTCGCCAAGGTCACCAAGAGCGAGCGCAAGCGCAACCCGCCGGCGCCGTACACGACGAGCAAGCTCCAGCAGGACGCCGTCAACCGCCTCGGCTTCGGCGCCAAGCGCACGATGCAGATCGCGCAGGGGCTCTACGAAGGCGTCGACCTCGGCAAGGACGGCGGCCCGGTCGGTCTCATCACGTACATGCGCACCGACTCGACGCGCCTCTCGCCCGACGCCGTCAACGAGGCGCGCGAGTACATCGGCGAGAAGTACGGCGCGACTGGGTTCCTGCCCAGCCGAACGTCTTCAAGTCGAAGAAGAACGCGCAGGACGCCCACGAAGCCATCCGCCCGACGTCGCTCGAGCTAGCCGCCCGAGAGCGTGCGACGTCACCTCAAGGACGAGCAGTTCAAGCTCTACAAGCTGATCTGGGATCGCTTCGTCGGCTCGCCAGATGACGCCCGCCGTCTACGACCAGACGAGCGTCGACATCGAGGCCATCGCGTCCAACGCGACCCGTTACGGGCTCCGCGCAAGCGGACGCGTTCTCAAGTTCGCCGGCTGGCTCGAGGTTTACGGCAAGGGGGAGCCCGCGCGAGCTGCCACGCCGCTGGCCGGTGAAGGCGAGGGCGAGGACGAGAAAGACGCGGAAACTGCGCGGAAGGATGCGAAGGACCTTTTCGCCGACGACGCCGAGGCGCTCCTTCCCGAGTCTCGCGAGGGCGAGACGCTGCGTCTGGTGACTCCGCCGGGCGTCATCACCGAGCAGAAGTTCACCCAGCCGCCGCCGCGTTACACGGAGGCTCGCTCGTGCGCGAGCTCGAGGAGCGCGGCATCGGCCGGCCGAGCACGTACGCCGAGATCATCAGCAAGGTGCAGGCGCGCGACTACGTCGAGAAGATCGACGGCACGCGCTTCCGGCCGACGTTGCTCGGCAAGTTCGTGGTCGACGGGCTGGTGCGCAGCGAGCTCGACTTCATGGATCCGGCTTTCACCTCGAAGATGGAAGAGGAGCTCGACGAGGTGGAGGCAGGCAACGAAGAGCGCGTCGTCTTGTTGAAGCGCTTCTACAAGCGCTTCCGCGAGCAGCTCGACGCGAGCAAGAAGGGCAAGCGCTGGAACCCGGAGCCGGAGCCCACCGACGAGAAGTGCGAGCTGTGCGGCGGCGTGATGCTCAAGCGGTGGTCGCGGAACGGCTGGTTCCTCGGCTGCGCGAACTACCCCGAGTGCAAGAACACGCGCGATCTCGGGGCCGACGGCACTCCGACGCAGCCGCGGGAGACGGGCATTTCGTGCGACAAGTGCGCAAAGCCGATGGTCATTCGCAGCGGCCGCTTCGGCGAGTTCTTGTCGTGCACCGGCTACCCGGAGTGCAAGAACGCGAAGCCGGTTCCGCTCGGCGTCACGTGCCCCAAGTGCGGCGGCGACATCATCGAGATCCGTCCGAAGAAGCGCGGCGGGAAGACGTTCTACGGCTGCTCGAACTACGCCGAGCCCAGATCAAGTGCGACTTCAAGCTGTGGCAGAAGCCGATCTCGGAGCCGTGTCCGAACTGCGGCGCGACGTTCCTCGTCATGGGCGGAACGCGCGTCCAAGCCGATGATCGCGTGCGCGAACAAGGAGTGCGGCTACAAGCGCTCCGTCAGCGAGGCACCCGCTGAAGACGCCGGCCTGGTTACCCCGAATCCCGAGGCGCACACGGAGGGCACGAGCGCGCTCCTCTAGACGGCGCGCTATAGACGGCGCGCTTAGATCCTCACGGCCAACCCGACCCCGTCGCCCAGGGGGAGGATCACGCTGCACAAGTCGGGGCGGCTCATGAGCGCCTGGTTGAACGCGCCGAGCGCGCGCGCGCGTTCCTCTTCGTGCGGAGGCGGTGACCGGCTGGCGACGAGCCCTTTCCACATCACGTTGTCCGCGACGACGACCCCGCCGATCGACATCTTCGGCGCTGCGATGTCGAGGTAGCGCGCATACTCCTCCTTGACGCAGTCGATGTAGACGAAATCGATGGGCCCATCGATCTTCTCGAGCTCCGGAATCGCCATTCCCTTGCGGATTTCGATCCGATCGGCCAATCCAGCCTCGGCGACGAATCCGCGGGCTTCGGAGACGAGCTCAGGGCTCTTTTCGATCGTTATGACCCGCGAGCCCTCTCCGGCAGCGCGCGCGAGAACGATGGCCCCGTACCCGATGTTCGTCCCGAGCTCGACGACGAGCTTGGGCCTCGAGAGGCGCGCGAGGATCGAGAGGAGCAGCGCGACCTCCGGATCGCTGATCGGGTACGACAGCTCTGCCGCGCGCCTCTCCATCTTGGCGAGTAGCGGGTCGGGGCGCCGCTGCGGCCCCGCGCCGGCCAACGTGGCCAGCGCGTGCATACCTGCTGCTTGGAGCGGCTCGAGGTACGCGGCCTGGTCGGTCCGCAATATCGCGTCAATCGCGCTTTTCATCGCATGCCTCTGCTTTCGTGGGATCCATGGCGCACGTCGCTCTCGGTAGGTAGCCTGCCTTGGGTGTCCGTCGCCACGGGGCTCGCGGACGATGATGCATGAGCGAATCCATTCCCAATTACATCACGCCGGAGGGCGCGAAGAGGCTCCAGCTCGAGCTGGGTGATCTGCGCTCCCGGCAGCGCCCCAAGATCGTCCAAGAGGTGGCCGACGCCGCGGCACAAGGCGACCGCAGCGAAAACGCCGAGTACATCTACGGGAAGCGGAAACTACGCGAAATCGACCGACGAATGCAGTGGCTGACGAAGCGATTGATCAGCGCAAGAGTCGTCGAGCAGAGGGACGGTGGAGGCGACACCGTCTTCTTCGGAGCATTCGTGGAGGTCGAGGACGAAGCCGGCGCGCGGTGCGGGTACCGTATCGTCGGCGAGGACGAAATCGACCTCGACAGAAAGCATATCTCGTGGCGATCACCGCTCGGGCGAGCGCTACTCAAGCGCCGCCCGGGTGATACGGTCATTCTACGCAAGCCGAGTGGCGACGCCGAGGTGACGATCGTCGCCGTTCACTTTTGAGGAGCATTCTTCTGCCACGCCATTTTTTCGAACGCCTCTCCTAGGTTTTTTCGAGCCCTTTTCCGAGCCCACATGGCTCGACCCATCTAGGCTCGCCGTCGCGATGCCCCACCCCCTCCGAGTAGCCGTGCCCGCGGCGAGCCTGGCGACGACACGCGCAGGGCGTCGCCCGCGCGGCCGCCGGACGGGGCTCGCGCTCGCTGCGGGCACGGTGGCGGCCATCGTGCTCGCTTCGGACGTCGAAGCCAAAGCGAACGGGGCCTATCCCGACGGGCTCAGCATTCTGGTTCCCTCGGATCGGCCGCAGGCGATAGCGCTGGCCACGAATTTCGGAATCATTGCCTCGGACGACGATGGGCAGAGCTGGCACTGGGGATGCGAGCAACCCGAGACCGCCGGCGGAAATCTTTATACGCTCGGCCCTGCGCCAGCGGACCGGATTTTTGCGATCTCAGCCCCGGCGATGCGCTCGTCCAAGCAGACGCTGGCGTATTCCGAAGACAACGGGTGCAGCTGGCACCTTGGGGGTGGACAGCTCGACGTCGTTTCGCCCGTCGACTATTTCGCCGATCCGATCGACCCCCAGCGCGTGCTCGCCATCGGAGAGGACTTTCGGGCGTTCCCCCCGCCGAACGCGCTCTATCTATCCAGCGACGCGGGCAAGACCTTCCCGGAAACGCTCTACACCGCTGCGAGCGGT
Source organism: uncultured delta proteobacterium (assembly GCA_963787925.1). GTDB lineage: Bacteria > Myxococcota_A > Polyangia > Polyangiales > Polyangiaceae > Palsa-1150. The sequence continues at coordinate 3,102,336 of CAWBEN010000003.1, forward strand.
GCTCTCCTTACGGGAGTGGAGACGGCGAGGACCGACTCGCGCACGATTTATCTCTCGATGATTCAAGGCGGAGGCGGCGGGGTTTGGCAGCCGTCGCTTCTTCGCTCCATGGACGGGGGGGTGACTTGGGCGACACACGATCTGACGGCGGCGTTGGGCTCGGTTACTGAAGTGCGACTGGTCGCGGTCGATCGGACGAGCGCTTCCCGTGTGTTCTTGCGCGTTCTGATTGCCGGCGGCGACGAGCTGGCCGTCGTGGACGTGCCAGACGATGGCGGCGCTGCCACGGTGCGCACTCCTGTCCAGCTCGCAGGCCCGTTGACCGGGTTCGTTCAGCGTGCGAACGGTACGGTCTTGGTCTCTGGCCTGGACATCACCGCCAACGCGCGGGGCGTTGGCTTCCAATCGACCGATGGGGCGCTGAGCTTTACCCGCTGGCCCTCCTCCGGCGCGCTGCCCGCGTTCCGCGGCCTGGCCGAGCGGAACGGCCTGATTTACGGTGCCGCGGACGACCTCGTCGACGGCTTTGCGCTCGCCTCCTCGTCGGACGAGGGCGCCACGTGGCTCCCGTTGATGAAGTTCTCGCAGGTGTCGAGCATCATGGCGTGTGCGGCCTCCGCTTGCTTCTCGGCCTGCCAAGCCGAAGCGCAGCTTTCGGTCTGGAACGCGAGCGTCTGCAGCCCCGCCGATGCGTCGACCGACCTCGCGCTGGCCGACGGCGGCGACGGCGACGCGACCCCTCTCGCCGGCGGCGATTCGGACATGCCCGCCGAGGCCGGAGCGCCTTCCGAGGTGCGTGCCGCCGGAGGTGGAGGGTGCTCGCTAGGCCGTTCGAGCAGCGCGCCGGGCAGCGGAAGCGCGGCGTGCTTGCTCCTCGCCGCGTGGCTCGCTCGACGGGTCTGCTCGCTCGGCATGCGCACCAGCAGCGCGACGCGTCATGCATTGCGGCTCAAGCCGGCGCGCGCGCGGCCAGAGGAAACGGGGACATCTCGGTCGATGAGCCGGAATCGCTGCCTGCCGCATCTGTCGCCATGGAAAAGAACGCTCGACGTTGGCGTGGCTCGCTGGCCCGTTCCTCCGTCGCCGAACGGCAAGTGCAAGTTGAGGAGCCCATCATGACGAAGCGCGTTTGCATTCTCTCCAGTCTCGCGTTGGCGGCGTGCGGCACGTCCGACTCCACCAGCAGCCCGCCGAGCGGGGGCCCGACGCTGGACGCCACGGTCATCGTCGGCGATACCGGCGCTTCCGGATCCTCGTCGGGCTCCACCTCGGGTGGCGCGTCTGGCAGCGTGACCAGCGGAGCGACGGGGGGTGGCTCCGGCGCTTCTTCCGGGGCGGCCTCCGGCTCCTCTACGGGCTCGGGTGGATCGGGCGTTGGCTCGGGCTCGTCGCTGCCGGAGGCGGGAGCGACCGAGACCGGTGCGCAAGATGCGGGCGCGGCCGATTCCGGAGCCACGGCCCCTCCCTCCGCCGTCGCAGCCGTCTGGACGAACCGCTACGACAACGCGCGCAGCGGGGCGGCACTCACCGAAACCATCCTGACACCGGCAACTGTCGGATCGGGAAAGTTCGGGCTGCTGTTTTCGCTACCGGTGGACGGCACCGTGCAGGCCCAGCCGCTCTACGTGCCGGCGTTGACCATTCAGGGAAAGGTCCACAACACCGTCTTCGTGGCCAGCGAGCACAACACCGTCTATGCGTACGATGCGGACGCGGCTGGGCCCGCGCTTTGGACGGCGAGCCTCGGGCCTGCAGCCCCCTCGAATGCGTCCATCTACGGGTGCCTCGATCTGTTCCCGGAAGTCGGCGTGAACGCCACGCCCGTCATCGACCTGGCGACGAACACGCTCTACGTCCTCGGCAAGACGTTGGAGGGCACGGCGCGACATCAGCGCCTTCACGCCCTCGATCTCCTTTCCGGTGCCGAGCGCAGCGGCAGCCCAGTAGAGATCGCCCCCAGCGCCCCGGGTACCGGCGCTGGAAGCACCGGAGGCGTCATTGCATTCGACCCGAACGTGGAGCTCAGTCGTCCCGCGTTGCTCCTCGAAGGCGGCGTCGTCTACGCGGCGTTCTCGAGTCACTGCGACGTTCAGCTGCCCTACCACGGTTGGGTGGTCGGCTACGACGCAAAGACGCTCGCGTTGCGCGGAGCCTACGTGAATACGCCGAACGGAAGTCAGGGCGGCATCTGGCAGTCTGGCATGGGATTGAGCAGCGACGGCACCGGCGTGTATTTCGTCTCGGGTAACGGCACCTTCGATGCCACCGGTGCTCACCGGGACACGGGCTTGTCGGTCGGCCGACTGACGCTGACTGACGCTGGCCTCGGCATTGCCGATTTCTACACTCCCTTCAATGCCGCCGCGCTGAACGTCAATGACAACGACCTCACGTCGGCTGCGGTCATTGGCGTCGGCACGCCTTACCTCTTCATGTCTGGCAAGGACTCGCAGATGCGGGTCCTCAACCGCTCGAACCTCGGCGGTTTCCACGCCGGCGGCGATCAGATCGTGCAGAACGTGGACCTCGGGGGAGGTCACGTGCATGGCGGGCCCGTCTTCTGGACGGGCGCCACCGGTCCGACGATGTTCGTCTGGCCGGAGGGACACGCGCTGAGGGCCTACGGGGTCACGGCCGGCGGAGTGACCGTTCCGGCAAAGAGCACGGCCAACATCGGCTTCAATCCCGTCCATCCGGGCGGAATGGTGGTCGTCTCGTCCAACGGGACGAAGCCTCGAACTGGGGTGGTCTGGGGGACGAGCGTCACCGTTTCGGCGCCGTACGACGCGGCCTGGCACGGTATCGTGCCGGGCAGGCTGTACGCGTTCGACGCGGAAGACCTGACGAAGAACTTGTGGAACAGCGACCAGATCGCGACGGACACGCTGGGGATGTTTGCGAAGTTCAGCGCCCCGACCGTGGCCAACGGAAAGGTCTACGTCACGACCGCGAACGGCACGGCGGGCGCAAACGCTCCTCTTCGCGTCTACGGCCTCCATCCGTGACCGGCGGCGACGCCCCCCCGACTTCATCGCGGTCCACCCCGCGAGCGCTACGAGGTTGCCTCGTTCATCTCGTCGGGTTCCCCGAGAAGCCCCGGGGGGCGAGCCGAATGAACTCTTCGAGATCTTGCTTCGCCGCGGCCGCGAGGGGATGGCGGGTGGCCTCGTAACACGAGGCACGAGAAGCCAAAAAGTCCTCCGTCCAAATCGGGTTCGGCTCGAATCGTCCGTTTGCTTCGACGCACGGGGCCCCGGGCGGCTCGCGAGTGGCCGCGAACGCGAGCACCTTGCGCCTCATCTCCTCGGCCAGCAGCATGCTGAAGGGCTCGCGAAGCGCCGCCGCCATGCGGCCGGCCAATACGGGATACCTCGCCACGACGTCCATCGATAGGCTGAGGCTCCGCAGGAGTATCGTCGGAAGCGGCCACGGATCGATACGGTATCCGGAGTACGCCCGCTCGAGGTCGAGCATGGCGTCCTCGACGCGCCCCTGCCTGAAATTGAGGCGAGCCTGCGTTGCGTCGGCCTCGACCTGGTCGAACGCTCGCATGGCCTCGATGTACCGCGCAGCGTCCTGGTTTCCCGCGTCCGAAAGTGCCGTTGCGACGACGGCAACCTCGGTAGCGCCCCACGGCTCGTAGGCTTGTGCCGACCATTCTCGGGCAGTCCGCGCATAATCGCCCTGCTGAAAAGCGTTCAACGCCGCAATGCGACGCGCGAGCCCAGGTGTCTCCTCGGCTCCTTCCCGCGCAATCATCAACCCCTCGTCGGCGAGGAGCGTCACGACCTGTTCCTCGACTGCGGTCCAATTCACCGGGCCACCACGGACCGCTGGCACGTTGTCCCCGTGGAGGCGCGCCAACGCTCGCACGTCGTTGACGCTGAAATTCGCGCTAGCCGGCGAGGAACGCGCGAAGCCGAACTCGACGAGATTGCGGTCATCCGTATTGAGGGCTTCACCCTCCTCCTCCGCCACGGCTCTCGCGGTGGCGGTTCCCGCCACGTAGTGAGCGAGAACTCCTTCGAGCTCGGTCGCTCGCCAAGCCACTGCGAACGCGCTGCGGAACGGCTCCTCCGCCATTCGTGACCGGAGGCGTGGTCCGTCGAGGTCGATGGCTCGACGTGACCCGATCAGCAGCAAGTCGTCGCTCTTCAGGTGCCAGCTCTCGACGACTGGAAAGACCGAGGCCAGCGTCGCATAAACGGCACGGATGGTTCTTCCGTCGACCGCGTAACCTTGAATCCATTGAAGGAACAGTCCGTCGTCTTCAAGGGACTTCCCGACGGCGAGATAGAATTCGCGTGTAAAAAGGCTGGCTACTCCGGCGCGATAGGGATTCGATGGCTCGGACGCGATGAGGTCGTATTTTGCAGTCGACGTGAGGAGTGTCTCCCGCGCATCGCCGAACGCGATGTGCACTTTCGGGCTGCTGAGAACATCGTGATTGACCGGTGCGCTGCGCCGCGCCACTTCGACCACGGAGGGCTCGAGCTCCTCGACATCGACCCGCGTCATCGTCGGAACGGCAGCCAGCCAGCCCGCCGACGCACCCGTGCCGAGCCCGATGACCATCGAGCGGCGCGGCTCGTGATGAAGAAAGGCGCCAAAAAGACCGAGGAGAACGGTCGTCGCCGCATCTCCGCGCGCGTTGCCGTCGTTCTTCCCGTTGACGACGAACGAAACGCCATTCAGCGAGTCGATCGCAATGCTGCTCTCGCGGCCATCCACCTCCCAATCGATGGCCCTACGGCGTTCCGAGAGCCACGCGCGGATCGCGTTCGGGGTACGGAGGAGCTCAGGATCGACGAGGGCGGCGCCGATCGGGCTATGGCGCCATGCCGCCGTCGGGCCTGGCGCGCAGAGAGCGCCTACCGCAGCCGATAGGGCGACCAGCACCGAGGTGGATGCGAGCCATCCCCGGCGGCGTCGTAGGGCGTCCATCAGAAGCGCCGCGGACGCGAGGGCCACGAGAAGCGCGCCCGCCAGCCGCCAGCACTGCACGGCGCCGATTCCGGGGAGGAGCCCAAAGCCACCCGCGAGCGAGCCCGCAATCGCGCCCGCCGTATTGCATGCGTACGTTTGGCCCACGTCGCGCGCAGCGGCACGGTCACCGCGCCCGAGGAGCGAGATGAGAATCGGAAACTGCAGGCCGGCCGCGATCGCGAACGGCAGAACCACCATGCCGGTCACGAGCCCCCACTCCGCGACCTGCGCAAAAAAACCGAGCGCACCTACCGGCTGCAAAATGGCCGAGAGCACCGCGATGGGATCGCCGTATGCTCGCGGAAGCGCGACCGCAAGAGCTCCCAACGCGCCGACGCAAGCGAACCAAAAAAACGACGCCGGTTTCGCCCGCCTCGCACCAGCGCAAATCACGCCGCCCAAGCCGGTACCAGCCAACGCTACGGCGAGAATCAGACCGAACGTGAACACCGAGCCGCCGAGCAGAGGGCTCAACATCCGGTACCAGACGAGCTCCATCAGACAAAAAACGAAGCCGGTCACCGCCGCTGCCACGAGGACCAGCGTTCGAGGGGGCCGGGCGTCGCTGGGTACGAGGGTGGATTCCGCGTCTTGGTGAGGGGGCCGTTTCCGTGGCCCTCGCGCTGCGGCGAGCCAAGCGGCACCGCCCACGGTCGCGTTGACGAGACAGGCCGCCCAGAGGGTGCCGCGCGTCCCAAGCGCCTCGAAGAAGACGAAGGTTGCCAACAGGCAGCCTGTCGCCCCACCGGCAGCGTTGAGGCCATAGAGAAGCGCGACTCGTCGGCAATCGGGATCGCCGCTCCCCTTCAAGGCTCCGGCCGCCGCCGGCAACGTGCCCCCCATCGCGATGGTGGGGAGCCCCAGCACGACCGCGGAGAGCGCCAACCGGGCGATAGTGGCGCCGCTCGCACCGAGTGTCCGACTGCCTCCGAGCGCAATGTACGTCGAGCGGACGATGGACAAGACGAGCGGCGTTACCGCGACGACCATCGCCGTGAAGCCTTCGAGGAGGGCGTACACGCGAAGCGGTCGGTCCGCACGATCCGCGCGCCCGCCGACGAGCAGCCCACCGATTCCTAGACCTCCCATGAAGCACGCCACGACCGCCGCCGAGGCGCTGGTCGAGGCACCGAAGACGAGGCGCAGCTCGCGAATCCACGCGAGCTCGTAGACGAGCGAGCACGCTCCTGACACGAACAGGAACGCGCCGACCATCCACGTCGAACGTGACATCGCGAGCTCTGGCGGGTGCAGCGACTCAGCGCTTTTCCGCAAGAATGATGGTGCGAGAAGACTCGTTTCCAAAGTAGACGCCCGGCGTTCCGATGCGCCCGCTCACCTCGCAAACCTTGAAGCCGTGCTCGTGCAAGATCTTGCCGAGCTCGTGCAGGCTGTAGACGCGCATCGAATACTCGATCTCGCGCGAGCGGCCGTCGTCGAGCATCATCGTTCGCTTGACCCGCATGCGGCTGGTGATGAAGTCGACGTTCATCTCATCCATGCACACGCAACCGTCGCCCTCGAACCATGCGAGGGACGGTGACTGACGGGTCACAAAGTCCCGATTGACGACGTCGAGGAGCAAGAGACCCCCCGCCTTGAGCGCCCGCCGAATGCGATCGATGACTTGGGCATTCTTGTCTTCTTCGAAGTACCCGAAGCTCGTATTCCAGCAGTACACGCCGTCGAATTGCTCTTCGAACGACATTTCGCGCATGTCGCCTTGCACGAAATTGAGCTTGGTCTCTCGCTCCTGTGCTTCGTCGCCCGCGCGCGCGAGCATCGCCAACGACAAGTCGAAAGCGACGACCTGGTAGCCGCGGCGAGCCAGTTCGATTCCGTGACGCCCGGTGCCGCACGCGAGGTCGAGCACCGCGCCGCCGCGCTCGACGCTCAAGCTGTCCTCGATGAAGTCGACCTCGTGGGCGACCTGTTCATCGCTCATTTTCTCGGTCGTTCGCAGGTAATCGTCGTTGAACAAATCTTCCCACCACCGGCGGCCCTTTCGGCGCGGGTTGGAGACGTCGGTCGACGTAGGCGCGAAACTGCCGACGTGCGGCGGGACGATGACGAGCGGCGGCCTGCTGCGAGGGGCCGGCACCGCAGCCGCCGGTCTTTGGCTCGGCGGCCCCAGCGATGGTGGCGCGGCCGCGCGAGCGGGCATGGGCGGCATACTCGCCGGCGGCCTGGGACGCGCCGGTGGAGGCTCGACCGATAGGAGATCTTCCACCGAGAGCTCGGCCTCGGAGGGGATCGGCTCGACCGTCGATCGACGCCGCGATCGGTGGCGTCGTGACCGGCGGGACGGACGCTATCCGCGGTGTTGGAGGATCGTCGGGCTCTGCCGCCTCTGCGCGCTCGATTGCCGAAGGCGGTCCGGTCCGGGGCGTCACTGGCCCCTCATCGAAAATGGGTCCGATCAAGTCGGACGCAGAGTCTTGCGGAGCACGTGCTTGGGCTGCGCCCGCGAGCCCATCGCCTGCCTCGCGGGGCGTCGGCTCAGCCTCGATGCTGATGATGCGCGTGGGCGTGAGGACACCCGCGCCGGGTGCCACCCCTGACGCAGGCCGCGCCACTTCGTCGTCGGGGATCCGAAGAGCCGGGCGGCTGCGACGGCGTATGCCCTGCGTGGAAGAGTCACGCAGAACGGCATGGGCGGCGAGCCCGTCGTCGCCAATCGGCACATTCTCGGCAGCAGGGGCAGGGGGTGTGCCTGGATCGGAACCGATCGGAGCGCCGTCGAGCGGCTTCGGCACGGGCAGGGCGCGGTGCTCCTCGCTCATCCGCTCCCTCCCCGTGTCGCCTCGGCTGGCGCGGTTGGATGGCCAGTGCCCGCCGGGACGCGAAACAAAGCTTGGCCGTAACGCACGGGACCCTCGGGCAAGAGCCATGGCCCGCTGGCGCTCCGCTCCGCCAGCAGCACGGCCGTCGACCCAAGGTGGAACACACCTATCTCCTGCCCAGACGCAACCCGCAACGGAGGATCGAAGACGTGATCGCCCACGGGCGTGTCCCTGGCTTCGATGCCAATGGTCGTGATGCGGCCAACGATCATCGCGACCACCATGACGACAGTCACCCGCCCGAGCCCGGCGCTGGTGTCGATCTCGATGGCGACACGGCGGTTACGGCAGAACAGATTGGCGACGTGACGCATTCCTATGGCATTGACGGGGTAGTAGTCTCCCGGCATCGAACGGATACGTCGTACGGTACCGCCGACTGGGGCGTGAACGCGATGATAGTCTCGCGGAGAAAGATACACGACGCACCCGGCACCGCCGACAAACCGGCGCGCCTCGTGCGCATCGCCGACGAGCTCTTCGACGGAATAGGGCCTTCCTTTGACGACAAACCGGCCGCCGCTGTCGATCGTGCCCAATGACTCGATTCGCCCGTCGGCGGGGCTCACCACGGCGCGCGGGGCGGAATCGACCTCGCGCGCGTCGCCGCGTAGACGTCGGGTGAAGAAGGCATCGAAGCTCGGCCAGCCCTCTCGTTCGGCGCAATCGTCGAGCCGCACGTCGTAGAAGCGCGAGTAGAGGCCGATCACGGCGCGCCCCACCGGAGCCGACCAGCGCCAGTCGGCCAGCCGCCCAACCGCCTGGCCAATGCTCGCGCGCGGCAGGACGCGCAAGATCTGTGCGGTAGCGTAGGTGACAGCGCTCATGGGGGAGGGCTCCCGACGCACCACGACGAGCGAGGAGCCGCCCGGAGGTCTGACTGCTTTGGCAGCTCGGAGAACGTCGATCGCGCTACCGAGGATGTTAGCCGGGTCGCTTCGAAACGGTCAATCTCGGGTGGCCCCGACAGAGATGTCTTGCCCCCCGGGCTCTTCGCCCCAGGAGCCGGCGCCCGGGCGGCGTGCGGCTCACGCCGACTCGTAGCCAAGCGCTGCCACTGTCACGGACTAATCCGGTCCGAACGGCGGTTGCCCCGTCGCGCGCGCGGACTCGCAGAGGGAGGAGTCACGGCTCGCGCCTCGAGGCTCGGCCCTGGCGTCGAGCGTCTCGCAGGCGGCTTCGGGATCGAAGGGATCCGCCGCCACGGCCTCGACGAACGACGCGCTCGCCTCCGCTTCGTCCCCGCGCAGCCGCGCCCAACGTCCGCGGATTGCCCACCATGGCCCATACGGCGTGAGGACGTCGTTTGGATCGGACACGAGCGCCTCCCCGAGCTCGCGCTTTCCGAGCTCTTCGAGAGCGCGCGCCCGCAGCCAGCGGAGGCTCGGATCGCCCCGAAAACGCTTCCCGCGTTCCGCGCGCGGTGACGAAGACGCCTCCGCATCGCTCGCGGCGTCGAGCTCCGGTAGCGCCTCACCGGGATGCTGGCGCGAAAGAAGCAGCTCTGCCAGGCGCGAGCGGTCGCGCAGCTCCCGCAGCGCGGCGAGCCCTTCGTGCCCACGGCCGAGGCCCAGCAGGGATGGGAGCGACTCGCGCGGGCGGGACGCGAGGTACGCGCGCCATTTGACGTCCCAGCCCGAGAGGTCCGCGCCGCTTGCAGCGAGGAGCGCCTCGTTCGCCGCCTTGCCGCTCCGGAACTCGGCCATCAGCGTCGGTAGGGCGCCCTCGCCCTGCGCGTCGGCGTAAAATCGCACGAAGCTCGTCACTTCCGCGAAGGCCACCATCGCCTGATCGGCGCTCGGTAGCATTGCGATGCTCGGCCCCAGCTTGTCGAGCGGCAAGGCGAGCTTCAGCTCCATCCCGCGCTGCACCAGCGCCTCCGGCGGCGGCCGGTCATCGAAAGGCCCTGGATTGCGCCAGCGCACCTCCTCGCGCTTGGCGATTCCCTCCTGCAACCAGAGCGGCGCTTGGTCGCGCGACGCTCGCGTCACAGCCAGATGCGTCAGCTCGTGCGCGATCGTGTCGCGCCATGGATATCCCTGTGGCGACGCGCGAGGGCTTAGCAGGGTGACGCGACCCCATTTTGCCACGGCGACCGTCCCAGTCGTCTGAGCGCTCTTGTATGGAAGGCCGGTCATCGCCGAGAGCGAGAGCAGATCCCGCACGACCACGATGCGCGTGGGCCGCGGCCAGTCGACCCCGAGGTCGCGCGTCAGGGTAAGACGCGACTTGGCCACCGTCTCGAAGAGGAGCGGCGCGAGCGCACGATCATGCTCGTCCTGCCAGCGCACTTCGATGCCACGGGCGTCGTCCTTGTCCGTGACCAGCGCTGCAGTCACGCGCTGGCAGCCGCGCGCAATGTCCGCGAGCGCTTCGCCAGTGCTCGCCCGCTGCAGCTCCGGACGCCCGAGCGTGGCTGCAGCTCCGTCGCAATCGAGCTCGTAGATCGCGAGGCGCGCCCGCTCGATGGCAAACGCAGGATCCCCCGGATCCTGCGCGGCGAGCTCCCGCCGGGCCTCGTCCTCGTCCAAGCCTGCAATCAGACCCTGGATGCGCTGCACGGCGGGAGAATCGCCGCGAGACGAGCCGACGACGGTCGCGGCAAGCGAGAGAATGCCGAGCCACCCGAGCCAGCGAGAGCTCATCGAAGAAGGCCCTCCGCATACCGATGCACGGCGTCCCTGACCGAGCCGCTCGCGGTCTCGCCGAGACCCCGCACCACACGCCGACGAAACTCGTCCGGGCCCTTGTGCTCGTTCGCGTTGGGGATCGCTACGGAGCCGTCACTCGCCCGGCGGGCATCGCCGTCGTTCGGAGAGGCTCGGTTCGGCTCCTCGTCATCCCCTTCTAGAATCCGCACTCGCAGCCTCGAGGTCGCGTTGCGCCTCGCGTTGGCGGTCGAGCCCCCGATCGGCGTCACCTTGCTTCAGGGCCTGCGCTGCCTGCCGCGCTGCACGTTCGGCGTCGTCGATGGATTCGATCGCCTGCTGCGGGAGAGGCGCGTGTTCGCGTCCACGCTGGGCGAGCTCGTGGGCCCGGTCGGCAAGCCGGTCCTCCTCGTCGCCGCCTTGGGCGAGGCGACCGCGCGCACGCTCCGCCGCTCGCCTGCGAATCTCACCCAGCTGCCGCTCCGCCCACTTCTGTTCGACCTCCAGCTTGCGACGTGCCTGCTCGACCTTGCCCTGCGCCTCTCCGCTCGGGTCCTCCATCCACCCTCCCCGCTGAATCATCTTCTTCGCTTCTTCGAGCGAACCGGCCGCGCTTCTACCACTCTGGACGGCGTCGTCGGGGCGACCTTGCTCCAACGACCGGGACATTTGCTCGGCGAGCTCGCGCGCGGCGGCACCCTTGCTCGTCCACGAGTCGCTCCCCATCCCCGAAGCGGGGAGGCCACGGGCCGCCTCCCGAACGGCTTCTGCGTGGCGCCGCGCTTCTTGCAGGAGCTCGTCGCGATCCTCCTCACTCGTCGCTCCGGCGAGCGCCTGTTCCAACTGACTTATCTCTGCCGAATGATCTTGCGCAAGTCGCCGAAGATCCTGCGCCGCTTCGTTGAACGCGCGATCGACCTCGTCCGACGAATCGCCTTCGTCGCCGGGCACGCCGCGCGCCCCGCCGGATTCGCCTCCCCCGCGCTGCACGCCGCCGGGCGCCCCGAAGGAAGCGTCGGGCTGGCGGAGCCGCGCCGCGAGATCGCGCGCGGCGAGCTCGGCGTGAAACAAATCGGCCGCCTCCCGTGCCCGCTTCACGCGAAGCAAATCCGCGTCCACGATCTCGCCGAAATCGCGGCCCAACGAGCCGAGGCGCGAGAGGACACGTCCTCCTCCGGCGAGGACCGCCGTGGCCGCATCGATGCGCAGCGCACCCCGCGCCCGCGTCTCTTCGGTCTGCGCTTGCGATGCTCCGATCGCGAGATCGTCCGCTGAGTCTGCGAGCTGCCGCGCCGAGTCCTTCGCGTCACGAAGACCGAGGCCGCGCACGACGGCGTCGGCCACGAGGACGAAGCTCTCCGTCGCCTTGATGGCTGCCGCGTGCGTCGTGCCCGAGGGCGCACGAAGCTCCGCATCGATCGCCTTTCGCGTCGTCTGTTGCTGGGCGACCAAGATCGAACGAAGGCGAGAAGAAACGCGGACGCCCACGTACGTGTCCGTCACGACTCGCTCGAGAAAGGCACGGTCGTCCTCTGCCCTCTTTTCTCGTCGACCAAGAAGGACGCGCGCGCCGCGGGCTCGACTGGCGGCCCGTTCGCAAGGCGCCACGCCAGCGAGTCGACCAGCGCGCCCCTCAGCGCGCGCAGCGCTTCGAGACGGCGTGCCTCGGGCTCGCCCACGTCCGGCGGTATGAGCGCCATCGCCGCGCTCGTCCCCCATTTGGGGCCGGTCAGCGGGTCGTTGTCTTTGGCCTCGACGGTGACTTCGACGGGCGCATGGCTGGTCTTCAAGAAAGGATCGCGCAACCTCAGCAGCTGGCCGCCGCGGTCGCTCTTCGTCTCTCCGTCGAGGCGCGCCAGCACGCGCCGCTCTTCGCGCGTTCCGGAGCGGAGGACCAGATGCACCTCGCGGAGACCGTGATCGTCGGTAGCTTCGTACTTGATCGGCGATGTCGTCGGCCTGGTCCGCGAGCTGGACCTGTCGCGGAGCGCCCTCGAGGGTCACGACCGGAGAGTGGTCGGGGATCGCTTCGAGAGCGAGCGCATCCGGCTCCGGGACGACGACGGCGCCAAAGCGCGCCACCGTCCGCAGCTCGGCGCTTTGGAGGAGAGGCCATCGCGCGACGACCGCGCCAGCGCCGTCGTCGACGAACGGGACCTCGGTCTTGCCGTCGCTCAAGAGCAGCCGACGCCCGGCGTGCAGCTCCGTGCCACGGACGGTGACGACGGTCCCGTAGGGCGCCACCATGGGCCCTATCGGATGATTCGTGGCGCGACGCTTCGCGAAGGTAGTCAGGCGGTCGCGCAACGACCTCGATGTCGTCGAGCCACCGCATCGTGACCGGCGCGACACCCCGGCGCGCGACGAGAACGTCCGCTCCTTCGAGCACCGACCACGCATTTGCCACGAGCACCCCGACAACGCACACGGCCACCGTAAGAGCGGCGAGGCGGAGGCGCGCAGCCGTTTGGACCGCGCGCTCCAAGATTCGGTCCGTGGGTAGCCGCGCGAGGGCCCGTGAGACGTGCAGACGCGCGAGGTCCGAAGAGACACCCACCGCGCTCACTTCGCCGTCCGGACCGAGAAGCGAAAGCGCGCGGAGCGCTCGATCCGAGCCCTCGCGGTCGACGGTCTGGGCGAGACCTCGAACGATGCGCTCCGGCGCCCGCAACCGCCACCAATCGAGCCAGCGCCAACCGAGCGCGAGGAGGACGCTCGCCAAAATCGCGAGGGCGGAGCCGACGCGAGCCCTCGTCGTTCCGTTCCGAGCGAGCAGAAACGAGAGCACTCCGATGAACGCCAGGAGAATCGCCGTCATGCGCCGGCGCCACGCCCCTGTCGCCGCACGCCACCCATCGGCGAGCTGCAGCAGCGGCTGCGTCAAACGGGGTACCACGCTAGTAACCAGGACCACTCGGCGTCGGCGCGCTCGGCGGCGCCGCCGCCCCCGGCTGCATCGGTGGCGGCCAGCTCGGAATCCCGTTCGGGAAGGCCGTCGGGAAAGTGCTCGGGAAGGCCGTCGGAAACGGCAAGACGCTCGAAAACGACGGGAGGGCGCTTGGGAGCGCAGACGGAAAGACGAATGGGGGTGGTGACGTCGCGAGGGAGGCATCGGCCGACGCAACGGAGGGGCGCGCGGGCGGGCGCGCGGCAGGCGCCGCGTGGCCTTGGGCAGCAGGCGGGGCGCGGGTGGGAGCGAGGGTCGGAACTTCGCTTGTCGGCTGCACTTCGACCATAGGACGCTGCGGCGTCGCTGCGCTTGCAGGCTCGACCTCGTTCGCGGCCGCGGGCTGCGCTGGGATGATGGGAGCGGGACCGGTGCTCGAAGCCCAGGTGCCCGTACCGATCAGTACCGCTACAATCGCCGCTCCGAGTGCGAGCGGAAGCGCGATGAGCGCGAGCCATGGACTGCGGCGACGGCGACGCGTGCGTGGCGCATCGCCAAACGAGGCCATGGGAATGCCAGGCGGCGAGTAAGCAGGCGGGACGAGCGCCGTCGCGATGGGCGGGGCCCGCACGGTGTGGATCGCCGGCTCCGGGTCGTCGGCGGGATGCGCGTCGTGCCCCTGTTCGACTGGAGTCATCGACCTCGGCAAAGACGCGGCGCCGAGCGAGCCTGCCGCCGCCGCCTTCGGCACGCCGCTGACGGTCGGCGCGGGACCGACCTTCGCCGCGTCCGCGCGAATCGTCCCCGTGCCCGCCATCGCGGCGGTCCCCGGCCGCTTGCCGCCCATCGCGCGCTCGAGAGCGAGCCGCATTTCGGTCGCGGTCGTGAACCGCAGCTCGGGCCTCGCCGCCATCGCTCGATGTGCGAGACCAGCGATCTCGCGAGGGACGTCGGGTGCGACCTGCACGAGGGGGATGATTTCGCCGCGCTCCACCTTGAGCGCGATGACCCGCGCGTCATCGCCGGCGACCGGCCGCGATCCGGCGATCATCTCGTAGAGCATGACGCCCACTGCGTAGATGTCGGCGCGCGCGTCGACCTTATCCGCGCTTCGTGCTTGCTCGGGCGCCATGTACTCAGCGGTTCCCATCAGCACACCCGCCACGGTCAGCGCCTTCTGTTGGGGATCCGTGCGGCGCGCCTTCGCTATCCCAAAATCGATGAGCTTGAGCACTGGTTTTCCGCCCGCGAAGGTGACGAAGACGTTCTCCGGCTTGAGGTCACGGTGAATGACTCCGAGCGCGTGAGCGGCCTCGAGAGCCTGGAGGATCTGAAGCGTGTATTCGCAGGCGGTCGTTACCGGGAGCTTTCGCTGTCGGTCCAGCACGCTCGAGAGGGGCTCGCCCTCGAGCAGCTCCATGACGATGTACGCCTGCCCGTCGGCCGTACGGTCGACGTCGGTCACCTGGACGACGTGGGCGCTCCGGATCTGCGCAGCGACCTGCGCTTCGCGCAGGAACCTCTCGACCAGGCCCGTGCGCTTGGCCAACTCCGGGTGGAGCACCTTGATGGCGACTCGCGTGCCAAGCACGGCGTGCTGGGCCTCGTAGACCGAGCCCATTCCGCCGTCGCCGAGCAGGCGCGTCAGGCGGTACTTCCCATTGACGACGCTTCCGATGCCGATCAAGCGACGCCCAGCCTAGCACCGCCCCTCGATTGACCCCTCCGCGTCCCCTTCGAAGCTTCGGCCTTCGGCCTCACCAAGGGTCACGCGGCTTTCTTCTCGAGCCTGGGCGCGCGCAAGATCTCACCCACGGTCTCGGCATCGGCGATCGCGGCGAAGACTGGCCGCAGGGCGTCATCTCGGTCTTCCCCGCCGAACGCCCCGCTCGGTGCCAGCGCTCGCGCTTGCGGTCCGTCGAGGACGAGAAAGACGTCGTGTAACTTTCGCCAGGGCGCGTCGATCACGTACGCGATGCGCGCGCGATCGAGCGAGAGCTCCTCGTTGCCTCTCCGAATGAGAACGCGGTTGTTGGTCACGAAATACCGCGTCGCGTGCGCCAAGCGCACCGGGCGCACCAGCGCCGCGTAGGCGACGCCGACTGCCACGGCCAAGAGCAGAAGCATTCCGAGGACCGCTCCCCCACGAGCAACGCCGCGAGCGCCGGCGGCAGAGCGTGCAGCCGCAGCACCCGTCCCAGGGTCGGGACGGATCGCGCAAGCGACCGCGCGAACGTCACGGCGAGCACGCCACCTGCGACGGCGGTGGCGCCGCGCCGTGTCGTCCACGCCGATGCCAGGGGGGCACCCGACCAGAGCACGCGCTCGCCGGGATCGAGGCGCTGCGCCAGCGGTCGACCGGCGGACCCGAGCGGCGCTCCAGGCTCCAGGCCGCGGATGGTCGCCCACAGTCGATCCGGCGCCTCGACGTCGTGGAGCGTGAGCGAGAGGGTGCGGCGAAGGGCTCCTGTAGGCACGGCGCGTACGATGACGAGGTCGCCGGTCGAGGCGTCGCGCGAGCTCCAGCGAAAGAGCGCATAGCTGACCTGCCCAATTTCGATGCTCCGGCGCAGCCGGCCGCGCCGCCAGATGACGTGCCGCTCGGTGACGAGGTATTCGAGCTGCGAACGCCACCACAAGGGCACGCGCCACGCGCCGAGCGCGACCGTGGCGCACCAACCGGCGAAGAGAACCAATCCGCCGACGGGAGCCTCGAGCGACTTTGAGACGACCACGGCGTAACAGAGCGCTACGGCCGACGCGCATCCGGCCACGAGGACCAACACCTACAGCGAAAAAGGAACGGTCACCCCTCGGCATCGCCCTTGCCAGACGATCCGCTCGCCAAACAGCGAGTCACGGCCCATCGTAAGAGACCTCAGTCCGAAGAGTGGGCCCGGAGGAAGGACATGTCCAGGCTCATTTCGCGCCGTTCGCAGCGCTCACTTCCAGTTTGGCCAGTTGGCGCGGAAGCTTCGGTTAGCGCGGAAGCGGGACGGATGGCATGCGACGGGTGGCTCCTCGCTCGTGCGCGCGCGTAACGAGCGCGTCGCACAATTGCGCCATCGAGAATCCCGCCGCGGCGGCCGCCTCCGGATACAAGCTCGTAGCGGTCATACCCGGCAAGGTGTTCACCTCGAGCAGCGTCACGACATCGTCTCCGACGACGAAATCGACACGCGAAAGATCCCGGCAACCCAGAGCGCGGTGCGCGGCCGAGGCGACCTCCTGCACCACGCGCGTCAGGCCCCCGGGTAAATCGGCCGGACAGATGTGAATGCTTCGTCCCGGCAGGTATCGCGCTTCGTACGTATAGAACGCGTCGCTTGGTGAAAGGATCTCGGTAGGCGGGAGCGCTTGCAAGGTCGTGGTCTCCAAAACGCCGCACGTGACTTCGCGCCCGCGGACGAGCTCCTCGATGACCGCGAACTCGTCGATCGCCCAGACCGCTTCGACGGCGCGCACGACCTCGGCCGTCGGAGCGTCCTCCTCCAGCCGCGTGACGCCGATGGCCGAACCGTGCGAGGAGGGCTTGACGACGAGCCGAGCGCCGACGGATTGCCGCGCGCGCTGGGCAGCGGCGCGCGCGCCCTCGCGCGTTCCGCGAGGAGCCACGATCCCGCGAGCGATCGGCAGGCCCGCGTGGGCGAAGACGATGCGCGCGACGCGCTTGTGCATCGCCAGGGCGCTCGCCAGCACACCGGAGCCCACGTAAGGAAGATCCAGCACCTCGAGGAGACCCTGCAGCGACCCGTCTTCCCCCACCGCGCCGTGGGCGACCGGGAACGCGACGTCGTAGCCGCCCGTGCGGAGCGATTCTGCCAGAAAGGCGTCGACCTCCAGCCGTACGGGCCGATGCCCAGCTTGCTCGAGCGCGGTCGCCACGCCGACAGCCGACGCCCGGCTGACCGCGGCCTCGGTCGAAGGCCCTCCTTGCACGACGGCGACGGACAAGCGGGGCGGCGTCGTCATCGGTCGTCCCCCGGCTCGGCCCGCGAGACGGCTTCCGCGACGACGGCGACGGCGCCGCCGGTGGTCCCTCGGGGTGGCGGCCCATTGCGCGACATGTCGACGAGATCGATGCCCAGCCGAGTCGCCACTTCGAAAATGCGCGGGTCGCGATAGAACTCGCCGAAGCAGATTCGCGCCAGGCCCGCGTTGGCGATCAGCCGAAAGCACCCCCAGCAAGGGCTAGCCGTGACGTAGACCGTCGCGCCCTCGATCCGGGCGCCGTGCCGCGCCGCCTGCACGATGGCGTTGGCCTCGGCGTGGACCGTGCGCACACAGTGGCCGTCCTCCATCAAGTGCCCCTCCTCGTCACAATGGGGCAGACCGCGGATGCTGCCGTTGTACCCCGTCGCGAGGATGCTCTTGTCCCGCGCGATGACCGCGCCCACGAATTTGCGGTCGCACGTCGATCGCGTGGACACCTCGCGGGCGATGTTCATGAAGTACTCGTCCCAGGACGCGCGCGGGCGGGGCATGGCCGCTTTGTAGAGCGCGGCGGGCGGCGCGGCAACCGGCCGGGGGGCTTGATGGTGGATGCCCGAGTGGTCGCGCGAATTGACAAACGATGCGGCGCGCGGCATCGAGGGCGTCCGATGCGCTGCGCTCGTGTGGACGGTGTCTCGCTCGCCGCTGCAGCGTCGATGGCGGCGGCCCTCCTCGGAAGGGCGCCCATCGCCCGCGGCCAGACAGGCCCCGATGGCGTGGCCGTGGAGGCAATCGTCCACCACGGCGACGCTCAGGCGGCGCAGCGTCCCCTTGCGGTCGACCCGGCGGCGGACGCATTGGCCGAGGCCAAACGAGCGGTCGAGCGAGCCACACGCTTGCAATCGGCCGGCGACGAGGCGCGCGCCAAGGCGGCCGACAGCCTTGCGCGGGAGTGGGCCGAGACGGCGCGCGACATTGCACGCGCCGTGACCGAAGAGGCAAGGGCCGATGAGCTGAGACGCAGGGCATTCGACGCGCAAGAGAGGGTAGAGCGCGTGCGGGCGCTCATCGAAGAGGAGATCGCGCACGTCGGTCGGCTCAGGACCCAGCTCGACGAGGCCGTCCGCGCCGCCAAGGGGGAGCGCAGGGCAATCGAAGTGCACGACGACCGGGGCGCACCGAAGAACGCTCCGAACGAGCCGAAACCGCAAAGCGCAACCGAAAAGGCGCCGAAAAGCGTCGACTCCGGAGCCCTGCCATGAGCCACTCGCCGCGCGACCTCGGCCTGGTGGCCCGGTGGTTTGCCGCAGCGCTGGCCATCGCCGACTGCGGTGGAGCTCCCCTCCACGGGACCGTTCTCGAGGACGTCGATCGCGTGCGGAGCTCGGCTGCCGCCCGCGAGGGCGCTGCTCTCGCCCCGGAGACCTATGCTCACGCCGAGCAAGAGCGAGCAGCCGCGCATGAGGCGCACCGCGCGGGCGACGAGGTCGCCGCCGGCCTGCACGCCGAGCATGCCGTGGCAGCCTATGGCCACGCCCTCGTCGTGGCGCGGGTAGCGCGCGCGACGATCGAGCTCGCGGAGGCGCAGAAGTCACTGGACGACGCGACGGCAAGCCTGGCGTCGATCGAGGGTTCGAGAGCGAGCCTCGAGCGCGAGGGCGAGGAGCTCGATCGGCGGCTGCGCCTCGCCCGCGAGCGACTGCTGCCGGCCCCCAGTGCGCACGCCACCGCGGAGCGCGAGGCGGCGCGTGCGGTCGCTGCTCGGTCGCTCTCGATGGAGGCGCGGCTGCTTTGCGGTGCGGCGCGGCTCGTGGCTCCGGTTGCACCGGGGCTCGCCGAGGCGGCAGCCGACGCGGCGCGTCTGGACGACGCGCTCCCGTCCACCGAGGGCGTCCGACGCGCGGCCGCCCCGATCGACGACGCGGCTCGTGCCCGCGCGCATTGCCTCGAGGTTCTGACGCGCGCTCGCCGCGCAGGCGGCGTGGATGTCGGCGTGGCGGACTCGCTGTTGACGGAGCTGTCGGCTGCCGGCGGCTGGGACCCTGGGCGCGACGAGCGCGGCGTCGTCGTGACGCTGCACGACGCCTTTCGCGGAGCGGACTTGACGAAGGACGCGAGCGCGAAGCTCCACGAGCTCGGGCGCGTGGCCTCCGCCCATCCGGACTACGGGGTGCAAGTCGTCGTGCACGCGGCCCAACTTGCCGCCGCCAAGGACACGACCGACGCCAAGCGCGCGGATGCGGCGATTGAAGCGCTGGTCGCCGGAGGCGCGACCACCGGGCGAATCAAGGCCGAGCTAGCGGGAGCGCGCACCCCGCTCGTTGAGCCCACCGATGCGCGCGCGCGTGCACGGAACGAGCGGCTCGACGTGGTGTTCGTGGCAGGCGGGCGCTGACCCGGCTGGCGCGCTCCCGGCTTACGCGTTTCTCAAGACATCGACAGCTTGTAGCCGAACCCGTACACCGTCAGGATGTGCTGCGGCTTGTCGGGGCTGCGCTCGATTTTTCTTCGGAGCTTCACGATGAAGTTGTCGACGGTCCGGTTGGTCGATGACCCCTCCAGCCCCGAAATCTTCGAGAGGATCTCGTCGCGCGCCACCGGCTGCCCAGAACGCTCCGCGAGCATGCGCAGGAGCTCGACCTCGTAGAACGAGAGCGTGTGCTCGCTCCCGCGCGCCATGACGGTCTGCGCCGTGAAGTTCACGGTGGCGTCGCCGATCGTCAGCGTCTCGGGAACGCTGGCCGCGCCCCGCGCGGCTCGCCGGAAGATGGCGCGCATCCGCGCGATGAGCTCGTTCACGCCGAACGGCTTGGTCACGTAGTCGTCGGCCCCCGCGTCGAGCCCACGCACTTTGTCGGTCTCCTGGGACCGCGCCGTGAGCATGACGATCGGCACGAGCGCGTTGATGCGCCGGAGCTCCTCGCACACCGCGTACCCGTTCACGTCGGGCAACATCAAGTCGAGGATGATCGCGTCGGGGCCCTCGGTGCGCGCCAGCGCAATCGCCTCCTTGCCCTTTCCGGCCGAGATCACGCGAAACCCCTCGAACTCGAGGGCGTCCCGCAGGCCGAGCACGATGTGCGGCTCGTCGTCGACGACCAGGATCGTCTTCCTCGCCGGGGGCATCTCTCTCGGTCACGTATACCGCAAACGAAGACGGCGCGGACCTCCTGGCGCCGCGCCTTCTCCCGCTTCAACCGGTTGTCGTCATAACCGCCCCCACGATTGCGTGACCCTCAGCCGCCGTCGCCCACGACGCCGTTGGCCTGCTCGATGCACTGCAAGCTCACCTGGGCGCCCGGCGGAGGCTCACCCGCAGTGAAGATGATCGACTGCGGACAGCTGCCCGCCGCCTTGCCTTCGACGTAGCACCAGCCCGAGTCGCTCGACGCCGCGCACGAGCCATTCGCGTCGAAGCTCTTGGTGTTCACGCTGGGCGTGAGCTCCGTCAGCTGGCAGGTGGGCAGCAAGCTCGGATCGGTGCCAGGACGGCCGTTGACGGTCCACGTGTCGTGCTGCGACTGCCGAAATCGTGCGAGGAGCGTGGGATCGACGTCGGCCAGCCCTGGTCCCGTGCAATCGCCCGCGGGCAGCGTCACGAGAATGAGGCACGGCACGTTCCCGTTGGCGTCCGGCGTCAGCTTTTGCGGCAAGCACTGCGTGCTCGAGCGAGACCTTGAGGCGATCGATGATGGCCGTGACGGCAGGCCGATAGCCGTACAGCGGATCGCTCATGCCGTTGTCCGTCTCGTGAATGGGGCAAAGGCTCGAGACGATGCCTTGGTCCTTCATGGCGTGGGCGATGATCATCTCGCGCACCGACGGGTACGCCTTGCCATAGATCTGCGTCGTCCCGTGTCCACCCGGCCCCATTCCGCCCGTGTTGCAGAGCGGCGTACCGGCGCTCGTGCTCATCATGGCGCAGTCGCAAGCGCCCTGGAACGTCTTGGAGCTGCAGTCCTTCGGCGTGGCGAGCTTGAAGATGCAAGCGAACTGGAGATCCGACTTTGCCGGTGTTCCACTCGCGACCGTTGATCGGGTCGCAGTTGTCCGCCGCCGTCGAGGGGCACCTCGACGCGTTGGCCATCCCGCCCTTGCTGGTCCGCTCCCCCGTCGACTCGAGCATGTGAAAGTCGATGCCTCGGAAGTCGTAGTGCTCCGGATCCCTGCCCGTAATCAGCGTCCAGTCGGCGTCGGTCAGCTTGCTCTTCTGCGGGCAGTCCACGGCGTTCGTGCCTGCAGGGCACTCCATGTCGCCGGGCTGCGCCTGCAAGAGCTGGTGAGGAACGCCCGCGATGGCGGCGTAGTAGACGTCGGACGCCTTGCGCGGTCCTGCCTTCAACTGGCACAGGGCGGTAGGGTTGGAGCTGTCCGTCGGAAGATTGGTCGCGAAGATCGGATTGACGCAGTCGGCGTACATGTCCTGATCGCCGAGGTAGTCTCCGGCCGAGTTGACCTCGTGAGTCCTGCTCGGCACGGTGCGCTTCGTGAGCCCGCGAACGTAGCGCGACGTCGGATAGCCCGCGAAGACGCCGAAGCGCTGCTTCTGGTCGAAGAAGCGGACGTTGATCTGGTCGTTCGTCGGATCGAGGTAGCCGGGCGCCGCGGACGTCCCGTCCTTCGGGCAGCGCGTCGCGAAGTTCGGCGATCCCATGATGAACGCGCAAGACGTGCAATTCGGATCGTTGGGACCCGTCGTCAAGACGTTGTTCGGGTCGAGGTTCTTGCACTCGATCGTCCCCTGCGGCGCCGTGTTGTTCGTCAAGTTGCCAGGGAAGTTCGCGTTCTCGAACGCCCAGCCCTGGCCGCCGACCGCCAGTGGGTTCGCGACCTCTTCGTTTTCGTCGGTCACGACGATGACTGCGAGCAGCGAATCCGGACGCAAGAAGTCCGCTCGCTGCCGCAAGATGACGTCGTCGTAGCCCGACCAGCGCGGCGCGGTTCGACGTGATCGAGATCGAGTCGAACGGATCCGGCTGAACGAGGAAGCGGTACCACGCCTCGTTTTGCGCTTCGAAGCCGCAGCCGTGCTCGTGCACGCCGGTGATCATGTCCGTGAAGTCGCCGATGAGCGTGCCGGTCTGACCACGCATACCCACCATGCCGATCGGCGGGGTCGGCGGCTGCGCCACGCCCGTGCCCGTGTTCTGCGACACGTTCGGAAACCAGGCGAGCATGTGGCTGGGGTTCGCGTCGGGAACGTCCGCCTCGCTGGCGCCGCCGCGGTTGATGAGCTCGCCCTTGTCGTCGTTGTGGGCGTTCAGCGCCGTGTTCGTGGGGTTCGTGTCCGTCGGGGCTGCACTGGTCGCCGCCGCGGCCACCCAGCGAAGAGGTCACGATGCCGATGTGCATGTTGTGCACGGGCGGAAACTCGGGGCTCGACCCGGCCGGGCAAACGCCCATGTTGGCGGTCTGCCCGGTCGGGGCACCGGACGCCCCGACGCAGTTGGGCGACACCAGCCGGTTGAGCATGTCGGGCACCGCGGCCGCGAGAAGCTCTTGCTTGTCACCCATCGACGCCGAGTTGTCGACCATGAACAGGAGGTCGATTTTGTCGATGGCTTGGTTGCTGATGACGCTCGTGAAGTTGGTCTTCAGTGACGGGTCCGAGTGCTCGACGGGCCGCGTCAGGCACCCCGCGCCAACGGCGCCGAGCGCAGCGACAACTCCAACCAGCACGATTCCGTGCTTCAACGTACGATTCATGATCGCTGCTCCTCTGGCGTCCACCGGCTCGAGCTTGCACGAGCGCGGACGAAAATCGAGATGTGGCGACGGCACCGAGTTCTATCACGCGTAACCAACAGGGGGCCGAAAAGATGGCGTTGAGGCGCCAGGAAGCTGAGGTCACGAAAAGAGGCGGCGGCCAAGCCCGCGCGTAGGTTCGTCCGGCTGGAGTGCAAAGCAGGCCTCGTGCCGTGCGATTTCTCGCGACAAGAGCGTGGTCTGGGGTTCTCTCTACGTCAACTGAGTTGCCGCTTGCGCTCGACCGTTGGCGATTCTCCCTCACTCTCCTGCTGCCGCCGCTCCGTCGAAAGTCCCTCGTCCGGCAAAGAAGTGCGCGGAAAGGCGGCCCGCACCGCCCGGACGTGACGCGCTGCGACGCCGGGGACGGCCAGCAGCGTCGCGTCGTCGGCTGCCCTGATGGCAGCCAGGTTGCCCACGTGCCGTTGAAGGGCTTTTTTGGCCTTGGGGCCGAGGCCCTTCACGTCATCGAGGGGGGAGTGGAAGCGGCGTTTCTTGCCGACGCGCATTCGCGCGCGGTTCGAGAAGCGGTGCGCCTCGTCGCGCAGGCGGGCCAGCAGGAACAGCGACGTCGTCGTGCTTTTCAATGCGATCGGGATTCTTCTGGCCAGGCAGATAGACGCGGTCGACGAGCGTCTCGCCCCGGCGTGTTCTCGCGCTCCTTGGCCAGGGCGACGATGGCGAGGTCGTGAAGACCGAGGTCGTGCGCCGCCGCGAGGGCGACGGCGAGCTGCCCACGCCCGCCGTCGACGACGAAGAGATCGGGCGCGTCCCACGTCGGCCCCCTTTCGGAGGCGTCTGAGGGGTCCGCGGGCTCGGCCTCGCCGAGACGCATCGGGGCGTCGGACGGCGCGCCCAGCGCATCGGGGGGTCTTTGCGCGTGGACGGCCCGCCGAAAGCGCCGCGCGAGCACCTCGTACATGGCGGCGTAGTCGTCGTTCGACGAGGCGCCGGGGCCCTCGTCACCGCCGGGAAGGCGCGGCCCTGCCGGCGCGGTCCCCCGGACGTTGAACGTGCGGTAGCGCTTCTTGTCGAGCTCTCCGTCGATCATGGCGACGACGGCGCCCACGGTGTCGCCGCCGCCGAGGTGCGAGATGTCGCAGCACTCGATCCGGCGCGGCAGAGCGACCAGGCGCAGCCGCTCCTGAAGGTCCCGCAGGCGCTCCTCGACGTCGTCGCTCTGTCGCTGCTTCTCGACGAACGAGTGGCGCGCGTTGTCGTTGGCCATCGCGAGGAGGTCGACGCGGTGGCCCCGCTGGGGCGCCAGCAGGGCCACTTTGTGGCCCGCCCGATCCGCCAGCCACTCGAGCGATGCCGTCGATGCCCTCCGGCTCGCAGGGGACGATGATCTCGTCCGGGACGAGCGCGACGACCGGGACCGCCAACGCGCCACGCTCGTCTTCGCCCGCACTCCTGGCGAGGGAAGCGCCGTAGTGCTGCGCGAGGAACGCCGCGATGATCTCCTCGTCGGGAATCTCGGCTTGCTTGATCGAGTACGTCCCGACGTCGGCGAGCTTTCCTGCGCGGATGTGGAGGAGCGCGATCTCGACGAGCTCTCCCTCGCGGTAGAGGCCGAGGACGTCGCGGTCGACGTCGTCGATCGTGACGACACGCTGCTCCTGGCGCACCTTCTCGATCGCGCGGAGCTGGTCGCGGTACACGGCGGCGAGCTCGAAGCGCATCTCGCGCGCGGCTCGTCTCATCTTGGCTTCGAGCTCGCGCGACAGCTCGTCGTGGCGGCCTTCGAGGAACTTCGCGACGGCGTCGACTTGCTCGCCGTACCAGGCGCGGTCGACAGGCAGGACGCACGGCGCCGGGCAGCGCTTGATTTGGTGCTGGAGGCACGGACGCTTGCGACCTGCGAACTCCGCGTCGCTGCAAGTCCGAAGCTGAAAGTACTTGTTGACGAGATGCAGCGTTCGCCGCGCCGCGGTCGCCGAGTGGTACGGGCCGAAGTAACGCGCTCCCTGCGGCGTCGGCCGCCTCACCACTTCGAGCCGTGGCCACGACGCGGCGCGGCCGGAGGAATCGCCGCCTCGCCGCGGGCCGACGGGCGGACGGTCCGTCGCTTCGTCGAGCGTGCCCAGCCTCAGCGTGATGAAGTCCTTGTCGTCGCGGAGCTTGATGTTGTAGCGAGGCCGGTGCTCCTTGATGAGGTTGTTCTCGAGGATCGTCGCCTCCTTTTCGTTGCCGGTGACGATGGTCTCGAGATCGCCGATCGTGCGCTGCAGGATCGGAATGAACGCGCGGCTGTCGCCCTGCGCGTCCTGAAAGTACGAACGCACGCGCGCGCGCAAGGACTTGGCCTTGCCGACGTAGACGACGGCGCCCTTTTGTCCTTGAAGAGGTAGACGCCCGGCTGCGCCGGCAGCCCGTCGAGCTTGGAGACGACGGTATCGGGGAGCGTATCGGGGAGCATCGGAGACGCCGACAACATAGCGCCTGGTGGAGAGACCTGGTCGAGGGCGTCGAGCGGCCCTCCGGCCGCGCTCAGTCAGCTCTCGACCCAGAACGGGGCCGGCGCCGCGCCGAGGTGCTCTTCGATGTCTCTGCGAAGCTCGGCATCGACGACACGCGGCAACAGGCCGCGCAAGAACGCTTGCGCCTTCGGAGAGCGTAACCAGTGGGCCGCACCGAGAAGCGCCCGCGTCACGCGCTCGTCCGACGACGTGAGTAGCGCCTCGAGCGCGGGCGCCACCTGGGCGAGGGGCGCGCCGTGAATGCACATGGCCTGGAGGAGCTCGGCGCGGTGGACGGGCTGCGCCCCGGCGAGAATCGAAGGCAACCGACGATCGCGCGGGCTCAAAGGCGGCGTTGCGTTGAGGAGCGCGATCGCCGCCTGGGCCGCCGAGGCGCCAAGGCGAGCCGGCGAGCCGAGAGCGGCTTCCAGCCGCTCCCGCACGACGTCGCTCTTGCCCCAAGCGCGCGCCGCCACGCAGAAGATAGGCGACTCGCGCCTTCCGAGGGCGGCGAGCGCCCACGCGTCGTCCAATACGCCGAGCTCACGCAGCCTGCGCGCGCATTCGACCGCTGCGTCCACCGCGTCTTCGTTTTGCTCCGCAATCTCGAGCACGCGCTGGGCGATGACTTTTGCGGCTGGCGCCTTGCGTCCCAGCGCCATCGACGATGCGTGCTGCAGCCGGTCCCAATCGTGCTCGGCAGCGGCCAGCGCCATCTCGGACGCGAGCCGGACGTCGACGGCGCGATCGGGCCACGAGACGATGAGCTCGCGCGCCTGCCAGGAGCCGAACGTCCCGTCGAGAGCCACCGACAAGACACGGCCAAGCAAGTCGGAGGGCGCGCCGACGAGTCCGAGGAGCCGAAGCGCGTCGTCGACGCAACCCACTTTTTCGCTGGCGACGTGCCGTGCGGCGAGGGCGCGAAGAGGTGCCATTTGCTCGGAAGAGATGGCCCCGCGCTCCACCAGTGTCCCAAGCCGTCGCATCCACCCGAAGCTCTCGGGCTCCGGAAAACGCTCGGCAATCGCGCACAGCCCTTCGACGCCCGGCGCTCCGAAGCGCTCGACGATCGTCGCGGCCCAGCCGCCCTCTTCGGAGAACGGCTTGGTCGAAGAGGTCGGCTCGGCGGACTCCGCGTCGTCCGCAATGAATTGAAGCAGGAGGACGAGCTCTTCTCGCCCGGGCGGCTGCGAAAGCAGGGCACGCACCATCGCTCGCCGTGCTTCCGGCACGCGCCCCTGCATCACGGCGAGACGCGAGGCGAAGACCTCTCCGGGGGGGTCGACGAGCAACGCCGCGCCGACGACCCGTTCGAGCCCGGTCGGGCACGCCCTTCCAAAGCGGCCGAGCCACTGGCGTTGGGCCGCCTCCCGGACGGAAGGAACGGGATCGCTCGCTGCGAGCAGCAGGCGCGGCTCGGCCAGATGCTCCGGCAACCGCGCGAGCGCACCGAGCGCTTTCAGTCGGTCGTGCCCGCGCGCACACTTGAGCCAGTGGTCCACCATGGCGGCCGCTGTGTCGGGGAACCCGACGGCGAGTGCCTCGGTGGCCCAACCGGCGTCGAGCCACGCGGCGCTGTGTTCGGCGTCGATCCAGTCGAGAAGCGCCTCCGCGGTCTCGTCGGTCCGCACGTGCTTGAGCGCCAAGAGGACCGCGTCGCCGAAGATCCGCTCGTCCCGCTCGTGCTCCTCCCCGGAAAGGGCGTCGGGAATCGCGTGCGCGACGAGATCGCGCAGAACGCGCGTAAGGTCGTCGGGCGTCACTGCGCAAGGGTGGACCGTGGCCAGCGCAGCAAGCGCCCGGCCGCGCACCGCGAAGCTCGGGAACCGAAGGGCGCCCCGTAGCGTGGCGACCACCGCTTCCCGCGACCGGAATCGCGCGATGAGCTCGATGGCGACCACGCGTGACGCAGTCGACGTGCCGTGGTCGATCACTTCGGCAAGGCGCGCCACGAGGGTGCCCTCGCCTCCGACCTCGGGGGCCCAGTCGTCGTCGGAAAGCAGCGCGTCGGCCATGGCTCTAGCGCCAGCTCGCGCCAGCTCCACGAAGAGCTCCGCCGTCTCCGGGTGCTGGAGTGGAACGAGCGTCGCCACGTTGGCGGACCGCTCGCGCTGTCTTCGCGACATTCGGGGGGCGCATTCGACGAGCAAGCGCACGAGACGCACGGCCTCGAGCGGCCACTGGTGGATGCCGAGGAGCTCGATTCCCAGGCGATCGGCGCGCGCGAGCAGGCGCTTCGCGGCGCGTAGCCGAGCCTCGTCGCCGGAGCACTTCCACGCCGAAGAAATCTCGGTCGCCAGCGCGCGGCAAGCCGCCAGGGCCCTGGAACGAAACGGCTCGGCAGTAGCGCCATCGGGAAGCGCCTCGAGGTGCGGCGCGCTTCGATCACGCCGGCCGCGCGCGTGCCGTTCGCGCTGCTGCGCGGCATCGTGGGCCGCCTTCAAGCGCGCTTCGACGAGCGGTTCCTCTCCCGGCCCGACGAAGATCCACGCGAAATATTTCGCGAGCGTCAAGTCGATTTCGTCACGATAAGGCATGGCGCGCCCCCCATTTAGGTACGCACCCGGGCGGCCCCTCGTCAATTGCGGAGCCGTTGGGGCTGCGTTGCGTCGGCCCGGCGCGCTACCGCGATGGCCTCGTTGAGGCATACTGCCGGAGCGGCGATGCGCTCCGACCTCGTGACCGGCCAACGCCTCGGCGCTAGTCTCTTCTTTCGCTGCTCGGCGGGGTTCACGCTCGGCGTCGCGGCGTCGTGCGGCGGGAGCTCCCCTTCCCGATCGGTGGACGCCGGCGCGGCGGGCGACTCGGCCATAGCTCACGTCCGCGTCCCGTACGATGGGATCGCACCGCCGGACGCCGGCACGCACACCGCCGTGCAAGCGGAGCTCGTGGACACGCCGGTGCGCGTGGACACGATGCAGCTCATGTTCGCTGCAGGCGAGATGCAGACGAGCGGTGAGCCGTTCGTCAACGGCTTCGCGGGCCGAAACCTTGCGTATTACGATCGATACTATTTGCCGCCCGACCTTTATCTCGTTCCGGTTCGCAACGGCCCGCCGTTCTTCGACACGTTCAAGGATCTCTTCGGTTTCAGCACGGCAGTCGAGTCGTACGAATACTCGAAGTACCACATGAACATGGTCGCCAATCAGAGCGGCGCAGGCGTCTCACTGGTGAACGGCCCGCTCGTCGCCAAGCTCGGGGGAGCGACCCCCACCGACAAGCTGCGCGTTCGGATGGGTCAGCTCATGGCCGCGGCTGGCGCGAACGTCGGTGGCTTTGCCACGCTCCCGCCCCCGTCGAACAACCCGCTCAACGACTTTGGCTTTCCGGGCGTGTGGCCGAACCTCTACCCGTTCCGCAGCTTCGACCCGGCGATGACGCCGGATACGACGGTCGTCCATTCGTGCACGACCGTCAGCGGCTATGGGGGAGTGCAGCAATACGGAAACAACCCGGTCAATGCCTATGAGTGCGACTACAATTCGCTTCATCTGAATGACCGCGTCGCGCAGACCGAGCACGTCCTCGCCCCCGGCGTCCTAGGGTTCACGACATGGAAGGAGGCGCTTTGGGCAATCGACTTCATCGGTCGCCTCCACAACTCGATCGCCAATCCCATCACGGCCGTCGCTCCGGGCGACATCGGCCGGGTCGGGACGATGAACAACACGGTGCAGGCGCTCGCGCCTCCAGGTGGGCCTCCCGGCGTGTACATCGGCTCGACGCCCCTCGAGGGAATGTGGGGGTTGATGATGGTCGACGAGATGGACAACGCAGGCGCGTGGCTCCTTTCGTCGCTCGCGACCGGCGACGGGGTGACCCTGGGCGGCTGGTCGTCCGTTCTCTCGGCGATTCAGTATGATTATGGCTCGCCGCTCGCATGGTTTCCCGCCGCGGTCGCCGTGACGGAGGACGCGACGACGGGCCGCTATCCCAGCGTCAGCGGGCTCTCGATAAAGGACGCGACCAGCCATTCGGTGGATCTCGCGGCGCTCGCGCAGGGCTACTCGCTCTTCTTCGGCATGACCGACCCGCGCAACGTGGCCGTCGGGCAACAAACCGGGATGCAGATCGCCTTCGGCGGCTACCCCTTCGCGGCGGACGACGGCGCGCCGGACGGGGAGGACAGCCCGCACGACCGCGCGCTGGGGATCATGCGCGTTGCGTTCGTGGATTTGGACCGGATGCACGTGGATCCCGGCACCGGTGTCGCGGTCGATAGCGCGAGCGTCGTCGCAGGTAGTGTGGTCCGCGGCGCGACCGCGTCGACGACGTCGCTCGGTCACGTCGTCGTCGGCCTGCGTCACCTGTTGATGGCGTGCAACGCCTCGATAACCCAGTACGGCGCACCGGACGGCGATGCGACGAAGGACGCATCCGGCGTCTTGAACTCACCGGCCATTCACCCTCCCGGCTCGCTCGGCGACTCGGGCGCGCCGCCCACCTTCAGCGAGCGCGTTCGCAGCGTCCTGCTTGCGCAGGCAGCGTTGGTGCGCGACGTGCTGACGCGACCGGACGGGACGGTCTCGAACAGCGCGACGCTCGCCAACGGCGCCTGGGTGGCTGCGTCCGATCCGGCGACGCTCGATGCGCAGAGCGCGGCGCTCCGCGTCCTCGTCGAGGCGCTCTTCTTGACGCAGGACGTCACGTATCGCGACCGCGCGACGGCCGTTGCCCGGACGCTCTTCGCGGCGTTCTGGAGCGACGCCTCCCAGATGTTTCGCGGCCAGGCACAAGGCGCCGACGAGGTCGTCATGACCCCGGAGCGCTTCGCGTGGCTCCAGCAAGCCTTGCGCGAGATGTACGAAGTGCTCTGGGTGCAGAGCGATCCGCTCCTCGATCGAGCGGTCCTCGAGGAGCGCATAGCTCGCGTGAACAAGCTGTACTTGAACGGATGGGACGATCGGAACGGGGACCAGACGGTGCAGTCTTCGGAGTGCCTCGGAGCACGGCTGCAGCTCGGCGAGCAGGCGCTGACGGGCGAGCTCGGCAAAGACTCGAACGGCTTTCCTGGGTCCACGGGAGCCAATCGGGATGCCGACTGCGTCTCGAACATCACCCAGGGCCGGACCGCGAGCGTGCTCGCGTCGCAAGTGCGTTTTCACGCACCCTGAGGATCGTTCGCGATCGTGCAGGATCACTCGTCCGGCAAGTACGGCAACGCCCATTCATAAACGGCCAGGCAAGGCGAGCGGCGATCGATCCGCGGCGGTCGGCACAGGGTCGCGACCGGAGAAAGCGCCCAGCGTGAATCGTCGCGCCCCGTGAGCTCGCTGGTCACCCACACGCGCGAAGGCAGCGCATCGAGGCGCGTCAGCGCGATCTGCGCGTCGCCGAGCGAGCCGGCGACGAGCGCCCGCGGCCGCCTCGTCGCGACGCGCGCCATCCATCCCGCGTCGAAGAACCTGACGCTGGCCGCTCCGAAGATGGCAAGCCGGTCCGCACGAGGCTGCGCCAGCGCAAGCTCGACGAGCTGCTCTCCCGCGGGCGGGATTGCGCAGCGCGCCCTGGCGTCGACGAGCGTGCGGAGCCCCACGGCGGCGGAGAGCGCGACGACGAGGACGGTCGCGCGGCGCGATCGCGAGCACGGAAGGGCCAGCCCGGCTGCAAGAGCGGCGACGAGCGGCAAGGCGTGACGCGGTTGATCGCGGAGGTTCTGGCCGAGCGCGATCCACAGCGCGTACGGGACGACGACGAGCGCCACGCCGCGCCAGCAGCGCCAGCGCGTCCTGCTCCATGCGCATAGCGCCTGCGAGGCCGCGGCCACCACGAGCGACGAAATGACCAACCCGAGCGCGTCGCTCCCCGCGCCAAGGCCGTCGACCAGAACGTCGCGCGCCATCCAGCCGAGGCGCACGCCGCCCGGGTCGGTGGCGATGGTTCCGCCCCAGCGCAGCGCGTGCCCGACGAAGTGCTCCGAAAGGAGCGCGCCCAAGCGGGCGGGGCCCACGATGGCGACGAACGGCACGAGCCAGGCGATGCAAGCCGCCGCCGCGAGGCCCCACGAGCGCGCGCGCCTCTCGCGGTCCGCGAACGCCAGCGCACCGAGGTATAGTGGCGCCCACGAGAGGCGGACCCCCAGGCCGACTCCAGAGGCGACGCCCAGGACCGCGGAGGCAAGGCGGACCCCTCCCCGCTCCGATTGACCCCGAGGCGCGAGCCCCCACACGCAGGCCGCCGCGCATGCCAGCGCCGGAGCCTCGCTGCCGACGCCGCTGCAAGCTCGCCACGTGAGCGGCGCGGTGAGGACCAGCGCGGAAGCCGTCCAGGCGGCCCGCTCGCCCGCAACGCGCCTTGCGGCCTCCCAGATGAACGCCATGGCAACGACGCCGCTCGCCACGGCAACCAGCTGGGCTGCTCGCATCGGACTGGGAGCGATCATCGCGGCGACGCGGAGCAGCGCGACGTAAATGGGATACCCCGGTGGGTGCGGGCTGAAGCGCGCCATGTCGAAATCGCGCACCGATTCCACGAAGCCGATGCCGTCCCAATCGTCGGGCCACCCCGGAGCGCTGGCACACGAGGCCGCGACGTACGCGCCGGCGACGAGAAGACGGATCGCCACGGCTCGGCCCGAGACCGGCATCACGGCCGCCAGCGTGACGCGAGCGGAGCCTCTTCGGCAAGCGGAGGCTCAAGGCACCACGCTTTGCGTTCGGAACGTGAGCGTCTTGTCGCTGGTGGCGATCTCGCGCGCGAAGAGCTGAACGAAGCTGCCGAAGAGGGCGTCGCTCGGCCCGATTCCAGTGCTCCCGGCCGGGCGAGACATCCACCGCCTCATTTGCTCGACCATCTCCGCCGAGACGGGGTTGACGTCGACGACGACGCCCAGGAAATACGACTCCTTCGCGACGAGCAGCCCCCGGCGCACGACCGGAAGGTCCCGCGCCTCCGTGCAGAGACGGAGCACTCCGTCGAGCACCGCGGCTTGATCGCGCTCGCGCTCGGGCTCGCTCACGTGCACGCGGTACACCTCGTCCCATAGGTCGAAGACGACGCGGCAGACGCGCGGGGCGAGCGCGACCGGGGCGTCCTCGCCTTCGCGGTAAACGTAGGCGCGCATCGCGATGACCATCGGCAGCCCGCTCGAGAGCTTTTTCATCAGAGACAGATCGGCCAGGACGTCGCGGTAAGAGAAGCTCGCGCGCAAAAGGTCCCGGTCCCACGCGTAGTTGGCTTGACGCGGCGGCAGCGCTGCCAAATGGGCAGGTTGCTGCTGGGCCAAGGCTTGCGCCCGCGCGCCGCCCTCGGCGCTGGAAACGAGCGCGGACAGCGCGAGGGCAGCCGCTGCTCGACGCGCGAACGTCATGGCGCCGCCGCGACTTGGCCCGATCCCCGCAACGGGATTAGACCGAGAATGTTCGAGATCCCGAACACGAACGCACCCACTCGCGTGTCGACACGCAGCCCCGCGTTGAAGGTGAGGTCGACCGGCACCGTGCCCAAGCCGGTGTAACCGCGGGGGTGATTGACGATGTCGGCCTCGTTCGCGATTGCGTACAAGCCGAAGCTGGCGAAGAGGTCGACGCCGTAAATCGAATCGTGTGCCGCGATAGACCGGAACGCGGTACTCGGCGCCGAAGCGCGCAGCGTAGTTGCCATAGCGGATCTCGACGATGTCGGTGCCCAGAAAGTTCGGGGCAGGCCGGCGATTGAAATTCAGGTCGAGAACGCGGTCGGGGAGGAGGTCCGTGAAGTCGCCCACGTAGAACCGCTCGAAGAGCGGCGCCTGCCCGAACACGGCGCCGGCGAAACCGGACACCTCGAGAACGTGTCCCCAGGGCAGCGAGACCCAATGAGCGGCCCGCAAGACGAGCTTTGCGTAAGGGTAGTCACCGCCGAGCGGCGTGAGCGACGCGTCGGCGCTGGCGACGACCTGGTGGCCGCGCGTCGGCAGAGAAGGCTCGTCGCGCGTGTCGTTGACGAGCGTGGCGCGAAGCATCGAGAGGACGCTCGAGCCGCGGAGGAGCATGAAATCGATGGGCTCGATGTCGAGGCCCCGGTGATCGCTGGCGGCGAGCGGCAAGACGGCGTCAATCTTCTCCAGGCGGTAGTCGAAGAATATTTGGGACGAGACGCTGAGGTCATGGCCGACCCCGACACGGCCCCCGAAGCGCTTGTACTGGGCCACCGCGAAGTCTTGGCGAGCCTGACTCTGCGCGGGGTCGTCGACGACGAGCACGTCGTGGTTGCCGAAGAAGTCGCGCGCGTTGTTGTAGAGCAACTCCGCTTCGGCGACCCAATTGCTTCGGAGAAACTGCGGGTCGGCGAGGCGCACGCGGAGCGCGAGCTGCCCATCGGCCACGGCGAACGCGCCGCCCAGCGCGACGCCCGTGCCTGCAAGGTTCGTCTCGGTCACCTTCGCGCCGCCGTAGGCGGTGAGAGGGCGGCCGTTGCCGCTTGGATCGGCGTCCGCCGAGACGCCCAACCAGACGTCGTCGACGAGGAGCGTGCTGCGCTCCGCGACCGAAACGACCAAGACTACGTAACCGCGGCGTGTTCCCCGCCGCAGCGAGAGCTGCACGTCGCGAAAGAAGCCCGTGCCGAGGAGGCGAAAGCGCGTCAGCTCCAGCTCGGGATCGTCGACGTCGAGGACGTCACCCGCCCGAAACGGGACGAACCGGAGAACGACCCGGGCGAGCGTCGTCGTGTTGCCGCGCACCTCGATTCCCTCGAGTGAGTACTTGAGGCCGATGGCGCCCGGCGTGCGCACGATGAAGGGCTCCCCCCGCGCCGCGGGGGGGTACGGAGGGGCAGAAATCGAACCGGGGACGGGCGTCCCGAGCATGACGGGCGGTGGCTCGGGTGGCGGCAGCCAAGCCCCTGAGCTTGGTCCGCCGTCGGGCGGGACGTCGGGCTCGGCGCCCCAGGTCCGCGCGGTCTGAGCGCGCGCGACCGGGGCGACGAGCAAAAACGACGCAACGATCGCCAACGGTCCGCGCCGCATGCCGCCGGCGATAGTAGTTCCGCTGGGCCTCGAGAAGCAATCAGCCTTTCGGAGCGTCCGGCTGGCGCTCGGGAGCGGCCCGCTGGACGGCGTCGAGCTGCAGTGCCGATTCGAACGCGCCGCGGACGCGCTGAAAGGGAGCGAGGTCGACGTGGAAGCGCTGCGCCGCGTAAATCTGCGGGACGATGAAGACGTCGGCGGCCGTAGGCGAGTCGCCGAATGCGTACCGCCCGACGACGCCCTCGCGCGCGTTCGAGGCCATGGCGCGCTCGAGGGCCTGCAATCCACGTTCGATGAAATGAGCCGACCACCCGCTCTGGACCTCGAAGTCCGGCGACAGTCTGAAAACGACGCGACGATTGTGGAGAGGCTGGACGCCGCTGTTCACGATTTCGACGAGCGTGCGAATGCGCGCGCGCTCGTGCGCTTTCCCCGGATAGAGCGGCACTCCTGGAAAGAGCTCGTCCAAGAGCTCGACGATGGCTACCGACTCGACGTACGCGACGCCATCCAAGGCGAGGCACGGAACTTGTGCGGTCGGACTGCGCGCTAGATACTCGTCGGCGCCTTGTTCTCCTCGCAGAAGATCGACCGGGACGTAATCGTACGAAAGCCCCTTCAGCCCGAGCGCGATGCGGATCCGGTGCGCCGACGAAGACCGCCAGTAACCGTAGAGCGCGATGGCCGGCATGGCGTTTCCACATTGTAGGGCCGAACGAGGCCGAGGCCGGTGTTTTGCTGGGCCGCTCGGGCGGCCTAAGAGACGCCGGGTGCACGGCTTGACATGTGCGGATTGACCGGCGGCGAGATCCGCGTCCAGGCGCTCTCGGCGCGGGCGCTCTCGGTAGCGCTCTGCGAGCCCTTCGTCATCGCGAGCGGGCGCATCGACGCGACCCGCGCAGTGGAGGTCCGCGCGACGGTAGCTTGGCGGGGCGCGATCGCCTCTGGTCTGGGCGAGGCGGCATGCCTTCCGCCGGTAACGCGGGAAGATCAGCCCGACGTTCTGCGCGAGGTCGACCGCGCCGCGGGCGAGCTCATCGGCCGGCGCATCGAAGCGCGGGAGGACGAGCTGCGCGGAGCGATCGAGGACGTCTTGCCGTCATCGCCGGTCACCCGCGCAGGCGTGGAGACCGCTCTCCTCGACGCGCTGGCGCGCCTCGCGGGCGTCCCTCTACATGCAATGCTCGGCTCGGGCCTCGATGGCGCCGTGCCGGGCGAGCTCGAGACGGACGTGACGATTCCGATCGGCGAGCCCGAGGCCATGGCCGCTCTCGCGCGCTCGTGGCTCTCTCGCGGCTTCCGCACGCTCAAGGTGAAAGTCGGAAAGGACCTGAGCCAGGACGTCCACGCTCTCGAGGTCCTCGCCGCTGCCGCGCCGGAGGCGAGATGGCGCGTCGACGCGAACGCCGGCTACTCGGCACGACAGGCCATCGCTCTCGCCCGCGTCGCCCGGCGCCTCGGGCTCCGCGTCGAATGCTGGGAGCAACCTTGCGCAGCGGACGATCTCGACGGCATGGCGGAAGTTGCCGCGGCGGTCGAAGCGCCCGTCATCGCCGACGAATCGGTGAGAACGATCGCCGACTTCGATGCGCTCGTCGAGCGCCGGTACGCGGCGGGGGTCAACCTCAAGCTCGCCAAGCTCGGCGGAGTGCTCGTGTCGTGCGCGATCGGCCGGACGGCCCGCGCAAAGGGTCTTTTGCGAATGGTCGGCGGGATGGTCGAGACCCGTCTCGGGATGACTGCCGCTGCGCACGTCGCCTGCGCGCTGGGCGGCGTCGAGTTCGTGGATCTGGACACCGCGTGGCTCCTCGCCGACGACCCTTACGAAGGGGGATATGTCGCGCGCGGCGCCTGGTATGCGCTGCCTCCCGAGGCCGGGCTCGGCGTCCGCCCAAGGAGCGCGCGGGACAGCGATTGGCGGTAGGGCAATCGTGGGGGGGTTGAGCTCGCCGACGGGCGACGTCGGTTACGACGTCAGGTGAATCGAGAGCTTCGTCGTCTGTCCGGCTTCGACCGTGAAGCCGATCGTGCGCTGGTGCGCGCCATCGACGGTCACGAGGGTGAGCTTGTGATGGCCCGCTGCAAGCGCCAAGTGAAGCTGCGGAGTGGTCTTGCCGATCTCCACCCCGTCGATCGCGATCTTGGCGGCCGGGTCGGACGCAACGTCGAGAAAGCCGCCGGTCGCGTCAGCCGCGAGCGCCGTCAGCCGAAGAGCCGTCCCCCGGCGTGACGACTCCGTCGCTCCAAGCGCCGCCCGCCCGGCGCCGGCGAGCAAGAGGACCGACACCAGAACGGAGGCCGAGAGGTTCGTCTTCATCATGTCGCCAGGTCGCGCGGCGTAAGACGTGCGGGCCACGCGCCGCATTCATACTCGTTCGCCGGCCGAAGGGTGGGCGCAGATCGGATCGCGCTACTTGCTCGCCAACACTCGACCAAGCACCCGGCAATGCATCACGCTGGCCGTGTGCGCCTGGGACACGCACTTGACGTACGCTTCGCGTGCCCCCGCCGCGTTGCCCGAGGCCTCGTTGGCGGCAGCGAGGGTGAGCCAAGCCTCGGCGTCCGCCGGGTTGTCAATCGAGGCCTGGCGCGCCAGCGCGAGGCCCTGCTCGGTCTTGCCCTGCATGAGCGCCTGCTCTGCCGCGAGCACCGCCGGCGACTGCCCCCCGGCAGTGGGCTTCGTGTCGAGCGCCTTCTCGCGCATCACGCGCCCGTCGGGCAGGCCCGCCAAGCTCGCTGCCAACCCGCCCCCCGGAGCCACGACCGAGGGCAAGGAGGGCGGCGCCGGTTCCGTCCCAGTGAGCGGCGCTCCCGCACCCTCGACGACGGCCTTGGCCGGAGCCACTTCAGCCGGCGGCGCGACGTTCTCTGGAGCTGCAGGGACGGCCGGTATCGCGGGCTGGGTGGCGGGAAGGTCGCTGGGCGCCGAAAGCGCCGCGCGTGCGCTCGCGAGCCGCGCGTCGGACCCACCGTCCCACTGAAGACCGCGCAACGTGCGGAGCGCGGCGGGGGCAAGAAGCGCCGCAGCGAGGGCGGCCGCAGCGATCGTAACCGTCGCAAAGCGCCTGCGGTGGCTCTGGGTGTGCGGAACGCCAGCCGCGGCCATGTCGTCGTCGAACGCCTGCTCGCGCGGCTCGACCTCGCGCGTCGTAGGTAGCAGGGAGGTGCCCTGTTGTGCTCCGTGATCAGCGAGCGCCACGTCACCGAAGAACGGCGCGGACGGCGCGTGCCCGCTCTTCCGTTCCTCCTCGCGGTCTTCACTCTCGCTTTGCGGGGCAGACACCTGGCTCGACGGCTCGACGGCTCGCGCGACCGGCGCCTCGACCGAGGACGCAAACGCAGCGGCGACCGGCGTGGGCTCCGACGCTCGCGTATCGGCCGGCAATCGATTGCCCTCTTCGGGGCGTGGGCCCGCCTCCGGACCGGGAACGAGCAGTCCCCGCGTGATGTTCGACAGCGCCGAGAGCTCGAACGGCCTGTCGGGACGGGCGTCGGACGTCGGCTGCTTCACGTCGAGCAGACGAACGACTCCGTTGAGCTGCTCGAGTACCTGAGCGTGATCCACTTCGAAGAGGCTCGCTACCGGCTGCAGCCGCTCTCGCAGCAGACCCCACGCGTCGAGGCGACGCATGCCCTCCATCAGGATTTCTTCCGTCGACCCTCCGACGACGTTCTCGAGCGTGATCGACTTGAGCTCGATATCGAAGGACGCGTCGTCCCACATGAGCACGCGGTAGACCGCCTCCTCACCGCGCAGTCTTCCGAGCTCGGCGTCGACGACCTTGCCGTCGCGGAAGTACAAATCGGCCTCCTGCACGCCGCTCCGCAAGTGCACGACGCCGCTGCGTCCCGTTGCGTCGAAGGTCTGTAGAAGGTCCACCATGGGCAGCTCTTGGGTCGACCCGCTGAAGCGCGTGCGCCCCCCTCCCGGCGGCGGCTCGGCCGCGATGTTCTCGCGGAGACGCCGCGCCAACACCAGGTGGATCCGCGCCAAAAGCTCGCCCACGACGACGGGCTTGGTCAGGTAGTCCTCGACACCGAGGTCGAGCCCTCGCTTTCTCTCCTCGGCGGACTCCTTACTCGACAGCAGGATGACGGGTATCCGTGCCGACTCGGGGCGCGAGCGAAAAGCTCGGACGAGCGAATACGCGTCTGTCTGCGGCAAGCGTGTGTCGCACAAAACGAAATCCGGCGCGATGGATTCGGCCTTCGCCAAGGCGTCGACGGCATCGCCCGAAGTCGTTACGCGGTAACCCGACAATCGGAGGCTGACGCCGAGAACGCGGATGCTGCGGGGATCTGCGTCGACGAGGAGTAATTTGGGATTGGCCACCCTTATTTGTGACCATGGAGACCCGGGTGTGTCAAGGCGCCGAGTTGCCAGTTTCTCCGCGCTTTTGCAGTTGGGCAACGTGCCTGTGGCGCCGAGTGCCTTGTCAGAAGAAACGTATGATGTCTGTGGAAGCGGGGAGCCTCGGCCCGCCCGCGCTCACCGTTTTCATCGCACGGCTCGCTCGGAAACCGCGGGCAGGCCTTCGGCGATGCGAATGGCCTCCGCGAGCATGGGAACGACGAGGAGCTGCATGGCCCGCCGGACCGCCTGGGGCGCTCGTGGAAGCGCAAAGACCACGCATTTGTTGCAGACTCCAGCGCTCGCACGCGCGAGGAAAGAGCCTGCGCCGACGCCGAGATCGTCGCGCAGCAACCGGCGGTAGGCTTCGCCGAAGCCCTCGATCTGCCTGTCGACGGAGTGGTTCACCGCCTCGCATGTGAAGTCGCGCGGACCCAGGCCGACCCCGCCGACCAAAACGATGGCGTCGGCCTCATTGGCGTTCGCGACATTCGAGATCAGTTGTTCGATGAACTGCTTTTCTCGGTTCACCGTGACGCCGCGAACGAAAGCAAACTTCGCCGCATGCAGCTCTTCGATGACGACCTGCGCGACGTCGTCCCGGACGCTCGCCCGCCCAAGGGTGACGGTCCCGACCATGACGCGGGGCACCAGCGGCGGGAGAACGGACGGCCTCTGCTCGCTCATTGGAAGGACTCTAACGCCGCGCGCATGCCGCTTGCCACTCGCGGGCGTTGGCCAACCTGCGCCGGGGCGTTCGAAACGGAGAGCCCCTCGCTGGCTTGGGAACCTCGCCCTCGCAACCTTGGGTGCTCGATCTCTCGTCTTTCGCGGCCGCGTCCGCGACGCTACGGTATGGCGCCGACGCCTTCCCGGGCAAGGCGCGAAGGAAAAGAAGCCAGGACAGCCGCCGTCACCGATCCACGCCCCCGTAGCTCAGCGGATAGAGCAGCGGTTTCCTAAACCGAAGGTCACAAGTTCGACTCTTGTCGGGGGCGCCGCACGAAGCCTGGGCGGAAGCTGCGTCCGAAAGCCCCCCGACGGTTGGCGGCTTTCCTCCGGCCGTCTGCGCCGTCATGCGGCAGCGCCGATCCGTTCAATCGACGGCACGAAGCGCGCCCAAGAAGCGCTCGGGCGGCACGAACTCCACGAAGCGCGCCCGCTCTTGGCCGCGGCTATCGAGGATGACGACGGTGGGCAGGCCGACCACTCCGTACTTGCTCTTCACATGGGCCGTCTGCGGATCGTCGTCGTCGGTCGCGTCGACGTTGATGGCGACGAAGCGCGCCGCCTCGGAGCGCACGGACGGGTCGGCGAACGTTCGCGAGCGAAGCTCGTTGCAGGCCCCGCACCAGGTGGCGCCGAAGTCGACGATCGCGGGACGGCGCTCTGCTTCGGCCAGCCTGCGACCCTCGGCCTCGGACTTGATCCAGGACAGCTCACCGGTGGGAAGCTGGGACCATGTGACCAGGGCAAACGCGCCAGCAATCGCAGGGACGATCGACGCGAGCTTCGATGGCTTCGAGAGGCCCGGGTGGCGCGCGCCCCTGCGCTCGGATCGGAGGTGAATCCAAGCGAGCAAAAGTCCGACGGCGAGAACTCCGACGGCCGCGGCCGGAAACCAGCGATCGGGTCGAGCCACGTGCTGCAATGCGGGAACGGCGGTCCGGAGGAAGTACAACGCCACGACGGCGAGCACGACCCCGAAAAACCATTTCACGCCGAGCATCCACGCGCCGCTCTTTGGCAAGCTCACGGCAAATGTGCCCACCAAGAAGAAGGGGACGCCCAGCCCCAGCGCGAAGGTGAACATGACGCCAGTCCCGAGCACGACGCGATGGGACGCGGCGATCCAGATGAGGATCGCGCCGAGGACGGGCCCGGTGCAGGGGGCCGCGACGAGCGCGCTGACCAAACCGAGCCCGAACGCGCCGGCGAACCCAATCCCTCCGACTCGAGCCAGGCGATTGCTCACGCTGGACGGAAGGGCGAGCTCGAAGGCTCCGAACATCGAGGCCGACAATGCCAAGAACACAATCGCGACGAATCCAACGACCCATTTGTTCGAGAGAGCGGAGCCGAAGAGGGCTCCCGAAAGCGCGGCACCGAGCCCGAGCGCCGTGAACATGACGGCAATCCCGAGCACGAACACGCTGGAGAGCGCCGCGGCTTGGCGTCGGCTCTGGGCGGTGCGGGCGCCGAACACGCTCACCGTAATGGCGATCATCGGGTACACGCAGGGCGTGAGACTGACGAGCAAGCCGCCTGCCAGCGCCGCGAGAAGCGCCCACAAGGGTCCGCGCGCAATCGCTTGTTCGAATGCGCCGGCAGACGCTCCGCCGTCGGCCCAGGCCATTTCGGCGGTCGCGAGGAATGCCATCATGAATGGGAAGAACGAGACCAGCCGACGACTTTTCACCGAACGAAACGTAGCATGGCCATGGAGGGCGGCTTGTCGCACTTCGTCGGGTCGCCTGAGGGTGAAAACTTCTTTCCGCACCGTCGGCGAGTGCGTGAACGAGACGGGTCAACCAAGTGCGCAGTCGAAGTTTTGCGCCCGTCTTCTTCTTCTTTCTTCCCCCGAATTTCCTCAAAAATGCTTGCGTCGAATCACTCGTTCGTTCACTTTTCCCCTCCGGGCTCGTAGTGCCTCGGTCGACCCGCGCCACGCCCCACGGATGAACGTCGTCACGCTGAAGGCAAAGCTCTACAGGACCGTACCCATCGCACGACCGGTCGCCCACCTCGTAGGGGTAGCTTTGGCCTTCGCGGCGTGCGGAGATCCGGTCACCGATACGTCCATCGCGGCGCTGGGCAACGAAGACCCGAACGTGCCGCCGGGGCCCTCCCACCGGCCCGGCCAGCCTTGCCTTCTTTGCCATCGCGACGGGGGCGGGGCCCAGGCGTTCAGCCTGGCGGGTACGGTTTACGCTGACGTGAGCTCCGCGGCGAAGGTGGTGGGCGGAGCCAAAGTGTTCATCGTGGACTCTGCCAACGTCACGTTCACGGCCCAAAGCAATTGTGCCGGCAATTTCTACGTTCGAAGTGACCAGTTCGCGCCGGCCTATCCGTATTGGGTCACACTGCGCGCGGGTACGGTGCAGCACGACATGGCCTCGCCGGTCTACCGCGAAGGTTCGTGCGGAGCGTGTCACGCCGATCCGCGAAGCCCGAGCTCGCCGGGCCACGTCTACGTGGTCGCCGACCCGACCGTCGACACGCTTCCTCCGAGCACGTGCCGATGACGGCTCGTCGACGGGACCGGTTCCGGGCGGCACGACAGGTGGGCGCAGCCTCGGCCCTCGCTTCTGCGCTCGCGGGTTGCGGCGGTGACGTGCAAGACACGACGGGCGTTCCCGGCGCTGTCCTCGCCGTGCCGCCCCGAGCCGGATTCGAAGTCGTTGCCGACGCGATGCAACTGCACTGCGGGACACTCGATTGCCACGGGCAGACCGGGCGCAACATGCGCCTCTACGGGCAGTATGGCTTGCGACTCGCGCCGACGGACAACCCGCTCGATCAGTCGACGAGCAACGCGGAGTACGACGCGTGCTACGCTTCGATCGTGGGCCTCGAGCCGGAGGCGATGTCGGACGTCGTCCTGCATCGCGCGCAGCCGGACGCTCTCGCGATGTTCCGCAAGCCGCGGGGCATCGAGAAGCACAAGGGGGGTCAGCTCGTCATCCAAGGCGACGCGCTCGACCGCTGCATGGTGACCTGGGTGACCGGCACGGTCGATTCAGACGCTTGCTTCGCTGCGCAAATGGGCCGACCCCGCGTAACTGGAGGAAACTGACATGCGAATCGCTCGT
Source organism: uncultured delta proteobacterium (assembly GCA_963787925.1). Classification (GTDB taxonomy): domain Bacteria; phylum Myxococcota_A; class Polyangia; order Polyangiales; family Polyangiaceae; genus Palsa-1150. Next base: position 3,144,950 of record CAWBEN010000003.1, read on the forward strand.
CCGTTCGGTGCTTGCCGCGAAGGTGGCCTTTTGGGAGCGCTCGCCGTCTCGCTCGTTCTCGCGGGGTGCGGCTCGAGCCCCGGGGCGACTCACGCCGACGAAGCCACGCAAGGAAGCGCCATCGGATCGCCCGTGCCCGACTTGCACCTCAGCGCGCTCCACGGGGGCCCGGCGCTGAATTTGAGCGAGCTCCACGGCAAGGTCTTTCTCCTCGACGTGTGGGCCTCTTGGTGCGCCCCCTGCAAAGAAGAGCTGCCGATGCTCGATGACATGGCCGGCCGCCTCCGCAGCAAGGGAATCGAGATCGTCGCCGTCTCGATCGACGACAACAAGCAAGACGCGGAAGCGTTCTTGCAGTCGCGGCCGAGCTGGTCGATCCGCCTTGCGCACGACCCCGAAGGTCAGGTGCCGGGCAAGCTGCAGCCTCCGAAGATGCCCTCTTCGTACCTCGTCGATCGCGAAGGAATCATCCGCGAGATGAACGCCGGGTTCGCTCGGAGCGACGCGGAGAAAATCGAAGCGCGCCTCATCGCGCTGGCCGAGGGAGCACCGAGCGACACGAAGGAAAAGCCGCCGGCGCAGGAGACCGCGGCCTCCACCGAACCTCCGCCCGAGTCTTCGGCGGCCGAGGCAGCGCCCCGTTCGGGTCCTACGGCGCACGGTTCGATTCGACGGAAAGCCTTTTGCTCCGAAGGGCGCGCGCGTGGCCGGGAAGATGCAAAAGGACGGCCGCATTCTCTTGAGCCTGAGCGAGCGCACCGACTGCGTGAAGCCGAAAGACCTGAGACCAGGGGACGCGACGCTCTCCATTCTGGTTCCTTGGAAAGACGGCTCCTCAGGAGATTCTCTCGTTGCTCAAGCGCGCTCCGAAATCGGCCGCCGTAACCTTCAGTCGCCTGGGCGCGAAGAAGAACGTGGTCTCCACGACGCTCAAGCCGAGCGGCACCTTCACGATCGTCTCGGCCCCGATGGAGAAGGACGCCGTCGGTAAAATGAAGATCGACCTGGCGAGCGGGGACTTCACGCTGGCCGGCGACATGGACATTCAGGTGTGCGTGGCCCCGAAGTGACGCCGGCGCCTCGCCGCCCGCCGTGGGCGGCGAGCCATCAGAACTCGGCTTCGACGGCCATCGTGCTGAAGACCGACGTTCGGTTGCTGATGTAGAGAGCGTTCAGGTACCGCGTGTAGCTGGCGTCGATCTCGAACACCAGCGACCAGGGTCGGCGCGGGTCGTCGACGAGCTTGAGCCGTGCCCCGCCTCCGCCGGTCGCGTTGTAGAGGGGGCTCAGCTCGCGATCGCCGGCGCGAATGACCGGAATTCCTGGCCCGCCACCGGCGCCGGCCGTGGCCACGTACGCCCGCTGCCAGAAGCTCGCTTGATTCTGGCCGTGAAAACGGAGATGCGGCCACAGCGTGAGGCGGCGCCCGACGTCGACCATGAATCGAAAGTCGGTGGTGGAAGCCAAGACTCCCCAGCTATCGCCGTACGCACGCTCGTCCAGGCGAAGCGTGGAGCCGTCGAAACGATGGGCGACGCGGGAGGTGACCGCAAAGCGATGGCGCGCGTTCGGCAATTGCTCGGCTGGCCGCTGGTCGAGCCGCGTCGCATTGACTTGGGCAATCGACGCCCCCGGCTGGATCGCGGACGCCTGCGCCGCAGTGAAGACGGGAACGTACCGGTAGGGCTTCGCGAGATAGCCCGTCTCCGCGATGACATCGCCTTGGAGGCTCGCGATCGTCGACCGATCGACGACGAAGGTCACTCCGAGCTGGCCGCTGAGGATCTGCTTGTCGCGCCAGAATTCGCGCGGGAGATCGGTGCGGCCCACTTTGTCTTGGCCGTAGGAAAAGCCGACGAAAGGCGTCACGTTCTTGTCGAGGAGGTCCACCGTCAGCGTGCCGCCGCCGGCCAACGAGAGATAGTCAGGCTCGCTCGACACGACGCCCGAGGCGCCCACGGCCACGGGGCCGACCTTCACGCTGCCCTCCGCCGAACCGGCGTGTCGAATCTCGGTCCACTTGGTCGACGCGGTCGACACGATATCGACGGAGGCCGCCGACACGACGTCGACCAGATAGTGACCGCTGATCTCCCAGCCCGCGACCTCGTCGGAGATTCCGCCCGCGATCGACGGGCTCACGACCGCGATGTGATCCGTGTCGCTGTAGCCAGAGACCTCCGTCGAGGCCTTCGTCGTGATGGCCGACCCGGTGCTCGCGGGCGCCTGGGACTCCTCGCCCGCACCGAGAGCGGGTGTGCTGCCGAGGCTTGCCACGAAGAACAGCGAGAGGGTCGACCGGGTCGCGCAGAGCCGCGTTTTTGGACGGTGCATCGTTCTCGGCAATCGGCGCTTTCTCAGGCGCTAGGGCCGCGGAAGCTCACCTGTCCGCAATGTGCCTGGTTTCGGTTTGACGGCCAAGACCCAATTGAAATTTTAGTTGCAGCCGCACCCGCCCGTGGCCCCAGCCCCCCCACCGACGGCCCCCTCGCGAATCGCGTAAACGTGCGCGGCTCCCGCGCGCGACATGTCGCCGAGCAACATCGTCGGATTCGCAAGTCGCCCGCGCTCGTACGGCTTGAGCCGTGCGCAACCCGTGACCGCGACCGCGAAGGACACCGCGAGAGCGATACGCAAGATCATGGCTTGAAGACCAAGCTGATGCCCTTGAAATAGGTCGCATCGGGGGGCGACACGGTCGCCGCGGTAGGCCCCTTGGTGAAGGGCACGAACATGTTCGGGCCACTCTGGTTGTCGTCGGTCATCTCGAAATAGACCCGGTAGGCGCCGTCGGGGACGACTGCGTGGTTCGTGTCCGTGCAATTCCAGGAAACGTTGTGCGTCTGATGACTCGAAAGGGTCGCGCTCGTGACCGCGTCGACGACGTTGCGACGGAGGTTCGCGGCGGCCGTTGCGGAGTTCCAGAGCGTCAACTCGCCGATTCTCGATTGCGCCCACCGAGCCAGTGTCTTGACGAACGTGCCCGAGCCCTGCGCGATCCAGATGGCGCCGACGTTTCGTGGGCTGTAACCGCCATTGTCGGTGACCGTACGGACGCTGACCGAGAGGGTGCAGCCACTCGACGAGCCGAAGCTCGCGTCCGGCAGGCTCACGGCGCCGCTTCCGCCCCCGCCTGACGTGGCCGCCGCTTCGGGCGTTCCGGCTTCGACGTCGATGCTGCCGCTCCCGCCGCTCCCGCTGCCGCTCCCGCTCCCGCTCCCTGCGCCGGACCCCGTCCCGCCGGCGCCGCTTCCCCCCATGTCGAACCCGGAGCCGGAGCTGGCGCCTGACATCGCACCCGAGCCTGACCCGACCCCCGAGCCCGAGCTCGACGGACTGACCGTGCTCGTCGAAGCGTCGGACGCGGGCCAAAGCTCCAGCGTGGGCTGGTACGCCGTGCAGCCCGCCAGGAGAACCAGTGCGAGCGACCAGCCAAACGCCCTGTCGGGGCGCAAATCAAAAACCGGTGCGCTCATCGTTCGTGGATACGGCCGCCTGGGGGGGTTTGTTGCGCGTGGCGGGGTATCCATCGTTCTCATCAATTGCCCTAACTGTAGTACCCGGAGCCGTTCCGGCCAGGCAACGCCCGACGGCAAAGACGCCACCGGATGGCGGCGCTAAACTATTCTGCCGGAACGCGAGGAGTGTCCCGGCTGGCCGGCGCCGCCACCTACTCAGCGCTCGCGGTCAAGCGCCGCTTGCGAGTCGGGCACACCGCGGCAAAACACCACGTGGCATCCTAGCCTCCCACCCGGGCCCTGCGCTTCGTCCGCACACGAGAAGCGACAGGAGGCACCAGGACGCACAGCGCGAACGCCTCTTGCAGGACGGACCCCGCATGAACAGGGGCCGGTCACGACGGCAGTTTCTCGCTGCAACCGCTGCGGGCGCCACGCTCGCTTTCTCGGGCTGTGCCCGGGGGGCAAGCCCTCCGTCCGGAGGTGAAGCGCGCGGTGGCGGTCCGGCGCCCGGAGGAGCGGCTCCGCCCAGTCACGCGGCCATTCCAAAAAGAGCGCTCGGCAAGACGGGCGCCCGCGTCTCGATCCTGGGCATCGGCGGCGCTCACCTCGGGGAGGTGCGCGACCCGAACGACGCCGTGCGAATCGTCCACGAGGCGATCGATGCCGGGGTCGACTTCTTCGACAACGCCTGGGAGTACCACGACGGCAAGAGCGAGGAGATACTCGGCCAAGCTCTGCGCGGCGGAAGACGCAACGAGGTCTTCGTCATGACGAAGGTCTGCACACACGGTCGCAAGGCGGACGTAGCCATGGAGCAGCTCGAGCAGTCGCTCCGGCGCCTCGGCACGGACCATCTCGATTTGTGGCAGGTGCACGAGTGCATCTACGACAACGACCCCGAGCTGCACTTTGCTGCCGGGGGCGTCGTCGAGGCGCTCGTTCGGGCCAAGCAGCAAGGAAAGACGCGCTTCGTCGGCTTCACCGGGCACAAGGATCCGGCCATTCACCTCCGGATGCTCTCCCACGGTTTTCCGTTCGACACGGTGCAGATGCCCCTCAACTGCTTCGACGGGACTTTTCGGAGCTTCGAGCAGCAGGTCGTGCCCGCGGCCTTGAAGCTCGGCATCGCGTCCATCGGAATGAAGAGTCTCACCGGCGCGGGCGACCCGGTCCGCAAAGGTGTGGTGAGCGTCGAGGAGGCGCTGCGCTACGCGATGAGCGTCCCGGGCGTCGCCGTCACCGTGAGCGGCATCGACAGCCTCGACATCCTTCGCCAGAACCTCGCCATCGCGCGTGGGTTCGAGCCGATGCGTCCCGAAGAAATGCAAGGGCTCCGCGAGCGCGTTCGCCCGGCGGCCGCGGACGGCCGGCTCGAGCTGTACAAGACGACGACCCACTACGACGCGAAGATCGGGCGGCACGAGCACGGCTACCCGGCCCCGGAGGAGCTGCCGCTATGACGCCCGCCATTCCTCAGCGGCCGCTCGGAAAGACGGGCGCGAAGGTGTCGGCCCTCGGCCTCGGCGGACACCACCTTGGCGACGCTCCGAGCTACGAGGACGCCGAGCGGCTGGTCGGCGAGGCCATCGACGGGGGGATCACCTTCTTCGACAATTGCTGGGAGTACCACAACGGGCGCAGCGAAGAGTGGCTCGGGCGCGCTCTCTCCGCCGGCGGCCGGCGGCGCCGCGTTCTCTTGATGACGAAGGTCTGCACGCACGGGCGCGACGCGAGCCTCGCGATGAAGATGCTGGAGGAGTCGCTGCGCCGCTTACGGACCGACCACCTCGACGTCTGGCAAGTCCACGGGCTCGGCTTCGACAGCGATCCGGACCTCGCGTACCGTCGTGACGGCGTCCTCGAAGCGCTCGACCAGGCGAAGCGCGCCGGCAAGGTGCGCTTCGTCGGCTTCTCGGGGCACAAGAACCCGGAGGTGCACTACGACCTCGTGACGCGCGGCTATTCGTGGGACACGTGCCAGTTCCCGCTGAACCCGTTCGACGCGTCGTTCCGGAGCTTCGAGCAGCGCGTCCTGCCCGAGTGCAGCCGCCGCGGCATCGCCGTCCTCGGAATGAAGCCGATGACGGGAAAGGCCGAGCCCATTCACAAGAGCGTGGCCTCCGCCGAGGAGATGCTCCGTTACGCCATGAGCCTCCCCGTCGCGACGACAATCTGCGGAATGGAGTCGGTCGAGCGTTTGCGCGCGAACCTCAAGGTCGCTCAAGGCTTCGAGCCGATGGGCGCCGGCGCCATGCAAGCCCTCCGCGACCGGTGCCGGCCCCTCGCGGGGGACGGGCGATTCGAGCTCTACAAAGTATCCCTCGCGTTCGACAACCCCCATGCGCGCGAAGCTCACGGCTTTCCAATCGACCCGACGCAAAAAGAGGTCAAGGAGGCGCTCGACCACGCGACGGGCGCCGACAAGCCGAACTGAGCGCGCCAGGGTGCCGTGCGACATGGCCAATGACCGATCGCGCTCGCGACTTACGGACTTAGGAAATTCACTCGGGCAGACTGTCTGAGCGCGTTTGGGCTCGACGGAGCGCGTGTGGGCGCACCCGTGCTCACGCCCTCGGCCGGCCTGCGTTGGCGCGTCGCGTAAGCGCCGCACGTGCGCCTCCGAGCTTTTGCAGCTGGCCTTGCTCCGCCGGGAGTGTAGGCTGCTCGCTTGCCCACTATCGTTTGGGCACCTTCGCAACCTAGGCGGACGCAATGGGTCACCATGGGGAAGTCGCGCCGAAGGGCGCGCCGCCTGAACGACGCGCGATGCAACGAAGCGTGACCCCCCCGTGCCTGGCGGCGCGTGGAGCCCGGCCCCGTGAGCTGGCCACGAGTCGGAGGTCGCCATGTTCGGTCGGATAGCCTGGCTAGGCGTCGCTCTTTTCCTCGCCAGCGTCGTGGGATGCAGCGATTTGTTGGGCGTCCAAGATCTCTCGTCGGGCGACGCGAGCCTGGCGACGACTGCCGATGGCGGGGAACTCGGCCTCGACGCGACGAGCGACGTTCGCGGCGACAGCGCGGCCAATCCCGACTCCGGCGTCGGTCCCGCATGCCCGATGTGCGGCGGGACGAAATGCGTCGACTTCACCACCGATCCCCACAATTGCGGCGCCTGCGGCATCGCGTGCCCGGGCAACGAGGTCTGTCGCTCCAGCAAGTGCGCCTGCAACGGAAGCGACTCTCTGTGTGGAACGGGGGCAGCGGCGGCGTGCTTCGATTTGATGGTCGATCAGCAGAACTGCGGTGCCTGCGGGAACGCCTGCACGCCGACGCAGTCGTGCCAGGGCGGTAAGTGCATCTGCCCGGGAGCGGCGACGTCTTGCGGGAACCATTGCGTCTACATGAGCGACGACCCCGCGAACTGCGGCACCTGCGGGAACACGTGCGCCGTGGGCGGGAGCTGTCAGAACGGCGTTTGCAGCTGCCCGGGCACGGAGAAAGCGTGCCTCTCAGGGGGCAAGCTCGTGTGCGTCGACACGACGACGGACCACGACCACTGCAACGGATGCGCAACCAACTGCGGCACCAACTCCACGTGCGAAGCCACGCTTCCGGGTGCCCCTGCGGGCACGCCGCCGGCCTCCTGCGTGGTTTGCTCCGCGATTCCGGGCGGCATTCAGTGCGGCACCCCGCTCGTATGCGTCGATCCCAGAACAGACGTACGCAACTGCGGGGGATGTGGCCACCCGTGCCTGCCTAGTCAGCTCTGCCAGGGAAGCCTGTGCGTCTGTCCTGCGGGCGAGGCGCTGTGCGGGAGCGGCACGAGCCAGGGATGCTTTTCTTTGGCCAGCGACCAGCTCAATTGCGGCGCGTGCGGCCACGCTTGCGGCGGCGGCATGACATGCCAGACCGGGAAGTGCGTTTGCCCCGTCGGACAGCACGATTGCGGAGGCATTTGCTACGCCGATTCCTCGACGTCTCCCAGCCGGTGCGGGCTCCAGTGCGCACCGTGCGCGACCCCGGACGACGGCAGCAACACGTGCGCGGGTACGCCGCCGCTTTGCGGTCAATCGTGCCCGTCGAACCTCACGCTCTGCGGAAAGGGCACGAGCACCGCCGCCTGCGTGGACTTCAAGACGAACGTGACCAATTGCGGCGGCTGCAACAAGCCGTGCAGCACGAACCATGTCACGGAGACGTGCGTCGCCTCGGCGTGCGTCGTCGGACCGAACGCGTGCGCCGCCGGCTTTGCCGACTGCGACGGGAAGGCGGCCGACGGTTGCGAGACGAACGTCAACACGGACACGAGCAACTGCGGGGGTTGCGGCAAACCCTGTAGCCAAAGCGGCGGCGCCGAGAGCTGCGTCAACGGCCGCTGTACCCCCCCGGTCTGCAACGTTCCGAACGCCGATTGCAACCATGATCCCGCCGACGGCTGCGAGGTCGACACCGACAGCAGCAACGCCAACTGCGGCGCCTGCGGCCACACGTGTCCGACGGGGTCCAACTGCAGCGGGGGCGTGTGCGGCGCCTGCAAGCCCGGTGAGATCGTCTGCGGCACCGCGTGCGTGTCGTGCCCGGCGAAGCCAGCGAACGGTCGGCTGGCCTGCAGCGGCGGGCTGTGCACACAGGTTTGCAACAACGCCGCCTTCCCGCTTCTTTGCGGTAACGTGTGCGTGAACCCGCAGACGGACAACGGCAACTGCGGCCGCTGCGGCGGCGCTTGCGACCTGGCCACGTCGGCCAACAAGTGCGACCAGACGTTCGCTTGCACGGGGGGCACTTGCGTCGGGTCGAACCCCATCGGGTGCCCGCCCGCGAGCGACAACTGCCACGCTTCGGGGGCGTGCGCGCCCGGCAGCGGAATGTGCCCCAGCCCTCAGCCGCCGTTGCCCGACGGGACGATGTGCGCGGGCTCGAACAAGTGCGAGCAGGCCTACGCGTGCACCGGCGGGAGCTGCACGGGGTCGAACCCCGTCACGTGCACGGCGCCGGACCAGTGCCACGACCCCGGCGCATGCAATCCGGCCACGGGAACTTGCTCCCCGGCGACGTCGAAGACGAACGGGACGCCCTGCACCGGCGCCGACAAGTGCAAGACCTGGAGCTGCCAGAACGGCGCCTGCACGGGGGTGACGAGCGTCACGTGCTCGGCGAGCGACGGCTGCCACGTGGCCGGGACGTGCAATCCGGCAACGGGGCTCTGCTCGAACCCGAACGCCGCCGACGGCCTCGCCTGCAACGGCTCGAGCAAGTGCCTGACGTACAACTGCCTCGCGGGCATTTGCAACGGAACGAACCCGGGCTCGTGCGGTACCGCGCCGGACGCGTGCCATACCGCGCCGGGAGCGTGCAGCTCGGGGACGGGGCAGTGCACGTACTCGCCGGCCGCGAACGGCACGGCGTGTCCTGCGGCCGACTCTTGCCACCAGCCAGGGACGTGCGTCGGCGGGTCGTGCAGCAGCCCGCCGATCGCGTGCTCGACACCTCCCGACGCGTGCCACACCACCGTGGGAGCGACGTGCTCCGGCGGGACGTGCTCGTATCCGCAAGCCGCGGACGGCGCGCCATGCCCGGCGAGCGACTCGTGCCATGGCCCGGGGACCTGCTCGGGCGGCGTGTGCAATAGCCCGATGATCGCGTGCTCGACTCCGCCGGCTTGTCACACGACGGTAGGCGCGACGTGCTCCGGCGGGACGTGCATGTATGCGTCTGGTGGAGACGGCATGCCCTGCGGACCCGCGCAGGACGCGTGCCATATGCAGGCCACCTGCAATGCGGGCGCTTGCGGGTCCAGTCAGCCGAAGACATGCTCCCCCAGCGACGCCTGCCATACCGCCACGTGCGACCCCAGCACCGGCTGCGGCAACGCACCGAAAACGTGCACCGCGAGCGACGCTTGCCATACCGCCACGTGCGACCCAGCCATGGGCTGCGGCAATACGCCAATCGTATGTATGGCGGACTCCTGCCATACGGGGACTTGCGATCCCGCGACGGGCTGCGGCGTCACGCCAAAAATGTGCACGGCCAGCGACGCTTGCCACGTGGCCACGTGCGACCCCAGCACCGGCTGCGGCAATGCGACGAAGACGTGCACGGCCAGCGACGCTTGCCACACGGCCACTTGCGACCCCAGCACCGGCTGCGGCAATGCGACGAAGGCGTGCACGGCCAGCGATGCTTGCCACACGGCCACTTGCGACCCCAGCACCGGCTGCGGCAACGCCGCCAAAACGTGCTCCGCTAGCGACGCCTGCCACACCGCCACGTGCGACCCTGTCACCGGATGCGGCAATGCGACGAAGACGTGCACGGCCAGCGATGCTTGCCACACTGCCACCTGCGACCCAGTCACCGGATGCGGAAACGCGGCGATAACGTGCACGGCCAGCGACGCTTGCCACACGGCCACTTGCGACCTGGTGGCTGGTTGCGGCAATACTCCGAAAACGTGCGCTGCGAGCGACGCTTGCCACACCGCCTCGTGCGACCCGGTCTCCGGATGCGGCAATACCCCGAAAACGTGCACCGCGAGCGACGCTTGCCATACGGCGTCGTGCGACCCGCTCACCGGATGCGGCAATACCCCGAAAACGTGCACCGCGAGCGACGCTTGCCATACGGCGTCGTGCGACCCGCTCACCGGATGCGGCAATACCCCCATCACCTGCCCAGCCCCCGGCGACGTCTGCCACTCCGCGTCTTGTGATCCGACTCTCGGGTGCAACCCGCCGGTGGCGAACGGCGTCGTCCCCTGCCCGCTAGCCGACGGAGGCACGGGCCTCTGCACCAACGGCTCTTGCATGTAACGGTCGGCGTTCGCGCGCGGCGCGTGCGCGGCATGGGCTCCGTCGATTCGTCCGGCGGACGACGGCCCTCGAGCGAGCGACGAAGGCGTCGGTGGTTAACCGGAGATCGGGGACGACCGGTACCGCTCGGTAATCGAGCGATGCGGACGGCGATTCGGTGCGCAATGCCCGCTCCCCTGCCCTCGCGGCGCTTTCCCCGTAGGTCGGCTCGTGCTCATCTTTGTCTCGACGCATCATGTTCCGTCGAATCGCGTGGCTCGGCGCAGCTGTCCTTCTCGTGGCGGGCTGCAGCGACTTGTTCGGGATTCGCGATTTGTCGGCACGTCAGGACGCGATGGTCGACGTCGGGCCAATGGACGCGACCGCTCCCGGCACTGGCGACGACGTCACGGGCCCTGGTACTGACGATGCCGACGCCGCTGCGGATGCGGCGGACGCTACGTGCGCAGTCTGCGGCGCGGCCAACTGCATCGACCTGACCGCCGACCCGCACAACTGCGGCGCCTGCGGCGCGGCGTGCGCGAACGGAGAGGCGTGCCGCGCGGGCCAGTGCTCGTGCAACGGGGGCGGCACGCGATGCAGCTCCGACGCCGGCACGGCGTGCGTGGATTTGATGGTCGATCCCCTGAACTGCGGCGCCTGCGGGATCGTCTGCGCGCAAACGCAATCCTGCCAGCAAGGAACGTGCGTCTGCCCCGGCGCCTCGACGTCCTGCTCCACCGGCTGCGTCTCGTTGAGCAACGACCCCGCCAATTGCGGGGGCTGCGGCGTCGGCTGCGCGGCCGGCGCCTCCTGCCTCGGCAAAGCGTGCGTCTGCCCGGCCGCGCAGATGCAGTGCTTCTCCGCCGGCGGTTTGGTGTGCGTCGACACGACGACGGACCACGACAACTGCAACGGCTGCAACAACAACTGCGGGACGAACGCGACCTGCGAGATCAATCCTGTCGCGCCGTTCCTCCCTCGTTGCGTACTATGCACGTCGATTCCCGGCTCCCTGCGTTGCGGCACCCCGCCGACGTGCGTGGACCCCACTAGGGACGCCCACAACTGCGGTCAGTGCGGGAGCGCTTGCCTGCCGACCCAGATCTGTAGCGGCAGCCAGTGCGCGTGTCCGGCGGGCGAGAAGCTCTGCGGAAGCGGCGCGAGGCAGGCGTGCGTTTCGCTGGCCAGCGACCAGGTCAATTGCGGCGCGTGCGGCCACGCGTGCGTCGGCGGGATGACATGCCAAGGTGGCCAATGCGTTTGCCCCGCGTCGCAGCACGACTGCGGGGGCACGTGTTTCCCCGACAACTCGAGCTACCTGAGCCGCTGCGGATTGCAGTGCACGCGGTGCGCCGCTCCGAGCAATGGGGTCGCAACGTGCGGTGGTACGCCGCCCCGCTGCGGCGTGTCCTGCGCAGCCAACGTGGCCCTCTGTGGCGCAAACGCGAGGGACGCCGCGTGCGGAGAGACGGGGACGGACGCCAGCTCTTGCGGCGATTGACCAAACGCGTCGAGGGGCTCTCGATCGTCGAACGGTCGTCGCCGCCGGGCTTGCTGCCTATCCACGACGCGCCGGCCAATCGTTCTTCGCCCTCGAGCGCCCCTCGTCCCAGGCCGAGGCAAAGCGCCAGGTGCGAGCCGCGAGCACGGCGCCGATGGCACGGCGCGGCGCCGGCACCTCTTTTGCGCTAAGCTCTTCATGGAGCTGAAACCATGGCACCGCGCCCTTCTGCCGCCGCCCGGTACATCATCCACGAGCCCGCCGCGCCCGAAGAGACCCAACGCCTGTTCGGAATCGGCGACAAGCGCGCAGCAAAGCTCGATCGCTGGGCCCATGAAGCGCTCGTCGCTGCGGAAAGCCACACCGTCTCGAAGACGGCCGCGAAGCCGAGCGCACGGCGCCTGACGAAGAAGGCGACCGCGAAGCGGTAGTCCCGTCGTACGCTGCGCGTCCGTGGCGACGCTCCAGGCAAAGGTGCTCCAGAGCGCCCGGTCTTCCGCCCGAGCCGTGTCGACGCGTGGGACCAACGTCTTCCTCAATGTCCCCTTCGACGACGAGTACAAACCGCTCTACGTGGCGCTCATCGCTGCATTGACCGCATTCGGTAGCACGCCGCGCACCGTCATCGAGATACCCACGCACAGCGCGCGCCTCGAGCGCCTGCGCGGCCTCATCGCAGCGTGCGGGGCGTCGGTGCACGATCTGTCGCGGGTCAAGGCCTCGGGGAAGCCGCCCCTTCCGCGGTTCAACATGCCCTTCGAGCTCGGGCTCGCCCTCGGTATCCATCAAAAGAAGCACGCCTGGTTCATCTTCGAGAGCGCGCCCCACCGAGTCAGCCGCTCCCTAAGCGATCTCGCTGGGTACGACGCCGAGATCCACGACGGCAAGCCCGAGGGCGTCCTCCGCGCCGTCACGAACGCATTCGGTGCAAGCAGGCAAACGGTCCGGCACAACGACCTCGTCACGCTCTGGAGGGCCCTCCGTGACGTCGCGCCGCGCATTGAAAAAGAGAGAGGTTCGTTGTTCAAAACCGCCGCCTTCGCGGATCTCGTTTTGACGGGACAGAAGCTTGCGCGAGCTCATTTCGGGTGACTCGCCGGCAGGGCACCCATCCCGTCCTAGGACGTCCTCGTCATCCGTTTGGCACGTCGCCGATGGCATCGGTCCATGCTAAAGCCCAGCTCTTTCCGCATTGCGCGCACTGCGGGACATCCGATGGGAAGAACGCGGACGGGGAGAACGATTGGGATGGGGGGCCAGCGGGATAGATTTTTGGTGCGCTGGGCGTGGGCGCCATGGACGTTGGCTCTCTTTGCCTTTGCGACGACGGGGTGCCGCGGCATCCTCGGCATTCACGATCTGTCCGACGACACCGACGGCGCGACCGCCATCTCGCCTGACGCGGCCGTTCCGGCCGACGGGGCGCTGGACGAAGCGCGGCCGAGTGGCCCGCAGGGCGATGCGCGCGCGGACGCGTTGCCCCCCGCGCCAGACTTCGATGCGCACGCCGACGTCCAGCCTGCTCCGCCGCCGGACGCCTCCGCGCAACCGACCGCGCAGCTCGTGGCAAGCCAGAAGACGCTCGACTTCGGCACGGCCGTCGTCGGACGGAGCGTCGCGGGCGGGCAGGTGCAGATCACCAACGCGGGGACCGCTTCGACCGGTCCGCTCGCGACGAGTCTAACGGGATCCGCGTTCTCGGTCGTGACCGACGGATGCGTCGGCGTGGCGCTCGCGCCGGCCCTCAGCTGCCGCGTCACGATCGGCGTCGTCACCGCGACCGCCGGTCCGCTGAGCGGCACCCTGACCGTGACGGACACCCCCGCCGACCGGGTCTCGATCGCCCTCGCGGCGAACGTCGTCGCGCCGGGTGCCGTCACGATCGCGCCGACGATGAAGGACCTCGGCGGCGTGCTGCTCGGCGCCGCGGGGATGCCGGCGTCCTTCACCGTGACCAACGCCGGAATGACGGCGACCGGTCCGCTGACGACGGTCCTCGGAGGGACCAGCGCGTCGGAGTTTTCGATGGTCGACGGGTGCACCGGCAAGACCCTCGCCGCGATGGCCGCGTGCGCCGTCACGGTCACGCTCAATCCCCTCACCGCGGGACCCAAGACGGCGTCGCTCGCCGTCTCGGGGACGCCAGGCGGGACGGGAACGGCCTCGCTCACGGGCACGGGCCTCGCGCCGGCCTCTCTCTCCATCGCGCCCACGAGCCACGCATTTGCCGTCACGCCGGTCGGAACGACGACGCCCCCGACCGCGACGTTCGTCGTCACCAACGCGGGGAGCGTCGCCAGCGACGCGCTCACCACCGCCCTCGTGCTCGGCAGCGGGACGGCCAACACCGACTTCGTCATCACCGCCGACTCGTGCAAAGGCACGATGCTCGCCTCGATGGCCACATGCAGCGTGACCGTGCAATTTCGGCCGGCGACCTACGGCGGAAAGTCCGCCGCGCTCGCGATCCACGGAGGCTCGCCGAGCGCCATGATGACCGGCGTAGCCCAAGACCTGGTCTCTCTGTCAATCACCAAGAGCGGCGCAGGAGGCGGCACCGTCGCCGACGGCGCAGGCACGCTTGCCTGCGGCGCCACCTGCAGCGCCCAGTACACGCGAACGACCGCCAACCCGATGGTCACTCTGACCGCGACGCCCGACGCGTCGTCCGTCTTCGCCGGATGGACTGGCGGCGGCTGCTCGGGCACCGCCCCGTGCACCGTCACCCTCGCCGCGGCGACCTCCGTGGACGCCAAGTTCGACCTCGTCCAAGAGGCCCTGACCGTGAGCTTTCACGGCATCGGAACCCAGTCCGCCAGCATCACATCGACCCCACCGGGCATCTCCTGCTCGGGCATGTCATGCACCTCCACGGCCAGCTTCCCAGCCGGGACGCACGTCGTGCTCACCGTCACGAAGGCGTCTACCGGCATCGTCGGCTGGTCGAACGGTTGCACCGGAACGACCTGCAGCGTGACGCTGACCGCGCCGCTGACGGTCAAGGTCACGACCACCAATCAAAATATCGTCTTCGTGGCCAGTCAAGCTCACAGCGGCGACTTTGGCGGAATCGCCGGCGCCTACGCTTTCTGCAATGCCGCGGCCCGGGCTGCCGGAGTGCCTGGGCAGTTCGTCGCTTTCCTCGGGACTTCGACCGCCTCGGCCTTTTCGAATCTGGGCTCTGCACGCGGCTGGATTCGACCCGATGGACTGCCCTTCACCGATACCGTCGCCGGCTTTCAGAACCTCGTCATGTGGTACCCCGCTTCAATCACCGAGCTCGGCACCACCCTCAACGGCGACGCCCTGTTGACCGGCGTCCGCGCGGGAGTCGGGACTTGCGGCGATTGGACGACGGCAGGGGGCATAGCGAACGGGGGCCAATCGATGGACGAGGGCAACTACTTCACGGATCTGGACGGGTTCTCCTGCAGTAGCGCCAATTTCCTGTGCTTCGGGACGGATTTTACCGTGCCCGTCGCCGTCACCCCGCCGCCCGGCAGGCATGTCTTTGCGTCGAGCGGGTCCTTCGACGCCGCGGGTGGGCTTTTGGCGGCCGACGCGTTCTGCCAGGCGGCGGCCGCCACGGCGGGCCTTGCGAACGCGACGCACTTTCTCGCTGCGCTCTCCACGACCACCGCCAGCGCGGCCTCGCGGTTCAACTTGAGCGGCGCGCCGTGGGTCCGTACGGACGGCGTTCTGGTCGCGACCACGACCGCGAACTTCATGGCGGGTATGCTCCTCGCACCGCCCTCGACCGACGAGAACGGCACGCTCCAACTGAACCGCACGTGGCTCGGCTCCGCTGGCGGGCTGGCGACGCGCGCGGCCAACGGAAACGAGAGCTGCAACGATTGGTCGGCCAACTCCGCGTCCACGACGGCTGTGATTTACGAGCCCCCCGTAGGCGCAGGGACCAATGCCTTCACCGCTTTCGGGACGGCCCCCGAAGCCTGCAATTTCATGGGCACTCCGTCCCTGATGTGCCTGGAGAATTGATGGACGCGCCAGGCCTCCCCGGCATCCCCGCTCCCGGCGAGGTCGTCGCCGAGAAGTACTGCGTCGAGTCCGTGCTCGGCTCGGGCGGGATGGGCGTGGTCGTCGCCGCGCGGCATCTGCAGCTCGGTCAGCGGGTCGCCATCAAATTCATGCGTCGCGAGGCCCACGTGGACCCGAACGCGGCGGGCCGTTTCGTGCGCGAGGCGCGCGCGGCCGCGGGGCTGACGAGCGAGCACGTGGCCAAGGTGCTCGACGTGGCCACGTCGCTCACGGGCACGCCGTACATGGTCATGGAATACTTGGCGGGGGTCGACCTCGCTCGCGTGCTTCAGCGCGACGGGCCGCTCGCCGTCGGCGACGCCGTGGGGTTCGTGCTCCAGGCCAGCGAGGCCATCGCGGAAGCCCACGCAAACGGGATCGTGCATCGCGATCTCAAGCCGGCCAACCTGTTCATGACCCAGCGCATGGACGGCTCCACGCTCATCAAGGTCCTCGACTTCGGCATCTCCAAGGCCGCCGCCGGGCCCGGTGAGGACGGATCGGACGCTGACTGCGAGCGGCATGGTCATGGGCTCACCCAACTACATGTCGCCCGAGCAGGTCCGTAGCGCCAAGAACGTCGATTCACGGAGCGACATCTGGTCGCTCGGCGTCATCCTGTACGAGCTCTTGACGGGGGTGTGTCCCTTCGCGGGCGAGAGCCTCGGCGACACGCTGGCGAAGATCGTCTCCGAGGCGGCCGAGCCCATTGGCAAGCATCGCCGGGATCTTCCGGCGGGCCTGGCGGCGGTCATTCACCGGTGCCTGCACCGCCGCCTCGACGCGCGCGTCCAGAGCGTCGGCGAGCTCGCGTCGGCCCTCCTGCCGTTCGCGCCCAGGGAAGCGGCGGTGTCCGTCGACCGCATCCAGCGCTTGTCTCGCTTGCACTCTGCAAGCCGACCGTCGGGCCTCGATGCCCTCGCGCTCCCCCCCGACCGGCCCGTGTCCGGGGTGACCGAGCAACCCTGGCTTCGTCCCGGCAAATGGACGAGCGCCCCGGCATCACGGTTTTGGCTACCGTTGATGGTCGGCGCCGCACCGCTGGTCGTCGCCGCGTTCAGCTTCGCCGGGTGGTACGCGCTCCGTCCCACGCCCCCGGCCGCGTCGGCGACCTCTTCGCTGCCTTCGGCATCCGGCGACGCTTCCGCGCCCGCGCCTGCATCGAGCGCGTTGCTCATCCCTTTGCCACACGTCGAGCTCCAGCCGCCGGCCTCCTCCGAGCCGGCTGGCGCGGCGGGCGTGCGCGGAGAGCCCGAGATCGCGCGCCCGGCGGCGCCGCGGCCAGTCGACGGGCCATCGACGAACGCGCGGGCCTTTCCGTCGCCGTCGCCAAAGCCGACCGCAGCGGCGGGTCCGCTGCGGCATGCTGCGCCCACGCGGCCGCTGCCACAGACTTCGACCAGCGCAGGCGCTCCAGGGACGAACGACTATGATCACTTCTAATCGAAGGCGCGTGCACCGGACGCTTCTCTGCGGCGCCGTCACGCTCGGAGCGATCGCGCAGGCCTCACCGGCCAGCGCCGAAAGCCAGAACGAGGCCGCGGCGCGCTCGCTCTTCAACGACGGGCGTCAGCTGCTGAAGGCGGCGCATTACGAAGAGGCGTGCAGCAAGTTCGAGGCCGCGAGAAAGCTCTTCGTCAGCACGGGTTTGCTCCTGAACCTCGCGGACTGCCACGAGCGCATCCACCGGACTGCGAGCGCGTGGACCGAATTCGGCGACGCCGCGGAGACCGCGGCCGCCGCGGGCCGTTCCAAGGACGAGGCCGAGGCCAAGAGACGCCAGGCGGCGCTCGAGGAGCGCCTCTCGCGCTTGACCGTCGCGGTCGATAGCCCCGCGTCCGACGAGATCGTCAAGCGTGACGGCGCTCCTATCGAGCGCTCGGCCTGGGACACGGCGCTCCCGGTCGATCCGGGGGCCCACGTGCTGACGGCCGAGGCGTCCGGACGGCGCTCGTGGTCGGAATCCGTCAGCGTCGGCGAGGGCGGCGGAACCGTCGTTGCGCGCATTCCGCCGCTCGCCCCGCTCGCTGCGGCGGAGCCCCATATACCGGCCCCGTTAACGGTCGGGGAGCCTGACAGTGAGGCGCGAGGGCTGCGCGACCTGGATAGGAGGCCTGGTTCCGGACAGCGCGCGGCGAGCTGGATCGTGGGCGGCGCGGGGGCCGCTGCGCTGGTCACCTCCGGCGTCCTCGGCGTCGTCGCCAAGTCCCAATACAGCTCTGCTGAAAGCGAGACGGGAAGCGCGCGCATCGCCGATTCGTCTCAGGCCGGCAAGCTGGCGGATGTGGCGACCGCCGTCGCTGTCGGAGGGGCCGTCGCCGCCCTCGCTGGAATCATCCTCTGGGTCGCCGCTCCGAGCGACCCGATCGCGGTGGGGCTATCCGGCGGGAGCGTCTTTCTATCGGGTCGATTCGAATAGGCAATTTCTCGCGCGGCGCGAGTGCCCGATTGCGATTGAGGCGGACGAGCGGAGCGTCGACGCCGAGCGTTGAAGCTCACGCGCTCTCGAGCGCGCCGTTCCACGCCGTAATGGGTTGCAATCGTTTGCAATCGCGCGGCCCCTGAGGGCCTGCGCCCGTGCGCGCGATGCGCGTTATTTCAAGGACTTGCGTATTCACGGAACGGTCCTTTCGGCAAGCCGTCCGCAGCCGAGGAATCGTCGCGGGAGCGCGGCCGCTGGCCTAGATTTGTGACGCAAGGGATGTATGGTTCACTGACGCCCGGAATCACACGGGCGACCTTAGACGACAAGGCGAAGCGATGGCAGACCCGGTGGAGGTTGCAGCGCCGGCGGTGGAGCCTGCGGCGGATGCCGTGGCGGGGTTCCCCGACCCGCTGCTTCATCGCGCTCAGGCCCGCCTCGGGAGCACGTTGCGCGACAAGTGGCGCCTCGACCAGCTGCTCGGGTTGGGCGGCACCGCTGCGGTCTACGCCTCGACGCATCGCAACGGCAGCCGTGCCGCGGTCAAGATTCTTCACGCAGAGCTCTCCATTCACCCGCTCGTCAGGCAGCGCTTCTTGCGTGAAGGCTACGCGGCCAATGCCGTGGGGCACGACGGCGCGGTCAAGGTCATCGACGACGACGAGGCGCACGACGGCTCCCTCTTTCTCGTCACCGAGCTCCTCGAAGGGGAGTCGCTCGAGGAGCGTCGCTTGCGATGCGGCGGGCGACTCTCCGAGCGCGAGGTCCTGCTGGTGACCAATCAGCTGCTCGACGTCCTCGCAGCCGCTCACGATCACGGGATCATCCACCGCGACCTGAAGCCCGACAACGTTTTCCTGACGCGCTCGGGCCAGGTCAAGGTGCTCGACTTCGGCATCGCTCGCCTTCGCGAGCTTTCCACGACGACGAAGGAGGGGACGCAGATCGGCGCGGCGATGGGAACGCCGGCTTACATGGCTCCGGAGCAGGCCCTTGGTCTCTGGGACGACGTCGACGCGCTCAGCGACCTTTGGGCCTGGGGCGCGACGATGTTTCACTTGCTGTCGGGATCGGTCGTCCACGAGGGGCGCACCGTCAACGAGCAGCTGCTGAGCGCGATGACCAAGCCCGCGCGGCCGCTCGCGTCCGTCGCGCCCGGGATGAACGCCGCCGTCGAAGCGCTGGTCGACCGCGCGCTCGAGTTCGAAAAGGACAAGCGCTGGCCCGACGCGCGCTCGATGCAACAGGCCGTGCGCAAGGCGTACAGTGACAAGTTCGGCGCGCCGATCGAAGCCGCGCAGGGCCTCGCCGCACCGGACGCGGAGGAAGAGTGGTCCCCCGCGCCGACGCGGGCGGGAGCAACACCTCCCGAGGAGGCCGACCCCACGACGCCAAGGCTGCCGACGACCGCGCCGCCGGTGGAGCGCGAGCCCAGCATGACCGCCCGCGCGGTCACTCTTTCGCGAAGCTGGCGGGCGGCGATGGTGTTGGGGGGCGCCGCGCTCCTCGGTGTCGCCGCGACGTCCGTTCACTCGATGGAAGAGCAACCGATCGGCGGGACGCACAAGCCGTCGGGGCTGGCGCAACCATCGGAGTCGGTGTTGAATCCCCCCGTCGTCGTGTTGGCTCCCTCGCCCAGTCTGCCGGGCTCCGCGGTCGCGGACCCTCGCCCGACCCCCAACAACACGGTGGTCGCCGCAGACGGCACGGACGGGGGAAATGACCCAGCCGACGGCGCCGCACACGGCATGGCCAGGCCGGTCGGACGGCAGGACTGCAACCCGCCGTACAGCATCGACCCCGACACCGGAAAGCACCGATGGAAGCTCGAGTGTCTATGAAGCGGAGCCACGTTCTCGTCCTTGCCGCCAGCTTGGCCTCGGCCGCTTCGCTTGCCACTCGCCCCGCCGTCGCCGCTGCGCCGACGAAGAAAGAATGCGTCGACGCGAACGAGAGCGCTCAGGATTTACGCCGCGAAAATAAGCTGCGCGAGGCGCGGACGCGGCTCGCCGTCTGCCTCGCCGCGACCTGCCCAGGACCCGTTCGCGAAGACTGCGCGCATCGGCTCGCCGAGGTCGACGCGGCGGTGCCGACGCTCGTCCTCGTGGCGACCGACGTCTCGGGCAACGATCTCAGCACCGTCCACGTGACGATGGACGGGCAGCCCTTTCTCGAGAAGCTGGATGGAAAGGCGCTCCCGGTCGACCCGGGCGAGCACCGCTTCGTGTTCGAAGCGACCGGTCTGCCCGTGACCGAGGACACGATCGTCGTCCGCGAGGGCGAAAAAGATCGCCGCGTGAAGGTCGTTCTCGCGCTGCCGACGCCCCCCGAAGCGACGCCGGCGCCGACCCCCCCGGTCCTGGCGGCGACGCCGAGCACCGCGCCCGGAAAGACGCAGCGCATCGTCGGTCTCACGCTCGGCGGCGTAGGCATCGCCGGGCTGATCACGAGCGGCGTCTTCTTCTTGGTGGCGATCACGAGTTACAGCAGCGCAAAAAGCACCTGCGTCATGGGGGACCCAAACAACTGCGGGCCCAACGCGCAAGCCGACTCCAAGACGGCCAAAGACGAGTTGAACTTCGTCGTCCCGATCGCCGCCGCGGCGGGCGCGGCTTTGGTCGCGGCCGGGGGCATCGTGTACTTTACTGCCCCTAAGGAGGGCGGGGTCAACGCGGGTCTCATGGTGTATGGCCGCGGCGCGGGTCTGGGCTTGCAGGGCAGCTGGTGAACGGCGCTCGGGGGGGCATCGCCGTCGTCGCGCTCGTCGCCGGCCTGTCCGCCTGCGCGAGCGTTCTCGGGTTCGACGACCTTCACGCGACGGACGACGCCGCGTCTTCGCCGGGCGATGACGCGACCCGCCTCGGGGCTGACGCCACGGTCGGGGTAGAGGCCGCGTCGAGCCTCGACGGAGGGATGACGGAAGCCGATGCGTCGGTCGGCACGCACGTCGGCACGGATGCAGACACTCCGGAGGATTTCGTTCCGCCCCCCGACGCCTTCCCGTGCCCGGCGGCCCAGCTCATCGGCGTCGACACGACGAACGCGACGCACGTCGTTCCCGCGTCGGGAGTCGACGTCTACACCTTCGTGCTCGCGCAAGCGGCGAGCGTCCTCGTGCGCGTACGGACGGGCGCGTCCACGGCGGACATCACGGTGGGCACGAGCTGCGACGGGACGGGCGCCGTCTTGCCACCGTCCCACGTGGCGATGAACGGCGCCTTCGCCCGCGGGCATGTCGCGGCAGGCGCGTACTACGTGACCATCACGTGGGACGCGGCGATGGTGCCTGGCTCGCCCTACACTTTCGACCTCCTGCGCGATTCGCCGGCCGCGAACGCGGCATGCGCTACGCCGACGCCGCTGACGACGGAGGTCGCGCTCACGGGGAGGACGTTCGACGCCAACGATCTTTCGCCGGGCTGTCGCGGCGCGACGCCGTATGGCGAGCTCTTTTACGCAGTGACCGTCCCCGCGAACGCGGCGTGGGAAGTCACGGCGACGCCTCTGCGGTCGTCCTGGAGCCCGTGGACGATTGCCCTTCAGGCGCCGTCGGCGTGCGACGGCACCACGTGCGCGCTCCCGGCGGCGCTCTCCGAGACGCCCGGGGCCGCCGCCACGCTGACGCTCGAAAACCCGTCGATGACCGCGCCAAAAACGTTCGTGCTCGGCGTCAGCGAGAGCGCGGACGACGCCGTCACAGGGGGTGGAAGCTTCACGCTGGCCGCCAAAGTCCTCGCCTCGTGCATCGGGGAAAACATGCCGTGCATGGGCGGAATATGCTGCGCGGGGCACTGCGAGCCGCCGGCGACGCAAAACGGCTGCGGGCACACGTGCGAGACGAGCTGCCCCGTCGGCGGCGCGGTCTGCACGAGCAGCGCGTGCGCTTGCCCGAGCGCGTCGCCTACCCAATGCCCCACCGCCGGGCTTCCGGCATGCACGAACACCCTGACCGACCGCGCCAACTGCTCCGCGACGGGGGCTTGCGGCAACGTCTGCACGACCAGTGACCCGCACGCGCTGCCGGACGTCCTTTGCAAGGCCGGCGTGTGCACGACGACTTGCCAGGCCGGCTTCACCCACTGCAGCAAGCTGTGCACGGATCTCCAGCGCGACCCGAAGCACTGCGGCACGTGCTCGGGGACCGGCGCCGTGTGTCCAGCAGCCGAAGTCTGCCAGGGCGGCCATTGCGCGTGCCCGACGGCCGCGAATCCCGATTTCTGCGGCAGTGCGTGCACGAATGTCCACGGCACCGACCGCAACAACTGCGGCGTGTGCGGGCACGCGTGCGCCGCCGCGGAGACCTGCCAGAACGGCCGCTGCGCCTGCCCGACCCTCGCCAAGCCCGACTTCTGCAACGGACTTTGCACGACGTTCCAGACGGACAGGAACAACTGTGGCGTGTGCGGCAACCGATGTCCCGCGGCGGAAGTCTGCTCGGCTGGCTCCTGCAGCTGCCCCGACCCGACCAAGTCAACCTTTTGCTCGCCGTCGTGCACCGACACGCAGACGGACAACAGCAACTGCGGGGTATGCGGGGTCGTTTGCGCGGGCGGCCAGAGCTGCGTCGCCGGCAAATGCGTCTGTCCTCGAACCCTTCCCACGCTTTGCTCGGGGGTGTGCACCAACACGCAGAGCGACAGCAACCACTGCGGAACGTGCCCGCACGTCTGTCCCCTGGGAGAGACGTGCCAGACCGCGATGTGCGGCTGCTGGGTGCCGGGGAGCCCCGACCTGTGCGCAGGGATCTGTACGAACAAACAGAACGACCCCAACAACTGCGGTACGTGCACAGTCATGTGCCCGGCGCCTCAGGTCTGCTCGTCCGGGACGTGCAGCTGCCCGGCCTCGAGCCCCTTCGCCTGCGGTGCCACCTGCTGCGGGCCGACGGCCGACGGCGGCATGCCTTCGTGCGATGCCGGAGTGTGCTCGTTCTAGGCCGGCCCGCGCTATTCGGGATCGATTGAGGCGCTCGACGCATTAAGCAGGCGTACGGAGAGCCTGCTTGCCTCTTGGGCGGCATGATTGGGAGAGGACGATGCGCTGTCGTAACTATCCGCTGTCTATCGCGTGGTTCTTCGTCGCCACGGCGGGCGCTTGCAGCTCGACCGACAGCGCGCCTACGGGCACGGCGAACAGCCGCGCGTCGTCGGGCGCCGCCATGGCCAGCAGCGGCGCCTCGTCGGGCATCACCGGGTCGGGCGCCAACCCGGGCGGCTCGTCGGGGTCGGGGGCCGTCGCCGCGTCGGGCAACGTCTCTCCTTCGGGCTCGACGTCCGGGGCGATTTCGGCCGGCAGCTCGGGATCGGCCCCCACCTCGGGCAGCGGAGCGACGTCGGGCAGCGGAGCGATGTCGGGCAGCGGAGCGACGTCCGGTACGGCCGATGCCGGCCCGGGAGGTGGGCTCGAGGCGGGGCCTTTCACCTTCGACAGCGGGGCGACGAGTCACGTGATCGTCGCGGCCGACGGCTCTGGGCAGTTCAAGACCGTGCAGGCTGCGTTCGACTCGATCCCAGCCACGAACACGACTCCGATCGAGGTCGACGTCCGACCCGGAACGTACGCCGAGAAGGTGAGCCTGCTGGCGGGCAAGGCGTTCGTGACGCTGATGGGCACCGACCCCGACCCCGCGAAGACCGTCATCACCCATGGCGACACGATGGCGAACGGAGTTTCGACCTTCATGACGCCGACGGTGCAGATCCTCGCAGACTCTTTTTCGGCCGTGAACATCACGTTCGAGAACTCGTGGGTCCCCGTCGCGTCGGGCCAGAACCAAGCCCTCGCCCTTTCGATCAATGGCAATCACCAGCAATTCAGGAATTGCCGATTCATCAGTTACCAGGACACGGTCTACGTGGGAGGCGGCACTCAATATTTCAAGAATTGCTTCGTCCAGGGAAGCGTGGACTACATCTTCGGCGAATCCACGGCGGTGTTCGACGCGTGCACGATGTACAACGTGAAGAACGGGAGCGCGGTCGCCGCGCCCAGCACTTTGCAGACCCAAGCGTACGGCCTCGTCTTTCTCGGCGGTCAGCTCACCGCTGCACCGGGCGTATCAAACGTGGCCCTCGGGCGTCCGTGGCGGAGCGCTTACGCGGCCGTCGCGTTCTTGAACGTGGCCCTCGGCGCGCACGTCTCTCCGGCGGGCTGGACGATCATGGCGGCGGGAGTGCCCGATCTTTCACTCGTCCGCTTCTCGGAATACAAGAGCACGGGGCCCGGAGCGAATCCGACGGGACGCGCGAAGTACCAGATGACCGACGCGCAGGCGGCCATGTACACTCTCCCGAACGTCCTCGGCGGTTGGGTACCGAGCCTGAGCTTCTAATGGCCATTGCGCGTGAAGTTTTTCAGCGCGGCTGCCTAGAGCGGGCTTCGTCTCACGGTCGCCTCGTCCTGCGAGCGAGCGCTGCCTCGGCCGCGGGCGAGCACGGCCAAGCATCGGCAAGGCGCTAGCTCGTCTTTTTTTCACATTCCCCTCCCGCAGCCGTTTGGCGCGTGTTAGGCGATCCCGAACAAGGCGAGCACGAACGGTCCGGTGATGCGCTTCCAGGGGTCGGCAAGGGTCGCGTTCATCGTGGCCATCGGCGCGGTGCCGCTCGCTACGCTCGGTGCGCTCGGCTGCAGCGCAACCGATGGCTCCCCCCTCGGCGGGCCTTACGGCGGGACGACCGTGGTGCCCCCACCCGATGCCGCGCCGACAATCAGCGCGGCGAAGGCCAACCGTTGCAAGACGTCCGGCCTTGCGGCGGGCGACGGAACACCGACGACGGGTGTCCAAGTGGCCGGCGACAGCGGGTCGCCGGGGGACGGAGGCGACGCGCCGACGTGGACACAAGTCTACGGGAGATACTTGCAGGGCTGCACCGGGCCGGGATGCCACGTCGAGATGACGACGTCGAACGGGGCCTACGCCTGGCTCGTGAGCCAGGGGTACATCAACGGGACGAGCTCGAATCTGGCGAATCCGCTCAAGTCTTGCCTCGAAATGGTACGGCGGCGACATGCCGCCCTGCGGAGGAGACGACGCGCTGGCGGTGGCAGACATGAACGCCTGGGTCGCGGCCGGGGCGTCGAACAATTGAACGTCCTGCGCAGTCCGACCGGCAGACGCCGGTCGATCGCTCCTTGCCTGCCCCGGCTCGCCGCTGGGCTCCTTGTCTGCTGTGGTGCGGCCGCTATCCCGGACGACGCCGCGCGCGCGGCCGACCCCGATCAGACGGACACGGCCGCAGCGGCGCGGCCCGACAACCAGACGCGCTCGCGGGCGGCCCCGCGGCCCGTGCCGCGTGACACCGCGACAGAGCACGCAGTCGTCGAGCTCGCCGGGTACGGCGACACCGACCACGTCAGCGTCGTCACGCCGTCGGTCAGCGTCGGCGTCGAGAACGTGGCGGGCGCGTCGCTCAGCGGCAGCTACCTCGTCGACGTCGTCTCCGCGGCGTCGGCCGACATCGTGTCGACGGCGTCGCGTCGCTGGGAAGAGGTCCGCCAGGCAGGCACCCTGTCGGCCCAGTACAAGCCGCATGATTTCGGCGTCGCCGTCGGAGCGTCGCTCTCGAGCGAGCCGGACTATTTGTCCTATGGCGTGTACGCCCTGGTCATCAAGGATTTCGATCAAAAGAACTGGTCGCTCAACTTCGGTTACGGGTTCAGCCACGACACGGCAGGACGCTGCGGGGCCGAGGGCGCGTGCACTCCCTTCAGCGTCTTTTCGCGCGAGCTCCAGCGCGGGTCTTTCAGCGGCGGCATCGACTGGGTGGTCAATCACACGTCGCTCGCCTCGGTGACCGGCGACCTCATTCTCGAGAGCGGCGATCAGTCGAAGCCGTACCGGTACGTCCCCCTCTTTTCGCCGAAGGTCGCGCCTACGATCGCCAAGGGGGCGTCAATCGACACCGTCAACGCCCTTCGCCTGCCGGAGCGCCCGCTCGAGCAACTGCCGCTCTCGCGCCGTCGCTACGCGGTGACGGGTCGCTTCGCGCATCGCTTCAGCCGGTCGACGCTTCGCCTGGAAGAGCGTGTGTACGACGACTCGTGGGGCCTCCTCGCGTCGTCCACCGACGCCAAATGGATCCTCGACGTCGGGCGGCGTTTCGCGATCTGGCCGCACGCGCGGTTTCACGTGCAGTCGCCCGTCGGCTTCTGGGAGCGCGCGTACACGTCCGGCTACGCGCTCGGGTGGGATTTGCCCCAGTACCGCACCGGCGACCGCGAGCTCGGCCCTCTGTGGACGGTCGACGGTGGAGCCGGCGTGCGCTGGTACATCGGAGGCGAGGCCGACCCGCGCACCTGGCAGCTCGGGCTCACCGGAGACGTCGCGTACACGTCGTTCCTCGACGACCTCTACTTGACCACGCGAATGTCCGAGCTGGGCGCGCTGACGCTCGAGGCTCAGTGGTGAGCGGCGCCTCGGCTCCGGAGGCGCGACCCGCCGCCGGTCGGTCGCCGCGAGCGCTCGCCGGCCCCCTCCGCGCGGCCGCAGCGACCCTCGGCTGCGCCGTCGCGATCGGGTCCTCATGGGGATGCAGCGATCCGGTCCACGACGACACGGTCGCGGCGCTGGGGCCGGAGAATTCGCAGGTACCGCCCGGACCGACGCACCGCCCTGGGCAGCCCTGCCTGACGTGCCACGGCGGCTCGGGCCCAGCCTCTCGTCAGTTCAGCCTCGGCGGCACCGTCTATGCGGTCGCCGGCCTGACCGCCCCGGCAGCCGGGGCGCTCGTCCAGATCGAGGACATCGATGGTCGCGTCTCTTCGATAGCCACGAACGCAGCCGGCAATTTTTTCGTGGCACTCGGCGATTTCACGCCGCACTACCCGATTCAAATGAAGGTTTGGTCGGCTGACGGAAAGACGATGCAGAAGATGCAGTCGCTCGCAGCGCGCGAGGGCTCCTGCGCGGGGTGCCATGTCAATCCGCAGGGCCCGAAGTCTCCGGGCCCCGTGTACGTCTCGGCCACCGCTCCCGACGGAGGGGGCCCATGAAAAGCGCTCGGCCCTCCGCCGGCGTGGTCGCCGTGACGGTCGCGTTTGCGCTGCCTTGCGTGGTGGCGTGCTCGGCCGTCGAACAGCGGCGCATCGGCGTGACCGCCCCCGACGGCTCCGAGCTCGCGTTCGGGCCGGTCGCCGACTACCTCGATCACCGCTGCGGCACCCTCGACTGCCATGGCCAGAGCGGCCGCAACTTGCGCATCTGGGGGTGCAACGGCATGCGCCTCGACGAGTTCGACGTGCCGTCGTGCAATCGGTTGGTCGGAGGAAAGCCGACGACCGTTCAGGAGCACGAGGCGACCTATCGTTCGGTGGTCGGCCTCGAGCCCTCGGTCATGACGGCGGTCGTCCAGGGCGGGGGGCGGCACCCGGAGCTGCTGACGCTCGTCCGCAAGGCGCGGGGAACCGAAGCTCACAAGGGAGGGGCCATCGTCACGCCGGGCGACGCGCAAGACACGTGCATCACGTCGTGGCTCGCGGGCAACACGGACACGACGGCGTGCGCCAGCGCGACGGGTCTTCCGGTCTTTCCTCTCCTCGACGCCTCCGAGTGACGGCGACCCCTCGACGCGACCGGCGAGCCCCCGTTCCGAGGCCACCGAGCGGGCGCGTGACGCGCGGGCGGGGTCTCGGGGTACTAAACAGCGTATGGGTCAATCAGCGCGTGAACACTGCCATGACGTTGAATCTATCTAGCTCAATTGTATTGCGAACGGGCAATACGCGCCGCGAAGAGCCAATTGCATTTAGCCAAGGCCAGCCGATCGCGGTGAACATGGTAAGCATGACGAGCGTGAGGTTCTTGCCGGCGGCGATTGGTTACAGTATTCATCCGGCATTGCGAATCCGTCTGGAACGTGTCGGCGCCGATGCTGCCTGCTTCGCACGCCTCTCCGACCGCGCGGTCACGAATGTGCGAAATGGGGCGTCCCCGCCCCGATTTTATCGATGATGGAGGATTCGATGCGTGCTTCCTATGTTAAGTACCTATTTGTTTGCGGCGCGGTGGGTTGTGGCGGCTCGACGACGGCGGCCACTCCGCCCAGCGAGGCCGGCGCCGGTGTGTCGGAGGCGAGCGTCCTCTCCGACGCCCGTCGCGATCTGACGACCGACGGCAGCGGCGCGCTCGCGCTCGCGCTCGTGGGCGATCCTTGCGGGTCGGACAACAACTGCATCACCGGAAACTGCAACCAGTCCGACATGACGGGCTTCACGAACGGCTATTGCACATACGACTGCCGCCCGGGACGGATGGGCTGTCCCGTGAAGACGAGCTGCATCGCGCTCAACGGCGACACCCCCATCTGTTACAAGAGCTGCACGAGCGACAGCGATTGCCGTACGGCCGAAGGCTACGTCTGCCTCGACGTCGGTGCACCGCTCGTCGTCACGGGGACGCAAAAGGTCTGCTACCCGTCCGCCGCGGGCGCCCTGAATTGCAACTACGACAGCGACTGTCCCCCGTCGGTCCCGCACTGCACGGGCGGACTGGGCCTCCCTTCCCCGCCGGACGCGGGGGTCGACGACAGCGGAGACGCGGCGCCACAGATGAGGGTCCCCCAGCCGGGCAACGGCACCTGCGGTCCGTGATGGTCTTCTTCGCCGCGCGGTGAAGCGCGGACGATGCACCCAAGCCTCGTGACGAATCCACCGGATTCTCACGGGGCTTTTTTCATCCTGCTTCGCGGAAGGAACCCCTTCCCCGTCCCTTACTCGAGCGCGTCGGGGGCGCCAGAGGCGTCGGCGTCGTCCATAGGGGCGGCCTCCGCCTCCCCCAAAACCATGGAGCCATCGCCCAAGCCGCCGTCCAAATCGACGGCCGCCTCGGGCGCGGTGCTCGTCGCATCATCGACGGTCGAGTCGAAGCCAGCGTCGAGCTGCGTCTCGTCCACTACCGGTGACGCCTCGATCGCAACGGCATCGTCGACCGTCGCATCGACCCCCCCTTCGTCGGCGCCTGGTCCGACGGCCGCTTCAATCGCGCCGCCGCCGGCGTCGACACCTGCGTCCACGGCCATGCCCGGTTGGACGGGCATTTGCGAGACCCAGGCCACGACGTTTGCCACGTCCGCGTCGTCGACGACGAACGTCGCTATCGGCGGCATCTGCATTCCCATGCCGCGGTGCGAGATGAGGCGCACGAGCAAGCTGCCGGTGGGATCGCCCGGAACGATACGGATCGCTCCGTTCCACGACGGCGTCTTCGCCGGGATGCCGACCGTCGTGAGGAGTGAATCGGACCCCGCCAGCGACGTCCCGTCGAGGAGCGTCGGGTCGAGCCGCAGATTCATCCCGGCTGCGTAAGCAAACGAGTTCGTATTGGTATTGTGGCACGTGACCCCGCAATTCACGTGCATCCAGGCGAGCGCGGGCGCAGCGAGGCCCGTTCCGTCGTCGCCGACTTGCAGATTGACCTGCGCGGGCGGCATCGAGAGCTCGCCCTCGGTAGCCAGCTGATCGAGCGTGACCCCTTCGGCGCCGGGCAGGCCTAGCAACGCCTGCTCGAAACCAAGAATGTTGTCGGACCGGCCCTTGTGGCAGTCATTGCATTCGGAGTGTGTCGGAATGTGATAGGGCGCTCCGCTCCCTAGGACGATGTCTCCGCCGACCGAAGTCGTGGTCGCTGATTCGTCCGCGTTCCACGCGTAGGTCGTGTAGTGCCAGAAGTTACGCTGGACCTTTTTGAAGAGGCGCGTCTCGATCCGCTTGCCCCCGACGCTGAACTCCTTCCAAAAGCGCGTGCCGATCGGAAACACCCACTCGCTCGGCGTCGAGTTGTCAATCGTCTTCCCCGGCGGGATGTAGACCCATCGGTTCTTCACCGCGCCGTCGGACCATAGCGGCACGGCCGGCGCATAGTGCCGGACGGCAGGAGAAAGCTTCTTCGTCGCGAAGTCCTCGTAGAGGCCCGTGCACTCGAGCGTCGGCGGCGGATCCGCCGCCCCGGGACACGGCTCGACGAGGACGAGCGCCGCCCCGCTCGCCCCGTCGGCGCCGGCGTCGCTTCCGCGCGGGCCACCGTCGCCCGCGCCGTCGGCCGGCGTGATCGAAGACGTTTTTCCGCTGCAGCCGACGAGCAGTCCGACAAGGACGATTGCGCGGCGCCTCATGTCACGTTTCGACTAGGACGGCCTGCTCAACCGCCGCCCGCATCGCCGATGGGCGTGGTGGGGGCATCCGACGCGGAATCGGGCGTAGCCACCGGTGCGTCGTCCGTGGCAGGCCCGTCGACCGTCGCCGCGCTGTCCGTGTCGGCGTCAGGGCCGACGACGGTGGTGCCCGTCTCCGGCATTCCCGCCTCGCGAGGCATGCGCGGCATCCGGGGCTGCACGCTCGGAACGCCCGTTTGAGCCGACGGCGTCAGCGAGCGCAAGTAGACAACAAGGCCCGTGGCCTGTTCCGGTGTCACGTTCCACTGGTGGAATTGATACCAGGTCATCTGCGCACTCTCGACCGTGCAGCGCGGGCCCGTCCCGCAGATGACCGACGGATCGAAATAGCCACCTGCCGGAACCACGCCCTGCTGGAAGATCGCAGCGAGCTCGGCATCGCTGAAGCCGCCGGTCTGCTGGGGCGTGTGCTCGACCGTAGTGTAGTTCGCCGCCATCGCCGTGAGGCCGTGGCAGTTCGAGCACGACGCCTGGTTGCCTCCGTCTTGCGCGACGGCCATGCGGAGGCCGCCGTTCGTCGTCCGCATGAGCAGCGTGCCGTTGTTGTAGCGCTCGTTGCCAATGGTCCAGTCGGCCTCTTGCGCGAGGGTGATGTGGAGCGTCGTCACGCCGCAGGCGCCGTTGTACTTGGCCACGATCGGCACGTCGCCCGAGCCCTGGGTCTGAAACATCGCGGCCGCAAACGGGACGCCCGCGATCGCTCCCGCGGTGAACGAGACCTTCGACGTGTCGGCGACCCACGTGACGTCCGCGCTCGCCGACGCGGGCACGTCCTGGACCCCGAGCGGGATCTGGAACGTGTGCATCGAGTTGGGGATGTATGCGGAGTAGCCGGGGTTGAACAGGACCGTCAACGTGGGGTTCGCGCACTGAGCGTTCACGCCTCCCGCGCCGGAGTCGCTGTTCGTAGCTGCGGGGGGGCTGCTCGAGGAGCAGGCCTCCGTCGAAATGCCGAGCCCAACGCTCAAGGCGCAGACTGCGAGAGTGCCAAAGGCGAGCGCGTGCCGACTGGAAAATCGGTTCATGGGGATTCCTCTTCGCGTCAGTTGCGCGTTACTTGAAGGACGTTCTCATTACCCCACGAATCGTGACCGAACAAGAAGAACGCGAATTAACCGCATTTCGCGGAGTCGGCCCATCTGCGGAAGAGGCGAAAGACCGCTCGACGGTATTGCCGACCTGAATAATGCCAGTCGCGGTGGAAGGTCACTCGCGCGGCCACGCGCTCGAACGACGCGGTTCGTTCGGGGGTATTGCCTTCAGCCCCGATGGCTCATTGCTTCTTCGGGCGGAGCGACTGAGCAGCAGGCGCTATCGTCGTGGTCGGCGCCTTCGTCTTGTGCGCGCGCCAGCACGCCGGACACCGCCACTCGGCTCGGCCACCGTCGGGCCCCTGGACGCGGGTCAGGCGCCAGCCAAACGTGGAGCTGATCAAAGTGTAAGACGTGCTCGTCTCCGGCGCGCTCGCAGAACACCCCACGCACGTTGCCTGCATGCTCTTAACTGGATAACGGACGCGGCTCGAAAATGATTTAGTTTTGCATGCGAGCAAGAAGGCGATTGGGCCGGCCTCCCGCAAGGGCGCTCGGGTGTGCGCGGTTTGCCGCGCCAGCGGACAATCGCTGGTCGCCTCCTACACTTTGCCTCCTACACTTTGCCTCCTACACTTTGCCTCCCACATTTCGCGTCCCACGGCGGCTTCGTTCACGAATCGCCGACGGATCGCCGTTCGTAGTGGCACAAAGACACATGGGCCTGGCGCGGATTCGCGGTAGGAAGCGACCGTTCGCGCCGGTTTGGGCATGGGTGTCGCTTTGCAGCGAGGCAGGATGAGCCAAGCGGGAGACGTCGAGCGCGGACGCACCCCGCGATCCCAGGCGCTAAAAGATGAGCCAGCTCGCGCCGTAATCACGAGCTGGCCCTCGACGAGGTGGACGATGAAGTGCGATGCGTGGCTGCTCAGCGCGACGGCGGGCCTGGCGATCGTGATCGCGGCGTGCGGAAGTGACGGCAGCGTCGTCGCGGCCAACGGGCCGGATGGGGGCGGGAACGCCCCGTCGAGCGGCGGGCATCCGGGGAGCGGGAGCATCGCGAGCGGCGGCAGCGGGAGTCCAGCGGGCAGCGGAAGCCCCGCAGGAAGCGGAAGTCCCCCCGGCAGCGGAAGCCCCGCAGGAAGCGGAAGTCCCCCCGGCAGCGGAAGCCCCGCAGGAAGCGGAAGTCCCCCCGGCAGCGGAAGCCCCGCAGGAAGCGGAAGTCCCCCCGGCAGCGGAAACCCCGCAGGAAGCGGCGCCCCGGCGGCGAGCGGAAGCCCCGCAGGAAGCGGGAACGCCACGGGGGGCGCCTGCGGCAGCGGCGACCCGATACTGGCCGCGGCGGGCGTCTCGGAGCCCTCGCTCCCAGCCGCATCCAGCGTCTGCCAAACGATTTCGGCCTCGCAGGCGGTCGCGAGCGGCGGCGTTCCGAGCGAAGGCAGCCTCGACACCCAGAAGCTTCAGAGCGCCCTCAGCGCATGCAAGGGAAAGACAGTAAAGCTCGTGGCCAGCGGCGCGAACAACGCGCTCGTCACCGGCTCGCTCACGATCGACAGCGTCACGCTCTGGGTCGACGCGGGCGTCACGCTTTACGCGTCGCGGGGCTCGCTCGGGAGCGCGGTTCTCACCGTGAGCGGCACCTCCCCGGCCCTCGTGGGCGACGGGATCATCGACGGACAGGGCGGCGAGCCGCGTTTGGGCGGCAGCTCGGCGTGGCCGGGACCGGCCTTCATCGTGGCGAGCGCGTCGAACTTCGTGATGTACAAGATCCACCTCTACAACTCGCCGGGCTTCCACGTGAAGGTCACAGGGGATCATTTCGTCATTTGGGGGACGACGATTCTCACCCCCTCGAAGACGACGAACAGCGCAGGCTCGACCATCACGCCGGTCAGTGCCCACAACACCGACGGCATCGATCCCGGCTCGGGAACGGGCTCGCCGACGACCAACGGGTTCATCG
This sequence comes from uncultured delta proteobacterium, assembly GCA_963787925.1. Taxonomy (GTDB): domain Bacteria; phylum Myxococcota_A; class Polyangia; order Polyangiales; family Polyangiaceae; genus Palsa-1150. The sequence goes on from CAWBEN010000003.1 coordinate 3,178,267, forward strand.
TCTGCAACATGATCAGCGTCGGAGACGACCACATCGCCATCAAAGGCGGCAACAACGGCCACGTCAGCAAGCTGACGATCGCGCACAATCACTTCGGCGCGGGGCACGGAATGTCGATCGGAAGCGAGACCGGTCCCGGAGGCGTCGACGGCGTGCAGGTCTACGACCTGACCGTCGACGGAACGGTCTTCCCCAGCAATCTCAGCTCCGACCTCAACGGCATTCGCATCAAGTCGTATCCGGGCGCGGGAGGATTGGTCACCAACGTGTCGTACGACGACGTCTGCACGCGGCACATGGTCAATCCGATTCTCATCACGCCGCACTACACGCAGGGGACCGTGAGCGGCGGGGGAACACCGCAATTTACGAATATCCGGATAGCCAACTTCCACGATCTGGCCGATTCGATTTCGCCGAAGATCACCCTGGACGGCTATGACGGGGCCCACCCCACCACGGTGACGCTGGACAACGTCGTCGTCGACGGAAGCCCGACGGTCAGCGCGTCGAATTCGGCCGTCACGCTAGGGCCGGGCGGCGCCAGCTTCGCCGTCCCCGGAGCGAGCGGCTCGGGCGCTCCCCACGCCGTCGACTGCAGCGGGCGTTGGGTGGCTTTCCCCGTCACTTTTCCCTAGAGACGTCCTCGAGAGAGGTCAGCCGGCGACGGCCTCGCGCGCGGCCGCGCGGCACTCGTCGATCGACGCGGCCCCGAGCGATCGCGCGATGGGCGCGAGGCGGGGCGGGGCCATGCTGAGCACGTCTGCGCCCAGACCGACCAAGACGCGAGAACCGCGCTCATCACCGGCAAGCTCTCCGCACATGCTGACGTGCCGCCCTCGCGCGTGCCCGGCACCGATGACGCGAGCGATGAAGGCAAGCACGCGAGGATCGAGCGTCAACGCGGCGTCTGAACGAGAGACGCCCAGCGTCTCGGCCGCGAGATCGTTCGTTCCGACACTCAGCGAATCGGCGACCAGGGCGATGGCATCGGCACGCGCGACGGCCGCAGCGGTCTCAATCATCGCGCCCACGGGCAGCGCGGGATCGGCCAGGGCGCGGACTCGCGTGACGTCGTCCTCGGAGCGCACCATCGGCAACAGCGCGCGGACATCGCCCTGTTCGCGGGCGCGGGCGATCGCCCGAAGCTGTGTCGACAAGACGTCCGGGTGCCGCAACAGGAGCTCGACCCCCCGCTCGGAGATGGACGGCAGCCACGCGAGCGGCTTGTCTCCGCCCGCGTCGAAAAGCCTGACGACGACGGGTGCGCCGCGCGCTGCGCCGACGACGGCGAGGATCGCCGCGAGCTGCTCGGCTTCCGACGGAGGCGACGATCGATTGGCGAAGAGGAGCTCCGTGCGGAGGAGGCCGACGCCGTCGGCACCCGCCGGCACGACGTCGCGCAGCGAGCCGATGTTGACCCGGACGCTGATCCCCAGATGCGAGAGCGACGTGACCTGTCGCGCGTCCTCGCCGTCCGCGCGCGCGAGGTCGCCGCGGCGGGCGCGCGCCTCGTCGATCAGCGTCTCGCTCGGAGCCACCCAGACGTTCGCCGGCTGGGTCGTGGCGTCGACGACGAGGATGTCTCCGTCGGTGATCGCCTGGAGCACACGGGACGGGACAAAAACGAGCGGCAGACCGCGCCCACGAGCGAGGATGACGGCGTGCGCCGTCGTCCCGGCGCCCGCGTCTGCGTCGTCGAGCGCCGCGAGGACACCGACGACTTGGTCGGGGAGCGCGGCGACGAACGAAGGCGTCAGCGCCCCGGTGACGACGACGACCTCTTCCCCCGCCTCGGCCATGATGGCGGGGGTGACCGAAGGCAGCTCGCCGCCCGCGAGCGCGGCGAGAAGGCGCGCGCGCGCGTCGAGGAGCAGATCGGTCGTCACCACCTCGGTCTCCGCCAGGACGGCGAGCTCCGCGCCGTGACCTGCGTCCGTCCGCACGATGACGCGCTCGAAGAGCGCACCGAGGATGGCGATTTCAGGCGAGAGCAGCTCCGCTTCGTGCGCCGGCAGCGCCGCCATCAGCTCCCCGAGACCGCGCTCGGCACGCGCGAAGGCGTCCGCCACTCGCGCGCGCTCCTCCTCGGGTGATCGTTCGGCGCTTGCCGCCGCGACCGCCGGGGCGAAGAGGACGACCGCCGCCCCCACCGCGATGCCCGCGACCGCGGGGCGGCCGGTCTCCGGCACGCGGTCGGCCTCGAAGCAACTCTCGACCAGCCTTCGCAGCGCGTCGAGCGCCTCTCGCGCGTCCGCTCCGCTGGCCTCGAACGAAAGGGTGTCGCCCGCCGCGGCCCCTAGCGCCAGGACCTCGAGGATGTTCTTGGCGCTCGCCCGATCGCCGCCCTTTTGGAGGACGACCTGGCTCTCGAACCTCGACGTGACACGCACGAGCGCGTTGGCAGGCCGCGCGTGCAGCGAGCAAGGGAGCACGAGTTTCACGCGGGTCGGAGCCTAACGCGTCCGGCGACGCTTGCGAGGGCGATCGCCCTCGGCGCCGGTTCCTGCGACCGCGCCTGCCGCCCCACGCGCTAAGCTGACGTCGTCATGTGCCGCAACATCCGCGTCCTCTACAATTTCCAGCCGCCGACCACGCCCGACGAGGTTCGGGCGGCCGCGCTGCAGTACGTGCGAAAAGTGACGGGCCTGAACAAGCCTTCGCAAACCGACGAAGCATGCTTCGCCCAAGCGATCGACGAGGTGACTGCGAGCACCGAGCGGCTGCTCGCGTCACTGGCCGCGCGCGCGCCCGTTCGAACGCGAGAAGGCGAGAGGGAGAGAGCCCGAGCGCGATGGAAGAGGCGCGCCGGATCGAGCACGGGATGACCGGCGATTACGCGCCGAGTCGAACGGCGGTCCACAAGAGCGCCAGCACGGCCACGGCAACGGCCGCCATCGCGAGGAGATCGGAGACGAAGTACGGATACACGAGCAGGATCGCGCCGGCGATCATCGGAGGCACTCGCCCCTGGCGCTTGCCGTAGGCGAAACAGACGAACCCGACCGAGCCGATCACGAGCGAGAGGAGCAGCGCGTTGCCATCGAGGTTCATTGTCCGAGGAGTATGGCCCGCCGCACCGCATCCGGCGACCGCGCGCGCCGTCTCTCGATGGGCTACGCTCGGAAGGCCATGATCGCCCCGAGCCAGACGGGAGCCTCCCCTGCTCCGCCGGGTGAAGACGACGCGCTGGCTCGCTGCAAGTGCGGCACGGACCGCGCCAGCAAGTTCAGCATCGTCGATCGGGAGTACACGTTCCTCGGCACACTTTACCTGCTCTGGGGGGGAACGTCGGTGCCGAGCAAGGTCACCTTCCGCTGCGTGCGATGCGGCGACACGATCGAGACATCGACTCGCCGGGGGCTGTGCCGGGAGTACATCACCTAGAGTCAACTCAGAGGGTTGGCGGGTCGACCGGAGCGCTTGCCTCCGCGACGACGCGTGTCTTGCGCCAGCGGGCGCCTCGGAGGTCGAACACGAGCGTCTCCAAGGAAAAGGGCAGCGCCCACGGATCAGGGCTCTTCACGTTCGCGAAGCGTGCGATCGGCGGCGAGCAGATCTCGCCGCTCATTCTAGAAGAACGAGCTCCCGCCCATTCGGCGCTCGGCTCCGTGACGGTGAAACAGCCGTGGTCTTCGGGCACGGGAACCGCGGCGACGGACACGACCAGGTAGTCGACGTGGTAGGCGCGCAGGACGTCTTCGAGGGCGTCCTGACGGCGGACGTGCTCGACCATCGCGCGATCGCACGCGAGCCCCTCCAGCTGGACGAACGGCTTGTCGACCAGATACGAGGCGAAGCCCGCCATCGCACCCATGCCGAAGACGCCCTCGCGATCGCGAACGCGCTCGGCCAAATCGAGCCCCATCGCGAGGAGCGCGTTGTCGGCGCTCGTCCAGCGAGGACCGTGCATCACGAAATAGCGCGCTGCCCGGATCGAAATGGCCGCGAGCGCGATCGCTCCGGCCAGCGCAGCGACGTGGAGCGGCGCGCGGCGCGCGATCGGATCTGCCCACTCGCAAGCGTAGACCAGCGCGGCCAGGATCGCGGGGGCGAGAGGATAGGCGTACCACCCGAAGAACACCCAACCGCTCAACGCGTTCACGCCAAAGAAGACGAACGGAAAAAGGAGCGCGGCCGCCCCGGACACGCGGGCCGCTGGCCTGAACCGCGGGTCTCGTCGCACCACGAAAAAGAGAGCGATGACGCCGAGGGGCAGGAGGACGCAGACCACGGGCCCGTACAGCGTCTTGGTCGCGACGAATCGGAGGAGGTCCACGTTGATCGCGTGACCGTCGTAGAGGCGCTTGGCCAGGGCGGACACTGGGAGAATGCTCCCGACGACGTACAAGTTGGCTGCGACGTAGACGGGCACCAGGCTCCCACCCGCGCAAAATGCGGCGAGCCTTCGGCACGCCGTCGGAGCGGCTGGTCGCGCGACGACGAGCCATCCGACGAGAAGCATCGCGACGACGATGGCGACGTCGAGACGGGCCAAGATCGCGAGGGAGGCAACCAGGCCGAGCTTTGCGGCGCGCCGGCCCGTGAGCGGCTCTTCGCGGGCCACTTCGACGAGGAGCCAAAATAGGAGCGGCACCGCGACGGCGGTCTCCATTCCGGACGCGAGAAGACGGTCCGTCGCGAGCAAGTAGAGCGCTGCGAGAGGCGGCGCGAGCAGCACCGAGGCGCCGAGCGCGCGCGCGAACCGTCGCGAGAGCTCGTACGTGGCCATCATCGACCCCACGAAGACGAGGGCGAGCGCAACGTGAAACGAGGCACCCAACCGGCCGCAGAGCCACCGGAGCGTGGCCACGACGACGAGCCAGAGCGGGTGGAAGCCGTTCGTCAGCGTCGAGCCGTCGTAAGTGAGCTTGCCGTGCGTGACGAGCTTGTCCGCGATGATGGCGTAATAGAAGTAGTCGTCCTCGAAGAGGCCGAGATACGCCTTCGACCCTCGCGCGACATGGTAAACGAACGGGCCGGCGACCGAGCAGGCGACGACGAACGCGACGGCGCGACTCGCCCAGAGCGACCACCGTTCGAGCGACTCCCGAGATCCGCCCCGTGTGCTCACGGGGGCGCGTTCCGTGCGTTCCATGCGTTCCATAGGCAGCGTCAATCGCCGGTGTCGCCCGCGCGTGCCAGAGCCAGACCATCGAGCGACATCGCACGAGCTTACCCGCCGGCGGCGAGCTTTGCAGTCGCGCCGTCCCGCCGCGTGCGGCACCTGACCGTGGCAGGAGCTGTTTCTCGATCTTCCTGGCATGCCAAGGGCCCGCTTGGTAGCCTCGTGAGGTCGCAAAACGGCAGACCGGTTCGGTGAGCCCCGGTCAGCCCTCGGCTGGTCGAGGGCCCCTTGTCCCGCCCCCACGGCGAGAGACCCACGACGTCAGGCACATGTGTGTGTGCCGCGCATCGAGGTCTCCCCATGAAGCTCAACCATATCGATCTGCAAGTTCCCGACGTGCGAGCGGCCGTCGACTTTTTCGAGCGTTGGTTCGGGTTCGTCCTCACGTCGAGCCGCACGTCTCCCGCGATTGCCATCCTGCGTGGCGAAGACGGGTTCGCTCTCGTGCTCCAGCGCAGCCGTAACGAGGACGACGCGTACCCTGACGGGTTCCACGTGGGCTTCGTCGTTCCCCTCGAGGACGTCGTGGTCGATTTCCAGCGTCGCGCCCGCGTGGGGGGCCTCGACGTCAGCGACGTCCAACGCAACGGCCGCGGCACGCAGGTCTACTGCTACGCGCCCGGTCGCATCCTCGTCGAGGTGAGCTGCCGGTGACGCCGCAAGGCGCGATCGCGGGTGCGCGAACTCTTCTACCAGTACCTGGTCGACCCCGAGCTCGAGTCGTAGCCGCGTGGCACAGGGCGACGGCGGGTTACCGGCCGTACGTCGCCGTCGCGCGCCCGAGCGCCGCCGTGTGCTGCGCCAACATGAAGCGGAGGAGCGCGGGTGTCGCTCCCGGACCGAGGTCGAGCTTGGGAACGTCGAGCGCGTAGACCGTGGCGATGTAGCGGTGCGGAGCGCCCGGCGGCGGGCAAGGGCCCCCGTAGCCGCTCATTCCGAAGTCGGTGTAGCCCTGAACCGCGCCCGCGGGCAGCCCGCCCGCGCTGGCGCCCGGCGGTAGGCTCGTCGTCCCCTTCGGCAAGTTGAACACCGACCAGTGAAAGAAGCCTACCCCCGTCGGAGCGTCGGGGTCGTGGATGATGAGCGCGAAGCTCTGCGTCGAAGCAGGCGCCCCCGACCAGGAGATGCCTAGCGACACGTTCTTGCCTGTGCAGCCAAAGCCGTTGAACACGTTCTGGAGCGAGACCCGCCCCCCATCGGTCGCGAGCTTCACGACTATCGTGGCCGCCGCCGGGTTCGGATCGAGGAGCTCGCCCCCGGGCGAGCTGGTGACCATCGAGGGGACGGAGGGGGACGAGGCGTCCGGACTGGACGCGCCCGACGCCGCCGCCGCCGGGGCTGCCGGGCAGGGCGCGTCCTTGCTTCCGCCGCCGCAGCCGAACGCGCCGCCGGACGCCATGAGAGTGCTGAGAACCGAGACCGTGAAAGACGACGTCCGAGATCGCATAGGCTGAGCGCCTCCTCGGGTGCGAGAAGAGCGCGACGTCACCCCTTCGTCAATCGCCCATCGAGCGCCACCGCTGCGTTCGCCGTCATCGTCGCCTCGCGAAGCAGCCGGAGGGCAGCGGCCTGGTCGTCCCCGGGCGGCGTATTGGCGAGGATGACCTCGGCAAAGCTCTTCGCGGCCGCGTGAATCGCATCGTAGTGAACCAGCTTGTCGTGTGTCGGGACGTGATGAGTAAAGACATACTCGGCATCGAACTCTTTGTGGCTCATCGGTATCTCCGGTTGAGGCCTTCGTCAGGCTGCGGCCGCGCGTGCGGTGGTCTCGTTGCCATGACCGCCGTCCTCGGCGTCGCTCTCGTCGTCGTCCGCGTCTGGCGGATGCGGGAAAGGCGCAAGCCATGCGGCGAGGACGCTCGGAATCGACGCAGCCAGAACGAAGAGGAAGAACGTGCGGTATCCTAGCCAGTCAGCCAGCGCCCCGCTCACCATCTGGGTGGGGACCAGCACCAGATTCATGAGCGACGTGGCGAACGCGTAGTGGGTCATCTTGAATTTGCCCGGCGCGAGCTGCTGCATCATGTAGAGCATGCACCCCACGAAACCGAAGCTGTAACCGAACTTCTCGATGCTCACGAGCACCTGGATCGTGAGAAAAGAGAGCCGTGCGCCCGGCGAGACGGCCTGGCTGAGAAAGACGTAGCAAAGGTGCGGCACGTTCAAGCAGATCGCTGAGAAAGACGATCGTCCGCTTGAGCCCGAATTTCGACACGAACGCTCCGCCGAGCAACCCGGCGACGATGCTGACGACCGTGCTCACGGTCCCGTCGACGAGGGCCTTTTGGCCGAGCGTCATACCCAGGCCGCCTTTCTCGAGGGGGGCCTGCATGAAGAGCGGTGCCTCCACGAGAAGGAAGCCCTCACCCGCTCGGTACAAAAAGACGAAAAGGAGCATTCCCCAGATGGCCTTCTTCTGGAAGAACGCTTTGACGGCGTCGGCGAAGGTGGCGACGATCTCGGCGCGGCTCTTCGGCCGACTCGCGATCGAGCCCGTCGGCAAGATGAAGTAGTGGTAGATGCCGAGCGCCCCCATCGTGAGCGAGCTCAGTCCGAGCGCGTAGACCCAGGCGCTCTTTGCGTCGTATCCGGCGTCCTTCAGGTTGCCCGCGAGCCAGACCACGGCGGCGGTCGCGAAGATTCGCCCGACGTTCCAGCACATTCCCTGGACGCCGATCCAGGCGGCTTGCTGCCTCTTGTCGAGCGTCGTGATGTAGACGCCGTCGACGCAGATGTCCTGCGTCGCCGACGCGAACGCGAGGAGCCAGAGGGCCAGAATGATGACGTTGAAATAATTCGGCAGGCGCAGCGCCAGCGCGGCGCCCGCGAGTATCGCCGCCATGACGAATTCCGTCAGCAGTACCCAGAATTTCTTCGTGCGGTACATGTCGAGGAACGCCGCCCAGAAGGGCTTCAGCGACCAGACGATGCCGACGCTCGCCGTGCCGAGGGTTATCTCGGTGTCCGAGTGGCCCAGATCCTTGAACATCGTGCCCGCCACCCAGATCACCATGGCGAAGGGGATGCCCTCGGCGAGGTAAGAGGTCGGCACCCACGCGACGGGATGACGGACTCGCGTCCGCGCGCTCATCATCGTCGCGTCTTATGCGACGCCACCTCGATTGTAAACGGTCAGAGCCGCCCGTCGGGCAACGCCCCCGCTACTTCGCCGGTTCCGGCAGCCCCTCGTGGCCACCCAGCGTCTCCTCAGAGTCCCGCTCGACGGCAGCAGGCGCGGCGGCGGTCGCGTACTTGGCGCATCCGACGAGGATGACAGCCACGGCGAGGTAGCTGACCGCGACGAGCGGCGTCCTGCCGAAGCCGATCGATTCGCCGTGAATGAACCCGAAGAACGTGAGGAGCGCGCCCACGCCCGCGAAGGCGGCGGATTTCATGAACTGGCGTTCGATGATGAAGACGGCGATCGCGCCGAGAACGAGACCACCCAGGATCGCGCCCCCGCCCATGACGGCCAAGCCTTCGTAGAGCACGCCCACCTGCCCGAGCTTATCCAGTCCCACGGCGCCGGCGTTGGTCCCGGCGGCAGCGAGCGAGTTGTCGATCTGAAGCTTGCCCCAGGCGGCCAGGTGAGGGGTCAGCGCCAAGACGATGGCCGGCGCATGCCGCTTCGGTGATTCCTGGAAGGCCTGCGACCCGATCAACATGCCGATGTAGAGGAGAATCGGTGAAATGGCGACGACCGGAATGAGCGCCACCATGACCGAGATGATGCCGAGCCATGACAGGAGGAGCACGGCGACGCCGGTCGCGGCGGAGTAACCGATGCGGCCCCCCATCGACTTCCACCCCGGATGGCCGATGTAAACCGCGTTGATGAACGGATTGCCCATCATGCACCCAATGAGGCTGATGACGCCGTCGGCGCACAGGACGCGGGTCGTCGGAAAGCTGTCTCCGGCGACGGAGGCGCTCTCGACGTTATCCATCGCCTCCACGAGATCGTAAATTCCGAACGGAATGGCCGTCACGAGGATGACGCCTAGAAACTGGAATCCGGAGAAGACGTGGTCGACGGCGGGTATCGGGAGCGAAAATCCAAAGTTCTCGACCGACTGCGAGAGCTTGGCCACGCTCATTCCACCGAAGCCGGTTCCGGTGGAGCTCATCGCCGTCGACACCCAGGCGATGGTCGTTCCCACCGCGATGGCGACCAGGCCGGCAGGCGTTCCGCGGAAGTAGCGGACGCCGCCGAACCAGCTGACCAGAATGATCGCGAAGCAGGGGATGGCGATCGCGGGCGTCATGAACATCTCGAGGGCCGGCCGCATCGAGATGAACGCGATCGAGACGCCGGCGAGCGTGCCGAGAAGCGCCGCGCGCGGCGTGAGCTTGCGGATGAACGGCGCGATGAAGCCGCCCGCCATCAGGACGAAGCTCTGGACGAACACCCACGTCAGCCCCGCCTCCCAGCCCTTGACCGGGTCGCCCGTCTTGGCGGCGATCGGGAGCATGATGATGAAGGTCACGACGAACATGTGGGGCACGCTGATGCCAGACGGCAGAGCGCAGACGTCCGTACGGCCGGTGCGCTGCGCGAGCCGGTAGCCGAGCCACGCGTAATAGACCGTGCTGAGGCACATCATCAGGCCGGTCGCCGGAAGTATTCGCGAGAACACGAGGTGATCGGGCATCTTCAGCACGAAGCGCAGCAACCCGGTCAACACGAGCAAATTGACCAGGATGTTGGTTCCGAAACCGAAAAAGGCGTTCCAGTCGCCAGGCGTCCACAATTGTGGCTTGAAGGGGGTCTGCGTGGTCTGCGTGGTCTGCGTCGTCATGGCACCTTGTTCTCCTGATTCTCCAGCGTCTCCCGTCGTTTTCCGTGCGATCGGTCCGAGTGCAGTGGCGGACCTCCTTAACGCCTACGCGAGCGCCTTGATGACGCGGGTCGAGTCGGACACCCAGCCGAAGATGGCCCCCTGCGCCTTGATCATCCGGAGCCCGACCTCGTGGAATTCGGGAAAGTACGAGCCGCAGCAGTCGCCGGGGACGATGCAACGGAATCCGCGGTCGTTGGCCTCGCGAACCGTCGTGTGAACACAGACCTCCGTCGTCACTCCGCAGACGATGAGGCTCTGAATGCCACGATTCTCGAGAATCAAGTGCAAGTCGGTGGCGTAAAACGCCCCCTTGCCGGGCTTGTCGACCACGGGCTCGCCGTCTCTCGGGTAGAGCTCGCGGACGATGTCGTGCCCGGGCTCGCCCCTTATGAGGATGCGGCCCATGGGCCCGACGGCGCCGATGCGCAGGCTCGGCGCGCCGCGCTCGACCTTGGCCTTCGGCGCGTCGGACAGATCGGGACGGTGGCCCTCGCGCGTGTGCACGATGAGCATCCGTCTCCTGCGAGCCATCTCGAGGAGGGCGGCGCAGGGCGCCACCGCCGCCTTCAACAACGAGACCTTGTTGCCGAGCGCCTCACCGAAGCCGCCCGGCTCGAGGAAGTCGCGCTGCATGTCGATCACGATCACGGCCGTGCGGTCGACCTCGATCGAGATGGCCTCGGGCTCCGCGTCCACCAAAATGCTGCCCATTCGTTCGAGTCTCCTCTTGCACTACCCAGGCGCCGCTATGCCCGACCGTAAGCGGCGGCTGTTTCCGAGTCGTTGCGCGCGGGTAAACGGTCGCGCCCGGCAATCTTTTGTTCGAAGCGGCGGGCGCCCGAGGCGGTGAGCGGCCGAGAATCGAGGCGCTACGACGCAAAGCATGAGAAAGCACAGGGCCGCCCGTGACCGTTCGTGCTTCGCTCGGAGAGCGCCTCGCCCCGCGTCCCCCGCCGGGGCACGCGACGATCGAGTTTCGTCGAACGGGCAGGAGAACCGCGGTCGCGACCGCGCTGGCCACGAGCCCGCTGCGTCTCCTCGAGCCACGCAATCACGGCGACGCCGCGTGGGTGTTTCTCGCGAGCCTGGGCGGCGGGCTGGTCGACGGCGACTGCGTCGAGGCGCGCATCGACGCCGCGGAGAATACGACGGCCTTCATCGGAACGCAGGGCTCGACGAAGGTCTATCGCTCGCCACGGGGGTGCTCGCAGCGGCTCGCGGTGCGCGTCGAGGGCGGCGCGGCGCTTGCCATCGTGCCCGACCCCGTCGTCTGTTTCGCTGGCGCCCGCTACGCGCAGAAAATCGACGTCGCGCTTGCGCCCGACGCGTCGCTTCTGTTGTTCGACGGCTACACCTGCGGTCGCAGCGCCATGGGCGAACGGTGGGCATTCTCGCGCTTCGGCTCGCGCACGACCATCGCCCGTCGTGGAGCGCCTCTCTTTGCCGACGCCACGCTGCTCGACTCCGCCCGCGGCTCGCTCTCGGAGCGCATGGGGAGGTTCGACGTGGTGCTGTCGCTCGTCGTTTTTGGGCCGCGGTTCGCCGCCGTCCGGGGCGCGATGCTGGCGATGGGGGCGGCCGCCTTGAGGGCCGATTCCGCAAAAGACGCCGTCGCCTCGGCGAGCCCGCTCGGGTCGGACGGCGCGATTCTTCGTGTGGCCGCGGAACGTTTCGAAATCGGGTCGCGCCTTTTGCGCCCGAGTTTCGCCGCCCTGGCAACCTTGCTCGGAGACGATCCTTTCGCGCGAAAGTGGTGACGCTGACCGCACAATGCGCCATGCTCGCCGGCGCGAATGCACCTCACGCCGCGCGACGTGGACAAGCTCTTGCTGCACGGAGCCGGCGTCCTCGCGCAAAAGCGGCTCGCGCGCGGGTTGCGCCTCAACTATCCGGAGGCCGTCGCCTTGCTGGCGACGCAGATCCTCGAGCTCATTCGTGACGGGCACTCGGTCGCCGCGCTGATGGATCTCGGCAGGCGGATCTTGGGGCGCGTGCACGTCATGGACGGCGTAGCCGACATGGTCGCCGAAGTGCAGGTCGAAGGCACGTTCGCGGACGGCACCAAGCTCGTCACGCTCCACCGACCCATCGATCTCGAGCGCGTCGACCTGACGCTCGCCCTGCACGGCAGCTTCTTGCCCTTGCCGCCGGAGAGCACCTTCCCCGCGCTCGCTGCGAGCGAGGGCATCCCGGGAGAGCTTCTCGTCGCCGCTGGCTCGATCTCACTCAACGAGGGGCGCGACGCGATCGAAGTCGTCGTCAAGAGCATCGGCGATCGCCCCATCCAGGTGGGGAGCCACTACCCTTTTGCCGAGACGAACGCGGCGCTCGTGTTCGACCGGACGCGAGCGATCGGCCGACGCCTCGACATCCCTGCGGGAACGGCGGTTCGGTTCGAGCCTGGCGACGAGAAGACGGTGCGCCTGGTCTGCACGGCCGGGACGAGCGGACCGGCCGAGGATGCCCAATGAGCCTCTCCATCGATCGACGGCACTACGTCGACATGTTCGGTCCGACCACGGGCGATCGCGTGCGCCTCGGCAACACGGGGCTCATCGTGGAGGTCGAGCACGATTTCGCCGTGTACGGCGACGAGTGCAAGTTCGGCGGGGGAAAGGTGCTCCGCGATCGACAGGGGCAACGAGCCGGAACGGGCGACCGGGAGGCGCTCGACTGCGTCATAACGAACGTCCTCATCATCGACGCCGGCGGCATCTACAAGGCCGACGTGGGCATCAAGAGCGGGCGGATCGCGGGAATCGGCAAGGCCGGCAATCCGGACGTCATGGCCGGGGTGTCAAAAGGAATGATCGTGGGCGTGACCACCGAAGCGATCGCGGGCGAAGGCCTCCTTCTGACCGCAGGCGGCATCGACTCGCACGTGCACTTCATTTGCCCCCAACAAGCGGACGAGGCGCTCGCCTCCGGCGTCACCACCTTCATCGGCGGCGGTACAGGCCCGGCCACGGGCACGAACGCGACGACTTGCACGCCAGGCTCGCGGCACATCCAGCAAATGCTGCAGGCGACCGATGCTCTGCCGATCAACATCGGCTTGACGGGTAAGGGGAATACGTCGTCGCCCGAAGGTCTGGTCGAGCAGATTCGAGCGGGGGCGGTCGGCTTGAAGCTCCACGAGGACTGGGGAACCACGCCGCGCGCCATCGACGTTTGCTTGGGCGTCGCCGAGCAGGAGGACGTTCAGGTCACGATCCACACCGACACGCTGAACGAGTCCGGTTACGTGGACGACTCGATCGCGGCCTTCAAAGGGCGGACCATTCACACTTACCACTCGGAGGGGGCCGGAGGCGGGCATGCGCCGGACATCATCCGTGTCTGCGGTGAGCCGAACGTCATCCCGAGCTCGACCAATCCCACCCGCCCGTTCACGATCAATACGCTCGACGAGCACCTCGACATGCTCATGGTGTGTCATCACCTCGACAAGACCATTCCCGAGGACGTGGCCTTCGCAGAGAGCCGCATTCGCGGCGAGACGATCGCAGCAGAAGACATTTTGCACGACATGGGGGCGATCAGCATCATCTCGAGCGACAGCCAGGCCATGGGCCGGGTCGGCGAGGTCATCACGCGCACGTGGCAGACCGCCGACAAGATGAAGAGAGATCGCGGGCCGCTTCCCGAAGAATGGGGTCACAACGACAACACCCGCGTGAAGCGTTACGTCGCCAAGTACACCATCAATCCGGCGATCGCCCACGGAATATCGCAAGAAATCGGGAGCATCGCCGTGGGCAAATGGGCCGACCTCGTCCTCTGGCGGCCGGCTTTCTTCGGTGCTCGTCCGGAGCTCGTGCTCAAGGGGGGCTTCATCGCCTGGGCGCAAATGGGTGATCCGAACGCCTCCATTCCGACGCCTCAGCCCCTCCGGATGCGTCCGATGTTCGGGGCGCTCGGGGGCGCGGTCGGTACCTCGAGCATCGCGTTCGTCTCGACGCGCTCGATTCTCGAGGGCGGCCTCGGCGAGCTCGGGTTGACCAAGCAGCTCGTAGCCGTGCGGCGCTGCCGCGGGATCGGCAAGCGCGACATGGTTCACAACGACGCGCTTCCTTCGATCACGGTCGACCCCGAGACGTACGAGGTCCGCGCCAACGGCGAGATCCTGCGCTGCCCGCCGGCGTCGAGCCTCCCGCTCGCGCAGCTTTATCACCTCTTTTGAGTCGACTTCGAGTCGAGACGCGTGGACTCGGGCCATAGACCGGCAGCCCCTTCGAGGGACGAAAGGCGTCGCGTGGGTCGAAGTGACGAGACGATGGCCGTTGGCTGGAGGTTCTTGCAGCTCGCCGACTCCGCCTTCCCCACGGGAGGATTTGCCCACTCGTCCGGGCTCGAGGTGGCGGCTCACCTCGGCGAGCTGACGGACACCTCTCGCGTGGAGGCCTGGGTCCTTTCGTATCTATGGAACGTGGGCCAGACCTCGCTCCCCTTCGTGGGCGCGGCGCACGACGAGCCGAGGGACATCGGCCGCATCGACGCGCTCGTCGACGCCTTCCTCACGAGCCACGTCGCGAACCGGGCCAGCCGCACGCAGGGACGCGCCTTTCTGGCGACGTGCACGCGCGTCTTCGACGAGCCGGGGCTCCCACAGCTCGCCGCGCGCGTGCGGGCCGGCGGGCTGGCCGCCCACCTCGCGCCGGTCTTCGGCGCGACTCTCGCGGAGCTCGGCCTCTCGCGGGGCGACGCGCTCTCGCTCCATCTCCTTCTCGCGCTCCGGAGCATCGCGTCGGCCGCCGTGCGCCTCGGCGTCATCGGACCCCACGAGGCCCAACGTCTGCAGCGACGGCACGCGGGCACGATGGACGCCGTGCTCGCTGCGTGCCACGCCTTGCGCCCGGACGACGCCGCCACCGCCGCTCCCCTGTTGGACGTGTTCGGAGCCGCCCACGATCGCCTTCACGCCCGACTCTTTCAAAGCTGAGGTGCCTCATGGCGCACGACGACGACCACGATCACGATCACGACGTCCCGCACGGTCACGAGCACTGGTCCAACGCGGGAGTCTTCGGCGAACGCGAGACCAGCTCGCGGCGCCGGCGCGACTACGGCGAGCGGGCCTTCACCGTGGGCATCGGCGGACCTGTCGGCAGCGGGAAGACGGCGCTCGTGCTCGCGCTTTGCCGAGCCCTGCGAGACCGCTTGAGCCTCGGGGTCGTCACGAACGACATCTTCACCCGGGAAGACGCCGAGTTCTTGCACAGAAACCAGGCGCTCCCGCCCGAACGGATTCGCGCCGTCGAGACCGGAGGCTGCCCTCACGCCGCCATCCGCGAGGACATAAGTCACAACCTCGACGCGCTCGAGCAGCTCATGTTCGCCGTTCGCCCGGAGCTCCTGTTCATCGAGAGCGGCGGGGACAATCTCGCCGCACAATTCAGCCGCGAGCTCGTCGATTACACGATTTACGTCGTCGACGTGGCCGGTGGCGACAAGGTACCGCGGAAGGGCGGCCCCGGAATAACGCAATCGGACCTCCTCGTGATCAACAAAACCGATCTCGCTCTCCATGTCGGCGCGAGCCTCGACGTGATGGCGCGCGACGCGCGCGCGATGCGCGGTGAGGGCCCGTTCGTCTTCGCGCAGGCCAAGAACGGGGTCGGGCTCGGGTCCATCATCGACGCGATTCTGGGGGCGCTGCGACTGACGAGCCCGAGGCACACGAGCGCTTGACGCGCGCGTGCCCGCGGGCCGCGTAATCTGTCCGTGACTCGCCGCTTCATCGCTTCGTCGCCTCGTCGCTTCGGCGCCGCGGGAGACGGGAGACAGGAGAGAGCCGACAGCGCCCTTCGAAAGTACATCACGCGGAAAACTCCCCGAAACAGGTCGAGTGCCAGGGTTCGTGGGCTCACCCCGTAGGTGAGAAGGTCGCGGCAGAGAACCCACAACGACTTCGTGCATGGCGCTCGCTTGCGCCGTAGCTCGCGCGAAGTGCAAGGAGGAACACATGCGAAGGTGGCTCGTTGGTGTCGCGGCGTCGTGCCAAATTGCGTCCGTGGGCTGCAACAAGGAGGAGCCGAAGCCTGCGGAGGGGACCGCGGCGCATCCGGCCGACTCCGCCCAGACTCTCGGGCCCGCCCCGGCGGCCGCCCCGTCCGACGTCATCAAAGTAGGTATTTTGCATTCTCTCTCGGGCACGATGGCCATCAGCGAGACGTCACTGAAGGACGTCGCGCTCATGACGATCGAAGAGATCAACGCCAAGGGCGGCGTCCTCGGCAAGAAGATCGAGGCAGTCGTCGTGGATCCGGCTTCGAACTGGCCCCTCTTCGCCGAGAAAGCGCGTGAGCTCATCCAGAAGGACAGCGTCTCTGCGGTCTTTGGCTGCTGGACCTCCGTCTCGCGAAAGTCCGTTCTTCCCGTCTTCGAAGAGCTCAACGGTCTGCTCTTCTATCCAGTGCAATACGAGGGCGAAGAGTCCTCCTACAACGTGTTTTACACCGGAGCGGCGCCCAACCAACAAGCCATTCCGGCCGTCGAGTACCTCATGGGGGAAAAGGGCGGCGGCGCGAAGCGCTTCGAGCTGCTCGGTACCGACTACGTCTACCCCCGGACCACGAACAAAATCCTCCGGTACTTCTTGCACTCCAAGGGAGTCGCGGACGACGACATCCACGAGGAATACACGCCGTTCGGCCACAGCGACTACCAGACCATCGTCGCGAACATCAAGAAGTTCGCCACCGGCAAGCGCACCGCGGTCATCTCGACGATCAACGGGGACTCGAACGTTCCCTTCTACAAGGAGCTCGCGAACCAGGGACTCCACGCGGAGGACATCCCGGTGGTCGCCTTCTCGGTCGGCGAGGAGGAGCTCCGCGGCATCGACACGAAGCCGCTGGTCGGTCACTTGGCGGCGTGGAATTACTTCATGTCCATCGGCACGCCCGAAAACAAATCGTTCATCGAGCAGTGGCGCTCCTACGTGAAGGCGCACAACCTCCCCGACGCGGAGAAGCGCGTCACGAACGATCCCATGGAGGCCACGTACATCGGCATTCACATGTGGGCGCAGGCCGTCGCGCAGTCGGGCACGACGAACGTCGACGCCGTACGCCAGGCGCTGGGCTACCAGGTCTTCCGGTCACCGTCGGGCTTCGACATCACACTCGACGCCAAGAACCACCATCTCCACAAGCCGGTCTTCATCGGTGAGGTGCAGGCCAACGGGCAGTTCCAGATAGTGTGGAAGTCCGACGGGCCGATCCGGGCGCAGGCGTGGAGCCCGTTCATTCCGGAGAGCGCCAAGAAGGTCGCGGACTGGACGTATCCGTGGGTTTGCGGCAACTGCACGGAGCCCAAATTCGCGGGGGTGTCCGGGCCCATGGCGAAGCGCTGAAGACAAAGGTCGTCTCTCGTTGGTCATCGAAAGCAGAGCCATGGCCGCGGCAACGTACGCTTTGCTTCTTCGTCGTGCGGTCGCCGTCTCTCTAGCCGTCTTTGCCCTGTTGGTGGGCGGGCGGGCCTACGCGGCGGCGGAGCCGAGCGCCTTCGAAGCAGGGCTGGCGGGCTTGTCGCAAGGCTCGCCCGAAGGCGTCGCGCACGCGGTCGTCCTCATCGGAGGCTCGGGTGACGAGCGCGCGCTCGGCGTTCTCGAGGCGCTGCGCGACGGCGACCTGGAGGTGACGGACACGGGTAAGGTTTGCGTGCGCGACCGCACCGGCGTCTTGCGAGACACGCTCACGGGGGCTGGGGCAGGGCCGGAGCCCACCCACCCCCCGAGCTCGAACAACGCCGTGCGGCGTGTGCTCGTCCCGGTCGTGGCTCGCCTCGAGCTACGGGCGCCGAGCGTGACGGTCCGTCTCGGCGCCGTCGAGGCCCTCGGGAAGCGAGACAGCGAAGAAGACCTGCAGGCGCTGCACTCCGCGCTGGAGCAGGAGAAAGCTGCCCCCGTGCGCCGGGCGATCGTTGCGGCGCTCGCCGAACGAGACCTCGCGAGCGCCGACCCGCAGCGGCGGTTGGGCGCGGTGAAGGCCATCGAACAATCCGGCTCGGTTCGATTCCGGCCCAAGCTGAGAGCCCTAATCACGCCCGCCGGCGACGGCTCGTATTTGGAGGCCGATGCGGGGGTGCGCGCAGCCGCCGGGGCCGCCCTCCGGGCGCTCGATCGGAAGCAGTTCCTCGTCGATAGGACGGCGGATTTCATTTACGGGATGAGCACCGGTAGCATTCTGCTCCTTTGCGCGCTCGGCTTGGCGATCACGTTCGGTGTCATGCGCGTCATCAACATGGCGCACGGCGAAATGCTGATGATTGGCGCGTATGCCACTTACGCGACCCAGGTCTTCTTTCAAGCCCACTTCCCTGACCATGTTTCGCTTTACCTGGTCGCCGCCGTGCCGGTCGCCCTCTTGACCTGCATGGCCCTCGGAGCCGTGCTCGAGCGCACGGTCATCCGGTTCCTTTATGGCCGGCCGCTCGAGACGCTCCTCGCGACGTACGGGCTCAGTCTTCTCTTGATTCAAAGCGTTCGGTCCATCTTCGGCGCTCAAAACGTCGCCGTGGAGAACCCCCCGTGGCTCGCAGGAGGAACTGAGATTTTCGACGGCGTCGTCATTCCGTACAACCGCGTGGCGGTCGTCCTCTTCACGATGGTGGTCGTTGGTTTCATCGCCTTCGTCTTGCGGGGAACATCGCTCGGGCTCGCCGTCCGAGCCGTCACCCAGAACCGGGCCATGGCCGCGTGCATGGGGATTCGCACCGCGCGGGTGGACACCTGGACCTTCGCCCTCGGCTCGGGAGTAGGCGGCTTGGGCGGAGTGGCGCTGGCTCAGCTCGGGAACGTCGGCCCCGACCTGGGCCAGAGCTTCATCGTCGACTCCTTCCTCGTCGTCGTCCTCGGCGGAGTGGGCAAGCTCGTCGGCAGCGTTCTGGCGGCCTTCGCGCTCGGCATCCTCAGCAAGTTCCTCGAGCCCATCGCCGGCGCCGTTCTGGGGAAGATCGTCGTCTTGATGGCCGTAGTATTGATCATTCAGAAACGACCGCAGGGGCTCTTCTCGAACCGCGTCCGAGGGGTGGAAACCGCATGACCGCAGCGGTGGCCGCCGGGTTTCTCCAGCGTGCCGCGCGTCGCTGGGACTTGTGGCTGGTCGTGGTCGCGTGCGCGTTCGCCACGGCGTTCGTGCCTCTTCTGAACGTCCTGCCCGCCGAGAAGAGCGCATTGCACGTCTCGGAGTTCGCCGTGACCCTCGTCGGCAAGCTGACTTGCTACGCGATCGTGGCCGTGGCCATGGACTTCGTCTGGGGGTACGCCGGAATCTTGAGCCTCTGCCACGGGCTGTTCTTCGCCCTCGGGGGTTATGCGATGGGCATGTACCTCATGAGGTCCATCGGCACGGAGGGAATGTACCGGAGCGCTCTGCCCGATTTCATGGTGTTCCTCGATTGGAAGGAGCTGCCCTGGTACTGGCTTGGGTTCGACCACTTCGGCTTTGCCATGCTGATGGCCCTCGCCGTGCCCGCGGCCGTCGCCTACGTCTTCGGCTTCTTCTCGTTTCGGTCCCGGATCGGGGGCGTCTACTTCTCGATCATGACGCAGGCGCTCACCTACGCGGCGATGCTCTTGTTTTTCCGGAACGCGACGGGTTTCGGCGGCAACAACGGGCTGACCGATTTCAAGCGGATACTCGGCTTCCCGCTGCGGGAGCCGAGCACCCGAGCCGCCCTCTGCGCGCTCAGCGGAGCCGGCCTCGCGCTCGCCTTTACGGTCTGCCGCCTCGTCGTCGGCTCGCGTGCCGGTCGGGTGATCACCGCCATGCGCGACGCCGAAGCCAAGGTGCGCTTTTGCGGTTACGACCCGGTGGCTTACAAGCTCTTCGCGTGGACGCTGTCGGCGGTGCTCTGCGGGCTCGCCGGGGCGCTCTACGTGCCGCAGGTCGGCATCATCAACCCGAGCGAGATGCAGCCGTCGAGCTCCGTCGAGATTGCCATCTGGGTCGCTGTCGGCGGTCGGGGCACGCTGGCCGGCGCGATTCTCGGCGCGTTCGTCGTCAACTACGCCAAGAGCTGGCTCACGGTCACGTTTCCGACGGCCTGGCTCTATCTCCTCGGTGGCCTCTTCGTGTTCGTCACGCTTCTGCTGCCCGGAGGCATCGTCCAGGCGCTCGGAAGCGTCCGGCGGGCAAGGCGCGCGGTCGAAGGTCTCTTCACCAAGCGCCCTTCTTCCGACGGGCCGTTGCCCCCTCCCGGAGTGCCTGTCGTGGGCGAGGAAAGACAGCCTTGACGGCGCTCCTCGAGGTCGAAAAGGTCACCGTTCAGTTCGACGGCTTTCGTGCGCTCGACGAGCTGACGCTCACCCTAGAGCCGGGCGAGCTGCGGTGCATCGTCGGACCGAACGGCGCCGGCAAGACGACGCTCATGGACGTCATCACCGGCAAGACCAGACCCGAGTCGGGGGCCGTGAGGTTCGCCCAACGCGACATCACGCGGTTGACCGAGCACGCCATCGTCGCCCTCGGCGTGGGGCGGAAATTCCAGAGGCCCACCGTCTTCCCTGGACACTCCGTGTACGAGAATCTGGAGCTGACCACGCAAGGGAGCAAGCGCGTCTTCCGTGCGCTCTTTGCGCGCCTTTCGAGCGACGAGCGCCTGAAGATCGAGAGCACGTTGGACCTCATCGGTCTCTCCGACCATCGCGGCAGGCTCGCCGGGCTCCTGTCGCACGGACAGAAGCAGTGGCTGGAGATAGGCATGCTCCTCATGCAACAACCGCAGCTCCTGCTCGTCGACGAGCCGGTGGCCGGAATGACGCAGGGCGAGATCGAACGAACGGCGCAGATCCTCGCGTCGCTCGCGGGCGCTCACACCGTCGTCGTCGTGGAGCACGACATGGACTTCGTGCGCAGCATCGCGCGCACGGTCACCGTCCTCCACGAGGGCCGCGTCCTCGCCGAAGGGCCGATGCGCGACGTGCAGAACGATCCTCGGGTCGTCGAAGTCTACTTGGGGTCCTGACGTGCTCGCGGCCCTCGAGCTCCAGCAGTACTACGGCGGCAGCCACACGCTTCGCGGGACCTCGGTTTCCGTGGAAGAGGGCTGCTGCACTTGCGTGATGGGTCGCAACGGAGTCGGAAAGACGACGCTCCTCCGAGCCATCATGGGCCTCGTGCCCGTGCGTTCGGGCAGCGTGCGATTTGCCGGGCGGGAGCTCGTCGGAAGAGACGCGAGCGAACGAGCGCGACTGGGCATCGGGTACGTGCCGCAAGGTCGGGAAATTTTTCCGGAGCTGACGGTCGAAGAAAACCTTCGGATCGGCCCCCTCGCTCGCAAGCGCCCCAAGGGAGACATTCCGGATCTCGTCTTTCGTCTCTTCCCGGTCCTCCGGACGATGATGCGCCGCCGAGGCGGAAACCTTTCGGGGGGTCAGCAGCAGCAGCTGGCCATCGCGCGCGCGCTGACGCTCGAGCCAAAGTGCGTCCTCCTCGACGAACCGACGGAAGGCATCCAGCCAAGCATCGTCCACGAGCTGGGCGACGTGATTCGACGCCTCTACACCGAAGAGAAGGTCTCGGTGCTCCTCGTCGAACAGAAATTGCCTTTTGCGCGGCGCGTGGCCGAGCGATTTTTCTTGATGGATCGGGGCGCCGTAGTGGCGGCCGGGACGATGGATGGCCTGTCGGACGACCTGGTTCGGAGGTACCTGGCGGTTTAACGCGAGCGCCCGCGTCGTGACGCATTGACGCGGGAGGGCGTACCGCTCACGGTTGTCGGCTCATGCCCAACCTGCTCGCAATGTCGTTCGAGGGAGAGCTCGCCCCCTCGTTCGAGCTGCGCTGTCTGCGGTCCGGTGAAACGCTGCCTGACGGCTGGGGGCTCGGCTACTACCCCGCCGGCGAGCCGTCCGCCTCGGTGCTCAAGGAGCCGGCACCCCCGCGGGGAAGCATCCGCGGCGAGCTGGTGAAAGCCTGGGAGCACCTCGAGTCGTCACTTTTCGTTCTCCACGTGCGAACGGCGACTTGGGGCCCGAACACGGACGCCAACACCCAGCCGTTCGTGAGGAGCTGGGGAGGACGCGAGTGGATGATGGGGCACGCGGGAAGTCTTTCGCGGACGCTCGAGGCCGGGAAAGATGCGCGCTTCGAGCCAGTCGGCGCGACCGACACCGAGCGCGTGTTTTGCGCGCTTCTCGAACGCATCGCCGAGCGCGGTTGGCGCTCGCTCGCCGACAGTGAAATCCCAGTCGTCCACGGATGGCTGATGGATCTGAACGCCCACGGCTCGCTCGACCTGGTTCTGACCGACGGTAGCCATCTCCTCGCCTACGCCGACCGGTTCGGGCCGAAGACGCTGCACCTCGGCGAGCTTCTGCCGCCGTACGCAGGCCTCGTCATCGGCGACGCCGACGTGCGCATCGACCTGACCAGTCGCGGAAAGAGCGGACGAAAAGGCATCGTCGTGTCGTCCGAGCCTTTGCGGACCGAGGGCATGGCGTCTTTTTCGTCGTGGCGTACCCTCCGGAACGGCGAGCTCGTGCTCGTTCGGCAGGGGGCCATCGTCGGCGGTGCCGTCCCCGACGGACCCGATCCCCCGCCCGCGGACAAGGTCGAGCTGCCGGCGTCGCGCGCGCGCCGGCGTCATGCGGAGACCACGTCGCCGACGCGGCTGTCCGTCTTTCATCGGACCTCGTACCGCTACCAGCACGACGTCGAGCGAAGCACACACATTCTTCGCCTCGTGCCTTCTCACGACCGGCTCCAGACCGTCCTCGAGTCAGAGGTCACCCTGTCGGTGCCGGGCCGTTCGCGCGACTTCGACGACGTCTTCGCCAACCGTGCGCGGCGCGTCGACATCGACACGCCGTACCGCGAGCTCTCGATCGTGTCTCGCTCGAAGGTCGAGCTGCTCGACACCGACCCTCTCGGATTCGGCCTGCGCCGAACGCGCACGACCATCCCCCTCGTCTGGATGCCGTGGCAGCGTGCGATGCTCGAGCCGTTTCTTTTGCCTCCCGAGCTTCCCGAGAGCCAGCTCGACGAGCTGGTCGACTACGCCATGCGCTTCGTCGAAAGAAACGACGGCGACCTGCTCGACACCCTCCTCGACCTGAACGACGCCATTCACCGCGAATACGCCTACACGCAGGGCGCGACCACGCTCAGCACGAGCGCGTTCGACGTGTACGCGGCGAGGCGAGGCGTCTGCCAGGACTTCGCGAACCTCTTCATTTGTCTCGCGCGACTGATGAGCGTCCCAGCGCGCTACGTGTGCGGCTATCTCCTGACGGGGCCCAAAGATCCGAACCGGCGGCAAGCCGAGGCATCGCACGCCTGGGTACAGGTTTACCTCCCCGAAGTGGGCTGGCGAGGCCTCGATCCGACGAACGGGGTGGTCACCCATACGGGGCACGTCCGCGTCGCCGTGGGTCGCAATTACATCGACGCCACGCCGACCTCGGGGACCATTTACGTAGGGGGCGGCTCGGAGGCGCTCGATGTCGAGGTCAGGGTCGAGGAGGTCACCTCGTGAACGGCGATCACTGCGCGGCGACGGCCGTTCGCTCTGGCAGATCGTCCGTCTGCGGCCGGACCGCGAAGAACGCGTCGTGAATCGCTTCGCCCACGCCGTTCAGCTTCGACTGGAGACGATCGAGGTGCCCGTGCAACCCCTCGGCCAAAATCTCGTCGATGACCGCGAATTCGTACTCGGCTCCGAGGCGCCCCAGGCGCCGTTCCGGCAGCGTGTCACCTGCGTCGAGCGGCGTGCCCGTGACGGCGTGCAGTGACTCCTCGGCGTCGTTCAGACAATACCGGACCGACCGCGGAAACATCTTCTCGAGGAGCAAGAACCCCATGACCGGCGTGTAAGCTATCTGACCGTAGCGTTTGCGGTACATCTCGAGCGCGCTCACCGAGCGGAGCAAGGCCGAGAGATTGCTTTCGTCGAGGCTTCCCGCGAGCTCGGTGGGGCGCGCCCGCTGTAGCGCCAGCTTCGCATCGATGATTCGGCTGGTCTGATCGGCGCGCTCGAGCAGGCGTCCGAGCCGTCCGAAGTGCCAACCCTCGCCGTGTGTCATCGTCAGGTAGGTGATGCCCACGAAGAGATGGGTCGCCTGCTTGACCTCCGTCAAAAACTCGTGGGGATCGTCGATGACCGTTTCGCTCGCGGCGGCGTCGCGCACCAGCAAGTAGGATTTGTTGATCTGCTCCCACATCTCGGAGGAGATCACTTCCCGCACGGACCGCGCGTTCTCGCGGGCCTGCCGAAGGCACGACAGGATGGAGTTGGGCGAGCCGCTGTCGAACGTGAGAAACCTGATCACGCCGTCTCGCGTGGCCGTCCCGTAGCGGGCGGCGTGCAGCGAGTCGTCACCTGTGGCCCTCACGACACCCGCCCAAGGGTCCCCGAGGGGGTCGGGCAAATCGAGCATCACCTGCAGGCTCACGTCGAGAAAGCGCGCGACGTTTTCCGCCCGCTCGGCGTAGCGGCTCATCCAACAAATGGCTTCGGCGACACGGCTCAGCATCGTCAGACTCCAGCGCCGGCAGCGCTCGGAGCAAGCACCCAAGTGTCCTTGCTGCCGCCACCTTGGGACGAGTTGACCACGTACGAGCCCTTTTTCAGCGCCACCCGGGTGAGCCCACCCGGCAGAACGAAGATGTCCTCCCCGTGAAGAATGTACGGGCGCAAATCGACGTGGCGGCCTTCGAGCGCGCCGTCGACGAGCGTGGGCGCACGCGAAAGAGCGAGCAGCGGTTGCGCCACGTAGTTGCGTGGGTTTGCGCGTATCCGGTCGGCGAACGCCACCCGCTCCGCGGCCGACGACTGCGGGCCCATCAGCATTCCGTACCCGCCCGATTCATTGGCCGCCTTCACGACGAGCTTGTCCAGGTTGGCCAGGACGTGTTGGCACTGCTTTTCGTCGAAGCAAACGAACGTGGGCACGTTGGGCAAGATGGGGTCCTCGGCGAGGTAATAGCGAATGATGGCCGGAACGTAGGCGTAAATCACCTTGTCGTCCGCCACGCCGGTCCCCGGTGCGTTGGCTAGCGTGACACGCCCCGCACGGACGACGTCCATCAAGCCCGGCACCCCGAGCATCGAATCGCTCCGGAAGACCTTCGGATCGAGGAACGCGTCATCGATGCGACGGTAAATCACGTCGACACGCGACAGGCCGCGCGTCGTTCGCATCCAGACCAGGCCGTCACGTACGGACAGATCGCGCCCCTCGACGAGCTCGATGCCCATTTGCTGCGCCAAGAACGAGTGCTCGAAATACGCGGAGTTGTACACGCCCGGCGTCAGGAGGACGACGGCAGGCGAGGCGACGTCACGAGGGCGCACGTGCTGCAAAGTCTGCAACAACCGGCTCGGATAAATGTCTACCGGGCGAACGCGCGAAGCCTCGAACACGCGAGGGAACGTGCGCTTCATCACCTGTCGGTTCTGGAGCACGTACGAGACACCCGACGGACAACGCATGTTGTCCTCGAGCACGTAGTAGCGGCCGTCCCCGTCGCGGACGAGATCCGTGCCACTGATGTGGCACCAGATCCGGCGCGGAGGGTCGAGGCCCCGGCAGGCCGGCATGTACGAGACGGCCGTCTCGACGAGCTCCCGCGGAACCACGCGATCGGCCAAGACGCGTTGGTCGTGGTAAATGTCGTCGATGAACAGGTTGAGGGCCCGCGCGCGCTGCGCCAGCCCCTTTTCGAGCATTTGCCACTCGGCGGCGGGGACGATCCGCGGAATCATGTCGAAGGGCAGTATTTTTTCGACGCCCTCTTCGTGACCGTACACGTTGAACGTGATGCCCATGTAAAGGAGCGCACGTTCGGCGGCGTGCTGCCGCCGCAGCACGTCGTCTTGCGGGATGGTCGCTAGGGTGCGGGCCAGCAGCGCGCACCCTGCGCGCGGTTGACCCAGGCCGTCGAACATCTCGTCGTAAAAAGGAATGCATTCGTAGCGGTCGAACTTCATGGCCCTCGTCCCCGGAGCGACAAGCCGCGTCGGCAGGGCCCGGGCGCCCGTCGCGATGCGTAGCATGCGGGACGTTTCCGCCAAGTTTCTCCGGCGCGAGAGCGGGGATTCCTCTGCTCCGACCGCGCGCCCGTTGGCTCGGCCCGAAAGACGGCAGTCGCCGAGTCGTTCTCCTCGCTCGCAAGGACCTCGCGCGGCATTGCTCGCGCGGCAGAGGATCGCCATCGAGGGAGGCGCGGCGACGCGCGCCCCTCGACGTGGCGGCCCGCGACCCCCGGGAGCGCCGATGGTCGACGGGACGCCGCACGACCTCTGAAGCGATGATGCGGCGACGACGACGCGAGAGGAAGCGAGACGAAGCGATTAGGAAGCGAGGAGAGACGCCGGAGACGCCGAGAACCCGGCTACGCCGGCTGCCAATGTGCCTAGTGGCGAGTCAGGCGCGAAGTCGTCTCGACGTGCGAAATACTGCGCGCAGTGGTCGTGCGAAAGGCCCTATGCGTGTTGCCTATTTACCAATGGATTTCTCATGCGCCATCGCTCCGCGGATGTATCAACTATTAACGGGTCCGAAATGAACTCGACACTTGATGTCGGTTACGAGGCACCTACTCGGACGAGCTTGCATGTGACCTCGCAATGGGGCCAGTGCACCTTCGTCCCGAACGAAGAAGAGGAGCGTCGGATGAGTCGAAGACAAGTCGGATCGCAATCGGTAGGGACGCTGGTGACGGCGGCGTTCGTCCAGTGCACCATGGTTGGCGCGGCGTGGGCGCAGACGGCACCCGCCGCGGCGCCGGCCGCAACCCCCGCCGCGGGGGCGCCTGCTCCCGCCGCAACGCCTCCCGTCGTTGTCGTGGAGCCCGCAGCCCCTCCCCCGACCTCCATGCCACCGGCCCCCCCGCCCATGCCGCCCCCTCCGCCTTCGATGGCGCCCCCCGTCGTCGCGACGCCGCCCGATGCGGCGGCGTCCAGCGGCGAAAAAGTGGCCCACATCGATCAGCCCCCGCCGCCGGCGCCCGTGATTTCGAGCAGCTTCGGCGTCCGCGCGGGTGTCCGACTGCAGGATCCCGCGCAGCCGAAGACAATGTCCGAAGTGCACATGGATACTGCCTATGTCGAGGCGCGGTTTCACGGTGACCTGAACGACATGTTCGGTTGGGTGGCGAACTTCAACGCGAGCGCCGTCGGCGAGTCGTTCTCCTCGTCGGCCCCCGTTCAGCCGATGGACCTCATCGTGAAGTTCCACGCGTGCGACGCGTTCAACGTGTGGGCCGGACGCCTGCTCGTCCCGTCCGATCGGTCCAACTTCGCGGGACCGTTCTTCATGTCCCCTTGGAACTATCCTGGTGTCTACGGCAGCACGTTCATTGGCCCGAAGACGGGTCCGAATGGCCGCGATCAGGGCGCCACGCTATGGGGTCAAGCGCTCGACAGCAAATTCAAGTACTTCGTCGGCGCGTACGGGATCGATCAAGCGTCCCAGCCCTACTATTCTGGACGTCTGTCCTACGCCATCCAAGGTAGCGAGCCTGGTTATTTCGGGTCGAGCACGTATTACGGCGACAAGAGCGTAGTGGCCGTCGGCGTCGGCGGGCAATACCAGAAGAGCGCCTCCGACGACACGCTCGGCGTCGCCGGCGGGCCACCGCCCGCCGGAACGAGAGACACGACCACGTTCATGGCCGACCTCCTCGCGGAAGAGGCGGTGGCCGCCGGCACGTTCTCGCTCGAAGGGCAGTTCTATGCCTTCAACACCGGCGAGCGCGTGGGGGGCACGCCCGCGGCGCCCCTCTACAGCCCGAAGGAGGCCTTTTACGTGCTTGGCTCCTACTTGACGCCGACGAACGTCGGTGTCGGAAAGATCCAGCCGCTCGTTCGCTTGCAGCAAACCGCCGATCCCGGTTGGACCGTGGTCGACGTGCAGCTCGGCTACATCATGAAGGCCTATTTTCTCAAGCTCATCGCGAATTACCAGCACACGGACGCGAACGGATTCATCGGCAACGCCGTTCAGTTCGGCGCTCAAGCGCAGATGTAGAAGCGGCGCGCGCAAAAACCCGACTGGCGCTCCAGGCGCCCGTCGGGCCGCTCCGCCGCGATCGGCGCGCGAAGGACGACCGTTGGGCTGCCCGTTCGAGAGCGCGCGGCGCCCGCAACCAACCGCACATGCGAGTGAAACGGCCGCGAAACTGTTGCCGGCCTACGCACCTCTCGGAGAGGCGACATCGATGACGACCCAGACGACGTTTCCCGGTTCGATCAAGGCGTGGTGCGCGTTATTCGCATTGGTTGGCGTGATCGGCGCGTGCAAGGCCAAGCCAAACCCTGACGACCAGAGCAAACAGAGCGCCAGCAGCCCCGTGCTCACCGTCGGTTTCATCTACGTCGGGCCAAAGGACGATTACGGCTACAATCAAGCCCACGCCGAAGGCGCGCGCGAGCTGGCGAAGCTGCCCGGAGTTCGCATTCGCGAAGAAGAGAACGTTCCCGAGACCGTGGCTGTCCAGAAGACGATGGAGAGCATGATCAACCTCGACGGGGCGAAGGTCGTCTTCCCCACGTCGTTCGGTTACTTCGATCCTCATATATTGACGGTCGCGGCCAAATTTCCGGACACGACGTTTCTTCATTGCGGGGGCCTCTATGACCCCGACAAACATCCCAAGAACGTCGGAAGTTATTTCGGTTACATCGACGAGGCGGAGTACGTATCCGGAATCGTCGCCGGCCTGACGACGAAGACGAGCAAATTGGGCTTCATAGCGGCCAAGCCCATTCCCCAGGTGCTACGGAACATCAACGCGTTTACGTTGGGCGCGCAGTCCGTCAATCCGAGCGTCACGACGACGGTCGTCTTCACCGGAGACTGGTCCTTGCCGGTGAAAGAGGCCGAGGCCGCGAACAGCCTGATCGATCAGGGTATCGACGTGCTGACCGCGCACGTCGATTCCCCGAAGGTGATCGTGGAGCTCGCCGAGCGGCGCGGTATTTTCAGCTGCGGGTACCACGCGAGCCAAGCCGCGCTCGCGCCGAAGGGCTATCTGACCGGCGCCGAATGGAACTGGGGTAAAATCTACACCCAGTACGTCGAGTGGATTCGTGACGCGAAGCCGTTCCCGCACCTCCTGCGCGGCGGCTTCAAGGATGGCTTCGTAAAGATGTCGCCCTATGGCGTCGCCGTCTCCGAGCCCGCCAAGCAGAAGGCCGACGAAGCAAAAGCCAAGTTCGTCGCGGGCTCGATGGTCATCTTCCGCGGACCGCTCGCGGACAACACGGGGAAAGAGGTCATCCCCGGAGGCGCCGCCGAGGCGCAGACGGACATCGCACTCGAGAAGATGGCGTACCTCGTCCAGGGTGTCAAAGGGAGGGTGCAGTGAGATGAGCGCGGGCGCGCCGACGATTGGGCCGAAGGGCCCGTCTGCGCCGAGCGCGCCATCGTGGGGATTTTTCGGCCGTGGCGCCCGCAGCACCTCGGCGCTCGCCGTCGGCGAGACGGTCGTCATTCGAACGGGGGCGCTGATCTTTTCTCTCGTCCTCTTCGGCGGCTTCGTGGCCGCGGCGGGCGCCGATCCGTTCGATGTATTCTACCAAATGTACCGTGGGTCGTTCGGCTCGGGGTTCTCCGTTCAGAACACGCTTCTTCGAGCGGCGCCGCTCATGCTCACAGCGCTTTGCACGGCGATCCCTGCGAGGCTCGGGCTGGTGGTGATTGGCGGAGAGGGAGCGATGGTCGTCGGCGGTCTCGCCGCGACCGCGGGTGGGCTCGCGCTGCACGGCCTGTCGCCCTGGCTCGTCTCGACGGCGATGGTGATCTTGGGAGCCGCGGCTGGCGGCCTTTGGATAGGCGCGGCAGGGGCCCTTCGAGCCTATAGGGGCGTAAACGAGACCATCTCTAGCCTGCTCTTGACCTACATTTCCGTCGCTCTGCTCAATCACCTGGTCGAGGGTCCGATGCGCGACCCCACGAGCCTCAACAAGCCTTCGACGCGGCCCATCGCGCCGGAGGACATGGTCCACGCGATGCCGGGCCTCGACGTTCACTGGGGCCTCGTCTACGGCCTCGTGGCCTGCGCCGTCGCTTATGTGCTGATGATGCGATCGAGCTTCGGATTCGGGTCCTCGGTCGTCGGCGGCAACCTCCGCGCGGCGATGCTCTGCGGCTTGCCCGTACGGCGGATGATCGTGGCCGCCTGCGTCCTCGGCGGAGCCGCGGCGGGTACGGCGGGGATGCTCGAGGTCGCGGCGGTGCACGGTCGCGCCAACGAGTCATTGGTCTCGGGCTACGGATACACGGGAATTTTGGTTTCGTTCATGGCGCGACACAACCCGTTTGCCATCGTGCCGGTCGCGCTTCTCTTGGGTGGAATAGGCGCGAGCAACGGGCTCCTCCAGCGCATCGACCACCTCCCGGACGCTACGGTCGGAGTCCTTCAGGGAATTCTCTTCGTGGTCATCTTGGGCAGTGAGACGCTTTACGGCCGCTTTGCCCTGTTTCGGTCGACGGAGAGGGAGGAGCGCTCGCCACCGCGCGGCGAGGGCACGAAGGCGGAGGCGATGGGATGACGCCTGGCGTATCGGGGATCGGTCTCTGGGGAGTGCCGCTCGCAGTCGCGGCGGGGGCGGTGCGGATCAGCACGCCATTTCTCTTCGTGAGCCTCGGCGAATGCATCACCGAAAAGAGCGGACGAGTGAACCTCGGTTTGGAAGGAACGCTCGTGATGGGAGCCATGAGCGCGTACGGCACCTCGAGCCTGGTGGGATCCGCGTGGCTCGGCGTCTTCATCGCGGGGCTCCTCGGCGCCGCGCTGGGAGCGCTTCACGCTTGGCTGTGCAGCCTGCCGCGCGTAAACGACATCGCCATCGGAATCGCGCTGATGTTGTTCGGCACCGGCTTGGCCTTCTTCTTGGGCAAGCCTTTCATCAAGCCTGCCGCGACTCTGTTGCCGGCCATCGACCTCGGGTTCTGGAGCGCGTCGCCCGAAGTCCGCTCGGCGCTGCAGGTCAACGCTCTTTTTCTCGTCGGTCTGCTCTTCGCGCCCGTCGTCTCCTTTCTCCTCGCGAGGACACGGTTTGGCCTGATCCTGCGCTTGGTGGGCGAGAGCGCGGATTCGGCGCGCGCCATGGGCTACGACGTGAACGTCGTCCGGATGTTGGCCACGATGGCAGGAGGTTTCCTCGCCGGCGTGGGGGGCTCGTTTCTCTCGCTTTTCTATCCCGGCAGCTGGAACGAACGCCTGTCGAGCGGACAGGGGCTCATGGCGGTCGCGCTGGTCATCTTCGCGCGATGGAGCCCCGTTCGGTGTCTCTGGGCCTCGCTCCTCTTCGGCGCGGCGAGCGCGCTCGGCCCCGCCCTCCAGTCGGTGGGAATGACGGCTGGCTATCAGCTCTTCAACGCAGCTCCTTATGCCGTCACCCTCGCGATCATGATCGCGACCAGCTCTGCGACCCGCACGATACCCGGCCAACCGGCCGAGCTGACCCTCGCGCGCTGAGACGCGCACACTGAGAGAGGCACTCCAATGGCGCACGTCGAAGCAGTTCCCTACCGATGGCCGTTCGATGGCGATCTGCGGCGCGAGAATACGGCCTTGGTCGTCATCGACATGCAAACCGATTTTTGTGGCAAGGGTGGGTACATCGATCTTTTGGGATATGATATTTCTTTGACTCGCGCTTGCATCGAGCCCATTCGCGGCGTGCTCGCTGCCTTTCGCGAGAGTGGTTTCACGGTGTTTCACACGCGCGAGGGTCACCGCCCGGATTTGTCGGATTTGCCGGCGAACAAGCGCTGGCGCTCACGACGCACCGCCGCCGGCGTCGGCATCGGGGACCCCGGGCCCTGCGGTCGGGTCCTCGTTCGCGGTGAGCCCGGCTGGGACATCATCCCCGAGCTCGCCCCGCGACCCGGCGAACCGATCGTGGACAAGCCCGGGAAAGGCAGCTTCTGCGCGACGGATTTCGAGCTGATGCTGCACCAGCGGGGCATCCGGAACCTGGTGCTCACGGGAATCACCACGGACGTCTGCGTACACACCACCATGCGCGAGGCGAACGACCGCGGCTTCGAGTGCGTGATCCTCGGCGATTGCTGCGCGGCTACGGATCGTGGCAACCACGACGCGGCGCTGAAGATGGTGACCATGCAAAACGGCGTGTTCGGAGCGGTGGCCGACTCGCGCGCCCTTCTCAGGGCCATCGCTTGAGCACCGCGGCGCCCACGCGGGTGACCTTCCGTTCACCCGTGGCCGTCGCGACGCCGCCCGCGCTGAACGTGACCGGCGTTTCGAAGCGATTCGGCTCGCTCGTCGCGCTCGACGCGGTGTCGCTCGAGCTTCGCCCGGGGACCTTCCACGCTCTCCTCGGAGAGAATGGCGCCGGCAAGAGCACCCTCGTCAAATGCGTCATGGGCTATTACCCGGCCGACGCGGGGACGATTCGGCTGAACGACACCGAGGTGACGATCCGCAATCCGCGCGAGGCCCAAGCGCACGGAATTGGCATGGTGTACCAGCATTTTACGGCCGTCCCCAACATGACCGTCGCGGAGAATTTCGTCATGGCGCGCGCGCGCCTGCCTCTCGTCATCGACTGGACGAGGCAACACCAGGACCTTCGCGCTTTCATGGCGGGAATGCCCTTTTCGATCGAGCCGACCCGGACGGTGAGCACGCTGGCGGCGGGCGAGAGGCAAAAGCTCGAGATCCTGAAGCAGCTCTACCTCGGCAATCGCATCCTGATTCTGGACGAGCCGACGTCCGTGCTCACCCCTTCGGAGGCCGATCAGGTGCTCGGCTTGCTGCGCGGCATGTGCCACGACGGGCGCCTCAGCGTGCTGATGATCACCCACAAGTTCCGTGAGGTGACTGGGTTCGCGGACGAAGTGACCGTCCTCCGTCGCGGACGCATGAGTGGACGCGGAAGCGTCGTGGACCTCTCGGCTGCCCAGATGGCGTCGATGATGGTCGGCGGCGATCTGCCCAAGACGGCGGCCGACCGCGCCGAAAGAGCGCCCGGCGCCACGCGGCTCGCCATTTCGTCGCTCCACGCAGCCGACAACAAGGGACTCCCGGTGTTGAACGGCGTATCGCTCGAGGTCCGCGCGGGGGAGATTGTCGCCGTCGCGGGCGTCTCGGGCAACGGGCAGGACGAGCTCGTGCAAGTGTTGGCGGGGCAGCGCGCCGCATCGTCGGGCAACGTCCGCGTGAGCGGCGTCGCCTATCGAGCGACGCGCGCCGAGGCGCGGGCGCAGGGCGTGCGGTGCCTACCCGAAGAGCCGCTCCGGAGCGCCTGCGTGCCGATGATGACGGTCGCTGAGAATATCGGTCTCCGGGTCTACGACGCTCCGGCGTTCACGACCTGGAAATGGATCGTGCGGAGGGCGGCGCTGCGAAGGCTGGCGTCCAAATGCGTCGCCGCGTACCGCATCAAGGCCCCTTCGGTCGACGCCGCCATTGCGACCCTCTCCGGGGGGAACGTCCAGCGAGCGGTCCTGGCACGCGAGCTGGACGGACACGTCCAGGTGCTCGTCGTCGCAAATCCCTGCTTTGGTCTAGACTTCGCGGCCGTCGCCGAGATTCGCGGGCGGCTCCTCGACGCGCGAAATCGCGGCGTGGCAGTCCTTCTGATCAGCGCCGACCTCGACGAGGTATTTGCGCTCGGCGATCGTGTGCTGGTCATGAGTGAAGGTGCTATCGTCCATGAGACGGCGATCGGTAGCGCGGACGTCGCGGAGATTGGGAAATACATGGCCGGCCACGCCGCGTGATCTCTTTCGACGGGCGCAGGTATTTCGTCGATTAGGGTACGTATTTTGCTTATTCGGGACCCCATCACATGCGATGGCGGCGCGCCTCTCGTTCATCCGCCTGCGCATCTCGCTCATACCTGCCCGTCTTTCCTTCATTCGCGTGCGCATCTCGCTCATACCTGCCCGTCTTTCCTTCATTCGGACGCCCCTCTCGCTCATACCTGCCCGTCTTTCCTTCATTCGGACGCCCCTCTCGCTCATACCTGCCCGTCTTTCCTTCATTCGGACGCCCCTCTCGCTCCTACCTGCCCGTCTTTCCTTCATTCGGACGCCCCTCTCGCTCCTACCTGCCCGTCTTTCCTTCATTCGGACGCCCCTCTCGCTCCTACCTGCCCGTCTTTCCTTCATTCGCGTGCCCATCTCGCTCCTACCTGCCCGTCTTTCCTTCATTCGCGTGCCCATCCCGCTCCTACCTGCCCGTCTTTCCTTCATTCGCGACGCCCATCCCGCTCATACCTGCCCGTCTTTCCTTCATTCGCGTGCCCATCCCGCTCATACCTGCCCGTCTTTCCTTCATTCGCGTGCCCATCCCGCTCCTACCTGCCCGTCTTTCCTTCATTCGCGTGCGCATCCCGCTCATACCCGCCCGTCTTTCCTTCATTCGGACGCCCATCTCGCTCATACGTGCCCGTCTCTCCTTCATTCGCGCCCGCATCCCGCTCGGTCGGACACCCGTCACGTCGATGCGCGCACGTATCCCGCTCGGTCGCGCTTCGCTCATCGCGACGCGGACGGCTCTTTCGCTCGTTCTTTTCGCCATCTGGCGTCCGCGCGGGCGCCTAGCGCAGACGTACGACGGTCTCTTGCCCCGACGTCCGCGCCTTCAGAGGGGCGGCGGGCCCTTGCCGCTCCACCCTGAGCACGTGAAGCGCGCGGCGATGCTGGTCTCGCCGTTGTCGTCCATGAAGGCATACAGGGCGCCGTGCGAGTCGACCGCGATGGCCTCGTTGCTCGGCGTCGATACGAGTGGAAGCGGGGCCACTCGCCCCGTCGATTCGTCGACCACGTACGTCGTCGACCCGCCGAAGACGTTCGTGGTCACCAAGAGGACGTCTTCGGCGGGGCCGCCGGCTGCGCCGAACGCACAGTCGCTCAGCACGTCGCGGTGGCCGAAGAGTGTGCCCAACGCGAGGACCACTGGCGCTCGGGTGGGGTCGATCGCGAGCCGACCGCGGTTGTCGCGCGTGACGCAGTAGAGCGAGGCCTCGCTTTTGCTCGCGGCGTAGCCCGCGCAGCGCCCTTCGGCGTTCGGGCGGCGCAGGCAAAGGCCTTCCCAGTTCTTGCCGCAATTGACGGCTCGCAAGTCGGGACAGGAGAGCGGCGGCGCGCCGATTCGGTAGGCGTCCTCGTCGCGTCGCAATCCGCCCGACCCATTGGGGACGAAGCGCCGCACGGCCCCGGAGGAGGTCAAAGTGTAGAGGTGCGCGCCGGACCCGTCGGAGACCCAGGCCATTCCTTCCAGGTCGTCGGAAGCCGCTGGATTCGAGCGGCAAGACGAGCGAGCGTGGAGGAGCGCCTCGCCGCCACGCCATCGCCGCCCCCATCCGTCCTGAATCCGAGATAACCAGGATCTCGCGCTGCCCAGCGAAAAGTTGCACCTCCGCGGCTGCGGACGCCTCGGGGACGAGCCACGGTGACGGGAAAGCGTCGTCCCGGACGCATTCGACGGCTACCGCTTCCCGAGCGTGCGCCGCCGCGGGCGTCGCGATGGCCCCGCCGCCGGAGCGCCATCGCACGTCGTCGGGGCCAGGCGTCTCGTCTTCCGGCCGAGGCGCCGAACGCGCGCGACCGGCCGGCGCGACATTCGTCAGCGGAGGGTCCGACGGCAGCAAGCTGGAACGCTGACACCCCGACGCGAGCCACAGCGCGGCGGCGGCCACGAGCCGTCCATGCTCTAGGAACACGCCTCGTTACTCCGCGCTGCGATGCCCGCCCGTGACGGACGTCGGGGGGCCCCGCGCGTCGGCGAGCGCCGCCACGATTTCCCCCACCTCGAAGGGCTTTCGAATCCAGCGAATTCCCTCTTGGGTGAGCCCCTCGGGCAACCCGACGGCGCTACCGCTGATGAAGACGATCAACGCCTCGGGCGAGCCGCTCCGAAGCGCGTCGATGGCGCCCTGCACGTCGTGCGCAATGGGCGAGAGGTCGACCAGAGCCGCGTCGAACCTCGAGGCTGCCTGCTTCGAAAGCTCGTCGGCCGTGCGCGCAATGACCACTTCGGCGCCGCGCGCCCCCAGAGCGGCCTCGAGCAGCGCGGCCACGTGCCCGTCGTCCTCCACGAGGAGCAGACGAACTCCAGCGAGCACGGGGGGGCGGGGCGCGGACAGCGGTGCGCGCGGCACCACCGGCTCGATGCGAGGCCATCGCAAACGAAAGGCCGCGCCGCAGCCCGTCTGCGGCGGCAAGAGCTCGAGGTCTCCGCCCGCCGCACGAGCGAGAGCGCGCGCGTGACGCAACCCCACCCCGGCTCCGCCCTCACGGCCCTTCGACCCTTCGAAAATGCGGCTGGCTTGGCCCGGAGGAACGCCAGGTCCCTGGTCTTGGACGACGATCGCGGCCGACGAAAGATCGGATTGCGCCTCGACGGACACCTGGCTGCCCCGGGGCGCCCAGGCGAGCGCGTTGAGGACCACGTTCGTCAGAATTTGCGAGGCGTCGCCCGCGAGCGGAACGCGGACGCCGGGCGCACGTGCGCAGACCGCAACGGCGACCCCCACGCGCTGTGCCTCCACGGACAAAGCCTCGATGACGTCGTCGATGATCGCGTCGAGCGACTCTTCGCGTTCGTCGACGACGATCTGGGCGCCGATGGCCCGTCGAGCCAGATCGCGCGCGGTGCGGGCTCGATCTTCGATGATGGCGAGCGCGCGGTCGAGTTGGTCTCCCGAGTCCCGGGCGGTGTGGGCTTCGGCTATCCACCCCAGTAAGACGGTGAGCGCGTTGGACACGTCATGAAGCGCGCCGGTCACATCCCGATGCGGATCGCCAGCTGGCGCTTCGCTCCAGCGCATCGAGGGGCGCGATTCATCGTCGTCTCGCGGCACACGGGGGAAGCTACGACATCTGCCACGGTTGGTCACGCTCCTGCGACAAACCTTGAGCACGCGAGTGGCCAGCAAGATACGGCGGTCGTGAAACAGGGAGAGCGATCCGGCCGACGCGACCGGCGGACCCAACGAATGAAGCATTGCGTCGTCAATCGTCGACGGCGGCCCGGACGTCGCCAACAACCTCCCCCGACAAGACGCCGAGCGCCTTGCGCGCCGCCTCCAGCGTGATGTCGCGCGCTTCGACGATCATCGCGGCGACCCTTTCGACCCAATCGCCCGACGCACCCGCGGCGAGCGCAACGGAGCGCGCGTGGAGGCCCATGTGCCCGCGCTGGATGCCGTCGCTCGCCAGCGCGCGGACCGCCGCGAGGTTCGAGGCGAGGCCGATCGAAGCGGCGATGCACGCGAGCTCCTGGGCGCTGCTGATGCCCAACATGCGGAGCGACAGCCGCGCGGCGGGTTGAACGCGCAGCGTGCCGCCGACCGTGCCGAGCGCAAGAGGCATCTCGAGCGCCCCACCAGGTGATCGTCGTCTCGCTGCCACGTGGCGAGCGGGCGATACCGGCCGGTGCGGGCCGCGAAGGCGTGCGCCCCGGCCTCGACTGCGCGCCAGTCGTTGCCAGTGGCGATGACGACGGCGTCGACGCCGTTCATGATGCCCTTGTTGTGGGTCGCCGCCCGGTATGGATCGAGCTCGGCGAAGCGCGAGGCGTTCACGATGCCGTCGATCACGTCGCTCCCCTTCATTTCGTCGGTCGCGACGGCGCTCTGGGGGAGGCGACACCGGACGCGCACGCACCGCTTGTCGGAAAGGTTCGAGAGGATGCGGAGGCCCACGCGGCCCCCGGCGATCGCGGCGATTCGGTCGGCCACCGCCTCGGCGACGCCGTTGACCAGGTTGGCGCCCATCGCGTCTCGGCAATCGACGATGACGTGCACGACGAGGACGTCGGGCGCCAGAACGCGCGCCTCGACGCTCCGGGCGCCGCCGCCGCGCGCGACGAGGCCGCAGGTGGCGCGGTCCGCGAGCCGGAGAATTTCGACGGAATGCTCGACGATGCGCTTTGCGGCGAGCTCGGGGTCGGGCGCGTCCAGAATCTGGATCTGCGCGATCATGTGCGGCGGGTCCGCCTCGGCGACGAAGCCGCCGCCGGCGCGTACCATCTTCGCCGCGTTGGACGCGGCGGCGACGACGCTCGGCTCCTCGATGACCATCGGGACCACGTAGTCGTGCCCGTTGACGCGCACGTTGAGCGCGACGCCGTAAGGCAGGGCATAGGTCCCGAGGACGTTCTCGACGAACTTGTCGGCCGTCTCCGCGTCGAGGCCGCCCCCATCGAGAGCGCGCTCGATCTCCTCGGGATCCGCGCCCGTCGCGTCGCCGACGAGCTCGCGTCGCTCTTGAACGGTGACCTTGTAGAAGCCGGGAAGTCTGGAGGTTCGGGCCATGTCGGCGGTCCTTACGGTGACGACGCTTCGGCGGGAGGATGGCGACGTACGCCCGCGCGGTCTAGCGAAAGCGCCAGCCGGCGCATCGAAATCGCGGCGGCGCGGGCCGCGAACGCGGCGGAAGGGGGCGCCGTTCCGAGCCAGACGGCGACGTCGCCGCCACCCGCGCCCGACGGAAGGAACGCGGCGTTCTCCCTCGCCGCGGCCGAGGCAAGCTCGGCGAAGGCCGGCGGGACGATCGCGACGTCGGCCGCGCGACCGAGCGCCCCGAGAGCGCTCCCAAAGGCCTGCGCCGTCCTGACGAACGAACGCGCGTCTCCCTCTTCGAGCGCGGTGCAGGCCGCGGACGCGAGCTCGCCGAGGGCCGCGAAGTGGCTCGTGGCCCCGGCCTTCGGTCGAAAGGCATCGACACGCGCGCGCATCTCGCTCGTGCGTGCGCTTTTGCCGGAGTCGTACGCCACCCACTCGAGATCCAGCGGGAGCGCGAGCGCGCGGACGGCCGCGGCGCCTCCGTCGACGGCGGCGGTGTACCGGAGGACCCCGCCATGAACGCTCGCGGCGACGTCGACCCCACTGCCGCCCTCTTGCGCCCGGGCGTGCGCCTCCCTGGCGGCGCGGAAGATTCGCGCCCGCACCTCCGGCGCACCAAGGTCGTCGCCCCGCGCAAGAGCCCGCGCACCGAGCGACGCGACCAGCCCGGCAGCGCTCGAGCCCAAGCCGAGCTTGCGCCCTGACTCGTCGTGCAGGGCGCGCGTGTCGACGTCCGGTGCGGGCCCGTCGCCAAAGGCGGCGCGGACTTCCGCGGACGGCGCGTCGCCGATGCGCGAATCGTCCGCCACGGCCTACCGATCGATCGCCAGAACGACCGCGGGCGCCCCGTCGAGCACGGCGTACGCACCCGTCAACAGAAGCTTGCCGGGCGCGATGGCCCTCACGACGCTGGCTCCGCTCCGGGTTGCGGCGCGAGGCGCGCGCCGTCGCCCGGCGAGGCCTCGATGACCCGGGTGACGCCGGCCGTGGCCTCGAGCGCGCGGCGGACGAGCATGACGTCTTCGGGGCGCGCGAGCACCTTCACGTGCGGTCCCGCGTCGATCGTGGCGTACGCGAGCGTCCCGGAGCGGCGCAACGCGGCCACGGTCGCGAGCGCTTCGAGAGTGCCGCCGTTCCAATACGTCACCCCCGCCGCAATGGCGCAGGCGTGCATGGCCAAAGCACTCGCTTCGGAGAGCTCGCCGAGCTTCTCGAGATCGCGCGCCAAGAGCGCATCACGGAGGAGACCATGCAACCTGGGCGCCTCTCGCAGCCACGCCTGCGCATAGGGACTGCGTTCCATCGTCCGTCGCATCCCGTCGCTGGAACCGACGGACTTGCTCGCGGCGGTCGTGACGGCCACGACGATGGCCAACGGCATGTGACCGCGAGGGGCGACCGGCCGCGCGGCCAGCACCTCGTCGACCGACGGCGAGACGGCGCCGGCATCGAGCTCGACGAAACCGCCGAACACGCTGCGCGCAGCGCTGGCGGAGCTCCGCCGAGCGAGGTCACTGACGCGCGTGGCGTCCCAGTCGAGCCCAGCGGCGCGCACGGCCGCCAAGGCGAGGGCCGCGAAGCCCGACGCGCTCGACGCGAGCCCGCTCGCCGTCGGGAAGTCGTTGCACGAATCCACGGCCGCCCGGCGTCGCTCGCCGGCGGCGCGGCGAACGCGGTCCAAGAGCTCGATGACCCGCGCCCGAGGCTCGCCCGAGGTCTCCCTCCCGTCGCGGGGGCCTTCGCCGCCGAGCGCATCCGCGGCGTTCAAGCGGAGACGGTCCTCGGCCAGCGAGCCGTCGAATCGAACGTGCGTTCGGGTGGCCAGGCCGGACAGCGTGACCGACAGGCTCGGGACGGCGGGGAAGTTCCCCGCGCCGGCGCGCTTGCCCCAGTACTTCGAAAGGGCGACGTTTGGGTGGGCCAGCGCGGTCGCTTCGCTCATGGCGCCGTCTCGCGGCTCGTCTCGCCGAGCGCCTCGCTCTCGGGCGGGCGCGCGCGAGTCTCGGGTGCGACCGACGTGGCGAACCCCTCGAATCCTTCGCGCTGCCAAGCCGCCAGCACGGCCTCGGACGCCGTCTCGGACGAGACGAGCGCGACCACGCTCCCGCCGCCACCGGCACCCGTCAGCTTGGCGCCAAGGGCCCCTGCCCCTCGTGCCAGCGAGCACATGCGCTCGATCTCGGGCGTCGAAACGAGCAGGCCGCCGAGCAAGAGCTGGTTCAAGCTCATCAGCCGTCCCACCTCGAAAGTATCGCCCTCCTCGATCGCGACGCGCGCGCTTTCTACGAGGGTTCCGACGCTCTCGAATGACTGGGCGACCACGTCCGGGCGCCGCACCCGGAGCTCGGCGACGGCGTCCACCATCGACTTCGTGCTCGAGGCGGACCCCGAGCTTCCGATGCAGAGGTGAAGCGTGCCTCGAGCGGACACCCGCTCGAGCCCATTGGCTCGTTTGAAAAAGACGCACCCGCCGCGCGCGGCAACGGCTGCATCGATGCCGCTCGGGTTGCCGTGAAAGACCCGCTCCCACGCCATCGCCCGTTTCTGCACGGCGTCGTGGCTCACGCCGGGGTCGACCGCGCGGGCGATGGCGACGCCCATGGCGGCCGAGCAGCCCAGGCCTCCGCCGGGGGGAAGGTTGGCTTCGACCTCGACCGATTGAGGCCCCAAAGACGGCGCGTCGGCGCGGACGGCATCGAGCAGAGCGCGAAACGCCCCGCCGAGGTCGGGACTAGGCGCTCTCGGGCCGGCCGCCTCGTCGACGCGGATGTTCCATCCGCACACGTGCAAGCGGCTCGGCCCAGCCTCGAGCGGCGCCGCACGGGCGCGCGCCCCGCGATCGATGCCTACGGCGATGGCGGGAATGCCGTACACGACGGCGTGCTCGCCGAGAAGAATGACCTTGCCGCACGCATGCCCTACCCACGCGCGCGCCTCGAGGGCCTCCTCGGCGCCGGCCTCCCGGCCCGAGCCGGCAGGCGCGGGACCTTCGAGCCGCTCGAGCCGCTCGAGCCGCAGGCGCCTCATCAACCCTGCCTCTCGATCATGGCAGCGGCTGCTTCTGCGAGGAGGGCCTCCCCGGAGGGAGTCAAACCAGCGCCACGGAGGGCCGCGAGGGAGTCACCGACGAGCACCGCGATCCGCTCTTCGACTCTCATGCGCGCCCCGCTCGCCTCGATGCCTCCGATCGCCGCGCGCATGTCCTCGTCGCTGGCCTCGGCGCGGCCGAGCACCCTGCGGAGAGCGCTCGCAGCCACCGGGTCGCGCATCGCCTCGACGACCAGAGCAGTGCGCTTTCCTTCGCGGAGATCGCCGCCCAAGCGCTTGCCCATCTTCCGCGCGTCGCCGAACGTTCCCATCACGTCGTCGCGCAGCTGAAAGGCGACCCCCAGCGGCTCGGCGAAGGCGACGAGCTGCGCGACCTGGTGCTCGTGCGCACCGGCGAGCAAGGCGCCGATCACGGTGGGTCCGCGGACCGAGTAGCTGGCCGTCTTCAGCGAGTGAACGGCCTCGACTTCGGTGCCGTCGCGCGCGCCCCCACGCACGTCGAGGAGCTGCCCATGCACGACTTCCTCTTCGATGCGCGCGAGCTCGCGCATCGCTCGCAAGACACGGTCGGCGGGGAGCGGTACCTCGAGCATCGCCCGATGCGCCCAGGAAGCCGCGAGATCCCCGGCGAGCACGCTCGCCGCGTCGCCTTGGGCCCCGAAGAGGTCGCGCATCATCGCCGGAACGCTCGGTCCACCGCGGCGCACGTCGTCGCCGTCCATCCAATCGTCGTGGACGAGCAAATAGACTTGGAGGAGCTCGAGCGCGGAACCGGCGCAGACGACGCTTCTCAAGCCCTCTTCCCCGCCGCAGCCCTCGTACGCGGCGGCGACGAGGACGGCGCGCATCCGCTTTCCGCCGCGCAACGCAAGCTGCCGCACGGCATCGGCCATGGCGCCCACGTCGGCCCCGCGCGTGCGCGCCTGCGCGACGCGCTCCTGCAACCAACCGTCGAGGCGCGATTCGACGGCGGACCGGACCTGGAGGACGAACTGGGCAAATCGTTCGGGCTCGGACGCCGGGCGCGCCGGACGCCCCGGACGGGTGGTACGCACTTCGTCTGGGCAACGACCGGCCACCCTCCCCTGTGTCGACCCGGCGCGCGGACGCCGCTCCCGAACGCATGACGCTCGCCCTGCGCCGGCGGCAGAAGAGAACGATGTGCCCATTCGGGTCATGGCGCGCCGCGAGCCTAGGGGCGTCGGGGGGCGTCGTCAACGCAGTGGAGCCCGATTTTTCGCGCAACTCCGGGTGCTTTCATGTTTCTTTGAAGCCAAGAACGGGCGCTTGGGCCGACCGCTTCGGGGGGGTCGATGCTAGGCTCGGCCGAACGGCGATGGGGACCATAGGGGAGCGCAAGGACGAGCACCTCGCGCTCTGCGCTCACGAAGACGTCGGTTTTCGGCACACATCTACGCTCTTCGAGTGCGTGCGGCTAGTGCACGACTCGCTGCCCGACATGGCGCTGGGCGACATCGACATGTCGGTGACGCTCTTGGGGAAAAAATTGCGAGCGCCACTGCTCATCGCCGCGATGACGGGAGGGTCCGACGAGGCGGGGCGCATCAACCGTGAGCTCGCCAGCATCGCGGAGGAGCGAGGTTACGGCTTCGGTCTCGGTAGTCAGCGAGCGATGCACCTTCGGCCGGAGACGGGTGACACGTACCGCGTGCGTGGTGTCGCGCCCACCACTCTCTTGCTCGGCAACGTCGGGATGGTGCAGGCGCGTTCGATGACGACGAGCGAGACGCGTGTCCTCGTGGACGAGGTCGGCTCCGACGCACTGTGCGTCCACCTCAACGTGGCGATGGAGCTCGTCCAGCCCGGCGGCGACCGCGATTTTTCTCACGGCGCCGGCACCCTGGCGCGCCTCGTTCGCGGGCTCGGAGTCCCGCTCGTCGTGAAAGAGACCGGATGCGGCATTTCGCCGGGGGTAGGCAAGAAGCTGCGCGACATCGGGGTTCGGCACATCGACGTGTCGGGCGCCGGAGGGACGTCATGGGTGGGCGTCGAGACGAAGCGCGCGGCTGCGGCGGGCAATGATCCGGCCCGCGCGCTGGGCGATGCCTTTTGGGACTGGGGTGTACCTACCGCGGCGTCGGTCGCGCTTCTCGCGCCGTTGGGTTTCGAGACCCTCATCGCGACGGGCGGCGTAGCCACTGGGCTCGACGTCGCCCGGGCCATAGCGATTGGCGCGACGGCCGCGGGAATAGCCCGTCCCGTCTTGCGCGCGCTGTCCGCTTCGGGAAGACAGGGTGCGATGGCATTGCTGGATCGGGTGGAGGGTGAGCTGATGGCGGCCATGCTGCTGACGGGGAGCCGCACGGTCCACGCGCTACGGCGTGCGCCGCGTGTCATCCACGGAGAGCTAGCCGAATGGCTCAAGCAGCTCGGCCGAGCAAATCGTTAATCAAGAGTGATACG
Organism: uncultured delta proteobacterium; assembly: GCA_963787925.1. GTDB lineage: Bacteria > Myxococcota_A > Polyangia > Polyangiales > Polyangiaceae > Palsa-1150. The sequence continues at coordinate 3,221,983 of CAWBEN010000003.1, forward strand.
CTGATCGGATGAGTGAAACGAAGGGTCGCGCCGCGGAGGGCAGTGACGCACCCGAACGCCACGACGGCTCGGACCTCAAGGAGAGGCGCGACGCCTTCCTGCAGACGTTCTTCCGCCGCGGCGCGGCGCTGACGGACGAGCTCTTGGGCGAGAACAAGCGACTGCGCGAACAGCTCGCGACTCTCGATGAAGAGAATGCATTGCTCAAAACGCACTTGGCGAGTGACCACGCCATGCGCGATCTCTTGACCAAGATCAAGGAGCTCGAGCGCGAAAAGGCACGCCTCCTGTCGGCGGTGCACCAGCAGGAAGCCATGACGGACCGTCATGCCAATCGCTTTTCGGAGATCGAGCTCGAGCTCGAGAGCTTTGCAAACCTCCACGTCGCCAGCTTCCAGCTCCACGCGAGCTTGCAGGCTCCCACCGTCATGCGAAACGTGAAGGAGCTCCTCCTCCAGCTCGTGGGTGCGCGCGCGCTGGCAGTCTACTTCCTCGACGAGGAGAAAAAGCGCCTCGTGCCCATCGCCACCGAGGGGGTGGAATCCGGAGCTCCCGCCATTGGACTAGAGGACGGAAACGGCACCGACGAAATTGCCGCGGTGGTGCAACGCGCGTTCCTCACCGGCGTGCCGCACATCGCCAGTGGCGACGTGACGTCCTCGCCCGCTGCGTGCATCCCGATGCGGCTCGAGGGGCGCGTCATCGGGACCATCGTCGTCTATGCGCTCCTCGAGCAAAAACGCGCGTTCGTCGCGGTGGATCGCGAGCTCTTCAAGCTCCTCGCCGCACACGCCGGAGGGGCGCTCGTCGCCGCTTACTCGTTCGTCAAGGCCGACGGCCGCCTCCCCAAGCCCGAAGCCCTCCGCGCGATGTGCGCATGATTCCTCGCAACGACTACGCTAGGCCCATGAAGGCAGAGACTGGAGCGCGCACGCGATGAGTGCCCAATACTCTTGTCTGGTCGTCGAGGACTCGCCCATGATGCGGCAGCTTCTCGTCCTGGCGCTGTCGCGCGTGAGGAATCTGCACGTCACCGAGGCCGACGACGGCGTGGACGGCCTGCGCAAGCTCGCGCTCGGTCGCTTCGACATCATCCTGACCGACATCAACATGCCGATCATGGACGGCCTCAAGCTCGTCAAGCGGGTTCGCACCGACCCCGCGCACAAAGACGTGCCCATCATCGTGATCACGACCGAAGGCTCGAGCGAAGACCGCCAGCGAGCGATGCAACTCGGGGCGAACGCCTACATCACCAAACCCATTCAGGCGCCTCAGGTGATTGCGAAGGTCAAAGAGTTGCTCGAAGATCGACACGTGACCAGGATCGAGATCTGCGGAGTGACCTCCGTGAGCCAAGCGCTCCAATGCGCAGAGGAGGGCGCCGATTCCATCGGCGTGAACTTCGTGCCGTCGAGCGTGCGACGCGTCGACGAAGACACGGCCCGCGCGATCGTCGCGGCCGTCGGCGGACGGGCTCTCGTCGTCGGTGTCGTCGGGGGGATGAGCGTCGAAGCGATGCGGGCGCTCCGTGACGCGACGGGCGTGGGTTGCCTCCAGCTGCACGGCAACGAGACACCGGACGACGTCACCGCGCTGCTGCCCCACGCCTACAAAGTCATCCGGGTGGGAAGCGAGGCGGACGCAGCGGAGGCGGAGGACATGCCGGGCGACTACGTGATGGTCGACGCCAAAGTCCGCGGCGCGCTCGGCGGGACCGGGCAAATGATCGACTGGACGCTCGTCGTGGCCCTTGCGCGCAAACGCCGCCTCGTCCTCGCCGGAGGTCTCACGCCCGACAACGTCGCTCGCGCGATCGATACCGTAGGGCCCTGGTGCGTGGACGTCGCGAGCGGTGTCGAGAGCGCGCCCGGGCAAAAAGACATGGAGCTCGTGCGCGCTTTCATCAAGGCGGCCCGGCGCGGCGCGGAGCACACGCGCGGGTAAGCCCGCGGTTCAGGCGCCCGAACGGACCGCTAGAAAGTGCGCGAGCGCCTGGGCCTTCGGCACCAGGGATGCGAGCTCGATTTGCTCCTCCTGCGTGTGAAAGCCGGACCCTCTCGGTCCAAGTCCATCGATGGCCGGGATCCCGAGGGCTGCGGCGGTGCTCGCGTCGCTACCGCCCCCGATGAGCGGGGCCTCGCCGCCGCCCAGCCCGTGCGCAAGAGCGCACGACGAGTACTGCGCGAAGAGCTGCGCGCTCGCGTCGGTGCGTTCGAGGGGCGCGCGGGACGTGCCGCCATGAAGCTCGATCCGCGTTCCGGGGACGAGGGCGCGCGACTCTGCGGCGCTCCGTATGGCTGCGACGAGGCGGTCGCCGTCGGCCTGCGTGCAAAAGCGCAGATCGAGCTGCGCCTCGGCTCGGTCGGGAACGGTGTTTTTGCTGTGTCCTCCCGAGATCCGCCCGACGTTGACCGTCACGCCGCGAACGTGGTCGGTCAGGCGTTGCACGGAGTCGACGAAGCGCGCGAGCGCCCAGATGGCGTTCGCACCTTCTTCGTAAGCGTTGCCTGCGTGCGCCGCGCGGCCGTGTGCGACGGCCGTCATCCCGCCCGTCCCCTTGCGTCGTGTGATGACGGCGTCGCCTTGCCGACCCGCCTCGAAGACCAAGCATGCGCTCGAGCCGCTGATGGCGGCCGCGATGACTCCCTGACCCTCCGGCGAACCAACCTCTTCGTCGCTGACGATGACGACGCGGAGGGGTGCAATGGACGCGAGCCCGGCGGTCGCTGCCAGCGCGCGCAATGCGAAAGCCACCACGACGAGGCCCCCCTTCATGTCGAGAACGCCGGGGCCGCGCGCGATCGCCCCGTCGCGCCGGTAGCCTTCGAAAGCGCCCGGCGGAAACACGGTATCGAGGTGCCCCACGAGCGCGATGGCGCCGCGGTTGGGGACCTCGGGGTGCGAGCGGAAGACGAGATGGTCGGCGAAGCGCTCACTCGGACGAACGGCGGGCTCGAGCCCGTCCATGGCGAAGAGCGCGCGGAGGAGCGTTCCGACCTTTCGGCCCCCTTCGCGGTTCTCGGTGTACGAGTTGGTGTCGACCAGGAGCGCGAGCTCCTTTTCCATCGCCTGCTGCTTGTCCGACAGCCAGCCGGTGGCGCGCGCTTCCCGGGTGCTCATCGTGCTTGCGATCGTAGCACCGTGGTTCGCGGCGTTCGCGGCGTTCGCGGCGTTCGCGGCGTTCGCGGCGTTCGCGGCGTTCGCGGCGTTCGCGGCGAGGGCGAGGCTGGCGCAAGCGACCGCGCGTCACTAGTCTTGGCGGGGAAACATGCGGCGCGAGCGCTTTCGGGCTGCGGTCATCGGTGGGAGTGGGTACGGCGGTGCAGAGCTCGTTCGGCGGCTGCTCGCCCACCCGGACGTGGAGCTCGTTCGCGTCGCGTCGATCGACCACGTCGGCGAGCCGCTCGCCGCCGTGCATTCCAACCTCGAGGGGCAGACGGACCTGAAGTTCGAGGGCTCGAGCCCCGCAGAGGCCGCCCGGGGGACCGACGTCGTCCTGCTCGGCCTGCCGCACAAGGTGAGCGCGCATCGTGTCCGCGAAATGATGGACACGGGCGCTCGCGTCGTGGATTTGTCCGGCGACTTTCGCCTGAGGGATCCGTTGCAGTACGAGGCCTATTACGGGGCGAAACACCCCTACCCGGAGATGCTTGCCGACGGCACGTTCGTCTATGGCCTGCCCGAGCTCCACCGGGACGCGATCCGGGCGGCGAAGTACGTGGCCTCGCCGGGCTGTTTTGCGACGACCATCGAGCTTGCGCTCTTGCCGCTCGCGAGGGCGGGACTGCTCAGCGGCCCGGTCGAGGTCGTCGCGATCACGGGCTCGAGCGGCAGCGGCATGGCACCGAGCGCCGGAACCCATCACCCGGTTCGCGCCAACAATTTGCGCACGTACAAGCCACTCGAGCACCAACATGTCCCTGAAATCGTGCAGACCCTCACCCAGGCCGGGGCCGTCGACCTCACGCTGCGCTTCGTCCCGGTGAGCGCTCCCCTCGTGCGCGGAATCTTCGCGACGTGCTTTGCGCATCTGCCCGACCGGATTGGCCCGGAGGCGGTCCGTGCCCTTTACGCCGAGGCGTACGCGCACGAGCCTTTCGTCCGCATCCCCGCCACGCGCCTGCCGGAGGTCGTCGCCGTGAAGGGAACGAACTACGCCGAAGTTGGCGTCCAGCCAGGAGACGTCCGGGAGGGAAGGCGTCTGGTCGCCTGTTTCGCCGCGACGGACAACCTCGTGAAGGGCGGCGCGGGACAGGCGATTCAGTCCATGAATCTCATGCTGGGCTTGGATGAACGAACGACCTTGACCGACCCGGGAGGCTGGCCGTGACGCGCGACTTCATCGTGGTCAAGTTGGGCGGCGAGGTCGTTGCGTCGGAGTCGATGGCCGTGGTCGCCGCGGACATCGCGGAGATGCACCGGCGTGGAGCCCGCTTGGTGGTCGTTCACGGAGGGGGCCCGCAAACGACCGCGCTGCAGAAGAAGCTCGGCCAAACGCCGCGGATCGTGGCCGGGCGGCGCGTCACGGACGCGGAGACGCTCGAGGCCGTGAAGATGGCCGTGGCCGGCCAGGTCAACGTCGACGCGTGCGCAGCGCTCATCGCGGCGGGAGCGAGCCCTGTCGGGCTGCACGGCGCAAGTGCGCTAGCGGTCCGCGCGGAGAAGCGGGGCCCAAGGGTGGTCAGCGGCGCGGGCTCCGAGCCCATCGACCTGGGGCACGTGGGCGACGTGACGGGTATCAACGACGCACTTTTCGAGTTGCTGGCCAACGCTGGTTACATCCCCGTCGTCTCGAGCCTAGGGGCCGACGGGAGCGGGCGATGTTTCAACATCAACGCCGACGTCGTCGCCAATCGAGTCGCCGTCGAATTGGGCGCGAAGTCACTCGTCGTCATCAGCGACGTGTCGGGGGTGCTCCGCGACCTCGCCAATCCCGCGTCACGAATCGCACGCATGGACGTCGCCGAAGGGCGAAAGGCCATCGCCGACGGGACCGCGACCAAGGGGATGATCCCCAAGCTCGAAGAATCGTTTGCCGCCATCGCGGGCGGCGTGCGCACCGTGCACATCGTCGGGCGACTTGGCCCCGGTGAGCTCATGCGCGAAGTGACCGATCCAGGCAGCGTCGGAACGGCGTTGGTGGCTTGAGGCCGCAAGGAGAGAGGCGAGCGGCCCTCGGGGGCCGGCGGTCCCCCCTCGGCATTTTCCGAGGGGGACCAGGCAGCCCGACGAGCCGCTCCCGAAAAACGGTCAGCCTGACTTCGCGCTTCCGCTCGCCGTGGCGCTGGCCTGGACGTTGACCGAAATGCTCACGTTCGCCTGAACGCTCGCGGCGGCGTCGAGCGCACCCTTGAACGGTGCGGCCACGCACGCGGTCAGTCGGGCCACGCTCAGCGCGTCGCCCGCTCCTTGAACGCCGGCCTCCGCACCCTCCACGACCACCTTCACGTTCGCCGCGATGCGCTCGGCGTTCTTGCCCATCCCGACGGATACCTTGAGCACCGCGCCGAGATCGTTCTCGATCGCCTTGCGGAAGGTCTCTTCTGCTTTTTCGTCCGCCGAGCCCGCGATCCGGACGACGACGTGCGCCGGCGTGCATTCGGCTTTTGCTTGCAAACGGGCGTCACACTTCGCCTTGCATTCTGCCGTCACCTGGGGGGGCTGAACTGCGCCCGTGCACCGCGGCGCCTGCATCTCGAGCGAGCACGACCCCGTGCACGTTCCCTTGCATTCGGCCTGCCCGCTGAGCTTGCAGTCGCCCCCGCATTTGCCGCGACACTCACCCTTGACGGTGGCGTCGCACCTTCCTTCGCAGACGCCCTCGCATTTGCCGTTGGCCTTGGCATCGAGGACCTTGCCGTCGCATTTGCCGGCGCACTTTCCACCGCAACTGCCCTTGATGTCGGCGTCGCAGCTGCCGTTGCACTCGCCGGTGCACTGAGCGCCGCCGCTGACTTCGCACTGGCCTTGGCACTTCCCCGAACACTGGCCTTGCAGCTTGCCTGGCTCGCATTTGATCTCGGCCTTGCCCCCTTTGACCGTCGCGTCGCAGTGACCGGCGCAATCGGCATAGGCGTTGACATCGACGCTGCAGCGAGGCTCGGCGACGTCGACCTTGACCTCTGCCCGTGCGCCCATCCGCGCTTTTACTTCGCCGATGGCTTTCGTGGCGGCCCTGCAGGCGTCCTGACCGTCCTTGAAGTCTCCCGACGCGCCTAGGTCATGCGCGAGCGTGCCGCAGGCGACCTTGAGATCGCCGTCGATCTTCTCGGCCAGCGCCTTCATTTCCGCCGCGGCACCGGCTCCTGCCTTGATCTTCGCTGCGACCTCGACCTTGAGCTTGAACTCCTTCTCGAAGTCGAACGAATCGATGGCTTCGACCTTTGCCATGTCGGGACAGCTGCCCGCCCCCGGCACGGCGGGCATGACGCCCGACGAGGGCATGCTGGGAACGCCCGGCATTCCTCCGCCACAGTTGGCGATGAACGGCGCGCTTACGCCAGCGAACACGATCGGCCAAGAAACCTTGCGCCAAAATTTGCGAGTCATCATTGTCTCCTCCTTAGGGGAGTCTGTTCAAAAACCGTCTCGAATTTCGCTACTCGTCCGACGCCCGGTCGGGGTCCCACCGACGATCAATCTTTTGCTCGGCGGAGGTGCGAGCCGCAGGGTCGTGGGCCCTGCATGCGTCGGCGACGCCGTCCGCCCCCCGGAAAGCAACTTGTGAAGGCTCGCTTACCACGCTTGTCGGGCCGGAATCTACGCTGCTCTTGCGCGCCGGCAGACCTCGGGCGCGGGTGGCGGCGTAGACGGCAATGTCCGCGCAGGGCCTTCGTGGTATGGGAGAACGCGTGCGCGTGGTCGTATGCGACGTCGGTCTTGGCAATTTGCGAAGTGTGGAGCGTGCGTTGCGCGAGGCCGCGCGTGGGCGTCGCGTCGAGGTCGAGGTGACCGGCGACTCCGCGCGCGTGCGATCGGCCGACAAGCTCGTGATGCCCGGTCAGGCTGGATTTGGCGATTATGCGCGGGCGCTGTCGGGCGACCTGGGTGAGGCGCTTCGCGAGCGTTGGCACACGGGCCGGCCCTACCTGGGTATTTGCATGGGACTGCAAATGCTGTTCGACGGAAGCGAAGAGGCGCCGGGCTGCGCTGGCTTGGGCCTGCTCCAAGGCACGGTCGTGAAAATGCGTCCCGGTGTCGATCCCGAAACGGGATCGTCACGCAAGGTACCTCATGTGGGTTGGAATTCCGCCGAGCCCGGCGAGAGCAAAGGGCTGCTCGAGGCGGGCCGGCCAGCGCACTTTTACTTCGTGCATAGTTATGTCGTGGCGCCGCGCGACCCACGGATCGTGGCGGCAACGACGGAATACGGCGAACGGTTCGTCAGCGCCGTCGCGTTCGACAACGTTTTTGCTTGCCAGTTTCACCCGGAGAAGAGCCAGCGCGCGGGATTGGCACTCCTCGAGAGATTCATCGCATCGTGATTGTCGTTCCGGCCATCGACCTCTTCGAAGGCAAGGTGGTGCGCCTCCACCAAGGCCGTTACGATGAATTGACGGTGTATGCCGACGATCCGCCGGCGCAAGCGCGGGCGTGGCGGGGCGTGGTTCCCTGGCTGCATGTGGTCGATCTCGAGGGGGCCAGGGCGGGCCGGCCAATCCAGACGGACGTCGTCGAGGCCATCGTGAACGCGTTCGGTCCCGGCGTGCAGGTCGGAGGGGGTATTCGTACCCGCCAAAGCTTCGAGTCGTACCGAGCTTTGGGCGCTTCGCGTTTCGTATTGGGTTCCGCAGCCATCCACGACGAGCCACTGGTTCGTGCGCTCGCGGCCGAGCACCCTGGCCGGGTGGTGCTCGCCGTGGATGCGAAAGACGGCCTGATCGCCGTGGACGGGTGGACGCAGGGCACGCGTGTCCGCGCGGTGGACCTCGCTCGCGGCTTTGCGGATACGCCGCTGGCGGGAGTTCTTTATACGGACGTGGCGCGCGACGGCACGCGCAAAGGTCCGAACATCGAGGCGACATCGGAGCTCGCGGCCTGCACCCGGGTGCCCGTCATCGCTTCCGGCGGCGTGGGCTCACTCGACGATCTTCGCGCGCTCGCCGCGCGCGGCATCGCCGCGTGCATCGTCGGTCGCGCGCTCTACGACGGGACATTTTCGCTCGAGGACGCGATAGAAGCCGCGCGTTAGGAGCTCCGAGGGCGGCCCGTGAACCTGCCCGAGCCGCCGTTCTCGACGAGGTCTGCCTTTACGGCTTCAGGGCGGCCGTGGCCTCGACCTTGGCGCGCTTACGACGGCGCCGCGCGGCCTCAGCCTGCTTCTTCCGTCGCTTTACGCTCGGCTTCATGTAATGCCGGCGCATCTTGAGCTCGCGAAGGACTCCCTCGGAGGCCAGCTTGCGCTTGAGCATCTTGATTGCGCGCTCGATTCCTCGATCGCTGACGATCACCTCGAGGGGCTTGCACTGAATGGCTTCACTCGGCATCTCTATTTGTCTCCAAGCTAGTGGCCCATGTCCGGCCGCGCAAGGCGCGCGGGATGTACCACGCCGCGCTCGCCATGGCCAAGCAGAGAAACGGGGCTTTTTTCGAATAGGCGGCCGAATACGCGGTCGAACCGAAGTCCACGCGGGAGCGCGCCCCAAACGATTGCGCCCTGCTCGATCAGGACGGCTGCGCGAAATCGGCCGTCGCACCGGAGCCACTGGACGAGGCCGTCGGGCTCGTCTCCGACGACGAGCGCGCGGTTACGCCCTGGCGCCCCCGGCCGCCGAAGCTCTTGCGCGCAACCGGCTTACGCGCGGCGGCGGCGCCCGCGGAAACGCGACGCCCGACCCGCGCGCCGGCTCTACCCTTTGCGACATAGACCGTCGCTCGCTTTTGTCCTGATTTCGACAGGCGACCGGAGTCGAGCGCGTCCTTGAGAGGACGTGGAAGCTCTTTGGCCTGGAGCGACAGCTTCTTGCGAATTTGCTCTGCGCGAAGTCCTTTCGGGTTTTGCCGCAACAATGAAACGACCCGCTCGATGACGTCGGCGATCTCACTCTCGGAGCGACGCGGCAAGCGGCCAGCTTTGCGCGGCGACGATGCGGCCGCAGACCGACCGATCGGGCGGCCAGGACGCTGGCTGGTCGAATCAGCGACTAGGTCCTCGAGCGACGCGCCTCGTATGGCGGCGAGCAGCTGAGAGGCAAAGGCCGACGCAAGCTCGTTCAGTCGCTGTCGGAGCGAAATGGACATGCCCATTTAGCTAACCGCCAATTGCAAATTGGGTCAACGAATTTCGATGGCGCAATCTTGCCGGCAGCGCCTCGAACGACAATCCGTCATACGCTCGCCCGCTCTACTCTACGCGCGTCTACGCGCGGCGCACCGACCCGGCGCGCCCGCACCGCGACGCACTGCGCAGAGCAATGTTCTCTCGGCAAACCGAGCAGGCGCGCGCGGCGAAACGCGCGGCAAAAGACGAAGCGAACAGTAAGCTCCTCGCCCACGCGCTTGCATTCTTACGCCCGTCTCGGTACTTCCGTGGGCCCACGCGAAGTTTTGGCGAACGCCTCGCCAATGGCCCCTCGCGCGGATTCGATCGAGCCGAAGTGGCGGAATGGCAGACGCAGCGGACTCAAAATCCGCCGTCCGAAAGGGCGTGAGGGTTCGAGTCCCTCCTTCGGTACTCAGCGGCGAAAGTAAGACGTTTTGCCCTCTTTGCGCGTGCACCGCCGTCCCTCTCGAGGCGATCGGCCGAGCAAAAATCCGAGCGGACGACCGGCCAAAGAGCGCACCCCCCGAACGAACCGTCATACCCTTGCACACGACATGACCCACTCCTCGCCCTCGCCGCGGATCGAGCCCAGGGAACGTACCTACCGACGCGCGGCACGCGCCCTCGCCCCCGCTTTGGGCAGTGGCGTCCTGCTCGTCTCGCTTGGTTGCGCCGACCACGCGAAGCAAAGCGCGGGGCGCGCGGCAGAGAACGTGGCTGAGCTCGCGGCACTCGTAGAAAGGGACGTCGGCGAGGTCGAGCGAGGAATGCCCGAGGGGGCAAGGCGCCTCACGCCGCTGGTCGCGGCGGGGGCCCAGCCCGCGCAAGACGCCGCAGCCGTTCGGAAGGCGCTCTTTCGAGTTCGCCGCGACGTCATTGACTTGAGCGTCGCAAAATCGACTTTTTTTGCCCTCGCTGATGCGAACGGGTTGGCCATACGTAACGATCTCGAAGAGGACGTGATGGCCGGACAAAACCTCTTTGCGCTCTTTCCCGGGTTGGCCGGGGTCAAGGACGGGTATGTCACGACCACCGGGGCCTTTCCGAACGCGTCCTCGAAGAGCGGACCGGATGAAGATTGGCTGGCCGCGATGCCCGTCAGGCGTGAAAACGGCTCGGTCGGTGCCGTGTTCGTGACGGGCTGGACGTATCGTTACTTTGCGCGGCACCTCCAGGAGTCGCTCAACGACAGCTTGACCGAGCAAGCCAAGGCGGGCCGCAACGACGGCAAGCTGCCGATCTTTTACGTGTCGGTCTTCGACAAATCGGGCGTCTACTCCGCGCCGCTCACGCCCGCCATCGACGAAAAGGCGCTCGCCGAACAGGACTTGGTCGGAAAGACGGGCGCGCTCCCTCTCTACCAGGGGACGACGACGATTACCGATCGCGCCTTCGGCTTTGCCGCACGACGAACGCCCAAGCTCGCGCCCGATACCGGCATCGTCGTGCTGCGAAGCGACATGTGAGCGCTCCGCGACGGTTACGTCGGGCTGGCGCGCCCAAACCGGTGGAGCCCCCACACGAGGACGGCCCAGCCAGCGAGAACGACGAGCCCGCCCGCGACCTGCTGCGTCTGGGTGCGCTCGGAGCCCTCTGCGCCAACGATCGGCGAGGTCGAGGCGATGGCGAGACCCATCACCGTGAGCAGCGCTCCGACGGCGATGAACCTGCGCGGAGCCGGGGACGTAGGACGGATCAACGGCCTCAAACGCTAGCCGATGGGACATGGTCCCGCTAGTTTCTGCTCATGCCCCGGTTCGCCGCCATTGACGTGGGCTCAAACGCCCTACGGTTGCGCATCGTCGAGGCGAGCGCGCCTTCGCACGGTGGCAAGGTGCCGGCGGCCGAGGCCCGCGAGCCCGGGAGTCTCCGCCCCACGGAGCTCTCACGCGGCGCGGAGGAGCGCGGCACGGGCGCCGCGGGCGTCAACGGACCGGGTGGCGGGCCATCACGTCCGAGGGAGGACTGGACTGCCGGAGTGCGCGGGCTCGGTTCGCTCCCGGCGGCCTCGGCTGATGCCGCTGGTCCTTGGAGCGATCTCGCGACTCTTCGGGCGCCGGTACGCCTCGGCTCCGAAGTGTTCCTCTCCGGGCGGCTCACGCCCGCATCCATCGGTCAGGCATGCGACGCGCTCAGCCAGTTCAAAGCGGAGATGGACCGCACCAAGGTGGACGCCTACCGAGCCGTTGCGACGAGCGCCGTCCGCGAGGCGAAAAATGGTGCGACCCTCATCGAGCGCGCGCGGCGCGAGGCGGGTATCGAGCTCGAGGCCATCGCCGGGGTCGAAGAGGCGCGACTCATTCAATTGGCCGTCACCCGGCGTATTCTGCTTGGCGACAAGCGCGCTCTCCTCGTCGACGTGGGAGGTGGCTCCACGGAGCTGACGCTCCTCGATCGTGGACGGACGGCGTTCACGATGTCGCTCCCCCTCGGCACCGTCCGCATGCTCGAGGCCTATCTCAAGGGCGCAAAGACGGTGGACCGAGCACGGGAGCGTTTGCTCGAAGAGGTGATCGACCGCGCGCTCGTGCAGGCCCTTCCTCAACTGGGCGGCATCGAGGTCGTGGCCGGCACGGGAGGCAACGTCGATACCCTGTTCGATTTGTGCCCCGCGAAGGGCAGCCCGCGGGCAATCGACGTTTCGGCGGCGCGCACGCTCTTCAAGAAAATGTGCACGCTGTCCAGCGGCGAGCGTCGCGACGCTTGGCAGCTCCGACCGGACCGGGCCGACACGATCGTGCCGGCCTTGGCCATCTTCTTGCGTATCGCCAACGTGCTCGGACAGACGACGATTCTGGCGCCGGGGGTCGGGCTCGCCGCCGGCATTCTCGAGGAGCTGGTCGACAAATTTTTTCATGTCTGGGACGCGGCCGGCGAGGCGGAGCGAATGCTCGACGCGTGCACCCGCCTCGGGCGACGCTACCAGTTCGACGAGGCACACGCGCGCCATGTGTCTCGCTTCGCGACGCAGCTCTTCGACGATCTCAGGAGCGTGCACGCATTCGGCGAGCGTGACCGACTCATCTTACGCGCCGCTGCGCTCCTGCACGACATCGGCGACTACGTGCACTACAGCGGCCATCACAAGCACAGCTATTACCTGATCCAAAACGCCGACATCATCGGCGTGACGCCGGACGAGCGGGCAATCATCGCCAACATCGCGCGCTACCACCGTAAGGGGCCACCGGACACGACGCACCCGAACTTCCGCGAGCTCTCGAAGGAGGGCCGCAGCAAAGTGCGCGGGCTCGCCGCCCTTCTGAGGATGGCCGATGCGCTCGATCGAGAGCATAAACAGAAGATAGTGAGCACGCGCGCCGCCATGGACCGCGGAGCGGGGCGGGTGACGCTGTTCTTGCGCGGTGACGAGAATCGCGAGCTCGAAGAGTGGACCGTTGGGGCAAAGTCCTCGTTGTGGCGAGACGAGTTCGATCTCGAGGTCGTCATAGCCAAGGCCGAGGTCGCTCCGTGAGGCGACGCGCCTGCGCCCTGTTGGTGGCGCTGACGACAGGATGCGCCTCGGGGGCCATCCCCGACCCGCAGGCCGCCGCTCGCGTGTACGCCGACGCCGCAGCGCGTGGCGATGCCGACACCCTCTACGCGATGATGACGCGCTCGTCTCGCCAGTGGCGGAGCAGGGCGCTGATGACGCAAATGATCGCAGGCGAGCGCGCCGAGCTCGCCGACCAGGCCAAGGAGCTGGGGCGGGCGGACGTCCGCGTCGAAGCGACCGCGCGCCTTCGGTATGCAGATGGTGAAGAGGCTGCGCTCGAGCTCCGCGATGGGCGTTACTGGGTAACCTCGGCCGGGGCATTCCCGGGCGGCGCAAAGACGCCCGAGGAGGCGCTCGACCAGCTGCGGCGCGTTCTGGCGCGACGAAGCTATGCGGGGCTGATGCGCGTATTGTCGCCGGCCGCCCGCGCCGCCGTGGAGGGGGACCTCCGCGCCCTCGTCGATGGTCTGACGCAGCCCGGGACGCTGCCGCTGCAGATGAGCGGCGATGCGGCAGTCGTCCCAGTCCCCGGCGGCCACCAAGTGAAGCTGAAGCGCGCAGCGGGCATCTGGCGAGTGGATGACTTCGATTGAAGGCGCGGGCGCCGGCGCTTCGTGCTGGAGCGGAGTGGCGGAGCGCAAGGCCTGACGCGGCCGAGGCGACGAGGGCGAGCGCCTTTCGTGCGGGGCCACGGTCGGGTACATCTTTGGTCGTGCGCCTCCCACGACTTGCGCTCGTCACGCTCGCCGCAGCGTGGACCTTGTCGTTCGGGCTCGCCACGCCCTCCCGCGCTCACGCCTTCGGCGATGTCGGCGCCTTCGATCCGCGAATCCTCCTGACGGGCAATCAGGCGGGGCCGGCCCATTCCACAGCCCCCGCACGCTGGGCTTGGGAGCTCGTCCAGCGCACCAGCGCGCCCGCGCGCTTGCACCCGACGGTCGTCCGCGCGGACGACCCGACAATCGTCGAGGCTCCGTTTCTCTACTGGAGCGGCGACACCGAGGTCGCGGACCTTACGAGCGCCGAGATGCTCGGACTGCGGCGATTCTTCGCGCTCGGCGGCGTCCTTTTCGTCGACGACGCGGCGCCAGGACCGACGGGAGAGCCGAGCGCGTTCGGTAGGGGCGCGCGGCGACAGATCGCTCGCTTGCTTCCGGACTCTACACCCATCACGCTCGGAACGGACCACGTCATATTTCGCGCATTTTACCTCATTCGCCGCGCCGTCGGGCGCCTCGAGGGTCCTTCGTCGCTCGACGCGATCGTGCGAGGCGGGCAAGCGCAGGTCATCTTCAGCGAGCACGACATCGGTGGGGCGCTCGCGCGGAACGTCTCGGGTATGTGGGAGCAGACGGTGGTCCCGGGTGGGGATTTTCAGCGCGAGCACGCCATACGTCTCGCCGTGAACATCGCGATGTACGTCCTGTGCTCGAACTACAAAGACGACCAAGTCCACGCGCCTTTCTTGATGCGACGCCGCGCCCTCACGACGCCCTGAGACGCCGGGCGCGACATGCTTTCCACTCGTCTCGGTCCTAGCGCAGACCTGCCGGCCTGGGCGGTCGCCGTGGCGCTCGTGTTGACCCTGGCGACCGTCGCAATGCTGGTCGTCGAGATCCGCAGGAGCGGACCCGGGGCGGCCGCCATCCTGTCGACTGGCCTTCTTGCGGTCGTCGCGATGCTCGCGGCCGTGCTGCGGCCGGCGCGCGTGTCGGCCCGCGATAGCCTCGTCGGTCCTCGCGTCGTCGTGCTCGCGGACACGTCACGATCGATGGCCCTCCTCGGGGAGGCGGGGCGACCACGGCGGGAGGTGCGCGACGAAGCCATCGACAGGCTGCAGCGGAGCTCGCCGACCGCCCGCGTCGTCGTCTACGGATTCGGCGAGGGCCCTCCGGTCTCGCTCATCCCCGGGTACGCGTCCTCGCTCGGGGCGGAGGCGACGACACGCGCACGCAGAAGCGATCTGGGCGCTGCGCTGCGCGCGCTCGCGGCCTCGCCCGAGGAGCGGCCCGCGGCCGTGGTCGTCTTGAGTGATGGCCGCCTCGACGATCCACCGGAAGATCCTTCCTTGGCGAGCCTGCGGTCGCTGACTGACGCGCTGCACGTCCCCGTGCATGCCATAGCGACGACACGCGAGGCGCCCGCGGACGCGAGCGTGCGCCGCGTCAGCGCGGCAGGGGCCGCCGTGGCGCACGTCCCGCTCCCTCTTCGGGTGGAGGTTGGGTGCTCAGGCGGCCTGCTTTGTGACGAGCTGACGGTGTCGGCGCGCGAGCTTCGTGACGACGGCCCGCCCGCGCTCCTCGCCTCCGGTGTCGCGCATCTGCAGGATGGCAAGGCCGCGCTCGATCTGACGATAACTCTCGAGCGCGCCGGACCGCGCATCGTCGAGTTCTCCATCGTCCCTCCAGCGGGCGACACGATCCCGGAGAACGACCGGCGTTTCGTCACGTTCGACGTGTCGCGCGAGCGCGTGCGTGTTCTCCACGTCGCCGGGCGACCCACGAACGACGTGCGCGCGCTGCGCCAGTGGCTGAAGAGCGACGCCTCGCTCGACGTCGTCGCGTTCTTCATTTTGCGGACTCCGACGGACTCGGTCAACGCCAGCCAGAGTGAGCTCGCGCTCATCCCGTTTCCGGTCGACGAGCTCTTCCAGGAGCATCTGCCCAGCTTCGACGCGGTCGTGCTTCAGGATTTCGACGCCCAGCCATACGGGCTCGAGAAGTACCTGGACAACATCGAGCGCTACGTTCGAAGAGGCGGCGGACTCATCATGGTCGGCGGTCAGAACTCGTTCGTCGCTGGCGGCTACGCCGGAACGGCGCTCGCGAGCGTCCTTCCCGTAGAGCTCGACGGCGCATCCGGCGCCACGAGCGCCGACACCTCGCCGTTCGTCCCCGTGTGGACACCGGAAGGCCTCGCCGCGCCGCTGCTCGCCTCGTTGCGCGACATAATCGGCGAGGAGTTGCCGCAGATGCCGGGCGCCAACGTCCTGGGAAACCTGAGGCCAGGCGGCATCACGCTCTGGTCGCATCCAACGCGGACAACGAGGGATGGCAAGAAGATGCCGGTGCTCGCCATCGGCGAAGAAGGAGACGGACGCACCATCGCGCTCGGGGTGGATGGCGCGTGGGGGCTCGAGTTCTCGCAGCTCGGCGCGCGCAGCGGGGGACGCGGACACGGCGCGCTATGGGACGGGCTGCTCGGCTGGCTGATGCGTGATCCGCGCTTCGAAGAGGCTCAGACCAGCCTTCCGGAGGGATGTACAGCCGGCCTGCCCGCGACGCTGCGCGTGCGCATGTTGCCGGCCGCGGGGAACAAGCCGCAAACCATCATGCTCGACGTCGCGCGCATCGACCAAAGCGCAGCGAGGGCGCCATTGCACCTCGAACGCCTGCGTCCGTCGGACGCGGCCGCGGTCGACTTTGCGCTGCCGCCGCTCGCGGCCGGCGGTTACACGGCGCGTCTGCACGTCGCCGGCGGCGCGACGGCGCGCCACGATTTCGCGTGCGAGGCCGGAGGAGACGAGTGGGCCGATTCGCGCCCGGACCCGGAGCGGCTCGAGGCGCTAGCCAAAGTCGCCGGAGGCTCCTTTTCCTATGCAGCGGACAGGACCCCTCTGCCTTTGCCAAAGCCGACGGTCGTGAGCGCAGAGCGACACGTGACGCCCGTGGCTCCCCCGTGGGCTTGGACCCTCGCCGCTGCGGTCTTGCTCGGGGCGCACTGGGTGGCTCGCCGGCGCGGCGGCCTTTCGTGAGCGCCCAATCACGTTGCTATCCTGGGCGCATGATTCGGTCGTCTAGCCCACTCGCTGTGGCCCTCGCCGTGACGGCTTCGCTGTGGGCGACCTGGGCACGGGCGCTCGTTTGGCCCGACGTCGCCGAGCGGGTCGAGGCGGATCTCGGCGCAGCGGACGTTGCAACCCGTCGGGCCGCCGCCCAGGACATCGCGGCGCTCGGCCGGAAGCGCGGCACCCCGCTCGCGCTGCTGGCGCTCGGAGATTCCGATGACGAAGTCCGCCTGGCGGCGGCGGACGCCGCGATGCGCTTGCGCTTTTCGGGGGCGACGGACGCGGCGATGGCGTGGCTCAACGCTTCGGACCCGCGCCTCCGCAAGAAGGCATGCGACGTGGCGAGGTCCCTGCCGAATCGACGCGCCGTCGTGCTCCTCGCCCGTACCCTGGGGGACCCCGACCCGGAAGTCCGTGGCGCCGCCGCGGACGCGCTCGGGCGGCAGGAGTCGCCGGACGCCGTAGCCCCGCTGCTCGGTCGCCTCGATGACCCAACCCCTTCGGTGCGCGTCCAGATCGTGGAGGCTCTGGCGCATCTCGGCGATCCCCGCGCCGTCCTTCCGCTGGTCGGCAAAGTGCAAGACTCGTCGCAGGAAGTTCGGCAGACCGTCGCACGCGCCCTTGGGGACCTCGGCAATGCGCGCGCGTCCCCTGCTCTCGCTCTTGCGCTGCGCGATCAAAGCGGTGACGTGCGACGCGAGGCCCTCACGGCTCTCGGCCGAATGCGCGCGGTCGACGCCGTCGATGCCATCACCCCCTTCGCTGCCGAGCGCAGCGCGTCGTTGCGCGTCGCCGCGCTCGGCGCGCTCGGACGAATCGCCTCCGCCGACGCGGTGCGTGTGCTCGTCGGCTCGCTGGGCTCGCTGGACGATGCCATGGTCTCGCTCGAGCGAAACGCCGTGCGCGACGCGCTCGTCGTCGCAGGCGGGCCCGCCGTTCCCGCCCTTCGCGAGTTGCTGGCCGGCTCTCCGACTCCGGCATCGGCCACGAGCGCGGCTTGGGTTCTGGGCGAGCTCCGGGCAAAGGCCGAGGCCCCGACCATCGTCGCCGCGATGCGCAGGGGCGCGCTCCCGGTGGCAGCGGCCCTCCACGCGTTGGCGGGCGCAGGCACGGCGCTCGACGTACCCGTCGTGCTCGAATTCGTCGCCGACGCAAACCCTGCCGTGCGCGCCGAAGCCATCGCAGCGGCCATGGCGCTTCTCGACCCGCGGCGTCCAGACGGCCGAATCGTGGAGCCGCTGGCGGCGGCCCTCCGCGATCCGCGCCCGTCCCTGCAGGACCGTGCGCTCATCGCGAAACTGCTCGGGCGCACCGGCGCGCCGCGCGCTTCACCGATCCTCGTGCCCCTCATCCGCGCGCCGGATCCCGCGCTCCGGCTGGCCGCAATCGACGCGTTGGGCACCCTCGGGCCGGCCGGCGGGCAGGTCGACGCGGCTCTGGTCGGAGCGATCGCCTCGCCTGACGCGACGGTCCGCCTGCACGCGGCCCTCGCGCTATCTCAGTCCGGCACGTCGCAGGCCCGCGATGCGCTCTTGAAAGCGCTCGACGGCGGCGAAGAAGTCGACCGAGCCTCCGTGCTCATGGCGCTGGGGGGCACCCTTGCTCGTGCGCCGGCCGAGGGGGCCGTGGCGCAGCTGGCCGGTGCCCTCGAACTCGCGGCCGGTCCGGAGCGCGACGCGCTCATCGAGGCGATTGGACGCGCGCCGCTCACCTCCGCGGTGCGGGCCCTCGTCGACGCGGCGGCGACGTTCGAGCCAGCGGACAGGCGCGCGGCGGCGACGCTCTTGGCCGGGCACGACGGTGATACGCGGGCCCTCGCTGCCGTTCGATCGATGTTGGCCGATCGAGACGCGACGGTGCGAGCGCAAGCCGCGTGGGCGCTGGGTACACTGGGCGGAGGAGGAGACATCGCGCGACTCGAGTCCGTCGCACGTGGTGAGTCCGGACCCGATCTCGACACGGCCATCAACGCCACGGCCGCGATCGGGCGCATTGCGACGAGAACGCGCGGGGCAGAGCAGACGGCGGCGGCGCGGGCGCTCTGCGCTCTGGCTTCCGAATCGAGAGCTTACGTACGCGCCAATGCGCTCGCTGGGATCGGTCGTGCAAGGGCCAGGTGCGCCGACGATTTACTCGCGCGTCGTTTGCTACGAGACGATGGGAGCGACGAAGTGCGCGCGGCCGCCGCGATTGCGGTCGCGGCGGCCGCCGGCTTGGACGCCGATGCGGGGCGAGCGAGCGGCGAGGATCGATTTGCGCTCGAGCGTTGTGCGCGAAGCGACTCGTCGGGGGCGGTCGCGGCCCGCTGTGGGCTCCCATCCATCGGCGCGCTGATCCCGCTTCCGGCGCAGTCGATGCTCGTCTACGTGGTGCCCGAGAGCGGAAGGAACCCGCAACCGGGATCTGCCTATGCGCTGCTCCTCGCAGACGGGTTGATTCGCGCTGGCGTGACCGATCGCCGCGGAGCGGTGTTCGATCCGCTAGCGCCTCAAGGAGAAGTCACTCTTCTCGAGCCGGGCATCGTCGCGCAGTAGCACCCGGGGGCGCGGGTGCCCTCGTGGATTGATCTGCTATGACGAATCACGTGGGCCGACGGCATCGCAGCAAGATGGTGTTTCCGGAGCCGCTCGGGACAATCCTCGAGCGATCGGGAGAGAGCCGTTTCGCGCGCATACGCCCGGCGGTTCCGCGGGCGCTTTGGCGTGAGGCGGTGGGAGCGCGGATTGCCGACCGCGCGTTCCCAGTGTCGCTCTACGGTGGCGTGCTCCTGCTGCGGGTCCCGAGCAGCGCGTGGGCACATGAGCTTTCGCTCTTGACGGCTGAAGTGTGCGCGAGGCTCAAAGAACGAGGGATTCACGCGCGCGAGCTGCGGTTCCGCGTCGGCGCGCTCGAGCCGATCGATCGCCCTCCGGAGCGACGGGCGGCGCGAGCCGTTCCCGTCTTGCGATCCATTCCCCCCGAGGTCTCCCTTGTGCTGCGGGACGTCACCGACGAATCGCTTCGCGAGTCGATCGCCCGTGCCGCAGCAGCGAACCTCGCCTGGCAGTCGGTGGCGCGACGTGCGCCTGAAGAACCCATTACCGAAGCGCGGCGAGCCGCTCGAGCCCCTCGAGCCGCTGCAAGAGAAACCGCTCCGCCGGACCCAAACTCCCTTGCTTCTCGCGCAGGTGACCCACGTACGAACGGAGCCGAGCGAGATCGAGCCCGCTGATCTTGCGGAGGGCGCTGTAAAGCTCGTCGATCACGCCGGCTGGGCAGGGCCGGTCTTCCGCCTGATAGATGGTGATGACGTAGTCCGCCCACGAGCCCTTGCCCGTCGCCGTCGCAAGCTTCGCCGCGAAGCGCGCGGCCACGTCGATGACGGTTGGGGGCAGGCGTCTGCCGGCGCGACTCGCGTCGAGGACCTCTGCGAGAGCGCTCGCCAAGAGGCGCTCGGCCTCGTCCGCGCGGCCCATCGCAAGCGCCTTCTCCGCGACGCCCCCGAGCAGATCGAACGCTTCGTGGCGGCGCTCGATGCCCTGGTCTCCCTCGCCTTGCGCCGAGGACGGTTGGGGCGTCGCGAAGGGCGCCAGCGGCGGGCGGCCGGTCGCAACGTCCGATGGGCCTTGCTCTTCCGGACTGGATGCGGTCGCGATCTTCGGCAACGTACGGTTGCCGGTCGCCAGAGTGCTGGTGCCACGCCAGCCGTCTTCGCGGCTCGAGAGGATCCTGAGCTCCTGCGAACCTATCACGATGTTGTCCCCAATCGCCACGGGTACGCACCCCGAAACACGCAATCCGTTGACCAGGACCCCGTTGCGACTGTGCAGGTCCTCGATCGTCACGCCATCATTCGCCACGATCAGACGGGCGTGCCTGCGCGAGACGAGCGGATCGTCGAGCGACAGTTGGCAGTCAGCGCTGCGACCTACCGCGAACTCTCCTTCCGGTAGCTCAAGGTCGTGTTGCAAATAGCGCAGGCGGAAGCGCATGGCACCCCGTCAGATCCCCCGTGTCGCGCGGTGTCGACAGCCAAGAACTATCATGGCGCTCGCCTGAAGCTTTACCTTTCGAAGAGTCGGCAGCGCAAGCGGCGGCAAACCTGGCGACTCAGGCGGGCGAGCGATCCGAAATCGGGAGCCCCGCTCCGTCGAGCGTGCCACGAATCTGGCCCAGTCGAGCCAGCGCCTTGATCTCGTCGGCCGAGGCGACCGGGACGCTCGTGAGCAGATGGGCAAGAAGATCGTCGAACGCCGGCCGCATGACACCTTGGTGCTTCGGCGCGGCCTCGGCCAGCCGTTCCACGAGCTCGAGTGGCGGGACATGACTGGCGCTCAAATAGGCGCCGAGCACCCAGAGCGTCCATGTCGGGTCGTTCGTGGCGAGCGTCGCTGACACGGCCTGGAGCGCGAGCGCATGGAAGACCTTCGCGTCGACGGTGATTCCCGAAGCGTCGAGCTCGTCGAGCTGTGACGTGGCGTGTCGTACGAAGCGTTCGGCGTCGCTCAGACGCCCCATCGCGAGCGAGCGCTCGATGGCCTCCACCAGCAGCTGAACGCTCCAGGCGATCCCATCACGCCCTTCGCTCCCGCTCAGCGTGTCTTCTTCCGTCTGCTCGGTTGCCTCGCAGTGAGGACAGGAGGCCACCTCGCGCGGATAGGGCAGCCGACACTTGGCGCAGAGGCGAAGGACGCCGGTCGTCCTGCCCTGCGGGGAGTTGCCGACCTCGATCCGGCAAAAAACGAAGTCTTGCGTGCCGAGCCGAACGCGATCGCCGTCTCTCAGCGCGGCGGGACCCCGAATGACGACTCCGTTCACGCGGACGCCGTTGCGACTGCCCAAGTCTTCGACGCGGCCACCCGCTGGATCAACGATGATTCGCGCGTGCTGCCGGGACATGAGCGGATCTTCGATCGTCAGGTTGCAGTCCACGCTGCGCCCAACGACCGTGGCGCCTTCCGGCAGGTCGAATTCCTGCATGAGAAACCTGAGCCGATAACGCGCCATACCCTCGACCGAACGGCTGCCTGCACTCACTCTCGGCGCCGGCTCGCCCTAATGAACTATACCGTCATTCGTGAAAAAGGGGGATAGTCCGGCTATTGAAAGCGCGGCGCGTGGCCGAAGACAGAGTCTGTTACACAGGCACTCGGTGCGCCGCGCCCGGACGGCCGCGAGAGGGAGTGTATGACACGTGTACTTTCCAGCGATGAACGGCGTTGACCCTCCGCCCACCACTCGCAAAAGCTTACGTCGGCTCCACTTTTCGCCCCCTTCGCGTACTCATCCGTTTTAGACGACCTCCACGCTTCTCGGCATACCCACTCGACCATGGACGAAACCGGCAAGGAGCAAATCGCCGCCATTTGCCGGGACGTCCTGGCTCCGCTCGTGGCTGGCGATGGCGGGGACATGTACCTCGTCCGCTTCGACGGTGACGATGTCCACATCCACCTCGCCGGAACGTGCGCGGGTTGCCCCGGCGCGTCGTTCACGGGAGACAGAGATCATCCTCCCTGCCCTCCGTGCCCGAGTGCCCCAGCTGCGCCTCGTGCTCACGACCGGTTTTCGAATTCCGGATGGAGCGCAGAAGCTCTAGGGAAGCTGCGTCTCGTTCAGGACGCCTGTCGCAAAGGCAAGCTCGGCCGGTGGCGCCCCAATGCAGGGCCGGGCGGGGACGTCAAGGAGCCGTCTTTCTTCCCTTTCCTACGCCGGCATCGCCAGCGCGAGACCCGTTCGGATCGATGACCCCGTGCTTGGTCACGGCCGCAATCGACGGATTGATTGCAAAGGGATCAGTGGGCTTGTTGGCTCGGAGCATGGCGAGGCTATTGAGCGTGCTCTTGTCCTCGAGGACGATGGCAACGACGTGCTCCCCCGAGCGGTCCACCGCTCGAAGGTGCGTCGTCTGGTCCTGCCAATCGGCGGTCGTGCGTTCGACGCCATTCGCAGCGTTGGCCGGGCGAATCCGCGCAGGAACGCCGAAAAGGGCGTTCAATTTGGTGACGGCGTCCTGAAAAGTGGCACCGAGCGCGCCGTCGGCCTTGAGAGGAAGCTCGTCATAGAGCTTCCACAGGTGATCCTTGATGTAAAAAAAATACCTGGTCTTTCCGTCCTTGAGGAGCCGTTGCACCGCTTCGTCGTTCTTGTACGTGTACTCGCTGTGGAGGGACGTCACGTCGTACCCGGTAGGCGTGTCCGTGAAGCGGGTATAGCTTCGCTCGAAATTGGCCTTGCGACTGTCACGATCCGATTCGAGCTGCTGCTGGGCCACCCCCGGGCTGAGGTGCGCAAGCTGCTGCGCGTACTCGCGGTCGAAAAGACCACCCGGAAGGTTGTAGATATCGGTCACCTCGGCATGGGTCAGCCCCCAATGGAGCTCCTTCTCCATGAGTGAGCTCACCGTCGGCACCTTGGGCGCGTCCGCCGACGACGGGGACGCCTTCGGGGGCGCGGCAACGCCGGGGAGTGCGAGCATGAGGCTCGCGAGTAGCGATGTGGCAAGGATGGCGCGTTTCATGAGAGTGCCTCCAGCGTTCACGTCGGACACGCCGCTGCGTGCGCGGGCTCGCGGAACCTACCATAGGACGTTCGCGAACTTCACGTTTGACGCCGCAGCAGGTGAAACGATGCACTCCGGAAGCCCGCCGCCCGCCGCCCGCTGCAGCAAAAGAAATGCACTGGCGGCGGCTGAAGCGGACCGTCGTCATTGCAGGGGGCGTCGGATTTCGTCCGCGGCCCGGCGCCGCTCACGGGATCTGCGCTAAAAGGGCGAAGAACCCTCAATGCTCCGCCCCAGAATTTACGGCCTTCGTCCGATTCGCGGGAGGGCCCGGCCCCTCGGCCTCGTCCTCGCGGTTGCCTCGTCCTTGGCTCTGGCCGCGTGCGGCGCGAGCGCACCCGAGTCGCGAAGCCCAGAGAGACCGCTGCCCCCGTATGGGGGACGTTCGCTGGAGTTGTTCGACGACGCCATCGAGCCGACCGCCGTCGGCTTCAATCTCGGAGCGAGCGTTCCACCCGATCGAGACAGGCTTTTGCGCGAACGAGCGCAAACCGGCGATGCCGTGGTCCGCGCGCGGGTAACGACCGTCACTTCCAAGGACGAGAACAACGGCCGAAGCTGGCAGATGGGGCTCCACACCGTGGAGCGAGTCACCGGCGGCGGACCGCTTGCGACGGATTTCACGCTGAACGTGTCCTCGAACAGCCCGAGCGCCGGCATTCTCCGCGCGTTCGAGGGTCGATTGATCGGCAAAACGTTCGTGGCTTTCGTGCGCGAGTTCGGACCGGTGCCTCCGAGCGATCGAGCGGAGCCCGACCTGCATTTCCACCTCGCGCACGACGGAGCTGACGAGGTGAACGCGGTCCTTGCCGCGGCGCTGCAGGGCAGCGTGCGCTGACACGTGCAACCGAGCGGCGCCGGTGCTAAAATCGGCCGCTGTGGCAATCGAAATCAAGAGCCTCAAAGAGGTCGAGGCGATGCGCATCGTGGGCCGTCTCGCGGCCGAGACGTTGCTCTTCGTGGGCGAAAAGCTCCGCACCGGAATGACCACGCACGAGATCGACCGGATCGTCCACGAGCACACGCTCGGGCAGGGCGCTCGCCCCGCACCCCTCAACTACAAGGGCTTTCCGAAGAGCGTCTGCACGAGCGTGAACGACGTGGTCTGCCACGGCATCCCGGACGGATACGCGCTGAAAGCAGGCGACATCGTGAACGTCGACGTGACCCACGTGCACAACGGCTTTCACGGCGACACGAGCGCCACTTTCTACGTGGGCACGCCGACCGCCGATGCTCGACATGTCGTCGAGGTGGCGAGGCAGGCGCTCGAACTCGGCGTTGCACAGGTTCGCGACGGCGCGCGCCTCGGCGATATCGGCGGTGCGATCCAGGAATACGTCGAGGCGCAAGGGTGCAGCGTCGTCAGGGACTTCGTCGGCCACGGCATCGGGCGCAAATTCCACGATGCTCCGCAGGTGAAGCACTATGGCAAGCGCGGGACGGGGGATCGAATGCGCTCGGGTATGACCTTCACGATCGAGCCCATGGTGAACTTGGGCGCATGGGAGGTGAAGGTGGACCCGAACGACAAGTGGACGGTCCGGACGGCAGACGGGAGCCTGAGCGCGCAATTCGAGCACACCGTCCTGGTTACCCGCGACGGCTGCGAGATTTTGACGTCGAGATCGCGGTCCTTGAGAAATAGTGAGAACGTCGCGACGCTCTTCGTCGCGTGACGCACGAGAGCCGGACGCCGACCCGCTAGCGGGACGCGAGAAGCTCCGCCGCAGCGCGGCGCGCGGCTTCGCCGACCGTAAGCCCTCCAATCATCCTGGCGATCTCGTCGACGCGCTCGGCAGCGTCCAGACGGCGTACTGTGGTGTGTGTGCGGCCGCTCGACTCACTCTTGTCGACGACGAAATGCGCGTCGGCAAGGGCCGCAATTTGCGGTAAGTGGGTGATGCACACGACTTGGCGGTGGCGCGCAATGTCGGCAATGGCATGACCGATCACCGCAGCCACGGCGCCACCAATTCCGGCATCGACCTCGTCGAACACGTACGTGCCCGCGGGACCTTGGTCGGCAAGGACGCGCTTGAGCGCCAAGAGGGCGCGCGACAACTCGCCACCGCTCGCAATCTTGCGCAGCGGGCGCGGATCCTCGCCGCGGTTTGGAGCGATGAGGAACTCGACGCGGTCCATTCCGGTCCGCGTCAAACGCGCGCCATCGATCAGCAAGGCATCGCCAGCGGCCGTCGTCGGCGTGACTTCGACGACGACGCGCGCGCGCCCCATGCCGAGCTGGGCAAGCTCGCGACCAATGGCGTCGGCAAGCTTTTCCGACGCCGCCCGCCTCTTCCATGAAAGCCCGCGCGCCACCACCGCGACATCAGCGACGCTTCGGATCTTTTCGGCCTCGAGCTCGACGAGACGGAGCGATGCCCCGGCGATTGACTCGCGCTCGCGCTCTAGCGAGGCACGATGGGCCAACAAATCCGTAGTCGTTGGACCATGCTTCCGCAAGAGCTTATGCAAGCGGAACGCGCGCTCTTCGACCTCGGCCAGGCGCTCGGGGCTGGCCTCCACCCCTTCTGCGTACCTCGCGAGAGCGCGCGCAGCGTCTGCGAGCTCGGCCCGAGCCGAGTCGACCGTACGCGCGACGGGGCCGAGCGATCCGTCGATAGCAGCAGCCTGGTCGAGCTCCGCGATGAGGCGCGCGAGCCTATCGCAAATGGCGCTCTCCCCCTCGTAGAGCGTCTCCGCGGCGCCTCGCGTCGCGCTCTCCAGGCGGTCGGCGTGCCTAAGGCGAGAGCGCTCCTGCTCGAGCTCGGCTTCTTCTCCCTCGCGCGGCTCGAGCTCGTCGATCTCGCGAATCTGCCACTCCAGAAAGTCCTCGCGCTCGGCGCGACCGCGCTCGGCTGCGCTTGCGACATCGATGGCGCGCGAAAGCTCGAAGAGCGCATCGACCCGCGAAGTGACCTGTCCGCGCTCCTGCTCGAGGTGACCGAAGGCGTCTAGATATTCGATGTGCGTCGTGGGGTCCGTCAGCGTGACGCTTTCGTGCTGAGAGGCGATGTCGCACAGGTCTGCCGCGATTTCGGCGAGGTGCGATGCGGTGCAAAGGCGGCCATTGACGTACGCACGGCTCCTCCCTTCTGCCTGAACGACCCGGCGGACGACGAGCTCCCGCTCGCTCGGAATGCCGGCCGCCTCCAACTTGGCTGCTGCCCGCGAGCCAGCCGAAAGCTCGAAGAGGGCCTCGACCTCCGCTTCTGCGGTCCCGGCGCGAACCAGGTCGGGCCGCGCTCGTCCACCGAGGACGAGCGACAGCGCGTCGACGAGCATCGACTTGCCCGCTCCGGTCTCCCCGGTGACCACGTTGAAGCCCGGGGCGAGCTCGACCAACAAACGCTCGATGAGTACCACGTTGCGAACCGTGAGCTGAACGAGCACGCAGTGGCCCTCTACGCCGCGCGAGCCGAGCGCGCAAGCGCTCTACCCGCACGACCACTTGGCCTCCTCGTGACGCGACGTCGCTCTCAGCTGACGCCGCGCGACGAGACGAGCGACCCTTGACGCCCTCGATCGAACTTCACTAACCTACGCGGGCATCGCCCGTACGTGCGCTCGCAAAAGGCGAGCCTTTTCGCGCGAGTAACCATCTCTTAACTCTTACACCCGAGCCACGATGGGCACCTTAGGCGCGATGTCACCCAGAACGTCTGCCAAAAAGAAGCCGCAACCCCCTCCCGCGGAGCCGATCAAAGTTCGGTCGGTCGAAGAGAGGACTGCGTACCTCGAAAACCGTCTGAAAACCGCGCCCGCCGATGCGCACACAAAGTATCGCGACGATCTGGATATCAGCTGGATTGCGCATGACAGCGCGCTCGAAGGAGTGGTCTACACGCTCCCAGAGCTGCGGGCCGCCGTTGGGGCGAGCGATTCCGGCGTGGCGGTCGATTCGAGCATGCAGCCGGTCGTGGAGGAGATTCGGCGCCATCGCGAGGCCTTGAATTTCGTCCGCGAGCTCGCGACGAAGCGACGGCTTCCGGTGACGATGGACGTAGTCAAACGCATTTACTGCGTTTTGCACCCGGAGGAGGGGGACATCAAAACGGTCAAGTACCGCAAAGACGTCCCTCAGCACCGGCTGTATTTCCACGAGTACGCGCCTCCCGACAAGATTGCCTACAAGCTCCGTCAGGTCATCGACTGGATCAATGATCCGGACACCCGCCGAACCCGAACCCCCGTCCGCGTCGCGTCGCGTGCGCAATACGATCTCCTGCGCATCTTTCCTTTTGCCACCGACAGCGGCAAGGTCGCCCGGCTGGTGATGAACCTGCTCCTTTTGAGGAGCGGCTATCCGCCGGCCATCATCCACTCGACGGAGAGACAGCGCTATTATGAGGCCCTCAAGGGCGCGAGTGCGACGATGCATGCCATCGTCCAAGACGCGATCGAGAACAGTCTCGCCTCGATTGAGAAGCTCCTCGACGATTACGAAATTTGACCGTCTGGTGGACTCTGCCTCGGGCGGGTATCGGTCGCATGGCGGCGAGCAGTTCGGGCGAACTTTACGAACCGCACAACCGCGGGTAAGCCTCTCTCGATGCTGGCCAAGCGCGTGATTCCTTGTCTCGACGTGCAGGATGGGCGCGTCGTCAAAGGTGTGCGCTTCGTTGGGCTCCGTGACGCGGGGGACCCTGTCGAACAAGCGCGACGTTACGACCGGGACGGAGCGGACGAAATCGCGCTGCTCGACATCCGGGCGTCGCACGAAGGCCGCGGCACGCTGCTCGAGATCGTCGCGCGAACCGCAGACGCCATTTTCGTGCCACTTGCCGTGGGCGGGGGCGTTCGAACGGAGGACGACGTCCGTGCGCTGCTGGCCGCGGGAGCGGACAAGGTGAGCATCAATACTGCCGCAGTTAGGACGCCGCAGCTCGTGCAGCGATGCAGCGGCGCTTGGGGAGCGCAGGCCATCGTCGTGGCCATCGATGCAAAAAGACGGCCGGCTGGGCCGGCCGGGCCAACGTGGGAGGTGTTCGTCAACGGGGGGCGCACCGAGACCGGCCTCGACGTGGTGAAGTGGGCTGAGGAGGTCGTTCGCCTCGGAGCGGGCGAGATTCTCCTGACCAGCATGGATCGCGACGGGACGCTCGGCGGATACGATTTGGAGCTGACGCGCGCCGTGTCGGACGCCGTCGCGGTGCCTGTGATTGCGAGCGGTGGCGTCGGAACGCTGGAGCACTTGCGGGCAGGCCTGGTCGAGGGGCGCGCCAGCGCCGTTTTGGCAGCCAGCATCTTTCACGACGGCAAGTGCTCGGTCTCCGAGGCAAAGCTCTTTCTGGCGAGCTCGGGAGTGCCCGTTCGGCCAATCGACGAAAAAGAGCGTGAGCAGGAGTACGTGGGATGAGCGGCGGCGCGCTCGATGCGTCCGTCACGCTCGAAGAGGTATTTGCCGTCGTGGGGTCGAAGCGCGTGCCTCTGGCACCGGAGCTCGCGGGGTATCTGGCCCTCGAAATCGCCGAGCGCGCCGATCCAGACGGCGGCGGCATCGAGCCAAAGAACGTGTTCGTGAGCGAAGAAGGAAGTGTGGCGCTCGTCAAGCCGAGGCGCGACGCAGCCGTTGACGGGGCGGAGTCTTCCGTCCGCTCCGTGCTCACGCGGTTGATCGAGGCTAGCGGCTCGCAGACGCCGGCACTCGCCGCCGCCTGCAAACGGAGGAGCGGCGGGGGCCTACCCGCTCTCGTCCAGGAGCTCGAGGCCGCGCTCATTCCCGTCAACCGTGCGGCGGGACGGCGGGCACTGGCGCGGCTCGCTCGTGAGGTCAAGCGAGTGACGCTCGGGGTGGGGCGCCACACGCTTCCCTCGTCTCCCGACTCGTCGCTCCGGACAGGGCGGGCGCAGTCGGGGCCTTCGGCCGATTCGCTGCCGCCCTCATCGCAACGACCGCGCGTCGCGCATTTTTCGCGTGAGGAAGATCAAACGACTAGGCGCGAGCAACTGCCAGACGAGCTGCTTGTACGCGACCACCTTGCGAATCAAAGCGAGCTACCAACGACGGAATTCAAACCTCGCCCCGAGCCGTCGCCGTCTCAGGCCGATGTAGACGATCTGATCGCGGACTTCGCTGTTTCGGGAGGCGGGGAGCAGCAGCATGCGCGCGAGCTCAAAGCCTTGGCGGGGCTCGAGCCGACTCCTCCGCCGCCCACCCAGCTCCGACGTCCCGAGCCTCCTCCAGCCAAATCCGGCGTCGCCGATGCGGAGATCGAGGCCCTCCTGGCGCTGGGGCATGGCCCGCGCATCGAAGATGTGCCCCGATCGCGACCGGCCCCGCCCGGCGGGTTCACCCGCGGCTCCGGTGCCGCCGAGCGAAAGATGGGGATCGATCTCAGGCAATTGCCGACCCAGCCCGCACAACACAGGCTGTCGCGCGAGGCGCCTCCGACAGCACCGCATTCGCGAACGGCGCGCGGCTCATGGGTGGTGTTCCTCGCCGCGCTACTGGCAGTTGCGACGGGCGCGTACGCGATGCGCGAGCTGCAACCAGGCGCCTTCCTGGGGCGGGCGACCGGTCGCACCGGCGACGGGACGAACCGGACGGATGGCATGAATAAGCCCGGGACGGCGCTTCAACCAGGACCGACCACGACGGCGTGCAAAGGGACGCTGGTCGTGACGGACGTGCCGGGGCGTGCAGAGGTGCTCCTCCTCGTTGGGCAGGCCCCGGTCGACGTCGAACGCATGCCGGTCGGCGCACGGCTTGAATTCGTTGCCACGGCGGAAGGGTACGCGGCCAAGCGTGTCGTCGTGCCCGCGGGAGCCCGCTGGGACGCTGGAGCCGACGGAAAGCCGCGCTTCGAGGCGGCGCTCCAGCTGGACCCTTCGCGGGCTCGCTCTGGTGCAATGGATCCCTGGCCGGCGGGCGAACCCGGGAGCTCCGTCGGTGGGCGGGGTCCCGCTGGAACGGTGCACGTCGTCACGTCCCCCCGCGGCGCAGAAGTCTGGATGCTCGCGGGAATTGGGCCTGAGGCTCGCGTCGAGCAGTTGTCGTGCGAACGGGATATCGACGTCCTGATCGCTGGACCGACGACGGCGCGGAGGCGCTTGCATGTCGCCGGGGGCGATTTCGTTTCCGAGCAGGCGCCCGACGCATCCCTGCTTGGAGGCGAAGTCATCGCTCGGATCAGCGCCAGGTGAGCCTTATCGGTTTCATTTTCCGCGGACCCTCGCACTCTCGCGCAAAGGAAGAGACTCGATCTCCTTCAGCAGCGCGGTCGGGCTAAAGGGCTTCGTATAGTAGGCTGTCGCGCCCGCCTCCATGGCACGCTGCTTGCTCGCGTCGTCCGTCGTCGCGCTGATGACGATGATGGGCACGGCAGAAGTCGGGCCCGCACTACGCAACCGTCGGCAGACTTCGAACCCGTCGAAGGTTCCGAACAAATGGAGATCGAGTAACACGGCGTCAGGACAGCGCGCGAGCGCGCTATCGATGCCCTTCGCGCCCGTCGGCACGGCCTCGACCTCATGGCCCCGGGCCGTAACCAGGGCTTCGATCATGTGGCGGATGGAGGCCGAGTCTTCGATGACGAGAATGCGCATCATCGCTCCGGAGCCCGAAACCATTACCTTGGAGGCTGGCGTTCAGCGAGCGAATGTGACGATGACTCGCAAACCCCCGCCGACGCCCGCCTCGACGGGTGCGTCACCGAGCTCGAGGAGCGCCCCTTGCGCCGAAGCCATCTCGGCAGCAATGAAAAGCCCGACGCTGCTGGGGCGGCCGAACGTGCCCGGTTCCACCTCGAGAGAAAGCAGCGCGCGTCGCGCCGCCGCAGGCAAAATGGTGCCCCCGTCATCGACTAGAACGCTCGCGCCAAGCCCGAGACGCCCGAGATCCTCGTGGGAGGCGTCGGGCGTCAAGACGGTCACGATAACCGCCGAACCTCGCTGTGTCGCGGCAATCGCATGACCCAGCAGCTCGCGGAAGAGAATGGCCGCGACGCGTGGAGCGACCCGAGCGCTGACCGGCGTATCTGGACCGTCGGGAGGAGGACGCACGCGAACTTCGACACCCGCACGCGCCGCACGCGCCTCGAGCGCGTTGATTTCGCCGCGCAGGACATCTCTCAGATCCACTTCTCGACGCAGCTCGTGCGGATCAGTTTCGCCGACGGCGGATAGCTCGCCGACGAGATCCTGAACGATCAGGAGCCTCCGGCGGATCCCTTCGAGCCGTTCTTCGAGATCGCCTCGCGCGACGAACTCGAGATCCGGAGAGCTCTTTCGGGGCGAAATCGAAGCACGGAGCTCGGAGAGGTCCCGACCGACCGGCGACAGCATGGCACGTAGCGACGCAGCGACTCCTCCGGCGAAACGGGCGATTGTGGCGTGGCGATCGGCGGCGGGCGTCGCCGGGGGCGGGTACGTAGAATGCGAGGGCGACTCCTCGCCCGTCGCCAGCACGGCCGCGAGCTCGCGCGCATACAACTCGCCCTGCTTGCGTGCCTCTTCCAGCTCCGTGCGCAGCTTTGCTAGGTCGTCGCGCGCCTCGACGCCCTCGGCGGGGAGCGCAAGAAGCTCCATGCTCCCCTCGAGCTCGTAGCGACCTCCGTAGCGCAACGCCATGCGCGCCAGCCAGGCGCGCTCCGTCTCGGCGGTCGCCGAGGTGTCGGGACCCAGGACGACACCGAAAACGACCTCGTCGCCATCGCGACGAATGACGACGGCTCGACCGCTGCCGCTCTCGTGGCCGAGCATCACGTGCAACATGCGCCGCAGCTCGGCCTCGTCGCCAAGGACTTCGGTTCCGCTGCCCGGCTCGATGGAAACCCGCGCCTCAGGAGCAACCTCCCAGAGAAGGGCTGCCAAATCGATGCGCCCACGCCGGCCGTGGCTGCTTACTGGGTGCGCATGAAGGCTCGAGAGCATCTTCATCGTGTCGTCGAGCGCGGAGAGCGTCGCGTCCACCCCGCTCGTATCGAGGCGTGCTGGGGGGGCCACGGTGAGGGCGGAGACACCCGTTCGCAGCCGCTCGGCAGCACCGTGCGCCTCCTGCGTCAGCAACCAGCCGAGTTCTTGGCGCGTGAGCCTGCCTTTGGACACAGAACTGGAGAATGCCAGAAGCAGAACGGCCGGTCACGGCCTCCGGTACAGCGACGAATTTTGCGTTACGCTCCGGTGTTCGATAGCGGGCACCATGTGCGGCCCGACGAGCTAGCGCGCAGCCCGGGTTACGTTGGGCTTTGCGTTGCCGGTTGCCCACGCACGCTCGGTACCAAGCGCGAGCCAGGTGAGCGGCAGCTTGGAGGGACCGGCATGGACGGTCATCGACTCTTGATCGGCCCAGTGCGAGGGTGCCGGAAGGACGATCGTCTTTTGGCCCTTCAGCGCCTTGGCCGCCGCTCCGTCGAGCCGAAGGGCCGCTATCCCTACGGCGCTGAAGAGCGCCACCAGCGCACTTGGAATGTACGGCGCAATGACTGCACGCACCGTCTGGGCCCCCTCCGTCGCGCGCGCAGCGATTTCACGTACTTCGTCGAGCGTTGCACAGACGACCGCGAGGCCCGTGGCGTTGGTTCCAACGGCCAATGCCACCAGCCCCACGCCGGGGCCCGGCTCCAGATGTCCATTGGTCAGCGCCGGGAAGGTGGTCCGCCCGCTTTCGGCGAGCGTCACGCCGTCCACGAGCTCTAGTGTCTGGGCTGTCTTCCAATAAGCAATGGCCGCGACCGCCTCTTTATGTACGCGAGGTCCTGACTCGGCACGCTCGCTGCGCCGGCCGGCGGCATCGCCTCGAGCCGCTTTGCGCGCGATCAGCACATCGTCCGTGGGCAAAGCGCGGGGGACGGTCACGCGGACAGGCCGCTTGAACGCCCGCGGATCGCCGACCTCGCCGGTGGCCACCGCGAACGCGATTGTCTCCGCCGAGGCGACCACCGCCGCCGGCCGGCCGGCGACGCGCGGTTCGGGATCGCACGTTCGCATCGCCATGCCTGCGCCCGGCGGTGGGTAGAGAACGCCCGAGGCGACGCGCGAGTCAGGCTCGACGAGCCGGGCGCCGGTTGCGATGAGATCGGTCAACGCCCCCGAGCTTGCAAGCACCTCGAGCATCTGGCGTGACGGAACCGCACATAGGAAGTCGAGACGCGGAGGTACGCGCTTGCTCTTGAGCAACGTCGCGGCTGCAAATAGGTCGCGGAGCGTCGCCCCGCTGTCGCCACCGAGCAAAACCTGCGAGACGGGACGACCCGCCAGATCGCGCGCAGCGCGGACCTGCCCCTCTTCGTCGAGCACCAGCGGGTCCACGGCCCCGAGATCCACGTTGATGACCTCTTCACACGGCGCCCCCGCGTCGGGAGCGAGGGCGCGATGCGCCTTCGAACGTCGCTGGTCTCGGAGGAATACTTCGGTGCGCTCATCGCTGACGAAAAGCGCCGCCGCCGCGCCAACCTGGGGAGCGAGGGAGGCAAGGACGCTTCGGTCGGCGACCGAGAGCGAGCGTACGCTCGGTCCCGCGAACTCGACGATCACTGGAGCCCCCCGCGCCTCCTCGATACGCCGGACGACGTCTCCCAGACCTCGCCGCAAGAGCTCGAGCGCCACATCTCGCGCGCAGACGAACGGCCGGAGTCGGCCGCCCAACAGCACCTGGATGCTGACGGGCCGGCGCACTAGAACCGTGCCGTGCGCCAGCGCGCGCGCGAGCGACGGCGACGGCACGACGAGCGTCAACATGCCGATGCCGCCCACGCCCGCAATGCGAGGCTCGTCGGTCACACAAAGGCGCGCAGGGCTCGCGAAGCGCTCCAGGTGGACGGGCCCGGGAAAGCCCACGCCGGCGCGCGCAATGAGCACTCCGTGTGCCAGCATTTCCGGCGATGTTGCGCTGCGCGAGTCGTCGGAAAAATAGATCGAGTCACGTGCCCCGGAACGGCCGGTCACGCAGCGCCCGTCATACGCGACCGCCACTTCGGCGGAGGTCTTTTTGAGACCCGCCGCCAGGGCCTCGCTGAACGCGCGCATCGGCGCGCGCGCGAGAACAATTTGGTCTACGGCGATTTCGACCAACTCGCCTGCGAGCGACGGGGCGCTCGACCGCCCCATGAGGATTTTTTGGGCCATCGTGCGGGGCGGATCCCCGGCTCGTGCGCGCATCTTTCTCGTTTTCCGGCCGGAATGCCCGGCAAGCGCGGGCAACGTAAACCGCCGGTCCCGGGAGGGCAAGCGACGAGGCCGCGGCAAATGGCGACAATGCCCTCGCCTTGACGGCGCGCCCAAAGTTGGCGGCTGAGCCGGCGCGTCCACGAAGCGAGTAACGAAAGGTGTCCTGGCCGCGAGACCTGAGTTGACCCGTGGCAACGCGGCCCCGTAGCCTGAGCTGTGACCATCTTTCGGGACGCGTTGCGCGAAATCGTCGACCACGTCGAAGGGGGCGTGGCCGGGCTCATCATGGACTCTGAGGGTATCTCCGTGGAGTCTTACACACGCGCCGACACGCCTTTCGACATCACGACGATCGGAATCGAGTTCGGGGTCGTCCTCGGTTCCATCAAGCGCGCCGCCGAATCCCTGGAGGCGGGCCGTGCCAACGAGGTCGCGATCGCGACGGACAAGATAATGACGCTCCTGCGCACTCTGGGCGAATCGTATTTCCTCGCCATCGCAATCCGACCCGACGGTAACTTCGGAAAGGGTCGCTTTCTAATGCGGACGGTCGCTCCGAAGCTCCTCGCCGAGCTCGGATGACGGCTCGGATCCTCTGCGTCTCGGGCCCCAACCTGCAGCTACTGGGGACGCGCGAGCCGGCAGTCTACGGCGACGCGACACTGCCGGAGATTCACGCTCGCCTCGACGCACGCGCGCGGGCGCTCGGCGTCACGGTCGATGCGCGCCAGAGCAATCACGAAGGCACGATCGTCGACTGGATCGGCGACCGCGCCACAGGAGGGCTTCGCAGGGCTACTCCTCAACCCGGGCGCGTACACCCACACGTCGATTGCGATCTTCGACGCGCTTCGCGCCGTCGGGCTTCCTTGCGTGGAGGTGCACCTGTCGAACCCGGACGCGCGGGAAGCGTTCCGGCGTCGCTCGCGCGTCGCTGCCGCATGCGTCGGGCGCGTCGCTGGCTTTGGCGGAGACAGCTACGAGCTCGGGCTCGACGGGCTGGTTCGCGTGCTCCGCCGTTCGCATGCGTAAGGTCTTGCTCGTTCGCCGCGGTGAGGCCTCGGCACCATTGTGCGCTTCCCAGTCGGCGGCTTCGGGCCTAAGGTGCGGGCCGAATCGTTTCGACCCTCGCACCGCGAGCGAACCAACTCCACCATGAGCCTGGACCTCGAGAAGCTGCGAGCACTCTTCGACTTGCTCGCCGAAAAGGACATCGCAGAGTTCGAGCACGAGGAGGAAGGAACGCGATTGCGCCTCGCCCGAGCGGGGCGCATGGCCGCCGCGGCGCCTTCTTCGCTGACTCTTACGGCCGCAGACGGCCGTGCTGCCGCCGTCGTCCGGCGCCTGAGAGCGCTGCCCGACGGCGACTACGTCGACGTCACGAGCCCGTTCGTCGGCACCTTCTACCGCGTCGCCGTCGCCCGACGCGCCGGCGTTCGTCGAGGTCGGCTCGGTCGTCCGCGCCGGGCAGACGCTCTGCATCATCGAGGCGATGAAGCTGATGAACGAGATCGAGGCCGAGTGCGCCGGCACGGTGATCGAGATCTTCGCCCAGAACGGCAAGAGCGTCGAGTTCGGGCAGAAGCTCTTTCGCATCAAGAAGGCGTGACATGAACGCACGCAGCCTTCGAGCGCCGGTTCTTCGCAGGCTCCGCGTGCGGACGATGTTCAAGAAAGTCCTCATCGCCAACCGCGGCGAGATCGCCCTGCGCATTCATCCGCGCGTGCCGCGAGCTCGGCATCAAGACGGTCGCCGTCCACTCCGAGGCCGACGCCCGCGCGCTCCACGTGCGCTTCGCCGACGAGGCGGTGTGCATCGGCCCCGCGGCGGCGGCGAAGAGCTACCTCAACATCCCCGCCATCATCAGCGCCGCCGAGATCACCGGCGCCGACGCCATCCACCCGGGCTACGGCTTCCTCTCGGAGAACGCCGAGTTCGCGCGCATCTGCGCAAAGTGCGGGATCACGTTCATCGGGCCGACGCCCGAGGCGATGCGCGCCTGGGGCGACAAGGTCACGGCGCGCAAGAACGCGCAGAGGTTCGGGCTCCCGCTCCTCCCCGGCAGCGCCGTCCTCGAGAACGCCGAGCACGCGCTCGACGAGGCGCAAGCGCATCGGCTATCCCGGTGATCCTCAAGGCGAGCGGGCGGCGGCGGCGGCCGCGGGATGCGCATCGTCCGCAGCGACGGGGAGATGCCCGACGCCTTCGGAAGCGCGCGCGCGAGGCCGAGACCGGCTTCAAGAACCCGGACGTGTACTGCGAGAAGTTCGTCGAGCGGCCGCGGCACATCGAGTTCCAGGTCCTCGCCGACCAGCACGGCGGCGTGTGGACGCTCGGCGAGCGCGAGTGCTCGCTCCAGCGGCGCCACCAGAAGGTGATCGAAGAGGCGCCGAGCCCCGCGATGACCGACGAGCAAGCGCGCAGGAGATGGGCGAGGTCATCCGGCGAGCCGTGCCGCGAGACGGGCTACACGTCGCTCGGCACGCTCGAGTTCCTGATGGACGAGCAGGGCAACCTCTACTTCCTCGAGATGAACACGCGCGTCCAGGTCGAGCACCCGGTGACCGAGATGGTGACCGGGCTCGACCTCGTGGCGCTCCAGATCCGCGCCGCCGCCGGCGAGAAGATCGAACTGCCCGACACGCGGCCCGCTGGAGCTTCCGCGGCCACGCCATCGAGTGCCGCATCAACGCCGAGGACCCGAAGACGTTCGCGCCCTGGCCCGGGCTCATCACCGAGTACTCCCCGCCCGGCGGCGCCGGCGTGCGCGTCGACTCCGGCGTCTACGGCGGCTGGCGCGTCCCGGCAGACTACGACTCGCTCCTCGCCAAGGTCATCGTGCACGCGCCCACGCGCGCGAGGCCATCGTCCGGATGCGCCGCGCGCTCGACGAGTTCATCGTCGGCGGCATCCGCACGAACATCGAGCTCCACAAGGCGCTCCTCGGCGACCACGAGGTCCTCGACGGGACGATGACGACGCGCACCATCGAGCGCATCATCGGCCGTCCACATTGAGGACCGCGTTGAAGGAAAAAGAAATTGCGCGCAAAGGTGCGGCCGCGAACCGCACCCCTCGGCCGCTCGAACGTCTGTCGTGGTTCGGCTCCGCCTGTTTGGCTGCGATCGCGCTAGCTGGCTGTCCCTCCACGGCGACGACGAGCTCAACCACGATCGTCACCGGTGTCGAAATCCTGGCCTCTACGGTGGTCGCAGGTCACGGCTGTGGAAAGGACACCCCGACTGAGGTCTACCGCTACGCGGTGGTGATCTACCACGCCAAGTTGTCTGACGGCTCGGTGCCGGTGGCCATCGAGGACGGGCCCGCCGTCGCGTCCAACATCTTCGAATGCTACGCGGACGGCTTGTTCAGCAACTTGCCGCCGTCGGCCGACGGAAGCGCGAACTACATCGTTCGGGTTTACGCTTATAGCTACGCTTCGTTCCAGAAGAACGCCGCCGTCGGAGCTCTCGAATGCGCCGCGGCAACCCGTCCCCCCTGCCCCGCGGAAGACCCGTCCGCGGTGACACTGCCGGCGGTGGCTGACGCGGCGGATTTTACGTTGAATTGCACGGCGAAGGAGGAGCAAGGTGTGCCGGTGCTTGCCCGCTGGTGTCGACGAGCCCGTCGACGCCGCTCGCAACGACGCCAGCGACGAAACCAGCGACGAGGCGGCCACCGGCGAGGCCTCGACGGCGGACGGGGGCCGGCGCGACCTGTAGAGGCTGGGTGGCGACGCTCGACTCGCCCTGCCGGCGACACTAGACTTATGCGTGCCGATGAACCGCTCGCACGGGACTTCGATGGCTTTCCCCAGACCAGGCCGCGCCCTCTGGGCGGTGCTCGTCGCGATGACGGTCCTCGGTGTCCTCACGGCTTTTCTCGCTACTTGGACCCCGGGGACGGATTACACCTTCCGATGGCTGGCTTGCCGGCTCGACCGCAGTTTTTCAGAGCCCTGGCGTCTCGTCACGTCGGGCCTGCTGACCAATCCCGAGCACTGGTCGCACCTCCTGTTCTCGCTCGCCGGTCTGTACTTCCTAGGCGCCTCTCTGGAGCGGCGTTGGGGGTCCTGGCGGTTCGCGCGCTTTTTGGCGATCGCGGTGGTGTTTGGAAATCTGGCCACGATCGCGGTCGACGCGATGGCGCCAGCGGACGCGCAAGGGCGCTTCCACCCAGCGTTCGTCTTCGGTCCCACCGCCGCGTTGGCGGGCGTTGCCGTCGCGTGGTCTCGCGAGTTCGCGGATTCGACGGTAAATTTGTTCTTGGTCATCCCCGTCCGCGGCCAAGTGCTCTTGTGGGTGACCATCGCCATCTGCGCTCTCGACCTCGTCTATCCTTCGGGGTTGCCCGAGGGTGTCGTGGCGCCGTTCGGCGGCGTGACCGCTGGTCTCCTCTTCGGAGGAAGCCCTTCGCTCTCGCGGCGCGCCTGGCTACGCGCACGCCTCCTCGTCTTGCGCCGGCGCTCCTCCAGCCCGCGGGTCGATGACATTTTCTCTCCCAAACCCAGACGCCGCCCGCGACCAGGCTCGCCGCCTCTGCGGATCGTCCCGGGCGGCGCGGAGGACGACCTCGCGAAGCGGGTGCTTCCCAAGGACAAGAGGCATCTGAATTAGGGCTCTTCGTCCGAAGACGGTAGAATGCCGCCCGCGCCTCAATGTGGAGCCATCGTCACCTGCTCGGCATAGCGCAGCTCTCGCGCGACGACATCCTCCACGTGCTCGACGTTGCCGAACGGTGGTTCGGCCTTTCCGGCGAGGAAGCGAAAAATGCGCGCCTCCTCCGCGGCCGCACCGTCGTCAACCTCTTTTTCGAGTCCTCCACGCGCACGCGGACGTCGTTCGAAGTCGCCGGCAAACGCCTCGGCGCCGACGTAGTGAACGTCAGCCCACAAACATCGAGCATGACCAAAGGCGAGACATTGCTCGACACGGTACGCAACCTCGAGGCGCTACGCGCCGACGCCATCGTCCTTCGCCACGCGGCCTCGGGCGCTTCCGACTTCGTAGCGAGATACACCCGCGCCTCCATCGTCAACGCCGGCGACGGAGCGCACGAGCATCCCACCCAGGCGCTGCTCGACGCGTTCGTAATTCGACGACGCAAGAGTTTCCGCGGCCTGGTGGTCGCGATTTGCGGTGACATCCTTCACTCGCGCGTGGCGCGATCGAACGCTCTTCTGCTGGGTGCGCTGGGCGCGGAGGTTCGCCTTTGCGGGCCGCGCACGCTGATGCCGCGCTGCCCGGAGTCGCTCGGCCCGAC
This sequence comes from uncultured delta proteobacterium, assembly GCA_963787925.1. Lineage (GTDB taxonomy): Bacteria > Myxococcota_A > Polyangia > Polyangiales > Polyangiaceae > Palsa-1150. The sequence continues at coordinate 3,261,447 of CAWBEN010000003.1, forward strand.
GGTTCGCACGTTTGCGCGGGTGGACGATGCCGTGACCGGAGCCGACGTCGTCATGATGCTTCGCATCCAAAGCGAGCGGCTCGGCGGAGCGATGATCGCCAGCACCCGCGAGTACGCGCGCACCTTCGGGCTGAATGCACGGGTCCTGGCGCTGGCGAAGGCCGATGCGATCGTCATGCATCCCGGCCCGATCAATCGCGGCGTCGAGATCGATTCGCGAGTCGCCGACGGCGGCCGGAGCGTCATCCTGGAACAAGTGGAAGCTGGCGTCGCGGTACGCATGGCCGTGCTCGAGCTGGTCGTCGGCGGGGCGGACGTTCAGCGGGCAGATGCTTGAACGAAGCAGCGATCGGGGCGGGGTCGATCGCGACGCGCCGCTGGGCGTGTTCGATTCGGGTCTCGGTGGGCTCACGGTCGTTCGTGCACTCCGCGAGGCGCTCCCAAGTGAGCGGATCGTATATCTCGGGGACACGGCGCGCGTGCCCTACGGCACGAAGGGGGAATCGACCGTGATCAAGTACGCGTTGGCCTGCGCCAAGCACTTGGTGGCGCGCGGCGTCAAGGTGCTCGTCGTCGCCTGCAACACGGTCAGCGCGGTCGCCCCCGAGAGGCTGCGTATCGAGCTCGACATCCCGGTCCTCGGCGTGATCGAGCCAGGGGCCCGAGCCGCGATGGCAGCGACCAGAACGGGACGCATTGGCGTTTTGGCCACGACGGCCACCGTCGCATCGGGGGCCTATCCGCGGGCGGTGGCGCAGGTATCGACCCGAATGGAGGTGGTCGGACAGGCCGCGCCGCTGCTCGTGCCGCTGGCGGAGGAAGGCTGGACCGAGGGCGAGGTACCACGGCTCGCCGTGCGGCGCTACGTCGAGCCGCTCGGCAGGGCGGCCGTCGACGTAGTCGTGCTCGGGTGCACGCACTACCCCCTCTTGAAGGCTGTCATCGAAGACGAAGTACGCGCGCAGATAGGCGATCACGTCGTAGTCGTGGACAGTGCGCGCGCGATCGCCGCCGACGTCCGCTCGTTCCTTCGAGCGCGAGGGCTGGCGCGAGACACGGGAGCCGCGGCCGGGCCCGTCCGGCTGCTCGTCACGGACGCTCCCCGAGCCTTTCGCGACGTAGCGGCGCGCTTTCTTGGCGGCGAAGTAGGCGACGTCGAGCAGATCGATCTATGAATCGCCGCGACCGGCGGCGACCAGCTATTCCTGGATCCGAATGAGCCGTGGCGCTGACGCAACGATGCCACTTGCGGCGATGGCCTCGAGCGCGAGCTGGATGTCGCGCTCGACAGCTTCGTGCGTGAGCATCACGATATCGACTGGAACACCGGTCGAGCCACCGCCCCCCTCCTGGACCATCTGCTCGATGGACACGCCCGTTTTGCCGAGCTCGCCAGCGAGGCGAGCGAGGACGCCCGGGCGGTCGTGAACCTGAAAGCGCAAATAATATCGGGTCCTTAGACCATCAATGAGCGTGAGCGCACGCGTTTGGATCTGAATTCCGCGGGTGGCTAGCCCGGCGAATCCGCGCAGGCGCGCCCGAGACACATCCAGAACGTCGGCCACCACGCTGACCGCCGTCGGCATGTCGCCCGCTCCGCGCCCCATGAGGAGGCACGGACCGAGCGCGCGGCCCTCCAGCGCGATGGCATTGAGGACGCCCCCCACATTGGCGAGCAGGAGTATCTCGCCGAACGAGCGCGGGGTGTACGCGAAGCTCGACGCCGTCGCCATGATCGCGGCCAATGGCGAGGTGTTTGATGACGAAGCCAAACCGTTCGGCAAACCTGTGATCGATGGGATCGATCGCCCTGATCCCTTCGGTCGGCACCCGACCTACCTCGACACGAGCACCAAAAGCCAGCATTGCCAAAACGACGAGCTTGTGAGCTGCATCGTGCCCATCGACGTCTAGTGATGGGTCTGCCTCGGCATAGCCCTTCGCTTGCGCCTCTCTCACCGCCTCGTCGAAGGCCAAGCCTTCATTGCGCATCCGACCGAGAACGTAGTTGGACGTGCCGTTGACGATGCCCTCCAAACGCACGACCCACTCACTTGCAAGCGCGTCGCGCAGCACACGAATGACAGGGATGCCTCCGCCGACCGAAGCCTCGAAAGCCAAGTCGACCCCGTTTACGATGGCGCGCTCGACGAGCGACGGGCCGTGCATCGCCAGGAGCATCTTGTTCGCCGTAACGACGCTCCGGTGCGTGTCGATCGCGCGCTCCACGTACGATCGCGCCGGGTCGACCCCGCCCATCAACTCCACGATGACGTCGATCGACGAATCGCCGAAGATGGACTCCGCGTCGGTCGTGAGCAGGCGGCGATCGAGCTCCGGCACGCGTGCCCTGTCCACGCTTCGAACGAGCACACGCGACACCTCGAGGGGTGCACCAACACTCTGCGCAAGATACTCGGCGTTTGCACGCAGCAGGCGAACGACACCTCCGCCAACGGTTCCACAACCCAACAGGCCGAGTCGAACGGGCTTCATCGCAGCCGAGTGTACACGCGGCAGGTGGATAGGTCGGACACCTCATCTTCAAGGACGACCGGCACGGGCGGTCCTATCCGCGTCAAACGACGCCATCTTCCTTCGCTACGGAGCCCTTCGAACTCCGCGCTGCCTCAGTTGGAAGGCAGCACTGGTTGGGCCGTCTTTTCCTCGGTTTTTGGCTTGGGGAGCTCCTCGAGCGCGCGCCTCGAGCACCTGGTCCATCTTGCTGCACGAAGACGAACTCGAGCTCGTTCTTGACCTCCGCCGGCACCTCGTCGAGGTCGGCCTTGTTGCGCTCGGGCACGAGGACGCGCTTGATGCCGGCGCGGTGGGCCGCGAGCACCTTCTCTTTGAGACCGCCGATCGGGAGCACGCGCCCGCGGAGCGTGATCTCGCCGGTCATCGCCACGTCGTGGCGGACGCGGATGCCGGTGAGCATCGAGACGAGCGCCGTGAACATCGTGACGCCGGCGCTCGGCCCGTCCTTCGGCATGCCGCCCGCCGGGATGTGGATGTGGATGTCGCTCTTCTCGAGGAAGTCCTTGGCGATGCCGTACCGCTCGGCGTTGGTCCGCACGTACGAGAGCGCCGCCTGCGCGCGACTCCTTCATGACGTCGCCGAGCTGTCCGGTGAGCTGCAGCTTGCCGGTGCCGTACATGCGCGTCGCCTCGATGAAGAGGATCTCGCCGCCGACGCTCGTCCAGGCGAGGCCCGTCGCGACGCCGGCCTCTTCGGTGCGCTCCGCGACTTCGCTCGTGTACTGCTGCGGCGCCGAGGAACTCGCGCGACTTGCTCCTCGTCGTCGACCTTGCGCGGCGGTGCGTGTCGCCCTCGGCGATCTTCACCGCGACGCCGCGGATGACGCTCGCGATCTGACGCTCGAGCGTGCGAACGCCGGCCTCGCGCGTGTAGTGTCGATGACGATGTCGACCGCCGCGTCGGTGATGTCGAGCTGCTCCTTGGTGATGCCGTGCTCTTCGAGCTGCTTCGGGATCAGGTGCTGGCGCGCGATGGCGAGCTTCTCGCGCCGCGTGTAGCCGGGGATCTCGAGGATCTCCATGCGGTCGCGGAGCGGCGGCGGGATCGGGATCGGCGACGTTCGCCGTCGCGACGAACATCACGTTCGAGAGATCGTACGGGATCTCGAGGTAGTGATCGGCGAAGCGTGTTGTTCTGCTCGGGATCGAGCACCTCGAGCAGCGCCGCCGCGGGGTCGCCGCGGAAGTCGTGCCCGATCTTGTCGACCTCGTCCATCATGAAGACCGGGTTGATGGTCGCCGGCCTTCTTCATGCCCTGGATGATCTGACCGGGAAGCGCGCCGACGTACGTGCGCCGGTGGCCGCGGATGGCCGCCTCGTCGTGCACGCCGCCGAGCGAGATGCGGTACGAACTTGCGCCCGAGCGCGCGCGCGATGCTCTCGACCGAGCGACGTCTTGCCGACGCCGGGCGGCCCGATGAGGCACAGGATCGGCCCCTTCTTGTCCTTCTTCAGCTTGCGGACGGCGAGGTACTCGAGGATGCGCTTCTTCACCTTCTCGAGGCCGTAGTGGTCCTCGTCGAGGACCTTGCGGACCGCGGCGATGTCCATGTTGTCCGGCGTCTGTGACGTGCCACGGCAAATCGAGGATCCAGTCGAGGTAGGTGCGCACGACCGTGTACTCGGCGCAGCCGACCTGCATGTTGCGCAGGCGCTTGAGCTGCTTCTTCGCGACCTGCTCGGCCTCCGTGGGGAGGTTCGCCTTGGCGATGCGCTCCTCGAGGCCGTCGAGATCGCCCTGATCGCCGTCGTCCTCGCCGAGCTCCTCCTTGATCGCCTTGAGCTGCTGGCGGAGGACGTACTCGCGCTGGTTCTTGCCCATCTCCTCTTTGATCTGGGAGTTGATGCGCTCGCGCATCTTGAGGATCTCGAGCTGGCGCGTGAGGAGGCGGAGCACCTTGCGGATGCGCTCCTTCACGTCGACCGTCTCGAGGAGCTGCGGCCTTCTCTTCGACCGGCGCGTCGAGGTTGCGCGGCGACGAGATCGGCGAGCGCGCCCGGCGCCTGGATCGAGTCGATGAGCGAGCCCGCTTCGCGCGGCAGCTCCGGCATCAGCTGGATGACCTGCTTGGCGATGTCGCGCAGGCTCATCGAGAGCGCCTCGGCCTCGTCGTCGTCGGCGCTCGGCTCGTCGAGCCGCGTCGACCTTCGCCTTCAGGTACGGCGCGGTCTGCGTCACGTCGTCGAGCCGGATGCGCGTCGAGCCCCTGGAGGATGAGCGAGTAGTTGCCGGAGCTGTGCTTCAGCGCCTTGAGGACGCGCGCCGCGCAGCCGACCGGGTGGAGATCGTCCGCGCCGGGATCGTCGGTCGACGGGATCGCGCTGCGCGAAGATGGCGATGACGGGCGACGGGAGGTTGTCGACGTCCTCGACGAGCGCGACCGACTTCTCGCGGCCGACGTCGAACGGCGCCACCGCGCCGGGGAACAGCACGGCGTTGCGGATCGGCAGGACGGGGAGCTCGTCGCCGAACTGGATCGCCTCGTCCTCCTGACGCCCGGGGTTCTGCTGTTTCTTCTCCGACATGATCTCGCCACCTCTCGCAGCCGGCCGCTCATCGAGCGACCTTGGACGGCTCTCGCCAACGACAACTTCCCATAGGGAATGATGCACGCTTCAACCGTCGCGTTCCTCCTCTTTATTGGTGGATGAGGGCGCGACAGGTCCGATGGCGCACTGTAAGCATGCCATTCGGAGAGCGCCACTTTCAAGCGCGGCAAGGAACGCGCCTCTTCCCTTGCACGGCCGTTGTCCGAGCCCGTGGGCGCGCGGCTCTCAGAAAACCGTACGCGTCCAATCGAGCGTGTGCAGCGCAAGCCCCGTAGGAACCTTAGGATAGAAAAAGGTGCTTTTCTGGGGCATCACTTCACCAGCCTCCGCTACGTCTCGGACGTGAGCGACGGGGGTCGCATTCATCAGGAAGAGCACGTTTCCCTTACCGCCACGCAGCTCAGCAAGCGCCACCCGCGCGTTTTGCGGGTACGCCAGATTCGTTTTTGCGGCCTGCGCCTCCGGCGTGATGCCGAGAATGTTCTCGAGAATGCCGGCATGCAAGACGGCTACATCCGTTCGGCGAAGGACCACCGTCTGACGTCGTAGGGTCGGGTGAGTCTCGAGGTCGCGGTCGCCGCGGAGCGTCAGCATAGCCACGCGCCCGTCGGGTGCGGCGGCCGCAACACTTGGGCCGCTCTGACCGGCAACGGCGAGCGCGCCAACCACAGTGTCCGCATCGACGCCAAGCGGCAGCAGCGCGACGACAAAGAAATCGTCAGCGCGTTGCACGAGCTCGTCGAAGGAAAACGACGCAAGTGAGTGCACGTGACGATGAGTCGGAAAGACGACGAGGTTCCGGTCGTCTCCGTTCACCAGGAAGGTCATGAAGAAACGGTGTTCGCCTCGGGCCGACGCCTCGGGGTGGGCTGCCGTCACCTCGTCGGAGTAGCGGAGCGCCGTCTCGTAACGATGGTGCCCGTCGGCGATGAGAAGCGTCGAACGGGCGATGCCGGAGGCGATGGCGTGGATGGCGTCGCGGCCGCTCACCTTTGCCAGCACGTGATGAATGCCGTCCGGGGTCGCAAACTCCGCTAGCGGCTCCGCCGTGTCGAGAGGAGCATCGAGATCGCCTCGCGGATCGCGGTAGAGCATGAAGCCGGGGCTCAAATTGGCCCCCGTCGCGCGGAACAGCTTGAGCCGATCTTCCTTTGGGCCCGACAGGGTACGCTCGTGTGGCAGCACGGTGCGTTGGGCGAACGGAACCAGCTTAACCAGGGCAAGGAAGCCTCGGCGGCGGAGCGAAATGGCGCCTCCGGCGGGCCCCGGGGCCGGCGAAAGAAAGGTCTGGTCGTATCGGTAGAAGCCCGGCTCCGCGTCCCGCGTGAGCACCCCTTCCCGACGCCACGCGGTCAAAAGCTCGGCTGCGTGCGTGTATTTCGCGTCCCCCTCCCCCTCGGGCAAGATTAGACGCACAGCATTGTGTGGATCTCGTCGCCGCAAGCGCAATGCGCTCTGCTGGCGAGATGACGTCGTAAGGAGGGGCGATGACGCTGGCCATGCCGCCCCTAGCATGCGCGAGATAAGCAACGTCGTAACGGAGCGGTGTCAGGGGTGCGATCTCGGCCATTTACGAAGCGTCTTTCGGGGGATGGAAACGAAGTGGGAGTGGCGACTGCCGAGCACCATCGGTGAGAGCCAGTGCGCGGTGTCCTATGTCGTGCCGGTGGTGCTCGCCGTACCAGTGGATCCGATCGACCAGGCCGTAGGCTAGCTGGGCGGCCTCTTCGAGGGTGGCGCCGCGAGCGCCGACGCAAAGAACTCTGCCACCGCTCGTGACGAGGCTGCCATCTGGCGTTCGCTTCGTGCCCCCATGCCGCACGAACGTGCCAAGAGGGAACGCCGCATCGAGCCCCTCGATCGGGTCGCCGACGCGGGGTGCGCCCGGATAGCCGGCAGCGGCCATAACGACCGCAAGGGCCGCCCCGCTCGGTCGGGGTGCAGGCAAGCCGCCCAGAGCGCCGCCCGACGCCGCGCGAAGAAGGTCGAACCAATGTTCGTACATCGGCACGAGGACGACCGCTTCGGGGTCCCCGAAGCGAACGTTGAACTCGAGCACGCGAAGAGCGCCCCGGTCGATCATGAGGCCAACGAAGAGTACGCCCCGAAATGGAGCGCCCTCGGCCGCCATACCCGCCAGAGTCGGTTCGACGATTTCGCGCATGACGCGCGCCGCGACGTCAGCGCTGACTAGAGGCGCTGGTGCGTATGCCCCCATGCCGCCCGTATTGGGACCGCTGTCGCCATCCTGGACGCGCTTGTGGTCCTGCGCGGGGAGCAGAGCGACGCCGCGCGTGCCATCGCACACCACATGGAAGCTCACCTCCTCGCCTTCGAGACATTCCTCGAGCACGATTCGGCGGCCGGCGTCGCCAAACTCGCGCTTCCGCATCATGCGGTCGATCGCCTGGCAGGACTCCTCGACAGTGCCGGCGACCACGACTCCCTTTCCGGCGGCGAGACCGTCGGCCTTCACGACCAGGGGTCGCCCCGAGCCGACCGCGCGCGCGTGCCGATCAGCAGCGTCTGGGTCGTCGAAGATGGCAAACGAAGCGGTCGGAATTCCGTGGCGCTGACAGAAGCGCTTCATGAAGGCCTTCGAGCCTTCGAGCCGAGCGGCTGCCCCTGAAGGCCCGAACGCAAGGAGCCCGCGGGCTTCGAGCGCATCGACCAGGCCGAGGACGAGCGGTAACTCGGGCCCCACTACCACGAGGTCCGGGCGCTCACGTGTCGCGAGATCGACCAGTCCTTGAACGTCGTCCACGCGAACCGGCTCGTTGCGGCCAAAACCTTCGGTACCGGGATTCCCCGGAGCAGTTACGATGGCGTGCCCCTCCGCCGCGAGCGCTGCCCCTAGGGCGTGCTCGCGTGCGCCCCCGCCGACGATCAGGACGCTGGCCCCGCTTTTGTTGCTAGGTGCGCTCGTCCCGCTTCGCATCGCCGGGCGACGCCCGTACCACGGTGAGGCCTCCTCGCCAAGCGGCGCTGCGTCGGCGTATCCTTCTCCTCGTGGCCGACGACCCTCGCCCGCTGGTAGCCGTTCGCGTCGCGCGACCATTCGCGACGGAAGACGAACTGTTCGAGCACGAGCCCGAGACGTTGAGCCGAACGAGCATCACGCTGCTCGGCGCGCAGTCCCGTCCGCAGGGGGTCGTCCTGCGGTTCGAGTTGGTGCTATCCTCTGGTCAAGTGGTGGTGCGCGGCGAGGGTCGCGTCGTCGGCTACAAAATGCGCACGGAGGACGGTTTGGGCGCGCTAACGCTCCGATTCACTCGGCTCGACTTGCGCTCAAAAGCCCTTGTCGACAAGGCTGCCTCGCTTCGTGACCGACGCAGGTCGGCCTCGCCTTTCGGTGTCGAGGACATGGCCCCGCCATCATTTTCCCCTCCGGCTCCCTTTCCGCCGTCCGCTTCGTTCGTACCCCCCGCATCGGTCGTTCCGCCCCCCTCTTTTGAACCACCGTCCTTCGACATACCGCCTGGTTTGGGGATTGGCCCAGAGGGGGCGGTCCCGGGCGAGCCAGCGAAGGCTACGCGGGCACGTCCAGCCGTCGATCGCGACCTCCTGCTCGAGCGCCTTCGCGCTCGCGCCCAGCGGCTGGCCCCCGATGCCGTGCAAAAGCTGTTGGAACCTCGCCGAAGGACTTGAACGTACGGGGCAGATCACCGCAGGGGCGCGCCGAAGCCGCCGGGTATGGCAGCTGGGTTGGTACCTGCGGGTGTGAAGTCGGGTCGCCCGAGGGGCCCGCGGATCGCCCAGACATAGAAGCCGTCAGCGCGCTTCGACTGCCTTATCTTCGCATCGGCGAGCTCGAACAGGGCCGGGGCGCTCGACCCCGGGGAACCGAACAGACTCCTAGTCACCTCGCTCCTTCCGCGGTACGCGTCGTTGATTTTGAATCGGACCTGCGCATCACATAGCGACTCTGTCGCAAGCTCGCGCATCGTGATCCGACCGTCTCCCTGGAGATCCACGTCCTTGCCTCCAGCCACCAACTTCGTGATCTTCAGCAAGCCGTCCTTGGCTTCGCCCGCCAGCGTGAGCGTCCCCACATCGATCCTCGGAAGGGCGAGCGCCCCCTTGATTTTGGCTTTGCCGTCGCCCACCGCCATATCTTTGACCTCCATCGAGACGGCCCCCACACCCCTCGATGCCTTTCCATCCGGCATTTCGAGACGCACCGTTCCTGCCAGCTTGCCTTGAAGAGGGACACCGAGGATTTGTACGAGGGGCTCGATGCGGCCGATGTCGACGGCGTCGAGCGTGACGTCCACCACCACATCCTTGCCATGCGTATCGAACGAGCCGCTCGCCTCACCCCCAAAGGCCAGAACGTCAAAGCTCAAATCACTGTTTCCAACGAGCGCCGGAAGGATCCCATAACGAATGGTTGCGTCGTCGCTCTCTATCCTTTGCGGTAGCTTGCCCGGTTCCAGCGGCGCTGTGAGCAGCCTTAGTCCGCGCATCCGCACGCCAGTCAGCCAATATCCGCTGAGCTGGTCGATCTGAAGCTCCTGCTCGCCTCCGGTCGCAAGCTGCTGCGCATTGAACGATGCAACGATCCGCTCTCGGAGCCTTTCGTACGGAAACGTGATCGACGCGAACAGAAGCAGGCACACCAAGTAAAACGCGGGATACCCGAAATATCCGGCGAAACGCGCGTACTTATGCAGCCACTCCCTCACGGCTTGACGCCCCCCGGGGAGACGGAAGCAGCGGCCACTTCCGCGCGGTCGTAAGACGAAACCGCGACCTCCACGTCGTACGAATCGTTTTCGCCACTTCTCTTGCGGATATCCAGCCTGGTGACAGCCAACGGAAACCCGCTCTTCTCAAGGGACTCGAGAAAGCGCGCGAATGGCAGCATGCCCGTCTTCTTCAAGTGAATGTCGGAGCCGTGCTCGACGTAACGCTTGCCGTGCGGCACGTCGGGCAGGGGCGTCGAGTCAGTCACTTCGAGCTTCTGTTGGTGGGCAATCTGCTCAAGGTAGCCCGCCAAAGCCGGCGCCGTCTTGGCGTAACGCAGCGCGATTGCGTCCTTCTTCAGCTGTCTTTCGCGCACCCTCCCCCGCGCATCTTGAACGTCGCTCAGAGCTTGGCGCTGCTCGTCGTTTTCGGTAGCGCTCGAGCGGAGGATCGTCTCGAGAGCAAACGGCACGGCGAGCACGAGCACGACGGCGGCAACGAAGCCGATCACGGCAAGCAGCCTGCGCTCGCGCGCGTTCATTCGAAGAAGGGATACCGCCACGTTCTACTTGCCTCCAGGAGAGGCGCCGGTGCTCCCGGCGCTCGCCTGCGTTTCATTCTTTTTCTTCGCGCTCGACCTCAAGTCCTCAGGACATTTCAAGTCGAACTCCAGCACGTACTTCTGACGATCGCTGCCGACGGCCTGTGTCGTGCTCTTGAGCTTGACGTCGCTCATACACTTATCGTCAGCGAGAGTGGCCTGTATCGCCTGCGCATCCGGAATCGATCCGACGATGCCGCGGATGACCACGTGCCCCTTCTGCACATCGAGCTCCTCGACGTCGTGCTTCATCGATGATGGGACGGCTTCGGACAAGCGCACCATCACGTCGAAGCCGTCCGCGTGCGGCATAGGATCCTCGTCGGTCAGTGCCGCCTCCTTGGCTAGAAGATCTTGCGCCTGTTGAGCGTTCGTCGCCTCCGTCCCGAGGACCTCCTTGGTCACGGCGCCTAGAGCACCTTCGAGCGAAGCACGCTCCCGATGCACCTCGTGCAGCCGCGCCCACGAGCTGAATACGAAGCTCACAAGAATGACGGCTCCCAATCCCGCGAGCATGGGCACCCGCTCGCGCACCCAAGCGAAGCCTCGCTCGAAGGCGAGCGGGCCACGGCGCAGATTCAGCCCTGCTCCGCGTCCGGCAAGCGAAAGCGCGAGCGCGATGGCCTTTGCGTGGCGCGGCAGCTCGGGAGTGGCTTCTACACCGAGGGCCGTCGTGTCGAGACCCAGGTCCGGCAGCAGTTGCACGGGAATTTCGAGGGCTCCCGAAAGAAAGCCCTCTGCCCCTGATACGTATGCGCCATCGCCACACAACAACATTCGAGCTGGGGCCGGCCCACCCTGCGAGCGATGCGCGGCAATACTCACGGCGATGTCGCGGGCGAGACGCGAGGCAGTCGCTGGGAGCCCGGCGGTGCCGGTCGAGAGCGTGCGCGCGTAGACTGGCTCGCCCTTCTCGAGGATGAGCACCTCGCTGACCATAGCCCCGAGATCGAGGATGGCTACCGTCTCGTCATCGCCGAGCGTCGGCACGTAGGGTACAAGGGCGCCTAGCGTGAGCGCGCCGACCCCCACACGCTCTGGCTCCTGCGCCGTCGCCTCTTTGACCAGCTCGATTCTCGCCCGCACGTCGTCTATTCGGGCCACGGCCGCCACTATGGGAAGCTGTTCCTGATCGCCCGCGCGGTCGAGCAGGCGCCAATCGAAGACCGCAGCGTTGAGATCGAACGGAACCTGAGCCTCCAGCTCGTAGGCGAGCACGTCGGCGAGCTGCTTTTGGGCGGTCGCGGGCAAGCTGAGACGATGGATCGCGGCACGCGATCCATCGAGAGCGACGGCGGTCGCGTCCGCGCCTTGCGCCTCGCCCGCAAGCGCTTGGGTCACGGCGGCGCGGATGGCCGCGACTACGCTACCACCAGCCGCTACTTCAGCCGATCCCAGGCGGACGAGCGCGGCCTTGCGGTAGGTCGAACGCACCACCGCCGTCTTCACGCTCGCGCTCCCGATGTCGATACCCAACCACGTAGGCATGTGCTCCGTCTCTCCGGTTACTCGATGCTGTAGTATAATACTTGCCCGCCAACGCTCGGCTGAAGCGCCGCGGAGATACCGTTGGCGTTCTGAACGGCTACGACGTTCTGTTGCCCAGCACTCCCGGAGTTCACGGCAGCGCCTGACGCGCTGATAACGGGAGCAGAACGGAAATCGACCACTGCGTGGATCTTGACGCGCGTTTCGCGTTTGTAACCTTTCACCGCGCCGACCGCGTAAATGGAAAAGACCTTGCTTTCCGTCGAAATACTCTTTCCGAAATCGCTCTCCGAGCTGAATTTTACTGGCTTCAATCCGAAGGTGGTGAGAAGCGGCCCGAGCATTCCCTTTCCTTTCATCATCGCGATGAAGTCCCCGGACGAGCCGAAGAGCGGTGCGCCCATCGTGATGCCCTGGGCCATCGTCATCGCCATGACGAAAAGCTGCATCTGGGAAGCGTCCGTGCACATCTCCGCCGCGGGCGCGCCCGAGCAGGTGATCGCATAAAGAGTGAGCGCGTTGGCGGTATTGACGTTCACGGTTCCTTGCCCCCAGACCGTGACCTCGCGCTTGGCCGGGTCGTTGGGGCTGGGGTCGACGAAGGTCGCCCAGAAATCGTCGCTGACTCCCCGGACCATGTGCAGCTCTTCGAGTGAGTCGTAAGGCGCATTCTTTCGGCGGTAAGGCTTGGGCAAGAGCTGATACCAAGCATCTTCCACGGCGTTCGACGACGGCGCGTTCGTCACGTCGCAAGAGTACATCTGCTCGTCGGGGTCGGCCCAGTCGATGATGGCAGAGCAGGTTCCGAGCCGATCGACGTAGTTGCCCGTGGCATCTCGCTGATCGAAGAGTGGATTGTATTGCAGCGGGGCCATGCGACTCATCAGTTGTTTGGCTAGACGAATGTGGGCGATCTCGTTCGAGGCGCCCATGTTGACATTGATCTTGGAGTCTTCATCGATGATGACGACCTCGAAACGCCCCCCCTTCAGCCCCAGGTTCTTGCCGAGGGACATGTCGAGGCCGGCCAATCCGGCAAAGTCCTTCGCTCCCTCTTGATCGTTGAACGCGCCGAGAATGCGGTCCGCAAACGCCCAAACTGGCAGTTGGGGCGGTGTGCGCTTCATCAACATGAAAAGCGGCGAAATGGCCTCACGCATCGTCGGCTCGGCGGCGACGAGCAAGCGCGACAAGTTGACGGCGCTCCGCGCAAAGTACTCGGCCTGCACACTGTCGCGCGCGGCGGTCGCCGACGCGAACTCTGCGCCCGCGTCGTCCTGAAACTCGGCGAGCATCACCACCATGATCGCGATCGCGCCGAGCACCATAATGAGGGCCACGCCCCGCTCACGCCTCCGACGGCGCACGCGCGCCGCGGGCCGTTGGCCACTCTCAAACAGGTACGATGCGTTCGGTGCCGTATTGTTCATTGCTGCTGAATTCCAAAGGACAATGGACGCTGTATCGGCAAGAACACCTTCGTCGTATACCGATACGGAGCACCCCCTCCGACGCCCTTCAACTGAAGCGTCATTTCGACCTCCAAGGGAAGTCGGCTAGGCTGCCCCGTGACCTGCGTCGAGTCCCACGTCTCCACCCACTGTCCGGTCTCCGCATCGAGGAATCGGAGGTCGAATTCATCGACGTCCTCTGCGACCACGTTGACGACTCCCCCTTTGAGAGGGTCGAGATCGATGGGCGTTTGCTCCCGGCGAACGAGATCCATCTTGTCTGCCACTTCGGGATCCGGGACGACGAAATAGCCCACCTCTGCCTGGTCGGACTCGTGCGCTTCTCGGTCCGTGCGCAAGTGCGCGAACGCGCTGAAGTCGACACGATCAAAGGGGGACGAACTACGACCCACGAACGCGGTCTTTTCCGTCACGAGTGCTTGCACCGGCGGAACATGCATCGAGAGGTACGCGGCTGAGAGATCGCGGACCAGCCGCTGCATCGCCTCGCGCCCCTCGTGCGCCCGATCGGCGCGCATGGCCTCCCCCCTCTTGCCGCGTGACAGCGAGTTAATCACTCCGTGGATGAGCACGGCCACCATCGACAGAATCGCGATAGCAACCATCACTTCGATCATCGTCATACCTCGCCCGAGCCGTCTCCTGAGCACGCGCTCCGCAGGACGATTGCCGCACGGCCGACGCATCACGGCCTACCTCCATCGGAGAGACTCCCAGCATCGAGCATCGCGGCGAGCAGTCCGGCTCGGGACGGATTGGTCACGTATTGCACGAGCGTAAAGTCGCGACGAATTGGCCCTTCGTTCCAGCGCACGACGACGGTGATGCGACGGATGGCGCTCTCGAGGAGGGGCTTCAGGGAGGGGTAGACCAGCGTAAATGCCAAGTTAAGGAGGCCTTGCGCGCCCCCCGCGCCACCGAAAGACTGCTGGAGCGACTGCCCGATGTTCTGCAGGCCCGCGTCGAAATCGAGCTGGGCGCCGCCGGCGGGATTCACGAGCATGGACCCGACTTGCCCTGCCATCGACGTGGGCAGGCCGGCTGCCGCCGAGCCTGCGGCGTTGTCGAGCTCGAGTCCGCCGCCGAGAATCGAGCCAGCTCCCCCTTCGCCGGACAGCCCATTCGACTGAGGAAGGGTCACGCGATCGACCTGCCAGTCGCAAGAGAAGCCCGCCACCTCCCTGTCGTCACAGCACGCTGTGTTCGTGTCCTTTTCCTCGATCTCTGGGAAACCAAGCTTCAGTTGCTTTTCTTCCAGTTCGCTCATTCGGCATCGACCGAGCTCGATAGCTTGGCTCATGTTGGCGGCGGACCGGTTCCCCGCAATGAGCCCAGCCTGCGCGGAGAGAATCGTGGTGACGACCGCCCCGAAGAGTGCGGCCGCCATCATGACTTCGAGCAGGGAAAAGCCTCGCCTCAGGCGTCGCCGCACTTTTTGGGAGGCCGATGCTGATTCGACCATTGGTCAAAAACCCGTGTCCCGGCGATCGGAGACGTGGTCTTCGTCCGTTGGCACCTCGAGCTCCACCGCGCCTCCTTTTACCGTCACTTTGCCCGTCAGCGGTGACACGAGGAGCGTTAGCGTGCGACCGACCTCCTGGGAGTCGCCGATCCGCAGTTGAATCGCCGCCCGCTCTGTCCGTCCGCCCGGCCAAAAGTAGAGATAGGCGCGACCGGACGTGCGTGGCGCGTCGTCGTGCGCCGATTGCACGCCCCGGAAGGTAATTCCGCTCTGTAACGGCTTTCCGCCCTTGCCGGATTCGACGTCTCCGAAGCCATACGCTGTGATGGGGTGAAAGCGAGGCTTCGCAACCGGGGGGCCCTTCACGATCCTGTCGCCTGCTTCGAGGGCCTGCCGCTCGAACTGCGTCACCGGCTCGGCCCCACCCGTCCCCGTCTTGTCTTTGGATTGGACGAGCATTGGGAGATCGCTCTCCTCCAACCAGATGGCCTTCGCGTCCATATCCATCACCAGCCGAAGGTCGTGTGACGTCGCCGTGGCCCGCGTGTATGCAACCTTTACCGCGCTCGCGATCATCGTTGCCGAGCGGCGGAGACGGGCCGACGGCAGCTGCATGGATCCAGCGACTGCCGCCCCCGTGATCATCGAAATAATCGCCATTACGACGATGATCTCGATGAGCGTGAGCCCCCGCTCGACCACCACACGTGCGCGGCGCATTCCAACGATCGCGGACGGCAACCTCGCGCTCACGGCCGTCTAGTCATTTGCCGCTCGACGTGTCCGGTTGCGGCACGAGGATGTCGTCCTCGGTGCCCTCTTTGCGATCCGGACCCACGCTTGTACACGTGATCTCGTCCGAATCGCAGGCCACTTTGTACAGCATTCCCCAGGGGTCTTTGAGGCTGAAACCCGTGTCGAGATCCTTCTCCTTCTTCAGTTGTTCCACAGAAGGACAGTCTTCGCTAGGGTGCACCGCCTTCCACTGCATCGTGGCCTGACGCACCGTATTGCATGCGGTCTTCGCCGCGCCGAGATTGGCGCGCTTTTGCGCTTGCATGACGCCTATCGAAATAGCCGCCGTAAGTACGCCGATGATCGTAATCACGATGACGAGCTCGACGAGCGTCAAGCCACGAGACGAGGCAGACCGTGTGGTTTTGATCGTTCGGCTGGATTGCATCTCCTACTCCTGTAGTCGTTCCGACGGTTCACGCTTGCCCGCGATGGCGGCTATCATGTCACTCCACTCGGTCGCGACCGCCCGGTTCGCCGTCAGGCCCGTCGCTGGACACGTCAAATCCGTGCGGATCCGTCCGGCCAGGGCAGGTGACGCGGAGGGCGCGCCCCCATGCGTCGCGCGGCATCCGGTGGAGGTAACCTCCCGATACGACGTCGGAAAGGGAGCCGGGACATGCACGGTCGTGATCCGCTCGCCACGCCGCCACCGAGTTGATGGTGGTGGTGATCGCCGCGCGTGTGGAGCGGACGTCCGCTGCGCGCTCGTCGCGCCGACGAAGGAACGCGAGCGCAATAACCCCGGCGGCGACGAACAAGGCTTGGCGGACCCGAGATCGGGCGAAGAGTGAGCGCACGCCGCGGCGTTTTTCCCAGGGAAAGAAGACCTTCGGTTCGCCACGACTGCCGCCCATCGTTCCCACTCCTCTGGGCCTCTCATTGCTGCACGAACTCGTTCATCTGGATAAGGGGCATCAAGATCGCGAACGCTATGAATCCAACGCCGCCTCCCATCACAACAATCATCAGTGGTTCGAGCAGACTCGTGAGCGCCTGTACGCGAGTCTCCACCTGACCGTCATAGGCGCGCGCAACGTTCTCGAGCATCTGCTCGAGCTGTCCGCTCCGCTCGCCCACCGCAATCATGTGCGTGACGATGGGTGGAAAATCGCCACTTCGCTTGAGCGGGCCAGCGATTGACTCTCCCTCGCGGATGCTGCTAGCCGCGGTCTCGATGACCTTCTCTAGTTTGGCATTGTCGAGGACGTTCTTGACGATATCCATCGCCTTCAGCAGCGGAACCCCTGCGCGGAGTAGGGTTGCTAGCGTTCGCGCGAAGCGCGAGACTGCCAACATTCGCACGAGCGGCCCGAAGATCGGCATTTTGAGGAGGAACCCGTCTTTCGCGATCCGCCCTTCGGGGGTGACCACCCAAGCCATGAGCCAGGCGACTCCCAACCCGGCGACGATCCCAACCGCCGCGCCTACCGCGTAAGCACCCAGCGACTCGACGGCGAAAGCACACAAGACAAGCAGCGCCGCCGAAGCGAGCGCGAAGCCGACGAAGAGTGTGTGCTTCCCTCGTTCGCTCGGTTTGAAATCGCGCAAGGCCGATCGCGCAAGCGTGAACGTGAAGAGCGATAGAACGAAGCCCAGCATCTGGTTGGACGCGATGAGGTGCGACGTCCCGATCAGGAGCTGCGTGTACCACGGAAGCGCGCGATCCAGGCTCTCGAAGATGGCGGTCACCTTCGGTACGACAACCACCATCATCACCGTTATCAGCGCGGATCCGATGACGACCATAAGTGCTGGGTAGGCGAGTGCCGCGCCGACCTTGCCTCGGAGCTTCGACTGCGATTCCATGAAGTCGGCCAAACGCTCCAATACCCCCTCCAGCGTGCCGGAGACCTCGCCTGCAGCCACCATGCTGACGTACAAGTTCGAGAACACATGCCCATGCGGCTCAAGCGCCTTCGAGAGCGAGCCGCCCTCGTTGAGCCGATCGACCACCTGAGTGAGCACGCGCTTGAGCTCGAGCTTATCCATCTGTTCAATAAGCGCACCGACCGCTTCGACCAGCGGAATGCCGGCGTTAACCAGCGTGGCGAGCTGCCGAGTCATCATCGCCACGTCGCCGGGCGCCACCCGCCGGAAGAGCGAGCCCGCTTGTTTGGCCTTGCGTCCTCCAGCTCTGGCTTGCTGCTCCTCTTCGGCGCTCGTCAGCAACACCCCCTCGCGCTTCAGGGCTCCTCGCAGCGCCTTCGAGTTATCGGCATCACGAACGCCACGCACCTGCTTTCCGCTGGCCGTGAGGATGCCTCGATACTGGAAGACCGCCACGGCTCAGGCACCCCCCGTGAGCGCGCCGGCCACGACGCCAGCGGGTGCGACCAAAGGCGCAGGCTCGACGTCGATGTCCTCTTGCGTCGCGGCGAGCACTTCCTCGACCGACGTGAGGCCAGCCAACACTTTCCGCGCCCCGTCGTCGCGGAGCGTGTCCATTCCTTGCTCCCACGCAACGCGCTTGATGGTCTGCGAGTCGGCCCTTCGCAAATGAGCGGCCCGACAGCGTCATCGATCAAGAGGAGCTCGTAGATTCCTCGTCGTCCCGTAAATCCCGTGTTGGTACACTGGTCACAACCACTCGCCTTAAAGAACGTCGGTCGGACGCCCGGGTCGAAAGTCTCGAGCAGGTCCCCTTCACCGACGTTCCGTGGGAAGTACCGAGTCGAGGGATTTTCGCGTCTCGCGTGACGCACGCGCAAGCAATCGGCCGTGAGCCCCAACTCCTCGAGTTCGAAGTCTTCTGCGGGATAGGAATACTTGCAGTGCGTGCAGAGAACTCGAACCAAGCGCTGGGCCAAGATGCCAATGACACTCGAGCGCAACAGGAATGGCTCAGCGCCCATGTCGATGGTTCGCGTGACAGCGCCAGCCGCATCGTTGGTGTGAATGGTTGAAAGGACGAGGTGTCCGGTGAGCGATGCGTTGATCGCGATTTCGAGTGTGTCGTGATCACGGATCTCGCCGACCATCACGACATCGGGGTCCTGACGCAGGAAGGCTCGCAGGGCGCTGGCAAAGGTGAGCCCTATTTTGGGCTGCACATGCACCTGGTGGATGCCCTGAATCTCATATTCGACCGGATCTTCGGCGGTCAAAATGTTCACGTTCGGCCGATTGATGCGGTTGATGCAGGCGTAGAGCGTCGTCGTTTTGCCGCTGCCAGTAGGACCCGTCACTAGAATGATGCCATCGGGCCGTCGAATCAGCGCGTCCATCAACGCGTAATCGCGCGGGCTGAAGCCCAGATCCGGCAGGTCGAGCAGAACGCTCGACTTGTTGAGTAGGCGCATGACGATCCGCTCGTATGCTCGGCTGGTGGGAATAGTGCTAACTCGTATGTCGAAGCTCTTACCTGCGATTCTCTTGGTAATGCGGCCGTCCTGCGGAAGGCGCTTTTCAGCGATGTTCAGTGCGCTCTCGATCTTAATCCGGCTGATGATGCTATTCAAAAATGCGCGAGGCGCGCGCCTCGCGACGTAAAGCTCGCCGTCGATGCGATAGCGGACGATGACCTCCTTTTCCTCAGGCTCGATGTGAATGTCGCTGGCGCGCTCCTTCATTGCCTGCAAGAAAAGCGAGTTTACCCAGCGAATGACTGGGGCTTCTTCGTCGGAATCGAGGATATCGCTGGCCCCTTCGTCCTCCGCGTTGTGGTCGTCGCTCTGCAACTGTTCTTCACCAGCCTGCCTTTCGTAGACGCGGTTGATGGCATCCTCAATGCGATCTCGACCGCCAACGCTGACTTCCACTGGCTTTCCGAAGATGACACGCAGGTCATCGAAAGCCTGGGTATCGAAAGGATCGCCGCAGACGACATGCACCGCAGCCTCGTCCTCGCGCACGACCAGGATGCGATGCGCCTTGGCAAAGGCGATCGGCACGCGGATGGCCATGGCCGTGGCGATTTCGGCCAGATCGATCCGCTCGACGAGCGGCACTTGGGCCTCATCCGCAAGCACTCGGGCGATGTCCATCTGCTCGGCGACGCCGGTATTCACGATGAGGTCGAGAAGATCGGCACCCCTCTCGCGTTGGACGGCAAAAAGCGGCTCCAGCTTGTCGGTCGCAAGCACGCCGCGACGAACCAGAAGCTCGCCGAGAAACCGCTGCTCGGAGGGCATACCGCTTACCTCTCGATCCTCTCGATGTTGCGGGCCGGCGGCGCAACGTTGAGGGTTGGCGGGGGCGCTGGCAACTGGCCGGCGGGCACCGCGCCAGGTGCAAGGAGCACCGGTGGCGCGGTTGAGATTGAAGGCTTGTCCGAGGCCGCACCGCCGCCGCTCCCAGGTGCGATCGGTAGTTCGAGTGGCTGTCCGGGCTCGTGTGTTCGCACCTCCCGCGGGCGGCTGATCTCTTGGAGCGTTCTCTGCTCATCGACCTCTCTGTATGACTGCCGGATGTCTTCGAGAAGTCCGTTGGTGCGGGAGTAGTCCTTCGGCGGCTCGTACTCCGTTTGGTCGCTGAACACGAAGTAGTGATCCAGAAACTCCTGGCGCTCCTGCATCTTGCGCTCGAAGACCACGCGCAAATCCGACTGTTCGCGGATGATGTAGGGCGTGAGCACGAGGATCAGATTCGACTTCTGCAGCGTGCTGTTGCGCGAGCGGAAGAGTGCGCCGAGGACGGGGATGTCGCCGAGGAGAGGAATCTTCGTGTCGGTTCGCGCAATTTGATTTCTCACCAGCCCGCCAATCACCACCGTCTGTTGGTCCTTCACGACGAGCTGCGTCTGGGCGGTACGCTTCGAGAACGGCACAGCTCCCAGGTTGCCGATGGGCTGCAAACCGGCCGTATCGCTTATCTCTTCGGTCACTTCGAGTCGCACCTCGTCGGAGTCGTTGAGGTGGGGAATGATCTTCACTTTGGTACCGATGTCCTGCCGCGGCGCGGTACCTCCGCCGAGGCTGCCTAGCCCGCCCAACGCGCTCGCGGCACCACCGAGCCCTGCGAGGGAGCTCAATCCGCCAAAGTTGGTTTGCAAAGGGATATTCTGCCCCACGTTTATTTCAGCAGGTATGTTGTCGGTCGCGAGTATGTGCGGGGTAGAGAGGATGTCGGCGTCATTCGTGCTCGCGAGCGCATTGATGAGCAAACCGAAGGCGGGTATCGAAATGCCCGTACCCAACAGGTTCTCGGTGCCGGGCACGCCGGGACCGCGAACGCCGAGCGCCAGAGCATTCAACGTGTTGTCGGCGTTATTGGGGAGAGCGATCGATTTGAAGGCATTCAAGCCCCCATAGAGTAGTGTCTGGCCGGCACCGAGGGTCGACGCAGTGTCTGCAGCGTGAAAGGCGATTCCGAACTGATTTTCTCGATGGATGGTCAAGTCCATGATGACCGCCTCGATGAATACCTGCCGGCGCGGCTGGTCCAGCTTGTCGATGACAGTGCGAAGGTTGGCGAAATCGCGCAAGCTCGAAGTGACCACGATTGAATTGGTCGACTTGTCAGCACTCACTTTGACGCCTGATTCGAAAATGCCGAGAGGCGCCGTGGCAGAGCGGCCGGGGGCGCCCCCCGGCGGTGCCCCGCCCGCGGATGCGGCACCCGTCACGATCTCGTTCAGCGTCTTCGAGAGCTCGACTGCGTCGGCGTGCTGCAGTGCAAGGACGTGGATCTCGCCCTCGCCCGTCCGAACCGGCACGTCGAGGCGTTTGATGAATTCGAGAATGCGCAGGTAAGCGCGTTCGGTCGAGATAATTACTAGTGTATTGCTCCGATCATCGGGGAGAATTTTGGCGATATGCAGATCGCTGCCTGACGCGAGGCCGGTCCCTGGTGGTCCCTTGTCGGGCACCTTCGGGGCCCCCCCTTTAAATCGAAGACGTCATCGAGGCGAGCGGCGACATCCGAGGCCATGCCGTAGTGGATGGGCTCGATCCAGATCTGATCGCCGATTCCGCCGACATCCACGTCCTCCAGGATGCGCATCATCCGTTGGATGTTGGTGCCAGTGTCCGTGATTATCAGGAGATTGCCTGGGCCGTAGACAGTGATGTCTCCGTCCTTGGATTTGAAGTGACCCAGCACGTTTGCAACTTCGTCCGCACTCACATTGCGGAGGCGATGAATGCGCGTGATGTAGCGATCTTCGGTAGTCCCAGATTGTCCGGCGACGTACACCGGCGCCCCCATCCTCGCGTCCGGCGAGTCGACGATCTTGTAGAAGCGACCGTGTGGCACGACCGTGAGGCCGTTCGCTTCGAGAATGGAGAGAAAAGCCTGATACGCCTCGGCCACAGTCACCTTCTGCGGTGAAAACACCGTCGCCTTGATGCTCCGTACCTTACCGCCAAAGATGAAGCGCTTGCCCGTCAGCTCGCCGATGACACG
The DNA here is from genome assembly GCA_963787925.1 of uncultured delta proteobacterium. Taxonomy (GTDB): domain Bacteria; phylum Myxococcota_A; class Polyangia; order Polyangiales; family Polyangiaceae; genus Palsa-1150. The sequence continues at coordinate 3,283,385 of CAWBEN010000003.1, forward strand.
GACCAGCTCGGGGAGATCGGCGTCCTCCAGCGAAAACGACACACGCTCGCCTCCTCCGCGTGGCTGGTACTCCACACCGGGCTCGAATTGCGTGAGCCCTTGCGTGTCGCCGATTGATTTTCCGCCGGGCGCCGCCGAAGGGCGTGTGCCAGGCGCGCCCGTATCGGAGGCGGGAGGCACCAAAGGGATCGGGGGGGCCCCGGGGCTGGCCGGAGCTGTCGGAAACGTGGGCGCACTGGGTCGAATACGGCCCTGCGCCCGAACGTCAGTCGCGGCTGCACTCGCGATGGTCGCAGATGTGGCACAAAGCAAAAGGATCTTCAGCACGTGGGCTCTCATCGTCGGCTCGCGCCGCGCTGCTCTACCTGGGCATCAGCCCGTTGCCGGGTTGTGGCCTGCGAACGGGGACTACGGAACGCGCGCTGCCGGACGGAAGCAGCGCACCGCCACCGTCTTGTTCGAAATCGACGCGAGGTGACACCGCATGGCCGATGATCGCCGTGGCCGCGAGGCTCAGCGTGCCGACGATGACGGCGCAAGCCCCAACCATCGCCCCGGTGGCGACCAAGGTTCGCCGAATAAGTGTTCGATTGTCCTGCCTGGACGGTTCGGGCATGGGTCTGATTCACTTGATGTTGTAGTCCATGTTCGTTGGCTGCCCCCGCCGGTTGACCGAAATGGTCAGGTGATCGGCGGTACGTAGACGCGCATAGGCCTCGAGCGCTTTTTCCGGACTCGTCATGTCGAAGCCGTTGATCTTTTCGAGACGGTCACCGTTCTCCAGACCGAGTGTGCCTAACAATGTGTCCGGCCGTACCCCGAAGAGACGGATGCCCACGACCTTGCCGTTCTCTTGTTCGGGGACGATGCGAGCTTGCCGCATGAGCTCCGCCTGATTTTCGAGAATTTTGTCGACGACGCCCCGGTCGACGTTGAACTCGTTCCCACCGATCCGTTGGATGCCGTTCTTGATATCGGCCGATACGGGCGTCGCCCCCCCCCCCTGCTGAGGCGTAGCCTGTACTGGGACGGGTGTTTCGACAGACGCCGTCGCCGACGCGGGGGGCTTGAACATTTGCGCCTGACAGAGCTGGTTGCCGGTGGTCAGCCACACCCGATCCCATCCGACGAACTTCACGGTCTTCCCGCCTATGCTACCGCCTCGGCGGCGCAAGTAGCTCTTGCCCTTCTCCTGCTGGGTCTCGAGCGCGGCGAACGACCATTCAGGATCGGCCGAAGCCGTGATGATGAGCACCTGGACGCCGTCGCAATCGGGCGCGCTGTACGGATCGCTCAGATCGACGGGGGGTGGTTCGTCGACCCCCTCCGCCACCGGCGGCGCTAAATTGAGCGGTCCAGTGACCGAATCGAACGGATTGCGTGACAAGATGGGCTCTGCGTCGGTCGCATGGGGACTCGCAGAGCTGACGCTGACAGGCAGGCGCGCGGCTAGCGGAGGAGCGGCGAGCTGCCGTTCGTCCGCGCCCAGACTCGTTCCGACCACGTGCATGATGCCCTGGGCGTCGAGAAAGGCAGCTAGCGCGACAAGCGCGAGGATCACGGCCCAAAAATGGCGCCTGAGCAGCTTGTCGATGGCCATGGTGTCGCCGGATCTCGTTGCTCTGGTACGCCAGTGCGAGGCATGTGCCACGAAGGAAGCAGCCGGAATGCGAGCACTTTCCGAGCAGCCAAGCCCAGCCTTCGCCATGTTGGCGTGGCTCCCGAGGCGCGGCAGAGGACGCCGGACAAACTGTCAATCGAACCGCTCGGCGGAGAGCGCGCGCGCGGCTTCAGTCCATCACACCGTCGAGCTTGCGGTAAATCGTACGAGTCGAAATTCCGAGTAGCTGAGCCGCGACCGACTTGTCTCCTTTTGTGTGACGCAGAGTATCGCGAATGACCCGGAGCTCGATTTCGTCCAATGGAGTTCCCATCTCAAAACGCAGCTCCGTGGGAGCGCCAGGGCTCGCCGTGGCAATGTGCTCCGGCAGGTCGGCCTCTCCGAGGGCCTCGCTTCGCGACAACACGACTGCGCGCTCGATTACGTTCTCGAGCTCACGGACGTTACCCGGCCAGGCGTAGTCCGTGAGCCTCTCGAGGAGTCCGCGCGTCGGGTGCAATCGGGGGCGACCGTTCTTTGCGCAGTAGAGGCCAAGGAAGTGATCGACAAGAAGAGGGATGTCTTCGCGGCGCGCACGCAGCGGTGGCGCAGTGATGGCGATCACGTTGAGGCGGTAATAGAGATCTTCGCGAAAACGTCCGGCCGCGACTTCCGCGACGAGATCTCGATTCGTAGCGGCGACGATGCGAATATCCGCCTTCTGCGTGTTGCCTCCGAGCGGTTCGTATTCCCCCTCCTGCAAAACGCGGAGGAGCTTCACCTGAACGCTGGGCGACAGCTCGCCGATCTCATCAAGAAAGAGAGTGCCGGCGGCCGCCTTCGCGAAGCGGCCGTCTTTTCGCCCTGTCGCACCAGTGAAGGCACCCCGCTCGTGGCCAAACAGCTCACTCTCGAGGATGGTCTCGGGGATGGCCGCGCAATTGACGGCGACGAACGGTCCCCGCGCACGCCCGGAGCGCTCATGAATGTATCGCGCGAAGAGCTCCTTGCCCGTGCCGCTTTCACCGAGGACTAGCACCGTTGCCTGACTCGGAGCGGCCTGCGTGGCGACGTCGATGACACGGCGCAACGCGGGCGAGCTGCCGACTATTTCCGCGGTGGGCCAGCCGCTTGATCTCGTCCTTGAGGGAGCGGTTTTCGGCGACCAGCCTTTGCCGTTCGGCGGCCTTGCGAACGCTCTTGACGATCGAAATGCGCTTGAGCGGTTTTTCGACGAAATCGTAGGCTCCGTCGCGCATCGCGCTTACTGCCGCTTCGACCGACCCAAATGCGGTCATGAGGACGACTTCCACGTCCGGGGTCACCTGCCGGATGGCACGCAACAGCTCGAGCCCGGTCGTACCCGGCATCATCAGGTCCGTCAAAACGACGTGGACGCGGTGGGTTCGCACCAGCTCGAGTGCGCGCTTGGCGTCCGACGCCGAAAGTACCCGCATTCCCTCGCGGAGAAAAATCTTCTCGAGCGATTCGATGTTCGAACGCTCGTCATCGACGACAAGCACGGTGATCGCGTCGGGAGGGGGCTCGGGAATGGGAGCCGACGTCGACGACGAAGTCGACGCGGCCGAAAAAGGGCTGGCCGCCGTAGGAACGACGGGCGCGGAGGGAATAGGAAACGCAGGGGGCCGTGTCAGCACCAAGACAACATGTCACGGCGACAGACAGGACGTCAAAGAAGCGCCCTCGCGCTCACGACGACGCTGGGAACTCTTCCGTAACGGCGCCGGCCGGCCCTAACAGGCTGCTGAAAAACCAGCCTTCACAACGTTGCGATAGTCCCTGCCCGAATCGCGATTGCTCGACTCGCCGCGGGAGGGTGCGCATCGCGGCGTCGCTTCGGCTCGCGCTCATGCCCACCGTCTTGATCCAGCCGAAGACTTCCTCGACGCGCTTTCGTATGCGTTGACTGATCGGGTAGCCGGCGGAGCTCGTCGTTCTCGCGTCGATGTTCGAGCCGCGACGCTCGGTGATGTTCTGCGAGACGTGCGGCGTGACGTTGCGCATGCGGCAGTCTTCAACGAAGTCGCGCGTGTCGTACCCCTTGTCGGCGCCGAGCGTGATTCTCCGCTTCCCCGGCATGTTGTTGTCGAGCATCACGAGCGCGTTCCTCCGCTCGGCGAAGCCGTCGGCGATGTCCATCTGCAAGTCGACGACGAGTCCGTTGCGATTTTCGATGAGCGCGTGCGCCGAGTACGAGAGCTTTGACGTCTGACCCTTCTTGCGCGCGAGCCGCGCGTCGGGGTCCGTCGTCGACTGGTGCGTCTCGTTGCTGCGCTTCTCACCGCGAAAGTCGACGGTCGGGTTGCCCGGATCGTCCGGCGGCGTCTTCTTGTCGTCGCTCCTGTCCTTCTTCTTGAAGCTCTTGAGCGAGGCCCACGACTCGATCAGCGTGCCGTCAACAGTGAAGTGCTTGCTGCTCATCAGCTTCTCTGCGCGTGCTTGCTCGATCACCACTCGCAAGAACGCGCCCGCGACGTCGTGCGCGATCAGCCGGTCGCGATTCTTCGTGAACACCGTTGGCACGGTCCTGGACAGGACATCGCTGACACTTTGCTTCGACGATGGTGTCAGGGATGACGGTGCGTTTCTGTCACGTGGTCTCTACAATGTTTTCGGTCAGCTCGGCAAGCAAGCCAACTGTCAGTCGCTCGTCTCGATCACCCTGGCTCGCGACGATGTGCCCATACCCGTCGCGTTGCGGCTTTTCTTGCCCCAAGCGTGGGGCGAAGACCGCGCCCGATGCCGACGCGCGGGCGTACCTGACGGGACCGTACACAAGCCGAAGTGGCAGATCGCGCTCGATGAGATTCGACGCATCCGCAACGCGGGCGTTCGGTTCGAGGATGTCTGGCGGACGCCGGCTATGGTGCCTGCGCGCAGTTCCGCCAGGCCCTCAATGCGATGCAGATCACCTGGGCTGTTGGCATTTCACCCGAGCAACTCGTCTACCCGACCACCGTTCGCTTGCGCTTCCCGCGAGCGCCGATGGGGCGTCCACGAAAACACGGCGTCCCCACTGCGGCGCGCCTCTCCGTTCGCGATGCCATCGAAGCCCTCGGCGAGAAGGCATTCCGGACGATCCGTTGGCGGCGCGGTACCAAGGGTTGGCTCCGCGCCGACTTTGCCGCCGTACGAGTACGTGTCGCCGACGGTCCGGACGCCGGACACCACGTCCATCTACCCGGAGAGCAGGCCTGGCTCGTCTGCGAGCGCCGCAGAAACGGCGACGTCAAATTCCACCTCACCAATCACCCCGACAACGCTCCCCTCAAGACCCTCGCCTCGGTCATCAAGGCTCGCTGGTCTTGCGAGCAAGCACACCAGCAGCTCAAAGAGGAACTCGGGCTCGACCACTTCGAAGGCCGCTCCTGGCATGGTCTCCATCACCACGCCGTGCTCACGATGGTCGCTTTCGCCTTCTTGCAGACGATGCGAGTCCGCCAAAATAAAGCGTAGGCGCAGTCAGCTCCCCTCGACGATCACTCTGCCCGGGGTCCGCAGAGCTCTCGTCGCCCGTCTGGCTGCGCCGACCCCATCTCCCGCATGCGGCGGGCTCGTGAAACCATTCGTGCCAAGGTAAAGTGGCGGAGTAGTGCTAACACGCAACGGACCGTGCGCGGCCCTAGTCGGCGGCGAATTGCTTGGTTCGCAGTGGTCGAGAACGAACCTGGGCAAGTCAACGCCCGGGCTCGTTGGATTTCCGCTTTGGCCCCGACAGGGGCGATGCGCGACGTGGTCCCACAATGTCGACGAGTTGCTCCTCCCACCGCGCAAAGCGGCGACGCTCGCGCGGTTTGGAACGCTCCGTCTCTAGCGCGCTTCGTGCGGCCGCTTCAAAGGACAAGGAAGGCGGGTGTCCGGTGAGCTCCCAGTAGCGAGCGTTTCGGGGTAACAGATCTTCCGTCAAACCGAGGACGAGTTCGCGGGCGAGATCTCGGTCCGCGTCTGTAACGAACCGCAGCCACAACGACGAGAGGCGTGGGGTCAAGATAGGCACGCGGAGCATCGGCACCCGCCGCCCTCGCAAGGCTGCCACGATTCTCGAGCATCTCCCTGACGCTCAAGACGTCCGGGCCTCCAATGTCGAACCAGGAGCTCTCGGCGAGCGGAAGTAGTCGCGCGTCCAGCAGCGCAGTGATCACATCGGGTAGCGCGATGGGCCGGCTCCGCGATTCGAGCCAACGCGGAAGGATCATGAGCGGTAGCCGAAGAGCAAGGTCACGAACGATTTGCCACGACGCTCCTCCGTTGCCGACAATCATTGCCGCGCGCAGCTCGATCGCAGGAACTTTGCCCGCACGCAAAATCTCGCCAACACAGAGCCGGCTTGCGAGATGTTCGGACGGTCTCCCCTCGGGCGCGACGCCACCGAGGTAAACGATTCGGCGGCAACCCGCGGAAGCCGCGGACCGCGCCAGCGCCTCGGCGCTTTGACGTTCGACATCGCGAAAGTGGCCCCCTCCTTTTCCCATACTGTGAACGAGGTAATAAATGCACCCGACCCCTTCGAGCGCGGGAAGCAACGTTTCGGGCTGGGTCAGATCGCATCGAGCCCACTCGACCCCGGGTGACGGAAGAACGTTCTCGAGGTGACGAGTAGCCGCACGAACGCGCTCGCCAAGATCGTGAAGCGCCCGCACGAGCGCACGTCCGACGAACCCGCTGGCCCCGAGGACCAAAATCATGAGGCTCCCCTGCTACGACCCGGCCACTTGAAGCGCAAGCTCTTCGCCCACGAAAGTCCATCCGTACGCAAGTCGAATCGCAGCGTCATGCGAGCGATCTCGTTGCCTTGACTGTCGTAAAGGCTCGCGGGCAGCATCGTGATCGAGGCGATTGGCGCGAGGCCGCTCCATTCCTTCTGTCCGCTAACCTCGTAACGGAGACCGTCATCACCGACGAACGTCAGGCGATACGACAATCGGCGCGCGTCGAGCCGCGTGGAGCCCACAGTCCCCTCGAGCCCTTTGCTTGTCGCAAGCCGCTCGGCGTCGATCGTGCCGGTAACCCGCCAGGCTTTGCGTCGAGCGAATGCGCGCATGTCGGCCGCGTCGACGTAGAGCCTTACCGCAATGGCCCATTCTTCAGTGGGCGCGTCGAGCCACCAATACCTGCCTTTGAGCGTCTCGCGGAAGGACAGGCCGGGAAGCATCGTGGACGCTCCTCAATCTTGGCCTGACGGCCCGTCCACGCCGCGCGGGTTGCCATCGGCCGAGGGTGGCGAGGGGTACACGACGAAGCGTTCCATCACCTCTCCGCGTGCTGCGGCAGCCGCTATTGGATTGACGTCAGCGAGCCTGATATGGCCATATGCGACGTGCTCCGGTTCCTGAACGATGGAGATACCGGTCTCGCAAAGGTCGAGGCAGCTCGACGCGCAGGCTCGCACGAGCTCCTTGGCCACGCCATGCTGGGCCAGTGCCTCTTTGAGCCTCCCGAGGACATCCTCCGAGCCTTTGGCGGCGCACGAGCCCTTGGCATGGCCGTCTGGACGGCGGTTGGTGCAAACGAACAGGTAGCGCTGACGGAAAGGCATTGGCGAGGCAACGTAGCAGCGCATCGCGACGGTTGCCCTGGTTCCTGTTGCGCTCTGGCCCAGCTCGGATGATCCTCCGCGGCCGTGATGAAAGCCAACAACAACCTCTTCAGAACGCTCACTCCGACTTTTTCCTCGCTCCCCCTCCTTGCCCTGGCGTTCGCCATGGCATGCGGTGGGTCGAACGAAAACCTCCCTCCCCCCCCCCGCCTCCGCCCGCTCCGCCAGTTGCGTCGGTCGCGCCGCCCGCTTCGAGCGCATCTGCGAGCGCTGCACCCGAGACGCCGCCGCCGCCGCCCCCCGTTCAGCTCACGCAGGGAGTCGCGAGCCCAGACCCGCCGCCACCCGCGCCCGCAGTGAAGTTCGTGGCGCCGACCAAAGACCAGGTCATCCCCGCCGCGAAAGCTGGCGATTTCGAGGTGAAGGTCGACGTCAAGAATTGGAAGACGGCACCAGGCGACGCTCACGTGCACCTGATCCTCGATGCAAGACCCTATAAGCCGCTTTTTGACACCAAGGCGCCCGTGAAGCTCTCGGACCTGATGGGCGGCGATGCCCTAGCGGAGGGACAGCATGTCCTGGTCGCATTTCCCAGCAGGGCAAACCACGAAAGCGTCAAGACTCCTGGCGCGCTCGCCATTCTGCAGTTCTGGGTCGGCAAGAAAGGAGACAAATCGCAGGACGTCGCGAAGCCCGTCCTCATCTACAGCCGTCCAAAGGGTGAATACAAAGGCGAAATGGCCAACCACGTCCTGGTCGACTTCCAACTCGCGAACGATACGCTGGCGGCGGACAAGGATCATGTGCACATCGCCGTCACGGGACCGGGGATTGAGGGCGAGAAGAGCGCTGACGCAAATAAGCTCGGAGCGCCCTTCTATCTCGACAACCTTCAAAACGGGTCGTACGCCGTCAAGCTCGACCTGGTCGGTGCGGACGGGAAAGTCCTGCCTGGCTCCTGGAATTCGACGACACGATCCATTACCGTGTCGCACTGACGTTCCGCGAATGCCCGGAGCCGACGCTCCGTCTTGCCCTGATTTCACCGCTCAACTGGACGCGCCCGTCAGGCTCTGGGCTTCGTGAACCTGCTGCTGGCCACCGCCCTTCCTGCTATAGCGGCACTCGAGTTCCTGGCGGCCTTTCTGTTGGCGCTCGGTTTCATGCGCACGCCCACGGAGAAGGAGCTTGGCCTCGGAGGCCTCTTGGGTGCCGCTGCGACGGTTCATGCCGTCGCAGCGATCGCCCGGGCGACAGCGGGCACCCCCGCCATCTTACTCGAGGCCAATCGCGTGGCATCGCTGGCGCTTGTGGCAGCGCTGCCGCTCGCTCGACATTGCTCGCTATCTTACAGCAATGTGCGGCCCTCGTTGCGCGCCCTTGGCGCGTGTTACGGATTGGCCGCACCGTTTGCGCTCCTGGTCATCGTCGGCCGTTTGACGGAGCTTCCATTCGACGCACGTGGCGGCCTTGCCGTTTCGGGTACGCTTCCGGGGGCGGTTGGCACAGCGTACGTAGCCGCAACGGTGGCAGCTGCCGCGACCCTCGTGGACGTCTCACGTGCGTACCTTGCAGGCCGTCGAGAGGCGCTCGGGCTCGTGGTAGGTAGCACCGTGCTCCTGGCCTCCATGATCAACGACGCGGGCGCCGCGGGCGGCATCTTCGCGACGTGCCACCTGGTGGACGCGGGACTCGCCGCCTTCGTGGTGGGGATCGCGGCGACGCCCAGCGCCCGTTATGCTGAGGTGGCACGCGACCTCCAACTCCGTACCAAGGAGCTTCGCACACGCTCGACCGAACTCCGACGGTCGTACGAGGAGCTTCGCGCCGCCCAAGAAGAGCTCGTCAAGAAAGAGCAGCTAGCTGTGGTAGGAGAGCTCGCCGCCGTCATTGCGCACGAGGTCAGAAACCCTCTCGCCATCATCGCCAATGCGGTTGCCGGGCTGCGAAGGCAGCTCATTTCGCGCGAGGACCACGCGACATTGCTGGCAATTTTGGACGAGGAGACTAGCCGCCTCAACCGCCTGGTTAGCGATCTGCTGCGGTACGCAAGGCCCGTAAGTGTGCAAAGGACGCAATTTTCGCTGGCCGATTTGCTCGATCGGGCTCTGGGCCTCGCCACCACGGGCCCCAAGGCGATTCGCGCGGAGCTGAAGCTCGAATGCCATGAACCACGGATTTGGGGGATGCCAATTTGTTACGGCAGGTATTCGACAATCTCGTCGACAACGCCGTTCAAGCCATGAGCGTCGGCGGCATCCTCACGGTACGTGTGCACGCTGCGACCGAGGATGGCGTTGACGGCCTGGCCGTCGATATCATCGATACGGGAGAAGGAATGGATACGCAGGTTCGAACGCGCGCGCGCGACCCTTTCTTTACCACGCGCCCAAGCGGGACCGGCCTCGGATTGGCGATTGTCGACCGCATCGTGGACGCCCACGGCGGCCAGTTGGCGATCGAGAGTCGCGCGGGCGAGGGCACTACCGTGACGGTCTTTCTCCCGCACGGCTCCTCGAGCGAGCCGCCGCCGTCGTCGCATCGCTCGTCGTTTGCCTCGACGCCGCCAAACCAGACGAAGCCATGGAGGTGAACCGCAGAATGCGAAGGGGCATCGTCGCGCTTGACCGAGCTCACGTCTGGCACCCTTACACGCCGATGGGTGGGCGCGGATTCCGTCGTCGTTGCCGGTGCGCTGGGCGTTGCTGGAATACGTGGACGGCGGGCGTTATCCCGACGGAAACCATCGTCATATTGTCGCTACGCTCGGTCACGCCCACCCGCGGCTGCTCCGTGCTCTGTTCGACCAATCTCAGCGCTCGCGCATTGAGCCTTGGCCGGCATCTCACGAACCGGCTGCGCGGCTGGCCGCCGAGCTAAGTGGCCGTCGCGCCAAGCACTGCCGAGCACCCAACTGACACGCGTCTTCTTTGTGAATGGCGCTCCACCGCCGTGGGCGCCGCCGTCAAGATGTGCGCGCACGCGTGGCGTCAACATGGAGCGCCGAAGACGCGCTTCCTAGCGCTCGACGGAGCTTCCATGGCGGCACGAAGGCGCAACGAGTCTGGGCGGAATCGACGGCGGGCGCTCGAACGCGTTCTTGCGGAGGCACACGTTCTGCGGCAATCCACTGGGCACCGCGTTGGCGCGTGAGGTCCTGGCGATCTATCGTGAAGACGCCATCCTGGAAGGGCGCGCCACGCGCGTGTCATCGGGCGCGCCTTCGAGCAGCTGTCAGCGGTTCCTGGCGTCGAACGGGTCCGTACAATCGGGATGATCGGCGCGGCCGACCTCAGCGCCGGGCGTGGGTATGCGAACACCGATACTGCTTACCTCGGCGCGTCGTTGGCGCGTCTACGACGAGGCGCGCAAGCGTGGGCGTACCTACGGCCGCTTGGGCGCCGTCTACGTTTGCCCACCATTGACTCTTGGCGATCACGACCTCGAGCGGTGGCTCGCCTTCTTGGAAGAGAGCGTCCGCGCTGCGCTCAGCGGATGACGCGCGTTCATCTGACGACGAGCGCGCCTTTGTACATGCCCATCCCGCATTGAAAGGTGAACGTCCGCGCCGCGTCGGTCGGCAAGTCGATGGAGACGACCGCGTTCAGCGGAAGCGGCTTCTGAATGCCCAGCTCTGGAAAAGCGACTTCGGTAGCGCAGGTCTTTTCGGTCGTTCGCAAGAACGTGACGGGTTGGCTCGAACCCGGCGCCCCCTGAGCCAGCACGAGCGAACTCGGGGAGAAGCCATGCTCGCCCGCCGTAACGCGCGCCTCAGCAGCCCGGGCGCCATTGACCGACGACCCTGGGTCCGAGCCTACTTCGACGTGACGGTTGCATGCTGCAAGCCAGACGCCCAGTCCCAGTAGGGACGGCGCCACGAAGCGCGACCGACTACGTGCGAGACCAAGGACCGGCCCGGTGCATCGGGTATTCATTCCCTGTGCTATAGCGCGAATGTGGACTGCGGGGTTTGGATGACGCGCCGCATGCGTGTCCGCATAGCACCCGGCTTCTCTGTGACGCTTGCACCGCGACCGCGCCCTTGGGATCGACGGTGCATGGAGGCAGTCCGGGCACGAGACGGTTCGATCGACCCGCTCCGCGAGTTTCCAACCGATTGGCCCAGGGAGATTCTGGTAAGCCAGCAAGGTGAAGCATCCATCGCGCAGGCTTGCCCGCCTTGAAGCGGCCGCTTCGTGGAGGCAAGCGATTCCGATGAGGCAATTGGGGCTGGCTTGTCTCGTCGGCTGCGCGCGCGCTCCCTCGCCGCTGATGCCAGCGTGGCATGGCGCCATTGGCACCCCCAATCACGGCGTCCTGAGCGGCGGAGCGGAGCTCGCTGCCGACGCGGAGGGCCTGCGATGGCTCCGCAGAAACGATCGCCACTGGGGGGTGCCGCGGTTCACCGAGGCCCTCGCGCGTTGCGCTGCAAAGGTGGCTGGCGACAGAGGGCGCTCAGTACTTTATGCCGGCGATCTCTCGACGCACGCGGGAGGCGGCCCACTGTCGCCGCATTTTCTCATCGCTCCGGCGTCGATGCAGATCTACTGCTTTACATGACGACCCTCGACGGCGTTCCGGTCGGGAGCCCAGGTTTCGTCCACGTTGGCGCGGACGGACTCGCGTACGACGATGCCCATGCGCGCTGGCTCCGGCTCGACGTTGATCGGCAATGGCTTCTGGTCAAGTGCCTCGTCGAGGATCCGCACGCGCGCGTCCAGTGGATCTTCGCAAGCGACGTCATTCAGGCACTCCTCATCGAGTGGGCGATCGCGCGCGGAGACCCGGAAGAGACCATACGCCGCGCAGAAGAAGTGATGCTGCAGCCGCACCCCGGCGGCGTGCATGACGATCACATCCACGTAAGGACGGCATGCTCGCCCGACGAGATCGTGGCCGGCTGCGAGCCTAGCGGCCCCCGCCGCCGCTGGCTCTCGTACGAGATGCCGTCACTGGGCGATCGCGACGAGGACTTGGCGCTGGCTCTCCTGCGACCTCTCGACCCCGGCGTCGGCCCCCCGGCTGGGGGGGCCGTCGGGACTGGGGCGAGCGGCATCGCAAACACCCCCCCCAAGTCGGACCCTTGACCAACCTGCTGGTGTGCACCGATGCGCTTCATCTCGGGAGCCACGCAGCGGCCCGCTCGGCGCAGCTCGTCTACCTCGATCCACCTTTCGGCGCGGGTGGAACGTGGGGGGCGCGAGCGCGCGATCCAGCCGGAACCGCCAAGCTACCGCGGATGCGCCGCAACGGACCTTTGGCTTACACCGACCGCTGGCCGTCAATGGATGCCTACATCGCGTGGCTTGAGCCGCGCCTCGTCGTCGTGCGCGATTGCCTCGCGGGCGACGGAACGATGTGGCTGCACCTCGATCATCGGGCAGTGCATCATGCAAAGGTGCTGTGCGACCGGGTGTTCGGGCGAAGGACCTTCCTTGGCGAGATCGTCTGGGCACATGGCAACGGGGCGCGAGGAACACGGCGAGGACCAGGCGCAACACATCACACGCTTCTGCTCTACGCAGCAGGGCCCAAGTTCATTTGGAACACGCGCGATCCAAGTTTGCGCGAACCGTTCGCAGCGACCAGTCTGGCCATGCACTTCACTCACGTGGACAGCGCTGGCCGCCGCTATCGGGACCGAACCGTGGCAGGAAAAACGTACCGATATTTCGCCGAGGAGGGGCGCGCCCTCGGCAGCGTTTGGAGTGACTGTCCATCGATGATCGCCAACACTCCTCTCCGGCGGGAGGCCACGGGCTACCCCACGCAAAAGCCGATCAAGCTGCTGGAGCGCATCATCCGCGCGTCGACGCGGGTGGGGGGGTTGGTGGTCGATCCGTTTTGTGGCTCGGGAACCACCCTCGTCGCGTCGTTCAGGCTTGGCCGTCCCTTCGTCGGGTGCGACGTAGGTCGACTCGCGATCGACACGAGCGCACGTCGTCTGAACGGTGAGGGCGCTCCCTTCGAGGTACGGCTAGAATCGGAGGGATGTCCGGCCGGAATGAAGCGAGCCTATATCCCGTCTTTCTGAAACTGGGGGGGCGAACGGTGGTGGTCGTCGGTGCTGGCCTCGTTGCCGAGCGCAAGATCGCCGCCTTGGTGAACGCAGGTGCACACGTTCGAGTCGTTGCTCCCAATGCGACAGAGGCCGTTCGTCGCCTGGCCGAACGGGGCGCCATCCTTTGGGTGGACCGAAAATTTGAGGACGCCGACGTCGACGGCGCGTGGTTGGTGATGTCCGCGACCTCAAACCCAGAGGCCCAGCGCGAAGTGGCCGTCGCCTCGCTCGCACGCCACACCTTTCTAATCGCAGTCGACGACCCGCCGAACGCAAGCGCCTACTCCGGCGCTGTCGTCCAACGTCCGCCGTTCCTCGTCGCGATCTCCTCGTCGGGCGAGGCGCCAGCGCTTGCTCGCCTGCTCCGGGAGATCATCGAGCAGGTTATGCCTGGCCCAACTTGGGTCGAGCACGCCAAGCGACTGCGCACAAAGTGGCTAGCGGACCGGTCCCCTATGGCCGATCGGTTCGGAGAGCTCGTGAAAGAGTTCAAGCGGGAACAGAGTTGACGTGCCGGTCGTCGTGACGGAGTGGCATTCACAGGCAACACATCGTCGTCGGTCTCGTGGGCGTCGCCGATCCGATGGGGCCGTTCGAACTCGCGATGCACGAGCCCGCTGACGGCGATAGGGTGAGCAGAAACGATGCGGGCTGCTGAACGGGGGCGCAAGAGACCGGCGCCTGGTACGTGATTTTCGAACCCCCACATGTGCCTGTCGACATCGATGCGTAGACGTCGAAGCTCGCCGCGCAGGAGGCGCCGGTGACGCCGCCGCAGGAACAGGCGGAGCAGCCTCGAGTGTCGTCGACCGCCCCGTAGAAGACCTGCCTGGTGACGTAATCGGTCGTCGGGCATGCCACGTCGCCGGCGTGCGAAACGCAGAGCGCTGCCGAATACGGCATCCCAGGACTCGGCGCGCAGACCTCGCCCGCCAGGCAGTCGGCCTGCACCGGCGCCGTGCCCGATATGCAAGCGCGCGCGTTCGTCCCCCACGTGGCGATCGCCACGGCGCTCGCCGGTAGCGACCCACAGCTTCCACCTACCGCCCTCGAAGCGGGAGCGCTCATCGAGAGACCCGAGAGCGTGAACAGGCAATTGGCCGATTTGTCGACGCTCGTGCAAGCACTCGGAGACAGGTCGACCGTGGCGCATGGTGAATTGGTCGCGCCGCACATGGGAGACCCGTAGAAGGAAACGGTCGGCACGGAACATCTGACGTTTTGGGGCGCCCCACACTGGCAACTGCATGATGCGCCCGGGGCGATCAGGTCGGCGCTTCCCGCATACGAAGGTCCCAAGAAATGGGCGCTGCAGACGGCTGGGGCCTTCGGCCCGGCATAGAGTTCGAGCGGCCCTGTCCAACCGGCTGGAATGCGCGGGGTGCACGCGAACTGGCCACCGCAGTGAGGAGGCGGAGGCTCGGCGTCGCCCACCGGGGGGTTGTCGTGACCTGAGTCGTCACCGCCCGTCGCGTCCGAGGCGTCGTCGGAGCCTGCCGGGCCGCCGCGCCACGCTTCGGTCGCGACGTCGGCTTCATCGCCTTCGTGGGATGCATCAAAAGCCGCCGAATCGCTCGCGAGAGCCCCCGGGCCGCCGGGACCTACCGTGAAGGCAGGGCCGCATGCTATCGCCAGAAGGACGGCACCACCGATTGCGAAGGCGCTGACCCAGCCCATCGTTTCCAAGATACCTGCCCGTGGTCGCTCCCGGGCAATGATTTCATCGTCGAGCCGCGGTCGCTGTCGGGACGCTAGGTCGGCGCGGGCGCCTCCTTCAATGTAGGCGAACCGGCAAAATGACGATATGCGGCGAGAGCGCTCAACTCACGCTTTCATCTCCCTCTGCGAGGCGTGATCAAGGGTGGGTACTGCCGCTCACGACGCGGTGAGCAACCACCTCCCCGACGATCAGCAACGCTGGCGCTTCGACTCTGGCTGCGCTGGCCAGAGTCGACACGTCGGCCAACGTTCCAAGAACGATGCGTTCATTGCGAAGCGTGGCACGCGAAACCACAACGGCGGGCGTCGCCGGCGCTCGGCCGCTTTCGATTAGAGCTGCGCACGTGGACTCGATTCGCGCGAGGCCCATGTAGAACACCAGCGTTCCCCGCGGCGGGACGTTGGTGGCGATGTTGGCCGCCGCGTCATCACCGGCGGCGTGGGCCGTGACGAATGTTACGCTCGAGGCGCAAGCCCGGTGTGTCAACGGGATCCCCGCGCTCGCCGCCGCTCCGAGTGCGGCCGAAATGCCTGGCACGACCTCGAACGGAACGCCGGCGGCAACTAGCTCCTCGGCTTCCTCTCCGCCGCGACCGAATACGAAGGGATCCCCCCCTTTGAGCCGCACGACATCGTGTCCCTCGAGAGCACGAACGACGACCAAAGGATGTATCCGCGCCGCGTGGTGCCGACAACCGTTTGCGCGGCGACCAACAGCAATCCGCTCGGCGTCCGCACGAGCGAGGGCCAGAACCTCGGACGAGACGAGCTCGTCATAAGCAATGACGCGCGCTGTCGTGATGAGTTTGTAAGATCTCATGGTGAGAAGATCGGCATGACCCGGTCCTGCTCCGACCAACCAGACCTTTCCGCGCCGAACGGCTTGCACGATGTCGCCGATCGCGTCTTTTCCGCTCATACGGTTTCTACTCCCCAACGACGCGCGATGGCCCGCTCGGCCCTCGCGAACAAGGCTAGCTCGCTCGCACGGCCCAGCGCCACGATGACGACGACAACGGCCAGGACCAGCGCCGTGTCTCCCAGGTCACGGCCTGTCTCGAGGAGCTGCCCCAACCCTCCCGATACAAACGATAGTTCGCCCGCCATCAGGGATCGCAGCGCGAAAGTCCACCCAATCTTCGCGCCAGCGACGATCCCAGGCAACGCAGCAGGCAGCGTCACTGTGAGCATCAGGCGGGGACCGCGCGCCCCCATCGTCCTCGCCGCTCGCTCGATCAACGGTGGAACGTGCCGCACCGCGCTCTCGGTCGCGACCGCCACGGGCAGCGCCGCACCGAGAACGACGACGAGCTGGATGGCGAGCTCGCTCAGCCCAAACCACAAGATCGCAAGCGGCAGCCAGCAGATCGAGGGCACCGAGCTCAGTCCGAGCACGATGGGTCCGAATGTCTGTTTGACGAAACGCACTCGCGCCAGGGCAATGCCAAGAGGGACCCCAATGGCAAGCGCCACCAGGTACCCGACAGTCAGCCTCGCCACGCTCGTGAGCACAGCGCGAACGAGGGTCCCATCGTGTATTCCCGCTAGTAACGCCCGACCGACGGCGAGCGGCCCCGGAAAGAGCGGCGTGCGCGCTAGCTCAGATGCCGCGCCCCAGGTCGCGACGAGGATCGCCACTCCGACGAGACCCCGGAACCACCCACGCATCATCCGCCTCCTCGCGCGCGACCTTCTCTACTTCACTTGCGATCCGGCGCGCGATGCCGGTCGAGAGCGCGGCGACACGAGCGTCATTCGCCGCACGTGGTCGAGGGAGACAAACGTCTTCTTCGTGAAGAATGCGCCCCGGGCGCGTCCCCATCAGCACGACGCGGTCAGCTAGGCGCACGGCCTCGCGCACGTTGTGCGTAACGAAGACGATTGTTTTGCGGGTGGCACCCCATATGCGCTCGAGCTCTCCCTGGAGGATCTCCCGCGTCTGCGCATCGAGGGCGGCGAACGGCTCGTCCATCAAGAGGACCGCTGGATCGGTCGCGAGGGCGCGCGCGATCGCGCCACGTTGGCGCATCCCACCCGAGAGTTGGTGCGGAAAACGGTCCTGAAAGCGCCACAGATGGACCATGCGAAGGAGCTGTTCACTCCGCGAGCCCCGGCTCGTTGCCGAGAGCCCTTGCAGTTTCAACGGGAACTCGACGTTGGCCCGGAGGGTTAGCCATGGGAAGAGCGCAGCGTCCTGAAAAACGACGGCGCGATCAGGACCAGGCCCAGCAACGGGCACGTCATCGTTCAGCACACGGCCCTCCGTCGGCTTGGCCAGACCGGCGACGAGATTGAGAATCGTCGATTTGCCAGAGCCTGACGGCCCGAGTAGGCAGAGGAGCTCTCCCGCGGCGATTCGTAGCGAAGCGCTGCGCAGAATGTCGATGGGCCCCTCGGGAGCGGCTACCGTAAACGAGACGTCCTCCAGCGCGATACTTGCGCCTACTCGGCCTCCGGAAAGGAGCGGCGCGGGTGACTCGGAAACCGCAACCCGCGGCCCTAGCCAATCCTTCGCGGTCGCGAACACTTAGTCGTTATAATGGACTCTACGGCGGAGGTCAACTGACGGCGCCCGCCGCACCGAGCCCGCTTTCACCGTTCATAGACGATGACGTTGTGGTAGCGGGCCTCGCCACCGGTCGGATTCTCGTAAGCGTGCGGCTTGTCCGCCGCAAAAGCTATGGAGTCGCCCGAACTCAGCTCGTAAATCTCTCCGTGAACATGCATCCGGAGCTGACCCGTAAGAACGACCATCATCTCTCGGGTACCTGGCGCGTGGGCGTCCGATGCATGGGTTGAGCGCGCGGAAAGCCGAAGTTCATAGAGTTCTACGATTGGCGAAGCTCCCGCCGGAGCGAGCGGGCGACTCTCGAACTTGCCGTCGGCCGACCGCAAGAGCTGGGCATCGTTGCGTCTGAGAACCACAGCCCCTGAGCGCGGCGCGCCGATGAGCTCCGATATCGGCACTGCCAATCCGACCGCGATCTTCCATAGAACGCCAACGGTCGGGTTGCTCTTGCAGGTCTCGATTTGGGAGAGCGCGGCCCGGCTCACGCCCGACGCCCGCGCAAGGTCGTCGAGTGACAGGCCTCGGGCCTTCCGCCGCTGCCGCAAGTTCTCGGCGACATGCCGGCCGAGCTCTGCCGCACCGACCTCGTCCCCTGGCGCGGTGACGGCGCGATTCGACTTGCGCGTTACGATGTTCGAATCCATTATGGCGAACATATGGCTTATATAGTGGACTTGTCTACTGATGCGCGCTTGGCACTCCCTTGAGACGCGACCCGACCGAGGCGCTTCCCCGGTCGCGAGTCGCAGTGAAGCCTACGTTGTAGGTGAAAGGCGCTGAAGGCGCGCAGATGTCCACAAAACACAAAGACGGTGTGGTCGTATGGTTCACCGGCCTCTCCGGCGCCGGAAAGTCGACGCTCGCCGAAGCGCTTGAGCCGAGGCTGCGAGCGATGGGGAAGAAAGTGGAACGTCTCGACGGCGACAGCGTGCGCACCCACCTCTCGAGCGGGCTCGGCTTTTCACGCGAAGACCGAAACATCAACGTCGCACGTATAGCGTTCGTTGCTCATCTCCTTGCACGCAACGGGGTAGCCGTTCTCGTGGCAGCGATCAGCCCCTTCCGCGAAGGACGGGACAACGCGCGTGCCATGATTGGCGACTTCGTGGAAATTCATGTGGCGCCGCCACTCGCCGAGTGCATCAAGCGGGACGTCAAAGGCTTGTACGCGAAGGCCATAGCCGGAAAAGTCCAGCAGTTCACCGGAATAAGCGATCCCTACGAGGAGCCCCTCGCGCCGGAGCTTCGGCTCGACACCGGTGCTGTTTCCATCGACGAGGGGGTTGCACGCGTTCTCTCGAAGCTGCGTGAGCTCGGTTACCTCGACAGGGACGGCGCGGCTGATATCACCAGGGCTCGGACGGAATAGAGGCGAGAGGGGCGGTTTGGATATCTCATGAAACGGGCCACGAAGCGTGGTGGAGACGGCCAATGAGCAGCTCAACGAACAGTACGGTTTTTCTACCGAAGTTCTCGGACAAGCGGGACATTGCCGATTTCGTAGACCGGTTGGAGGCGTTCGAGCGCGGCGAAATTAACTCCGAGCAGTTTCGCGCATTTCGGCTTCTCCGCGGGGTTTACGGGCAGCGTCAATCGGACGTCCAGATGTTCCGCATTAAGATTCCCTTCGGCCTCCTAGGGCCCGAACAGCTCCTCGCCGTAGCCGACGTCGCGGACCGTTACTCCCGGGGCTTCGGTCATGTGACGACGCGTCAAAACATCCAGCTTCACTTCTTGAAGATGTCCGACTGCGAAGCGGTGATGAGCCGACTCGACGAGGTCGGCCTCACGACCCGGGAGGCCTGCGGCAACTCCGTCCGCAATGTGACCGCCTGCGAGCTGGCCGAAGTGTGCGCACAAGCCCCGTTCGACGTCTCACCGTATGCAGAAGCGATTGTCCGCCACTTCTTGCG
This sequence comes from uncultured delta proteobacterium, assembly GCA_963787925.1. Classification (GTDB taxonomy): domain Bacteria; phylum Myxococcota_A; class Polyangia; order Polyangiales; family Polyangiaceae; genus Palsa-1150. Next base: position 3,302,804 of record CAWBEN010000003.1, read on the forward strand.
TCACCCGCTCGCGAGCAGCTTGCCCCGCAAGTTCAAGATTGCGTTCAGCGGTTGCGAGCGGGACTGCGCGTTCGGTGCCATTCACGACATCGGCTTTGTCGCCAAGGTCGTGGATGGCCAGTTGGGGTTCAAGGTATACGCGGCTGGCGGACTGTCGACGTCCCCTCAAACTGCGCTCGCCCTCCACGATTTCGTACCCGGCTCCGAGATCGGCCGCGTGGGCGAGGCCTTGGCGCGTCTTTTTCACGCCCTCGGCAACCGCGAAAACAAGCACCGCGCACGCATGAAGTACGTGTTGCGAAAGCTAGGCGAGCCGACCTTCCGTGCCAAGTACACAGAGCAGAGGTCGCTCGTCGATGCCGAAGCGGCTGCGGAGCTTAGGCTGCCCGATCGGCCGCGCAACCAACCGGCACCCCCGGCGGAGTGGGACGGTGCCAGGCCGCCCGGCTACCTCGCTTGGCGGAGCGGGTCGGTCGTCAATCAGCGTCAGGAAGGCTACGCAGCTGTCTACGTTCGCCTCTTCTTGGGAGACATCACGAGCGCACAGCTGCGTTCACTCGCCGAGTTGATACGGCGCTTCGGTGACGGCACGGTACGCCTCACGATCGATCAGAACATTTTGCTTCCTTGGGTCGACCAGCGCTCGCTCCCCGCGCTTTATGTCGCCCTTGGCGAGATTGGCCTGGCTCGAACGGGGGTGCACACCGCTAACGACGTGACGTCTTGCCCGGGCGCCGAATCGTGCAATCTTGCAGTTACGTCGTCCCGGAACGTGGCGACAGCCATCTCCGCCCGGTTGGAGCTGCCCGACGTTGCGGGTCTCTCCGCGCTCGCGGGCTCGACAATCAAGATTAGTGGATGCCCGCACTCTTGTGGCCAGCACCACGTCGCCGACATCGGCTGGCATGGGGCGGCAAAGACCGTCAATGGCACGACTTATCCCGTCTACCAGCTCCACCTTGGCGGCGGAGTGGACCACCTTGGCGCTCGCTTTGGTCGCCAAGTCGTCAAGGTCGTGGCCCGTCGCGTGCCCGAAGCAGTAGCGATGCTGCTCAAGCTTTATGAGACAGAGCGCGCCGACGGCGAGTCGACGGCAGATTTCTACGGCCGAGTCGACCCGAAGCGGGTGATTTCTACCCTGGGCGACCTGGCCGCAACCCCGCCGGCGAGCGGCGAGGAGGTGGACATCGGCGAGAAGTCGGGCTTCGAGCTGGCGATCGGCGCCGGAGAGTGCGCGGCGTGATGATTTCGGCCATCGACCTCGCTCGCGAGAACGCGCGCCTAGAGAAGGCTACTCCAGAAGAGCGCCTCGCGTTCGCCGTCGAAGCCTTTGGGGATCGGTTGCTCTTCACGTCTTCATTCGGCGCGGGAAGCGGCGTCTTGTTGCACATGTGGAGTCGGGTGGCGCCCCATCTGCCGGTCGTCGTAGTAGATACCGGCTTTCTTTTCGACGAAACCATCGCCTACCGGGACAGCATGGCGCGCGAACTGCGACTGCGCGTCGAAATAGCCAGACCGGAGGTGCCGCGCGAAGACTTCCTTTGGCAGCACGGGGCCGACGTGATGGAGCGCGACCCGAATTTTTGTTGCGCCCAAAACAAGATTGCGCCGCTAAAGCCCTGGATCGCGAGGTCACTCGGCTGGGTGAGCGGGTTGCGTCGCGACCAGAGCCCCACACGCGAAGAGGTGCCTATTCTTCTCGCCACCGACGGACTGATCAAGATCCACCCCCTAGCCACGATGACGAGCGACGAAGCGCGCGCCTACATGGAGGCGCATCACATTCCCGAACATCCCCTAAGGGCTCGGAGGTATCTGTCCATCGGATGCTGGCCTTGCACCGCGCCGGTGCCAGAAGGCGGCGACGAGCGGGCCGGACGGTGGGCTGGCAAAGCGAAGACCGAGTGCGGCCTGCATACCTTTTTGAAGCAAAAAGACGCTTGATATTTTCGTGCTGACGCGCCGTGACTTGCTCATCGGGGCATTCGCGGCGCCTTTCACCGGCGCATGCCGGCGGCAAGATCGTGAGGCCGTGCGCATCGGCTTCATGACGAACCTCACGCACGCACCCATCATCGTTGGCGTCGCCACGGGGCGCATTGAGCGCGCGCTTGCCACGCGCGTGGAGCCGCACAGCTTCCGCGCTGGACCGCGCGTTCTCGAGGCGCTGGTTGGGGACGCCATTGACATCGGCGTAGCGGGCCCAGCGCCGATCGTGTATACGCACGCGCGTCACGGCTCTGGAGTCCTGCGGATCCTGAGCGGCTGCGCCTCGGGGGGGGCTTCGTTCGTCGTTGGCCGGTCGTCGGGGATTCGTGGTGCGAAGGACTTGCGCGGCAAGGTGCTCGCGACGCCGCAGATAGGCACGACGCAGGACATCGCGCTCCGCAAGTACTTGCGCGCCCACGGGTACCAGCCAGCGGAGCGCGGGGGCGACGTGACCGTCCATGCGCTCGACGCGGCGACGATCCTGGCCGAAGTGCGGCGCGATGCCCTCGACGGCGCATGGCTTCCCGAACCTTGGGCCACGCGACTCGTCCTCGACGCGGGGGCGGTACGCCTCGTCGACGAAAGGGATCTCTGGCCCAACCGGGCATTCCCGACCGCACTTGTAGTCGCGCGCGGCGACTTCGTGCGGGACCGAGGCATCCTGGCCGCACGTCTTGTGGGGGCCGTGAGCGATGAGGTGGAGCGCGTGTCATACTCTTCCGGCGCGACGATGACGTTGGTGCGCGCGGAGCTCTCGCGTTTGCTTGGAAAGCCGCTTCCAACGGGTCTTGTCGAGGAGGCATGCCACTTCGTGGACTTCACTCGCGACCCGCTGCGCGACGCGCTCAGCACGATTGCGGATGACGCATTTACGCTCGGCCTGGCACCACGCACGTCGTGCAACACTCTTTTCGGTTAGCGCTGCGCCAACGAGGCTGGCTAATCCGCGGGCCGCTTCTTCGTTGCAATCCGCTGCAGAAGCTCTTCCCGCGTCACGCCAAGACGCGCCGCCGTCTTGTGGGCGAGCGACGTCCGAGCAACGCCGGGAACGAACCGGTATGTCGGGCGGTCGTCGCCGTCCAGCTCGACTTGCAAGAAGTCGATCCCGCCGATGGAGCGCTCCTCGGACAACCGCGCAGCAAATTGGAGCAAATGAGTCGTCACAAATGCCCGGACCCCCAGCTCGGGCAAGAGCGACAGCACGAGGCGCGCGATCTCCTCCCCCTCCGAAGGATTCGTACCCGAGCACAACTCGTCGAGGACAACGAGGCCGCCGACGCCGAGCTGGTCGAACATCCTCCGCAAGCGCAGGAGTTCCGTACCGAGATGCCCCTCGGGCTGATCGGAGCGAGGCTCTTCGAAGAGGGAGGCGAACAGACCGGACGCGCGCGGCACGCGCCCGGCTCGCACCGGCGCGAAGAACCCGGCCTCAGCGAGGAGCTGCGCAATGGCAATCGCTTGCAAGAGCCGCGTCTTTCCGCCGGAGTTAGGGCCGGTCACGACGACGATGGCGTTTGGGCCGGCGAGGAGATCGCAGGGTATCGGTGCCACCCCAAGGTTGAGGAGCAGGGGATTGAACAACCCTTCCAGTCGCAGCTCGCCGCCGTCCGCAAGCTCCGGCAGCGCAACGGGGAGCCCCTGCTCCATCGCGCGGTCGCGGAAACTCAAACTCCCGAGGTAAAGCTCGATGTCACCAAGGACCTGAAAGAGAAGGGCGACGGGCTCCTCGATGCCCGCAAAGACGTCCGAGAGGAGCCGCTCGGCCACCTCCCCGCCGGTCGTGCGGTAGCCTCGAAAAAACAAGGCCACGCGCACTAGAAAACGACGGAGCGCGGAGACGTAATAGGGGTTGCTGCTGTTCTCGCGGACACCGACGATCTCCATCGCGCGCACTTCGCCGTCGGCTCCAATGGTGATGCGCAGGTCGAGCGAGCCGAGATGCTCATCGTGGTCGATCAGTGCTACGAGCCGTCCGTGCGCCTCCATTCCCGTCACCGTCCGCCCGAAATCGCGGAGACGCGTAAGCGCTGAGCTGGCGTCAGCAAACGAGGTCGCCATGAGCTCGAACGCCTCGCGCGCTGCGCGCAAAATTTCGAAGCGTCGGGCGCGAGGCGCAGGCTGTCGTGCCGCGGCGAGCAGCGCCCGCAAGCGAATCCCCGCGAGGTATACCCCTTCGACCTCGGAGCGAAGCAAGGGCGACGCGGCGAGCTCTGCCAGGACGACCCGCCGAAGGTCGACATCCCGTGGGTCGCGCGGCGGCTCGCCGATGGTACGCGTCATGTAACGCGTCGAGGCCCTGTGTGCTTTCCCCGCGATGCGCACCTCCAGGAACCGCTGGACCAGCTCATCGAGGTATAGGTCGCGAGCGAAGTCAGCTGGCTTCCAGGATGACGGAGGTAGAGTCGCGCCAGCGATCGCTTCATCGAAAGCGCCGACGCTGCCACCCGCTGCGAACGAGAAGACCAACGCCTGGCGCATCGCGGCGAGATCGATTCGCACCCCGGCGTCGGCGCGAAGAAGATCCGGCGGGGGTATCATGAGAGCGCGCAACGTAACGCGAAATGCCGCTACGCTCGAAGCGCTTTGACAGGAGCCCGCCCGTGCCGCGTCAGGAGCAGCTCCGGCCGCGATTGAACGTCCTCAACGCAGCCGAAAGGCGGCGCACGCAGGGCTCACGGCCGTCACTTCTTCATCGTGTGACAGTCAAAGCAGCCAAAGCCCTGCTTGGTCTTCACGTCGTAAGGCTGCTCGCCGAGCAGCGCCGCCATCTGGGGCTCCACCTGTTTCATCATGAATTCGAACGTCTTGGGGTTTTTCTTCTGATCGCCTTTCATTCCGTCTGCAAGATTTAGTTTCGGAAGCTCTGGGTTGGGCATCTTGAAGCTCGCGTCCTTCGCGCCGCTTCCGTGGCAAAGGGCACACTTGGGCTCGGCATACGCCTTTGCATCAAAGTCATGAAAGAGTGCGCCCATCTTCGGCAGGACCGCTGTCTTCATGTACATGAGCTTGTGGTCATGCGACCACTTGTCCCAGTCGCCCGGTCCGGGCGAAGCCGGCAGACTGCCAGAACCGGCGGGAGCGCTCGCCGAGGGAACTGCGCCCGCGGAGGGGGCATCGGTTCCTGGAGCGGAGCTCATTGCTGCAGAAGGGGCGCTCGAAGGCCCAGGGTTGGCTGGCTGCGAGGGGGGGGCTGCTCCCCGCCACAGGCCGCGAATGCAGAAAGCGTAATGGCTGCGAGGACGCGGGAAATGGATCGGTGGGACATGCGCACGGACGAGATGCCACAGACGGGCACTGCCTGGCAAGAGGCCCGATCGAGCGGCGCTTTGGGTGTCAATCGGGTTTGCCCGAGCCGAGTCACATCGCGAGCAGGTGCACGGCCGATGCACCCGCGCGGCCGGGCGCGCCGGGATTGCCATCATCCACCCCCGACGTCGCGCCATACCCCCGCTGGCCCCCCAATCCACCGGACCCCGGGGCGCCCAACGAAATGTTTTGCGTTGTGGCGACATCGAAGTTGACTTGCCCTCCCCCGGGCAGCTGAAGGACACCCACCGATAGCCCGCCGGTACCGCCGGCGCCACCCGAACCGCCCGCCCCATGGCCACCTGCCTGTCCAGACGAAGCAGCGAAAGACCCATCGGCCGCCGACGTATTGCCCCCCACACCGCCCGCCTGGCCGTCTTGGCCGGCGCCTCCCACGGTGCCTGGCGCCCCGTCATGTGTGCGCAAGGTGCATTCTTGGAAATCTACGTAGGCGTTGAATGCGATCAGCGCAATGCTCGCTCCGCCTCCCGGGCCGCCACCCCCTCCACTGCCCCCGCAGCCTCCGGCGCCTCCCCCGCCGCCACCCACGCTGAAGGTAAGGGCTCCACAGGCGCCCAACAGCGGATCGGACGCGCCGGCACCTCCCTGGCCGGGACCGCCGGTCGCGCCATCACCTCCAGAGCTCGTCATCCAGATTCCTGAGGGCAAGAGAGTGCCATATGTTGTCGCGGGTAGGCCGCCGTTGCCGGCCAACCCATCCGCTCCGGGATCGTCGCCGGGGACCGTGCCTCCGCCTGGGAGAGCGGTTCCGCGGGGTAGTCCGTCGCGTCCAGGTTGGGTCACCGGCGCAGCGGGCGTCGCGGTGCCGGGCGTTCCGAGACCCGTCGTGCAACCGAACCCGCCGTCGCCGCCAGCCGAGCGCCCGAACAGCAGGCAGACGTTAACTGCACCTGTTCCCGGTGAAGCCGCAAATGGCTGCCCCGGCGGGAAAACTTGCGGGCCACCGCTCGGAGCGTACCCCGTGTAGTTGGAGCCTAGCGAAGGCAAGGTTGCTGGTGATCCCGGGGATCCGGTGCTCGCCGACAGGCTGACGCGCACCAGATTTACGGTGGAGCTTCTGACCAGTGCGGCAACGCTGGACCAACCAGGAATCAAGTCCGGATAGGGAGGCAAGGCGGAAAAGGAAAAGTCCTCGATGGTGACCGGCCCCGGCACCGCGTCGACCACTAGCGGGTACGATTGCCGGTAGTCCGGAGCCGACTGCACCTGAGCGGCGCCTCCCACGTAAGACCAGACCAGCCCCGTCGGCCCGCCCACGCACGCAAGGCCGCCGTAAAGACTCACGGGAACTCGAATGCGCAGCACGTCCGAATAGAAGCCGTTGCAAACATAAATGCGCGCCTTCAAAGTCCCCATTTGAGCCAGCGCCTGGCTGATGGACCCATAAGGATGGGACCTCGACCCAATGGCAAACACACCGGCTTCCGCTCCGCCGTCGGCGGCCCCTGCCATTCCGGCGTCGATGATCTCAGGCGGGACGACGAACACCCCATAAGCCTCGTCGAGGACGCATCGATCGTCCTTCGGCTCCTTCGTCGGATCGCACACGGACGCGTCCGTATGGGTACCAGGCGAGCTGCCGGTTGCGGGTGTCCCACCATCCCCGGGGGGCCCGTCACTCGTATCGATGTTCGAGCCGCCATCGACTCCGGAACGGATCGTGGCGTCCCGCGCGGCCAGGGACCCGTCGGCCGCGCTCGGAGCATCCAGCGGCACATCGCTCCAATGGTCGGCAGCCGCGTCGTCTCCCCGACGACCACCGCGCTCCGCGCAAGCCTCCGGGCCGGTCGCAAGAGCAATGGCGGGCGCGCCCGTATCGCCCGCTTCGGCGAGACACGTCTCGGTCTGCTGGCAGAGCTCGGAAAAACCGGCAGTGCAGCCGGAGGTCCCAATCATGATCGCCAACGCGGTCCAGAGACTGTTCTTCGCAAGCATGACGCCCACCTTCCCTCAAACATCGACCGAACGGTGCGGCGTATTGCGTAGATGCGCCGCGCCGTGCGCATTAGGCCGGCCGAGCCCATTTCATCTCACAACGTCGAACGCCCCGGACGTTGCCCTTGTCCCCTTCGTGACATTTCGCGCGTTTCGCCGCCTTATATTATAGCGATCACCCACGCTAACCCGCGCGAGGACCCTAGCAACCAGGTGTTCCACCGCCAATGATCCGCAGACGTCAGACCGGCACGACCTCGCCGTCGTTAGCCGACCCAACGGGCTGGCGCAACGGCCACACCCCCGCTCTTAGACCCCGCCGACCCAGCGGCGCGTCATCGACCCAGCGCTCGATCGCTTCGAGCGCGCGCTCGCCCATCGCCTCGTACCGCTCGCGCTTCTTCAGGCGGCGATCGCCCACGGGGGGCAGCCAAGCCCATGTCACGTTCGACGGTTGGTAGTCGGCGACGTCCCGTGCGAGATGGGTGAGCACCCCGCCCAGCGCCGTCGTCGGCGGCGGAGGCGTCACGGCGTGACCGAGAAGCGCCTGAGCCAGCATCACGGCGCAGACGAAGCCGCACGCGCAGCTCTCGACGTACCCCTCGACACCCGCGATCTGCCCCGCGAGAAAAACGCCCGGGCTTGCCCTCAGCTGCATGCGCCCGTCGAGTGCGCGCGGCGCGTCGACAAACGTGTTCCGGTGGACGCTTCCAAAACGCAAGATCTCGGCGCCGCCGAGCCCCGGAATTGTGCGCAAGACGCGGGACTGCTCCGGCCGTGTCATCCGCGTCTGAAAGCCGACCAGGTTGTACGCCGTCGCCGCGGCGTCTTCGGGCCGCAGCTGCACGACGGCGAACGGCCGCTCTTGGGTGCGCGGATCGACGAGACCGACCGGCTTCATGGGCCCGAATGCAAGGGTCATCTCCCCACGCGCGGCCATGACCTCCACCGGGAGACAGCCCTCGAAATACCGAACTTGTTCGAAACTTCGAGGCTCGACCTTGACGGCGGCGACCAACTCCGCGACGAACGCGCGATAGGCGGCCTCGTCGAAGGGGCAGTTCACATACGCCTCGTCGTCGCCGGGCCCCACGCCCTTGCCGTAGCGCGACTGCTTGAAGACTCGCGTCCATTCGATTGAGTCCGCGCTGACGATGGGTGCGATGGCGTCGTAATACGCCAGGTGCTCGTGCCCGACGACGCGCGCGAGATCGCTCGCCAGGGCGTCGCCCGTGAGCGGACCCGTGGCGAGGATGACCGGCTTACCCGGGGAGGCTGGCGGAATGGCTTCGACGATGGCCGCCTCGAGACGAACGCGCGGATGCCCGCAGAGTCGCTCGGTCACGGCCGTGGAGAAAGCATCGCGGTCGACCGCGAGCGCCCCCCCAGCGGGAACGCGCGTCGCGTCGGCACACGAGAGAATCAACGAACCGGCGCGGCGGAGCTCCTCCTTCAGCAATCCGACTGCGTTCGTGAGCGCAGCGCCACGCATCGAATTGGAGCAGACGAGCTCGCAGAAAGCGTCGGTGGTCTGCGCCGGCGTTCGCGCCAGGGGCTTTTGCTCGAGCAAGCAAACATCGATTCCTCGCTCGGCGAGCTGCCAGGCCGCCTCGCAACCAGCGAGGCCCGCACCCACGATGACGACAGACGGCATTCACGCTGGTTTTAGCACAGGGCCGTTCGCGGCGAGGCGCCTACGCCCGCTCGACGGCGACGACGCCCTTCACCTTCTGCAGCGCCTTCATCACGTTCTTCAGCTGTTGCAGATCCTGGCACACGAACGTGAAGACGTTCACGGCTCGCCCGTCGTCGCTGGCGCGGCAGTTCGCTTCGCTGATGTTGATCCCCTGCGCCCTGAAGGTCTGGCCCGACGGTCGCCAGGATGCCCGGCTGGTTCGCCGTCACCACGCGAAGCTGCACGCTGCGGTTGATCTTCGCCTTGGTGTCCCAGGTGATCTCGACGCGCCGCTCGGGATCGGTGTCGAACGCCTTGGGACAGCCGCGGCGGTGGATCGTGACGCCGCGGCCGCGCGTGATGAAGCCGAGGATGTCGTCGCCCGGCAGCGGGTTGCAGCACTTGGCGTAGCGCACGAGGACGTCGTCGATCCCGTTGATGCGGATCCCGCCTTCGTCGCGCTTGATGACCTTGCGGACGAGCCCGGCCGAGCGCCCCTCGCGGAGCGAGTGCGGGGGCATGCGTCTCGTGCCCGTCCTCCGCCGGCGGCGCGACGATTTCGAGGATCTCCTCGGGGTCGATCTTGCCGTAGCCGATCGCCGATGAAGCAGCTCCTCGAGGTTCTGAACCTTGAGCGTCGTCGAAGAGCCGGCGCATCTCGGCCTCGTTCTTGAGGAGCTTGCTCGCGCTGATGCCCGCCTTGTGGAGCTCGCGCTCGAGGAGCTCCTCGCCCGAGGCGGCGGCTCTTGTCGCGCTGCTCGTGCGCAGGAAGTTGCGGATCTTGGAGCGCGCGCGCGTCGTCCCGACGAAATCGAGCCAGTCCTTGCTGGGCTGCTGGTGGGCGCTCGTCAGGACCTCGACCACGTCGCCGTTCCGGAGCTTGTAGCGGAGCGGCTCGATCTTGCCGTTGATGCGCGCGCCGGTGACGTGCTCGCCGAGCTGGGTGTGGATCGCGAACGCGAAGTCGATCGGCGTCGCGCCGCGCGGGAAGACGCGCACGTCGCCCTTGGGCGTGAAGACGTAGACCTCGTCCTGGAAGAGGTCGACCTTCACCCCCTCGAGGAACTCGGCCGGGTCCTTCAGCTCCTTCTGCCACTCGATGAGCTGGCGCAGCCAGCCGAAGCGCTGCGCGTCCTGAGTCGGCGATCCCGCCGCCCGCGCTCCTTGTACTTCCAGTGCGCCGCGATGCCGCGCTCGGCCACGCGGTGCATCTCGTGGTGCGGATCTGGATCTCGATGCGCTCGCGCCCCGGGCCGATGACCGTCGTGTGGAGCGACTGGTACATGTTCGGCTTCGGGCAGCGCGATGTAGTCCTTGAAGCGCCCCGGCACCGGCGTCCACTGCGAGTGGATGACGCCCAGCGCCGCGTAGCAGTCGCTCACGCTCTCGACGACGACGCGGAACGCGATGAGGTCGTAGACATCCTCGAGCTCCGACTGCTGCGCTCTCATCTTCCGCTAGACGTGTAGAGGTGCTTCGCGCGGCCGGTGACCTCGGCCGCGAAGCCCTGCTCGGCGAGGCGGCCGGAGAGCGTCTTGCAGACCTCGGTGATGTACTTGTCGCGCTCCCTCTTGGTCTTGGTGCATCTGCGCCACAAGCTCGGCGTACGCCTCGGGCTCGAGGTGCTTGAAGCTCAGGTCCTCGAGCTCGCTCTTGAACGCCTGGATGCCGAGCCGATTCGCGAGCGGCGCGTAAATCTCGATCGTCTCGCGCGCGATGCGCTCCTGCGCCTCGCGCTTCATGTGCTCGAGCGTGCGCATGTTGTCGAGGCGGTCGCAGAGCTTGATGAGGAGCACGCGGATGTCGCGCGCCATGGCGACCACCATCTTGCGGAAGTTCTCCGCCTGGCGGTCCTCCTTCGACGTGAAGTTGATCTTCGAGAGCTTGGTGACGCCGTCGACGAGCTCGGCGACCTCGCCGCCGAACTCCTTCTCGATGTCCTCGGTGGTGGCGAGCGTGTCCTCGACCACGTCGTGGAGAAGCCCGGCGCAGACGCTCGCGGTGTCGAGCCGGAGGTCGGCGATGATCGCCGCGACGCCGACCGGGTGAACGAAGTAGGGCTGGCCCGACTTGCGCTTCTGCCCCGCGTGCATCCGGAAGCTGTAGTCGTAAGCTCGCTGGATCAGGTCGGAGTCGACCGAGGGCTGGTACGCCCTGACTCTCTCGATGAGGTGTTCTGCCTGGAGCATACGCGGCGCCGCGCGTTGTCCTAACGTGCGGGATCCGGGCAAAAAACCTAACACTCCGAGGCAACCGCCGCAATCGCCTCGGGCTCGCTCGGCCAATCATCCCCCATGCCCTTCATTCCGCTCGCCCCTCATGCTTTCCCTCGAACCGCGTTTCAGCCCCCGACGACAGGGCGATTTTCCACACCGGGAGACCCATTCGTGGAGCGTGAAGATGCGCCCACGGCAAGTGTTTACGTGCATTTTCCCTGGTGCCTCGCCAAGTGCCCGTATTGCGACTTCGTCAGCTACGCGAAAGCGCGCGACGACATTGACCACGCGGCTTACGCCGACGCAGTGCTTCGGGAGCTGAGCGCGCGTGCGCCGCTCTTTGACGGGCGTCGAATCGGCAGCATCTTTTTCGGTGGCGGCACGCCGAGCCTATGGGACGCCAGCGCCATCGGTCGAGTCGTTCAGCGGGTGCGCGACATCCTCCGGTGCGCGGCGGAGCTCGAAGTGACGGTCGAATGCAATCCGACGTCGCTCGACGGAGAGACGGCCCGCGGTCTCGTCGACGTCGGTGTCAACCGACTGTCGATTGGCGTGCAGTCGCTGCGCGATTCCCGCCTCCTTTACCTCGGGCGGCTGCACGACGCCGCAGGCGCTCGCAAGTCAGTGGGCGACGCCATACGCGCCGGGGTGCCCCGAGTGTCGGGCGACCTCATATTTGGGTTGCCCGGACAGTCAGCCGAAAGCGCCCGGGACGAAGCGCTTGAGCTCGTGGACCTCGGCCTGCGCCACCTGTCTTGTTACCAGCTGACCATCGAGCCTGCGACTCGCTTCGGCGAGCTCGCCCGGAGAGGCCGGCTGCCACTCGCCGACGAGGGAGCGGTGGCGGAGGCTTTTCTGGCGATTGACGAGGCCCTTGGAGTCCGCGGATTCCGGCACTACGAGGTGTCGAACTACGCCGAGCTAGGCCAAGAGGCTCGCCACAACCTGGGCTACTGGCGCGGTGAGGAGTACCTCGGCCTCGGCAGCGCCGCCGTCGGATTCGCACGCACTGAGACGGGACCTGGCCCGGCCGCGGGCTTCCGCTGGCGCAACGAACCGCGCCCGGACCGTTACATGGAGGCAAAGCGCTCAGCCTCAATTCGCGACCACGCGGTTATCCATGCCGAACCAACCGGCGAAACGATCGAGGCCCTCGACGCGCGGACGCTCCTCCGCGAGCGCATCATGCTCGGTCTTCGCATGGATGAAGGCATCGATCTCGATTCGGCTGCCCGCTCGCTAGGTACTATCGGCTGGACCGTGGAGCGCTCGCGCGCCGCTGCTTGGCTCGTCGAGCGAGGCCGCGTCGTCCGCGACGGAAATCGACTGCGCGTCCCACGTAACGGCTGGCTATGGACCGATGACACCTCTGCGCGCCTTTTCTGAACCGAAGGCTCGGTGCGGCCTTCGGAACGAGAACTTGAAGTGTACGAGCTACCACTGAACAAGCAGGTGGGATGTTGTGGAGCACCTGGCTAGTTATTGGGGGGATCAACCGTTCACCTTCGTTCGCACGTTCAGTGCGCGCATTCTTTTCGCGCCCTCACCGCAGCCAGTTTTCACCGCTGCTGCCTGTGGAGATCTCTTGCCTCCTCTGGCGCCCTATTTGGATATCGCCTCTGCCCGACCAGGGGCATCGGAGCGACCTGAGTCGAGCCCCCCCATTCGAGGATGCAACTCACAAAGCGGTCGACCGAAGGAAATGTCGGGACTTGGTAGCCACCACATTTCGTGGCTTTTTGCTGGACAGCCACAACATCTTGGGGCTAGACCTTGGGTTGTGGGCATCGATTCTCGCGCGAGCACTTCGTAGGGTAACTCGGCGGTCGGCTCAGTGGCGAGCGCTTCGGTAGGTCCTTTGGTGACGTGGTTCGGTATGCACGCCTTATGAACACGGCGGCGCGCACGGTTACGCATGAGTTGTTCTCAGCCTTGGCTCCCGGGCAAGCAGGGGGGCGAGGAGTCGTGTGGAGTAGCTGAACGGAAAGTCAGCCTCGCGAGGAACGTTCTCAGCAGCAGTTCAGCCTGAACTAGATACTGACCGCGTCGCGGTCGCGATGGGTGCAAGCTCGGCGACCGTGCCGCGTGGATCGAAGGCGTGAACGTGAGGCGACTTGTGTCTGGCACGGAGCGGGCCCCGTCCGTGCGCGTCGTGGGCGGCACGCCGGGGGAACGTGAACGGCCCGCCACGCGAGCGAGCCGGGCAGTAGGTCGCGGGACGGCAGGCTTGGCGAACGGGCAAGAGGAGGCGGATATGGCAAACTCGACGGACTTCGGTAAGAACGGCTCCACGCACCTCAAGGCGCTGCGCGCGGGACAAGAAAAGGCGCCACGTGGCTTCGAAAATACGGGCAGAGACAAGCCGCCAATGAGCCGCGGCAAGAGAGAGTCGGCAACGCCGAACTCGCGCGACAAAGCCGCGACCAAGAAGAGTACCTCGGCGCCACCCGCGGGCCCGAGCAAGACAACGAGCCGCCGGTCGTCGGTCGAGCGCGGCGTCCGGTTCGAGCGTCGCTTCACCACCGCCGGGACCGATCCGCTCGACGCCGTCGTCTACGAGCGCCGCTCGAGCATCATCACGAACCCCGACGGCAGCATCGTCTTCAAGATGGAAGGCGCCGAGGTCCCGGCCGACTGGAGCCAGCTCGCGACCGACATCGTCATCTCGAAGTACTTCCGCAAGGCCGGCCTCCACGGCGACAAGGACAAGGGCGAGACGAGCGTGCGCCAGGTCGTGCACCGCCTCGCGCACACCATCCGCGCGCCGGCGACGACTTCGGCGGCTACTTCGCCGCCAAGGCCGACGCCGACACGTTCGAGGCCGAGCTCTCGTTCCTGCTCGTCCACCAGTACGGCGCGTTCAACTCGCCGGTGTGGTTCAACTGCGGCCTCTGGCACGAGTACGGCATCAGGGCTCGGGCGGAAACTGGGCGTGGGATTCGGCGACGGACGACAGTCGTCGAGACGACGAACGCCTACGAGCGCCCGCAGTGCTCGGCGTGCTTCATCCAGGCGGCGAAGCGACGACCTGATGCGCATCTACGAGCTCGTGAAGACCGAGGCGCGCCTCTTCAAGTACGGCTCGGGCACCGGCTCGAACTTCAGCGCCATCCGCGGCAAGCAGGAGAAGCTCTCCGGCGGCGGCACGTCGATCGGGCCTCATGAGCTTCCTCGAGGTGTTCGACCGCGCCGCGGGCGCGACCAAGAGCGGCGGCACCACGCGGCGCGCGGCGAAGATGGTCTGCCTCGACATGGACCACCCCGAGATCGTCGACTTCATCAACTGGAAGGTGCGCGAGGAGAAGAAGGCGCACGCGCTCATCGCCGCCGGCTACTCAGCGCGACTTCAACGGCGAGGCGTACCACACGATCAGCGGGCAGAACTCGAACAACTCGCGTGCGCGTGACCGACGAGTTCATGCGCGCGGTCGCTGGCGGGCGGCAAGTGGCAGACGCGCGTCGCGCACGACGGGCGAGGTCTGCGAGACGCTACGAGGCGAAGGATCTCTGGCGCCAGATCGCCGAGGCGGCGTGGGCCTGCGCCGATCCGGGCGTGCAGTACGACACGACCATCAACCGCTGGCACACCTGCCCGAACACCGGCCGGATCAACGCGTCGAACCCGTGCTCCGAGTACATGTTCCTCGACGACACGGCGTGCAATCTCGCTAGCGTCAACCTCACGAAGTTCCTGCGTGACGACGGGTCGTTCGACGTCGACGGCTACCGCCACGCATGCCGCGTCTTCTTCGTCGCGCAGGAGATCCTGGTCGACCTGTCGAGCTACCCGACGGCGAACATCGCGCAGAACAGCCACGACTACCGCCCGCTCGGCCTCGGCTACGCGAACCTCGGTAGCCTGCTCATGTCAGTCGGCATGCCGTACGACAGCCGGCAAGGGGCGCGCCATTGCTGCGGCGCTCACCGCGATCATGTGCGGTCACGCGTACCGGGCGAGCGCCGAGATGGCCGCGCGCGAAGGGGCCGTTCGCCGGCTTCGCCAAGAACCGCGAGCCGATGCTCCGCGTGATGCGACATGCACCGCGACGCGGCGTACGGAATCGATCGCGACGCTTGCCGGCTGCCCGGCGAGGCACGTCTGGCTACCCCGAGCGACCTCTACCGCGCGGCGTGCGAGGACTGGGACGACGCCGTGCGGCTCGGCGAGGCAGCACGGCTACCGCAACGCGCAGGCCACCGTGCTCGCGCCGACGGGGACGATCGGCCTCCTGATGGACTGCGACACGACCGGCATCGAGCCGGACTTCGCGCTCGTGAAGTTCAAGAAGCTCGCCGGCGGCGGCTACTTCAAGATCGTCAACCAGTCGGTGCCGCATGCGCTGCGGCGCCTCGGCTACAGCGAGCGCGAAGCGCAGGAGATCGTCGCGTACGTCAGCGGGCACGAACACGCTTCTCGCCGCGCCGCACATCAACCGCCGTACGCTCAAGGAGAAGGGCCTCACCGACGCGGACCTCGCGAAGGTCGAGGCGGCCATCCCCGGCGTCTTCGATCTCGAGAGCGCGTTCGCGCCGTGGGTCCTCGGCGAGGAGACATACGAGCGGCTCGGGGCTGTCAAGGAGTGCGGAGCGCGAAGGGGCCTTCTCGCTTGCTCGAGCACCTCGGCTTCACGACGCGCGCAGATCGACGAGGCGCAGCGACGTCATCATCGGTCGCATGACGATCGAAGGCGCGCCGTACCTGCGAGCCGGAGCACTATCCGGTGTTCGACTGCGCGAATCGCTGCGGCAAGAACGGCCAGCGCTACCTCGCGCCGATGTCCCACGTGCGGATGATGGCCGCCGCGCAGCCGTTCTCTCAGCGGCGCGATCTCGAAGACGGTGAACCTGCCGAACGAGGCGACCGTCGAGGACGTGCAACGATCTACGAGGAGGGCTGGCGCCTCGGGCTCAAGGCGGTCGCGCTCTACCGCGACGGATGCAAGGCGTCGCAGCCGCTGTCGACGTCGGGCGGAGACGAAGGACGAAGAAGGCGAAGACGCGGTCGCGAGAGCAGCCTGTCCGAGCCGCTGCTCGCGCCAATGCCCTCGACGTCGGACGCTAGCACGCGCAGCTCACGCTCAACATCGCGCCCGGCAACACTCGCCTGTACGGCGAGCGCGATGCGGCTGCCGAAGAAGCGCCTCGGCTTCACGCAGGAGGCGCGCGTCGGCGGCCACAAGATCTTCCTGCGCACCGGCGAGTACGAGGACGGCACGCTCGGCGAGATCTTCATCGACATGCACAAGGAGGGCGCGGCCTTCCGCTCGCTGATGAACTGCTTCGCGATGAGCGTCAGCGATCGGCCTCCAGTACGGCGTGCCGCTTCAGACGTACGTCGAGCAGTTCACGTTCACGCGCTTCGAGCCGCAGGGGCCGGTCGAGGGGCATCCGCACGTGAAGTTCGCGACGTCGATCGTCGACTACATCTTCCGCGTCCTCGGCGTCGAGTACCTGCACCGCTACGACCTCGCGCACATCAAGCCGGAGATCGACGCGTCACCACTCGATTCGGCGCGGAACATGGGCACGCCGGCCGAGCCGGCCTCCGTACCCGTCCGCCAACTGTCGCCTTCGACGGGCCATTCCAATCATTTTCCGAAATCGAGCGATGCAGCCGCACTGCCGCACACACGCGAGGCGACCGCCCGGAGCGCGGCGATGAGCGAAACGCTCGGCGATGGGGGCTCTCCCCTCGACGCTCAGCTCGACCGAATGATGGGCGATGCGCCGGTCTGCGACGTCTGCGGTCACATTACCGTGCGAAACGGCGCCTGCTACAAGTGCCTCAATTGCGGGAACTCCATGGGGTGCTCGTGAGCGACGGCCGCCCAGGAGCGCTAGCCGTCGCTCGCGACTGAACACTACGCAGACGCGGAAGATCCCGGTAGGCTCGCGCGCCGACCCGAGGAGACCTTCCGATGACGCGACCTGCCGCTCGTTCCTGCCTTTCCTTCGCAGCGTTTGCGCTGTCCGTGCCAATGCTCGTCGTGGGCTGCCCGAAAAAGCAGCCCGTCGTCGAGTACGAGGCCGGGCCGCCCGCCCCCGCGAGCACGCCCAGCGTGACGGAGCTCGCGCCGCTAACGGAGGATGCCGGGGACGAGGCGGGCGATGCCATGGCCGAGGCCGGCAAGAAGGCAACGGGCCCGGCCATGACCTCCAATCAAATCAAAATCCAGGTATGCTGCAACGCGATGCGGCTGCAGGCGAAACAGCTCGGAGCGTCGTCCCCGGAGGGGTTTCAGCTGAACGCCGTAGCCGCGCAATGCGATCAGATCGCAAAACAGATCGGTCCGCTGGGAAGTGCGCCGGAGTTCAACCAGCTCCGCCAGATGCTAAAGAGCGTCAAACTGCCGTCGACCTGTCAGTTTTAGCCGCGCGAGGCGTAGCGTGGACGGCTTCCAAGGGGGCCCAGACGCGCCGCGCTACGACCGCCGAGCAAAGTGATCGTAGCCACCTAGGTCAAGCGCGTGTTCGCCGGCGTCGTCGCGCAGAAAGACACCTCGGCCTTCGAGAATCTCACCTACGCGGCGGAACCCAGCGATGGGGCAATCGCTGGCGGCGATGAGCGCGTAGTCCTCACCGCCATAGAGGACGAGGTCGAGCGCGTTTTCCGAGAGTGTGCTAGCAGCCTCGACGAGGTTTCCGTCCGACAAAAGCGCCCGCTCTTCGAAGACGAGCCGTACGCCGCTCGTTTCAGCGATGTGACCTGCGTCGCGCGCCAATCCATCGGACACGTCGACGGCAGCCGTAGCCACCCGCGCCATCGCAAGGCCCTCGGTGACGAGCGCGCGAGGTCGACGCCAAGACGCAACCGGGGCCGAGAGACTCTCGTTCTCGGCCATTCCCCGCTCGAGCGCCTTCAGCCCGGCCGCGGCGAGGCCGAGAGAACCCGCGATCCAGACGCTGTTCCCAGGGCGCGCGCCGCGACGCCCAATCGAGTGCTCACACGTCCCTAGCACCGTCGTAGCGATCGAAAGACACGACCCGCCAGCGAGATTTCCGCCGACGATGGGCGCCCCAGTCACCTCGCAGGCCTCACGTTGACCGCGGGCCAGATCTTCGAGCGCCGAGTCGTCCACATCGCGCGGAAGCACGAGAGCGGCCAGCGCACACCATGGGCGTGCTCCCATCGCCGCGACGTCACTCATGGCAGCCATGAAGCTCCGCCAACCGATATCCCGCCATGAGGCAAAAGCGCGTTGGAAATGCACTCCCTCCACCTGCTCGTCGATCGTCCACACCAAGCGGGAGGCGACCCCCGCCGTCGTCAAGACAGCCGCGTCGTCCCCAATGCCTACCTCGACGCCGTTCTCGTTCGCTCGCGTCCAGGCGAGCGCTTGAGCGAGCATGGCGATCCGCTCTCTTTCGTCCACGAGGCCGAGCTACTCCCCCGGGGCCGCGGGCCCCTCGATGAACGCCCCGGCGGGCGGGGCCTGCGGCAGAGAGACGACGAACGCCGTACCCCTTGGCACATTGTCTTCGATACGGATGGTTCCACCATGCGCGAAGACGAGGCGCCTCACGATCGACAAGCCGAGCCCGGTCCCCCCGTATTCGCGCGTGCTCGAGGAGTCCACCTGATAAAATGCGTCGAAGACCTTCTCGCGCTCGGCGACAGGGATTCCGATTCCGGTATCCATCACGCGCACCTCGAGCCGCGTACGTGTCGGGGCCAGCAGCGCGAGCCCTTCTTCGTCCGGCCCGGTGCCCTCGTCTGCGTTTCCCGCGTGGTTGGCACCGTCAACCGCTCGTGCCCGCAGCACCACCAAGCCGTCCGCCGGCGTGAACTTGATCGCGTTCTCTACGAGATTCAGGAACACTTGCCGCAGCCGCTCTGGATCGGCCCGAAGCTCAGGCAGCTGGCCGGCGATGTCGAGTTCCAGGCGCACGCCCTTTTTGCCCGCTGCGGGCGCTAGGGTCGAAACGACTTCCATGAGCACCGGCCGTATCTCGACGGCCCGAACGACCATGCGCATCGTCCCGCTCTCGAGCTTGCTCAAGTCGAGTAGGCCCATGATCAGCGACAATAACTGCTCGCCCTTTTCATGGATCGTCTTCACGAACTCGAGCTGGTCGGGCCGCAGCTCCCCGGTCAGCCCGCCGACCAGCATTTCGCTGTAGCCGATGATGGACGTCAGCGGAGTCCGGAGCTCATGGCTGACGGTCGCGAGAAAATTCGACTTCAAACGATCGAGCTCTTTGAGCCGATCGAAGGCCTGCTGCAACTTGCCGGTCTTGTCCTCGAGCTCGCGGTAACTCTCACGCACGCTCGCCAGGTGCATCTGGCTGGTCACATGAGCTTTGTGCCCCGAAAAAAGAATGAGATCGAGCGCCGCCTTCAGGTGGGCTGCGATTCGGGTAACCGCCTCCGACTTCGCACGCGGCATCTTGGCGAAAAGCAGCACGGCGCGCTCCCTTGCAATGCCGGGATCGACCTGCAAGAGGGACGCAGGCATTTCGACGACGCTCGAAGGGAGAAATGGTCCCACGATGAGCCGTCCGACGCGCCGTCCGTCGTATTCCACTGCGAGGATGCGGTAGGCCGCGCCAGTGAAGCACGGATGAATGACATCCCCGGTTGCGCCGGGCTCGCGGGCCTTCGCGGCGCCGACCGTCGTGGCGCACGCCCTGCGGCCTTCCGGTGTGGTGTTGACGTAGGCGCAGAGCTCATGCTCACGCACGGCGTCGGCGAGGAGCACGCCCTCGTTCGAATAGATGCGGACAGCGATGCCGAAGAGTAGGTGGAAGCTACGGCACAGCTCCTCCAGCCCCTCCCGGTCGACCATGTCCTCAATGCGGACCCTTCCGTCGAGCACCAAATCGTCCAGCGAGACATGAGGTACCTCGGGACCTTGGTTCATCGCGCTACCATCTTCTGGCCGCGATCGAGCCTTCCGCCGACCGACGAGGAAAGAAGTGACTCTACATCGGCCGCTACCCCCAGCTGCCGCGCCGCCATGGGCAGCAAGTCGCCGGAAGCGATACCAAGCATCTTCGCAAGCTGGTGCTCGCGATCAAGCTTCGTCCATGTCGAGAACAGCAGGCCGAAGAACGTTTCGAGCACGCCTTTCCCATTCACTGCGGCTGCCTTGAAGACGGGCTCCCTGCCCCGCTCGGCCAGCGCGTCGATTTCCTCGTCCGAGCGAATCTGGTCGAGATCGCGCTTGTTAAATTGAATCACGACGGGAAGCTCTTTCAGGCTGAGCCCAAGCTCCTTCAAGTTCTGACGCAAATCGAGGAAGGAAGCGGCATTGTGCTCGGTCTCGCTGATCTGCGAATCGGCTATGAACGCAACCCCATCGGCCCCCTGTAGAACGAGCCTCCTGGTCGAGGAATGGAGGACCTGCCCGGGAACCGTAAAGATCTTGATTCGCAAGGTCATGCCGGGAGAGCCGCCGCGCTCCGCGTCTGCCCGCAACGTGAGCGGTAACATGTCGAAGAAGAGAGTGCGGTCGTCCTTGGTCTCGAGCGTCATCAGCCGCCCGCGCGCCCCTTCGGTCGTCAGCTGATGTAGCGAACGCAGGTTCGTCGTTTTTCCACTGAGCGCCGCCCCGTAGTACACAAGCTTGAGCGCGATCTCCCGGCCGGCGAAATTAATCTGCACGAAGCCCTCTCAAGCTACCTTATCCGAGCCGCGACTCGATTAGAATCGGAGGCTCCATGCCCACGAAAAAGAACCCCCAGGCTCCGGCCTTCGACCTCGAAGGCGATTCTGGCAAGCGGGTCATGCTTGAGGACTTTGCTGGCAAATGGCTCGTCCTCTACTTTTATCCCAAAGACAATACCCCTGGTTGTACGCGCGAGGCGCAGGAGTTTGAGGCGGCGACTAGCCGCCTGGAGAAGCTTGGCGCCGAGGTGGTCGGTATCTCACGAGATATGGGGGAGACCCACTGCCGATTCAAAGCCAAACTTGGGCTTCGATTCCCGCTCCTCAGCGATCCCGGGCTCGTTGCGCACAAGGCCTACGGCGCATGGGGGACGAAGACGATGTATGGAAAAGCAGTCGAAGGGGTCATTCGATCTACCTTCCTGATCGCACCTGACGGCTCCATCGCGCACAAATGGAGTGGGGTCAAAGTGGAGGGCCACGTCGAGAAGGTGATAGCGGCCATCGAAAAAGCGCGCCCAATCGCATCAAACGAGAGCAGCAGCACATATGCCAAGAATTCACGCTCGTGACGGACGCAGCCGCGCCGCTCGTGTGGATGGCTACAGAGACTGCCGACGACAAGCAGTCTTACGCCCTCGCGAGCTGGTCGCACGCGCACGGGGTCCTGCTTTCGGGGCCGCGGGGTGACGAACCCACGCCGCTGGCCATGGATGGCAGCGTGGCGGAGGGCGTGGAAGAGCTTCTCGACCGAACCCGCGAGGCGCTTTCCGCGCGCGACCCGGAAGCGGTGGACCTAGCTCTCGCCTCCGCAGAGTCGCTTCTGCGCGCTCATCCTCAGCTGCCTCAGGCGGCCTGGCTGATGGCCGAGGTCGAGCGCGGAAGAGCGGCACGCTTTCGGCGTCTGCAGCCGATCGACGACGAGGCGGTGTGCCGCGCCTCGAGCCGGGCGGATGCGCTCGACGGGGGGCGCGTTGGCGCCTTGGGCGAGGAGAGTTCAAGTCCTCCGGCGGCGTCGGCCCCCGTCGCGTTCGATCCTGGCCCCGGGGAGCCGCTTACCTGGCTTTGGGTGGACGGGGTCCGGTTTCCCTTGAATATCATCGCACTGCGGCCTGGGCTGCATGCAATCGTGGTCATGAATGCCGGGGCGCCTGTCTGGGCCGACTGGGTCGAAACTGGTATGGCGAACTCGATCGTTCGGGTCGCCGAAGGGCGGCCGGCCCCGTGCTCGAGGGCTGATTTAGCCCGAGCGAGAGTCATTGTGGGCGCGACAGCGTTGGACATCGACGCGAGCGCAGTTCGATGCGGCCGCTGGGTGGCCGCCTTGCCCGCCAGAAAGCCGGACTCGCCCGCACCGAACTCAAGCGGCGATACGCTTGGGGGCGCAGTCCTGGTCGCGCAATGTGGGGCCGGCGGCTGCGGGGCTCTCATTGACTGGTCCGCGCCGACGCCCGCAACCTGGGGACCGCTCCTTGAGCGCGAACATGCCGAAAGACCAGCGGGGGGGTGGCCAACTTGGGCGACCTCAAGCGTCGCCGTGGCTGCCGTGGTGTTTGCTGCCGGGCTTGCTGTGCTCGCGTCGGGCGCGCTCCACTCCGCCCCCGGCGCCACCCGCTTCGTCGGCGGGGGTTTGAAGACGCAATAGCGGGACGCGAAGGAAGAACCGCACTGCTCGTGCGCTTCCGCCGAGGCGCTCGCGTTTGCGATTCCCTGCCCCGCTGCTTAGGCTCATCGGAGGAAGAGGAAATCCCATGGCCCAACTACCCCAGCTCGACTTCGAAGCCTTCGTCGCACAAAGAAAGTCGGAGCGCGTGGGGGGCGGAGCGGAGACGACGGGCCACGAGTACACGTATACTTTCGACCGCCAGTCGCGCGTGGCCTTCGAAAACACCAAGCCCGTCGCTCTGGCCGTCGAGGCCAGCGTGCGCCTCTTCAAGCAGCTCGGCAGGCATCAGCTACTCGGTCATGCCGTCAAGGTGAGCGAGCGGCAGTTTCCGCGCATCCACCGCATAACGAAGAGCGCTTGCGAGACGCTGCAAATCACGATGCCGCAGGTCTTCGTCGTGAACAATCCGACGTTCAACGCGGGAACGTTCGGCACGAACGAGGACTCGTTCATGATGGTCCACTCTGCGCTCGTGAACGAATACAGCGACGAGGAGCTGCTCACGGTCATTGGCCACGAGTGCGGGCACATCCACAACTCGCACGTCGCGTACCTGACTGCGCTCCACTACCTCACTTACATGGCGGGGATGTTCTTGCCCTGGATCTTGCAGCCGGCGCTGGTCGCACTCCGAACGTGGTCGCGACGCGCCGAAATCACTTGCGATCGTGCCGGAATGCTCGTCGCCAAAGACCAACAGGCGTCCGAACGGGCCATCACGAAGCTCGCGGTCGGGTCGCGCAAGCTCTACGAGGAGTTCAATCTCGACGCGTTCCTCGAGCAACACGAAGAGGGCAGCCACGGCATCGGCAAGTACATGGAGGTCTTCGCGACCCACCCCTGGCTGCCGAAGCGCGTGCTGGCGATGCGCGTATTCGGCGAGAGCGCGCTCTATCGTCAGTCATTGCACGCCGTCGGCCAGCCTAACGCACCGATGGGGCTCAAGGGCCTACCTTCGGCAGGCTTGACGATGAGCGAAGTGGACAGCCGCGTCGCGGGGCTCCTGAAGGGAGAGGTCTCGTGACCACCGACGAGGCGAGGTCGGTCGCGCCACCCACGGCGGGGCTCGACGCCTTCTTCGACAAGCGCGACGAGGTGGTGGGTGTCCTCCGCGGTCTCGGAGACGTGGCAAGCGCGCTTGGGACCAAGAGTCTGCGCGAACGTGTCGACAGGGAGCTCGTCCGCAAGCTGGAGGAGGACCGGTTTCACCTCGTGGTCGTGGGCGAGTTCAATCACGGGAAGACGTCGTTCGTGAACGCGCTCCTCGGTCATCACGCGCTGCCGGTCGGCGTTACGCCGACGACGGCCGCAATCCACCATATTCATTGGGCCGAGCGGCCGGAGGCCGTGGTGGTCAAGACGAACGGCGATCGTCGACCGATCGCCTTCGAAGAAGCAAAGCGCTTCGCGGTGGGCGGAGGGGAGGCGACCGACGATGTCGATCACTTGGAGATCGGCTACCCTGCACCGCTCCTCAAGGAGCGGATTCTTCTCGTCGACACTCCAGGGGTGAACGACCTTTCGCTTCAGCGCGCGGACATCACCTACAGCTACATCCCGCGGGCCGACGCGGTCCTGTTTCTCCTCGACGCCGGCCAGATACTCAAGGAGAGCGAGCGCGTCTTCCTGAACGACAAGCTCCTCAAGGCGTCACGCGACAAGATCGTCTTCGTCATCACCAAATGGGACGTGCTCTCGGACGCAGAACGACGCGAGGCTCTCGCCTATGCGAAGAACCATCTGTCGGCGCTGGTAAAGTCCCCCGTCGTATTTCCCATCAGCGCCGAAACAGCCCTTCGCGGAGACGTGGCGGCAAGCGGCTTGCCGGAGCTCGTTCTGCATCTGACGCGCTTTCTGGCCGAAGAGCGTGGGCGAATATTGCTCGACAACGCGCTCGGCGAGGGACTTGGCGTTGCGGGGCTGCTGTCGAAGGGAGTCGACGCGCGCCGACGCGGCATTCATATGAAGACCGAGGAGATCGACCGGCGCATCGCAGCCCTCGAGAGGGATCTCAGCGGCCAGACGGGGACCATCGAGCAGCGGCGCAGCCAGATTCGCGAGGAGGTCTCCGCCATAAAGACGGGGGCGCGCAAAGATCTCGACCGCTTCGTGGACGACGTGTCGCGTCAGCTACCCAACGTGATCGACTCGGCGAAACCGCAGGATCTCAAGCAGTATCTTCCTTCGTTCCTGGAAGACGCGTTCAAGCGATGGGCCGAAGAAGAGTCCAAGGAAATCGCCGCGCAGCTCGAACAGCTTGCCGAAAAGACAGTGGCGCTCGTGCGCGAGGATGCGCGCGACGGCGCCCGTCGCGTCGCGACGATGCTGGGCAGTGATGCGCAGCGGCTCGACGTGCAGGTCGATACGATCAAGTACGACATCGGCGTCGTCGCGCTCATGTTCGGCGGCATGGCGCTCATGGCCGTCAACTTGATGGCCGGCGGCCTGCTCGCCATCGCCGGCCCCGCCATCTTCGCCATGTTTGCGCGCGGCAAAATTCACGAGGAGCTGAAGAAACGCGCCAAGGAGCTCGCCCCGGAGGTGCTTCGGCAAACCGCGAAAAAGGTCGGGCCAAAGCTCGACCAGCTCATCGAGGAGTTCGCCCATAAACTCGACGCGTGGGTCGTGAGCGCCGGCCAGGAGCTTCACCGAGAGGTCGTGGAGGTCCTCATGGCAACGAAGGTCGCACGCGACGCGGGACCGATCGAGGAAGGAGCGGCCGAAGCCGCTGTCGAGGCGCAGGCGGGCGCGCTGGCAAAGGTCGTCGAGCAGATCGAAAAGCTGCGGATGGAGTTACGAACCGCACCCAACCGGCCCATCGCCGAGACCGCGTCCTTCTGAGCTTGCCCGGAATTCGAATCAGATCGGCGAATTTCATGGAAGTCCAAGCGCGCGTTGCAGTCCCTCGCTGCCAAGGGACTCGAGGCTCTCGAGTCTCTTGGCGAAGCGCTGCCAGTCTTTGACGACGCGCGGGCCCTGGGTGACCTCGCGCATCGCGTAGTCGGTAATCCTAGTAATCGTGAAGCGTAGCGTCGCGAACACGCCCTCGGCATACAGGCCGCTTCTCTCACGATGCGACAGTGGACGGACGGCCTCGTAGCCCTCGCACATGGCGGAGGTGAGGTGGCGCTCGAGATCGTCACCGAAGCACCAGGCCAGGATCGTGACCATCAGATCGTAAGCGTATGTTCCGTCGCAAGCGCTCTCGAAGTCCAAAAGAGCAGCGATCTGGCCCTCCGCGCCCCACAAAACGTTGTCCCGGAAGAGATCTCCATGCACGAGGCCGCGCGGAAGAAGGGGATCTCGCGCGGTGTGCGCGCGGACGAGCCGAGACCGCAGGGACGGCACTAAAGCGACAAGCTGCGGGGATCCGCAGCGGGCGACGCGGTCCAGCCGCGAGCTGAGATCTTCGAGGCGGAATCTTCCGTCCTCGCACTCTTCGAGGCTCCCGGTGATGTGTACCCGCGCCAACGCCTGACCAATGCACCGCGCGTCGTTCGCAGTGACCCCCGCTTGACAGCGCATGACGCCCTCGGACCACGGTAGGAGCGCGGCCGGTTTACCGCACGTGACCGAGACGAGGGCGCCGTCCGTACGCGCGAACGGGGCTGGTGTAGGGACACCTGCCCTCGCGAGCTTTTCGATCATTGCGGTTTCACGCCGCGCTCCGGCAAGGTCGCGCTCCTCGTAGAGGCGAAGGAAAACCTGCCGCTCGCCGGTTGGCGTGGCATGCGTCAGTCGGAAGTTCGAGTTGACGCTGCCGCCTGCGACGCCCTCCAAACCACGAAACTCGCCGAATCCGTATGCAGCGAGCAGCCGTCTCGCTTCGTCGTCGCCGATGGCCGTTAGAACCGCCACGATTGCCTCCAGTCATCATACCTCGGCGGCTCGCCCCGAGGCATCGCCCATTTTCCCGTGTAGACGCGCAGCGCCGGATTCTGGTAATGGGCCGAGAGCGTTTCGCCCGAGTCACCCCCCCGACATATCGCGCGAAGCCGGAGGGGAGCTGGCGCGAAACGGAGTTCTTTCCGGGCTTTGCCCCGAACCGAGAGCGACATGGCCAAGACGAAGAAGGCTGCGGTGACGAAGGCAATCGATGCACCGAAGACGCGAGCATCGATAAAGCCGCCGACCGCGGCGAAGGCGGCTCAGCCGAAGGTTGGCGCTGCCGCCAAAGGGGCTTCCGCCAAAGACGAGGGGCCCCTTAAGCGCAAGCTTGGACTTCGGGGCGCGGCGCCGTGGGCTGCACGGCACGCGGCAAAACACGCGGCAGAGGCGCGAGCGCGCGCCGCCGAGCCGCCGCTGCCAGGAAGTGCGCGCGCCACGATCCGCACCCCTGAAAACGCGGAGGACATCAAGCAGAAGGTGCGCGACCTGCACGCGGCGCTCTCGCAGATCAAGATCTTCAGGAAGAACTTACCGAAGTCGTTCTTCGACGTCGGCGTAGTCCTGAAGGACATCCAGGCTCGCCGGCTCTACGAGGCCAAGCGTTTTCCTTCGTTCGAGGCGTTCGTGGAGCGCGAGATCGACCTTGGCAAGACGACCGCCCTGCGGTTGGTCCGCGTGGCTAGCTTGTTTGCAAAAGAGGGTGCGCTCGAGGTCGGGATGGATAAGTCCTTTGCCGCCATCGCAGCGATCGATGCCTCTGGAGAGCCGGAAATGACGAGAATTCCGCCACCGCCCACTTCGTCGACGGCCCTGCCCCTCCGCCCGCCCGGACGGTAACCTAGCGCGCGAGCGGCAAGACTACCGTGGCACGCGTGCCGGCTCCGCGCTCGCTCGCGATCCGAACCTCGCCCTGGTGCTGCTCGACGATCTTGCGAACGATCGACAGGCCAAGCCCGGTGCCCGCCTCCTTCGTCGTGAAGAACGGGTCGAACACTTGGGCAAGCGCAACCGGCTCGATGCCGGTCCCGGTGTCTTCTACGGCGAGGCGGACGTGCTCGCCGTCATGGCCCAGACGAACGCCAAGGCGCCCGCCGTCTTTCATTGCCTCGAGCGCGTTCATGACAAGGTTCAGGACGACCTGCTTCAGCTTCTCGGGGTCACCCCAGACCGCGCATTCGCCAGCGAGGTCGCGCTCGACGGCGACTCCGCGCGCCGCGGCCGACCCGTGTTCGAGGTCGAGCACCTCTTCGACCAACTCGCGGAAGTGCACGAGCTCGCGGGCGGGGGCGCGTGGGCGGGCCAGCTCCAGGAACTCCGTGAGTAGGCGACTCAGCCGCCCGATCTCCTCTCCGACGATCTTGGCCTTGTGGTGCAGAGCGCGCCGGGTCTCG
Source organism: uncultured delta proteobacterium (assembly GCA_963787925.1). Lineage (GTDB taxonomy): Bacteria > Myxococcota_A > Polyangia > Polyangiales > Polyangiaceae > Palsa-1150. The sequence continues at coordinate 3,330,498 of CAWBEN010000003.1, forward strand.
TCGTCGATGGCGAGCTTGTCGACGTGGCGGTCGAGCAAGTGAAGCTGGAGGACGGCGGCGTTGAGCGGGTTTCGGATCTCGTGTGCGAGGTTCAGCGCGAGCTTGCCCATCGCCGACAGGGCCTCAGCGTCTGCGGCGCGCTTCTCGAGCGCGCGCCGCTCGGTCACGTCGATTCCGATCCCGTAGACCAGCGCGATCTGCGTCGCCCGCCTCGTGCGCCATCGACAGATGCCAGCGAACCCGCCGCCTCGATGGCGCCTCGCGCGAGCTACGCGAAGAGATGACCAAGGGGCCGCCCACGTCGCCGGCGGCGAGGTCGACGAACCCCGTCTCTGACCTCCTGCGTTTTCCCGATGCGCGCCAACCCTATGCCCTCGCGCAACCGGGCTCGATCCTCCTCCGGAATCCAGCTCTCGACGAAGGGCCGTCCGATGGCTCCGCTCGGTTCGACACCGGCAAACATGGACGCTTTGCGGTTGAAGAGGGCCACGTGGTCTCCGGCGTCGAGCCCCACGACGAGCACGTCCGTCAGCTCGACGAGGGCGCGGTAACGGCGCTCGAGCTCCTCGCGCTCGCGCGACAGGCGCACCTTGGTCAGCGCCTGCTCCACGGTGGAGATGAGCTCCTCGGGCCGGAACGACTTCGGGATGAACGCAAACGCCCCTGACCGCAGTGCCCCGATCGCCGCGTCCATCGACGCGAAACCCGGTGATGAGGACGACCTCGCTGAAGGGAGCGGCCTGGCGCAGCTTCGGGATCGAGATCGACGCCGCTCGCGTCGGGGAGCTTCACGTCGACGATCGCGACGTCGAAGCCGCGCGCCCGCGCCACTTGCGAGCCCCTCGTCACCTCGCGACGCGGTGACGACTTCGAGCGTCTCCGAAGCCGACGACCCGTCCGACAGCTCCGCAGTCATGAGCACGGCGTGCAGCGTGCCGACCAGCTCGACGTTATCGTCGATGATCAGGACGCGCGCTCGCAGAGCCTGAGCCGCAGCCCTCGGGGCGCTCGGAGCTGTCACCACGCGGCTAGCGCTTTCCCCTATCCCGCGATCCCGAGCAGCCGCTTCATCACTTGGTTTACGAGCTGCGGATTGGCGGCGCCCCGTGTCTCTTTCATCACCTGGCCGACGAAGAAGCCCATGAGCGCCGTTTTTCCGGCTCGGAGCTGCTCCGCCTGCTTCGGGTTCTTCTCGAACGAGCTTCGCGCAGATCGCTTCGATCGCGCCCACGTCGCTCACTTGCTCCATCCCCAGCTCCGCGATGACGTCCTCGGGCATACGATCGGTGCCCGCGATCGCGGCGTAGACATCCTTTGCCTGCTTGCCGCTGATCGTACCTCCGTCGACCAGCCTCAAGCAGCCGCGCGACCTGTTTGGGCGATACCGGGATTTTTGCACGAAGGCCGTGCGTCTCGACGTCACGAAGGACCTCGCTCTGCACGAAGTTCGCGACGCTGCGTCGCGTTGCCATGCAGCGTCGCGGCCTCCTCGAAGAACGCCGCGACGCGCGGGTGGCCGGTTAGGACCTTGGCGGCTGCTGCTCCGAGCCCCATCTCTCGCACGAAGCGCTCGCGTTTCGCTCGCGGGAGCTCGGGCATCGTCGCCCGAACTCGATCGACGAACGTTTCGTCGATGACGAGCGGCGGGAGATCCGGATCCGGGAAATAGCGGTAGTCCTGAGCCTCTTCCTTGCTCCGCAGGCTGAAGGTCTTGCCGAGGTCCTCGTTCCATCCCCGCGTCTCCTGGACGACACGCCCGCCGCGATCGAGAACGGCGGCTTGCCTCCCGATCTCGTAGCCGATTGCCTTCTCGACGAAGCGAAACGAGTTGATATTCTTCAGCTCGACCCGCGTCCCGAGCTTGGTCTCGCCCGGTGGCCGAATGCTGACGTTCGCGTCGCAGCGAAAGTTTCCCTCCTCGAGGTTGCCGTCGTTTACGCCGATGAAGACGAGCACGTCACGCAACGTGCGCAGGTACTCCGCTGCTTCGGCGGCGCTGCGGAGGTCGGGCTCACCGACGATTTCGACCAGGGGGACCCCCGCGCGGTTCAAATCGATCAGGGACGAATGCGCGGCGTGGTGGTTTTTTCCGGCGTCTTCCTCCATGTGCACGCGCGTGATTCCGGCGCGCTTGACGGCCCCGTCGAGCTCGATATCGAGGTGACCGCGCCCGCTGAAGGGCTCGTCGAATTGGCTGATCTGGTAGCCCTTGGGGAGGTCGGGATAAAAGTAGTTCTTCCGCGCGAAGCGGCTGCGTTCGTGGATGGTGCAGGAGAGCGCGAGCGCCGTTCGCACGGCCATGCGAGACCGCTTCCCGTTGAGCACCGGCAGCGCCCCGGGGAGGCCCAGGCACACCGGGCAGACCTGCGTGTTCGGCGGCGCGCCGTACGCGGTCGCGCAGGAGCAGAACGCCTTGGTTCGCGTCAGCAGCTGCGCATGCACTTCGAGCCCGATGACAGCCTCGTAATTCATCGGCTATTCGGTCTAGCACGGCCCACTCGAAAGGGGCGACTGCCCCCAGTGGCCGGTGAGACCGTCCCCTACCTTCCGAACTGAAAGACGACCTCGCTCTTTCGGACCATCCCGAGCTCGCCTCGCGCGATGCGTTCGATCGCTGCCGGATCGTCGCGAAGAGCCTGGACCTCGACACGCAAGTGAGCCACGTCACGACGCAGCTCTTGGTTCTCGGCGTCCACGTCTTGGAGCTCCTTCCGAAGCGCGCGGAGTCGAGGCAAGCCCTCCGGCTCGACCACGAGAAGGGGAACCGCGACGAGGGCGAGCGCGAGCATGGCAATCGGCAATGAACGCTGCAAATAGTCCGCGCACAGTGACATGAGGGGGGTGAGGATCCCACGGGGGTCACCGCCAGGCCAGTTCTCCGCTACCATCGACAGGTGACCATTGCGCTCGCCCGCTCGCTGCTCTCCTCCGGCGCAGTGAGCCCCGAAGCCTTGGCGCAAGCCCTGTTCACGTCGACCGCGCGAGGAACTTCGCTCGTCCGGGCGCTCCTTGCGACGCGGGCACTCGACGCGCGGACGCTCGGCCGGGAGATCGAGCGTGGGCAGGCACCTTTTCAAGTCCATGTCACGCCAGTGGCGGCGCTGATGGATCGCTTGCCGCCCGGGTTGTGTGAGCGGCTGCTCGCCGTTCCGGTGGCTCGCGATCCGATGACAGGGGCCATCGACGTCGCGGTCGTCGACGCGAACGATTCGCATGCGATCGAGGAGGTGGCCTATTGGCTGAACGCTCCGGTGCGTATAGTGCAAACCTCCCTCGCCGCCTTCGACGCGGCATTTCACCCGGGCGAATCGACAGGCCCTGGCGCCATTCGCCCCCTCGCGCCGCCCATGTCCGAGCCCCGCGGACCGAGCGGCCCGCTCGCGGTCGAGCCTGGGACGCGCGCACCCATGGTGACGCAGCGACCACCGGCGGCCATCCTCGACCTCTCGCCCGAGCCCATCCTCGACCTGATCCGCCGGAAGCGGCAGCCATTCGCGACTCCGGAGGCCGACGTCTTCGGGCCGGCCAGGGTCACCGAACGCGGACCGTTTGGGGCGACTGCGCCCGTCCTGGCCCCCGCGCTCGCCGACACCGAAGGGGTGATGGACAAGATTCGTGACGCCCGCGACCGCGACGCCCTTCTCGATCTCGTCGTCGAGGGGATACGGACCGTTGCCCGCCGTGTGGCGGTGTTCGCGAACAAGCGCGATGGTTTCGTCGGGTGGACGTGCACACCCGAGCTCGGGAATCGCGTTGCGCTGCGCGCGGTCCGACTGCCAAGCGCGGCCACGCCGGGCGGACCACCAGGGCCTACCTCCGTGTTGTCCGGCGCGATGGCGCACCGCGAAGCGCGGCTAACGCACATTCCGAGGGATGCCGTCCATGCGTCGCTGCTCGCCCTAATGAATCCCCCCCCATCCGCGGAGGTCGCCGTCGTCGCTCTACGCGTCGAAGGGAAGGGCATAGCCGTCGTCCTCGCCGACCAGCTGTGGGACAAGGCGGTCGCTCTGCGGCGAATCGACGAAATCGCGCTCGTTGCGGCGCAGACGCTCGGGCGACTGCTGCGCGAGAGGCGCAAATAGCCGTTGGCCCTCATGCTAGTCAGCCGTGCATGAGCGACTATGCCAAGCTACGTCGCGAATGGCTCGAACGAGTGCTCGCACCGCACGAGAGCAAGGAACCGCGCCGCCGTCACGCGCCTGACCTCGCCGCTCACGCCGACGCGGCGCCTCTTTACGGGCCGGACGATCTGGAGGCGATCGATTTCGACCCGGCGCGTGACCTCGGCGTGCCCGGCAAGCCGCCGTTCACGCGCGGTGTTCAGCCGAACATGCACCGCGGTCGCCTGTGGACGATGCGCCAATACGCCGGATTCGGAACGGCGGATGAATCGAACGAGAGGTTTCGCTACCTGCTCGCGCAAGGGCAGACGGGGTTGAGTGTCGCGTTCGACCTGCCAACCCAGATGGGCCGGGACTCCGACGACGCGAGAGCGAAGGGCGAGGTCGGGCGCGTCGGGGTAGCTATCGACTCGATCGAGGACATGCGCGCGCTTCTGAGGGGGATACCGCTGGACGCGGTCTCGACATCCATGACCATCAACGCGACCGCGGCCGTCCTCCTTTGCCTCTACGTCGCCGTGGCGGACGAGCGAGGAATACCCCGCGAGACGCTCCGCGGCACCGTTCAGAATGACATCCTCAAAGAGTACATTGCCCGCGGAACCTATGTTTACCCGCCGCGTCCTTCGCTAAGACTCATCACCGATACGTTCTCGTGGTGCGCGCGAGAGCTGCCCCGGTGGAACCCCATCTCGATCAGCGGCTATCACATCCGCGAGGCCGGGGCGGACGCAGCACAAGAGCTCGCATTTACGATTGCGGACGCTATTGCGTACGTCGATGCGGCAGTGGCGGCGGGACTCGAAGTCGACGACTTCGCGAAACGCCTGTCGTTCTTCTTCAACGTGCACAACAACTTCGTCGAGGAAATCGCGAAATTCCGCGCCGCACGCCGGCTCTGGAGCACCATCATGCTCGAACGGTTCGGCGCCGCGAGCGACGAGGCGCGCGCGCTGCGCTTCCACGCGCAGACCGCGGGGATCACCCTCACCGCGCAACAGCCGCTCGTCAACATAGCGCGCGTCACGGTGCAAACGCTCGCTGCCGCGCTCGGTGGGTGCCAATCGTTGCACACCAATTCTTTCGACGAAGCTCTCGGACTGCCCACCGCCGAGGCAGCGACGATTGCGCTCCGTACGCAGCAGGTCGTGGCGCACGAGAGCGGGGTGGCCGACTTCGTGGACGCGCTGGCCGGAAGCTATGCCATCGAGTCGATGACCACACGGCTGGAGCAGCTGGCGCGTGCCCAAATCGCACGCATCGACGCGATGGGCGGCATGGTCGCGGCCATCGAGCAAGGCTATCCTCAACGTGAAATCCAGCGGACCGCCTACGAATACCAGCTCGAGATCGAACGTAAACAGCGCCTTGTGGTCGGCCTGAACGCCTTCGAGCAAGTGCCGACGCATGCGGCGCCGACCGTCCCCGTCACCCGCGTCGATCCGCGAATAGAGTTGGCGCAACTCGAGAGGTTGCGCGCAATGCGCGCTCACCGCGAAGCGGCGCCTCAGCGCGCGGCGCTCGAGCGCCTAAAGCGCGCGGCGCGCGGCTCGGAAAACCTCCTGCCCTTGGTTCTAGACGCCGTCAAGGCGTACTCGACCGTGGGGGAGATCGCGGACGCCCTGCGCGAGGTGTGGGGCGAACATGTCGAGATGGCGGCGATTTGAAAAGCCCTCGAGACAGTCATGGCACCTCCGCGCGCGCGACGAACGACGCCGTCGTCTGGGCTCTCCTGGCGCTCGCGGCTTGCGCAGTTCACGGCCGCTGCCTCTGGTTCGGATTCACTGACCTCGACGACGTCAATCTCATCGTCGGGGATCAGGCCTTCCTCTCTCGTCCGGGGGGCCTTTGGCGCGTCTTCACGCGTTCGTACCTTCACGTCGTCGATTCGGCCCACGCGTACTACCGCCCGCTCGTCACGGCGTCGTATGCCCTCGACGCTCGATGGAGCGGCGTCCGTCCTCTCGGCTATCACCTCACGAACGTCCTCTTGCATGCAGCCGCGGGCGTTCTCTTTTTCATGCTTCTTCGTCGCTACGACATCGGGCGACGGATCTCCGCCGCGGCGGCGTTGCTATTCGCCGTTCACCCGGTGCTGGTGCCCGCCGTCGCCTGGATCCCCGGGCGCAACGACTCGCTCCTCGCCGTCTTCGTTCTGGGCGCATGGCTGTTCTTTCTCCAGGACCGGGCCCGCTGCTCGCTGCGAACGCTCGCCGCCCATTTGGCTCTCTTCGCGCTCGCGCTCCTGACCAAAGAAACCGCCGCCTCCTTGCCGTTCGTTTGCGCATCGCACGTAGCGCTCGAGCCGCGAACGGCGGCGCGCGACACCTGGCGGGGAATGGGCCGCATGTCCGCCGGCTGGTTTTCCATCCTCGCGATGCGCGCCGCATTGCAGCCAAGCGCGCCCCCGGCAACGGTCCGGGACGTGCTCTCGAATCTGCAGATTCTTCCAGAGGGGCTCGGCATGCTCGCCCTTCCGTGGAACCTGTCGGCCTTCGCCGACACCCGGGATCGCCCCCTCTGGCCTGGGCTCATCGCGGTCGCCGTACTGGCCGCCGCATCCGTCCTTGTATCGGGCGTACGCCGCCGCGTCGTCGCGACCGGAGCGGCTGCGTTTGTGCTCCTATCCGCGCCTGCGCTCTTCGTTCCCGGCGTGCTCACGCTGGATCATCGTCTCTACTTGCCGACGTGCGGCGCGCTGCTCGCCTGCGCCGAAATTTTGCGGGCGCTCATGCTGGAGCCCCGCGTCCTAGGCGCATTCGCCAGCGCCGGACTGACGGCGCTCTCGGCGCTGACCATCGCGTACGAGGGGGTGTTCCGTGACGGATTGGCGTTCGCGCGCAATGCCGTCGCGGCTTCACCGCACTCGTCGCTGGCCCACTTTTGCCTCGGCCAGGCCTACCAACTCGCCAACGACGACGCCCGGGCGCTCGGCGAGTACCGCACCGCGCTTGCCCTAGGCCCCGCCCAAATCGTCCACAACAATATCGCGGTCATCGACATGGCGAGCGGCCGCTGGGGCGAGGCCGAGAACGAGCTCCGCCTGGAATTGGCCACCAACCCGCGTTACGGCAAGGCCCTCTACAACCTTGGCATCGTCCTCCGTCGCGAGGGACGGTTCGATGAGGCGTGCGATGCGGAGCAGCAGGCGTTGCGATGGGAGCCGGAAAATCCGCGGGCAAGGCGCGAACGAGACATGGCTTGCGTCCGCCCCTAAACGTGGCCTCGCCGGGAGAGCGCGGACCCAACCGCCTTGGATCTGGCGAATCGCGGGCTACGCTGTGCGAGTGCGCTGGCTCGCGCCTGGTGTCGCAGTCGGGTTTCTATTGGTTGCGTGTGGCTCGCACCCGCGCGACCTTTTCCTGTTGCATGAGGACGCCGGCAGCTCGGACGCGAGCGACGACGTCGCCGAGGACGGAGGCGAGAACCACGCCACGCCGGAGGGCGGCGGTACGCTCGGCGATCCGTGCGTGGACGATGCCGAGTGCAACGATCTCTTCGCTTGCACCTACGATTCGTGCGATCCTTTGCTGAAGCGCTGCCGCAACGTGCCAGACGACACGCAATGCGACAACGGAATCTACTGCGACGGCCGCGAGAGATGCGTCGTCGGCCACGGCTGTGAGGCGGGGCCGGTGGTCACCTGCGAGGACGGCGACCCATGCACGATTGACGAGTGCGTCGAGCTGCTCAAGTCCTGTACGAACACCGCGCGCGACGTCGATCAGGACGGCGACCCCGATTGGCATTGCCTGGGCGGACATGATTGCGACGATCTGGACCCGACGGTGTCCAGCCGCCATTCCGAGGTTTGCGCGAACGGCAAGGACGACAACTGCAATGGCCAAGTCGACGAGTCGCCATGCGTCGCGCGCCCCGGCGATACCTGCGCCACCGCGACCACTGTCGCAGGTTCCGGGGTCTCGACGTTGTCGACCGCAGGCCGGGACAAAACCTTCACGACCTCGTGTACGGTGAGCTCGCCGCAGGCCGCGCGAGACGTCGTAGCGGCGGTGACCGTCCCTCCGGGACCAAACGTAGACATCGAAGCGTGGGCGACCACGCCCGGAGCCGAGGTGGCGGTGGCCATACAGGGCTCTTGCGGCGTATCCGCAACGGAGCTTGCCTGTGGGTCCGGCGCAGGGGCGAACAGCGTGCGCGCGCGTGCGCGGAACGTGGCGCCGGGCACGTATTATGTCGTCGTCACCACGCAGTCGGAGACCAACGTCGAGCTCTCCGTCAATCTCTTGGCCGTCTCGCCAAAGGCCACGAACGTCGACTGCGCCACGGCCCTGCCGCTCCCAGCCAACACGCCGAGGACCATATCGATCATCGACCCTCCCGTCGTTCTTGCAAGCGCCTGCGTGGCAGGCACTGGGGCGCTCACCTACACGCTGACGCTGAGCCAACCTCAAGACGTGCGGATCGATGCATCGACGCTGAGGGGAAGCGGCGAACCGCTCCTCGGCTTGCGCGCGCCTCATTGCGCGGCCGCCGCCGACGAGCTGAGGTGCAGCCAGGCTGGATCGCCCTCGATCTACGCTCGCAATCTTCCGGCTGGCACGTACGTGGTCACCGTCGCGGGAACGTCTCCCGTCGACGTGAGCGTCCTGGCGCGACTCTCACCACCGACCGTGGCACCGCCCGATCAGGCCTGCACAACGGCGCCGCCCTTGGCGGCGAACGCCACGCTGGCCTTCGATTTGTCGGATCATGAATACGCGATCCCCCAGGGCTGCTTCATAGGCGCCGCAGACGCCGCCTACGCACTGACACTCACCGCACCGTCGGACGTCTTGCTCATTGAACGGTACCCGCAGTCCGAGACCGGGGCGTTGTCGTTCGACGCACCCGCCTGCGACGTGGCCACCACCCTCGGATGCAATTCCGGCGCGACGCCTCTGCGGCTCGGGAAGCGAAACGTTGCCGCGGGCAGCTATCGCGTCGTGGTCGGCGATGAGCTTGGCTTGCAGGGATCGGTCGACGCGCTGGTGCGTCCCACAGTGCCGCCGACGCTGATCCCGCCCGGCGGAGCCGATACCTGCGCACAGGCCATCGACGCATCGTCGGGGGGGTTCTTCTCCGGCGATACGTCTTCGGCGAAAGCCGACTACGACAACCCGTGCGATGCTCCGACGTCACCCGTGCGAGGGGCGCCTGACCAGGTGCTCTCGTTGAACCTCGCCAGCTCGCACCGCGTCGTCCTCGACATGGAAGGGTCCGCGTATGCCACCGTGCTCGACTTGCGCCAAGGGGCGAGCTGCCCAGGGACTCCGGTGAACGGAGGCTGCTACGTAGGCTTCGTTCCCGAGGAGCGGAGCTTCCTGGACCTTCAACTGTCCCCCGGACAATACTGGATTCTCATCGACGGCTACGCGCAGGCCCAGGGACTATGGAACCTCGACGTCCGTGTCCTCCCACCCTGAGGTGATACAAGGCGATCGATGAGGCTCGCCATCGTCCATCGCGTCTCGATGCCTGAACCGAAGACGCACCTCGTGCATGTCGAGACCACGATCGCACCAGCGGACGCCGGCCCGGGCGCACTGCCGGAAAGCGTCGTGCTCTTCATGCCCGTCTGGACTCCCGGGTCGTACCTCGTGCGCGAGTACTCCCGCCACGTCGAGGGCTTCGCGGCTCAACCGCCAGGCAACGCGACGAAAGTGCGCAAGAACGCCTGGCGCGTCGAAACTGGCGACGCGCCTGCCGTCGTGGTTCGCTATCGCGTGTACGCCAACGAGCTGACCGTCCGCACGAGCCACGTCGACGAGACTCATGCGTTTCTCGTCGGCGCGGCGCTCTTTTTCGGTGTCGAGGGGGGGGAGCACCTGGGTGCGCACGTCGAGATTGCGGTTCCGCCGGGCTGGCGCGTGGTCACGCCGTTGCCGCCTGCGCGCGAAAGCGCCGATGGAATCGCCCGCTTTGACGCTCCAGATTTCGACACGCTCGTCGACTCGCCGATTGCGCTCGGCATCCTCCGCGAAGAGCATTTCAGCGCAGCTGGCAAGCCGCACCGCTACGCGCTCTGGCCCTGCGCCGCCGTGGGGGACGCGGATGCCCGGAGGCTAGTCGACGACACCCGGAGAATCGTCGAATGCGAGGCCAAGCTTTTTGGGGGCAAGGTCCCCTACGAATCGTATGACTTGCTGTTGCACCTGACGTCGCGGACGCGAGGAGGCCTCGAGCACCGATCGAGTGCCGCGCTCATCGCACCGCCGACCAGCTTCGCGACCCGCGAAGGCTATCTCGACCTCCTCTCGCTGATAGCCCACGAGATGTTCCATGCCTGGAACGTCAAGCGTCTCCGCCCGGGGGGGCTCGTGCCGTACCGCTACGAGCAGGAGTGCTACACCCGGCAGCTCTGGTGGTTCGAGGGAGCCACGAGCTACTACGACTGGCGAGTCCTGACTCTGGCGCGGCTGTGCACGATAGAGGAGTACCTGGCCCACCTGGCGTCAGAGATCGCCTACCTCGATCAAACGCCAGGGCGCCTCGTGCACTCGTTGGAGGACGCGAGCTTCGACGCCTGGATCAAGCTTTATCGTCCGGACGAGAATTCGTCGAACAGTACGGTCAGCTATTACCGAAAAGGCGAGGTCGTGTGCGCGCTCCTCGACCTCGAGCTGCGCGGCCGAACTTCTGGCCGCGTGACCCTCGACCGTGTGCTCGGCTACCTATGGCAGGAATACGGGACTTCAGAACGAGCGGTGCCCGAGGGTGCCCTTCAGGGCATTTTCGAGCGGGTGGCAGGGGTCCCGCTTGGCGACCTTTTCGACGCCTGGGTTCGGAGCCCGGGGGAGATCGATTTCGCATCAACGCTCGTGCGCGTCGGCCTTACCCTGGAAAGGGCATCGCGGCCCGATGCCTCCCCCAGCTCTCTGTCGCTGCGCCTTCGAACGGAAGGCGGGAGAGCCACAGTCGCGTCGGTTGCTCGCGATGGCGCGGCATGGAAGGCCGGGATCGACCCGGGAGACGAGATCCTCGGCATTGCCGGCTCGCGGATAGAAGCCGCTGGGGTCGAGGCCGCGTTGCGGGCTCACGCGCCTGGCGACGTCGTAGACGTCGTCATCTCGCGCGACGGTGCCGTTCTCAGCAGGCAGGTGGCGCTCGACCCCTCAAAGCAGGACCGCTGCCGACTCGTGGCCATGCGTGACGCGTCGACGCCCTTGCGCGACGCATTCACCGCGTGGCTCGGCACTCCCCATCCGACCTGGAAGCCGCCGGCGACGTGAAGCCGAGCCTCCTCCCCAAAGCTAGGGCCGCCTCGGTGACGGAGATGACCGAATACGTCCTGCCGCAACATGCCAACGTGCACGGCACCGTTTTCGGGGGCCAGATCATGGCCTGGGTCGACCTCTGTGCAGCGGTATGTGCGCAGCGACACGCCGGCCGCCCTTGCGTCACGGCCTTCGTGGACGAGATGCTCTTCAAGCGCCCGGTCCTCATCGGACAAGTGGTCCGTCTTAGTGCAGAGGTGACCGCGACTTTCCGCACCTCGATGGAGATCGCAGTCAGGGTGCTCGGCGAGAACACGCTCACGGGTGAGGAGTGGCCCACGGTCGCATGTTTTGCGACGTTCGTCGCAATGGATGACTCGGGTAAGCCAACGCCCGTGCCGCCACTTTTGGTCGAAACCGAGAACGATCGGTCGGCACGAGCTTCGGCGGAGAAGCGCAGGCGAGCGCGACTGTCGAAGCGCCGTTCCTAAGTCCACCCCCATTCGAGTTCACTCCTAGCCGACCCCTTCCCGCCGAGCATCTGGCGGGCACGACTTCTGCTCAACCTGCCCGCCGCATGAACGCACTTCTATTTGGTCCCAAGCCAGCGTTCCGGACGCCGGGGCACACTGAGACGTCGTGGCTCGGACGCGCACTCCGTCCTCTCGATGAGCTTTCGTGGACCCGCCCATGGCGCCGAGGCGGTGCTCAGCCCCAGCGGTCGCTTGCTACCTTCCCGTTCGCTAACTGCGCGCCAGAGGCCGACATTTTCTTGGGCAAGGGGCAGTCGCGACTGTCGGTCGACTGCACGTTAGCCGGTGATCGATGCCATGACCCATTGCGCTATTTTATTGAAATGGAGCGCAACGATTCGCCGCTCGACCGTCTCATGAGCCTTTTCGGGGGACTCGCGCGCGGGGTCATTCGGCCCAACCTTCGGGCGCCGGAGAGTGTCCCTGGGGGATGATGCACGGCGGCGCGCGTTGGCAATCTGCTACTCGACGTGGCGTTCTAGCCACCCGCGGCGCGCACTGCCACGACGCGACCACCTAGCGTCATTCCGATGAGGGCTAGGGCGACCATCGGGACGGCGTGGCCAACGAGCACGTGATGGATCGACCCCCGGGCACAATGAAGGTCGATAGCCAGCGCCGCCCAGGCGCCTGCCGCCGTCCCCAGCGCCGCGCCCGTGAGCCGCGGGGTCACCGGATCGGAGCTGCGGCGAATGAGCGCGAACGCGATCAATGGTCCCACGGCAAAGAGGGGCGTCGCTATGAGGCACACGATGTGGGGGGGGGCTACGAACCACAAGACACGCTGGTGCCTTCCCGGGGCCTCGTGCAACATCTGAGGCCACACCATTCCGAGCGCTACCGAAACGGCTAGGAGCGCGATAGGCGTTGCGACCGCGGTCAGCATTCTCCATCCTCGGGTACGCCCCAACATCGACCGACCACGCGAAACACCGGCCCAGCTGGTCGCCGAAGCGATGGCGAGCCAGCTCAGCGCCAACGCAAACGCATACCCCACGGGCCGTCCGCGTAATCCTGGGCCCCCAAGGCACATCGAGATGGGGATCATGAGCGCGAAACCCGCTGCGATCAGAGCCCCACGTCGCCGCCGCCCCTGCGCTCGCGACATGCTGGGGGAAGCGCCGACGGCGGCCAGCACGCGCGCGCGCAACTCGGGCGACGGATCCGGCGTGCTCATGAGTTGCGCTCTTCGAGCCTCCCGACGGCATCGCCCAGCGCGCGGCGCAAGGCCTCGTACGCCCGATGGGCACGGAGCTTCACCGCTGCGACCGTAGTTCCCAGGACCGCGGCGGCCTCTGCGAGGCTCAGTCCTTCGCGCTTGATCAGCTCGAAGGCGGCCCGCTGCGACTGCGGCAAATCGGCGAGAATTCGGTCGACGCGGGTGGCGAGCTCATGTGCATGGACGAGATCGTCGGCGCCCGGCGCATGCGACGGGCCCGCGTCCGGCTCGCCGTCGTCAGCGAGCACTTCATGCTTGCCGCGCCGCAGGGAATCCACGAGCAGGCGACGCGCGATAGCGAAGGCCCACGGCGTCACCTCGGCCCCAGGAATGAATCGCTGCCGAGCGCGATGAATGTGAAGCATCGTCTGTTGCAGCAGGTCTTCCGCGCGCGCGCGGTCCCGCGTTTGCCGCAGGAGGTAGCCGTAAAGGCGCGGCGAAAGGGTGTCATACACACGCGCAAATGCCTCACCGTCCCCTCCGGCGTAGTGTTCCATCGCGGTGTCGGCGTCTGTGTACTGCCCCACGCTTGGCTTCTACCATGCTGGGCTGGCCCCTTCGCGGAGTGCGCGAGAACACGAGCATCACGCGCACTCCCATTACGCTGCTCCGGCCGGCAGGGTTTCGCGCGCGGTAGAGGGACATGCCCTAAAGGCAAGCGCAATGCAGGAAAATACCGTCTAAGCGGGTTTTTGGTCTGGCACCAGCAATGCCCGATTGAGGCTCCGCGCCCTCACCCGTGAGGTCTCTGAACCCAGCCTGGCGCCGCCAAGCGCGCCCGCATGGCCCGAAACTCGGCGCAAAGCGATAGATGCCTACGAAGGCACGCCCGTTGCTGGTATTCGGAAAGACCCAGCATGCGCAAGCACCCCCCGGCCGCCGCCTTTACTTCATGGTCGGAGCCGTCGTGTGCATAGCCTGGCTGTACTCATCCACCGCCGGCGCTCAAGAGAGCGCTTTGCGTACATCGGTCGACTGGGCGAAGGTGGCCGCCGCGCTGCGCGCTGACAGTCCGTTGTTTCTTTCGCGCGAGTCCTGGGCACCCGCGACGGAGGGCAAGTCGCAATCAGCCGCCTCCTCGGGCGAGCTCCGCTGGTTCGGCCTTTCTCCGCACATCTCGCTCATCGCGCGTGACTGGGGCGGAGCACAGCTGCTGGTCGGCCGTCTGGCGGTTACCGATCAGGTCCGCCTGAGCCGCTCGAGTCGGATGGTCGTCACACGCGTACGGCTGGCGGACGGGCGTTTTGCGCCTTTCGCCCAATTGGGCCTTGGCCAATGGCGGGTCGACACCGATCTGATGCCCGTGCTGCCGCACGACGTCGAGCTGGCTGGTCAGCTGGGTGGCGGATTCGACCTCGCCCTTTGGCCGCACGCGGTCGCCGCGCTCGAGGCGGACTACACCGTTTTGTATCGCGAGGGCCGCCAGGCTCAGGCCATGCCTGGGCCGCACCTCTGGGGATGCTTTCTCGTTGCCCGCGCCTCCTTTTGAGCTGCAAGGAGCTCATGGTCAGCGGCTGCGCTGCCGGCTCGACATGTTAGGGTGACACGGTTGCACGGATGAGGGCGCCGTTCGAACAGGTCATCATGCCGCTGAGCGCAGTCGAGGGCCAGAGGGTCACCTGCGAGCACTCGGAGCGCTGCGGTGGCTGTCCGGCGATTGATCTTTCTTACGCCGAACAGCTGGCAGTGAAGCACGCGCGGGTCCGTCAATCGACGGCCGCCTATCCAGCGCTCGAGCATGTCCGCACCGAGCTCGTGGCCCCTGCGGAGCCACTCGTCGGCTACCGCACCCGCGCGAAGCTCATGGTGAGCGCCGGGGGGAAGCTTGGCCTCTTTGCGAAGGGCGGTGGACACCAAGTGGTCGATATTCCCCAGTGCCGTGTGTTGGCGCCGACACTGGTCCGAGTCGCATCGACGCTGCGTTCGCACATGACCATCGCAGAGGCGAAAGGCGGAGCGCTGGCGCCGTTCGACGGGTCGGGAGACGGGTATCTACGGGGAGTCGATCTGCGCGAGATCTTCGACGGTAACCGGTCGCGGGTCCTCGTGACCTTCGTCGTCCAGCGCGCACGCGTGTCGACTCTCGTCCCGCTGCAGAACGCCGCCCGGCACCTGATGCGAGACGCCCCGGACATCGCGGGAGTCGCGTGCAATTTCCACCAGGGCGACGCGCCACAAGTGCTCGGGAGCGAGACAGTAGCCCTCGCTGGCATCACGTCTGCGCCAGATCACATCGGTCCGTCGATTCATTACGCGACATTCGGCTCGTTCGTGCAGGCGCACCGCGGACAGGCGGCACGCGTGCACGCGCTCCTCGCCGCGGCGCTCGGATTGGCAGACGGTCGTGCGGGCGGAGGCAAGCCCCGGGTCCTCGACCTTTACGCCGGCTCCGGTGCGATCGCGCTCGGGCTCGCGGCGTCGGGCGCCAGGGTTCGGCTGGTCGAATCTTTTGGACCTGCGGTCGCGCAAGCACGCGCGGCGGCCGCGGCGCAGAAGTTGCCCGTCGTGACCGAATGCGCAGACGTCTCCAGCGCCTTGCGCGCGATGGCAGGGCGCTGCGAGCGTTTCGACGCCGTCGTCGTGAACCCGCCACGCCGAGGCACGAGCCCCGTAGCGCGTGAGTGGCTCGCGCGCCTTCAGCCGCGAATGGTCGCGTACTTGTCTTGTGACGCGCAGACGTTCACGCGCGACCTCGACCACTTCGCACGCCTTGGATACACGACGTCCTCCGTTTGCCCGATCGACATGATCCCGTTGACGGACGAGATCGAAGTCCTCGCGGTCCTTCGCCCCACGGCCATTCCGCCTCCGGTCGTGGTGTACTCGAGCGCGGAAATCATCGTCGTGGACAAGGCGCCCCATGAGCCTACGGGGCCCAACGCCGAGTACGCGAGCTCTCTGACGGCGCGCACGCGGCGCCTGCCGGGGGCAGAGCACGCGGTGCCCGTGTCCTGGCTGGACGTGGGAACGAGTGGGCTCGTAATGTTCGCGCGTGAGCCCGAGTTCGCTGCGAAATGGGAGCGGGCCTTGTCGGCGCCGCCGAGCCGTCGAATCTACCTGGCCGGGGTCCGCGGGATCACTCTCGGCAAGGGGGCCGTGACACGCGGTCTCCGTGAACAAGGCCGATTGGTCCAGGCCCGGACACGCTACCGGCGGCTCGCCGTGGCCAAGGGCCATAGCATTCTGCGCGTCGTGCCCGAGCAAATCCACACGCACCAGATTCGCCGCCACCTCGCTGCCATCGGCCACCCTGTGCTCGGTGACGACCGCTACGGCCATGCGATGACCAACCGATTCTTCGAGGAGAAGAACGGACTCGACCGAACGTTCCTCCACTGCGTCCGCGTCGAGTTCGACGACCCCGACTCGGGCGTCCGCCAAATCGTCGGGGCGCCGCTTCCGGGCGACCTCCGGGCCGTGCTCGACCGAACGAGCGGTCCGGACACGCTCCGCCTCCTCCACCAGAACGCGCTGGGCCCGTGCCACGCCTCGAGTCGAGCGAAGAGACCGGCTTCGCCCGCAGAGGCGATCCACGAGGGCGAGGTGCGCGACATCGGCGCCCGCTCCCCGACGATTGGACCACAGCTACCGGAGACGACCCCTGCTAACCAAAAGGCTCCCGCCGTCGTGCCGCCAGGGCCAGGGCCAGACTGATTCCCAGGCGCCCTTTCCTCGACCAGCCCAGCGACCGGCCCTGATACCACATGGCACCGGCCTCGCGTGCCGCGTCTTGGCTCGCCAGGAGCTCCCGCCACGTCCGACCGCGTGGTCCGTAAACACGTCGCGCAAACCACGCGCTCTGCAGCAAGTGGCGCCCGACGCGCGACTCGATGACGTCGACACCGTAAGAGCCGATGCGAGCGTCACCTCGGCCGAGTGCTCGAGCAAGGTGCTTGGCGGCGATCGCGCCCATCAGCAGTGCTTGGGCGATGCCTTCTCCGGTCGTCGCGTCGATGCCTGCGGCTTCACCGACCAGCGCGACGGCATCGAGCGACAGCGGTGCGCCGCGCACGAGCGGGCGTGTGCTGAACGGCTTGAGGCGGACCGTAGCGATGTCGAAGCCGCGGGCCGCGAGGGCGCGAGCCAGCTGCGCCTTGAGATCCCGACACGGCTCGATGTTCGCATGGTAGATGCCGCGGCTGACGGCGGGAGCACCGGCGACGACGGTCGGGAAGTCCCAGTAATATCCCTGGACACCTTCATCGGCGACCCGAAGGTCGAAGTCACAGAGCCCTGCGACGGGCGCGTCGTCGCGCCTTCCGAGCGGCGTCTCCGTTACGTAAAGATGTCCCTTTCGCGCTCGTTCGGGGATGCGCAGCAACTTCCGGACGGCGCTCCCGGAGCCGTCGCACGCCGCCACCAGGCGAGCGGTGAGGCTCCGCGCTGGCGTGACCAGCTTCCAGCAACCTGGCTCGCGCTCCAAGGTAACGAGCGGCTCGGCTTCCCGCGTCACTACGCCGTCCGCTTGCACTTGCCGCCAAAGGCTCGCGTCAAACTCGCTTCGCCGGACGACGATACCCAGGCGGGCACGATGAGTGCCAGCGTGCGCTGCGGTGAGGACCCGCAATCCGTGCATGATGGCGTACGGAACGTCGATGGGTACGCCTACGGACGCGAGCGCATCGAGGCCCCAGGCGCTCACGGCGCCCGCACATGGTTTTTCGCGCGGATGACTTTCCTTCTCCAAGATTACGATGCGGGACGCGCGTACGCCCTCTCGGCGAACGAGGTGGAGCGCGGTGCTCGCGCCGGCGGGCCCGCCACCGACGATCGCCACATCGAAGTCACACGTCACGGCGGTATCCTCAACGCAGACAGCTCGCCGCACAGCTCGTCTAGGAAAGCGTCGAGCTCACTCTCCCGCCCGCCAGGCGCTGCCACCACGAGGTCGCCGCCGTGCTCCGCGAAGACGGCCGCCAGCCCTTCGCTCGCGTCAACGACCCCTTTGAAGAAGACCACGTCCCGCGACCGCATCACGACGCGGCGCAAGACCATGCCATCTCCTAGCAGCGGCGGAACGGCTCGCCGCGCCATCACGGCCATCGCGGTGGCGCTTCGCTCCCCGCGGCGGGACGCTTTGTCGCAGGCGCCTGGCGGACCTGCTCCTGCGCATGCGCGACAAGCTTGTCGACGTAAGTCTCCAGCGGCGGGCAGGGCTCGACGCCGAGCGACTGGAGGAGCGCGTCGGCGCCTTGCGCGTCGTAGGTGACCGAGGTGATGAGCGTTTCGAGTAGGGCGCGCGGCGTCCTCGCGATTCTGTCCATTCCGGGCGCATTGAAGATCGCCTTCGCGACATTCGCGGGGAGCGAACCGTGCGGCACGCGGCGACCGCCGGCGCGTGCGATGAGCTCCATCACGCGCCGCGCGGCGAGCGGCCGCGGGTCGACGAGATGGAAGGACCGGCCCGGAGCGCGGGTATCGCGGCCGATCGCGACCGCAGCCCGCGCCACCCAATCGACTGGGACTAGGTGGAGCGGCTCATCCCCCCACCCGGGCAGAAACGGCAGCGCAAGGTCCGGCGGAGACGCCGCGACGAGCAAGACGAGTAGGTAGGGGCCTTCGAAGCGATCGACCTCTCCCGTTCGCGAATGACCTACCGTCGTCGAGGGCCGAACGATGGCAATCGGTACTCGGTCCATGGCCTCGCGGGCGAGCTTCTCGGCGCGCGCCTTGGTCTCTTCGACGACGCTACGAAAAGACTGGCCTGCTTTCAGCTCCTCCTCGAGGATCCTGCCACGACGGTCGCCGGACACGTGCGCCGTCGAGTGGATCACCAAGCAGCCGAGCCTCGCGCAATTCGCTGCGAGCTCGATGGCCTCGCGCGTGGCCCCCAAGTTGACTCGCTCCGCGGTCTTTCGGTCCACCCCCAAGTAAGTCACCTGCGCACAGTGATGGATGCGCGTGACCTCGCTCGTCAGTCGCTTGAACTCCTCGCCGGACAGTCCCAGATCGATGGCCGCAGCGTCACCCTCGAGGAGGTTCACGCGCCCGCCTTCGTCGTCCGGAAGGCTCGCCACGAACGCGCACGCGTCGTCCATCGACTTGGCTCGCACGATGGCGTGCACGATGGCGTGCGCGTCGGAGTGCACGATTTCCGCGCACACGGTCCGGGCGAGGAGAGACGGGAAACCGGTGATGAGGACGACGTCGTCGGTCACGAGCTGAATGTCGCCTCCAGCGGCGGAGATTCATGAGTGGTGTACATCGCGCGCCGTCGTTTGAACACTCCGCCACCCCCATGACATGCCACGAGGACGGAACACGCGCGAGACGGCTACGAGCCGCATCGGACCCCGTCCTTGTCGCTCTCGCAAGCTCGAAAGCCCAGTGCCTTGCACGAGTACGAGCGCGATGACCCCGCGTTGCAGTACTTGATCGTCTCCCCATCGCACGTGGGCTTGTCGTCCGGCCTGCAAGCGTGCGTTCTCGGCGGCGGAGCAACGCAAGCGCCGACTGGCACCGCCCCGGGCGGCCCGCTGCACGACAGCCCGCCGCTCGAACAGTCCACCTTCACCTCGTGCCCGTTGAGGCAGGTCACCGCGACGTCTTTCTCGCATCGCTTGACGTTGTCGCAGACCGCGCCGCTCGTCGCGCACCCAGCCGTTCCATCGGGGGCCGTCGTGCATCCTAGGCCGAAGGCGACGCAGTCGAGGCTGACGAGCTTGCCCTTTTCACAGCGCACGAGGTGCGCCCCCGAGGCTGAGCAGCGTGCCTTACCGGAAACGTCCGCGCAGGAGCCGAGGGTACATTTTGCCCGGCCATCGTCGGCGACGCACTGCTCGCCACCCCGGGGGCAATCGCGCACGGCCATGACTTCGTCGTGCCAACAGGTCAAAGCCCGCCCCTCCACGTCGCAAAAGCCGACGACGCCCTGACCGCCTCGGCCGCGACAGGCATCCGCACGCGCCCCGTGGAGCGCACACGCTCGAAGGCCCGCGCAGGAGCTCGATGTCAGCCCGCACTCGCGCATCGTCAGAGAAAAACTGACGGCGGCGGGGGACGTCAGCTCTTCGGTCATTTTCTTCGTGCACGCCTGGAAGTCAGAGGGAACGAGCGCACGCGGAATGGGTAGGCTCTCGCACGACGTGAGCAACGCGCACATCGATTCGACGTCGTCAAGGCTCGGTGCCGCCACTTCTCCTCGTCGGGCGCGTACGACGAAGGGAGAGGCCGACCCGGCGTCGCCGCTCCCAGGCAAGGCGTTTGCGCTCTCTTCGGACGAGCCTGCACAAGCCAGCACCGCGAGGATGCCCGACGCGACGCCCGCGGCTCGCCCCCAGGCCGCGGGGACCCATTGGCTTGCCTCCCGCGTCATGACCGGCCTCGATGGCTCTTGCTGGGCGCCCGCGGCTGGCCGCCGACCCATGCACTTCTTGCCCGACCTCTAGCTGGGGACCGACGAGATGACAAAGGCCGCGTCCCTCCGGAGCCGATGGCGCCGCGGCCAAACGAAGCGCGGAGCGCCGGCCCGACGCGTTCGGTCGCGACGGATGGCCCTTTCAAGGCCGCGGCGACGGCGCTAAGTTTCGGTCGCTCTGCGGAGATCGCCCAATGATAAACGACGTACAGAAAGAGCTCGTCAACGCTATCGGCAAGTCGCACGAAATGCTCAGGCGGGAGCTCAGCAAGTTGCGAGCAGGTCGGGCGAGCTCGAGCTTGCTCGAGGGGCTCAAGGCCGACTACTACGGTACGCTGACGCCGCTCTCGCAGATGGCTCACATCAACATACCGGAGCCGCGGCTCATTACGGTCAAGCCATGGGACAAGACGCAGATGAAGGCCGTCGAAAAGGCCCTGCGCGAGAGCGATCTCGGCTTGAACCCACAGGTAGATGGTGACCTCGTCCGCATTCCGCTCCCCCCGCTGACCGAAGAGCGCCGTCGCGACTTCGTGAAGATCGCGCGAAAATATGGCGAGGACTGCAAGGTCCAGGTGCGAAAGGCACGCCACGAAGCGCTGGACATGCTGGCCCAGCTCGAGACGGAGGGGCAGTCGAGCGCCGACGACGTCGAGCGGGGAAAGAAGAAGGTCGAAGAGACCGTGCAAGACGCGATGAAACTGGTCGACGGGACGATCGCCAACAAAGAAAAAGACATCCTCGAGGTGTGAATCGGCGCATGGGCGGACCGAGCCGGCGCAAGCTCGGCCCCCGCCATTCGGTCGCTGCGTGTTTGCTGGAACGTGGCTGGGAGCGCGCTCATCGCTTGACACCCTCGGAGCCGGGTGAAAGGCTTTCCCGGTTGGAGGAATCGTCGGCTTGATGCGGGCAGTCGCGGCCGGGCTGAGCGATGTCGGGCTCCAGCGCGAGCACAACGAAGATTCGTTCGTCGTGCTGCAAGAATACGACCTCTTCGTCGTGGCCGACGGCATGGGGGGGCATCGCGCAGGAGACGTGGCGTCGCGCATCGCGACCGAGACGATCTCGGAGTTCTTTCGAACGACCGCCAACGAGGACGTGACCTGGCCGTTCCACTTCGACACGAACCTCAGCGAAGAGGAAAATCGACTGCTGACTGGAATCCGCGTCGCGAATCGGCAGATTTTCGAGCGCTCGACGCGCTCGCGCGAGTACCACGGCATGGGCACCACCGTCGTTGGCGCCATGTTCAGCCCAAGGAAGGGGCGGATGTACATCGGTCACGTCGGCGATTCGCGCTGCTATCGCGTCCGGGACGGGCAGATTCGATTGATGACCCGCGATCACTCGCTCATCAACGACTACTTGCTGGCGATGCCCGATTTGACCGACGAGCAGAAGAGCGAGCTTCCGAAGAACGTCATCACGCGCGCGCTCGGGATGCAGGATCATGTCGTCGTCGACCTGCAGCACGACGACCCGCGCGGTGGCGATATCTATGTCCTCTGCTCCGACGGGCTGAGCGGAATGGTCATCGACGAAGAGATCGAGCAAATCGTCACGACGACATCGGACGTACGAGAGGCGTGCCGGCGCCTCATTCAGCGCGCGAACGAGCGTGGCGGCGAGGACAACATCACCGCCGTCCTCATTCGCATCCAAGAGGGCGACGAGGGCGCGACGGGACCTCGAGTCACGAACGATGCCGAAAAGGCGGACACGAAGGTCGGCACGTAGCTCCAAGCGCTTGACCGTGCTCGTGCCAGCGGCTAAGCCGCGCGCGGCATGGTCAAAGCGATCTTCGTAGTGCTGGGCGGCTTTTGCGTCTACGTCATGGCGACGTTGTCGTACGCTGGAATCGCCCTCTTGATGGCCATCGAGAGCGCCTGCATTCCGCTCCCGAGTGAGCTCATCATGCCTTACGCTGGCGCGCTGAGCGATCCGCGCGTGGCAGACGCGCTGAGCGCGCAATACGGAGTGAGCGACCTTCGCGCATTCAACCTGATCTTGGCGGCCATCGCGGGGGCGATCGGGTGCAACCTCGGTTCGGAGGTGGCGTACTGGGTGGGCGCCAAAGGGGGACGCCGGGCCATCGAGAAATACGGCCGTCTGCTTCTCGTCTCGAAGAGAGAAATCGAGCTCGCCGACAGGTGGTTCGACCAGCGCGGTGAGTGGACCATCTTCGTCGCGCGGCTCTTGCCGGTCGTCCGCACCTTCATCGCGTTCCCGGCCGGTGTCGCCCGTATGAACCGCACGAAGTTTCACGTCTACACGTTTGCCGGTTCGCTTCCGTGGTGCCTGGGTTTGGCGTACGTGGGGCAAGTGCTCGGCGTTCGCTTGCTCGAAGAGCACTCGCCGCTCAAGCAGTTCATGCACCGCTTCGACGCGGTCATTGGCGCCTTGATTGTCCTCGCGGCTGCGTATTTCATTTGGTCGCGCGTCAAGGTCTACAAGCAGTATCGCGCCGAGGTCAGTCGTTCGGGCTGAAGCCGAGGGCAACGCCGCTCGATCAGCAAGAGCGCCTGCGGTGCGCAGCAAAGGGCGTTACCATTGACTTCATGGCGCACGAAGTGCCTGGCGCGACGGCCGACGACTACGCCTCCGAGGGCGAGCGACCCGACGGCGTAGAGGCGATCCGCGAGGCCGTGCGCGAGTGGCGCGCGGGTGCGGTCGCCAAGGCGCAGGCGCATCTGCCGCCACGCAAGAGGCGCTTCTCGACGTGGAGCGGCGAGGACGTGCCGGACCTTCTCACCCCGGCCGACGTGTCGATCGACTACCTGCGCGACCTGGGCTTGCCAGGGCAACCTCCGTTTACGCGCGGCGTCCACGCGACGATGTACCGCGGCAAGCTGTGGACGATGCGCATGTTCGCCGGCTTCGGCTCGCCAGAACAAACCAACGCGAGGTTCAAGTACTTGCTCTCCCAGGGTCAGACTGGGCTCTCGACGGCTTTCGATTTCCCCACGTTGATGGGCTACGACTCGGACAGCCCCCGCGCGCTCGGCGAGGTCGGCGTGTGCGGCGTTGCCGTCGACACGCTGCGCGACATGGACGCGCTCTTCGCGGACATTCCCCTCGATCAGGTAACGACGTCGATGACCATCAACGGCCCGGCCGTCGTGCTCCTCGCCTTCTACATCGCTCTGGCCGATATGCGCGGCATCCCGCGGGTCAGCCTCAAGGGCACCATCCAAAACGACTGCCTCAAAGAGTTCATCGCCCAGCACGCCTGGCTCGTGCCCCCCGGCGCGGCGATGCGCGTCGTAACCGACATGATCGAGTTTTGCAGCCGCGAAACGCCGCGCTGGAACACGGTGAGCGTCAGCGGCTACCACATTCGCGAGGCCGGAGCGACCGCCACGCAGGAGCTCGCGTTCACGCTTGCCGACGGGATTGGCTACGTGCAAGCCGGCGTCGACCGAGGGATGGACGTCGACGAATTCGCCCCTCGCCTTTCCTTTTTCTTCGACGTCCACAACGATTTCTTCGAAGAGATCGCGAAGCTGCGGGCCGCGCGCCGCATGTGGGCCAAGATCATGAGAGGGCGGTTCGGGGCGAAGAAGCCCGAGAGCATGATGCTCCGGACACATGCACAAACGGCGGGCGTCACGCTCACTGCGCAGCAGCCCTACAACAACGTCGTGCGTGTGGCCCTGCAAGCGCTCGCCGCCGTGCTCGGTGGGACCCAGTCCTTGCACACGAACTCGCTCGACGAGACCTACGCTCTCCCTACGGAGGAGGCGGTGACGATCGCGCTCCGCACTCAGCAGATCATCGCGGAGGAGAGCGGCGTTGCGAGCACCATCGACCCCTTGGGGGGCGCCTACTACCTGGAAGCCCTGACCGACCGCCTCGAGAGCGAGGCGGCGGCGTACATTCGGCGAATCGACGAGATGGGCGGAATCGTAGCCGCCATCGAGAACGGCTACCCCCAGCGGGAGATTGCTGCGAGCAGCTATCGCTTTCAGCGGCAGATCGAGTCCGGCGAGCGCGTTATGGTGGGCTTGAACAAATACGCCGACGTAGACCCAACCGATATCCGTCTCTTGCGCGTCGACCAGACCGTCCAAAGGCGTCAGGTCGAAAACCTGAGGCGCCTCCGGGCGGAGCGTGACCCGAACAAGGCAAGCGCCGCTCTCGCGGGGGTCCGCGCCGCAGGCCAGAAAAGAGGCGGAACGGCCGACGCCAACCTGGTGCCGCCGATCGTCGCCGCCGCAAAGGCCGATTGCACGAAGCAGGAGATTTGCGACATTCTCCGCGACGTCTTTGGGACATACTCCGATCCGGCCGAGTTCTGACCTTTATCGCCTCGTCGCGTGCCGAGCTGCCGCGAAGTCCTCGTGTCCAACTGGACACGAGCGTATCCTTCGAGGGCCGCACGTGATGCATCTTCGGAGAGCGATTGCTCCTGGCCTCTTGCTGCAATCCCTCGCCATGGGGAGCACGGCGACGCGCGCCATGGCCGCCGAGACGACAGGCACCAAAGAGGCCTGCCTCTCTGCGGCGGACGAGGGACAGTCCCTCCGCGACGACGCCAAGCACATGCTCGCCCGTGAGCAGTTCTTGGCGTGTGCGCGCGAGGTGTGCCCGAGGATCGTGCGCGATCAGTGCACAGAGTGGCTTCGCCAGCTCGACGAAGCGACCCCTACGGTCGTCTTCGGCGCAAAGGACGATTGCGGCAACGACGTCACCTCGGCACGCGTTACCTCCGACGGCAAGCTGGTGACCGATCACCTCGACGGCAAGCCCGTCGCGCTCGACCCCGGACCTCATGACATCGTCTTCGAGCGGGAGGGTGCCGCGCCCGTGACCGTCCACGTCGTGCTTCGAACCGGAGAAAAAAACCGGGATGTCAGCCCGACCAACGCCTATCTGCTCTTGCTGAACGGAATGGGCCCGAACGATCCTTCCGACGCGCGAAGGAGCGCGCCCTTCTGGTCTGCGCGCAACGTCACGTCATTGTCCGATCCTCGTGGTGGGCGTCGCCGCGGCGGGCACCGGGCTCGCGTTCGGCGCCCAGTCCCGGAGCCAGGCCGACAAAGCAGCCAGTCTGCGGGCGGCAGTGGCGACGAACTATGCTTGCGCGAGCGGCGGCGACCCGACTTGCCAGGCCCTCAGCGCCGCGGTCGATGGACAGAATCGCAACGCCTCGGCGAGCGAAGGGCTGCTCGTCACGGGCGGTGTCCTGGTCGCCGCGGCGACGGCCACATGGTTTCTTTGGCCTCGAGCCCACAAGGAGCGCCGGAGCGAAGCGTGGATGGCACCAGACGTCGGTGCCGGACAAGTTGGCGTGAGGGCCGGGGGCACCTTTTGACGGAGTCGGGCGGCGCCTCCCCGCGGTCACCGGCTACTCGTAGCGATTAGGCTTGGGACTGTCCCTTCCTCTCTTGCCCGTACGCGTACGGACGAGGGACCTCTCTAGTCTTCGACCATGGCGCGCCCGGCCTCGGTCCCTTGGCGGATGCAGTCGGGAATACCGATGCCGTCGTAGCCACCCCCCGCCACGCGCAGGCCGGGTGCTGCCTGCGCCAGCCTGGCGTGTACCGCGCGCATCGTGGCGAGGTGACCGACTCGCATCTGCGCGCTCGCGCCGGTCGAATCGAAAGACCCGCGTGAAGAGCGGCGCCGACTCGAGCGCCATGAGCGCACGCAGCTCGTCGCGCGCGACGTGCGCCAGCTCGTCGTCCCCTCGGGCGAGCAGCGCCTCGCCACCTGCGCCGCCGAGAAACGCCCGCACGAGCACGTGGTCCTTCGGCGCGCGGGCCGTCCATTTGCTCGACACCCAGGTCCCCGCCAAGATTGGCCGACCCAGGGCGCGCGGCACGACGAAGCCGACGCCGTCGAGCGGATGCGCGACGTCGGCCCGGCGGTACCCCAAGAACACCGCAGCCGTCGACCCGTAACGAAACGACGCGAGCGCACGCGTCAGCTCGTCGTCGAGGGCGCCGACAAGGCGTACCGCCGCGTGAGCCGGCACTGCGAGCAGTACCGCGTCTGCCTCGATGCGCTCGCCTCCTGCGACATCGACCGTCCACCCCCCTCGGTTCGAGCGAGCCACGGACTGGGCGGCGACGTCGGTCCGCAGCGAAGTCCCCGCCGCGCGGAGTTGCGCGACGAGAGCTTCGATCAGCGTCCCATTCCGCCCTCGAGCGCAAGAAAGGCGCCTCCACTCGGCGTGCCCGTCGCCGAGGCGGGCGCGCGCGCTGCACGCATGCCGCGAACGAGCGAGCCGTGTTCGCGCTCCATCGCGACGAGCTGGGGAAACGATGCGCGCACGGAGAGCTCGCTCGCGTCGCCTGCCGAGATGCCGCCGAGCAGCGGCGCCACCAGCCGCTCCGACGCCTCGCGCCCGAGACGGCGGGTCGCGAAGTCGGCGATCGACTCGTCGTCATCGCCGCAGAAGCGCCGCGCCTTCACGAGCGGCTCCATGGCCATCCGCGCCTTGCCGCGCCACGAGAACAGCCGCGTCAGCGCGAGCGGCCAGAGGCGCGTCGGCACGCCGAGGACGAGCCCCTCGGGCACCGCGTGGAGCCGTCCCTCCCACGCGATGTAGTAGCGACGGGTCGCCTCGTTGGTGCCGATGATCGACCGCCCGAGCCCGAGCTCGCGGGCGAGAGCGGTCGCATGCGGCTTGCTCGCGACCCACGAGTCGGGGCCGCCGTCGAGCAAGAAGCCGTCGAACCGCTCCGTAACGAGGTTGCCCCCGAAGCGCGGAGAGCGCTCGAGGATGGTCACGGCGACGCGTCGGTCCAGCTCTCGGGCGCGCTTCGACGGCCGCGTGCGCGGCGGCAAGCGCCGTGATGCCGCCGCCGACGATGGCGACGCGTCTCGGCTCGGACATCACGCCGGAGCGTCGAGGAGCGGCCGCGCGACGGTCGACGAGGACATCGACGAAGTCGTCGTCGGCGTTGAGCGACGCCGCGCGGACGTACTGAAGGCCGCGCTCGCTCGCCATGGCGCGCGCCTCGATGTCGAGGTCGTAGAGGATCTCGACGTGATCGGCGAGAAAGCCGATTGGCGCGAGCACGACGCGACGCATCGCCGCGCGCAGCGGCCTCGTCCAGTGCGGTGCGGAGCTCCGGACCCGAGCCACTCGAGCGGTCGGCCGCCAGGGCCGGGCGCGCCATGCCCTGGCTCTGAAAGGCGACGGCGAACCGCACGTCTCGAGTGATCCCGCTGCGCACGCCTCGCTGCAATCGCCGCGGCCGCGGCCCGTACGTCTCGCTCGTACGGATCGCCCCGGTCGACGACGGCCTTCGGCAGGCTGTGCGCCGTCAGAATGACCGTTACGCGACGAGGCATCGAGCGCAGGACGGCGAGCGCGGCCCGAATGCGCTCCGCGAACGCGGCGCACAAATCGGCCCGATCACCCCAGTTTGCTGCGCACCTGAGCTCGACGCCGAGCCCCGCCGCCGCTTGGCGCGCGTCGTCGGCGTAGACGTGCGCCGAGTGCTGCGCAAGCGGGAGGAGCGCCACGCGCATGGTCCGCGAGGCCGCGCTCGCGGCGCCGTCATCGACCAGGTCCGCCATGACCTCGCGAACGTACGGTCTCCAAAGACGATTCGCCCACGCCACGCGTACGCCCAGTCGAGCCTCGAGCTTGCGGGCAAGCTCGGCGTCGATGGCGTTGAGCGGCGACTGCCCCCCGATCGCCTCGTACCGTCGCCGCAGCTCCGCGACCAGCTCCGCGCCCTGGACGCTGACCCGCGGCGGACGTTCGTGACGAACGCCTCGAGATCGCCGAGGTCGTCGACCGTTCCATGCGAAACGAGGAGCACCGCGCGAGCAAGCATCGCCTAGCCTTGGCGCCGTCCGCTAGAGGCACGCACGTGGTCCACGACGGCCTGCACGTTGTCGACCGGCGTCTCGGGCAAGATGCCGTGCCCGAGGTTGAAGATGTGGCCTGGCCGTCCCGCCGGCTGCGTCGAGGACGCGCTGCGCGTGCTTGACGGCGACGTCTC
Source organism: uncultured delta proteobacterium (assembly GCA_963787925.1). Lineage (GTDB taxonomy): Bacteria > Myxococcota_A > Polyangia > Polyangiales > Polyangiaceae > Palsa-1150. Next base: position 3,358,906 of record CAWBEN010000003.1, read on the forward strand.
GCGTCGGCGAGGAGGGCGCAGGGATCCATGTTCCCCTGCACGGCGCGGTCGTACCCGACGCGCCGCCATGCGCCCTCGAGCGGCGTGCACGAGTCGACGCCGATCACGGTGCCGCCTGCGTCGCGCATCGCCTCGAGGAGCTCGCCGTGCCGGTACCGAAATGGATGACCGGCACGCCGGTCTGTCTCGAGGTCTCGCGAGGACGTGTCGCACGTGCGGCTGGACGTACTCGACGTAGTCCGCGGGCGACGAGATGCCCCACCCACGAGTCGAAGAGCTGAACGGCATCGACCCCCGCGGCGATCTGCGCCCGCAGGTAACGGCGCACGACCTCGGCCAGCTTCTCCATGAGCAGGCTGCCACGCGTCGGCGCGCCGAACATGAGCTTCTTGGTCTTGGCGAAGTTCGCGCTCTTGCCGCCCTCGACGAGGTAGCTCGCGAGCGTGAAAGGCGCGCCGGCGAAGCCGATGAGCGGCACCTGCAGCTCGCGGCTTCAGGAGGCGGATCGCCGCCAGTGACGTACGCGAGCGACTCTTCCGGATCGATGACGCGAAGCGCGTCGATTTGCGCTCGCGTGCGCGATGGGCTCGTGGATGACCGGCCCCTCGCCCTTCGCGAACTCGAACGACGCGCCCATCGGCGTCGAGCGGCAGGAGGATGTCGGCGAAGAGGATCGCCGCGTCGACCCCGAGGCGCAGCGGCTGGAGGGTGACCTGCGGCGGCGAGCTCCGGCGTCTTGCACAGCTCGAGGAGCGTGTGCTTCTCGCGAAGCTTTCGGTACTCGGGCATGTACCGCCCGGCTTGCCGCATGAACCAGACGGGCGTCCGGTCGACGGGTTCACGGCGGCAGGCGCGCAAGAAAGAGATCGTTCACGCGGGCGGACAGTAGCAGCGCTGGCGCGGAACGCGCCGTTCTCAGCTCTTCTGGTTGTAGTTCGTGTTCTCGAGCAGGATGACGTTCGTCTTGCTGCGCGTCTCGCCCACGCTCGTCACGTAGACCGCCGGCTGGTCCTGCACCGGGCACACCTTCTCGCAGGCGCCGCAGCCGATGCAGAGGCTCGGATCGACGTGCGGGCGCTGCAGGTGCACCGTTCGGTATGCGGGCGGCGCGCCGTCGAGGCCCGGCTTGCTGTCGCGCACGGACGCGTCGACCTCCTCGACCCAGATCGCCTTGGGCGACGTCGGGCAGAACTCTTCGCAGACGATGCACGGCGTCTGCATCGCCCAGGGCAGGCAGCGGCCCTGGTCGTAGAACGCCGTGCCGATCTTGATGGGCGGCTTGCCCAATGCCCAGCTTCTCCTTCTCGGTGATCTTCTGGATGGCGCCGGTCGGGCACACCTGGCCGCAGAGGACGCACGAGAACTCGCAGTAGCCGATGCGCGCGATGAGGATCGGCGTCCACAGGCCCTCGACGCCCGCCTCGAAGAACGCCGGGTGGAGCGCGTTGTTCGGGCACACCTTCATGCACTCGGCGCAGCGGATGCAGCGCTCGAGGAACGCGCGCTCCTCGACCGCGCCCGGCGGACGGATCACCTTCGAGTGGTAGTTCACGTCGAGCGCGTCGGCGATCGCGCGCGGCGGGCAGGAACATCGCGCCCGCGCCGACGGCTGCGAGCGCCGTGCGGCGCTGCGTGTCCGGTACGGTGACGGTGCTCCGGCGGTTCGGCAAGAACGGAACTTGATGACGTCCTCGGGGCAGGCGTTCTCGCAGTTCATGCACATGTGGCACTCGTCCTGGCGCCACTTCACGCCGCCCTGCGGGCTAGTCGGCGCCCTGGCAGTGGACGAGGCACAAGATTGCAGTCGGTGCACTTCGCGTGGTCCTTCTTCATCCCGAAGAGCGCGAAGCGCGCGAAGACGCCGAGGAACGCGCCCGAGCGGGCAGAGCACGCGGCACCAGAACCGCGGGATGAAGCGGTTCGCGAAGAGGACCGCGACGAGCAGAAAGACGATGAACCAGGTCTGGTGAAAGTAGAACTGCTTGCTCTGCCAGACCGTCTGCGCGAGCAAGTCCTGCGCGTGGTCGGCCGCGCGCCTGGACGGCGCCGCGACGTGCACGTCCTGCGCGGCGCCGAGGCCGCGGTGCGACAGGTACTGCGCGGCCGGGAATGACGCCGAGGCCGATCGAGCGCACGGCGATGCAGATCGGATCGAAGAGCCCGCCGATCGCGCTCCCGGCGACGCCGGCGACGAGGAACGCGTAGAGCAGGTAGTACTTCGCGCGCTGGTAGGTGTGCGTCTTGTTGGCCTCGACGCGCGAGCGCGCCGCGTCCCTTCTTGCTCGGCAGGAGCCAGCCGAAGAAGTGGTGCAGCGTGCCGAACGGGCAGATCCATCCGCAGAAGACGCGCCCGAACGACCAGCGTGAGCGCGAGCAGGCCGACGCTCCAGAGCAGGCCGCGGTAGATGGTGTGCGTCGAGAGCACCGTCATCGCCGCCACGAACGGATCGGCGAGCAGGAACGCCTCGACCGGCAGCGGCAGGCGCACCGGCGTGTCGGCGCGCGCGGCGAAGCTGCCGCGGAAGCCGGTCTGGAAGAGGAAGTACATGAAGAGCGCGAAGAAGACCGACCTGCGAGACGCGGCGCGCCCACTTGAGCGTCACGGCGATTCGCCGCGGAGGGATGCCGCTTCCCGGGAGCTTCGAGCTCTTCCTGTTCGGGCTGTTCGTCGGCGCGTCGATCAGGGTGCGCAGAGGCGGGCGAAGCGGCTTGGCTCGTCGCGGCCCGGGTCGGGTGCGATGCGCGACCGGTCGCGCTCGTCGGTGTCATCGGGCGGTCGAGCGCGGGCACGACGCCGACGTTGCCCGTCTTCCAGGGAATCGGCTCGACGTCCTCGTGCGCGTCCGAGACGCCGTGTGCGCCGATCGCTCGGATCGAGCCGAACGCCGGCGTGCTGCGGCACATGCTCGACTGCCGCCACGACGGTCAGACCTCCTTCACGCGGAGGCTCTCCCAGTGCATCGTGCCGAGGCCGCGCTCGTTCGCCCATCTTCAGGTACGGGAGGTTCTCGCGCTGCTGGCCGATGAGCGTGCAGCCGTAGGCGTCGGCGGCGACCTGATCGACCGTGGCGATGACGGTGTGCATGTCCTTCGCGTCGTCGATGTTGCCGCCCTGCGGGCCGTTGCGCATCAGCACGCGCCATGCGTCGACGACGACGAGCGTGGGCCGCATGAACGTCGCGAGATCGGCGATCGAGACGTCGATGTTCTGGTGCAGGCGGTTTCGCCGCCCGCCGAGGACGCCGTACCAGTTCTTCATCGCCGCGGTGTACTTGGCGAGGTTGTGGTGCTTGGCGACCGGGACGTTGATGACCTTGTCGGCGTCGACGAGCGTCGTGAAGACCGGCCACTCGTCGAGCACCTCGCCCTTGAGGCGCATCGTGCGGAAGCGGTGCTCCGGCGGGAAGACGACCTCGGCGCCGAGCGCGTACGCCGCGCGCCAGATGCCGGAGCGCTGGAAGCAGCGGTTCGGATCGTTGCACGACCCGTCGGCGACGACGACCTTCTTCGCGCCCGCGTCGAACGCGAGCTTGATCACCGCGGCGACGACGTCGGGGTTGGTGTTCGCCGCGTGGATCGGCATGCGGTCCCAGCCGATGTTCGGCTTGACGACGACGACGTCGCCGCGCGAGACGAACTTCGCCATCCCGCCCGAGCGCGTCGACCGCGCGGCGCACGAGCTGCTCGGGAGACGCGCTCGGCTCGGGCGAAAGGTCGCCCGCTTCTTTCGGCGCCGCGCGCGCGATGGCGAGCTCCGCGTGCTCGGCGTCCCGCGCCTTGATGCGGTAGTCGCGCACCTGCCTCACGGCGCTCGACTGCACGACGTCGAACCCGCCCTTGTCCCAGGCAAGCCGCCCGCCCACTATCGACGACCCGAGCACGCCGGTCATCGTCCCCAGGCGCACGAGCGCCTCCCGGCGCGACGGTCGGGCGACGTCGGCGGCCCGCAACGGAGCCGGTGACGACGCCGGACCAGGTGGGGCGGCTTCAGACCTACTCACCGTAAATCCATACCCCCTGCAAGCCCAGGTCGGCAACTCGATGGAGGTAAAACTACGGCTCAGGCGCACATGCCGTGCTCCCTTCGCGGGCCCGGCCGCGTCATCGGGCAGGCGGCGCCGGCGCGGCTAGGGCTCCCGGCCGCCGCACCGTGCGATGAACCCGAGCAACCATTCTCGACGGCCGTTTCCCGGGCCTTCGCCGAAGGGGGACCCCTCGCCGAGGACTCCGCGCCTGACGTGCTCCAGCGCCTCCCTGTCCCCGAGGACGCACGCGCACACGGCCCGCTGCCGGAAGAGCTCCCGTCCGATGCGGGCCGTAGGGACGCCCGCGTCGAGCGCCCGGTCGAGCCACGGCACCGCCCGCGCGTGCTCGCCGCGCGTAGCCAGATTCTTGCCCACGAGGTACGCCGCGACCGAGCCAAGCTTCTCTTCGGCCCATACCCCGAGCGACAAGGCGCCGAGCCAGGAGTCGACTGGATGACCCGGCCGGCCCACTAGGAAATCGAGGAGCGCGCGACGCGACGACGCATCGCCGGCCGCGCGCGCCTTGACCTCGAGCGTCCGGCCGGCGTCCTCGTCCAGCGTTCGAGCCTCTAGCGTGCGGTACGCGACGGCGGCGCGCTCGTCGAGCCCACGTCCCAGGTCGTCGTCCGCGAGCGCCTCCGCCGCTCGGTCCCGCCAAGTGCGCGGCGCCCCCTCGTCGTCGGCCATACGGGCGAGCTCGGCGCGCCCGCGGCCCGTGTCGACCTCGGAATCGCCGAAGAAGGCATCGATTCGACCCTGCTCGAATCTCGCATGCCAGTCGCGCGGATCGTGCTGGAGGACTTCTTCGTACAACGACGCCGCACGCGCGAACCGATGGTCGTCGCGGCAGCGGTCACCCTCACGGTTCAGCGCGTCGATGGCGTGGGGGCACTTGCGTGCCCAGACACTCGGCCGAGCGAACTTGGCGCTGGCGTAGCTGCTAGCCTCCGGCGGCATCGTGAGGCCGCGAAGCGACTCGCGAAACGCCTCGTCCAGCGACGTCCAGCTGGCCCCCGTCAGCGCCTCGAGCGAGGCGCCGCCGTACCACGCCCGCACGACCGCGGCGCCCCGAGCGCGCGAGATCCATTCGACGAAAGCACCGGCGAGAGTGTAGCTTTTCGCGGCATTTTCGCCGAGAAACCCGAAGGAAAAGAGGCGCCACGCGCGCGGCAAGATCCCCAAATCGAGCATCGCTCGCGCCCACTGCGCGTCCGCGAGCTCGTCGTCGTCGGGAGAGGTCGCGACCGCCACCCCCTCGATGAGCCCTGGGTTCGGCCAAAAGCCACCTGCCGCGCCTGCGACGCGGAGCGGTCCACGGCCGAACGCCCCTGCCACGACGTGCGCCAACTCGTGGCCGAGCACCGGGTGCGGGAACCCCGCGAGCTGCACATAGACCTCGCGACGCCAGGGCTTCGCGATCGACGTCTCGGCGGCCCCCATCAGTCTGCGTTTTTCGTTGGCGTCGCGAAAAAAGTACGCAGTCACCCGCCCCTCGAGGTGGGTCGCCGAGCGTCTGCTCGTCGGCGGCGAGATCCTGTTCGCAGTCCTTCACGAGGAGCGCCGCTTCATGCGGGAGGAGCGAATCGGGGTAGACCACGTCGCACCGCGGCCCCGAGGCCCTCCCGCCAAGAGCGCGAGCGATCGATCCGGCAGTCTGCCAGTGCCCGAGCGCCGGGCCCTCCACGCCCACCGCGACGCTCGCCGCGAGCGCGCCGACGCCGAGGATCAGCCGAGCGGCGGCGGCACGATTCGAGCGAAGCCCGCGAAGCGCGAGCCGATGGCCGGCTGTCCGCCTCAGCGCAGACGCCACCAAGGCCGTTCCAGCGAGCGTGGCGAGGGAGCCGGCGCGGTAGGTCCAGAGCTCTGGACGGAGGTCGACCACAGTGTCGTAGAGCGTTCCGCTGAAGAAGCCAAAGAACGGGTCGTACTGCGAAGATCATCGGCGACCAGTAAAAGCGCGCCAGACTGCCCGCTATGCCTGCGAGCGGCGCTGCCACGCCGAGGAGCACGCAGCCCAGCACGCGGTGCTTTCGCCCGCGACAGGCCTCGCCGACAAGGGCCCCCCAGGCCCCGCCCATCAGCGCCCCGAACCCCGCGGTGAGCGCGAAGAGCGCCGTCGCCCCCCACAGGTCGCAAAGGCCCACCCGCAGGCCATGCAAGAGGGCCGTCGCGAACGCCACGGCCGCGAGCGATGCGCCCGACCAGCAGGCCATGGGTCACCGATGCGAGCGGTGCGCTGGCCGGCTCCGTGGAGACCTCGAGGGCCGTGGCGAGCGCCGACGCCGTCGGCAGAATCAAGCCGCTCGCGAGCGACTGCTCGTAGCCTGGTCCGCCGAAAAGCGGGAGAAAGCCGATGGCCGCAAGGAGGACGAAGACGACCGCCGCTGCGATGCGATGCGCCTTCAGAGCTGCGACTCTTGCTCGCCATCCGCCTGAAAATGCGGCGGCGCGGGGATGGCGGGCGGCGCGACGGCGGGCGGCTCGAGCACGAGGGCGAGCACTTGTCGACCCGCTTGACGAGATGCACCTTCAGCTCGGCCGCGCACGTCGCTGGGTAGCTCTTCGAGGTCCGGCTCGTTGCGCGCGGGCACCAGCACCTCCTTGATTCCGGCGCGGTGCGCGGCGAGGAGCTTCTCCTTGATGCCGCCGACGGGCAGGACGCTGCCGCGCAGCGTGATTTCGCCGGTCATCGCCACGTCCTTCTTGACCGCGCAGCCGAGCAGCAGCGACGCCACGGCGGTGAACATCGTCACGCCCGCGCTCGGCCCGTCCTTCGGCGTCCCGCCCTTTGGGACGTGCAGGTGCAGGTCGATCTCTTTGAGAAACTCCGGGTCGAGTCCCAGCTCCTTCGCCTGGCTGCGCACGAACGACACGGCGGTCGCGGCGCTCTCGCTCATCACGCTCTTCAGGTTGCCGGTGACGAGCACCTCGCCCTTGCCGGGCATCTGCGTCGCCTCGATGAAGAGGATGTCGCCGCCGCTCGGCGTCCACGCGAGGCCGGTGGCGACGCCCGGCGAGCTCGTTCGCTCGGCGAGGTCCGGCAGGTGGCGCGGCGGCTCCGAGGACTTTCTCGACCGTCTGCGGCGTCCGCGACGAGCCGAAGGTCGACTTCGCCCTCGGCGATGCGCATCGCGACGTGGCGGCACACCGCGCCGATCTCGCGCTCGAGCTCGCGCACGCCTGCCTCGCGCGTGTAGGCCTCGATGAGCCGCTCGAGGCCTTCGTGCACGAACTCGAGGCGCTCGTCGGTCAGCCCGTGCGCGCAGAGCTGCTTGGGGCACAGGAACTCCTTCGCGATGTTCAGCTTCTCGGCGCGCGTGTAGCCGGGGCACCTCGATGACCTCCATGCGGTCCAACAGCGGCTCGGGGATGGTGTCCGGATTGTTGGCCGTGCAGAGGAACGTGACCTGCGAGAGATCGAACGGCACGTCGAGGTAGTGGTCCTGGAACGTCGAGTTCTGCTCGGGATCGAGCACCTCGAGCAGCGCCGCCGCCGGGTCGCCGAGCATGTCGACGCCCATCTTGTCGACCTCGTCGAGCACGAGGACCGGGTTCTTCACGCCGACCTTCTTCAGCCCCTGGACGATGCGACCCGGCAGCGCGCCGACGTACGTGCGCCGGTGGCCGCGAATCTCGGCCTCGTCGCGCACGCCGCCGAGCGCGATGCGGTGGTAGCGGCGGCCCATCGAGCGCGCGATCGACCGCCCGAGCGACGTCTTGCCGACGCCGGGCGGGCCGATGAAGCACAGGATGGGCGCCTTCTTGTCGCCGGCGAGCTTCCGGACCGCCACGTACTCGACGATGCGCTTCTTCACCTTCTCGAGGCCGAAGTGGTCCTCGTCGAGGCAGCGGCGAGTCTCCTCGACGTCGAGCTTGTCGGGCGGTCGTCTTGCTCCACGGCAGGTCGGCGAGCCACTCGAGGTACGTCCGCGTGACGTTGTACTCGGCCGACTGCGGCTGCATCGCCGCCAAGCGCCCGAGCTGCTTGCGCGCGACCTTGTGCGACGTCCTCCGGAAGCCCTGCGTTGCGAAGGCGCTCGCGGAGCTCCTCGACCTCGTCCTCCTCGCCGCCCTCGCCGAGCTCCTCTTTGATGGTCCGCATCTGCTGGCGGAGGATGTGCTCGCGCTGCGCCTTCCCCTCGTCGGCGACCATCGAGCTGACCTCCTTCTTCACGCGAAGGAGCTCGAGCTGGCGGTTGACGATGCCGAGCACCGCACGGACGCGCGCCTTGGCGTCGAAGGTCTCGAGGATCTGCTGCTTGTCGCGCGACGCTCGCCTGCTCCGGGGCGAGGTTCGAGGCGATGAGATCGGCGAGGGCGCCGCTCTCGCGCACGTTGTCGAGGATGCCCGCCGTCTCCCTGCGGGAGGTTCGGCATCAGGGTGAGCACCTCGCGCGTGCCCTCGCGCAAGCTCGCGCCGAGGGCGTCGAGCTCGACGTCGCGCTCCAGGTCCTCGGGGATGCGGCGCGCCTTTGCGCGCATGTACGGCTCGAGGGTCGCGCGCTGGACGAGCTGGAAGCGCGACAGGCCGTGGAGGACGACCGAGTAGTTGTTCGGTCCGAGGCGGATCACCTTCACGACGCGCGCGACGGTGCCGACGTCGTAGAGGTCCTCGAAGCGGGGCTCGTCGATCTCGGCGTCGCGCTGGCTGACGATGCCGACGACGGCGCGCTCCTGGCCGAGCAGGTCTTCGACGAGACGCACGCTGCGCGGCCGCCCGACGTTGATCGGGACGACGCTGGCGGGGAAAACGACGCTGTTGCGAAGCGGAAGGATCGGCAGAAGCTCGATGTCCGGCGCTGCACGCGGGTCGCTCATTCTCTATGCCTATAACGCGAAACCCACGATTGCGCCGCGCCGACCGGCAAGCGGCGGCTCGATTGCGCGCCCACGTCGTCACGACCAGCCCTGTCGAGCGCCGGGAGGGCGACCCCATGCTAAAAGGTCCGACCCGATGCGGCACAGGTCCCTGCTCGCGTGCGCTCTCGTCCTCACTGGTCCGGCGGCGGGTTGCGGCGCCGGGCAACACCCGGGCGGCGATCCTCAGTCCGCGCTCCACGCTTACGCGCATGCGCTCGAAGAAGGGCGCGCGGAGGACGCGTACCGCCTCCTCTCCGACGAGGCGCGTCGTGGGATCTCGCTCGAGGCGTTTCGCCGAATGGTCAAGGACGACCGCGAGGGGGTCCGCGAGATCGGCCGCGCGCTCGAGCGCCCCACGGCCCCGCCCTTGGTCACGGCGACGGTCACTAGCCCGAGCGGACAGGAGCTGCACCTCGTGCTCGAAGACGGCAGGTGGCGCGTCGATGCGACCGCGATCGACCTTTACGCACAGGACACGCCGCGGCACGCCATTCAGGGCTTCGTTCGCGCCGTGGAGCGCAGGCGCTACGACGTCGTGATGCGGTACGTGCCGGAGGCCCACAAAGAAGGGCTCGACGCGAGCAAGCTGAAGACGGCGTGGGGCGGGCTGCGAAAAAGACGAGATCGAGCAGGTCGTCTCGGCGGTCAAGCAGGCGCTCCCGACGGCGGCAATCGAAGAGACGGGCGAGCGCGCTGCGATGCCGTATGGGGCCGGGACGATGCAGCTCGTGCGCGAGCATGGCCTCTGGAAGATCGAGAACTTCGACTGACGCGCGCAGCGCGGGCGCGGAGGGCCGTTCGGCCCGTCAAGCGAAGCGCACCAAGACGGGCGCGTGATCGCTCGTCCCGACGTCTGCGAGCACGCGGTGCTCCGCAGGGGTCAAGCCCCGGTTCGCGCTCGCGAGGACATAGTCGATGCGCCACCCCTGATTCTTTTGACGAAGCCCGCGCCACGGCGGCCACCACGTGAAGATCTGGTCGTTCATAGGCTCGACCGATCGCGCGACGTCGATGAGATCCCGCGCGATCACTCCGTCGAAGAGCCGCCGCTCGTCTTCGCGCTGGCCGATGGCGCCCGGTTTGCGCTCCTTCGGATGGACGTCCATGTCGGTGCGCGCAACGTTCATGTCGCCGCAGACGATCAGCCTTCCACCGCCCGCGTGAATGCCGTCGACGTACGCGCCCATCGCCTCGAGAAATCGCAATTTCGCCGCGTAATCTTTGCCCCCGTTGGGGACGTAGACGCTCGCAACGACCAGGCCGCCCGGCAGCGTCGCTTGGACGACGCGGCATTCGACGTCAAACGCGGGGTGGCCGAACCCCGGCCGGACGCCAAAGGCCTCCTTGCGGCAGTGCATCGAGACGCCGCTGTAACCCTTGGGGCCGCCGTGCCAGTAGCTCCAGTAATCCGGCAGCATCGTGAGGGTCTCGCCGAGCTGCTCGGGCGTCGCCTTGATCTCCTGGAGACAGATGATGTCCGGGAGATCGCGCCGCGCCCACTCGACGAACTGAGCCTCGCGTGCACGGATCCCGTTGACGTTCCAAGTCGCCACCTTCACCGGGGCCAACTTGGGCTCCGTTCGCGCTCCGCGCAAGGCGTACCCGTCTGCGGATCAGGCCGAGGGAACGCGCGGCCCACCGGTTTGCGACTTCGGCATCGTGATTTCGGGCGGCCGGACGTAGAGTGGCTCCAGCGCGTCGGCGTCCGCGGGAGACACGAGACCGCCGAGCGCGAGGCGACCCACCGCCGAGGCGCGGGGAGCGTCGTGGGGTGCGCCGGCTAGAAAGGTCGCGCGCCCGCCGAGGAGCGCCCAGTCGATGGATACGGCAGCCTCGCCCACGATCGCGCAGGAACCTTCGGGCGCCACCTCCGCGACGCGCGCAGCCACGTCGGCGAAGCGCAGGTGCACCGGCGCGAGGACGACGCGACCGCGCTGACGCACCTGCACGAACGCCTCTCCCCTCCCCGCCTCGACGACGCTGACGACCACCTCCGCGGCGACGCCGTGAGCGAGAGCATCGAGCGATGTTACGCCGACGAGCTCTGCTCCCGTCGCGAGCACGATTCCCTTGGCGGTAGAGACCGCTATCCGGACCCCCGTGAAGCTGCCGGGGCCGATGCCGACCGCCCATCGCTCGACGTCGCGAGGAGCCCACCCGAGACGGTCGAAAAGTGCGCTGACCATCGGCAGCAGAGACTCGCCGTGCGCATTCGAGACGCGATAGTCCTCCTCGGCGACCAGACGCTGGCCGTCGAAGAGGGCAACGGAGCCGAGCGCCGTAGAAGTCTCCAAGGCCGCGAGGCGCATTCGGAGATGGCTCGTAGCCGCTTTTTTCGACGCTCGCCTCTTCTCCGCAGAGCTCCCCGGGAGAAAACCCGACCGGGCGACGACGATTTTTTCAGGACGTGAGAGGCGCGGCGCGCTTCAGGCGCCGCTCAGCGGTGCCTTCGTCATTCGGGGGCGGCATCGGAGCCGTCTGCCGTGCTCGCATCCGACGCGTCGGCCAGCACGGGCGCGTCGGCATGGGCATCCGCCACTGCGTCCGCGGCGGCATCCGGGGCGGCTTCCGCGGCCGAATCGAGAGTTGCCGCCTCGACGTTGGAGTCACCCTCGGGCGAGGCTTCGGCGGGCGAGTCGACCGCCGCCTCGGTAGAGGAGTCAATCGGCGCGGAGTCGACCTTCGCGTCCGTCGATGACTCGGCCGTCGCGTCGCTCGCGGTGCTGGCGTCCGGGGAGGGCGTGGTCGTCGTGCTGTCGGAGCAGCCTTGGAGCGCAGCGACCGCGGGAACGGACAACGCGACGACGAGAAGGAGGGCAGAATGACGAGCGTTCATGAGCAGCTCGGACAGCAAAAGAAAGGCCAGGTGTAAATTGCCGCTTTTTGGGCACCTAATTGCTGCGCCGCGGTGACCACCTATGACACCAAAGTCGTACTTTCGAATATTGCGTCGCTTTTGCGACACCTCGAAACACCTTACTTGGCTTTCGCCCGTCTATACCCTGTCGAACGATTTACCGGAAATTTCGGAGAGAGAAACTAAGATGAAATCTTCTCGAAACGATCCCTAGGCATCCTCGAGAAAGCGCGGGCGCCTGTGTGATAGTTCGATAAGAGGCGTCGCGAGAGCGCTCCGCGCATTCGTGTTCAAAACCCGTTGCATAAACACGATATCCGTCGTTTGAGCGTTTGCCCCGACGGGGCTGGCACCGCTCTTCACTCCTTCGCCCCTCCCCCATTAACGGTTATGGGCGCACGTCTCCCGTTCCATCGGTCATCTCTCCTAGTTTCGCGTCTCTCGTTCTTATGGGCGGGCATCCCGCTCATGGATACGCGTCTCTTCTTCATTCGCGCGCCCATCTCGCTCCTACCTGCCCGTCTTTCCTTCATTCGCGTGCGCATCCCGCTCATACGTGCCCGTCTTTCCTTCATTCGGACGCCCCTCTCGCTCATACCTGCCCGTCTTTCCTTCATTCGGACGCCCCTCTCGCTCCTACCTGCCCGTCTTTCCTTCATTCGGACGCCCCTCTCGCTCCTACCTGCCCGTCTTTCCTTCATTCGGACGCCCCTCTCGCTCCTACCTGCCCGTCTTTCCTTCATTCGCGTGCCCATCCCGCTCCTACCTGCCCGTCTTTCCTTCATTCGGACGCCCCTCTCGCTCCTACCTGCCCGTCTTTCCTTCATTCGCGTGCCCATCCCGCTCCTACCTGCCCGTCTTTCCTTCATTCGCGTGCCCATCCCGCTCCTACCTGCCCGTCTTTCCTTCATTCGGACGCCCCTCTCGCTCACACCTGCCCGTCTTTCCTTCATTCGGACGCCCATCTCGCTCATGCGTGCCCGTCTCTCCTTCATTCGCGTGCCCATCCCGCTCCTACCTGCCCGTCTTTCCTTCATTCGCGTGCCCATCCCGCTCATACCTGCCCGTCTTTCCTTCATTCGCGTGCGCATCCCGCTCATACCCGCCCGTCTTTCCTTCATTCGGACGCCCATCTGGCTCCTACCTGCCCGTCTCTCCTTCATTCGGACACGCATCCCGCTCCTACCTGCCCGTCTCTCCTTCATTCGGACACGCATCCCGCTCCTACCTGCCCGTCTCTCCTTCATTCGGACACGCATCCCGCTCCTACCTGCCCGTCTCTCCTTCATTCGGACGCCCATCCCGCTCCTACCTGCCCGTCTCTCCTTCATTCGCGCGCCCATCTGGCTCCTACCTGCCCGTCTCTCCTTCATTCGGTTGCGCACGCTCATTCCTGCCCGTCTCCTGCGGGGACTAACCGCGCAAAACGACTACCTTTCTCGCCGGCGGTCGCCCCTTCGCGACAACAAATCGACGGGCAATCCAACTCTTTTTCCGGCAATGTGCCCGGGTCGATGACCAGTACTTCTTGAAGGACTCGAGTCCCAGACGGCAGGTCTGGCGTCTGCTCCAGCTTGGTCTGTACCAACCCCCGGGCAAGGGCCCAAAGCAGCCCGGGTTGAAAGAAACGAGCTGGCGTTTCGCGGCTCGTCGCGGCCGCTCCTACGCAAGCGAGAGAGCGAGCGCCCCTTCGCCCTGGCGTGTGAACCGGCGCGCACGGCGGCAAGGCGGCTGTCTCGGGAATTCTGGAGTCGAGGCCGACGGTGCGCGCGATCGACGGGGGTTCGATCGCGCCCTTCGAGCCCTCAGACCTGCGCGAACCGTCCGCTCCGGAATGCAGCCTCGAGAAGCTGGTCCAGCCGGTGGATCAGCTCTTTCGCGCGCGAATCGGTGGACGAGGTCAGCGCCACTTTAATCTCGTTCAAGGCCTTCAGCTGGCTGAAAAGCTGCACGTCGCTCAAACCGCCCGGCCCGACCAGAATGTGGCGGACGCGGTCGATCTCCGCCGCCAGCGCCTCGATCCCGACGCCCACCGCGCCCACGCGGCGCAGGTTCGGATGCTCGCGATAGTGCCCCTCGAGAAGGGGATTCACCACGGCCTCCAGAATCTGAGCTTGATCTTCGCTGTTCCAGATGTGCTTCAGAACGAACAAATCGCTGGTGTCCGGCTCAGCGCGCCCGTCGAGGTATGCGCTGGCCGCGAAAAGCTTGAGGAGCTTCACGACGCGTCGGTCGCTGACGGTCACGCCCTCTGCACGGATCTGGAAGACGATGCCTTTGTACTGCGAAAAGAACTCCTCGGTATACCGCGTTCGCTGCAAGAGCCCCCGCTGGAGCTCCGCGAGCTCGCGCGCTCCGACGAGAGGCGCGAGCGGTGCGTCGGTCGCCTGCAAAATCTCATGCTGCAACCCGCGCTGAAGGAGATCCTGAAAGTGGTACGCGTCGAGGTTGTCGCTCCGAATGCGCAGAAGGAACCGGTCGTAAATGGCCGTAAGCGTCTCGTCGCTCGGGACCTCGTTGGACGCGCCGAAGGCGCAGAGGAGCGGGCACCGGACGACGCGGGCGCCGCTCGCGAAGCGCCGCTCGTTCAAAAGCGTGAGCAGCGCGTTCAAGATAGCCGAGTTCGACTTGAACACCTCATCGAGAAAGACGATCTCTGCTTCGGGGAGCATCCCTTCGCTCCGCCGCTCGTAGCGCCCCTCGCGGAACGCGGCGATGTCCACCGGACCGAAAATCTCGTTCGGCTCGGTGAATCGCGTAAGGAGGTACTCGAAGTAGCGTGCCTGCGTCAGGCGAGAAAACGTGCGAATCAGCGCGCTCTTCGCCGTGCCCGGCGGTCCGATCAGCACCGCGTGCTCGCCAGCGATCGCCGCGACGAGAAGAAGACGGATGATCTCGTCTTTGCCCAAGAAACGATCTTGCAGGGCACGCGCGAGCTGACCCAAGCGCGAAGGCAGCGTTTCTTCTGGAGCCCGCTCCGACGCAGCAGCCATCTGCGGCTCGAGACTAGCATGCGCTTTCCGCTGGGCCGCGCGCTCAGAGCCCCGAATCACTCGCCGGTGCGCGTCCTCCGACAAAGCAAGTGCTCGGCGGCACCAGGTGCCATACCGGGGGGAGCCCGCGGAGGTACGCCGCGATCGCGAGCGCCTCGTCTGCGGTCATTCCCGCGTCGGCATAGCGCGGCATCTCCGGGCAAAGGGGGTTTCCCTTGTCGTCTATGCCCGTGAGCAGCGCCGTGGCGATCGATCCGGCATCCCAAGCATCCATTCCGGTGTCGGGGTCGGGCGTCAGGTTGGACGGATAGGCTTGCGTCCCCGGCACCTGCGTCGACCGCCCCGAGAGCAGGCCCGCGCCCCCGTCGAGCGGCTCGTGGCAGTCGCCGCACTTGCGCGCCGCCACGGCCACGAAGCCCTGCCCGAAGGGCGAGTCGATGTCGACGCCCGAGTCCCGAGGGGCACCGCTGTCGTTGCACGCGGCCAGCGCCGCGACTGCGGCGAGACGGGCGCACGCCCGAGCGGCTCGGCGCCGGCAATCGACGAATCCTTCGCGATCCCTCACGGCACCGCCACGCGCGCAATCTCGACGTCCGCCAAGCCGTTGGCGCCGCCGGTCGCGGCCAGGTAGTACGCCAGGCGCACGTTGCGATAGTGAACGACGGCGTCGAGCGACGCCGTCGCGAGCGGGAGAGCCGAAGGGACCGGGATGAAGAGCGCCTGCGCTCCGTGCGCGGGTATTCGCAGGTCGAACGGAATGGTCGACGCCTCCGTCAGCTCGTGCGCCAAAAGGAGCGTTCCGTCTGACCTGGCGATGTCCGTCCCCAGGCGCGCCGCGCCTGGCGGCAACGGCCCGCCGTCCGCCTGGGGTCCACCGAGGCGCGCCAAGACATTCCCGCCGGCGTCGAGCGCTTGCAGCTCCACCCACGGCTCCCGGATGTCGGTCACGCCGGTTGGAAAGTCGTGACCCGCGCCGCGGTTCGTGAGGGTCACGAGCACGCCACCCGCCACCCGCTGCGCGGCGACGGACAACGTCGACGCGAG
The DNA here is from genome assembly GCA_963787925.1 of uncultured delta proteobacterium. Lineage (GTDB taxonomy): Bacteria > Myxococcota_A > Polyangia > Polyangiales > Polyangiaceae > Palsa-1150. The sequence continues at coordinate 3,374,685 of CAWBEN010000003.1, forward strand.
GTTGCTCTTCTGCTCTTGCTGGAGAAGCGCGTCGCCGAACAGGGTCCCCAGATAGACATTTCCGCCAGGAAAACGATGATCGGCAGCGCCGGTCGCGTCCTTCGCCATGTGGCAATCGATGCAGCCCCTTTGCCCGACGTACGAGCTTGCGTGGTACTCGGCGAGCGTCCCGATGGATACGAGGCCGCTCCCCGGCACGAACTGTTGATGGCAGCCGCCGCACAGCTCGGGCTCGCGAAGCAGGTCGAGCGACGCGAGCGCGCGCGCCTTGTGGTCGACGGCCCAGTCGTACGTCGTCGCGCGCAGGTCCCCGTTGCCGCCTGCCCGGACGAGCCCATCGACGTCGTGGCAGCCGAGGCAGGTGACGCCGCGCCGCGCCTGGAACGAGACGTCGCCGGCGCGCGCGCTGACGGGGTCATGGCAGCCGGCGCAGAATCGGGCGTACTGCGGGCCCTGCGTGGCTTGTTCCACACGCATTCCGTAGAGAACCATCGGGTCCTCGGCGGCGTGGGCGTGGACGCTCTCCGTCCACGCCGCGTACTCGACGGCATGGCAATTGCCGCAGAACTTCGCATCCAGCATTGGATCCGGGGTACCGCGCGCGAAGAGCCAGGCGGGGCCCGCCGGCAAATCGCGGGCGACGACACGCGCCAGCCGCTGCGCCAGCTGTATCGCATCGGCCGTCGGGTGCGCGGGATCGACGGCGCCGTCCCGCTTGGCCCCCGTGCGGTCGGGGGCGAGGCCCCCTTGGTCGAGCAGAGCGACGAGCACGTCGTGAGGGTCGAGATCGGAGGCCGCGAGCGAAGCGCTCGAGAAATGGTCGACGAGGCCGGTGTGCCCGAGCTGAGCGTCCCTCTGTCGATCGGCCGGCTTCAGCGCTTCGAACAACCGGGCGCCGGATGACCCGAACCCGTCGAGGTGACAAGCCGCGCACGACATCCAGTTGTTTCCGGTGGTCGCAAGTGTCCCCTTCGACGAATTGGCGCGAAAGAAGAGCGTCATCCCAGCGCGGAGCTCCGGGTCGACGGGATCGTGGGCGGCAAGAAGAATGGGATCGCCGTACACGCGCGTTCGGCCGACGACGCTGCCGTTGGCCGTATCGAGCGTCAGCAAGGTGTGAGACTGATCGCTGACGACGAAGAGCCGCTGCCCGGTATCGTCGAGCGCCAGGCCGACAGGATGGTCGCCGGGCAGGTTGCGCAAGAGGTCCGTAGCGACGCCGGCGTTCACGTCGAACTTGAGAAGGTCTTCGCTCCCGCATGCGAGCGCCCAGGCCACGAGAGCGCCGGGGTGAATGGCCACGGCGCAGATCTGCGACACGACTTCGGGCTGGCCCGTGCGCCCCAAGAGGTTGATGGCGGCGAAGAGGTTCTTGCGTCCCTCGATGACCGCCGAGTTCGGATCGCTCGGCGTCTCGGCCCGCACCACGAGGTCGACGACGCTTATGGCCGGAAAGACAGTCTGCGAAAAGGCGAACGGATGCCGGGGCGCGAGGAGCTCGTGCGGCACCCACGCCCGCATACCGTCCGGCGTGAGGGCAAGCGACTCGAAGCCGAGCGGCGCGCCATTGGGCGTGCCGGTCGCGACGAAGGGCTCGTCGGCGAGCTGCACGTCGGCGACCATCGCCCGATCGTGCAAGCTGACCACGGTGACCAGGCCGTCGATCCGATGGGTCACGTAGAGCTCCCGGGTCCGCGCCGAGACCGCGAGCCCCGACGGCAAGCGCCCGACGTCGATTTCGGCGACGACACCGCCGAGCGTCCGGTCCACGACCGCGACCCGACCGTCGTCCTCGACGGCGACGTAGAGCCACCTTGGATTGGCCGCGTCCCAGACGGCAGCGCGCGGGTGGCCGCCGAGCGCGATCGTTCGCCTGAGCTCGCCGCTCTCGGCATCCACGAGGGCGACCGCCGCGCCCGCGCGATCGACCGCCGCGACCCAGAGACCGTCGGGGCTAAGCGCGACCGAGCGGACATCGGCCGCGGGCGACGTTGCGATCTCGCGGACGACACGCCGCGCCTCCACGTCCACGTAGCTGAGCGTCCCGACGTCGCCATTGGCCGTCCAAACGCCGCCGCGCACGCGGTCGAAGACGACAGGCGAGGAAGACGCGTTCTGGCGTGCCTCGGGCGGGACCACGGCGGGAGGCTGCGCCTCCAGCGGACCGAGCGCGGCAGCCGACGGGGGACCCCCCTCGGCGCTCTCCGCAACGTGTGTCCCGTCGCTGCAACCGACCGCGAGACAGGAGGCTAGGGCGACCGAGAGAGCGCCAGTCCGCTCGACCAAGCTCACGAGGCGAGCGAGAGGCACCGCGCGGAACGTAGCGAATCTCCCGCCTCGGCGCACGCCCGCACGCACGCGGCGCGGAGCGACCTCGACGAAGGGAAGCCGCGGCCGGTCCCTCACCTCAAGACGGTGGCACACCCAAGGACGACATCGACTCGGCCCGTGACGTCGGTCTTCAGAGTGCCGCACGAGGCCGGGCATACGAGGATCTTCGTTGGTGTGCCGCCTTCCGCCGGATCGGCATCGTAGTACCAGCCCCCCGAGGTGGGATTGCAAGCGGCCGCGTCCTCGACGTACGGAAGCGTGGCCGACGTTCCGTTCGCCAGTGTGTGCTGCACGTTGAGCTTTCGGTAGTCGGGGACGCCGCCCGCGGGGCTCGGCAACGCATATTCGCAAGGAAGCGAGGCGCCGCGGATCGCGGCAAGAGCCGCGGCAAACTGCAGCTCGACGTTCTGGTTGGTGTTGATGACGAAAGCCTTGGTGGTGCCGCCCGCTGCAGCGAGTTGATCGAGATCGGCGGTGCCGGTCGCGATGGCATCGGGGGTGAATACCCCGATCGCGAAGGTCCTGATGGCCGGCGCCCCGCCGGCGGCGGCGGAAGCGATTCCGGCGATGCCGGGAATGTCACTCGGCGCGCACTCGTCCGGGATGCCGTCGGTGGCGAGGACGACCACCACGGTGTGTCCCGGATTCGTGCGCGCCTGGACCTTCGCCGCCGTAATCGCCCCCTGCAACGCGGCCGCCGTCGGCGTGTTGCCGTTGGGCTGGCGCATCGCAAGCGAGGCGGTGACCGCCGCCGAGGCGAAAGGAAGCTGCGCGACGGGCTGAGCCGGGCTCGCGTAGTCGGCCGGGGCGCAGCTGTCGCCGAATGCGCACGAGGAGACGGCGAGCGCCTGGCAGACACCCAGCGGAAAACCGTTCGGGTCCATGCCGCAGGGCGTTCCGGGGTTGCACAGAACGTTGTGATCGAGCTCGCATTCGCCAACCGCGACGCAGGGGCCGCCCCCGCAGTCGGCGTCGAAGTCGCACGGAATCACCGCCGCGGCATTGCCGCAAATCTTGAGCAGGCACGGCCCCGCCGCGGCACATTGCGGGCTCGCAGAGCACGTGCCGGGAACACCCGCGGAGGTCAGCGGAAAATATTGCAGGCCGACGCCGATTCCCGCCGAGGCCGGGTCGGCGACGAACGCCGTCATGGCCTTGACGACCGCGTTCCACTTGGACTGCCCCTGCGCGATGGAGATCGTTCATCGAGCCCGACGTGTCGAGCATGAAATAGAGATCGAGCGGGAGCTGAGTGGCCCTTTCGGTCGTCGTCGCGCAGCCGACGAACGCATCGGCCCCGCCGGTCTCGCCGGCGTCGTTCTGCGAGCCGCCGCCGTTCGAGCCCGACGTGAAGGACCCGACGCCCGAACCCCCGCCGTCGAAGCCCACGCTGCCGCCGCCTCCACCGTTGCTCGCGCCAGAGCCGACGGTAGGGGAGAAACCCGAGTCAGCGGCTCCGCCGGCGCCGCCGCCGGGGCCCGTCCCGCAGGCGAGGACGACCACCGTCGAGCACGCGACCACAGTCGTGCAGAAGCCGCCAACTCGTATCATCCGTGCCTCCCGAGGCCGCGTTCAAACTAGCATTCGAGCCGCCCATTGCTACCGAGCGGTCATGAGCTCCCGCTCGCGCGCTTTGCCCAGCCTATCGGCGCGTGGCATCCGCGGGTTGCGGACACGGTGCACGGCGCGTTCAGCGCTTCGGGCCGGTCGGGAGGAGGTCGCCGTACGCGTCGCGCAACTCGACCTGGCCAAAGGGGGCGAGGTCTTGCTCGAGCTTCGCGCGATCGCCGGTGACGACGATGCGCATCGCCTCCAGGCGGAGCCATTGCCTGGCGACGCGCTGCACGTCGGCCGCGGTCACGCGATCGATGAGCGCCGCGCGGACAGCGTATTCGTCGAGAGGAAGGCGGTAGACGGCGAGGTCTTGGACCGCCCCCGCCAGCTCGTCGACGCCTTCGAAGCGCGCGGGCAACGCGAGCATGGCGTTCTCCTTCGCGTCGGCCAGCTCTTCCGGCGACACGGGCTCGTCGCGAATGCGGGCGATTTGCGCGAGCAGAACGCGCACCGCGTCGCCGGTGTGCTCCGCGAAGATGGCGCCCCCTGCGGCGAAAGGCCCCGGCTGGTGGCGAAGCGCGAAGCGCGAATGGGCGCCGTACGTGTAGCCGTGCGCCTCGCGGAGATCGAGGTTGATGCGGCTCGAGAACATCCCCCCCAGGATTGAGTTCATGACGCCAAGCGGGATGCGATCGGGGGACTGGAAAGGCGCGCCCTCTCCGGCCACGAGGACTTGCGACTGCGCCGCCCCGGGCACGTCGACCAGGACGACACGGGCCCAGGAGGCCGAGCCTCGCGGTGACGGCGCCGGAGCGCCCCTCGCGGGCTCACCTCCCTGCCACGGCCACCGCCCCTGCCAGGCGCCGAATCGCGCCATGAGAAGCCCCCGCAGGGCGGCGGGCGCGACGTCACCCGCGACGACGAGGGTCGTCGACTTGGGCTCGAAGACCCGCCCCCATGCCCGCTCGATCTCTTCACGCCGTAGGTCCCGCACGTCGGCCGGGCCCCCGCGAAGGGAGTGCCCGTACGGGTTGGCCTTGCCGTAGACCGCCGCGGCGAGCGCGTTTTGCTCCATGGCCGGCGGGCTGCTCTTTTCCTGCTGGAGCGACGCCATCCAGCGCGTTCGCGCCCGCTCGATCTCGGCGATCGGGAACGTGGGCCGGAGGGCGACGTCGGCGACCAGATCGAGCGCAGGAGCGAGCTTCGAGGCGAGCACTTTTGCGCGGACGACGCACGCATCCCAGTCGCACCACGCCCCGTGCTCCGCGCCGAGAGCCTCGTAGTCGTCCGCGAGCTTCAGCGCGTCTCTCCTGCCCGCGCCTTGTTCGAGCATCGACCCCATGAACGCGATGGCCCCGGGCCGAGCACCGGTCATGTCGCCCGCGCCGACCGCCGAAACCACTCGAACCGCGACGATCGGGAGGTCATGGCGCTCGACGAAGAGAACGCGGAGCCCGTTGGGCAGAGACCACGAATCGACGCGCGGAGGCGTCCACACGATGGCGGGGCCAGCGTGCGGTGCTTCCGTCCGGAACGGCGCGTCGGGCGTCGCAAGCAGCGCGGGCGGCGACGCAGGCGGTTCCGACGGGACGGCCGCCGACGCCTGAGACCGCGGGGGCGGCTCCGACGGGCGCGGCGGCGAAGAGGCGCAGGAGAGCACGCATGCCGAAAGGAGCGCCCAGCACCGGCTTCGCCAATCGCGGCGGGCCACGCGACGTCGCGCAGCTGGGCGGGCGGTCTTGGCGGACGTCACGGCGTCCTCTTGACGAGGCGGCCACACAGGGGCGCCCCTTTGGTCGGTTGAACGATGGCGACCACGCGCTTTCCCATCGGCAGCCAAGTGCGGGCCGCGTAGCCAATGTTGGCGGACGTCACGTCCGAGTAGCGCGCGAGGTCTTTCGGCAGATACCCGGCGTCGCCGCTGTAATGCACGTAGGTGTTGATCTTGTTCGCCCGTGACCCGACGGTCTCCAGCCCGAACGCCTCGGTCGCGAGCACGGCGGTCCTCGCTCGCGCGAGCTCCGCATCGCCGACGCCCTCGGCCTGGACCTTCGCGAGCTCTTGATCGATGGCCGCCAGAAGCTGGTCAGGCGTGTGACCTGGCTTTGCCGTCGCGACGATCTCGAACTCGGAGGCGAGCTGGCGCGACTCTTGGAAAGCGGTCACGTCCTGCGCGATCTGGTCGTCGTAGACGAGCCGCTTGTGGAGACGGCTCGTCTTCGTCGAGGCGAGCACGCGCGCGAGCAGATCGAGCTCGCCGTCGCCGGGCGCGAAGTACGCCGGAGTGATCCACGCGATGTGCACCTGCGCAAGCTCGACGCCGGCCTCGATTTCGAGCCGCGTCTCTCCGTTCAACAGGGCCTTCGGCGGCTCGGGACGCGCAGGGATCGCATGGCCTGGAATGGGCCCGAAGTACTGACCGACGAGCGCGAGCGCCGCGTCCGGCTCGATATCTCCGGCGATGACGAGGGTCGCATTGTTCGGGACGTACCACGCGCGAAAAAAGCTTCGAGTGTCGTCGAGCGTGGCGGCGTCGAGATCCTCGGGGTGAGCCAATCGTGAGGTGGTGGTAGGGGTGTTGCGGCGGAAAGACCGCTTCGTCGATGTATTGCCCGACGAGGCCGTACGGCGCGTTCTCGTAGTTCTGGCGGCGCTCGTTCTTCACGACGTTGCGCTGACCCGAGAACGTCTGCTCGTCGACGTGGTCGAGCAAAAACCCCATCCGGTCACTCTCTAGCCAGAGCGCCAGCTCGAGACGGTTCGTCGGGACCGTCTCGAAGTAGTTCGTCCGGTCGGCGTCGGTCGTCCCGTTGACGCTCGACGCGCCAGCTCGCTCGAGGAAGCGAAAGTAATTGTCCTCCGGCACGTGCTTGCTTCCCTGGAACATGACGTGCTCGAAGAGATGCGCGAAGCCAAAGAGCCCCTGCGCCTCATCTTTCGATCCCACGTGATACCAGAGGTTCACGGCGACGAGGGGCGTACGGTGATCTTCCTGGAGGACCACCTCGAGCCCATTGCCGAGGCGCGTGGTCCGCGTCGGCAACACAATTTTCGCGGCGTCCGGTTCGGCAGCTTGCGCTGGCAACGAAAAGCCGCGCGCCGCGCTCAGGGCCGTGAAGGCGGCGAACGCCACGAGGGCGCGGGGCATCTGAATGCGGGCGCACCGCGGTGTCGGACTCATGCTCATCGAAAGCGGGGAAAAGGGAGGCACGCGCTATACTCCATGGGAAGATCATGTCTACCGCCGGACCGAAGGGGAGATCCACACGACTGGCGATTGTCGAGCAGTCGTTGGAAGACACCGTGGAACGCTTGCGAGAGCTCCCCATGGGGCCCAAGGTCCGCGAGCTCCGGGCCAAGTCGGAAGGATTCCAACGCGCCTTGCAAGCCTGGACGCTGCGGCCCCCTACGCCGGAGCAACGTGCGGCGCTACTGCGTCTCGTCCTCGAGCTCAATGTCGAGGTCATGGCGCTTGGCCGCGGCCCGAAGAAGAGCATCTGATCGAACGTCGTGACCTTCCGCTCGCGCCGCTCGCTGACGGTCGGGTGCACCCTTTTCTGCGCGCTGGCGATCGGCGCAGGCTGCGGGGGGGAGTGGGCGAGGCGCGGTCGAGCCATCCGTCAGGGAGTCCCTCCCGGCGCCTCCAGTCGACCCGCGGCCCCCGCGTCACTCGAGGCTCCTCCGCCGCGCGACGACGGACGGTTGCCCTTGACCGCGACGCCGCGCCACTACGCCTTGTCGCTCCAGATCAATCCGACCCAAAGCCGCTTTTCTGGCGCGGTCGAGATCGCTGTCGACGTCCCCCAGCCAACCCGGTACGTGCTCCTGCACGGGCGCGACGTCCAGATTTCCCGGGCGCTCGCGCGTGTCGGGACCGGAGACGTCGCAGCGACCGTGACGTCTCGGCTGGCTCACGGCGGCGTGGTGCCCGAAGAGCTCGTTCTGATGTTCGCGGAGCCCCTGCCGGCTGGCCCGGCGGTTCTCGCGCTCGTGTACGACGCGCCGTTCGCGCCGGACCTCGCCGGGCTCTACCGCGTCGAGCAGGACGGGCGCTCGTACGCGTACAGCCAGTTCGAGGTCGCCGACGCGCGGCGCGCGTTTCCTTGTTTTGACGAACCTGGGTTCAAGACCGAGTACGACGTGACGATCGCGGCGCCGCCCGACGACATGGTCCTCACGAACTCGCCCGAGGCCACGCACGAGGCGGGGCCCGCCGGCCTGGTCACGCACCACTTTCGCACGTCCCGGCCCCTGCCGAGCTACCTCGTGGCGTTCGCGGTCGGCGAGTTCGACGTGGCCGAGGGCCAGAAGGAGCCCTTCCCGATTCGCGCAATCACCACGAAGGGCAGCGGACGCGCTGCTTCGACCGCCCTGGCACTCGAGGCTGCGGGCGCGCTCGTCGCGAAGCTAGCCGACTACTTCGGCGTCCCCTACCCGTACGAAAAGCTCGACCTCGTGGCTGTCCCCGACTTCGCTGCGGGCGCGATGGAGAACCCGGGGCTGGTCACGTTTCGGGATCGACTACTCCTTCTCGATGCCGCTCACGCGTCGACGTCGGCGCGGCGGGCGCAGGCCGAGGTCATCGCGCACGAGCTCGCCCACCAGTGGTTCGGCAATCTCGTCACGCTCGAGTGGTGGGACGACCTATGGCTCAACGAGGGCTTTGCCACCTGGGCGGAAGGCAAGATCGTCGATGCCTGGCGACCGAGCTTCGGCGCGACGTTCGGCCAGCTCGCCGGCATGCAGCAGGTGATGGACATCGATGCACTCCAGAGCGCGCGCGCGGTGCGTGGGCCGGTTCGCTCGACGAGCGAGGCGGAAGAGGCCTTCGACGGCATCACTTACGACAAGGGCGCTGCCGTTTTGAGGATGCTCGAGAGCTGGCTCGGGCCGGACACCTTCCGCCGAGGCGTCCAGCGCTACGTACGCGAGCACGCATGGAAGAACGCCCGCGCCGAGGACTTGTTCGAAGCGCTCGAGTACGTGTCCACGCAAAAAGTGAGGCAGCTGGCGAGCGGCTTTCTCGATCACCCCGGCGTGCCAGATGTCCTCGTCGGCTGGACGTGCGGCGGCGCCGGCGGGAGCAAGCTCGAGCTTCGCGAGTCGGAGTGGCGCCCCCTCGGCGAGCGGCCGGCCGAGAGGCCGGGCGGGATCCCACCGACCAACAGCCCCGAACGGCCGCGCGCCTGGACGCTACCGGTCTGCCTCGCGACCGATCTGGACAAGAACAAGACCTGCTTTACCCTCGGCCCGGAGCCCATCACGCGCGACCTCGGCCCGAGGTGCCCGACCTGGGTCTATCCGAACGCGGACGCGGCCGGATACTATCGCTTCCTCGTCGACGCCGCGAAGCTGCGCGCGCTAGCTCGCGCCCTTCCGGGCCCGCTGCAGAGCACCGATAGGACACTCTCCCCGATGGAGCGCCTCGGGCTCGTCTCCAATGCGTGGGCCGCGGTCCGCCAAGGGGCCATAGCCCCGTCCGCGTTCTCGGAGCTCCTCCGCGCGCTCGACCCGGAGAACAACCGCTTCGTCCTCGAACAAATCACGAGCACGCTTTATGGAATGGACTCGGCGCTGATCGACGACGGCGACCGGCCCGCATTCCAGCGCTACGTCGTAGCCCGAATGGGCGGGCACAAGGCTGCGCTCGGCTGGGCCCCCGCGAGCGTCACGTCGGCCAAGGAAGACGATGACCGCGCCCTCGAACGGCGAACGGTCCTGACGGCGATGGGCGAGCTCGCCATGGACCAGGCGACGCTCGACGAGGCCGAGCAATACGCCGTGAGCTGGCTGAAAGACCCGGCGAGCGTCCCATCGGACGTGGCGGCCGCCGCGGTGCCGCTCGCGTCAATCGAGGCGGGCTACGCGCGGCTTTACGAGCTCAGGGCTGCGGCCAAGAACGCGACGGCCATCGAGGACCGCATGCTCGCCATACGCTCCATGGGGATGTTCCGCGATCCGGCCATCCTGCGGTCCTCGCTCGACCTCGTCCTCACCGACGAGCTGAAGCTCTCCGAGGTGCGCTACCTCCTCGGCTCGGCCACGCGGCAACGCGCTTCCCGGCCGGTCGTCTTTTCCTGGGAGAGGGACAACTGGCCCAAGCTGCGGACACGTTTTCCTGGCGGGATGGCGCGCGGACTGCTCGTCGACATCGCTGGCGCGCCTTGCACCGCGGCGGAGGTCGACGAGGCCCGGGCCTTCTTCACGAAGGCCACCGAGGGAATGGAAGGGGTCAAGCGACGGCTCGACCAAGCGCTCGAGGCGGCCACGCTGTGCGTTGCGCTGCGCGAGAAAGCCGCCGGCTCGATGGCCGGGTACTTGAGGGGCCGCTGAGTGCCCGTGAGCCACGACGACAGGTGAAGAGATGGGCTGCGGACACGAGAAGGAGATTGGCATGGTCACCCCACGCACCAAGGGCTGCGAGGAGTGTTTGAAGATGGGCGAGCTCTGGGTGCACCTGCGCTTGTGCCTGGCTTGCGGCCACGTAGGCTGCTGCGACTCGTCGAAGCACAAGCACGCCACCAAGCACTTCGAGGCGACGGAGCATCCCATCATCCGCTCCTTCGAGCCCGGGGAGAGCTGGCGGTGGTGCTATGTCGACGAGAGGATCGTCTAGCTCGCCCAGACTCTGCGCGGGTGTAGGCGATCCGCTTCTTAGCCCGGTCGCGGCAGGCACTGTATAGTCCCTGGGCCAGAGGCGGTTCGAATGACGACGCATAAAGGCAGGGCATCGCTGCGAACCCAACACGCCATCCAAGCGTGCGACCTGGCGGCGGCGTTCAACGAGGCCCTGAAGAAGCTCAGCCTCGCGCCGGGCGACTATGCCGTCGAGCTTACGGCGCCCGTCGGCCCTTCGACCGCCGGCGGCGTGCAGGCGATGCAGCACCTGCGCCTCGTTCCGCGACTACCAGGCCACCCTACGCTCGTCGCAGGACACGCAAACCATGCCGAGGGAAAGGCCGAGCTCCGAACGTACGACCACCTGGACGCGGTCCATCGGAAGCGGTTCAAAAAGGCTCTACAGCTCGACCGCGCTCAATACGACGACTTTTTCAGCTTGGCTAAACAGGTATTTTCGATGATGCGCCTCGAGGTCGCGGTGGTCGGGAGCGAAATCGCGGCAGCCCCCGTCGACGGGGCGACTGGGCCGCGCCGGTCGACCGTCAGCCTCGCGGCAATGATGGCAGTGTTCGTAGCGTTGCTGATTGCTGCCGCCGGTGCAGGCGCATGGGTGCTGGGCCGCCATCCGTGAGGGCCGCGCCCGCGGCTCACCTTGCCTCGCTCCGGCCGCCCGACTAGCGTTGTCAGGTCACGCATGAGCCTTCGCTCCGTAGCTCTTTTTGCCTTGCTTCTCGTCGGCGCTGGCTGCGCGGGGACGGTCTCGAGCTCCTCGGACACGGGCGACGCCAACGCTGTGCCTACGGCCGGCGCAACCACCAGCGCCATCGTCATCGTCGAACGAACCGTCGACCCCAGCCGCGGGTCGCGCGCCGAGGCGAGCGCACGGTTCGTCCGTGTAACCGCGCCCGCCTCCGCCGCCGACGCGCTGCGAGCCATCGGCGCCGCTATCGATTTGCCGGCGCTCGGCGCCTGCGCGACCCTGGCCTCACTGGCAGGCGGACCCGCGCCACGTGAGGCCTCGCCCATCGTCGAGCTGGTCGACGTCGGATCCGTTTCAATCGAGACCGACGGCATGGCGACGCGATTGCTTCCTCGACAGCTTCCCGACGTGACCGACGTGGTAAGCGGCGTCGTTTACGCGCGGGCGCTCGACCCGGCGCTTCTGCCAGCCAGGTCGCGGTACGTCGTCCACGTCGCTGGGGTTCGTGAGTTTTCGCCAGCCGACATCTCCGCCTCGGGTCCAGGCAATCCGAGCGAGATCCGCATCGGCGGCGAAGATGCGCAGGGCCTCCTAGTCCCCACGGGCCCCGCCGTGGACCTTGCGTGGACCGCGACCGCGGCGGTGGATGACGTGGTGTACGTCGACGTAAATCCGAGCGGCGTGCGGTGCGCCTTCGGTGACCTGGGTCGCGCTGCCGTTCCGGCGAGCTTCTTCGACGACGCGGGCACGCTCGTGGTCCACCGCCTTCATCGCGAGCCGCTGCGCGTCAGCGGGTCGGCATCCGGCGAAATTCGGTTCGACTTCGCGCGCTCCGTCGCGTACTTGCGGCGCTAGGGCGCGACGAGGGCGACGAGCTTGCGCACGTTTGGGCTGGCCCTCGGCCTGGTTTTTCTCGCGGGGCTCGGCTGCGCCGCCGCGGCGTTCGGGCAGCCCCGTGCTCGCGCGAAGCGGGAGGGCGCGAGCGCTTCGTCGAAGAGCACGCTCACCTCTCGCGGGGCCTTGCCGCAGGAGAGCCTTCGGGCGCTGGCCTACATGTCCGGCAAGCAAGCGCTCGTTGGCTGGCATTCGCCATCGACGCGCGCATTACCTCACGATCCGAATGGCCGACCCATGCTCGCGCTCACGAGCCTCAATCGAGGAGAATCGCTGGTCATCCCGCCGGTGACCGACGAGGGAGGCTTCGCCTCGGCCAATCTCGACCGGGTCGCCCACCTGCTTCGCGCGATGAGCGGCGACGAGAGCCCGATCAATCCGCGCACGGTCGACATGGTCTATTCAATCCAGACTCACTTCCACGTGCCGGAGGTGCGGATCGTGTCCGGCTATCGCCCGCCCAGGCCCGGATCGCGCTCCAACCATGGGAAGGGGCGCGCCGTCGAATCTCATCGTCCCGGGCGTCCCCGACGAGGACGTGGCGCGCTTCGCCCGGGAGTTGGGCTTCGTCGGCGTCGGCGTCTATCCCGCGAGCCAGTTCGTCCACGTCGATGTCCGCCCGCAGAGCTACTTCTGGATCGACTTCAGCGGGCCGCACGCCAATCACCGCGAGCGGGGCATTCTAGGGGACCTGGCCGCCCAGAGCGACGCCGCGGCGGTGGCCCGGGGACGGGCTCCGATCGAGCCGTTCCGCTGCGGGGCGGACGTCGACGCCGCGCTGCATGCGACCGGGCTCGCGCCGGTCGCTGGAACGGTCGAGGAAGACGACGAGGAAGAGAACTGAAGCGCCTTCCCGCGCTCACCGCGGTGCGCGCTCGCCGAGCTCCGGCTCCAGCGGCGGCGCGATGGCAAGCCCGAGGGGCAGCGTGAACCGGAAGACGGCCCCGCCGCCGCTGCGATCGTCGACCCAAATGCGCCCGCCGTGTGCGCTCACGATTCCGCGGCAAATGGTGAGGCCCAGACCAACGCCCCCTCCCTCGCGCTCCCGCGCTCGATAGAACTTGTCGAAAACGCGCTCCGTATCCGCGCGGGCCACGCCCGGTCCTCTGTCCGCCACGTGGATTTCGACTTCGCCGGCACGGCTGCACGCCCCGACCTCGAGCGGCGTGCCTTGAGGGGTGTACTTGGTCGCGTTCTCGAGCAGGTTGATGAGAACTTGCTCTATCAGCGCGGAGTCTAGCGGCACGAGCGGCAAATCCGCCGGGATCGACGTCTCGATCAGGCGACCAGCCAGACGGTCCTCGAGGCGGTTGAGCGCAGAGCCGATCACCTCTTCGACGGGCTGCAGGTCCTTGTGTACTTTGAGGGCACCGGCCTCGAGCCGCGTCATGTCGAGCACGTTTCCTACCAAGCGATTCAGGCGCAGCGCCTCTTGGTGGGCAGTCCTCAAGAGGTCGCGGCGGGTGTCCTCGTCGAGAGGAGCCGCCTCGTCGAGCAACGCGCTCGTCGCACCCGTGACCACGGCCAGCGGCGTCCGGAGATCGTGCGAGACGGAGCTGAGGAGCGCGTTTCGGAGCTGCTCCGTCTCGATTCGCAGCGCGGCCAGGCGAGCCTGTTCTGCGAGCTGAATGCGCTCGAGAGCCGAACCGGTGAGTCCGGCAATCGTGTCGAGCAGCTGGCGTCCGTCGGCGCTGCGAAGGCGTGGGGCGGAGGCGAACAAGGCGAGGACACCGACGCGATCGCGCGAGCCTTTCAGCGGGTAAAAGAGGGCGCGCGCGGATGGAAGCGTGTCCGTCCCCGCGCCGGCCGGATGCTGGTGCTGCCACACCCAATCGGCGACACCGAGGTCGCTGTCTCCGGCGACCAGCGTCCCCTCGTCGGAGAGCGCGAGCTCGAGGCTGCCCTCGCGGCCCGGAAGCAGCACGGCGACCTTTGCGTCGAAGGCTTCACGGATGTGCCGCGTCGCCATGGCGAGCAGCGACACTTGCGACTGCGCCGTCGCCAGCTCCCGACTGACGGCGTACAAGCTCGCGGTATGCCGCTCGCGCTCGCGCGCGCTGTCCGCCTGCTGCCGAATCCGTTTGGTCAGGTTGCTGATGACGAACGCCACGATGAACATCACGGAGAACGTGACGACGTGACTCAGATCGGAGACCGCGAAGCTGAAGAACGGCGGCGTGAAAAAGAAGTCGAAGGCCAGGACGCTCGACACCGCCGCGAGCAGCGACGGCCCGTACCCGAAGCGCATCGACACCACGACGACGCCGAGCAGTAGGATCATGACCACGTCGGTCAGCTGCGTGCGGCCGAAGGCGAACCAGGCAATGAGGGTCGACGCGACGACGACGGCGACGCCAGCGGCATAGCCCGATGCCCCTCCCGGCTCCGCCGTGTTCTCGTCCGCGTAGACCGGCGCGTCCCCGCCCTGCCCGCTCAAGCCGGAGATCACGTACACGTCGATTTCACGGCTCTGGCGCACGAGGTCTTCGAGAAACGGCGGCTTTACGATATCGCGCCATCGAGGGTGCGTCGGCTTGCCGACCACGATCTTCGTGACATTGCGCTTCCGCGCGTAGCGCACCGTCTCACGTGCGGCGTCCTCGCCGCGCAAGGTGACCGGCTCCCCTCCGAGCGCCTCGACCAGCCGCATGTTCTCCGCCAGTCGCTCGCGGGCCACCGCCGTCATCCGGATGGACGCCGGCGTCTCGACGTAAAGCGCGACCAGCTCGGCGTGAAGGCTAGTCGCCATCCGCCGCGCGGCCCGCACCAGGCGGGCCGAGCTGCGGGCTCGCCGAAACGCACACGAGCACCCGCTCGCCGGTGTGCCACGACTCCTCGATGCCGTGCGCGGCCTTGTAGCCGCGCATCTTCGCCTCGACGCGCTCGGCGGTCCGGCGCAGCGCGAGCTCGCGCAGGGCAATGAGGTTGCCCTCCTTGAAGAAGTTTTCCACCGCGCGAGCGGCCTGATGGGGGACGTAGACCTTCCCCTCGTGAAGGCGCTCGAGCAGCTCCTGCACGGGGAGATCGACGACGCGCACCTCGTAGGCGCGATCGAACACGGCATCGGGGACCGTCTCGCGCACGACGACGCCGGTGATTTGCGCGACGACGTCGTTCAGGCTCTCGAGATGCTGCACGTTGAGGGTCGTGAAGACGTCGATCCCCGAATCGAGGAGCTCTTCGCACGTCTTGCCAGCGCTTCGGATGGCGCGAGCCTGGGGCGTTGGTGTGGGCCAGCTCGTCGACGAGGAGAAGCTCGGGGTGCCTCTTGAGCGCGGCGTCGAGATCGAACTCCTCGAGCTTTATTCCGCGGTGCTCGACGACCTTCGCGGAAGCAGCTCGAGCCCGATGAGCAGCGCCCCGGTGTCGTACCGCCCGTGCGTCTCGACGATGCCGACGACGACTTCGCGAAGCTGGTCGCCTCTCTCGATGCGCGCCGCCTCGAGCATCGTGTACGTCTTGCCGACGCCAGGAGCCGCACCGAAGAAAATCGTGAGCTTGCCGCGCGAGGGACTGCTCCTCGTCTTCGCGCACCCGCGCCAGGAGCTCGTCTGGATCCGGGCGCTGCTGTCGCCATGCCCTTATCGTAGAGCGTCGAGCGCGAGATTGAGCTCGAGAACGTCGACGCGCGCTTCACCCAAGATTCCGAGCGCGCGCGGCAGCGTATGCTCGGCTAGGAGCGCTCGGACGCTGGCGGCTTCGAGGTGGCGTGCCCTGGCAACCCGTTCGAGCTGGTATTCCGCGGCTGCGGGCGAGATTTCCGGGTCGAGGCCGCTCGCCGAAGAGGTCACGAGGTCCACGGGAATGGCGGCCTGGTTGTCCGGATCCGCGGCATGCAGCGCATCGACCCGCGCCTTGACCTCGTCTACGAGAGCGGAGTTCGTCGGACCGAGGTTCGAAGCGGACGACGCGCTTGCGTTGTAGGGCAGCGGCTTTCCGTTGGCATCGAGAGTGGCCGACAAGCGCCCCCAGAAGTACTTGGGGTCGTCGAACGGCTGCCCAATGAGCGCCGAGCCGACGGCGTTGCCGTTCTGGACGATGACGCTCCCGTTGGCTTTGTAGGGGAAGGCCGCCTGAGCGATCCCGGTGACGACCAGCGGATAACCGATCCCCGTGAGAACGGTCAGCGCGACGAATACGACGATGGCAGCTCGAAGTTGGGCAAGCATGGGCGACTCCTTTCAGGCCAGGTGGAGGACGACCAGAAACATGTCGATGACCTTGATTCCGGCGAACGGGACGACGATTCCGCCGAGCCCGTACACGATCAAGTGGTCGCGGAGGAGCCGCGACGCGCCCACGGCACGGTACCTGATGCCGCGGAGCGCGAGCGGGATGAGAAAGATGATGATGAGCGCGTTGAAGATGACCGCGCTCAAGATGCGCGCTGTGCGGGGTCGCCAGGTGCATCACGTTGAGCGCGCCGAGCGCCGGATAGGTCGTCGCGAACGCGGCGGGGATGATGGCGAAGTACTTCGCGATGTCGTTCGCGATGCTGAACGTCGTCAGCGCGCCGCGCGTCATCAGGAGCTGCTTTCCGATCTCGACGACCTCGATCAACTTGGTCGGGTTCGAGTCGAGATCGACCATGTTGCCGGCCTCCTTCGCGGCCTGAGTCCCCGTGTTCATGGCCACCGCCACGTCGGCCTGCGCGAGCGCGGGGGCGTCGTTCGTCCCGTCGCCGGTCATCGCGACGAGGCGCCCGCCGCTCTGGTGCTCGCGAATGAGCTTGAGCTTCGCCTCGGGCGTGGCCTGGGCGAGGTAATCGTCGACGCCGGCCTCCGCCGCGATGGCCGCCGCGGTCATCGGGTTGTCGCCGGTGATCATGATCGTCTTGATCCCCATCCGACGGAGCTCGGCGAAGCGCTCCTTGATCCCGCCCTTGACGATGTCCTTGAGCTGCACGACGCCGAGCACCTTGGGACCCTCGGCGACGACGAGCGGCGTTCCGCCTTTCTTGGCCACCTCGTCCACGACGGCGCGCACCTCGGCAGGCCAACGAGCCTCCCTTCGCGCGCACGTACGCCTCGACCGCGTCCGCCGCGCCCTTCCTTATTTCGCGGACGGCGGAGCCCTCGGTGAGGTCCACGCCGCTCATGCGCGTCTGCGCCGTGAACGGGACGAACGTGGCCCTCAATGCATGAACGTCGCGCTCTCGGATGCCGTACCGCTCCTTCGCGAGGACGACGATGCTCCTGCCCTCCGGCGTCTCGTCGGCGAGCGACGACAGCTGCGCGGCGTCGGCCAGTGTCTCGTTCGAGATGCCCTGGGCAGGCAAGAACGCCGAGGCTTGGCGATTGCCGAGGGTGATCGTTCCCGTCTTGTCGAGCAAAAGGACATCGACGTCGCCCGCCGCCTCGACGGCGCGCCCGCTGGTCGCGATGACGTTGGCTTGAATCATTCGGTCCATGCCGGCGATTCCGATGGCCGAGAGCAGCCCGCCGATCGTGGTCGGAATGAGGCAGACGAGCAGCGCGACGAGCACCGTGATCGTGATCGGCGTCCCCTGCTTCGCGGCCTCCACGCTGAAGAGCGAGAACGGGAGGAGGGTCACCGTTGCCAGGAGGAAGATGATGGTCAGCGCCGCCAGCAAAATATCGAGCGCGATCTCGTTCGGGGTCTTCTGGCGCTTCGCCCCCTCGACCATCGCGATCATGCGATCGAGGAAGGTCTCGCCCGGGTTGGCGGTGATGCGAACGATCAGCCAGTCGGAGAGGACGCGCGTGCCTCCCGTCACGGCGCTGCGATCGCCGCCGCTCTCGCGGATGACCGGCGCGCTCTCGCCGGTGATGGCGCTCTCGTCGACCGACGCGACGCCCTCGACGATCTCGCCGTCGCACGGGGATCGACGTCGCCGGCCTCGACGAGAACGAGGTCGCCCTTGCGCAACGCCGAGGCCAGACGCGGCGGTGGCCAGCGCGCCGCGTCGCGGCTCGGCGAGGCGTCTTGGCGTGGATGTCCCGGCGCGCGTTCCGGAGCGAGTCCGCCTGCGCCTTGCCGCGCCCCTCCGCCATCGCCTCGGCGAAGTTCGCGAAGAGCACGGTGAACCAGAGCCAGAGCGGACACCGCCAAGATGAAGCGCGCCGGCGCCTCCCCTTTGCCGACGAGCGCCTGGACGAAGAGGACCGTCGTGAGGATGCTCCCGACCTCGACGACGAACATCACCGGGTTTCGCACCTGGTGCCGCGGATCGAGCTTTCGGAAGGAGTCGACCATGGCGCGGCGCACGATGGGGCCATCGAAGAGCGGCCTGGCCTGACCACGCGCGCGCCTGCTGCCGCGCTCGGGCGGGATGACGGCACCCTCCGGGCTTCGAGCGGGCTGCGCTTGGGGCCGCGACGGCGTCCCCGAGGGACTCTCACTGCTTGCGAGATTGGTGGCGTTCATGATCTCTCCCGGAGCTCAGGATTTGGCAGCGAGCTGTTCGACGATCGGCCCGAGCGCGAGGGCCGGGACGAACGTCAGCGCGCCTACGACGACGATGACGGCGACGAGCATCGCCACGAAGAGCGGCGTGTGCGTCGGCAACGTGCCGGCGCCGGTGGGGACGACCTTCTTTTTGACGAGCGAGCCGGCCAGGGCGAGCACCGGAATCTTCACCCAGAAGCGCCCGAAGAACATCGCGATGCCCAGCATCGCGTTGTAAAAAGGCGTATTGGCGGACAGGCCCCCGAACGCGCTCCCGTTGTTGTTCGCCGCCGACGAGAAGGCGTAGAGCACCTCGCTGAAGCCGTGGGGGCCCGGGTTGGCGATACCTTTCTTTCCCGCCTCGGCCACGACGGCGATCGCCGTGAAGAGCAGCACCGTCGCGCACGGAAACAGAATGGCGAGCGAGGCCATCTTCATCTCGTAGGCCTCGATCTTCTTGCCGAGGTACTCGGGGGTGCGGCCCACCATCAGCCCCGCGACGAAGACCGCCACGACGGCGAACATCAAGCATGCCGTACATCCCCGAGCCGACGCCGCCGAAGATGACCTCGCCCAGTTGGATGAGCCACATCGGGACGAGGCCACCGAGCGGCGTGAACGAGTCGTGCATCGCGTTGACCCCGCCGTTCGAAGCGGCGGTGGTCGCAGCCGCGTAGAGGGCCGAAGAGGAGACGCCGAAGCGAAGCTCTTTGCCCTCCATGTTCCCGCCGGGCTGCAGGCCGCTGGCGACCTGGTCCAGGTGCAAAGCGGCCAGAGCGCGGGCTGCCTGCCTGCTCCTGCGACACGCAGACGCAGAGCAGCGGGACGAAGACGACGAGCATCGCCGCGAGCAGCGCCCAGCCTTGGCGCGTGTCCTTCACCATCTTGCCGAACGTGTAGGTGAGCGCCGCAGGGATCGCGAGAATGGATACCAGAATGACGAAGTTCGACAGCGGAGTCGGGTTCTCGAAAGGGTGCGCCGAGTTGGCATTGAAGAAACCGCCTCCGTTGGTGCCGAGGTTCTTGATCGCGATTTGCGACGCGGCGGGGCCGACCGCGAGGATTTGCTCGACGACCGCCTTTCCGTCGGCATCTTTCAGCGACTGAAGGAGCGAGACGGAGCGGTACGCGCCGAACGTCTGGACGACACCCTGCGAGACCAGAAACACCGCGAAAGGCGAGCGAGAGCGGCAGAAGCACGTAGAGCGTCGTCCGGACGAAATCGACCCAGAAGTTTCCGATTCCGGTCGCCTGTCTTGCGGACGATGCCGCGAACGAGCGCGATCAGGATGGCGATACCGGCGGCTGCCGAGACGAAGTTCTGGACCGTGAGGCCAAGCATTTGCGTGAGGTAGCTCAGCGTCGTTTCCCCGCCGTAGCTCTGCCAATTGGTGTTCGTCGCGAAGCTGACCGCCGTGTTCCATGACAGGTCCGGAGAGGGCGCGGGCAGGCCCTGCGGGTTGAGCGGCGCCAGCCCCTGCACCCGTTGAATCAGGTAAACGGCAAAGACACCCACGACGTGGAAGAGCAGCATCGCCCCCGCGTAGGCCGTCCACGACATCTCACGCGCTTCGTCGTCGGCGGGGACGCCGGCGGCGCGGTACATCAACCGCTCTACGGGGCCGAGCACCCTCTCGAGCAGGAGGCGCTCCCCGCCGTAGACGCGCGCCATATAACCGCCTAGCGGCTTGACGAGAGCCAGGAGGACAACGAAGTAGAGCCCGAGCTGGGCGTAACCTTGCCAGGTCACGAAAAAGCCTCCGGCTTGAGCAACGCGACGAACAGGTAAATGAGGAGCGCGGCAGAGACGAGTCCGCCGACGAGATAGAGAACCGGCATGGTGACCTCAAACGCGCTCGCAGAGCCGTAGAAGGCCCCACGTCAGCGCAAACAGAGCCACGGTGAGTACGGCGTAGGCGATGTCCATCTTGCGAGGGGCCTCCTGGCGCGCCGGGCTGCAGCGAGCCATGCCGTCACCTTACGGCTCCCCTCGTTAAGGCCGCGTTAGGAGTGGGCCGCCCTTCATCAAGAATGCATAAGAGGGAGGACCGTTCCCGCGGTCGCGGCCCTCAGCGTGCAGCGGCTCCCAGCTGGACGATCGCGCTGCCAGCGAGGATGACGGCCAAGCCGATCCACGTCGAGCTGGCGACTTGCTCGCGAAAGAGAAACCTGCCGAAAAGCACGCTCACGATCGCGAAGAGTGCGACGTAGCTGGCGAGGAGCTTCGAAAAGTCCATTGGCAACAAGTTGACGACGATGCCGTACGCCGCGAGCGTCGCGGCGCCCACCGCGCAGAGAGCCCACCCCCCGCCGCGGAGCCCAGCACGGATCAACGCGTCGCCGCCGACTTCGAAGACGGCCGCCGCCAGCATGACGGCGACTTCGGTGGCCCGGCGAGCGAAGGGCGACATGGCGAGAGGGGCGCAGTATCACCCGGGCCTCGGGCGAGCCAGTGAAAATGGCTGACCCTCGGGGGCCAGGCCGAAGCGTGCTGGGATGTCGCCCCCGGCAGTCTCACGTCACAATGCACCTCGAGCATGTCACCATCGGATGCAGACATTGCGCGGCTCGTGGGCGAGGAGCGCCTGACGGAGGCGGCGGAGCTTGCGAGCGCGAACGGTGCCGCACACGTCGCGAGCGTGCTCTTCGAACAGGCGTGTGACTGGTCGCGGGCCGCTGGCGAGGCGATGCGCGCGGGCGAAGTCGCGCGTGCTCTCGACCTCGCCATCACGGCGGGCGACCAGGCACTTGCAGAACGCGCGGTGAAGCTCGTAGTCGCCGACACGCTTGCGGCGGCAGACGCAGCGGCTCGGCTCCGCCTGCGTGGACACGAGGCGTGGGCAGCGCGTGTTCTCGAGGGATCTGGTCGCACGGCCGAGGCCGCGCGGGCCTGGGAGCGCGCAGGAGAGGCGACGCGCGCGGCGGCGTTGCTCGCGCAGCGCGGTGAGCCCGCGCAGGCCGCGCGCGTCCTCGAGGCCGCGCTGCGGCGGGACCCTGGTCTGTCGGACGCGGCCGTCATGCTGGGAGCCCTTCTGGCGCGCTTCGGAAAGTGGGACGCTGCGGTGCGCGCGCTCCAGCGCGTCCCGTTGGGCTCTCTGCACCGCAAGGAGGCGCTGGCTCACCTCGTGGCGGCGCTCGGGAAGCTCTCCCTTTGGCACGCCGCAAGAGAGGCGGCGGCAGAGCTCGCGTCCCTAGGCGGAGCGCCGCTGCCGGAGCCGAAGGGCAACGAGAGTTTGCCGATCGACCCGGCGCCTCCGCGGCTCTTGGGACGATACGACGTCATTCGTGAGGTGGCTTCGTCACCGAGTGCACACGTTCTCGAATGTTTCGACGTCGTTCGAGGCGAGCGCGTGGCCGTCAAGCTCTTCGCGCCGTGGGACGAATGGGGCACCGGGCGCGACGCGCTGGCACGCTTCGAGCGGGAGGCGCGGGTGATGCGCGCGCTCGAACACCCCAACGTGGTGCCGCTTCGCGACTTCTCCGCCCAACCTCCGGCCCTAGTCCTGGGCTGGATGGCCGGCGGCACGCTGGAACAAATGCTCGCCTCGGGCAACGCGATCGCGCCGGCTCGTGCGGTCGAAATTGCCGACGCGGTGTTGTCCGCGCTTGGCGCTGCGCATCGCTTCGGCATCCTTCACCGCGACGTCAAACCGGCCAATGTGCTCTTCGACGACGCAGGCGCGGCGCGCCTCGGTGATTTCGGCGTCGCGCACCTCGGTGACATCTCCGTCACGGCGACCGCCGGACTGTTCGGAACGCTCGCGTACATGAGTCCAGAGCAACGCGCAGGCGGACCCGCTACCGCGCGCAGTGATCTCTTCAGCGTGGGCGTGGTGCTCCGAGAGATGCTGACGGGCGAGCGACCTCTCGATGGCGGGGCACCCTCCGCTCTACCCAGCGAGGTGCATGGCGGCCTGGATGCGCGCCACGACGCCGTGGTCGACCGGATGACGGCGATAGAGCAGGCCCTCCGGCCCGCCGACGCAGGCGAAGCGCGCGCGCTGCTCCTCCGGTGGGAGGGGCGCCCGCTCGACTGGCTCGCCGCAGGGGAGCGCGCCACACCGCGTACCAACCGCCCTCGGCTGCCCGCCGCGCCGGCGCCAGAAGAGCGCGTCCTGCCGCGGGCCAATGGCAGCCTGGTCGACACCTGGACAGGACGGGCGCTCGAGCGCACCGCATTGAGCGACGGGTCGCTGGCCATGGCTCGCGCCTTCGCCGCCGCCGACGACGCAGGCCTGCAGTGTGTTCTCCGCGTAGACCGCGAGGGGGAGGCCATCTGGCTCGAGTCGCTCGCCGGGGCCCCGCTCGACCGCGCGCTGTCGACCGCCGAGCGCGCGAGCCTGCGACGTTCGCTCGATGCGCTGCATGCGGCCGGCGCCATCCATGGCCACGTCGATCGCGCCCACGTGGTCTTGTGCGATGAGCGGCCCGTCTTGCGATTCGTTGCGGATCAAGCGCCGACGGCCTCGGTTGATCGCGACCGGCTCGCGCTGGCTGGGCTTTGACGACTCTACGACCGACGGGTCGATGCTCGCGGGCCCCCTCGAACGGAGCTCAGCCGCTCTTCGCCTCGCCCGCCGACGATGTACCCGGCACGGCGACCCGCGACCTGCCGCGCAGAACGAGCGCCACTGCCGCGAGGACGATGATCGCACCCGCCAGGCTGGCCGTTCCCAGCCGCTCGCCGGCGAACGCAACGCCCAGCGCGATGGCGATGACTGGATTCACGTACGCGTAGCTCGTCGCGACCGCCAGCCGTGCGTGCCGCATCAGGTACGAATACGCCGAAAATCCCGCGATCGAGCCGAACACACAGAGGTAAGCCAGCGCCCAGAAGGCCAGCGCCGACGGCGCGGTGACGTGCTCGCGCGTCGCCAGACTCAGCGCAAACGCCACGCCTCCGCCGCAAAGCATCTGCGCCGCGGTGCGCATCATCCCGGCCGGAGCGGGCACTCGCCGATCGACGACGAAACCGAGCGCCCAGCCCATCGGCGCAAGAAGACCGCAGGCCGCGCCCGTCGAGCTCGCGCGCAGCTCGCCGCCTGCGTTGAGGACGGTCACTCCGACGAGGCCGATGAGGACGCCCGCCACTTCCTGGCGCGAAAGCCGCTCACCGAGCAGCCGCGCAAAAAGGGACGCCCACAATGGCATCGTTGCGACCAGGATCGACGCCAGCCCAGTAGAGATCGATTGCTCCGCGAAATTGACGAGGCAATTGCCTACGGCGAAATAGAGACTGCCGGTCAGCGTTGCCCCCGCCCACTCTCGGGGCCTCGGGAGCCGCTCCTTTCGAGCGCAGCCGACGACGAACAAGATGAGCCCCGCGAAGAAGAAGCGCAGCGCGCCGATGAGGAAAGGAGGAAAGCACTCCAGCGCCACGCGGATGCCGAAGAACGTCGACCCCCACAGCAGACAAACTGCGAGCCAAGCCACCGAGACGCGCGCCGCCTGGACCGGTGCCGCATGCGGACCGTGCGGCCCGGACGTGGCGGCTCGTTCGTCGATCGCCGCCGGCAACGACATCAGTGTTCTTCGGTGATGGCGAAGACCAACTCGCGCGTTTGGCCGTCGCGATCGTAGGCAACGCGCAGCTCGCTCGCCACCTCGAGCGAATCGAACGCCGTCTGAGCTTGCTCGGGTCGCTCGATGGGGAAGCCGTTCACGCTGGTCACCACGTCGCCAGGCTTGAGATCGACGCCGCTCCAGAAGGCGCTGTCCCGAAGCGCCACGATGCGGAAGCCGTAGAATTTGCCTCCGACGCGCACCGGCCGGTCGTCGAGCTCGACGCGCTGAAGGAGGATGCCAAGCCCTTGTGCGACGGCAGAGCGTACAGCCACCCGCCGGAGCGTCGGCGGCCGCTTCGAGGTCGACTCCGCACGGGGAACGAAGGTAGGCGGGCTTGCGGGCACGGACGGACGTGCGACCGGCGCGACGCCCGATTCGCGCGGCGCTGCGCGGGCTCCGCCACAGGCGCACAAAGCGACCGCGAATCCCAAGCCGACGAGTGCGCGCATGCCGAAAGGCTGCCTCGCGAAGCACGCCGTGCGCAAGTTCTCGGCCACGCTCGGTCGCTCCTCGATCAGGCCGCCCCGCGCCCGGCTCCCTCATACGCCTCCCAGACGCGCGCATGAACCTCGTCGACCGACCCATCGCCGGCGACGTGAAGGACTCGATCGTACGGCATGCGCCTTTCGAGATCCTCGTAGAATGCAGCCAGCGCCCGCTGGAGCTCGCTCTTTTCGTAGAGCTCGGCGGCTTCCCCGCGGCGTGCGCGGCGCTCGGCCGCCAGCTCCGGCGCGACGTCGAGCACGAGCGTAAGGTCGGGCCGGCGCGCGTGGCGGTTGATGGCGCGAATCCATTCGAGTGTTTCCTCGGCGGCGGCCCCGCTCGAAACGCTCTGGTAAGCCAGGCTCGACGCGTCGTACCGATCCGAGATCACCACACCGCCTTGCGAGACGAAGGGCTCGATGGCGCTCTCGACGTGATCCATTCGATCGGCGGCGAAGAGCAGCGCCATCGTCGCCCACCCCGGTGCCCGGCCGCCGGGCAGGACGAGCCGTCCGCTGAGAACCTGGCGTGCAAGCGTCCCGAGCGGCCCTTCGCTCGGCTCACGCGTGGCCCGCACGGGGATGCGTAGCGCGCGGAGACGGTCGGCCAAGCGGGCCACTTGGGTCGTGCTCCCGCAGCCGTCAATCCCTTCGAGCACGACGAAGCGGCCGACGTGGTCAACCATGAACCGACGCGATAGCCCAAACGGGCCTCCGCGGAAACAGCGGAGCGCTGCGCGCGATCGCGATCAGCGCGCCAACGGGGGGGCTTCCTCACCGAGCACGACGTTGTCGACGAGGCGCGTCGACCCGATGCGACAGGCGATCGCCAAGACGGCGCGCTCCGTGACCTCGGCGAGAGGCGAGAGCGCGTCGGCGTCGCGCACCTCCACGTAGTCGATCGAAGAAGCGACCGACTCGATCGGCGCGCGCGCCGCGCGTTCCAGCTCGCGCGCCCGCCGTTCGCCTCGCGCGAACGCGCGGGCCGCCGCGTCGAGCCCTCGTACAATCGAAAGAGCGCGTCCTCGCTCGGCGGGCGACAGGTAAGCGTTTCGTGAGCTCATGGCCAGCCCGTCTGGCTCGCGCACGATGGCGTGCCCCACGACCTCGACCGGAAGCAAGAGGTCTTTTGCCATGCGACGGACGACCAGGAGCTGCTGGTAGTCCTTGCGACCGAAGACGGCGACGCACGCGCCGACCACGCCGAAGAGCTTCGCGACCACAGTCGCGACCCCGTCCAAATGGCCGGAACGGTGGATCCCCTCGAGCGGCTCTGCGAGGGCGAGCACGCTGACGCGAGTGTCGTCACCCGCCGCGTAGAATCTCGCTCACGGACGGCGCGAAGATCAAATCCGCTCGCGCCTCGTCAAGCTTTCGCGCGTCACCCTCGAGGTCGCGTGGGTAGCGAGCGAAGTCCTCGGTCGGTCCGAACTGCGTCGGGTTCACGAAGATCGAGACGACGACGAACTCGGCGCGCCGCTTTGCTTCTCGAACGAGCGCGAGGTGCCCCGCGTGGAGGGCCCCCATCGTCGGAACGAACCCGACACGTCCTCCACCCGCGCGAGCACGATCGCAGGCGGCGCGCGTTTCGGCCGCCGCAACGGAGATCGGAGTCGTCATCCCGGGGGCCGAAACCTATCGCCGATTCGTCTGCGAGTTGATAGTTTCGAGTGGTCCTCGGGGAAAAACATGGGTTGGACGCGTCTCTGCCGAACGTCGGCTGCTGCCACGGTGCTGAGCACGACGCTGATCGTGGCCGTGGCGAGCGCCAACCCGAGCGACGCAGAGCTAAAGGCCGCCCGCAAGGCGTTCGCGCGAGCCGAGCAGGACGAGGACGCAGGGCGCTGGTCCGATGCGCTCGCCAAGCTCCGCGACATCTCGCACGTGAAGCTGACGGCCGGCGTGCGCTATCACATCGCGCTCTGCGAACAGAACCTCGGCCAGCTCGCGAACGCGCTGCAAGAGTACACCCTCGCCGAAACCCAGTCGCGCGCCGAAGACGCGCGCGACGTCCTACCGCTCGTAGGCAAGCGCCTGGAGGAGTTGGGGGCACGCGTGCCCCGTCTCGCCGTGCGTCTGGTTCCGCCGAGGGCGGACGCGATCCTCACCCTCGACGGAAAAGTGCTCACGGCAGCCGAGGCGGCCGCAGGCGTCCCCGTGGATCCAGGCTCGCACCACCTCGAAGCCTCGGCCCCCGGCGCGGCGCCGGCCGTCTTGACCGTCACGCTGAGCGAGCGGGAAGGGTCGGTAGCCGAGCTTCGGCTCGACGCGAAGGCGCCGCCAGCCGCGCTGCTCGCGCCGACCGCATCCACGCGCGCCTCGACGCCTCCCACGCTGCCGTTTCCTACGGGGCGAAATCATCATGGCGGAGCGATCGCGCTGACGGCGGGGGCGGTCGCGCTGGCGGCCGGTGGGGTCGCCGCGTTTCTGTTGGCGGGCAGCGCTCACGAACGAGGCCTCACAGCGTGCGCGGCGGTCGTGAGCCGGGCGCCCGACGCCTGCGGCGACGAGAAGAGCAGCGTTCGCCGGTGGGACTTCGCCGCCGCATCGGCCTGGGCGAGCGCCGTCGCAGCCGGCACGGTCGCCGTCTTTCTCTGGACCAAGCCGTTGCGCGACGCGACATCTGGGGTCGGAGCTCGACTGGGGGTTGGCCCCGGGTCGCTCGAGCTGGAGGGGCATTTCTGAAATGCGCACGGGTTGGGGGTTGGCGATCGCGGGCGCAGCGGCATTGACGACAGGGCTCGTCGCCTGTTTCGATCTGTTTCATTCGACTGAGGATTTTCGCTCCGCTTGCGAGCTCGACGCCCGAACAGAAGGCTGCGTCACGGACGCCTCGGCGACCAACGCAGCCGACGCCGGCGAGAGCGACTTCTGCGCGTGGTCGCCGAGCGTCGTTCGACCGCGCGCGCGTCGCGCTTGCGCCTGGCTCGGTGCGTGCGAAACCCCCATGGGCCGTAACGCGTTCGGACCGTGCATGGTCGAAGCGCTCCTTGCGTACGACTGCGGTGCGAACCCCGACCATCGCGCCAAAGCCAAATCGCACGAGCTTTGGGATTGCTTGTGGCGGGCAAATAGCTGCGCAGCAGTGGACGCGTGTATCTTCCCCAAGGGGCCTCAATCCTGCCGAAGCGTCGGGGACTACATGGCGTGCGGCACGGCCGCGAACGCGACGGTGAACAACTTGGACGTCCGAGTGGAGTGCACCTACGACGGCGGAGCCTATCCGAATGCGCGCGGTGAAAATTGCGCGCTATGGGGCCGGACTTGCGCTTCCAGCGGGGGGCTCGCAGCCTGCGCCGGCAGCCGCACGGCCGGTCTGACCTGCACCCAGCCTGGGTGCTACGGCGCTTCGACGAGCCAGCTTCACTGGTGCGACGCCGACGGTCGCGACATCGGCATCGCATGCGCCAGCAACGGGGCGCAGCGATGCGGCGCTTATTCGGACGATGCCGGCGTGGAGTGGGTCGCGTGCGGGGCCGAGAGCGACGCCGCGCCCTGCGTCGCAGCCGCTTCGGCCACCTGCGTCTCCGGGGTGGCCACGTCTTGTCCGAGCGGAGTTCCGGAAACGATCGACTGCGCGAAGATCCTCGATTCGCCGTCAGCGTGCGTGGCCGGCCCGCTCGTCCCGCCGTTCGACTGGACGAGCGCCTGCGCCTTGCCCGCTCCCCAGTGCACCGAAGACTCGTGCAGGGGAAACGCGCTGACGGGCTGCGCGCGGGGGGCCGCCTTTGCCCTCGACTGCGGCCAGGTCGGCCTGGGCGCTTGCGCAATGGCGACGACGATGGGCGCCAGCCCCCACGCAGCCTGCACCCCGCCGTGACCGCGGCCGCGCCGGTCCACCTACCAATCGATCGGCTGCTCGTCTCGAAAGATGCCCCCGCCACGCCGGGGGTCCGGCGAGAGGGCGAGCCAGACCGCCGTCCGCGCACCCT
This sequence comes from uncultured delta proteobacterium, assembly GCA_963787925.1. Classification (GTDB taxonomy): domain Bacteria; phylum Myxococcota_A; class Polyangia; order Polyangiales; family Polyangiaceae; genus Palsa-1150. Next base: position 3,403,172 of record CAWBEN010000003.1, read on the forward strand.
CCTCGGGAGTGCGCGGCGCCGAGCGCCCGCCCATTCGCGTGCGGACCCAGCCCGGATCCACCGCGTTGACTCCGATGCGCCGAGTATCTCCGGACAACTCCCAATCGAGCACACGCACCAGCGCGTTCAGCCCGATTTTCGACACCCGATATGCGCTCGACGGCCAGCCGCTGCTCGCGTGCGTTCCCGTCGCGACCTCGCGGACGAACGACTCCATCAGCGCAACCAAGGCGGGGCGCGAGAGCTCGGGAGCCGCAATGCGTGACCGAAGGTCGGCGCGCAATCCCGAGAGCGCTCCCATGCCACTCGACACCATGACGATGCGTCCGCCGGCGTGCATCAAGGGCAACAGGGCATCGGTCACGCGCATCGCGCCAAAGAAGTTCACGTCGAGGGTGCGCCTCGCAACCTCCGCGTCGAAGCCTTCGAGGGACACGCCGGCGTTATTCACGAGGACGTCGAGTCCCCCCTCGGCGGTCACGCGCCGCACGAGCCCCTCGATGTCGCCGGGACGAGTGACGTCGAGAGTCGAGTAGCCCTCGCGCGGTTCGCGGCTGGTCGGCATGAGCTGCATTCCGCGCCCTTCGAGCTGGCTCGCGATCTCTTTGCCAATGCCTCGGTTGGCCCCTGTCACGACGGCCGTGCGCCGTTTTGTCATGGCCCAGCTTCGGGCACTGGCCGCCGAGTCGCAAGCCGGCAAGCGGGCCCTGCGGGGCATCCGCCGTAAGGAGCGCGTACGAGAGAGATCGGCAAGCTTTCCGGCAACGTCCGCCGGTAGAAGATCCCGCTTTCGAAATGAACGACCGCGCCACAAAACCGCGCCCTGGTCTATGCTCCGCGCGAAATGGCCCAAGAACGCCGTAGCGCCCCTCGCGCCTTGCTTTCGGGAGCGCTCGTCACGTACGAGAACGCCGCCGGCGACCGGGTGGAGGCGGACATGCGTGATTTGGCGCCGGGGGGCCTCTTCGTACAGACCCCTAAGGCGCTCGTCGTAGGAAAGCGGCTTGCCCTCGATCTTCAGGTCCGGCGAGAGCAGGCTCCCTGGTCGGCGGTCGGCCGGGTGGTCTGGGTCAGGGAACGCAACGAGTCCGCAGACCGACCCCAGGGGATGGGCGTAAAGCTCATCGACGCGGACGACGCCATGGTCGACGCCATCGAGCGCATGGTGGAGCGCGCGGCGGGTGCTGGCGAACAGACCGAGCCGGGGCTCGGAAACGCGCCGCCATCCCCGGTCCTTCAACGTGCGACTCTTCCGGTCGGCGGCGCGCCCGTGGAGGCCGAGCCCAGCCTCACGATCGATCTCGTCACTCGCGAAGCGAAGTGGCAGGCGCGCGTCGTCGACGCGCCGTCCGACGTTGCGGAGGCGCCACTCTCCGAGCCTGAGCCCGACAACGCGGCTCGACGGCGTGGGGCTGGCCGCTGGGTGGTCACGCTGCTCGTGCTCGCCATCGCCGGCGTCGCAGCTTACGCGTACCTCCACGGCACGTTCGATCGGCTGCGTTAGCGCGGGTCGAGCGAGCTCGATTCACCGCCGCGGGCGAGCGAGAGGGTGCGGCAGACGGCTCGGAGGCCGAGACGGGCGGCGCCTCGGCAGTTTCCCCGCACCCCCGTTCGGAGGAGCCTCACGGCGCGGCGTCGCGGCAGGCCGCGGCGCGGACGGTTGCGCCAGCACGCGAGGCGCGATGGCGGGCCGCGGCGTCCCCCTGGAAGAAGCATCGGACGCGGCCGAGGACAGGTCCGCGCCGGGCACCTCCGGTTCATCGTCCGCCTCGACCGGAGCGATGTCCCGGCTGGCGCTCGGCAGTGGCCGCCCGTCGTCCGGCTCGGCGCTTTGCAGAGCGGATGGCGCGTCGTCATGGCCGGCGCTCGGCAGACTGGCCCCTGCGTCGAAGTTCGCCGAGGGGCTGCGCCGTCGGTCTCGCCAGAGCTCGGTCGATACCGTCGCGAGGAGGCCGAACGACAGGCACGCGGCGGACCACGCGATCCACCGTCGGTGGCGGGCCAGGTTCGACGCGTCGCGCGGGCCTGCAGACCGGTCGAGGTCGCCGGCGCTCAGCTCAATCGTGGATTCGTTCTCGGGCGTCGCCGGCGGCGGGGCACCGGCGAACAACGTGATGGCGACGGCGGCCTCCAGCTCGCCGAGTGCCCGCACCACGTCTTCGCGCATCGCCGTCGCGGATTCGTACCGATCCTCTCGACGGAATTCGAGTCCGCGATCGATGATGCGGGCGAAAGGCTCGCTCACCTCGGAAACGACAGCGCGGATGGGCGGCGCCGCGAGGGTGGCCATCTTCGTGACGAGCTCCACGGCGTTCGCGCCGTCGTGGATGCGTCTGCCGGCGCGCACCCGAAACCCGGTCGCGGCCAGCGCAAATAAGTCGGTGCGACCGTCGATCTGATCGATGCGCCCCCCAGCCTGTTCGGGCGACATGAAGGAAGGCGTCCCGAGGGCGAGACCGTGGGACGTGATCGCCTGACCGTCCAGCAAGCGCGCGAGTCCGAAGTCCAACACCTTGACCGGCGCGCGAATCGAATGGCGATCCTCGCGCCCGTCAGGCAAGGCGGAGACACCCACCAAAAAGAGATTTTCGGGCTTGAGGTCGCGGTGGATTACGCCGCGGGAATGCGCTGCCTCGAGCACTTCCAGCACTCGCTCGGCGATGGCAAGGAACTCGTGCTCGCTCACCGGCGGACCGCGCTCGAGTCGATCGTGCAGAGACTCGCCCTCCAAGAGCTCCATCACGAGGTAGGCGATGCCGGCGTCCGGTCCGCTCGCGATGACGTCGTCGTCGAGCACCTTGACGGCTCCGGGATGCTCCACGCGATTCGCTGCGTACCCCTCGCGCCGGAATCGCTCTCGAACTCCCTGGTCGGACGACAACTCCATGTGGAGGACTTTGACGGCTGCGCGCGCGCCGTTGCGGTGGCGCCCGGCGTAAACCGCCGCCATCCCCCCGAGGCCAAGGAGTCGTTCGAGCGACCATTTCTCGTTGAGTACGGATCCAACGCGCCCGCGCGCTCGGCTTTCGGCGTCGTCGCTCAACGCTGACATTCTACAGCCAAAGCGAGCGGCGAACGGATTCGCGCGCGGGCAGCGGCGCGCTTTTCCCCCGAAGTTGGTTTGTCAGCGGCCCATCATGACGACCAGTGTGACCGCGCCCCCCACCACCAGCGCGAGCAGTCCGACGATGACCGGAAGAAACCATGCCGGCTTCGGCGCCGGTAAGCCGTATGCGGCATCCATTTCTTGCTCTCGCGCGGCAGAGAACGCCTGATCGATTCGGTCTGGCGCGAGCTCGTCCGGCAGGGTCGGCGCCAGCCGAGCCGCCGGCGCTCCGAAGGGGTCTGCTGCGACGTCGAGCGGGGTAACCTGAGCGGCCATGACCCGCGGCAGCGCGTCAGTGATCGCCCGCGCGAGATCCTGCTGTGGAGTCACCGCCCATTGATGATGAGTGCCCGAAAGACCGTAGGCACTTCCCACGGCGTCGGCCAGCGCTCCGACGCTGCGTGTCCTCGCGTTCATGCTCTTGGCCAGCGCGCGGTCGAGCACCTCGTCCAGAGCGGGCGGCACAGGGTGTATCGAGCCGCGCGCCTTCCTCGTGACGGGCTCGGGCTCTTTCGACATGATCGCGAGGAGGATGGACGGGCCGTTGTTGCCCGTGAACGGCACGCCGCCTGTGATGCACTCGTAGGTCACGGCCCCGAGGGCGAAGACGTCCGCTCGCGCATCGACCGAATCGAGCCCCTGAGCCTGCTCCGGCGACATGTAGTACGGGCTGCCGATGGTCGTGCCGAGCATCGTCAGCTTCTTGCGGCTGCCGCTCTGGTCTTTCACCGAGCCGAAATCGAGCAGCTTTACATCGTCCCCCTCGCGTGTGCCGCGCAGAAACACGTTGTCCGGCTTGAGATCGCGATGGATAAAGCTTCTCGCGTGCGCCTCGTCCAAGCCGATGGCCAGTTGCGAGAGCATGCGCACGAGGCGCGCGGGGGGAAGCACGCGCTCGCGTTTCAGCACGTAGCGGAGCTCCTCGCCATCCAGGAACTCCATGATGAGGAGCCACGTCTGGGAGACGTCGTCGCGCTGGAAGTCGAGCACGTGAACGATGTGCTCGTGAGGGAGGAGCTTGCTAATCTCGTATTCTCGCTTGAAGCGCTCGAGCGCCACTTCGTCCCTCGAGACGTCGTCGTGCAGGACCTTCACCGCGATGCGCGAGTCGGTAAGCTTGTCGATTCCCTCGTAGACGCGTCCCATCCCGCCGTCGGCGACGACGCGGCGAATCTCGTAGCGGCCGCAGAGGCGCACGCCGATTCGAGGATCCTCGGCCGAGAGAGCAGCGGGCGTCATGCTCGCCGCAGCGAGGGCCGTGCCGTCAGCTGGGCAAAAGCCTGCGTCGTTCGGAAAGACGCGCTGGCAGATGGGGCAGGTCTTCATCTCGGCAGCGCGCCAAGCGTATCGCCGGATGGCCTCTCAGCGGAAGCCTGCCCCCAAAAAAACCGACTCCGGCGAACGAGGTGTCAACCCCGCCCGCTAGGCGCGTCGGCTCCCAAGCCCGCCGGAGGGGGGGCGAAGTAGATGAGGCGGTTGCAAGAAGGACACTGCTCGATGATCGGCTCGCGCCGAAGCCGATGGAAAAGCTGCGGCGGCAGCGCCATGTTGCACGCCTTGCAAGTCCCGTCGGTGGTCTGCGCGATGGCTGTCCCGCGCTTGGAGCGGATCATCTCGTAGCGGCGGTAGAGCGCCGGTGGCAACCCCTTGACCGCGACGTCACGCTCGGTCTGTTTGCTCTTGGCTTTTCCCCCGACCTCGCCGAGCTTCGAGCTGATGTCCCCCTCGCGGGAGGACAGCTCGTCGGCGATTTTCTTGTGCTCGTTCTCGGTGGCTTCGATCTGCTGTCGGGCTGCTTCGGCCGTCCCGCTCAGCTTTCCGATTTCCTCCTCGCGGTCTCGGACGAGCTTTCTGAGCTCTTCGAGCTCGCGCTGCGCAGCGTTCGACTCGCGCTCCGTTCGTGAACGCGACAGCTTCTCGCGTGAATGATCGAGCTGCTGGTTCATGTTTCGCACGTCTTGAACCAGCTCGCCGCGCGTCTTGTCCATGACCGCCAGGGCACCACGGTCCGTCGTAAGCTTGTCGTCGAACCTCGCGATGCCCGACTTGAGGCCGTCGAGGGTGGAGCGCTCTTGCGCGAGCTGCTCCTGGAGCTCTCTTAGTTCTGCGTCGATTTGCGCGAGTCTCTCTAGGGCGCGAATCTGGTCGGGGATGCTCAATGCGTGACTCCGGAAGGAGGAGGAAGGGATGTTGGGGTACATAGCGCAGGCGCGACCAGGAGGCGACGGCGGGCGCCCGCTGGCCAGGTTGGTTGGTGGTCCCGTGGGCCCACCTGGGTTCGAACCAGGAACAGCCCGGTTATGAGCCGGGGGCTCTGACCGATTGAGCTATGGGCCCGTGTCGCGGCAGCCGATGCCACGGGCGGGAACGTAGACCAAAGGCGCCCTGGACGGAAGCTCTGCCCTGGCGCTTTGGACGGGTTCAGCGGCGGCACGCAAACACCCGCAGCGCCGCCGCCGGGTCGTTGGGGGTCGCCACGAGCATCTTTGCCTCTGCGCCGCCGCCTCCCGCCTCCGCACCCCCCCCTCCGAATGCTTTCGCGGCGTCCGCGGAGAAAAGCGCAAGGGGCCTGGCCTCGTCGAACGCGTCTTCGGCGCTAGGTGGCGCCGTGGGAATACCCGCATAGTCGAGCGGAAGGAGCCGGAGCTGTTCGCGGGGACCGACCCAGCCGAGCCATGGGGCTGGGCCGTCCACGAAGGCCGGTGCGCCGCGTCCCAGATCATCGGACGGAAAGGCGACGGCGGGCTCGGCACCGTCCTCGCGCGCACGGACCCGAAGGAGTGCGCCGCCAGAGCCGTCCACGGCCTCCCCGTCGTCCCTGGCGACGACCAGCATCGTGAGCTTGGGCGACGGCGGAAGGACCTGCACGTCGTATGCAGACACGTGCCCCGTAACGGAAGTGAGGCGCCGCACGGGCCCCGTCGCGTTCCCGTGCGCGTCGAGCACCGCCATCTCGAGCCAGCCGTACGCGCGGGCTTCGCCGGTGGCCTCCGGGTCGGCGGAGCTCTCCGAAAAGCCGATCGGCTCGGGCCTCCTCGCCAGCCACGTGACGATGAAACCCGCACCGTCCGAGAGCACCCGCGGCGCCTCGGCGTCCGACTCCGGCGGCGAGATGTCTCGAACGGGTCCGCGCTGATCAGCCTGAACCGAAACGGCACGAATGACGCCTCGTCCCGTGCTGCGAGCGCCGCCCGCGGTCACTTCGTCCCACACGACGAGCCCCAGTCCGCCCGAAAAGGCGAGATCGAACGCGAGCGAATCGTCCCGCTCTTGCGCGATCGACAGGTAGGGCTTGCGGTCCAGTGCCGGCTCGACCAAAAACAACACCAGCTCACGCGCGGTATCCGGCAGGTGTTGCCCCGCGCCGGGTAGCGCGAACTGAGCGGCGACGAGCTCGTTCGATCGCCACGCGAGCCGCGGGGGAGGAGCGTCGCCCAGCGTGGGCGCGAGGTCGAAGACGCGCGGCGCGGCCGCGTCGAGGTGGAGGACCGCGACGGCGCCCACCCATCCCACCGCAGCGCGGTGAATGAAGCCGACCGCGTAACCCTGCGGGTGAGCCAGCGCATCGCCAATCTCCACCTCGTGGGGTGCGGCGCCGTTGGGGTCGAGGGAGAAGGCGACCGCCGTCGCGCGACAACGCGGCGGGAGCAAGGGGGCAGTCGACGAGGAGGAGAACGAGACGGGCGCTTCTTGGGACACGGGGCCCGCCATTGCATCCCCCACTTGACCATCGACTCGGCGGCAGCCGACGAGGACCGTGATGAGCGCAAGGCGCCGTACGCTCCGGCCAGTGCTTGGCCCGGGCGGCGCGGACTTTCTTCGCGCGCGGATGGCCGAGCTCATCGAGGGTCGAGAAAGCCGTCCACTACCTCGAGCGCGAGCTCATAGCGCTCGAGGGGTGGCATGACATAAGCGCCCGCGACCCTGTGGCGCACAGTGGCGAGCATCTCCCGCGCGATCGCGACACCTTCTTTTCGCGCCGCGGGACCGCTGCCCGCCTTGCGCATCCGCTCGCGCACCGTCTCGGGAACCTGCATTCCCGGAACTTCGTTGTGGAGGAACTCGGCGTTGCGATAGCTCGCGAGCGGCAGCAGGCCGACGAGGACGGGGATATCGAGGGGTAGGCAGTCGTCGAGAAAGCGCTCGAGCACGGTGGGGTCATAGACAGGCTGCGTCATGACGAGCTCCGCTCCTGCTGCCTTCTTTTCGCGAAGACGGGCGATCTCCCGGGGGTAGTTGAGGGCGGCCGGCTCGGCGCCCGTCGCCAGGACGAATTGGGTCGTGGCGCCCAGGGATTTGCCCCCGGGATCGACGCCGTGGTTCAGGCGCGCCGCGAGCTTCAAAATGCCGATCGAGTCGAGGTCGTAGACTGCCGTCGCGTCCGGAAAATCGCCCATTTTCGGTGGATCACCCGTGATGACCACCAGGTTCCGGACGCCTAGATCGTGCGCGCCGAGCAAGTGCGCGAGGGTCGCGAGCAAATTCCGATCGCGCCCGCAGACGTGCAGAATCACGTCGATGCCGGCCTCGCGTTTCACACGCACGGCCAGAGCGAGGTTACCCATGCGCGCTTGCGCGCGAGCGCCGTCCGCGATGTTCACGACGTCCACGCCGCCGGCCTTGAGGGCCTTGGCGGCAGCGATCGAGCGGGACGGATCGAGGCCGACGGGCGGGTTGACCTCGACCGACACCACGAAGCGCTTGCGCGCGAGCTTCGCTCCAAGGTCGCTCCGCTCTTCGAGGGGGAGGGGATGAAGCCCGCTAGAGACGCCGCCACCCGGACCAGGGAAGCTCGACAGGTCCCGCGCGCGAAGCGCCTCGTCCTCGGTCGTGGGCGTGACCGCGTCACCCCCAGCGGTGGCCATTCGCGCGGCGGCGGCGATTCTCCTCAGGTGCTCGGGCGTCGTGCCGCAGCAGCCACCCACGAGGCGTACCCCGACACGAATCATCCGTCGCGCATAGATCCCGAAGTACTCGGGGGTCGATACGTAGACCATTCGCTCGTCGACCCGCCGCGGGAGGCCAGCGTTGGGCGCAGCGAGGACTGGGAGGCCGACCGGGACCATCTTTTCCGCAGCGGCGAGGACAGCCATCGGACCGTCGGAGCAGTTCACACCGACGATGCCGGCGCCCCATTCCCGTGCGAGGCGCGCGACCTCGGCCGCGTCCGTGCCTTCGGCCATTCGTCCGGTTTCGTCCAGTGACACGCTGGCGATGACCGGTACGCGCCCCTCCGACGCCTGGACGGCCGCCTCGACGGCAACACGAAGCTCCGGCGTTTGCCGGAACGTCTCGACGAGCAGCGCGTCCACACCGGCCAGCATCAGCGCGCTCGCCTGCTCGAAGAGCGCGGCCTTGACCTTTGCCAGGTCTTCGGCGCCGGCCATTCCGGCCTCACCGAGGAAATAACCGCTCGGCCCCAAGGCGCCGGCCACATAGGCCTTGCCGCCGGCCACCGCGCGGGCGACGCGTACCCCCGCGACGTTGAGCTCTTCGACCCGCGCCTGCAATCCATACTTTTCGAGCCGGAGGGCATTGGCGCCGAACGTGTTCGTCTCGAGCACTTGGGCGCCCGCACGCAGGTAATCGTCGTGCACCTTCGAAACGAGCTCCGGCCGCGAGGAGTTCAGCTCCTCGAAGCAGGCGCTGTAAAGGACCCCGCGCTCGTAGAGCTGCGTCCCCATGGCCCCATCGACGACGAGCACACCCGCGCGCACGGCCTCGAGCAACGGTCGCTCGGTTCTTGATGTGCTGGAAGCCATGGCGGGTCGCTGCGCTCCCCGAGCGGTCGGGCGAGCGTCGGCTGCGGCAAGTCACCTACGACCTCGGCCTGCGAAGCGCAAGCTCGAGTCGGCGGCGCGAGGGCCCGGCACGACCGCGAGCTTCGCCGCGGCGCTCGACCGCCCATGCCACGACTGGTACACGATGCCGCATGCGGCGGACGCTCGCCTGCGCGAGCACACGGCTAGAGCACGCCCTTTGTGTTGCGGCGACCGTCTCTGCGGGATGCGGGCATCCGACGGTCCCACCGCCCCCCTCGCCACCGCCTGCGAAGGAGCTCCCGCAACCGGCGAACGTCCCGCACGACACGGACGCTGCACCGGCCTGGCCGGAGCCCCTCGCGACGGCGCTCGCGGGCCGCGGGGAGCCCCATGCCCAACCGATCGTGCTGCCGCTGGATCCCCACGGACGCGAGCGATGGCTTGCTTTCGTCGGGACGCACGACGTCGCATGGGGTGCGTGGCGGGTGACCGGCGGCGGGAAGGGCGAACCGGAAATCGAGCCGACGGAGCACTGGCCGGTAGGCGTACGTGTCCTGGGCGCGGTGGTGAACGATGGCATCGCCTATGTCCTGCTCGAGAGCATCGGCGTGCTCGATCAGCCCGCGGGGCTTCGCGCCATATGGATCGACGGGACGGGACGGCCATCGCCGTTCGAGGCGTCGCCGATGGCCCTCGCCGACGTACACGATCTCGAGCAGCTCGCATCGCACCGAAAGACCGCCGCGGTGGCAATGCCCGATCGCACCGCGACCCTCGTGGCGACGCTGCAGGCGGCAAGCGCGTCGACGACGGCGCTCGCGCGAGCATTTGCCGCGGAGGGCGTCGATGTCCACGACGTCTGGCAGTCGCTTTTTTCCCGTCGAGTGGGGCACCTCGACGCGGAGGGTGCGGCCTCTTCGCCGCTAGGCGCTCGCGTGCTCGCAATCGTGCGCGACACGGCTGCCGCCCCTGCGTGCGGCGCGGACACGTGCGAGGCGTGGAGCGACCGCGGCCGCGCCATCGTGCGGTTCGCCTCCGAGGCCGGGCGATGGGTCGTGCGCGCCGTCTTCGAAGACGCGCCCACCGTCCGGCCTTCGGTGGGCACGTGGCCCTCCCGCCCGGTCGAGACCAACCCGACCTCCAGCGCGGTGGAGCCGGTGCTGCGCGCTCGCGCGCGGAACGTACTGCGGGTGCTCGGGGAGGCTACCCTCTCGTCCACAGGGGGCGCGATCGGCATCGCACTGACCGACCTTGCGCCAGACGCGCCGGTCATCGTGCTGCGCGAGGGTTTGGCTGTGCGCCTCTTCGGAATCGACACGGGCGTCGTTCGCGCCGGGGCGGGCGACGCCCGATGGGAGGCCGCGTTCGCCGACGTCGATGGCGACGGACGCACGGACGTCGTGGTGCGTATGAGCGCGAGGGGCACGGACGGAGCCTCCCTTGCCTGGACGCAAGCCTTCGTCGCCCCACCTGCTTCGGTTCAAACGGCGGCAATCGAACCCGACCTCGCGAGCGCCTTGGTCGTCCTCGACGCGCCGACGGCGGCCGCCGGCGCGCGCGCGGCTGGCTCCCTTGCAAACCGAGGGGTGCCGCGCGACGAGGCCTGTCGACTGCTCGCGACGGCCGGCACGCCCATAGGCTTCCGCCGTGCCGCCACTCCGGACGCCCGAGTCCTGCATTTCAGCGAGCCCGGAATGCCGACATGGCGGCCAAAGCTCGTACCGCTCGCGAGACTAGGCCCCGACGACGTGCGAGGCATCGGTGCCCACTGTGCCGAGCTGGCATGCAGCCCGGCGCGCCCCTATTGCGTATGGACCGGTGGCTCGGACTCCCAGCACTTCTGGTTCGATTGGCGCGGCGAGCGGCTGGAGATAACCGGAGCAGCCGACTACGACGGCGAATGAAAGGGGCTAGAGCGCGCGGATGACCTCCCTGGTGTCTGCTCTCTCGCTCGCGTTGCCTGGCCTCCGTACGAGCGACGACGAGGCCGATCGCCTGGCGTACGCACGCGACCTCTGGCCTCGCCACCACATGGCGGTCCGCGCGGGACTCTCCCCTGCCCATCGCCCTGGGACGATCGCATGGCCGGCGTCGACCGACGAGGTGGCCCGTCTCGTGCGCTGGGCACGCCGCGAGGCGGTCGCGCTGGTGCCCTTCGGGGCGGGCAGCGGGGTGTGCGGGGGCATTTCGCCCAACGAAACAGTCGTCGTCGTGGACTTGAAGAAGATGGGCCGTATTCGCGTCCTCGATGAGGGCGCCCCGATCGTCGAGGTCGAAGCCGGCCACATGGGCGTTCCGCTCGAGAGGGCGCTCGGACGAGCTGGGCTCACGTTGGGGCATTTTCCGTCGTCGATTTTATGCAGCACGGTCGGTGGTCGGCTCGCAACCCGAAGCGCAGGCCAATGCTCCAGCGCTTACGGAAAAATCGAAGACATGGTCGTCGCGCTCGAGTGCGTGACCGGTGACGGCGAGGTCGTCGAGCTACGGCGGCGCACCCGCGGACCGGACCTCGTCCCCTTGGTCGTCGGCAGCGAGGGGACCCTCGCGATCATCACCTGCGCGACCCTTCGCCTGCACCCGTCTCCTCTTGCGCGTGGCTTCGGCGCGTGGTCGTTCCCGACGATGCGACGGGGATGGGAGGCGCTGCGCGAGATGATGCAGGCCGGCCTGCGCCCCGCCGTCGCGCGCCTGTACGACCCATTCGACGCACTGCTCGCCCGGCACGCCGGTGAAAGCTTGCCGGCCCCTCGCGATCCAGCCGGCGGCCGCGTCTCGACTGGGCCTGCCCGCGAGCGCATGGCTCCGGGGCTCGGAGGAGCGGCGTTGCGCTCGGTCCTCAAGCGCCCAGGTGCGCTCAACACTCTGCTCGGGTCGGACACGGCGGGGCGCGCGCTTGGAGGCGCGGTGCTGATCGTCATCTTCGAGGGAGCCGACGACGCTCCTCGGCAGGGCATCGGGGCTGCCCGCCGCATGGCCGAGTCGATGCGCGGCACCTGGAGGGGCGAAGCGCTCGCCAGGCGCTGGCTCGACCACCGCTACGCCGTCAGCTACCGGCAGGCGCCGCTCTTCGCGAAGGGCCTCTTCGTCGACACCATGGAGGTCGCTGCGCGATGGTCCGACATCGGCCGCCTCTACGATGGCGTGCGCCGCGCGCTCGGGCGCCATGTTTTCGTCATGGCTCACTTCAGTCATGCTTATCCCGACGGTTGCTGCATCTATTTCTCGTTCGCCGGTTCGGCGGACGCGAAGCTCGCGTCGACGATTGGCTGGGACGCGGCGTGCGCGGCCACCTACGATCGCGCATGGAAGGCGGCGCTCGATGCGGCGTCCGCCGCGGGAGGCACGTTTGCGCACCATCATGGCGTGGGGCGCTCCAAGGCTCCCCGGCTGGCAGCCGAGCTAGGCGAGGGCGTCGCTGTCGTGCGGGGTCTGATGCGGGCGTTCGATCCAGGCGGAATCCTCAACCCGGGCAACCTAGTTCCGGAAAGCACGAGCGCGACGCTCGTCGCCACGGCCCCTCCCGCGCGGGCACCATGGATGCGTGCGAATGAAGGGAGCGCAGGCGTCGAGATCGACCATGTAAGCCTGCTCGCTCGCGTCGAGGGCACGCTCGATCTTTCCGCGACCGAGCGCCTCCTCAACGATTCCGGCCTGACGCTCGACGTGCTCGTCCCCTGCCCGGCCCCCCAAGTCGCGCAGTGGCTTGCGGCTGGGGCGCCAGGAGCGCGCGATCGCTGGCGGGACCCCGTCGATCAACTCGTGGCTGGCTTCGAGGCAACCCTCCCCGACGGACGAGAGCTCTCGGTCCCGCCCGCGCCGCGCCGCTCGGTCGGTCCCGATCTGACGACGCTCTTCGTCGGCGCGGGCGGTCGCTTCGGACGCATCGACCGGGCGTGGCTCCGGGTGCATCGTCGTGGCGCCAGTCGTCCGAGCTCTGCAGCGTTCGACCACGAGCGCGAACCCGCGCCCAACGACGGCGAGCATGCCCTGCTCGACGCCGTCGCACGCTCTCTCGGCAATCGCTGAGCGACTTCCATCAGCCGGGCGGCCAGCCCATCGGCCGTCCGCCGATCACGTGGCAGTGCAGGTGAGCGACGCTTTGGCCAGCGTCGGCCCCCTGATTGATGACGAGCCGGTAGCCGCTGCCCAGACCGAGGGAATTCGCGACGTGCCGCGCGGCAAGCAACACGTGACCGAGCACCAGCACGTCTTCGGTCGCCACCACGGCGACGCCCGAGACGTGCATCCGTGGAATCACGAGCGCGTGGGCCGGAGCCACCGGCCGGATGTCCCGGAAGGCGACGACGTGCTCGTTCTCGAAGAGAATTGCGGCGGGCACCTTTCGGGCGACGACTTCGCAGAAAAGACACGGCGGCGGGGCGGCTCCGGACGCGGGGGGCATGGTCACCCGAGCGTATCGCCCGGCCTGCGGATGCGCCAAGGGCGCTCGAGGATGAGGTGTGGAGCGACGCGAGCAAGGCGAGCGAGACAAGCGACGACGCGCTAAGGTCGGAAACATGTGCGGCCGCACTGCGCTCACGGCAACGGCGCAAGACCTTCGCGACTCGTTCGGCCTCGATGAGATGCCTTCAGTCGAGCCGCACTTCAACGTTCCGCCCTCTCAAACGGTGGCCGTCGTGCGAGCGCGGGCCGGAGCACCCGGGCGCGCACTCGAGTGGCTGCGGTGGGGTCTCGTTCCCTCCTGGGCAAAAGACCCGAAGGTCGCAAACAAGCTGGCGCTTGCGCGTGCCGAGAGCGTCACCACGAGTCCGGCTTTCCGGGAGGCCATCGGCAAGAGGCGGTGCCTCGTCGTGGTGGACGGTTTCTACGAGTGGCAGCACGAGGGTCGGCGCGCGAGCCAACCTTTTTACATTCGGCTCGCCGACAGCACGCCTTTCGCGCTCGCCGGACTTTGGGAGCGTTGGATCGGAACCGACGGCGAGATCATCGAATCTTGCGCAATCGTCACCCAGCCCTCCCGCCCTCCGGTCGACGCCATTCACGATCGCATGCCGCTCGTCCTGGAGCGTGAAGCGTGGCAGCGCTGGCTCGATCCCGCGGTCACCGAGGGCGCCGCGATCACTCCGTTGCTCGCGCCGCGCACGCCGCCGCTCGTCGCCTATGCCGTGAGCACGCACGTCAACGACCCGCGACGCGACGATCGTCGCTGCATCGAACGTTGGCAGCCAGCGCAGCGCCCCCTATTCCCGTAGATGGACCGCCCTGCCGGCTTCGGGGCTCAGGACGTCGGACCCGCGTCGACCTCCTCCAGCCGCAGACCCGTAGCGAGGCGGCGCAACGCGGCGTCGATTCCCGAGCGATCTTCCTCGCTCGGACGAAGCGCGGACACCCCTGCACGCTGAGCGAGGTAGCGTACGCACGCAAGCTCGAGTTCGCTGAGAGACGCGCGACGCCGCATCTTGATCCCCGGCACCCCGTAGCTCAGCTCGCACCCCTGCGGTCCGCGAGCAATCCGGAGCGCCTCCACTTGGCCCTCGCAATCCGCGAGCTGGCGGACGATTCCCCGGAGCGCGCTCGCACGGCGACGCGCTCGCCGAACGTCCGGGTCTCGAAATAGAGCGAAGCTCCGGTTGCGGGACCAGAGCCCGGGGACCAGCGCCATGCCGACGACGAGCTCCTCGCGTTCGATGCCCTCGACCGGCCCGCCCATGTCACGCCTCCGCCCCCTCGGCCAACTCGTCGGGCACAGAATCGGAGCCCGCCTCCGCGATCCCAGCCATCTGCAGGCGCTGGGCTTGGTGGCTCGTACGGAGGGCGGTGACGAGCTCGTCGAGGTCTCCGTTGATGACCCGGTCGAGCTTGTTCAGCGTCAGGCGAATCCGGTGATCGGTCACGCGGTTTTGCGGGAAGTTGTAGGTCCGTATTTTTTGGCTCCGCTCTCCAGTCGAGACCATGCTCTTACGCGTCGCGGCTTCTTGCGCATCTTGCCTCTCGCGTTCGATCTCGAGCAAGCGCGCCCGGAGAACCTTGAGCGCCTTCGACTTATTCTTCAGCTGGGAGCGCTCGTCTTGGCATTTGACGATGATCCCGCTGGGCTTGTGGAGAATCTGAACGGCGCTGTTGGTCGTGTTGACGCCCTGCCCGCCTGGGCCCCCGCTCGCCGCGATGCTGATTTCGAGGTCTTTTTCGTCGACGTACACCTCCACCTCGTCCGCTTCGGGCAAGACGGCGACGGTCGCCGTGGACGTGTGAATGCGCCCTTGCTGCTCCGTCGCCGGGACTCGCTGCACGCGGTGCACGCCGCCCTCGAAGCGCAAGTGCGAGTACACGTCCTTTCCTACTACGAGGGCAATGCACTCCTTGTGGCCACCGGTGGCGCTCTCGCTGAGGTTCAGGATCTCGATCTTCCAGCGGTTCGTCTCGGCGTAACGGGCGTACATCCGGAAGAGGTCGGCGGCGAAGAGAGCCGCTTCCTCGCCCCCCTCTCCGCTCCGGATCTCGAGGATCGTGTTGCGCCTGTCCGTCGGATCGGGAGGCAATAGAAGCACTTGGATCGACTGTTCGAGCCGGCCCCGCTCGCCGGCAAGCTGCTCCAGCTCCGCCTGCGCAAGCTCGCGCAAATCGGGATCGCCGAGCGCGTCCTCGTCCTCGCGAATTTTCTTCTGAACGTCGCGGTAGCGTGAAAACGAGTCGACGAGGGGCTCGAGATCGCTTCGCTCCTTGTTCAGCTTCGTGAGCTTCGCGCGATCGGCCACCACCTCCGCGCGACAGAGGAGGAGCTCGAGCTCGCCATAGCGACGCACGAGTTGCTCGAGCTTCTCGATGGGGAGCATGGACCAGCTCCCTTTAGCATAGCGGGATCGGTCAGGCGGCGGCGCGCAGACGGTCAGCCGCGAGAAGGGCAGCGTAGCTCGGGAAGACGACGTCCTCGCCACCGGTGGGCGCGGCCTCGCCGGAGTCCTCCGGATGCTCTTGCCGGAAAAGCGTCACGCGGAGGCTGGCGAGGGCGACCTCGAGCTGCGCCTCATCGGGCTCCGCCGTCGTGATCCTCTGCACGAGAAAGCCCGGCCAGAGGAGGGCGCGCAGTGGGCCAGCGCTCCCGGAGCGCGCCAGAAGCCGTTGGAGCTCGAAGGTGATGGCCGCGATGAGCGGCAAAAAGGGCAGCTTCTCGAGGAAGAAGGCCGCGTTGTCGAGCCCGAGATTGCCGGTCTGGATCCGCGGCAAGGCCGCTCCGATTGCTGCGAAGACAAGAATCGATACGAGCGCCACCATGACGAGGAACGTCGTTCCGCAGCGCGGATGCAAGGTGGTCTTTGCACGCGCGTTGGCGACGGTGAGAGGCTCTCCCGCCTCATACGTGCTGATCGTCTTGTGCTCCGCCCCGTGGTACTGAAAGACGCGTCGTATGTCGGCCACGCGCCGGATCGCCAGCAAGTAGCCGACGACGATGGTGAGCTTGAACGCGCCCGTGAGCGCCTGAAATCCCGCGCTCTGCACGCCCAGCTTCAGACCGAGAGCGCGATCGAGCCCAGCCGCGGCTGCCTGGGGCAACGCGACGAAGAAGGCGAGGGCGACGCCCGCCATCAGCCAGGCCCCTGCGCCGCGTTTCCCCTCGCGCGAGCTCGCATCAGCTGGCCCGCCATCATCGCGGGTCGCAGCGGCGAAAAGCGACAAACCGAGGGCTGCAAGAATCCCGAGACCCGAACCCGAAGGGACCCTGGGCCGCGCCGGAGCGGCCGCACTCGAAATCGGTCTCCAGCTGGTCGACGCTGAAGCGGAGCGCCTCACTTCCGAGACGCAGGGACTCGACCAAGGACACCACGCCGCGCACCAGCGGCCAACGCGAGAGGCCGCTCGGCCTGTCGGCCATGGCGCGCTCGCGAACCTGGAGTGAGCCATCACCGCGACGGACCACCACCGCGAAGGATCTCGGAGAGCGCATCATCACGCCCTCGAGGACCGCCTGTCCCCCTATGTAAGGCCGGTCGATCGACGGGACCTGACGCACCGGCGCCGCTGCGGCTCCGCCGCGAGCTGGCGCGGACCCGTTCACTTCGCCTCGGGCGCTGCCGGAGCGGCCTTGGGCGGCGTCTTCTTCTCGTAGCGCTTTCGAAAGCGATCGACGCGACCCGCCGTATCGATGAGCTTTTGCGTGCCGGTGTAAAACGGGTGGCAGGCCGAGCAAACATCGACCTGAAAGTCACCGCGTGTCGAGTGCGTGACGAAACTGCTGCCGCAAGCGCAGCTGACTCGCGCCGCAGGATAGTTCGGATGGATGGCTTCCTTCATGTCGGAGCTCCAGAACCTAATCTCTCCCGGCCGTTTTGCAACTGCCCGAATCGCAACTGCCCGAATCGGCGTCGTTCCTACGCCGTCCCGATCGACGGCCTGGAAAGACGCTTTTGGCCGCCCGGGACGCGACGAGATCGCCCCCGTCAGAACGGGATGTCGTCGTCGTTGCCGCCGATGTCTGCCGGCACGTCGCTCGTACGTCCCCGCGGCGCCGCCGGACCGGCGGCGCTGGCACCTTCGCCGAAGTCGTCGAACGCTGCCTCGCCGGCTCCGGCTTCGCGCGCCCCCCGCGCTCCCCCCGCCTCACGCGGAGCAGCCTCGCCGCGCCCTCGCCCGCTGCCCGGAAGGACGATGTTGTTCGCGACGACCTCGGTCGAGTAGCGCTTCTCGCCGTTCTTCTCGTAGCTCGACGTTTGGAGGCGCCCCTCGATGAAGAGCGAATCCCCCTTCTGTAGAATCTTTCCTAGCGCCTCGGCTCGGCGACCCCATACCGTCACGCGGTGCCACTCGGTCCGCTCCTGCCGAACGTTGTTGCGGTCGAGGTAGGTCTCGTTCGTAGCTAGGCGGAGCTTCAGCACGGCCTGTCCTCCGGGCGTCACCTTCAGGTCCGGGTCCGCCCCGAGGTTTCCGAGCAGCATTACGCGATTCAAGCCTTCGGCCATGGCGCCTACTCCTTCGTCGAGGGAGCCTTCCTTACGCCGGCGCAGTCGCGGGCGCTAGTGCCCGGTCCGCCCACGCGCTACGGTCACCGCCGACCCCGAGCGGGTGCGGCGCAGTCTTCGCGCTGCGGCTTCCCTCCCCTGGCCCCCCACGGCCTTCCCGTAGCGCAACGAGCCCCATGGCCCTCGACGACCTGCGCAAGCGCATCGACGAACTCGACGACGGCATTCTTCGGCTCCTCGACGAGCGCGCGCGGATCGTCGGCGAGGTCGCTCGAGCCAAACGCTCGGCGAATCTGCCGACCTACGACCCTGAACGCGAGCGCCAAGTGCTCGACCGTCTTGCCGCTCGTGCCGGGCCTTTCCCCGCCCAAGCGATCCGCGCGGTTTACCGCGAGGTCATGAGCGCTTGCCTCGCGCTCGAGGAGCCCATGAAGGTGGCCTACCTCGGGCCAGAGGGCACCTTCTCCCACGCTGCGGCGCGAGCGTTCTTCGGCCTGGCGGCCTCCTACGCAGAGGCGACGACGTTCGAGGGGGTCTTCGACGCGGTGGCACGACGAGAGGCACAATACGGAGTCGTACCGGTCGAGAACTCGAGCGAGGGGTCGTCGAACACGGCCATCGACGCGCTCATCAACGGAGGGCTACTCATCCGGGCCGAGCTCGAGTTCGACGTCTCACAGTGTCTGCTCACCCGGGTCAGCGGCCTCGCGTCGATCGAGCGCGTTTACTCGCATCCTCAACCGCTCGGGCAATGCCGGGTATGGCTCGCCAAGAATCTCGGCGGCGCGCAGCTGGTGCAGGCTTCGTCTACGGCTGCGGCCGTGCGCGAAGCGCTCTCGGACGCTCGGGGCGCAGCCATTGCGAGCCGTCTCGCCTCCGAGCTCTACGGCCTGCCCGTCGCGCGCGAGCGCATTCAAGACCACTCCGAGAACGTCACGCGGTTCGTGCTCGTGTCGCTGGAAGACGCGCCGCGGACGGGAAACGACAAGACGACCATCGCCTTCAGCGTCAGCGGCGGCCAGGGCCGCGGCGCGCTTCTACGGACGCTGGCCGTCTTCGATGAAGAAGACATCAACCTGACGCGCATCGAGTCGCGTCCCAGTCGGGAAAAGCCCTGGGACTACGTGTTTCTCGCCGACCTCGAAGGCCACCGCGACGACCCGAACGTGGCGCGCGCGATGGCGCGGCTCCACGAGCGTTGCCCGCTGCTCAAGCATCTCGGCAGCTACCCGAAAGCCCGGGGAACGACGTCGGACGCCGACGCATGAATCAGGTTCGCACGCTGATCGTAGGCGCTGGGGTCACCGGACTCGCCACCGGAGCGGCTCTGTCCGCCGCCCGGGATGACGACTACCTGGTGCTCGAAGCCGATCGCGAGATCGGAGGTTGGTGCAAGACGGTGAAGAAGGACGGATTCGTCTGGGACTACTCCGGGCATTTCTTCCACTTCAAACATCCCGAGATCGAGCAGTGGCTGCGCGAGAGAATGCCTGGGGAAGCGATCCGCGTGGTTCAGAAAAAATCATTCATCGCGTACAAGGGCCGCTGGGTCGACTTTCCGTTCCAGAAGAACATTCACCAGCTCCCGCAGGAAGATTTCGTCGACTGCCTTCACGATCTGTTCTTCGCGAGGTCGAGCGACGTGAAGCGCGATACGCCCCTGCCCGAGAACAACTTCAAGGAGATGCTCTACGCTCGCTTCGGCAAGGCCATCTGCGACATGTTTCTCGTCCCGTACAACGAGAAGCTCTACGCGTGCGACCTGACGACCCTCGACAAGGACGCGATGGGGCGGTTCTTTCCGTACGCGGATCTGCCCGACGTCGTGCGGAACATGAAGCGCCCCGACAACACGAGCTACAACGCGACCTTCACCTACCCGCAGGGCGGCGCGTTCGAGTACGTCAAGGCGCTCGCTAGCGCCTTGCGCCCTGGTGCGATCGCGCTCGAGGAGGGCCTCGTCGCCGTGGACGTCGCGGCGAAGGTCGCCCGCACGAGCCGGCGCGAAATCCGCTTCGAGCGCCTCGTGTCGAGCGTGCCCTTCGATCGGTTCGCGACGATCTGCAGGCTCGATCACGACCCCTCTACCTGGGCCTACAACAAGGTGCTCGTCTACAACCTCGGTTTCGACCGAAAAGGGCAGACGGGCGTTCATTGGGTCTATTACCCGTCGCGCGAGACGGTCTTTTATCGCGTGGGCTGGTACGACAACATTTTCGACGGCGACAGAATGAGCCTTTACGTCGAGGTTGGCTTTCCGAAAGACGCGCGCGTCGATCCGGCGACCACGCGAGAGCGCGTCCTCGGCGATCTCCGTCGCGAGGGAGTTCTGACGACGCAGCGCCTTGTGGCAGAGCATTCGGTCGTGCTCGATCCGGCGTACGTACACGTCACCAAGAGGTCGCTGGCGGAGCACAAACGGCTCGCCGTGTGGTTGCGCGACCGAGGTATTTGGTCACTCGGCCGATACGGGGGCTGGACGTACTGCGCCATCGAGGACAACATCGTCGAGGCGCGAGCGCTCGTCGCGAGCTGGCAGTAAATGCCCCGAGCCTCTGCGAGGAAAAAACCGGCACGGCCCCTCGTGCGCGCTTTCCGCATCTTCCTCTTCAACTCTCGCAGCTTTTCGTAGTAGGTGGCTCACGTGGCAGCCGTCCAACGACCCCGCACGGCCGCGAACGCGGCAGATCCGCATATTTCGATCGTCATTCCGATCTACAACGAGCAGGCCATTCTCCACGCCGCCGTCGTCGATCTGCGGGAGCGGCTGAAGCCGCTCGGGTGGAGCTACGAAGTGATTCTCGCAGAGAACGGCTCCAAGGACCGCACCGTCGACATCGGCCACGAGCTCGCCGCGAAGTACGCCGACCCCGGCGACGGACAAGTAAAGCTCATCAGCATGGGCGAGCCGAACTACGGCAAGGCCCTCAAGCAGGGGATTCTGCTCTCGCGCGGCGACATCGTCTTGTGCGACGAGATCGACCTCTGCGACACCGACTTTCATCGGCGCGCCGTCGAGATTCTCGAGACGGGCGAGGCCGACCTGGTCGTCGGCAGCAAGCTGGCCGTAGGAGCCGCCGACGAACGACCGCTCATCCGTCACGCCGCCAGCATCGCCTATTCCACCCTACTCAAGGTGATGCTCGGCTTCCGGGGCACCGACACCCACGGGCTCAAGGCGTTCCGTCGCGCGGCGCTGCTCGACATCGTCCGGTCGTGTCTCATCGAGAAAGACGTGTTCGCGAGCGAGTTCGTCATCCGGGCCGACCGCGGAGGGGTCATCATCAAAGAAATCCCGGTGCAGGTCATCGAGAAGCGGCCGCCGAGCATCAACCTCTTCAAGCGCGTGCCGAACGTGCTGAAGAGCGTCGTGAAGCTAACCTGGTCGATTCGCGTGCGAGGCTAGGGGCCCGCGCGCGCGAGGGAGAATGCGCATTCTCTACGGCGTGGTCGGAGAGGGGATGGGGCACGCGACGCGCAGCAAGGTCGTGTGCGAGCACCTGCTGGCGAGCGGCCACGAAGTCAAGATCGTCGTGAGCGGGCGCGCGCATGCGTTCTTGGCGAAGACCTTTCGCGACGTCGTCGAGATCAAAGGGCTCACCATCCGCTACGTGGACAATCGGATGGACCGTGAGGGGACTCTCGCCCGCAACGTGCTCGCTGCACCAGGAATGCTGACCGCGAACGTCGGCGCCTATTTCGACAAGGTCGCCGGATTTCGGCCCGACGCGGTCATCACCGACTTCGACTCGTTCGCGTACCTCTTCGCAAAGCGTCACCGTGTACCCGTTCTCTCGCTCGACAACCAACAAATCATCAGCCGCTGCAAGCTCGGGAAGTTCGCCAAACAGGGCGCAAAGGTCGACTACCAGATGACCAAGGCGTTCGTTCGCGCAAAGCTGCCGGCGTGCGATCACTACCTCGTGACGACGTTCTTTTTTCCTCCCGTCCGCAAGCGGTACGAGAAGGAGACGACGCTCGTTCCGCCCATCGTCCGCGAGGCCATCGTGGACGCGAGAGCACGCGCACGCCCAGGAGAGCACGTGCTCGTCTACCAGACGTCGACGAGCGACGCCTCGCTCCTCGATGAGCTGAACGCCGTGCCGGAGGAGACGTTCATCGTCTACGGATTGCGAAAGAACCTTCGCCGCCGCAATTGCGTTCTCAAGGAGTTCAGCGAGGACGGATTCGTGCAAGACTTGGCCACCGCCCGCGCGGTGATAGCGAACGGCGGGCTGTCGCTGCTCGGGGAGGCCATCTATCTCGGAAAGCCGGTGCTCTCCGTTCCGGTCGGCAACCAGTACGAGCAAACGCTGAACGCGCGCTACCTTGAGCAGCTCGGCTACGGCCTTGCCGCCGAGCGCGTCGAGTCCGACCTCGTGCGGCTCTTTCTGCGAGAGGCACCGAAATACGCGACGCGCGTGGCCAAGCACGAACAGGAGGGCAATCAGCGGCTGTTCGGCGAAGTGGACCGCTTGCTCCAGCGCTTCGGCCGAAACGCGAAACGCTCTCGCGAGCCGTCCGGGCCAAAGCCGCGCTAGATGCCTCGCGTGCGCGAAGAATCGGTGTTCTCAGACCGGCCGCCGCCGACCCCGATGCCCATTGCGGAAGAGCCGCTCCCGACAGACGAGGTCGACGTGACCGTGGTCGGCGGCGGAATCAACGGAACCGGTGTGGCGCGTGACTTGGCCCTCCGCGGGCTGACCGTTGCGCTTTTCGAGCGAAACGACCTCGCGTTCGGCGCAAGCGGCAACTCGAGCGGCATGATCCACGGCGGAGTCCGATACTTGTCCCGCGCACCGCACGTGACCGAAAGCTCGTGTCGTGACTCGGGTTATATCCAGCAGATTGCGTCGCACTTGCTCTTTCGCATTCCGTTTCTCATGCCTGTGCGGAGCGGACCGCAAGGTCGCATTTTGCTCGAGCTGACCGATGCGTACTTCCGCGCTTACGACGACTACCAGCCGCTCAAGCGAGGCCAGTCCCACTGCCGGCTCGATCCCTCCGAGCTCGCGCGCCTCGAGCCGGGGCTCGTCGGTAACATCGTCGGCGGAATCACATTCGACGAGTGGGGCGTCGACGGCGTGCGTCTGTGCGTTCACAACGCGCTCGATGCCGTCGAGCACGGCGCGCGCGTACACGCCCACGCGACGGTGGAATCCGTCGCGCGGATCGCCGGCGCGCCCGGTGCCGAGCGGCGTGCGCGATACGTGGTCGACGCCCGAAACCGATTTTCAGGCGCACGCTTGCGCGTCCGGAGCCGTGTAGTCGTCAACGCGACCGGCGCGTGGAGCCCCATCACGGCGGCGCTCGGCGGGCTTCCTCAGGCGCGCGTCCGTGTGCGACCCGGCAAGGGGATTCACGTCGTTCTCGATCGACGCGTGACGAACTATGGGATCACCTCGGAGGCGATCGACGGGCGGCAGATCTTTCTTTACCCGTGGCAGAACGTCAGCGTCCTCGGCACCACCGACGATGATTACTACGGAGATCTCGACGACGTCCGGGCGACGAGCGAGGAGGTTCGTTATCTCGTGCAAGGGGTCGCGCGCGTATTTCCGAGCGTGCGTGCGGCGCGTGCCATCGGGACGTATGCCGGCGTCCGGCCGTCGCTCTATGCTTACGGAAAGAACGAGGACGCCCTCTCACGCGAGCACGAAGTGGTCGACCATGAAGGAGACGGAGCCCCCGGCGTCTACTCGATGATCGGCGGCAAGCTCGCGAGCTACCGGCTGTTCGCGCAGGAGCTTTGTGATCGCATCGCGCCGAAGGAGTTCGACGTGAACGTCCCCTGCTCCACGCATCGCCGCCCTCTCCCGGGCGGCGGGGATATTCCGGACACGATGGAGACCGCGAAGAAGCACGGTGTCACGCCCGTCGCCGCGCGACGGCTCATTTATCGCCACGGGACGCGAGCGCTTCACGTCCTCGAGCGCACCGCGCGCGTACCAAGCGAGGGCGACGTCATCTGCCCGTGTGAGCCTGTCCTCGAGGCCGAGGTGCGTCACGTCGTGCGGCACGAAATGGCGCGGACGATCGACGACGTCGCGCGACGAACGCGCCTCGGCCTCGGCGCCTGCGGAGGGATGCGCTGCGCCGCGCGGTGCGGGCAGATCATCGCCGGCGAGAGGGGGCTCTCTCCCGGTGAAGCTAGGGCGATGGCCCGTGCGTTCCTCGCGCGACAGGCCAAGGCGAGGCTCGTCGCCCTCGGCCCCGAGCAGGCACGCCAAGAAGCGCTGCTGCTCGCGCACGTTGGCTCCTCACTGGGAGAGGCGTGAGGACCATCGTCATCGGCGCGGGCGTCGCTGGTACGGCGGCCGCGCTCTGCGCCGCGAGGGCTGGCGCGCGCGTGACCGTAGTCGACACCGGAGCTGGGGCTTCGAGCCTGGCGACCGGAGCCATCGACGAGGTCCCTTGGCAACGGGCGCCGGCGAGGCCTTCGCCGGCGTCGAGCTCGACGCGAGCGGTGCTCGACGCGCTGGCAGCCTTTGCCCTCCCGGCGCTCGGGGCTCGCCTGGTCACGACGGCTGGGATCGTGCGCACCGCGCGGGGTTGCGACCTTGCCCTTCTCGACCTCGGCCCGCTCGCGGGAAAGCGCGTCGGCATCGTCGGCTGCGAACGACACGGCTGGGACGGACCCGCGCTGGCGCGCGCGTGGGGCGACGGCTTTGCCGTGCTGGAAGCGTCCGCGCTCCGCCATGCCGACGAGCGCGTGTTGCCGGACGCAGACGTCGCCGCACGCCACGACGACGAAGAGCGCGTGGGATGGCTCGCGGAGCGCCTTCGCGCTGCGCTCGCGCGTTCGAGCGAGCGGGTGGCTGCGCTCGTGCTTCCGCCGTTTCTCGGCGTCGAGCACGCTCGTGCGCCGTTGCTGTCGCGCCTCGTCGGTTTGCCCTGCGGCGAGGCGCTCGGTTTACCGGGAGGACCTTCAGGACTTAGGTTCGAGCACGCGCGGAACCGGGCGCTCGCCGCCGTGATGGTTGAACGCGTGCAGGCCCGCGCCACGGGAGTCCTCAGCGGACCGCGAGGTTGGAGCTTGGCGACGGACGGCGGTGTGCTCGAAGCCGACTCACTCGTACTGGCCATGGGCGGACTCCTCGGCGGCGGCGTGGAGTACGCCCCGTCCGAAGCGATGATTGCGCCGGCGCTACCTCCGTTCGCGCGCATACCGTTTCGACTCGCGATCGATGCGCCGGTGACGATCGGCGCGCGAGGTCGGGCCCTGGAGCTTCCAGGCTCGCTCTTCGGGGTGGCTCCCGAGACGCTGGCACACGAGCCCAACGCTCTCCTCGAATGCGTGGGAATCCTCACCGATGCCGACGGGCGCGTCGCGCCAGGGCTCTTCGCCGCAGGCGAGCTGCGCGCTGACCGGCCACGCACATGGCTCGACGCGCTCGCGACGGGCGCCGCCGCCGGAGCGGCCGCTGCCGAGGAAGCGACTACCTCGGCGTCGACTCGTGCGCCATCGACCGGCGGAGCAGCTCCCAGCCGACCTTGAGTATCGGGTCGTTTCCTTTGCCGGGATCGTTCGGTACGCGCGCCTCACGTCGGCCTCCCTCGGGGGCCTCTACGCCCGCGTCGTCCGCCACGACGACGACGCTCTTCGGCTTTCCTGCAATCTCGCCCCGAGCCTCGGGTGCGAGGTGGCCCTCGAGGTCTTTCTCACGGTACGAGAGCGCCCCCTCGTCCGTCTTGGGGTCGTGCGTTTCGACCGCAACGTCGGGGTGCACGCCGTCTGCCTGGATCGCGTGACCGCTTGGCGTGTAATAGCGCGAGACGGTCAGCCTCATTCCTGCTCCGCCCGGGAGCGCGACGATGGCCTGCACGCTGCCCTTTCCGAACGTCGGCTCGCCCACCACGCTCGCGCGCTGGTGATCCTGCAGGGCACCTGCAACGAGCTCGGACGCGCTCGCGGTGTACTGGTTGACGAGGACGACGCACGGTTCGCGCGCAAACGCGCCTCCTTCACGCGCCCTGACCTCATCGACCACGCGGCCCCGGTGCCGGGTGGTGTAAATGATTCCGTCGCCCAAGAACTCGTCGGCCACGTCGGCCGCCTGGTCGACCAAGCCCCCAGGATCGCTTCGCAGATCGAGGATGACCGCGGCGATTCGGCCAGGCTTCGCGCGCGCACGAAGCCTCGCCGCAGCGTCGAGGAGCTCGTCGTGCGTGTGCTCCTGGAATTGCTTGACTTGGACGTAGGCGATGTTGTCGAGGAGAAGCTTCGACGAGACACTGGGTACGTGGATCACCTGACGGACGAGATCGAAGCTGAGAACCTCGGCGAGGCCTTCCCGTCGGACACCGATCTTGACGTGCCCACCGGGTGTGCCGCGCAAGTGCTTGATCAGCTTCTCGAGAGGCTCTGCGTTCGGATCCTTTCCGTCGACGCTCACGATGATGTCGCCGCTCCGTATGCCCGCTCGCTCGGCGGGGGACCCCTCGATCGGCGACAGCACGACGAGCTGCCCCTTGCGCGTCTCGACCTCGACACCGATTCCGCCGAACTGCCCCTCCGTCTCGCTCTCGAACGCGCGAAACTCGTCCGGTGGCATGTAGCTCGAGTGCGGATTCGAGCTCCGCGACCATTCCCTTCACGGCGCCATCGAGAAGCTTGGCCCGGTCGACGGGATCGACGTATTCGTTCTCGACTTGAACGATGACCCGCCCGAGCTGTTCGATGGTTGCGTAGGGTGTGTCGCCCTCGGCTGCGTGCAGACCTCCGCCGAGCGCCGTTACGCACGCGCCGCCGGCGAACGCGCTGACGATGCAAAAAGGAAAAATGTGGAGGGGTTCTAGTCGGACAGGTCGCATCGGGGGGGCAAGCTACAGCGGCCGGTCCCTCTCGTCGAAACGGCTACCCCCCAAAAAAAGCGCGCTTTCCATGGGGCACCCATGTACGCAGCTTGCACTGCTTGATCCCCGCCGTAAGGCAGCCGACAATCGCCGTACTCTCGTGAAGGAAAGCGCAGCGCTCCCCCGCACCTTTCAGGCGGGACACCCAAAGGAGGTTCCCCTTGGCGACAAGTGACAAGGAGTCGATGGCAATTCTGCCGGGCTCGAAGACCGACAAGCGTAAGCAGAGTTTGTACTTCCCGGAGTCGATGCTCCAGGAAATCAAAGAAGAGGCAGCACGCCTGGACCGCTCTCTGTCCTGGGTGGTGCAGCGTGCGTGGAAGATCTCGCGAACGGAGATCAAGAAGCTCCCGAGTGTCAACGACGTCGAAGGGGGCGAGGACGAGGAGGGCGGCTGACCCCGACCGAAGAGGCTGCGACGCCGGCTGCACCGGCGATCGACAAGCCGTCGTTCGCCATCGGGGCGGACGGGACCCGCCTGTTCGTACGCACGAAGACGGCGGGCCACTCCCCGTCCGAGGTGCACGCCGTTTTCAACGATGGCGTGCTCTGCGACGGCTTCATATGGAAATACATGTGGGACGAGCTCGCGCCGGTCGTACCCCTCGTTCACTGGCACTATCGCGGGCACGGTCGCAGCGCGAACCCGTCGGACCCCGATCGAATCGACATCGCGGCGCACGCGGACGACCTGTCCAGCGTGCGTCGCCATGTCGGCGATCCGCCGTGTGTGTTGTTTGGTCACTCGATGGGGTGCCAAGTCGCGCTCGAGGAGTATCGGCGACGGCCCGAGAAGGTGCGAGGCCTCGTGCTGCTTTGCGGGAGCTTCGGCAACGTGACGAGCACGTTCCACGGCGTGCCCGTCCTCGAGCTCATTTTGCCGAAGCTGCTTGCTCTCGCCCAGAAGTCGCCCGAGATCGTGCGGGCGCTATGGAGCCGTCTTCCGCCGCTGCTCGGGCTGAAGATCGCTCTGAAGGCCGGGGAGATCGATCCGGACCGCGTTCATGCAGAGGACATGCTGCCGTACCTGTCGCACATGACGCATATCGACTTTCCGATGTTCTTGCGGATGCTCCACGCGGCCGGCGAGCACACGGCGAGCGATATTCTCGCCCACATCGATGTGCCGGTGCTCGTCATCGCGGGGGAACGGGACACGTTCACGCCGGCGTTTCTCGCGAACGCGATGGCGGAGGCGATACCCCACGGCGAGCTTCTGATGGTGCCACGCGGCTCCCATGTCGCGCCCATCGAGCAACCGGAGCTCGTCAATGCGCGCATCAAAAAATTTCTGTGCGAGCGCGTGCTTTAGCGCCTGGGCCCTCGCCGCTTGCGCCAAGGGCCGAGACATCGGCAGCGGCGCCTTGGACGCGAGAGCCTCGGCGCCAGCGAGCACGTCGGCGCCAGCGAGCGCGTCCGAGGTCGTCCCTTCCGGAAGCGCGGGGTCACTGCCGCCCCCGGATCCGTACCTCTCGGCGGCTCCGACGCGAGCCACGAGCGTTGGCCATACGTCGTACGTTCTCAAGCTGGAGATGCAAGGTGGCCTCGTCGCAGCGTACAAGCCGTGCTCTCACCTGCCGCGGGGCGATCGCCGCTACAAGTCGGAAATCGCGGCTTACCGGCTGGCGATGGCGCTCGGCCTCGAGAATGTTCCGCGCGCCGTTCCGAGAGCCTTTGCCGCGGCGGAGGTCGAAGCGGCGTTCTCTACCGCGCAGGGGGCGTCGGATTTCAGCCGCAAGGTGAGAAAGGACGCCGACGGTCAGGTGCGCGGGGCACTCATTCCGTGGATCGACCGATACGAAGTGCTGCCGCTGGAGGAGCCCGCCTCCAGGGCGAGGTGGGAGCGTTGGCTGACGGGCGAGAGGACGCCCCCACCCGAGCCCGACCGGAACGATGCGCGCGCGATCTCGACGATGGTGGCGTTCGATTATTTGACGGCGAACTGGGACCGCTGGAGCGGGGGAAATGTCGCGCGGGACGGGGGGACCGGGAAAGTGCTTTTCGTCGACAACGACGGCGCGTTCTACGACCCGCCGCCCGCGGAGGCGCTGGCTCGCCAGCTCGGCCTCCTGAGGCGGGTGGTGCGTTTTTCCCGGGGCTTCGTTTCTCGATTGCGTGGTCTCGGCGATCTCGGCCTGGGCGATGCGATCGGAGAAGAATCACCCGGGGTGCCGCTGCTGGCCGCGCGCGCGCTCGCAGGAGTCGCCTCGCGCCGCCAGGTCGTCGTCGAGCTCATCGACGAGCGCCTGCGGAAGGCGGGTGAGGCCGCCACGCTCCCATTCGACTGACGCTCAAAGACCCATCCGCTCCGCCACGCCGTCGCGGTAAGCGTGCCACGCGCGGAGTGCACCTTCGCAGGCACCGACCACGGCATCCGCGACCAGGCGCTCTTCGGACGAGCTTGCGAGAACCATGCGCCAGGCATCGTCTCGATGACGGCCCTCGACCGCGCCGTGCGCTCTCGTGAGCTCCATGGCGTCGGGTGGACAGCCGTAGTGTCGCACGAGGGCATGCTCCCGCACCGCGTCGTCTCCCACGCGGCGCACGAACGTCCCCGCCAGCTCCGCCCGCTCGTTCACGCTTCCCTCGACAAAAATCGTGAGGAGCGCGACAGCGGCCTGCCATGGCTGCGACGCGGCCTTTTCCCTCAAGAGGTCACGGTAAAGCCGCGCGGCCGGGTGCAGCCACGCGTCGTCTTCGGCGAATTCCGAAGGCTCGAAGCCGAGCCCCGCCATCATGCGCAAAAACAGCCGTGGATGGGCGTCGGTGCCTGAGAGGGCTCCCGTCTGCTCCTCGTACAAATTTTCCGCGAGCGAGCGGCGCACGTCTTCGATGGGCGGCACGATGCCAAGGGCGCGCGCGAGGAGCACCGGAAAGTCGCGGACGTACACGAGGTACTCATGCCGGAAATGCGTCAAGAGCTGCAGGCGCGAGAGGCCGGGCCTCGTCAGCGCGGGGTAAGCCCGGTGGTGTTTTTGGTCCATCACCGCGAGGAGGCGCTCTCGAAGAACCACGCGACAATGGTCGCACCCTGACGCGCCGGAGGTCACCTTTCAGGTGGCTGAGACAGCGCGGGCGAGGCGCGCGGTGCTGCGCCTTCAGCTTGCGGGTCACTGGATCGCGAAACAGTAGAATCCGGCCAGCGCCCCCGCGAGGCGCGGTGTCGTTGCACCCGGCGTTGTCGTGCGCTGAGCTCCACGAAGTGACGTTGTTCGGGCTCGTTGCGGTGCTGCAGAGCGGCCCCAACCCATCCGTGTGGCCGACGCGGGCGACGGAGAGCTCCCCGCCGTCGGCGGCGCCGGTGGCAGCCGGCTGCGATGAGGTCCAGTCGAGGCATGTCTTGCCGGCGGCCAGCGTCCCGTCGGCATTGGTGCCAGTCAGAATGTCGTGCTGGAGGGGAGTCGGCGAGCCGGTCCATTGGCCGTTGATCATGTTCCCGTGCTCATCGAGAAAAACCGCGGGGTCACCCGTCCGCGCGTGCAGCGACGAGACGTTCGCCGCCACGAGCACGCCGCGCGAGTTGTACCAGGGGCCGGCCCCGATGCGATCGCGCGCGTTCGTAGGGTTGTTGCCGTTCGAGGCGTCGTGTTCGACGCTGAGGTAAGCGTGCCAGGTCTTGCTGCCAAGGCCCACGGCCGTGGCGAGCGTTTGACAGCGCACGTCGGCTGCGACGAGACCGCCAAGGTTGCCGGTCGCGTTCGTCTGGCTGCTCACGAAGAAGCTCGTCGTCGCGCTGGGGAGGGCGCTGGCGTCGGGTAACCCGGCGCCGCCATCGGCGAAGGGCCCGCAGACCAGGAGGGCGGCGCCGTCCGCAGAGGGGGCAACACCACTCCCGTCGGCGGGCGTCCCACTCGCATCGGCGACGGACGCCGTGCCGTCCGCCCCCGCGTCCGTCGGAAGCGGCGTCATCGCGTCCTGGCCGGAGCCGTCGAGGCTAGCGTCGGGGGCGGCGCCGCTCGCGTCGCGTCCTCCCTCCGCTGCAGTCGCTGGCGAGCCGTCGCCGCCAGTCTCCGCGCCCGTGTCGCCGACGGCGCTGCCGGGACCGCCGGCATCCGGGCCAGGGGCATCGTTGCTGCTGCACCCTGCGGACACGGCCAGCGTGGTCGCAAACCCAAGAATCGAACGTCGAACATTCATTGGTGCCTACTCTCGAGCTCAAGGCAAGTGCGTGACAGGGCTTGCGAACGGAAGACGAATCGGCGCGCGGCGCCTCTCAAAGCACTCGGCACCATGCCAAGTCCTTCCGGGTATCGCAACGCGGAAGGAGGCACCTGCGCTCGCGCGCTCTCTTCGGGGCACCCACGCAGGGCAGCGCGCGACAGCAACGCGGCAAAACTACCAATCAGATGGGCGCGGGGGGGCGCCCCGCGACGACCGCCGCCCGTTCAAATCGTTCCTTACCGCATGGGTCGTGTGTCGGACGCATGAACCCCTAGCCAACGGCTAGGTGGGGAGCGTTGACCGCGCTTTAGGCTTCCGAGTTTATCCGGCCCGATTGAGCCGGCCCGGCTTGCTCACCGAGCGGTCATGGCCCCCCGGGTTCGTAGTTGTTCGGGATCCATGTGATGCCGGCAATCACAAACCCTGCAGAGGGAACGACCAGAAGATAACATCCGTCGCTCCGCGGTCAACGCAGTCGCCGCGGCCACAAATTGGGCCAACCGCGAGTCGCGGGCCTACACCCTTTAGGCCCACCATGGATGAAGGACTGGCCTGCCCGGTTGCCGCCCCGAATGCGCCAGACGCGGCGCCCGGCGAAATTCGCTTCGTGGACGACGAACAGCGGCACGTCGTTCGGACCCGCCTCGCGACGGCCGGGATGTTGGTCGTCGAGCTGGAAGTGACCGGAACATCGATTGGCAGTGGCCTTGCGGCAGCGGTCGACGAGGCGATCGAGCGAGCGCTCTGCGCGCGTGGCTCCGCGGGCGCAGGCGCTTCTTCCGTGGCGTTCGGCGACCGCGACAGCATTCTGGGCGACCAGCTGTTTCGCGCACGACGCGCCGGAGCAAATGGGATCGGCGTGATGCTGGGATCCCTTGGCGCCGCGGTCGGCCGTCTGGGCGCGCTCCAGCCCGAAGACTGCGCGACGCTTCGCTTTCTGGCTCGAGCGACGCGCGAGCGCCCCCTGGCGCTCATCCTTCATGCGGGCGACCGGGTGACGGGGGCTTACGGCGCTCCGGTGACGCTTGGGGAACTTCTGCTCGGGGACGCCGGGGAAGACTCCGTCGCATTGCCCGCATCCAGGCTGGCATCGGCCGCGGTCGAGCCGAACCACGCACCACCACCGGCGATCGAGACTGGCGACACGTGGCGCACCTGGACCCTCGCGCTCGGTGCCGCGCGCGGACCGCAGCCTCTCTCCGTCCTCGAGCGCCTTTTCGCCGAGGCGTACATGCCTCTCGCGCAGGCGGTCGACGGGGGAGTGGACGACCCGCGAGCCCGACGAGCGCGCGACGAGTTTCGCGACACGTTTGCCAAGGGGTACGTCGACGCGTTTCCAACGTTCGCTGTGACGACCAAGCGGCCTCGGATGGTGTACGAAGCGCACGACATTGCGGCGCGGATCGCCCGGCTGCACGGCGCACGCAGCACGCGTTTGCTCCTGGTGGACGGAATGCGCTGGGACGTATCCCAGCGCATCGCGGATCGCCTCGTGGCAAAGCTCGGCTCGCGCGCGTCGCTGACCGAGCAGCTCGTTCTTTGGAGCGCGCTGCCGTCCACAACCATAAGACAGCTCGAGATGATCGCGCGCGGCACAGAGGCCTTGCGGACTCCCGCCACCCTGGAGACGGAGGCGGAGCCGCCGCGCGGCCGCACCGCCGAGTACATTCGCCGGATGCGGGTTGGCCCTCGCGAGATCCACAAGCTCGATATCGTCGAATCCCGGCTGCGCCAAGCTCAGGGTGAGGTGCTGCGCGAGATGAGGGATGTTCCGGAGGCTGCCGCGGAGGCCATCGCACGCCACTGCGACAGCCTGGCCCCCCGAACGTTGCTCTTCGTCTTTGGCGACCACGGCTTTGTCGTCGATCGAGCCGGTTTCGCCCACCAGGGAGGAGCGTCTCCCGAAGAAGTGCTCGTGGGTGCGTTTGCTCTCCTGGTCGGCGACGTACATTGAGGCGGGGCGATCGCCTTCCTTCTAGCTGCCATCGTCGCTCGGGGGATCTCACTCGCCGGGTCGAGCGCGTTCGCCGGCGTCGAAGGCCAGGGGCGCGGCTGACGCGGACGGTTGATTCGCGAAGTTCGCGACGACCGTGTGGCAGCGCCGCTGCCGACCTTACCCCGCGCGGGCGCGACCGACGCCGGACACCAGATCGTTAGCTTGCGTACGATCTTGAGGTTTTTGCGTGCTCGGTCGCCCAAAGTAAGGGCAGAGCGGCCCACCGTGTCCGGCGCCGACCTTTTCGAAGGCATGGGTCGTGCTGGAGGGTGCGAGTCATGAACGCCATCTTTTTCGGTGCCAAGCGCGCCTTCCAAGCCTCGCTACGCCTGATGCGGCCCGGGTTGGTTCGACTGGGCCTCACCGCGGCCCGTTTCGACATGCTGACGGCCATCTGGCAGCATCCATGCGGCGTCTTTCAGCGACAGCTCCGCGAGATGCTCGGAGTGACCGCGCCGACCATCAGCCGGATGCTTCGTTCGCTCGAAGAGCTCCGCTTTCTCAAGCGAGAGCGCTGCCTCGGCGACGGACGCCAGCTCCACGTCAAGCTCACTCCGACCGGCCTCGCGCTCGTCCGCCGAGCCACTCGCATTTTCATCGCCAGCGGCGCCGCCCAGCTCGCCGTCGACTGCGCGCTGACCAATAATCGGGCCCACGACGAGTCCCGCTGCCTGCGCGAAATGGACGTCGCCGAGTCCGTCCTCCGACGTCTCCGTGACGCCTTCCGCGATGTCGCACGACTCCACTATCCCTGGCACCCCGAAGACTAGCCGCCGAGGCCCCCCGCTGCCGAGGCATGGCCGCCGCGCATCTAAAGTCCGCGCATCGCCGCGCGAAGCTCCGTGCTCTTGGCCACGCGGCCATCCACCCTCGAGACCAGTCGCCCGAGTCGATCGAGAACCACCGTGACGGGGACGACGCTCACGTCGCCAAATCCTCCGTGGCCGGCGAGGGTCCTATCGTCCGCCATCGCGACCGGGAACGGAATCGCGAGCGCCTTCCGGTAAAGCTCCACGAGCTCTCGGCTGTCTGGTCCCTCCATAGCAATGATCGCATAATGCACCCGATCGCCGTCGTGGCCGGCCATCGCCACCAGGAAGTCGACCTGCGCTTGAGCTGGAAGGCTCGCCGTAGTCACGAACGCCAGCACGGTTGGCTGGCCTCGTGTCGCATCGGCGTTCACTGGACGCTCATCCAACGAATCGAACGAGAAATCGACCGGGGGTTGACCGGAAAGGCTCGCGTTGCCGGGGGCCACCACCGGGACCGGTGTCCGGGAGGTACCGCAGCCAGCCACGAGCGCAGCGAGAATCCACCCCAAAGCGTCAGTCGTCGCCCTTTTGTCCCACGAATTGATCTTCACGGTTTGCAAACAGGATGTTGAACGTGGTCAGCGACCCGTAGCAGCCGGTGACGTACTGTTGCAATTGCAACTTGTCGTCGTCGCCGAGCTTTGGATGGTCGTTGATCCGCTGCTCGAGCACCCGGAGCTTTTCGCGAATCATGACGACTTTGTGAAAGATGGCGTCGATCGGCAAGCGCCGTTCCTGCACACCCTCCTTGGCAGGCTTGAGGATCACCTCTCCCCCGTCCCATCGCCCAGCCATTTCGACATCGCCCACTCCGAGCTCGGAGCGGATGACTTCCGAAATCACCTTACGAAACTCGTCGGCGTCCATTGCAAGGAGATCCTCCGGAAGCGGCTTTTGCGTTCTGGGGTGATTGGCAAGAGGGGAGCGAGGCGTCGCGCCGCGCACCCGGCGGGGGTTCGTTGACGGACGAGCTCTGAATTCACCACGGCGGACCCACTGCGAACAGGTGTTGGTTTCGTAGAGCGGCGAGGGCCACACGCCGAGAAGGCAATCGCCCGCCCTGCGCACCTCTCCGGCTTCATCGATGGTCTCGACGACGCGCACGAAGCGCGCGCACGACCCGCAGCGGTGCTCGAGGTGATCGGGCATTCGTCGTGTCGCGAGTTCTATCAAGGGCCCACTGGATCGGCATCCTGGCCGTCGCCGAGGGAGTCGTCCACGTGGGCGGCGAACAGGTGGGCAAACGACGCGAGCGCCTCGGGTGTCACGCGGTGCTCGCGCCGATCCGCCAGAATTGCGTGTGCCAGCTCTTCGACCACTATCTGGAGCGGGGTGGGCTCGACCGCTACGCCCTCGACGTCGCGATCCGCCGCGACGTCGCTCGTGTGCCGGAGGGGGTCGTGCCGGACCATGACGAAGCCTCCGCTCGGAGTGTACTTGCAGCGGAGCACCTGAACGAAATCGAGGTAAACGGGCGCGACGACGATGCACACGTGCGTTCCGTCGCGGGCGACTCCGCGGAGGGCAAGCGTCTCGATGAGCGACGGTTGGTGCGTGGCGGGGTCGGCCGCAATGGCCGCTTCGATGCGCGAGCGTCTGAGCTCGTCGGATTCGACCGCGAGAAGGGGTGCGTACAAGGCAACGGCGGGCACCGGAATGGCCGGCGCGTCATCATCCAAGGCGTCCAGCCACGCTCGGCGCGCGTCTGCGGACAGCGACTCGTATGCGATGGCGGCTGCGATGGCTGCATCGGCATCCGTCGCGAGCGCGGACAGCCAGCTACGCCAGGCCGAGCGGACATGCGCGTCCGTGTCGTCGGGCTCGACGGGCATTTGGCGGGCACGCTAGCAACGGCGACCTGCCAGCGGAAGTGTCGCCTTGACAAGGCCTCGGGGACCCGCCGATGGTCAACCTCACCGCACCGTGCAACCTCCCCGAGCTACATCGCCTGGGCCCTCCCGGCCGCCGGATCGCCCCGAAGTCCTTGCCCGCTTTCACGCCGAGCTCGACCTGGTCGACCTCATCGCCAGGCAAGTCGGGCGCCGAGTGGCGTCCACGATCACGCTCGACGACTTGCGGTCGTTCGGTCGTGAGGGTCTGCTGCAGGCAGCCCGAACCTTCGATGAGTCCCGGGGCGTACCTTTTCGGCGCTGGGCCAACTTGCGCATTCGTGGCGCAATGATTGACGGCGTCCGGCAGTGGGGTAACTTGCCGCGTCGGATCTACCGCGAGCTCAGGGCAATCGAGGCGGGAGACACGATGCTCGAGGCTTACGACGAAGAGGACGCCGCTCACCCGGCGAGCACTCCCGAGACGGCGGACGCGCGTTTGACGACCTATCTGGCCGGAATCGCTACCGCCATCGCCGTCGGAACGATGATGGCCGCGCCCCGCGAGAACGTCGACCCGGAAGGCCGCGACGTCACGCCCGAAGACCTCATGGCCTCGGCGGAGCTTTACAGCCACATACGGGCGCTCGTCGCAAAGCTTCCGGCCCAGGAGCGCACTCTCATCGAGCGCCACTACTTCGCGGGCGAAACGCTGGACGTCGCCGCCGCGTCTCTTGGCCTGTCGAAATCGTGGGGAAGCCGACTGCACGCGCGCGCCATCGAGGCCATCGCACGCGACCTCCGAGCGTCTGGCGATATCTGAGGCGGCCCGCCCTCTATTTGGGCGCTGCCGAGCAGGGCCGTTCACGTGAGCGCTATGGCGCTCACTGCCCTTGGAGGACCGTCTTCATTCCAGTCGTCGTGTGGTCGACCAGCCGGGCGAGAAGGTCGACGGTCTCGCTGTACCGGTAAACACCCGACTGGATGGCGATGAGCTCGGGCAGGCTCACGTCGCGCCCGGCGCGATTTGCTTCGATTGCGTCGCGGAGAGTGGCCTCACCCTGGTTCACTCGGAGCTCGACATGACGAAGCAGGCTCGCGAACGGCAACGGCGCATCGTGAGATGAAGTCCGTCCCGAGCGTTCCTCGCCTGCCGGCGCGGGCTCGGGGGGCTGGAAAGAAGGGGCTCGCGCTTCCCTCACCGCTCCGATGGGCATGCCTAACGTCTCCTTGACCCCCCCTGTTCGACCGCCGAGCGGGCGCCGTTGCCTCGAAAGTGGTAAACGCGCCGGCGCATGGCCTCACGCGAGCGGGTCCTCGTTGCAATGAGTGGAGGCGTCGACTCGTCGGTGGCCGCCGCTCGTTTGCACGACGTCGGTCTCGACGTGATCGGCGTGACCCTTCACTTGTGGGATTATCCCGAGGAGGGAGAAGGCAACGGGGACTCGGCGCGTGGCCGATGCTGCGCCCCGGAGGACCAATACGACGCGCGACGCGTCGCCGACGCCGTCGGCTTTCCGCATTTCACGTTCGACCGGCGAGCGCTCTTTGCGCGAACCGTCATCGACCCGTTCGTGGATGCCTACGTCGACGGCGAGACGCCGAGCCCGTGCGCGACTTGCAACCAAGGGGTGAAGCTCGCCGAGCTCTTCCTACTGGCCGATCGCCTCGGCGCCGAACGAGTCGCCACGGGGCACTACGCGCGCATCGTTCGAGACGTCGGCGGAAGGCCGAGGCTCGCGATGGGCGCGGATTGGTCGAAAGATCAAAGCTATTTTCTCTATGCGTCTTCGCGCGCGTGGCTCGAACGGCTCATGTTCCCGCTAGGTGACTCGACGAAGAGCGAAGTGCGCGCCGAAGCAGTTTTGCGGGCCCTTCCCGGCGCGGGGAAGGGCGAGAGCCAGGAGCTTTGCTTCGTCGGCGCGAAGGCGCACGCCTATGCGGATTTCGTCGCGAGGCGAGCTTCCGACCGCATTCGCCCCGGCCGCATCGTCGACGACGAGGGGCGACAGCTCGGCGTTCACGACGGGATCCACCGCTTCACGATCGGTCAGCGGAAGGGCCTCGGGGTCGCCCTGGGCCGGCCGGCCTTCGTGACGAGCATCGACGCCTCCACCGGAACGATCCGGCTAGGCACGGAAGACGCGCTTTACGCCCAGAGCGCTGAGCTTGCCGACGTGTCCCTCGCGGACGGAGTCTCTCTTCCCTCGAGGGCCCGCGTGCGCGTCCGATACAGGCACGAAGGAGAACTCGCTCTCGTGGGCGCGTCGACGGCGGGCGGCGCTCGTATCGACTTCGACCGCCCGGTGCGCGCCCTGACACGCGGGCAAATCGCGGTCCTCTACGACGGGGAGCGCGTGCTCGGCGGCGGGCGAATTGCGCGCGTCCTCCGCGGGGGTGACCTCGACACGTGGCCCGCGCTACCCTTCAGCGCGTGAGGCCACTCGCGCGGTTGGCTCGATGGGCGCTCGGCGCGTCGCTCGGGGCGCTCCTTACGGCCGCGTGCTCGCTGGGCCACGGAACCGGGTCTGCTGCAGGAACGCTCAACGTCCCGGACTGCTGGCTGGGGTGCTTCGACTTGCACCCCGATTTCTTTGCGGCGGTGCCGTCCAACGGGGGCGCCATCCAGATTCGCATCCAGAACGGTAGTGACAACGAGACGTTCAGCGACGGCCTCACCATCCTCGTCGACGACGCCGGCAAAGTCCGGGGCGACCCCGCGGCCGACGGGTCCCCCCGCCCGAGCCTTCTCGGCACGCCGTTGCTCGTGGGCCTGCCGCCGCAAGTCACGCCGCCGGGCGTCCCTGTCCGCGCAATCCCCAATCCACCCTTCGTCCATGCGACGCTCTACTTGGAGCGGACGTGTCGGACGCAAAACGTATCGCTCTACGCACTGGATTCGGTGACACTGGCGGCGGACGGGACGTGCAACCGGCCCGGCGCGAGCCAGCCCCTCGTCTGCGGGTCCGCTGCAGTAGCGACCGATTCGTCGGCGGCGGCTTCTGTCGACGGCGCGACGGGGGACGCCGGCGCTGAAGGAGGTGCGGTGACCGGCCCCGTCGCACAAAGCACGATCGTCTTCGACAATCTGTTCGACGGAGATCCTGCCGAGTCGAACGACAAGCAGCGCCTGACCGACGCGCACTTCGATCTCTATTTGGCCAATCCGCGGGAGGTCGTGCCCGGTGGGCTCGGCCCTCCCCCGCCTTGCCGAGGTCACCTGACCGGAACGATACGGTTCCTTTTCGAGCGAGGCCGTCCCGCGCAGCCCTTCCCTTGACCGGCTCCACCGAGCCGCCTTCGTGCCCGTCGACTTTCGTCATGCCCTCCTCCGACACCATGCCCCGGCTCCTTCGCGTCGACGCCACCATCGGCTCGCTCGCCCCTGGGGGGGACGGGGTCGCGCACGTCAGCGTCCGCGGCGAGCGCCGGGCGGTCTTCGTCCCACGCGCCGCGCCGGGGGACGTCGTGCGAGCCGAGGTCGACTTTTCTCAGCGGCCGGCGCGTGGGCGCTTGCTCGATGTCCTGGTAGCGGGTCTCGACCGGGTGACCCCCCCCTGTCGGTGGTCGACGGTCTGCGGGGGCTGTGACTGGATGCACCTGTCGTCCGATGCGCAGGCGCGCACCCACGTGGACCACGTGCGCAGCGCCCTGCCGGCGGCCTGGCGTGATCGCGACATCGTCCACCACCCCGCCCCCTCCCCGCTCGCGCATCGTTCCCGAACGCGGGTCCACGTGCGCTGCGACAGAGGGCGCGTTTTGGTCGGAATGCACGAGGCCCGCAGCCATCGTCCAGTGCAGGTCGAGCGCTGCGCGGTGCTCGACCCGAGGCTCGAGAGCGCGCGCGCATCGCTGCCAGCGTTGTTCGAGGGGTCGCGTGGGGTCGGAGACGTGCTCCTGGCGTTGGGAGCCGAGCGGGTTCCGGTGCTCGACATCGCGTGGATGGGCGAGCTCGCGCCGGTCTGCCTGGGGCGGCTCGAGCGCGCGGTGGGCGCACGCGCGCTCGCCGGAGCGCGGGTGCGGCTGAAAGGCGCGACGCGGCCGATGACGGTGGGCGACCCGACCCCTTGGATGCTCGCCGCCGACGACCTGCCGTTGCGGCTCGCGCCGGGCGGATTCGCCCAGGCCAACGAAGAGGTGAATCGGCTTCTCGCGAGGCACGTTGCCGAGCTCGCCGCCTCGACGGGCGAAGACTCCGCCGTCGAGCTCTATGCGGGCTCGGGGAACCTCAGCGTCCTGCTCGCCCGCTCGCTCCGGCCGCGGACGACCAACCAAACGCGCGGCGAGCTCGTTCTCGTCGAATCGAATTCCGAGGCCTGTGAGGCGGCCGAGTGGAACCTGGCGGCGCGTGACCTACGCGCGCGCGTCGTGCGCGCCGACGTCGAGGGGCACGCGTGGAGCCCACTCGCTCGGCTGGTCGTGCTCGATCCGCCGCGGACGGGCGCGCGCGCGGTCACCGAACGTCTCGTGAGCTCCCGCGTGGCGCACGTCATCTACGTGTCGTGCGACGCACAGACGCTGGCGCGCGATCTCGCTCGGCTCGCCGTCGCCTACGAGCTCGTCTCCGTGACGGCCTTCGAGATGTTCCCGCAGACGAGCCACGTGGAGACCGTGGTCGCGCTCGAGCGACGGCGCCGCTCGGTCCCCCGGGAGACGGCGCTTGAGGACTCGCGTCGAACGGCAACTGCGCGAGGAGACGGAGCGCTTCGTCTTTCGCTTTGCGTGCGACGATTGCGCGCACGTCGATCTCCCGGGTCGTCGGGGCGGAATCGGACAAGGCGAGGCGATCGCGGATCCGGGCGCTCGCTGCTCGCTCGGCTATCCGGCGGCACCTCGCCGCTCGGCGCTACCCGGCGACGTTCCCGGCGAGGGACCACCTGAAAGGCACCTCGAGCTCTGCAAGGCCTTCGAG
Organism: uncultured delta proteobacterium; assembly: GCA_963787925.1. Lineage (GTDB taxonomy): Bacteria > Myxococcota_A > Polyangia > Polyangiales > Polyangiaceae > Palsa-1150. The sequence goes on from CAWBEN010000003.1 coordinate 3,443,521, forward strand.
CTCGGCTGAGCAATGGCGCGCACCCACCCGCCGACGCTCGTCACTTTGGCCCGCGCGGCGCTGCGACAGGACGGGCTCGCGCCCCGGGGGATGCGGATCGTGGTCGCGGTGAGCGGCGGGCCTGATTCCATGGCGCTGGTTCACGTCCTTGCGCTCTTGAGGAGTCGCTTCGGTTTCGGCCTCTTCGCACACGGCGTCGACCACGGGCTGCGGCGCGAGAGCGCGGCCGAGCTCGATTCTTGCGGAGACCTTCGCGCGGTCGCTGGACGTGCCCTTCTCCCGCACTTGCCTCGCGGTGGCCGCCGGCGGCAACTTGCAAGCGCGCGCTCGCACGGCACGCTGGGGCGCCCTGCGAGCCGCCGCCGCCCGCGCAGGCGCCGCCCGAATCGCCACCGGTCACCATGCCGACGACCGCGCAGAAACCATGCTCATCCGGGTGCTGCGTGGCACGGGAGCCCGAGGCCTCGGGGTGCTTCCTCCACACGACGGCGACCGCATCCGGCCGTTTCTCCGTGCCCGGCGCACCGACATCGACGCCCATGTGTCCCGTCACGGCCTTCCCTTTGCCATCGACCCCTCGAACCGCGACCCGCGTTTCCTGCGAACGCGGGTGCGCCATGAGCTTTTGCCCGTCCTCGAGCGCCTGAGCCCGCGGGTGGTCGAACACCTCTGCCGCCTGGCCGACGAGCTTTCGGCCTGACGGCCCTACCATTTCGCGGCGTCGGCCTTACGTCTTAGAGAGGGACCTGTCCTTCATGATGCGTCTACTCCCTCCAGCGCGCCCCTTTGAGTCCGCCGCATCGAAGGCGGGCCGCCTCGCGATTGAAGCTCAGCGCGTGACTTTTTGCCCCTCTCCGGCTGGATGCGACGAGACCGCGATGTTACGCATCAGAGGTAGTCAATTCTCGAAGTCGGGAAGCGGCTCGCTCGATCTGTCACGCTTTCTGTCACGCGTTCTATCACCCTACCGCCGCCAAGCCACGAGGCCGACGTGAAGCAATCGCACAAGACACTGCTGCTGTGGGTCCTCCTCATCGTCATGTTCCTGGCGATTTGGCAAGTTTTGCAGCCGAGCGAGCGCAAGCAGCAGGTCGCCTTCACTCAGTTCGTCAACTTGGTCCATTCCGGCCAAGTGACCGACATTCACATCAAGGACCACGAGTACACCTTCACCCAGGTCCAAGACGGTAAGAACGCTCAGAAAGAGACGCTCGGTCCTGTCGCGGACCAGGCGCTCCTCGACGACCTGCAGAAGCGCGACGCCGCGACGGGCCACACCCCGAGCGACAAGCTGCAAGTCTTCTTCGAGAAGGAAGACACGACGCCCTTCTGGTCCTCCACGCTCGTCACGCTCCTGCCGATGCTCTTCATCGGCGTCATGTTTTTCCTCTTCATGCGTCAGCTCCAGGCCGGCGGCGGCAAGGCGATGTCCTTCGGCAAAGCCAAGGCACGTATGTTGAGCGACTCGCAGAACAAGGTGACGTTCGCCGATGTCGCCGGGATCGACGAGGCAAAGGACGAGGTCGAGGAGATCATCGCCTTCCTCAAGGACCCGAAGAAGTTCCAGCGCCTCGGCGGTCGCATCCCGAAAGGGGTGCTGCTCATCGGCTCGCCTGGCACCGGCAAGACGCTGCTCGCACGCGCCATCGCGGGCGAAGCCGGCGTTCCGTTCTTCAGCATCTCGGGCTCGGACTTCGTCGAGATGTTCGTCGGCGTCGGAGCCAGCCGCGTTCGAGACCTCTTCGAGCAAGGCAAGAAGCACGCGCCCTGCATCATTTTCATCGATGAAATCGACGCGGTCGGCCGCCATCGAGGGGCCGGTCTGGGCGGCGGGCACGACGAGCGGGAGCAAACCCTGAATCAGCTGCTCGTCGAGATGGACGGTTTCGAGTCGAATGACGGCGTCATCATCATCGCCGCCACCAACCGCCCCGACGTTTTGGATCCCGCGATCTTGCGGCCGGGTCGTTTCGACCGACGCATCACGGTGCCCCGTCCGGACGTTCGTGGCCGAGAAGAGATTCTGCGCGTTCACACGAAGCGCACGCCGCTCTCTCCGGACGTCGATCTCGAGGTGATTGCCCGCGGAACGCCGGGGTTCTCGGGCGCCGACCTCGAGAACCTCGTCAATGAGGGCGCGCTGCTCGCCGCCCGTCAGGACAAGGACGCCCTCAGCATGGCGGACTTCGAGCTCGCGAAGGACAAGGTCTACATGGGGACCGAGCGTCGCTCGATGGTCATCAGCGACGAAGAGAAGAAGACGACGGCCATCCACGAGGCCGGGCACACCCTCATCTCCGTTCTCATCACGCACCACGATCCGGTGCACAAGGTCACCATCATTCCGCGCGGCCCCGCGCTCGGCGTCACCTGGTATTTGCCGAAGGACGACCGCCACAATTTGTCGAAGGAACAGGCGGAGAGCAGCATCGCGGTGGCGCTGGGCGGGCGTATCGCGGAGGAGATTGCGTTCGGACAGATGACCACCGGCGCCGGCAACGACATCGAGAAAGCGACGGAGATTGCTCGCAAGATGGTCTGCGAATGGGGAATGAGCGAAAAGCTCGGACCGCTCGCGTACGGCAAGAAGGAAGAGTCGATTTTTCTCGGCCGTGACTACGCCCAGCGCACGCAGGACTATTCGGAGCAGACGGCCCAAGAAATCGACCAGGAGGTCCGCGCCATCGTGCAGCGCCAGTACGTCCGGGTGAAAGAGTTCCTGTCGCGCGAGCGCGACAAGCTCCTCCGACTGGCCGATTCGCTCATCGAGCGCGAGACGCTCGACTCCGAAGAAATCGCCGCCGTGCTCGAGGGGCGTGAGCTCCCGAAGCGCGAGCGCGTGGTCATCCCGACCTATGCCGAGAAGGACAAGGCGAGCAAAGAGAAGCGACGCGTCGCCAGCATCTTCGGGGGACCCCCGAAGCCGGCCACCAGCGGCAGCTGACAGCCGCTGAATTCCGCCATCGGAGAAGCGGGTAGGACCCTTCTGCACCTTGCCCTCCCGAAGGCGCGGGACTACGTTGCCGGCCCCGAGCAGAGGAGGCACGTCGACTATGCCCAAGAAGATCGCCATCAACGGCTTCGGCCGAATCGGTCGTTGCATCGTACGTGCGATGAGCGAGCGCCAGATCAAGGACGTCGAGCTCGTTGCCATCAACGACCTGACCGACGCGAAGACTCTGGCCCACCTGTACAATTTCGACAGCGTGCACGGGCGCGCGCAGCAGCAGGCGAGAGCGCTCGAGGGCGAGATCGACTTCGGTAGCTCTCGCGCCAAGGTCGTGGCGGAAAAAGAGCCCGGAAAGCTCCCTTGGAAGGAGCTCGGGGTCGACGTCGTGCTCGAGTGCACGGGCCTCTTCACCGACAGGGAGAAGGCTGCTGCGCACCTCAGCGCCGGCGCGAAGAAGGTCATCATCAGCGCCCCGGCAAAAAACCAAGACGTGACCATCGTCCTCGGCGTCAACACCGAGGCCTACGATCCGGCAAAGCACGCGGTCATCTCGTGCGGGTCCTGCACGACGAACTGCCTCGCACCCGTCGCCAAGGTCCTGCTCGACAACTTCGGAATTCAGCGCGGTCTCATGACGACCGTGCACTCCTACACGAACGACCAGCCCGTGCTCGACATCCCGCACCGCAAGGGTGACCTGCGACGCGCCAGGGCCGCGGCCATCAACATGATCCCGTCCAGCACCGGCGCCGCGAAGGCGCTGGCGGAGGTCATTCCGCAGCTCAAGGGCAAGTTCGACGGGCAAGCGATCCGCGTTCCGACCGCCGACGTCAGCGTGATCGACTTGACCCTCGAGACCGAGAAGCCTGTGACCAAAGAGACCATCCACGCTGCCATGAAGGCCGCAGCGACCGGGCCGATGAAGGGCATTCTCGATTACGTCGAGCTGCCGCTCGTGTCGGGGGACTTCATCGGCGACCCGCACTCGTCGCTCTTCGACTCGACGATGACGCAAGTGCTGGGCGAACGGTTCGCGAAGGTCTTCTCTTGGTACGACAACGAGTGGGGCTTCTCCAATCGGATGGTCGATCTGACGCAGCTTCTGGCGTCGAAGCTCTAGAGGCCACGCCACCATGAGCAGCCCGCTCCAGGGAATTCGCTCGATCCGCGATCTGCCGATCGAGCAAAAGCGCGTCTTTCTTCGCGTCGACTTCAACGTGCCGGTCGACGGCGGAAAAATCAGCGACGACTCGCGCATCCGCGAGGCGCTCCCGACCATCAAGCACGCCCTCGAGCGCGGAGCGCGGCTCGTGTGCGCGAGCCACTTCGGCAGGCCGAAGAACGGGCCTGACCCGAAATACTCGCTCGAGCCGTGCGCGACGCGCCTCGCCGAGGTGCTCGGCCAGGACGTGGCGCTGCCCGAGGACTGCGTCGGCGATGCCGCCAAGAAGGTCGTCTTCGACCTGCGCGCCGGTCAGGTGTGCTTGCTCGAGAACCTGCGCTTTCATCCGGAAGAAGAGAAAGACGACGAGGGATTCTGTCGGCAGTTGGCGCAGCTGGCCGACGTTTACGTCGACGACGCGTTCGGTTCGGTTCACCGGGCCCACGCGAGCGTCCACGGGCTCGCGAAGCTCTATCGCGACCGGGGCTGCGGCTTCCTGCTCGAAAAAGAGATCGCGTCGCTCGGGAAGATCGTGACCGCGCCCGAGCAGCCGTACGTCGCCGTGCTCGGCGGCGCGAAGGTCAGCGACAAGATCAGCGTCGTCGAATCGCTGCTCGAGCGCGTGAGCGCGCTCGTCATCGGCGGGGCGATGGCGAACACGTTCCTTGCCGCGCAGGGCAAGAACGTGCAGGCGTCGCTCGTCGAGACCGACAGGCTCCCGCTCGCCCGCACCATCCTCGAGAAGGCCCGCGCCAAAGGGGTCGACCTCGTGCTGCCCGTCGACGTCGTCGTCGCGGCGAGCCTGGCGGCCACGTCCGGCGAGGTGGTGAGCGTCGACGCCATTCCCCCCGGCAAGATGGCCCTCGACATCGGGCCCAAGAGCATCGACGAGTTCGCCCGGCGCTTCGCCGAAGCGAAGACAATCTTCTGGAACGGCCCGATGGGGCTCTTCGAAAAAGCGCCCTTCGCGCGCGGCACGTTCGCCGTCGCCCGCGCGATCGCCGATTCGCGTGCGTTCACGGTCGTCGGGGGCGGAGACAGCGCGGCCGCGGTGTACGCCGCCGGCGACGGGATTGCCCAAAAGATGAAGCACATCTCGACGGGCGGAGGCGCGTCGCTCGAGCTCGTCGAAGGCAAGAAGCTGCCCGGTATCGAGGTGCTGCGCTCGGCGGAGGCGAAGTGAACCCGGCCCGTCGCCCGCTCGTCGCAGGCAACTGGAAGATGCACCACGGCGGCGCGAGCGGCGTCGAGCTCGCAGGGGCTATCGTCCGAGTCGCTGCGGAGGCATCGCGGGTCGACCTGGTCATCGCCCCCCCGTTCACGGCGCTCGCGGCCTGCGCCCACGAGTGCGACGCAAGCCCCGTGCAGGTCGCGGGGCAAAACCTGCACCCGAAAGACTCGGGCGCGTTCACCGGCGAAGTGAGCGCGCCGATGCTCGTCGACGCGGGGTGCGCCTGGGTCATCCTCGGTCATAGCGAACGGCGGCAGCACTTTGCCGAGAGCGACGCCTTCGTCGCCGAGAAGGTAGCGGCCGCCCTCGAAGGCAAGCTGCGTCCCATCGTGTGCGTCGGCGAAACGCTGGCCGAGCGCGAAGCCGGGCGCACCCTCGCCGTCGTCGAACGGCAGTTCCGCGCGTTCGCCGACACGCTAGCCGCAAGCCCGGTGGCGGCAGCGATCGCGTACGAGCCGGTCTGGGCCATTGGTACGGGAAAGAACGCGGGGCCGGCGGAGGCGCAGGAGGTCCACGGGGCCATTCGCGCCTGGCTCGCGGGCCGAGCGGCCGCGCTCGCCTCGCGGACCCGCATCCTCTACGGAGGCTCCGTCAAGCCGGACAACGCGAGCGCCCTCTTGGGGGAGCCCGACGTGGACGGGGCCCTCGTCGGCGGCGCGAGCCTGGATGTCGCCTCCTTTGGCGGGATCGCGCGAGCTGCCGAGGCGCTCGCGGCGCGCTAGCCTTTGCTCCCCGGTCCCCCATGCTGACGACTCTGCTCGACATCATTCACATCTTCGTGTGCTTGTTCTTGATGCTCGTGGTTCTGCTGCAGCAAGGCAAATCCGGCGGAATGGGCGCGGCGTTCGGGGGCGGGGCCACGGCCCAAGTCTTCGGTGGACGTGGCGCGGGCAACCTCTTGACCCGCTCGACGGCGGTGTGCGCGGCCATCTTCATGCTGACGAGCGTGTCGCTCGCGTACGTGTCGTCCTCGGGCGACCGGGAGCTCAAGGCGCGCATCGTCGAGGAGCAGCGTAAGGGCAAGGGCAACGAGGGGACACGCGTCAAGGCGGCCAAGCCCAAGCCCCTGGCCGCACCCACCGATACGGCACCCGGCGCCGGCGCGAAGTGATCGCGAGCGCCCCGCCGACCGGCCGGGGCGAGGGGATGGGGGGCGGAAGGGCCGTCCTCGGCGACGCCGCGCTTCTCGTCGCAATCAAGCTCGCGGTGGGCTTCTGGGTGCTGAGCCAGGGGTTCACGCACGTCTCGGACGACGACTATGCCCGGACGGTCATCGCCGAGCAGCTCGCGCATACGCCCCGCCTGGATCCGAGCGGGACAAGCTGGCTGCCCTTCCCGTTCTGGGTGGAGGGCACGGCGATGCTCGTGTTCGGGCGCTCGCTGGGGGTCGCCCGGGTCGTTGCGGTCGTCCTGGGCGCCGTGACGGTCGCGGCGCCTTACGTCGCGATGCGAGCGGCGCGCGTCCCTCGATGGGCGGCGCTCATCGCCACCGCGATCGCGATGGCCCTTCCGTGGAACGCTTGGCTCGCGGTGGCCACCGTGCCAGAGGGCTGGGCAGGCGCGTTGACGGCGGCGGGTGCCCTGTCGATGCGAAGCCGTCGAGGGCGGCCCTGGGGCGCCGCGGCGCTCCTCGCGGCTTCGCTGTCACGCTACGAGGCGTGGCCCGCGTGCGCGGTGATGGCGGCGCTCTGCGTGCGCGGGTTGACCCATGAAGCGCGGCGCGGGGCCCCCGTGTGGCGCGAGGCGCGCGCGGCTCTGCTCGCCGTCGCCGGGCCGCTCGCGTGGATGGTCTGGAACGCCTACGCCCACGGAAGCCCGCTGCACTTCTTGGCGCGGGTGAGCACCTTCAGGCGCGCGATCGGCGCCGCCGACGTGCCCATGTGGGACAAGCTCCTCGGTTATCCGCGTGCGCTGCTCGAGGACACGCCGGAGGTGGCCCTCCTGGCCGCGGTCGGCGCCGCGGGTCTCCTTGCGAGCGCCGCGCTTCGCCAACGGTGGCGGTGGCCGGCCGCCGTCGTCCTGGCGACGGGGGTCTTTCTGGTGGCCGGCGACCTGGGCGACGGGGCACCGACCCACCACGCCGCGCGCGCGCTGGCTGGCACCTGGTGGCTCCTGGTGGGGATGGGGGTGGACGCGGGCCTCGCCGCCGTCGAGTCGGTTGCCACGCCGGCGGGACTTCGCGTCGGCGCCGTGCTCCTGTTCTCGGTCGCGGGCGCCGCGTGGTGCGTCGTCTTGCCCGGCCGCTGGCGCGACTCGCCGGGTCGTGGCGACTCCGAGCGGCGGGACGCGCAGATTGCGAGGGGGCTCGACTTGCGAGCCCGGCGGGTCTCGGCGGCGGAAATCACGCCGTGCGCGTTCGAGCATTTCGCGCTCATGGCCGCGTGGGGGGAGCCAGAGAGGGCGGTCGTGCACGCGCGCACGGGGACGGTGCTTACGGAGGAGTGTCCTACCGTCCAGGAGCGATAGCTTGCTTGATGGGACGTCCGAGTGCTCCCTCTGCCGAACTGCCGAGATCCACGATCCGATCGGCCGCCTCCAGGAGATCGCGGGTATGCGCAGCGAACAACACCATCCCATCGGTGGCGAGCTCGCGCACCAGACTCGTGACGCATCGAATCCCGCTTGCATCGAGGTTCGCATCGGGCTCATCGAGCAGAACCACGCGCGCCTTCTGACAGAGGACGCGAGCAAGTGCCAAGCGCTGGCGCTGACCAGCCGAAAGAGTCATCACGCGGATCGCGAGCGGGTCGCTCGGCGCGTCCGTCGCGAGCGCTGGCCAAAGCTCGACGCGAACGAGGGCGTCCCGGATGCTGGCGTCGGTCGCGTCCTGGGCGATGAACCGGACCGCCTCGCGGACCGTCGCACGCTCGGGAATGAAGGGGCGCTGCGGGAGGTAAGCGACGGCCCGGCGCCATGCAGAGATATCGAGGCTCGGCAGATCGATGCCCCTTACGAGAACCCGCCCTGAGGTGGGCTGTCCGATACCGAGAAGCAGCCTCAGAAAAGTGCTCTTGCCGCAACCGTTGGGGCCTCGAATCGCGAGGGCGGTGCGCGGTGACCACTCCCCTCTGAGATTACGGAGAACGAAGCGCGGCTCGCGGGCGGACGAAGAGTACGCGAATGAAACTCCGTCCCATTCGATTCGAGAGGGTAGCTGAGGCACGCCTGCTGTCGAAGCGGCGGCCACGAGCGCCGCGGGCCTATCGGCGCCAACACGAAGCAGCGAGACGAGAGGACGCAGGGAGGCCGTCGAACGGACCCAATCAAACGAGCCGCGCAGCATTCCTGAGAAAACCGGCGCGGCACTCGCAACGACTAGAGCTTGTCCCAGAGCTTGGCGGGCGAGCGTCCCTTTTGCCGCCCAATCGATCCAGATGACCAAGGCCGCCACGGCAACCGCCGCGATGAACGGTAGCCGCGTCGCTAGTGCCATCCGAAATGCACCCCTGGCCTGTTCGCGCTGCCAAAAAGCCAGATGCCTGGTCACGTCTTGTTCGAATCGGTCGCCTCGGCCACTCGCTACGAGCTCGAGCCCACCGCCGACGGACGCCGCCAGATCGTCGTAAACGGTCGCGAAGGCGCGCTGCGCGGCGACGGACCAACGCGCAGTCAGGCGAAGGCCCGCTGCTACGATCGCCGAAGCGAATCCCACGGCCAACGCTCCGACCACCAATGCCCGCGACGGCAAACGCAGCGCCAAAAATGGCGCGATCACAATCGCCGCGAGTGCGTCGGCACCAAGGGCCGGTACGACCGCAGCCACGAATTGTGGGCCATCGTGCAGACCAGCCACAGCCGTAGACAGGACATCATCCTCGTCAGGGCCGCCGAAGGAAAGCTCGGACGCCAACACGCTCCGCACAATAGCCAGCGCAAGGCCGGCGCGGACTCTCCGCGACGTTACGCCGACGAGCGCTCTGCGCACCACGAGGAAGACCGCTGCAAGCGCGCCCGCACCGATCGTCGCGAGAGGCGCAGCACGAACAAACCCAAATGCCGCCATCACAAGCGCGACCCGCTCGACCGCTCCAATGGCCACGACGGCCATCAGTCGGAAGAGATCAAACCGAAAAGTGAGGGCAAGAAGCGCCCAAGCGGCCGTTGAGCGTCTCACTGCCAGGAGGAGCCCCCGAGAGCTTTACGCTCTCGAGGCCGCTCAGGCACCACGCCGGCCGTCAGCCCCCGCCACCAGCGTCCAATATGAATTGCGGGCATGTTGAGCCAGGGAACACAAGTTGCCGTTGATCCGGAACGCATGTGGACGTTCCTAGGTCACATAGCATTGGCGGCACGCAGTCTGTATCGATGTTGCAAATCGCGCCCAGGCCGTATTGTGGTTGGCAAGTCCAGGAGCCGGCATCTGTAAAGTTGCCCACACTGTCAATGGTCTGACAGGTCGCGCCGGTGTTGCCCGAAGCCCTATAAGAGCAGATTTCGCTCGACTTGTTCTGCTGGCTCGGGTCTCCGAAGTCCTTGCACGGCTGGCCAACAGCGTGGATCGGAGCGCAAATCCCGCTCACGCCACCATCGGTTGGCGCACAGTAGTTACCGGGCGCGCATTCGAGGGATGCTTGGCAACTTGCTCCCGCCGCCAGCGTTCCCGTCAGTGCCGCGAAGCAGTTTGTCAGCAATTGCGGCTGCAGGCCTGCATCCACGGCGCATCCGGCAATCGAATTAATCGCGCCCAGACAAGCGGCGCCAGCCTCGGGACTGTATAGGATGTGCCCGTTGGCAATGGCACTTTCGCCAAAGCTACTGTACTGATAGCCGCTGCCAGTGAACTGTGTGACGCAGTTGTTCATATCGAACTGCGACATGCCGCCGTCCGCGCAGCAGAGCGCGACTTGGTTGCACAAAGCGGTCGCCACCAGAACCGGAAATGCCAACTCTTCGGAACGATCCGGGCCGACGTCAGCCACGTCGGGTGACGCGTCCGATGAAGCATCCGCACCTGCGTCAGCTGCCGCCTCCGCGCGGGCGTCGCCCGTGACGTCTGGTCGCGCGTCCAGCGCGACATCTTGCGTCGCATCGATGGCGACCGCAACGTCGGCGCGCGCGTCCAGAGTAGCGTCGAGACCCGAATCGGCAGCAGTGTCTGGACGAGCATCCGGTACCACGACGGTGCTATCGGCCCCGGCGTCTGGCGCGACGTCGGGGCGGGCATCGGGGCCGACAGAAGGAGCATCGCGACCGCCGTCGGTGGTGCTGTCACTGCCTCCATCGGTGGCCGCCACGCCGCCGCTATCGTCGCTGCCGCAGCCGACGAGTACCCCGCCACACGACAAGGCCCCGCCTGCGAGCGCCCCGAGTATCCCCACAACGCGACGTGCGTTCCGCATGCTGACTCCCTCCACGGAAAAGTTTCGAAGCGCCGCAACCATACACTCTTCGCTTTTGGAATGCATTGTCTTCTGCCGAAAGTCAGAACGACGCCAGCCTTTCGCAACGAGCGGCTTCCGGGGTGCCGTCAATAATTTGGTCTCCCAGCTCCACCCACGCATGAGCGCTCAATAGAGCTGAGCGCCGCACATCGACTCCGATCACGACACGCGAGTCCCGCAGTCTCGCCGCTATGGCTAGGGATCGACTCAGACACGAACCGCTGCGTGCGAGCCGTCGGGCAGCGACTTGCGCTTCTGCAACACCGGAGAACGGTGAGAGCCTCGAGCCAATCCGTACGACGGTCCGTCGCGCGGCGAGTGGTGACTGCATTCGGAGCGCGACCCAAGCAACACGGTGGAGAGCGCGCATCGCGATCTCTTCGAGCAGCGCTTTTCGACGCCCTTGCGCCATGTTCCCTTAGACCGCCCTCTTCACTAGGCCCCGTTCGAGAAGCTCGCTGACGAGGCTCAGACAATCGTTGAGGACGGTGTCTGGCGCCGTGCCGTAGTCGGCGCCCAATGAGACCGCAATCTGGGAAGGCGTGCTGCCCGCGGCTAGCGCTTGCCACATCTTCGCGCCAATTGCGTTCAACGCGAAGTACTCGCCACCCGCGAGATCCACGATCACGAGCTCGTCGTCGATGTGACGAAACCGCACGTGATCGGGAACGGTGATCCGCTCATCGAGCCCCGCCGTACTCACCTGGTTCATGCGCTCGCTCCGCTGCAGCCCACTACCGTTGGTTGCGCGACCGACGCTATCAATTCGGCCACTTGCATCGGCGACGCGCGGCGCGAGCGGACGAGCTGCCACATGGGCGCGGCAATGGCGAGCTCTACGAGGCCATCGAACTCACGTCGCCTGGGCTCCGGCGAGACGTCAAAACGGAGCACCGCATCGAGGACGCACTGTAGGAGTCCTGCGCCCCGTACGCGCGTCAGAACGGGCTGGCCCGCGTCCGCCTCCAAGCGCAACGAGATGATCGCGCCAAGCTCAGCCGCCGCCGTTGCCAACCGTGGGCGCACTGCCGCTTTCTCTCCTTTCCCTTCTTCAAGCCAAATGCAGAGCTCGCTGGGCTCGACACGCATCTTGCCATCCCTTTTGTCGAGTCCGGCGACGTCATCGGCGAGGAGCTCTCCCCGAAAGGAGTCGCACAAATGCGACGCCATCGTCGACTTGCCCGCTCCGCTCGCTCCGATCAGCACGATCGCGCGTCCGTTGAGGACGACCGCGGACGCATGGAGCGAAAGGCCTCCGGCGAGCGAGCGAGCGAACGCCGCGACCTCGCCTTTCGTCGCTTTCTCGACGATGTCAGACGATGCCCCGGGCTCGGGCACGATCAGCTTCACATGGCCGTCCACACCCACGCGCGCGACGACGAGACCGTTCCACTGACCTACGTAGTCGGCACCCAAACGCCCCCAGCGGAAGCTGCGGTCCTCGAGCGAGACGCTTTGCTGCCACGTGACCCTGGCGATCCACGGCGCGGTCACGACTCCCATCCCTCGTCGTGTTGACGCAAGAACTCTTCCACCGCGAGCGCGGGCCAAGCGCTCGACCAAACGCCATCGATTGGACGCGCCGACATTCTATCGAAGTGCTTGCGGAACACTTTCGGTTCGACCAAGCCAAGGTCCGCGAGGCGGCGCACTCGAGCCAGGTCTTCGAATTGCGCGAATCCTCCCGATGCAATGACCATTCGTGCGAGGGCCGGATCCATGTAGGCCTTGCGGCGCCGAGTCCTGATATCCTCTGGCAGGACATCCGCCATCGCCTGTCGTAGCAGCCCTCGGGGGTAATCTCCGGCAAACAGCGCGAGCGGAGGAAGCGACGCGACGACTCTTAGGACGTCGTCGTCAAACAAGGGGTCGCATCGTCGGTATTGGGTCGCCTCTTCCTGCTGCGAGCGCAAAAGCGTCACGTCCGCTAGGAACGGCATGCGCGCCAGCGCCGCATAGCGCTCCGCGGGAGAAGATCGCAGAGTCACCTGGGGAACGGCGAAAGCGTCACTCGCCGTACGGTCAATCAACCATCGATCGAATCGCGGGCCCATCCAGTCGAACCAGCGCCGCTCTCGGCGGCGGCGATAGCTCGCCCGAAGCGAGTTGGGAGTGATCGAGCGCAGGATCGGCCAGAGCAGGTACGACCTCAAACGCCACCACGGCGAGGTGAACCCGACGCGCAGGCGAATTGCCTTTCGCGCTGCTTTTATGGGGCGACCGCTCAAGGCCAGCTCGCCCAGCAGTGTGGGATCGCCGTCCAATACGTTGTCGCCTCCGGCGCCGGAAAGAATGCGGTTGATCCCGTGCCGACGGGCGGCACGATCGAGCGCGATCCAGAGTGGACACGGACAATCCGTGCAGGGCATCCCGTCCAGGACCATCCCACGGCGGACAAAAGGTGCTGCCTCTTCGGGCGCGATGCGGTTGGAGTGGATTCCGAGTTGGCGCTCGATAGACCGACGGAAAGGCCGATCGTCACCCGCGTCCGGCGTGTCGAATTCCCAGGAGAAGGCCTCGACCGCCGTCGATATTCGGCCTGCTCGCCGCAGGTTTTCGACTGTCGCCATAATGGAGCTTGAATCGACGCCACCGCTCAGCGTGACCCCCACCTTCGACGCTCCGCGCGTGCATCGAATAACGGCGCCCTCAATTGTTTCACGAAGCAATCTGGCGTTCTCGCTATCCGTCGCGCTCAAATCGACGCGGGGAGAATCGAGCAATGTCGAACGCCGTTGCTCAATCATCCCCCCACGCAACAGCCAAGCTTGCCCGAGAGGAATGTGATGAACTCCTTGATAAGGGGTTTTCTCGGGCGCGAGTGGCGCGTCGGCCACTGCGCTTGACGCCAAAAAATCGACGTCCAGCGGAGGCCGTGAATCAAGAATCGCGAGGACGACTCGAAGACGTGTCGATACCGCCGACCAACGCGCTTGCGTCGACACAAACAGCGGTCGATGCCCGCCCCCTGGCCCCGAGGCCGCAACGAAGCCGCCGCAGCCAAGCGCCACCAGCGCGAAGTCTCCGCGCGAGCGCGCGATCCAGTCTTGGTAGTCCCAGTCAATAGGCCCCTCCGCCAGGGGCCCGTTCAGCGTGCCTTCGACCAGACATCCGCCTGCCAGAGCGAGGTCGGCGGACGAGAACCAGCCCGCCACGACGCTCGACTGGCTCGACGCGACGAGCGCAGGCCTGCCAACGGATGAAACGGCGCGGTCGACTAATTCTTGTGCGGCTTGGGCCCCATCAACGTGCGCGACTGCGAGGAGCATGCGCCCTGTTCATCCGCCACCTCGCGTCGGCTTTGTCTTGATGCCGTCGCTGAAAAATCGATGGCTCTGAGCCAACGTCATGCGATTGACGGAGCCGAGGTGCCGAAGGACTGGCCGTTCGTACGTAGGGCGGCGCGTCACAACATCAGCTTCGTGCGGGGAGATCAGTCGTTCTTCGCCCAGATCATCGGCCATGACGCTCCCTCCAAAGGGTAAGTCGACCGAGCGTACACCAAGCAGTACCCACCGGCCCCACGCAGGAAATAGGTGCGCCGCGCGGACGCTTCATTCACGCACACATTAACGGGCCGGTTTCCCGTGTCAAGCACGCAACCTCGCGTTATGACAGCGGCACCGGCGGATGACCATCGCTGCGCTCTGGGGGGCGTCCCACCAACAAGAAGCGCAAGCCGGTACGTTCTTCACGGGGCTCCAACCGCAGGCGTTAGGCACAGTCGACGCTGACGACGGATGGGGCTGGCTCGGAGCGAGCGGGGCGCCGACGAGCCGTTTTGACGATCAATGGCTCGCAGTCGTCAGTGAGTCGGACGGTGGCGCGAGCGCCGAGGACATTGCCGCTTCCTACCGCCGACGAGGAATCGGCTTTGCCGCCGACCTTTCGGGCACGTTTGCCTTCATCCTCTTCGATCGAACCAACCAGCGGCTCGTCGCCGCCAGCGATGCAGCGTCCCGAACGCCGCTTGCGTACTGGTCTGACGGGGATGCGTTGGCTCTGTCCTCACGGGCGCTCCATCTCCTCACTTTTCCGCGAGCTCTTGCCGTGCTTGACGAGCTTTACCTTGCCCACCTGCTCACAGGTCATTGGGCGGCTGGTCCCGGCACGACGTGTCTTCGAGGGATCCGTCGACTGCTCCCGGGCGTTGCGCTCGTTGCACGCCGCCGCGTGGTCGAGTTGGTGCCCATCGACCGGCTCGTGGCTCGCGGTCCAGTCACAGGGAATCGCAAGGCCTGGGTCGACGCCTTTTGGGGAGAGCTCCAACACACGCTCGATCGCGCCTTCGCATCGACCTCCCCCACCTGTCTGTCGTTGAGCGGAGGCCTGGACTCGGCGGCCATTGCGTCGGCTATTGCACGGCACCCTTCCCGCTCCGGCCCGATGACGTCGCTCTCTATCGTCGCGCCGCGACGCCCAGCCGACGAAAGCGACGCGATCGCAACGCTTGAAGCCGCCTATGCGGGGGTACTTCAGAATCGTCGGGTGGATTGCTCTGACGAAACGGACCTCGGCGCGCTCGATGAATTGGCACTCCCTGACGATCCGTACATGACGCCACTCGCGCTCCTTCCGGCCCGGCTTCGACTTTGGCGAGCCGCAAGCCACGCGGGCTTTCGCACCGTGCTGGACGGCGAAGGCGGCGACGAGCTTTTCGGTGTGCTGTTTGGCCCGCGCGAGGCCATTTTGCAGGGTCAGTGGCAGGCCGCTTGGCATCACCTGCGCTCGCGAACGGGCGCCCGACGCGCGATGTTCGCGCGTGGCTTTGTCCTTCCGGTCCTCGGCCGGACGATGCAGCGCGCTTGGGCGGCCCGGCGCGCCCTTCGACACGACAGGCTTCCGAGCTTTTTGTCGCTCGGCGCGGCCTCGCGCCCTCACATCGAGCAAGCGACGCAAGAGTTCTACGAAGCACAGGTCGAGCTCGATTTCGGCGGCGAGATACAGCGCTGGCTGTCGAACCCCGCCATTGTCGGCGCTTACTCTTCACACGCACAAATCGCTTCCACGTTTGGGCTCGCTTTGGCCTCCCCGCTTCTCGAGCGTCGAGTCATCGAGCTCGTCCTCGGCATCCCCGCCGAATGGATGCTCGGCGCGAGCTCCAAGGCCTTCCTGCCAGAAGCGGCCGAGGGACGCGTTCCTGACTCGATACGTAGGCAACGCAAAGACGTTCGTCTTCCCGTCGACCTGTTGCGGGCCATTCTGGGATCTGCGGGCGCAAGGCGGTCCCTTCGCGATCGGCGGGTGCGCGACCGGCTGGAAGGGTGGATACGCTTCGAGCGCGTCGAAGGCATTCTCGACGCCATCGGGCGAGGCTACGATCCCAACGACGACCTGTTCTGGTCGCAGATCACTGGCCTCGTCTCCTTCGCCTACTGGTACTCGCGCGCCTCACGCGAATACGGAGTGTCCTGACGCGTTGCCCTCTCTCGTCCTACCCAACGATGCCCGCCCCACCGCGTCACACCGTCACCGCTCTCGCCCTCACCACAACCCATACTGCACCGTAACCTCCGGGCCGACGGCCGGAATCAGCCCGTTCTTGCCGAACGACTCGGTCGCCCGCAGGGCGCCGGTCACCGCGATCCGCCGGACAGGCGCGTAGCGGACCCCGCCGCCGACCACGACGAACCCGGGACCGTTCGTGACCCAAAGGTCGACCGGCGCGTTCTGTGCCGCATGGCTTGCTCCCGTCGGGTCTCGATAAGCCCTGACGGTCACGGAGCTCGACGCGTGCTCGTCGAACTCCGACAGTCCGCCCCCGACGAAGACGAGCGGCGCGAGCCCCACGTGATGGAGCGGATGATCCCCGATGACCCAGGAGACGCGCCCCTCGACGTGGTAGCTCGCCCCGGGCGAGGCCCCGTCGCGGACGGCCTGCTGGCCCGGGTATTCGCCGAAGACGCCGCCGATGCGCAGGCCCGCGAGCCAGTTGGCGCCGAACGCCACGTCGAGCGCCACCAGCAAGCGCACCCCGCCGGCCACGACGTTGCCGCTCGATTGGCCTGCCCGGCCGGGAGTGAGCGCCCCGTTCTGCGCGCCGCCGTCGTTGCGCGAGGGAAAGTCGGCTCCGTCGGCGGTCACGCAGTAGACGTCCGCGGTGTTGGCCGGCCGTGCCGTGTTCGGGTCGAGGCGGCAAAGGTTGTCGCCGGACGGAGGGGTCATGAAGTCGATGGCCAACGCGGCGCCCAACCAAACGCGCGGCCCCGTCGACTCCGAGGGCGCCGCCGTCTCGTGCGATGCCGCGTCGGACTTTGCAAACTCCGGTTCGTCGTCGGTCCCGTGCGCCGCGGTCTGGTCGCCGTCGGTCCCTTTGTCCGGAGCGGCGCCCCCGTGCTCGCACACGGCCGGCGGCTTCGCACCGGGCAGGTGAAGCGCGTCCCCTGGCGCGTCGTCGCGGATGGTAACGACGTAGGACCGCTTGGCGTCGCCGTTGGCGCCCGCCGGCTGGGAGCCCGCCGTAAAGGCCTGAACGAAGTAGCGCAGCGTCCCTTCCGTCACGTCCGCGCACGGAATGAGCCCGCCCCAACCGGCGCCCATGCGCTTGAGAATCGATGCTCTTCCATTCGCCTTCGCCCGGCGGCTGGTACTTGACGACGACGCGCGCCGCTTCCTCGGGTCCGGCGTCGACGTAGAGGGGCAGCGGGGTGTCGGTCTTTTGCTGCGCCGGAGGGGTGTGCTCGAAGTCGCCCGTCGGGCTCGCAGCGCCGTGCTGCACCTGCCCCCAGACCGCCCGCAAGTCCGCGCCGTCGTAATTGGGATTCAGATCGAGGTCGGCTTTCAGCACGAGCGCGGCGGCGAAGGAGCGGAGCGCGTCGCCTTTGTCGCCCATTCTGAACTGCATCGTTCCGAGGTCCCGCCAGAGCGCCGCCCTCGTGGCCGCCGCGCAGCTTTTGACGCCGCACGCGCGGAGCGCCTGCTCGAGCTGCACGGCGCCCGTCGCGTAGTTCATGGCGAGGTAGTCGTTCGCGGCGCGCTTGAGGACCTCGCGGGCGATGACCTCGGCGCGCGCATTCGCCGCGAGGGCGGACGGAGCGATGGCGAAGCCAGCGAGGAGCGCGAACGCGGAGACGAATCGCACGAAGAGATTACATACACGTTTCGGTGGCGCGCTGGACACGTCGGCAGCATTCGAGTGACCGCAAACAACGGCAGCCTGGGCGGAAAAGTTCCGGCTCGCGGTGAAACGCGGATTGGGCCACGATGGCCCTTGCTCGCGCACGAGCGGGCAAGAAGGAGGGACGAATCCATGGGCCAGCTCACGATCGAGACGTTGAAACCCGCGGAGGGTGCGGAAGCGAAGACCGGCGACCGCGTCGCCGTTCACTACGTTGGCACGCTGACCGACGGCACGAAGTTCGATAGCTCGCGCGATCGAGGGAATGGCTTTCGGTTCACGCTCGGTCGCGGCGAGGTGATCAAAGGCTGGGACAGCGGCGTTGCCGGGATGCGGATAGGTGAGCTCCGAAAGCTGACGATTCCGCCCGAGATGGCCTACGGCGCGCGCGGATTTCCGCCGGTGATCCCGCCGAACGCCGTGCTCGTCTTCGAAGTCGAGCTGCTCTCCGTTGGCTGAGGGGTTAGTTCACCAGGCGGATCGTTCCTGCCGACGCGATGTCCGCGGCCTGCCCGCGCTTGCCTTCGAGCCCGCGAGGAAGCTCGACGCGAACGACGCCTTCACGGGCCCGCGCGGCGTCGAGCCGCTCCTCTACGGCCGCACTCCCGTGTGAGGGAGCGCGGGCGCGCATTTGCCCGGCGTCGACGGGGGCCGCCCAGAGCGGACGCCCGTCCGCGTCGTAGCGGGAGGCGAGCAAGTGATCGCCCCCGACGCCGCGGGCGAGTTGGAGCATCAAGACCGTGGACGGCGTGTCGAAAACGATCGTGGCGGGCCCGGTCGCGCTGGGCGTGCCGAACGGGACGCCGCCTTCGCTCCACGCAATCGTGCCGTCCTCGCGCACCCGTTGGGCTCGCACGCCCGCGCCGGACGAGCACGCGACCCACCAACCCTGCTCTGGGGCGTAGGCGGCGGACAAGGCGTCGCACGCGCTCGGCGAGAACACCTGAAGGTCCGCGAACGGATTGCCGTCGTCGGCCCACATCCGCGACGCGACGAGGCGCATCGACGGCACGTACCCGAAGAGGGCGACGCCGCCGTCGGGCCGAGGCGCGAGGGCGAGGTGGACGAGGGGCGGTGCGATCCCCGCGGTCGGGCGTGCCCGAGACCAGACGAGCTGGTCGCGATCCAGGGCGAGGACGATCGGCTCGGTTTCGTCCAGCTTCGTCAGCAGAACGGCGGTGCGCCCGCCCGCGAGGTCGATCCGCTGCATGGCGTAAGGCCCCCGCGCGGCCGGACCGAAGTGCGCGCGGAGGCTGGCGAGCTGCGGGCGAAGCAAGGTCTCCGCCTCGAGCGCCGCGAGGATCGAGCGGCGCGCCTCGCCGCTTCCGGGTGCGTTTGCGTGCGAGCGCCGCGAGACGACATCGGCCACCCCGCCGGCCTCTGCACGGACGTCGCCCGCGAGCGGCGCGACGAAGGCCGGTCCGGCGCGCGGCTCGACCGCAGCGTCCGGCGCGGCGATGGCCCCGCCCTCCACGGACGCGATCGCGACGACGCGCGAGCAGCCGACGACCGCCATCGCGAGGAGCGGAGCCACGCGCACCGTCAACTGCGCCCGAGCCGCCGGGCGAGGCCGAGCCAGCCCCGCGCCAGGTAGAGCGCGTTGAGCGCCGTCCAAATCCAAAAGTAGACCTCCATCCGCCCGGCCAGCGCCCAGACCCAAAGGTGGCTCGGATAGTGGTTCAAGAATCGCAAGAACGTCGCTCCCCAAAAAGCCATGAGGGCGAGGCCCGATCGGGGAGCCTTCGCCGGCGCGGTCTCGTAGTGCGCCTCGACCGTCACGGCGCGCCCGCTGATCTCGGGACGGCGGACGAAGTTGGTCAACGAGAGCGCCGACGCCACGACCACCGCGCCGGAGATGCCCGCGAGGAGAAAGCGCGCGTCGCCGGGGTCCCAGAATCTCAGCTGGATCCCGACGCCTCCCGTGCGCCAGGCTCTCACCGCGAGCGCCGCGACGAGCAGGACGGCTTTCAGCTCGTCGGTGAAGAAGTCGAACAGGTGCCCGGTTTTCGACGCGAGCCGCTTGAACCGCGCCAACATTCCGTCCGCGCAATCCAGGCAGTAGCTTGCCTCGAGCACCGCGACCGCCGCGAGACCGCCGGACCATGACGGAAGAGCGACCAACATCGACGCGCCCATCACGAAGATGGCGAGGTTCAGGAGGGTCACCTGATTGGGGGTGACGCGGGTCCTCGCCACCGCCACGACGAAGACGGCGGCGATCGGCCGCATGAAGTACACATTGAAGAGCTGGTCGTGCTTCTTGCGGGTTTCGCGGTAAACGCGCGCCGCTTTGGTCAGCATGAGGGCGGCCATCCTAGCAGCGTGTGCGCCTGCGCTCGAACCCGCTCGCGCGGCGCCCGAGCGGCCTCGCGGCCCGCCGAATTCTCGGTGATCCCGATGTTGCTGCTGCCCCGCGAGCGCGAATTGCGCTACAGGGCGGATCGCCATGTCGATGAAGCGCACCAAGCCACGCACTTCCGGTTCGAGTCGCGGGACCAACGAAGACGAGCCCGCCCCGTGGGGAAAGCCCTCCGAGCCCGAGCCCGCGTGGGCGGAAATCGAATCGAAGCCGGACTCCGCGTTCCGCCCTTTCGTCATGGCGTCGCGCTACGCGAAGGGCAATCTCATCCTGCATTCGAAGTTCGGCAAGGGCCTCGTGCTCGGAGTCGAGGGGACTCGCATCGAGGTGATCTTCAAAGACGGCAAGAAGAAGCTGGGCCACTCCGTCGTGGCCTGACGGGCGGGGCCCCGGGGACGCGCTTCGGCGGGGGGCCCGCCCGTCAGCTTGGGTCGTAGAGGCCCAGCGCTTGGTTGGCCTCGTACTTGATGTCGCGCGCCGTCGCATCCGCGTCGTCACTGTCCTGGCAGCGCGCGAGAATCCGTACGAGGGCCTCACGACTTCGTCGCACCTCGTGCACCAGCCAGATGACGTCCGCCTTCGTTTCGCGCTCCGCGCTCGAGTACAAGCGCTCGAGCTCGCGGAGTCGCCATTCGAGCCGCCCCGTGCCCCCGAGCGAGATCCCTCCGCCAAAGCAGTCCGGGCAGGCCTGTGGCCCGCTCTCGGTGACGGTTTCTCCTGCTCCGTGGCAGGTCAGGCAATCGGCGGGGGCTTTCGACATGAGGGGGGCTCGGGGTCATTCAGCGCATGGCCGCGCTTGGCGGACGATAACCGATTCGTGGCTCGTGAGGGGGGCATGACCGACACGCCCGGTCGTTCGTCGACATTCGGGATGGGCGGACGCGAACTCGGCAGGGCGAGCGTTCACGTCGACCTCCTCACGAGTACTGGTCATCGAGCAGGATGCATTTCCGGAAAAATAGGTGGTCAGGGCTTGTCGATTTGTTGTCGCGAGGCGACGACCACCGGCTAGACGCACCGCCGTCCCTGACACCTTGGTCGGAGCAATGTGTCAGCGATGTCCTGTCCAGGACCATGAGCGCCCGAATGAACTAGAGACGCGCATCGATGAGCGGGATGCGTGTCCGCATCAACGCGAGACGGGCACGTAGGAGCGGGATGCGCGCCCGCATCAACGAGAGACGGGCACGTAGGAGCGGGATGAGCGCCCGCATCAACGAGAGACGGGCACGTAGGAGCGGGATGAGCGCCCGCATCAACGAGAGACGGGCACGTAGGAGCGGGATGACGCGCCCGCATCAACGAGAGACGGGCACGTAGGAGCGGGATGCGTGTCCGCATCAACGAGAGACGGGCACGTAGGAGCGGGATGCGTGCCCGCATCAACGAGAGACGGGCACGTAGGAGCGGGATGCGTGCCCGCATCAACGAGAGACGGGCACGTAGGAGCGGGATGAGCGCCCGCATCAACGAGAGACGGGCACGTAGGAGCGGGATGCGTGTCCGCATCAACGAGAGACGGGCACGTAGGAGCGGGATGCGTGCCCGCATCAACGAGAGACGGGCGCGTAGGAGCGGGATGCGTGCCCGCATCAACGAGAGACGGGCACGTAGGAGCGGGATGCGTGCCCGCATCAACGAGAGACGGGCACGTAGGAGCGGGATGAACGCGCGCATCAACGAGAGACGGGCACGTAGGAGCGGGATGAGCGCGCGCATCAACGAGAGACGGGCACGTAGGAGCGGGATGAGCGCCCGCATCAACGAGAGACGGGCACGTAGGAGCGGGATGAGCGCGCGCATCAACGAGAGACGGGCACGTAGGAGCGGGATGAGCGCCCGCATCAACGAGAGACGGGCACGTAGGAGCGGGATGAGCGCCCGAGGGCCTGTCAGAAATTTAGTGTAACGGGCCGATGAGGCTCGCGTCGTGCGGCCGTTCCTGTCACCGAAAGGACGCCGATGAAGAAAGAGAGGAAGATTCGCCGGGAGCTGCTCGACGAGTTGCTCGCGGGGTACTCGAAGCCGGAGGACTTGACCGGTCCGGAAGGGCTTCTCAAGCAGCTGACCGGGGCGCTCGTGGAGCGGGCGCTGCAAGCGGAGCTCACCGATCACTTGGGCTATGACGAGCACGCGGCCGAGGGCCGTGGCAGCGGCAATTCGCGTAACGGCAGCGGCGCCAAGACCCTTCAGACCGAGCAGGGGCCGCTGCCCGTCGAGATTCCTCGCGACCGCAACGGCACCTTCGAGCCGCAGTTGGTGAAAAAGCACCAGCGCCGCTTCGACGGCTTCGACGACAAGATCCTGGGCATGTATGCGCGCGGCATGAGCGTGAGAGACATCCAGGCGCAGCTTTCGGAGCTGTATGGCACCGAGATCTCGCCCGACCTCATCTCCTCGGTGACCGACGAGGTGGTGGCGGAGGTGCAAGCGTGGCAGGCCCGCCCGCTCGACGCGATCTGGCCCATCGTTTACCTGGATGCGCTGGTAATCAAAGTGCGCGACCAGGGCGTGGTCGGCAACAAGTCCGCCTATCTCGCGATGGGTGTCGATCTCGACGGAAAAAAGCAGATCCTCGGCCTCTGGCTCGAAGCCAACGAGGGCGCCAAGTTTTGGCTCAAAGTCATCACGGAGCTGAAAAACCGCGGCGTCGAGGACATCTTCATCGCCTGCTGCGACGGCCTCAAAGGCTTTCCCGAAGCTATCGAGGCGGTGTTTCCCAAGACCGTCGTGCAGACGTGCATCGTCCACATGATCCGAAACTCCGCCCGCTTTGTCACTTGGACCAAGCGCAAGGCGCTCTGCGCCGACCTCAAACACGTCTACGGAGCCGAGACCGAGGACGCAGCCCTGCAGGCGCTCGACACCTTCGAGGCCGCCTGGGGCAAGAGCCACCCTGCCGTCGTGGCCTCCTGGCGCCGCAACTGGGAGCGCGTACGGCCCTTCTTCGCCTTCCCCCACGAGGTCCGTCGCATTCTTTACACCACCAACGCCATCGAGTCGCTCAACTACCAGCTGCGCAAGATCATCAAATCGAAAGGCCACTTCCCCAGCGAAGAAGCCGCCTCCAAACTGCTCTTTCTCGCGTTACGCAACGCGGAAAAGAAATGGAGGATGCCACCCAAGACCTGGAAGTGTGCGATGAATCAATTTCAAATCCACTTCGAGGGACGCCTCCCGGCGTGAACCCCTAAAAGCCGGTTACACGGAATTTCTGACACCGCCGCGCCCGAATCCTATTGGAACCAGCGCACGGGCGGGAAAGGGCGGCCTGGCTCGGCGAAATAGTAGCCTTGCAAGAGCTCACATCCGAGCCCAAAGACCGCCTGGCACTCCTCGATGCTCTCGATTCCCTCGGCCACGACCTTCATGCCCATGTCCTTGCAGAGCGCCGTCATCGAGCCGATGAGACGTTGGCGAATCGAAGAACGATGCACGTCGCGGACGAGCGACATGTCCAGCTTGACGACCTCGGGCTCGAGCGTGGCGAAGCTGCATAATCCCGCGTAGCCTGCACCGAGATCGTCGATCGCGATACGGAATCCGAGCTGCCTCAGATGGGCGACGCGACTACGGGCGTCGCTAATCTCATCGATGGCCGCGCGCTCGGTGAGCTCGAGAACGACGCGCCGCGCCATCTTGGTCAGCGAAGCCTCGGGGCTGTAGAGGTGCGGGTCGAGCAAATCGCGCGTGTGCAAGTTGACGAAGAGGAGCGCGTCGCTCGGTGCCCGGTCGAACGCTTTCGCCGACAGGTCGCGCACCCGCTGCCCGAGCTCCGGCAGGCGCCCGAGCCGCTCCGCCGCAGAAAGGACCGCGCTAGGGTGCGGCAACGACGGCTCGGTGCTGCGGAGAAGCGCCTCGTAGCCGAACACGCTACGGTGCTCGTAATCGGCGATGGGCTGAAACGCGAGCCACATGCTGTCGAGCGCGCGATCGAAGCACGACCGCAGACCGGCCCGATCGCCCGCCTGCTCTCCGCTCTCGCCCATGAGTCGGAGCGCGTCGCGCTTCATCCGACCCATCCGGTGAAGGCGGCACGCCCTCTCGACGGCGGCGACGAGGACATCGTTGTTGACTGGCTTGATGATGTACTGGAGCGCGCCGAGCGAGACCGCTTCCATCGCCGTCTCGAGCGAGGGCGCCCCCGTCATCAAAATGACGGGCACGTCGAGATCGTGCTCGCGTACGAGCCCCAAAAGCTCGACCCCGGACATTCCGGGCATCTCGATGTCGCTCAGGATGACCTCGAACGACTGCTTGGCGACGGCGTCCGCCGCGGCGTCTCCGTTGTCCACCGTCGTCACGTGAAAGCCCGCGGCCCCGAGGACGCGCGCGACGGCGCGCGCGAATGCGTACTCGTCGTCGGCCACGAGCACGGAGTTGACTGCCGGCTCCGGCCTTTCCGCCGGGTGCGCCGGCCACTCGCGCGGGGCCGCCTCGACGCGGAGCGTGTCGGCGCCCAACCTACGGCCCCTCGCAAGAGCAGCGCGAAGGCAAGCGAGAGGACGACCGGACGGCCGGCTCGCGGCGGCCCGTACCCATCGCTCTCGACTCGCCGCTGTTCATGATTCGAAGAGGCATGCGTTCCCCCCGCTGCTCTCTGGGGACTCTACGGCGTCCGGTCGCAGATTGACCAGTCCATCGCGCATGCAATCCGCGATATCGTGTGAAGCGTATGCAATGGGCTATCGACTCTTTCGCGACGAAGTCGCTTATGGCGCAGGGATGCGCACGATGAACGACGTTGGCCACTCCGGGGTCTCCGCGACTTCGATGTGGCCGCCCAGCGCTTCGACGGCCCGCTTGCAGAAATAGAGGCCGAGGCCGGCGTTTCCGCGCTCGACTCCCGTCTTCTCGAGGCGCGCGAATTTCTTGAAGATGCGAGCGCGTTCGGAGAGAGCGATCGAGGGGCCCGTGTTCGAAACGACGATCGCGACCTCTTCGTCCCCGGCGCGCATCGCGACGGAGACCCGGCCGGACGTCGGTGTGTAGCGAAGCGCGTTGTCCAAGATGTTCTCGATGACGCGCTGGAGGAGCGTGCGATCGGTTTTGACATGCACCTCGCTGCCTTCGGGCGCGAGAAGATGCACCTCTTTTTCCGCGGCTCGCCGCACGTAGGCTCGCATCACGTCGCTCAACAGCTCGGACAGGCGGATCGTCTCGGGGTGGAGCGGAAACTGGGAGTCTTCCAGCCGCGAAACGATGAGCAAATCGTCGATCATCACGCGCAAGCGCCGGGACGCCTGGCTCGCGTCCTCGAGGGCATTCAGCAGCACCGCGGTCGGACGCTTGGCCTCGGCTCGTGCGAACTCGACGCTGGACCAGACGACCGATAGCGGGTTTTTCAAGTCGTGGACGATGAACGCCATCAGCTCGCGTTGCTCGCTCTGGAGGCGCTCGAGCGCCAGGTTGCGCGACGCGAGGTCCTCGTTGGCGCGACGGATGGCGTCGCGCGATTCCTTCAGCTGTAGCAACGTGCTGACGCGCGCCCGCAGAATGGGCCCGTCGACCGGCTTCTCGAGGAGCTCGTCTGCGCCGGCTTCGAGCCCGCGGACGCGGTGGTCGCGCGCGTCGCGCGCAAAGTGCGCCGTGAGGAGGATCACCGGGACATGGTCGTCACCAACTTGCGCGCGAATGTGGGCGAGCACGTCGAGCCCATCGAGCCCCGGCATGACGAGATCGAGCAAGACGAGGTCGGGCCGGCACTCGGTGAAGCTCGTCAAGGCCGAGCGCCCATCGACGGCGCGGACGAGGTCGTGGCCGAGCGGATCGAGCAAGCCCTCCAGAACGGCCAAGTTCCGCGGCTCGTCATCGACCAAGAGCACCCGCTTCGTCTCGCACCCTCTCAATGTGAGCCCGCCTCCTTTCCTAAGGTCGGGCGGTGAAATGCCCTACAAGGCCGCGGGCGCAATAAGCACGAGCCATACCAGCCGCCTAGGCCGATGGGAGTGTCGGCAATTGTCGGTTCGGCGAGGCGCCGCTTGCCGTCACCGATGCCCGCAAGCGACCAGGATATGCCCGAATTCGACCAACGGCCCCGCGGCCGTCGACCCGAGGCGACCCGGCACCAGAGGGGTCGGACGGAGCGCGCGCGAGCTCGGGCGCGCTCGTCGAGAGCGAGCGTCGGCGCGAACGTCAGAGCGTGGCGACCGTGAGGTGCCCCGTCCCGATGCGAAGCTGGCGGGTCACGGGCCGCCGCTCGATGATGTTCGCGGCGTCGACGATGCCGAGGGCGGCGAATTGTCTGCGGATCCGGAAGACGTCGATGTTCAAATTCGGCGGCGCCATGCTGGCGTCGCGCGACAGGTCTTCCTGGTAGATCCAGCCACAGGTCGTCTCGGGCAGCTTCTGGGCCGCATCTTCCAAGCGACGCCGCGCGAGGGTGAGCAGGAGAAAGTTATGGGCGCGCGCGCCCATGTCCACGGTCCGCCCGGCGCAAGCCATGTCGAGGTGCACGTACTCCTCGTCGCGCGAAACGGAGAACGAGAGTCCGACTTGCCGGATGACCATCTCCAGCGCGGAGAAGGCGAAGCGGGAGGTTGGGCTCACCTCCTCGGTACAACAAAATCTCCAGGCACGGCCGACACTCTGGAAGACTTGGAGATTCGCGATGGCGCAGCTCGACTCGTCGGGCTGCTCGAGGATCCACGAGCCGGCCGCGCCGCGGTAGATCGTCGCCCGCGGATCGTCGGCAGAGGGCAACGCGAGAAGATCGCCTTCGAGGAGGACCGGCTCGCCGCCCTCCACCGGGACGGCCATCACCTGCGGCGGGGACTCATCGACGAGCTCCCATTGATCTTGCAGGTTGCCGAAGGCGATTCTCGAGCCGCTCCGCGTCGCGTGCTCCTCGCCGGGCGAGATGCGCTTGCCGTCGAGGAACGTGCCGTTGCGGCTACCCAAGTCTTTCAGCTCCCAGCAATGCCCCGTCCAGCGCAACGACGCGTGCTGGGCGGAGACGTACCGGGGGCTCAGACGAAGGGCGCACGTGGGGGCGCGACCGACGACGAGCATCGGCTCGAGCAGCTGCGTCTTGGCGGTAGATGCCTCCCGGAGAGAACCCATTTCCCCGATTCCCTTGCTCACTGATCGTTGAAGCAACTGCAGTGGTGGCTCTTCAAGCAGCGCACGAAATCGTTGGCCATCCCCCCGCCCAGCGTCGCGTCCGAGTAGTGCACGATGATCTGCATCGGATCGCTCGTCTCGAGGCCGAGTCGCTCCTCTGCGGCGCAACGGCCGGCGGCGGCGCTCGCGTCGTTCTGGCAGGCTGACGGCGAGATGGAGCCGCAATAGCAACCGACGGCGCTGGTCGCCGCGCAGCTCGTACCGAGCGCGCACGACAGCGTCCGATAGCAGAGCCCACGCCTCGACGGGCCCGCGTCCGAGGAGGGATCGCCGAGGCCTTCGCACGCGAACTGCGCGAGACAGCTCGCGCTCGCATCGGAGGACTGCGCGGCGCACTGAAGGCACGCTTCGCCTTGCGTCGCGAGCGTTATGGACATCGTGCTCTCGCCGGCGGCGGCATCGTCGGTGGCGTCCGCTCCGGGCGGTCCGGCGTCGGGCGAAGCCTCCGCTGCGTCTGCGACGTCCGCTGCCGGATGGCCATCCATGTCCTCGGCAGCCACGCTCGCGTCACCGTCGGCAAGCGCGTCGGACTCACCGGCGGCCGCGTCGGAGGCCGCATCGCCGTCGGCCACGTCGAGCGCGTCGAGGCTGGACCCATCGCCCTCGCCGGGGGAATCGACGGCGTTCTCGTCGATCGAAGCGGCCGGCGCGTCGGCGACCGCCGGTTCGTGCGACGAGCCTTCGTCCGCGACGGGCGCCGCGGTGCGATCGGCCACGGCGTCCACCGTGCCGTCGCCCGATTGGGAGGCGTCGAGGACGCCCGCCGGCACGGTGTCGTTGCCTGCGCATCCGACGACCGGACCCATGAAGAGCTCCAATGCGAGCCCAACGGACATGCCCCACGCAAAACGCTGAATCGGTCTCATGGTCGCTCGCACGCTCGATGCCTTGGATACTCGCCTACATCAAGAATGGAAACCTTTGTGCCGCATTGAAGCTCTCGGCCGGATCGAAGTTGCCGCGATGCCACCAGCCCGGGCAACCATCGGGGCCGAGCACCGTGGCTCCAATGGCTTGGACGAAGATGGCGAGATCGAACGGATCCGAAGGGTCGCCGACTACGTAGCTGCTGGGCGTCCAGGTGTACTGAAACTGGAAATAGCTGTCGCGCTGAATGATGGCGGTCGCGGTCGGGTTTGCCTGCCCGATCACCGACAGCAGCGTGGGCGCGCAGAGCGTGTCGTCATCGCGAATGGGAGCCCAATAAATGGCCACGCTTCCAGCGCCATTGCGATCGTGCGTGTCGTTGTGGAGGCGCACGTTGATGGTCGTCTGATGATTGATCTGGAGCGCCCCGTCCGGGACGATCGACACGTCGGGGCTAAAAATGCCACTGCTGTCTTTTCGAAAACACAAGTGCGTGCAAGCCATCTTGTCGGCGTCCTCGGCGCAATGTTTCTTGGGGTGGAGAATCGGCTCGGTGCATTCCTGACGACTCCTAACGTGCGACGACGATGTAGAGCGCGGGTTCGATGTTGCACGGCGCGGTGGGCGGCTGACACTGATACGACGCCTGAGGCGCGGTCCTCGGCAGCGGGGCCAAGGCTGGCCCGGCATCGCCAGGGTACGCCGCGATGGCGATCGTGACTTGTCCTGCGCTGGCGTTGAAGTTGATGAATTGATCGAAGGCGCCGACTATCCAGTAGGCCTGCGTCGTCAAGTACACCGGAGGGCTGACCGGGAAGAGCTGGCGGGACCCGGCGGCCGTCGTCAGCTCTTTTGCGCCATCGGCCACCGCAACGAGATCGCCGGGGTACCCCTTCACGTCCGTGTAGAGGCCCAGGAGCGCATGGGCGTTGACGGTCATGGAGCCGCCGTCGGGCGCGGTCGCGAGGAGGGGCTCGGTGATCATTCCGAAGGCCGTCAGCCAGCCCGCGGAGACGTCGATCGGGAAGCCGATGAAGGTGTGATCTTGGACCAACACCGACGTCGGCCCGCGTTGGGAAGACAGGCCCGGAATGTCCAGCCGACGGCAGACGCCTTGGTCGCAGACGTTCGACGCACACTGGTTCGCGTCGTCGCAGACGAACGACGCACAGGCCGGCGCCCCGCAGCGGCCGCAATTGTCTGGATCGCTCGTCAAGTCGGCCTCACAGCCGTCGGAGGGATCGCCGTTGCAGTCGCCGCGGCCTGGCTCGCACCCGTTTGCGACGCAGCCGGAGGCGACGCAGGCCCAGCGGACGTGCTTGCCGGTGCACGCGTGGTCGCAAGAGCCACAGCGCTCCACGCTGCTCGTCGTATCGCCGCACGACGAGTCTCCCTGCCCCGTCGTGGACGCGTCGGTGACGGTGGCCTGGGCGACGTTGCCGCTCACGCGCGTCACCGGCGAGCTCGGCGAGGGCGCGAAGCAGACGGACTCACGGCACACCGAGCCCTCCCCGCCCGCCGAGGTGCAATCGGCGTCGAGAAGGCACTCGACCTCGCAAACGCTGGAGCGGCACACCTTGCGGTCCTTGCAATCGGTGTCGCGAAGGCAACCGAGTAGAGAGTGCTGGAACCCGAGCAAGTCGCCGCACCCCACCGCGGCCGGTATTGCGGCGAAAGCCAGTCCAGAGGCAGCGCGAAGGACACGCCCGCAGCGGCTGGGCATCACCAAGCCCCCTCTAGCGAGACGCCGAACGCGCTCCGGTCCGTCTCGGGTATCACGCGGAGGCGCCCGGCTGGCGACGGGCCCGTCAGCCAGAGGATCGCTCCGCCGATCAGCGCCGAGCCGCCCACGGCGAACGCCGCCGTACTGAGGCCGGCCTCGGTCCATGCGCGCGACTTCGCGTCGAGCGCTCGTTGTGTGGTGCAAATGGACCCCTGGCAATCGGGCCGGGCGCTCGCGTACGAAGCGCCCGCTGAAACCGCGAGCGCGGCCCCGACCGCGATGGCGGCGAGACCCGCGCCCCCGACGGCCATCGCCGCCGTCCGGCGCGGAGAGCCTCGCGCGTCGCCGCGGTCGTCCCGCACCTTCGCGGGCGATTGCGCCGTCTTCGCTTCGAGCACCGGCACACTCACGGTCGGCACCTGCCGATCGTCGACGTCGATCTTCGTCCACCACGGGTGCTTGCCCGGCGCGGTCGCCTGCACCCAGTGCTGTCCTGGATCGACAGGCGTCGGCGCACCCCAGCGGTTGCCCGGGACCGAAACTCCGTCGAGCTGGACATCGATGCTGGCGAGTCCGGGTTGCGCCGCGACGGCGATCGTCAGGCGCAGCAGGCGCGAGCCCAGCGACGCCGCGCGGCCTCGGGCGAACTGCTCGCGCTGGCTCTGGTTTTTCGACGCGGCGGCGGCCGCCGCCTCGAGCCACATCGACCAGCTGCTCGCGGTTTTTCCGATGTTTTCGTAGCAATAGGCAAGATTGAGCATCGTCCCCACTTGGGGATCGAGCGATTGGCTTCGAGCCAATTTCGGGCAAGCTTCGGCGTACTGTCCTTCGGCCATCAGCGTTTTGGCCTCTTCGAAGAGCCTCGCGGCGGCCGGCTGCTCGGAGACGGCCGACGCCGCGCGCGCCGTGCGTATGGGAGCCACCAAGCCGAGACCGATAGCGAGCGCACCGAGAGCACCGAGAGCCGGCTGAATGAAGCGCATGAGCACGAGCCCCTACTCGCGCTGCCGGAGGAGCGTTTGAACGTCGTCTTGCGAAGCAGTCGGTGCCGACGAAACGGGGGCCCGCACCGTCGCGCTCGAGCTGCTCGCGCTTGGCGCGGCCGAGGCGGCCGGCACGTCGACTTTGGAGCGCGTTGCGCCCGGCGAAAGAGCGAGCGCCGCAGGCTTGAGGGGGGTTACGAGCCGTCGCGCCGCGTCGTCGGCCGTCGCGCCGGAGCGGAACGAGCCTCCGGGTGCAGGCTCGCCGGACGGGGCCGGAGCGGCCCTTTGAGGCGGGACGACCGCCGGCGGAGGCTCTTCGACACGCGCCATCGGCGGACGCGACGGTCCGACGGGCACCGAAACGACCGGCTTCGAGCGCACGAGCAAGGTCGCGCAGGCGATCCCGAGGCTCGCCGCGACGGCGGCGGCCAACGCGACACGACCGGCGACGCGGCGGCGACGCGGGCTCTCGGCGGGACCCGCGACCGCGCTGAACGAGGAGACCAGCGTCTTCTCTGCCAGGCCGAAGAGAGGGCTCGGCGCCGTCGCCCTCAGCGTGTCCCCGCTTTGGGCTGCGGGCCCTCGGGGCGCCACAGCGGCCTGGTTCGCGAGCTCCCGCCCCGCGATCGACCGCAACCCGCCGAGGTCAGCGGCCAGCTCCGACACGCTCCGGTACCGCTTGTCGCGGGCTGGCTCCAGGCATTTGAGAATGATGCGCTTCAGCGCCGGCTGCAGCGGCAACGACGACGTCACGCGCTCCAGCGGACGGGAAACGATGTTGAAATAAACCTGGGGGACGGACTGCCCCTCGAACGGCGGCTTGCCCGTCACGAGCTCGCAGAGAATGATCCCGAGGGCCCAGATGTCCGTCCGGCCATCGACGTCACGGGCCGACTCCATCTGTTCGGGGGACATGTAGTGAAGAGAGCCCATCATCGCTCGGTCCTCGGTGAGGCCGACGCCGGTGTCGACCTCACCGGGCAGGAGCGTGGGGGGCGCCAACGTCTTCGAAATGCCGAAGTCGAGGACTTTCAGGTAAGGCGCACCGGCGGGCGGCTGAACGGCGAAGAGGTTCGCCGGCTTCAGATCGCGGTGAATGATCCCGAGGTCGTGTGCCTCGGCGAGGGCCTCACAGGCTTCGAGGACGAACTCGACGGCCTGCGCCACGGGCAACGGTCCGAGCTCGCGGAGCCAGGCCGCGAGGTCTCTCCCCTCCAAGTGCTCCATCACGATGTACGGGATCCCGGCCTCTCCATCGCGGACGTCGAGCACGCGGACGACGTGCTCGCTGCGGATCCGGGCGGTGGCCCGCGCTTCGCGGACGAGGCGTTCGACCCTGCCCGCGAACGGCAAGGCGTCTGAGCGCAGAAACTTGATGGCGACCTTCTGATCGAGCGAGAGGTGATGCGCGGCGACTACGGTGCCCATTGCGCCGCTGTCGAGCACCTTCCCAATTCGGTACTTGCCCTCGAAGACTTCGCCTTCCCGCACGCCCGGCGGCAACTCACGCACGCTTCGCACACCCCATCGGGGGAGCTCCAACGGGAGGCGCCCCTCCCGCGCGGCAGTCGACCACTCGACGCTGTGTGCGTCAACCACCCATGCGCCGCGGCCCCCCGCGGGGGCTGCCGGTCGCGGGCGAGCGACCTGGCTGCGATCGCTCGAGAGATGGCGCGAGACGGGGCTCGAGACGCGGGTCGAGGTGGCGGCGAAAAGCATTTCGTGGGTCGATTGACGTGTAGCGGCCCGACGGCCGCGGGGCGATTGCAGCCGATTGCAGGCAGTCGAGGGCCACTCCCCGGGTGGGCCGGAAGGCCGTCCAGAGACGACCGCGAAGGCGGGCGCGCAACGGGCGATGCTATGAGTCGGGCCGCCCATGCTCGACGATCGCGTCCCGCCGCGCCCGGGCACCCCACCGGACGAGCTCCTCGGCCTTTTTCTCGGTTACGCGAAAGAGGTCGGGCTCGAGCTCTATCCTGCGCAGGAGCAGGCGATTCTCGAGCTCTTGTCCGGGAGCAACGTCATCCTCGCCACGCCGACCGGGAGCGGCAAATCGCTCGTGGCCCTCGCGCTCCATTTTCTCGCGTTGAGCGAAGGCAAACGCAGCATCTACACCGCGCCCATCAAGGCGCTCGTCAGCGAGAAGTTCTTCGCGCTCGTCCGGGAGTTCGGCGCCGATCGCGTGGGCATGATCACGGGCGACGCCTCGGTCAACCGCGACGCGCCGATCCTCTGCTGCACGGCCGAAATCTTGGCCAACCTGGCGCTCCGCGAGGGAAAGCGGACGCCCCTCGACTGCGTCGTCATGGATGAATTCCATTACTATGCCGACAGAGACCGCGGCGTAGCGTGGCAGATTCCGCTGCTCGTCCTCGAGCGGGCGCAGTTTCTCTTGATGAGCGCGACCCTCGGGCCGACGGAGCTCTTCGACAAAGCCCTCACCAAGCTGACACGACGTCCGACCGTGACCGTCCGCTCGGCGGATCGGCCCGTCCCGCTCGACTTCGAATACCGCGAAACGGCGCTTCAAGAGACGATTCTCGACGTCGTGCGTGGCGGCCGCTCGCCGGTCTACGTCGTCAATTTCACGCAGCGCGCGGCGGCGGACACGGCGCAGGAGCTGATGAGCCTCGACCTGGTGCCGAAGGAGCGCAAGCGCGCCATCGGCGAGCAGCTCGCTCGGGTGCGGTTCGACACGCCGTACGGCAAAGAGGTCAAGCGCTTCGTCTCGCACGGCGTTGGCATTCACCACGCGGGCCTCTTGCCCAAGTACCGCTTGCTCGTCGAGAAGCTCGCCCAGCAGGGCCTGCTTGCAGTCGTCAGCGGGACCGACACGCTGGGCGTCGGGGTGAACATCCCCATCCGCACTGTTCTCTTCACGCGCCTCTGCAAATACGACGGCGAGAAGACGGCGGTCTTGAGCGTGCGCGACTTTCAGCAGATCGCCGGGCGTGCGGGGCGCAAGGGCTTCGACGAGCGCGGTTACGTGC
This sequence comes from uncultured delta proteobacterium, assembly GCA_963787925.1. Classification (GTDB taxonomy): domain Bacteria; phylum Myxococcota_A; class Polyangia; order Polyangiales; family Polyangiaceae; genus Palsa-1150. The sequence continues at coordinate 3,477,406 of CAWBEN010000003.1, forward strand.
TCGCACAAGCCCCCGAGCACGTGATCGAGAACTTGCGCCTCGAGCAGAAGGCGGGGAGCGACCCGGTCAAGCGGAAGCGCATCGTCAGGAAGAAGCCGCCCGACAAGGGGTACGTCGCGTGGGACCGCGCCACTTTCGGCCGCCTGGTTTCCTCGCAGCCCGAGCCCCTCCTCTCACGCTTCCGTGTCTCGCACGCGATGATCCTGAACGTCCTCGAGCGTCCCGGCGGCGGCTGCCTCGACATCGGGCGCATCATCCACCGCTCGCACGAGCGCCGAGCGCAGCGCCGTATCTTCGGGCGCGAAGCGCGCGCGATGCTGCAGTCGCTCCTCGACGCGGGGATCGTCGAGGCGGACCCCGCGACCAAGCGCGTACGGCTCCACGTCGACCTTCAGGAGGATTTCTCCGTTCATCACGCGCTTTCGCTGTGGCTCGTCGATACGTTGCCGCTCCTCAACCCCGAGAGCCCGACCTACGCCCCCGACGTGTTGACGCTCGTCGAGTCCTTGCTCGAGGACCCCGACTTCGTTCTTCGACAACAGCTCGAAGTCGTGAAGCGGGCAAAGCTGGTGGAGCTGAAGATGGCCGGCGTGGAATACGAGCAGCGCATCGAGGAGCTCGACAAGCTCGAGCACCCGAAGCCGATGCGCGATTTCATTTACGACACGTTCAACGACTTTGCGCGCCTCCACCCCTGGGTGGGCGGCGACGATGTTCGTCCCAAGTCGATCGCGCGCGAAATGGTCGAACGCTTCATGGACTTCAACGAATACGTGCGCGAGTACGAGCTCGGGCGGGCGGAGGGGACGCTCCTACGGTACCTGAGCGACGCCTACAAAGCGCTGGTTCAGACCGTTCCGGCCCCGGCCAAGAGCGCGGAGGTCCTCGAGATTCGAGGTGTTCTTGCGCGCGATGGTGCGCGCGGTCGATTCGAGCCTGCTCGACGAGTGGGAGCGCATGCGCGACATGCCCGACGGGGGCGCCGGTCCCCTGCCGGAGACAGGGTCGAAAGAGACCGCAGAGGCGGGCGAGGTGGACGTCACCCGAGACGAGCGCGGATTCACGGTGCTCGTCCGCAACGCGATGGTGCAGCTCTTGCGGGCCCTCGCCCGGAAAGACTGGGCCGCCGCGGCCACGATGGTCACGGGCAGCGGAGCGGACGCGCCGTGGACGGCCGATCGCTTCGAGCGCGCCTTCGAGCCGTTTTTCCTGGAGCATGGCGTCATCCGCGTCGATCCGGCGGCCCGCGCCCCCGCGAACACGCGGATCGACCGCGCCGCCCCCGGCGCCTGGGAGGTCGTCCAGGTCATCTCCGACGCGGAAGAGGACGACGACTGGGCGATCTCATGCTGGGTCGACATCGAAGCCTCGGCGCGCGCCGGGAGGCCGGCCGTCGTCATGCGCGACGTCGCGCGCTGAGGCGCGCATCGCGCATGAGCGCGCACGAGATGACGCGCATGAGGCGACCGACGGGGACTTGTCGTCTCGCGCCGGCTCGCGCTAATCCATGGCGCTTATGCTTAGACCTCCGCCAGTCCTCGTCCGGCGCTCGCGCATTCAGGGTCGCGGCGTCTTCGCGACCCGCGACATCGCCGAAGGGCAGCGCGTGATCGAGTACACGGGGGCCTTGATCACGCACGAGGAGGCCGACGAGCAGTGCGACGACGAGGAAATGCGCAGGCACCATACGTTTCTCTTCGCCGTGGACGACCGCTTCGTCATCGACGGTGCACGCGGCGGCAACGAGGCCCGCTTCATCAATCATTCTTGCGCCCCGAACTGCGAGAGCGTCATCGTCCGAAGGCGCGTCTACATCGATGCCGTCCGCGACATCGGGGCCGGCGAGGAAATTCTTTACGACTACTGGTACATGACCGACGACGAGTACACGATTGAGGACCTTCGACGCGTCTATCCGTGCCGGTGCAATGCGCCGGAGTGCCGGGGCACCCTCGCGAGGCCCCCTCGTCGCCGAAAGCGGGTGGCCAACGGACGCTAGCGCTCGGAGACGAAGCTGATGCAGCCGAGCCGGGTCGTCTGGTGGGCGGCTTTCGGCCATCGCGACTTCAATTTTTTCCAAGCCGCGCGCGTGCTCTCGATCGTGGGCACGCAGATGCAGAGCGTCGCGGTGGCGTGGCAGATCTACGCCCTCACCAGGCGGCCGATCGACCTGGCATGGGTCGGCCTCGCTCAGTTTTTCCCCGCGGTCTGCCTCTCACTAGGGACCGGGCACCTCGCCGATCGAATCGAGAGGCGACACATTCTCATGGGTTGCTACGGCTCGATGGGAATGTTGTCCGCCGGGTTGTGCGCGCTCTCGCGGACCGGCCCGCTCCACCCCGGGCCGATCTACGTCGTCCTCGTCGGAGTCGGGGTTGCCCGCGCGTTCCAGGGACCGGCCAGCCAATCGATCACGCCCACCCTGGTGCCTCTCGGGCACTTCGGTAACGCGGTCGCTTGGAGCCAGTCGCTGTGGCAAACGGCCATGGTGCTGGGCCCCATGGCGGGCGGCCTTCTCTACGCCGCTTCTGGGGGTCCGTTGGTCGTCTACGCCATGGCCGCCACCTGCTCCCTCGGCGCCCTCGTCTTCGTATGGGCGATGCAACCCGTCCGCAGGGTGGAGCGTCGCGCTCCGGTGACGCTCGATTCGTTGTTCGCCGGCGTGAGGTACGTCTGGCGCAGCCCCGTCGTGCTCGGCGCGATGTCGCTCGACCTCTTTGCGGTGCTCCTCGGCGGCGCGACGGCGCTCCTGCCCGTGTTCGCGCGCGATGTCCTCCATCTAGGACCATGGGCGCTCGGGGTCCTTCGGAGCGCGCCCGCAGTGGGGGCCGCCGTCACGGCCGTCGGTCTCGCGGTTCGGCCGATCGAGAGAAAGTCCGGAGCGAAGATGCTCGGATGCGTGGCTTTGTTCGGGATCGCGACGATCGCGTTTGGCCTATCGCGGAGCTTCGTCCTTTCGCTGGTGTCGCTGGTCGTCGCGGGGGCGGCCGACATGGTGAGCGTCTTCGTTCGCTCCGCGCTGGTTCAGCTCGCGACCCCCGACGGGATGCGCGGCAGGGTGAGCGCCGTCAATTCGTTGTTCATCGGAGCCAGCAACGAGCTCGGTGAGTTCGAATCCGGTTTGACCGCCCAGCGGTTCGGGGCGGTGGCCTCCGTCGTGTTCGGAGGTCTGGGGACGCTGGCCGTCGTGGCGATCTGGGCGTGGCGCTTTCCGGCGCTCGCGCGGGTAGACGAGCTGAGCGACGCGGTCGGACCGCCGTGACGCTCGCGCGAGCTATGCTGCGACCACGATGAACGAGCGGACAGTGTGGCTCGACGGAAACCTAGTCGCGAAAGAGGACGCGCGCGCAAGCATTCTCTGCCACGGGATGCAGCGAGGCGCGCTCTTCTTCGACGTGGGTCTTTTGCGCGAGGTCTCCGACGGGCGAGGCCTGCTCTTTCGTCCTCGCGAGCACGTCCGACGCTTCTTGCAGTCGGCCGCGCTTCTCGGCCTGTCGCCGCCTTGGGACGAGGCGGGGTTGCTCCGCGCGACGGTCGAAACCGCGCGAGGGAGCGGCGTTCGCTCGGCCCTCGTGCGGTGGTCGGGCTACATCCCGACGATAGAGCCCGATGTGGTGCCGCACCCCGATGCGCGGCCGAGCGTGTCCATCGCCGTCCTCCCCACGGGCGACGCCGCGGCAGACCGCTACGCCGGCGCGCGCCAGCGGGCAGCGCGCGTCAGCATCCCTCGCGACATGCGCAAAGCCGGCCCGGAGGTGTTTCCTCCGCAGGCCAAAGTCGCGGCGTCTTACCTCGGGCCGATGCTCGCGAAGCGCCGCGCCCTGGCGAGCGGCTTCGACGAGGTCATCCTGCTGGATCAGGAAGGCCGAATCGCCGAGGCGCCCACCGCCAACGTGTTTGCGGTGCAGGACGGCGTGCTCGTGACCCCCCCGCTCGAACGGATCCTCCCGGGGATCACACGAGACAGCGTGCTCGCTCTCGCGCGGGCAGAGGGCATCCCGGCTCGCGAAGAACATCTGTCGCCCGAAGCGCTCGCGGGAGCCGACGAAGCGTTTCTCGTCGCCACCTCGTTTCCTGTCCAGGCCATCGCGTCCGTCGATGGGCAGCCGCTGCGCGGAGGCGCTCCAGGCCCGCTGACGACCCGGCTCAAAGAAGCGATGCGTGCGTGCGAGCGCGGAGAGGACGTTCGCTTCCGACACTGGGTCCTGGAGCTCGGCTGAGCGGGAGGGGGCCCTGTGCCCTCGGCGCCGATGCCCTAAAGCCTGCGATGCGCGTTTGCCGGCCCTGGCACTTGTTCTTCCTCATTCTGCCGTACGGGACGTCCTTCGGATTCGTCTCCGTGGCGATCCCGTACGTGGCCCGGCAACACGGAGTGTCCGTGGAGGCGATCGGCGCTCTCCTCGCGGCCGCGTTCGTTCCACACGCGTGGAAGTTTCTCTGGGCGCCGCTGGTCGATTCGTTTGGCTCTCGAAAGGCGTGGTATTCGGGCTCGCTCGGGCTCGTCGCGGTCGGCACCTTCGCGTCGATGGCCCTCCCGATAGCGGCCGACTCGCTCGGCGCGCTCACCGCGGTCGTGGTCGTTTCGCAGCTGGCGCTGACGTTCCTCGGCATGGCGTGCGAGGCCTTCGTCGGGAACGAGATGGCGCCCGAGAGCCGCCGAGCGGCGTCCGGCTGGATGCAAGCGGGCACGTTCCTCGGCCTCGGCCTCGGGGGAGGAGCGGCCATCGAGCTCGTCGGCGCCGTGGGCGGAGCGCTCGCGGGAGCCGTCATCGCGGCGGTGCTCTTCGCGTGCGCGCTACCGCTACCGTATTTCGACGAGACCGCGCGAGGCGACCGCCCTCCCTTCGAGAGGGCGGTTCGCGAGCTTTGGCAGGAGCTTTGGGGCCTCGCACGTTCGCGGGCCGGGTTCGCCGCGCTCCTCGTGTGCGCCTCGCCAATCGGATCGGGCGCCGCCGGCAACCTGTTCGGCGCGATGGCGGACGAGTGGCGGGCTTCCCGGGAGGTCGTCGCCCTGACGACCGGCGCCTTGGGTGGCCTGGTCTCCGCCCTCGGAGCGGGCGCGGGTGGGTGGCTCGCCGGCCGGATGAACCGGCGCGCCGCCTACGCGCTGGCTGGCGGCCTCACCGCGGCGACGGGGGCGGCGATGGCCTTGGCGCCGAGGTCGCCGGCCACGTACGTGACCTTCACGCTGGTCTACCAGGTGTGGAACGGGGTCGCGTATGCCGCGTTCAGCGCCCTCGCGTTCGAGACCATCGGAAAGGGCGCTGTCGCGACGAAGTACAACCTGCTCGCATCCCTCGTCAACGCCTCGATCGTCTATACGACACGCGTCGACAGCTCGGCCCACGCGCGTTGGGGAGGACGAGGCGTCTTGCTCGCCGACGCGGCGATGACGACGGCGGCGATCCTCGTTCTCCTCGTGATCGTAGCGGCCGCACGGTGGCGGCCGCGAACGCGCGACGAACGCGCGATCACCTACCCAGGAGCTCGGCGATAGGTTGTCCCTCGCCGCCCGTCACGCCGAGCAGCGCGCGGATGGTCGGGGCCACGTCCGAGAGAGTGTGCCGTCGCGACGCGGTGACCCGCCCGCGCGCGCGGACGTCGTCGCCAAAAGCCGCCAGCCAAACGCGCCCCGACTCCGGATACCGCCCGCCGTGGTCGGTGAAGTCGTACGCCCGCCCATGATCGGCGGTTACGAGCACCGTCGTGTGACGACCGCGCGCCCCCATGCGATCGAGCGTCGCCTCGAGATCGCCGAGGAAAGCGTCGGACGCGCGCAAGGCCTCGAGGTACCCCTTGTAATCTCCGTGATGCGCGTACTCGTCGCAGTCGCCGAGGCCGACGAACAGAAACCGGGGGCGCCTCGACTCCAGATAGCCGAGGGCGATGCCTGCAGTGAACGCGTCCGGACGGTAATCGCCCTCGCCGGGCCACGAAGACGTCCGCGCCCCCCGGTCGAGGAGCGAGGCGACGGTGGGATCGGAACGCAACGCCGCGGCGTGCTGGACGAGACGTCGCCCGGAGCTCAAGACGAACCGCGACCCGTCGGACGAGGCCGCGCGTGCGATGTTCGGCCAAGACGAGACGACCGCCGCGTCCTCGGGGCCGCTCACGTCGCTCAGCTCGTCGACAATCGTCCGACCGGGTGGATGGGCGCAGTCGTTACGGGAGCACGTGGGGTCGGGCTTGCCCGCGAAGATCTCGCGGTAGCCGGGGAGCGAGATGAACTCCGGCCCGCTCGCGCTGATGGAGGCCCCCGAACCGGGCGCTCCGATGGCGGCGCCGTTCGTGTCGATGAGGCGTTGCAAGTTCGGCATGAGCGCGCTCGGGCTTGCCCACGCGAAGGAGCTCGGACCGTATCGACGCCCCAACGAACGATCGGCGCCTTCGAAGACCTCTTGCCATCGAACGCCATCGAGCACCACGAGGACGACGGCGCTCTCGGCTCGCTCGTCGTCCACGCGCGCGACCGGCGCAGGCGATGCCTCGAATTCATGCGGCTCCCGGGGGAGGACCGACGAGGCCGGCGCGGCGCCCCAGGTGGCTCCGTCACCCGCCACGACCGACGCAGGGACGACCAGGATCAAGAGCGCGACAAACCTGCGGAGCACGCGGTGCAAGACGTTCCCAACAGTGTGTCATGCCCGAGCGAGCTCGGCCAAAAACTCGTGGCCCGACCCTCGCCGGGGCACGCCGCTTCCCTCCCGCTCAGGGATGGGGGCAATAGACCGTGAAGCCACCCACCTCGGTGCACACCGGGTAGCAGGGCATCGGTGCGAGCGACTGAAGTAGGCACGGACAGTACGGAGCGCTCGTGCAGCCAGGGGGAATGGGCCGGCAGCCGATTCCGGCCGCTCCCGCATCCGCCTGAAGGCAGGGGCCGGAGAACGACGCTTGGCCCGTACCCCCTCCGAAGCAGTACGTGCCGACCGGACACGCGCACTGGGCGCACCAGGCGACCGGCGCGTAGCCGTCGGGCGGCGGACCGTAAGGGGCGTCGACGACCGCGAAGGGCGAGTCGGCCAGAACAGCCACGGAAGAGGCGTCGCCATCGGCCGGAAGCGCAGACGTCGCGTCGATTCCAAACGTGTCGTCACCACGACCGAGCGGCGCGGTCGACTCGTCACACGCCAGCACCGAAGCAAGCGCGAGAACGAGCGAGCCGACGAGCCGGCATGGCGCCTCGAGGCGCGGCCGCCGGACGAGGCGAGCGTGCGCGCGCGTCGCGCCGCCGACCCGGCTAGCTTTCGAGCGTGGAACGAGCGTAAGGAAGGCCAATGGATGTCCGCGAAGGCTCCCAAAAGCTCCGAACGACGGCAACGGCTTGACCGCGCGATACCGAAAGATCGTGGCCCTTCTGCTCCTTCCCGCCGCATTCGGCGTGACGGGCGTGCTCCTCGCTCTGCGCGTTCATTTCCAGCCACCTACCGTACCACGCTACGTCCTCGAGCCAGCGAGCCAAACCTTGCTCCGGCCGGGGGGGCGCTTCCAGGTGGATCTACGTCCCGACGCGCACGTCGAGGGGGCGATCGCGGCTCGCGCTTTTCTTCTCCGCGACGGACAGGTGCGCCCCTGGGACCCTCCCTTCGAGGTCACGCGCGATGGCTCGGTCCGCATTGCCGGTCCCGTCGACGCGCTGTTCGCGGGGGTGCCCTCCGGGCCATGGGAGATCGCCGTCGCCGTGGGCCGGCCCGAGACGCTCCCCACGGCGCCCAAGACGATCCTCCGCGCGAGAGACGACGCCGCGTCGGAAACCGGCGACGCCGCGTGGCGGCTGGTGCGCGGGAGCGTGAGCCTCGGAGAGCCGCGCACGCGCACGCAGGAAAGCGACGGCGGCTGACCCGAAGGGTCGCGAGCGCCCGTCGCGAGGGCGCTCCGTCTCCGTGGTATGGCTTGTGGACATGGTCGGCTCCAGAGTTTTTCTTCGGCTGCGCATGAGCGCGCATGACGCGCACTATGCCGGCGAGCTCGTCGATGGCGCGCGGATCCTCGCGCTCTTCGGCGATCTCGCGACCGAGATCCTGGTCCGCCTCGACGGCGACGAGGGGCTCTTTCGCGCGTACGAGACCGTGGAGTTTTTGGCTCCGGTGTTCGCCGGAGACTACGTCGAAGCCACCGCCGAGCTCCTCGCCATCGGCAACACGAGCCGAAAGATTCGTTTCGAGGCGCGGAAGGTGATTGGCAACGTCAGGGGCTCCGGCGTCGCGCCCAGCGCCGCCGACGTGCTCGACGAGCCGATCGTCGCGGCGCGAGCCATCGGCACCTGCGTCGTGGCGAAAGACCTGCAGCGCCGATCGCGCCAGCTCTACATGCCCGGCCTCCCTGCCGGGCCCGCCCCGCGGGAGGAGGCGCTCGTCACGCCACCGGCCGGCGGCGACGTGGTCCTCACAGCAGCCATCGTCGGCGCCGAACTGACGCGCGAACGAACGCCGTATTTGCCGTTCACCCCGGACGAGGTCGCGGACGAGGCGGCACGGTGCCGTGAAGCGGGTGCAGCCGTCGTCCACCTGCACGTCCGTGACGACCAGGGCGCCAACACCCAATCGGGCGAAAGGTTCGCTCAGGTCATCGAAGCCATTCGCCGCAAATGCGACTGCATCGTCCAGCCTTCGACCGGGGGGGCCGTCGGCATGTCGATCGAAGAGCGGACGGGCGCGCTCGCGTGCCGGCCCGAGATGGCGACGCTCAACTGCGGCACGATCAATTTCGGCGACGACGTCTTCGTGAATTCCCGGCGGGACATCCGAAAGCTCGCGGCCGCGATCCGCGAGGCAGGCGCCGTGCCGGAGCTCGAATGCTACGAGGTAGGCCACGTCGAAGAGGCGCTTTCACTGGCGGCCGAGGGCGCGGTCGACCACCCGCTTCATTTCCAGTTCGTTCTCGGGGTCCCCGGGGCGATTCCAGCCCGAGAAGACGTCGTCCTGCTGATGCGATCGTTCGTGCCATCCGAGGCCACCTGGGCGGTGGCCGCCGTGGGCCGCTGGCAGCAGCCGATGACGGAGCTCGCGATGCGCCTTGGGGGCCACGCGCGCGTCGGGCTGGAGGACAACATTTACTTGAGCAAGGGCGTGCTGTCCGAGGGCAGCGCCCCGCTCGTCGCGCGCGCGGCCGCCTATGCGCGAAACATCGGGCGCTATCCCGCGGAGCCCGATCGCGCCAGAGCGATGCTCGGCATCGGAGCGCGCTAGACGCGCCGCGCGCGAGCCGAGTCGCGCATCACTCGGAGCGCTCGTGAGCGTGCGTTGGCGTTTGCCCTCTAGCGGCGGGCGAAGGGCGCCTGCACTCGGCAAAGAACAGCGTGCTATGCGTACTCGAGCATGGTCGCCACTACCACGTTCGTCGCCGACACGATGACGCCCGTTCGAGCCTATGCGGCTCTGCGGCGTGCCGCCGGAGACGAGGCGTCGTTCTTGCTCGAGAGCGTCGTCGGCGGAGAACGCTGGGGGCGCTATTCGATAATCGGATACTGTCCAAAGCAGGAGCTGACCCTCGAAGCGAATGGGCAATGGGTCGGCGCCCGCGGTCTGCCCCACGGGCTCGCGCTCGTGTCCGGAGCGCGCGATCCGCTCGAGGCGGCACGTTCCATCTTCGAGCCCTCGCTCGACGAGACCGACGCGGGTCACCCCGCCTCCCGCTTCGCGCGGGCCTACGTCGGATACATTGCGTGGGATCTCGTCCACGCGATCGACAAGGTGCCAGGCTGGGGTCCGCGCGCGACCGCTCCGTTGGCGCGCTTTTTCGGCGGCTCGACGATCGTCGTCTTCGACAGCCTCTCGCACACGGTCACCATCGCCGCCGACGACCCTTCGGATCTCGAGCGCACGAGGGCTCACCTCGATCGTCTCCCGGCTCCTCTGTCGCTCGCGCTGCCGGATCCGACGAGGATGCCGACATCCTTCGACGTCGACATGGACGACGCAGGGTACGAGACGATGGTGCGTCGCGGCCAGGAGTACATCGCGTCCGGCGACGCCTTCCAGATCGTCTTGGCCCGCCGCTTCAGCATGCCGCGCCGCGGGCGCGATCCGTTCGACGCTTACCGCGCGATGCGCGTGCTCAATCCGAGCCCGTACATGTACTTTCTGGACCTGCCGCCCGCGCCCGGCGACCGGACGCGCACGCAGATCGCCGGAGCCAGCCCGGAGACGCTCGTCCGCCTCGAAGACGGGATGATGACGGTGCTCCCCATCGCGGGCACGCGACGACGCGGGCGAACGCCGAGCGAGGACGCCGCGCTCGCTCGAGAGCTGCTCGCGGACCCGAAGGAGCGCGCGGAGCACGTGATGCTCATCGACCTTGGTCGCAACGACGTCGGCCGCGTCGCCGAGACCGGCAGCGTCCGTGTGGTGCGCCAGATGGATATCGAGCGCTACTCGCACGTGATGCACATCGTGAGCGAGGTCACGGGACGCGTTCCGAAGAGCACGCCGCCGCTCGAGGTCTTGCGCGCCGCTTTCCCGGCGGGAACCCTCTCGGGCGCCCCCAAGGTCCGCGCGATGCAAATCATTCGCGAGCTCGAGGCGGCGCCGCGCGGCATTTACGGCGGCGCGATTGGTTACGTGTCGAAAAACGGCGATCTCGACTTTGCCATCGCCATCCGAACGGCCATCTGCAAAGACGATCGTTTCGTCGTGACGGCTGGCGCAGGCATCGTCGAAGCGAGCGTCCCGCGGAGCGAGGCCGAAGAGACGCGGAACAAGGCGCAGGGCGTGCTTTGCGCCATCGAAGCAGCGAGCCGCTGAGCCCGAGGCTTGCCAAGGCCGCAGCCGCAAGAGACTTTAGCTCGACGACGCATGCCTCGGAGCAGGCGTCTTGTCGGTCGGGATCCAGACGTGAAAGACCGTACCGCCGGAGCCCGTCGTCGCCACGTCGACGCGCCCTCCGTGAAGCTCGACGATCGCGCGGGCGAGCGACGGGCCGAGGCCGAGGCTGCCGTGACGACGGGCACGGTCGGCGTGCTTGAACGAGTCGAATATCTTCTCGCGATCGGCCGCCGCCACCCCCAGCCCCGTGACGACGACGTCCACCCGCAACTGTTGCCCCGGCTCCGGCGCCAAGGCTCTCACCACCACGTGCCCACGCTCGGCGAAGCGGGCGGCCACGAGGATGATGGCGGTGAGCGCCTGGATGAGGCGCGGTGGATCCACGCGAATCCGCGGGACGCCGGGCCGAATCTCGCCGCTGATGGTCGCATGCGCTTCCAGCGTGAGCTCGCGCGCGGCGAGAACGGCGCGCATGACGACGTCGCCGACGCGCACCGGCTCGGGCGATACCGTGAGCTCGCCCGCCTCGACGCGCGCCGAGTCGAGGATCGTCTCGATGAGGTACAGGAGCTCTCGGCCGCGCTGCTCGATGATGGCCACGCTTTCTCGCTGCCCTTCGCTCAGCCGACCGCGCGACACGAGATCGGCAAATCCGAGGATCGCGTTGAGCGGCGTCTTGAGATCGTGGCTCATCGAAGCGAAGAACAAGCCGCGCATCCGTTCGGTCGCCGCCCGCGCGTCGATCGCACGCTGCTGCGCGCTCGCAAACTGCCGGAAGACGCCGCCGAGCTGGTCGGCCGCCCTCATCAGCGCCGCCACCGACTGGAACCGAGCGTCTCCCTGAATCCGCACGCCTCGGATGACCTCCGCGACGCCCGTCGTCCCGAGCTCCCGCGTCGCGAGCGCGACGTCCTCGGCAAAGGCGCGCCCGATACGCCACCCGAGCAGGGCCGCGATGGCGATGGCGACGAGCGAGAGGGCCAGATAGGCGGCGACGCCGGCGCTGGCGTGGACGGTCTGGAAACGCACGATCGCGTGCGTCCCACCGAGCGGCACCGAGAGCAGCGTGTGACCTCGATCGTCGGACGAAGCGTGGAAGGACCCGCTCGTAGGCTCGATGCGCACCTCGAAGCCGTGGTCGCGCGCTCTTTCCATCGCCGCCTGCGTTCCCGCCGCGTCCGCGCCCGCCCCGTCGAAGACGCCCTTGGCCAGCTCGGCGGCTTCGTCTTCGCGCGACGAGGCGTCGTACGCTCGCAGGTGCGCTTGAACGAGCAGCGACGCGCCGAGGGCAACGAATGCGACGGGCGCGACGACCGCGGCGAGCAAGCGTTGCCGCACGCGCCCCGCCCCCCTCCTTCGCCCGTCGAGCTCGATGGCTTCTCGGGACGCGGCGACGGGCACGAGCTCCATCGCCTTGGCCACCGAGACGCGCATCGTGACGTAGGCAAACAGAGCCGCGACGCTCGCCATGGTCATCGCCAGCAGGACGAGCTCCACCTCGGTGGCGGGATCCTTGGCGGCGACGCGCAGCGGCGGGGCGAGGGTGAGAGCGCCGACGATCAACGTCCCCGCCAGATCGAGCGCGATCAAACGCGCCGGCACGGCGTAGAGGGCGTGCACCCCCGCGGGATCCACGCTCGGCGCGCCGGCGGCGAGCTGACGGAGCAACGGGCGTACGTTCCGCGTGACGATGAGCGTGGCCGCCATCGGAACCGAAATCGTCGCCAGCCAGCCGATCACCGCGAGCGAGGCCGTCGAGTCGACGAGCCTGGCATCGAGCAGAAGCAACCTTGGCGCGAAGGCGACGACGAGCAGGCCCGTCGTCACCCAAGTGACCACCTGAATCGCGACGAGCCGGCCGACGAGTCGAGCCGCCGCGTTCACTTGGGGCTCCTCGGCTCGCCGTTCCAGGCCGGCAGCAGCACTTCGAACGTCGACCCCCGGCCAACCTCGCTGTCCAGGCGTATCGAGCCCCCGTGCATCATGACGAGGCGCCGCGCGATGGCTAGGCCGAGGCCCGTACCGCGCCGCCGCGACCGCTCGTCCTTCGCCTGTTTGTACTCCTCGAAGATGACGGCCCGCTCTTGGGCGCCGATGCCCGGACCCGTGTCGCGGACGCTGAGGCGCGCGTAACGCCCCGCGCCGCTCACCTGGACGACGACCTCGCCGCGCTGCGTGAACTTGATCGCGTTGCCGACCAAGTTGGTCAGTATTTGGCGCACTCGCTTCGCGTCCGCCCTCGCGTGCACGTCGGGATCGGTCTCGACGCGCACGCGGATCGGTCGCGGCCCGACCACACCCGCGGCCTCCCGCACGACCTCCGAGGCCAGCGCCGCGAGGTCGACGCGCGTTCGGGAGAGCTTGAGCTGCCCGCTCTCGAGGGCGCTGAGCTCGAGGATGTCGTTAATCAGATCGAGAAGGTGCTTGCCCGACCCGCGGATCTGCTCGACCTCCTCGCGGGCCTCCGAGGACAGTGGTCCGTCGACCTCGGTCATCAGCACATCCGCGAAGCCGAGCATCGCATTCAGCGGGCTCCGAAGCTCGTGGCTCACCGCGGCGAGGAAGGCTGCACGGTCCCGATCGGCGGCACGCACCCGCTCGAGGTCGCTCTGGTAGCTCCGCTGGGCGGCCGCGAAGCGCTCGACGAGCGCGTTGAACGCCACGGTGAGCGCCCCGACTTCGTCGATCGTGCGCACCGGTACGGCCTCGCCCGTAGGTTCCGACCGCACGTGCACCATCCCGCGCACGCGCTCTGCGACGAAGTCGACGTCTCGGTTCGCGTCGCGCGCGAGGGCATAGGCCACCGCGGCCGCCACGACGACCAGGAGCGTCGTCAAGGCCAACGAGCGCGCGCAGGAGCGTGGGCCCCGACTCGGGGGCGCTCGGCGCGCGCACGAACGCGATGAGAACGTCCTTGCCGCCGATGGGCTCGACCGCGAAGCGCGTTCGCCCGAGCCCCGTGGTCGCCTCGCCGCTGCGCCTGCCGATCCATTGCTGGAGGGCGCCTCTCTCGGGGCTGCGCAGGCTTGCATCGAGGACGATGCGCCCGTTTTGCTCGGCCACCACGAACTCGGCTCCGGTCTTGCGGGCGGCGCGCTGCAGCACGTCGCCGCGCTCGTCGCTCGGAAGCGGCGCGATGCGGGCCGCGAGCGTCGCGGCGAACAGACCCGCGCGGGCCGCCGCGAGATCGTCGCTCTCCGTCGAAAGGTTCGAGAGTCCCAAGACTCCGACCGCCGCGGCCACGGCAAGTCCGAGCACGAGCACCATCGCCGGGGCCAGCGGCAAGAGCGGCCAGGCCACGCGCTCGGACCGCGAAGGCGCATCGTTGGGCGCTGGCGTCGTGGCTGGCGGGACCGTGCGCGGCCGCGCCTCGGGCGGAGCTGGCGGCGGCGTGGGATACTGACTTTGGTCCACGCCGTCATCTTAGAGGCTATGCGACGCGACTGTGCCCTTGCAGGCGTCCAGCTCGCAGGCACGCGTCCAGGTCCCTTTGTCTCTTGCCTGTACGCGCATGGGCGAGAGTTAGAGGGACTGTCCTAATCGAGGAGCGCCCAGGCGCCGGCGATCACCACCTCGTCGCGCTCCTTTACCCTCACTTGAAGCGCGGCAGCGTCTGGCCGCACGAGCCAGCCCTCGGTCACGAGCGTCTCTCCCGGCCAAACGGGCCTCCGGAACTGGGCTTCGAAGGCCCGCAACCGGGTGGCGTCCCCCGCCCGCAGCGCCTTGGCGACATGCCGAGCCATGAAGCCCAGCGTTCCGAGCCCGTGAAAAATGGGACCCCGCTCGAAGCCGACGGCTTGCGCGAACTGCGGGTCGGCATGAAGAGGGTTGTGATCGCCCGAAAGCCGGTAAAGGAGCGCTTGCTCGGGCACGGTCACCTCTTCGACGGAGAAGGTCGGCGCCGTGTCCCTGGGCTTGTCGACGGGAGGGCTCTCTTTGGGCGGCGGCTGACCTCCGAACCCACCTTCGCCACGAAATAGGATCGACGAGGTGGTCTCCGCGACGAGGCGCCCGTCGGCGTCCACCGATTGAGTGTCGACGACCACCTGCGCGAAGCGCCGCATGTCGTAAATGCCGCGAATCGTCGCCGTCGTCACGAGCTTGCCGCTCGGCGCCAGTGGCGCGCGCACCGTCACCCGCTCGCCCCCATAGACGACCATGGCCATGTTGCCGCCGGTCTGCCCCAGCAACTCGAGCATCGGCTTGAAGGTCGCGACTACGATGAAGCTGGGAAGCACCTTCGGGCCGCGTCCCTCGTAAAGATAATCGAGCTCTTCTTTCTTGGCGCCCACTCCGAGCGCGTAAAGGACGACGTCCTTCCACGAGTAATGGAGCGTCGCGGGGGCGCTCGGTTTGCCGACGAGGGCGAGATGGAGAGCCATGTCCTACCAATAACTGGCTCCTAGAGGATGGGCGAGACGCGAGAGGCGCGTCAACGCCCTCGCGAGGTTCGCGCGGACGCCCGGCGCCCCGCCGCCCACGGGCACGTCGGTCCGCGTCGCGGGGCGCCGCTTGACGTCCCGTCGTCCCTTCGCTCGACTCCGGCCGATGCCATCGGTGCTAGGCGAGGTCGCGGAGGCGCTCGCCCGCTCCGGCGTCGACGCGGGGGCCCTCGGATTGGCCTGGGCTCGCGTGATGCCGGCAGTGGTCCTCGTGCCGGGCTTCGGATTGCGCGCGCTGCCCGCGCCCGCGCGTGCCGTTCTGGGCCTCGCCCTCGCCGGGAGCGTCTTTCCCGCTCTCGCCCCGGTCGCGCTGCCCGAGTCGCGGCCATGGCTCTTGCTTGCGCTCATCGAGCTTGGACGCGGGCTTCCGGTCGCCATCGCGGCGGCGGTGCCCCTCTGGGCAGCGACGATGGCGGGCGGCTTGGCCGATGCGCTGCGCGGGTCGCAAGAAGCTCCTAGCGTACCGGCGGTCGAGGGCCGGGCGACGCCGCTCGGCGTCCCCCTTTCTTTGCTCGGATCGGCCATATTTCTCGCGACGGGGGGACCGTCTCGCGTCGTCGTCGCGCTCGCTCTGCGCCCTCCCCGCGCCGCTCCGCTGCTCGCCGCCGTGGACGATTTGCTCGGCGGAATCGTGCTGGCGGTCGCCCTCGGCGGGCCGCTGCTCGTCGCGGCGATCGTGATCGAGATCGCGGCCGCCCTGGCGGCGCGCGCCGCGTCACCCGCCCAAGTTCACGCGCTGCTCGCGCCGCTCCGTGCGCTGGGCACCCTCGCCGTGGCGGCCGTCGTGCTCGAACGCGTCGCTGCGGCGATGACGAGCGCGCTGCAAGCCGCGCCGTAGTCCCCTTCCATTCCCTTGCGCCCGCTTGCGCCCGATCGGCGTCAGGGTACGGCGCACGCGGTCTTCGCCGGAGGGACCGACGTCGCCCAAGCCGTCGACTTCGGCTCGGTCGTACGCGGAGCGCGCGTCGCCGGAGCGCACGGCCAGCCGACGTAGAAATGCTCGAGCCAGGGGACGACCCGACTCTCGGTGGGAGGGCCGGGCCACGACGCCGCGGCGGACGGATGACCAGGCGCCGGACACCGTGGCACGTGGCCGCGAAGCGAACCGCGTTCGGCGTAGCCGCCGCAAGCGTCACCTCCGTTCGCAATGGCATCGTGGACTCGCTCGTCGGCCAGACCGGTCCCGCCGAGGCGTGGAGCGTTCGCCAGGCCGACCTGCCCCGAAGACGAGCAGCCCACAAGTAACGACAACACCCCCCAAACCGTGAGCATCGGCCATCGCGTCATGGCAAGCCCTCCGGACTCCTTGGGAAGCGTAAGGCTCTAACGAGAGCCGCGCAGGCCCGCGTCCCGTCCCATCGTCGTCGCAACCGTTCGGAGCCCCGAGTCCATGGCTTCGCGGCCAGCGCTCACACTCACAGCGGTATTCGGTAGCCGATGGTCAGCCCGAGCTCGAACGCCGCGGCGCTCCCGGTGAGCGTCGGGCAGTCGCCGAGCGGATCGCACGAGGTCTCTTGCGAGAACGGCTTCTGGCTGGGGAGCGTCCAGCGGTCGGCGCGGAGCGTTAAGCCGATCACGAGCTGATCGGTAATCAAATAGTTTGCGCCCGTTTGCACCCCGACCGCGAACCCCTCCGTGCTCACCGTGACCGTCTTGGTGCCGAGGACCGAGGGGACTTCTTGTCCCGCATTGGTCGTGAACCGGTCGGCAATGACGAGGCCGCCACCCGTTACCCCAAGCCAGCCCTCGAATGACCGCGTGCGCAATGGGAAGTACCGAAGCTCGCCGCCAAGGAAGAGATAGCTCCGCGAGTGCGTTCGCTTGAGGCCGCCTGTCGCTCCGCCGTAGTTGGGATTGCTCGTGGGCCGTGGCGCGAACATCCCGCCGGCGCCGATCGCCCAGCTGCGGCTGGCGCGGTAGAGCAGGTGGATGCCGGTCTGGACCGTGGCATCGCCGTTTCCGACGGTGCCGAGGGGCGTCGTCCCGCCCCGGTTCGCGGCCGATATCGGCGCGGTGGGCAAAACGATGATGCCCGCCTCGAGCTCGGCGACGGTGTGAGGCCGGTCGAGCAGCACCTCGTTGGTTTGCGCGACGTCTTGTGCGAGGACGGCCGGTGCGCAGGTCAACGCTGCCGCGACCATCAGCGGAGCGAGCGAGGAGCGCATCGCGGTCGAGCGTAGCCGAGCGGCGACGGTAGGACAAAGAGGGGTCTTGTCCCTCTTTCCTCGAGCGTCCGCGCTCG
This sequence comes from uncultured delta proteobacterium, assembly GCA_963787925.1. Lineage (GTDB taxonomy): Bacteria > Myxococcota_A > Polyangia > Polyangiales > Polyangiaceae > Palsa-1150. The sequence goes on from CAWBEN010000003.1 coordinate 3,494,853, forward strand.
ACCCACCCCAGAGCTCTTGGCTGCCATCGGTTCCACCCAACCTGAGAAACCGCAGAGCAAAAGCCAATTCATCGAGGCTCTCGCGCCGCGCTACGCGCCCATTGTGCGCTGGTTCTCTCCGCGGGGTGGCCGAGACGAAAACGTGAGAACAACGCGAATGGACCGAGCGCGCGCAAGGCGGGATCCTCCCTGCATGAAACCTCGGTTCCTCGCCGATCGCAGGACCCTGCTCTGGGCGTACGTGTTGTTCCCGCTCGCGACGCTGGCGCCTTACTGGCACGTCCGGCTCGTCGTGTGGCTTCTGCCCTTGGTGCTCTACTTGGGCTTCTGCGCCGGGGTCTTCGCTCACAACCACAACCATTGTCCGGTCTTCCGAAGCCGCGCGATGAACGCCTTCCACGCCACGTGGGTCTCTGTCTTCTACGGCCACCCGACGTTCGCGTGGATCCCTACCCACAACCTGAACCACCACAGGTTTCTCAACCGCCACGGCGACGTGACGATCACCTGGCGGTACTCGAAGAAAAACACCTGGCTCGTCGCCTCGACGTATTTCTTCGTCTCCGCCTACTGGCAGGATGCCGTGACGAGGACGTTCGTACGGCGCGCGAGGGTCAAGGCACCAAAGCTCCATCGGCAGATCACGCTCCAGCGGCGGGTCTTCGTGAGCACACACGCCGGGCTCGTCGGGCTGGCCGTCGCGCTCCACGGGTGGCACGTTGGCCCCTTGATCTATCTCGGCACGTTCGGCGCTTCGGCGGCGATGGGGCTCTGGGGGATGATCTTCATCAACTTCATCCAGCATGTGCACTGCGACCCGTGGTCGTCGCGCAATCATTTGCGCAACTTCGTGTCGAAGATCGGAAACTTCCTCGTCTTCAACAGCGGCTACCACACGGCGCACCACGAGCATCCCGGCGCGCATTGGAGCCAGCCCGATGCTGCACGCGCGCATCGCGCCCGAGATACATCCAGAGCTTTGCCAGCCGAGCCTCGTCGGCTTCTGCTTACGCGCTTATGCGCTCGGTTCCGTCCTCACACGCTTCCGCACCCGGCAGATCGGCCGGGCGGCCTACGCTACGAACCCATGACTGCGCGACCTCGGCGCCTTCGCCGCACGCTCTCCCGACGGCAACCGGGCCAGGCGCGAGCGCAGGCGACCGTGAACTCCATCTTGGAGGCGTCCGTGAGGATCCTCAACCAGGACGGGTTGGACGCGGCGACGACGTCGCGGATCGCCGAGGTCGCGGGCGTGAGCGTGGGCTCTCTCTACCAGTATTTTTCGCACCGTGACGCGATCCTCACGGCCCTTCAAGACCGAGAGTTCGAACGCGCGCTGCAGCTCTTGGAGGGCGCTCTGGCGGAGCAAAACCTCCGGAGGACGCCTCGCGATACGGTATCGGCGATCGTACGAGGCCTGATGCTCCTCTACTCGAAGAGCCCTGGCCTCCATCGCGTACTGGCCATCGAAGGCCTGCGGGGCGTCGAGGCCGACCGCGTGCGCGCCTTCGACGCGCGAGTCGTAGGGATCATCCGGCACTTCCTTGCAGCCACCGGCAGCATCGTCCGACGCAAGAACGTAGACGCTGCGGCGTTCGTCGCGTTCCAGTCCGTTCGCGCAACGATGCTCGCGACCTTGCTCGAGCGGCCTCCTGGGCTAGACGAAGCCACGCTCGTCGGAGAAATGGTCGACCTCGTCACGCGATACCTCGTGCGATGATGGCCGTCTCGGCAGCAGCGTAGCTTGGCTCCCCGTCCGGGAGCGCCCTCGCTCGATCAGAGCCACTTGGCGCTGGAGAACGGCGGCGGCAAGGGCGCGGGGGTGGCGGGGGCGGGCGAGGACGCGGAGCTCGGGCTCGAAGGAGGGCTGGCCGGCGGTTTTGCGTCTCCCACGATCACGGCATGCACGGAGCGCATCGGGGCCCCGTCCGCGCGGGCGTCGAAGGTCACCTCGAAGCGTCCCGTTCGTGGGAATGCGAACGAGGTCCGGTAGACGCCCGAGCCATCGGTTGCGGCGTCGAGCTGCGCGCCGGCAGCGAGGCCTGGTCCGGCCACGCGGAAGGTCGCGCCGTCGAGCTTCGCCCGCGGAGCGTTCGCCTGGCGCTCGACGCGAGCGGAAATGTCGATTGGCTGCCCGACCGCGGGTTTTGTCGAGGACAGCTCCATGATCACGCGAGGACCCGACGTGGGCGCGGCGGGCGCGCTCGGTTGCGGGCGGATGCTCGCAAGCGGTGGGACGGATTCGGTCGAGGGCGACTGCATCTGCGTCTCGAGCTCGGCGACGAGCCTTTGCGCCTGTCCGTCGCTGGGGTCCAAGCCGTACGCGAGCCTTGCCAAACGCAACCCCTCTCCCAGGTCGCCGTCGTCGCGCTTCGCCTGCGCTGCCTTGATGATGTCACCGCACGCGAGCGTTCGGATGCGCAGGAGCTGGGGGTCATTGGGCCACCGCGCGAGGCCTTCGTCGGTGATGTCACGCACGTTGCCGCCGGCCGGGGAGTCCCAGTGCTGGTGAAGAAGAGCCTCGTTCGCTCGGGCGGCTTCGAGCTCGAGCGACGGGCCGGGGCCCCGCCCGCCCACCCAGCCCGTCCTGTACGCGAGTCCGCCCATGCCGATCGCGCCAAGGAGGAAGCACGCGACGACGAGCATGACGACCCGCTCCCGATGCCTCATGCGTGTCGACTCCATCGCCATCTCGCCAGCCATCGTGGTCTCGACCGATGACGGCATGCGGCCAGAGGGCGCGCTCGAGTGAGCCGATGCGCGTCCGGACGGGGGGGAGCTCTCGAGGTGCGTTGCGTACGAGGCACGCGACGCGCTGGGCGGCTCCGTGCTCGGCGCCGAAATGCGGGCCGTCTCGACCGGGGGAGCAGCGGTCGCGTCGGCGATTTCCGTCGAGCTCGCGCTCGTTCGCGCCCCGATGCGCGCGGCCGTCTCGGGCTCGAGCTGCAGCTGCTTCGTGCGCTGCATCGACGGTAGCTGCACGGCGCTCGCATGCACGCCGCGCGGGCTGCCGGCCATTCCCGGGCGCGCCAGGATGTCTTGCGCGCTGAGCCCGCTCGTGACCGCGGCTTCGAGCAGGGCCCTTCCGAGCGCGCGTGCGTCGACTGAGCGCTCCTCCGCGCGCTTGGCCAGATTCTTCATCAGAACGCCCGCGATCGGCTCCGGAACGTACGCGGCGCGCGCGATGCTCTTCAACGGCGGGGGCGGATCGTGAATTTGATGGACGAGCAACGCGACGGCCTGGTCACCGTCGAAGGGCGTCCGGCCCGCGAGCATTTGGTACACCATCGTCGCGATCGAATACACGTCCCCCTGGGGGCCGACTTTCTCGCCCTGCGCCGCTTCGGGCGAGATGTAGCGAGCCGTCCCGAAGATGAGCCCCGCCGCGGTCGCCATCGATTGCTCGCCCCAGTTCAGGCGGGCGATGCCGAAATCGAGGACCTTGACGAAATCCGGATCGTCGGCCCGTTTGACCAGCATCACGTTCTCGGGCTTGATGTCGCGGTGCACGATTTCCTGGGCATGCGCCTCGCCCACCGCATCGCAAAGCTGCAAGGCAACGTGAAGGGCACGAGGCAGGGGCATCGCTCCTCCAGACGCCGCGAGCGCGCTCTGGAGGGACAACCCATCCAAGTACTCCATGACGATGTACATCGCGCCGTCCGGCAGCTGCCCCGTCAAAAGGACGTGCACGACGTTGGGGTGGGCCAGGCGAGAGGCCACCTTTGCTTCGCGGTTGAAGCGCGCGACGACCCCCGAATTCGCAGAGAATTCCCGGTGAAGAATCTTCACCGCCACGTCGCGATCGATTCCCTTTTGGAATGCGCGGTACACACGCCCCATGGCGCCGATGCCGACCAGCTGGCGTATTTCGATGGGGCCGACGATCTCGCGCCCGATGTAGGGATCGGTCGCCGCGGCGGCGGCGATCGCCCCAGGCGAAGTGGTCAGCGGTGCGCCATCGAAGCTGCAGAACAGCGCGTCGGCCGGATACCGAGAGCCGCACGAGGGGCATGCCTTCGGCACCGAGGAGTCGGCAGACGGTCGACGGTCGCCCTCTTGGTTCAATTCACTCATGTTAGCCTCGCGCCTTTCCCGAGCGCACGCGGCGAAAGCAAGCACCGCGCCGGTTGCGCCGAGAGCACCCGTTTGCATAAGGTTCGAGGCACCGTGTCCGATGGCGAGAATCTCGATGCTGGCAGCGGCGCTTGGTCGTTGCGCCTCCCGCAGTTCGAAGGGCCGCTCGACCTCCTGCTCCATCTTTGCCAGAAGCACGAGCTGAACGTCCTCGACATCCCCATCGCGTTCGTCACCGAGAAGTACCTCGAGTACCTCGCGGTGATGCAGCTGATGCAGCTCGACGTCGCCGCGGAGTACTTGGTCATGGCGGCGACCCTCGCCCACATCAAATCGAAGATGCTTCTGCCCGCGCCGCCGCCCGGGCAGGAGGACGACGAGGAGCCGGAAGACGAGGGGGACCCGCGCGAAGCCCTCATCAGGCGGCTGCTCGAATACCAGAAGTACAAGCACGCCGCGGAACAACTGGCCGCACGCGGCGTCGCCGGCCGCGACGTCTTTCTGCGAGGAGCTCCGTCTCCCGGCTTGGTCGATGCGCCGGGGGGCGCCTCCGCCACGCCGAGCACGCGGGCGCTGGCCGAGGTCCCGCTCTACGCGCTCGTCGACGCATTTCAGCGCGTCCTCGACCGGAGCAAGATAAGACTCTCCCACGACATCGTCGCCGATCGCATCAGCCTGACGGACCGCATCGCCGAGCTTTCGGACATGCTCGCGCGCCACAAGCGCTTCGCGTTCGAAGAAATGTTCGAAACCCTCGCGACGCGGTTCGACCTCGTCATCACGTTCCTCGCGCTCCTCGAGATGACGCGCCTACGGATGACCCGCCTTTTCCAGTCCGAGCCGCTCGGGCCGCTGTACATCGAGCTCGCCGGGGCCGAAGAGGCCGCCGAGCCATCCGCAAGCGAAGCCACCGAGGAGGAGCGCCGATCGTGAGCCGCAAGAAGGTCGATACGCCGTCGGACACGCTTGCGCCCTCACACGCCCAGCCCAGGGGCGGCGCCGCCGGGGTCGAGACGTACGAAGAGACGTTCGATTCGCCTACCCTTCGGGACGGCCAGACCGCCCCGGCGGAGGACGCCGAAGCGGGCGTCGAGCAGGCGCGCGAGCTGTCGAGGACGCACTTGCGAGGGCTGCTCGAAGCGCTCGTCTTCGCGAGCGACAAGCCGATGAAGGCCGGCGAGCTGGCGCAGCTCGCGTCGGCGCCGGTGAAGCAAGTGAGGGAGATTCTGGACGAGCTGAAGACCGCGTACGCCGGCCACGGAATCGTTCTCGACGAGGTCGCCGGCGGCTGGCTCTTTCGCACGAACGTCCAGTTCGCGCCGTTCGTCCGCGAGCTGACGAGCGAGCGGCCGGTGAAACTGACGCGGGCGCAGGTCGAGACGCTCGCCATCGCCGCCTATCGCCAGCCGATCACGCGCCCGGAGATCGACGACATTCGCGGCGTCGACAGCGGAGCGACGCTCAAGCTTCTGCTCGAACGTGACCTCGTTCGAATCCTCGGCAAGAAGGACGAGCCGGGCCGTCCGATTCTTTACGGAACGACCGCCCAGTTTCTCGAGTTCTTCGGCCTCAAGTCGCTCAAGGACCTTCCGACGCTGCGCGAGTTCACCGAGCTGAACGAAGAGTCCCGCCGGGTCGCCGAGGCCGAGCTCGGCACGCTCTTTCCCGCCGGCGTCCCGCCGCCCGAGCCCGTCCCGGCGCCGGCCGCGATCGCGACGTCGCCGCCCGAAGACCAGCGCGATACGCTCAGCCCCGCCACGACCGACATCCTACCTCCCGCCGAGCCCACCGACCCGTCCGAGCTGGCCGCACCCGCCTCGCAGGCGAGCGACGACTGACGGGCCCTCGAACGCTAAGCGTCGCCGGCCGGGTCCGCGTAATTGGCGGCGAGCTTCGCGACCTCGTCGCGGAGCTTCTTGTGGGCGGCGATCTTGCGCAATAGCTCCCAGACCTGGGGATCGGCGAGCGACTTGACCGGATCGGGCTGCGCTCCGCGAACCTTGCGTGGCACCGCTCCAGGCCCTTTCTCGCGGAGCTGGCTCATTCTCTCCACGTAAGCCTTCGTCGGAAAGAGCTCGGCCTTCTCCCAAGCCATGACGGTCGCTTGATCGACGCCCAGCGCCGCGGCCAGCTCCTTGGCCGTGCACGAGAGCTCCTTGCGAAGCGCCTTGATGTCGTCGGGCGTCAAGAGACTAGGCCTCGGCGCCGCCGGCGACGGTCATTTTGGCGACGCGAATCGTCGGCGAGGCGGTCGCGGTCCGCATGTCGAGGTCATTGCCGACGGCATCGACGGTCTGCCACAGGACGTCGACGTTCAGCGAGATGGTGACCTCGCTCACCGGGTAAGTGAGCTCGCCGTTCTCGATCCAGAATCCGGAGGCGCCGCGCGAAAAGTCGCCCGTCACCGCGTTGAAACCGAAGCCCATCATCTCCGTGACGTAAAGCCCTCGCTTGGTGCCCCGGACGATCGCTTCGTTCGAGTCCGCCCCCGGCTGGAGGATGAAGTTCGTCGTGCTCGGCACCGACCCCGGCGCCGCCGCCTCGCGATGCGCTCGCGGTGCTCTCGCGCCCGAGCTTGCGCGCCGAGTAACTGTCGCAAAGGTAGGTCCGCAGCACACCCTCCTCGACGACCGTGTTCTTGCGGCTCGCGAGCCCCTCGCCGTCGAACGGTCGGGACCCCGGCGCCCGCGCGATCAGCGGATCGTCGACGACGGTGATCGCCGCGCTGGCCACGCGCGTGCCCTCGCGTCCCACGAGGTAGCTCGATTTGCGCCAAATCGAGCTTCCGACCACGCAGCCCGCAAGCATGCCGAGGATGGATCGCGCGGCGTCCGGATCGAAGACGACCGGCACCTCGCAGGAGGCCATGGTGCGCGCGCCGAGCTTGCGCAAAGCACGCCGCGCGGCTTCACGCCCGACCTCGACGGGCGGGTCGAGCTCAGCCAAATGGCGCCTGGCCGTCCAGTGGTAGCCGCGCCGGTTTTTTCCCCCGCGTCGGCAGCGACCGGCACCACGCTCAGCGACTGGTAGGAGCCCTGGTACGCGGCGCGAAATCCGCTGGAGAGCACCATCGCGACCCCCCCCGCCGTGCGGCCGAAGGTAGCGCCCTCGCTGTTCGAGATCCGCGGATCGAACGCCAACGCGGCCGCCTCGCCCTCTCTCGCCCAGGCGATGGCTCTCGCCGCGTCGACGCCGCCGCCAGCCGGGTCGTAGAGCTCGAGCTCGGGGGCCGCGGCCGGATTGCACAGGAGGCTCGGATCGGCCGGGCCCCGCGAAGGGGTCTTCTTGGGACAACGCGACGAGCTCGATGGCGTCCGATACGAAACGCTCGATGCCGGGCTCGGTGAGATCGCTGGTCGAGGTCGTGGCGACGCGCCTGCCCTGCATCACCCGCAGCCCGGCCGCACGCGTCCCGGCCTCCTCGACGAGCTCCGGCTCTCCCTTCCGCACCTTGGCCGACAGCTCGGCACCCGACCGGAGAACGCACTCGGCGATCAAGCTCCCCCCGGCCCGGTCACGGCACGCGCGTAAGATTCTGTCTCCAAGCTCGAGGAGCTCGGCGAGCTCGCGGTCGGGGGGGGCCTTCATTGTGCGCGGCGGAACGTAGCGCGGCTGCCGCGAACAGCCAGCTCTCGGCCGACGCTGCGGGTGTTACGCTGCGGTGCAATGCCAGCGATGCCCGCCGCTGCTGCCCGTCCGCGCGCCGCGCTCAGTCTCGAGTACCTGTGCGAGATCCTGGAGCGCGCGAAGGTGCTGACGCCCGAGCAGCGGAGCGACGCGATCGCGCGCGCCGACGTGACGCGCGCGCGCCTCGTGCGGCAACGCGCCGGTGGTGGGCGCAAACGAGGAGTGGGGGCGACCGAGGGTGTTCACCCGGCGGAGGTCATCGTGGCGCTCGGGCTTGGCCAAGGAGGCGACGCCCGTTTGCCGCTGACCGAGCGGATGGTCATGCAGTCGCTGGCGCAGCACGTCGGGCTGCCCTTCGTCGACCTCGACCCGCTGAAGATCGACGCGAAGCTTGCGCCGCAGCTGCTCTCGCGCCCTTTCGCGCGCCGGCACGCCGCGCTCGTCATCGCCGCAGACGAGCGCACCGTCACGGTGGCCGTGGCCGATCCCCTCGACCGGGCCCTGGTCGAGGCCCTCGAGGAGCATGTCAGGCGGGAGCCCCGCTTGGTGATCGCCACGCCGAGCGAAATCCAGCGGCTCATCACCGACATCTACGGTTTTCGAGGCGCGGTGGACGCCGCCGAGCAGCAGGCGTCGGCCGTCGTCGACATCGGCAATCTCGAGCGGTACGTCAAACTCAAGCGCGTCGAAGAGATCGAGGCGAGCGACAGCCATGTCATCTCGGCGGTCGAGTACCTTCTCCATTACGCTCTCGATCAGCGGGCGAGCGACATTCACATCGAGCCGAGGCGCGAACAGTCCGTCGTGCGCATGCGTATCGACGGCGTGCTCCACAACGTGCACACGCTCCCGAAGGTCGTGCACACCGCCATCGTCTCGCGCGTCAAGACGCTTGCGCGCCTCGACATCGCCGAAAAGCGCCGACCGCAGGACGGGCGCATCAAGACGGCCCGAGGCGATCGCGAGGTCGAAATGCGCGTTTCGACCATCGCCGTCGCGTTCGGGGAGAAGCTGGTCATACGCGTGTTCGATCCCGAGTGCGCTCCTGCGAGACCTGTCCGATCTCGGAATGTTCGAAGGCCAGCTGCAGGTCGCCGATCGCTTCCTGGCACGGCCGCACGGCCTCCTCCTCGTGACGGGTCCGACCGGGAGCGGCAAGACGACCACCCTTTACGCGGCGCTGCGGTCGATCGCGACGCCCGAGGTGAACGTCGTGACCGTCGAAGACCCGATCGAAATCGTGGTCGACGCACTTCAACCAGGTCGCCGTCCAGCCAAAGATCGGCTTCGCTTTCGCCGACGCGCTTCGCCACGTCCTGCGGCAGGATCCGGACGTGATCATGGTCGGCGAGGTGCGCGACACCGAGACGGCCGAAATAGCGCTCCAGGCGGCCCTCACGGGGCACTTGGTGCTTGCGACGTTGCACACGAACGACGCCGCGACCGCGATCACGCGGCTCATCGAGATGGGGGTAGACCCGTTCGTCCTCTCGTCCACTCTGGTCGGCGTGATCGCGCAGCGCCTGGTGCGCACCGTGTGCGCGTCCTGCCGCGTCGAGACGTTTCTCACGCAAGACCAGATGATGCTCGTCGGGCTCGACGTGCACGAGCTGCGATCGCAGGGCCAGCAGCCCGACCTGATGGTGGCGGTCGGCGAGGGTTGCGTGCAGTGCCGCACCACGGGGCTCTTGGGACGAACGGGCGTGTTCGAAGTGCTCGAGGTGGACGACAAGATCCGAAAGCTCGTCGTGTCGCGGGGCACGGCCAGGGAAATCACGAGCCAGGCCCGTCACGACGGCCTGCTCACGTTGCGCGAGGCCGCCATCAAGAAGCTGGCGAAGGGATTGACCAGCTTCGAGGAGGTTCTGCGCGTCACGACGGAGACCTGAGTCACGGGCGGGAGACCTCGAACGCGGACCGACCACTCGGCCGGCGGCTACCCCCGGATGACTAGTATACTGGGCCTGTGAGCGACTCATTCGTGCGGGATCTTCGCGCCGCGGGGACGGCGAGGACGCCGATCGTCTGCGTGGTGACGCACGAGGAAGGGCGCCTCCGAACGCTCGTCGGTGCCGCATTCCCCGACGCGCGTGTTCTCGCTTGGACGGTGACCCGCGGCTGGGACGACGACCCGAAGGCGTGCGATCCGCTCGCGGGCGTCGCGGGCGCAGCTCGGGCCGGAGAAACCGGGGTGGCCCGCGTGATGCTCGATCTCCACCCGTGGCTCCAAGACGCTCGCGTCGTCCGAGCCTTGCGCGACCTCGCGGCCGTTCCGCGCGAGACCCCCCTCGTGCTCGCGATGCCCGCCGCGAGGCTCCCCACGGACCTCGACCGCGACGCCGCCGTCCTCACTCTCCCCTTGCCGGGCGCGAGCGACGTGGGCGCCGCGTTCGACGGCGTGTTCGCCGGAGCCAGCGCGCGCTGGCCGCGCGAAAAGTTCGTCCGCGCCGCGCTCGGGCTCACCCTCGACGAAGCCGGGCGCGCCTTTCGTCTCGGGCGCGCGCTGCGCGATCCACAGGAGGCGCTCCAACGGCTCATCGCAGAGAAGAGAGGAGCCCTCCGTCGAACCGCGTGCCTCGAGCTCCTCGAGGCCGACGTGACGCTCGACGACATCGGTGGGCTCGATGTCCTCAAGGCCTGGCTTCGAGCCCGCGTCCTCGCCTTCGACTCCGGAGCGCACGCGTTCGGGCTGACGGAGCCCCGCGGCATGCTCGTATGCGGAGTCCAAGGCTGCGGCAAATCGATGGTCAGCAAGGCCACGGCGCGCGTGCTCTCCTTGCCGCTCGTCCGTCTCGACTTCGCCGAGGTGTTCGCGGCCTCTTCTCCGGAGCACGCCATCCGGGAGGCCATGCGGAGCGTGGAGGCGGTGGCGCCGGTCGTGCTGTGGGTGGACGAGATTCGAAAAGGGGCTGGGCGTGGACCACGCCGATGCGCGGCACGCTCGCGTCTTCGGTGCCTTTCTCACCTGGTTGCAGGAGCGTCGCGCCCCTGTCTTCGTTGCGGCGACGGCCAACGACGTGGAGCGCCTGCCACCGGAGCTGGCACGCCGCGGTCGTTTCGACGAAGTGTTCTTCGTGGATTTGCCGTCGACGAAGGAGCGCGCCCAGATTCTCGCCGTTCACCTGAAGCGGCGCGGACGAGACGCGGCCGCGTTCGACTCTGCGGGTTTGACTCGCGACCTGGAGCATTGGTCCGGCGCCGAGCTCGAGCAAATGGTCTCGAGCGCGCTCTTTCACGCTTACGGCCGGAAGGAGGACCTCTCCGACGAGCACCTGCGACGGGCCGCGCGCGAGCTCGTCCCGCTCGCGACCCTTTACGAAGAGAAGATCCAGGCGCTTCGTCAGTGGGGCCACCGCCGCGCGCGACGCGCGTCGGCCGACCAGCGCACGCTCGATCTCTTCGACGGGTAACGCGAGGGGATGGCCGGCGGGTTTTCAGGCGCCCCCCCACCGAAGGACGAAGGCTCGATGAAGCTCGCGTCGACGCTCGACCTCCAAGTCCTCGTCCGGAGCGCGCGCGAGCTCCTTGCGCTTGTATCCCGTGCCGAGACGGCAGACGATGGCGCGGCGATCTCGAAGCTCGAAATCGATGCGCCAGTCCTTGAGCGCAAGGCGCATGCCCTGCCCGTGCACGCGAATGCGCCGGTACGGGTGCGGGTGGGGGCCGAGGGCCAGCGCAGCGACGATGCCGGATTCGAAGATCGTCGCCCCGTTCGCGGAGCCAGTCGACCTGGGCGCTCGCCAGGGGGCCGAGCTCGACCTCCCATGGCGGCAAAGGATCGTGTGGTCGAGCCAGCCCGCGCGTGCCTGCGGGTACGCATCGGCGTAAGCCACGTAGGGCTTCAGATCCAGCACGGGCGTGCCGTCGAGGAGGTCCACGTTGCGCACGTGAACGAGCAGCCCGTCCACGCGCTCGATGCGGACGGCGCTCAGACCGAGGGGGTTCGGCCGGTGGGGCGAGCGGGTGGCAAAGACGCCGCGCTTCGTCGCGCTGCGAGGGGGAAGGACCTTCGGCCGCCAGCGGCGCCCGGCGTCGATGTTCTCGTGGAAAACGAAGACGATCCAGGCATAGTCCCAGGCTTCGAGGCCTTCGAGGGCGTGCTCGTAGCCGTGGCCGGCGAAGAGCTCGATGGTCGCTCCGACGTCGGTGGCGACGACCGCCTGACGGGGGGCGCAGGCGCGCTCCGAGTAGGGGGAATGAACGACCCCAATCGAATCGAAGACGAACGAACGCACGACCAAAGCGTAGACGAGCGAGGATGAACCGCGACCCGTGCATCCGTCGACCTCGACCGCGCCCGGCTTCCGAACTAGTCCTTCTGCCCCGTCATGTCCGAAACCGCTCCCCTCCTCGTCGAAATCGGCTGCGAGGAGCTCCCCTCGTCGTTCGTCGATGCCGCTCTCACGGCGCTGCCTCGGATCGTCGCCGACGAGCTCGCGAAGGCCCGGCTCACGCACGGCGAGGTTCGGGCGTTCGGCACGCCGAGGCGGCTCGCCGTCCTCGTGCGCGACGTCGCCCTCTCGCAGCTCGATCTCGACGAGGAAGTGATCGGCCCGCCCGAAGCGGCTGCCTTCAAGGACGGCCAGCCGACGAAGGCGGCAGAGGCTTTTGCCGCCAAGCTCTCGGTCGGCGTGTCGTCGCTGGTCGTGACCGAGCGGCCGGCCGGCCCGAAACAGAGGCCAGGACGGTACGTGGTCGCCAGACGCATCGAGAAGGGCCGGCCAACGATGGAGCTCCTCGGGCCCGCCCTTGCCGTCGCGTGCGCGTCGATTCCGTTCAAGAAGTCGATGCGTTGGGGCGAGCTCGACGCGACCTTCGGCCGTCCGGTGCAGTGGCTCGTCGCGTTGCTCGGGGAGGAGGTCGTTCCGGTCGTCTTCGCGGGGATCCGCAGCGGCCGGAGCTCACGCGGACACCGCTTTCTTTCGCCGGCGGCGTTCGACCTGGCGAGCCCCGACACGTACGTCGACCGGCTTCGCGAGCGGCACGTGCTGGTCGATCGCGACGAGCGGGTGCGAACGATGATGGCGCGCGTCGATGAAGCGGCGCGAGCGGCCGGTGGAGAGTACGACGACGAGGAGATGCTGGTCGGCGAGAACGCGTCGCTGGTCGAGGAGCCACACGTGGTCACCGGCGCGTTCGACCCCGCGTTCCTCGATCTTCCGGCCGCCGTCATCCGTGCCGTGGCGAGGGGACACCAGAGGTACTTCTGCGTGCACCGTGCCGCGCCAGCCGGCGGTGAGGGCGAGCTCCTGCCGCGCTACCTCGCGGTCGTGAACACCGCCAACCGACCGGACCTCATCACGAAGGGCACCGACCGCGTCATGCGAGCACGCCTCTCGGACGCGCGGTTTTTTTGGCGAGAGGACCAGAAGACGCCGCTCGACGCGAGATACGAAAAGCTCGGCGGAATCGTATTCCAACATCGGCTGGGGACCGTGCGTGACAAGGTCGCACGCCTCGAGCGCCTGGCGGACCTCATCGGCGGCGCCCTCGGCTTGGACGCCGCCATGAAGGGGGCCGTCTGCCGCGCCGCCCGCCTGTGCAAGTGCGACCTCGTGACGTTGATGGTCGGGGAATTTCCGGAGCTTCAAGGGCACGTGGGGCGCGCCTACGCCCTCGCGCAAAACGAGGCGCGCGAGGTCGCTGACGCGGTCCGCGACCACTACAAGCCGACGGGCGCGCGCGACGACGTCGCGCCCCACGACGTCTCGGCCGTCCTGGCCCTCGCCGATCGCTTCGACACGCTCGCCGGCTGTTTCGCCATCGGGCTCGCGCCGACCGGAGCCGCCGATCCGTTCGCGCTCCGCCGCAACTGCATCGGGGCGCTCCGCACGCTCCTCGACCGGGGCTACGCCCCGATTGAGTTCGGGCCCATGGTCGCGCTCGCGTACGACGGATTCGGAGAAAAGAAGCTCGAATCTGTCCAGGATGGAGACGGTCGGCAAGCTGGAAGAGTTCGCGACCGAGCGCCTGAGGGGCCTGCTCGCCACGGCGACGAGCAGCCCCGTGGCCGAAGCGGTCATCGCGGGGAGCGGGCCGGCCGCTCTCCGCAGCGCGGTCGCCGTCCTCGCGCGAGCCCGGGCGCTCCAGGCGGTCGTCGACGCCAAGGAGCCGTGGCTCGACAAGGCGAAAACCGTGGCGAAACGCTTGTCAGGCATCAGTCGCGAAGCCCAGCCAGTCCTTCACGAGGCGGGCGACTTCCGTCTCAGCAAGAAAGCCGACGACGCGGTCATCCAGCGCCTCGTCGAGGACCTCCACGCCATCGCCTCGGGCCTCGTGAGCGAGAGGGCCACGCGGGCGGCCCTGCTGGCCATGGGTCCGCTCGCGATGGAGCTCGACCGCATCTTCGTCGAGACGCTCGTCAACGACGCGGCAGACCCGCTGACGCCCATCCGGCTCGAGACGCTCGCGCACGGCGCGCTCTCGATGCTGCAAATTGCCGACTTTTCGAAGCTCGCGTGACCCGCGACGCCCCGCGCGGGGGGGGGGTAGCGCCTCGGCGGGTGGGGTCGTCACGCACCGGCGACCTTCTCGGTGGGATTGACCAACGCCGTCCGCGGGCCCATTTTGTTCCCTGGCCGGGACCGTATCGCTGGATGGCCTGGACCGGAGGTGTTTCCGTGCTGCGACACTTTTTGCTGGGGAAGATCCATCGCGCAACCGTCACGCGCGCGGACGTCGATTACGTCGGCTCCGTCACCATCGACTCGAACCTCATCGAGGCGGCCGGGTTCCTCGAAAATGAGAAGATCGACATCTACGACGTGACCAACGGTGCGCGTCTTTCGACGTACGTCATTCCAGGCGAGGCCGGCTCCGGAGAAGTCGGGATAAATGGCGCTGCGGCGCACCTCGTCAGGCCTGGCGACCTCGTCATTCTCGCGAGCTTCGGGTGGATGACGGCCGAGCAGGCGGCGGAGCGGCGCCCGCGAATCGTGCACGTCGACGCAAGGAACCGGCTCGTGGCCCTGGCGCGTGAAGAGCGCACCCCACGCGGGATCGCGGCGGAATAGACTCGAGCTAAAGAGCCTCTTCCGCAGCGCGGATCGTCTCGTCAATTTCGGCCTCGGTGTGGGCCGCACCGAAGAAGGCGGCCTCGAACTGCGAGGGGGGCCAGTACACGCCGCGCTGGAGCATCGCGGTATGCCATCGCCCGAAGGCGCCCGTGTCGCATGCCTTCGCTTCGTTCCACGACCGGACGGGCCCTCGCGCGAAAAAGAGGGTGATCATCGACCCCACACGCTGAATGCACGCATCGACGCGACGCCGGGCGACGGCGCGCGCGAGCCCGGCCTCGAGCCGCGCGCCCAGCTCTTCGAGGCGAGCATAGAGCGCGCTATCGAGGCGGGCGAGGGTGGCAAGCCCAGCGCTCACCGCGAGCGGATTTCCGCTGAGCGTTCCTGCCTGGTAAACAGGCCCTAGCGGCGCGATCTTTTCCATGATGGCCCGCTTGCCCCCGTACGCCGCGAGAGGCATTCCGCCGCCGATCACTTTGCCGAGACACGTCATGTCCGGACGCAACCGCGCCCTCTCTTGCATCCCGCCCCGCGCCACGCGGCAACCGGTCATCACTTCGTCGAAGATCGATACGGCCCCATGGCCCGCGCACTCGGCCAGGATCGCCTCGAGAAAACCCGGCTCGGGTGCCACCACCCCCATGTTGCCGACCACCGGCTCGACGATGACGGCCGCGACGTCGCCTCCGCGCGAAGCGAAGAATGCACGAAGCGCCGCGGTGTCGTTGTAGGGCAGAGTCGCGGTGTTCGACGCGGCCGCAGTGGGAACGCCGGCCGAATCGGGGACCCCGAGAGTGGCTGCGCCGCTGCCCGCCTTCACGAGCAGAAAATCGGCATGGCCGTGGTAACACCCCTCGAACTTGACGATGACGTCCCTCCCCGTGAACCCTCGAGCGGCACGCAAGGCGCTCATCGTCGCCTCCGTTCCGCTCGACACGGTGCGCACCATCGCCATCGAGGGGTAGAGCGCGCAGAGGCTCTCGGCGAAGCGAACCTCGAGCTCGGTGGGGGCGCCGTAGCTCGTTCCGCGGGCGGCTGCTTCGACGATGGCTGCCACGACGGACGGCTCAGCGTGTCCCAGAGATCATCGGCCCCCACGAGCCGACGTAGTCGATATAAGAGCGCCCGTCCGCGCCGTACAAGCGGGAGCCTTGGGCGCGCGAGACGAAGACGGGGGTCCCCCCGACCGCGCGAAACGCGCGTACGGGACTGTTGACGCCCCCTGGAATGACGCGAGCCGCGCGGTCGAAGAGGGCGTTGGAAGTCGAGTCAGCCATGGCCCCTCGTTGTGCCATCGCGCGCACCGCCGGTCGAGGTCACCACGCGTGTCCCGCGATGGTCAGAAACCAGCCTGCGGCGACGACGGCGGCGAAAATCGCGACGCCGACCGCCACTGCCAGCACGATGGTCCGGCGCGAACGCATGGCATCGCCGGGCGCCTGCGGCGCTTCGCCCGCGGGCGGCGGCGCAGGCGCATCGACGAGCGTGGGGGGATCGGAGCCGCGTCGAGGGCTCTGGGCGGGAGCGGCGTGGTCCGGAGCGCAGAAGGGGCCGCCGCGCGGATCGCTGAACCTCCGCCCGCCTGGTCCATGCGAAGCGTCCCTCCCAGCGCGCCGGCTCCAGGCGGCCGATGAGAAGTCGATTCGCCGACGAGCGCGTCGGCGATCATCGCGTGCTTGAGCATCCCCCAGAGCTCGCCGGCGTCCCGCGGTCGCTCGGCGGGAACGATCGACGCGGCGGCGCCGAGCACTCTCTCCACCTCGTCACCGACCTGAAGCCCGAGAGCCCGAGGCGTTGGGCGCTGGTTCGCGGCGAGGGCCTGTCTGGCGAATTCCCCGATGTGCTCCCCCTCCCTCACGGTGCGGTCCGTGAGCGCCTCGAGCAGGACGAGCGCAATCGCGTAGACGTCCGTCCAGGCGCCCACCGGGCCGACGTTGTCGTCGAACTGTTCCGGCGCGCCGTAGGCCGGCGCGAACATCCGCATGTTGCCGAGCGTTCGCGCGATGGGTCCCATCGCCAGCGCCGAGTCGGCCATGACCTTCGCGACCCCGAAGTCGAGCACCTTGAGCTTCACCCCCGAGCGGGTCTTGGCCAGGAAAAAATTGCCGGGGTTGAGGTCGCGGTGCACGACGCCTTGCGCGTGCGCGTAGGCCACGGCGTCGATCGCCGAGTCGAAAAGCTTGACGACTTCGGCGAGCGAGCGCCGGGGCAGCGCACGCTGGCGCCGCTCGGCGAACTCCTCGGCCAGCGAGTGGCCCTCGAGCCATTCGAGGACCGTGTACGGTACGAGCGCGCTCGTCACGCTGGCGTTGGTCGTTCCGCTCGCCATGCTGCGAACGATGTGCAAATGGCCCTGGGAGAGCTTGTAGTGAAGGCGGCTCTCGTCGCGAAAGCGCATCACGAACGAGTCGACGAGCGCCGAGCCCAGCGCGGAGGGCAGCTTGAGGCACTTGATGGCAATTGGCTCGTCCAGCCCGATATGGGTCCCTCGGTAGACGATGCTGAAGCCGCCCTCACCTATGAAGTGATCGACGCGGAACTGCCCATCCAGCACCTGGCCGACGAGGCCAAAGGGGTCATTCGGCGGCATCGACTTCGACGATACCAGAAGGGGATCCCGGAGCGGCGCCCGCCGCTCGAGAAGCCACCGCCCCTCCGCACACGAATGGCCAATCAGGGGCCGCCGTAAAAGACCAGACGCGCGGTCGCGACCAGCCCATGGCGCTCGAAAGGTTGCGACCAAATGGCGTCGTACTCGAGGCTGGGCCCCGCGGCGAAGTGGCCTCCGAGGAGCCGTCCGAACGGCCACTCGTAAAAGGCGCCCCCGGCCCCGAAGGATTGCGTCCCCTCCGACAACGGCAAGCCGCCCGCTTTTCGCGACAAGTTGCCGCTGCCCAAGCCGAATTGCGCGAGGGCGCCGAGCCCCGTCAGGTAGGGAGACAGCGAGACGAAGGGGAAGATCTCGATGCGCAGTCCGGCGGCATCGCCGTTCGACCGCCAATTGCCATTGCCGAAGACGGCGTGGCAATACCACACGCCGAAGCTCAGGTAGTCCGTGAGCGCACCCATCACGAAGACGTCTTCGCTGGTGCCGAGCATCCAGCCGCTGGCCGAATAGTACTTGGGGTCGTCGATGCGCGTCGAGTCGTTCGGGTAGCCGCTCGCGCGACCGACTCCCCCACCGAACGCGAGGCCGACCACCAGACCGCTACGCAACTGGTGAGGCGCAACGAGGTCGTCGGGCGACACGTCGCCGCCCACGGGAACGGCCGCGGCCGCGGCGGCGGTCGATGCGGCGAGAAGCCACGGCCACATGCCGCTTCTCTAGCACAGGCGCGCGCCGCCGCGGCGCCGTCCATTCATCGCGCCTTCGACCCCTCGCCCACGGAGCGCGGCGCCGGTTTCGTGTATTTCCCCCGCTCGGCCGGGTGCTCGTTCTCGTACGCCTCGATGCTTTCGCGCGTGATTTCGAGCTCCACGACGCCGTCCCGAACAATCCTGGACTGGCAGCCGAGCCGGGAGCTCGGGCGAACGTCGAACGCCTTGTCGATGATGTCCGCCTCTTCGTCCTCCTGCTCGGTCAGGAGCTCGGCGCCGCCCGTCACGTAGACGTGGCACGTGGAGCACGCGCAGACCCCTCCGCACGCGCTCCCCTCCGGAAAGTGCGCCTTCGTCGCCGCTTCCAGGAGGGAAGTCCCGACGGGGACCTCCACCTCACCGTACCCGCTGAATCGAACGACTGGCATCAGCGCGCGTGCGCCTCCTCGACGCCCTTCGCGTGCTTCACGCTGTCCTCCACTTGCTCGACTTGCCGGCCTTCAATCGCACGGGCGATAGCGCGGTTCATGCGCCGCGCGGCAAACGCCTTCGTCGCGTCGTCGAGCGCCTCGATGCGCGAAAGCATCCGAGAGGGGTCCTCGCCCCGAGCCGCCTCGTCGAGCTCGGCACATGCGGCCTCGATGCGAGCGCGGTCACCCGGTTGGAGCAAATCCGCGTCCAAGACGAGCGCCTTCTTCGTGGCGGCGAGAATACGCCGCGCCTCGACCCGCCGCTCGGCGACGCGGCGATTCACGAGATCTTGCTCACCGTGATCGAGCGCGTCGATCAACATTTGGTCTACCGTCGCGTCATCGAGACCGTAGCTGGGTTTGACGCTCACGGTCTGCTCGATTCCGGTCGTCGTCTCTTTTGCATGGACGCTCAGCAACCCGTCTGCGTCGACATTGAACGTGACCTCCAAGCGCGCGAGCCCCGCCGGCATTCGCGGAATACCCTTGAGCGTGAAGCGCGCGAGGCTCCGATCGTCCGCGACCATCTCGCGCTCGCCTTGCACGACGTGGATCTCGAAGCCCGTCTGGTTGTCCTCTTGTGTCGTGTAAGTGGCGCGTGCCGCGCAAGGAATCGTCGAGTTTCGCGGCAAGATCTTGTCGACGATTCCGCCCCCGACCTCGATACCGAGCGACAGCGACGTGACGTCCAAAAGCAAGACATCCTCCGTCCGCCCGGCGCCTGCCAGCAGGTCGGCCTGCACCGCCGCGCCGAGCGCAACGACTTGGTCCGGATCGATGTCCGATAGCGGCTCTCTCTCGAAGAGGTCGGCGACGTACTTGCGCACGGCGGGGACTCGCGTCGCTCCGCCCACCAGAATCACGCCGTCCAGCTGCGCGGGCTTCAAGCCCGCGTCCTTCAGGGCGCGCCGGCAGGCGATGCCCGTGCGCTCGAGCAACGGCCGGATCAGTTCGATCGAGACGGCTCCGGGTCAATGTCATTCGGACCTGGCCAGGGACCTCGGCCTGAACGGACTCGTCGGCCGTCAGCGCATGCTTCGCCTTGCGCGCCTCGTCGAGGACCAGGCGCACGAGCTGCGGAGTCTGCAGTTTGCCGTCGAAGCCGAGCTTTCCGAGAAGCTCGTGCGCAATCGCTCGATCCATGTCGTCGCCGCCGAGCTGGCTGTCGCCACCGGTGGAGCGGACCTGGAATACGCCGTCATCGAGCAGCAGGATCGTCACGTCGAACGTGCCGCCCCCGAGGTCGTAGACCGCGAACGTGCCGTTCCGCTTCTTCTCGAGGCCGTAGGCCAGCGCGGCCGCCGTAGGCTCGTTGATCAAGCGAAGGACCTCGAGCCCCGCGAGGCGCGCGGCATCCTTCGTCGCCTGCCGTTGCGCGTCGTCGAAATAAGCGGGAACGGTAACGACGGCGCCCCCCACGCTGCGGAGCTCGTCCTCGGCCTGCGCCTTGAGAGCGCGCAGAATCTCGGCGCTGACCTCGACGGGCGTCACCGCGCGGCCTCCCGCCACTTGGAACCGAACGGTATTCGCCTCACCGGCTTTCGGATCCACGAAGACGTATGGGCCCAGGCGGCGTGTCTCGGGGTCGTCGGCGCCGCGCCCCATGAAGCGCTTCACGCTCACGATCGTGTCGCGGGGGTGCTCGCTGGCGAGCGCGGCGGCCCGCCGGCCGACGACGACGTCGCCGTTCGGCAAGTAGGCGACGACGCTGGGGACGAGCGCTTGGAGATCGCAATCCTCAATCGTGCGCGGATGCTCGTTGGTGACGTAGGCGACGAGAGAGTTGGTCGTGCCCAGATCGATCCCGATGGGACGCGGAGCGGCTTTGGGATCGAAGATCTCGAGAAGTGCCATTAAGCCGCGAGCTCGTCTTCGATGGCGCTCACTTCGTCGAGGAAGCGACGGTAAAATCGGAGCTCGCTCACCTTTCCGAGGAGTGACGCGGCCTCTCCCCGCGCGAAGCCCTCGGCCAGCGCGTGCTCAGCGTCTCGGCCGCGCTTCTCGATGGTGGCCGCCAGCTCGCGAACCGTCGCCAGATCGCGCGCGGTCTTCGCCTCGCCGAGCGCTTCCCTTTGCTCCAGCATCTCCATCAAGAACCCCGTCTCGGCCTTTGGCTCATGGCCTTCCCCGAGGACGACGCCCGCGAGAGACAGAAGCGCCTCGGCCCGACGGATCGGGTCACGCACGACGCGCCAAGCCTCGTTCACCTCGACGGCCTTTCCGAGCGCCGCCCGACGCTCGCTCGCGCCTCCGGCCACGAACTTGTCGGGGTGCAGGGCCCGCGACAGCTCGCGGTGCGCTCTCTCGGCTGCGTCGACGTCGATGTCGAACGCGCGCGGAATGCCTAGCGTGGCGAAAGGATCCATGACGAGTGCTGCCACGTCCTCGGCAAAGCCAATCTCAAACCGAGAAGGAGGTACCGCATCCGCAGCCGCTCTTCTCGTTGGGGTTGGCGAACTTGAATCCCTGCCGCAAGAGCGTCTGCTCCCATTCGAGAACGGTCCCGTTCAGGTAAAGTAGGCTCTTCGGGTCCACGAGGACACGAACGGGCGTCCCGTCGGTCGCGACGTATTCGTAAAGCTTGTCGCGCGGGTGGGGCGGGCCATCGTGGAACTCGATGACGTAGGAGAAGCCCGAGCAGCCCCCGCCCCGAATCCCGACGCGAAGGCTCGCCTCGAGCGTCGTGCGCTTCTTCATTTGCCGCGCGATGGCGTCCACTGCCGGCTGGGCGACCGAGATGCTCGGTGCCTGCGCCGGGGTGGGGTGAGCTTGTTGCTCCGTTGCCGAGTGGGTCACTTTTCCTCGCTCGCCCTCGCTCGCGATCACCTGGCGTGACCGCCGCTCGACGCCGCCACCGCCCGACGCTCCTCCTGCTTCTTCCGGTAATCGGCGATGGCGCTCTTGATGGCGTCCTCGGCCAGAACCGAGCAGTGAATCTTCACGGGCGGCAGGTTCAGCTCCTCGACAATCTGCGAGTTCTTGATGAGCTCCGCCTCATCGACCGTTCGCCCCTTGATCCACTCGGTGGCGAGCGACGAGCTGGCGATGGCAGAGCCGCAGCCGAAGGTCTTGAACTTCGCGTCCTCGATGACCCCTAGCTCGTTCACCTTGATCTGCAGGCGCATCACGTCGCCACAGGCAGGAGCGCCGACGAGGCCGGTCCCCACGTTGGGATCGCCCTTGTCGAGCGTGCCGACGTTGCGCGGATTCTCATAGTGCTCGATGACTTTGTCGCTGTACGCCATGGCTTGTCTCCCGGACTAATGTGCAGCCCACTCGATGCTCTTGAGGTCGATTCCCTCTTTGTGCATCTCCCAAAGCGGCGAAAGCTCACGCAGCCGCTCTACTTTGTCGATTACGAGGTCGGCAACGAAGTCGACTTCCTCTTCCGTGTTGAAGCGGCCGAGACCGAATCGGATGCTCGAGTGCGCGAGCTCGTCGCCCACACCGAGGGCGCGCAAGACGTAGCTCGGCTCGAGGCTGGATGAAGTGCACGCGGAGCCTGAGCTCACGGCGACGTCCTTGATCGCCATCATGAGGCCTTCGCCCTCGACGAAGTTGAAGCTGATGTTGAGATTGCCCGGGAGCCGGTGCTCGAGCGAGCCGTTGACATAGACCTCGTCGAGGCGGCCCATGAGCCGCTGACGAAGCCGCTCGCGCAACGTCAGCATGCGCGCGCTTTCGGCTTTTCCCTCGTTCGTCAAGATCTCGCAAGCTTTTCCGAAACCGACGATTAGGGGGACCGCGAGGGTGCCCGAACGCATCCCGCGTTCGTGACCGCCGCCGTCCATCTGCGCGACGAGCCGCACGCGCGGCTTGCTCCGCCGCACGTAGAGTGCGCCGACCCCCTTGGGCCCGTACATCTTGTGGGCGGTCAACGAAGCCAGGTCCACGTTCGTCTTCTGAACGTCGAACTCGACCTTGCCGACCCCTTGAACCGCGTCGGAGTGCAGCAGGACTCCGCGCTCGCGGGTGATCTTGCCTATCTCGTCGAGCGGCTGAACGGTGCCAATCTCATTGTTGGCGAGCATGATGCTCACGAGGATCGTCTTGTCGGTCAGTGACTTTTTCACGTCGCCCGGGTCGACCCGCCCGTCTTGGCCTACGGCGAGGTAGGTGACGTCGAAGCCCTGCTTTTCGAGGCGCTTGCAGGTGTCGAGCACGGCCTTGTGCTCCGTCGTCGTCGTGACGATATGGTTTCCCTTCTCCTTGTAGAAATCGGCGACGCCCTTGATCGCGAGGTTGTCGCTCTCCGTCGCGCCGCTCGTGAACACGATCTCTTTCGTGTCCTTCGCGCCGATGACCTTTGCAATCCGCTCGCGGGCCTGCTCGACGGCCTCTTCTGCTTGCCACCCGAAGGGGTGGTTTCGGCTGGCTGCGTTGCCGAACTTCGTCGTGAAATAGGGGAGCATCTCCTCGAGCACGCGCGGGTCGACCGGCGTCGTCGAGTGGTTGTCCATGAAAATGGGGAGCTTCATCGGTCGGATCTCACGTAGCAAACTCGTTGTGTTCGGCTCGGCCTAGTGCGCTCTGAAGCCAAGCACGAGCTCGGGCACGTCGGTCTCCTTGTCATGGAGGTCGCAACAATCACACGCGGAAAGGAGGCGCTGCGGGTCGCACACGTCGCACGTATCGAGGTACTCCAAGCTCGCCCGGAGCTCGTGCTCGAGCGCGTCAATCCGTCGCTTCTGCTCGTGCGTCTCTTCGAGCTTGCGCGCATACACTTCGCGCATTCGCTTCATGGCACCCGGAGCGCTTTCGACCTGCTCCCATTCGCGAACGATGGTCTGAACATCGCTCAGGCTGAACCCCATCTCCTGGAGCTTGCCAATCCACCGGATGCGAAGAAGCGCTTCGCGACCATAAAGGCGGAATCGTCCCTTCGTGCGGGCGGCCGGCGTCAGGAGACCCAGCTCTTCATAGAGGTGAATGGCACGGACCGTCTTTCCCGTTTCGCGTGCCAGGTCGCCTATTTGCATGAGATCGCGACCGTCGCGCGCTTGGCGCGCTTCGTCGAGGGAGCGCAGGACGCCCTCGGGCACGCGGAGCAGCGGGAGGCGGTGATGGTCTGACATGCGGCTCGGTACTCTGACCCTACAGTCTTACGTGCACGTGCGATTGGTGCAAAGAGACGTGTAAGACGGCCAGGTTTGCGCGTCAAGCACAAGCCACATCGCACCCCAGAGCATGAGCCCGCCGTCCGGCGCTAGCGGCCTCGGAGCGGGGGGACGCCCGCCTAATTCACGCCGTCCGGACGCGAGTCCCGCGAGGCTGCCTCGCGAGAGGGCGGGCGGCGTGACCCAAGGCTCGAATGAAGGACGTAAAGTCGCTCCGCGAGAAACAGCAACCCAAGGCTGAACCCGAGGAGCGCGGCGGCGACGATGGCGTGCGCCAAGATGGTCGACGCCGCGACCACCTGCGAAGCGCCAGGCGGTGCACCGCGCAGGCCCGCGATGACCGCCATGACGGCCAGCACGACGCCAAGGCCGCCGCACGTCGCACCGAGCCTGCGCCCGAGCGCGACGGGGTCATGGCTCGAGAGGGCCGGGGCGCGCACGGCTCTCGATGCACGCTTTCTCATCGAATCGAAGAGAACCTTCCAACGCGACATCGGCAGGGAGGCTGGGGGGGCGAACGACGCGGGCCGAACCGTCGTCAGCTCATCGGCCGACTCCGGACCGAAGCCGCCCCCCAAGGGTGCAGGAGGGGGCACGCTGCGCGGGCGCGGTGGTGGTGCGATAGGTGGAAGGCGGGTCGTCGGCAGGTGGTCCTCGTGCCCCCCGAGACCCGGCTCCGTCGTCGAGGCAGCCTTTGCCACACCCTCGGGCTCGCCGAGGCTCCCCATCTTGGCTTCGTCCATCGAACGATCCAATGACATCCGGCCACTAGGAGCGCCAGAAACTTCGCCTGGACCAGCCCGCCTCGAGCACACTCGAGCCGCTGGTGGCTCAGGACTCTTGACGCGTCTCGGCGCGAGCGTCGGCCCCGGAGGCGAGGACGCTCCCCCGCAGGCCTTGATCGATGCGCAGCCAGGCGCTCTTCGCCTCCTCGGCGACGCCTTGCTCATCGAGCGCCTGCCGGAGGAGCCAGTGGCGTCGGTCGAAATGCCCCGGCAAGAGAGGCAATCGCGAATGGGCTTCGGGCAGGGCGCGCCCTTCGTATTCTTGCGGGCCACCCAGAAAAGCGCAGGTGAAGGCGACCTGTTGCTCGACGATGTGCGCCTTGTCTTTGCCTTCGAAGAGAAACCCGACCATCGGGTCTTCGAAGAGGGCGTCGTAGAGCCGCTCAAGAATCGCTCTCACCTTCGTCTCGCCGCCGATGGCCTCGTACGGGGTCATGCGAAGGCGAGGTCGATTCCCGCCGATTCCTTCACGAGGCCAGCGATCGTCGCGTAAAGCTCCTCGCCTCGCCCCTTGTCGTCGACCCAGCGCCGGGCTTGCCCGTCCCAAGAAAAGTGCCAGGCGCGCGCCTTTGCGGCGAGCCAAATTTGACGAGTGGGCCGCTGGGTATTCAGGATGCACCTCTTCGCCCCGGGCAGTGTGAGGGTGACGACGTCGCCCGCTATCTCGCAATCGACGATCTCGGGATCGATCTCCTCGAAGGCGTCACCGATCGCGCGAAAAACGTCGTCGGCCAGGTGCTGGTAGGTGCTGTCATCCATGACGGCGAGCCATAGCTCAATTCAGCGAGTGCGGCAGCGCGAGCAGGAAGGGCGCAATCGCCGCGTCGAAGACGCGGCCGTCGGGCCGGTGCATCTGGTAGGTGCCATGCATCTGACCACGCGCCGTCTGAAGGACGCATCCACTCGTGTATTCGAAATGTTCGCCGGGCTTCAGATAGGGCTGCTGCCCGACGACACCGGGGCCGCGCACCTCTTCGACCTTGCCTGTCCCGTCCGTGATGATCCAGTGCCTCGTGCGCAGCTGCGCCGGCTCGGCACCCTCGTTCGCGATGCGAACCGAGTAGGCGAACACATACCGGCCCGCGAGGGGGAGCGATTGCTCCGGAACGTACGTGCTGCGGACGACGACGCGGATTCCCTCGGTCAGCGCAGTGGAGATGGCCGTGGCTTGCTCGAGCATTGCGGGCGATCCCTAGCACGCGGCGAATGCGGCTGCGTGGCGGCGCCCTCGCGATCGCGCGCCAGAAGTCGGCGGGCGCGCTAGGGGTAACCTCAGTCGTCCGGGGGGGCTAGATGGCAGCGGGCGACCATCGGCATGTGGTCGGACAAGCCGTGAAACGGCGCCGACGGATCACCAAAAGGATGCGTGTCGTCGAAGTCGACCCAGCGCAGGCCCGGGCCGGCAAAGACGTGATCGAGGTGCATGCGCATACGCATGAAGCCCGCCGTGGGCCAGCTCAGGAGCTCCTCGAGCGACAATCGATAGCGCTGCGCAAAGGCGTCCACCCAACCGCGATCCTCGACGAGCGATCGGTAGACGGGCGACCCGGGGAGCGCATTGAAGTCGCCTACGACGACGAAGCGATCGCTCGCGCGCTCACGCTCGACGAAACGGAAGAGATTGTTCGCCTCCTCGAGCTGGTTCGGCCCCCAGCCGAGCCGCCGCGGCTGGGTCCAGAACGCGCGCGACATCGCGCTCGGCAGGCTCAGGTGGGTATTGAAGACGTCGATCGCGCGAAAGCCGGCGTGCGTTCGATGGCGGAAGCGCAGGTGCGCGCAGATGCGCGTCTGCTTGAACCGCCGGATGGGGTGCACTCGCCTATGGGTGATGTCGTGAGGCGTCTCGGCGTTGTGGTGGTCGACGGCCAAGTCGCCGTGAGCCAGGATCGCGAGGCCGGTCGTGTAAACGTGCGTCCGCGGCGACAGACGGTAAGCGTGCGCTGGAAAATAATAGGCGTGGTAGGCGTCGGCCCTTCCGGCGACGGCGAGCGCGGCCGAGAGCATTTCCATGAACCGCTCGAGCTGAGTCCTGTCGTGGCGATGCGCGACGGTCGAGCGGAGAGACCGGGTCTCGACCTCCTGCAAACACACGATCGCGGGGAGCGGCTCGAGCGCGGCGAGCGCCTCGGCGATGCGATTCATCGCTCGCTTCGTGCTGGCGAGCCCGCGCGTGCCGTGACCGAAGTAGCGCACGTTGTAGCTGACCAGGCGGAGCGGCTTCATGAGGCGCGCGGCGCGAAGATAGCAGCCGCTGCCGCCTTTTCCTTCGATTAAGCGCGGACTCTCGATAGGTCGGTCGTGGGTCCGCTTTGTCGGCGGTGCGCGTACGATGCTCGGGATGCGCCGACTTTCCGTCGTCCAGCTGGCGGTCTTCCCGCTCGTCGCCGCGCTCTCTGCGTGCACGCCGAGGGGGCGCTCGTCGGCCGAAGCGGCGACCGCCGCGCTCCCGGCCAGCTCCGAGGACCCTTTCGCCGAGGGGGCGGCTCGCGCCGCCGCGCAGGTCGAAGCCGTCTCGTCGACGCGCGTTCCTGCCGTGCTGCTCCAGCATGCGACCGTGTTGACGGCGACCGGTCAGCGTTACGACCCGGGATTCGTCTTGCTCGATCACGGCTTGATCGCCGCCGTCGGCGCGGGCGACGGGCCGTCCGCGCTCGCGGGCACCGTGCTCGTCGACGGGCGCGGCAAGTTCGTCACTCCTGGGATCATCGACCCGCATTCGCACATCGGCGTTCATCCCGTGCCGGAGACGGTCGCGCACGAAGACGGCAACGAGCTCGGCGAGGCCATCACCGCGGGCGTGCGCGTGGAGGACTCGTTCTGGCCACAAGACCCGGCCATCGAGCGCGCGGTGGCCGGCGGAGTGACCACCATCGGCGTGCTCCCCGGAAGCTCGAACCTCATCGGGGGCCGGGGCGTCGTGATGCACCTCGCGCCCCGACGCGGCGCAAGAGCCATGCGCTTTCCCGGCGCGCCGGACACTCTCAAGATGGCGTGCGGCGAAAACCCAAAGCGTCTCTATGGCCCCCTCAAGCGGCCTCCTGCGACACGCATGGGCGGCGTTCGCGCGACCCGGGAGGCGTTTCTCAAGGCGCAGAAGTACCTGCGCGATTGGAACGAGTGGACGAGCAGAAAGAAAGGCGCAAAAGCGCAAGGCTCGACGGGAGAGACCGCCGGCGACGGCGGTGCAGGCGGCAAGGCCCCGGACCGCGACCTCGGGCTCGAGACGCTGGCGCTCGTCCTGCGCGGAGACATCCTCGTCGAGTGGCACTGTTACCAGGCCGACGACATGCTCGCGGCCCTCGAAGTCGCCGACGAGCTCGGCTTCAAAGTGCGCGCCTTCCACCACGCGCTCGAGGCCTACAAGATACGCGACGTCCTCGCCCGGCGGGGCGTCGCCGTCGTGACATGGGACGACTGGTGGGGCTTCAAGATGGAGGCCTACGACGGCATCCCTGAGAACCTGGCGCTCGTCACCGAGGCAGGCGCACGGGCCGCCCTTCATTCCGACTCGCCGATCGCGATCCAAATTTTGAATCAAGCCGCTGGCAAGGCGCTCGCCGCCGGCCGTGCCGCCGGGGTGAAGCTCGAGGAGGACGACGCCCTTCGCTGGTTGACCGCGAACCCCGCGTGGGTCCTTGGCATCGACGATCAGGTGGGTACGCTCGCGCCGGGCAAGCGCGCGGACGTGGTCGTCTGGAGCGAGGATCCCTTCAGCACTTACGCCCGCGCGGAGCTCGTGTACATCGACGGACGGCTGGTCTTCGATCGCGCGCACGTCGGCGGGCCCTGGAGCGATTTCGAGATCGGCGTCCGAGCCATGCCGCCCAAGGAAGAACTCAAATGAAGCGTGCCTTGCTCGTCGCCTTCACCCTGACCGCGCTCGCCTTCATTGGGAAGCACGGTATCGCGGGGGCCGACGAAGCCTCACCCGTCGCGATCACTCACGCCCGGGTCTACCTGCCCGGTGGGCGCGATCCGCTCGACGACGCGACCGTCGTGCTGGCGTCCGGCAAGGTGCGTGCGGTCGGAGTCGCCGTGCAAGTCCCCCCGGGCTCGCGCATCGTCGATGCCCGCGGCAAGGTCGTGACGCCCGGCTTCATCGACGCCCAAACCGAGCTCGGTCTCGTCGACGTGGAGCTCGAACCCTCCACGAACGACGCCCGTCAACCACTGGCGCTCGCCCCCGAGCTTCGGACGCTCGACGGCTACAATCCGCGCTCCATCCTCGTGGCCATCGCGCTCGCGGGCGGCGTCACGTCCGTCGTCGTCGCACCGCGGAGCGGTGTTCTGGCGGGCCAGAGCGCGTTCATCGACCTCGGTGGCGAAACGCTCGCGGACGGGCTCGTCCGTCCGACCCTCGCGCAATATGCGCACCTCGACGAGGCGGGCGCCCAATCGAGCGCTGGAACGCGCAGCGGAATGTGGGCGATGTTGCGCGGGGCGCTCGACGACGCGCGACTCTTCTCGACTCGGAGGCTGCCTTATGACCTGAACGGCGTCCGGCCGCTGAGCCTTCACCGCGCGGGCCTCGAGGCCATTCAGTTGGTCTTGCGTGGCGAGCAGCCGCTGGTCGTCGAGGCGCACCGCGCAAGCGACATCGAGGCCGCAATGCGCCTCGGCGAAGAATACCACCTGAAGGTGATTGTGGCAGGGGCGAGCGAGGCGTGGATGGTCGCCGACGAGCTCTCACGGAGGAAGATCGCGGTCATCATCGACCCGCTGGAGGACCTCCCGCTCCGCTTCGACCGCCTCCACGCGCGATCCGACAACGCGGCTCTGCTCGCCCGTGCTGGTGTCGAAGTCGTTTTCGGGACGTTTTCGGCGCATCAGGTGCGGCTGCTTTGGCAGAAGGCCGGCAACGCCGCGCGACTCGGGATGGATCACGCCGCTGCGATCCGCGCCGTCACCGAGGCCCCAGCCGCGGTATTCGGTTTGGCCGGTTACGGGCGGCTCGAGGCTGGCGCGGTCGGCAACGTCGTCGTCTGGAGCGGTGATCCCTTGCAGACGAGCACGCGCGCAGAGCACGTCTTCGTGCGCGGACGCGAGCAATCGCTCGAGACGCGGCAGTCTCTTCTGCTGGACAGATACCGGACCTTGACCAGTCCCTGAGCGCGCTAGCGGCCGAGCTCACCGGCGCAGGCCGCTTCGACACCAGGCACGCGCCGCCCGCGGCGCAACGGGGCGGTCGGCCCACGCATCACTTGACGGTCGCTTTTACGAACATAGGATCCGCAAAACTGAACGCCCACGACAGATAGGAGACGTCCCGATGGCCATCCAGCTCGGCGACATAGCGCCCGACTTCACCCAAGATTCGACTGAGGGTTCGATTCATTTTCACGAGTGGCTCGGCAAGTCCTGGGGCATTCTCTTTTCGCACCCCAAGGACTTCACGCCGGTGTGCACGACCGAGCTCGGCGTCGTGGCGAAGCTCAAGCCGGAGTTCGACAAGCGCGGCGTGAAGGTGCTCGCGGTGAGCGTGGACGACGTGACCTCCCACAAGAAGTGGGTGGGTGACATCGAGGACACCCAGAAGGCGAAGCTAAATTATCCCATCCTGGGCGACCCTGACCGGAAGGTGTCGAACCTCTACGGGATGATTCATCCGAATGCCAACGACACGCTGACCGTCCGCTCGGTGTTCGTCATCGACCCGAACAAGAAGGTCCGGCTCGTCATCACGTACCCGGCGAGCACCGGTCGCAATTTCGACGAAATCTTGCGCGTCGTCGACTCGCTGCAGCTGACCGATAGTCACTCCGTCGCGACGCCGGCGAACTGGAAGGACGGACAGGACGTGATCATCGTCCCATCGCTTCAGGACCCCGAAGTGCTGAAGCAGAAGTTTCCGAAGGGATACACGACCGTTCGTCCGTATCTACGGACTACACCCCAGCCGAACAAATAGTCCGCTCTCGAGCGGTGCGCGCGCCCGGCGGCGGCGAGCCAGCGCGCCTTGGGGCGCGGCACGCCTCAATGAGAGGCCGGTGGGTCGCTCCGAGGCGTGGCGCTGGGCGCGGTGGGGGGCCGGGCTGAAGGGGACGCAACGGCCATGGCGTCCGGTTCGCTGGACGAGACCGCCTCCGTCGATGCTGGTGGTGAAGCGGCGCGGAGGGACCCCAGGTGCGTGTCGCGCTGCTCGTTGCTCGCGGCCGAGTCCTGGTTGCAGGCGACGAACGACGCGCAAATGGCCGCCACCGGCGCAAAGGGAAATCGCATGCGCTCTAGCCTTAGTGCCGCCCACGCCGAGAAGCGAGCGACACGGAGAGCCAGGAAGGGCGCGGGCGGCCCTCGGCGGCATTTGATCCTACTGAGAGGCAACCCCCAGGACGAAGAGGCCGGCACCGAGGACGCCGCACGCTAGGCTCACCCACCACATTCGCTTTTTGCGAGTGAGCGCCGCGATGGCCGACAGGGCGATCGCAATTTGAAAGAGCGTCACGCTTTTGGCAAATTGGTGGTGGACGTGCAGACTGTGCTCGGACTTTTCGTTCGATTCGACGACGCGCTTCTGCTCCTCTTCGGCTTCGCGACGGATTTCCGTCCGCTCTTGCTTCATCCGTTCGGCGTCGCTCTGCAAACTCGCGGCAAGTTCGGCCTTCGACGTGACCTGCGCCTGGGTCGCGTAAACGACGGCCTCCACCCCCTTGGCCTGGTAGAACGCCCACGCGTCATCGGCTTTCGACTGGTGCAAAATGGCGTCGTCCTTCTCGACGATCGCATCGTTGGCGTGCGCCCCGGAAGCGAGGGCAGCGATGGCCGCCAGCACGGCGAGAATGGCCGTCGAAAGCGAGAGCCACATGATCCACGGCGAACGCTCGTGACCAGTGTGTGCGTGCGCGTGCTCTTGTGCCTCCTCCAGCTTTTCCTTGAGCTCCTGCGTTTCAAGACCCTCTTCGACCATTCTGGCTCCTTTTTGGCGGGTGTCTCCTCCGGCCGCCGACTGATATCAAAGGGTGGAGGGCGCGTTGAGGACCATCTTGCACATCGACATGGATGCTTTCTATGCGTCCGTCGAACAACGTGACAATCCGGCGCTCAGGGGTCAGCCCGTCATCGTCGGCGGACCCTCGCGCCGGGGGGTCGTGCTCGCGGCCTCGTACGAGGTTCGGCCTTTTGGGGTGCGTTCTGCAATGCCGATGGCCGAAGCCCTGCGGCTCGCACCCCGCGCCGTCGTGGTCGCGCCGAGGCGTCACCGCTACGAGCAAGTTAGCGAGGAGGTCTTCGCCATTTTTGGCCGTTACACTCCGTGCATCGAGCCGCTATCGCTCGACGAGGCCTTCCTCGACGTGACCGCGAGCCGCGCCCTCTTCGGCGAGGGCGAAGCGATCGCGCGCAACATTAAGCGAGCCATCCGCAAAGAGCTGCAGCTCGTCGCGTCTGCGGGGGTGGCCCCCAGCAAATTCGTAGCGAAGATCGCGAGCGATCTCGACAAGCCGGACGGCCTCGTCGTCGTCGATCCTCTGGACGTGGCGGCCTTTCTCGCTCCATTGCCGATCGAGCGAATGTGGGGAGTGGGACCGAAGACCGCACCCAAAATGCGGAAATTGGGATATGCGACGCTGGGCGACCTGGCGCGGGCGGACGCGGGCGCCTTGCGTCGCGTCCTCGGGAGCTGGGGCCCCGAGGTCGGTCGCCTTGCGCGCGGAGAAGACGGTCGCGACGTGGTCCCCGATGCGCGGGCGCGATCGATAGGGGCCGAAGAGACATATGAAAACGACCTAGTCGGTCGCGAGGCCATAGCGCGCACGCTGCTCGAGCACGCCGGACGCGTCGCGCGGCGCCTGGTGCGGTCGGGCCTTTCCGCTCGCACTGTGACCATCAAGATCAAGTACGCCGATTTCACGCTGAGAACGCGCCGGGCGACGCTGCGGGACCCAGTCCAGGACACTGATGCCATTCACCAGTCGGCCCTGGGACTGCTCGCACGAATGCCCCTCGACCGGCGCCGCGTCCGGCTGACCGGCGTGAGCGTGAGCGGGATGATCGACGGCGCGCCGGCGAGCACGCTGTTTCCCGATCCGCTGACGGACAAGCAGCGGCGCGTCGAACAGGTGACGGCGAAAATCGCGGAGCGCTTTGGCGACGAGCGAGCGGTCGTCCGCGCCAGCTTGATGCGAGGACCGCCTGGCACGGGCTGATAGGGCTCCGGCCGGAAACGGCGCGCGAGCCGTCAGCGGTCGCCCATGACCTCGTCGACCAAGGCACGAGCTTCTTCGAGTCGTCGCCGTTGCTCCTCCGACCGGACTGCCGGCTGGGCGACGGCGGGGAGCTGCATCTCCTTCTTCAGCCTCCGTTGGTGAAGCCAGCGGCCCAGCATGCTCCGCAGCGGCTCCAGCCGAAAGGCGTCCGCCTCGAGCAACGAGGGAGCCTCGCGAAGGGTCTCGACGACGAATGGGTTCGACTCGGTCCAAGCCTGTGCCCGCTCGAAGGCCTCGCGCTGGGTGGCACCGAGATGCGCGCACGCCACGCTGGCACGCAAGCCATGGACCGCCACGAAGAGAGCGAGGGCGACGCCGATCTCCTCGACCGACAAGATTGTGCGTTGCGACATCCGCAGGCCACCACACGATTTCGCCCACACGGCAGCGCCATTTGCGAGCAGTACGCCAAATCCGCAGGCTGCCGCGACCAGCTCCGCGGCCTGCAGCGTCTCCGCGCGTTGCGCGCCTTCTTCGCCTGCCTCGAGGAGCACGAGCCCGCCGATGCTCCGCGCCAGCGACGCCGTCAGTCGGTCGGGGTGCCCGGCGTCCGCTGGCGTCACGAAGACTCGATAGCCACCCTCGAGCTCTTGGACGTGCCTCTCGTTCGAGGCCGCCCCTCCCCCGGAGCCGCAGGCGCCAGAGCTACAGGTGGCCTGCGCGTCGTCGCCGTCGGGGGCGGCGAATGCGATTTCGATTTCGAGAATCGTCAGCCACCGGGGCATAAGAGAATCATTCGCCGCAGCAATCGTTGGAGGCTGGGGGCGTCCGAGCGAAACTCGTCCGGAAAGAACTCTCCCGTTGGCTGCACGAGCTGCGGCGATCCGATTTCATGGCCGTGGACGGCACGTAGCCGCGCGTAGGTTCGGACAATCCAGCGCAACGCGTCGTCGGGGGGCAAGTCCATGACCTCGCTCAGTGTAGCGCGAACTAATCTACACAAGCGCGAGGGCCTCACCATCGCCGTGCGCCGGCGGGCCTGGTAGTGGCAGGACGAATGGCCTTCGCAATCGCAACGTTGAACGTTAAGGACTTGCTCGAGCCGAACGATCCGCGGGACTTGGCCTTGCTTCCCGCAAAGCTCGACTGGATCGCGCGAAACCTCCGGGCCTGCGATGCAGACGTCGTGGGGTTGCAAGAAGTCGGGCAGGCGTGGCTCCTCGATGCGGTCCTCGGGCGCCTGGCGGGGTGCGGTTACGGAGCGCCGGTCATCGGAACGGCGGACGCGCGCGGGATCCGTTGCGCCCTCGTGTCGCGGTGCCAGATCATCGCGGCGCGCGTGCACACCGCCACGGCGCTTCCATTTCCTGTCTTCTGCGAGGGCGATCCCGAGCCCTTCGCAGGGCGAATCCCTCTCCGACGTGGGATCGTGCATGCGCAGGTCGAAGCTCCCGACATCGGGCCGGTGAATATTTTGGTCGCGCATTTCAAGTCGTCCCGGCCGGTGCCGTTGCGCACAGGCTCGAACGGACCAGAGCTATCGGGGAGCGGCGACGAAGGGCGACGCCCGACGGCCAGAGAGCGCAGCGAGTCGGCGCTGCGGAGCTCCGTCTGGCGAGCGGCTGAGGCCCTCTTCGTCCGCGGGCTCGTGGATGACGTCCTGACCAGCAATCCGCGGGCGCACGCAGCGGTCGTCGGCGATTTGAACGACTTGCCAGATTCGATGGCACTTCGGAGCCTGCGCGCCGAGGGCGCCGAGCAGCTCGTGGACTGCGCTGCGCAGGTGGCGCCTGATTTGCGCTACAGCACCCTGCACGGCGGAAATCGCGTGCAAATCGACTACGTGCTCGCGACTCCGATCCTCTACGCGCGGCTCGGCGCGGCGTTTTTTCTCAACGCGGATCTTCGAGAGCATCCTCCTGCCGACTCGGGATGCGATGCGCGACTGACGGTCGATTCGGATCACGCCCCGCTGGTCGTGCGCTTCGACTAGCACGGTTCAAGGACGTCCCAGCCGTGCGCGACGTCGGCCGGAAAGAGCGGTGCGCCCGGTTGCTCCTTTTGGTTTACGCACGGTGGTGACTCGGCGGCGGCTAGTCTTCGGGGTGCCAGGGATAGTGGAGTCGTGCGACATCGCGGAAGGCGTCACGGAGACGTCGGAGGACGGACTCGGCGACGTCCATTTCGCGCAGGCAGCGGGACTCGTCGTGGGCCCGATTATTGGTCAGCGCGCAGTCGACGGCGAGCTGGGCGGCGCCGCTGGCGATGAAAATGCGAGTGGCTCGGCGGACGAGCGCGAGGCCGGTCGGAGTGAGCTTGACGTGGAGCTGGCGTCCGTCGCCGAGGCAGCGCTCTCGCTTGAGAAAGCGGAGCTCTTCGAGCGAACGAAGCATCCGGCTGATGGTCGGCGCGGTCACTCCGAGCATCTCGCGGAGCTGTCGCTGAAAGACGCCGCATGGATGCTGCCAGATGGCCGTCAGCATGTCGAAACGGGCCGCGGTGAGGCCCAGTCGAACCAACCCGGGCCGCATCAGGCGTAGCGAGGCTTGGAAGGCGCGCTTGGCACCGAAAAAGATGGCGTTCATGACTCGCACCCTCCAGCACGACCCATGCCTCGGCCCCGGGGCCACGGCGCCGGGGGTCGGCAAACCGGGCGGTGCGGCGCTCAAAGAGGCCAAATCGTGAGCAAGCTAACGATTGTCGCCTTCCCGGCCTTCCTCGGCGACCCCCGGCAATCGGCGTTCTCGCGCGGGCGTCTGGGCCGGTCCCTGGCCCGTCCGAGGACGTCACGATCGCGACGCGCCGATTGCGGCGGTCCCTGGCAGCAGGACGTGTGAACCGTCGCCTGCCATCGATCACTGTGCGTCCGGTTCTGGCGCCGAAATGTCAGCGAGCCCCGAGCGGTCGCGTAGCCCCGAGGTCAGTCCGCCCCTTCTCGGTCGACAGTTCGACGTCAGCAGGACGCACGGGATCTTGAGAAGGAACCCCCCTCGTACCGTAGACGGGGTCCCGAAGGACACGCGCCAGGTGGACCCAGGCGCTCAGCGCGTGCTGGACATAGTCGATGCGCACGTCGTTCACGAGCGGACTTTCGCGGACACCGCCCTCGGCCTTTGCCGGATTCTTGAGCCAAAAGTCGTTTTCCGCATCGAACTGTTGGCCCAATATCGCGCGCGCAGCCTGTTTCGCCGGAGCGAGGAGCCATTCTTCCGACTTGCCCGCAAACCGGACAAGGACCATTTCGGCGTCGTACGCTTCGAGACGCGTCGACGCCGGGTTGCTCTGCCCGTCGTAGAACGAACCGACGAGATCCGGGGCGAGAGCGTCGGCGCTGCCGTGCTGCTTTTTTTGGATGGCTCGCGCGATCTTGTCCGCATGCTTCGCGTACGCCTCGTCGTGCGTCACGCGGTACAGATCGTTCAGCGCATAGGCCATCCAGTGGTCGTGTTCCTGAATCTCCTCGGAGACATGCGCATCGCGCACGCCGATGACCCAATTTGCTCCTCGACGCGCAGCTTCGAGATAGGCCGATTGTGGATCAATGGCAAACAGTCGCATCAACCCGAGCAACGCCTCCCCGGTGTAATAGACCGGCTCGCGTTTCATCGTCTTACCCGTTTCGTGCTGGACGTCGGCATTCGACCGAAAGTGACCATCGTCGTACTGTCGTTTGATGATGTAACGGGCCAAAGCCCTCATCGTTTCGAGGTCGACGCGCGTGCCGGTAATCGCTGCATGCTTTGCGAAGGCGAGGAGCGCGAGCCCGCCCCCGCCGACGCCTTGCTCCTCTTCATCATTCGTGTCGAGAAGGTACTTCCCCTGGCTCGCGGGATGGTCCGTCAGGCGAGCGGAGAGAGAGCTCAATGCAAGCTCGCCCTTTTGGAGGTAAGCCGGAGTGCCGAACTCCTCGAAAGCCTCGAAGAGCGCATACGTCGTGCCCGCGTGGCGGAGCCACCCGTAAGAGGGATCATCGCGATCGTCGGCGGCATGGTACAAATAGACGTAGCGGCCGGCGCCATCGAGCATTCGTGAGAGATAGTCCGCGCCCTTTCGGGCGGCAGCCAGAAGCTGCTCCGGCGTGACCTCCGCGGGCCTTTCGACCATTCCTCGAACCAAAGTCAGGGCGCGGTCGTGCTGGGGAGACTCGACGTGCGCGTCGGCGCGGAAGCGGTAGGCGCGCATCGATCGGGCCTCGGTTTCCGACACCCCTGCTCGTGCCGCAACGAGCGACGCGATGCGCGGCGAATCGAAGGTCGCCGCGCTGCCCAATCGAAAGAGCTGGCGCTGGGCGATTTCGCCTGGAAGGACGAACCCCGCC
This sequence comes from uncultured delta proteobacterium, assembly GCA_963787925.1. Lineage (GTDB taxonomy): Bacteria > Myxococcota_A > Polyangia > Polyangiales > Polyangiaceae > Palsa-1150. The sequence continues at coordinate 3,531,722 of CAWBEN010000003.1, forward strand.
TGGCCATCGTCGCGCGTGACGAGCACGCCCTCGAACCCGATTGCTGCGAGAGGCGCTTCGCCGAGCTCGTCCAGGGCCACGCTCTCGAAACGGGTCGGCACATCGATTTCGATGCGTCCGCTCTGCGGCTGGGGCACCTTCGGCCGAAGCGCCTCTGCGGCGCGGGCTACGGAGTCAGCGAGCGTGGGACCGCTGGCGCTCGCTACGACCGTCGGCGATCCAGGCGCCCAAAACGCAACGAGGACGCGGCGGCCCGGTGCTTGCCGAGGCGGCGCGGCCGCCCGTTCGTTTGCTTCGAGAACGGCCCGCGCCATCGCGAGGTAGCCGAGGGACTCGACCGCGTTCGGAAGAGGCGCTTCAATCGCTCCGAAATCGCGGGCACCGTCGGCGGGGGAGGCACGATGGCCGCGCGTGCACCCGGCCGGGGCTCCCATTGCCAAGCAATGGGCGATCGCGGCCAACGCGGCCATCAGTCCCGCTCCAGGGCCTGACCTTCCGCAGGACCCGCGCATGTCGCCGGACGCTAGTGCGGGCCAGCCGGGTGCGCTACCCTCCTGAGAGGATGCGGTCGCTCTGCCGTTCCCGCGCGTTTACGCTGGTCGAGGCGATGATCGTCGTCGCCCTCGTGGGCGTTCTCGGCGTGCTCGCGACCGTGGCGTATCGCCGCTGGATACGGACGTCGCATGTCGCCGAGGGCGAGGACATCGTCGCCAACATCCGATCCGCCGAGGAGTCGTTTTTTGCCGAGCACGGCGGCTACCTCAATGTTTCGCTGGGCCTCGGTCCCCCGAACGACTATCCCGCGCCGACCCCCGGGGCGTTCAAGACCGCGTGGGGCGGAGCTTGCGCCAAATGCGTCTTGGCCACGTCGTGGAGCGCGCTCAACGTTCAGCCGAACGCCCCCGTTTATTTCGGGTACTCGCTCCTGGCGGGAGACGGCGTCGTGTCGACTCCCCCCGCCAGCATCACCGTCAACGGTACGGTGGTCTCGCTCGCCGGCTTGAACGGCAAGCCGTGGTACGTGATCGAGGCGGATGCCAATACGAGCGGCGACGGCGTCCGTTGGACGCGAGTTTTCGGCATCTCCGGAAATAACCGTCTCTTCGTCAGCGACGAAGGCGAGTGAGCGCCTCTCGCCTCGGAGCGAGACTCAGGGCGTCCCCGAACGCGCGTCTCGCCCAAGAGAGTGGTCGAGGCGAATTCGCGCGATCCTCGCGTCGGCCCGTGCGTTCAGCAGGTCGAGCCGGGCGCGTGTCAGATCGGTCTCTGCGTCGGTCAAGGTGGTCGACGTGCCGCGGCCGTTGTTGAACAGCTCGCGCGCGACACGGTAAGCCTCGTCGGCGCTTGCGAGCTCGCGGGTGCTCGCGTCGATCGCGAAATCGGCTTCGTGGACGCCTTGCCAGGACTGCGTGACTTCGACCTCGATGCCATCGCGGACGATATTCCTGTTCGCCAAAATCGCCGCGGCACGTGACTCCGCGTCGGCCGCCGAGCCATTGGCGGTCAGAATGTCGTTGGGCGACCAGGTGACTTGCGCGCCCACGTCCCAGGTGCCGAACCAAACTTGCGTCGCCGGAAAGAGGCGCGGGTTGGGGTTGCCGTACGTGCCGTCGGCGAACGCGCTCACAACGGGGTACCGACCCGCCTTGGCCGCGGCGGCTTGCGATCGCGCCGAAGCGGCGTTGGCGTCGGCGCTTCTGACCTCCGGCCGTTCAGCGAGCGCCTCGATCGTCATCTGCTTCAGGTTGCCTTGCGCCTGCGGGAGGGTGCTCTCCAGGTCTTCACCGGGCAGGATCGGCTCCTCGTCGGTGGCGTGGATCGCGACGCGCAGCTGCTTCTCCGAGAGGTCCGCGAGATTTCTTGCGCGCTCGAGCGCCAGCTCCGCCGAGGCGAGCAACGTCTCGGCGCGCAGGACGTCGGCCTTCGACACGTTACCGACCGAGAACTGGTTTCGCGCGTCGCGCAGGTGCGTCTTTTGATCATTGAGCGCCTGCACGGCGACGATGACCGCGCCGCGCGCTCGCAGCCAAGTGTAGTAGGCCACCTTTCCGTTCGCGGCCGACGTGCTGCGCGCGGAGACGACGTCCCAACGAGCTGCGTCCTCCGATCGCGTCGCCGCCGTGTAGCCCTGGTCGATGCGCAAAAAATAGTCGCTGATCGGAACGGTGATGGTGGCTTGCAAGAGCCAGTTGTCGAGGACCAGGGGAAAGCTGAAACTGACGGGTAGGAGCTTGACGGTGCCGTTCTGGAACGCGGCGGGCGAGATGGCCACGCCGTTGGCCGGCGCGTCGCTGGCCACGATGCTGCCGCTGCCCGTCAACGAGGGGGGCGTGAAGTTGCTGAGGCGCGTGTACTTTCCGACCCCCGACAGGCGGGGCAAAAACGACGCCCAGGCCTCGTCGACACGAGCCGCCGCCCCGCGGAGGGTCTCCGCGTAAGCCCGCGCGCTCCAGCTCGTCGTCGCTGCGCGACTCCCAACGCGCTCGGCGGTGAGACCGGCTGACTGGACGCGAACGAGCTCCAGCGGCACGGGCAGCGGCGCAGTGGCGTCATCGGCGCTCGCCGCGCCGTGGGGCTGCTGCGGCGGCGGCGCCTCTTGCGCACCCGCGATGACCGTCGTCAGCGACGCCAACAGCGCGAGAACGACCGCGACGCCCCCCGAACCCATCCCTCTCCGCATCCTTGCCCGTCCTTTCGAAGCGCCTGTTGGTTTGGCCGGCGAGAGCCTACTTCAAGCGATGGCTCGCGCGATCCGATATGCTCGCCAGGTGGACCTTTGCAGCCCCGACCAGGCTTGGGCGCGCATAGAGGCCATCGCCCACGCGGAGCCGGGGGGCGTCGTCGCCACCGACGGTGACGGGACTCTCTGGACGGGGGATGTCGGCGAGGATCTCTTTCACACGTTTCTCCGCGAGGGCAAGGTCGAGCCGGCTGCCGTTGTGGCGATGCGGCGCGAGGCCCGCGACCACGCCCTCTCCGATGCAGGGACCGGGCGCGAGGTCGCGCAAAGGATGTACGACGCTTACCTTGCCGGTCGTTTCCCGGAGGAGCGCCTCTGCGAGATGATGGCGTGGTGCTTCGCTGGGTGGACGGAGAGCGACCTCCGTGCGTTCGCGCGCGAGGTCGTCGACAAGGGAAAGCTCTCCACCCGCATACAAGAGGAGGTGCGTCGGGTGCTCGAGCGCGTGCGCGCCGCGGGCATCGAGATCGTGCTCGTCAGCGCGTCGCCGATGGCGGTCGTGCTCGAAGCAGGCTCCCGCCTAGGATTCTCGCGGGAGCAGGTCGTGGCCGCCCTTCCGCAGATCGGCGATGGACGCGTCCTGCCGGAGGTCGAGCGCCCCATCCCGTATGGCGGCGGCAAGGTGGCCCGCCTGCGCGAACGCGTCGGGGCAGAGCGGACTCTCTACGCTGCGTTCGGTGACAACGTCTTCGACGTCGCCCTCCTGGCGAGCGCGCGCTTGCCCTTTGCGGTGCGGCCCAAACCGAGGCTTCGGGCTCAAGCCCACCAGGTCCCGCAGCTCGTCGAGCTCGCGCCCCTACAGAGCGGGGCGAGCACGAAGTGAGTCGAGCAGGATGCTGGCCGGCAGGGCGCCCCGGCCCACGCGTCATGCGGCGGTGCTAGATTCGGCGGCCCGCGGCGAGGAGAGCTCATGGAGTTCGATCTGACCGAAGAGCACAAGATGATCCGCGACACCGCGCGCGACTTCGCTGCACGCGAAGTCGCCCCCAAGGCCGCCGAGCTCGACAAGCACGGCGCGCTGGCCGGGCGAGATCGTCGCCAAGATGGCCGAGCTCGGGTTCCTCGGCGTGGCGATTCCCGCAGAGCACGGCGGCGCGGGCATGGACGCGCTCGCGTACGCGCTGGCGATGGAGGAGATCAGCGCGGCCTGCGCGAGCTGCGGCGTCATCATGAGCGTCAACAACTCGCTCTTCTGCGACCCGGTCTACAAGTTCGGAACCGACGGACCAGAAGAAGCGCGTGTCCTCGACGCCGGTGGCGCGAGGCGAGAAGCTCGGCTGCTTCGGTCTCACCGAGCCGATGAGCGGCTCCGACGCGCAGACGATGGTGACGAGCGCCGAGAAGACGGGACGGCGGCTGGGTCCTCAACGGCGCGAAGAACTGGATCACCAACGGCCCGCACGCCGACTGGATCCTCGTCTTCGCCGTGACCGAGCGCGCCGAGGCCGCGCGCGGGACGGCGGCGCGACCGCGGCTCAAGCACACCGCCTTCCTCGTCGAGCGGGGAACGCCCGGGCTACACGCAGAACGCGCCCGATCACAAGCTCGGCATCCACGCCGCGCACTCGTGCACCGTCTTCTTCGAGAACTGCAAAGTTCCCGACGCGAACGTCGTCGGCGACGGTCGGCGAGGGCTTCAAGGTCGCGATGGCCACGCTCGACGGCGGGCGCATCGGCATCGCCTGCCAGGCGATCGGCATCGCGCGCGCCGCGTTCGAACGGAGCGTCGCCTACGCCAAGGAGCGCAAGAGCTTCGGCGTGCCGATCGCCGCAGCACCAGGCGATCCAGTTCATGCTCGCCGACATGGCGACGCAGATCGACGCGGCGCGCCTCCTCACCTGGCGCGCCGCGACGATGAAGGACGCCGGCGTTCGCCACACGATCGAGAGCTCGATGGCGAAGCTCTACGCGAGCGAGATGGCGACGCGCGTCACGCACAAGGCCATCCAGATCCACGGCGGCTACGGCTACTCGACGGAGTTCCCCGTCGAGCGGCACTACCGCGACGCGCGCATCACCGAGATCTACGAAGGGACGAGCGAGATCCAGCGCATCGTCATCGCCGCCAGCCTTCTGAGGTAACTGCCGATGCGGATGCACGAAATTGTTCGATTTGGGGCTCGGGCTGGGGCTCGCGCTCGCCCTTGCGGCGTGCGGGGGGGAGCCGCCGCCCAAGGCGCCGGAAGCCGCTCACGTCGAGGCGCCGGCGCCGCGAGGTCCCGTCCTTCAAATGAAGAGCGAGCTCGGGAGCGTCGATCCGGCCGCCATCAAGCAGGCGTTCCAGCCAGCTCGACGACAAGTTCGTCGAGTGCCAGAAACGCGGCCTCGATCGCGTCGAGGTGCTCGCCGGCAACGTGAAGTTCTTCGTGCGGATCGGCGAGACCGGGAGCGCCAAGTGGACCTACCTCGAAGAGAGCGAGCTCGGCGACCGCGACACCGAGAAGTGCCTGCTGGACGTCGTCGCGGGCGGCCCACTGGCCGAAGCCCGACGGGGGCGAGGCCGAAGCGCGCTACGCGATGGAGCTGCCTCTCCAGGCGACGCGCCCGCCCACCGACTGGAGCTCGGACAAGGTGGCCGGCGCGCTCGGGCAGTCAAAGGGAGACGCTCGACCGATGCAAGGGCGGAGCGCACGCGAAGTTTCACGCGACGATGTACGTCGGGCCGGGCGGAAAGGTCCTCGCGGCTGGGGTGGCGACGTCGAGCCGAGAAGGCGAGGAGAAGGCGGACTGCCTCGCGAGGGTGCTCCAGAAGATGAGGGGGCTCCCCTCCCCCGGGAGCTGGCCGGCGAAGGTGAGCTTCGCGCTGTGATGCTCGGCCTCGCGACGGTCGCGAGCGCGAACATCGGGCCGCGCGGCCTACGGCCGTGAACTTCGCGCTCACCGAGGCGCAGGCGCTCGTTCGGAAGACGGCGCGCGACTTCGCGACCCGCGTCGTCGCGCCGCAGGCCGCGGAGCTGGACGAGACCGAGCGCTTCCCGCGCGCCGTCTTCCGTGGCCTCGCCGAGCTCGGATTGATGGCGGTCAACGTCGCGCCGGAGCTCGGCGGCGCCGGCGCGGGCGCGGTCGCGGCTGCGCTGGCGGTGGAAGAGGTGGCGCGGGCGTGCGCTTCGACCGCCGTGATGATGAGCGTCACGAACATGGTGGGCGAGACCATCGCGCGCTTCGGCACCGAGGCGCAGAAGCGACGCCATTGCCCTCGGCTCGCCACGGGCGAGCACGTCGTAGGGAGCTTCGCTCTGAGCGAGCCCGACGTCGGCAGCGACGCAGGCGCGATGCGGACCACGGCGCGGCGCGACGGGGGCGCGTGGGTGATCGACGGCGCCAAGCAGTGGATTACTGGGGGCGGGCACGCCGGCGTCTTGCTGGTGTGGGCGCGCACCGGTGCGGCTTCGACCGGGGCCAATGGCATCTCGTGCTTCCTCGTCGACGGCGGGGCCAGAGGCCTGCGCGTCGGCCCGCCTGAGGACAAGATGGGCATTCGCGGCTCGAACACGGTGCCGCTCGAGCTCGACGGCTGCCGCGTCCCGGCCGACGCCCTTCTTGGCCGTGAGAACGGCGGCTTCAAGATCGCGATGACGGCGCTCGACGGCGGACGCATCGGGATCAGCGCGCAAGCCGTCGGGATAGCGCGCGCCGCGCTCGCCGCGAGCGTCGCCTACGCGAAGGAGCGGCGCGCGTTCGGCGTGCCGATCGCCACACACCAGGCCATCCACTGGAAGCTCGCCGACATGCGAGTGCAGATCGACGCTGCCCGCCTGCTCTTGTTCCGCGCCGCGTGGTCGAAAGACGAGCGGCGCCCCTTCACGCGCGAAGCCGCGATGGCGAAGGTCTTCGCGAGCGAAGCCGCCGTTCGCGTCTGCAACGAGGCCGTTCAGATCCACGGCGGTTACGGCTACATGCGCGAGCTGCCGGTCGAGCGGCACCTTCGCGACGCCCGCGTGACGACTCTTTACGAAGGCACGAGCGAGGTCCAGCGGATGGTGATCGCCCGCCACGTGCTCCGCTGACCGGACATCCCCATCGAACGCGCCGAGCGTCACCGCCGCCGTGGCCGACGGAGCGCGACGACGCCCGCTTGGGGGGCCGGGTCGAGGGGCGGCAGGGCCATCACCAAGCGCTCGATGCGCGGGAGGGCCTCGAGGATGGCGCGTTCGGCGCGCAGCTCGTCGAACGCCCCGTCGAACGCGACGAAGAGCAAGTAAATGCCTGCGAACGAATGGACCACGTACGGGGCCGCTGCCCCGCTCTCGACATGACGGACGTGCTTGCCTTTGCGCAAGGCCGCAATTTCCGACAACGCCCGGACCTCTTCCAAGGCGCGCCGCGACACCAAGGCGGCGTTCGAATCGCTCGAATCGTTCGACGCGCGGGCGGCGTCGGCGTCGGGCTGCAGCGCCAAGGGTCCGTCGGGAGCTTCGGTCATGCGCGGGCTCGAACCGAGCGCCGCGGGCGGCAAGACGCCGTCAGGGCGGGCTGCCCCCCAGACGACGGGCGACTGGGCGTCGATGACGATCGCATTGACCGCCGCGCAGCGCTCCCGGAGCGCCTCGAGCTCGCCGCGAAGCGACCGAACGACGGGCGGGCGCTGCGGCCGACCCGAGGTCGCCTCGTCGACGACGGAGTCGAACGTGCCGACGAGGAGCTCGAGGCGCTTTTGCTTGGCGTTCGCGTCGAAGGGCGCGACGATGAAGCGCGCCGTCACATTTCGGCCGTCGGCCAGGCGGCAGCGCAGCTGTCGCGGGTCGGAGGGCGGCTCTTCGTCGCGCTCGAGCAAGCGGGCCTCGTCGGCGGCGAGCTCGCGACATACCAGAGCCAGAAAGCGTTCGAGGTCGGCCTGCACAGCGGCGCTCTCCTCGTACCATACTTGCGCGCGAAAGCGGACGCCTCCGGTCTACACGCCTTGCCCGGGGCGGGCATTTCGACACGTGCTAGGCGGGCCGGCGCGCGCAAGCCACGACCAGTTCAGCCACGCTCCGCGTCAGCTGGTCGACGTCGGCCGGTTTGGCAAGGTGTCGCTGGTAGCCTACTTGATTTGATGAGCACGGACCGCGTCCGCGCTCCTCGCGTATGCGGTCAATGCGATCGCGCCTGCCCCCCGCGGCTCGCAGGGAGGGCTCGCACACGTTGCATGAGCGAGAAGCCGTCTTCGTCCGGCATGCCAATGTCGCTGAGCAAGACGTCTACGGGGTGGCTCTCGATGAAGGCGAATGCGGCACGAGCCGAGTCGACGGCAACCACCGAGGCCCCGACTTGCTCGAGCGCGCTTTCGAGGAGAGGCCTCGAATCTTCGTCGTCGTCGACGACCAGAGTCCGGATGCCCGAAAAATCCGTGGGTCGCCCGGAAGAGCTCACCGAAGGCGGGGTTGCCTCCATCGGCATCGCCGACGAGTCGCGCGGCGCCGTCGTCTGACGCGAGATCGACGATCAGGTGCACCCCCTTCGCGTCGGCGGCGGGGCGAACGTCCGTTGGTTCCGCGACGCAGCATCGTGGACCACCCGAGGACCGCATTGAGCGGCGTTCGAAGCTCGTGGCTCATCGTCGCCAAAAAGGCATCCTTGACCTGGTCGGCGGCTTCCGAGTCCCTTCGGGCCTCCTTTTCCGAGGCGAGCAACCGCGCTGCCTCGGCGGCAAAGCCTCATGAGAGGTCGGCCAACGATGGCATCCGTTTTTCCCATGGGTCGAGGAGCAGCGGGTTGACGAGCTCGATCTCGAAGCGTGGACCACGAAGCGCGCGAGAAGCCATCGCAACTGCCCATCACGACGCCGCGCATGTAGTGAGCACCGGCCCCGGCGGCGCCAAAAAGCGATGCGAGGCGCGCGAAGATCTTCTGGTGGACGCGCTCGCCCGCGGTCGCTGTCCCCTCCGCGTTCTCGCCCGCGCGGGCCTCGTGCGTAAGCAGCCGCCGGGCTAGGGCTTCCAGCTGCGCTGCATCCGGCCTTTCATATGGCTCCGCGCAGCAAAGGAGTCGTCCTAGGAGCCGCAGCGTAGCGACAGAAGGGTGGGTGTCTCGCCCGAGTGGCCGCAAAGACTGCCCATATGGTGGCGGCCCCACGAAGCCCAAGCCCGAGCTGGGCCGCAACGAAGGCCTTTCCCCAGGGACCATCAATGCAGCGCCCTCGGGCTCCGGTGTCCTCAGCGCCGGAGCGCAATGCGGTAGATCGCACCGCTCGATTCGCCGACCTTCTTTCCTGTCTCGTCCTCGGCCGCGTCGTTGTCACTCGAGACATACAGCGCGCCGTCGATCGGCGAGACGGCGACCCCGACGGGGCGTACGACGGTCTCGCCGTAGTCATTGGAGCGCCACGACCAGAGTCCGTCTTTGGCGTGACCCGCCCGCCCTCCGCCGAAGACGACCTCGTAGGGATAGGTCGTTTCCGTCGGCGACGACGAAGGCATTGGCGCTTGTCCGGCCGCGTCGATCGGCATCCACACGACTTTGTAGCCGGTGGAGGGGACGCGATCCCACGAGCCGTGCATCGCAATGAACGCACCCCCCTTCCACCGGGCAGGGAGCGCTCCGTCGGGGCCGTCGAAGACGACGACGTCGAGGGGCGCCGTGTGCGCCTGGAGAAAGCTCATCGGACGCGTCGCGTGGGCCTCGCACCATGCATCTTCCTTGTTGCTCTCGACGAGAAACTGCGGAAAGAAGTTGTGCATCGCTACCGCGCGGAGCTGCGTGCCGGGCGCGATCACTTTCCCAGCGCGGACGACGCGCGCGGCCATGAAGCAGAAGGGCCACCCGTACGCCTGCCCGCGCTCGAGACGGACGAACGCTTCGCCCGGGTTGTCGGCGTGGATGTCCTGCCCGGCGTAGCGAAGGTCGTCGACGCCGTTGAGGACGCCGTACATGCGACCGCGGGCATCGCGCGTGAAGCCCGTCACGTTTCGGGCGCCGCGGACGAAGACCTCTCCGTCTTCCCACCGAAAGGGGCGCCCGGGCGCGAGCTTCGAGAGGTCGAACCGCTTGATCACGGCGCGGTCCGACGGATAGTCGTCCGGCATGGGGACCATCGTGTTCCGCTCGGATCCGGAGTCGACGTAAAGGAGCCCGTCGTACACATGGACGGGGTGGAGGGGATGGTTGCCGCCTCCGGGCTGACCGACCACGACGTCCTCGCCTGCGCCCCCGTGATCGAGGTCCGGGCCGTAACGCCAGCGCTTCACTCCGTCTTGCGAGCCGCAATAGAGCTCATCGCCCTCGAGGTGGCAGTTCTGGCCGTTGTCGCCGCCCGTCTCCGCCCAGTCGAGGACCTCATGCGTGCCCGCGTCGAAGAGGCCGTTCCTGTTCTCGTCGCGGTAACGACGAATGACGCCGTCGTGGGTCACGCCGAAGAGATCGCCGTTCGGCGCGAACGAAATTTCTCGGAGCGGCCCTTGCTTGCCGACCACCAGACACGCGCAAAGGCCTTCTGGGACGTAGTGCTGCTCGAGCGGAAGGGGGACGCCGCGGCAGGGGTCGGGGAGGGTAAGCGCGGCCCCGACCCTCGCGGGCTGGAGCGAGGGCTCGGACTCGACGGGCGATGCGCCCGGCGGGCCAGTGCGCGCCTTCGAGCAGGCGGGCGCGAGCAGGGCAAGCATGGGGAGCGCGAGGGCCGTGACGAGGCCGGATCGCTCGATGAGCCAATCCATCACGCCACTTTACTCGAGCTTTGCACTAGGGCTTTGCCGCGCTGGCGGTGAGCGGGCGACCGAAGGCGCGTCGCCCATGCGCCACGCGATCGCGCCGGCGCCGAGGGTCCTCGCGCACGCGAAGCGGCCGTGACAGGCTAAGCGGGCGCGAATTCGACACTCATGAACCTCTCCTTCCGACTCGGCAAGATTCCCGTCCGCATCTTGCCTTCGTTCTTCATCACCACGGTTTTCCTGAACGTTTCACTCGCCCGGAGCGACCTCAGGGAGCTCTTGCTCTGGCTCGTCATCGTCCTCGCCTCCGTCCTCGTGCACGAGATGGGGCACGCGCTCGCCGGCCTCGCCTTCGGGCTGAGCCCGCAGGTCGACCTCCACGGCTTCGGCGGGACGACGTCGTGGGCGACGGCGACAGCCCTCACGCCGGGTCGGCGCATCGTCATCAGCCTCGCCGGACCGACCATGGGCTTTCTGGCGGGCCTGCTCGTCCTCGCCGTCTGGCGCCTCGGAAAGGTGCCGGCCAGCCCCATCGGGGACTTCGTCTTCAGCAGCCTGCTCTTCGTCAACATCGGCTGGGGCGTGCTCAACTTGTTGCCCATGCTGCCGCTCGACGGCGGCAACGTCATGAGGCACGCGCTCGACATCTTTACGCGCGGCCATGGCGACCGTCCTGCGCGCGTCGCTTCGCTCGCCGTCGCCGCGCTCGCCACGGTCGCCGCCCTCGTGACGCAGTCCTGGTGGCCCGCGCTGCTCGCAGGGTCGTTTCTCCTCAGCAACTGGCGCGAGCTGAAAGAGCTGAAGTTACGCGAAGAGGAAGCTCCGATGCGCCTGAGCCTCGAGGAGGCCTACGTGGCCCTCGCGGCGAAGGACGCCGAGCGCGTTCTGTCGTTGGCCCGCCCCGTGGCCCTGAAGGCGCACACGCCGCCCGTCCGCGCCGAGGCTCTGCAGCTGCTCGCCTTCGGCTTCCTCCTCGAGGGGCGGCTCGCGGATGCGGACGCGGCCCTCGCGGCGCTGCCGAAGGGCTTCGCGCCCCACCCCTCGCTGCTCGAGCTCCACGCGAGCGTCGCGGGCGCGGCCGGCGTCGTGCACGCGCCCGCGGCGAAGCCTGCGGAAACGCCTGCGAAGGCGCCCGCGGAATCGCCCGCCAAGACCGTGGAGTAGAATGGCGCCATGCGAACGGCGTCCGTCGGCACCGGCAAGGCCAACCTCGGCCCGATCGCAGGCCTCGGAGCGCACGCACCGCCTCCCTCGCCGCAAAGGCCTGGCGCGACCGGCGAACCGACACCATCGGGAGAGGGCCGCGAGGGCCCTCGACCCGCGCTCGAGCGCCCCGCCCGATGACGCCGCTCGTCAAGCGCGCGCTCGACCACGCGGCGGTGTGGCACCGCGACCAAAAACGGAAGTACCCCCGTGTCGACGTGCCCTACATAAGCCACCCGGCGGGCGTGGCGCTGATCCTGGCGCGGCATGGATTCGACGAGCAAGTCGTCGCCGCCGGGGCGCTTCACGACGTCATCGAGGACTGCGACGTCTCTCGTGAAGAGCTCGCGCGTCTGTTCGGAGAGCGCGTCGCCGAGCTCGTGCACATCGTCAGCGAAGCCGACGAATCTTTGCCCTGGGAGGAGCGTAAGACCCGCTACCTCGACCGGTTGACGGAGGCTCCCTGGGAGGCGCAAGCAATCGGCATCGCCGACAAGAATCGACAATTTCTTGTCCATCGTCGTGTGCGCGCGAGAGCACGGAGACCCCTGGACGATGTTCAACCGCGGGCGAGAAGCGCAGATGAGCCGCTTCGAGGCGTTCGCGTCGGTGGCCGCGACGCTTCGGCCGCATGTCCTCGTCCGCGAGCTCCACGACGCCCTCGCGGCGGTCCGCGCGCTCGAAGTGTCCAAAGTCACAAAGCTCTGACGAGCTGCATCATTTTTCAGTGTTGGCGAATTTGGATAGGACCGCGTGCATGGCCGCACGGATCGTATACCGTGCGGTCATCAGCCCTCGTGCGGCTCCCTGGTGCGCAATCGGGCGCGCCGGACCTGCCTGAGGGAGGACGAAAATGATTGGACGCGCGTCGAGGACGCTCTTCGTCGGAATCGTCGTCGCTCTCAGCGGGTCCGCGATGGGCTGCGCGGCGGGCAGCAAGGGCGACACGTCGTCCGTGTTCGCCGACGCCGGCATGCCGGATGTGACCACCGACCTGCCCCCTGTGCCCACCGACGACGGGCCGCCCGGCGTCTTCGTCAACGACAGCCAGGCGTCGACCGACGCCCCCGTCACTTCGTGCGTGGACGCGTGCGCCGAGGCGTCGGCGGCGCTGTGCGGAAACGGGGTTCTCGAGGCGGGCGAGCAGTGCGACGACGGGAACTCGCGGCCGGGCGACGGGTGCTCGGGCCTCTGTCAAATCGAGCCGGGGTACACCTGCCCCGCGCCCGGACAGTCCTGCATCCTCGTCAGGATGCCGAAGTGCGGCGACGGAGCCCTCGACCCCGGCGAGACGTGCGACGACGGGAACACGACGCCGGGCGACGGCTGCGGCGCGACGTGCCTGCTCGAGCCGGGCTGGATCTGCCCGGCCCCCGGCTTCAAGTGCGTCGCCAAGAAATGCGGCGACGGGATCGTGGCGGCCGGCGAGGAGTGCGACGACGGAAACACGGTGGCGAGCGACGGGTGCAGCCCGACGTGCCAGCTCGAGCCAGGCTTTGCGTGCGTGACACTGGCGACGACCACTCCGAACTCGGTTTGCCACAAGACCGTCTGCGGCGATGGCAAAGTCGAAGGGTTCGAGCAGTGCGACGACGGCAATCTCATTCCGTACGACGGGTGCTCGCCGACGTGCACGATCGAGCCGAAGTGCAGCGGCGGAACGTGCACGGCGGTCTGCGGCGACGGCCTCGTCTTCCCCGGAGAGGCGTGCGACGACGGGAACACGGTGTCCGGCGACGGCTGCAGCGCGACGTGCACGATCGAGCCCGGCTACACGTGCATGAACGTGACGCAGCCCGCGGCGCCGGCGCTCGACATTCCGATTCTGTATCGCGACATGCTCTACGCGGACACGGGGACGGCGGCCCACCCGATATTCCCCACCCCGCGACCGGCGGGAGGCGGACACCCCGATTTCCAGAGCATCAACGCAAATCCGAACGGCGGACCGGTGACGGGGCTCGTTCAGAACGCCCTCGGCATGGACGGCGAGCCGGTCTGGGCCTCCGACGGCCTTCCGCCCGCGATGATGGGGCCCACGCTTCACGGCGCGGCGAACTTCTGCTGGTGGTACCACGAGAAAGGCTGCGCGGGCCCGGGGAGCACGAACCCGTACGACAAGCTCGTTTACCAGGACGCCGTGGGCAATCCGACGACGCTGCATCTCATGCAGAGCGCGGCCGGCACGTACACCTTCAATAGCGCCTCGTTTTTCCCGCTCGATGGCCTCGGCTGGAACGCCGGAACGAACCCGCAGACCGACGGGGGCTGCGGCGGCGCACCCGGTGTCCACAACTTCTCGTTCACGAGCGAGCTGCACTACATCTTCACGTACGACGCGGCGGTGGCCGCCGGCCCCACGCCGTTCGTCTTCAATTTCACGGGCGACGACGACGTCTGGGCGTTCATCGACCACCAGCTCGTCGTCGACCTCGGCGGTCGGCACGGGGCGCTGTCTCAGACGATCACGCTCAACGCGGCAGCCGCCACGATGTACGGGCTGGTCGACAAGGGTTGGTATTCCATCGACCTTTTCCAGGCCGAGCGCCACACGTGCGCCTCGACGTACAACTTGACCGTGAGCGGCTTTGCGCACGTCAAGACGCAATGCGTGCCCGATTGCGGCAACGGCGTGCTCACCGCAAGCAAGCAATGCGACAACGGCGCGGCGAACAACACGGGCGGTTACGGCAAGTGCAATCCGAATTGCACGCTCGGCCCGTTTTGCGGAGACACCGTCGTCCAGAGCCCTCCGGAGCAATGCGACAACGGCGTGAACAACGGCTCTTACGGCACGTGCAATCCGAACTGCACGCTCGCGCCGTATTGCGGAGACGGGATCGTTCAAAATCCGCCGGAGCAGTGCGACAACGGAGCGAACAACGTGCCGGTCGCCGGCGCTTACGGGACGGGCCCGGGGCTTTGCACGCAGGCATGCCAGCCGGCCCCGTACTGCGGCGATGGCGTCGTCCAGATGCAGTTCGGCGAGCTGTGCGATGGAGCTCCGGGCTGCAACGCGATGTGCAAGTTCGGCCCCTCGCAATGATCGGAGGGGCCGAGGCTCGAGGCCGAGCGCCGCGCTCGTTCGCGAGAATCGTTCCTATCCAGGCGAGGACCGAGCGCGTGACCGGCGAATGACGCCGGGCGGCGTACTCTCGTTTGCGCTGTCAACGAATTTATGCGCGAGTCCGTGCACGTTGGCACAAATCGGATAGGGTGCGAACGTTCACATTGGTCCTCGCACGCAATCGAGCGCGCGCGGCCCTGTTGGCCCTGGGGTACGACGATGTTCACTCGCCCGCCGAGGCTTCTTCTTTTCGGACTCTTTGCGCTGTTCTTCACGTGGCTCGCCGGTTGCGCCGGCTCCCCCGCTCCTGACTCGGTCTTCCGCGCGGACGGCGGCAAGCTCGGCATGGGAGATGACGCGACGACGCTGCCGACCCCCGACGCGCCGTCGATGTCGTTCGTCACCCCCGACGCGTCGACCTCCGAGACGTCGATGGCCGACGCGCCCTGCGGCGACGGGTGCGCCGAGGCGGCCATCGCCTTCTGCGGCAACGGGGTCGTCGAAGCCGGCGAGCAGTGCGACGACGGGAACTCGCGCCCCGGCGACGGATGCTCCGGCCTATGCCAGGTCGAGCCTGGCTACACGTGCGCGACCGCCGGCCAGCCCTGCGTCCTGACGATCACGCTGACGTGCGGCAACGGCCACGTGGATCCCGGCGAGACGTGCGACGACGGGAACATGCTCCCGGGAGACGGCTGCTCTGCGAGCTGCCAGGTCGAGCCCGGTTACTCGTGCGCGGTCCCCGGAATGGCCTGCGTCAAGAAGCCGACGCCCGTTTGCGGCGACGGGGCGGTCGACAGCGGCGAGCAATGCGACGACGGAAACCGGACGCCGGGAGACGGCTGCTCGGCCACGTGCCAAGTAGAACCCGGCTACACGTGCCCGACGCCCGGCTCGCCGTGCAAGAAGGTCGAGTTCTGCGGCGACAGCGTCGTGAACTTGGACCTCGGCGAGCAGTGCGACGACGGGAACATGGTCTCCGGCGATGGGTGCAGCTCGCTCTGCAAGCTCGAGCTCAATTTCGTTTGCCCGATGCCCGGCGCGAAGTGCGTCTCGACGGTGAAATGCGGCGACGGAAAGGTGACCGGCAGCGAGACGTGCGACGACGGAAACACGAGGCCCGGTGACGGCTGCTCGGCGACGTGTCAGGTCGAGCCGGGGTGGCAGTGTCCGACGCCCAACGCGCGGTGCCTCGCGAAAGCGTGCGGTGACGGGATCATCGCCGGAAACGAGCAGTGCGACGACGGGAACATGCTCTCGGGCGACGGGTGCAGCGCGGCGTGCGAGCTCGAGCCGGGGTTCGCGTGCGTCACGCGTAGCACGACGCCGAACTCGCTCTGCCACGCGACGACCTGCGGCGACGGGATCAAAGAGGGGTTCGAGCAGTGCGACGACGGGAACCTGATTCCGTACGACGGCTGCTCGCCGACGTGCACCATCGAGCCGAAGTGCAGCGGCGGCATGTGCACCGCCGTCTGCGGCGACGGGCTCGTGTTTCCTGGCGAGGAGTGCGACGACGGGAACAAGCAGAATGGCGACGGGTGCAGCTCACTGTGCAAAATCGAGCCCGGATTCAGCTGTCAGAATGTGACTCAGCCTCCGGCACCGACGCTCGATATCCCAATCTTGTATCGCGACATGCTTTATTGGAATGGTCCAGGGACGGGCGCGACGACGACGTTTCCGACTCCTCGACCGGTTGGCGGGGGGCATCCTGATTTCAATCGCTTTGGCTGGGGCACGTGATCACGATTTCCACAGGGATAGTCCAGATCCACTGCTTGGACTAGACGGCAAGCCAGTGTTCGTGTCGGTCGGATTTCCCACACCCGTGGTCAGCGACCCTACGGGCGTCAGCTTCTGCTGGTGGTATCACGACTCGGGCTGCGGAGCCGGTGGCCCAAATCCCTACGAAAAGCTCGTATACCTCGACGCCGCCAGCAATCCGACCACGCTAAGGCTCGTGCAAGGGGCGTCGGGTACGTACACCTACTCGAACCAGAACTTCTTTCCCATCGATGGTCTGGGTTGGAACGCAGGCACCAACCCACAGATTGACTTTGGTACCCCGCCGCCAATGCCTCCGAACTTTACCTGTGCCGGCGCCGTCGATCGCAACTTCGCGTTCACCAGCGAGCTCCACTACCTGTTCACGTACCAAGCAGGGAGTGCCACGCCCGCTGTCTTTAACTTCACCGGCGATGACAGTGTATGGGCCTTTATCAACAACCAGCTCGTCATCGACCTGGGCGGTGTTCACTCGCCGCGTAACGGCACCGTTACGTTGGACCAAGCCACCGTTGCGGCACTGGGACTCAATCTGGTCAACGGTGGTTGGTATTCAATCGACCTCTTTCAAGCCGAGCAGCACGTCTGCCTGTCGACGTACGCCCTCACCCTCAGCAACTTCGCGCACGTCATCACGCAGTGCCAGACGGTCTGCGGGGACGGGATCGTCGCGGGCAACGAGCAGTGCGACAACGGGACGGCGAACAACGTGGGCGGCTACGGGATGTGCAATCCGAATTGCACGCTCGCGCCTTATTGTGGCGACGCCATCGTTCAGAATCCGCCGGAGCAGTGCGACGACGGGGCGAACCTCGCCACCTACGGCGGGCTCGCGAAGTCGTGCGGTCCCGGATGCAAGCTCGCGCCTTATTGCGGCGACGGCGTTTTGTCGAACGGCGAGCAGTGCGACGAGGGGGCGAACAACGGCACGGGCTACGGGCACTGCTCGGCCGCGTGCACCCTCGGGCCGCGCTGCGGCGACTCGATCGTGCAAAGCCCGCCCGAGCAATGCGACGACGGGATCAACAACGGCTCGACGGCCGACAAATGCAGCGCGAGCTGCACGCTGAAGTGCGGGAACGGCGTCGTGGAGGCCGGCGAGCAGTGCGACAACGGGGCCGCGAACAACACGGGCGGATACGGCAAGTGCAATCCCGATTGCACGCTCGCCCCGCGCTGCGGCGACGCCGTCGTCCAGAACCCGCCAGAGCAATGCGACAACGGGGTGAACGACGGGAGCTACGGCACCTGCAAGCCGGACTGCACTCTCGCGCCGTACTGCGGCGACGGGCTGGTCCAAAATCCGCCGGAGAAGTGTGACAACGGGGCGAACAACGTGCCTGTGGCCGGCGCCTACGGCAGCGGACCGGGGCTCTGCACGCAAGCGTGCGTGCCCGCCCCGTACTGCGGCGACGGAATCGTCCAGACGCAGTTCGGCGAGCAGTGCGACAGCACGGTGAACTGCACGGCGAAATGCATGCCCGGCCCGACGATGTGACGCGGCCCGCGGGCTCGTGGCGCGCCGCGGCCATCGTGGCTGGGATCAATGGCCTTCGGGGGCCCGGGGGCGGCGATCGTGAGCAAGCTCATGGTGAGCCATTCGCTCCTGTTAAGAGAGCTCGTTCGCCTACTTGGCTTGCTAACGATTTCGGCCGCGGGAGCGACGGGGACCGAGCCCAGCTGGTAGGGACCGGCGACCCGCCTCGACCGCCCGGCGGCCACCACCGGACTGGGGTTGCCGATCGTTAGCTTGCTAACGATCTCGCCACCGGACCGGCGTTGCCGATCGTTAGCTTGCTAACAATCTCGCCACCTGGGCACAAAAGACCGCGCAGGCACGACCCTCCCCCCGAAGAGAGCCCCCCGACCTGCGGGGCGGAGCGGCTGAGCCCGGTGGCCACGCGCGCCGAGGTGAACGGTGCGTGGGGGGGGGGAGACGCGGCGCTGCACGTCGGTGACCGGGCTCTCGCCCACCAGGACTCCTCCACCGTGGCTCTCCTCTTGCTAAGACTCTGCCGCAGCGACGTGGTTCCGGCGTGTTCGCGACCGCGTCGTGCCAGCGCCGCTGCCGCAATTGGAGACCTCTGCCATGTCGGTCACCCCTTCGGATGTTGGCTCACGGCATCGGCGCGGGTGGGTCGCCGCATCGTGCGTCCTCGCGGCCGCGATGGCCTGCTCCTTCCCCGACGTGACCTTCGCGCCCGCCGACGCCGGCTCTCCGGTCTCGCCGGCGCCGCCCGGAGACGACGACGCAGTCGCGCCGGACCAACCTGTCGACTCGTCGCTGATGGCCCGCGCGGCCGATGCCGACGACGACGCTCCGCCATTTTCGCCGGGCGACGAGACCATCGACGTCTCTGCGGCCTCCGTCGGGGAGGAGACCAGCAGCTCCCCTGCCCCCTTCGACGCCGCCGACGAGCGACTCCACGACGGCGCTCCCGAAACTGGCAGCACGGACGCGGTAGATTCCCCCGCCAGCGACGCTCCGCCGAGCGTCCCGCCGTGCCCGGCGGCCTGCAGCGGTGGCTGCGGCTCGGCGGGGGCGACTTGCACGAATCCTGATCAGCCGGGTCACGACGGCACCGGTCAACTGCCCTCCCGGCCTCGCGTGCGAAGTGCATTGCACCGGAACCAACGTGTGTGTTGGCACGATCAACTGCGCCCCAGGTTACCCATGCATAGTGGTGTGCAGCGGCCACGAGGCCTGCTCTCGGAACCTGATCAACGGCAGCGGAGCCTCCTCTCTCTGCGTGCAGTGCATTGCGAGCGGAGTCGCGGGCTGCAATTCCGCGACGTGCTCGGGCACGTGCAGCCTGCAGTGCGTCGGAGGCTGTGGCGGCTCGTGCTCGAGCTGTGCGAGCGTCCCGTCGTGCCCATGAAGAGATTGCGGACGTAGCTCACCCGCCGGACGACACCGCCAGACGCCTGGCACTGACGCCAGGCCGCGTGCACCCACCCCGCCGACACGTCGGCCGACGCGTCAACCGGGAACGATGTCGAACCTCGCCTCGAGGCGCAGGCGCACCCAGTCGTCGAGCTTCACGGCGCCGAGGAGCGCCCTGAACGGCTTGATTCCAAGATCCGTCAGCCGGCCCTCCCACGCCCCGCGCGCGATGAGCCGCTGCCTCTCGCGCACCAAGGCGATCGCCATCGTGATGGGCCGCCGAACCTCCCGAACCACGAGATCGCCCGTCAGCGCCCCGGCCGCGAGCGTGCCGGCGTAGCGCGCGTAGAGCTCGACCAGAGGAAAGCGCGCACCGTCGAGGACCTGCGCGCCCCGCATGTTCGCGATCATCTTCTCGCGATCGGCGCGTCCGAGGTCGCTCGGCGGCTCGATGGCGGCCACCGGGCAGCGTACGACGAACGACACATCGACCGGACCGTCGCCCCCGGCAGCGCCGGGCCAATCGAACGACAACCGTTCGACGGGCGCCGACAGCGTCGGGTCGTGGGCCACGGCGCGAAGGAGCCCCGCCGCCCGCAAATGGACGAACACGCGTGAGTCCGAAGAGAGCTCCAGGTGCATGGCAGATGGCGTTTCCCGGCAGATCAAACTCACGCCCCGCGGCGGACGTATTCGAATTCGACCGGACGCCCCTTGATGCCCTGCTTCGGGGCGCTGATCCAATGCGCCATCTGGCCGGGGTCGAAGACGCCCTCGCTCATCAAGCTCTGGACGAAGGCCCTGTCGCCCTCGGTGGGAAGCCAGTCCGCTTTTTTGGCGTCCCATGGCTGCGCTGCCAGCACGTTCCCTTCGGGGTCCGCGGTGAGTGCCGAGTAGAGCCCGATGTGCCGATTGAAACGGCGGCTCGGGAGCTTCAACGAGAACGCGACCCCGTGCGCGGCGATGGCGCGGTTCCATTTGTCGACGCCGCGCTGGCAGTCTTCGACGTAGGCGTCGCGCATCACTTCGTTCATCGCGTTGCGGAGCGGCACGTCTTCGCGCTCGATGCGGCCGTCCCGGGGAACGTCGATCGCGTAACGACCCTCGAGCGCCGCATGGTCGTCGTACTGTTCTTCTTTCGGCGCGTCCCTTGAGGCCCGCGGCGAAGAAGCTCGCGGCGTTGGAGCTCACCTCGCCGCCGAAGAGGTCGAGCGAGAGCGAGTACCAGAGGTTCAGGTACTTCTGCATCGTCGGGCAGATCGATGACGCCGAGCTTCCGCACGTCGTCCGGGTGGTCCTTCTTCGCTCCCGCCATGACCTTCGCCGTGCGGTCGACGACGCGAAGAATGCCCGTCTCGCCGACGAACATGTGGTGCGCCTCCTCGGTGAGCATGAAGCGCGTCGTCCGCGACAGCGGGTCGAAGCCGCTCTCGGCGAGGGCGAGGAGCTGGAACTTGCCGTCGCGGTCGGTGAAGAACGTGAACATGAAGAAGCGAGAGCCAGTCGGTGCAAGGCTCGTTGAAGGCGCCGAGGATTCGCGGCTTGTCCTGGTCGCCGCTGCGCCGCTCGAGGAGCGCCTCGGCCTCTTCGCGGCCGTCGCGCCCGAAGTACGAATGAAGGAGGTAGACCATCGCCCAGAGGTGCCGTCCCTCCTCGACGTTGACCTGAAAGAGATTGCGCAAGTCGTACACGCGAGGGACACGAGCGACCGAGGAAGCGCTGCTGCTCGACGCTCGCGGGCTCGGTGTCGCCCTGGGTGACGATGAGGCGCCGGAGGGCGTTGCGGTGCTCGCCGGGCACCTGCTGCCAGACCGGCTTGCCGATGTCGTCGCCGAAGCCGATCGTGCGATCGGGGACCGCGTCCGCGAGGAAGATGCCCCAGCGGTAGTCGGGCATCTTCACGTAATCGAAATGCGCCCAGCCGTCGGAGTCGACCCCCATCGCCGTCCGCAAAAAGACGTCGGTCCTCCTGAAAGCCGCTCGGGCCCATGTCCCGCCACCACGCGAGGAAGCTCGGCTGCCAAGCCTCGAGCGCGCGCTGCAGCTGCTTGTCCTCCGAGAGGGCGACGTTGTTCGGAATGCGATCGCTCGTGACCGACGTCATCGGCGGACCCTGCTCTCGTTTCTGGCTCGTTCGGGCTCGTTCATGTCCGGTTGCCATCGAACTCCGGCCGCTCCGGGCGGCCGTACATCGTGAGCGCGCCGCGCGGGCCGACCGCGTTCGGTCGCTGGAAGATCCAGTTTTGCCAGGCCGAGAGGCGCCCGAAGATCTTCGATCTCCAGCGTCTCTGGACCGCAGAAGCGCAGGTTCGACTCCATTCCCGTCAACGCGTCGGGCGAGAGGCTCGCGCGCTCCTCGAAGGCGATTCGCACCTCGTCCTCCCAGTCGATGTCGTCGGGGGCGAACGTGACGAGGCCCGCAAGCGAGGCCGCGCGGGTGCCGAAGGGACCGGCGTGCTCGAGGACGCTGGCGACGCGCGCGGGATCGCCGAGGAAGCGCGATTGCAGACGCGTCAGGCCGTTCGCCATCGGCAGCGGGCCCGCGTTCATCGGCGAGCACGCGAGCTCGTTTTTGCGTTCGGGGTGATCCAGCATGTAGACCCGGTCGGCGGCGAGCGCGAGCTCGAGGAGCGAGCCGGCGAAACAGCTCCCCGGCTCGACCAGGGCGAAGAGACTCTTGGCGGTGTTGTCGAGGCGCTTGAGGACACGCCTCATCAGAAGCGTCACTTCGCGCGCCAAGCCGTCGTCCGCCGACGACGTCGAGCATCCGGTCGACGGCGAGCACGCGCTCCGGGTCGCCCGCGGTCTTCAGCGCGACGACGCCCACGCCCGGGTGATTGAAGCGCAGATCGAGCAGCGCGTCGTCGAGCTCGCGCCACGCGCGAATGACCCACGCGCTCGAGCCGGCGCGAGCGAGCTCCTCGGACGTCTCTGGCTCACCGACCCCGGGCCCCGCACGGTCAGCGTCGCCCGCGCGCGCGGCTCGATGACGAGCGACACGTGCTCGTACTCCGCGCCGCCTCCGGCCGTTCGCTTCGGCTCGAGCGGCGCGAGCGCGACCGGCTTCATCGGCAAGCGCTTGCTCCGTGCGACCAGCTCGCGTCGACGCGCCGATTCGACGGCAGCGGCGAAGTCCTTCCGGCCGGGCGCTTCGTCGACCAGCCCCCACTCGACGGCGCGCCTGCCCGCGAACGCCCTCGGCGGTCGTCGAGAAGACGTCGGCGAGATCGCGCCGGACCTTGCGCTTGTCGACCAGGCGCGTGAGCCCGCCGGTGCCCGGGAGCACGCCGAGCAGCGGCGCCTCCGGCAAGCTCACCGCGGCCGCGCCGTCGTCGCGCAGGACGATCTCGTCGCACGCGAGCGCGAGCTCGTAGCCGCCGCCCGAGGCCGTGCCGGCAAGCGCGGCGAGCGACGCGATACCGCTCTCGGTGCTCGCCTCCTCGAGGTAAAGGCGCGTCTCGTTCGTGAACTTGCAGAAGTTCACCTTGAAGCCGTGGGTGCTACGGCCCAGCATGTAGATGTTCGCGCCCGAGCAGAAGACGCGCTCTTTGGCGCTCGCGAGGACGATGGCCTTCACCTCGGGGTGCTCGAAGCGAACGCGCAGGAGCGCGTCGGCGAGCTCGATGTCGACGCCGAGGTCGTACGAGTTGAGCTTGAGCGGGTACCCGGGCCGCAGCCCCTCGCCCTCGCGCACGTCGAGGACGAGACGCGCGACGGCGCCGCCGTGCTCCGCGGGCAGCTCGATGCGCCAATGGCGGTACCGGTCGGGGTGCGTCTCGAAGCAGACGGGGGGCAGCTCGCGACCGGCGTCGTTCGCCACGCCGATTGCTTTGTCCATCCGACAAAACGCTAGAGCCGACGCGACCTACGAGCAAGTTACAGCGCTCCGTCGCGGTGGGTGCGGATGAACTATACTGCCTTGCCTCCGCGCGGCCGATGAGCCGGTCGGCGCGCGATAACCATGATTCAGCTCGCCAGCTACGTTTGCGGAACATGGGTGAAGCCCGGGCCCGAGGACGCGACGCCCCTCGTCAATCCCGCCACGGAGGACGCGCTCGCGACGGCGCACGGGGGCGGATTCGACTTCGGCGACGCGCTCGCGTTCGCACGCGAAAAGGGGGGACCCGCGCTGCGCGCCTTGTCTTTCCGACAGCGTGGCGGGCTGCTCCGAGCGTTTTCGCGCGCGGTCCATGCGGCGCGCGACGAGCTCCTCGAGCTCGGAATCGCCAACGGCGGCAACACACGCTCCGACGCGAAGTTCGACATCGATGGGGCGAGCGCCACCCTCGCGGCCTACGCCGACCTGGCCGAGACGCTGGGCGATGCGTGGGTCCTGACCGACGGCGAGGGCACGCCCCTCGGACGGAGCGCACGCCTTGCGGGGCAGCATCTCTGCGTTCCGCGTCGCGGCGTGGCCGTGCAGGTCAACGCGTTCAACTTTCCGGCCTGGGGATTGTGCGAAAAGGCAGCCTGCGCCCTCCTCGCGGGGATGCCCGTGGTCGCCAAGCCCGCGACGAGCACCGCGCTCGTCGCGCATCGAATCGTGCAGAGAATCGTCAGCGAAAAGCTCTTGCCGGAGGGCGCGCTGTCGCTCGTTTGCGGGAGCCCGGGCGACTTGCTGGAGCGCCTCGGCGGCCAGGACGTGCTCGCCTTCACGGGCTCGGGGGCGACGGCCGCGGCGCTGCGCGCGGGGGGGGCCTTCACGCACGCGTCGGCGCACGTGAACGTCGAGGCCGACAGCCTGAACGCCGCGGTGCTCGGGCCCGACGTCGCCCACGGCTCCGACCTGTGGAGCCTCTTTCTCGGCGACGTCGTCCGCGACATGACCCAGAAGGCAGGCCAAAAGTGCACGGCCATCCGGCGTGTCTTCGCGCCGCCGGCCGTCCTCCCCGCCGTCGTCGAGGGGCTCGTCGAGCGGCTCGGCGCGATACGCGTCGGGGACCCAGCGCGGGACGACGTCACGATGGGACCGGTGACGACCGCGGCGCAGCTCCGGGGCGTGCGCGAGGGCATCGCTCGGCTTGCCGCCTCCGCGCGGGCCGTTTGCGGCGGCGCGCAACCGGTGGACGCCGCCGGGGTCGCTCGCGGAAGGGGGTTCTTCGTCGCGCCGACGCTCTTCGTCGCGAGCGACGCTCGCCCCGACGACGCCGTGCACCAGCACGAGGTCTTCGGCCCGGTGGCCACCGTGATGCCCTACGATGGGTCGGCCAGTCAGGCCGCGCAGCTCGCCGCGTGGGGCGGGGGCGGCCTCGTCGTCAGCGTCTACAGTGACGACAGGGCGTACCTCCGCGAGCTCGTGCTGGGCGTCGCCCCGTACCACGGGCGCGTCGTCATCGCGACTTCGCGCGTGGCCGCGCAATCGCTCCCGCCCGGCACGGTCCTTCCCCAGCTCGTGCACGGTGGGCCCGGCCGAGCCGGAGGCGGCGAGGAGCTCGGCGGAAAGAGAGGCCTGTCGAGCTACATGCAGCGGGTGGCGCTGCAGGGCGATCGCGCGATCGTGGAAGGGTTCGGCGCGGCAACGGAAACAACCTTGACGCACACCGGATCCTGAAGCTATCCTGCGCGCTCGCTATGCACGACGGCGCATTCGCCCCCACCGAGCTCGCGGCCTTGCCGGTCGCACTCCGTGGCACGCCCGTCGTAGTCGTCATTCTCCTCCCCGTCCTCGGCCTTATTGAGGCCGGGTGCGGGCCGCCGAGGTGACGCTCAGAGTCATCGCCACTTCGGCCCCCGCCCCGGTAGACGGTGCGGGGGCTTTTTTTCACCCCCGAGCCACTTTTCGCGTTCGTCCCGCCCCGCGGACGACGCCGCCACGCACCCGCCGAACACGCAACACGAGGACATCATGACACCCAAGGACGCACCGGCCAATCCCTCTTCCGACAAGCGAATCGCGATCGTTGGCTATGGCAGCCAAGGACGCGCCCACGCGCTCAACCTTCGCGACGATGGCCGCGACGTCATCGTGGGGCTCCGCCGCGGCGGCGACACCTGGGCGCTCGCGGAGCGCGACGGCTTCAAGCCGCGCCCCGTAGGCGAAGCCGTCGACGACGCGGACATCGTGGCGATGCTCGTCCCGGACATGGCCCAGCCGCGCGTCTGGCGCGAGGACGTGGCGCCGCACATGCGCCGCGGAGCGATGTTGCTCTTCGCCCACGGTTTCGCCATTCACTACGGGCGCATCGAAGCGCCGCGCGACGCGGACGTGACGCTCATCGCGCCGAAGGCGCCGGGCCGTCTCGTGCGACGCACGTACACCGAAGGCCACGGCGTTCCGTGTCTCCTCGCCGTACACCAGGACGCGACCGGCCGAGCCCGCGAGCGTGCGCTCGGCTACGCCCGCGGCATCGGCGGTACCCGCGCCGCGGTGCTCGACACGACGTTCGCCGAAGAGACCGAGACGGACCTCTTCGGCGAGCAAGCCGTGCTCTGCGGCGGAGTGACGGAGCTCATTGCGGCAGGCTTCGAGACGCTCGTCGACGCGGGCTACCAGCCCGAGGTGGCGTACTTCGAGTGCTTGCACGAGCTGAAGCTCATCGTCGATCTGCTCTACGAGGGCGGCTTCGCGAAGATGCATCGCTTCGTCAGCGAGACGGCGAAGTGGGGCGATCTCTCGCGCGGACCGCGCATCGTCGACGCGCGGACGCGAGAGACCATGCGGACCGTGCTCGAAGAGATTCGCTCGGGCGCCTTCGCGAGCGAGTGGATCCTCGAGGACCAGGCAGGTCGGCCGCGCTACGCGCGCCTGATGGCGCGGGACCTCGCGCACCCCATCGAGCGCGTCGGGGCGAAGCTGCGCGAGCGTATGTCGTGGCTGGCCGAGGGTGATCGAGAAACCGAGGCGAAGAAATGAACGGCGCGGCGGCGCTCGTCCACGCGCTCGAGGCGGAGGGTGTCGACATCGTGTTCGGCTACCCGGGTGGCGCCATCCTCCCCATTTACGACGCGCTCGTCGATTCGAAGCTCCGCCACGTTCTCGTCAGGCACGAACAGGCCGCCGCCTTCGCGGCGGACGGGTGGGCCCGTACGACCGGTCGAGTGGGGGTGTGCATGGCCACGTCGGGGCCGGGCGCGACGAACCTCGTCACGGGAATCGCCGACGCGTTCATGGACTCGGTGCCCATGGTGGTCATCACGGGGCAAGTGCCGACGGCGCTGATGGGCACCGACGCTTTCCAGGAGCTCGACGTGCTCGGCATGACGATGCCCTTCGTCAAGCACGGCTTCGTCGTGCGCAAGGCGGCCGACATGGCCGATACCGTGCACGAGGCGTTTCGCATCGCGCGCGAGGGTCGGCCGGGCCCGGTGCTGATCGACGTGCCGAAGGACGTGGCGTACGCGCCGGTCGGTGACCGGGGCGACCGCCTGGCGCCCTCGCTTCGCGCGGCGCGCGTGCCGCTCGGGACCGCTCCGCCCGAGGCCGAGTCCGTCGCGTGTGCGATTCGAATGTTGGAGCAGGCGCGCCGCCCGCTGCTCTACGTGGGAGGGGGCGTACGGAGGGGTCGCGCCGTACCGGAGCTCCGCGCGCTCGTCGAGACCGCAAGGCTCCCCGTCGTCTCGACGCTCATGGCCCTCGGGACGGTGCCGACCGACCATCCGCTGTTTCTCGGCATGCTCGGGATGCACGGCACCAAAGCCGCGAACTTCGCCGTGCAAGACTGCGATCTCCTCGTCTGCGCGTGCGCCCGCTTCGACGACCGCGCGACGGGCAAGCTCGCGGAGTTCGCGCCTCACGCCGAGGTCATCCACATCGACGTCGATCCGGCGGAGATTGGAAAGCTCCGCCGAGCGGGCGTGGCGCTCGTGGGCGACGCGCGTGCGGCGCTGCGTGACCTCGCGCGCCCGCTCGACATCGACCCTTGGCGCGCTCGGTGCCTCGCGTGGAAGGCGCTGCACACGTCCGACCCCGCGGTGAGCGACCCTCACGTGAGCGCGCCGGCGCTGCTCCGTCGCCTGTCCGATCGCGCTCCGCGCGGCACGATCTTCACGTGCGACGTCGGTCAGCATCAGATGTGGGTCGCGCAGCACGTCCGGTTCGATTCGCCGGAGCTGCACCTGACGAGCGGCGGACTCGGCGCGATGGGCTTCGGGCTCCCCGCCGCGATCGGCGCCTGCTTTGCGCGGCCCGACGCGCTCGTCGTCGCCGTGTCGGGCGACGGCTCGATCATGATGAATCTCCAGGAGCTCGCGACCATCGCCCGCTACGCCCTTCCCTTGCGCATCGTCCTCATCGACAACCACGCGCTCGGGCTCGTCCGCCAGTGGCAGGAGCTCTTCCACGAGGAGCGCTTCAGCGAGATCGATCTCAGCGACAATCCCGACTTCGTCCGCGTCGCGGAGGCCTTCGGAATCCCCGCGTTTCGCGTCGACCGGGCCGAGCAAGTCGACGGCGCGGTCGCGCGCCTCGTCGACGGTCCCGGCCCGCTTTTGTGCCACGTCGTCGTCGACTCCGCGGCGAAGGTCTGGCCGCTCGTGCCGCCTGGAGCGTCCAACGGCTCGATGCTCGATCACGACGACGTACCCCGGCCGGCAGCAGGAGTGGCACCGTGAAAATCATCGTGCGAATGAAGCGCGCCGAGGGTGACCTCGAGCGATTGATGGGGCTCTTCCGCCGCCGCGGGTGGCAGGTCACGTCCCTCGACGCGCGGTCGACGCGCGAGGGGGCGGCGCTGACCGTCCACGCTACGCTCGAGGGCGAGAGGTCACCCGACGTTCTTGCCCGTCAGATCGAGCGCATGATCGAGGTCGAGACGGTCAAAGTAGACGAGGGCGACCCGCTTGTCGCGCGGCTCGTCGGCCTTCGCGCAGCACAAGAGGTTTGACGCGATGACCGATTCGGAGCCGCACGTACGCATCTTCGACACGACCCTGCGCGACGGCGAGCAGTCGCCCGGCGCATCGATGACTCTCGACGACAAGCTGGAGATCGCGAAGGCACTGCGCGATCTCCAGGTCGACGTCATCGAGGCAGGCTTTCCCGTGGCTTCGCCTAGCGTCTTCGAGGCCGTACAGGCCATCGCCCGCTCGATCGAAGGCCCCGTCATCGCCGCGCTCGCGCGCTGCGTGCGCGACGACATCGACCGCGCGTTCGATGCGCTGGGGGGCGCCGTGCGCAAGCGGCTTCACGTCTTCGTCGCGACGAGCCCCATCCACCGCGAGCACAAGTTGCGAATGTCCCGCGAGCAGGTGGTCATCGCCGCCACGAGCGGCGTCTCGCACGCGCGCTCGCTCTGCGACGACGTCGAGTTCTCCGCCGAAGACGCGTCGCGCACCGAGCCGGATTTTCTGGCCGAAGTGGTCGAGCGGGCCATCGCCGCCGGCGCGACGACCATCAACGTCCCGGACACCGTCGGTTACTCCGTGCCCGGCGAGATGGCGGCCATCTTCCAGAGCCTGCGCCGCCACGTACGCGGCGTCGAGGGTGTCACGCTGAGCGTCCACTGCCACGACGACCTCGGGCTCGCGACTGCCAACAGCCTCGCGGCCGTCGAGGCAGGAGCGCGTCAGGTCGAGTGCACGATCAACGGCATCGGCGAGCGCGCCGGCAACTGCGCGCTGGAGGAGATCGTGATGGCGATCGTCACCCGCCGCGAGCGTCTGGGCGTGACCGTTGGAGCGCAGACGCGCCTGCTCGGTCCGACCAGCCGTCTGGTGTCGCGCGTCACCGGCTTCGCCGTCCCGCCGAACAAAGCCGTGGTGGGCTCGAACGCCTTCGCGCACGAATCCGGGATTCACCAGCACGGCGTCCTCGCCCACCGGGCTACCTACGAGGTGATGCGCCCCGAGGACGTCGGCTTCGGCGCGATGCGGTTGGTCCTCGGAAAGCACAGCGGTCGCCACGCTCTTCGACGGCGGCTAGAACAGCTCGGCTACAAAGTGCGCGAGGAACGCCTGGAGGACGCGCTCGAGATGGTGAAACGGGTCGCCGAGCAGAAGAAAGAAATCGACGACGACGATCTGCGCTCGATCCTCGACGCGCACGCGTCGCTTCATTGGGGTACCTGACCATGGATGTGTCGCTCTACGACACGACGCTGCGCGACGGCGCACAACGTGAAGGCATCAGCTTGTCGCTCGACGACAAGCTGCGCATCGCGGACTTGCTCGACGACTTCGGCATTCCGTACATCGAAGGAGGCTGGCCCGGCTCGAACCCCAAGGACGCGGAGTTCTTCCGCCGCGCCAAGCCGCGCAAGGCGCGCCTCGTGGCCTTCGGGGCGACGCGACGAGCAGGCGTCAGCGTCGAGAGCGACATCAATTTGCGCGCGCTCGTCGCCGCAGCCACTCCGACCGTCGCCATCGTCGGGAAATCGTCGCCGTCGCACGTGCTCCACGTCCTCGCCACTTCGCTCGAAGAGAACCTCGCGATGATCGCCGAGAGCGTGGCGTTCGCGCGGCAGCGTGGCCACGAGGTGGTCTACGACGCGGAGCACTTCTTCGACGCGATGCGCGCCAATCGGGCGTACGCGCTCTCGACCCTCCGTGCGGCCGCCGAGGCCGGGGCGGACTGGATCGTTCTCTGCGACACGAACGGCGGAAGCCTCCCGGCGTGGGTCCAGGCCACCGTCGGCGAGGCACGCGCCGTCGTGGGCACGAGCAAGCTCGGCGTGCACATGCACAACGACTGCGAGCTGGCCGTCGCCAACAGCCTGGCCGCGGTCGAGGTGGGCGCCCAAATGGTGCAAGGCACCATCAACGGCTGGGGCGAGCGCTGCGGCAACGCCAACTTGGTCTCGCTGGCCCCGGCGCTCGTATTCAAGCTGGGGCACACGTGCGTCGACGAGGGCTCGATGCAGCGCCTGACCGAGCTCTCGCGGCGTGTCAGCGAGATTGCCAACATCGCCCCCGATCCGTTCGCCCCGTATGTCGGCGCCGCCGCCTTCGCGCACAAGGGGGGCCTCCACGCCGCCGCCTCCGAGCGGCTCGAGGGCGCCTACGAGCACGTCCGGCCCGACGCCGTCGGCAACACGCAGCGAATCCTCGTCTCCGAGCTGTCGGGCCGCGGAAACCTGCGGGCCCGCGCGCGCGCTCTCGGCCTGGACGTCGGCGCGCGCGAGGCCGATGTGCTCGCCCGCGTCAAAGAGATGGAAAGCCAGGGCTTCCAGATGGAAGCGGCAGACGGCACCGTCGAGCTCGTGATGAGGCGAGCGCAAGACGGCTACAAGGCCCCCTTCGAGCTCGTGGACGTCCTCGCCGTCTCGCTCAGCGACATCCACCACGGGATGCTGGCCAAGGCGACGGTCAACCTTCGCGTCCAGACCGACGTCGTCACGACCGAGGCCGAGGGAAAGGGCCCGGTCGACGCGCTCGACAGCGCCGTGCGGCGCGCGCTCGTTCCACGGTTCGCCGAGCTCGAGCGCCTGCGACTCATCGATTACAAAGTGCGTATCCTCGATCCCCAGAGCGGCACGGCCGCGACGACCCGGGTGCTCCTCGAGGCCGCACACGGCGACGCCCGCTGGATAACCGTGGGGTGCTCGGTCAACATCATCGAGGCGAGCTGCCAGGCTCTGCTCGATAGCTTCGAGCTCTGCGTGCTACGGGAGCAATCCTCGCACGGCACCGGCACCACCAGCGGCACCGCAAAGGAGGTAGCTTCATGACCCCGCGCACGCTCTTCGAGAAGGTATGGGAGGCGCACGTCGTCGCCCCGGAGACGGAATCGACGCCCGCCGTCCTGTACGTCGATTTGCACCTCGTCCACGAGGTCACGTCGCCGCAGGCGTTCGACGTGCTCCGCGAGCGCGGTCTTCGGGTCCGCCGTCCCAATCGAACGCTCGCCACGATCGATCATTCGACGCCGACGACGCCGCGGGTCGGTCAGGCGCCGCGCCTCGTCGTCGATCCCGAAGCGCGCCAGCAGATCGACCGCCTCGCCCGCAACTGCAGCGAGTACGGCATTCGGCTCCACGCGCTCGGCGATTATCAACAGGGGATCGTCCACGTCATCGCCCCCGAGCTCGGGCGCACGCAGCCCGGAATGACCGTGACCTGCGGCGACAGCCATACGAGCACGCACGGCGCGTTCGGCGCCCTCGCCTTCGGCATCGGAACGAGCGAGGTCGGTCACGTGCTCGCGACCCAGTGCCTCCTGCAGCGGCGTCCCCGCACGATGCGCGCGACGATAGAGGGCCGCCTTCAGCGAGGCGTCACGGCAAAAGACGTCATTCTCGCCCTGATCGCGAAGATCGGCACGGCGGGCGGGGCGGGCCACGTCATCGAGTACGCCGGAGCGACGGTCCGCGCGATGGGCATGGAAGAGCGCATGACGATGTGCAACATGTCGATCGAGGCGGGCGCGCGCGCCGGGATGATCGCCGGCGACGAGACCACCTTCGAGTGGCTGGCCGGCTGCCCCGACTCGCCGCCCAAGGGGCCCGCCTGGGATCGCGCGCTCGCGAGGTGGCGCACGTTCCGCTCCGACGACGGAGCAAAGTTCGATCGCGAGGTGACGCTGGACGCAGGGGCCCTCACGCCGATGATCACGTACGGCACCGATCCCTCGACGGCGATCGCCGTCGGCGCGCCCATACCTGCGGCCGACGGCGACGTCACGCGCCAGCGGTCGCTCGCGTACATGGGGCTCGAGTCGGGCAAGCCCCTCCTCGGTCACCGCATCGACGTCGTCTTCGTGGGCAGCTGCACGAACGGCCGCCTGAGCGACCTCCGCCAAGCCGCGGGCGTGGTCCGCGGCCGACACGTCGCGCCGGGCGTCCGAATGCTGGTCGTCGCCGGCTCCGAGCAGGTGAAGCGCCGCGCCGAGGCCGAGGGTCTCGACCGCGTCTTTCGCGAGGCCGGCGCCGAGTGGCGCGAGCCGGGCTGCTCGATGTGCATCGCCATGAACGGCGATCGCCTCGAGGCCGGCCAGTACGCGGTGAGCACGAGCAACCGCAACTTCGAGGGGCGCCAAGGACAGGGCGGGCGCACCTTCTTGGCCAGCCCGCTCACGGCGGCCGCTGCCGCGATCACCGGACGCATCACGGACGTCCGTGAGCTCATCGATTGACGAGGACAACGACATGGAACCCATTCGGACGATCCGCTCCCGCTTCGTCGTGCTGCCCATCGACGATGCGGATACCGACCAGATCATTCCCGCCCGCTTCCTGAAGACGACGTCGCGCGCCGGCCTCGGCAAGCACCTGTTTGCCGACCGCCGCGGCCCCGACTTTCCGCTCGATCGCCCGGATGCGCGCGGCGCGAGCGTGCTCGTCTCGGGCCGCAATTTCGGTTGCGGGTCTTCGCGCGAGCACGCGCCGTGGGCGCTCGGTGACGCCGGCTTTCGAGCCATCATCGCGCTCGGCATCGCCGATATCTTCCGTGCCAACGCGATAAAGAACGGCCTCGTCCCCATCGTCGTCGACCCGGAGTTCCACGCGCGGCTCGTCGCCAACCCGGGCGCCGAGGTCGTGGTCGACGTGGACGCTCTGACGGTGAGCCTCGGCGACGGCGGCCCGCCCGCGCGCTTCTCGCTCGATCCGTTCGCGCGCCATTGCCTCCTCGAGGGGATCGACGAGCTCGGGCTGTTGCTGTCGAAGGCGGACCGAATCGCGGCCTACGAGCGCGGCGCGGAGGTGGCGTCGTGAGCCTCGTCGCCGTACTCGCCGGAGACGGCATTGGACCCGAGGTGACCGCGCAAGCGACGCGCGTGCTCGGCGCGGTCGCGCGCAAAAACGGCCTCTCGATAGAGCTCGCCCCCGCGCTCATGGGCGGGTGCGCGACGGACGCGACGGGCTCCCCCTTGCCTCCGGCGACGCTCGAGCTCTGCCTGCGCGCCGACGCCGTGCTGCTCGGTGCCGTGGGCGGGCCGGCTTGGGACAAGCTCGACCCCTCGAAGCGGCCGGAGCGCGGTCTCCTCGACCTGCGCCGCGCGCTGGGCACGTACGCGAACGTGCGGCCGGTCAAGCCGCACCCTCGCCTGATCGCGAGCGCGCCGCTCAAGCCGGAGCTGCTCGTCGGTGTGGACCTCGTCGTCGTCCGCGAGCTGACGGGAGGGATTTACTTCGGCGCGAAGCGAAGGGACGCCGACGGCGCGGTCGATACCTGCGCGTACTCGGTCGGCGAGGTCGAGCGGGTCGTCCGGATCGCGTTCGCGATGGCACGGGGTCGGCGCAAGCGCGTGACGTCCATCGACAAGGCGAACGTGCTCGAGACCTCGAGGCTGTGGCGCGAAGTGGCTTCGGCCGTGGGCAGCGATTTTCCGGATGTGACGCTCGTCCACGAGCTCGTCGACGCCGCGGCGATGCACCTCATTCGTCGGCCGAGCGACTACGACGTCATCGTCACCGAGAACCTCTTCGGCGACGTTCTGAGCGACGAGGCCTCGGTTCTCGCGGGGTCGATCGGGATGCTGCCGTCGGCCTCTCTCGGCGACGGACGGCGCGGCCTCTACGAGCCGATCCACGGCTCTGCTCCGGACATCGCCGGGCGAGGCATCGCGAACCCGTACGGGACCATCTTGAGCGTCGCGATGCTGCTGCGGCATTCGCTCGCGGCCGAGCAAGCCGCGGCGACGGTGGAGCGCGCCGTCTCCGAGGCGGTCGACGACGGCGTCGTCACCGTCGACGTCGGGGGCAGCGCGAGCACCACCGATTGCGGCACGGCCGTGGTCGAGCGCCTCGAGCGCGCGTCCTAGCTCATCGCCTACGGCGACCCTGGACGAGAGCCGTCTCCCGCGCGATGCCCCGCCCGATCCCCTTGCGCACGGACGGCTCGAACGCGTTCGCGCGTTACAGCATGCAGGAGCGGGTGCCTCGCATCGCCCGCGAAGTCGCGGCGCGCAACCCGGACTACCCGCCGGAGACGAAGCGCGCCATCGAGCGCCTCGCCGTCGACATCGAGCGAGACGCGCTCGTGCCGGCCCCTCGCGCGCCTGCCCCGGACGTGAGCGCCTGGCGCGCCGCGCACGCAGGCCACCAAGGCGAAACCTGGCTCGACGCAGAATGGTTCTACGCGGAGCTCGCCTTTTACCGCGAGCTGAACGCCGCGTGCCGGTTCTGGGAGGTCGGGCGCGACCCTTTCGGGCCCGTGAAAGAAGAAGAGATCGCGAGCGACGGCCTGTGGGCGCGGCTCGAGGCCGCGCTGGGCGTCGGGACCGCGCGCGACGAGCGTGTCTTCGCGCTGCTCGACGCCTGCCTCTGGGGAAATCGCGTCGATCTCAGCTACACGATCGCCGCCGCGCGGACCGAGCGCCACGACGACGACCTCCTCGTGGACGAGCGCGCGGCGGCGGTTCCCTTCCTCGTGCGACCTGGGGGCCACGTGCACGTCGTCGCCGACAACACGGGCACGGAGCTCGCCATGGATCTCGCGCTGCTCGGCGCGTTGCTCGAGGACGGCGCCACGACGGCGAGCCTCCACCTCAAGATTCAACCGACGTTCGTCAGCGACGCGATGCCCCGCGACGTCTTGCGGCTGCTCGAGAAGATGCGCGAGCGAGACGGGGCCGCGCGTTCGCTCGCGCGTCGCCTCGAGGCCTGCCTGGCCGAGGGGCGGCTCGTCCTGCTGCCGGAATCCGTTCTGGACCGGTCCACTCTTTCTCGGCGATGCGCCCGCCTACCTTCGCGAGGCGCTCGCATCGGCGACGATCGTCGTCCTCAAGGGAGACGCGAACTACCGTCGGCTCGTCGGCGATGCGCTCTGGGATCCGGCGACGCCTTTTGCCGAGGCTTGCTCGGGCGCCCCGGCCCCCCTCGCGTGCTTGCGGACGATGAAGAGCGACCCCGTGCTCGGCCTGCAGCGGGGGCTGGCCGAGCGGCTCGATGCGGGTCATCCGACGTGGCGGATCGACGGCCAACGCGGCGTCGCGCAAGTCTTCCTGCCGTAGCCGGGCGGCGGCATGCATCGGGCTCGCCTTGCGCGTCCGGCTCGTGGTAACGCGTCCGCCATGGGGCCGCGCCCCGCCGTCATTGCCTTGCTCGTCGGTCTCCACGCGCTCGCCGCGTGCTCGAGGCCCCGTCTCTCCACGCCAGACGGCGCGGAGGGCGGACCGGCCACGCCCGCCGGCCTCGCCGCGACGCTCGACGCGCCCGACGCGACGGCCCGCGCCGACGCGAACGACGACGACCCGCGCTTCCCGTCGCGAATCGCGGCGGTGGCGTGGGAGGTCAACATCCGCGACCAGCCGAGCTTGCAGGGGGCCATGCTCGGCTACTTGCGAGCGGGGGCGGTCGTCCGGGCGAGCGCCGAGCCGGTCTCGAAAGAGGGCTGCCGCGGCGGTTGGTACGCCGTCTCGCCGTCCGGCTTCGTGTGCGTCGAGACGAACGTCGCCACGACGGACCTCGGGCACCCCATCGCTCGAGCCCTGACGCGCCGGCCGGACCTCGATCGCCCGCTCCCTTATCTCTACGGGCTCGTACGCCAGCGCTCGCCCATCTACTCGCGGCTGCCCGGCCGCACCGAGTGCGTCCACGCGGAGTACGCCCTCGCGAAGCACATGGACTACTGGTTTCGCGCCAAGGGAGACGCCGGCGCCAGCTTCCGCGCCGATTACTGGCTCCGCGGAAAGCCCGAGCCCGCCCCCGACAGCCGCGAGCTCTGGGAAAATCGAACGACCGCCGACGTACCGCCCTGGCTGCAAGACGAGCCACCCCCCGGCAACCTCTCCGGGCGAATCGTCGGGCGCCGCCTGGTCATCGGCAAGACGCTCGAGCACCAGGGGTTTGCCTTCGTCGACACGGCCGTCAACGAGGGGCGTCGATACGCGATCACGACCGACTTGCTCGTCGTCCCCGTCGACCGCCTTCGGCCCATCGAAGGCTCGCCCTACCACGGCCTGCACATTCCCCAGGGAAATCGACGTGCCCTTTGCCCTCGTCCGGCGCGAAGGCGCCTGGCAGTACGAGCTCCGGGGCGAGTCGATGGTGCGAAAAGAGGCGGCGCCTCGGCGCGCGGCCTTTCCGCTCACGGGCAAGGAAATGCTGATCGGCGATCGCCGGTACTTCGAGACGCGCGAGGGCAAATGGCTGGCGCAGGCCTATGCGGCGCGCATCGATCGGTTCAAGCGTCTGACCAAATGGGCCCAGGACGGAGAGCGCTGGATCGACGTGAGCATCGCGAACCAGACCCTCGTCGGCTACGAGGGCACCAAGCCCGTGTACGCGACGCTGGTGTCCACCGGCGAAGCGGGCCTCGACAACCCGGAGACCACGAAGTCGACGGTCGTCGGGGAGTTTCGCATCTTCGCCAAGCACGTGACCACGACGATGAGCTCGGCCGTCGTCGGCGAGGAGTTCGAGCTGAAGGACATTCCCTTCGTCCAGTACTTCCAGGACGGCTACGCGCTCCACGCCGCGTACTGGCACGACGACTTCGGTGTTCCTCGCAGCCACGGCTGCATCAATCTGTCGCCGGAAGACGCGAGGTGGCTCTTCTCGTGGACGGAGCCGCAAGTGCCGCGCGGCTGGCACGGCGCGCGGTCGGCGAGCCGCGGGAGCGTCGTCCTCGTTCACCCTTAGCTGCGTCTCGCCACGTTGGGCCAAGCCAAGTAAGCCCGCGAGAGCGCCGAGCGGCTACGGAACGACGATGCTCTTGCACGCGTCGATGGCCAGCTTGGCGGGCGCTTTCTTCGGCTGGTAGGCGAACGAGCACTTCAGGGTCAGCGGCGGCGGGCCCTTGATGAGCGTCACGATGCGCGCGTACTCGTCGTGCGACCCCTGAAACCATTTGTTGCCGCCGGGCAGGTTGCCCTTCTTCTCGAGCTTGTCGTGACCGAACTTCATTTCGCTTTCGACGTCCTTCGAAAGCGAGGGGACGCTCGTCGCGTCGTACGTGACCGTGAGAATGTCGGTGCTCGTCCCCGTCGCGTAGTCGATGGTCCCGCGGCTGGGTCCGACCCGAGCCTCCTTGACCGTGTAGCCAGGGGGCAGCTTGATGCAATACGCCGGCACCGCGTTGCCAGTGAGGCCCTCCGGGCATTTCGGCGGAGGGGGCGCCGCGGCGCTGGCGCTCGGCGCCGCCGAGGCGGTGGCCGCCACGGGAGCCGCGGCGGGCGCCGAGACCGAGGGCGCGCTGAGGGCTTTGTCCGCAGCAGGAGCCTCGCTCTTGCCGCAAGCCGAGCCAAAAACCAGAGAGCCTAGGCCGATCGTCACGAGGGCGCGTCGCATGGGCGGCACACTCTAGCCGGGACGCAAAGCGAGCGTCGCCCCATGTGGCGCTTTGCGCCGCTCGCCCCCCTGCGCCCCTCGCCCCCCTCCGCGCCCCGCGCTCAGCGCCGGCTCGGTGCGACGGACGGCAAGCGCAGGCCCTTCGGAATGAGCGTGCGGTCGAGCAACACGAAGAGTCCTTCGACGGCGAGCGCGAGGAGCGCCGCCGGAATCGCCCCCTGCAGAATGAGCCCGTTGTCGTTCAAGTTCAGCCCCGAGCTGATGGGCGCGCCAAAGCCGCCCGCCCCGATGAAGGCCGCGAGCGTCGCGGTGCCTACGGCGATGACGGCGCTCGTCCGGATCCCCGCCAGGACCGTCCGCGACGCCAGCGGCAGCTCGACGCGCACGAGCGTTGCCCAAGCGCCGAGGCCGAGCGCCGCGGCGGACTCGCGCAGCGCGGGCGCGATTCCGTCGAGCCCGGCGAGCGTGTTGCGAGCGATCGGAAGGAGCCCATACAGAAAGAGCGCCGCCAGCGCCGGCGGGCGGCCGGTGCCGAGCAGCGGGATGAAAAAACACAGAAGCGCGAGCGACGGGATGGTCTGCACGACGCTCGTGGCGCCAAGCACCACGCTGCCCAGCCCTCTGTACCGGCGCGCGAGGACGCCGAGCGGCAGGCCCGCGAGGGTCGCGAACAGCAGCGAGAACGCGACCAGGCCCACGTGGCGCGGGCCCTCGCTTTGCACGGTGGAGAAGATGCCGCGCCACAGCGACTGTCTCCGGACGGGCGGCGCCAACACCCCCCCCGAGCGAGCCTGTACGAAGTCCTCGCCGATGGACTCGTACGTACGGCCGTCGAGCTCGGCGCGCGCATTGAGCGTCTGCATGGTGCCGGTGTCGATGGCGCCCTCGAGCCCGAGGAGGGCCTGAAAGGCGCGGGGCGCGCGGCGCGCCGCGTCCTGCCGGTACAGAAAGACCGCCTGGTAGGTCGGAAAGAATCGACGATCGTCGGTCAGCACCTTGAGGCCGTAGCGCTCGATCTTGCCGTCGGTGGAGTACACGTCGGTCGCGTCGATGGACCCGCGCGCGAGCGCTTCGTAGGCAAGACCGTGATCGAGCGCCTCGACGTGGAAGCCTACGAGCCCGTAGTCGGCGGCTAGCCCGGGGAAGCCGTCGCTCCGCCCCAGAAACTCGGGGCTGAAACCGAGCCGGAGGTCGCGGGCGCGCGCCAAGTCCGAGAGGGTCGTGAGAGCGCGCGTCGCCGCGAGCTTCGCGGAGACGGCCACGGCGTAGTTGTCGTCGAACCCGAGCGCAGCGGTCATCCCGATTCCCCTCGCGGCCAGCGCGCTCCGGAGCGTCGCCGGGTCGCTGCGGCCGGGGACGTGAAGGATCGCCTCGGCCAGCGTGCCCGTGTACTCCGGGTAGACGTCGACGGAGCCCTCTTCGAGCGCGCGGTAGACGACGGCGGTGCCGCCGAGGCCCTGGGTGTGCGAGACGACAGCGCCGCCGCTCCGCCGGAGCGTGGCCGCCGCGATCTCCGCCAAGATGTACGACTCGGTGAAGCGCTTGGACCCGACGACGACGCGCGGCGGTTCCTCGGCGCTCGCGCGCCCGACCACGCACAAAGAAAGCGCGACCGCGACGGCGAGGGCACCTGAAGCGCGACGGCCGGCGCGGCTCGTTGGCCCTCTCTGCGGCAAGACGACGGCCCCGCGCTCTAGCCGCATGGGGCCCGCTGCGCCTCGACGAACTCGCGGACGAAAGGGTCGACGGGCGCATCGACGAGCTCACGCATGGTCCCGCGCTGCAGCACACGGCCGGCGCGCATGAGCGCAATCCCGTGGCCGAGATACGCCGCCTCGTCGAGGTCGTGTGTCACGAGGAGGACCGTCTTTCCGAGCTCCGAAAAGATCCGCTTCAAGTCCTCTTGAAGCCGCGCCCTGACCATCGGGTCGAGCGCCCCCATGGGCTCGTCCAGGAGCAAGACGGGCGGATCGAGCATCAGCGCGCGCATGATGCCGACCCGCTGGCGCTGGCCTCCGCTGATTTCGCCGGGGTACCGCGCGAGGAGGTCGGGATCGAGGCGCATCAACGCCGCCAGCGCGGCGACGCGCGCGTCGATGCGGTCGCGCGCCCAGCCGAGGTGCCGTGCCAGGAGCGCCACGTTGTCCCGCGCGGTCAGGTGCGGAAAGAGACCCCCGTCTTGGATCACGTATCCGGCCCGCCGCCGCACGGCGAGGGCCGTGGCCGGCGTGACGCGGACGCCGCCCACGATGACCTGTCCTTCGTCGGGCGAGAGCAGCCCCAGCACGAGGCGGAGCAGCGTCGATTTGCCGCAGCCGCTCGGTCCGAGCAGGGCGAGCGACTCGGACGGCCCGACCGACAGCGTCGTGGGCTCGAGGACCGGTCGACCCGCGAAGCGCTTGGCGGCGCCTTCGAGCGCGATCACGAGGCGCGAGCCTAGCTGGAGCGGTGGAGGGCACAAGGGCGAGGCACAAGGGCGAGGCCGGTGTCACTGCCGGGACGGCGACCGGCCGAGCACCGGAACCGCCGACCGACGGAAGCTCCCGTCGCGGAGGGCGCGCGCGCACAGGCGAAGGCCTTCGCAAAAGGCCACGAGATCCATCGGAACGAGGGCCGCCACAGCCGCCGGAGTGCCCTCCAGCTTGGCGAGGGCCTTTGCGAGGAGGCGCAACGCGGCCTCCGTCCCGCCGCCGTCGATGGCCCCGCGCCCACCGGCGTGGGTCTTGTGGAACGCGGCGGCCGCCTGAATCAGCCCCTGCACGAAGACGCGGCGGCCGGCATCCGCCTCGATGCGCCAAATCGCCTCCCAGGCTTCGTGCGCCTCGAAGAAGGACCCCGCGTCGAAGAGGCGCGCGCCGCAGGCCAGCGAGTCGTCGAAGCGCGTCGCCGCGCCAGCACCCGCGAGCGCCGCGCCCATCTCGCGGATGTCTCGGATCTTTGCGTGGAAGGGGGCCCAGTCGTCCCTCCCGGCGATTGCCTGCCAAATGGCCTCGATCTCGTCGATGAGCAGGGTGCACGGCTGCTCGCGGTCGAAATAAGGACCGAGGGCGCCGGGCACCGGCTCGTAGGGGGCGAGCGCCGCCCGGAGCGCGTCCCATGCCGGCCCGCTGCATTGCGCCTTCGACGCACCCGACCGCGCGCGGCCCTCGCGCTGCAGGCCGCCTCGCCAATCGAAGAAGAAGCGGTCGTAGCCCACGCGGCTCTCGGCAAGAAACGCGTGGACGGCGCTCACCAAGACCGGATCGGCGTCGCCGCGGGAGACGAGGCCCAGACGCGCGAGCACGCGCCGGACGGTGTCCTGCCGCGCGATCGCCTCGAAGTCGGCCATCGCCCCCGCGAGCGACTCGCGAGGGGCCAGGGCGCGGAGCGCTTCGGCGAGGCGGACGACGTTCCGAAAGACGGCGCGGGGCTGGCGCCCGTACGCGTAGAGGCCCTGATGGTCGAAGTAGGCGGCGACGAAATCGACGTCGTAGGTCGGGAGAAAGCGGTACGGGCCGTAGTCGAAGCTCTCCCCGGTGATGGACATGTTGTCCGAATTGAGCACCCCGTGGACGAACCCGGCCACCATGAGGCCGGCCGCGAAGCGGGCGCTCGAGCGCGTGACCTCCGACAGAAAGCGGGCGACGCCGTCGGGGCCCTCCGAAGCGCTCGCCTCGCCGCGAACGTGGGCAAAGTGATTCTGGACGACGTAAGAGAGCAGCTTGGCCGTCCGCTCGGGGTCGCGCTCGTAGGCGAGGCGCTGAAACGTCCCGAAGCGGACGTGCGAGTGGCTGAGGCGCACCAGCACCGACGACCGGGTCGGCGACGGCTCGTCGGAGCGCAGGAGCGCCTCTCCCGTCTCGAAGAGGCTGAGCGATTTGGACGTCTCGACGCCGAGCGCCTCGAGCATCTCGGTCGCGAGGACCTCGCGCACGCCGCCCTTGAGGGTGAGGCGCCCGTCGCCGCCGCGCGAGTAAGGCGTCGTCCCGCTCCCCTTCGTTCCGAGATCGAGCAAACGGCCGTCGGCGTCGAGGAGCTGCGCGAAGAGAAAGCCTCGGCCATCGCCGAGGTGAGGGTTGTAAACGTCGAACTGGTGGCCGTGGTAGCGGAGCGCGAGCGGCCGCGCGAGGTTGACAGGGAGCGGAGCGAACCGCGCGAAGTGCGTCTCCCACTCGCCTTCGTCGAGCGCGTGAAGGCCGACGGCCTCGGCGGCCCGGTCATTTCGAAAGCGGAGCACGTGCTTCGGAAAGCGCGCGGGAGCGACCTCGTCGTAAAAGCCCTCGCCGAGCTCCGTGATTCGTGGCGCTGCGCGGTAGCGGCTCGAGACGGGCATCGAGCCGCTACGAGCTCATTCCGGCGCGCGGGGCTTTCGCGAGGAAGCCTTCCTCGTCGATGACGACCGCGCGCTCTTTGAGCAAGCGACCCACCGCGCGTTTGAAGGCCTTCTTGCTCAGCGAAAAGATGGCGCGAATCTCGTCGGGGCTCGAGCGATCGCCGACCCGTGGCGCGTCACTCCGACCGAGCCGATCGAGGATCTTCTGCGCGTCGTTCGCGAGCTCTTCGTGGGCATGACCGCGAAGCGAGAGCTCGATCTTGCCGTCGGGCAGCACGCTCGTGACCCGAAAGCGCGCCGAGTCGCCGCGCGACAAGCGGTGCGGCTCGTCCGCGGGGACGAGGCCCACGTGCGCCTGTTCGACGATGACGAAGAGGCCTATCTCCGAGTCGAAGCGCCAGGCCTCCCCGTCCACCCATCGATCCAGCTCGAGCTCCGCTCTTTCCTGCGAGAGCATTTCGCTGACACGCATCGTGCCCGCGAGCCGGTCCCTGACGTCGACATAAAGGCCAATCGGGTGGCGGTCGCCGACGCAGAGCTCGGTGGTTTGCTCCGCGAAGGGCACGAGGAGCTCCTTTGCCAACCCCCAATCGACGAACGCCCCGAACTTCGTGCAATCGGTCACACGAAGAAAGGCGACGCGGCCGAGCGCCAGCCGCGGTCTCCTCCGGGTGGCGAGAGGGCGATCCTCCGAGTCCAAGTAAACGAAGACCGAGAGCTCGTCCCCCGCGGCGGTGCCAGGCGGAACTTCGCTCCGGGGCAAGAGGACCGTCTCGTCCTCCTCGGGGCTGCCGCTCAGCAGCGCTCCAGATGGATCGAGATGGCGAACGGTCAGGCTGAGATGGCGGCCGAGGAGATCACGAAGGGGCATGTTCGAGTCGAGGGGGGGGCGCGCCGGCTTCGGTCGGGCTCGCGACCGATTGTGGCACGCACGGGCGAGCATGGGCGAGCGCGCGAGTCGGTGGTCGGAGCACTTGGCCTCACGCCGTGCTAAGGCCCGCGGCACCAATGCAGTCTCCCACCCTCTCTTCGACCCTCGGCCCGGAGCTCTCGAGCGCCCTGGAACAGAAGGGCTACACCGCGCTCACGTCCATCCAGACCGCCGTCCTCGACCCCGCACTCTCTGGGCGCGATCTCCGAATCACGTCGCAAACGGGCTCGGGCAAGACGGTCGCGGTCGGGTTTGCGCTGCGCGCGTTGGTCGCCGACAAGGCTCTCCCGGCCGACGCGGACGGCAAAGAGCGCAGCAAGGGCGCGGCCCTCGCTCGGCCGAGGGCGCTCGTCGTGACGCCGACCCGCGAGCTCGCCAAGCAGGTGGAGGAGGAGCTGCGCTGGCTCTTCGCGCCGCTCGACGCGGGGGTGATTTCGGTGACCGGAGGCGCGAGCTACCGCGACGAGCGGCGCGCGCTGTCGGGGCGGCCTGCCGTCGTCGTCGGCACGCCCGGGCGCCTGCTCGAGCATCTGCGGAGCGGCGCCGTCGACACGGCCACGGTCGGGGCGGTGGTCCTCGACGAGGCCGATCGCTTGCTGGACCTCGGCTTCCGCGAAGACCTCGAGGCCATCCTCGCGTTCGCGCCACAAGGGCACCGGACGCACCTCGTGTCGGCCACGTTCCCGCGCGAGGTGCGCGCCCTCGCCGACGCGACGCAGGACGACCCCGTTCACGTCGAAGGGACGCGCCTCGGCGCTGCGAACGTCGACATCGACCACGTCGTGCACCTCATCGAGCCTCGGGGACGCGTCGACGCAATCGTCAACCTCTTGCTGGCCAACCAGGACGAACAGACGCTCGTTTTCGCGCGGACGCGAGCCGAGGTGGCGTCGATCGCCCGGGAGCTCAAGGACTGCGGTTTTGCGGCGACGTCGCTCTCCGGCGAAATGGACCAGACGGCTCGCAATCGAGCCCTCGCGGCCTTCAAGCGGGGCGACCTGCGCGTTCTCGTCGCGACCGACGTCGCGGCGCGCGGCATCGACGTCCAGGACATCGCGCGGGTCATCCACGCGGAGCCGCCGACCGACGCCGACAGCTACACCCACCGCAGCGGCCGCACCGGCCGAGCGGGCCGCAAGGGAACGAGCTCGATCCTGGCCG
This sequence comes from uncultured delta proteobacterium, assembly GCA_963787925.1. Classification (GTDB taxonomy): domain Bacteria; phylum Myxococcota_A; class Polyangia; order Polyangiales; family Polyangiaceae; genus Palsa-1150. Next base: position 3,575,538 of record CAWBEN010000003.1, read on the forward strand.
TGATTCCCGAGCTGGCGAGGACGACGTACCTCCTGCAGCGCGCCGGCGTAGCGCATCGCTTCGAGCCGATCCCGACGGCCGCGACGATTCGCGCGGGTGCCGACGAGCGGATGGTCGCGCATTTGACGGCCGAAGACGCGGAGACCGGCGGCTTCGACGACCGGATCTGGTCGCTCGCCAAGCGCATCGCCGCCGCAGGCGACGTGACGCGTGCGCTCGCGCGCCTGCTCGTCAAGACGCGCTACGCCGGGCCGACGGAGCCGCGCGACGTCCGCGTGGTCGAGTTGCCTTCGAGCCGCGGAAAACCGGCGTTCGGTCGAGGCGCCGCCGGCGTCCGGGACTGGACGTCGCGTGCCCGACGCCCGGACGCGCCAGCGGGGCGAGCGCGCGCCGACGATGCGCCTCGTCACGTGCCGCGCGAGGCGGCGCACGCGACGGAGCGCGAGGCGCCGCGCGAGGTCGGACGCCACGCGCCCCGAAACGGGGCGGCCCACGCCGCGCGCCCCCCCGCAAGCCACGCCGCGAGTCGTCCGCGCGACCCCGCCGGCCGCGCCCCGCGGGACGCCCCCCGAGCGGCCCCGAAGGACCGCGGCACGTCCTGGGTTCCGTTTCACGTCACGTGGGGTGAAGAGCAAGGCGCGGACGCCCGGCGCCTGCTCGCGATGGCGTGCCGACGCGGCAACATTCGTGGAACCGACGTCGGCAGCATCCGCGTGGCGCGCTCGCACTCGGTGATGGACGTCGCCAGCCACGTGGCCGACGCGTTTGCGAAGGCCGTGGGCTCCCCCGACACGCGCGAGCCCCACATCGTCTTCCGGCCCGACCGCCCGGAGCGCGGGGACCACGACAAGAGACCAGCGGCGTACCCGGACCGAGCGAGCGGCCATGGAAAGCCGCCGTCGCCCGACGCCAAGCCGGCGCCTCGACGGCGGCTCGCGAGCGAGGCTCGCGCAAAGAGCTTGCCCACCCCGGGCAAGACGTCGCACGCCGGCAGCGCGTCGCGCGCTCGAGCGCGACCGGACGGCGACCGTCCGCTCAAGCAGCGCTCGCGCGAGCGATGAGCCGCCGTTCGTCGGCTCACCGGCGGTCGCGCAGAGTCGCGACTCCCCTGGGCCCGTCGACGCAAACGCGAAGCCCGGCAAAGCGAGGCAGGTAGGCGAGCGGCGGAAGCTCGCGCCGGGCGCCGCCCACCGCGCGCAGCAGCACCTGGCTGCGCTCGAGGTCGTACTCCGCGTCGTAGGTCGCGTCTCCCACGACGACCCGGAGCGGGAACTCGCGCTGGAGGACGTCGCGAGCTTCGAACGGGACATCGGGGAACACCAAGTCCTCGGCCGAAAGGAGCGCGACGTCGTCGCCGGTCTCCACTCCCAGCTCCGCCAGACGCGCGGCGACCCACTCCTCGAGGCTGGGGATAGGGCGACCCGAAGCCCACCCGGCGGGATGGCCGCGCGCGGCCAGCTTCGCGGCGAGACGGTGGATGGCGAGACGCTCGCGCGTCGTCTCGAGCGCGGTCCGGAAGAGACTTCCGCGCGTGAACAGCTCGGCGATGGCCGCTCGGGCCAGCTCGCCAGAGGGGACCTCCTCGCGCGTGGCGACGACGCGCTTGGCGTAGACCCGCTCGACCTCCGCGACGGCGCGCCCCCGCTCGAGGCGCACCGCGCCCACACGGTCTCGCCCGAGCCCTAGCCTCGCGATCCAGGCCAATGGGATCGGCGTCGCGCACGTGATGACCAGGCGCGCCGCCCTTCCCGCCCCGAACGCGCGGGTCTCGAAGACGACCAGGGCCTCGACGCCGCGCGAGTGGGCGGGCAAACGCTCGGCGGCGAGGTGCACGGCGCTTTCCCGCGCGAGCTCGAGCTCCGTGCCGCCGTTGCTGAAGGCGCGCGCTCCGCCGCCCCGCGCTCGCGCGACGTGGACCACCCGCGGGTCGGCGAGGATGGCCGTTCGCGCGAGCGCTTCCCCGTCAATCGAAGAGTCACCCGCTCGAGCCTCCGGTAGCCCGTGAATGCGCCGAAGCCGAGACCGGACGCGGCGCGCCTCGTCGAGGACGAAGGTCGAGAGGCGGCAATCGCTTTCGCGGCCGACCCCAGCGCGGACCGCCTGCACGAGCGCCGTCGCGTCGCAGCCCGCGAGGCGGAGATCGTCGTGCGGATCGGGTGGCGGCGGGCCGGCCAGAAAGAGCGGGCGGCCGACCGAGAGAGCGGCGACGAGATCGATCGCGTCGCCCAGGCAGCCCGTGCCTCGTGCCTCCACGAGGAATCGCGCCAGCGCCGGCTCGATCGGCAACGAGAAGATCGCGCGACCTCCTTCGGTGAGCGCTCCGTCCTCCGCGAGAGCTCCCCACGCCTCGAGGTCCACCCGCGCGGCCTCGAGGGCGTACGCCTTCGGCGCGTCGAGGAGTGGAAGGTCAGGGACGCGCTCGCCCCACGCCGCGGCCGACAGGACCAAGGGGACCAGCGACTCGCGATGCACCTCGGGCAACGTCGTCGCGGCGAGGCGCGCCGAAGGCCCCCACAGGCGGTAACCAACGCCGGACGAGGTGCGCCCCGCCCGGCCGGCGCGCTGGGCGGCGGCGTCCTCTGCGATGGGGACGAGCGCGAGCGACGAGCGGCCGTCCCGGTAGCGTGTCTGCCTCACGAGGCCCGCGTCGATGACGATGCCTACGCCGGGGATCGTGATCGACGTCTCGGCGACGTTCGTCGCGAGAATCACCTTGCGGCGGCCGAGGGGCTCGAACGCGCGTCGCTGCTGGTCGAGCGAGAGGCCGCCGTGCAGCAAGACGACGGCGAAGGGCGAGCGCAGTAGGGCGTTGGCGCACGCAGTAATCTCCGCCTTTCCCGGCAGAAAGACGAGAACGTCTCCCGCGTCGCCGGAGCCGGCGGTCGCCTCCTGCAGCGCCCGGCCGACACGGGCAGCGAGGTCGACCGGCTCTGGGAGCGCACCGCCCTTGCCGGTGAAGCGAATGTCGACCGGAAACGTGCGCCCGTCCGCGACCAGATGCGCGCCCCCGATGTGGCGGGCGACGCGCTCGCCTTCGAGGGTCGCCGACATGACGACGAGACCGCGGTGTCCACGGCGCAAGAGCAGCGCCAAGAGAAGATCGACGTCGAGGCTCCGCTCGTGAAACTCGTCGAGCACGACGATGCCGGCCGAGGCCAAGAGCGCCGGCTGACGCAAGACGACCCCTGGCGTGGCGAAGACGATCCGGGTCCCAGCGTCCATCACCGACTCGTCGCGCACCACGTATCCGACCCGCTGGCCGACGGCGGCGCCCTCGAGGTCGGACAGCCTCGCGGCGAGGCTTCGGCACGCGACGCGCCTCGGCTCGATGACGAGCACACGCCCATCGGGGGCGCTCGGCGCTTCGAGGCGGGCGCACCAGCGTGGAATCTGCGTCGACTTACCGGAACCGGTCGGCGACGACACGACCACCGGTCCGGCGCGGATCGCGTCGACGAAGGCCGAGCGCAACGCCGCGATGGGGAGATCTTCTTCGACGGCGACGGCCGACACCTCTCCCGTGTACTCGTCCGTCGTCGCCAGCGAAAGCGGCGCCCCGGTCGATCGCGAGCGGGCGAGCGCACGAGACGAGCTGATATATAGGGGCCGATCATGCTGCCCCTCTACGCGTCACGCCACCTTGCCGAAGTCCGGTACGAAATCCGTGGGCCCCTCGCGCGCCGCGCGGACGAGCTGCAGCGGCAGGGCTACGAGATCGTGAAGCTCAACGTCGGGAACCCGGCGGCGTTCGGGTTTCGCATGCCGGAGACGATGCGAATCGCCATCTCTGCGAACCTGGATCAATCCGAGGGCTATTGCCACCAGAAGGGCATCTTCCCGGCGCGGGAGGCCGTCGTCATGGACGCTCAGGTCAAAGGCATCCGCGGCGTCAGCGTCGACGACGTCTTCATGGGCAACGGCGTCTCCGAGCTCATCTTGCTCGCCATGGAAGCGCTCCTCGATCCCGGCGACGAGGTCCTCGTGCCGGCCCCCGACTACCCGCTTTGGTCTGCGGCCATCGCGCTCACCGGCGCGAGGCCCATCTTTTACCCTTGCTCGGCGCAGAACGACTTCTTGCCCGACCCCGACCGAGATCGCCCGCTCGGTGACGCCGCGCACCAAGGCGATCGTCGTCATCAACCCCAACAACCCGACGGGGGCCGTCTATCCTCGTGAGCTCCTCGAACGCATCGCGCGCATCGCGGAGGAGAACCGGCTGGTGCTCTTCTCCGACGAGATCTACGACCGCGTTCTCTACGACGGGGCCCGTCACGTCCCGATCGCGACGCTGTGCGGCGGCACGCTGTGCGGGACCTTCGGAGGTCTCTCCAAGGTGTACCGCGCGTGCGGCGTGCGGACCGGCTGGCTCTTTTTCAGCGGCAAGAGAGACCACGCGAGCGAATACTTGCTCGCGCTCGAGTTGCTTGCGTCCCTGCGCCTGTGCTCGAACGTTCCCGGCCAGTGGGCGGTGCAGACCGCCCTCGGGGGCACGCAGAGCATTCACGAGCTGACGGCGCCGAGCGGACGTCTAGGCCGACAGCGGCGAGCGGTCATCGACGCCGTCGGTCGGTCGAAATACCTGCGCCTCGTCGCGCCCCGGGGGGCGCTCTACGCCTTTCCGAGCGTCGACAAGCGCGTCTTGCCTGATTTCGACGATCGCCGTTTCGCGATGGCGCTCCTGGAAGAAAAACACGTGCTCGTCGTGCCCGGGGGGAGCTTTCACCTGGACGTGAACGACCACTTTCGCATCACGCTGCTCCCCGACGAAGACACGATGGGCACGGTCTTCGCGCGGATCGAGGCGCTGCTCGATGAGTGGTCGCAGCGGAGCGGCGCCCCGACGGCCGCTGCCCCGGCGCCCCGCTAGCTCACCCGCAAGTCACTCGGCGCGTCACTCGGCGGTGGTCGTGCTCGCGGCCAGCAGGGGCTCGCCGGCGGGCGGCTTGTGGGAGCGACCGCGCGGCCGCGACGGCGGCTGCGGAGCCGGTGAAAGAACGAGCGCATCTTCGCTGGCGCGCGCACGCCGCGCGGGCCTCGCAAGGGTGATGGCGTCGAGGCGCGCGCTCAGGACCTCGTCGCTCTCGGCGTACACGCGGGCGTACGCCACGGCACGCTGCACCTGCTGAAGGAGGGTGTCCTGCCGCTCCTGGAGCGCGCGCCGGGAGCTGTCGAGGCTGGCTTGCGCGGTGGCAACCGCCTCCGCGGCGGCCTCCACGTCAGCCGCGAGGCGAGCGAGGGTCTGCGCGTCCAGATCGGGGAAACGCACGTCCGCGAGAGCGGTCTCGAAGAGGTCGAGGACAGACTGAATCGGAGCAGGGAGGCTGTGCATCGGCTGAACGTACTATCAGTGCTCGTTCGAGACCAGATGCCTCGTCACGGCCGCGCCTGCCAAAGCCCGTTCGCGCCCTCTTCCCGTCGCGCCTTCCCGTCTTCTCCCGAAATTGTACAAGCGACGAAGGCCCGCGCGACGATGCGAGCTTGCGGTTCTTCGGAGCGGTCGCGGCGATGGCTCTCGCTGGGTGTTCGCCAGCCTTGCCGCGCGCCGCGCAGCGCGGCCTTCCGACTTCTTCCCTCATTGCGCGCGCCTGGGAGGGGCGCGAGCCGCGGACGACTGCCCGGGCGTGGGCCGTGGTCGAGTTCGCCCAAGCCCAAGTGGGCAAGCGCTACTGCTGGGGCGGAACCGGTCCCGCGTGCTTCGACTGCTCAGGCCTCGTGCAACGGGCATGGGCTTCGGCCGGCGTGCGCCTCCCGCGAACGGCGGACGCCATCGCCGCGAACCTCTCCGAGATGCGGCTCGAGTCGGTGCGGGCGGGCGACGTGTTGTGGTGGCCGGGCCACGTGGGGCTCTACGCCGGGAACGGCTGGGTGATCGAGGCCCTCGACGCGCGCGATGGCGTCGTCCGCCGGCCGGCCCGGGATCCTTATCGCGCTTTCCGTCCAGCCGCCGAGGTGGCGTTCGACGAAACGAACGCGCGACACGAAGAATGATTGGAAAGCCGTGACGGCGCGGACGCAGTTTCGCCACACCCGCCGTGCAGGCGTGGCGAAATTGCCGGGAGCATCGCCCAGAGGGCCGCCCGAGTTCGTTTGGACCGCGGCTTTCATTTGTCTTCTCGCGGCCTAGGCAAGCAAGCACGCCCTTTGCTCGAGGCGCGCATTCGCCTTTGTCGGCAATCCTCACCCAAGAAAAGTCGCCCGACGTTTGGGGGCAAGGAGTTTCCTGTGGCGCTGAACGAGAGCGGCGGTTCCCCGGAATCCAATGGCGGCAAGCGCCGTCCGAATGCGCGCCAGCAAGCCGCGAGCGAGACCACGCCGCCCTCAGGCGAACAGCTCGAGGCCCTACGCGACGTGTTGCGGGCCGCGAGCGCCGGCAACTTCGAGGTGAGGCTACCGTCGCGCGGCGTCAGCGGAATCATGAGCGACATTTTCGGCGCGCTGAACCTCCTCGTCGACCGCAACGCGACGCTGGCGCGAGAGATGGCGCGAGTCGAACAGGTCGTCGGCCGTCAGGGCCGGATGCACGAGCGGCTTTCGCTCGGAGTCGACGCAGACGGCGGGTGGGCGACGTACGTGCGGTCGATCAACGCGCTCATCGCGGACCTCGTCCAACCGACGACCGAGGTCGCGCGGGTCATCGGCGCCGTCGCCTCCGGGGACCTGACGCAAAAGATGGTGCTCGAGATCGACGGCCATCCCGTCGAAGGTGAATTTTTCCGGATCGGCACGACGGTCAACACGATGGTGGACCAGCTGAGCTCTTTTGCGGCGGAGGTCACCCGCGTCGCCAAGGAGGTAGGCACCGAAGGCAAGCTGGGCGGCCAGGCCGCCGTGCCGAAAGCAGCAGGCCTCTGGCGGGATCTGACCGACAACGTCAACCAGCTCGCCAACAACCTGACGGCGCAGGTGCGCAACGTCGCCGAGGTGACGACGGCCGTCGCGAAAGGCGACCTCTCGAAGAAGATCACCGTCGACGCGAAGGGCGAGGTCCTCGCGCTCAAGGACACCATCAATACGATGGTCGATCAGCTCAACTCGTTCGCGAGCGAGGTCACGCGCGTCGCCAAGGAGGTCGGCACCGAGGGCAAGCTGGGCGGCCAGGCCGACGTGAAGGGCGTGTCCGGTGTCTGGAAAGATCTGACGGACAACGTCAATTTCATGGCGTCGAACCTGACGACGCAGGTCCGCGGCATCGTCAAAGTGGTCACCGCCGTGGCGGACGGCAATCTGTCCCAAAAGCTCGTGGTCGACGCGAAGGGCGAGGTGGCCGCGCTCGCCGAGACGCTGAACAGCATGACCAAGACGCTCGGCATCTTCGCCGAGCAGGTGATCAACGTCGCGCGAACCGTCGGCGTCGAAGGAAAGCTCGGCGCCCAGGCGCACGTGCCCAACGTGGCCGGCACTTGGAAGGACTTGACCGACAACGTCAATCTGCTGGCCAACAACCTCACGTCGCAGGTCCGGAACATCGCCGACGTCACGACCTCGGTCGCGAAGGGCGACCTCTCCAAGAAGATCACCGTCGACGCGAAGGGCGAGGTCCTCGAGCTCAAGAACACCATCAACACGATGGTCAATCAGCTGAACTCTTTCGCCGCCGAGGTCACACGCGTGGCCAAGGAGGTCGGCACGGACGGCAAGCTGGGCGGGCAGGCCGACGTGCGTGGCGTCTCCGGGGTGTGGAAAGACCTGACCGACAACGTCAACCTGATGGCGACGAACCTCACGACGCAGGTCCGCGGCATCGTCAAAGTCGTGACCGCCGTCGCCAACGGCGATCTTCGTCAGGAGCTCGTCGTCGACGCCAAAGGCGAGGTGGCGGCGCTGGCCGACACGCTCAACAGCATGACCAAGACCTTGGGCATCTTCGCCGAGCAGGTGATCAACGTCGCGCGCACCGTGGGCGTCGAGGGAAAGCTCGGCGCGCAGGCCGAGGTGCCGAACGTCGCCGGAACGTGGAAAGACCTCACCGACAACGTCAACCTCCTGGCCAACAACCTCACCTCGCAAGTCCGGAACATCGCCGAAGTGACGACCGCGGTGGCGAACGGAGACCTGTCGCGAAAAATCAGCGTCGATGCGCGCGGCGAGGTCAACGAGCTGAAGAACACGATCAACACGATGGTCGATCAGCTCAGGTCCTTCGCGTCGGAGGTCACGCGCGTCGCGAAAGAAGTCGGCACCGAGGGGCGCCTCGGAGGTCAGGCCGAGGTCCAAGGCGTCTCGGGGACGTGGAAAGACCTGACCGACAACGTCAACGTCCTCGCCGCGAACCTCACCGATCAGGTCCGCAACATCGCCAAGGTCACCACCGCCGTCGCGAACGGAGACCTTTCGCAGAAGATCACCGTGACGGTCAAAGGAGAGGTCCTCGAGCTCAAGAACACCATCAATACGATGGTCGATCAGCTCAGGTCCTTCGCCGGCGAGGTCGCGCGCGTCGCGAAAGAAGTCGGCACCGAGGGCAAGCTCGGCGGACAGGCCCAGGTACCGGGAGTCTCGGGGACGTGGAAGAACCTGACGGACAACGTCAACGTGCTCGCCGGGAACCTGACGGACCAGGTTCGCAACATCGCGAAAGTCACCACGGCCGTGGCCAACGGCGATCTCTCGCAGAAAATCACGGTCGACGCGCGCGGCGAGATCCTCGAGCTGAAGAACACCACCAACACGATGGTCGATCAGCTCCGCTCGTTCGCGTCGGAAGTCACCCGCGTCGCCAAGGAGGTCGGCACGGAAGGAAAGCTCGGCGGACAGGCCGAGGTGCGAGGCGTCTCGGGCACTTGGAAAGACCTGACCGACAACGTCAACTCGATGGCGTCGAACCTGACGTCCCAGGTTCGTAACATCGCGCTGGTCACCACGGCGGTCGCCAACGGCGACTTGTCGAAGAAGATCACCGTCGACGTCAAGGGCGAGATCCTCGAGCTGAAGAACACCATCAACACGATGGTCGATCAGCTCAACTCGTTCGCGAGCGAGGTCACGCGCGTCGCGCGCGAGGTCGGCACGGAGGGAAAGCTCGGCGGCCAGGCGGAGGTGACCGGCGTCGCCGGCGTCTGGAAGAATCTGACCGACAACGTCAACTTCATGGCCCGCAACCTGACCACGCAGGTCCGCGGGATCGTCAAGGTCGTGACGGCGGTCGCCAACGGCGATCTACGCCAGAAGCTGGTGGTCGACGCGAAGGGCGAGGTGGCCGCGCTCGCAGAGACGATCAACAACATGACGGACACGCTGGGCGTGTTTGCCGAACAGGTGAGCACCGTCGCGCGGGAAGTCGGCGTCGAAGGAAAGCTCGGCGGACAAGCGCGTGTCCCAGGCGTCGCCGGCACGTGGAAAGACCTGACCGACAACGTCAACTTCATGGCGTCGAACCTGACCACCCAGGTCCGAGGGATCGTCAAGGTCGTCACTGCGGTCGCCAACGGCGACCTCTCGCAGAAGCTCGTCGGCGTCGAGGCCAAAGGCGAAATCGCGGCGCTGGCCGATACGATCAACAACATGTGCGACACCCTCGGAACGTTTGCCGATCAGGTCAGCACGGTCGCCCGCGAAGTCGGTATCGAGGGCAAGCTCGGCGGACAGGCGAAGGTGCCCGGCGCGATGGGTACGTGGCGGCAGCTCACCGACAACGTGAATCAGCTCGCCGCCAATCTCACGAGCCAGGTGCGCGCCATCTCCGAGGTCGCCACGGCGGTGACCAAGGGCGACCTCACGCGCTCCATCGACGTACAAGCCGAAGGCGAGGTCGCGCTCCTCAAAGACAACATCAACCAGATGATTCTGAACTTGAAGGAGACGACTCAGAAGAACACCGAGCAGGATTGGCTGAAGACCAACCTCGCGAAGTTCTCGAGCATGATGCAAGGGCAGAAGAACCTCGAGACCGTCTCGCAAATGATCATGAGCGAGCTCACGCCCCTCGTGTCCGCACACCACGGCGCGTTCTTCATGATGGAGACCGACGCCAACGCGCCGATGCTGACGTTGACGAGCACGTACGCGTACCGCGAGCGAAAGGGGGTCGCGAACCGGTTCCGAGTCGGCGAGGGGCTGGTCGGCCAGTGCGCGCGGGAGAAGAAGTCCATTCTGCTGACGCGCGTGCCGTCGGACTACATCCATATAAACTCGGGCCTCGGCGAGGCGCCGCCGCTCAACATCATCGTCCTTCCCGTGCTCTTCGAGGGCGAGGTCAAGGCCGTCATCGAGCTCGCGTCCTTCCACCCTTTCAGCGCGATCCATCAGCTGTTCCTCGACCAGCTCATGGTCAGCATCGGCGTCGTGCTCAACATGATCACCGCCAACATGCGGACCGAGCAGCTCCTCCAGCAATCGCAGAGCCTCACGCAGGAGCTGCAGAGCCAGTCCAAGGAGCTCACCGTGCAGCAGCAAGAGCTGCGGCGCACGAACTTGGCTCTCGAGAAACAAGCCGGAGAGCTGGAGGAGAAGGCGCGCCTTCTGGCGCAGCAAAACGCGAAGGTGGAGATCAAGAACCGGGAGGTCGAGCAGGCGCGCCTGTCGCTCGAGGACAAGGCCGAGCAGCTCGCGCTCGCGTCCAAGTACAAGTCCGAATTCCTCGCCAACATGTCGCACGAGCTGCGAACCCCCCTCAATAGCCTTCTCATCCTTGCGCGTCTCTTGGCCGACAATGCGAGCTCGAACCTGACGGTCGACCAAGTCGAGTACGCGAAGACGATTTACGCGTCCGGCACCGATTTGCTCTCGCTCATCAACGAGATCCTCGATCTGTCGAAGGTCGAGGCGGGCAAGATGGAGGTCGAGCCGAGGGCGATGCTGCTCGGCGATCTGGCGCAGCTCCTCCGCCGGGGCTTCCAGCCCGTGGCCGATCAGAAGGGCCTGACGCTCCAGATGCAGGTGGTGGCCGGCACGTCGGAGACCATCTTCACCGACCCGCAGAGGCTGCAGCAGGTCCTCAAGAACCTCCTTTCGAACGCGTTCAAGTTCACCGACACCGGCGGCGTCACCCTTCGCATCGCGCTCGCGCGCAACCTCTCCGAGCTCGTCAGCGAGTCGCTCCGGGCGGCCCCGCGCGTCGTCGCCTTCGAGGTCTCGGACACCGGCATCGGCATCGCCGAGGACAAGCAGCGCGTCATTTTCGAGGCCTTCCAACAGGCGGACGGGACCACGAGCCGCAAGTACGGAGGCACGGGCCTCGGCCTCTCAATCAGCCGCGAAATCGCGCGGTTGCTCGGCGGGGAGATCCACGTCACGAGCACCCTCGGCCGCGGAAGCACGTTCACGCTCTACCTCCCGGAGTCGTATTCGCCCGCGAAGCCGGAGGTCGCGTCGCCGAAGCCTGCCGGGCAGCGCGGCGACCAGCGTTCGGCGGTCGCCAAGCGCGAATCGACGCCCGTCGAGAGCCGCGAGCCGATGCCATTGACCGAGCTGCAGCCGGCGCCCGAACCGTCACTCGCGCTCCGGCCGCTGGAGGACGACCGCTCGCAGCTGGCCCCGGGAGACCGCGTGCTGCTCGTCATCGAAGACGACGAGAACTTCGCGCGTATCCTGATGAGCATCGCACGGCGGTCGGGCTTCAAGGTCGTCGTCGCGATGCGGGGAGACACGGGGCTCGCGCTGGCGGCGCAGCTCCGACCGGACGCGATCACCCTCGACGTCCAGCTGCCCGTTCACGACGGTTGGACCGTGCTCGACCGGCTCAAGCGCAATCCGCTCACCCGTCACATCCCCGTTCACGTCATTTCCATCGTCGAGCGGAACCAGCGCGGGGCGTCGATGGGCGCGTTCGCGTACCTGGAGAAGCCGGTCACCAAGGATGCGCTCGAGGGCGCGTTCGCTCACCTCAGGAACTTCGTCGAGCGCACGATCCGACGCCTCCTGCTCGTCGAGGACAACGAGGTCGAGTCGAGCGCGATAGCGCGCGCGGTTCGCGAGGCCGGCGATGTCGACATCGTCGCGGTCCGCTCCGCCGAGAATGCTCTCACGGAGCTCGGGCGGCAGTCATTCGACTGCGTCGTCGTCGACCTGGTTCTCCCGGGCCTCGACGGCGTGTCGCTCCTCGCGGAGATAAAGCGTCAGGGCACCCTGCGGGACGTCCCCGTCGTCGTCTACACGGGCAAGGATCTCGACTCGGTCGAAGAGCAGAAGCTCAAGAAGCTGGCCTCGTCGGTGATCATCAAGACGGGAATCGCCTCGCTCGACCAGCTCGCCGAGGAGACCGACGTCTTCTTGCACCGCGTGACGAAGGCGAAGTCCTCGGCAGGCGGTCCCCGGAGCGGGCGATTGAGCGGAAAGACGGCGCTCATCGTCGACGACGACGTCCGCAACATCTTCGCGCTCTCGAGCGCCCTCGAAGCGGCGGGGCTCAAGGTGTTCTACGCCGAGGACGGCCCCTCGGGGATCGAGGCGCTGGGACGGTACGCGAACGTCGACGTGGTCCTGATGGATATCATGATGCCGGGCATGGACGGCTGCGAGACCATTCAGGCCATCCGTCAGGACGCGCGCTACGTGGCACTGCCGATCATCGCGGTGTCGGCCAAAGCCCAGACCAAAGACCGCGAGCGCTGCATGCAGGCGGGGGCTTCGGACTACGTCGCCAAGCCCGTCGACACCGACGTTCTTCTCGAGCTCCTCGAGAAGTGGACCCGGGCGGCGGCGACCGTCGCAGGGAACGCCGAATGAACGGCGCCGTCCCGCAGAGCGTGCGAGAGCGCTCGCTTCACCCTCCGACGGAGCCGTCGATTCTCATCATCGACGACAACGCCGCCAACCTGCTCGCCTTCGAGGCCATTCTCGTCCCGCTCGGTCACCGCACGGTCAAGGTCCGCTCCGGCGAGGAGGCCTTGCGCCAGCTCCTCCAGCAGGAATTCGCGCTCATCCTGCTCGACGTCCAGATGCCCGAGATGAACGGCTTCGAGCTGGCGGCGCTCTTGAAGTCGCACCCGCGGCTCGCCCACGTGCCGATCATCTTCGTCACGGCCATCAATCGCGACGAGGCGCACGTCTTCAAGGGCTACGCCCACGGCGCGGTCGACTATCTGCTCAAGCCCTTCGATCCCGAGATGCTCCGCGCGAAGGTCAACGTGTTCATCGAGCTTCACCGCCGGCAAGACACGATCCGGCGGCAGACCGACCTCCTCCACCAGCACGCGCTTCGCGAGCTCGAGCACCGCAACGACCAGCGCTTCCACGAGCTGACCGAGGCGATGCCGCTCCCCATGTGGAGCGTGGCGACCGACGGCACCATTTCGATTTCGAACCGCGCGTGGAGCGAATACTCGGGCGTCCGAGCGGAGCAGAGCGGTCCTTTCATCGACACCCGCTTCGTTCATCCCCGCGACGTCGAGGCGGCCTGGACGCGCTGGCAAGAAGCGACGCGCGCGGGGGAGCCGTTCGACGCGGAGTGGCGCCTCCTGCGCGATCGCGACAACGCGTATCGGTGGCACTTGTTTCGCGCAGTGCCCCAGCAGATCGGCTCGCCCGGCCATTGGATCGTGACGGCGACGGACATCCACGCGCAGCGGACGGCCGAGGAGGAGCAAGCGCGGCTCTACGAGCAGGAGCAGCGCGCTCGCGAGGCCGCCGAGGCGTCGAACCGCATGAAGGACGAGTTTCTGGCGAACGTGTCGCACGAGCTCCGCACCCCGTTGAACGCCATCCTCGGCTGGGCGCGCATGCTCCGCGTGGGGATGCTCGATCCCGCCCGGCTTCCTGACGCCATCGCGACGATCGAGCGGAGCGCCCAGGCGCAGGCGCGGCTGGTCGACGACATGCTCGACATGTCGCGCATCGTGAACGGAAAGCTGCGGCTCCAAATCGGGCCCATCGACCTCGCCAAGGTCGTCGGCGATGCCGTCGACACCGTGCGGCCCTCGGGAGAGTCGAGGGGTGTCGCCATCGTTTACGAGAACGAGCTGGGCGAGGTCCCCGTGGCGGGCGACGCCGCGCGGCTGCAACAAGTCGTTTGGAACCTCGTTTCGAACGCCGTCAAGTTCACGCCGAAGGGCGGGCGCGTCGAGGTCCGCCTCGAGCGCGAAGGCGACACCTCACGCATCACGGTCAAAGACACGGGAATCGGCATGAGCGCGGAGCTTCTTCCCTTTGTCTTCGATCGCTTCCGGCAAGGTGACGGAACGACGACGCGGCCGCACGACGGCCTCGGGTTGGGCCTCGCGATCGTCCGGCACCTCGTGGAGCTCCACGGCGGCGTGGTGCGCGCCGAGAGCCGAGGGCCGTCGGAGGGCTCGACGTTCACCGTGACGCTGCCCGTCGCGATCGAGTCACGCTCGGGGAGGGATACCCCCGTCTTCGGGCCGGCGGCGGAGAGTGTCAGCGCGCCCACGTCGGGGCCTCCCCTCGCCGGCTTGCGGGTGCTCTACGTGGACGACCAACCGGACGCACGCGAGCTCGTCGAGACCGTTCTCGCCCACTACGGAGCGAACGTCGCCAGCGTGGGCTCGGCGGAGGAGGCTCTCACGATGTTGCGCACGGCTCCTCCGCACGTCCTCGTCAGCGACATCGGGCTGCCCGACGCCGATGGCTACGAGCTCATTCGGCGCGTCCGCGCTCTCGACTCGCGCGAGAGCAACATTCCTGCGATCGCGTTGACCGCATACGCCCGCCCGGAGGACCGCCTGCGCGCGAAAGACGAGGGCTTCCAGATGCACCTCGCCAAACCAGTCGAGCCCCTCGAGCTCGTCGCCTTGGTGAAGAGCCTGGTCTCCCCGAAATGAACGCGAGCCGAGGCGCGACGGCCATCCGGCGCGCGGGCGCGGCGCGTCACCGCGACAGGAGCGACTGCCCGAAGCGGGCGACGAGCTCCGCCGGATCGTCGTAGATCTCGGCCGCGCCCGAGAGGGCCTCGTCGTTCCAGCCGCCGCAGCGCACGCAGACCACGGGAACGCCCGCGCGCGCTCCTGCCGCTACGTCGTACGGCGTATCGCCCAAGAGGACGAGGCTATCCTTCGGGAGGCCCGAGCGGTCGACGGCCGCCTCGATGATGTCGGGGTTCGGCTTGGATCGGCGGGCGTCGCTCGCGGTCGCCTTCGCTTCGACGAGGTCGTCGACGCCCGCCGCTCGCAGAAGCAGGCCGACCTCCTTGTCGCTGGAGGACGTCGCCACGACCGTCCGGATGTCGGCGGCCCGGAGGAGGCTGACGAGCTCCCTCGCGCCGGGCTGCGGTTCGAGCCCCAGCAAGTACCTCTCGCGAAAGATGGTCCCGCTCCGCTCTTTCGCAGCCTTGCCGGCGCCTTCGCTGTCCGACAGACCCAGCTTGGGCAAGAGCTCGTCCGCCCCCATCCCAATCATTCGCCTGAGCTCTTCCTCTTCGACATGAACCCCTTGCTCTGCGAGCGCCTCACGCCACGCGGCCGCGTGCGCGTCGTTGCTGTCGAGCAGCGTTCCGTCCACGTCAAGCAAAGCGCCTCGGATGACCTTCATGCTTTGCCCGGATGCACGTGGCGCGCCCGAGTTGCGACTCCCTCGCTCTTCACGAACGAGCCGACTCGTGCTTCCCTCCGCGCGATGAAACAAGAGCTCATTTCGGTAGCCCTCGCGTTCGTGCTCATCGGCCTCGCGGCGCCGTTTCTCGACGCCTGCTCTGCAGACAAGACCAACGCCCCCCCGCCTTCGACCGGAACCGCCATGGGAATGGATGGGGACGCTGGCGGCGGCGGTGGAACGATGACCCACGGCGCGGGCTGGTAAGCGTCGCCGTCGCGATCGTGCGGGCCGGCGTCGTACTGCTCGTTGCTCTCGCGTGCGCTTGTCACTCCCGAGCGCCCCAACGGGCCCCGGGAGAGGCTGCGACGCGCGGCTCGGCGGCGGGCCCCCCCGCTCCTTTCGATCCGCTGGACGCGCTGCGCGGCTTCGAAGAGGCCACGCGCGCCGCGACCGATTTCGCGCACCTTCGACCCTCCGATACGGCGCTGGGCGCTGATCCATACGTCATTCGAGCGATTCGCGCGCTGCCTTCTGCCGACGGCGGCCCCGCGGCTGCGGCGGCGTCCTCCGCCGCGCCTCGCTTCTTGGGCCTGCTGCGGGGCCGGAGCGCGCTGGTCGAGCTCGACGGCTCACTGCACGAGGTGGCGCGCTGGCCCGCGCCCGAGTCTCCCACGGGGATGGCGCTCGCGGCCAACGGCGAGGTGCTCGTCGTCGGCGAGCTGGCGAGCGTCGTCGCCCGGTACCGGCCCGTTCGCGGAAAGCTCGAACGCGGAATGCTCGAACCCGTCGGCTCCATCGAGTTGCCCGGCGTCCGCGCGATGCGCGACGTGGCGACCGGCCCAGAAGGCGTCGTGTACGTCGTCGAGGAGCACGACGGACGCCTCTTGACGCTGGAGCCCCGCGCGGCGCCCGGCCCGGCGCCCCCGGCCGCACGAACCGACACGAGCGTCTGCCGGGGCCCGATTCACGTGAAGCGGGTGGGCCGCGCGGTGCTGGTCGATTGCTTGCTGGACCATGCGATTGTCGTGCGCGACGTCGACGCGCGAGGGCACGTGTCGGGCGACGTGGAGACACGCATCACGCACGACGGGCCGATGTGGGGGTTCGATGCCCTCGACGACGCAAGCGGCCTTCTCGTCGCCGTGGGAGGCGTCGAGGACCACCCGCTCGACCGCACCGAGGGGTCGTTCGGGTTCGTCGACTCGTTCGTGACCCTGTATCGCATCGAGCACGGAGCAGCCCTCAAGCTGACCGAGGTGAACACGTCCGCGCTCGGCGTCATCACTCCCAAGGCGCTCGTGCTCACTCGCGTCGCGCCCGAGACGCTAGAGCTCGCCGTAGCCGGCTACGGCTCCGACCGACTTGCGTTCCTGCGATGGAAGTCGCCCGTCACCGCACGCCCGACCCACCTCGACAATCCGACCGTCGAATTGCGCCCGATTCCTCCAGGCGCCGCGATGATGGAAGGCCTCCCCGACGGGACGTTCGCGGTCGCCGACCCGCTCCTCGACGCCTGGCTGCGCGTCGGTCGGACCGGGAGCGCAATCGTCCACGTCGAAGACGAAGCCTCGCTCGGGCGCCTGCCCCTGTCTCGCTTGGGCGAGGCGCTCTTTTTCACCACGTTGATGGCGCCGTGGGACACGTCGGAGGGACGCCTCAGCCGCTTCACGTGCGAGACATGCCACTTCGAGGGCTACGCGGACGGGCGGACGCACCGGACCGGCCGCGGCGACATTCGCGCGACGACGAAGCCGCTGCTGGGCCTGTTCAACAACCGGCCCTATTTTCGCGCGCCCTCGACGCCGACCTCGCGACCATGGTCGACAACGAATTTCGGGTGGCGGGGGCCAAGAGCGGGCACGACTCCTGGTTTTCCCTTTCGCAACGAGACGCCCCCTGGATCAGGGAGCTCGGCATCGACCAGGCAGAGCTAGGGCCCGAGGCGTTGCGCCGCGCGCTCATGACTTTTCTGATGAGCTTCACGCACCGTCCCAACCCTTCTGTCGTGGGACGCTCGCGGTGGACGGTGACCGAGCGCGCCGGCGCCGAAAAGTTTCGCGACGAGTGCGAGTCTTGCCACCAGGCGCGGCTCGTCACGGACGAACCTTCGACGCGCTTGCCCTTCGCCGAGTGGGAGGAAAAAACGATGGCGCGCGAGGGGGCCATCGTCTGGGCGAGCCCCGAATACGCGAAGACGGGGGTCCTGCCGTACGTGAACGAAAACGGCGCTCGGGTGGTGAGCCTTCGTCGCCTGTACAAAAAGCACCCGTATTTCACGAACGGTTCGGCAGGGGACATCGCGGCCGTGCTGAGCCGCGCGCGATCCGTGGGGGGCCGCTTTCTTCACGACGGCGCACCCGCTGAAGCCCCTTCCGCGCTTGGCGAGCAGGACAAAACGTCGCTCGCCGCCTTCCTCGACCTGCTCTGATTGCACCCTTGTTTTTCGAGGAGGACGAGGCGCCGGGCGGAGGGGAGCGGTGACGGCGGTCGGCCGCTGCTGCGACGGCGAACGAACAACAAGGCGCCCAGCGGCCCTCGACCAGTGTAGATAGACGGCATGCGACCGAAACGCTCGGACCAGGAAACGCTCCGCCACCTGCTCGACTGCCGGGAGATCAAGCCCGACGAAAGAGCGGCCGTCCAAGGCCTTTGGGACGACTTGCTGGCGAAGCGCATCGCCGCTTTGCCCGAAAAAACACGCGTATGGGTCGACGCGCTCCACGACGAGACCTACAAGCTGAGCGAGCCGCGCCCCCGGCCGCCGTCCAAGGCCGGGGCGACGAAGAGAGAACAAATCGCCGCCTTCGACGCGATGCCGAGACCGAAAAAGCCACCCGGCCGCTGACCGCGGCGCTTGTCGCTAAAGCAAGATGCTGAGACCGAGCGAAAGCCCGGGGTAACCAGCGCGCATCGTCAGCGCGAGCCGATCGTTGAAGTGAAGGCGACCGCCGGCCATCAGGATGGGAAGTGCGTCGTTCGGTCCGCCGCTCTCCCAGGCCACGCCGGGTTCGCCAAAAACGGACCAGTGAGGCGAGAGCCAGAAGTTCCATTGCAGGACGACGGGCACGATCAAGTGACGTCCGCCGGCGAAATCGACGCCCACGCCCACGCCCACGCTGTCGTTGATGGATTGAATGAATCCGTGGTCGATGACGTTGAACGTCCCGCGAAAACCGATGGCGGGGCCGTGGTCGGAGTCGAACGGGCCGGCGTAGCCAAAGAGAAATGGGGCTCGGCGTCGAAGACGTACGAGGGATGTTGGTATTGGGGCCGTATGGTCGAATCCTCCGCGCAGGCGCTCGCCGGGCTGGCGGCGGCCAGCGCGAAGGACCCGGCGGCGACGACGTGCGCGAGCTTCATGTCGGGCTCTCCTCGAGGGGGCCGCGTTCCCCTAGCCGCGGACGCGGCGGCCCATGAACAGCGAGACCACGGCGATCACGAGGAAGGCGAAAAAGAGGACCTTCGCGATGCCCGTGGCGCTGGCGGCAATGCCACCGAACCCAAAGACGGCGGCGATGATGGCGATGACGAAGAATACGGCGGCCCAGTGGAGCATGACGTTCTCCTGTGTTTCGAATCGGTGTGAGCGCGGCCGCTGAGTCGGTCGCGCTTGCTCTTCAATCCAAAGCAAGCCGCGGGCCCGCCGTACGTTCCCGCCGATTCCGTCGAATTCCGTCTAAATCTTCAGCGCCGATGGCGCGTCCTCCAGCGCGCGGAAAGGGCCGCACCGCCGAAGCTCTCACGCCGACCCGCACGAGCTCGACCAAAGCGCCCCAGCCAGTTGCATTTCGCCACCTCTTCCACTTCCTCCCGGCACCCCTCAGGCTACGAGAGCGTCCTTGGAGGGCCGCGGGGCGAACGGACGCGCGCCGCGCAAACGACCTGAGCGGGCGGGCGGCGCCCCGCGGTCCAAACGCTCTACGCCGCGGCCGGCGAGCGGACCGAGCACCGGCACGCCTCGCGTATGCATTCCAAAACGCCTCGATGCGAACGGGGCTTCCGCGCGACCCGCATGCCCGAAGGCGCGCGATGCGGCGCCGAAGTCGAGGGCGAGGACGCCATCCGCTTTTCCGCCGGGTCAATCGATTGAGCCATGGCGTCGGCGACGATGACCTCGACGAGGGCGAACGTCTCTCTCCGGGGATCGCCCGTCGGCCGGGGTGGGGACATTGCCGAGACAGGCGTCGAGGTACGTATTCATAATTGCAATGCCAACGGCGCCTCGTACAAGCGGTTTTAATTCGCGCTACAATTCCCAATTAGTAGGAGGTCTCCGTGAAATATCTTCGTACCTCGTCCGCGCTGCATTTGGCGTTGTTGTCAGGCTTGGCATCCCATGGATTCGGCTGCAGCGGCGCGGCGGGCGTCGACCCGCCCGGGAGCGGCAGCCCCGACGGTTCGGCCTCGAACGATGCGTCGGGCGCAGGTTCGGGCTCCCCCGCTGGGTCGGGCTCGGGCGTCGGTTCGGGCTCCGGCGCCGCGACCGGCTCCGGTTCGACCGGCAGCTCGGGGGCTTTCGCCGGTTCGGGCTCGACCTCCGGTACGGGCTCTGGGTCCAGCTCGGGCGCCTCGGGCGGCCTCGATTCCGGCAAGGGCCTAGACGGGGCATCGTCGTCCGGCTCCGGCGGTACGACTACGGACGCCGGAGCCGCCGACGCGAGCGCAAGCACGTGCCCGGCACCGCCCCCCACCGAGCCCGCGGCGGCGATCACCGCCGTCAATGCCGTCAATGCCGTCCGCCTTCGAATGGGTTTGCCGTGCTCGACGCTCGTTCCGACGTTGGACGTCGCCGCGCAAGCCCACTGCGTCTACTACGCCGCCAATGCGTCGAACACGACGTGTAGTGCGAACCCGCACGTCGAAGTCGCGAGCTGTCCGAGCTTCTATGCGGCGCAGTTTTGGACGCGCGACACGATGGCCGGATACACCGCCAGAGGCGCTGGGTCCGAGGTGATGGAGTTCTCCGGTAACCCCGCGACGGCCGTGCAAACTTGGGTCGACAGCGTGTGGCATCGCACGCCGCTTCTGAGCCCGTGGATGCGGGATCTGGGTTACGGGGGAACGACGACGCCCGCCGGATGCGACACCATCGATTTGGCCACCGGAGCGACGACGCCCAGCACGGTCACCGCCGTGTATCCGTACGACGGGGAGACCGGCATTCCGACGTCCTTCAACGGGAGCTTCGAGGGCCCGACGCCGCCCGCTCCCCCTTCGGGCTGGCCTAGCGGCTACCCGGTTCATCTGTATTTGCGTGGCGGGACCGTGCAGACACATACGATTGCGGTGGACGGCTCCGCAACGCCGCTCGCCCACGTCTGGATCGACCAAACGAACGCGACCAACGGACCTGACCAATTCATTCTTTACGCGAACATGCCCCTCGCGCGAAGCACGACGTACCACGTGCAGATCGGCGCGATGCGCGGAACGATGGCCCTGACCTTCGACTGGAAGTTCACCACCGGAGCGCGCTGAGCGGCGCCCGGCCCGCCTCGCTGTGAGCCGCGGACTTGAAGGGCCGGCGCCGTCGCGCCTCGAGAGGCCGCGCTCCCACGATGTGTGCAAAGGGTTTCCGCGGCCGGGCCGGCCCGGCCGCTTCGCCACGAGCTCGCGTCACCCGGCGAGGGACCAGCGCAACCCGTCGGCGCGTATGCCTACCAGGCAAGAGCTCACGTCGGGTACGGAATGGTCTCGCACGGGTCGAGCCGACGATGGTCAATGCGACTTTGGTTACATTAATTACGTAACCCCCTCGCCGTACGAAAATCGCCACTTCGCGGCCGGCGCTACCGCACAATCGCGTTGACTCCGGCGGTCGACTCTTCCATCACACGCGCCAGGAATGGGGCTCGAGTCATGGCCGTAAAATTGCACCGGAAGGGCCGCCCGGACGCGCTGGTCCGGTGCTCTCCGCCGCGACGTCTCGTCGCTGCAATCGGCCCGCTCTCCCCCCGTGCTCCCTTATCCGCTCTTCTTCGCCCGGCGCACGGTGCGCGTCCGCTCTCGCGCGTGCGCTCGTGCGCGCCTTGTCGGCCGCGGAGACACGACCGACTGGACCGCCAGTCCACGTTCTGTGGTGGCCTCGTCCAAAGGAGTGGCCTGCGCCGCACCCGCCGCCGTCGCTGACTGCGCCAGAGACCGAGCGCTCGATTTCCGTTCGAGCCGCCGTCCTTTTTCGTGGACGATTCCCGTAACTTTCTTTTTCGGCAAAGCAGACCGCATCGTTTCGCGGCTGTATCCGTGGCCGCCATGGCGTCGCCGCTCCGCTGCGACCGACCCGATCAGTCGCTCACGAGGTTACAGGTTTTACGGCTGATCTTCTGCGCGTTTCGAATACCTGTTTGGATGACGACTCAGTAGGTATTCGGGTTGACACAAAGTACGGAATGCGACAAATAACCGGCAGTCACGGGGTGCCCGTACATGGCTGTAAAATTGAACTTCGCTATGCTCTCGGCCTTTCTCGGCGCCACGGCCTCGGCGTTTTGCGCGAGCGCCCTCGTGTCCTGCAGCGAGCCCATGCATTTTGACAACTCGCGCGTCGGGGCCGACGCGGGCGATACGCAACTGGCGCCGCAGGGGCTCTGCCCGGCGGACCCCGCCTGGCTACCCGCCAACCTGGGGCCGCCTCCGCCCGTGAAGATGTACCCCTTCGCGACCCACCCGGCGCCCGAGTGCCCGTTCTACATCGGCGGCTTCCAGAATTTTCTGATTGCAGCATACCCGCTCGCCAACGGCGATCCCGCGCTCGTCACGTACCCGACCATCGACGACGTCTTCGTGAAGGGGACGCCGCTGCCTGCCGGCGCCCTCGCTCCCGCCGGCACCCACCGGGGCACCAAGCTGCGCTCGTGGCTCGGAGACATCAAGCAGGCCGGCCAGCGCGAGATCCTGATCGATCAAAACGGCCATACGATCTATTACGGTATTCATATGAATCAGGCCTTCGTGGATTTCATCAAGGCCAACAAACTCGATACTCTCTCCGGAATACAGAATGCGTCGGACAAGCTGAGCCTCCCCCCCGGCCTGGTCGAGCTCAAGTCAGCATGGATGGATATCGATCCGGGCGACGGCGTGACCGGCGACTTTTCGAATTACATCACGACGACGGCGTGGGTTCCGTTGCTGTCGAAGGATCCGACGACCGGACGCATCGTCGAAAACAAGAACACACCCCGTCAGATCAAGGTCGCGCTCATCGCGGTTCATTCCGTGTACACGCTCCCCGGTCACCCCGAGATGATCTGGGCGTCTATCCAGCACGTGGAGCCCGGAGGCAACGATCACCTGCAGGGAGTGGAGCTCGGCGTCCACGCGAACAGCGCGCCCACGACGGACTTCAATCCCACGGTGAACGACCCGAACAACCTCAAAGTCACCACGGTGCTCAGCACCCAGACCGATTATCTTTTGTACAAAGCAGGGACCCAGGCGCAGAACGCGAATCAGTCGACGTCGGAGAGCGCGCTGATGCTCGACGCGAAGACGCAGTCGTTTCCGAAGAGCCAGGCCTCGAACATCTATCGGATGTTCCCGGGCTCCAAGTCGAACAAGATTGACCCGGACGACGACGTCACGTCGCTCAACAGCAACTGGGCGGCGCTCTTCGCCGCGGGGCAGGCGGCCGGCCGGATCCCCAAGGGCGACAAGCGCGCGTTTTACAGGATCGTCGGCGCCCAGTGGCTCGACAAGCCCGAGGTGTTCGCGCTCGGGTCGACGTTCCAGAACGACCAGACGGACAACCCGCTTCTCCAGAGCGATATCCGAAAAGCCATCGCGGTCAGCGGGACCTTGGCCCAGGACGACGAGCGCAGCGCGGCGATCACGGCCGCTGCTGCCGCCGGAAAGAGCGACCCCGTCCAAGTGGCGCTGGACGACGTGGTGCAGAACGGCTCGGACAGTCCGTTTTCGATCACGGGGGGCGAAGACCGGATGTCGAGCACTTCGATGGAGTCGTTCACCCAGGCGCCCGCCAATTTTCGCAATTGTTTTTCTTGTCACAACACGAGGGGCGTCACGGCCAATGGGACGCCGGTCACACCCGAGAACATGAGCACCGTCACCGCACTTCTCGGCCCGAAGCTCCTGAACGTCAGCCACATCTTTTCGCAGTTCGTGCTGGAGGAGACGACCCCGTAGCTTGCTCGTCGAAGCGCACCGCACCTCCAAACCGGAGAACCGCATCATGTCTCGAGAACATTGCCTTCATGCCTCGCCCTCATCGCTCTCGTCGCTCGCCGTCGCAGCGGTCGTCGTCTTCTGCGCGACGACCGCCGCCGCCAAGGACAAGCGCGCGTGTCTGCCCGCGTACGTCGCATACAAGAGCGCGCAGGAGCGCGAGGCGTCGGGTCACCTCCGCGAAGCGCGAGCCTTGCTGCAGACCTGCTCCGAGGCGGCGCAAGCGGCCTGCAGCGGGCTCGCTCAAAAGTGCACGGCTCGCTATGGCCAGATCGGGAGCGAGATGCCGTCGGTGGTGCCGGTGGTGACCGACGACTCGGGCGGCCCCGTGGTGGACGTGCAGGTGAAGATCGATGGCGAGCCGTTGACGTCGAAGCTGGACGGAAAAGGCCTCCCGGTGGACATCGGGCTGCACGAATTTTCGTTCGCGACCGAGGGCGGCGTCTTTGCGACGCAGAGGGTCCTCGTCGTGGAAGGCCAACGCAACCGTCCGCTCACCGTGCAGATGCGCGGGGCCGACGCCACTGCGAAGGCCGGGGCGCCCGCGGAGAAGGCCGACTCGGCGGGCGCCGCGCGGCCGGCGTCCGACGCGCTGGTCGCCGAGAAGGCCCCTTCCGACAAAGCCGTTTCGCAGAAGTCGTCGGCCGACAAGCCCGACGCGGACAAGGAATCGAGCGCCGGGGAGGACGCGACGCGGAACGCGAGCCCGCAGCCGGCGAAGCGCGCTCCCTCGCCCTTCGCTTACGTGATGGGCGGCACGGGCGTGGCGGCGGTCGGAGCGGGCGTTCTCTTGACGCTCTGGGGGAGAAAAGACAACGACGCGCTCGCGGCGTGCACTCCGAATTGCCGGCAGTCGAGCGTCGACCACGTGCGCACGCTGTACATCGCGTCCGATGTCGCGTTGGGCGCGGGAGTCGCCTCGCTGGGGGTCGCTACCTGGCTCTTTCTGCATCGCCCTTCGACGGCCACCGATCAGGCTCCGCCGCCGCGGGCGGGCGCCGCTTTCGACGTGCAGCCGACGCGTGACGGCGCGATGGCATCGGTCAGGGGGACCTTTTGATGCGTTCAGCGGCTGCGTCGCGCGTCGAAGGTCCGGAGGTCCTGTCACCGCCGAACGAACACGCCACACCACGTGCAACAAGAGGAAGCTGGCCAATGAACGAGCGCAACTTTATTTTCCTACTCTTCTGCGCGACCCTGGCGACCGGCTGCCTTCAGCCGGTCGATTCCTCCGCATCGAGCAGCAGCGCCGTCAGTGGAGGCAGCGCGGCGCCCGCGCCCTGCAACGGCAAGCAACCCTTCTCGCTCGATACCGACCCGTCCGGACAGACCATCGTTTGTCCCGCCGCCGATGGCGGGGACATCCCCGTTGCGCTCGCCCCCTTTCCCGTCTTTCTCGACGGGGGGGCCACGAGCACGAATCCGTGCGACCTGCTCGGCGAGCGGTCGCACGCCATTCGAGAGGCGTACTGCGCTCCTTGCCACAATCCGCCGCAAAGCATGGGGAGCTTCAATTTCTGTTTGGACGACTCGGAGCTGATGACGGCCTATTCGCAAAATGCGATCGATCCGGCGACCGGCAAGCTTCGTCACATGTTGGTCCCCGGGGATCCCGACAATTCCTATCTGTACCTCCGCGTGGCCATCGGGAACATGCCCCCTCTCGGCGTCATGCCTCGACCTCCAGCCAGCGATGTCTCCGTGCTCCGCGAGTGGATCACCAGTTGTCTGGGTGGTCACCCGCCGGCGGCTCCGAGCTCAGGTGCCGATTCCGGAACGGGTAGCTCGTCGTCCGACGACGTCGATGCGGGTCACGCCGTCGACAGCGGCAAGCCCCCGGTCGACGCCGGGCGCGGGTAGCTTGTCGCCCCTCGTCCGCCGGCATTTCGGCGCCGCTGGCGCGGCGGCCACCGTTCTCTTCTTCGCGGCATCTGGCGTGAGCGCGACCGCGCCGAACGAGCTCCGTTGCCGCGCGGCTCACGAGAGCGCGAAGGAGCGCGAGCGGACCGGCCATTTGCGCGAGGCGAAGGAGTTTCTCTTGGCATGCGCCCGATCGACGTGCGGTCGCGCTCTCCGGCGCGCGTGCGCGGCGGAGGTCACTCAGCTCGACACGGTCGACCTTCCCTCGGTGGTTCCAGCGGTCACCGACGACGCCGGGGCGCCGATGGCCGACGTTCAGTTGACGATGGACGGAGAGCTTTTGGCGTCGCGGCTCGACGGGCAACCCATCGCGGTCGATCCGGGCTTGCATGAGTTTTCCTTCGCGACCAAGGGCCAGGTCTTCGCCACCCAAAAGATCATGGTCGTCCAAGGCCAGCAAGGCCGTCCGCTTTCGGCCTCCCTCCGTTCGCCAGACTCCGCGCCGAAGACCGAGAAAGCCGTGGCCCCCGTGAGCCTCGAGCCCCCGCCGGCTCCGGCGCCCCCGAGCACCGGGAAGACCGCTCTTCCGTTCGTCCTCGGAGCGGCGGCGGTCGCGGGCGCCGAAGCCGTCACGCTGGGCGCCCTCCTTGGACGGGGAGAGACGTTGTCCGCTGCCGCCAACGTGGGGATCGGCGTCTCGGTAGGCATCGGGGCGGCGGCCCTGGTCGCGACGGTCTGGGCGTTCGCGCACCCGCGCTCCGCCGACCAAGCTCCTTCGGGGCCCACGCTGCGACTCGCCGTGCAGCCCGCGCCTTCGGGCGCCGTCGCCGGCGTCGCGGGCTCGTTTTGATCGACTGGCTTTCGGCCCGCCGGTTCTTCGTCGCGAGCCTACGGACTATAAGCGTGCGATGAAATCCCGAACCGTCCTTTTGATCGCGCTGTTCGCGTCCCTCGGAGCCGCCGCCGGAACGGCCTGTGGGGACGGCGCGAGCGTCGAGCCGATCCATGCGAGCGACGCGGCCGTTGCCGATGGGGCGGGGGGCAGCAGCGGGAGCGACGCAAGCGGCGGGAGCGGAAACAGCGGGAGCGACGGAAGCAGCCCAGGGAGCTCCGGAGGCGCGGGTGGCGGGATGGACGCCGCCAGCGTGGCCACGAACGACGCGGGTGGAGGCGGCAGCGGAACGGATGGTGCGGTTGGCCCGAGCAGCGAAGCTGGGCCCGCGGCCGGCGCGTGTGGCTCGGGTGACTCGAATCTGACAGGCAAAGAGCCCGTGCTGCCGTCGACGGTCTGCCAGACGCTCACCGCGAACAAATCGGCGCCCGCCGAGACCGCGGCCGACACGGCGACCCTGCAGGCCGCGCTCACGGCATGCGTGGGCAAGGGCGCCGTCAAGCTGACGGCCAGCGGGGCGATGAACGCGTTCGTCTCGGGCCCCCTGACGGTCACGAGCGAGACGCTCTGGATCGACGCGGGCGTCACGCTGTACGCGTCGCGCAACGCGGCGCTCTACGACAGGGGCGCGCTTCCGTGCGGGGCCGAAGGCGTGAATCAGGACGTGGCTGCGACGAGCGGGAAGCATTGCGTCCCGCTGATCACGGCGGGCGGCACGAGCCCGGCCATCGTGGGCGACGGGGTCATCGACGGTCAGGGCGGCGAGCCGATCCTCGGAAACGCGGCGAACCATTCGTGGTGGGATCTCCTCGGTGTTGCTCCGACCGGCGCAAGGGAGCGCGCCGAACCCCGCGCTCATCGAGACCGCCAAAGGAACGACCGGCTTCGTCCTCTACCGGGTGACGCTGCACAACTCGCCCAAGTTCCACGTGGCCTTCGGGGGTCCGGGGTTCACGGTGTGGGGCGTCACCGTCCTCACGCCGTCGACCCTGAAGAACAGCCTGGGCGCGCCCCTCTCGCCTTACACGGCTCGAAATACCGACGCGATCGACCCAGGGACCGCCGACGGGGCCACGAACGGCATCATCGCGTGCAACACGATAAGCACGGGCGACGACGACATTTGCCTGAAGGGCGGCGGAACGGGAATCAGCAAGCTCGTCATCGCGCACAACCACATCGGGACCGGGCACGGGATGTCGATGGGGAGCGGCCTGACGGGCGGAATCGACGACGTCCAGATCTACGATCTGACGATCGACGGCGACTCGCGATTGACTGGGGGCGCGTCGTCCTCGGACGTCAACGGGCTTCGAATCAAGTCGGACCCGAGCCGCGGCGGGCTGGTCAACAACGTGACTTACTCGAACATTTGCGTGCGCGACGTCGACAATCCGATCGTCTTCAGCCCGCACTACACGACCCTCACCGGGGCGCTCACGCCCCTCTATACGAACATCACCGTCAGAAACTTTCGTTACGTGAGCGGCACACACCCGTCGGGCCCGGCCGTGGCTCCGGTCGTGACGGTCGAGGGCTATGATTCGTCGCACGTTACGACGGCCGTCTTCGACGCCGTGGTGATCGACGGGATCACGCCGTCGAACGTCGTCACGCAGTTCGCGAGCGTGACGGCCGGTCCGGGAGGCGTGAATTTCGATGTCACCGGGGGTGACGGCGGCGCCGCCGGAAACCCCACGCCGCCCCCGTGCGTCTGGCCGACCCTGCCAGTCGCCAACTAAGAGCCAATGGCCCGCCGGGCTCGTCTGGCGGCGGCGCGTCGTTCGGCGCGGCGCGCAGGTTTGCGTCCGCGTGCGCGCACGCCGCGATACTCCACGAAGCCGCTAAACTTTGGGTGCTCGTAGAATGAATTGGCTGCTTTTGCCGAGATTGTACAAGCCGGCAGGAATGGCCCCGAATAATAGCGATTTGGGCTCGCCTCGACAGGCATCTCTTGCTACGCAATCGCCCATGCAATTGCTTCGTCAAAGCACCCTTCCTGTCGTCTTGGCCGTCACTCTTGGGGCTGCCTGGGCGTGCAGCAGCGACAGCACACCCAGCCCGTCCAGCGGCAGCGGCAGCACCGCCACCAGCGGCACCGCTGCCAATAGCGGCAGCAGCGGCAGCACGGCCAATAGCGGCAGCACGGCCAACAGTGGAAGCGTCGGCAGCAGCGGGAGCACCGCGACCAGCGGGATACGACGACCAGCGGCACCGCGACCAGCGGTGACACGACGACCAGCGGAAGCACCGCGACGAGCGGAACGACCACCGGAGTCGACGCCGGGGACGACGGCGGCGGCAGCGACGCGACTACCAACATGGATACCGGCGCGGCCCCCGAGACGGGTGGCGGCACCCCGGAGGGCGGTGCCGTCGGCGACGGCGGCGGCGCCACGTTCACGCAGGTCTACCAGATCATCATGACGTCCTGTCTTCCGTGCCACGCGACTGGAGCTGGTGCGACGACCGGAATGCTGAATATGTCGACCCAGGCGATGGCCTACACGAACCTCGTCGGCAAGATGGCCGCTGGCGCCGCCTGCAACGGGATGGGTACGCGCGTCATTGCTGGAAACGCCACGATGAGCCTGCTCGTCAACAAGGTCGGTCCGGGAACGCCGCGCTGCGGGATGCATATGCCGCGAGGCGCGGGACACGCCGCTCTCGGCGACGAACGTGAACGTCATTCATTCGTGGATCAACGCAGGCGCTCTCGACAACTGACGAGTCGCAGCTTCGCAGAAGGCCTCGTACGGCTGCCGGGCGCGAGCGTCCGGCAGCCGCTCGTGGGCCCCTCTCGATGGAGACCGGTATTCCGGCGGCACTCCCATCAAGCGCGGAGAACTTCTGATAGGGCCGGGTTCGTCGCTACCAAGGCTCGTGATCGCGCCGGGATGAGCGACATCGGCTGCTGCGACAATCCTGAGAAAAAAACTCTTCTTGTTGGAAGAGCGTCTCTTCTTCTTGGTAAAGTCGCTCGTCCAGTTGGCAGAGCGCCTTTTCTTCTTGGCAAAGCCGCTCGTCCTGTTGGCAGAGCGTCTTTTCTTCTTGGTAAAGCCGCTCGTCCTGTTGGCACAGCGTCTTTTCCTCTTGGTAAAGCCGCTCGTCCTGTTGGCACAGCGTCTTTTCCTCTTGGTAAAGCCGCTCGTACGTGTTGGAAGAGCGCCTTTTCTTCTTGGTAAAGCCGCTCCGTCCTGTTGGCACAGCGTCTTTTCTTCTTGGCAAAGCCGCTCGTCCAGTTGGCACAGCGTCTTTTCTTCTTGGCAAAGCCGCTCGTCCAGTTGGCACAGCGTCTTTTCTTCTTGGTAAAGCCGCTCCGCCAGTTGGCACAGCGTCTTTTCCTCTTGGTAAAGCCGCTCGTCCTGTTGGCAGAGCGTCTTTTGCTCTTGGACGAGCGCGGGGCGTTCCCGGCCGAGCTCCTTCCGTCGAAGGCGGATCGGCTTTGGCCGGTGGGAGCGATGCGTTCGAGGCTTCCGCCCACGCTCTCCGCCTTCTTAATCGGGAAGGGCCTGGGTTCCTCTGACGGGCGAGGACGAATTTCCGACGGGCGATCGGCACGCGGGTTGCTTCCCGGCGGTGAACGGTTGCCATTTTTCGTCGCCATTGACGCCGGCACATGAACGCCGGATGCAAAGCGGGGCGTGACGACACCGGCGATCGGGTCCAAAGCGACCGAGCACTCATGACTACTTCGCTCGTTCCGGCCCAGCGCAGTGACCTTCCGCTGATCTGGAACCTCCTTCAATTTTACTACTACGATATGACCGAGCTGCTCGGCGGAAACGTCGGGCCGGACGGCCGGTTCTCGCCCCCGCCCATCGAGCCGTACTGGCAAGAGTCGTGGAGGTATCCCCTCCTCGTGCGCGTCGACCAGCACCCGGCCGGCTTCGCCTTGATTCACCGTCGCAGCCGCATCAGCGGCGATCCGGACACGTGGGACGTGGCGGAGTTTTTCGTCATGCGACAGTACCGCCGACGCGGAGTCGGGACCCACGCCGCGCTGAACGTCTTCGACCGGTTTCGGGGCCGCTGGGAAGTCCGACAATTGTTTGCGAACGAGGCGGCGACGCACTTTTGGAGGGGCGTCATTTCGCGCCACACGAGCGGCGCGTACGACGAGGTCGTGTACGACGACGACAGGTGGCGCGGGCCGGTCCAGATGTTCGACAACACGCCCTTGCCCCGAAGCACGGGTCTTGCCGGTTGACAGGGTGGGTCGCCGGCCTACCCGGGCTCGCGGCCCCGCTGAGCCGCCCGCTGCGCCTCACGACACCGAGAGCAAGACGGACGGCGCGCGGGGCCGCGTGAAGGCCCTGTCCTGCGCACGTCGACGGAGGCCTCGCCCCATGCATCCCACGCGAACTGCGCGAAACGGCTCACTATCTACCGCGCGCACGACCGGGCGTCCCCGACGCTTCGCCGCCGTCGCGGCTGCGATTCTCGTGTCGACCGTCGGCTGCGGTTCGAGCGGAGACTCGCCCGTGACCGATGACAGCGGCGCCTACCCGCCCAGTGGAAGCGGTGGGTCGAGCGGCAACGACACCGCCAGCAGCGGCGCCGGCACCGGGGCTGCAAGCGGCTCGGCGAGCGGCGCGGGAGCCGACGCCAGCTTCGCGGCGCCGACGAGCGGAAGCTCCGGAGCCGACGGAACGAGTGGGAGCCCGACGAGCGGCGGGCTGGATGCGAGCCCCGGAGCCCCGACGTCGGGGAGCGGCGACGGCGGCGGGGAATCCGGCCTGCCTTCTCCCATGGCGGAAGGCGGCCTCGCTCACGCGCTGATCCACCCCGGCGGGTGGCAAACAGAGGCCGACCTCACGCGCGTCCGAAGCCAGGTCGCCGCGAACCAGGCTCCCTGGACGACGGCCTGGGCCGCCATCAAGAACACCGACGCCAACGCCAATTACACGAGCCACCCCCCCGCCAGCGTCACCGATGCCTATGCGATTCAGCACGACGGCCACGCGGCCTACGTCCTCGCCATCAAGTGGGTCGCCTCGGGAGACGCGACCTACGCGAAGGCCGCCATGGCTCTCATCGACGCATGGACGACGACGGTCACGAGCGTCGCCAACGAGCCGCTGCGTAACGGGCTCGGCAGCGCACAAATGGCCAATGCCGCGGAGATCCTCACGCACGCCTTCAATGGCTCGGCAGGTTGGCCGGCCGCCAGCGTGGCGCGAGCGAAGAGCTGGTTCGTCAACGTGGTCTATCTGCCGCACACCAAGGGCGGCGCTTCGGCCAACTGGGGCACCTCGGCGATGATCGGCAACATCTCGATGGCGGTCTTCGCCGACGACGTGGCCATGTTCAACGACGCCTTGAGCACGTACAGGCACGGGTTCCAGCCCATCTCGGGGGGTTGTTGCGGCGTGACGCAGTACATCGACGCCACGGGCGAGGACGCCGAGAGCGGGCGTGACCAGGGCCACTCCCAGGGAGGCATCGGGCACTTGCTGGAGGTCGCGCAGATCGCGTGGAACCAGGGCGTCGATCTGATTGGCTACAACGACGATTACGGCGTTCGGACCTACGGCGCGAGCGGTGCCAACCGCCTCCTCGTCGGCCTCGAATACACGGCCCAGTACAACCTCGGGAACACCGTTCCGTATCACCCGTATTTCGAGTACTGCAACAATGTCACGAAGTACCCGAACGGGATTTCTGCTCTCGGTCGCGGCAATTTCAGCTCCCAATTCTGGGAGATGGCCAATAGCCTCTTCACCGAGGCCGGGTTGCCGCACCCGTACAGCAGCCAGGTCTTGACCCAGGCGGGTTATGTCCCCGAAGCGACGAGCGCCGACCATCCGGGCCTGGGCACGCTCCTCTTCCGGAAGTAGATTTTCGCGATCTCCGACGGCAACGGGCCCAGTCCCCCGGCGGGACCCGTTTCACTCGTTCGGGAGGAGCGGGTTGCACGGGATGGGCGCGCCCGAGCTGTCCGCGAGGGCGGCCTCGCCGAGGGGGCAGTCGGCGGGGGCGGTCTCGCCGAGGGTCTGCGCGGCAATCCAGTCCGAGACGTAGTCGGCCTTCTCACTCACGATTCCAGCGTGCCCGACGGGATTTCCGTCGTAGCAGACCTTGTAGCTCGCCTGGTCGTCGTGGAGACGCTTGAAGACGCAGGCCGCAAGGTCGGGCGTGATCGTCGTGTCCGCGTTCGCGTAGAGAACGAGGAGGGGCACTGCCGCAGCCGCTCTCAGGTGCGGCCAGTCGGCCGTCATGCGATCGATCCACTTCTGGCACGTGGCGTCGCCGTTGCAGCTCGCGTTCGGGGTCGCCGCGATCGAGATCGCGTCCGTGTAGCTCGGAAGGAAGAAGTCGTTCGCGCTGCTTCCGAGCGCCTGGAGATCGGGGTAGCTCGACGACCAGCAGTCGTTCTCGACGAAGGCACGGACGGCCGCTTGCTTGCTGGGCACGAAAAGGTCGATGCCGTGGCCGGGCCCGTCCAGAAGCTCGGCGTGCGTGTAATGGTACCAAATGCTGACGAGCCCGCCGGAGCTCTGGGCAAAGGCGTACGTGCTCGGCTTCAGAAACAGCGCCCCCCAAGCGTGCTGCGACCACCAGAGCGGCGCGTAGACGGCGACCGCCGCGATCACGCCGTCGGCGCCGTATTGATCCGCCAGGGCGAGGGCCGACAGCGCCGTGTGGCCGCCCTGCGAATGGCCGACGAGCACGACTTGGCCCGTGACACTGCCCGGCGCGAGCCGGCGCAGCGCGCGAGCACCGTCGAGCGTGCTCTTGCCGACGTCTGCGGTGTCGGCGTAGGCGCTGGGGGGGTTGTGGACCGCACCGAAATTCGCGTAGCCAGCGAGGTCCGGTGCGATGACGGCGTAGCCGAGCCCGACGAGGGGGTAGACCTGTTGAATGAAGCCGGCGTCGAGGTCGTTCGGCTGCGCCGCCGCCGCATCGAGGCGCGACGGGGCGCATCGCGCCGCCTGTCCACGGCTGCCGTGCGAGGCGACGATGACCGGGCTCTTCGCGGCGCGGGGAGTGTCCGGGAGCAGCACGAGCGCGCTCGAGTAGCCGGGCGTGTTCGCCGGATCGCCCCGCTCGGTTCGGTAGAGCACGCGGTACACGCGGGCGCCGCTCGTGAACGGCTTGCCCGAATAGCCCCGCGCGCCCCCCGTGTACGGGGCCGATGCGGCAGCGAGCAGAGCATCGCGTCCGATGTCCGGCCCGCGAGCGCACTTGAGGATCGCTCCCTTCGACGCGCTCGTCACGTCACCGGGATCGGCGTAGACGGACTCGATCGGGTCGTTGCAAGGGAGCTCGGCGAAGAAGCCGCTCGCAGACCCGGCTTCGGCGCCGGCGTCCGGGGAGGCCGCGTCGGCCGAGGCAGGCGCCGGCGAATGCGACGAAGAACAAGCCACGGTAGGCAGGCCTGCGAAGGCCGCCGCGACCGAGAGCAGCCAGGTTGCACGAGCGCGTCCGTTCATTCTTCTCGTTCCTTCGCCATGGAAAGGATCGCGACGTGAATAGCTCGCGCGCCTCAATGTTGCGACTGGCAGATGAGCGTCGCGCCGTCGACGGCCGTGATGCAAAGACCCAGCTTGCCCGGCGCAAACGTGCACGGATCGCCGACCTTCGCGCACGTCGCCGGAGGCTCACCACCCGTCGTCGTCCCCGAAGGGCAGCCCGCGAGGCTCACCGAGGCGCTCGCCGCCGCGAGAACGGCGACTCGCCGCGCGCGGGCGCGGGTGAAAAAAAGGCGAGCCCGAGAGAGCATCTCGGGAAGCTTAGGCGCGCCCGTGCCGCATGTCGCGCGCGCCGTCACGCGTCACGCAGGACCATGTGATCGACGAGG
Source organism: uncultured delta proteobacterium (assembly GCA_963787925.1). Taxonomy (GTDB): domain Bacteria; phylum Myxococcota_A; class Polyangia; order Polyangiales; family Polyangiaceae; genus Palsa-1150. The sequence goes on from CAWBEN010000003.1 coordinate 3,609,701, forward strand.
GACCGCAAAAAGCCGGCATCGGCGTCCGATGCGGCGGGGGCGCTCCGATAGAGCAGCTCGAGCTCCTTGGCCGCTGCGGCTGCGAAATCGCGAGCCACGCGGCGCGCGTGCTCGAGGCTGCCGTGGTCGCGCATGAGCTGGTAGACCCAAGCGACCTCGCGAGCGAGGCGCTGACCCCGCGGCTTTGCGAAGAACGCCCTCAGTCGCTCGCGATGCGGGGCACCCGAGCTCCTGAAGAGGTGAGCGAGCACCAGCGTGCGCTTTCCTTCGAGGATGTCCCCGCCGATCTCTTTACCGTACTTGCCTCGCTCGCCAACGAGGTTCAGCAAATCGTCCTGAATCTGGAAGGCGATGCCCAAGTAGTAACCGAAGCGGTCGAAGCCGCCGAGATCGACGTCGTCGCCCTTCGCGATGAGAGCGCCTATTCGGCACGGGTGAATGAAGCTGTACCAGCATGTCTTTTTCAAGACCATCAGGAGGTAGTCCTCCTCGGTCGTGTCGCACCGGTTGTCCCGTATCCAGCCGAGCTCCATGGCTTGCCCTTCGATGGTCTCGATCATCATGTGATCGAACTCGTCGAAGATTCGCCACGTGGTCTCGGGCCCGAGGAGCTCGAGGTTCTGCTTGAGCACGCGCAGCGTCATCGCGTTCATTGCGTCGCCGACGTTCACCGCGAGCGGGACCCCTACCCGGCGGTGGAGGGTGGGCTCGTCGCGCCGGTATTCGCTCTCGTCCTCGATGTCGTCGTGCACGAGGAAGGCGTTGTGCAGGAGCTCGAGCGCCGCGGCCGACGGCAGCGCACTCTCGGTGGTCCCGCCGAGGGCGCGGCACGTCGCGATGCAGAGCGCCGGGCGAATGCCCTTGCCGCCGCGCGACAGCTGACCGGCGATGAGGTCGTAGAGATACTGGCGTGGCTCGCGGCCAGGGAAAGTGGCGGTCACGAGGGGCAGCACCAAATCGCGGTAGGCGATGAGCTGCGATTCGACCGAACGAGCAGGCGATTCGGGCACCGGATTCGTCATTTCGTTCCCCCGAGCACGCGCAGCTGACGCAACCCATCGTTGCTCGATGCGCGCGCCGTTTCGGCGACCGCCGCCTCGGACGACGACGAGCCGGCCCCGCGCGATCGTGCGACCTCCCGCGGCTCCGCCCCGAGCCCGAAGGCCGAGCGGAGGAGCGCGACGGCCTCGCCGTCCCACGGCAGCCCGCGTCGAAAGCGGACGCGGTCGTGCGCGCGGAGCGGCAGAAAGACCTCCGGCTCGTGAAGGTTCCAGAGCTCGCAAGGGGGCACGTCGACGCGAGCGGCGCGAACGATCCCGTTGACGGCCCGGCGCGCCGCCTCGTTGGCCGCCTCCATCGTCGCGAGGTCCGTGTACGTCCTCACGTAATCGGAGGCGAGAAACAAGTTCGGTATGCGCGTCGTCGCCTCGGGCCGCAGGCGCCAGGTGTCGACGTAGTTGACGAGGAGCGGCTCGGCGTTCAGCTCGAGGCCGGGCATCGCCGGGTCGCCGTCGGTCAGATCGGGATCGAGGAACCATGAATGCAGCCGGTCGTCACGGAGCACGCGCTGCCCGCCGACGTTCAAGCTCCGCTTGAGCTGCTGCCAGCACTCCGCGGCGATCTCGTCGCGCGAGCACTTTCGCGCCTCTTTGCCGTTGAGCCCTTTGACGTCCCAATCCGAGATATCGACGGACAGAACACCCCTCACGGTGCCGTCTCCGTACCGGCTCGGGTCGAACGCCGTTCCCAGAACTGCGCCTGCGAAATGGACGTGAGCGCCCACGGCGTGTCGACGTAAATCGTGTGTCCGTGCGCGATCGGCGCGTCCTCCGTCAAGTAGAACTGTATTCCGTTCATCCATTCGACGTAGGCGGTGAGCTCGGTCAGATTCGCGAGCGACGGATCGCCCGACAGCACGTCGGCAGAGAGGAGCTCGGCCATCCGCTCGACGGGCAGCGCGGCGATGAAGTAGTCGCCCTCTGCCCGCTCGACGCGATGGCCCACGGCCACCGTCGCGCCGCGAATCGCCCCGCGCTCGTAGTGGAGCGCGCGAACGTCGGCGTCGAGGTGATAAACGACGCCGCGCTGCCTGAGGTATCGTAACCACGGGTCGATCCAGACGTCGCTCGTCGGCCCGTTGAGCACGCGGTCCGCGCTGACTCCGGGCTGCACGATGTCGAACACGATCTGCATGAAGATGTCGCCGATCGTCTTGGTGCTCGCGCGGCGCGCCTTCGCTGCCACGAGCGAACGCGTGATGCCGCTTCCGAAGAACGTCTGGTAGCCGTCGGACCGACCCTCTGCCTCGATGAAATCCCACCAGTTGATGCGCTCGTACTCGACGAGGCGCCGCTCTTCGCACGAGGTCACGATGCGCCACATCTTTTCGCCGAAGAACATCGTCTCGTCGAGCGGCACGCCGAACTGTCCGGCGAGGAGCGCTATGGCCGCGCAGAGGCTGATCTTGAGATCGTCGGGCGCCGCCGGGCACCGCGCCGGGAGCGAGAACGAGGGGCGGTCGAACCGCGCCACTTGCAGGCGGGTCGTGTCGACGAGGTTCTGCGCCACCGAGCCGGCACCGAACGGGATCCTGCCCATCGTGTCGACGACGTGCTTGTAGAAGCGCGGGAAGAAGCGGAAGCCATGCTCGCCGGGAAGGGCAGGCCTTCCGCCGCGCCCGCGCGCCTCCGTCGCGATGCTCCGGGCCTTGCCGCCCGCGATCGGCTTTCGCTCGAACACTTCGACGTCGAAGCCTCGCTCGACGAGCTCGTGCGCGGCGCTCATGCCTGCGACGCCCCCGCCGAGGATAACCACTCGCTTTCGTGCGCGGCTGGTGTTCAAGCGCTCCCCCCCCCCCGCTCAACGCTCGAGGCACGGCGCTGACGCTTCGTGCGCGCCGAGGCTCACCGCGAACAAATCGTACGCGAGCTCGAGCTCGGCGACGTCGACCTTCCCGACACCGAGGCACTGCACACGATTGAGCCACCGATACTTCGGGTGGCCCGTCAGAAAGCGGGGACAGATGACCATCGTCGGGAAACGAGAGAGCTCGTTCGTCAGCGCCTTTCGGTAACCGTCCTCCCCGAGCTCGAGGGTGCCCACGTATTCGACCTCGAAGACGGCGCCGTCGTCGCTGGCGATGACCGCCCGCACGCGGATGACTCCGATCCCGTCGGGCCGGACGAACAAGTGATCGGACGCGCCCCGCAATACTTTTCCGGCGAGCTTCGGCCCGGCAACCGTTCCGCCGAGCGCCACGTAGTCGATGCGCACCCCTTCTGGCGTCTCGCCTACGAACTGCGGCTCGTCGAACTGGACGGAGACCGACGCGAGGTAGGTCAGCCGCGGATCGAAGCGCCGACCACCGGCGGGCGCCCGAGCGATGGGCGCGTCGTTCGGGGGCACGACCGGACGAGGCAAAAGGAGCTTCGACGGAAACGCGTCGGCCACGTGGGGGGCCGGCGCCTGCTTTCCGGCGCAGCTCGCGATCGGGCAGTACGCCACGACCTCACCGGACGGAAAGGGCGGAAAAGACACGACGAAATACTGCGCGTTGCGCGCGTAGTCCGTCCGCAGCTCGCGACCCGGCGCGGACCGCACGAGGCCGCCGTCGACCCGATAACGGACGTTCACGGCGTTGACGGGGTTGGCGGGGCTCACGCCGACGACGAGCGAGGCCCCCCGGCGCGACGCCACCTCGTCGACCGGCGCGGGGGCGTCGGGCGTTCCGTACCAAAGGGAGAGGCCCTCGTTCGTGAGCTTCATCGCATTTCAGCGCGACCGGCGCCTCGGGTGCTCACGGCTAAAAGCGCGCGATGGCGTCCGCGTCTTTGATGCGGAGGGCGACCCGCTCCGAGACGCGGAACACGGACGTCGGTGTGGTCGTCGTCTGCAGAAAACGGACGTGAATGTCGGTGGCCACTACGATCTCGACGGGGCTACCGCCGAGGGCGACGACGGCGCCTGCGTCGGCTGGAATCACGCTCGACCGGAGGAGCGGCCCCTCGAGGAACGGTAGGACGCGATCGCGCGGAAGGACCATGCTGGCGGTCGGCGTGCACAGGAGCTCGAAGAGCTTCGTCGAGAGAAAGCACGCGTAAGGGCCGAGCTGTCCCTTGCCCTCGAGATCCGTAATCGCCGCGACGATGCGCTCGAACACGTCGCCAGGCGTGGCCCCCCCCTTGCCGGCCGCCGCGAAGATTCCCGGCTGCTTTCCACCGCCCGTGACCGTATAGACCTTGGGAATCGCGCCTATCCCGGCCGGAGGGGCGTCTGGCGACCGCCCGTTGAAGATGAGCGCGTCCTCGATCCTCGCGATGTAGTTCGCCGCGCGCCGAAACATGACGAGGGCCGCGTTCAGATCGGGATCGGCCAGCTCGTGCGTCCGCAGCTCGACGTTCACCGCGATGGTCGTGATGTAAAGGGTCGGATCGCTGTCCACGGCGAGGGCGGGCACGGGGCCGGCGGCGGCCTTCAGCTGGTAATTCGGTATCGCGATGGTCTTCCGCTCTTCGGGACCGGTCAGCGGGAGAGCCTGCGCCGCGACCCTGCCCTTCTGCGCCTCTTCGCACACCGTGCTGACGACGCGACTCCATTGCTCCTCGGTCCACCCGAGATCCACGAGATTGCTTTGCATCGTTTCACACCCTCCCCACGAACGAGCGCCAAAGCTCAATTAACTTCGATCGATACGACGGCTTTCACGTATTTGCTTCCAGCGACCTGCACCAAGCACGAATACGTGCCCGACGGCGACTGGCTGGGAACGGCGATCGTCATTTCGAAGGAGACTTCGCTCTTCGGAGCGATTGTCGCGACGCGCGGCGAAAAGGCGACGCGTAAAGACGGAATCACGTAGCCGGCGTCGGCGACGAGCTCCGTGCAGTAGAGGCTCACTTCGGACGCCGTGGATTCCTCGTTTGCAATCCGAAGCGAAAGCGAGCCCTCCAGCCCTGCTTTCACCGGCGCCGCGCATCGGATCAGCGGAATTCGATCGTCCGCGGAGGGACCCTTGCCGCCCGGAGGAGCGCCGACGCCGACGGAGGCAAGAAGGCCTTCGACGATGTCGTGACCATAACGCCTGAGGCGATCGACATCGGGCCCCGAGCCCGATGCGAGCGAGCCACCGAATGGCACCTCCGTAACCGAGAGAGCGGGTATTTTGAATGCATTCGAGGGCAGCGCGCTGGCCTCGCGAGCGAGAATGCTCGCCGCTAGCTGGACGAGGTCGAGCGCGCGCGATGGCGCGTCTCCGAGCTCCGATCCGCTACCGCGGCCGGTCAACGAAAATGGCGGGTCCTGTATCGCTCCGCGAGTGAAGTTGGGCCCGACTTCGCGGCCGGAAGGCATGAGCGCTCGCACTCCTCCTTGAGACTGGCGTACTATCTCTACTCAACGGTGGCGAGGTCAACAGTCTTTTTCGTTACCGGCCTCGCTCTCGGGGCTCGGCGCGTCGGAGCGCCCCGATGATTTGCGACGATTGCCAGACGGACAATTCAGAGGCCGCCAATTTTTGCCAGTCGTGCGGCGCGCGTCTCCGCTCCGTAATGGCTCGCCCCTCGGCAGAGCGCCGCCCGATGCACGTGGTCTTCTGTGACGTCGTCGGCTCGACGCCACTCTCGGAGCAGCTCGATCCGGAGGACTTGCGGCGCCTTTTGCAACATTTCCAATCGGTTTGCGCCGGAATCGTCTCGCGTTTCGAAGGCTACCTCGCGCAGTTCCTGGGCGACGGCGTCCTCGTTTACTTCGGCTACCCGCGCGCCCACGAAGACGACGCGACGCGCGCGGTCCGGGCTGGGCTCGAGATCGTCCGCGCGGTTTCGCGCAGCGTCGTCGGGGGGCGCACGCTGCAGGTGCGCGTCGGGATTCATTCCGGGCTCGTCGTCGTCGGTGAGGTCGGCGTTCCGGGCCGGCGCGCGGAGCTCGCGGTCGGCGAGACGCCGAACGTCGCCGCGCGGGTGCAGGCCGAGGCCGAACCGGACACTGTGGCGATCAGCCAAGCGACCGAGCGGCTCGTTCGCGGATTCTTTTCACTGGAGGACCTCGGCCCGCGATCTCTTCGCGGCCTCACGAACCCCGTTCGAGTCTTCTCCGTGCTGGCCGAGAGCGGCGCGCGCACCCGGCTGGAGGCCGCCAAGGCGACGGGGCTCACGCGGTTCGTGGCTCGCTCCGAGGAGATGCGCTTCTTGCTGCAGAATTGGGACGAGACGAGCCGCGGGCAAGGACGCGTCATCTCGGTGCGCGGTGAGGCGGGCGTCGGGAAGTCGCGGCTCGTCGAGGCGCTCAAGACGAAGCTGGCCGCCGAGACGGTCCAAGTCCTCCACTGCGCATGCTCGGAATATTTGAGAAACAGCGCGTTTCACCCGCTCGCAGCGGTGCTCGAAAGCGAGAGCCAGCCGACCGCCGAATGGCTCGCGGGGTGCGCGAGCCGCTTCGGCCTCTCGCCAGCGGGGGCCGACCAGGTGCTCACCGATCTGCTGTCGAACCCGGCCGACAGGGCGGCGTTGCCCTCCGATCTGCCGCCGACGAGGCGGCGACAGCTGACGATGGAAGCCCTGTCGAACTGGCTGCTCTCGACCGAAGGAGACTTCCCGAAGCTCGCGATTCTGGAGGACGTTCACTGGGCGGACGCGTCGACCTTGGAGCTCATCGAGACCGCGGCGCAGCGCGTGTCCAACCGCCGCGTGCTCATGCTTCTCACGTTCCGGCCGGATTTCCCCGCGCAGTGGACGCTGGGGAACCCGCTTGCGGTCCTTCAGGTGCGCCCGCTGCTGCGATCGGAGGCGTCGCTGATGGCGACGTGCGTAGCCGGAGGCAAGGCGCTTCCGCCCGCGCTGACCGACCGGCTCAACGAATGGACGAACGGCGTTCCTCTCTACATCGAAGAGTTCACGAAGGGCCTCCTCGAGAGCGGAGTCCTGATCGAGAAGGAAGACCGCTTCGAGCTCTCGGGACCCCTTCCGAAGGGGGTCATTCCCGAGACGCTGGCCGGGCCGATGGCCGCGAGGATCGATAGGATGGGGTCGGCCAAGCCAGTCGTGCAGCTCGCTGCCGTCATGGGGATGGAGATCCGTCACGACATGCTCGCGGCCGTGTCGGAGCTGAGTGAGGGCGCGCTCGCGGAGGCCCTCGAGCGGCTGCTCGCGGCGGAGTTGGTGGTCGAGAGCGCGGTCGAGCCGGGGCGCGTCTTCTCCTTCCGGCACGCCCTCATCCGCGACGCTTCGTACAACTCGCTTCTCTTGACCAATCGACGGGAAATCCACCGGCGCATCGCTCACGTGATGGAGAAGCAGTTTCCCGAGTTCGCCGCGAGCCGTCCGGAGATATTCGCGTACCACGCGTCGGAGGCAGGGCTCGCCGAGCTCGCCGCGACGCAATGGCAGCGGGCGAGCGAGGGCGCCCTGGCGCGCGCCGCGAATTGGGAGGCCCTCGCGCACATCGACGAGGGAAAGCGACAGCTCGAGCACCTCGCAGAAGGGCCCGCGCGCTACGAACGTCAACTGGTGTTCGAGCTCGCCCGCGGCCCGGCTCTCATGGCCGTCAAGGGCTTCGCTGCGCCCGACGTGATGGAGACCTACCGACGCGCGAACAATCTTTGCGAAAAGCTCGGCGACCCGTCTCGGCTCTCCTCGGTGATGTGGGGACACTGGGCCAACAAGTTCGTCGGGGGCCAGCTCGTACCGGCGCGAGACCTGGGGGAGCAGCTTTTCCGGCTCGCCGAATCGACGCACGACCCGGCGCGGCTCGTTCCGGCCTGCCACGCGCTCGGGTACACGCTCTGCTACATCGGCGAATTCGAGCGCGCGCTCGAGCTCGCGCGGTTGGCGCTCTCCGCCTTCGATCTCGAAGCGGAGCGGAAAAACGTGCGCCTTTTCCAGTTCTCGTCGGCGATCGCGCTTCATCATACGGCGTCTGTCTCGCTCTGGATGCTCGGGTTTCCGGACCAGGCCGCCGCAGCGGCGCGCGCGGCGATTGCGCTCGCGGAGGTCTTGGCGCACCCGCCAAGCCTGGCCTACGCGCACAGCGCTCTCACGTGGGGAGCGCCGTTCTTGCTCGGAGACTTCGACGCGCTCGACTCCGCGGCGCAGGAAGCCATCGTCTTGTCCCGCGAGGAGGAGTTCTCTTTGTGGCCGCCGCTCGTCCAAGTCTTCCGCGGCTGGTCGATGGTCGCGTCGGGCAACGTCCACGTTGGTCTCGCGCACATGCGCGAAGCGTTCGCGAGGTACAGAGCCACGGGCGGCGGAATCCTGAGGCCCACGATTGGCGCGCTCCTGGCCGAGGCGACGTGGAAGGCGGGCAGCGCCGAAGACGCCCTCGCCGTGATCGCGATCACGCTCGCGGAGATCGCCTCGACGCAGGAGCACAACTACGAGCCGGAGCTCTTTCGCGTGAGGGGTGAGGTCCAAGCCAACCTCGGATCCGAGGCGGACGCCGAGGAGAGCTTCCGCCTCGCGCTCGCCCTCGCCCGACAGCAGCGGGCCCGATCGCTGGAACTGCGCGCCGCGGTTGCGCTTTCCGCATTCCTGCGCGAGCGCAGCCGCGCGTCGGAAGGCCGAGCCGTCCTCCTGGAAGTTTACGGCGCGTTCACCGAGGGGCTAGACACTCACGATCTGCGCGCCGCTCGGGGCCTGCTCGCGTGGGCTTCGAGCTCTTGACGAAAGGCTGGCGCCATGTTCTCGGATATCCATGGCTGTCCGCTCCGACGATAGAACGCAATCTTCGGCTGCGGAAGGCCAGCCGGCGGATGCGCAGCCCGAAGATGCGTCGGCACAGCGGCCGGTCAACCGGGCCGAGACGTCGACGAGCTCTTCCGTCGTTGCGGGCGCATCCCCCTCGCCGGACTCCTTGCTCGACACCGAGCGATTCGTCGCGCGCGGCGTGATCGGGCGGGGCGGCTCGAGCGTCGTGATCAGGGCCTTCGATCGAGACATCTTGCGTGACGTCGCCATCAAGGTGCTCGATACGAACCTCGCCGACTCTTCGGAGCTCGACCGCTTCGCCGAAGAGGCTCGGATCAACGGTCAGCTCGAACACCCGAACATTGCGCCGGTATACGAGCTCGGCCTCGACCGGCGCGGGCGGCGATTCCTCTGCATGAAGCTCATCGAGGGGACGACCCTCGAAGAGACGCTTCTCCGGCTGGGCGACTCGCGCCTCGAGGCCCTCGAGCTCGCGAAGCTCCTGCAGGTGTTCGGCAAAATGTGCGACGCCGTGGCCTTCGCGCACAGCCGCGGAGTCATCCATCGCGACCTCAAGCCGAGCAACGTGATGATCAGCGACTTTGGTCAGGTCTACGTCCTCGACTGGGGCATCGCGCGGCTCCGCCCGCCCGAGGTCGGTCGCGAAGGGCCTCGCGTGCGCGTGAGCGCCGGGTCCGCCGTCCAGTCCGAGCTCGATCCACCAGGATCGCTGGTTGGAACCGCGCGTTACATGCCCCCCGAGCAGCTGCAAGGTCAGCACGAACGGCTCGACGAGCGGACCGACATCTTCGCCCTCGGCGCCACCCTCTATCAAATCTTGACGGGGCTGCCGCCGCTCACGGCCGAGAGCGTGCGCGCCATCTGGATGCGCAAGCCAGCTCCTGACATCGTCGCGCCCGATCGGGTGATCGCGGGGGGCCTGGTGCCGCCGGAGCTGTCCAAGATTGCGCTTCGGGCGCTGGCCCACGACCCCATGGACCGCTATCCCACCGTCCGCGATCTGCAGCGCGACCTCGAAGCGTTCCAGCGTGGGTCATGGGATCTGCCGAGGACTTCGCTGCAGGCGGGCTCGATGATCGTCGAAGAAGGCGAGCCGGGCAACGCGGCCTACGTCATTCTCGAGGGGCGGTGCTTGGCCTACCGCCTCGAAGGGTCTGCGGAGGTCGAGCTGCGCGCCATGGGCCCGGGCGACGTGTTCGGCGAGGCATCGGTCTTTTCGAACAGGCCGCGAACGGCGAGCGTCAGGGCGATCACCGACGTCCGCCTCCTCGTCGTGACTCGAGAGATCTTGTCGAACGCCGTGGGCCTGAGCTCCTGGATGGGCGGCTTCGTCAAGGCCCTCGCTGCACGCTTCCTCGAGCTCGATGAGCGTCTGAGGGGCTCCTCGCGAGCCAGCAGTAGCGCGGTCGTCGTCGCAAAGGGTGTCGGCGCCAGCGACGCCGACGGTTGATCCCCCGCCGCTCCGGCCGCGTGTCCCGACCATGGTGGACGATGCCCGCACCGAGCTCGAGCGACTTCGGCTCGAACGCGATCTCTACCTAGGGCTGCTCGAGCTCAACGACCGTCGAGACACGGGCGTCTTCCTCGAGGAAGCCCTGCGCCTCATCGTCGGCGTCCTGGACGCCGCGCAGGTTTACCTGGAGGTGACCGACCCGCACCAGGGCCCAAGCTGGTGGCGCGCGGCGGGATGCTCGGACGAAGAAGTGGAGCGAATTCGAGAGATCGTCTCGAGAGGAATCATCGCGGAAGCGCTCGCGCTGGGCGAGGTCATTTCGTGCCCGTCCGCCGTTCTCGATCCTCGGTTTCGAGACCGGCCGAGCGTCCAGGCGTCGCAGATCGAGGCGGTTCTCTGCGTGCCTATCGTGCAGCAGACGCCGATGGGGGTTCTTTACATCCAGGGCCGTCGCGGGGGAGGCGCCTTCCGCGACGCCGAGGCCGAGCGTGCAAAGACGTTCGCGCGTCACCTCGCCCCCCTCGTCGAGAGCCTGTTCATACGCTCTCGAGGACCTCAAACGGACCATGTCGCCCCCTTGCGAGCTCGCCTCCGACTCGACGGCATCGTCGGGGAGAGCGCGGCACTCGCGGCGGTGCTCCGCGAGGTGGAGCTCGTCGCACCGCTCGACGTCGCCGTCCTCATCACGGGTGACACGGGGAGCGGCAAGACCCAGCTCGCACGCACGATCCACGACAATGGCCCGCGGCGCGATCGTCGATTCGTCGAGATCAATTGCTCCGCGATCCCGGAAAACCTCATCGAGAGTGAGCTCTTCGGGGCCGTGGCGGGCGCTCACTCGACGGCGACCCGACGCGTCGAGGGCAAGGTCGGTGCCGCGCAGGGAGGCACGCTCTTCCTGGACGAGATCGCGGAGTTGTCCTCAGCCGCCCAGGCGAAGCTGCTCCAGTTCCTCCACACGAGAGACTACTACCCCCTAGGCTCCTCCACCTCGGTGCGCGCGGACGTTCGGATCATCGCGGCCACGAACATCGATCTCGAGGACGCGGTCGAGCAGCGGCGATTTCGCGACGATCTCTTCTACAGGTTGCATGTGCTCACGATTCGCATGCCGAGCCTCGCCGAGCGTCCCGAGGACGTCGGTCCCCTCGCGCGGTCGCTGTGTGAGCGCGCGCAGCGCTCGCACGGCTTGAAGCCGCTCGGTCTTTCGCCCAGGGCCATTCGGGCGATCGAAGCCTGCGTCTGGCCGGGCAACGTTCGCGAGCTGGCACACGCCGTCGAGGCAGCGACGATCCGCGCGGCCGCCGAGGGGGCGACGGCCATCGAGAGCGCGCACGTCTTCCGGCCTTCGCCGGCCAGCGCGCCGTGTCGCGCCAACCTCACGTTTCACGAGGAGACGCGCAAATTCCAAGCGAGTCTGGTGCTCCGCGCACTGCAAGCCGAGGACTGGAACGTCGCAGCGACGGCTCGGGGGCTCGACGTGACGCGAGCGCATCTCTACAACCTGATCAAAACGCACGGCCTTTCGCGCCGCCGCTCCGAGTAGACAAGCCGGCGTTCCCACCGGGAAGGTGTCCACTCCGCTCGCCCGTCAGTCCAATTTATTGGACGGTCGCGCGTTCGGCCGCGCGAGATTCACGGCAATCCTTGCTCGCGACCGTTGGACCGCTGCGTGCTTGGGCCGAGCTCATGCCGTCCCCTCTCCGCCGATCGAACGACCCCGATCCGACGCGGGCCTTCCTCCGCGCGATGCCGATGCCAATGGCGCCCTCGAGCGGCGCCTTCCGCTGCGCGGACGTCGGTCTTTCGACGTCCCTCGGCGACGTGACGCTGGGCTTGCATCTGCGTCACCTCCGGCTGGTGTTCTCGGTCTCGCGCGACGAAGAATACGTAGAGCTCCGAGCGTGCTGCGAGCCCAGCGTGTTTTACATGGGCGCGCGCAAGCACAACTACCTCCTTCTGACCTTGGCTCGACGCCGCCTGGCCGACGCCACCGACGGCCAGTCCGACGCGAACTGCGGCTGGGTCTACCAGGAGGAGCTCGAGCACGACCCGGCCATGGCTCCCCCGAAGCTCAACATGGACATTTTTCGGATTCGCCGGCAGTTCGTCGGGTGCCATGTGGTCGACGCCGCGCGCATCGTCGAGCGACGCCCTCAAACGCGCCAGCTTCGGCTGGGAACCGGCCACATTGCGATCGTGAATTTGTGAGGCGGGCCCCCCCGGCTGGCGAGCGAGCCACCTTCAGCGCGCGGTGATGGCGAGCTCCGGAGAGGGGTGACTCTCCCCGTTCGCGTTCACGGCGACGACCGCATAGAAGTACTGTGCCCCCACGCTCGCCGTCCCATCGGTGTAGTCGGTGGCGCTCGCAAAGCCGGGCGTCGTGAGCCCCGCTTGGAGCGTCTTGTACGGGCCACCCGCCGTGACGGCACGGCGGACGGCATACGTCTCGGCGCCGGCGGTGGGGTCCCAGTCCAGGGTAATCTTCCCGCCGCTGCTCTGACCGGTCAGGACGCGCGGCGTCACCGGAACGGCGCTGCCATCGACGAGGCCATCGAGATAAAAGACCACCGTGGTCTTCGCCACGACCCTGATGGGTGGCGACATCGCGGCGCCCGAGACGAGATCGGCCCTGCACGAGAACCCCGCGGGGACCGTCAGCTCGAATATTTTGTCCGCCGTGGTGTTCATTCCAATCAAGAAGCGGCCGTAGCGAACGCCGTAGAAGCTCGCGAGGCCGACGGCCGGATCGTTGCAACCGTAGTCGATGCATTGGTCCGTTGCGTCCACCGGGAGCAGGCCGGCCATTTGGCGGAGGCCCTGGTATGCGCTCTGCGGGTGATCCGGCCAAAGGGCGTCGTCGTTGCCGATGCCGAGCTTCGTGCCGCGAGTCATCAGGTTGCCGTTGGGGGTGAATCGAACGTCTTGTTCGTCGATCTCGGCGTAGTGGTCGACCGTGGGGGTGATGTCGTGCACCGTCGCGATGCCGTTGATCGAGTAGGCGCGATGGTAAAGCTGCGCGAAGAAGAGCTCCGTTCCACGCTTGACGGCGACCATGCCGTCTTCTTCGTCGGTCCACGCGAAATCGGGCTGTCCGTCGGTCGTGGGAAGCTTGGCGCCCGACCTCGGCAGGGCCTTCAATTTCTCGTAGTCGTCGGGGATGAAAATGGCGCGCGGCTCACCGTGGGGAATTTCGGCGACGTAGTTCAGCTGATGATCGTCGAGGGCCTGGTCGGCGTACGCGACGAGTGTGGCATCGCGCGAGTTGGCCGCGACGCCCCACGCGGTATAACGAGGTCGACCCGGGTAGTAGTTGTTGCGCCACACGATCGCGTCCTCGAAGGACATCATTCGGTTCCCCGCCGCGTCGACGTACGGGTACTGAAAGTGCGCTCGCGCGCGCGCCATCGTCACGGCCCTGTCGAGAAAGCGCGTGTCCCCCGACAGCCGCCACATTTCGGTGACCTCGTTCTGCTGCTCGCCATAGTCCGAGCCAGGCATCCCCGTCTCGTGCGTCAATCCCTTCGACGTGACGAGGTAGAAGTGACTCCCGTAGGGGAGCGCGTGTCCGCCACCGATGACGTCGTTTCCCAGAAATGGCGCGAGGCCGGCGGCCTCTTCGAGGTAGCGGAGCCCCTCCTTTTCCGGCAGCGCGCTTGGATCGCCGAGGGCCAGCAAGCCCTTGTTGGCTTTGTAGATCCTCGTGCTGCTGATGATGACTTGATTCGTTATCTGCCGACGGTCGCTGAACCGTCCGTAGTCGCGACTCGCCTGGAGCATCGCGGCCCACTGCCCTCGCCGCGGCTTCGCGCCGGCGCCGAGGTCGACGCTTGCGTCCAGCAGGGCGGCACCGATGGGGGTCGCCAGCAACGCGATGGCCTGCCCGATCGCGCCGTAGTAGCCGCCCCAGTCGTTGCCGACAGTGGCTGGTCCGGCGATGTAGTTGCGACACTGCCCGTCGATCGCTTGAACCGACCGCGACACGAGCGCCGCGCTCGCGTGTCCGGGGGACCAGGTCAGGGTGTACGCGTTCGCCAACGTTTCGATCTGGCTCGGGCTGAGCGTCCCGGCGCTGCCCAACCAGGCATTGACGTCATTGTCGAAGGACGCACGAACGGCGAGGACGCTCGCGTCGTTGTTGCCCGGCGCGACCGGCGGCGCCGGCAGAGGCGGGCCTTGCGTCTCGCCGTCGAGGTCGAAGGCGGGTTGGGTGTGAACGTAGGCGCGGTAGAGGCCACCCGTGGCCGGGCTCATGGCGGACTGCGCGTTGGCCGCATACGAGTTGAAGGGGGCGGTGGCGCGAATACGGACAATGACCGATTTCTTGCCGAAGGTCCGGAGGAGAGGCAGCGGCACGGTCCGGTAGTAAAAGCGGCCGCGAAAAGGCGCGTAGGCCGGCTCGGTGTTGGCGAGCAAGAACGACTGGTCGCCGCCGTGCCGATTGCCGACCTCGAGTCCATCGATGTCCAAGACGAGCATACTTGCTTGAACGTCATCGCCCGAAAGCTTGAGGGTGAAGTAATTCTGCGCCGCGGGGTCGACCTGCACGGCAAAGGTCAGGTCTCCACCGTAGATACCGCCGTACGCAGCGGCGTCCGTCCGCGGGTTGAGTCGACGAGCCGGCTGCCCGGCCATCGCGATGACGACGTCCGAGGCGTTCGTCATCAGTTGATGGCCGGACTCCGACGTGGCGTTGCCGAAAAGCACGACGTCGAGCGGGGCCGCGGCCGTGGCTCCGCCGGTGGCGAGGGGCCCGCAAACGCCCCCGCCGTCGGCCGCCCCGGCCTCGGCCGCGCTCGCGCCGCCGCTGCCCGCTTCGGCTCCAGCGCCGATGGCGCCCGTGCTACCTCCGCCTCCGCCGTCCGCGTTCGCGCTACCGCTGGCCGCTCCTGCGTCTCCAGCCGCGGCCCCGCTGCTGCCGCCGCCGAGAGGACCCCCGTTGACCGGAGCCCCGCCGGGAGAGCTGGCTTCCCCGCACGCGAGCGCCGCGGTGCCGCCGAGCAACGCGAGCAGAACCCAGGTCGACGGAGGGCGAGCCGAAGGGTCGCGTTTCGTCATTCGACTACGAGTGTCCCTCCTCTGCCGACACGGCTCACGAGGGCGGCGCGGGCCCCTACTTTGCCACCTTCAGGATCGTGCCGGCACCGTTCGCCCAATAGACGTTCCTGGCGTCCACGGCGAGCGACGCGGGGTTGTTTTGACCCGAGGCCAGAGCAAAAGGCTGCTGTCCGCCGGTCTTGGGCAGGCGCATCACTGTGTTGTCGTCGAAGTTCGTCCAGTACACGTAGTCGGCGTCCACGGCGATCCCGTATGGGGCCCCTTGCATCTGCGCCAGCGTCACGGGAAGAGCCGATCCTCCGATGAGGATTTTCTTGACCTCGCCGGGATTCGCGCGGTCCGTCCAGTACACGCTCGTCGCGTCGACGGCGATGTCCCACGGTTCCTTCTCGTTCTTCGAGAGGGTGATCGGCGTCGCGGGGGGGGCCGCCGCGTTCTTCGGAGCCTGCTTGACGAGTCCCGTGCCCGAAAGGGCATTGCCGAGATCCACCCAGTAGACGTTGTTCTCGTCGACGGCGATCGCATGCGGATGATCCTCGCCGCTGGCTATCACCGTGGGGGCGACGCCGCCCGCGATAGGCTCGCTCAGGACTTGGCCCCCGTCGAAAGTCACCCAGTAGACGTTTTGGCCGTCGGTCACGATGTCGATCGGATGGGGCGACGTGCCGCCCGGGGCGGGCATTTGGTAAACGGTCACTTGCCCGCCCTGCAGTGGATACGACTCCACGGCGCCGGTCGAATAGTCGACCCAATACATGTTCAATTGATCGACGGCGATGCCGTGGGGATCGTCGAGGAGCGGGTCCCCCGACACGCTGAAGATCGTGGCGGTTCCGGCGAAGGGCTTCTTCGAGACCGCGCCGACGTTCGGTGCGATGGCAATCTGAGTCCAATAAAGAAATGTCGAATCGACGCCGATGTCCCAGAGTGGCGCGTTTGGCTGGGCGACGGCGGTCGGTTGGCAGAGGTTGTTCGAGCACGTGCTGCCCTGGCAAGAGTGTCCGCAGGCGCCGCAGTTGTTTTCGTCGGTCGCGATGGTGACGCAAGTGCCGTTGCAGAGAAGCTGGCCCATGTTCGGCGGGCACGCGCACTGGCCCGAGTTGCAAATGACTCCCTTGCCGCACGCGTTCGTGCACTGACCACAATTCGTGGGATCGCTGCTCGTGTCCGTGCATGCGCCGCCGCAGAAGGTTTGCCCACCGCGGCAAGCGGAGCCGTCGTCGGATGCCTCGAAGGGGCTGTCGGCCGCGGCTGCCTCACCCGCGGCGTCGAGCGCGTCTCCGGCGCTGTCCTGGGAGCCCCTCGCGTCCAGCGGGATGGTCGCGATCGTGGCGTCGGGTAACGGCGTCGTCGCGTCCGGAGGGCCTGCCTCCGAGCGCGCCGCTGCGGCGTCGGGACCGTTCAGTGTGTCGGCTGGCGGCTTCGTGGTGCCACTGCAGCTCGCGAGCGATCCACCGGTCGGGATCGTCAGACAGACCATCGTCACCAGTCGGCGGCGCGTCGACCACCCCCGATTCACCATACGTCATTGTGGCGGTTCCGAGGACTCGATGTCCAGAACGCGGACCGGACTCCGCATCATCGATGCGGGCCGTGTCAGTCACCTCCACACCAAGCTCGGGGCCAATGAAGCACGCACTCCGCTTCTGGCGATTCGCAGGGCGCGCGGTCTCGGGGTAGCCGGCGAGTGGGGGATGGTGTGTCTTTGTCATAACGCGCCGTCGTGACGAGCCATCCGCGTGCGCACGTCGTCACTTACCGGTGGTCACGTACCGGTCGTCATGCAAACGCCTACCGAGTCGTCGCGGCGCGCCGAGTCGAGGGGGCCGCGGAGGAGACGAGTTGGACGGCGGGTCAGCCCTACCTGGCGCCATCGCGCGAGCGACGTGGGTCGGCTAGACTCACGTGGCTTGGCGAAAGTTTTCGCACGGTGGGGCCCCTTTCTCCGGTGGACGACTCCTTCTCGTCCGCTCTTGTTTCTCCACGCATCCGCGCGGGGCGTAAAATGAAGCCGATCGTTTGGGTCGTCCTTGCGCTCAGCCTCGTCGGCTGCAGCGGGACCAACTATGTCTTCGAGAGCACCGACGCGACTGCCGACGTTTCGGGCCGCGAGCAGCGGGAGAGCGGCACCGCCCCCGATCTCGAGTCCGGCGAGGTCATCGATGCGGTCGCCGACAACGTGCAGCGCCCCCCCGATGTCTTCGAAGCGAGCAGCCCGCGAGACGCCTCGCTCGACGCTCGGCGCGATGGGGGCGAGGACGACGCGGCACGGCGCGACTCGGGGGACGGAAGCCTCCCTGGCCGGGATGCCGCGGCCGACGGTCCTTGTGTGCCGTCGAGCCGGGCACTGGCGTGCGCCAACGCCCAATGCGGCCTGGTCTCCGACGGGTGCACGGGGACCTACGCTTGTGGAACGTGCCTTCCGCCGCGCGTGTGCGCCGCGAACACTTGCCAGTGCCCGCTGCTGAGCGACGCCGCCTACTGCGCGAATCACGGGTACACGTGCGGCGCGGTCATCGACACGTGTTCCGGAGCGACGCACAACTGCGGCCGGTGCCTGGCCCCCCAGTCGTGCGGCGGCAGCGGCCATTCGAATGTCTGCGGCTGCACCCCGCTGACCGCCTGTCCGGTGGGGGACAACTGCGGCACCGTACCCAACGGCTGCGGAGGAGTCGTTGCCTGTGGCCCCTCCTGCTCCAACTTCGACACGTGCGGCGGCGGCGGAATACGTAACCAGTGCGGATGCACGCCGCTGTCTTCATGCCCCAGCCCGACCCAATGCGGGACGATCGCCGACGGATGCGGTGGCTCGGTCCCCTGCGCCGGCTCCTGCAGCCCCTGGCAAGTCTGCGGACCGAGCGCCCGAACGGCCGATGCGGGGAGCGACGATGCAGGCTCGGGCGGCTGTCCTCCCAACGTCTGCTGCGCCCCGTGCGCGCCGGCAGTCGATCCGAGCTGCCCTCCCCTGTCGATCGCCTTGTCGTGTGACCCGTCGATCACGCCGCCAGGTTGCAGTCAGTCCCCAGGCGGGACCACCTTCGAGGGCGGAGCCGGCCCACCGACCGTAGGGTGGTGCTGTCCGTGACTGGAGACGGGCTCGCGTCGGCCCGGCGAGAGGGCTCTAGCTCACTGTTTGGTGAAGACTTCGACCAGGAGGCCGCAGGTCGACACCGGTGAGGGCACGGTCAGGTCGACGCGACCGGGCGTCGCCGTGTACTGGAGGAGCGTCGCGCCGGCGCCGGTCGCCGGGCAGGTCGGCAGCAGCGAGAGCACGGACCCGTTCGACGTGTAGTCGGCGTGCGTAGTCTGCTGCGTGCCGACCAGCGAGACGCTCGCGACGAGGTCGAGGGTGCCGCTCGTGGGGCTGGCGGCCACGACCAGGGCCGTCTCCTCTAGGCTCGCCGCCGCACAAAGCGGGTTGGCGCTGTAGCTCGTCACCGCCGTGAGAAAGTACGTTCCGCTCACGAGCGTGCCGCCGGAGGACGCAGGAGGCGTCCCCGCGTTGCTCACGGTCACCTGAACGGTCGGCGCCGCGTTGACGAGCGCGCTGCACGAGGGCGCGTCCGCGGAAACGGCGGGCGCGGCGTCGGCCGGCGTCGTGCCCCCCTCCGGAGAGGCGACGTCCGCGCTGGCGGCCTCGTCGACTGCAGCGCCCTCCGTGGCGAGCGGCGCGTCGCTCGCGCCGACGTCGGCCGTCGAAGTGGTGTCGACGACGCCGCCGTCCGCGGGGACGTCGGGTGTGGACCCGTCGACGCCTGGGATTGGCGAAGCGGCGTCGGCAGCAACGAACGAGGCGTCCCTCGCCTGTCCCTCGGCGGCTCCCCCTGCGTCGGAGGGACTCGCGAGCGACGAATCACTCGCTCCGCACGCCCCGAGCGCGCCCGCGCAAACAATGGTCGCGGCAGAGTGGGCCACGAAGTTTCGTCGCAATCGCATCGGATGACTCTTTCACCCCCCGGGAGTCTCAGGTTTACCCTTCGCGTCGCGGATTGTCACTCGCGGGTCATGGCTTCCGCGCGCCGTACGAAGCCTATTGTCCTGGGTCGACCGCCTCGGAGAAGGCTCCCTTTTTCGCGGCTCGGCGGCTCAACGCCCGCCACGCAAGCGGCACCGACGCGAGGGCGAGCTGCGCGAGCAGGCCGATGCGATCCGGGTAAATGCCAAGAAAGGCGATGCGCAGGAAAGGCATCGGTCGCGACGGAAGCAGGCCTACTTCTTCCAATGAATGAATGCCCTGCCCGAGCAGAACGACCGCCGTGGCGAGGAGGACCACCGTAGAAATCTCGAAGAGGGTCTGCATCGGAAGGCGCAGGCCGAGGCGTCCCATCGCGAACACGAAGCCGAAGAGAAGCAGGCCTCCGACGAGAGCGCCCCACACCACCGCGGAGGGCGCGTCGATGGACAGCGCCTCCAGGAAAACGGCCGTCTCGAAGCTCTCCCGGAACATCGTGAGAAAAGAGATGCCGAAGAGCGCCAGCGCACCTCGGCCGAGCGCACCACGGGTGCGGTCACGGAGCGCGCCCATGCTCCTGCGGGTCGTGCCGCGCGCATTGATCCAGAACGCCGCATGAAGGAGCATCGCGACGGCCACGAGGGCGAGGCACCCCTCGAGCCGCTCGTTCATCGCACCGGCAAGGACGCTTCGTCCCACTGCGAAGACCAGCGCCCCGACCGCGAGCGCGCAGACCCAGCCGAGATGAACGAAGCGCGTGCGCGAGGCTTCCTTTCGCTTCTTGAGGACAGCCAGCAGCGCGGCGATGATCACCGTCGCCTCGAAGCCCTCCCGGACGATGACGAGGAGCGAGAACCAGAAGACCGAGACCTTCGTCGACGTCCGCTGCGCGCCGGCGGCGCGGTCGAGGAGCGCGATGAGCTCGCCGATGTCACTTTGCGCTCGCGCATCCCGCTGCTGGAGAGCGGCACGCGTCGTCGTGAACGACGCTTCGAGCTGCGTCACGGCTTCGGCGTCGCGCGCGCGAAGCCATGGCTCGATGGGTTCGATGTCGCTGAGGTACGCATCGAGGATCGCCTTCTCGGCGCTCGAGGGGTCCCCTTGGCTGAGACGAAGGGCCTCCTGCACGCGCGCGCGGGCGCTCGCGACAAGAGCGGGCGCGTCGAGCTCGGGGACGCGGCGGCGGAGACAGGCCACCTGGGCCGCTCCCGCAGTTTGCGCCAGCTCGTCGTCCGACGCGTTCGCAAGCACATCGAGGGGCAGGCGCGCCGGCGCGTGGTCGCAGGGGGGCTGTCGCAAGGAGAAGAGATAGAAGGCCAGCGCCCAGCGCTTCTGGTCGTCGAGGGCGTCGAACGGCACCATCGCCGTCCCTTTCACGCCGAAGCGAACGACGTTGAAGGCCTTGAAGGGCGTCAGTCGGGCCATCACGGCTTCCGAGTGGAAGTTGGCTGGCCTCGGCGTGAGCGCCAGCGCGGCGGGACCGTCGCCGCGGCCCGCGGCCCCATGACAAGCCGTGCAGTTCTGCGCGAACAAGCGCGAGCCTTCACCAAGGTCCGGCGGAGAGCCGGGGGCGCGGGCGATGCCCGTTGCGAGGACCAAGTCGTCCACCAGCGCGGCGCAATCGGCACCGACATCCTTGGCGTCTGCGCCGCGCCGCACGCGTTCATCGATGGAAGCGATGCGGGGCACGAAGCGGGCGAGCTTCGGGAGCCCCTCGACGATGGCCAACGCCTCCGCCGACAACGAAGCCTGCTCGGCAAGCTCCCCGCGATCCCCGGACTCGACAGCCGCAGGGTAGTCGGACTCGAGGTATTGCACGATGGCCACGAGATGCTGCGAATCGTTGGCCCCTGGTGGCGCTCCGTCTCGGCGGCGACCCCTCAGCGCGAACGCGAGAAGCACCGCGACCGCCAACGCGATCGCGAGAGGGACGAGCAGGCGCCTGATGTTGAAATTCGTTTTCAACATAGAAAGTATGCCGGAAGACCGCCCGCTCGGCAACTTGAGGCGAGGCGCGCCGGGGGGGCCGGGGGCCGGGGCCGCTCCGCACGGCGCCGCGAACCCGCGCCCGACGCGGCGACAAAACAGGGCCCCGGTAGCGCCCACGTCTGCCGGTCTGCGGTCGCCGGCGCAAGCCAATCGCGACGCCGCCAGTGCGTGTCGGCAAACGACTTACCCTGGTCCGTGCGGCCGAGGACCGAGCCGCCGCGGCAAACGCGAAGACCGCTGCGCTCTTTAGTTCTTGGTTTGCCAGTCGATTTCCGCTAGTTTGGTTGGAAGCGATGATTGCGATAAGCGCGCCCAGAAACGACCCATGAGTCGTCGCCTCGCGCTCTTTCTCATGGACGAAGGCGGCTACCAGCTCGAGTTGCGCGAGGAATTCCTCATCGCGACACGGGAGTACGGTTTTTCTGCGCGCGTCTTCTCGGCGGGGAACGATCCGCAGAAACAAGTACAACAAATCGACGGCTGCCTCGCCGAACCGAAGGACTCCCGCCCCACCGTCGTGCTGGTCAGCCCCGTTCGCGAAGGAGCCTTGTTGTCCAGCGCGCACGCCGCAGTCCGCGGCGGCGTCGGCTGGGTGACCCTCAATCGTTGGAGCGAGCAGGTCACCGAGCTGCGCCGCGATTTCTACAATCTCCCTATTTTTTGCGTGACGGCCGACCAGCTCGAGGTGGGCCGCATTCAGGGACGTCAGTTCAAGGCGCTGCTGCCGAACGGCGGCGAGCTCGTCTACATACGCGGGCCGATTGGTACGTCATCGGTCGTCCGCCGCTTCGCCGGCGTCCAGGAGGTTCTCGCGAACTCGTCAATCCAAATGTTTGCTCTCAGCAGCGACTGGACCGCGGCCGGCGGCGAAAGGACGCTGCAAGACTGGCTGCGGATATTCCAAGGACGCGAGCTCCCCGCCGCAGTCGTCGGGGCGCAAAACGACAACATGGGGATCGGGGCTCAGAAGGCCCTCGTCAAACAGCTCAATGCGCGCCGTGTGCTCTTCACTGGCTGCGACGGCGCGCCGAATCACGGCCAGCGGTGGGCGACGGAGGGGCGGCTCGCGGCAACGGTCATCATCCCGCCCGTCTCCGGGAGAGCCGTCAACGCCATCGCCACGATGCTCAGCGGCGGTCCGCGGCCACCGGCCGAGACCCTCCTCTTGCCCACGTCATTTCCCGAGCTGAACGTCATCGCCAGCCGCGTCGGAGAGGCCGCGTTGATGGCCCGCGCGGGTCATTCGCGGTGATGGAGCACGATTCGTGAGAGCTCTCGTGGCCCAACGACTCCTTCGCCCTCGGTCATGAGGTCGCGTTGGTCCGCGTGAGGCGCTAGTGCGCCTCGGCGGGAACGGCCGTCTCCGTTTGCCGAAGCGGCGTCGACAGCTTGTTCCAGCACGCGTTGCGCTCGTCCCGGCATGAGTCGACGTCGCGGCCGCGCGCATCGACGGCGTGAATACACGAGACGAAGTCGCGCGTTCTCGTTTCGAGCCGCTTCGAGGCATCGCGCACCACCCTCTCTGCTTGCATGCGCGTCACGACGCAGCCGATGACGGCGTGCACGGCGATCATCATGCTGACCACCGCCGTGAGGACGAGCTGGCGTTCGCGCCGCTTGGTCCCGAGAGTCTTGAGCTCGCGGACCTCCGCCTCGAGGCGCGCAATGGTGTCCTCCAGAGACGGGGCGGGGTCGCGATACATGCGACCAATGTTACCACGCTGTCGGCGACGGGCTCGGCGGCGCGTCTCCCCGCTACGGTGCTGCGGGCCCCGTTCGGGGCCAGACGAGGACGTAGCTCCGCGCGCCCATGCGAAAGAGCGTGCACTTTCCGCCGAGCCGGCCGCGATCGTAGCTCGACCGCCACGCCATGGCGCGCCACGCGTCATCGTCGCCGATGAGCTCGGGAACGATGAGATCGATAGCTACGAACCGGGCACCAACGTAAGCGTCGAGGGCGGGGGCATAGCTCCACCGCTCATGCTCCGGGTCGGGCATGAGATCGTTGTGCAGCGCTCCGCCGTAAAGGACGACGGCCTTGCCGCGATCGACTTGGCTGCGCCGCGCCCGGTCGACGAGGCGCTCGGTCTGCGCGACACTGAGACGGGCAATCGTCTCGAGCGAGACGGTGATCGCGTCGTCGCCGGCGCGGCGGATCGCGTCGAGGTCGGCACACGACGGTCGCAGCAGATCGGGCACGATTCCGGCGCTCCTCGCCCTTTCGCCGAGCGCGACGTAGTCGCGTTGGCTGTCCGCCGCCTGCCGCGACGTAACCGGCTCCTGGCGTGCTTGCACTTCTACCGCGGCATCGTCGCAACCCGCCGGCGGCTGCATCAGCTCGAGGAGCAAGTCCGACGCGCGACCAGCCAGCAGGGGCAGCAGCTCCTCCGTGAAACGCCTCGCCGCGGATGGGACCTTGCTATCGCGCAGGGAGTGCGCTTCGCCGATACCAATGATGAGGGGCGCGCCGGCGGTGGCCACGGCGAAGGCTTCGGCCGGCGAATCGAACTGCAGGCAGTCCCACGCCCCGCAGGGCTGACCATGCGCAGGGGGCGACGCGGGAAGCGCGGTCGCGGACGAAGACGGCGGCGTGGCGACCGAGGAAGGAGCAGCGCGCCGTTCGCCTCGCGTACACGCGAGAATGCCGAGACCGAGGACCGCGGTGAGCCTCCCGCTCGCACGGGCGCTCGGCCTGGACGGCTTACTCGCGAACAAGGTGAACCGTGGCCAGCACGCCAGCGTGATCCGAGGGCCACAGACCGGACGGCGTGCGGTCGCGCTCTTGATGATTCGTCAATCGGCACTCGTCGACGCGAATGGCGCCTCGCACGAAAATGTAGTCGATGCGCCGACTCAGCGTGGAGGCCGCATTGGATAAATCAGGGATGTGCTGGCAGCACGTGTACCCCGGGTCTCCGGACCTCGTCGTTGCCCAGGCGTCGACGAATCCTCCTCCGAGGACGCTCCCAGCCGTCGAGTCGCTCTCCGCTCCGGCAGACTCGGCGTCCACGTTGAAATCGCCCGCCAAGATGACCGGCGTCCTCGTCTGCGCCAACCTGGCGAGGAGCTCGTCGCGCTGGACGGAGCGGACGAATTTTGCGATTCCGCTGAGATGCGTGGTGACGAACCGAAATGCCCTCGAACGCCACCGCGCGTCAATCGACGCCCACCCGTCGGGAATGGGCAGAGGCCCGAGAAAGGTCGGCACCGTCGGTCGCGCATCGTAGTTTCCAGTCTGCGGGTTGCTCATCTCGAGCTCGGGGTCGCGGCGGCTGCGGACCAGGATCGCCACGCGATCCGTAAAGCGAACGTCGATCCCCAACGTGCTCGGCGCTTCGACGTCCACGTTGGTGGCGACCGCGATGGCGAGGTACGGACGACCTCTCGTCTGGAGCTCGTCGAGGACGGCTTGGAGCGCGTCGTAGGCCACAGTCGTCGCGGGCGGACGGCCGAGGGCCCCAGTGCGCCAGAGCGCGGCCTCTTGCAGGCCGACGAGGTCGGGTTCCGCGTCGGCGATCGCGGCGGCGATGGCGGTGGCCCGCTCGAGGATCCGGCTCGCCTCCACCTGGCGAAGATCGGTGGTCACGGCCGCGCGGAACGAACCGGCGTCGCGTGCGGCGATGGCTTCTCCGAGCTCGGTGCCTTGGAACATGTTCTGGGTCATCACGGCAAGCGAGCGGCTCGGCGGGCGCCCCTCCGGCTCGGACGAACCGCTTGCGGTTCGCCCCGAGGACGGAGCGGGGTCTCCGCGCAGAAGCGGCCTTGCGAACGGCGCGTTCGTGCGGCTGCCGGCTTCCGACGCCGGGGGTGAGCAGCCAAGAGGCAAGCACGCGCCCAAAAACGCCATGGCCACCCGCGTTTGCATATCGACCAATGGGGCTAGGGCTCGGGCGACGACCACGACGCTCAGTCCTTGTTTCGCGTCAGGCTCTTGACGGCCGCGACGAGCTCCTGCGGCTCGATGGGCTTCGAGACGTGCACCTGATAGCCAGCGAGCATCGCGCGCGTGCGATCCTCGGAGCGTGCGAAGGCCGTGAGCGCTATCGCGGGGATCCTGCCGCCATCGGCGGCCGCCAGCGTGCGCACCTCGCGAATGAACTCGTAGCCGTCGCGGTCCGGCATCCCGACGTCGCTGACGATCACGTCCGGCCGGTGTGACCTCAGGAGGGCGATGCCTTCGTCCGCCGACCCAGCGGTGCGCACGCTCGCGCCGACGTCGACGAGGACCGATCTCACCAGCTCGCGCGCGTCGGGCACATCGTCAATCACGAGGACCTCGATGCCGTCGAGGGATACGTCGGCGGCCTGAACGACGGGGTCCCTGCGGCTCGTCGGATGCTCACGCGGGAAGATGCCCAAATCGCGGACCGCGCGGAACGGCAGGTTGACCGCGAACGTCGCGCCGTGTCCAAGCCCGGCGCTCTCGGCCTTGATGGTGCCCCCGTGGAGCTCGACGAGCTGCTTGACGATCGAAAGGCCGAGGCCGAGGCCTCCGTGCTTGCGGGTCGTCGACGAGTCTGCCTGGCGAAATCGCTCGAACAGGTGCGGGAGAAACTCGGCGCTGATGCCCATTCCGGAGTCGTGCACGGAAATCTCGACGTGCGAGCTCACCCGCTGCACGATGACGTCGATCGCACCACACTTCGGCGTGAACTTCACGGCATTCGAAAGCAGATTCCACACGACCTGTTGAAGCCGATTGGGGTCGCCGAAGATGGGCCCGGCCTTGGGGTCTATCATCGCTCGAACCTCGATTGCCTTCGCCTCCACCGAGGGCCGCACCGAGTCCAGTGCCGCCTCGACGACGGGTGCGAGCTCGATCAGCTGGACGTCCAGCCGGAGCTTGCCCGAAATGATGCGATTCATGTCGAGCAGGTCGTCGATGAGCTGTGCCTGCGCGCGTGCATTGCGTGCGATGGTCTCGAGACCGCGGCGCATCTCCGAGTCTTCCGTGGTGCGCGAGAGCAGGATGTCGGACCAGCCAAGGACGGCGTTGAGGGGAGTGCGGAGCTCGTGGGACAGCGTCGCGAGGAACTCGTCCTTGATGAGACTGATGCGCTCGATCTCTGCCCTCGCCGCTCGCTCGGCCTCGAGGAGACGCGACCGATCGTCGGCGGAGCGCTTCGCCCCTTCGTAGAGTTGCGCATTGTCGATGGCGATGGCCGCCTGGGTCGCAATCCCGACGACCAAGCGCTCCGATCGCTCCGTGAACACATCGCACTCGGGGTGACCGAACAGGAGGCCGCCGAGCACCTCGCCGGAGCGTGGAGATCACCGGGACAGCCAGGTAGCTGCGCACGGGCAGATGTCCCGGTGGCAGCCCGTGGTGCGGGCCCATCTGCCCATAACGTGGATCCTTTCTGACATCCCCCAGGCGGACGACCCTCTCTCCATGGAAGGTGCGTGCGAGCATCGGCGTCGCCCGCGGATTCCCGAGTTGCTCGAACTTCTCGCGTGGCGCTCCGGAGAGCGTGTAGAGCGCGAACACGTCACCTTGGACGTCGCGTACGGTGTAAAAGAACGCGCCGAATTGCGCGCCGCTGAGCTTCGTCGCTGCGTCCGTCACCGTCTGAACGACGCTTCGAAGGTCGAGGTTCGAGGCGAGAGTTGCGCCGGTCCTGTTCAGCAATTCGAGAATGCGCGTCTCCTCCTCGAGTGCCTCTTTGGTCTCGATGAGCTCCTGCTCGGCACGCTGACGCGCATGGAGGATACTCTGCACGTTCTGCAATGCGGCCGAGCGCAGCAGTTTGTCCTCGTCGTCGGGCTGCATCAGCTTGCTCGAAGCAGCTCCGCGGCCAAAGCCGTTCCGCGGACCCGGGCGGCGATCTTCGCGAACGCGATTTCGCGCGTCGTGGACGTGTCGTCGCTGAAGGGTGAGAAGCCGCAATCGTCGGTCGTGCCCAGTTGAGCCAGCGGAATGTATTCCGCTGCCTCGAGGACCCGATCGCGCACCTCCTCCGGCGTCTCGACCCGCGGGTCGATCGGTGCCACGACGCCGACGAAAATGCGCTGCCCTGGCGTGAGATGATCGCGGATGATCTTGAGGACCCGCCGGCGATCCTTCTCGCCCGCCAACGACACGTAGTAGCTCGTGAGGTTCAGCTGCAGGAGGCTGGGGAGGAGCTCGGCGTAGTCGGCCTCCGCGCTGTGCGTCGAGTCGCGATCGGCTCCCGGACACGTGTGCACTCCGATGCGTTTCCTCTCGTCGGCCGAGAACCGCCCGAGCGCCAGGTTGTTGAGGTCGATGAAGCTCGCGAGCAGCGTGCCACTTGGGTCGATCTTGACGGCCAGCCGACCCTCCGTGAAGTCGATCTGCACCGCGTGGGCTCCCTTTTGAAGACAGCGGCGGACCTCGGAGACGTGCTCCGTCAGCAGATCCTCGATGAACTGCTCTCGCGGGTAATCGGGGATGGCCTCCGCCGGATAGACAAGGCTCAGCGCGGAGGGCGAGATGACCGCCTGCTTCACGGGGTTGTGCGCGTAACGCTGGGCGGCTTCCAGGTAGCGATCTGCGTGCTCCTTGTACCGGAACGGAGCGGCGGTCAGGCGGGGCATCCTTCGCGTGTGACCGGCCGAGAACGGGATCTTGAACCCGTCGGGCGCCATGTTCGGTAGCCCGTGGACGCTGTAGTCCCAAAAGTTATGGTATTTGCGCTGCTCACCGTCGGTCACGACTGGCGAGCCCGTGGCTTCGAAGCGCGCGATCGTATCGCGGGTAGCTGCTTCGAAGAGAGGCTCGAGCGAGGGCGCGTCCGTTCGCCCGCCATTCGCGGCCACCGCAT
Source organism: uncultured delta proteobacterium (assembly GCA_963787925.1). Lineage (GTDB taxonomy): Bacteria > Myxococcota_A > Polyangia > Polyangiales > Polyangiaceae > Palsa-1150. Next base: position 3,637,634 of record CAWBEN010000003.1, read on the forward strand.
CGATGAGCGCGGGAGGTCGGGGAATACTGCCGATGGGTTCGGTAGGAATCGTCATGCGTTGCCTCGTTCATCGGTCGCTGCCGTACGCGTTGGGCGGCGCGATCATGGCACATTCTCCCTGGCCCGCCGAGAGAGCACGGCGCTGCCGAATGACGACCCTGCCCCCTTTGGTCCAGGCCGCTCGATCGCTGATTCGAGTGCCCGAATAGGGCCCGCTGGCCCTTTCCGTGGTGACTGCGTGGTCCTACGCTCCACGCCTCGTGGCCGCCACCCTCATCACGGTGCCCTTCAGCCATTTTTGCGAAAAGGCACGCTGGTGTCTCGACGCCGCCGGCGTCGCCTATCGCGAGGAAGGTCACCTTCCGCTCCTGCACCGAATCGCCGTTCGGCGGGCGGGCGGGCGTCGCTCCGTCCCTGTCCTCGTTCTGGAAGACGGTACGGCGCTCGACGACTCGCCGCTCATCGTTCGCTTCGCGGACACCGCGGCCTCGCCCAATCGCAAGCTCCTTCCGGCCGATGGGCGCCTTCGGGAGGAGGCGCTCGCGCTCGAACGCCTGCTCGACGTCGACTTTGCTCCGCACGTCAGACGGTTCGCGTACTTTCACGTGCTGCCATCGCGCGCGCATGCTTTTCGTCTATTCGAGCTGAAAACGCCGCGGCACGAGCAAGCCGTCGTCTGGGCCCTTTTTCCCGTCTTGAGGGCGATGATGCGTCGATTCATGACCATCGACACGCGTCACGCGCTCGCGTCGCGCGACGCCGTGCGGCGCGTGTTCGACGAAATCGCGATACGACTCGCCGGGCAGCCATTCCTTTTTGGCGAACGGCCGGGGGCCGTCGACATCGCGTTCGCATCGTTCGCCGCTCCGATGCTCCTTCCCGCCGAGCACCCGGTAACCTCGCAGGCGGCGGGGCTGCTCGATTCGCTGCCCAAACCGTTCGTAGACGAGGTGCGGTCGCTTCGCGAAGCGCCCGCCGGGCAATTCGCTCTTCGGCTCTATCGCGACCATCGCGGCGCTCGGCCGGCGGCTGCGTGATCAAACCCTGAGGACACCGTCTCCCGAGTGTCCTCCGACGGGTCGCGCGCGGGAGCGACGCGGCTCAGGCGAACACAGTCCGGGCGCCACACGAGGGCTCGACTCCGGTCGGTGAGCGCGCATCCACGCGACGCCTATACGAGGGCGAGCGCATTCACGAGGCGACTGGCGACACCAGGCGCGTCTCCGTCGTCGTGCTTCAAGTACACATAAGCTTCTTTCCAAGATTGGGCGCGAATTCTTTGCGCCCAATCAACGATGGTATCGTCGGTATACGCATCTCGGCGCAAGCGCACGTAGCCCCAGTCGGCCGTCACGACCATGGGGGTCGCGAGCGCCTCGCCCTCCGCGATGCATAGGGCGACGCCGTGCTGACGGAGCACCGCGAAGACCTCTTCGTCGAACCAAGATTTGTGACGGAACTCGAAAGCCGCGCGCACCCCCGTTGGCGCCGACTCCAAGAACGAAACGAGCCGCGGCACGTCCTTGCGTTGGAATGGGGGCAGCTGAAAGAGGAGCGGCCCGAGGCGCACCCCGAGCTTGCCGGCCACGCTGACGAACGCAGCGGTCGGCTCGTTTGCCTCCTTGAGCTTCGCGGCGTGGGTGATTCGCTGCGGTGCCTTGAGAGCAAACGTGAACGTCTCCGGCACCTCCGCCGCCCAGCCCTCGACGAGCGGCACGGTCGGCATGCGGTAGAAAGTGTTGTTGATCTCGACTGTCGCAAAGCGCTGCGCGTAGAAGCGAAGAAATTCCCCGGGCGCAAGATCTTTCGGATAAAAGCGTCCCTTCCACTCCTTATACGAGTAGCCGCTCGTTCCGACCCAAACGTTCATTGGAACGCACCTTAGCGTGCCGACCGGGAACGAGGAACCTTCGTTCGCGCGATTCGTTACGCGTCTCGATAGGGACGTTCTCGTTCTTCGATGTAACTTCTTTGCGCTTATCTTCAACTTACCTGTGCAGCGCACTCGCGCTAGTCTGGAGCTCCGTGGCGAACTTCGACGAAAAGACAGGCCGACGCCGTGCCCTCCAGACGCTCACGCTCGTGGGGGGCGTCGTCGGATGCGGCGCCCTCGCGGTGCCGACGGCGCGCTTTCTCGTCGCACCGGCGATGGGTGGCGCGGGCAAAGGACGATGGTTGAAGACCGTGCGGCTCGACGCGCTCTCCGAGGGCGAGCCGAAGCGGGTCGCGCTCGTCGCCGATCACCGCGACGCCTGGACGCTCGAGAAGGCGGTGGAGCTCGGCGCGGTGTGGCTAATACGCACCGGCCAATCGGTCCAAGCGCTGAGCGTCGCCTGCCCCCACCTCGGTTGCGCGGTCGACCAGAGCGCGAGTAGGGCAGGGTTTCACTGCCCCTGCCACGACTCTTCGTTCGGCTCCGAGGGGCAGCGCCTCACGGGGCCCTCTCCGAGAGACCTCGACAAGCTCGCGACTCGCGTCGAAGACGGGGTGGTGATGGTGGAGTTCATTCGCTTTCGTCAGGGCACGGCCGAGAAAGCGCCGGTGGGCTGAACCATGCCGACGCCACTCAAGATTGCGGATTGGCTCGACGAGCGCATCGCCTGGCGCGCGTCCGTGCAGGCATTCCTGGAGGCACCCGTGGCCCGCAGCTCGGGGTGGGGAGCCGCCATCGGCGCGTCGGTCGCGGCCTGCTTCGGCGTGTTGGCGCTGACGGGCGTCGTGCTCATGACCGTCTACGCGCCCGCCCCCCAGTCGGCGTGGGCGAGCGTGCACTACGTGCAATACGTCCTACCGGGAGGATCGATCCTTCGCGGTCTGCACTATTGGGCGGCCCAGGCGCTCCTCGTCCTCGCGGCGGTGCACATCGCGCATGGCGCTTTCATGGCGAGCTACCGCAAGCCGCGCGAGGTCGCGTGGTGGCTGACCTTGGCCGTTCTCGGGTTGGCCGTAGGCGAGGGCATCACGGGTGGGCTCCTCCCCTGGGATGAGCGCGGTTGGTGGGCACGGCTGGTCGAAGGAAACATCACGGGCCTCGCCCCGGTCGCCGGCGGATTTCTTCAGCAGATGATGCAAGGCGGCGCGGAGCTCGGCGCCCTCGGGCTGTCGCGCGCTTACGCGCTGCACATCCTGCTTTTGCCGAGCGCGCTGGGGCTCGCGCTTTGGGCCCGCGGCAAGGTGTCGCTTTCAGCCGCGAGCGCGGCCTCTTCGTCGCCCGACGCACGCCTACGGAACCTGGCGCGTACCACGGTCGTCGGCGCGACCGTCGTCATCGCGCTCCTCGCGCTGGTCGCGGCAGTGCAGCCCCCGCTCGAAGCGCCTGCCGATCCGATGGGCAACTACCCGGCGCGGCCTGAGTGGTTCTTGATGACGCTCTTCGGCCTTCGCAAGTTCTTCCATGGTGTCGGCGAAGTTCTGGGTACCACGCTCCTTCCGGGTGCAGCCGCGATGTACCTGGCGTTGCTGCCGTGGATCGATCGCCCAGGGCGTGCGCGCGCCATGACGCTCGCGCCCGTGGTGCTCATCTTTGCAGGTGCGCTCGCCATCGGGGTCATGCCGCTACTCAAGGATCGGCACGATGAATCTTACCTCAAGCCCCGGGCGCAGGCCGACGCGCGCGCCGCGGCCGCGGTGAGGCTGGCCATGGGGGGTGTTCCGCCGGAAGGCGCGCTGGCCATGGTGCGGCTGGATCCGGAGCTGCATGGGCAAGACCTTTTCGGTCGGCATTGCGCCGGCTGCCACGTGCTCGGCGATCTCAGGCGATCCGGCGAAGGCCACCGCTACCAAGCTTGACGGATGGGGTACTCCAGAGTGGATCGCGGCCATGATCCATGATCCGGACGCGCCCGAGTACTTCGGCCGCGGACCGTACCGCGAGCGCATGCCGAGCGTCGACGTCCGACCGAAGGCCAAGCCCCCTGGGGAACCATGGACGGCGATGGTCAAGAGCGACGCGGAGAAGCGCGCCGTCGCGCTCTTCCTGGCGTCGCAGGGAGACGAGCCCGGCGATCCGCCCCGAGCCACGGAGGCCGCGTCGCGCGCCGAGCGCGAGCTCGGCGAGAAGATCGTGAGCGAGCGCTGCACGGGGTGCCACCTCTACAAGGCACAGGGTGACGACGAAGGCTCGGGGTTGGCTCCCGAGCTCGCGCGGTACGGCTCGATCGCGTGGACGCGAACGCAGGTGGCAAACCCGGCATCTCCGGAGACCTACCGGGAGCAGGCGCTCGACGAGACAATGAAGAAACACATGCCGCGCTTCGACAAGGACTTGTCCCCTGCGGATATCGACGTCGTGGCCCGCTGGACGCGCGCTCGGGCGCGAGGCCTGCCGGTCCGCTGACGAGTTGCGCTGCGGGCGGCACAGCCCCACGCTGTCGGAATGAGCAAGACACGATCGGAAGTACTGGAGGATTCGAAGCGCAAAGGCTTCGTCGCCGGGGCCGCGACCGCAGCAACGCTGGCTCTCGGGGCGACGATCGGGCTGCCGGTCGCGGTCGTCGCGGCGGTGCCGACTGCGTGGCTGGGCTGGCGATGGTGGAAGCATCGCGCGGACAACGGCATCAAGTTCTGAGGCGGTGATCGCCTCGGGCGATTGGTCTCGGTTCGCTTTGATCGCTCAGTGGGCGATGTCGATTTGCCCGCCGCAAGGGACGTCGACCGACCGGGAGCGGGCCCGTGCTCCGACCTTAATCTGGTGGGTGCCACAGCTGACGACGGATGAGGCGGCAGTCAGCTTGCTTCCGTCGAGCCAGACGCGGCTCGGCGAAGCCGGCCGCCGAAGGCGCACGGTGCCAGTGCTCGGCGGTTCGGGCGCGGGGGCCGGGATCGCCGTTGTCTCGGCGCGTTTGGTCTCGCCCGGCGCCTCGATTGAAGCCGCAGGCCCCGCGGTTTCCGCGCGGGTGAGGGGGCTTGCGGTGGCGGGCGTCTCCGGACGCCGATGAGCGGCCCGGGCGAGCGCCCCTACGATCGAGACCAACGAGACCAAGACGGCGACCCCCAAAGCCGCCCAGACCGCGCGGCCGAGCCTCCGGCGCGTGGTCGCGACGCGAACGGACCCGGGGGCGGCAATCAGCTCCTCGTGGATGTGCTCTTCGTCGTCGTCGTTCATTGGGCCGATGTCCAGCCCGACGGGCGCGAAGGAGAGGCTGGTCGGGCCGGTAGGCTCGCCCGGCTTCGGTCCGCTTTGCATTCGACCTCCGGAAAGTGCGCACATGCTGCGCGACGCAGGGCGACCGGGCAAGTCGCTGCCAACCCTCGCGGGCTCCCTTGCCACCGTGAGCGGAAGGCTACAGTGCAGGGCCCCGTTCGGGGAGATTCGCGGAGAAGCGCGTCGTCTCGACGGGGGCTTCGACGCGCGGCCATCGGGAGTCACCGGAGTTGACGAACGATGCCCCCCGCGCTTGCGTTAGAGTCAATGTCTTCGGCGTCGCCGGCGTCAGGAGAGTTGGCAATCCTCCCAGCCTCCAGCCTCGATCACGTGCCTCCGCACTGGCAGCTCCTGGCACGCGTAGGCGAAGGCTCGACCTCCGTAGTCTGGCACGCGCGCCACGCCGAGACCGGGCAATGCGCGGCGCTGAAGCTCGCAAGGCATGAGCCCGGCGCATATGCCGCGCTCGCGAGGGAGGCCTTGCTTTTGGCCCGTGTCGCCAGGCGATGGGGGCCGTCGCTCGTGGGCGCCGGCCCGGGCTTCGTGGCGACGGAATGGCTGGAGGGAGAACCCCTGGCACCGCTCGCCATCCCCAGAGCCGAGGGCGACGCGAATCGACTGGCAGCGACGGTGGCCCACGCCGTCGGGCGTGCGCTCGAGGAACTGCACGAAGCGGGGGTACGCCACGGCGACGTGAAGCCCGCAAACGTCGTGCGATCGTCGCGGACGCCCCAGCGGGACGCTGCGGACGATCGAGGAGCGACGCTCATCGATTCTCGGGCTCGCAACGAGCGCGGGCGGAGAAGTGCTCGGCGCAACCCCGCGCTATGCGGCCCCCGAGCTCCGCGAGCGCGGAGAATCGGGGCCGGCGACCGACCTTTGGGCGCTCGGCATCGTTCTCGCCGAGCTCCTCGATCCTCGCGTCGCGAGCTCGACGGATCCTCGAGCGGCGGTGGCTTCCTGGGGCACGGCCGACGGCGAGCCGGCGCGATGGGCGCAAGCGCTCGTAGCGTCCGCGCCCGGAGGCCGACCGAGCGCGGCGTGGCTCGCGGCGCGCGCCGCGCGCTGGCTCGGCCTTGGGGCCGACCCGCGCGAAGCGAGCCTCGCCCGGGTCGAACGCGTGCGCCGGACTTACCTGGCGGAGCGCGGCCGGGAGGTAGCGGCCGGCGTCGCGATCTCGGGTGCCATCGCCAAGCCAGCCCGCGCGTGGCTCGAGAACGCCATTCGTTGGGAAGCGAAGCTGGGGCTCCCCGGCCATCCCAGTCGGACCCTCGAGCCTCTCGGGGGTATCCGGCGAGCGCGCTGGCTAGTCTCTCTCGTCGGGCCGAGCGCAGCGTCGTGGTCTCTCGGTGTCGACCAACCGAGCGAAGGCGAGCTCACGCGGCGCGCCGTGGAGCTCGCGCGCGACTGCGAGCCTTGGTCGTGGACGCTGGACGACATGCTGGGGAGCTCCCCCCCGCAGGGGACACGGTGGCGTCCGGCCGAGGGCGCCGATCGGGTAGCGAGTCTCGTGCGCGAGCTTGCCCGACCTGTCCCTGACACGGCGGCGCTGGCGATGGCGGAGGAGGAGACCGTCGCGGGTCGCGCACCCGCCACGGTCGCCGTGCAGCTGGCCCTTTCGCTCGTACGTGCGGGCGAGACGGGGCGCGCTTGGATCGCGCTCGCCAATGCGCGGGGAGACGAAGCCGAGGCTCTGCGGGCGGAGATCGCGCGACGGCGCGGAGACGTCGACGAGGCAGACCGAACCGCCAGGCGCGTCCTACGCGCCACGGACGAGGCCATTCGATGGAGAGCGCAGGCAACGCTGGCCCGACTCTCGTGGGATGCCGGCCGCCTCGAGGAGGCGGAGCTCCAGTTGCGAGGGGCCCATGGTCCCGCAGCGGCCGAGGTGTCGGCGCTGATTGCGTGCCGCCGCGGCGCCGACGAGGCCGCAGTCCACGCCGTCGAGGCGCTCCTCGCGGGGCCGCTCGACGCCGATTCCCAGGCGCGGCTCGAGGCCGTCCGCGGCTTGCTCGAGCTCGGGCGCGGCGCGTCGGGTGCGGCGCTGCGAGCGTTCGGCCGGGCGGTGGAGCTGGCCGCGCGGAGCGGCGCCGTGGTAGACGAGGCGACGTACCTGACGAGCGAGGCGGCCGCAGCCTCGGATGTCGGCGACATCGCTCGCGCGCTCGCCTCCGCAACGCGGGCCGCCCTCCTCTGGGAGCGCCTCGGTCGCCCTGCCCACGCCGCGCGCGCATGGCTCGCGCGAGCGGCATCGCTGGCGGCGGTCGGCGCCGCGCATGCGACCGACGAAGCGGCCGAAGAGGCCTGCGCGCGATCTCTCGACTCTGGCGACGAGCAAGCCGTCGCGTACGCGCGCTGGGCCCAGATCGAGGTGCGGCCGGCGGGGGACGCCCAGGCCCGCGCGTGGGCCGTCGAGGCCGACGATCGGCTGCGCGATGCGAGCGTGGAGGACCGCGTGCGGGCCGCCGCTCGGCTGCTCGTGTGGGCTCCGGATTGCATCGACGATGCGCGGGTCGCCTGGGTCGATTCCATCGCCGCGACCCTCGCCGCGTCGGTCCGCTGGGAGTGGTGGGGCGCGCGCGCGGCGACGAGCGCGGCGGGGCCCCCACGCGATGGGGACGCGTTCGTGCTCGCAGCGGTCTTGGGGCTCATCGATGTTGCGGCGCCCCTGGCGTCGCGGGGCCCCGCCCTCGACGCGGCGGTCCGGCTCGCGACCGTTCGCGGTGACGGCGAGGCTGCACGTCGTCTCGAACACGCACGGAGCCGTGCTGCGCGCGCCCTCCGCGAGGGGACTCCGCCCGATCTCGTCACCGCGCTCGTCTCGGTCGGCTGGGCGCGACCGTCCGTGGCCGGCTCGGGTGACGTGGCGTTCGCTCCGGCGCAAGTGGCCCAGCTCGAGGCCATCGTGCGCGCGCTGTCGGGGCGCGACCGGCTGCGTCCCCTTCTGGAGCAAGTGCTGGACACCATGATCCTTTGGACAGGCGTCGAACGCGGGCTGCTCTTGCTGCGCGCGCCCGATGGAGGTCTCGTGCCGCGCGCGGCGCGCAACCTCGCGAGGCGCGATCTCGTCGGCGACCAGCTCGCGCTCTCTCAAACGATTGCACACCGTGCGGCCGAATGCGGCGACGCGGTGGTCGCTACCGACGCGTTCGCGACGGCCGCGGACGTCCATGCGAGCGTGCACGCCCTCGGCTTGCGCAGCGTTCTCGCCGTACCGCTCATTTCTCGAGGAGAAACCCTTGGAGTCGTCTATCTCGACGACCGGGTTCGGAAGGGGGCATTCGGACCCAGCGAGCTCGCGTGGGTGCGCGTCGTGGCCTCGCAGGCCGCAATGGCCATCGCGGACGCTAGAGACGCCGTGTTGCTCCGCCGCGCCGTTCGCAAGGCGGAAAGGGCTCGAACGCGGCTCGAGTCCCTGCTGCGAGAACGCGAAGCCGAGCTGGACGTGACGCGCACCCAGCTCGATCTGGTGCGTGACGGCCGCGAGACGTTGCATCGCTACGAAGAGATCGCGGGGCGCAGCGAGCCGATGCGCGAGCTGCTGCGCCTCGTCGATCGCGTGACGGCTAGCGAGGTGCCGGTCTTGGTAGTCGGCGAAAGCGGCACCGGGAAGGAGCTCGTCGCGCGCGCCATGCATGTCAACGGCTCGCGTTCGCGGCGCGCGTTCGTCAGCGAGAACTGCGCCAGTGTCCCGGAATCGCTCCTCGAGTCAACGCTGTTCGGCCACGTCAAGGGAGCGTTTACGGGAGCTTCGACGACGCGGGCCGGGCTCTTCGACGTCGCGGACGGGGGCACGCTGTTCCTCGACGAAATCGGTGAAATGTCCCTGGCGATGCAAGCGAAGCTCCTCCGTGTCCTTCAGGATGGCGAGGTCCGAGCGGTCGGTGGCGAGCGTGTGCGGACGGTGGACGTCCGCGTGATCGGCGCAACGCACCGCGACCTCGATGCGATGGTCGCCGACCGGACGTTTCGAGAGGATCTCTTCTATCGATTGAACGTCATCACCCTGCGCGTCCCCCCGCTGCGCGAGCGGAGCGAGGACATCCCGCTTCTGGTCGCGCACTTCCTCGAAAAACATGCCGCCGGGCGGAAAGTGACGGTCACCCGCGCGGCCATGGGCAAGCTCGTCACTTTTCCGTGGCCAGGCAACGTGCGGCAGCTGGAGAACGAAGTGCGTCGCGCGCTCGTCCTGGCCGACGAGCGCATCGACACGCCCGAGCTTTCGAGCGAGGTGGGGCGTGGCGCCCTGGGCAACTCCCGCGGAACCGGCCTCGACTTGCGGTCACGCGTCGGCTCTCTCGAAACCGAGCTAGTGAGCGCGGCCCTGGCCAAGACACGGGGCAACCAGACGCGGGCCGCCAAGCTCCTCGGCCTGTCTCGATTCGGGCTGCAGAAGATGATGAGACGCCTCAACGTGAAGCTACCGGAGTGACGCGCGACCTGCGGCGCAGGGCGCGCCGAGTCGCTTGCGGGGCGCGCCTTCTTTCTGTAAAGACTCGTCGTCCGAGCGTCCCTCGGTCACCCATCCCTTTTTTGGGGCTGTAGCTCAGATGGGAGAGCGCTTGCATGGCATGCAAGAGGTCACGGGTTCGATTCCCGTCAGCTCCACCAGTATTTAGTGTCGATTTCCGCTACTTGCCTGACGCCCCCCCCTTCCGTTGCCGTCAGGTTGCCGTAAACCTCCCGGCGATTGAGCAGCGGCGATGGCCTCGTCGCGCGCCCCCGGCGTCAGATGCATGTAACGCAGCGTCGTCGTCAGGCTCTCGTGGCCCGCCAGCTCCTGGATCGCCTTCGCGGGTGCGCCGCGCATCGCGAGGTGCGAGCAGAAGGTGTGGCGGAGCCTATGCAGGCTGCCCATGACGCGCAGGCCTGCGCGCCGCTGAGCGGCCTCCAGCCAATCGCGCAAGATGCTCTCCTTGGTGTTCACGCCGCTCGCCTTCTGTCGCTTCGCCTTCGCGCGAGACCTGACCTTCGGCCAGCCATTGTAGCACCGCGTCGCGCGAGAAGCGGATGGTGCCACCAATCCGCTTGCCGCCGGGAATCTGGCCCGCTTTGAACGCTGCGTAGACGGTCTTACGGTTGATGCGCAGCATCGCCGCGAGCTCGTCCGCCGTGAGCACCTCGGGCATCGGCACTGACGCGGACGTGTGTGGCGAGCGTGGTCCGGCCTTCGTGAGTGGGGCAAGGGAGGAGGCATCTCCCGCATCTGTGGTGCTCGCTTCTAGTGGAAGCTGGGCCGCAAGCTGCTCCTTCGAGGCCATGGCGGCGGCTAGACCGCGTCCTCGCTCGCGGCGCCAGAGGACGCCCGTTCGTTCTTTGCGTTTCGTTTGCTTGCGACATCGCCATGACTTTCGCTCCTGTCCAGTTCGGCTCGACCCTCGAGGCTGAAAGGAGCTTGCGATGTTGCCCTTGCGGCCACCTTTCGCGAACATGACAGAACGGAAAGGCGGGGCTGGCGCGTACAAGGTCATCGCGCGAGCCGGAATCATCGGCGTCTGCGGCGGGTTGCTCGGGAGTACGGAGCTTCGCTCGAACGAGGCCCCCCGACGAAAGGAGCGCGCATGATCAAGGAAGCCGCCCAAATGGATCACCCGCGCGTGCAGGCGCCGGCGCGATCTCTCGAGCGCTTCGCGCCGGTCGCGCCGCTGGCCCACCGCTACCTGGCTCGATGCGGGGTGCTGCTTGTTCAGCCTGTAGGTCCGCTGCGCGCGGCGGATTTCGACATGATCGCGCTGCCCGTTGGCGATGGCCGCGCGCCCCCGGCTCGAGTGCGCGGCCTCGTGGTCCAGCTGCGCGAGTTTCCCGGGTGGGAGAACGTCGCGGGTTTTGTCGGGCACATCCACTTCGTCCGGGACGCCGGCGAGGGCGTTCGTCGCCTCGCCCTCGCGACGGACTCGCACGTTCCACAGATCACCCCCGAGCTCGCCGAGCACTTCATCCGGGCGGAGGTCGGGCTCTTCGCGCGGACCGAGCTTTCGGAGGCGACGGCGTGGGCGGCCGGAGACGCATCGGCGGGCTCGTCCATCTTGGCGTTCGAAGGCTCTTCGTCACGATTGCGGCGATGATGAGGCCTGGGGCGACCGATCGGGCCGCATCTCAACGCCGGCCTCCGTCCGGCCAGCTATTCGGTCCGGATTCGCGCGTCGATCGCCCGCCGGAGCCGATCGCGCGACTCTCCGTCGATGAGCCCTTGGCGGTGGGCCTCGACGATGGAGTCCTTCTCGACCTCGAGAAGGTGGCGACGCACGGCGGCGCAAATCCGCGTCTTGGACGTAGAGCTGTGTCACGTCGGTTTCGATCGCCATCGAGAGCCTCTCGTACTCCGCGCGAAGCTCGCGGGTGATCGTGCCGTGGGCGAGGTGCTCGCGCTCGAGCTTTCCGAGGGTCTCGAGCGCCACGTGCGAGGCCAGAGGCTCTGCGCGCTTTACGTCGAATCGAGCACGCTTCGAGGTGCCCCCCGATGAGCTTGAGGACGCGCAGCAGGGGCTCCGCGGTCACGCCCTGCAACACGATCGAGAGGAGGACGACACCGAAAGTCATCGTGACGATCAGCTCTCGGTGCGGGAGTTCCGCGTCGACGCCGAGCGCCAGGACCATCGAGAGGGCTCCGCGCAAGCCTCCCCAGGTGACCACGAGCGTCCATCGCCACGGAACGGCTTCTCTCATCCGCCAAGCTCGACGTCCACACGACGATCGTGGGCCCATCCGGACTCGTCACGGCCGGTGGCGTCGATCGCCCCGCGCGACGTGGTCGTGACGCGGGATTCCTGGACGCCGTGCCCGTCGATGTAGCGCTCGACCGAGTCGGCGCGGCGCTGCCCGAGGGTCATGTTGTACTCGGACTCGCCCCGAGGGTCGGCGTGGCCGATGAGGCGCATCCCGCGTCCCGCGAGCGGTCCCTGGGTGAAGCACCTGGCGACGGCATCCAGTGCTTTGACGTCAGCCGACTCGATGGCCGCCGAGTCGAACGCGAAGAAGGCGTCCTCCTCCGGAATGCCGCAAGCGGTCAGAATCTCATCCGAGATGGCGATGGTCCCGCCGGTCGGCTCGGCGCGGGGAGACGCCGCCACCGGTTGCGGCGCGGCGATCCCCGGATTCGACGGAGCGCTCGCGACCGGGAGCCTCGTCGTGGCGCAGGCGCTGGGGAAAAGAAGAAGAGGCGCGATCGCGAGAACGACGGCCGACGAACGTACAGCATGCGAAATCGTGTTCATGCTCCTGACCTCCGAGCGGTTCGACGAGAGCCAGAGCAAGCGGAAAGCCAGCGGCAAATTGCGCGCTGAGGCGCGCTACTCGTGCATTTGCTCGGACCGTCGACGCTCGCGCCTGGACATCGCTCGGCGCCACACGGCGCGCGACGCGGCATGTCGCAGAACGCGACACTCCTTCCGTATCAGCTTGCCTGAAGGCCGGACCAGGGCGGATCCGGGCGAAGGCACGCCGGGTGCACTCGACGGATGCATGGTCCCCGAACCCGTCCGCACCCGCCCGTACCGGATCCTCGTCGCCGAGGACGACGTCGAGATGCGACGCCTCGTCGCCGATACGCTTCGCGAGGACGGCTACGAGGTTCTCGAGCTTCCTGATGGCGGCCGACTGCTGGTCAACGTTGCCGCCCGCATGAAGGCAGGAGCCGACAGTGAGGTCGCGGTCGATCTCATCATCTCCGACATTCGCATGCCCATCTGTACTGGATTGCAGATCCTCGAGGCACTCCGCCAGGCTCAGTGGCACGCGCCCGTCATCCTGATGACGGCCTTCGGCGACAAGGCCACCCGAAAGCAAGCCGAGGACTTGAACGCGGTTCTGTTCGACAAGCCGTTCGAGATGGAGGATTTGCGCAGCACCGTCATCAACCTCCTGCTCATGCCGCGCGACCCCTCGCTGCTCTAAGGTCGCCCCTTGCGAGGCATCCAGCGTTCCAGCTTTCGATAGAGCGTCGCGCGATCGAGACCTAGCACATGGGCGGCCTGCCGCTTGTTGCCGCCCACCGCTTCCATGACGCGCTCGACGTAGCGCCGCTCGACCTCGGCCAGCGGGACGAGCTCGGAGGGGTCGTTCGCGGCGACCAGCACGTGCGTCGCTCGGTAGTCGCGCACCTGCACGGGGAGATCCTCGACGATCACCTCTTCGAAGCGCGCAAGCGCCACGGCTCGCTCCATGCAGTTGCGGAGCTCGCGGATGTTCCCGGGCCACGCATACGCAAGCAGACGCTCGGCGACCGGCGGCGCTAGGCGCTTTACGGACTTGGCGTGCTGCCGCGCGAACTGCTCGAGGAACGTCTGCGCGAGCAGCAGCACGTCAGTGCCACGGGCACGCAGCGGAGGCATCGTGAGCTCGACGACGTTGATCCGGTAGTAGAGGTCCTCTCGAAACATCCCCTCTTCGACGCTTGCCACGAGATCGCGATGGGTCGCGGTCACGAGACGCACGTCGAATGGGACCTCCTGCTGGCCGCCCACTTGCCGCACGGTTCGTACTTCGAGGGCCCGGAGGAGCTTGGCCTGCATCTGGAGGGGCATCTCGCCGACCTCGTCGAGAAAGAGAGTGCCCCGATCCGCCTGGAGGAAGAGACCCTTCCGGTCACTGCGCGCGTCGGTGAACGCGCCGCGCACGTGGCCGAAGAGCTCACTCTCGAGCAAGTTGGCCGGGATGGCCGCGCAGTTGACGGTCACCATCGGCGCCCCCGCGCGACGACTCCGCCGGTGAATGGCGCGGGCGGCGAGCTCTTTCCCGGTGCCGGTCTCGCCGGTGATGAGCGCCGTCGCGTCCGTCTCGGCGACCCGGTCGAGGAGCGCATAGAGGGCCTTCATCGCGGGGCTCAGACCCACGAGCTCCTCGAAGCGTCTCGATTCCTCGGCCATCGCGCGCAGCCGCTTGACCTCCTCGCGAAGGAGCTTGTGCCGCACTGCGCGCTCGACGGCGACGACGAGCTGCATCATCTCGAAGGGCTTCGTCAGGAAGTCGAACGCCCCGGCCCGCAGCGTGGCGACGGCGGTCTCCATGCTGCCGAACGCCGTCACGACGATGACGGGTACGTCGGGACGGTTAGTGACCACGCGATCACAAAGCTCGACGCCGCTCATGCCGCGCATGTTGAGATCGGTCAGGACGACGTCGACGTCGCCCTCCATCACCCTCGCGAATGCGGCGTCGGCGCTCGAAACGGTCGTGACCTCGAGCCGTCGTCTCCGGAGCTCCTCGGCCATGACCTCGGCCATCGCCTGCTCGTCCTCGACCACCAGGAGACGTGTCATGGGCAGCTCGCTTCAGGTAGCCATATCGTGAAGGTGCTCCCTTGATCGAGGCGACTGGCGACGTCGATCCAGCCGCCGTGGTCCTTCACGATGCCGTACGCGACGGAGAGTCCCAGGCCGGTTCCGTCGCCGACGTCCTTGGTCGTGAAGAAGGGCTCGAAGATGCGCGGAAGCGCGTCGGAGGGGATTCCCGCCCCCTCGTCCCGCACTTCGATGCGCAAGCACGCCTGCTCGCCCCGGCCGTCCTCCGCCGGAGGCGCGGCGCGAGCGCTTCCGACGGCGATCGACACGGTCTTGCCGCGCGCGGTCGCCTGCACGGCGTTCATCACGAGATTGAGGACGACCTGCGTCATCTGCTCCGGGTCGATGCGGGCTTGAACGACGTGTTCGCCGCCGGCGACGATCAGCGAGACACCGCTCTTTCGTGCGATGGGATCGAGCAGCGCGACGGCGTGCTCGACCAGTGCACGCACATCGACGTCAGCCGGCTGCAACTCGCCCTTCCGCGCGAAATCGAGAAGCTGCCGGATGAGCTTCGTCATCCGGGCGACTTGCTCGACGATAACGCGCGACTTGTCGCTCACATACGCGGGGGCAACGGCCCCGCCCATCAGCTGCCGCGCGCAGGCTTGAACGACGTTGAGCGGCGTGCCCAGCTCGTGGGCGAGGCCGGCGGCGAGCCGCCCGACGGTCGCCAGGCGATCGGCGTGCCGGAGCTGCGAGAGAGCGAGCATCTTCGCTTCGGTCTGCGCCGCCTCTCGCTCCCGCGCACCGCGGAGCTTTTCGCACATCCGGTTCATTTCCTCACCGAGCTCCGCGAGCTCGTCGCGGCGGCGAGTGACGATCCGGTACGAGAGATCGCCCTCTCCAATGCGGCGCGCCTGGGCAACGAGCTCGGCGAGAGGTCGCCCGACCAGCGCCAGGCCGAGGAGCGAGGTCACGGAACCAGCGGCAATTGCGATGACGAGCGCAGTGAGCCCTGCGCGGCGCAAGACCTCGGCTCGAACCGTCACGTGACCCCCGAGCGACTGCGACACCTCGATCGCGGCCGCAGGCGCGGCCGCGAACTGCAAGCGCACATACGTGAAGACGCGACCGGTTCCCTCGAAGTCGCGGTCGGTCACGACGACGTCATGACCTTCGTCGAGGCCCGTCAGTCGAGAGGGCGCGGCGCGGGGTCGCTTCTCTAGAGGGGCCTCGGGGTCGAGCGAGACGAGTCGGACGTCCACGTTGCGAAGGCGCTGGCGAGCCTCGTCGATGAGCTCGAGCGCTCGCCGTTCACCATCGTGCATCCAGACGTCGCGGATGGCGGGGCGGAGCGCATGGGCCGTCGCCGCCTCGTGCTCGGCGACGTCCGACTCCGAACGAGCCAGTTCGCTGCGCACTGCGAGAGTCGCGTAGGCCATCACCGCGAGGATGACGCATGCGAGGAGCGCCAGGGTGAACTTGCTCGCGATCGTCATGGTGAATTCCGAGCGCGAGAACCGCGGCGTGCTCTTGAGGCTCGACGTCAACGCATCGCATCCAGAGGGGTACGGGGCAAGTGGACGGAGCTTCAAGCCGCGCCGGGCGAGACCGTTCCCTTCGGGTCGTGCCACCCCCCGTGCGGGGCTACGACGGTCCCCGCCTCGGCGGGGCCCCAGCTCCCGGGGGCATACGGATGCACGGGCACGCTGTCGCCGAGGATCGGGTCGACGACGCGCCATTGCGCTTCGACCGAGTCTTGCCGGGCAAACAACGTCGCGTCCCCGGCCATCGCGTCGCCGAGGAGGCGCTCGTACGGCGTCATCTCCTCCGCTGTGTCTTGCATGGCGACGAGCTCGACAGGCCCACCAGCGAAACCTTCACCCGGAGACTTCGAGCGCACGCCCATCGCGATGCCCACGTCGGGTCCGAGCCGGAAGCGAACGTAGTTGCTCGATCGCGCATCCGAAAGATCTTCTCCGAAGACCGACCGAGGCGGTGGCTTGAACTGGACCAAGACCTCGGTGCATGTGACCGGGAGGCATTTGCCCGTGCGGATATAGAACGGCACCCCCGCCCAGCGCCAGCTATCGATGGAAAGGCGCACGGCCGCATACGTCTCGACGGCGGAGGTCGGGGCCACGTGAGGCTCGCGACGGTAGCCCTCGAACTGACCTCGGACCACGTCGGCCGCGCGCAGAGGTTCGATCGCCTCCAGGAGTCGGCCCTTCGCGTCACGCAGAGCGTCGGGTGATCCGCTGTCGGGCTCTTCCATGGCGAGGCAGGCGACGACTTGCAGCAGATGGTTCTGCACTACGTCGCGGATCGCTCCGGTCTCTTCGTAGAGCCCGCCGCGGCCCTTGATCCCGAAGCTCTCGGCCATCGTGATCTGAACGCCCTCGACGAAATTGCGGTTCCAGAGCGGCTCGAGGAGTGAGTTGCTGAACCGAAAGTAGAGGAGGTTCTGCACCGCCTCTTTGCCGAGGTAGTGATCGATCCGGAAGATCGACGACTCGGGGAATACGGCGAGCAGCGTTCGATTGAGGGCGAGCGCCGACTCGAGATCGTGCCCGAAGGGCTTTTCGACGACCACACGCGCGCCCTTCGCGGCGCCGCTTCGGTGGAGCTCGTTCACCACGGTTCCGAAGACGCTCGGCGGAATCGCCAGATAGTGAAGGGGCCGCGCCGCATGACCCAGCGCCTCGCGGAGCTGGCCGAAGGTGCCCGGGTCCTCGTAATCGCCGTCGACGTAGCGAAGCAACCCGGAGAGCTTGGCGAAAGCCGTCTCGTCGACCCCGCCGCCGAACTTCTCGAGGCTGTCGCGCGCCCGGGCGCGGAGCTGCTCGAGGTTCCAGCCGGCCTTGGCGACGCCAATGATGGGGACAAGGAGCCGCCCCTTCCTGACGAGGGCCTGAAGGGCGGGGAAGATCATCTTGTGGGCGAGGTCCCCGGTTGCACCGAAGAACACCAGGGCATCGGACATGTCTTCGGTCTTCACTGGGTCACCTGTCGGCTTCGTGCCTTGGAATCCGCGCCCGCTCGTCGCGCGTCACCGTGCGTGGACCTGAACCTGCCCCATCTTCGTGCCTACGAGCGTCTCTCGAGCGCGCTCGACTTCCGCGGCCGTTCCGCTCGCGACGAGCAGGAACTTGTTCGCCTTGAGATCTGCCTCGTAGCGAATAACGCTATCCTTCGGCAAGCCGAGGCTCGTGAGCGCGGCCACGAGCGCGGAGCTCCCTCCCCCGATGGCGGCGCCCAGGGCTGCTCCTTCGAGGGTCCCCATCAAGAGCGAGCCGATGATGCCCCCTGTGAGAATCGGACCGACGCCGGGAATGAAGAAGAAGGCAGGTGCGACCAGGATTCCGAAGACGGATCCCCAGAACGCGCCCTGCTTCCCCCAGTACTTCACGCGGTCGCCGCTGTTGTAGAAGCCGACCGCGTGCTCCTCGGTGTGGTAGTCGCGGCCGACGATCGAGAGCTTCTTCATGTCGAAGCCGGCCCGCTGTAGTTCGCGGATCGCGGTCTCCGCGTCCTCGTGCCGATCGAAGACCGCCACGCAGTTGCTATCGTTTGGCGTGTTCATAGCGAGCCGCTCGTGCATGTGCCGTGCCTTATAGCGGAATAGCGGATCGCCGATCCCCGTCGGCTCCATGCGGAAGCGGCGAAGAACTCGAACTCATGGCGGTCGCAATACGCGACATGCCGCAACTCGTGCGCCGCATGCGTCAGCGGGGGGGGGTCCTCTCTGCGCTCCGCGTTCTGAGGCCGCTGGCCCAAGGACCCCGTCAAGCGGAGGACCGCGTCCGCCGCGGCACCAGTCGCCCTTCGCGGACTTCTGGAACGGGCTACTACGGACGGATGAGCGTCTTTCTTAAGAGGGACCGCTTCGCATGTTGCAGTTTCGGGTCGCGCTTCCGCAAACCTCCCGCGCTGATCGAGCGAGGCAAAAACGCACCGAACCGAGGAGCGCCGGCACGATGAGAGAGATCGGGGATATCCCGCGTAGCGCGCAGCCTCCCAAGGCCCTTGCCCAAAGCGCGGGCCCAGGGATGCTAAGCGGACGTGGCCGCGTCGCTCGTACGGTTGGCGCCTCGTTCCGAGCGGGTCTATTTGAGCGGCAACCGAACCGTTCTCGTCACCGATCGCGAGGGGGACGGTCGACGCGTCCGACACCGGACTCTGGGTCTATGAGACGCGGATGCTCTCGCGCCACCGGTGGCTCGTCGACGGTACAGCTGCCGTCAGCGCGGGCGCCTCGCTAGTGGGGCCCGACCGGTGGCAAGCCTACGCGTTCGCGCCGGCTCGCGATGGCGTCGATGCCGCTCAGCAGGCCATCGGGCTCCACATCGCCCGCGCCGTCGGTGATGGCCTTCACGAGGACATCGAGCTCGTGAATCATACGCAAGAAGCGAGCAGGCTGCGCTCGCGTTCGAGCTCGACGCGGACTTCGCGGCAGCCAGCGAGACCAGCGGCCTTCGCCAACAGACGGGCCGTCTCGAGCGGACGTGGCGGCAGCACGCTGCCGGGGAGATCGTCTTCGATTCTCTCGCCGAGCACGCGTACGACCACGGCGTCTAACGCGGCGTCGCGCGGCTGCATCGTGGAATGGTCGTTCGCGTCGAGAGCGCCGCGTCACCGGCCGTGGAAACGGGCCGGGGTATCGCGTTCGACGTGACGGTCGCGCCGCATGCGACCTGGCGCGCCTGCCTTCGATTCGTGCCGCACATCCAAGGGCGCGCACTCGAAGTCCCGCCCCCTTGCGCCGCCCCGGGCACCCCTGCCCGACCAACGCACGTCGCGTCGCGAGCAGTGGCTTGCTGTTGCCACGGGGTTCGATGCGGCGGTCGCTCCGGCCCTCGCGTCGACCGTGCTCGCGGCCGTTCAGCGCGCGAAGCACGGCCAAGCCTCGCTCCGGCTCACCGACCTCGATCTTGGTGACGGGGCGTGGACGTTCGCCGGAGGCCTGCCCACCTACCTGACGTTCACCCCTGGCTACTTGCGAGATGCAAGCATTCGCCTTCATGGCCAAGTGGCATCTCGCCGAGACGCTCGTCTGGCGCGGGGAGCGCGACGAGGCCAGACGGTACGCCCCCTCGTTCTCGCTCATGCGGGGGTAGCCGGGTCCCTTCCTCCCGGGTCGTTGGCCGGGCGCCGTTGCCTCACTGACCTCCACAACTCAGCAGCAGGTCCGCGGCGGCACGTTGCGCCTCCAGAGCGAGACGCCGCCCCTGCCGGCACACCTCGGCGGTGCACTGCGGCTCGGGGCGTGGCCGGTGTT
Organism: uncultured delta proteobacterium; assembly: GCA_963787925.1. Taxonomy (GTDB): domain Bacteria; phylum Myxococcota_A; class Polyangia; order Polyangiales; family Polyangiaceae; genus Palsa-1150. The sequence continues at coordinate 3,657,276 of CAWBEN010000003.1, forward strand.
GGTAGCGTTCGGCGACCGTGACGCGATTGGGGGTAAGTCGCGCCGGCCGAGGAGGACGCATGGGGCAGATTCCGAAGCTGCTCGGGCTTGGCGTGATACCAATAGATGCTAACCTGTCCCATAAGACGGGGCGGAATGGCGAAAAACACGAGCGTCAGCCTGGGAGTCCACTTCGAGCGCTTCATCGGCGACCGGCTCAAGACCGGCCGCTACGGCAACGCCAGCGAGATCGTGCGCGCCGGCCTGCGCCTGCTTGAGGACGAGGAAACGAAACTCGAAGCCCTCCGCGCCGCGCTCGACGAGGGCGAAGCCTCGCCGCTCGCCAAGGACTACAACCTCAAAAACTTACTCGAACGGGTGCGAAGCAGGCGACGCTAGGGGCGATGCCTCGGAAGCCGTCGCCCGCAGCGCAAAAGCCGGGGTTCATTCTCCGCCGCAGGGCGGAAGCCGACCTGGAAGAGATCGGCTACTACACCCTGGAGCACTGGGGCGACGCGAAGCTCGTCGAGTACGTGACGATGCTCAACGACGGCTTCCGCGCGCTCGCCGCCGATCCTAAACTCGGCATGTCGGCCGGCGACGTCTGCAAGGGCTACTTCCGGCACCACGTCGGCAGCCACATGGTCTATTTCAGGCGGAAGAAGGCCCGGGTGGAGATCGTCCGCATCCTCCACGAGAAGATGTCCCCGGCGCGGCACCTGTAGCTGAGGGTCGACCGGCTCGAACGGCGCCGCGTCGAGGTCGCGGTGGATCTTCGCCCTGTCAGATGGCCGCCGATTCCGTTGCCGTCAGGTTGCCGTGACCCTGCAGCCAGCGGGGGTACGGGACGGAACGGCGTGGGACGGAACGGCATGGAACTTTTCGGCGGGATTTCGAGCGGTTGAAGGTCGAGTCCGCGTTCGGCTTTGGGTTTCTCGAAATCGCCGCCGAGGGGTTCGATTCCCGTCAGCTCCACTAGAATTAGTAAGCGATTCTAAATAGTTTCAGAGGCGGTGCCGCCGTTGTGCCATGCGGCCCCCGGCCATCGAGCACGCTCCATCGGCTGATCACGTTCACTCGGCGACATGCTCTTATCTCGAGTTCGTCCAGATGACGGCCGCGTTCGAAAGCGAGCCGCTCGAAGTCGTCCTTCGGACGAGCGTTCGCATCCGCGTGCGCCGGGGCTTCGACAGCCTGACGCTAGGTCGTCTCCTGATGTTCTGGAGTCGAGGCGTTGATCCCGACCGCCGTTCGCATCTTCGTCTGCACGGAGCGACAAGACATGCGGCGTTCGTTCGATGCGCTCGCTCTCGCAGTGAGGGAGAGCCTCTCGCTCGATCCGGAGAGCGGCGCGCTGTTCGTGTTCGCGAGCAAGCGAGGCAACCGCATCAAGGTGTGGTGGTTGATCACAACGGCTACTGCATGCTCTACAAACGGTTGCACGCCGCGATTTTCGAGCTACCCGATGCGACGGACGCTGACCGTCCACTCGCATCGATCGACGCGCGCACGTTCGCGACGATCCTTCGCGGCGTCGCAAAGTGATCTCAACTCAATTTCGAATTGACCCGCGATCGCGTATCGATCATTGACGGTTGTCGTGAGTGATGTCGCCGAGATCGTGCAGCGCCTCGACGAGCTCGAGAAGCGTTTCGCGACGGCGGAGCGGGAGCGCGACGAGTATCGCGCGCTCTACCTCGAGACGATGGAGCGATGCCGCAAGCTGGAGCTCGGCATCCTCTCGTCGAAATCGGAGCATCTGCCGGAAAACCAAGCGCAGCTCTCGCTCGGCGTGCTCTCGATGATGCTCGGAGAGCGGCAGCTCGCCGATCTCGACGCGGCGCTCGAAGCGGCAAATGCCGATCAAGAGGTGAAGGGACACACGCGTCGAAAGCCGACCGGACGTAAGCCGCTGCCGAGCACTTGCCCCGCGTCGTGATCCAAGTGCTCCCGCCTGAGGTCGAGAAGGAAGGTCTCGACGCGTTCGAGCGCATCGGCGAGGACGTCAGCGAGACGATCGAGCGCCGGCCGGCTTCGCTCGTCGTCGCCGCGTCGTACGTCCGAAATTCGTACGCAAGGATCGCGAGCGCGATGCCCAGACGGACGTGCTCATCGCCGAGCCGCTCGAGCTGCCGATCGCGCGTGGGCTGGCCGGCCTGGCATGCTCGCCGACACGGTCGTCAAGCGATGGCAAGATCACATGCCGCTCAATCGTCTCGAAGACATGTAGCGCGCGACGGTCTCGAGCTCGCGCGCTCCACGATATGCGGCTGGCAAGGTGCGCTGGCCGACGTCGTCAAGCCGCTGGTGTCTGCGATGCGCGACGACGCCTTCGAGCAACCGTTCCTCTGCACCGACGCGACCGGCGTGTTGTCCAACATAAAGAGCGCTGCAGGACGGGGCACTTCTGGGTCCTCGTCGCGCCGGCGGCACGTGCTCTCGAATTCACGCGTGACATACGAGTGACGCCGTCGATGACGTGCTCTCCGGGTATCAGGGCTATCTCGTGGCCGACGCGCACGTCGTTTACGACACCTCTACGCGACCGGCGACGTCGTCGAGGTCAACTGTTGGGCGCATGCGCGACGATACTTCTTCAAAGCGCTCGAGTCCATGCGGAGCGCGCGAAGGTCGCGCTCGGCTTCATCGGCGCGCTCTTTCGGATCGAACGCACGCTCGCGGATTCACCGCGAAGAAGAAAGAGAAGATTCGCCAGAAGAGATCGCGATACATCGTCGATGCGTTCTTTTCGTGGTGCGATGCCGAGGCCGGGACGGTCCTCGACGACACGCCCATCTCGAACGGCATCCGCTACGCGCGAAACCAACGCGTCGGGCTCTCGCGCTTCCTCGACGACGGCCGCCTGCCCATTCACAACAACATGAGCGAGCTCGCGCTTCGCCGCGAAGCGGTCGGTCGCAAAAACTGGCTCTTCGTCGGGAGCGACGACGGCGGCGCGGTCAACGCCCTGTTCTCATCGCTGCTTGCGAGCTGCAGACTCTGCGGCGTCGAGCCGTGGTCCTACTTGCGCGACGTCTTCTGTCTGCTCCCGCGGTGGCCCGAGCATCGCCTCCTCGAGCTCGCGCCGCTCAACTGGAATCAGACGCGCCTGCGCGGCGACGCGCAGACGCTCTTAGAGCAGAATCCTTTCCGCAAGCTCACGCTCGACGCCCGCGGCTGAACATCACGCCGACGCGCGCACGACCGACGTACGCGTTTCGTCGAACGGATGCGGTGTTCCGACGGATCGTCGTTCAGAGGCTGGTGACCGGCGAGCTCCGCCGAGGGCTACTCTCGTGAGATGAAATCACGCGCCGGCAAGCCTTCGACGTCCGACCCGCTCGCCACGCTTTCTCCGGCGGTGACCCCAATCGTCGAGGCGGCGCGCAGGATCGTCCGGAGGGTCGCCCCCGAGGCGGAAGAAGTGGCGTGTCGGAGCCAGAAGCCGCGGTCGCCGAGCATGATGTGGAAGCTCGCGCGCTACGTCGTCGATGGCGAGGTCGTCGTGACCATCGGGACCTTCACGAAGCACTCATCCATGTTCTTCACTCGCGGGGGCGAACTCGATGACGGAAGCGGCTTGCTCCAAGGGACGGGTAAGAAGCTCCGCTACATCACGCTGCGCACGCCGGCCGATGCCGAGCGGACCGCGGTCGAGAATGTCTTGCGCAAAGCGTTTGCGCTGCAGGCGACTCCACCACGGGATCATCGTTCGACGTAGCGCACGAGGGTCGGTAATTGGCGACGATTCGAGGTGTTTGCCCGGCAGGCCATGCCCTGAGCGCCGACTTCCGAACGCGGGCGACGAGCCGAGCCGCCGACAACTACATCCCCCAAGCCGACTGAATGCTGGCCAGTCCGGAAGCGTTGGTGACGGAGAGAGAGAGAGATTCGTTCCCACGCCGCTCAGCTGGGTGATGGAATACGTGTCTCCATTTCTCAATCCGGGCCAGTAGCAGCTTCCCATCCCCGACGCCCGGATTTGACTCGTGATGCCTCGCACGTAGGCGACTGCCGCGCTGCCGTTGATGGCCCCGCCGTAATCGATCCCCGTCGTCATGTCGTTCCCATATTCCGAAACGATCGTTCGGCGCGCGTAAGGGCCAACCGCGGTCGCTAGCGCGGAGGTCCAATGGGCTTCGTTGGCGTCGGTGCTGCCGATGGCGTAAATGTGAACGGAGAGTAGGCAACCAGCCAAGCGCGCGTCGGCCCCTTGTTGATTGACGTTGGAATCATTGTAGTTGCCTGCCACCACGATCCGATTCGCGGGAACGCTCGGATATTTCCCCATCCATTGTACGACCAGGTCGATGAAGTCGGTCGGACTGTAAGCCCATGGTTCATTCATGACGTCGAAGTACACGAGGCCGTTGCTCCCGTACGCATCGACGACGATTTGCCACATCGTGAAAAACAAGCTGAGATCGGCGGGCTTGCCACCATTGTTGCCGGCTTGGCCCCAGTACGCGATCATGACTTTCATGTTTTTCCCGACTGCCGCGTCGACGATCCCTTTGTAGGCGTTCCACCAAGCCGTATTCGTGACGACGGTGGCTTCGTTGATGGGGATGCGTATGGAGTTGGCGCCGAGCACCGTTTGAAAACCGGAAAGGATCGCGTTCGATTTCGCGACCGCGGTTGCGTAGCCATCCGTGGCGGCGATCAGCCCAGAGGGTTGAAGGACCCCCGCTTGGAAATTGTCTCCAGGATCCGCCCAATTCACGCAATTAAAATTCGGGCCACCGCCGGTCGGAGCGCTGCCGGCGGCGACGACATCGGACGCGGCGTCCCCCGCACCTGGACCCGAGCCGACGTCCGGACCCACGCCCGCGTCTCGAGCCAGGCTGGCATCTCGAACCGAGCCGGCCTCCTCCGGAGGGAATCCCGTCTCCGGACCCACGCCCGCGTCTCGAGCTAAGTCCGGACCAGGACCTGCTCCCGCGTCCCAACGGTCGGTCGCGTCCAGGCCAGACTCCGCGTGAAGACTCGAATCAGCCTCCGACCCCGGTCCGCTGTTGGAGGCGAGCCCCCGATCTCCCGAGCCACATCCGGCGAGCGTCGTGACCATAGCGGCAAGTGCGCTGCGTGATCGAGCGTGGACGCGCATCGAAGGATCCCTTCCTCAAATCTCCACGACCTCGGTATGAACGAAGGGACTACTTGACGCCGATGACCATGGAGTCCGGACCGACGAGAGGTTCGACGCGCGTCGCGGAGAAGCCCGCCTCCTTCATCCACCCGGAGCAGTCTGCGCCCGTGTAATCGAAGCCGCCGGGCGTCTCGATGAGCATGTTCAGGCTCATCAACAGGCCGAACGTGTTCTTCGTTCGCGCGTCGTCGATGATCGCTTCGTAGACGACGAGGGCGCCGCCGCGAGGAAGGGCGTCGAATGCTTTCCGGATCAGCATCTTCTTCGTGGGCAGATCCCAGTCGTGAAGAATGTGCCCCATCAAGACTATGTCCGCCTTGGGCAGCTCCTCCTTGAAGAAGTCGCACGTGACGAACCTGACGCGATCCGCGACGCCGGTCGCCTTGACGTATTCCTCGAAGATGGGAGCCACTTCGGCCAGATCGGCCCCAAAGCCTTTCAGGTGGGGGTTGGCGAGCGCGATCTGCGCGGCCAGGTCGCCCTGCGCCGTTCCGACGTCCACGAACGTTCGATGGTCCTTCCAGGGGAAGTTGTGAGCGATCGCCATGTTCGCGCCGTGGCTGAGGCCCGTCATGGCCCCCAGGAACTCCTTCAGCCTCGCCGGGTCGGCGTAGAGGGCCTCGAAGAGGCCGGGCCCGCCGCTCTTGACCTCGTTCTGGGGAGCGCCGGTCCGCAGCCCCTCGGTCAGGTGGCCCCAGAAGGGATAGAGGCGATGGTTGGCCATCTCGAGGACGCCGCCGACGTACGAGGGCTTTTTCCGGTCGAGGAACAGCTCCGTCTCGGGAGTATTGCCGTAACTGTCGCCCTCGCGCTTGAGAAACCCCATCGAGACGAGCGCGTCGAGGAAATCGCGCGCCGATCGCGGGTGCAGGCCCAGGCGTGCGTGCAGCGTCCCGAACGGCTCGGCGCCGTGAGCCAGCTCCGTGAAGAGGCCCATCTCTATCGCGCTGAGAAGCGTCTTGGACGCCCAGAAGGCGAGCCCGGTCTGAAGGATCTTCTCGGGCGTCGGGTGATTTTGCATGGCGGTCTCCTTTGAGGGGCGCGCAGCATCGCAGGGCACGAGGCCGGTGAACAGCCGCGTCCGCCCCGCGCTCCAGGCGATTGGTCGCCCGCGGCCTCGCGCGCAACGGAAATCGCTATTGCACTCCCAAAAAGAGTTGTTGGACCTCGGCTGCGGTCAATTCGTGGTCGTAGATTCGAAACTGGTCGATTCTGGCCGTCCAGGTACGGGTCACCGGCGAATTGCCCTTTTCCAAGCCAGTTCTGCGTCGTCGAGCCCAAGCTGACCGGAGTCAGCGTGATCGAATTTTGCGCCGCGCGCGCTCCGTTCACGTAGAGCGTGCACGTCGTTCCAATCAAAGTCACCGCGACGTGTTGCCACTTTGCGGTCGCTACCATCGACCCTTGCACGAGCTCCTCCCCGGCCCTTCCGCCGATCGAGATGCCAAATCGTGTGCCCGGGCCATCTGGACTAAGCAGCATGTACGCATTCCCGCCCGTGCCAAAATCGAAGATTCGCGCATAGAGCAGCGACGACCTTATGTTGACCCACGCGCAGATCGAGAACGACGTGAGGGCGCTCACGATGCCGGTGGGCAAGCTCACGTACTGACCGTTGCCGTTCATCGTGACTGCGTTTCCACGCACGCCCTTGGCAAACGTTGCTCCGTTAAGCGTGGCGGTGTTGCCGTTGCCGGAAACATCCGCTGACGTCGTGCCGGTCGTCTCGTCGAACGGATAGAAGGCCACGAGACCGACGCCGAGGCCCCCGGCGTCGGTGGCGGCATCGAGCGGCCCCGGGTTGGCTCCGCTGTCGAACGACGCGCCGGCGTCCCCTCCGACGGCGGCCTCGGAGCTCCCCGCATCGGCCGCGTCGACGCGGTTGGTGTCGACGCCGGCGTCGACAGCTTGCCCGGGTCCGGCTTCGCCCCCATTCGCGGTCGAGGGCCGACCCACGTCGGCAGACGCACCATCGGCACTCCCGGCTCCCGGATCTTCGTTCGTCGCGTCGACCGCGCCAATCATTCCGCCTTCGTCCGAGTCCGCAGCGTCTGGCGGCGCGGCGCCTCCTAGACTGCTGGGATCGAGAAGGAGCGAGCATCGGCACAACGCCGCCAGCCCGGCGAGCACCAGGACCTTTGTCGAACGCATCATCCAACTCGGCGAGTGGACATGGGAGTCTCGGGGCAAGGCAAGAAGCCTCACACGTACTACAAATCCGAGTCGGCGTGTGGCTGCGCGGTGACTCTCAGAGATCGCCCTCGAGGCGGAGGACCGCCCCCGACGCGATCGGGGCCAAAGCCAGGGTCGCGCCGGCCCTGGGCACGCCGAGCGGGCCGCCCCCCGCCGTTTCTTTACGCTCCACGGTGGGGCGCGTGACATACACGTAGGCGCCTCCGAGGATCGACAAGACGGCAACGCCCATGGCGATGTCGGCGGCGACCAGCTTGGAGCGAACGGCGCTGAGCTGCGAGTCGCTGCAGAACGGAGAGCAGGTCGATTCGAGGGACTGCCTTTCGTTCAGACCCCATAGGCCAAAACCCGCGACACCGGCGATTCCGACGAGGGCGCTCGCGCCGAGAACGTAGTCAAGAACGGGCACCGGGCGGGACGAGCCGGTCGAGGGGACCGACGGGACCGGCCCGGGAGCGCTCATCGCCGACGGTGTCTGCGCCGGGGAGGGCTCCGGAAGCGATACCGGCTCAGGAGGCGGCGCGGGCGCCGGAGGCTGTGCGCGCGCCACAGGAGGCGCTGGCTTCGAAGCGGGCGCCGGCTCCGGTAGCGGCGAGGGCACCGCACGCGGCGCGAGCGCCACAGGAGGCGCTGGCTTCGAAGCGGGCGCCGGCTCCGGTAGCGGTACGACCTGCGGAGGGGGTGCCGGCTCCGGGCGCCGGGCGGGCTCCGGAGGTGGCGCGCCTTTGAGATGCTCGAACCGGACGGACAAGACCCGGTACTTCTCCCCTCGAACGAGCAGAACTTGCCGCTCGACGGGCTCCTGGGCCGGGGCCTCGAACCGAAACCTGTGGAGACCTGGATTGAACTCGAGGGGCCTGCCGTCCCGTCGCAGCGGGACGACCTCACCGTCAACGATGACGCGCACCCGATCTTCGTCCTGGTCATGCGACGTGGCGCTGACGATGACCGACGGAATCGAGGCCGTTAGCGCCTCGAAGCTCTCCGCGCACTCCGCGCGGATCGCCACCGGACAGGCGCCCTTCGAGCAGGCCGCCAGAGCTGCGCGAGCCTCGGTGAGCATGTCCGCACGCGTCAAGACGGGCGCGGCGTCATGCTGCGCGAGGCACGCGCGTCTTGGATCGCCCGGCCTCTCCTCGGGCGTCACGCCAGCCGCCCGCGCCCGAGCGGCCGGCAGGAGGATGGCGGAGAGAGCGACGGTGCATCCCAGGGCGTGGAACGAACCCATTCGTCGACCAGCGTAAGAGGATTTCATCCAACTATGAAGGCACATTACATCGGCCAGCCCGCCGACGCCTCGTTCGTGGCCACTTGGTGGAGGGAGGGTAGGGTCTACGCTAGTCGCTCTCGAGCTTGATGACGTCGTAGTAGACGCCCGCTCCGCCCGCTCCGCCGGTGTTCATTTGAAACGTGGCCGAGTTGGCGCCGACCCGGAGGGCGGCGGCGGGTACCGTCGCCGTCAGCATCTGAAATTGACCGCCTTGCAAGGCGCTTCGGTAAAGCGCTTGGTCGTTGCCGAATGCTTGCCGCAACGCTTGCGTTCCGTTTACTGCCACGGTGAGCGTAGGCGTGCGCGAAGCACCCGCGATTCCAATGGTCAGGAAGGCGCCTCCGCTCGGCACGGTCGCGAGCTGAAAATCGACGGTCCACGTGCCGTCGACGCTCTGGGCGAAATACCAATCGGACGCGGGAGTGCTCGAGCCGACGGTGTACCGCGTCGTCGCGGGCGGAACCGTCCAGACGCCATGGCTCGCATCGGGGCCGTACATTCTGCCGGTCACGGCGGCGGTGTTGTTGGCTCCCGCGGGCTGGTTGGGGCTGAACCGAAACTCTCCGGATTGCTGGTCCGACGTGCCGATCGACCACAAGACGTGCGCGTGAAACGGCGGCGACCACAGGAGCGTGCCGAGATTGTTCACTCCGGCCACCACCTTCACGGTTTCCACGATTTCGGCGTGCGTGGCGTCGTCGATGATCGTCCCTTGGGTGGCGTACACGTGAATCGAGTACGAGCCCGGTCGCACCGCGGGAATGGCGAATGCGCCGGTCCCATCGGCCTGGGCCCAGAACATGTAGTCGTAGCCTTGGTTCACGAGGGGCCCCGGTCCGGCGAGGACGACCATCGCCCCGGCCACCGACCGCCCGTGCGCTTCGGCGAGGGTGCCCGTGACCGTGCCGCGCTGCGCCGTCGACGGATAGAGCGAGTGGCTCATCCAACAATACGGCCACTGCGATCGCTCCACCGCGCCTTGGGCCAGAGCGTCGGTGATGACCTTGTCGTCGGCGCCGGTGTCGACGTACACGAGATTCGGGCCGTAGAGTTTCTGCCAATTGGCCGGCGCCGCCTGCGTCACGAGCGAACCGAAATGCGCGCCGTGGTACATGTTGAGAATGAGGTTGTGCTGGTGCACCATCAGCTCCTGTTTGACGGGTCCGCCCGTGTAGTACTCGAAGCTCGGCGAAATCAGCCAAACACCGTACCCGTTGCCATAGAGGCCATGAACGAGGTCTTCGGTGCGATAGGACGCCCAGTCGTACTTGCCGTACAGCGGACCCTCGTCGTAATTCTGGCCGACGACGCCCGGCAAGGAGGAGACGCCCGGTAACTTCGTCGGTGCGACGGTCAGCGGCCAGACGTTGTCCTGAACGGCGGTCGACGGCGAGAACGTCGCGAACTGGGCGTTCGTCGGCAGCTGACCGTGGCGTTCGCCGCTGTAGCCGTTCGACAGAACGTCCGCAGAGAAGTGTTGGACGGTGCGGAGCTCGCTCAATGTCGGCGGGTTCGGGTGAGTGGCGGTCCCGGAGCGCGCCACCATGAAATGGTAGTAGCCGCTCACTCCGCGAAGAACGACGTAGTGAACGTCCCAATCCATGTCGTGCGATCCCCCCGCCGTATCCAAAAATGAGAGCTCTACCAAGTCCGGAGTTTGACGGACGACGGTGTTCGTCGTGGCGCCGCTCGGTGCCCCCGTCGCGAGCGGGGAGCGATCACCGTTCGCAGGGCCGTAATACGCAGCGCCGCCCGACTCGGACACGTAGAGCGTGTCGGTCGGTCCCATCAAGGTCTGCCCGTTCTTCGTGACCTGGGTCACGAGGCCCGACGCGTTGATGGCGACCGTCAGGAGGCCGTTCGACACCGTGAACCCGCCGCCGCTGGGCGTCAGCGTGACAGGCATTCCTACCGGCGTCGGGCAAGACGGGTCGACGGGGGTGCCCGAGTCGGAGGCCAGAACCGAGGAGTCTCCGCTCGAGAACGCCGTGCCCGAATCGCCCGAGCCGCTGGTCGACGCCTCCGCGCTCGACCCGCTCGATCCTCCCGACCCGGGGCTTCCGCTCGACCCGGCCGACCCGCCTGCCCCGTCGCCCCCGCCGCCGCTGGAGCCTCCGTTCGACCCTGACCCGGAGGAGCTCCGTGTCACCGACCCATCAGGTGAGGCTCCGTTGGAGACTGACCCCGGACTGGCCGAATCGCTGCCGCAGGACGCGCAAAGCCACAAGCACGCCACGGCAGCAAGGCGACGGCTGCGCCCGTAAATTCTCATGAGATTGGCTCGTTGTGCGTAGGCAGAGACCGGACGGGACGCGCGTTCACCAAGACCACGCGGGGAGCGACCGATTCCAACACGAGTCTAGCGCTACCGTGGGCGCGAGGAGCTTCGAACCGACCGGCTCGACGCTCTGAGCGGACCTCTCGGCCGATGATTAGCTTTGTATGGCGAAAGGCTCCGCCCATGAGCAAGTCGAAGATTCCGCCGTTGGTCGCCGCGTTCGCCATCGCGCTGGTGCCCTCTACGTCACTCGCCCGCGGTGGCGGGGGGCACGGCGGCGGCGCAGGGCATTTCGGTGGTGCGGGACACTTGGGCGGTGCGCATTTCGGCGGCGGCGGAAGTCACGATTCGGCTGGCGGATACCATGGTGAGGGTTTTCACGGAGGCGGCAACGTCCACGACGGGCGCTACCCTGGAGGAGGGGGTCATTTCGGCGGTCGCTATGGCGGCCACCTGTACGTGGGCCCCGCGCGCGTCTGGGGGGCAAGCCCGCATTGGGGCCGTGGCTTCTGGCTCTGGGGCCGGACCGGGTGGGCCTGGAACCGCGGCCCTTGGTGGGTATCGCCCGCCTACCCGGGATGGATTTGGATGAGCCCCCAGTGGGTGTGGGACGGGACGCAGTGGGTATGGCAAGCCGGCTACTGGACGAGCTCCGACAGACCGCAAGAACCAGCGGCGGCGCCTCCGCAGGAGTGAGGCCGGCGCGGCGGCTTTGCGGCCGCCTGATCGGGGCCCCTCTCCCGCGGCGCAAGAGCCAGCGGACGGGCCGACTCTCACAGCCGGACGCGCGACGCGCTGCATGCCTCCGAGCAAACGGAGCCGATGAGCACGAGCGTCCCGCCGCCTCGATGCGCCGAGGGAGGCCGCGGCCATGCCAGTCATGGATCATGGGCGCAACTCCGACCGCATGTCCCGATTTCGCGCACTTCGGCCCGGTTCTTGGTGGAACGTCGACCGCTAACTCGAAAAAGCCGCTCCGCCTTAGGGAAAAGCGACATTTGCTCCTGGGAAAGAGTCTCTTCTTATTGGCATAGCGTCTTGTCTTCCTGGCACAGCATCCATTCTTGTTGGCAGACCGTCCTTTCTTCTTGGTAGAGCCGCTCGTCCTGTTGGAAAAGCGACTTTTCTTCTTGGTGCAGCCGCTCGTCCTGTTGGAATAGCGACTTTCCTTCGTAACCAAGGTGTCCGCGCTCGGGGATGGAGCCCAGGTCTAGTTGGCAGAGCACGCTTTCTTGTCTGCCGAGCGCCCGCATCTCGTGGACGGAGCGACTTTTCTATGGGCAAAGTCTGAGCCACCCCCGCTCAGTCGGCGTCGACCGACCGCCCAGCACCGCCGTAGGCTCTCCAAATGAACGCGCGCTTTCCTCGGTCGATTGCGTGGTCCAAGGCAGACCCCTTCGGCGCGGAGCTCGTGGAGGTTCGTCTCGAGCATGATGGGCTCGCCGCGAGTGGCGTGGCGCTCGGCAGCGCGCCATTGCCCTATCGCCTCGACTACACGCTCGAGACCGTCCCCCCCTTCGTGACGGCGCGCCTCGTCGTCAAGTCGCGCGGAGACGCGTGGGCGCGCTCGCTGGATCTCCGACGGGCGAGCTCCGGCGCGTGGGAGGAAACGTGGAACGAGGAGGGCCGCCCGGGCGTGCCGCTTCGACGTGAACGCACTGACCTCGCGGCCCTGTCGGGCGCGCTCGACGTCGATCTGGGCCTGTCGCCGCTCTTCAACACGATGCCCGTCCTGCGCCATGGTTTGCTTCAGGCTGGCGACGGCAGCGTCGATTTGGTCATGGCGTGGGTGTCGGTGCCCGATCTCTCCGTGCATCGCTCGCTCCAGCGGTACGCGTTCGTCCGCCATCTGGACGGTGGGCGCAGCGTCATCCGCTTCGAATCGATCGCAAGCGACGGCATCGTTACGGACATCACTTATGACGCGGACGGATTCGTCGTCGACTATCCAGGCATCGCGACGAGAATGCGCTGAGGCGAAGACCCGAGGCGCAGTCGGTGCTGCCGCGGCAGCGCGTGCCGCCGGCAGTGCGCGTGTTCATCGTGCCCATCGCGGCTTCGGCGGCCACCGGGGACACCGAATGAAACCCTCGTAGTCAATCCATCGGCCAGACGACCGCGTCGCTAGCCTCGGCGGCGGGAGCCAACGAAGGGGCCTCTTGCTCCACGAGATTGTGCCGCGGGCCTCCGTCGGACGCGTGGGCAGCCCGCCACCACGGAGTCACTCGGTCGACCCGTGATGGCTCGACGGCCTCGCCGAGCCGCGGCATCACCAGGTCCGCGCCGTGGGCGGGCGCGAGCTGGAGGAGTGTCTCGGCTGGCTCGTCCCACGCGTGAATCGCTAGGTTGAACGTACCCCAGTGCACGGGCAAGAACTTGCCGCCACCCAAGAGCGTCAGAGCCTTCAACGCGTTCTCGGGCCCCAGATGGATGTCACCCCAAGCTGGGTGGAACGCCCCGACCTCGAGCATCACGAGGTCGAACGGCCCGAGGTTCTCTAGGATCGCGGCGTACTCGGGCGTGAGCCCGGTGTCGCCGCTGAAGAACACGGCGTGCCGCGGGCCGCGCACGACCAGGGAGGACCACAGCGTCGAGTTTCTGTCGTGGAGGCCCCGGCCGGAAAAGTGCTGCGAGGGCGCGGCGGTGATCGACAGCCCGCCGCCGAGCTCCGCGCGCTCCCACCAGTCCAGCTCCGTGATGCGCGCGGCCGGAACCCCCCACGCCTCGAGATGGGCCCCGACGCCCAGCGAGGTCACGAACGGAACGTTCCGTTTTGCGAGCTCGAGGATGGTCGGGTAGTCCAGGTGATCGAAATGGTCGTGTGAGACGATGACCGCGTCGAGCGGCGGTAGCGCGGCGATCGGGACGGGAACGGGCTGAAAGCGCCTGGGACCAGCGAAGGTCACAGGCGACGCGCGCTCGCCCCAAACCGGGTCCGTCAGGACGCGAAGCCCGTCGAGCTCGAGGAGCACGGTCGAGTGTCCGAGCCAGGTCGCGCGGAGGCCGGTCTCGGCAGGCTGCGACCAGTGCGGCAACGGATTGGTCGACGGCAGAGGGCCCGGCGGCGTTCGCCGCTGTCCTCCGCAAAGGAACTCGGAGATTGTCGGAGCGACGCTGCCCTTCTTCAGGCCCGACGAGACGGGTGCAGCATTGCGGAAGGCGCCGTCCGCGAAGTGCACGGAGGACCTCATGCGCTCGAGTCGCCGGCCGCTCGCGCGCGCGCCGAAGGATGCCAGAGCCATGTTCGCCTCCGTCGACCCTCATCTTACTCCACGAGGAGGGTGCGGCTACAGCGCGCTCGAGGTGCGCGTGGTTGCGCGTGGCGGCCTTCGCGCCATTCGTCGCGCCCTCGCCACGCGACGGTCTGGCGCTAGCGCTCAACCAGACCAAGTGTAGACCTTGATCCAGTCGACGTCGGCGCTCGTCGGGGCGGAGCTCGAAGAAATCGGGCCCGCCCAGCCTGCTGCGGAAGACGCCCAGATTGTGAACAGGATGTTCTGGGGGAGCGTCATGAGGGCGATCTCTTTCGTCCACGTGCGGAGCAGGCTCCCGTCCGCGGTGAAGCGGACGCCGGCGGGCGTCCACTCCATGGCGTACTCGTGGAAGTCGGCTTCGGCGTCGAATCCCAGTGTCACGACCTGCGCGTCTGGAGTGGGCGTCACGGACTGAGCCGCCGGCCGCGGCACGGGGGGTCCGAGGTACACTTGGCAATTGAGCTGCGCGCCGTCTTTGGTGCTTCCGAGGTGCTCGATGTCGATTTCGTTCCAGTTGTCGGCCGGATAAGGCGTGTAAATCAGCACGAGCCCCGACACGACGCCGGAGCCCTTTGCAAAGCGGACGCGGGCCACGACTTTGCCGTAGGTGAGCGTCTTGACCGAGCGCATCTCGACACCCCTGAACGGCTTCGCCGGGTCCGTTGGCTCGGGGGTGAGATTGATCGAAAGGATGCCTCCCGCGGCCTTCGCGTTCTGGGAAGTGAACTGGGCCAGGTTTCCATCCCAGCTAAACGTTTGGAGCTGCCACAGTGAAGAGTCGAGCGTATCGAAGTCGTCTTTCCAGGAGAGGACGAAGCCGCCGCTGGCGTCTCCCTCCGTTCCGGCATCGGGCTTGGCGGCGCTGACGCTGCCGTTTGTCGGCGCCCCTGCGTTCGTGCTCGACGAGAGGCACGCGCTCGCGAAGCACGCGGCGAGGCACGCGAAGATGGCCGAGCCCAGAAGGCTGGATGGTTTCGAGGGACGACGGCGTCGGGTCACGCGCGTGAGAATGAAGCGTTGGGCCGCCGGGGTCTTCGCGTTTTGTGGAAATTCTGCGTGGTCGGCTGGCTGCCTGCCGTCCGAGGTCGTATGCCGGTTCTGCCGTGAGCGAAGCCTTTTACCAGCGCTTTCCGATGCTGGGCGGGGCTCGGGCGCAGGTGTGGTGGTACTCGCCCAAGTTCAGGCGGCCGCGGCACTTCCACGCCGAGCCGGAGCTGAACCTGGTTGTCTCGGGTGAGGCGATCTTCGGCGTCGGGAGCGGCATCGTGAAGGTGCGGGCCGGTGAGCTGCTTGGCTTCCCGCCAGGCCAGGACCACGTGCTGCTCCGTGGCTCGCCGGATCTCGCCTTGTTCGCCATCGGGATGACCCCTTCGTTCTCTCGAGAGGTGCTGCGCGACGACCGCTACGCCGTCGGATGCCCGATTCACGTCCGGCTTCCCCGAGCGACGCACGCCGAGCTAGCGGTGCGAGCGGCCGCCGTAGCCGAGCAGGCGGGCGTCGATCAACACATCGCGGAGCTTTGGGAGGCGGCGCAACGGACTCACAAGCCGAGCGCGCCGTCGTCGTCAGGCTTGTCTCTTCACGTTCTCACGCGACGCGCCCTCGCATCGATCGGGGGCTCTCCCGAGATTGGCCGGGTAGACCTGGCGCGCCTCATCGGCGTGGGGCCGCCGGAGATAAGCAGGTATTTCCGCCGGGACATGGGCATGACGCTCGTGCAGTTCCGGGCGCGGGCGCGTCTCCTCCGATTCATCCAATTGGTCGACGACCAGGCAGGTAACTTGATGGCGGCTGCCCTCCTCGCGGGCTTTGGCTCGTACTCGCAGTGCCACCGCGTGTTTCAAGCCGCCTTCGGCTGCACGCCCAGCCGCTTTTTCCTCACCGGGCTGCGCCAACGAATGGAAGACGCCTTCGAGCCGGTGCTCGTCGACGACGCTTAGGTTTGGCGTGTTTCACGGCGGATCGAGTCACTGAATGGGCACCCAGCGCGCGCTGCAATCGATCGGTGTCGACGTCCCCGACACGTTGTCGTGAAGCGTCACCCCCGTTCCGGTGATGGAGGACGCGAAGCTCACGGCCCCCGGCCCCAAGGTCACCGTCGCGTCTTGTGCCTTGACGGTAGCGCTCCCGTCGACCACCACGTTGTCCAGCGTCGCGGTCGAGATGTGCGACGAGTCGAACCCGTCGAGAGTGACGATTTGTGACACCGACGTGCTCATCGCGTGGAAGTTCTTGATTACAATGTTCGTATACGTTGGAATGAGCGACCCGGTTGCAGACGAATACATGGGATTCAAAATGAGCGGGTTATCGACGTCCCGCACGCAGACTTCGGTGTAGTTGACGTTGTTGACGTGACCTCCTCGGCTCGGGTCCGACTTGATGCGCAGACCGTTGACGTCGACGGACGGAGAGCCGGTTGGGCGGAGGCTGTTGTCGATCGTCAGATCACACACGTTGATGTTGCTCACGCCGGCGTTCGTTTCGCTGCCGATCGACATCCCGTGACCGCTTCCGAAGTGGTTGTGGCCGATCGTGATGTTCGTAGCGGCGCTCCCGCCTTTGATGGCAATC
The DNA here is from genome assembly GCA_963787925.1 of uncultured delta proteobacterium. Lineage (GTDB taxonomy): Bacteria > Myxococcota_A > Polyangia > Polyangiales > Polyangiaceae > Palsa-1150. The sequence goes on from CAWBEN010000003.1 coordinate 3,673,973, forward strand.
ATGTCGTCGCCAACGCTTATTTTGTTGTAGACGATGGTCGTGTTCGTGACGGCTCCCCCCCCGCGCCGGGGTCGATCCCATCGGTGTTTCGCGCGTTGTGCGGAGTGAGGGCCGTGCCCACGCTGTTCGTCGGCTTCGAGGGCGTCAAAAGCGTCGTTCCCCACACGATGTGCCCGCTGCCGGAGAGCCGCACGTGAAACTTCGGCGAGTTGTGCAGCGTGATCCGGTACATCGTGAACTTCGAGGAGGACGCATCCGTCTGGATCAAGGGCGGAACACTGGCGCTTCCCGGAGAGGCTGCGATGGACTGCTCCCACGGCGACATCCCGCCGCCCGTGGGAGGCTCGCCCCCTTGGCCATCGACCACGCCGTCGCCCACGAGGCCCGAGTTCGAGCCCGACACGCTGATGAGCGGCGTGCTGCCGCCCCAAGTGCCGGCATTGCGCGTGCCGTACAGCGTCACGCCGGCGTCGACCCACAACGTCACGCCGGAGGGTAACGAGAGCGGTCCGGTGACGAAAGCGTTGTTCGCGCCGTTCGTCACGAGCTTGACGGCCTTTCCGGCGCCGCAGCCGGAGAGGGCCGCCGCGATCGCGCTCGTGTCGAGCGTCTCCGCGGGCACCCCGCCGCCGGTGACCGCTTGCCGCGCCATCAGCGTCGTACAAACGCTCGTCGGCAGCGTGGGCTGCGGAGGCAGGGTCGAGTCGAACGGGCACACGACAGTCGCTCCGCCGCTGCCGCTCCCGGAGCCACCGCTTCCGCTGCCGCCTGCCCCGGAGCCAGCGCCGCTGCTCGTTCCCGAGCCGCCGCCCACCCCCGAGCTAGCGCCGCTGCTCGTTCCGGAGCTGCCGCCCGCCCCGGAGCCAGCGCCGCTGCTCGTTCCCGAGCCGCCGCTCCCGCTTGCCCCTGAGCTGCCTCCACTCGTGGCGCCCGAGCTGCCGCCGCTGCTCCCCCCCGAGGTGTCGCCACTGGTCGCGCCGGAGCTGCCGCTGTTCGCGCCCGAGCTCCCGCCAGTGCCGGAGCTGCCGGAGCCCGACGAGGACGCGCTGGGCGCGCCGCCATCGATCGTGCTGCTGGAGCCTCCGCAGCCGGCCGCCGCGCTCACTGAGGTCACGACTCCGGCGACCCACAACCGCAAAAAGCTCGGTCTCACGATGCATCTCCCTCGGGCACGTCGCGTGGCCCGCGATCTTGGCCGTTGCCCGTTAATGCCGGGCCGAATCGAATCGATCGCCAATTCGAACCGAGCCCCGTTCCAGCAGCCCGCAGGCATAACTTCACAGTGCGAATGAACATCCGCGGGCGCGTCAGAACCGTCCGGCCGGGCGAAAGCGATGGGATCCCCGGCCGTCCTTTGGTGTCACCCCGCGAGCCGCCCGCGCTCCGGGTTTCGGTGCTCAGGGACAGCAGAGACGCGTCGAAGCTGCCGGACAGCGCGCCACCGTCGGCCGAGCCACCGTTCGGGTCGCCCAGCACCACGTCGAATGCCCCGGCAATCGACGTGGCGCTTAGACCGGTGACGGTCACCGTTCCGACGACCGCATTCCAAATGGGGAGAGCTCCCGCGCCTGCGGCGTCAGGGAGCTCGAGCACCTGGAGGATCGCGGTGGCTCCCGTCGGTAACATGCAGAGATCCTCGTCGGGGACGGATTCGTTGCCGATCGTGTACGCGCCGGCGCTCAGCGCCTCGCTGACGGATCGGCGGGTCGCATACGCGGGAGCGGCCATCTGGATGGCGATGAAACGCTGTCCGGCAGCGCTCGGGACGAACGACGCGTCGGCACAAGCCTCGGCCGACAGGTCCACCTGAAGCAGGTATATGGCCGTGGCCGCGATGCCGCCGTCGGCCGTCGTCACGATGGCGCACTGACGCGCAGGCACGGCGGGGTTCATCCACATCCATCGGACGGGAAACGACGCGGCACCGGAAACGACCCCACTGCTGCCCGGCGGCGTCGACGCATCGGACTCGTTGGCGTCAAGCGCCGCGTCACTGCCCGAGCCGACGGGCATGACGGGCGTGTTGCCCGCTTCGACTTCGCGATCCCCTTTCCCTCCACAGCCGAAGAGCGCGCACGCGCCCACGGGGAGCCAGGCTAGCCTGGAGAAGCGAGCCAAGGCAGCCGGTGAAGCAGGCGCAGCGCGCACGCCGTCACTATACGGCGAAGGGCATCCTGAGAGCGCGCCTTCTTCGGCCCGTCGACAGCGCGCTCACGTCCTTCGAGCCTCAAGGTCGGACCGCGTCCGAGAGCCGCCCTCTTCCGAGCGGAGCGAGGCCCCGGATTTCGCAGCCGCGTCGTTCAGGGATAGTCGGTGTAGCCCTTCGGGCCGGGTGTGTAGAAGGTCGCAAAGTCCGGCGGACTGAGAGGCCGCCCCGCCTTCGCGCGCGCGAGGTAGTCGGGGTTTGCGAGATACGGCCGACCGAACGCGATGAGCTCCGCCTTCTTCGCCTGCAAGTCGGCCTCGGCCTTCGCGAGGTCGTAGCCGCCAGCTAGGATGATCGTCCCGCCAAACCGCGCGCGGATCGCTGCCTTGACGGCGTCGCTCACCGGCGGCGACCCCAAGGCGCTATGGTCGACGACGTGCACGTAGAGGAGCCCTGCCTCCCGCATGCGCTCGGCGAAGTAGGGATACGACGTCTCGACTTCCGGGTCGGGCTTCATGCCCCCATTGGTCCCGTACGGTGACATGCGGATGCCGAGCCGGTCGCCTCCGATGGCCGCCGCCGTACGCCGCGCGACCTCGAACCCGAACCGCGCGCGCCGCTCGATCGAGCCGCCCCACCCGTCCGTCCTGTGGTTGCTCGTCGCGTTCAAGAACTGCTCGATCAGGTATCCGTTCGCCCCGTGGAGCTCCACCCCGTCGAAGCCCGCATCGATCGCGAGCTTTGCGCTGGTCACGTACTCCGCGATCGCGTGCTCGATGTCGGCCTCGGTCATCGCAGCGGCCCGCGTGAGCGGCACTTGCGCAGAAAGAGAGTCGACCCACATTTTCTGATCGGGCAGATCCATCGCCGTCGGCGCGAGGACGCGCCCGCCAGGGGGGAGGTTCTTCTCGTGGGTGACGCGCCCGGTGTGCATCAGCTGAACGAAGATGTGCCCGCCGCGCGCGTGCACCGCCTCGGTCACGAGGCGCCAGCCGCGCACGTGTTCGTCGTTGAAGAGGCCTGGGATGCGCGGGTATCCAAGGCCGTTCGGGCTCGGGCTCGTTCCCTCCGTCACGATCAGGCCTGGGTCGGCGGCGCGCTGGGCGTAGTACCTCGCGACCAGGTCGCCGGGCACGTTGCCCAGAGAGCGGCTGCGCGTCATGGGCGACATGACGGCGCGGTTCTTGAGCTCGATGCGACCGAGGCGGTACGGGGTAAGGAGCAGTTCGGGCATGGTGCGGGTGCGATGCTGCGACGTCGTTGGCGGTTTCGCCGCGCCAGGCCAGGCCAGATCGCTGGCACACTCGCTCACAAGCTCGGCAAGCTTGTCCTTCCGTGGCCATGGCGAGCTCGCGCGGCCTGGGTCTCCATCAGCCGTCGCCACCGAGACACGGTCGCGGACACGACGCGTCGCACCTGCGCGACGGCGCCGTCATCCGAGGGCCGCGGCCAGTAACACGTGTGCGAACAATCATGCCACTACAATCCTTTTCGACAACGGCCTGCGCTAGGCCATGTGCGGTCCCTCTCCTTCCCTAGTACGCTCGCGCCAGTGAGCACGACGCCCGCATTGGCCCGTGCTGCGTGCTGGCTGGTTGCAGCGGCTCTCCACGTGGCGGCGTGGCTCGCGACGGGGCATCCGTCGCGCCCGGATCGGGCCACGGAGCGAGCTCCTCGGGAAGCCCTCACCTTCGACGTCGCGACGGAGCCCGTGCCAGAAGCGAGCTCTCCTTTCGGCGCGCCGGACGGTGTCCAGTCGTCTCTTGCTCCGCCAGAGCACTTGCAGCGGCACTCCGCGCCGATGGATCGCCGGACGCCTCCGCGCGATGGCTCGCCCCGCGCCATTTCGGAGGCGGCACCCGCCGAGCGCCCCAAGTTGGCAGAAGGTGCGGCGCCGGAAGCGGCAGCCCATTTCTCGATCCGAATGACGAGCGAATACCGGCGTGGACTGGGCACCGAAACAGCCGCGACGCCAGCCGTGGGTGGTGGGGTGGGCGCCGATTCGTTGCCGCTGCCGGAAGAGGCCGTCTCGGCCCCGGCGCGCCTCGCCAACCCCCTGGCGCCGACTTATCCACCGGAGGCGAGAGCGCAGGAGCTCGAGGCGGACGTCGTCCTTGCCATCGTGGTCGCTTCCACGGGCGAGGTCGTCGAGCAGCGCGTTCTAAAGACGGCGGGGGCCGTCTTCGACGACGAGGCGCTCCGTGCCATGCGGAGCGCGCGATTCATCCCTGCGCAGCGCGACGGGCGGCGCGTCGCGGTGCGGATGCGCTGGTCCGTGTCCTTTCGGCTGCATTGAGCGCCTTCCCGGACGGGCGGCCTCGCGCTGGGCGTTTTGGCCGAGGGTGACCGTGATCTCCGTGATCGCGATCGTGGACGTGGCGATGCGGCTCCCTTGGGGCGCTAGCCTCGAGAACGATTTCGATGGAACCCTGAATCACGCCCCTCGTCGCGAACAGTGTTTCGGACGCCCGCTGGAGCCGGTCTGCTCGCCCGCGCATCACGATGACTTCGAGGCATCGCTCGTCGTCGAGGTGGACGTGCAGGCTCGAACGCACCTGGTCGCCAAGCTCGTGCTGCATTCGAGTGAGGCGCTCGGAGAGCTCGCGGACGTGGTGATTGTAGACGAGGGTCACGCTCGCGAAAGCTTCGACGCGCTGGCTCGCGAGCGAGCGAATGATCTCGGCGCGCGCAAGGTCTCGAAAGAGCTCCGACCGGGTGCACTTTCGCTGCTCCACGAGTTGATCGAACTGCGCCAAGAGCGACGCTTCCATCGCGACACCAAAGCGGGAAAGGGACATGAGAGATTCTCGAGCGTACGCCGGGTGGATCGCGCTGGCAAAAGCCGGGCGCTTTCGTCACGCGTTTGCATGCGACGCGCATGCGGCGAGCGACGCCGTGGCGTGAATACGTTCGTTTCACATCGTGCTACGTTGCGTCGGAATGTTCGCATGGCGGCCAGCGATCAGCAGATGACTTCGCCTGTCGTCTCGGTGCTCGTTCTCGGATTTCTGCTCGGACTGCGCCACGCGACCGACGCGGACCACGTCGTTGCGGTCACGACCATCGTTTCCCGTGAACGACGCCTTTGGCGGGCGGCGCTCATTGGCTTCTCGTGGGGTCTGGGACATACCCTTACGATCTTCGTGGTCGGCGGCTCGATACTCGTTTTCAATGTCGTCATTCCGGCGCGGGTCGGGTTGGCGATGGAGCTCACCGTGGCGCTCATGTTGATCGCGTTGGGAATGGCGACCCTCTCCAGGAGGCTCGCGGTCCGTGACCGAGGACCCATCGAGCCGACGCCCTGCGCTACGAAGCCCGCATTCGGCACGCCAAGGGGGCCTCGGTTGGTCGGCGATTCAAGGTCGCGAACGGCCGTTCGCCCTGTCCTCGTGGGTATCGTGCACGGGCTCGCGGGTTCCGCCGCAGTCGCCCTCCTGGTCCTGTCGACAATCCACGGGGCGCGCTGGGCGCTCCTCTATCTGGCTCTCTTCGGGCTCGGCACTGTCGCTGGCATGGTCCTCCTGACCACCGCCATTGCCCTACCGTTCACGTACACCTCGCGACGATTCGGCCGGGCCAACGCGTGGCTCGCCAGAGCCACCGGTCTCGCGAGCATCGCCCTCGGGACCTTCATCGCCTACCAGTTGATAGCGGGTCACGGGCTCTTCTCGCCGGATCCTCACTGGATACCTGGATAGGCTGGTTTTTCAGCGACGGGCCATCGACCAAGATTCGCCCGGGAACGGGAGACCGTCCCGAGCGGAGCGTCGAAAAGGCCGGAGGCTGGGGCACTGCGGCTATCATCCAGCCACCCGATGGCCGCCTTCCCGCTCCGTTCCTCGTCGTGCTACTCGCCGGCTCGCTGCGACGAGGCGGCCGGTCGCTTGCGAGTCGAGAATCGCGTACGGCGCTCCGCGGCGCGCTCATGAAGGATCGGGCCGGCGCACTCCTCCAGTGGACCTGGTTGGGGGCCGCCGTCGGGGTCGCGTGCGGCATGGCCTCAGCGGTGTTTCTTCTGCTCCTCGAGCGGGCAACCTCGTTTCGCGAGGGGCACGAGGCCGTCGTCTACGGCCTCCCCATCGCCGGCCTCGTCCTCGGTCTGATTTACGAGCGCTGGGGCAAGCCCATCGAAGGCGGCAACAACCTCGTCATCGACACAATCCACGGCAGCGCCAATCAGATCCCTCTCCGGATGGCTCCGATGGTCCTCATCGGCACAGTCCTCACGCACCTCTTCGGCGGCAGCGCCGGGCGTGAAGGCACCGCCGTGCAAATGGGGGGAAGCCTGGCCGATGGCATCGCCCACCGCCTGGGGGTCAGCAAGGAGACGCGGCGGCAGCTTCTTGCGGCCGGCATCGCGGGCGGGTTCGGGTCGGTCTTCGGGACACCGGTCGCCGGAGCGCTTTTCGGGCTCGAAGTCGTCTGCCTCGGGCGCATGGAGTACGACGCCCTCGTCCCAGCCCTCCTCGCGTCCGTGGTCGGCGACTTCGTCTGCCGGCACATGGGCGTCGTCCACACGGCGTACCCGATGGTGCCATCGATCGAGTTGACGCCGGGCGTTCTCGGGAAGCTCGTGATCATCGGAGGCGCCATGGCGCTGACGACAATGGCCTTCGTCGAGCTCACCCACCGGCTGAAAAGCCTGCTGCAGAGCCGCATTCCGCGCTTGCCAGCGAGGATGTTCCTCGGAGGGCTCGCCGTGGTCGTCATGTGGAAGGCGATCGGGACGAGCGACTATCTCGGCCTGGGTGTGCCGATGATCGTGAGGGCCTTCAAGGACACGCGCTTCCCCGTTTACGCGTTCGCCGCAAAGGGTGTCTTTACTTCGGTCACCCTCGCCAGCGGCTTCTTGGGCGGCGAGGTCACGCCCCTGTTCTTCGTAGGTGCCGCCCTAGGGAACGTCCTCGCGCGTTACCTTGGCCTTCCAATCGAGCTGGGAGCTGGCGTCGGGCTCGCGGCCGTCTTCGGAGCCGCCGCGAACACGCCGGTGGCTCTGTCGATCATGGCGGTCGAGCTGCTCGGCGCCGCGGTATTCCCGCACGTCATGGTGGTGTGCGTCATTGCCTATCTGCTCTCCGGCCACCGAGGGATCTACCCCGCGCAGCGGATCTTCCGGAGAAAGCACGGCGGCGAAATGCTCGAGCGTCCCGTCGCTCTCCGGGACTTTCGGGACTCGATGGCTCAACCGCCGCCGGCCGCCCCCCCCGACGAGGTGCCGTGAGGCTGCTCCGCCGGGGCCGTATTGACTAGTTCAGAATCTGACCGCACTTGCCATTTCCGGTGCAGTAGAGGGGGGGTGCTCCGGGGGTGTTGCAGCAGGCGGTCGGGTTGGTGAGGCAGTTGGCGCCGCTCGGGATGCACATGGGGGGCGGCGGTTTGACGACGTCCTGGTGGGTCCATTGCGGCGTGTGGTCGTGCGTCGTGATGTCCTGGTAAGGAATCCAGAAGGCGACGTGCGACGGGTCGGTCATCCCGTTGAAGCCCTCGCTGAGCGTGATGGGCGCCATCCAAAGCTGGGGCTGCTGGCATTGCGGGGCGAAGGTCCCGTGGTGCTGGCCGGTGGGCCACTCGAAGCTGTCGGGCGGGTAGCACTGGTACATGCCCGTCTTGTGATTGAGCACGCGGACGCCGTAGTCGCGCGTCGACGAGAAGGTGACCCAGAACAGCTTTTGACCGTGGTAGGTCTGGACGAACGGCGTCCACTTGGGAAACGAGTTCGACACCTTGACGGGTGCCGCCGCGGGCGAGCCGTTGGCCTTCTCCAGGTCGACGATGGGCTTGCCCGCCGTAGCCCCGGTGAGCGTCAGTCGGGCGGCAGGGTTCGAGAAGCTGTCGTTGGGGCACGCGCGCTGCGGCGCGGTGCCGGTGCAGCCGTCGATGGCGCCGGCGCTCATGTCGAGCGGCGTCCGGTCGAAGACGACGAACGTCGACGGCACGTCGGGCGAATACGTCGGGTAGTAGTTGTTCTCCCCGTTCGACTTCAGGAAGACCGCCGGCGTGCCGAACACCTGATTACCCATGTAAGGCAGCGTGTAAAGGCTGCCGCCGAACTCGTGGTCGTCGTCGCTCTGCCAGGTGTCTCCCGTCAGCTGCGGCAAGACGTAAATCACCGACGTCGCGTCCGGCGACCAGTCCGGCATCGTCGGACGTTGGCCGGCCACCCCCACCGTGACGTTCGGCGGAATCGGAGCCCCTGTCGTCGCATTGAAGAGAGAGAAGTTGTTGGTCGGCGGGTTGGGCGTCCCGTTGGACGTCAAATACAGCGTCGCCGTCGGGTTGATCGTGCTGAACCCAGGCGGCTGGCCGTTGCTCTTCTGGCCGTTGCCCACGAGAAGCACCGGCGGCGTGACGCTGTTGTTCAGGAGCAGACCGACGACGTCGCCGTACTCGTCGTCCGAGTCGTTGTCGTCGGCGGACACCACCATGCGCGACCCGTCCCGCGACAGCACGTGGCACCCGTTGCACGTCGAGCTGAGCGCCGCGGTCACGTTCGATTCCGCCGTCGACAGGTCGCCGAACGTCTTTTTCCAGATTTGACCCCCGACGCCGTTCGCCGCCACCGTCGACTTCCAATAATAATACGTCCCCAGAAGGTCCTCTTCGGCAAACGACACTTGAATGGCGTTCTGCGCCGTCGCGCACGTCCCGTCCGTCGTCCCTCGAACGCTCACGTTCACCGGCGCCCCGCCACGGTTGGCGTTCTCCACCGACTGGAACGCCCCCGGCGGCACCACCAGCTCGCAGCCCCCAGAAGCCACCGGAGGCTGACCCGTGTCCATCGTTTGCGTCGCGCACTTCGTGATGATCCGAACGTCCGTGTTCGTGTTCTCGAAGTCGACCTCGAACGTCGTGAACGGAGCCCCGAACGGCGTCCACTGCACCGAAATGACGTTCATGTTCGGCGGCAACAGCACCGTGTCCGGCGGGTAAACCACCTTGATGGGAGGCGTCGCCGCGGGGCACGCCGGCGCCCCAGTCAACGGAGGAAACGTGCAACCCGGACAATCCGCCGCCGTCGACGTCCCCTTGGCCATCCCCGCATCGAACGTGAAGTTCGTCCCCGGAGGAGCCGCCGTATCCCCGCACGCCAAGCAGTTCGTCGGACCGCCGTCGTCACCCGGAATGTCGATCGGAGCTCCCGCCTCGTCCACGGGCACGAGACCGCCGCCGGGGCTTCCGCTGCTCGGTGCTTGCGTAAAGCCCCCGCCAGTCCCCTTCGGGGTGGTCCCGCACGCATCCAGCGCGGCAAGCAAGGGGACGAGCAACCCGAGCAACGCCAAACCGCCCGTGCTGCCGACCGCAAGCATCTTCTTCTGTTTCATGCCCATGTCCTTGCCATCTCCGCGGAGTATGAAGTACCGCGACGAAACTGCGAGCAGGCAACAAAATAGTCTTCGCGTGCATACGGATATTTCTCGCCAAGACGCACGGTGCGGTCGGCTCGGGACTGCGCCCAATATCGCAGTGCGCTACGCGAAAAGTGAGCGTTGCCTCGCGGACGGCGCAGAGGCGCCGACGCACGCGAAGCGCTGACGGACGCGCCAGAACCGAGTGCTGCGGGGCATGTCGACTTACACGCGACCGAGCTCGTTGCGGCCAAGCCCTTAGGCGCCAAGCGAAAGATTCGGCGCTAAGTGAAAGAGAGCGGCCCAGCGACTGCCGTTGATTTCGCTTGGCCTAAATTGGTAGTTTCTTTCGACTCACGAAACCCCGAGACGCCACGAGACGCCACGAGAAGAAAATGGGTCGCCCGTCGCTCATTGCTCTTTGCGTGGCGATGGCCTCTTGTGGGCAAGGAGCGGGGCCGAAGTCCGAGACGGGCTCGGCCAAGCCAACGTGGAGGACGCTCGACCTGCTCGCCGGCGTGCCGGGTGGGCACGGATGGGTCGATGGGGCGCTTGCGGTCGCACACTTCGACTCACCCTGGGCCATCGCGAGCGATGGAGGCAATCGCCTTTTCGTCGCGGACGGAGACACGATCCGCGTCGTCGATCGCGCCGCCGGCTCAGTGACCACTCTTGCGGGCGCTTATGGGCAGGCGGGAGCGAGCGACGGGATGGGCGTCGAAGCGCGACTCAATTCGCCGAGCGGCCTCGCCTTCGCAGACGGCCAACTCTACGTCACCGATACCGAGAATCACACGCTACGCAAGATCGACGTTCAGACGGGTACGGTCACGACGCTCGCCGGAGCGCCGCGTCAGCCCGGCTCTCTGGACGGACCAGGCACCGCCGCGCGCTTTCAGGAGCCCGAGGGACTGGCGCTCGATGCCAACGGTCACCTTTACATCGGCGACACGGACAACAACGCCATCCGTATGTTTGCGGTCGCGACTGGCGCGGTGACGACGATCGCCGGGACACCCGGGATGAGCGGCTCGGCCGACGGCGTCGGCGCCCAGGCACGGTTCAGCAAGCCCACGGCGCTCGCTCTCGACGGTTCGGGCAACCTCTACATCATCGATGGGTTGAACGAGAGTGTTCGAAAGCTCGAGCTGAACACAGGGACCGTGTCGACGGTGGCCAAGTTTGCCGCGCTTCCGCAGGGCATCGCGACGGATGGCAACGACGTCCTCGTTTCTCTGTCGGACCTGCCGAGCGGCAACCACGGCATCCTGCGCATCAGCCCCGGAGGCGCGGTGACGCTCCTCGCCGGAAGCGCGATGGGCCAGGGCTTCGTCGACGCGCTCGGAGGCGACGCACGTTTCAACTCGCCCGCGGGCCTGCTCAATGACGGCGCCGGCACGCTTTACGTCGCCGATTCGGGCAACTGGGTTCTCCGAACAATTGCGCTCGCCACGGGTGCCGTCGTGACGTACGCGGGTGCGCTCTCGGTAGGGAGCAACGATGGCGCGGGGGCGAGTGCCCGCTTCTCCGCGCCGCAAGGCCTGGCCACCGACGGTCAGTTCGTGTACGTCGCCGACACCGGCAATGACACGATCCGCAGGGTCGTTCTTGCCACGGGGGAAGTGACGAGCCTCGCTGGCGCGACTGGGCAATCCGGGCTGGTCGACGGCGCGCCGGCCGACGCGCGGCTCAATCAGCCGCAAGGCCTCGTGCTCGATGAGGCGGCTGGGACTCTTTACGTCGCCGACACTCTCAACCGCAAAATTCGCCAGATCGATCTCTCCTCGGGGAAGGTCAGCACGCTCACGTACTCTTCCCCGCCCGGCGCGGTCGCTGTCGACCTCGACGCGCCTTCGGGCCTCGCGCTCGATCACGGGCTACTCTTCGTGACCGACTCCACGGACGACATCGTGGTGCAGATCGATTTCGAAAAAGGCACAGATTTCAGCGCTGGCCGGGCAGTCCCGCGTTCCCGGAGAGGTGGACGGCGTCGGCACGAGCGCCGGCTTCTACCGGCCTGTCGGCCTCGCGGCGGACGGACAAGGCCATCTTTACGTTGCCGACAGCGAAGGCGAGACTCTGCGAAAAATCGATATTGCCTCGGCAGCCGTCTCGACGATCGCGGGGGTACCGACGATCCGCGGCAGCAATGACGGCGCGCGTGGGGTCGCGCACTTCGCTTATCCCACGGGTGTCTCGGTCGACGCCGAGGGCAACGTGTTCGTCTCGGATTTTCAAAACAACACGGTGCGGCGCGTCGTTCTTTCGACCGGTACCGTGACGACCGCGGTCGGAACGGCCACAGGGGCCGGCGTGCGCCTCGGCCCCCTCCCCGGACAGCTGACGCTACCGTCGGCGCTCGCCATCACCCCGTCGGGGGCCTTGCTGCTCGTGTCCGAGAATTCAATCTTGATAGCGCACTGACCTCGCCCCTGCGAGCCCGTGTCGAGGTCCGCTCCCAGCGTAGCTGCCCCTGTGGGCGTCGTGCTCATGGCGTTCGCGCTCACCCTCTCGAAGGTCGCAGGCGCGAACCCTTCTGGGCGCCTCGTCTATGCGCGAGGACCGGGCGCCGACAGCTGCCCCGACGAGGAGACCGTGCGCTCATCGGTCGCGGCCCGTCTGGGGTACGACCCGTTCTTTGCGTGGGCCCGCACGCCGGTGGTCGTCGAGGTCTTGCGCGGACGTGTCTCGCGCTTTGCGATCGAGACGCACTAGGGCTTGGGATGTCGCAATGCGTTTTGTCACGGAATGGCACCGAGCGCCGCGTCGATTGCGGGGGCGAGCACGCTTGCCGGGAAGCGTCGATGAAAGCGTGCCCGTCTGCGGAGAAGGGAATGGCCTCGAATGGTCTTACTGAAGACGATCTTGCCGCTTGCTGTTCTCTTCGCCTTCGCCGGGTGCGGCGGGAAGGTGATCGATGTCGGGAGCAACGTAGGCCCTACCGGCGATCGAGCCACGGCCGAGGCGGGCGGGTCGGACTCTCCGGGCGTCGATTCGTTGGGACCGAGCGCGGGCGGCTCCGCTCCTCCTACCGCGACGGACCCGTCACAGGGAAAGTGCCCAGTGCCGTCGTCCTCGAATCCGGGAGCGGACCCGTCGACGAGCTGCTCGATCATCGGCGGCTGGTCGATACTCGACCCCTTTAATAAACCCGAGCAGACAATCGAGTTCACTTCGGAGGGCACGTTCTATGGCGGCCCTCCGGGGACGAACGTGTCGCAAGGCTATACGTTCGACGGACAATACTCGATTGGACCGGCACCGGCCGGCTCGGGTTGGCCCGGCATTGGTATCAATATCCTCTCGTCGTGAGGCCTGGCGTGCTCGGGCAGCGCCTGGTTTTCGATGGGTTTTATCTACGACGGCTCTACGCTGATCTTCGAGGGCACGGTGGACCGATGCAATGGAGCGCGCCAGTACCTCAGCGGCGGCTTCGTGGAGCTCCACCCGCCAGTGACTTCGCCCAATCGGACGGCGGCGCTGCGCGCGATCGCGGCCCAGGAGTCACCCTTGACTCTCCGGACTTCTCCGCGGACCGCGCGGCGACGTCCAACGAGGTCGGCGGGCAGTGTCGGTCGACGTCGGGACCTTGACGTCTTCCGTGGCGGTAGTCCTGAGACAAGACGCGGACCATGCCGCGCCGGCCATCGTCAGCGCGCCTTCGCCCGTTCGATCGCGGCGATGGCGCCCGGCACGTCGTCGGGCGTCAGCACGACCGGCAAGCGATCACGGAGATGCACGATCATGGCCGGTCCGCGACGGGTTGCATACGCGTGGAAGCGACCGAGCGGTCGACTCCAAAATAAGCCGTAGCTGCCGAAGAAACCACCCACTCCGAAGACGCGAACGACGCCGGGACCGATTGGCTCGATCGGCGAGGCGGCCGTCACCGACGAGATCGGAAACCTCCGTGCCGTTGCCGCTCGGCGCATGACGCGGATCTCGTCCTCGTCCACCACGAGCTCGCGAGGCGACCATGCCCACGCCCAAGCCATCACGAAGACGATGACCAGCGGCGACGCGCGGCTACCGATGCTCGCCCCTGCGCTCGACGCGTACACGAGCGACGCGATGGCGCCGGCGACCGCGAGCCCGCCGATGGCCGTCGTTGCCGCGCGGTTGGCGCCGTCGAGCGTCATCGGCGCGCGAAACACGGCGCAATGGATAGCAAGCCAGTCCGCGGCGGGCAACGCCCGCGAGCTCCGGCCGTAGGAGCAAATGCATGGGAGCGATGAAGAGCTGCGACGGGATCATGCAGGCCGTCGACCTCACGTCGAGCGAAGCGCGGCAGCGTGATGGAAGAGACGTCCGTGCGCCCACGGTCGGGCCAAACGAATGGCCAGGTTGTCGCGGCTCGGGCAGACGCGGTTCGTCAGAAGCGTCACGACGATCTTGGCATCCGGGTCGATCCAGAGGCTCGTTCCCGTGAAGCCTAGGTGGCCAAAGCTCCGCGACCCGAGGCGTTCGCCGGCGCTCGATCCGCTCGCGCTCTTTCCGTCGAACCCCGCACGCAAGCTTCCGCCTGGACGCTCTCGGACGAGCCACGTCAAGTCGATCGTCCGCCCGTGCCCCGGGGCCACCGGAAGCCCGTCGAGAGCATCGAGCACGTAGGTCCCGAACGCCAAAACGCCGCCGACCGTGCCGAAGAGGCCCGCGTGGCCGGAGCCCCCTTCGCCCGTGAGCACCCACGCGTTCTCGTCATGGACGACGCCCACCAGCGGACCGCCGCGCGACGCGATCGTCTCCGTCGGGGCGAACGGTCCTCGCACGCCCCGCCCCTCCAAGTCGCGCCTCGTCCCCGCCTCGTCGGCTACGCCCAGCGGCTCGAGCACGACCCGCGCGACCGCCTCGCCCGCGTCGCGCGCGCCGACCGCACGCGCGAGGGCTTCTCCGGCCAAGATGTACCCGAGGTCGCTGTAGACCGGAGCAAAGCCGTCGTGAGGAGGGTCGCCGTTTGCATCCGAGCGTCGCGCCTCCGCGATCTCTCGCAACGCCGCGGCCCTTTCCGTGAGCTGCTCCGCGTCCGAAGACAGCGACCTATTCGCCTCGAGGCCAGCTCGGTGCGACAAGAAGAGCTCGAGCGGCAGGCCGGCGCTCGCCGTCCCGCGCACCTCCGGCAGGAGAGCTTCGAGCGGCGTCCGACGGTCGACTCCCGTGAGGGCGAGCGCAACGGCGGTCATCGGTTTGGTCAGGCTCGCGAGGTCGAAGAGGAGCGACGTCAATCCGCCCTTCGCCATCCTCCAGCGTGAGGGCTGGTCCCCAGAACCAATCCGCACGGCACAGGCCACCGCGGCGTCGGGGGCCACCGCGTCTGCCACGAGGCGTCGAGCGATATCGTCCAGGGTCATCGTGCGTCGGGCATTGGAGTACAGAGCGGCAGTATACGATGTGCGCAAGCGGGCACACGAGCCCCACTGGAATACGAAAGACCGCTCACAGTCTTTGACCCTCGGCGCATGCGACTTGTAGAGTTGTCGGTGAGTACGCACGATGGCCGAATTCGTCTGGGAAGCTCGCGGTCGAACTGGAGAGCTCCGCAAGGGAGCGATGGAGGCCGACTCCGAAGACGCGGTCAACCAGCGCTTGCGCGCGCAGCAACTGCAACCGACCAAAGTAAAAAAGAAGTTCAAGGCGCTGAGCTTTCAGCTGGGCACCGGGGTCGGCCACAAGGACATCGTCACCTTCACGCGTCTTTTCGCGACGATGATCGACGCGGGCCTTCCGATCGTGCAGTGCCTCGACATTCTCCAATCGCAGACCGAGAACAAATTATTTGGCAATGTCCTCCGCGATGTGAAAGCGAGCGTCGAGCAGGGAGCGACGTTCAGTGATTCGCTTCGGCGCCACCCAAAGGTCTTCGACCACCTCTATGTCAACCTCGTACAGGCGGGCGAGGTCGGCGGCATTCTCGATACCATCCTCAATCGACTCGCGGTCTACATCGAAAAAGCGATGAAGCTGCGCAGGCAGGTGCGTGGCGCGATGGTGTATCCCAGCACCGTCATCTTCGTGTTTTTCGGCGTCTTGACCGTCTTGCTGACCTTCGTCATTCCCGGCTTCGAGAACATGTTCAAAGACTTCGGCGCGAAAGACGAGCTGCCGGGCGTCACGCGCGCGGTCATGGCGGTGTCGAGAGCCTTCGTAGGCAACGCGCTTTGGATCTTCTTGGTCCTCACCGGCATCATCGTCGGCTTCGCTTACATGTACCGAACGCCCCGCGGCAAAAAGGCGAGCCACCGCATCATGCTCAAGCTGCCCATCATGGGACCCGTCCTCCGAAAGATTGCCGTGGCGCGCTTCACGCGAACCCTCGGCACGCTGCTCGCCTCGGGTGTGCCCATCCTCGATGCGCTCGAGATCGTCGCCAAGACGGCGGGCAACGTGATCGTCGAGGAGGCGATCATGTACTCGCGAGCTCGCATTTCGGAGGGCAAGAACATGGCCCAGCCGCTCATGGAGACGAACGTCTTTCCGCCGATGGTCGTGCAGATGGTCGGCGTCGGTGAGCAGACCGGGGCCCTCGATGCGATGCTCAACAAGATCGCGGATTTTTACGAAGAGGAGGTCGACGTCGCCGTCTCGGCGCTGACGAGCCTCATCGAGCCTGCGTTGATGGTCGGAATCGGCGGGACCGTCGGCGTCGTGCTCATTGCCATGTACCTGCCGATCTTCAGCATCGCGGGCAAGATCAAGGCTGACTAGTCCTTGCGATGAATTTCGGCATCCACTCGATCGAGGGGGAGCGGGAGCCCTCCGTCGAGCGCGCACCCGACCACAGTCTGGTCACCCGGCTCGCCTGGATCACCGGGCTTCGTCTTGCCTTCCTGGTCTTGCTCCTCGGGGCAACCGCGAGCCTTTGTCTACGCGGGGCGCTCGCGCGGTATCCATTCAGCTTGCGCGTCGTCTTCGTGACGATAGGCGCCGGCTTCGGGCTCGCCGCGATCTATTCGGTCGTGCTGCGCTCGGGGAGGCATCTTCACAAGCTCGCCTGGTCGCAAATCGCCCTCGACCAGATGACATGGACGGCGATCGTCTACGTGTCGGGCGGTGCGTCGAGCGGCGCGACGTCCTTTTACGCCCTCACCTGTCTGGTCGGCGCGATCCTCATCGGCCTCCGCGGTGCGGCGTTCGCGGGCGTGCTCGGAATCGGCATCTACACGCTGCTCTGCGCTGCGTTCGTGTCTGGCTGGCTCCACCCGCCCCCTGACCAGCTGAACGGCACGTACGCGGTCGAGGCCGGGGACCTCGTCTATCCCCTCCTGCTCAACGCTCTGGGCGTCACCGTGGTCGCCCTCCTCGGCGGGTATCTCGCGGAGCGCCTCCGGCTGACGGGGGGAGCGCTCGAGCAAGCCACTCGACGGGCGCGCCAGGCCGAGCGGTTGGCCGTCCTCGGGCGGATTGCTGCCGGCCTCGCGCACGAGATCCGCAACCCGCTCGGGTCCATCACGGGGTCCATCGAAATGCTGTGCGGCTCCCCATCACTGACGGAAGAGGACAAGAGCCTGTGCGGGATCGTTCAGCGCGAAGCGCGGCGTCTCAACGACTTGGTGGGCGACATGATCGATCTGTCCAAACCGCGCCCTCCGCGTGCAGAAGCGACCGACGTCGCGGCGCTTGCGCGCGAAGTCGTGGCGCTCGCCACGAACGCTGCGCGCGGCTCGGACGTGGCCGTCCACTACGTCGGGCCGCTCGACGAAGCGCTCGCCCGGTGCGATGGCGCGCAGATCCGTCAGGTGCTCTGGAACCTCGTGCGCAACGCGATACAGGCGAGCTCGGCGGGCTCGTGGGTCACGGTTCGCATAGAGCTGTTCGAGCGCGACGTGATGCTCTCGGTCGACGACCAAGGGCCAGGCGTGCCCGAAAACGCCGGCCCGCGCATCTTCGAGGAGTTTTTCACGACGAGAACCCATGGTGCCGGCATCGGCCTCGCCGTCGTTCGACGCATCATCGAAGATCACGCTTCCATCGGGGCGCGCCTAGCGGTGGAGCGCGCCGTGGGCGGCGGGGCAAGCTTCCAAGTCACCTTGAGCCGAGAAGTGACGGGGCTGCGCCGGAGCGTTCGGCCGCCGCCCATGTAGGGGCCGGGGGTGTAGGGCTCGAGGCCGCTTGAATGGTGGCGACCCGGGCGCCGTCCAATTGGCAAGACTGTTCCCAACCGCTCTTCCGCTCCCCGCCTTCTGCCGCAGCCGCGCGACTGCTCTTGGCTTTCATGGGTCTTCGACCGAAGGCCCCGCCAGAGAGGTTGCAAGTCCGCCATCGCCGAGGCAGTAACGGCCCGAGGTCAATCGAAATGAGGCTCCGTCAGCTCGTCGCCTGTTGCAGTGCCCTGGTTCTGCTCTCGCTCGCCGCCTCCGCTTCGGCAGACGAGGCGCAGAGCTTCATCGAGCAAGAACACGGCAAGCTCGATCATCTGCTCCACGAGCCGGCGTCCCCCGGACGCGACTCGCAGGTCAACGGTGCGCTCGACGGCTTCGTCGACTACGCCGAGCTGACGCGCCGAGCCTTTGGCCAGCCGTGCCCGACGTCCTTGCCCGCTTGCGAGGATTCTCTGGGCCAAGTATTCGGACTCCCAGAAGGCGGAGCTGAAAGAATTGCTCTCGCAGCTCGTCCGCAAGAGCTACCGCAAGAACCTGCTCAAGACCCTCGATTACGACGTCAGTTACCACGGCGCGCGCGAGGCCGGCGGCGACACCCGCGTGCTCACCGAGGCGAAGAGCAAGGGCAAGCCCCGCGAGCCCTCGGTGCGGGTCGACTACGTCGTAAAGCAGACGAGCAGCGGTTACCGGGTCGTGGACATCATCACGGAAGGCTCCAGCCTCACCAAGAACTACTATGACCAGTTCCGCAAGAAGATGGACAACCCGAGTGAGGGTTACCCCAACATCGTGCAGAAGCTCCGGGACAAGATCGCGAAGCAAGACTGACGCCGGGCGACTCGCGCCGTGGGCAACGGCGCGAGTGCGCCGTCAGAGCTGACACACGGACGCGAGCTCCGACCCCTGCACGTCGTCGTGCGCGAGCGTGTCGTCCAGGCTGGGCGGCGAGCCCTGGTGGAGCAGAAAGGCGCGCGCAGTCGTCAAGGCGCCCGGGGCTCGCGGCTGCCGATCGCCCCACGGTGACGGATAGGCGTCGGTCGACGCGTCGTCGTCCCACACCCATCGCGCCGCATCGGAACCACTCGCGGTCACCCGCACGAGGCCGATCCATATGGCGTTCGGCACGACGCCCATGCGGGAGAGCTCGCGCCACAGCTGCTCGCGCTCGTCCTGCGACTGCAGCACTACCAGGCTGCCGCCCAGCGCGACGCAGGCCTGCTCGGCGGCGTCGGCCGTGGCGGGGTCCTCGCGGTAGACGTAGCGCTTGCCGCCGTGCGTCCACGCGAGGTCGATGCAGACGCCTGCGTCACACGCCCTGGAGCGCGCACCGACCGGCTCCCGCTCGCAGATGACCCTGATCCGGGCTTGCGCGTTGGCGCACGGATATTCGGTCCAAAAGGGCACGGCGGGGTCGGCGAAGGCAGCGACGCAGCCCTCGGCCAGCGTCGCCCCGTCGGTCGAGGCGTCGAGGCGCGGAAGTGCCGCCCCCGGGCCGGGCGCGCGCGCAAAGCACCCGGAGCAGGTGGGCGACCAACCGGGCTCGAACGCCGCAACGGAGTTGTAGCGGGCAAACGCGTTGTCGAGGCCCACCCAAAAGGGTCCTGTCCCAGCCAGGCTCACGCGGAAAAATCCCGTTATCGCCGAGAGCTCCGCCTCGCTGGCGAACGTCACGACGTGCGCACCCAGCAAAGAGCAGCCCCTAATGGCCTCCTGAAGCCCTGCGGCGCTAGCGGGCGCCAGCTGGTAACAGTGATCGTTTCTCGACCAAACGAAGCCGGACGGACATTCCATTCGGCAGCCGACGGTGCAGCCGCCGAGAACCGCCACGCCCGCCGAGGGCGTCCCGGGATCGCACTGCTCGCCCGTCGCCAAATCGATGTACCCGTCGCCGCAGGCCGGCGCGCTCGGGGCGGGCGGATCCGGAGGCAAGTCCGGAATACACGCCACGATGACCGCGACTGCAACGAGGCCCGCGCACACGCCGAATGCCAACGCAGAACGTCGCCTCAAAATCAAGATTCCAAGTCTTTCGCCCCGAAGCATACCCCGGGGGGCGGCCGGAGCGACGCTCCCGCGGTCGTCGGTCCGCCCTCGGCCCGCCGGCTGCCTGCTAAAGTGCCCCCATGCCGACGCCCGTCCCGGCGACCGAGATTCACGCCTTGCGGGCGCCAGCGGCCGCCGACGACGAGCCATACCAGTCGCTCTTCGTCATCGGTCGCGGAGGAATGGGCAGCGTCGAAGTCGCGCTCGAACGCGGTCCAGATGGTTTCGAGCGAGTGGTCGCGCTCAAGCGTCTCCTTCCGGAATCGGCGCGCGACCCACGCCGCAAGCAGATGTTTCTTCGAGAGGCACATCTCGCGTCCCTTCTCACCCACCGGAACGTCGTCCACACGCTGGCGTTCGGCGAGCTCGGCGGAGAGCTCTTTCTCGCGATGGAATACGTCGAAGGCGAGCCCCTCTCGCGCGTCCTCGGCTCCGAGGGCGCCCCGGGAGAGAAAGGGCGCGCGCTCGGGCCCGCGCTCGTGTCCTACGTCCTCGCCGAAGTTTGCGAAGGGCTGCACGCAGCGCACGAGCTTCGCGACGCAGACGGGAAGCCGCTTCAAGTCGTTCACCGCGACGTCAGTCCGCACAACGTCATGATCGCGTACGAGGGCGACGTCAAACTGCTCGACTTCGGTGTCGCCAAATTCGAGGCTAGCGGGCACGAGACGAGAACCGGCGAGGTCAAAGGCAAGATGGCGTACATGTCTCCCGAGCAGGCTCTCGGCGAACGGCTCGATCGCCGCACCGACCTGTTCAGCGTCGGCGCCGTTCTGTTCGAGTGCCTCACGGGCTCGCGCATGTGGGGCTCCGGGACGGACCTCGAGATCATGCGGCGCCTTGCGCTCGAGGAGCCGCCTCGCCTCGACCATGCCTGGCCGGCGGCGCCTCCCGCTTTGGTGGACCTTCATGCGAGGCTGGTGGCACGCGATCCGCAAAGGAGGCCGGTGACGGCGCTCGTCGTCGCAGAAGAGCTTCGGGCGTTCGTGGCCGAGCGCGAGCCCTTCTCCAGTGCCGCGGCCCTGCGTGAACTGATGCTTCAGCGGTTCGCCCCCGAGGCGCAGCGCCGTCGCGCGCTCCTCACGGAGTCGCTCGAGAGAGCCGCTCCGTCGCGCGCCGACATCCTGCGCCTCCGCCTCGGAGCCGAGGCGCCTCGCGAGCGAGGCTCACGGAGCGAGCTGGTTCCGGTCCCTGGCCCAGCGCGACGCGATCGCGGGTATCGCCGGATGCTCCTAGTTTGCTCGGGGGGCATCGCGCTCGCCCTTGCGGCCGCGGTCGCGTGGAGAAACGGCGATCGCCGGCGAGTCCCCGAGAGTGCGACGGCGCCGGTCACGCTGGCCGTCGGCGCCGCCACGGCCAAGACACCTGGCTTGGCCGTTGCGGCGCCTGCGACCGTCCCCCAGGCCGTACCCACCGAGAGCGCCGTCCCGTCTGCGACGCGAACCCTCTCCGCTCTCGCGGACAAGCCCAAGGACATCGAGCACGCGCTGTCCAACGGCGCCAACACCGCCGCGACGCGCGTCGTCTCGGCTCCATCCACGAGCGCCATCGCGCCGGCGGCCACGGCTCTCCGCGGACTCGTCACGCCTGCGTGGAGCCCGCGGCCGATCGCGACTTCGAGCGCCTCCGCGCCGTCGCCGCAGCCGGTCCGTCCATCGCCCGCGAGACTTCCCGATGTCGACCCCACGCCCTTTTGAGCTCTGCCTCATCGGCGTGGTCGGGGTCGCCCTTGCCACGAGCACCGCGCGCGCCAGTCCGCCGCCCGTCGCCGAGACGACGCCCGTGGACGATACGCTTGCGGGGTATCGCGAACGCTTCAGGCTCGGGATGCAGTACTACGCGGCAGGCGCTCTCCCAGACGCGATAAAATTCTGGGAGCCGATTTATCGCGAGCTCGGCGCGGAGAGAGGCTATCGACTCGCGTACGACCTGGGCATCGCGTACGCCGAGCTCGACGACGCGACGCCCGCCGCGGAACGTCTGGGCGAGTTCATGACGGAGGTCGATCGGCGGCGCGCCCGCGGCGAGGCGCTCGCGGCGATCGTCGAAAAGGAGGACGCCGACGCGCGGACCCGCATGGCCGCGCTCCTTGCGGCGAAAGGGCGCATCCGCGTCGACCCGGGGGTGCCCGCGCGCCCGGTGCAAGTCGATGCGATCGAGCCACGCCGGGGGGGATTCACCGCCTGGGTGACGCCGGGGGAGCACGCCGTGACGTTCGCAGCAGGAAGCAGAGACGCGCACACCAAGACGGTGCGCGTCCTCGCCGGCGAGATTCTGGACGTCGCCCCGAGCGAGACGCCCCGCGAGAACCCGCCGGCCGCGCCCTCGAGCGACACACGCGACATACGCGTCGCGCCCGCCCGAGACGACCCAAGCGCGCCCTTCGCCCGAGTCGGACCGGCCGTCGAGGCGTCCGCGCGGCCCGAGGTGCGGCGTCCGTTTTCGCCGACGGTGATTGCAGTGAGCGGCGGACTGGCGGCCGCCGGCGCGATAGTGGCCGTTCCGCTCGCGGACCACGCGTGGTCGCTCCGGGATCGCTATGCGGGCGAGGTCCCCGTCATTCCTTCCGGCGACCGCCAACGCTTCAGCGATGCGCGCACATTGGCATACGTCGCCGCTGGCGCAGCGGCCGCCATGGGGCTGGTGACCGGCGCCCTGACGGCGTGGTACTTTCTCGGGTCATCCAAGCGCGACGCAGTCGTCCGCCCTGCCGCAGGCCCGGAGCGTGGCGGGGCCAGCGTCGGAATCGTCGGCCAGTTCTGAGGCAGGATTGCATGCAGCTCTCCGGGAGACGTGGCGCTCGAAAAAAGTCCTGCGGCCGAGCCCTGTGGCTCGTCGCGACGCTGTGCCTCTGGGTGGCGAGAGACGCACCTGCCCATGCGCTCGTCGAAGCGCGCGGCGCGGCCGAAACGCCGTTGGCCGCGAGGGCCAGGGCCGAGCGCGTCGATTCTTGGACGCGGGAGCTCGGGCCGGTCGACGTCGAGAGCGTGCGCACGCGCAATAGCGCGCGCGTCCTTCTTTACACGGCGAGCGGGGAGGTCGACGAAGAGTCCCGTGCGGCGTTCGAGCGGATCGCCAACGACGGTGACGCCCATGAGCTCGCGCCGCGGCTCGAGCAGCTCGTCGTGAAGGCGGCCTATCACTATCAGCGCGCGAAGGTGTTGATCGTCTCGGGTTGGCGCGAAAACGCAGGGCGCCACACCGCAGGCGAAGCCATCGACTTCAAGCTGGCCGGAGTCGGCGCGGCGCAGCTCGCGGCGTATCTGCGCAGTCTGCCTCGGACCGGCGTCGGCATTTACACCCACCCGCACACGCAGTTCGTGCACCTTGACGTGCGCGAGACGAGCTACCACTGGATTGACGCATCCGCCCCCGGGACCCGAGGACGAGAATGGCCGCTGGCCGACAAAGAGGTGAAGAAGAGGGACGCCGCCTACCTCCCGGCGATGGATTTGCCGCTCTGACGACCCGGGCCGACGGCGACCGGCGCAAGGGGGAGCGATTTGGCGACTCAGAGCGCGCGCTTTTCGATCCCGTGCTTTCGAAGGTACGCGCGGACATGATGGCGCTCCATGTTGCTCTGGCGAGCCATCTCGCTCACGTTGCCCTTGCAGCGCCGGGCGAGCGCAGTGAAGTAGTCCCGCTCGAAGCCCTCGATGGCCGCGCGCTTCGCGTCGCCGAACGAGTTCGCGCCCCGTGACCGGTCGGCGGCGCTGTCGTCGCGGGCCAACGTCAGTACGTCGTCGATGGCTCCCGGGTCGTCGGCAAGCGTTGCCGCGACGCTCGCGACGTTGACGAGCTCACGAACGTTTCCAGGCCAATCGTGGGAGATCATGCGCTGCTCGATCCAGGTGAGCACCGTCTGCACGTGCTGCGGTTTGCCGACGCGCTGGCAGACATGCTCGACGAGCTGCGGCAGATCGCTCAGTCGCTCGCGAAGCGGTGGCAGCTCGATGCGCACCTGCGCGATGCGGAAGAACAGATCGCTACGGAACCTCCCAGCGTTCATCTCGGTACCGAGGTCACGCCGCGTCGCGGCTAGGACTCGCACGTCGATCGGCTCGAAGGCGACGCCGCCGACCCGCTTGATCTGCTTTTCGCTGAGCGCTCGAAGGAGCTTGGGCTGTAGCTCCATGGGAAGCTCGCCGAGCTCGTCGAGAAAGAGCGTCCCGCCGTCGGCCTCGGCCAGAGCGCCCCGGCGACGCTCGGTCGCCCCGGTGAAGGCGCCTTTTTCGTGTCCGAACAAGATGCTCTCGGCAAGCGTTGGCGGGATGCTGCCGCAGTCGAGGGTCACGAACGGTCTCTTCCCTCGCTCGCTCGCGTCGTGAATCGCTCTGGCCACGAGCTCTTTGCCGGTCCCTGTCTCTCCGAAAATGAGCACGCTGATGGACGTGCTCGCGACGCGCTCGAGGACGCTGAAGACACGCCGCATCCTCGGAGACGTCCCGACGAGCGGTCCGAACCTCGGAGAGAAGCCGATGTCGACACGGCGCTTCGCCTGCGGTTCGACGACGATCTTCGTTTGCCCCAGCAGCAGATCGCTAGGTGTCACGATGACGGCTTCGCGGACGCGAGCCGTGCCCAGGAAGGTACCGTTGGTGCTTCCGAGGTCTCGGACGAGAATCCCCTCGCTGACGGCGCGCAGCTCGCAGTGCAGCGCGCTCACCTCCGGATCCGCGAGGACGATGGCGGCCCCGGGATCCCGGCCGACGACGATCGGGTCGACGTCCACCGCGACGTTCGCGCCGCCGGGCACCCTCGCGATGCCCCCGGAGACCACCCAGTGAAGAATGCGGGTGCGCGTCTCGCTCAATGCACTCCCGCCGTGTGCGCTCCCTCTGGCGCGGGTTCGACGAACACCTTGAGCGGCTCGAGCATGGCCAGTTGCTCCCGTGTGACCCCGACGCCGCGGTCGTTGAAGAAGAGGTCGTTTTCGGCGAGCTGAGCGCGCACTTGGGCGATGAAGACGATGGGATCGCCGTTCTTCGTGTAGCCGAGCTGCACGAGCGCCCCCTTGGGCCACTCGCCCCCCTCGAACGTCAAGAGCTTGCGGAGCATGTAAAAGCCTTCCGCGGGAAGCTTGACCAGGCTATCGGCCCACGAGAGCCCGCGGAAAGGAACACCCGGACCGTGGAAATGCCACCGGTTGTGGACGTTGTGATCGGGTGCGACGACGACGGGCAAACCAGAGTCGGAGTGATTGTGAAAGTAGACGAGCGCGCCGGAGGGCACGTCGGCTTCGTGCTCGGGTAGAGCCTTCGTCGTCCTATAGAGACCACATTCGGGCAGGAGGTTCTTCGGCGTCACCATCGTGGTGACGATCTACCACGAGTTGCGGCGGGGCCAGAGGGTGACGGCCCCGTCGTCCGTAGCGCCGTCCGCCCCGAGTCTTTCAGCCGGAGGACGCGCCCACCGACGCAGCGAGGTCGCGGAACGCGATGCCGCACACGACCCCGTCAGGCTCGTCTTGAACCCACACGACGAGACCGACCTGCGGTGTCGGTGGCAGCGCACCAAATAGGACACTGACC
Source organism: uncultured delta proteobacterium (assembly GCA_963787925.1). Taxonomy (GTDB): domain Bacteria; phylum Myxococcota_A; class Polyangia; order Polyangiales; family Polyangiaceae; genus Palsa-1150. The sequence goes on from CAWBEN010000003.1 coordinate 3,699,132, forward strand.
TCGAGCTCCGCTCCAAGCTCGACTCGCGTCTCGAGAATGACTCGGACTCCACCCCGGCTCAGGTTCAGGGCCCAACCCTCGAGGGTCTCCCCCGATCGCTCCTTGATGGTCACCCGCGCGCTAATCTTGTGGCGGGCCCAAGAACGACGCGTCGCGTGCACGTCACGCCCGGAAGTGTCGATCGAGGGGGTCAAGCTGCGACGGTTTTTCACTTACGATGAAGCGTAGCAGCGTCCCCCTTGACGCACACCCTTGCGGCGAAGAAGCTTTGCGCTCGAGCTCGTCGTCTGAAGTGCCACATCGCCGACCCCGATCCGCCAACGGAAATATGCCAGAGCCCCCCAACAGCCGCGCCACTCAAACGAAGAAAGCGTTGGTCGACGCAGGGTTTGAAATATTTCGCTGGCGCGGAGAAGACATCGTTCTCGCCGAACGTCCGCGAGAAAACCTCATCATGGACTCGGGCGTACGCCTTCGCGTCTCGGAGCCTCTCGAAGTGCGTGTCGTCTTTCGCGCACAGAAGGCGGACTTCCCGAACGAGGACGACTCACGCCTCTTCGAGCGCGCGCGGACGCTGGCGCAGCCGGCGCTATCGAACGGGTTCGTCGAGGTCGAGAGCGCGGTCACTCACGTCATGGATCCCAGCGACGCCGGGCGCACACTCGATACGTTTTACGAGATCACCTATTCGAAGACCGCGCCGGCGTTCGACCGCGCCCTCGTCACCCTGAGGTTCGCAATTGGCCTCGAGAAGCGCGCGTAACGCCGCCGCGCCCATCGGTCGACGCCAGCGCGAACGCTCGGCAGGGAGATGACCCCGCGAGAAGCGCCGTTGGACCGCCGTTGGACCGCGTGTTACACGGGCTCGCCGATATGCTCGACTTCTTCCGCCATCGCGGCCTGTCGAACGTCATTTACGGCGCCATCATCGTGGCGACCATCTTTGCGTTCGTCGTCACGTTTCGTCCCAACGCGACGTCAAGGACTGCATCGCTGAAGGAGGTGTGCGCGGCCCGCGTGAGAGGCCGATGCCTGGACCCCAAAGACTTCGGGGCGGCGTACCGCATCCTCATGCCCTCCCGGAGCTCGACCATGTCGCGCAAATTGAACCTGAAGCGTATCGCGCTCGACGGTTTGATCGAGCGCGAGTTGCTGGGCGACGAGGCGAAGCGGCTCGGCATTCGCGTGACGGACACCGAGGTGACCGACCAGCTCTACGGCGGATACGTTCGGGTGAGCGTTCCGGCGGCCGACCCCGTCGTGGCGCAGTCCGTGGTCTCCGAAATGTATCAATCGTACGCCCGCGTCGGTCTTCTCTCGGCCGACGTGGCCCAGGCGCGCTTCAACGATCGGGACACCGCAATTCCGGTGGACTTCCGCGACCCGAAGACGAAGCTTTTCGACATGAAGGCCTACGAGCGTCAGGTCCGAAACCTGAGCAATCGCTCGACGACCGAGTTCCGCGAGGAGCAGGCGCGCGAGCTCCTCGCCGCCAAGATGCGCGACGTCGTGCGCGAGCCAGTGCGCGTGAGCGAGACCGAGGCGTGGCAGGAGTACGAGCAGCGCTACACCACGGCGACTTTGGGCTCGATTGCGGTCAAAGAGTCGTGGGCCAAGCGCTGGGCCGTCGAAGAGAAGCCGCAAGCGGTCGAGGCCTGGGTCAAGGAACACCAAGCCGACGTCGACAAGACTTTCGCGGAGCGGAAGGTCGACGACGCACCGAAGGCCGACCATGTTCGGCACATTTTGGTGAAGTTGCCTTACGGCGCCAGCGACGACGAGAAGGCGCTCGCCCTCGCCAAGCTTTCGTGGGCGGCGGCGCGGATCAAGGCGGGCGAGGCTTTTTCCGAGGTCGCGAGGGAAACATCGGATGATCCCGGGAGCGCGGCGAAGGGCGGCGACGTCGGCGACAAGACCGACGGCTTCGTCGCGCCATTCAAGTCCGCGGCCGATTCGCTCAAGCCCGGAGAGTCGACCACGGGCGCCGTCGAGACCCAGTTCGGCTTTCACCTCATCGCGAAGGACGACCCGGGCAAGGCGACCGAGATCGAAGCGCAAGTGCGCGGCAGCGTGGGTCGAGACCTCCACGCGGCCGAAAAGGCGACCGCGGCCGCGGACGCCCTGGCGCGAAGAGTCGGACAAGCCATGCGGGCAGGCAAGCCTGCCGACGAGGCGATCCGCGAGACCCTCGCACCGTACGTCCGCGACTCCAAAGTCGAGCCGTTGCGAATCCTCGCCGGCGTCGCGCGGACGGCGCCGGCCGTGTCGCCTGACGACGCCGGCGCGGCCGCCAGCGGAGCGGCGCACGGCCCCGCGGCTCCTGGCGCCGGGGACAAGCCAGTCGTCACCGCGCTTCCGAGCGTCCGCTTCGATGCGGCCACTGACGCGGAGCGTCCGCAACTGCAGACGTCGAGCGCGTTCAACCGCGGCGGGGATCCGTTCGCCGGCCTCTCCCCGGAAGGCACCGCCGTCGTCGTCCGATTTGCTTTCTCGAGCAAGGACGGTGACGTCATCGCCGAACCGGTTCGGACTTCGGATGCGTTCGTCGTGGTGCAGCTGAAACAGCACAAGACCGCCACGCGAGAGGAGTTCGAGAAGGATCGTGAGGCGGTCGAAGAGGATCTCTTGCGTGCGAAGCGCGACGAAGCCCTGTCATTGTACGTAAAGCGTCTGCGCGAACGTGCGAAGGACGACATCAAAGTCGACGAGTCTTTCGTCCAAGAGGCGAAGGCGAATGGGGGCGCGGGCGGCCCAACGGAAGAAGAAGACGAATACTAACTTCGAACGATGACCATGAGCGATTCGCCGTACCTGACCGCCACGCTAGCCAATGGGCTGCGGGTCCTCGTCGTCAGGCAGCCTCAGCTCCACCGCGCGCATCTCGCGCTCTGGTCGCGAGTCGGGTCACGGTTCGAGGCGCGCGAAGAGAATGGCATCAGCCACTTTCTCGAGCACATGATTTACCGCGGGACGCGCGCGGTTCCCAGCGCGCACGCCGTCAATATGGCATTCGAGAGCCTGGGGGGGACGTTGTTTGCGTCGACCCAGGTGGACCACGGAATCTTTTCGTTGACGCTCCCGCCCGAGTCACTCGACGCGGCGAGCGCTCTTTTCGGTGAGGTCCTGTCGCAGCCGGCATTTCTCGACATCGCGATAGAGCAGGGAATCGTTCTCGAGGAGATTCTCGAAGACCTCGACGACGAAGGCCGGCAGGTCGATGCGGACAACCTCTCGCGAGCGCTCATCTACCGGGATCATCCGCTCGGGTTCACGATCACCGGGAGCGAAGCACAAGTGCGCTCGTTCGACGAGCCAGCGCTGCGACGCTGGCACGAGCGCCATTACACATCGGGAAACGCCGTGCTCGCGTTCACCGGCGCGGTCGACGTCGACCAGGCGCTCCGTCTCGCCGAGCGCGACTTCGGTGGTCTACCGAGCGCTCCGCGCGTCCTTTGCGAGCCGCCGCACCACGCACAGCGCAAGCCCCGGTTGCAGATCGTCGAAAATGTCTCGAGTCAAACCGAGCTGCGAGTGTGCCTCCGGGCGTTTTCGGAGTCGCACCCGCTGCGCTCCGCGCTCGAAGTGCTGATGCGCGTCGTCGACGACGGCATGTCCACGCGCCTCTACCACCGGTTGTGCGACGCTCGCGGCCTTTGCTACGACGTTTCGGCCGCGTACGACGGCTACGAGGACGACGGGGTCATCGACGTAGCCGCTGGTGTTCAGCACAAACGAGCGGGGCTCGTCACGCGCGAGGTGCTGACGATGTTCGAGGAGCTGGCCGCCGACGGACCAACCGGCGAGGAGCTCGAGAAGGCGCGCCGCCGCATCGCCTGGGACGCACGTGCCCTGGCAGACTCCGCAGAAGAGACGGCCGCGTTCTATGCGACCGGTCTTCTCTTCAATCGTTTCTCCAGTGCGGCCGAGCACGTCGCGGAGCTGACACGCATCGGAGCCGACGATGTTCGCGAGGCGGCCCGCCAGCTCGCGCGGCCGGAGCGCCTGAACGTCGTTGCGGTGGGCCTGGTCGACGGCAGCGAAGACGTCCGACTCGGCGACGTGGTCAAGGGGTGGGCGGGCGCGGCGTGAGACCGATCCGCCGCGTCAGCCTCAATGGCCGCCTTCTTTCAGCTCGCTGATCAGCGAAAGAAGGGTCTTCTTCGCGTCGCCCAGCACCATCATCGTGTTCAGCTGGAAAAATAGCTCGTTCTCGACGCCGCTGAACCCAGGGTTCATGCTCCGCTTCAGCACGATGACGCTTCGCGATTGCTCGACGTTGAAGACAGGCATCCCGTAAATGGGGCTGGACGGATCCTTCTTCGCGGCCGGATTCACGACGTCGTTCGCTCCGACGACGATGACCGCGTCGGTCCGCGCGAAGTCGTCGTTGATGTCGTCGAGATCGAACAGCTTGTCGTAGGACACGTTGGCTTCGGCGAGAAGCACGTTCATGTGCCCCGGCATCCGCCCGGCCACTGGGTGAATCGCGTACTTCACTTGGACACCGCGGCGCTCGAGCGCGGCCGCCAAATCGCGGACCGCGTGCTGCGCTTGGCTGACGGCCATACCGTAGCCAGGGACGAAGATGACCGATTGGGACGCCTTGAGCACCGCACCGGCGTCTTCGATCGTTGCCTCGTTGTACGACTTGCCGGGCAGCGCCGCGGCGTGTCCTGGCTCGAGCGCAGTGCCAAAGGCGCCAAAGAGGACGTTCGCGAAGCAGCGGTTCATCGCCTTGCTCATCAGCATCGACAGCAGCAAGCCGGAGGAGCCGTCGAGCGCGCCAGAGATGATGAGAATGGGGCTGCCGAGCGCAAAGCCGGTCGCGCAGGCCGCGAGGCCGGCGTACGAGTTGAGCAGGGAGATGACGACGGGCATGTCGGCGCCGCCGATCGGCAAGACGGCCATGACCCCGAGGGCCAATCCGGTCGCTGCGACACCGTAAAAGACGACATGCATGTCGCGCTCGAAGACGAGGACCGTAATCGCCACGAGAGCGCCGAAGAACAGGCCGACGTTCATGACGTTCTGCCCCTTCCAGGTCACCGGCGCCCCGGTCACGAAACCTTGCAGCTTGCCGAAGGCCATGATGCTGCCGGTGAACGTCAGGAAGCCGAGGAACGTCTCGAATCCGAGCGCCCCCATCTTGAAGGCGGTGAGATGCTCGGCCTCGCGCAGGTACTCGGCGACGCCGACGAGCGCCGTCGCCAGACCGCCGAACGAGTGCGACAGCGCAATTCGTTCAGGCATCTTGGTCATCGGGATCCACGCGCTGATGGTCACGCCGATGATGCTTCCGAGGAGAAGGCCCGCCAGGATCCAATCGTATCGAATGATGTCCTTGTGAAGCAGCGTGCCCACGACGGCGATGAGCATTCCCACCTCGCCGAGCACGAGGCCACGCCGCGCCGTCTGCGGCCCGGACAGGCCGCGAAGGCAAAGGATGAAGAGAATCGCGGAGACGAGGTAACACAGGCTCAAAACGACTGCTGTCGGCGTCACGACGCGCCTCCTCGACCCACGGGAGCAGCGTCACGCGCGTCGGCCCCCGCTGGCACGAGCTGATTCGACTGGGGCCGCTCGGGCTTCTTCCGGAACATCCGGAGCATTCGATCGGTGATGAGGAAACCGCCGACGACGTTGATGGTCGCGCAGGTGACCGCGATGAACCCCAGGATCTGGCTGAGAGTGTGGTCCGAGCCGGCGGCAATGAGCGAGGCGACGAGCGAAATGCCGCTGATCGCGTTCGTGCCGCTCATGAGCGGCGTATGCAGCAGCGGAGGGACGCGGGAGATGACCTGGTAACCGACGAACGTGGCCAGGGCGAAGACGTAGAGGTTGAAGAGCCAATCGCTGGTCATAGTGCAGCTCCTGCCGACGGGACCGGACCGCGGGTCGAATCGACCAGCTCCTTCACCTTGGCGTGGACGATTTCGCCCTGGTGGGTGATGACGCTGCCGGCGACGATCTCGTCTTTGAAGTCGAGCTTCCAGTCACCGTCTTTGGTCAAGTAAAAGAGCAGTTTCTCCATGTTGCGCGAGTACATCTGGCTCGCGTGTGCGCACATTCGACTCGTCACGTCGGTCGCGCCGATGATGGTGACGCCGTGCTCCACCACGGTCTCGCCGGGACGCGTGAGCTCGCAGTTGCCTTGCTGCTCCGCGGCCGAGATCCACGATGACGCTTCCGGCGCGCATCGACTTCACCATGTCGGCGGTCACCAAGATGGGCGCGCGGCGCCCCGGGATGAGCGCGGTGCAGATCACGACGTCGGCTTTGGCGGCATGCCGAGCGAGCGCCTCCCCCTGCTTTCGCTTCGCTTCTTCGCTGAGCTCCCGCGCGTAGCCGCCCGCGGTTTGCGCGTCCTCCGACTCGACTTCGACGAATTTCGCGCCGAGGCTCTCGACCTGCTCTTTGACGACCTTGCGGACGTCGAACGCCTCGACCACCGCGCCGAGCCGGCGGGCGGTACCGATCGCCTGCAGACCGGCGACCCCCGCCCCGAGCACGAGAACGCGCGCGGGCGCGATCGTCCCTGCCGCCGTCATCAGCATCGGAAAGAACCGAGGCAGCGCGGTGGCGGCCATCAAGACGGCTTCGTAGCCGGCCGCGGTGGCCTGCGACGAGAGCACGTCCATCATCTGCGCGAGCGTCGTACGCGGGATCATGTCGGCGGCAATGGCCGTTATCTTGCGCGCCGCGAGCGCCCGAACGACCTCCACGTTGACCAGCGGATAGAGAAGCGACACCAGCGCCGTTCCCTCCTTCAGACGGGCTACGTCGCCGAGGCTGGGCGGTCGGATCTGCACCAGGACGTCGCTGTCGGCAAGCAAGGCCTCGCGAGAGGTCTCCACACGCGCGCCCTGCGCTCGATAGTCGTCGTCGCTCGCGAAAGCCGCGGCGCCGGCATGGGTTTCGACGGACAGATCGATCTTCTTCGCTGCGAGCCGCTTGACCGATTCAGGAACGACGGCGACGCGCCGCTCCCCGGACACGAGCTCCCTTCCAACGGCGACTCTCATAGGCCGCGCATTCAAGACGCGCGTACCCTGCCGGTCAAGGTGGCAGCAGCGGAAAGAGACCGCGACGATGCGCGTCAAGCCGAAGGCGTCAAGGCGATGGCGCTCAATCGGATGGCGCCGCGCTCCAGAACCGACTCAACACCTCGGCGAGACCCTCTGGCGTGGTCCAGTGCATCATGTGACCAGCGTCCGCAAGCTCCGCCCGCTCGAGCCTCGCAAAGGAGGCAAGGCGATCGTCCTCGTCGAGTGGGTGCCAGCCGGTCGGCCCACCCGATACGAACAGCACCGGGCAGGTGACCTTTCGCGCGAACGCCTTCCAGGTTGCCGCCTGGAATGGCGCCGGCGAGCGCGTGTCGTGCAAGGGGTCTGCTCGCCAGCGGACACTCCCGTCCGCGTACGAGTTGGCCAGCGACGCGAGGCGCGTGCGAAGCACCGCTTCGGACACCCGCGGGTGATGGCGGCGAAGACGCCGCAGAGCGTCGTCGTGAGACGGCATCGAGCGTACGCCGCGCGCTCGAACGGCGCGCACACCCTCAATCCACTGCCGCATCCGCGCTGGTGCGACGTCGGGCTCGTCGCTCGGTGGACCCGCGCCTTCGATCAGGGCTAGACGGGCGACCCTCTCGGGAAAAGCTCCCGCATAGAGAGTCGCGACCGTGCCGCCCATCGAGTGCCCGGCGATTACGAGAGGTGCATCGGCAGGCACGAGCTTCCGAACGAGGTCCGCGACATCGAATACGTAGTCGGCAAAGTGGTAATACGCCCCCGGCGGCGCGCGAGGCGCCTCACCGAACCCGCGCAGGTCGGGGACGATGACACGCCAGCCTTCGGCGGCCAGTGCGGGGGCAACGAGATCCCAGGTTGCCGCCGCGTCCATGAAGCCGTGCAGGAGAAGCGCGTAGGCGTCGCGGCCCTGCGCGCCACTGTGGCCGGCGCGCCGCCGCCGCCGCCGCCGGCTGCCATTCGATGACGTGATGCATGGCGCCGTTCGCGGCGACGGCATGATCCACGGGCGTCACGACGTCACGTCTCACGAGCGCATGCACGGTCGGCGAGTCGCATTCAGAACCCGTATTGCGCCGTTATTTCGGGTCCATAGGTCGGCCAAAAGCCGTTTCCGCCAAAAACCCCATTCACCCTCACCGCACTCGTGAAAGCCACGCGCGGCGAAAATTGGTATCGCACCCCGCCGCCGATCGCGACGAAGAACGGCGCGTGGGTCAGCCAAACAGTGACCGGTTGCTGGCCCGCAACACCGCTCAGCGTCACCGCGCTCGTGCTGGAGCCATCGAACTCGGACACGCCGGCCGCGGCGAACGCGAGCGGCGCGAACCCTTCGACGCTCAACGGAGCGTGACCAAAGACGTACGTCGCGCGGAGCTCCAGATGAAACCGCGAGCCGAGCGCTCGGCCGTCCTTGACCGCAGCGTCCCCCGTGTACGAGCCGAGGACGTACCCGAAGCGACCTCCCGCAAGGAGGTTTCGGGTGAGCGCGTAGTCGATCGCAAGCAGGACCCTTTGGTTTCCGACCTTGAGCCCGCCGTCGACATGACCGGCCTGACCACGCGTGGCGACTTGCGCATTCTGTGCGGGAGAGGCGCGAGATGGAAAGTCGGAGCCGTCGGGGTTGGTGCAATAGAAGCCGGCGGTGTTGGCCGGCTGTTGCGAGGCCGACAGCTTGCAAACGTCGTCTCCTGTCGGAACCTCGAGGAAATCGAGAGCTCCGGCCAAGCCAATCCAGAGGCGGGCGAAGCCTACCGGCTCGTCCTCTGCGCCAACGGGCTTTTGGTCCTCGCTCGGGCTGTCGGGCTTGGCTTCGCCCGAAGCAGGAGGCCCCTCGGCGGGGACGGGGAGAGGTGCGGTCGCGGTCTGTTGCGGGGGCGGAGCCTGGTCCACGTCGTGCGAGGCCGACGCGGGCGGCCCGGCTTCGTTTGCCGCCGCGCTCGCGCTCGGAGCCGCGGCGGGGGCGCCGGAGCCTTTGTTCTTCGCCTCGTTCCAAGCGGTGCGCACCTCAGGTCGGTCGTAGGCCGCGCTCGAAATCGAGATCGGGCTGCAGCTCGAGCGCCTCGTTCCAAGATGCCGTCGCGGACTTCTCGTCGCCCGTCTCGAGCTGCATCGTTCCGATGTCGCGCAAGAGGAGCGCCCGCGTCTCCGGTACGCATCGCTTCGTACCGCACACGCGAAGGGCCTTCTTGAGGCGCGCCGCCGCGGCCGCGTAGCTCGTGGCCAGGTAGTCGGTCTCTGCTTTCTTCAGCGCGTCGCGAGCGACGGCTTCCGCCCGCTTGTCGGCGCGCGCCGGCGCGGCGAGTGCCAGGATCGACATCACGACGAGAGTGGACGAAATCGCGCGCGAGGGGGTCATTCGTCCCACGCCTTCGGCGTCAGGCTAGCCGACGGCATTCGACCGCTCGAAAGACGGAATGCGCGAGAGGCGTCGCTAGAGGAGGCTCCGGGCCGCCCCTCGGCCCGATGGTCAGTTGCATCCGCATCCGCTCTCGGAGAGTGGACCCCCGCCGGTCGAGCCCTCGTGCACGGCAAGGACGTGCCCAGCCGCCGGACCGTCCAAATCGGTCGCGGTCATCATTGGGTGTGCAAGCTTCGCGCGCTCGTACGGCGCTACGTGCGTGCAGCCGGCGTCGGCCGCCGCTGCAAGAATCGTCACAGCGAACGTGAGGGCGTGACGGGCGTCCATGGGCTCTACTTCGAGACAAGTGAAGTACCACGAGGAGCGCAGGAGCGCAGACCGCTACGCGAACGGCGGGTCGAAAGGCGCCCAACATTCACCGAAGACGAAATTTTCGACATCGGGCGTCATGCCTCGGGGTCTCCCGGGCGGTGGGGGTTGACCAGGGGCGGCTTCGCGCGACCATCGGGAGAGAATGTCGATTCTGCGGACCCAACGGCTCGAGCTCCTGCCGCTCACGCTGGCGATGGTCGAGGCCGTGCTTCTCGGTCACCGTGAAGAAGCCGAAGCCGCCGTGGGCGCGCGCATGCCCGAACGATGGCCCAACCGCGAGCTCGTCGAACGCGCGTTCACCATGTCAATCGAGTCCATTCGAAGCCGTCCGGTCGCGTGCCTTTGGGGTGGCAGGGTGATCGTCGCGCGCGGCCGCGACGACGAGCGGCGCGTGCTGGGCAGCGTCGTCTTCCACGGCGAGCCGGGAAAGGACGGAATCGTGGAGATCGCCTATGGCGTCGAGGAGGCGTCTCAAGGGCGCGGGTATGCGACCGAGGCGGTCGACGCGTGCCTGCGGTGGGCTCTGGTGCGGAGGCGCGTGCGCGCCGTGCAGGCAGCCACTTTTCCTTGGCACGTGCCATCGCTACGCGTCATCGCCAAGCTCGGAATGGTGAAGGTCGGTACCCGGGAGCACGAGACGTTTGGCGAGCTTCTGGTTTTCGAGCGACGGAAGCCCCATTCGCTCTCAATCGACCAAGCGTAGACCTGGCGGGAGCGCGTCTCCGAAGAGCGCTGCCCGTTCGCTCTCCTCGACCGGCACCACCTCCCGCACGGAGCGAAGCCACGCCTCGCTGGCGCCTGCCGCCACCAGGCGCTGCTCGACCTCGCGCCGAACGCTCTCCGCGACGTCGCGCGCCCTGTCTCCCGTGCGGCGCGAGAGCCGAACGGCGGCCTGCCCTGCAGTAGGGACTGCAGACCATTTCTCGCGCAACAAGTGATCGAGCCACCGCTCGGCGGCCTGCGGAGGCGCCACGTGATGAACGCTCGCGTAAGCGGGCACGCGCGCCCCGATGCGCCCCACCGCCGACCACAACCTCGGGTCCCGATCGGTCCAAGTGCGCTCGAGCACCCAGCCACCGAGCTCCACGCGACGCGACGCGGGAACACGCTCGAGCGACGCCGCCATGTCGAGGGCGTCGTCGAGCGAGAGAGCAGCCTTCTTGGGACGCTTCGCGATGGCGTCGAGAGGCGCGAGATGCCCATCGGCAAAGTCTCGAATCTTCGTTTGCATCGCCTCGTCGAGGCCACCCGCAGCGCGGCGCCATGCGATCCAGAACTGTTGCCACCCTCGCGACTCCGCTGGGAAGGAGAGGCGGTCGTCGAACAGAGCGTGCAGCGCGGAGGTCCGCCGGGGGTCGAGGGCATCTCCGAAGCCGGGACGGATGCACCACCCGGCGAGCAGCCAAAACACGCGCTCGTGGTCGGCAGAGCGTCGGCGCGCCCGCGCATTCTGAGCGAGGACGTCGAAGAGCCCGCGGTTCGTCTCTATCGTCCACTGGGCGCGCTCGCCCAAAAGCCGTTCGAGCTCCCGCAAGAGATCCTTCGCCTCCCGGCCGTTCGCGTCCGCGCGCGGCCGTCCGAAGGCTCGCTCGACGGCATCTACGGCGCGCTCGAGTCGCCGGGAGATCTGGGACGGCTTGTCGCGGGGCGGTGAAGCGACCGGAGTCGAGCCGGCGGGACTTTCGTCTCGATCGCTTGGCTCGCGGAGCTGAAAAGCGAGGCGGAATCGACGTGGACGGGCGGAGGCGTCGTCGACGTCTACGCACGCAAGGTCGAGCGTTCCAATCGGCGTGAGCTCTCCTTCGACCCTGACGCGAAGATCGCGCTCGCCCGCGTCAATCGTGATCGCGAGCGGCGGGAATCGTGCGAAGCGCTCGTCGTCGACCTCCACGACCTCGCCGGGGCGGGCGTCGACGTCGGAGCTCGCCAGCAGATCGAACCGCGCGGGCCTACCGACCGCAAGCGCGAAAACGCGCCCTTCCGCGGCATGGCTTTGCCCCTCTTCGGACCCCCTTGGAACGACGCAAACCGCGCGGCGAGGCGCCTCGGGCGTCGCCACGCTCACGAAGTAACCGCGCGCAACGCCGCCTCCGATCCGAACCCCACGACCAAGGCGGGCGCGCGCGTACGCGACCGCGCCGCGCGCCACCGCAAGGTCGGGATCCGTGCCGCGCAAACGGTGAATCGGCTCGCCGCGCCATCCGGAAATCGTGTCGACGACGCGCAGAGCGATTCGCTCCGAGCGAAAGAGGCCGCCGTTGAGCAACAGCACGTTGGGATGCTGGTCGCTTCCGTCGCCGGCGATCCGTCGACTCCGCGCCAGGAACGTGGCGATGTGGCGGGTGATGGCGACGTCGCGCTCGTAAGGAAGCCCAAAGGCGACCAGCGCGCCGCGCGGGCCGTTGGGGCGCGCTTCGGGCGAGACGACTGGAAAAAAACCGTCGAGGACCAGCCGCTCTACCTCGTCGCGCGAGACGCGCGAGGTCCGCGACGCACCCACGAGGTCGGCGCCGCGCCCGAGCAGCGTGACGGGCGCGTCTTCCGGCGGCGACGCCCCGAGAAGCATTTCCTTCGCGCCGCGGCACGCGCTGACGAGCTGCGCAAAACGTGCGACGTCGAGGCGCGACCCTTCGTTCGCGAGACGCGGCTCGCAAGCGTGCGCGAGAGCGAGGTCCATGTTGTCGCCGCCGAGCAGCAGGTGCGGCCCGACCGCGACGCGGGTCACGCTGTCGGCACCGGCCACTCGAACCAGCGAGAGGTCGGTCGTTCCCCCGCCGACATCCACCACGAGGACGACCGCCCCGCCGGTGGCCGCCGTCAGACGGCGGAGGCCGTCGCTGCCGGCCCGCGCCATCCAGTCGTAGAAGGCCGCCTGGGGCTCCTCGAGCAGCTTGGGCGAGAGCCCTGCACGGCGAGCGGCTTCTACCGTCAGCTCGCGCGCCACCTCGTCGAACGACGCGGGGACCGTCAGCACGGTCTCTTGCTCCGCCAGAGGAGAGTCGGGGTGTCGCGCGTCCCACGCGCTGCGCACATGGGCCAGCAGACGAGCCGCGGCGTCGACCGGAGAGAGCTTCGGACCGCCCTCGGCGCCCCAGGGCAAAATCGCGGCGGCTCTGTCCACGCCCGCGTGCACGAGCCAGCTCTTGCTCGAAGCGACGAGCCGCCCGGACACCTCGGCGCCGCGCCGCCGGGCATGCTCGCCGACAATCCAAGGCGCGTCGCCGAACGGATCCTCGACGAGCTCTCCGTCGAGCGGCGCGTACAACATCGACGGAAGGAGGGAGCGCGCCTCTACTTCGCGCGCGGAGACCAGCTGCGGGACGTCGAAGACTCGCGCTCCGTCGGCGGAGTCGACGAGCGCGTACGCGACGACTGTGTTCGTGCTCCCGAGGTCGATGCCGACGGCGTAGCGGGCCGGCACGGAGGCCATCACCCGGCACCACGCACGCTGAGCTCTACGCGCCATCGTTCATGGACCGCGAGCGGCCGCACCGGCTCCGCCTCGAGCAGCAGCGTCCCCACCTCGGTCACTTGCGATCGCAGGCGAACGGGCACGACGTCGCCTTCGCGCCGCCCCTCCGCGGGCAAGACCACTTCGATGGGCGGGAGCTCTTCGAGCTCATCGCCCGCCCAGTCGTCGAGCACGACCCCGGCCGAATCGTTGCGCCGAACGCTCGAGCCGAAGAAGCGAAACGTGCAAGGCTCGCCGACGACGACGCCGAGCTCGTGCGCCGGCAGCGTGGCCTCGGTTCCCTCCTCCATGCCGAAAGGCGCCACGCACATCGCGCTGACCGGAGGGGAAACGCCGGGGACTGCGGGAACCGAGCTCTCGATGCCGACGTAGTACGCGCGCGCCGTGCCGCCGCGAATCCGTAGCCCCTTGCCTCGTCGGACTCGAGCGTACGTGCAGGCGCCGCGAGCGACGGCCAAATCGGAATCGGCCCCCTCGAGGACGCGCGTGCGAGGAGCGCCCTCGGCGTCCAGCCAGCCGTCGAGCGTCGCGACCAGCCGCGCTCGCAAGAGGCCGGCCTTCATGACGCCTCCGTTGAAGAGGACCGCGGTCGGATGCAAAAGGCGGGGCTCGTCGCCACTACGGAGCCCACGCGCCGCCGGGCTGTCCGCCGCTTGCGAAGAACCGTCGACGCGAGCGAGCGCGCCGGCCTGTCGCGCCAGAAAAGCGGCCAGATGGCGCGTCACGCCGGGGTCGGAGGCGTACGGAAGACCGAGCTGCGTCAAGCCACCGCGGGGGCGCTGCGTCGGTCGGGCATCTGCGTCGACGCGCGGGAAGAATCCTTCGGTGACCAATCGTGTCACCTCGTCTTGCGTCAGCTCGGTCCGGAGCGTCCCGCCCAGCAGCGCCGAGCCGCGCGACGCAATGGCCATCGGAATCGAAGCTCCAGCGAGGCTGGAGGACTCGCCCAGCAGGCGCTCCTTGGCTCCGCGGCACGCGTGGACCAGGCTTGCGTGTTGCCAGCGATCGAGAGCTTTCCCCTGGGCTTCGAGCTTCTGTCGCACCGCATGCGCGAGGGCGAGGTCCATGTTGTCGCCGCCGAGCAGAATGTGGTCACCCACCGCGACGCGTACCAAGTCGAGCGCGCCTTCCTTGTCGACCGCCGCGATGGCGCTGAAGTCGGTCGTGCCCCCGCCGATGTCCACGACCAGGACGACGTCTCCGGGACGGACCTGCTTGCGCCACCCGTCGGGCCCCTCTCCCATGGCGACCGTCCACGCGTACAGCGCCGCTTGGGGCTCCTCAAGCAACGTGAGGTTCTCGATCCCGGCGGCGACGGCCGCCTCGACCGTGAGCTCACGCGCCGAGGCATCGAAAGACGCGGGGACCGTAACGACCACGTCCTGCCTCGCGAACGCGGCCTCGCCGCCGCCGAGCCGCGCGTCGAACGCCTCGGCGAGGTGTTCGATGTACCGCCGGGTCACCTCGACCGGCGAGATTCTCTCCACGTCCTCCGGCGCGCCCAACGGGAGGATGCCGCCGCGCCGGTCGACGGTCGGATGCGACAGCCAGCTCTTGGCGCTGGCGATCACCCGCGCCGGGGCATCGACCCCTCGAGTCCGTGCGTGTTCGCCGACGACGTAACGCCGCTCGACGTTCCAAGGCAGCTCGTGCCGCCCTTCGCTCTCGTGCGCGAAATAGAGGAACGACGGGAGAAGCGAGCGGCTCTCGACCTGCCCTTGCGAGATGGCTTGCGGCACGCTGAGGACCTCGGCCGCGCCGTCCCCGTCGAGTGGGGCGAAAGCGAGCGCGCAGTGGGTGGTGCCGAGGTCGATGCCTATCGCAAAACGCGTCATCCGAGCTCCACCTCGGCCGGCGCGAGCACCCGTGCGTCGTGCCCGCCGACGATCTGCGGCAGATCGAGCTTGGTCGCGCGCCAGCCCCGGTGCCGGAGGACGCCGGCGAACGGCGGCTGCCCCCGAACGTCACCCAAGAGCTTCACCTCGTCGCTGTCGAAGCCGACCGCGAGCTCCACCCGCAATCCTTCTGCCTCGGTGCGAACGGGCTCTATTTGCGCGTGGAGACGGAGCGCGTTGCGGCAGCCTTCGTGGACGACGCGCGCGGCGACGCCGACCTCGCCGTCCTGAAAGCCCGCGATGTCTTGCTGGAGAAAGTCGACCAGCCGCCCCTGCCGCTGAAAAAGCGAGAGCAACTGGAGCGCGGACGTCGGGGACGAAGCTGGGCTCGCCGCCGCAAGCGACGCCGCCGCGGGGCGTGACGCCGGGCGCTCCGCTGCGCTTTGGAGGCGCCGAAATCCGCGTCGCAAAGCCGCTGTCGAAGAGGACGCGGAACAGGCAAAGCCACGCGAGCCAGAGGCGCGTCACGAAAGGGGGAGGAGCGTCGTCGTCCGTTGCCACGGGGCGAGCCTAGCGTGGGGTGCGCCGGTCGTCTCGGGGCGCGAATGCGCGCGGAAGCGCGAGCGCGGCCGCCCTCGGCGGAGCACGAGGGGCGTGCGCCGTGGTAGGGTGCGCAGCCGACGATGCTCACGAGTGTTCCCCAATCGTTGTCTTTCGATTTGGGCGCTCTTCTCGGCAGTGGAATCGTCTGGACTCCCTGGCGCGAGGGGATCGACATCTTCCGGATCTACGGGGACGGCCGGACCGGCCCGGCGGCCGCGCTCCTCCGCTATGCACCGAACGCGGAGGTCCCACTTCACGAGCACGACGGGCACGAGCACATCTTCGTCTTGTCGGGCTTCCAGGAGGACGAGGCCGGCGTTTACAGGGCTGGGACGATGATCGTGAACCCGCCGGGGTCTCGCCACCGGGTCAGAGCGCCGGAGGGGTGTACGGTCCTCGTCATCTGGGAGCAGCCCATCATTTTTCTCGACCCGCGCTGACGTGCGCGCCGCCGAGGTCGAGGCGCAGACGCTCCGCCTCGTCTCGTGCTACCAGGGGGCGCGCATGCCGCTCTTCATCGCCGTCGTCCTCGGCATCGTCGAAGGGCTCACCGAGTACCTGCCCGTGTCTTCGACGGGTCATCTGGTGCTCGCCGGGCATTTCCTCGGGCTGCGCGACGATGATCCGGCGACCTCGTCGTTCGAAATCGTCGTGCAGCTCGGCGCGATACTGGCCGTCGTGGCGCACTACCGGGCCCTTCTCGTCGACCGGATACGCGGCGTTTTCAAGCGCGATTTGGCCGCGCGGCGCCTCCTGCTTGCCATTGCGGTGGCCTTCGCGCCCACCGCAATCGCCGGGCTTCTTCTCCGCAAGACGATCAAGGCGCACCTTTTTGGCCCTGTCCCCGTGGCGGTTGCGCTCGTCGTGGGGGGGGCCGCGATGGTCGCCGTCGAGAGGTGGCTCCGTCACGAGGGCAGGCGCGGCGAAGACGGTCTGGAGCGAGTCACGCCGCGGCGCGCGCTCGCCGTGGGTTTGGGGCAGTGCATTTCTCTCTGGCCCGGCGCATCGCGCGCCATGTGTACGATCGTCGCCGGCCAGCTCGTCGGGCTGTCGACCGCGACCGCGGCGGAGTTCTCATTTCTTCTTGCTCTGCCGACGCTCGGCGCGGCGACGCTCTACGAGGCCTACAAGGCGCGCAGCGTCCTCGCGGCGCACGTCGGCGGCGTGAGCCTCCTCGTGGGGATGGTGGTCTCTTTTCTGGTGGCCTGGGCGGTCATAGCCACTTTTCTCAAGTACCTGCGAACGCGGGGACTCGAGCCATTCGGTTGGTACCGCATCGTCGTTGGCATCGTCGTGCTCTGGGCGCTTGCGACGTGAGACCCTTTGGCCCTCCACTGGATTTTCGATTCGCGACTCCCCAAATAAACGCCAAACAAATGCACAAGCCACCTCTGCATTCCACCTTTTCGCGGCGTGACCTTCTCGCTGGCGGCGGCGGCGCCGTGCTCGGCGTCCTCGTCATCGCTGGGGCGAGCGCTTGCGGAAAGGAGGGACCAGCCGCGCTTTCTTGTACCGACACGAGCGCCCTCTCGTCGGGAGATCTCCAGGTCCGGACGGTGCTCGCTTACGTCGACACGTCCACCGAGCCGGGAAAAAGCTGCGCGAGCTGCCAGCAGTTCCTGCCCGCGGCGCCGGGCGCGTGCGGGGCGTGCAAAGTGCTCAAAGGCCCCGTGAGCCCAAAGGGCTATTGCAAGTCGTTCGTCCGCCGACCGACGTGACGCGTGCCGACGCATGATGACGCGTGGGTCATGCGTGGACGGACGACCACCTCCCCACGAGGCTCAGCCGCGTTCAGCGCAGAGGCGGCGCGGGTGACCGCCGCGTTCGGAGCGACTCGGCGACGCGCACCCAGGTCCCGTGCACGATGGCCAGACACGCGAGCGCTCCGAGCGCGGCGAAGAAGAGGCGCGCCGGCGTCTCGCGGTGGGTCGCCCAGGGAAGAACGAGGAAACTCGAAAGCGCTCCCAAGACCGCTCCGAGAATCCCCACGAAGAGGTTCACGAGGATGCCGAGGGCGCCTCGCTGAAAGGGCCACATCATCCCTGCGAGGCTCGCGGCGACCCCGATGGCAATCCAGCCGAACACCGTGTCGATTTCCATTGTCTCCCTCTCACTTGGTCGGGGTGCTCGCAGCGACGCCGTCGACGGCTTCGACGTCGCAGAGCCACCACTCGTGGTCGGCGTGAGGCGGCAAGTTCACTAGAACGCGCTCGCCCGGGTGGGCGTCGCCAAGAGACGCCGGAGCGACCCGGGACGTTCGGACGGTACCCCCCTCCACCCAATCGACGAGGCCGCCACGCTCGCGCACGGCGCCTTTCGGTTCGAAGAGGTCGTACGACCCCCTCAAGATGGCCTGGCCGGGTGCCAATTCGTAGACATCGCCTCGAGCGACGTCGCGGACGCGGATGACCTGTGTCATTTTTGCGGTCCTCGGTACCTTTGCAATGCCGTCCCCTGCGCCGGAGCGCCGAATGCGCGTGACACGCGGGGTCGAGAGACCGTTCCTGCCAAAACCAATCCAGCGCTCGGGTCGCCGGCGCCCCACCCCCGCGGGCGGCACCGGCCTTTGCGACCTCCTGACATACGCCGGAGGCCCATCCAAAACGGCGAGCTCGGCCTATCGGAACTGCCCCACCCCCGCAGACCTGCCTCAACAGGAGTGGACCTGGCCCGCCCAGCGGCGCGCTCGTTGCCTTCGCAAAAAACGGCCGCGACCTTGGCGAAATTCCGCCGGGTGCGCGACCCTTCGCCGATGGGCGAGCGCGGCTCCTTGGGCGTCCGTGCGGACGAGGCCGGCGTGTGCCTCGAGGCGCTCGGAATCTGGCTGGACCCGATTGGCCCTCGCCCTCTCGCGTTCGTATCGCACGCCCACGCGACTCGCGCGATGGGCAGTGGGTGCGTGCTGGCGTCGCGCGAGACAATCGCGGTGGCGCGCGACCTCGGCCAATCGCTGCACGGAGCCCGGGCCATCGGATGGGAAGAGAGCGTCGAGCTCCCGATCGGTCGAGCCTTCGGCGGCGGAACGGCGCGAGTCTCCCTCGCTCCAGCCGGGCACGCGCTGGGTGCGGCGCAGCTCGTGGTCCAGCATCCGCGCGGATGTCTCGTCTACGCCGGAGATTGGGGCGCCGAGGCCGACGGGACGCACCCGGGGGGCATCGCCGTGGCATGCGACGAGCTCATCGTGACATCGACCTTCGCTCTGCCCATCTTCCGCTTCGAGGCGCACGCACGCACGATGCGGGCCCTGGTCGATTTCTGTGCCGAGCAGTTGGCGGACGGCCAGACACCTGTCGTGCTCGCTCAGTCGCCAGGACCCGCGCAGGCCATTGCACGCGAGCTGATCGCGCGCGGGTTGCCCGTCGCTGCGCACGAGGACGTACGACGAGCGGCTGCTGCCTACGAGGCGCTCGGCGTCGTCATCGGACCTCTCGGCGAGGACTTGCCTGGCTCGCCGCGAGCGGCCGTGTTGGCGCCGGCGGGCATGCGCGCGTCGGCGCTGCCGCGACGCCGCCGAGCGGTGGTGGCGTACGCCTCGGGCTGGGCGCTCCTCGATGCCGCGTTGGAGCAGAAAAGGGCCGATGCGGCGTTCGCGCTCGCCGATCAGGCCGATCACGATGCGCTTCTTTCGCTCGTCCGTTCGTCCGGCGCCACCCGCGTGCACGCGACCTATGGCGACGGGCGGGCGCTGTCGCACGTTTTGCGCGCGCAAGGAGTAGACGCCGACGGGTTCGAGCTGCCCGCGATAGACGAACGAGGCGCGTCGTGAAGCGCCTGGCCGCAGCCCTCGACTTGGCGCGGACGCGTCGGTCGCGGATCGCAAAGGAAGAAGCGGTGGCCGGCGTGCTGAAGGCCGTCGCGCGGGACGAGGACGACGCGGCGCTCGCGATCGCCGCTAGGATCGTGTCGGGCCGGACACTGCCCGCGGGGGACGGACGGCCGCTGGGCGTCGGCTGGTCGCTCGTCCTCGACGTGGTTCGCGGCGCGACCGGCTTCGACGACGACGTTCTGATTGCGTGTGCGCGCAAGACGGGGGATCTCGGCGAAGCCTTCGGGCTCCTCGCTCGGGCCATCCCCGGGGCGGAAGCGCGCCGTGGCCTTCGGCTCGAAGAGGTCGCGACGTTGGCCGACGCCCTCGTGGCGGAGGGGACACGGGCCGGTAAGCGCGCGCTCCTCGACGCCGCTTTTGCGAAGACGACGCCGCTCGAGACCAAATACCTTTGCAAGGCGCTCGGGGGCGGTCTTCGCATCGGAGCGCAGGAGGGCGTGGTGGAGGGGGCGATCGCGCGTGCCTTCGGCCTCTCGATTCGAGGGTGTCCGGCGAGCGGCAGGCGTCGTCACCGACGTCGGCGAGCTCGCCGTCCTGGCGCGCCGCGGGCGGCTCGAGGAGGCGCGGCTAGTGGTCGGACGACCGCTCGGGTTCATGCTGGCGACTCCGATCGAGGCGATCGCCGCGCCGATCGATCCCGCCGCCTACTCTTTCGAGGACAAGATCGATGGCGTGCGCGCGCAAGCGCACCTCGGCGCGAGCGGGCGGGTCGACGTCTTCGCGCGGGGTCTCGAGCCGCTCACGGACGCGTTCCCCGAAATCGTGGCCGCGCTGGCCTCCGGGGCTGGTCCGGCCGTCGTCGATGGCGAAATCGTCGCGATGGCGCCGTCGGGAAGGCCTCGTCCCTTCCAGGCGCTTCAGCCGCGACTCAAGAAATCGCGGCCTTCCCCGGAAGATCTTGCCCACGCACGCGTCGCCTTCGTGCTCTTCGATTTGCTCGCCGACGCGTCCGGGTCTCTCATGGCGATGCCTTGGAGCGAGCGTCGCAAGCGGCTCGAGCGGCTCTTGGAGAGCCTGCACCCGAACGACGTCGTCCGGCTCAATCCGGCGTCGCCCCTGTCCCCCGACGGGCCATTCGACCAAGCTCTCGACGCCGCCTTCGTCGCGGCCCGCGCGCGTGGCCACGAGGGGCTCGTGCTCAAGCGCACAGACGCGCCGTACGACGCGGGCAAACGCGGACACGCCTGGATCAAGGTCAAGCGCGCGCACGCCACGCTGGACGTCGTCGTCGTGGCTGCAGAGGAGGGGCACGGAAGGCGCGCGGGCGTGCTCAGCGACTACACATTCGCGGTCTGGCGAGGAGGCGAGCTCGTACCCATCGGCAAAGCGTACAGCGGCCTGACGGACGGCGAGATCGAGACGACCAGCCAACGGCTGGAGAGCACGACTCTCGAGCGGCGCGGCGGTTTGCGGCTGGTTCGACCGGAGATCGTCCTGGAGGTGGCCTTCGACGGCATCCAGCGATCGAAGCGCCATGCGAGCGGTTTCGCGCTGCGCTTCCCCAGGATCGTGCGCCTGCGCGGCGACAAATCACCCGAGCTTGCCGACACCATCGCCGTCGTCGAAGCGCACTTCGGGGCACAGGTGGCCTCGGGCCACCGGGAAGCGGGCGAGCCCGGCCGCAAGCGCGACCGCTCGCGGCGTCTGGCGCCGCCGGCGAGCGACGGTTCCCAGCTCGCTCTCTTCGACGACGACTGAGCGCGGCCCCGACGACGCTCGACCCGCGTCGGAGGCGACGGGCGGCTCGCTCACCAGACGACGGCCACGGGCGTCGGTGAGCTCGTCGTCGTGCCGTCCCCGAGCTGACCCGCATTGTTGCTTCCCCAACACTGCACGTCGCCCGAGCGGACCGCGCACGCGTGGAATTCGCCCGCCGAGAGGGCGACCGCGCGACTCAGGTTCGTGACGGGGACAGGGCTCAGCGAATTCGACGTCGTCCCGTCGCCGAGCTGTCCGTCGGCGTTGTATCCCCAGCAGCGCACGGCGCCGCCCGGCAGGAGCGCGCAGGTCTCGCCCCACCCCGCCACGAGGCCGGTCGCGCCGCTCACGTTCGATACGACGACAGGGCTGAATGAGCTCGTGATCGTACCGTCGCCGAGCTGACCATAGAGGTTACTGCCCCAGCAGCGCACCGTGCCGTCGGACAACAGCGCGCACGTGTGTTGCCCTCCCGCAGCAATCGCGGTCGCGCGTGCAATGCCGGAGACGGGGACGGGCACGAAGGAGTTGAACATCGCGCCGCCGCCGCCGAGCTCTCCCTCCGTGTTGTCTCCCCAGCATTCGACCGTGCCTCCGGAGAGCAGCGCGCACGTGTGCCGCATGCCGACCGCCAACGCGATCGCGCCAGCCAGGTTGCGCACCGCGACCGGCGTGTAGGCCGTAACCGTCGTGCCGTCGCCGAGCTCCCCGGCTACGTTGGACCCCCAGCAACGGACGCTGCCGTCCGTCAGGGCCGCGCACGAGTGGTCGTACCCCGCGGCAAGCGCGGTGGCACCGGCAAGGTTCGATACCGCCACCGGTGAGGAGGAGCTGACGCCGGTCCCGTTGCCGAGCTCTCCCTTCGCGTTGTAGCCCCAGCACCGAACCGAGCCGTCGAGGCCGAGCGCGCAGGTGTAGGCCTCGCCTGCGACGAGCGCCGTCGCCCCGACCATCGTCGATACGGGCGTCGGGCGCGTGATGGGCGGCGACGCGGCGACGATATCCATCCCGTTCCCGAGCTGCCCGTAGCGGTTCGAGCCCCAGCACGCCGCCACTCCACCGGGCAGCAGGGCACACGTGTGCTGCCAGCCTGCCGCGAGGGCGAGAGGACCCGCGCAGACCGCCGCGGAGCACGCGATTGGACAGGCGGTCATGCACGACCCGCAATGATTCTTGTCCGTCTGCAGATCGACGCACGCGTTGCCGCAGCGGGATCGGTTCGGGGGACATTCGTACGAGCACATTCCGCCCGCGCACTTGACGATTGCGCCGCTCACGTTCGTTCCCGCCGTGCAGTCGGTGGCGCACGAGCCGCAGGTACGAGGGTCGGTGGGGGAGGCGCAGCGGCCGTCGCAAACGAGATCCGAGCTGGCGCACGCGAGAGGACCGGAGCCCTCGGAGTGGCTGTCGCCGCCTCCGTCACTCGAGTCGTCGCCCGTGGAGTCGCCGGCGGGGCCATCTTCTCCGGTCGCTGCGTCGGCCGCGCCGCTGTGGAGCACGGACACGTCACAGGCTTCCGCCGACGCGAACGCGACGGCCGCGACGAGCGCGACGAAGCTCCTCACGGTGTCGACCATTTTCGCAACTTAGCTGGCCGACAGTCTCCACGCACGTCGGCGGCGGAGACGTGTCGCCTGCGTTTCGACGGTTGTCGCGTGCGCCGCGCGCGCGCATCAGGCCGGGAGCGCGAGGCTCAAATGCCATCGGTCGGCGGCCTCTCGATGGTGACCTTGCCCTCCAGTCGCTTGGAGACGAACACGCGGTTCTTGCCATCGACGATGATTGCGCCCGCGTCGCCGATCGATTCCACGAGCTCGAGACCCTGCTCCGGCCCCAGGATGAACACGGCGTCGTCGAGAGCGTCGGCCGTCAGCGCATCGCTTGCCCAGATGGTGACACTGCGCGAGGCCGTCGCCGGATAGCCGGTGCGCGGATCGATGATGTGATGGTAGCGCCTGCCCCCCACGACGAATGCGCGCTCGTAATCGCCCGCCGTCGAGAAGGCGTGATCGATGACCGGCATCCGCGCGAAATATTCCCCCTCGGGCCCTCGCGGATCGCGCACTCCGGCGATCCAAGGGGCTCCGTCGGCGCGGCGCCCGTGAACGTAGAGGTCCCCGCCCGCCTGCACGAGAAAATCGTCGATATGCCCCGCGAGGAGAATGGCGGATGCTCTGTCGACCGCATAGCCCTTTGCGATGCCCCCGAGGCTCATCCTGGTGCTCTCGGCGTCGAGGAACACCGTAGATGCCGTCCGGTCGACGACGACATGGCGATAGTCGATGAGCTTGCGCCGCGCCGCGACGGCCGCGGGCGACGGCAGCTCTGCAGCCAGGTCCTCGTCGAACCGCCACAGACCGTGCATTGCTTCGAAGGTGATGTCGAAGACCCCCCCCGACTTTGCGCTCATCCAGAGGCTCTTTTCGATGACGGCGAGCGTCTCCGGGCCGACCACCACCGGGGCCCGTCCCGCGCTCGCGTTGATCCGTGAGACCTCGCTGTCGGCTCGCCACGTCGTCATCAGGGCCTCGAGCCTCCGGATTTCGGAGATGGCTTGCCCGATCGTGGCACGGACGTGGGCCTCGTCGGTGCGGTCCGACGTGAGCGCCGAGAACGTGATGCGCGTCCCCATCGCGCCAGTCTCGGCGCTCACCTTCGTCCGTGGCGAAGGCGTCGACGGAGGGCCAATCGCCGCCTCGGGCGAGCAGGACGGTCCCCCGCTCGCAGCGGCCGCGCGGTCAGAGGGCGCGGGAGCCAAATGCCGCCGGCAGCCCGAACCCACCGCCGCGGCGAGGAGCGCCCACGCAAGAACCTTGGTTTCAGCCATCCGCGCGCCCGTTCCTCCCGATAGCGTCCCGATGGGCATCCGCCTAGCCGTGGACCTCCGCGAAGCCCGGGCCGCAAACCAGCTCGATCCGGGTGACCTCCGCGGCCGTCCCCACGCGCATCGGCGGCCCCCAATATCCCGTCCCCATGCTGACGTAGACCCAGGTGCGCTCGACGAGATGAAGGCCCGCGACGAGCGGCTGATCGAGGCGCGCCAGCCAGTTGAACGGCACCATTTGCCCGCCGTGGACGTGGCCCGAGAGCTGGAGGTCGACGCCGCCGCGGAGCGCGTGCTCCAGCGCCTTGGGCTGGTGCGCCAACAGAACGACGGGCCGTGACGGGTCCCGGCTCGCGAGCGCTTTGGCCACGTCCTGCCCATGGTGGGCCAGCATGCGGGCGGCGCTCGCGTCGTCGACTCCCGCGAGGTCGAACGCATCGCGGATCGTCACGCGCTCATTTCGGAGGACACGGATTCCGAGGCTCCCGAGGTGCGCGATCCACTCGTCGGCCCCCGAATAGTATTCGTGGTTGCCGGTGACGAAGAAGACCCCGTCGATCGCGCGGAGGCTGCGCAATGGCTCCACGAGATTTTTCAGTTGCGCGACGCTGCCATCGACGAGGTCGCCCGTGATGACGATCAGGTCTGGCGCGAGCGCGTTCGTCTCGCGAACAATCTTCTCCACGTACGCCCGGCCGATCGTCGGACCGACGTGAATGTCCGTCAGCTGAACGATGGAGTAGCCGGACGCCGAGGCCGGAAGCTTGGCGAGCGGGACTCGCACGCGCCGTATCTCGAAACCGCGGGCGACGTTGGCCAGGCCGCGCCCTCCGACCGACGCAGCCACGGCGGCGATCGCCGCGGCGATGGCTCGCCACACGACGACTCGCCGCTCGGGGTCGAACGGCCGCGACGGGCCGAGCGCGGCGACGCCTCTCCCGATCTCGGCCGTCGCCGTCAGCAAGAACAAATACATCGCGAAGCCGAGCCAGACGTACGCCACCCACGCCATCGGCCCGTTCACCGAGCGATCGAGCCAGCGCATCGCCAAGAAGGTGAGCGGCACGAGCGCCGCGAGCGTGACCACTGCGGCGGTGAGCACACCGCCCCAAGGCGCCGGCCACGCTGGATCGCGCACGAGGCGCGCCCAGAGGAAGCGGTGCATCAAGGCGGAAAGCGCCGTAAGCACCGCGGCTGCGATCGCCACCCGTGTCGGGCTCATGGTCGTGTTCGATGCCCGCGCCACGCGTATGGACGCGGCCGTCGTCCGCGTCGAACGAACGAGAGCGCGCGGACCCAATCCGGGATCCGCGCGCTCTCGCCGACTTCGGGGTGGAAAGCTCGAAGGAGCTTACCCGCGCCGAAGCTCAAATATCGAAGTAGAGGAAAAACTCGTACGGCGTCGGGCGCATCCGCACCGGATTGAGCTCCTTGTTGCGCTTGAACTCGAGCCACTCGTGAAGCGCGTCCTTGGTGAAAACGTCGCCGCGCAGCAAGAACTCGTGGTCGCGCTCGAGCGTGTCGAGCGACTCCTCGAGACTGCTCGGCATGTGCGGGACCTCTTTCAGCTCCTCGGGCGAAAGCGCGTAGATGTCCTTGTCCAGCGGGTCGCCGGGGTTGATCTTGTTCTGAATGCCGTCGAGGCCCGCCATGAGCATGGCCGTGAAGGCGAGGTACGGATTGCAGCTCGGATCCGGAAAGCGCACTTCGATGCGGCGCGTCTTCGGGTTGGGTCCGGTGATCGGAATCCGGACGCTGGCCGACCGGTTGCGGCTCGAGTACGCGAGGTTGACCGGCGCCTCGAAGCCGGGGACGAGGCGGCGGTAGGAGTTCGTCGTCGGGTTGGTGAGGGCCGCGATGGACTTTGCGTGCTTGATGATGCCGCCGATGTAGTGGAGGGCCATTTCGGAGAGACCCGCGTACCCGTCGCCGGCGAAGAGGGGCTTGCCCTCCTTCCAGATCGACTGGTGCACGTGCATTCCGCTCCCGTTGTCACCGAACAGCGGCTTCGGCATGAACGTCGCCGCCTTGCCGTGTTTGCGGGCCACGTTCTTGACCACGTACTTGAACCACATGAGCTGGTCGGCGCACTCGCTGAGGCGCTTGAACTTGATGCCAATCTCGCACTGACCGCCGCTCGCCACCTCGTGGTGACCAACCTCGACCTCGACGCCGGAGTCTTGCAGCGCCGTCATGATGGACTGGCGGAGCTCGGCGAGCGTGTCCGTCGGCGGGACGGGGAAGTAGCCCTCCTTGTGCCGCGTCTTGTAGCCGAGGTTCGGGAATTCCTCGCGGCCGCTGTTCCACGCGCCCTCGACGCTATCGAGGTAATAGTAGCCGCAGTTCGGCTGAGACTGATCGAAGCGCACGTCGTCGAACAGGAAGAACTCCGCCTCGGGGCCCATGAACGAGGTGTCGCCGATGCCGGTCTGCCGCAGGTAGGCCTCTGCCTTCTTCGCGATATGACGCGGATCGCGGGAATACGGCTGTTTCGTTATCGGATCGAAGATCGAGCAAACGAGGCTGATCGTCGGCGTCGAATAGAACGGATCGATGCGCGCCGTGTCCGAATCGGGGATCATGACCATGTCCGACGCGTTGATCGGCTGCCAACCGCGGATCGACGAGCCGTCGAAGGCCAGGCCGTCCTCGAACAATCCGTCGTTCAGGCGATTCGCGGGAATGGTCGTGTGCTGCCACACGCCCGGAAAATCGATAAACTTGAGATCGACGTACTTGACTTCGTGTTTCTTCGCGAGATCGAAGACTTCCTTCGGTGTCATGTTTCCTCCGCGGACCGGTCATCGGTCCGGTCGAAATCGCTTCTTTCCCACGTTCCCCAGTGCGGATCCGCACCGCTTCCTCGACCGGAACGACGAAAATCTTTCCATCGCCGATTCGCCCTGTTTTGGCGCTCTTTTCGATGGCGTCGAGCACATCGTGCACGAGCTCGTCCGGCACCACTACCTCGATTTTCACCTTTGGCACGAAGTCCACGACGTAAGCCGAGCCTCGGTACACCTCCTTCTTGCCACCCGTGCGCCCGAAGCCTTTGACCTCGGTCACAGTCATGCCTTGAACGCCCACCTCGGCGAGGGCGTCTTTCACCTCGTCGAGCTTGAATGGTTTGATAATCGCCTCGATCTTCTTCATTCGTTCTCTCGCGCCCGGCGCATGGAAGCCCGGCGGAGCGCCGCACGCAAGCCTCGCGAAGTCAGGTACCACCCAAACGTTTCGACTCGGTTTCGTCCGGTCCGGCATTCGCCCACTCGGAAGGCTGACGCAACGCGCCTCGCGCGATAGCTCTCGAATCATGCGCAACTCCTCCGCGTTTCCGCCCCTGCGGCTAGGCGACTACCCCACGCCGGTAGAGCCCATCCCGGCCCAGTTTTCGCTTGCCGTCGCGGGCCGAGAGCTCTGGGTCAAGCGCGACGATCGCACGCACGCCGTTTACGGCGGCAACAAGGTCCGCAAGCTCGAATGGCTGCTCGCCGGCGCGCGCGCGTGCGGCGCAAAACGCCTCGTCACGCTCGGAGCGGCTGGAAGCCATCACGTCCTCGCGACGACTTATTTTGGCCGGCGGGAGGGGTTCGACGTCGAAGCCGTGCTCGTACCGCAGCCTCGAACGGCCCATGCCGTCGACGTTCTGCGAGCCAGCCTGGGGCTTGGGCTGCGTGCGTTCCCGGTGCGGTCCTGGGGAGCGGCGCCGTGGGCGGTCGCGCGCCGTATGACGACGGGGGCGCGCTTCATCTCCGTCGGTGGGTCGAGCGTCCTCGGGTCGATGGGATACGTGGCGGCGGCGCACGAGCTGGCCGAGCAAATCCGGGCCGGAGACGCGCCGAAGCCCGACGTCGTCGTCGTCGCGCTGGGCTCGGGAGGCACGGCGGCGGGGCTGGCGGCCGGCCTGGCGTACGAGGGATTGGCGACGAGGGTCGTGGGTGTCTGCGTCTCGGAGCCGCAGTGGCTGCTCCGGTGGAGGTCGTCGTTCTTGCTGCGCGCGTGCTCGCGGCGAGCGCGCGCCGGGTGGAACAATCCCGGGAAGAGCGGTCGGGACGACGACGATTCCGCGAGCGCGGGCGCATCTGTCGACCGACCCGCGCTTTCTCGGCCAGGGCTACGGGCACGCGACGCGCGAGGGCAACGACGCGACCGACGTGGCTCGGGCCGTCGGCCTGTCGCTCGAATCCAACCTATACGGCAAAAGCCTTTGCGGCGGCGCTTTCGCTCGTTCGCGCGCCAGCTCGAGGACCGCCGCCGGCGCGGGAGCAGCCGGACGAGATCGTCCTTTACTGGCACACGCTCTCGGGCGCCCCGCTCGAGCCTTTGCTCGACGGCGCGCCAGACGAATCGGAGCTCGAGCCCTCACTCGGGAGGCTGCTCGCCGGGCCGTCGATGCGGGTGCGCTAGCGCATGCGAGCGCGTGCGTCAGAAGCGCCGCGCTAAAGAGCGACGGCTGGGGGGGGTGTGCACGTGCCCACGTGCGCCTCTTTCCGCTTGGCGGCTCGGCCGCGCATTTCGGCCGAGCGCGCGCACGATCGACGCGTGCAGGCTCGCCAGCTTCGTCTCTGCAAGGTAATATTGCGGTGTGCGCCGCCGCGCGTCCCCCCCCAGCGGCACGAGCACCCGAGCGACGATGGCCCGCAAAAACCTCTACCCTACCGAGCCAGAGACGAAGCGCGACCACCGCCGCCCGGCCGCGGCAGCACGGCAGAGCGGCGCAGCACCCAAAAGCGACCGCGAACGCTCCGAGGCGCCGACCGAGCCGCCCCCCGGACGCGACAAGCCCCAAGGGGCCGCGTCGCAGCCACGCACCCAGCCCTCCCTGCAGCGGACCCAGCCCTCGCTGCGGCGTCCGAGCGACGCACGCTCGGCCGACCCCCCGACGCGACGCGGCTTACGACGGCCGACGCCATCGGCGGCCGTCGACGAGGTCGTCGCCGACATGTCGAACGACCCGCGCCGCGAGCGCGACGACGACGCGTAGTCTCACGCGCGCGTAACGGAAAGCCGTGGCAGTCATGTGTGCTGGCAGCGGTCCCACGTCGCGGCCGCGCCTCGTCCTGTTCGACCTGGATGGCACCGTGCTGACCTTCGAGGGCTCCTCTCCCGGCCCGGGACGCGCGGCGCTCGCCCGCGCCATGCGCGACCTCCACGGCGTCGAAGGGGCGACCGACGGGCTCCGGCTCGCCGGTGGAACCGATCGGGGCCTCGCACGCCAGATGCTCCTTCGGTCTGGCTTGCACGACGACGAGGACGCGATCGGTCGGGTGCTCTCGTCGTACGTGTCGAACCTGAAGGGCATCCTCGACGGCCGGCGGTATCGACCAATCGGCGACGTCCACGGCACTGTCGCGACCCTGCGGGCGCGCGGCGTCGCGATCGGCGTGGCGACCGGCAACGTGCGAGGGGGGGCGAGGCTCAAGCTCGCGTCGGCCGGGCTCGATGCGACGTTCGACCTCGCGCTCGGGGCCTTCGGCTGCGACGCCGAGGCGCGCGCAGAGATCGTTCGACTCGCGGCGACTCGCTGCGCGGCCGGAGGTTACGCGGAGGTCATCGTCGTCGGCGACACGGAGCACGACGTGAGCGCTGGCCGCGCGCTCGGAGCGCGCGTCGTGGGCGTGGCAATCGACGCGCGCGCCCGCGCCGAGCTCGAAGCCGCGGGAGCCGACGCGATCGTCAATCAGTGCGGCGACGAGCTGGTTCGAGCGATAGTGGACTAACCTCGTCGCATGCGTGGGCGCTCGTTCGCTGCGTTCGCGGCGGTCACTCTGGCTTGCGGACCGCCTCCCGCAGAAATGGAGGACGCGACGGTTGCCGCGCCTTCGCCGCCCGGCGCGGGGGCGGGCACCCCACCCGACGGCGCGGATTCGCCTGCAGGCGACGAGTCCGCCTTCGCGCGGCGCGACGACGAGCGCCCGGCCACCGCCTCGGAAGGAGCCGCGTGCCCGGAGGACATGGCGCACGTGGACACGAAGTTCTGCCCGGCCATCGAGCGCCGCTGCTTGGACGCGGAGCACGACCGCGTCAACAACATCGACATTTGCCACGCCTTCGCGCACGAGCAACGGTGCCGCGGCGCGCAGCGGCGAATTGCTTTCTGCATCGACCGCTACGAATACCCGAATCAGAAAGGCGCACACCCGACCTGGATGCTCGACTGGTATCAGGCAGAGGCGACGTGCGAGTCGAAAGGCAAGCGCCTCTGTTGGTCGAGCGAATGGACCGCAGCGTGCGAAGGCCCCAAACACACGCCGTTTCCGTACGGATACGAGCGCAATCACGCGTTGTGCAACATGGACAATTTCTACATCGAGCCCAAGAAGCCCGGCCCGCGGTCGCAGTTCTTCTTCTATTCGAAGAACGCGGCCGAGGCGGTGAGTGAGCTCTCGCGCCTCGATCAGAGCGTGCCGAGCGGATCGCTCGAGGGGTGCAAGAGCGGCTTCGGCGTTTACGACATGCCGGGAAACGTCGACGAGTGGGTCGTCAGCGACGAGCCTCCGGCCGAGATTTCGAAATGGGCGGGGCTCAAGGGAGGAGCTTGGGGGCACGTGCGCAGTCAGTGCCGTCCCATGACGTACAGCCACGACCCGGGCTTTCAGTACTACTTCGTCGGATTTCGGTGTTGCCGCGACGTCGAGGGGGCGCCCCGCTGGAAGCCGTCCCCGGGGGCGATCCCGCCACCTCGGGTCGAGCCGCACGATTTTGCTCCGGACCCCATCGTCGTCGACTCGCGCGGGCCGTCGAAGACCAAGTTCTCCCGGACGGGCAAGCCGGAGTGAGCCACGATCAACGACGACGGCGCGGGCGCTTTTGCTTTTTGGCCCGCCTCGCGGCCTTCGGCTTCGCGAGCGCCAAGCCCTCGCGCCCCTCCCACAGGGCAATCCCACCGAGCAGCCCGGCGACGTTCGACGTGACCCGCACGTGCGGCGGAAAGAGAACCGTCACGTATTTCGCGTTTCCTCCGCCGATGTAAATCCGATCCGGATTCCAAATCGGGTCGATCTGGTCGATCGCCTTGGCGAGGTGGTGATTCCACTTTTTCTTGCCGTCGCGCACGAGGGCGGCGTCTCCGAGATACTCCTCGTAGGTCTTGTCGTTTCGAAAGGGGTGGTGGGCGAGCTCCAGGTTGGGAACGTACGTCCCCTCGTAAAAGAGGGCGCAGCCCAGCCCCGTCCCCAACGTCAACACCATTTCGAGCCCCTTTCCCTGGACGACTCCGAAGCCCTGCACACCGGCGTCGTTGAGCACCCGGGTCGGCTTGCGCAGGAGGCGCGCGATCTTCTCGGCGAGGGGGACGCCAGCCCACGAGCGGTGGAGGTTCGGAGCGGTCTTGATGACGCCGTCGAACACCACCCCGGGAAATCCCACCGATATGCGATCGAACCCCGCGAGAGGCGCCACGAGCTTGACGAGAGCGGTGAGCACGGCGCGCGGAGTCGCCGGACGAGGCGTGTCGACGCGCAGCCTGGTCGTCAGAGGCCGGCCGGCGTGATCGAGCACGAGCGCCTTGAGCCCCGTTCCTCCGATGTCGATGGCGAGCGTTCGCGTCCCCGCCGACGAGCGCGTGGGTCTACGGGCCACGAGGGCTGCGGCGGGGGGGGCGGCTGCGGAGGGCGTGGCTTTCATGGCGTCGATTGGTAGAGCAGGACGGCCTGCGAAATTTTGTCAATCGCCTGGGAGAAGCCCGGCGCTCCACGGCCGGAGCCGGCAGGAGCGCGACGCGGACCTGGCGCTCAATTGCGCGCGAACGGCGGCCGTGGGACATTGAAGATGGCCTCCTGCGGACCGAATCGAGCGACGTGAATCCAATTCAGCTCTCGCTTCCCATCGACGAGTTCCTCGCGCCGTCCCAGTCGGCCGGCATCCCCCGACAGCGCCGCGTCTTCTGCAACCGCAACCTGCGGATGAGCGGCATCGCGTGGGTCGGGTTCGACATGGACTACACGCTGGCCATCTACAACCAGCCGGAGATGGACGAGCTCTCCATCCGCGCCACCATCGAGAAGCTCGTCGCGCGCGGCTACCCGGCATTCGTCCGGTCGATTCCGTACTCAAACCGCCTTTCCGGTGCGCGGCCTGCTCATCGACAAGCGCTTCGGCCACATCCTGAAGATGAACCGCTACAAGTTCGTCACCAAGGGCTACCACGGGCTTCGCGAGCTCGCGAAGGACGAGCTCCGCGCGCTCTATCACTCGAAGAAGATCCGGCCGGCGACGCCGCGCTACCACTGGATCGACACGCTCTACGCGCTCAGCGAGGCGGCGCTCTACGCGGCGCTCGTCGAGGCGATCGAGCAGCGGGGCCTGCACATCGACTACGCGCAAGCGTTCACCGACATCCGCGAGAGCATCGACGAGGCCCACCGCGACGGCACCATCCTCGACGCGGTCGCGGGCGACTTTCCGCGCTTCGTGCAGAACGATCGCGACCTCGCGCCGACGCTGCACAAGCTCCGCAGCGCGGGCAAGAAGCTGTTCCTCCTCACGAACTCGCGCTGGTCGTACACCGAGAAGATGATGACGTACCTGCTCGGCGGCGCGATGACCGAGTACCCGCACTGGCGGAACTACTTCGACGTCGTCATCGTCGCCGCGACGAAGCCGGCGTTCTTCCAGGAGCGCCGCCCGCTGATGGAGCGCGACGGCGACCGGCTCGAGCCCGCGCGCTGCCGCTCGAGCGCGGCAAGATCTACGAGGGCGGCAACCTGCACGATCTCGAGCGCGCGCTCGGCGCGACCGGCGACGAGGTCCTCTACGTCGGCGACCACATCTACGGCGACATCCTCCGGTGCAAGAAGGAGAGCGCGTGGCGCACGGCGATGATCATCCAGGAGCTCGAGGGCGAGGTCGCTCGCCCACGAGTCGTGCAGAGAGGACTTCGCCGCGAGCGAGCAGCTCGAGGACAAGCGCGACCGGCTCGAGGACGAGCTCCGCTTCTACCAGACGCGCTTCAAGGAGCTCTCGCGGCGATCGGGCAGACCATGGGCACGGTAACGCCCAAAGCAAGACGAACGGCAGCTCCGTCGCCGGCGAGGCCGAGCGCGCTCGCGCATGAAGCGGGCGATCGAGCGCGTGCGCGGCCGCTGCGGCACGTCGACGCCGAGCTCGCGCTCATCGAGCGGCGGCATCGACCAGCGCTTCCACCCCTACTGGGGCTCGCTCCTCAAAGAGGGGAACGAGGAGTCGAGCTTCGGCGCGCAGGTCGAGGAGTACGCGTGCCTGTACACGTCACGCGTGTCCAACTTCCTCCTTTACTCGCCTCAGCAGTACTTCCGCAGCCCGCGGGACGAGATGGCGCACGAGCTCGGGTGAGTCAGGCGCCATGAGCCCGCACGGTTTGCCTCGCGCTCGAATAAAGGAGCGCCCGAGGACTTCGTCGTCGAAGAGATTGCCGCCTACCCGCCGAGCGGGACGGGCGAGCACGTGCTCGTCCGATTCACGAAGCGCAACCTGACGACGCTCGAAGTGGCTCGAGCGCTCGCGCGCGCCCTCGGCTGCGACCCGCGCGAGGTCGGCATCGCCGGGATGAAGGACAAGCGCGCGGTCACGACGCAGACCCTCTCGCTCCATGCGCCGCGGGGGGTGACCGCCCCCGATCTCGCGGCCCGGGCGCGGTCGCTCTCGCTCGATGGCGTCGTCGTGCACGAGGCCGCGCCGCACGGCAACAAGATCAAGGCCGGGCACCTCGCGGGCAATCGCTTCGCGATCACCCTCGGTGGCATTCCGCTCGATCGCGTCGCCGACGTCACGTCCGGCTTCGAACGGCTCGCGCGGGAGGGCGTGCCGAACGCTTTTGGGGCCCAGCGATTCGGCGCCTCCGGCGACAACGCGACACGCGCCTTGGCCTGGCTACGTGGTCAAGAGCGGGGGCCGCGCGAGCCCCGGTTGCAGCGCCTTCTCTGGTCGGCGCTCCAGTCTGCGGTGTTCAACGCCGTGCTCGAGGCGCGGTTGAGCGACGGCACGTGGGCCACGCCGCTCGAGGGCGACGTGTTAAAACTTCGTGCGTCTGGCGGGCTGTTCGTCTGCCGGGACGTCGCGACCGACCGCGAACGGGCGGTGACGGGTGAGGTGTCGCCCACCGGACCCATCGTGGGAGCGCGCGTCCAGTGGGCGGAGGGCCAGCCGGGAGTGCTCGAGCGACGGAGCGCGGACGCTTTGCTGGGGGCCGATTTCGACCTCGCGCGCACCCGCCGCCTCGGGGAAGGCACCCGCCGCGCGCTACGCGTCTGGGTCCGAGAGCTCCGCTGGGAGCTCGCCGAGGCACCGGACGACGAGCGCGGGCGCGCGCCCGGGCATCTGGCGGCCTGCGTCCGGGTTTACTTCGTGCTACCGAAGGGAGCCTACGCGACGACGGTGCTCGGAGCCGTCGTCCGTCTCGACGAAACAGCCGACGAACGCGACGAAGGGACCGGGCCGGCCCGGGAAGGAAATCCGCCGGAAGAAAACGGATCGTAGAGTGACCTACGGGGCACGACGGAGCGAAGCGCAGTGAACTCCTTGATCGAACGAGTGAAGAGCGCGATGGTCGGCCTCGGGACGGGGTGGATCCTCGTCCTGATGCTCGTGCTCAGCATCATTTCGCTGGCCATCATGCTCGAGCGGGCGTGGCTCTACTGGTCCCTTCGCGACGACATCGAGGTGCTGATGCGCGACCTGGGGCGGCTGCTGCGCGGCGGCGATCTCGACGGGGCTCGCCAGCGGCTCGAAGCGTCGCGGAGCGCCGAGGCGGCGGTCGTCGTCGCCGGGCTGGTCGAAGCCGACCGGGGAGTCGCGGCGGCAGAGGAGGCGATGGAGGGGGCGAGCGCGCTCCAGCGGCTGAAGCTCGAGAAGCGCCTCGCTTTCCTCGGGACGCTGGGCAACAACGCCCCGTTCATCGGGCTCCTAGGGACCGTCATAGGAATCGTCGCGGCTTTCGACGAGCTGAGCAAGGTCAAGATGGCGACGGCCGCGGGCTCGACCCAGCTCGCGCCGGAGGCGGTGATGGGGCGCATCTCCGAGGCGCTCGTCGCCACGGCGATAGGCATTCTCATCGCCATCCCGGCGGTCGCCGCCTTCAACGCGTTCCAGCGGGTCGTTCGCACGACCGTCGCGAACACGCAGGCGCTCGGTCACGTGCTGCTCGCGCACCTGAAGGCTCTCCCGCTCGAGACGGTCCAGACGGAGAAGGCGCGGTCCGAGCGGCTGGCGGCGGGCGATGTCCCGACAGCGGCCACCGGGTCAGGGAGAAACTGACGTGGCGGGCGGCGCAGCTCCCGAGGCCGACGACGCGATCACCGGAATCAACGTGACTCCGCTCGTCGATATCACGCTGGTGCTCCTCATCATCTTCATGGTGACGACCAAGATCGTCCTGAACCAAACCGTTCCGCTCGACTTGCCCAAGGCCGCGACGGGCACGAGCGACGTGCAGGTCGTATTCAGCATCATCCTCGCGGCCGACGGGCGCGCCGTGGTCGACGCGAGTCCCATCGCCAACGACGACGCCATCCTCCAGCTGGCCCGCGACGCGCAGACGCAGCACCCCGATCTGCGCGCCGTCATCAAGGCCGATTCGGCCGTGACCCACGGGCGCGTGATCCACGTGCTCGACTTGCTGAAGCAAGCGCACGTCAACAAGATCGCGTTCGGGGTCACGCCCGTCGCGGCGCAGCCGCGCTGAGCCATCGGGGCGGACGATGGCCGAGAAGAGCGCGAAGCGTGGCCCCGTGAACGGCGCGCGAGACGGCGCGCTGAGCGGCGCTTCCTTCGCGACGGCAGGCGGCGTCGCGTACTACGACGACCCGATGAGCCGCGTCTTTGGCCTCGACGCGAAGACATCCGGGCTCCGCGCATGGTTCGGTTACACGTCCGGGTCGACCGCGCTGCTCGGGTTGCTGATGGCCTTCGCGAGCGTGCTCGCCTGGACGCGCGCCCTTCACGCGCACGAGGAGGCGGCGAGCGCCGCCGAGTTCGACGTGCAGAAGGAAGAAGCGCCCCCGCCGCCGCCTCCCGAAGAGCCGAAGAGCGAAGCGCCGCCGGAGGCGCCGCCGCCGCGCGCCGTTCCGCGCGATTTGCCGCCGCCTGCGCCCGCGCCCGCGCAGGCCGCAAAGGTCCTCACGCAGGAGCCGGACCCGAACGAGCCCGTGGACCTCACGGCCAACACGATCGTTCAGGGCAATGCCGAGGCCTACGCGGGCGGCTTCACGGCGAGCAATGGCAAAAACGCGAACGCCGTGCGCGCGCTGCCGAGCCCAACGGGGGTGGTCGGGGGAACGGGCCCCGTTCAAGCAGCGGGCCCCGATCGCTCGCGTACGGCCTCGCTCGGCGGCGGGAGCGAATGGAGCTGCCCGTTTCCTCCGGAAGCCGACACGTCGCAAATGGACGAGGCGTACGTCACGCTGCAAGTCGACGTGCGAGCCGATGGCTCCGCGGCAGCCGTCCGGGTGGTGAAGGATCCGGGCAGCGGCTTCGGGCGGGAGGCGCGCCGCTGTGCGCTGGCCAGGCACTACGCGACCGCCCTCGATCATGACGGCAACTCCATTCCTGGAGCGACGAAAGCGTTTCGCGTTCACTTCTCGAGGTAGCTCGCCGCGGCGACGGGCCGACGCCGCTCGGCCACCCCTGACCTGGCGCGCGGGTCCGGTGCTATGGAGGGGACATGGCAAAAGACGGCGACCCCCACGACGGCGCGCGCGCCGAGCTGGCGAGCGTCGCGGCCTCGTTGCGCGCCTATCTCGAATGGCAGGAAGCGACCGGAGCGACAGGACTCCCGCGGCAAGCGCGCTCGCCCGCGAGCCCC
The DNA here is from genome assembly GCA_963787925.1 of uncultured delta proteobacterium. Lineage (GTDB taxonomy): Bacteria > Myxococcota_A > Polyangia > Polyangiales > Polyangiaceae > Palsa-1150. The sequence continues at coordinate 3,735,927 of CAWBEN010000003.1, forward strand.
TCGGTCACCCCGACGGAGCCGTTGCCCGGGGCGCCGGGCGGCGCGACCACGGCGGAGCGGCACGTGCGCCTTCCTGCGCTCGCGCGCGAGGTGGCCGGGTGCACGAAATGCGGCCTCGCGGCGACTCGGACGCAAACGGTCTTCGCGCGCGGCAACGCAGACGCGCAGCTCTGTTTCGTCGGCGAAGCGCCCGGGGCAGAGGAGGACGCGCAAGGGCTTCCGTTCGTCGGCCGCGCGGGGCAGCTCCTCGATCGCATGATCACCGCGATGGGGCTCTCCCCCGAGACGGACGTCTACGTCTGCAACATCCTCAAGTGCCGACCGCCGGGAAACCGCCGGCCGGAGCCCGAGGAGAGCGCTACGTGCATCCCGTATCTCCATGAGCAGCTCGTCCTCGTGCGACCCCGCGTGATCGTCGCGCTCGGGAACACGTCCGTGGCGGCTTTGCTCGATACCAAGCTCGGAATCACGAAGGTGCGCGGCCAATGGAAGCTTTACCGCGGTCAGACGCTGGTCATGCCTACGTACCACCCCTCCTACCTACTTCGGCCTGGTCCGCAGCAGACCGAAGCGAAGCGGCAAACGTGGGATGACCTCCAGCTCGTCATGAAAGAGCTCGGGCTGTCGGTACCGCAAAAGAAGACGTGACCCGCGCTCCGCGAGTGCACCTTTCGCTCGCCTCCAGGGAGGGTTCGTCCGACAATGATCGCAGCGCTACCGGGCGGGCACCCGTCCGAGAGGGCGCCACGCGCCAACCGCCACGCTCCGCGCGGACAGCTCGTAAACCGCATGGCCGATCCGATCGACGACCTCGTTCGAAGCTGGAACAAGAACCCCACGCCGGCGCGCACGGTGGCTCTATGCGATGCGCTGCGCGAAAACCCGCGCGACGTGCTCGTGCGACAGGTCGGCGAGCTCGCGAGACAGCGGCACGCGACGGACGCGTCCGTTCTTTTGTCGGTGGCTCGGATGTATCTCGGGACGCAGCGGCTGGCCGAAGCCCAGACCGTCCTCGTGGCCGCAGGCAAGCAGGCGCCTCGAGAGGGCACCATCTACCGCTGGCTCGGCGAGGTGCTGCTCCGCCGTGGAGACGCAGAGCGCGCCGCGAAGGTGCTCGAACGTGCCATCGAGCTCGGCGCGCACGATCCGGACGCGATGGTTTGGCTCGAGCGGGCACGAACGCTGCGTCCGATGCAGGCCCGCGCAGGCGCTCAGGCGGTCGCCGGCGAGGTGGCGCACGCCGGGGCGCAAGCCGAGGAGGACGCGTTCGATGCCATGGCGACCGCCATCCATCGCGCGCCGCAGCGCCTCCCGGGCGACCGAGAGGCCGTCGCGGCAGGCGTGCCGCCGCCCGTCCCGGCGCGCCGTCCGGCCCCGGCCCCGGCCCCCGCGCGCGAGATGGAGACGGCGCCCGAAGCGTTCGTACCCGCCTCGCCGCCTCCACCGCGCGTAGCGCGCGCAGCGACCGGCTCCGCGAAGGTCGGCCGCCGGGAAATCCGGTCGCCTGCGCCCCCGAGCGTCCAGCAGCGGGACGTCGTCGGCGCCGCCCCCGCGCCGCCTTGGCCGCAAAGCCCCGTCTCGAGTCGTCCGACGAACGGGTGGTCCCCTGCCCCGCGCCAAGAAAAACCGCCGATCGTCGATGAGCCGGCCCTTCCGCATCCACGCGACGTCCTCGACGCGCTCGCGCTCGCAGGCGTCTTCGAGCCTCCCTTGGAAGGTCAGGCGCCGATCGCGACTTGGGACCGCGCCGCGGTGGGCCCGAAGCGGAAAGGCGGACCCGCGCTCGTCGTGGCGATGGTGCTTTTTCTCGCGGCGAGCGCCGGCGTCTACGTCTTTTACAAGCACAAGCGAGCCGAGGACCATCTGCGAGCCGAGGCGCTGCTCGACACGGTCGAGGCGCAGCTTTCCGAGTCGAGCCCCGGGCTGCTCCGGGTTGCCGAGAACGAGCTCGCACAAGCGTTCAAGCTGGAGTCGCGGAGCGCGCGCGCGGCGCTCGATTGGGTGCGCGAGCGAGCGATGGTCGGTCTCGTCACGAACGGCGCGGACGTGGCGTTCGAAGACGCGATGGCTCGGGCGAGAGAGCTCGGCGTGCCGGACGGCAACTACGCCTTCGCCCGCGTCGCGTCCTTTCTCTTCCAGGGCGACACGGCCGGCGCGGCCGCGGTGCTGCCGCGATGGGACGGGCCCGCGGCGAGCGACGCGTGGTACCAGATGGTGACGGGGGCGACGCTCGAGCGGGCCGGAGACGCGAGAGCGCGCGAGCGCTACGCTGCGGCAGCCGAGCTCGACCCGAAGCTGCTGGCCGCGCAAATCGCGCTCGCCCGCGTGACGGCCGTCGACGGCGATGCCCAGGCGGCGCTTCGCTTGGCGGCAAAGCTCCGCGCGGCGAAGCCAGACCGAGTCGAGCCGATCGCGCTGGTCGCCCTCGCGTGGGGCCGTGATCCGCACCGCGAGGAGGCCCCTGTCCCGTCCGAAGTCGACGAGCTGGCGAAGCGCGAAGGAGAGCTGCCGGCCGGCCTCGCGTTCGTCCCGCGGGCGATCGCCGCGCTCCGCGCCATCGACCGGCACGCGCAGGACGACGCGCGCTCGGAGGCCCAGCGTGGGCTCGCGGTCGCCGACTCACCCGGCGCGGCGGTCTGGCTCGGGACCATCGCTCTCGCGATGGGTGACGAAGGGCTCGCGCGCAAGGCGGCCTTCGCGGCGCTGCAGCTCTCGGGCGTTTACCAGCCAGCGCGCGCGCTGGCGGCGCGAGTCGCCCTGACGGCCGGCCGTCTCGACGAGGCCGTGAAGGCCACCGAAGATCTCGACGCGGCTTCGCCCGACGTAGCCATCGTGCGGGCCGCCGCGGCGTACGAGCACGTGGACGCCGATGGCGTCGGCCGGGCGCTCGATCCGCTGTCGCGCGAGCGGCGGAGCGTGCCCTTCCTCGAGGCGCTGGCCCTCGCTCCCGAGGTGCTCTCGGGCCGCGCCCGCCTGGACGCCGCGAAGCGGGTCACCCTCGGCGCCGATGACGCCCCGTGGGCCGACCTCATCGCAATCGATCTGACGCTGGACCTGGCTGACTTCCCGGCGGCCGACAAGATAGCGGCTGGCTGGGGGAAGAAGGCGGAGTCGCAACCGCTGAGAGCTCTCCGTCTCGCACGGCTCGCGCGGTACGAGGGGAGGCTCGACGACGCCGACGCGCTCTCGCTCGTCGCCCTCGAGGGCGCGACGGTGACCGCGCGCGTTCTCTGCGAGCGCGCCTTCGTGCTCGTCGCGCGGAACCGGCCGGGCGAGGTCGCCTCGCTCCTGTCGCGGTATCCGCTGGTGCTCGGCCCCCTCACCACCTGGCTGAGCGCTTACGCCACGGCCGCCGGGGGGAATTTGGACGCGGCCAAAGGCAAGACGTCCTCGCTGGACCCGCCTCCTCCCGCGGCACCCCTCGCGGCAAAGATCGCCGTCGCCGCGGCCTTCGGCGCGATGAAGGACAAGCGCCGCGGAGGTGATTACGTGAAGAGCCTCCTTGCGACCGGGAGCCTGCACCCCGACCTCGTAGCGGCGGCGCTCGCGCTCGGCTTTCGCCGCGTCGATCACTTCAAGCGACCTCCCAGCTTCGAGTGAGCGCGAGCCCGAGAGGGAGCGGGAGCGCCCGCCGGGGCTCCGCGTCAGCGCGGCGCGCGCTCACCGAACCACGCCGCGAGCGCCAGGATCATCGCCCCCATCTTCGGTGGATCCGGCACGACCTGCGGCGGCACGCCGAGCTCCGAGAGGACGCGAGCGCAAGTGGGCCCGACCGCGGCGATCACGGTCTTGCGCAGCGCGTTCGACAGCGCGTCGCGGACGCCCATGGCCTCGGCGACTTCGAACAGGTGCCGCGCTTGCACCTGAGTCGTGAGCGCGAGCGCGTCGATCTCTCCGGCCACCAGCGACCCGACCATCGCGCGGAGCGGCCCCATGTCCTCCGGCAGCGCCCACTCGTAGGGCTGGATCTCGACGACGCGCGCGCCGCGGCGGGCAAGCGCGGCCACGACTTCGTGCAGCGCGCCCCCGTCGTGCACGAACACGGCGTCGCGGCCCGCCACGTCGATCGACTCGAGCGCGAGCAACAGCTCCGCGGTCGTGTGCGGCGTCTCGGCTCGAACGTGCACCGGCAGTCCTTCTCGCTTGAGCACCGCGATGGGCTTGGGGCCCCGGCACACGATGGTCGAGCGCGGCAAGTCATCGCGCAGCTGCCGGCCGCGCCCAATCCCGTCGGCCATCCGCAGCCACCGCGCGAGACCGACACCCGTCGTCAAGACGACGACGGCGCCCCCTCGCGCGACGGCCTCGCAGACGCGGATCACGTCCCCGGTGCAATCGCGTTCAATCTCGCGGAGCGCGGGCGCGGACACGGGCACGCCCCCGTGGCGGCGGACGAGGGACGCGAGCTCGCTCTCCATTCGGGCTTCGAGCAGTCCCACCCGGACGCCGCGCAGCGGCTCGTCGATGCGCTCCATCGCCAGTGCCGAGCACGATACGTCGCCCCCGACCGTTAGCCCAGCCGCGAGCGCGCCGGCGTCACCTCCGGCCTCTCGGTCGTCTCACATCCACCACTGCGTCGCGCAGGCCCACTTGAGGGCCGGCGAGCAAACGCAGTCGACCGGTTTGCCGGTCATCATGGTGGAGCACGGGGGGCCGCACGCCGTCGTACACGCCAACTTGTCGGCGACGCCCGTGGCGCAGGCGGCGACGGGAGCGGCGGGCTTCGCGTAGCAGGCCGGCAGCGGATTCGGGTACGTGCACGTGCCGCACATGGTCGTGCCTGCGTTGCAAGCGCAAGGCTTGGTTCCGATGTTGGCCGGGCCGCAGCCCTTGTCGCACGTCGGAGTCCCCGCGGCGCAGGGCGAAGTGTCTTTCAGGGTCGTCGCGCACATTGGATTCGCGCCGCCGTCGCCCGCCGCACCGCCCGAGGAGGCGGCGCCGGAGCTGCTGGCCCCCGACGAGCCGGCCCCCGAGCTACTGGCCCCCGACGAGCCGGCCCCCGAGCTACTGGCCCCCGACGAGCCAGCCCCCGAGCTGCTGGCCCCCGACGAGCCGGCCCCCGAGCTGCTGCTCCCAGACGACGTACCTGCGCCGCTGCTCGCGCTTCCGGAGCTCGCGCTCCCGCTGGTGGCGCTTCCCGAGCTCGCGCTGCCCGAGCTGGCCACCGAGCCGTCCTCCGAGCCGCCCGAGCCACCCCCATCGCCCGCGGTCGGCGTGCTTGGCCATGTCGTCGTGCTGGACGAGCAACCCAGGGGCACGACGACCGATGCGATGCCCATCGCGGCAGCGAGCTTGCGGGCCATTTTCATCATGTTCGTTAATGCGATCGCACGCGCGAGTCGGCCCGATCGTCATGCCACGAGACGCACAGGAGACCGCTAGGGATCAAGAGCGACTCACCGCCAGGCCAACGATCCCTGCCAGCGCGATGAGGACCGGCTCGGGCACCTTCTTGCTCTTGAAGAGGACGGCGAGGGTTGCGAGAGCGATGGCCACCGTCACGAGATCGACGAGCGCCCTTCGACCGAGGATGAAGGCCGCTCCCGCGATGGCCCCGGTGGCCGCGGCGGTGACGCCACCGATGAACGCCTTGAGGCTCGGGTTCGCCGCGGCCTTGCGGACGTAGCGCGCGGCGAGGATCACTACGAGATAAGGCGGGACGAAGGTTCCCGCCGCTGCGACGACGGCGCCGCACGCGCCCGCCACCAGATAGCCGACGAAGCCCGAGGTTATGACCACGGGACCGGGAGTGATCATGGCGACGGCCACCGCATCGCGAAACTGCCGATCATCCAGCCATCGAAAGTCGTGAACGACCCCTTGGTACAAGAACGGCACGATCGCCAGGCCGCTACCAAAGACGGACGCGCCCGCCTTGGTGAAAAACCACGCGAGCTGGCCCACCGTCCCGGGCAGCGCGACGCCATGGATTCCGGTCAGAAAAAACGGAGGAACGACGCCGGCCAGAGTGCCCCGCCCCCATCGTGGAGGCGCCCTTACGAACATCGTCAGCGCGCCGGACGCGACGAAGAGCCAAATGATTTCCGACTCGGTGACGGCCGTCACTATTCCCGTGACGGTGAAGACGGCCCACAGAAGGTAGTCGCGCGCGAGCGTCAAACGCGCGAGCTTGATGGTGCTTCGCGCGATGATGGCCATCACGGCTGCGCCGACGCCGTAGAAAATGCCCTGCATCCACGGCAGCCCGCCGAAGCGGAGGTAGAGGCCGGCAAGCACGACGACCATGAGAAACGACGGCAGCACGAAGGCCGCGCCGACGAGCGCCGCTCCCCAGGCACCACCGCGCACCCAGCCCAAGTACATGGCGAGCTGCGCGGCGAGGGGCCCGGGCGAGAGCTGCGCGAGGGCGAGCCCCTCGACATAGTCTTGCTTCGAAATCCAGCGCCGCTCCTCGACCAGATCGCGCTGCATGTAACCCGCGAGCGCGATCGGACCGCCGAAGCCGAGGGCGCCCAGGCGCAAGAAGTACGTGGCCAGCGCGCGGAGCGAGGAGGGAACCACCGCGGCGGCGACCTTCGAAGCCGCCGCCCCCACCCCGTCAGCCTCGGTCAACGCCGGTCCCTCGCAAGGTCGTCCATCAGGTGGACGGCGTGCGCCCGTCCCAGGCCGTCAGGTCGAGGGCGCGCTTCACGGAGGTCCCGAGCTCGCTGGCGCGGCCGCGGCCCCAGTAGTGCAAGAACAAGAGGCGCGGCGACTCGCTCGTCATGTGCGAGTGGATCGCCACGATGTGGATGCCACCGGCGCGGAGCGTCTTCAGGACGGGCTGAAGCTCGCTCTCGGCCACCGCGAAATCACCGTCGACCACGGCGTTGTCGTCGGTCCCGGCGAAGGCCGCCCAGGTGTTGACGCCCATCGCCTTGCCAATCGTGCAGCCACACTCCGCTTGCGTCTTTCGACCGAAGGTCCCCTTGTACATGCCGTCCTTCGTCGCGCCCTTCGCTCCGAAGATCGCGTCCAGCTTGGCCGCGTCGATCTTGCTCGGCATCGAGGGCGGAGGACCGAACTCGGTGGCCGGCTTCGGCGACTTCGCGCGCACGGCGCGCGCCGCGTCGAGCGCGGATTTCACGCCCTTTCCGAGCTGGTCCACCGTGCCCTCACCGCCGATGTGCATGAAGAGCACGTGGGGCTTGTCGAAGAAGAAGTGATTGTGAAGCGCCGTCACCTCGAGCCCGTTGTCGAGGGCCGCGCTCATGGCCGAGCCCACCTCGTCCTCGAAGAGGACCAGATCGCCCATGACCATCGCCTCGACGCCCGCCTTTTCGGCAGGGACGAAGGCCGCCCAGGACGTGAGCCCCATGAACGGCGGCACCTTGTTCCACCCGTCCACGTCCACGCGGACGTCCTCCCGGGGGAAGGACACTTTGACCACGTTGTCCGTCGTCTCCGCCTTTCCGCCGGTCAGAGCGCCGACACGCGCGGCATCGACGGGAGGTTTGGGCGCCGGGTTCGACGGAGGCATCGTGTTGCCGGCGCCGGCGGACGGAGCGGGCGGCGGCGTCGACGGCAGCGACGCGGTGGGCGGGGGGGCGTTGGCGGCCACCGGCGTCGTGGGCGGCGTCGCCGGTGCAGGCGTGGTGCTCGCGCAGCCGGAGGCCAGCGACGCAGCGACAACGAGCAAAAACATCGCGGTACGGTGGTTCATCGGCTTTTCTCCAATCCACGTTGGTTTTCAATTTCCGAATCGATTCGCACGTTCTGCCTCAAGAACCGCTCGGCGGATACATGTCCTTGAAGAGCAAGAGCCGGCCTCGATCCGGGTCGCACACCCAAGCGTGGCTCCGGTCGTCCGCGGCCACGCGGTGCGCGCGTGCCGCCGTGGGGACGGTCCGTGACGACGCCAATCCCGCCTGCGCTCCGGCCTTCGGCGGACGGCGCTGGGTTTGCGCTCGTCCCGCCCGCTGGGCCGGCGCCCGAATGGCACGAGGCGCAAGGGAAAAGAAACGGCCGGTGGAGGGGTCGTGGCCGACCAATGGGCCGAGGCGCTTGCCCCTCGCCTCATCGGGCTTGCCCTCGGGGCAATAGGGCTTGCCCCTCGCCTCATCGGGCTTGCCCTCGGGGCAATAGGGCTTGCCCCTCGCCTCATCGGGCTTGCCCTCGGGGCAATAGGGCTTGCCCCTCGCCTCATCGGGCTTGCCCTCGGGGCAATAGGGCTTGCCCCTCGCCTCATCGGGCTTGCCCTCGGGGCAATAGGGCTTGCCCCTCGCCTCATCGGGCTTGCCCTCGGGGCAATGGGGCTTGCCCCTCGCCTCATCGGGCTTGCCCCTCGCCTCACCGGGCTTGCCCCTCGCCTCATCGGGCTTGCCCTCGGGGCAATGGGGCTTGCCCCTCGCCTCATCGAGCTTGCCCCTCGCCTCATCAGGCTTGTCCTGACCGACCGGGAGCCCTGTAGACACTTTAGAACGGCCCGGTCTAAAGTGCCGCTAGAGCGGCCGGCTCGAACCTCCCCCGGCTCTTCGGGCTTGTCCGGGTCCTAGACAGGACAGGACATCGCTGACACTTTGCTTCGACTAAGGCCCGAACTCGCGGCATACCGCCGCGAGATTCTCGCCCTTCGCGGCTCTCTCGTAAGGCCTCCAGCAACGACGTGTAGAGGGTCGGCGGGGGGGCATGGCTCGCGCGGGGTCGAGGAGATCCACCGCCGATGCCGTTACCCCCCGACCGTTTGCCGTATTCGACCGAACAATCAATGGGCGGGCTGTCCGTTCACCGTGACGTTGGTCAACACGGGGGATGGCTGAACGTCAATAAGAGTGTTCGTGGTGTTCATCACATTGGTGAAAGTTGAATTATCGATGGTGATGGCGCCGAAAGGGTGGGTGGGGGTGGCGAAGACATCAAGCAACTGTTGCGCTCCGTTGATGACCAGGTGGCTCAGCGAAATGTTGCCGAACTGCGGCGGGAATTGGCCGGTCGTAATGTTGTTGTATGTCATGTCTCCAAATACGACCGGGCCGCTTATATTGAACATTTTTACGGTATCTAGATGAATGTCATCGACGATGCCGCCCCGATCCCAGTTCGCTTTCATGAACAGCGCGTATTGAAAATGCAGTCCAACGCCCCGGTTCGAGTTGTCGACGGCAGTCATGTCATAACCGAAGACGTGCGCAATCCCGCCCGACTCCTCGCTCCCCAAGGCCAAGATACCGTAGTTGTCGTCGAAGTGCACGTGTTGGACGACGATGTTCGTCGACGGCGTATGAATTCGACGGCCGTCGTTGTCGCGCCCGGATTTGACTGCAACGCTGTCGTCACCGGTTCGGAAAGTGACATTTTCGATCAAGACGTGATCGCTCGACTCCGGATTACATCCGTCCGTTTCCTGGGCTGTGGCGAATATCGTCACACCATCCACGGTCACATTTTGGCACAGCGTCGGATGGATGTTCCAGAACTGGCCATTGTTGATGGTGACTCCCTGGATCAAAACGTTCTGGCTCGCGTAAGGCTCCACGGAGGGGACTCGGAGAGTGGAGCCAGCGGGCAGGACACGCTGTGACACCGGCGTACCATTTTGGCCCCAGCCCGTGACGAGCGCGACGCCGTTTCCCGAGTCGACCTGCCACGCAGCCGTCTTGGACAAGTCGAGCGTACCACTGCCCGTGAGGCCAATGTTTTTCTGGGCGTAGGCGTAAATCATCGGCGAATGATTCATCAACTCAGTTCCGCGAAAGCGGGTGAGGACCAGAGGATATTTGGTTGGGTCGGCGCTGAATTGGAGAATTGACTGGGGGGACGACAGGTGCAGATCCACGTTGCTCAAAAGTGTGATGGCGCCGACCACACAAGTGCCGGCAGGCACTATGACATGACCTCCGCCGGCCCTTGAGCAGGCTCCGATGGCCTGCTGAAAGGCGAGCGTACTGTCGGTCAAACCGTCGCATTTGGCCCCGTAATCGGTCACCATGAAGTTTGCGACCGGAAACGTCGGCTGGACGATCTCGCTGACAATCTGGTTGGCTAACGGCCACGGGAGTGGGCCCGTTGCAAAACCGCCGTCCGAGCGCGTTGTACCTCCGTCAGGCTGTGGAGATCCCACCTCGGGTCCCGGCGCATCGACCAGCAAGGTAGCGTCGTCGCCTAACCCTGCATCGCCTCCTGAGGCCCCGCTCGCGGCAGTCCCACTTCCGGCGGCTCCGCTCGCGGCAGTACCGCTTCCGGCGACTCCGCTCGCGGCAGTACCGCTTCCGGCGGCTCCGCTCGCGGCAGTACCGCTTCCGGCGGCGGCCCCACTGCCGCTCGCCTGACCGCTGGCGCCAGAGCCCGAATCGCCACCGGGCGCGCTGTTGGAGCCGCATCCCGCCCCCAAGCAGACGAGGATGACGACCGTGCTGCAGACAGTGTATTTTTTAATCACGGCTTCTCCGATTTCTGCCACGCGATTCAAGATCATCCCGGCTGACGCCTCATGCGTCGCGTCATGAATCACATTGGACGGGGTTCCAGACTACCCAAAGACACGCTGCGCCGACGAAACGGCTCAATTGTAGAGGCCGGGCGATTGTGCCGCGCTTTGCCTTCCCTCGATCTCGCCGGGGGGCCCGTGCGAAGGACACGTGATTCGTGGCCACGTCACGTGACGAGGGCCCGGCGGGCACTGGCTCGCTGGCTTTGCCGCCGCGCCCTTTTCGCCGCGCGGCCGCGCCCCTGAGGGGCGGATCGCGTTCCGCTACTCTCTGCTATACGTACGCTACCGTCATGGCTCCGATTCCGACGCGTAGGGCCAACGCAGGGCCTCCGCCGAGCGATGGCTGACCGGACCCAAAAAGCTTCGACAAAAACGGCAGCGCGGGTCCTGGTCGTCGATGACGAGGTCTCGATGGCCGAGATGCTCAGCGAAGGACTCTCTGAACGCGGTTTCGATGCCGTGCCAGTCGGATCGGGCCCCGAAGCTGCCGAACGCCTCGGCCGCGAGCGCTTCGACGCCCTCGTGACCGACCTACGGATGCCCGCTCTCGATGGCCTCGAGCTACTGACCGTTGCCCGCCGGGTCGCGCCAGGCTGCCCGGTCATCGTCATGACCGCATTCAGTACCATCGACACGGCAGTCGACTCGATTCGACGCGGTGCGTATCACTACGTGACCAAGCCATTCAAGCTCGACGAGCTCGCGCTGTTTCTCGGCCGGGCCATCGAGGAGACCCGCTTGCGGCGCGAGGCCGCCACCCTCAAGAGGACGCTGAGGGGCCGTTTTGCGATCGAAAATCTGGTGGGCAGTAGCCTCGCGATGCGCGATGTGTACGACCTCGTCGTCCGCATCGCCGACGCGAGCGTTCCCGTGCTCATTCTGGGTGAGACAGGCACTGGAAAGGGCTTGGTCGCACGCGCGATCCATGCCGAAGGTTGCCGAGCAGGCGGTCCTTTCGTGACCGTGAACTGCGCGGCGATTCCGGAGAACCTCCTGGAGAGCGAGCTCTTCGGGCACGCCAAGGGGGCCTTCACCGGCGCGACGGCCCGACGCATGGGTCTCTTCGAAGAGGCCCATGGCGGGTCACTGTTCCTCGACGAAATCGGCGAAATGACGCCGGCCTTGCAGGCGAAGCTCCTCGACGTACTCGAGCGGGGTGTCGTTCGCGCCGTCGGCTCGAACAAGGAGACGGCTATCGACGTCCGCGTCATCGCCGCGACGCATCGTGACCTGCGCCAGCGCGTAACGTCAGGCGCTTTCCGTGAAGACCTCCTGTACCGCTTGGAGGTCGTCACGGTGGACATTCCACCCCTCCGCCACCGGCGAGAGGACCTTCCCGCGCTGATCGAGCACTTTTCGGCCGACTCCAGGGCGCGGCACGCCCGATCACCCGTCGAGGGCTTCGGACCCGAAGCAATGCGCCGCTTGCTTGAGCATAGTTGGCCCGGAAATGTTCGAGAGCTCGAGCACGTCATCGAGCGCGTCGTTCTCCTCGGACGCTCGCCGGAGGTCACGCTCGCCGAGCTACCCCCCACGTTGGCAGCGAAGCGCGGGAGCCTGCAGGCGTTCAGCGGGGACGTCCTCCCCTTGCGAGAAATGCAGCGGCGCTACGTCGCCTGGGCGTTCGACCAGCTCGGCGGGCGAAAGCTCCACACGGCCGACAAATTGGGCGTCGACATCAAGACGCTGGGACGCTGGCTGCACGACGAAGAGGAGAAGCCAAAATGACCCGCAAAGACCAGCCTGCGCAGCCGGGGGAGCGACCGCCAGGGCATCCGAGCTTCGGTGAAATCACAATTTGCTCGTCGCCCGATGGCGGTCTTGACGAACGTCTTGGTGCATGAGCAGCCGGTTCTCTGATCACGGGCTCAGCCCTTCGTAGACACCGCACTGCGACGCGGACGAGCGGGCCACCGGCGTCTCGCGTGGAGGCGAGTGCCGCAACGATTCGCAAGGCCAATGCGAATAGAAGTGCTCGACCCACTGCATGACGATTGGGTCCGAGTCTTTCGACGGCGCCGGCCGCGCGGCTGGTACACGCGTCCGGCCGCTCGACAGGCAAAGGGTCGCCTTGCTGCCAGGCGCGCGGGGATCCGTAAGGGCGCCACACGACCCTACGCGGTTGGCGATGAGGGCGTCGCGCGCCCACGAATCGGCCGCGCGGGTCCGCCCGAGCCGGGGAGCGTTCGCTAGCCCGAGCTGGCCGGTGCATGCGCTCGCCAACGCCGACATCGAGAGGACCGTCGCGAGCCGTGCGTTCAGGCGCCACATGGTGAAGCCTCCTATTTCAGCTCGAGCATCGTCCCCGTCGAGCGCCCTCCACCGAGGAAGATGATCTTCGAGCTCGGAGAGGCGCCAAGCGTGCGCATTGCCTCGATCTCCTGCCACCGCAGCATCGGCTCGGTGAGATGCAGCTGGACGAGGCGCTCGTATTCGGCGGTCGCCTGCGCGTCGATGCGCTTCGCTTCCGCGCGACTCTCCGCCTGCACCTTCTCCGTCTCCGACTGGGACTGCACGGCGATGCGCGCTCGATCCGCCTCCGCCTTCTGCTCGATGAGCCGCTTCTGCGCCTCGCCTTCGGCCTGCACGAGCACGAACTTCATCTTGAGCGCCTGCTGTTCAGCCTGCAGCTTGTCGTTGATCGCGAGCTGAATCGTCTCCGGAAGCGTGACGTTGCGGATGAGGATCGCCTCGAGAACGATGTGACGATCAGCGATGGCCTTCTCGACGCCTTCGCGGATCTGCCGCTCGATGAGCTCGCGCTGCGACGAGTACACCTCTTCAGGCTGGTAGCGCCCGACCACGCGCCGTGCTTGGGACCGTAGCGTCGGTCCGAGGAGCACCTCGTAGTAGTGAACGCCTAGCTCGCGGTCGAGCTTCACGGCCTCTCGTGGAACGATGTGGTAGCGGACGGACGCGTCGAGGATGATGCGAAGACCGTTCGACGCGAGAACCTCGAGTCGTTCGTCGCGTCCTTGTGATCGCGTTTCGTACACGGTGGCCCGGTCGAAGAAGCCGATGTTCCAGTTGCCCTCGGGCAGGATATCCGCGCGGGGGCCACTCGGGGTCCACACAACACCCACCTGGCCGGAGCCAACCGTTGCGTAGGAGCAGCCCGCGCCGGCGAGCGACGCCAAACACGTCGTCACCAACCTTGCGAATCTAGAGAAAGCGGTCATCGTCTTGCTCCCGCGACCATCGCCACGCTGGGCGATGGAAAGATGATTGTGAGCCCGACCCCGATCGTGAGCGTCTGACGAAGCTTGTCGGCGACGGGTACGAACCAATCGCGGCCCACCACGTCGATGAGTACGTAGCTCCCGAGAGGTAGCGAAGCACCGAGACCAGCGCCCGCACCGAACCAGACGTCGTCGCGTGCGAACGCGGGACCGGCGTCCACCTCGGCAAATGGCAATGGCACGACGAATGGCAGCGAATAACGTAAGCCAAGCGTCGCGAGCTGCAGCGGGGAGCGCGACCCCGCCGGCTCGACGCCGAGGTCATCGTAACGCGCGTGTACGTTGAGCCCGTTTGGGAACGCCCAGCCGGCGCGCACGCCGAAAGCCGCAGAGCTCTGTGAGGCATCGTTGCTGACGGGCAAGGTGGCTGCCCACAATCCTTCGATGCCGAGGAGCGGCCCCCCCATCGGCGCGGCTCCCACGTACCCGCCCGGCAGCGAGACTCCGATAGGGCGGGCGATCAGGACGCCGGCAACGGGCGTAAGCAGGGCCAAAGGCTCCGCGGACGCACGGCCGCAGAGTGCGGCGCCAGCGGCTACGACGCCCGTCGCGGCCAAGATGCGCCCCGGTCGATTCGCCTTGAGCAGCGCCATCACCGCCTCCTGCAAGCACGAGTGCCGGCGTGTCCGCAGTTCAATGTACGTGCCAGGTGTCCACGACACGTATCCACGCGGTTCTTTCTCCGTCGCGCCGCGCGGCAAGGAAAATTTCCCATCGACATGGGAAATGGGCCCACTCCGCCCGCGCAATTCACGCGGAAGAAATCCAATGTCCCGACAATCTCACGATGGCTGCGCCAACCAGGACCCAAAGCGGGCCAATCGGACGCCAGACTAAAATGACGAAGGCTACGACCGCGATGACCGCATCGATGGGCAACGCCAAGCCCGCCCGCCCGACGCTGAACGTCGCGGCACCGAGCATGCCGATGACCACCGGTGCCAGCATGCGCAGAGCGCTCTCGACGACGACGCTGCCTCGGAAACGCTCGACCGAGTGGCCCGCGGCGAGAGCAATCGCCGTCGCCGGGAGGAACATCGCGACCGTCGCTGCGAGGGCGCCGGCAAGACCAGCAACGCGGTAGCCGATGAAGGTGGCGCAAACGGCCACCGGACCCGGCGTGATCTGTCCGAGGGCGATCGCGTCGGCGAAGGCCTTGGGATCGAGCCAACCCTGTTCGACGACGACCCGGTGCTCGATGGCCGGGATCATGGCCAGACCGCCGCCGAACGTCGTCATCCCGATCGGCACGAAGACACGGACAAGCCCTACGATTGCGGCGAAGCTGCCGGTCCACAGGAACGGTGCGGCGAGCGGTAGGGCCACCCCGTGGAGCCGTTCGCTCCATGGCGGCTGGTCACTCGCTCGTACCGCTCGCTTTGCAGCCTTGGCCTTGCTTCGCAGGGCGCCGCGGGCGGCCCCGACGACCACCGCGGTCAAGGCCGCGACGGGCTCGGACACGACGCGCGAGGCGAGGAGAGCGCCGCACAGAATGGCCAGGCCGACGTCAGCTTTCGACCGAAGCGCGCTTCGCGCAAGGTCCACGGTGACGGCGCCAACGACACCCACCATCGCTGCATTCATCCCGTCGAATGAAAGGGCCAGGCCGGGGAACGAGCGCACGAGCGAGTAAGCCGCGCCAGCAGCAAATCATCAGGACAGTGCTCGGAAGTAGAAAGGCCCCGGCAGCAATCAATCCACCACGAACCCCACCGAGCCGTTGGCCCAAGAGCGCCAGCAGGCTCGTGGCCGGTGTTCCGGGCAGACTCTTCGACAATTCTGCGAGGACGAGAAAGTCCTCGGCCGAGACGAGACGTCTCTGCTCGACGAGGAATCGCGCCGAAGCTGCGCGAGAACGGAGTAACCTCCTCCGAAGCCTGCGAACCCGTAATAGAGGGCGACGCGAAAGACGGCACGGGCGCGCAGCGCTTCGGCCATGACCTTTCTCAGCGCAGCTCGATGGCGTGCTTGAGCAGGCGCGCGAGCACGTCTAGCCGAAACGGCTTGGTAAGGTATTGGCAAACGCCTGACTCCGAAGCCTTCATCGCAGTCTCGAGCGTTCCGTAAGCCGTCATCATGATGACCGGCCTGGACGGGTCGAGTGCCCGGGACGCGCGCAAGAGGTCGAGGCCGTCGACCTCGGGCATCCGTAGGTCGGTGACGAGGGCGTCGACGTGCTCCGTCCTGAGTATCCGAAGAGCCTCACGGCTCGACGACACGGCACATCCCTCGTAGCCGCGATCGCAAAGGTCGTCGGCGATCATCTCTGCCATCTCAGGTCGATCGTCGACTACGAGCACTCTCAGCGAGCCGGTCGAGCTACGCATGCAGACCTCCTTGCGCGGCGATTGGAATCTCGATGCACGCGCGCGTTCCCTTCTCCGCGTTGGCAGCGATCGTCAGCTCACCCCTGTGGCTCTTCGTGATCTCGGTGGCGATGGCGAGGCCGAGGCCCGTGCCGCTTCCGGCCGCCTTGGTGGTGAAAAATGGCTCCGTTGCCCGGGCGGCATTCTCGGGAGTGATCCCAGCACCGTCGTCCGTCACCACGAACGCGACCCGCTCGGCGTCGGACCGCACCGCGATCTCGACGCGTCCGCCTGGGTCACAGGCTTCGCACGCATTGAGCAGGAGATTCACGAGCGCGTGCTCCAGAAGCGCGCGATCGCACTGAATCGTGGGTGTTTCCGTCGAGAGGTCGGTCGTGAGGCCGACCCGGACCTTTTCAAACCGGTGTTCTACCGACGCTACCGCCGAGCGCACTACATCCGCCGGCGCCGCCCGTCCCATCGCAGGGACTCCGCCGCGCGCCAAATCGAGAAACCGACGCACGATGAGTTGAATGCGATCGGCCTGCTGAAGGATCACTTCTGCGCCGCGCGTGGCGCGCTCGTCGGTCTTGACCCGAGCCAGAAGCTGCTCCGCGCGACCCACGATCACGCTGAGCGGCGTCGACACCTCGTGCGCCATGCCCATCGCAAACGTGCCCATCGTGGCGACTCGCGCGGCGTGGACGAGCTCCGCGTCCCGCTGCCTCTGCACCTCCGCGATGGCCAGCTCACGGGCAAGCTCGAGTTCCTTCCGTTGCTTGCGCAAGGCGACGCCGCCAAACGCCAGAACGAGCCCCGAAGCCACGGTGACGCCGAGGACCAGTCGCCATTGGGCACGCGCTTCGCGGTCGCGCTCTCGCGCGGCGGTGGCCACCGCGACGACGCCCCACCGCCCTAGCGGCCCCGCATCTACTAGCGCGAGTCCCGCCATCGCCGTTCGCTCCAGCAGGCCGATTTCGGCGGCCTCGCTTCGGCTCAGCCGCAACACGGTGGACTCGCAATCGAGGGCAGCTCGCAGCGAGGGGCACGACAGCGTGCCTCCCGTCGTAGAATGGAACTTCTCGTCGCCAGGCCGGACGAAGAGAACCATGAGCTCGTCGGCATGATTGACTGCGGGAGGATGTTCCAAGAGCTCGCTGGCGGTCACGCCAAGGTCGACGACGCGTCCATCCCCGAGCGGGAATGAGAGCAACAGGCGCGGAGGAGAGCCCAAAGGGGGCCGCTCGGACGATGCCCGAACAGCCGCGGGCACGTAGCTGTCCGAGCCTCTGACCGGGCCGTGCTCGGCGATGAGAACGGCATCCCGAGCGATCGCTGCAAGGTGTGCTCGGAGGCTGCTCCCAAGGCTTGCCGCGACAATCGCCTGCTCGGTCCCCAAATCGTGCAGCGCAGCGGCGGCCTCCTTTTGCTCGTCCCACCAGGCCAGACCGGTGACGGCGGCGATGGCGACGAGCATCCACGCGCCCAAGAGCAGTGGACGCTTCGCGGGGGGTGGGGCGAAACTACGAGCCCTCGGAGTCTGCGAAGCGCGAACCGTCATCGGTCGGGATTGCGCATCGCAAGCTTCGCGCCAACGGGTTCTAACCAGGCGGTCCAAAGCCGGCCGAGCGCTTGGAAGGGAAACAGGTTGGCAAATTTCCCACCGCTACCGGAGGAATTCCTATCGATTGAACTTCTTTCGTCGAAGAACACGGCTTGCTTCCCGGCTGTTTCAGCATGCCCGCCACTCCTCCAGCAACCCGGGTGCATGGCACGATAGCTGCGTATGCCGCCGCGCCATTGATGACTCCTTCTGGTCGCGTTCCCCTCCGCGCAGCGAGTCTCGGCGCGAGCGCAGTCCTCGTCATCGTTGCAACGCACGCCCATGCGGAGCCGCTGAAACAAGCGCCCTTACCACCCATCGATGCCCCCCAGGCCACGCGCACGCTCACGATGTCGGAGGCGGTCGCCTATGCGCACGGGCACCAGCCTGCGATTCGCGCTGCGCTCGCGCGCGTTTCGGCGCGCATGGCCGAAGCCTCCGTGCCTACGAGCCAGTGGCAGCCGTCGTTGGGCGTCACGGCGCAAGTCTTCGGCATGACGGCGAACAACACGACCGGAACCTATGCGGCCCCGTCGTTCATCGACGTGCCCCGAATTGGCGGGACCAAGGCTACGTCGACCGGCTCGTTCTCTCCTTACGCTTCTACCTTCGTCGGTGTCGGATTGCTCCAAGAAGTGTTCGACTTCGGTCGGATCGGCGCCCAGCGCGCGGTGGCTGACGCCCAGGTCGAGGTCGAGAGGCGGCGCGCCGACACGGACCGCCTCGACATCGACTTCGGCGTCGAAGAAGCCTTTTTCGCCGTCTTCGCGGCGAAGGCGATTGTCAAAGCTTCGGATGACGCTTACGAGCGGGCGCGCGTGCACCGTGATCTCGCGCGCGCGGGCGTGAGCTCCGGTCTCCGTCCGCCCATCGAGCTCACACGGGCCGAGGCCAATCTCGCCCGGTTCGACGTCGGGCGCGTGCGAGCGAGCGGCGGGCTCGCCGTCTCGCAAAGTGCGCTTGCCGCCGCGATCGGGGCACCCGACCCCGCCGTCGACGTGGCGGGAGGAGCGCCCCAGCCGAGCGAGATGCCTGCCCTTCCGGAGGCGCTCGCGTTGGCCCAGGCGCGCGACCCCGGCCTCGCGGAGGCCATCGCGCAGCTCAAGATGTCGGAGGAGCACACCCGCGCGGTCGGTGCCGAGCTGCGGCCGGATCTCTCGCTGACGGCGACGCTGTCGGGTCGGGCCGGCGGTGCTCCGCCGACGTCTGGTGATTTGCCGGCGGGCGACGGTCTCCTCCCCAGGGTCCCGAACTGGGACGTTGGGCTACTACTCTCCTGGCCGATTTTCGACGGAACGATCGCCGCGCGGCGAGACGCCGCGCAGGCTTCCGAGGAGGTACGCCGGGACGAGATCGACGTGACGCGCGAGCAAGAGAGCGCCGACGTTCGAAAGACCTACGTACAAGTGCAGGTCGCGCGCACAGCCCTCGTCGCGTTGGACAACGCCGTGGTCGCTGCCCGCGCCAACTACGACCAGGCCGATGCGCGCTTCCGCGCGGGTCTGGGCTCGGCCGTCGAGCTGGCCGATGCAGAGGCCGTCCGCACGGACGCAGAAATACAACTCGCACTTGGACAGTTCGAGCTTGCGCGAGCACGTGCAACGTTCGGGCGGTCGGTTGCGGAGGGACTATGACTTCGAATCGAACTGACGATCCGGTGAAGCTCCCTCAGGCGAGAAGCCCGGACCACCCCCCGTCGCCCTCCGCGCAACGCTCGTCGGGCGTCACCCTGGTGATCGCCGGAGGAACGTTGGCGGTGGCTGTCATCGCCGCTCTCTTCTACTGGCACGCGCGGTCGCAAGTGAACGACGTAGCGCTCTCCTCGGCGCCCAAGGCCGTCACCGTCATCGAGGCGCGCGCGGGGACGTTTCGCGGCACGCGACGGTACGTAGCGACCATCGAGCCGTGGGTTCAGGCCGAAGTCGGCCCGCAGCTCATCTCGGCCTACGTGGACACGGTGCTCGTGCGGCCGGGCGCGGAGGTCAAACGGCGGCAAGTCCTCGCCACGCTGGACTGCCGCGACGCGAGCGCCGCGCAGCGGGGCGTCGCCATGCAGGCGCGCGCCATCGAGTCCAAACAAACTGCGCTCGCCAACGAGGCCGCGCGCACCAACTCACTGCTCGACGGCGGCTACGTGGCCGCGAACGAAGCCGAGCAAAAGCTCGCCGGAAGCGCGAGCGAGCTCGCCGAGCTGATGGCGACGCAAGCCAAGCTCGCGGGAACGTCACTGGCCGTCAGCGACTGCATTTTGCGCGCACCTTTCGACGGCGAGGTTTCGCGTCGCCTGATCGACCCCGGGGCCTTCGTGCGCCCCGGTACGGCGATCGTCTCCGTAGTCGATCGCTCCACGGTTCGCGTCGTTGCCGACGTACCGGAGAGCGATTTCTCGTTCGTCGGCCCGGGAACGCCCGTGCGTATTGCGATGCTGTCGACCGGGCAGTCGGCCGCGGCAACGATTGCGCGCCGCTCCCCCTCTGCCAGCCCCACGACCCGTACGGTGCATTTCGAGATCGATTTTCCCGACCCCAACCGCGAGATCCCCGTCGGCACGACCGCGGACCTCACGATCGAGGTCGGGGATCCTTCACCCGCGACGGTCATCCCTGGATTTGCGGCGGCCGTGCGCGGCGACAAGGCGACCGTCTTCGTCGTCGAAGGCGACCGCGTCAAGAAAGTCACGGTCCCGGTCAAGGGCGAGATCACCGGCACGGTGTACTTCGATCCGTCCCTCGCCGGCGGGTCGCACGTCGTCACCGAGGGCGCCTCGCTTCTTTCCGACGGCGACCGCGTCGTCGCCACGCTCGAGCCACCCTCGGCCTCGCATGCTGCGGCTGCGACAGGAGCAGAGACGCCGTGACTTCGCTCTCGCTCCGCAACCCCATCGCCATTTTGATGCTCTGCATCGGTGTGGTCGTTTTCGCGGGGGTCGTCACGCCTCGGATGGCGGTCGACACGTTCCCCGAGCTGACCCCTCCCGTGCTCGTCGTGGGCACGCTCGCGCCCGGCCTTGGTCCGAAGGACATGGAAAAGACCATTACCTGGCGGATCGAGAATATGTCAGCGCGACTCCGGGCGTCGACCACGTCGAGAGCACCTCGCGCAACAACTTGAGCATCGTCTTCGTCTGGATGAAATGGGGGACCGATCTGAACGCAGCGCAGACGCTCGTCCAGCAGCAGGTGCAGTTCGCGATGGCGGCCGTGCCCAAGTCCTTGGGCGTCTTGCCGCCTTTCGTTCTGCAATACGACCCGTCCAACGCGCCGGTCGTGCAGGTCGCCGTCTGGGGTGAAGGCTTCACTGGACCGCAGCTCTACGACTACGCCTTCAACAACATCGAGCCGCAGCTCGAAGGGATCTCGGGCGTCGCGAGCGCTGCGCTCAACGGCGGGCGGCAGCGGCAGATCAACATCGTCGTCGATCCCGTGAAATCGCAAGCCCGCGGGCTCCTCGCCGAGGACATCGCCAAGGCGGTCGCGCAATCGAACGCGCTCTTGCCGTCCGGCGAGTTCATCTCGCCGAAGTTCGATGCAAACGTCTATACGAACGCAATTCCAAAGCAGGTCAAGGCCATCGGCGACGCCGAGGTGAAGCTCCAGAACGGAGTCCAAGTCCTCATCCGCGACGTCGCGCTCGTAGAAGACGGTGGATCCCCTGCGACGCAGGACGTGACGGTCAACGGGACGAAGGGCGTCTACCTGAACGTGCTCCGCGTTCCGGGTGGCAACACGCTGAAGATCGTCGAACAAGTGAATCGAGTGGTGGATTCGATCCAGTCGAAGCTGCCGTCGGGGATGCACGTCAAAGCCATCTTCGATCAATCGACGTTCGTCAGGACGTCGTACGATGGTCTCAAAACCGAGGTGTGGCGAGCGCTCGTGCTCATTGCTCTCGTCATTCTGGTCTTTCTCCAGAGCGTTCGCGGAACGCTGTTAGTCGCCGTGGCCATCCCCTTGTCGTTCGCCATCGCGCTGATCGTCTTGTACGCGCATGGCGACACGCTCAACGCCTTCACCCTCGGCGGGCTCACGCTCGCGATGGGACGTCTCGTCGACGACGCCGTGGTCGTGCTCGAGTCCATCCACCGCCATCAACGCATGGGAATGAGCGTCCGAGAGGCGGCGCTTCATGGAACGAACGCCGTCGCCCTGCCGGTGCTGGCTTCGATGCTGACGACGATTGCCGTCCTGTTGCCGGTCCTCTTGCTGGCGGGTCTCGCGCAGCGCTTGTTCGCGCCGCTCGCGCTCACCGTCGCGGTCTCTATGGTCGCGTCCTATTTCGTGAGCGTGATGGTGACGCCGGTCGCGTGCCGTTATTTCCTGGGACACGTGGAGCACGGTCGTGTCGGCAAAGCGGTCGAAGCGTTCATCGACGGCGCCGCCGAGCGCTACTCGCACGTCCTCCGCCGAGTCCTCCCCCAACGTGAAGCGGTGCTCACAGCCTCGGCGCTGCTGGTCGTCGGGAGCGGCTGGATTGCATCGAGACTGCCGAGCACCTTCTTCCCCGAGATCGATGAGTCGATGGAGCGCATCTACGTGCGCCTGGCCCCTGGCACCTCGCTCGAAGACGCCTCCCGCGAGATCCAGGAGATGGGAAAGACCGTCAAAGACGAGCTCGCAAAGGGTGACGTCGACGCGGTGCTGACGAACGTCGGCTCCCCAGGAAATGCCCGGAGCGCGATGACGAGCCCCAACTGGGGACCGCACATGGGCTTCATTCGAATCGCGCTCGCCGACCCGGAGCACCGTAAGTCGTCCCAACGCGAGATCTCCGATAAGACCCGCCAGATCCTGAACAAGCACTACCCCGGGGTCGATTTTCTACAATGGCCTGGCGGGCTCGTCGCAAGCGTCTTCTCGAACGGTTACTTCGCACCCGTCGTGGTCGAAGTCCGGAACGACAACCTGGAAGAGCTCGAAAGCCAATCGCGCGCCGTGGCCGAGGTCGCGCGAACCGTACCTGGCGTCCGCGACGTCTGGGTGACAGCTCAGATGAACTACCCTGAGATTCACGTGGACACCGACCGGGAAAAGGCGGGGCTCGTGGGCGTCACGTTGCGTGACGCGGCGCAGACGACGCTCGAAGCGGTTCTCGGCAACATCGACACGCCGAGCGTCTGGATCGATGGGGCCAATGGCCAGTCGTACTACGTCGTGACGTACTACGACGCAAAACGCGTCATCGACGCCAACGCCCTCGCCCAGATCCCCGTTCGTGTCGGAAGTGACGGGGCCCCGGTGACGTTGGGCAGCTATGGAAAGATATGGCGCTCGGTCGGCCCGATCGCGGTCGAGCGAAACCAGCTCGAGCGGGCGTCGCACATCGAGATGCAAACGGAGGGGCGCGACATCGGCAGCGCCGCGGAGGAGCTGGAGCAAAAGCTCCGGAGCGATCCGCGCACGCGCGATAGCCGCTTCGATTGGGTCGGCCAGATCCAGCTGATGCGCACGACGTTCTCCGGCCTGGGCTTGGCGATAGGCCTCGCCGTGATGGTCGTCTTCATGATCATGGCAGCTCAGTTCAAATCGTTGCGCCTGCCGTTCGTCATGCTGTTCACCATCCCCGTTTCGCTCGTCGGCATCGACCTCGCGTTGTTGGCGGCCGGACAGGGCTTCTCGATCACGGCCCTCATGGGGATGCTCATGGTGGTAGGAATCGCTGTGTCGAACGGTATCCTCCTCGTGGACGACGCGAATCGCCGCTTTCAGGAGGGCGCTGACAAGTTCGAGGCCGTGATCGGGGCAGCCCGTTCGCGCTTCGTCCCCATCGTGATGACCAGTCTGGCTACCGTCATCGGCCTCACGCCGACGGCCTTCGCCCTCGAGCGCGGGACCGAATCGAATCGACCACTTGCTCTCGCGGTCGTCGGGGGCCTCACGTCGTCGACGGTTCTTTCGCTCTTCCTCGTGCCGGTCATCTTCATGATGCTGGCGAAGAAGGACACCGTCGAAGAAGGGGAACACGCGCCCGAGGCCCCGTTCGCAGGGGCGCAGGCATGATCGACCACGTGCTGGTGGCGCTCGACGGCTCGGCTCGTGCCCCGGGCGTCTTCGCGGCAGCCGCCGACATTGCGCTCCATTTTGGCGCCCTCCTCCACCCCTTTCGCGCGATCTTCGTGCCGCCAGAATTTCCGGCAGGCGCTGCCGGCACACGGACCGATCCGCTTCCCGAGCACCTCTCGAGACAGGCGGAAGGGGATCTCCTTCGGCTGGTCGCACATGCCCACGAAGTGAAGTTGGCCTCCCCGACTGTCCGCGTCGGGCAGCCGTGGCGGGCCATCCTCGATATCGGCGACGAGCTCGACGTCGACCTCATCGTCCTCGGGAGCCATGGGTACCATGGGCTCGAATCGGATTCTTGGCACCACTGCGGCGCGCGTCACGAATCTCGCGCGGCGCAACGTTCTCGTCGTCCACGATCGCGTAGGCACGCGCGCCCAAACGGCGCCGTCCGCAAGCTCGCCGTATGAGCCGAACGAAAGCCCTTAGGCCCTGAGAGGCGCTTCTGCAATCCCCGGGGCTTGATGCTTGCGGACACTCCGTTCGGCTCCGGCCGGAGATCTCCAATCCCGTCGCACGGTGCAGACCTCATCGCGGACCCCGAATCGGAGTGTTAGATTGAGGCGAGGGCAGTGCGCCGCGGGGGAAGAATGGGCAGTCGATGAACTCCAGACCTCTCACTTTCTGTCTTGGCTTGTTTGCTGCGGCCGGCGCCGCGGCGTGTGGAAGTACGTCTCCTCCGCCCGATGGAGGTACTTCCGGGAATGTCGGCGGCGGCTCGGGCAATAGCGGCAGCTCCACCGGCAACGGCGGCGGCAGCGGGCTCCCAGTCGGCAGCGGGAGCTCCGTCGGCAGCGGCAATAGCGGCGGCACGCCCGGCAGCGGCAGCTCCGGCAACGACTCGCCTCAGCCTGACGCGAGCGTCGGCTTAGGCGCCGACGGTAGCGCCGCGGCACCCACCGGCGACGCAGGGCCGGATCTGGATGTATCGGCGCCCGGACCGGACGCTGGCTCCGTCCAGCCGTCCGGTGATGCCGGCGCAGGGTGGGCCGCCGTCCCGAGCATTCTCGCGCGCATTGTCCCTCCGACCTTTCCGAGCCTCGACTGCGACGTGACGAAGTACGGCGGCGTCGGCGACGGAACGACGGACAACACCACGGCTTTTGCGAGCGCCATTGCAGACTGTGTCACCCGCGGCGGCGGCCGAGTCGTCACGCCGGCCGGCACGTTCTTCACTGGCCCTATCGAGCTCAAGAGCGACATCAACCTCTACGTCGCCACGGGCGCGATCATCAAATTCTCGACCGACCCGACGAAGTACCTTCCTCCCGTAGAGGTCTCCTGGGAGGGGAGCATGGCGCGGAACTATCATCCGCTCATCTGGGCGCATGACGCCACGAACGTCGCCATCACCGGCCCGGGGACAATCGACGGCAACGCCTCCCAAAGCAATTGGTACGCGTGGCTGGGACGGCAAGGCGCGGACCAAACGAATCTGCGTCAGCAGGACGCGACGGGAGTACCGCCCGCCCAGCGAATCTACGGCAGTGGGCACTTCTTGCGGCCCGGCCTCATAGAATTCCTGCGATGCACGAACGTCTTGTTCGACGGGTTTACGGCGCAGAACTCGCCCTTCTGGACGATTCACCCAGTCTTGAGCACGAATATCACCGCACGCAACTTCCGAAGCGTCAGTGACACCAGCGTGGTGAACACCGACGGCTTCGACCCCGAGGGTTGCTCGGACGTGCTCATCCAGAACGCGACGATCCAAGTCGGAGACGACGCGGTGGCGATCAAGGCCGGACGCGATCGCGACGGGATGACGTACTACAAGCCGAGCGAAAACATCGTGATTCAAAAATCCACGATGCTCTCCCGTTGGGGTGGGGTGACGATCGGCAGCGAAATGTCGGCCGGCGTTCGAAACGTCTACGTCGAAGACTCGACGTTTGGCGGAGCCGGAGGTGCCCTCCACTATGGGTTCTTCATCAAGTCGGCCATCACGCGCGGCGGCTTCATCGAGAACATCTATGCCCGGCGCATCACGGCGGGGACGGTCGACAGCTTCATCTATCTGACGGGGCACTACGTCGCCGGCGCGGTCATCGGCCCTACCGCCTTTGCAACGTTCAACAACATCAACGTCGACACTGCAACGGTGGCCCGAACGACGAATCAGCCGTTTTTCATCGCCGGATCGGACGCAACGAAGCCCGCCACGGGCATTCACCTAAGCAACATCAACGTGACGGCGTCGGCAGCGCCAGCGCTCGCGGCCGGCTCGGGGCACTACCAAAACCTGACGACGGCGAACGTCGTGGTGAATGGAACGCAGTTCACTCCGCCGAGCTCGGCGCCCTAGCGTCGAGAAGTGCCCGACGTTTCCACCGGGTCCGGACGACGGCATTGCGCCACCCGAGCGTGCCACGAACCAACGACCAACCCCACAAAAACGACGATGCCCACCCGCGCGACGTGAAAGCACGTCGACGAGTGGGCATACACGCCGCCCTGGTGGGCTCAGCTCAAAAGAAGTACAGCGCTAGAGCCTCGTACCGATTGTTCTGCGCGCTCGTGCCGTCGGCGAAGTTTTGCTTCAAGTACTGGTACGAGACACCGAGGCGCGTTGCAGGGGTCACGTCGAAGAAGAGGGTGCCGTCCGCGTAGTTCGACTCCTTGAACACCCCGTGCGCATTCGGGAAGAAGTCGGCGATGTTCTTCGAATCTGAGTGCGTGAAGTTTCCAGCAAGAATGATTCGTCCGGAGGGCGGCAGATAGTATTGCAACCCCACCACAAAGGACTGCCAGTCGATCGTGTGTAGACTGCCCCCGGCGTCGTAGGCGACCAATCCGTTGTCGACGTTCGCGTAGTTGTTGTTGGCCGCAATAGCCGGCATGACGCCGGTCGCGGTGCCAACGTTTGCGAAGGACGCGCCCGCGCTCATTCCAGTGAACTGATCGGCGTAACCGCTGCCGCGCGTGTACTCTCCATTCAGCGTCAGCGCGTTGCCGCGATCTGTCGAATCTTGGGCCGGAATGATCGGGATGAGCGCGTCCACGGCAAAGGCCCACCCTGTATCGGAATTCGATTGCGTCGTCGGCCCAGCGCTGGCCGTCGGGGCGTTAACCTTGAAGCGGCGCACTAGGCCGGAGACGCCGAGACCAGCTGGGTATGCCGCTGTTCCCCCGTTACCCGGGGTATTGATCGCTTTCCAGTTGTTAATCAGGAGCCGGAGCCCGGCTTCTCCGTCGGGGACCGCCGAGTCGCGCTGGACGGGCCGGAAGGCGGCCACTGCGAAGTCGATGTTGACCGGATCCGTCTTGAACGTGTGGCTCAGTCGGACCTGTTGCGTTCGTCCGAAGATCTCGTTCGGCAGGCCCAAGAAGGCGGCCGACGTCACGAAGAAATAATTCTGCCAGCCGAACAGGTGGTACATCTGCCCGAACAAGAGGTCGACCGGCTCGCTCTCCAACTTCACGTAGGCGTGGCGAACGCGGAAGGTCGGATTGTTGAAGAACCCCGCTTCGGAGGTAGTCGGCGGAGTGGGATCATAGCCGAAGAAGTCCATCTCGAGAACGCCGGAGGGACGGATGCCCCCGACCTCAGGAGAGGACATCTTGAAGCCCAAGCGGCTGTTCCGAATCGTGAATTGCGTGCGCGCGTTGTTTCCCGCCAGGCTGTTGTTGTTCGCGACGACGTTGCTGTTCATGCCGTCCGCGAAGCTACGCGTCGAGTCCGTCATGACGTCGGCCTCCGCGAAGCCGTAGATGCCCAACTTCCACTGCGCGGCGCCCTCGCCGACTTTAAGCTCGTACGGCGTGCGGACGAACCAGGGGTTGACGACCGGCTTGGCTTCCGGCTTCGGCGGTGCAACCGCGATGCCCTTCGACTCGTTCGACGGGGACGGCACGTCTTCCTTGGTGTTCTGTGGCGTCTGCTCGCCTTTCGTATCGGACTGCCCCGCGGGGTTCTGGTCGGTGGTGGCCGGCATCGTCTGCCCCTGCGCGGTCTGCGCCTGCGCAACCGAAGCAGCGAACACCGACGGTATCAATAAGAACGCACTCCATGATCTCCTGAACATGCTTCATGCTCCCTTCAACGGTGAGTGATTTCAGAGCGCGCCATTTTCACGATGGGGCGCCGGCGAGGAGATGGAGAGCCGTGGCAAGTTCTGCCGAGTGGCCCTCGTAGCGTTCCGTGTTGCGAGCCGAGCGCGCCGTTGCGCACGAAAGCTGCTTTCGCAGCGATCGTCAAGAGGTTATCTGGACGGAAGGGTGCGGGCGGGCCCGCTATCGCGTTCGTTCGCGGTTTGCCGGGTTCTCTCGCGTACGGACGTTCGCACCGCCCCGCGAGCGACCCATGATAGGCACTCGGCGCGCGCCGGGCCGACTCGGCGCGAACGTGTGGAAAACGGGTAAGAAAGTTTCATCTTTTTCTTTTATTATTCGTTTAGTTGACGGCCGCGCGAACTCACTCGCCGGAGTCGGGCACGCAAATGGTCCGAAACCGGACGACCTTTCGACGATGCCTTACGAACCCAAGGCGTCTCGACGTCGACCGTGTGACGCGCCTCGGGCACGACGGTCTTCATCGAAGTCTCCGTGCCGACGTCGTCCCCGCGCCTCACCCGAAGGTCCGGCGCGTAACACCCTCCCTCTCGATAAATGGGACTGGTAAGGCCACTTGACAGCCTGACCGTGCACCGGTAGCGTTTACAACGAAGCCTGGCGCGTTGTCCAACACAGAACGACGCGACGGCGAAACAAAAGAACCTCGGCGCCTTTGGGGGGTGGCCGCCCAGGCGAGGTGCCCCCGCGCGGGAGCGCGCAGAGCCGCTCTTTTCCCAATGCCGATCCAAGCGATTGAAAATCATCGGCTCTTTCGACAAATCGCCACGCAATTGGCGGCGCTGATCTCGTCGGGTGAGTTTCGGCAAGGACAGCGTCTGCCGTCCGAGCGAGAGCTCGCGGCCCAACTGGGCGTGTCCCGTCCGTCGGTGCGCGAGGCGCTGATCGCGCTCGAAATCCAAGGCAAGGTCGAAGTGCGCGTCGGTGCCGGCGTCTTCGTCGCGGCGTCGCGACCACTCGGGCCGTTCGGCGCCGCCGACCCGGCCAGCGAAGGTCAAGGGCCCTTCGAGCTCCTTCGCGCGCGCTGGCTCATCGAGGGCGAAATCGCCGCCGAGGCGGCGCGTCATGGCGGGCCCGAGGACATCGCCGCGGTTCACGAGGCGTGGGAAGAAATGGAGAGCCGCCAGCGGTCGAACCAAGATACAGACAAGGCGGACCGCGACTTCCATCTTCGAATCGCGATGGCCACACACAATAGCGCGCTCGTCTCAGTCGTTCACGATCTCTGGGACCGCGGGCGGGGAGCTGTCTGGAAGCGAATGGAACATCATTTTCAAACTCCCCAGCTGCGCGCCGCCGCGGTACGGGACCACCAGGTCATTTTGGCTGCGTTGGACGCAGGAGACGCCCGCGCCGCGCGGATTGCGATGAGGCAGCATCTCGAGCGCGTCGATCGCGACTTCAATCGCGGCTGGGAGCTACTCAAGGAGCGCGAATCGGCCAACCGCCCCGCCCCGGCCGACGGGCCGAAGCCGCCCAGCACGGCCAAGCCGGTGCCGGCACGACGCGCGGCCACACCCCGGAAGCGCACCTCCACGAGGTCGACGCCATGAACGCCAGTCCCATCAACCATCCCAATCGGCTCTTTCCAGCCGAGCCCACGGAGCGCGGTATCGCGCGTCGTCTCTACGAGCGGGTCCGCTCGCTTCCCATCGTCAGCCCGCACGGGCACACGGATCCCTCCTGGTTTGCGCTGAACCAGCCGTTCCCAGATCCGTCGACGCTCCTCATCATTCCGGACCACTACGTGTACCGGATGCTCCACAGCCAAGGAGTGTCCCTCGAGTCGCTCGGCGTGCCCCGCCTCGACGGCGGCCCCGTAGAACGAGACTCGCGCAAGATCTGGAGGCTCTTCGCCGCGCATTGGTATCTCTTCCGGGGGACGCCGACGCGCATGTGGCTCACTCACACGCTGAGTGAAGTCTTCGGCGTCCACGAGCGCCTGACCCCCGAGTCGGCCAATCGCATTTACGATCGCATCGCGGACTGTCTTCCCCGCCCCGAGTTCCGCCCGCGCGCGCTCTTCGAGCAGTTCAAGATCGAGGTGCTCGCGACGACGGAGTCGCCGCTCGACCCCCTCGCTCACCACCGGACGTTGCGCGAGTCGGGCTGGAAGGGCCGCGTCATCACGGCGTTCCGCCCGGACGACGTCGTCGACCCGGAGTTCCCCGACTTCGCGAAGAACGTCGCCCGGCTCGGCGAGATCACTGGCGAGGCCACGGGCACCTGGTCGGGGTATCTGAAGGCCCTCGCCAATCGGCGCCAGTACTTTGCGTCGTTCGGCGCCACGTCGACCAATCACGGCCACTTGACCGCAGCGACCTTCAATCACTCGCCCTCCGAGTGCGAAGGCCTGTTTCGGAAAGCCCTCTCCGGGACGATAACTCCCGCCGAGGCGGAGCTTTTCCGAGGCCAGATGCTGACCGAGATGGCGCGGATGAGCATCGAAGACGGCCTCGTGATGCAAATCCACCCTGGCTCTCTCCGGAACCACAATCCGCTCGTGTACCGTCATTTCGGGCGTGACAAGGGAGCTGACATTCCCACCCGAACCGACTACGTTCGCGCCCTTCGCCCGATGTTGAACCGCTTCGGGAACGACACGCGCCTCTCCGTCATCCTTTTTACTCTCGATGAGTCGACGTACTCGCGAGAGCTCGCGCCTCTGGCGGGCCACTATCCCGCGCTCAAGCTCGGGCCTGCTTGGTGGTTCTTCGATAGCCCGGAGGGAATTCGTTTTTACCGCGAGCGCGTCACCGAGACAGCGGGCTTCTACAACACCGTAGGCTTCAACGACGACACCCGAGCATTCCTGTCGATTCCGGCCCGTCATGACGTGGCGCGGCGGACGGACTGCGCATTTCTCGCCAAGTGGGTGGCAGACCACCGGCTCGACGAGGACGAAGCGGGAGAACTTGCGAGCGACCTCGCATACAACCTCGCCAAACGCGCTTACAAGGTATAGCACCGACATCGACGGTACCCACCAAGCCTCGCTTCCCCTCCGAACCCGGACCGATGTCCGGGGCGCGAACAAGGGCGCGGGCTTCCTCGCGAACAAGGAGAATGCAAGGTATGGACGACCAGCGCATTAGACGCGTTTCACGGTCATGGCTGCTTCTGCTCGCGATCAGCCATTCGATGTTGACTCTTCTGGGGTGTTCGAAGAGCACGCCGCCGACTGCTGGTGAGGCCCCCAGCGCCGCGGCCGACCCGCTCAAACCGAAAAAGCCGGTGACGATCAGCGTCGTCGACGTGGCCGGCTCGCTCGCGCTCCTGCAGGACGCGATCGAGTCGTACCGGACGAAGCACCCGGACGCCGTCGAGAAGTTCAACTTCACCAAGGCTCCGGCTCCGGAGCTTCCAGGGAAGCTGAAGGCGATGCAGGCCGCCGGCCGAAGCGACATCGATCTCGTCACTGGCGGCACGGACATCCTCTCGACCGGCATCGAGCAGGGTCTCTGGACGCCGATCCTCCCCGACCACGCCGACATCTTTCCGAACGTGCTCGACAACTACAGCACGCAAGCGAAATCGATGCAGGCGCTCGCCAAGGGCCAGGCCCTCGCCGTCGTCTTCATGCCTGCGGGGCCGCTCGTCGAATACAACCCCGACAAAGTCGCCAAGCCCCCCAACACGCCGGCCGAGCTGCTCGCGTGGTGCAAGGCCCACCCGAAGCGCTTCATCTACGCTCGCCCGTCCAACTCGGGGCCGGGGCGCACGTTCCTCATGGGTCTCCCGTATCTGCTGGGCGACTCCGATCCCAAGGATCCCATCAAGGGCTGGGACAAGACGTGGACGTTCCTGAAGGAGCTGAACTCCTGCATCGAGTACTACCCGAGCGGGACCGGCGCCACGATGAAGGAGTTTGGCGAGGGGTCTCGCGACATGACGATGACCGTGACGGGTTGGGACATCAACCCTCGAGCGCTCGGGATCGTGCCGAAAGCTTACAAAGTCCAGGCGTTCAAGGGCATGACCTGGGTCAACGACACCCAGTACCTCATCGTGCCGAAGGGCGTCGCGCCGGAGAAGCTGCCCATCCTCCTCGACCTGATGAAATTCTTGCTCGAGCCCGCGCAGCAAGCGCTGACGTACGACAAGGGCTATTTCTACCCGGGCCCCGCGGTGAAAAATGTCCCGCTGTCGATGGCTCCCCAGGCGAGCCAAGATGTCATTCGCGACTTCGGCCGGCCTGAATACGACGACTGGATCGCGAACTTTCCCCATGCCCAGCCGCTCGAGGCGAAGATGCTCGTCGAAGCCTTCAAGCGCTGGGACCAAGAAGTGGGTGCTCAGAAGACGAAGTGAGGGCACAGGTGCTCTCGCCTCGCGTCGGTTTTCCACCTGGATGAGTCGTCTTCACCGAATCCCAAGAGAGAGCGGCGTCGCGTGAAGCAGCGGTTTTTGCGCCAATGAACAGCGATTTCGAAGAACTGCGTCTGGTCGGGGTCACGAGGCGCTTCGGTGGCGCCTCGGGCTCGAATTTCGCCGCGCTCAAGGAGCTTTCGCTCGTCGTCAAGCGCGGCGAATTCATCGCCCTCCTCGGACCCTCGGGGTGTGGCAAGTCGACGGCCCTCAATTGCATCGCAGGGCTGCTCCAGGTTTCGGGCGGTAGCATCTGGCTCGACGAAACGCGGATCGACCCGATCCCGCCCGAAAAGCGCGGCTTCGGAATGGTGTTTCAAAACTACGCGCTCTTTCCGCACATGACCGTGCGCAAGAACGTCGGCTTCGGCCTCCTCATGCGCGGGGTTCCCCGAACGGAGATAGCGAGCCGAGTCGAGCGGGCGCTCTCTCTGGTGCAGCTTCAAGGCCAGGGAGACAAGCTCCCTGGCCAGCTGTCGGGCGGTCAGCAGCAGCGCGTCGCGATCGCCCGCGCCATCGTGGTCGAGCCGCCGCTGGTGCTCATGGACGAGCCGCTTTCGAACCTCGACGCGAAGCTACGGATCGAGACACGCGCGGAGATCCGGCGAATTCATCGCGAGCTCGGCCGCGCGACGATCTACGTGACCCACGACCAAGACGAGGCCCTGTCGCTGGCCGATCGGATCGTGGTGCTGCGCGAAGGCGTCGTCCAGCAAGTAGCCCCTCCGGCGGAGGTCTATGCGCAGCCCGCGAACCTCCACGTCGCGCGCTTCATGGGATATCGGAACGTCCTCGATTTCGAGCGCGCAGCGGGAGAACCGGCCACGCAGATCGGCGGGCAGTTGGCCCTCCGGCGAAACGGCATCTCTTTGACGGGCACGGTGCGCGAGGCCATCAACGGCGGGCGCGTCAGCGCGGCGATTCGACCGGACGACGTCGTCATCGGGTCGCCCAGCGCCGTCAACGCGGTGCCGGCGCTCGTCGCCAACGTCGAATACTGCGGGCGGGATTCGCTCATCGAAGTCCAGGTCCCGGGGGGACTCCGGTTGCACGTTCGAACGAGCGCGCCAGTGGCCCCCGGCGACCGGCTCTACTTGAGCATTCCGCCCGATCGCGTGCTGGTCTATCCGGCCGAGGCCTGAGTCGAGGATCCATGGCTTCTGCAACGACGACCTCGGAATCCGCGATCTCGCTCCAGCCGCCGCGCGCGCGGTTCGACCCCGCGTTCGGCCTGCTCGGTCCGGCGACCGTGTTCATGCTGCTGCTTTTCGTCTATCCGTTCGCTTACGGCCTATTGCTCTCGTTCCGGCCTCACGAGGGCGGCTGGCTCTCGAACTACAAGACGTTCTTCACGAGCGACAACCTTTGGCCGACCATCTTGACGACCCTCCGCCTGGCGGTGCCGGCGACGGTCCTCAACATCGCCCTGGCGCTGCCCCTCGCTTACCGGCTCCGGGTCAAGTCGCGCTACCAGAAGGTGGTCACGGCCGTTCTCGTGGTCCCGATCACCCTCGGGACGGTGCTCATCGCCGACGGGATGCTGACGTTCTTCGGGCCGAAGGGCTGGCTCTCGCAGACGCTCCAGTTCCTGCATCTCTACGACGAGCCCGTCCACCTGACGCACAACTACACGGGCGTCCTCATCTCGCTCGTCATCTCCGGATTCCCCTTCGTATTTTTGCTGATTCTGTCGTACATCACTGGAATCGATCCGGTGCTGGCGCGGGCGGCCGCTACCCTCGGGGCGAACCCCTGGCAGCAGTTCCGCTACGTGTACTTGCCTCTGCTTTCGCCGGGCGTGGCGATGGCCTTCTGCCTGGCGTTCGTGCAGGCATTCTCGGTCTTTCCTTCGGCAGTGCTCCTCGGAGCGCCTGCTGGCCCGACGCGCGTCATTTCGATCGCCGCGTACGAGGCCGCGTTCGAACAGTACGACGACTCCCTGGCGTCCTGCGCGGCGATGGTGATGGGCTTCACCCAGCTCGTCGTCGTGTCAATCGTGCTCGGAATACGGCGCCTCTTCTATCGAGGTCCAGTGGTGGGAGGTAAGGGATGAGCACGACCGCGTCCGAGGTGGCCGAGAGGGGCTCGATTCGCTGGCTGCTGCGAGGGTGGGGCGGGCTCCTCGTCGCGCTGATGACTTTCTTCGTTGCCAGCATCTTTTTCCTCATAGCGGCCGTTGCCGTCAACTCCTTCGCCCAGCGCTGGCTCGGGACCTGGTTTCCCGAAGGCTGGACGGCGAGCTGGTACTCGTCGGCCTGGAAGGAGTTCCAGCTAGGGTCCGTTCTCCTCGTCACGGCCGAGGTGGTGCTTGCGGTCGTGGTCTCGTCGGTCTGTCTTGGACTGCCCGCAGCCTACGCGCTCGCTCGTCGCGAGTTTGCAGGGAAGCGCGCCATCATGCTCGTCTTCCTCCTGCCGCTGATGGTGCCGCCGATGACCTACGGCATCCCGCTCGCGACGTTGATGTACAAGGTGGGGCTCGCAGGGACGCTCTGGGGAGTGATCCTCGCGAACATGATACCGGCGGTGCCTTTCGTCATCTTCGTGATGACGCCGTTCATCGAGCAGATCGATCCGAACCTGGAGTCGGCGGCGCGCGTCTTCGGCGCCGGGACGGCGCGGATGCTCTGGTACGTGCTCGTACCGCTCCTCGCTCCGGGCATTCTCGCGGCGTCGTTGCTCGTTCTCGTCCGCACGATGGCCATGTTCGAGCTCACCTTCCTGGTCGCCGGGTCCGATTCGCAGACCCTCGTCGTGGCGCTCTACTACGCGGTGTTCGCCGCAGGTGTTCGCGCCCCGCAATCCGTCGATGCCATGGCGATGGTCTACATGCTCGTGACTCTCGTGTGGCTCGCCATCGCTCTCCGGTTCGTCAACCCGACGCAGCTCGTCTCACGGGTCAAGGAGCACACGCACAACACCTGAGGGGGGGCTTTTGGCGCGGGCGCATCGTGAGCTGTGCGCGCCGAGAGCGCACGGCTCAGCAGGCCCCTTGGCGGAACAGGCAGACGCAGCGGACTTAAAATCCGCGGCTCGAAAGAGTGTTCGGGTTCGAATCCCGAAGGGGCCACGTGGAGACGCTTGTTTTTGGCTCTATCGTCGTGTTTGAGCGTGGCAGAACCTACGCTGCGCGCAGAAACCAAGGGGGAGGTGCATGGTCCGCATTCTTGCTTCGACTCTCGCCGGGGGCTCGCGCGGATTGCCGTGGGGCGCTCGGCTACGTCCCGGATTCGCGAGGAGAGTGGTATTTCGAAGTCGCCAACGCCCGGCACCGCGTCGTCATCGCGTTTGGGGCATCGGCATCGACGAGGTAGACCGTTCGGTGTCCGACGAGGCATCGACGGACCTCTCTCTCAGCGGTTGGTCGGCTCCCGAACGTCGAGCTCCGGCCCTTGGCCTTGCGCGAATGCTCCTCTGCGCTTGCGGTTGAGGGCGTCGCAGTCCGCCTTGGTGTCCGGTGTGACGGCGCGACCGGCGAAGCGATAGAGCGCATGGAGCCCGGTCCGAACGTCGTCCCCGCCCAGCGCGAACTCGATGTCCGAGCCAGTTCGTCCGTAATGCCCGGTGAAGTCGGTGACCCGGAGCACGCGGTCCCCTTCGGGAAAGTGCAAGCGGCAGAGCCTTCCGGCGACCGGAAAGAAGCCGGCACCATAACCATCCCCGTCAATCCAGCATCCGTCGCCAATCGTGAGGACCGAGAAGGTGTTTTCGCGTCGGGTCGGGAGGTCGGGGCTCGTGACTATCGTGGCAGTCTCCTCGTCCTCGACAGTGAGATCCCTGCAACTCGAGAAGACAACCTGCTGCGTTGCGAGGCTCTGCGCGATCGCCCCGCTACCCTGAAGCGTCCCCGTGCCTCGGTATCCGACGCCGAGCGAGAGCCCGCCGGCGCACCCCCCGCAGAGACCAGCCACCGATAGCGTGGCGACGACGCTGGCGCGGTGGGGACGGCGCGCCTTGGTGGGGGTACCGGGGCCAGACGCCGCACCCGCGAGTGGCCCAACGGGGCGCATGGCTGCCCGAACCGACCTGCCGGGACGAGAATCGTTCATGGCTGCGCAAGAATGCACGTCTCGAGCCGTCCGGAATCCCGAAGCGCCTACGTCAGGGCAGCGGCCACCACGCGCGCGAGCACGAAGCCGTCGTGCCCCTTGCTCCCGACGGTTTGAATCGCCGTCGCGCTGAGGCGTGGCTCTCGCGCGAGCGCTTCGAAGAGTCGGCGCGTTCCGACAATGCGCGGATCGTCGCTCGTCGCGTCGAGGACGCCTCCCCCGCGCACCACGTTGTCGACGATGATGACGCCTCCGAGTCGCGTGAGACGCAGCGCCCAGGCCAAGTACTCCGCGTTGTTTGGCTTGTCGGCGTCGATGAAGACGAGATCGAAGGGTCCGCGGCCCTCTTCCACGAGCTTGGGGAGCGAATCGAGGGCGAGCCCTACGCGAATCTCGACGACTCGCGCGACGCCTGCGCGGACCAGGTTCGCGCGCGCGACCTCCGCATGCTTCGCTTCGGCCTCGAGCGTGATGAGTTGGCCGTCGGCAGGGAGCGCGCGAGCGAGCCAGATCGTGCTGTAGCCCCCGAGAGTGCCAATCTCGAGGATGGCTCGCGCACCCTGCATCTTCGCAATCAAATGGAGCAGCTTTCCCTGGTTGGGCGCGACATCGATCGCCGGAAGCCCGGCGGCCGCGTTCGCACGCAGCGCCTCCTCGAGCGCAGCGTCGGGCGGCAACAGGGCGGCGGCCAGGTAGCGGTCGACCGCGGTCCATCGTTCTTGGGGCATGACGAGGGGCTTACACTCGGCGTTCGAGGGCGCGCTAGCTTTTTGCCGTCGAGGCCGTCGATGACCAATCGCGCGCTCTCCAAAAAAGAGAGGGCGCCGAGGCTGCCGGACGCGTTGCGCGTGTTCGGTGAAAGGCCCTGCCAAGCCGCAGACTGTGCTACGAGGCTGCCGGAGATTCAGGCGATGCGAACGATTCGCTGGAACCACCTTCCAACGAGCGCCGCCGCTGTGCTCGCCGTCGGGGCCGCATGCGCTCTCTGGCGATCGCGTGGCGCGCCGCCCGTCCACGCGGCCCTCTGGGGCGTGACGATGCTCGCGTCGTTCGTCGGCTGGGGATCGCTCGTCAATCTGTGGCTCGCGCCGCGACGGTGGATGGATTGGGGGCTGCGCGCGGGCTGGGGAATGGGGGTCTTCGTCCTCGCGGGTGGGTTTCTCTGCCTCGCGCACGCTGCGGTTCGGCCGGTCCTGGTGGCGCAGGTCGGCCTCGGCGCCATCGCGTTCCTCGCAACCGGGGCTCGTCGCTGGTCGCGTCCCCCGTCCGCCGCGCGCCTGCGCCGATACGGCGTCGTCCTCCTTGGCCGAGGTGGCCTCGTCGCACTGATTGCGGCGGCCTACGCAATGGCCGCGTTCTTCTTCGTCGCGTTCCTGGGAAACCACTACGTCCAGCCCTCCGACGATCCCCCGCTCTATTACACGTTGCCCGAAAGCCTGGTTCAAGCCGGCTCGATCTTTCAGCCGTTCGCGGCGCGACGCGCGTCGCTGCTGGGCGGGCAGTTGTACCTGCACGCGGCGTTCATGTCCGTGGCCTCCCCGTATTACCTGGCCGTCGTCGACGCGGGTATCGGAGGCGCAATCTGCACGGCGCTCCTTCTCGGACAGGTCGGCCGCGGGGGGTACAGGGCATGGCACGGGGTTCCTCTGGGCCTCGCGATGCTCCTCTTATTCGGCCTGCTGAACGTGCGGGTCAATACCGGAAGCCTGATGACGGGCGTGGCAGGGGTGATCACGCTCTATCGAACGGTGCGCGTGCCGTTCGGCGTCTGCGAACGGCCGATATGGCCAATGGAGACGAAACGGATCGTCGCCATTGCCGGCCTCACCGTCCTCTGCATCCTGCTCCGGACATCGAACGCGGCGGGCGTTCTCCCGTTCGTCGTCCTCGTCTTTGCGTCGGATTTTCTCCTCGGCTACCGCTGGCGAAACGCCCGCGACGGGCTGATTTCATTGACGAAGGCGGCCGCCTTGCTGGCCGGCGCATTTCTCCTCTGGTTGCTGCCGTGGTCCATTCTGCTCGAGCAATCGTGCGGAACGCTCTTTTACCCGCTCGGACGCAGCAACATCACGCCCGAATGGACGTTTCTCATAAAGCCCGTCAGCCTCGCCTCCGACTTCGTCGCCCACCTCTTCTACGGCAGACCCGTAGTCATGTTCGTGGCTTTCGCAGTAGCTGGCCTGGTTCCGCTGGCCGGCGCGGCGCGCAACAATCTCGCGGCCCTCACGGTCAGCTCCTTCGTCGGTCTCCTCGCGCAAGCGGAGGAGTCCGCGGGGTTCGGCCCCACCGCCACATCGCGCTATTATTTTGCGTACGTCGTCGCAACCGCATTGCTCGTCGCGGTCTCCGTGCGAAAAGCAGGCTCGACTGCGGCGCTCGTCGCCGTCGGCCTCGGGGCCCACCTCGCCGCGAGCCGCGACGAGGTGCGCGACGACCTGACTACGCACATCCATAATGCAAATATCGCAATCCACGAACCGCCGGCCGATTACCACAACTTCGAGGCATTGACGGATGAGTACCGCGACGTTCAATCGCACGTACCTGCCGGGGCGACGATGGCAACTGCCGTCTTCGAGCCGTTCCGTTTCGACTTCAAGCGTAACCAGGTGCTCGTCCTGGACCTTCTCGGCGGAATGGGGCCAAAGCCGGGATGGCCGTTCAAAAAAGGGCCCGAGGCGCTCGACGCGTATCTTCTGGCCAACGGCGTGCGGTATCTCGTATGGGTCGACTTTCACCTTCCGAGCGAGTTTTACAATCGTGATCATTGGACCTCGCATCTGAGCAAGGTGGGTACGTACTTGCAGGGCGAGGCCGTCCTGCAGCTCGACGCGGAAGACGCGATCGAAAAGCTGTCTACCGTGCGCCGAATCGCCTATCGGGCGCACGGAATGACCGTGGTCGATCTTTCGTCACCCCCCTGACGGGCGCCTTCTGAAGCTCCAACGCTGGCGTCCCGCCCGCCAGCGCCGGTGCGGTCGGCGTTCACTGGCCGTAGCTCGAAGGGCGTCAATCGACGATTGTTCGCCGACCGTGAGCTTCGCATGCTCGCGGGCTGCGGCCGGACGT
Organism: uncultured delta proteobacterium; assembly: GCA_963787925.1. Lineage (GTDB taxonomy): Bacteria > Myxococcota_A > Polyangia > Polyangiales > Polyangiaceae > Palsa-1150. The sequence goes on from CAWBEN010000003.1 coordinate 3,775,114, forward strand.
GCGATAAGAGAGAGAGCGAGGTGACACCGTGAGCTTCGGTCGAAATCCCCACGTGGCAAAGGCGGAGGCGGCGGAGCAGAAGGCCCGCTCCGCGAGAGACGAAGCGTCCTCGGAGCGAGCATGGCGGGAGGCAGCGCGGCAATGGGACCGAGCGGCCGAGCGCGAAACCGACGAAAAACGTCGCCTCGACTATTCCGGAAAAGCCGGGGCCGCCCGGGCAATCGCCGACGATCCGCGCTTGGCAAGCGCCGTGTCGTCGGAGGGCGAAGCGCCGAAGCGCAAGCCGCCCGCGCTGCTGAACTAGGCTCGCCGAGTGGTCACTTTGGGCGACGGGGCGTCGCCGTCGCTCCCTCGCCGCAGGAGTCCAGATGATCCCGAACCCGTCCATCGAACGCATTCTGGTCCCGCACGACTTCAGTGATACTGCAGAATACGCTCTCCGTTACGCGCTCACCCTCGCCGAGAAGTTCGGCGCGCGCGTCACGGTGCTCCACACATACGAAATTCCCGCCTACAGCTACCCTGAGGCGTTCGTCACCAGCGTCGAGTCCACGGTCCAGATCGAAGGGGCCGCGCGCAAGGCGCTGGAAGCCGTCTTTGCTCGCGCGCATCGCCCCGACGTGGCAATGGACATGGTGCTTCGCCGGGGCACGGCGTGGACCGAGATCGGCGCAGTCGCAAGGGAGATGAACGCAGACCTCATCGCAATGGGCACTCATGGACGGCGAGGCGTCGCGCGCGCGCTCCTGGGGAGCGTCGCCGAAAAGGTCGTCCGCACGGCGCCTTGCCCGGTGCTGACCGTTCACGCCAACGACGCCGAGCGCGATGGCGGGACCGCCTCCGGACCTGACGGCGAGGCCCCGTCTCGGTGAGAGACCGCGGCGCGGTGCAGCACCAAGCCGAAGCACCTCGTGCGCGAGGGCTCCGGCCGGCTGTTTGCCCTCGCGCGATCGGTATCAGATCACCGCGTCCTTGACAGCTTTGACCGGCCGCGCACGGACCCCCTTGCTCGCGGGTTTGGCCGCAAACTTCTGCTTCTCCTTGGTGAAAGGATTGATTCCCTCGCGCGCCGGCCGCGCGGGCTTCTTCACGACCACGAACTTCGCGAAGCCCGGGAGCACGAAGATCCCGCTCTTCTTCAGCTCACGATGACCCACAGACACGAGGGTCTCCACGACCATCTTCACCTGCTTTCGCGAGATCTCCTCGCCGATCGCGTCGGTGACAGCCTGGAGGATCGCGCTCTTCGAGAGCGGTTTGCTGCTTGTCTTTTTGGACGGACTTGCTTTCGCCATGCTTGTGACCTCCTGTTTCCCCTCCCCATGCTTATGGCTGTTGCGACCATCAGAGCAATCGAAATGTCGCTGCCGAGCGCTTGTAGACGGACGTTGCCCCCCTTGCCGCTGCTCGACGACGCCGTCTCGATCGTCTGTCCGTCGCCGGACGGCGGCGTCGCTGGCGCGCCGCGCTCGCCGAGGCGAGTGTCGACCCACCTTGTAGGTGGCCTCGGATCGAGAGTCGTCTCACGCAAGCGCTCCGACGCGCGCCTCGACGGCACGCACGAGGGCGCCGCTCGTGACTATTCGAGCGACTCGCGCGATATCGCCGTATAGTGGCCGATCTGCGGTGAAAGGCGCGACGCATTCACGAACCGCTGCTTGAGCGGCGCTCACTCCGCGGCTCGGCGCGAGCGGCGCGCGCTGATCGATACCCGCCGCCGCAGTCAGCACCTCGATCGCCAGCGCGTGCCTCGCGTTGGTCACGACCTGCCGCAGCTTGCGGGCGCTCACGCTCCCCATGCTCACGTGGTCTTCTCTGCCCGCACTCGACGGAATCGAGTCGACGCTCGCGGGGTGGCACAGAATTTTGTTCTCGCTGACGAGCGAAGCGCTCGTGACCTGCGCGATCATGAAGCCCGAGTGAAGCCCGCTTGCGGGCGCGAGGAAAGGCGTGAGCCCCGTCGAGAGGGCTGGGTTGACGAGCTGCTCCACGCGACGCTCGCTGATGTTCGCGAGCTCGGCCACCGCCATGGCGGCCAAATCGAGCGCGAGGGCGAGCGGCTGGCCATGAAAATTGCCGCCACTGACGACGTCGGCCTCGCCGTTCTCGTCGAGGAAAACGCTCGGATTGTCGGTGACGGAGTTCACCTCTCGCTCGAGGACGCCCCGCACCCAGGCGAGGGCGTCTCGCGTGGCGCCATGGACTTGCGGCATGCACCGCAGGCTGTACGCGTCCTGCACCTTTCCGCAGTGCTTGTGGCTCTCCATGATCTCACTCTCGGCCAAGAGAGCGCGCATGTTCGCTGCCACGAGGCCTTGTCCCGGGTGCGGCCGCGCCGCTTGCAGGCGCTCGTCGAAGGGCCGGATCGATCCCTTGAGGGCCTCGAGGCTCATCGCTCCCGCGATGTCTGCCACGACGCAGAGCTGCTCGGCATCGAGGAGCGCGAGGGTCCCTAGCGAAGCCATGTACTGGGTCCCGTTGATGAGCGCGAGGCCCTCCTTCGACTCCAGCGCGACCGGCGCGATGCCCGCGCTCGCCATCACCTCGGCGCTCGGAAGGAAAGGCCCGTCGTCGAGCTGCGCCTCGCCCTCCCCGATCATCGCCAGAGCCAGGTGCGCGAGAGGCGCCAGGTCACCCGAAGCGCCCACCGACCCCTGGGCAGGAACACGGGGGTGCACGCGGCGCTCCAGCATCGAGAGGAGCAGGTCGACGAGCTGCGGGCGCACGCCGCTGCGGCCAAGGGCGAGCACCTGCGCGCGCAGGAGCATCATCCCGCGGACCTCGTCGACGCCCAGGTCGGGACCCACGCCGGTCGAGTGCGATCGGACGAGGTTCTTCTGCAGCTGGCGAACGTCGTGCGCCGAGATGCGCACCTCGCTCAGCGCGCCGAAGCCGGTGTTGACTCCGTAGACGTCGGGCGCGGCGTCACCGGCGGCGGCGATCGCGTCGATCGCGGCGCGCGACCTCTCCGCGATCGCGCGCGCACCGGCGTCGAACGAGGCGAGGAGGCCGCCCCGGGCGACCGCTTCGAGGGCTTCTAGCGTGAGCGGGAGACCAACGAGCACGGGCGCGGACGGCACGTCCGATCACGTAGCGTGGCGCGCGTCGCCATGTCCACCCGCTCGCCTCGGGCTCGCTCGCTTCGTGAGGTCGAACGCGTTGGTCAGGGCGGCGGCGACGGCGCCACGCGTCCCCCGCGGCGGGAGATTCCACCGGCGCTCGATGAGCGCGGTGACCTCGACCCATTCCTCACCGCATCGACGATGCGAAAGCGCGTGCACCTCACCCGTCAGCACGTCGACGTAATCGGGGTGCTCGTCGTCGATCCCAACCCGGCTCGATGAACGAGACCGCGGGGAGCCTGCCCGCTCGCGCGGCGGCCAAAAAAATAGGCCTCGTCGTCGAGATGCGCCGCCCGGCCCTGGAGTGCCCTCTGCGTAGTTGGCCAACTAGGCAAATGGCTGGAGAGCCTGTCGCCGATGGTGGGCTGCGATTCAGCCGGGAGAGGCCCGAGACCGACGGGCTGTTTCCGCCATCGTCGGAGTCGGTCCCGACCTCCGCAGGCGCCCGGGTGCCGCTCTTCGCGGATGGAGCTGGGCTGCCGAATCGCGCGCTCGGTGGTCGCCGAACGTTGCTCGAGCCACGAGCCATGAGCTTGAACGCCGCGGCGGCGAACTGGGATGACCTCGTACGCATTTTCGTATTGCTCCTTGCTTGCAATCAACGAGAAATGGATACGTGTCGTTTCGACTCAGTGATTCATTGCCCCGCAGGCCACCCATCGAGCGAGCGTCCCGGCCTCGAGCTCGTCGAGCGGGGGCTCGGTCGATGGTGGCATCGCGCAGGCCGCGACGTCCTGCGCGAGCATCGCGCTCTGGGCGTGCAGGGTCTCGAAGCGCGAGAAGTCGTGTTCTTCGGCGGCGACGCCGTCGCCTGCGTGGCACCGCCAGCAGCGCCGCTCGACTATCGGCCGCACCTCCGCCAGATAGTCGGGCGCCGCGCCATCGCAGCGGGTGACGGCGGTCCGGCCGCAGGCGGTCGCATGGGAGCCGGTGCCCGCAACGGGACGGGAGGCGCACGCAGCGGCGCCTACCGAGACGGCCAACGCAACGATGCGAGCGCGGCTCACCGAAAGGCGATTTCGGCGATGCGCGGGTTGCCGCCGCCGGACGAGGCATTCGGCGCGATCGAGCGCCACCCTAGCCCATGGTCCGGGCTGCTCGCGTCCCACGGGAGCGGCGCCTTCTTCGGAACCGAGCCGGGTGCGGGGAGCGGAAAGACCAACGAGCGCGCCGCGTGATGCGTGACGCGGCCCGTGACCTGGTGGTGCTCTTGATGGATGTGGCCGTAAAACACGGTTGCGCGCTCGCGCTGCGACAGGATTTCAATCGCGCGGTCGCCGTCTTTGGTCGCCCACTCCCATTGAGGGTAAAGGGAGAAGAGCGGGCGATGCGCCAAGACGACGAGCGGGGTTTCTGCCGGAACCGCTGCGAGGTTCGTGGACAGCCACGTCAGTTGCGCATCGCCGATGAGGCCGCCGGGCTCGGAGGCGTTGTCGAGCGCGACGAAGTGAACGCCCTTGTGATCGAACGCGTAGTGCGTCTCGCCGAACACCTCCCGGTAGGCCTCGCCGCAATCGGGGGCCGCGTCGTGCTCCCCCGGTAGAAACCGAACCTCTTTGACCTTGAGGGCGCCGGCGATGTCGCGTACGCGCTTCATTCGAGTGCGGCGTTCGCCCGGGTCGTCGGTCGTGTGCGTCAAGTCACCGGTAAAGACGACGAAGTCGGGCCGGACGTCGACCGAGTTGATCGTGGCGATGGCGTGCTCCAGCGTCACGTCGGCTTGAGGGTTGGGCGCCCCCGCGAAGCCCCAGTGCGTGTCCGAAAGCTGCAGAAAAAAGAAGTCCTCGCGCGCACCCGCGCCAGGGCCCCCCGGCGGAGCGGCGGTGGCCGGGGGTTTGGAGGCGCCGCCTCCACAACCGACCGCGAGCCCGGAGGCGAATACGATGCCGCCGACACTCATCAACGCGAGGAGATCGCGACGCGAAACGTCTTTTTTCATGACCGTGCCAACGAACGACGCAGCCGATGGTTCCATTGGAACGGTCCCGGGGCCCAATTCGTTTCGAGCTTGGACACCGTGCTCCGAGCCCGCTCGCTCCCCGCGACCTTTTGCGACACGCCAGGAATCGTTGGGATGGAGGGCGACATCTGCTATGCGCCGGCGGTGCGCGAAGAGTCTCCGTCCCGCTCCGCCGTGCTCCCGCAGGCCGCGCTCGACCAGCTCGACGCGCTCTACAACCTCGCGCGACGCCTGACCGGCAACGAGGGCGATGCGGAAGACCTCGTGCAAGACACGTTCGCGCGAGCGCTCGGCGCGCGTTCGCAGTTCGTGGCGGGGACCAACGTGAAAGCCTGGCTCTTTCGCATCCTGCGCAATCTTTTCATCGACAAATACCGGCGGGCTCGGAGCAGCCCGATGCAGGACCGAGAGCGCCCCGAGGATTCGAGCGACGACGCCGGGCCGGCCCGGGAGCCGCTGCGCGGAGACGACGAGCTCGAAAGGCTGCGCGGCGTCGTGGCAGAGGACATCGAGTCGGCGCTGCAGTCGCTCTCGGCCGACGCTCGGACCGTGGTCTTGCTCGATCTCGAGGGCTTCACCGAAGGAGAGCTCGGCGAGGTGCTCGGCTGCAGCATCGGGACGATCAAGTCCCGCCTCTCACGCGCTCGCGCCACTTTGCGTGAGCGGCTACGTGAGTACGCGAGGGAGCGGTAATCCAATGGACTGCACCCAGGCACGGACGCTTTGGCTCGACCGACGGCGGGGAACGCTGGCGGACGAGCTGCGCGCTCCGCTCGAGGCGCACGTCGGCTCATGCGAGGGCTGTCGAAGAGACGAGGCGGCGGACGGCGCGCTTTCGGCGCTGCTCGAGACGCGCCTCGTCCGGAGGTCACCACCCGATGGCTTGCGGCGGTCGCTCGAGGCCCGTTGGGGTCGAACGCCGCGACGGTCCGGCGTGGCGGAGCGCGTCGCGCGAACGCTCGGGGCCATGTCGGCAGGCGCCGCCGTCGCGGTGGCCGTCATGCTCACCTTGCAGGCACGCCGTCACGAGGATGCAATGGTGACCGAATCGGTGAACGACCACCTGCGGCTCCTTTACAGCAGCCACCCGCTCGACGTGGAAAGCGGCGGGGTGCACCAGGTGAAGCCATGGTTCGAAGGGCGTCTCGACTTCGCGCCGGTCGTCCCTTTTGCGGGCGATGACGAGTTTCCGTTGCAGGGAGGGGCCGTCGCCTATTTTCTGGATCGCAAGGCGGCGACCTTCGTTTACCGTCGACGCCTCCACGTCATCACGCTCTTCGTCTTTCAGGCCGAGGGTCTTCCATGGGCGAAGGTCGGGCTGCGTCCGGTCGGCGACACGCGAGGAACGCTGGAGACCGCGCGCGGCTTTCACGTGCTGCAATGGCGCAAGGCTGACCTCGGGTACGCGCTCGTCTCGGACGTCGACGAGCACGATTTGTTGGCGTTGGCCGCCAAGGTCGCCGTCAGCGAGTAAAGCAGCCAATGAGGTTCGCCTCCCCCCGGCCCGCTTAGGTACAGTCCTTTTACTTTGCGTCGTCGCCCGCCCACGCTCCTTCTCGCTGCCCTCGCGCTCCTCGTCGCCGGTCCGGTCGCCCGCTCCGCACCGCTGCAAGCGCAAGCCCGCTGGACGGACGAGACCCCCGACGCCATGGTCGACGCTGCGGCCGCGCGCGCGCTCGGACCGGGCGCGACCGATCACGGCCAGCTCGCCGCGCTCGCCGTCGTCGTCGCGCTCGGCAACCGCGCGACGTACGGGCACGCGAAGGAGCAGCTCGCGCACATCGCGGGCGCAACGAGCGTAGCCGCGGACGTCCGCGGAGAGGCGGCGCTGCTCGCCCGTAGCCTCTCGGCCGACGAAGGAACGGAGGCCGGCAGGCAGGCCGATCGGCAGCTCGGGGTGGTCGACGCGCTTTCCGTGCTCGGTCCCTTTCGCGACACCGGCGGCGGTCTCGACGCGCACGACGGCCCCGAGGGTCCGAGCGCGCCGTTCGACGCGGGAGCGCGCTATTCGTGGGGCAGCTACGAAGTGGCCTGGCGTGAGCTGCCGCGCGAGTTCGCGACCGCCATCGGTGTCCCGCTCGATGTCTTCGTCTTTCCCCGCAAGGAGAGCTGCACGTGGGTGGCGACGCGCTTGACCGTGCCCCTGGCCCGGCGGCTGACCGTCCGTGCCGCGGCGTCGGGCCAGGTCCGCCTGGTCTTCGACGGCCTCGACGTGGCACGCCAAGAGACCGTGCACGAGGCCGCCCGCTTCGATCGCATGGCAGGGCGGGTCGACGCCGAGGCGGGGGACCACCTGCTGGCCGCAAAGGTCTGCTCGGGCGCCCTCGACGACGACGGACGGGTGCGGCTGCGGGTGACCGACGACGCCGGATTCTGGCCGGAAGGGGTTCGAGCGACCGCCGCCCTCGCTGGCGCCTCGGTGACCCCACCGAAGCGCGCAGCGGTGCACGCGGAGGCGACGCCGCTCGGGCGAGCGATGGGCCAAGACGGGGGAGATGTCGACGCTCGGGTCGACGGCATCGTCCTTAGGACGCTGGGCGGAGCGGACGACATGCGAAGCCCCCGCGCGGCGGGGCTCGTCGCAGCGCTCGCGGACGGCGGTCCTGGGCCCGATCGTCTCGCGATGGCAGCCTGGGTGACGCCGGCGGGAGCGAGCCGCAGCGCTTGGCTGAATCGCGCGATCCAGGGGGCAGACGGCAAAACCCGGGCGTTCATCGAGCGGCGCCTGGTCGAGCGGCATCTGCAAGCCCAGCTCGCCGACTGGGCGATGGCGTCGCTCCGTGGCGCAAAGGTGGATGTCGAAAGAGACGCCGAGGCGGTCCTGCTGTCGGCGCAAGCCGAGCTCGCCCTCGGGACGGACGCAATGCGACTGCTCGCCATGCAACACCTGGCCGCGCTCGATCGCGCCTCCGCCCCGAGCGCCGGGCTGGACCTCCTCGCGCACACGGCGGAGGGGGTCGATCCTGGCCTCGCGATGGCAGCACGCGAAGCGCTCGCGGTGCGCGGCGACCGCGGTATCGATCGCGTCCGCGTCGTCGCGTCGACCAGGGGCCGTGCCGAGGCAGTGAGGGCGGCGCGCGAGGCGTTCGAAGGAGGAGTCGGCGACGCGGACGACGCGATCGCCGTCGCCCAGGTGGTCGCGCGGACGGGCGCGCACGACGAGGCGCGCTCGCTGTACGAACGCCTGGCTCGCTGGGCGCCGAACCGGTCAGGGGTGTGGGCGGGGCTCGCGCAGGAGACCGCGGCGGCTCCGCCCACCGCGGGCGGCGATGCGGCGCAGACCGGCGTCATCGCGGCCATGCTGCGCCGGGCACGCGAGCTCGATCCGGGCGAAGCTCGCTACCGGGCGGAGCTCGCGCTTCGCACGCGCGCCCAGACGCTCGACGTCGACGCGCGCGACGACGAGAAGTACATCGTGTCGTCTCAGGTGATCTTGGCACGACGGCAGCGTTCGGGATCGACGGCGGCGGACGCAGCTCCGCTGACCGTGGCGTCTGGCGAAGCCGGCCAGCGACCCATCGCGGCGACCAGCGCTGCGCCCGACGTCGCCGATCGCCAGCTGCACTGGCTGCGCGCGGTCGTGATGCACGCCGACCGACGCGTGTCCGAGATGGTGCACTACGCGCGCGAAATCGTCATCGCGCCGCGCACCGAAGAAGAGCTCTACGAGGAAATCCCCGCCGAGGGCGATCTCACGGAAATCTTGCGGGCGCGCGTCCATCGCAAAGACGGCGGCACCGCCCTTCCCGTCGAGGAGGCCAACGAGAACGCGCATCCGCGCATTCGCTGGCCGGAGCTTGCCACGGGCGACGTCGTCGAGGTCGCGTTCCGGTCGTGGACCGCGGGGCCGGTCGGCGGGCGCGGCGACCCGCCGTTCTATCGCCTCGACTACGCGGGCGCGCTCTCCACCCACCCGGTCCTCTACAACGAGGTCGTCGTCGAGACGCACGCGGGCGACCCACCCATCTTCGTCGACGTCGTCAACGGCACGGCCCGACCGGCGGGAGGAGAAGGACGAACCGGGATCGAAGCACGTGGTGCGCTTGGTCTGGAGCACGCCGAAGAACGTTCCCGACGAGCCGCTCGCGCCCGCCGCTCAGCGAGGTCGTGCCGACGGTCGTGCTATCGACGTTCAAGGACTGGAACGCATTCCGCTCCTGGTACGGCGAGGCCGTCCACGGCTTCACCGAGCCGGACGCGCAGGTGCGCGACCTCGCCGCGCAGCTCACCAAGGGAAAGACGACACGCGACGGGAAGCTCCGCGCGCTCTTCGACTTCGTGGCCGACGACATTCGCTACGTCAACTACGTGAGCGGCGAGTGGTGGCTGCCCAACCGCCCGCAGCAGCTCCTCGCGCGGCGCGAGGGCGACTGCGACGACAAGGCGCTCCTCCTCATCACGCTGCTCAAGGCGGTCGGCATCGACGCGCAGGAGGTGATGGTGCAGACGCGGCTGACCGGCCAGCCGTCGATCGTTCGAGCCCCCGGAGCCGCCGTCCCGCTGTTCGATCACGGCATCGCATTCTTGCCGGGTTCCGGCGGAGGCACTTACCTCGACGCGACGAGCCCGCAGTCGCGCCTGGGACCGCTGCCCTCGATGGATGCCCGCGCGGTCGCGCTGCGCATGGATGGACCCGCCGAGATCGTCGAGCTCCCGTCGAGCTCGCCCGACGACCACGGCATCGACTCGACCTGGACGATTCGTACCGCGGTCGACGGGAGCGCGCGGACTCGAAGGGGAAGAGCGCGCCACGGGCGACGACGCGTTCTGGATGCGCACGTACCTCACCGAGCCCGGGGCGCGCGCCCAATGGGTGGAAGATCGCCTCGTCGGGGCCGTGGTTTCCGACCGTCGAGGTGGACAAGAAGGTCGACTTCGAGGGCGGCTTGCCGCACGGAGCGGCGTCCGTGCGCTGGCGCGCGCGGTCAGACGGCCTTGCCCGCCACGAGGGTGCGGAGCTCGTCGTCTCCCTGTCGCCTTCGCAGACGAGCGCGTCGCAGCTCGCGCCGCTCGTCAAGCGGACGCTCCCGGTGTGGCTGCCGCCCTATGTCGCGCCGCGCAGGGAGGCTCGTACCATTCGTTTGGTCGCCCCGAAGGGTTGGGCGTTCGAGGGCCTTCCGCCCGGCGGCGACGAGAACGGCGGTGCGTTCGGGCACGCGCACCTCGAGATCGCACGCGACCCGCGCGATCCCGCAGACGATGATCGTCAAACGCAGCGTCGTATTCGACCAGAGCGCCATCGGCGTGGACGAGTATCCGAAATGGCGCGCTTGGGTGCAGCGCGTCGACGCGTTGATGCACAAGGCAGTACGCCTCACGCCGACCGGGGGTGCACGGTGAGGGCCTCCTTGTCGTTCTGTTTCCTGTGTCTGGCCTGCGGAGGGATACCGCCGAAGGCGCCGGCAGCGCGAGAGGACCTGCCGCGGGCATTCGCGGACGCGTTTCGAGTCGACGCCACGGGGGACCCCGACGAAGCCGTGAAGCGGCACCTCGGCGTCGTACGCGCTGCAGCGCAAGCCGACGGCGACGCCTGGCAGATTCCAGCTCTCGAGGCCTCGCTCGATGCGCTGGCGACAAGGACCATGCCTTCGCTCGGCGAAGAGGTGGCCATCGACGCCGCGCTCGCCCACCGCACGCGTGGCTCGATCGTCACCGAGCTCGCAGCGATCGCCAGAGAAGCGCGCGGACCGTTTGCGCGCGGATTGGTAGCGCGCGCCATCAATTTGCTGGATGAAGAGCGGGGCGACGCAGCTCAGGCGGAAATGTGGCGCGACGCGCGCGGTTGCGCACGAGAGGCGCTCGTCATTGGCCCGACGACGTGGGCGCCCGTGACGGGCGTCGCCGAGAGAGCGCCGCTCGACGACCCGAGCGCGCGCATCGAGGCGAGTTACCCTACGGACAACGTATTCCAAACCGTGGCCCACCCCCTCGTCGTGCGCGGCCGTGGCTGCTCGATCGCCCTATCGGCGGAGAGCTTTCGGCCAGGGGTGCGTGAGGTGGTCGTCGACGTCGACCTGCCGCGCGCGCAGACCATCGGGGTCGCGCTCCGCGCACACGGCGCCGCGGTCCTCCGGGCCGGGGGTGCCCTCGCTCTGTCGCGATCGTTCGAGCTCGGCGACGGCGAGGCGCCACGATTCGTCCGCGTTACGGCCACGGCCGGGATCCTGCGCCTCGTCGCGCGCGTAGGGACGGCGAAAGAGGACGACTCGGTGGAGCTCGACGCTTGGGCCGAAGACGGAGCCCCGCTTCGCATGAGCGCCCCCGCCATCGGATCCGTTGCGGGCGCCCACGTGCTCGAGAGCTCCCCTCCGGCGCACGTCGAGGCCGACGCGCTCGGAGCCACGAGCGCCTCGACGCGGGAGGAGACCACCCTGCTCCGAGCCGCTGCGGCGGTAGCCACGGGCGACGCGCGAGAGGCCGAAAATGGCTCTGGGCGGACGCGACGCGCCCGGATGCGCCGCCGGCCCTCGCTCTGGTCTACGGACGCGCTGTCGAGACGGCGCGCGATCTGTCCGTCGCGACGCGCGCGGAGCGGGCGCGAGGAGCGTACGACCGGGTGCTCGAGGCGTGGCCGAACAGCTGGGAGGCGACGATCGCACACGCGGTGCTCGCCGGGACCCGTCGAGGCCGCGACGAGGGCGGGATCGAGGCCCTCCGTGATCTCGATGCGCAGCGATCGACGAACCGGTCGCAGGCTCCGTTGCTCGATGCGTTCGAGGGCCTCGTGAGCGGTCGGGACGCGAGCACTCTCGATCGCGCCCGGTCGGCGATCGAGCGCGCGCGCGCCTCTCTCTTTGGGACCGCCCTCTTCGCCGACGTTCTGGAGGCCGCCTCGCCCCGCTCGGGCGCCGAGCTCACTGCCGTAGCTTGCGATCCGCGGCGCACGAGGGGCCGCGATTCGCTGGCTTGCTTCGACGCGCTCCGGGCCGTCGGTGACCGCGGCGGCGCGCTGTCCGAGCTGACGCGCGTTCGCACGCTCCTCGGAGGGCCCGCACTTTTTCTTTCGCTCGAGCTACGCGAACGGCTGCTCGCGCATGATCAAGTGAGCGCACGTCGCGTGTTCGGGACGATGCTGCCCGCAGAGCGGACCTTGGCTGGGCTGGCGGAGCTCTCTCTCGGCGACCGGTCCCCGGGCCGCCGAGCCGAGCTCCTTCTGCTGGCATCGACGGCCCGCGACGCACCGGTCGCCATCGCGCCTTTGCTCCGCGCGGCGGGAGACGACCCGACTCGCGAGTTCGATGGCATCGCCGAGAAACTCGCCGCGCGCAGATCACGAGAGCCCCATCCTGCCCAGCGCGGCGACGGCCATCTTGGCGCACGTCGAGCGGTACGAGGTGTCGCCGGTAGGCCTATTGCGGTGGCTTTTGTTCGACGTGCGCCGCGTGAGCGGGACGACCGACGTCGAAGAGAACGCCCAAGCGGCGCCCCCGGACGTCTGGGGCCGGGCAACGATGCGCGCCCTCCGCAGGCGGATTTTCAAGGGCGACGGGCGCGTCCTCGAGCCCGAAACCACCCCGCGGGCGTCGCAGGCCCATGCGGACCTTTCGCAGCTGGAGCAGGGCGACGTCGTCGAGGCCCTCTACGAGGGGTGGTCGCTTCCAGGAGACGCCGGGGGCGACGTCGGCATCGACACTCCCGACCTCCTGCCGGACCGCACCGCCGTGCACGACGCGACAATCGAGCTGCGCTTTCCGAGCGCCCCGCGCGGAGCGCTCTGGAGCCATCCTCTCCTCGGAAGGCCCGTCGAGCGCGTCCGAAGGCGATGCGCGAATCCTCGCCTGGCATGTGACCGATCTCGCTGCGCGGCGCGTCGAAGGAGGCGTGCCGAAGATGGACCGCTCGGCGGCGGTGAGCTTCTCGACCGCGCAGTGGACCGGCGTCGCACGCGCCTTGCGGGAGACCATCGCGAGCCTCGACGAGCACGATCCCGAGATCGCGTCGTGGGCGCAGAGCGGCCGCGGGCCCGGAGACGGCCCGCACACCCGCGATGGTCGCCGCGGTCGTCGCGGCGGCTGGCAGGGCGCTGCGAGAGGCGGACTCGGGCATTCTGAGCGACTACGGAGGCGGCATCGCCTCGGTTCAATCGCGAACGGCGCGGACGTTTCTCACGTCGCACGACGGAAGCCGCTCCTGGCTCATCGTCCGCAGCTTGCGCGAGCTCGGGGTGCCTTGCGACATCGTGGTAGCGGAGAACGACCCCTACAGCGGTGACCCCTCGTTTCCGGCGCACTTCGGGCGCTTCTTGCATCCGCTCGTCGTTGCCCACCTCGAGGGGCGCGATCTGTGGATCGACGCCGACGTTCGCGGACCTCCACTGCCGGCCGGCCACATCTCGCCCGAGCTCCGCGGGCGGCTCGCCCTTCGCGGAGACGGCGCCGTAGAGCCCCTCCCGGCGGTCGAGGGCGGCGGAGAGCGAGACGAGGTCGATGTTCGGCTCGCGCTCGATGACCGAGGAAATGCGCGCGGAACCTTTGCGATCGTCCTTCGCGGACGCGACGCCCAGGAGCTGGCTGAGGCTCTCTTGCGCGTCGTGGGCGCCGAGCGCCAGCACGCGCTCCGCGACGTGGTCCTCGCGTGGCTCCCGTGGGCGAACGTCGACGACGTGCAGCTCGCCTCGAGCGAGGGGAGCTGGCAGGTCAGCCTGCGGGCAGCCGTGAACGTGAGCGGCTATGCGCAGCTCGAAGGGCGAAAGACGTGGCTGTTGCCGGGCCTGGACACGCTGCACTGGTCATGGCCGCGCGCCCGCGTCTCGAGCCTGGGGGCGACGTTCGCGACGCGTAGAGGACGCGAGAGCGCGTTGGCCTTGAGCGCCGCCGTTCAATATCACGTGCACAGGCGCATCGAGCTCCCGAGGGGAGTGCTGGTCGCGCGACTTCCCGGGCCCGTCGAGCTCCGCGCCCAGCTCGTGGAGGCGTCACGAAAAATTGGCGTTTCGGGGGCGGGTGTCGAGGACGATTTCGTTCTCGGCGTCGCGACCGGAACTATTCCGACGAAGGACTACGCGGCCTTCGTCGCGGTGGCGCATGCGGCGGACGACGCCTTTCTCGCGAGCACGCGACTGACCATCCCTTGAATTACCGCGTCCCGCGAGGAGGCGTCCCTTGAAGAGCGGCGCCCTTTTCATTAGCCTCCCCGGTTCCCCCTTCGGCGGAGAACCTGCCAGGCGGTCATCCCATCATGAGCGGCCATTCCAAGTGGGCCACCATCAAGCACAAGAAGGGCGCCCTCGACGCTAAGCGTGGGAAGCTCTTCACGAAGCTCATCAAAGAGATCACCGTCGCGGCGCGCATCGGCGGGGGTGACACGAGCGGCAACGCCCGGCTGCGAAAGGCGGTGTCCGACGCGAAGTCGCAGTCGATGCCCGCCGAGACGATTCAGCGCGCGGTCAAGCGGGGCACCGGCGAGCTCGAGGGTATTTCGTACGACGAGATCATGTACGAGGGGACCGGGCCGAGCGGAACGCTCTTTCTGGTCGAGGCGTTGACCGACAACCGAAACCGCACCGTCGCCGAAATCCGCAAAATCTTCGAAAAGCACAACGGCGTCCTCGGGAGCGCCGGGACCGGAGCGTGGGCCTTCGATCGCAAGGGGCTGGTGACGGTCGGCAAGGGTGCGACCGAAGATCAGCTCATGGAAATAGGTGTCGGAGCGGGGGCGGAGGACTACCAGGACGGCGGCGAGGAGTGGCACTTGACCACCCCGCCCGATGCCGCCAACGCGGTGGTCGAAGCGCTGGAGAAGGCGAACGTCAAGGTCAAGTCGAGCGCCCTGGCTTACGTACCCAAGGTCAAGAAGCCGCTCGCTGGGCGCGACGCCGAAGTGGCCCTCAACCTCGTCGAGGCGCTCGACGATCACGACGACGTTCAAAACGTCTTTGCCGACTTCGACGTCGCCGACGACGAGCTGGCACGCATTCAGGCGAGCCCGTAAGGGTGCCCCGCGATCGTCGACGGGACCGGCAGAGCCCGCCGACGCGCGGCCGATGATCGTACTCGGCATCGACCCTGGTACGCGCCACCTCGGCTGGGGCATCGTGGAGCGCCGTGGGACGCGGCTCTTTCACCGGGCTCACGGCGTCATCGACACCGACCAGAGCGAGCCGCTCGCGCGGCGCCTCGTGACCATCGAGCGGTGTCTTCTCGAGATCGTCTCGGCGCAGACCCCCGCGGTCGCGAGCGTCGAAGCGCTCTTCTTCGCGAAGGACGCCCAGGCGGCTGCGAAGCTCGGTCACGCGCGCGGGGTCGTGCTGCTCGTGTGCGCGAGGGCGGGGCTCGACGTGCACGAGTACGCACCGGCGCTCGTCAAGCGCGCAGTAGCCGGAAGCGGAAGGGCGGACAAGGCCCAGGTCGCGCAGATGATCCGCGTCGTCCTCGGGCTGCCGACCGCCCCGCCCTCCGATGCCGCGGACGCGCTAGCGCTAGCGGTCACGCATCTGCAGCACGCGACGTTGCTGGCGCTCGGCGTACGTCGGGGCTGACGCTTCTCGGGAAGCGTGCGGCCGATGGTCTGGCGGACATGAAGCGGTCGCAATAAGCCGCGTGCCTCGCTCGTCCAAAGGACATACGCTGGACGCCGACCCAAAAAAACCATGTCGAAGCTCTTCCGTCACTACCACGTTCGATCCGCCGTCTTCGCCGCGTGCGTCCTCTCGACCGTCGAGACCTTGGCGCAACCGCCCGGCCCTCCCGCGTCGACGGCCGACCAGGCCGTCTCTGCCGTTCAGAGCTTCTACGACAAATCGCAGACCTTTCAGAGCGAGTTCCAGCAGAAGTTCTGGGTCAAGGCCTACAATCAGGAGAAGAGCTCGAGGGGTCACGTCACGTTCGCAAAGCCCGGAAAGATGGACTGGGTCTACGACGATCCTCGAGACAACCGTGTCGTATCGGACGGGATCGTCATCCGGGTGTACGAGGCCGCCAACAAGCAGATGTTCGAGCAGCCCGTCGACAAATCGCAGTATCCCGCTGCTCTCTCATTTCTCACCGGCACGGGGAGGCTGGCCGACGCGTTCACGTTCGACGTCGTCCCAGGCGACCAGATGAAGTTCACGGGAGGGTACGTGCTGGTAGGCACCCCCAAGCAGCCGACGCCCGCATATTCCAAAGTTCTCTTCTACGTCGACAGCGCGACGTCTCAGGTTCGCCGGGTCATGGTCGTCGACGGACAAGGCAACCGGAACCGGTTCGACTTCGTCAACCCCAAGGTCAACGAGCCGGTGAAGGCGGGCGAGTTCGCGTTTACTCCCCCGACCGGAACATCCATCGTGCGACCCTGAGCCTCTTCGAGCGTTGCGGCGCGACGGGTGTTCCTTTCCGTGGCCGCAATGCTGAGGCGGCCCGGCAAGCGTCGGCTGGCCATATGCTAAAGGAGGGCGGCGCGATGTTTCGCTGCCCGCATTGTTTCTTCGAGGGGGGCGTCGAGCGAACGCGGGCCTTGAGATGGCGATGCGGCGCGTGCGGTTGTCCCGTCGTGCCGGTCGACGGCATGATCCTTCCATCGCACACCGAGCTGGCGAGCCTCGTCGCGGCGCAGCGGGCAAGAGCAATCGCGGTCGCGTGGGGCGGCGCCGCATGGGTGCTGGGAAGCGCGTCCGTCATGGGGGGCGGGCTCAGCGTCCTTTTGCGCCGCGCTTCCGGGCTCGCCACCTGTGTCCTTGCGTTCGTCGCCTTTGTGCTCGCGGCGCTCTCGGCGGTCAGCGCCCGAAACGGCGCGCGGCGCGCCGCGGAGGCAAGCGGGCGGCTCGATGAGGCTTGGCGGCGGGTGGCGGGCCAGATTGTGGCGGCGCGGGCACGGAGCATGACAGCATGCGAGCTCGCGGACGCGATGAGCACCGACGCGCAACACGCCGGGGACCTGCTCGCCCGTCTCGCGGCGACGGACGCGGTGCCGGCGCCGGCCGGGGAGCGCGACGAGTCCGAGCGGGCCGATGGGCTCGACAAGGGCCGAGCGGCACCCGCATGAAACATCGGCGCTCCCTGACGCACGTTGGCGGCGCCGTCGAGACGGCGGGCGATCGAGAGAATCGGGGCGGCACTGGCGCACGCCCTGGACGTCACTCCGCCCCGCGGCGCACGCGAGATCGCCGACAGACGAGCGACCGCCCCCGACGATCCGGACCGCGCTCACGTCCACGGCTTCCACACCTATCCGGCGCGGATGCACCCGACGACGGCGGCCCGCCTCGTCGAGGCGGCGTCCGGCGAGCGCGAGACGGTGCTCGATCCGTTCTGCGGCTCCGGCACCGTCCTCGTCGAGGCAATGATCGCGGGGCGGCGTGCGGTCGGCGTCGATCTCAATCCGCTCGCGATCCCGCTCGCGCGGCTCAAGACGACTCCGTCCGATGATCCTCGGCGGCGTGAGCTCGTCGTGACCGCGCGGTCCATCGCTGCGTTCGCCGACGAACGCCGGGAGAGGCGCGCCGGCGCGTCGCGTTCTTACCCGCCCGAGGACGTCTACGCGTTCGATCCGCACGTGCTGCTGGAGCTCGACTCGCTGCGCACAGGAATAGCTCGGCTCCGGGGCTCGAGCAGCACAACGGGCCGGGCGACGGCGACCTGGCTGAGCGAGGCGCTCGGCTTGGTCCTGAGCGCGATCCTAGTGAAACTGAGTCGCCAGACGTCGGACACGTCCGAAACCAGAGCGCCGCGGAGAATCGCGGCGGGGTTTGCCGCGCGTCTCTTCGCGCGCAAGGCCGAGGAGCTTGCCCGTCGGCTGATGGACTTCGCCGCGCTCGTCGGGAGTGAGACACCCCCCGCGCGGGTCGCGGCGGACGATGCCGTTCACCTGCGAACAGTCGCTGGCGGCAGCGTCGACGCCATCGTGACCTCACCTCCCTATGTCGCTACGTACGATTACTTGGCGCACCACGCGCTGCGAATGCGTTGGCTCGACCTCGACGGACGAGCGTTGCAGGCGGGCGAAATCGGAGCACGGCGCAGGTACGCCGCCCTCGGCGCCCGCGCGGCCCACGACGCATGGGCACGCGAGCTCGAGGTCGCGCTCCGCGCCATGTCGCGCGTCTGCCGCAAGGGGGGGAGGATCGTCCTTCTTCTGGCCGATTCCGCAGTGAGGGGCGAAGCGCTCCGTGCCGACACGATGGTCACCGCCGCAGCCGCCAAGGTCGGCCTCTCGCCGCTGGCGCGTGCATCGCAGCGTCGCCCGCATTTTCACGGGCCCACCGCGAGCGCTTTTCGCCAGCTGCCGCGTGCGGAACATGCGATTGCGCTGCAGAAGCGCTAAGCTCGTGGCCCAATGCCGTTCGTCGTATTCGACGCGGTCGACGGCCCATCCGTCGAGGCCGATGCACCCGAAGGCGGCCCTCTGGTCGATTGCTGCGACGCGTACTGCGCCCCCATCCCGTTCTCCTGCCGCAGCGCGAGCTGCGGGACGTGCCGCGTCGATGTGCTCGAGGGGACCGATTGCCTCGAGCCGCCGTGCGAAGAAGAGCTCGAGGTCCTCGACGTTTTCGGCGACGACCCGGCTCGTTGCCGTTTGGCCTGCCAGGCTCGTGTGCGGCCCGGCCCGGGGCGGCTACGCGTGCGAGCCGCCGTCACGTAGATTCAGCCGCAATCCAGTCCGCGATGCCCTCGACGATTTTGGACCACTCCGGCTCGTTGAGCACCTCGTGAAAGAGCCCGTCGAGCGAGACCCACGTCTTGTCCCGACTGCCGGCGGCATCGAAAAACGTTCGTGCTCGTTCGACCCTTGCCACGCGATCGTCCGTGCCCGTTACGACGTAGATCGGCAGTTGGAGCGAGGGCGCGCGTTCGATGGCGCGCTCTTCGGCGGCCTGGGTCTCGGTGAACCAGCGCGCAGTGGCCTTCCTGTTGTTGAGAGGATCCTCGTCGAAGGCGCGGACGCGCTCCACGTCGTGCGTGAGATCGGCGCCCCGAATTCCTGTCGGCAGCGCGAGCGCAGGTAGGATCCGCGAGGCCACCCGACCCGCCAGGCGTTTGAAGCGCGGGACGTCCAGAGCAAGGCCAAAAAGCGGCGAGCTCAGCACCAGCCCTCTCCAGGCGCCCGCTTGGGCCAGAACGAAAGACGCCGCCACCAACCCGCCGAAGCTGTGTCCGAGAACGAAGGACGGCAGGCCTCGCTCGGCCACGACGTGCGCGAGCTCCGTCGCATCATCCAGGTAGTCGCTGAACCGCTCGCAATGGCCACGCTGTCCGTCGGCGCGCCCGTGACCTCGCAAATCGATCGCGATCGACGCGATTGCGTGCTCGGCCAACGCATCCGTGACATGCGCATAGCGCGCCGCGTGTTCGCCGTACCCGTGCAACAGAGCCACCACCGACTCCGTCTTTCCATCGGGAAACGTGGAGTAAGAGTAGAGCGCAGGTCCGCGGGTCACCCGGCGCAAGAGCCTCCCTTCGGCGTGGACGGTCATCGACGTGTCTCCTCCTCCTTGGCCTCGCGCGCCGTGGCTCGCCTGCTCGAGGTCCGGGTACTCGCTGGCGATTGCATCTAGGGCCTGGACGAGGCGAGGCCACTCGCTCCCGAGAGGCTATCGCGCCGGCGACGCTCCTGCGCCGATAAGTTCAGGGGCGCGGCGCTCCAGTCCCGGCGCTCCCGAGACTGGCCTCGACGACCCGCTCCCGCTATCCTTCGGGGGTGAGCCTGCGAGCGAAAACGGCCGCCTTGCTCCTGGCGTCGGCTTCAACGGCGACGCTCGCTGCCGAGCCGGCGTCGCCGGAAGCGCGCGTTCCACACGGCGCTCGTCTTGCCGAGAAAAAGGCGCCCCCTTTCGACTGCCCGGTCAATCCCCCACTGCTCGCGACTCTTGCTCAACTGCACACCGGCGAACACGTCGTCCTCGACGAGCGGTCGCCCAGCCAGGAGCGATTCGATGCCCTGCTCGCCGACCGCTCCACGGGCACTGCCCACCCGCTCGACGGACGGCTGCTCGTATTGCTGCGCGAACTGGCCGCCCTTCACGCTGGCGGACGCATCGAGATTGTGAGCGGCTACCGTAGCCCCAAGCTGAACGAGATGCTGCGAAAGAAGGGCCATCACGTGGCGTCGCACAGCCAGCACTCGCTAGGCAACGCCTGCGATTTCCGCCTCGTCCCGCCCGGCGAGGAGGCCGCGCTCGATCCGCGCCTCGTCGAACGAGAGATCCGGTCGCTCGGATGGGACGGTGGCATCGGCGTGTACCCCACGCACGCCGACTGGTTCGTCCACGCGGATGTCGGGCAGAATCGCCGCTGGGCGAACTAAGTCTGCTCGGACCCAACCTTGGCGGGCGGGCCTCATTCGCGCCTCCCGATGCCCAGCTTCTTGAGGCGTGACGCGAGCGTCGTCGGCTTGATGCCGAGCAGGCCGGCAGCTCCGCCTTCGCCGTAGACGCGGCCGCCCGCCGCCTTCAATGCGGCGACGAGGTTCTCCTTCTCCCTTCGACGCATCTCTGCCTCCGAAATGACGCGCTCGGTATCCGCGTCCGGTAGGGGGGGGTGCCGGCCGCTTTCCACTGGCGGAGCCGCCGGCGGCGCGCTTCGCGCCCCCAGCGGGGGAAGCGTCATGTGAGTGGCAACGTGCGGCGTGCTGATGACCGCCCGCTCGAGCACGTTCCGAAGCTCGCGCACGTTCCCCGGCCACTCGTAGCTCTCGAGGGCCGCGAGCTCCGACGGCCCGAGCGCCAGCGGCGGCCGGTGCATCCGGCGGCAGACGTCGTTCACCAAGTGGACGGCGATGAGCGCGACGTCCTCGCGACGCGCGCGGAGGGGCGGCGACTCGACTGGGAACACGTTCAACCGGTAATAGAGAATCCCGCCGGAAACGACCTTCGTCGACCTCCCTCGACAGCTCACGATTGGTCGCCGCGAGGATGCGAACGTCGACCCGCCGCGAGCGCGTCTCTCCGATGCGCTCGAACGTCCCCTCCTGAAGGATGCGCAGGAGCTTGCCTTGCAACTCGAGAGGGATCTCCCCGACTTCGTCGAGAAAGAGCGTTCCACCGTCCGCGGCTTCGAATCTCCCGATACGATCCCGCGAGGCTCCGGAGAACGCGCCCTTCGCGTGGCCGAAGAACTCGCTCTCATAAAGATCCCTTGGTACCGCGGCGCAATTCACGCGAATGAACGGCGCCGCAGCGCGCCGGCTCCGCCCATGAATGGCCTCGGCGACGAGCTCCTTGCCTGTCCCCGACTCTCCGGAGATGAGCACGCTCGCATCGGTCGGTGCGACGAGATCGATCTGGCGCGTGAGGAGGAGCACCGCGGGACTAGAGCCGACGATGGACGCGTCGTGGTGCGAGGTCACGACCTCACGCAGGTACTCGTTCTCCCGTTGCAGTCGTTTCTGCAGTCGCGCTATCTCCTCGAAGGCCCGAGCGCTCGCGATGGCCGCGGCCGCGTGATTGGCGAGGAGCTTGAGGACGTCGACCGCCGGCTGTTCGAGGTTGACCCGAACGAACACGCCGAGGACGCCGAGCGCCTGCTCTCGGTAAATGAGCGGCTGTCCACCGAAGCTCCGAATGCGCTCCTCGCTCACCCAGTCCGGTCGCGCGATGTGAGGGTCTGTGCTGGCGTCGGCCACGACGAGCGCCTCGCGTCGGGCGAGCACCTTTCCCACTTTGAATGCGCCGATAGGAATCCGTCGAAACGCGCCTTGGAGTCGAGTGTCGACCACGACCTCGTCGCCGTCGTGGCGCAAGGCGCTGGCGGCGAGATGCAAACAGGTCTCCTTGGAGGGACAGTGCGCTGCATTTCGACAAGTGACGCAAGCATCGCCGGGGCCGAGCAGCCAGATGCGGGCCAGCGCCACATCTTTCGAGCTCTCCGCCAACCGACGCACGATGAGCGGCAGCAGCGCTTCGAGCTCGCGCTCTTGCGCGATCTCGAGCAGCAAATCCTTAAGCGCTCCGAACGCGCTCGCTCCCGACTCCGAGAGGAACACGCAGGGACCCTAGCGCGACTTTTCGTCGTCCGATAACGAAACTTCGGCGCTTGGCGCCGATACATCGTTGTTCCTTCCGCCGAAGCGTTCAGGTGAATTCGGCACATGAAACCGTCCAGGTACTACCCAATCCACTTTAGCGAAACCTGAGTCCTCTATGGCCACGCGGACGAAACACCCACGATACCCACGCGAACCGCGGACCCTCGGCTGGGGCGGTGGTGCGCGCCTTGCTCTAGGCGCCCCCGCGGGTTGCTGCGTCGCTGGATCGTGCCGCGACCCGTCCGGTGATCCGCTGGCCAACAAAGAGAACCAGGAGCTCCAAGAATGCCCGCCGTCAATTTGCCGCCGCACAAGGAAGGCGATTTCTTCGTCGATTACGAAGAGAAGGTCTTCGAGGACGTCAAGGCCAAGCCCGGCGAAAAGGCGCTCGTCACGTTTCACACCGTGGCCTTCGAGGGGTCAATCGGCCTCGTCAACATGCTCCAGGCTACACGCCTCATGCGCAAGGGCTTCGACACCAGCGTCCTCTTGTACGGACCCGGCGTGCTCCTCGGTGTTCAGCGCGGCTTTCCAAGGCTGGGCTCCGAGGCTTTCCCCGGCCACCTCGTGGTCAATCAGAAGATCGGAGCGTTCATGGCCGAAGGCGGAAAGGTTTACGCATGTCGCTTCGCGCTTCAGGCGCTGTATGGCCACGGTGAAGCGTCGCTCTTGCCTGGGATCCGCCCGGTGAGCCCGCTCGACGTGCTCGACATCGTTCTTTTGCACCGGAGGGACAACGCGTTCATCCTCAACACCTGGACGCTTTGAGGCTGTGTGCATCGGGATGCGTGCGAGCTTCGAGCGTCCTCGGCGCTCTTCTCTGCAGCGACGGCGGGGCGTAAGATGAAATCGATTACGGTACGCGCGGCGGCCGTACAGCTAAGTCCGGTGCTATTCAGCCGAGAGGGTACGACCGAGAAGGTCTGCCGGGCGATCGACCACGCCGCTCGGCAAGGCGCCGCGCTCGTCGTTTTCCCCGAGGCGGTCGTCCCTTACTATCCGTACTTTGCATTCGTTCTGCCTCCAGCGGCAATGGGAAAGGCCCATCTCCAGCTGTACGAGCAGGCCGTGGTCGTTCCGGGGCCAACGACGGAGGCGGTCTCCGACGCCGCGCGTAGAAACGGCATCGTCGTGGCGCTCGGCGTGAACGAGCGCGATCACGGGACGCTCTACAACACGCAACTCCTGTTCGACGCGGACGGCGCTCTGGTCCAACGCCGTCGCAAGCTCACGCCCACCTACCATGAGCGGATGCTCTGGGGACAAGGCCACGGAGATGGACTGCGCGCCGTCGACACTGCAGTCGGGCGCGTCGGCCAGCTGGCGTGCTGGGAACACTACAATCCGCTCGCCCGCTATGCGCTCATGGCCGATCACGAGGAGATCCACGTCGGGATGTTTCCCGGCTCGATGGTCGGGCAAGTCTTCGCCGACCAGATGGAAGTGACCATTCGCCATCACGCGCTCGAGGCTGGCTGTTTCGTCGTCAACGCAACCGGGTATCTGACGGCGGAGCAGCGGTACCAGATCGCTGGGGGCACGGACCTCGAGTCCGCGCTGACCGGCGGGTGCCTGACGGCGATCGTGTCCCCCGAAGGGGTGCTGCTCGAGTCGCCCCTGCGCGACGGCGAGGGCGCGGTCGTCGCGGATCTCGACTTCGCGCTGATTACCAAGCGCAAGCGGATGATGGATAGCGTCGGACACTACAGCCGGCCTGAAATACTGAGCCTGTTCGTCGACCGCGTTCGACATACGCCGATGCGCGCGAGCGCGCAGCGAGATGAGGCAACCCGACATGGCGACCGCGTCGCTCCCCCTTTTCCGGCCATCGCTTGAGACGAGGTTCGTGTTGACCGAGCTGCAGTCGCTCGGTGCGCGCTGGGTCAATCCCGACGGCGCGGGGCTTTCACGAAAAGGTGGCGCCGGCCCCTCCGATCACAAGGCGATCGTCCTGGCTGGGCAAACGGTGATGATTCCGATCCACACCTCGGCTGCGCACTCCTCGCCTTACGCCATTCGACCAATGGGGGAGACCAGCGCCGTCCTCGAGCGCCTCGGAACGGCGATCGCGGAAGTGACTTTTCCGGCGCCCCCGCGTTTTTACGCGCAGAGCACGGCCGAGGGCATTCCGTTCTGGAAGATCGCCCAGCTCCACGGAACGGACGTCCTCGCGACCACCGTGTTGCAGCAGTGCGTTCGCTACGTCGATCGCGAGAAGGCGTGTCAGTTCTGCGCCATCGGCCTATCGCTGGAGGCAGGAAGGACCATCGCTCGGAAGACGCCAAGTCAGCTCGCCGAAGTGGCCGAAGCGGCGGTGCGCCTCGACGGCGTGAAGCACATGGTGATGACCACCGGCACCCCGTCGACGCCGGACAAGGGGGCTCGCGTGCTGACCGACTGCGCGGCGGCGGTGACGGCGCGGGTCGATTTGCCGATTCAGGCCCAGTGCGAGCCGCCCGGCGACGACGCCTGGTACGGACGAATGAGGTCGGCGGGGGTCGCCACACTCGGAATGCACCTCGAAGCCGTGACCGAGGCGGTCCGCCGGAGAATCATGCCCGGCAAGGCGGAGGTCTCGGTGGCTCGCTACTTTGCCGCGTTCGAGCGTGCGGTAAGCGTCTTCGGGCGTGGCCAGGTGAGCACCTATATCCTCGCGGGGCTAGGCGACAGCCATGAAGACATCGTCGCCGTCTGCCGTCTGCTGGCCCAGTTCGGAGTTTATCCTTTCGTCGTTCCGTTCGTACCCATCCGGGGAACGCCCCTCGAGGGGCACCGCCCTCCGGACGCGGCGATGATGCAGAAACTCCTCTCCGAGGTGGCTGCGATCGTCGAGGCAGCCGGGATGTCGCGAGACGCCATTCGCGCAGGCTGCGGCCGTTGCGGCGCGTGTTCCACGCTCTCGGCACACGAAAAGGCGCGGGAGAGCGCCTCGTGATCCTCGAAAGCGTGACGCCCTTTCGTTCGCGCGATCTGGCCTTCAAGCTGGCCACGGAGGCGTGGGAGCTCCGAGCGTACCATCGGCTTCGTGTCAGGATCTTCAGCGACGAGCAGAAGCTATTCGTGAAGGACGATCGCGACGACGTCGACGATTGCGCCGTTCCGATCGTTGCGCTCACGAGGGTGGCGGGGATGCCCGACGAGGTGGTCGGCGTCGTGCGCATTTGGGAGGAGTCGCAAGGCACATGGTGGGGCGGGCGCCTGGGAACTCACCCGGACCATCGCCGCAATGGCATCATCGGCCCGGGCCTCGTCAATCTCGCCGTGAGGACGGCTTGCCAGCGGGGGTGTGGCCGATTTCTGGCGAACGTCCAGAGCCAGAACGTGAAGCTCTTCGAGCGGCTCCACTGGTCCGTCATTCGGCCGATGGAGCTCTGCGGACAAGCTCACGCGCTCATGACCGCTGACCTTACCTGCTACGGGGGAACTTCTCCGTGAGCATGCGAGGCATCGAAGAGTACGCGGCCTTCCTCCGGGGGAGCTCCGGCTTCCTTTCGAAGCGCGACATCGCAAGGCTCGCTTCGGCCATCGACGGATCACCGCGCGCCGTCGAGTGCTGGCGACCTCTCGATCGGCGCGTGCGCTTGGGCGACGACACCGCCGCCATCCCCGATGGCTCGGGGTACCTATTGTTTGCAGCAGAAGGGATGTCCCCGGAGTTCCTCGACTGCGACCCCTACTTCGCCGGCTGGTCGGCGGTCATGGTGAACGTGAGCGACATTGCGGCGATGGGCGGCTCGCCGCTCGCGGTGGTGGATGTGTATTTCCATGCACCTGCCTCGTCGGCCGACGAGGTCATTGCCGGCATGCGTGACGCCTGCGCGGCCTACTGCGTGCCGCTCGTCGGCGGGCACACGACCCGCCGGGAGGGAGGTCCTCACGTCTTGGTGGTGGCGATTCTCGGTCGAGCGGAGAGGCTGTTGACCAGCTTC
The DNA here is from genome assembly GCA_963787925.1 of uncultured delta proteobacterium. Classification (GTDB taxonomy): domain Bacteria; phylum Myxococcota_A; class Polyangia; order Polyangiales; family Polyangiaceae; genus Palsa-1150. Next base: position 3,801,063 of record CAWBEN010000003.1, read on the forward strand.
GGTGCCAACGCGGGAGACACGATTCTCTTTGGTGTCGATCTCCGAGGTGAGTACCGCGCGGGCTTTCCGTTCTGGAATTCGACGGGGGGACGTAAGCCCGAGAGCCTTCGGGGCGACCTCGCCGTCCTCGGCGACCTGGCCGTTTCGGGAGACGTGCACGCGTGCAAAGACGTGAGCAACGCGGGCCTCGCTGGGACGCTCTTGATGCTGCTCGAGGCGTCCGGCATCGGCGGAGTCCTCCATCTTGACGGCGTTCCGATACCGGATGAAGTCGCGCTCGAGAAGTGGCTTCTCACGTTTCCGAGCTACGGCTTTTTGATGGCGACCTCGCCGCACGCTGCCGCGGCTGTCAAGAGCACGCTGCGAGAACGGGGGCTCACCTGCGAGACCGTGGGCACGACCGACGGGTCCCGGACGCTCCGAATCGCGCTGCGCGATCGGCAGGCGATCCTCTGGGACCTCGGCAGACAGCCGTTCACCGGCTTCGGCCCGCCCGGGCGAGTGAGCCCATGAAGCTTCCCTCGCTCGGCCTCTTCACTTACTCGACGCTCCCGCGCGGGAGCGTCGTCCACACGGCGAACCTCGCGGAGGCGCTTCACGACGCGGGCTGGGACGTGACGGTCTACGCCCTCGACAAGGGCGGGCGCGGCTTCTTCCGCGTTTTGCGGGTGCCGATTTGCCTAGTCCCTGCCGCGCCGACGCCCCGTTCGACCGCGGAGCTCGTGCGTCGACGCGCGAGGGAGCTCCAACGCTTTCTCGAGGAACGCGCTCCAGTGCACGACGTCTATCACGCCGAGGACTGCCTGACCGCCAATGCGCTGCTCGACTTCAGCGCCAACGGCCATCCAATCGAGGTCGTCCGCACCGTGCATCACGTGGAGGCCTTCGAAGACCGCTACCTCGCCCGGTGCCAGGAGCGCTCGATACGGCAAGCTCGGCTCTGCCTGACCGTGAGCGACGCGACGACGACCGATGTTTGGCTGCGGTTCGGAGTGAGCGCGCGTCGGATCACGAATGGCGTTTCGTTCGAACGCTTCGCTCGCGTCGATGGACAGCGCGTCGAGGCCTGGGCGCGCCGGATCGACGCCCAAGCCGGACCAGTGATTCTCGCGGTCGGCGGGGTCGAAGAGCGAAAGAACACGCTACGCGTCCTCCGCGCATTCGGCCGCGTTCGCGCTCGGTACGCGGGGGCCAAACTGGTCATCCTCGGCGGCGCGACCGTGCTCGACCACGGGGCCTATCGCGCGGAGTTCGACCGGGAGCTCGATGCACTGCCGGCGACGACCCGCGCAGCGGTCGTCGAGCTAGGGGTGGTGGCCGAGGAAGACGTGCCAGCGCTCTTTCGCCTCGCTGCCGTGCTCGCGTTCCCGTCGCTCCACGAAGGCTTCGGGCTTGCGGCGCTCGAGGCCTTGGCCGCAGGGCTCCCCGTCGTCGCCCCCAGATGCGCTCCGTTCACCGAGTTTCTCGACGACTCGTGCGCGACGCTCGTGGACCCGCTCTCCGAAGAGTCCATCGCCGCAGGCATTTGCCGCGCTCTGGACACACCCGTGGCCCAGCGCGAAGCCATGCGCGAAGAGGGGCTAAGCCGCGCCGCCGCGCGCTCATGGGAGCGCGTCGCCGCGTTGCATGTAGAGCTTTACTGCGGGCTGAGCAGCTGGGCGCCGGCCACCGAGCTGCGGTTTATCGGAGCGACGAGCAAGGAGGCCGGGGCATGCCCGAGATGAATTTCGTCCTTCGCTGGCCCGACGGCACCCAGCACAGATGCTATTCTCCTTCCCTGGTCGTTCGCGACTATCTCGAAGTCGGACGAAGCTACCCGCTCGCCGAGTTCCTGGAACGCAGCCGCGCGATGCTCCAGATCGCGTCCGAGCGCGTAAAGGCGAAGTTCGGTTTTCATTGCGGCGCCGCATTGGACCAACTTGCAGAGATCGAGGGGCGCGCCTCGGCGTTCAAGGCGACGGCCTTCGTCACCGTGGTCGGCTTCGAGCTGACTGGCGTGTCGACGACTATCGGAGAGTCACGACGCTGATTCAGGCGGCGGCGGAAAGCGAGGGACGACGGTATGGGACGGCATCAGGTCAATCCCCGAACGAGCGTCGCGGTGGTGGGTGGCGGCCAGGCGGGACTCGCCATGAGCTACTGCCTCAAGAAGCGGCACATTGATCACGTCGTTTTCGAGAGGCGCCGGGTCGGCCACGAATGGCGGGAGCGACGATGGGATTCGTTTTGTCTCGTCACGCCGAACTGGCAGTGCCGCCTGCCGGGGTTCGGCTACGCAGGCGACGAGCCGCATGGTTTCATGAAGAGAGACCAGATCGTGCGCTACCTGGAGGACTACGCTGCGTCCTTCGAGCCGCCGCTCCTCGAGGAGGTGGCCGTGCTCGGAGTGCGTCGAGGTCCAGCCGGCGGATTCGAGATGAAGACCGCCAACGGCGATATCGACGCCGAGCAGGTGGTCGTCGCCACGGGCGGCTACCACAGCCCGGCCTTCCCTCGCATCGCCGAGCGCTTCCCAGAATTTCTGCGGCAGATCCATTCATGCGAATACAAGAATCCAGGGTCACTGGTAGAGGGGGGAGTCCTCGTCGTCGGGACCGGCCAGTCGGGCTGTCAGATCGCGGAGGACCTTCATCTGGCCGGCCGCCGGGTCCACCTTTGCGTAGGCGGGGCTCCGCGCACAGCGCGGCGTTATCGAGGGAGAGACGTCGTCGAGTGGCTGGATTCCATGGGCTACTACGCGATGCCCGTGCACGAGCATCCACTGAAGGACAGAGTGCGCGCCAAGGCCAATCACTACGTGACGGGACGCGACGGCGGGCGCGATATCGACCTGCGCAAGTTTGCGCTCGAAGGAATGCGCCTCCACGGCCGGCTCGTGAACGTACGCGACGGCGCTCTCGAACTCGCGCCCGATCTCGCGCACAACCTCGACCAGGCCGACGCAGTGTCGGAGAGCATCAAGAGCTCGATCGACAAGTTCATCGCCGCGCAAGGCATCGACGCCCCCACCGAGGCACGTTACGTGCCCCCATGGCGGCCCGGCGACGACGTCGGCGAGCTCAACCTTCGAGAGGCCGGCATCGGGACGGTAATCTGGTGCACCGGCTTTCGTTCCGATTACTGCTGGCTCGAGGTGCCCGTCTTCGACGGCGCCGGCTATCCGAGTCACCAACGCGGCGTCACCAGCGCGGCCGGGCTCTATTTCGTCGGGCTTCCCTGGCTGCACACGTGGGGCTCGGGACGATTCTCGGGTGTGGCGCAGGACGCGGACTACATCGCGGAGCACATCGAGGCACGACGGGGAAATTCGCGGCAACCGTCGGGCACCGGAGTCAACGAGCTCGCGCTGGGCTCCTGAGGCGACGCGTCAGGGAAAACGGAGGACCGCTTGCCCGTAGGCGAAATGCGCGAGCGCCGGAGGCGCGCCGTTTGCATAGGTGGCCGCGCTCGCCTCGAGGAGCGCACGGGCGCCCGCCCCGACGACGAGCACGGAATAGCCGGCGGCGACCTCGAGCGCGCTCCACGGCGACCACGTCGCCTCGGCGTCGACCTCGTGTCCGAGCTCCGCTCGAGTGTTCCCGGGGGCGTGCGCAATCGTAGTCAGGTAGCCCGACCGCCAGCTCCCGCCCGGTTCCGCCAGCCGCGCATAGCGGTAGGTGACGCTCGCGGTCGCATCCGTCCCGGGCGCGATCGCAATTTTCGCACTTACCTCCTGCTCGTTGGACCAGGCAAAAAGGTCCATCGCGCCCAGCCATCTATGCACGTCGGGTAGAAGCGGATCGAAGGCGCGGTATGTCGCGCTGCCGCGGTCGCCGCTCGCATACGAGAGGCCCACGCGCACAGTCGGCAGGAAGAGGGCGCGCTCGAACTTGTGGGCCACGTGCGCCGCAGCGGCCCAGGCACCTCGAGCGCGGTGGAGGTCAGCCGCGTGTCCGAGTTGATACGCGCCTTCGGCGCCCCAGGCCCACGCCCACGCCTCGCCGTGCAATCGCAAGGCGCCGGTGTACGTCTGACCGCGCACAGAACCTTCGAGAATCAGGGCCGGGATTGGCTTGCGCCAAGCGAGCGAGCACGTACCCCTCCAAGGCGAACAGCGGATCCGGCGACCACTCCGCGCGACCACCGAACAGCTCTCCATAAGCCTCACCGGGAGCGCTCGCTGGATTCGAAAGGCTGGCGACCAGCGCTTCGAAATCGGTTTCGCCCGCGACGAGGCGCGCGCGTAAGGCGTCGAGCGCCCGCCCGCCTGGCGCCCAATCCGCGACCCCGAGAAGCCGGCCCTCTCCCCACGTGACCGGCTGGCGCCCGAGCCGAACGAAGCTTGGATGTACCGAGCCCGTGTGCGCCTCCCCCCAGGCCTCGAAGGCTGCGGTGGCGGCGAGTGCCGGAGGGCCGGCCACCGCGTCCCTGCCTGCCGAGAGGTCCCACACCCGCGCGTCTTGGAGGACCACGCGTCCCTCGGCTACGCCGCGCTGGACGTCGAGTCCCAGGCGGGCGCGCTCGACGAGCACTCCGCGATCGCGGTCGTCGAGATCGCGCCGGTATTCGGTCCGCGTGCGTGCCTCGAACAGCGGCACAACCTGCCAGTCGCCCAGCGCGAGCGACTCAGGGGCTGGAGCGAGGACCTGCGCGCGTGCCCCCGAACCCCAGCTGAAGAGGGCGAGCACCGCACCAACGAAGACGCGTGGCACGCAGGCGACCCTAACACGCGGCGGATCAGGAAGTCTTCTGGCCGTCGCGGGGGACGACCCTCTCCTCCGACAGCGTCCTTGCTCGGGCGAGGAGCGCCTCGCGTTGATTCAGGGTGGGGTCATTGGTGACTGCCTCGAGGAGCGTGTCGAGGATTTCCCCGATGATGCGCCCCGGGGCGAGACCGAGCTCTCGCATCAAGTCGCGCCCGTTGACTTCGAGGTCGCGCGTCGACAATGCCGTACCCTCGGTCATCACGCGAGCCACGTGTCCCTTCAGGCGCGCGAGCGCCTCTAGGTCCGATTCGAAGTCGCGGCCCTTGGCGCGCACGTCGGCCTCGTTGAGCGCATACAAGATCATCAATCCTCTCCGGACCGACCCGACGAATCCAGCGTCGCACCGCCGCGTCGGTCCATTCGTCGGAATAGTGAAATAGATGGTGGCGGACGAGGGAGACCACCCGCGCCCGCTCGTCGTTCGACAACCTGAGACGCGCCCCGATTGGCTCCACGATCTCGGCGCCAACACGGTCATGGTCGTAGAAGGTCCAATCGGCGGTCTTGTCGGCCCACGCGCGAGTCTGTGGCTTGCCCACGTCATGGAGAAGCGCGGCGACGCGAAGAATCGGATCACGGGGGCACGCGTCCATGCACTCGAGCCCGTGCCGCCAGACATCGTAGGCGTGCCAGCGATTCTGCTCCATACCCACTCCCGCCAGCAGCTCCGGACAGGTGACTTCGAGGATCCCTGTCGCTCGCATAACCTCGAATGCCCGAGAGGGGGAGCGAGCCTTCATCGTCTTCATCCACTCGTCTCGCACCCGCTCGGCGGCCACCTTGCGGTAGGTGTCGAGAGTCGGACGAATTGCGGCCTCGGTCGCGGCATCGAGCGTCAGCTCTAGTGTGGCCACGAAACGGGCGGCGCGAAGAACACGCAAGCCGTCCTCCGCGAAGCGTTGCCGCGGTTCCCCAACGGCACGGAGGACTCCTCGCGCGAGGTCCCGCCGGCCGTCGAATGGATCGATGAGCATGCCATCGAGCGGGTCGACGGCCATCGCGTTGACCGTGAAATCCCGCCGCGCGAGATCTGCAACGATGTCGTTCACGAAGGTCACCGAGTCGGGCCGCCTTCCGTCCGAGTAAGGGCCCTCGCCTCGCAACGTGGTCACCTCGTAGTGACGCTCTTTGCTGACCACCGTGATCGTTCCGTGCTCCACTCCAGTCGGGATCGCGCGCGGAAAGATTCGCAGGAGATCTTTCGGCAGCGCGTCGGTCGCGACATCCCAGTCGTTGGGGTCGCGGCCGAGGAGCCAGTCGCGAACACAGCCGCCGACGATCCAGGCGCGCTTGCCGTGCGCACGGAGCCGCTCGCAGAGCGCCAGCACATCGAGGGGCACGGCTGCGAGGTCGACGCGATCCCAGCCCACGCCGATTCTCTACCACGGGACGGGCCGTCGCCGGTCCGGGTGCTCGCGCGTGCACGACATCGATCGGTCCGCTGGCGATCGGCGCCTGCCAGGCTCGTCCGAGCAGGGGCCTCCTAGGGGTGGACCGGCCACGGCCCTTCTGCGAAAAGAAGTCGTCCAAAACGATGGCTCAAGACACCCTTCCCGTACCCGTATCCGACCCCTCCATCGCTTCCCGGAGCAGCCCCGCCTCGGGTTCGCGCCGATTGTTGGTCATCGCCGGGATCGCGCTCCTTCTGCTTCTCGCGGGGACGGCATACTGGCTGCACGCCCGCCAATTCGAAGACACCGACGATGCGCAGATCGACGGAAACATAAGCAATGTGAGCCCCCGAGTCAGCGGAAACGTCAGCGCCGTCAACGTCATCGAGAATCAGAGCGTCAAGTCCGGCGACGTCCTCGCCGAGCTCAATCCGACGGAGGTCGCGATCGCACTCTCGCAAGCGCAGGCTCAAGTCGCGCAGGCGCAGGCCCAGCTCGAGGTCGAGGACCCCTCGGTCCCTATCACCCAGTCGACCAATCAGAGCACCCTCGCGTCGGCGCGTTCGGAGCTGGCTGCTGCGCAGGCAGCCCTCTCTGCGGCGCGCAGCGACGTCGAACAGCTCACGGCGCAGCTCGCACAGGCGACCGCCAATGACCGCACCGCGCAGCTCGAAAAGCAACGGTCCGAGAGGCTCCTCGCACAAGGAGCCGTGTCGCAATCCGACGACGATCTGCGCGCCAACAACGCCGCCGCTTCCAACGCGAACGTCGAGGCACTGAGGCAGTCGCTGGCGGCAGCCAAGGATCGGGTGCTTCAGCAGCAGGCGCAGCTGGTCGCCCTCCGGAGCCGCCTCACGGAGGTCGAATCGAACGGTCCACGCCAGGTCGCGACGCGCCGCGCGTCCGTCGTCATGCGCCAAGCCGCGCTCGACCTCGCCAATGCGCAGCTGGCGCAGGCCCAGAAGAACGTCTCCTACTCCAAGATCGTCGCCCCCGTCTCGGGCATCGTAGCCAAGAAGTCGCTCTCGCTGGGCGATCACGTGGCCCCGGGCCAACAGGTAGTTGCGATCGCGGAGATAGACAGCCTCTGGGTCACCGCGAACTTCCGGGAGACGCAGCTGTCCCGTATGCAGCCGGGACAGCACGCCAGCGTTCACGTCGACGCCATCGGCCTCGATTTTCAGGGCGTCGTCGAGAGCATCGGCGGAGCTACCGGCTCGCGCCTGAGCGTCCTGCCCCCGGAGAATGCGGCGGGCAACTACGTGAAGGTCGTGCAGCGTATACCCGTGCGAATTCGGCTCGATCCGGGGCAAGCGGGTCTGGACCGCCTTCGCATCGGGATGAGCGTGGAGCCGAAGGTGATGGTGCGATGAATCGGAGCCCAGGGGGAGGCTCGCAGGAAAGCACGCCGAGCGCGGGACCCTCGTCCCGAAGGCCGGACTACTTCGTCACTGGCTGGACCGGGGGACGGAACCCGTGGGCAATCGCGCTCGTGGTCACGATGGCCACGTTCATGGAGGTCCTCGACACGAGCATCGCGAACGTGTCGCTCCCGCACATCGCGGGCGACCTGTCGGTCAGCCAGGAAGAGAGCACTTGGGTATTGACGTCGTACCTCGTGTCGAACGCAATCGTCCTTCCCATCAGCGGGTGGATATCCAGCCGGATCGGCCGCAAGCGGTTTTACATGTCGTGCGTCGCGATCTTCACGGTCTCGTCGTTTCTTTGCGGCCTCTCGCCGACCCTCGGATCGCTGATCTTCTTTCGCGTGATCCAGGGTATGGGCGGAGGTGGCCTCGGGCCCAGCGAACAGGCCATTTTGGCGGACACGTTTCCTCCGGCGAAGCGTGGCATGGCGATGGCCGTCTACGGAATGGCCGTCGTGCTGGCTCCCGCCATCGGCCCGACCCTGGGCGGCTTCATCACGGACAATTTCAGCTGGCGCTGGGTCTTCTTCATCAACGTCCCGGTCGGGCTGGTATCCCTCCTCTTGACCAGCCGCGTCGTCACCGATCCGCCGCACGTGCGCATGGCGCGTGAGCGAGCGCAGGGCATCGACTGGCTCGGGCTCGCCCTCATCGCTAGCGGGCTCGCTTGCTTGGAGGTCGTTCTCGACAAGGGGCAGGAAGAGGACTGGTTCCACTCGCCGTTCATCACCACTTTTTCGGCGCTCGCAACGGTCACCCTGGTCTCGTTCGTGTTTTGGGAGTGGAGGCATCCACGTCCGGTGGTGGACCTTCAGATGTTCCGGCGGAAGAGCTTCGCCGCAGCGAATGCGCTGATGCTCATGCTCGGCGTCGCCCTCTACGGGTCTACCGTTCTGCTTCCTCAATTCTTGCAAGTATTGATGGGGTATACCGCCCAGCAGGCGGGAATGGCGCTGTCGCCGGGCGGCCTCGTGGTGATCGCGCTCCTTCCGCTCGTGGGCCGACTCGTCTCCAAGGTCGACACGCGCGTTCTCGTGACGTTCGGGTTCGTCGTCCTCAGCGGCTCGATGTTTCACATGGCGCACACGATGAACATCCAGATGAGTTTCGGCACGGCCGTCCAGCTTCGGGCGATCCAATCGGTCGGCATGGCTTTTCTCTTCGTGCCGATACAGACCATTTCGTACGCGGGTGTGCCTCCCGAGAAGAACAACCAGGTCAGCGGGATCCTCAACCTGTCGCGGAACATTGGCGGCGACATCGGCATCGCTTTCGTCACGACGCTCATCGCGCGACGATCGCAGTTTCATCAAGCGAGGTTGGGCGCGCACACGACGGCCTATGCATTGCCGTACCAGACTGGCCTCGCCGCGATGGCGCGGGCGTTCGAACACGGCGGAGGGACGTCGTTCGAAGCAGCGAGGCGAGCGACGGCTGCGAGCTACCGGCAGCTCGTCCAACAGGCCACGGCGCTCGCGTACCTCGACGCCCTCTGGCTCCTTGGCGTCGCGACGGCGATCATGGTGCCGCTCGTATGGCTCACGCGGCGGCCGCGCCGAGGCACGCCGTCCGCGGCGCATTGAGCCCGCCTGCCTCCCCATCTTGACATGTCTTTTGCGACCTATCTAAAGATATATCGCAATCTGCGCGCGGAGGCGCTGAATGTTTACCCCCTGGAATGGCTATGGGGCCCGCACCATGAACGGTCGATGGGGTCGCGCGCCTTGGTCGAACGGACGCGCAGAAGCGTGGTCGGAGATGTGGACCGGGTGGTGGCGCGGGCCGCCAGCGCGGTGCGAACGTGGCCTCGTTCGGTACCTCGTCCTCGATGCCATCGCGACCCAGCCTCGTCACGGCTACGAAGTCATCCAGGCGGTCGGCGAGAAAAGCGGGGGGACTTACCGCCCGAGTCCTGGCGTCGTGTATCCCACGCTCCAGATGCTCGAGGAGCTCGGGCAGGCACGTACCGTCGTCCGCGGAGAGCGAAAGGTGTACGAAATTACCGACGCAGGCCGCAATGAGCTGCGCGAGCACGTGGACGAAGTGTCGGAGTTTTACGAAGGCAACGCCGACGGTGCGCGGCAGCACGCCGACGACGTGGCCCAGTTGGGCAAGCACGTCGGACGGGTCATTCGGCTGTTCAAGAGGGCGATGCGGCGAGGCCACGTCAGGTCGTCGACCTTTCGCAAGATGCACGCGGTCCTCGACGAGACGCTCCAGAAACTCGAGGAGGTACTCTCGAGGGAGGAGCCGTGACGCCGGCCGCTTTGGTCGGGCGGTCTGCCGCTGCGACTGGTGAGCCATGGAAGAAGGGGTGCGGCGCCTGCCGCCGCACGTACGAGGCGAACGGGTGGCGCGCTTTGCCCGAAGTGGCGATGCTCCCTCTGGCGACCGTTCAGGCCCACCTGACGGTCCCGGCGGAATGGACCGTCGAATTGCGCAGATGCGCGTGCGGTGTCGTCCTGGCCATACGGAGCGCCTGAGGGCGCCTGGCCGGCACGATCGCGAGATCGTGGCCATCGGAATTGTGGCACAGATGGCTTGCACGGATTTGCGCGATGTCGCGTACTTGCACGGACCTCCAAGCGGCTTCGCGCTTGCACTGGTCCGCGTCAGGCCCATGAACGCCCCGACCCCCCTTTGGTATGCTTCGCCAGCCGCGGTCGCGGGCGCGCTCCTTCTCGCAATGGGCCCGTTCGTTACGACAGGCTGCGGTGGTCGGCCCTCGTCGCTCGCCGAGGCCGACGCAGGGGCTGATGCGACGCCCACAGATCCCGCCAATGTGGCCGCCCCGCCCGCTGGCGAGGGCATTCAAATGAAGACTGACGCGTTCGCGGTCCCCTTCGGAACCGAGATCCAGAGCTGCTACTTCTTCAAGGCGAGCGACCTCGCGGTGGCGGCGGGGCTCGATCCGGCGAAGTCGATCGCCGTACATCGCATTCAAATCGCGCAAAAGCCAGGATCGCACCATATGAATCTTTTCCGCGTGAAGACGATCGTCGGCCTCGACCCCGCCGCGGGGACCCCGGTGCAACTGCAGAACGGTCCGGCGACCCTGGTGGCTAGCCAGAATGGCATCGGGCCATGCTTTGCCAGCTCGAACTGGGCGGACTGGCCGCTTTTCTCGAATTTCCAGGGCAACGGGTCGGACGATTGGTCGTACCCCGACGGGGTGGTCAACGTGATCGACCCTGGCGAGACGCTGATGCTTCAGACGCATTACGTGAACGCCAGGACGCAGGGCACGCCCGACAGCGTCGGCCAGGTCGCGATCAACCTCTGGACGTTGCCCTCGGACAAGATCCAAAGTGAGGTGGGGACGCTCTTTGCCACGAACCAATCCATCTCAATCTGCCAGAAGAATCCCACCCCCACGTTCAGCACGGCCTGCCAATTCAAGAACGCGGCTTCGGTGACGATCATTGGCGCCAACGGCCACTTCCACTCGCGCGGCACGGAGTTCGGCATGTACCTGTGGGACGGAACTTCGACCGCGCCGCCCGACGTCGCGTCGCGCTTCTATCGTTCGACGACTTGGGACGATCCGCCGATGATCCACTCACCGGCGCTCGCCCTGAACGTACCCCCCAATGGCGGAATTCGTTATACGTGCGCTTACCAATGGCAAGAACCGAGCGTCGACAGCGGCGGCTGCGCCGCGCTCGATCGCTTCGAGCAGCAGAAATACGGCACGCCAGCGAGCCAGCTGGACTGCTGCTACACGTTCGGTCCCCAGGTGGACGTGAACGAACACTGCAACGCGTTCGTCTACTACTATCCGAAGCAGGACACCGTGGGTAATGTGAATTGCAACTGAGCACCCGTCGCGGCTCGTTGCTGTGCGCCGTGCTCTCTTCGCCGGCGGCGGCCGGCTGCACGTCGAGCGCGACCACGTACAGCGAAGCCGCAGCGTGCGCCGCGGGAGTCCTCGGCGACCTTGCGAAGCCCCCGGACTTCGCGATTCAAGTGCTCCTCCCCGACCAGAGCATCGGATCGGTCGAAGACGGTGGGTCGGTGCCGTTGCTCTTTCCGCCTCAAGGCGGACGCGTCGTTTTCGTGGGTGTTCGCGCCACAAACATCGACGGGTGCGCCATGAAGCTCACTGGCGCCTTGCGCGATCCGTCGACTCGGCAAGTGCGCTTCGAGACGCGCACCATCAACTTGGTTGCTACGGGCGACGGTTGGGGCCAAAGCGGCGTCGTCGACGCGACGCACGGCGCCGCCATCGCGAATTTCGCCAACGTTCCGGTTTGCCCGAACCAGTGGGCGACCCGCAACGTGTACGGCCAGCCTTACGCGCTGGAAGTCACCATCGAGGACCGCCAGAGCACGCGGAGTCTTACCAAGATCGTTCAGGTGACTCCTGAGTGCGCCGAGCCCGAGAATGCGTCGCAGTGCGCATGCATCTGCATGGCGGGTTACGTCCTTGGTCAAACATGCGACGTGACCAATTCGGATGCGGGCCAGGTGACCGATTCGGAGGCGAGCGACGCAGGAGCCGGCGCGTGAACCGCGTTCGCCTCGCGCTTTACGGCTGTCTCTCCCTCGTCGGCGGTTGCGGCAATGCCCGCCCGGGTACGGACGTGAAGCCGCCAGCGTGGCACGCGGTCCTTCAGAACTTGCAGCCCACGCTCCTCGGCATCTGGGGGACGTCGTCGCGCGACGTATTTGCCGTCGGAGGGCCGCGCGGCAATGGGACCCCCTCCGCGATGATTCACTACGACGGCCAAGCCTGGAGGGACCTCGGCCCCGGCGGGACCGATACGTTCTGGTGGGTACACGGGACCTCGACGCACGATGTCTGGGCCGTCGGCGAAAACGGCCGAATTACTCACTGGAACGGCACGTCCGCGATCGAGCACGTTTCCGGCACCACGGCCACGCTATACGGCGTCTGGGCGGCATCACCCGCCGACGTCTGGGCCGTAGGGGGAACGCCCGAGGGGGGAGCGAGCCGGCCGAACGACGTCGTCCTCCACTTTGACGGTCAGTCCTGGGCTCCGTCGCCCCTGCCGCAGACCCTCGGCCGCGCCTTTTTCAAAGTCTGGGGGACCCGCTCCGACGACTTATACGTCGTTGGCGAGGCCGGCACGATCTGGCACCGGACGGGCACGGACTGGGCGCTCGAGTCGTCTTCCAGCGTGACCGGAAGGTTGACCACGGTCAACGGCTGTGGCGACCACGAGATCTACGCCGTCGGCGGGCGCGACATCCTACGCTCCGATGACGGCTCGACTTGGACGCGCGACGCGGTCTCGGCGGCGCTCACCAATGATGTGAACGGCGTCGCCTGTGCGTCACCCGGCAACGCGGTCGTGGTCGGGTTCGGTGGTCTGAAAATGCGGCGAATCGCTGGCGCCTGGCACGACGACGTGGGGGCGCAGCCATACGTCGACCTGCACGCCGCCTGGGCGGATGAATCTGGCGCCTACTGGACGGTGGGGGGTGACTTCGTCAGCGATCCCCGTCCTGAAGCGTCGCGCGACGGCGTCGTCGGCTACTACGGGAGCGCCGTCCCCTCCGGGAACTTGGCGCCGTGAGCCTGGTCACCAGGCCAGCGCGAACTGCGCATAGTCCGCTGCGCTCTCGCTCTGCGTCTGGTCGCCGTCGGTCATGATGCCGAGCCCCTCGAAGTCCGGGACGTCGGCGTCGGTTCGCCCGCGATCGAAGTGGCCACGAAACGCGGCCGGCAGGTCGATTTCTTCGCTGGTCCACCTGCCGAGAGGGCCTCCGCTCTCCAGGATGACCGTGTCCTGCGCCACGAAGAGGTTGCGCTTGCGGTCGCACACGGCGCCCACGGCGCCCACGGCGCTCCAGACGTACTTGAGCGTGTACCAGCGAAGGCCGCGCTTCCAGGTCAGGTACACGACGGCGGCGGAGTCGCCCTTGCCTTTCGCGCACTCGTCGCCCCCTCGCGGAAGCGTCATCGCACGCCACTTCCAGCGCGCTCGGCGCACCTTGGAGCGCAGCTCGTCCGGGACCGAGAAGCCGAGCACGGCGGTCTCCCACGGCGGGACGTAGCGTGCGCGAACGAACGGCATCGCCGGATCGCGTACGACGACATAGTAGTTCGTCATGCCCGATTCGCGAGCGACTAGGCGCCACTGGGTCACGTCGGCAGCGAGCTCGTGAGAAGGCGGGGCCTCGGCGCGCGCGCGAGCTGGCGGCGCCAGGACGAGCGCGGCGGCGAGCACCGGTGCCGAGGGGAACGGCCGCCGCGGCCTCACGTAAGCGCAATCGCTTCACATACGGCGTCCGCGAATTGATCGGTCGAGGCCGCACCACCGAGGTCCGAGGTCCGCAAGCGGCCTCGGTACACGGCAAGAAGTGCCGCCTCGATGCGGCGCGCCGCGGCTTGTTCGCCGATGTGCTGCAACATCATCACGGCGCTCTGAATGAGGGCGGTCGGGTTGGCGAGACCTTTTCCGGCGATGTCCGGAGCGCTGCCGTGCACGGCTTCAAAGACCGCGGCGTCCCGGCCGATGTTCGCGCCCGGCACGATTCCTAGCCCGCCGACCAGTCCGGCGCCCAGGTCGCTCAAGATGTCGCCGTACAGATTGCCGGTTACGATGACGTCCAAGCGGTTTGCGTCTCTGACCATCTGCATGGCGCATGCGTCGACGATTGCCTCGGCTGGCTCTATTCGGGGGTGCTGCAGCGCCGTGCGACGGAACACCTCGAGCATCAGCCCGTCGCTCAATTTCATGATGTTCGCCTTGTGAACACACGTCACGCGCTTGCGGCCCAGACGCTCGGCGTAATCGAACGCGTACTCGCAGATGCGCGCGCAGCCCTTCTCCGTGATGAGCTTGATGCTCTGAGCGATGCCCGGCAGTATCATGAGCTCGAGGCCCGCGTAGAGATCTTCGGTGTTCTCTCGGACGATCACGATGTCGGTCCCTTCGAAGCGCGGCTCGACTCCGGGCAGCGACCGCACGGGCCGAACGTTGGCGTAGAGATCGAGCGCTTGACGGAGGGTGACGTTGACCGACCGAAAACCCTTTCCGATTGGCGTACCGATGGGGCCCTTGAGGGCGACGCGATTGCGCCGGATGGACTCGAGCACCTCCTCCGGCAAGACAGTCCCGCGCGTCGCGAGGACCGCGGCGCCGGCCTGCTGCACTTCCCACTCGATGCGAACGCTCGCTGCATCCAGGACGCGCTTCGTGGCGTTCGTCACCTCCGGACCAATGCCGTCGCCTGGAATGAGCGTGATCGCGTGGGGCATCGCGTCAAGAGAGTAACCGATCCGCAACGCGACGGGCGCTTGCAAGATGCGCAGGAGCTGTCACTCTCCCGCCCCCTCGGCGGGTGCTACCGGCCATCTCGCGACGCCAACGTGATCCGACTCGATTCCATCTCGAAGCAGCACGGCAAGCAAATCCTCTTTCTGGAAGCGTCGATGAGCGTCTTCCGGGGTGAGAAGGTGGGACTGGTCGGCCCCAACGGCTCGGGCAAGTCCACAATCTTCCGGATGATCGTCGGCGAGGAGCCGCCCGATAGCGGCCGGGTCACCGTCGATCGCGGAATCACGATCGGGTATTTCAGTCAGGACGTCGGCGAGATGCAGGGGCGAAGCGTCGTCGAAGAGACGATGGCCGGCGCAGGCGAAGTCTCGGAGGCGGCGCACGAGCTCCACGCGCTCGAGCATGCGATGGCGGATCCGGCCCGCTCCGCGGACCTCGAGCGGGTCATCGAGCGTTTTGGTCACGCGCAGGCGCGCTTCGACGAGCTCGGGGGATATGCCCTCGAGTCGCGGGCGCGCGAGATCCTCGCCGGCCTGGGATTTCGCGACGAGGTGGTCGACGACGACGTCTCCAAGCTATCAGGCGGTTGGAAGATGCGCGTCGCCCTGGCGCGCATTCTGCTCATGCGACCCCGACGCGCTCCTGCTCGACGAGCCGACCAATCACCTCGACATCGAGTCGATCATCTGGCTCGAGCGGTTCTTGCGCGACTTCGAGGGCGGCCTGGTCATGACCTCCCACGACCGCGAGTTCATGAATCGCCTCGTGACGAAAATCGTCGAGATCGACGGCGGGGACATCACCACGTACTCGGGCAACTACGAGTTCTTCGAGCGTCAACGCGAGATCGCCGAGGCGCAGCAGGAGGCCCAATACGCCCGTCAGCAGGCGATGCTCGCAAAGGAGCAGGCGTTCATCGACAAGTTCAAGGCGCGCGCGAGCCACGCGGCCCAGGTCCAATCGCGCGTAAAGAAGCTCGACAAGATCGAGAAGGTGGAACCCCCGAAGCAGCGCAAGGTCCTAGAGTTCGACTTCCGGCCGCCACCCCGTTCGGGCGACGACGTGGTCAAGCTGACCGGGGTCGTGAAGGGGTACGCCGGCCAATCCATCTACGAGGGGCTCGATTGGCTCGTCCGTCGCCGGGAGCGCTGGTGCGTGATGGGTGTCAACGGAGCGGGCAAATCGACGCTGCTAAAGCTCGTGGCCGGTGAGATCGAGCCTGACGAGGGCGTGGTCACCGTCGGCGCGAGTGTTAAGCTGGGCTACTTCGCCCAGCACGCGATGGAGCTCCTCGACCCGGGGGAGACCGTGGTGGACACGCTGAGGAGCGCCTTTCCGCTCGCGACGATCGGCTCCATGCGCAGCCTCGCCGGTGCGTTCGGCTTCTCGGGCGACGACGTGGACAAGTCGTGCCGCGTCCTTTCAGGCGGCGAAAAGGCGCGACTGGTGCTCGCCTCGATGCTCTACGATCCGCCCAATTTCCTCGTGCTCGACGAGCCGACCAACCACCTCGATTTGGCCACGAAGGAGATGCTCGTGAAGGCCCTCTCCGACTTCGAGGGGACCATGCTCTTCGTGTCCCACGACCGCCAGTTTCTAAGCGCCCTTTCGAACCGCGTCCTCGAGCTGACGCGCGACGGAGTGCGCGTCTACGGAGGCGGCTACACCGAGTACGTCGCCCGGACCGGCCACGAGGCTCCCGGCGTCTGACGGCGGCGCATCATGCCGGCGGGATGGCGCGAGGCTCACGAGCCTCCGTTCTTTTTGGCTTCGAGTCTCTCCCACCGCGCGGCGAGGCGAGACGCATCGGCCCGGGCGGACAGCAGCTGGCCCTTCAACGCGGCGACGTCGTGGCCGCGCGCTGCATAAAGAACGGGATCAGCGAGACGGGCCTCCAGCTCGACGACCCTCTTTTCCGCTACGTCGACGGCGTCGAGAATGGCCTCTAGCTCCAGCCGCTCCGAATGTGTCAGGCGTGACTTCGGAGGGGCGCTCGACGGCGACACGGGCTTCGACGGAGCCTCGATCGCCCCCTGCGGGGGCCCTCCCCGCTCGCGGGACTCGCGCCGGGAGTCTCGCTGCGCAACGAAATCGGTGTAACCACCGGCGTAGCGTGTGACCCTCGGCAGGCCCGCGCCCCCTGCCGGAAGCTCGAATGCAAGGATCGCCGTCGCGACGCGGTCGAGGAAAGCGCGATCGTGCGTGACAACCAGCACCGACCCCTCGAAGCCGTCGAGGAGATCCTCGAGAGCGGACAGCGTCGGCAGATCGAGATCATTCGTTGGTTCGTCGAACATGAGCAGGTTCGCCCCCTCGCGCAAAACCTTGGCGAGGGCGATACGAGCGCGCTCGCCTCCGGACAGAGCGCCGACCTTCTGGCGCTGCCTCGCGGCGTCGAAGAGAAAGAGCTCGAGATAGCTCCGTAGCTCCATGGCTTCGCGGCCGCGGACGCCAAGATTGACCACCGTGCTTCCGTTCTCGCCACGGACCTCGTCGAAGATCGATTTCGTGTCGTCGAGCTTCGCCCGCGCCTGATCTAGGTACGCGATGCGCGTGTTCTTGCCGACCACGATCTTTCCGGCCGTGACGACCGGTGCATCCGGCGCACGCGTCCCCGCCTTCTTCTCCTCGACGGCTGCGAGGATGGCTCGCATGAGCGTCGTTTTTCCCACGCCATTCGGCCCCACGATCCCGATGCGCTCGCCGCCCGGGACGATGAGGTCGAACGGCAAATGGAGCGGACCTGCTGTGTCAGTCACGGCCAACTGCAACCCGGCGAGCTCAAGGATCGCGCTCCCTTGCCGGGGAGACGCCGAAGTAACGAGGGATACCTCGCCTGGCCGGCCGGAGGTGGCGGACGCGCGCGACTCGAGCTCGAGCGCCCTCCCGATGCGCGCCTTTTGCTTCGTGGCCCGCGCTTTGGGCCCTCGGGCCAGCCATTCGCGCTCGCGACGTAACGTGTTCTGACGGTTCTGCTCGACACGCTCTTCGTGCGCAAGGAGCTCGGCCTTCTTGCCGAGGTAGTCGGTGTAGCTCCCAGGGTAGGATGTCAGTCTCCCGCGCTCGATTTCGACTATTCGCTCGGCGATGGCGTCGAGGAAGTACCGGTCGTGCGTGACCAGAACCACCGCCCCGCCGAAGGTGTTTGCCAGAAATCCCTCCAGCCACGCGGCTGTGTCGGCGTCGAGGTGGTTCGTCGGCTCGTCAAGGATTGCGATGTCGGGGCTGGCTACGAGGAGTTGCGCGAGCGCGATCCGACGACGCTCGCCGCCGCTCCTGAGACCGCATGGGCGGTCGACGTCGCTCACCCCGAGGCGGTCGAGGAACCCGAGCGCCTCGTGCCCGCGCTCCCAGCCGCCAAGGCGCATGACGGCGTCGTCGAGCTCGGCCTGTTCGCGAACGAGCGCGTTGCTCTCTGGGGCATCAAGGACCTCGCCGAGCCGAGCGGTGACCGCGCGATGCCCCGTCGCCGCCGCAGTCCACTCGGTCAGAGCCTCCTCCACCACGCCTCTCGCGCTCGCCTCGGGATCCAGCTTGGGCTCCTGAGCGAGGTACCTGACCGTCAAGCCCCTGCGCGTGCTCACCGTCCCGCCATCCGCATTCTCGACGCCGGCAAGGATCTTGGCGAAGGTGGACTTTCCGGCTCCGTTCGCACCGATCAGCGCGACCTTCTCCCCCCGTGACAAGGTGAATGACACGTCTTCGAGCACCACCTGGGGACCGAAGGCTTTGCGGATGTGCTGGGCGGTTACGGCGGGCATGCGTACGGCCTGCTTTACCACGCGCGCTTTGGGACGCGCGCCCACCCCTTGCGCTTTACGAGCGGGGGCAGCCGGATCATCCTTGCGGCACCGCACGTCGTACCGGAGGAGACGAATGAACGATGAGGCCAGTCGCAGGGCGTTTCTCGCGATCGCTGGCACCGGGGCGCTGTTTGCAGCGTGCCGAAGGAGAGAACGCGTCAGTCCGGATCCGGTAGGGGCGGACACGCTGCCGAGCGCGGACGCGAGCGGAGAGCCAGGGCAGGCCGACGCGGGCACCGAGAGCGACGAAAAGGAGACTACGGCGACCGAAGACCTGATGCGCGAGCACGGTGTCATACGACGCGTTCTCGTCGTGTACCGTGAGGCGGCGCTACGCTTACGCTCGAAGGTCACTTCCGTGCCGGCCGACGCCCTCCAAAAGGCCGCGAAGCTGATGAGCGATTTCGGCGAGGCCTACCACGAGAGGCAACTCGAGGAGGCGCACGTCTTTCCCGCGGTGACGCGCACCGGCGGAGCGGCGGCAAGCGAGGTGGGGACCCTGCTCTTACAGCACGAGCGCGGCCGCGAAATCACGGCGTTCGTCCTCGCCGTGACGAAACGAGGCATCGGGGCCGTCACCGCCGAGCCGCTTGCCCGCTCGCTCGAAGCTTTCGCGCGGATGTACGAGGAGCACGCCGCCCGCGAGGACACGATCGTTTTTCCGGCCTGGAAGGACGCGCTCTCGGTCAAGCAGCTCGACGAGATGGGCGACCTGTTCGAAGAGATCGAGCGGAAGACGTTCGGCGCCGATGGCTTCGACGACGCGGTCGAGCAAATCGCGGCTATCGAGCGAGCCATCGGACTCGACCCGGCCGCGCTCATCGCGCCGCGACCGCCTGCGTTTTGAACTGCTCGGGCGATCTGTTCCTGAAACTAGGCCGAAGCTTGCACCATGTGCCGCTGTCTCGCGAGGAAACGCCCGTTGTCGTAGGAATGCACGAAGGCGAGCAGCTGCTCACGGACGCTGCAGCGAAGATCCCACAGTGCGCCGGCGCTCTGCGCCGATACGAGCGCGCGCAGCGTGACGGATCTCGCGTCCGAGTCGGTCACCTGGAGCGCACAGGTCCGCTTGTCCCAGAGCGCGGCCGACTCACAAATGCGCGTTAGCTCCGCGCGCATCACGTCGATGGGGAACGCGAAATCGACATGAATGACGACGGCGCCGACGAGGTTCGTGTCGGACCGCGTCCAATTCTGGAATGGCTTCTCGAGGAAGTAGTTGATGGGAAGAATGAGTCTGCGGTTGTCCCAGAGGCGCACGACGGCGTAAGTCAGATTGATTTCCTCGATCTCGCCGAACTCCCCTTCGGCGACAACCTGATCGCCCATTCGAACGGGCTGCGCGGCCGAAAATTGAATGCCGGCGATGATCGCCGCGAGCGATTTCTGCGCGGCGAGCCCGACAACGACGCTCACCACCCCGGCCGACGCCAGCAACGACACGCCAACGTTGCGCACGAACTCGAACTGGACGAGGAGGAAGGCCGCCGCAATGAACGCAATCGACACGCTCGCAACGCGACGCAGGAGCATCGCCTGCGTGCGGACGCTCCGGCCGCGGATGACGTCGAATCCGTCCCGTCCTGCCTGCTCGTCGAGCCAGAGCGTCGCGACGCCGAGCGCCCGCAGCAGGAGCCACGCGATGCCGATGACGAGCGTGGTGAAGGTGGCGTGCTCGCAGAGGTCGACGACGGCGGCCGTAAGCTGAAGTGGGCCGAGGAGCAAACGGAACACGAGGGAGCCGACAACCATCCGCAGCGGCCGGCGCGCGGACTCGACGAGCTCGTCGTCCTCGCGCGTCGCAGTGCGCTGTGTGAAGTAGGAGGCGGTGCGAACGAGGAGCGCTGCGAGCCCCCGCGCGATGACGTAAGCCATGACTACGGCGAGCAAGGCGCCGAGCCACTGCCAAAGCTCGTTGCCGAAGAACATCGGACCGGTAAGCGACGTCGGGAGCCGAATGCCGATGGGACGTGGGCCATACGTGGCGTCCAGCATCGGGATGCGATCGACCGTGGCCCGGGCGATGAGCCAGCGGTCGACGCCGTCGGGAAAGTGGGCCCGCGCCAGCGTAATGGGCACGGGCTCCTCGCCCGCATACAGCGTGTCGGCGACGAACGTTCCCGCGACCTTCGCGCTCGGGTCGCCGTCCGGCAGATCGGGTATTTTTTCGATGTCGAGCGTGGGTTGGCGCTCGAGAACGTACGCCAATTTTTGCGCTAGGTCAGGGCCGTCGGTGGCGCGCCGTGCGTCGGCGACTCCGCGCAAATCGAGGTAGCTCGCGGCCACACGGAAGTCCCCCTCTCGCCCCTCCTTGATGAAGCCGGCCATCGTGCGGCGCGGCGTCTGCCGATCCAGCGCGTCCTTGACGCTCGACCCGGGGAGCGGGGCGACCACGATGGCGGGCAGGCCCCAGGCGATTCCTCCGACGGCTCGGTCGCCTACCGCAAAAAGGACCCCCAAAGCGCAGACCACTGACAAGAGGATTGATCGGCAGCGCCTCATCGCGGTTTTCACGAGTCGTGTTTAGCGCGAGCGGGGTCCCCATGCAGCCCGCGATCGCCTATCCTTGTGGCGCCGTGCTTTTTGCTTCCGCAGACGACAGCATCATCGATTTACAGAGCTCTCGGACCTTGCTCGATCTCGACCGGCGGTTGGCGCTGCTCCCGGCTCAAGCGCAGGTGCGCGGGTTCTTGTTTCGAATGACCGGCGACGAAGTCGCGCGACACGGCGCAGCCGCGGTGGCCGCCTACAGGCGCCTCTCACCCGTCAGGTCGACCTGGTTCTTTCGGATGTACTCGGTGCGCGACTATCTCGAGGACGTGGCCGCCGCGGCGACTGTCCTCGCGCCGCGCGAGCCGGCGGCAGCGGTGCGCGCGATCTGGCGAAACGCGCCCCGCTACGCGCAGCTGTTCGACGCCCGCCGGTTCTTGTCGCTCCTCGGGGTGAGCGTCGTGGACGTCATGGGCTGGCTCGAAGCGCAGCGCGACATGTTCGCCGATTACGGGAGCTGGAGGTTGGAACGCCGCGAGGAGCGATACTTCGTCATGCACTATTTCGACGAGTACATCTGGATCGAGAGCGCCCACCGTGGCGGGCTCGAAGGCGTGCTGCGCGCATGCGGGCTCGACGGAACGGTGGAGGTCGACCTGGAGTCCCCCCTCGACGGACGACTGCACGTCCGCTGGAGCGCGCCCTGAGCCGGCGCCGAGCGCCACTCCTGGGTCCACCCGCCGGCTCGTCGGCGGCGGGGCCGTGCGTCTGTTAGGCTTCGCGCATGGCGGGCCCTAAGGATCATCGGCTGAACGTATTTCGCGGCGCGATTCGAAGAGTTGCTCGAGTCACTCGATGCCTTGGTACGCGTCGCGCGGTGGAACGAACCGGAAGAACCACCCGCCGCGCTTCGCACGGCGGCCGTCAAGCTCGTCGATCGCCTCGGGGCAGCGGATCGACTCGCATCCGGCACCTTCGTCGGCACGCAGACCGAGTCGGGCAAGGTCACCGCGATTTGCGCCGCGCTGAAGCGCCTGGACACGGCCTACGTGATGTACAGGCACAAGGCAGACTGGGGGCCGAACCGTAACGCGGCGGCTTCGGCGATACTCGAGGCGGAGATCGGAAAAGTAAGGAACGGCGCGCACGAATGGCGGTGAACAGCTCAAATCGCGCGAACGGCGACGAGCGCCTGTGCCACCAACTCCCAATCGAGCGTTGGAAACCCGTACGCACCGTTCTTCGCCACCCACGCGCGAGCCACAGCGCGAAGCGCCTCGGAGCGGGTGGGGCCCGGCTCGCCGATGCTCGGTCGGTCGGGCGATTGGCGCGCGTGCGCTTCTACGCTCCACTCGCCCAAGCCATCGTCATTGGTCCTGGGCACAATCTGCACTGTGAGGCGCGTGTCTTCGCAGGACAGGTCGTAGACCATGGCCTTCCCGCTCCGAAACTGGTTCGTGATGCGGACGCGTACGTCGCGCTTCTCCTCGGCCATGATGACAACCTTCCTTTTGGGGCGGCGGGGCAAGATACCACCCCGCGACGTCGTGAGCGGCGTTTGGCCGCCGTTGCGGCAACAAACCTCTCTTCGTCCGGCGCACTTCCGCACGCGAGGCCCGATGTCCAACCCGTACACGTACGTCCGAACGCTTGCCTCCAGTCGTCAAGAGCCGCAAGACGCGGCGGCGGTGTTCGAGCGCGATGACGCGCTGGTGGTGGTAGTCGCCGACGGCACGGGAGGGAACCGCGGTGGAGAGAGAGCCAGTCATTCTTTCGTAGCCGTCGTGCAATCGGCGGTCGCCGACCGGGCCTTCCTTCCGCACGAGTTGCGCGCGTGGATCAACCTGTTCCGCCACACCGACGCCGCCTTCGCCGCGCAAGGCACGGGAGAAACCACCGGCGTCGTCGCCGTCGTCGGGCCGCAGGGCCTCTTTGGCGTCAGCACGGGCGACAGCCAGGCGTGGGTCGTCACGTCGAGCCAGATCGACAACCTCACCGTGGGGCAACACACGAGCGGCCGGCTTGGGACGAACCGCGTCACCCCTGCGACCTTCGAGCGCCCGGCGCTGACGGGCGTGCTGGTCCTGGCGACCGACGGGCTCTTCGACTACGCCGCTATCGATGTCATCGCACGGATCGTCCGCGCCGATCCCATTGGTTCAGCGGCCGAGCACCTCGTGGAGCTCGTCCGCCTGCGCTCCGGCAAGCTCGCCGACGACGTCGCACTGGTCCTCGTCGGCCGGGCTGCCATCGTGTCGTGAGGCCGCCCGGTTGGCATTCGCGGGGCGACGTGGGCGCGCCTCTGCAGTAAGTGTGACGTGGGGCCCCGCCTCCCCGTAGTCTTCGTGACACCAAAGGAGTTTCTCATGGCCAAGGGAATCGAGAAGAGCAAGAAGGACAACAAGCCGAAGCTCTCTACGAAGGAAAAGCAAAAGAAGAAGAAGGAAAAGAAAGCGGCCAAGTGACGTCCTCGCGGCGTCCGGGCGTTTGATTCGGTCAAAGGGGCGGCGTGCCTCGGGCGCGCCGCACCAACTCTCATGGCTCGAACTTCGAACGATCCGCCGAACCTTGCTAAGGTGCATCGCAATGAGGACTGCTCCCTTCGAGCCTGCCGGCCTGCTGGCCGCTTTCGTTCTGGCGAATTGCGCCTCGACGCCGTCGCCAGTTCGCTCCGCAGTCGAAACGCCGATGACGGCTGCAGCCCCTTCGAAAGCACCGATTTCGCCCGCACCGTCCGAACCCAATGGAAGCGAAACCACCGCGGCTGCCGATGCAGGCGCGCCGTCCGCGCGGGTGAAGGGCCAGAACCCGTTCGTCAACGTTCGCTTGTACGTGAACGAGTACGGACAGGCGGCGCAGCAAGCTCGAGCCTGGTCAAGGAGCCGGCCCGATGACGCGAAGCTCATCGCGAAGATCGGCGACCAACCAAGTGGCTGGTGGATGGGAGAATGGAGCGGGGACATCGAAACAGCGATGCACGCGCTCGGCAAGGCGACGGCGGCGGCAGGCACCGTACCAGTCGTCGTTCTTTACAACGTCCCTAACCGTGACTGCGGGCAGTACTCGGCGGGCGGCTCGGTTTCCGCCGAGGCCTACCACGCCTGGATTCGTCAATTTGCCAAGGGCGCCGGCGCATACCGCGTCATCGTCGTGCTCGAGCCCGATGCGCTCGGCCTCATGACCAAGTGCCTCTCACCGGCGGACCAAAAGGCGCGGTTGGCGATGATCCGCGACGCGGTCGACGTGCTCGAGGCGACCCCTGGGACGTCGGTGTACATCGACGCGGGCAATGCCAACTGGGCTACGGCGGTCGAGATGGCCAAGCGCCTGTCGGGTGCCGGCATTGCAGACGCCGACGGATTCGCGTTGAACGTTTCGAACTACATCGCGATCGATAAGACCGTGGCCTACGGCCATGCCATCTCCGCGGCACTCGGGGGAAAGCATTTCGTCATCGACACCAGCCGCAACGGAAATGGCGCGACCCCGGACGCCCAATGGTGCAACCCAGACGGGCGCGCCCTTGGCCTCCCCCCCACCGTCGATACGCGGGACCCGCTGATCGACGCGTTCGTCTGGGTCAAGCCTCCAGGCGAGTCCGACGGCGAGTGCAACGGCGGGCCGAAGGCCGGTCAGTTTTGGCCCGAGCAAGCCCTTGGGCTCGCGAAACGCGCGAAGTGGTAGGTGTTCACGCTCCAAGGCGACGTGCGCGGCCCTTCTTCCCCCCTCCCTCAACGCGCGGTGACCCCGAAGAACGCGGGGTCGCGGGCGCAGGTTCCGCAACCACTGCGCTCGTGGCGTCGACAGCGAGGGGCGTCCTGACGCGTGAGCCCGGTATACCGCGCCGCCTTGCGTTGCGATGGCCCAGACGCGGCGGAGCCTAGATCACCGATCATCATCTGGCGACCGAGTCGGTTTTTCTGAGTCCGTAGGACGGCGTCGCGAGGCCTGGACCCCGTCGAGCGGGCACGGCAGGCTACCGCCATCAGAGACACTCGATCTTCCATTGCTTCTTGCCACTCGCAGCGTCCACGACGTAAGGCGGCGTGCAGCCGCTTCGGACGGGGGGAGGGGCCGACGACCGTGGTGCCGGAGGGGGCGGAGCCCGCGACGCCGCGGGCGGGGCCGGTCGCGCACGCACGGGCGCAAGCACGACGGTCTGGGGCGCCACCGCCGGAGGCATTGCAACGGGCGGAGGGGCCACGAGCGGCGGAGGCGCTGCGGCAGCCAGAGGGGTCGCCATCGGTGGAGGAGCCGCGACGGGGGGAGGCGCCGTGCGGGGCAGAGGGGTCGCGACGGCGTGGCCCGGCTGAGAAAGCGCTTCGGCGCCCTTGAGCGCATCGAGTTCGGCCGCAGCCGGGTGGATGACGACTGGCGCAGCGACAGACTGGGCCGGCTGCGCGGAGGCACTCGGGCGATTCGCCGCGAAAGCGAGGTAGAGAATCGCACCGATCGCCGTGGTCGCCGCCCCCAAAAAGATGACTGCTCGCCACGTCCGCCCAGACCACACTCGCCCGGCGCCACTTCGAAGGCTCTCCACGACACGGATCGCCGTATCGAACTTCGAAGAAGGGACCGCCAGCGTAGCCGCTGGCGAAAGACCTGGCACGACCTCGCGAACGGTCAGCCTCGCCGCGGCAACGAGCGGGGCCCCGTGCAGCTCCTCGTAGACCTGGCGCACGGCTTCCTGCATGGCGCGGGCACCCGGCCACCGCTTGTCTTTGCGCGAGGCGAGCGCGCGGTCGACCAGCTGCGCGACGGCGGGCGACACGTCGGGCGCGACGGCCGCCAACCGCGGCGCAGGCTTGGTCATCGCGCTGAGGAGCTGCTCGTTTAGCGTGTCTCCCTCGTGCACCATGCAACCCGAGAGGAGCCGGAACATAAGTGCCCCGCACGACCATACGTCGCTCAGCTCGTCCACTTCGTCGCGCCGCCCGCGCGCGTGCTCGGGAGCCATGAACGCAGGGGTCCCCATCGTCGTGCCAGTGGCCGTCGCGACGTTCTCGGCGGGGGACGCCGGTCGCAGCCGCGCGATGCCGAAGTCAAGCACCTTGACCTGACCGGCGGTCGTGAGAAACACGTTCTCGGGCTTGACGTCGCGATGCACTATTCCATGGTCGTGCGCGGCGGCGAGCACATCGAGCAGTTGGTCGGCGAGGAGAAGGACCTCGTCTTGCGGAAGCCGCCCCTCCATCATGCGAAAACGCCGCTCCTCGAGGGTCTCGCCCTCGAGCAGCTCCGTGACGAGAAAGAGCGAGCCGTCTTCCGACGAATCGTCGTCGATTACCTTCACCGCGCCGTCGTGTCCGACCGAGTTGGCGACGTAGCCCTCGTGAAGAAACCGCTGACGCAAGAAGGGGTCGATTGAGAGCTCGGGGTGCAACACCTTGACCGCTGCGCGACTTCCATTGCGGTGTGTCGCCGCGTAGACCGCAGCCATGCCCCCGATTCCCAACAAGCTGTCCAATCGCCACTTATGACGCAGCGTGGCGCCTACCCGCGCCAGAGCCCGCTGGACCGGATCGTCGCTCCCGGCCGCAGCGTCCCCTCCCGGGACCTCTGCCTGCGCCAGGAGTTGCCCAGGGTCTACCATTGCCGCGCCAGTCTTCGGAGGGGTGCCCAAATGCCGCTATGTGGACAAACAAAAGCATACGGCCGGGGCAACGCATAAGCCAGCTGTCGTGGGTGGATTGTTCTTGCCATCTCGGTGTGAGCCACCCAAGGGCCGCGACACGTACGGCCGCGATCGCCTCGGATGTGCGACGATGGCGTTGATGCGCCCGACCCAGGGTACTTTCGTGGCCCTCCTCCGCGGGATCAACGTCGGCGGCAAGAACCTGCTCCCCATGAAGGACACGCTCTCGATGTTCGAGGAGGCCGGCTGCTCGAGCGTTCGAAGCTACATTCAGAGTGGCAACATCGTGTTCGTTGCACCGAGCGCCATCGCGCGGAGAATTCCGGCACTGATAGGCGGGGCGATAGAGAGCGCCTTCGGGCTTCGGGTCCCCGTCCTGGTTCGTAGCCGGGCCGCGATGACCGCGATCGCCAGCGACAACCCGCTACTCGCCGCGGGAGCGGACCCAGCGCACCTTCATGTCGTCTTTCTGGCGAAGGTACCGGCAAGAGCAGAGGCTGAAGCGCTCGACCCGAACCGCTCGCCGCCGGACGCGTTCGTCCTCGCCGGACGCGAGATTTACCTCTCTTGCCCAAACGGAGTCGCTCGCACGAAACTGAGCAACGCGTACTTCGATTCGAAGCTGCGGACGACCAGCACCGGACGAAACTGGCGGACGGTCCTAAAGCTCGCTGACATGACCGGACGGTGACGCCGCCCTCCGCGAGGCTTCACGGCTCCAGGTGGCGCTCCCGCGGATGCGCCCCCGTATGCTGCTCGACCTCGAGCGCGCAAGGTGTGCCTGGATAGCGATTGACCATGGTCTCTGCTTCGCCGCGCGCTTCCGACCCATACCCCAGGCGAGCGAGCGATTTGACCACCACCGCGGCGCGCTCGGCGGCGTCGCTCCCCTCGGGAAAGTGCCTATTGCCCTCCCGCGCGAGTCGGTCTCTTCAGCGAGGCGAATTCGCGCCATGAGGGCGACTTCGTCGAGCGGGGCGCGCGCCGCGGCCGTAACCGGCGCAGATGGGCGCTCCCCCGGCTCGGGGGCGGGACCAGCCCCTCGCAACGCGTTGGGCGTGGGCGAAAGATGAGCGAGAGCGTCGACACGGTCGGCCGAAGGAAAACCAGGCCAATGAATGCCGGTCGCCGAGGCAGTAAGGAGGGCCGCCCCCGCTACCACGAAGCCTGTCGCGAAAGCGCCACATCTTCTTGTCACGCTTGGCTCCTCAAGGGCAATCGAGGTCGACCTTATGCGCGGAGTAGAGATTACTCATCGGAACCTGGCATCGCCGGCCACGCGGTGGCGGCGTCCGGTCCGGGTTATCGACATGCGCGTATTGCCATGCCCAGGCGCCCGCGTACGCGTTATCGTATAGCGTCGTGTAGAAGTCCGCAGCCTTCACGCCGTTCCTGTCGATGGCCCAGAACTCGCCGATGACGACCGGCTTGTCGACGTTCCAGTACGACACCGCATGCTTGAAGGGCGACACGATCGTGCTGTCGCTCCCCCCCAATTGTCGTAGTAGTGCACCTCGAAAAAGTCGAGGGTGCCTCTCGCCCTTCCGCCCGCCGTTCGCAGCGCGGCGTCGGAGTAGGCGTTCGTATAGCCCTGGACGTTTGAGTTCGCGATGAAGGGCCAGGCGCCGTTCGTCACGAGCGCCGCAGGATCAGCGGCATGGATCGCGTCTGCGAACCAGTTCACGCACACCTGGATTACTTTCTCGTCGACCTTGATCGGCGTCCAACCGTTCTGCGTCGTCATCCCCTCAGGCTCGTTGAAGACTTCCCACGAATAGAGGCCGGGGTGACCCTTCAGGGCGGCGACGAGCGGGGTCACCACATTGTCGAGGTAGGCCTGCCGGTTCGCGTCCTGGGTCAGCAGTGCCATGTTGTGCGCAATGGGCGGGTTCTCGGAGGCCTGCAGCATGTCGAACGACCAGAGGCTTATGTCGAGCATCAGTCCGGCGGCATGTGCGGCGTCGAGGAGGCTGCGAACGTCGGCAATGGTCGACGCCGAAATCTTGGTGGCCGTTCCGCCTTGGTCGTAGCCGGGGGTTACGCTTCCGTTGACGTGTAGCTACCATCGCACGACGCGGCCGCCCACGGCCCGCGTGTTCTTGGAAGAGTGTCTTGAAGCTCGCGAGGTTCGGGTTGGGCATGTCCGACCCGAACCGTATCCATGCCACGTTGACCCCGCTCGCGAACTTGGAATGGCAGGCACCGCCGTCGCTAGCCGCGGCTTCGGCCGGCGCGTCTGCGGCGTCGCTCGTGGTCGCCCCTTGGGGCGCTCCGGCCTCTCCGTCGGCCCGGGCGGACCGGCCTCGGCCGCGTCTGCGTGCCGCTGGACGTCCGGCGCTTCGGCGGTACCGGCGTCGAGAAACCCGCCGGTCGTAGCAGCGTCACTGCAGCCAAGGTTTACGATACGAGGAGGACTCCGATGCGCGTCAGACCTGATCGCATTTTCTGGGAGAGACCCTCGTACCAGGTTCAGGTCGCGCTTCCGATGGCTCGCCGCAGGCGCGCTATGGTCGCCGGCAGTCCTCGCACACGGAGGCGCGTGCCGGCCTCATCGTACGCCTCTCCGATCACGCGCGCCTGGTCGTACACTTCGGCAAGAAAGGCCTGGCGATCGTAAGGAACGACGAGGTCACCCTCGACCATCGCCCCGTCGAAGAATGCGAGCAGGCTGGCGCGCAGCGCGGAAACGTCGGCGGGGTCGTGCGCAGAGAGGACCATCGCGCCGGCCGCACCGTGCTTTCGAAGGAGGGCCTGCCGGGCCGCCGGGTCGAGGCGATCGGCCTTGTTCAAGAGAAGTTTGCTAGGAACGGCGTCGGCGCCGATCTCGCGAAGCACGCTTCGCGTCACTTCGAGCTGCAACTCGTGCGTCGGGTCGGCTGCGTCCACGACGTAGAGGAGAAGCGAGGCTTCGAGCGCCTCGTCGAGCGTCGATCGGAAGGAGGCGACCAGGTCGTGCGGGAGCTTCTTGATGAAGCCGACCGTGTCGGAAACGAGGACGCGGGGCTTCGTTTCCGGTTGGAGCGCCCGCACGGTCGTGTCGAGGGTGGCGAACAACTTGTCTTCGACGAGGACGTCGCTGCCGGTCAGCGCGCGCATGAGGGACGACTTGCCCGCGTTCGTGTAACCGACGAGGGCCACGCGGAGCTGGTCTTGGCGGGCGTGGCGCCGAGCTTCCTGCTCCTTCTGGACGGCGGCCAGCTGCTCACGCAGCTCGGCGATGCGGTTTCGTATCTTACGGCGATCGAGTTCGATCGCGGCCTCGCCCGCGCCTCGTCCGCGCTGGCGCTCCTTGGCGCCCGTCGACTCGCGCATGCGTGGCGCCACGTAGTTGAGCCGCGCGATCTCGACCTGTAGGCGGGCTTCCCGGCTCCTCGCGTGGCGGTGAAATATGTCGACGATGACACCCGTGCGGTCGAGCACTTGCGCACCGGTCGCGCGCTCGAGATTGCGCGCCTGGCTTGGCGAGATCTCATGGTCGACGACGACGATCGTCGCCTTGGTGGGCGAGTCGGTCGCCTCGGCCGGATCGACCGGCTGATCGGCGCGCGAAGCCTGCGCGGCGCGCGCTTTGGTCTTGACCTCCGGGGCGCCAGAGGGGACCACGCCCTTGCCGCCGGTCAGGCTCGCCAGCTCCTTGAGCTTTCCCTCACCGAGCACGGCGGCGGCTGCAAGTGACTCGCGCCGCTGGGTGACTGTCGCGATGACGTGGAAGCCGAGCGTGTCTACGAGCCGCCCTAGCTCTGCGAGATTGGCTGCGTGCTCGGCGGGAGTCACCCCAGGGAGCTGGATGCCCACGAGCACGGCGAGAGGCCGTGATGAGCCCGAAAACCCCGAGTCGCCCGAACCACGCGAAGAGGGGCCCGCGACACCGACGAGCGTGGAGCGCGCGGGCATGACGGGCAAGCTCGTAGCACGGTCACCGGCCCGGGAGCATGATCACACGACCGAACGCCATCCGCTGCTCGGCGTAGGTGTGCGCTTTCACCGCGTCGGAGAGCGCAAACTTTCGGTCAACGACGACGCGCAGCTCGCCACTTGCGACGCGCTCGATGCATTCGGCGATGGCGCGATGCGCCCTCGCGGTCTCGTGTGACAGCACGGCCGTCAGGCTCATCCCGACGAGGGTCGCGTTCTTTCCCCAGAGCGTCATCGGATTGAACGGCACCGTGTCGCGACCAGCGACGCCCAGGTTGACGATCTTGCCCTTGTACTTGAGGCACGCCACGCTCTCCTGCAGCGTCTTGCCGCCCACGGAGTCGATGACCAGGTCCACGCGGTTCGCGCCGATGGCACTGGTCACGGCCGCTTCCAGCGCGGCGGCTTTGTAGTTGATGCCATGCGCTACACCGAACTCGCGCAGGCGCGCCAGTTTCTCGTCGCTCGACGCCGTAGCGAGGACCTCAGCGCCTGCCGCCTTGGCGAGCTGTATGGCGGCGAGGCCGACTCCACCTGCTCCAGCGTGCACGAGAACTCGCTCGCCGGGCTGGAGGTTCCCCAGCGCGAACAGGGCCTCATGCGCCGTACCGAAGGCGACTGGAACGCACGCCAGCGAGACGAAGTCGCCACCGCTGGGCAAGAGCCACGTGGTGGAAGGCCTCGCGACCGCACGCTCGGCGTGCGAGCCATTCGGCATGATCGCGACGACGCGGTCGCCGACGCGCCGGTCGGCCACGCGCGCCCCGACCTCGCAGATGGTCCCTGCGCACTGGTAGCCGACGATGTGCGCGCGCTCGGTGAACGGAGTGCGGGCCCTATGGAGCGTGTCGCCGCCTTCCAGGCTGACGACCTCGACCTCGATGACCACGCCGTCGGGAGGGCAACGCGGGTCTGGAACCTCTTCGTACCGCAGGACCTCCGGACCGCCGTTCTCGTAATAGACTGCAGCCTTCATGGGTAGTTTCCCGTTTTGCGCCGCCTCTTCGCCGGTTGCCCGCACGCGCCCGCGGCAGCCAATCCGCTCATGGGCGTGACGGGCCCGCAAGAATCCGCTCGATTCGCGCGTCGACGTCGTGCGTGAGCGCGTCGACCATGTCGGACGCCTTCATGTTCTCGACGACCTGCTGCTTGCTGCTGGCACCCGTGATCACAGTCGATACTTGTGGATTCTTCAAGCACCAAGCAATGGCGAGCTGCGCGGTCGTGCACCCCAGCTCGCTGGCAAGCCGCGCGAGCGCTCGAACTTTGTGGATCTTGCTTTCATCGAGAACCGCGTTTTTGAGCCATGCCATGTTGGGCAGGTCGAGTCGTGTCCCCTTCGGAATTCCTTCGTTGTATTTGCCACTCAAGACGCCGGACGCGAGCGGGCTCCATACGGTCGTCCCGTAGCCCAGTTTTTCGTAAAGCGGCAGGTACTCTGTCTCGACCCGGTCCCGCGAGAACATATTGTACTGCGGCTGTTCCATCGACGGCGGCGTAAGGCCGTTTTCCTTGGCGAACTGGTGCGCACGCAGGACGTCTCCGGCCGCCCACTCGCTCGTTCCCCAGTAAAATACTTTTCCCTGACGAACGAGAATGTCCCACGCCGCGACCGTCTCCTCGATGGGTGTATCGGGATCCGGGCGGTGGCAAAACGCGAGGTCGACGTACTCGAGCCGGAGGCGGCGCAGCGCCGCATGCAGCCCTTCGAAGACGTGCTTGTGGCTGAGACCTGTGTCGTTTGGCCCCTCGCCGCCCCAGAATATCTTGGTCGATACGACGTACGACTCGCGCCTCCAGCCGGACTTCTGGAGCACGTTGCCCATGGCCACCTCGGCGCGCCCCTCGCCATACGACTCGGCGTTGTCGAAGAAATTGACGCCCGCATCGTAGGCCGCCGTCATGCATTCGCGCGCGATTTCTTCGCCGACCTGGCCCCCATAAGTGACCCACGCTCCGAGCGAGAGCTCGCTCAACTTCAGCCCAGATCGACCGAGACGGCGGTATTTCATGGAAAGTCCTTTCGACGGGTGAGCCCCCCTCCCTCTCCGGGAAGCGCCATTGGGTCGAGGAGAATGGCGCCCGTGAAACTGGCACGCAAGTAGAAGCCTCGCGGCACGGCACCCACGAGCTCGCCCTCCGCGCCGAGCGCGGCGGTCCTGACTCTCGAGTGGGCGGCCTTCGGGCGGAGCTGGAGCCACCGACCGATGTGCGCCGTCATTCGATTCGATTTGCCCCGCCCCAATTTTTCCGAGGAGTTCCTCGAAGTCATGGGCGAGGATGCGATCCTGATCCCGCGAAGGCGACCAAAGTCGAGCCTCGCCGATGCGGCGGGCACCTCCAGGCTGGACGCGCACCGGCACCCAGAGCACCCGGGCCAGCTTCGCGCGGACCCAAGCGGTGTTCCATTCGGCGCGATCGGCGTCATAAAGCGACGCCGTGCAGACGAAGGTCGATTCACGTGGCTTGTCGTTGGCATCGACTGGAATCGTCTTCAGCTCGACTCGCAGCGAGGGAAAGTCCCAGGTCGCCTTTGAGCCGGCGGTCGCTCCGAGCGCGCGCTCGACGACCGACCCGACTTTGCCTTTGCTCTTCGCGGCCACCGAACCCAGGGCCACTCGGTGCTGCTCAGCCAACGATTCGACGGACTGGCCGCAGAGCGCATGAGCCCTGGCCATCAGCTCCGATTCGTCGCGAGGGGGGCCAAGCATGGACAAGAGGCTACCTCGCGTCGCGAGACCACTGGGCCGTGCCCGACGACTCCGACGACTGCATGGACGCAGGGCGGTGATCGTGAGCCCCCCAAGCCCCGGCGTTTACCCCCTTGGGCGATGCATCAATCAACCCAGCCAGACCTGCCCTGACGCCCTGCGGCGTGCAACCGGCGCAACAGGAGCCCCGAGCGGCTTCATCCCCAGGCGGCGATGCATGGACACCGAACAAGTAACGCTCTGCGTCGGCTCGTAGAAACGCTGGAACGAGGTGTGCCCTCAGCCAGCGGAGCAAGGAGGATCTCGGCGGCCGGAAAAAGGAAGAAATAATCTTTGAAGGCTGAGCCAGCAGCCGGAAGCGGTTGCTTGGACTGGACGGAGCGTTGTACTTCACGCAGATAGAGGGACTATTCTGTCCCCACTTGTGTCAGGGTCCTTCCCTGGGCGGGCGTGGAGGACGTGGAACGCCATGGAAAAGACTTATTGGCCGCTCGCCGTCGCTGGACTCGCCGCCGCTGCTGCATGCGCGAGAGGCAGTACCGTCGGCGATCTGCGATTGTCGCCGGGACAATCGACAGGAGATCAATTTCCGGCGGGCGGCACCGCGCCTGATCCCCCGGGCACGCTTCCCGACGACGGCGGGCCCTCCGGTCCGAGCTTCTTCGCCGACAGCGGGCCGCCAGGCACCGGCGACGGCGGGGTCACGCTCGGCGCGCCGGGCTCGGTCGGACTGTGCGTATCGGGGCGCTCCTGCGACCCCAGCTGCGATCAGCTCGTAGAGAACGGGAAGCACGAATACATCGAGCCCGCTCCGGAAGACGGCTCCGCCCTCCCGCCACCGACCGTCGGGTCCCTCTTCGGAGGAGCTGTGGCGACGAGCGGCGGCCCCTGCATCGTCGAGCCACCGAGTGGGGCCCTCTTTCCGAACAACTGGGTGCGACCGCGGATCCGCTTCACCGTGCCCAATACCAATCAAAATCTTTTTCAGATTCGCCTACACGCCGCAAGGCAGTCGCACGATCTGGTCGTCTACACCGCCAGTAAGAGTTGGAAGATCCCGAAGGACATTTGGACGGCGCTCGCCACGTCGACCTGGGGAGAAGACATCACAGTCACCGTGAGCGCGGTCGATAAGAACGGGGGGACGCCGTCGAGCTCGCAGGTAACGTTCCAAATTGCACCGGCATACGCGAACGGCTCACTCATTTACTGGGCCGCCGTCGGCAAGAACGCGGGACAGGCCTGGCTCGAAGGCTTCGCCGTCGGCGACGAGAACGTGGCCGTCGCGCTGACTATTCCGCAGGTTCAGTGGAAGCAGACGCGTGCCGAGAGGGGCGACCTCCAGACGCGAGGGGCTTCGCCGGGCGCACCCGGCTGCATCGGCTGCCACGTCGCCGTGCCGGATCGCAAGAGCGTGACGTTCATCGAAGACTGGCCCTGGGACGGCGTTTCCGCCATGGTCGATCCCGGCGACACCGGAAAGGTACCTCCCTGGCTGACGCCGGGCGGGGGCGAGGCGCTGAGCATGCCCTGGCTCGGTATGATGAGCTTTTCGCCACACGTCTGGAACGACCAGATGCAGCATATCGTGATCGCCGCGTTCCAGGGCGAGAGCACGTTCCCCGCGACGGGGATGGCCGGCGGGCCGCCCGCCGGTCAGATCGCACCGTGGGGCTATCAGGGGTCGAACGAATGGGACTCTTCGCCGAAGTCCCAGCTGGCCTGGATCGATCTGTCGACGAACGTCCCGCCCGTCGCGCCAGCCGTGGGCCCCGCAAATGGCGACCAACTGTCCGTCGGGATGGCAGCAAACCTGGGCAAGAGCTGGGGCTTCATCGCGCGCACGGGGGATCCCTCAGGCGTCAATTCGCCAGCCTGGTCCCACGCGGGCGACACGATCGTCTACACGTCGACGAACGCATCGCAGAGCGGGCGCATGAACAGCGGCGTCGCCGACCTTTGGTCCGTTCCGTACAACAACTCGGCGGGGGGCGCTGCCACGCCCGTCCCCGGCGCGTCCGACCCGGGCTGGAACGAGTACTACCCGTCGTATTCGGCGGACGACAAGTACCTCGCGTTCAACCGAACGCCACTCGGCGACAACATGTATTACGCGAACCGGGGCGAAGTGTTCGTTCTCCCCGCGACCGGCGGAACGCCCACCCGGCTTGCCGCCAACAATCCGCCGAGCTGCATGAACGTGCGTAGTCCGGGGGTGACGAATAGCTGGGTCAAGTGGTCGCCCGAATTCCCCAATTGCGGCAAGCGATACTATTGGCTCGTCTTCTCATCGTCGCGCGAGGGCATCCGCTTCGCCTCTCAGAACGAGACGACCTCGCAGCTTTACTTGACAGCCCTCACGGTAGACGAGTCGAACAACGTCAAGACGTATCCGGGTATCTTCATCTGGAACCAGCACACGACGGCGAGCGTCGCGCCCTACGTCGGACAGACCCAGAGTAACCACACGCCGCAGTGGGAGCCGATCGATCTACCGGTTCCCCCGCCACCGCCACCGCCTCCCCAGCCGCCGATGTGAGCCAGAAAGGGCCGAGTGCCTGGCGGCGGAGTCACCCTCCGCGCTCGCGCGCGGTCTGCAAAGCCGCTCGGCGGCGACGGCGCACGCTCGGGTAGGCGTGCACCCAACTCTTGATTCGATCTGGGTCCCACCCAACCCGAGCCAGCGCGCTGGGGGTGCGAATTTGCCCATTTCGCGCGGCGGCACGGATCTTTCAATGCGCGCGTCGAAACCGCCGCACGTCGAAGCCTACCCGCCGGAAGACGAGCCGTTCACGCGCTCGACACAAGTGATCCATGCTTTATCAGGACGCGCGCCGCGCACCTCACGCACCCCGAGGTAAGGGGTGTGATCGTTTTTTCTTCGACGATCGAATTTGCGACAGAAAATGAGTGGAGCGGCCACTACCACTTACGGTTCAAGGGCGGATGGCATTGGAAGACATTGACACTTTCACGGGCATCCGATTAGGGTGGCAAATTCGATTTTCCGGGGATCTTAATTAAAGGCACTTAGAGCTTCAGGGGACGAAGGCGCGTAACCGTCCTTCTACGCATTGGGCACGCACCAACGCTGTGCGGTCCGGCGCGGTCGCGTGCCTTGATTTCAGGACGGCCAGGCTTCGCCCGCGATCCGCACACGGAAGCGAGACGCGAGCGGCCGTTTGCGGGTGACGTGTATTCATCAAACGAGGAGAGCTCATGATCAAGAGAATAGAATGGCGATTTTTTTCGATGTTGTCCGTGGCGGGCGGCGTCGCGCTCACCGGCTGCGGGCCGGGTGCGCAGCTCGGTGACGACCCGGTCACGACCGATCAGGCCCTGACCGTCAACCCCGACGCCGTCGTCCAGCCGGATCTCGCGCAAGCCGCGGCCACTTCCGTCGTCCTCGTCGGGACCATCCTCGACGGCAGCGGAGTGCCCGTGCCGGGCGTAAGCGTCGGCCTTTCGGGCGCCGCGTCGCACAGCGCGATCACCAGCAGCAACGGCGTCTATAACTTCGCGAACCTGCCCACTGGCACGTACACGATTCATCCCACCAAGACCGGCGCGACCTTCTCCCCCAGCTCGGTGACCTTCAGCACGACCAAGAGCATCGACCATTCCTTCAAGTGCACAGCGGGCTGCGAGGGCGCCGCGACGATCGTTCCGCTCAAGGAGATCATGATGGTCAATCCGTCGGTGGTCAACGACGCGCGCGCCCTCAACACCAACGACGGCCACTGGAGCTTCCGATTTCTGATGGAGCAGATGGCTCCTGCGGGCGTCGACCCTGCGGATTTCGTCGAAAACTTCTTTCAGGGGTTCAAGGCCACGGCGGGCCCGATCAACGGCTTTCCGGTCGAAGATCGGTCCGTCGATGCCAACCTTTTACATGACACGAGCACTCCCCCGCTCTGGCCGCGCAAATCGAACGGCAAACTGGACCTGTCCAAGGCGCCCTTCCAGTTGATGGCGATCGTCAACCGGACGGACCTTCACATCGTGGGCGCCGGTGAGTCGCGCTTCGTCTTCGGATTGTTCTCGAGCCTCCCGAAGTCCGGGCTCACCGGTCTGCCGCTCACGGTTATCTTCGAGTACCGGCTGCCGACGACCAACGCGCAGACAGGCGCGCCCATTCTGCGCAACGATTGGATCAAGCAGTACCACGCGCTCGGTACGCTG
Source organism: uncultured delta proteobacterium (assembly GCA_963787925.1). Taxonomy (GTDB): domain Bacteria; phylum Myxococcota_A; class Polyangia; order Polyangiales; family Polyangiaceae; genus Palsa-1150. The sequence goes on from CAWBEN010000003.1 coordinate 3,838,609, forward strand.
TCCTTTGGGTCGACGTACAACAGCCAGCTCCAAGCCATCACCGACCAGTTCACGGTGAGGGGCTCGAACCCGGCGAATCCGAACGGAAGCGCCATCAGCCAGGTGCGCACGAACGAGATCCAGTTCGGAGGCCCGTGGCAGCTGCGCGAGTTTCACCTCACGAACGACAGCACTGGGAAGGGCTTCTTGAAGCTGGCGCCGGCCGGACAGACGCCCGACGATTCGCTGAACGGGTCAACCGCGCTCGCCTCGTACATCCAGAACAACGCGGTCACGATCATCACGGGCCTCTCCACCGTTCCCAACTCGCTCGTCGGCGGCCAGTCCGATGAGAACTTCCAGACGTGGTCGTTTCCGACTCTGCCCGCATCAGCCGAGGCGGCGCGGCACAAGTTTGCAGGGCAGACCTGCAACGGTTGTCACAGCATCGAAACGACATCGAACATCGACACCTTCTATCAGGTAACCCCGCGGGTCGACGCCGGCAGCACCGGCACGGGGAACGTCTCGCCGTTCATTCTGAACACAGAGTTCCTGCGTCGGTCGCGCTTCATGCAGAACCGCCTCGTCTGCACCTCGGGCTCCAACTGCTCGCCCGGCGCAGAGCCGATGGAGTGATGTTTATCTGAGGGACAGCGGCCGTGCATCGCGGACACCTCTCGCAAAGGGCGAGACCGGGTATCCACGGCGCGCGGCCGCGTCGCATTCCATTGTCCGCCTGACCGCTTCCTGCGCCACCGAAGATCGGCTAGCCACCTTTGGTGCGTAGCGCCTCCCTGTCGGTCCTACTTCTGCCGGTGTTTGCCTTCGCGGTCGCCCTGGTGGTCGGCTGTTCGAGGCCTTCCCCTCCCACGCTCTCGCCCGAACGCGTGACGGTGACGCGGATTGATCCGCAGGGTATCGGGTTACAGCTCGAGATGACTGCCGTGAACCCGAATGTGCGTGATTTGTCCGTGAGCGCGGTGTCGTCGCGCATCGTGATCGACAAGACCCATGAGGTCGGCCGGGTCACCGTGCCGGGGGAGATACTTCTGCCGGCTGGCAGAGCCACCATGCTCGAAGTCCCCGTGTCCATCGGCTGGAGCGACATCGGCCTCCTCGCACAGCTTGCGGCAACCGGCGGCGCGGTACCCTATTCCGTCGACGGCACTATCGCGATGGGCGGCCTGCTCGGACCCCTGGGCGTGCCGTTTCATCTCGAAGGAGCGATTTCGCACGATCAGCTCGTGCAGGCTGCAATCAACTCGATGGGGCGGCTCCCTCATTGAAACGGGTGAGCGATCTCTTCATTGGCGCCCGCAGGCGCGGACGCTGACGCCACGGTCCGCTTGACGTGACCGCCCTGCTCCTTAGACCTACCTCATCATGCGACCCATCTGGCCGGGGAAGCCGTACCCGCGTGGTGCCACGTTCGACGGGGCGGGCGTCAACTTCGCCGTGTTCTCGCGTGTCGCGACACGTGTCGAAGTCTGTGTCTTCAGCGAAGAAGACCCCGCACGTGAGGTCGAGCGGTTCGATTTGGCCGAGGTCACCGGCCACACATGGCACGGGTACGCGCCCGGGTTGAAGCCGGGGACTCTCTACGGCCTCCGGGTTCATGGCCCATTCGCGCCAGAAGAAGGCCACCGCTGCAACCCCAACAAGCTCCTCGTCGATCCTTACGCGAAGGCGTTGTGGGGCACGGTCGACTGGAAGAAGCCCGTCCTCGGGTACAAGCCGGGCGACCCCGCCAAAGATCTGTCGTTCGACGACGGCGACAGCGCGAGCGCAGTGCCAAAGAGCGTCGTCGTCGACCCCACCTTCGACTGGGGTGATGATCGGGCGCCCGACGTGTCGTGGCGGCAGAGCGTCATCTACGAGGTCCACGTCCGGGGCTTCACGAAGCTCCATCCGGAGGTGCCGGAGGAGTCGAGAGGGACATACGCGGGCCTCGGGCACCCCGCCGCGATCGGATATTTGAAGAGCCTGGGGATCAGCGCCGTCGAGCTCCTGCCGGTGCACGCCTTCGTCAACGACGGCTTTCTCGAGGACAAAGGCCTCAACAACTACTGGGGATACAGCACGCTCGGGTACTTCGCGCCGGAGCAGCGCTACGCGAAGCGCGGCGCGCCCGGCGAGCAGGTCCGCGAGTTCAAAACGATGGTCAAGGCGCTCCATGCTGCCGGCATCGAAGTGATCATCGACGTCGTTTACAACCACACGTGCGAGGGCAACCAGCTCGGGCCGACCCTCAGCCTCCGCGGAATCGACAATGCCACTTATTACTGGCTGATGCCCGAGGCGCGGTACTACCTGGACTTCACCGGCACGGGCAACAGCATCAATGCGTCGAACCCCGAAGCGGCGCGGCTCATCGTCGATTCGCTCCGCTACTGGGTCGAGCAAATGCACGTTGACGGCTTCCGCTTCGATCTGGCGACCACCATAGGACGCGTCGGACAAGGCCCCTTCGATCGGCATGCGGCCATCTTTCAGATAATCAACCAAGATCCACTGCTGTCGAAGGTGAAGCTCATCGCCGAGCCGTGGGACGTCGGCCTCGGCGGCTACCAGGTAGGCAATTTTCCGGCTCCCTTTAGAGAATGGAACGGCAAGTTCCGCGACGCCATTCGCCGTTATTGGAAGGGCGACGAAAACCTGGCCGCCGAAATCGGATACCGCCTTTCCGGATCGGCGGATCTCTTTCAAGGCGAGCGCCGCCAGCCGCAGGCGAGCGTCAATTTCATCACGGCTCACGATGGTTTTACGCTCCACGATCTCGTCACCTACGACGGCAAACACAACGAAGCCAACGGCGAGAACAACCAGGACGGCTCCGACGACAACCAGTCGTGGAACCACGGGTTCGAGGGCGAAACCGACGATCCGAACGTCATCGGAAGTCGCGAACGGCAGAAGCGAAACCTGCTGACCAGCTTGTTCGTGTCGCAGGGGGTCCCGATGCTCCTCGGGGGAGACGAGATGGGCCGCACGCAGCGCGGCAACAACAACGCCTATTGCCAGGACAATGAAATTTCATGGTTCGATTGGAAGCTCGACGATCGCCGACGGGCGCTTGTCGAGTTCACGAGGCGTCTCATCCAGCTGCGCCGGCGCCATCCCGTTCTCCAGCGTCGGCGGTTCTTTGTGGGGGATTACATCTATGAGTCGCACTTCAAGGATCTGACTTGGCTCCGCCCCGACGGCAGTGAAATGAGCCCCCACGACTGGCAGAAACCGTGGATCGCCGCTCTTGCGTTCGCGCTCGGCGGCGACGCCATACCCACGCTCGGGGAGCGCGGAGAGCGACTCATAGACGACGGACTGCTGGTCCTGATGAACAGCCACCACGAGACCGTGAAGTTCACGCTTCCTGACGATGGCGGCGGGCGCTGGCTCCTCGAGCTCGACTCGGCCGATGCGGCAAAGGCACCTGGAAGCCCGTGGACGGGGACCTACGAAGTGTTCGGCAGGTCGATGGTCGTCCTGCGGCAGCCCCTCGATGCTGACGCGATCCGTGAGGCCGGAACGGCACCCGCCCGTAACGCAAAGAAAGAAGCGCAGCGCCGCCGCAGGAGAGCTGGTGTGCTGATACCCCTCTTTTCGATTCGGTCGGGCACCGGATGGGGGCTCGGCGAAATCGGCGACATCGCGCGATTTTCGAAATGGGCCAATCTTGCAGGCTTCTCGGTCCTCCAGCTCCTGCCCGTCAATGAGGTCTCCGGCGCGGACGCGAGCCCGTATGCCGCCGTCTCTGCCTTTGCTCTCGATCCGGTCTATCTGACCCTAGAGGAGTGCGAGGATTTCGTCGTTGCTGGCGGACGACGAGCGCTGCCCCCCGAGACGCAGAAGCGGCTGGATGCGGTCAAGGAGGCACCGCTAGTGGACTGGCCTTCGGTTCGCGCGATCAAAAAACAGGCGATCGACCTGGCCTTCCAGCGCTTCTTGCGCGACCACTGGACCAAGAGATCCGCGCGCGCGAAGCAGCTCACGACGTTCATGAAGGATAACAGCTCGTGGCTCGACGAGTACGCGTTATTTTCAGTGCTGCACGAGAAGTACGGCAAAGGATGGGTGGAATGGCCGGTCGGCGCTCGCAACCGTGACCCCGCGACCATCCACGCGGCGCGCGGCGAGCACCGCGACGCGCTGCTTCGGGCGAGTTGGGTCCAGTGGCAGCTCGATGTGCAGTGGCGAAAGGCGCGGCGCGAGGCCAGCACGGTAGGTGTCGAGCTGATGGGCGACCTGCCGTTCATGGTCGGGGTCGACTCGGCCGACGTCTGGTCCAACCGCTCGCTCTTTCACATCGACAAGCACGTCGGAACGCCGCCCGACGAATTCTCGCCCACGGGCCAGGACTGGGGTCTACCCGTTTACGATTGGGCCGCGCTGCAACGCGAGGGCTTCTCATGGATTCGTGGACGATCCATGCGCGCTGGAGCGCTCTTCAGCTTGTATCGACTCGATCACGTCATCGGGCTCTACCGCACGTACTACCGGTCCGTGGACGGCCAGACGAGCGGCTTCACGCCCGTCGAGGAGAGCGAGCAGATCCGCCTGGGCGAGGCGCTCATGCGCATCATGAGCCACTGGGGCGAGGTCGTCGCCGAGGACCTGGGGACGGTTCCCGCCTTTCTCAGGCCATCACTCGAGCGTCTCGGCATCCCCGGCTATCGGGTGCTTCGGTGGGAAAAAGAAAGTGACGGCTACCGCCCGCCCTCGTCGTGGCCTGCTGCCTCGGTCGCGACGAACGCCACGCACGACACCGACACGATCGCCGAATGGTACGATCATTTGTCCCCCGAGGAGCGTGGCAAGCTCCTCGAGCTTCCAGGACTGCAGGAGCTCGATCCCAACCAACCGTTCGACGATCGGGTGAGGGATCGCCTGCTTGCGGCCATCTACGCCGCCCCCTCGACGCTATCGCTGGTCCTCTTCCAGGACGCGATGGGAACACGCGAACGAATCAACGTGCCAGGCACCGTCAACGAGTCCAACTGGAGCTACCGCGCGCATCGCACGGTCGAGGAGCTCCTCACAGACCAGGAGAGCACGGCGCGCCTTGCGCGAATCGCGGCCGAGGCGGGCCGGTCTCCGGTTAGTGCCTCCGAGAGCTGATCGGCCGAGTCTTTCGAGCCTGCGTCTTCGAGTATGCGCCCGGGGTTTGGGTCACGGACCGAGCATCCGCAGAACATCGGTGAGCGGCACGTCGAGTCCGCCCGCACGATTGTCGTCCCAGTTCTCGAGCTCGTGCAAAGCGCGCGCGAGGACGTGCCGATCGAGAAGTGTCGCCAGCGCCTCCGCGTCGGAAGGCAAGAACGCGGCCCCCTTGGCGCGCTCGAAGTACCCACGCAGGAAGGACGCCGCCGCCCAGCTAGACCAGAGCTGCTCCCACGGGGCGAGGCGCACCCGATCTTCGTCCCGAAGCACGCCTCCCTCCGTTCGAGCGACGTGCGCGGCGTGTCGGAACGAGCGGAGCATCCTTGCGACGTCGCGCAGCGCGGAGCGTTTGCGCCGCCGCTCGGCGACGGAGCTGCTCGCACCGCCGTCGAAATCGATGATGACGTAGTCCTTCCCAGTGTGGAGCACCTGGGCCAAATGGTAGTCGCCGTGAATACGAATGCGCAGCCCTCCAGCCGCCGACAGCAATGGTGCGATGCGCTCCAGGATCAGGCGCTCTCGCTCGACGAGCCTCTGTGCCAGCGGAACGGCATGCGCCGGAAGCTCGGACTGCCGAAGGCGAAGCTCACGGAGGACCCGGCCGATGAGATTGCGGAGCGACTGGTAGACCGACCGGCGGTCCAGCGAAGAGAAGCGCTCGGGGGAGAACGCCGCCTCTTCCCCTGACGCGAACGCCAAGTGCATTTCCGCGGTTCGTACGCCGAGACGCTCCGCCGACGCGCCATACGTGCCCATCGTCTGCGCCATCCCCGCGGGCATCTCTTGGAAACCGTGGGACGCGAGAGCGCCGGACGGCTCGGCGGGAAGGGGGGGCTCGTCGTGCGACGCGAGGAGGCGCTCGTACGCGCGGCCGACCTCGGCGCGGGCTTGATCCCACGCCGTTCCTTCGTTCGTGACGAAGCGCTGAAGGACCGCGACCGTACCGGGCTCCGAGCGGCCCAGCCGGTACTCGACGGCACCCACGAACTGCGGCACGAGGCCCGGAGCCCGCTTCGACAAGAAGCGGCCGACCTCGAGCTCGGGACTGCGACCCTCTTCGAACCGTCGATAGACCTTAAGAAGAAACCTATCGCCGTATCTGATGGCGGCGTTCGCATGCTGGGCGCTGATGGCCCTAGCGTCACCCACGCCCTCGTCGAGCGTCGGCTCGAAGGCGGTCGCGATCATCTCTCCCGATAGGCCACGCGCCCGGCCACCCCGGAGCAGCGCCTCGAGAAGCGGACGGGAGGCGACGGCATCGTCGAGCCCATCGACGAGGCTACCCTCGACCGCGCCGAGGCGCGCGGAGGCAAGGACGGTATCGGGCGACGGCACCCGAGCCTCAGTCTTGGGAACGAAAGCCAGCGGCACGAGGTAACACTCCGGCTCACCCGACGAGTACTCGACGCTCACGAGGAGCGCGGCGAGCGCGTCGTTTCCGTCGCCGAATGCGACCGTGTCGCGCACCCGCGCCGACGTGAGCGCGCGATGTTTTCCGCGAAACCACGGCCGTGCCTTGAGAAAGGCGGGCAGCACGTCCTCGAGCGTGGAGCGCTCCGCGCCGGCCGACAAGGCGCGAAGCGATGAGGCCACGACGGCGGGCGGCACGTATCGCTCGAGGGTGGCCTGGGCCTCGTTGTCGGGCCGCTCGAGCACCATCCAGTAGAAGGCGTAGCCACCGAGCGTCAGCGGGTAAGGTCGGTCGCCGACGACTGGAAGCCGAGACCGACCGAAAAGCTCCGTGGGCGTCAGGCCCTGGTGCTTCGTCAGGTCGAGCTCGACGTATTGCATGAATCGCGACAGATTCGCCACCACCAGAATGGTCTCACCCTCGTGGACGCGCACGAAAGCTAGGACTCGCGGGTTGTCTGGATTGAGAAACTCGATGGAGCCTCGACCGAATGCGCGGTGCTGTTTGCGGAGGGCGATGAGACGCTTGGTCCACCACAAAAGCGAATTCGGGCTGCTCTGCTGCGTCTCTACGTTGATGGCTTCGAAATGGTACTCGGCGTCGACGATGATGGGCAGAATGAGCCGCTGAGGATTCGCTCGGGAAAACCCGGCGTTCCTGTCCGAGTTCCATTGCATCGGCGTTCGCACGCCATTGCGGTCGCCCAGATAGACGTTGTCCCCCATGCCGATTTCGTCGCCATAATAGAGCACAGGCGTCCCAGGCAGCGAAAAAAGGATGCCATTCAGCAATTCCATTTTGCGCCGATCGTTGCCGACGAGTGGCGCCAACCGACGACGGATACCCAGGTTCAGGCGCATGGCCGGCTCGGCGGCGTACGCCCGGTACATGTAATCACGCTCCTCGTCCGTCACCATTTCGAGCGTGAGCTCGTCATGGTTTCGCAGGAACATCGCCCACTGGCAACCCTCAGGGAGCGCGGGCGTCTGCGCCAAAATATCGATGATCGGAAAGCGGTCCTCCATTTGGATGGCCATGAACATGCGAGGCATGATCGGGAAATGGAAGTTCATCTGGCACTCGTCACCGGCGCCGAAATAGGCCGCCGCGTCCTCCGGCCATTGGTTGGCCTCGGCGAGCAGCATCTTGTTCTTCCATTTTGCGTCGATGTGGGCCCGGAGCTTCTTGAGGAATGCGTGCGTCTGCGGGAGGTTCTCGCAGTTGGTCCCCTCGGCCTCGTACAGATAGGGAACGGCGTCGAGACGCAGCCCGTCGACCCCGAGCCCAAACCAGAAATCGACCACATCGAACATGGCCTGGTGCACGGCCGGGTTCTCGAAATTCAGGTCGGGCTGGTGCGAGAAAAAGCGATGCCAATAATAAGCGTTCGCGACACGGTCCCAGGACCAATTCGAAGGCTCGAAATCCTTGAAGATGATGCGGGCGTCGGTGTACCGCTCGGGAGTGTCGTTCCACACGTAGAAGTCCCGCTCAGGGCTGCTCGGCGGAGAGCGGCGCGCGCGCTGGAACCAGGGATGCTCGTCCGAGGTGTGGTTCGATCACGAGCTCGGTGATGATTCTGATCCCTCGCGCGCGGGCCTCCGCGATGACCTGCCGCAGATCGTCGAGGGTGCCTACGTCCGGGTGAACCGCCTTGTAGTCGGCGATGTCGTAGCCGTCGTCTTTCCCTGGTGAGGGGCACAGCGGCAAGAGCCAGATCGCCGTGACGCCCAGATCCTTGATGTAGTCGAGCTTCGCCGCGAGCCCTCCGAGGTCGCCGATGCCATCGCCGTTCGAATCGTAGAACGACCGCGCTCGCACCTCGTAGATGACCGCGTCCTTGTACCAGAGCGGATCGTCGAAGAGATCATCGGCGCGAGCGTGTCGGGCCGTGGCCGGTGCTGCGCGCTCCGGCCCATCGGTGGTCCCTTCCAGCATGCTGGTCAGTGAAGAAGGAGCGGGCCATCTCGTCAAATGCCCAGTTGCAGGCTCATGCGCGACTGACGCCCTCGCGGTCCCCACCCATGCATGCCCTTCCCACACGGTCGAGCTCGGCGGCGAGCCCCTGGAACGCGCCCTTCGTGGTGTCTCCTGCTTGCAATGCGAGCGCAAAGGCGCCGGCCACGTCCATGGCGGTGCCTGCGCACAGGTTGGAGGCGTACTGCGCTTCGAAGTCGTTTCGCAGGCGAAGACCCCAGTTCTCGTTGTTCACGCTTCCGGGTCGATTGTAGACGTCGCGAAGGCCAAAGAGATCGGACATGAACACGAGCACGTGGCGAGCGGGGCTCGCGAAGAGGTCGGCGAACATCGCTCGCACGAGTTGTGAGCGATCCCGCACTAGGCCGTCGGCGAAGCGCGGGCGCCCAGAAAGCTCGGGAATCAGTCGCTGGGCCAGGTAAGACGCACGTTCTCGCGCGCTGCCTGCCACAAACCAGCCATCGACCACCTGCGACAGGGGAAGGGTGTCGTGCGTGCCGACCATGACCCAATCGATCGGAGCCGCGTTCTCGCTGCGGTAGACGTCCGCCGAGTTGCGAAGATCGGCCTTTTGCGTGACGCGGAAGCGCCCGAGCCCGAAGCGCTGGAGCACCTTCACCAACGGGAAAGGCGCCGTGCTCAGGACTTCGCACACGATGTCCGAACCGCCCGCTGCCGATAGCTCGTCGACGACGACCGCGAGGTGCCTTTGGTAGCTCCGCACCTGCGCGTCGTCGAGGGAGCGCACCCAGCGGTCGTCGTGTCGGGCCAACCCTCGATTGAGCTGCTCCGACCGCGCGATGGCGAAGCGCGCCAAGGCCGGATGATCGCTCAGGTCCGGCGACTCGAAGAGGCGCGCGCCGTGAACGACGGCGGCGAACGGGTCGGCCTCGGCCCGGTGGTAGACCCACGGGCAGACGAGCCCGTGCGGGTGATCCAGCCTGAGGCCGTCGTACTCGCGCGCCATCTTGCGGATGCGCGCGCGAAAGAACGACAGGGCTTCGCTCGAATCGGGGCGCAGCACGGGGTATCCCCACGGCTGCCCGCGTGGATCGGTCCGACTGGGGGGGGCACCCATGGCGTAAGACCCGACGAACAGAGCTTCGCGTCGCCAGAGGTCGCGCGGCGAGAGGCCAATCTGTACGTCTCCGAACAGCTTCCAGTCGAGTTGACGGAGGTATTCGCGGAAGGCCCCATGTTGCGCGTGAACGACGAACTGAGCGAACGCGTACCGCCCCGCAGCGTGCCCGGCCGAATGGCCCGTGATGCGCGCGCCCGAGGGCCACTGCGTCGCGTCGTCGCACCCGAACTCCGCGGCATGGGCCTCGTACGCGCAATCATGGTCCAGCCACGGCGCAGCGGCTCGAAACGCTCGAAAGCCTGACCGGAGAGCGGGGGATGCGGCTTCGACGAAGCGATGAAACGCGCATTCCAGAAGGCTTGCCTGGGCGTCCTCGGCGTGCGTGTGGTGAACGCGCCCGAGCGCGGTGGGGGTGACCGACGCGATCCCCTCATAGGTGTGGGCGTCGAGCAAGCCCTCCCAGGCCGGATCGGCTTGGAGCGGCTCGAAGGCGATCGACAGCGGGCTACGCGAAAAGACGGTCCCATCGTAAGGCGACCGATTGAAGCGTGTCGTGACTCCTTGCGGGCCCAGCTGTAGCCCGGTGAACCCGAGGCCGTCGACAAACGCGCACAAGCGACGGGCACCGCGCGAATACGGGGTCCCGCGCCCGACGTCCTCGGCAGGATCACTCGGAAAGCTCGCGTCGTGAATGACGAGCACGAGGTCATCGATGCCAAGCGCTCGCCTCGCCTCGTGCGCGAGCGCGCGAAGCGATTCTGTCCGGGGGCGAGTGTTGCGTGATGGAGGACACGGAAGAAGGGACGACTTACGGTTGCGCCGCGATGGCATTATAGGCATGCCTCGAGGCACTCCCGTCCTCAGTTCGTCGTCCGCGCTCGTTCGCCTTTCGTCCCGCTCCTCAGTCCGCTCCATCGAGGTCGACTTGCCTACGTTGCCTACCATTGCCGGAACGGAGCCAGGCCCCCCCGCCCGCGCGCGACGGCGTGTTCTCATCGAGACCGTCACCCCGCAGATCGACGGGGGGCGGTATGCTGCAAAGCGGGTGATCGGCGACCGCGTGACGGTCTCATGCGACCTCGTCTGCGACGGGCACGACGCGCTCGCGGGCATGCTGGTGCATCGCGGGCGCGCGCAATCCGCGGGGCGCCGCAGCGAGTGGCGACGCGAGCCGCTCGTCGCGCTCGGCAACAATCGGTACGCTGCCTCCTTCGTTGTCGCCGAGCTCGGAGGCTACGAGTTCGCGATCGAAGCCTGGGTCGACTCGCTCTCGAGCTGGCGAGCTGCGACGGGCAAGAAGCTGGAGGCAGGCCTCGACGTGGGACTCGAGCTCTTGACTGGCGCCGGGCTGCTTCGGGCCTGCGCCGCCCGCACGGAGGGGGCCGAGTCGACCTTGCTCGCCGGCGCGGCGGCTCGGCTGGAGGCCACTAGCGAGCCGCAGGCGGTACGGTTCGCCGATGCGATGCAGTCCGAAGTCCTCAGCGCGGCGATGCGTTGTCCTGATTTGGCCGACGCCTCCCGAAGCGACGTCTATCGCCTGACGGTCGAGCCGCCGCGTGCGCGGTTCAGCAGCTGGTACGAAATGTTCCCGCGGTCGGCCGGGGCTCCGGGAAAGCACGGGACATTGCGCGATTGCGCAATGCGGCTGCCGTACATCGCCGAGATGGGATTCGACGTCCTTTACTTGCCTCCAATCCACCCGATCGGCCACGCCTACCGCAAAGGCCCGAACAACGCGCTCGCAGCGGGACCGAAAGACGTCGGTAGTCCATGGGCGATCGGCGCGCCCGAGGGCGGCCACAAATCCGTGCATCCCGAGATCGGAACGCTGGAGGACCTCCGCACCCTTGTCCGCAGGGCAAGCGAAGCCGGGATCGAGATTGCGCTCGACATCGCTCTGCAGGCCTCTCCCGATCATCCCTACGTCCGCGAGCACCCCGAGTGGTTCAAGCGACGGGCCGACGGGGCGATTCAATATGCAGAGAATCCGCCCAAGAAATACCAGGACATCTATCCCTTCGATTTCGAATGCGAAGCTTGGGAGAGCCTCTGGCAGGAGCTGGCGAGCATCTTTTTCTTTTGGTGCGAGCAAGGCGTGCGCATCTTCCGCGTCGACAACCCACACACGAAGCCGGTGCCTTTTTGGGAGTGGTGCCTGGGCGAGGTCAAGGCGCGCCATCCCGACACCATCTTCCTTGCCGAGGCTTTCACGCGGCCAAAGCTGATGTACGCGCTCGCCAAAGCAGGATTCACTCAGTCGTACACTTACTTTGCTTGGCGGCACTCGAAGGCGGAGCTTGTCGAGTACATGGAAGAGCTGTCGCGACCGCCCGTGGTCGAATTCTATCAACCCAACTTCTGGCCCAACACGCCCGACATTCTCACCGAGCATCTCCAGTTTGGTGGGCGAGCGGCCTTCGTTCAACGCCTTGTGCTGGCCGCGACTCTGTCGAGCAATTACGGGATCTATGGCCCGCCGTTCGAGCTGATGGAGCACGTCGCCCGACCGGGTACCGAGGAGTATGTCGACAGTGAAAAATACGAGCTGCGCTCGTGGGATATCGAACGAGAGGACAGCCTTCGGGACGTGGTGGCGCTGGTCAACCGAGTCCGCCGGAGCAATCCCGCGCTGCAACAAAACAAGCTGACTTTCCACCGCACCGACGAGGACCAACTCCTCGCGTTCAGCAAGCGGAGCGTCGACGACTCCAATGTCGTGCTCGTCGTGATCAACCTCGATGTCCATCACACTCGCGCGGGTTTCGTGGAGCTCGATCTGCCTGCGTTGGGCCTGGCGTCCGGCGAGTCGTTCCAGGTTCACGACGTCCTCGCCGACACGCGGTTCCTTTGGAACGGGGGACGCGTCTTTGTGCAGATCGATCCGAACGTGCTGCCTGCGTCGGTGTTCGTCGTACGGCGCAAGGTGCGCACGGAGCAGGATTTCGACTACTTCCTTTGAGGTGCGCACTATGCACGTGAAGAGCCGTTTCGAAGAGCTGTTCTCCACCTCGGGACGCACCGAGCTTGAGCGCTACCTCGTCGAGTATATCGCGCCGCGTCGCTGGTTTCGTTCGAAGACACGCACCATCGCGGGCGTCTCCATCGAAGAAGTCGTTCCGCTCCCGATAGCCGCAGTCCAGGTTGCCCTGACTGTAGTGCGCGTCCGGTACACCGTGGGACCGTCCGAAGACTACGTCCTTCCCCTCGCGTGGATTGACGGCGACGCGGGCGAGCAGCTGGTGAGGGCGCGGCCCCACCTCCTGGTCGCAACGGTGCAGGTGGACGCCCCGGCCGCGCACCGATTGCTCGTCGACGCGTTAGGGGAGCCGCGCGCGCTCGATGGCCTTCGCGAGCTGGTCACGCACGGCGCGCTGGTCCGGGCGGACGGTTGCACCCTCTCGTTCCGACCGGTCGGGCCCGCGGCGGGGATCGGGCCTGCTACTCCCCGGCCCGTGGACGTAGAACAGAGCAACACGAGCGTCGTGTACGGCGAGGCGTGCATCCTCAAAGTGATCCGCAAGCTGGAAGAAGGCACGTCACCCGACCTCGAGATGGGGGAGTTTCTGACCCGGGCAGGTTACACGCACGCCCCGCGTTTGCTGGGCGCCATCGAGCTCCAGCGCCCTTCGGGCGAGCCGGCGACCATCGGGATGATGCACGAGTTCGTTCCGAACGACGGCGACGCATGGAGCTTCACGCTCGCGACCATCCGGCGCTCGTTCGCGGCCTCGGCGACGATCGGCAACAGCCACGCGGTCGAGAGCGGCGTCGCTTTCGTGCGGCCGCTCGCACAGCGCGTCGCCCAGATGCACGTTGTCCTGAGCTCGCCCACGTCGGACGTCCGCTTCGCACCGGAACCGATCGAGCGCGAGGAGCGCGAGGCGCTCGGCCGCGCGGCGAGCCAGTCGCTCGAGGCCGCGTGGACGTTCGTCCGAGAACGCGCCAGCGACCTTCCCCCGCATGTGGTCGACCGCTTGCGTGCCCTCCGCGCACGCGAAGAGGACTACCGTCGATGCATCGCGGCGTTCGTCGATGGCGGCCATCATCTCGTGAAGACGCGCATCCACGGCGACCTCCACCTCGGGCAAGTCCTGGTCGCGGGTGACGACTTCATGCTCATCGACTTCGAAGGGGAGCCGGCTCGCAGCCTCGCCGAGCGGAGGGCGAAGCGGTCGCCCTTTGCAGACGTCGCAGGCATTCTCCGCTCACTCCAGTACGCGTCCGTCTCCGCAGCGCGTGCAGCGGCCTCCTCCGACGAGGCCTTCCCCGCCTTCGTCGAAGCATGGCACCGCCAGGCGCGTCGTTCGCTCTTGCGCGCCTACTTCGACACCGCGTCGACGGCCGCGGTGCTCTCCGACGAGGCTGCAGTACAGTCGGTCCTCTTGCCGTTTTACTTGCTGGAGAAGTGCGTTTACGAGCTTCACTACGAGCTCAACAACCGCCCCGATTGGGTGGCGATTCCTGTGCTCGGGCTGGAGCAGATCCTCGAGGACGACGATGCGGCCTGAACGGCTGAGCGAGCTTGATTTAACGGGCTTCGGGCAAGGGCACGACTCGCGAGCGTACGAGAAGCTCGGCGCCCACCCGCTCGAGCGCGGCACGGCATTCGCGGTCTGGGCGCCGAACGCACAAGACGTGTCGGTGATCGGCGATTGGAACGGGTGGAGGCCGGGCCTCTCCGGATTGCGACCGATCGGCGGAACCGGCGTGTGGCACGGTGTCGTCGAAGACGCCCGGGTCGGCGACGTCTACAAATACCGAATCGTCTCGCGTATCGGGGGCCACGTCGGCGAAAAGGCCGATCCCTATGGTTTCCTGCAAGAAACCCCTCCGCGAACGGGGTCCGTCGTGACGAGGAACCGCTACGTGTGGCGAGATGCCGGCTGGCTCGCCGGACGCAAGCGGCGTGACGCCCTCACTGCGCCGGTCTCGATCTACGAATTGCACCTTGGTTCGTGGAAGCGTGTCCCGGAGGATGGTCTTCGTTCGCTAAGCTATCGCGAGCTCGCGCGAGACCTCCCGGAGTACGTCGCCGGTTTGGGATTCACGCACGTCGAACTCATGCCCGTAATGGAGCACCCCTTCTTCGGGTCTTGGGGATACGAGCTCACCGGATACTTCGCCCCGTCCAGTCGCTTCGGCACCGACGAGGACCTCATGTTCCTGATCGACGCGCTTCACGCTCGGGGCGTCGGTGTGATCTTGGACTGGGTGCCCGCGCACTTCCCCACAGACGCCCACGGGCTGGGCTTCTTCGATGGTACCCACCTCTACGAGCACGCAGATCCGCGACAGGGCTTCCACCCGGAGTGGCACAGCTCCATCTTCAACTATTCGCGGAACGAGGTGAGAAGCTTCCTTCTCTCGAGCGCGATGTTCTGGCTCGATCGATTTCACGCCGACGGGATCCGCGTCGACGGCGTGTCGTCGATGCTCTATCTCGATTATGGGCGGAAGCCCGGCGAGTGGGTTCCGAATGCGCACGGCGGCAGGGAGAACCTCGCGGCCGTGGACTTCTTGCGCGAGCTAAACGCCATCGCGTATCGAGACTACCCGGAAGTGCAAATGGTCGCCGAGGAGTCCACGGCATGGCCGTTGGTGTCGAAGCCGACCGATGTCGGCGGCCTCGGCTTCGGCTTCAAGTGGGATATGGGGTGGATGCACGACACGTTGTCTTATATGTCCCTCGATCCGATTTTCCGCTCGTACCATCACAACGAGCTGACGTTCCGGTCGATGTACGCGTCGACCGAAAACTACGTGCTGCCGCTCTCCCACGACGAGGTGGTCTACGGGAAGGGATCGCTGCTTGCCAAAATGCCGGGAGACGATCTCCAGAAATTCGCTTCCTTGCGCCTACTCTTCTCGTACATGTGGGCCCTCCCGGGAAAGAAGCTCCTTTTCATGGGCGGCGAGTTCGGTCAGCGGCGCGAGTGGAACCACGACTCGAGCCTCGACTGGCACTTGCTGGAGCGCCCGCTCCACGGGCAGCTGGCCCGCACGGTCGGGACGCTCAACCACATTTACAAGACCGAGCCTGCGATGCACCGCGGCGATGCGCTGGCCCATGGTTTCGAGTGGATCGACGGAAGCAATGCCCGAGACAGCGTCTTGACCTTCTTGCGGCGCGGCGACAATGGCGACGTCGTGCTCGTCGCGCTCAACTTCACTCCTGTGACTCGTCATCAGTATCGTGTCGGCGCGCCGCGCTCGGGTCGGTGGCAGGAGATCTTCAACAGCGACGCGAAGGAGTTGGGTGGGAACGGACAGGGAAACCTTGGGTTCGTCGAGTCCCGACCCGTACCCTGGAACGGTCGGAGGCACTCCCTCAACGTCACCCTCCCTTCTCTCGGCGCCGTATTCTTCAAACCGACGACGTGACTGCGGTCAGGAACATCCTCACATGGGCACATCGAAAGACGACCTCGCAAGCGCGGCCAGCGCGGTACTGGCGATGGCCGAGACGTGGGCGGACGGCAAGAAGCCAACAATCCAAACGGCCGAGGAGATGAACCTCATCGCAGCCATTGCGCGGTACCGACGCATTCGCGACGAGAGAAAGAAAAATCCATCCCTGAGGCCGCGCCCGTTCGACGCGGACGAGCAGCCTACCCTTCCCAAGAATCCGAGGAAGCGACGGCACTCGTCGCCCGCCTGACCGCCTTCCCTCAGCTCAATGGGTGGGCAGGAACTCCTGAAGAACGAAGAACGTCTCGGCGATGCTCTCGCCCGAAACGAGCGGCGGTAAATCACCACTGACGCCGGCGACGATGGCGGTGATGTTGTCCTCCCCGCCCCGTTGCTTTGCGACCTCGATCAACTGCGCGCAGGCCACGTCCAGACGCGGCGAAGTCAGGACGATCTGCCGCAGCTCGTCGTCGCGGACTTTATTCGACAAGCCATCGGAGCAAAGGACGAGGCAGTCGCGCTGGCGCAGCTCAATCTTGCCGAGCGCGACGCTGACGTCAGGCTTCAGCCCCATCGCTTGCAGGACGACGTTACTCAGCCCCGACGTCTTGGCCTGAGCAGGGCTCATCGCTCCCGAGTCGACCAGGAGTTGCACGTAACTTTGGTCGCGCGTCACCTGGGCGATTTGCCCCCCGCGCAAGAGGTAAGCGCGTGAATCACCCACCTCCGCGACGTACGCCGTTTTTCCGCAAATGAAGAGCGCAGTCAGGGTGGCGCCCATGTTTTCTCGGCCGGGCGACTGGGCCGCTTGCCACACGTCGCGGTTGGCCTGGACGGCCGCCCTTTCGAGCCGGACGTCCGAAGGCTCCCCGCGCTCGCCGGACGCCATTTCGCGGCAAAGCGACTCGACGACCAGCGCGCTGGCGACCTCGCCGGCCTGATGCCCGCCGATGCCGTCCGACACCGCCATGAGCACGCCCTGCGGACCCACCTCGCAGCGGGTCATTCTCCTCTCGGCCACAACCGCCCCCGACGTCAAATCGGCGACCACGAAGGCGTCCTCGTTCGACGCGCGGACGAGGCCCACGTCGGTCTGGGCGTACACCGTCAGGGTAACTCCCATAGCGTCCTTGTTGCTATCGCAAGACATGAACCGCGAGCGACGCGGCGTGGATATGGACCGCGAGCAGGCGTATCCCAGGCGCCCACGCTGAGCAAGGGCGGTGCCCATCTACCGACCGGCTTCGTCGAACGAGCCCCGGGCGGGCAAACGCATGGCCGAACGGCCGGCGCTCGCGAGCCCGGCACGCACAACAGCTCGTACGGCCGCCCGAAGAGTGACCGCCGAAATGCCACGGTGCACCTCGGACATGTGCCGCAATGCCTCTCCGCTGGCAGGCGGGCTGCGGAGCCAGACTCGGACCGCCGAGCGTGCCGGACTTGTCCGTACCAGCGGCGAGCCGCGACGATTGACCGTTGCGCTAATTGGAGCCGCGAAAAGCGCTCGCCGCCGAGTCAGAGCTCACCCTAAGATGACGCAGGAACAATGGCGCCGCGATCAGAATGAGGGTGCTGGGAGTCGGCGACTCGAACGATCTGGGCGCGCTCTATCTCCGACTGGACGCCGGAGGCAACGACGTTCGAGTCCACGTGCGGCATGTCGAGTCGCGCGACGTATTGCAGGGAATGCTGCGCCAGAGCACCGACTGGCGCGAGGATCTGGCGTGGGTTCGCGCGGATCCGGACGGAGTCGTCGTATTCGAAGAGACGGGGTGGGGAGAGACCCAAGACGCGCTGAGGCGTGACGGATTCCGCGTCGTGGGTGGAAGCGCAGTGGGCGATCGCCTCGAGCTGGATCGCGCCTATGCCCAGCGGGCGCTGAGCGCAGCTGGGATGCGCACGGCCCAGACGCACGAGTTCGAAGGATTCGAGAGCGGGCTGGCGTTCCTCTCGACGCATGGGGGCCGCTTCGTTCTCAAGTACAGCGGCGAAGGTTTCGCCTCAACGCGTAACTATGTCGGGGCCACCGAGAACGGAGAGGATTTGATGGCCGTCCTCCGCCTGCACAGGGCACGATGGACCTACGACGAGACGCCGCGCTACGTCCTGATGGAATACGTGCGCGGCGTGGAGGTGGGCGTCGGCGCGTTTTTCGATGGCCGTGAGTTCTTGGGGCCGCCCAATATCGATTTCGAGCACAAGCGATTCTTCCCCGGAGACCTGGGCGAGCTCACCGGCGAAATGGGCACTCTCGTTAGCTATCGCGGGGCAGAGCGGCTCTTCGATGCGACACTCGGACGCCTGGCTGCTCTTTTCAGACAGTCGCACCACGTCGGCTACGTCAATCTCAACACGATCGTCAATGACGATGGCGTCTGGCCGCTCGAGCTCACCTGCCGCTTTGGCTACCCAGGATTCGCGATCCTGAGCGCACTGCAGGTGGACCCGTGGGAGCGGCTCTTGAAGCGGCTGTGCAATGGGCGAGGACCGGAACTCCGCACACGCGCGGGGTTCGCCGTCGGGGTGGTCTTGACCGTTCCGCCCTTTCCCTATCCCGATGGCTATGAGCGGTTGTCCAAGGGCACGCCGATTCTCTTTCGGTCCGATCTCGATGACGAAGACCGTGAGGCTCTTCATTACGGCGAGGTGCGCCTCGAATCCGGGCAGCTCGTGACTGCAGGCCAGCTCGGCTACGTGATGGTAGTGACCGCGCGAGGCGGCACGGTGGCCGAGGCGCGGTCCTGCGCCTATGCGCGAGTCCAAAAGGTGATCGTCCCGAACGCGCGGTACCGGATCGACATCGGAGCCCGGTTCGAGCGGCACGACAACGCGGAGCTCGTCCGCCTCGGTTGGCTCGATGGCTGACGGAGCGTGCGACGCCATCCTGGAGCGCTTCGAGCTAGGGGAGCTGTCGGCTCCTGTGGCGTTAATGCAGCTGCTGATCACGACCGAAGACAGCGCACGTGTCGAGGGCCTGGTTCGCGCGCGCGCCGCGGCATCGTCTCGCGCGACGGAGCTCGCCCAACTGCTGGATCGGAACACGGGGGGGTGCGAACGGGTCGCGGCGATGTTGCGGAGCGACATCGACTCGCCGCCCCGCGGGGCGACTGTCGAGGAAGGGGTCGCGTTTTGCAGACGCCTCTTCGACTGGTCCGTGCAGCAGTCAGAGGAGGCCAGCGTCGCGCTCTACTCGCTGGGCAGCGCCGAGATCCTTGCGGAGGCGACCGGAGAGATCGTCGCTCTCCTCGAGTCGTGGGGCTCAATCGGGCGCGAAAAGCGCGCGCTCGACATCGGCTGCGGCATCGGCCGACTCGAGGTGGCGTTGTCCCCGCGACTGAGCGAAATCCACGGCGTGGATGTCTCGGAAAGGATGGTGGCCGCCGCCCGAAGGCGCTGCTCCGGGGTGCCGAACGCCTCGTTCTCGACGTGTTCTGGGCTCGACCTCGCTGGCATCGGCGATGACCGCTATGACCTGGTCTTGGCGGTCGACAGCTTTCCCTACCTCGTTCAGGCCGGCATGCCCCTGGTCGACCGGCACTTCGCGGAGGCCGCACGAGTCCTCCGTACTCGCGGCGAGTTCGTGGTCCTGAACTTTTCCTACCGCGACGATGTGGCGCGCGATCGCCGTGACGTGGCTGAGCTGGCACGAGCACACGGTCTCTGCGTGCAGATCGACGGGGCCTCGCCGCTGTCGCTCTGGGACGGCACCGCCTTTCGGATGACCAAGCCAGATCGGGACGAGCCTCAGATGGTGGCGGGGCCCACGCCGAGCGCGCGACGGTAGCGCTTGAAGCAGCGCGCGCCCGCCGTTAGACGCATGAGCGCCCCCTCGGCAATGGGTGCCACGAGCCGTGGATTCTCGCGGACGAGGGGGTGTACGACCTCGCGGCTCCAGGCCTCCCAGTGCTTGACGTCGAGCGTGGAATGCAGCGCGAAATAGCGCCTCGCCTCGCCCGAGACATCGAGGCGTTTGAGCCCGCTATTCACGCGGAGAGCCCGACCCGGAGCCGTCAACTCGATGACGCCGAGGGCCCCGATCGAGTGGTGCGCATAAGGGCGATTCATCGCGAGAGCGACCATGAGATTTCCGAGCGCGAGCGACTCCCAAGTCACCTCTGCGCCTGGGCGCCCGGTCGCGTCGTGAACGACGCCAAGCGCGCTCGTGAGGCGCGACAGCATCGGGCCGTGCATGCCGCCTTCGTGCCCCTGGCCCATTTCGTCCCAGTAGTTCCGCGCAAGCTCGAGCTTGACGCGCGATGGCATTTTGACCTGCGTCAGCGCCACCAGGTCGTCGAATCCCGCCTCCCCTGCGACCTCCTGCCGAAGAAACCACGTCATCTGCTCACGCGATGCCTCGCGTTCCAACCATTCGAACAGGACATCATTCTGGCCGGGTCCCCAGGTTCGCAGGGACTCGAACCAGGCGACGAATGCGTCGGCATCGTCGGGTGCTTGCCTGGCGATGTCGTAGACTGCGGCGCGCTCCCCTTCCACGAAGGACAGCTCGAGCCGCCGCAAATCGCGCTCCTCGTCCTCGTCGAGGGCTGCACTCGAGGGGGCGCCCGGAAGAAGCCGGTGCCGACAATACGCCTCGAGCCGGCGATGAAGGACGTCAGCGGGACCAATCGCCCATTCGAGGCCGCGGGCATCCGGGAGAGCAGGCATGGCGGCGTCTGGACGCAACTTACGGGCCGACCCCGGCGGTCGTCACCGTAAGAGTGACCGCCGCAATGCGCTCGACACCAAAATAACATGGTCTCTCGATCTCCTCGCCGAAGACGTCGGGATCGACCTCTTCGTACTTCCAGGCCGCCCCAGCCCGCTCAAGGAGGGGTTGGACCGCGTGGAAGAAACTATCCACGCCGGCGACGACCGCCGTGCCCGTGTAGAGAAGTAGCGTTCCGCCTCGCGGCAAGCGGAGGAGCGCTTCGTCGACGATGCGAAGCGACAGGCCCTCCCCCCATGCCCCGCCGCCGTGCCGGTACGCGCGTTCGAGCTCGTCGCGCATGTAGGGCGGGTTCGCGATGACGAAATCGAAGGAGCCTTCCACGTGCTCGAGCAGATCGCTCTGAACGACCTCAATCGCGTCTACGCCTGCGAGCGCGGCATTGACGCGCGTGTGGAGGAGGGCCTGGTCGTTGATGTCCACCAGAACAGCCGTCGTCGCGTAACGCCTCGCCACAAGGCCTCCGGCTCCGCTTCCGCAACCGATGTCGACGACCCGGCGGGCCTCGACGGACGCGCGCGCGATTGCGGCGCAGAAGCGGTAGGTATCCGGCCCGAAGAAAACGGCGTCCGGCTCCGTCGTAGGGAAAGCCGAATGAACGAAGAGGTCGGGCCCCAGTGAAGAGAATCGCACGAGGCTACGCAGGCCTTCCGACGACTCCGCGAGCGCGCCGGCAGCGGCCAGCAAGTCGCGCATGCCAGCCGGCAACGTCTTCGCTTCGAACGGCCGGCTCCAGCCGAACACGTCGCGTAGCGACGACGCGAGCACCGGGGCGCGCGCGTTCACGCGCCGATGCGTCTCCGGGGTGACGGTCACGAAGGAGTACCCCGTCGAACGCACCGCACCGCCGAGCTCGACCAACGCGCGGAAGCGTCGATCCATCACGACGCCTGAGGGGGGCGCCTCCCGGGCCAACGGCGCGGTTCTCGCCAGAATTCGCCCTCGCGCGTCCCGTAATACGAAGCGAGGACCCGGTCGATGACGCCGGACGTGCGAGCCGCGCTCGTCCCGGTGCTCGGGCATTCTGCCCTGCCTTCGAGTGCGTCGACGACCGTCTGAATCAGAGGCTGCTGAATGACCGCAGGGTTCGGGAGGACGACCCGCTCTACCTCACCGCGAACGGTGAGCTCTACCGGCTCGTCGCCGAAGGTCGACGCCGATACACGGCCCTCGGTCCCAAAGACATCGATGCGATCTTCACGCGCATCGGCCGCGAAGAACCACTGGGCCGTGCCTGGGACGCCCCCATGCGTCACGAAGGACATGGCCACCGCATCTTCGACGTCGTGGGGCGAGGCGCAGTTCGCCGCCGAGCCGCAAACGCTGACGAACGGGCCGACGATGAAGTCGAGCAAGTCCAGCGTGTGGCTTCCGAGATCGAGGAAGAGGCCGCCGCCCGCGTCCTCGGCCTTTAGACGCCAGGAAAGTTTTGTCGGATCGAGACCGACGTGCTGCGGGGCGGCGTACCGATAACTGACGCCCGTGATGGTGCCGAGGCGACCCGAGGCGACAGCGTCGCGGACGGCGCGAAAGCGGTCGAGCGCCCTGCGATAATAGGCGACGAACAGCGGGACCCGCGCGGCGTGAAACGCCCGGACCATCGCGTTGCACTCGGCGTGGGTGCGCGCCATCGGCTTTTCGACGTACACGGGCTTGCCCGCTCGGCAGGCGCGTAACGCGTGCTCGAGGTGGGTGCCGGGCGGCGTCGCAACGTAGACCGCGTCCACCTCGGGATCGCTCACGAGCTCGTCGGCATCGTCGTAAAAGCGCGGGACACCGTGCCGCCGGGCGAAGTCCTCGGCCAGCGCGCGCTGACGCCGCATCACCGCAACGAGGCGACTGCCGGTGGCTCGCTGAAAACCCGGACCACTCTTGCGCTCGCACACGTCGCCACAGCCGATGATGCCCCAGCGAATCGTCATGATGCCCGTTGCCTCCTGCAGGTCTCTGCGCCACCAAGATACCTGGCAAGACACGTCGGCGGAAAGCGATCCGGGATCGCTTGGTCTCCCACGCGTTAGCTCGATCGGGCCGGCGGGCTGCGAACCAAGTAGCGGCTGATGACGGACTCCGCGAAGCTTTCCAGGCCGTAGGGTCAGCTGGCGGTCGTTTTCGGTTTGTGATGACGAAGGAGAGTGCTCACGACGACGCCCGGGTCAACAGGCTTTCGGAGAACCGCGTCGGCCCCCGCCGCCTTGGCTCGCGGCAGCATCTCGCTCGCGCCACTCATCGCCACGACGGGGATGTCGGCGAAAGCGGGATCGTTGCGCAGCTGCGCAATGAGCTCGAGACCATTCATCCGCGGCATGACGAGATCGATGAGCACCATGCTCGGCTTCGTCGCGTACATATATGACAGAGCGTCAATCCCATCAGTCGCGCGAATGACCTCGAAACCCTCGGCGCCGAGGTGTCCTTCTAAGAGCGCCAGCATGTCGGGCTCGTCATCGACGATGAGCACCGAGACTTTTGGGGCTATCGCGACCATGCGCACAACCTATGGGCGGCGCCGCGCCGCGTGCAAGCCCCCAACGGCTGATACAAGCGCGATTTGGTGTGGCAATTTTGCGTAAACTCGGACGATGCAACTTCCGGTGTGTCCACCCCTCTTGCCAATGCTTGCGAAGGGCACGGGGGAGCTTCCATCCGGCGAGGGATGGCTCTTCGAGCCGAAGTGGGACGGCTTTCGTGCGGTGGTCTTCCGTGACCGCGACGACCTCCTCATTCAGAGCCGCGACCAAAAAACGCTCAACCGCTATTTTCCCGACCTCGTTGCGCCCCTCAAGGGACAG
Organism: uncultured delta proteobacterium; assembly: GCA_963787925.1. Classification (GTDB taxonomy): domain Bacteria; phylum Myxococcota_A; class Polyangia; order Polyangiales; family Polyangiaceae; genus Palsa-1150. Next base: position 3,862,143 of record CAWBEN010000003.1, read on the forward strand.
CTACCCGAGCGCTGTGTTCTCGACGGTGAGCTCGTGATCGCGGGGGCGGGCGGACTCGATTTCGAAGCCCTCCAGCTGCGGATTCATCCGGCAGCGTCGCGCGTGAAGATCCTCGCGGCCGAGCTCCCGGCGGCCGTGGTCTTCTGGGACCTGCTGTGTCTCGGTGACCGTGACCTGATGACGACCCCTTTTCACGACCGGCGCGTTGCGCTCGAGGCAGTCCTGGCGCGGGCGACGCCGCCCCTCTACCTCACGCCGATAACGGCCGATCGAGGACTGGCATCCGACTGGTTCCACCGGTTCGAAGGGGCCGGGCTCGACGGGGTCATCGCCAAGAAGGCCGACGGAGCCTATGAGCCCAACAAGAGGGCGATGTTGAAAGTAAAGCACGAGCGTGACTGCGACTGCGTCGTGGCGGGTTTCCGTTGGCACAAGGACGGAGAGGGGATGGCCGTAGGCTCGCTCTTGCTCGGGCTCTACGACGAAATGGGCTCATTGCATCACGTTGGGGTGTCGGCGAGCTTCACCAGCGCCAAGCGACGCGAGCTCGTCGACTTGCTGGCCCCCTACCGCGTCGACGCCCTGGCCGCGCACCCTTGGAAGGAGTGGGCCGGCCAGGCCGGCGCCGGGGCTTCCGGACAGCGCATGCCCGGGGGCAAGAGCCGCTGGAGCCAGGGCAAGGACCTGTCCTGGGAGCCGCTTCGACCGGAGCTCGTCGTCGAGGTCGCTTACGATCACATGCAAGGCGCGCGATTCCGGCATACCGCGCAGTTTCGCAGGTGGCGCACCGACAAGAGCCCCAACGATTGCACATACGCCCAGCTCGAAGTCACACCGCCGCACGAGCTCGCTGCGATCTTCGCCACTCACGGCTAAACAGGCCTGCCGGATTTGCTCAGCCGCGCCGGCTGCTGCGCCATGCCTGCGTCGAGTCGTCGTCGGGGTCCGGCGGCTCGGGACCAGGGCGTAGCGCCTCCGGGACGTGGTGCAAGTTGAGTCGAACGCGAGTCCATGTCGACGATCGGCCACGCATCGAGTCGACTAGCACGTCCTCCTCGGCAAGGTGCGCGGCGGCGTCGGGGTGTCGCGCCTTCCAGCGCGCGAGGCCGGCCAGGGCCGACTCTTTGCTCGGCGAGTTGGCGATGACCACGAGCGGCATCTTCGTTCGAAGACGGCTGGCGGCGGCTTTCCCTCGCGCACGCGACGGCGCCACGCGCGGCGCCTCGCCCTCGGCCTTTCGGAAGTGAGGTGGCCACGGGGCATCGGCGAGGCCGGCGGCTTCGTCCCGCGCCGCTAGCTCGAGCAGCCCTTCGAGCGACCCCGCGGCGCCGTCGATGCCGTGATGCGGATCGCCGATCGCGGCGAACCGCCCCGGCATTGTAGAGACCGTGAAGTCGGCTGCGTCGCAATCGGGCACCTCGTCCCAGGTGAGCGGCGCGGAGACCCGCGCGTCGGGCAGCGGGCGCACGGAATACGCCGAGCACGTCGTGCGATCTTTCGCGTTCTGGTTGTAGTCGAGAAACACGCCGTGGCGTTCCTCCTTCCACCACTTCGACGTCGCGAGGTTCGGGACGCGCCGCTCGATCTCGCGCGAGAGGGCGAGCGCCGCCCGCCGGACCTCCGCAAAAGGCCAGCGCGGTTCGAGCCGCGCGTTGACGTGTAGCCCGCGTGAGCCGCTCGTCTTCGGCCAGCCACGAAGTCCCAGCTCCTCGAGTAGCGCCTTCACCTCGAGGGCCACACGGCGGACGTCGTCCCAGCGAACCCCGGGCCCGGGATCGAGGTCGACGCGAAGCTCGTCGGGATGATCGAGGTCGCCGGAGCGCACCGGGTGCGGATGCAGCTCGATGCAGCCGAGGTTCACGACCCACGCGAGGCCGGCTGCGTCGTCCACGACGAGCTCGTCCGCGGTCCGCCCCGAGGGAAACGAAAGGGTGGTCGTCCGCAGCCACCCCGGTCGCTGGTCGGGCGCGCGCTTCTGATAGAATACTTGGCCGTCGGCCCCATCGACGAAGCGCTTGAGCACGAGCGGCCGATCTCGGATCCCCTGCAGCGCGCCCTCCGCCACTGAAAGGTAATAGCGCACGACGTCGAGCTTCGAGAGCTTCGCCTCACGAGAAAAATAGGGCTTGTTGGGGTTCGTGATGCGAACGTCGCGCCCGGCGACGGAGACCAATTCGGCTGCCTCTTTCGTAGCCACCCCACGGAGGCTACATCACCGTCCGTGCCCGATACGAAGCAAGACGTCCTCGACATGCTCCACGAGCTCGCCGAGCTCACCATCCTCGAAGAGGGAGACCCCCAGTCGTTTCGCGTTCGAGCCTATGAGAGTGCCGCGGAAGCGATCGCGGCGCAGGCGACTGACCTCGGCAAGCTCACCATCGGGGAGCTGCAACGCATTCAGGGTATCGGCAAGAGCACCGCGGCGAAGATTCGCGAGCTGCTCGAGCGCGGCAGGGTCGAGAGGCTCGAGGAGCTGCGGGAGAAGCACCCGGCCAGCGTGGTCGCGCTCTTGAGGATCCCGGGCTTGGGCGCAAAGTCTGTGAACAAATTGCGCACGGAGCTCGGCGTCCAGTCCATCGACGAGCTGCGCCAGGCGCTTATCGACAGGAGATTGCGCCCGCTGAAGGGGTTCGGCGAAAAATCCGAGGAGAAGCTCATCCGGGCCCTTTCGCGGCTCGAGGAGCAAGGGCCCCTAGATCGAACGCCCATTTCGGTCGCCCTGCCCCTGGCCGAGCGAATCGTCGCGCGACTGCTCGAGGTGCCCGGAGTGAGCCACGCCTCTTTCTGCGGGTCGCTCCGGCGCTTTGCCGAGACAGTCGGCGACATTGACGTGGTCGTCGCTGCCGACGCGCCAGGCCGGGTGATGGAGGCGCTCGTCTCGATGAGCTTCGTCGAGCGGGTGCTCGCCCGGGGCGACGCGAAGACGAGCGTGGTCACGCGCCGTGGCACGCAGATCGACCTGCGGGTGGTGGCCGCGCACCAGCTCGGTGCGGCGCGCCTCTATTTCACGGGGTCGAAGGGGCACAACATCAGGCTTCGTCAGCGCGCGCTTTCCCGTGGTTGGACGCTGAACGAGTACTCGCTGTCCGCGATCGAGGGAGGCAAGGTCGTCGCCAGCGAGACCGAAGAGGCCATCTACGAGGCACTCGGGCTGCCCTGGATCCCGCCCGTGTTGCGCGAAGACGGCAGCGAGATCGAGGCGGCCGAAAGGGGCACGCTGCCGAGGGGCATTGGCACGCTCCGCGGCGACTTTCACGTGCACACGTCGCTCTCGGGCGATGGCCGTTCGTCGATAGAGGACGTCGTGATGGCAGCGAAGGCGCGCGGCTACCGCGTTCTGGCGATCACCGACCACGCCGAAGGTACGCTCTCGGGCGTCGGTCGCCAGCCGTTCGTCGAGCAACGGGCCAAGATCGAGATGCTTCAACGCGAGCTCGGCGACTCGATGAAGCTCCTCCATGGCGTCGAGCTCAACATCGGACCCGAAGGCGGCCTCGACTACGATTTCGAGTTCCGGCAAAGCTTTGCCTTTTGCCTCGCGTCGGTGCACGACCACTTCGACCTCGGCCGGGCGGCGCAGACGAAGCGCGTCGTCACCGCCATGCGCGATCCGACCGTGCGCATGATTGGGCATCTGTCGGCTAGGATGATCGGCGCCCGACCGGCAATCGACCTCGACCTTGATGCCATCGTCACCGCGGCCGAGGAGACCGGCACTGCCCTCGAGGTCAACGGCGGCCTGCCGCGCCTCGACATGTCGGTCGACGCCCTTCGTCGGGCATCCGCGCGGTCGCGCGAAGTCATCTTCGTCCTGACGAGCGACGCCCACCACGCCGACGAGCTCGAGCGCGTCCGCTACGCTTCCCTCAACGCCGAGCGCGCATGGTTAGAGCCCGACCGGATCGCAAATGCATGGGACGCCGAGCGCCTCCTGACGTGGACCGCCAGGAAACCCGCGCCTGCCAGCAGGGCCTGAGGCACTAAGGGCGCGAGTGACGGAGGGCGCCTGAGAAGGCCAGCTCGAAGCGCCACGTCCACCCCGAGTCCTCGACGTCGTTGCCCGCCACGTCGACGAAGCCCCTGTGTGCGACGTTGAACTCCGAGACGATTCGGAGCGAGACCGCGAGGCGGCCTACCTCCGCCCGAAGGTCCACGCTCGGACCGAGGGCGACGTACGGCAACAGCCGGCCTTCACGCGGCATGCCCGGCTGCGTGCCGGAGGCAACGTACGAGAAGCCGACATCGGGCCCGCCGCACAAGTCGAGCTGAATCCCGTTACTGGCGTAGTGACCAGGCAGACGCGTGCACGTATCGAGGCGGCCCCCAGCCCACGTGGACCGGAGGTTCACGGATAGGGCCTGTCCCACAGCGACCGAGGGGCGCAGGTAGACGGCTTCGGCAATCTCGTCGACCAAGAATGGGCTCACCCCCGCGTATCCGCCCGCGGCTCCGCCGACCATAAGGAAAGCGCCCGTCCCCAACTCGATCTCGGGCATCTCGTACTCGCTGGAGGCTTCGGCAGACGTCGGCTCGGGCGCTGAGTTGGCGAAGGATGCCAAGGAACCAGACAGCCCCAACGGTTTCGCGGACCGGCTCGGCGTCGGAGGCGGGGCCGGTAGGCCGACGGTCGCGTCGGGGGGTGGCGTCGTGGGCGCCGGCGCAGGAGGCTCGGGCACGGCGGGCGTGTCCTCGAGCCGTTGCGTCCGGAGAGCGCCGCCCGCCCAAGCGCCGAGCGCGGCGCCGAGGGCGGCGCAATTCGCAGCGTCGCCCGTCATCTGCTGGTGTGAGCGAGAGCCACCGCTGGCGTCCGTTATTTCGGCCTCAGCGGTCACGCCTGGTGGCGTGGCGGCGGAAATTCGTATCATGACCACCCACCCCGTTCCGGGAGCCCGAGCCGGCTCGAGCGCCTGCCGAGCGAGCGCCTCGGCCCGATCGCGATCGGCGCAGTCGGCGGTGCTTTCGAAGAGGACGCGGGGCGGCTCGGCGGCATCCATGGTCGTTCGCTCAAATGGCCGGGGAAGGGCTTGCCCTTCACCCGCGGGGCGTTTGCTTGGTTATCAGAGCTCGCGCGACCGAGTTAGACACTCTCTTCGACCGCCTGGCCCTTACCAATGAGTGAGCGCTCTTCGTTTTGCTGAAGGCGACATTGGCCTGCGTCGTGGCAGACTGCACCCGGTGCCTCCAGTCCGTCCAGCCGCCGGCGCCACGTCCGGAGATGCGCCGCCGAAGGGGGGCGGGGCCCCATCGTCGATGAAATCAGCGCGCACCCGGCGCTCGACGACAGCTCCTCAGGCTCGATGGGCGTGAACGTTACGACTCCAGGCAACAGGTCGGATGCCTCAAGCGCACGCTTGGCCTCCGGCAATGCTGGGCAGGACGCAGAATCCTTTACGCGGCACTCCCCCGTCGGTGGGAAGGGGTGGCGCACGCTTTACCACCCCGGCAACCGCCTGGCCGGACGCCGAAGCGACGATGTTTTACTTCCTGACGAAGAACGCACTTAGATAGAAGAGAGAGCGAGAGCGGGCGGCCGCCTAGGGGGCTCGATCGTCCGCACGCCGAGCTCAGAGGCTCTTGCCGTCGAAGTGCTTGACCGGCAGCGAGGGCGCATCCACCCCCTCGAGACACCGCACGTTCACCGAGACCATCTCGCGTCCATCGGGTCCCTTGGCGCGGCTGAAAGACGTGACGCCGCACGTGGCGCAAAAAGGGTGATGGATGTGCTTCTTGCCGAACTGGTAGTCCGTGAGATCGCCTTCTCCCGATCGGAGCGTGAAATGCTCGGCCGGGGCGAACGCTAGAAGCCAGCCCCTCTTCGAACAGATGGAACAATTGCAGGCCGTGACCTTGGACAGGTTCATTTCGACGTCGAAGCGAACCTTGCCGCAGTGACAGCCGCCGGAATAAGTCTTCGTGTCTTCCATGGGGCAGCAGAGTGCGACCGAACGGCCCCCCGTGTATCGCAAAAACGCGATGGCCCCGCGCCGGCTCAGGCCTTCTCGGGGTCGCAGGGCATTTCTGAGCCGGGGCTCGCGGAGCGCCGCTCGAGCAGGCTCGTCTGTTTCGCGCGGCATGCTGCGTGCGTGGCCCAGACGTTGGAGGCCCGCGCCCGTGATAGACAGCCGAACGCGACGAGATTTTCTCTACGGGGTGGGAGCGTGCGTGACCACAGCCGCATGCTCTCGGAACCACTCGAAAGAGCCCCACGCGGTCGCCGAAGCGCTGCGTCCACCGGATCACGGCGACGAGCCTCCGAAAGGGCCTCTTCCGGGGGCGCCTCGGCCCGATGACATCCAGCTGCCCGCAGGCGCGACGATGCCCATGCGCAGGCTAGGCAATACCGGGGTGGAGGTATCGCTTTTGGGCATCGGCGGCTTTCATATCGGCCTGCCGGAGGAGCCGGAGGGCATTCGAATCGTTCGCGAGGCGATCGATCACGGTGTGACTTTCTTGGACAACTGCTGGGACTACAACGAGGGCAAGAGCGAAATTCGGATGGGCAAGGCGCTGCGAGACGGCTACCGCGAGCGCGTGTTCTTGATGACCAAGCTCGACGGCCGCACGGCCGACGCTGCCACGAAGCAGCTCGAGCAGTCGCTGCGCCGACTCCAGACCGATCGCCTCGACCTGGTACAAATCCACGAGACGATCCGGATGACCGATCCCGATCGCGTCTTCGCGCCCGGCGGCGCCATCGAGGCGCTCGTCGAGGCGAAGCGACAAGGCAAGCTGCGCTTCATCGGCTTCACCGGTCACAAGAGCCCGGCGATCCACAAGCACATGCTCGAGACGGCGGCGGCGCACGGTTTTCGGTTCGACACGGTGCAGATGCCGCTCAACGCGATGGATCCGCACTACGACAGCTTTCAGAAAGACGTGCTGCCCATCCTCGTCCGCGAGAACATCGGCGTCCTCGGAATGAAGCCCATGGGCTCCGGTATTTTTCTCCAGAGCGGAGTGATTCAGCCCGTGGAGTGCCTCCACTACTCGATGACGCTGCCCACATCGGTGGTGATCACCGGGTGCGACTCGCTGGGAGTGCTCAAACAGGCCCTGCTCGCGGCCTATACGTGGAAGCCGCTCTCCGCCGGCGCGATGGAAGCCCTGCTGGCACGAACGCAGAAGGCCGGAGCCTCTGGCGACTACGAGCAGTTCAAGACGTCGCAACGCTTCGACGGGACGGCTCGAAAGCCGAAGTGGCTAGAGGGCGCCGAAATCTGAGAATGCCCTCGAGGCCGCGCGGCAGCGTCGGGGTGCGCGGGACGCAGCGGACGTCGCGTCAACGGGGATGCGTCCAGGCGTTCGTCGAGGCGCTCCCAAGATTGCGGAGGCGCTCCGCCTCGAGCGACTTGACGCGGTGGTTCCGGTAGACCATTTACATCCCACAAATTGCATGCGTTCGCACCCGCCGCCTGCTGACCCGCCGCAGCGTGCGATCTTGCATCGCCTCGCGCTGGGTGGAGCCCGATGAGTCCTGAGACGACAGCCACCGTCCGCGTGACGCGGCGATTCAGGGTCGCGCCCTGGCGCGTCTTCGATTCCTGGCTCGACCCCGACAAGATCCACGAATGGATGGTGGCTCCCGCCCCAGGCGAAACGACCCGCGTCGACATCGACGCGCGTGTGGGTGGCTCCTTTTGCTTCGTGGTGCTCCGCGAAGGCGCAGAAATCGAGCACGCCGGAGAGTACCTCGAGCTCGTTCGCCCGCGCCGCCTCGTGTTCACGTGGGGCGTATCCCGCCCGAGCGAGAAAGCTCGCGTGAGCGTCGACCTTGTCCCGGCGGGTACTGGGACGGAGCTCACGTTGACGCAGGACGGCGTGCCGGCGGACTTCGCGAGCAGGGCCGAGAGCGGCTGGAGCGCGATTCTCGAATCGATCGGAGCGATGCTGAGTCCGTGACCGGCGGGGGCCGCGCACGCCGATGTGCAGAGCCCCCATGTTCGCGGTGGCGATCGTCGAGCTCGGCACGCCTGCCGGGGACGAGGCCGAAGCCCTCGCGGCAAGCGTACGCCTAGCGGTCTACGACCTGCGCCTCCGGCTCGCAGGTCCTCTTCCCGCGATCGTGCTCGTGACGCCGCGTCGTGACGAAGCGCTGGCGGTGCTCCGCGGCTTGCGCCAGCGGGGACACGGTGCGGTGGGGTGCGACCTGCGAAATGTCGTACCAGGCACCGCAATGATCGGCATCCGCCACTTCGTCCTCGAAGCGGCCGGGCTTCGCGCCGACGTGGACTCGAGCGACGTACTCCCGTACGCAAGAATGCAGACACTGGTTCACGCCACTCACCCCGAGATCCACCAGGTCATCACGCACGAGCAGGTCTACGTCGGTCCGCGCGAGGGCACTGCCCGCCGGGAGACGATTACGAGCCAGCACGACGCTACCCAATCGCTCACCCTCTACCGCGACGACGGCGCTACGCCCTGGATCCTGCGCGAGCGCGAGGGCCACTACGGAGCGCTCGGTCCAGCCCTCGGGCCCGTCCGCCACCGGAACTTCCTCGCCGTCATCGCGGCGCTTCGGGCGCGCGCGCCGCACCTGCATTTCGACAATCGCCTCGCGCTTCATCCGCGCTCGCCCCAGCACTTCAGCCGGAGCTTCGGGCAGCCGGACGGGGGGGCCACTGCGTGGGCCGACCACGGTGCGGACCTTTACGCGTATTTGCTCGCTCTATGGTTTGCGGGGCGACCGGGAGGACCGTACCGCTCATAGACGCGTCAGGCGCCCGGAGTCCCTTGGCTCTCCAAACGCCAAGCCGCGGCCAAGCGCTCGAACGATGCCACGCGCTCACGATGAACCGGCACGACGGTGGACACCATGAGCTCGTCCGCGAGAGTCCGCTCGATGAGGCGCTCGAGACCGGCGCGGACCGTGGCGGCGCTACCGATGACCGCGCCCTGAGCAAAGCGCGCCACCACTTGCAAGTCGTCCGGTGAAAAGCGATAGGAGCGCGCTTCCTCGATCGATGGAAAGGGTGCGGGCCTGCCTGCCGCAAGGCGCGCGTAGGCGACCCGCAGAGGCGCCGCCAGATCGTGTGCTTGCTCGTCCGTCTCGCCGCAGACGACCGTGACGGCCATGATGACGCGGGGCTCTTGCAGGTCGCCGCGCGGCTCGAAGCGCGCGCGGTACTCGCGCACGGCGCCCTGCGCCTCGCCCATGTTGAAGTGCCCGGCGAACGCGAACCCGACGCCGAGCCTCGCGGCAATTCCGGCCCCGGCGTGCGTGGACCCGAGCATCCAGAGAGGCGGCATGGGCGCATCGCTAGGCATGACTTCGATCGTCCGAAACGGGTGGTCCGCCGGGAAAGCCTTGGTCGCGAACGCAAAGAGCTCCGCGAGCTGCTCGTTCACCTCACCCCCATCGGTAGACTGGCGCCTCAGTGCGGCCGACGTGATCCGGTCGGTCCCGGGCGCGCGCCCGATACCCAGGTCGATGCGTCCCGGATAGAGCGCCTCGAGGGTGCGGAAGACTTCGAGAACGTGAAGCGGCGCGTGGTTGGGGAGCATGATCCCGCCGGCCCCCACGCGAATCCGCCGCGTCAGCCCCGCGACGTGCCCAATGAGGACTTCGGGCGCCGAGCTGGCAATGCTGGGTATGTTGTGGTGCTCGGCGACCCAGTACCGCGTGTAACCTAGCTCATCGACGCGCCTTGCAAGAGATATCGATGAACGGATCGCCTCGGTGGGGGTGGTCCCCGTCGAGACGGGAAAGAGGTCGAGAACGGAGAGCGGGATCATGAGGCGCTGCCCTTTCGATGGCTTGGCGTGGCGCCCAGTTGCGGAGACCCGAGCCAGCCACGAAACCACGCCAGCGCGGCGCAATCGGCGAAGATACGGCTTGCGCCGCCGCGGCCCCCGCACCAAAGGACGCGCTCTCGCCGGCTTTTCATTGGCGCGACCAACCCTCGAGACCACTTCTCAGTGAACGCGCTCAGCCGCTTTAAGATCCCGCGCTTGCTGGGGGCGCTCGTGATCCAGCGCCTCCTCTTTGCGGTGACTCCAGCGAACGCACAAGCGGCCCCTCCTGCAGCGCACGACGACGCCGCCTTCGACGTCATGAATTGGCTGACCCGCCAGGGCTTGCACGACATCGACGACGAGCGTTGGAACGCCTACGGGCAGTTCACGTACATCTCGAGCTCGAAGCTACCGTTCCCCGCTCCGTACGGCGGCACCAACTCGCTCCGAACCGATGCCGAGGGCAGCTTTACTGGAACGCTCACCCTCTTCGTGGGCTTGCGCCTCTGGCCGGGTGCGGAAGCCTACTTCGTTCCCGAGCTCATCTCCGAGAGGCCCTTGTCGAACCTCAAAGGGATCGGCGGCGCGATCCAAAACTTCGAGCTTCAAAAGGGCGGCTCGGAGATGCCCCAGCTTTACCGGTCGCGGACGTTCGTACGGCAAACCATCGGGCTCGGCGGCGAGCGCGGCGAAAAGACCTCAGACCCGATGCAGCTCGGCGGTCCGGTCGACAGCCGGCGGCTCGTCCTGACGGCTGGCAGCTTCACCATCCTCGATGTGTTCGATCGCAATTCGATCACGTGGGATCCGCGACAGACGTTCTTCAACATGGCCTTCATGACGTACTCGTCCTGGGATTTCCCGTCGGACGCGCGAGGCTACTCGTGGGGGGGGACCGCGGAGCTTTACTGGGAAGACTGGGCGCTGCGTATCGGCCGAATCACGCCGCCGCAGACCCCGAACGCGTTGCCGGTCGACTTCCGCCTCGACAAGCACTTCGGCGATCAGCTCGAGCTGGAGCACGATCATCGGATTCTGGGGCAGGCCGGCGCCGTCCGCTTGCTTGCCTTTCGGAACCAGCTCGACGCGGGGCGCTTCAGCCAAGCGATTGCAGCGTTTCGGGCCGATCCCAGCAAGAATGCAGCGGCGTGCACCGATGCGAACGATCGCTCGGAAAACGTCAATGCCCCGGGCCTCTGCTGGGCGCGAGGCCCGAATGCCAAAGTCGGAGTCGGCGTCGACGTCGAGCAGCATGTCGCCCGCGACATCGGGCTTTTCTTTCGAGGAATGTACGCCGACGGCCGAACGGAGGTCTTCGCGTACAATCCCGCCGATCGATCCGTGGCGTTCGGCGCGGTGGCAAAGGGCTCCGTCTGGCAACGCCCCTTCGACGTGGCGGGCGTCGGGATCGGTCTTGCCTGGATCTCCCAGGCGCATGCCGAATACCTCCGCCTGGGCGGTATCGACGGATTCATTGGAGATGGCTACATCAACTCTGCGGCCGAGGGGGTTGCCGAAGTTTTCTACAGCCTCAACCTGCTCAAGGCGATCTGGCTGTCGGGGGACTACCAGCGCATCGTCAACCCGGCGTTCAACGCCGATCGCGGCCCCGTCGACATTTTCGGCGCGAGGGTTCATGCCGAGTTTTAGTCGGCGCGGCGAGACCGCCCCCAGGGGTGGCTCGGGTAGGGGCGCCACGCGGAAGGTTGCGCTCGCATTCGCAGGCGTGCTGGGCGCGCTCCTCGCGGCGCAACGTGCGGAGGCGCAGCCGCCAGCGCGGGGATTTGCCGTCGAGCGCCTGTACCAGGCGGCGCCGGGCGGCGGGTGGGTGGTCATGGACGCGCTCGACATGCATGGAGGCCTCGGCGGCGCCCTAGGTTTCTCACTAGGAGACGCGCACGATCCGCTGCGCGTCGGGCTACAGAACGGTGCGCAGCGCTTGGCGCCCGTGGCAGACCAGGCCTTTGCGGGCTTCGGTCTCGCCGTAACGTACGACCGTTGGCGATTTTACGTCGACATGAACATGCCGCTCCGAACGAGCGGCGAGAGCGGCCAAGTCGGTGGTTATGGCTTCACTGCGCCCTCGGTCGACCTCGGCAGCCGCCCCGACACCCTCGCGGACCCACGCATCGGACTCGATGCGCGCCTTTTCGGCAACGCGAGAAGCCTTCTCCGACTCGGCGCAGGCATCCAGCTCATTTTTCCGAATGGCGATCGCGCCGACTACGACACCGACGCGACTTACCGCGCGATGGCTCGCCTCCTGTTCGCTGGCGGCACGAGCCGTTTCGACTTTGCGGGGCAACTTGGAACACACGTCCGACCGCTCGACGCGTCGCCGACCCCCGGCAGCCCACGAGGGAGCGAGCTGCTCTTCGGCGTCGCCGCAGGCCCGAAAATGGCCCTTGACCGCAACGGCAGCCTCGTCTTCGTCCTAGGGCCCGAAGTCTTCGGGCAGACGGCCTTCAAGTCGTTTTTCGGACCGACGGGCACGGGGGTCGAGGCGCTGCTCACCGGAAGGGTCGAAAGCGCACGCGACGAAGGCGGCCAGTGGCGTGTAAAGCTGGGAATCGGCGCAGGCATCGAGCCACGCTTCGGCGCCCCCGCGTGGCGGGTCGTTTTCGGCATGGAGGTCTTCGGCCACTCCGCGGAGCGCGTTCCGTCGCCGCCACCGCCTGCTCGTTAGGCGCGTCGATCTCCTCTAGGCGGGCGTCCCGCCCTCGGTTTCCCAACGTTCGATATCGCGCGCTGAGGCCTTCGTGGCTCGATTCCGAGAGCGATTCGCGTCCCGGTCGCGAGCGATAAGACGCCCCAAAAAGTAGCGCGCGACGCGCCATCCGGAGACGGCCACCGTCGCGTAGAAAAGCACTTTCATCGGTGAACCTCCCCGAAAGCGGCTCGACGGCCTGCGCAAAACCATCCTTGTGCGTCCCACCCCTCCGCCTTACGCAACGTCCGTGCCGTCGATTGTTTTTTAGACTCAAGACGAGGAGCGAGCGTACCAACGACCCTCGCAGGGTGCGCCTCGCGCGCCGGTCGCGCTCGGCTTCCCTTCATTCCGGGGGGGTGGCAAGCCAGGCCGCCTCAGTGTGAGGCATTCAGGTTCGCTCCCGCGCCCCGCGGTCACAAAAACATCGCGGGCTCGGAGGAGCTTCTGACTCCCGTCCAAGCCCGCGACCACTCATTTTACGCGCGCTTTACGCGCGCTGGCTCACATTCCGGCGTCGCCGCACGTGCTGAACGTGAAGCTCGACGAATTCACTGTGTTGGGGACCTTGCTCTGCGCATAGGCGAGCTGCGCGTTGATGGAGCTCAACTGCGCGGGCGTCAACGGAGGAGCGCCGGCGTCGGAGAGGGCTTGCTGAACGCCCCCCACGTACAAGGCCGAAAGGGCGTTCAGATCCGCGGTCGTGAAGGCGTGACCCTTGAAGAAGGTCGGGACCAGCCCGTCGAAGATTGGACCGATCAATGTCCCTTGGAACGCGCAACCCAACAGTTGCAAAGTGAAGGGTATGAGAGCGTTGAGGTAGTCGGTGCTCGCCGTCGCCGGGAACGTCGGAGGAACCCACTGCCCGAAGCGGCAGTCGCCGCTGACGGCAACGGCGTAGTCGAACACGATCGTTCCGACCCAGTTCGAGATTCGATCAGAGCAGCTGTTCGTCGTGATGGTGGCGCATTGGGCCGGCTCGCTGGTGCCGAAGGCCGCGTCGAGCGACGGGCATAGCGCCGGCGGCGGAGGCGGGCAGTTTCCGCTGCCTTGAAAATTCTGCGTCGGACTCTTGGTTACGTGATTGAGATTGGCGACGCCCGGCGTATACGAAGAGCACCCACCCGAGGCGCTGACCGAGTAAGATCCGGGGTTTACGGAGAAGCTGTAAGAGCCTGTCTCGTCGCTCACGCGGAAGCCCCGGGCCGTGCCGTTGAGCGTTACCGTCGCCCCTGCGACGGGCTTTCCGCCCGAGGTCACCTGGCCGCTGATGGTGAGCGACCCCGACGTCCCCCCCGACGACGGCGCCGGTGCACAGTTTCCGCCCGAGCCAACGAAATCGACGATTTGGTTTTTCGTGATGCCATTCAAATTATCGACGCTCGGCTCGAAGGACGCGCAGATTCCAGAGACACTCAAAGTGTAGGAGCCAGGCTTGACGGAAAAGCTGAAATTGCCGGACGAATCGGTGACGACGGACGACTGAGCGCCTCCGTTGAGGCTGACTTTCACGCCCGCCAGCGAAAAGCCGGTTGGATCCATGACGTTGCCACTGATCGTCAGCGTTCCCGTGCTCGCCATCGCGGCTGCGCGACGCATGCTGGGACTCACCCCGAACAAAGTTTGATTGGTGACCGCTTGATTGGCAGTCCCGATCGATTCCCCCGTGCCGGGGCCCGTCCCCCCGCCGCTGCACGCGACGAAACAACCCGATGCAGCGACGAGTGCAACAATACCGGAACGGGCAAAACGCGAATTATCGAGCCATGTCATGATTGTTTTTTCCTTTTTTTTGACCTGCGTATTCGTGAGACTTGACCATCTCTTGGATGGTCGGAGACTCGAACTCAAGGCGAGCGCCTAGGGTCTCGACTCCGACGCAATCGAGCTCTATCGGCGTTGCGACCTTCTTGGTCGTCGCGGGGGCCCTCCGTTGTCGCGCGCCCCTATGTCGGTCGCGACACGCAGCAAGACCCCGCCCACCTCACACGAGACCCTCCGTTATTCACGCTGGGACCGCATTTGTCAACCGCCCCCGGCGCTTTGTCGTTCTCGCTCCTCTCAAGCGGGAATCGGCGCGAAAGCCGGAGGGCGCCAGCGGCGAAAGGCTTGGGGGCGTCTGTGTTTTTGAAAAGCGCGAGCGAGAGACGGCTTTCGCAAGATGCGACCCGTTACTTGCCTTAGGCAGCTACCCCATGCAAGATCGGGCCCGATTTCCAGCAACGCAACCTTGGGGGCGAAAGGGTGCGACTTTTGCATTCGCGGCCGGCGGCGGTTTTCTCGATCCTATCCGGAGACTCGACCTATGAGACGATCCTTGGCGGTAGCATCAGGCTGTGTCGCGCTTTGCGGAGCGGCCTCCCCGGCAAAGGCAGATCCTGCCCAGGCCGGATATGCCTCGAACAATTTCGAGCCGTCGGAGCGTGGGAGCGACTGGTTTGCGAACGAGTCACTCGACCTTCGCGGTCCATTCCGTTTCGCCCTCGGCGCCGTGGCGGACTACGGGTATCGCGGGATCATCGGCCAATACAACAGCGACGGGACGGTGGCTGCCTCCGTCGTTCGCGATCAGCTTTTCTTGAATGTCGGGGCGAGCTTCGTGCTTGCTGACCGCTTACGCCTCGGTCTGAACCTCCCTGTCGTCCTCGAGGCCTTCGGGCACCAGGCGCTCGCCGGAGGCGTGCTGTACCCCGGCCCGTCCGACGACCAGAGCATCGGCGACCTCCGCGCCAGCGCGGATCTGCGCGTGGTCGGGCAATACGGCGAGCCCTTCACGCTGGCCGTCGGCGCCTCGGTGTTTGCTCCCACCGGGCAGCGCAGCAACTACAACGGCGACGGGACCGCGCGCTTCGCGCCGCATTTGCTCCTCGCGGGCGACGTCGGCATGTTCGCCTACGCCGCGCGAGCCGGCTACCAGTGGCGCGACCTCAACGTCGATTACATCGATACGCGCATCGGCAGCACGTTCCAGTTTGGGGGGGCGGCCGGTTTGCGTGCCTTCGACAAGCAATTGCTGATTGGACCGGAAATTTTCGGTCAAACGGTGGTCTCGAACAGCCACGCGTTTCTCGAGCGCGCGACGCCCATTGAGGTGCTCCTCGGCATTCACTTGAACTTGGTCGACCAGCTTCGACTGAACGGTGGGTTCGGAACCTTCGTCACCAAGGGGTACGGAGCGCCGGTCTTTCGCACTCTCTTTGGCATCGAGTGGGCACCCGGCGTCATGAAGGCTGACCGCGACAACGACGGCGTTCCCGACAACGAAGATGCTTGTCCGGACGTGCCCGGCGTCCGCACGAACGATCCCAAGACCAACGGGTGTCCCCTCGCCCCGAGCGATCGCGATCGCGACGGCATTCCCGATGATCAAGACGCGTGCCCGGACGTACCTGGGGTGCAGACGATGGACCCGAAGACGAACGGCTGCCCGCCGCCTCCACCGGATCGCGACGGCGATGGGGTCCCTGACAGCGAGGACGCTTGTCCGGACATCCCCGGAGTCCGCACGAACGATCCTAAGACCAACGGGTGTCCTTCGGACCGCGACCACGACACGATACTCGACAGCGAAGACGCCTGTCCCGACGTGCCTGGAGTCCGCACGACGGACCCGAAGACGAACGGCTGTCCCCCCGATCCGGATCGCGACAAGGACGGAATTCCGAACGACGTCGACGCTTGCCCGGACGAACCGGGGCCGAAGAGCAACGATCCGAGAACGAGCGGATGCCCGCGGGTCTACATCAAGAACTCTCAGATTCAGATCCTCGATCAACCGAAGTTTGACTACAATAAGGCGGTCATCAAGCCGGAGAGCGACTCGCTCCTCACCGAGGTGGCGAAGGTGATGACCGATCATCCCGAGGTCAAGCACGTCCGAGTGGAAGGCCACACTGACAACATCGGTAGCGCCGATTACAACAAGAAGCTCTCGGCCCAGCGCGCGCAGTCCGTCGTCCAGTGGCTTGCCAATCACGGTATTGCCAAAGAGCGATTGACGGCACAGGGCATGGGCAAAGAGCAGCCGATGGTGCCGAACGACTCCGACGCGAATCGTGCGATTAACCGCCGAGTCGAGTTCCATATCGAAGATCAGGAGGCGACCGTCCAAGAGCTCGTAAAGACGCCGGGCGGAGGAACGACAGTGGCACCCCCGGCCACGAAGCCCGTCCCGAAAGGCGCGAGGCCGACCCCCGACAAGGACCTTCCCAAGCCGTAGTCACCAACATCGAAAGCCCGTGGTGCGAGCGCGTCGGACTTCTCGGCGCGCCGCCCCCGGCGGGTGAAGAGAGCGTGCTCTAGCGCGACCGCAGCGCAGCCCGCCATCGACGGCGGTCTCATCAGCGTGACGGCGCGTCGAGGCTACCGAAGCCCGTCGCGAAGCCCATCGAGTAGCGGGCGTTGATCTCGCTGCGGGGCTGCAAGCGCCGCACGCCTTCGCGGTCGCGGTACGTGTAGGCGTCGACGCCAAAGGGACCGAAGAACCCTGCGCCGATGAGCGCGCGAGCCACCCGGCCAGCCTCGTTGGCAAGCCGATCGGAGAGATTGCCGAGGGCTCCGCGAGCGTGCGCGATTCGCTCAGTCGTCGTCCACGCGCCTCGTGGGTCGCAGCGCTGCCGCACGAGCTCGCCGAGCCGGGACGACCCGTCCTCGGCGATCAACCCGTGGACGGCGTATTCCGCTTCGATGGCGATGTTCGGCTCGATCTGCGCGCCGCCCTGCGCCAGTCCGGCCTTCACGAACGCGGCGTCTCGATCGCCCAACGCACCAGGGACGATGACTCGTTGATTTCGCCCTGCCATCCCGAACGCATGCTTGACGCGCCAGGTCGAGCTCATCGCCGGTTCGTCGCGTAGCATCGTGCGGGCGACGTCGAAGTCAGTGACGAAGGCGGCATCGGGCAGCGTTGTCCCGAGCTCGGCGGCGAAGGCACGCGAGTTGACGCGACGGAGCACTTCGACCGGCGGGTGCGCCTCCGGATGGGCGCCTGCGCGGCGAAGGAGCGCGAGGGCGCGAGGGGTCGGGCAAAACGCCCGCCCTAGTAGCCCGCGGGCGTCGTGCGCTGGGCGGGCCTCGTCGACGAGGGCGTCCTCGGAGCGGAGGAGAGAGCGGGCTAGCGCCGCGACGGGGGCCCTCATCGCGCGCCGGACGCTGGTCGTGGGCTCGTATTCCGGCCCTGCGCCGAGCTCGAGATCGGCGTCGAGGTTCAGCACCCAGGCGATGCGGGCTGCCATGCGTCGAGCTTGTCGAGGAAGCCTTCCGAAAATCCAGCGCGGAGTCGGGCAGCGCGCTGGAGAGGCCGGCCGCGCAGGAGGATCGGCGAGAGAGGCGCGGGCAATGCTCCACGCCACCGATCGAAGTCCAGCCCGCCGGCGAAGCCATCGAACCAGCGTGCGCCAAATCGCACGTGCGCGATCTCTTCGCGACCGACGAGCTCCTGGGCTTGGGCACCCTCCTCGTCGCCGGCTTCTCGGAAACGCGCCGCGAAGGATGCCGTGTGCTCGAGGTTTGCGCTCTCGAACCCTAGCGCCATGGCAGCCACGAACGACGCCGGCGTACGGCACGCAGGGATTCGCTCCCAGAACCAGTCACGCACTGCGAAATCCGCCGACGGCGTGCCCCAGTCGCTCGATTTGGCGCGCGTAGACGCCCATGTGGCGCAGCTCGTCGAGGGCGATTCGGACCAGGCCGGAGCGAAATTCGCGCGGGGCCTCGGGAAAGGCCAGCACCGCCCACGCCATCAGCTCGGCGGCTTGAAGCTCGTGGTGGAAGAACGTGTGCAGCGCCCGCGCGCGGCCCGTCGGCGTCGAGAGCCCTCGCGTCTTCGACGCCTTTCCGAGCGGGCGCAGCTCGGAAGGCCTCCCGGGGGCGCTCAGGCGGCGGGTGGGAGGCGACGCTTCCCAGCGCTCCGGCACGGCCGGCGGCGCGAGCTTCCACGCGAGGGACCGCGTATGAACGAAATCCCACGCCCAGCGTTCGACCGTGCCAGGCTCGGGGTCGCCCATGCGGCGAGCGTAGTCGCGCGCGGTCGGTGTGACCACAACGCTGGCGCCCGGGGGCGGGCGCAGGCTCGACCCATCAGCGCGCGCGAGCAATGGCGCGAGCCGCGGCGTGCAGGGCCGCGTCGAGACCCTCGCCAGCGGCCCTTCCGTACCGGGCTTCGGCGTAGCAGGCGAGGACGGCGCCGAGATCCGGATCGCCGAGTCGAGCGGCCCACTTTTCGAGGGGCTCACCGAGCAGGCGCCCCCGTCCGCGCCGACCGAGCTCGGCCTCGAGGCGAACGAACGCCATCGGCGGCGGATCGAACTCGAGGCTGCCGTGGCCCTTGGGCGCGGCGCTCTTCCGGTTTCGCGCCCATCGCTGTGTGGCGAATACGACGACCCCGAGAAGCGCGGACGCTCCGAGCTCGAGAACCGTGCGCTTCGCGAGCCACGCCTCGGTGAGCTCCCAGCCGACGGCGGTCGCCTCGATCGCGGCCGCCAACCCCTGTTGGTCGTGGGGGCGATCCTGCGGAAGCTCCGTCATCGGCGTGGGATTGAGCGTGACCCACGTCCCGTCCGGCAAATACGCCTCAACCCATGCGTGCGCGTTCTTCCGCCGAACGACGTAGTGCGACCAGTACGGGTTACGCTCTCCCACGCGATAGCCGAGCACCAGCCGGGTCGGGATTCCGATAGTCCTCGCCAGCAGGGCAAGCGCGCTCGCAAAGTACTCGCAGCTCCCTTTGTGCGATACCGTCAGAAACTCGAGGAGGGGGTCGAGGGAACCCTCGCGCTCCGGTGCCAGCGAGTAAGCGTCTTCGCGCTGGAGGTGGGAATGAAGCGCCGCGAGGGCTTCTGCGGGGGTGCCCGTGCCCTTCGTCCATTCGGCCGCAATGGCCGTGAGGGGAGCGCGCAACTTGCGCGGCATGAGAAGGTCCTCCACGCCAGGTCCGCTGACGCGGAGAGAGTCCCGCTCTCCCAGCCGGAACCAGACGTTGGGCGACGCGTCTGCGGCGGCCGAGCGAGCGACGCCCATCGAGTCCGCTCGGATCGCGCCCTCCGGCGTAGCCACTTCGCGGGCGGAGAGGGGGAGATAAATGTAGTCGCGGTCAGGATGGACGTGGCGCACTTCGACGACGTCGCGACCGAGCGGTCGGACACGCGGAACCTCGAGCGGCGAAGGCGTCTCTGTCCTTGCCCTGGTCCACTGCCCGCGGCCGTACTCGTCGAGGACGACGCCCCGCAGCCGGTCGACCTCGGCCCCAGAGACGCGCAGAACCACCGCGTCGGACGCGAGGAGCGCGGTCACCTTTCCGAGGCGGAAGGTGTCCGAAAGACCCATCGTGTCCTCGAACGGGGTTTCGAGGGCACGCCCCAGCCGCCGGTGGATCTGCGCATAAGCGAAGTGCGTGAAAAGGGCGGCGGCCGCCGCGGCAGCGACCGCGGTCGCCAGTCCTACGCCCGCGACGCGCCGCGTGCGCGGAGAGAGCTCCCTGAAGGTCAGTCGACCCGGGTGGGTCGATCCTTGGAGGGCCACGGTGACCGACAGGAACACCACGACCGAGGCAAGGTAGATGACGCCCGGGCGCGCGCCGCCGGTCGCTAGGAGCGAAAAGAGGCAAAGTGAGACGTCGAAGCGAGACCCGCCCTCAGGCGAACGAATCCAGAGGCGGAGGGCCTCGACCAGGAGCGGGGCGAACGCGAAGCCGTAACCGAAAGCCCCTAGGTGCGGTCCGCGCAGCGGCATCCCGGACGCTCGAAGGCCTGCGACCGTGAGCACGACGACCACGACGATCGCGAGCCGCTGCGTCGCCCGATCCAGCGGCAATCGGAAGCCCACCAGGCCGCTGCCGCACGCGAAGACGGCGACGACCAAGGGCGGCACGGGCTCGTGCGACCCGAGGGCCAGCGCCCCGCACGAGACGAGCAGCGGTAGCGTACGAAGGACGCGCCCGGTCACAGCGCCACGGCTCCGCCCGCCTCGATGAGCGCCGATGGAATCGACGCCGCGTCGCGGAAGCTGCCCGCGACGTCGGCGCCCTCGGTCACGACGAACGAGACACACGACGTCCCCCTAGAACGGACTTGCGCTGCGAACGCCTGCCGGGGTGCATCCCAACGAAGCGCGACGAGCACGAGGCAGGAAACCGACTCCAGCCGTGGAAGCACGCGCGCCGCGAGAGCGCTCGGGTCGAAAGGTCCCTCGGGCATGGCGCGAGCGAGGAGCTCGAGCGAGCGGTCGAGCGCCCCCAAGCCTCGGCCGAGGGCGATGCCGTACGCGGTGCTGCCGACGACGATCACGTCGACGAGGGCCTCCGTTCGGCAGAGGCGCTCCACGATTCCTGCGACGAGCGAAATCGCCGCCTCGAACCGGCTGTCCGGCAGCGGACCGAGGTCGCTGTCGAGGATGATGCCGATGCGCGAGAAGTACTCCTCGCGGTACTCGCGAACGACCGGCTGGCCGATCCGGGCCCACGACCGCGCGTGCAGATCGCGGATCGGATCACCGAAGCGGTACGGCCTGACACCCACGAGCTCGCGGGAGTCGCCGGTGCGGGACGCCCCCGACAATCCGCCCGCCTGGTGACGGCGGCCGATGGGCAGCGAGAGCGAGACGACGTTCGCGATCCGAGGAACGGCCAGAAAGGGGACCCCCTCGGTCGTCAGCGCGGGCCCCAGCCCCAAACCGAAGGGGACCATGGCCTGCAAACGGAACGGGTCGAGATGATGCTCGCCGCGCAACCGAAACCGTGCGCGAAGCTCCACGTGCGAACGCGCCTGGCGCGGCAGACGCGCGACCTCCGCGCGCCGCGTGATCCATGAGCCATCGCCGGGCAAGAATGGCCCGCGCACGAGGAGGGTTTCGACGTCGCGCGGTCCGCCGTTTCGTGCGGAGAGTACGAACGTCGCCTCGTCTCCGACGGTGATGCGGCGGGGGACGACGACATGGACCTGAACCCCCTCGAGCCGAAACGAATACGAATGGATCCAGCTCGCCAACAGAACGCCCGTGAGCAACGCCCACGCGATGTAAAGGTCGGACGTCTTGACGTCGAGCGCGAAAACGGCCGCAAGCAGCGCGAAAGCCAGCAGGACCTGGCCGTCGTCGGTGAAGCGCCCGAGGGCGAGCACGAGCCATCGCATCGCCCCCGCGATCCGAGATGCACGCCACCGCTCGCGCTCCTCCTTGGTGGCGGGAATGAGAATATGGTTCAGGCGATTGAGATCGGCGGCGAGCTGCGCCCAGCCCCGCCAGCGCGCCCGGGCGGCGCTCAAGTCGGAACCTCGATGGAGCGCACGAGACCCTCGACGAAGGTGACTTCGGTTCTCCCAGCGTGCCGCGCCTGCGCGCTCAGGCGCACGCGATGCGCGAGGACCGAGGCCGCAAGCGCTTGCACGTCGCCGGGGGTGGCGTAGTCCCGCCCCATGAGGACCGCCCTCGCTTGCGCGGCTCGGAAGAGTGACAGCGCGCCTCGAGGGCTCACGCCGAGCTCGAGCTCGGGCGACTCCCGTGTGCGCGCGATGATCCGCACGATGTAACGCGCGACGTCTTCCTTGACGAGGACGTCGCGGACTCCGCTCTGGAGCGCCAGCAGCTCGTCGCGGCTTGCTCCGCATGCGACCGCGTCGATCGGGAGAGAGCGCTGGTGCCCGAAGAGCATCCGGATCTCCGCGTCGTGGGTCGGGTACCCGATGGTCACGCGCAAGAGAAAGCGATCGAGCTGCGCTTCGGGCAGCGGATACGTGCCCGAAAAATCGGCCGGGTTCTGGGTGGCGATGACGAAGAAGGGCTGCGGGAGTCGGTGGGTGACGCCGTCGATGGTCGCCTGGCTCTCGTTCATGGCCTCGAGGAGCGCCGACTGCGTGCGCGGCGACGCGCGGTTTATCTCGTCGGCCAGCAGCACGTTCGTGAAGATGGGACCCTTGTGAAACGAGAAGGTGCCTTCGCGCGGGTTCAGTATTTGGGTGCCCAAGATGTCGCCGGGAAGAAGATCCGGCGTGAACTGCACGCGCACGAACTCCACGTCGAAGACGCGAGCGATGCCCTTCGCGAGCGTCGTCTTACCGACACCCGGCACGTCCTCCAGGAGAACGTGCCCGCCCGCGAGGACACCGACCAGCACCCGATCGATGACGTCGTCCTTGCCTTCGAGGACGGTGCCGAGGGCCGAACGAACGCGAGCCAACGTCGTGGAGGCGGTCAAGGGGTTCGGGCAGGGTACCCCATCGCGAACGCGGGGGAACGCGCTAGCCGGCATGCGCGCGCGAGGTCTTGACGCGAGGACGCTTTCGCGGGTGCGATGATGGACCATGAATCCCGTCCTGTATGTCGGCAATCGGAATTACTCCTCGTGGTCGCTCCGCCCTTGGCTCGTGCTGACCTGGTCGCAGCTGCCGTTCGAGACGCGCCCCATCGCGCTCGGCGGAGAGGGCTACGGCAAGGGCCTGACGGCTTCGGTCCGCGCGGTCTCTCCGACGGGGCTCGTGCCGGCGCTGCACGTCGGAGACACCGTCGTCTGGGACTCCCTGGCCATCTCGGAATGGGCCGCGGAGAAGGCCCCCGGAGCGGGCCTCTGGCCAGAAGAGCCGACCGCGCGCGCGATGGCCCGCGCCGCGACGTGCGAGATGCACTCCGGCTTTCAGGCACTTCGCCGCGCTCTTCCGTGCAACATCCGCCGGCGCTTTCCGCCGAGGGCCGCCGACGAAGAGGTGAGGCACGATCTCGCGCGGGTCGAGGCTCTCTGGTGCGATTTACGCGCGCGGTTCGGGCAGGGTGGCCCGTACCTCTTTGGCGCACGCCCGACCATTGCCGATGCCTTCTATGCGCCGGTCGCGACGCGCCTCCGGACCTACGCCGTCACCCTAAACAGGGAGGCGCAGCGGTACGCGGAGGCGATTCTCGCCGAACCGGCGTTTCTGGCTTGGGAGAGAGAAGCGCACGCCGAAACGTGGACGATGCCGGTCTGGGATTCCGTCTGAGTCGGTTTTAGGTCGCCGGCAGTAGCGTCTTCAGGCTGTCGACCGCGTGCACCGGGGCGTCGGCGCCTTTCATCAGGTGCGCGATCGCGCCATACACGAGCCGCTGGCTCTCCAGCATCGACTTGCCCTCGAAGGCTGCCGACGTGACGACGATCGAATAGTGCCCCCCGCCTCCGGACACGTCGATCTTCGCATCTTCCAGCGCGCCGCGAATCGACGCGACGATCGCCTCCGGGATGGAGCCCTGGAAATTGGTGGGATGTTCGGACATGGGCCGAGAGCCTAGTACGCCTCTCCGCTCAGCGCGCCTCGCGCGGATGACGCGCTTCGACGAGCGCTTCGCGCAGCGTCTGGAGGACGTGGGCCTCGACCACCTCCACGGTCACCGCGTCGATGGGGTACTCACCGCGTTTGCCGACGTTGCCGGCGGAGTTGATCATCGTGTTCGTCGACGAGACCATAATCTTTTGTTCGCTGCGATTGGCCGAGAACGAGATCTCGACGAAGCTCTTGCTCGTGGCGGTCGCGCGGCCGACGAGCGCCTTCGGGACGACGCGCAGGGTTATCGCCGCGAGCTTGATGCCGCCCTCGGTGGTCGACGATTCCTCGGCTTCGCGCAGCGTCCCCTCGTGGCCACGACCGTTGAGCGCGTCGACGAACTCCTGCATGACGGGGCGAATGGTGTCGCGCCTCAGCTCGGCGTACCGCTCGGGAAATGCGACCTGCGCTGCGCGGGTCGCCGCCTCGACCCGCGCCGACTCCGCGATCCTGTCGTCGTACGCGAGGAGGATCTTCTTCAGCTCGTCTTTTGCGTCGTCCTTCATCGAAGTCGCATCTCCGCGTCGTAGCGCGCCACTCTAGACCTCCCTCCCCTCCCGAGCACGCTTTTCGGGCAGGCGACGTTCGTCTCGGTCTCTCTCTCGAAGGCTCGGTGCGCGCGCGCGGCGGGAGGTATACACGTTCGGCCGTGCAGCCGATCATTTCAGTTCGAAATCTCAACAAGACGTACGCCTCGGGCGCTCGAGCCCTCAAGAACATCCATCTCGATATCCGTCGCGGAGAGATCTTCGCGCTCCTCGGACCCAACGGCGCCGGCAAGACCACGCTCATCGGGGTCGTCTGCGGCATCATCAACCCGAGCGAGGGCACGGTGATGGCCGACGGCCACGACATCGTGAAGGAGTACCGCCAGGCTCGCGCGAAGATCGGCCTGGTCCCTCAGGAGCTCTCGACCGACATGTTCGAGACCGTGTGGGCCACGGTCACCTTCAGCCGCGGCCTGTTCGGCAAAGGCAAAGACCCTGCCCACATCGAGAAGGTGCTGCGCGATCTGTCGCTCTGGGACAAGAGAGACAGTAAAATCATGACGCTTTCGGGCGGCATGAAGCGGCGCGTGCTCATCGCGAAGGCGCTCTCGCACGAGCCGCAGATTCTGTTTCTCGACGAGCCGACCGCGGGGGTAGACGTCGAGCTGCGACGCGACATGTGGCAGATGGTCCGCTCGCTCCGCGACACCGGCGTGACGATCATCTTGACCACCCACTACATCGAGGAGGCCGAACAGATGGCCGACCGGATCGGGGTCATCAACAACGGCGAGATCGTCCTCGTCGAGGAGAAGAGCCTCTTGATGGAGAAGCTCGGCAAGAAGCAGCTGATCTTGCTCCTCAGACATCCCCTCGCGCGGGTTCCCGACGCGCTCTCGGCTTACGATCTCGAGCTGTCGGGCGACGGCGCTCGCCTGACCTTCACGTTCCACGCGCAAAAGGAGCGGGCGAAGATGGCCAGCCTCCTCCGGGCGCTCGCCGAGCTCGCGATCGATTTCGACGATCTGGCGACGCGCGAGAGCTCGCTCGAAGAGATCTTCGTGAGCCTCGTGAGGGCGAGCTCATGAACGGTCACGCGATCCGCGCCATTTACCTGTTCGAGATGGCCCGCGCCTGGCGAACGTTGCTTCAGAGCATCGCCGCGCCGGTGATCTCCACGTCGCTCTACTTCGTGGTCTTCGGCTCCGCCATCGGCTCCCGAATGAATCCGATCGAAGGCATCGGCTACGCCGCGTTCATCGTCCCCGGGCTCACGATGCTCTCCTTGCTGAACGAGAGCATCTCGAACGCCTCGTTCGGGATCTACATGCCGAGATTCTCGGGGACCATCTACGAGGTCCTGTCGGCGCCGATATCGTACGTCGAAATCGTGATCGGCTACGTCGGCGCGGCAGCGTCGAAATCGGTCGTTCTGGGCGCGATCATCCTGTGCACCGCGCGCCTCTTCGTGCCTTACGGGGTCGCCCACCCGCTCTGGATGACCGCCTTTCTGGTCCTGACGTCGGTAACCTTCAGCCTGTTCGGCTTCATCATCGGTCTCTGGGCGGACGGGTTCGAGAAGCTTCAGCTCGTCCCCATGCTGATCGTCACGCCGCTCACGTTTCTCGGCGGCAGCTTCTACTCGATAAAGCTTTTGCCGCCCTTCTGGCAGAAGGTCACTCTTTTCAACCCGGTCGTCTACCTCATCAGCGGGTTCCGGTGGAGCTTCTACGATGCCGCCGACGTCGGCGTAGGCGTCAGTATGACGATGACGCTCGTTTTCCTGGTGATCTGTCTCGCCACCGTGCGGTGGATGTTGATGACCGGCTACCGCTTGAAGACGTGACGAGTCTTCTATGGGGGGGTTGGGCCCTGTCCCCCCGCCCCTGCCGCCCTCGATAGGCTTCGGCTATCGAAGCCATCTAGCCAAAGTATTGGTCGCTCGGGACATGCCGCGGCACCGTAGCTGTCATGACGACAGGCATGACGGTCAACATCGGAATCGAAGCCAACGAGCGCGAGCAGATCGCGCAAAACCTCTCGAAGTCCTCGCCGACAGCTACACGCTCTACCTGAAGACGCACAACTTCCACTGGAACGTTACCGGACCGATGTTC
The DNA here is from genome assembly GCA_963787925.1 of uncultured delta proteobacterium. Taxonomy (GTDB): domain Bacteria; phylum Myxococcota_A; class Polyangia; order Polyangiales; family Polyangiaceae; genus Palsa-1150. Next base: position 3,888,469 of record CAWBEN010000003.1, read on the forward strand.
CAGACGCTCCACCTGATGTTCGAGCAACATTACATCGAGCTCGCGCTCGCCGTGGACGCGATCGCAGAGCGCATCCGGCTCTCGGCTTCCCCGCCCCCGCCACGTACCGCCAGTTCTCCAGGCTCTCGTCCATCAAAGAGGAGGACGCCATTCCGGCGGCTCCGGACATGATCCGGCTTCTCGTGGAGGGCCACGAGGCCGTCGCGCGCACGGCGCGCGGCGCGTTCACCATCGCCGCGGAGGCCAACGACCAACCGACCTGCGACGTCCTGACGCAGCGGCTCCAGGTTCACGAGAAGACGGCGTGGATGCTGCGAAGCCTGCTCGAGTAGCAGCCGAACCCCCCCTTGGGAAAGGCCGACACGATCCGCCGTCGGGTCAATTGCCGACGACGACTGGCGTGACCCTCTGTCCCACGCCCTGGCCCACCGCGGTCACGTGAATGACATCGATGTCGGCCGCGTCGAGGTTGGCCACGTGCGGCGGATGAACGTAAATCACATTGTTCCCAGCCTGAAGGGGCAGCGTCGTCGTTGCCGCGTGGATGATCGACCAGTCGCCTTGATAGCAAGGGAATTGGAAGAACTGCGCGCTGGCCCCGCCGACCGTAGACGTGATGGGCATCCCGTTGACGTCGATGAGGTGCGGGCGGCACGACGAGCCCACTGGGTAGTGCAGTCCGCCGCAGCCGACGTCCCCGAAGGAATCGTTCGCTCCGCAGTGGTACCACCAGGTCACGTCATATGAGCCGGCACTAGGCACGGAGACTTGGTGAAACTCGACGCCCGAGCCGGCGTTGTTCGCCGCGCGCCCGAGAAGGCTGACGACGACCTTGCCGCCCGAGCAGCAAAGGGCCCCCTCTTTGAGGGTGTCGGGCGCGCAGGTGAGGCCCCGCCCATATTGGGCGCTGCCCGCGCAGGTGGTGATTTGCGCGCCGTTCGTCAGGACGTTCGGGGGAACGGCTTCGGCCTCGATCCACTGCGAGAAGCCGGCCGTCCCATCCGGTGAAGCGCTGGCGTCGCCCCCGCTCGCCGTGGCGCCGTCGGTCCCGCCTTCGCCGCCCTGGTCAACGTCCGCCGCGCTTGCGGCGTCGCCTGGGACGGACGAGTCGGGCGCCGCCGCGGCGCCCGACTCGTCGCCGGAGCCGCCCGACGCGCTTTGCGAGCCGCTCGCGCCCGATGCGCTGCCGGTGCCGCTCGGCGACCCGCTGGCGGACGTGTCCACGCCGGAGCTGCCGCCGCCGAAGACGCCGCTCGCTGCCGTGCCCGACGAGCTGCCAAGCCCGCCGGACGAGGCGCTCGAGCCCGCGTCGACGCCACTCGAAACAGCGGGGTCCGAGGAGCAACCTTCGGCTGCACCCGCAGCCCCGAGCGTGAAGAGCACGACAGACGGAAGACCTCTCATGAACATTCCTCGATTTTCGCCCCCCGCCACCCGTTTACAGAAGCATGGCGTCGCCAAAACGGCTCACGAACGTACATGGAGGTAGGGTGTCGGCGCGCCCGCGGTGGCCGCCGACGGGGGGCCGCGGGCCCACGAGGTGAAGGTCCCGACCGCGGGCGAGCCGCCGCGTGACGGTTCTTGCCCGCCGCGGACATTCCTCTTGGCTCTTCGCTCTTGCCATCCTGCGACGCGCCGCCCCATAACTCCTGCGGGCGAAAAATCATTCGCCACTTGGAGGATCCATGCATCGCGCACTCACCGCGGCCCTTCTCTGCGCCGCGTGCGGTTGCTCTTCGTCTTCGTCGACCCACCCCACCACCGCGACCGCCCCGGAGGGCGGCAGCGCGTTCAAGCACGACTACGTCTTCACGATGAACCTGACGGTCCCCAAGTCGGCCGAGCTCCATCAGTGCCAGTTCGTTCAGCTCCCTCCTGGCCCGGACATTCATTTCACCGGGTTCGCCCACGAGTACACCGAGGGCAGCCATCATTTTCTCCTTTATCTCACTGACCTCACGACCATCCCGCCAGACATGGCCGGCCAGCAATACGACTGCACGACCGGCGACGAGCCGGTCATGCAGCACGCGGTGGGGATCGTGTACGGCGCGCAGGTGCCGAGCGGTGCGTCGTCCTTCCCGCCGGGTGTCGCCGCCACGCTGAAGGGAGGCCAGGTCCTCATCATGAACACGCATTTCCTCAACGCGGGGGCGGTCGACCTTCCGACGGAGGTCAAGGTCGGCCTCGACACGACGAGCGCCGCGAACGTGACGCAAGAGGGCGGCTTCTTCATCTTTTACGACGCGTTCATCGACGTGCCCGCAGGGGCCAAGGCGAGCTCGGGAGGGCGCTGTCCCGTGCCCGACGACATCCACGTGGTGATGGGCTTCAGCCATTACCACTGGCGCGGCACGCAGATGCAGGTGTTCAACGACATGGACGGCCAGCCGCGGTCGACGACGCCGTTCTACACGACGAGCGACTGGCAACATCCAGACCAGCTAGCGGCCATGACGTGGCCAAAAGGCAGCTGGATACGTTACCAGTGCGACTACACGAACTCGGACACGAGCGAGGTCTTTCAGGGACCGAATGCCCGGACGAGCGAGATGTGCGTCCTCGCCGGCCTTTACTATCCGAAGCAGCCGCACGGCTTCGACACGTGCTCGCCCGGCTCGGTGTCGGGATTCGGTACGAACGCCTGCCTGAGCGTCGCGCAGTGCGTGCAAGCCTGCCCCGCGGCCGACACGCCGCGCCGCACGGCCACCGGCGCGCTCGTCGGTCCGTGCTGGGAGCATTGCGTGGCGTCCGCCTGTGACGGCGCGGTCGACGCGCTCCTCCCCCTTCTCAGTTGCGTGAACGCGCAGTGCGCGGCGGAATGTGCGGCCGGCAATTGCCTCGTGTGCACGCTTAACAACTGCAGCGCCGAGTTCAACGCCTGCTCGACGCAGGCTTGCCCGTAAGCACCGAACCCGCCGGCTTCTAGAGGCGCGCCCGAACGCGCCCTCCCTTGGAAGGGCGAGGGCGCGCCGGGCACGCGATCGCCGATGCCCCATGCGCGCGATTTGCATCGGGATTGACGATGCATTGGCAGGGCCGTAACCCGAAGGAATGCGGACGCCGCCCGACGAGCTCCTCGAGCTATTCCCGGCGATTTACCTGAGGTTCTGCCGGCGGCGCGGCAAGAGCGAGCGGCGCCTCACGCCGCAAATGGCGGGCGTCTTGGAGCACCTCGCTCTGAGCGGGCCCCTCACGGTGGGCGAGATGGCACGCCACATCGACCGAGCCCAATCGGTCGTGAGCGAGATCGTCGACGGCCTCGTGGAGAAGGGGCTGGTCGCGCGGATGCGCGACAGCCGTGACCGGCGGAGGACGCTCGTCTGGCTCACGGACGAGGCCCACGAGGTCCTGCGCCACGACCGCCAGGTGCTCGATCGCGGCCGCGTGGCCCGCGCGATGGCGGTCCTCGGCGAAGCGCAATCACGCGCTCTCGTCGATGCGATGCGCGCGTTCGTGGCTGCGGGTGCTTGATGCGAGGAACCGAAACCCCAAAAAAAGAGAGCGAATCATGAATGCCCACAATTGTGAGAGCTGCGGAATGCCCGTCGAAGCGGGCCACTACTGCCCCCATTGCATCGGCGCCGACGGCAAGCTGCAGGCGTTCGAAGAGCGCTTCGAGCGAATGGTGCAGTGGCAAGCACGGAAGGAGCCCCAGGCGCAGCGTGCCGACCTCGAGCAGAAGACTCTCGCTTACATGGCCACGATGCCTGCGTGGAAGGACCATCCGCGAGTTCGCGGCGCGGCGCGCTGAAACGAGCGGGGGGCCGACGGCCAGGTCGATGATGCTTGCGCCCGGCCGTTCTTGCCTCGCCGACTTACATCTTCTTGACGTACTTGTACTTCGTCGTCCCAAAGAGGACGGTCGGCGTCTGGAAGACACCCCACTCTTGGACTCCGTTCGCGACGCGAGTCGCCCACTGGGCAGCGTGAGCGGGATCCGCGTAGAGGACCGTGTTCGAGAGCGCAAACGGGTTGGACTGCGCTCCGACGAGGCCCGCAGAGCTGTAGTAGTCGCCCGGCTCGGCGTACGGAACCGGATCGATCTCGATGGTCGACGTGCACTTGAAACCGCTGTTGTTCCAGCAGTTCGTGTACGGAAAGTTGCGGAAGGCCTTCGTCTGGCCGTCGATCGAAACGATGAGGTACGCGTTGGCGCCGGTCGGGCCGTTGAACGGCGTGTTCGCGCCGTGCGCCGTGCCGTGAAAGTAGCTGGGGACGCTGCTTCGCCACATATTGATGTCATCGAACTCGAGCGGCGCGAATTGCCAGCTCTCGTCGACCGTCTCGGCGATGGTCACGACGAAGGCTCCGCACCAGGACTTGCTGCTGACCGTCGCAGAGTGGCTGTCGTCTTGGCTGGATGAATCTCGAATATGGCTCGTTACGGGCCCCGTGAACGAGAAGTGGGCAAGGGCGGGTAACGCGAGCAGATGGGGGTAGAGATGGCCGTCGTCGGTCGCGTAGGTGGCCTTGAGCCCGTCGGAAAGAAACTTGGCGACCGAAGAATCGAGCTGCGCGAACGCGAGGTCCGCTTGCATCTCCTTCGAGACGAAGCTGTACAGCGGATCGGTCGGGTCGAATTCGATGCCCGTCCCGCTGCTCTGTACCCGGTACCTCTGCGCCGCGAGGATCGACGTGGACTGCACGTTGTCCTTCACGACACACGGGCTGGCGCACGACGTCGAGCTCGAGGTGCTCGTGACCTGAGCCGCCGAAAGCCTCATGAGCCGAAAGGCGATGGTCGCCGCAGCGCGCATCTGGTCGTCACTCGCCGACTGCGCAGGACACGCGGTAGAGCGTTCCTCCGAGGTGGCGGTCGACTCGGAGTCGCCCATTTGTGCCGTGCATCCGAGCATGGAGGCAAGGCAGAGTGCTGCGGGGACGCCCAATAGAGTACGAGTTTTCACGGGAGTGGCTTTCTGCGAGGGAAGGTGGTTGCGGCACTGGACGTCATTGCAACCGGCGGGCCGTCCTTCCGATCGCGCGCACTAGCCGCAAATTTTCGGGCATTTCGCACGGGGGCGCCGGGCGCGTGGCGGAGGGGAGTCGACTGCCCGTCTCAACCCAAGGCACGCGCACACATCGCACATGCGCCCGAGTCCATAAGAGTGGCGCGCCGCACCACAACGCGTTTTCGGTAAACCGCGATCGCTACCGATCGAGGCCCGAAGGCCGGCTCTCAAAGACCTGTCAAGCGCATGTCCGCGCTCATGCTCTGACCTGTAGGGATGGTCGGAATGCCGCTCGCGTCGGCGGTGACGCCGAAGCGGCGGAGAGCCACGCTATCTCGGCGGAGCGAAAGGTGCACGACGTTCGGCGGGTGCGGCTCGGCCCGGAGTGCCGACGAGAGAAATTCGGCTTGGCCGCCCAGGCGCCGGCGTTGCGCCGGATTCGAGCCTGGCGGGAGACTGGCGGCACCCCCATGAGGACGACAACGCGCTGGTACGCCTACGTAGCGTACTTCTTCGGCGGCGCCTTCTTCGCGAACACCCTCCCGCATCTCGGCAACGGCATCTCGGGGCACGCCTTCCAGAGTCCGTTCGCGTCACCGCCAGGAGAAGGCTTGTCCTCTTCGACGGTCAACGTGCTCTGGGGGCTCTTCAATTTGGCAGTCGGCTACGTGCTCGTCTGCCGAGTCGGACGGTTCGATCTCCGAGAGACCCGCCACGTGCTCGTCCTTGGAGCGGGCATCCTGATCATGGCCGTCATGCTGGCCAAGGCCTTTGGTCGATTCCACGGGGGACTTTGAGCATCGCCTTGCGCGTGCCGTTGGCGCGAGCGGGCCGCGCAGAGGGGGGCCGCGCAGACCCCGAAAACCTCGGCGCGGGCCCGTACCGGAGGACGGTCTCGCATTCGAGAACGATGAGGCCGTCGCGCGCACGGGCGTCGAAAATCGAAGAGAGCTCGACCAGGGGCTCTCCGGAGGCGGCGCATACGACGACGAAGTGAGCCGTCCGAGCAGGCTCGCTTCGTTCAGGCGCTGCTCGTTGTGGAACGTCACCCGCCTCGGGACGGCAATGCCCAAAGAAGACGCGGATCGTCGGCTCCGCCACGCCGTCTCGGACCTGCTTTGGGTAGTCCGGTAGCGCTCGCGCATCGCTTCGTAGTCGCGGTTCAACGGCTGTCTCGCGTTGGTTTTCAGACAGCGCGACGCGACCGCCGGGCCACAGGATGCGAGAACACTCGACCCGAGTGGGGACGATCACGCCTCGCGAGGAAACCCGCCCCGACCGGCTCTACGGCTTCAGTCGAGCCCGCGTCGTCAGGCCGCGACCGAGGACAGTCCAATCAATAGACCTTTTGGTACTTGTACTTCGTGGCGCCAAATACGGTCACCTGGGTGCTGAACGTCCCCCACTCTTGAACGGAGTTCGCGACGCGGGTCGCCCATTGCTTGGCGTGCGCCGGATCGGCATAGAGAACCGTGTTCGACAGCGCGAATGGATTGGACTGAGCGCCCATCAGTCCCGCCGACGTGTAGTAGTCACCCGGCTCGGCGTAGGGAATGGGGTCGATCTGTAGCTGCGCCGTGCACGTGTTGTTCGGCCGAAGGTAACAGTCCGCGCCCGCAAAGTCGTACGTCGCCCAATTGGTCGCTTTGCCGTTGACCGACACGACGAGGTACGGGTTGCCCGAGGACGAAGGACCGTTGAACGGAGAGGTCGGCATCGTCACCGTCCCCTTGAAGGCCGTCGGCGGACCGGCGCGCCATTCGGTGATGACGTGCGATATGAGTGGCGAGAAGTCACCCGTGTTTCGGCAAGTCTGGGCAATGGTGACCATCGACGTCCCGCACCACAGCTGGCCGGTGATCGTGGCCATGTCGCTGTTGTTGTCGTGGTCGAGCACGGCTGCCGTCGTCGGACCGGGGTATTTGTAACCCGCGAGCACCTGAACCGAAGGAATCGAGGGATAGACCTTCCCGTTCGTGTGCGAGTAGGCGTAGCTCAATCCATCGACGAGAAACTTGGCGACGGTCGAGTCGAGCTGGGCGAAAGCCAGCTCCGCCTTCATCGGGTTCGTCACGTGGGAGTACAGCGGGTCGGTGGGATCGAACTCGATTCCGGCGTTCCCGCTCATGATTCGATACCGCTGCGACGCGAGAACGGAGTACGCCTGAAGCGCTTTCGTCTGGCCGGCCGAAGCGACTCCGGCCAGCTTCATCAGGCTGAAAGCCACCGTGGCGGCTGCGCGCATTTGGCCGTCCTGCGCGCCGACGGTCGGGCACGACACGAGGCCCTCGGGAGCGCTTGCGAATGATTCGACCTCATCGCCCTGGGCGCCGGAGCAGCCAAATGCCGACACCACGACCAGCGGGAGAATGTACTGTCGCATGGTTGCAAACTCCTCTAGCGCGGCACTCGTTGTGGCTCGGCGCGTTCGTTGTTTCGTACTGAGCAACCTGCATGCCGCGGCGAGACACGTCTTCATGGCGACCTGGCGGCCGGACCGCGCTCCCACCGCTCAAGCCTTCGCGTCGACAAATGCCAATGAAAACGGTCGCGCACGGCGCGGGGCAGGCACCCGACTCGTCGTCCCTTTCCACCGCGTTGCTCCTACGTGGCAGGTGCTCCGGTGACCACGAATGGACCGCGCCGCCACAAGACAGTGCGCTCATTGAATCGTCACTCGGTCCGCCGAAGGGCGTCAGGCGTTCGATCAATCAACCGAGTCAGCCGGGCGAGCGACGGCGCGTGCCCGACGCGCGGCAAAGGAAAAACTGTGACTCGGCGGCAAGCGGCGACGTCACGAGCCCCGGCGCCGGTGCACCTGCACGAAAGGCAGCGAATGTCGGTCGAGGTGAAGCTGCACGGAAGGTGCGGCCCCCCCCGGAAGGGCGACTTCGTCGGTGCCCGCGCACCCCCCAGGGGGTGAAGGAGCTCTCCGACCGGGGTGGCTCCGTCCGCAAGTGGCGCGGGTACGTCCCGGATCGGCCACCGTCCCGTGGCCCTTCTGCGGCCCGGGCGATGACCGGAGCGCGTTTGGGCAAAATGCCTCCCGCTCCCGTCGGCGTTGAAACCGAATAGAAACCAGGGCGACGACCGCAACCATTCGGTCGCAACCCCCGGTTTCCGCATTCCCGCCGCTATAGCGTCCAACTCCGCGAAATGTGGGAGGCGGGGCGGCTCGTTCACGGCGGCGCGTTCCGTGCGAGGGCATGCGCGTTGCACTCTCGCGGGCGCGACGCGCGCTCAGCGGCGGACTCCCGCTCGACAGGTCTTGAAGGAAAAAGATGCAAAACGGTTGTTCGAAATCCTGCCATCTCGGCCTCGCCGCGTGGGCGGCTCTGTCGCTCGTCCACTGCAGCGGCGTGAATCCCGCCAACCTGTTCGGTCCCGGTCCGACGGAGACCGCGACGGACGGGGGCATGGATCGCATCGAAGGCGCCCTGGCCACGGACGCCGGGGACCGCGGCACCGATGTCATCGTGATGTCCGCGACGCCGGAGGCCGCCGCGGAGCCCGAAGCAGGGACGAAGCAGGGGACGATGGGCGCGACGGTCGAGGCCGACGCGACGCCTGCTTCTTTCGATGACTCCGGCGCGCTCGGCGACTCGAACGATGGCGGCGGTGTCGGGAGCCCCCCGGCCGACACCGGCCCGGCGGACGGCACGGTCGTCCCTGACGCCACGGACGTCTGCCTCAACCCCCCCGCGGGCAGGAACGCTATCGCGGCTGCGACTTTCGAAGCCCCCGCTGACCCTGGTTTAGGCTGGACGGGCTTTGGCGGGTGCGCCTTCGAAACGACATCGGCATTTGCGCATTGCGGGAGCCGCAGTGGGCGATGCGTCAAGCGCACGGCCGCGTTCCAAGGGCCGGGGTACGATCTCCCGCTGAACGCGGCGACGTACAGTGTGTCGGCATGGGTCTTTCAGGACGGCGCGACCGCGACGAGCTTGCTCTGGAACGGCAAGCTCGTGTGCGCGGCGAACGGGGGCGCGACGACCATCGAGTACCCTCCGATTTCATTGCCGGTGTCAGTACCCCCGAGGACATGGGTGCTCACGACAGGGATCTTCGTCGTGCCGACGGGATGCATGACCGCGCAGCTCTATCTGAATCAATTGGGCATTCCGTTGTCGCTCCCGAATCTCTATGCGGACGACGTTTACGTCTTTTGAGGCCACCTGGCGACCACGTGGATCCACGTGAGGCGGGCGCGCGACGAACGGGTTCGTCGGCGCCCGTCCCCCGCTAGACGGCGTTCGGCAAGCTCACCATCCACTGGACGCCAAAGCGATCGACGCACATGCCGAAGTACGGTCCCCATGGCGCATTCGCGAGCGGCAACGTGACCGTCCCGCCCGCGCTTAGCTCCGAAAAGGCGCGGTCGGCCTCGGCCTTGTCCTTCGCGACGACCGAAATGTGAAAGTTGTTCCCCGTCTTGAGCGGCGGGCCGGAGTCGCCGTCCCAGTCGCTCCCCATGAGGTGCACCGCCTCCGTGATGGGAAGCTGCGCGTGCATGATCTTCTTCTTCTTGGCCTCGGCGACATTGGAAATGAACTTGGTCTCGCCGAAGGTCTGCATCATGGAAATGCGTGTTCCGAAGACGGTCTCGTAGAACCGGAACGCCTCTTCGGTCGTGCCGGGGAAGCTTAGATAAACGTGGACGAGCTGCATGGATGGGCTCCTAATCAGGGGTTCGTTTCTCGGGGATGGATTGCGATCGGTCCTGCGAGCCTCTCGCTTTCGCTCGGACGAGGTTCGAAGGGAAGAAGGGAACGAAGGCGCGCGTCGCGCAACCAGAGGCAAGCCCAGACCACCACGCCGAACGCGAGGGGGAATAGGAAGGGCTGGCCCATGCGCACGTGCGTCGCGGTCGCGCCGCCGAGGTAGCCAGTTAGCAGAATGGCACCGAGCAGGGCCGTCCGCGGGATGGCATAGAGGAGGGTGCTCGCAATGAGGACGAGGCCCAGGGGCACGAGGCACCCCTCGGGGTATCCGACCTTTGCGGTGCCCTCGACGTACGGGGCGAGGCGCAAGACCTTCCCTGCGCCGTCGACGAGCAGAAAAAGGATGAGCAATGCACCGAGAACGCGTGCCGTCCAGAGCTTCGCGCTTGCCGGACGGGTGCTGGACTCGGCCGACCGATCGTTGATGATGGCTTGCATGCCCCGAAGGACGAACGAGCGGGCGGCGAGTCGACATAGCAGCCCACTTTTTTTGCGCTTCTCTTCGCGGGCGTGCTGACGGCCTCGGCGGTGCTGGTTTGGTCCTTTCCGACGGAAGGCGCGTGAGCGCCAGCCTGGAGCGATGCGGCATCGATTCTTCCAAGCGAGCGGTCCATCGAGCCCGATGCGCGTCAGGCGCGGTACGAGGAGCGTCTCGACGGCCAGATAGAACGCCTCGACCCGCGCTTCGGGGTGCAGAACGCCCAAGGCGGCGTAAGCCCGGATCGACGGGCTGCCGTCTCTCCAGCCAGCCCCAGGGGAGCGCGATCTGCTGCTCGCATCCCGCGAGCCCGAGCGCTGCTTCGCGCTCGACCGCCGCCCGAAGCGATTCGTCGAGCATGGGCCAGCGCCGCCAAGCCCGACCAGCCGAGTCGCTGGTCGCGGAGTCGCCGCTCCCAGCTCACGGCCGAGACTCCGTCGAATTCACGGACAGCGTGAAGCGAGGCAAGGTTTGTCGAGGCATGACGCCAGGAAGGGCGCACACTCCGTGCCGAATGTCCCAAGAGGGCCCCACGCAGCCATTTCCGAGCGTCGGCATGTGCGGCTTCATGCCATGGCAGGAAAACTCAAGCACCCGTTCGGAGGCAGGTTCCTCCGTTGCACGCCTCCCGCGCTCCGCCGGACCGGTAGCGTGGGCGCTCGCAGGATGCTTCGCCATGGCCGGGTGCGTGCCGCACGAAGGGACCAGTTCGACACGGAACCGCACGTCGAAGCCGACCGCGTCGCTTTTTGCTGCAAGCTCCTATCCTTTGGCACGCACGGTCGACGCCTCGGATGTGCTGCACGGCGTTCGTGTCGACGATCCATATCGATGGCTCGAAGACGGAAGCAGCAACGAGACCAGCGCCTGGTTCCGCGCAGAGGATCGGTTGGCACGCGGCGCGCTGAAAGCTTTGCCTCGGCGCGCGGCGATTGCGGCGCGACTCCATGAGCTCCGCGGAACCCCAACACGCGCACAGGCGGTCCATGCGGGAAAGGCAACGTTCTTCCTGCTGGAGGACGGCGCGCACGACGCCGGGCGACTCGTGCGCCAGTCGGATGGCGATGACGCCGTGACCGCCATTCTCGACCCAAATGCCTGGGGCGAGGAGAACCTAGGTGAGTGGTCACCTTCGACCGACGGGTCACGGATTGCCTACGAAGTGAAGCGCCACAACGCGGACATGGCGGAGCTCCGCGTGCTCGATGTCGCAACGCGCGCCGTCTCGGAAGTGGACGTCCTCGAAGGCATCGAGGACACGGTCCCTCAATGGACTCCCAGCGGAGACGCCTTTTACTATGTGCACACCCCGCGCGACGTCCCGCACGCCGAACGGTTTGGATTTCAGTCGGTACGCAGGCACCGCCTAGGATCGCCGCAAGCCGACGACGAGACGATTTTCCCTCGCACCGGCGACGGAACCACGACGCTCGAATGCACGCTCGACGCGGCGGGCAGGTGGCTGGTCGTCACCGTGCACCACGGATGGCTAGGGTCCGAGGCGTACTTCCGCCGGGCTGACGTCCCCGGCGCCTGGCGGCCGCTGGACGCTGCGCCCAACACCTCCTACCGCGTTCTACCCCTAGGAGGCGCGCTCCTCGTGCAGACCGACGAGGGCGCTCCGAACGGTCGCGTTCTACGTGTCGACCCCGACAATCCCGCTCGAGTGAAATGGAGCGAGCTCGTTCCAGAGCGCCCGAACGCCTCGTTGAAACGCACCAAGGTAGTCGGTGACAAGCTTCTATTGACCTATTCGATGGACGCCCTCTCTTCTTTCGAGATCCGTGACCTCACTTCGAACGTGCGCGCGGTCAGCCCGCTTGGAGTCGGCGCTTCGTTCATGACCGGCCGCGCCGGTGACGACGCGGCCTTTCTGCAATTCTCCTCGATGGGGTCGCCTCTATCCATCTGGCGCGTTTCGACCAGCACCGGCAAGAGGACTCTGTTTTTTCGGCGAGAGCGTTCCTTCGACGCCGATCGCTTCGTGACCGAACGGATCTTCGCCGAATCGAAAGACGGCACGCGCGTCCCCGTGTTCGTCGTCCATGCGCGCGACGTACCCCTCGACGGTTCCGCCCCGGCACTGCTCTATGGCTACGGCGGATTTCGCGTGTCGCTTCAACCGGCATTCCGCGAGGATGTTGTTCCTTGGCTGGAGCAAGGTGGTGTCTACGCGCTCGCGTGCCTGCGCGGCGGTCTCGAATACGGTGAAGCCTGGCACCGCGCGGGCATGCTTCACCAAAAACAAAATGTGTTCGACGATTTCATTGCCGCCGCCGAGGCGCTGATCGCCAAGCACTTTACCAGTCCCAAGCGTCTCGTCATCGAGGGGTCCTCGAACGGTGGCCTGCTCGTCGCGGCCGCCGCCCTTCAGCGGCCGGACCTCTTCCGGGCCGTCCTTTGTGGCGAGCCTCTCGCGGACATGATCCGTTACCCGCTCTTCGGAAGGGGCGGTGTACCCGAGCTCGGCGATCCCGAAAGGCCCGACGACTTCCGGGCGCTCCTGGCCTATTCGCCGTACCATCGGATTCAGCACGGCGTCCGCTATCCGGCGTTTCTCGTGACGGCTTCGGCCGACGACGAGCCCGCGGATGCGATGCATGCGCGCAAGCTGGTGGCGCGATTGCAAGCGGCTTCGGTGGGAGGACCGGTGTTGCTCCGTGTCGAATGGGCTGGCAGCCACGCTGGTGCGGCGGGCGCGAGCGCGCGAATCGAAAAACGGAGCGACGAGCTCGCGTTCGCCGAGGCGGCAGTTGCTTCGGACTAAGCGGCGGGTGCTGCTCCGGTCCATGAGCCGGACCGACGGCTCGCATCTTTCCGCTCGTTCGAATCGCGGCACTCGTCATCGGTTCCGACCGCGAGTTCGGTCGTGCGCCGATGGCCGGAGCGCGAATTCGGAGCGCTCGTCCTGCTCAAGAAGCCCCGTCGCTCCCCCGCGCGCCGCCGTGCGCCGCCCCGACGTGCTCGCGCAGCGCTGCGACCTGACGAACCAGCGCCTCGCGAAGGCCCTCCGAGCTACTGAGGATCAGCTCCCCGTTCTTCTTCACGCTCCGCGCCGCTTTCTCGATCGCTTCGAGCGAAGCCGCGTGGACGGCGATCCCCTCTATCAGCTCGCCGAGCGCCCGGAAGTCGGCCTCCGACTTCGAATCGGCCTCGCACGCGCGGTGGGCCAGCGTTCGGGCGACCAGAAAAGCCGCTTCGAAGAGCGTGTCGGTGGCCCCGTCGTCGGCGTCCCACACGACGAAGAGGTCGCTCCCGATGCGGTGCAGCGGGTCCATCTTCTCGGGCGCGCTCGCCCAATCGAACACGAAGACGCCGATCTTCGCGTCGCGGTTCTTGCGCGCCTCGGCGATCTCGGCGAGCGCACTCTTCATCGTGTAGCGCCTCTTCGCCTTCGCCTCGTACACGATGCGCGCTCCAGGTGCGGCGCTCTCGGGGCCTAGCTCGAGCACGTAGTCGCCAAACTTCCGCTGCAGGCGGCCCGGCGTATCTCCAACGTGCTCGCAGACATCACCAATCCGCTTGGCCTGGTGCTCGAGGATCTCGCCGACCTTGTCCTCGAAGGTGTTGCCGTGGAGCGTACTCCTCGCTGCCTCTTCGCGCCGCGTCTTGAACGTCTCGAGCGTCGAGCGGACCTCCGTCTGGAAGGTCACGTTCGCGACGTTGTGCTGGCCGAGCACGTCCAGAATCTCTCGCTTCAGCCTCGCGAGCGGCGACGTCTCGTCGTCGAGCGTCAGGCTCGTCTGCACGGCCTCGTTCGTCTTCGCGAGCATGCTGGACAGGCGCTGCAGCGCCGAGCCCTCGCGATCGAGCGAGAACTCGTTCACGATCTTGCCGACGTCCTCCGACAGCTCTCCGCGGAGCTTGCCGTTCGACGTCGCCACCTCGGCCACGAGCCGCGAGAGCGCGGACTCCTTCCTGTCGAGAGAAAACTGCTTGAGCACCTCGTCGCGCTGCCCGTCGAGCGCTCTCTTGAGCGTGTCGGCCAGCGTCGCGAGGAGCCCGTCGCTCTGCTTCGGTGACAGCAGCTTGAAGATCGGGCTCTGCTCGCCGATGTGCTCCGCGAGCGTTTGCGCGATCACGGACTGGTCGCCGCGCAGGTGCTTGCCGAGGAGCGTCTCGAGATCGCCGTTGGGCTTCGTGAGCTGTTCGATGCGCTGCGGAAGCGCTCCGGAGGAGGGGTCGAGGTACTGGAGCATCGTCTTCGCGAGCGCACCCGAAAGCTCCGAGGTTCGCTCCTGCAGCACGGCGCCGACGGACGAGAGGAGCTGCTCGCCCTCGCGACGGATCATGTCCGCGTCGAGCGCCCCGCTCGCCTGCCGCAGGGCGAGAACGCCGAGTCGAAGCGCCTGCGTCGCGAACGCGTCGCGAGCCGCACCGTCGTCGCGCTTCTCGAGCTCGTGGAGGACCTCCGGATTGGAAATGGTGAGCGAGATCTTGAGCGCGCGGCTCGGGAGAGAGATGACGTTGTTCACGGGGGCGGGCTCCTTCCCTGCCTCTCAAGGTGTGCGGCCGAATTCGCCGAAAGGGTCGAGGCGTTGGACACCGCTGCGCAGCCGTTCACGCTTTGACGCGCGAGTGGGCGCAAACACACGGGAAAGCGTTACTGTGTCGCCGTGGGCCAGCGCAGCAGCACCGAGACCCTCGCCGCCATCCTCAAGGCGTTTCTCGAACGATCCGACCTGGAAGCAGGCCGACCTCGCCCGTCACGTCGGGGTGCAGCCGGCTGCCCTCCGCAAGCAGCTCGAGGATCTCCGCGGGAGCGGCGTCCCGCTGGAGAGCGAGAAGGACCATCCGCACGTGTACTGGAGCGTGCCCAAGAGCTGGTACCCGGGCGGAGTGCTCTTCACCGGAGAGCAGATCACCGAGCTCTTTCGCCAGCTCTCGCGGCTTCCGAAGAGCAAGGGGCGCGATCAGCTCATCGAGACGATCATCAAGTACATCCCGGCTCGGGAAGCGACGGCGGCGGTGGTCGCGCCCGATACGAGCTCGCGCGAGGAGGTGCACCTGCCTGCGATCGAGGACGCGGCCAGGGCAAGGGTGGCGCTGCGCTTTCGCTATTTTACCGCGAACCGCGGGACGGAGACGAGCCGGCATGCCTCGGTGCATCGCGTTTTTCCTGCGCCGCCCGCTCGTTTCTTGGCGACTTGCCACAAGAGCGGCTCTCTCAAGTGGTTCCGGGTGGAAAGCGTTTCGGAAGCGAAGCTCGACGCAGGGGAGCCGTTTCGCGCCGCCGACGAGAGCGCGTTCGACGCGCACGTGCGCGCCAGCCTGGACGGGTTTCATCAAGGCGGGGAGCCGACGCGCCACGCTTTCTTCGTGAGCGAGCCAGAGGCTCGGTGGGTTGCGCGGAACCTGATGGAGGGGATGGCGTGCGAGGACGTCCCCGGTGGGATTCGGGTCGCTGTCGAGACCACGGCGGTGCAGAGGCTCGCGCGGTTCGTCGTAGGGCTCGGAGGGACAGCCAAGGCGCTGACGCCGGGGCTCGAAAGCGAAGTCGTGAAGCTCGCGAAGGGGGCGCTAGCCGCGATCGAACGAAGTAACGCCGGCGTCTAGGAAGGGACTCGGCGTTCCAGTTGAAGTCCCCCCCCAGCTGGGTGTACGACGCGAGCGCCAACGTGGTGAGCACGACCGACGCGCTCGGCAACCTGACGCGTTACACGTACGACGCCGAGGGAAATCGACTGAGTGAAGTCGACCCGCTCAACAGCGTGACGCAGTACGAGTACGACGGGGCGGGGCACGTGCTCGAGCGCGTCGATGCGCAAGGGCAGGTCACGTCGTACCAGTACGACGCGAATGGCAACAAGGCCGACGAGTCGTTCACGCACACGAACGTCGACGGCTCGGGCGGGCCGGTCACGACGCACACGACGTACGATGGCCTGGGCCATGTCTTGACCGTGACCAAGAGGGGGTCCGGGGCGCCGACGGGTACGCGGTCGACGACGTACACGGCGTCGGGCAAACGGTCGACGTCGACGGACGAGAATGGGCGCGTGACGCGATACGTGTACGACGCGCGAAACCGTTTGACGAGTCTCAGCACGGTGCAGGGCATGTCGGCCACTCCGGTGCTGTCCGTGGCGTACACGCTCGGGTGACGGGACTTTGAGAGCGTATGCCTACGACGGGATCGACCGGCTGACCGGCGAGACGGTGACCGGGGCGCTCGGCTACGCGAAGACGTTTGCTTACGACCCCGTGGGCAATCGGCGGACGCAGACGACGACGGGCGCTGGAGCGGCGACCGTGAACTACACGTACGACACGCGTGACCGGCTCACGAAACGAGACCGAGACGAGCTATGCTTACGATGCCAATGGCAACGTGACGTCCAAGTCGGGCGAGGCGGCGTATGCTTGGGACTTCGAGAACCGGCTTACCAGTGCGAATATGACTGGGGGAGCCGTGGTGGCCCACCAGTACGACGCGGATGGCAACAGGGTGCAGACGACGGTGACGCCGAGCGGCGAGAGTGCCTCCCCCTAGTGCTAGCCTTTCGCATCATGAAGGGCCCCAATCGATCCTTTGCATCGGGGCTCGGTTGGCTCGCGGTCGGGTTGATCGCCAGCTGCTCGGGTGCGAGCAGGCGCGCAGCCTCCACGGGCACCGCCGACGGCTCGCTGGCCGATGCAGCGGAGAGCACGAGCCCCCCGGCGGACGCGACGCAGGAGCCGTCCGCGGTCGCCGACGCCACCACTGCCTTCGACGGAGATACCGTCGACCGCGCGGGGAGCGACGCCACGGTCCCCGACGGAGGCGCGGGCGAAGCTGACGTCGGCGGGAACGAAGCGGGTATCTGCGGCGCGGCCGCGCTTTCGGCGCTGGACGCGGCCCCGCCGGCGACCTGCAGTTCGATGGTTTGGTCGCAAGTGCCGGGGTCGCCCGCGGGCACCGTCATTCGAGGCAGCGGCCCGGGCGACATCTGGCTCATCCACGCAAGCCCGCTCCCTTGGCAAACTCCGGTCGCGACTCCTCAGCAAGCGACGTTGATGCGCGGGGATGGCAAGACGTGGGCGCCGGTCGACGCCTGCCCGCAATCCGGCACCCCGGGAGCACCTTCGGCGATCTGGGTTGGCGGGCCGAACGACGTGTTGATCGGCGGCTGCTCATGGGGTGACGAGGGAGCGGTCGTCCATTGGGATGGCTGCCGGTGGTCGCCCTACTCGACCAAGGACTATCGCTGGGCAAAAACCTTTTGGTCGTACGGACCGCGAGAAGTCTGGGGCACGGACAACAACAGCCCTTACCTCGGCTACTGGGACGGAACGAGCTGGATCAAGGTCGATTCGACGCATGCAGGGCCGTTGGCGGGCGGGGCGCCGGGTGACTTTTGGCTCGTGGACAACACGATCCTCGTGCACCGATCGCCGCAGAAGCCAGACGTCTCCTTCGATTTGGGCCTGCTGGGGTACGATGCCAGTGCCTGCCCAAGCTACGCGTGCTTCGACGCCATCTGGGCCAGCGCGACCGACGATTTATGGGTCGCGGGCGCGAACGGCCAGACGGTTCACTTCGACGGTAGCACGTGGAGTCACGTGGCGACTCCGACCCTATCGGCGCTGCGAGCGTTGAGCGGCACGTCTCGAAGCGACGTGTGGGCCGTTGGCGCGCAGGGGGCCTTGCTGCACTTCGACGGAGGTGCGTGGTCGGCCGTTGCCGTCCCGACGAACCAGGACCTCTTTGGCGTGTGGGCGGACGGACCTTGCGATGTGTGGGCCATTGGCGACGCCGTGTACCACGGCGCCGGGCAGTGACCGCCGCCGGCACCCGCCGTACCAAGAATCGTACGCACGCCGTCGATCTTCGCGCCTCCGCTTCGCGAACGAGCTGAGGTCCCGGCTTAAGGGGATGAGGGAAAGCGCATACTCGCGCCAGTCGGGATGTCCACAGAAACGATACCGTGGCGGGGGAAGATCACACCTCACCTGCATGGCTCGTGTGCGAGCGACTCAGTAACGGCGATCGAGAATACTACCTGGCGAATCTTCCGGCATCCGCATCACGCAAGAAGTCGCCGCAATCAAAGCTCGATGGGCATGCGAACAAGGACACCAGCAGATGAACGAGGAGCTCGGCCTCGACCACTTGGAGGGCCGCTCCTGGTGGGGGCTCCACCATCACGCTCTGCTGACCTTGGTCAGCCTTCGCCTTTCTCAGACGCTACGGCTCGCCGAAAACAAAGACGCGGCGTAACGACACGACGCACCGGCCCACGCTGCCCGCCATACGCAGGCTCGTGATCCGTCGTCTCGTTGCGGCCTTGCTCTGCACAGGCTGTCGAGGGCTGATGCGGCTCCTCGCCCGACCATGAAAGCTCGGGCGAAGTAGTGCTAGGCCCCCTCCTCCACGATGCGGCAGAACAGATTCACGAGCTTCAACTGGGGCACCGTCCTCACGCGCGTCTGCGCGAGGCCCGGGCATCCGACGACGATGGCCAGGCTCTGCGCGCGCGACAGCGCCACGTTGAGTCGGTTCGGACTGAACAGAAAATCGATCCCGCGGGGCGAGCCGTCCCCCGAGCTCGCGCACATCGACACGATGACGACGGGCGCCTCCTGCCCCTGGAACTTGTCGACCGACCCGACACGGATTCCTGGCAAGGCGGCTCGCAGCGCGCGGACCTGCATGTTGTAGGGCGCCATGACGAGCAGATCGCTCTCGTCGAGCGCACCCGGGCGTTTCGCGCGCTCGCCCGTTCGTCCGGTGAGCTGCCGCCCGAGCAGCTCGCGAACGATCGCCGTGATCGTCTCTACCTCCTCGTTGCTCGCCTGCCCGTTGCCCTCGTGCGTGACGGGTACGAACACGATTCCCGCCTCCTTGCCGATGAGCCCTGGGGCCCCCGACCTTCTCGTCACGATTCGAGTGGCTGCCCTCTCTTCGGACCGGAGCTTGTCGTCGTAGACGGCGCCCGAGACGAAGCGGCAAAGGTCCGGGTGAAGCCTCCAGGTCGTCTCGAGGAAGATGCCGAGCGACGAAGGGATGGTCCGGTGATCCTGCAGGAGGTACTCGAGCGCCGACTTTCCGCTCTCGCCTGGGTGCGAGCCCTGGATGGGCTGACCGAGCTGCATTTGATCGCCCATCAGGACCAGGTTCCGCGCCGAGGGGGCCATGCCGACCAGATTGGCGAGTGACACCTGACCGGCCTCGTCGACGAACAGGTGCTCGAACCGCGCGAGGGCGCTCGGATCGGCGAACGCCCACGCCGTGCCGCCAACGATCTGGGGAGCGTCCGGCGCGTCGAAGTCGATGTCCTTGATGCTCTCGGCTCCACGCACGAGCCCCTTGGAAATGAGCTCGTCCTTCTTGTCACGATTGATCTTCGCGATTCGGAGCGTGGCGCCGGACGCTTTCTGTTGCACCTCCTCGATGAGCCTCTGGATCGCCTTGTGACTGTTCGACGAAATTCCGATGCGGCAGCCGCGCGAGACCAGCTCGACGATCGCGGCCGCCGCCATTCGCGTCTTGCCCGCGCCGGGGGGCCCTTGCACGGCCATCGCGCTGTCGCGCAAGCCGGCGATGACCGCCGTCACCGACGAGTCCGTCGGAGCCCCGACGAGCAGCGCATCGCCCGACGTCACGCCCGCCACGCGCGGTGGCGCCCTCCTCAAGAGGGTGTCGAGCGCAGGGGAAGCTCGCCGGTGTTCTCCCAGAGCCGAGCGACGGCCGCAATCGACGACGCGATCGACCTCGCGTCAACGTGCTCGCGCGGAAGGAGCGAGAGGAGATGCGGCGGCTCGGGCGTCTTCTTTCCGAGCTTGACTTGCAACAGGCCTGCCTCGGCGTCGAGGCGCACGATGGTCGTTTGGACGCGCTCTTCGGTCCGAGGGGCGATGTAGCACTCGCTCCCCTCGGAGAGCTTCGTGTCCTGATTCGGATTGAATCGGTACTCGTAAAGAAAGGATTGCTTGAACGGGATCTTGGGCGTCGAGGTCCGTTCGAGCGCTCCCAGGCAGTCGGCGTCCTCGACGAGCTCCCCGTGCGTCTTCTCCTCGCGATCGAAGAGGGCCCACCAGACGGGTTTCGCCTCGCGCAGGTGGAACCCGACGAGGTGGGCGAGCAGCTCCTGGAGCCGCCACCGCTCGGGCTCCACCGACCGATCGTGCGGGATCGCGCCGAGCAGGCGCTCTGCGAGCGCGTCGGCGGCCGTCCGAGCCGGGTCGGGCTCCTCGTCGGCTCTCTTCTCTTTCCGCGGCGGCGGCACGTACGCGATTCCCGCCTCGACCTGGCGCTCGCGGAGCCAGCCGTGAAGGCGCCACGTCGACTCGCAGTCGTCCCGGTTGTACTCGCGGATGCCCGCGAGTATCGCCGACGTCTCCCAGCCGTCGCCGTCGCGCTCCTCGAGCCAGCGCGCGTATTCGACGACCGATTGCGCGGCCGTAGCCACGTCGCTCGCGCGCGCGGGACGGTAGAGACGCTCGACGTTCTTGAGCGAGTAACGGGGCTCGCCAATCCGAACCGCCTGCATCACGATTCGGTAAAGGTCGACGAACACCTCCGCCCGCAGAAGCGTGTCGATCGCCTCTTCGCGCGTACCGTGCCCGCCCATCAGGCGGCGGAGGGCAGCCACCTCGTAGCTCGCGTAATGGTAGATGTGCATGCTCGGGTCCGCGAGGTAGCGGTCGTAAGCCCAATCGACGAACCCCTCGAACGCTCTCTTTTCTCCCGCGCGGTCGTGCCCCCAGAAGTCCTTGAACGAAAGGGCGCCTTTCTCGACGACCGTCGCGCCAAAGAGGTATTCGAGGCCCCCTTCGGCGAAGGGGTAGCCCTCCATATCGAAGTACACGTCCATGGCCGAGAGCGGCGGCAGCAGCGCAAAACCGTAGCGGGCCACGTCGGCATCGGGTACGACGAGCTCGTAGAGCGGCCGCGGCCTGTTCCGCGAGCCGAGCTGCAGCCGGGCCTGGGCTCGCAATCGGCCAAAGGTGGCCGGCTCGAGCTTCGGGATTCGCTCGATGGTCGTCGACGCGAGATCGGTCAACGTGGTCACGCCGCCCTCGCGCAGTCGATTGATTTGGTGGACCGTGATGCCGGCCACGCGGCAAGGATGGTCCATCTCATCGAGTATCGCGTCCGCCCTCCCCTGCCAGCGGCCGTGGTCGGCGCGCGCCTCGGGAACCGGCCGCGCGTTCGGGTCGAAGGCGCGCTGCCCTTCGAGGAAACGCCGCTCGAGAGCCGTGAAATAGTAGAAGTAGTCGTCCGTGCGAAAGGAAATCTCGTTGGACGCCCCATCGACGATGAACACTCTCTCGGGCCGTAGGCCTTGCAGGTGCTCGAGCATCTTCGCGTACGCGCAAAGCTGGAGCAAAAAGTAGGGATTCGGGAGTCGGGCAAGCTTCGTGTCGGCGACCTCGTAGCTCCATCCGCCAAGACGTGAGGGCGTCTCGACGCGGTAGAGGAAGTCCGCGTACCCCTCGAACGCGCCGCGGCGGAGAGCCCCTTGGTAAATCACCTGGTGGCCCGCGCTCATCGCGCCGAGCGTCGCCTCGTGCTTCTCATCGAAGGACTCGAGCCCGCTCGGCGGCTCCCAAACGCTCCTGCCCTTGGCGCGGACCGTCGCCACGTGGTGTCTCTCGTGCTTCATCCCCATCGCCGCGAGGAGCTTCTGCTGCGGCGGATCGCCTTGGGGCGCTTCCGTCCCTGGCCGCTCCAGCCTCGACCGGTCCATCCACGAAGCGAAGGGGCTCTCGTAGAACCGGCAGATGTCGGTAGGAGAGAAGACGAGCTGGCCAGACCGCTTTTGCATCGAAGGTCTCCTTCCGCGCAAGGTCGCAGCCAGTGACGATGGTCGCTCCGATTGAGCGAACGCGTCGCGCGATTGGAAGGGGCTGCGCCCAAGAGCAGTGCTTTGACGAGTGGGGGGGGGGCGCACACTGTGCGCGACTGAGCCGGCGCGCAGTCCTACCCAACCGCGTCGATGGTTCGGCGAGCGGGGCGCCGCAGTCTGGAGAGACTGCCCAGGAGGCACCCATGACGAACATCATTCCCTTCCGACCGCGCGGCGCGGTCGTCGCCACGTTCTCGAAGCACGCAGCGCTCTACGTCGTCTCGCTCGAGAAGGCCAGAGCGCTCGGCGTTTGTCCGGACCCCGCCAACGACACGACGAGGCCGGCGCTGCCTTGGAGCTGCAAAATCACCCGCCGGCGATCGCGACGAGGGCGGACGCGTTCGTGCAGGCTCCGCAACCGGGCCCATTGGGCTCCGTGGTGACCGCCTTCGGCGCGAGCGTCTGGTTCGTCAAGGGCCGGCCATCGACGGATAGATTCGAGAACGACCTGCGCGGCGACATGAGGCTGGGCGTCGGGTAGGAACTGAGACGCGACGACTACCTGGATCTGAAACTGGCCAGGCAGGCAGTTGGCGCTCGATGCGCTTCCCTTGCATGCCGTGTTGTCGCAAACGGGCGCCGGTTGGGGGCAGAGCTGCTCCAGCGTCAAGGTCGTATTCGCTTCCGAGCAGATTCCTTGAATGCTGGTCACGGGAGGCGAATCGGGGATCGCAAGGGTGCACTGCACGGCGGCGCCATCGATGCTCAATCCTAGGGAGTACATACCCGCGGTCCATGCGTTGTTTAGCGCTTTTACCGTGATGCGTGTCTGGTCGCAGATCGCGCCGATTCCCGTACAGCTATGGCCACTCGAGCAGGAACCGCTCGCACCCGCACAGACGAGCGACAAGGTCAAAGAGACCCCCTCTAAGAAACGCATCCGGTAACACTACCAAAAGGGGCAAGCGCGTCGCCGTCTGGCCGCCGAGAGGGCGCGCCCCAGCCGTGGCGAAAGCGAGCGGCCGAGGACGCAGCGGCCCGCCGCGCCGCTCGCCGCGTCGAGGAGGCGGGGCCGCTCTCCCCGCGGCGAACGTGCCCTGGCACATCGCATGCTGACGGGTGCCTCCCATGGCCACGATGCGCGCCGCGGTGTTCCTCGCCAAAGGCAAGATAGACCTCCGCGAGGTCCCGCGGCCGGAGCCGGGGCCAGGTGAAGCGCTCGTCAAAGTCACTCTGACGACCCTGTGCGGAACGGATGTCCACATTCTCAAGGGGGAATACCCGGTGAGGCCCGGCCTCGTCGTCGGCCACGAGCCGGTCGGGCGCGTCGAGGCATTTGGCGCGAGCGTGAGGGGATTTGCGAAAGGGGACCGCGTCATCGTGGGCGCCATCACGCCGTGCGGCCAGTGTCGAGCTTGCCTGTCGGGCGACGGAGCGCAGTGCAGCCACGGCGGCAACGACTTCGAGGCCGTCGGCGGGTGGCGGTTCGGAAACACCATCGACGGCTGCCAAGCCGAGTACGTGCTCGTTCCCGACGCGCAAGCCAACCTGGCGAAGATCCCCGACGGGCTCGACGACGAGGACGTGCTTCTGTGCTGCGACATCATGTCGACGGGATTCGCCGCCGCCGAGCGCGGCCGCGTGCGCATCGGGGACGCCGTGGCGGTCTTCGCGCAAGGCCCGATCGGCCTCTGCGCCACCGCAGGGGCACGCCTCTCGGGCGCGTCGCTCGTCATCGGCGTCGACAGCCTCCCAGTGCGACTCGAGATGGCCAAGCGCATGGGAGCCGACGTCGTCTTCGACCCCGCCCAGCAGGACGTGGTCGCGGAGATCAAGAAGCTGACCGGCGGGGGCGTCGATGTCGCGATCGAGGCCCTCGGACAGCAGGTCACCTTCGAGAATGCGCTCCGCAGCCTTCGTCCGGGGGGGACACTCTCGAGCGTCGGAGTGTACTCGGGCCATCTGACGATGCCGGGCGACGCCATCGGCGCCGGGCTGGCCAATCAGTCCGTCCTGACCACCCTGTGCCCGGGCGGCAAGGAACGCATGCGGCGCCTCATGAGCGTCGCCCGCGCGCGTCGGTTTCCGTTCCGCGAGCTCTTGACCCACTCGTTCCGACTCGACCAGATCGTCGAAGCGTACGACCTCTTCTCACATCAGCGCGACGGCGTGATGAAGGTCTCGATACGGCCGTGAGCCGCCCCACGGCGACGCGCCCCGCGGCCCATTCGATGACCGCATCGACGAAGCATCACGTCTTCGACCACCTGATTGATCGCTGCCGCGTGCTCGCGCGCCTCCCCGTCGCCGTCGTCGCTCCGACGACGGAGGTCGCGCTCGTGGGCGCCATCGCCGCTGCCAACGAAGGCCTCATCGAGCCCCTCTTGGTCGGATCCGAGCGCAAGATCCGCGCTCTCGCCGCGGCGCTCGGCATCGACCTCGCCGGGACGACGATGATCCACGCCGGCGATGACGACGACGCCGCCCGGCAGAGCGTCGCCCTTTGCCGCTCCGGTAGGGCGCGTGCGCTGATGAAGGGCAGCCTCCACACCGATTCGCTCATGCGCGCGGTCCTCCAGCACGAGGTCGGCCTGAAAATGGCTCGCCGGGTGAGCCACGTCTTCGTGCTCGATGCCCCGGCCTATCCGCGGCCGCTGCTCATCAGCGACGCCGGAATCGCCATCTATCCGACGCTCGAAGAGAAAGTGGACATCGTCCAGAACGCGATCGACCTCGCTCACGCGCTCGGCATCGACCGGCCCAACGTCGCAATCCTATCCGCCCTCGAGACGGTCACCCCCAAGATTGTCTCGACGATCGACGCGGCCGCCCTGTGCAAGATGGCCGAGCGGGGCCAAATAACCGGCGCCGTGCTCGACGGACCGCTCGCCTTCGACACGGCGGTGAGCGCCGAGGCGGCCAAGATCAAAGGCCTGCGCTCGGCGGTCGCGGGCGTCGCGGACATTCTCATCGTCCCCGACCTCGAATCGGGCAACATGCTCGCGAAGCAGCTCGAGTACCTCGGCGGCGCGGAGCTCGCCGGCGTCGTGGTGGGCGCCCGCGTGCCGATCGTGCTGACGAGCCGAGCGGATTCGGTCCGCGCCCGCCTCGCGTCCTGCGCCGTCGCGGTGCTGTGCGCGCACGCCGCCGCCGCTGCGGAAGAAATCGGAGCCCCGGAGCTCCGCGGTTCGTGAGACAGAAGGGGCATGGCCGAGACCGACGAGGGCCCGCGCGACGAATTCGCCGACGACGGCGTGCCGGGGTGGCAAACGGAGCATCACCTGCGGGTCGATCCGCACCGCCGGGGCGCCTCCGTCTCGAACGTCATTCTGGGCGCGCAGGACGGAATCGTGAACGTCCTCGGGGTGCTGCTCGGCGTGGCAGCGGCGAGCGCAAGCGCGCGCGTCGTCCTCGCAGCCGGCGTCGCCACGGCTTTTGCCGAGTCGATCTCGATGGCGGCCGTCGCCTACACGTCGACGCTCGCGCAGGCGGACGTCTACCGGAGCGAGCGGGAGCGCGAGTACCGGCACGTGCGGGAGGTCCCGGCGCTCGAGCGCGCCGAGGTGCGCGAGCTCTATGAGCGCAAGGGCTTTCGGGGCGAGCTCCTCGACCGCATCGTCGCCACCATCACGGCCGACCCGGACGTCTGGGTAGCCGTGATGATGGCCGAAGAGCACGGCCTAGCGCCTATGAATCGCCGCCAGGCGTTTCAGGCTTCGGCGGTGGTCGGCATCGCCGCGCTGGTCGGCTCGCTCGTGCCGGTGGTGCCGTTCGTCTTCCTGAGCCTCCGCGGGGGCGAATGGGGCTCCGTCGTCGTGGCAGCGGCCGCGCTCTTCGCGGTCGGCGCGTACAAAGCCCGGTACACGATCGGTCGCCCCTGGCAGGCCGGGCTCGAGATGGTGGCCATCGGAATCGCGAGCGCCTGCGTGGGCTGGGGCGTCGGGGCGCTTTTCGGCGCAGGAGGGGGAGGCTGATTCGAGCGTGCCGGCGCTTGTCGGCGTGTCCACGCCCGTCGCAGCGCCCCATGCGATGCTCGTGACCCCAGCGATGCCCGCCGACACCGCCGTCATCACCGGCCTCACGACGCCGGAGGCCGAGGAGCGCCTCGCCCGGTTCGGCCGGAACGAGCCTCCGCGCAAGCGCCGCTCGCCGCTCGCGCAGATCGCCCCGCTCCTCGGCAACCCGCTCGCGCTCGTTCTGCTCGTCGCGAGCGGCCTCTCCGCGCTCCTCGGCGACAGGGTCGACGCGGCGCTCATCGCGGCGATGGTCCTCTTCAGCGTCGCCATCAACCTCGCCCAAACGTGGCGGTCGCAGCGCGCCGCCGAGAAGCTGCGGGAGCGCGTCGCGCCGGCGGCGACGGTGATGCGCGACGGCGAGTGGCGGGAGGTGCGGCGCGGTGACGTGGTCCCCGGCGATCTCATCCGGCTCTCGGCGGGGGACCTGGTCCCGGCCGACGGGCGCATCGTCTCGTCGTCCGACTTGCACGTGCAAGAAGCGGCGCTGACGGGCGAATCGCTCCACGTCGAGAAAGAGAAGACGGCCGGGGACGACGACCCGCGCGGCGCGGTATGGCTCGGGACGTCGATCGTGAGCGGCACGGCGACCGCGCGGGTCACCGCCACCGGGGCGGCGACGCAGTTCGGCGATATCGTCGCGCGCCTCTCCGACCGCCCGCCGGAGACCGAGTTCGAGCGAGGGCTGCGCCATTTCGGCCTGCTCATCACGCGGACGGTGATGGTGCTCGTCCTCGTGCTCCTCGCGGTGAGCCTCGCGATGCACCGCCCGGCGTTCGAGTCGCTGCTCTTTGCCGTCGCGCTTGCGGTGGGCCTGACGCCCGAGTTCTTGCCCATGATCACGACGGTCACCCTCGCCCAGGGCGCCTCGCGGATGGCGCGCGAGCACGTCATCGTCAAGCACCTGTCGGCGATCCAGAACCTCGGCAGCATGGACATTCTCTGCAGCGACAAGACCGGGACGCTGACCCTCGGCGAGGTGCGCGTCGAGGGGTCCTTCGGCCCCGATGGCGCCGAGAGCCCCGAGCCCCTCCGCCTCGCGCGTCTGAACAGCCGCTTCCAGACCGGCATCAAGAGCCCCCTCGACGCGGCCGTGCTCGCGGCCCCCGGCCCGTCCGAAGAAGGCTGGACGAAGCTCGACGAGGTGCCGTTCGACTTCGAGCGGCGCCGCCTCTCGGTCGTCGTCCAGCGCGGCGACGAGCGGCTGTTCGTCACGAAGGGGGCGCCCGACGGCGTCTCCGCCGTCACGAGCGAGTACCAAGTGGGCAGCGCCACGCGCGCGGCCGACGACGAGGCGCGCCAGCGGTGGCGCGAATGGATCGGGCGAGCCGGCGAGCGCGGAGCGCGCGCGCTCGCGGTAGCCTACCGGCGGGTGCCGGCGCAGAGCGCCTGGAAGGTCGCCGACGAGCACGATCTCGTCCTCGCGGGCTTTTTGACGTTCTCCGATCCTGCGTTGCCCGAGGCCGCCGAGGCCGTGGCGTCGCTCGGACGCGACGGGGTGATCGTGAAGGTCCTGACGGGCGACGACGCAGCGGTCGCGCGTCACGTCTGCGCGACCGTGGGCATCGACGCGGGCACCGCCGTGCTCGGGCCGGACATCGAGCGGATGACGGACGGCGCGCTCGCGCACCTGGCCGAGCGCACCGCCGTCTTCGCGCGCGTTTCGCCGGCGCAAAAAACGCGGATTTTGCTCGCGCTCAAAAGCCGCGGCCACGTGGTCGGCTTCATGGGCGACGGCATCAACGACGCGCCGTCGCTCCACGCCGCCGACGTCGGCATCGCTGTGCCGGGCGCGGTCGACATCGCCCGTGAGGCCGCCGACATTCTCCTCACCGAGCGCGGCCTCGACGTCTTGCACGGAGGCATTCTGGCCGGCAGGCGCGCCTTCGGGAACGTCATGAAATACTTGCTGATGGGTACGAGCTCGAACTTCGGCAACATGGTGAGCATGGCGGCGGCCTCGCTCCTTCTCCCTTTCTTGCCGATGTTGCCCACCCAGATCCTGCTCAACAACCTCCTCTATGACATGTCGCAGATCACGATCCCGACCGACGACGTCGATGCGAGCTGGCTCGGCGAGCCGCACCGCGCCGACATCGCCCTCGTCCGGCGGTTCATGCTCTTCGTCGGTCCGATCAGCTCGCTCTTCGACTTCGTGACGTTCTTCGTGCTCCTCCGGGTCTTTCACGCCAGCCCCGCGCTCTTCCATACGGGCTGGTTCGTCGAGTCGCTTTGCACGCAAACGCTCGTTCTCTTCGTCATCCGCACGTTTCAGCGGCCGTGGCGCAGCCGCCCGAGCAGAGCCCTCACGGCGAGCGTCCTGGCGGTCGTCGCCCTCGGCGTGGCCTTGCCGGCGACGCCGTTCGCGGCCGTGCTCGGGTTCGTTCCGCTGCCGCCGAGCTACTTCGCGTTCGTCGCGGCGGCGACGGTCACCTACCTGGCGGTGGTCGAAATCGCCAAGCAAGCGCTCGTGCGGCGCGGCCGGCTCGGCGCGGCGCCGGCGGCCTGATCCGCGTCAGGCCGCCGACGGGCGCGCGAATCAGCCCTTCGGTGATGCGTGCGGTTGCGTTGGCTCGCGCACGACGAGGACCGAGCAGTCCGCGTGGTTGACGACCTTCGCCGCCGTCGTGCCGAGCAGCCGATCGATCCCGCCGTAACCGTGCGACCCGACGACGATGAGGTCGGCGTCGACGCGACGAGCGACAGCGCAAATGGCTTGCCAAGGCGCCCCGACGGAGACGTCGCTCGATTCGAGCAGCTCGGGAGCCACGCTCGCGCTGCACTCGTCGAGGTACTCCTTCGCGCGCCTCGTCAGCACCTCCAGGAGGGGCTCGTCGGTCTTTTTCCAGAAGTCCTGCGGCACGTCCGCCGGCAAACCCACCGACCGGAGAAGCACGAGCTTGGCGCCATGCGACCGAGCCAGAGCCGCCGCCGCGGCGAGGACGCCGACGGCCCGCAAAGAGCCATCGAGCCCGACCAGTATGCGCTTCATCGTCGAGACCTCCAAAGAAGAGAGCTATCAAAGAAAGGGCCGCGGCGCTCCGGGGCTGTCACGACGCGCACGGGCGGGGCCCGCGACGAAGGCGACCCGGGCGCTCCGAGCTGCTTGCTCCCGACCTTGGCTCGGGCTAGCCAGGCCGGCCTCGCAGCGAGGCGCGCGCCCCGAATGACCACCCGTTCGAGCCCCACGGCGACACCCGCGCCGCGCACCCTCGCAAGCACGTGGGGCGAGGTGCTCGACGCCATGCGCGGCGCGAGGCGCGACTACGCCAGCGGCCCGCTGGGCCCCGCGATCTTCCTTCTCGCAGTGCCGATGGTCCTCGAGATGGTGATGGAGAGCCTGTTCGCCGTGGCCGACGTCTTCTGGGTAGGCCGCCTGGGCGCGCCGGCCGTGGCCACCGTAGGCCTCACCGAGACGATGATGGTCCTCGTCTACACGGTCGCGATGGGGCTCGGCATCGCCGCGGCTGCGGTGATCGCGCGGCGGATCGGCGAGCGCGACCCGGAGAGCGCCGCGCGGGCCGCGATGCAGGCCATCCTGCTCAGCGTCGTCCTCTCCGGCACGATGGCGACGGGCGGCGCGGTCTTCGCACCCCAGCTCCTCCGATGGATGGGCGCGGCGCCCGACGTGCGCGAGTCGGGCACCCTCTTCGTGCGCGTAATGCTCGGCGGCAGCTCCACGGCGTTTTTGCTCTTCGTCATCAACTCGTCGTTTCGCGCCGCAGGCGACCCGTCGGTCTCGATGCGCGTGCTCTGGCTCGCCAACGCCATCAACATCATGCTCGGGCCGCTGCTCATCTTCGGCGTGGGCCCCTTTCCGAAATGGGGGCTCACGGGCGCCGCCGTGGGGACGACCATCGGGCGCGGCGTCGGCGTCCTCTACGCGTCGACGAAGCTCGTGCAAGGAAGCGGCAACCTCGCGCTCCGGCGCCGGCACCTGGTCTTCGAGCCACGCACGATGGCGCGCATGCTCCGCCTCTCGGTCAATGGCACCTTTCAGATGCTCGTCGGCTCGCTGAACTGGGTCGCGCTCGTCCGCCTCGTGGCGGCCTTCGGCAGTGTCGCGATGTCGGGCTATACGATCGCGATTCGACTGGTCATCTTTGCCCTCCTGCCTGCCTGGGGGCTCGCGAACGCTGCGGCGACGCTCGTCGGGCAGTCGCTCGGCGCCGGTAAGCCCGAGCGCGCCGGGCAAGCGGCGTGGACGGCAGCCCGCTACAATGTCGTGTTCCTCGGGCTGACCGGGGCGGTGTTCCTGGCCTTCGCGGGCCCGATCGTCTCGGCGTTCACGCGCGACCCCGCGGTGGCCCACGTCGCCGTGTACGGGCTTCGCATGATCGCGGCCGGCTTTCCGTTCTTCGCCTTCGGGATGGTGCTCACCCAGGCGTTCAACGGCGCGGGCGACACCTTCACGCCGACGATGATCAACATCGGCGTCTTCTGGCTGTTCGAGGTGCCGCTGGCGCTGCTGCTCGTCGCGCGAACGTCGCTCGAATGGCGCGCCGTCTTCGTGTCGGTCCTCGTGGCGTACTCCGCGCTGGCCGTCGTGAGCGCCGCGATCTTCCGGCGCGGCCGGTGGAAGCGGCGGCGCGTGTAAAGGTTCGGACGGTGCTCCCACGTCTTCGCAGGAACTTTGCGCGCCGCCTCGTGGTCACAAGAGTCATGTGTGCCGAGGGCGGACTTTCTGGGGACATCAATTCGTCGAGTAGCCGAAGCGCGACCGCCGAGGGCGCTGCGTTCTGCCGGGCGCTCGGAGCCTTGGCTTGGGACTCTCAGCTCCGTAACCCGGACCATCTCGCTCACCATTTCGTGACGCGACTTGGCTGGAGGCTCGGCCTGCTCCCAGTCCTCCGAGGGTTCGCCCGTCGCGCGGTCGAGCGACATGTTCCCGGCGGGTTTCTCTTGCACCAGGTCCGGACGCGCGTCCTCGACCATCTAACGCTCACCGCCCTCCGTGAGGGCGCGTCCCAAATCGTCGTCCTCGGGGCGGGAGGCGATTCGCGCGCGTACCGCTTCGAACGAGAGCTGGCCGGGGCACGCGTGTTCGAGGTCGATCGGCCCGAAACGTCCGCTTGGAAACAGGGGCGCGTGCGCCGGATGCTCGGGCGCCTGCCAGAGAACGTCCGCTACGTTCAGGTCGACTTCGGTGCCCAGGCCTTGGACACTGCACTCGAGAGGGCTGGCTTCGACGCGCGAGAGCGCACGTTCTTCCTGTGGGAAGGCGTCACCATGTACCTCCGCCCGGCGGCCATCGACGCCGTTCTGTCGCTCGTGGCCCGAACGGCCGAAGGGTCCGCCGTCGCCTTCGACTACATCGATGCGGAGGCCATCGCGCATCCCGAGCGCTTCGAGGGCGCGACGGTTCTTACGAGCCACGTGGCTTCCAGAGGCGAGCCCTTTACGTTCGGAATGCCTCCGCAGCCCGAGCCCTTGTCCGCGTTTCTGAGGACGCGGTCGCTCGAAGTCGTCGAGACTTGGAATCAAGAAAAACTGAGGGCAATCTATCCTGGCCCCGGCTTCCTCGTGCCCTACTTTGGTATCGTCCATGCTCGGTCCGCGCCATCCGCCTAGAACGGAGGCAGACCGGTGTTCGAATCGGAACGGAGAGCGAGGACCCAAAGCGTGCTTGAGCTCAGACCCACGTGCGAGCATTGCCAGAAGGCCCTGCCCCCGGACTCCACCGAGGCCATGATCTGCAGCTTCGAGTGCACCTTTTGCCGAGCGTGCGTCGAAGACGTCTTGAGCAACGTCTGCCCAAACTGCGGCGGTGGCTTTTCGGGTCGCCCGATAAGGCCCGCGAGAAACCTGAGCGGCAACAATTACCTCGGGACCTATCCGGCGAGCACCACGGCAAGACACCGCCCCGTCGATCCTGACGTCCACCGGCGGTTCGCGGCCGCGATCAAGGCCACTCCGCCGCACGAGCGGTGAGCCATCTCGCCAGGTGATGACGACCATCGTCCGAAGGGGGATTTCACCTCGCTCGCCGGTGGTTAACCTGAACCGCATGAACAGCACGAGCCTCGCCGCTGACCGCGCTCCGCTCGCCGAGGGCCTCCCCGCGGCGCGGAGCGTCGAAGGCGTTCACCGCAGCACCACTTTTCACTGGGTAGGAAACGGGTTCCACGTGTCGACCTATTTCCCGAGCGCGAAGCTCCCCGCCGAGCGTGTGAGCCCCTTCGTGCTCATGGACTACGGGCCGCCGAAGGAGTTCGAGCCTCTCGCGCACGGCAAGCGGGGCGTCGGCTGGCACCCTCACCGCGGGTTCGAGACGGTCACACTCGCCTGGGAGGGCGCCGTCGCGCACCGTGACAACGCGGGACACGCCGGCGTGATTGGTCCGGGCGACGTCCAGTGGATGACGGCCGCCGCCGGCATCTTCCACGAGGAGTACCACGCCGAAGAGCTGACCCGGCGTGGCGGGCGAATGCACATGATGCAGCTCTGGGTGAACTTGCCGGGAAAAGACAAGGGCGCGCCGCCCGGGTACCAGCCCATCACGGCCCGTGACATCCCGACGGTGCCGCTCCCGGGAGGGGGCCACGCGCGCGTCGTCGCCGGCGAATACGAAGGAGCCCGGGGGCCTGCCCACACCTTCACGCCCATCACGATGCTCGACGCGGCGATGCAGGCGGGCTCGCGCTTTCGCGTCGTGCTGCCACCGAGCTACAACGCGCTCGCGGTCGTCGCCAAGGGGGCCGTCCGCGCTGGGGGCCATGTGGCCACGACCGGGGAGCTCGTGCTCTTCGCGAACGATGGCGCGAGCGTCAATCTCGTGGCCGAAGAGGACGACACTCACGTCATCGTGCTCGCGGGCGAGCCGCTCGGCGAGCCCATCGTTCAGTACGGCCCGTTCGTCATGAGCACGCCGCAGAAATCGAGCAGGCGATCCGCGACGTCCAGCGCGGCAAGTTCGGACCGGTGCCGGAGTGATCCCCCGCTCGCTTGACGCGCTGGCCCGCTCGCTCGCGCCCCGTCTCGCTCAATCGAAGAGCTCGACGTCGTCGAGGAGGACGTGACCCCACCCGCTCGCGTCCTCGTCCACGACGAGCAAACGCGCCTGGCGGCCGCTCCACGGCGTGACGTCCCACACGACACGAGACAGCTCTTCGCTCCGGTTTCCCGAGGCGCGGAGGACGGGCGCGCCATCGACCAGCAGCTCGACGCGGGTGTCGGGAGAGCTCCCTCCCCCTACGAGAAGGCCCATGCGACGGCGGTCGATCGAAAGCGGCGGCGAGAGCGCGCGGCCCGTGGCCGCGTCGAACCGCCCGCATGTGAACGAGTTGGCGAGGCGCAGGCCTTCGAGCCCGACAATGGTCTGCTGGCAAGCGCGCTGCTCGACGGTGGGCCCCTCCGCGAACGCGTCGCCGGAGAGCTCCCACCCGACGTACGTCGACTCGAAGTCGAAGAGGATGCGCGCCCGCTCACGGTCGGGCCTTCGCCGGTAGAGCGTCGTCGAACGGGTGGGCGTCGCGATCGTCGTCGGGACGTCGAACGGAACGAGGCCCGCGGGCTCGTAGTACTCGACGATGGCCGGGAAGAGACCGATGGCCATCGTGTCGCGCTCCGCGATCACCCAGTCGGGGCGGTTTCGCCGGAGCCATGCGGCCATTCGAAAGCCGGCGACCTTGCCGTCGTACGCGTCGCGGATCGGCATCGAGTGAAGCTGCTCGCCTCTCTTGCCGTCGAGGATCGCCATCATCGGGTGGCTGAGCGCGAGGACCTCGCCGGGCAACGCGCCGACCCAGGCGTTGAGGCGCCTCGCGTCGGCAATCGCGGAGGCCTTGGGGCCGAAGAGCTCCGGGTCATACCGGCCCGCGACGAGGAACAAAGCCACGAACGCCGCGACGGCGACGCGCGCGCCGGCACCTCGCCAAGGCGCACCCGCGGCCAGGGCTGCCAAATCGAGCGCCACCATCATGGCCGTCGGGCCGCCCAAGACCGCTATCGGCATGAGGTTGTTCGAGCACCCGCCAGCTTTGGCGTAGGGCAGGAGGGCGGCGGGAAAGGCAGCGACGAACATGCCTACCCAGAGCGCGCTCCTCGCGCCGAGCGCGCGGCGTCCCGCGAGAAATGCGGCCGCGACGGGGACCGCGAGGAGATAGGGCGCGTTCTTCAAGAGCTCCCAGGCTCCGAGCGCAACGCGGTCGCTCACGAACGCGTGGTGCCGCTGCAAGAGCATGTACGTCGCAAACCAGCCGTGCGTTCCGAGCTGCAGCGCGACGAGGGCGGCGGAGGCGACCACCACGAACACCGCCGCGGCCGCAAGGCCCGCCCGCCGGTTACGCGCGATCGAGAAGAGAAGGATCCACACGCAAAAGAAGACGCCGGTCTGCTTGGTGTAAACGACGGCGACGAGCGTCAGGGCGAGGGCAACGACGCGAAGGCGCGTCGTCTCTTCTTTTTCGATCGCGAGGGCGGCGGCTGCGATGGGCAGCCCAATCGCCATCGAGTCGTTTCGGACGAGCGCGTACCAACCGGCGACGACGGGGACGGTCGCGCCGATGGCCGCAAAAGCCAGCGTGCCGAACGCGAGGCCCTCGAGCCCTCCCGCCGCGCGACGCCCGACCTCGCGCGCCAGCACGACCGCGCCCAGCAAGAAGAAGGCGACGGACACGAGGCGCGCAGGGCCGTACCCGAAGCCGACCAAGCGGCCGACCGCCCCGAGCACGACGAAGTGAAGGGGCGGGTACGGATACGGCACGAACCCCTGGGCCGGAGAGCCGTAGATGGGCTGGCCGTGGGCGAAGCGCCACCCGTGGTGCATCTCTCCGCCTTCCATCCACTCGAGGTCCATGGGGGACGGGACCTGCGCCCAGAACAGGCGAACGAGCAGGCTCGCATGCCACGCCGCGGGGAGCATCGAGACGACGAGCAGGAGCCGTCGGGCGAGCTCGCCGTGCCGCGCGAGCCCGGGCGCAACGCGCGGTCGATGGAGCCACCCGCGCGCGAGGGTGCCGGCGACGGCGAGGGACGGCACACTGCCTCGCCATAGCAACGAGCGGGCCCTCGCCGCCGGCTCAGCGAAAGTCCGCGAGAACACGCGTCGCCGTCGGGACGCGAAGGGGCCGGTCGCCGGATCGGACCGACGTGACTGGCACACACTGCGCCAGGGGACGAATCGCCGCCGAAGTGCGCATGCGACGCAAAACTCCACCACCAACTGAAAGAGCGAGGTGGGCTCGACCGGATCCGTCGCAGCGCGCCTGCTTCCGGCGAGCGAAAGGCCTCTCTTGCCGGTACGATGCATTCCAATCGCGACCCCCGATCCCGGCCACGTTGCAACGTTCCGACGTGCCGGCATGCGGGTCCCGAAACGAGGAACACACATGGCAAAGGTCGATGCTTTCCTTGGCGCCTGCTTTCTCCCTGCGACGGCGCTCCTCGCGGCGCTGACGGTCGATTGCGGGAGCAGCTCTCCGCAGCCAGGGGCTGTCGGCGACAGCTCCGGCGCCTCGTCGGGGACCGGCGGAGGGGGTTCGTCCGGCGCTTCGTCGGGCGCGTCGGGCTCGGGAGGAGGCTCGAGCGGATCGGTGGACGACGCGTCGGTAGGCGCGTCGGGCAATGCGACGCCTTCGTCGGGCGCGGCCTCGGGCGCCACCTCGGGAGGGTCCTCGGGAAGCGCGTCCGGATCCTCGGGGAGCTCGCCGGACGCGGGCTCGGGGGCTTCTTCCGGGGCCTCCACCGGCTCGCCGTTCGGCGGCGACGGGGGCGCATCGACCACCATCGATTGGACGATGCCCGTCATGGGCATCCCTCCGGTCAGCGGGGGGATGACGGCTGGAACGATCACGGTCAACCGCGGGACGACGACCGGCCACGTGGGTCAGGGATTCGCGGGGCTGAGCTTCGAGAAGACGCACGTGGCCAATGGCTCGCTCACGGCGCAGAACACGGCGCTCATCAACCTTTTCAGGCTCCTCGGGCCGAGCGTCGTCCGCCTCGGCGCCGACGACGTCGACCACGAGACCTGGGCGCCGGGCGCCATGCCGGGAGGAGGCGCGGCGCCCTTCCCCCCGACGGTCGGCACGGCCGACGTCGACCAGCTCGCCGACTTCCTCAACGCGACCGGCTGGAAGACTATTTACGGCGTGAACTTCAAGTCGGGCACGCCCGCCAACTCCGCCGAAGAAGCCAAATACGCGACGACCAAGCTCGGAGCGAGCCTCTTCGGGATCGAGATTGGCAACGAGATCAACCTGGGTGCCGCCGGCAACAATTGGGCGTCGATCAAGACCCGGTGGGAGTCGTTCTTGACGGCGGTCCTCGCTGCGGCGCCAGGCGTCCCGATCATCGGGCCGGACTCGGCCGGGTCGGGAGTACCGGGCTTTCTCGCGCCGTTCGTTCAGGACGAGGGCAGCAAGCTCTCCGTGGTGACGGCGCACTATTACCGCGCCCAAGCGGGCACCACCGGCGCCACGATCGCGAGCTTGCTGGGCCAGGATGCCGCCCTCGTGACCCGCTTGCACGACGTTCAGACGGCGACGACCGCCAGCCACGTTCCGGGCGGCTACCGCTTCGACGAATCGAACACGTTCTCCCACCACGGCCAAGACGGCGTGAGCAACGCGCTCGTCGCGGCGCTCTGGAGCCTCGACTTCATGTTCACGAACGCGATGAACGGAGCGACCGGCGTCAACTTCCACGGCGGCCAGCTCGGAAGCGACGCTTCGCTGCCGACGCTGCCGTTCTTCTACGCGCCCATTCAAGAGGCGAACGGGGCGGTGACCGCGGCCGCGCCGCTCTTTTACGGGATGCTTTTCTTCACGCTCGCGGGCAACGGGAACGTGCTCGGAACGACGGTGAGCGGCGGCGCCAACCTGACGGCCTACGCCATCGCGCAGGCCGACGGCTCGACGAACGTGATCCTCGACAACAAAGACGCCGCGAGCGCCGTGACGGCCACCGTCGACGTCGGGGGCGCCGTCGCCGCCGCCGGCGCGGTCTATCTCCAGGGCCCGACGCCCGTGTCGCTGGCCGCGACGGGCGGGGTCACCGTCGCCGGGTCGGGCATTTCGGCGACCGGCATTTGGACGCCCAAGCCGCCTTACGCGCTGACGGTGTCGGGAAACACCGTCAAGGTCGTGGTCCCTCCGGCAAGCGCGGCGCTCGTCCACGCGCGGTGAGCGCGGCCTGAAACGGACGAGCCCGCGTCGAAAATCCGCGTACGCCGCGAACGGTTTCGCGGTCGTCCTCGGTCTTAGGGAAAAGGGCGCTTCGCCGCGCCCCAAAGACCCAAGGACGAGGAGCCCATGAAGATTGACGATTTCCCGCTGTCGCCGAACTGCCGCAAGGTCCGCGCGATCGTGTACGAGCTCCGGCTGACGCCCGAGTTCATCCCCGTGGACCTCTTCAAGGGCGAGCAGCGCACGCCCGAGATCGTCGCCCTCAACCCGAACGCGAAGGCTCCCATATTGGTCGACGGCGACTTCGTCCTCTGGGAGAGTAACGCCATCGTCGCCTACCTCGCGACCGGCTCGGCTCTGCTTCCCGCGACCCGGCGAGAGCGCGCCGACGTCCACCGCTGGAGCGACTGGCAGCTCGCGCACCTCGGGCCCGCCATCGGCAAGGTGGCCTTCCAGCGACTCGTCAAGCCGATGACGGGCCAAGGGGAGGCCGACCCGAAGATCGTCGCGGAAGGCGGCGTCGAATACGCCAAGCTGACCGGCGTCCTCGAGGCATCGCTCAGAGACAAGGAGTACGTCGCGGGGCGCCTGTCGATCGCCGACTTCGTCCTCGGCGCGATGTTCTCGATCGCCGCGACGGTTGGCCTCGAGACAGCGCCGTTCCCGAAGGTCGACGCGTGGCTCGGGCGTGTGCTCGGAAGAGAAAGCATGAGGCGCGCGCTGGCCGACGCACAGGCCGCCGGGCCGCGATAGCGCGGCTGCCATGAGGCCCGGACCCGACGCCGCGTTCCTCCGTCTCGTCGCGCCCCACGAGAGCGCGCTCCGCTTGCATTGTTACCGCATGCTCGGCTCGTCGCACGACAGCGACGACGTTCTTCAAGAGACGCTCGTCCGCGCGTGGCGTGCGAAGGAGTCGCTTGCGAGCGCGTCGGCCGCGCGGTCCTGGCTCTATCGCATCGCGACCAACGCGTGCCTCGACGAGCTGAAGAGCCGAAAGCAGCGCCCGCTGCCGAGCGACGTCGCGCCAGCCGCGGAAGACCCGTCGGCGGCTCCCTTGACGCCGAGCCCCGAGGTGACGTGGCTCGAGCCGTGCCCCGACGCGTGGCTGGCTGGAGTCTCTCGCGATCCGGGCGGCGCCTACGAGCTCAAGGAGAGCGTGGCGCTCGCGTTCGTCGCGGCCCTTCAGTGCCTGTCGGCCCCGCAGCGCGGCGTGCTCCTCTTGCGCGACGTGCTCGGGATGCCGGCCGAGGAGACGGCGGCCGCGCTCGGGACGAGCGTCTCGTCCGTGGACAGCGCCCTCCACCGCGCGCGCATGGCCCTACGGGAGCGGTTCGGGGCCTCCGACGAGCAGGTCGCCCTCGACGCGACCTCCGAGGTCGACGAGGCGCTCCTAGGCAAATACATTCGTGCTTGGGAGGCGCTCGATCTGGAGGCGCTCGTCGCGCTGCTCCGCGAAGACATCACGACGTCGATGCCCCCTTCTCCCACCTGGCTGCGCGGTCGAGCCGCGACGGCCACGTTCCTCGCGGCGCGCCCGTTCGTGACGCTCGCCCGCGCCTCGCTGCAGCTCGTCCCGGTGGGCGCCAACGGCCAGCCGGCGCTCGCGTTCTACGTCGGGGGCCATCTCCACGCGCTTCACGTGCTCCGGTTCGCTGCCGGGAGGGTCGTCGAGATGCATCATTTTTGCGAAGACGAGAGCTTCGCCGCGTTCGAATTGCCGCACCACCTCGGAGGAGACATGAGCACAGGAGAAACGAGAACCGCACGCGCCGTCGCCAATCTCGCCGAGGGCCGCGTCGTCGCAACCGTCGAGGTCGCCGCACCGCCCGAGCGTGTCTTCGCCGCGCTGGCGTCGAACGAGATCGTGCACTGGTGGCTCCGGCCCGGCGTCTTCGACACGACCGAGTGGGCCGGCGACGTCCGCGTCGGGGGCCGCTGGCACGCCTCCGGTCACGGCAAGGGGGGCCACCGTTACGTGCTCGAGGGCGAGTTCGTCGAGGTCGAGCCCGCCGAGAAGCTCGTCCACACGTGGCAGCGTCTCGAGGCGCCGGGCGCGCCGACGACGGTCACCTACCTCCTCGAGCGCGTCGATGGAGGGACGCGCGTCACCCTTCGCCATGAAGGCTTCACGTCGCGCGAGGCTTGCGCCGGAACGAGCCTCGGCTGGGAGACGAGCCTCGACCGGCTCGCGGAGCACCTCGCCGGCGCCAGAGGCTGAAGGGCGTTGCGCTCACTTCGTGCCCATCGCGACGACCAACTCGCAGGGACCCACGAAGCCGCTTTCACCGCTCGAAGCCGCCCTGGCACGGGAGAGAGAGAGAGAGAGAGAGAGAGAGAGAGAGAGAGAGAGAAGAGATTCACAGGAAGACGGGAAGACGGGAAGACCAGAAAAGTCTTTTGGGTGGATTGAATCGCGGCCCGTCCTGCGTCCATCGAGTGGGTGCGGCAACCGACGAACCGCGCGCCCAAATTTTCTCTCGACTTCCCGTCTTCCTGTGCGCTCTCCCGCGACGAGCAGGTTCAGATTGAAATTCGCGAGCTCGAAGCGATCCACGGGCCCGAGCATCGCATCGATCGGCCGCGAACGGCGCGACTGGCCCTTGCCGCAAAGAAAAAGCGACCGGCGTGTCGATCGGGCCGCCCCTCGTTCGTCGCGCTATCAGAGGGGAGGCCACCCGGTGCCCTTGCCGGCCGTTTCCCCCCCGCTCGAAGCCCCAAAGGAGACAGAAACGATGCGAGTCATGGTGATCGTGAAGGCGACCAAGAATTCCGAGGCGGGCGTGATGCCCAGCGAGAAGCTGCTCGGCGACATGGGCCGATACAACGAGGAGCTCGTGAAGGCGGGGGTCCTGCTCGCGATGGAGGGCCTGCACCCCAGCGCGAAGGCCAAGCGGGTCCAGTTCGCGAGCGGCAAGAGGACGGTGGTGGACGGGCCCTTCGCCGAGACCAAGGAGATCATCGCCGGCTTCTGGCTGTGGCAGGTCCGCTCGATGGACGAAGCGATCGAGTGGGTGAGGCGCTGCCCAGACCCCATGCCAGGCGAGGAGTCGGTCATCGAGATCCGTCCGGTCTTCGAGGCGGACGACTTCGGCAAAGAACTGACGCCCGAGCTGCGCGCGCAGGAAGAGCGCGTGCTCGCCGAGGTGGAGCGTCAGCGCAGGGCGTGACCGGGTCGGCCCCATGACCGCGATGGAAAACCCGACGCGGAGCGCGATCGAAGCGATATGGCGCATCGAATCCGTCCGGCTGATCGGCGGCCTCGCGCGCATGGTTCGTGACGTGGGCGCCGCCGAGGATCTCGCGCAGGAGGCGCTCGTCCTTGCCCTCGAGCGCTGGCCCTCGAGCGGCATCCCGGACAACCCCGGCGCGTGGCTCATGGCGACGGCGAAGAATCGCGCCATCGATCAGCTTCGGCGAGCGAAGATGCGCGAGCGCAAGCACGAAGAGGCAGGCCGCGAGACGTCGATGGCCACGGCGCCGCCGGAGGTCGAGGCCGCGCTCGACGACGACCTCGGCGACGACGTGTTGCGGCTTGCGTTCGTCGCGTGCCATCCCGTCTTGTCGACGGAGGCCCGCGTGGCCCTGACGTTGCGGCTCCTCGGCGGCCTGACGACGGACGAAATCGCGCGGGCCTTTCTCGTGACGGAGGCAACGATCGCGCAGCGCATCGTCAGGGCGAAGCGAACGCTCTCGGAGGCGCGCGTTCCCTTCGAGGTCCCGCGGGGAGCCGAGCTGTCGGCGCGGATCGCGTCGGTGCTCGCGGTCGTGTACCTCGTCTTCAACGAGGGCTACGCGGCCACCCGCGGCGATGAATGGATGCGCCCGGAGCTCTGCCAGGATGCGCTTCGGCTCGGGCGGATCCTCTCGGTGCTCGTCCCCGAGGAGTCCGAGACGCACGGGCTCGTCGCGCTCATGGAGCTTCACACGTCGCGCGAAAGGGCCCGCGTGGGGCCGGCGGGCGAGCCCGTTCTCCTTCTGGCCCAGGATCGCGCGCGCTGGGACCGGCTCCTCGTGCAACGCGGTCTCGCGGCTCTCGCGCGCGCCGAGGCGCTAGCGCGCCCGCTTGGACCTTACGCGCTGCAGGCCGCGATCGCCGCGTGCCATTCGAGGGCCCGCGCCGCGGAAGAGACCGACTGGAAGCGCATCGTCGCGCTCTACGACGCGCTGGTCGAGCTGACCCAGTCGCCGGTCGTCGAGCTCAATCGCGCCGTCGCGGTGTCGATGGCGTTCGGCCCCGCCGCAGGGCTCGAGCTCGTCGACGAGCTCGTCAAGGAGCGGGCGCTCCGCGGCTACCATCTGCTGCCGAGCGTTCGCGGCGACCTCTTGGCCAAGCTGGGGCGCACCGAGGACGCCCGCATCGAGCTCGAACGCGCGGCCTTCATGGCGAAGAACGCCCGCGAGCGCGAGCTTCTGCTGGCAAGAGCCAGAGCTTGCAAGTGAGCGGAGAGGCGCGCGGGGGTGGGCCGCGCGTCCTTTTCCGGCGTAACCGACGAGGCGGCAAGTTACGGAGAGGCGCTCGCGCAGCGCGCGATCTCGTCGTGCAGGATCCGCCCGAGCTCGCCCACCGCGTTGGGCTTCACCAACGTCGCTCGAAGGCCGAGGCTCTCTGCCTCCCGAACGTCCTCCGGTCGAAAGTAACCGGACATGACGACGACCGGAAGACGCGCGCGCGCTTGCCGAACCGCTCGAACGAGGTCGAAGCCGCTCATCCGGGGCATCGTGACGTCGGTCACGACGCCCTGGTAGTCGTCTGGCTTCGACCGAAAAGCCTCGAGCGCCGCGATCGGGTCGGAGAATCCCGAGACGCGATAGCCCAGTCGCTCGAGGATCCTCGCCGTCAGGTGCACGAGCGAGTCCTCGTCGTCGACGAGGAGAATGTGCTCGCCCTTCGTCGTGGTCGGGCGCGTGGAGCGCCGATTCCCGGGCAGCTCGACGCCGAGCCAATCGCCGGGCCGCTCCGCGTCGAGGACCTCGCGCGTCTTGATGAGCAGCTTGTCGGGCGTGATCGGCTTCGGAAGAAACGCGACGCCAGCGTCCAGCATGCCGTGGTGAACGATGGCGTCTTCGGTGTAGCCCGAGGTGAAGAGGACGCGGATCGCGGGACGCGCCCGCGACACCCGCTCGGCGAGCTCGCGACCGCTCATGCGCGGCAGGACGGCGTCGGTCAACAAGAGGTCAATCCGCCCCGCGTACTGCTCGCAAATGAGGAGCGCCTCTCCGCCGTTCTCGGCCTCGAGCACGTTGTAGCCTGCGCGTCGCAGGGTCGACCGCTCGATGGTCCGGACTTGCTCGGTGTCCTCGACCAGCAGGATCGTCTCCGAGCCGCGGAGAATCGTCGGTCGTGGCGACTCGGGCGGCTCCGCGTCCGCGGTCCCTTCACGCCGAGGCAGGTACACCTTGAAGGCCGTCCCGGAGCCGGGCTCGCTGTAGACCCAGACGTGGCCGC
The DNA here is from genome assembly GCA_963787925.1 of uncultured delta proteobacterium. Classification (GTDB taxonomy): domain Bacteria; phylum Myxococcota_A; class Polyangia; order Polyangiales; family Polyangiaceae; genus Palsa-1150. The sequence goes on from CAWBEN010000003.1 coordinate 3,930,979, forward strand.
CGCTTTGGGTCACGATGCCGTAGACCGTGGCGAGACCGAGCCCGGTTCCCATCCCTTTCTCCTTGGTCGTAAAAAAAGGCTCGAAGATGCGCGCGCGTGTGGCGGCGTCCATTCCGTGACCCGTGTCGCTGACCGCCAGCATCACGTACCGTCCGGGAGTGACACCGTGGTGCTCCGCGGCGTACGCCGCGTCGAGCGTCGCGTTCGCGAGCTCGATCGTGATGCTGCCACCCCCCGGCATGGCGTCTCGCGCGTTGACGACGAGGTTCATCAGGATCTGCTCGGCCTGACCCGGATCGACGAAGACCTGGCCAAGCGACTCGCTTCCGAGAACCGTAAAGTTGATGTTTGCGCCGAGCAGACGCCGCAACATCTTCTCGAGCCCCAAGACGATCTCGTGCAGATTGACCTGACGGGGCTTGAGCACTTGCTGGCGACCGAACGTCAGGAGCTGGCGAGTCAGCTCGGCCGCGCGCTGTCCGGCCCTCCGGACCTCCTCCACGTCGGCGCGCACTGGATCGCCCGGCTGCAGTCCGTCGATGATGAAAGAGGCATAACTGAGAATGACCGAGAGCAGGTTGTTGAAGTCGTGCGCCACGCCCGCGGCGAGCTGTCCAATCGCCTCCATTTTTTGCGCCTGACGAAGCTGCTCCTCGGTGCGAAGGAGCTGCGCAGCGGCCTGCTTGAGGTCCTCGATGTCCGTGCACGTGCCGAACCACTTGACGACGGCGCCCGTTGGGTCGCGTAGCGGCAAGGCGCGCAGGAGCCACCAGCGGTAGGCGCCGTCGACCCCCCGCAGGCGGGCCTCCGCCGAGTACGTGTCTCCGCTCGTCGTGGCCCGCTTCCAGCCCGCGTCGGCGAGCGGGCGATCGTCGGGGTGGAAGGCCTTGCGCCACCCTTCGCCTTCGGACTCGGCAGGCGTCAGCCCAGTGTACTCCACCCATCGCCGATTGCAGAAGACGTTCCCCCCGTCCGCGCCCGTCATCCAAACGAGCTGGGGCATCGCCTCGGTCAGCAGACGGAAGCTCGCCTCGCTCTCCCGCAGTGCCCCCTCGGCCAGCTTCCGCGCCGCGATGTCCTTCTGGAGCGCGCGGTTGGTCTCTTCGAGTTGGAACGTCTTCTGCTCGAGCTTCCGGATCAGCGTCTCGTTGTACTCGCGGAGCACGCCTTCTTCGCTTCCCTGAAACGGCGGCGCCGGCGGAGGCATGACGGCCTTCGCGCGGGCCAGGACCGCGCGGAACCGAGCGACAAACTCGTCCGGCTCGGTGGGCTTCAGGATGAACGCGTCGGCCCCGAGCCGGAGGGCCAGCTGCTCGTCCTCCGGATCCGTGTAGGTCGCGGTGTAGACGATGAACGGGATCTCGCGGAGCCGGGCGTCCGCCTTCCAGTGCCGCAGGAGCGTATAGCCGTCCATCACGGGCATCAGCAGGTCCGAGATGACGATCTCCGGCGGCGACTGCCGCGCCATGGACAGCGCTTCTGCGCCGTGGCGGGCGGACTGGACCTCGCAATCGTGCGCTTTGAGCAGCGCGCTCAGGTAGTAGAAATTCTCTTCCTTGTCGTCGACGATGAGAACGCGCGTCATCTATTCCCCCCCGGCTGGCCAGGACAAAGCCCGCTCCATCTCCTCCACGAACGTCTCCGGGTCGATGGGCTTCTCGATGTAGCCCGTGCAGCCGGCTTCCAGCGCCTTCTCGCGATCGCCGGGCATGGCGTAGGAGGTGACGGCGACGATGGGCGTCCCTTCGAGGGCCTCGTTCTGGCGGAGGGCGCGCGCCACGGCGTAGCCGTCCATCGCCGGGAGCTGGATATCGAGCAAGATGAGGGCCGGAACGAACGCTCGCGCCGCCTCGATGCCGCGAGCACCGTCGACGACGGCCCGCACCTCGTACCCGCTCCGCTCGAGCAAGAACGTGAGCAGGTAGCGGTTCTGCTCGTTGTCTTCGATCAAGAGAATGGATCGGCTCATGAAGGCTGGCTCGCTTTCATCGGCAAGACGACGGTGAACGTGCTGCCTTGGCCCCACGCGCTCTCTGCGCCAATCGTGCCCTCGAGCAAGGCGGTCAAACGCCGGCAAATGGCCAGGCCCAGTCCCGTGCCCTCGTGCTTGCGCTGGAGGCCCGAGTCGATCTGCCGAAAGGGCTGGAAGAGCGTCGCGAGATCCTCGGGCTTCATCCCGATGCCGGTGTCGGCCACTCGAATCCGCGCCACCCGGCGCACCTCGCCTGACTCGACGGGCAGCACTTCGGCGGCCACGTCGAGGGTGAGCGTGACGCTGCCTCGCTCGGTGAACTTGATCGCGTTGTTGAGCACGTTGAGCAGGATCTGCTCGACACGCCGTCGGTCGCTGTCCATCGGTTCGAGCCGCTCCGGCATCGCGAGGCGCACGGCCAGCCCCTTTTTCTCGGCCAGAGGCTTCACCGACGCGGCGACGCGCTCGATGGAGGCGCGCAAATCGAAGGGGGCGAATCGGACCTCGAGCTGCCCGGCTTCGATCTTCGAAATGTCGAGCACGTCGTTGATGAGGTCCAAGAGGTGCCGCGCGCTCCCCTGCACCATCCCCAGTTGCTTCGACTGCTCGGGGTTGAGCGGGGCCCGCCATGCCCTTCAGGACGATCCCGGTGAAACCGAGGATCGAGTTCAGCGGCGTCCGGAGCTCGTGCGACATCGTGGCGAGGAAGGCCGACTTGACTCGGTCGGCGGCCTCCGCGCGCTCTCGGGCCGCCTCGAGGTCGGCGGTTCGCTCGGCGACCTTGCGCTCGAGGCTCTCGTTCAGCTCGCGGAGCGCTTTCTCCGCGCGGACGCGCTCGCTGATGTCGATGGACAGGACGAAGACCCCTTCGGGCACGGGCTGCGCCCTCACGTCGAACCACCCCGCGGAGCCGTCGGCGAACGCGAACTCAATCTCGTCGTGGACGCGGAGCCGCTCCTCCATGCAGCGCCGAAGGAGCGCAAAGAGGCGAGTCGCTTCGATGCCGGGCCACACGTCCGGCATTTTGTGGCCCAGGAGCTCGGCGCTCGGCCGACGGTTCTGAATGGCCGCCGCCGGGTTGAGATAGAGGTAGCGCCAATCGAACCCGAGGATCTGGCACCCCTCCAGAATGGTATCGAGCGTCGTGCGATAGCGCTCCTCGCTCTTCTTGACGGCCTCCTCGGCGCTTTTGCGCTCGGCGATGTCGACGCCCACCCCGACGAGGCGGGGCGCGCCATCGAGCACGATCCGTTTGCCCGTGAAGAAGTACGGTGTGGCCCTCCCGTCTTTCGAGACGAGCGAGGCTTCGACCGTGCCTTCCCCCTTCTCGAAGACTTCGGCGATCCGCCGTTGAAGAAGCGGCTTCTCGTCACCCGAAAAGAAGTCGAGCGGGTGCATCTGCGCGATCTCGTCTCCGGAGTAGCCCGATACCCTCTCGAAGTTCCGATTCCAGCGCAGGAATCGCCCGTGCTCGTCGTAAAGATAGAAGATGCCCGGCATGGCCTCGATGAGGCCTCTGGCAAATCGCTGCTCGCCCTCCGCAGCGGCCTCGGCGCTCTTGCGCTCGGTGATGTCGCGGACGATCTTCGAGACACCCACGATGGTCATGGCTCCGGGCGCCGCGGCGTCGGGAGCCCAGATCGGGGAGGCGGTGACGGAGACCGGGAAGAGCGTTCCGTCCTTGCGCTTGCGGATCGTCTCGAACTGCTTGATGCGCGCGCCGCTGCGGATTCGGCCCAGGATCATCGGCTCCTCGGCGGCACGATCGGGCGGGATCGTGATCTCGATGGAGCGACCGATGATCTCCGCGGCGCTGTAACCGAACATGCGTTCCGCCGCCGGGTTCCAGCTCGTGACCATCCCCTCGAGCGTCTTGCTGACGATGGCATCGTCCGTCGACTCGACGATGGCGACGAAGCGCTTGACGATCTCTTCTGACCGCTCGCGCGCCTCTTCGCGGGCCAGGTTGTCCAGGGCAAAGGCGATGTCCGTGGCCGCCTCGGCGAGAAGCGCGATTTCCTTTTGTCGAAAGACCCCCCGCCGGTCCGCGTAAACGCTGAGCACCCCGCCGACGACGCCGTTCGACTGGATCGGAAAGACCGCCGAAGCGCAGAAGCCGCGGCGCGCGAGCTCCTCGCGCCAGGGGATCGCAGACGGATCCTCGAGCAGGTCGTTGCAGACGTACGGTCGGTTCTCGAGGAATGCCGAGCCGTGGGCCCGCGCCCCTCGGTGACCCCGTCGGCGTAAAGCTCGATGGTCTGGAGGTAACCGCCCTCGTCCCCCGCGTGAGCCACCGGCACGAGGCCGCCGGTCTCCGGATCGCGCCACCCGACCCAAGCCATCGAGAAGCCCCCATGCTCGACGAGGAGCGAGCAGACCCCGCGAAAGAGCTCACCGCGCGTTCGTTTCCGGACGATGGCTTGGTTGATCTGGCTGAGGGCGGCGTAGAGACGATTGAGCCGCTCGATCTCCAACAGGCTCGCCGTCATGCGCGCGCTGCGCCTCCCCTCCGGTTTTCACGCTGCTCGGCGGTTCCCCGCGCCGACGTCGCAGACCGCGAACACGCCAGCATTCGAGAGGATACGCCCGTCGACGGCAAGGCGTGCAGCATTCTGCAACGCGATCTCGAATCCCTTCCGTGCGCGCGTTCTGAAGAAGGGGCGCGCGGCGCTGGCCGACGCGCGCCGGAAGGACGCACGCGCCGTGTTCGACGAGGCGCTGCGCTTTTCATAGCGGTCGTGGGGCGTCGCGCGACGTCACCCAAAGGGAGACTAGACGTGCTTTCGAGACGAGGGAGGATGGCTCGCGACGGTGGCGGCGGCGTCCGCGTCATCGTATGGAAAGGCCCTGGCGTGGCGAACGAAGGTGCTCATCTCCGCACGGAAGTCCACGAGGGCGACGTCCTCGCGGGCAAGTACCGCGTGGAGCACGTCCTCGGTGAAGGGGGGATGGGCGTCGTGGTCGCCGCTCGCCACCTGCAGCTGAACACGAAAGTAGCCCTCAAGTTTCTCCTCCCTTCTCTCTTGGTCAACAAGGAAGCGGTCGCCCGGTTCGCGCGGGAGGCGCGGGCGGCGGTTCAGATTACGAGCGAGCACGTCGCGCGTGTGTTCGACGTCGGCATCCTGGAAACAGGGGCCCCGTTCATGGTGATGGAGTATCTCGAAGGCGGCGACCTCGGTTCATGGCTCGAGCACCGCGGAATCCTGCCGACCGACCTGGCGATCGATTTCATCTTGCAAGCGTGCGTCGCGCTTGCCGAGGCGCACGCCCTCGGGATCGTCCACCGCGACCTGAAGCCATCCAACCTCTATTGCATCCGGCGGCCCGACGGGCAGCTCTTCATCAAGGTGCTCGACTTCGGGATCTCGAAGATGGTCGACGGCGGCGCGTCTGGGATGTCCGTCACGAAGACCAGCGCGCTCATGGGCTCGCCGCTCTACATGTCCCCCGAGCAAATGGAGTCGGCGAAGGACGTCGACGCGCGGACGGACATTTGGGCGCTCGGCATCGTCCTCTTTCAGCTGCTCACCGCGCGGTTGCCCTTCGAGGGGGACACTTTGCCCGAGATCCTGATCAAGGTGACGAGCAGGCGACCCTCTCGCCTTCGCGAGCAGCGACCGGACACGCCCCCGGGGCTCGAGGGCGTCGTCGCGAAGTGTCTCGAGAAAGATCGGCGAAACCGTTACGGCAACGTCGGCCAGTTGGCCGTGGCCCTGTCCGAGTTCGCCCCGAGACGTGCCAGCCCATTGGTCGACAAGATCGTCCGGATCGTCGACTCCGCGGGGGTCACCTCGGGTCTTCCCCCTCCGCCGACCTCGGCTCCGAAGAATGACTCCGGCCCATCGGAGACGATCGCGCCCTTCGGCAAGACGGCTTTTCGCACGATCGTGGGGAAGAAAATGGCCGTGTGGATCGCCGGCGTCGTCGGCGCCACGGGGATTACGACGATGTCGTTGCTGCTCTGGGGACGGGGCGCGCCCGCGCCCGCTGCGATGCCGGCGTCCGCCGTGCTTCCGCGGGCCGTAGCGGTCGAGCAGCTAGCCGACCGGGGGGAGCCATCTTCCTCCGCGGCGCGGACACCCGCGCCGTCGGAGCCGCCCGAGCGCGCGGTCATGGCGACAGCGACGGCCGTCGACGCGGGCCCACGGCGTAGCGGGGCGACGCTCGTTCGCGCTCCGCGCGACCCGGGCGGAGCGCGGCCGGCGACGGGCCGCGTCGTGAAGGACACCAGCTGCGACCCGCCCTTCTCTATCGATGCCGAAGGCAACCAAGTCTTCAAAAGAGAATGCGTGAAGTGATGGTCTACCGAGCTCTCGTGGCCGCTCTCGCGTCGGCGGGGGCCTTGGCCTTCGCATCGGCGACGGCCTTCGCCGACGTAAGCGTCGAACAATGCATCGCCGCGAACACCGAGGCGCAGTCGCTCCGGCGCGTGGGGAAATTCGCCGAGGCGCGGGAGAAGCTGTCGGCGTGCATCGATCCGGGTTGTCCGCGGATGGTGGCGACCGATTGCACGCGGCGCCTCGCCGATCTCGACCGCGTTCAGCCGACCGTCGTGTTCGACGTAAAGGACTCGTCGGGAAAAGACTTGGTCGCCGTGACCGTGTCGATCGATGGCCATCGATTGCCCCGCGAGGTCGACGGAACCGCGGTCGCTGTCGACCCGGGCCTCCACACCTTCACGTTCGAAGTGGCTGGCCAGCCGCCGGTCACACAATCGTGGGTGGCCAAGGAGAGCGAGAAGTCGAGCCGCCTGGCGGTCGTCGTCGGCACGGCCCCCGTTGCCTCCGTCGCAGAGCCCGCTGCCCCCAAGCCGACCGCTGACCGCCCGACCCCGGCGGCCGTCGACGAGCCCGCGACCGCGTCGCGCGCGGTCAGGCCCATTGGGGTCGTGACAGCCGGGGTCGGAGTGGGCGGGCTCGCGGTCGGCGCGATCTTTGGCCTGCTCGCGAACGCCGCCAAGAACGACTACGAGCAGCACTGCGGAGCGGCTCTCGGCCCCCATGTGCCGGCGACGTCGTGCGACGAAATGGGCGTCAGCGGTCAAAAGGACGCGTCGAACAAGGCGCTGCTCTCCACCGTTGCGTTCACGGCGGGCGGAGTGCTCGCCGGTCTCGGGGCCGTCCTCTTTTTCACCGCGCCCGCTGGCGCGCCCGCCTCGGTGGGCGTTGGACCCGGAGGGGTGCTCTTGCAGGGGATCTCTGATGGGCAGCCGCTGCTTCTCGCGATCGCTCCTGACGACGTCGTCTTCGTTGGCAGCTACGGCGACGCTCGCCGCGGGGTGCGCCGCCATCGTGGGCATCGAGGACGTATCGCTCAGGACCACGGACGATGGGCTCGACGGCGGCGCCCTCGACGGCGCCCATCGCGGCGACGCCGTTTCACCTGACGCACCGAACGACCGCCTGCCCGTCGGCGCGCAGGATGGCGCGGCCTCGACGAACGGCGAGTCTGGCGCGGAAAATACAACGCTTTTCGACGCGGACACCACGGCCCAGGGCCCCGATGCGTCCGACGCACGCGTAACGGCGCGCAGCCCAGACGCAGCCGAAGCGGGCGTCTTGGACAGCCCAGACGCTGCGGATGCGAGCGGGACCTTGCACCGCATCGACGCGAGCGACGGAGGGTACGCAGACGCGACGATGGCCCATCCAGACGCGCCAGCGGGCGTGTGCACGCCGGCCGCGACCCAGTGCTCCGGGCACCTCGTGCAAACGTGTGACACGTCGGGCCAATGGGGCCCCGCCTCGACGTGCTCGGGGCCCAACGAATCGTGCCTCGTAAGCTCTTGCCAACCGTGCCCCGCTCCGTCGCTCGCGTGCAGCGGAGCTTGCGTCGACACGAGCACCGACCAAAGCAACTGCGGCGCCTGCGGGCAAGCGTGCGGAGGGACGTGCAGCGGGGGCGTGTGCACGGTCGTCCTCGCGCGGGGTCAGGGCAGCCCGGAAGGCCTCGTCGTCGATGCGACGAGCGTCTACTGGACGAACGACGGCGTCGATGGCCAAGGCTCGATCGCGAAGACCTCAATCGGCGGGGGGATGACGATCAAGCTCGCGTCGGGGCTCAACGATCCCCGATGTCTCACGGTGGATGGAACGAACGTCTACTGGGCCAACTTCGGAACGGGCGCCAACAATTACACGGACGGGTCGATCATGTCCGTCCCGATCGCCGGCGGAGCCATTCGAGCCATCGCGACGTCACAGGGCGGCCCGAACGGAATCACGGTCGACGCGAGGACGCTTTACTGGACCCAATACGACGGCAGCTCCGTCATGAAATGGGCCGTCCAGGGCGGGGCGCCCACGGTGCTCGTTCCGAACGTCGGTAGCTCGTTCGGCATCGCGGTCGACTCGACCCACGTCTACTGGACGACGTTTTCGAATCCAGGCACGGTGCAGACGATGCCCCTCGGCGGCGGCACGCCCACGGTGCTTGCGACGGGGCAGGCCGGAGGTACTTCGGGCATCGCCATCGACTCGACCAGCGTTTACTTTACGAACGAAGAGGACACGGCCGGAGTCAACAACGGCAGTGTGAAGAAGGTCCCGAAGGCCGGCGGAGCCGTCGCGACGCTCTCTTCGCCGCCGACGAGCGCCGGGCGGCACATCGTCGTGGACGGAACGAGCGTTTACTGGACCAACAACAACGACGGAACGGTGACGAAGGAGCCGCTCGCGGGAGGCCCGAAGACCGTTCTTGCGTCCGGGCAGTCGTACCCCGAGGGAATCGCCGTCGACGCGACGAGCGTCTATTGGGCCAATTACGGCGACGGCACCCTCGTCAAGCGGACACCGAAGTAGCGCTTCGGCGCGCGCGCACCTCGCCCTGGGCTTTGGCCAATCGGCTTTAGGCCGCCAGATCGCTCGCGATTGGCCCGAGGACTCGCAGCAGCCAAAGCGGGCGAGCTGATGCGTGGAGTTGGGCTCCTTCGGAGCGGCTCCCCCGCTAGCATGAAGGCAGGAAACATCGGCTTGAGCGCGAACGGCAAAGAATTCGACGGGTGCTTCGCCGGCGGCGGCGAGTGCGGCGCGATCATGCGGAGTCTGCGCTGGGAGGACACCGAGCTCGGCCCCCCGGGCGACTGGCCGCGCACGCTGCGCACGCTCATCCCGATCATGCTGGCGTCGCGCTTCGCCATGCGCCTCCTTTGGGGCCCAAACCTCGTTCTTCTTTACAACGACGAATACCGCCCGGTCCTCGGCGCACGGAAGCACCCCGGAGCGATGGGGCGGGCGGTCAAGGAGAACTTTGGTGAGGTCTGGGACACGGTCGGGCCGCTCTTCGCGCGCGTGCTCCAGGGGGAATCGGTCGCGCTCGACGACGGCCTCCTTGCGCTGAACCGAAGCGGCTACCTCGAGGAGTGTTACTTCACGCTCTCGTACAGCCCGATCCCGGACGACGAACGAGGGGGCGACGCCATCGTCGGCGTCCTCGGCGTCGTGCACGAGACGACCGAGCGCGTTCTGGCCGAGCGCAGGCTCGTCGCGCTGCGGCAGCTCGCGGCGACGCTGGCCGACGCGGAGACGGTCGAAGCGGCGTGCCTTAACGCCGGTGCGGCGCTCGTACGGAATGGCGCCGACGTCCCGTTCGCGCTCTTTTACGTGGTGGATGGCGAGCCTCGCCGCGCGCGTCGGGTGGCGGCGGCGGGCCTCGATGGGCGGCCCGATGTGGCGCCCGAGGAGATCGCGCTCGACGACGACGAAGCCGCTTGGCCGCTCGGGCTCGCCGCCGAGGGAAGCACCGCGCTCGTCATGAGCGATCTCGCCGTGCGGTTCGGCGAGGTCCACGGCGGCCCTTTCCCCGAGGCGATCACGAGCGCGATCGTGCTGCCGCTCGGGCGTCCGGGGACGAACCGTCCGCGCGCGTTCATCGTCGCCGGGATCAACCCGCGCCACGCGCTCGACGCGAAATACCAGTCGTTCTTCGAGCTCCTCGCCGAGCACGTGGCGAAGGCCGTCTTCAACGTGATCGCCCGCCAAGAAGAGCGCCGCACCGCGGAGGCCCTCGCCCGCTCGGCGCAGGCCGCCGAACGCGCGGCAGAGGCGGAGCGCCAAAGGCTCTACGAGCTCTTCATGCAAGCGCCGATGCCGGTGGCGATCGTCCGCGGGCGCGGGCTCATGATGGAGCTCGCGAACGAAGAGGCGCTCAAGACCTGGGGCAAGACGCGTGACATCGTCGGCAAGGGTTTCATCGAGGGCTTTCCCGAAATGAAAGGCCAAGGGTTCGACACCTTGCTCCACGGAGTCCTCGACAGCGGGGTCGCTTATCGCGGGAGCGAGATCCTCACGTACCTCGCGCGCGGGGGGCCGGGACTCGACGCCGTTTATTGGAACTTCGTCTACGCGCCGCTCGTCGAGGGGACGGCCGGCACGACGGGCGTCCTCGTGTGCGGCTTCGAAGTGACCGATCAGGTCCTCGCGCGCCGCGGCGTCGAGCGCCTCGCAGAGGAGCTCGCGCAGCAGAAGACCGCGCTCGAGCAGGCGCATCGCCTGAAGGACGAGTTCGTCGCCACGGTGAGCCACGAGCTGCGGACGCCGCTCAACGCGATCCTCGGCTGGACCCGGATGCTCAAGATGGGCCGCGTGGCGGAGGCGCGCGTGGGGCACGCGCTCGAAACGATCGAGCGCAACGCCGTCGCGCAGACCTCCCTCATCGACGACCTGCTCGACGTCTCCCGGATTCTCACGGGCAAATTGCGTCTGCACGTCGAGTCGGTGGATCTCCCGCAGGTCGTCGAGGCTGCGATCGACACCCTTCGTCCCGCGGCCGACGCGCGCGGAATTCCGATTCACGCCGTCATCGACAGCCACGCGGGACCGGTGCGCGGGGACCCCGATCGACTCTCGCAGATCATCGCGAACCTTTTGTCGAACGCAGTGAAATTCACGCCGAACGGGGGGCGCATTCACGTGCAAGTCGAGCGCGTGAGCTCGATGGTCCGCGTCACGGTGAAGGACAGCGGCGTCGGAATCGCGCGGGAATTCCTTCCGTTCGTCTTCGAGCGGTTCCGTCAGGCCGATCAGGGGATCACGCGGACGCACGGCGGGCTCGGTCTCGGTCTGTCGATCGTGAAGCACCTGGTCGAGCTCCACGGCGGTACGGTCGCGGCCGAGAGCGAAGGAGCCAACCTGGGGGCGACGTTCACGGTGATTCTCCCGCTGTCGCCGGTCCGTTCGACGACGGAGCCGGGTCCCGCGACGGCTCGCGACGCGAGCCCGCCGCGAGAGCTCGAAGGCCTGCGCGTGCTCGTCGTCGACGACGAGCTCGATGCGCGCGATCTCCTCGCGGAGATCTTGTCGAACGCCGGCGTCCACGTTCGCACGGCCGCGACCGCCGCGGAGGCGATGAACGAGATCGAGAGCTTTCCGCCCGACGTTCTCGTGTGCGACATCGGTATGCCCGGTACCGATGGATTCGCGCTGATGCAACGGATCCGCGCGCTGCCGCCGGAGCGGGGGGAAGGATTCGCGCGGCGGCCGTGACGGCGTATGCGCGGTCGGAGGACCGGAGGCGCGCGCTCGCGGTGGGATTCAACTTGCACCTGTCGAAGCCGGTGGACCCGACGGAGTTGCTCGTGTCGGTGGCTCGTTTGGCCGAGCGGTATGCGCCGACGCCGTGACGGCCCCCCGGCGTCGCATCGGAAGTGTCAGCTCCTGACGGCAATGCGCACGCCTCCGTCGGCGAAGCGCGACGAGGAGCGCCCACGCGGGGACGACCAGGGCGACGCCGTTCGCCCCGCGAACCGACCCCGCCTGACAGCCTCCGCCGCCATCGCCCGAGCCCCCTGCACCCGCCGCGTCGGCGCGGGCGGCCGTCCCGCCGTCCAACGAGCCCGTCCCGTTCCCGGCGACCGAAGCGTCGCGCGCTGCCCCGGGCGTCGTCGCGTCCGAAGCGCTCGCGTCACCCGCGGGGGCGCCCCCGTCGAGGTCCGAGGCGCCGTCGACCGCGACCACGTCGGCGAGACCGCCGAAGGCCGCGTCGCCCGCAAGACCGAGCCCCGTGTCGGTCGGGCCTCCCGCCTCGCCCGCGGTCGAGGAGTCCGGCGCTCCGCCGCCCGCGTCGATCCCGGCGTCGCTCTCGTCGATGAGTTGACCCGAAACGCGGACGACCCCGTAGGGTGCTCCCCGCAGGCTCGACGACACGATCAGCGAGCGGCCTTGCCCGGGCGAGGCGATCGACACGGCGTCCACCGAGTCCGCTCGGACGAGAAATCCGCTGTTCGACGGAGGCCCGTCGAGGAGGGCGCCGTCGCTCGCGCGAATGCGGCTCGCATACAAGCCGGCGGCTCCGGAGCGCGTGTCGCCAAAGGCCACGACGTAGCTCTGGCCGTCGTAGGTCGCCGACAGGTGGGTGCTGACGGTGGCGGCCGCCACTGGAATGGCCCCTTGCCCGGGGAGGCCGTCGATCAACGTGAGGTCGCTCTCGCGCACCCGAGTACCCCACACTGCAGTCCCATGGGAGAGGACGAGAAAGTTGGCCCCGTCGGAGGCGACCGCCTCCGGATCTTCGCCGAGCGCTACCGTGAAAGGCGGGCTGACGTTCCCCGCAAGGTCGACGCGAGCCGCCCGCGTCACTGCCGACACCCCGGTCACGTAGTTGCGCCACGCGACGAGAAAAGACGAGGTCCCCGCGCCGACCACGGGGAGGCTGTTGCCGCTGTCCGGCGTCGCCGTAACCTGAATTCCCGCTCCGTCGAGAGCCATCCCATCGCTCGCGCGAACGCGTTGGACGATGACCTGCTCCTTGGTCGGAAATCCGACTCGCGGAATGAAGCAAGTGACGGCGACGAGGCATGTCCCGCCGAGACAGGCGCTGCTCGACTGCGTGGTGCACGAGGACAGCGGAGCGCCCCTGAGCGGGATGCCCACCGGGGCGTCGATCTCGACGCCATCGCTCGCACGAATCCGCGTGGACACGCCCGCGTCGCCGCTGGTCGCGAGAAAGCTCGTTCCGGCGGAGGCGAGAGAGTTCGGCGCGATGAGCAACGGAACGGCCGCGGGGAAAAGCGGTTCGCCGGCCGAGCCGAAGGACGCTCCGAAAGACGTGGGACTCGCGCCGGCGTATCGATCGTCCGCCCAGGCGACGAAGTAGCGTGTTCCGTCGGTCGCGACGAGGGGCGCCGTCTCGGCGTTGGCGCCCTTCAGCGGGTGGGTCAAAGGCGGCGATATCGTGAGCGCGGTCGGGTCGAGCAGGACTCCGTCGCTCGCTCGGATACGGGCTGCCTTCACTGCCGGGGCGCCGCTGCCGCCTGCCACCCAGGCCACGAGCGACTCCGTCGAGCTCGAGGCAATCGCCGCGAGCGGCGGCGAGGAGCTCGCGGTGGTCGTCACGGTGATTCCGCCGGCCGATGCCGGACCATCGAGGAGAGCGCCGTCGCTCGGACGCACTCGGACGGCATGGACGTTCCCCGCGTCGCTGTACACGACGACATAGCTCGAGCCGTCGAACGACACGCGAGGGGAGACCGCCGCGCTGAGCGACGAGACCTGAATCCCAGTCAGCGCGCCGTCGAGGGGTGTGCCGTCGCTCGCGCGAACGCGCGTTCCATAGATACCCGCGTTCGTGCGCATGTCGTACCACGCGACGAAGAAGTCGGTGCCGTCGCTGGCCGCGGCCGGGAGCGTCTGGACCGCGAAGTTTTGGCTGATGGGAAAGCTGGCCGGCCCCGAGAGAGAGCCGTAGACATCGGCGTTCTGAAGGCCGTTTCGCGTGTCCGTCCACGCGATGAGAACGTTCGTGCCGTTGGTCGCGGTGGCGGGCATGTCCGGCGCCGCCGCGGTGGCCACCGGTTTCGCCGCGCCGACGGCCGCATCCGCAGAACCAATGGCCACTTCCGAGACGGTCCCGAGCGTGTTCCACGCTTCGATGTAGCTCCCAGAGGCATACGTCACCGACGGGATCCCCGCAGGTGTCCGGAGCCCGCCGGGCGGATCGAGGAGCGCGCCGTCGCTGGCGCGGAGGCGCACCACCGCGCCGCTCAGTGCTCCCTGGAGGTTGCTCCCCGTGCTCCAAGCCACCAGAAAATTGTTCCCGTCGAAGGCGATCGCCGCCTGCGACGTCGCGAACCCGCCGCCGAGGACCGTGGGGGTCGCGTCGAGCACGAGCGCGTCGGTCGCACGCACCCGGACCGCGAGGACCTGGTTGTTTACGTCCGAATCTTGCCACAGAACGAGGTAGACGCCGCCGCCGTACCCGACGGCCACGCCGGAAATCAATTCCTTGGCGCCCGGATAGACCGGCGGTTCGACGGGAAACTCCGGTCCGACGCTCGGGTCGAGCACGGAGGGGTACGCGCTCGCCTCCACGACCGACGACGGCACCCTCAGCTCGACCAGGCCATCGACGAACCGGGCCGGCACGTGGGTGCGCGCCCCATCCGCGTCGACCCAGGTCCCGTGGCCGTACCGCATTCCCTTCTGCGTCGCGTCGTCGACGAAGTGAAGACCGCGCGCATCTTCGCTGGCGAAGCGCTCGCCCTCGACCCGGACGCGAACGACGAGAATCCGAAGCGCCGGCCGGCCGCGACCGGAACGTCCAGCTCTGTTCGAGCCCGTCCGCGGCGGGCGCGATTCGCTCCTCCGCACCACCTCGACGCGCCGACACCGACGAGCGGCGGTCGGCGGGGTTGCTCGAAGGGAGCTCGCCTTCCCCCGAACGGCTCACCGACACGGTCGAAAGCTTCGCGGCGAAGCCCTGACGCGCTCCCGCTCCCTCGACGGGACCGGGACCGCTGAACCAGGCCCACGCGGCGAGGGAGACGATCGTGGCCAGTCGCCGTCGAAAAGCCGGCTTCGAAGCGCTCATGGAGACCTCCCGAGTCACTGTTCGCTAGGTGCGCTCGTCGCGCCAGACGTTCGAAGAGCTCCTCGAAACCGCCCTTGCCTCGTGTTGCGCCCCTTAGAGGGGGTCGCTGTCGGTCAGCCCGTGGGCGCACCGAAAAACGGCGAGTGAGCTCTTCGGAAAGCGAAGAGCTTCTGCACGAACCGAGAGCCTCGGAGGATTTGCGCATGCACGAGTCGCGAGTGTCGCAAACCCCGAACGAACACCGCCGCCGACTGCGTGCCGCGTCTTTGGCGCTGGCCGTGGCGGCAGCCTCGTTCGTCGCGGCGTGCGGCGGCAACGATTCACCGGTCGGGCCGAGCGGTACGCCATCGGGACCGAGCTCGGGCAGCGCCGGCTCCGGCAGTGACTCCGGGAGCGCGACCTCCGGCAGCCGCTCCGCGAGCGGCGGCTCCGGCTTCGGGAGCGGCAGCTCGGGCAGCGGCGGCTCCGGCGCGGACGGCGGCATCGGCGGCTCCGGCGAGGACGGGGGCAATGGCTCCGGCCCCGACGGCGGCAGCAGCAGCTCCGGCGGGGACGGCGGCAGCAGCGGCTCCGGCGGGGACGGCGGCAGCGCGTGTGGCTTCGACCCCGTGACCCCCAATGCCACGCCGCAGACGCGAAGGGTGCTCTGCTATCTGCACAGCATTTACGGCAGCCATATCCTTTCGGGCCAGGAGGAAGACAACAACGACAACGGGATGAACACCGTGGTGCAGGCCACCGGAAAGTACCCGGCGATTCGCTCCTTCGACGTGAACAACAGCCAGGCTCCGACCCAATGCGTCGCACAGTGGCAGGCCGGCGGCCTTTGCATGTTCGGCTACCACATGGGGATCAACGGAGGGAGCTACAACACCCGGACGAACATCGGCAACGTGCTGACGGCAGGCACCGCCGAGAACAAGAGCTTCGACCAGGATCTGGATCGAATCGCTCAGTACGTCCAGCCGCTGCAGAATGCCGGCGGCGTCGCGATTCTCAGGTTATTTCACGAGGCCGGCGGCAGCTGCGGTTGGTTTTGGTGGAGCATGGGGACCTCGGCTCAATGGCAAGATCTGTTCAAATACGCGTTCGACTATCTGACGGCCACGAAAGGGCTCAAGAATGTCCTGTGGCTGGCGCCGCTCTGCGGTAGTCCGACTGCCGCGTACAATCCCGGTCCCGGCTACATCGACTTGGGTGGAGCGGACACGTACGTGACGGCCGGCGACTACCAACCGCTGACGGCCTTGTTCCAAAAGACGGAGAGCGCCTTTCCCAACAGGATGGTCGCGTTGCACGAGTGCGGCTCGATTCCCGATCCGAATCTGCTCCAATCGACCGGCACGAAGTGGCTATTTTTCAACGTTTGGGCGTCCCCCTTCTTCAACGCACCCAACAATCCCGCGTCCCATCTCCAGGCGGTCTATTCGAACCCGTACGTCATCACGCGGGACAAGCTCCCGAGCTTCAAATGACCATCCCGCCGCCGGGCGTGGAGCGCGCTCCGGTCCCGCGGGTTCGTCCTCGATCCTGCGCGAGGGATCGTCGTGCCGTTCGCACCGCTCGTGGCCGCGCGGGCCGGCGAGCCGGTCGACGCGAGGCCGAGCAGGACCAGAAGGCCCGCATGCGCCTGGATTCCGTTCATGTTCATCCGTAAAGGGGCGCGCGCGCGAGAAATGCGGGTCTCGAATTCGTCCGAGGGGCGCGCCGGCCGAAAAGGCGTGCGCGCTCTGCCAGGTCGTGCTGACCTTCGGTCCTTCGCTCTGAAGTGCGCTCGCCGCCAGTCGAGAGATGACGTTTCTTCGTTCGTTCAATGCGCCCTTCTCGGCCCTGTGGGTAGGGCTTGCGCTGAGCGTCGGCTGCAACGACCTGCTCGGCCTCCGAGAATCTACGCTCGCGGACGGCGGCGACGCGACAGAGGGCGGGCTCGGCGAGTCTTCAGGTGGATCCACGACCGGCTCGTCCGGCGCGGCGTCGGGGACCAGCTCGTCCGGCGGAACGCGCGCGGGGGACGCGGGCGCGTCGGGCAATGGCTCGAGCGGAGCGTCGAGCGGCGGTTCGGGCGGCGATTCGTCGTCGGGCTCGGGAAGCACTTCGTCGGGCAACGTGTCGAGCGGGGGAGCGACCAGCGGTTCGAGTGGAGCATCGAGCGGCGGCTCCGGCTCGGGTGCGAGCGGTTTGGACGGCGGCTCCGGCTCGGGTGCGAGCGGCTCGGACGGCGGCTCCGGGTCCGGCGCGAGCCGTTCGGACGCCGGCTCCGGGTCCGGTTCGAGCGGTTCGGACGCCGGCTCCGGGTCCGGTTCGAGCGGTTCGGACGCCGGCTCCGGGTCCGGTTCGGGCGGCTCGGACGGCGGGGCCATCGCCTGCATGCCGCCGGCTCGCGGGAGTCTGGCGTTCGTGCAGGTCGCGACGGCCAAGAGCGCCGCGGCGGTTCCGTCCATCGGCGCAACGTTTCCTGGCGTACAAACCGCGTGCAATTGGATCGTGCTGGCCATCGGCTGGCACGACGTGAGCGCCGCGATCCTCAACGTCACGGATTCCGCCGGCGACACCTTCAAGCTGGGCATCGGCCGAGGCAGCGTGATTGCGGTGGGCCTTTCGGAAGCTCTCTATTACGCGAGCGCCATCCGACCGACTGCTGCCAACACCGTTACGGTGACCTTCGAGCCCACGGCCGGAATGGCGACGGCGCCCAACCTACGAGCCGTCGAGTACGCGGGCATCACGGACATCGATTTCATCAATTACACTTCGGGGGCAAGCGTGAACGGGGGCGTTGCCACTCCGGGCCCTCCGGTCGTGAATCTCACCATGTTTCCCGAGCTCGTTTTTGGCGCGGGCATCTGGGATGGCACGCTCACCAAAGGGGGCTCCGGATTTACGGTGCGTAACGCCCTGGGTGGCGACGCCATCGTCGAGGACCTGTTCACGACGAAGGCCGGATCCTTCGGACCGACCGAGACGTTCACCATACCCGCGGGCGGCGGCGAGTTCATCGTCCACGTCGCGTCGTTCTACTAGCAGCGCCCGAGGCACGTTACCGGCCGGGAGCGTAGCCCCCACGGCGCCGCGGTGATACCAGAGCCTGCACGCCCTTGCAGCCGGGACTCCTCATCTCGACGTCGGTGCGCCTTTCGAATCCTCTTGGCGCGGGGGGCATGGGCAGCGTCTGGATTGCCGATCATCTGGCGCTGAAAACGCGAGTGGTCGTCAAATTCATGAATCCGATGCACTTCGACGATCCGATGAGCCGCGAACGCTTCTCGCGCGAAGCCATCGCGGCGTCGCAGGTCAAGAGCCCTCACGTCGTCCAGACGTTCGATCACGGAGTGACCGCGGCAGGGGTTCCGTTCATCGTCATGGAGCTGCTCGAGGGCGAAGACCTCGCTCAGCGAATTCGCGCGGGACCCGTCGGGATTGCCTCGACCGCGTCCATCCTCACGCAAGTCTGTCGAGCGCTCATGCGCGCTCATGCCATCGGAATCGTTCACCGCGACATCAAGCCCGGTAACATCTTTCTCTGCGACGTGGGGGGCGACGAGCCGTTCGTGAAGCTGCTCGACTTCGGCATCGCAAAATCGGTGCATGCCGCGCCGACGAGCCACACGAGCACCGGGGCCATGATGGGCACCCCGTATTACATGAGCCCGGAGCAATTCGCCGGAACGAAGAGCGTCGACCTTCGCAGCGATCTCTGGGCGCTCGGCGTCGTCGTCTTCGAATGTGTCACCGGCGTCCGGCCGTTCGACGCCGACACGCTCGGCGGGCTAGCCATCGCCGTCCATTCGGGCCCGATGCCTGCGCCGTCGCAGCTTCGACACGACTTGTCGCCCCGAATCGACGCCTGGTTTCTGAAGGCGTGCGCGCGCGATCCTGCGGCACGATTTCAAAGTGCGAAAGGGCTCGCCGACGCGTTCGTGGAAGCAACACGAGCGCCTGACGAGAGGGGCGCCCCCGCGATTTCGGGCGCGCAGAACGCCTTCGCTCCCGCCCGACAGGCCCATGTGCCAGCGTTTACGACGGGAGCGGCGCTGTCCGTCGAGAGCGGCGCGGCTCACGCGCGAGCGCCGGACGCCGCGGCGCCGCGGCCCGACGCGCCACGCGCTCGACCGCGGCGGATGGTGCCGCTCCTCGTCGCGACGGGAACGGTGCTCTCCGTCGTCCTCGGTTTGGCGATCGCGCCTCGCCTCCGCGCCGCTGCCGGACGCGGCGCGACTCCGGCGCCGCCTGCCGTATCCGAAGGCCTTCCTGCGGCTCTCGCCGAGCCGCCGCCGGCGCTGTCGGCTCGTCGAGAGGCGCCCTCGGCGGCGCTTCCGTCGCTTCCGTCGCTTCCCTCGCCGCCCGCGCAGGGGCCGGACGCCGGTGCGGCCTCTGGGCGGGGCCCGCTCGCCTCGCCGCCTCGCGCTCCGGCTCGAGGCCCGGGGTCGCTCAAGCCGACCCGCCCGCCGCCACCTGCTCCGCCTTCGAACGACCCCTTTCAGCCGCACGTGTTCTGATCGACAAACGCCATCATGCCTTCCACTCTTCGACGATTCACGCCCGCGATCGCGTCGTTGTGTACCGCCGTGTCGTTCGCTTCGCCTGCCCGGGCGCAAGGGGACAAAGCGGGCGCAGAGGCCTTGTTGAGCGATGCGGTCAAGCTCTCGAGTGCGCACCACTACGCCGAGGCGTGCCCCAAGTTCGAAGAGAGTCTGCGCCTCTATTCGAGTCTGAATACCGAGTACTTTCTCGCGGACTGTTACGAGCACGTGGGGAAGACCGCCACGGCGTGGGCGGACTACCTCGAGGTCGCGGAGAAAGCCCGAGCGGCCGGTGAGACATCGAAAGAGAAGCGCGCGAGAGAGCGGGCGCGCCTGATCGAGGCGCAGGTCTCGCATTTGACGATTCAAGTGACGAACGCCGGTGCGAGCGGCCTCGAGATCGAGCGCGACGGAGTCGAAGTCGGAAGGGGCCAGTGGGGGGTTGCGATGCCGGTGGACGCCGGGGATCACGTCGTCGTCGCCTCGTCGCCCGGACGCATCGGGGCGACGCTGCGGGTGGCGGTCAAGGGGGACGGAGACAACGCGTCCGTGGTCGTTCCCGAGCTTGCGGTGGTGCCGACGGATTCGATGCGCACGATTGGCGCTGGGGCGGCAGCGCCCGCCCCGTCGGGGGCGTCTCCGTCGGAAGGCGAATCCACGGACACGACCCACGCGAACGGGGGCGGGCGGCGCGCGGCCGGATGGGTCGTCGGAGGAGCGGGCGTCGTCGGCATGGGAGTGGGCGGCCTACTGGGCCTTGTGGCAAAGTCGTCGTACGAGAGCGCGCCGGGGTGCGCGGGTACCGTGTGTCAGGGGGACGACGCCGGCAGGAGCGGCTTCAAGCAGCGCGAGTCGGCCAGGGCCACGGGCAACGTGGCGACGGCAGTGGTCCTTGGCGGGGGCGCTCTTGCGGGCCTTGGCGTGATCCTGTGGCTAACGGCGCCGAACGAGCAACGCGTCGGGGTGGAGCGGATCCGGCTCGGGATAACGGCTGGCCGGCTGGTCCTCGACGGACGATTTTGAGGCCACGCGGCGCGCCCTTCCAGATGCCGTTCTCGACGAGGGTTGCGCTGGAGCGCGTCGACCGGAGCTCCGCGAAAGCTGAGAGAGAGAGAGAGAGAGAGAGAGAGAGAGAGAGAGAGAGAGATTCACAGGAAGACGGGAAGACGGGAAGATCAGAAAAGTATTTTTGGTGGGTTGAGCCGCGACACTTCCCGCGTCCGTCGAATGGCCGAGACGAGCGGCAACCGACGACCCGAGCGCCCCAATCTTCTCTCGGCTTCCCGGCTTCCTTGCCCTCTCCCCGTACGTCCCGCGAACGACCGTGTCTGCGATTCACTTCGGCACGCGCCGATTCACTGTGGGCAAGCGGCGCGTCGCTCGAAAGCAGCGGGAGAGAGAGGGAGGCCGATTCGATGCGTCCAGACACAGTGCCATGTCTCTGCGCGGCAGCGGTGCTGCATACGAATTTCCAAAGTCGCCTTTACAACGCGCGTCCGCACCAACGGGTCACGCGTCACTCGACGTTTCGATGCCTCGACGGTCGTGCCGCCTCGCTGCTCCCGAAGTTCGTTTGCGCACAGCAACTCACGTTGCCGCTCTCGATCGGCAGAAGCGAGTAGGTCACCTGCGTCACGCGATGGCCGAGAGTCCGCTGCGCCCCGTCGTGACGCCGCGCCTGCGGGCTGGACGGGACGCCAACCGAAGCGCTCCCGAGTCAGCTTGCTCGAGCCCGGGCCGTCGAATCCGGCGGGGCGGAGCGGGTCCGGCTCGGGACAACGGCCAGCCGCCAGGTCCTCGACGGACGATTTTGAAGCCACGCGGCGCGCCCTTCCGGATGCTGTTCTCGACGAGGGTTGCGCTGGAGCGCGTCGACCGCGGCTCCGCGAAAGTTGAGAGAAAGATTGAGAGAGAGAGAAAGATTGAGAGAGAGAGAAAGATTGAGAGAGAGATTCACAGGAAGACGGGAAGACGGGAAGATCAGAAAAGTATTTTTGGTGGGTTGAGCTGCGACCCTCCCTCGTCCATCGAGACGTGTGGTGACCGGCGACCCACGCGCCCGTTCCGTCTTCCTGTGCTCCCCATCCGTCCCGCGAACGGCAGAGCCTTCTATCCCGCGTCGGGACGTCTAGGCCGTGGGCTCTAGCACCTCGTTCCACTGCATCCCGGGCGGCTCTGCGAGCAGATCGCCCACGGCGGCCATGAAGTGCTGGACGTGCGGCTCCTTCGTGTTGCGGTCGTGGCTCGACCGCGAGTCCCAGTGCTGAAGCACGGTCAATCGTGCGGAGTCTCCTTCGGCACGCACGGTCACGAACGAAATGCAGCCGGGCTGCTTGCGCGTCGGCGCGGCGACCTCGTTCAAAACGCTCGCGAGGGAGGCCTCGTGGCTCGGTTTGGCTTGCAACGTCACGATGATCATCACGGACATGGTTCCTGTCTCCTTCGCCTGCACGACGTTCGAGCGCGCGCAGAGGGGACATCACGAACGAAGTTTTTCTAGTCTCTCGCGAAAGTATCGTCGTTCCACGTCGTTGCGCGCGAGGTGGGCCGCCTCGCGGAACCCCTCCTGGGCCTCGGCGAGCCGGTTGCAGCGAAAGGCGAGCTCGCCGCGGGCGGCGGCGTAGAACGGGTATTGCGCGAGGCGCTGCGCGTCCTCGATCCGCGCGAGCTCCTCGAGCCCTCGCTCGGGGCCCGCGAGCTCGCCGATCGCGATGGCGCGCTGCAGCTCTACGACCGGTGAGGGCTGAAGTCGCAGCAAGAGCTCGTAGAGCGCGACGATCGCGCGCCAATCGGTCGATTCGACGGACGCCGCTGCGCAGTGCGCCGCCGCGATGGTCGCCTCGACGTGGTACGCGCTGACCTCCTTGCCGGTAGCCGCGAACGCCATCAAGCGCTGCCCCTCGGCGATCAACGCCCGGTCCCAGAGGGCTCGCCTCTGATCGCGCAGCGGCTGCAGTCGCCCTTCCTCGCCGAGGCGGGCCGGCAGGCGTGCCGCGTGAAAGCACATCAGCGCCGCGAGCGCGAAGCTCTCCGGTACCGCGCTGCTCGCGTGGTCGAGCAGCAGGCCCGCGAGGCGCATGGCGTCGCGGCAAACGTCCTCGCGCACCGCGGCCTCCGCGCAGGCGCCGTGGAAACCTTCGCTGAACAGGAGATAGAGCGCGCGAAGAACCGCGGGGAGTCGGTCGCCGACGTCCTTGCCCGTCGCCATGACGAAGAGCTCGCGCTCCGCCACGAGCACCCCCTTCGCGCGGGTGATCCGCTTCTTCATCGCGGCGGGAGACGCGAGGAAAAGCTGGGCGAGCTCGGGCACGTTGAAGCCGCAGAGGACGTTCAGGATCAGCGCGAGCTGCGCGTCTTCCGTAAGACGCGGATCGCAGCAAGAGAACATCATTCGAAGTTGCTCGTCGCGGATCGCAGCCGGCGCGAAGCAGTCGTCGAGGGAAGGCTCCAGGTCCGCCTCGAGGTGACGCCCGACGTCCGCGCTCTGCGTCCGCGCCGTGCGCTCACGTCGAAGCGCGTCGACGGCGCGGTGCTTCGCGGCGGTCATCAACCAAGCACCAGGATTGTTCGGCACCCCCTCGACCGCCCACCGTTCGAGCGCCGCGCAGACCGCGTCTTGAACGACGTCCTCGGCGAGCGCGAGATTCGCCATCCCGAATAGACGCGTCAGCGCCCCCACGAGACGGCTGGCCTCGCGACGGAACAGCCGTTCGTCGACCACTCAGCCCCCGAAAATCTGCGGAAACTCCGCGAGGCCGACGACCGCGCGGCGGATTCTCGATCGCGCCGCCCATCGCATGAATCGGGCACGACGCGGCCAAGCGCTCGGCTTCCGCGTAGTCCGCCGCTTCGATGACCAAGAACCCCCCTACGACGTCCTTCTCGGCGTACGGCCCGTCGGTCACGCGGTCGCCACGAGCGACGCGCCCGCCTTCGCGTGCGAGCCCGGCGCCGTGGTTCTTCACGCGCCCGTCGGCGACGAGAGCTTGCATCCACGCAAGCCACTGCTCGACGTGCCGCTGCATCTCCGTTGGGGGGCCGGCGGCGCCGCCGCGATAAATGTAGACGAATTGTGCCATCAGGAAGCCGGCGCGAGGGCGGTCATCGGCGCGCGAATCGACCGCGCTGGACCCCTCCTGTCTAGCACACTCGGGCAGTGGGTCTTCCACGCCGCGAACGCACACCCAGGATGGTCATCGCACAGGCCGCAAGGAACACGAGGCCAAAAGCAGCGTGGGCATCGGGGGCGAGAAGCAGAGCCAGCAGCACGCTCGTCGCGATCGAAACGTAGAAGGGCCACCAGCGACGCCCGAGCGCGAGCGCACCTACCGCGGTCGTTCCGACCGCGAGAAAGCCCGCGAGCGCCGCGTCCCAGTCACCCGTCGTCGAGAGCAGCAACGCGACGAGCATCGTGGGTAACGCGAGCCAGGGTCGCCACGCGCGACGAGAGAGAAACGCGCCGGCCAAGCAGGCCGCGGCCAGAACCCGCGCGCGCCGCGAGCTTCAACCCTTTGGGGACGAGCGGCTGCCCCTCCGCTCGCTCCTTGATGCCGCGAAGCATGCGCTGAACCATGAGCGAAGTGCACGGGATCCGAGCCAACGCGCGAGCACGGGTCCTTGGCTCGCCACCGACTCGCGAAAGAGGAGTCGCGTCCCGCGCGCGCCGACGTTCTCCAGGACAAAGCGTCCCGGGAGGTTCGCGATCATCCGCTCGGTTCCAGAGACGATCTCGACGTGACCAATCGTTCCGCGCGCTCCTCCGAGATCGGCCAGACCGGCGCGCGCGAGTGGGACGCGATCGCCAACCGCACGCTCTTGCCACTCGGGATGAATCGCGTCCGCGCTGTGGATGTCCGACGTGAAAACGTTTTCGAGCCAGTCGTTGCTATAGAAGCCGGCTCGGTCCTGACCTATTTGAACCAGCCAGGGCCACACGGCGGCGGGGGCGGAGTCGATGGAGATCGCGCGGGTGAAGTACGGCGCGGTCGCCCGCTCGTCGCCGGGAAGCGTCTTCCCCACTTCGTTCGAAGTCGCGCCCCAGCTCATGATCCACGGGTGCAATGCGAGCGCGTACACGACGCCAAAGGCCCCGACGAGGGACAGAGCCACGGGCCAAGGTCGTCGCCAGTAGCCCTTCTTCACGTTCCCCCTCGTGCTTGGTCCGTGTTGGCCGCGGCCGGAAGGCGGGTAGCGCGTCATCGCGCGCTCCCGCGTCGCCACGCCGTTTGGCCCAGCCAGCACGCGGCGAGCAGCGTGATCACGACCCCCAGTCCGAGATACACCGCCTGCAAGGGCGGATGGTCGGAGTACCCCACGATGAGGATCTCGACGACCAGCCAGATGAGCAAAGCGCCTCCGACCATGAGCGCCAAAAATGGCGCGGCCGGGTGCCGTCGCCACGCGGCGAGCGCTGCGGCCAGCGGGCCAAGACCGAGAGCCGTAAACAGGATCGCGCCCGGCGCGAAGTAGTCGGCGAAGGGCGAGCCGGCAAGAGCCGACACCGGGAGCGGAAGGATCTCGCCTTTTGGCCCTGCCATCAGCGCGATCCCGCCACCGATGGCGCCTATCCCGAGGACCACCTCGAGGGCGATCGCTGCGGCGGCGAAACGGCCGAGAG
Source organism: uncultured delta proteobacterium (assembly GCA_963787925.1). Taxonomy (GTDB): domain Bacteria; phylum Myxococcota_A; class Polyangia; order Polyangiales; family Polyangiaceae; genus Palsa-1150. The sequence continues at coordinate 3,955,892 of CAWBEN010000003.1, forward strand.
GGAGCGCTTTGGTCATTTGAGCGCGGCGCGACCCACGACATCGGTGACGCTTCGTCGAAAGCCTCGCGCAACGGCGCGAAGGCCCAATCCGATGTCGCGGTGCCAACGCCCTGGCGACTCCAACGTGCGCCTCTCGGTTCCAATTGGCAACGGCCCGCCGTCGCTCCCGAGAGCCCCGGCTTTGATTCGGCGCGAACGAAGCAGACGCGGCGTGAGGAGGCCCCGCGAATTCACTAGGAGTGAAGTGCCGGGAAACGTGAAGTGCCCGCCGAGGGGTATGCGAGCGGGTCTACTTCGCGAAGTACGGATCCAGCGCCTGCTCCAGCGTCGTCGTCCCCTTCTCGACGCGGTGCCCCGGCACGACGCCGAGGAGCCCCTTCGTCGCGGCCTCGTACATCTCCTGGAGGAGGTTCGCCATCGACGCGCCCATGCCGCCTTGCTGGATCGCGCCCGACGCCGCCGACACCGGCAGGTTGAGCACCTTCACCTCTTTGCCGAGCTTCTTCGACAGGTACGCGGCCTGGTCGACCGCGCTGTATTCGTTGTTGCCGAGCACGTAGACGACCTCCGTGGCGGCGGGCGGCGACAGGAGCACGCGGACGGCGACGGCGGCGATGTCGCGCGTCGCGATGTTCGGGAGCTTGAGGTCGGGCGGGAAGAAGCTCGGCAGGACGCCCTGGCGCTGCGCGGCCGGCAGCATGTTCAGCAGGTTTTCGGTGAACGAACCGGCCCGCAAAAGGGTCGCGATCGCACGCGTCTTCTTCAAAGCCTCTTCGAGGACATGGAGCCCGACGATGGGACCGGTGCCGGCCGGCTTCTCCGCGCCCCAAGAAGACAGCATGACGACGTGACGGAGGCCGCTCTCGGCGACCGCCGCCGCCACGGCCTGGGCCACGCGATCCTGGTACGCGCGCACGTCGGGCGAATCGTGCGGTGGCGGGGGCTGCAGAAGGAAGGCCCCGTCGGCCCCGCGCAGCGCGCGCGTCAGGAAGCCGACGTCGCCCAGCTCGCCCGTGAAAAGCTCGGCGCCCAGACTGGCGAGGGCCTTGGCCTTGTCGGGGCTGCGCACGACGGCGCGAACCTTGTGGCCCGCGGCGAGCAGCTCGCGCGCGACGACCGAACCAACGTGACCGGTAGCACCGGCGACGACGAAGATGGGCATGACACCTCCTCAGGGACGAATGGGCGAAATAACGGATGGAAACGGGACTGCGCGGATTCGATGTCGGGAGGCGGAGGGCGGTTCCGTAGCGCGGCGCGGATGGCCTCGGCCAGTCGACGGACCAGAAGGGTCGCCGCTCAACCCACCCAAAACACTTCTCTGATCTTCCCGTCTTCCCGTCTTCCTGTGAATCTCTTCTCTCTCTCTCTCTCTCTCTCTCTCTCTCGCTCGCTTGCCTGCGCGGCGTGGTCGATCCACCCTCGTTGCGATGGGATCGCCATCGCGACGCTGGCCCCTGTCGCGCACGGTAGGCGTGCTGGCCGTGGCGCTCCTCGCCTTGCGTCTGGTTGGGCGAGAGGTCCACGCGGCGACCCCGGAGCAGGCGCCACCGGCGTCGCGCGCGCAGGTCGCAGCAGCGCTCGAGGCCCTCGCCGCCTGGTTCAGGGGACACGAGCGGCACGTCGCGAGCGGCGCACCGGGCACCATCGAGCGCGCGATCGCCGCCTACGCGCCCGGAGTCTTCCGTCCCGTTCTGGAGGGCGCGATCGCGCCAGCGAAGCCGGGCGCGCGGTGCCCGCCCGACATGCGGGTCGTCCTCGGCGCCGTCTGCGTCGATCGCTACGAGGCGTCCGTCGTCGAACGCGCGCCCGGTGGCGCGCTCCTCGAGCACGCGCCGAACCTGCCCCTCGCGGCTGGTCCGGTCTACGTCGCGCAGAGCGTCGCGGGCGTGCTTCCGCAGGCGTACGTCAGCGGAGCGCAGGCGCTCGCGGCCTGCCGCCAAGCCGGCAAGCGCCTGTGCGCGCCCGTGGAGTGGCGCGCCGCGTGCGGCGGCAGCGAGGGCTACGCCTTTCCGTACGGACCCGACCGAGTGCCGGGCCGCTGCCACGACAGCGGCGTGAACCCGATGCTCGCTTACCACGCCGACACGCAGGCCCGCGGATGGGGCCCCCTCGAGCTCAACGATCCGCGGAACGTCGTGCTCGACGGGACGCTCGCGAAGACCGGCGCGTTCCCCGGGTGCGTCAACGACTTCGGCCTCTACGACATGGTCGGCAACCTTCACGAGTGGACCGCCGACCCGAACGGCACCTACCAGGGCGGCTATTGGCTCGATACGTCGCTGCACGGCGACGGCTGCGCCTACAGGACGATCGCGCACCCTTTCGATTACCGCGATTACTCGACCGGATTCCGCTGTTGCGCCGATCCGGAGCAAGGGCCGAGAGGCTAAAAGCCTCGCTCCGCGCCGGTCGGGTCGCGGTCGGGCTGGAATGACGAGCGGGCCCGCGAGAAGGTCGTGGCCGGACGCTCGCGCGCTCGACCGCGCGCGTACACTGCGGCGATGCCCGAATCGATTGCCATCGTCGAGGCCGACCTGACCCTCGAGCCGCATCAAAGGGATGTCGTTGCGATGACCCAGGCCTACGCGACCGATCCGATGGGGAACGGGGGACCGCTGCCGCCGGAGGTCCTCGCCCGACTCGTTCCCGGCCTTCAGCGCCACCCGACCACTCTCGTCTTCCTCGCCTACGCGAACGAGCGCGTCGTCGGGATCGCCACGTGCTTCGTCGGCTTCTCCACTTTTCACGGCCGCTCGCTCGTCAACGTCCACGACCTCGCGGTCCTGGCCGAGCACCGCAAACGAGGGATTGGCCGCGCGTTGCTGGCGGCCGTGGAAGAGAAGGCGCGTCAGCTCGGCTGTTGCAAGCTGACGCTCGAAGTGCAGGAGAACAACCGCCAGGCGCGGCGGACGTATGAGCTCGTCGGTTTTGCCCAAGCTCGCTACGGCGAGAGCGTCGGGGGCGGATTGTTCTACGCCAAGCCGCTTTGAGCCAACAGCCGTCGCGCTGCGCTACGATTCAAAAAGGAACCTTGCCCGGCCCGCATTCACGTGCGCGAAGCCTCGACCCCTGCGGTAAACCTGCCCACCATGAAAAGCCCGCGACTCTTCTCCTTCTTCCCGGCCATCCTGCTCGCGTCCACCTCGGCGGCATGCGGAACCGCGGGCGGCGGCAGCCCCGCCCCCGAGGGAGGTACGGCGCCGAGCGGCGCAGAAGGTTCCGGCGCCGCGCAGGGCGGCCCCGACGGCAGCACGGTAAGCAGCGGGGGCTCCGGCGCAGGCACGGGGTCGGGCGCTGGGGGCAGCGGGGCCGGTACGGGGAGCGGGAGCGGCGGCAGCGGCTCCCCCGGCGGCAGCGGGAGCGGCATCGACGGGGGTAGCACCGGGAGCGGGAGCGGCGCGGGCGCCGGAAGCGGGAGCGGGAGCGGAAGCGGGAGCTCGCCCGCGTGTCTCGGAGCGGCCGTCCCGGTGCCCGCTGCCGAGCGCGTGCCCAATGGCAATCCGATTCTTCCGCCCAAGTGGGCATTCGGGGTCTTGTGGGGCAGCTATTACGATCAAGTCGGGAGCACCTACGCGCAGGGCCACAAGCTCCTCGACGCGGCGGCGAAGGTCCGCGCCGAATATTCCGGCGACCTGATGTGGATCGACTCGAGCTGGCTGTGGCACGACTTCGCGACCGGCGGGTCGTACTACATCGATTTCCAGTTCGATTCGACCGTCTTTCCCGATCCCGGCACGATGATTCAAACACTCCAGCAGGAGCACTTTCATTTCGGAGTGTGGGAGTGGCCGTGGATGGGACATGGCGCGGCGCCGTTTCAGTCGGGCGTCACGAACAAATACTTCATCATGAACGGCGCCCAACCGGCGACGACGGCGACGTCCACCGCGTGGCACGGCGACCCGGCGCCGGCGACGTTCGATTACACGAACCCGGCCGCCGTGACGTGGTGGACGGGGCTGAACAAGCCGCTCACCGATTGGGGTCTCGATTTTCTCAAGCTCGACACCAACGCCGCCCAGCAGGGCTCTGCGGTGGGCGCCGGGGGGGGAACGCTCGCCGACCCGAGCAAGAGCTTTGCGCACGAATACCATCGTGCCGCGTACGAGGCGACGAAGGCTTACCCCGCCGCGCACAGCCCCGCCGCGATGATGAACGGGGCGCGCGGTTTCATCATGCCCAAGACCCCCTCCCCGGCGAATGATCAGCAGCCGGGGTGGTGGACCGACGATACGCCGGCGACCTGGGCGGGAATGCTGGCGGACATGAGCCGGGCTTCGATGCTCGACACGGCCACGACCGCGGCGTACTGGTGCGGCGACACCGGCGGGTACTCGGGTGTGCCGACCGACGAGCTCTACATCCGGTGGCTCGAGTACTCGAGCTTCACGCCGCTTCAGGAGTTCTTCGGCGCCAAGACGCCGGGACTCGGGGCAAGGTTTCCGTGGCTTTTCGGTCCGCAAGCGCAGGCGCTCCAGAAGCAATACACGCAGTTGCGCTATCGCCTGTTGCCCTTTCGCTATTCCAATGCGCTCATCGCCTACCAAGTCAAACCGGTCGCCTACCCCGTCAGCTGGATTGGCTCGAGCCAGATTCTCGTCGGGAGCGGCTCGAGCCAACTGCTCGTGCAGCCCGTCACGACGTCGGGGACGACGATGGCTTCGGTCACTTTGCCGCCCGGCACGTGGATCCACTTCTGGACGGGCAAATCGTACACTGGGACGGCCGCGGTGGCGGCCCCGCTCGAACAGGAGCCGGTCTTCGTCAAGGCCTGATCCATCCTTCCCATGGGGCCGGATCTGCACTGGGTCGACGAGGTCCCCGCCGACCCGCTGACGCTCGACATCTATCCCGCGGGCGCCACGACCTACACGCTCTACGAAGACGACGGGATCAGCGAAGGGTACATGGGCGGGGCTTACTCGACGACCAAGCTGTCGTCCGACGACACGAGCGGCAAGCCCGTCATCACCATCGGCGCCCAATCGACTGCCAAGTATGCCTACGCGGGACAGCTCTGCTCACGAACGTACATTCTGAAGATCAACGGAAGGGCCACTGCTCCCGCGAGCGTGATGCGTGACGGCCAGGCCGTTCCGGGAGCGTCTGCGTCGGCGTTCGGCGCTGCGACCGAGGGGTGGTACTACGACGCGACGACGCAGACCGTCTGGGTCAAGTTTCACCTCGCGTCGACCGCTTCGACGAGCGTGTCGCTGTGAGACACCCGGCATCGGATGGCCGAGGCGCACGCGCCCAAGCGCATGAAGACTCATCGTAGACACGTCATGTGTGAGGAGGACGCAGCCCTCCCGCGCCGCCCACTCCAGAACCGTCGCGTCACCCGCACCGCGGAGTCCTGCGTCCTGTACCCGAATGATTTCGACCTCGGGAATACGTCTGCGTAGTGCGCGTAAAATGTCGTTGTCGAAGTCCTCGTCGGCTGCCAGGCGAATCATCGAGTCCGGCTAGGAGCCTCGGCGAGCGAGGAGTCGCGCTCGGATACCGTGGGGCGGGAATCGTGTTTCCACCTGCGCTTGGGCTTCCGAAGCCTTCCGATCTCTGCTCGCCAAGTACAGGTCGACGATGGGCCGATGCCGAAGCACGTAGGCGAGCACTTCGTACACGCTAGCGACATCGAGCGAGGGATAGCGCTGCACGATTTCCTCGGCCGTGGCGCCCATGTCGAATGCCGTTACGACCGAGTCCAGAGTGACGCGGCTACCGTCGACGCGGAGAACGCCGTCGTGGTCTTCGCGCAGGGGCGGCGGTCTTGCTTCGAAAGCCTGCATTGCCAAGCTATCGTACCGCAGGCCGCCGCCTTGCGCAGTGCCGCTAGCTCACGGAACCATGAGCGAGACGGGCTGGCTCCAATCGCCCTCGCCGGTCTTGATCACGGGCCGGTACTTGAACTGCACCGTCGACCCGGGCGGCAGGCCCGAGACCTTGGTTTTGGCCTGAAGGGTGGCCGGAGCCGTGATCCAGGTCTTGCCGCCGTCGGTGCTGTACTGCCATTCGTACGAGGCGCGCCGGGCCGCCGAGGCCGAGACGAGCGTCGCCACGCCGGACACGGGCCCGGGCTTCGCGGCGAAGGCGCGCGCGCGGTGCGTAGCCGTCTTGCGGACGGCGACGCCGGCGCTCTCGATGATGGACGTGCCGTTCGCGAGCTCGGCGTCGGCCGTCGTCTGGATGTGGGCGCGGAGCTGCTGGAGGAGGGTGACGAGCTCGACTCGCTTTTCATTGCGGACCGCGGCGGCTCCCTTGGTACGTGCGAGCGCCGCGGTTTCGGCGGTCCGCAGGGCGTCGATGGCCGCCGTGACCACCGCGAGCGACGGCGCGGGATTGGGGAAGGACGCGTTTTCGGTCATCCGCTTCACGATGCCCTGGGCGTAGACGATGAGCGCGGGCACGCTCTTCGGCAGCTGGAGCGTGACGGTCGAGCGACGGATGGACTTTGTCGAGGTCGTCATGATGGTCGTCCTTTCGCGTGTCTTCGGTTCGGGGGTTTCGGGGAGGGCTTCGGGGAGATTCTTCGTGGAACGTCGACGGTCATTTCGGAAAGGGGACTCTGCGAGCGAGGAAAGCGGCGTTTATTCTTGGTAGAGCGGCTTTTCTTGTTGGTAGAGCGGCTTTTCTTGTTGGTAGAGCGGCTTTTCTTGTTGGCAGAGCCGCTTTTCTTGTTGGCAGAGCCGCTTTTCTTGTTGGCAGAGCCGCTTTTCTTGTTGGCAGAGCCGCTTTTCTTGTTGGCAGAGCCGCTTTTCTTGTTGGCAGAGCCGCTTTTCTTGTTGGCAGAGCCGCTTTTCTTGTTGGCAGAGCCGCTTTTCTTGTTGGCAGAGCCGCTTTTCTTGTTGGCAGAGCCGCTTTTCTTGTTGGCAGAGCCGCTTTTCTTGTTGGCAGAGCCGCTTTTCTTGTTGGCAGAGCCGCTTTTCTTGTTGGCAGAGCCGCTTTTCTTGTTGGCAGAGCCGCTTTTGCTCTTGGACGAGCGGCGGTCGTTGCCGTCCGAGATCCTTCGGTCGAAAGTGGGGCACCCTTGGGCGATTGGACAGGGGCGCGAGCAGGGGCGCGGGCAGGTTGGAGAGAGGTTCCGTAAGCTCTTGCTCTGCCTCCACTCTCTTAATCGGGAAGGGCGTGATTTCCTCTGACGGGCGAGGACGAATTGTGCGAACGGGGGTGTGGGGGGGCTCGGGGACTGGGGATCGCCGAGTCGATCGAATCGGCTTCGAAACGGGGTCGATTCGGGGGTGAAGGCGGCCGGCAACGCAGCGCGCGCTCGGCCTCCCCTTGCACGCCGCCCATGCGGCGGTTACATACTGAACCTAATGGCTCAGTATGCGAGCGCCCGCCTCGATGCCTCGTTCGCCGCGCTCTCGGACGCCACGCGACGCGGCGTTCTGGAGCAGCTCGGGCGCGCAGACGCGTCGATCACGGACCTCGCCGAGAAGTTCCACATGACCCTCACGGGCATGAAGAAGCACGTCGGCGTCTTGGAGCAGGCCGGGCTCGTCGCCACGGAGAAGGTCGGGCGCGTGCGGACCTGCAAGCTCGGCCTGCGCCGACTGGAGGAAGAGACGGCCTGGATCGGGAAGTACCGCCAGCTCTGGGCCGCACGCTTCGACGAGTTGGACAAGGTTGTCGAGGAACTGAAACGGAAGGAGAAGGTCGATGGACGCAAGAAGTGAGAGTGAGCCCACCCCCATGAAGAACCGCACGACCGTGGAACGGAAGTCCGAGCGCGAGCTGGTCGTCACGCGAACCTTCAACGGCCCGGCGCGCATCGTGTTCGAGGCGTGGACCAAGCCCGAGCTGCTCAAGCGGTGGTGGACACCGAAGTCGACAGGCATGTCCCTGCTCTCCTGCGAGGCGGATGTTCGTGTCGGGGGCGGGTACCGTTTCGTGTTCGGCCACGGTGCCTCGAAGCCCATGGCGTTCTTCGGTAGGTACATCGAGGTGACACCGCACTCGCGCCTCGTATGGACGAATGATGAAAGTGATCAGGGTGCCGTCACCACGGTGACCTTCGAGGAAAAAGGCGGCAAGACGCTGCTGGTCATGCACGAGCTCTATCCCTCGAAGGAAGCTCTCGACGGAGCCCTCGCCGGGATGGAGGGTGGGATGCGCGAGACGTTCGAGCAATTGGACGAGCTCCTCGTCACGCTGGGCGCGAGCGTGGGACGGTTTCAGCATTGACCGGTCGACTTCGCCGTTGCCGGTCGGCGCGAATGCCCGAGAGTCCATGCGGCAATTGGGGACAGCACGTTTCGAGCTGGCCGACGCGCGATCGAGAATCACGCTCCATGATTTCAGGGCCGCGTGATCGAAGCGCCGCGGTGCGGCACAAGTTGGCGCCTCGACCGACGTCGCGGCGGGGCCTCAACGATCGCGCGAGGGCGTCCGCGCGATCGCGAGACGGCGAGGGCGAGGCTCTCATTCGTCCTTGGCGGCTTGCCTCGGGCGCCGGCGCCATTCACGCGTGCGCGGCCTCTCGGCTGGGGCCGCTCGGTGTTGCTGGGCTGGCACGGTCCTCGCTGTGCCTGAGCCAGCGCGGTGCAAACGGTCGGGGCTCCGCGTTCGGCGGGCTTTGACACGCGTGCTTTTTCTCCCACCCATCGGAGTTTCAAATCGAATGATTGATCGGTCTGTGCGCTTTCTCGTCGGTTGGAAACAGGGGGTCCGCACATCGCTCCTCGGGACGGCGACCTCATTTTGCCTCATTGCCTGCAGCTCGTCTGTCCCTGCGACGAAGAGCCCCACCCCATGCCAGAGCGACGCCGCGTGCCCGGACGGATACGCGTGCGCCTACGCCGTCGCGCAGGCGTGCGCCGCGACGGGGACGTGCCAACCGCTGCACTTTAGCGTCGGGTGCTCCGCCGTCGCGGTCTGCGGGTGCGATGGGCGCTGGTCGGGGTCCGGCGGCGGGTGCGATCTGCCCGCCGGCTACGCACACGAGCCCGTCGCTTCGTCGATCTCTTTCTGTGACGGCGACGCCGGTGAAGGGGGTCCCCCCTCCATGGACTGCGGCTCCCTGGCTGCATGTGCGGACGCCGGCGAGGGCGGCTCGGTCCCAGCCGTCTTCGCCTGCCCCAACGTGTACGACCTCACGGCCAACGCGGACGGGGGCGGGGTCTGCTGCTGCAATGGTGACGAGCTCACGACTCCGCTCTGCGACGCGGACGGCGGAGCACCGAGATGCCCAGCGGGGTACGGCCTGCATCAGGGTCAGGAGTGCTCGATCGCGGGTGGCCCGTGCTCGTTGCCCATGCCCGACGCCGGGGGGCACGACTGACTGCCGCCGCGCCCGGTTTCCTACTCGGGAACGGCGCGATGGGCTTTGACGGGCGAGGACGAATGGTCCGAACGGGCCGTGCCGGCGTCCCAGGCGGGTACGCGACGGACCGACGGCGTCGGCTCCGTGGGCGTGGGCCGTGCGACGGGGCCTTTCTCCCAGGAAGCGAGGAGGACGCCTGCGAGGAGCAGAAGCGAGAGCAGCCCTAGCGTGACCAGGCGCGCGCGGAATGTCGTGCGCATCCGGCACAGGCGGTTGTCGACGACGGTCTCGGTGACGCCGAGCTCCGCGGCGATCTCGGCGTGGGGTGTCTGGTCGGCCTCGCCCCAGAGGATCTCGGCCGCGTGCTCCGGCATCCACCCGGAGTCGAAGAGGTCTTTCAGCACGTCGAGATAAGTCTTCGTGTCGACGGGGTCTCGCTCCGCGCCGCGCGGACCCGGGGGCGCGAAGGCGTCCGGGTCTTCGCAGAGGCCGGCGTCGTATTTGCGGCGCGCCTCCGTCTCGCGGAGGCGGTCGATCGCCGAGCGGGCGGCGATCGTGGCGGCGAGCGCCTTCCACCCGGCGGGGTCGGACGGCATCCGCCCCGTGCGGGCCACCTCGATCGCGGCGAGCTGCGCGTCGGCGATCGCGTCGGCGGTGTCCTCTGGGGCTACGCCGTAGCGCCGGAGGGTCGCGCGGAGGTAGCGGACGACGTCCCCGCGCGCGACGAGGGGCGTCGTGTCGAGGGCGGCGCCTGCCGCGGCGTTGTCGTTACTGGGCGCCAGCGTGCCGTTCTCGGTGATCGCGCGAAGCGGCAGCGCGTGCGCGTTCTCGGTGGTCTTGCTCTCGGTGGTCTTCATCACGCGATCCCTTTCGCTTTTTCGGTCTCGTTGGCGACCGGGTCGCCGCATTCGAAATCGCCGAGCCCGATCCGGTCGAAGTACGCCTCGATGCGCTCGTGGTCGTCGTCACGCAGCCACCGCTCCGACGCCTCGTCGCCGAGGGCCGCGAGCACGCGGTGGCCGTGCCGGATCATTTCGTAGTCGAGCGACTCGATGCACTCGCGCATGGCGGGGATCACCGCCTCGCCGAGCTCGGCGAAGCGAATCAGGCCCGCGATGGACTCCTCGGCGACGGGCCCGACGTCGTCGAGGAGCGACGCGAGCACGCGGATGGCGTCCGGATCGCGCGTCGCGACGAGCGCACGAATGACGGCCACGTAGTCCTCGGAGAAAAAGCAGTCCTCGAGCAGACGCTCGAGGGCGGCGACGCGGGCGAGAGGCGTGACGTCGGGGATCTTCTCGTTGCAGCTCATGGGCGCACGTGTCCTTTCGCCCGACGTCGGGTCGGGTCGGAGTCACCTCGCGGCGCGTCGGCTGCCCAGGGATGGGCGGCCGACGGATCCTCGGGGAGGGGCGTTGGGGGAGCGCGGTCTTTCGACCGGCCTTCGCGGCTCTCACCCCCATACTCGCCAACCGGCGCTTCGTGTGACCGGTCGGCCGTCGATTTTTCCCGGCGCCTACGGTACGTCGAGGCTGCGATGTTGGAGCGCTTGTTCTACGACCCCGCCGTTCTCAAGGTGGTGCGGGCGGTTCTCGTGTCGAAGGGCATCCGCGACGAGCAGGATCTCGAGGACGCCATCGGCGAGGTCGTGCTGGCGTGCGTCGAGCACGTCCGCGCGACGGGTCGGCCCCCGGCGGACGTCGCGGGGGCCATCGCGATGGCGCGGCCTATCGCGCGCGCCGACGCGATCGACGCGGCGCGAAAGCGGGCACGGCGCGCCAAGAGAAACCAGGGCCCCACGGCGGAGGCCGACCAGCACGCCCTCGAGCGGCAGCCGTCGGTCGATCCGGTCGACGAAGAGCGGATGCTCGCCGCCATTCGGCAAGTGTTGAAAGACGACCAGATCGAGGCGCTCGCAGACGTGGGCGCAGGCGTGGCGCAGACGGAGCTCGCGACCGAGAGCCGCACGTCCCCGGCCGCCATGCGAAAGCGCGTTCAGAAGTCGCGCGAGAAGGCCCTAGGGGCGTTGGGCGCGAAGGGCTACTTGGTCGCGGGCGGCTTCGCCGCGCTCTTGGCGGGCACGATCGCGGTCGTCGTTGGGTTTTCGGGCGGCGTCGGCGAGCCGACGCGGGACTCGCCCGGGCAGGTCGCCGCGGAGCAGCGGCGCCTGGCGGAGGGCGCGTGCCGGGAGCGAAAATGGGAGGAGTGCGAGGGGGCGCTCGACCGCGCGGCGCGGGTGGATCCCGCCGGAGATCGGGGGGCGGAAGTCGCGGCGCTGCGGGGGGCCATCGCGGCGGGCCGGCGGGCCATGGGGGAGCGGGATGGGGGATGAGCGAGAGAGGGGCGAACGGGGGGTTCGGTTTGGGCTTCGCGGGGCCCGCTCTATCTGCTGCAGGGGTGCGGCCAAAACATTTTCGGGACGCGATCGGGCGCGTCATTGCCAAAGACTATTCGACGTGTCTGCCGTCGCAAACGTACACGGGACCGCCGGCGCTCGATACGGGGGACAACACGGAGGCGTTCTATCGGTACGACGCGGCCGGGCGGCTTTCGGACGTGTACGACCAAGCGCAGCACACTGCTTACGGTTTCGACGCACGCAATCGCGTCACCAGCCTTCAAACGTGGATCGCAGGGCCCAGCGCGAATGGTGCACTACCGGACCGGTACGCGTCGCAGGTCTTCAGCAAGCGCGTCACAAACTACAGCCGCACCAATCTGCCGCTCGTTCAGACGACGGGGGCGACCGGTGCGGATCTGGCGCCCAACGGCTCGAGTGTGACGACGAACTACGGCTATGCTGGCTATGTGGCCTCGATCACGAGCAGCTACGGCACGCTCCTGAAGAGCCAGACATTCGATGCGCGGGGTGCTTTGCAGAAGCAGGTGTTTGGGGACATCGCGAACACCACGGCGGATTTCGCTGTGGACGCTCTGGGCAGGCTTCGGGCGTACAACCTCTATCGTGCCGCGGGCGCCGGCCCGTGGGTGGCCAACGCCTCGTACTCGCCGCCGCCGGCGGGTCAAACGCGCTCGCTGAGCGGGCCGAGGGCACGCGAACGATTTGTCTGGGAGTCCTCCCAGGAAAAGGCGGCGGCGGTCGTGGTCGAGTGCGGGGCATGGACGACCGACGACCGGTATTCGACGAGCGGACGGTAGCGAGAATCGCGGCGGTCGCGGAGGCCGACGAGCGCAGCGTGTGGAAGCGGCTGGCGGGCGGCGAGGTCCGGGGCCGCGTGCAGGCGCGCATCGATCGGGCGATCGCCGAGGCGCGGGCGCAGATGCAGGGCGATACGAACACCGATGACGCGTCGTCCGCGACGCCACGAGCGCCGTGATGAGCGAGGGGGCGGCTTCTTCCCTTGTGTCTTTGGGAACAACTGATCCCGCCCTGCGCGCTCGGGCGTTGTCACCGCGGGGGGACTCCCCCCGGCGCGTCGCCGAGCGGCGTGCGGTGCGCCTGGCGAAGCGAAAGCAGACGCAGCGCTTGATGACGGGGCTGCCGGCGAACTCGTCGTCGCGCACGCCCACGCCGTCATCGAACGCGAACGCCTCGACCGTGCAGTCGCTGGCCGTGACGACGCGTCGCTTTCGCGAACACCGTGCGGCGAGGCACGACGCGATCCGTCGCGAGACCGAGCGAGAGATCGAGGCGACGTTGCGCGCCGCCGGCGAGGCGCACGCGGAGGAGACACGCGCCGCGCTCCACGAGCAGGCGCGCGCACTCGATCGCCGGCGCGACTGGCATGCAGGGCGAGCTCGCGGCCAGGGCGATCGCTTCGAGCGGGTGGCCGCGTGCGGCGAGGGCAAGGCGCGAGCGACGTGCCACGCGTGCGGCGACGAACACGACTTGCCCGTGCGCTGCGATGTGTGGCGGGTGTGCGTGTCGTGCCGGGCGAAGGCGGCGATCGAGCGACGGGCGCGCTTCGGCCGTGGCCGCGTCCGGGCGCTGCGCGTCGCGCACCGGACGGGGCGTCTCTCTCGATTCCGGCGGGGCCGATGGACCGAGAAGCACATGACGCTGACGGTGCCACACGTCGTGGGCGCGACCGACCTGCTCGACGTCGGCTCGCTCGGCGTCGTGGCGCCGGCGCCAGCGCGTACGACGCCGACTTCGCGGGGGTCCGAGGGCGACTTGGCGGGGTCCGGTCGGCCCTCGGTCGGGGGGCTGTCGCGCGGCGGTCGGAGCGGCGAATCGAGCCCGAACCTCCACGAAATCGGCTCCGTCGTCGAGGGCGAACGCGACGACGACGAAACGGAGCACCGCGGGCCCGTCTCGAACGGCGCGTCGTACGTCAACGTCGTCGCCGCGCGGGGGCCGTGATGGCGAGGCGCGCGAAGCCGGCGGGCGATCCGAACGACCCCGAGGGAATGCACGCGTGGATGGTGCGGTACCTCGAAGCGCTGCGCGTGAAGAACTACTCGGAGCGGACGATCGAGAACCGCGAGAGCTACCTCGGATTTTTCATCGCGTGGTGCGAGGCGCGGAGCATCGGCCGGCCGCAGGAGGTGACCAAGCCCATCTTGGACCGCTACCAGCGGTACCTGTTTCACTACCGCAAGCCGAGCGGGCAGCCGCTCGGCTTTTCGTCGCAGCTTCAGCGCCTGACGCCGGTACGCGCGTACTTCAAGTGGCTGACGCGCCAGAACGTGCTGCTCTGGAACCCGGGGAGCGAGATTGAGCTTCCGCGGCAGGAGAAGCGTCTGCCGAAGCACGTGCTGACGGCGGAGGAGGCCGAGCGCGTGCCCGAGCAGCCGGACGTGACCGACCCGATGGGCCTGCGGGACCGGGGCATCCTCGAGACGCTCTACTCGACGGGCATCCGGCGGATGGAGGTGGCGAACCTGCTCGTCTACGACCTGGAAGCCGAGCGCGGGACGCTGATGGTGCGCCAGGGCAAGGGCAAGAAGGACCGGATGGTGCCCATCGGCGAGCGGGCCATCGCGTGGATCCGCCGGTACATCGACCAGGGCCGCCCGGCGCTCGTGATGCCGCCCGACGAGGGCGCGCTGTTTCTCGGCCAGGAGGGCGAGGCGCTGAGCCCCGACCGGCTCACGCAGCTGGTGCGCGCGTACGTCGTCGCGGCGGAGACGGGCAAGAGCGGCGCGTGCCACTTGTTTCGCCACACGTGCGCGACCTTGATGCTCGAGGGCGGTGCGGACATCCGCTAGATCCAGGAGATGCTCGGGCACGTGGAGCTGTCGACGACGCAGATTTACACGCAGGTCTCGATCCGGCGCCTGAAGACGGTGCACGCGCTGACGCACCCGGGCGCGAAGATCGACCGGCCGACGGGGACGGCGGTGACGACGGACGCGGCGAACGAGGAGGGCGCCGGGCCCATCCCTCCTTTGGCCGCCGATGAGCCGCGCGGCAGGGACGCCGCCGAGCTGATGGCCACGCTCGCCGCAGAGACCGAGGAGGACTAAACTATGGAAACGATGCAGCCGCTCAAAGCTCACGTCCACAACGGCCGGCTCGTGCTCGACGAGCCCACCGACTTGCCCGAGGGCGAGGTGGTCGAGCTCGTGCCGCTCGACGAGGTGCTCGCCCGCGGCGGCGACTACCTCGACGACGAGGAGCGGGCCGAGCTGCATCGCGCGCTGGAGGAGTCCATCGCTCAAGCCGACGCCGGGCAGCTCATCGACGCCGATGACGTGCTCGCCGAGCTTCGAGCGGCGCGGTGAAGGTCCGCTTCACGCCCCGGCCCGGCGTGCGGCCCTGGCGATGGCGAAGTGGTGGAGGGAGAACCGGCCCTTGGCCCCTGACCTCTTCGACCGCGAGATGGAGGCGGCCAAGTGGCGGCTCGAACAGCAGCCCGAGCTGCCGCCGGTCTACGAGACCGTACGAGGCCGTGTCATCCGCCGCGTGCTGCTGCCCAAGACCGAGGGCCACGTTTACTACGCGGTCGACGCGGCGACGCAGACGGTCCTCGTTTACATCATCTCGGGCGCTCGCAAGGGGCGAGGCCCGAAGCTGTAGGCCACATCGCCGGCGAGATCGAAGGGGCGAGCCCGAACCGGCTCGGCCCTCTTCTCGTCCATGGGCTCGGGCGGCGAGCGGTAGGCGTAGCCGGACGCTCGACGACGAGCACCGTGCCGCCGAGGACGCCGGCGTGATCGAGCGCGCCTCCGCGGCGCGGAGCCGCGACGGCGCCTCCGGCTCTCGCCTCGGCCCGCGACCGCGTGTAGCGTCGAACGCGTGACCTGGTGGCGCTCGCTCTCGGTCCTGCTCTGCATCCTGACGGCGCTCGTATCGCCGCGAACGGCGTCGGGCGCGAGCGCGGTGCAGGCCGAAACCCGCCGCAGAGGGGGCCACGACGCTCAGCTCGTCGGCTATCCGCTTCAGCCAAAGCTCGGTGAACGGAGTCGGGGAGATCGCCGAGAGCATGGCGGCGAACGGATGGAAGGGGTCACCCATCGACGTGGTGCAGATGGGTGACGGCCTCGTCACGGTGGACAACACCCGCCTTGCTGGCGGCGAGCATGACCAACACGCCGGTCCAAGCGCTCGTCCATGGCGCCGGGGAGCTTCTCCCTGAGGCGATGGCCGGACGCTTCGGCAACGCAACGACGTGGGGCGAGGCCGTACTGAACCGGATCGGTGGTCAGAATGCCGCGTACCGCTCGCTATTCCCTGGCGGTTCCTGGGCAACCGGAGTGGGGACGCCATGAGCGGAGTGAACATGCTTAAGCCGAGCGACCTTGATGTGCAGGTGAAGCTGCCCGACGGACTCTTGCGCATCGTGAACCATAACATCGTGGACCTGACGCCGTGGCACGTGATGCCGAGGGACCTGGCAGTAAAGAGGCTTCCCGCGCTGCGGCAGCGGTACTCGCGAAAGTACGTCCCCTTCGCGTACCGGCAGGACAACGACGACATCGCGTGCATCGACCCGGCGCGGCCCGATGAGATCGTGATCGTCCACGACTTTGCGAGCGAGGGATCGGAGCTGCGCAAGCGCTTCGATTCCTTTTGGGACTGGTTTCGTGCAGCAGTCGAGGACATGATCCTCTTCGAGTGAGCTGCGATGCCGAGCGACGCCGACATCAGCAAGGCGCTCTCGCACGCCCTTCGTCACGAGCCCTGGCTGTACGAGCTGGAGCTTGATGACGAAGGGTGGGCGCCGCTCGACGCCGTGCTCGCGGCGCTGCGCGACGAGAGTGAGGAGTGGCGGGGTCTTTCGCTCGCGGACGTCGAGCGCGTGATCGAGACATCGTCGAAGCGCCGTCACGAGATCAGCGGCGGGCGCATTCGAGCGATGTACGGCCACAGCGTGCCGGGGAGGCTGCGGCGAGAACCCGCGTCGCCCCCGGCGATCCTCTTTCACGCCACATCGCCGGACGCGGCGCGGATCATCGTGAACGACGGCTTGAAGCCGATGTCGCGGCAGTACGTGCACCTCTCGGTCGACCAGGCGACGGCACGAGAGGTCGGGCGTCGGAGGTCGCGGACGCCCGTGCTCTTCGAGATCGAGGCTGGAGCCGCGCACGCCGCGGGAGTCGCCTTCTACGCGGGCAACTACAAGGTATGGCTCGCGGACGTCGTACCCACGCGCTTCGTGCGAGCGTCACGATAACCCTCCTCTCGTTGTCGGGTACGTGAGGGTTTCGACGGTGCACCAGGCGGACGGTGGCGTCAGCCTGGAGGCGCAGAAGGGTAAGGCGTCCACGAGCGACGTGTAGAGGCCAGGCCGGGGGTGTGGCACGGGACGGGTCGAGAGATCCACCGCCGATGCCGTCATCGCCCGATCGTTCGCGATTCAACCGCCCGCGCAGGACCGAGCAAGACGCGCGCGATGTACTCGCCGCTCTTCGTCGGTCATCAGGAGTCGTGAGCGTGACGCGTATCTCGGGCGTGAACCCGGAGTTCTAGCCATGGCGACCAGCCCCGACTTCTTTTTGGACCCAACGGACGATGGAGACAATCGCGAGTTGCGCGCTTGCTGGATCCAGGGACGGTTACGGGACTCAAGTCGCGATGACTACATGCTCGTTTCCATCGAGCCCCCACTGATCGGTCAACCATATGGACTCGGAGACCGGGACATCGCGAGAGTGCTGCTCTCGACAAGGCATGAGGGCAAGACGCTCTTTCCGGTCACCGAGTGGCCGGCATTCGTCTACGTCATCCGCATCGTGGACGAAGCCATCCTTGAAACAAGGACGTTTTCATCCGATCAAGTGCAGATGATCCGTTGGGGCGTCCTCCACAAAGAGCGACGAGGGGCCCGCTCATGACGATAAATTTCAAGCCAACCGTCACGGTTACGGTTCCGAAGATGCGGTTCCTGTGCGAGCAGAGCGGGCCTTCTGAGACGCTTCTGAAGGAACGGCTCTCACAGGTCTTCTTGTCGGGAAGGCTTATCCGGAGGGCGTATCTCGTCCGTGTGACGTACGAAAACAGTCCGACGGCGAGGGGGGTCGTGCTTGCCATGAGAACGAGTACCGACCACGAAGAGACGAGTCTGGTCGATCTGGTGGGTGCAGCGTTTGCGTCGATCTTCGGGGCGCACGAGCATCTCGACATGTTGTTTGTCCGAGAGGATCAAGAGAAGGCAATCAGGGAGGTGTGCCCGGCCTTCTATTCGGGGACCGTAGACGCCCACTCTGTCCACTGAGGCGACTTCTTGGGAGCCCATGCGCGCCACAAGTTGTCGGTGAAATTGGGCATTGCTTGGCCTTCGCCCTGGGGCTCCGGATGGTGCCGGCCAGGCGTCGAACTGGGAGTGAACGTCGGCCGGCAGGGAGCCGGGTAGGCGGTTTGTGCATACGTCGGGTTGCGCGACGGCGAACATCGTGTGTGCATCGGCGTTGTGCGACTTCGCGCCGCCTTCGATGCGGCGGCCAAGGCGTTCGCAGACGGGCTCGGCGCGAACCGCTTTGCGCCGCTGGCACCAGGGCCCCATGATGCGTTCGCGCTCCGCAACACCCGAGGACATGACATCGATGAAAAGTTACCGTCTCAACGTCAATGGCTGGTTGGCCAACGGCTCGCGTTCGCGGCACGCAATGAGCCTATTCGAGCGCCTCGCGGGGCTCGCTGGGCCCATGATGGCGGTGGCCGCGCTTGGCTTGGGGTGTCGGCTCAAACGGGCCCAATCCCGTGGGCGGGGACGGCGGAACGACCGGCAACGACCGTTCGCTCGATTCCGGCCCATCTTCCGAGAGCGGAGGCGCGCTCGATTCGTCTGTCGTCTTCAACGGCGACCCGTCGGTCGACTCGGGGTCGACCGGTTCCGACTCGGGGTCGACCGATTCCGGTGCGACCGACCTCGGCGCGTCCGACACGGGCGCGACCCCCTTGCCCAGCGAGGGGGGCTCGGGCGACGCCAGCGCAGACGGGCCCCCGCAGGGCAACGATTCCGGGACGGTGGTACCGGTGAGCTTTTTCGCGCGATACGAGGCCGAGTCGCCGCTCAACACGCTGACCTATCCCGTCGAAGGCGTGGTGACCGACGGTGCCCAGCCCTGCCCGGGCGTCGCGGGGACGACCTCCGATGGAGTGAAGGAGGGGGCCAATTGCGCGTCGGGGGGCCACGTCGTGAATCAGCTTCTCGGACGGTCCCCATGCACCCCGCCGACCTCGACGACGAGCTACACGGCCTGCGGGAACAAGGGCGGCGGGGTCACGTTCAACGGGGTCACGGTCCCGGCGGACGGCACGTACGACGTGACGTTTTGGTACCATAGCGGAAAGCTGCCGTCCGGCGCTGCCGACGTCTATGGAGACGTTCATTGCGGTGGGCTCAACTACAATACGGGTACCGGCAGCGGTTGCCGGCCGCATCTCATTTACGTGAACGGCGTCCAGCTGTCGTCGACGGTCGGCGCGCAAACGGCCATTTACTACCAGTTTCCGGCGTACCCTGATTCCTGGTCCACCGTGCACGGTGCCGTCGTCGCCATTGTGCTCAAGGGTGGTGCGAATACCATCTACATCAAGGCGCCCGGCTTCACGACCTCCGATGCGGCGGACCTCGACGCGCTCGATGTTCAACCGTCCGGGCCGGGGGGGCCTTCGTTCCAGTCGTCGGGGCAAGGTGGCCCCCCGCTGCTCCGAATCGGGCTCGTCACGCCGGTGGTGAATTGGAATTGACTCTCGTCGGCGCAAGTGCCCGGCGCACGATCTTATCGGGACGGTCCACCCGAAGGGTACATGGGCCCGGAGGAGCCACCCGTACGAGCCGCGACGCGATCAGAACTGCTTTACGTACTTGTACTTCGTGGTCCCGAAGAGCACCGTGGCACTCGAAAAGGTGCCCCATTCTTGGGTGCCGTTCGCCGTGCGGGACGCCCACTGCGTCGCGTGCGCGGGGTCGGCGTAAAGCGTCGTGTTGACGAGGCCGAACGGGTTGGACTGGGCGCCGACGAGCTTGTTGTTCGCGTCGTAATAAGTGCCAGGCTCCGCGTACGGGACGGGGTCGATGACGATTGTCGAAGTGCATCCGTGCGAGCAGTCCGTCGGCGACGGCGTGTTGTAATGCGCCGGCACCTGCGCGCCGTTGAGCGAGATGACGAGGTAAGGATTGCTCGATCCCCCAGGGCCGTTGAACGGCGAGCAGCTCGCCTCGGCTCCCTGGCTGTTGTACTTGGCGATGAGCGCGTCCTGTGACGTCGCGTAGGTCCTCTCGAAGAAGTACGAGAGAAGGCCGAACCATTTGTCGGTCGTGGACGTCTCCACCATCTTGATCTCCATCGTCCCGTTCACGGGCACGACCGTCGTCGTGTAGTAGTCGACGGTTCGATTGGAGTTGGTGCGTTGACCCGAGGTGCCGCCCGGAAACTTGAGGCCCGCCAGAAAGCCGGCCGCGATCCCGTACACCATGTCGTAGTTGACCTGCGCGAAACAGCTCGCCAGGCCCGTGGTCATGTAGCTCGCGACCGCGGGGTCGAGCTGCGCGAACGCGAGCTCCGCCTTCGCGCTGTTCGGGATGAACCGGTAGCCGGGGATGTTGGGATCGAACTCGATGGTCTTGTTGTCCGCGGCGAGGCGGTACGAATGCGAATCCCAGATGAGATCCGTATAAATCGAATAGTGGATGTCGGCCGGACTGTTCGGAAGCTTGTCGTCCACGTACTTGCGAGCCACGTTCAGGGCGGCGGAGGCTGCGGCGCGCGCGGTCATGTCGACGCCGTCGGCCGGGTTGCCGGCGTTGACGCTGCCGGGGGCGAGGCCGTCGAGCGTCGTGACGGTCGGCACGTGACTCGTCCCCGCCGTGGTGCCCTTGAAGGTGAAGACGTAGTTGTGACCGGGGTCAATTCGCCCGCTCGTCAGACCGGCCGTGAAGACGGGCTTTCCGCCCACGATCGTCGCATCGGCCCCGACTACGCTGTTCGCAATGAAGGCGCCCGTGTGAAAGTCGACGGCTATTTGCCAGTTGTACAGCGGCTCGTTGGAGTTGTTCGTTATCGTGACCTCGGCGGTGTAGGAAGCGCCAGCGTCCGTGACTTTGCTCACGACGGCGGTGGCGCCACCGGAGGAGAGCGCGGACGTGGCCGTCTCGTCTCGCTCGGTCGCGGCGAGGTCCGTTCCCGAGCAGCCTGTCGCACAAGCGACGGCGAGTGCGGACAGATAGGAGAGATGGACGATTTTCATTGCGTTCCTTGGGGGCGTTGCTTCGACGCAAAGGTACTCAGCAAGTCGCGTGCCCTCTGGAATCGCCGGTCCCGAGACGGTTGTCGGGGAAGCTCGCCCAGGCGGCCCAAACGCTCTTTCACCGCGCTTCTTGCGCCAATCCGGCGCGCCGGCGCGCTCGGTCGATTGCCGCGTGTGGCGCCGGAGTCCTCACTCGGCCGTGGACTGGCGTACTGCGTGAGGACGGCTGAACCACGTGCTCGGACCCGTCCACGGCGTACCGGCCCACGAGGATGGACCGCGCGCACCATGAGAAACGACTTACTCGGACCTCCGGTGTGGCGTCGGGTCGCACAGAACGGCGATGGCCGCTCTGCTCGCGTACTTGCGCGGTGCCGTATCCTCGTCGGAAGGATCCGCGAGGCGCCATGTTCGCTCACAAGAACCGACGTATCTTGATCATCGACGATACGCCGGCCATTCACCAAGACTTCCGGAAGCTCCTGGCGCCCTCGCCGCGAGCCTCCAAGACCCTCGAAGCCGCCGAGACTGCGCTCTTCGGAGTCGAGCGTCCTGCCGCATCGCCGGGAGCGGGCGTACGAGCTCGACAACGCCTTACAGGGGCAAGAGGGGGTCGAAATGATTCTCGCGCGCGGCGCGTTTGCAGCGGCCCTACGCGGTCGCCTTCGTCGACATGCGGATGCCGCCCGGCTGGGATGGCGTAGAGACGATCAAGCATATTCTCGAGGTGACGTCGAAGATCGAGCTGTGTATCTGCAGCGCCTACTCGGACTACTCGTGGCACGACATCATCCGGCGTTTGGAACGGCCCTCACTTCGCCTCCTGCGCAAACCGTTCGAAACGCACGAGGTTCTGGCCATGGCCGCCGAGCTCACCGACAAGTGGCACCGGCTGAACGGCGACCACGTCTCACCGCAAGGAGGCGCCCAGTGACTCGCGCGCTCGCGAACCCTGCGCTCCAGACCCTCGCGGCCGCCGGCGCGCTCCTCGTATTTACCTGGCCGTTCTTGGTGTTCGACCGGCCCATCCAGGTGTTCGTGTTCTTGTTCGTGTCGTGGCTCTTCATCATCGGCGTGCTCTTCGCGTTCTCTCGCGCGCAGACGACAGCGAAACCGAGGGGCTCGAATCCCCACGCGACGAGGAAGACAATGCTTAGTACGAGCCTCGTCGTCCTGGTCGTTTGTGCGTACGTCGCCTTTCTATTCCTCATCGCCCGCTTCAGCGAAAGGCAACGGGCCAGCGGGACCGGGTGGACCAACAGCCCGAGTGTCTACGCGCTCGCGCTCGGCGTGTACTGCACGACGTGGACCTTCTACGGCAGCATCGGCAAGGCCACCGTAGACGGCATGCTCTTTCTGCCCGTCTACCTTGGGCCGACAATTGGCATGTTTTTCGCGCCCACCATCCTGCACCGCCTGATTCGACTCAAAGAGGCGCATCACATCACGAGCTTGGCCGACTTCATTTCCGGCTCGGTACGCGAAGTCCCGGCTCGTCGCCGGCCTCGTGACGGTCATGCTCCTCTTCGGAACCGTTCCGTACGCGGCGCTTCAGTTGAAGGCGGTCGGAGATACGTTTGGCCTCGTAATTGGCGGCTCGGGCGCCGCGTTCGGCAGCGTCCACTGGGTCATGCCGCTGGTCGTCGTCATGATGATTGCCTTCACCATCCTATTCGGGATTCGGCGCCTCAATCCCACCGAGCGTCACCCCGGGATGGTCGTCGCTCTCGCAGCGGAGTCGCTCACGAAGCTCCTCGCGTTCGTGGTCGCAGGAGTGTTCATCACGGGCTGGGCCTTCGGAGGGTTCTCGGGCTTTCTGTCGCGGCTGTCGGCGGGCCTGCCGACTCGGCTCGGCTTCATGCAGAAGGCCTCCGGGGAACAGCTGGTCACGTGGATGACCTACCTGCTTCTATCGACCGCGGCCTTCTCGTTTTTGCCGCGTCAGTTCCACGTGGGCGTCATCGAAAACTCGAACGCAAAGCATACCCGCACGGCCATGTGGCTGACGCCGCTTTACATGTTGGCGATCAACGTCTTCGTCGTGCCCATTGCCCTTGCCGCGATGATCCTGTTGCCCAAGGGCGCCTCGGCCGATACGTCGCTTTTGGGTCTTCCCCTCCTGGCCGGCCAGCGCGTCATTTCGCTTTTCGTCTTCGTCGGCGGCTTCTCCGCCGCCATCGGCATGATCATGGTCGAGACCATGACGATGGCCACGATGATGTCGAACCATCTTTTTCTGCCGCTCATCGACGGTAGCCCCAAACTCTGGTTTTTGAGGCGGCACCTACTGGGCGCGCGTTGGGCCTTCGCCGCATTGTTCATTCTCGCGGCGTTCGGATTCGTCCTCGGCATTGGCAAGAGCTACATGCTGGTCACCATCGGCATGTTGTCCTTCGCCGCGGTGCTTCAGCTCGCCCCGGCGAGCCTCGGCGGCCTATTCTGGAAACAGGGGAGCCGCATCGGCGCATTGCTCGGCCTCACCGCAGGCTTTTGCGTATGGAACTACACGCTGCTCATGCCGACGTTCGTCAAGAGCGGGTGGATGAGCGACTCGATCGTGAAGGTTGGCCCCTGGGGGATAGGCGCGCTGCGACCGACGGCTCTCTTCGGGCTGGAGGGCGTTCCCTCGCTCACCCACGGCGTCCTCTGGACACTTTTCTTCAATATCGGGCTCTACGTCGCGGGCTCGATCTTTTTTCCGGCGACCGCCGCCGAACACCGTCTCGCAGAGGAGTTCGTGGCCTTGGAGCGGAACGTCGACATCCGCGACACGGGGGAGGCGAGCCTCTCGGCAGAACAGCAGCGCGCAAACTCGGAGAAGCTGCTCGCACAGTACTTCTCGGCAGCCGAGGCGCGCGCCATCGTCGCGCGCTGCGTCCAAGAGACGGGCATCGCGGGCAAGGACTGGATCACAGCCGTCGAATGGGCCGAATTGAACAATGGGGTCGAGCGGTCGCTGGCTGGCGCCATCGGCGCCGCATCGGCCCATGCGGCCATGCACGGCAAAGAGCGCGCCGACGACGGCGCTTCAAAGGCGCTTGCGATGGCCTACGCGAAAATGCTCGCGCGCATGCGAATCTCCCCCGCCGAGCTCCGCAAACGGGTCGACTACTACCAGGAGCGCGAGACGCTGCTCGAACAGCAGGCCGCGGAGCTCGAGCAGCGCGTGCTCGAGCGCACCCGCGAGCTGACCGACCTCAACGAGGCCCTGCGAAACGAGATTGCCGAGCGCAAGAAGGCCCAGGCGGCCGTGGTGGGTATGAGCCAGCAGCTCGCCGACTCGGCGCACAGCGCGGGGAAGGCCGAAATCGCGACCAACGTTCTGCACAACGTGGGCAACGTGCTTAATAGCGTGATGGTTTCGGTTCGGCTCGCGGTCGAGCGTATGCGGGAGTCGCGGGTAACGAACGTCGCGCGAGTCGCCGAGATGGTCCAACGAAACCGATCGGACCTCGCGTCCTTTCTGACGGACGACCCCCGAGGAAAGCTCCTGCCGAGCTATTTGACGGAGCTGGCGACCCACCTCGCCGCGGAGCGCGACGAGCTTCTCGTGGAGCTCGAGGGCGTCAACAAGAACGCCGAGCACATCAAGCACGTCATCAGTGTCCAGCAAGAGTTCGCGGTCGTCTCGAGCTTCCTGCAGAAAACCGACCTCGCCGCGGTCATCGAGGATGCGATCCGTATCACCACGCTCAGCTACGAGGGCGTCGAGATCGTGCGGGAATTCACGGAGATGCCCTGCATGATGGTTCACAAGCACAAAGTGCTTCAGGTTCTCGTCAATTTGGTGAGCAACGCGAAGCACGCAGTCAAAGGCGCCATGAGTCGACCCAAGCGCGTCTGTGTGCGTCTCGGCGCGCCGCGCGAGGGCTTCGTAAGCATCGCCGTCATCGACAACGGGGTAGGCATCGCCCAAGAGGATCTGGAACGGATCTTCCGGCACGGATTTACTACCCGCAAAGACGGCCACGGCTTTGGGCTCCACGCCGCGGCCAACGGCGCCCGCGAAATGGGCGGCTCGCTGAGCGTATCGAGCGACGGTCCGGGGACAGGCGCGACCTTCACCCTCGAGATTCCGTGCGATGAGGCCGCGGTCGAGAGCCACGATCTCGCCCTCACGCCGCGCGCGTCGCCCACGACGGGCGCGATACTTCCGGTCGCTTAGAAGCGCTGCTATTGGGCGCGCGGTGGGCCCCCGAGGTCGACCACCGTGCCCGGTGCGAAGTGTCGGCTGACGAGGTTACTCGGCGCGGCAGCTCATGGTCGCGTGGGCGGGCGAAGGCCCGTGCTCGCCGCGTCGGCTCACCGAGAAACGAATGGCCAAGAACGCAATCGGGGCCAAGCGCGCTCGACCTCCGTCGGTCCTATTCCCGCGGTTCTGGATGAGCAGCGACACACACGCGCCCTCATCTTCTCCATGGCGGCCATCTGGCCCCCCGTCGGCGTGGTTGGCCGCGCCACAAACAAGGCGTCGGCCACCACAAGTGGCGCCGCGCTCGACGGACGGAGGACGAGCGTTAGGGGCCTCGACTTCCCGTCGCCTTCGAATACTCGTTGAGAATCAACGCCGACACCATGGACATCGCGGCGTCTCGATCGCGGCACGCTCCCTGCTTAGGAACTCTTCCGGATTGAAACGAGAGGGAGCCATCGTGAGACACCGATACTACGCCTTACCCCTGATCGTGGTCGCGACTGCGACGGGCTGCACTGCCGACGTTGCCCCGTCGGAGAGCGTCGGCGATACGGCGGAAGCGGTGAGCAGTTGCCCGGCGCGGTCGACGACCGACGACAACGAGCGCGTCGCCGCGACCTTGGCGCTGGAGCTGATGAGGCAAGCGGCCGCGCTCGGCGGCGCGCAGGCTCCCACGTACGGCAACACGATCCTCGCGTCCCAACGCTACGAGGTGCAGAGCTCCGGCTCCGGCATCGACTTCAATCCGAAGGATCCGCTTTACTCGCACGTGACCAACCAGATGAAGGCGACCCTCGCCTTCGCGCAGCTCGACCCCGCGGTCGCGACGTTCCTCTCCGACGGGCTGAAGTACGCCTACGCGACCTCTGACGGCTGGTGGTTCCCGTCCATCAACGCCATGTCGGTTCTCGCCAACTTCAAATACCCCGGGGCGACCACCGTGCACCTCGCCAATCCGACGAGCTCCAACAACAGCCATACCGCAACGGCCACGGGTCAGCCCTGGTGCGGCACGTCGATCGTCACCATCGCAGAGAGCGTCCAGCAGTCGTGGGAGTTCTCGCCGCTCATCTCGCAGCTCATCACCAATCCGGGCGGCCCGGTCGGCGGCGGCTGGATCACCAAGCCTCCGACCGCGTTCCATGGCACCTCGGTGCAGCCGACGACGCCGTTCAACGGTCCGTCGAGCTTGGGAAACCCCTATCTCGTCGTGTCGGTCGGCGGCGCCCCGGTCAATTGGGCGAAGTACCCCTTTACCCGAGTCAATTGCTGGCCCCAGCCCAACTACACGTGCACCGGCACGATCCAAATCGACCCCATCCCCTACGCGGAGCCTGGCCAGTACTACGACGCGAACAGCAACCTCATCGGAACACAATCGAAGCCGTTCAACATCGTGAGCACGCTCTACGCCGTCGCCGACCACCAGTCGCAGTGGGCGACGCGCACTACCAACAGCACGCAGGAGTGGGGCACGTTTTCGACGCCGGTCACATTGTTCGGCGTCACGCAGTACAAGTACGTCAAGCGGATGTAAGCGGTCTCCCGTCACGGCGGGTTCGCGGGGGTGAACGGGCTGCCGGTGTGAAGATGCAGATCGTCGCGGGGGCTCCCTGCCGGCGCGCGGACCTCGTTCGTTGCCGACCATCACAGGCATTGCCCGACGACGCACGCCGTAGGAAAGCCATTCCCGTCGATGCACACGTGGCCACAATCGCCGCAATTCGATGGGTCGCTGAACGTGTCCGCGCAGATGTGCGGCCCGAAAAGCTCCGGGCAGTACGTCTCCGTGCCTGGACAACCACACTGCGCGGACTGGCAAATCTGGCCGGCCGGGACGTCGCAACGGTGCCCGCACTGGCCGCAGTCGTTCGCGTTCGTGATCGTGTTGTTGGAGCCATCGGGACAAAGGCAGGATCCATTCGAACAATGGGAGCCGCGGCGGCAAACGACTCCGCAGCCGCCGCAGTTGGAATTGTCGTTTGCTGTACTGACGCAGCGTCCGCCGCAAAGCACCCCTCCCGGGCACGGGTCCGTTGGCGGCGCCTCGCAGTAGTCGGGACCGCTCGAATTCGTGATGCAGTGATTGTTGCGACACGGCCCCAAGTCCGTTCGATAGCCATTTTGGTCGAAAAAGTAGAGATGCCCGGCGAGGCCTCCTCGGAAGTTGCTGCCGCACCACCAACCGAACCCGGGGTCCAGCGGTGGATGGTAGTCGATGCCGCCTCCGTTGCAGAACGCCGGCGCGTTCGCTGGGCCAGGGTTGCACCCGAGCGTGCACGAGGCCGCGCCTCCCGAAGCGCTGTCGAGCAAGATCGCGCTCCCCCAAGTCTGCGAACCGTTGCAGTAGAAGAGAGAGCTCGAGTCGGTATTCACTCCGTCGCCACACCACCATCCGAAGCTTGGGCAGCGGAAGCCACCTATAACCGATGCAGCGTGAAGCTCCCCCGTTTTCTCGGAGTCAGAGCTCGTCTCGGCCGCACAGGCGGTCAGCAGACCGAAGGCAGCGAACAGCGCAGTAACGTGACGCATGAGGTCCTCTTTGTTCTGGGCTTTCTTGGGGTGTCCTGGCGTGTCTTGGCGTGTCTTTGGATCCGGCCGGCGACAGGCCGGGAGCTCCCGTCCGACGATGTCTCCTCCGCGAATCCCGCCTATGAGAAAGACATGCCATCGCGAGACGCCGAATATTGCTATTGATTTGGACAATCTCTTGGGTCTGTCCGAACCCAATCAGCGGCGCATGTGGCCATTGGAGAACCCATCCTTCACGCCGCTGCGACGTCGTCCCATGGCCGAACAACCGAGCTCGGCGGGGCTCGACGAGGGCAATCGCCCCGAGAATGCCGCGGATGCCGCCGTCGAATGGCCAATGGCCTCCCGCCCGCATCGGTGCTCTAGTTCGCGCATGCTCGCCCCCGAAGCCGTCGCGATTCCGAAATGGCAAGTGCGGACAGGCTGGGTCCTCTCCTGTCTTCCGCTGCTCGCCTTCCTTCCGAGCGCCATGTTCAAGCTCGTCCAACCCGGCGAGTTCCTCGCGCAGTGGTCGAAGAACTACCCGCCCGCGACGGCGCGACCCATCGGCCTCGTCGAGCTCTCCTGCGTCGCTCTCTACTTCATACCGGCGACGCGCGTGCTCGGAGTCATCCTGCTGACGGGATACCTCGGGGGTGCGGTCGCCACGCACGTTCGTGCCGGGGAAGCGGTCTTCGTCGTGCCGGTTCTCATCGGAATCATTCTTTGGGGTGGCCTTTTCCTGCGCGACCCGCGTCTCCGCCAGCTCTTGCCGACGACGAAGCCGATCGATCATCGGCGCTAGGCGACGCGCCCGATCGCGCTCGTCGCCGTCGCGCGCAATCGCGCCGTGGTCTCGTCGACTCACGGCTCGACGGAAAAATTCCGTCCCGATTGCCGAGGCCGGGCC
Source organism: uncultured delta proteobacterium (assembly GCA_963787925.1). Lineage (GTDB taxonomy): Bacteria > Myxococcota_A > Polyangia > Polyangiales > Polyangiaceae > Palsa-1150. The sequence goes on from CAWBEN010000003.1 coordinate 3,984,372, forward strand.
TCCCTCGGATTGACATGGCGTCGAAGGGCTCTCCGAGACGCGCTTGTGTCCAGCCGCGATTGGAGATCCTCGGGGCGCACGTGGCATGATGCCGTCGCACATGGGATCTCTCGGAGACGCGACTTGGTCATGAAGCGAAGGGTCAACCCAATCGCCGCTCTCGCCGCGGCCTCCGTCATCGCGGTGGCGTGCGCGGGCGAGTCGCCCAGTCCGGGCGGCGCCGGGAGCGGGAGCTCGAACCCGGGTTCGTCGAGCGGCGGCTCCAGCGGCTCGGGCCGGTTCGGCGGGTCGAGCGGCGCATCCAGCGGCTCGGGTCCGTCCAGCGGATCGACGAGCGGCGCGCCGGTGGGCGCGGACGCCAGCGCCTCGTCGAGCTCGGGCGGCTCGGGCGGCTCGGGCGGTGGGGGCAGCTCGGGGGGCGGCTCGAGCTCGGGGTCGAGCGGCGGGTCGGGGAGCACGTCGTCGAGCGGCTCCACGAGCGGCAGCTCGCAGGGAGGCCCGCCGGACGCGTCGAGTCCGCCGCCGCCGGCTTGCACGCCCCCGACCAGCGGGACGGCCGGCTACGCGACCCGGTACTGGGACTGCTGCAAGCCCTCGTGCGGGACCTCGCACACGTGCGCGATCGACGGGGTCACGCGCAACGACGGCGCCAAGAGCTCGTGCCAGGGCGGCCCCGCGTACGAATGCTACGACATGGCGCCGCAGGTCGTGAGCGACACGCTGGCGTACGCGTTCGCGGCGTACAACGGCGCGAGCTGCGGAACGTGCTTTCAGCTCACGTTCACCGGCAAGTCGAACGACGGCACGATGGACAAGGGCTCGCAGCAGATCTGCGGAAAGAGCCTCATCGTCCAGGTGGTCAACACGGGCGGCTTGCAGGCGCACCAGTTCGACTTGCTGATCCCCGGCGGCGGCGTCGGGCAGAACAACGCCTGCTCGACGGAATGGAAAGCCTCCTCGTCCCAGCTCGGCGACCAGTTCGGCGGCCTCATGCTGCAGTGTGCGCGGCAGAGCAATTACAATTATTCGCTCTACCCCGCGTGCACGATCAGCGCCTGCCAATCGCTCTTCGCCAATTCGCCGACGATGGAAGCCGGCTGCGAATTCATCATCAACTGGATGAAGGGAGCGAACAACCCGAGCGTGATGTTCACGCAAGTGAGCTGCCCGAGCCAGCTGAGGAACATGTCCGGCTTGTAGTCGTTCGTCGCCAGGCGACACGGGGTCGAGCTTCTCGAAGACCCCCGGATCGGTCGGCGCCGAGCGCGCGCTCGGTCTCATGCTCGTGTCGGCTCGCGTTCCGCGATGAGCTTCTCGGTGAGCGCCCAGAGCTTCTCTCGGACCGCGGGATCGTTCGCGAGCGCGTTCACCGGCCGCTCGCGCGCACCTTCGAAGTATTTGCCCGTGACGCCTTCGAGGCTCGAATCGGTCGCGACGAAGAGCGACGTGCGCGCGCCTTTTTGCGGCGAAATGAAGAACGCCCGCCCCATCAAGCTCAGCCACCACACGTCGCGCGCGAGACCCGTCGCCACGACGCCGGGGTGCAACGCATTCACCGTCACGCCGGCGCCGCGGAGCTTCTCCGCCCAAGAAAGAGCGTCGCACACGTTCGCCAACTTGCTCGCGCCATAGGCCTTCATCCACGTGAACGCCCTCCGTTCGAACATGGGATCGTCGAGGTCCATCGTCGCGCTCTTGTGGAGGCTGCTCGAGACGAACACCACTCGCGCCGGCGCGCTCGCGGTCAGAATCGGCACGAGCTCTTTGGTCAGCAGATGCGGCCCCACGTGATTCACCCCGAACGTGAGCTCGAGCCCGTCGGCCGTCTGCCTCTTCTCGCTCGGCGAAAGGCCCGCGTTGTTCACGAGCACGTGCAGCTTCCCGTAGCTTTTCGCGAACGCCGCGGCGAAACCGCGAATCGACGCGATCGACGCGAGATCGAGCGCCATCACCTTCGTGCGCTCGCCTTCTGTCGCGCTCGCGGCGATCTCCGCCTTCGCCGCCTCTCCCTTCGGCAAGTCGCGGCACGCCAGGATCACCGTCGCGCCCGCCTGCGCGAGGCCGCGCGCCGTCTCCTTGCCGATGCCCGAATTCGCGCCCGTCACGATGCAGATTTTGCCGTCCATCGAAGCCATCGGAGACCCTCCCGGAGCGGCGAGCAGTATCGCCGCGACTCGCCGCGACAGCCAGCACCAGCCGTCGGCGTCTCGCTGCCCAGAACGACGCCTGCCGAGCGCGAGGCGACCGGGACGGGGGTGGGGCTGAGGCCCCGGCTACTCGTAGTCCTCCTCTTCTTCCGGGATGGGTACGGTGCGCAGCGCTTTCCAGGAGTCGCGGACAGATGGGCTCGCGCCGAGAGCGACGAGCGCTTCGTCCACGGCCGCATCCGCGGCGAGCCCGGGGTTGGCGGTAAGAAGGCGCCGGAGATCCGCGAGATCCGTCGCCCCCTTGGCTGTCGAGCCGCGAGCGGCGAGGGCGCGCACTTTCATGGCGGCTAGGAGCGGCAGGGGCACGAAGCGCACGCCCGCGCGCGAGACGGCCGTCAGAGCGAAGGGCATTTGCCGGATATCGGCCAGGTGCCGGGGGCCTACCTGGTAAACACGCAGGCCCGAGGCGACTGCCCGGACGCGTGCGGCCAAGAAGAGCTGCTCGCGCAGGGACGCGACGAGCGCATGGGCGCAGGCCTCGGGGGCGTCGGCAAGGATGTCGACATCGGCCGTCATGCGCTGGCTGTCGTCGCCCACGTAGATGTTGACGGCCTGGGCACCGAAGATGACCGCGTCCGGGTAGCTGGCGCAGAAGGCGAAGATGGCCGCCTGAATGCGGTGGATCGGCAGAGGCTCGCTCATGGTGAACTCCCGGGCGCTAAGCATGACGAGCTCCGCCACCGCTCGGTCGAGCGCAAAGGCCGAGCGAGCACTTCGGCGCCCGGGAGTGCGTGTGGCTTCGAACGGCGGGCACCAAGCGCGTCGTGCCAGGCGCCCCGGAAAGCGACCCCCAGCATTTCTCGTGCCTCTGCGACGCCTTGCTCATCCCGAGAGAACCTAGCGCGCGGCGCGCACCGCGCCAAAGGGCGCAACGCAAACCCGGCATCCTCAGCGCGGCCTTCGCAGAGCTCATACTTTCATCCGACTCCGAACGCCTCCCATGGCAGCCACCGGAGCCGCTCGTTTCAGCCCATCCAGGGTGAGCCGCGAACCCGGCCACGGCGCGGTCAGAACCGTTCGCTGTCGTTTTGCGGCGCCTGCGCCCAGGCCTTCGAGGGCTGACCGTTGATCGTCGTGCCGCCGTACGCGAACGCGGGGACCATGGAGAGCATGTCGGCGGGAAACGGAAGCGTCGGCGTGCTCGCCTCGTCGAGCGCCGCGACGTGGTCTGGGGTGAGCTTCACGTCGAGCGCGCCGACGTTGTCTTCGAGCTGCTCCATCGTGCGTGCGCCGATGATCGTCGAGGCGACCCCCGGCCGACCTTGTACCCACGAGAGCGCGACGCGGGGTACGGTCGTGGCGAGCTCTTTCGCGATCTTTTCCATGATGTCGAGGAGGTCGAACGTGCGGTCATCGAGGTAATTCGTGACGCGCGCGCCGCGACCTGCCTCGTGCTTGCCTTTGTCCGCGCGCTTGTATTTGCCGCTCAGCGCGCCGCCTCGGAGCGGGCCCCACGGCGTGATGCCGAGGCCGAGCTCCTGGGCCATCGGAACGAGCTCGCCCTCCACGGTGCGCTGGAGGAGCGAATATTCGATTTGCAACGCGACGAGCGGAGACCACCCGCGGAGAAGCGCCATCGTTTGCGCCTGCGCCACCTTCCACGCCGGAGTGTCGCTGAATCCCAAATAGCGAACCTTGCCTTGCTCGACGAGCGTGTCGAGGGCACGCATCGTCTCGTCGACGGGCGTGGTCTTGTCCCAGGCGTGAAGCCAGTAAAGATCGATGTAGTCGGTTCGCAGACGGCGGAGCGATTCTTCGCATTGGGCGATGACGGCCTTGCGGTTCGAGCCGCCGCCGTTCGGGTCGCCCATGAACATGTTGGTCACGAACTTCGTCGCGATGACGACGCGGTCGCGCTTTTTCCGATCGTGCGCGAGGTGCTCGCCGATGATCACCTCGGAGTGACCCTTCGTGTACCCGTTCGCGGTGTCGATGAAGTTGCCCCCGCGATCGATGTAGGCGTCGAGAATGCGCCTCGCCTCCTCCGGCTCCGAGCCCCAGCCCCATTCCTTTCCGAACGTCATCGCTCCGAGGCAGAGCGGGCTGACGCGGAGACCGGAGTGTCCAACCGTGACGTAGTGGGCGAGCGACATGCGCGAGTCGTATCGCAGCGAACCGCGAGCGTCGAGCGTCGACAGCGCGCTCGCCCGCGCGTGTTCACGAAGCGCGCGCGGTCACGATCCACGTCGCTGCAGGCAGCGTGACGCCCGAAGGCGTGTGATGCGTAGCGAAGGCGTCCCGGACCGCCGCGCGTGCTCGCGCGTGCGTCGGTTCGGCGGCCGTGGACAGCGCGCGGGCGAGCGGACCGACCTGCAGCGCGAGCTCGACGGCCCCTTCGATGTCGGTCCGGCCTGCAACCACGAGATCCGTGTCGTGCGGGGCAATGTCGATGTCGGCGTATCCGGCGCGCTCCAAGACCTCCCTGATGCGAGCCTCGTCGGCGAAAGCGAACGGCCCCGGCGCGCCTGGCTCCGGCGGCTCGGGCGGCTCGGGCAAGAACGGGAGCGCAGCTTGAAGGGGCACCATGAACGAGGGATTGTCGCGCATCGCTCGCCAACAAACGAAGCCCAGCCTGCCGCCCGTTCGAAGTGCCGTGCGCAGGTTGCGGAACGCCTCGATGGGGTCGGCGAAGAACATCACCCCGAAGCGTGAGAAGACCGCGTCGCAAGAGGCCGCGGTGAACGCAAAGGTCTGGGCGTCGGCGTTGTCGAAGCGAAGATTTTCGATCCCCTCCCCGCGCTGCCGGGCTCGCTCGAGCAGAGGATCGCAGATGTCGATTCCAACGACCTGCCCCGGCCGCACCCGTGCGGCGAGCAGCAGAGACGTGGCGCCTGCACCGCAGCCAACGTCGAGCACTCGCTCGCCGGAGACGAGCCCGAGCTTGCTCGCGACCGCGATCCCGAACGGGTCGAGCTGGGCGTCGAGATCACGCTGCATCGCCACCCAGCGAGGCCCCGCTTGTTCGTTCCAGTAGCTGACCTGGTCCATGTTCGGCTGCGCGCGGCTCATACCGTCCTTCATAATGCCCCAATCGCGAGACCAGTACCCGTGCCCGCGCCCCCGGCCCGCACCCGTGCCCCCGGTGGGCCAGCGCGCCGAGAGTCTTTGCGTCGCTTCACATCGCAGTCGCGTAGCAATGCGTGGCGTCGTAGGTCAGGGTGAGCCGGATCGCGGTGCTCGTGACCGCGCTGAACGTTCCGCTGACGCCGCCGCCGGCTTGGACGAGCGTGAATTGCTGCCCAGCGACCGGCATGAAACCGCCGACATCGTTCACGACGAGCGTTCCGCCGAGGACGGCCTTGCCGGTGACGGTCAAGTAGTCGTAGCTCGATCCCTGCGCGGTCCCGCCGACGCCGAGAGTGAGCGTTCCCGCGGCCCCTTGATGGTAGTCGCCGCCCACGCGGATGGCGTGCTGTGCGCTCGCCGTGGTCAATCCTGCGTTGCTGGTCACGCTTCCAGTCCCGAGCGACGTGTCGCTCCCGACGATCAGCGTGCCGCCGCTGATCGTCGTTCCCCCGGCGTAAGTGTCGGCGAGCAGAGTCGTCGCCGCAGGGCCGAGCTGGACCAGCGCGCCCGTACCGCTGATGTTCGAAAGCGAAATCGCGGTCGTGACGTTGTCGACGACGAGCGTGCCGTCGTCGACGAGGCTGTCGTTCGCGCTGCCGCTGGGCGACTGGGCAATGAGGAGACTGCTGTCTCCGGAGTACGTGGCGAGGACCGTCTTGGTCACGGCGCCGCCCGGCTCGGCGGCGGTCGGGGCGCCCACCGTCGCCCCCATCGCCTGGACCGGCGCGCCGGCGCCGAGTTGCAGCGTCGCGCCAGCCCCGATCGTCGTCGTCCCGTTGTAGTTCTGCGGCATCGTGAGCACGGCGTAGTTGCCGGGGGTCGCGGCGATCGTGAGGTTTCCGACACCGACCGAGCCGGAGGCGTTCGGCCCGCCGCCTCCGCCGGTGATGCCGACATCGCACGTGTATTTGCCGTCGTAGTCGAAGACGAGCGTCGAGCCGCCGTGCAGATTGATGTACGCGTTCTTCGTCGTCTTGGCGTTCGGGTCGGCGGGCGCAGGCGTCGAGGGGAGGAAGAAGGCGCTCGTCGTCCCGTCGCCCCACCGGGTCGTGCCGCCCTCGAGGTTGATCCCGCGGAAGCTCGCGTTCGAGCCGTTGAGGTGCGTCGGGCTCGCTCCCGTGTTCGTGACCACGGCCGTGTCGAGCGAAGGGTCGCTGAGCGATGGGCGCAGCCGGTCCCCGCTGTTGCTGTAGCTGTAGACGCCCGCGAACGTGATGACGCCGTGGTCCGTGTTGATGTCGTCGCCGTAATGGTCTTCGTAGACGATCTGCGGCAGCGTGAATCCGCGCGCCGCGGGCGAGTTCATGATCATCGAGCCGTCGTTGAAAATGGCCCTCGCGTAAGGGAACGAGGAGGCGACGCCGAGGTCGCCGACGTAGCCGCCCGAAAGAATGGACAAGATTCCGGCAAAAGGATCGTCGCCGACGAGAAAGAACGTTCCCATCGCGAATCCCGGTTGGGTGATCGCCCCCGTCCCGCTCAGGATGCCGAAATGCTGTGTCGGGCCGCCTCCCATGGCCAGTGTCCCGTCGACTTCGATGTTGTCGATGTTGATGACGGAAGTGCCCGTTCCGGGCAGGACGCTCGCGATGCTGCCGGTCGTCGACATGGCAGTCCCGAGCGCCAGAGTCGCGCTCGGCTCGATGAAGACGCACGGAGGATTGGGATTGTGGATGACGTAGTAGTTGCCCGTCTTCGTCGCCGCCTCGGTCTGCTGCGAAGCCGGGAGCGCGAAGGTGCTGTCACCGGTGACGACCAGCGTGCCCGGGCCATTCGGAGCCGTCAGTGTCAGCGTCCCGGTTCCCGAGAGGATGCCCGCGTATTGGGTCGTTCCGGCCGGGAGCGCGACGCACGAGTCGCCGTTCAGCGTGACGTTCGAATTGGCCAGGATCGAAGCGGTGATGTCGGTCGTGCAGCGGGGAGGCGGCACGTTCGGCGGCGGCGAAGCGTCCGACCCGGCGGCGTCCACGCTCCTGCCCGTCGCGGCGTCCCCCGAGCTTGCCTCACCTGCCGCCTGGTCGGCCGCAGCCGTGTCGCGGACACCACCGCCCGCGCCGTCGGAGCCGGAGTCCGTCTCGCCCGAGGTGCTCCCGCCGCCGTCCCCGTTCGCTCCGCCTGTCGGAGGGGCCGAACCACCTCCGCTTTGGCCGCAAGCAAGCGACAGCAGCGAGAAACCGAGGACCGTGCAGACCGGTGCGCGCATTGGCCTCATGGGTTTCCGCATCGCGAGCTTCCCGAGCTTCCCGGCCGCGCGCCGGCGGGCCGGCCGCAAGGGCTCGGGACACACGTTTGTAGCGTACGCGCGTCGCCAAGGCTCGCGCGCGTCGGTCGTGCGCTCCACCGACATCCGGCGTGGGGGTCCATGCGGGCGTCTCCGACGCAGCGCGCTTACCTGGTCGCCCTGACCGCGACCTTTCGCGCCGAGCGACGGCGGGTGCTCGCCAGGCGAAGCATCAGGGCCAGCGCGGCCAGGCTGGCGCCGATTCCGCCCGACCCCCCACCGCCGACACTGCCCTGGCAGCCGCCGCTTTTCTGTGAGTCCGTGGGAGTAGACGGGCTGCTCGCCTGCGGGGCAGGTGGAGTGCCCGAACCAGGGCTTCCGCCCGTGGGCGCGCCGCTGGCGTTCTGGCTAACGTCGCCGGCGGTCTTTCCAGCGCCCAGGCTGGTATTCCAGTAGGGGGGAACGCATTGCGACGGCGCGGGCGTGGGCGCCGGACAGGGCAGAGAGCCCCCATCGGCGAACGCGGGCCGGGCGCAGCCCACCGCGGTGGATGGCCCCGCCTGGCAGGTCCAGTGCGAGGGGCAGTCGCCGTCCGCGGCGCAGACGATGGGTTTCACCTGGCAAGCCATGCGTCCGGTCGGGGTGCAGCTGCAATTGGGGGCTGGCAGGGCAGCGTCCCCATCGATCGGCGGCGGCGGGGTCGCTACCTCGGCGCTCCCGGCGTCCAAAGCGACCGTGGGCGGACCCGAAGGCGAAGGGGGAGTCGCGCTCCCCGAAGGCGGCGAGCTGGAAGACCCGCCGGCGCTCGCGGCCGCGCCCCCCGAGCTGCTGCAGCCGCAGGTCTGTTCGGGCACGCAGAGAAAGCCGTCGCCGCAGTCGGAGGCGACGTCGCACGCCGCCAGATACCGGGGAATGCACGAGCTGACGGTCGTCGACGTGCAGTTCTGCACGGGCGCGGGCGCCGCGCACCCCCCGTCGCTCGAACAGGCGAAGCCGGGCGCAGTGCACGCGGAGCTCGTCGACGTCTGGCACACCATGTCCGTCGCGCAGTCCGTATCGGTCTGGCACGCTCCGGGGACACACCCCTTCACGACCATCGGCGTGCAGGCCGGTGGCGAGGGGCAGGTTCCTCCGGGAGCGCACGCGGGGGGCGAGGCGCATGCCGTTCCGCCCACGACCGCACAGCGGAACCCGTGAAGGCAATCGGTGTCGACGCTGCAAGGCGGCGCGTCAGCGCGAGCGACGGATGCTCCCGCGAGCGAGGCAAAGAGAAACGAGGCAATCGGAAAATGCAGTCGTCGGGCGTTCATGGGTTTGCGGCTCTCCAAAGAAGATTCTGCAGGAGTGCTTACGCACGGGGCATACCAGCCCGCGCCGTCGACCCAGGCCTTCCTTACTTGCGCTTTATTGCGCTTTCACAGGCATTTCCGTGCCGGAGTGTGCCTACCGCGCCGGCGCCGCGATCAGGGGTCTCACACGGCGTCATCGCCCCCTCCCCCACCGGTCGAACGCACATACTATCCGAGCGCACTTATCCCCTCCGCCCGCAGCAGGTGTGCGTACGTCCCCACCTGCAGCGCAACCGGGTGCGCCTTGTCTACGCGGGGCGCCGACGCGCCCGGAAACTACCGGCGTCCGCTCTCGCCGATGCGGGCCTGGAGCAGGTTCCGAACGAGAGAGGCGGGCAGCGGCTTGTCGGGACCGAAGTGGAGGGCGCTCTTGGTCTGGCTGTAGCCTTCGATGTCATGCGCCAGCGTCTTGAGGGTCGTTCCGCTGAATGGGTAGTAGGAGCAGCCTTTGGATGTTGCCTGGAAGCCGGCGATGATCCGTCGCTGGTAGCGGAACGCCGGCATGCCGTAGCTGATGCACTCTTCGGCCTCGGGAACGAAAGCGTGGATCGTCTTGCGAAGCTGCTGAAGCAAAGTGCGGTTGCTCGGACTCACCCCTGCCAGGTACGCGTCGATGGCGGGGTCGCGCGTCATTTGGTCGAGGAGCTTGGGCGGGATCGGACGACACGCGCAGCGCTTCTGGTGCTCGCGATGCCATGCGATCCGCTCTTCGAGCGACGCGCCTCTCGGCAGAACGTGTTTCTTGTGCCATTCGGCGTTCATTGACGTTGGTCGGGCTCCACCGGCGTGACTCCGCGAGACGGGCTTCCTCGAAAAACGCACCACGTCGGGTGCCGTTGCCTCATGCCGCTGAGCATACGCGTATCGAAGCCAGTCCGACGTCGTGTCCTTGCTACGGCAATGAGTGCGCAGAGCTCGGCGCGGTCGTGATGGCTTGGCCGTGCTTCTCCCAAGCCGAGGCCGCCGGCGGCCTGGCCACGGAGAGCGCCGGATTCAACGTCGTCGCAGTCATGGCCATCTCAAGAACGCCCGGACGACGTCGATGAGCTCCTCCCCGCGAGCGCCCGCTTCGAGCTCGCCTTGGCCTCGGGATCCATGACGTGAACGGCGCGAGACATCGGGCGCTCGCACGAGGCGCCAGGTAGCCGCGCGTAACCGTGCGATATTGCGAGGGCGTCGCGACGTTCCAAAAAAATCGCACCTGATCCTGTCGAGAGCGGCTCGTCGGCTCCGACCTCTGGGTGACGCCGGGACAAGGCCCGGCCGAAACAGCGGAGACCGACCATGACCACCTCGATCACGACCTTCCTCACGTACGACACCCAGGCCGAAGAGGCCGCGAAGCTCTACACCTCGCTCTTCGGCGGGAAGATCAAGGAGACGATGCGCTACCCGGCCGGCGGGCCGAGGCCGGCGGGCGCCGTCCTCTCGGTGACCTTCGAGCTCTTCGGGCAGACGTACATCGCGCTGAACGGCGGCCCCACGTTCACCTTCGGGCAGGGCTTCTCGCTCATGGTGCAGGTCGACACGCAGGCGGAGATCGATCGGCTCTGGAAGAAGCTGACGGAGAACGGCGGCAAGGAAGTCCAGTGCGGCTGGCTCGTCGACAAGTTCGGCGTGTCCTGGCAGATCGTTCCGAAGCAGCTCGGCGCAATGCTCTCGGACAAGGACGCGGCGAAATCGGGCCGCGCGATGCAGGCGATGATGGGAATGCAGAAGCTCGATCTCGCGCAAGCTGCAGGCCGCATTCGACGGCGTGTGATGACCGAAGAAGGAGAGCGGACGATGAAATTCATGCTGATGATGCACGCGCCTCGCGGCAGCGGCGAATACCAGATCAACCAGTGGAAGCCCGAAGAGTTCCGGGCGCACATCCAGTTCATGAAGGACCTCAACAAGGGCCTCCGTGAGGCCGGCGAGCTGCGTCGGCGCGGAAGGCCTCGCGCCTCCGGGGCAGGCACGCATCGTCCGCGTCGCAGGGCGACGGCGCACCCGAGGTCACCGACGGCCCCTTCGCCGAGTCCAAGGAGTTCCTCGTGGGCTACTGGATCGTCGACGTCGAGAACGCGGAGCGCGCGTATGCCATCGCCGGCAAGGCGTCGACCGCGCCGGGCCCGGGTGGCAAGCCGCTCGGCATCAAGATCGAGGTGCGTCAGGTGATGAGCGGGCCGCCCGACTCGCTGTAAGGACCGACGCTCCGCCGCGATGAGAACGACCGGCGAGCACCTGCTCCGTGAGCTTGCCCCGCAGGTGCTCGGCGCCGTCGTCCGTCGCTACGGCGACTTCGGCGCCGCGGAGGACGCCGTGCAAGAAGCGCTCACCGCTGCCGCGTTCCAGTGGCCACGCACCGGCGTGCCCGAAAATCCTCGCGCGTGGCTCATCCAGGTCGCCGCTCGGAAGCTCACCGATCAGATCCGGTCGGAGTCTGCGCGCCGCCGGCGCGAAACGAAGATCGTCCTCGAAACACCGCCGGAAGAGAACGTGGTACCGCCGCCCGACGAAGCACCCGGTGGAAGAGGACGACGCGCTCGTTCTTCTCTTCATGTGCTGCCATCCGGCGCTCACGCGCCCGTCCGCCATCGCGCTGACGTTGCGCGCGGTGGGTGGTCTCACCACGACGGAGATCGCGAGCGCGTTCCTCGTGCCCGAAGCGACGATGGCGCAGCGGATCAGCCGCGCGAAGCAGAGCATCAAGAGCTCCGGCGTCGGCTTCGTGATGCCGCCGCCCGAGGAGCGGAACGCGAGCCTCGGCGCCGTCCTCCACGTCCTCTATCTCATCTTCAACGAGGGCTACGCCACGAGCTCGGGTCAGAGCGCACCAGCGCGTGGATCTCTCGAGCGAAGCGATCCGCCTCGCGCGCGCGGCGCACGAGCTCCTCCCGGAAAGCGGCGAGGTGAGCGGCCTCCTCGCGCTCATGCTCCTCACCGACGCGCGGCGCGCCGCGCGATCGGGACCGAACGGCGAGATCGTTCCGCTCGACGAGCAGGATCGATCGCTCTGGAACGAGGAGGCGATCGCGGAAGGCGTGCGGCTCGTGACCGACGCGATGACGCGTGGCGCGGTGGGCTCGTATCTCCTGCAGGCCGCGATCGCGGCGGTGCACGACGAAGCCGCGCGCGCCGAAGACACGGACTGGCCGCAGATCGTCGCGCTCTACAGCGTCCTGATGCGTATGTCCGACAACCCGATGGTCGCGTTGAACCACGCGGTGGCGGTCGCGATGGCGCGAGGGACCGGCCGAAGGGCTCGCGCTCCTCGAGAAGCTCGATCGCGATCCGCGCATCAGGGACCACTACCGCCTCGATGCCGTGCGCGCCCACCTGCTCGAGCGCTCGGGTGAGATCAGCGGCCGCCCTCCCCTACTACGAGGCGGCGGCCGAGAAGACGGCGAGCATCCCGGAACGCAACTACCTGCTCCTGAAGATCGCCCGTCTCCGCTCTTGAGTAAGCCGCGAGGACCTGAAGAAGAGGGCGAGGCCCCTAGGGCGCGTAAGTGACCATGACGTTGCCGCAGCGGAACGCACGCTGGTCGACGAGCCGGAGCTTGCAGCCCTTCGTGAACACGGTACGCCCACTGCCGAGCGCCACCGGGATGATCACGAACTGGTACTCATCGACCAGACCCGCCTTCCCGAGCTCCGCCGCCACGCTGCCGCTGCCGAGTACCGTGATGCCTGGTCCGTCGCTGGCCTTGAGCCCGCGAACGGCGGTCACGAGGTCACCCTTCAAGAGATGCGTGTTGTTCCACGTCGGCTGGATCGTCCTCGACGCCACGTACTTCGTCGCGGCGTTCATGCCCTTCGCAACGACGGGCATCTGTTGCGCAGCGAGCGGCGTCGGCCAGAACGCCTCCATCATCTGGTAGGTCTTGCGCCCAAAGAGCAGCGCACCGCCCTTGCTGGCGTTCCCGCCGACCCAGTCGGCGAACTCGGCATCTTCCGGAGCCGCGTGCGCCCAGCTCATGCCGCTGCTGGCGTCGGTGAAGTAGCCGTCGATGGAGATCGACTCGAACACGCGGAGCTTCGTCATGGCGCCTCTCGCTCGTCGGCCGAACGGTAATGACGTTTGGGACGCACGGCGAGGGCGTTCCGTACCTTTGCTGAGCCCGCCGGTCCGCGTCGCCTGCCGCGACAGCGGCGCGGGCGGCTGGGCGCCGCATAGAGAGACACCGGGCGAGGCACGAGCACACCATGGCCTATCGCGTGCATTAGCCGCAGCCGATGCCTCGGAGAAGACCTCCTGAAGAGATTGCCTCCGAGCCTCGCGTCCGATTCCAAAGCGTCGGCGAGAAGACCGTTCATGCCGACCACCGGGGTTCCGAAGTGCGACTGAAGCGTGGGCTCGCGCCTGGCGAAGCGTCCGCAGGTGGCGGCCTTCGAGATGGCGCAATCGTTCGTGAAGCGTTGTCGCGCTCGCTCGCCGGCGCGCGATTACTCGTGGCTTCCTGGAGCCTCTTCCAGTGCCCCGCCAGCTTCCGTCCGGAGGATGCGAGCATCGGGCGGCTTCGCTCATTTTTCACCCGCATCGCAAACCCCATCGATGACGAGGCGGGGGTACGCGAAGGGAGGCCACGATGAAGCGCAGCCACGACCCGAAGAACGCGCTCGACCGCTACAACGCCATGCGGGACTTCGGACAGACCGAAGAGCCTGCTGGAAAAGTGAAGCCAACGGAGGCCGCTCTCTCCTTCGTCATTCAGAAGCACGCGGCCACTGCGCTCCACTACGACTTCCGACTCGAGCTCGATGGCGTACTCCTCTCGTGGGCGGTACCGAAGGGCCCGAGTCTCTCACCGAAGGTCAAGCGACTTGCGGTGCAAACGGAGGATCATCCGGTCGACTACCGCGACTTCGAAGGGTCCATTCCCCACGGTCAATACGGCGGAGGGCCCGTCATCGTTTGGGACCGCGGAACGTGGGAGCCCCTCGGCGATCCGCACGAAGGAATGGAGCGGGGCCGCCTCGAGTTCGTCGTGCACGGACAGAAGCTGCAGGGGACCTTCCTTCTCGTGCGCCTCGCCGCGAAGGAGCGAGATCGCGGAAAGAAAAACTGGCTGCTCATGAAGCGCAGCGATGATCACGTCCGAGAGGGGCCGACGCGGAGATCGTGACCCGGCTTCCAAGGAGCGTGCTCAGCAACCGGACCGTCGAAGAGGTCGGACGTGGCGTGCCGGAGAAGGCGAAGAGCTCGCCTGCCAAGAGCAAGGGTGTTCGGTCGCCACGGTCTGCGAGGAAGGCGGCGAAGCTGCCGGCGTTCGGGAAAATCGCTCCGCAGTTGGCGACGCTGGTCGACGACGTTCCCACCGAGGGCGACTGGATCTACGAGCTCAAGTACGACGGCTATCGTGCCATTGCGACGCTCGACGGTGGCAAGGTGAAGATCGCGTCGCGCAGTGGCAAGGATTGGACCGATCACTTTTCGACGGTGGCGCGCGCCCTGTCGCGTGTGCGCGCGAAGAACGCAATATTCGACGGTGAAGTGGCCTATGCCGCGGAGGACGGGCGGACCGATTTTCAGAAGTTGCAGAACGCAATGAGCGGCGCTGGCGACGCACAGCGGCTCGTCTACTTCGTGTTCGATCTCCTCCACTACGACGGCGTCGACCTCACCGACGAGCCGCTCGAGGCACGCAAAGACAAGCTGCGGACCATCCTCGCCGGCGAAGGACCGCCGCTCAAGATGGGGGAACACGTGCGCGGGAATGCCGTCGAGTTCTTCGAGCGGGCTTGTACGATGGGTCTCGAGGGGATCGTGGCGAAGCGCGCTGACAGGCCTTACCGCGCCGGACGGGGGCCGGACTGGGTGAAGGTGAAGTGCCAAAAGAGGCAGGAAATGGTGATCGTTGGCTCGACGGCTCCGAAGGGAAGCCGCGCCGGACTCGGCGCCCTCCTCCTCGCCGTGCGCGACGGGGGAACCTACCGCTATGTCGGCAAGGTCGGCACGGGGTTCTCGCAGGCGTCGCTGGACGACCTCACGAAGCGGCTCGCGAAGATCCCGGCCGCGCATGCGCCCGTCTTGGGGGCGCCGGGGCTGCGCGACGCCCGCTGGGTAAAGCCCGAGCTCGTCTGCGAGGTGCGGTTCAGCGAGTGGACGCGAGACGGCGCCCTTCGGCACCCCACGTTCGAAGGCCTCCGGGAGGACAAGCGTCCGGAAGACGTCGTTCGCGAAAAAGAGGCCCCGGTCGCGAACGTCGAGCGAACCGCGCCTCGAGTCGCGGCGGCCAAGAGCGATGGGGGTACGGAGCTGAAGGTCGGCAAGCTCACCATCACCCATCCTGAGCGCGTGGTCGACAAGGAGACCGGAGTGACGAAAGGGGACCTCGCGCGCTACGCCGAGGTGATGGCGCCTCTCCTCTTGCCGTTCGCCAAGAACCGACCGCTCATGCTGGTCCGCTGCACGGAGCCCTGGGACAGTGGTGGGTTCGGGTCGCAGAGCAAGCGTGCAAGACACGCTCCGTGCTTTGTTCAGAAGCACGCGGGCCGTGGGCTGGTGACGAACATCGGGCGAACGGAAGTGGACGGAGAAGAGATCCTCTACGTGACGAAGGCCGACGAGATCGTCTCCCTCGTGCAGCTCAATACCGTCGAGATCCATGGTTGGGGCTCACGCCTGCCGAAGCATGACAAGCCAGACTGGATCGTCGTCGACCTCGATCCTGACGTGACCCTGCCTTTCGCGCGCGTCGTCGCGGCCGCCGTCGATCTACGCGACGAGCTCGCGAAGATGGGGCTCAAGACGTTCGTCAAGACTACGGGCGGCAAAGGGCTCCATGTCGTGGTTCCCCTCACGCCGAAGGACGAATGGGCGGTGATCCGCCGCTTCGCCACCGCCATTGCAGAGGGCATGGTGAAGCGGGAGCCGGAGAAGTACGTGGCGACGATGACCAAGGCGGCCCGCGCGGGAAGGATCTTCATCGATCACTTCCGCAACGACCGTGGCGCGACGGCAATCCTTCCCTACTCCGCACGAGCTCGTACGGGCGCCCCGGTTGCCATGCCAGTGGCCTGGGAGGAGCTCCGGTCGATTGACCCGCACGGGTTCACGGTCCTGACCGCTCCGTCGTTGCTCGCGAAACGTCGGTTCGACCCTTGGGGCGACCTGCTCACGACGAGGCAAACGATACCTCGCCATCTCGTGAGCGCGCTCCCCCGGGGTTCGTGAACCCTTCCGAGGGGCGGGGGCATCGATCTAGACTCCGTAGGCCAGAAAGGCGCACCGCATGGCCCTCGTTCTCTACCATCACCCTTTCTCTCGCGCCGCCAACGTGATCTGGACCCTCGAGGAGGTCGGCATCCCGTACGAGCTGCGCTACGTGGACCTCATGGCCGGCGCGCACAAGGCGGCGGAGATCCTCGCGCTGAACCCGATGGGCAAGTTGCCCATCCTCGCCGACGGCGACGTCGTCGTGACCGAGGCAGCCGCCATCGCCCTTTACCTGGGCGATCGGTATGCCTACGGGCAGCTCGCCCCCCGAGTGGACGACCCGAGGCGCGGGACGTACCTGCGATGGTCTCTCTTCGGCCCGTCCGTCATCGAGCCGGGGTCGATGGCGAAGGCGGCGGGCTGGGCGTTCAAGGAGTCGGCGGCGGGCTGGGGTTCGTATGAGGCCATGCTCGCTTCCATGGAGAGCGCGATCGCTGGCCGCGACTTCGTCCTCGGCGATACTTTCTCGATGGCCGACCTCATCTTCGGTGGGACGCTCCGCTACATGCTCGCTTTCAAGATGGTCGAGCCCCGCCCCGCATTCACCGCCTACGCCGAACGCCTGGGGCGCCGTCCCGCGTGGCAGCGCGCCGAAGCGCGCAACGCCGCTATCCGACAAGAGCACGGGCTCGCTCGGCGTTGAAGCGAGCCGTGGCTCGTGGCCGTCGAGGCCCTTCTCGGGGCGCTGGCGGGTATGTTCAACTACGCGTGCGATGGCCAGCAAGCGCCCTTCTCCGAAGAAGACTTCGCCCAAGACCAAGTTGACAGGGCCCGCCTCGTACTTCCCTTCGATCGAGAAGAAATACGGGAGGCCCATCGCCGATTGGAAGAGGCTGATACGCTCACGCTATCCAGCGAAGCACATGGAGATCGTGAGCTGGCTCAAGGCCGAGCACGGGATGGGTCACGGGCACGCGACCGCGCTCGTCGGCCATACGCTGGGGGAGGACGCCAGGTGAGCCCCCCCACGCGCGGGTCGAGGAGGAGGCTCCACGCGCGAAGAGGCTCTTACGCACCTTCAGCGCATCGGCGCCGCATCGCCAAGCAGCGCCTTGCCCGATCCGCCACTAGGGGCCCATTCCCGGGTCGAACATCGGGCGCAATTCGGACTCGCCCTCGAACTCCGGCCAATGCTTGCGGTGAAGCTCCATGAACTCGGTCGCGACGCGGATCGCGGCTTCCTTCGAGTCCGTCTGGAGGATCGCCCAGCCGCCGATGACCTCCTTCATCTCGGTGAAAGGGCCGTCGGTCACGGTGATCTTGCCGCCGGCGAGGCGAACGCGGACGCCCTCCTTGCTGGGGAGGAGCCCGCCCGTATCGACGAGGATCCCGGCCTTCAGCGACTTCTGGACGAACTGGCCCATCGCCCCCATGAGGGCAGGCGGCGGTCCGGCAGGACGATACGACTCCGAATGGCGAATGAACGTCAGGTATTTCACGGCTTTCTCCTTTCAGTGGATCCGTGGGCGCGCTCGAGCGTCGCGATGTCCAGCTTGACCATCTTGAGCATCGCGTCGGTGACCCTCTTCGCGCGGCTCATGTCGCTGTCACGCATCATTTCCTCGAAGGCGGCCGGGACGATCTGCCACCGGACGCCGAAGCGATCGACGAGCCACCCGCACGCCTGGGCTTTGCCCCCCGTCTCGAGGAGCGCGTTCCAGTAGCGATCGAGCTCTGCCTGATCGTCGCAGGACACGACGAGCGACATGGCGTCGTTGAAGTCGTGGTGCGGGCCCGCGCTCATGGCCCGCAGCGGCTGGCCGAAGAGCGTGAAGTCCACGACCTTTACCGAGCCCGCCGGCCCGCTTGGCGAGTCGCTCGGCAGCGTGGCCACGTGGTCGATCCGCGAGTCGGGGAAGATGGAGGTGTAGAGCTTGGCCGCCTCCTCGGCCTCTTTCGCGTACCAGAGATGCGTCAGAATCTTCGTGCGTCGTGCTTCTGCCATGACGGGCCTCCTTTCGGGCATCCTCGATCCAAGGACGAACCAGCGGGCGCCGAGCCGACATGCCCGCCCGGTTTTTTTCGCAACCGCTCACCCCGCCGCCTCTTTTCGCGTCAGCCGGTCGATCTGCAGCCGGATGTGCGCGGCTTCCGCCGGCGATTTCGCCACGGCGAGCGCGCGATCGAAGGCCTCGCGCGCCTCGTCGGGCCGACCGAGGTCCATGAGGAGAGCGCCGCGAACGCCGAAGAAATAGAAATACCCGGGTAGATCCTTCGCCAGCGCGTCGAGCATCGCGAGCGCCGCCGCCGGGCCGCGCAGCTTGGCCACCGCGACGGCGCGGTTGAGCGAGACCACCGGTGAGGGCTGGAGACGCTCGAGCGCAGCGTAGAGCTGTTCGAATCTCCTCCCAGTCCGTATCTTCGAATCGGGGCGCTCGCGCGTGGAGCGCCGCGATGGCGCCCTGCACCTGGTACGGTCCCGGGCGAGCGTGGCGGAGGGCCTTGTCGAGGAGCGCGAGCCCCTCCGCGACGCGATCGCGGTCCCACAGGCCACGGTCTTGATCTTCGAGGAGAACGATCGCTCCGTGCGCGTCGAGCCGCGCCTTGGACCGCGAGTGCTGCAGGAGCATGAGCGCTGCGAGCCCGAGCATCTCCGGCTCCGCCGGAAACAGCCGGAGGAGGATCCGGGCCAGACGGATGGCCTCGTCGCACAGAGGGACGCGCACGTGGGCGCTGCCGCCCGTCGCCGAGTACCCCTCGTTGAAGAGGAGGTAGAGGACGGCGGCCACGGCCGCCAAGCGCTCCGCGCGTTCCGGCGCACCCGGCGCCTCGAAGGGGATTTGCTCCGCGGCGACGCGGTTCTTGGCCCGCGTGATCCGCTGCTCCATCGCGACGTCGCTCACCAGGAACGCGCGGGCGATCTCGGGAACGGTGAGGCCGCAGACGATCCGCAACGCGAGGGCGATCTGCTGCGTGGCGGGGAGCTCCGGGTGGCAGCACATGAAGAGCAGTCGGAGGAGGTCGTCGCGGTAGTCCGCGTCGTCGAGCTGCTCGGCGAGAGGGCCCTCGGCGTCGCTCAGGTCGGACAGCGCCACCTCCCCTGGCAGCTCGCGCTCCTTTTTGCGCCTTCGCACGCCGTCGAGCGCGGCGTTGCGGCCGACGAAGACGAGCCACGCCACGGTGTCGCGCGGAGGGCCGTTTTTCGGCCAGCTCTTGAGCGCGCGTAGGCACGCTTCCTGAAAGGCCTCCTCGGCCAAGTCCAGGTCTCGGAAGTGGCGGAGCAGCGCGCCCATCGCCTGGGGACGCGCGCCGCGGAGGGCCACGTCGATCCAGGCGATTGCGCTCACGGCCGCGGCGCCTCTGGACGGAGCAGGCGAAGCGGACGGATCTCGTAAGCGCCGCTCGTGCTGCTGGCCCGGCCGAGGTCCTTCGCCGTCGCGATCGCCTGCTCGAGCGAGGCGCACTCGACGATGAAGAAGCCGAGGAGCTGCTCCTTCGTCTCCGCGAACGGCCCGTCGAGGATGATGGCCTCTTTGCCCTTGCGTAGGGTCGTCGCGGTCGTAGTCGGCATCAGGCGGGCGACGGGCCCCAGGCGCCCCTCGCGGGCGAGCTTGTCGGTCACGACGTCGAGCGCGGCGATGACCGCGGCATCCTGCTCCGGCGTCCACGACTCGACGACGTCTTCGCGATCGTAACAGAGGATGGCGTACAGCATTTTTCGGGGGTCTCCTTCCTAGGACGAAGGACTACGCCGGCGGCCGACATGGGGTCGAAGAAATTCGGCGGCGCCGGGAAGGTGCTCCGCTTCGCCCTACGTGGACGGCGAGCGCGCGTGCCATCACTCAGCGCATGCGGCGCCCGGCGTACGTGAGCGCTCGCCGCCGCCGGCGCCCTTCACGAGCGCGTCTTGTTCTTCGCGGGACCCGGGCGGCGGGCGACCGTCTTGGCGGGGGCGCGAGCTTTCTCGCCCTTCAGCTGGGACCGGTTGTACGCGATGGCGGCCTTCACGAGGCGCCCAAGCGCTGCCTCGTTCAGCCGATCCGTCTCGAGGATGTCGATCGCGCGCCATGCGTTCCCCTCGAGGCCCGCGTTGAACACGTGGTCGGGGTCGGGGAAGCGGGCCCCCTTGCCGAAGGTACACTTCACCTTCTCTTTGTGAGCGTTGGCCACGCAGACCATTCCATCGCAGTACCAGACGGGCGACCCCATCCACTTCCAATCCTCGGTGACGGCCGGGTCGGCCTCCAGCATGATCCGTCGGATCGTGGCGAGCACCTGGCCCCGCCAATCCGCGATGCCGGCGATGTACCGATCGATCCGAGCCGAGGGCTTCATGCGGCCTCCTGGCGCGGCTCCAGCATGGCGCGGCTCTCCCCGATCGCCGCCGGCTCGAGCCACGACCGCTCGACGCGAAAATAGGCGGGGACGCCGAGGTGGGTAAAGGCCTCGGCTACCCGCGACTGCGTGTCGGCCTTCTCGTTCATTCGTCCATTTTCTTGAGCAGCTTTTGCAGCTTTGTCGAGCCGATCGACCCAAAAGGCTTGGTAGTGCGTGACTTGTCAAGCCGAGGTTGTCGCGGCCTGGGCCCTTTTGATCACCCTCCGACGTACACTTGCATTTCGCCGGGCGCCGGCCGCCCCTTACCCGTCTCGAGGAGCTGCTTCAGGCTGAGGAGGAAGGTCGCCCACTTCGTGCTGCAGTGGTGCATGAACTCGACAGGCTCGGCCCACCCGGAGTGCTTGAAGAGCACGAAGGTCTGATCCTGTTTGTAGACGAGGTCGAACGTGACCTCGGTGCTCGTCCACTCCGGAGAGCCCTTCACGCACTTCCACCGCACGCGCCGGTTCGGCGTCGTCTCGACGCGGAAGTCGTGCTTGAAGAAGGTCAGGAGCCCGCCGTCCCCGGCCTCGCCGGTCGCGTTGGCGTCCCACCATGCCTTGTTGCCCTCGAGCGTGGTCAGCGTCTTGTAGACCTTTTCGATGGGCGCTCCGATTCCGACTCGATGATGAATGTCGACCATGTGAGGCTCTCCTTGCTTGGTTGTGCTTGGTTGTTTGGCGTGGTGGGACGCCGTCGCCCAGCGTCACGAGGACTCGCGCCTACTTTCGCGCGGGTCGCTTCACGGCGCGCACGACGGGCGACTCGATGCCGCCGCAGAACAAGAGGTCCCCCCTCGCCTCGAGGCCCGACACGCTGGCGGGCATCTCGAGCGTCTCGAGCACGCGGCCCGTGGCAGGGTCGACGCGACGAAGCTCCGACGTGTCCTCTTCCCAGGTGCCGTGCCACAGGTCGCCGTCCACGAACGACACGCCCGTCACGAAGCGATCGGAGCGCAGCGTCTTGAGCACCTTGCCGGTCGTCGCGTCGATCTGATGGATCGCGCGCCCCTTGTACTGCCCGACCCAAAGCGTGCCCCCTTCCCAGGTGAGGCCCGAGTTGTCTTTGGTCATGCCCGGCGTCGGGAGCGTGGCGACCACGCGACCGGTCTTCGGGTCCACCTTCCGAATCTTGTCTTCGCCGATTTGATATAGATGCTCGCCGTCGAACGCGGTGCCCGCCTCGGCGGGGACCTCGATTTCCTTCTCGATCGCGCCCGTCTCGGGATTCATCGCCGCGAGCTTCTTTCCGTGGGCGAACCAAACGTGCGTGCCGTCGTGGGTGACGCCGTGGACTCGTTCGACCGGGAACGGTCCGTACTCGCGGACGACGGTGGCTCTCTGACGGGCCCTTGGAGACTGGGTGGACGACGCGGTGTTCATGATGGAGCTCCTTTCGCGGGCGCGTCCTCGCGCTCCGACGAGTCTTGATCTACGGC
This sequence comes from uncultured delta proteobacterium, assembly GCA_963787925.1. Taxonomy (GTDB): domain Bacteria; phylum Myxococcota_A; class Polyangia; order Polyangiales; family Polyangiaceae; genus Palsa-1150. The sequence continues at coordinate 4,006,174 of CAWBEN010000003.1, forward strand.
GCTGGAGGCCTCGGCGGGAGTAACAAGTCTGTCGGGATTTCGAAGAGCCGCACCCATCGCCTCCCCCGACCGTTGCCCGTCGGGCCGACTTTTCCGGCGCTCTGCAGCTCGCCGAGGCTCCGCTGAACAGTGCGCTCGCTGACGTCTAGGGCCAGTGCGAGCGACGACGCGCTCCAGGCTTCGCCGCGGTGCATGAGCGACAGGAGGCGGGAAGCGGGGCTCTCTTCGAGCGGCATCACGAGGACGACCTCGCCGGTCGCGGACAGCGCGTAGCCCGGCCCCTCGGCGACGACTCCGAGCCGCGGCCGCACGATCTTGCGCAGGCGGCCGATCTCGACGCGCAGCCGAATGCGGTGCGATTCGTTCGGGCGACGCGCGCCGAATGCCCGCGCGATCAGGGCGTCCCGAGGGGCGGCGTCGGGCCAGGCTTCGGCGAGCACGCGCAGCACCTCGAAGAGGACCGGCCTCCGCGCGAACGGGACGCACTCGCCCGAAGAGCGCACCTCGCGCCCGCCGCCGTCGATGACGACGTCTGCCGAACGCCCGAGCGCGCAGACCTCGCGGAACGACGCAATCCGCGCTTTGCCGCGTGACGTAACCACCGCGGTGGGGCCTTCGTAGCGATCGCGAATGCGCGCGACCTCCGAGACGAGGGCCGGGATCGCGGCTCGTTCGGCCGCCGCGGCGGCGCTCGCGAGGGCCGACGTCAGCAAGTCCGGATCGCCGCGCTTGGCCGCCAGCTCGACGCGGACGAGCTCGGCGAACGTGCGCTCCAGCGGCGCGGCGGGGGCGAGCATGGCGTGCCGGAGCAGCCGCTCGGCTTCGGCGGGTCGCCCGAGGCGCAGCGCCGCGCGGGCCGCGACTAGCTGCAGATAGGCCGCGTTGCGAGCGTCGCCTGCCGCTTGGAGCTCCGCGACGGCGCGAGCGACCGGCTCCGCGCTCCAGCGCAGATCGCCGAGCGCGAGCGCGATCTCCGCTTCCGCCGCGAGGCAGCGTGCGCGGAGAAGGCCGTCCGAGGGGCCGAGCGCTCGCAGTGCTGCTCGAAACTGCGCCTTGGCGCTGGCGAATTCGCCGAGCTGCGACAGCGCTGCACCGCGCATGGCCCGCGCCGGCGCGTCGGTCCGCCGGCCGAGCCATCTCAGGGCCGAGAGCGCGTCTCCGAGGGAGAGCGCGCGGGCCGCAGCGGTGAGAGGCGCCTCCACGATCCTCTCATACCGCGAGTCTACGCCACGAGCTCCGCGATGGACCACGAGCGCGCCGTCTGGCTTTGGCGTCGGGGGCCCGAGGGCGGACTGCGGCTCCGGATACCCGTGCCGTGGAGCCGATGAGCCCTGCCCCGTTATTCGCTCCCGTGCGTCGGCGGCCTCCACCATCGATACTCAAGGGCTGCATGAGGCCGAAACGCTCGCCCAAGCGCCGTAAGACGCAAAGCGCATGCTGACCACGAGCTTCATGAATCAATCGCCGGCATGGATGGCCGCCATCACCGTGCGAACGCCTTCACGGCGCTCGCGTGCGAGGAGATCAGCGCCGTCGTCGACGTGTCCGCGTCGTAGACTGAATACCAGCCCGAGGTCTCGTGCGGGGGGTCGCCAGCCCACTTGCTGGGCGGCCGCGCTTCGCCGCCCCATGCCCAAAAGCTGTCGCCGGCGAGAGCGCCTTGTCCTGCGCTGAGCGACGCCGTTACGACGTCATAAAGCGACTGATAGTACGCGTTGCGATGGGTGACCGTCGCGGCAGGGTCGAACTTGCCGCCTGCCGACCACCCATCGCGCGCGAGTCCGAACTCTTCGAGCACGAGCGGCTTGCCGAGCTGGCGCGCCGCGGTCTCGTTGGTTTTGAGATAACCGACGGCGAAGGCGGTTGCGCTCGTGAGGCTCGTTCCCGTCGCGTCGTTCGGATCGTACTTGCCCCAGTTCTCGACCCAGATGTGGCAGGTCGTGTAGTCGACGTACGGGCTCTGGTGCGTGGTGACGAAATCGGCGCCCCACGTCCCCTCGCTTCCGACGCTGACCATGTGGTTCTGGTCGATGGACTTAACGTACTGCGCGGTGTCATTGATCCAGTTCGGCGGATAATCGCGCGGCTCGTTGGCGAGCTGCCACGAAAAGATCACAGGGTCGTCGCGGTACATGCGCCCGTTGAGCGTGTTCACGCGGTGCACGATCGCGGCGACGTTGGCGCGGTATTCGCTCTGGCACGCCGGGCAAGCGTAGAACCTGTCTACGTACATCACGAATGTGGCGTAGTTGCCGCCCGGAGCCAGCCGATAGGGAATCTTGCTGTTTTCTGCCCAGCTTACGTACTGGGCCATGCCGCCCGACCATTCCCAATAGTTGTTGAGGACCATCACCGCGCGCATGCCGCGCTTTGCGAGCTCGTCGAGCAGCCGATCGAGACCGCGGAAGACCTCTTCGTTGTACGCCCCGGGCTGGGTGACGAGCGCGGGCACTACGCGGTAGGGCTCCGTGTCCGGTCCTTGCGACGATGCCAGCACGCGGACGTTCGTGATGCCCAGCGCCTGCAGCCGGTCCAGCTCGCGCACGAGCCGAGCGGGGTCGCCCGCGCTGGCGACGCCGAGGTTCATGCCCGGCCAGAAATTGCTCCCACGAACACATAGCGCTTGCCGCCATCATCGAAGTTGAGCCCCTTGCGCGTGATGAATGTCATCGTCGTCCCCCCCTCGGGCGATGCCCCGTCGCTCGTGCGGCCATCCAAGGCGTTTGCCGCACCACCGTCTTGTACGTCGGCGTCGCTGGCACTGCCCGAATCGGTCTCCGGGACTCCCGCGTCGGAAGCTCCGGTCGGGCCGCTCGCGCCGTCACCTGCCTGGGGTGCGGCACCGCCGCCGTCGAGCGGGGACGTTCGGGCGTCGGAGTCACCCGACGCGGGGCGGCCGGAGTCCAGGCCCGCGGCCGATCCTTCGGCCACCATCGCCGCGCCGCTGTCGGTTGCCGCGCTGCCACCGACGCCTTGTGCAGGCCCGTCGATCGGGCTCGAGCAAGCCACCACGAGGTTTGTGACCACGCTCGCGACGAGCCATCGAATCAATCCACGCATCGGATGCGACCTTTCCGTTTGGGGAACCAGACCTACGCGAAACAGCAGATGCGGGACTCGCGGCCGGGGGCTCACGGTTGAACGCGGCTGTTCAAATCCGTCGTCGGTGCGCTCGGATGAAAGGTGCACGCGCCCGGGCCCGGCTGCGCCCCGTATTGACGCTCGTGCCGGGTGACCTGCGCAAGGGCCTTCTTGGCTTTTCTTGCCGACCACGACTTCGTCGCCGCCGACGGCGGCGGTTTTTCACTGCCCACGACCGCCGGTCGGCGCGCGGGCTGCTCTCGAGACGCGTAGCGATCGATCGCGAGGCTGTTCTCGCGTGACGGGCGGCATGCCAAGGCGCGCTGGCTCCGCCCCGCCGTGAGCGACGCTACCTCGCGCCATTGCAATCCGCATTCGGAAACACGCGCACGATGGGATCCGGGGGATGAATGCACTCTTGTTGCGTCAGCGAAGAGCGCGTCTACTCGCTCCCCATGTGTGACAACGATTCCTTCGACGACATGGTCGAGTACAGCGTTCGCCCCGAGCTCCTGTCGCGGCGAGGCTTCGGCTCTCTCTCGCTCGGCGCAGGCCTCGCGTCGCTCCTGCCGATCGGGTGCAAGTCAGCAGATCCAGCGTCGGCTCCGGTGCCCGCGCCAACCTCGGCGGCATCGGGAGCTGCGATCGCGCCGACAGCCAACGCGGTGGCGACGACCGAGTCGGAGGTCAGCATCACGACACCGGACGGGGCGTGTGATGCCTACTTCGTCCATCCAACGACCGGCACGGCTCCGGCGGTCCTCATCTGGCCGGACATCTTCGGTCTCCGTCCGGCGTTCCGTCAGATGGGAAAGCGGCTCGCCGAGTCGGGATACGCCGTGCTCGTGGTGAATCCCTTCTACCGGACGAAGAAGGCGCCGACGTCGTCTCCGCATGCGGACTTCGAAGATCCGGCGACGCGCGAAGCGCTGATGGCGCTAGCGCGTTCGCTCACGCCGGAGACCGAGGTCACCGACGCGAAGGCGCTGACGGCGTGGCTCGACCAGCAACCGTCCGTCGACAAGTCTCGCAAGATGGGGACGACCGGCTACTGCATGGGCGGGCCGCTCGTCATGCGCACGGCGGCGACGAATCCGGATCGCATCGGAGCCGCGGCGACCTTCCACGGCGGAGGCCTGGTGACGGACAAGCCGGACAGCCCGCACCTTCTGATTCCGAAGATGAAGGCGCATTTCCTCATCGCGATCGCCGCGAACGACGACGCGAAGCAACCGGACGCGAAGGGGACGCTCAAAGCTGCGTTCGCCCAAGCGTCTCTTCCGGCGAAGGTCGAAGTGTTCGAAGGGACGATGCACGGCTGGTGTCCGCCCGACTCGCACGTCTACGACCGCGACGCGGCGGAGAAGGCATGGGGCGAGCTCCTCGCGCTGTTCAAGAGCGCGCTCGGGTGAGCTTGCTCGCCTCCTGGTTGCGAGAAACCGAGGCGGCGATGTTCGACGGGATTGAGCTTGGCCCCCGGGGGCCTGGCCCCGGTAGCGGGCGGGGTCACGAGCGTCCGTCGGGAGAGCGACCCCAGAAGCGGCGCGCCGGGTAGCCACTGCACCGGGTTTCTTCTGGAGATTGGAGGCGTGCCCGTCTGGGTGTTGGCGGTCATCCGAAACCGCGGAATTTCTCGCCGACGGCGCCACGCGGCGCGGGGGGGGCCATGCGCGCTGGAACACGATGCGCTTCGCTATGGCCCGCACATGACAATGAGGTCGATGATCTTCGTACCGCCGTTGTTGACGGTCGTGTAGGCCAGCGCCGGTGGCACGCCGCAGCCGGTCGGCAGCGTGCCGAGAGTGATCATTCCGGACCCGACCGGCACGTCCGGGATCTTGAATGTGCCGTCGGCGGCGGTCACGCCGACGTAGGTCATCTTGGTGTCGTCTTTCGTCGCCGTAACGGTCACTCCGGGGCCGATCGGCGCTCCGTTGGTGTTGTCGACCGTGCCGGTGAGGGTTCCGACCTTGGGACCGGAGCTCGCACTCGACGCGCAGCCGACCACGCACAATAGGACGCACCAGCGTAGGTTCATGCTCAACATGTTTCGCGAAAACCTACTTTTCCGCGTGACTGGCGTCAACGCGTCGCTTATCGGCCAACGAATCTCTTCGACTGACGCAGGCTTTCCGTTCATCGGCCCATCACTCTTCGGCATGGGCTCGTCTCTTTCGCTCATCGGTGCACCCTTTTTGCTTATGCCCACCTCCTTTTCGCTCATGGGCGAATGAATCGTGTCGATGCCCGCACGTCTTCCGCCAATGGGCGCCATGGTTGCGCGGAGGGGCGCAGCTCTTTCGCTCATGCGCCCTTCCGTCATCGGCATTCGGCCGCGTCTCTCGCTCACTCGGGCACCCGTTGTCACTGATCCGCGTCCGTCTCCCGCTCATTCCCGTGCCCATCGCGCCAACGGCTGCACCGCTTCCGCTCATTGACGTGCCCATCGCGCCAACGGCTGCACCGCTTCCGCTCATTGATGTGCCCATCGCGCCAACGGCTGCACCGCTTCCGCTCATTGATGTGCCCATCGCGCCAACGGCTGCACCCTTTCCGCTCATTGATGTGCCCATCGCGCCAACGGCTGTACCCTTTCCGCTCGTTCCGGTGCCCGTCGCGCCAAGGGCTGGACGGCTTCCGCTCGTTCCAGTGCCCATCGCGCCAAGGCGCTGTACCCCTTCCGCTCGTTCCGGTGCCCATCGCGCAAAAAGCTTGCCCGCTCCCGCTCGTTCCCGTGCACATCGCGCCAACGGCTACACCGCCTCCGCTCCGTCGCGCAAAGCTCCTGATCCAATACCGAGCGCTCGCTCCGCTCGACCTGCAACCGCAAACCAGCGCGACGCATCGATCGAGGACACGCGACAGTACTTCCCGCGCACCCGAGCGGCCCGTCTATTTGCCTTATCCCGTGAATATCAGGGGGCCCCTGCGCTGCTCGGAGGCAACCTCGATCACCGAGGACGTGAAGGTGTTCTCGCGGAAAACGATGAAGACGAACAGGAAGCCGACAAGGACCAGAGCGTCACCGACAACGATGACCGGCACCGGCGTGTGCGACCAACCGAACCGGTGGTCGAGCGCCCGAACCACGACCGTCGAGAGACGAGAGACTGGCGACGCCCTGGACGACCTTCTGGCTCCGCTCCTTCTCCGCAACGGGCCCGGCCTGGGTTCGACGTGCAAGGAGTGCGGGGTCCGTGCGCGCGAGGTGGAGCGTGCTCATTGCACCCATGCTGCCTGGCTATAAGTCGGAGCGCTCGTACCGGGCCAGACGAGGTCGCCTTCCCTCGCGTTGCCGCCACGTGAGCGAGTGAAGTAGAGGAAAGACGAGGAGGCAACGACATGCCGAGGGTGACTGGGGTTGGGGGCGTGTTCCTGAGGAGCGCGGACCCGAAGGCGCTCGGAGCTTGGTACGCGGAACATCTGGGCGTGGAGGTCGGCGACTACGGGGCAACCTTCTCGTGGAAAGACGAGGTGCCGAAGGGGACGGGCATGACAGCCTGGAATCCATTCCCGATGGATACGACCTACTTCGGTGATGGGAGTCAGGCGGTTATGATCAACTACCGCGTCGATGACCTCGACGCGCTGCTGGTGGATCTCGCCGCCGCTGGCGTCTGGATCGACCCGAAGCGCCAGAACGAGAGCTATGGCCGCTTCGCCTGGATCAAGGACTGCGATGGGAACAGGGTGGAGCTCTGGCAGCCGCTCGAGACGCCCGAGACGTAGCAACGGGGGAGCGGCGGCGGTGGCCTTCGTGGCTTGGACAAGAGAGGTCGCTCAGACGCCGCCACGAACCAAGAACGCCCCTGGTGCCGTTGTCGGTGCGGCCGCCTTCGTTTTCGTGTCGGGCAATCGCCGACTCTCGGGGCGCAGCGCCCAGGACGCGGCGAGGATGCCGATGAGGACGGTGGGCGCGATGACATGGAATGCGCCGCCGGCGTTCGCCGCGGACGCCACGGCGGCACCGGAGAGATCGATGAAGATGCCGGCGTAGGCCCACTCCTTCGCGAGCCTCAGGCCCGGCGCAAGCAGTGTCAGCGATCCGAGCACCTTCCACATGCCGAGCAAGACGATGAAGTGCACCGGGTAGCCAAGGGCGGTCATCCCCTCGACAGTCTGCGGGACGCGTAGAGCTTGTGCGGCGCCGCCCGAGCCGATGCACAGCGCGATGAGGACCGTGCAGATCCAGTACGCAATCACTTTCCCTTTCATCTCGACCCTTCCTTTCCGAATGAGATCCATTTTCAACCGTCAGCTCCGCGGGCGGTCGAGAGCGGCGATCTGGATGAGATTGCCGCACGTGTCGTCCAGCATGGCGATGGTCGACCCGGTGACCTTGCTCGGCGGCGTGGTGAACTTCACTCCGAGGCCCTTGAGGCGGTCGTATTCGGTCTGCACGTCGTCTGCGAAGAACATGGCCGCTGGCTGGCTCTGCTGAAACCTCGCTTGCTGGTAGGCGCGCGCGGCCGGGTTGGTGTTGGTTTCGAGCTGCAGCTCCGGGCCATCGGGCTCTTCGTGCGAGGCGACGGTCAGCCAGCGATAGCCCCCGTTGGAAAAATCTGCCTTCTTCGTGAAGCCCAGCACCTCGGTGTAGAACCGCAGCGCCTTCGCCTGATCGTCCACGTGGATGGTCATCACCTTGATCTTCATTTGCGTCCTCCTGGGAGAGCTGACGTTTGAGCGGGTGGGAACGTGACCACGGTGTGTCACGATGCGTGCTCTTGGTCCGTCCTCCCCTTGACGAACGAGAGGAGCCAAACGTGACAGACACATCCCTGAGCGCGCGATTCGAGGAGAACCGGCCCCGCCTACGAGCGGTCGCGTACCGTTTGCTGGGCTCGAAGAGCGACACCGACGACGCCGTGCAGGAGACGTGGCTGCGGGTCACGCGGGCCGACATCGGCGCAGTGGACAACCTCGGTGGCTGGCTCACCACGGTGACCACGCGCGTCTGCCTCGACATGCTCCGGGCGCGGAAGACGCGCGAGGACGCGGCGCCGGCGCTGGTGGCCGAGGGGGCCGCGGCATCGGAGCCGACCGATCCGGAGCGCGAGGTTCTGCTCGCCGACGCCGTGGGCTCTGCCATGATGGTCGTGCTCGACACGCTGAGCCCTCCCGAACGCGTCGCCTTCGTGCTGCACGATCTGTTTGCGCTCTCGTTCGACGACGTCGGCGCCATCGTGGGGCGGTCGTCGGAAGCGACGCGGCAACTCGCGAGCCGCGCGCGAAGGCGCGTGCAGGGGGCGGGAGAGAGGGAGGAAGAGCTCCCGTCCCAGCGTGAAGTCGCCGAGGCGTTCATGGCCGCTTCGCGCGACGGCGATCTCGAGGCGGTCCTCGCCGTGCTCGATCCGGAAGTCGTCCTGCGCGTCGACCCCGCCGCCGTGAAAGCCGCAGCGGCGAACGCGGCGAAAGGCGCGCCGCGTCTCGTCCCCGAAGTGCGGGGCGCCGCCGACGTCGCTCGCGTCTTCCTCGGCAGCGCGCAGGTCGCGCGGCCCGCCCTCGTCGAGGGCACGCCTGGCGCTGCGTGGGCGCCCGGGGGCCGCCCGCGCGCCGTCTGGGCGTTCAAGGTTGAGCAAGGCCGGATCGTCGAAGTGCAGTTCATGGTCGACCCGAAGACGATCGCGCGGCTCGAAGTGTTGCTTGTCGATTGAGCGCGAGCGGGCCGGACAGCACCGTAAGGGCGTCGAAGGGCAAGGTGATACTTTCCGTTCAGGCGTGGTGGGCCCTCACTGGCCTTCCGCGCCGAAGGAGTTAAGCGATGAAGCTCTACTGGATTTCCTCCCACACGGTCTATCCGCGCTCTCTGGACGTTGCGCGAGCTGGACGTAGCCTTCGAGCTCATCAATGTGGACCTCATGAAGGGCGAGCATCGAAGACCCGAGTTTCTGGCGATCAACCCCGCCGGCAAGCTCCCCGTGCTCGTTGATGGCGACTTCGTTCTCACGGAGTCCGTGGCCATCGTTCTCTACCTCGCGGACAAGTATCCCGAGAAGGGACTCCTTCCCGCCGGGGCCCAATCGAGAGCGGAGGCCCACCGGTGGCTGCTTTTCACGGCGACCGAGCTCGAGCAACCCCTCTGGCGGAATCTCTCGACACACCGCGCTCTATCCGAAGGAGAAGCGCCTCGCCGCGGAGATACCGCTCGCCCGGCAAGACTTCCTCGATATGGGGGCAGTCATGGAGAAGCAAATGGCGGGTCGGGAGTACCTTGTCGGCGAAACGGTGACGGTGGCCGATTTCGTTGCGGCGTACACGCTCGACTGGGCGAACGAGGTGAGCCTGCTCGAGGGCCTTCCGCTCTTGCGGGCGTACATGGAACGGATGTACGCCCGACCCAAAGCGCCCCCGCGTATTGCGGAGGCGTTCGCTAGCGTCCGCACTTGAGCCTCGAGCGGAGGACGCTTGGTGAAGGCGCGATTGAAGCACGCGGCGGCGGTCGGAGTCGCCGAACACGGCAACTCGGCGGTGCTCATCACCGTCGGGTCCAGCGGTGAGCTCCTCGACCGCCGCCGAATCGACCTCACCCGCGGTCTGCCCGCGCACCCGCACCATCACGAAGGGTCGTGGGCGGTGGGCCGTTACCTAAACAGCTCGTGGGCGCGAGCCATTTCACTGACCGACGCCGTGGCGCTCGTCGAGCAGGTGCGCCAATCCGCCTTCCGCGGCGCACAAGATGGCCTCGAGGGATTGGCCGCGGCGGTGCCCGTGCCGATTGCCAGCATTGGAATCCGTGCGTGCCCACAGCTTCCACCGACGACCGACGAGCTTGTCGTTCCAGCCGGCATCCAGCGAGGAGCGGGCGCTGCGCGAGAACCTGACGCAGTTCTGTTGCTAGCGCGGGTCACTTGGGTCGTGCGTCGGTCGAGAATGCCAACTCTCGCTGTGCGTCGAGCGCGGCCAGACGATCGCTCCGTTGCTTGTGCATGGCGGTGAAGGCGGCTTTGCCCATCGCGACGCTGGGCGCAGATCCTCGATCATCGAACCATCTTCACCGGATCCCCAGGGGGCGCAGGGGCGCTAGCGTCGGTCCTTTTGCGCACCTGAGCGCCCGGCGCGACGTCGTAGGCCGGGATCCTCGTCGCGTGTGGCTCGTGCGCTCGCGGCCGGACGCGCCGTGGCCGGCGAGGTCGCGCTGGACGACGGTGAAGTGAGACGAGAACGCGTCACGCTGCGCGTCCCACCAGCGACTGAAGCCGAGTCAACCGTGCACGAACACCAACGCCGTGGGCGCGCCTCCCGCGCATTCGTAGGAAATGCGTACTCCGTCAGCCGACTCGACGTGGTGGGTCGTGCTGCGCGTAGCCGCGAGTGTAGAGGGCGAGAGGTTCGACCCCGTCGTGGGGGGTTTGCTTGGCTTCGAACGGCTCGTAGCAGTCGTAGGTCTCGATGCGAGCTACGCGCCCGTCGCGCGTCTCGATGAACTGCGCGATGTGGGCTGTGAGAATCTGGCCTTTCCGAAACGGGCCGGCGTCGCGCGCGATCTCCCCAGTCCAGGTGAGCCGCAGGATCGCAAGCGAGCCCTGCTCGATCATCGAGTGGACGTCGTATGACTGCTTTGCCAGAAGCCCCGCGCCTACCGTCGAGGCGGTGAGCATCTGCTCCAACGTCGAGGTGGCGCCAGCGATTTTCAGGGCGTTCGGAGCCTCGATCGTCACGGCATCGACGGTGAAGAATGGACGCAGCTGCTCCCCATGTTTCCCAGCTTCGATAGCGGCGCAAAGAGACCGGGCGACCGAGATCGGCGATGAGACCATTGCATAATGGTATTTGTACAACCCTTCTTGTCAATGCACGGTAAGCCATGACCGGCCTCGGACCTCGAGAGCATCGACCTTGCCACTCTCGCGTGGCTCGCGGGCACCGCCCGCGAACGAGCACCTGCTCAAAGCGGTACGAGGATCGACACACGCATACGTCCGAAACGCGCCCGGCTACGTCTTCCAGCATCTGCTTGAGCAATCGCGCACCGTTGGCGAGCTCGCGGCTCTCCTCGGGGTTACCCAGCAGGCTGCCTCGAAGGTCGTCGTCGAGCTCGAGAGCTCCGCTAGGCATTGGCCGCAAGCCGATCGCCGCGGGCGTTTCGCGGCGCTCGCCACATCTCGGCGAGAACGGTCTTCCGCCGGCGGGCGCCACACCGCGCGACCCGCACAAAACCTTTGAACCCCCGGTCACTAGCCACGACCCGTACGAGAGAGGCACCCCTCGGATCGAGGCCTCGTAGTAGCCTGCTCGAGGAACTCCAACGGCTGATCGGCCCTCTCGACAAGTGGACGCAGAAGGAGCAGACGCAGGCTGAGGTCGAGGTCTTCATCCTCGACCATGTCTTCCAGGCCCTACCCACGCCGCCCTTCACTGCAGAGGAGAAGGCGGCCGCCGCGAAGCGAGCGCGACGCAGCGCGCGCTTGAACAGGCCGCAGCGAACACCTGGTACGCCTCAGAGCCCCATGCGCTGCTGTCACGACCGCGGGCCGGCGAGCGCATGAAGGGCGCGGCGTCTGCTCTCGGAGTCGGCGTGATCGACTTCGAACACGACCGCGTGGCTCGGGTCTTATCTCGACAACATCGTGTTCCAGCGGTAGTTGCGCGGGGGCGCTACGCACGCTGGAACACGATGTGATGCTCGCCTCTTCGGGCAAATCTGGATCGCGCCACGCTCACTGTGATGATCCGCCGCGATTCGATCAGGAGGTGTGCTTCGAAAAGCGGACGAAGAACCGCGCGTCGTCGTCGAGCTCCACGTGGTGGGGACGCTCGGGGGCGATCACACCGATAACACCGGGACGGAGCGCGACTCCCATGTCTCCCTCGTCTTCGAGGACGTAGAGAACGTGGCCCTGCTCGACAACGATCTCACCCCACGTGTCTGCCTTGAGCGCATGGCTGTGCTTCAGCCCCGCGGGAACGGAGCGCGCGTCGAAGACCGCGGTGTTCTTGTAGGGAGCGACGTCCGCGGGCAGCTTCGGCATCCGACACAGCGGACAAGGGAGCGGGGTCCCCACGAACGCACGCCGGCCCGCTTCGGTCGTGACCCATGGTCTACTTTCGAGCGGCGGCCGGTGTCGGACGTGTTGTGCATGCCCACACGCGAGCTCCGCGACGAAGGCCCCGTCGTCGTCCTGCCGGAAGCGCACGATGGGAGAGGGTGGCGCCGGGAAGAGCGCACCGGCCAAGCGCGCGAGCGCATCGCTCCCGAGGTGTTCCTCGAGCGCAGGAAACCACTCACGTTCTTCGAAGCGTACGTGCTCTTCGAGTCGGGCGCTGAACGCCTCGCATTGCAATGTGAGCAAGGGGGCCTCGAACGACGCGACAATCGCGCGTAGCGCGTCGTGATCGGCGACGACGCGAGCGGCCAGCGATGCGAGTGGCTCACCGTGCGCGACGCATCGCCTCACGAGCTCGCGCTCCTCGATGGCGAAGTGCGGCGCGAGCTCCGCGTCAAAGCGACGCCTCAGCTCGGCGATGAGCGCGGACGTGTCCTGAGCGTGTTCGGGAAGCACGCGGCGCGCCTCGCGCGCCAAGACGAGCGCGTGATGATGATCGCGCGAGAGCGAGGCGAGGGTCGGGTGTCGCCTCACGAGGTCGATGATACGTCTCCATGGCAAGCGAGGTGCTGCGCTCTGACGCCGGAACTAATCCCCGCGGGCGCAGACAACTCTACCGCCAAGGAACCCGATGCGACACTGTCGCCGATCCACGCTCGAGTCGTCTAACGATCTCCCGCGCGGTCGCGTACCTGGTACGAAGGGCCATGCTGTCCCGGCAAGCCGCAGCGAGTTCGAACCCCAGGCTCCTCGTTTCGAAGGCGTGGATCCAATGGGCCTCCCTCGTCGTTCTCTTCGGCTTCTTCGTCCTCGGACTCCTCGCCTACCGGACGTACGTCGCGGGCCCGCCGATCCCGGCTGTCGTTTTCGCGGAAGACGGCGCCGTCGTGTTCTCGGGCGAGGACATCAAGCAGGGGCAGCGCATCTTCTTGCGCGCTGGGCTCATGGAATTCGGCTCGGTGTTCGGTCACGGCGCCTACCTCGGCCCGGACTTCACCGCCGACTACCTACGGCGTTCCGCGGTGAACGTTACGGAGACGTACGAACGCGCCGGCGAGCGCAACGTGGCGGCGCGCGTCGTCTCCGACTTCAAGACGAACCGCTACGACCCGGCATCAGGCACGCTGCGCTTCACCGCCGCGCAGGCGCACGCGTTCGCGGACGTCGAGCGTCACTACGTGGAGCTCTTCGGCAAGCCCCCCACTGAAACCGGTGTCAGCGTCAAAGGCTTGGCCGGATCGGCGGACCTTCACGCGCTCACGAGCTTCTTCGCGTGGACGGCGTGGGTCGCCTCCGCAGAGCGGCCCGGCAAGAACTACTCGTATACGAACAACTGGCCCGCCGAGCCGCTCGTACGCAACCAACCGACCGCCGCCGCGCTGGTCTACAGCATGATCTCCCTCGCCGCGCTGCTCGGTGGATCGGGCTTGCTGTTCGCGGCGTTTGGGCGTTGGGATTTTCTCGGGTGGCACCGGCGCGATCAGACTGGGTTGATCTTCAAGCGCCCGCGTGACGTGGAGCTCACGCCCGCGCAGCGGGCCTGCGCTTGGTTCTTCCTCGTGATGGCCGCGCTGTTTCTCGTGCAGGTGATGGTCGGAGGGGCGACGCAACACTATCGCGCGGACCTCTCCAGCTTCTTCGGCGTCGACCTCGCAACTCTGCTTCCGTACAACCTCGCGCGCACCTGGCACGTCCAGCTCTCGATCCTATGGGTGTCCACGTCGTTTCTGGCAGCCGGCATCTTCCTCGCTCCGCTCATTTCCGGTCACGAGCCCAAGAACCAGCACCTGCTCGCATACGGGCTTCTCGGCGCGCTCGTGGTCGTGGTCGTGGGGAGCCTCAGCGGCGAGCTCTGCGGCATCCACGGATGGACGACGAGCATATGGCTCGGCAACCAGGGCTTCGAATACCTTGATCTCGGCCGGCTTTGGCAGGTGCTCCTCTCGCTCGGGCTGTTCGGCTGGGTGGCGATCCTGTTCCGCGGGCTTCGCAAGCGTTTGCGCGGCGAGCACATGGGCAACATGCCGTGGCTCTTCTTCTTCGCCGCGCTGGCCATCCCGGCGTTCTATGCGGTGGGGCTTCTCGCCCACCCGGACGGCAACTTCACGGTCACCGACTTCTGGCGGTTCTGGGTCGTGCACCTGTGGGTCGAGGACTTCCTCGAGCTCTTTACGACGATCACCGTCGCCTACTTCTTCGTCCTCCTCGGTGTGGTGGAAGAGAAGACCGCGCTCCGTTTGATCTACCTCGACGTGATCCTCTACTCGGCCGGCGGCGTGATCGGCTCGATGCACCACGTCTATTTCTCGGGCGAGCCCGTCGAGCACATGGCGCTTGGCGCCGTCTTCTCGGCAGCGGAGGTCATCCCGCTGACCTTCCTGACGCTCGAGGCGTGGAGCTTCCTCCGTATCGGTGAGAGTCAGAAATCAAGCGCGACGCATCCGTTCCCGCACCGCTGGGCGATGATGTTCCTCGTCGCCGTCGGCTTCTGGAACTTCGTGGGCGCCGGCATCTTCGGCTTCTTGATCAACCTTCCGATCGTCTCTTATTACGAGATCGGAACGGCGCTCACCGCCAACCACGGACATGCGTCGATGATGGGCGTCTACGGGATGCTCGCGGCGGGGCTCTCGCTCTTCGGATTGCGTTACCTTGATCCCGGAAGAGCGGTGGTCGGAGCGGGCGGCAAAGCTCTGCTTTTGGTCTCTCAACATCGGCCTCGCCTGGATGGTGTTCGTGGCGCTGCTGCCACTCGGCCTCTTGCAGCTCTACGAGTCCGTGAACCACGGCTACTTCGAAGCGAGAGAGCTCAGCTTCCTGACGAACCCGACGAACCGATTCCTGGAGTGGCTGCGCCTGCCAGGGGATGTCGTCTTCATCGTCTTCGGCGTGCTACCGCTGCTTTGGCTCTGCTGGCTGGGAGTCAGGTATCGACGTCCCGGCGCGGTCGTCGCCAGCAGCGGCGGAGGAGCACTCTTCACCGAGGGTGCGGGAGGCGAAGCGCAGGCGAACTCGTGATCATCTACACCATGGGGCACTCGACGCGCCCGCTCGAATCGCTCCTGGAGCTGCTCGAAGCGCATCACATTGTCGTCCTTGCGGACGTACGTACCATGCCTCGCTCCCGTCACAACCCGCAGTTCAACCAGGACACATTCCCCGACGCGCTCGGCGCGCGGGGGATCCGCTACGTGCATCTCCCTGATCTGGGCGGCCTGCGGCACGGGCTCGGCGCCGCGTCGCCTAACACGGGATGGCGGAACAAAAGCTTCCGCGGCTACGCCGATTACATGCAGACGAAGGAGTTCGAATCGGGCTTGTCCGAGCTGATGTCGATCGGCCGGGACCAGACGGTCGCGATCATGTGCGCGGAGGCCGTCCCCTACCGGTGCCACCGCTCGCTGATCGCCGACGCGCTCACGGCGCGCGGCGTCGAGGTCCGCGAGATCTCGTCCCGAACGCGCGCCGCGCTCCACCGGATGACGCCGTTCGCTAAGGTCGAGGGCGAGCGCGTGACCTATCCGCCGGGGTGACCTCGCCGCTCGAGCTGCGCGGCAAACGATCGTTCTGACGTCCCTCGTCTTACGGGTGATGGTCGCTCGCCACCAAGAGGGTCGCGACTCTGGGATGAAATCGTCGCCGGCCGAACGATTCCGACGATTTGTATCCTGGGCGACTGGACGAGGTCGATTGCTCGTTTCACCGGAACGATGACGGGCCGATGATGGGACCGGGGGCAAAGAGAACGCGATCACCGAACCGTACTATGCTGTCGAGCGTGCGTGCTTCGTCACGACGCGTCCTGCGCGCCATCGTGGCGACCGCCGCCGCCGCGGTGCTCACCTGGCGCATCGTCCCGAGGCCGGAGTCTCTCCCGCTGGTAACGCGGATCGACGGGACTGCGCCCGCCGATGCGGCGGGAGTTCTCGTCTTGCTGCACGGGAAGGGGGGCGGAATCGCGATCGCAGAGCGGATGGCGCAGGGGCTGCGCAGAGGAGGACTCCCGTCGAATGTTGCCATCGTGCTCGTCGAGGGGCCGTACCACACCTGGTTCGCGCATCAGTGGGGAGACACGCCCGCGCAGCAGGCGAGCTCCCGACGGCGCGTTCGAGAGCGCCTTCGCGAGCTGCTGGGCAATCGCGGACCGCCTCCGGAGCGAGTGGTCATCGCGGGGTTTTCGCAGGGAGCGGGGGTCGCCCTCGACCTGGCAGTCGAAGAGCCTCGCATCGGGAGGGTTGCGAGCCTCTCGCCGTGTCAAAGCATACTGCGCGACGAGCTGCCGAAGCGGGCCGGCCTTCGTTTTCTCCTCACGCATGGCTCGGTCGACTCGGTCTGCCCCGTCGACGTGTCGCGCTCGCTCGCGCGACTCCTCGACGACGCGCACCAGCCCGTGCGCTATGTCGAGTTCGACGGACCGCACACCATCTCCCTTGAGGCCGCGAACGCCCTCGTGGCGTTCGTCACCGACCCGTAGGGTCGAAAGGACCGAGGCCCCCGAATCGCTCACCGGGCGGCCCCGTTCACGATGGGTCGCTACTCCGATGAGAGCCGGATCCTTCCACGCTCATCCCGCTTTGCGACGGAAGTGGAGCGCCTGCACGCCGGACTTGAACCGCTGCGTCGATAGGAGCTCGAGATGCCGCGCGCTCGACAGGCCATGAAACAACGTCGGCCCGCGGCCACTGATGATGGGATGAACGACGATGCGGTACTCGTCGATGAGCCCCAGCTCCTCGAGCGCAGCCGCGAGCTTGGGCGCTCCGACGAGGACACCCCGCTCGGTCTTCGCTTTCAGCGCCGAGATCGCCTCGCGAAGGTCACCCTCCACCTTGATCGTGTTCTGCCACGGAAAGTCGCTCCGCGAGCCCGACACGACGTACTTCGCCTTCGCCTCGAGCTTCTGTGCCCACTCGCGCATCGCGCGCGGCGCCTTTTCGTCGCGTGCCACCGCGGGCCAGGCTCCCTCCATCAGCTCGTAGGTGTTGCGCCCGAAGAGCATCGCCCCGCTCTGATCCATGAGCTGCGTCCAATAGTCGTGCAGCTCGTCGTCCACGATCCCCTGGGTGTGATCGATGCACCCGTCCAAAGTCACGTTGAGACCGAAGGTGAGGAGGCCCATGGCGTGGGATTCTACGAAAGGCCGAGCAGGCGGGGGGAAACATCCGATCTACGCCAAGCACGCGATCCCGCAGATGCGCGCGGGCGGCGAAGGCGCGATCGTAGGTTCATATCGCCGCACAAGCCGCCCCCGCGGAGACGATCCTCGGAGCGCGAACTATGGCTCCGAATATTTCCGTGCGATTCCGGCGACGAGCATCCCGGCGAGACTTCGATGGTTTCCGGCCGGCGAAGTCGTCGCAGAATGGCCTTCGTAGCAGAGCGTGCAAATCGGGTGGTTGTCGAGGGGCGCTACGTGCGCTGGAACACGAGGCGAGCACGGGGAGAGGCGGCTGGAGGGGTCATGTCCCCTCCGGGATGAGGGTGCGCGAACGCGAACGATGGTGAGGGATTTTGCGCCCCGTGTAATGGCGACATAGAGCCCCTCAAGGGAGAACTTTTCAGGCTCCCAGAGAACCACCGCGTGATCGAACTCGAGGCCCTTTACGAGGAGCGGTGTTCGGATCGTGCGCAGGTGAGTCTGCCGACCTCGGTGACGTGCGCGTGTCCGAGCCGCGGCAACCGCATCTGGCAGAGCTGTGAGGGGACCATGCAGGCACTCTCGGAGTGCGGCACGGAGCTGAAACGCGCACTCGCGACGGTATAGCCAGCACTCACGATGCTGGAGAACACCTTCGAGCCACGCGAGCGCGTTTGCCGGCGTGGGATTCTTCGCCAGGGTGTCAAGCCGCGTCGCGTGGTCCTTGTTCTTCGAGAAGCGCGACGTTCCTCGCCCGGCCTGGATCGCCTCGACCACCGGTCGTAGTTCCGTGCCCACCTTCGTCGCGCGCGCAGCCACGAACTCGAGGAGTTCTGACTGCTACGGTCGGTCCGTCCGCAACCGCAATCCGTGTGCCGAGCTTCAGCAGGTCGGGATCGTCGACCCCTTCGTGGGCCGGCCATACCTCAATGGCCGCTCGCTGCGCCTCGGGACCCAGCGGCTCTTCATCGAATACCGGCGACGCTCGCGAACCTCGGCACGCACAAGGTTCACGACGTCGTGCTCGGCCGTTCGGAGGCCAGCCTCGGCCCGTACCTCGAGAAAATGGCTGGAAGATCGCGCACGCGGGTCGTCCTCATGGACCTTTCCGACACCTACCGCAGCATCGTTCGTCGCTACTTCGACAGGGCGCTCATCGTCGCCGATCGCTTTCACGTGGTTCGCTTGATCGACCACCACTTCATGGAGGCGTGGAAAGGGATCGACCCGGTCGGACGCAAGAGCCGAGGTCTCATCTCGCTGATGCGCCGTCACCAGGAGAACCTCCGGCCCGAGCAAGTACCGAAGCTCCGAGCCTACCTGGCCGAGCATCCCGTCCTCGAGCGCCTCTACGACTTCAAGCAGCAACTCTGCGACCTCATGCGGCTCAAGAAGCTCACGGTGCGCGCCGCCAAGCGGGCCATCCCCAATCTCATCTTCGCCACCGAGTGCCTCAAGGACACCCCCATCCCCACCATCAAGACGCTCGGAGCCACGCTCGACTCCTGGAAGGACGAGATCGCCCGGATGTGGCGATTCACCAAGACCAACTCGATCACCGAGGGCCTTTACAACGAGATGGAGCTGATCTCGCGCCGAGCCTTCGGCTTCCGCAATTTCAAAAACTACCGCTTGCGGGTCAAAGCCCTCTGCGGCTAGCTGAAGACAAAACTCGGCCCTGCCCCCTCATTCGGAGAAGAGCCCATTCGGAGAAGAGCCGAGCCGAAGAGCCACCAAACTGGCCCCGCCGGGGAAGACGCGCACCTGCCTGGTCGGGCAAGTGCGCGTTTTCTTTGGTTGCGCGGGGGGCGCTATGCGCGCTGGAACACGATGCGAGGTTGCGTGCTACCCGGCCGCTTGGTGAACCGCGTCGTCTTTCCAGGGGAAGATCAAGACCTTTGAAGCTAGGAACGCGCGCCGTCCGTCGTCCTCGGTGGCGTCGTAGAAGACGACCTTCGCGTCGCCTGCGGCTGGGAGGACCTCGAGTACGACGCGCACACGCGGGTCGAGACGCTCGCTGAGAGCCACGAGGTCGCCTGGGCGCGGCCGACGATTGCCTGGCCCCTCGTCGACAGAAGCGCCGGCGACCTGGACCAAACGCTCCGCCAACGCGAGGTGGACGAGGGACCACCGATCGCCATCGACCCGATATCTTGGCGTCCGGGGCACGCTCTCCTCGAGAATCGCCAGCGCCTCCGGATCCGGCGCAAGCCACGGCGCCAGCAATGCGAAAAGCTGTGCCGAGTACCAGCTCTTGTCCTCGACGCCGCGCCGCCCGCCGCGCTCAGACGAGACCTCGACATCTATCTCTACATCCCACGCAAGCCAGCCGAGCAGCCCAACGACCATTGAGAGCTCGTCGAACATCTCGTCGCCTGCTTCGGCGAGCGCGCGTGGCGCAAGCGCAGACGAGCCCCATGCGATGGCGAGAACCGCTGCTTCAAAGAGACGCCGTTCGTCGTCCGCCTCGACCAACCGGAGCTGCCTTCGGCGCCACTCGGGTCTTTGCTCCACCAAACGGAGCGTGCGGACCACTCCGAGCACAGCAGCCAGTTGCACGACGCCACGCCGAGCGCGATCCGGTTCCCCGGCCAGCTCGAGCTGCCCCTCCATCCGCTTGAGCAGGCGACGCACCTTCCCACAACAGGCCTTCGCGAGGGCCGCGTGGTTCGGTTGCTCTCGGGCAAGCTCACCGCCTTCTTCGTCGTCGGCGCCGATTTCAGCTTCGTCTCCGCGTGGGCGCGCCGCCGACGCGGCCGGCAGCCCCTCACCGAGGCGCCGCATCAAGGCATCGAGCAACACGACGATATCGCCGCTCGCCATGCTTCGCCGCCGTCGACTCGTCTTCCGCCCGGCTGCATCGAGGGCGAGCGATGCCGCCGGCGCCGCCGCAGCGCTCGGCGGAGGCGTCGACACTCCGGACCGCAACGGCGTCATGCGCACGACGTCGTCGGAGTCGAAGATCACCTTCTCCGTCAGCTTCAACAGGGTCTCGAGTTGCGAGGGGTCTTCCTCGAGTGCCCCGAGCGCCTGCCGCAACGCCTTGCGGGTGTCGCCGCCGAGGTTCTTCGCGACGTCCTCGGTTCGGTGGATGACCACGAGGAGCGGCGGGACTTCCGCCGTCGTCTCGAGGAACCTGGCACCGTCGCGGACAGACTCGGCGGCATCCAGCGACGTACCGCTTTTTACGCCACGGACCACGGCTTCGCCCAGCACGGTGCCGTCATCGCCAACACCCCGCAGTACAGCACTCGCTGGAAGCGGTTCCTGCGCAAGGAATCCTCCCGCTGTGGGCGTGGCGATCATCGCCCGTCGTCGGGCTCATCGCCGCGCTCCGCCTTGAGCGCCATTCGCTGGGCCACCGCGGTCCACTCCGTGGAGGTGATCGACGGCGCCGACCGAAGAGCCTCAATGCCTATCGCAGCCCCGGCTCCGGATCGTCGGTCCGCGACGACGGCCTCCGCGTTTCGTGCGGCAGACGGCGCGAAAAAGGCGGCGACACTCGGGTTCGCACTGCCCGTGACGAGCAGCTCGCCGTCCACGCCGACCATCCCAAGCATCTTCGCGTGCAGGTACGGCGCCGCGCCCTCGGGCCAATCTACCTTCGGCACACCCGCAACGTTCACGAAGCGAGCGCCTTGGAGCGAGGCGGCTTCGGTCGGATTGATGTCCACCGTCGCGGGGTCAATGCCGATCACGAGGTCGCGGGGGCGCACGTCGGTGAGCAGCCGGCGCACGAACGCGAGTGTCGGGTCGAAGAACGGCCCGCAGACGAACACCGACTCCACCTCGCGAGGCACGAGCGGCAAGACTTGTGACCAAGAATCCGCACCCGTTGGCGACGCAGTGAGCAGCATCCGGTCGTGCTCGCCGACTGCCATCGGCCCGTTGAGCCACGGCACGCCGAGCTTCAGGCCCTCATATGCCTCCATGACGTCGGGCAACGTCCCGGGAACGAACGCCGCGAGGTACTCGAACGCCTGACGAAGCGGACCCGCGCCGCTGCGAACCAACGCTCCCTCGACACGGAAGACGTTCGTGACCTCGTCGTTCATGCCGAAGCCGGCGAGCGTCATGTTGTGGCTTCCGACGAAGAGCGCGCCCTTCGATTTGCCGACACGGAGAATAATCTTGGGGTGGAAGGCGCCGCCGAGCGCCACGGGGATCAGTGTGTAGTCGCGGCCGGCGCGACGTGGCCGGAGGTCGTCGCTCGCGAACGCCTCCGCACACCTGGATGCGTCCATCATGAGGACGTTGTGCGTGCAACCCGCGGCCATCATGCGCCGCAGCACCACCTCCTCATAGAACGGGAAGTAGCAGTTGTATGTCGCGACGAGCGACACGCGAAAGCCCGTCTCGGAGAGGTGCTCGATCAGCGAGACGGCCGGGAGCTCACCGGCCAAGGCACGCCTCGAGTTCCACGCGACCACGTTCCGTCAAGACGACGGCCTGCTCGTCATCGAAGTCGACGAGCCCGAGGTCGCGAAGGAATCTGAACGGTCCTTCCGACGCGCGGAATCGTGTACGTCGGCGGAGGTGCCTCCACGACTCGGAGCTCGCCCTCGAGTGGACGAATGCGGAACGTATCGCGACGCTCTCCACGAAGCTTCGAAGCGCGACGCGCAGATGTCGACCAATGCACCAGTGGACTGAGAGCCAGCGGACCCACTCGCCCACGGTGATTCCGATCCATGTGGTCCGCGACGCATGGCGGAGCGAGAGCAGGTGGATTTCCTGCGGGTCGAAGTACTCCGGATCGAGCTCGAAGTCCGCATACGGATATTCGTCGACCCCTCGCGCGAGTAGCGCCAGAAGGATCTGGACGCTCTCCTCGGCAGCCACTTCGAGCTTGTCGTCCTCGAGCCGGAGCGCCTGGAGGCGCCAACCGCGCTGCAGCTCGTGGTCCGATTGAAGCCAGCTCTCAAGCGGTGGTAATTGGGCGCGCACTTCCGCGACGACGTCCGCGAGCGGCCGAGACAATCTCGACGCAAACGAGCCCAGGAGGTTGACGCCGACGTCGCCTGCGTCCGCGGTTCAATCAAGCACACCGTGCCGATCCCGTTCGATGGCCCGAAGAATCGCGGCGAACAGTCCTTGAACCGCGAGCGACAGCAACTCGTTCCGCTGGTAGGTGCCCCAGCCCTTCCGCGCGCGTAGCAACGCTGCGTCGACGTTCCACGGTGTCCCGTCCGGAAGCGCTCCTGTATACGCTGCCCCGCGCAAGATTCCCTCGTAGGCGGAGTCCGCCTGTTGGGCATTCCGCCCTGCGAGATCCAGCATCAACGCGAGCGAGGTACGACGCGCATCTCCGCCGGCGGCCTTGAAGGTCGTCGTGCAGGTCAGAACAGATCGAGCAGAAGACCGTGCTCGGACGCATTGCCGCGGAGACCACATGGACAGAACGGCGCAAGCGCGTCGAGATCAGACCATTGCACCGAGGGCGCTTCGAGTACGCGGAAGAAGGCGTCCTCGGGCACTCCCTTCGCGAACGCCTCGGCGACCTCACGACCGCGCTCACAATCTAGCCGGGCGGGTACGCATCCCCTGGGGCGAATGGTCGAGGATACGCAGGTCGCGGAGTGGGCCGAAATGGTACTGCCCGAGCCCACCGAGCTTGTTCTTGAAATAGCGTTTCTTGCCTTCGAGCGCGGCGAAGTCGTCGAGCTGGATCTCGGCCTCGTGTCCGATGCGCAGAAGCTCAAAACGGCCGACCATTCCGGCACCGTGGAGTCCCTCGTCGGCGTCGGGAAGCGAGCGGGCATGACGAATCCCGATGAGTGCGAAGAGACACTCCGCACGGCGGAGCACGCGGCGGAACCCATCGAGAGAGTGGTCCGTGTAACGCCGCTCGAAGGCCCAGAGCAACCACGGGTGGAACGAGTAGTAGCGGCGCGATCGGTGACGTTGGTGATACCGGGGAGGAGCTGTGCATAGAGCGCCGTGCACGGTGCCTGCGCGCCGAGGTGATCCAGGCCGCGGATCGGCTCGGGTGGGCGAACCCAAGCGACGTCCGCCGCCAGCGGGCTAAGACTGGTCGCCATCGGAGGACCATTCGTCCGGCACTAGCTTCAGACCGCCGCGCCACCGCTCGACGACGGCGTCGCGATACCATTGTTCCTTGAGATCCGCGTGCTCGGTGATGATTACCTGAAAGCCGGGAGTGAGCGCCTTCACGCATTCGAAGACGACCGTGAACATGCGGGCGAGCGCCGTGCGATCGTCGTCTTTCAATCCCTCGACGGAACCGTCCACGTCCTTCTCCGGCGGGAAGTAACCTGTGACGGTTGATCCAAGAACAAGAAGCGCGGAACGGGACGGCCACGCTCCGTCAGCCACTTGTGGAGGGCGAGATGCCCGATGAGGTGGTAGCCGACCCAGTTCTCCCCGCTTCCATTCGAATCCATCGGGACCGGCCCGTCGGCGGTGTCTGCGACGATTCTGAGCTTCCGGAAGTCGAATCGCAGCAGGGCCGCGGAATGTTCCAAATGAAGTTCGCGTGCCCACTGCGTCATCTGCTGGCCGAGAATCGATGCGATGGATTCAAGGCGCTCGCGAACGCGTTCGTCGCTGAGCTCCTCCGCGAGAGCGGCGTACTCCTCGCGAAGGCGCTTCGCCTCAAGCACCAGAGCCCTTGTATCGGGAAAATCCGGGACGCTCTCTAGATAGAGGCTTACCCGCCCGAGACATGCGCCCGTCGGACGGCGCTTTCCTCTCCGTCGCGCAGTTGTTTGTCCACGAGTCGGACGGCGTCCATCTCCGTTCGATTCTTCGCCATGGCCGCCTGCACCTCCGCAAGCTTCCCTTCGAGCTCGGCGACCGCCTTCTCGACGCGGGGCGCGCCCCGCGCAACCGCTTCAAGTCGAGAGGACACCGATGAGAGAGCGGTCTGCAGTTGCGTCGTCGACGGCAACTCCGGCGTGGCCTTCAATCTCTCGCGCACAACGGGCACGACGTTCCCGGAGTGGAGCCACCGAAATCCCGATGCTCTTGAGGCGCGCCTTCTGCTCGCTGGCCTCCGCGGAGAAGCCCTTCTCCTCCTGCTCGAACGCGCGTGTCGCAGCGATCTCGTCGCGAAGCCAGCGTTGACGAACGAGCAGGTTGCTGCGTTCATCCGAGAGCCGTGCAAACTCATCGCCGCCACGGGACAACTGCTCGCCGTCCTCGACCGGCGTGGATGCAACCCCGCGCAGCGAGGTGATTGCGTCCTCCCATGTGTTCGCAACAGCATCGGTGAGGCCGCGTCCCTCGCTTGTGCAACGAGGGCGCTGGCCTTTGTCGCACCCGTTCCCCGCAACGACGCGAGCTCTGCGAGCCGGCGCTCTACGGAACGCAGTTGGTCCCGCACCTGTCGAAGGCGCTCGCGCTTGCGAATGTAGTCGTCGTCTACAGCGCCCAGGAAGTATGGCAGCGTGTCCTTCAGCGCTTGAGCGAAGAAGGTGTCTCCGGAACCGTGGAAGAGCTGGTCGCGTCGGATGATTTCATCCTGTGGTTGAAAGCAGTACGCGAGCGCATGCCTGATATTGGCCGCCAGCGCAGGTCTCGTCTGGCCGGCGGGGGGTTCGTGAACATTGTCCCCAATTCCGCACCACGTGGTCATGAGGGCGGTCAGCCCCGCGCTGTTCGTGGTTTGCGGAGCGCCTCGAACGCGGGGATCGCAACCGTGGTTCCCAGTTCGACGAAGCAGTCCTCACTCGATGCGGCTCCCGCGTCCGGACATCTACTCGCGACAAACCCTCGCCCTGCGGAAGCTGAAGTCGAAGGCCGAACCGCGCAACGGCGCGTCGGATCACCCCTTCCGGGACACGACGCTCGCCGCTGCCGAAGCAGTAGTCGACGATGTGGATAGGCGCAGACTTTCCGGTCTTCGACGCGCCCGTGAGCACGTTCACGGCTCCAGGTCGAAGAGGCACGACGCGCTGGCGGCCGTCGTGGCTGTACAGCACGATGTCGAGTCGTTGAGGTCATCGCCGCACTCCCAAGAGCATGATCACGGTGGCGGCGCTCCCGGCACGCCCAAGCCACCTGCCCACAAACTCGGTCTTGGAGTCCGGATCGCGACTTCGTCCGTTGTGTCCTTCAGAACCTTTCGGACCTTCTTCTTCCAGTCTCGCTCGGCAACCACATGCGCGTCTTGAAACCGGAGGAACCCGTGCAGGCCGCCGAAGAAAGACTCTACTCGTCAAGGGGACCAGCATCAGGGGCGCGCTGCGCAATCCTGGAACGCGCGAGCGCGTCGTATTCAAGCCAGACAGCCATCGACGTGGACGCCTTTGACGGGAGCAGTTCGCGGGTCTCGCGATGCAAGACAATCGGCAGCACGACGAACGCGAGCTCCAGGCGGCATCGGGCCCGGGACGGCCGGTGCCGTCTTCATGGCCGATTGCCGCATGCCAGAGCAGCATCGAGCAGAAGCCAGGATTGAGTAGCGTTCGCTGTTCGAGGGGGCGCATCGACCAGGGGGTCATCGCGTGCCGCCTCCTGAGCCCGATGCGAGCAGGCCCGCCAACCAATCTCTAAACTCCGGGTGCCACCCGACTCGCACTTCGTCGGCAAGCATGTTGAGCGGAGATCCCCGGGTAACAAATCGCTCCGTAACGCCTGGCCGGATCGGATGCTGGGCGTTCTCGGCCCAGGCGAGTACACGCCGCGCCACCTTCAGCTTCTCCTCCTCGACGGCG
>CAWBEN010000004.1:0-187007 GCA_963787925.1 uncultured delta proteobacterium
GAGGGGACGCTCGGTCCGGTCGCGCGCTTCGAGTCCGGCCAGGTCGTTGCCTACCAAATCCGGAGCCGGCGGCGCCGGCGCCTTTTCGTCTTCCGTACGCTCGAGGTCGACGACACCTTCGCAGTCGCCGTGCGGGGCGTCCGCCCGCACGTTCAACTCCTTCTCGAGTTGCGGACAACCGGACGCGTCCGGCTCGCGCGAAGCCTCTTCGCTTACCTCGTTCGTACGGGCCGAGGCCCGTCCGCGCTGCCCGACCTCTTCTACCTGCGGGTCGCCGCAGCGCTCGGAGGCCGACTGCCCGGCCACAAGATCCTGCATTTGCTCTTGCGCCCGGCGCGGCCCAAGCCCCCCGGAGTCGGTGAGGCCCCATGAACGCGCGAGAGCCCCATCCACGCGACGAGGTGCGCGATTCGGGTGGTCTTCCTGGACCGAAAAAGGCGAGGACCCCGCGGCTGCTGCGACCGCGCCAGACGCGCAGCTTGGCCGTAGCCCCCGTTGTCGTCACCGATCTGTCGGCGCCTGCGGTCGTCGGTCTCGAGCGGCGGTCCTTTCGCGAACTTGTCCGCGATTTGAAGTATCCCGCATGTTCGTCGCGGTCAGAGGATCTCTCGTCGATGTGGAGGTCTTGCGCGAGGTGCTCGCCTCCGCGTCGACCAGGGAAGTCGACGACGCGCCCGCGGGCACCGAGGGTGATGCCGACGAGAACCAGGGGCCTACCGCCAGCGAACTGCTCAAGCGCCTCGGGCGAACGCGCGTCGTTGGAGGGTGACGCCGCCATGGCCTCGGGAACATCGGAGGGCTTGCTCGACGCGCGTGCAGGAGCGCCCACCGAGCCTATACTGGTCGCAGGAGATCGCCACAACAGTCCGCGAGCGTCAGAATCGGCGCGCACGGCGGGATCGCTTCCCCTGGACGGATACTCCATGCCCACCAAGCCTACCGGCAACGTCAGAAAGCACTCGGAGGGCTACAGCGCCCGCGTCCGCATCGGGCCCAACGAGCGGCCATCCTTCACGCTTTTCGCCCACGGCGACGAGGCCGCGGGGGAGCGGGCGGCGCTCTTGGCCGACCTTGCGAAGCGCATGCGGCCCGTCGCCAGCGCCGCGGAGATCCAGATCATCCTGGATGCCGCCGGCAAGGCGCGCAATCCGGGAGACCTGAACGAGGCAACCAAGGCCGCCGAGTGCATCATCCGAGGGGAGGCACTGACGGCCACGAGCGCGATGGCCCCCACCCTCGAGGCGTTCGCCAAGGAGTGGACGAGCGGGGAGCTCCGCAAGAAGCACCCGGACCACGTGCGCGAGAAAAAGGATCCGAGCGAGGACATCCAGATTCTTGCGCGACCGGATCAACCCGCTGATCGGCACGTTGCACCTGCCCGAGGTCACGCTCGAGCATGGCGAGCGGGTCATGCGTGCGCTGCCGTCGTCGCTCGCGCCGAGGACCCGGAGGCACACGGCGCAGTGCCTACGCAAGGTGCTTAGCCTGGCCGTCTACCCGGGCCGCCACATCGCGAGCAACCCGATCCCACGCGAGTGGATGCCGAAGATCCCGAAGAGCGCCAACAAGGCGAAGGCGTGCCTCTGGCCGGAGGAGGACACGAAGCTCGCCCGCTGCGCTGAGGTCGACCTCGCCCGCCGCGTCGCCTACGGGGTCCTGACCCGTGAGGGGATGCGCGCATCGGAGCTCGCTTTGCTCAAGTGGAAGGACATCAACTTGCAGCACGGGCGCATCCGCCTCGACGAGAACAAGACGGACGATCCGCGCGCGTGGGCGCTCTCTCCTGACGTCACACGCACCCTCGCCTGGTGGAAGAAGAGGACGGGCGCTGGGGATGGCGACTTCGTCCTGCGCCTCGACCTGAGCCAGGGACCACGCTGGCTGCGTGGCAAGACATGGGATCCGAAAACGCGCCACAAGAACGAGATCGGGGACCTTCGAACGGCAGGCATCACGCGCTCCGAGCTCTTCGAGCGCACGGCGTCCAGGCAACCGATACGCCTGCACGATCTGCGAGCGACGTTCGTGACCGTGAGCTTGGCCAACGGCAAGACGGAGCAGTGGGTGATGGATCGCACGGGCCATAAGTCGAGCCAGATGATCGCGCTCTACGCGCGGCAGGCGCGCACCTGGGCGGAGCTGAACCTCGGACCGCTCTTGCCCCTGGACACGCTCTTGCCCGAGATGAGGCGCGGGGCATCGCAGCCCGGCCCATCGACGCGGCCCGCGTCGCACCGTCCGGCCCCCCGCAGGGGGCGCAAAATCGAGCGGGCCACGACTGGGCCACGCATGGCTCCGACTGCAGGACTCGAACCTGCGACCCGGCGGTTAACAGCCGCCTGCTCTACCAACTGAGCTAAGTCGGAACGGGAGAGCCCGACCTTTACCTGCCGGGATCCGCACCGTCAAGGTGCTCGCCCATCGCTCTTCGGCCGCTTTTTCTCGACCTCAGACCGTCGCGAACGCCGCGTCCGAGATGTCGAGCGGGCTGCGGTCCTCTTCGGCCATCAACTCGCGCCTTGAGCTCGACCTCGGGCAGGACGTTCCTCGCGTAGTAGAGCGCGGCGGCGACCTTGCCCTCGTAGAACGCCGCGTCCGGGTGACCGGGGGCGACGGCCGTCTTCTTCTCGAGGGCGATGACGGCGCCCTCGAGGAGCATCCACGCGACGGTCGTCTCCGCCATCATCTCGAGGAAGCGGTTGGCGTAGAGCGGCACCATCGCGAGCTTGCCCGTCTGGAACCACGTGAGCATGCGCATCGCGCTCCCGCCGAGCGCCTCCTGCGCCACGCCGAGCGTCTTGGCGGCCGCGCCGAGCATCGGGTCGTCGGCGTGCTTCTGCACGAATCCGAGCGACGTCACCGAGAAACGCCTGAAGGTTGGCGCCGCCGTTCTGGCCGAGCTTCCGGCCGACGAGGTCCATCGCCTGGATATGGTTCGTGCCCTCGTAGATGCTGAAAATCTTCGCGTCGCGGCAGTACTGCTCGACCGGGAAGTCCTTCGTGTACCCGACGCCGCCGTACGTCTGGATCGCCGTCTCGCAGACGCGAAAGCCCTGATCGCTCCCGTACGCCTTCACGAGCGGCACGAGCAGGTCCACCTGGCCCTGGTGGTAGGCCGCCTTCGCCTCGGCGTCCGCGCTGCGAACCTCGTTCGACTCGTGAATCGCGCGCACGCAGTCCTGGTGATGGGCGAGCTTGACGGCGAGCGCGCGGATGCCCTCCACCCGCGACTTCATGTCGAGCAGCATCCGGCGAACGTCGGCGTGCTCGATGATCGGCACGCGCGGCGCGGTCGCGTCCTTCCAGTGGGTGATGCTCGAGCCTTGCTTGCGCTCCTTGGCGTACTCGAGCGCGTTGAGGAAGGCGCTCGACGCGACGCTGATGCCCTGCACGCCCACGGCGATGCGCGCGCTGTTCATCAGCTTGAACATCTGCGGCATGCCCTGGTTCAGCTTGCTGTCGCCGCCGACCGGCCAGCCGACGCATCGTCCGGCGTCGCCGAAATTGAGGACGCAGGTCGCCGACCCGTTGATGCCCATCTTGTGCTCGATGTTCGCGACGCTGACGTCGTTCGCAAGCCGACAGCGCGCCGTCCGAGTCCGGCGCGAACCTTCGGAACGATGAAGAGCGTCAGGCCCTTGGTGCCTGCGGCGCGCCGTTCGACGCGCGCCAGCACGAGGTGGACGATGTTCTCGGCGAGGTCGTGGTCGCCTGCCGGAGATGAAAATCTTGGTTCCGCGGATCGAGTAGCTGCCGTCGGCGTTGCGCGTGGCGATCGTGCTCGCGCTGCCGACGTCGCTGCCCGCCTGCGGCTCGGTCAGGCACATCGTGCCGCCCCACTGGCCGCCGAACATGCGCGGGCAGTAGAGCTTCTTCTGCTCGTCGGTGCCGAACGCTGCGATGACTTCGGCGGCGCCGAAGGCGAGGCCCGAGTACATCGCGAACGCGGTGTTCGAGCCGCTGATCATCTCCTCGACGAGCACTTGCAACGCGTGCGGCGCGCCGGCGCCGCCCCACTCGGGCCTCGACGGCGAGCTGCTTCCAGCCTGCCTCGTAAAGGCTCTTCCACGCCTCTTTGAACCCGCGCGGCGCGAGGACGGCGCCGTTCTCGAGCCGGCAGCCCTCGTGGTCGCCACGGCGTTGAGCGGCCCGATCACCTCGCGCACCCAGCGGTAACACTCGTCGAGCGTCGTCTTGCACTCGTCGAGCCCCCACGCGTCGAACGGCGCTTTGCCGAGGAGCTCGTCGATTCGGAACTGCTCGAAGAGCAGGAAGCGAAGCTCGCGCAGGTCGGCCTTGTAGCGATTGATGCGCTTGGATGGGCTTGGCCACGGCGGCACTCTCCTCGGGCCATGGGGCCCCCACGAATGAACCGCCATTCACTCTAGTGCGCCTCGGATGCAGGCGCCAGAGAGGGAAAGCGTGCCCGTCTGTCTAGAGCTCTGCGCGGACGAGGACGAACTTGTTGCAGAGCGTCTTGTCGGTGATCTCGCGGTACGACTTCGCGCCGACTTCGCCTCTTCAGCCCGCCGATGCGCCCGTGCTCGGTCACGAAGTACATGACCTTCGCGCCCTCGTCGCGCTTCTTCTTCAGCCAGGTCGTGAACGTCGCGCCGGTGGAGACGAACGCGGGAATGTGGTTGCCCGTGTAGAAGTTCTCGCCCTTCCAGTTCATCTGGTAGGCGACGAGCGTCTCGTCCGGCGAAGAGCGGTCGGCGTAGTACGCCGCGATGACCTCGTGCTGGCCCCAGTGCGGCGCGGTCTTGGTCATGTAGACGTCGAGGCCCCAGACGGCCCACAGCATCGCGAGCGCGCACATCGCAACGACTGCGTGGCGCTCTCACGGCGCGAGCGCTCAGCGCCAGCGAAACCACGATCGCGACGGTTGCGAAGCCCGCCAGCGCGGCGGAGAAGTCGAGCGAATCGGGCCAGGGACGCCGGTAGTTGTAAGTGAAGAGCTGAAGCAGGCGGATCGCCCCGGCTGATCGGCGTTCTCCGGCTTGATGACGAGATCGCGAGCCACCAGCACCAAGAAGAGCGCGCCCGCGATCGCCCCTGCGGCGAGCATGCGCGAGGCGTGGGCATCGTCCTCGGTCATCGGCTCGGCGTCGGCATCGCGAGGCTGCTTCGACCGGAAGAGCCACGCGAAAAGCACCGTCAAGGCCGCGCCGGCGACGAAGAGCGCCGCGCCCGTCACCATCGATGGCGCCGCCAACCGCCCGTCGACCTTGCCCCCGAGAAACGAGCCCTCCTGCGTGCGCGAAATGCCGATGGCCATCAGCGCGACGCCAGCTCCGATGCCAGCGAGGTAGGCGGGCAAGCCGCCGCGTCGCGAGCCGGCCGCAGCGAGAAGGGGCGCTTGCCGAGCATGTCGTCGAGGACGACGCCGATGAGCATCGCCACCGGCGGCACCGCAGGGAAGATGTAGTGGTGGAACTTCGTCCCCATGAACGAGAACAGGGCGAAAGCGAGGATGAACCACATGCACAACAGCACCGACGTGTCCGCGCGGTCGTTGTCCTCCCTCGACGTGCCGCGCCGCAGCCACCAGGCGAGGCCGAGCGGCGCGAGACCCGTCCACGGAAAGAGCGCATAGCCGAGCTGCCAGACGTAGAAACGGAAGCTCGTGTCGTCGCCCTCGTTCGTGTCGTGCACGTGGTGAAACGCGCGGTTGAACATGTCGTGAAAGATGAGCCGGTCGGTGAACGGCGGCCCGTGCCGCACATACATCGCGACGTACCAGGGCAGCGCGACGACGGCACGATCAGAAGCAAGCCGCTCACGATCTCGAACTGCGTCAGCTCTCGGACGATGCGCTGCAGCCGCGCGAAGAAGTCTTCGCCGGGCGGGACGCCGCGAGGTAAGCGAGCGTGATGAGCACCGGCAGACCGAACCCCGCGGGGCCCTTGCCCAGCGTGGAGATGGCGGCAAAAAACCAGGCGGCGAGGTAATAGAGCCGCCGCAGCCGCCGCTCGCCCCAGTTCAAGTAGAGGACGAGGCCGAGGAGCGCGGCCCACAGCAGGGCTTGAAGGGCGGGCTCGAACGCTCCGACGGTGCGCCAAAGCACGCCGCCAAACGTGTCAGGTGCCGCTCCGGTCGCGTGCGGAATGCTGGCGGGGAGCGTCGATCGGCACTCCTCGTTGCCCGGCAGGCCGCAGTTGCCGCCGCCGGAGCCGCTCCTGAACTCGTCCCAGTGCGGGTGGAAGCCGTGCGCACCCGAGGTCCACACGAACTCGAAGTTGCGCGACAACAGATAGAGAATCTGCGGGATGACGCAGAGGAGGATCGCTCCGAACACCAGGTGCCACCCGCTCAGCCGCAGACGCACTCGGGCGACCGTGACCTCGTAGGCGCGAGCGACGCGACCATCGTCCGTTCGCAGGCCGATGAGCACGAGGCCCATGCACGCGGTCATCGCGCCGACGAACGGCATGTCCGTCATCGTCTGGTGCGCGAGGAAGTACCAGTCCGGCATCGTCGCGAGCACGAGCGTCCCGAGCAGCGCCGCTCGCCGCCCGAATGTCTTGGCGACGCCCTTGTAGAGGAGGTAGAGGGCCAAGATGGTCAGCAGGACGACGGGCGCGCGGACCGCCCACTCCGGGTGCATCACGGGCTGCGAACCGTCGCCGATGAGCATCTTGTCTGGCTGGTAGTGGACGCCCAGCGTCGCCATGGCGATCGCCTGCATCCACATGTCGAGCACGGGCTTGCTCCAGAACCAGCCGTCCTGCGCCCACCAGAGGCTAATCCAGTCGTCGCGCGACAGGATCTCGCGCGACACTTCGCCGTAGTGGGTCTCCCATGGGTCCCAGAGCGCGTAGCTCCCGAGGAACGGGAAATAGAGAACGGCGCCGATCGCGACGACCCAGAACCCGTGCCGTCTCCAGAGCGGTCGTGCGGCTCCGTGCTCGTCGGTGGCCCAGGCGCCCAGCTTGCGGCCGACCTCGAAGACGCCCGCGACGGCGCCGAGAAATGTGAGCGTGACGAGGAGGCCCCACGCGGGTTGCGGCAAGCCCCGCCCCGCGGTCGCGAAACCGAGGGCGCCGCCGAAGAGGGTGAAGCCCGCGACGAGCGCCGCCAGCGAGCGCCCCATGTCCGCGAGGCTCGTCGAGCGCGAAACGCGGTCCTCCGGGTCGTCGAAGGTGCCGAACAGGTCCATCACGCCCCAGGCCGCGACCGCCACGAAGAGGGCGCCGAGGGGAACACCCCAGCGGAGCTGCCCGTGGCGCGCCATGAGCAACGTGGCGAGCAACGCACCGATGAGGGCCGTCGAGCCGCCGCGCACGACCCGCAGCGGATTGCCGCGCACGAAAAGCGGGGCTCGCTCCGCCCGCGGCGCCGCGTCGCTGCTGTCACCTTCCTCGGCGGCGAGGTCCTCGCGCAGCGACTCGGTCGAGCCGGCCGGCTCTACGCGTGCCCCGATGGACTGGGAGATGCCCGCGGCGGCCGGGAGGGGCTCCTGCGGCGCCGTGGGGCTAGCAATCCCCGGTGCCGGAGCGGGAGGTATCGGCAGCGGCGGGACGGGAGCATCGCCCGAGGCAGGCTCCATCAAGTAGACGACGAAGGAGGCGAGGAAGCACACCGCGGCGCCCCCCAGATAAGCGCGCTGAGCATCGAGGGGGTCGTCCCGCCCCCCACCATCGCGACAACCAGATTGACCCCGACGAACGCAAGGCCGCCGAACGTCAAGGCGCGCCGCGCCGTCGTGGTGGGAAAGGGCACGCCGCCGCCGCGCTTTGGGTGGGGCGCGGCCTTTGCAGGCTCGGTGCTGTTGGTCTCGGTCATGTCCAAGTTGGCTGGGCGGAGCCGAAGGGTCGGCCGCGCCGCCGCGCAGGACGGATTAGCAACTTTGCGCTCCCGGCACTAGGCGGTTGGCGATTGACGCGGTTCGGGGGGACGCGATGATCGGTGCGAGCGAGGGAGACATGGCGTCTCCGGTGGCCACCGGCGGCCGGGCCAGGCGCCGAGGCTCGGCGGTGCGACGGCAAGCCGGCAGCCTGCCGAAAGTTACAGTGCCGGACGCGTCTGGCTGCGGCCATTGAAACGAAATCCCCGGATCCGCAGCGCAGGTGCGACGAAGGCGCCGGCATCGCTCCACCCCGTCGACACCGCCCTGCGTTCGCGCGTCATCCCGTCGCTCCGGGCGAGGGCTTCCAAGAAGCTGTCCGTGAACCGCATGTTGCCGACCGCGCGCGTAATCTGCCCCCTCTCAATCAGGAAGCAGCCGTCGCGGGTCAGCCCGGTCATCACGGCGCGTCGCGGCTCCAGCAATCCATTTACGTAGTGCAGGCGGCAAACGTAGAGGCCGCGGTCCACGCCCCGGATCAACTCATCGACGCCGACCGCCGCGCCGCCTGCGAACGAAAGGGACGTAGCTCCGACGCCACCCGATGAGCCGAAGCCGGGAAAGAGCGCGCTGCCCGTGGAAGCCACCCCGGTCCCTGCCGTTTCGCGCGCACGAGCAGCATGAGCTCGGTCGTAGAGGACGGCGCGGGCGACGCCCCTCTCGATCAGCGTGACCCGTTGACGCAGAGTGCCCTCGCGATCGAACGGCGCGCCGAAACCCAGGTCGGACGCGTCGAACGGATCTTCCACGACATTGACCGAGTCGCCGGTGATCTGCTCACCGACGCGACCCGCGATGGGGCTCGTGCCCTGCTCGACCTCGGGCGCGCCAAAGGCGATCGACGAGAGCCATTCGAGGAGCTCGGCGACGGCCTCCGGCTCGAGGACGACGTCGTACGATCCCTCGTCGAGCGAGAGGGGATCGCGAGACTTCAGGCAGACGCGGATCGCCCGCTCCGTCTCCTCTTCGATGCAGAGAGCGCGGACGTCGCGATGCAAGTGGCCGCCGTACCCCGCGGCGCCGCCGGCGCCGGGCGTGTCGAGCGCCCAGACGCGGAAGCTGGCGATGCTCTCGTCGTGCGAGCGCGCGCAGCCGTGCGTCGTGGCCACGGCCATCGACGCCCGCGTCGTCTCGAGCATCCCCGCGCTGACGAGCCCCGCGTCGCGCACCGCACGAACGACCGGAGCCAGCCGAGAGGCGCGCTCCTCCGGGCCCGCGCTGGCCGTCGCCTGCTCGTAGCGCGGCGCCCGCGGTGACGAGGTCATGGCGGCATCGGACCCTGCGAATCCAGGGAAGGCGTCGACCTCGGGGACCCGCCTCGCCGTACGGGCGGTCGCTTGCACCGCTCGCACCAGCTCGTCGCGGTCGAGGCCGCTCGTCAGTGCTTCGGCGACGCGGCGCCCGTGCGCGACGCGAATGACGGCGCGGGGCTCTGCGAGCTGCATGTGTTGCCCGAGCGAGCCCATGGCGAAGCGCGCACATCCGCGCTCGACGAAGCGCGCTGAGATCTCCACCTCTGGCTCTCCGGAGGCATCGAGCGCGGCTCTGCAGAGATCGAGCAGCTCGCCTCCGGTCACGACGTGCTCCCGACCGTGACGTCCCGAAAGCGGGCGGGCGCGGCGCCGTGGCCGACTTGCATGATCTGCATCGGGTCGCCCTTTCCGCAGGACGTGATTCCCCAGAGCCTTCGCTCGTCTTCCCCGCACACCGCATCGCAGGCCCCCCAGAAGACGGGCGTGATGCCCGTGTAAAGGGGGTCACGTAGGACGCGCGTTCGCTTTCCGCGCTTGATCTCCCAGGCGATCTCGCAAGAAAACTGGAAGTTTAGCCGTACGTCGTCGATGCTCCAACTTCGATCCGTGGCCATCAGCACGCCATCGGCGGTCTCGCCGACCAGGTCCTCCAGCGAGCCTGCCTCGCCCGAGTCGAGCGAGACGTTGACCATGCGGACGATCGGCGGGCGGTTCCACCCGTCGGCACGCATCGCCCCCGTCGAGCCCCGGCCGAGAGATGCCGCAGTCTCGCGGCTCGACAAGTAGTCGACGAAGATCCCCCAATCGACCAGCGCGCGCCTGCCGGACGGGACGCCCTCGTCGTCCCAGCCGAACGTGCCGTTGCCCCCGTCGGCCGTCGCGTCGGCGACTATCGTGACGAGCGGAGACCCATAGCGGAGCTTCTCCAGCATGTGCGGCTGAAGGAACGAGCCGCCGGCGAGGGTTATCTCGCTCCCGAGGGCTCGGTCGAGCTCCGTCGGGTGGCCGCACGATTCGTGTATCTGCAGTCCCACTTGGCTCGACTCGAGCAGAAGCGCGCGTGTGCCAGCGGGGCACGCAGGCGCAACGAGGAGCGCGAGCGCTTCGTCTTTCACGCGGTCGACGTGCGACGGCAAGTCGAGCTGGCGCACCCGCTCCCAGCCCGCTT
Source organism: uncultured delta proteobacterium (assembly GCA_963787925.1). Taxonomy (GTDB): domain Bacteria; phylum Myxococcota_A; class Polyangia; order Polyangiales; family Polyangiaceae; genus Palsa-1150. The sequence goes on from CAWBEN010000004.1 coordinate 10,268, forward strand.
GGAACCCGTCGCCTCCGCGCCAGGTGGGATAGCTCCTTCGCTGGGAAATCCCTCGCCGTCCGACCGCGAAGACATGCATCCCATGTGTTCCGTACGTGAACGCCTGCGAAATATCGGTTCCCTCGGTCGTGACGAGGCGCTTGCGCTGCCGGGTCCAGGTCATCCACGCCTCGGCGCTGACGAGCCGCTGGTCGCCCGATCGCAAGGCGCGCACCGGCCCATCGAGCGTCGCGAGCTTGTCTTCCAGCGGAACGGTGAAGGGGTCGACGACGACGCGTGTCTCGTACGCGCCACGCGAGGGCGGTCGTTCGGGAAAGACGACGGCCCGAGGGGACACCTCCGCGGACGCGCGGGCGATGGCCGAGGCCCGCTGCGCAGCGGCGAGCACCGCGCCCTCCCGAGTGTCCGCCGTGGACGCAAAGCCCCAGGTCTTCGCCCCGAGGACGCGGATGCCGACTCCGCGCGAGGACTCGGTCGTGACTTGCTCGGGCCGTCCGTCCCGGACGCAAAGCCGCTCCCCGAGCTCTTCGACGTAGCGCGCCTCCGCGTAGCGGACGCCCTCTTGCCTCTTCGACCAGTCGATCGCGGCGTGCAGCGCGGCGTCGAGTCGCGGGTTCGGCGTCGCGTCGGGCGAGTGCTTCACTTGGGCGATCATCGCCGCTGGAGGCTACCACCAGCCCGGGCCCTCGCCGTGTCGAGCTCCGAGGACCACGCGGTCGATGTCCATCGGGACCGCATGCCGGTCACTCGACGACTTCGAACTGCGCTCTGCCGACGAGCTGGCCGTCGTCCGTCTCGACGTCGACCGTCCACGCTCCCGCGAGAGACGCCGGCAGGTCTCTCCCCGTCAGGGAGGACCGCAGGCGCACGACACCTCTCGGACCGGGGATTCGCGACGTCTCCTCGGTCGAACGGTGCACCTCGTGCGCCTCGAGACGCCACACGTGACGCAGGCGATCGCCCTTCCCGCCCGGCACGACCACGTCGGTCACCGCGATGAGCTCTTGGATGACCGAGGGGTGGAGCGTTTTGACCTCCATGGCCAGACGGCCGTCCTCGAGCTGTTTTGGTCCCACGGCCGCCGACGACACGTACATCGGCACGGGAGGAATGGCTGCGCGTGCGACGTACGCTGCGCCCACTCCGGCGACGACGCTCAACGCGAAGAGGGCGATGTAGATCTTTTTTCGGAGTACGCGGCCCGTCACGTGGAGCGTCCAGAATCCGACGACGGTCACCGCCGCCGCCGCGAGCAACGACCAAAGCGTCCGCGTGTCGGGGAAGAGCGCGGGTATGACGAGGTTCAGACAGCCGAAGAGCGTGATGCCGTGAAATATCGAAGCGAGCCAACGCCACCGCATGAGCACCCGGTCGAACACGATGTCGAGGGCCGAGAGCACGGCGCACGATGCGAGAAGGAGAACGAACCAGACGTTCGGCGCGTCCAGGGTCGTCGACTTCCAGTAGAACGGAAGGAGAAAGAAAAGCATCCCCTGGTAAAGGTTCTTGAGCGCGTACGTCATCACGTAGAACGGAACGCGCGACCGCGCGTCGGGCGCATCGAACGCACGGAGCTCGCCGTCGGGGGCAAAGAGGCGGAAGACCAGCACGACCAGCAGCCACGCGAGGCCGAGCGACACCGCGAGCCAACGAGCGTGCTCGAAGCCCCGCTTCGCGTAAATGACCACACCGGCTCCGAGCGCGAGCGCGTAGGTCGAGTGCAACCACCAGAGCTTGCGACCATGCTCACGTAGAAACCGCCGTATGGCCTGCAGCCGAGGATCGCTGGAAGCGAAGCGGCGCCCTTCGCGATCACCAGAGAGAGTGGAGGGACCTCGCCCCGGCTTGAAGTGGAATGGGCTCCGCAAAGGAATACGCTTCTCTCCGGAGCATACAACGTCGGCGGCGCGAGGCTCGACGGGCACGCTCGACTGGGACGAGCGCGGGAGTATCGTCTCCGGGCCGATGAAGAGAAGAACGACCGACCCTTCGTCGCAAGAATCGGCCTTCTTGTGGGTACGCACGGCGTTCGCGTTCGCGTTCGCGTTCGCATTCGTGGGCGCGTGTGCCAGTGCTCGCCGAGCCTCGTCGACCGCGTCGACCTCGTCGACCGATGCGAGCGCTCCCGCTCCTTCCTCCGTCGCCGTGGCTGCGAGCCGGTCCGTTCCGCCGCCGCCGCCGTTGGCCTATCCGGTAGCGCGACGAGTGGCTCAGGTCGACCTTCTGCACGGAGTTCGGGTGGCCGATCCGTACCGGTGGCTCGAGGACGGAAATGGCGCGGACGTCATGCGCTGGACCGACGAAGAGAACCGGCTGGCGCGCGCCTACCTGGCGGCCCTTCCAGGCCGAGACGCCCTCGCGGCGCGCCTCAAGGAGCTCTCCTACGTGGAGAACGAGGGCACGCCTCGGCACGACGGCAATCGCTGGTTTTATCCTAGACGTGAAGCCGGCAAGGAGAAGTACGCCGTCTATTGGCGCGAGGGCAGACCGAGCGCGGACGCCAATCGAGGTGGCCCCGAGTCGCGAGACAGAGTGCTCCTCGATCCCAACGCGTGGTCGACGGACGGCAGCGTATCGCTCGGCATCTGGAGCGTATCTTGGGACGGAAAGAGGGTCGCCTACACCGTCAAGAGCCACAACTCGGACGAGGCCACTCTCTTCGTCATGGACGTGGCGACGGGCACGAAGAGCGCCGTCGACGTCATCGAAGGAGCGAAATACGCTTGGCCCTCCTGGACCCCGTCCGGAGACGGCTTCTACTACACGTGGCTCCCGCCCGCTGGCAGCGTGCCCACCGCAGACCGCCCTGGGTACGCCGAAGTTCGTTTTCACAAGATCGGTGCGGGTGCCGAGCGAGACCGCACCGTGCGGGCCAAGACCGGTGATCCGAAGACCTTCCTCGGTGCGGAGCTATCGAAGGACGGTCGCTGGCTCGTGCTCGTAACCGAGCATGGCTGGACGCGGACCGACGTCGAGTTCATGGACCTGCGCGCCTCGACTCCGGTCTGGACGCCGCTCACCGTAGGGCAGGACGCCCGGTACTTCGTCGACGTCGATCGCGGTCGTTTCTTCGTGCGGACCAACGAGGGGGCGCCGAAATACCGGGTCTTCAGGGTCGATCCCGCCCGCCCGCAGCGGGCGGATTGGACGGAAATCGTCGCAGAGCGCCTCGACGCAACGCTCGATGGGTCGAGCATCGTCGGTCACGCGCTCTCCCTCGTTTACCTGAAAGACGTCGTCAGTCACGTCGAGCTCCACGACGAGGACGGAAGGCTCATCCGCGAGATCGCTCTTCCGGCGCTTGGCGCGTCGGGTGGCCTGAGCGGCAACGTCGACGACGACCGCGCGTTCTATTCCTTTCAGTCGTTCACCCACCCGACCGAAATCGACGAGGTCAGCGTCAAGACGGGGATCACATCGACGTTCTACAGGCTCGACATTCCCGTCGACACTTCGAAGGTTTCGGTGGAGCAGCTCTTCGCGACGAGCCGCGACGGAACGCGCGTCCCCTTCTTCGTCGTCCACGGCAGCCTAGAGCGCGCGGACAGCGGGGGTACCCCGACCATCCTTTATGGCTACGGAGGCTTCCAGGCGGCACAGACGCCCGCCTTCTCGCCGTCGATTTACCCTTGGCTAGAGCGCGGCGGCAACTGGGTGGTCGCGAATTTGCGCGGCGGCAGCGAGTACGGCGAGGAGTGGCATCGGCGCGGGATGCGCCGCGAGAAGCAGCACGTATTCGACGATTTCGTGGCCGTCGCCGAGGAGCTCGAACGGCGGGGCCTCACGCGCGCTTCGAAGCTCGCCATCCTGGGCGGATCGAACGGCGGTCTCCTGGTCGGTGCCGCCGTCACCCAGAGGCCGGATCTATTTCGTGTGGCCCTCTGCGGCGTGCCGCTCCTCGACATGGTGCGGTACCACCTCGTCGGCAGCGGCAAGACCTGGATTGAGGAGTACGGCGTCTCCGACGACGCCGACGACTTCAGGGCGCTCTTCGCGTACTCGCCGTACCATCACGTGACGAGCGGGACCAAATACCCAGGCATCTTGATTCTCAGCGCCGACAGCGACGATCGGGTCGATCCGATGCACGCGCGCAAGTTCGCCGCAGCGCTGCAGTGGGCGTCGACCGGGGGGCCGGTGCTCCTCCGCATCGAGAAGAACTCGGGGCACGGTGGCGCCGATCTCGTCAAGGCCGCCGTGGAGAAGCTGGCCGACGAGTATGCGTTTGCGCTCGATCAGATGCGCGACTGACCTTGCAAGTACTTCGTCAGCCCCTTCGCCGTCTCGACGAGGTTCGGCTGAATTTTGCCAAGGAGAAACTCCTCGACCGTGCGCGCGACTCTGCCCGCAAGAAAACCGGGTACCCCGCGGATTTTCTTGCCGTCGATTTCGATGACGCCGCGGATCTGAAGCAGCGTTTCGTCCGGCCGCTGCTCGAGAAAGAGGTCGTGACCCACACAGCGGACGGCCTCGGAGAGCGCGTGGGTCTCGATGCGCCAGTCGCAGCGCAGGGCTTCGCTGTTCCACGTCGCGTAATCGGTCCACGAAAGCATCGACTCGCTGATGACCGCGCGCGCCGCAGCGGGGATGTCGCCGCCGCCGTGCCAGACGTTGACCATCTCGACGACGGGCCCCAGGTCCTTTCGGGATTTGACGTCGACGCTCCTGACGTTCGGCAGGTAGGGTAGGAGCTTGGAGAGGTCGTCGCGGTAGGCGGCGAAGACGGTCTCGCGCGGGAAGGGGATGACGGCGTCTGCGAGGAGTTCCATGGCTGGCTGCCCCACGCTAGCATCCAATTTTCGACGGGCGGGAGGAACCGCCGGCGTCCCTTTCGCTAGGGACTGCTCGTCGATGCGGCCCGTAGCCGCGCCGCGATCTCTGCCGCTTCGGCATCACTCGAGTACGCCCGGCGGGGCCAGAAAAAACCGCGCAATCCGTCCCCCCGGCGCCTCGGCACCACGTGAACGTGGGCGTGAGGCACGCTCTGGCTCACGCGGTTGTTCATGGCGACGAACGCTCCTTCCGCGCCGAGAGTCTGCTCCATGGCGACGGTCAGTCTTTGCGCATGCGAGAACAGCGCGCCGAGCTCGTCGGGCGTCAGGTCGCCCATGGTCTCGCGGTGGGTCCGGGGGACGATCAAAACGTGCCCCAAGAAGAGCGGCCGTGCGTCGAGGAATGCGAGGCAGAGAGCGCTCTCGAGAACACGGTGTGCCTGAGCACCGCCCGCAACGATTGCGCAGAAGATACACTCGGGGGCGGTCCTGTTCACCGCTCGAGCGTACCGCGCGACGCCCGCCCGGCAACGGTCGCACGTGCTCTCGGGTCCCATCGGCGGTATGGGACACCATGCGACGGACCGTCGGGCTCGCCATCGCGCTCGCATTCTTGCCCAGGCCGGCGCAAGCGGGAGATCCGTTCGAAATTCAAGTGTACGACGGCACGGCGAATCGAGCGGGCTTCGCGGGCGTCGAGCTTCACCTCAACGACTGGGCGACCGGTCATCGCTCCGCTTCTCCGCCCGAGCTTCCGCTGCACGGGCAGTTTCACGCGACGTTGGAGCCCTCTTTCGGCCTCCGACCCTTCTGGGAGCTCGGCGCCTATCTACAAATGGCCGTGCGCGACGACGGCACCGTCGACTGGGCCGGCGCCAAGCTGCGCTCGAAATTCGTGACCCCGCGCACGTGGGACGCGCACTGGCTGCTAGGGGTCAACTTCGAGGTCTCGTATCTTCCGATCACCTATGATGCCAACCGATGGGGCTGCGAGGTGCGGCCGATCGTCGCGTGGCAAGACGCGAATTGGCTATTCGCAGTGAATCCCATCTTCGATCAGTCGCTCTGGGGCGGCGGAGCGTCCGCCGGTCCCTCGTTTCAACCCGCAGCCAAAGCTGCTCGAACCGTGGGGCCGGTGGCGCTGGGACTCGAGTACTACTCCACCCTGGGTCCGGTGGCGGCCCTCCTGCCACTGCGCGAGCAAGAGCACTATCTCTTCGAGGTGGTCGACCTGCTCGCGATTGAAAGCTTCGAGCTCAACGCCGGCATCGGCGAGGGATTGACGCCGGCGAGCGCGGGGGTCATCGCAAAAGCCATCGTCGGCTACACGTTCGACACGGCCGCCCGCCCGCCCGCGTCATCGCAAGAGAGCGCAGCCGCGCATACGAGAGAACGAAGACAATGACCATCGCCGTAGGGGACCGCGCGCCCGATTTCACCCTGGCATCGACGAGCGGCGAGGCGGTGACTCTCTCGACGCTCCTCGCCAACCGCCCCGTCGTCGTATTCTTCTACCCGAAGGACGACACCCCGGGCTGCACCGCCGAGGCGTGCGGGTTCCGTGATGCGTACGACGCGTTCGTCGAGGCGGGTGCCGAGGTCATCGGCATCAGCTCGGACTCGGCCGACTCGCATGCTCGCTTCACGAGCAAGCACAAGCTGCCGATGAGGCTCCTCTGCGATCCTGATGGCGCAGTGCGATCGCTCTACGGCGTTCGACCAACGCTCGGCATTTTTCCGGGACGCGCGACCTTCGTGATCGGTCGCACCGGAATGGTGCGACATGTGTTCGTCTCGCAGCTCCGGCCCGGTGCCCATGTCGAGACGGCGTTGGCAGCAGTCAGAGAGCTCGAAATCGACGCGCGCCGCCGCGGCCGTTGACCTGGTGACCCGCTTGGCCGCTACCATCGAATGGTGGTCGGGCGAACCTTCGCAATCGGCGACATCCACGGGGACCTCGAGGCTCTCGAGCGCGTCTTCGCGCGACTGCCTTCTCTCGAGTCGAGCGATACCCTCGTGTTCCTCGGTGACTACGTGGATCGAGGTCCCCGTTCAGCCGATGTGATCGAATTCGTGCGCGCGCTCGAACGAGAGGGGCCGCCGCGCGTCGTTCCGCTCCGCGGAAACCACGAAGACGCATGGCTGCGCGTCATTGCGACGGGTTGGCCCGAGTTCGTCTCGCCGCCAGGCAACGGCTGCCTCGCCGCCATGCGATCGTTCACCGGTGGCGCACCCGCAGGGTGCGACGAGCACCCGCTCTCCGACGAGCGAGCGCGCCTTTTCAGTGGCTCGTTCTTCCCGAACGACGTCGTCCTCTGGTTACGAGCGCTGCCACACTGGTACGAGGACGAACACGCCATTTACGTTCACGCCGGGCTACCGCGCGGCAAGCACGGTTTTGCTCATCCCTCGGAAGTCCCGACCGCGGCTGCTCTGCTCTGGCTCCGCGACGAGGATTTTTTTCGCAATTACAGGGGCAAGCTCGTCGTATTTGGGCACACGGCGACCGCCTATCTTCCGCCCGAGCTGAGCACGTACACGCCCGAGGATCCGCACGACGTCTGGGCGGGCCCCTGCTGCGTCGGCCTCGACACGGGGGCGGGCAAAGGTGGCTTTCTCACCGTGCTCGAGCTGCCGGCGATGAATGTCTACGAGTCCCGCTGAGCCGCTCAGCGTCCCGTGCCAGTCCGCGCGAAGAGGCGCGGTCCTTGCGATTCCCACGCGAGAAATTCGGCGATCGGTCCCGAAGGCGCCGGATGAATGACGAGGTGCGTTCGCGCCGCGCGATAGCTCGGGGCAACGTCCGCCGTGTTTGGCTCGGCCTCGTGCCACGAGCCGACGTTGACGTAGGTCGCCGTGCCGTGCGCGACGGGGATCATGGCCGGGTTGTGGGTGTGGCCCATGACCACGAAGGCGGCAGGGAAGATCTGCGCCAGCCGTCCGGCGCGATCAACGAGCGTGTCGTCGTTGTCCAGCCGGTCGCCGAACCATTCCCGCCGTCGTTCGGACAAGCGCCGATGAGCCACCACCCAGCCGATCGCGACGCCTACTAGGACGAGCCAAGCCCACGGGTGTCGCCGCGCGGCCATCGCAATGAGGCCCAGGGCGACTGTGGCCGCGATCGCAAGCGCAAGGCGATCCAGCAAAACGCCGGCCAAGATTTTCGGTATCGAGCGCGTCACGGGCGGGACTTGCAGCGCGGCGAGGGCGCGCAGACGGTCGATGCCGATGCGGGTGACTTCGGCGAGCGCCCGCATCCTTCGCTCCTGCTCTGCGCCAATCTCGTGGGCGGCCACCGAAAGGTATGCGCGACGAAGTCGGAACATTTCGATGACGGCGCTGAAGAATCGTCCAGCCAGCCGAATCAGGCCGCCCACGCCCAGTCGTGCACCGAGGAGCAAGTAATCGGGCACGCCCATCCGCTCGTGGCCGTACTCGGGGACTCCTCGCGTCGGCCGCACCACCCAACGGAGGAGCACGTCGGAGAAACTACGCGCGATCCGCCTCGGATCGACTGGCGAGAGGGGAGCCATCACGTGCTCGGTCGAGCAGAGCGTGTCGTACTGGTGACCGTGCTCGACGTAGGCGACGCCGCCGACATAGTAGAACCAGGGCGCGAACTCGATTCGCGACCCCAGGTCCGCAGCCGAGGCTCCCTGCTTTCCGGGTTCACGCAAGGCGCTCGAGGCGAGTAGGGCGCGGAGCTCCTCTTTGACCGCGTCCCAGTGGAACTCGACGTCATGGTTCCCATGCACGATCGTCAGCGCGTGACCGGCGGCGACGAAGTCGGCGAGAGCGTCGAAGACGACGCGGTGGCGCGCCGCCACGGCCCGAACCTTGGCTCGTCCGTGATCCGAAGTGTTGCCCAAGCCGTGTGCCCGCTCCTCCGCGCTCGACTCCGATGCAACGTCTCCCTCGCGCGGGAAAATGGCCATTCCGATGAAGTCGATGAAGTCGCCGGCGATGACGAGACGCCAGCGGCGCCCCGCTGGACGAACCGTACGGTAGTGGTCGAGCAAGCTGGCCAGATCGGTGTCGACGCACGCGGAGCGTCGCGCTCCATCGCGAGGAAAATCGTTGAGATCATTGCCGAGGTGCACATCCGACAGGATGAGGAGGCTCTCGTCGACACGGCTCGCGCTCACGGCCCTTAAGTCTGGGCCGCCTTCCGGGTCGCAGCAAGCGCCGACGGACGAAGCCGCGCCGGCGCGCTCCTTCAAGGACAGTGGAAGTCGCTCAGCTGGAGACTCGGAATCTCGCCGGTGGATCGCCGCAGAACGCAGTAATTGCCCGGCTGGCTGAGGTCGATCGTCTGCGGCTGAACGATGTGCCCCGACAAGGTTGCGCAGGGTTGGGCCTCGTCTTGGATATGCATGTAAAGAGTCAGATCTTGAAAAATGATGTCGATCGGCGTCAGGGGATCGGCCGCTGCCGGAATGGTGGTCGGCCCATAGACGAGCGCCGCGACGGCGTCCTTCACCGGCACGCCGTTCAGCACGGTCGCCGTGCCCACCGACTGGGTGAGGTCGGTCGCGTCTTTGCGGAGCGCAATGGCCCGGTAGTCGACCGTTCCCCCGCCGGTGCCGTCGGGCGTGTAGTGCAAGGTGACCTGAGAGAGAAGCGCCTGCCCCACGTCGCCCTGCCCCGTGCTCGGCAAGCACGACATGAAGTAGCTTCCCGAGAAGCCCCCGTCTGGCGCTGCGGCCTCGAAGGCGCTGCTGTCCGGTGCCATGTAAACAATCGCCCGCCCATCGGCGGTGCGTGCGATCCAATCTTCGTAGTCCTGCTTGGGATCGACGCATCCGCCCGCGAGGTACGCGAGCACTAGGAGCACGAGAGCCGGAAATGGAGCCCGAAGCTCCCCGCCGACCGTGCTCGCACGCCGCGTGGCTCCGTTAGTCCTGGACATGCTTTGATGAATATCATCCCATCGCAGCGATGGCACCGCCCACATCGCGGACCGGCAGATGACCCTGCGGAACTCGCGCGGAAGATTGTTCCTCGTTCTCTCCGCGGCGCTCGGCGTCGCCCTCGGTACGACGACGGCCCGCGCTTCGGGCTTTCTCACGTCTCAGTTCGGCAGCGACCACGGAAGCCCGTCGCTCGCGAACCCTTACGACGTGTACTTCAATCCGGGTGCGATGGCGGGAGCAAAGGGCTCGCAGATCGTGGTCGACGGTGTGCTCGCTCTACATTGGGCGACGTATGACCGGTCGGCGACCGCGCTGTCGTCTTCGCTTCCGAGCGCGGCGAACAATCCGACCTACCGCCAGGCCAACACGGGCAAGGCGACTCTCTTCAACGTGCTCGGCGCCCCCTACATCGGTTTCGTGACGGACTTCGGAGGGACGCCGCTGCGGCTCGGGGTTGCGTCTTATGTCCCGTTCGGCGGTGTCATCAAGTGGGACAAGAACGCGTCGTTCGGCGCCGGATCGGCCGCGCCCGGCGCCTACGACGGACCTCAGCGGTGGCAGGCCATCAGCACGAGCACTGCCTCTTTTTACGAGACGTTGGCGCTCGCGTACCGCATCGAGGAGCTACGTCTCGGTATGGGCGGCAGCGTGAGCGTCATTCGCACCGGCGTGACCGACGTCCGCGCCCGCAACGGAAATGGTTCGGACGACGTCTTCGGGCCGAATGGCGGCAACGCCGAAGGGCGTGCCGAGCTCGACGTCCACGGCCTCGAGGTCGGCGCCGCGGCTGGTCTCTACTGGGAGCCGCTCGCCGACGGTCGTTTGCGGCTCGGCGCCTCCTACACCAGCCAACCCGGCTTCGGCACGATGCGCCTCAAGGGAACGTTTCGAGAGCAGCTCGGCGGGCAGACGAATCTGACGCCGCAGTCTCCGGCCGATTTTCTGCAGGCATACCCCGACGTCGTGCGCGCGGGTGTTGCGTGGCGGGTGACCTCGGAGCTGGAGCTGAGGCTGGATACGGCCTTGGAGCTCTGGAGTCGCTTCAAGAACCAGTGTGTCGTGAAGACAGGCGCGGCATGCGACGTCGAACCAAATGGCGCCAGCACCACGGGCACCGTCATCGTGAATCTGCCCCGCGAATGGCGCGACACCGTGCGGGTGCGCGTGGGCGGCGCCTACTGGGTCGCTCCCCAGTCGGAGCTCTTCGCGAGCCTCGCGTACGAGTCGCCACCCGTGGGGCAGGCGACGGTCGACGCGCTGCTTTACGAGTCGACGCGTTTTTACGGTACGCTCGGAGCCCGCCAGTCGTTCACGACATCGCTCGCAGGCTCCCTCAGCGCGACGTACATCCAGGCGCTGTCGTCGACGGTCGAGGACAGCTCGCTCTTCCGCAACATGCAGCCCTCCAGGTGGCCGTCGGCGAACGGCAGCTACTCGTCCTCGATTTTGATCTTGGACGCGGCGGTGAGCTACGCATTCTGACGTGCTAAGTGCCCTCTCCGTGAAGGTTTTCCAGCGCACGCTCACCGTCTCGACTCGCGGACGAGGGCTATTGGATCTGACCGCTGACGTGGCCCGCGTCGTCGGCGAATCGGGCGTCACCACCGGGCTGTGCACGGTGTTCTTGCGCCACACGAGCGCATCGCTCGTGATTCAGGAAAACGCAGATGACGCCGTTCTCCGCGACCTGGAGCGCTGGATGGCTGCGCTCGCGCCCGAGTCGACCGTGTACGAGCACGACGCCGAAGGTCCGGACGACATGCCGAGTCATCTGCGGACGGCCATCACGAGGTCGAGCGAAGCGATACCCGTGACGCGTGGGGCGCTCGCCCTCGGAACCTGGCAGGCGCTCTATCTTTGGGAGCATCGGCGTGCAGGCCACCGGCGTGAGCTCGTGGTGCACGTCGCCGGCGCTTGACGGTCGACGGATTATGCCGTGAAAATCCGTTTGATTTCATTGGCCATCTCGGCCTCGGTCGTCTTCTTCGCGAGGGCGAGCTCCTTCAGGAGCAGCCCCCTCGCCTGATCGAGGAGGCGCCGCTCGCCAAAGGAAAGATCTTTGTCGAACTTCAGGCGGTTCATGTCACGGAGGACCTTGGCGATCTCAATTGCCGAGCCGCTCTTGATCATCTCGGTGTAGATCCGAAATCGGCGGCTCCAGGGCTGCACGTCGACTGCGACTTCGCGCGCGCGCATCGTCGAGAGGATGTTGTCGGCGTCGCCCTCGCTCATGATTCCGCGCAACCCGACTTGCGTGGCTGCGCTCGTCGGCACCATGACCTTCATGCCGTTGTCGAGGATCCGCAAGATGTAGAACGTCGCGCGGGTCCCCCCGATTTCCCGCTCCTCAATCGCCATGACCTCGCCGACGCCGTGCGCCGGGTGCACTGCCTTGTCGCCCACCCGGAAGTCGGGCGCCGGTACGAGCGGCAGCGGTGCGATTGGAGGCATCGGGCCGGTGGGCCCGTGCGGCGGACGGCTTCTCGGCGCGGCGGGCGGCGCAGCCGGCGGGGCGATGCGCGCCGAAGGCTTGGCGAGACGCTTGTCGTTCGCTTTGGGAGGTGACGCCGAGGGCGCGCTCGACGCTCCGCGCCTGCGCGGAGGGGCGTCTACGTGGTCTCCTGAGTCGGAGCGGGCGGGGCGGGGCATTGAGCGCTTAGGGTGCAAACGGGCGGGCTCCGCTACCACCATAAGGCGCCGCTCGTCAATGACGGCGGCCCGCATCTGACCGGGGCGCAGCGCGAATCTCCTGGAGTGTCGCGCTGCTGGCGCGCATCGAGCGGCGCGCGCTGCGAGCCCCGTCGCCGGGGACTAGCTCGCGATGCGAACGCGAGCGAAGCGCCGATTTTTGGATCCCACCCGCAAGAGGTGCTCGCTGCCCGGCTCGAGGCGAATCTTCGGATCGGTCACGCGGGCACCGTCGACCTCGACCCCACCTTGCTCGACGAGCCGCCGCGCTTCGCTCGTCGATGTCGCCAGGTGGGCCTGTTTGAGCACCCAGGCGAGCTCCGTCACGCCCCCGGTCGGCGTGATGGCGATGCACGGAACGTCCTCAGGGACCGCGCCTCGGCCATAGACGCGCTCGAACTCGACGGCAGCACGCGCGGCGGACTCCGCACCATGGAAGCGCCCAATCACCTCGCGCGCAAAGAGAGCCTTGATTTCGAGAGGGCTTCTCCCCCCGGCCTTGTCTTGCTCGAGCGCGGCGATTTCTTCGTTCGATCGAGCGGAGAGGAGCTCGAAGAAGCGGAAGATGACCTCGTCGTCAATCTGCATCACCTTTCGAAACATCGCGTCCGGCGCTTCCTGGATCCCGATGTAGTTGTCCGCGCTTTTGCTCATCTTTCTGCCGGTGATCTCTCCATTCGCGATTCGCGCGTCGGTCCCCTCCAAGATCGGCGTCGTCATGACGATCTGCGGACGCTTTCCATAGCGGCCCATCAGGTCACGCCCCACGAGGAGATTGAACAACTGGTCGGTGCCGCCGAGCTCCACGTCGCACTCCAGCGCGACCGAGTCGTAGCCCTGGAGAAGCGGGTAGAGGAGCTCGTGCTGGTAAATGGGACGCCCTTCGTCGAAGCGCAGGCGAAAGTCGTTCCGCTCGAGCATTCGCGCGACGGTCCCCCTCGCCATCAGGGCGACGGTTTCGCCCAGGTTCATCGCCTCGAGCCACTCGCTGTTGCGACGCAGCTCGACGTGGTCGTGGTCCAGGACTTTGAAAGCCTGCTCCAGGTACGTCTCGGCCGATTGGCGGACCTCGTCGCGCGTCAGGCGCGGACGGCTCTCGTTTTTGCCCGTCGGATCGCCCACCATCGCGGTGAAATCGCCGACGAGGAAGATCGCCGTGTGCCCGAGATCCTGAAATTGCCGTAGTTTCTGGAGTAGAACGGCATGCCCGAGGTGCAGGTCCGGGCGCGTCGGGTCGAAGCCGGCCTTGACGCGCAAGGGGCGGCCCGTCTGGCGGGACTCCTCGAGCCGCTTCTCGAGCTCGCCGCGAACGTGAAAGTCCACCACGCCGCGTTCCAAAAGCGCGAGTTGATCGGTGGCAGGAGAAAACGACGGCATGCCCTCCCGCCTATACCAGAAGTGCTTCGGCTCCCGCCGCGCCCGTCAAGGGTCGTCGTCTTTGCCGCCCGTGATCGGCAGGTGACGACTGTCGTTCACGATTTCTTTGAGCTCCTTGCCCACCTTGAAAAATGGGAGCCTCTTCGCCGGGACGTCGACGGTCTCACCCGTTCGCGGGTTTCGTCCCGAGTACGGCTTGTAGGGGCGCACCGTGAAGCTCCCGAAACCACGGATCTCGATGCCTTCGCCGCGCTGCAGGGCCTCGGTCATCGCGTCGAACACGCAGTTGACGACAAGCTCGGCCCGGGCTTTGGTCAAATCGGTTCGCCGTGCGGACAGTGCATCGATGAGTTCGCTCTTCGTCATGCTGACTCCGTCCGTACAGGGCCCGCCCCAAAATCAACCGTTATCACTCGGACTTGCGCAGCGTCAACCTGCCGCAGGCAAGCGCCGCGCGCGTCTGGGGCCCGCGCCGCCGCCCGAGCCCGTGTGCGGCCGAGAAGCGGGAGCTCCCGCGGCCACTCGGCGTCGGCTCGTTCCCGTTGAGCGCAGGTCGGTGGTCGGCTAAGCGCTGATCCACGCGATGCCCCTGGCGCGACTCTCTCGGTCTGCATTGGCGTGTGGGCTTGCGCTCGTCGCAATTCAGCCCGGAGAAGCCCGCGCTCAAGTGTCGCCCCCCGCGGCCCCCGCTTCGACTTCTCCCGTCGTCACCATGCCGGTCGTGAAGACGAACGAAGGCGCCGCCTACCCGAAGCAGGCGCTCGACGAGGGTTACTACGAGAGCGTCGAAGTGGCCGTGATCATCACCGTCGACGCGTCGGGCCGGGTCGCGGCCGCCGCGGTCGAAGGCGCCCCGGGTCACGGGTTTGGCGAAGCCGCCGTGACGGCCGCGCGACGCCTCGTGTTCGAGCCGGCGACGCGCGACGGCAAGCCGGTGGCGGTGCGCACCCGCTTTCTGTACCGCTTCGCTCCACCTCCCGCGACACTGGCCGGTCGCGTCACCACCCTGGCTGGGGAACGGCCGATCGCGGGGGCGACCGTCGTCGTCCGCGACGCCGCGGGAGGCGAAGGCGCGCGCGAGAGCGTTTCGATCACCGAGACCGACGGAACGTGGCGAGTCGAGGCCCTGCCCGCGGGTACCTATCACGTGGCCGTCAGCGCGACCGGCATGAAGGGGCGCGAGGCCGACGAGACGTTGAGACCTGGCGAAGCCGCCTCCGTCATCGACCGCATGGAACCGGCAGAGACCGTCGCGCGTCAGGGAGCCGCGCACGACGAAGCCATCGAGGAGGTCGAGGTGCGCGGTCGACGACCTCCCCGCGAGGTGACCAAACGCACGCTCGAGCAGCGTGAGATCAACCGCATTCCGGGCACGAATGGCGACGCGCTGCGATCCTTGGAGAACCTGCCGGGGGTCGCGCGCCCACCGCCCCTCTCGGGCCTGCTCGTCGTGCGCGGCTCTGCCCCGCAGGACACGCAGTACTTCGTCGACGGGACGCCTGTCCCAATCGTCTACCACTTCGGGGGACTGTCGTCGGTCGTTCCGACCGAGATGATCGATCGCATCGACTTTTATCCGGGCAACTTCAGCGCGCAGTTCGGGCGCGCGATGGGCGGCGTCGTCGACGTCGGCCTGGCGGATCCCAAGAAGAATCGCCTGCAGGGGATGGCCCAGGTGGATCTCATCGACGCGCGGGTGCTCGTCCAGGGACCCGTTTTCGACACCGGCTGGACGTTCGCGGTTGCGGGTCGCCGCTCTTGGTTCGACCTTTGGCTCGGACCCGTGCTCACGGCGGCAGGCGCAAACGTCAGCGTCGCCCCAGTCTATTACGACTACCAGGCGACTCTCGAGCGCGATCTCGGCAAACGTTCGAGTATCCGTTTTGGCTTCTTCGGCTCGGACGACCGCCTGCAACTCTTGCTCACGAACACGTCCGCGAGCAATCCAGAGCTCTCGGGATCGCTGGGCTCGCACGTCGGTTTTTGGCGCGCGCAAGCGCTCTACCGGAACAAGGTGAGCGACGGCACGGAGCTCCGATTCGTCGCGTCGATCGGAGAAGACTACCTCGATTTCAGCGTCGGAAGCATCTCATTCAAGGTGACGGACTGGCCGATCACGTCTCGCTTGGAGCTCGCCCAGAAGCTCGACAGTCGGCTGACGATGAACGCTGGCTTCGACCTGTATTACGCGCCCTATACCATCGCGGCGGTGCTGCCGCCTTTTCCCAAGGCGGGGCAGCCGCCGTCGGGCCCGTTCGGGTCCCAGCCACCGGTGTCCACCCGCTCGACGGACGCCCTCTACCAGCCGGCCTTCTACACCGAGCTGGAGGCCACTCCCTGGACGGGAACGCGCATCGTGCCCGGCGTTCGTCTCGACTATACGAAGGACACGAAGTCTTGGGATCTGTCCCCGAGAGTCGTCGTCAGGCAGGACGTCACCCGCGACCCCCGTACCACGCTGAAGGCCGGCGTCGGGCTCTTTGCGCAGCCGCCTTCAGCGCAGCAGACGAATGCCGTCTTCGGCACGCCCGGACTGTCGAGCAGCCGCTCTTACCACTACGACGTCGGCGTCGAGCGGGAGCTCACCCGGCACATCGAAGGTTCCGCCGACGCCTTTTACAAGCAGCTCGATCACCTCGTGACGCAGGGAATCGGCAACACGGGCAGTGGAGTCATCTACGGCCTGGAGACGCTGATTCGATACAAGCCGGATTCACGTTTTTTCGGCTGGCTTGCGTACACACTGTCTCGCAGCGCGCGCCGCGACGCGCCCGGCCTCCCGCTGCGGCTCTCCCAATACGACGAGACCCACGTCTTGACCGTCCTCGGAAGCTACCGCTTGGGCAACGGCTGGGAGCTGGGTGCTCGCTACCGTTTGACGAGCGGCTACATGTACACGCCAAACACTTACGGCTTCTACGACGAAAACGTCGGCGCGTACCTCGCGCTTCAGGCGTTCCCGACCTTCAGCTCCCGCCTGCCTCTCTTTCATTCCCTCGACCTCCGGGTCGACAAGAGCTGGAAGCGGCCTTGGGGAACGATACGCATGTATCTCGACGTCCTGAACGTTTACAACGAGGGCAACGCTGCCGGCATTAGCTACGATTACAACTTCACCCACTCGTCGTACGCGAGCGATTTGCCCATTTTGCCGAGCCTCGGCCTGCAGGTGGACCTTTGATCTCGAAGAGGCTGTGGCGCGCCCTCGGCCATTCTCTCCTTCGCGCCGTGCTCGCCGCGGGCGCCTGGTCGGTGTCATCCTGCGCGCCCGCCGGCTTTCAGGCATCGAACCTCGTGTCCAGCGTTCGCATCCTGGCGTCGACCGCCGACCCGCCGTATGCGAAGCCGGGAGCGACGGTGACCCTCGAGGTGTCCGCGTTCGACGGACGCGCGCAACAGCCCGCACCGATGGCGGTCTACTGGCTGCCCTTCGTCTGCGAAAACCCCGACACGGACGCGTACTTCGCATGTTTTGCCAAGATCGCGCGTGGGCTCTCGGGGGGAGCCTCCGGGGGGGCTGGCTCCGACGCAGGTGCGGCGCCGCTCCGCAGTGGCGTCGACTTAACCGCCTACCTGACCGCGGCCGGAGCGGTGGGGCCGGACTACGCGTTCACGATGCCGGCCGATGCGGTTTCATCGCACCCCTCCGTGGCCGGGGCGGCGCAGCCGTACGGCCTCGCCGTTCTGTTCAACATCGCCTGCGCCGGGCACATCGAGCTCCTCCCGAACGATCGCGGAAATGCCAATCCCCAGGCGCCGCCCGTCGGCTGCTTCGACTCGGAGCACAACCAGGTCCCCCCGAGCGACTACGTTTTCGGGTTCACGCGCGTGTACGCATACGACACGATCACGAACGCGAATCCCATCATCGATCACATCGAAGCCGACGGGAAAGCTCTCGATCTCGCGCAGCCGTTCACCACTGCGCGCTGCGGCGCGGGCGGCGCGTGTCCGCACGTTCACATCGGTCCCGTCATGCCCTCTTCCGCTCAGGAGCAGCCGGATCCGATTAGCGGCCAGTCGAGGGAACAAGTCTGGGCCGACTACTACGCCACCTTCGGTTCCTTTGCGCACGACGCTCGCCTGATGTTCGACTCGAAGACCGGCTGCGTCGATCGCGTCGGACGGGCGGACGTTTGCGGGTCGGTGGACACGGACAACGATTTTTCGCCCCCCAATGAGCCGGGTGAGGGCAAAATCTGGATCGTCGTGCACGACAATCGCGGTGGGGCGGCCGTGAGAGAAATCTCGGTTCTGGTGCAGTAGCGCGCTGCAAGGAGGGCGGGTGGGCGTTGCACGCGCGATCGCCCAATCACACGCAGAGAACCCCGCTGGAGCGAAGGGCATTGACGGCGCCGACCGCCACCTGTCCGGCCTCGAGCCACGTTTCGTCCTCGGGTCGGGCTGCGAGGTGCGCGCTGACGCGGACGAACGCCTCGAGGTAGAGCCGCTCTCGCCCGAGACCGGGCCCCTTCCCGTTGCCGCCTCGAAACGCGCGCTCCGCAATGACGATGGCTTCGACGGCGTCCAGACCGTCGCGATCGACGAGGCTCGACGCGACATCGTCGAAAGAGGCGCCCGCCGTCATCGACTCTACCGCCCGGTGTCGCGCGGCCAGCTGGCGCCGCCTGCGAGGCCCGAGCATTCCTGCCCTCTCTTCCAAGAGAAGCGCGCGCCCTTCCTGGTCGTCGCCGCCGCCCGCCGTTCCTACACGAAACAGCAGGAGCGGTGCGCTGAGGGAGCGCGCTCGCGGTCGTGCGTGGCCCTCGACCTCGTGCAGGACGGTTCTCACGGCGTCCTCCTCGTGCACCGGCCGCCCAGTCGCCACGAGGATGACGCGATCTCCCGTCGCAGCGAGCGGCGCCAAGGTCGGCTGTGCGATGACGTCGAAAGGCAGCTCGGCCCTCGAGACGGTCGCGCGCATCCTCGACAAGAGCAATCGTGGGTCGACGTCGTCACTTCGGATCGTCGGGCCCTCGGCGGCTGGCGCGGGCTCCGCCAGCCAAAGCGCGCAGAGATTCGAAGCGACCCGGGCAATCCCGATGTCGCCATGGTCGAAGCGCTGGCGCGCGAGCCGTGGAAGGTCGCTCGTTCCCGCGGCGGCGCAGAGCGAGGCCTCCAAAGACAGCTCTCGGATCCGATCGAGATAGAGTCGCCGCAACGGGTCGTCGCTTCCCGCGAGGACGCGCTCTGCCGCATCGAGGGCGCGCCGGAGATCATCGTGGGCCACGGGGAGATAAGCCCAATCCGGGAACACCCGCCGTTGGGCTCGAAGCTCTCGCACCAACCGCGCCCGTTCGCGGTGCGCGTCGACGGGTGTCACCGCCGTCAGCAGTTGCACCTCGCGCGAAGCCCGCGTCACGAGCTCCGCGATCGACCTCAATCCTGCCGTCCACTCGCCCGGCAATCGAGGGAGAGCCGAGATCATGGTCTTTCTAGACGGTAGCGAGGGGAAGGGGAGGCGGAGGGCATGATCGGCGAAAGGCGTTTCTCGGCAAGCATGCGGCCACGAGATGTGCGGGTCACTATAGATCGGGCTCGGCGCCCTTCGCGCTTGCGCTGACGGCCCTGCGCAGCTACGTGGGCCGAGGACCGAACCCACCAGCCGCCGATGAAGAAGAACTACGTCCTCGACACGAACGTGCTTCTGCACGATCCCCAGGCGGTCTTTCGGTTCGAGGACAACTTCGTCATCATCCCGATTTACGCGATCGAAGAGGTCGATCAGTTCAAGCGCGAAGGCTCCGAGCGTGGTCGCAACGCGCGAGCGATCGCCCGTCTCCTCGACGAGCTACGTGAGCGCAGCGGTTCGCTTTCGAACGGTGTGCCCCTCGATTCCGGTGGGACGTTGCGCGTTGCGCTCCCCAGCAAGCGTCCTGAGCTGCCGAGCGCCATCGACCGGACGACGATGGACCAAGCCATTTTGCAGACCGCCTTCGACGTCCGCGAGAACGATGGTGGCAGACCGACGGTGTTCGTCACGATGGACACCAACCTGCGTATCCGCGCGGATGCGCTCGGGATGGTCGCGCAGACATACGAAAATCAGCGAGTCGAAGTCGACCGCTTGACGAGCGGAATGGTCGAGATGGAGCTCGACGGCGAGTCAATCGACGCGTTCTTTCGCGAAGGACGCATGCCCGCGCGTGAGCCCCCCCCGCCGGCAAACAGTTGCCTGCTTCTGCGCGATCGGTCGAACCCGTCCCACACGGCGCTGGGTCGCTACGACGCGACGAAGCGCGCGATCACCAGCCTCCGCGTGCCACGCGAGGGGGTGATGGGAGTCCGCCCCCGCAACAAAGAGCAATCGTTTGCGTTCGACCTGCTCCTCGACGAGTCCGTTCGCCTCGTCACCCTCGTAGGAAAGGCCGGGACCGGAAAGACGTTGCTTGCGCTGGCGGCGGGTCTCAAGCGAACGATGGAGGACGGAGCCTACACGCGAATGCTCGTCTCGCGTCCCGTGATGCCGCTGGGGCGGGATCTCGGATTTTTGCCCGGGGACGTCGACGAAAAGCTCAACCCGTGGATGCAACCGATCTTCGACAATCTCGAATTTCTCTTCTCGACGGGGTCGCGCAAAGGACCGCGTGCGTACGCGGAGCTCCTGGAGAGCGGGCAGATCCAAGTCGAGCCGCTGACCTACATCCGCGGGCGATCGCTTCCTCAGCAATTCATCGTCGTCGACGAGGCGCAAAACCTCACCCCGCATGAGGTCAAGACGATCATTACGCGTTCGGGTGACGGCACGAAAATCGTGCTGACCGGCGATCCCGGTCAGATCGACAATCCGTACGTCGACAGCGCGTCCAACGGGTTGACGATCGCGGCAGAGCGGTTTCGCGGCGAAAAGCTGGCTGCGCACATCGTTCTCGCGAAAGGTGAACGCAGCGAATTGGCCGAGCTTGCGGCAAACATGCTCTGATCTCGTGCGCAAGCACGGCGGCAAACTTCAGCGCATTTGTATTGTGGTCATTGCTCTCGACGCCGGCGTTTGGTCGCGTTGCCGTCCGGTACGGTACGGCAAGGCACGAAAGGTGAGTCCGCGTGCGCCCGTCGTGGTCCCGTTCTCGAAAAGAATCCCGTTCTCGAAGAACTCGAAGAAAAGGACAGTGACCTTCGTGCCGCCCCTGAGCGGCGCGGTCGCGCGCGACCGAGCGCTGGTAAGCCGGCGCCGCTGATGGCAGCATTCTAAAAGTCCGGCTTCTGTCGCCGACACATCGATGTCCAAGCACCGCTCCCTCCTAGTCATCGTTCTCGTGTCTGCAGCGAGCGGCGTCGTCCTCGCTCGCGGTGCGGGTGCGGTCGTCGATGCGTTGCCGCCGCGACGCGCTCCGGGTCCCCTCGCCGTCGCAACGCCGGCAGCAGCGCCCGCGAGCTCCGGCTCGTCCGCCGCAGGCCCCGCCGCGCCACACGAGGACGGAGAGCCCGACGACGCGCACGGGACCGCGCCACCCCCCGAGAACCCCTACGAAGATCCCGCTCTCGGACGCTCGGCCGTGCTCCGGCAAGTCGTGACCGCCCGCGACGGGATGCTCCGCTTGCCTGGAGCGCGTTTCACCATGGGCTCGTCGAGCCAGCGAGCGCCCGCCAACGAACGTCCCGTGAGGACCACGACGGTCGCGGCTTTCTGGATCGACCGCACGGAGGTGGCCGTCGGCGCCTATCGAGCCTGCGTGGACGCGGGAGCCTGTGCGCGGCCGGCGCATGCGAGCGCCACGTGCACGTACGACGCTGGCGATGCCGCGCTGCCCGTGTCGTGTGTCCACTGGGCGGACGCAGACGCGTACTGTCGCTTTGCGCACAAGCGTCTTCCCACCGAGCGAGAGTGGGAATACGCGGCGCGCGGCACCAATGCCGTTCCGTTTCCATGGGGTATCGGCTCGTCCTGCCAGTACGCCGTGACGTTGCTGAACGACCAATCGGGCAAGAGCTGTTCATTGCGCCCCTCGCGCGCGGGCGCCCACGCCTCAGGCGCGAGTGTCTTCGGCGTCCAAGACATGAGCGGGAACGTCGAAGAGTGGACAGCCGATTGGTACGCCGAATCGCTGGGGCCAGGACCGGCGCCTCGGGCAGGAGCCGCACACGTGCTCCGAGGGGGCGGATGGCTTTCGGCTCCCTCCATGAGCCGGACGACCTCGCGCAACTGGGGCTCCGCGCTGGAGGCAGGGCCGAACGTGGGTTTTCGTTGCGCCAAGGATGGGGATTAGGCCGGGCCCGCACGTCGGCGGGTGTTGCGCACCCGGTTGACGGGGACGCGGCCAGGAGCTATCCCGAGCCCCCGTCGCGTCCGGACTCTCCGGGCGCTTTTTTTTCGGAGCCGCACACGTGTCTGCCCCCCTCCTCTCGAACGACCTCCTCCTAGCGCAGAACGTCCAGCCGAAGGCCGGCACGCCCGGCTTCGTGCAAGACTCGGCGCCGGCGCCGAGCGGCAGTCCGCCATCGAGCTCGCCGATCGGCGGATTTTTGCCGATCCTGATGATGCTCGTCATCTTCGTACCCTTTTTCTTCTTGATGTCCCGCAAGCAGAAGAAGGAGTCGGCGGCCCGAGCGTCGCTGAAAAAGGGTGACCGGGTCATGACCAACGCCGGGCTGGTGGGGGAGCTCGTCGAAATGGACGATCGGCTCGCCAAGGTGAAGATCGCCCCTGGGGTGACGGTTCAGATCGTCGCGAACACCGTCACGCCTTTTGTCGAGCCCGAGAAGGTGCCGCCGAAAGAACTGAAGGAAGCCAAGCCTGCCACTGACAAGAAGTGACCGCCCGCAGCCGGTAGCGACATGCCCAGCAAGAACGTTCTCGCGATCCTCAGCGGTCTGCTCGCCCTCGGTCTGGCGGTCCTCTCCGTAGCGCTGCACGGAAATCCCGTCGCTGTTCTCGGGGCCATGATCGCCGCCGTGTTTCTGGCCGTCTGGGGAACGACCAATGCGTCGACGCGTGGCTCCTTGGTGGTGATGGCGGTCGCCGCTGGTTCGGCGGCGCTCTTCTTTCATTTCGACAATTTCTGGGGTCTGGTCATCAGCTCGTTGGCGGTGGTCTGGGCGGGATTCGGCCTCTTGCCGCTGATGGACGGCGGCTGGAGGCTCAAGCTCGGATTCGTCGCGGTAGTGTTCCTCGGGTCGCTCGTCGCCCTCTGGCCGACGTTGCACAACATGAGCGGGGGGAGGGTTCCGCTGCCCAGCTACGTGCGCGATCGCATCGGCTTTGCCATCGCTCCGGGGCTCGATTTGCGAGGGGGCATGCGCCTCGTTTACACCGTCGAGGTCGACGAGGCCATTCGCGACAAGCGTGACCATTTCGCGGACGAGATGCGACAGGAGCTGGCGACGAGCTTCGGGCTGCATTCGGGCGACGGGCGCGTCACGCGCGAAGAGCTCGCGAAGCTCGACGAAAAAGTTCACCTCGCCCAGCCGGAGACGGCTCTCATCCGCCTGAAGTTCAAGGACAAGAACGACGCATCGAAGATCGATGACCGTTTCACGAAGAAGTTTCTCGGAGAGCTCGCGGAAACGAAGGGCCCGGCGGACGACGAGCTGACCTTCAAGATCCGCGCAGACATCGAGTCGCAGATTCGCGAACGCGCCGTCGCTCAAGCGAAAGACACCGTGTCGCGCCGCGTCGATGAGCTCGGCCTTCGCGAAGCGGCCGTCACGACCCGCGACGAGGACATCATCGTCGAAGTGCCGGGTACCGACGAGCAGAGCTTCCGGGAAATGGGAGATCATCCGCCGAACGGCCCGCCTCGAGTTCAAAATGGTGGACGACGCCGGGAGCGAGAAGGTCTTCGGCCAGCCGACGCTCAAGCCAGACGACCTCCCCGAAGGCGAAGGGATCGCCGCGTACACCGAAGTCGCGCCCGACGGCCTCGACGGGAACGGTCACAAAAAAACGACCAAGGCCTCCTTCGCCCGGATGTCGTGCCAGCCTCCGAAGTACCCGAACGAGACGATGACCGAGTGCTTGGCGCGGTTCAAGGGGTGGGCCAAAACCCTCAGCGTGCCCGACGACCACGTGATCGGATTCTTCGCGGTCACCGAGCCGGTCGACGGGACCGACCCGTTGCAGTTCAAGCAGGTGGGCTGGCGCACCTATTACATGTACGGTCGCGCCGAGCTGACCGGCGACTACATCACCGACGCCAGCATCGGGCAGGACCAGCAGAACTTCGGGCAATATTTCGTGCTCTTGTCGTTCTCGCCCGCGGGAGCCGATCGCTTCGAAGAAGTCACCGGCGCAAACGTCAACCGCCGCTTCGCGATCATTCTGGACGACAACGTCGACTCCGCGCCGGTCATCAAGCAAAAGATCGGCGGCGGCAAGGCCACGATCTCGATGGGGGCGGGCGATCCCGAGCGGCAGCTCCACGACGCCAACCAGCTGCAGCTCGTCCTCCGGTCCGGAGCGTTGCCAGCGCCCATCACTCCGAGCAACGAGTCGCTCATCGGCCCATCGCTCGGACGCGACGCCATCCAGCAGGCTATACGGGGCGGCTTTTACGGTTCGCTGGCCGTGCTGCTCTTCATGTCTCTCTACTACCGCAAGTCCGGGATCGTCGCGGACGTTGCGGTCGTCTTCAACATGCTCCTTCAGCTCGCGGCGCTCGCCACGTTCAGCGCGACGATGACGGTGCCCGGCATCGCGGGCTTGGCGCTGACCCTCGGCATGAGCGTGGACGCCAACGTCCTCATCAACGAGCGCATCCGCGAGGAGCTTCGGGCGGGCAAGAGCGTGCGGGCCGCGGTCGACGCCGGGTACACGCGAGCGTTGCCGTCCATCATCGATGGCCACATGACCGTCTTCATCTCGGGGCTCATCCTTGCCCAGTACGGGAGCGGTCCAGTCAAAGGGTTTGCGGTCACGCTGATCGTGGGCATTCTCTGTAGTTTGTTCACGGGCGTGTTCTGCACACGCATCGTCTTCGATTGGTGGGTCCGCGGGGCGAAGGTCAAGCGCCTCAGCGTGGGCGCAGAGTTCTGACCCACGGTCGAATCTCGGACGAAAAGGTAGAGCGATGGAGTTCTTCAAGCCGGGACGCGTTTTCGACTTCATGGGCCAGCGGTGGTTCTGGATCCCGTTGAGTCTTCTCCTCGTCGTCATATCGGTCGTCCTCGTCTTCTATCCGGGCCCGAACTACGGAACCGACTTTCAAGGCGGTACCGAGGTCGAGATCGCGTTCAACAAGGCGATCGACGGCGCCGGCGTGCGGAGCGCGGTGGAGGCGGCGGGCTTTCAGACGCCGGAGGTGGTCCAGGTCACTGACGCGAACAATCCTCACCACTTCCTCATTCGAGTTCAGGACGTGAGCGCGATCACGGACCAGGAGAAGGAGCAGCTGCGGCGCGCCCTCTGCTACATCGACGACGCCGCCGCGCCGCTCGATGACGCGCAAAAGTGTCCGTCGGACGCGCGCGCCACCGAGGTGAAGTTCAGCTCGGGCGGTGGAAAGATCAGCACGCGCTACGACGTCGATCCGGACATCGAAAAGATCAAAGAGCAGATTGCGGCCGTTCCCGGCGTGGCTCTCCGCACGAGCGCGACCAACCCCCAGGTCCTGAACCCGCGCGACCATCGCGTCGAAATTCAGCTCCTCAGCAAGGGGGACCAGCTCATCGAGCGGATGCGGCAAAAGCTCGGCGCCGACGTGGTGCCCGAGCGCGCGCTCCGAGTCGAATGGGTCGGCCCGAAGGCGGGCAAGCAGCTCCGCGACAGCGCTCGCAATGCAGTGGCCATCGCCATCGTCTTCATCATGCTCTACCTCGCGTTCCGCTTCGACTTGAGGTTCGCGCCTGGAGTCATCGTCGCGTGCATCCACGACGCGATGGTGGTCATCGGCGTCTTCATCCTGCTCCACAAAGAAATCACGCTGTCGACGATCGCCGCGGTGCTGACCGTCGTCGGGTATTCAATGAACGACACGGTCGTGGTTTACGATCGAATCCGCGAAAATCTCGGCAAACATCGCGGCAAGTCATTCGCGGAGATCATCAATCTGAGCGTGAGCGAAACGCTGTCGCGCACCATCCTGACGTCCGGCGCCACGATGCTCAGCGTCCTTGCGTTCTTCGTGTACGGCACGGGCGTCATCAAGGATTTCATGCTCGCGATCGTCATCGGCATCTTGGCGGGCACCTACTCGAGTATCTACGTGGCTGCGCCGCTCACCGAGTGGATCGACAAGCGGATGTCGCGGCCGTCCGATGCGAAGAAACGCCTGAACGCGCCCGGAGCCCGCGACGTGACCGCGTCCTAGGGGCAACGCTCGGCGCGACGGGCCGAGCGCCTGGGTTCGGGAGGCGCGACGGCCGAGGCGTTGACTCCTCGGGGCGGCCGGGCTTCGGTCACGGTCGATGCTTCGTTTACCGCCGCACGCAGGAGAGGATGCGAGCCAGCTCGCGCGGCACCTTTCGATCACCCGGACTGCGGCCTGCATTCTCCTCGCGCGCGGTGTTCGCGACCCCAATCGTGGCACCCGTTTTCTCGAGCCGAAGCTCGCCCATCTGACGTCTCCGGACGCGATGAAGGACCGCAGCGAGGCGATCGAGCGCCTGGCGCGCGCCGTCCGGTCGAAGGAGCGGGTCTGCGTGTTCGGCGACTACGACGCAGACGGGGTGACGGCCGCCGCTCTCTTGACGGACGTGCTGCGAACACTCGGTGCCGAGGTCGTGACCGTCCTCGCCAACCGCTTCGAGGGCGGGTACGGGCTGTCTGGTCCCGCGCTCGCGCGCGTGCTGTCGACCGGCGCCTCGCTGCTGGTCACGTGCGACTGCGGATCGAGCGACCACGAGCGGCTCGTGGACGTGCGTCGAGCGGGCCTCGACGCGCTGGTCATCGACCACCACCGCGTTCCGGAGGCGCCGCTGCCCGCGCTGGCTTTTCTCAATCCACACCGCCCCGACTGCGGCTTTGCGTACAAGGGCCTCGCATCGGTCGGCCTCGCGCTCTCGATATGCGCCGGGGTGAGGACTGCGCTCGGCGTCGCGCTCGACATGAGACAGTGGCTCGACTTGGTGGCGATCGGCACAATCGGCGACGTCGCGCCGCTCGACGGAGACAACCGGCCGTTGGTCCGCGCGGGTCTCGCCCTCCTGGGGCGCGGGACGAGGCCGGGGACTCGCGCGCTCGCCGAGATCGCCGGGGGTACCAAATCGAGGCCGACCGGCGAAGACGTCGCCTTCCGCTTCTCGCCGCGCATCAACGCGCCCGGGCGTCTCGACAAGCCCAATCTCGCCCTTTCGCTCCTGCTCGCGACGAGCGACACCGAGGCGCGCCAGCTCGCGTCGGAGGTAGAAGCTTGCTCGACACGGCGCAAGGAGGTCGAACGCGCGGTGCTCGCGGAGGCGCTCATGGACCTCATGGATCCGGGCCTCGCTCGTCTTCCGGGGATCGTCCTGGCAAAACAAGGGTGGCATCCAGGGGTGGTCGGTATCGTCGCAGGACGGTTGGCGTCGCGCTTTCGAAAGCCGACGGTCGTCATCGCGCTCGACGGCGCGAGCGGTCGCGGGTCCGCACGCGGGCCCGCCGGCTTCTCGGTGTACGACGCCCTGGTCCAGTCGCGCGACGGGCTGGTCCGGTTCGGCGGGCATCATGCGGCAGCGGGCGTCGAGCTCGCGAGCAATCGCGTCGACGTCTTCCGTGACCTCTTCTGCGCGGCCTGTGCGGCCATCGGGATCCCCGACGCCTCGCTCTCGTTCGACGCCGAAGCGCACCTCGACGTCGCCGACTCGCCCGCCCTCGTCGTGCGCGATCTCGAGCGATTCGAGCCGTGTGGTCAGGGAAATCCGGCCCCGCGCGTCGCCATCGAGCGCGCGCGCGTGCTCGGCGTTCGCGAGCTCCGCGGCGGTCACCTCCGTCTTTGGCTGGACGTAGGCGGCACGCCGATGTCCTGCTTCGGCCCCGAGATGGGCGAGCTGGCTTCCCGCATCGGCACGCACGCGCGCGTCGTGGGCGCGCTCCGGCCGGACACTTGGACGGGTGGGGCTGCAGTCGAAATACGCCTCGTTGCCGCCGAGCCAGCGGATCCGGTCTCGTGAGCGGGCATTCGCGCTAAGCTGCCTTTTCGTGTCCGACACCGGCACCGCAAGCGGCCCCGTCAGCCAGCGCTTCGACGAGGCGTTGATCCGCTTCGTGGGTGTCCGAAAAAGCTTCGGTCCGAAAAGGGTGTACACCGACCTGAATCTGCAAATTCAACGCGGAGAGACGCTGACCGTGGTGGGCGCGTCCGGCGGGGGCAAGAGCGTGATGCTCAAGATGCTGATCGGGCTGCTCACCCCCGACGCGGGCGAGATCGTCTTCGAAGGCAGAGACATCGCCAAGATGAACGACCAGGAGCTGACCGAGGTACGCCGGCGGATCGCCTACCTCTTCCAAGGTGCGGCCCTCTTCGACTCGCTGAGCGTGGGCGAGAACGTTGCTTACGGCCTGCGCGAGCAGTTCTGGAACAAGATGACCGACCGCGAAATAAACGAGCGCGTCGAGCACTCGCTGGAGCTCGTCGGACTTCCGGGCATTCAGCCGATGCGGCCGAGCGACCTCTCCGGCGGCATGAAGAAGCGCGTCGGCTTGGCGCGAACGCTGGCGCTGCAGCCGGAGGTCATCCTTTATGACGAGCCGACGACGGGGCTGGATCCGATCAACACGGCGCGCATCGACCACCTCATAAAGGGAATTCAGCGGGCGCTCAAAGTAACGAGCATCGTCGTCACTCATGACATGGGGACCGCTTTCAGCGTCTCCAATCGCCTCGCGATGATCGGCCGTGGCCGCATTCAGCTCGTCGGTTCGAAGGACGAATTTCGTCAGACGACGAACAAGACCGTGCGTGATTTCATCGACGGTCACGCGCCTGAAACCGAGGACGTCGCCTCCCTTTTGTCCTCGTCGTGATCCAGAATCTCGGAGCAGCAGCCATGACACGTCAGATCAAGGTCGGCCTCTTCGTCATTTTCGGTCTCTCGTCGACGATGCTCGCCGTCTTTCTAATCGGAAGCGCGCGCAGGCTCTGGGAGCCCAAAGTCGGATACCGCACGACGTTCCAAGATGTCGCCGGCCTCAAGCCTGGCGCGCCCGTGCGCATGGGGGGCCTCGACATCGGCTCGGTCACTGGGGTCGACCATGATCGCAACCCGACCGACTCCCGAATCTTCGTCTCGATGTCGATCTCGAGCAAGGAGGCGGTGCGCGTTCGTGGCGACACGAGGGCACACGTGGCCAACAAAGGCCTTTTGGGTGACAAGATGATCGAGCTCACCGTCGGCTCGCCCAGCGAGCCCGAGCTCGGTCACGAACAGCTCGTGCCTTCCGAAGAACCGACCGACATGTTTGCAGCGGCAAACAGGGTGGCTCAGCTGGCGCAGCACGCCATCGAGCAGATGCAGCCGCTCGCGCAGGCGCTCGGCAATCCCGAGTTCACCGGCGACATCCGAGGGACGGCGGCAGACGTGCACGTGCTGCTGGACGCCGTCGTGCGCGGCGACGGCGCGATGCATCGCCTCTTCTTCGATGGCCGGCAAGCCCAGGAGCTCAATGAGCTCATCACGCATCTGGACCGCTCAATCGACCACGCGGACAGCGTGCTCGCGGACGTCCAAGATCTGGCCGCTCACGTTCGCCAAGGGCCAGGCATCGCGCATGCTCTCATTTACGACGGCGACCTATCGAAGAGTGCGTCCGGCTCTCTCGCCGAGCTCCACGAGGACCTGCTCGCGATTCGCAAAGGCAACGGGTTGGCACACGAGTTGATCTTTGGGGACGAGAAGGGCTCGTCGCAGCACGTGATGGCAAACCTGAACGCGATGAGCGACGACCTTCGCACGATTGTCGCGAACGTTCGCCAGGGTCGAGGCACCCTCGGGGCGCTGCTCGTGGACCCGACGGTCTACGAAGACATTCGAGGGGCCATCGGCAACGTCGAACGAAACGAGGTGCTCCGCGCGCTGGTTCGTTATTCCATCAAGGCGGACGAGCGGCGTCCGACGCCCCGGGTCGAAGGCGCGCCCTCGCCCTGATTGGCGCCGTCACTCGCGGGCAGACGGAGCCGGCGCCAAGCTCGCGGCCGGACGTGCGCCGGCGGGGAGGGGATTTCGCCACCAACGTTCGGTCAATCCCTGGCGCATGACGGTGAGGCGGAGCAAGTCGAGCTCGAGTGCCGCGTAGAAGCCCTGCGCCGGCGCTTGTCCCCCGACGCTCCAAAGCTCCGCCCCGAGGGCGACCTGAAATCCCCACGGGACGCCCCCGGTCAGCACCGCCTGAAAAGGCCACTCGCCATAGCTCCCGCCGCGCCAAGGTCTCCACGCGGCGCCGGCTTCGAGGGCGACCCCCCAGTCGCCCCGCGCAAACCCGCCGCTGGCCACTCGCGCCGCAAGGCCTAGGTCGGTGCCGATGCCCATCAGGGTGGTACCGCGAAGCAGGCCGCCGAGCACGACGGCGCGCTCGGACGGGCTGCCCACTCCGATGGAGTACGTGAGCAGCGGGAAAGGCTCGCGCTTCGACGTTTCGCGGTTGCGTTGCGACGAAACACCGCCGCCGACGGCCAGCCAAGAGGTGACGTCGGCTCGCGCCGTCGCGCAGGTGAGCCACACTGCCGTCGTGGACAGAGAGAGCAGCCGGAACGAACGAACGTCGAGCGCGCGTGGCACGGGGCGATGGCTATCACGCGCCGTCCCCGGCTTCAAAGGACGCCTTCCGCTCCGGGCGCGCTCGTGACGAGCGCGCCTGTGACGCGACGCCGCGGCGCGCTATTCATCTCCGATATGGCGAGCACACCCCAGCCCCAAGACGAGAAACGGGACGCGGCGCATTGGGAGGCCGTCGAGGAGGCGACCGAGCTCCTCCACGAAGAACGCTATCGCGACTCGTTGATTGAGCTGCGGGGCGTCTTGAAGGCCGACCCACAGAACCCGTACGCGTACTACTTCCTCGGGATCGCCCTTTTCGAGATCGGCGAGCTGGAAGCGTCACGCGATGCCTATGCGGCTTGTGTCAGAATCGCGCCGTCGCACCTCGGGGCACGCGTGGCCATGTGTCACGTCCTCCGCACGATGGGCAATCTACGCGATGCGATCCGAGAGGGCATGGCCGCGCTCGCCCAGTCGCCAGGTGATCCCGACGCGCTCCACGCCGTCGGACTCGCTTATCATGCGCGCGGAGACGAGGCGGCGGCGCGCAAATACCTGGAAGCGTTCCTCGAGACGAACCCGGAAATCGAAGTCGCGCTCGAGACGCGGGAGCTCCTCGGCTCCCCGACGGACGCGACCGCGAGGCTCCGGGAGGAGGACGACTGACGGAAGCGCGAGGGCGATAGTCAGGACGTCACGAAGAGCAGCTCTCGAAGAGCAAGTCCACCTCCCCGTCGCACTGGCGCGTTGCCATCGTGCCGTCGGGAAGCACGACCATCTGTCCCGACGTTTGCACCGCCGCTTGGCAGGAGACGTGACCCCAGATGCGCCCAGCCGCTATGGCCGGGCCGGCGGTCGTCGATACGGGCGAACCGGAGTACGTGTACGTGAAAATGCACGAATCGGACTTGAAGGCGCCGCCCGTGGTCTGAAAGCTGGTCGTGACCGTTTCGCCGCCTTGGCTCGTCACGTGGCCGAGGACAATCAGCGTACCCATACCGCCAACCGAGGCGGACAGGTTGATGTCGAACCCGTCGCTCTTCGCCGCCACCGAGCAGCTGATGCTCGCCCTTCCTGTGGAAGTGACGTCGCCATCGAGCGCTCGGGTCGGAATCGGGGACGTGTCCGTGCCCAACATGACGACGTCTTGGGAAGTGAACCCGCACAGTGTGGACGGGCTCGTCGCCGACGTCCGCAACGTCGCGTTGACGTAGGCCCCCGGCGAGCGAGGCGAGCTACTCGAGCATGCGGCAGCGACACTGCCTGCCAAGAGAGCCGGCACAACGGCCGTACGAACACGGAAGGTCATCGGGCGTCTCCAATGCAGTTTTTGCGAGCGTCTTACCAACGATACTGCGGGCGCACGACAATACACGAGCCATCGCTCCGGCGAGGGCGTTTCATGCGCTGGCCGCGAAGCCGCGCTCGAGATCGACTCGGATATCGCGCGCATCTTCGAGGCCTACCGACAAGCGTACGAGCCCGTCGCCTATACCCAGATCGCGGCGCATTTGCGGCGGCAGGCTGGCGTGCGTCATCGTGGCCGGGTGCTCGGCCAGTGACTCGACGCCGCCGAGGCTCTCTGCGCACGCGAACACCTCCAGCGCACGCAAAAACGCGCTGGCCTGAGCCAATGAGCCCCGTAGCTCGAAGGCGATCATGCCGCCGGGCCCGGTCATCTGCCGCTTCGCGAGCTCGTGTCCTTCGTGGCTTGGCAAGCCCGGGTAGCGCACGCGCACGACGCGCGGGTGCGCGGCCAACCATTCGGCAATCTCGCGGGCGCTTTCGACGTGACGCTTCATCCGCACGGCCAGCGTTTTGAGCCCCCTCAGCACGAGGTAACAATCGAACGGGCTCGGCACAGCACCAACGGATTTTTGTATGAATCGTAGCTTCTCGGCGAGCCCCCCGTCATTTGTCACTAGGGCGCCGCCCACCACGTCGGAATGACCATTGAGGTACTTCGTCGTGGAATGGACGACGACGGTAGCTCCGAGGTCCAACGGTCGTTGCAGAACGGGAGTCGCAAAGGTGTTGTCGACCGCGAGCGGTATGCCGCGCGAGCGAGCCACATGAGCGATGGCCGCGATGTCGAACACCTTGAGCATCGGGTTGCTGGGCGTCTCCATCCAAACGAGGCGTGTGTTGGGCCGCAGCGCCGAGGTGACGCTCTTGGGGTCGCTCATATCGACGAAGCTCGCAGCGAGGCCGAATGGTTCGAACACTTTGTCCAGCAGACGAAAGGTCCCCCCGTAGACGTCATCGGTCACGAGGACGTGGTCTCCGGCCTTCAGCGTCAAAAGGACGGCCGTCGTCGCCGCGCACCCGCTCCCGAATGCCACGCCGTGGCGGCCTCCTTCGAGCGCGGCCAGGCAGTGCTCGAGCGCGTCGCGCGTCGGATTGCCAGCGCGCGAGTAGTCGTAGCCCTTCGTCACCCCGGGACCGTCTTGAGCGAACGTCGTCGCCAGGACGATGGGGGTCATCACGGCGCCCGACGAAGCGTCGGGGCGCTGACCGGCATGGATGCAGAGGGTGTCAAGGAACGGAGCGGCAGGGCGTGACGCGTGCGGCGCCGGCGGCGGGGGCTGCGACATGGTCCTCGGGAGTATCACGCCACGGCGAAATCCGTACGCTTCGGGGTCGGCGCCGTCACCCCTCAGCGCTGCAGCCAAAGGCGCATCATCGCCAGCAGCTGCTCGGGCTCCACGGGCTTGGCCAGATAGTCGCTGGCGCCCGCATCGAAGCACTTGTCGCGGTCGCCCTTCATGGCCTTCGCGGTCACCGCGAAGATCGGGAGCGCCCGGAGCTCCGGACGCGAACGTATGGCGCGCATCGTGTCGTAGCCGTCCATCTCCGGCATCATGATGTCCATCAAGACCAGATCGATGTCGGGTGTGGCCGCGAGGACTGCGATGGCGGCGCGCCCGGTCTCCGCGGAGAGGCACGTCACCTGGTGGTCTTCGAGGAGCGTGGTCAACGCGAAGATGTTGCGGGTGTCGTCGTCGACGATCAACACCTTCTTCCCCTTGAGCGGTTCGTTCGACAGATAGAGACGATCGATGACGGCGCGCTGCTCGGCGGACATGGCTGCCGTCCGCCGGTGCAACAGGAACGACGCTTCGTCGAAAAGTCGCTCGAGCGAGCGCACGTGCCGCGCGTTTCCGCGGCGAGCAATCCGCTCGACGAGCGACACGCTCTCTGGCTGTAGGTCGGGGACATGGGCGATGATGGGGAGCGCCAGCGCGCGCTTCTCGACGGCGTCGACGAGCTCCGCCGTCTCCGCGTCGAGGCCGTGCAAGACGAGGAGGTCCGGGGACGGCGCCGAACGGAGCCGCTCGAGGGCCTCGATGGACGTGGCGACCCGCTCTACCCGCACGTCTCCACCCGCCAAGAGCGCCCCGACGGTCGCGCCCTGCTCGCCGTCGAATGCGACCAGAAGCACGCGGCGCTCGGTCGTTCCCACGTAGTGTGCGAGCGCGGTCAGCGTCTGGTCGAGCGTCTCGCGCGTCTTCAACGGCTTGCGCAGGACGCCGCGCGCTCCAAGGCGCAACGCGCGCGTGTCCTCCTCTTCCGTCGTGATGACCTGCACCGGAATGTGCCGAGTCGTCAGATCGCGCTTCAGTCTTTCGAGGACGTGCCAGCCGTCGATTTCGGGCAGGTTGAGGTCGAGCGTGATCGCGTCAGGACGTCGGTGGCGCGCCAAGCCGAGCGCGGCAGCGCCGCGCATCGCGAGGATGGCCTTGAAGCCGCTCTCCCGCGCGGATTCGATGACGACGCGCGCAAAGGCCGGATCGTTCTCCACCACGAGGACGACGCGATCGCCCGGTCTCACGTCGTCGCTGTCGTCCGGCGGGCTCGGCGCGTCGACGGCACGCGCGGGCAGCGCCTCCGACGACTCGGCGGCCAACGCCGGCGGTACGGCCTGACCGGAAAGCGCCTCCTCGCGGCGGGGGGTGGCCTTGAGCGGGGCATAGGCCAGCGGAAGGAAAAGGGTGAACGTGCTCCCTTCGTTGGACTTGCTGGCCAGCCGGATCTCGCCTCCGAGCATGTTCGCGATTTCGCGACTGATCGCCAAGCCGAGGCCGGTCCCGCCGTACTTGCGGCTCGTGCTCCCGTCGGCTTGCTGGAATGCCTCGAAGATGATCTGCTGCTTCTCCGGAGGAATGCCGATTCCCGTGTCGCGCACCGCGAAAGCAATGGCTTCGGACGCACGAGCCAGCGGTCCGTCGTCGAGCGTCCAGCCCTCTCTCACCAGGCGGACGCTGAGCGTCACCAACCCTCTCTCGGTGAACTTGAACGCATTCGAAAGGAGGTTCTTGAGGACCTGCTGCAGACGTTTGGTGTCGGTCTGCATCGCCCGCGGCAAGCTCGTTACGAATTCAATCGCGAAGTCGAGTCGCTTCGAGTCCGCGACGTGCCGGAACGTTCGCTCGACATAGTCGGAAAGATCTTCGAAGAGGACGTCGCCGACGTCCAGCACGACCGTTCCGGACTCGATCTTCGAAAGATCCAGGATGTCGTTGATCAGCAAGAGCAGGTCGTCGCCCGCGGAGTGAATGGTCTTTGCCCATTCGACCTGGCGCGACGTCAGATTGCCCTGGATGTTCTTCGAGAGTTGATCGCTCAAGATGAGCAAGCTGTTGAGCGGCGTCCGCAGCTCGTGGCTCATGTTGGCGAGGAACTCGCTCTTGTACTTGCTCGTGGCGGCGAGCTGCCGCGCCTTTTCTTCGAGCGCCTGGCTGGCCTGTTCGACCTCGCGGTTCTTGCGCTCGACCTCCTCGTTCTGCTCCGCGAGCAGCCTCGCTTTGTCGCCCAGTTGCGCGTTCGTCAGCCGAAGCTCTTGCTGCTGGCTCTGCAGCTCACGCGCCAGGCTCTGCGACTGCTTCAGCAAATCCTCGGTCCGCATGTTCGCTTCGATGGTGTTGAGGACGATGCCGATGGATTCACAGAGCTGATCGAGGAAGGCGAGGTGCGTCGGGTTGAATCGCTCGAAGCTCGCGAGCTCGATGATGGCCTTGACTTGCCCTTCGAAGATGACCGGCATCACGATGATGTTCTGGGGAGTGGCCTCTCCCAGTCCGCTCGCGATCGCGATGTAATCCTTCGGCGGGTTGACCAGCAAGATGCGCTGCTTCTCGAGCGCGCACTGTCCCACGAGACCTTGACCGAGCTTGAACTCGTTGGCGACGCTCTTTCGCTCCATGTAGGCGTAGCTGGCGAGGAGCTTCAGCACGGGCTCGTCCTTGCTGACGTCGAGCGTGTAGAAGACGGCTTGCTGCGCGCTGACCACCGGTGCGAGCTCGCTCAAGATGAGCTTCGCTACGGTGAGCAAATCCTTTTGGCCCTGGAGCATTCGCGAGAACTTCGCCAGGTTCGTCTTCAGCCAATCTTGCTCGGCGTTCTTCTGCGTCGTGTCCTTGAGATTGCGGATCATCTCGTTGATGTTGTCTTTGAGCGCCGCGACCTCGCCCTGCGCCTCGACGGTGATGGAGCGCGTGAGGTCACCTTTGGTGACGGCCGTGGCGACCTCCGCGATCGCGCGCACTTGCGTCGTGAGGTTCGCCGCGAGCTGGTTCACGTTGTCGGTGAGATCCTTCCAGGTGCCCGCGGCGCCAGGGACGCTCGCCTGGCCGCCGAGCTTGCCTTCGACGCCGACCTCGCGCGCCACGCTCGTCACCTGATCGGTGAACGTGGCGAGCGTGTCGATCATCCCGTTGATCGTGTCCGCCAGCGCGGCGATCTCGCCTTTGGCGTCGACCGCGAGCTTTCGTTTCAGGTCACCATTCGCCACCGCCGTGACCACGCGGGCGATCCCGCGGACCTGGTTGGTCAGATTACCGGCCATCGAATTGACCGAATCCGTGAGATCCTTCCACGTTCCGGCTACCCCTTTGACGTCGGCCTGTCCGCCCAGCTTTCCTTCGGTGCCGACCTCGCGGGCGACGCGCGTGACCTCGCTCGCGAAGGAGTTGAGCTGGTCGACCATCGTGTTGATGGTGTTCTTCAGCTCGAGGATTTCGCCTTTGACGTCGACGGTGATCTTCTTCGAGAGATCGCCGTTGGCGACGGCCGTGGTCACGGCCGCGATGCTCCGTACCTGCGCCGTCAGGTTTCCGGCCATGAAGTTGACGCTGTCCGTCAGATCGCGCCAGACGCCCGCGACGCCGCGGACGTCGGCCTGTCCGCCGAGCTTTCCTTCGGTCCCGACCTCACGGGCGACGCGCGTGACCTCGCTCGCGAAGGAGTTGAGCTGGTCGACCATCGTGTTGATGGTGTTCTTCAGCTCGAGGATTTCGCCTTTGACGTCGACGGTGATCTTCTTCGAGAGATCGCCGTTGGCGACGGCCGTGGTCACGGCGGCGATGTTGCGGACCTGAGCGGTCAAGTTGCCTGCCATCGAGTTGACCGAATCGGTCAGGTCCTTCCACGTGCCGGCGACGCCTTTCACCTCGGCCTGTCCGCCGAGCTTTCCTTCGGTCCCGACCTCACGGGCGACGCGCGTGACCTCGCTCGCGAAGGAGTTGAGCTGGTCGACCATCGTATTGATGGTGTTCTTCAGCTCGAGGATCTCACCGCGGACGTCCACGGTGATTTTCTTGGACAAGTCGCCGTTGGCTACTGCGGTCGTGACGGCAGCGATGTTGCGCACCTGGGCCGTGAGATTTCCGGCCATCAGGTTCACGCTGTCGGTGAGATCTTTCCAAGTGCCGGCCACGCCGCGGACTTCGGCCTGTCCGCCGAGTTTTCCTTCGGTGCCGACCTCGCGGGCGACGCGCGTCACCTCGCTCGCGAAAGACGACAGCTGGTCGACCATCGTGTTGATGACGTTCTTGATCTGCAGGATCTCGCCGCGTGCATCGACGGTTATCTGCTGAGTCAGGTCGCCATTGGCGATCGCCGTCGCGACCTTGGACACGTCGCGGAGCTGGACGGTCAGGTTCGAGCCCATCGAGTTGACGTTGTCGGTCAGATCCTTCCAGACGCCGGCGACGCCTCGGACCTCGGCCTGTCCGCCGAGCTTTCCCTCGGTGCCGACCTCGCGGGCGACGCGCGTCACCTCGCTCGCGAAAGACGAGAGCTGGTCGACCATCGTGTTGATGGTGTTCTTGAGCTCGAGGATTTCGCCCTTCACGTCGACGGTGATCTTCTTCGAAAGGTCGCCGCGCGCGACGGCGGTCGTGACCGCGGCGATGTTGCGCACCTGGGCGGTCAGGTTGCCCGCCATCGAATTGACCGAATCGGTCAGGTCCTTCCACGTGCCGGCGACGCCGCGAACGTCGGCCTGCCCGCCGAGCTTTCCTTCGGTCCCGACCTCACGGGCGACGCGCGTGACCTCGCTCGCAAAGGAGTTGAGCTGGTCGACCATCGTGTTGATGGTGTTCTTGAGCTCGAGGATCTCGCCCTTCACGTCGACGGTGATCTTCTTCGAGAAATCGCCGTTGGCGACGGCGGTCGTGACGGCGGCGATGTTGCGCACCTGGGCGGTCAGGTTGCCCGCCATCGAATTGACCGAATCGGTCAGGTCCTTCCACGTGCCTGCGACGCCCTTGACGTCGGCCTGGCCGCCGAGCTTTCCCTCGGTGCCGACCTCGCGCGCCACGCGCGTGACCTCGGAGGCGAACGAGCGGAGCTGGTCGACCATCGTATTGATCGTGTTCTTGAGCTCCAGAATCTCGCCTTTGACGTCGACGGTGATCTTCTTGGAGAGGTCGCCGTTCGCTACCGCCGTCGTGACCGCCGCGATGTTGCGGACCTGCGCGGTCAGGTTGCCTGCCATCGAATTGACCGAATCGGTCAAGTCCTTCCAGGTGCCGGCAACGCCGCGGACGTCGGCTTGTCCGCCGAGCTTTCCTTCGGTGCCGACTTCGCGCGCGACGCGCGTCACCTCGGACGCGAACGACGCGAGCTGCTCCACCATCGTGTTGACCGTCTTCGCCGTCCGAAAGAACTCGCCCTTGAGGGCACGGCCGCCCACTTCTTCGGCCATCATCTGGGACAGGTCCCCCTTGGCGACTGCGCCGATGACGCGGGCCATCTCGCTGGTCGGTTGGACGAGGTCGCTGACGAGCGCGTTCAACGACGAGACCTCGTGCGCCCACGCGCCGCGGACTTCGCCGATCGACATTCGCTCGTGAATGCGCCCGTCCTTGCCCACGGCCCGGCTGATTCGCTCGAGCTCCGTGGCGAACTTCTGGCTCAAGTCGACCACGTCGTTGAACGCGTCTGCGATTTTCCCATCGAGCCCGTCGAGGTGAATCGGCAAGCGCACCGAAAAGTCGCCTCTCCGGAGCGCCGTCAAAACGGCGAGGAGCGTCCGCTTCTCGAGCGAATCGGACCCGATTTCGAGGAGCAGCGGGGCCGGCGAGCGTCGGAAGAGGCTTGTCTCGACGGAGCCTGGACCCGCGTCTTGCCGTTGGGCTCGTCCCCGTGCTTTCCCTTCGACTTGCCCGCTCGCCTCGCGGCCGGGCGGCCGTTCGTGAATGCGTCGCTCATGGCTTTCCTCTCGAGGGAGATACCAAGTTACGAGGATTCGCGTGGGGCGCGCAACGAACGCCGCGGCGAGATCGGAGGACCTCGCGTGGTGGGATATCGGACCCAATGAGCCAATCACGCACACGATGGGGGACGACCGACAGCGCGCGCGCTAGCGTAGGCGGCATGCCGAAAGCTCCCTCGAACTCGCCGCTCGTCGCGGCCGCCGCGCTCCTCGACCAGCAGCTGCGCGAGTACGACGACCTCGCTAGCGAGGCAAAGAAGATAGAGCTCGACGACGAGAAGGCTCTTGCGCGTGTGGCCCGGATCCTCGAGAGCTCGACGACGCGCCAACCGGCCATCCAAGAAGCGCTGCGTGCGCTCGTCAGCGAAATCGACGCGGCGCGCCTGCGCCAGCAGCAGAGCCTCGACACGCTCGTCGAGGTCTCCCGCGCACTCGAGGCTCGCGCATTGCAGTTCGACGCGTTGATGAAGCGCTTTGCGGCGCTCGGGGACTCTGCGCACGCCGTCAATCAGCTCACGACCGAGATTTCAGCGCAGCAAGGCGAGGGCGTTCCCGAGAGCAAAGTGCTCGACGGACTGCGGGAGCTCGAGCAGCACATGGGCCGCGTCGTCGAAGGGGCCGAAGATCTCGCTCGGGACGCCGAACAGAACGGCTGGACGGAGATCGCTCGCCAGGCGGACGCCGTGCGCCAGCAGGTGCGGGCGGCGAAGAACAAGCTGTCCCTTGCCCAGCGAACCGTCGCGGCGCGCGCCCCGTCGTGAGCCCGCCCGGCTTGCGCCTGGGCGATCCCGCCCGTAGAACCGGGGTCACGATGGCGGCGCAGAGCCCGGTCGAGCTCTTGGCGCTCAAGGGCGTGAGCCCGAAGCGGGCCGTGTCGATCATCCTCGCAGGGAGCGTTGCGGCCCTGGTGCTCTTGGTCGTGGTCCTCTACGGCCACCATCGTGCGACTGACGTCCCTCCCTGGGTGGCGCGGCTTCCGGCAGTCAATGCGCTCTTGAACGCGACGAGCGCCGTTTTCTTGGTGCTGGCCTATCGCGTGCGCCACGAGGACGCGGGCAAACACGCGCGGCGGATGCTCGTTGCGCTCGGCGCGTCGTCGCTCTTTCTCGTCTCGTACATCGTGTACCACTCCGTGCACGGCGACACGAAATTCCTCGGCGCCGGGCCGATCAGGTCGCTCGATTTCTTCATCCTCGTGACCCACGTGGCGCTATCGGGGGTCGTTCTTCCTCTCATTTTTTCGAGCTTCTTCTTCGCGCTTTCGGGGCGGATCCGCGCTCACCGGAGGGTGTCGCGTTACACGTTTCCCCTGTGGCTCTACGTGTCGGTGACCGGCGTTCTCGTCTTCGCGATGCTGCGCGCCTACGCCTGACTGGCCGACGGCCGCGTCACGTCGCCAGCCCGAAAACCGAGCTGAGAACGAACGCGACGATGACCGAGTTGTACGCGAAGCTGATCACCGCGTGCAGCAGGGCTTCTCGGCGGATCTGGCGACTGGTGATGCTCATGTCGGAAACCTGGAAGCACATGCCCAGGGTGAACGAGAAGTACGCGAAATCGAGGTAAGTCGGCGGCTCGTCGCCCGGCAGGGTCACGCCGCCTATGCCCTCGGCGTCGGCGCGGTAATAGAGCCGCGCGTAGCGGAAAGTGAACGCCGTGTGGGTCGTGGCCCAGGCGAGCGCGACGGTGACCAAGCTGAGGGCGAGGACCGCGTCTTTCAGTCCAGGCTCGAGCCCGCGCGCACCCCTCATCAGCACGGTCGCCGCGAAAAGGCTCACGGCGGCGGTGAGCACGACGATGACGTAGACCAAGGTCCGTCCCGGGTCGTCGGCCCCGGCAAGGTCGCGCGTGGAGCGGGAGTCCGCCGGGCCGATAATCGCCCACGAGAGAGCCAGGAGCACCAGACTGGTCACGTCCCACCCGACGAGCGCCGCGGCGGCGTTCGGAACGTGCCGCGAGAGGACCAAGTAGGCCGCGATCCCGAAAGTGACGGATATCGCCACGCGCGAGAGCGCGCGACGCGGGTCGATGCGGCGACGTCGGCGTGACACGAGGGACGATGCTACGCGCCGGGGCGCGCGTCTGCCGCACGAACGCGCGCGCGAGAAATCGCAGAAGCCATGAGCGTGCCCTGCGTGCCGTGCGCAGGGGAGTACCCAGCGAAATTCAGGGGGCGCGCGCTACCGTGCGCCGCCGGCGCCCTGCGGGTGCGTCCGCGGCATCGGCTCGAGCATCTCGGTAAGGCGGTCGTGCACGTCCCGCAGCGACCCGATCTCCAACGCAAGCGCCCCTTTCAGCACGTTCCTTTCGGCGTGCGACAGCTCGTCCTCGAGCTCGGCGATGTGCCGCACGAGTTGCGCGCGCACGAGTCGCGCCTCGCGTTCGGTCAAATCCAGATTCATCGGGTGTCCCCTTCCACTGCAAGGAGCGCTGGTGTCGAGCAAAAGCAAGAGCACTCCCTCGACGATAGAGATGAAACCACGCCATTCGCAGCTGGACAAGGGGTTCGGTTCTATGCTTCCGCAACGTGACCCGGCGCGTCTCGCCAGCGTTTCGTGTTCGAAAGTCGACGCAAATTCACAAA
Organism: uncultured delta proteobacterium; assembly: GCA_963787925.1. GTDB lineage: Bacteria > Myxococcota_A > Polyangia > Polyangiales > Polyangiaceae > Palsa-1150. The sequence goes on from CAWBEN010000004.1 coordinate 51,707, forward strand.
GGCAAAAAGCCGAGGCATGCCCGACCACGCCCTTGCCGCCGAGCCCGGCAGCAAGAACCGTTTGACGCCGCCGCGCAGCCGCTGAACATCGGGCTGGCGCTTCACACCGATGGCCGCGAACGACGCGAGACGACCGACAAGATGAGGGTAGGAGCCTGGGACATTTGGGCGTGGCCGTCGTGGCTCGCGGCGCTGGGGCTCGCGGTGCCGCTCCTCGCGGCGCTGGGGCTCGCGGTGCCGCTCCTCGCGGCGTGCAAGAGTCAGGAGGGCTGCGACCCGAATCAGCCTTGCGTCTGCAGCGGCGGCAGCGACTGCTACCTGGGCTGCACCGGTGATGGGTGCAACCAAGACTGCCACAGTGTCGGCAACGCGTGCGGGACCGTCTGCGACAACAACTGCTCCACGCTTTGCCATGACGTTCCGACCTGCACGTCGTCCTGTGGGAGCGACTGCCACGTCGCTTGCCACAACGTCGACTCGTGCGGCGCAATCTGCGGCGACCGCTGCGGGTACACCTGCGAAAACGTCCGCCAGTGCGCCGTGCGGGCGGGCCCCGGTAGCACGGTGAGCTGCACCAACGTCTCGGCGTGCGACGTCGAATGCACGGGGGGGTGCCACGTCTCGTGCACGAACGTCCAATCATGCACGGTCAACTGCCGTGGTGGCGGGGTCGACATGATTGTCCCGACGGGAGGCACGCATGTGGCGCGTGCTGAGGACCGACCGCCGATGATTCGATTCCATTCGTCACGCGCGCTCAAGCGCGCGCCGGTGTACGTCGCGTACGGCGCTTGTCTCTTCTTCTTTCTCGGCGCCGCGCGACCAGCGGTTGCCCAGAGCACGATCAACCGTCCCGGTGACCGCACGCATTACCAGTTCGAGGTCGAGCCGCACTTCATAGCCAACTTTTTCGATCCTCCTGGCGGCGGCACGGGCGCCGGGCTGGGCGCAGGCGTGCGTGCAAGCTTCGAGATCGTCCCTCTGGGATTCGTCGACTCGATCAACGATTCGATCGCGATCGGCGTGGGCGCCGATTTCGTGCACTACCAGGGGATCGGTGTCAGGCCGGGCGTCTGCACGAGGTTCGCCCCGGGGCCGGCCAATACGAGCGTGTGCGTCGAAGTGTCGAAGACCGGCGGGTCGTCGAGCTATCTGTTTCTGCCCGTCGTCATGCAATGGAACTTTTGGCTCGCCCGCAGGTGGTCCGTCTTCGGGGAGCCAGGCCTCGACGTCTACTGGTGGGACCACGGGACGGTCGGCGCGAGCCCGGCATTTTACCTGGGTGGTCGCTTCCATCTCACGGACGCCGTGACCCTCACGTTGCGCCTCGGGTACCCGACGATTTCGCTGGGCGCCTCGATCCTGTTTTGAGCGCGAGGCGCCCCCGCGAGAATCAAGGTACCGGCGTGTACACTTGGTCGCGCCCGCCCGGCGACGGCGTGTGCGCCATGTCCGAGCCGGCCGCGCCATGACAGCCGACGCAGATCGTCAGCGGGGTCCCCGAGCTCCCGAGTCCGTCGGCCACGACGCCGTTCGCGTCGTGCGGAACGGTACTCGTCAGCGGAACACGCTCGTACCAGTACCAATTGGCCCCGCCGGCACTGTCGGCCTGCGTCTTCGAATAAACCGCGTAGCCGACCGGGGTCGTGTCGGTCGCCGACGCATAAAGCTCCTTGACGGCCGCCGCGCCGGCCGGCCAGCTGGCGGTCCCTGTCGCCGCGCCATGAACGACGTCGTTCGAATAGATTCGATTGAAGCCGTGAGGGGAGGGGCTGCGCGCCTCGTGAATGGCGGCTTCGCCGTGCCAGCTCTTGTAAGCGCCGCCCGCGAGCCACGCCTCCACGTTGGCCGATCCCATCGGAGGGATTTGCTGTCCGCCACCATCCGTCACGGCAGACGAGGCGCCCGCGTCGCTCGCGGGTGACGCGGAGCCGCCGTTGCCACCACAACCTGCCGGCGCCACCGCGGCACAACCGACTGCGAGAAGGGACGCCATTCGAACAAAAACCATCGGAGCCTCCACGAAAGGGTGTTGGTGGACCACCCCTTCGGAGCGGATCCGCACACCGTACGCCCCGGCTCACGCGTCGTTACGACGCGCCTCGTCGATTTTCCGCGCAGGGTGACGGACCTACACGTCCAGGACGGATGGAAGGTCACGGTCCGACCATATCGACGGGAGGGGCACTTGCGTGGGGCAGGCGGCATGGGCAACATCCACGCACCACCGCCGGATCGCTTCGAATCCCGGGGCGGTGTGGGAGAGAGATCAATGTCGAAATCGATCGCGCCCGTGCTGCGGCGCTATCGGCCGATGGAATGCGTCTCCAACGCGCTCTTCGTGGCCATGCATCTCGCTCTGTTGCTCGTCTTCGTCATGCCGCTATCCGGGCGTGTATTGGCGCTTGCGATTGGCGGATACATGCTCAGGATGTGGGCAGTCACCGCCGGCTACCACCGCTATTTCGCCCATCGGTCCTACAAGACCAGTCGCGCCTTTCAGCTGGTGCTCGCCGTCCTCGGCACGACGGCGATGCAAAATGGCCCGATCTGGTGGGCGAGCGTGCACCGTCGACATCACAAGCACGCGGACACTCCGAGCGATCCGCACTCGCCTGAGGAGCGCGGCTTTTGGTACGCCCACATCGGCTGGAACTTCGATCGCACGCGCCCGATTGCCGACGAGCGCTCGAACGTAGGTGACCTCACGCGCTATCCCGAGCTGCGATTCGTGGACAGCCACGAGTGGCTGCCCATTCTCGCTTACGCGTGCGGGTGCTTTGCCGTAGGCGGTTTGTCTGGCCTGGTGTGGGGGTTCGTCGTGAGCACGCTCGCCGTGTTCCACTGCACGATGCTCGTCAACTCCCTTTCACACATGTGGGGCTCGCGTCGCTATGCGACGACGGATCAATCGCGTAACAACGGGCTTCTCGCGTTACTGACGCTCGGCGAGGGCTGGCACAACAATCATCACCATTGCATGAGCTCAGCGCGACAGGGCTTCTTTTGGTGGGAGCTCGACGCGACGTACTACGTGCTTCGCGCGCTCGCTTGGCTCGGCGTCGTCTGGGATTTACGCGAGCCCAGCGCGGCCGTACTGGCGCGCTCTCGCTGATTCACCCGGCGCCGCGCAAGGGCGCGCAGCGGGGGGAGGGGAGGCGGCGGGCTCGGCTCTTGGCCGCTTCCGCGGCCGTGTCAGTGGTGCTCTTCGTGGTGATCCTCGTGGTGTTCCTCGTGATCGCGTCCGCGATCATGATCGTGATCGTGATCGGACTCGTGCCGGCGTTCGACGTACACGGCAGGCCGGCGTTCGACGTACACGTCCGGATCGCGGTGACGCTCATGCCAAAAGCAACCGGAGCTGGTCGCGACCAGCACGAGAACGAAGCCAAAGGGCGCGCCGCGCATGCCTGTGACTTTAGCACACGGCTCGCAAAGCCGTGTCGCCTTGCCCGGCGTCATGGGCTCCAAGGCTCATCCGTCGGCTTCTCGCTTCTCTTGCTCAGCTCGCGCTCGCCTGGTGGGGTAATACGCGCACGCGCCACCGCTTGCCGCTTGGCAGAATGCGAATGACCGGTGTGGCCCCGCTCGTATTTCAAGTGGCGATCGCGGCTCCTGCGGATTCGATTGGCGTGCGGCCTGCTGACGTGCCCGGAGAAAGGCAAATCGCGAAGAAGGCCATCCCCGCTCCGCGCTCTTGCATTCCTTTGGAGCTTTGGAGCGGTGGGTCGAGCTTGCCCGGACGACGATTCCGTCGCCTGCGTTGCGCTCGGGGCGGTGTCGGCGCATAGTCGGCGCCTCCGTGATTCGATCGCCGGGCGTGGCGGTCGACGCATGACGCTCCAGCACCGCGCTCAGTTGGAGGCGTCATAGATTCCTCGGCCCTCGCGGCACCGATCCGTAAAGTCGCAATGCTCGGCAACCACGTGCCGCGGCAGTGCGGGATCGCGACCTTCACCACCGATCTCAGCGATGCGATCGCCGCCGAGTTTCCCGAGATCGACTGCTTCGTCTTGGCGATGAACGATGCGGGACGGCACCACCTCTATCCCCCGCGAGTTCGGTTCGAGATCGCTCAGGGCGATTTCGACGTCGTACCGACGCGCCGCGGACTTTCTGAACGTGAACCCGGTCGACGTCGTGTGCTTGCAGCACGAATACGGCATCTTCGGTGGCAAGGCGGGAAGCCACATTCTCGCGGCGCTTCGCGAGCTGCGAATGCCCATCGTGACCACGCTTCACACCATCCTCGTCGAGCCGAATGCCATGCAGCGCGCGGTCATGGACGAGCTGACCGAGCTTTCGGAGCGCATCGTCGTCATGAGCGCGCAAGGGGCGAGGCTCGTTCGGCAGGTGCACGGCGTCGCAGACGACAAAATCGACGTCATTCCGCACGGCATCCCGGCTGCGCCGGCGATCGCGCTCGGCAAGAAACAGCTGGGCGTTCAGGGCAAGCGCGTCATTCTCACGTTCGGGCTCCTCTCGCCGGACAAGGGCATCGAGAACGTGATCGAAGCGCTGCCGGCGATCCTCGCTCGCTACCCCGACACCGTTTACATCGTCCTCGGCGCCACGCACCCGCACGTGCGCGAAGAGTACGGGGAGACGTACCGCCTCTGCTCGAGAGCCGGGCCCAGAAGCTGGGCGTGGCCTCGAGCATGATCTTTCACAACCGCTTCGTCAGTCAGGCCGAGCTCGTCGGCTTCCTCTCCGCGGCGGACATTTACGTCACTCCGTATCTCAGGCCCGAGCAGATCACGTCCGGCACGCTCGCTTACGCCGTGGGCTCGGGCAAGGCGGTGATCTCGACGCCGTACTGGTACGCGACGGAGCTCCTGGCCGACGGGCGCGGCATCCTGGTGCCGTGGAGGGACCCGTCCGCCATCGCGCGCGAAATCGTCGGGCTCTTCGACGCTCCGGAGAAAGCGCAGGCTTTGCGTGAGCGCGCCGCCGCATACGGCAGGAGCATGGTCTGGCCCGAGGTCGCGAGGCGCTATCTCGAGACCTTCGAGCGTGCCCGCGCCGATCATGCCAGCCGCCTTCGCACGGTCTTTCTCGCGAAGACGCTGGCCATGCGGCCGTCCGAGCTGCCCGAAATGAAATTGTGGCACCTCCGAGCGATGACCGACGACACCGGCATCCTGCAGCACGCCACGTTCAACGTGCCACGCTGCAGCGACGGCTACTGCGTGGACGACAACGCGCGCGCGCTTCTCTTGGTCACGCTGATCGAGGACGCGGGGATGGAAAGCACCGACGCGCTCCGTGTTCTCGCGTCGCGCTACGCGGCCTTCGTCAACCATGCGTTCAACGCCGAGCGCGGACGATTCCGGAACTTCATGTCGTACTCACGAGAGTGGGCGGAAGAGTCGGGCTCGGAGGACAGCCACGGACGGGCGCTCTGGGCGCTCGGCACCGTCGTCGGGCGGTCTCGCGATCCCGGCAGGCAAAGCCTCGCAGGAGATCTCTTCCACCAGGCTCTCCCCGCCGTGGCTCGCTTCACGAGCCCGCGCGCGTGGGCGTATGCCCTGCTCGGAATCGACGAGTATCTCCGGGCGTTCGAGGGCGATCGCGTCGTCGAGCTCTCGTGCAACTCGCTCTCGCAGCGACTGCTCGTGCGCTACGAGGAGAGCCGCGCTCACGGGTGGCCATGGTTCGAGGACCGCGTCACTTACTGCAACGCGCGTTTGCCTCAGGCGCTGCTCGTCGCCGGCGCTCGCGTGGGCAACGAGGCGATGACGACCGCCGGGCAGCGCTCGCTCCAATGGCTCGCGGCCATTCAGTGCACCAAGGACGGCTACTTCGCGCCCATCGGCTCGAACGGATTTTATACGCGCGGCGGCGTGAAGGCGGCCTTCGATCAGCAGCCCGTGGAGGCGTGCGCGATGGTCTCGGCGTGTCTCGACGCGCAGCGCGTCACCGGAGATCCTACCTGGGCCGACCCTGCCCGCCGCGCCTTCGCCTGGTTTCTGGGCCAGAACCAGCTGCAGCAATCGCTCTACGATCCGCGGACCGGCGGTTGCCGCGACGGGCTGCACCAGGATCGCTTGAACGAAAACCAAGGCGCTGAATCGACCCTCTCCTTTCTGCTCGCTCTCCTCGAGATGCGCCTGGTCGATCGGGCCGGCGTGCTCGAATCGAGGGCGCGCGAGGCCACCACATGACACCGACTCGTACGTACGAAACGTTGTTTCATCGCCACGAGAAGAACCCCATTCTCACCGCTGCCGACTGGCCCTACCCGGCGCACACCGTCTTCAACGCGGGGGCTACGCGGTTGCGCGACGGGACGACGCTTCTCCTTTGCCGCGTAGAAGACCGCCGGGGCCATTCTCATTTTTGCGCCGCGCGTTCGGTCAACGGTCTCGACGGGTGGATCATCGATTCGCAGCCGACCCTGCGGCCGGAGCCCGAGACGTATCCCGAAGAGCTTTGGGGAATCGAGGACCCGCGAATCACGTTCGTGGACGAGCTCGGGAAATACGCGATCGCCTACACCGCCTTCAGCAAGGGGGGCCCGGGCGTGGCGCTCGCGCTGACCGAAGACTTCCGGACGTTCGAGCGCTGCGGCCTGGTCATGCAGCCCGACGACAAGGACGCCGCGCTGCTTCCGCGGCGCATCGACGGAAGCTTCGCGCTCGTTCACCGTCCGATGCACGACTCCGGCGCGCACGTCTGGGTGTCGTTCTCGCCCGATCTCCGCAACTGGGGAGGCCACAAGCTCATGCTGCAGGCGCGAAGAGGCGCTTGGTGGGACGCGAACAAGGTCGGCCTCTCGCCGCCGCTCATCGAGACCTCTCGCGGCTGGCTCATGATCTACCACGGCGTTCGCCAGACCGCGGCAGGCAGCCTGTATCGCCTCGGCCTCGCGCTCTTCGACCTGGAGAAGCCGGAGCACTGCCTCGCGCGGGGCGACGAGTGGATCTTCGGTCCGGAAGCGCGCTACGAGACGAAGGGTGACGTCGGTAACGTCGCGTTCCCGTGCGGTTATACCATCGCCGCCGACGGCGACACGATCAACCTGTACTACGGCGCGGCGGACACCAGCATCGCGCTGGCTACCGGTAGCATTCGCGCCCTTCTCGGCTGGCTCGACGTGCACGGGCGCCTTTGAATGGCGGAGAGCGCTCGCGACCGGCCTGCGGCGACAACGCATTAGCGCGTTTGGGGCATGCACGGCCATACAAGTGAGATAGCGGCAATTTGCAATTAACCGGGCGAAGCGCGAATTCGATGGTTACGTTCGCTTTCTCATGATGAGCGCAAAAGACGCGGCGATCAGCGGGCGGGTGCTGATCGTCGACGACGATTTGGACTGGCGCGAAGCCCTCGCGCTCGTCATTTCGGGAGACGGCGCGACGTGTGAGCTCGTAGGGAGTGCCACCGAAGCGCTCGACGTCCTCGCGCGAGAGACCTTCGACGTCGTGGTTTGCGACGTGCGCATGGCGGGCATGAACGGGCTCGAGCTTCTCGACAGGGTCAAGGGCACCCAGCCTTCGCTCCCTTTCATCTTGATCACGGCTCTCGGCGGCGTTCAGGACGCCGTCGAGGCGATGAAGCGGGGGGCCTTCGATTACGCGGTCAAGCCTTGCGACTCGGATGCCTTGCGCGAAATGGTGGTCGGCGCGATAGGCGCCAGACGCCGACAAGCCAACGACGTGACCGTGCGCGCGGGGTCGCCTCGCTCCACGGTGATGCGAGAGCTCATCGGCCCAGGTCCAGCGATGTCCCGCCTCCAGGCGTGTATCGATCTCGTGGCGACGTCGACCGCGCCCGTGCTCGTGACCGGCGAGACCGGCGTCGGCAAGGAGCTGGTCGCTCGCGCCATCCACGCCCGCAGCGAGAGGCGTCATCGACCCTTCATCGCCGTGAACGCGTCGGCGGTTCAGGAGGATCTGTTCGAGAGCGAAGTGTTCGGACACGTGCGCGGCGCGTTCACTGGGGCCGCGCAATCGCGCAAGGGCCTGCTGACCGAGGCACACGGCGGGACGTGCTTGCTCGACGAGATCGGCGACATGCCGATGGGGATGCAGTCGAAGCTCCTGCGCGTTCTCCAGTTCGGCGAGGTGCGCCCGGTGGGGAGCGATCGCACGCACCTCGTCGACGTGCGCGTCATCGCGGCCACCCACCGGGATCTCCCGGCGCTCGTTCGCGAGGGACGGTTCCGCGAGGATCTTTATTTTCGGCTGAATGTCCTGCCTGTCTTCGTGCCGCCGCTGCGCGAGCGGCGCGAGGACATCCCGGCGCTGGCAGCCCACTTTCTCGCGCAAGCGCGTCAGCGCGCGTCGCGCTCGCGAGTCGAGTCGATCAGCGACGAAGCCCTTCGAGTGCTCGCGGACGCACCATGGCCGGGCAACATTCGCGAGCTCGCGAGCGCGGTCGAGCGGGCCGTCGTGTTCGCGGCCGACGACACCATTCGCCCGGAGCACCTCTCGGCGCTTCCGCGCCCGGAGGCGCGGGCGCTTTCGTGGCTACCGGCGAGCCACGAGACTCCGTGGACGCTGCGGCGCCTCAGCCATGCGTACGCGCAGTGGGTGCTTGGTGAGACGGGCGGGGACAAGCAGCGTTGCGCCGAAATTTTGGGCATCGATTTGTCCACGCTCTATCGATGGCAGCGCGCGGAGAACGGCGCCGAGACGGCCGCCTCGCCGCGGAGCGCTGCGCAAGACTGAGCGGGACTGAGCGAGGAGCGCCCGCCGGGACTGCCAGTCAGTCGCGCGCGCGCACGTTGTAGTCGATGTTCTCCATCGCGAGCTCGCCATAGGCGTACTCGCCCTGCGGGGCTTGGTAGCGGGTCTCGCCGCGCGACGCGAGGCGGTACGGCCCGAACGCGCGATAGCCGCTGAGCCGCGTGGACCAGCGCTGGCGCGAGAACGTCACGCCATTGCCGTCCAGAGACGGCCGGTCGTCCGAGAAGAAGTCTACGAGGCGGCCCTCGCCGTCGAAGATCAGCGTTGCCGTGATCGTGTGACCCGAGGCGGTGAACGCCGCGCGCGTTTGCGTCGCATCCACCGGCTCCCAGCGGACGGCGGGGTCGATCAACGTCGCGGGCGCCATCACGCACATGTCGTTGAAGAGCGTGACCGTTTCGGCCGCGGTGAACTCCGGACCTCGGGCGTTCACGATGCGCACCAGCGACACGAGCTCGACCCGCATCGAGGCTTGCTCGTCCACGTAGGCGTGGAGCGCCTCGACCGGCAGGCCGAACGTGCGCGCCTGCATGAAGAAGAGCCGCGTGGGCCGGTCGGTGAAGCTGTATTGCTCGGCGCGGAGGGCCATCCACGGCGCGCTCGGGCCGCTACGAATCCGCCCCGTGAAGCGCACGCGAAAGTCCCGTACGCGGGGGCGTCCGACGACGCCGACGTAGCGCAGGTAGCGCTGCACGGGGGAGGGCAGTGGCGCGATGTCCGGCTCGCTCACCAGCGCCTGTGGCCCCGACCGCGCGAGACCGCGCGTCACCTCGCGCTCGAACGTCGCGCGCAGGCTGAGCGGCCCGGCCGAGAGAAAGCCCCACCCGACGCCGAGCAGCACGAGCGCGTTGGCCGCCGTGCCGAATTTCGCGTCCGCCCACGAGGGAACGATCGCGGCCTGCGACGCCAGGAGCGCCGCTGCGCCCACCATCCACCAGCCGCGCGGCCACGCGTACAGCGTCACCGCGGTGCCCACCATGGCCAGCCCCGCGACCAGCCAAAGCATTCCCAGCGGGCGCGAGATGGGCAACGCGAGCTGGGGCAGCGGCGCCAGGCCGAACGCTTTGAGAAAGCCCATCGAGTGGAGGAGGCCGTGGACCACAAGGAAGATCGTGAAGGCGAGCTTCATCGCCCGAACCTCGCCCAGGGGTTACGCCGCGACAACCCACGACCGGGCAACCATGCGCTCCGCGCTTCGGCGAGTCATCGCGCGGTGCACGAACCCGGCCGCCCTTCGCGCGAAGCTGCCTCGCGGCAAATAGCCAGCACGCGTCCGCGAAATGCCAGAAAGCGACGTGTGCCGGCCCCGTCGGAATACCGAAAAAAGCCGATCGCATGGCGCGAAGGCCGTGCGGTCTCGTCCTTGCACCCGTCGGCGTCCGATCGCCCTCGATGGTGTAGGACAGCCAGCCAGGGCCAACGTATGCGGCCCGCGTGGAAGCACTCGCGGAGGCATTGGCGTGGCGACTTCACTCCTAGAGGAGCGATCACTTGGAAGGAAGGCCGTCAACATGAACAGGTCGATGCTGTTGTTGATCTCGACGTCTGCGCTCGGGTTCGGATGTGGGGGAAGCTACCCGGCCCCGGCGCAGCACCTTGCGGACGCACAGTCCGCCGAACGCAGCGCTACCGAGCTCGGAGCGGCGAACCAGCCGAAGGCGCAGCTCCATCTCCAGCTCGCCCACGAGCAGATCGTCGCCGCGAACACCGCCATTCAAGACGGCGACAACGAGCGGGCCGACCGGCTGCTCTCCCGAGCGAGATCCGACGCCGAGCTCGCCATCGCCTTGACGCGCGAAGAGGGAGCCAAGGTGGACGCCCAAAAGGCCGCGACGGACTCGAACGCGCAACGAACCACGAACACGACCACGAACGCGAACACGAACACGACCCAAGGTGCACGGCCATGAGAACGCTCCGAAATACCGGTGTCATCCTCGCGCTCGGGAGCGCAGTCGCGTGCGCGCCGGCGATTCCTCCTCAGGACCTCGTGACCGCGCGGGCCACGTACGGCCGGGCGAGCCAAGGCGTCGCGGCCACGCTGGATCCCGCCGATCTGCACGCCGCCAACGAGTCCCTGGCCGCGGCCGAGCAATCGTTTGCAAAGAACGGATCCACCCCCGAGACCATCGATTTGGCGTATGTCGCCGATCGCCGGGCCCAGATCGCCGAGGCTCGCGGAGCGTCGATGCTGGCGGCGCAGCAGAAGGCGCAGACCGTGGGCGAAATGCACGCGGCGGAGACCGCACAGGTCCAAGCGACGTCGGCGCAGCTCGGCCGCGCGAACCTTCAGCTCGCTCTCCAGGGGCAAGCGCTGCAGACCCAAGACCAGCAGCTTCAGTCGGAGCGCGAGCGCCGGGCCGAGGCGGACAAGCGCGCGGCGCAAGCAGCTGCCGACCTCGCGGCGTTCGCGTCGGTGAAGCAAGAGGCCCGCGGAATGGTGATCACGCTTTCAGGGAGCGTTCTCTTCGCGTCGAATCACTCCGACCTCCTTCCGAGCGCGCAGGCGAAGCTGAACGACGTAGGCTCGGCGCTCACCAAGCAGGACGCCGAAGCCAAGATCACCGTCGAAGGTCACACGGACTCGCAGGGCAATGCGTCTTACAATCAGGATCTCTCGCAGCGGCGCGCGCAGGCGGTGCGTGACTATCTGGTTTCTCGGGGCATGGCCGCCGACCGCGTGACGGCGCAGGGCTTCGGCCTCACGCGGCCCATCGCCGACAACGCGTCGCCCGAGGGCAGGGCGAACAACCGGCGCGTCGAAATCGTGGTGCAGCCAGGGCGCTGATCCCAGTCGAACGGCGCGCGGTGCCGCGCGCTATGGCGCCTTGGGGGGAACGTCACGGCAGACGCGGAGGCTCACTTGCTCTCGCGCCCGTCGCCGCCGTGGCGTCCCGCGCTGGCGGCGGCGCGCTCGAGCCGAGCTCGGAGGCGGTCTTTTCTGCGACGAGGTCGACGCAGTCCGCGAGCGCCAGAGAGAGCGCCTGGACGATCGCGTCGGCCGCCGCGTCGCCCGCCGCGAACGCGATCGGTCGCTCCACGGTGATCGACCGCGAGAGCCGGACGACCCGGTCGTCATAGAGCGCGTACGCCAGCTGGACTCGACCGACGTGCGCGGGCGCGCGGACCTCTTCGAAGGCGATGACGTCGACGTCGAGCGTCGTGCCGGAGCCGTACATGATCTGCTGAATGCCGCGCCGGTCGAACAACGCTCGACCGAGGGCGCGGCGAACGTAAGTCTCCGGCTTTTCGGTCCAGCGCCGTTCTTCGTAGTACCCCACCTCGTAAGCCGAGTCGCGGAAGACGATCTTGTCCTTGATGTAAGCCGCCGAGTTCACCCGTCCCAACCTCAATTCGTGGCCCCGAAGCGGGACCGGGTCGACGGGCGTCGCCGCGCTCTCCGGGCTGAAGTAGCGCGCCACGAGCGGGTCGCTCTTCGAGGTCAGCGCGCAGCCGAGCTGAAGCCAGACGGCCGCGACACAACAGATTTTCGCTCGCGTCATCGCGCCGACCTCGTCCGGCCTTTGAGCAGCATGTCGGAGTCTCTATCGAGCGCGTCGCCGAGCCTCTGGACCGCCGCCGCCGCCTCTTGGACGTCGCGCATCGTCTCTTCGAGGTGCTCGCCAAGCCCGGTCGCGCCGTGGGCGACATCACCGACCGCGCTCGACGCGCGCTCGACGCTCGCAATCATCCCTTTTTCACTTTGCAATCGTTCGATGAGGCCGTTCATTCGTGTCACCGCGCCGTTCAGGTTCGCCATCGTCGCTTGGGCGTCGTGGGACAGCTTCTCCACGTCGGCGCGCTGGAGCGCCGCCTGAACGCTGGCGAGCAGGTCGTTGACCTTGCCGAGAGTGGCGCTCGCTTTGAGCGGAATGTGCTCGTCCGTCACGTCCTCGAGCAAATGGCTGATCTTCCCGAGGAGCTGCACGATCTGGTCCGCGAGCTCCGGGAAGCGGTCGACCGCGTGAACGACCGAGTCTTCGAGGTTCTTCATGGTCGATCGGGCCGAAGGGATGAAGTTCTCCGGGACCGCGAACGGGAGCGGCAGGATGGGGTTGTCCTCGATGGGGAAAAAATCGATCGAAATGAACTTCACGCCCGTGAGCCCGGAAGAGCCGAGCTGGACACGCAGGTCCGGGGGCACCGCGATCCGCGCCTTGGCGCCCCGGGCCGCCGCAAGACCGAGGTCGTTCAGCTCGGTGACCTCGAGCTGGCAGGTCACCGCCACGTGGCGATGATCCGGAGCGATGTCGATGACCGAGACGCTGCCGACCGTGACGCCTCGGAACTTGACGGGCGACCCGACGTCGAGCCCCTGCACCGACTCGTCGAAGAACGACTGGTAGCTGACGGTCTGCTTCTGAAGGCTCCGGGCTCCGAGCGCGACGACGCTGCCGATCGCGACGACGAGCCCCACCACGACGAAGAGGCCGAGCTTCCAGTGGTTCGTGGGAGCGGCCATGTCAGGCTTGCTCGGCGGTGCGGTGAAAGAACCGTCGAACGCGCGGATCGGCGCACGAGTCCCTGAGCTCGGTGGGGGCGCCCGAGGCGATGATGCTCTGGCTCGCCTTGTCGAGCATGATGCACCGCGAGACGATCTTGAAGATGCTCGGCAGCTCGTGCGTGACCACGACGACCGTCAGCCCGAGGCTCCGGTTGAGAACGAGAATGAGCTCGTCGAGCGCCACGGCGCTCACCGGATCGAGCCCGGCCGACGGCTCGTCGAGGAAGATGAGATTCGGCTCGAGGGCCATCGCCCGCGCAATGGCCGCGCGCTTCTTCATCCCCCCCGAGAGCTCCGACGGAAGCTTGTCCTCGACGCCTCGCAGCCCCACGAGGCAGAGCTTCGCGCTGACGATGGCGGCTACGGCCTCGGGCTCGAGGTCGGTCCACGTGCTGAGCGGTAGACCGACGTTCTCTCCGACGGTCATCGAGCCGAACAACGCCCCGGACTGGAACATCACCCCGAACGGAGGCCGCCCGACTTCGAAATGCTGGCCGGCCTCGCCCGCGATGGCGACGGTCCCCCGAAGCGGCGTCTCGAGGCCCACGAGGTACCGCATCAGCGTCGACTTTCCGCAGCCGCTGACGCCGAGGATGGCAAAGACATCGCCTCGCGCGACGTCGAACGACGCGTTCTTTTGGAGAACGACGTCGTCCCAGCCGATCGTGAGATCGTCGACGCGGATCATCGGCTCGGGGCTCGCGCTCATAAGTGAAAGGCGTGAAAGAGGACGGTGAAGCCCGCGTCGAGGACCACGAGGACGAAGAACGTCGTGACGACCGACGACGTCGTGCGGCGCCCGACGCCCTCGGCGCCGCCGGTGGTGGCGAGGCCCTGCTGGCACGAGATCAAGGCGATGGCTACGCCGAAGACGCCGCTCTTGATGATCCCGGAGTACACGTCCCAGACTCGGAGGGCCCTCTTGGTCTCCAGCAGGTAGCCGACGACCGTCAGGTCGAGGCTCATCAGGCCGACGACCATTCCGCCCAAGATGCCGACGAAGTCGGCCAGGAGCGCCAGAACCGGAATCGCGAGAAGAAGAGCGAGCGCGCGCGGCAGGACGAGATAACGCATCGGCCCGAACCCCATCGTCTGCAGCGCGTCCACCTCTTCGGACACCTTCATCGATCCGAGCTCGGCGGCGAACGCCGCGCCTGACCGACCACACAGGATGATGGCCGTCATGAGGGGCCCGAGCTCGCGCGTCACGGAGAGCCCGACGAGATCGGCGACGAAGATGTTGGCGCCGAACTGCTTCAGCTGAACGGCACCCTGGAAAGCCATGACGAAGCCGACCAGAAAATTGATGAGCAGCACGATCGGCACGGCGTCGGCGCCCACGCGCTCCATCGTCGGCCAGACGTCCTTCCAGTTTCCGGTCCTCGGGTCGCGCACGGTCGCCACGACGGCGAGGACCATCTGCCCGAAGAACGCGAGCACGAGCTGGGTCTCGACGAGGACGTTGATCGTCACGCGTCCTATTTGAGCGAAGGCGCGCTCGGCTTTTCGCTTCTTTCGCGGGCCGAGGTGCAGGTCGCCCTCGTAGAGATGAACGATCTCCTGGACGCGCTGGCTGGCCCCTACGAACTCCGACGCGACGCCCCGGTGGCGCAAGCGATTGCGCAGATGGACGAGGAGCGCCATGGCTCCGCCGTCGACGGCGTCGACTTTCGACAGATCGAAGTCGACGCGCGGCGTCGAAATGGAGACGAGAAGCTCCTGCGCTCGGCTCCAGAGCTCGGCGGCCTCGACGAAGGCGAGCCGCCCGCGCACGTGAACGGTGCCGGACTCGCCGTCCGCGGCAGCGCGGTCCAACGAAAAGCCGAGTCGGATTGGGTCCACAGGCACGTCGGGCGGCTCCGAAGCACGCGATGTGCCGTCATCCTCCGTAGCTGCCCGCCGGTTGTTCTTCTGGCGCTCTTCTGGAGGTGTCTTCTGGCGCCCGCGTCGGCTCTCAGCATTTTGCAAACCTTCGCTTGGCGATTTGCGTAGAGCCGCAACTTTCTTTCCCCATGATCAGGCGCTCCGGGGTGAGCCGAAAAGGCGGGCCGGGGTGACTGCGCCCATGCACGCGGCGTCACACGACGGGGACGCGAACTGACCCGTCCGCGAAATGCGTTTCTCGAAAGGCTGGAAATGTTTGATTCAGGCGCACGGAAGTCGACCCTCGCCGTCGTGAGCCCCAAAACGCGCGGCGCCTGGTTGGTGGCCCTGGCGACTCTGATCGCCGGCTGCAGCAGCAACCCGGACGCCTCGCCGGCCGACGCGGGGTCGCCCTTCGCTGCGGACGCCGCGCAACGCCCGCAAGGCGACGGCGCGTCGAGCGGCGGCTCACAGACCGACGGAACGACGCTCGCTCCCGACGAGGGCGCGACGACCAACCCGTCTCCTGGCGGAGACGACGGGGGCTCGCTCCCCGACGCCGTGGCCGGTGAGGCCTCCGCGCAACCGCCTCCACGTACGCTGGACGCAGGCGGGGCCGACGGCCGCGGCCCCGTGATCGCCGCGCCCAACCCTTTTGGCTGCAAGTTCGGGTGGGGGAGGGACAACTCGGGGTCGGTGACGGCGAACGCGTACCTTCAGTTTTTGTCGTACTGGGTCGGTTCCGAGGTCAAGGCCGACGGGAGCATCACGTCGTGCAGCGCTTGCGGCTGGCTCTCCGGTCAGCTCGCCAGCACGAACGTGATTCCCGCTTTTTATGCCTACTTCATCGGGTTTTACGGCCACGCGAACGGCCTCGCGGACGGCAACCAGACGCCGAACGGGCCGAACCTCACGACCGGTGGCGGCGCGCTCATCAAAGCGAACCGCAGCAAGGTCGTGCAAATGTATGCCTGGTATGCCCAGCAGACGGCCAAGGCGTGGCCCAACAAGCCGCTCGTTTGGTTGCTCGAGGGCGATTTCGTCCAGTACTCGGCGAGCAGCCAATCGAGCCCGCTCACTTACGCCGAGCTCGGCCAGCTCGCCGCGGACATCACGACGGCGATCAAAACGAGCATGCCGAAGGCCATCGTCGCCATCGACCACTCGACGTGGAGCTCGAACGACGTCACGAACCGCTATTGGGCGGCCATGGACGCCGCCAACTACGACCTCGTCTGGACGACCGGCGTCGGCAACAACAACGGCTTCTTCGACGCCAAAGAGACGAGCACCACCTACAACGCCGCGACGGCGACGTACGCCTATCTGCGCGACATGACCGGCCGCAAGATCTTGGTGGACGAGAGCGCCGGTCTCTCGCAGGCGAGCGACACCTGGTCGAACCAGCCCGCGGCGACGATCAACGCGCGCATTGCCGAAGGGGTCATCGCCGCGAACGTGACGGGCGCCCCTTCGAACTACCAGGCCAACGTCACGGCCCTCCAGGCTCAGCTCGCTCCGACGTGCCCGTGACGAGGCCGGTCTTTCTCGGCCGACCGCCGAAGAGCGGACACGCGCGCAGCCTTCGGTTACGCTTAGGCCGATGAGCGACGCTCGGGAATGTCCTGCCTGCGGCGGAGCCGGCGGAGGTCCGTTCGGTCGTGCGGGCTCCGCGTGGGACGTCGAAGGCTATGTGTGCCCGCGCTGTCGAGGCTTGGGCGTGGTCGGCGAGGGGATTGCCGCGGCGCGGCCGTTGGCCAAATCCGCTGCGCAGCCGGCCGGCGTCGCCGCGCGCGGGCCGGGGCTGGCCGACGCCGGACGGCCCGTGCCCGAGGCCGAGCGACGCAAACGAAAGTCGTCGGCCTAGGACGTCACCGGCCCGGCGGGCGCCGGCTGGTCTTTCCGGCACGGGCGGGGCGGGCGAGGTTGGCCGGGAGGCGCCGTCATCGGACGGCGGGTGCGGCCGCGAACGCGCTCCCGAGGTTGGTGAGCGCGCCAGCTGCGACGAGCTCGTTGTTCGTAGTCCACGGGTACCAGGCATACCGCTCGATGCGAGGATGCCTCGCGAACATGGCCAGCGCGCCCGTGTAAAAGGCCTGGACCGTCGCGGCCGTCGGATTGCTGAGATTCAGGCAGCCCCACTCGGTGAGCCAGATGGGGCGGTTACCGGGAATGGCCTCGATCTGTTTGATGTACGCCTCGAGGCTGACCGCGTTGGCATCGCACGAGCCGGCGTTCCAGCCGTACCAATGCGCCGCAATGAAGTCGACCCGGAGAGCGCCGGTCGTGTCGGCGTTGACCTGGCTCATGAAGCTCGTAAACCACGCGACGCCCGCCGTGTTGGCCTGCGTGGCAGGGCTGCCGACGCGCAGGGAAGGGTTGTTGAACGTGGGCCAAAGCGAGATAGCGGTCGCCACCGGTATTTTCGATTGCGTGGCGTTGTCTGGCTCATTGAAGCCGAGCACCGTGTCGTAGCCCGCGGCGATGACGCCTTTGATCTCGTTCGCGATGCCCGCCGCCGTCTGTTCGTTCCCCGTGTGACCCCAGACCATCGGCACGAAGCGCGACGTCGCGCAGTTGCCGCGGCTCAACGTCCAGTTGTAGTACCAGCTCGCCCCCAGCGTCGTGAGATCGGCGCAAGCGGCGTTGGCCACGCCTTTGAAGGGGCGCGCGCCGCCGTCGCCGAGGGCTATCGCGGCGTCGATGCCGGACGAGACCGATGCGTCTCGAAGGCTCGTCGAGCCGTCGCGCAACGCCGGCGCCGTGGCCTCGCCGGGGCCCTCGTCCGCCTGGGCGCCTCCGCCCGCGGCGTCTCTGGCCACACCCACCTCGCCTCCGTTGTTGCCGGAAGGGCCGGCGTCGGCAGAGGCCGGCGAGAACGCGTCGGGGGCTGACTGCGCAGGGGCTCCGTCGCCCGACGAGCCGCAGCCGGAGAGCGACGCGAGCAGAAGGGCCGACCCGATGGCAAAGTCCGTTGAACGGATTGCCAAGTTAGCCAATGACGAATTGCGCACCCGCAAGAATCTAGCCCACTCGCGCGGCGCGTGCTCGCGAAGAGAGCGTCTACGCGGCCCAATTCGACGTCTCGCGTGCCGCTGCGTGGCGTCCTGACGGAAACCTGGCGTGCAGCGAGAACGCGCGAGCGCGAGCCCGACTCGCACCGAGAGCGCGCGTCTCGGGAAGGGGGTAACGCCCGCCGCGAGCGTGTGTCGCAGCGCGGCGTTCCCCCTCACCCGAGCTCACTTGCGTCCGACGACCGTCCGCCGGCTCGCTAGGTGTTGCGCGGTGGCGTCGCGGCGGCCGGCGCGCCCGCGGTCGTCGGATGGGTCGCGGGACCGCTCGCGTCGGGCGAGGCAGGCGATACGGGCGGGCCGGCTGTGACGGGCGTGACGGTGATGCCGATGACGGCGCCCTTCACGCTCTTTTTTTGGGTCGTGCCCATCGTGTGGCGAGCCGCGCGTGTCGCGGCTGCCTTGACCACGGCCTGGGACTTCGCCGCGACGGTCCTCGTCCCGGTGGACTTCGGCGGGCTGAAGCCAAAGTCTTCGAGGATGCCGACGGCGGCCGCCCCGAAGGTGCCGAGCAGATAGCTCTTGAGCGCTTTTCGAACGGCGCGCGTGTCGTCGCGCGTCGCCTTTCGGGTGGCGACTTGTTGCCTCCACTGCGTGCGCGCGGCCTCGACCGCGTTGGTCGCGTCGATGTCGGCCTGGAAGACGGCCTTGAGGCTGGCCGGGGTATGGGCGACACCGAGGAGAGTCAGCGTCGTGACGCTCGAAAGATGGTGGTCGGTACCCTGGATGGCCTTCGCGTCGAATCCTTGGCCGTGGGCTTGTTGGGATTGGCGGTCGTCGTGCTCATGATCTTCTTCTCCGTCTGGTGGGGTGAGGGTGTGGGGGGACGGAGCGCGGCTCGACGGCGCCGCGTGCTCCGTGTCGCCGCGCTCTCGTCCTGTAGACCGTTCGACGGAGGCAAACGGTTACAAAAAAAATCGCGGTCACCCGCGGACGCGATGAAAATGGTCCTCTTTCGCTGCAAGTCACGTCGCCGTTGCAGCGAGAGGCCGCCACTCGGAGCGGGGCGCTTCGCAGTCGAGACGCGGGCCTTCGACGTCGACGAAAGGGGCCAATCCGCGATGGCGAAGACCTTCGCGGCGAGAAGAGGCGGCTTTGCGGTGAACGCGCGGTCGAACACCTCTATGGCGTCCCGGCTCGGTTCGTCGATGCCGTCGAGGTTGAGCCGTGGGATACGCCTGGTCTGGTCGAGCCGCGAGCGCCGGGTAGTTGGCCCTCCCTGGCCGGAGGGTGGCGAAGGATCGGGGTGAGCCGCCCGTCGCCAGCGCCGTGCGATAGCATCGCGATATGGCGCGTCTCTCGTTTCTTCTCGCTACGTCGGGCCTCACCGTCGCCATCCTCGCGTTTCCTTCGAAGGCCGACGCCCTCGGACCGGTGGACATCGAGATCGGCGCAAAGGCTGGCGTCGCGGTGGGAAATCCCGGTTCTCTCGGCTTTGGCCTCGGAGGGCGCGGGGGCGTATCCATTCTGGGTCTCTACGCCGGGATCGATGTCATCGACTATTTGGGCGCGACGGCTCCGTGCGGAACCTGCTCCGTGCCGCCGGGCCAGACCGTCAATCAGTCGCGGAGCGCGCTGCTCTACGGGTTCGAAGCCGGGTACAACTTCGAAATTCTCCCGTGTGACGATTCGGCCCCAGCTTGGTTTGGGCAATTTTCGTTTGTCGAGCGCGTATGGCAACCCCCCTCCCGCCCCCGGCGCCACCTCGAACTATTTCTATCTCGAGCCGGGCGTCGTCTGGCTCGTTTCCCTCGGAGTGCTCTTCGTCGGGGCCGACGCCGGCCTGCTCCTCGTGCCCACGGGGCAGGACACCGCGTTGACGGCTCACGGCCAGATCGGTGTCACCTTCTGACCGGAGGCAGGGCTTGCGCCCGGAGAAAGAAGCAGATGATCCTGCCGACCGACAGCGCGCCGACGACTGCCAGCCAGCGTTCAGGCCGCCCCGCGACCTCTGCGCATGAACGCGCACGGCGCCCTGCTACTTTCATGTCCTGGGGTGCAAAACCGTCGAAATGGTGACTAAGACTTGGGCGGTCGCATGGATCGCCGTGCTCGCAGGATGCTCCGGCGGCGGCGAGAACTGCGCGGGTGCAGGCTGCGTGGCGGGGACCATGCCCTGCCCGAGCGGACAAGCGCCGAACGACGCAGGAACGGCATGCATCGACGCGGGCAGCGTTCGGAAGGGCTACTGCCAGGCGGGCTGCCTTTGCTTCACTACGCCCGAGACGTGTCCGGCTGGCTGCTACCCCGTCCACGAGCCCTCACCGGATGGCGGGGTTGGCCCATTCGCTTGCTTCAACGGCCCGCCGCTTGGCTCCCTATCGCCCGAGGCGGCTGACTTCGAGTAGCGCGGGGACGGTCCCGTGCCGGCTCGTTTCGTCGATGCCGTCGAGGTGGACGAGCGCTTCAGCGGCGAGGTCGTTTGGCGAGCGCGGTCGGGTGTTCGAGCTCAGCGGCAGCTCCGTGAGCACCGAGAGGGCCGAGGGGGCGGACACTGGGGCGATCGACATGCCGCGCGTAACGCTCGAACGGTAGCTGCTACGCTCGACCTCGATGCGTCTGGTCAAATGCGGGGCGTGCGGTGGGGACGTGTCCGATGAGGCGCAAGCTTGCCCGAAGTGCGGCCAGCCGACGCCGCGTGCAAAGCGAATGGCGTGGGCCTACCCGCTGACCATCGCGATCGTAGTGGGCGTCGCCCTGTGGTTTCTGGTCCATCTCGGCGCCCAGATGGTCAAGGGCTTTCAGGACTTGATCCCGGCGGCGGGGTAGCGAGACGACCGGGCCGCCGCTCCCATCGTCGGACAAAGCATGCACGAAGCCCGGTGCGCCAGAGCGGCGATGAACAGCCGGCGGGCCGTCAGCGGGCTTTCGCCGCGTCACGATTTCAAATCCGGCGACTACCAGCTATCGGCGCATTCTCAGCGAGCCATCTCGCATTCGCCGTGAGGGGGCTGGTGTTCGCCATGAGTTATTTCGCATTCGCTGCGAGCCCGCTCGCATTCTCTGATCATTGGACTCTGAGCGAATGCGGAACGCTCCCATTCGCTAGGACTTGCGTGTCAACGCCCGGCACGATGCGGCACACATTCGCGAGCCCGACTGCCGCGCGACGAGGCGCGTCAGGCGCAGCTGTCTTGGGAGCTCGCGGCATGGCTCGAAGGCGAGCTCGACGACGACGCGCGACGACGGGTGAAGAAGCCCGCGACCGCGCAGCCGACGACCCAATGCGTGAGACGTCGGTCGAGCCGGACGCCCTCCTGGGCGCAATCGCATGAGATTGCGGGCGGCGTCTTTGGGCCTTCCGGTCTTTTTTGGCGACGAGCTGGAAGCCATTTCCGACGACGTCCGAGAACGCCACCCGCTTTCCCCTTGCGCGTCCCGCGAGGTCTAGTTGGAGCCGGCGTTCGCGCCGCGACGTGGAGAGCCCTAAAGGTACGTCTGGCAGAACGACCCCGAATCGATGGGTACGCACTGGACCAGGGGCGCCGCCCCGTCGGCGTCGCTCTTGCCGTCCTCGGTGACGACCGAGCTCGAGAAACAGCCGCACGGAGGGAAGTGCGAATCCCACGACGCCTCGCACGACGCCGCCTGCGCCGCCTTGACCTTGGCGATGCCCATGAGCTCGACCGAGCCGCAGCAGTTGATCGTGTGCCGAAAATACGTGCAATCGCCGCTCGTCAGGCAGGCTTTGAGCGACGTGCTCCTCGTCCCGCCGGAGCCGAAGCACACCGCGTAGGGAGCATCAATCGCTGCATCGGTCGACACGACGCCTTGCCCGTCGGCCGGCGCGTCGACTTGCGCATCGCTCGACGGACGAGTGGCCTCGTCGCCGGAGACGTCGGAGCTCGCGTCGCGCAGCGGCACCGAAGAATCCACGAAGCAAGCGTACCCTGGGCACGCGGCCGCGCAGAACGCCGGGCCGCCCGTGCACGAAGTGCACAGCTGCTCCCCGGCGGCGCACCCTCCACCGTCTCCTGCGCCATCGAGCTCCGCAGTGGCGTCACCGACTCCGCCCCCGTCGGCGCGAAAAAACGAGTCGTGCACCCCAGAACCTGCACCCCCGCATCCCGTCAAGAGAGCGGCTGCGAGTGCAAGGGGGGGGCAGCGCGGACTCATGAATGCGGAGCAGACGAACAGCCGGAGGGTGACCACGGGCCCGGAGCGAATGCGCGGTGCGTGCCGTTCGCTTGCGGCCGACGAAACCTCGCGCAGAAGCGCCCTTTTCCATGACGGCGGAGCCGCGGTACGGCACAAGGTGGCAAGCCATGCGCGTCGCGATAGGGAGCTGATGCGTTTCCCGATGCACGGGGTTGCCGTTTCCGAGGTGAGAGTCGCCCTGTCCTCGATGATCTTCATGAGTGGCTCGATCGGCAGAGCGCCGTCACACCCCCCCAAGACATCGCTCGGCAGGGCCCTCGGGTATCTCGACCGACAATGGAACCGCCTGCTGCTCTTTCTCAACGACGGCAACATCGAGTCCACCAACAACCGACGCGAAAGAGAGTTGAGGAGGCTTGTCCTCGGGCGCCGCAACTGGTTGTTCACATGGCTCGACGAAGGTGGCAAGCGCACCGCCGACATCCTGTCGATCGTCGCCACCTGTATCGCGCATGGCGTAAACCCACGCGCTTGCCTGCGCAAGGTCGTGCACTGCATCGTCCGCGGATGGCCACAAGCCAAGCTCCGGGAGCTCCTGCCCCGACCGCATGCTCACGGCCCATCCCGAACTCTGCATCGGTGACCCAGATGCGCTGCCGATCCCCGTTGCGACTCGCGCTCTCAAGCGCTGAGCTCGTGCGCCCAGCGAGTATGCTGGGCTCATGCCGCCGAAGACCCTCCGAGAGCTCATCGACCGCTATCAACGCGGTGAGCGCAGCTTCTCAGGATCCGAGCTGGATGACGACCCGAATGGAGATCTTAGCGGACTGACCCTCGACGGCATTGATCTGTCCAACGCCTTCGTCCTGGCGATCTTCACCTCCTCAAGTCTTCGCGGAGCAAAGTTCTGCAACGCAAACGTGAAGACCTGCGACTTCCGCGAGTGCGATCTCCGCGATGCAGACTTTTCGGGCGCTGCGCTCGATGCCACGTCATTCGTTGGCGCTCGCCTCGACGGTGCGCGCTTCGAAGGTGCAACAGCCTACAGCCTGACCCTGAGGCACGGTGAACGGCCGGACTGGTAGACGACGAACGTGCTTGTCCGACCATTGCGAGTCGCGACGAGGCGGAATAGCGCCGCCAGTCACTGACCCGTTCCCTATGCAATCATCAACAGGACAGCGCTCGTGGATGGCTTAAAATCGCCCCGGCCCGTGGGGCGGGCGCCATCGCATGAGAATGCGGGCGGCGTCTTTGGAGCCTCCCGTCCTTTTTGGCGACGAACTGGAAGCCATTTCCGACGACGGGCGAGAACGCCACTCGCTTTCCCCTTGCCCGTCGCGGAAGAGTAAGAGCTCCTGGCCGCGGAGGCGCGAAAATGACGTCGACCCCCATGCATCCACACGCGCTGCTCGTCGAGCGGTTCTACACCTCGTTCCGGCGACGCGATCCCGACGGGATGGCCGGCTGCTACCACAGGGACGTCACGTTCTCCAATCCCATCTTCCCGCTCCTTCGCGGCGATCGAGCGCGCGCGATGTGGCGCATGCTTTTGGGGCGCGCCGCCTCGCTCGACGCCACTTTCGGCGACGTCCGAGCGGACGACGAACGAGGGAGCGCCCGCTGGGAGGCGACCTATCCATTTTCCGCGACGGGCCGCGTCGTGCACAACGTGGCCGACGCGTCCTTTGCGTTCGAGGACGGGAAGATCATCCGCCACGAGGACAAGTACAATCTCTGGCGCTGGGCGGCGATGGCGCTGGGGCCCAAGGGGCGGCTGCTCGGGTGGTCGTCGCTCGTGAAGCGGGGGATTCGCAAGGCGGCGTCCGAAAAGCTCGACGCCTTCATTGCCGGCGCGTGACCGACCTCTCTACATGGCTTTCGCCAGGATCCCCGGACGCGTCTCCGGCTTCTCCGCAATAGATGCGCCCGTCCGCCAGAACCCCGCAGCCGGCGCCGCCGCGCGCGATCTCCGTCGCGGTTCGAAGCTCATCCTCCAGCGGCCCCCCTCCGTCCGGCCAACCGTCAGCACCACACGACCGGTCGACGATTCCGTCGATTGGCGTGAGATCGTCGTCGTTGCCGTTGGGCATCGTCGTGTGACGCGCTCCGCTGTTCCTGCCGTCGCGAAAGGCCAACGACCCTGGCGGCGCCTTCACCGGGCTCGTTTTCGGAGGCGTCGCGACCTGCGGCCTCGCCTTGTGTCCGGTGTCACGCGCTGCGGCGGCCGACGACCCGCCGAACATTCTGTCCAAGGCCTACTCGGCTTGCGAATCGAGGAGCTCGGGCGACGCCGGTGCTACTTCGCGAGCTTCAGAATCTGCTGGTGCCCGATATAGAGCCAGTAGACGAAGGTGTCGTCGACCACCAGCGCGTTCGCGTTCCCCAGTGAGGAGGCGAGGTACGAATTGTTGCCGCCGCCCGACACCGATGCGAGGACCACCGGCGTGGCGCCACCCGCCTTGGGGAACCGAACCAGCGAGGCGTTGAGGAGCGCATAGATGTTCGTGCCGTCGAGGGCGATCTGGACGGCGCCGCTGCCGTTGTTGAAGGTCGCCAACATCTTGGGTGTGCCGCCCGTCTTGGCGAGGGAGTAGACGCCGCCGCTACCCGAATCCGACCAGTAGAGCGTGGTCGTATCGTCGACGAGGTAGTTGGTGGCAACGCTTCCGCTAGCGACGTTGTGGGCCAGGGCGGTGGCGGTGCCCGTGCCGCCAATCGGCACGGTGTAGAGATCCTGGTTGGTGGCGCCGTTCGACAGGAAGTAGATGGCCGTGCCGTCGCTGTCGGGCGCGTAGACGGCGTCGGGCGGGTTACCCCCGAAGACGGTGGTTCCCGCGCCCGCGTCGCCGGTGAGCAGCAGCGAAGAGATCGCCTCCAGGTTGCCGCTGACCGTGTAGAGCGCGTCGCCCACGATCACCAGACGGGTATAGGTCGTGACGTTCGAGAAGACCTCGGCCGGCGTTCCACCGGCTAGCGGGACGGTCATCACGCTGGGATTACCCGGAAAGGCCAGCTCCGTGTCGGCCCACAAATCGCGCCGCTGTGGACGGCGATGGCACGCGCCGCGGTCAACCCCGACGCGAGCGTGGTGACGATTCCCGCATCGACGGAGGCCGACGACGCGGTCTTGGGGACGCTCTGGATCATGCCGTCGTGGCCGGCGCCCGATTCCCGGATGGTGGCGTAAAGGACGTTGCCGTCCAGCGCCAGCGACTCGGGGAAGCCGCCCAAGGTCGCGACAACCGTGGGAGAGGCGCCGGAGGCGTCGCTCGCATCGGCCGCGGTGCCGGCGTCGTTTGCGGCGTCGGTCAGGCCGCCATCACCCGCGGGCGAGCCGTCACTCGCATCGGCCGTGGTGCCGGCGTCGTTTGCGGCGTCGGTCAGGCCGCCATCACCCGCGGGCGAGGCGTCACTCGCGTCGGCCGTGGTGCCGGCGTCTCCATCACCCGCGGGCGACTTGCTGCTCACGCAGGCCCACAACCCACATAGCGATACCAGTCGCAGAATCCGAGCCTGCTTAAGTCCGCGCGACATCTTCCGCTCCTCGTTTGTGGCGCGGGCTCGTAGCACGTCGGTCAAAGTCTGCCCGTGTTGCCGCGCGCGCTGGCTGGAACCCGGATCCGCGCGTGTTCCGAAACGGGCTAGTGCGGCCAGCGTCGGGTGACGGTGGTCTGGGGTGTCTCTGTGGAAAAGGGGGGGGCCCCTCTGCTTTCCCGTTTCCTCGATGGGGAACCCCTCCGGGGATGCAGGCCGGGCCCGTCGAGGAGCTCCGGATGGACGGTATCGGCGCGCAGGTCTCGCGCTCCTGCCCATGGGCCAGGTCTTCGACCGCGTGGGATGACGGCACCTCTTTTTTTGGCGATGCCGGAGGCCCCTTCGGCGGCGCGTCTCACGCCGAATGCTGGGTGCATCCGAAGTGCCCGGCGAACACGTCTTGTCACCCTCCGGGGGATACGAACCCGTGCCGGCATGTGCCTCACGTCAACAACGGCCAATATTGCGGCAAATCCAATCAGACTCTGAGTGGCTGGAACCCAGCGGCGGCCGATCCGGACACGGTCTACGAGTGCTTCGACAATCAGGTCGCGAACGAGACCAAGTGCCCTTCCGGCTGCTTCGTCGCAGCCGCGGGGCAACCAGATGCCTGCAATTCGCCAAAGGATGCGTGCAATACCGTGGCAGCCGTGGACGACGGCATTTATTGCGGAAGGTCTCCGCAAAATCACTTCAACAAGAACGGCACGGCCGACCCTGATAGCGTGTACGACTGCAGAAATGGACGGGCCGTCTCCGTCGCCTTCTGTTCGAGCGGCTGTTGCATCAGCCCGGGCGCTCCCGCGACACCGGACGGGTGCGAACCGACTCATTTGACTTCACGACGCCACAGGCAGCGAACGTCCGCTGCGGCGCGACGTCGCCCCACCAGGTGTCTCCCGTTTGGCGGGCATCTCGTCCCATGTTCGCCCCTCGAGGACGCGCCCCGCGCGCTTCTTGTTCTTGCCGCCCCACTGCTTGAAAAAGAACGGCACCCGCGCCCGCCGGCACTGGTCGCCGAGGTCGATCGCCCAGGTAGCGTCCATCGGCCTCGCCTTCGGGCCCGACTCACCACCCACGATCGCCCAGTCGATGCCGCGCAGGTCGAGATCCGGCAACGGGCCGAGGATCGTGAGCTTGGTCGCCGTCCGGTCGCCACCGAAGCGATGTGCCTTGCCGTGTGCCTTCGCTCGCCTCCTAGTTGCCACTGTATTCTACTGAATGGAACCCCTGCGCATGTCCGCCTTTTGTGCTGCAAAGCAGCGGGGCGCGACAGCGAAAGACCCGCGCGGCGAGAACACGCGGGCTCGCGGCGAACGCAAGCGGCCTTGCGCCGACGGAAGACGGCTGATCGGCGAAGGAAAGCCCCTGCGCAGTCAAAGCGAGCCGCCTTGCGTTCAAGGCGAATCGCCTCGCGGCGAACGCGAGCGGCCTTGCGCCGACGGAAGACGGCTGATCGGCGAAGGAAAGCCCCTGCGCAGTCAAAGCGAGCCGCCTTGCATTCGATGCGAATGGCTTTACGGCGAATGCGAGCGGCCTTGCCGCCGATGCAAGCCGCCTTGCGGCGGACGACGACCGCCGATCGGCGAACGAAGGGCTCTTCGCAGTCGAGTCGAGGCGACTTGCTTTCGCGTCGAGTGACCTTGCATTCGTGGCGAGCCGCCTTGCGGTGAACGAGCGTGGCCTTGCGGCGACGACGGGCCGCCGATCGGCGAGTCAACGGCCGTTCGCAGTCGAGTCGAGTCGCCTGGCGTGCGACGCCATCCGCGTTTCATCCAAGTCGAGCGGCCTTGCAGCGACTGCAAGAGTCCGCGCGGTTCCTTCGAGCGGCGCGGTATTGACCGGATTCGAACGCAGCGCGGGCGCGCCGCGCGACGGCCCATTCCTAGAGGACGTCGAAGTCCGGCCACTACCAGAGCTTCGGTACGACGTCCGCGTCCACGCCCCGCGCATGGATCTCTTGCTTCGCCTGGCGCCGGTTCTTGCGGTTGGCGCGCGCCTTGTCCTCTTGCGGAAGTCGGCCGCCGTCCGCGTGATCCGGCGTGCTCCTCGGGTGACAGCGAACCCTGCGCCGGGCATGCGGTTCGTTTCGCACCGTGACCTCCGACGTCCACGCGGGGTGGCCTCCCATTTTTGACGACAAGCTCGGGCGCTTGTCGCACCATCTCTTTCGCCGGCGCGGTCGCCGTGGCCGCGGAGCGTCGAATCGTGTAGCCGAGCCGCCTCCTCGGACGGTTTACTGCCCGAAGACCTTCACCCGCATGTCCCCCACGCCCGCCCGCCTCGCGCCCACCCCGCTGGCCGTCCGCCTCGCGTACCCCGCCATCGCGCAGAAGATCCTCGCCGTCGTGCGGACGCGCGTCCCGGAGTCCGACGCTCCCGATGTCGTGCAGGCGACGTACTTGCGCGCTCTCCTCGTGCCGCGACCGCCCGAGGAC
Organism: uncultured delta proteobacterium; assembly: GCA_963787925.1. Lineage (GTDB taxonomy): Bacteria > Myxococcota_A > Polyangia > Polyangiales > Polyangiaceae > Palsa-1150. The sequence goes on from CAWBEN010000004.1 coordinate 79,908, forward strand.
GACGCCGAGCTCCTGCGCCTCGTCGCCACCATCGCGCGTGGACAGGTCGCCGACTTTCACCGGTCGCGCACCCGGCGGGCGGCGCGAATCGCCGACGCCGCCGAGCCCGACGAGGTCGCTCCGGATGACGGGCCGTCGAGCGCACGCGATCTCGTCGAGGCGCGCGAGGTGCTCGCGTGGATCGAAGGCGAGGTGGAGCGGGGCAACATTCCCCCCGAACTGCTGCGCTGGTCGCGCGAGTTCGCCGCGGGCGCGACGTTCAACGAGATCGCCCGGCGCGAAGGCAAGACCGCTTCCGCCGTCAAAGTGGCGCTCCACCGCGGGCGCAAGCTCGTGACCCACCGGTGGAGCAAGTACGTAGCCGCCGCGGCGTTGGGCGCGCTCGTCGTGGCGATGCTCTACGCGAGGCGGCTCCCCGACGAGCAAGTCGCTTCACCGCCCGTCAAGTCGACACCGCCGTCCGCGCCCGCGCCCCTCGACGAGGCGCGTCTGCTTCGCCAAAATGCGGCACGCGCCTGCGCGGCCCAGAAATGGGGAGAGTGCCTGCGTGACCTCGACGACGCGAGGGACCGCGACCCCGCCGGTGACGCGGAGCCGGGCGTCCAGGCCGAGCGCGCCAAGGCGACCGAGGCGCTAGCGAAGCCGCCTCCCGAGGGTCGCCCCCCCAAGTTGCCCTGAGAGTCTTTGCTCCCGCGCGCGGAGCGGTCGAGACGGAGAATCAGTCGGCCTGCCAGGGGCCCGCGTCCTGAGCCGGCGCGCCGTCGTCGGCTCCCGAAGGCCCGTCCGTCTGCAAGGCGTCGGCGGCGTCGGCGGCGTCGAGCGCGTCGGCGGCGTCGAAGTCGGCAGGCGTGTCGTCCACGCTCGGGCTCGCGGCTTCGTCCATCGGTTCATCGCCCGCCGAGCCCGGCGCTGCGTCTTGTTCGACCCCGCCGTCCGCGGCGTCGACGAGCGGGGTGCACGTGTCGCCCGCGGTGGCCGCCGGAGCGCCGGCGTTGAGCCACTTCGAGAGCGTCTGTCGATCGGTCGCGCTTATCTGGACGGGGGGTAGAGGCATGACGCCGCTTTGAACCACGATGCGCATGTAATGCCAAAGCGGCTCGCCGCTGGCCACGACCTGCGTGTCGTCGTAGGTCACGAGCGGAAACGGCGCGCTGTTCCGCGTAGGGTTGCTGTGGCACTGCTGACAAACGTTCTGGAGGACGCGCCTCGCGTCGCAGGGCACCTGCAGCCCCGATGGCTGCGACGAGACAGTGACCGTCCCGCCGCTCTTGGCCGTGCACGAGGCCAGCGCCAGGCCGGCCATGCACACGGCGAGCGTGAGCCCCCGGGCGACCGGTGATGCGACGCTCGGAGCAGGTCGCCGAAAAGAAGGCGACGGAGTCGCAACCGCGTTCAGAGTTTTCAACTAGGGGCTTTCCTAAGGACGATGCGGGTTGGCTACAAAAGGCGGAGCCGGGATATCAGAGGGAGGTGCGAAACTTTCGGCCCTCTTGGGTTCCCGCGGCGGGCGGCGAGGGTGGCGTCGGCGTCGGCGCCGGAGCGGCCGCCGCATGGACCACGGGCGGCTCCGCAGGCGGGGCCGCGGGCCCGCTGTTCTGGGGGGCGGAGGGGGCGGCACCTGGCGAGGGGGTCGCCGCGCGCGGGGCCGTGGTCTGTCTAGGCTCCCACTGCGGCCGCGCTGGACGCCACACCGGCGGCGCTTGCACGGAATGAATCGCCCCTGGCGCCGGCGGCGAAGCCTCGACCCGTGACGGGTCGGCGGGGCTCGGGTCGACCGGTGACGGAGGCGGCGCGTCGTGCGCCGTCGCGGGGAGCGCGGCCGCCGCCGTCGGCGGAGCAGTCTGGAGGACTGCCGGCGCCGTGCGGGAGCGCTCGACGAGAGCGAAAACGATCGCCACCGAAACGGCGACCACCGCTCCCACGACCACCGACTGCAACCGGAGACCGGTGGGCCGTTCGGCGAGCAGCGTCCCCACGGGGGCCGACGGCGTGGCGTAGACGGAGCTCGCCGTTCGGCTCACGCTGATGCCGCTCATGCTTGCGGGCTGATCGAGGCCCTGCGGCAACCCGTTCGGAATGCTGAGCGAGGCGCCCGTCATGCTCCCGATCGACACGGGCCCGCTCCGCGGATAGCGCGATTCGCGCGCCATTTGGCCGCTGATCTCGCGCTGCAGCTCGGCCCGCACGTCGCGGAACACGTCCGCGACGAGCTGACCAATCTCTTCCGACCGGATGGAGAAGTGACCGTCGACGAGGTACCGCTCGAGAGCGTTGCGCATCTCGCCCGCGGTCTGGTAGCGCGCGGCGGGGTCCCGCTCGAGCGCGCGCGCGACGATGCCGTCGAGGGAGGGGATCGACGTCGGCGACGACCTCCGAGACGCGCGGGATCGGAATCTTGAGCAAGCGCACCAGCGTCTTGGCCGTCGACTCGGCCGCCATGAGCTTTTTCCCGGTCAGCAGCTCCCAGAGGATGATGCCGGTCGTGAACACGTCGACGCGCCAATCGATGGGGCCGCCCTCGAGCTGCTCGGGCGCCATGTAGGCGGCCTTCCCCTTGAAGAAGCCGACTTGCGTCTTGGTGCTGCTCAATTCGGCTTTGGCAATTCCGAAGTCGACGACTTTGACCTGACCGTCGTACGTGACGAAGATGTTCTGCGGGCTCACGTCCCGGTGGACGATCTGGAGCGGAACGCCGTTGTAGTCGCGGGCCTCGTGGGCATAGTGAAGGCCGCAGAGCATGTCGGACACGATGCGCGCGCACAGCGGCGGCTCGAGCTGGATTCCGAGCTTTTTGCATTCGCGGACGAGCCGGCTGAGCGGCTGTCCCTCCAGGTACTCCATCGTGATGTAGTGCGCGCCCTCGTCCTCGAACACCTCGTACGTCTGAACGACGTTCGGGTGGTTGAGGCGCGCTGCGAGGCGCGCCTCGTCGAGGAACATCTGACGGAAGGCCGCGTCGGACGCGACCTCGTCCCGGAGGCGCTTGACGACGACGAGCTTGTTGAACCCGGAGGGCCCTCGCCAGCCGGCGAGGAAGACGTCCGCCATCCCCCCCTGGCCGATATGACGCAGGTTGCGGTACTTGCCGAACCGATCCGGGGCGCCTCTACGCGAGAGCGGCTCGAGATCCACAACCATTTCGTCGTCGCCGTCCATGCTCGTGCTCTTTCACTGCGCCGCGCAGAAAACACCACCGGTCGGCCCGAGCGCAGGAATCGCGATCGGCGCCAGGTCACCGTCAATCGAGAGAACGAACTGGATGAGCGCGGCGACCTTGTCCGCGCGCGCCGGATCGGCGGCGTCGAGAAAGCCCGCCGCGAGCGCCTGATGGTGTCCCTTGAAGGTCGGGCTGAAGAGCCCTTCCAGCGTCAGCGCGTTGCCCGCGTGGAAGTAGGGGGCGCCGGCTGCCGCGCCGAGGAGCGGCGGGACGTTGAAGCCATTGCAGTCGGGCTCGCTGCCTTGCGCGAGTGTCTTCAGGTCGGAGCGGAGCTCGGCGATCCCGGCTTCGGCCTGCGCCACGTTGAACGTGCCGACGGGTCGGAGCGCGCACGTGAGCTGATCGAACGAGGCGGGCGCGTTTCCGCTGTAGCGCATCGTCTGGCCGCTGTACGTCAAGCCGGCGGCGGGCGTCGGCAGCGTGTCGGCGACGGGAAAGAGCGAGGCCGGAAAATTCGCCGTGTGCACAGCGGCGGACCACGAGGTGGTCTTCAGCGCGTTGTTGACGACTCCGGTCGGGTCCGGCTTGTAGAAGACGCTCGAAATCGTCCAGAGCGGCCCGCCGTGGCATCCCTGGCAGTTGGCCCCCGTAAAGAGCGCCTGACCGGCCGCCACCTTGGCGGCGTCGAGGTTCGTCGGCCTCCGGGGCGTGCGAACGATGCGCGCCCACGTGACGAGCTTCTGCCAGTCGCTGATCGCGCTGCCCACGGCGAAGTGGCCAGGATTCGACGGATCGGCGACGGCGAGGGACGAGCCGTTGAGGCCCGTTTGGCCCGGGACGTCGAGCCGGCTCGCGAACGTGAGCCCTGGGTCCTTGACGATGGCCCCGACACCGCCCGAGAAGCTACGGATCGCGCCTTCGTGGTCCGCGAGCTCGTCCTGCACGCCCTCCCAGCTGTTGATCCGGTAGTCGGTCTGGTCGTTCTTCGCGCTCGGTCCCTTGACGAAGGAGCCGTCGAGGCTCGGCGACTGGCGCGGTCCCCGCCCGGCATACCAAGTCACGTTGTCGGAGAGGCCGTCGCCGTGGCAGTTCAAGCAGCCCTGCCAGGCCTGGCCTTTCCACGACCAGCGGCCGAGGCCCGTGACGAACAAGCGCTTGCCCTCGGCCTTGTCGATCTCGACCGGGTCGGTGGCGGGCGCCGACGCCACGGCGGTCGTCGGTGTTCCGGCGGAGAGACCGGCGATCTCCTGCGCCGCGAGATCGAGCACCGTCACGTTGCGCGTGTGGTCGTTGGCCACGAAGGCGTAGCGCACCGCCGAGCTGGCCGTGTGCGTCGCGTGGGCCACCGCGATGCCCGACGGAAGCTGTCCGTTGTGCGACGGGTCGATGGCCGCCGAGAAGAGGCTCATGAAGGGGTTCTTCGGGCTGCCGACGCTGTCGATCGCCGCGGAGGCGTACGTCGCGTCGAAGTCGACGCGAAAGACGGCGTCTGCCCCGTAGGCAGGCAGGTACGCGGTGACGGTCCCCGGGACGAAGCCAATGTCCGCGGGCAAGAGAGGCAAGCGCCGCGTGGCGTCGTCCGCCATGCCTTGCTGGTCGAAGTAGTTGGTGAACTCCTTCGCCAGGTTCACCGTGTCGATCGTCTTGTTGCCGCCGAGGTCGATGATCGACACGACGGGCGCGGTCGTCGTCCTGACGTCCGACGGGTTCGGGGCGCACACGCCGCCGACGGTCGGGTCGGCTCCCGTGGTCGGGACGCACTTGCCCCCGACCTTGCCGCAGCTCAAGTCCGCCACGCAGTTCGTCTTGCATGTCCCGGCGACGACGCCGACGCACGTTCCCTGTGAGGCAATCGGTGTCGAGCGTGCAAGCCATCGTCGGCAGCGCCGAGCACGTGCCCTGTTTGACGCCGGCGCAAGAGCCCGCGCCCGCGCCAGGGCACGTCGCGTCGGCTTTGCAGGCCGCGGCGGCCGGGCCGGTGAAGACGCCGAGGGGGGCCTTGGGCGACGCACAGACCGACGTCACGTACCCGAAGCCGCCCTGGATGGTGATCGAGCGAAGCTGGTTCGGAAAGCACCCGGCCGTTCCGCCGAGATGATCCTGAAAGCCCATGTCCGCCATCGCCGGCAGCTCGATGAGCGAGACCACGTTCGTGCTGAGCGGGATCTTGTAGACGACGCCCACCCTCGCGGTGTCGGCGTTCGACGCGTCGGCCGCCAGCGGAGTCTTTTGCTGCGCGAAGTACTCGGTGACGTAAAGCGTCTCGTCGTTCTCGACGGTGTCGCCGTTGTTGGTGATCGCGATGGCGCGCGGGTGCGCGAGCGCCGGCCGGGCCGTCACGCCAGCGCCCACGTAAGGAGAGGCGGCGAGGGCGGCGTTGAGGTCGATCGTCGTCGCGACGGTCATCGTGTCGGAGCGAATGCCCATCACGGTCCCGTCGATCCAGTTCGTGACCCAGACCATCGTGCCGAGCGGCGTCATCGCGAGTCCGGTCGGCTCGGAGCCCACGGCGACCTCAGCGGCCTTGACCGGCGTCGTCTGGAGGCCCGTCAGCTTCACGAGCTTCTGATCCTTGCGGGAGAGGACGAAGGCCGTATCGCCATCCGGGTGAATCACCACCCCCGACGGCTCTGCGCCGACCGCAATCTCCGCGAGCTTGGCGAGAGTCGGCAGCGCCGCCGACGCATAGTCCACCGAGAAGACCGTCGCGGTTCCGGTGTCGTGGTCGGCGACAACGAGGCGCGAGTCGTCCCCGGTGAGGCCGATGGTCGAACCGTGGCTCGGACTGGACGCGACGGTGGTATGGCCGCCCTCCGCCGAAGACGAGGCGTCGGGCAAGACCGCCGACGGTGCGTCCGGTTGCGATGCGTCCAGGTCGGAGACGGACCCCGGCTTGGCGCCGCCGCCCCCACTGCTGCATGCGGCCAGCGTGACGAGCGTAGTGGAAACTCCGACGACTACCGTGGATTCTATGCGCATACAGCCCTCCCAGAAGACATGAAATGTCAATCCGTAAAACGCCCCCGCCGGTCGTCGATTTCGACGGGCCGCGCGACATCAGCTCTACGGACCGCCTCTCGGCAAACTAAAGCCCCGACCGAACGTCGGGCAGGCGCGAGCGCCTCGGTCAGCAGCCTCCTGCATTCTCCGCACCACCACGCGATTGGCCATTGGCCGCAGTCACGGACTTTCCCGTGCGCCAACCGGGGGTTTCCCTGGCGGGCCCGCGGCGCTTCGGCAGCGCGCGGGTGACGCCACGACTGGGCAAGACTTGGGAAGAGCGCTTGCGCGCCCCCCGAGGGCTGCCGGCCGCATTCGAGGCTCGCGGGCTTCATGTGAAAAAGAGAAAAAAATGAGAAGAGTGATGAAGCCCTCTGTGCGACGGCCTGAGCGGGGGTGCGCACGATCTCGGCGCCGCGTGCACTGGCACTTAAGTTTTTTGCGCGTCCTCGCCGTACACTCTGGCCACTTCGCATGACTATCGCCCGATGCATCGCCGGGAGTCTTCTCGGGTGCGCGCTGCTCGCTTCGACCGCCGCCCTCGCGGCGGACGAGCCGGTGAACGACGAGGCAAAGAGGCACTTCAGCGCCGGCGTCACCTTGCTTCAAGATCCCGACGGGGCCCGGTACGAGGACGCGTTCCGCGAATTCGAGGCGGCTTACGCGATCTCGCAATCGCCGAAAATTCTGGGCAACATCGGCTACTGCGCGCTGAAGCTCGAGCGCGACGGAGAAGCGCTGACCGCGTACGCGCGCTACCTGCAAGAGGCGCCGGACGTCGACCCCGCCGAGGCCGCGCAGATTACGCGCGATCTCGCCACGCTCCGCGCTGGCCTCGTCCGCGTGGTCGTCAGCGTCGACGCGCCCGGCTGGACGGTCGTCGACAAGCGCCTCCCGGTGCGCGGCGAATCCATCACGAACACCTACGGTCCCGTGAGCGGAAAAATCGAAATCGGCGTTCGTCCTGGCCATCACGCCATCGAGATAAAGGCGCACGGCGAGGCCATGGGGCCCTGGGATTTCGACGCGGCGCCTGGGTCCTCGTGGTCGCGCACGTTCTATCGTTCGGCCGTGGCCGAGCGGGGGCGGAAGCGCTCTTCGAGCACGCTGCCCTGGATCCTCACCGGCGTCGGAGCGGCAAGCCTCGTGGCCGGCGGAATCGTCGGTGCGGTGACGCTCGGAAAAGTGAACGGGATTGCCAACAATTGTCCGAACAACCAATGTCCGGCCACCTACGCGCTGAAGCCCGCTCAAGACGACGCGCGGCGCCTCGTGCCGATCGCCGACGCGCTCCTCATCGGTGGCGCCGCGGTGGCGGCGACCGGTCTCGCGCTCGTCCTTTGGTCGAATGGCACCGTCGCGCAGGCTGCGTCGCCCTCGGCGCGCGCGACGCCCTCGACCACCGTGTTTTGCTCTCCTTCGGGGTGCCTGGCCGCGATGGGCGGCAGCTTTTGAGGCCGCTGATCATGCGCGCAATCTTCGGCAGTCGACTCGTCGCTGCGGCGGTGACTTTGAGCCTGTCCGGGTGCTTCGCGGTCGTCGACGTCGACCGCTTTCACACCGTTCAAAAATCAGCCCCTGACTCTTCGGTGTTGAACCAGCCCGGCGATACCTACCTGAGCCTCAAGCTCTCGCTGATAGGCATGAAGCCGCACGTCACCCAGCGGTTCGAATACAGGATAATCGACGCGAACAACGGCCTTCAGTCGTGCGGCGTGGTGAATCCCCTCGGCGGGCCCGACGTCACGATCAACGTGCCGCGCGCGATACCGACGAACAGCGGCGTGTTCCACCTCGATTTTTTCGCGGACGTGGACGGCTCCGGGGGCTACAACGGGATCGGAAGCGTCATCACGAACGATCACGCGTGGCGGATCGATCCGCTCGTCGACTACCCGGCCGGCCTCGTTCCCCCCGTGGACGGCTTGGTCCAGGTGACCTTCACGCACAACACGCTGTTCACCGACATCAACCAGTACCCGAGCGGAACGCCGAACCCCGTGCGCCTCGGCCTGGACGCCGTCGTCCACGTCATCAACGCGGACGCTCTCCACGGCGATCTCGTGCAGGTCCGCGTGGCCGACACGGTGGCCAACCGTACGGTCGGCCTGTTCAGGGTTCCGCAGATCGCGCAGGCGGCGTTCGACCTGACCATTCCTGGCATCGTGGAGGTCGCCACCGACTACGTCGTCTTCGTCTACGTCGACGCGAACGCGAACTCTGTTTACGACAACCCGGCCGCCGGGCTCGGCGATTTGGGCTGGAGCCTCCCCGTCACGTCCACCGCAGCGGGGCTCGACGTGACTCTCGATGCAACGACCGTCGCCAGCGCCAAGGTCGACGTCGGCGCGCCCTGACCGCTCGGGTTCGTAGGCTTGCTTGGAGCAAGGGCGTCGGCTGCGTGAGGCCCGTCCGCGACGGAGCCCCGGGGGGGGTGGGCCGTCGACCCGTAGCGCGGTAGAGTCGGCGCGATGCAGAAGCTCGAGGCCGGGATTCACCACTTCAAGGCGAACTACTTTGCGTCGAACCGCGGCCTCTTCGAGCAGCTCTCGGAGAGGGGGCAGCGCCCGGAGACGCTCTTCATCAGCTGCTGCGACTCACGCGTCGTGCCGACCCTCATCACGACGGCCGCCCCCGGGGATCTCTTCACGGTCACCAACGTCGGCAACATCGTCCCGTCGGTGGAGCGCGGCGTGCTCGGCGGCGTCTCGGCGGCGATCCAGTACGCGGTGGAGGTGCTCGAGGTGGGCGACGTCATCGTCTGCGGGCACACCCATTGCGGCGCGATCGAGGCCATCCTCCATCCCGATCGCATCCGCCATTTGCCCTTCGTCTCGCGCTGGCTGGCCGAATCGTCCCGCATCCCGAAGCTCATCGAGGAGCGCTACGGCCACCTCGACGCCGAGGCGCGGAAGACGGCGGCCGTGCAAGAGAACGTGCTCATCCAGCTCGAAAACCTCCGGTCGTTCGAGTTCGTGGCGCGCCGGCTCGATTCGGGCACGCTCAAAATGCGCGGGTGGGTCTTCAAGATCGCGACCGGGGACGTCTTCGACTACGACCCGGTGTCGGGGCAGTTCTTGCAGCTCGGAGGCAGCGCCGACCGCGCGGGGTCCGTCTTGAGCTCGCGCCCGCCGGTGACGTGACGCCGGTGACGTGACGCCGGTGACGCGCGCGTGGGTCATGGCGGAACGGGCGGCGGGCGGCCATCCGGAGCGCATGGGCAACACGTGCGTCTTGGCCGTTCTCGGGTTCGTCGTGGCCGTCCTCGGGGCAGCGCCTGGCTGCGGAGGAATCGTCGTGCCTTCCCCCCCGGGTGGGGGCTCTTCGGGCAACGGAGGCAGCTCCGGCGCCCTAGGGTCGGGCGCGGGTGGCTCGGGCGTCGCGGGGTCCGGCGTCGGTGGCTCCGGTGCCGGCGGCTCCGGCCTCCTCGGCGCGCCGGCTTCCGACGCGGCCGCTCCCCCGCCGGGGCCGAGCGGTTTGACTTCGAGTGTCATCCGGACGAGCGCCATCGGGAAGGTCGACCTTCTTTTCATGGTCGACAACTCCGCGTCCATGGGCGACAAGCAGGAGCTTCTCGCGGCGGCCGTCCCCGATCTGATCAACCGGCTCGTGTCGCCGAGCTGCATCGACGCGAACGGCAGCCCGACCGGCGTGACGGCCTCGAGCGGCGTGTGCCCTGCGGGCTCTCGACCCGAGTTTTCGCCCGTGCACGACATGCACATCGGCATCGTGACGTCGTCGCTCGGCGGTCGTGGCGGCGACCAGTGCAGCGCCTTCGACACCAACCCGACGAACCCGGCGCTCAACGCCCACAACGACGACCGCGGCGAGCTCGTCAATCGGGGCGGCGCGAGCGAGGCCGAGGTGGCCGACGCGAATCCGAGCCACATGCTCGCATGGTTTCCGAGCGTTCCGGAGAACCAGGGCGCAGCGGTCCCCCCCACCACGCCGATCGGAAGCGTCGGCGCGCGCGGTCTCCTCGGAACGCTGATCGGCGATTTCACGGAGATGGTCATCGGCGTCCACGAGCACGGCTGCGGCTTCGAGGCGCAGAACGAGGCGTGGTACCGGTTCCTCGTTCAGCCCGATCCCTTCGACGCGATCGCGGTCACGTCGAACCGCGCCACGCTCGTCGGCTACGACGACCGGATCCTGCAGCAGCGCGCGGACTTCTTGCGTCCGGACTCGCTCTTGGCCGTGATCGTCGTCACGGATGAAAACGAGGAGGTCGCAAACCCCCTCGCCATCGGCGGCCAGGGCTGGGCCTTCGAGAACGCGAGCTTCCCCGGCAACCTGACGAACAACACCGCGCCAGAGGCGACGATCGAGTGCAAGAACCTCGACCCGAACAACGTCGCGACGACGGGGCCCAACGATCCGAATTGCACGTCGTGCGCGTTCATCACGGGGGCGGCGAACTTCGCGACGCGCTGCCCGAGGGACGGGGCCTCCGCGGCGCCCGGCTACCTCGATCCGACGAACGACCAGATCAACGTCCGCTTCTTCAACCAGAAGCAGCGCTTCGGTGTCTTCGCTGGTTATCCGACGTCGCGCTACGTGCGCGGGCTCACGAAGCGCCTCGTCCCGAGCAGGACCCACGAGGTCGACTCCGCCGGAGACTACATCGGCGACGAGGACACGTTCGCCGATTGCGTCAATCCGATCTTCGCGACCAACCTCCCCACGAACAGCTCGAACCCTACGGCGCTCTGCAGCTTGAAGCGCGGGCCGCGCGAACCGACCGACGTGTACTACGCCGCGATCGCGGGCGTGCCCCACCAGCTCCTGCAGGCCAAGCCCGGAGACGCGGATTGTCCGGCAGGGACGAATGCCGACGACTGCCCACAAAAAGAAGCTCGGCGACGCCGACTGGACGCTCATCGCCGGCAACGACCCGGAGAGGTACGACTTTCGCGGGATTGACTTTCACATGCTCGAGTCGACGGCGGAGCGAACGACCCAGGGAGTCATGGCCAACGCTTCGCGGTGCCCGTCCACGGCCGCGGACAACTGCGACCCGATCAACGGTCGCGAATGGAACACCGGCAAGTCCGATCTTCAGTTCGCGTGCATCTTCAAGCTCGCCACGCCGAAGGACTGCACATCAAGGGCGTTTCAGGGCGCTTGCGACTGCGCGATGATGAGCACGACGGCCGGAACGCCGCTCTGCAACGCGGGCATGGGACCGGGCGGACACGGGACCACGCAGGTTTACGGCAAGGCCTACCCCTCGGTTCGCGAGATGATCATCGCACGCGCCTTGAAGGAGCAAGGCGTCGTGTCCAGCCTTTGCCCGATTCACGAGGCGGAGGCGAGCCCCGGTGACCCGCTCTACGGCTATCGGCCCGCAGTGGCTGCGATCATCGACCGCCTGAAGGTGTCGCTGACGACGCAATGTTTGCCGCAAAGGCTGCCTCGCGACGCGACCGGCGACGTTCCGTGCAGCCTCCTCGTCACGTTGCCCGCGGGCGACTGCGGCGCGCCAGGGCTGTCGAATCCCGATCCGGCGCTCCTCGGGGCACTCCGGAAATCGCAATTTGCGAGCTGGCAGGCCAACGGCGGGCCGCTGAGCGGCAGTCCCGATCCGACCACGCTGACGACGTGCGCGCTCGCCGAGCTGAGCCCAACCCTCGCCCCAGCGAGCTTCGACGCGAACGGGTCGTGCGCCGCTTCGAGCGCTCCCGGTTGGTGTTACGTCGAGAGCGGCGTCCCCGGCAGCTGCGCGCAGTCGCTGGTCTTCACGGCCGGCGAGCCGCCCTCGGGGTCCACCGTGACGCTGGAGTGCCCGTAGAGCGTGCCGACAAACGTGCCCGTGCCCGTGCCCGTGCCCGTGCCCGGACAGGCGCGGCAAGTTGGTCTTCACGGCCGGCGAGCCGCCGTCGGGGTCCACCGTGACGCTGGAGTGCCCGTAGAGCGTGCCGACAAACGTGCCCGTGCCCGTGCCCGTGCCCGGACAGGCGCGGCGAGCTGGTCTTCACGGCCGGCCAGCCGCCGTCGGGGTCCATCGTGACGCTGGAGTGCCCGTAGAGCGTGCCGACAAACGTGCCCGTGCCCGTGCCCGGCCCGTGCCCGGACAGGCGCGGCGAGCTGGTCTTCACGGCCGGCGAGCCGCCGTCGGGGTCCACCGTGACGCTGGAGTGCCCGTAGAGCGTGCCGACAAACGTGCCCGTGCCCGTGCCCGTGCCCGTGCCCGGACAGGCGCGGCGAGGTAGTGCACGAGTCGACTCTCTGAAAGGCTGAGCGATCGCCGTCGAGTCGCTTCGTATCGGTGACGCGGGCCACGTAGTCGACTTTCGGGCACGGGCACGCGCACGGGCAGGGGCACGGGCAGGGGCACGGGGCACGGGGTCCTAGTCCGATACACACAGACGGGGAATCGCCGTGACGGCCATTGGTCGATCGAAGCCGATTCGAATGCGCTCCGCGCAAAGGAGCGCGCGCCGAGTCGACCCGACTGCCAAGAGGAGAAGCGGGCCATGAGTGCGTTCAAGCACGGAATCGTGCTCACAGGAGTCGTGTTTGCGCTCGGGGCGTCGGGCTCGGCTTGCCTCACGCGGCCGGTCGAGCACTCGCCGCCGGCTCCCACGCGAATCGTGACGGAGTCGATCGACACGAAGAGAATCGACAAGATCGATCTTCTCTTCATGATTGACAATTCGGCGTCGATGGGGGACAAGCAGGAGCTCCTCGCCGCGGCGGTGCCCGACATGCTCGGGCGCCTCGTCTCGCCGAAGTGCGTCGACGCCCAGGGTAACCCGACGGGGCGCACCGTGCAGGCGGGCGTGTGCCCGCCCGGGTCGTCCGCCGAGTTTCCTCCCGTCCACGACATGCACATCGGGATTCTTGAGCTCGTCGCTCGGCGGTCGTGGCGGCGACGTGTGCAGCCCCACGGCGCTCAACGCCATAAACGGGCTCAACGCGCACCAGGACGACCGCGGTGAGCTGATTGACCGGGGCGGCGCCAGCGAGCACGACGTGCCCGACGCGACGCCGAGCCACGTGCTCTCGTGGTTTCCAAACGCGGGAGCGAACGGCGGCGCTGCCGCGTCTCCCACCTTCCCGATCGCGGCCGTCGGCGCGCCCGGTCAGGCGGGGACGCTGATTGGCGACTTCACGGACATGATCATCGGTGTGCACGAGCACGGCTGCGCGTTCGAGGCGCAGAACGAGGCGTGGTACAGGTTTCTCGTTCAACCGGACCCCTTCGACGCGATCCAGCTCACCGGTACCCGGGCGTCGATCGTCGGCTACGACGACACGATCTTGCGCCAGCGCGCGGATTTCTTGCGGCCAGACTCGCTCTTGGCCGTCATCGTCGTGACGGACGAAAACGAGGAGGTCGCGAATCCGCTGGCCATGGGCGGCCAGGGGTGGGCTTTCGAGAATGGTAGCTTTCCGGGCTCGCCGACCAACACGGCGCCAGAAGGGACGATCGACTGCAAGAATCAAGACCCGAACAACGCCCTGACGACCGGCCCGAACGATCCGAATTGCACTTCGTGCGCATTCATTCAGGGCCGTCCGGACTTCGCCGCCCGGTGTCCGAAGGACGGGAGCTCGGCGGCCCCCGGTTACCTCGATCCGGCGAACGATGCGCTCAACGTGCGGTTCTTCAACCAGAAGCAGCGCTTCGGCGTCTTCGCCGGTTACCCGACGTCGCGCTACGTGCGCGGGCTCACCCAGCAGACCGTCCCGAACCGGGACTACGAAGTAAGCGGGTCGGGGAGCTACGTCGGCGACCAGGACCAGTACGCGAACTGTGTCAATCCGATCTTCGCGACGCATCTTCCGACGAGCAGCGCGGATCCGCTGGCCCTTTGCCATCTGACGCCCGGGCCGCGCAGGCCGGCCGACGTGTACTACGCGGCGATCGCCGGGGTGCCTCACCAGCTCTTGCAAGCGACCCCCGGTGACGGGGAGTGCGCGGCGGGGACGAACGCCGCCGACTGCCCACAAAAGGCGGAGCTCGACAGCGCGGCCTGGACCCGGATAACAGGCGCCGATCCCGAGCACTACGACTTTCGTGGGATCGATTTTCACATGCTCGAATCGACGGCGGAGCGGACCAGGCAAGGGGTGATGGCCAACGCGTCGAGGTGCCCGTCGACCGCCGCGGACGACTGCGATCCGATCAACGGCCGGGAGTGGTCGACGAAGAACGAGGACCTTCAGTTCGCATGCATTTTCAAGCTGGCCACGCCGAAGGACTGCACGTCGAAGGCCTTCGACGGCGCCTGCGATTGCGCGACGGCGCAGTCGAGCACCAGCGGCAATACGCCACTTTGCCAGCCGGGCGCGGGGCCGGGGGGCCACGGGACCACTCAGATCCATGGCAAGGCGTATCCGTCCGTGCGCGAAATGGTCATTGCGCGCGCGATGAGCCGCCAGGGCATCGTGTCGAGCCTTTGCCCGATTCACGAGACGGAGCAGGGCGAGGGTGACCCGCTCTATGGGTATCGCCCGGCGGTCGCGGCGATCATCGATCGCCTCAAGGTGTCGCTCGTCAACCAGTGCCTGCCGCGAAGGCTGACGCCGGACGCCGACCACAAGGTGCCGTGCCTCGTCCTCGCCACCCTCGTGTCGGGCGATTGCACCGGGCCCGGGCTCTCGGACCCCGACCCCGCGCTCCTGGCGCGCTTTCGACAAAAGCAGCACGAAGAGTGGTCTGCCCACGGCGGCGCGGCGGGGGGTCTCTCCGACCCGAGCACGCAGCCGACATGCCAGCTGACGGAGCTGAATCCCGCCGCGAATCCCGGGAGCTTCGACGGCAACGGGTCGTGCGCGGCCTCGAGCGAGGACGGCTGGTGCTACGTCGAGGGCAAGACCGCCCAATCGTGTCCCCAGTCGATTCTCTTCACGAGCGGTCTGCCGCCGTCGGGTGCCACGGTGAGCCTGGAGTGCGTCGAGCCGGCGGCCGCGGGCGAGGGGAGCTGACGAGCGCGCCGAACGCATGAGGCCAGGCTCGGCGTCGAGAGCGGCGTTTCCGGCAGCTGCGCGCCGTCGCCAGTCTTCACGAGCGGCGAGCCGCAGGCGGGCGCTCCGCGATCGATTCTTGCACCCCGTCCCCTCACGACGCTCGCAACCGGCGAGCCCCTTCGGCAGCGGCGCGCTGCGCCCAGTGCGCTGACGCCGTCTGGCTCACCCCGCCACTTGCACTTACCCAGTCGCCGGCGTCCGCCGGCCCGGAAGGCTCCGATCATGAACCGCAACCATCCCCTCCACGTGCGTCGCACGTTCCCCCGGTTTGCCCTGGCCGTCGCGTCGATCGCGTTCGTCGCTTGCTCCCCGAGCATCGCGACCGTGGGCGACAATCTCGGCGCGAACGACGCCGGCCCCGCGACCGACGCGGGCGCCAAGAACGACGCCTCCACGGTGTCCCCGTGCGCCGCCGCGGCGGTGCCCGCGCTCGGATGCGCGTCGGGGCCGACGGAGCTCGTGTGCGACCAGGGCGCTTCGCCTCCCCGCTGGTCGGTCGTTTGCCCCGGCAACTCCGGGACGCCGTCGGAGGCGGGCGCGACTCCGTGCGATGGCGTTGGCGCCATCACCATCGGGTGTACGGCCGGCCAGCCGACGTACACTTGCGACACCTGGAGCGGTCCGCCGCAGTGGAAAGTCAGCTGTCCGCCGGGCCCGAGCCCGCTCCCCAGCGACTGCTGTCCGGCAGGGTTCGTCCTGTCGGGAGGGGCCTGCATCGTCGATTGCGCGCCCGGCCAGCTCTGCAGCCAGATCGCGCTCGTTCCGCATTGCAGCGACGGGGGCTCCCCGGGCGGCCCGGCCGGCGGCGACGCGGCCGGCGAAGGCGCGGCCGACGCAGCCCTTTCGGTCGACGGCGGGCAAGACGCACGGGTCTCTGGTTGTTGCCCGGTGGGTTTTCAAATGACCGCATGCACGTTCGAAGACGGTGGCGCCGGGCTCGCCTGTCACAATCCCGCGATGGGCTGTGCGTCGAGCTCGTCCTGTGGCGTCGGGTGCGACCCCGTAGTCATCGGCCGCTGCGGGCTATGACGCGTGGGCCATGACGCGTGGGCGATGACGTGACGGGCGAGCCACGAGCCGACCGATCGCCTCCGTAGCCGCTCGTTCCTGCTCATCCGGTGACGGGCACTGACCGGGGGCGCCGGCGAGTGCTACGCTCCGCTCGATCTCGCGTCTGGGCGCGCGCGCTGTCCCCGGTGAGCCATCATGGTGTTCTTGACGTTGATCGTCGTCGGCGTCGTTGGCCTCGCGGTGATGGCGTTGCCCGCGTTCGCGCACGGCGCCCACGGCGGCTCGGCGGGCGCCGGCCATGGCTTCTCCGCGACGCACCACGTTACTGCGCCGGGAGGCCACGGCTCCGTCGCAGGCGCCGCGCAGCCGGCCGCCTCTCTCCACGCGCTTCACGCGCTGCAGTTCCTCCTTTCGCCACGCGCGCTGTTCAGTCTCGTCGCGATGTACGGCGCCACCGGCAACGTCCTCGTCCGTGTGGCCCACATGACGCCGGCTCTCGCTGGCTTCGTGGCCGTCGTGCCGGCGCTCGCGATCGAGCGCCTGGTCGTCTCACCGCTTTGGAACCTGATGTTCCGGTACCAAGGGCAGCCGAGCTCGCCGCTCTACGAGCTCCTGCTCCGCGAAGCAAAGGCCGTGACGCCGTTCAAGAACGGGCGCGGCATCGTGGCCGTCGAGCGGGACGGGCGCCTCGTGCAGTTCGTCGCGCGCCTGGCCGGCAGCCACGGAGCCGTCCGCGTTCGCGTCGGCGAGCGCCTCCGAATCGAAGAGGTCGATGGCGGCCGGGAGTGCCTCGTCGTGTCGCTCCCGGCCTCTCCGGAGCCGAGCGACTCGGCGGGCAAGCGCGCCTCGCCAAAAAGGCCTGGCTGAAGCCGGTCGTGCAGTCCCTGGCCGTATTTCCGGTCAGATCGTGAGCGAAAGGAAGAGACGTACCCATGGACGTATCACTCATCGTCGCCGGCGCAGTCGTCGTCGCGGTTTTGGTTCTGACGTCGTCGATCATCATGACGTTCTTGAGGAGCGTCGACGCCGGGGAAATTCTGCTTGCGAGCCGCGGACGGAACCTGAAAATTTTTCGAGGGCCCTGCAAAGCGTTGATCGTTCCCATCATCACGCAGGCGCGCGTCATCCCGGCCCAGGCCATCAACGTCGATATCGAGATCACCGACCAGACGGCCGACATCGACGTGAAGGGACGTCCCGCCCCCGTCAAGGTCACCGTTCGTGCGTCGGCGATCGTGAGCGTGGGCGAGGACGAGGCGATGGTGAACACGGCCGCGAACAAGTTTTTCTCGAAATCGGCCAGCGAGCAGCTCTCGACGCTGACCGACGTCCTCTCGTCGGCTGGACGGCGGGCCATCAATTTGCTGAAGCACGATCAGCTGTTCAACGCGCGCTCGGCGGCGTCCCTCGCGCAGCCGGCGGGGCCGCCGAGCGCGTCTGCGCCCTCCAGCGCGATCACCGTGGCCGGCGCCGCGGACCTCGTTCTCGCCGCTCAACATTCGGAAGACGACGAGCTCGCCGTCATCATCAAAGACGCGTGCTCCCGCGAGCTCCTCGACCTCGGCTTGTCCTTCAACAGCCTGAATATCAAGGCCGTCCTGAGCGAGGTCGCCGACGCCCGCCGGCGCGAGTCGGCTGCGCGCGCGAAGGCCGACGCCGACGTCGTGCAGGCGCAGGAAGAGCAGCGGGCTCGGATCGCGCAGCTCGAAGCGTTTCAAAAGATCAACGATCAGGAGAAGGCGCTCAACATGCAGATCGCGTCGAACGGCGCCGCTATCGCGCGGGCGGAGGCCGAGAAGCAGTCTGCCATGCGTCAGCAGCGCGAGGCCGAGCTCGCTGCGACGCAGATCACGCAGGCGCGAGCCGACGCCGAGCAGAACGTCATCCAGCAAGAGGCCGAGGGGCGGGCGCACGCGGCGCGCATCCGCACGATCGCCGAAGCGGAGGCGGGCGCCATCCGCCAAAAGGCGCAAGCGCTGATGGACGCGGGCCAGGCGTACCTCGATCTGCGGCGCCTCGAGCTCGCCCCCGAATTGACGCGCGAGGTCTCTGCGGCGCTGGCCAACGGGCAATTCATCAACTTTGGCAGCACCGGGCGCGACGGCCAGAGCGCCGCGGCCTCCGGCTCGGAAGACGTGCTGCGGGTCGTTCAAACACTGATGGCCGCGCAGGTCGTCACCGGGGCGCGCGACGCAGCGAGTCGCCGAGACGCCGAAGGCGCGAAGAGCGAGCCGGTCCGCCCCGTTCCGTCGCGGCTCGTCGGAAAGTGACTTCGCGCCCGCGACTTCGTGGACTCCTTGGCGGCTACGTGCAGCGCCCTGCGACGCACTTCGGGGTCGGCGGCGGGGCGCACGGCGGAGCGATGAGCGTGCACCCGTCGCTGACGTAACGCGAGCAACCATTCGCGTCGACACGGTCGATGGCGCTTTGCACCGCGGCGGCGCCTGCCAAGCTCACGCTCCTCGTGCACGCGTCGAAGCAGCCCGATTGAAAGCTGACCGCCGCGCAGTCGGCGTCGCCACTGCAACCGAGGTTCGCGTCGACGGCGCTCTGCACCTCCGCGTTCATGTCGAGGCCGGGTGCGAACCGTGGTCCCGCCGACCATCGCGTTCGACGCCAACCGACGACTGCGCCGGCGTGTGCCAACGGCGACGGTCCGATCACGGGGCTCGCTCAGGCGCCCTTCGCCGCCGATGAGGAAACGGGAGAGGGAGAGGGCACAGGAAGACGGGAAGACGGGAAGACCAGAAAAGGGTGGTCGGAGTTGCGGGTTCCAGTCTCTCTTGGCTTTTTCGCAAGCGCCCATCTCGCTCGAGGGAGCGCGAAGGCCGCACTCCCCGTCGAGGATTCTCATAAACCCAAAAACTTCTCTCGCCTTCCCGTCTTCCCGTCTTCCTGTAAATCTTTCTCTCTCTCTCCTCTCTCTCTCCTCTCTCCCGACGAGGCACGTCGGCCCGTGTCGCCAGAGGCGCTGACGGCCGCCCGTGATAGAGTCGCGTCTCTCGGCTGGGCGAGATGAAGACAGGTGCCTCCTCGATGCTTCGTTTGCCGCGCGCACGTGTCGCCCGCCGTTTCGTGGAAGTCCTCGTCGCGTTGACGGCGGGTCTCGCGTGCGGAGATCAGCCGTCCAGCGTCGCTCCCGCGAGCGAGGCCGGGACCTCCAGTGGCGCGCCAAATGGAAGCGGCGGGTCCGGCTCATCGACCGGCGGCGGGGCCTCGTCGGGTGCGCCGTCCGCGAGCGGAGGCTCCGGCGCGGTCTCGACCGGCAGCGGCTTTGCCTCGAGCGGCTTACCCTCGGGCTCCGACGCCAGCCTCGGATCCGACGCGCCCCTCGTCGACCTCGACGCGTCCTCCGGAAACGAGGCGGCGACGGTCGACGCTGGCCTACCGGTCGACGGCGGGCAAGGCGAGGCCGGGCCGCCGCTCGCCGCTCAAGCGCTCAAACAGGCTTTCGTCGATTGGCGTTTTGGTATGTTTCTTCACTTCGGCATCTTGACGTTCACGGGAACGTGGGCCCAGCCGAATCTCGATATCACCCAGTTCAACCCGACGGCGCTCGATCCGAAGCAGTGGGCCGCGGCCGCCAAATCGGCGGGGATGACGTTCGGCGTCTTGACGACGCGTCACCACGACGGGTTCGCCTTGTGGCCGAGCGCCGCGAGCGCGTTCAACGTCGGTCACATTCCTTGGCAGAATGGCAAGGGGGACGTCGTACGCCAATACGTCGACGCGTTTCGAGCGGCCGGCTTGCTGCCCGGCTTCTATTACTCGATCTGGGACACGACGCAGGGCACGAGCGCTTCGGTGCCGACCGCCGCGCAGCTCGCGTACATCGAGACCCAGCTGAGGGAGCTGATGACGAATTACGGCCCGATCCCGTTTCTCGTCCTCGACGGTTGGTCCTGGAAGATGGGGCACAACGCGGTCGCGTTCCAGACGATTCACGATCTCCGTGAAGAGCTTGCAGCCCAATATCTTGATTACCGATCACGACGGTCTGCAGGTCCCGTTCGACGAGGACGTCGTCATGTACGAGGAGCCGAAGGGCGTCTTCGCGCCGCTCGGCAACGTCTGGGCGGCCGGACAAGACAACAAGATCAATGCCACGGGCGGGAACGATTGGTTTTGGGCGCCGAACATCGGCACCTTGATGACCACGGCCACGATCGTCAACACCCACCTCGACGTGCTCGGCCCGAGCCACACGACGTTCATCTTGAACTGCCCGCCGAATCGTCAGGGCCTGCTCGACCAGGCCATCGTCGACCGGCTGGCGCAAGTCGGGCAAGCCTGGCACCCCGCGGCCGTGCCGCCGCTCGCCGATCAGGGCATTCAGAACAACCACCCGTACACTCCGGTGTCTGCCACTGCGACCAGCGGGACGGCTTTCAGCGCCATCGACGGGATCAACGACGTGAGAAACTACACCGTCTGGCAATCGTCGGGCAGCCTGCCGCAATCCATCACGCTCGATCTCGGTGCGGTAAAGACGGTCGGATTCTTGGGTTACGTCCCGCCGTATTCGAACACGACGGGCGCCGCGACGGCCGCTGGCGCCATCACTTCGTATGCCGTGTCGGTCAGCAAAGACGGAGCGACGTTCACGCGGGCGACCACCGGGACATGGCCGGTCGACGGAAGTCTGCAGCACGCGACGTTCGGCCCCGCGGACGGACGGTACGTCCGCCTCGAGGCGCTCGGCGCCAGCGGCGGCCTCCCAGCCGCGACCGAGATCACGGTCGGGGGCGTGCCTTGAGCCGCGGTTCGTCGACGTGCACGCGCCATTGAGCGCCCCTCCCATGCCCGATGCGCAGAAAGCCCCCGAAGGGACCCTCCGGCTCCACCAAGCGAACGAGCGCACGATGCTCGCGTGGATCCGGACGGGCATCGCGCTGATGGCGTTCGGCTTTGCCATTGCGCGCTTCGGTGTCTTTCTCCGGCAGCTCGCGAGCGTCGGGCAAGTCGCCCTTCGTCTCCAGCACGGGCTCGGCTCGGCGTGGGTCGGCGCCGTCCTCGTGGCCCTCGGGATGCTCGCCAACCTCGTCGCGACGCTCCGCTATGCACAGATTCGCCGCGCGATCGTTCGCGGGGACGTGGGCGCGCCCCACGCGGGCATCGTTTACCTCTTTGGCCTCACCGCTACGGTCGTCGGCCTCGTCATGACCGTGCTGCTCGTGCGCGCGCTCGGCGAATGAGGCGAGAGAGCGAGCGTAGGCGCTCCGTCTCGTGGCCTAGGCGGCCACCGGTGGCATTGGCTTGCCGTCTCGATTCTTTTCGCGACCGGGCGAACAAAAGTGTCCGCCCGGCGGGCGCTCGCGCGTCGTACGGTCGGAGCACGAGCTCCAAGGAGGTTTACCATGAGTGAGTTCCTGTACCTTTACCGAGGCGGTGCGCGCGAGCAGACGGCGGCGGCGATGCAGCAGCAGATGCAAAAGTGGATGGCGTGGATGAAAGAGCTCGGCGAGAAGGGCCACATCAAGAACCCGGGCCACCCGCTCGAGCGGACGGGCAAGGTCGTGAGCGGAAAGGCGAAGGCGGTGACTGACGGGCCTTTTGCCGAGAAGGACATGGTGGGTGGTTACACGCTGGTCGAAGCGACCGATTCTCGAGCGTGCCGTCGAGCTCTCGAAGGGATGCCCCATTCTCGAGTTTGGCGGTGCTGTCGAGGTGCGCCCGATCATGAAGATGAACATGTAGTGGAGGTAGACGACGGTCTCTTCCGGCGCGAGGCGGGGCGCTTGGTCGCCTCGCTGACGCGCGTATTCGGAGTCCATAACCTGGCGCTCGCCGAGGACGTCGTTCAAGACGCCCTCTGCCGCGCGCTCGAGGTCTGGAAGTTCGGCGGGGTGCCCGAGAACCCCTCCGCGTGGCTGATGGCCACGGCGAAGAACCGCGCGCTCGACGCCCTCCGGCGCGAGCGCACCGCACGCACGTTCGCGCCCGAGCTCGGCCGTCTCCTCGAAAGTGAATGGACCGTCGCTCCGGCCCTCGAGGCGCTTCTCGAGCCCCAGGCGATACGGGACGACGTGCTCCGAATGATGTTCTCGTGCTGTCACCCCCGGCTTGCCGAAGAGGCGCAGGTCGCGCTCGTCCTCAATATCCTTTGTGGATTCGGCGTCGGGGAAATCGCGAACGCCTTTTTGTGCAAAGAAGCCGCCGTCGAAAAACGAATTTCGCGCGGGAAAAAGAATCCTCGCCGGCTCGAAGGCTCTCTTCGCGCTCGTCCCCTCCCCGGACCTCGTCGACCGGCTCGGCGCGGTCCAGCGCGCGCTCTACCTGCTCTTCAACGAGGGATACCACGGGGCGAGCGAGACCGCGGTGCGCGTCCCGCTGTGCGACGAGGCCATGCGTCTCGCCGCGGCACTGCGGGAGCATCCGCCGGTGGCGACGCCCGAGACCCACGCGCTCGGCGCGCTCATGTGCCTTCACGCTGCGCGCCTCCCCGCGCGCGTCGACGACGCGGGCGATTCGATCCCGCTCCGCGCTCAGGATCGCGGCCGATGGGACCAGCGCCTCGTTGCAGAGGGCCGGAGGCTCCTCGATGCCTCGGCCGTCGGCTCCGAGCTCACCGAATATCACGTGGAAGCCGCGATCGCGTCCGTCCACGCGGACGCGGAGAACGTGGCCGAGACACGGTGGGATTCGAATCCTCTCCCTTTACGACACGCTGCTCTCGATCCGCCCGTCGCCGGTCGTCGCGCTTCAGCGCGCCCTTGCCATCGCGGAGCTCGCGGGTCCAGCGCCGGGGCTCGACGCAATCCGCGCAATCGAACGGAGCGACCGCCTTTCACGATACCCCTTTTTCTTCGCGGCGCTCGGAGAGCTCGAGCTTCGCTGCGGGAACGCCGACGTCGCCGGCGCGCACTTCCGCGTCGCGCTCTCTTTGGCCCGCAACGCGATGGAGCGTCGATTCATCACGGGGCGGCTCGGCGCGTGCGAAGCCTCTCGTCCGCGATCCAGGGCATGACTTGCTTGTCGCGCGCCAAGCTCAGGTCTTCACGTCGATCAGCGCCTCGCAGTAGAGAAGGCTCTTGTCGGCGCAGTGCGTCTTCAGGCAAGCGACCATCTTGCTCCGACCGAGCTCGCTCATCCCGGCGAGCGTTGCACGGCAGTCCCGGAGCGTGGGGCCCAGCGGCGCCGTGGCGCACTCCTGGACGACGGTCTGGCAGAGGGCGGTCACCGCGCTCGCCGCCGCGTCGGCCGGGTTCTTGTCGGCGTCATCCGGCTCTTGGCACGCGCTCATCAACGCGAGGTGCCCGCAGAGATTCAGTCGCATCGGGTCACAGCGCTCCGCCGGGCTGAGCGTGGCGAGGCACGCGACCGCGCGCTCGGCGACTTTTGGCTTCATGGCTTGCTTGAAATCGTTGCAGCGTTTGGTCGGAAGGCCTTCGCATCCGCCCTCATCGGCCGAATAACCGGGAGATGGGCAGGCCGCCGGCGAGCCGACCGCGTCGTCGCAAGGAGGGGCGGCTGGCTTCGCAAGCGGTGCGACGCTCGCCGATGGCACGGCTGCGGGCGGGCTCGGGGGCTCGTCGAAGACGTGCTTCTGCGCGAGGAAGTACCCGGCCCCGCCCCCGGCCGCCAGCGTCCCTACGAGGACGAAAAAGGATCCCGTGTCGATCCGCATGGTGCTGCCCTCCGGGCTGGTGTCGTTCGCGAGCGTAGCGCGCGGACCGCTCCCGAGGGGCCTTCCCCGTGCGCGCGTTCGAAATCGGATGGGGGCTAAACCTACGTTGCCCGACGCCGACTTCGACGTCCTCGCGCGCGCGCCGCTGCCGCCGCAGCGGCCTCGGCTACGTCGTCGAAGGGGAGCGCGCACTCTCCAATGATCTGCGCGACCTCGTGCCCCTTGCCCGCGATGACGATGACGTCGCGCTCTCCCGCGTCGAGGACGGCGCGCCGGATGGCGGCGCGGCGATCGAGCTCCACGCGTACGTCGATTCGAGGCAGGACACCCTCGCGAATCTGGTCAGCGATGTGCGCCGGGGACTCGTCGCGCGGGTTGTCGCTCGTCAACACCACGTGGTCGACGCACGAGGCCGCAGCGCCCATGGCGGGGCGCTTGTCTTTGTCGCGACCTCCCCCCGCTCCGAACACCACCCAGAGCTCGCCTTCGCAGAGGGCGCGGGCCGCTGCGAGCGTTCGCGCGAGGGCGTCCGGCGTATGCGCATAGTCGACGACGAGACGCGGGCAGCAATCGTGCGCGAGCACCTGGAACCGGCCGCGCGGCACCGGCGCCTCCGCGAGCGCGCGGACGGCGTCGTTCGGCGGCACACCGGCGACGAGCGCTGCACCCAGCGCGGCGAGGGCGTTCTCGGCATAGACGTCGCCGATCGCGCGAATGGTCAACGAGCGAGGGGCATGGGCCAGCTCGCCCCGCGCCTCGATCGCGATTCGCGTCCCCTCCCAGCCTAGCGCCACGGAGGTTGCCGAAAGCTCGCAGACCTCCCGCGGCTCACCACGAGACGGGACGGCATAGCGAACGACGCGCACTCCAGGCGGGAGGACTGCGGCGATGAGCTCCGACGCCGGATCGCCCCCGTTGAGGACGGCGCACGCCGTCGGGCGGGAGGGTGACGAAGAGCTGCGCCTTGCTGGCGAGGTAATGCTCCGGCGAGCCGTGCGCGTCGAGGTGGTCCTGCGTCAGATTCGTGAAGACCCCGACCGAGCATGGCCACGCGCGAGCAAAACCCCGAGCGAGCGCTTCGCTCGTCAGCTCGATGGCGGCGAAGCGCCCGCCCTGGTCGATCGCCGCGCGCATCGTCGCCAGGAACCCCTCGAAGTCGCGCGATGCTTCGAACGGCGCGTCGTCGAGGAAGGAGCCGAACGTCGTCGTTTGAGCGACCGGGCGCGCCAGACGAGCGAGGCACGCGCCAATCCACCGCGTCGTCGAGGTCTTGCCGTTGGTGCCCGTGACACCGACGGTCGTCAGGCGGCGGCTCCAATCGGGCGGGGACGACCGCATCGGGCGACGAAGGGCTCAGCGGGACGCGAAGCCTGCGGCAGCGGTCGCAGAAATGCCCGGCGAGACCGGAACGCTCACGGCAGGACCTGAATGCGTAAATTGCGATAATAAACTTCTGCGGACTCCGCCTGCCAGGCGACCTTGCCGGAGGTAATGGGGTTGCCGCTCTTGTCCATGACCTTCAGGACGCGGTTCACGACGTGTCCGTTGACGGTGTACACGGCGGTGCCGCCGTCGACCTGCAGAAGACACGAGTTCCAGTCCGTCCCCACTCCGGTGGAGGCGCCGGCGCCCGTTCCCATCGACTCCCAATTGGCGCTCCGCAGGTGCTGAACGAAGCCCGTGGAGCCGTTGACGAGCGTCGGCACGCCTCCGGCGGCGGTATCTGCAAAGACGGTTGGCGCGCCTGGGAGGGCGAGAGAGGTGCACTGGGCGTAGAGAGCGAAGATGTCTCCGGTCGTCCCCCACTTGTTCTGAAATTCGATCGACGAGGGCCAGACTTGCGTCGGGTCGCCGTGAATATGCCAAATCAAGCCCGCGTCGCGCGGATAGAGGGTCAGGTTGGTATAGGGCGCGAACTTCTTCGTGCCCCATTTGTAGTCCCACGAGAGATTGTATTTGCCGTACGCGGCCACCGTTTCGAGGGTGTAGAGCGACTGGGTCGATTGATTGGGGAGGTCGCCGTAAACGTGGATCATCCCGTTCTCGGGCTTGAAGATGAGCTGCGCGGCGGCCGCAGGCACGAGCGTGCCCGGGGTGGTCTTCGTCGTCTGCTGGTAGGTGTTGAAGCCCGTCAGGTCGGTGCCGTTGAAGAGGTCGATGACCGGGGGCCCCCCGCTCGAGTCGCCGCCGGCCGCCGAATCGGGGCCAGCCGCCCCGCTCGCCCCGTCTCCAGCCGATGAGCTGCCCGTGGTGGCGACGGTGGCGTCCGACGTGCTCGACGCATCGAACCCAGCGGCTCCCGAGCCCGAGGACGCCATGTCGCCCGACCCGGCCGAGCCGTCCGCGGTCGCACCCGTCGCACCCGAAGAGGCGGGGCTACCCGATCCTCCTGCAGCCGCTGCTCCCGAATGGCCGCCCCCCGAGCCACTCCCCGTCGCCGCGCTTCCCTGTCCCGGCGATTGACCCGATCCACACGAGCAGGCGAGGAGGAACAGCGCGGCGGCGCCGACGCGCATGCCCACGACGAACTCCGGCTCGAGCCGGTCTTTCTTCGGGCAATCCGTTGCGAGCATTAATATCAATCTCCCAGGACACGGGTGCTTAGGCAAGCCTTAGACGCGACGCAGCGCGCTCCGCTCGAGTCATCCGATCGAATGAATACGTCGCGATACGTGCGCAAAAGTTTGGAAGGTCTTGCGGTGAGCCTGTACGTCTAAACCGAGCTCTCCCGAGCTCGTACCTGGTGATCTCCGCGTCGTCTTTCTCGCGTGTGGCTCGCATCGTGCTCATCTCGTCCACCCGGCCGACCGCCGAACTGCCTCTGGAGGCGCGAACATGCGTTGCGAATGGCTCGTGTCTTTGTGGGGAATCGGGATTTGCGCATGCGGGGCGACAGACACCAACGCGCGACCGGACGGGCAAGACGCCGGCTCGCCGGACGGAAGCTCGATAGACGAAACGGGGCCAGCGCACCCCGCGCCGGGGGCTGACGCCACGGAAGCAGGCGAGATGGCCTCCGACGGCGCGCCGGTCGGCGACTCCTCGATCACAGACGGTCCGTCGGCCGTCGCCCCGACGGTCTCGTCGTGGGTCGGCGTCAACGTCGCCGCTGACTTGCCGCGCGTCGACATCGCCTACCAGCTGAGCCCCTTCGACACGCCCGTCGCCCAAGTCGACGCGAACGGCTATCCCCTTGCCGGTGCGTCGGGAAAGAGCACGACCGACCTTGGTTTCGTGCTTCCGACCGGGACGTACAAGATAGCGTACCGCGGGACGGGCGCGCTCGGCGTCTCGGGCATCGCGCAGCTTGGGGGCGCGTGGCAGTCGGTCAATGGCGAGCAACGAAACACGGTCACGGTCACCGGCACGCCGGGGGCGTTCGGCAATTTTTTCACGCTGACGGTCACGAACGGCCCAGGCCAAACCGTTCAGGGAATTCGCGTTCTCTATCCCGGTTTCGACTACGACACGACCGCCACGTTTTTACCGCAGTTCCTCCAGCTCCTCGCCCCATTCCGCGCGATGCGCTTCATGGACTGGGAGAGCACCAACGGCAGCAAGCTCACCGACTTCAAAAGCCGCCCAAACGCTGCCCACTTCGGCCAGTCGAGCTTCGGAGAACCATACGAACACATCGTCGAGTTGGTGAACGAGACCGGCAAGGACTGCTGGCTCACCGTTCCCGAGCTCGCATCCGACGCGTTCATCACGGAGTTTGCGCAGCTCGTGGCCCAGCGTCTGGACCTCACCCGCATCGGGGCGGCCCGCCAAAAGTCCGGCGTCGCGGCGCCCTTCCAGCTCGTCGTCGAAAATAGCAACGAGACGTGGAACCAGGGCTTCAGCGCGTACGCGACGTTCCTCGCGGCCGCGAACGCGAATACGGCGCGCTACACCGGGACGTACAGCGGCTCGTACGGGCCGTCGTGGATGACGAGCTCGGCGGATCTGACGAGGGTCGGACAATACGAGGCGGACCGTCTCGTGAAGATCGGCAACGCGTTTCGGACCGCCTTTGGTGCGAGCTCCAGCGTCGTCGCTCCTGTCCTGTCCGGCTGGGCGCTCGGCGCCGGTTACTCCGACGTCGGCCTTCGCTTCATCAAGGCCAACTACGGCGACCCGAAGCAGTACGTGACTTACGTCGCGCAAGCCCCGTACTTCGGCACGCCCGACGACACGAGCACCGGCGCGCTCGACACTCTCTTTGCGGCCCTCGACGCGAACATCGCGGGCATGGACGCCACGTTCAAAGACTTCGCGAAGCTTGCGGCCGAGTACGGCGTCCAGATCGCGGCGTACGAGGGCGGACAGTCGCTGACGGGCACGACGAACCAGTCGCTCAAGCACCTGGCCCAACACGACCAGCGGATGTACGCGGCCTATCAGCGCTATCTCGCGCTCTGGAGCCAGGACTTCGGGACATCGCTCTTCATGCACTACAGCCTCGCGGGCACGCCCGGGCTACCGGAGAGCGTCTATCAGTACGGTTACTGGGGCTCGATCACGGGGTGCTCGAAGACGCGTCGACCTGCGAGCCCAACCTTCCGCTACTCACCGGCAGCGAATCGATTGCCTCCGTGGTCCACCACTGCCCGAAGTACCGCGCCCTCGCCGAGCACGTTCCGCAGTAGCGGCCACCATTCACCATTCGACGAGGGGCGATCGGGTCGGGCGCGTTCGCGCGTCTTCGCGCGCGTCTCCATGCAGCTGCGCAAGGCGCCGATGGAGCGTCCGAACGCGGCGTCGCCCGACGCATGGGCTCGCGCCTCGCGCCCGTCGAGCGCGCTGAGCGCGCCGTCCCAAAGCGGCTTTCTTTCGATTTCGAGATTTTTTCGTCGCCGGGGGACATTTAACCAAGCACCAAACATCCGCTTCATGTTGAGAGAGGGCGCCATGCGGTACTACCAGAAATATACACTGTCGCTTGCAACGACGATCGCCATTGTCCTCGCCGGTTGCAGCTCGGACAACTCCAACGGGGGCCCCGTAGGCGGCTCAGGGTCGGCGTCTGGGTCGGGAAGCGGAACAGTGTCGGGCTCTGGATCAAGCAGCTCGGGCGGTGGCTCGAGCTCAGGTGGCTCTTCGGGCTCTAGCTCGAGCACGGGCTCTGTTTCGGGGTCGGACTCCGACGCGGGCATCGGTCAGAGCTCCGGGTCTGGCTCGAGCTCGGGGTCCGGCTCGAGCTCGGGGTCCGGCTCGAGCTCGGGGTCTGGCTCGAGCTCGGGGTCTGGCTCGAGCTCGGGGTCCGGTGCGAGCTCCGGAGTCAGCGGCGAGGGTGGTGTGCCCGGGACGTGCGCGTGGAGAAATACAGCCGCGGTGACCGTGGCGACACCGTTCGCGGCCCCGGACAGCTCGCTCACCTTCACGCCGCCGACCATTCCGTGCACCATCGTCAGCATCACGGACAAGGGCGTGACGACGACCGGAATGGCTACCGCCAATCGAACGGCGATCAACAAGGCCATCGCGGACTTGAGCGCCGCCGGAGGCGGGGTCATCGACGTTCCCAGTGGAACCTACCCCACCGGCGCCATCACCCTCATGAGCAACATCGAGCTCCACCTCGAACAGGGAGCGGTCCTCAGCTTCAGCGCGTCCTCGACCGACTACGAGCCCCCCGTTCTCAGCCGGTGGGAAGGCTTCGACTGCATCAACTGGCAGCCCGGCGTCTATGCCCTCGGCGCAACCAACGTCGCGATTACCGGCCCGGGCACCCTGCACGGACCCGGAAGCAACTGGGGCGGCGGCACGGGCAACTGGAAAAACGGGGGCGGAGCCGCCGCCGACAGCGTCTACAAGGCGTGGCTGAGCGGCAACGTGGCCGCCCTCAAGACGTCTGGTCCGCCGACCGCAGCCAACATGGCGGCGCTCCAGGTTCCGACCGCGCACACACAGAACGGTTTGCGGCCGACGTTCGTCGAATGCAACGGATGCAAGAACTTCATGATCGACGGACCAACGATCGACGGCGCCTGGTACTGGACCATCCACCCGCTTTACTCGTCGAACGTCATCGTCAGGAACGTCAAGGTCGATTCGAGCAACTCGGGCTCGAACGGTGACGGCACCGACCCCGATTCGTCGAGCAACGTTCTCATCGACAATGTCACCTACAACACCAGTGACGACATGATCGCGATCAAGTCGGGCACCAACGAGGTGGGCTTCAACATCGCGGCGCCCTCGCACAATATCGTCGCCCACAACATCAAGGTGCAGGCAGGCCACGGCTTCTCCATCGGAAGTGAGCTGTCCGGTGGCGTCAACAACGTCTATCTGTACAACGATGCTCAAGAGACCTGGAGCGGTGTCCAGTATCTCCTGCGAATCAAGACGCCGACGGGGCGCGGCGCCGTGGAGATAAAGAACGTGTGGTTCGAGGACGTCTCCGGAACTGGTTCGAAAAACGACGTTTACCTGACGACCAGTTACGCGTCCGCGACCGTGGCCGGGTCGAGCGCTCTCGGCACCCCGACGTTCAGCAACATCAACGTAAAGAACGTTCAGGGGGGCGGGACGAGCTCATGCTCGGTGCCGCTCTCCAGCAAGGTGGGCTCGAACATCAGCGGGGGCGGCTGCTGAGGCTATAAAGGGGCGATGTGGCGATCGCCGGCCGTCCGCGTCGTATGTGCCTTGCTCGCAAGCGCATGCGGTAGCCGGACGGGGCTTGACGTTGATTTGGACCGGGGGGCCTCCCAGGCCCCCCCGGCGTCGCCTGCGATCCGAGCACTTGCACGGGCTGCTGCGACGACGCCGGCGCATGCGTCCGCGGGGATACACAAGCGGCGTGCGGCATCATGGGCCGATCCTGCGTTGCTTGTGACGAGCAGGTCGAAATATGCACCCCCGACCCGCGCCACCCAGCCGGGCGTGTGTGCTGGGCTCCCTGCGATCCTCGGTGGTGCCAAGGCGGTTGCTGCCTGCCTTCCGGCGCGTGCGTTGGCACCCAGAAAGACGAGACGTGCGGCAGCAAGGGCTTTCTATGCCAGAACTGCGCGATCACCGGGCAGACCTGCGGCGTCGATGCCTCTGGCTACCGCGCCTGCCTACCTTGAAAGGCCGCGCCGCCGGCGAGGACGTTCGTGACCCGAGCCGAAGTCGGCGGCGTAGCGGCGCGTGGCTGTCGGTCGCCGCAAGTCTCGGCCATTCGATGGACGCGTGACGAGTCGCGATTCAACCCACAGTCTCGGCCATTCGATGGACGCGTGCCGAGTCGCGATTCAACCCACAGTTTCGGCCATTCGATGGACGCGTGCCGAGTCGCGATTCAACCCACCCAAAATACTTTTCTGATCTTCCCGTCTTACCGTCTTCCTGTAAATCTCTCTCTCTCTCTCTTTTCTCTCTCTCTCTCTCTCTCTCTCTCTCTCTGGGCTCGCCGGGCACCGTGCGCTCTAACGGGTCGACGCTGCTTTGCGAGATGTCGGGGAGAGGGCACAGGAAGACGGGAAGACGGGAAGACGAGCGAAGATTGGGGGCGCGTGGGTCGTGCACGCGTCTGCATCCCGTCGAAGGGCTGCCCGCGGAGCCGTCCGCGTGTGCGCGCCGCGAGCCCGCGGAAAGCCGCGCGGTCTCGCCTGTCGCGACTCCCTCAGGAAGCGAGTACGGCAGGGCCGCTGGGAACGTCACGACCCGTGTAGGATTCGGTGGCGGCGCGGGCGCGCCCCCTTCTTATGTGAGAAACCAGCCATGAGCAGGAGTATGCAATGTAGAGCTTATGACCCGAAGTCCAACATTCGCTGAACTGAGCGGACGCGCGACGAGCCACAGAAACACAGGCGCCGCACGCTCACGGCCACTTCTCGCGGCTTTGCAAGTGGCGCTCGCCCTTGCCGTGATGTCCCACGGCGTCGTGGCGACCGCCGCGGTCTATCAAGTGGCGAAGGTCGGCGCCGACACCAACGACGGGAGCGCCGCGCGCCCCTTCTTGACCATTTCGGCTTGCGCGCAAATCGCGCAAGCGGGAGACACGTGCGAGGTGCGCGCCGGCATCTATCGAGAGACGGTGACGCCCCCTCGCTCGGGAACCGCCAACCAGCCGATTCGGTTCGTGGCCGCGGACGGCGAGTGCGCCACGGTCTCCGGGACAGAGCCGTTGACGGCGGCCTTCACGAACACGGGGGGCAACGTCTGGACAGCCACGCTCCCCGAGGACATCGAGCAGATGTTCTCGAACGGAACGATGATTTGGGAGGCCCAATGGCCGAACCGAACCCCGGGGGCTCTCTTCGACGTCCCCAAGGGAGTCGCGCGACAGGGCACGGGAGTGGTCGCGACGGCCGACGGCGGCTCGGTCTCGCTCTTGGTCGACCCCGATATCCCCGCCGGGGATTGGACGGGCGCGAGCGTGTTCATTCTACCGGGCGCTCGTTGGCAGAGCGATTCCAGGCCCGTCTCTGCTTACGATCCAACGACTCACACGATCACGCTCGACACCAGCGTCCCCTGGGCGGAGAAAAGCACGCAGCCGATCGCGTCCAACCAGTATTATCTCTACGGCTCTCGACTCGCGCTGGACACTCAAGATGAATGGGTGATCGTTCCCGACCGAGGAGGGCCGGGCGTGACGTACGGCCTTTACTACTTTTCGGTCGATGACCCCGCCGCGCACGGGCTCGAATTCAAGAAGCGTGCGTACGCGTTCGACGTGAAGAATCAATCGAACGTCGAGATCGCAGGATTTCACGTGTTCGGTGCGGCCGTTCGCGTGGAGGGGAATGCAAACACGGTCGACTCGCTGTCGATCGAATATCCGACGCACCTGCGCGCCTTCAATGCGTACTACACCGACGGAGACGTCAACCGCATCGTCGGCGACGACAACACGTGGAAAAACTCGATCATAGAAAAAAGCGGGTCCGCGGGCTTGATCGTCGCCGGAAACGGCAACCACATCGAAAATAACATTGCGAACGACGTCACTTACCAGGCCACCAATCACGCGGGCTTCGACATGGCCAACTGGCAGGCCAGTTACCGAGAGAACGTCTTTTCGTACAATACCGTCGCCAGGAGCGGCCGCGCCGGCATTTTTCAAATGGGCGCAAAGGCGGGGCGCGTCCTCTTCAATCGGGTCACGGATTGGGCCTTGCTCACGAACGACACGGGGGCGATCTACAGCTGGGGAACGGATGGCGAAGGGACGGAGATCGCTTACAACGAGCTCGGAGGCTCGACGGCGTTCTGGTGCAATGGGGTCTACCTGGACGATCGAACGAAGCATTTCGTCGCCCACCACAATTTCGTGCACGACTCGACGTATTACGGTTTCAACGTGAAAGAGGAGAACGAGTACTTCAGCAATACGATCGCGAACGTGGGTACCCCGTTCCTCGTCGACAAAGATTTTCAGAACGGCCTTTGGGAGCACACCAGTCTGTCGAGAATCGAGAACAACTTGACGGACGGAACGATCCTCGTTCGCGTCGGTGTGCTTCCGACGGCAGTGACCGACTCCGGCTACTTCGATGCTCCGGTGCACGCGACGAGCGACTGGCGCCACGTCGTGGTTCCTTTCGCTTCGATGAAGCAGCCGGGCTGGTTCGCGCAGAAGCCCTTCGATCGAACGTCCGTCCAGCAACTGGCGTTCACGCCGTCGACCAATGGCGACTTCGAGCTCGACGTGGACAACGTTCGGCTCGAGGGCCCCGCACCACTTCTGTTGGACGACTTCGAGAGCTCGGGCGGGCCAAACGCTCTCGGGGGCAGTCCGTGGGGCGGCGCGAGCGGCGACGGCGGCGCGAGCACGTCGGGCGTCGTGACGTACCTTCCCGGCGGTCCTCCGGGGTCGACCGTTTATGCGGCGTTCGCCGGAACCGTGGTGCTGGGCGACAACTCGTGGGGGCTCTTCATAGAGTCCGTTCGCGGTCAGGATCTCTCGTCGTACACGGGCGTTTCATTCGACATTCGCGGAGGGATGCGCGGGTTCCGAGTGCTCGCAACCGGAGGAAGCCCCATTCAGGACCACAACGCCAGCTGCACGTTCTTGGGCACGAGCGTTCCTGCTTGCGCCGTGGGCCAAGGCGCCATTCTGGCTGGGATAACCGACGGCTTCGCGGGTGCGGCCCCCGATTTGGGTGCGTTCGAGTCGGGGAGACCGGCGTGGACGGCTGGCGCGCGGCGGCCGGACGACGCCACGATTTGCGGCAAGATCGCAGACATCGATGCCGGCCTACCGGCTCGAGTGGCCAATCCATGGCAAGACGGCGGTCCGCGCGATTTGGGCCTGGATGGGACCGTCGAGCAAGCCGAGGCAGATGCGACGTCGACGATCGACGGCGCCGCCGGTCCGAGCTTGGTAGGACGAGCCCAAGGAGCCGGCTGTGGTTGTCGCGTCGGGGGTCTCTCGGCCGGTCGCGACGCGGATGGCGACGGAGGCGCCGTAGGCGCGGGCCTGTCGCTGGCGACGCTGGGGATGTTCCTCTTTGCATTTCGACGGCGCGCTTGAAGATGGTCCCGATGAAGCCGCCCACGCTCTGGGGGGGCCTGTCAGAAATTTCGTGTAACGGGCCAATGAGGCTCGCGTCGGGCGGCCGTTCCTGTCACGGAAAGGACGCCGATGAAGAAAGACAGGACGATTCGCCGCGAGCTGCTCGACGAGTTGCTCGCGGGGTACTCGAAGCCCGAGGACTTGACCGGTCCTGAAGGGCTTCTCAAGCAGCTGACCGGGGCGCAGGTGATCGGCGATGAGGGGGCCCGAGAGCGGCCCCGCGCCCGCGAGACGCTTTTCGCCCGGCAGGAGCCGCCAGCGCCTGGCGGGTCCTCTGCCGGACGGAATTACCTCGGCTCGAGCCCCCATACGAGCACACCGGCTTTGTAGAGGGTGATGTGGTCCCACGCCGCGTACGCCGTCTTCGTCGCGTCGAAGGACCAATCACTCGCCTGATCGAGTATGACCGCGTAGCTCGCGTCCGCGAGTCGAAGCAGGATGTCGCCGGAGTCGGTCATTGCGGCGACGCCGCCCGACTTGAAAGAAAGCTCGAAATAGGTGTCAGCGTTCGGGGTCGGCGCGCTCATGGCAATGAATCGCCCGGCGAGGTCGGCGCAACCGAGGACTGCATAATCGCAGTGGAACGCGAAGTCTTTGCCGCCTCTGGATGCGAACCAGTAACGCATCGTCACGCTAGCCAGGTCGAGCATTCCTGAGGGCGAGCCGTTCCGGACCTTCACGCGAAACGTAATCTGCCGTCCCATGGGCATCGTCGCGTCCGACGTCATGTAGAGGATCGCGGTAGGGCAACTCGGTGCAGTGCAAGACGGCGCTGTCGTCGCATCCTCGCGACCGCCATCCGCGAGCGCTTCATTCGATCCGGACCCCGAAATGGATCCCGAGCTCGATCCGGATGGAGACCCAGAGGTAGAATCGGAGATCGTCAGCGACCCCGATTCGGACCGGTCTTCGACCACCGCATCGGACGTGCCCGGCCAAGCGGTGGCCTCGACCGACGTCTCTTTTTCATCGAGCGCCCCGGATGCCTCGGTGGGTTCGAGGCCACTGTCAATGCGCTCCGTCCCGGTGTCCGGCTGCGACAAGAGCCCGGCCGCGTCAAGGGCGCAGCTCGCAACAAACAGCGCGATCGGTGCGACGAAGCCCGCAGGCGAAAAAATAGCCAAGGGATTCGCCGGCTCTCAGGTCGCGAGGGCGCGACGGAACGAGACGCTCACGACACCTCGGCACGAGAGCCACGGGGCGGGGCGGAGCACGCCCCTCCATCGCGCAGCAAGACGAAAGAGCGACGAGCACCGATTGCCCTTTCGGTCGCGGACAGGAAATCCTTCACCGTGCGCATCGAACCGAGGTCATCGGCGTCGAGGTGAATCCCGAGAATGTCTTCGACATCGAGCGCGGCCAGCGTCAGCCCGAGCGACGTGTAGCCGAGGTCACGGTACAGGGTATCGGAGGCGCGAAGCTTCTTCGAGTCGCGATGAGCGTGGTGCGCGAGGACACTACGGACGATGGAGGGCACATCGAGCTCCCCTCTTTGGTGTCCGAGCCATCGACGCACCAGCGCCTCGAAGAGGAGGACGACCCGAGCGCAGGCGTTTCGTAGCACGGCTCGTAACGTCGTTCGGGGCGCTTGGCGGCTGACACGCGTGGGGGCATCGCCGTGGCCGATCGGTGTGACGCGCGTGAAGACACCGCTGGAACCTGAATTCATATCCACCTCTCTCCTGCGGCGGTCTGCCACGTCGAGACGTTAGCGCCGGCCCGCGCCGAGGGGCCTCGGCGTACACATTCCGCAACATTCGCTGCGCTCGAGCCCGTTGCGTCGAAGACGATCGGCGGTACTGCAATTGGCCTGGCGCTAGTAGGTATTCGCGAACAGTGTGCCGAGGATGCGCGGCGCGCCCACGAGAGGCGCCCCGGGCCCCGCCCTGGCTCGCGGCCCGGTGGGTGAAGCGAACGCCCCGATCAGGCGTGAACCATTTCGCTCGCCCCGAAAAGTCAGCACCGCGATAAGTCCACGAAGGTCCACGTCCGACCCAAGCTGCTGGGCAGCGAAATGCCGATGAAATCGTATGCGCGAGCGCACCTGGCGCCGACTCAACGGACACGAGCTGCTGCCCTTGGTCGCCGCCGCGGCGAGCAGCAGCTTTCCGCGATGGCGTGACCGTCTTCGTCTTTCCCGCTCTAGTCGTCGGCAGCTCCGCTACCCGGAACGAGCCACGCGATGTCCGCTAGCGCGTCAATTGGAACACTCGCGGCGCTCGAGATGCCCCCAACATAGTGTCGCGGACCGACTGCGCGTAGATCCCGGGCCCAGGTGTCTAGTTTTCTCCGCGCGTCGGCCCGTTCAGCAGTGTCGCGCTCTGCTTTCGCCAGTGCGCCTGTAGCCGCGAAGTCAATGACCATGCCGAGCTCCGCACGATCAAACCAAACGCCGTGAGCTGCACATACGTCCACGACGATCCCCGAGCTCTCCCGGAAATTCTGCCGAAGCATCATCTCGCTGCATTCGGGGCATTTGCGATAGCGAACGGGATCGGAGAACGGTAACGGACGCCGGTACCCGGCTCCGCGAGAGCCCGGCGGCCCGGCGTGCGCCAGCAAGAGTCGCCGCAGTGCCTCGTGGCTGGAGTGCTCGCCGCCGCATCTCTCGCAGCGCTCGAGGACTTGCCCATCGACCGCCACGGGCTCGAGAAAGAGGTTGCAGGCAGCGCATTCAGAGACGAGCGTACCGCGGCCTCACGTCACGGAGCCATTTCCGCTCACCAGGCGCGTCCGTATCGGTCCGAGCGGACCCGAACGTTCAGGATCCCAATCTCTCCGGCATCGGGTACCTCGAAGCCCATCTCCATCGCTCGCACCCAAATCCCCCAAGAATCCCGGGGGTGACCGACGGGTTTCGAACCCGCGACAACTGGAGCCACAATCCAGTGCTCTACCAACTGAGCTACGGCCACCGCGAAGCGATGGCAAGATAGCCGCCGGGCCCGCCCTTTCAAGGGCGAACGCACAATCAGCCGGCGCCCTTCCACGTCTTCTTCGCCCAGACGGTGGCGCGGGTCACGTCCTCGCCGTCCTCGGGGCGTGCGGCCGAAATCTCGAGCGGGTCGCTGGTGAGCATCCCGTCTATCGCGCTCTTCATGCCTGCTTCCAGGGCGACGAGGTCGTAGCCGCCCTCGAGGACCAGTGCCAACCGCCCGCTTGCGGAGTCGTCCGCGACTCGCGAGAGCGCGCGCGCCATCCAGCCGAAGGCTTCGGCCGACAGGTTCATCTGGGCGAGCGGATCGCGTTCCGCGGCGTCGAAGCCCGCACTGACGAGAATGAGCTCCGGCGCATATTCTGTCAGGACGGGCACCACGACGCGCTCGAATGCAGCTCGGTAGACCCCGTCACCCCCCCCCGCGGACAACGGAATGTTCACCGAGTAGCCCTTGCCCTCGCCTTCGCCCGTCTCGTCGACGTCGCCGGTCCCCGGGTAAAACGGAAACTGGTGCATCGAGACGTAGAGAACGCTCGGGTCGCGCCAGAAAATCTCCTGCGTGCCGTTGCCGTGGTGCACGTCCCAATCGACGATCGCTACCCGCGCGAGTCCGCGCGCGCGGGCATGTGCGGCAGCGACGGCGACGTTGTTGAGAAGGCAGAAGCCCATGGCCTGCGAGGGGCGCGCGTGGTGCCCCGGTGGACGAAGGAGCGCCACGCCTTTGGTCGGTCGTCGACCGAGGTCGCCCTCGTTCGCGCGAGGGCCGTCGATCATCGCGTCGACCATGGCGACGAGCGAGCCGGCCGCAAGACGCGCAACATCTATGCTAACGGGCGACAAGTAGGTGTCAGGGTCGAGTTGGCATCGCCGTCCGCGGAGGCGCGAGAGCTCCTCGAGA
Organism: uncultured delta proteobacterium; assembly: GCA_963787925.1. Lineage (GTDB taxonomy): Bacteria > Myxococcota_A > Polyangia > Polyangiales > Polyangiaceae > Palsa-1150. The sequence goes on from CAWBEN010000004.1 coordinate 118,001, forward strand.
AAGCTGGGATCGTGGACGCGTCCGAGCTCTTCGTCGCTGGCTGGGCGCGCTTCGACGCGATCGAAGCTGGCACGAGCGGTAGCGACGGCGGCTCGCGCCGCGCTGAGGCGCTGAGGGCGTTCCGGGTGGTGCCCGAGCGGAGCGTGCGCGTCGAAACGGCGCTCGTCGACGAGAAGCACGCGCGGTGTCGAGCGCTGCGCGTCCTCGGAGCCGTCGGCGCGAGCAGAAAAGGGGGGCGCCGTTTCCGCGTTCATGACCCGTCGGGCGAGCGCCCGAGACGCATGTTGCCGGGCTTGCAGGGCGAATGATAGCGTTTTGAAAGCGGCACGCGTCGGGAGTGCGCGCGTAGCCCCGCCGCAGCAAGGGAGGATCCGAGAGCGAATGCGAATCAAGATTGTCGCGGTCAATGCGCTCATCGTGGCCCTCGTGGGTCTGCTGTCGTTCTTGTTCGTGCGCGCAGCGCTCGGGCTGGCGACGAGCAACAAAGGTCAGCGCTCGGCCGAGGCACAGGACGACGTGAACGGCGCGGCCGGCCGGTTTCAGCTCGATGGCCTGCTCGCGGAGCGCTGGCTGACCGCCGCGGCCAACGAGCAGCCCACGATCGATTCGCTCACCAAGGCCACTGCGTCGGCGCGCGGCGAGGGCGCCACGAAGCGGTGCGACGATCTCGTCAGTAAGATGAAGAACGCCTCGCTCTTCGGGGGAGACGTGCCGACCTTGGTCGCCATCGTCGACGCGAGCGGCCGCATCGTCGGGCGAAACAACTCGAACCTCAACCGAGGCGATGACCTGGCGAGCGCCAATCCCGGCCTCAAAGCCGCGCTCACGACCGGCCAGTCCGGCTCCGACGTATGGTACGAGCGCGACCGCTATCTAGCGACCTACGTGGTCGTTCGTAACGAGGAGGGTCGAATCATCGGCGCGGTCGTCATCGGCCGTCCGCTCAACGACACTCTCTCCAGGGTGAGCGAGGCGACGACGGGCCGGCCGCTCGTGATTGCCGTTCCGGCGAAAGACGGCTTCGAGATCGTTGCCCATTCCGCCCTCCAATCGGCGCAGCTCGACGAGAGTGTCGGTGGTGCCGCCAAGGACACCCTCAAGAGTGCGCTCGCGCATCAACAGACGGACGTCGTGCGGGACGGCGATCTTCTCGTAGCCGTTTCGCCGCTCACGGCGTTCGAGGACGGAAAGCGCGCGCTCCTCGTCGCGGTGGCCCCTGCATCGCTGATCGAGGACCCGGCTGGTCTCGTCCTGCTTCCCATATTCGGTGCGACGGCGGTCGGGCTCGTTCTCGTCATCGTGGGCGGCTTGCTGCTCGGAAATTACATCACGCGGCCCATCAACATGCTGGAAGAAGGGCTGCTCGCCATCTTGAACGGGCAGGCAGACCGGCGGTTCGAGCTCAATCACGCCGAGCTGGGCGGCCTCGGCTTTCGTATCGATCAGCTGTTGAACCAGCTCATGGGTGTCGAAGAAGACACGACCGACTCGGAGGGCCGCGTATCGGGGGCGCCGAGCGAAGCGAACTTCACCGACGCGCTGTCGGTCGACGACAAGCGGATGTTGCGGCCGCTCGGGGAGGGCACGCTCGACCCCGACTCCGTCATGCGCCTCGCCGCCGAGCCTCCGACCGACTACTACGCGCGCATTTACCGCGAGTACATCGACGCCAAGCGGGCGATCGGCGAAGCCACGGATCACATCGCCGAGCAGGCCTTTGCCGCACGGATCCAGAGCATGGAGCAAGACGCTGCCCAGAAGTACGGGCGCCCCGTCCGATACCAGGTCCAAGCTCGAAACAAGGAGGTGGTGCTCCTCGCCGTTCCGCTCCCGTGAGGGCGCGACCGCCGGCTATTTAGCGCTGCAAGCTTGCGCTTCGTCCACCGATCGGCAGACTTGCGTCGCTCGGAACGAGCGTGAGGCAAAGAGAATGGGACTGTTCGATCTGTTCAAGGCGGGTGCTCGCGGCGACGGTAAAGACCGCCCGAAGGGCAATCCGGCTGCCAAGTGGGCCGACCGCATCGAGAGGCGCGCCCAGAATTACGATCGCCAGGAGGCGATCCAGGCACTCGCCGAAATGGCGAACAGCGACGCCGCGCGGCTCTTGCTCAAGAGGTTCACGTTCCACATCGATCCGTCCATCACCGATCAAGAGGAGAAGGAAGCCGCTTTTCGCGGGGTCCTTCGGGCGGGGAAGGGGGCGATCGAGCCGGTTCGCTCCTTTGCGGCCAAGGCGGAGAGCCTCGCGTGGCCAATGAAAATAATTCACGAGCTGGTGGGCGAGACGGAGTACGTCGAAGAGCTCCTCCGTTGGCTCGCGTCGTGGGACACCGAGTACGCGAAGTTCGTGGAGCCCAAGGTTCAAATTTTGGCTGAGCTCGAGGAGCACAAACACGAGCACATTCGCCCAGGCGTGGAACGCTTCCTCGAGGACGTCAACGAGCCGGCCCGCTTCCACGCCGTCGCCGCGCTACTGGCGCAGGACGATCCGGCAATCGCTCACGCCCTCGCCCGGACGCTGAGCACCGAAGAGAGCGTGCGCGTCCGACACAAGGTCATCGAAGGACTGGCGGCGCGGGGTTGGCCTCTGGCAGACTCCGAGCGCGAAGCCGTCCGCAAAGCGCTTCCGCCGACGTTTGCCGTCGATGGCAACGGTCACATCGTCGCGCGGCGTTAGCCGACCCTCTCTTCGTTCGTTCGAGCTGGCGTCGGCCCGAGCGAGGCGGACGCTCCAGCCTTCACGCAGCGGCTCGGCGTGAAGGGAAGGAGCGCGTAGCGTCCTAGCTCTTCGTCATTGGCTCAGCTTGGGCGACGTCGGGAACGAAAAGCCCAGCGCGATGGTCACCATTTGATTGAATCGCAGCGTCTCGTCGTCCGAATTGACTTGGCCGTCCGGGAAGTTCTTGTTCGTACCCGACCCACGTGAGTCGAAGCCCGAGCGGTTCCACGCGAAGGGCAGCATCCGGTATTCGACGCCCAGCGAAAAGAACCCCGACGGGTAAAACGTCAAGCCGAGGGCGCCCGTCCCAGCGAACTTCGTCGAAGAGGCCAACGCGAACGACGCGGGGTTGGCGCAAGAGACCTGGCCGGCGGCGCCGCAGTTGCCGCGCTCTTGAATCCCGACGAAGCCGACGCCTCCCGAGATGGAGAAGTCCGTATCGACGAAGATCTTGTTGAAAATGGCCAGCTTGCCGCGGAACGGGATGAACGTGACTTGCGGAACGACGACATACGAGATCTTCGCCGTTTGATCGCCGAACGGCCTGGCGCCACCAGACGGGTTGTTCGCATGGTTGACGTTGACGGCTGTGAGCGGATCGCGCGGAGCGATCGCGTCGATGCGATCGGTCAAGTCGGTCGTCGTGCTGACGACGCCGGCGGCACCCCACACGCCGATGCCCAGCCAGTCGACGATGTTGTAGTTCAGACGGGCGCCCACCAAGATGGTTCGCCGGTACTCGTCCAGCAACGTAAACGACACCGTCGGTGCAAACTCGAACCGTCCCTCGCGGTAAAGTCGCAAGTGGCGCACCGCCGGCGCCCCCTTGAGAGGTCCGGTGAGCTGAATTTCCTGGGCTTGTCCCGTCGCCGGTGCTCCAAGCACGCTGACGGCCGCAAAGACCGCCAGGACAGACCTGACGAAACGCCGCTTCATCGTCGTCCTCGTCTCCGTTCTCACTTGGGCAACCGGTAATCGAAGGAGGTGGGCAGAAGGACCGATAGACCCAGTTGCATCTGGACGTCGTTCGTGAAGTGGGTGTTCTGGTCGTACCAAAGCGCGCTGTTGAGCGGACCGTTCTCTCCGCTGCCTTTGGCCACGTTGATATTTTCGATTTCCTCGAAGTACATCAGGTCGCGCACTTCGAGCACTGCCGCCAGCCAACGGTTGAAGAAGATACGGAGGCCGATGCCGACGTCGAAATTCAGGTGATTGTGCCAATCGAACTTGCGGTTATCGGGATCGATGACGGCGTACGGGCGCGTACGAATGACGCCCGCGCCTCCTTCGATGAAGGCGTCGTAATGGAAGATGAAATCACCGAAGCCGGCAAACTTGCCGTACATCGGCACGTACGTGAAGTTGAGATCACCGCTGGCTTGGTACTCGTTCAGCGGCACGGCAATACGCGCGGCGCGACGGTTCTGAAAGTTGAACTCGGAATCAGAGTTAAGCCCCTGATACAAGTTACCATTTATGCCGATCGCGAGGACCTGCGTGATGTAATAGTTCAGCGCGAGCCCGGGCGCGTCGTGGCTCACGAACTGATCGTTCACCGTGATCGCGAAGTACGGCATGATCTCGAAGCGATGCGCCTTGATGACGTATTGCTGCTGGACCGCGTAGATCTCGGCGCGCACCGCCTTCTTGGCCTCGACGCCGAGGTTGATCTCTTTTGCCGCTTGGCATTGCGGAGCGTCGGGCGTGATCTGGCAGATGTCCATGCCGCCTGCGGCCGCACCCTCGGCGCCAACTTGATCGCCGGCCGTAGGTGACGACGCAGGTGCCGTGGGTTGTGGCGCGTCCGCGTCGACCGGAGCGCTCGGAGCGCCGGCGGCGGTTATCGCCGAACCACTGGAATCAACGCCTTTGGGAGGCTTCTTTTTCTGCGCATACGCCGCGTGCGGCAGGAGCACGACGGCTGCCGCGAATAGAAGCCACCTGCGAGCCTGCTTCATTGCTACCCCTTCCGCATCCTTCGAGGCGTTGACAACGCATCGTGCCTAAACCGTTAGAACTGCTGGGGAATCAGGCTTTCCGCTAAAGAGTTTGCGACTATATCACGCACAATTTCAGCGGAGCAACGAGATTCTCGATGCTTTCGCGAGTTGGCCTCGCGGGAGACGCGTCGGCAATCGCCGTCAGGCGGCTGCCACCTCCTCCTCGCCCTTGCCAAACAAAGCTTCAACGAAGTCTTCAGCACTGAATTCGCGGAGGTCCTCCGCGCGCTCTCCGAGTCCTATGTAGCGCACGGGCACCTTCAATTCATCGCAGATACCAAGCACGATACCGCCCTTTGCCGTGCCATCGAGCTTGGTGAGCACGATACCCGTAAGGTCTAGCGCGTCCTTGAACAACGCCGCCTGGGTGAGCGCGTTCTGCCCGGTGGTTGCGTCGAGTACGAGAAGCGTCTCGTGCGGCGCCCCCTCCATCGCCTTGGCGATGGTTTTACGCACCTTCTTAATCTCGTCCATAAGGGGCGCCCGTGTGTGCAGGCGGCCAGCGGTGTCTACGAAGAGCAAGTCGGCGCCGAGCTCGCGCGCACGCGTGGTCGCGTCGAAGGCGACGGCGCCCGGATCCGCGCCTTCCTTTCCCTTGACGACTTCGACGCCAACACGTTTACCCCAGACCTCGAGCTGTTGCACGGCGGCCGCACGGAATGTGTCGCCCGCGGCCAGCACCACCTTATTGCCGGCGGCATGGTGGCGCGTCGCCAGTTTTCCGATCGTGGTCGTTTTTCCTACGCCGTTGACGCCGACTACGAGGACTACCGTGGGTTTGGCGGAGGGGCGGATGGCACTGTCACCGATGGTGAGGATGCGCGTCGCTTCCGCCCGCAACGCAGCCCAAACCGCATCGGCGTCGCGAAGGCGATGACGCGCAAGATCGTCGCGCAACCTGGCAAGGAGCGTGTGGGTCGTCTTGGGCCCCACGTCGCTCGCGAGCATCACCTCTTCCATCTGCTCCAAGATGGCCGGATCGATCTCCTGCTTTCCCTGGAAGACGGCCGTCAGCTTTGCGATGAATCCGCCGCGCGTCGCCGCCAGCCCGCGCCGCAGCCCGGTGACGTCCCGCTTTGCGTGGACGGTCGGCAAGCTCGACAAGGGTGAGCCGCCCTGAGGTCTGGCGGGCTCCGAGGGTCTTGCCTCGTCGGGCAAGAGATCGACCGACGCGAGCGGTTGCGGCGCGGGGGGCGGTCCCGACCGGGGAGAGGCCTTCCGCTCCGATTCACCCGGGGCAGTCGCGGGGGCGCGATTCGAGGACCGGCCAGCCGGGGCAATCGGCGGTCGCGGGCCCGCGGTCGGAGGCCCCTGAAGCTGGGCACCCGGGCCGCGCACGAGCAGCAGCACGATGACCGCGGCGACAACGAGCGCGACGACGATAGCGACTGTGGTCATGGCTACTTCCGCCTTGCCGCGGCGGCTCGCGACTATAAGGACCCCGAGCGAGCGCCGTCAACGCCGTCGTCGCGAGACGATTTCCGGCCTTTCCTCGGGAGCGAGCCCGTCGACCTCGTTCTCCGCGCGTTTGTCGATGACTTCGCCGCCGTACGCCGCGCGCTCGACGGCGTCGGCCCAGCGCGCGATCGCGCCATCGGCCCCAGCGGCTTGCCGCACTTGCGCGGGCGTCAACTCGGCGCGGGCCCAGCCTACCAGCCGCTCGAGCAACGCTCGCCTGCGCTGCGACAATGCGATGGCCAGGTGGCCCGAGCGCGGAACTGGGCGGCGTAGCGCTGCATGCAGCGGTCCCTCCGCGACGAGCTCGTCGCCAGGTCGTGCGTCCACCGCGGGAAGAGCGAAGGCGCCCGCTGGGTCCGACGCGGTCTCCACGATCGTCTGCGTGTGCTCGAAACCAGCGCGCTCGATGGATACATGCGCGCCGGCAACGGCCAGTCCATCGTGCGCGTCGACGACCGTCCCGGTCCAACCTTGCGGTGAATCGGCGACGCGGACGAGCTCGAGGCTCGCCCCGGCTGCCCCGGAGCGGCGCGGCGATCGCGACGGTCGATCGGGAGCGCCGGCGCCGTTCGTCTGTCGCGAGCGCAGCGGAATACGCCCGAGCGCCATCCATCCGACGACCGCCGCGGCTGCCAGCAAGAGGGGGGCTTTGCTCCACGGGCTGGCGACGCGTACGGGTTGCACGAGGGAGAGGTCGTCCTCGGCTCGAAACCACGGAGCGTCAGGCACGTAGCGCACGCTCACCGGGACCTCAGGCGTGCTCGGCATCGCAAATGTGATGACGAGGCGTGCCTCACCGCGCTCGATTGGCGCAGCCCCGACGATGGCGCTCCCAACGCGCGCTTCGACGGTGCCCGTTGGCGTGGCGACGCACCCGTTGCCGCAGCGAGGTCGCGCGGACAATCGGAGAGCAATGCCGTCCTCAGGGCTGGCTGCGCGCAGTCGTTCGCCGCTCGGACGCTCGCGCGAGCCGTCCGATACGAGCAGCTCGACTCGCGTCCGTCTCTCGACCGGAATCGCGTGACTTGCAGCTCCCGCGTCCGTCTTCCCGGCGAAGGCGACGCGAAGCTCGCCCGGGCCGGCTGGGCCGAGCCGCGTCGAAGGCACGTGAAAGACGGCACGGCCGGAAGCGTCGGTGGTGGCTTCTCCGAGCTCGGTTCCGAGCTCGTTCGAGAGGGACAGTCCCAAGCCCGCCGCGGCCGCGCCGATTCCGTCGTCTTCGATGACCGCGACGGAGGCCACCGTAGTCGTGTCGTCGTCGAGGGAGATCGACGCCGAGCCTTCCGGATCGAAGCGCAAGGTGACGGGCGCGCGCGAGAGATCCATTGGCACGTCGATGTGTGCGCCATCCACGTAGGCGGAAGCTCGCGCGTCGAGGTGCGCAACGTAGCGGTCTGTCGTCAGCGCCAGCCGGACACAAAAGCGCCCGCCCCCGTCCGTGCGCAAGAGCAAGAGGTCTCCACGCTCGAGAACCGGTCGCGCACCATCTCCATCACAGGCCTCGGGTCTCGCCGCCGCGAGCGCGACACCGATGGGCGCGTCCGCGGCTTGCGAAGCATCTGCAGGAGCTGGACCCGGAGCGGGGAGCGACGCGCGAACGAGCGTCAGACCGACTCCGGCGGCAACGAGCGGCCGACCGGCATCGTCCGCCAGAGTTCCGGATAGCGCCAGTTTGCCGGAAGCGCGGGTGATGCGTGCCTCGAGGCGCGCCGCCCCCTTAACGTGAACCCGCGGCGCCCCGTTGGCCTCTGTATCCCCGTAGCAAATGGTCGCGGCCGCGTACGCACCCATTGCGACCCGTGTCCACCTCCTGCGGCTCCACGCCACGCGCACCTTTCGAGCCTCGCCTCCCTCAACCAGGATAGCGTGAAATCTGGCATGCGGCGGCCACCGCCCATCGAAGCGAAGGTCGCTGCGCGCGGACTGAGCATCCTGTTCGCGGCGCTGACGGTGCTCATGGCGCCGCGCGCGCGCGGCGACGGCCGTATCCAGTTTCTCTCCGAAAGGTTGAAGTATCCGCCTTCGGAAGCGCAGGCCGACGACTTCCGCGTCCGCACGAACGCGGCTCTTGCGCTCGGCGCGACCGGCGACGAGGCGGCGATGGCACCCTTGTGCGGCGGCCTCGCCGATCCGAGCGAGGTCGTGCGCCAGGCAGCGGCGGTGGCTCTGCAGCGATTGGCGCGTGTCGGCTCGCTCGAGTGCTTGCGTCGCCACGTTCCGGCCGAAACCAACGCCTCGGTGAAGCAGCAGATCCAGCGGGCGATCGACGTCATCGACGCCGCTTCGCGTCAGCGGGCGCCTATCGAAGTAGCCACGCCCGGGTATGTCACCGGCGCGAAGTACTACGTGTCCGTGTCCCCCGTCGTGAACAACACATCCCGGCCGAACGCCGAGATAGAGCACATCGTGCGCGGCGCCATTGCCTCGAAGCTCGGGCAGCTCGGCGACTATCAGCTCGCGCCTCCCAACGAGTCGAACGAAGCAGCGAAGGCCGTCATGGGACGGCGCAAGCTGAGAGGGTTCTATCTCGGAGTCAGTGTGCTGAAGTTCGACTACTCCGACGGAAGCCTCCGGGTGCGGCTCAAGGTTGCTGTATTCTCCTACCCCGGCAAGGATCTACGCGGAGAAGTTCCCGCTGGCGCGACGCTGCCGGCGGCGCGTCCCGGCGACAAATTGGCCGAGGACCAGCTGATGGCCGTCGTAGCCGAGCGGGCGACCGAGCTCTTCGCACAGAATTTCAGGTGAGGGCAGCCATGACCACGAGCATACCCGCGTCGTCCGAACACCCTGCCTCGTATCGGCGGAGAATTCGCAACTACCTCATCGATTCGCGCTTCCAGCTGAAGTACTCGAGCATCCTCGTGGCGGTCGCGATCGTCATCAGCGGGCCCACGGGGATGGTGCTCTACACGACGACGCGCGCGGTCGTGGACGAGAGCGCAAAAGTCGTCGACGAGAGCCAGAAGATCGCCGAGGAGAGCAAGAAGGTGTCCGAGGTGAGCCGCATGAACGTGCTCGAGCTGGCCCCGGACAGCCCGGACCTGCTGGCTCGATTCACCAAGGAGTGCGACGCACACGACAAGGCGCTCGCCGAGCAGCAAAGGGCCGTCTGGGAGCAGCAGTCGTCGCTCATCGGTCGTCAACGACGGATGCTCATCTCGCTCGTAGGCGGCCTTACGCTGATGGTCGCCGCCATCGGTCTTTTCGGGATCTATTTCACGCACAAGGTGGCGGGACCCGTCTTCAAGATGAAGCGCCTGCTGAAGCACCTCGGCGGCGGCAACTTGACGATGGACGCCCGCTTGCGCCGAGGGGACGAGCTGCAGGACTTCTTCGACGAGTTCAGGCAGATGGTGATGGGATTGCGCGAGTTCGAGAAGCACCAGCTCGAGCAGCTCGAGGCGGCCATCGAGGCGCTCGAGAGCGGTCGGCCGGAATTGGCGGCAAGCAGCCTTGGGCGGCTGCGCGAGGCGATGAGGCGGTCGGTTGGTGGCGCGTGAGCACCCCCCACTCCAGAGGACGTTCCAAGACGTTTCAGCCCGTGATGGCGCCCTCGACGTATTCGACGCGCGTCTCGGCTCCATCGAAGGTCACGGCGGCCACGTCGATTCGTACCCGCTCGATTCCAGGCGCCGCAGCCAGACGCTCCTGCCACAAGCGCTCCACGGCACGCAGCAGGCGGGCTCGCTTCGCCGCACCAACGCTTTCGAACGCGCCTTCGAAGGCGCCACGGCCGCGGGTCCGCACCTCTACGACGGCAATGAGTGAGCCGCGCTGCGCCACGAGATCGAGCTCGAGCGGTCCGAGCCTCAGATTGCGTTCGAGGACGTCGTAGCCGTTCGCGACGAGGTAGTCCGCTACGGCCAGCTCGGCGCTTCGACCGAGCGCCGCCCGCGCTCGACGTCGACTACTTGACGCCCTGCGCGGTGCCACACTTGTTGACCGACGGATCGCACGTGGCGGCGCACGTGTTCAAGGGCTGGTAGTCGGTGCCGCTCTTGATGCAGTAGCCGCCCGTCAGCCCCTGGTCTCCCGAGCCAATCGACGTGACGAGCTGCGCGCAGGTGAACCCGTCGGGGCACGTGCAATAGTTGGCGCCGTCGTCCGTCTTGCCTTCCGCGTTTTGACAGCGACAGGAGCAGTAGACGGTCTGCTCGGCCTTGCGGTCGGTGCACTGGGGCTTGACGGTAGCCAACGCTTTTGCGTCGATTGGTTGGCCGGTGGCGGGGTTGAGGCCGTTGACCGGTGCCTGAATGCCCGGGGTGCAGCACCCCGCGTTCGGAGCGCACGCCGTCGTCCCCGCGACCGGCATGCCGCTCGCTTGCTGCCCGTAAGGACAAGACACGCGGCCCTGAAAGTGGTTCACCAGGCATAGGCGCGTCTGGCATTGGAAGCTCTTCGACTCGACGTTCACTTCGTGGAAGTCGAAGCCCACGAACGACTGATCGTACTCTTGCTCGGGGGTGCACGGATCGCCAACGCCAGTTGACGTGCAACCCGTGCCCGACAGCACGGCAACGGCAACGGCGGCGGCCAGTGCGGCCAGAATCGAACGGGTCATCGTGTCGGCTCTCCCTCGGAATGGTGGAGCAGGAGGCACAGGGCACCGCAGGCCACCAAAGGCGGGGCGAGCGGACGTCGGGGAGGAACGTAATCGAGCGTCGCGAAACGCGTCAAGCCGTTACTCGGCGTCCCCGACGACTCTTTGCGAGCGCGTTCGCGATCCGATGGCAATTCGCGTTCTGCCGATGAGCGTGCGGTCATGCAGACATAATGGGTCGAGCCAGTGCTTTCCATCGCTGCTTTCCCGCGCCGGATGCCCCCGCCGGCCCGTCTCTCTTTCTCTCCAGCTCTCCAGCTGGTCGCCCGATCGCTTGGTCTCTTGCCTCTCGTTGTTGTCGAACGCACCGCCTGGTGGATCGCGATCCCCGTTCGACGCCCGGCGTTCGTCTTCTTCGCGTCTACTTACTCCGACACTTCTTGTCCGCGCGAGGCGTGCTTGTAACTGATAGGCCGCGTCGGCAAGAATTAATGCGCGCTATGGTTTTCTCGTTCGCGTCGGGCAGCAGCCTCTCGATGGCCCCTCGCCTTCCGCACGGGTGTTGTGGGTGCGAGTATCCTTTGAAGCAGCGCGTCACCTTGTCGGCCGACTTGCCGCGCTTCCGCTTTCGTTCTTGACAACCTCGAATCACGCTCCGTACCATCTCGCGCGCTCGACGAAGTATCTTGCGAACATCGTTGAGGTTTTCGGTTCTGTCGCCGCGCGGCTGCCCGCGTCTCTCGCAACGCGCGAGACTTGATGAATCCTTCGATTTTCACGAGACCGGTCGATTCGTGCCCGCCCGAGGGGTCCTCGCGCTCGCTTTCAGCGCAATCGATTCGTTGGTCCGGTGACCGGCACGGCGAGAGCTGCCGCCGCTCGACGCAAATTCGACGCAAATTCGAGGCAAGTGAGGAGCACGACGATGCGTAGACTGCTATCGCGCGGGGTTTGGATGACGGCGCTCGTTGCTGCCGTCGGTTTGGCGGCCACGCCCGCTGGCGCGCAGCGCCCCAAGAAGAGGCCTGCTGCCGCCCCACCTCCACCGCCCGTGGCGGCAGCCAAACCCCCCCCGGTCGATCTCGACGCCGACAACCCGCCGGCGGCTCCGGCGGCGGCGACGCCGAAGTCGTCGAAGGCCGTCGTGGACAACTCGCCGCCGCCGCAGGCCGGCCAGATGACGCGAGGAGGCCGCGCAAGCGAAGCGCCTCTTCGACGGCGAGAAGTGGTGCGGACGCGGCGCTGGCGCTCTACCGCGTCGACAACGGGCGAGACGGGCGACGACGAGGGCAACAAGCAGATCGCGCAGTATCCACCTCGCGATCGCGCTCTACCGCCTGAAGTTCTACCAGGCGGCGTACGGCATCTTCAGCGAGATCGCCGACAAGCCGAACCACCTCAAGTTCAACGAGACGCTGCTCTGGCTCGCGAAGCTCGCGACCGACTTGCCCGAGCCGGCCGACATCATCGAGCGCGTCGGCAAGTACAACGACGAGCAGGTCGCGCGGTTCAACAACCACGAACAGCAGCGATCTCTACTGGCAGCTGAACTACCTGCTCGGCCGGTACAAGTACCGCAACCGCCAATACGAGGAGGCGCTCGCGCCTCTTCGAGAAGGTCGAATCGCAAGTAGCAAGTACTACGTGCAGGCGCAGTTCTTCGGCGGCATCTCGAACGTGCAGCTCCGCAAGAGCGGTGCCGGCGGTGCAAGTCGTTCCAGCGCATCGTCGGGGCGATCGACGAGGGCGACGAAGGGGTCGAGGACGAGGCGCGCATGCGCGACCTCGCCTACCTCTCGATGGCGCGCACGTACTACTCGGCGAGCGTCCAGCCTCGACGAGAACAACGCGCCGACGCATCGACCAGACGAAGCTGTCGCGCCGCGGTCAAGTACTGGAACAAGGTCGACGTCGGCGAGCGAGTACTGGCTCGACGCGCTCTTCGAGGAGTCGTGGGCCTACTTCATGGCCGGCGACTACAGCCACGCGCTCGGCAACATCCACACCATCGAGGCGCCGTACTTCCCGAACTCGTACTACCCGGAGGCGGACGTCCTCAAGGCGGTCATCTACTTCGCGAACTGCCAGTACGACGACGCCGCTGACCATCGTCGCGAAGTTCCGAGCAGAAGTATCGAGCCGATTCGACGACGAGCTGGCCAAGATCCTCGAGCAGTTCAAAAGGGCGACGAACCAGGAAGAGGAGTTCTACAAGTTCCTGAAGGACGTCCGCGACGACAAGGCGACGCTCACGCCGCAGCATCGCGTCCGATCGTCAAGACGCGCTCTCGGATCGGCAGCTCCTCCGCAACCTCGAGTACGTGCGCGTGCTCGACGAGGAGGAGGCGCGCTTCAAGAAGGCGCCGAGCAGCTTCCAGAACTCGACGCTCGGCAACGACGTCAAGGACTGCGCTGCAGCTCGCGCGCGACCTCGCCGTCCGCAACGCCGGGCGAGCTCGCCCGGGAGCGCTACCAGCGAAACCTCGACGAGCTGAACGAGCACCTCCGCGACGGCGCAGAAGATCCTGATCGACATCACGGCCGCCCAGCGCAACCAGCTCGATCAGGCCATCGCAAGGCGCGCAGGTCACCGTCGAAGAGTCGAAGGCCAACATCGTCAAGCCCGACGAAGAGCACGTCATCTGGCCGTTCAACGGCGAGTACTGGCGTGACGAGCTCGGCTTCTACCGCCAGACGATCACGTCGAAGTGCGGGAGGTAATCGATGAATCGCGTTTTGTCCCTCTGGGTCGTCGCCGTAGCGGTCTTCTTCGGAGGACTGCGCTCACTCTCGGCGGCCGAAACCTCCTCGAGCTCTTCGTCCGCGACATCTGGCGGCAAGGCTTGTGTCTCCGAGCAGGCGACGAAGACCCTGAAGGCGTGCCCCGACAACGGCCCCACGTCGTTCAACGTCTCGGCTCACGGCAAGGCGCCGCACGATGTCCTTCCACTCGAACGCTGCCGACGGAGATCTAAGAAGGGCGACAAGAAGATCGAGGTCGGCCACGCCGACGTATCGATGATCGCGGGCATGCGCGACGAGCGACAGACCGGCTCTCAAGCAGCGCGTCCTCGGCGCTGCTCGTCACGGAGATCCAGCAGCTCGAGCGCTTCTTCAAGTCGACCGAGGCAACGTCGCAGGACCGGCCGCTGCTCCTTCGGCGGCTCGCGGAAGACTACGTCGAGCTCGAGAACGCGGCCTTCCGCGAGAAGACCGAGGCGGAGATCGAAGCGCGACGAGCTCAAGACGTCGAACCCGCGCGAGGCCGGCAGGCAGCAGGCCATCGCGAACTCGCGCAAGACGACGATCGACCGCGCGCGCAAGGCGGCCATCAACTACTACTCGACGCTCGTCGGCGATTACGCGGGGGCGCCCTCCGACACCTTCCCGAAGAATCCGCCGCCTGCTTATGCGCAGCTCGACGAGGTCTACTACTACCTCGCCTACGAGTACGAGCAGTCGGGCGACACGTCGAACGCGCGCCGGGTCTACCTCGAGCTCATCACGAAGACGCCGAAGTCGAAGTACATCCCGAACGCGTACCTCGCGTTCGGCGAGCTCTTCTTCAACGAGGCCAGGGCGACCCGACGCAAGTGGGACCTCGGCCGAGCAGGCGTACCAGAAGGTCATCAAGTAACCGCCGCCGGACAACAAGGTGTACGGCTACGCTTGGTACAAGCTCGCCTACGTCTTCTGGAACCAGGGCGACTTCGCCGCACGCGCTCGACGCGTTCAAGAAGACGATCGACTACGGCACGCAGTTCACGCCAGCTCCCGAACGCGGCGAAGCTCGCGGAGAGCGCCCGCGACGCGACATCATCCCGGTCTACGCCCTCGCGGGCAGTCCCGAGCGACGCGTACAACTTCTTCAAGAACCTGAGCGGCGACGCCGCCGGCGTCGAACGACAAGACGTTCAAGATGATGGACGACCTGGGCCAGAACTACCTGGACACCGGGTCACTATCCCGAGGCGATCGCGCTCTACAAGGACCTGATGGTCCGCGACGCGGCGAGCGACGAAGCCTGCGAGTACCAGTCGCACATCACCGAGGCGACGATGGCGATGAAGTCCGGCGACAAGGACGCGATCGTCGACGAGCTCGAACAATCAGTTCAAGCGTCTACAACGCAGTTCAAGCAGGAGAACCACAGCGCCGAGGCGAAGCAGAAGTGCGCGAACCAGACCGCGGCGCTCGCGACCGAGACGGCGATGGCGTGGCACCTCGAGGCCGTCGGCTCGCGGCGGACAGCGCGGCACGGGCGACCCGAAGACGATGGAGCTCGCCGCGCTATCTCTACAAGAAGGTCGTCGAGACCTGGAACGCGGAGGAGTTCTCGAAGTTCGAGTTCCCGCGCATCGTCAAGGAAGACTGGCCGACGATCTACAAGATCAAGTACGACATGGCCGACCTCCTCTACTTCCAGCAGAAGTGGGCGGAGTGCGGCCCGGCGTTCGACGCGGTCGTCCAGGAGAACCCGCAAGGCGCCGGAAGCGGCCGAAGCCGCGTACGCTGCGGTGCTCTGCTACCAGAACATCTACCTGGCCCAACACCAGAAGGGCGCCGACAGGAAAGGGAGCGGCAACCTGCCGGGGGTCGGCAAGGACATCAAGACAAGATCGGACGACGAAGTACCGCGCCGAAGGAGATCACCGACGCCCAGAAGGCGATGGTTTCCGTCCTTCAACCGGTACGTCTGTTACATCCACCCGAGCAAGACCGACGCGGACGGGCAGAAGCAGCTCGTCGAGGTCAAGTACGCGCGCGCCGCACTCTACTTCGAAGCGCAGCACTGGGAAGAGGCCGGCGCCTGCTTCCGCGACATCGCGTACGAACCACACCGACAGCGACGTCGGCATCTACGCCGCGCAGCTCTATCTCGAGAGCATCAACGTCCTCGACGTTCCACGGCTCGCCGAACCGGCACTCGTGCATCGACGACATGATCGCCGACGTCCCGAAGTTCATCGAGCTGTACTGCAGCGGCGACAAGATGCAGAAGAACGAGGAGCAGTGCACGATCCTCACGAAGGTCCAGTGCGACATCCAGCGCCTCAAGGCGCAGAGGATCGTCGAAGACGCGGACAAGGGCGGCAACAACGCGCTCGAGCTCTACGAGAAGGGCGGCAAGGCGTACTTCGACCTTTGGGAGAAGTACGGCGAAGCTCCGCTTCGCGAACAACCAGCCGCCGCAGTGCGAGAAGCTGGACGAAATCGTCGAGAACGCGGCGCGAGCGTTCCAGGCCGGGCACTTCGTCGCGAGGGCGATCCGCGCGCGCATGATCCTGCTCAACCCGACCTACCGGATGGAGAAGACGGACGCTCGCGAAGAAGGCGATGTACAAGATCGGCGGCAACTACCAGGCCATCGCCGTCTACGACCAGGCCGCGGACTGGTACGAGCGCTACGCCAAGGAGAACCCGCAGCCGGAAGAACGCCGACAAGGCGCTCTCGGACGCCGATCGTTCTGCGCCTCGGCCTCGGCCAGGAGGACCAGGCGGTCGCGGACGTCAAGCAATACCAGAAGGACTACGGCAACTCGAACGCCGACCGAGACGGCCGCAGATCGCCTTCGCCATCGGCGCTCACTACGCCGACAAGGAAGACTGGGAGAGCGCGCGAAAGGCGCTCTCGGGTGCGATGGGCGACGCTCGACAAGGCGCCGCCGGACATCCAGGTCCAGGCGCACGCGACGCTCGCGCGTGCGCTGCTTCACATGAAGATCGGAGAACCCGGCAAAAGCCGAGTACGCCAAGGTTCGCACGCTCTGGGGTGACGGTGGCGTCGCTCAGGCCAAGATCAACGAGGCGTACAAATCCGAGGGCGAGGACCAGCTGGCCCACCGGCTCGGCAAGGCGCTCGACGCGGTCGGCGAGGCCATCTTCTTCGCCGCCGAGGAGAAGAAGAAGGAGAAGGTCGATACGCTCCCGTTCCCCGCGTACAAGGGCACCGGCGACGAAGGACGACGTCCTCAAGTACATCGAGAAGACCGCTCAAGCCGTGGGTGGCAGAAGAAGCAGCCGGCGATCGAGGACGTCGACACGGAGTACCAGAAGATCACCGAGCTCCAGCCGGTGCCGCCGCCACGCTGGGTCATCGCCGCCGGGTCTCGCGCCGGGCTCATGTGGGGTGACTTCGTCGACGACTTCCGCGCTGCGCCGATCCCGAAGGAGTGGGACGAAGGACGCCGGAGATCCGTGGCGATCGTACTATCGAGCATCTCGACGAGGCGTCGGAGCCAGTCAAGGTCGACAAGGCGAAGCCGGCGCTCGAAACGCTGCCTCGACGACTCGGTGAAGTACCAGTACTTCGACGAGTTCTCGCGCGACTGCGAGGAGTGGCTCGCGAAGAACTACAAGACCGAATACCACGTCGTCGACGAGCTCCGCGGCGCGCCGACGCTGTCGAACAGCGGCCTCGAGGACCAGCCGCCGCCGCTCCTCCTCGGTGGCCTCCTGTGGCACCCCGCCGCGTCCGGTCCTGCCACGGAGAAGGCGGAAGTCGTCGAGTCGTCGAGCAGCGGCGGGGGCGACGAGCCCAAGAAGAAGCCGGCAGCTGGCGGCAAACCGGCCGCCGGCGGCAAGAGGAAGAAGTGACCGGAAACGCCCGCAACTCGAGCGAGGGTAGAACGATGAAGAACACGGGACGTTTTTACGCGGCGGGGACTGTCGCGGTCGCGCTCAGCCTTGGGTTTCTCGGGTGCGGCGGCGGCAGCAACACGCCCGTCAACGCACCGGCGGCGGGCAACGCGAGCCCGGCCGGCATCAGCAGTGCGCCGGTCGAACAAAAGGCGCTCGATCGGTTCAATTCGGCCGCTCGACGCCTTCAACGCGCACGACAAAGCCAACGACTGGAACGACGCGGCGTGCGCCGAGATCGCGAAGTCAGTTCGAGGCGGCTGCGGCGGCGCAGTCGAGCGGCAAGTTCCCGGAAGCCACGTACGACGCCGGGCTCGCCTATCAGCGCTGCGGAAACGACAAGGAGGCGAAGGCGCACTTCCAAAAAGCGCTGGCCGACGACCCAAGTTCCACTACGCGCGCGCTCAGCTCGCGCTCTATCAGTACAAACGGACAGCAACGACGACGCGGCGATCGGCGCGCTCGAGCAAGCCGTGATCGACGCGAAGTTCCAGAACGTCCCGGCGCTCGTCAACCTGGCGATGTTCCAGATGCAGCGCGACTCCGAGGCGGTGGGCGCCAACTGCCACGCCAAGCGGGCGGCAAGGATGTGGAATTGCAGGACTTCGACTGCGCGAAGAAGAACCTTCAGCGCGCGCTCGCCATCGACGACGGGTACATGCCGGCGTTCAATCAGCTCGCCCTCTACTACTTCGGCAGCGCGAAGAAGAAGGCGGGCTCCGGGTCAAGAAGTTCGGGCGGACCATCGCCACGAACGCGGCCCTCGCCAAGCGCGGCGACGTGCAGCAGCTCGAGCTCGCTGCGCTCGTGTGCTCGCAGGCCGTTCGCAAGAACCCCGGCTATGCGCCGATTCACAACACCTCCGGACTCATTCTCAACGAGCTCGGTCAGGTCAACACGGCGGTGAAAGAGTTCTCAGGCCGCGGCCCAGCTCGATCCGCAGTTCTTCGAAGCGCAGATGAACTCGCCGCGGTCAACCTGAGCTTCCGCGGGTTCGACAAGGCGGAGGGCGCGTACCGCAAGGCGCTCGAGATGCACCCGAACGACTACGACGCGCACCTCGGGTTGGCCCTCGCGCTGCGCGGCCAAATCGACGACTCGAACTACGACAAGCAGGTGGCGGCCGTGCAGGCCGAGCTCGACGCTTGCAAGAAGCTCGACCCTGCGCGCCCCGACGCCTTACTTCAACGAGGGGATCCTGACGCA
Organism: uncultured delta proteobacterium; assembly: GCA_963787925.1. Classification (GTDB taxonomy): domain Bacteria; phylum Myxococcota_A; class Polyangia; order Polyangiales; family Polyangiaceae; genus Palsa-1150. The sequence goes on from CAWBEN010000004.1 coordinate 136,563, forward strand.
GGAGTACAAGGCGAAGGGCGCGGGGGGAACCGACAAGGCCGTCGCCGTTTACCAGCAAGCGAAGCAGGTTTTCTCAGACTTCATGGAGAAGGCTGCGGGCAAGACCGAGTACGACGGCGCGGTGAAGAAGACGAAAGAGCGGATGCAGGACATCGACGACACCGTGAACTTCCTTCAGGCAGGCGGGCCGAGCAACCCCGCGGCCGCGGCTGGGCCCGCGCCGAGCGCCGGTGCCGCGCCGGCAACGAGCCCCCCGGCCGCATCTTCCGCGGACGCTCCCGCGACGCCCCCCGCCTCGGCCTCCTCCTCGGCCGTGCCCGCGTCGCCGCCGCCGCCGTCCGCGCCCACGCCGCCGCCGGCGAAGGCGCCAAAGAAGTGAAGCATCGAAGGAACCCTGGCGAGGTTTCCGGTGTCTGACGATCGCTTCGGAATGCGCTCGGAGACGCGGCCGTGACGATGAATCGCGTTGACGTCGAATCGCTGGGCACCTACACTTATACTGTAATTCGGACGGACTTTTCCGGCTCTGCTTAAATGACGATGGCTCGTAGTGAATCCCATGCGGAGCGAAGCATTGACATGGCGCGAACGAAAACTTGGCTGGTCAGTGGGCTTGTCTCGATGGCGTTCTTCTCGCTGGCATCGCCATCTCGCGCACAGGACGCTGCGGCGGGCGGGAGCGGCAGCGGGGGGCACGAGCGGACGGGCGACTACGGGTACAAGTTCGCAGACGATCCGCTGAGCGCGGGCGGCTTCGGCCCGGCGGACGCGACGATTCGCGTACGCCCCGGCCCGGTGCGCACGACGCTGATTCGCCCGCGCACGTCGTTCGTGCCGGAGATGCTCAAGTCAGTCGAAAACATCTGACGCTTGGAACAGTAAGACGAGCGTGAGGTCGCGCGGTTTGCGCGGATAGGGGTCTATTCGGATGGACAGCCAGGGCAAGGCGAAGGTCGCGCTCACGTTTGCGCTCTACCAGGGCGATCAGCTGGTCCGCCGCGACACGATCGCGCAAGACATCGTGAAGGTCGGAAAGGACCCGCGCAGCCACCTGCGGGTGGACGACGAGCTCGCGTCGCGCATGCACGCGGTCATCGAGGTCGCCTCGCCGACAGACATCACGCTGATCGATCTGGGCAACGAGCCGGGCACGCTGGTCAATGGGCAGCGCGTCAACAAGTGCAAGATGCGGCCGGGCGATCAGATCCAGATCGGGTCGACGCTCATCGTCCTCGAGAATGCCGAAGCCGGCCGCCGTCTCGGCTGGCCCGGTTGCGCAAGCGACGCAGCGGCCTTCGTCGCCGGCGACGTCCCCATGCCTGCCGCCTTCTGCGCCGAGCGCTCAGGTGTCCAATCCTTTTGCGGGCGCCAATCCGTTCTCCGCGAGCGCCCGCCGCAGCGAGCAACCCGTTCGCCGGCGACGAACCCGTTTGCCGCGCCTCCAGGCGGCACCTGCGCTCGACACCTTTCGTCGCACAAGCGGTGCCCTCGGCTCCCGCAGCGGGGCTCGGCCTCGAGCCGCCGATGGACGCGGGCGCGAGCGGCTTCACGTACTCGATGATGAAGAGCGGGCCCGACGTCAATCCGGACGAGGTCGAGGTCGCGCATGTCTCGGCGATCGAAGTCATGATCATGTGGGACACGAACGTTCTTGCACGTCTCCCACCTCACTCCGCCGCGATCGTTCTACGTGGGCGAAGAGCGGGCGACAAGAGTCGGTTGCGACTACTTCATCCCGAGCGAGACACTCGGAACGACGCGCGCGCCGATCGTCGTCTCGCGAGGAGTGGGCGCGTCGCTCGTCATCCTTCCGCGCTCGCGCGGGTACGTCGATGTACAGGGGCAAGGAAAGGTCAGTTTTTCCGATCTCGGTGTCCACGGGGCGCGCGCGTCCGTCGAGCGAGATGAGCGGCGCCTACGAGTACGAGCTTCCGCCTGGCGCAAAGGCGCGGATGGAGCTCGAGGGCAGCGCTGCTGGTCTTCCAGGTGAGCGCCGTGAACGCGGGCAAGACGTCGTTCCGGTCGGCCTCGCGACTCGGAGCCTGCGGCGTTCCTCTACACGGGGCTTTCGTTCCTGCTGCACATGGGCCTCGTCGCGGTCGTTCGCGTTCTTCATGCCCCGCATGAGCGGCGACGACAGCGAGGCGATCGACCGCGACCAAATCCTCATGATGCAGAAGCTGCTCAACGCCGCCGCCGAGCGCGAGCAGGAGGAGCGTGAGACGACCGAGGTGACCGAGACCAACGCCGATCAAAAAGAAGGCGGTACCGGGACGCGCGCCAAGGGCGAAGAGGGGTCGATGGGCAACCCCAACACGAAGGACACCGGCCACAAGTACGGCGTCCAGGGGCCGCAAGGACAACCCGGACCCGCACATCGCGAAGCAGGCCGCGCTTCAGGAGGCCGCGCAGTTCGGAATGATTGGCCTCATCTCGACGATGGGCGGCGGCGATCCGAACGCGCCGACCGCGCCATGGGGTCGTGAGGAGTCGTCGGGGCAGGACGAGAAGAGCGCCCGCGGCAACATGTTCGGCGACACCATCGGCGACTCGTTCGGCGCGGGCGGCCTCGGTCTCTCCGGCGTCGGCGAAGGCGGCGGCGGTCGAGGCGAGGGCATCGGCCTCGGCAACTTCGGCGGGCTCGGCCACGGCGCCGGCACCGGTACCGGTCAGGGCTTCGGCAACGGACACGGCCGTCTCGGCGGCGGTCACCAGGTGAAGGCCCCTCGCATTCGCGAGGGCGCGACGCAGCGTCAACGGCCGGCTCCCGCCGGAGGTCATTCAGCGCATCGTGCGGCAGAACTTCGGCCGCTTCCGCCTCTGCTACGAGAACGGCATGCGGAACAATCCGAATCTTCAGGGGCGCGTCGCCGTCAAGTTCGTCATCGACCGCAGTGGAGCGGTCGCCATGACAGCCGACGGCGGTAGCGACCTGCCGGATCAGGCAGTCGTGCAGTGCGTCGTTCGAGGCTTCGGAAACCTGTCGTTCCCGCAACCCGAGGGCGGCATGGTCACCGTCGTATACCCTATCATGTTCAGCCCCGGCGACTGAGGTCGATCCTCCTCCTCGGAGTGGTGTGTCCTCGAGGCATCAGTCGAGGAAAGCGCGATCGGCGTCACTGCCGGTCGCGCTTCGCTTTTGTGGCGAGGAGCAGTAGACGCCGCGCGCGTGCTTCTCGTAAGCTGCCGCCCGAGATGAGCGCGAACAACGCCAGCACCTTCCCTCTCGTCGGCTTTCTGGTCGCGACGGCCTTCGCCACCGCGGCCTGCAGCCGCAACAACATCGAAGCCGTCAACCTCGCCAACGAGGGCGACCAAGCCAAGAACGTGAACGTCGACGAGGCCATCTCGAAGTACGAGCAGGCGACGTCGCTCGATCCGGACAACGCTCGGATCTGGTGGAAGCTCGTCCTCGCCTACGAGAAAAAGGAAGACTGGCAGAAGATGGCGGCCGCGTGCTCCAAAGCGGAGGAAGCGGCGGAGCGCACGGAAAAGAAAAAGGCACACGCCGATTACTACTTTCGACAGGGTTACGCGCTCGAGCAGTTGGCTGAAAAGGGTACTGGGCCGTGGGCCGACGCAAAGACTCCATTTCAGACCGCCATCCAGCTGGATGCCAACTACGGCGAGGCCTATGGGGAGTTGGCCTGGGTGCTGCTCCATCTGGATGACGAGGCTGGCGCCCTGCAGAACTGGACCAAAGGCGCTGGAAGCGCAGCCAAACCAGACGCAGTACTACGTGACGCTCGCGGACACATATCGCCGTCTGTCGCTCTTCGATCAGGCGGAAAAGGTGCTGAAGGAGGGGTTGTCCTTCGCAAAGGAAGACGACAAGCACCTATTCAATCTCCACGCGCTTCTCGGTGACGTCTACGAAACAAAGGGAGATTTCTCGACGGCCGTGAACGAGTACGAGGCCGCAAAAAAGGCTTGCGAGAGCAACAAGTGCAACGATCACAAAGAGGCCTACTTTTACCTCGGGGCCGCGTACGCCGAGCTGAGCCCTCCCAAAAAGAACGAGGCCATCCAGCAGCTGCAGTCGTTCTGGAAGGTCACCTGCAAGGGCGCGCTCGCCGTCAAGTTTGCCGATCAATGTGCCCAATCACAGGAAATCGTCAGGCGCATGGGCGGTTCGCTGCAATAGCCGCCGCTCGCCGTTTCGGCGCGAGCTCAGCCTCGGCCGTTCGTCGCGACCACGCCCGCCGACCTCGTGTGTGAAGGGGCGCTGATCTGCGTGTCCCGAAGCCGTTTGGCTCGGCCGCGAGGCTTGCAAAAAGCCGGTGACGGCCCGCATGGCATGGTCGGTATGGTCCTTGGCCGGACCAGGCCACGAACGTTGTCCAATCGAGGCCGCGCTCTGGTACCGTTTGCGTTGCGCATCCCTCCTGCGGCCGGCTGGGCAGGGGAGGGAGACGCGAGTGGCAATTGCGACCGGATGCGCGAGAGCGCCCCGTCGTCTTCTTTGAGCGGCCGAATGAACCGAGGCGATCGATGGAGTTAGAGGAACGTCTTTCGTATCTGGAAAACGTCCGCGACTGGCAGAGTCTCGTCGATGAGCTCGAGAAAGGGATCGTGTCGCCCGCAGGCAACACGACCAAGGCCCAGTTTCACCTGAAGCTCGGGCGAGTCCTGGAGACGAAGTTTCTCGCAGGCGTCAAGGCGCTGAAGCACTTTCAGGATGCGTACAAGCTGAACCCCGCGCTGACCGAGAGCCTCGAGGCGGCCCGAAGCGTCTACTGGGACCTTGGAAAACTGAACATGGTCCAGAAGCTCCTCGAGCTGGAGCTGAAGGCCGGGGCCGACGGCGTCCAGTCGAGCGCGCTTCTCATCGAGCTTGGGGACGTCCTTTGCGACCAGGGCGAATGGGAAAAGGCGGCGGCCACGCTACGCTCGCGGCCTCAGCGCGAGCGGCGGCAAAAGCGCCGAGGCGAGCGACTCCCTCGCCGACATGCAGCTCGACGGTACCGTCTGGCAAGAGCATCTCGCGGGTCTGCTCAAGGGACTGGACGGAGCCAAGGAGGCTTCGGAAAAAGCGCGCCTTCTTTTGCGGGCGTCGCGCATTGCGCGCCGCTTTGCTCCGGACGAGGCCGAAGGGACGCTGGCGCGCGCTTATTCGAGCAACCCCGCGGACCGGCAGGCGGCGGCTCTTTACGAGGGTCTGCTCGCCGAGCAGGGGCGCCTGGATGCGCTCGAACAGGCGCAACGTCAGGCGCTTGCCGCGCTGCCGAACCGCGGCGGCGCGAGGACGCTTGGCCCTCGCCTTCGGCACCCGCTGGGTGTTGCGGCACCAGAACGTGGAGATCGGGGCGCGCTTTCTCGAAGAGGCGCTGAAGCTCGATCCAGGCAACGAGGGAGCGTTTTTCTTCTTGCGCGAGGCGTACGGAAGAAAGGGCGGCGATTGGGATCGGGTTCTGGTCCTCGCCGAGGAGGCTGCTACCCGATCCGAGGACGGCAATACTACCTTCCTCCTCGCGCAAGCAGGGACGATCGCTTGGCGCCAGCTCGGCAACTTGAATCGTGCGCGGACTTCGTTCGAACGCTTGAGTGCTCTCGCGCCCGAGCATCCTCAGCTCCGTGCTTTCGAGGCGCAGATCGGCGAAACATTGAAGCCATTGCGCATGTCGTTGCCAGTCGATGCGGTGGGCGTCGACCCGCGCAGGCGGAGGCCGACCGCACCGCCCTCCCGAAGCGCCCCGTCGTCTGCCGATCCTTCCACGCCGTCCGACCGCCGAGGCACCGCTTGCCTCCGCCGGTTGCGTCGGCTTCCCCGCCCGCTCCGGCTGACACCCGCGGTCGATCTCGCAAAGATCGCGGAGCTGCGGCGCTCGCCGACAAGCAGGAGCGCAGCCAAGCGCTACAACGAGTACGTCAAGACGCTTCTGCAGCTCGCCGCGCTCGTCCACGACTCCGACCGAGAAGGTCGCGCTCTACACGAAGGCGGCAGAGCTCTACGTCTCGAAGTTCGCGAACCAGGCCGAGGCCGTGAAGGCGTACGAGGCCGTGCTCGCCATCGACCCGGACAACGTCCAGGCCGTCGATTACCTGCGGCAGATGTACGAGAAGCGCCGCGACTGGGAGAAGCTCCTCGGTCTTCAGCGTCGCGAAGCGGAGCGCATGCGGCCCGGTCCGCAGCGCGCGGCGAAGTTCCTCGAGATCGCCAAGCTCGCGACCGAGCGCGTCAAGAAGCCGGAGGTCTGCATCGAGCTCTGGCGAGAGGTCTCGTCGAACGACGAGTCGAACGCCGAGGCGCTCGGCGCTCTCGCGGGCTTCTACGAGCGCGCCAAGGACTTCGACGAAGCTCGCAAGCGTCCTCGAGCAGCAGGCCGAGCGTCGACATTCGACGCGACAGCGAAGATCCAGGTCCTCACCAAGCTCGGAACGATCTACGGCGAGCGCCTGAACAACGACGAGGGCGCGGTCGGCGCATGGCGCGCTCTCCTCGCGCTCGATCCGAACGATCGCCGAGCGCAAGAAGCGCTCAAGAAGAAGTACCTCGCGCTCGGCCGCTGGGACGACCTCGAGGTCTTCTACGCCGAGAGCGGCAAGTGGGACGAGTTCATCCGCGTCCTCGAGCAGCAGGAGGCGAAGGAGACGAACCCGCAGCCGAAGATCGCTCTCCTCTTCAAGATCGCCCAGCTCTGGGCCGACAAGAAGCAGAAGCTCGATCGCGCCGCCAAGGCCTACGAGAAGGTCCTCGAGCTCGAGCCGCACAACCTGCGCGCGGCCGAAGCCCTCATCCCGATCTACACGCGGCCGCTGACAACGCGAAGGCGCTGGCGAACGCGATCGAGGTCAAGCTCGGTCACGAACGAGAGACCGCGCATCGCCAAGCTCGAGCTCTATCGCGAAGTCGCCGCGCTCTACGAGGGCAAGGTCAAGGATCCGCAGAAGGCGTTCGAGCGCTACCTCGCGGCGTTCGAGCTCGCTCCCGGCGACGCTCGCACGAGTGGGGACGTCGAGCGCGCCGCAAAGGCGACGTCGCGGTGGGACGAGGTCGTCGCCGCCTATCAGCGCGCGATCGACGCGGCCGACGCGAAGACGGCGAAGACGACACCGCCGTCATGCTGCGTCTGCGGCTCGGTCGCGTGCTCGTCGAGCGAAGTGCAGCGCGTCGACGAAGCGCTCGCCGTCTACCGCGCGGTGTACGAGGCCGACGGCGAGAACGCCGAAGCGATCGCCGCGCTCGAAGCGGCTCTACCGTCAGACCACGCGATATTCCGAGCTCCTCGGCATCTACGAGAAGAAGCGCGATCTCTCGCCGCACCGCAGGCGAGAAGAAGCCGATCAACTACGAGATCGCGAAGCTCTACGAGACGGAGATCAAAGACGTCGACGAGGCGATCGAGACCTACGTCGCAGGTCCTCGACGACGAGCCGAACGACGTTCGCCGCGCTCGCCGCCCTCGACGTGCTCTACGGCAGCTCGGCGGTGGGAGCCGTACGTCGACGTGCTCCGCCGGCGGATCGAGCTCGACGTCGGCGAGGCCGAGCTCATCGACCTGAAGTACCGGCTCGGGCAGACGCTCGAGAAGCACCTCGGCGACGCGGCGGGCGCGCTCGAGAACTACCGCGAGATCCTGTTCCTCGATCCGCAGCACGACGGGCGCGCGGAAGGCGCTCGAGGCGATGCTGCAGGGACGGTTGCGCGCCGAGGCCGCGGCGATCCTCGAGCCGATCTACGAAGAGCGCGGCGACTGGGACGAAGCTCGATCGCGGCGCTCGAGATCCTCAGCGCGAACGAGAGCGACCTCGAGAAGCGCGTCGCGCTCAAGCGCAAGGCGGCGCGCATCTCGCGCCGAGCGCGCGAACGACTTCACGCACGCGTTCGAGGTGCTGGCCTCGGCGCTGCGCGACGACCCCTCGCTCGCCGAGACGCGCGACGAGATCGAGCGAATCGCGGAGCGCTCGGGAGCGCACCGAGAGCTCGTCGCCCTCTACGGCGAGCTCGCGGACGGCTCCGCCGACGCGCATCTCGCGCGCGAGTACTGGATGCGGCTCGCGGGCATCGACGAGCGCCTCGGCGACGTCGACGAAGCCGCGAAGGCTTACTACAAGGTCCTCGCGATCGAGCCGGCGGACGCGGAGGCGCTGGCCGCGCTCGAGCAGCCTGTTCACGCGCACCGAGCGCTGGGACGATCTCATCGGCGTCATCGAGCGCCGCATCGAGCAAGCGACCGAGCGCCAGAGACCGCGAAGCGCTCTACGGCTACGATGGCGCAGATCTACGACGAGCAGCTCGGCCGTCCCGAGGACGCGGTCGCGGCGTACAGGAAGGTGCTCGAGCTCGACCCGACGAGCGAGCGCGCGCTCGACGGCGCTCGACGCGCTCTTCACGCGGCAGAAGATGTGGACCGAGCTCGCCGAGAACCTCGAGGCGCAGCTCGCCCTCGCCGTCGACGGACGACGCGCAGCTCGCCTCATGCTGCGCCTCGCGGCGCTGCGCGAGACGCGAGATGGGGCATGGTCGACGTCGGCCATCGAAGGCTACCGCCAGGTCCTCGAGCGCGACGCCGACGAACGCGCAGGCGCTCGCGGCGCTCGAGCGCCTCGGGAGCGATCCGCAGTACGAGCTCGAGCATCGCCGACTTGCTCGAGCCGCTCTACCGGCAGGTCGGCGACTAGCAGAAGCTCATCGGCGTCCACGAAGTGCAGGTGCGGCGCGAGCGACGACGCCGCGCCGCGGGTCGAGCTCCTCCACCAGATCGCGCAGCTCTACGAGGACGCGGCCGGCGACTCGAGCGCGGCGTTCGCTACGCTCGCGCGCGCGCTCAAGGAGGATCCCGTCGAACGAGGCGACGCAGCACGCAGCTCGATCGCGTCGCGCGCGCCACCGGACGCTTCGCCGATCTCGCGCACGTCTTCGAGCGCCTGGCCGCCGAAGTCGAAGACCCGGCGCTCGCAAGCGCGCTCTACATGACGAGCGCGCGCGTCTACGAGAACGACCTCGGCAACGTCGACACCGCGATCGCGCTCTACCGCAAGGTGCTCGAGATCGAGCCGCTGAACCTCGCCGCGGCCGAGTCGCTCGAGCGCCTCTTCCGCGACGTCCGAGCGCTACCAGGATCTCGCCAACATCCTCCAGCGCAAGGCCGAGATCCTCGAGGAGCCCGTCCGACAAGAAGGACGCGCTCTTCCAGGCCGCGGCGATCGAGGAGGACGTGCTCGAGCGCCCGGAGGCGGCGATCGCCGTCTACAACAAGGTCCTCGAGCTCGACGCCGACGATCTGCGCGCGATCGACGCGCTCATCGAGCGCTACCTCGATCTCTCGCGCTGGCACGGACCTGCTCGCCGTCTACGCGAAGAAGGCCGACCTCGTCGCCGACGTCGACGAGAAGAAGGGCATCTACTACCAGGTCGGCGCGGTCTACGAGCGCGAGCTCGGCGACGTCCCGCGGGCGATCGACACGTACACGAAGATCCTCGAGCTCGATCCCGACGACCTGCAGGCGCTCTCGCGCCTCGACGTCCTCTACGAGCAGGCGAAGAACTGGCCGGAGCTCCTCGGCGTCCTCACGCGCGAGAGCGAGATGACCGCCGACGCCAACGAGGCGATCAGCTTCCAGTACCGGATCGCCGAGCTCTACGAGAAGCACCTCGACGACGTCGACCGCGCGCAGTCGAGCTCTATCGCGAGATCCTCGCAGCGGCAGCCCGATCACGAGCCGACGCTGTCGCGCCTCGAAGGCTTGAAGGACGGCGACAAGGATCCGCTCGGCGCCGCCGCCGTGCTCGAGCCGGTCTACGAGGCGGCGAGCGATTGGCCGAAGCTCATCCGCGTCCACGAGGTGCAGGTCCGGCACGCGACGCGATCCGTTCCAGAAGGTCGAGCTCCTCCACCGCATCGCGCGCTCTACGAGGACGCGCTCGACAACCACGCGTCCGCGTTCGACACGTACGCGCGCGCGCTTGCCGCTCGACGACGGCAACGAGCAGACGCTCGGGAACCTCGAGCGCCTCGCGATGGTCGTCAATCGCTGGCCGCGACGTGGCGCAGCTCTACGACGCCGAGCTCGACAAGCTCGGCGGGGACGACACGGAGCGCTTCGTCGAGCTCGGCCTGCGCAGCGCGCAGATCTTCGAGGTGCAGCTCGAGGACGTCGACAGCGCGATCGCGCGCTACCGCCGCGTCGTCGAGGTCGACCCCGAGAACCAGAGCGCGGTCCGCGCGCTCGACCGGCTCTACGTGCAGACCGAGCGCTGGGCCGATCTCGCGAGCATCCTCGCGCGCGAGGCCGAGATCGGCCAGACGCCCGACGAGATCCTCGAGTTCAAGTACCGCCTCGGCCAGGTGCAGCAGACGAAGCTCGGCGAACCTCGACGCGGCGATCGCCGCGTACCGCGACGTCATCAACGCCGCGCCCGAGCACAAGGCCACGCTGGAGGCGCTCGAAGGGCTCTTCGCGACCGGCGACGAAGCAGGTCGAGATCGGCGAGATCCTCGAGCCGCTCTATCGCTCGACGGGCGAGTGGGAGAAGCTCGCGCGCGTCTACGAGGCGCAGCTCGCGCACACGCGAGGGAGCAGGAAGAGCGCCTCGCGGCGTACTACCGCATCGCGGAGCTCCTCGAAGAGAAGCTCCTCGATCGCGCCGAAGACGCTCGACGTCTACATCCGCGCGCTCAAGGAGTACCCGCTCGACGAGAAGACGAGCGAGGAGGCGCCGCGCCTCGCCGCGACGCGTCGACGGCGGCTGGGAGACGCTCGCGAACGCCTACGCCGACGTGCTCGGCGCTCCACGCCGACCCGAAGGTGCAGCGCGTCGATCGGCCGGCGCCTCGCCAGCACGTTCGAGGACGAGCTCGGCGACATCGACAAGGCCGAGGAGACGTACAAGTACGTCCTCAGCGTCGACGCCGCTCGACGCCGAGGCGCTCGCGCAACCTCGATCGCATCTACCTGTCGATCGAGTCGTGGCCGGAGCTCGCGGACGTCCTCGAGAAGCGCGTGAAGGCGACCGGCGGACAACCTCGAGCTCGTCGAGCTCTACGCGCGGCTCGGCGAGGTCTACGAGACGCGGCTCGGCGACACCGACGAACGCGATTCGTGCGTACCGCCGCATCTTCGACGGGCTCGACAAGACGCACGACGGCGCCATCGCCGCGCTCGCGCGCATCTACGAGCAGCAGGAGGCTTGGAACGAGCTCAACGCCGTCTACGAGCGCGAGCTCGAGAACGCGTCGGGCGACGTCGCCGAGGCCGAGATTCGCGCGAAGATCGCGCACCTCGCGGCCGAGAAGCTGGAGCAGCCCGAGCGCGCGATCGAGACGTGGAAGGCGTCCTCGATCTGCGCGGCGAGGACCCCGAGGCGCTCGGCGCGCTCGCCGAACCTCTACGAGCAGCAGCGGCCAGTGGCGCGAAGCTCGTCGACGTGCTCGAGCGCGCAGTTCGACATCGCGCGACCGACGACGACCGCGTGAACATCCTCACGCGCCGCGCGCGCGACCTTCAGCGACAAGCTGCAGCGCGACGACGCGGCGCTCGAGGACTGGAACCGCGTCCTCGACATCGACTACGCGAACCTCGCGGCGCTCCGCGCGATCGCGGACATCCGGCGGCGGCAGGAGCGACTCGAACGAGCTCGTCACGGCGCTCCACCAGATGGTCGATCGCGCCGCGCGCGATGCTCGACCCGAGGACGCTGAAGGACGTCTTCCGCGAGCTCGGCAAGACCTACGGCGAGCAGCTCGCAGCAGCCGTACGACGCCGCCGACGCGTGGCGGAAGCTGCTCGAGGTCGGCCCCGACTTCGAGGCGATGGACGCTCTCGAGGCGATCTACCGCGCCGAGGAGCAGTGGACCGACGTCATCGACGTCAAGATGCAGCGCGCCGCGGCGCTCGACGAGCCACGAGCCGAGATCGAGGAGCTGCCGAGCGTCGCCGCGCTCTGGCGCGAGCAGGTCGAGGAGCCAGACGGCGACGCGCGCCTGGCCGAGAGCGATCCTCGAGATCGATCCGACGCACGACGAAGCGTTCGCCGAGCTCGAGAAGCTCCACACCGCGGCCGGCCGCTGGGAGCCGCTCGTCGAGCTCTACCTGGCGCGCCTCGAGACGCGCGAGGAGACGGGCGCAGAAGACCGAGCTCCTGCGCAAGATCGCGCGCGTCTTCGAGGAGCAGCTCGACGACAAGAACCAGGCGCTCGACGCGCTCGTCAACGCGCTCGGCGAGGACTTCCACGATCGCGAGACCGCGCAAGTACCTCGAGCGCATGGCGCAGGCCACCGGGCGCTGGGGCGAGGTCATCCAGACCGCGAACGACTGGCTCCAAGAGCAGACCGAGCCGCAAGCAGAAGATCCGCCTCTGCCTGCACCTCGCCAAGTGGTACGGCGACGACCTCGGTCACCCCGAGTACGCGCAGCCGTACTACGCGCAGATCGTCCAGCTCGATCCGAACAACGTCGGCGCGCTGCGCCAGATGGGGCGAGCTCTCTACAAGAAGGCCGGCAACTGGCAGCAGCTGGGCGCGACGCTCACGCGCGCGCTCGACGTCGCCGTCGAACGACGTCGATCGCAAGGAGATCCTCACCGAGCTCGGCGAGCTGCTCGACGCGCAGATGAGCAGACCGATCAGGCGATCACGTACTTCCAGCGCGCGCTCGAGGTCGACCCGCAGTTCATCGCCGCCGCTCGAGAACCTCGAGCGCATCTACGCGGCGCGCGGTGCAGAACCGGGAGCTCGTCGACATCCTGCACGCGCAAGGTGCCCGCGCTCACCGACACGGCAGACATCGCGCGCGACCAAGCTGCGCATCGGCGCGCTCTACGAGACGAGCCTGAACGATCCGCCGCGCGCCGCGCAGGTCTACCGCGAGGTGGTCGACGCTCGAGCCGGCGAACCTCCACGGCGCTGCGCGGCCTCGCGCGCGTCTACGAGACGCTCGAGCAGTGGGCCGACCTCGTCGAAGGTGCTCGAGACGCAGCTCGACGTGGTCACGACCGAGCGCGAGCGCATCGACGTGCTGATGCAGCTCGCGACGATCCAGGAGGAGCAGTTCCTCAAGGCGGACATCGCGGCGCAGCGGCTCGAGCAGGTGCTCGAGATCGACCCGAACCACGAGGAGGCGTACTTCGCGCTCGAGCGGAGCTACCGGAAGCTCCGGCAGTGGCTCGATCTCATCAACACCTACGAGCGCCACATCGCGGCGACGCTCGAGCGCAAGACGAAGGTCGAGCTCTACGGCGCGATCGCGCAGGTCTACGCCGACGAGGTCGAGGACGCCGAACGCGCGATCGACGCGTACCAGAACATCGTCGACCTCGACGACACGAACATCCCGGCGCTCGAAGCGCTCGCGAAGCTCTACGAGAAGCAGGGCGACGCGGCGCAGTCGATCGACTACATGACGCGCGTCGCCGAGCTGACGCAGGACACGAAGCAGCGCGTCGAGTCGTTCTACCGGATCGGCAAGGCGCTCGACGAGAAGCTCGGCGATCGCGTCGCGGCGCAGGAGCGCTACGAGATGGCGCTCGATCTCGATCCCGTCGCACCTGCCGACGCTGGCGGCGCTCCGCCAGATCGCGATCGACGACGCGGACTACGACAAGGCCGCGCGCTACCTCGATCAGGAGCAGAGCTACACGCACGGCGCCGCGCCAGCGCGCGCGCTTGCTCGTCGAGCTCGGACAAGCTCCGCGACGAGATGCTCGGCGAGCACGACGAGCGCCGTGCTCGCGTGGGAGGCGGCGTACGAGGCCGACCCCGAGAACGAGGACGCCGCGCATGCCGCTCGTCGACGAGTACATCGCGAAGGCAGATTGGGCGAAGGCCGAGCCGCTGCTCGACATGCTCGTCCGCAAGAGCGGCAAGCGCGAGCGCGGCGAGCAGCACGAGCTGCAGAACAAGCTCGGCCACGGTCTGCGCCGCGCTCGGCAAGGACGACAAGGCGCTCAAGGCCTACACCGCGGCGCACCAGCTCGATCTCACCGATCCAGGAGACGATCCGCGGCCTCGCCGAGGTCTGCTTCCGGCTGAAGGACTGGGGCGCGGCGCTCACCAACTACCAGAAGGTGCTGACCGCGCTCGGCGAGGACGAGACCGAGGAGCGCGCCGACGTCTACTACAGGCTCGGCTGCATCAAGCGCGAGCAGGGCCAGGCCAAGCAGGCGATCAACAACTTCGAGAAGGCGCTCGGCGTCGACGCGGCGCACCGGCCGACGCTCGAAGCGCTGGTGTCGCTCTACACGGAGCTCAAGGACTGGAAGCAGGTCGTCGCTTACAAGCGGCAGATCCTCGACAACGTCGTTCGACGGCGACGAGCGCTTCAGGATGCTCAACGAGATCGCGCGACATCTGGAACGACCAGGACAAGAACCCGCTCGAAGGCGATCGAGGCGCTCGAGGAGGCGCGCGAGCTCCAGCCGCAGAACCACGGCCTCCTGCACAAGCTGCTCGCGCTCTACCAGGCGACCGAGAACTGGGCGAAGATGATCGACACGCTCCAGGCCATCGCCGAGATCGAGAAGGATCCGGTCCGCAAGAGCAAAGTTCCTCTACACGATGGCGCAGCTCTATCGCGACAAGGAGGGCGACCAGGACACGCGCCGTCGAGCTCTTCAACGAGGCGCTCGATCTCAACCCGCAGTACCTCGAGGCCTTCGAGCGCATCAACAAGATCCTCACGGCCAAGAAGGACTGGAAGGCGCTCGAACGCGCGTTCCGCAAGATGCTGCGCCGGATGTCGACGGCGAACGTATCGAACCCGGACCTCGAGTTCAACCTCTGGCACAACCTCGGGCTCATCTACCGCGACCGCCTGAAGGACATGACGAGCGCCATCGAGGCGTTCAAGATGGCGACGCGCTTCAAGCCCGACGAGGCTGTCGAGCGCCAGATCCTCGCCGAGCTCTACGAGGCGACGGACCAGATGGAGGCGGCGATCGGCGAGCACGCCGCTCGTCCTCCAGAAGGACCCGCTGCGCGTCGATCCGTACCGGAGCCTCTACAAGCTCTACCTGCAGATGCACGAGTACGACCGCGCGTGGTGCATGTGCGCCGCGCTCGCGTTCCTGCGCAAGGCGGACGACGAGGAGCAGCGCTTCTTCGAGGACTACCGCCCGCGCGGGATGATCCAGGTGAAGAGCCGCCTCGACAACGAGCTAGTGGGTGAGGAACCTCTTCCACAAGGACGAGAACCTCTACATCGGCAAGATCTTCGAGATGATCACGCCTGCGGCGATCGTCGCGAAGACCAACCAGCTCCGAGCTGCAGAAGCAGCTGCCCGTGCTCGACCGGCGCTTTCAAGCAGGATCCGGCGACGAGCACGGTGACCTTCGCCAAGACGTTCGGCTGGGCGGCGCAGGTGCTCGGCGTCCCGACCCCCGAGCTCTACGTCCGCAACGACGTGCCCGGCGCGCTCGTCGCCGTGCCGGCGGCGCCGCCCGCGAGCGTCGCCGGGCAGACGGTGCTCACCGGGTTCACGCCGCAGGAGCTCACGTTCATCGTCGGCAAGCACCTCTCGGGTTACCGCGGCGAGCACTACATCAAGAACCTCTTCCCGACGCTCAACGAGCTGAAGGTCATCCTGTTCGCGGGCGTGAAGATCGTCATGCCGGACTTCGCGGTGCCCGGCGAGATGGCGCAGGCCGTGAACGCGACGGCGACCGAGCTCGCTGAAGTACATGCAGCCGGTCCAGCGCGAGTCGCTCCGACTCGTCGTGCAGAAGTTCATCGAGGACGGCGCGAAGGCCGACCTCAAGCGCTGGATGCAGGCCGTCGAGATCACGGCGTGCCGCGCGGGCCTGCTCCTTTGCGCGGATCTCGAGATCGCGAAGAAGATCATCGCCGCCGAGCCGCAGCTGCCCGGCGATCTGCCGCCGCCGGAAAAGATGAAGGAGCTCCTCGTCTTCTCGGTGAGCGAGCAGTACTTCGCGCTTCGCAAGGCGCTCGGCGTTGCGGTGGCGTGATCCGCGCGCTTGGCTGGCGCAACTTCGGCGGTGGTGAGCCGAAGGGTGTGAGCGAGACCGAGGTCGCTCATGTCATCGACAATCGAGGAGTGTTACGCGTCGTCCGCGACGGTGGAGATAGCCGTCCTCCAGTCCGGCGGGGGCTGGCTCGTCGAAGTGCAAGACGACGACGGAACGAAACGCGTGCCGCTGACCCGGGAGGCGCTCGTCGTCGGCACATCGCCCTCCGCGGACATCGTCGTTCGCGACGCCACGGTCAGCGCGCGCCATTGTGCACTAGGGGTGCTAGGCGGCGGCGTGACGATTGAGGATCTCGGTTCGCGCAACGGCACTTTCGTTGGTAGCGCCCGGGTCCGAGAGGCATGGGGGCGTGCAGGAACGGCCGTTTCGGTGGGTCGATGCACGCTCGTCATATGCCAGGCCGAACCGCTCGAGCCGGCGCAGCCGCCCGGTCGCCCGCTCGCAGGCGTCGCTGGGGCGTCCATCGCAATGCGCCGGCTTGCCGACCAGGTTCGGCGTTTGGCATGTCACGCGCTTCCCGTGCTCATTGCGGGAGAGAGCGGGACGGGCAAGGAGCTGATCGCACGCGCGATTCACGAAGAGGGTCCGCGCAAGGCGAGGCCCTTCGTTCCCATCAACGTGACCGCGCTCCCCCGGGAGCTCGTGGAGAGCGAGCTGTTCGGCCATGAGCGTGGTGCGTTCACCGGCGCGCACGCGCGTCGCATCGGGGCCTTTGCCGAGGCCGAGGGAGGCACGCTCTTTCTCGATGAGGTCGGTGATCTTCCGCTCGATGCCCAACCGAAGCTGCTCCGTGCGCTGGACGGCTACGAGATACGCCGCGTGGGTGCAGCCGGGTCGGGCAAACGCGGCGACGTTCGAGTCGTCGCCGCAACGCATGCGCCGCTGGAGCAGCGCGTGGCAGCGGGCCAGTTCCGCCGCGATCTGTTTCACCGACTGGAATGCTTCGTCGTGAACCTGCCTCCCCTTCATGCACGCCGAGGTGACATTTCTGCGATCGCTCGCGAGCTGTTGTCGCAGCTGGCGTCCCAGGTCGGTCCTCGAGTTTTGACTTCCGCCGCCTTCGCCCGGCTCGCTGCCCACGAGTGGCCGGGTAACGTGCGCGAGCTTCGAAATGTCTTGTGTCGCGCAGCCGATGCGACGGCGCGCGGGGGAGCCATCGATTGCGATGACATCGACCGCGCCATCCGTCGCGACCGACCTGCGCGCACTTGTGGCCTCTCTTCCCGAGCGGCTCAAGCCCTCCTTCGAGAGCACACGGGCAACCTGAGCGCTGCCGCGCGAGCCGCGGGGATTCCCCGAACTTCGTTCCGCAAGTTGCTCCAAGCCTGAGGAGCGCCCTCTGATAAGGTCCCGCCTGGGATGCTGCGGTTCGCTACGCTCGTGACGTGGGCCACGTTGGACTTGTCCAGCGGTTGCACGCACTCGAGCCGACGGCCCACCCCGAGCGATGCGGGCCCGGGTCACTCGCCCTCGTCGCAGACGTCGGTGCAAGCCGCCGCAGGCCAATGGATGACACCGAGCGTCTTCTCCGCGCCGATTGCGGCTACGCGGGTGGCCGATGGCGCGGTGGTCGCCGGTCTTGTCGTTGCCGAGGGCAGCCTGCGAGCAATGAAAATGTCCGGCGAAAAATTCTGTGGACGTCGAACGCCCTCGAGGGAGTGGCATGGGCACCCGACTCGGAGCTTCGATTGCAGGCTGGCAGCGAAGGCACCGCGCTCGTCTGGCACGGTCTGCGCAACGGAAAGAGCGGGCGAACGCTGGTGGTCATCGGGCCTCGGGGCGAAACCGTCGGCGATCCGATCGAGATAGGCACGGCGTTCTGTGGCACCCGAACCGGCGTCGTCTGGCTCGACCCGCACAAGGGTGGTGGCCCCACCCACGTTCGCTCGCGCGGGTGGTCGGAAGCGGCGATCCGCGACATGATGGCGGTCCCTGCCGACCGCGATCCCGGCCTCGTCTGCGGCGACCAGGACGTCGTCGTTCTCGGCGACGGCGACGACGACCTCACCGCGTCAATCTTCGCCGCCGGAGAGCCGGCGGCGCAGCATCCGTGGATTGCGATTCGCGATTCGGACTTCGGTGACGACGACGAGCGTGAACACGATTCCTATTCAACGGGTGACGATCTGGTCCTGGTTCGTATCGGAGGCTCGGGATCGATCGCGATTCGTGAGGTCCTGCGCCGTGGGCCCCCCGGACGATGGCAGCGACTGAAGCACGCCCTCGCGGCAGACGACGACGTCGTGGCGGTGGACGGGGACGCCGGCGGTACGCTCATCGTCTTCACGCGCGAAGCCAGCCAGGCATGCCCAGACAGCGGGGTGGCAGCGGAGAGCGTTCGTGTCCTTCGCGTCGATCGCAAGGAGGGCGAGGAATCGTTGATGGAGCTCGCTCCGGCCGATTGCGCCTACTCGCGCGGCCCCTTCTGGATCGCATCCGGCGCCGGTATGCCCATTGTGGCCTGGGTAGAGCGATTTACCTCGCCCCCGCCGACGGGGCCGCCCATTGCGGGCCTGGCTTTTCGCGTCCTTGGCTCCGGTGGGTTGCGTTCCGGTACCATCCGGCAGCCGGCTGACGCACTCACCGATGCGAGCTGCGAGGATTGCGGGTGCTGGACGGCAGCACTCCTTCGTACACTTTCTCCCGACGGCCTGTCACCCGGGGCCATTCGGCTTTTTGGCTACCCGTAACGCCTTCAAAATTTACCAGAAAGCGACAGCCCACCAAAAGAGGGCCCTACACTCGGCACCAAGACCGGCGCATGCGCAGCTCGGCCGGATTCTCCCTTGTCCGCCACGAACCAGTACACGACGGCACCGGCTGCGGCGGCAACCCCTAGCCCCAGAGCGACGTTGCCGGCCGTGGCGTCGTTGTTCACGTCGTTCGTATCGGTCGCAAGCGCCGCGCAGGCATTCGCGAACTTCGGAGTGGGATTGGTGCAGATCCCCGTCGTGTTTCCGTTGGGCGCGTTTGCCGCGATCTGGGACGACACTTGGTCTGCCTTGTCCTGTGCGGAACTCTTCACCAGGTAAAAGACGATCGCCGTCAGGCCGCCAGCAGCGGCCAGACTTCCGAGAAACACTGCTGGGCCGACGTTGTTCGGCGGGCTCAGAAGACTCTTCCCTCCTCCGTCACTACTTGGCGGCTCGGGCGCTGCGGGCGCATCCGCTTGGACCTCTTGGGCAGGCGCTGGGCTCGGAGGCGCGGGCGGCGGCGGCGCTGCGGGTGCGCTCACGATCGGAGGCAAAGGGGGAGGTGGGGTGGTGGCCGTCGCCACGGGGGCCGCCGCCGCCCCTCGTCCAAAGCGCACCAGCGCTTTCTCGCCCCCCAGCACGGTGACGCTTTGGGTCTCGATGGTCCCGTCGGGTGCCTTGAACTTGACCGTGTGCGCCCCCGCTTCAACCAAGGGTGGATTGGCAAGGGGCGAAATGCCGAATCGCTCGCCATCGATCGTGACGTCCGTGCCGGCCACTGCCGAAACCTCGATGCGTCCGAGCCTGCTGTGCGCCTGGGTGAGCCCATCGTTTGCATCGGCTCGTTGCTTGTCCGAGATGTCCTTTCCCTCGGCGAGGAACTGCTTGAAATAGCGTTCCGCCTCGAGGGCGTGCCCACTCTTGAGGCAGCTCCACGCAAGATTGAGAAGGACCGCCGGGTGTTTTTTGAGCGCGTACGCCTGCAAAAACGACGCACGCGCCTGTTCGAATTGGGCCCTGTCGAAGAAGTCGACTCCCTCTTTGAACCGGGCCCGCGCCATGACCGTCGTTGGATCCTCGGTCGTCCCCTGCGCCCAGGCGGAGGCCGACATCGCGGGCGGCGAGAACGCCAAAAGAACGGCCAGAGCGAGCGACCGGGATTTCATCTCGCCTCCGAACGTGGCCATTGGGTAGCGCTCGAGTAAAGCGACATCAGAACGGCACGTCGCGGACGATCGTTGCATTGCCGCCCTTCGGGCGGGACGCGGGCGGCCGCGCGGCGGGAGCCGGAGGAGGCCAGGTCGCGGCAGAGCTCTGCCGAGGCGCCCATGCCGCTGGGCGCGGTGGGGCTGCAGGCGACGGCGGTGTGGGTGTGGGCATCGGTGCCTGCACTGGCGGAGCGCTCGCTGTCGTCGCGGCGGGAGCCGCGGGGTGTGGCGGGAGCTCGATCGCGGTCGCGACGCGGGACGCGCTGCTCGCTTCGGGGGGCGTAGCCGCCGGCCGAGTCTTGGTCGAAGTCGGCGTTTCGGCCCCGACGGGACGCTCCGTTCGTTTTTCTTCGCCGCTTGATGAGAGCCAGACTCCGCCGCCAACGACCGCCACGACGAGGGCGCCGATCCCTATCCACATCCCAGTTTTCGAGCGTTTGGCAACGACTGGCTCGTCGTCGGCAAGGAACCGCGCCGTCACGCTCGTGGGCGCCGGGCGATTCGAAGGCGGGGCGGTCCGGGGCGCGCTTGGTCCCAGCCGTGATGGAAGGCCTGGCAACGGGCGGATAACGCTCGGATCGACGATGACGGAATGTTCAGGAGGGCGCATGATGAGGGTGGCGCCAGCACCGGGAGAAGCGCGCTCGACGTGCGCGCCATTGAGGTTGCGATGCGGAGCGGACGCGCCCTTGTGCGGCGGTACTTCGGGCGAAGGGACGTGCGATTCGAGGAGCGAGCCCGCAGGACCGGCGAACGCGGCTTCGCCGAGCTCCCACGATGGTCGAAAGGTCGCCGCCAGCCGCTCGGCCTCCTCCGGAGTCAGCCCGCCCCTCTCAGAGGAGGTCGACCCGTCTGGGGCTGCAGGATTGGACGGGCCAGGAGGATAAGGCATATCTCGCCAAAAGCGTACCACCCGCACGCCTGCCGAACAACGTGCCGCTTCCGGGCGAGTGCGCGTAGATCGGTCTTCTCCCCTCGAACGCCATGACTGCATTTCGACAACCGCAGGCCTCGGCGCCCGCTCGACCTTTCGGGTGGTGCCAAGGCGCTCGCCGTCACGTCGTTGCCGGTCTCGTAGCGGGGGCGCTCTCTTCTGCGGGCTCCGCGTGCGCCACGAGCGCAGACCCTTTGCCTGGCCCTCGCGCGCACCTCGCTGATGGAGCCGATGAATCGGACGTCGCGCGAGCGCGGTTGCTGCTCGATCCTGGCGCCGAGCTGATCGGGCGAGCCGACGCGCTCGCGCTCGCCCGCTCCGTCGAGCTACGTGCCGGTCGCGAGGGTTCGGCCGCGCTCTACGCACTCGCCGCTCGCGTGTTGGAGCGTCTTTGGCGAATCGAGGGGCGTGAGCAAGATGCGAAACGAGCGCTGGAGCTATTTGCCTCCGCGTCACGCGACGTCGGGGCGGAGGGGGCTTGCGACGCGGCGCTCGAAGGGGCGCGCCTCGCTGGCGACGCCGCCCACGACGCCGCCAGGAGCCATGATGAGCTCTATCGCGTTCAGCGGCGATTTGCGCCGGGCGGCGACGCAGCCGCGGGCACGGAGTGCAGGCGCGCGGTGGCCGACGCACTCGCCCTTCTGGTCGCGTTTCGTCCGTCGAAACGTGCTCTCGACGCGATGGAGTCGGCTGTCGAGGGGTACGCCGGGACACTCTCGGATCAGGCGAGGTCTCTCTCGGGTCAGGCGACGTCGGGGGCCGCCTCGCAACCCGCGCCCGCCGAGAGCAAACCGCCCCTGGTCACGCGAATCGAGTCCTGGCCCGGCCGGGACGCTAGCCGCGTCGTCGTCGAGCTGAGTCGCCCCGCGGGGTACCGCGTGCACGACGAAGCCTCCGGAGGCGCCAAACCGCGGACGTCGCTCGATTTCGACGGCGTCGATCTGGGAGCCGTATCGCGCGATTGGCCGATGACCGGCATCGTATCGCGCGTTCGCGCCGAAGCGACCAGCACGGGCTCGAATGTCTCGCTCGATCTCGACGGCCGCGCCTGGAGGCGCGTCTTTCACATGAATGAGCCTTATCGCGTCATCATCGATGTCGCGCGCAATCCCCCTGGTGTGCAGGGACCCGGTGGTCGGACGGTGTCACGGATCATGCTCGACCCAGGGCACGGTGGCAAAGACATGGGGGCTAGCGGGTCGAGTGGAATCGAGGAGAAGGACGTCACCTTGGATGTCGCGCAGCGGGCGGCGCCCGTCCTCTCCGCTTATGGCGTCGAGGTTGCCTTCACCCGCAATGACGATCGTTTCGTGTCGCTCGAAGAACGGACCGCGCGCGCGAACGCCTTTGGCGCCGACCTTTTTGTCTCGATTCATTGCAACGCGAGCGAGATGAGGTCGCGACGCGGCATCGAGACCTACGTCCTCGACACGACCCGCGACGAAATCGCCGCCCGCGTCGCAGCGCGCGAAAATGCGACCACCCCTGGAGCGAGCGCCGAGCTCACCTCGATACTCGGTGGAATGCGGATCGCGGACGAGGCGCAGCGGTCGACCCGGCTTGCCCGGTTGCTGCAACGCGCAGCCGTCGCTGCGCTGCAGATGAACTTCGGCGATGCGATCGACGGTGGCGTCCATCCTGCGGGATTCTACGTGCTGGTCGGCGCGAGGATGCCCAGTGTCCTCTTCGAGACGAGCTACCTCTCGAATACGGCAGATGAGCAGCGCCTCCGGAGCGCGGGGTTTCGACAGCTGCTGGCCGATTCGATAGTCAACGCCATCAAGGCGTACCGCGAGGGGCGATGAAGAGGCGAGTCACACGGCCCGCACGCGTCGTCGCTCATCGGCGGCGCGCTGCTCGACCCGACGCTGGGCGGCGGCGTCCTCGACGAGCCACCACGCATCGTGCTCTGGCGAGGCGCCGATGCAATCGAGCGTGAGGGTGATGGCCCGCTCCGGATCGATGGCGCCAACCGCGCGGCCGGGCAGCTCCACCACGGCCCGTCGTACCCGCATCCCCTCCAGCGCCTGCGCTATCTGCAGGACGGCCCCGCGGAAGGCGCGATCGTCGAAATCCTTCCTGGCGCCGAGACCAAGGAGGAGCACTTTTTCGAAGGGCACGTGCGGCTTTCCAGGCACCAGCACCGTCTCGCCCGAGTCGCCGCGCAGAAACCCCGTCTTCAAAAGAGCGCTGAGCCGTCCGCCGAGCCGCCAGTCGAGCAATGCCGCGAACCCGCGCATGGGGCGTTCGTCGACCCAAAGCGTGCAGACGCAGAGCTCCACGCTGGCTTCGTCGATGCGCCTCAGCTCTGGCGGCAGAAAGCGCAGCTCCACTACGGAACCTTCTCGACGACACGGCCAAGGGTGTCCGCAACGCGATTGAGCACGCCGTTGACGAAGCCGCTCGAGTCATCGGTGCCGAAGGACTTCGCGAGCTCGACAGCCTCGTCGAGCACTACGGCGCGCGGAACGTCCACCTTTTGTTGGAGCTCCCAGGTGCCCAGGCGGAGCACGTTGCGATCGACGCGCCCCATTCTCTCGATTCGCCAGTGCGCCGACGCTGCCACGATATGCGCATCGAGCTCGTCGCGCGCAGCCCACACACCTCGCACCGCGGCGTCGGCGTAGGCACGTCCCTCGGGATCGGAATCGGCGCCGAAGCTCCGCCAAAACAGATCGATCGCGTCGTCTGCGCTTGCACCGGACGCTTCCATTTGGAAAAGCATCTGCAGCGCCGCCTCGCGGCCGGAGTGACGGGCGCCCATGTTTACCCCGGAGCCTGCCCTCACAGACCCGCGGCGTCCAGCGCGCGCACGAGCGACACCATCTCGATCGCGCTGAGAGCGGCGTCCCAGCCTTTGTTTCCCGCCTTCGTCCCGGCGCGCTCGACGGCCTGTTCGATGGTGTCCGTCGTCAGCACTCCGAAGGCGACCGGGACCTCGCTCTTTTGTCCGGCCGCCGAGGACAGTCCCTTCGCGGCCTCTCCGGCCACGTAGTCGAAGTGTGGCGTCGCGCCTCGGATCACGGCCCCGAGCGCGATCACCGCATCGACCTTGCCCGAACCGGCCAGTCGACGGGCGACGAGCGGTAGCTCCCAAGCTCCGGGCACGCGAACGAGCGTGATCGCGCTCGGCTCCGCCCCGTGGCGTACGAGTCCGTCGACGGCGCCCTCCACGAGGCGGTCGACGACGAAGTGGTTGAACCGGCTTGCAACGATGGCAAAGCGCGCCCCGGGGGGCACCACCAAGCTGCCTTCGATGACGAGTGTCGTCTTCATGATCGTTCCCCGCCGCGACCCATCGAGTGTAGCGGCACGCGCTCGACGACTTCGAGACCGAAGCCGTGGATGCCCGCAATCTTACGCGGGTTGTTGGTCAGCAGGCGGATCTCGTGCAGACCGAGGTCGACGAGTACCTGCGCCCCCAAGCCGAATTCGCGGAGCGGCTGGTTGCCCAGGCGCTCTGGGGCGTCGTTCGTCGCGAGCCATTGCTCGAGCTCGCGACGGACGTCGCCACCCGGAGCAATGTAGACGAGCGCGCCGCGGCCGGCGCTTTCGATCTGCGCCAGCGCCTCGCGCAAATGCCGGCCCCCGTCGCGTGGTGTGGCCGCGAACGTGTCACCGAGGGTCGACCCGGTGTGCACGCGGCAGAGAGGGGGCGGTCCCGACGCGACGTCGCCTTTGACGAGCGCGAGGAACTGCCGGTCGTCGATCGTCGTTTCGTATACGACGGCACGCCATTCGCTGCCGGTTTGGTCGAGCGTGATCGTGGCTTCCGACGCGCGCCGAACGAGGCGCTCGGTGAAAAGGCGGTACTGGATGAGATCTTCGATGGTCAGGATGCGGAGCCCGTGTTTTTCGGCGAATTGCTCGAGGTCGGGCATTCGCGCCATGGTCCCGTCTTCGTTCATGATTTCGCAAATGACCCCTGCAGGCGTGAGCCCCGCCAGGCGTGCGAGGTCGATGGACCCCTCGGTCTGACCCGTACGCACGAGAACGCCTCCCGTTCGCGCGCGCAAGGGAAAGACGTGCCCCGGCGTGACCACCTCGTGCGGGACTGCATCCGGGTTTGCCGCCACGCGGATGGTATGGGCGCGGTCGGCTGCGCTGATACCCGTGGTGACCCCCCGGTGGGCCTCGATGCTCACGGTAAAGGCGGTGCCGAGGGGCGGGCCCAGGCGGCCGGGCGAGTGCATCATGGGCAACTTGAGGCGCTCGACTTGGTCCTCGGTCAGCGCCACGCAAATGAGGCCCCGACCGTGCGTAGCCATGAAGTTGATGGCCTCCGGGGTCACGAATTGGGCGGCCATAGTGAGGTCGCCCTCGTTTTCCCGGTCCTCGTCGTCGACGAGGATCACCATCTTTCCGGCGCGGATGTCCGCGATGGCCCCGGCAATGCGTTGCGTCAGCTTGAGGTCAATCGTCTGCACGGGGGCCGCAATCGAGCAGACGGGCGACGTAGCGTGCCACGAGGTCGACCTCGACGTTGACCTCCTCGCCCACGTGGAGGGTGCCGAGGTTCGTCCCGGCGAGTGTGATCGGGATGATCATGACTCGGAACCGGTGGGTGTCTACGCCGTTGACCGTCAGGCTCACGCCGCTTACGGCGATGGAGCCTTTTTCGGCGACGAAGCGCGCGAGCGGCCGAGGCAGCTCGAACGTCATGGCGCTCGCTCCACCCGCTTCGCGCCGCTCCACTAGCCTTCCGACGCCGTCGACATGACCCGTCACGAGATGCCCGCCCAGGCGATCCCCGGCCCTCGTCGCGCGCTCGAGATTGATCGCGCGACCCGGTGCCAGCAGGCCAAGGGTGGTCCGGGCGAGCGTCTCCGAGGACGCGTCGGCTTCGAAGCCGCCAGGAACGAGCGCGGCGACCGACAGGCAGCACCCGTCCACGGCTATCGACTCGCCGAGAGCCAGCGGTCCGTCGGCGAAGCTTGCCCGCAGCTCGAGCCGCGCCCCGAGCGGACGTGCCAGGCTGCGCTCCAGAACGCCATTCGCAGCCACGAGCCCGGTGAACACTTGCCACGGTTTACCGACGACCTCCGCGGCCGTCCAGCCTCGTCGACGGGTTGCGCTCGGCCATTTGGCGACCGACACTTGGCGGGTGAAGTACTTTCTTTTCGTTTTTCTTCTTTGCTGCAGTGCGGCCGTCGCATGTGGACCCAGCTTTCAGGCCCTCTACGAGTGCGACGTGCGCTTCGAGCACTGCTACGCCGTCGATCAGAGCGCTGCGTCACCTGACGCGAAGCGTAGCTGCTGGCGCGAGTGGCTTCACGGCTACACCTACGGGCAGTCGCGCGATCGTGTGGAGTACGCGGCGACGCGCTTCGGGCAGCTGTCGCTCGACACCGCCCCGGGTCTGGCCGTCGAGCCGCATACCATCGCGGCGCCGATGCCGACGGACGCGTTTTCGCCGCCACCAAACGTCGCCGACGGGCGGGATGCCGGCGAAACCGTCGCCCTGGTATCCTCGAGCCAGGTCAACAAGGAGCCGCCCCCCGCCAAGGCCGCCACGCACGCATCGATCGGCGCGCCAGGTGCCCAATGCGCGGAAGGGTGCGCGCAGTTGTGGGCGACATGCCACAGTCACTGCAAAGACGGCGGGTGCGAACTGTGCAACCGTCAGTACCGCGCCTGCGTTCCCGCCTGTTTCGGAGGTACCTGACGCGCGAGCCGCACTCCGCCGTGGCATTCCGCTCCGCAGCGCCAACGCGAATCGGCGGTTATTCGGTCGAAGCGTCGTCGCGCGCAGACACGATGCCCCCCGCCTCGCCGCCCGCAAGCCGCCCACGGACTTCGACGCGAAGAAAGTATTCGGCGCACGTCGCGTTCTGCAGGCTCATTCCCGTGCCGGACAACGCGGTAACCTCGGCCAGGTTGCCGGCTGCCAGGACGAAATTCGGGTTGGTCGGCTTGTCAGGATCCGTCGTGGAAGAGACATACGGAGCGATCGCGGTGATCTCGGTGTCGGCGGCGAAGGGCGGCGGGAAATGGAAGACGAACGTTCGTAGCCCTCGATAATCGAGCCATCCCCCCGCGTCGCCCTCTGGAATGAGAGGGCTCGACTCCCAGACGACGTTCTGCCCTTCGACACGGGTCGTTCCTTGCGGCGCGTCGACGGAGTCGCCGTCGCATTGATGGGTGGAGCAGCCCGTCGCGGCCGGCATCACGCTAGCGGCCCCCGCGAGCGCGATGACCGTCGGTGCGCCGATGAAACAGACGACTCGAACGAGCGCGCTAGCCACCGAGTACCTCCGCCGCCTCCATGGCGTGGTACGTCAGGATCGCGTCCGCGCCCGCGCGCCTTATGGCGACGAGCACCTCCATCATCGCGCGCCGGTAGTCGAGCATGCCCGCTGCCGCCGCGGCTCTCAGCATCGCGTACTCTCCCGACACGTTGTACGCGAAGAGCGGGAGCGTCGTGTCCTGCCTCACTGCGCGGATGACGTCGAGGTACGCGAGCGCGGGCTTGACCATCAGCATGTCGGCGCCTTCTTCCTCGTCGAGGCGCGCTTCGCGCAATGCCTCCCGCGCGTTCGCTGGGTCCATTTGATATCCGGCCCTGTCGCCGAACTTCGGGGCGCAGTCCGCCGCCTCGCGGAAAGGCCCATAAAAGCAGCTCGCGTACTTGACCGCGTAGCTCAGGATGCTGGTCGACTCGAGGCCGCTCTCGTCGAGGGCATGCCTTATTCGACCTACGCGACCATCCATCATGTCGCTCGGGGCGACGACGTCGGCGCCCGCGCGCGCGTGCAGGATGGACATCGCCGCCAATATTTCGAGTGTCGCGTCGTTGTCGACCTCGGTCTCGCCGTCTTGGCGCCGGCGAAGCACGCCGCAGTGTCCGTGATCGGTGTACTCGTCGACGCACACATCGGTGATCACGACCAGGTCGGGCGCGGCGCTCTTCATCTCCGCGACGGCCCTAGGCACCGGACCATCGGCGTCCAGCCCGCTCGACCCGCGAGCGTCCTTCGTCTTGGGCAGCCCGAAGAGGAGCACGCCGCCGAGGCCACGACTCATCGCCTCTTTCGCAGTCTGCGCGGCCGCCTTTACCGGCAGCTGCGAGACGCCCGGCATCGTGGCGATGGCGCGTGGGGCGTCGAGCCCCGCGTGAAAAAAGAGCGGCCAGACGAGATCACGCGGCGAGACCGTCGTCTCGCGGACGAGGGCTCGCAGAGAGGGAGTCGCGCGCAGACGACGGGGTCGGACGGTGGGGAAAGGCATCGCGACCGTGGTGGAATAGCACGGACGCGCGCGCGGGTATTGCCGTCGCCGGGGCCGCGCTGCGATGGCGATTCGCCAAGGAGCCGCGCTGGTTGCCAGGGGGGCCGGCGCTTTCCTGGCGGATTTCCTTCCGATCTTCGAGGCTTCCTGTTCAATCGCACCCGCGATGGACCGCGGCATCGTGTTCTTCGTGGGTCTCGGCCCCGGCGAGACCTCACAGCGGATACTCGTCGGCGACGAGCGCTTTTCGAACGCGGACCTCGTGGTCGGCGATGCAGACGCGCTCGATTCGGAGCGGCTCGTCGAGCTCGTCCGCGCCGGCAAGCGCGTCGTTCGCCACGTCCTCGGCGATCCGTTCGAGTCTGCGAGCGCGACCGGCGAGATCAGAGAGGTCGCGCGGGCGGGGCTCGCGTTCGAGGTGCTCCCGGGTATCGGCGCGCAAGCGGCGGCGGCTGCCTACGCGGGGGTCGTCGGGCGCGCGGTGCGCGTCCTCGCCTCGGAGGTGGGGAGCGCCGTCCATGGGGAGCTCCCGCAAGCCGCCGTGACGCTCGTCGTTGCGGCGGGCCAGCCGCGGCAGCGCGTCATCGTGACCACCGCAGCAGACGCCCCCGCGCGCGGGCTCGAGCTGGGGAACGTGGCTGTCGTGGTCGCGTTCGGCGTTCCGGAAGAGCCGCTACGCTGGTTCGAGCGCCGGCCGCTCTTCGGCAAGCGCGTGCTCGTGACGCGCGCACGGCACCAGGCCGCCGCGTCCAGCGTTTTGCTGCAAGCCCATGGCGCGGAGCCCCTCGTCGTGCCCACCATCGTGCTTCATCCCCCGAGCAATCCCGCGCCGCTCGAGAAGGCCCTGTCGAGGCTGCGCGCGGGCGCTTACGGGTGGGTCGCTTTCACGAGCGCAAACGGTGTCGAGAGCACGTGGGGGGCGCTCGTTGCCGACGGCCACGACGCCCGCGCATTCGGCCGCGCACGGATTGCGGCCATCGGGCCGGCCACGGCGCGCCAGCTCGAGAAGCACGGCCTGCACGCCGACCTCGTAGCCAAAGAGTTCCGGGGCGAAGCGCTGGCGGAGGCGATTGTTTCCGCGTTGAAAGGCAGCCTCGGCCGGCGGACCGAGTCCGATCCGACCGGCGGCGACGGCGAGCTCGTTCGCGTTCTCCTCGCGCGCGCGGCAAAGGCGCGCGAAGTACTGCCGGAGGCCCTGCGCGCTGCAGGTTGCGTGGTCGACGTCGTCACGGCCTACGAGACGCAGGCGCCGCCGATGGCAAGCGTCGAGGCCCTCGTCGTCGAGCTCGAGGCCGGCCGCGTCGACGCCGTCACTTTCACGTCGAGCAGCACCGTGGACAACCTCTGTGACCTGCTCGGGCCGCGTGCGGCCGAGCTCCTGGCACGGCCTCGCCTCGCGAGCATCGGACCGATCACGACCCAAACGGCGGAGAAGCGCGGCCTTCGGGTGGACGTCACGGCTCGCGAATACACCGTCCCCGGGCTCGTACGCGCCCTTGCCGAGAGTTGGCCGTTCGCGTGATGAAGAGCTCGACGGCCGGCCTCGGTTCGCAACCACCGAGGGGCGCTCGGACCCGAGCGCTTTGCCCTCCGAACCACTTCAGCATGTAGCCTGAAGCCTGTAGCCTCCCGGCGCAGACACCCCCGCGCACACCCATGTCCCTGAGCTCCCTCATCGTTCAGCGCGAGGTCGCAACCATGCGCCAGGTAGAGGAGGCGCTTGCGCGGCAAGTGCTTTACGGCGGCGATCTGCTGACCAACCTGCTCGAGGTCGCGCCACTCGACGAGGACGCGCTCACGCGCCTGCTCGCCGAATCGATGCGCCTCGCGCCGGCGCCGCCGGGCGAGCTCCCTTTGGCGCCGGACAGCGTCCTCGCCCTCGTGCCGCCGCAGACAGCAGAACGGCACGTCATGGTGCCGCTCGCTCTCCAAGGAGAGGCACTCGTCGTGGCGGTGGCAGAGCGACTCACGCCCAATCACCTCGAGCAGCTGACCTCGTCGACGGGCCGCGCGCTCGAGCAGCGTGGCGCGATGGCGGTGCGTGTCCGGCAAGCAATCGCTCGGGGGTACGGGCTTCCCCTCGATCGGCGTGTGCAGCGCGTCCTCGAGCGCTTCGCAGGCGAGCGCCGGCCTACCATCTCGTCTCCTTCTTCTCCTCCCGCGGTGCCGCTCCGGTCCGCTGCCTTCGCCGCCACGCAGACGATGCGTAGCGTTGCTCCCGGGCGCATCCATACCCCCCCGCTCGGCACTTCGGTCTCCCCGGTGACGGCTTCCACGATCCCGGCTCCTGCAGTGTCTCGTCGGCGCACATCGACCAACTTCCTTGCCGTCCGGCCGCCCACCGAGCTGTCGACGCCGGCGACGCCGGAACGGGCGGCTGCGGCTCCATTGCGCCCTGCGGTCGCGCAACGCCGCGCAGGGTCGGTCCGGCGTGACCAAGCGTCGAGCTCTCGGGCCTCGCGCCGACGGCGGGGTCCCCTCACGTTCGAGGCGGCTCGCACCGAGGCCGAGGAGGCAGCCGATCGCGAGGCACTGCTGGATGTTTTCTTCGATTTTTCGAGGCAGTACTTCGATTTCGCGGCGCTCTTCCTCGTGCACGGCGACATTGCCGAAGGGCGCAATGCGTTCGGAGCGGGGGCCACAAGCCAGCGTGTCGTGGGAATCGGCGTGCCGCTCGACATACCGAGCGTCCTGTCTCGCTCGCGCGAGGCGCGGACGCCGATCGTCACGCGAGTGCGCGCTGACGGGCTCGACGGCGTCCTGCTCGCCGACCTCCAGCGAGCCGGCTCGATCGAGATGGCCGTCGTGCCGCTCGTCGTTCGCACGCGCGCCGTGGCGCTCCTCCTCGGCGACTGCGGGGATGCAGGAGTCGATGGCGCAAGCGTCGATCAAATCGTGGCTTTCGCCCAGGTCGTCGGCCGGGCCTTCGAAAGAATCATCGTGCGGCGCAAGCTCGACGGATTCATCGCGCGGGGAAAGCCGAGCGCTCCCGCCGACGGCGCGGAGCAATCCACGACAATCAGCCAGCGCTCCACGGCGCCTCCACCGGCGCCGACGCGGCGCGGTCCGACGTTCCCGCCGGGGTCTGCCGTCCCAACCGACCCCCCGCCTCCAGCGAACGTCACGGTCCGGAGGCACACCGGCCCGCCGATTCCTCGCGAGGAGCCGCCCGATTCCATAGGCGGTCTTCGCGCTGCCTCTCCGCAGACGCTCATTTTGCGCCACCCCCCCCTCTTGGCCACCTCTCTCGAAGACGAAACGCCAGAGCGCGACCGGGAGCAGTCCTCGCCCGAGATCGACGTGGCCGATCTCGAAGGCGAAATCCCGCCCGACTTGGATTCGCGCGCGCTCTTCGACTTGCTCGGATGGGAGACCGGGGACGACCCGCCGGACGTCCCGCCGCCCTCGTCGACGTTCGCCGTTCCAGCCCACCGGCCCCCCGTTCCGTACGCCGCGCCGCCCGAGGAGTTGCCCTCCGTCATCGTAGACTTGAACGAGGAGTTGGCGGCCATCGTCAATCGATTGATCGCCGGCGAAACCGACGACCAGGCCGAGAGGGAGCTGTTGCATCAGGGTGAGCGCGCCATGCGTGTGCTCATGGCCCGCTTTCCTGGGCCGCTCACTTTCGAATCGGGCGCGTATCGCGTCGATGGCCAGCCCGCCGCGGCCGAGCGAGTGCGGGCCCCTGCTCCGGCTCGTCGCGCGCGAGCGCAAGGTCGCGCTCCCCTTCGTGCTCGAGCGGCTCACGGACCCGGATCCCGAAGTCCGTGGCTGGGCAACGCACCTGGTCTGCGAGTTGCCCTACGCCGAGGCCATTCCGCAGTTGCTCGCCCGCCTGCGGGACGCAGACCCGAGCACGCGAGCCTCGGCGACGCACGCATTTGCCGCCGTCGCCCGTCTTTGCCCCGACGAGGCGAGCGAAGCGCTCGACACACTTACACGCGCCGCGGACCCGGAAGCGCGCGCGGCCGCGATGGGCGTCATGGCGCTTTTGCGCCATGCGCGGCGCGTTCCCGAGCTCGTGCGCGCTCTCGGTGACGCCGACGCAGGGGTGGCGCAGGCCGCCCACCTCGCCCTCGTGCAGCTGACGCGCCAAGACCTAGGCGCCGATACGCGTCCGTGGCTCCGGTGGTGGGAGCAGAACGGGTCGCGGCATCGAGTGGAATGGTTGATAGACGCTCTGACGCACGACGTGTCGGAGATCCGGGGGGCAGCCGGCGAGGAGCTGCGCACGTTGAGTCGCGAATATTTCGGTTACGCGAGCGATCTTCCGCCGCGAGACCGTGAACGAGCGCAACAGCGCTACCGTGACTGGTGGTCGACGGAGGGGCGCCGGCGGTTTTTGCGGCCCTGATCGTACGAGCGGGTCCGGCCGTTCGAATGCCGGCGGCGCGCAGCACGTCGAATGGTTTGGCACGCGACGCCGTTCGGGCGCACGGTGCCGATGGCACGTGACATGCTATTCCTCTCGACGCGGGGGTCTTTGACCATGGGCTTATCGTCGCTCCGCTTGGAACGGTGGCTTGGCGCGCTTGCTGTCGCCTTTGCGCTCGGCGCGGCTCCCTCTTCGGCACACGCTGACGAGCGCGATCCCGACGCCGACCGCATCGCCGCGGCGGGCCACTCGCTCAAGTGGAATTGGACGCCACCGGGTCACTCGGATCGATACGGGCACGCCGAGACGCTCATTCATGCGCCGCTGGCCGCCGTGCGCGCCCACGTGCTCGACTTCGGCCACTACAAGGACTTCGTCCCCGACAAGTTCAAGATCTCCCGCGTCGTCGGCCACGGGCCAGACGGCTCCGCGGACGTGTACATCCAGATCGCCGTCATGCACGGGCTCGTCCTTCTCTGGGACGTGACTCGCTTCGCTCCGACGCGGAAGCTGGAGCCGGGCATGGAGGTCGTCGAGGGGCGGATGGTCTCTGGCAAGGGCAATGTCGACGACGTGAACGTCGTGTGGACGCTCCGGGCTCTCGACAACGAGTGGACGCTCCTCAAGTTCGACCTCCTGCTCAAGCCCGGACTGCCTGCGCCCCAGTCGGCCATCGACGAAGAGCTCCGTGACTCGGCGATGAACGCCGTCGATGCGATCCACGACCGAGCCCAAGGCACGCCCGGGATCGCCGCGTGGCGAAGCGGCGGCTGACGATTCGGACCTGGCTCGCGCCGATCTCAACTGGCGGCGTGTCTCGGCGGCTGCTGCTCGGAAGAGCGCACGAATGGGCGCGAATCAACGTGCCGCGTGCCATGAGCTCGATCGCGAAGGCGGTCCGTTCGCCGGAAGAGTGACGGAAGTCGCTTGCGGGCGCTCATCGGTTCCGCTAATCAGCTCCCGCGCGGTGGAGCAGCCTGGTAGCTCGTCGGGCTCATAACCCGAAGGTCGCAGGTTCAAATCCTGCCCGCGCAACTAAGACGTACCACGATGCACCCCCCCCCTCTAGGGGCATCGGGGTACGCAACACGAGGCCTCTCCCGGTGACGGAGGGCTTTCGTGTTTCTGGGACGCGCTTCGGCCGGCGGGAGCTACCTGGGTGGCGGGCGGGGCGTTCGAGCGCGCGGGAAGTACCGTCGCGGGGCGGGACCGGTACCACGATGCTGCCTGCTGCAGCCCGGCAGGCTGTGCAGAATGTTGGCGACGCGCGACTGTTCCCGCTGGCCCTGATGGGCGAGGTCAACGCCGAGCGCGGCGCTCAGAATGTCGCCCATCCGGACGTGGTCCCGGGTCGAAACGTAATCGCCCACCGCTTCCTCCCACGAGACGTCCGCCGCGCGCCGGCGCTCCTGCTCGGGCCGGAAAAGCTCGACCTCCTCCTCCGCCGTTGGCCACCAGCGTTCGCCGAGGTTGAATCGCACGAGGGCCTCGGCCCAGATCTTGGAGGCGGTCGCGCGTTAGCGCCTCGATGTCCGCCTCGTGGATTTGCTTCACTGGCCAGAAGCGACGGTTCCCCGTCTGGTCCTGGAGGTAGCCGAGCGACGTGGGATTCACCGTTCCGGCGAAGACGCACTGGCGCGGGAAGTCGAGCGCGATGCGGCCGTAGCTCGGACGGTAGTGTCGGCGCGCTTCGTCACGAACTGGCGGATGACGTCGGCGTCGACCTTGCGCATCGCCGCGAGCTCTGAGAATCTCGACGATCCACTTTCCGGCGAGCTGCTTGCAGCTCTCGATGTCGCCAAGCGAGCGGATGTCGTCGGTGAAGAACCTGTCCTCGCACGCGAGCGTCCGGAGGCCCGTGCTCTTTTTCGTCCCCCTGGGCGTTCTCGAGAATCAGGGCGTAGTCGGCCTGGCATCCGGGCTTGAATGCGCGTGCGACATCTCTCGGCCTTCCTCGTCTTGAACCGGGGGCGCCGCGTCGACGATGGGCGCCACGGTGGCGGGCTTCGGTGCCGCCGATGATTCGGCGGCGACGCGGGCGCTCTGGCCGGTCTGATCGTCGGCGAGCAACTCGCTGTACGCGTAGGGGAGGCCGTTTGCGCCAACCGAGCTGGAATCAGTGGCGAGCGGTGAGGGCGGCGCGGGGGCCGCGGAAGCCTCGGGCGCGGAGAGCGCCGCCGAGGCCGTGAGCTGACGCGTGATCTCGCTCGAGGGTGCGTCTTGCCCGCCGAGCGTATGTCCGAGATGGTCCATGGCGAGAACAGTCGCCACGAAATGCTGTCCACGTAATTACACGCTGAATGAGGCCCAGCCGCGTGGGGTTGGCGCGAGAACGTTCGGCCCGGCAAATCTATCGACTACCGCTGTCTGCGTCCGTACTCGTAGTCGCGCAGCGTTTCGGCCAGAGAGGCGGAGCAAGTCTCTCGACCGAGAGGCCCGCGCAAACGTGTTGGATCAAGACCGGAACTGGATGCGCCTTGTTGGGCGTTCGGCGGAGAGCCTCGAGACCGATGCCGCGGCGACGCGTGACGACGGGCCGAAGCAGGTCGGAGAGACGCGCCTTCAGCGGCGCGCCGGCGGGGAGCCTCAGCCCACGCGCGACCATGGCGGCTTCGATGGTGGCGAGATCGTCGTACACCTTCAGCCATGACTGCACGGGTGTCCGATCGCGCGCAACGAGCGCCATGAATTGGGCGATCCCCGTCAGTCCACCATTCGGCTTCACGGACTCGGCGGCGTGCGCGCCATTCAGCATGACGAGCAGCTCGCCGACGAAGGCCCAGTCCCGGCCCTTCGCGACCTCTTGGGCGAGCCATTCGTCAACTTCGATCGCCTTAACCATCCGCCGCAGCACCGTCGCGACGGCGTAGACCGCGTCGGCGTCGCCGCGCGCGATCGCCTCCCGAGCGTCCCTGGCGGCACGGACCATCACATCCTGCACCGAGTCGACGGCGCGCAGGAACTGCAAGTGTGCGTGAACGAGCTGGGTCGCTTGCTGTTTCGACTTTCGGCCGACCATTGGCATCATTGTGCCATGTGGCGTCGAGGTTCGTTCGCGGGTGGTCCGTCAACGTCGAGCATCGCCCGGGCGACTTGATGAGGCGCTTCGGCGGCGTCTCCGAGCATCTCGGACCGCCGGCGGCCACCTCGAGCCGTCCGAGCGTCGCGAACGCGCGGGAAATGCCTCTCCGGGGCGGAACGAGAGCGCGGACCGCTTCGTTCCGCCGAAGGTCTAAGCGATTTTTCGAACCGCTCCGACGTCCGGGGGCAGCGCCTCAATCGCCGCGCGCGCCTGCACCAGCGAGCCCGCTGGCAACATCACGGGGGCGGACTTCGCCTCCTCGGCCTCGGTGAGCTCGACGTCGAGCGCCTTGAGCGTCGACTTCGCCTTGCGGAGAAGCAGGTCGAGCGCGTTGCCCCCCTTCCGAACTTCCTCGGTGAGCTTGTCGACGTCGTCGCGGATGGACTCGGCGAGCTTGCGCATCTTGTCGAGCCGCTCGAGCTCCTTCTGGATCCGGTGCTCGATGTCGGCGAGCGCCCGGATGTCGCCGGCGTCATCGGGCCGGCGCTGCCGGCTGGCGAGGGCGAGGCCGAGCAGGATGGCGGCGTGAAGGTAGGGGTCGGTCTGGTCGTCCTCGTCGTCCCAGGTCACGAGAATGTCGGCGCCATAGCGGGCAAACGCGGGGAACGCCGTCGGTGCGTGGCTCTTGGCCATCACGAACACGCCCGCGCCAGCACACGGTTGCCGCGGGCGAGCTCGAGCTCCTCGAGGGCCGCACGGACCGTGTACGAGCCATCGCGCTTGGCTTCGACGACGAGCGCGCCCCCGGCGTAGGCGCTCTCGGCGGTGAAACGAAGGACCTGGTCGCCCTTCTTGCAGTTCGGCTTCGCGCCGACCGTGTTCGCCGTCGTGTTCACCTCGATGGGCGCACCCTGCACCGCACGCTGCACGAACCGCAGGACGGCGTCCTCGTAGGTGTATCCGCCGCGCGTCGACTTCGCGTCGCCCCGCTTGCGCTCCTCGAGCCGCACGAGCGACTCGCGCACCTCCTGCTCGAACTTGGCTTGCCGTTCGTGGAGGAGTGCCATCGACTCCTGCTGCGTCTTCACGTGCTGCTGCAGGAGCGTCGAGAGCGTGTTCTTGAGCATCGCCATCGGGGAACTCGGGAGCTCCGGGTTCATCGCGGCGACGAACGCGTTCTTCGCCGCGGCGGTCTCGCGCATCAGCCGGCTCAGGAGGGAGTTCTCATCGTTCGCGTCCAGCGCTTTGGTCGCGAGTGCCAACTGCTTGCTTCGGTCGTTGTCGGCCTTCTCGAGCTCCTGACGGAGAGCGCGCAGGAAGCGAGCGACGGCGCCATCCTCGGCGACGGGGTCGAGGGCGCGTGCAACTTCGGCCTGGTTCTCCGTCAGTGCCTCGCGAAGCTTCGCCTCGAGCAAGAAGACGACCCCCTCGCTGTCGGTGGGGCTCAGGCGCTTGAGGAGCGGGCTGTTCTCGCCAAGCTCGCGGGCGAGCGTCTGCGCGAGCGCGCCGTGCCCGGGAGCGAGGAATCGATCCATCGTCTTCGCGAGGTCGCCGCCGTCGCGAAGGAAGCCCTCGAGACGCGTGATCACCTGCCCGTCGCGCGGGTCGAAGAAGCGCGCGAGGACCTGAACCAGGTTCGATTGCTGCCGCTCGACGTAGACGGCGAGATGCTTGTCGAGGTCCTCCTTCAGCGCCTTTCCGATGTCCTGCAGACGTGACTCCTCGGCCTGCTTGTACGCGTTCATCAGCGCGCGCAGACCGAGGGTCCACGCGTCGGTCACGAGCCCCGTGCGCTGGCTCTCGCTGAGCGGAGTGAAGACCGCGAGCGAGTCGACGCGGTGGTCGCGGATGTGAGCTTCGATGGCGTCGGCCTCGACGTCGACGAGGACCGCGAGGGGGGCTTGCGTGTTCATGGGCCCGCTTCTTCACGTCCCGTTCCATCCCGGGCGTGCGACCGCGTCCAGCGCCCGACTGCAAACATGGCGGCTCTTCCGGACGATTCGCGCGGGACCAGAAAAGAACGCTTCTGCCTGCCAGAAGATTGTTATCCTGCCCCGGACGATGTCTCGAGGGTACTTCTCGCGTGGATTGGCCTCGCTGACCTCAAGGGGGCGCGGAGGGCGACGTAGGCGTCCGGGCCGATCGCGCAGGCGCTTCCCGGAGCGCCCTTTCGATCACGTCGTCCTCTCTGAACAACTGTCCGAAGGAGCGCGTCGCACCGTACGAGGGGTGGCTGAAAAAGAAGACCAAAGCGAGCTTACCGTCCGCCACGAAGTCCGTCTCGCCCGACCCACTACGGCGACATCTAAACGCGTCGTGGCTCGCGCGTCGCGTGGACCGTCGAGACGTACGGCGCGAAGGCCAAACTCACCTTCCATCTGAGCCCGGGCACGCCGGCGATGGCGTCGATCTGGATCATCGCGGCGAAGACGCGGTTCGAGGCGGAGCTCATCGAGTCGTCAAGGAGAAGGGGGTCGCCACCGTCAACGTCCCGTTCCAGATCGCCGCGGAATTCATCCCGGCGGCGGTGCAACAGACGAGCGAGGACCTCGAGCGCCTGGCCGAGGGCAGCGCCCGGAGGAGCCAAGCTTCGGGGACATCCTCCACCGGAGCGAGGCGATGAAGCGGCTCGTGCGCCGCGCCCGGCAGGCGGCGCCCTTCTCCGAGGCCGTCTTCATCGAGGGGGAGTCGGGTACGGGCAAGGAGCTGCTCGCGGAGGCCATCCACCAGGAGAGCCCGCGCAGGGGCAAGCCGTTCGTCGAGGTGAACTGCGGCGCCATCCCGAAAGACTTGTTCGAGTCGAGCTTCTTCGGCCACACCAAGGGGGCGTTCACGGGCGCCACCGCGACCAGAAGGGCTTCTTCGAGCAGGCGCACGGCGGGCACGCTCTTTCTCGACGAGGTCGGCGAACTCCCGCTCGAGCGCCAGGTGAAGCTCCTGCGGGCGCTCCAGGAGAAGAAAGTGCGCCCGCGTCGGCGGCAAGACCGACATCGTCCGTCGACGTGCGCGTCATCGCCGCCACCAACCGCGACCTGCCGAGGAGGTCCGGCGAGGGGCGCTTCCGCGAGGACCTCTACTACCGCCTCGCCGTTCTCGTTCTGAAGGCCCCGCCGCTGCGCGAGCGCGAAGGGGACCTCGGCTACCTCCTCGACAAGCTCTCGAGACACTCAACGTCGAGCCGGGAGCCGCTCCCGGTGCCGTACAGAAGAAACTGTCTGTCGGAGCAAGAACTCTTCTTCTTCGGCACGGCTGGCCGGGCAACGTTCGCGAGCTCGAGTCGACCCTGCGACGCGCCTTCATCTGGTCGAAGGGGGCGACGCTCGACGAGGGGGAACTTCGTGATGCGCTACTCGCCGCGCCCCGCGCGGCCGAGGCCGACGTCCTTGGTCGCCCCCTCGGCGAGGGCTTCAGACTCGCAGGACGTCCTCGAGGGATGTCGCGCGCACTACCTGTCGCGCGCGATGAAAGAGGCCGATGGCAACATGACGAAGGCGTCGCTCGCTCGTTGGGCTGGCCAACTACCAGACGCTCAAGAACTGGCTCGGCAAGTACGAGGTGGAAGCGTGATGGAACGGTCCGTGCTCAAGCCGGGGACATGCAGCACGACGAGGTCCCCTTCATGAAGTCGCAGAACTTCGAGTTCCTGCGCGCGAAGCGGGCCGTCCTCGCCGACCTCGCGGGCTTCGCCGAGAAGTACGTGCACTCCGATCCTGGCGAGCTCGCTCCTCAAGCAGCGTGGTTTCGTCGAGCATGTCGTCAACGGCGATCTACGAGACCTACCGGCTTCGCCCCCCCTTCAGCGACAACCTGAACGACCTCATGAACGCCGAGCCGTTTCGGCAGTCGGTGCCCGAGGTCGTGCAGAACAAGCTGCACGCGGTGCGGAAGGCGGGCAACCACGCGGCCCATCCACGTCGCCCGATCCAGAGCGATCTCTCGCTCGATTGCCTCTACCAGCTCTTCGACGTCGCCCGGTGGTTCTACCTCGCAAGTCGATGGCGGCCAGCGTGCGGACACGCGGACGTACGTGCGCCGCCCGCGGCAGAGACGGTCACCAACGGGAAGGCCAAGGAGGCGCTCGAAAAGCTCCGGCTCGCCGAGGCGAAGTACGAATCCGTTCTCGCTGCTCTCGAAGAGGAGACGAAGAAGCGGCTCGAAGCCGAGCGCGCCGCCGAAGTGCACGAGACCGAGCTCGGGAAGCTGAAGGAGGAGGGCCAGAAAGTCGCCTCGGTCTTGCAGTTCAACGAGGAGACGACGCGTCAGCGCCTCATCGATCAGGCGCTCCTCGAGGCGGGCTGGGACGTCGGCCACGGGCAAGAACACCGACGAGGTTCGGCAGGAGGTCAGCTCTCGACGATGCCGACCGACTCGGGCGAGGGGTACGCCGACTACGTCCTCTGGGGCGACGACGGCAAACCGCTCGCCGTCATCGAGGCGAAGAGGACCGCGAAGGATGCCCGCGACGGCGGGAGCAGGCGACGAATGTACGCCGACGGCCTCGAGAAGGCGACGGGCGTGCGCCCGGTCATCTTCTTCACCAACGGCGTACGACATCTCCTCTGGGACGACGCGCAGGGCTACCCGTCCGCGCAAGGTGTACGGCTTCTACTCCAAGGACAGCCTCGAGTACCTCGTCTCACCAGCGCACGAACAAGAAGGCGCTCGCCAAGGTGGCCCGAACCTCGCGCATCGCCGACCGCATGTACCAGCTCGAGGCGGTCAAGCGGGTGGGCGAGCGGTTCGCGAACAAGTACCGCAAGGCGCTGCTCGTCCAGGCCACGGGGACCGGCAAGACCCGCGTCGCCGTCTCGCTCTGCGACACGCTCATGCGGGCCGGATGGGCCAAGCGCATCCTCTTCCTCTGCGACCGCCGCGAGCTCCGCAAGCAGGCCGACCGCGTCTTCAAGGAGTTCCTGCCCGGCGAGCCCCGCGTCGTCGTCGACAGCGCGACGTCGAAGGATCGCGACAAGCGCATCTACCTCGCCACCTACCCGGCGATGATGAAGTGCTTCGAGACTTCGACGTCGGCTTCTTCGACCTCGATCATCGCCGACGAGTCGCACCGTAGCATCTACAAGAAGTACCGGACCTGTTCCGCTACTTCGACGCGCTGCAGATCGGCCTCACGGCGACGCCCGTCGAGTTCGTCGAGCGCAACACCTACGACCTCTTCGGGTGCGGGGATCGAAGACCCGACCGCGAACTATCGAGCTCGACGAACGCGATCGACTCGACGCCGCCGTTCCTCGTGCCCTTCCGCGTCGTAGACGTGCACGACGCAGTTCCTCGCGAGGACGGCATCAAGTACGCGCGGGATGAGCGACGAGCAGAAGCGGCAGATCGAGGAGAGGACGATCGACCCGAGCGCGTCGACTACGAGGCCGAGGAGATCGACAAGGATTTCTTCAACAAGGGCACGACCCGCTGATCGTCTGGAACCTGATGGAGGAAGGCATCCGCGACGAGACCGGCAGCCGCGTCGGCAAGACGATCGTCTTCGCCCGGAGTCACCGTCCACGCCGTGCACCTCGCCGAGGTCTTCGAGCGAGATGTACCCGCAATATGGGTCGGCAGTTCTGCCGCGTCATCGACAACCACGAGCCGCGGGCCGAGCAGCTCATCGACGACTTCAAGAGCAAGGACAACGAGCTCGACGATCGCGATCTCGGTCGACATGCTCGACACCGGCATCGACGTGCCCGAGGTCGTGAACCTCGTCTTCGCCAAGCCGGTGAAGTCGTACGTGAAGTTCTGGCAGATGATCGGTCGCGGCACGCGGCTATGCAAAGATCTGCTCGGCCCCGGAAAGGACAAGACCGAGTTCCTGATCTTCGATCACTGGTCGAACTTCTGGTACTTCGACGAGAAGTACAAGGAGACGCAGGCCTCGGTGCAGAAGTCCCTGCTCCAGCAGGTCTTCGAGGCCCGGGTGGCAATCGCCGAGGCGGCCCTCGACAAGATGGACGAGCCTGTCTTCCAGGCGGCCGTCGACCGGATCGTGGAGGACGTGCGGGCAGTCGAGGGCGCCGGGAGCATCGAGGTCCGCGACCGGTGGAAGGAGCTCGAGCTGCTCTCCGAGCGCGATCGCGTCGCTCAGTTCGCTGCCGTCACGAAATCCGACCTCCTCGCGATCGCTGCGCCCCTCATGCAGTGGCGGAACGTTCGGGGCGACGAGGATGCCTACCGATTCGATCTGCTCGTGACGCGGCTGGAGCTGGAGCTTCTTCGAGGCGGACCGAGCGCACCCGCGTCCTCGATCTGAAAGACCGGGTGCAGGAGCAGGTCGAGCTCCTCATGAAAAACCAGAACCCGGTGAAGGCGAAGGCGACGACAATCAACGCCGTGCGCGCCAAGGAGTTCTGGGCCGTTGTCACGGTCCCGAAGCTCGAAGAGGTTCGAAGCGATCTCCGCGGCATCATGAAATACCAGCAACAGGTCCCGGCGGCGCGTGTTGCCCTCGAGGTCTACGACGTCGACGACGCGAACTTTTCGACCGAGACCTATATCCCGAAGCTCGAGGGCCTCGATCTCATCGAGTATCGGCGGCGGGTCGAGTCTGTCCTCCGTGCGCACTTCGCCCAGAACTCCACCCTCCAGCGGATCCGTGACGGGAAGGCCGTGCGTGACGAAGACCTTGAGACCCTCGCCAAGTTGGTCCTCGAGGTCGACGACAAGGCCAACGTGAAGCATCTCGCCGGTCACGACCCGGCGACCCGACGTTCGCTGCTTACGCGTCTTCCGAAGCCTCGTCGGCCTCGACCCGGTCGCCGTCGAGCAAGCGTTCACGGGCTTCGTGCACAAGCATCTCAGAAGCTCTCGGCTCAGCAGCTTCGCTTCTTGCAAGTCTTGCAGAACTACATCGCCCAGAACGGCGGCATCGAGCTCGAACGCCTCTACGAGCCCCCGTTCACCACCGTCCACGCCGAGAGCGTCGACGGCATCTTCACGGCACCCGGCGAGGTCGACGAGATCCTCGCCATCCTTGAGCGCCTTCGAACCGAAAAGCCACGCCTAGCGATCCTCCCCCGAGAGCCAGCGAGCGTCATGAGCACCCTTACGACACAGCAGAAGAGCGACATCGACAGGCTTTGGACCGAGTTCTGGACGGGCGGGATCACGAACCCGCTCACGGTCATCGAACAGATCTCGTTCTTGATGTTTGCCCGGCTGCTCGACGTTATGGAGACGACCGGAGAGCGCAAGGCCGAGCGCACGAAGAAGCCGTTCAAGGGGCGCTTCACCGGGAAGAACGACCCGCGCCGCTGGAAGAACCTGCGGCACATCGAAAAGTCGGAAGAGCTGCTGCGTGTCGTGCGCGACGAGGTGTTCCCTCACTTTCGCAAGTTGAACGGAGGAACGACGTTCGCCGAGTACATGCAAGACGCCCAGCTCATGGTTCAGAAACCAGCCTGCTCATGTCGGCAGTGGAGATGATCGACAAGCTGCCGATCACCGAGGGCGACGCCAAGGGCGATCTCTACGAGTACCTGCTCTCGAAGCTCACGACCGCCGGTATCAACGGCCAGTTTCGGACGCCGCGTCACATCATCCGCTTCATGGTGGAGCTCCTCGAGCCAAAGCCGACCGAGAGCGTCGGCGATCCTGCGTGCGGCACCGCCGGCTTCCTCGTCGGCGTGATGCAGTACCTGCTCGAGACGCACACCTCGCCGAAGGGGAAGATGAAGGGCGAGAACGGCGAGACGATTTACACGGGCGATTTGCTCGAGCCGTATCGGGATCACATTCAGAGCGGGATGTTCCACGGCTTCGACTTCGACGCGACGATGCTCCGTATCGCGTCGATGAACCTGATGCTCCACGGGGTCGACAATCCGGACATCCACTACCAGGACACGCTCTCGAACTCGTTTCCCGAGAAGTTCCCGAAGCAGGCGACCGGCGGATTCGACGTGATCCTCGCCAACCCGCCGTTCAAAGGCAGCTTGGATGAAGGGGATGTGCACCCGACCCTGACCCAGGCGGTGAAGACGAAGAAGACCGAGCTGCTTTTCCTCACGCTCATCCTCCGCATGCTCAAGAAGAACAGCGGTCGGAGCGCCACCATCGTGCCCGACGGCGTCCTCTTCGGTTCCTCGAAAGCGCACGTGGCGCTTCCGAGATGCTTGTGAAGAAGAATCAGCTCGAGGGCGTCGTCTCGCTCCCGTCAGGGGTATTCAAGCCTTACGCGGGCGTGTCGACCGCCATCCTCGTATTCAGGAACGGCGGCGCGACAGACCACGTCTTCTTCTACGACGTGCGGGCCGACGGGTTCTCTCTCGACGACAAGCGCACCCGGCGAAGGAGAACGACCCACCGCGACGCCCTCGAGCGCTGGCGGAAGCAGAGCGCGAAAAAGGACAAGGACCGCACAAGCCAAGCACTTCATGGTGCCCGTGAGGGAGATTGAGGAGAAGGACTTTGACCTCTCAATCAACCGCTACAAGGAGGCGACACACGAAGAGCTGAGCTTCGAGCCGCCGAAGAAGATTATCGCCAGGCTTCGAGGGCTGGAAGGAGGAGATCGCGAAGGACCTTTCCGAGCTGGAGGGCATGCTTTGATGTCGGCCACCCCGTGGCGGACAAGACCCTCGCGGAGTGCGGGCGGCTTCTTTCTGGGGGCACCCCAAGCAAGGCCAAACCCGCTTTCTGGATTGGTGACATCCCCTGGTTCAGCTCGAGGAGCTGAAGTCCTTCGAGCTGAGGGATAGCGAACTCCATGTGTCCGCGGAAGGCGCGGCGAGCGGAAGTAACCTCGTCCCAGCTGGGTCAGTTCTCTTCGTCGTGAGAGGGATGAGCCTCGCGAACGAGTTTCGCGTAGGACTCACCGTGGTCGACGCCACCTTCAACCAGGACGTGAAGGCGCTCGTCCCGGCGCCCGACATCCATCCCCGCTATCTGGCGCGTTGTCTCCGGTGGCTCGAGCCTCGTGTCCTTGCCGGAACGGAAGAGTCTTCGCATGGGACGGAAGAGGCTTCCCGGCCAGGTGTTCG
Source organism: uncultured delta proteobacterium (assembly GCA_963787925.1). Classification (GTDB taxonomy): domain Bacteria; phylum Myxococcota_A; class Polyangia; order Polyangiales; family Polyangiaceae; genus Palsa-1150. The sequence continues at coordinate 180,936 of CAWBEN010000004.1, forward strand.
AGAACCTTCCGATTCCTTTGGCGCCGCTTCCAGCAGCGCCGCATCGCCGACATCCTCGACAAGGCCGACGCCATCTGGCGGAAGCGGAAGGAGGCCATCGCCCTCACCGAGGAGCTCCTGCGCTCGGCGTTCTTGGAGATGGTCGGGCCCCAGGCCAACGGCTACGCGGCGTGGCCGGAAGTGGAGTTTCAAAAGCTTTGCTGCCCCGGGGCCCGGCGCGATGAGGACCGGGCCTTTTGGCAGCGACCTTCGTCACTCGGAGTTTGTGGACGCGGGCGTCGCCGTGCTCGGAATCGACAACGCGGTAAGGAACCGGTTCGCGTGGGATGAGCGTCGTTACATCACGAAGGAGAAGTACGAGCGCCTAAAGCGCTACACCGTCCAACCGCACGACGTCATCGTCACAATCATGGGGACAACGGGGCGTTCGGCCGTTGTTCCAGACGACGTTCCGTTGGCGATCACGACGAAGCACCTCGCCACGATTACGGTGAATCGAAAGCTCGCCGAGCCAGAGTTCGTGGCGCAGGCAATCCGTCGGCATCCTGCCCTGCTCGGGCAGATTCAACAGGCAAACCGGGGTCGATCAAACTAGCGGCCTCAACTTGGGGCTCATCAAATCGCTCGTGGTTCGACGACCCCCCGTTGAGTGCCAGCGAGAGTTCGCGGCGTTGACGCATCGAGTACGTCGCGCGACGGCGCAGCTCCAAGCCGCCGGTGACGAGAGCGGTCGGCTCTTCGGGTCACTCGTACATCGTGCTTTCCGCGGAGAGCTCACCAACGGGACGGGCAGGCCGCAGCTCGGGCTCCTCGATGCAGGTGGCCGATAATTCACGCAATCGAGCTCGAGAACTTCAAGGGGATCGGCGCGCGTGCGCGTATCGACCTTGCCCCAGTGACGCTGCTCTTCGGTGCGAACAACGTCGGCAAGAGCACAATCCTGCAATCGCTCCTCTTCGTTCACGAAGTCATCAAGCATGGCTCGGCAGACGTCAATCGAACGGAGCTCGGTCACGAGTCCTCGAGCTTGGGGGCTTCGCGCGCATCGTGCACGGGCACCTACTCACAGAGCCGCCGAGAGACGGGGCCGAGGGTGAGGGCGAGGTTGTTCCGCGTTCGATTCGAATCCGCGTGGAGTTCGATACAGCTTCTTCGCTCAACCGACTCGGGCGCAACCTGGATGGCTTCTCCTTCCCCGACCTCGACGACGCCATCACGACGGCATGGCTCGAGCTGCGAGCTGCGCATCGTCAGGGTTGGGCTCTCATCGAATCGGTGACGATTTTTTCCGGGGATGAACCGCTGGTGTGGATCGAGCTTGGTCGAACCCTTCGTGACGGCGAGCCGCTGCTCACACAAATCAACATGGGCCACCCAGCGCTCGGTGAACGCGGCCGTGAGTTCGGTGCATCGTGGGAGGAAGCCGCGCTCGACGTAAGCGGACGCGGATTCGGCGACGGCTCCGGGGTCGGGTTCGGCAAGGGCGCGCTTCTCGACGGCGGTGGCTTCGGTGATGGGCGGGCGGTACCGATCTTCGCTATTCGAAGAACGCGCCGCTCGGCGCTTCCACCGCTCGACGAGCCCATTAGGCTTGTGGCCTCGGACTTCGAGGCTCCTGGCTCTATGTCAGGGTCGCGCTCTGGTTCGCATTCGTCTTCGCGATCCCGTTCGGGAGCGGATACCGAGGAGTCCCTCGCCGAACGAGCCATCGTGGAGGGCGAGGTTCAAGCCTTTCTGGAGTTGGTCGTCCTCGGAGTCTGCGGCCAGCTGCACGATGCCCTCCGGGATGCGCTCTACATCGGACCGCTGCGCGCCGTGCCGTCGAGAGGCTTCTTGGTTGAGCGAAGCGGTGGTCGTTTCTCGCGTTGGTCAGACGGGTTCGCCGCATGGGAGACGCTCCTCAACGGGGACCCCTGGCTCGTCGACAAGACCAACGAGTGGCTGAACCGGCTGGGCGTTGGCTGCAAAGTCAACGTGCAGCGTCTCGTCGACGAGAAGGCAGATGCGGACGACGTGGCCAGGAGCGCGTGGACTTCTCCGCCCGGAGCTCCTCTCGAGAGCGGCTCGGGCGCTCTCGTTCTCCCATCCGAACTGGGGGCGGGCGTGTCGCAGCTCGTTCCGGTCGTCGTGGCGATGCTGCTTCCACACCACCGTGGCCTCGTCATGGTGGAGCAGCCCGATACATGTGCACCCAGCGCTGCAGGTCGAGCTTGGGGATCTGCTCATCGAAAGCGCGACGGAACGCCAGATCGATAATCGAGACGCACAGCGAACACTTGATTCTCCGGCTGCTCCGCCGCATCCGAGAGACTCACGATGGCGAGTTGCCGACGGAGCTCCGGCGTTCCATCCCGAGAAGCTCGCCGTACTCTATGTGGAGAGCGATGCCGAGGGCGCGCGCGTCCGACGCCTCAAGGTTCAGGAGTCCGGTGAGTTCACCGACCGGTGGCCGAGGGGCTTTTTCGAGGAGCGCTCCGAGGAGCTCTTCTGATGTTCTACGAGTACGCCCTCGAGCCGTCTGTCCTCTCGACTTGGGAGCGCGCGCGGTACTTCATCGACGCCCTTGGCCCTTCGAAGGGGAAGTTCCTGGCGGAGTACCCAAAGCACTGGGTTCGGCTCGTTATCTCGACACTGTCGTGTGGCGACTACGAGAAGAAGCGCATCGTCGAGCGCCTCGAGCTGGCCAAGAAGAACCGCGTGTTCTTCCGACGGCCGGGTGCGCCCTTTGACGGCGCCAAGAGCTGGCTCGACAACGCAGAGGTCGAGCACGCTTCGGCGAGAGGTGCGTTCCACGCGGTCATCACGACCGAGACTCGGTCGGAGGACTTCATCGTCGATGCCGCGCACCTCGACGAGAACGACGTGCGGTGGAAGGTCGATCAGGGCCGACGGGTCACGCGACCCGATTGTGTTCGGGAAGATGCTCGACCTCCTCTTCCGCGCGTCCTCGCGCGTGGTGATCATCGACCCCTACTTCCTGCGCGGACCAGGACGACAAGACACTACTGCTCACCGCGTTCTGTAACCTGCTTCGGGGACCTGCTACCACCATCGAGGTCCACTTCGCCGACGAGCCACGCGGCTACCAGCCGTGCATGGCCGATGCCGCGCGCGCTCTCCCGAACGTCGTGCCCGATGGGATGAAGGTCACGCTCCATTGCTGGAAGGAGAAGACCAACGGCCCGCGGCTGCACAACCGTTACGTGATCACCGATGTGGGCGGCGTCCAGTTCGGAGACAGCATTGAGCGCGGCGATACCGGACACCTCGATCGCGTGTTCCATGATTCTCGAGGAGTCGTCACGAGCGAAGTTGTGGGAGCAGTTCGTTGGGGTATCCCTAGCCTTCGAAGCAGCAGGTGTGCCCGTGAATTCCAGGGCCGCCGAGGAACGGGGCGCTGATGACTGCCGGCTCTGGCGCGCTCCCATATGTCGCGATGACCAGGCACTTCCGCGAGGTCAGCGAAGAGCCGAAGCACGGTGTTACCCGCCGCATGCTGCGGGGCTTTCGAAGCGTCGCTCCGACGACCTGGCGGGAATCCTACCGCTATCCGACGCCAAGGAGCGCGCGCCGTCTGCAGTCGTTCTCGTCGCACCGTCGGGAGCGGGGAAGTCCACCGAGATAAAGAAAGAAACGGAGCGTCTCCGGCAGGACGGGCATGTCGTCTTCTGTTGCGAGGCCGGTGCAGTCGCCACTCAACCGACCGCGCGAGTCCCTCGATTGTACTTCCGCGGACGCGTTCGACCAGTGGCTCTCGAGCACAGCCTGCGCTGTTCTCTTTCTCGATGCCGTCGACGAAGTCTACCTACGGCAGCGCAAGTTCCGTGACGTGACTCGCCGTCTCGCGAAGGAGATTGACTTCGGAACGCGCGATATCCAGATTGTCGTCACGGTCCGGAATGGCGCCTGGTCGACGGGGGATTGCAACGACCTGGCGGATTTCCTTCGTCCGCGGAAGGCAGACCCGAGTATCAAGGTAGTGACGTTTGAGCCCATCGACGCCGACGCTCTCGGCGCGCTCTGCTGGTGCGGCTGGAGTGACGGACGTCGACGCGTTTCTTCGTCGCTTCGAGGAGGACGAACTCTACAACCTGCTCGACCTTCGGCCCTGCTCGACGCGCAGCTCTTCGTCAACTACTGGAACAAGCATGGGGCGTTCGGGACGGGGACCCAGATACTCGCGGACTTCCTCGAGACCAGCTTCTTCGTCGAGGCCAATCCGGTCCATCAATCCAATCAGGAACTGTCCCTCGAGCAAGGGAGTAGCGCCCTCCGTCGGATTGCCGCTGCATCGATCCTGACGAAAAGGACGCACGTCACGCTGCCGACGAGCGCTCCTCTCCCCGGCGCCATGGACGGTCGCAAACTGTTCGCGGACTGGGAAGGCCGCCTTCTCGGCGAGCTCTTTGGCAACGGCCTCTTCGTGCACAAGGGCGAAGCGGCCGTTCAGTTGCCGCAAGGGAGCGCTTACTCACTTCCTCGCGGCGAAGTGGTTTGGTGAGAGGTTTCGCAAGGGGTGGCGCCCGGAGGAACTGCGGGATGCCCTCTTCGTCAAGGTGTTCGACGAGAGCAGGTGGCGGGTGGCAGCATCGCGGCTCCCCGTTATCGGCTGGGTCGCATCCGAGGTGCCCGAGCTACGAAGGCTTCTTCTCGACGAGGACCCGCGCGTCCTTCTCTACGAGGGGGATTCCGAGACGGCTGGACCCGAGCGAGATTGTCGCAGCCCTGCGGAATATTGCCGAGCTCGCTGTCGCGAAGAAGGGCACGCCGTGGCCTACCACGGGAACCATTCGTCAGCTGGCACGGCCCGAGTTGGCGGACGCCATGTTGGGTCTGCTCCGCGAGTACCGGGGCATCCGAGAGGTAGAGCGGCACCTCCTCCGGTACGCTGAGCTTGGCCGCTACCAGACTTGTCGGGCGCACGCACTCGCAAGCCCGCGGTCGACCGCTCCGCCGACGCGTCATCACGCGCCGGCGCCTTGTCGGTCATCACCGAAATCGGCGGCGCATCGGAGAGGGCGGCGATTCTCGACCTGCTCTCGGAGACGAGCGTGGAGATCCGCGCGGAGCTCATTCAGGCGCTCGTGCCCGATCACCTGCGCGGTGACGCCCTCGCGGAAGCCCTCCTTCGGGCGGATGATCACCAGCTTTTCGATTTCGTTGCGCGCGTGATTGATTGAGTCGCGCTGGACGATGTCGACGCGACACTGGAGGCCCTGTTGCCGTCACTCCAGAGCAGCACGATCACTGTGCAGACCAAGAGCCACTTCGAAATCGCCATAGTCCGCGTGCTCTCGCGACTCCGCAGGACCGCGCCGATGCCGTCGTGGCTCGGCGACGCGATTGTCGCGCTCGAACGGCACTGGGATGTTCACTTCGTCTCGGAGGAAGATCGCGCCGATTTTGTCGAAGCGCTCTTCGATTCGAGTGCAGCAGCACGACGCGCCGTATGGGAGGCTCGAATCCGGCGCGCCGACGATGCAGAGATCGAGATGTCGATCAGCCGCTCCGCGACTCGGCAGCCTCCGCGCCGAGGACATCGCGTGGCTGTTCGAGCAGCACGGGCACGCTTCGACGGAGACGTTGCAGCGTGAGCTACTTTGGGCGATTGACGGGTTCCGAATCATTCCATCCCGGCCGCCAGGCGCGCAGCCGTGCGCGCACGCACGGACCTTCCTCAAGAACTCGCGACACGCTTCCAGGAAATCGACGCGAACGGGCAGGAGGCAGAGGCGAGAGGGCGAGCGCGGGAAGAGGCGAAGCGACGAGAAGACGAAGACACCCGGCAGAAGAACATCGCGGCGTTGACTCCCAAGCGGACCACGCTGGAGTCCGGAGAAGACCTAACTCTGCTCATCTGGGGATGGCAGCATCTCAAACATCCGGACACCGCACGAGCGCGTATCGATATCGGTCAGCTGCGGGAGCTCGTTGGGGACGACCTGACGCAGTCCTTTGCGCGCGGGTTCAAAGCGTGCTGGAGACGCCAACAGGTGCCGCTCCCGGAGCCGGGCAAGAACAGCACGCTCATCGTGCTTCTCGCAGGGCTCACCGGACTGACGCTCGAGATTC
>CAWBEN010000005.1:0-634058 GCA_963787925.1 uncultured delta proteobacterium
CGTGAAGTAAGCCCCTATGGGCCGCTACCATGCGAACGGGGCTGGCGATGTCCGCGACGAAATCATCGGTGGAGATTCCGAACGACGCGCGCGCTGCATTCGGCGCGACCACATCGCTCGGGCGTAAATCCATCAGGACGGGCCGTTCGCTGAATCAGAACGCGGCCCGCTCGGCCAGGCTGGTGACCAGCTTGTCCGGCCCGCTGCGTCGCGCGACGACTTTACCTGCATCGTCACGAAGCGTGTCCGGCTCCTTCGAGTCGAGAATGACCGGTTTGCCGAAGACCGACTGCGAGAGACCACCACCGACTTTCGTTGTCGCCATGATCAAGCACCCCTATTCGGAAGCGTTGCGAGATGGCGTTCGCGTCGCGACGCCGCCGAGTTGTCAGGGAGTCACGTCGTCGTAAGAATCCGCAAAACGCGACGACGCACGATGAGGTCATCCGCACGACGGCCTCTTCGGCGCTGGAAAATGACAGCCCGTAATCGCGAGCGAGCGTCTTACAAATTTGGATGTCCGTTTCCCCCGCTCGGAGCGACGTGGCGATGGCGATTTCGACCGGTGCTCCCATCAGCGGCACCTCGCCCTCGCGCGGTCCGACCCATCTACAAAGTTCGACTGCCCTGGAGTGGTCGCATTTGAGGTGCGCGGCGGTGACGGCCACCGCGTCGGTGAAAATCCGGCAGCCAGCGACGGCCGCGCGTGCGACCTTGCTCTCGTCAAAAGTCGGTGCGGGTGTATTCCTGGAAAGTGCATCGGGGTTATCCTGCTTTCTGGCTTGGCGTGGTGTAAATGAAGTGCGAGTGCGGCAAAGCCGCGACTGTTTGAATTGCTTCGGCGTGGGTCCTCTCAACATGCGCCGCGACGCTCGCGGAGTGGTCCGGAACCGCTGCCGTCGGTTGCGGCTTCGGCGGGTCGTGCGCGCCGGATGGGCCGTTGTCTGGAATCACTTTGCGAGAATTCTGCTCGGCAGCCTCGCGGACGGCCGCGTACCTCGCGGCGGTCCAAGTGTCCCTCTTTTTGCTCATTGTCGTTGCTCCTTACAGGCGCGAGCGAGCGCCTCTTTTGCTTCCGCCTCGTCGGCTTCCAGGCAAAGCCCGGCGTGGACAAGGAGGCGGGCTGCCGTATCGGGGTCGAGGCCCATGGCAACCGCCCTGGCAAGCTCGCTTGCCGTGATCTGCGGAGTCGTACTCGTTTGCATCTTTCGTGATCTCCAATCCGTCGATGTTGCTGTGTCTAAAATCATCATGGTCCGTTCCAAAGTTGATTCGCGTACTGTTGAGTCATGTGGTCGAGCGTGGTGTTATGAGTGTCGGCTCCGGGCATGCGGTACGTGCCTGGCAGATCGAGCACGTGCGGTGACACGCCGACGCTGCCGACGGTTCCTGTGTGTTGAGCGCCCCTCGCCAGCTTGGACGTCTTCCACACGGCTAACGCCAGTGCTGAAATGGTGTCGCCGTGTCCCTGCCCGGCGCGTCGCGGAAACGAGATCTTGTCCCGCCTCCAGGGAGAGCCGTGTGCGTGAGGGACTTCAGGTCAGCCGCAATCTTGGCGCTTGGGCCTATACGCAGCTTGCCCGAATGCAGTAGGTCGCGCAGCACCATGTGCGTGTCGTATTTGCCCTGGGCTCCCGTCGGGGCATCGCGGAATCGGAGGCCCTCAGCCGTGAGGTGTTCAATCGCGCTCTGGCGATAGTGGGCGTCCATCACGATCTCGGTGACGCCGTGGCGGCGCATGACCAAGGCGAACCGATCACGGATGACGTAGCCTGGCGTCAGTGGTGCCCGCCGTGTCGGCTTGATTTCGTCACTTTCGAGCAGTTCGTAGGCGCCCTTCAAACTGGACACGACAACGATTGCGCTGCTGTCTCGCTCGAGTCCGAGGTCGCCCCCGCAGCCGATGCGGGATCCAGGTGGTGCCTCGACGACGAGGGGTCGCGATTCATCTCGAGCGGCATCGATTGCGTCGGCGTCGATCAGGCGCGACCCACCCCTGGCCCCTGGAATGCAGTGGTATTCGCGGCTCGCGTTTTCTGGGTCGCGTGCCATTTCCTGCTCGACGGCTCGCGCAAGGCGCGCGTCGTCCGGGCGCATCGTCGTAGTCGATCCGACCGCCGCGAGCGCGTCTACCGGATGACCGTGGTTTCGATCGAACAGGTCGGAGGTAAGGTTCGCGCACGGCCATGGCGTCGAGATGAACAACGCCGGCCCGCGCAGCCGTGGCTTGGCTGCCGCGTAGAGGTCGCGATTTGAAACTGCGTATCCCTCAGCCGAGGCAACATCGTCGTTGCTTGCGAAAAATTCCGATTCGTCAAAGACGATCGCGAGAATGTCGAAGCCGCGGAGCGAGTGCCCGCCCTTCGTTGCGGCTACCGCCTGAAAGGCGACGCGCCGTCCAGCCCGTACGAATTGAAAGCTGTCTACGGTGTCGCCGTCGTCGGCCACCATGCGCTCGAGGGCAGGAACCGCGCGCACGAGCTCGCGCGCCACGCGGAGCGTGATGGTGGCGGTCCGCCGCGTAGGTGCGACGACGACCGCGGCGGCAAGCATGCCGGGGCCGATGCCGTGCAGGTCGGCCGTCGCCATAACCCAAACGCCGAGCGCGGCGGCGATGGTGCTCTTGCCGATCCGCGGCCAAGGCGGAACACGAGCGCGAGCCGGACGGCCTCGGAAACGTCGTCGACGTCGCCGAAGAGACCGCGCGCCATCTCGCGGTCTGTGCCGCGCAACTGGCCGGGTGGGATGCCGTCCACGGCAACGCGCAGCAGTACGCGCCACGCCGGCGTTAGCTTCAGGTGAAGCACGTCGGTGCAGAACGAGACGAAGGGCTTTTTCATTCTTGAGGTTCCGACGGATCGGCGCTCCAATCGAAGTCAGGTTGCGGACGGGCCTTCGCTTCCCGAGTTGCGAGCTCGTAGGCGGCGAGCAAGTTCTGCCGACTCGCGTCGGCCAGCTGAGAACCGACCTTCATAAGCGAGACGTCGTTCGCCTCCGCGCCACGGTCGAAACAAAACCTGGACGCCGCGAGCTGAAGGCCAGCGCTGGCGACCATCGTTGACGGCGCAGGTCCCAGCTCGCCCCCTGCCTGCGTGGCGAGGCACCCAAGGTGGTGCTTTACGAACTCCTCGGCGGCAGCGCGGTATGGACCGAACTGTGTCCCCTCGACGAGGCTCGATAGTCCCAGGGAGTCGATCAGGCGGACGCTTCGCGCCTTGGCTAGTCCACCTAGACGGCCGAGCGCTTTAGCGGCATCGCTGCCGGCCAATGTGCCGTCTTGGCGGCGCGCTACCGGACCGCCAGGGTCCGCTATCTGCGCCGGTACGGGCGAGGGTAACTCGTCGGCCGGCACCACCTCCACGCGCGGCACGCCTGCGCCTGTGCCGTGGCCGCTTCGGAGGGTCACGGTGCGCACCGACCTCTCGGCTGACCAGGCGCATGTTGCACAACTTCGCCGTGGTGACGCCCCTTCCGCGCTTTGGCCGCCTCTTCGGTCCACCCGTGCGTCGGAGGCGGCACGCGCGCCCCAACCTCGCTCGATTGGTAGCGGGGGAGCTCGACGGGCGGCGGACGACTCGCAGCCGCCGCCTCGTACTGCTCAAGCAGCTTTCGGAGTTCACCAACGAATCGGCTCGGGATGTGAAAGACGAAGACCTTGTCTAGGAGACCGTTGTGACTCACGAGATCGACATCGCGACCGGCGTCGCGCACTTCCAGAGTGCGCTTGCCTTGCAGTTCGATGCGGCCCAGCAGGGTGCTCACGAGCGGCCCCTAGCCCGCAGGAGGTATGCCTCGATCGCGCGCGCTAGCTCCGGCACACGGCTCGCCGGAATGCGGAACTCGTGCCCCTGTTTGGTCGCGGAGTCGAAGTAGACGACGGCGAGCGCGACGCCGCGGTCGATGATGTCGACGGCCTCCCAGTTGTGGGTGTAGACGGTCGCAATCGTCGGCTCGCCGACGGCGGTCCGGCCGGCACGCGCGATGCCAACTTCGGGGTTGTGTTCTTCAATCATCGAAATGCCTCCAGAATCGTTTGCTTCGTTTTGGGCATGAGGAGACGTCCCGCCCCGCGAAACGCGTCCAGCGCGATCATGGAGCGGGGAAAGGGCAAGCGCGCTCGACCCCAACGCCGTCGGAAGGAAATACGGCGGCGTTGGGGGAGCACCCGGCGAGGGAAAGAGACCGAAAGCCCGCCGGCTCGGGTCACTGCGGTGACCAAAGTTATGGGGCAGCCCGCGGGGTAATGGCTGCCGTGATCGTTCAACTACGCGATAGAAAGCCTGCGCTTCAGCGGATCGTAAGTCCTATGCGCGCTGGTAACCTAGTCGGGCGAGCACACCGTCGACGGTCTGGGGCACGTCGTTTTCAACGCCATGCGCGGCCTCCGCTTCGCCGCTCGCGAGCTCACGAATGACCCGCTCCGCCTCGTCGAGCTCCACGAGCACCGTCTTGCCAATCCGAGTGACCCTCGTGCATAGCGGCACGATGCGCTCAAGATACTTCCGCGGCACGATGCCGAGAATGGTCAGCACGTTCTCCTGGGAGACGTACGAGGGGCGGGCCACGACTGGCGGGCGCGGCTTCAATTCGCGGGTGGCCGCGTTCGCGTTTCCGGGGTGACTGGCAAGAACGCCGGGGGCCTGCATCATGATGCTGCGATCTCCTGATGTGAGACGAATGCCGACAACTCTCGCAACGCAGACTGTCTAGCCATTGCGACTTGTTCTGATGTTAGCGGCTGCCTCGGCACCGCGAGGGCCGGGGTGGGGCTCGGAGCCGTTGGGCCCGGCGCGGGCGCGTCTGCGGGCATCGTCGTGGCACTGGCGGGTATATCGCTGACTGGTGGCCGGACGAGCCGCGGAAACGGGCGATGAGCGGGGCTCCGCGACAGGTCGGGCCCGAACGCTTTTGCTTGCGCTTGCGCCGGCAGCTCGCGTGCTTTCGCGAGCCAGTTTCTCAAAGCGGCCCCCCAATCCGAACACCTCCGGTCTGTGGCGCGCGCGTGATCAAGGAATCGCGCCACCTGGGCGTCCCGTGTCGGCAGCGGAATACCCCACTTGCCACACCAAGTCTCGACGTCTGCGGGTGACGTGTCGCTGCCTGGTGCTGCAGTCTGCGGCTTTCGTCTCGAAACTTTTGTCGCTCGCTCTACCGGAGGCGCAGCCGGAGAGATCTCCATGGGTACGGGATCGGGATCGGGATCGGGAGCATGCGCATTGTCGATGGCATACCCATAGGTCCCCCCTTGGGTTGACCTATGGGTTGACCCATCGGCCGGCTTTGCCCATCGAGTCGCGGCACCCCGCGCGCCGCCAGCACGCCGTGCCTCTCGGTTCGCCAACACGGACGAACGCGCCGGGTTGTAGCCGAGATAATCGTGGACCTGCCAGCCGTCGCCGCTCGGGTGCGTCTCCCACAACCCGGCGCCGACGAGCTGCACAGTCAATTGCTCGGCCAGATCGGGAGAGCCGACGATGCTGTTGACCGTCGCGCGCGACACGTGTCCGTCCGTCAAGTAGGCGGCACAATGCGACAATGTCCTCGTCCAAAGGCCCGTCGCCTGGAGGCCAATATTGAGGAACTTGGGGTGACTGTGGAGCGAGTCACAGACCTTCGCCCAGCTCATGGCTCAGACGAAGCGCAGATCGCGCCGGCACGTTGCACCGCGATTGGCGTCGACCCATCGAATGAACTTCAGGCGGGCGTCCTGGCGCTCAGGAAGGCGTCGTGTGGTCAGCGCGACGGTGACGGTGCTTGGCGAGGCTCCCATCGCAATCGCCGCCTGCGCCGGCCCGATGTCGCATTCGGCCAGTATAAATTCGAATTGGCTGATGTAGTCCATGATTCGCCTCCGTCTCGTTTCGGTTGATGGTGGTGGTCAAAAAAAAGGCGCCCGCTCAGGCCCCCAGTGAACGAGGTCGGCGATGTCCTCTGCGTTGTTTCGCGCTACCGGCTGGCCGCGCGTGTGCGTCGTCGCGTCGTCTTCGAGTGCGCCCTTACTACCTACTGCTAATTCCCTTTCCTAACCTTTCCTAACCGTTCCTAACCGCCCTCAGAGGCGGATAGGGGGTCGCGCTCTTACTAACTACTGCTGAATTTTTTCCGTAGCCTTCCCAATGGCATCGTTTATTGCGCGAAGCTGCCCAAGTACGTCTGGGCGATGGCCTCCGCGTACAGCTTCCTCTCGTCTGTCTCTCTCATAAAAGAAAAGCGCTAGCTGGCGCCCGTTCACGCCCGTTTGAGACCGTCGAGTCGTTTCGTCAGGGCAGCAACCTCCTCACGCAGGCACTCGATCTCTCGACGCAGCGCCATCTGCTCGTCCTCAACGATCGTCACTCGACCGACCGCCTCAGACTCCAGACGTCGGTATGACGGACCCACTTTCTCCATGGCGCGTGCCGTCGTGTAGCGACGCACGTGCTTCATACCGTTTCCAGGTATTCGGCACACGACACCCTCGCCATGTTTTCGCTCCAATGCGACCAGTCGGCGCCGTGCCGCCTCGATGCTGATTCCTTCAAGGCGCGCAACGTCCTCGGCGTAGAGCGGCTTGTCGATGTCGACGGTGCTCCGCAGTTCACGCCGCGTGGAGTGCACCGCTCCTTTTCCCGCTTGGCCCACCGCGCGCCTGTTCATGCTGTACACGCGATTTCTGCATACGCCGCCGCGCGTGTCCAGTCGCGACCACGTGTCGCGATCTGCACCTCGTGCTGGATCGTCCGCGGCGAGAGGTGGGTCTTGGCCGCGGTGTCGTCGGCGAATGACACAACTGAAATGATTTCGTCCGCGTCCGCCTTGCCCTGCTTTCGGTTGGAACTGACGGCACCAGCAACGCCTGCCTTGGTCTCCGGATGGATCGCCTCGTAGATTTCTTTGCGGCGCATCACGCCTTCCCCCCACGACGACGTGCGTCATCGATCAATGCGACAGCGCCCAGCCGTTCGCGACGCTCGTCCAGGCGGCGGGCCTCGAGCTCGCGAGCAAGCTGTGAGACGACCGACCATTCGCACGCGGCGACAGCCGCATCCAGCGCCCTGGCGAGGGTTGTCTCCACCTCGCCGACATTGCCCCTGGATTGCCCCTCGCCTTCTTGTTCAGGTACGATCTCGGGCTGTCTCGGATCATCGATAGGGCTTGTTTCTTCGATGTCCCGTGATTCCTGCTTTTCGCTATAGGCTTTAGGTTCCGCCGCCGCAAGGCGTAGGGGTTCGACTCCCCTCCCGTGCACTTTTCGGGCGCTAGGTCTGCGTCGCGAGCTTCTTCGGGTCGGTCCGTCTCATTCTTCAATCGGGCTGCTGGGCGCTCAGATGGGCATCCAACCAGCCGAGCACGCGCTCCCAGATCTCCGCGTTTCCGTGGGCAGCTTGGCTCCGGCCGATGAAGCCCTCATCGCGCACGGTCACCAGCGTTCCGTGCGGGCTCGGCTGGAAGTGGTAAGTGATCGTCGTCTCGCGCGGCCCGAGGAACGGGTGCTGGTCGAAGTTCCGCGTCATCACGAGCTTGTGCGGCGCGGCGATCTCGCAGAACTCTCCGTGGGCGTGGATGACGTTGCCATCCTTCAACTCGACGTCGACGCTCCAGGGTCCGCAGACGCGCAGATCGGCCTTCCAGCCACGCTGGTGATAGAGATCGGGGAATCGCCACCACTGCTCGATCTCGCTCGTCGTAAGCGCGCGAAAGACGCTCTCGGGCGGGCCACCGACCTCCGCGACAGCGAGGATGATCCCGCCGACGCCGTCGGCGACCGCACGCGGAAGCCTCTTGGACGTGCTGGGTGCTCGGAAGTCGGTCTTCCCGTGGGACGCGTTGCTCATGACAGTCTCCTCGTGATCGTGGTTCACTGCGGGCGTTTGCGCAGAGCCACGGCGACAACCGCCGGGCTTCAATCAACACGACGATCGTCGCCGGGCGAAGGCGACATTGTGCTCAGCCGCTCGCGTCGATTCTCCGGCGGAGGAACCTTCGCTCGCTCTCGTTGCTGGCGAGCTCCAACGCGCGGCGGTAGTCGTCGCCCGCATCCTCACCCAACCGGCTGCGAAAGTCGGCGCGCAGCGCGTAGAAGAGGTGATAGCGCGCGAGCGGCGCTTCCAGCTCGGCGAGCGCAGCCAATCCTTCGGCTGGTCCGGCGTGCATGCAGACGGCGACGGCGCGGTTGAGCGCCACCACCGGCGACGGCGTCATCGCGAGGAGCTCGTCGTAGCACCGCAGAATTCGACTCCAATCGGTGCTCTCCCAGGTTGGCGCGGTGGCGTGGCAGGCGGCGATCTCGGCCTGGAGCACGTAGTCCTCGCAACCGCCGACCCGGCGGGCACGGTGAAGCGCCATCAATCCTTCCTTGATGATCCGCCGGTCCCAGCGCGCACGATCTTGTTCCGAGAGGAGCAGCATCTCGCCGCCCGCGTCGGTGCGCGTCGGTGCGCGGGCGAACGAAAAGGCGATGAGCGCATACAAGCCGAAGACCTCGGGCTCGCTCGGAAGCAGATCGCACAGGACACGACCCAGCCGCAGGGCCTCGACCTGGAGGTCGAGCCGCATCAGCGCCCCTTCGCGCGTCGTGTGCCCTTCGTTGAAGATCAGGTAGACGACGGCCAGCACCGAGGCAAGTCGCTCCGGCAGCTCTGCGCGATCGGGCGCTACGTAGGGGACTCGTCTCTCTTCGATCGTTCGCTTCGCGCGGGCAATTCGCTGCGTAATCGTCTTCTCCGGCGAGAGGAACGCGCGCGCGATTTCCTCGGTGCTGAAGCCGGCCACCACCTTGAGCGTGAGCGCGACCCGACTCTCAAGTGTCAACACCGGATGGCAGCAGGTGAAAATCAGGCGAAGCTCGTCATCGCTGATCGACTCGATCGTGTCGGGCGTGAACGCCTCGTTCTCCACCAGCAGCGGCTCCTTGGCATCGACGATGCGGCGATGTCGCGCGGCGTCTCGAGCGTGGTTCTTGGCGGCCGTCGTCAACCATGCGGCGGGATTGTCCGGCGCTCCGCGCGCCCGCCAGCTTGGGAGCGCGGCCAGGACCGCCTCTTGAAACGCCTCCTCGGCAGCGTCGATGCTGCCGAGCATCCGCACCAGTCCGCCGACGACGCGACCCTTCTCGCGACGAACCACCTCGTCGAGCGTGCGGTTCAGCTCCTCCACAGCTCGCGAATCTCCACCGCGCCGTACTTCACGAATTCGGCGTGGCTCGTCCAGGCGACCGCCTCGTGCACGCTCGCCATGCGCATGAAGAAGAACCCGCCAATCACCTCTTTGCCCTCAAGGAACGGGCCGTCGAACACCACCCGGCTCGCCCCCGCCACACGCACGCGTCGACCACGCCCCGGCGCTTCGAGCCGCACTCCACCGAGCAGTCGTGCGGCGGCGAAGTCGTTGCGCGAACACGCGGCGATTTGGCCCATCACCTCGGTCCAGCCCTCTTCGCTCTCGGCGGCGCCGAGGACGGCGAAGGCGAACACGCGCCCCGGTCGGCTCGTCTTGTCGGGGTCGACCTGCCCCCTCTGGAGCGGTCGCACGTCGAGCTCGGCGCCTGGCGACATCGGACAGCCCTTGGCTAGCTCGACCGCAGCGCCCAATGTCTCGGCCTCGAGCACGTAGTAGCCGGTGACGGACGCCTCGGCGAAGGGGCCGGCCTCGACGCGAACCAGCCCATCGCGATTGCGCACGCGCCGGCCCTCGACCGACGGGCGCAATCGCTCGCCGTCGCGGTAGGCCGAGGCCGCGCGCAGCTTCCGCGCGTAGGCCGAGTGCCCCTCAATCAGCGCCCGTGTGTCCAAGGGGGCAAGCTGGCCCTCGTCGGCTCCGCTCTCCATCGTCAGGACCATAAACTGGGCCATTGCAGCGCTCCCTTCCGAACCTACGACAATCGAGGGGCGCTAGTGGCGACATTGAATGGTGAGGAATCGCCAGCCGCGGAGCTCAGCCAAGATCGCCGGGGCCGAGAATGCCGGCGAGCTCGGGCGGACGGCGCTCGGGGGCCCGACGAACCAGCGCGCTGCCGCCGCCGGCGACGAGGCTACCGACGTCGATGTTCCGCTGCGTGCCCCGCCCCCGACGGGCGAGCGCCCGCGCCGCAGAAAGCATCTTGCCACTCCGACGCGGGGGCGCTCGCGGTGCTCGAACGGGGCACAAGCGACCGCACGCTGCCGGCCGTGGGCAGTGACCGGCCGCCTGGCTGCCACGAAGCTCGACATCGAACTGCGTGCGCACGCCCTACGAAAAGCCAAGATGGTACGACCCCCGCTGAACGGTCGGGGGCGCTCATTGCCACAATTCGCCGTCGGCATACCGTCCGGGATACATCGAAAAGCTCGTCGCGCATCCTGAGCTGGCAAATTGCTCGAATTGCGCCGCTCGGCTCCAATTGAGCCATTGCAGGACTTCTGCGTCGACATTCGAGGACACGCGATCACCCGCGAATACTCGCTCCGATGCGCTGCTTGGCTCCGTCGGCACGCGTCCTGCTTGAGCGCTCTTCGGGGAGACACGGCAGCTCCTGGCGGTTTTCTTTTTTGGACCGTCTGTCACTCCAATTCGCGATCGAACGAGAAAAGGAACGAAGACATGAGACATCTCAAGATCACAACGGCGCTGTTGGCTACTTTTATCGTGGCAGTCGTCACTTCCGGTTGCAGCGGGCAATCTGGTTCTTCGGGGGACTTGGGGAGCGCCTCGCAATCGCAGAGTGCAAAGTCCACGGTCTACTGGACGTCTCAAGAAGGAGGGCGCACCATCATCAAAGAGCAAATAGTCACCCGTCCCCAGCTCGACGCGGTCCTTCTCGCGCGCCACTCGGGAGCGGCGGCGCCCGCTACCGGACCGGAGCGTATCGCCACCGCTCAGCAAGCGGTCACCATTGGGGTCGCGGACTGGGCAAATGCCTGTCAGAACTTTGAATGGTTTTTGGTGACGTCGGCGCCCGACGGTGGGGGCGACTTCTTCTGCGGTCATTACGAGGAGCCGTTCACCACGTCGGGCGTAGCGATGCCATTCGTGCCTCAGTGGTACGACAGGAGCTCCACGCACATGTTCTCGCTCTGCACGAGCGCGTCGAATTGCTTCGTCGGCGACGGAGCCTGCAGCTTCACGACGAACTGGCTGAGCGTCGGCAAGGGCTTCGGCGGTGGCAACATCAATCCGCCGTCCAACGTCCTGTTCTTCAATAGCCAGATCGCTCCTCTCGTCTGCTAGGCGAGGAGCGGCGCGGGGGTGCGCTGGCCCGGCCGGCGCGCCCCATTCGCGCGACGTGATTTCGGCGAAAGTCCGTCGCTCGTTGGTTATTCTGTCGTGTCGAATGCCAAGTCAAGTCCCCTAAACGGTGGACACCGCGAGGCATCCTTATCGAGACGACGGAGGGCGCGGTTTCGTCCTCGACCGCCGCGGAGTCTGGTGCATAAACTCGCGTCATGATGACCACGCCGCTCTCACAGACCGACCCCGACGCGTGCGGGCCCGGCGCGAACACGACGTTGCTTCGACGTCCGGCGACTGGTGAGTGCCGTACCTCTCCGCTGCAACTTGTGGTTCTCGAGGCAAGCGGACTGTCGGCTTACGCGCTGCCGGCGTCCGGCATCTTGAGTATCGGTCGGGCAGAAGGCTGCGACGTGCGCCTCCGCGACGCCTTGGCTTCGCGTCGTCATGCGTCCCTGCACGTGCGCCCACTCGCCATCGAGGACTGCGGCAGTGCGAACGGTACGCACGTCGGCAACACGCTCCTCGCGAAGTCCACCGTGCGCCCGCTTCTGCCCGGGGAGCCCGTCTCGATCGGAAGCTCACTTCTTCTCGTCCAACGCTCCGATCCCCACGGCCTAGTCGTCAGCGACCACCGACCGCCGCCCGTGCCCGAAGGATGCGAACGCCACGGGCAAATCGTCGCCGACAATCCCGTCATGAAGCAGCTCTACGCCACAATCGAGCGGGTGGCCCAGGTCCCCATCAACGTTCTCGTCCTCGGCGAAACTGGTGTCGGCAAGGATCTCGTCGCGGAAGCGGTCCATAGCCGGTCACCTCGCCGGAGCGCGCCTCTCGTGCGCATCAATTGTGCCGCGTTGTCCGAACCTCTCCTCGAGAGCGAGCTTTTCGGTCACGAGCGCGGCGCGTTCACGGGCGCCGTCTCGTCCAAGGTCGGGCTCATCGAAGCCGCCAATCGCGGAACCGTCTTTCTCGACGAGGTCGGCGAGCTCACGCCTGGGCTCCAGGCGAAGCTCCTGCGCGCCATCGAGGCGCGCGAGGTGCTGCGGGTCGGCGCGGTCCGAGCGCGCACGGTAGACGTGCGCTTCGTGTCTGCCACCAATCGAGACCTGGCGTCCGAAGTCTCGCGCGGAACCTTTCGCGCCGATTTGTTCTTCCGGCTGAACGGCGTTTGCCTCCAGGTCCCGCCGTTGCGCGAGCGACCCGGAGAAATCGTCGCGCTCGCGCGGGCCTTTCTGTCGCGCGCGCTGGATCGAACGGCTGGCCGTGTGCCTCCGCGGCTCACGCTCGCGGCGATTGATCGGCTTCGGACGCATTCATGGCCAGGCAACGTCCGTGAGCTCAAAAACGAAATGGAGCGTGCTGCGCTCCTTTGCCAAGGACCGGAAATCGGCCCCCTCGATTTGTCCCTGCTGGACCTCGTCATCCCCGGTCAGGTGACGCGCTCGGACCGCTCCGCCGGCACTTTGCGACCGCGCGCGCTCCCGTCGGCCGAGCCGTTCGACACGGGCTCGAACGCGGGCGGCTCGGACCGCGCGGGTGAACGAGAACGCATCGTCGAGGCCCTCGCCAAATGCAACGGCAACCAGACGCGCGCAGCGAAGCGACTCGGCATGCCCCGGCGCACGTTCGTCGCGAAGCTCGGCCACCACGACATCCCCCGCCCCCGCAAGCCCTGAGACGTCGGCTACCGCACTCTCAGCGCGGGGAGGAGCATCGCGCGCCAGCGATCGGGACGCGCCACAATCTGGCTGAGCGAATGGCTGTCCGAAGAGCGCTCGTGCGGAGCGGCCGCGCGCGTCATCAGACCGAAGTCGATCGCTTCCGCCGCGCGAACGCCCTCGTCCAGCGCTCGAATCGACGCTCGTTCGGCCCCGCGGAGCGAATGCGCCCCGGCATAGAGGAAGTGCGCGACCGCCTTTGCCCAATCCGCCCGCTCTCTGCCAAGCCGCCATGCGCAATTTTCGGCCTCTCGGAGCAGAGTGGCCCGACTCCCGCTATCGACCTCGGCGCGCGCCAATGCACACCTTCCGCGAAGCCAATGGAACTCCACTCGCACGAACTCCATCCGGAGCAGCATCGATCGACGGAGCATCGGCCAAATGGAGACGACGCGGCGGTGCGCCTCCTCGGCAAATCCCTCGTAAAGGCACAGATTCGCCCACGCGATGGCGCTCCAGTACCTCTGGATATGCCCGCCCTTCCTGGGGCAGCTGTCGTCGGACTCCTCGAGGTGGCGTCGGGCCTCTTTGGGAACGTCTCCGACCAGCCAGGCCGCATTGCACACGCTCAGGCGGAGATTGACGGCCGCGAACAAATCGCCGCGCTCTTTCGCTTCTTGGACGAGCTCGGGCACTCGCTTCCGCAGAGAAGCGAGATCGCCCAAGAAGAACTGAGAGAAGAGCAGGAACAGGCGAGCACTCGCGAGCTCCCATGACGCGAGCGCGGGCCTGTTCTCGAAGATGGCCTCGGCCGACTGGCACGCGCGTTTGGCGGCCTCCCAGTCGCCGCACAAGAAAGTGCCGATCCCGCGCGTCAAGTGCGTGAACCCGAACGCGTAGGGGTCGCCCAGCTCGCGAGCGAGATCTTCGGACCCCTGGACCCATCGTTCGATCCCTTTGCGCGCCGAGGACCCGGCGGTAGCCCGATAGCTCACTTCCATGGCGAGCGCGCGCAAAACCCGGAAGGGCTCGCCGACCTCGAGGGCCATGTGAAGATGGCAGCTCTGAACATAGGAGCCGCGGAAGTTGTCGAGCATGCCCAGGCCGACGGCGACGGACCAACCCGCATCGAGCCGGACGAGCGCGCCTGGCGCCACCGTGCTCTCGGCGCGCCGTTCGAATCGGTCCCCCCGCAAGCGAAGGCGAATCCGCTGTCCGATGAGCCGAGCCCACGTGCTCCACCGCGACCTCGGGAGCGCGAGGCCGAGCGCGGCGAACACGTGCTCGGCCAACCTCACGGCCTCGTCGAAATGCCCACTTCGAAACAGCTGATCCGCGGCGAGCCGTTGCAGCACCACGCGGCGCTCCGCCGGAGCAGATGCTGCGGCGGCCAGGTACTCTTGCGCGGCCTCGCGACCCCGGCCGAGGTGACTCAGCGCTTCTCCAAGCTTTGCGCGCACGTCTCCCGGAGCCGAGCCTGTCCCTCCGAGCTTCAAGGACAGCCCGTAAAGCTCCGTGGCGCGCTGGAACGCGAGCCCCTGCATCGCCCGATCGCCCGCCGTTTCGGCGCACCGTGCCGCGCGGTCCGCCTGACCCGCGCCGAGCCAATGGGCTGTCAGCGACTCGAAGTCGAGCGTCGCGGCGTTCTCGAGGGCGACAGCCAGAGCGTGATGGCACGCCTGCCTCTCCTGCTCCGGAAGCCTAGACAGGATGGCGGTCGCCACGCGATCGTGAAAGCAATCGACGCCGTCCAATCCACTCAATCCCACGAAGCGCGCGAAGTGGCCCGATTGCAGGCGATGCATCAGTGCCGGGCGTGCCCACCATTCTACGGGCGAGCCGAGGTGCGCCATCGCGTCGCTGAGAACCGAGAAGGGAATTGGTGCACGCGCGCTGGCGAGCACCCGAGCCGCGTGTTTCGCCGTGGGCTCCAGCGCACAGAACCGGGCCCAGAGCGCATCATCCAGCCGAGGACCCAGCGGCAGACCCTGACCGCAAGTGACCACTTGCTGGACGAGCTCCAAAACGAAGAACGGGTGCCCCGTGGATTCGGACGCGATGCTCCGCGCCGACGGGGTTATCGTGTCCGGCGCCAGTCGCTCGTTCGTGAGCAGCTCGTGGGCCAGGGTCTCCGCTTCGTCGGCTTCCAAATTCCGCAGCGTGAGCCGCTCCTCGACGCGTACCGTGTCGGGTGCATTTTCGCGCTGAAACAAGAGCACCAAGACCGGCGGCGGAGAAGGTCCGGCCAAGATGCTCGAGAGCAGCGCGATGCTATCGGCGTCTGCCCATTGCCAGTCGTCGATGCAAAAGACGACGCGGGACCGCTCCGCGACGAGGCGAACGATTTCGCGCACGCCGTGGAACGCCGCCGTGCGCCGGGCGACCCAATCGAGCTGCTGCGTCGGAGAGTGGACGAGACCGCGCGCAACTTCGGCGAGCACCGGAAAGATGCCCGCGGCGCCCCGGAGCGCCACGGCGAACCCCGTCGTGGCAAGCAGGTCGGAGAGGGTTCGGGGGTCGTGACAAATCTCCGCTATTTGCGACGCAATCTCGTCGAACGCCTTGAATGGGATTCGCTCCCGCTCCGAGCAGCGGCTGCACAAGACGACGGCAGAATGCGCGGGCCCGGATGCGCGGAGGGTGGCCGCGAGCTCGCGCATCAGGGCCGTCTTTCCAACTCCCGATTCCCCCGCGATTGCGACGACGAGCGGTCGACGGTCGGTGCGGCGAAAAGCGTCCTCGAGCGCGCCGAGCTCGCGCACGCGCCCGACGAACGGCGTAGCGGCCAACAGCCTCGCGTCGTCGTCGGCGCCTGCTACCTCGCCCTGCGCCAACCGCGCGAGCACCTCCGATCCAGAGGGCCGAAGCGCCGGATCGCACCGGAGGAGCTCGCTGCAGAGGCAATCGAGGTCGGCGGGCACCTCCTTTGCGAGAACCGACGGAGACGGACCGTCGCCGAGCGCCTTTTGCTCGAGGACGGACTCCGGCGCCCCGACGAAGGGTGGGCGCCCCGTAAACGACTCGAAAAGGATCGCACCGAAGCTGTACCAATCGGACGCGGGGCTCGCCGGCTGACCTGCCGCCTGTTCGGGCGACACGTACGAAACGGTACCGAACGCCCCGTCCGGCAGAAGCGACGGTCGGTCCAAGTCGGCGACTAGCCCGAAGTCGAGCAAGACGGCCCGACCCTCGCGAGTGACGAGGACGTTCGATGGTTTCACGTCTCGATGCACCTTGGCCGCGCCGTGCAGCGCCGCGAGGCCCCGCGCGAGCTGCAGAAACGCCGCCCTCAGCCGAGGCTCGTGAGGAGTGGCGGTCTCGCGTTCAGGCGGCCGTGCGCGCTGCGCTTCGTCGCTTCTGCGGGCGGTCGGTTCATCGAACGAAAGATCGCCCCGCGACGGGCTCGACGGACGATCGAGAGGGACCCGGACGCGAACATACGAAAGGATGTCGACGCCCCGTACGAGCTCCATCGTGAAGAAGAGGTGTCGTTCGTGCTCGATGAGGTCACCCAGCGTGACGAGGTTCGGGTGGTGGATGCCTTGGAGCGATCGAAACTCGCGTTTGAACGCGACGACGGCGGCGGGCCTGAAGTTAGGAAGGACCTTCAACGCAATCGTGCAGCCGTCCTCTTGGTCGACGGCCTCGTAAACGACGCCCATTCCGCCTGCGCCGAGCGGAGCGACCAGTCTGAAGCGGCGGGTACCGCGGAAGACGGGCGACACCTGCTCCATTGGCGCACTGCGCACGATAAGCGCGGATGCCAATCATCACAACGGCCATGCCTGCCCACCCTCCTGTCGAGAGCGTTGCGAGAGAAAGTGCTCAGAGGGCGCTCGCCAGGCGTCCCGGGTCGCAGCCGACGGCAGCGATCAAAACGCTCACACCTCCGTAGCATTGCGCGGCGTAGAACGGGAGGAGCGGATTGTATGTCCACTCGTACCAAGACGCGCTGCTGACCTTCCCGCAGAACCAATCGTGTTGAGCGCAGGTGGCGTGGTATTGGCAGTCTCCACATATCGAATCCCAGCACGTGCAGCCGGGGCCGCACATACCGAAGCAATCGTCGTGGTTCGGATCGCATTGAAGATCGGGATAAGGGTGCACGGACTCGCAGGTGACGGGCGGCGGGGCCGCGCTAATTGGGGTGCACGGTTTCCCTGCGCAGCAGAATTGCCCGCTGGCGATGAAGCAGGGACCCCCCGGCGCGAGGCTCAGGGCTTTTTCCGAGGAGGGATCCAAAAGGGCAGGGGCGACCTTGCCTCGGAGCTCCTGGACACGCTCGGCGAGCATATGGAGTGGCAAGGTCACCGGGTACGTTCGACCCGTCACCCCGCGCTCCCCGAGCGCTTTCGATAGGCCTGGCATTTGGGCGAATTCGGGAAGCGCTTCGAGCGAGCCCAGCATGGAGGGATCTCCGTCGGACACAGCTCCCGCCGCGAGCGCGGCCTCGTCCATCTGGTCCGCCTTGAGCTTGGCCAAGACCGTCGCATCGAGCCGTTGCCGGTAGCTCCCCATCACCGTGGTCACCACCGTGTTCGCGACGTGCTCGACGCGGAACATCTCTTTGCCGTTGCCTTGATAGAGAGCCCAAACGGAGCCAGTCGCCAATCTTCTAGCTTCGAATCGAAGACTCGTTGCCCCTTCGCTGTAGACTCCCGCGACTTCGGAGTCGCTCTTCGACGTGAGCTCGAGAGTCGATTGCCCGACGACGCCCAAGGACGGTACGGGCGCAGCCTGTTCGGCCTCCGTCTCCGTCGCACACCCCGTCACCGCAATGGCCAACGCGAATAGCGTGGAGATGTGCGAATAGACGATTTTCCTGATATCAGAAATCATGGCATTAACCTCGCATCTCGCGCGGCCAGTGCGACCATCGCGGCGGCGTCGCTTGGAAAAAAGAGCCCCGAACGCAGTCGGGGCTTGAATGCGCCGAGACGCAAGCCTCGTACCATTGGCGCGCCTTCCCGCCGCGCGCGAAAAACCCCGCCGAACCGGCCATTGCCGCGGGGGGCGAGCCGATCGCGACTGCTCCAATCGAGCCACGATGCCGGGGTTGAGCAGCTCGAATTGAGCCGATCGCCGGACGAGACGACGGCTCGGTCCTAGGGCCCGCTGCCCAAGGCAGCTCGACGCCTCGCCGGACCGCGAGGCATTGGTGGATCGCTTGGCAATCCGGTGGATCGCGGAAGCTCTCCGCTGACGACCGCAAAACATCCTACAGTAGCTCTACTCAGCGCAGGCCGCGCTTGCGCGTCAGCCGCCCGCGGACAGTGAGCGCCG
The DNA here is from genome assembly GCA_963787925.1 of uncultured delta proteobacterium. Taxonomy (GTDB): domain Bacteria; phylum Myxococcota_A; class Polyangia; order Polyangiales; family Polyangiaceae; genus Palsa-1150. The sequence continues at coordinate 18,129 of CAWBEN010000005.1, forward strand.
GGCCGGGTAACCTCGTGGACTCCTCCCGTCGCCGCGTTACGTTGAGGCCATGCGTGCCTTCCCGTTCGTCGTTCTCGTCTCGGTCGGCCTCGCGGGCGCTGGATGCTCGGCGGCTGACAAGCCGGGGACCGGCCCCGCCCAGGCCGAGGAAGCCGGCCTCGCCGACCACGTCGCGGGCGATGCGCAAATCGAAGTCGGGGGGTCGGCGGACGCCGGGGACCTCGAAGGCTCGATGAGCGACGAGGCGTCCGGGAATCCTGCGGAAAGCGGATTCGACGCGGGTGGCGATGCGACTCCGCCCGACGCCACGTTGAACGACGCTGGCGTGGCCGACGCTCCGCCGATGGCTGCGACGGACAGCCCGAACGAGCGCACGGCTCCTCCTCCCGTTTGCGCCCCCGCCTGCCAGCATGGAGTGTGTGTGGAGTCGTCCGGTAGCTGCGCGTGCGACCCAGGATGGGCCGGAGTTCCATGCGACGTCGCGGCCCCGATGCCAGCGCCCGGAACCCCGGTGGCCGGAACGGTGACGCAAGGCCAATGGGCTTATTTCAACTACGGGGGTCTGGCCTCGGGCTTGAGCGCGACGTTGACGGAGGATGCCACCGTCGGGCTGGTCTGGCTCTATCTCGGCACTGGCGTGACACCCGACCGGTCGAGCCACCTCTCTGCGAACGAAGACACGCAAAGCGGAACCCACACGGTGAGCCACACGTTCGCCAGCCCCGGAACCCAGATGTGGTACGTGGCCGCGTACGGTCAGCCCGCCATCGCGCCATCGACGCAGGCCGTTCCGTTCCACGTGACGCTGACGGTCATTCCCTGATCGCCCCCTACTCCGCGGGCGACGCCATCGTCGGGTCTGCCGCCAGGCTTTGATTCAACGTCGACGCCGCCTCGGTCGAGCCGGCCCGAACGGAGCGATGGCTTCACCGCACTGTCCGGGCTCGTGCAGGTGCGTACGAGCAGGTGCGACGGCGCTCGAGGCGCCGAGCAACTGTCTCGAGGCTCACGCCCCGGCGGGTCCTTCGCTCGCGCGTCGCATCGACGCCACCTGCACGTTGAGCCGCTCGACGTCCCGCCGAAGCTCGTCGGCCATGCGCGTCGACCGATCGGCGATCTTCTCACCGTGGCCCTTCACGGTCTCGGCCCACCGGCGCACCTCGTCGAGGTGGCCGATCTGGCGCTCGACGCCGCGTGCGGCGCGTTCGATTTCCGTGATGGCCGCCAGCGCCTCGCGATCGTTGCGTTGCTCGCGTACGACGAGGGCGCGCGCCAGGCTATAGGCCGTTCGCACGATGAGATCGCTGGCGCGATCTTCTGCGTCCCACACGACGAGGATGTCGCTCCCGTGGCGCTGGAGGGTCTCCAGCTCATCGGGCGCGGTCTTTCGCGAAAAGACGAATACTCCGACCTGCGCCCGCCGGTTGCGCCGCGCCTCGTCGATCTCGGCAAGGGCCATCCTGAGTGAATAGGACTGCTTCTCTTTCGCCTCCCAGACTATCCGCGCGTTGGCAGCCGCCGAGTCCGCGCCGAGCTCGATCACATGGTCGCCCTTCTTGCAAAGCTTGACCACCCCGGTCGTTTCGCCGGTGGCCTCGTGAACGTCGCCAAGGCGCTGGGCCTCCTCGGCGAGCAATGCACCGAGCCGCTCTTCGAAGGTCACCCCGTGAATCGGAGCGCGCGCTTGCTCCTGCTTCCGCGTGTCGAGCCGCGCGAGCGCCTCGCGCATCTGCGTCTGGAATTCACCATTGTCCTTCGCGAGGCGATCGATCGTCGATACGAGCTCGCGCTTCAGTCGCGCCAGCGCGGACGCCTCGTCGTCCAGCGTCAGGTTCCTTCCGATTTGCTCGCTGGTCGCCGAGAGCATCTTCGATAGCCGGCTGAGCGCCGACGTGTCGTCGTCCAGTGAGAACTCGGCGGCGAGCCTCGAGAGCGCAGAGTCCTTTTGATCGAGCGAGAACTCCCGCAAGATGTGCTTGCGCTGTTCGGCGAGCGCGCCCTCGATCGTCTTCGTGAGCTGTACGTTCAGTCCGCCCGCGTCGGTCGGGGAGAGGAGCTTGAAGATGGCGCTTCCTTCGCCGAGATGGGCGGCGAGCGAACGGGCGAGCATCGAGTCGTCGGCGCCCACGTGCGCGCGAAGCATTCGCTCGAGCTCGCCGTCGCGGCTGACGAGCGTCTGCAGACGCTGCGGCAGGACTCCACTCTGCGGGTCGAGGTATTGCGTCAGAGCCGAGCCGAGACGCTCCGTCAGCTCGGCGGCCCGCACCGAGAGAAGCTCGCGCATCTCCGCCACGAGGTCGTTGCCTGCCTCGCGGATGGAAGCTGTGTCGACCTGGCCGTTGGCGGTACGCAGCGCCAGGACCCCGATGCGAAGGGCAGCCAGCGCGAAGCGTTCTCTCTCTTCGCCTTCGGCGTGCCGCCGGAGCTCGGCGATCACCTCGGGGTCGCCGACCTCGACCGAAAGCAGCAGACGCGCGGCGGCTCGCCCCCGGGGACGCAACGGCTCGAGCGCCTGCACCGCCGGCATGATCGACAGGATGGCCTGTTCCATCTCCGCTCCTCCTGCTCGCATGTATAGCACGCCGGCCGCCGGGGGAGGCTAGCCCGCCGCGCCTTTGGTCGGCCCGCCGCGCGCGGACCGCCGCTTGGAAGGCGGGTCCATCAGTCTCTCGGCGACGCCGCTGGCGCGGTCCAGCTCACGGGTTACCGCACGCCTGAGCAGCTCCTCCGGCCCGACGAGGAGCACTGAACGGCGCGCGCGCGTCATGGCGGTGTAGACGAGCTCTCGGGTCAGCAGCGGCAGGTCCGCTTCGGGAAGGATGAGCGCGACCTCATCGAATTCCGACCCTTGCGCCTTGTGGACGGTCATCGCGTAAGACGGCGTCGAAATCGGCGAACGCATCGATCGGAATGGCGCCGTAGCCCTCGCCGCGCGGGAACACGGCCATCCGGGCGGGGGAGCCTGCGCCGGGGGCGTCGACCAGGACGACGATCCCCTGATCGCCGTTGAAGAGCTGGCGCTCGTAGTCGTTTCGTTCGAACAGCACCGGCGTGCCCGCGGCAAGCTCCGAGGGACGCCGCCACCGCTCCGGCCCGGCGCGGCCGCTCAGCCGCGCCAGCAACCTGTCGTTGAGGGTTTCGGCGCTCGTCGCGAAGCCGCGCACCCGTGTCGCGCAGAGCAACCGCATTCGAGCGTGATGATCAAAGAGTTTGCGCAGCTCGGCTACCGACTCCTCGTCGAAGACGCCAGCCACCGCGCGATACGTTCGGGCGACGCGCTCGGCAAAGCCATCCGGCGACGCGAGGCGCTCGCGCCAGCGATCGAGGAGCGCCTCGCCCACGTCCGCCCAGCGGGCCGAAAGGTGCTCGACGCCCTGAAAGGCGACGTCATCGACCGACCGGCGAACGGTGACTGCCTCGCTGAACGAGGCGTCGAGGGTCCCCGCGTTCACCGCCCGAGCCGCGGCGACGATGCGCAGCGCGCTCGGCTCGCGTACGACCCGCAAGTTCACGCTCAGGCGGACGGCAGCCGTCCCCGCGCAGAGATCGCGAAATACGGCCCCCGCCTCGACCGAAGGCAGCTGGTCCGCGTCGCCCAGCAAAACGAGCCGCGCGTCGTCGCGGAGGGCGCGGAGGAGCCGGTCCATCATGGCAAGGTCGACCATCGAGGCTTCGTCGACGACGACCACCCGATGCGGCAAGGGGTCGTTCTCATGGCGCGCAAAGCGACGGCTGGAGGGCGACCAGCCGAGCAAGCGGTGTAGCGTCTGCGGGCTTGGCGCGATCGAGCGCAGCCCGGCCTCCGCGATGTCGCGAGGAACCGAGCCGAGGCCGGTCGAGATCGCCTCCTGAAGTCGCTGCGCGGCCTTTCCAGTGGGCGCCGCGAGCGCGACGGATTCCATGGGGACACCCAGCCAGGCCAGCGCGCGGAGCATCGCGACGACGATCGTCGTCTTTCCCGTGCCGGGCCCGCCGGTGATGACCGCAAGCGGTCCCCCGAGCGCGGCGCCGACAGCCCGCTTCTGCTCGTCCGTCAGCGGCGGCGGCCCCGCTTCGACGGCGGCGACCGCGCGCCCGAGCGACCGGGCATCGCGCGCCCCCGCGGGCCGCCCGAGCCGGTCGCGGACACCCGCGCAAAAGCGCTCCTCGAGCGCTCTCATTCGCTCCGTGTAGACCCACGCTCCCTCGACGACGAGCGGCTTGCGCTCTTTTGCCTGCCCGAGGACCTGGGTCACCGGATCGTTCGGGAGAGCCGCCCGTCCGCGCGCGACGATCGATTTCACGGCGGACGTCATGTCGACCGCACCGAACGCCTGCAGCGCTCGCGCGAGTCGTGCGTCTTCTAGCGAAACCCTCGTGCTCCCCGCGTGCATCGCGCTGACGCACATCGCGGCCAAGAGCGCGAGGGCCCGCCGGTCGTCGCCGGTGACACCCGGCAGGGAGCGAGCGATCTCCCAGCCTAGGTACGCGGCTTCGAAGTCGTCCCCTTCGGCCACTTCGAGGGCCGCCGCGTCGCCGAACGGACCGGGCCCGTCGCCGCCGACAAAGCGCTGCCGGGCGGTTCCAAGTGGCGTGAACGGGATCATGATCCGCTCCGCCGTACCGGCTGTTCGGTCCGAGGAGCGACTCGCCAGCGGCGCCGCGTTCGAAGCGCGCTCTCCCAGGCCAGCGCGTCGTCCCAGGTAGGGCGGATCGCCCAGACTCCGCGCCCCGGCGCGCCCATGCCGCGCAAAAAGCAGTAGAGAACGCCGCCGAAGCGCGCTGCGTGCTCCTCCCGAGAGCGGACACCGAGGAGCTTCACGATCGCCAGTGTGTAGAGCTGCGCCTGCTCCTCGTAAAAGGTCCGCACGTGCCTCGAGAGAGCTTCCGGCTCGAAGGAGTCCAACGAATCACTCTTCCAGTCGACGAAATACGTCAGGCCTGCCTGCTCGAACGCGAGGTCGAGCGAGCCCCGCACGTAGCCTCTTCCTATCGTGAGTGGCCCCGACGGCGGCTCGGCCAAGGTCGGATGGTCCCGCTCGGGAATTGGGAAAACGAAATCCATCTCACGCACGACGCGCGCGGCGTGAGCCAGGCCACCGATGCGGCCCCCGTCCGGCAAATCGAGGGCCGTCGTGTAAGCCGTCCACACCATCTGCTCCGCGTGGTCACGCTGCGCCCGCTCTATCCGATGAACGGCGAGCGCTTCGGTGACGAGCGACGAGACGTCCGCGCGTGCCCGCCACGCTTCGAAGGGTGCCGACGACGTCGCGCCGAGTGGCGGCGAAGGCAAGGACGAGGACGGAGCAGCCGACGGAAACGACGCAATCGGCACACGCTCGAGGAGCTCGTGCAGGAAGATTCCGGACGTCCGTGCCGCGCGGAGCGCCGTCGCGCTCGTCTGATCGACGGTGTCGTTCGCCTTCTCGCGACGTCTCTCGTCAAGGTAGTCGACGGAAGCGATGCGCCCGGAGCCGCGCCCCTCTTTCATTCGCGTGTACGAAGTCACGAATGGGCCGGCGTGCGCCTCCCGGAGCTCCGAGTAAGCGCCGTCGTCGTTCTCCGCCTGCAAGAGAGCGAGGGGCGGCGTCCACGGGCTCTCCGCGACGCCGGCTGCCCGCGGGACCGCGAGGGACGCGCCGGGCTTCTCGACCAACACGTCCTCTACCGACAGCGACGGGTCGCACTCGCGGAGCAGCCGAGCGAGACGCCGATTGATGCGATCGTACGAGCCGCGCAAACGCTTCGCGTCACCAGCCGCCCGCTTTCCGTCCCGGCCGTCCGTCTCCTCGACGGCGCAAGGGAGGTACAGGCGCCCCTGCGCTCGCGTGAGGGCCACGTACATGAGTCGTTGCTCCTCTTCGTCCTCCTCTTTTTTCACGGGCTTCTCGGCGGGGGTGTCGTCCAAGCGACCAACCCAGGCCAGTCGCCGTCCGGCTTCGTGGTAGAGGCGCACGTCGTCCGTGCGCCCGCCTTTGAAGCCGCCCCCCACGAAGACGACCGGCGCCTCCAGCCCCTTGGCTTTGTGCACGGTCATGATCTGGACGGCGCGCCGCTCACTCTCGAGCCGCTGCACGTTTCCCTCGAGGGCGAGAGGCAAGCGGGTCCGCTCGATGAGGCCCGAGAGCTCGTGGATGACGTCACGCAGCGTGGCCTGCGTCCGCCGCGCGTGCTCGAGCAGCGACTCGAGCACGTGAAGATAGTTCGTGAGCTCCCGCTCCCCGGGCGAGAAAAAAAGCTCGCGCCGAACGACGCCCGAGTCGCTCACGATGCTCTCGAACAGACCGTCGAAGTCGCGGGCGGCCGCCATGGCCTTCCAGGCGTAGAGCTGCGCGACGAGGGGGTCGTCGACGGGGAGATTGCGCGCGCGTTCGAGCGAGGCGAGGGGTAACCCAAAAAAAGGCGTCAGCCAGGCGGCGAGGCGACACGCGCGATCGGTCGGGTTGTCGATGGCGACGAGCAGAGCGCGGATCTCGCGCGCCTCTTCCGTCTGAAACAGTCCCTCCTCCTTGTAGAACGCATACGGAACGCCTTCTGCGCGAAGCGCCGCGCCAAGCGTGCGGCCTTCGCGCGCCGTGCGCGTCAAGATGAACACGTCGTGGTGCTGGAGGGCCTTGCCATCGAGGCGAAAAGGGCGGGCGGGATCGGTCAGGGTGCGAATTTCGCGCGCGATGCGGGCGCCGAGCGGCGCGAGTGGGACCGGCTCGCTCGACGGGGCGCGAAATCGAAGGACGTGCACCGGGGAGACGGCTCGGCCTTCGCCGTCGACGAGGCTGCGGAGCGGGCGTCCACAGGTGACGGGCGTGTACTCGAGGCTGCCGCTGAAGACTGGCTCGGGCGCGCTTGGATCGAAGATCGCATTGGTGGCGTCGACTAGCCTCGCGGTGGCGCGGTAGTTCTCGTCGAGCGCGACGCGCGCGCCGCCCACGGACGCGATCTCGTCGCGTGCTCGCAAGTAGGTGTGCACATCCGCGCCGCGGAAGCGGTAAATCGATTGCTTCGGGTCGCCGACCAGATAGAGCACGCTGCTCTCCAGGCTGCGATCGAAGAACGCCCTTCGGAAGATCGACCACTGCGTCTCGTCCGTGTCCTGGAACTCGTCGATGAGCACGTAACGCCACCGCCCGCGCATCGTCGCGGCAAGCGAGCTAGCCTGAGCCGACCGCAGCGCTTCGTCGACTAGCGCGAGCATGTCGTCAAAATCGTACTCGCCGTTCTCGCGCTTGTGCGAGGCGAGCTCGGTGAGCACGGCGGGGAGGAACGTCTGCGCCAAGCCCCCGGCAAACGTCGGCGTCGCCCTGGCCAGCTCGAGGGCAGCGGCGCACACCCGCCCCGCCGTTCCCGGGCGAGCCGCCACCCCACCGAGCTTGTCGACGAGGTAACCGAAGCGGGCGTCCTGGACGCGCAACGCAAAGGCGGCCGTACCGCCCGACGCACGCGCGAGCTCCACGGCGTCGGCCATCTCGGCGAGGCGAGCGCCGATCGCCTTGGCCGTCTGCGGATGGAGGCCCCAGCCTTTGATCTCGGACGGGCCACACCCCCACCGCGCGTCCTCGACCGGAAACCCCCCAAGAGCAGCCTCGAGGGCGGTCGTGCGGAGGACCGGCTGGAGCTCGGCGCGTGCCTGGGCGCACGCCCAAAGGAGCTCCTCGAGGCGATCCATCGACCAGCCTGCGCCGAGCGCGGACTCCAGCCATTCGCGTCCCGGGCCATGAGCAAGGTCACGGCGCAGCGCTTCGCGCAGCGCTCGCCCGAACGCCTCGCGTCCGTCGACTTGCTGCTCTTCGAAGAGCCGACCGCTCGAGAACGCGTTCTCGCGGAGAACGCGCTGGCAAAACGCGTGGATCGTGGCGATCGTCGCGCCGTCGAACGCATGGAGGGCGCGCGCGAGGCGCCTCCTGGCCGCGTCGTCTATCGTCCAGAAATCGCCCGATGGTCCGTCCTCCGGGCGTGCCGACTCGCCGCCTCCGGACAGGAGCTCTTCGATTTTCGCACGAACCCTCTGCCGGAGCTCGTTCGTCGCCTTTTCCGTGAACGTGACCACCAGAATGCGGTCGAGCGGCACGTCGGCGGTCAGGAGCAGCTCGATGACCAGGTGCTCGAGCGTGAACGTCTTTCCCGTCCCGGCGGAGGCCTCGATGACCGTGTGGCGGTCGAGCGGGATCCGCCGGAGAACGGAAGGTCGAGCCACGCGTCGCTCGGTCACGATGGCTCCCTCTTCTCGCTGGGCTCTCGCCGCGCGCTCGGTCGGACGGCCTCGGCACGTTCGAGCCCCTCGAAGAGCGGCTCGAATCGGCTTGCGATCATCGCCCGCGCGGTCGCCTCGTCCGGCGCGGGGTACTCATGAGGCCTCGGCACGGGCCCGTAAGCCGAGCGCAGCGCAGGCGGACCGTCGGACTCGCGCAGCTGCTCGCGCGCCGCTTCGATCCAAGGCGTGACGGGCCCGCCGGGATCCCTCCACCGATGGACGAACACGGCCTCGGAAGGCAGAAAGTAGGCGTGCGACCCGCCGAGCAGCTCGCGCACGAGCGCCCGCAGCCAGACCGTCGCCTCGTCGCGCGTCATCGGCGCGAAGCGAGCGTGCTCGGTGACGGGTCCTTGCGGCGTCGCCACCACGAGGGCGGAAGCGTGGGCCCGCCCTTCTGCGATGCCGGTCGCAGAGAGAACGGCATGGTCGACGAACGCGCGGAGGGTCGACCGCGCGCGTCCGGCACGGACCCAGTCGTCGTTGCCCTCCTTCGCTCGCCTTAAGAGCGTAATCGAGACCGACGCGTCGTTGCCGAGGGGGAGTGTTCGACCGCCCACTTCCGCGCGGACGACGCGCGACACGCCGGCCGCATCCACGACCGGGACGTCGAGCAGGAGAGGGTCGTGAGCTCGATCGGCGCGCGCGTGCTCTCCGGCCCGACCGAAGCGGTGCACCTCGACGTCGGCGAGGGCGATGCCCAGCCCTCCGAGCTCGCTCTCCCAGGTCTCGAGCGTCCGCAAGTGATCGCTCCGCTCACCGGCTGCAAAGGCGCCGGATGGCCCGAGCCCGCGGAGCTCGCGATCGCGCACTGTGTCGTCGTACGCCTCTGCGAGCGGACCTCCTGCCATGGCCGCGCCGAGCGCCACTTCGCGCAACAGCAGCGTCTCGTCGCGTGCGTCCGTCTCGAAGGGCTCGTCTTCGCGCGCCAGGACGTCCTCCTCCTCGCGCTCGTCGAGCCCGACCCGGTAACGAGCCCAGCCCTGCAGAGGGAACTCCAGGAACTTCACGAGGGCGTACATGGAGACGACGGCACGCCCCTCGGCGACGCGATCGCTCGGCGGCAGGCGCGCGATACCGAGGTGATCGGCGAGCGCGGCCCACGCCGGGTCCGCTGCCGCTCGGGTGGCGATCTCGTCTGCGTCGGCGGGTCCTCGCTCGCGCTCCAGGCTCTGTCGCAGCGCCGCGGTTCGGGCTTCTGCGTGCGCTTGCGGCAAGCGCATCGTTCCGAGCGGTCCGGCCCGCGCCGTCGAGCCGCCGAAGACGTCCGGAAAGTAACGTGCGTCCCAGCGTCGAAGGGGGTGGCGCCGCTCGAGCGAGGTGACGTCGCGCACGTATCCGCGCCCGAGCGCGTGAAGTAGCTCCTGGATGACGGACGACGGTGCGAGCGCGTCGCCAGTCAGCGCGTCGCGCGAGACGAAGGAGGCGTAGAAGCGGTCACGCACCCCCAAAAGAAGCTCGAAGAAAGCGTACTTGTCGCGCTCGCGCGTGCTGACGTCACCCGCGCGCCGGTGCGCCCAACGCAAATCGAGCGGATCCTCGCCTTCGGGGGACGGAAATCGCCCTTCTCCCATTCCGCATGCGAAGACGACGCGGAACGGTATGGGACGCAGTGCGGCGAGACACGAGACGACGACGCCCTCTCCACCGCGGCCTGTCGGCGCATGCGACAGGCGACCTCGGGCGAGCTCCGCGGCCATGCGATACGGCACGCGGCGATCCCCGACGTCGATCGCGCCAATCGACGTCAGGCGACGGAGGCAACGCGCGAGCGACTCTGCGTCGGCGCTGCTCTTCGGCGTGACGTACGTGGCGACGAGCGTGCCGAGGAGCTCGGCCCAACGAGGCAAGGTCAGCTCGGCGTCGCGCACGAAGCGCGCGTCGGCCATCAGCGAGCGGAGAAGGAGACCGAGCGCCGCGGCGTCGCGCATGTCGGAGGGGGCGACCTCGTACGGCACGTACGCCTCCCCACCGAGCTCGTACGGCCGGCGGTCGCCGCTGGCGTCGCCCGTCATGAAAGCGCCGAGCGCGAGACGCCGCAGGCCCTGATCCCAGTTGAGGATGTCGCGTTCGATGTAGGTCCCTTCGTGGTCCGCACGGTCCGCCCCGTGCACGACGCCGAGGGCGCCGCACCACGCCAGCCAGCTCCCCGGGTCGACGCCGTCCAGGGAGGCCACGACCGCCGGATGAACTGCGACGCGCAAGAGATCCTGCCGCGTGAACCGCCCGGCGGGCAGCGCCAGGAGCAGGTCGATCGCCGAGCGAACGGGCTCCTCTCCGGGGAGCGGCAAGCCGACCAGTTGGAGCGGGATGCCGTGCGCTTCCCGAAAAACGGCGGGCAAGTGGGCGAGATAACTCACCGCGTCGGCGTCGGGCACCAGCACGGCGATGTCGTCGAACCGCAGCGTGGCGTCTCGACGGACGAGCTCCCAGAATCTCGCTCGCCACGACCTCGAGCTCGCGTCGCACGCTCGCGTGCTCGAGAAAGCGCAGGCTCGAGTCGCCCTCGAACGCAAACCCAGGGTCGACGGTATCCCGCGCGGGCTCGCGCCTGAGGACGTCCCGCTGCAGGCGCCCGAGGAGCGTGTCGCCCGCGGGCTCGACGAACCGGTCGTCGTGATCGAACTCCGCGATGGCATCGAGCGCGCGAACGTGCTCTCGCCCGGGCCGGCCCCAGAGCTGGAGCAGCGCGGGGTCGTCGGGATCGAGGTCTTCCCAGAAGCCTTCGCACGGGCTGACCGAATAAATGACGACCTCGCCCGCGAGCGCAAGGCGCGCGAAGAGCTCGTGAAAGCTCGGCGCGAACCGCGCGAACCCGAACACGTGCACGGCGCTCACAGCGCCGGACGGCCTCCACGCGGCGATGGCTTCGTGGAGCGGAACGAGCCCCCGTGCGCGACCCAGCCCGCCCTCGCCGAACATCGCCAGCCACAAGGCCCGCTGCCACGCCTCCGTCTCGGCGTGCCGCGTGTCGAGCGCCCCTCCCTCTTGCCAGCGGACGAGCATGTCGGCGCGCGAATACGTGTATTCCTCGAAGAGACGGCCGATCCGTCCGGCGAGCTGCGTTCGCCGCGACGCCACGCTGTCGGGCGAGGCTCCGGCTCCGAGGTAGGCACCGAGAGGCTTGAGCTCGGATTGGTCGAGGAACCCGTCCTCGCGCAAAAGGAGTGTGAGCGCCATGCCCTCGAGCGCCTCCGCCCCTGCGAGTCGGCCGCCGACCTCCGGGCCCGTCGCCTCCGCCGCGAAGCGCGTCAGAAGCATCGCATCGAGGTTTGCCGCGATACCGTTCGTGCGCGCGAGAGCGAGGCGGACGAAGGTCTCGACGCTTCCGCTCGGCACGACGAGGCGCACGGGCACGAGGGCTCCCTCACGAGCCTGCTGGGCACGCACTCGATCGGCGAGCTCGATCGCTAGCTCTTCCGTTCGATTCGAATAGATGAGGCGAACCATCCGCGAGGATGGCGAGACTAGCCCGCGCGTCGCACCCGTGTCTGCGGCGCCGGCGCTTCTGCCCCGCGGTCCAAGCGCGGCGGTGTCTCGTGCGCTCGCTGGGGACCCGAGACAGGCTACGAGCGACGCGGCGGTCTAGGCTCGGCGCCGCGGCGAACGACCGCGATTGTCCATGCAGCGGCAATGGCCGTCGACAGGAACGCCGCTCCCGCGAGGATATCGAACGCGGCGGACCAGCCCGCGCGATCCGAGGTCCGGCCGAGCACGTAGCCCGACGCGGTCGCGCCAAGGTAACCGACCCCGTCGATGATCCCCGTCGCGGTCGCCGCTCCCCGTCTGCCCGCGACGTCGAGCGCAATGGCGCCGGCGAGAAGCGAGTAAGGCCCCAAAAGGAACAGGCCGACGGCGGCGATGAGGAGCGCTGCGCCGACCTCGCCGTGCACGCCTCCGTGCGCCAGAAAGAGCGTGAGCACGACGACGATCCCCATCGAGACGGCCATGATCGGCGCGCGCCGGCCCGCGCCGGAGCGGTCGCTCAGCGGGCCGATGACGAGGGCCGCGACGACGCCGGCAGCCGGGAACATGGCGCTCTTGACGATCGAACCGGAAATCGCGGTACGGCCAGAGACTTCGTACAGATACGTCGGCGTCCAGGTGAGAAATCCAACGCGCATGAACGTGAGCAGCATGCTCAGCGCCATGGTGGCCCAGAACGACCCGCGCGCGAAAAGCCTCGGCAGAATTTCGCCGAGCTTCTCACGCCCCTCGGCGGATTCCGCGGCGTCGCCCACGCCAGCCGTCGCCGCGGGGCTCGCGTCGGGGGCCACCGGCGGCGCTCCTCGCAGGCTGAGGACGACGGTTCCGGCGATGATCGCAAAGAGCAGCGGGTTCACGACGAAGAGAGCGCGCCAGCCCCAGCGCGCCACGAGCGCCGACAAGCTCAGCGCGACGACGTTCCCGAGCTCGTAGCTCGTCGAGAGAATCCCCATGACCAGCCCGTAGCGCCCGGCTTCGAACCACCGCGAGACGACGTGAACGACTGCGCTCCACCCGCCCGACTGGAAAAAGCGATTGGCCGCCGCGAAGACGACGAGCGCCACGAAGCCGCTCGCCCGTCCGAACGCGAAGGAGCACGCGACGGAGCCGGCTGCCGCCAAGAGCATGAGCCTGCGCCCGCCGAGCCGGTCCCCAGCGGCGCCGAGCACGACTTTGCCGATCGCGTAGCTGCCCGTGGCGAGCGACGACAAGAGGCCGAGATGCGTCTTGTCGTACCCCTCGCGGAGGAGCAGGGGCAGGGCCGCCTCCACGTTGGCGCGGCAGAGGTAAAAGCTTCCGTACCCGACCAGCAGGAGCGCGAGAACCGAGACTTGTGCGGGTCGCATCGTCGTGGGCCTGCAGAAGCGGAAACGGGGCGCGGATCGCGAAAAATGGGGTCGATGTGCAAGATAGGCCGTCCTCGACGAGGCCGTCGCGTGGGAAGAAACACGGGCGCGTCCGGCCAACGCTTGTCGGGAGGCTCGTTTGGTGGCACTTTCCGGCGCTCCCGTCCCCTGGAGAGGTGACCGAGTGGCCGAAGGTACCCGCTTGCTAAGCGGGCGCAGGTCAAAAGCCTGCCGCGGGTTCGAATCCCGCCCTCTCCGCAGTTTTGCTCGTGTTGTGGGTCGTCTTCTGACTTGGCCCAAACGCGGCCCGAACGAATGGGGCGTCCCCTGCGTCCTTGGCGGGGCGCGCGGCTGCTCGAGCGCCCGTCGGGAGGGCATCTGGCGGCCAATCCATCTCAACGCGGAACGCCGTGCGTTGCGGGCCGCGGCAGGCTCCGTTATATCTTGCTTCTACTCCCCCTCCTTTTTTGAACAGGGGACGATCGCGGCGCGGCTTGCCGCGACGGCCGAGAGCCTCGTGCGACTCGGTTTGCTTCGGAGGTCGAGAAAGGCGGCGTGAGCCCACGTCTCCCCCGGTGGTCCTCGAAAGCCTGCCAATTTCGATCGATCGGACTGCAAGTCGTGAAAAGTCGTGAAAAACCAAGGGAAGAAATTGACATTCATGGCGTTGAGAGTCGGAAGAGCACGGGCTGCCCGCTTTCTCGTCTTCGTTGTCCTCTGTGGGCTGCTCGTCGTCGCCGCCCCCGTCGCTCGCGCGTCGGGCTACGTCTTTTCGACGTTCCACAACGACACTCCGGCCGGCGAGAAGCTATCTACCCTCCGGTCAGCGGATGCTCTCCAATTCACGCTGGTCGCGGACACCGGCTTCGCGGGACCGAGCGGCTACCTGCGCGATCCGAGCATCATGAAGCACGTCGATGGCAAGTATTACGTCGCGTACACGGATCCCCTCGGCCCAACGTGTTGCGGCAAGGTGGATCACTTCAGCATCACGTCCAGCGCGGACCTCGTGCACTGGACGAACTTGACTGCGGTGATGGCGGGGGTTCCCGGCGTGGCCCATGCGTGGGCCCCGGAATGGTTCGTCGACGGCAGCACCGTGTACGTCATCGCCAACATCGATACTCTCAACAACGACACCGATTTCAAGCCATACGTCTTCACTGCGCTGGACAGCACGCTGAGCACCTGGAGCGGTCCAGTTCCGCTCGGCTTCGGCCCGAACTACATCGACACGTTCGTGCTCAAGGCGCGCGGCGTCTATCATGCGTTCACCAAGAACGAGACGACCAGGTACCTGGAACACGCGACGGCGCCGAGCTTGACTGGCCCGTGGACGTTCGTGGGGACAGGCAACTGGTCAGGCTTCGGGCCGGGGATGGAGGGGCCTTGCGTCGTTCAGCTCGATGACGGCACCTGGCGGATCTTCGTGGACTCCCAGTCTCGCCCGATCACCGCGCGCTTCCTCACGGCGACGAGCCCTGATCTGACCACGTGGTCGGCGCCGATCGTGCTGCCCGGATGGGGAAGCCTTCGGCACGGGACCGTCGTCCGAGACACGCCGGGCGGCTCCGTGGTGACGAGCGACGGCGGGACGATTGCAGAAGGCGGAAGCGATGCTGCGGCGGGCAACGGTGCGGGCGATGACGGCGGAGCCGATGCCGCTGCGGCTGGCAACGATGCGGGCGACGACGAGGCGAGCGGAACGACCGGCGCGGAGGCCGGCGCCAACCTGAACGGCCTCGGCCCGGGTCAGGCACAGGACGCCGCGGACGGGTCGGACGCGTCTGTTATCGCGGAAGGGGGTGTCGCGTCGACGGCCGACGCAGGTCACTCTGGCTGCTCCTGTCGCGCGGGAGGACGCGGAGGCTCGGCCTCGGGCTTCGCCGTGGTCGCCCTCCTCGCGCTGGGATGGCGGCGTCGGGCGGGCTGGCGCCAACCATGAAGGTTCCCGTGATCATAACCGGAGCCACGGGCATGGTAGGCGAGGGCGTCTCGGGTGCCTGAACTCGAGGAGCGTGCGGTCGCGGCGGGGAGTCGAATCGGATGCGCTCGACGTTGAGGGTGTCAGTGGCGCTCCCCAGGGTGGAGCGAAATGCAGGTTTAGAGGATCGATGCTGCCGCTGCTGGGGGTCGGGGCGGGGCGGCGGTGCTCACGCGTTCGCGTCAGGTCTTGCACGAGTCAAGCTCACTGCGTCGTGATGAGCTTCGTCGGGTCCGCCACGGGCGACTCGACGTAGAGGTCCTTGAACTCCTCGATCATGTTCGCGTTGTGGACCTGCAGCGCGAGCGGCGCGGTTTGTCCCGCCGTCGCATCGGTGAAAACCACGATCTCCGTGGCCTTGCATGTCGTCGCCGTCCCCGTGAGCTGGCAGCACGCGAAGCGCATGCGTCCCGCTGCCTTGTTCCCTAGCATCTCGCAGCGACTCCACTGCGTGTCGGAGAGATTGGGATGGGCGAGGCGCTGGAGCAACGCGGGCGCCGGTGCCTTGTTCATCCCGGCCCGGTAGTCCCACATGTATCCGGGGGGGGGTTGCACCTGAATTCCATGGAGGGCGTCGGCGTTGAGCGCGTTGCCCCAGAAGAGAACGCACGGGTAATGGTCGGCGGGATTGGAGATGAGGCGGCTAGTGAAGACGAATCGAAAGTCCCCGTACATTTGGGTCGTGTACATGACGCCGCGCGCGGTGCCGAGACTGTGAAGCGCGCCGTTCACGACGGACCACGACGCCGCCGGCACCTGGACCCACCCGTTCGTGGTCGTTCCGTCGAAGACGGAGACGAGATTGGCACCCGCGTCACCGAGCTGCGGCGGCGTGCCCGCGTCGCCGCTCGAGCTTCCCGACCCGCCGCTCGACGCGCCCGAGCCACCGTCCGGCAAGCCTCCCGACGCCGAGCCGCTCGCGCCGGCCTCGCTGAGATCGACCGAGCCAGAGCCGGCGGCGCTCCCCGAGGCCGCGCCTCCAGAGCCACCCGACCCCGCGCTCGTCGATCCGGAGCTCGCGACGGCGCCCGATCCCGCAGCAACGGAGCCCCCCGAGCCGCCCGTCGCCCCGGAGCTACTCCCCGACGCTCCCGTCGTGCTCCCACTCGCGCCCGTCGCGGAACCGGAGTCCCCGCCGGACGAGTTGTCGCTCGAGCATGCCCCCAACGAGAGTGCGCTCGCGGCTACGGCGGCGAGCGAGAGACGGAAACGACGGATGGGCGTCATCTGTAACCCTTATTCTTTTCTCATCGTGCCAGCCGCGCGCGCCGGTGGCAAAACGTGTGTGCACGGAAGACCTCACTGGTAAACCCGGACGTAATCGACGTTGTATGTCATGGGGAACGTCGTAGCCGACGGATCGCCACCATTCGCGCCGATGGCGAGATCGATGAGAATGAAAAATTTGTTACCCGTGTACGGATCGGCGCCCGCAATGCTCGAATCCTTGAACGTGTACACGACCTTGTCATCAAGATAGAGCGCCACGTCGGTGGTGTTCCATTCCATCGCCCAGAGGTGGTACTCGGTCTGAAAGCCCGCGGCGCCGAGTTTGCCGAGCGGCTGCGCGACGCTCCCTGACCAGTCGCAGTTGCCGCCCGAAGGCTTGCACACGTTCGCTCGAACGTCGTTCGCATAGTATTCCATGATGTCGATCTCGCCCGAGCTCGGCCAACTCCTGCCGTCGCCCAGGATCCAGAATGCCGGCCAGCTGCCCTGGCGCGTGTCGATTTGACCGCACATCTCGAAGCGGCCGTATTCGAAACTCTTTTTGCCAG
The DNA here is from genome assembly GCA_963787925.1 of uncultured delta proteobacterium. GTDB lineage: Bacteria > Myxococcota_A > Polyangia > Polyangiales > Polyangiaceae > Palsa-1150. Next base: position 34,947 of record CAWBEN010000005.1, read on the forward strand.
ACGTCGTCATCGAGCTCGACGTGTACTCCGCATATTGCCGGCTCTTCCTCCAATCGCTGCTGCTGGGGCCGTAGTTCGGGTTCGTGATCTGCTGCTTGCGCGCCGCGATTGTGAGCAAGCCGCGCGACACGGTCGCGTTGTCCGCCTGGTACCATTGCAGCTCCTGGTTTCGCACAAAGCCCCGCTCGAAGCCCCAATTCGCAGCGTTCGGGGCACCGTCGACGTCGAACTCGTCCGACCATACGAGGTTCCACTTCGCCGCGGCCGGAGCACGATTCACGCACTTCTCGGGCCCCGCAGCGCTGCCTCCCTCCGAGCCGGAAGCTCGCCCGTCAGAATTCGCTCGAGCGGACGCATCCATCGGCGGCGCGGAGAACGCAGCGTCCCCCGCCGATCCCGCATCGACGGTGGCAGCGCCCGCTCCCCCCAACGCGTCCGGCGGCGTCGAAGCGCTGGGGGACGCGGTGGATCCGACCGCGCTTCCATCGGCTGGAGAGCTCGGCCTATCACCCCCCCCGTCCTCGACGGATACCGATCCGCAGCCAAGCACGAGGAACGAGATGGCGATCGCGAACACCAAGCGCGCCTGGAATCCGCACCGGCAGCCTGCCGCCCGTGGCGGTTCGCGTCGCCCAGCGTCACCCCGATGGAAACACCTTGCCATGCTCGGCCTTCAGAAGCAGGGCGGCTCGCAATCGGCTCACAAGATCGGAACATCCGTTCCCACCGATTCTTCGGGCAGCTGCGCTCGACCACGACGGGCGTTAGCGTCCCATGCCACGCCGACGTCACCGCTTTCGATGATCTTCCGCTCAGCATCCATCCACCGCGTTTGCAGAGCCTTCTTGATCGATCTCGCTCCGCCCACTGTCGTTCCCTGAACGGGGCCCCTACCTCGCGCAGGGGTAGCGAAACTCGTCCACGTCCACATAGCCGGCCTCTTGCGTCTCGTTCACCGTGTAGACGGCTAGCTTCGCGCCCAGAAAGGCGCCCACGTCGGTCACCTGGAACGGCGCTCCCAAGCCCGTGAAGCCCACGCCATCGGAGCTGAACTGAAACATGGCGACGCCGGCGGCCGCCCAAGAGCTCCGCAGCCAGACGGTGGTCACCGTCGAGGGCAGCGTGGGGCCAGCGGTGACCGCGCCGTTCGAGTCAAAGAGAAGACGCCGCACACCCTGCGCCTGCGAGACGGCGAGCGTGGCGCTCGTCGCACCAAGAAAGCCGAAGCCCGCGACCTCGCCGTCGGCCATGTGCGAGAGATCCATCTTCACCGTGGCCACGTTGTTGGCGAATCGCAGCGGGCGCTGGGTGAGCACGTTGCCCGTCTTGTGCAAGTCCCCCGCTTGAAGCGACTTGAACGCGCGAAGACGAAGGTACCCCGGCCGTTCGCTGAGCGACCACATCGCCGCGCGCGGCTGGAAGAGCCACTCCCATTGCGGCGACAGTGTGGGACCGGAGAAGTCATCGTCCGTCTGAGGAAAGGTGATGGGAAAGCCTGCGATGGGCTTGGTGCCCGACGTCACCATGTTGCCAATCCCATCGGCTCCCACGCGGCCGGCCACGGGCCACCCGTTGATCCACGTGACGGGCAGCAGACTCGCGGGGCGCCCCTCCCATTGCGACGTGCCGTGGTGGGTCACGAAGAACCAATCGCCCTGCGCGGTCTGGAGGATGGTGCCCTGGTTGGGATCGCGGTCGGCGACGGACACGTGGTCGACCTGGTGCAGTTCCCACGGCCCGGAGAGGCTCGTGGACCGCTCCGTCATGGGGACGCGGCCCTCCGCGGTGACCTGTGAAAAGAAGTGATAGTACGTGCCGCCCACCTTGAAGAGCTTGTTGGCCTCGCTGCCGGGCGATTGATGGATGATCGTGTCCGACCCGGTCACAAGGCTCTTGCCGTCAGGTGACATCTTGAAGAGGTGAATGTTGTACGGCTTGCCGTTGGCCGGATCGACGGCGAACCGCGTCGTCACGAGATAGGCCTGCCCATCGGTATCCCAGAATGGACAGGGGTCGTCCCAACCCGCCGCGCTCATCAAGCGGGTCAGCGGGTCCCACGGCCCCGCCGGATCGCGTGCCGTGGAGACGTAGATGCCTTCGTCGGGTGTCGTGAAGTACACGTAAAATAGATTGGCGTGGTACGCGATGGCACCGGCCCAAACGCCCTTCTCCTCGCCGTCCATACGGTCGTAGTTGTACCGCGGCGCTATCTGGGTGATGTCGGGGACCGCATGGCCGAGGGCCGACCAGTTGACGAGATCTTTGGAATGCAGGATGAGCATTCCGGGCGAGAGCGCCTTGGTGGCCGAGATATAGTAATAGTCGTCTCCCACGCGCACGACGTCGGTGTTCTGAAAATCGCCTGGTAATATCGGGTTTACGTAGGTGCCGTTTCCCTGGTCGCCCAGCTCGCGCGCGCCGCACGACATGCCAAGAGGCAGCCCCGCGTCGTTCGCAGCAGCGTCCGACGCGCCGCTCGACCCTGCCGCCGCATCGAACCCACCGCCGCCGTCCGTGGCCGCGGAGTCGCTGGCGCCCGCCGCGGATCCACCCGAAGCATCGACGCTGGCGGAGCCTTGCCCGCTGCCGCTGACAGCGCCGCCAGCCGCGCCACCGTTGCTCCCGCTGCCCGAGGTGGAACCACTGCCGCCAGCGACGTCGGTGCCACCCTCCCCGTCCGAAGCGATGCTTCCGGCGATCCCCGGATTCAAGGGCGACGAGCACGCGGCCCCCGTCACCGCGATCCCCGCCCCGGCGACGAGCATGCAAACACGCTTGCGAAGGGACCAGCTCACGTTGATGACCATGGGCTCGGTCTTCATTTTTTTGAGAGCAGCGTGTTCGGATCGCTGGGATTCACCTGGAGCCACAGGTCCTTGTACCGGACCTCCTGGTTTCCGGCGTGCGCCTGCAGGCCTATGGGACCGCTCTTGAAGGGGTTTGGCGTGCCAATGGCGTACGTCAAGTAATCCACGCCGTTCAGCGCCGCACGGACGACACCGGTGCCGAGACTGACCGTCATCTCCAGCTGGAACCACCGACCCGACCAGGGCACGTTGTACGGTGCCTTGGTCATGTCGATGGAAGAGACGAGGCGACCGCCGGCGCCTGCGTTGAGCAAGTAGTCCCAGAAGTAAAAGCTCGGCGTCATCAAATCGAGAAACTTGAAGTCGCCATTGCCCCATTTGCCGAGCGGGGGTGTCCGCCCACCGAAGCCGATCCCGGAATGGCCGCCGGTGCCGGACACCTGCATGATCGACGCGAAGAGGCGAAACTCGGAGTAGCTCTGCTGCGTGGCGCAGAACTGACCCGCGACGGCGGACTTGCCGACGATCGTGCCATTGATCACCGCCCAGCCCCCCGGCGCCGTGTTGCAGTTCCAGCCGGTCAAGGTAGCGCCGTCGAAGAGCGACTGGACGCCGGCGACGGTGGAGGGATCGAAGGGTGGGGTGTAGCCGCCGGCGTCCGCCGGTGGCCGGCCGACGCCCGAGTCGTCGCTGGATGCCGCGTCGTCGGAGCGCGCGTCCCGTGCGCTCACGTCCAGCGCGGCGCCGTCCGGCGCGGAGGGATTGCCACCTTCGTCGCTCGATAGGGCGGGGGCCGGGGCGGCGTCGGAGCTCGCTGCGGGAGGCTGAGCGTCATCCGACGGGACAGCGGCTTCAGGGACCGCGCTGTCACCCGAGACCTCAGCCGCGTCGCCTGCAGGGGCGGCTTGCGGACCTGCCATGCTGTCCGCGGGCGGGCCGGCGCTGCAGCCGGCGAGCGCCCAGGCGCTCGCCAGGGCCGCGAGGCGCAGGGAACCAACAGCACTAGGGACGCGAGGATGCATTACCCATGAGATGCGCGAGGCCACCCGTAAGGCTCATGATGATGCGGTGCAATTCGAACGAACGTCGTTCGAGGAACCGAGCTCCGGCGACTTCGCGGCACCATCGCAAGCAGGACCTCGCCCGCCCTACGACGTTGCCGCCGAATCGCCGCGAGCCACCTCGGCGAAGAGCCCTTTCCATCAATGCAGCCCGTAGACGTTGAGCGCGTTCGAGAACGTTGCGACGAACACACGGCCGTTGGCGACCACCGGCGCGTTGAATTTGGCGACCTTGGCGGGCGAACCGTCTTGAAGCACGAGCGGATCGCTCTTCCACAGAACGTGGGTGATGTCCTCCGCATCAATCGCATAGAGAACCCCTGTATCGAGGGTATGCCAGGCGCCGTTGAGGGGATCCTTGGGCGTCGACGCCCACAAGATGGCAGTGCCGGCGACCCCCGCGTTGGCCGAAAGAGTCATGATCCCTCCCGGGTGGCCGGGCAGAACGGCGGCGAAGTGGCCTTGCACGGTAGGCGCGCCCCCCGCGCTCGTCTTGAGAAAGTGAGTGGAGGGATCGAGATCGTATCCGCTGAGCTGAGAGTCTTCCGGCCAGAGATACACGCGCTCGGCGCCGCTGCCCGGCGACGAATAGTAAATCGGACCCCCGTGGAGGTGGCCGGGCAGACCGGCCAACCCGCCTGGAGTAGACAGCCTTTGAAGGGCACGATCGCCGGTGGCGCTGTACTTGCCGAGGTTCGTTCGGTCGAGCACGTAAATGAACCCGCCTTTGCTCCCCGTAATCAGAAGATTGTGAGGAAGGAGAATGGCTCCGGTGCTCAGATCGGCGTCTACCTGGTTCAAGTACGCGTAGCCGGTCGGCGTCCAATAGTCTTGAACGCTCAGGTCGGTAAGCGACAAGCGGACCACGCTTTCCGAGAGATCCGGCGGCGTCGCGTTAGTATTGGTACTTCCATTTCCAATGACGGCATACAAGCTCGAGCCGTCGCTCGACAGGCCGACGCCTGCCTGCCAGATACCACCCTCGAACCCGTTGGGCGACACGTTGAACACGCTCGTCTGCGTGAAGCCGGATGCGGCATAGCGATAACCCATCACCCAGCCATGGTACGGCCGCAAGTCGCAGTGGCTGGCGAAAGCCAGATAAACGACACCGTTCGCCAGGAGAAGCCCGGTGCGTCCGAGCTGGTACATCGGATTGAACGAGACGACGCCGGCCACCGCGTCGCTCGCGGTTCCAGGGACGGAGGCCCTGATGGCAACCGGTGAGCCGGCGCGGTCGTTTCCGGTCGTGACGTCCAAGGCGTGTAGGTTTTGCGCCCAAAGAGCGCCGTCGAACGTCTTGCTGACGACGTACATGGTGCCCGTCGCGGGATCGATGACCGGCGTGGCCGTGATGCCGACGGAGGGCCCCAGGTTGTCGCATCGGATGGCGCCCGCCGTCGTGGAGCCGGCGGGGCCGAGGCTCCTTTGCCAAAGAGGAGCCGAGGACGCCGTCCCGTTCGCATCGAAGGCGTAGACGATATTCTGCTCCGTGGCGACGAACACGACGTCGCGTGCCCTTCCGTCGGGCATCTGAAGATTGCTCAGATAGAGAGGCTGGGCGTAAATCTGCCCATTGACGACTTGCGAGAAGAGCAGACGAAAGGCGCCGGAGCCGACACTGGCCGCGGTCAGCGTCTTCTCGTTCAGATTCGCACCGGACCGGCTGTTGTCGTAGCGGTTGGTCACTACGGCGAAATTCGAGGGCGTGGCTTCCGCACCGACGTCGGGAGAGACGCTCGCCTCGGAGAGCGCGTTTGCGTCCGGGAGCACGCCAAAATCAGGCGACACGCCCGCGCCTTCGAGCTCGCTCGAATCGGCGCCCACGTGGGCGCCGTCGTCGGTCAACGTGCCGTCTTTCGTCGTCTCCTTTTGGGCGTACGCATCGGACTCGGTTGCAGCTCCCGCGTCGACGGCGGCAGCCCCCCCCCCGGCTGTCGAGCCTTGCGATCCGCATGCCATCGTCATCGCGCAAGCGAGAACGCAAGAGGCAAACCTGGTTGACGCCGGTGAGCCACCCCGTGACTCTCGCCAGATCGCGAGAGCCATGACCGACGGAGGGTAACGTAAGGGCCAAAGAGTCATGGGGTGCATGGGATCTCTAATTCATCGCTAACGGGCGGCGGTAGGCGGATTGAACGGCGCCCCATTCACGACGACGCTCGACGTCGTCAAATCCTGGTAGTGACCAGATCCCGGGGCCAACGCCGGCGCTGCTGACGCCGTCACCGTGATGTTGCTCAAGTGAATGCCCGTGGCGACCTTCGTCGCGTCCGCGCCGTCAATCAAGAAAGGCTGACTCGTCGTCCGGTTCACGGTGGCCGTGTCCACGCTGATGTCGTTGAAACTGGTAAACGACGTGGCGCCGACGACTGCGCCGGCGACGTAGTGGCCGGTCAGAAACACGAAGCTGTCGACCGTTCCCACGGTGATCCGGCGCGCATGAATGTGCTCGATGAATCCGCCGCGTGTGATGGCAGACTTGATGAAGAACCCGTAGTGGAGATTGCCGCCCGCCCCGCCGAAAGCGCAGTCCTCGACGAACACGTTACGGACGCCCGCGGACACCTCGCTGCCGATGGTCACGCCACCCCAGCGGGAAAGCATCGTGGACTTCTGAATGACAACGTTCTCGCTCGGCTTGTAATAGGTCATCCCGTCCCGGTCGCGGCCGGCCTTGACGGCCACGGCGTCATCTCCGACCTGAATCGTGGCATTCTGCACGAGCACGTCCGAGCAGCTCTCGGCGTCGAATCCGTCGGTGTTCACGACGGTAGTGTCGCTGAGGCTATGAAAGTTGCGCGCGGTGATGTTCGTGCTCAGAACGGGGTGAATCGTCCAAAACGGGGAGTTCATTGCGGTGAACCCGTCGAACAGCACGTTGCTGCACCTCATGAATTCAATGAGCGCGGGACGCAAAAAGTGGCCGCTGCCGTAGATCCGCTGCGCAGGCGGCACGCCATCCGCGTTTTGCTGTCGCAGCTTCAGGTCGTCTGCCCGCTGGGCTTGCAGCCATGAATACCAGGTGCTGCGTGAGGCGTTGCCGTCGATCGTTCCAGGTCCGGTTATCGCGACGTTCGTCGCATCGTGCGCCCAGATGAGGGGATGATAATTTTGCGCCAGGCTTCCTGCCCAAGAGACTTCTACCGGTGGAAGGTACTTGTTCGGATCCGTCGAAAAACGGATCGTTGCGCCGACGGCAACGTAGAGATTGATGTTGCTCTTCAGCTCGATGGGGCCTGTGAAGAACGTGCCCGCGGGAGTGACGACGCGCCCACCCCCGCGGCTTGCGCAATCGGCGATCGCCTTTGCGAACGCTGCGGTATTGTCCGTAGTCCCGTCGCCGACGCCGCCATACTGGGTGATGTTGCAATCGACGGCCGGGAATGTTGGCTCGACAATGCGGCTGAGAATCCCCGGGACGGCGTCCCAATCCACTCCTCCATCGCCCGAAGGGGGGCTCGTGTCCCCGTTCCCCGCTTCCGCGTCCGTGCTGCTGGGGCTCGAGTCTCCGCCTGAGCTGCCTCCGTCCGTCGGCAGGGCGCTCCCATCCGGAAGGGAGCCGGCTGCGTCCTCCGGCGGCGTCGTGCTCGCTTCACGGGGTTCCCGCGCTCCGCTTTCGGTAAGCGGGGCATTGCCGCCGGCCTCGCGCCCGTCAGTGTTCGCGCTCGCATCCACGGCGCCGTTCGCCGCCGGCGCCGTGGCCGGCGAAGAGCAGGCTTGCAGAGCGAGAAGCGCAATCGAGCCACCGAGCAGGAATGAAGCGCGTAGGGGGCCTACCGTTCGTTTCGTCATTGCACCTCAGGGCGCGCTCGTCACGCGCAACATCACAACGCCGTGGCTGGGGATGACCGTGGCAGTGAAGCTTTGGGAGAACGTTCCGAGATCCATGTGAGACCACAAGTTGCGTACGGCAGCGTTGCCCGCCGAGAGACCGATGGTGGTCCACTGAACCGTCACGGCGGCAGCGGCGGCGGAGCGGTTGAGGAGCGCGACCGCCCGCGCGTTCTGTCCCGAAAGCGGCTTGGACCAAATCTGGACGTTCGGCTGAGGTGTGGCGACAAGCTGCCCCTGCTTGCCGAGCGGATCTTGGTCGATCGCGATCACCTCGGCGTTGGTCAAGACGTCCCGGGTAGCCGCGCTCATCGAGCGAACGTCGTTACCCGCCAAGAGAGGCGAGGCGAGGATCGCCCACATGCTGAGCTGCGACCGTTCTTCGTCAGCGGTGAGGCCGTTCCCCACTTCCAGCCCGTCCGCGTCGTTCCAATGGCCCGGCCCCGCGTAGGCGAAGAAAGTCGCGTCCTGATCGATGACCGACGTCACCGACGCCCAGCTGGCGCTGATGTCGAATGCGACTCGCCACATGTTCGAGATGCTCGCCGGATTCCAACCCGGCGTGTTCGGCGGATAGCCTGTGCGGTTGCCGGGATTGATGCTGTGGACGATGGGACGACCCGTCGCGATGAGGCCGTCGTGCATCTTGGCAAACGAATTTCGGTCGCCGGCGCAGAGGTCATATTTGAGGAAGTCGACACCCCAGGACGCGAACGTGGCCGCGTCCTGCGCCTCGTGACCCAGACTTCCAACCGCGACCGATGGAGCGATCCCGCCATAGATCCCGACGCAGGTGGCTGCGTTCGCGGACTCGTAAATCCCGAATTTCAGGCCCTTGCCATGAACGTAGGACGCGAGCGCCGGAATGCCGGCAGGAAACTTCGTCGTACTCCAGCGGAGGCCGCCGTTCGCGTCGCGACCGTCCATCCAGCAGTCGTCGAGGTTGATGTATTCGTATCCGGCCGCTTGCATCCCGCTGCTCACGATCGCGTCCGCGACCCCCTGAATGAGCGCAGTGCTCAGGCTGCACCGGAAGCTCTCCCACGAGTTCCAGCCCATCGGCGGTGTCGCGGCGAGCGTTGCCGAAGACGCCTCCGCACCGGGGGCGTCCGCTGCTGCGTCGGCGCCGGGGCTTCCGCTCGATCCAGTGCCGGTGGCTTCCGCGCTGCTGCTGTCCAACACCCCGCTACTGTCTGAGTCACGGCCCGCATCCGACCCGCTGCTGCTGCCCGACACCGCGCTGCCCACCGAACCGTCGCTGCTCGTCGGCGCGCTCCCGCCAGCGTCACCACCGCCAGGCGCGTCGGGGCTGTTTGGGCTGGCGCTGACGTTTCCGCCGTCGCTCCCATTCTCGTTGCCCCCATGACTTGACCCGCATGAAGCGAGCAACTGGACAAGGAAAGCCGCGGCTGCGGCACGACCGCAGCTCCAGACGGCGGCGCGAGCCAAGACAAAATAGGGATGTCGCGGCTCCATCTCCTATCGACTCTGCAAGGAATGGGCGGCGCCGTGAAGGTGGAGGGGATTTCGGCCAGATCCCATCACGGCCCTTGCCGCGCAAGACGCATGACCCCGTCTTTTGTCCCGCAAGGTCTCAAGGTGTAACGCACTGTCTCACGCTGAAATGGAAATGTTTGGCTGACCGCCCGCGATCCGCAAACAACGCGATGTGGACACTCTCGAACAACGCGGTCATGCTCAGTAAAGGGGGCTAGCGCCCGTCGCCTTGCTCACAGTGTCCTCATGATGCAGAGAACGGGCGAACCGGGTCGTGAAATGCTGGGAGCCATTCCAGTGGAGCCGATCTCTTTTCAGGCTTTAGCGGATCGTGACCCCGTCCGGTTCGGCGAAGCGCCATGCTCATGAGGTCCGGGCCGCACCGCTCTCGCCGGCATCGTGCCGCCAGTCATCGGCCCCGCGCTCCGTCCTTCGACTCGAGTTTGCGCTACTTGCCGATTCCCTTGCCGGTCAGCCACGTGAACATGGCCATCTCGGCGTCCGGCCAGGCGCTCGGCGGCGTGGCGAAGCCGTGCCCCGCGCCCGCCACCTCGTGGATCGTCGCGTCGGCGCCAGCCGCGCTCAGCAGCGCCACTAGATGCCTCGTGTCGCCCACGGGCGCGGTGCCGTCGTTGGCTCCGGTGACGGCGATGAGCGGGGGAATGTCCTTGCGGACATAGGTCATGGGATTGACCTGCTTGGCGATGGCCGCTCGGTTCGGAAGCGAGCTCGGGATCCACAACGACGCGACGGCGTTGATCTCGGCCTCAATGTCGGCGGGGCCATAGCCGTCGACGATGGCGGCTATCTTGAAGTCCGTGGGTGACGTGGGCCCCAGCATGGCAGCCGGGGTCGTCATGCCGACCATCAGCGCGAGGTGCCCGCCGGCCGACGCCCCCGTCACGACGTAGCGCGTCCGGTCGCCATGAAAATAGTCCATGTAGTCCCAGCACCACTTGGCCGCGAGGAGCGCGTCCTCCACGGCGGCAGGCGCCGGGGCACCGTCGACGGTGCCGTCGTTCACTCGGTACTCGGCGTTGCACACCATGAATCCGTGCGCCAAAAAGCGGTCGAAGAAGGTCGTCATATGATCTTTCCCCGACCCGGCGTTGTTCGTATAGGAGTGAAACCACGCGCCACCGTGGAACATCAGCACGACGGGCAGCACCTGCGTGCCTTTCGGACCCGCGCCGGTCGGGTAAATGACGTCGATGCGTTGCGGCGCGTGCGGACCATAAGGAAAGTTGGCCCCCACGGTGTAGCCCGCGCCCGCGTTCGAGACGGGTACCTTGGAAGCGGTGTCGGAAACCGGCGCCGGCAGGATCCCGGCGGCCATGCCGCTGCCGCCGCCCGCGTCTCCTCCTGTGCCTCCCCCCGACGAGCCTGCGCTGCCCGAGCTCCCCGCCACGCTTCCGCTGCTGCCTCCGCCACCGTCCTGGCCCGACGAAGCAGGCGGCCCTGCGGAGCCGCTCGTGGCGAGCGCCCCGCCCGAAGCTCCCGAGCTGCCGGAAGCGGCAACCGCGTTTCCCGAGCTCGCCAATCCCGGGCTCACCGTGTCGGAGCCGCCCGCCCCGCTCGCGTCGGAGCCGCTGCCCGCCGTCGTCCCGGAGCCACCGCTCGAGCCGGAGCCGCCCGTGCTCGAGCAACCCGCGATAAGTAGGGCTACCCCCGCGGCGCCGCCGCGGGCTCGCCAGCGACGGCATCCAGGCGGTAGGCGAGTGGTGACGGCATGGTGGGGGACAGTCTTGACTCGCATCGAGGGCTCCTGGTGAAGTCGCGAGCTCACGGCTCGCCGGTCTCATCTAGCGTCGGGGTCCTACAACGGCGGACGCAGCGACGCTCTCGCTGCGGACCACCGGAGCGTCGTCGAGCGCGGCGAGCTCGCGCACGCAGGGCGTCCGCGCGTGCCTTCGCGCCGGCGCGCTCAGCCTCCAGTCGTCGAAGGCGCCTCCTCTACTCCGTCACTTTCGACCCGAGCACGTCCGCCTTTTCGATCTTCGGCGGCTCGGCGAGCAGCTCGCCAGCCTTCGCCATGAGCGCCTTGGCGATGTCTCCGCCGAGGTGCTTGCCGCGATCGGCGTCGCTCGCAAACGCATCGACGATGTAGAAGACATTTGGCGCAGTCCGTAACGCAAACCAGACCGGCGTGAACGACTCCGCCTTGGCAAGAGGCTGAGCTCCCGCCAAAAAAGCGCGGACCTCTTCTTCCTTGCCAGACTTTGCAACGAGTCGAACGACGAGGGCGTGTGTGACCATGATGGTTCTCCTTCGCGAATCGGTGTCGTGCCGCGCGCGCCGTGACGACGGCGACCGGTTGTACGACAGAAAGGCGCGCTTGGTGGCCTTCCTGAAGGCTGGTGAATCAGATGGGCCCCCGGCGACCCCAGCGGCTCGTCCCCCGTGGCCAGCTCCCAAGTCTGCCTCCACCGTGCGGGAGCTCGAGCCGTCACCTCCTCGTCGAGCGACAGGCCGCCCCTTTTCGACGAAGCGGCCCGTGCCCGGCGGTGCATGGCCAATGGCGTGCGGTTCGAGAGTGACCAGTATTCGATGAGCGGCCGATTGACGACGACGCATCATTGCCATTTACGCTCGGTCGTCCGAGACCGAAGGAGGGGTGGGGTCGTCCTCATAAAACGTAGTCGACGCGGTCATCCTGAGCGTAACCGCGCGCCTTCGCCGTGCCGATGTCTTGTGTCTTTCGAATCCGGTGAGCAAGCAGTTTTTCACTGAGCCAGTCTGAGCATCCCTCCCGCAGCGCGGACGATCGCAGAATCAGCGTTGCGTTGCATCGGGGGGCCCGCCTGACCGGCTCCGCTTGCACGGCTGGTGCCATGGTGTAGCGTAAGTCGCACCCGGTTCGGTTGCGCCCGGAAGGGTGTCCGGCCGAAGTCCGCGTGATCTAGGCAGACTGTAGATTTTCGAGCCGGCTACCGGCGGCCGAGCCGCCCCGGTGATTTGTGAGCTGCGAGCCCGCCCCATCGCTTCACGGGCCACGCGAGCTGGCGTAAGAGCTGTCTCAAGTAAGTCCGCCACTTGTCTACACCGAGCGGTTCATTCAGGACATCACTCGTCCCATATCGAGCCACTATGCAACTGGAGATGTCGCAATGAAGAAGATCCGCTCTGTCGTACTAGCCCCCGTCGCACTGTCCCTTAGCGCCATTGCCGTTGCCTGCGCCTCGTTTTCCGCTCCGGCCGGCGATGCCGGGATCTCGGGGGGCAGCTCGAGCGGCACGAGTGCAACCTCGGGTAGCAGCGGGGCTGGCAGCAGCGGCTCCGGAACGGGCGTTGGCTCCGGGAGCAGCGGTTCGACCAGCAGCTCCGGCTCGTCGGGCAGTATCGGCTCCTCGGGCAGCAGCTCCGGCTCGTCGGGTACCGGCTCCGGCTCCTCCGGCACCAACTCTGGCTCGGGCAGCGGCTCCGACGCTGGCTCCTCGGGCAGCAGCTCCGGCTCGTCGGGCAGCACCTCGGGAAGCTCGGGTTCGTCGAGCGGGGCCTCGACTGGCGGGCCTGGGCCTTGCGACATCCTTGGAGCCGCAAGCAACCCGTGTGCGGCGGCCCATAGCACCGTGCGAGCTCTCTACAGCGCCTACACCGGGCCACTCTACCAGGTCTGTAAGGGGGTTTTTACTCAGGGCAAGGATTCTTGCACCAGCGGGGTAACCAAGGACATTGGGGTCGTGGCAGGCGGCTACGCCGACTCGGCTGCGCAAGACGCCTTCTGCGCTGGCGGCGCCGTGTGCACCATTTCAATCATCTATGACCAGTCCCCAAACAAGAATGATCTCAAGCCCTCACCCGCCAACCCCGGCGCTCACAAGCCCTCTGCCGATAACCCGGCATTCGCCAGCGACCTCAAAATTACGCTCAGCGGCCATCCGGTGTACGGCATCCTCGTCAACCCCTACGATTCCCGCGTGCCAACCGGGAAGCAGGGCGTGGGATACCGTTCCGGATGCGCCAACTGCGCAACGCTGACGGCCACGGGGACTGCAACCGGCGATCAGCCCGAGACGGAGTACATGGTGACCGGCGAGCATGGCTCGCCGACGGCGCCACACCTGATCGATGGTTGTTGCTTCGACTATGGCAACGCTGAAACGACAGGCGTCGACAACAACGCCGGCACGATGGAAGCCGTCTATTTTGGGGGAGGCGTCGCTTGGGGCACAGGTTCTCCAGGCATGCCGCGCACCAACGGACCATGGGTCATGGCGGACCTCGAAAACGGGATATTTGCGGGCTGGGATCAAACCTTGAAAACAGACCAGGCTATTTCCACCAATACGGCCCTCAAATTACCATTCGTCACGGCGCTAATCGTCGGCGACACGGCGGACAAGAATGGAGGAGCCGGCCGTTTTGCGGTCTACGGGGGCGATGCGACGTCCGGTCCCCTGAAAACGATGTACGATGGAATTCGTCCTACGAAAGATGTTGGCTACCTGCACCCGAAGAAACAGGGGTCCATCATCCTGGGGACCGGCGGAGACAACAGCGACCTCGGTGGCGGAGAGTGGTTCGAAGGCGTCATGGCCAGCGGGGCGGCGACGACCGCGACGCTCAGCGCTCTCCAGGCGAACATCGTTGCTGCAGGATACGGAAAGTAAGAGAGCTCTCGGCGAGAGGGGTGAGGAGGCCGTCGGCCCAAGGGTAAGAGATCCATTGGTATCGTGAGCGTCCGCAACCGGAGGAGGCGCTTACGATACGAACATGTTGCCAAACCAGCCGAACGCGGCTGACGAGCGAACCGGTGGCGCTATGCGTCGCCGACATGGGCCAGTCCAAAGAGACAGCCGTCACGTCAGCGTATCTGGCTCGGCGCTCGTAAAGTCTTGCTGCGCCGAGTCCCTTTACTATACCGTGCGCCGAAAGTTCATCGCACTTAGGAAGGGGACGGCCGTGCTCCGAAGATTGCAGGCGTTCTTCGTGTTGGGGATTTTCGCGATAGCCATTCCGGCCACGGCTGGAGAGGCCACCGACAAGGCTCCGTCCAAGCCCGCGCAGTCGGCCCAAGCGGGCACAGGGACACCCGCGGAGGAGGGGGCGAATGCCGCTGCTGGCACGGCCCAGCCCACGGAGCCTCCGGAAGCCGCTGCGCCGGCGGTTGCACCGCCGCTCCCCCCCGAGGTGAAAGCCGCCGGGCCCCTGGAGGGCTGGCACACGGAGGTCACGGGGTATTTCCGAGCGCCGATCGCGATGGGCATCAGCTCACGCCCGAGTCCTGACAACTTGAACGGTCCATCCAGCACGCAGGTGTCGTACGGCCCGAATCGGACCGTCGATTCAAGCTACTTCAGCTTCGGCTATACCCGATTGCAAGAGCAAGACTGGGCGGAGGTCTTCACCCACGCAAAGCGCAAGCACGTCGACGCGGCAGTCGGCTGGATGGGGTTTTGGTTCCAGGCGGTCAGCGCCGCCCGAAACTACGATGCGGCCTGGGTCCCCGGCCTGGCCTATCTCGCACTCGACACGGACTTCGGGGTGGCCGGCGTCAACCCGAACATTGCGCTCACGGTTGGCGCCTGGTGGCCGAAGTTCGGATATTTCGAGAAGTACGACACCTACACGCTCGGCCGCTTTCGTCAAATCGGCGAACAGCTCAAATTGACGGTCCCCCTGAATCCGGACCTCACTGTCGAGGTCGTGCAAGGCTTTGGTACCGGGCGCGATGGCAGCTTCAACGTCGGGGCTCCCGCCTTTTACGGAGCCAACACGGGTCTCGATTTGATTACCTACGAAAACGCCCGGCTCACGTACAAGACGTACCTGGACGTCGGGCTTCATTACAACATGCAGTGGACCGCCGACCCCCAACTGGCACTGCAAAACATGCCTGGGGACAAGTCCTATGGCCCCTTCTCGCAAGCCCATCTGTCGGTCGTCGGCGCCGAACTGACCGTGAGGGTGCCCTACGCGGGGCGTTTGTGGATATCGCCGTCCTTCATTCAGGTAAAAAATGGGTGGGCGCTCGGCCCCACCGGAACGGAGGTCATGCATTCCCTCGGCGGCATCGGCATCGCCACAGCCTACATGGCATGGCACGACAACACCGCCCAGAGCACCGGCAGCGGCTCGATGTTCAACCTCGGCTTCCTTTATGAGAACACGCTCTCCGGTATCCGGGGCAAGGCCCCAGGAAGCGTGCTGCCCGAGGTGACGCTGAATGTCTTTGGACTGCTGGCGAACGCCAGCCTCGATTTGCCATCGGGCTCGACCCTTTCGCAAAAAAGTATCAAACAATTCAAGTACGGCGCCGACGTGACGCTTCAAGCGCAGAGTTGGCTCGCATTCGTGCTTCGCGGCGATCTCGTCAATTATGACCTGGACCACCCCGCATACACGTTCGCCGCCGTCACGCCGCGTGTGGTGTTCTCGTCGCATTTCCTCTCGGGCGAGAGCATTTATATTCAGTACTCTCGATACGTCTACGGGGACAACATGGTGCTCGCCGGGACGTGGCCCTGGGGCGCGACCCTGGTAGCCGGAAGCGACGTCTTGCAGGCGGGCCCGTATGCCCAAAAGAAGCCCGACGAAGACGTCGTCAAGCTGCAGGCAACCGTCGCTTTCTGAATGTCGACGGTCGGTATCGACCAGGACACGCCCTCAGAGTGCAATCCGGTGGGGAGTCGAACCCATTCGGTTGGTCAGAAGAGCCCTCTCACGACGACGCTGCCGCCGGTGAGCTGCAGGATGGGCGTGACGACAAGCCCGGTGTTCGGGCTTGGCGAAGCGGCAGCCCCCGGCGGGGACGACAAGAAGAGGGCTGCGCCTCCCGCGAGGAGCACGCCGCCCCCAATGAACCCAATCTCCGGGAACAGGCCGTACTTCATGGCGGCGTCGTGATCGCTGAGAGTCTGCTCGTGCCCCGGCCGTCGTGCAGCTGTCGGGGGCTGCGGCGGAACATGCCTCGACCTCGCCAGAAACAACGCCAATTGCGGAGGCTGCGGCACCTTAGGCGTCGCCTGCACGCAGCCAGAGACATGCGCCGATGCGGCCCGACGAGCCTCTGCTGCGGAGGGACTTGCACGGCGAAAGGGATGCGCTGTCGTGCAACTGAGCCTGCGGCATCGTCGCGGCGCGCCAACCGATGCACGCATCGGCACGGACGACGGCGCTCCTCGGGAGATGGCTTTCGTTCAGCGCTGGCCGTAGGTCGCGCGCGGGCCGTGCTTTCGCTCGAAATGCTTGCGGATCAGATGCTCCGGGAGGCGCCGTGCGGACGGATCGATCCCGCGGGTGACGAAGGCCATCTGGGCGATCTGCTCGAGCATCACCGCGTTGTAAACCGCCTGCTCAGCGGTCGATCCCCAGGTGAATGGCCCGTGTCCCGCCACGAGCACCATCGGCGTGTGGGCGGGATTCCGGCCTTTGAAGCACTCGAGAATTTGTTCTCCGGTTTCGGCCTCGTAGTCCCGCTCGACCGCCTCCGGACTCATAAGCCTGGTACACGGGACGTCGTCGGCGAGATGGTCGGCATGGGTGGTGCCGTAGACCGGAATCGCCAAGCCCGCCTGCGCCCAGCCGGTTGCAAACATGGAGTGGGTATGAACGATTCCTCCTATGTTCGCGAAAGCGCGATAGAGAACTGCGTGAGTGCGCGTGTCCGATGAGGGGCGGAGGTTTCCCTCCACCACTTTGCCCTCGAGATCGACCACCACCAGGTCAGCGGCGGTAAGCTTCTGGTAGTCGACCCCGCTCGGTTTGATCGCGAAGACCCCCTTCTCGCGGTCCAAAGCCGACACGTTGCCAAACGTGCAAATGGCGAGGCCGCGCGCCGGGATTTCCATATTGGCGGCCCAAGCTTTTTCCTTGAGCTCCTGGTAGGGCGTCTTCATAAAAGGCATCCGGGGTCAGCTGAGGAGCTTGTAGGCTGCATCGTTCCAGCGGAGCTCGTTCTCCAGAGACGGGATCTCCGTTCCGGTCCCGATGCGAATGAACTCGATGCCCGCCATCGCCGCGAAGTCCCTGAGATGCTCGGCGGTCAATGCCTGGCTGAAGCTCGTGTGATGGGCGCCTCCCGCCAGGATCCACGCCTCGCACGATCTCTTGAAGTCAGGCCGCGGTATCCAGACCGCGCGAGCGACGGGGAGCTTCGCCAAGGGCTGCTCGGCTTTGACCACGTCGACCTCGCTGAGGATCATCCGCATCCGCCCTCCCATGTCGACCAGGGTGGCGCCGACGGCGGGCCCCGGTGACGCGTCGAAGACCAGCCGACAAGGATCCGTCTTTCCGCCGATGCCGAGAGGGTGGATCTCGAGCGAAGGTTTTCCGGCCGCGATCGAGGGGCAGACCTCCAGCATGTGGGCGCCGAGGACCCGCTCCTTCCCCTGCTCGAGATGATACGTGTAGTCCTCCATGAACGACACCCCGCCGCGCAGCCCGGCCGACATCACTTTCATGGCGCGCACGAGGCCGGCCGTTTTCCAATCGCCCTCGGCTCCGAAACCGTAACCGTCGGCCATCAGCCGCTGACAAGCCAGCCCGGGAATCTGCTTCAGCCCGTGCATGTCCTCGAACGTAGTCGTGAACGCGGCAAAACCGCCCTCCTCGAGGAAGCCGCGTATACCGATCTCCTGACGCACGGCGTCCCGCAGCACAGAATGGCGCGGCCCACCGGGACGAAGGGCAGGCACCACGGCGAAGGCGCGCTCGTACTGGGCTACCAGGGCGTCGATTTGAGCCTCGCCCGCGTCCGCGATCCGCCCCACGAGATCTCCGACCCCGTAGCCGTTGACGGACCAGCCGAGCTTGATCTGGGCCTCCACACGGTCGCCTCCCGTCACGGCGACTTCGCGCATGTTCATCCCGCCGAAGCGCGCGATCTTCATCCGCTGCGAGTCGGCGAACGCGCACGCGGCGCGGGACCAGCCGCTGAGCTTCGCGAGGACCTCGTCGTCCTGCCAATGGCCGACCACGATCTTCCTCGGCATGCGGAGGCGAGCTCCGATGAACCCGAACTCCCGGTCGCCGTGGGCCGACTGGTTCAGGTTCATGAAATCCATGTCGATCTCGCCCCAGGGAAGCTCCCGGTTGAACTGAGTGTGAAGGTGCGCCAGCGGCTTCTGAAGCCGAGTCAGCCCGGCAATCCACATCTTGGACGGGGAGAACGTATGCATCCAGGTGATGACGCCCGCGCAGGCCGCCGACGAGTTGGCCTCGAGGCAGACCTTCAGAATCGCATCCGGACCGGTGAGCGTCGGCTTGACGACGACGCGGACGGGAAGCTTTCCGGACCGATCCAACGACTGGGCGATCGTTTGAGAGTCCTCGGCGACACGCCTCAGCGTCTCGTCGCCGTAGAGCTGCTGACTGCCGGTCAGAAACCAGACTTCATACTTGCTGAGATCAATCATCGGCGCCCTCGCTGCTACTCTATCAGTGGGTCAGCTCCCGCTCAACGAGCGAGCCCAACGTGAGGTATTCCTGGTAGAGCACGTCGTATCTTGCCGCCATTTCCGGGTCGGGCCGGTAGGTTCGTTCGATTCCCGCCGACATGGCGCGTTGCGCCGCCGGGACGCTTGGATGAAGACCGGCTGCGGTCGCGGCGAACATGGCCGCACCAAGCGCCACCGCCTGGTCGGCGGCGGAGACCGCGATATCCATGTTCATCACGTTCGCCACCGTCTGCATGACGAAAGGACTCTTTTTCGCGACGCCGCCAATGGCGATGGCGCTCTCGATTCGGATCTCCGACGACCGAAAGCGTTCGACGATGGCCCGCGAGCCGAAGGCCGTCGCATCGACCAGGGCGCGGTAGAGCCGCGGGGCATCGGTTCCCAGCTGGATCCCGGTGATTGCGCCCTTGAGGCGCTGGTTGGCGTCCGGGGTCCGCCGGCCGTTCATCCAGTCGAGGGCAAGGACGGCGCTCTCGGCAGCTGCAGCAGGTGGGATGGCGAGCGCGGCCCGCTCCAGCTCGGGGATGATCCGATCCATCCAGGCACCGACGAGGCGCTCCCTCGCAGCAGGATCCGCAGGGGCGAGCTCGGCGGGCATGATGCCGAGCGGCCAGCAGAGGAGCTTCTTGAACCATGCGTAAACGTCGCCGAACGCCGACTGGCCTGCTTCGTACCCAATCGCTCCGGGAAGCACCGAGCCGTCGACCTGTCCGCAGATGCCTGGGACGAGCCTCTCCGGCTGGTCCGTCCGAGGCACGACCAAGACGTCGCACGTGCTCGTCCCCATCACCTTCATCAGCTGGTAGGGCTGGATGCCTCCGCCGACCGCTCCCATGTGCGCATCGAACGCGCCCACGGCCACGACCGTCGTGCGCGGAATCCCAAGCTTGTGCGCCCACTCATCGGAAAGCGTGCCGAAGGGCACATCCGAAGTCCAGGTAGCGTTGCCGAGGGACGCTTTGAGTTTGGGCAGTCGGGGATGGAGCTTGGCGAGGAATTCGTCGGACGGGTAACCGCCAAACTCGGCGTGCCACATCGCCTTGTGTCCGGCCGCGCAGCGGCTCCGCCTGATCTGGCCGAGATCCCGGGTCCCAGTGAGGACAGCGGGTATCCAGTCGCAGTGCTCGAGCACCGTAACCGCAGCCTCGGTAACGGCCGGATTCGTTTCGAGGACGCGTAGGACTTTTGCCCAAAACCACTCGGACGAATAGACGCCGCCCTCGTATTGCGTGAAATCCACTTCCCAACTGCGGGCGAGCGAGCTGATTCGTTCTGCCTGGCTTACCGACGTATGATCCTTCCAAAGGATGAACATCGCATCCGGATCGTCTTGGAAGGCGGGCAAGAGCGAGAGCGCAGTGCCCTCCCGGTCGGCCAGGACAGGGGTGGAGCCCGTCGTATCGGCTGCGAGGCCCTCGACCCTCGTGGCGACCCCGTTTCCGGCCTCTCGGAGCGCTCCGACAATCGCCGCCTCCATCGACTCGAGGTAGTCGAGAGGGTGCTGGCGAAACCGGTTGGCCAGCGGATCGCAATACAAACCGTCCGCCCAACGGCGATAGGGAACGACCCAACTGCCTGCGACTTCGCCGTCCAATGCATCCACCACGACGGCTCGGACGGAGTCCGTTCCAAAATCGACCCCGACAACGAAAGGATGGGCCTTCATGAGTCGCCGCGGGCAATCTCTAAGAGACTCGGGACTTTGACCGTTCACACCCCCACAGTCAAGGAGGCGAAGCGCGCGAAACTTTCCGTGGCGACATCGTCAATTGTGACGTTCGTCGGCTCCGCGGCGCCGAAAGAGGCACCCCTCAGCGGGAGAGCCGCTTCGCGGCGGCTGTGAGGACAGAAAGCGCCAGGGCCTGACGTGCGGCGCGATTGGTGGCTCCCTTGGATCGGCGTTGCCAGGGACGGCGACGCCGAAGGAGGCGACCATGGATAAGAGCATCGAGCAGCTGGGTCAGGACCTGGCATTGGCAAAGTACGCGAAGAGCACGTGCAAGATGTACGTCAAGACGGCCGAGCAGCTGTCGAATCGGTTCGGTCGACCGTTAGCGGAGCTGACGCGCGAGCAGTTGCGCACGTACGTGGAAGAGATGACGGTTCGCGGCAAGAGCACGTCATGGTTGGGGTGCCAGATTGGCGCGCTTTCGTTTCTTTATCGCAAGACGTTGGGGCGACCGGAGGTGGTCTCGTTTCTGTCGTACCCCCGGCGTGCGCACCCGCTGCCGACAATTCTGAGCCTCGAGGAGGTCGACGCTCTGCTGACCGCGATCCGAGTGGCGCGCTACCAGGCGATCGTGATGGTGCTGTACGGCGCGGGGCTTCGGATCGCCGAAGCGTTGGCGCTCGAAGTGAGCGACATCGACGGAGCGCGGGGAGTGATTCGCGTGCGCCACGGCAAGGGCAATAAAGCGCGAGAAGCGAAGCTATCGCCGACGCTGTACGCCTGGCTGCGTCAGTACTGGGCTCGGGAGCGGCCGCCGCTGCCCTATCTGTTCACGTCGGGCAAAACGGGCAAACGGGCGTGCGCCGAGTCGGTGCGCGCGGCGCTCGCGGACGCGGCCAAGCAGGCGTGGATCAAAAAACGCGTCACGCCGCACGTGCTGCGTCACAGTTTCGCGACGCACCTGCTCGAGCAGGGGACCGACGTCCGGGTGGTGGGCGCGCTGTTGGGGCACGCGAGTCTGCAGTCGACCGCGCGCTACGGGCGCGTAACCGAGAAGCTGGTGCGCCAGACCCCCAGTCCGCTGGACCTGTTGCCGCACAAGCGCTGGTAGGCGGGTGCGCCGGGCCCGCCGGGGCCCAGCGCGCTTTGACATCGCGGACATCGTGCGCGCCCATCGCGTCGGACTCGAGAGGGTTCGACGCCTGAGCACCGCCCAAAAGCGTGTCTTGACCGACATCGCGCAGTGCCGCACCGCGCGGCTCGGCGGGCATGTCAATCGCTGCGAGTCCTGCGGGTGCGAGCACCCGTCGTACAACTCGTGCCGCAATCGGCATTGTCCCAAGTGTCAGGCGCTGGCCCAAGAGACCTGGATCGAAGCGCGTCGGCAGCGAATGCTCGACGTACGGCACTTCCACGTCGTCTTTACGCTGCCCGCCGAGCTTCGGCCGCTCGCCGCGTGGGCGCCCGGCGTCGTCTTCGACGCCCTGATGCAGGCGGCGCAGCGCACGCTGGTGGAGGTGGGCCAACGCCGCCTGCAGGCCACCGTCGGAGCCACGACGGTCCTTCATACCTGGACGCGCAAACTGGAGTTTCATCCCCACGTTCACGCCCTCGTCACCGCCGGCGGATTGAGCGCCGATGGCGCGAGTTGGCGGACCGCCTCGCCGCGCTTTCTCTTGTCGGTCAAGGCTCTGGGCCAGGTCTTTCGCGGCAAGATGATGACCGCGCTCGGCCGCGCGTACGACGACGGCGCTTTTGCACGCTTCGACGACTTTCGCGACCCCGAGGCCTTCCGCGCGCTGATGGCGCGCGTGGCTCGCTTGTCCTGGAATGTCTACGCCAAAGCGCCCTTCAAAAAGGGCCAGCACGTGCTCGCCTACTTGGGTCGCTATACCCATCGCGTCGGCATCGCCAATAGCCGTTTGCTGGCCGTCTCCGACCGCGCGGTGACCTTTCGCACCAAAGGCCAAGCTACCGAGACGCTCTCGCCCGTCGCTTTCCTTGGCCGCTTCGTACAGCACGTCTTGCCCGACGGTCTGCACAAGAATCCGCCACGTCGGCCTCTACGCCTCCGCCTTAGCCGCTCGATGCAATCGCGCCCGAACCCTCCTTGGCATGGCCCTGCGCACGCTGCCGTCGAGCGGCTGGCGCGAACGGCTCGCTCGGCTCACTGGGCGCGACGTTGCTGTCTGCCCCCGCTGTGGGGGACGTGTCTATTCCGTCTCCGTCCCTCGCTGCCGTGACCCAACAAACCTCGCCGCGTGATCGCTTCCATGACCCCGACCCCCACCTTTGCCGCTCTCCGTTTTTCGCGACCGTCGGGCCGCCTTGGCCGAGATCTGCCCGCCGCCCAGGCTTCTCCTCGTTGCGCCCCTCGCGGACATCACCCAACTCCGTCCTACGGCTTGCGCACCATGCTCAAAATCCCCATAGTGACCTGCAACGTCGTGGCTACGCCGCGAGGGCTCGTTCAACGGCGCAATTCATCGACGGCCATCACCACCCATCACGCCGGGTGCGTCGATGAATCGCTCATCACTGAGCGCGACGGGCGCACGAACGTCGTCGATGGGGACATCCCTGAGCGCGACGGGCACACGAACGTCGTCGATGGGGACATCCCTGAGCGCGACGGGCGCACGAACGTCGTCGATGGGGACGTCCCTGAGCGCGACGGGCGCACGAACGTCGTCGATGGGGACATCCCTGAGCGCGACGGGCGCACGAACGTCGTCGATGGGGACATCCCTGAGCGCGACGGGCGCACGAACGTCGTCGATGGGGACATCCCTGAGCGCGACGGGCGCACGTCTCAGCGAAAGAAGCGCACCACTTGCGTTGAAGGACAAGCTCGTCAGCGAAAGAAGCCGACTCGTGCCGCTGACGGACACGCCCGTCAGCGAAAGAAGCCGACTCGTGCCGCTGACGGACACGCCCGTCAGCGAAAGAAGCCGACTCGTGCCGCTGACGGACACGCCCGTCAGCGAAAGAAGCGCACCGCTGCCGCTGACGGACACGCCCATCGGCGAAAGAAGCGCACCGCTGCCGCTGATGGACACGCCCATCGGCGAAAGAAGCGCACCGCTGCCGCTGACGGACAAGCCCATCAGCGAAAGAAGCCGACTCCTGCCGCTGACGGACACGCCCATCCGCGACGCAGCCCACGTCTGGCGCTGAAGGACGCGCCCTCTCGGCGACAGACCCCGCTAAATGTTGCCGACGCGCTTCCCGATCGACGGTCGGTCCGGTCCGTGGGGCCCGACTTGCTGCCGTCTTCGAATCGCTCCGACCGCCGTCCTACCCATGCGCCCCGCTTCACACCGATCGGCCACTCCTTACGACGACCCGCGTTATCGCCGGAGCGGGCGCGCGCATCGGCCCGTCTCATGCCGCAAGATTGGGCCGCAAGATGCCGCAGGCCAAGGTGGAGACGGGGACCACACCGTCGTGTAACGTCTCCCGCCCAGTCGGGTCGTCGCGCCGCACTTCCACGCCAGCCAATCCTCCGCGCGATCGCACCGCTTCGGGCCAATCGATGAAGAGGACGAGCGCAAACAGTTCCGGGGCCACTTTAGGCGTGATCCTCTTCGCAGCAGCCCTCGGCGCCTGCGCCGAGCACCGACGCGCCGCCGCGGATCCGTCCGTGCGGAACGCGCAAGTCGGTGCGCCCTCCCGCGAGAGCGCCGCGCCACTGGCCTCGGCTCCAGCCGGCGCCAGGGCGCCGAGAACAGGCACGATCATGAAGAGCGCTTTCGGGAAGGCGGACGGCAAGGAGGTCAGCCTGTTCACGCTGACGAACGCGAAGGGCCTCGTCCTGAAGGTCACGAGCTACGGAGCCACCGTCACGGAGCTTCACGTCCCGGACAAAGGCGGCAGGCTCGGCGACATCGTGGCTGGGTATGACAACCTCGACGGCTACGTCAAGAGCACTACGTACTTCGGCGCGACCGTCGGGCGTGTCGCCAATCGAATCAAGGACGGCCAATTCCAGCTCGAAGGAAAATCGTACAAGCTCGCCATCAACAATCCCCCCAATCATC
This sequence comes from uncultured delta proteobacterium, assembly GCA_963787925.1. Taxonomy (GTDB): domain Bacteria; phylum Myxococcota_A; class Polyangia; order Polyangiales; family Polyangiaceae; genus Palsa-1150. The sequence continues at coordinate 59,253 of CAWBEN010000005.1, forward strand.
TCCACGGCGGAAAAAAGGGATGGGACAAGGTCGTCTGGGACGCCGAGCCGACCGACACCCCGGAGGGCCCTGCGATCAAGCTCACTTACGTGTCGAAGGACGGGGAAGAAGGCTATCCGGGAACGGTGACGGCCACCGTGATTTATGCGCTCACGAACGCCGGCGAGCTCAAAGTCGACATGCAAGCCACGACCGACAGGACGACCATCGTGAGTATGGCGCATCACACCTACTGGAATCTGGCCGGTTACGACTCGGGGTCCGTCGCGGATCAGGAGCTCGAGCTCTTCGCCGACAAATACACCCCGGGCGACCCCATCGTCCCCAACGGGGCGGTCGAGCCAGTCAAGGGCACCCCGTTCGACTTCACGACACCGAAGCCAATCGGCAAGGACTTGAGGTCCGTCGTCGTGACCGGCAACCCCGTCGGTTATGATCACGACTTCGTCGTCAACGGCGATCCCGATCGCCTCCGGCCCGTCGCCAAGGTGAGGGACCCCAAGTCCGGGCGGACGATGACCGTCGAGGCCAATCAGCCTGGAGTGCAATTCTACGTAGGAACCTTCCTCGACGGGACGACCGAAGGCAAAGGACACCGGTACCGGCAATACGACGCGTTCTGCCTGGAGACGCAAAAATTTCCCAATTCGATCAACGTGCCTGCGTGGAAAGACGAAGTCGTCTTGAGGCCGGGTCAAACGTACAAGCACGTCATGATCCATCGCTTTGCGACCGAGTAAGGGTTCTAAAGGACAAAGGAGACTGCGGTGAAGACCATCGAAACTGGGAAATGGGCTCGGGGGCTCGGTGCCGTGCTCGCTTGCTTGTCGTTGGCGGGCGCCGGCTGCGACCGTGGGGGCGGCGCCAGCGGCGGCAGCACGTCGAAGGTCGTGAAGCTGGCGTTCGTCACCAACAACGCGAGCGAGTTCTGGAAGATCGCTGCGGCCGGCGTACACAAATACGAACAGGAGGCGAAGGTCCAGGTCGACATCAAGATGCCCTCCAACGGAACGACCGAGGAGCAGAACCAAATCCTCGAGAACCTCGCGAGCCAGGGCTACGACGGTATTGCCGTCAGCGTGATTGCGCCGAACGATCAGATTCCAGTGCTCGACAAGGTCGCCGAAAAGACGAAGCTCATCACGTTCGACTCGGACGCGCCAAAGTCCCACCGACTCGTCTACATCGGAACCAACAACTACGAAGCGGGGAAAGTGCTCGGCGGAGAGATCGTCAAGCTGCTGCCGAACGGCGGAAAGATGGCGGTTTTCGTCGGAAGCTTGGCGGCCGACAACGCGGCCCAGCGGCTGAAGGGCATTCAAGACGGGACGGCGGGACACAAGCTCGAGGTCGTCGACAAGCGCGAAGACAACACGGACCGAGCAAAGGCTCGCTCGAACGTCGAAGACATCATCAATGCGCACAGCGACTTGAGCGTCGTCGCGGGGCTCTACTCGTACAACGGCCCGGCCATTGCGTCGGCGGTCGAGGCGCTCGGCAAAAAGGGCAAGATCGTGGCCGTCGCGTTCGACGAGGAGGACGGGACGCTCAAGGGGATCGCCAACGACACGATTCAGGTGACCGTCGTGCAGAAGCCTTTCCAGTTTGGCTACCTGTCCAGCAAGTGGATTCACGAGCTAGCGACGAAGGGCGAAGCGGCCAAAGCCGCGCTGCCGGCCGGTGGAGTCATCGACACGGGGGTCGAGGTCATCACCAAGGCGAACGTCGAGGCGTTCAAGAAGCAATTGGACGAGATGCGAAAGTGACCCCGGCACGATCGATGTCCGACCGGGCCGACCCGCGTCGTTTTTTGCAAGATGGCTGAGCGCCGATGAGCTCCAGCTCGCCCGCGCCGGGCCTCCTCGCGATGCGGGGCATCACCAAGCGTTTTCCCGGTGTCATCGCGCTCGAGGACGTGTCGCTCGCGCTCGAGGCAGGCGAGGTGCTGGCCCTCATGGGCGAGAATGGCGCGGGCAAAAGCACGCTGATGAAGATCCTCGGAGGGGCTTACCTCCCGGATGAGGGCGAGATAGCCATCGAGGGCAAGCCGGTGGTGCTCTCGGGCGTCCCCGAAGCCAAGGGCCAGGGCATCGCTCTCATTCACCAAGAGCTGATGCTCGCGCCCAACCTCGACATCGCCGCCAACATTTTTCTAGGCGGCGAGCGGCCAGCCGGAGACTCCTTGTTTTTGCCGATGCACCGCGCGGACATGAGCAGGCGCGCCGCGGGACTCATGGCGCGAGTCGGCTTGGCCCTCCCGCCAAGAACGCCCGTGTCGACGTTGACGGCCGGTCAAATGCAAATGGTCGAGATCGCGAAGGCGCTGTCGCATCGGGCGCGCATCATCGTCATGGACGAGCCGACGTCGTCTCTGACGTCAGGCGAGTCCGAGCAGCTCTTCAAGATTATCCGCCAGCTTCGCTCCGAAGGGATCGGCATCATCTACATTTCGCATCGCATGGAAGAGGTCCTCGACCTCGCCGACCGCATAACGGTGCTTCGCGACGGGCGGTACGTGGGCGACCTCGGTCGGGCCGAGGCGACCCAAGACAAGATCGTGGCGATGATGGTCGGCCGCGAGCTCTCGCACCACTATTTTCCGGTCAAGGAGCCTCACGGATCGCGGGATCCGGTGTTGGTCGTCACGAACGTGGTCGTCCCGGGGGCGCCCGAGGCGGTCAGCTTCACGGCGTTACGCGGGGAAATTCTCGGTTTTGCCGGGCTCGTCGGCTCCGGGCGCACCGAGCTGATGCAGACGCTCTTCGGTGTCACGCCGGCGGTGTCCGGAACGATGACGCTGGACGGGCAAGCCTTCTCGCCGCGCACTGCACGTGACGCCATCGAAAGGGGGGTGTACTTGGCCCCCGAAGACCGCAAACGGCACGGGCTCGTCCTCCCGATGTCCGTCGCAGAGAACACGTCACTCCCCAACGTCGCGACGTACAGCCGGTGGGGGTTTCTCGATCGATCGAGGGAGCGAATCGTGGCCGAGACCGAGGTCGCGCGCCTCCGTACGAAGACACCGAGCATTCGTCAGAAGGTCGTCAACCTGTCTGGAGGCAACCAGCAGAAGGTCGTGCTCGGCAAGTGGCTGGCGATGAGCCCGCGCGTTCTCATTCTCGACGAGCCCACCCGCGGCATCGACGTCGGCGCGAAGGCCGAAATCTACAGGCACATGGCGGCGCTCGCGGCGGAGGGGATCACCATTCTGATGGTCAGCTCCGACATGGAAGAAATCATCGGAATGAGCGATCGCGTCGTCGTCTTGCACGAAAGGCGCATCAAGGGAGCGCTCGTGCGGGAGGGACTGACCCCGCAGCGCATTGCGACGCTCATGACCGGCCGAACCGAAGGAAACGTAGCGGCATGAGACGCGAAATCGGAATGTCCGTCGCGCTGGTGCTGATGTGCCTCGCGTTGTGGATCTCGAACCCCGATTTTCTGGGGCCGTCGAACGCGATCAACACGGCCAGGCAGATTTCGATGCTCGGCATCTACGCGACGGGCATCGGCTTCGTCATCATCACCGGCGGAATCGATCTGTCCGTCGGGTCCGTCATCGGCCTGACGGGAGTCTTGATCGCGAAAATCTCCGGGACCCAAGCCGGCGGAATGGCCCACCCGCTGTGGATGGGCATCCTAGTGGCGCTCGGAGCGGCGCTGCTCATCGGGCTGGGACAAGGTCTGCTCATCACGAGGTTGAAGCTCCAGCCCTTCATCGTCACCCTCGGCGGAATGCTCCTTGTTCGCGGTGTATCGCAAACCGTTGTGCAAGGGGGCACGTTGAGCCTCGGAGGCTCGCCGCTCCTCCGGCTCGCGAACGAAGGCCTCTTGCCCATTCACGGCGACCCCCTCGTCCCCTATCCGCTCGTCCTCTTTCTGCTCGTCGTCGGCGTCGCCACCTACGCTCTCCACTTCACCGTCTTCGGCCGCTACGTCTATGCCATCGGCGGCAATCGCGACGCGGCCGAATACTCGGGCATCGACGTGAAAAAAGTAGAAACGCTCACTTACGTGATCTCGGCCGGGTTGGGCGGTGTGGCCGGCGTTTGCTATGCCGCCTACATCGGTCAGATGTCCCAGCAAGTGGGAATTGCGTACGAGCTCTACGCGATAGCGGCCGCGGTGCTGGGGGGCTGCTCGCTCCGCGGAGGCGAGGGGACGGTGCTCGGCATCGTCATTGGCTCGGCGATCATGCGAGTCATCGACAACGGCATCAACATGTTCCAGCTCCGTTACCGCGACGAAAGCGGCGTCCCGCGCATCTGGCGCCTCGACTCGAATTGGACGTTCGTCATCATCGGCTCCGTCATCCTGGTCGCGGTGATCCTCGACCAGGTCGCGCACATCGTCCAAGAAGCGAGGCGAACGCGCCGGGCGGGAGCCGTTCAGGCCGGCGTGGGGAGCGGAGTCGACGTCGCGACACGCCCCTAGAAGGGCGCGCATCGAGAAACACCGCCGAAGGGAGCGCGACCGTGTGGAAGGCCGCCTGGCCGCGCTCGAGCGCCGCATGTTAGAAATGCGGCCATGAAGACGATCGGTTGGGGCATCATCGGATGCGGTCGAATCGCGACGGACGCCGTCGCCCCCGCGATCCGGTGGTCGGCCAACGGCCGTCTCGTCGCCATTGCTTCGCGCGATCGGCACATCGCGTCGGCAAAGGCGCAGGAGCTCGGCGCGGCTCGTGCCTATGCCCCCTACGAGGCGCTGCTCGCCGACCGCGAAGTCGATGCCATTTACATTGGCCTTCCGAATGGCCTGCACGAAGACTGGGCGCTCCGTTGCGCGCAAGCGGGCAAACACGTGCTCTGCGAAAAGAGCCTCACGATGACGCTCGCCTCCGCGCGTCGCATGGCGGCGGCCTTCGCGGCGCGAGGTCTACGGCTCGTCGAGGCGTTCATGTACCGGCATCATCCGCAGTGGTCCGTCGTGCGCCAGCTGCTCGACGAGGGCGCGATCGGCGCGCCGCGCCTCGTCCGCGCCGCCTTCTCGAGTCGGTGCGACGACTCGAACGATCACCGGTGGTCGGCCAAGCTGGGCGGGGGCGCCCTGTGGGACCTCACTTGCTATTGCGTGAACGCTGCTCGTTACGTGACCCGGCTCGAGCCTCTCCGCGTCAGCGCAATGGCCGATGCGCGGTCCCCGCAAGGCGTCGACGCGTCGACCCAGGCATCGATGGAGCTGACGGGGGGAGTGCTGGCTTCGGTGACCGGCTCGCTGCGGGCGCGGCGCGCTCACTCGCTCGTCCTCCACGGCGACGACGGGACCCTCGAGGTGGCTCGTCCGTTCTTGCCGGCCTGGGAGCCGACGCACGTCCTCCTGCGGCGCGACTGGCTTGGCGACGGGCGCCGCGTCGACGTGTCGGGGGCAAACCAGCACCTCCATCAAGTCGAGCACTTCGCGTCCCTCGTGCTCGACCCCACGCTTCCGGCGTGGCCGGCGGAAGACGGCGTACGAAACGTCGCTGCCTGCGAGGCGATCGAGAAGAGCTGGCGCGCCGGAGGCGTTCCTGTGTCAGTGACCGCGTAAGCGCGCTCGCGCTGACCTGGGGCGAGGAGGCCGGCTTGCGCCCTCCTCTCTTCCCCTGTTAAAGTGACCTGCTGCAACATGGCCGACCGCGCATTCTCCGCCATCGAGCCCGTTCGCTATCTCGGTCCGGCCGGTCGCGACGTCCCAGGGACCTTCGGCTACCGCTACTACGACAAGGACCGAGTCGTTCGCGGCAAGCGCATGGAGGACCACCTTCGCCTGGCCATTTGCTATTGGCATACGTTCTGCGGAGATGGTTCGGACGTGTTCGGTGCGGGCACGTTCAATCGCCCCTGGCACCGAGGGGGCGACGGCGTCGAAGCGGCGCGCGCGAAAGCGGCGGCGGCTTTCGAGCTCTTCGAGAAGCTCGGGGTCCGCTACTTTTGCTTCCATGATCGCGACGTGGCCCCCGAGGCTGCGAGCCTTTCGGAGAGCAACGACGTCCTGGACCGAATCGTCGACGTCGTCGCGGATCACATGCAGCGAACGGGCGTCAAGCTGCTCTGGGGCACGGCCAACCTGTTTGGTCATCCTCGCTACATGGCAGGAGCCGCGACGAACCCGGACCCGCAGGTGTTTGCTCATGCCGCGGCGCAAGTGAAGAAGGCGCTCGAAACGACGCACCGACTCGGCGGGGAAAACTACGTTCTTTGGGGCGGACGCGAAGGCTACGAAACGCTGCTCAATACCGACTTGAAGCGCGAGCTCGACCAGCTCGGTCGGTTCATGGCGCTCGTCGCCGAGCACAAGCACAAGATCGGGTTCAAGGGGCCGCTGCTCATCGAGCCGAAGCCCATGGAGCCTACCAAGCATCAATACGACTTCGACACCGCGCACGTCTTCGCATTCTTGCAGCGCTACGGTCTCAGTCGGGACGACTTCAAGCTGAACATCGAGGCCAACCACGCGACGCTCGCCGGGCACACCTTCGAGCACGAGATAGCGTACGCCATCGCGAACGGCGTCTTCGGGAGCGTCGACATCAATCGGGGCGACGGCCTGCTCGGCTGGGACACCGATCAGTTCCCGAACGACCCCGTCGAGCTCGCGCTCGTCCTGCGGCGCATTCTACAAGCCGGCGGCTTCGAGTCCGGAGGGTTCAACTTCGACGCCAAGCTGCGCCGTCAGAGCATCGACCTGGAAGACCTCTTCCACGCTCATGTCGGCGGCATCGACGTCCTTGCGCGTGCGTTGCTCATCGCCGATCGCATGCTCGAGGACGGGAAGCTCCAAGCTTTCGTCGACGAGCGGTATTCCGGCTGGTCGCAACCTCTCGGACAGGAAATTCTCGGCGGCAAGGTGTCCCTTGCGCAGCTCTCCGAGCGCGTCCTGTCGCAGAAGCTCGACCCGCAGCCGCGCTCGGGCCGTCAAGAGATGCTCGAAAATTGGGTCAGCCGCTACCTGGTCTAGCCCACTCCCCGCTGAACGAAGAACGAAGAGCGGCGCGTGTATTTGGGAATCGATCTCGGCACGTCCAGCGTCAAGACGCTCCTCGTCGACGACGAGCAGCGCGTCGTCGCCGAAGCGTCCGCGCCGATTCCCATCGACCGCCCCCAGCTGCTTTGGTCGGAGCAATCACCGGCCGATTGGTGGAGCGCGACGCTCGAGGCCGTCGCTCGGTTGCGCGAATTGGCAAGCAAGCCGTTCTCCGGATTGCGTGCCATCGGCCTCAGCGGGCAAATGCACGGAGCGACGCTCCTCGACGCGAACGACCGCGTGCTTCGCCCGGCGATCTTGTGGAACGACGGTCGCAGCCAGGCCGAGTGCGACGAGCTCGAGGCGCGCGAGCCGCGCACGCGTGAAATCACGGGCAACGCGGCGATGCCGGGCTTCACGGCGCCCAAGCTGTTGTGGGTGGCGCAGCACGAGCCGGACGTGTTCGCTCGGACGGCGCACGTTCTTCTGCCGAAAGACTGGCTGCGGCTGCAGCTGTCGGGGGACCTCGCCACCGACGCGTCCGATGCGTCCGGCACGCTCTGGCTGGACGTCGGCCGCAGGCGCTGGTCCGAAGAGATGCTCGCCGCCTGCCGCCTTGCCACCGCGAAGATGCCGCTCGTCTTCGAGGGGTCCCAGCCGACGGGTACGTTGCGCCACGACTTGGCGGCCGCGTGGGGTCTTTCGAGACCGCCCGTCGTCGCCGGCGGAGCCGGAGACAACGCCGCGGGTGCGGTCGGCGTGGGCGTGATCCGCCCCGGTCAGGCGCTCCTTTCGATTGGCACGTCGGGCGTCGTTTTTCTGGTCACCGAGCGCTTCGCGCCGAACGCGGGGCAGGGCGTGCATGCGTTCTGCCATGCCCTGCCTTCGACCTGGCATCAGATGTCGGTGATGCTGAGCGCCGCGAGCTCTCTCTCGTGGTTCGTATCGGTCAGTGGCGCGGCGAGCGAGGCCGCGCTGCTCGCCGAGGTCGAGGCCGCGCCCGCTCGGCCGAGCCCCGTCGTCTTTTTGCCGTACCTGTCGGGTGAACGCACGCCGCACAACGAGCCTCGCGCCCAAGGGCTCTTCTTCGGGCTCACGCACGACACGACCCGCGCCAATCTCACGAGGGCTGTGCTCGAGGGGGTGGCCTTCGGATTCGCCGACGGTTTGCGCGCCCTGCGGCAAGCCGGGGGCATCCCCCATGAGATCACCGTCATTGGGGGTGGGTCGCGCAGCGCCCTCTGGCTCCGCCTCCTTGCCAGCGTCCTCGGCGAGACGCTTCTCTTGCGCGAGCACGCCGAGCTTGGTCCGGCCTTCGGGGCCGCCCGCCTGGCGCGGCTCGCCTTGGCAGGAGAGCCGGCCGAAGGGGTGTGCACGGCGCCGCGCGTGGTGAGCCGCATCGGGCCGGACGACGCGCTTCGAGAGCACTATGACCGCCGCCTCGCCAAGTACCGTGACCTCTACACGTGGATGCGCCCAGCGTTTTGCCCGGAGTCACGCGGCTGATTTCGCGACGGAGCGCTCGTCGTGGGGACATGAGGGTAAACACTCTTCCGCTCGCCATGACGCGCCCGCCCCGTCTCCCGTCGCCGCCGGTTCGCTCGTTGGCCCTCCTCGATGCGGCCCCTCGGCAACGGCGCCTTCCGCTCGCCGACGACGTCCGCGACGTGGATGCTTGTCGGCCCGTCTACGCGGTATGGGAAATCACGCTCCGCTGTGACCTCGCGTGCCGTCATTGTGGCTCCCGCGCAGGGCGGGCGCGCGCCGGGGAGCTCGACACGCGCGAGGCGCTCGATCTCGTCCGGGAGTTGGCCGAGCTCGGCGTCAAAGAGGTAACGCTGATCGGCGGCGAGGCCTACTTGCGCGACGACTGGACGGAGATCGCCCGCGCGGTCCGCTCCCACGGCATGCAATGCACGATAACGACCGGGGGGCGCGGCCTCACGCTCGAGCGGGCGCGGGCCGCGAGGCAAGCCGGCGTGCAGAGCGTGTCTGTCTCGATCGACGGCGTCCGCGACACGCACGACGCGCTCCGCGGCGTCCGCGGGAGCTTCGACGCGGCGATGGAGGCCATGGCAAACCTCCGTGACGTCGGAATGCCCGTCGCCGCGAATACCCAAATAAACCGTCGGAGCCTGGGCGATCTCGAGTCCGTCTACGACCTTCTCGCTGCGGAGCGTATCCACGCCTGGCAGCTGCAGCTGACAGTCGCCATGGGTCGCGCGGCCGACGAAACGGAGCTCCTCCTCGAGCCTTACCAGATGCTCGATCTGATGCCGCGCCTCGCGCGTCTCAAGCTGCGCGCCGACGCCGAAAACATTCGCCTATGGCCCGGAAACAACATCGGCTATTTCGGCCCGCACGAGAGCGTGCTGCGTTCGCTCATGCCTCATCGGCACATGGGGTCTTGCGGCGCAGGGCGCATGACGATCGGCCTCGAGGCCAATGGCGACGTCAAGGGTTGCCCCTCGTTGCCCTCGGCCGACTACGTCGGAGGCAATGTTCGCGAACACTCGGTCCGTGACATTTGGGAGCGTGCCGCGCCGCTGCGGTTCACGCGCACGCGTACGACCGACGACCTCTGGGGGAGGTGCAAGGACTGCTATTATGCCGAGACCTGCCTTGCGGGCTGCTCTTGGACGACGCACGTGCTTTTTGGTCGTACGGGCAATAACCCCTTCTGCCATCATCGTGCGATCGAGCTTGCCCGCGAAGGCCGGCGCGAGCGGCTCGTGCGGACGAGGCAACCCGCAGGGCTTCCGTTCGACTTCGGGCGCTTTGACATCGTCGAGGAGCCGTGGCTCGAGGATGAGGCAAGGAGCGCTCCATGAGCACGGTATGGCTTCCCTGCGCGAAGTGCGCCAGGCACGTCAAGCAGGGTGATTGCGCGTGTCCCTTCTGCGGCGAAGGGCTCGCGTGCGCGACGCGCGTGACCGGCGGGGCTTCGGGAACGAACGCGTCGATGGCGCGCCTGTCGCGCGCCGCGCTCGTTGCAGCAAGCGCGGTCGGCGTCGTTCTTTCGGTCACGGGGTGCGCAGCGTCGTCTACGCCCGTTTACGGCGGGCCGGTTCCTCCGCTGGACGCCGACGCGGGCGACGACGCTCGTCCAACGCTCGAGCCGGGGCCGACGCTCGCGCCAGAGGGCGGCTCGAACGATACGACGTCGAAGGAAGGCGGCGCAGCGCCGGACGGGGGCACCGAGGCGAGCAGCCCCCGTCCTCTGCCCATACCGGTCTACGGCGGCCCGCCACCACCCATCGATTCGCCCGACATTCCGGGCCCAGGTGGACGATCGGAGCCAGTCGACCGGCGTGAAGGCGACCCCGCTGCTGTCGTACCCCCGCGCAGAAGGCGCAGGCAGCGCCGCGCGACTGACGCGTAGCCAAGGCCCGCGCGCAGCCGGTAGTCGTCAGTGGATAGCGTTAAGGTGCGCGCCCAACTCGCCCCTCACGGCGCGCAGTACGTCGCGCCCACCGCCTGCGACCACCCGCCGAAGGCCCCTTGGTACGTGGCCGGGCTGCATACCGCCGCCGCTCCACGAAGCGCTTGCGTCACGCACTGGTCTGCCTGGTCGTAGGACGCGCACGTGCCGGATAGGACCTGCGTCTCGCATTGGGACGCCGACGCCGCGTCGAGGCAGCCGAAGCAGCTCTGGGTCATGCAGTCGACGAGGCATGCGCTGTTATGGTTGCATGCGGCATCGACGAAGGGCGCGACGCACGTTCCAACGCCGCTCGGGTCCGTAAAGTCGACATCGAAGGGGCGAAGGCAGGCGGCGCAGGCAGGGTTCGCCGTCGACTCGAAGCCGAAGAACGCGCCGCAGGGGGTCGTGCTCGCGCCGTTCGAGCAGGCTGCGCCGGCGTTCTGAAGCTCGCTCGGAGAACACACACTCTGTCGCGTCGGAGCTCGCTGCTGCAAGCCGACCGGGCAGCTCGGGTAAGGTGCAGGACACTGCATTTGCTGGCTCGCGCAAACACGCGGAAATACGTTCGACGCGCAAGTCGAGGCCGGCCTCAGCGCCGTGCAGTCCACGCACGAGTGGCCGACTTCGCCGCACTGGGTATCGACGAAGCCTGCCTGGCATGCGCCGTTCGCATCGCAACATCCCGTGCAGCTCTGAGCGCAGAGAGCTCCGCCGTCCGGCGCGGCGCAGGCTTGGCTCGTGCACTGGTCGCCGAGCCTGGTGCAATCGAGGCAAAGGTTGCCGGAGTTGCCGCACTGCGAGGCGTCGAAGCCGCCCCGGCAGCTGCCGGATGCGTCGCAACACCCGTTCGGACACGTCTCTGCGTTGCAGACAGGCCCTCCGTCGACGGAGGGGGGCACGCACTGTTGGCTTGCCGAGCACCGTTCGCCGAGCTGCAGGCAGCTCTGGCAGTTCGCGCCGAAGCTCCCGCACTGTGCCGATGTGAGGCCCTGCTGGCACTGGCCGGAAGAGTCGCAACAACCCGACGGGCAGGTCTGCGCGGTGCACGCGCCCGCGTCGACCACGGGGACGCATTGCTGCCCGACACACTGGTCACCTATCGCCGGGCAGCTCTGGCAGAAGCCTCTCGACCCGCACTCCGCGTTCGATGACCCTGGTTGGCAATGGCCGAGCGCATCGCAGCACCCGAATGGACAGGTCTGCACGTCGCAGCTGCCCGCGTCCGGAACGAAGGCGCATTGCTGGTTGGCGCATTGCGCGCCGGCTTGCGAGCAGTCTTGGCAAGCACCGCCGAAGTTCCCGCACCGAGCGGCGTCCAGCCCGGTTTGGCAAGCCCCAGCCGCATCGCAGCAACCGAATGGACAAGTTTGCGCGTCGCACACGGGTTGAACGAACAAACATTGGCGATTGAGGCACTGGTCGCCGAGCGACACGCAGCTTTGGCAGGCATTGCCCGCAGTGCCGCACAGCGTTTCCGTGAACCCCGGCTGGCACGAGCCGGACGCGTCGCAGCATCCGAAGGGACACGTCCTCGCATTGCACGCCACGCCCGCGTCCGGAACGGAGATGCACTGCCTGTTCGAGCACTGCTCGTCCAGCAGCGCGCAGTTCTGGCAGCGGTTGCCGGAGCGGCCGCACTGCGTGTTGGCAGCGCCCACCTGGCACACGCCGAACGCATCGCAGCAACCGGACGGACAGGTGGCTGGGTTGCACGCCGGTCGGCCGCACGTTCCGCCCGCCGCTCCGTTCGGGCTCGAGAGGCACGCCTCGCCGAAGAAGCAGCTTCCGCACTGCCCTCCGTTCCGGCCGCACGCCGTCGACGCGTTGCCCGGCAGGCACAGCCGCCCCGCGCAGCAGCCCGCGCAATTCGACGGTCCGCACTGCGGCGGCGCGATGCATTGCCCGCCCGCGCAGCTGAGACCCGCGTTCGCGCACTGCTGGCACGCCCCGCCGCCGGCTCCACATAGGTTCGGGTCGCTCCCCATGAAACAGACGTCGCCCGCGCAGCACCCGTTGCACGTGGACGCGTCGCACCGGCGCGCGTTCGTCATGCAAGCGTGCGAGGACACGCCGCAAGACGCAAACCCTGCAGCGGAGCAGTCCCGGCACGCCTGGCCGAGCGTCCCGCACGCGGCCGCTGCGACTCCCGGCTCGCAGAATCCGTTTGCGTCGCAGCACCCGAGCGGGCAGGTGCTCGCGCTGCAGCTGGCGGGCGCGCCCCCGTCGGCGTTTGGCCCCGGTCCAGCGTCTGGGCCACCGGCGCCGTCATCGACGCCGGTGCGGCCGCAAGCCGTCGCCGCGAAGAAGCACGCCAGGATGACGGAGACAGCCACACGCAGAAAGGCTCGGTTCGGCACGTGACGCCCCCTTTCCGTAGGTCATGGCCGAGCGACGCCGGTTCCGTCAGCGCCTGCCGCGCTCGGACGAAGAGTCCTTGGGCCCTTGAGCGCGTGCCCTTCTGGGAGTGTGCGCGCCACTCGCGGCGCTGTCGCAAATTGCCGCGTCGCCGTCGCCCTTCCGGAGAGGCCCACTCACGGGCGCCGGTGTAAAAAAATTCCTATCCGATCGGCGGCGACTGCACAATGCAAGTGGCTCGCCGCTTGCTCTTGCCGCTGTTTCTTAGGCCTAGCCACCATGCCTGACACTGCCAACGAGAACGTGCCCCCCGACGAGCACGCCGACGCGCGTACCGGATCGATGAGGCTGCTGTCGCGCCGTCTCTTCACCGAGGCCCTCGGAACATTTTTACTCGTCACCGTCGACTGCGGCGGCGCCATGATCGGAAAGCTCGCGCCGGACGAGGTCACGCCGCCTGCGCGCGCAGGCGCGATGGGACTCCTCATCATGGCCATGATCTACGCCATGGGCAACACGTCGGGCGCACACTTCAATCCTGCGGTGACGTTCGCATTTGCGGTCCGTCGAGTCTTTCCCTGGCAGCGAGTGCCTCTCTACTGGGCCGCCCAATTGTGCGGCGCCTTCGTCGCGGCAGGTCTTCTGAAGGGGCTTCTCGGAGACGTCGACCACCTCGGGGCCACGCTCCCACGCTACGGCCCTTGGCGCGGCCTTGCTTTCGAGGTGCTGCTGACGTGCATTCTCGTTTCGATCGTTCTAGGAACCGCAACGCGCCATCGAAGCATCGGTCCGAACGCGGCCATCGCCTCGGGCGCGACCGTAGCCATGTGCGCTCTCTTTGCTCGGCCGATGAGCGGCGCCTCGATGAACCCCGCACGCTCGCTCGCGCCGGCGGTGCTCTCCGGTGAGCTTGCCAACTTGTGGATATACCTCTCCGCGCCCTTCGCCGGAGCGCTCCTTGGTTGCGCCGTGATGAGCATCGTCCATACGCACAAGCACGGCGGAGAAAAAGAGGCCGCCCAAGGGGGGGACAACCGACGATGATCGCTCGCCTTGAAGGGACCCCAGCGGCTGACCTGCGCGCGCGCGGGCGAGCGCTACGATGCGAACCGTGTCGATGGCGACTCAGGCCAGCCTGTTCGGCCGCGGCCCGCCCGAGCTCGACGCAGACTTCGCGACGATGCAGCGGATCGAGCTACGCGACGGAGCATGGTTGGACGTCGCCCCCGGCTGGCTGAGCGGCCACGCGCAGCTCTTCGAAGACGTGCTGCGCCGAACGGCATGGCGTTCCGAAGAGCGGACGATGTACGACCGTACGGTCCGCGTTCCGCGCCAATGTTCCTCGCTGCCGCCGGGCGGCGCGCGCGGCGGGCCGATCGAGCGAATGCGACAAGCGCTCAGCGCGCGTTACGGCGAAGAATTCGAACGCGTCGGCTTGGCGCTCTACCGCGATGGTCACGATAGTGTCGCATGGCACGGTGATACGGTCGCGCGAGACTTGCCGGAAGCGCTCGTGGCTACCGTGTCCATCGGCACGCCGCGCCGGTTTCTCGTGAAGCCAACGGCGGGCGGAAGATCGTTTGCCCTCTCTCTCGGGTGGGGGGATCTCTTGGTCATGGGAGGGACCTGCCAGCGAACTCACCGGCATTGCGTTCCGAAAGTCGCCTCGGCCGGGCCCCGGATCGCCATCATGTATCGGCCCGTCTGGAAGGCGCCGAGGCCGATGGACGTGGGCGGAGCGGTCGCACCGCCCGACGATGCGTAAAGCGTTCGAAGACGGGACGACGTGTTGGGCTAGAACCTTAAGGATGAACAGCTGGTTCCGACACTTCTCCCACCGGACGGCAGAGATGGTCGGTCGCTCCCAAGCCTTCCTTTTCGCGTCATTCGTCGTCGTCTCGTGGGCAGCGACGGGTCCGCTATTTCACTTTTCGGACACGTGGCAGCTGGTCATCAACACCGGGACGACCATCGTGACGTTCCTCATGGTGTTTCTCATTCAGAACACGCAGAATCGCGACGCGCACGCGATGCACTTGAAGCTCGACGAATTGATTCGGGCGAACAAGGCCGCCCGCAATTCACTGCTCGCGCTGGAGACGATGAGCGACGAGGAGCTGCTGCGACTGCAATCGGAGTTCGAAGAGCTTCGCGAGAAAGTGGTGCACGTTCGAAGGCGGCTCTCGCCGGACGGAGCGCCCGAGTGAGCGCATTCGCGCGGTCTCCTCTACGGTCTCGTCTCAGCGCTGCACGAGGCTAGACACCATCTGATCGAACTCGCGGCGCGCTGCCAAGACGGTCTTCGCGGGCCCCGTCAGCTTGAAAAAATGAGGCGATCCAGGGGTCGACGCTATCGCGCCGAGCAGGGCCCACCCCGCGCCGCCCGACGCGTCCTTCATGCCGCCTGAGTACGTGCCCTGCACCTCGACGACGGTGACGTCGAGCCCGCCGACCCTCCGCGTGCTGCGCTTGGCGCTCTTCTGCCCTGCGGCGTCGAACTGCGCGATCCAGCGGTCGGCGTTCGCCTCGACCGAGCCCCCCGCCTGAGTGACCGACAGCTCGCCGTCGGCATCGTCGCCCGGCGCCCGCGGAACGCGGCACGTGGCGAGGCGGAACGGGCTCGCATTGGGGACGGGTTCCCATCGCGCCGGCAGCTTCCATTCGAGAGGGCTCTGCCCCCTGCCCGCGGTGTCGGTGACGGCCATCTGCATTTGCGCCCGCGCTTGATCCATCGAATCGACCGGCGGGTGCCCGATGGGCAGTGTTCCCTCCGAACCGACTCCGCTCGTCGGCGGATGGCCGGGAGGAAGAGCATTGTCGTCCTCGCTCGCCCGCTCGCTCTCGTCGGCGGTCTCGCGCGACGGCACCCGCGGCGCCGCAAGGGGCGAGACCGAATCGGTCGACGTCGACTGACCGGCTGCGAACGCGCCGGCTCCGACGACGGCAACTAGGACGACGACCGTCGGAAGGCTGAGGCGTACGCTCTTCATTTCATCGGCTCCGTGCCGCCGGTTTATACGACGATTGTCCGACTCGAGCCGCGTCTTTTGGTCGGGCAGGCTCGGCGAGCGCCAGGCGTTCTTTGGAGAGGCACACGTCAAGTCGGCCGAGAACGCGCATTCTTACGTCGACGGCGCGCTCTGGCACGGCGCCAGCCGCGATGGCAAGCCTTGCGAGCTGCTTCGCGTCGCCGCCGACGAGACCGTCGAGGAGAGCCCTGCGCGCGCCGGTCGCCTCGATGGCTGGCGTTGCAGGTACGCGCCGCGCGTGCGCTCTCGTACCGCGGCGAGTCGGCATTCGTTTATTCGTCAAGTCGGTAACCAACGGCGAGCTGCGCGCAACCGACGCCTGCAACCGGTGGTTTACGTGCATCCGCCCGCCCGCTTCCAACGTGCCGAATTCAGGTAATTCGGTGAGCCAGGGCCGCAGGCTCGGTGTGTGCAATGCACGAACATCGATCGACAGCGAGGTTCGATTGAAAAAAACCTCGTCCGCCATCAAGACGAAAGAGAAAACCAAAAAATGATCCGCAATACATCGCTGTTCGCCTCCCTATGGGTTCCTTCCTTCCTTCTCGCCGGGTGCAGCGGCGGGGATCCTTCGGCCGATGTCTCCGCGAGCAGCCCTCTCACCATTCCTGGGGACGGCGGTTCGGTCGTTCAGGACGCCGCCGGAGTCACCCCGGAGACGGACGCCGGCGCGGGCACCTGGAAGACGGAGTCGACGATCTACTACGGGACACTGGGCGGTGACCGAGCTCCCTGCCCGTCCGGGCAGGTGCAAACTGGTCAGGGGTGCGTGCCTGTGCCCTCTCCGTCTCATCGTAGAGGCTGTACGCCGCAAATGCGTTGTTCGAGGGGTTAGCCTCGGTCACCAGAAACGAGCCCGACCCGTACCCGGGCGATGCCCCGATTGGATGGACTCCCCACCAGCGAAGATCGGGCCGTCGCCTGGGACCCTCGGCACCGTCAAGGGCACATGGGGGCCAGCACGTAGACGCTCCATAAACCGTTTCGGGCGCCCATCGCATAACCGAAGCCGCTCGATGCCGCCGTACCTGCGCTCGAAGGATCGAGAGGCAGCGAGGCGAAGACCAGGAACGAGAGACACGCTCACGTCGGATTTGACCACGTGCACCGCGGTATCCTGCAAATTCGCATGATCGGCGGCCAGACCGAGAGCCAGTGTCGCGTCGATCCAGACTGGCGGAGCGACGACCGCCGTGGTCGAAGAAACGCTGGCGTAGTGCTCCAAGTCCACGAAAGTATTTGGCGCTCCCGACGCCGTGAAGGCAGACGCCGAGCCATCTGAGAGCAAGCGCGTCAGCCGGGCGGCGGTGAGCCCAAGGGCGTCCGGGGTCACCGGGGCGCTCGTCCAAATGACGGCTCCGCCCGCATTGCTTGCAAAGGCAGCCTGTCGGGCAGAGGGGGTGGGCGCAGTCGTTTGGGGGCTGACGGTCGCGGCGGACGTCCCTGCCCTCGAGACCAACGCGAGCTTGGGCTGCACGCTGTCGTAAGTGTACGCGACGAGGCGCGAGCCGCTCGCCACGGCCAGGTCGGCTCCCGTCACGAGCGCCTGGTTCCAAAAGGGCACGAGCGTGTCGCTCGGGTTGGGAGTAGCCGTCGAGGCAGTCGGGTAATAAGTGGCCTCGTCGTTCGAAAAATAGACGAGGAAAAGACCACTCGGCCACGCTGGCAGGACGTTGAACAACGAAGTGATGTTCGTTGGCACCTGGGGTGCCATCGGAATCACCGACAGTTGAGGTGCGGCGTGCGCTTGGAGCGACGTCGCGCCAGCCATCGCGGTCACATCGACCCAGGCAACTGCCTGGTAAGCTCCATTCGGAGGCCCGCTCACATCGCTGACGAAATACACGAGCGGCCCAACGGCCACGGTCGCGACGATCCCCGGCGGAAGAAGCGTGATCGGCACTTGCCGCGGTGCAACGCTGATGGGGCTGGTGACGTCGAAGGCGCGCACCCCAGCGGTCGTGACGACGAAAAGATAGGGGTAAGCGGCGGCCACGCTTTCCGCGTAGGCGGGCCGCGAAAGACTTGGGCGGGCCACGGCTCCCGCACCTACGGTAAAATGGGACGCGACGAACCGGTACGGCGCCGCGATCGTGCAATGCCCGCCAGCGTCGCACGCAGTCGCGCGGCAATGAGCAAAATCTTGCGGACAATCGCTGTCCTTCGCGCACACTACGGAGCTGCCGCCGTCGGGCGCGCCGCCTCCGTCGGGCACCGCGCCGTCGGCCAGGGCTCCGCCGGCTTCGGGGAAGGCTGCGGCGACGGCGTCCTCGGAGTCCACGCTTTGGCTCGCGTCGTCGGGTGAAGGACCGGTGCGGGGGCCGTCGGAGGCGCCTGCGAATGACGCGTCGGCCGGGAGATCGGCGAGCGCATCGAGGCGGCTCGACGGCGCCTCGGCACCGGCCTCTCTGACGAGAAGCGACCGGTCGAGGCCGAGCGAACACCCAGAGGTTGCGGCCATCGCGCCCGCTGCGACGAGGGTCGCTCGACCGCGCGTGATTCCAAAGCGGCGATCGCGCGCCCGTATCGCTACCATTTTCCGACCAGGTTCATGCTCGTTGGCTCGACGCGGAAGGCGACGGACATGGCTCGCGACTCTCCTACTCCGGCCGAGACTGCGTGGCGGTGCCCGGAGTCCGTCGGCCAAAGAAGACAGGCGACTCCGGCTATCGCCACCACGCTGCCCGCGACCAGCATCGCATTCGTCCAGGTCTCTAGGCTCCGCGCATGGTCGAAGGCGGCCTCTGTCGGCTGCTGGCGATAGGCGCTGCCGGCTTCCGAGGCGGCCCCCCAAAGAAGGGCTGCTCCGATCTCGGCTGCGGCGCCTGCTCCGACCAGCGCAACGCCCACGGCAAACTTCGTGCGGTGGTGCGGGCTGGCGCGCTTCGAATCCGGAGGCTCGTTCGGTCCCGCGATCACCGGCGGTTGGGGTAGCGTCGCCGCAGGCTCGGCGCCGTTCACGGAAACGAGAGCGAGGTCGATTGTCTTTCCCGATTCGACTTGCACCATGCGGCGCTCGACCAGGTGGCCCCCATTGGTGGTGGCGAAAACAATGACCAAAGTGTGTGTGCCGCTACGGCCGTGCAGGGTCACCGGAACGGTCGCATCGCGACCGTCTTCGTCCAAGTGGACTTGCACGCCCGCCGGCCCCGCGACGCGAAGCGCCCCGAGGTTCGATTCGAGCGACGCCAGCCGCTCCTTCGCCTTGGCCGTCTCTTGGGCGGAGAGACCCGGAGCGGCCAGCGCTCGTCCGAAGTCGTCGGCGGCCCGCGAGAGCTCTCCTGCGCGCTCCCAAGCCACCGCCGCCGTGTACAACGCGACGGAGTTTGGAATCAGGCTCGCCGCTTCTTCGAAGCGCATGGCCGCCTCTGCGAAGCGCTTGTCGGAATAGGCTCGGGCTCCCGCATCAAAGGTGGCGCGCGCCGCCGCCGCGTCGACCTCGTGTCCGGCCGCGAACGAGAGCGCCGGTACGAAGAGGGAAAGAACGGCGAGCCACGCCGGGGCACTCGTCAGCGGACGCAAGTGCACGGCGCGTCCTGATGCTCAGTATGGATTGTGCGGTATGTCATCCGAAACCAAGGCCGGGCGCCGGGTCGTCACGCGAGGGACGGGGGTCGGCCTGTCGAGCCGAGCGGGTGGCGAGCCGATGCCGGCGTCCGCCGCTTCGGCCGTCGCCATCGCCGTATGTTCGATAGCACGAGCCGGCGGCGCGGGTCTTTCGGGTGTCGCTGCGGAGGTGGCCGGCCGGCTGGTCTCGGACACACTGCGAATCGAATCGCCATCCGGGTCGCGCCCGCGCGAAGAGCCATTGAGAGCCGCCCGGGCGCCTAGCGCCACCAGCGCGGCCGCGACAGCGACCGATGCCGTCGCGCGCCACACCGGCGATTGACGCTCAGCCTGGCGCGGGAAGTGGTGGTACACGGGAGCGGGTGAGAAGACCCCCTCGCCGACGGCCGGCGGCGCCAGAATCGGGCCCGTTGCCTTCCGTCGCGGCGAGCGGTGCCGCTTCCGCCCGCGCGACCTGACTTTTCTCGGAGCCCGCTTTCGCAGCGAGCGCCTCTCTCAATCGCGTCCGCCGTGCTTCGAGCTCGGATCCGACCCGGACGCGGACGAACTCCGCGATGTCCGCGGCCGTCGCGATCGGCGGCGCATTTCTCTCCAGCCATTCCTCCAGCGCGAATCGCATCGCCTCCGCGGTCCCGTAGCGCTCTTCGGGCGCACGTGCGATGGCGCGCGCGACGATGGCAAATAGCTCGGGCGCCTTCTCCAACTGCGCCGGTCGGGGTTCGTATCGCCCCTCGGCAATCGCCAGGATGATCTGCGCCTCGTTCTGGCCCGCGAAGGCGACCTCTCCGGTGATCGCCTCGTGAAGCGTACACCCGAGCGCGAACACGTCCGCGCGCCGATCGACGGCCTGTCGGGTGACATGCTCGGGCGACATGTACGAAAGCCTTCCACGGGGATCGCCTCCGGCCGCGGTGCGATGAAGCTGCCCTCGCGCCTTGACGATGCCGAAGTCGGCGACCTTGACCGCGCCGTCCGAAGAAATCAGCAAGTTGTGCGGGCTCACGTCGCGGTGCACCACGCCGAGTGGGCAGCCCGCGTCGTCGACGAGCTCGTGTGCCGCGTGGAGACCGGCGCACGCGTCGGCGACGATTCGCGCGGCGACACGCGGAATCGGGCGTGCCCTCCGAGAGCTCCGAGCGAGGGTGAAGGAGCTGATCGAGCGACGCACAGTCCAGCCACTCCATGACGACGTAAGCAATTCCTTGCTCGTCCGCCAACTCGTGGATCGTGACGACGTTCGGGTGATGCAAGCGGGCGGCGATCCGAGCCTCGTCGAGCAGCATCCGGCGAATCTCCGCGATGTCGGCGAGATGCGGCAGAGTCGTCTTGATCGCGACGAGCTTCGAGAACCCCGCCTCGCCGCTCAGGCGGGCTGCCCAAACGGAGGCCATTCCCCCGTGACCGATGGGCAGAATCAGCTCGTATCGGCCGAGGCGTGACCCCCGCTGCAAGAGCCTCGCGGAGCCGTCGGAGCGCTCGGTCGTGGTTTGCCCGAGCGCTCTCGTCTTCAAGACGCTTATTCTAGCCTTCGCCGGTCGGTCGGACCATCTGCTCGGGCGCGCCGCCCAAAGCGCCCGCCGGAACGTCCTCCGACGGCCCTGTGGCGGGGCTCCCCTCGGGCCCTGGCCCGTTTTCGCCGTCTGGCGTCGCCTGAAGACCGGTGGACGCAATGGCGTGTTTACGCATGAGTTTGTTCAGCATTTGACGCGACACTTCGGCGAGCCGGGAGGCCCTCGAAATGTTGCCCCCCGCGTTCGCGAGGGCCGCTAGCAGATAGCTTCTTTCGAACGCATCGCTCGCCTCCCGCCGCGCGACACGCAGCGGAAGGAGCGCTGGCTTCGGCGCCGCCTCGCCCGTAGCCCCACGCGGAGGGGCGACATCTTGAACGCCGCGCCCCTGCATGATGCGACCGGGGGTGACGAGGAGGCGCTGCACGGCGTTTCGAAGCTCGCGCACGTTCCCGGGCCAGCGGTGACCACGCAACAGCTCCCAGACCTCCGGTTGCACTTCGTCGACACTGCGTGGTGGCGTCTCGAGCGACAGAAAATGCTCCACGAGAAGGGGCAGGTCGGCCATGCGCTCACGGAGAGGCGGAACGCAGACGTGGGCAGCGGCCAGGCGGAAGTACAGGTCCTCGCGGAACGTTCCGCGTCCGACCTCGACGTGCAGGTTGCGGTTCGTCGCCGCGATGATTCGCACGTCGATCGGAAGGGTCTTGACCGACCCAAGTCGCCGCACCTCGCGCTTTTCGAGCACGCGCAGAAGCTTCGGCTGAATGTCTTTCGGTAGCTCACCGATCTCGTCGAGAAAGACGGTTCCGCCTCGAGCAGCCTCGAACACGCCTGGGCGCGCGCTCACCGCGCCCGTGAAGGCGCCGCGCTCATGGCCGAAGAGCTCGCTCTCGGCGAGATTTTGAGCCACGGCACCGCAGTCGAAGACGATGAACGGCCCGTCACGGCGCGCGCTCGCGCGGTGCACCGACTCGGCCACGACGTCTTTTCCCGTCCCCGTTTCGCCCTCGATCAACAGGGTGAGATCCGTCGCGGCGATCCGATCGAGATCCGCGAAAAGCTCGCGCGCGCGCGGCGACGAGCCGATGACGTCACCGAAGCGGGCGGTGGCGGCCTGCAGCCGGTCGATCGTCTCGTCCAGCGGCGTAATGGCGAGCTTTGTTGCGCCGAGCACGAGCGCTTGCGCGCCGGTGAAAACGACGTCGTAGATGCGCATCCCAGATGCGAAGACGCCATTGGTCGAGGCCCGATCACGGACGCGGATCCCCTCGCCCATCGATTCGATTTCGCAGTGTTCGCGAGAAACCGTGTCGTCGTGCAAAACGAGATCGTTCGTCGCTGCCGTTCCGACGGTGATTGAGCGGCCCGCGATTTCGAGGGAAGCGCCGACGTCCGGTCCCTCGACCACGAGCACGCGCGTCTTGGTGTACTTGACGACGACGGGCTTGACCGACGCTCGGGTTTCGACGGAGCGCATTGCCTTCGACGGTGAACGACTCACCAAACGGGGTCAAGCGCTGACTCGTTCGGCCACGGAACGACTCCTCGCCGCTCGGCACTGGTGCGGTACGCATGCGGGGCGCGCAAAGCCTCGCGCCGGGAGCGTTGCGGCGCCGCCGAAGTCGGAGCAGCCTGCCTCGCGATTCGCACGTTCGCATACGTTCGCACACGCCGGCAGCGACCGGACGCTCAAGAGCGGGGAGCACCGAATGGAAGAGCCGAAAATCATCGCACATCACCGCGAGCAACTCGCGTACCTCCTGACGGAGGCGGCCGAAATCGAGCACGGGCTCATGTGCTGCTACCTCTTCGCCTCTTACAGCCTGAAGCGCGGCTCCGACGGATTGTCAATCGATGAGGTCGAGGCAATCCGCCGTTGGCGAGGCGCCGTGGTCAGCGTCGCGGTCGAGGAAATGCTTCACCTTGCCTTGGTGAGCAACCTGCTCACGGCGATTGGGTTCGCGCCACAATTCGCGCGGCCCAATTTTCCCGTGGCGCCCGGCTTTCATCCCTCGGGTGTCGTGGTGTCGCTCGCTCCTTTCAGCCCGGCGACGCTCGACCACTTCATCTTCTTGGAGCGGCCAGAAGGGGTGGACGTTCCGGACGGCGACGGGTTCGAGCCGCCTCCTGCCGCCGAACGCGCCACGCGTGCCGATCGCCTCGTTCCGAGCTCGGAGGACTACGCGACCGTTGGTCATCTCTACCGTGGAGTTCGCGACGGCTTCATCGAGCTGTCTGCGCGCATGGGTGAGGTCGAGCTCTTCGTCGGCGCTCCGGCCGCGCAAGTAGGCCAGCACATCGTCTCTCTGCCCGGCCTCACCCAGGTGACGGACCTCGCGAGCGCCCTCCGAGCGATCGACACGATCGTCGAGCAAGGCGAAGGCACCTCCGCGGACTCGGAGCGTTCGCACTACCGGCGATTCATCGCCGTTCGCGACGAGTACCGGGCGTTCTCGAAAGCACGTCCCGACTTCGCCCCGGCTCATCCGGTGGCACGAAATCCCGTCATGCGAAAGCCGCCGACTCCCCTCGGCAAGGTTCACGTGCAGGAGCCGAAGGCCGCCCGCACGATGGACCTCGGCAACGCCGTTTATGGACACATGCTGCGACTGCTCGGGCGCGCATTTGGTCAGAGCGAAGATTCGCCGGAGGCTCGCGGCGTCCTCGTCGACGCGGCCATCGAATGCATGACAATCGTCTCGCCCTTGGCCGAGGCGCTTGCGCTGCTGCCCGCCGACGCCCAGAACCCGAGCGTGCATGCGGGTCTCAGCTTCGCCGTGGCCCGATCGACCATGGGTTCTCAGCAATGCGGCGCGTGGCCGTTGCTCGCCGAGCGGACGCGCGAGCTCGCGTCAGCCTGCGCCGACGCGGCGAAGGCTCTCGACTCCTCCCTGGAAGAATGCGCAAGACGCCTTGGGGCGATCGCCTTGCGCATCGACCGAGCCGCGCCGGTGGCCCGCGGATCTGACGTCGCGGCATCGGCCGGAGCTGCCCAAGCACCGTCGACGAGCCCTTCGCCTGGCCTCGAAGAGGCGCAAGGTAAGCGGTTGACCGTGCGTTTCGAGGGCAAACGTTGCATCCATTCGCGTCACTGCGTTCTGGCGGCGCCGGAGGTGTTTCGAGCGAACGTCGAGGGGCCGTGGCTCCATCCGGACGAGGCGTCCGTCGAGTCACTCGTCGGCGTCGCGCACGACTGTCCCTCGGGCGCCATCACCTACGAGCGTCACGACGGGGGCCCCCCAGAGAGCGCGCCGCCGATCAACGTCGTTCGCGTACGAGAAAATGGCCCACTCGCGGCTCACGCGGACATCGAGCTCGACGGGCAACGAAGAATGTTCCGCGCTGCACTTTGCCGCTGCGGCGCCTCGAAGAACAAACCGTTCTGCGACAGCTCGCACCATGGGGTGAATTTCGCGGCGACCGGCGAGCCTGCTACCCGCGAATCGGCCGCGTTGGACGCCCGCGGCGGGGTGCTCGCCGTCGTGGCCGTGCCGAACGGCCCCCTCGCGGTCACCGGGAACATAGAAATCTGCAGCGGCACGGGTCGCACCATCGACCGCCTCAAGGCGACGCGATTCTGCCGTTGTGGCGGGTCTGCGAACAAACCGTTCTGCGACGGGTCGCACGCCCGAAACGGGTTCCGCTCTTGAGCCGAGCCCGTGAAAATTTCTGCAAGAAGCGGCATCTCGATGAGCCATAGTGAGGGGTCCCCGCTTCTGCTCCCCTGCAGGCTAGGCTCAATTGGGAAATCTCAACGGACGCTGGTGGGGCCTGAGCCGCCACCCCCCGCTTCGGCTCGTCACGGACGCGCAGGCGACGGAACCGGACGACTCGATGCTTGTCCTGTCGCTCGCGGCGGGCGAGGAGTGGGCGGCCACTGCGATTTGGAATCGCTACGCGCCGATGGTGTATGGCTTGCTCGATCGAGCCCTCGGCTCGGCGGGCGAAAGCGACGACCTCACGCAGGAGGTCTTCTTGCGGGTGTTTGCCGCGATTCGCAAGGTGAGGGATCCGAAGGCGCTGCGGAGCTTCATCTACTCTGCGGCCATTCGAATGTTGCGTTGGCACCTTCGCAGCAAGCGCGTCCGACGGGTGCTCACGTTGTCCGCTTCCGGGGAGTTGCCTGATCAGGCCGGTCAGGGTGTGGACGTCGAAGGCCGCCAGCTGCTCGAGAGGTTCTATGGCCTCCTCGACAGCCTCAGCGCCAACGATCGAACGGCCTTCCTCCTGAGGCACATCGAGGGTCTGAGCCTCGATGAGATCGTCCACGCGACGGGGGTCTCGCTCGCCACCGTGAAACGACGCGTGTGCCGGGCATCGAAGCAGGCAGCGATTCTTGCGCGGGCCGACCCCGAGCTGCTCCCCTATTTCGTTCAGTACGGAGCTACGAATGGGATCTGACCAACTCGAAAATGGCGGATACGGTCCGACTGAAGATCTCGTGCAGCTCGTGCACCAGCAGCGTGGTCACATGTCGCGCCGCCAGCGCGTCGACGGATTCCGGGCTCTTGCGCTCCGTGCGCGCTGGAACAGTGGGCGTTCCTGGTTCCCTCTGAGGAGCGCCGTGCTGGCGGTGGCGCTCGGTAGCTTGGCATTTGGCGCGACAAGGCTGATGGAACGGCACGCGAGCGCGCTTTCCTATGCCATCGAGGACGGCCACGTGGAGCAGGGCGGCGACATCGAGTCCGCGCCAGCTAGCCAGCCGCGACTGAAATTCTCGGACGGCACCGAGGTGCTTTTGACGGCGGGGAGCAAGGCTTCTCTCCGGTCCGTCGACGACCATGGGGCTCGCGTTACGTTTGCCGACGGGGGCGCACGCGTCGACGTCGTCCACCGCCCGGGGGCTCGCTGGCTTTTCGATGCGGGGCCGTTTCTCATCAACGTGACCGGCACCGCGTTCACCGTGGCCTGGCACGCGAGCGAAGAGCAGCTCGACGTGCACATGGATCGCGGAAGCGTTGCGGTCAGTGGACCGCTCAGTGACGGCCCTATCGTCTTGCGTGCTGGCCAGCACTTGATCGTCCGCGTGCATCAACGAGAGACCCTTATTCGCGATCTCGAAGACCCCGCCTCGGTGCCGCCGCCGGCGCGCACGGCCGAGTCCGGTCCGGTCGAGGCCCCCCTCCCGTTGCTCGTCGTGGGTCCTCACGTCGCGGCACGCGGGCGCAAGGTTGCTCCCGCGCCTCGCGCGATCGCCGAAAACGCAACCCGTGACCCCGACTGGGCGAACGAGCTCGCGAACGGCGATTTCGAAGCGATCGTTCGACAAGCCGAGGATCGTGGGCTCGACGCGTGTTTGTCCACGTCGAGCAGCCGGGACCTCGCTTCGCTCTCGGACGCCGCGCGCTATGGCCGTCACGACGACATCGCACGCCGCGCGCTCCTGGCGCAGCGACGTCGATTTCCGATGTCCGAGGCCGCGCGCGATGCGGGATTTCTTCTCGGCCGTGTCGAGGAGGCAGCGCAAAGCCGTTCGCGTGCCCTGGAGTGGTACGAACGGTATCTCGGCGAAACGCCGAACGGAACGTACGCTTCGGAAGCCCTGGGTCGGCGCATGAATCTGACGCAGCAACTCTTTGGAGACGAGCGCGCGCTCGGCGTCGCCCAAGAGTACACGGCGCGTTTTCCGCAAGGAGCTTACGCGGAGAGAGCGCGGGCGCTGCTCCGAGGGCATTGACGGCGATCCCAATGCGCTGTGCCGCCCTGGTCGTGCTGGTTGCGCTCACGATCCTCCTCGCGAGTCGGTCAGCGTGGACTGGGACGCAATCGACCCTCATCGTGCTCGTCCCCCCGCAGACTGGGGCCCAGAGCTTTCAAGAAATGATGAATCGGGTGCGTGGCGAGCTGGCTGCTGACGGCTTCGACGTCCTGCTCGTCGACTCGCCGGTGGCTTCGGCGGATCGCGCCGCCGTCCTCTCACGTGCTGCCCGCGATGCGGGGAACGACCCGCTCACAATCGGCCTTTTCGTGGACTCGAACGCGAGCGCGCTCGAGCTATGGCTGGTGGACCAAATCACCGGAAAGCTCGTGGTACGCCGGGCCGAAATGGCCTCCGACTCACCGGACCAGAGGCCCGAGGTCGTCGCGCGCCGCACCGTCGATGTCCTCCGCGCTAGTCTGCTCGATCTTTTGGTGACCAGTCTCCGGACCGTGGTGTCCGAGGCGAGCGCGGGACGCGTTCGAGAGCCGGCGGCCGTCGAACCGGAGGGGATCCCGCGCGCGGGTCTGGAGGGTGGCGTCGGGGTGCTCGGGAGCTTCGGCGGCGTCGATCCGGCGATCCTGCCTCTGGTTCGCGTCCGTGGTCTGGCGAGCAGGAAGTTCGAGCTGCGGGCGACGGGCGCCTGGTTCGGAACACGTCCCGCCGTTCGCAATGCGATGGGCAGCGCCACGCTGGATCAGGGATTTGCTTTGCTCGAATGCGTCGCGTGGTTGTCGAAGGAACAATGGCCAGTGCGTCCTCTGCTGTCGGGCGGTGCAGGGGTGTACTATGCGGCAGTGGAGGGCACTGCGGCGCCGCCCTACCTGGGGGTGCGCAGTACGCAGCTCGCGTTTGCGATGGACGCGGGCTTCGGGGCAGCCCTTCGCATCGCCCGGCGTCTCGAGCTCATCGTAGAGGCTCACGCGCTCATTACGGAGCCCGGGATTGCGGTCCGCTTTCTCGCCGCCGATGCCGCCACGGCTGGACGACCATCCGTCCTCGGTACGCTCACTCTCGGGGGTTGGATTTGATTGCCCCCACCGCGACAATCCGGCCTCTCTGGGCCATTGCCGGCTTGCTCGTGCCGGCGTGCGTGTGGGCACACCTCGATGCCATCAGCTCGACCGTGGCGTCTCCGGATGCGGGGCCGCTCGATGCACCAGCCGAGTCCGAGATGCTCGAGGCCACGGAGGAATCGCAAGCGGCCGATGCCATTCCAGACTCTCGCGACGATGGCAACACCGCGGTAGAGACGTCGACCGTTGACGAGGCGGCCGCGCCCGCGGCATGCGCGTCGGCCCTGACTCCCGTGCGCCAATGGACCTTCGACGCCAATACCGAAGGCTGGACCGTCCTGACGACCCTAGGGACCGCCGCCGCGACCGCAACGGTGTCTTGGGCAGCGACGCGGGGCAATCCGCCGGGCGCGCTCCAGCTCGACGGCAAGCCCGGGACGCCAAAGGGGGCTTGGCTGCGGTACGCCTTGCCGCTCGGCGATTCTGAGTCACCGCATCGCGACGGCCTGGGTGTGGCTCGAGTCGGGGACGAGCCCTCAGGTCAAGCTCTTCGTACAAACCGGGACTACTTACGCTTGGGCGGACGCGGGCACGGTGGTCCTTGCGCCGCGCGCTTGGACCTGCCTGTCGTTGGACCTCTCTGCGCCGCAATACAATCAGCCCAATTACGATCCCACGAAGGTCATCACCCTCGGCTTCGAGACGCAAGCCATCGACCCGTTTCGGCTCTTCGTGGACGACGTGCGCTACTACTGAACGGCGCGGTATTCATCCGAGCCGAACGAGGAGCTCATTGGTCCGTTGGCTCTCGCCTCGCCCGCAGTATCGGCACCGAGAGCGCGTGTGGCCCAAGCTCCCAAGCGAGCGTCGATTTGCACTCACACTGGCGGAGCTCGAGTCTCTCCCCCACTTCGCGACCATTGTCGATCTCGCCGACCTTCGGAAGCGCACGCCATCCCTCCTCGTCGTAAACGCGGCAGCAGCAATGGCACTGCTTGAGCTCGGCTTGGGGTTGCACGACCTCCTGGATGGCCGCGACGAGCGTGTCGAGCGCGAAGGGTTTTCGAAGGATGGGAATCGCGCCGACTGCCGCTCTCGTCTCGCCCGCCAGGGCCCTGCCCGTCATGAGGAGCGTCGGAATGGGTGCGAGCCTCGGGTCCGCGAGCTGGCGCTGACGAAAGCGCTGGCCGCCCGAGTCGGCCATCATCAGATCGAGAAGAATGACCTCCGGCAAGGAGTTGCTCCCGGACAAGGCGTTCGTTGCCGCGTCGCCGTCTCGCGCGGTGCTCACTTCGTGTCCGGCGTCCGCAAGGGTGGCGGCGATGGCTTCGCCCAGCAGCGCGTCGTCTTCGATGACTAGCACCCGCATGCGACGCCTTCGATCATAAGGCCAAGCGCTGGCGAGATCGAGGACCCATCATGGACGCTCGTTGTGCTCTGGACGCAGGGGCAAGGCCCGCGGGCGTCGGCCCGAAGCGTCAATGTCCCGTTCTAGTCGAGAGCCACGCGCCGAGCGCAATGCCAGCCAGTGCGGCGAGCACGCAAACGACAACCCACACCCGTGACACGCGCTCCAATGGAGCCGGCGAGGCGGCCGCCGACCAGCGAGCGCCTTCGGTGGGCTGCGATCGCCCGGGGGTGTCGGACGACGAGGCGAGGGGCAACGTCGCCGCTTCGCCGTCCATCGTGTTCACCGCCACCGTCGCACGGCTTGAGGGTCGCACGCCGTCGACGTCTTCTGGATTGAAAACCGCGCTACGAACGGCCGACGCAAGGGCCCCGGCTGTCGCATAACGGTCGGCGGGATCCTTGGCTATTGCGTGGAGCGCTACGGCTTCGAGGGCGGGCGGGATGCTGCGCTCGGGCGCTCTGAGGCGCGGCGGCTCGGGCGCAGAGGTGAGGTGCGCCGTAAGGACGTTGAGCGGCGTCGCGCCGACGAATGGAACGGTGCCCGTCAAGAGCTCGTAAAGAATGATTCCGGCCGAATAGACGTCACACCTCGCGTCGAGCTCGTCGCCGCGCGCTTGCTCTGGCGCCATGTACTCTGGCGTTCCGAAGACCATGTTGTTCTGCGTGAGCGCCGTAGTTCCCGCTCCGCCGCCAGTCACGATTTTGGCCATCCCGAAGTCGACGACGACCGCCGATTCGCCGTCGCGGAGGAGCACGTTGGCCGGCTTCAAGTCGCGGTGAATGATCCCTTGCGCATGCGCTTCGCCGAGTCCTGCGCAGACGTCGAGCAAGACGCGCACGGCGCGCGCAGTCGAGAGTTTCCCCTCCCTCAGCAGTGCATCGAGAGCTGGACCATCGATCCGGGGCAGCGCGATGTACAGCAGACCGGCGTCGGGCCGGCGCGGGTCGGGCACCTCGCCGAAATCGAGAATGGGGCAGACGTGCTCGCCCTCGAGGCGGTGGAGGATCGCGGCCTCGCGCGTAAAACGAGCGCGGATCAGCACATCGCCTGCGAGGTGTTGATGAATCACCTTGAGCGCGACGCGGTCGCCCTCCGCGATGCGGAGCGCGTCATACACGGTGCCCATCCCCCCCTCGCCCAGCACGCCCAAAATCTCGAATTTGTCGTCGAGCTTGCGACCGGCGCCGAACGGCGGGAGGGACGACGACGCGCGCGCCACGACGTGCCAGATTACCGCGGGTCACAGGCGGCGAGTATCTTCGGAGAGACTCGCAGCGGGTCGAGCACGGGATTGGGCTCGTTCGACTTCCACGCGGAGCAGGCGCCTGCCGCCGCCGTTCGGGCATCGATCGCCACGTAGGCCTCCGTGAGCGCCCGGTGAGTGACGGCGAGCTGAGGACGCGTGAGAGCGCCACCACCGAGAAGGCGATTGCCCCGGCCGATGGCCTCGGCATATCTGCCATAGCGCACCTCGGCGAGGAGAAGCGGCAGCTCGGTGTCCGCTTTGTGCTGCTGCTCCAGCGCGATACCCCGGCCCGCGCCGTCGCGCTCTGCGGCCACGTGGGCCTCGGCCTTTCCGGCTTCGGTCAGCCTTAGACCGACCATCGGCACGAGCATCAGCTCCCCTTTCCGAACGGAGAGCCCCTGACGGCGATTGTACGCATCCAGCTCCCATCCGCGATTGGCGTTGCCCCAGAAGCGCTGGGCGATCCCGTCCACGGTCTCCGCTTCGCCGGCGATGTAAGTCACAACGGCCGGAATTTCGATCTCTCTTCCCTCCACGGGGGAGACCCAAGAGACCCCTTTGTTGGCGCGCGCGAGCAACTCGGTGCGTGCAATGTCGTTCGTGCCCAGCCAGGCCAATGCGACATCTGCCCACGTTTCGCCCTGCAACACCGTGTGGTGCCCCGGCGCAGGAATTTCGAGGCGCATTCCTGGCACGATGATCGTGCCGCCCTGCGTATCGAGGGCGTTTGCGCCGACGAGGAGAGCTTCGTGCTTGGCGTCGCCGTAGAGGCGATCGGCGATTTGCGCGAGCGTCTCCCCCTGCCGGACGATATGGGCGAAAGCTTGCGCGTCCCCGGAGCCCGTGGCGGCGAGCAACGTCGTCAAGAGCAGCACGAGTAGCCATCGGGCGGTCATTTCGCCTCGGTGCGGGCGCTGGGTTCCCCCAGCCCGCCGTCGTCGCGGGACGCGAGGTCGGGAATGGCCATTACGACATCGATGGTTCGGGTCTCGCCCGCGCCGACCAGGACGGTTCGCTTTTCGACAGGAGCGCTCGGATGAACGAGCGTCACGTAATGCGCGCCGGCGGCCAGCGGGATGCGGCGCGCGAAGGGCGTAACGTCCACGCGCTGACCGTCGATCCAGACTTCGGCCCAGGGCGTTGCAAGCACTCGCAGGTAGCCTGGGGCCGCCGGGACGAGCTCGAGCGGTCGCGCGCCGGCGGCGTCGCCCAAACGCGGTGAGGTCACCTGGAGCAGGACGCCCCCCGCAACCGCCACGCCACCCAGGACGGCCATCCCGCCGATCGCGCGACGTACGGAAGCCCGCTTGCTCGGTTTGGCGGCTGCGGCACTGCCTGCCTCTTGCGCGGTGACCAGTCCGGCGTTCGCGAGCGCCTGGACGACGAGCTGCTCGCTCCGGAGCCCTGAGCGGGCGGCCGTGAGCTCTTCGAGCTGCGAGGCCATCGCCTCCGCAGACTGGAACCGGTCGCGAGGAAGCTTCTCGATCGCACGCATCACGGTTCGCTCGAGAGCGAGCGGTACGTCCGGTTCGCGACGATGCAGCGGTATCGGAGGATCGCGGCGGATGCGATGTGCAGCGGGCCGGCGATCGCCCTCGTCTCCGCGCCCGAACGGCCGCGCGCCGCAAACGAGCTGGTAGAGCACGACTCCCAGCGAGAAGAGGTCGCTCCGTGCATCGATGCCTTCGCCGAGAATCTGCTCCGGGGACATGTACGAAGGGGTTCCGAAGGCTGCGACGTCCTCGAGCAATAGGGGCGCCAGCCCCGCCGGCTCCTCCCCCCAAGAGACCGTTGCGCGATTCCGAAGTCGAAGATCTTCACCTCACCATGGCGGCTGACCAGAATGTTCGCTGGCTTGATGTCACGGTGCACGATGCCGCGCCCGTGGGCGTGAGCGAGGCCCCTAGCGACGGCAGCGCCAATCGCGGCGACGCAGTCCGGCGCTACGTTCGCTTTCCTCTTCAGGAGCGTCGTCAGGCTGAAGCCGTCGACGAATTCGAGCACCAAATACATGCGCGCGTCGGTCTTCGTGAAGGCGTACAGCTGGCCGATGTTGGGGTGGCAGAGCTCGGCGAGAACGCGTGCCTCGCGCTCCAACTGGCTCGCGAAAGTGGAGCTGGGGGCGATCGTCGCCTTCAAAACCTTGAGCGCCACGGTGCGCCCCAGCGGCTCCTCTATCGCCCTATAGACCGACGAAAGGGAGCCCAGGCCAAGCTCTTCGACGATGCGGAAGCCCTCGATGCTCGGCAGCTCCGCCACGCCCGATCCTATTGCACGAGGAGCGACTTGCCAGTCATCTCCGCCGGCTGCTCGAGGCCGAGCAACGCGAGCATCATCGGAGCCACGTCGCAAATGCGACCACCGCCCCGAATCTTCGCGTCGCGATCGGCGTCGTTGACGTAGAGGAGCGGGACGGGGTTGAGCGTGTGCGAAGTGTGAGGCTGCCCAGAGCCGGGGTCCTTCATCAACTCGCAGTTTCCGTGATCGGCAGTGATGATCACGGCTCCTCCGAGCGCGCGCGCAGCTTCCACGATCTGACCGACTCCGGCGTCGACCGTTTCGACGGCACTGATGGCGGCGTCGAGCACTCCTGTATGCCCCACCATGTCGGGGTTCGCGAAGTTCACGAGAACGAAATCGTACTTCGCCGAGCGAATCGCCTCTTCCGCGGCGCCCGCCACCGCGGCGGCGCTCATTTCCGGCTTCAAGTCGTATGTGGCCACGTCCTTTGGCGAAGGAAGCATTTTGCGCTCCTCCCCCTCGAAAGGGGCCTCGCGACCGCCGTTGAAAAAGTAGGTCACGTGCGCGTACTTCTCGGTCTCGGCGCAGCGAAACTGCTTCATCCCGGCTCTGGCGACCAGCTCCGGGAAAATGTTCGGATACGACTCCTTCGGAAAGGCAATCGGCAATCCGAAAGAACCGTCGTAAGTGGTCATGCAGGCGTACCGCCCTTCGAAAGGGGGCCGCGCTGTCGAACGGGGGAATCCATCGAAAGCCGCGAGCGCGAGGGCGCGCGTGAGCTCTCGTGCACGATCGGGACGAAAGTTGAAATGCAGCGCCGTGTCGCCGGGCTTGGCTCCTTCGTAGTCGCTGACGACGAAGGGCTCCACGAATTCATCCGTCTTTCCCGCCGCGTAGCTCCGCTCGATGCCGTCTTGAGCCGTTGCGGCGCGCGGCGCCTGCGCTTCGACGATGGCAAGGTAGCTGCGCTGCACGCGCTCCCAGCGGTTGTCGCGGTCCATGCCCCAATACCGTCCGGCCACCGTGCCGATGCTGCCTGCGCCGCCTGCAAGTTGGGCTTCGAGGCCGGCGATGAAGCGGGGCGCTGTGCCCGGCTGCACGTCTCGCCCGTCAAGAAAGGCGTGCACGACGACCGTCACCCCGGCCCGCTTGGCCACGTCGATAACGGCGAACAGGTGCCCCAGCGACGAATGAACGCCGCCGTCGCTCACGAGCCCGAGGAGGTGGAGCCGCCCGCCTCTTTCTTTCGCCTTGCGAACGACATCGCCGATGACCGGGTTGCTCGAAAGCGTACCGTCGTGCACGGCGTTGTCGATCCGCGCGATGTCCATCACGGCGATGCGTCCAGCCCCGAAGTTCAGGTGGCCGACCTCGCTATTGCCCATCTGGCCGGGGGGCAGCCCGACGTCGGGACCGCTGGTCCCGATGAGGCCGTGCGGGTAGCGCGCTTCGAGAGCTCCGAGCACGGGCGTTCGCGCGAGGCGCACCGCGTTGTCCGCGCGGTCCTCGCGTTCGCCGAAGCCGTCCAGAATGACGAGCACGAGCGGGCGGGGTCGGCCTTTGAACGACATTTGCGCTGACCATAGCATCGACCTCTCCGTGACGGGAGAGGCTCAAGAGGGCCGCTCGCCTCCGCGCTCGCCGGGCACGGGCCGTGATAAGAAACCCTCCCGATGCCCTGGATCGAAGCGGTTTTGCGAGGCCGTTCGGTGTTCGCACGCGCGCGTGCCGACGGCTCACTCGACAACGACGGGGGCCGGGTCGAGATCCGGTACGGGGCGCGCGACGGGCGCGCGTACCGGGCCGCTGTGCAAAACCTCGTCGTAGGCCCCGCCGCCAAGCTGCATCCGGACGACGCCTGCGGCCCTGCCGGGCCCGTCAAGGCTGGCAGCCCGACCGGCGAACGCCCTCACAAGAAGCCCGTGGTCCCAGCGCCGCCGTCCGCGACGCCGGAGGAGGCATGGATCGCGTACACGGATGGCGCATGCTGGGGTAACCCAGGCCCCGCCGGCTCTGGGATCGTGCTGGTGTCGCCGGACGGAAAGATGCACGAAGGACTGGAGTACCTCGGCGATGCGACCAACAATGTTGCCGAGCTCACCGCCATTCTGCGCGCTCTCGAGTGGATTCCCCAGCAGGCGCGCGCCATCGTGGTGCACACGGACAGCCAGTACGCCATCGGCGTTCTGCAAAAGGGCTGGAAGGCGAAAGCGAACCAGGAGCTCGTGGCGCGCGCCAAGGCGCTGGTCGCGCGGCGTGGCGCTCGCCTCCTTTACGTTCCGGGTCACCAAGGGGTGGCCCTAAACGAGCGCGCGGACACGTTGGCGGGCGACGCGATTCGCACGCGGTCGACGCGCCGACCGCTCTGAGTCTGCCGCCCGACGCGGACGAGATGGGAGCGGCCGATTTACCGCTTCGCGATGATTTCGCCCACCCACCTCCGCGCAAGCGCGCAATCACCGGCGGTCACCCAGGGGACATTCGTAGACGTCGTCGCAGGTCCCGTCACGAAGATGAGGTCGGCACCTTCCCGTGCAATCGCGATCGGACCCCTGTCCGCGCGCTCGTGGCACTCGAACGTGGGCGCGCGCATCGATGCTTGACCGAGCGTCTTGGCCATTCCGCTCGCAATAGACGGAAAGGCCCTTACCGCGCGTTCTTCCTTCGTCTTGCCGGGGTCATATCGGAGCCGCCACGCAAACGCCACTCGGTCTCCGTTCGTGACGAGCACTCCGCGATCGCCTCCCCAGCCCGCGCTCGCGTCGGCCGCCCGCGCGGAATCAGTCCACTCTTCGAAGGCGATGCGCGTGCCGAGCTCCCCTTCGGAGTCTTCGTCCGACACCCGCCAGCCTGCACCGAGTGAGGCAAAGGGAGGCGCCCCGACCTCTAGTGCCACTTCGTGCGTAAGCCACTTGTCCACGTGAATGATCTGCTCGCTCGTCGTGGGCGCCGAGTCCCATGCGCGGTTCACCTCCTCCCAGCCGCCTTTACGGCGCAGGGCATGCACGAACAGCGTCCCGTAAATGTAAGGAGCTGCGAGGGAGGCACGCATGACATGCGGCGCCTGCGCCCCCGGTCCGTGGTCCATTCCCTCTCGAATCTGTGCGGAAAAGAGGTCGTCCGGCAGGTCGATAGCGGTCTTGCCGCTACCGGCCGCAGCGCGCGCGACGATGACGTCGAACATGGCGCTCGTCGCATCGCCTTCGGCTAGGGCGCTCACCGCCTCGGAGAGGTCCCCGCCCCCCGGGCGGTACTTCGACCGCTCTTCGATGTTCCAGCGCTGATCCTGCAATGCGTGAACGAGCTCGTGTGCGAGCGTCGCTTCAGCCTCGTCGTCGTCGAGATCGCTCGCCATGTACATCGTGCCGTCAGCGGGCTCGTAGTAACCTGCGAGCTGGTCCCGCAACAGCTTGTACTCGGCCGCTTGGTAGTCGAATTGCGTCGGAAGAAAGCCGAGGAGCTGCAGCGCGAGACCTTCGTTCCGGATGGCGTCGGCCGGAAGCTCGCGCGAAACGTGCCGTTCAACGCGTGCGATGAGGGCTGGCCGATCGAGGAGGGCGCCGGGGACGGGCTTCGTGGCCTGGATGCCACGCGCGGCTTCGACTCTCTTCAACATTTGTGCAATGAGACGACCCTGGCGGGACGGCGTGGCAACGGCATTGGCCGACTTGTCGGCTGGCCTTGGGTCGGATGCGCGGATGGCCTCCGACCCGACCTGCGAGACCGGCGACACTCGCGGGCTCGGTGAGTCGGTCGAGCGACAGCCCGACGCGAGCCAGGCCAAACCCAAGACCAGCGCCAGCCTGGTCATCGATGGCGACCGATGCCGCGTTCGCCCTCGCGGCGCAATGTCGCAATCGCCTCTTCGTAGCTCGGACGGCTGAAGACGGCGCTCCCGGCGACCAGCACGCGTGCGCCGTGCTCGGTGGCCGGTGCCGCCGTGTCTTCTGTTATTCCCCCATCGATCTCGAGGTCGATCGCGCGGCCGGTCCTTTGCTCGGTGCGATCGATCATCTGCCGAATGGCGAGCACCTTCGGCAATACGGCGTCGATGAATGATTGCCCACCGAAGCCTGGATCGACGCTCATCACGAGGACGAGATCGACCGCGTCGAGAACGTAGCGGATGGCCTCTTCGCTCGTTGCCGGGTTGAGGACCACGCCGGCTTTTTTTCCGAGCTCACGAATGTGCTGAAGCGTGCGGTGCAGGTGAGTGCACGCTTCGACGTGCACGCTGAGCACGTCTGCGCCGGCCCGAGCGAACTCGTCGAGATATTTTATCGGCTCGACGATCATGAGGTGCAGATCGAGGGGGAGAGCAGTCGCGGACCGGATCGCTTTCACGATGGGCGGCCCGAGGGTGATGTTCGGTACGAAGCAGCCGTCCATGACGTCGACGTGAATCCAGTCGGCCCCGGCGTGCTCGACCGCCCTTACTTCGTCGGCAAGGCGGCCGAAGTCACACGAAAGGAGCGACGGCGCGATCGTGACGCGGCCGCTCGAGGGCGCACCGGATGGGGAGGACGCGGGTGTCACAAGGAAGAGGTGGCGGAGCCGCAGGGACGCGTCAAGCTCCCCGCGGCCGAGCCGGGTTGCGCCCGGCACCGAAAGCGACGACTCTGAGCGAGCGAAGATGCACGTGCGCCGGATTACGAAGGGCGACTTCGACCGCATCGTCGAGGTCATCGACCACTGGTGGGGCGGTCCCATCGGCACGTTTGCCCACCCGATTTTCTTCTACGAGCTCGGAGACCACGCGCTCGTGGTCGAGCAAGGCTCCGAGGTGATCGGCTTTCTGCTCGGCTTTCTGGTCCCACACGCGCCGCAGGTCGCGGTGACGCAGGGGGACCTTTCGCGCATCGGGTACGTGCATCTGGTGGGCATTCATCCCGAATACCGTCGTCGCGGCGTCGGGCGCCTACTCTACGACCGGTTCACCGAGGACTGCCGTGCCGTTCGCTGTGTGCGAATGAAGGCGATAACCACGCCCGGCAACGAGGGGTCGATTCGGTTTCACGTCGCGCTCGGCTGGAACGTGCAGGAAGTCGACGACTACGCCGGTCCAGGCCGTCGTCGCATCGTGTTCACGAAGCCGCTGAGTATTTGAATCGGCGCAGCCGATTGCGCGGCCGTATACTGTAGCGCTCAATGATGAGGAACGTGTCCACGTCCGAGCAACGGGATGGGTACGAGCGTCCGGTGACAATCGCCTCGCTGCGAGACATCGGGCTGTTCGGAGCGCTGGGCGACCAAGTCCTCGATCACCTTGCTCGCACGCTTCGCACGGTGCGCTCGGCGCCGGGGGATACGATTTTTCGCGAGGGCGACCGGCCCGGACGCGAAATGTACGTCGTGCTCGACGGCGAGATGGAGGTCTCCAAACGGAGTCGCCGCGGCAGAGAGATGCGTGTTGCGATACTGGGGCCGAGCGACTGCTTCGGCGAAATGTCGATGCTCGACATGCAAGAGCGGTCCGCCACCGTCCGCGCGGTCGCTCCATCGCGACTCCTCACGATCACGAGCGAGGATCTCGACGCGCTTTACAGATTCGATCTGAAATCATACGCGCTGATCGTGCTGAACGTGGCGCGCGACCTGTCGCGCCGCCTGCGCGTAACAGACGGTCTCCTCGCCGAATTTGCGGGGAATGTCCTCGACGAATACGTAGTGACGCCAAAGGCTTGAAGCGTCAATCCGTGGCGTCGAGGCCCCCGTCGCTCGCTCCCCCGTCGCTCGGTCGAGCGTCGAGCGGAGTCGCATCAGGTGACGGGGCATCGGAGACCGAGGCGTCGTAGACACGCGGGATGGGCGGCGCGCTCGCGTCGGCGGCGACACTGCCGGCGGCAAGGCCGCCCTCCTCGCCGCTCCCCCTCGATGGGCCCTGGTTGCCCGAGTTCGAGCTGAACGATTGATCCGGCGGCAGAGGCTGGGGATTGAGATCGCAGCCCGCCGTCAGCAGCACGAGCCCGAAGAGACCACGCGGTGCCCCGCGGCGTTGGTTCAATCGCCGTCCGCGGAGCGCGCGTCCGTCTCGGCGTTTGGACTGCAAGAGAGATCCTGTTGCCCGTCGCAGTCGTGGTCGCCTCTCGCCGCGGCGTCGCTGGTCTCACCGGGAGCTTGGCGGCTGTCCTCCCGGGCATCGGACGCGCGCGCGGAGTCCGGCTCGGGTCCAGCGTCCGCTTCGCCATCCCGATGAACCTCCGGGCCCGCTTCGAGGAAGCCGCCACCTTCAGGGCCAAGCGGCCCATCAGCGCCCTCAAACGGAGCTGCATCGCCCCCGGCAGAAGGGGAGGCGGCCGCATCGGCGGAGCCGGGCGGGGAGGCGGTGCTG
Source organism: uncultured delta proteobacterium (assembly GCA_963787925.1). Classification (GTDB taxonomy): domain Bacteria; phylum Myxococcota_A; class Polyangia; order Polyangiales; family Polyangiaceae; genus Palsa-1150. The sequence continues at coordinate 98,027 of CAWBEN010000005.1, forward strand.
CCGGAGGAGCCTCCGCTGGCGGAGCTTGCTCCGCTGCTTCCACCCAGGCCTGACGGGCTTCCGCTACTGCTCCCGCTGCCGCCGCTTGTTACAGATGCGCCCCCTTCGCCACTGGGGGGCGGGGAGGGAGATGGAATCCCTCCGTCCCTGGGGGCAGCGGATGAGGATTCGAAATCGCAGCCCGCAAGCGGGCCCAGCAGAAGGACGAACCCGAGCAGCCATGGTTTGGGTTGGACGGATGCGCAGCTCAAGGGGGGCCTTGGGTAGGTTGCAGGCGCGATGCCAACTCAGACGCAGCCATTCTCACACGAAAATGGCCTGCTGCCGCGACTTCCGTCGGGCATGGGCGTGGTTCTCGGCGCAACATGGCACATTCGAGCCGCCTTGAGACCCCCGCTCGACCGTGTTACGCCGTGCCGAGATGTCCGTCGAAAGCGATGTCCCCCGTGAGATGGCCCCAAGGGTCCGTCGAACGCTCGAGCTCGTCTATTGCGTCGAGGGGGTCGTCGCAGCCCGGGTCTGGCAATGGGAAGGGCAATTTGCCATCGGCGTTCGAGTTGGTTGCGCCGTCACGGCGTCCGACTTGCTGCGCCGCGTTGAGTCAGCGGTCTCCGGTCTGCGTGAGCCTGGCGAGACGTGGGAGTTCGGTGTACTCGAGGACCCGTCGAACTGAACAAATGAAAACGCGCGCCCCAGTACGAGACGCGCGTCGACTAGCAAGGGGCGGTCAATTCGAAATGAAAATGGCTTCGATCTCCGTCTTGACTTGCTCTTCTGTCTGCTTGCGCGCTATCGCAATTTCCTTGACAATGAGCGAGCGTGCCGTGTCGAGCATTCGGCGCTCGCCAAAGCTGAGTTGCTTGTCCGTTTTGAGCCGGTACAGATCTCGAAGCACCTCGGCAACGTCATAGATCGATCCGGTCTTGATCTTGTCCATAAAGCCGCGATAACGGCGATTCCAAGTCTGGTTGTCGAACGCGATCGTGCGCTCACGCAAGATGTCGAAAATCTCTCGAATCTCTTGCTCGCTGATGACTTGTCGCAGCCCAACGGCGCTAGCGTTCGCGACGGGCACCATGATCTTTCGATCGGTATCGAGGATGCGCAGCACGTAAAATTGCTGCCGGCTGCCCGCGATGTCCTTCTCCTCGATGCGGATGACCTCGGCCACCCCTTGTGCGGGGTACACGGCCTTGTCGCCCACCTTGAACGTGACGTCGGTAGCAGCGTGCATAGTGTCTCCTTGCGTTGGAGTGCCGCGGACTTGGAAGAAGTCCATGGCACGAACAGCTTGAGCAATCAGCCCACTCCGATAGTGACTGCTCGGCTCGAAAAACCGCCGCCGGTCGAAAACGGTGAACCAGCGGTCAATCGTGGGCGCCCACTTATGATTCCTGCCGACCCCGGCTTTCGGGAGCGAGCGTATGTAGGTCATGAAAATGGGCACGCGCACTGTAGTGGACGCGCCCCCTGCGTGTCAATTGCCGTGTCGCGGGGGGGCTCCGTTTCGAGGGCTTTTGGGGAGCAGCTCCTCGGCCATTCCCCAGCGGACGCCCCTGGTTGAAATGCGGACGCTTGCCACGCGCCAGTGATCGAGCAGCCCCAGAGCCACGTAGCCACCGGCCACGATGACGTCGGCACGGTTGGGCTCCATCCCGGCCACGCGCTTTCGGGACTCCACGTCCATGCGCGCGAGCCCTTCCACCACCCGCCTCAACTCCGCTCGCGTCATTGTAAGCCCATGCACGCGCGTTTCTTCGTAAGTCGTGATCTGCAACGAAACGGCTGCGAGGGTGGTCATCGTGCCGGCGACGCCCAGCGGAAGCGTTCGCGCTGGAAGCCCAGGCACGGCGGCGAACGCTCGCTCCGCGGCCAGGACGAGCGCCCGGCGTTCCTCGTCGGTAGGCGGATCGTGGGCGATGTACCGTTCGGTCAGCCGGACGCTACCCACGTCGTAACTGGCCGCGAAGGATATGCACGGGCGGTCGCCCTCCATTCGACCCATGACGACCTCCGTGCTCCCGCCGCCCAGATCAAAGACTGCGGTGGTTTCACCCTTGGCAACGGAAAGGCCACTCAGCGCGCCTAGAAACGCGAGGCGCGCTTCCTCGTTGCCGCTGACGACCTGTGTTTCGACGCCGAATCTCGCGCGCACGTGGGCTACGATTTCATCGCCGCCGGCCGCATCGCGCATCGCGCTCGTTCCCACGACGGCCACGCGCTCTACGCCGAGGGCCTTCACCAGCCGTCCATAGTCATCAAGGCACGCTGCTGTCCGCGCCACCGCGTCGGGGGCCAGACGGCGCGTGCGGTCGACACCCTGGCCCAATCGGGTGATTTCCGCACGCTCGATAACCGAGCGCACCGTGCCGTCGTCGGCCCGCTCGGCGACGAGCAGCAGCACCGTGTTCGTGCCTATGTCGACGGTTGCAACGCGCATTCGTCCGCGCGTGAGGCCGGTCCCCTCTCGGGAGCTGGCGTTCAGGTCCCCGTTAGGTCTTTTAGATTGAGCATTTCCTCCACGTTCGGCTGGAGCACGAGCTCGACGCGGCGATTCTTCTGCTCCTCGGTCGCCGTCTGCTGCTCTGCGCCGCCTGCGATTGGATCCGTCGCTCCATAGCCTGCAGCGGCCCAACGCGCCGGCGTCAGCCCGCCGCCCGTCGGGATCCCCGCCTTGTCGTTGCCCTTGTCTGGCGAAACCAGGAAAGTCAACACTTGACGCGCACGCATCAAGCTCAATCCCCAGTTGTCGAAGTAAGGACCAGCATAGGGCTCCTTGTCGGTGTGGCCCGCCACCTGAAAATTGCGCGCATTGAGCGTCGTGTCGCTCCTGACGACTTCTGCCACCTGCTTCAAGACTTTCTTTCCGTCAGGCTTGAGGGTGTCTTTGCCAGAATCGAAGAGAATGTCTCCCGGCAGCTGGATGACCATACGATTGTTCCGCACGATCACCTTGAGTCCCACGCTCGTCAGCTTGTCGAGTCGTCCCTTGAGGTCACGAAAGCGCGCCTTCATGTCGTCGAGCTGCTTGAGTCGTGCTTCGTATTCGCTCATGGCCTGGCGTAGCTTCGACCTCTCCTCCTCCGATTTGGACAGGCCCACCCCGAGGTCCTTGAGCTTCGCTTTGAGGTCTTCCATCTGCTGCGAGGCCTCGGCGTACTTTTGCTCATCTTCCGCGTGACGCTTGTTGGCTGCGTCCAAGTCCGCCTTGAGCTTTGCGATATCCCGCTGCGACTGTTGCCACTCGTCCTCGCTATGGCCGCAACCGACAAGCCCAAAAGCGGCAGCAATCACGATGAGCAGCAGTCCGACGCGCAGTTTCAGAGTGTGCATCCTCGTCCTCGTAGGGATTCCTAGAAACGCGAGCGACCGTATCGATCGACACACGACGGGTCAAGGAGCAGTCAAGGCAGGGGGGCTTTGGCCTACGGAGAAGCGCCCCCAATTAACTTGACATGCCTGCTTTTCTGTTTGACAAGTGACGTACGTGACCATATACGTCACGTCAGATCACCTCAAAGGAGGGCTGCGATGGCTGCGAAGAAGGGTGCCAAGAAGGCGAAGAAGGGCGGCAAGAAGACCAAGACGACCAAGAAGGCCGCCAAAACCGCAAAGAAGCCGGCAAAGCGAAAGGCCGCAAAAAAGCCAGCTAAGCGGGCAGCCGCCAGGAAGCCCGTGAAAAAGGCGGCGCCTCGGTCAGCAGCGAAGACCCCCGCGGCGGCGCCTAAAAAGGCCGCCACGAAGGCCGCTCCGCCGGCTGGCGTGCCGTCCATGCTGGGCGGTGCTCCGACATCGAGCCATGGGCTCGATGACGGCGAAGAGTGACCTCAGCTCACAGGCTCGGTTCGACCTTCAAGAATTGAAGGTCGGCCTTGCCCGCGGCCGCGAGGGGCGGGCTCTTGCAAAGACTTGGGCGCCTCAGCAGAGGGGGCGCCCATCGTCTTTCAAGGGCTGCCAATGGCCAAGCGTACTCGGCGTCACGGGTTTCCTCGCCGAAGTATGGCTCTAGCGCCTCCGCGGCCGCGTGCTGTTCGAAGCGCACCGAGTTCGCGCCACGGGGAAGCGGTGCATGCCGCCGCGAGACGCCATACTGGGAGCGGCGAGCTACTGCGCCTTCCAGCCACCATGGCGTGGATGAAAATTGAACGGATAGGATGCTTTCGTTTCGAAGCCGCCGGCGCTCGGTGCGAACTGAAGCTTCTTGATGTGATCGGTGATGCAACCGATGACGGTTGGTTCGGCGATCTGGCTACGCGAAGTATCCACGGACACTAGCGTGACGTTGCCTTTCGGATCGATCGTCCATTGCAGGACGAGATCGCCCTCGATGCCCGGATGCGCAATCAGCGCTTGGTCGTAGCAAGCGCGTGCTTCGTCTCTGTGTGCGACGATGATCGCTCGGATATCGGCCGTCCCACGTCCGGAGTCGTGCGCATGAGGTAACGCTGTCGGCCGCGCCGTCGACCCCTCGCCCACGGAGGCAGGCGCGACGCGCGTCTCGTTGAGTTTCTGATCGTTGAGCTTTTGACCTGGAGTTTCTTGCGGTTCCGCCACGACGGTAGTCGTGGTGTCGCCTGCGTCCGCGGCGGCCGCCTCCCCCTGCCATGCCTTCGAGCGGGTCGGCGATTTCGCGTCGGGCGCAGCCGCTCTGCAGGCGAGTGCGTGCGCAGCGCACCACAAGATCGGGCTGATTCGGACGAGCCGCATCCCCCTAGTCTATCGTATGTTGGCGCACGCATCGGAGGCTTCGCGAGCGCGAGCTGCTCCCTAGCGCGCCGCCGCTCGACGGCGTCCGCGTTGCGTGCTTCGCTGAGAGCTCCGTGTCGATGGCTTCGACACCTCCCTCCGCCGGCCCGACGGCGCCCGCGATCCTAACCGAGCGCCTGGGCGCCTACGAGTTGCTCATCGAGCTCGCGTCGGGTGGCATGGCCACCGTGTACCTCGCGCGTGCCGTCGACCAGCGCAAGGGTCCGCCGCTGGTCGCCGTCAAGCGCCCGCACCGCCATCTCACGACGGACAAGACGTTTCTGTCGATGCTCGTAGACGAGGCGCGGCTCGCCTCCGCCATCGATCACCCAAACGTCGGTTAAGGTCCGCGAGCTCGGATTCGACGGGGGTGCGCCGTTCATCGTCATGGATTACGTCGAGGGCGCGTCGCTCGCCGAGCTACGCGCGGAGCTTTCGGCCGTTGGCCGGGCCCTCGACGTGCGCGTTGCCGTCAGGATCGCGCTCGACGCACTAGCGGGCCTTCAGGCCGCGCACGAGCTCAAGGACGAGACGGGTCAATCGTTGCGCATCATTCACCGCGACGTATCGCCTCACAACGTTCTCATCGGCAGCGACGGTCGTTCGCATCTCACCGATTTCGGCATCGCCCAAGCCGAGGACCGCATCCAGACGACGCGAACTCACGAGGTCAAGGGCAAGCTCGCGTATCTCGCCCCGGAACGCATCGACAAACGCCGGGTTTGCACGGTGCAGAGCGACGTCTTCTCGATGGCGGTCGTGCTCTGGGAATGCTTCGCGGGCCGCCGGCTTTTTCGAGGGGACGAGCCGGTGGACGTTTTACAAGCGGTGATGAGCGCGCCCATCCCGACGCTGCGAGCAAATCGGAGCGACCATTCCCGCAGAGCTCGACGACGTCATCGCGCGCGGTCTGTCGCGCGATCTCGAGACGCGCTACGCCAATGCGCGCGAGTTCGCGCAGGCCATCGAACGGGCAGCGGGCCCCGATCGCGTCGGCACCGCCGCCGACATCGCGCGCCTCGTCGAGGCCGTCTTCGGTGCTCGAATGGCGATCCGCCAGGAGCACGTGCGTGCGGCCATCGGCGACAGGGACGTTCGCCGCATTGCTGCGCGCGTCGGGGCTTGTCACCCGCGAACGCCAGTCCGAGGCCGACTGTCCGGCGGGCGAGCTTCTAGCCGGCCTCGCGCCACCAGTCCCCACGGGCCGTTACGTGCTGGGCGTAGGGTTGCCGGAGCTGCTGACCAAGCGGCGCTTCGGGGGCGTGCCATGGTGGTCCGTCGTCGCCATCGCGACCGGTGCGGCGGCCGGGGCGCTCGTGACGCTGGCTCTCGTCGCGAGTCGCCCGCGGCAGGCCCAGGTTGCAGTGGTGGGCGGGCGACCGAGCGCAAGCCGCGGCGAGGTCGCCCCTTCCTCGCAGCGCGCAGGGTCATGCTGCCGCTTCCATTCTTGGCCTCGCACGTCACCTTCGACGAAGAAGTCCGGGATCTTGCCCCGGCCATCGACGTCGTCGCCTTCGACGTGCCGGCGGGTACAGAACTTGGTCACCGCGTTACCGTGCTCGCGCTCGACGGAACGCGTGTGGCGGCTTACGTTCGCGAAGAGGATGGCGTGGCCCGACCCGACGCCGAGGGGTACGTCTTCGTCGGAACGGTGAGCGCCGCGGCGCGAGATGCTGGCGTGGGCCCGGGGAGACCTCTCGGTAGGATTCGCGACGGCTTCACGAAGCTCCGTTGAGGGCTCAGCTTGCTGCCTTGAGAAAGGGCTCCCATTCTTTGAACTTCCAGCCGCTGCCAAGCAGGATCTGCGCGGTCATCGTCCATTTCGGCCGAAAGGGACGCCGGGCGAGCCGCATGCTCGCTTCTTCCGGAGTCTTCCACCCCTTGCGCAAGTTGCACGTGCGGCAAGCCGTGACCAGGTTTTCCCATGAGTCGTCGCCGCCGCGCGAACGCGGCAAAACATGGTCGATGTTGAGGTCGCGCAACGGCGGCCGTTTGCCGCAGTACTGGCACTGGTGCGCGTCACGGAACATGAGGTTGCGTCGGGTCAAACGCACCGTGACCCGCGGTGTCCGGTCGTAGCGCAGAAGGTGGACGACGCGGGGCACCCGGAGCTCGCCGTTGACCAGCGGAATTGCGTCATCATCGCCCCTGACCGGCAAGCTCCGCCAGAGCTCGAAGTCGTAAGACTCGCCTCCTTCGTCCAGCGCCAGTGCCACTCCCCCGTAAATGAGGACGACCGCCCGCTTAACGGTGGTCACCTGCACGGGCTGCAAGTGCCTGTTGAGAACGAGCACCGGAATCGACAGGACGTCGTTCATGGCCCGGGGTCATCCTTGGCCACGCAGCGGAGGCCGCGCCGCTCTGAACGCACCATCGTCCGCGCGACAACGGTAAGGACATCGAGAGTCGAACTCGACGCCGTGAGCAGAAGACGCGGAAAGGACACGCGCCACTCCATGCTGCGCGACCGGCTGCACCACACCAGTGTACACTGGAGAACGATCGCGGCGAAGCGGTCAGAACGGGCAACGGGCAGGCGCGGGCGGCATAGGGTGGCCTTACTCGCCTCGACCGAGGTACCGTTGACGTGCTCGGGCCTGAGGCTACGCTTCGTCGGAGCCATGGCCGATGAGTCGAACACGTTTCCGTCGGTCTCCGCCGCCCCAACGCCGCAGGGGGGCGGTGACGGCCGACACGAAGAGGAAGACCGCGAAGGCAAAGACGCCCCCAAGCGGGCCCGCTGGGTAGGCCCTGCCATCGCGGTGGGCCTCGCCATGGGCGCCGCTGCGATCGCCACGCTCGTGCTGACGGGAATGCAGGACAAGGCCATATACTCGAAGCCCGTAAACGAGCTCCTGGCGCAGAAAGCCAAGTTCCTCGGCCGGCCGGTGCGCGCGGAAGGCAATCTGGTCCACGGCACCTTGGTCAAGCGCGACCTCCCCTGTGAATATCGCTTTTCGATCGCCAAGGGCGGAACCGAGCTGCCCGTGCGCTTTGCTCAGTGTGTGGTGCCCGATACGTTCCGCGACGTGCCAGATCTCGACGTCGGTGTCACGGTCGAAGGCGAGCTTCGCGACGACAATTCCTTCGAAGCGACGAGCGTCCTCGCTAAGTGTCCGAGCAAATACGACATGGAGCAGCGAAAGCAGCAGGGCGAGCGAATGCCTCATGGCCCCCTCGCGGCTCGCGGCGGCGACGCCCCGGTGCTCGGCACGGCGATGCGCCAACCCTGAGGCGAGGACGCTGGCCGGTTACGTGCGCTCGACGATCCCCCTGTGGTAGGGTCGCATTCTGGCCACGCGATGCGTTCCGCCCGCATTCCGCTCCTCGTTTTCTTGCTCGTTGCGACCGCCAGGAGCGCGTTCGCCCAGCAACCGGTGGTGGTTTATCCGCCCTCCTGTGAACCATCGAAGGTTTCGAAGAGCGATATCGAGCGTGCCCACACGGTCTTTCTGAGCGGCAAACAATATCTCGACGAATCCAACTACGACAAAGCCATTAGCTATTTCGTAGACGCGTATTCCATTGATTGCAGCGTTCATGGCATCCTGCCGATCATCGCCACGGCTTATGAACGAAAGGGCGACCGAGCCGCCGCGCTCCGGGCCCTCGCGGAGTACCAACAGCGATCCCCTGGCGCGGCGGACCACGACGTGGTCGAGCGACGCATCAAGAACTTGAAAGATCAGCTCGCGAAAGAGCAGCCGCCCGCCGTGGAGCCGAGCCCGCCAGTCCCGATACCCGCTGCGGTGACGACCGCGCCACCCGCCGCTGGCGCGCCCTCCTCGGAGGTGGCGGTCGCCGCGCCGCCCAGCGCCTCGCCGGTCTCAGGCGCCCCGCCGACTGTCGAAGGGAAGAGTAGCCATCTCGGGCCGTGGATCCTCGCCGTCGCAGGTGGCGCGACGCTGGTCACAGGGGCAGTCATGCTGGGAGTGGGGGCTGGCGACGTGTCGACCGCCGAGAGCCGTTGTCCGTCCCGCACCAACTGCAGCAAAGCCGATGCGACGCAGGGCAATCGCGGCCGCACCCTCGAGGGCGTGGGCGTCGCGGCGGGTGCCCTCGGGGCGTCGGCGATCGTCGGCGGCCTAGTCTGGCTAGCAACCCAGCCGTCGCGTGGATCGCCGCCGACGACGGGATGGCTCGCGGCGCCCATGGTGGCGCCGGGCTACGCGGGCGCTTCATTCGCTCGCGTCTTCTGAGCCCAGCGGCACGCGCGCCGATCGATCGGCCGTGATGACTCAGGACGGCTCCGCTATATTTGCACTCGCAATGACGTCGTCCAAGGCCGCCGGGTGGCTGCCGGCGGTGCTGGCCACCCGAGAGGACGCGGGGGGTGGGCTTACGCTGGTCCAGATCTCCGTCGAGTCGCACATTGCGGAGACGTATACTTCGCCCGGCCAGTACGTTCGCGTCCGCGCAAGGGGCGCAGAGGGTTTCTTCGTGCTCGCCAACGAGCCCAAGGCACCGGTTTGGGACCTGATCCTCCGTCCCGGCGGCGGCGCTTCCGACGTCCTGCTCGCCGCGGCGCTCGGCGACCCACTCGAGTCGACGACGGCGCTCGGCTCGGGCTTTCCGATGGAGAGAGTCTACGGCCGCCCTCTCGTGGTCGCATTGGGCGGTACCGGAATGGCGGCAGGCCGGCCCATCGTGCGGCGTCGCGTTCGCGAGGGCGACGCCACGCTGACGCGGGTCTTCGTCGGCGCGCGGACGCGCAAGGAGCTCCCCATGCGTTCGGACCTCGTCGCGTGGGCGGGCGAGGGCGTCCACGTCGTCGCCTGTCTCTCGCAAGACGACGGCTCCGTCGACGACGTGCATTACGCCCACGGATATGTGCAAGATGTGCTTCGCGCACATGCGCGCTCCGGTGGGATGCCAGGAGACGCACACATCTTCGCGGTGGGCGCTTCTTCGATGGTTCACGCGCTGCGGGAGCTGGCGCCCGAGCTTGCAATGAAGCCCGACCAGGTGCTCACGAATCATTGAGTGAGGTCGGCTTCCCTATCCGAAATTCGGAGCGTAGCCTGTAGTACGTGATGGCCAGCCACGTCCCGCCTGTGTCCCACGGAACCGTGCGCCAGGGTGGCAAAGAAGAGCTTCGCGCGTCGGTCTTGAAGACGTACCTGCTTCGCCTGCGCGCCGAACGGGGTGAGCGGGCCGTGCGGCAACTCCTGGCAACGGCCGGAATCGACCCCTCAGCCGTCGACAACGAGATGGGGTGGGTCAGCCGACTGTCGGCCAAGCGTGCTCTCCGCACGCTCGTCGAGCAGCTCGGTCGGGAGGCCATTCGCCATCGCGGCGATTGGGTCACCCACCCCGAGGCGCTCGGCGTCTTGGTTCGCATGCTCCGCGCGAGTGAGCACTTAGTCGACGCGTATCGTTACTTGGCCGAGCACGCGCGCGAGGTGACGCGAATCGGCACATGGGAGATAGAAGAGCGCGCCGAGGACCGCGGCAAGCGCCCACGCGCCATCGAGAGCGTCTGTCTCACCTATCGGGCGCGCACGGACAACGCCGATGACCCGAACGATCGCTCCGATCCCGCCGGTGAAGAGCTCTTGTGCGAGGCGCGCGCCGGAGAGCTCGCGAGCTTGCCCCGCATCTGGGGCCTGGTCGAGGCGGAGGTCGTCCACGAGACCTGCATCGCCACGGGCGCCGACGCGTGCGTTTACAAGGTAAAGTGGACGAGGAAACGTTCGCGCGAGGGCATTGTCGTCGGGACTCTCGGCGCAGCGGCGGCTTGCGGCACAATCGTCGCGATGGCGGGCGGTGTCCTGGCCGGCGCGCTTGCGGGCGGCCTGGGGGCAGCGCTCGGAGGCGGCGCCGGATTCATGTGGGACAGGACGCGCGAAGAGCGGAGCTCGCGCATCTTCGAGCGCAATCGCATCGCGGCGCTCGAGCGCGGGCTGGCGCTGCGCGGAGACCTGGGAATGACGCCCGGAGAGCTCACGGGCACGATGCTGGGCGGCAAGTACCGGATCGGGCGCAAGATCGGCTCGGGAGGAATCGGCGTTGTCTATGCCGCCGAGCACGTCACGCTCGGTCACGAGGTCGCCGTCAAGGTCCTTCGGGGCGCGGCCGCGCGCGACGGCGGAGAGATCGCTCGACTCCGCCGCGAGGCTTACATCCAGGTGCACATCGAGCACCCGAACGTGGTGCGCGTTCTCGATCTCGACCAGATGCCGGACGGGAGCATCTACGTCGTCATGGAGCGCCTCGTCGGCCGGTCACTCGCGGAGAAGTTGGCGCGCGACGGTCTGCTGGCGCCGGCGCTCGCGGTTCGCGTCTTCATCGATGTTTGTCGCGCGCTGCACGCCGCGCACCGGAAGGGCGTCGTCCACCGCGACCTGAAGCCCGGCAACATTTTCCTTTGCGAGGATGGCTTGGCCAAGGTGCTCGACTTCGGCATGAGCAAGCTGGCGACCGCGGAGTCGCTCACGCAGACCGGGTACACGCTCGGAACACCCGAATACATGGCGCCCGAGCAATGCATCGGAGCCCAGGTGGAGTCGCGGACGGACATCTACGCGCTCGGCGTCATGATGTACGAAGCTCTGACGGGGGAGCTCCCTATCATCGCGCCGAACCGCCGCGAGCTTCTCGATCTTCATCAACGGCAGATTCCGACGCCTATGCGCCACCGGCGTCCCGACCTTCCGATTCCCGAGGCGCTCGACGCGGCTGTGATGAAATGCCTCAAGAAGCGCTTGAACGAGCGGCCCAAGAACGCCGCAGAGCTCGAGCAGCTCCTCGCCGCGGTGCCCCTCGAGGGACTGCCGAAGTCATACCCGCCTGGGGTGCACCGCCGGACCGCCAACGGCCGCAAGGCTTTGAACGATCCGAACGCCCGCACCGTGCCCGGCCTCGCGGGAATGCCCGGACATGCCGAGAAACGGGATCCCTAGGCACTTCGGCGCCGCGCGCCTGCCCAAGGTGGCAAAGCCATGGCGGCCACTCAGCCATGGAGCAGCCAGACGAGGCCCGCGATGCTTAGCGCAATGACGCCGAGCGCGGTCGCGATGACGGCCATGTCTGCCGGCGACCAGTACGCGCCCTTCTTGCGGGCCTGGGGCGCGTCGAGCTCGGGCGAAGTGGCTCCAGGACGTTGGGTGCTGCGGTCTACCCCAAGCACCGCCGCCGCCACATCGGCCGCCCCTGCCGGACCGCTCTTTCGAGTCGAGGAGCTCGCTGGCGCCTCGACGACCTCCTCGGGACCCATGGCCTCGTCCGCCCCGCGCTCGATCTGGGCGAGCGCGTCGTTCACCGGCTCTTCCAGCGCGAGTACCGTCCGTCCGATGCGCATCGCCTGAGCAGGCCGCCATACGGCGTCGCGGTCCTCCGGAGCACGCTTCTCTCCGAGCCAGGTTCCATTCCTCGCCCCGAGATCCCGAACGAGCACCGCACCGCCACGCCGAACGACGCGCGCGTGCTCGCGCGAGACGTCTTCGTCGCCCAGCGGCAGGTCGCAGTGCGCCCCTCGGCCCAGGACGTACGCCCGGCCGTCCTCCAGTAAGGGCAAGACGGCCCCCTGATCTCGCCCGCCGACCACGCGAACCTTCGCGGTCAGGTCCTCGTTCATCGCCTCCAGCGCCTGCGCGACGAGGGACAAAGCCAAGTCGCGTGTCGACACCGCGACGTCGCGCGTGACGGGGCTCCGGTCGATGCGAAGCTCGAGCCACACACGGCCGAGGCGTACGAGGTCGCCCGAGCGAACCAGGCGCGACGTGCGCGGCGCGATAGGCACGCTGCCGACGAAGGTCCCGTTCGTGCTCCCTTCGTCGATGAGCAAGAAGTCGGCGCCTTGCGCTCGAAGCTGCGCATGGCGATGGCTCACGCTCGCGTCCGGAAGCCTGACGTCGCAGCTCGAGCCGCGACCGATCACCACGGGTTGGGTGCCGTCGAAGGTCAGGCGGGCGTCCGTCCGCGTGGCAGACCGCACGATGACGGTAATCGGCATCAGTGGTCCTAAGAGGACGGGGTGTGGCCGCTGACCGGAAAGCGCCTCGCTTGGCGTCGCTCGATCCACGCGATGACCGGCTCGGCCATGTCGCACCCACGGTGCAGGCTGAGCTCTTGGATCCCCGTCGGCGACGTGACATTTACCTCTGTGAGCTTGCCCCCGATGAAGTCGAGGCCCACGAAGACGAGGCCATCGTCGGCCAGCCTCGGAGCCATGTCGGCCACGATCGCGCGCTCCTCGGGAGTCACGTCGCAGGGCTCGACGCGTCCGCCGGCGTGGATGTTCGAGCGCACGTCATCGTCACGCGCGATGCGGTTGATTGCGCCGAGCACCTCACCCTCGAGCAGTAGGACGCGCTTATCGCCCCCGCGAACCGCTGGCAAAAACTCCTGCACCATGGCGTGACGCGTCCCCTCGCCGGTAATGTAGTCGACGATCGATCGCGCGTTGCGGTCGCCCTTGTCGACCACCATGACGCCGCTTCCGCCCGCGCCATCGAGTGGCTTGACGACGCCTACGCCGAGGGCGGCCACGAAGCGGTGAATGCGATCGCGGTCGCTCGTGACCAGCGTGCGTGGCATGTGACGCACGAAATGGAGGGTGTAGAGCTTCTCGTTCGCGTCGCGCAGCCCGCGGGGATCGTTCACGACCAGGGTGCGACCGCGGAGCTTTTCGAGCATGAGCGTCACGTAGAGGTACTCACTATCGAATGGCGGGTCCTTTCGGATGAAGACACACTCCACGTCGGCCAGACGGACGTCGTACGGTTCGCCCTGCGCGAAATGTGGCCTCGCGTCCCTGACGCTCGTCTCGCGCACGCGAGCCCATACGTCCCCATCTTCGATGTAGACGTCACGAGGCTCGCAGTGCAGAGCCGCATGTCCGCGGCGCTGGGCTGCGCGCTGGAACGCGAACGTCGTGTCTTTGTCCGGGGAGACCCGAGGCATCGCGTCCATCACGTAAACGAAGCGCATGTCGGCGCGAGCATAGCCGATCGCCCGAGGCTGACGCGTCGGGGAGCGCTCAGTAGCGGTCGTCGTAGACCATGGCCGCCAACTGCGCGCTCTTCTCCGGGTCGAGATCGCTCGCCAGGAGATAGCCCACGCCGCCTCGCTGCATCGCCGCGACGGAGTACCCCTTCTCACGACCGACGCGCACTTCGGCCGTACCCACTGCGCGCGGCTCGAGATTTGCGGTGCCGATCTGGATTTTCTGCGCATCGTAAACGAGGACGCTCACGCGCCTTTCGTTGTCTCCGCTCCCGACCACGTATTGAATGATCGCCGCCCGCTGCGAATGCAGCGGAACGACGCGCCCTCCGACCAAGTGCGCTCCCGCGCGCTCGAAGCTTCCGGGGCTCACCGGAACACCGACGTAGCGTTCGAGGCCTCGGACCGACTGAGCGTCCTTTGCTTCTGGGGGCAGAGGCTGGGAGTGTTCGGCCACAAGCTCGGCCAGCAGGTCGTCGCTGAAGCCAGCGCGCGACTCGCGCGTCGCCGGCTGCGTGCTGCGCGTCGCGCTCCCCCACATGAGGGCGAGCGCCGCGGCCGTCGCGAGCGGCACCATCGTCCGCCACGACGCGAGGCTCACGATGGCAGGAGCCGCACCGAAGCCTGAGGCGAACGCCGCGATCTCGGCACCCGAACGAGCGTCGTCGCGCGCACGCTCTGCCGCCATGGCGACGCCAATGCGTTCGCGCAGCCCGCTTGCCGGCGCCGTTCTGACGACACGCTTCAACGAGCCGCGCATCGCCCTCAGCAGATGCGTCTCTTCGCGGCACGTCTCGCAGCCCCCGACGTGCTCGTCGATCTCGATGTGCTTCGTCGCCTCGAGCTCGCCGTCGAGATAGGAATCGAGCATTCGCGCGCGATCACGGCATTCGTGCATCGTCACGCCGCACCTCGCTTGCGCGCGCGATACTCTGCGAGGCTCGACGTCTTTGCCGAAGCTCCCTCCGAGCGGGCTGGCGGCTCGCCGATGCGCTCCTCGCCTTTGACGATCCCCAGCGCGAGCGCGTGGTTGTAGAGGGTTCGCTGCAAAAGCTTTCGCCCGCGGTGCAGCCGGCTCATGACCGTGCCGATTGGGCAGTCCATGATTTGCGCGATCTCTTCGTACGAGAACTCCTCGACGTCGCACAGCACTACGGCGAGCCGGAACTCGGCCGGAAGCGTATCCAGCGCCTTTCGAATTTCGCCCTCGACGAGCGGCGCCAACGCGAGCGTCTCCGGGTCGCGGAGCTGGCGCATCGTGCTTGCGCTGACCCAGCCGTCGGCGAGCGGGTCGGCGTCCGGCCCGTCGAGCACTGAGCGCTCGAGGCCCCCCCGCCGATATTTGTTGATGAACGTGTTGGTCAGGATTCGAAACAGCCAGGCCTTGAGGTTCGTCCCAGCATTGAATTGCTGCCGCGCGCGCATCGCCTTCACGAAGGCGTCCTGCACCAGATCTTCGGCCTCGGTGGGGTTGCGCGTGAGCTTGCAGGCGACGCCGTACATGGCGTCTAGGTGACTGAGCGCTTCGTCGGCAAATGCGTCGGGCTTAGCGGGGTCCGCGTGGGAAGGGGGCATGGCGGCTGGTCTCGGGAGTCTAGGATGGGAACACGCGTTCGCCCCGGGTATTCCTGATGACTTAGCCCCTCCCTGGCCAGAGCGCCCGTGGACACCGCCCTACATACGCTTTAGGCGGCGCCAGGCGGGCCACCCTTCAGCTTGCCCTCGAGCTCGTCAATGCGCTCGTGGAGGCGGCGAACCTCTTGCTGGAGCTGCTGCAGAGGCCGAAAACTCACAAGGATCGCCTTGATGCGCTCGTCGAGTTGATGCTGCACCTCCTCGAGCTTTTCTTTGGCCTGGTCGACGAGTGTCGGCTTCACGTCTTTCTCCTTCGACGCGCCTTCGGCACGCTCCTCCGACCCCTCGCCGGCTCCGCCACCCTTGGCTCCTGGAATGAGCCGCCCAATGGGGCCCTCGCGGAGATCGGCCAGCACCTTCTCGGTCCGCGAGTGAATCAGCTCCTTCAGCGTCTGGAGCGGTACGTTTCGCGAGTGGCTCTTCTGCTCCTCGTAAATAATCTGAGCAAGAGTGATTTCGGTAAGATCGTCCTTCGTGTTGTTGTCGATGATCTGGACCTCCTCGCCGCCCCGTACCATCTCGGCGATCTGTAGGAGGGTGACGTACCGGCTGTCCTTCGTGTCGTAGAGCTTGCGGTTCGAATACCGCTTGATGATCCGGCGCGGCCGGTCGGGCGTGGTCGGAGTGGATGCCTCGGGCTTCGTGTCCAAGATCGTTCTCCTCTCGCGTCGCGGCGGAGGGGCGCGCGCCTTCCAACGATACACCAAGGCGTGAAGCGGGACGCGAGAGAAGCAAGAAGACGTAACTCGCGGACGTGCCCGCGCCGTCGAAAGGGGACACCGACCAAAAAAATGGCGCCGGTGACACCCGGGCTACGACCACGCCGACCGGCCGTGGGAGCGCCCGCGGGAGGCGGACCATGGGATGACCCGCGCGGTCTTCTCGCCCACACCGAGGCCTGCGGCGCTTTGCTCCGTCTCGGTTTTCACGTCGCCAGCTTAGGGGAAGGCCCGTTCATCGACGTGACCGCGGCCGCTTTGACTCTTGCCCGCTGTCTCGGCTCCATCGTGGTGCGGCGCCTGGGGACCGTTCCGGCCTTCTCGCTCGGAGGGCAGCCCTTTGCCGGGCGCGATGCCCAAATCCTCCAGCGCGGAGGGCGGCTCCCCAACTTAATGACGACATAGAACTGGCGTTTAGCGCGCGCCGGCGGGTTTTGCTGTGTCGCCCCCAGCGTCGCGCAGGCGTCGGGCAGATGTGCCTCGCCCCCCCCAAGCGGCAGCGCTGGCGTTGAGGGTGCTGGTTCGCCCCCTCGGCGTCCAAGCAGGCATCGGGTGTTGGCGCACGCCGCCCGGCGTCAACGGAAGTTCCATGCCCGCAAACTGCGAGGGCGTGTCAGGGCGACACGACGAGGTTGAAGCAGTCCCCCGTGCACGAGCCGGTCGCGCTGCAGGCCTTCGGTTGCACGCAGTCTGCGCAGAGCTGCACTTTGTCCTTGTAGCTCTGGTCGCTCGACTTGTTCGTGCAGTTGCTGGTGCACGAGTCCACGTTGCTGTTGTTGTTCAAGCAGTCGTGCGCCTTCTGGCACACCACGTTGCAATTGGTGTGGGCTGGATTGAGGCTCGGCCCAGCGGCCGATGCGCAAGCCACGAGCGTCAGCGACAGGGCCAAGAAGAAACCCATTGGACGAATCATTCGTGAAGCTCCTTTTTCCATGGGGGTCTCGTGGGCGCGTGGAAATTGAGGGCCGCGCCCGCCAAGACCGCCGACCATCGCCGCATCGAGATGCGAGACGCGTGCCCCTGCGGCTTGCCGCTGGCACGGTGCTCGCTAGGGCCTGCCGCCTGGAATCGCACCAGCGGGCTCCGCAGACGCGCGAAGCGCGGGCTCAATCACCCCAAAGGAGGAAACGATGAAACTCGTACCCATCACGGGTCTCGCATTGGCCACGCTCCTCGGCGCGTGCTCAGCGAGCACCCCACACGCCACTGCCCCCCAGCGAGCAGCGCAGCAGGCGGAAGAGGACAAGCAGGCCGCGCAGGAGTCCGCTCGCAGTGCGCGCGAGCAGTCGGCGCGGGAGCAGCAGCAGGCGCAGGAGGCCAAGCGGGCCGAGCAGGAAGCAAATCAGAAAGCGCAGTGGGCAAGCGAGCGAGCGGCCTTGGCTGAAGCGCAAGCCACGCGTGAGGCGAAATGGCAATCGGAGTCGGGCAAAGCGCCGAGCCCATCCGCGGCGGGCAAGGGCCAGGGAACGACGGAGCGTCAAGCCGAGCCGGCGGCGACGGTCGTGACGTCGAGAACCGACGTGCTCTTCGATGTGAGCAGCGCCGAGCTCTCAGCCGATGCCAAGGCCAAGCTCGATCAGCTCGCCCAGGGGCTGCGCGCTCAGCCTCAAGCGCACGACGTCCTCGTCCAGGGATACACCGACGACGCCGGGCCCGAGTCGACCAACGTTCAGCTGTCGGAGCGTCGCGCACAGAGCGTGGCGGACTACCTCCAGAGCAAAGGCGTCCCGCGGGACCGCCTAGCCTTCAAGGCGTTGGGCTCGCTCCATCCCGCGACGCGCGAGGCCACGGACCGCGGGCGCGCGCTCAACCGGCGCGTCGAAGTCGTGGTCCAGCCCGTCGTCAAAGCGCGCTGACGCGTTCGCCTCGCGACGGCTGTCGCTTCGCTCATCGAAGGGCGGGCCACCAGCGCCACGGCTCGAAGGCCTCGGTATCGGCGCTCATGGGTCTCGTCTCCGCCGCTCGGCAGTGGTGCACGTCGACGTACGGGTACGCGACGCTATTCGAGTAGAGCACCTTTTCGCTGTTTTTCGCTGTGCGGCTGCTACGTCCGTAGAGCACAAATGAATCGAGCACTGCGACGGAGGCACCCATCGGAAATTACCGCCCGTCGCACGGGCGCCTGGGGCCGCCGGTCAAATGCTCGCCCCATGCTGCTTGCAGCGTTCGCCTTAACCTCGGCCTCCACGCCCTCGGCGGGGGCGTCGCAATCTCAAGCCATGATTGCGCTGGCAGCGGCGCCGCTGGCTCCCCGGATCGGCGGGGCAGCGATCGTGGGGGCCAGGCCGTTCTCGCCTTTCTTGTACACGATCGCTGCGACAGGACAGCGTCCGATGACGTTTGCGGCCGTGGGTCTGCCTGCCGGGCTGTCGATTGACTCGTCGACCGGGCAGATCAGCGGAGCCGCCGGACCGTCCGGTACATCGGTGGTGGCCGTGACCGCCACCAACGCGGTCGGCAGCGACCATCGCGCCCTCACCTTGGCCGTCGGCAGCGTCTTGGCCCTGACGCCGCCGATGGGATGGAATAGCTACGACTCGTTCGACGACGCCGTCACGGAGAGCGACGTCTTGAGCCAGGCGCAGAGCCAACTCACGCTCCTGCAGCCGCACGGTTGGCAGTACGTGGTCGTCGATTATCGGTGGTACGATCCGAACGCGCCGGCCTCGAACCAGAACCAGCCTGCGATAAACCCCACCCTCGTCCTGGACGCGAACGGTCGGTTCCTACCTGCCCCGAACCGTTTTCCGTCCGCGTCCGGCACGCTCGGGTTCGGAGTACTCGCCGCTCGCGTCCATTCCCTCGGGCTGCAGTTCGGGATTCACGTCATGCGCGGCATCCCACGACGGGCGGTCCAAGCAAACACGCCCATCGCAGGGTCTGCTTTTCGCGCGTCCGACGCGGCCAACCAGGCGGACGTTAGCCCTTGGAACAGCGACATGTACGGCGTCAACGGCGGCACGGCAGCCGGCCAAGCCTGGTACGACTCGGTCATCCAGCAGTACAGCGACTGGGGAATCGATTTTATCAAAGTAGACGATCTACTCGACAATCAAGTCATTCCAAACGCGTACCACCAGAGCGAGGTGGACGCGATTCGACGGTCCCTCGACAAGGCCTCGAGGTCCATCGTTCTCAGCTTATCGCCAGGCGAGATGCCCGTTGCCGCGGCGGCTGATCTGACGGCGAACGCCAACATGTGGCGCATGGCCAACGATTTTTGGGACGTCCCATCGCACCTCGATCACATGTTCGTGCTCGGCGCGGCTTGGCAATCGACGACCGTACTTGGACACTGGCCGGACGGAGACATGCTCCCCCTCGGGTCGCTTGGCCCCCACTGCCCGGTCAACGGAAACCATTTGACGCGATTCACCAAAAACGAACAGGTCTCACTTCTGTCTTATTGGGCCGTTTTGCCTTCGCCGCTCATGCTCGGCGCCAATCTGGTGTCATTGCCGGCGGACGTTTGGACCACGGCTCTTCTTACGAACGACGAGGTCTTGGCCGTTCAGCAAGACCCTCTCGGCCAGCGTGCCCGGCGGGTCGCGCAAAGCGGCACCCAAGAAGTGTGGGCGCGTGACCTGTCGCTCGGCCGAAAAGCCGTCGCGCTTTTCAATCACGATGCCAACGACCAACCGGTGAGCGTGACGTGGGGTCAATTGGGCTTGTCGGGCGCCGCGACGGTGCGCGACGCATGGCAGCGGGCGGACACGGCGGCGGCGAACGGCGGTCTGAGCGTCCTTGTCCCGTACCGCGGCGCTGCGTTTTGTCGTCACGCCGCAGACCGCGGTCGGTCCGGTAGCCACCGAGGGAGGATATTACGACGAGGGCGGGCCGCGGGACAGTGCCGAGGGCGCCGCGGCCTCGCTCGATGGCGACTCCTTCCTGGACGGTTCGCCGGCGGCGGACGCCACGTCGTCAGCGCAAGAAGACGACGCCGCCCGAGGTGAGGCAGCAGAGGGCGGCGCAGGGCCTCTCGGGGGCAGTGGCCCCGACGGCTCTCTCGCAGAGGTCACCGCCCGAAGCGAACCGTCGGGCTGCGCATGCTCTTCGACGGGTCAGGGTCGCCAGGGCGGGCCGGCCGCATCGGCAAACGCCGCCTGGCTGCTTCTTTCGGCGGCTGCTTTCGCGAGCCTTCGTCGCGGCCGGCGTCCTTGCCAGCCGATCGCGGCCATGCCCGGCAAAGTGACGTAAACCGCGCACTCCCAGCCGAAACCTCCGCGCTCACCTCGCTCGTCAGAGCGCCTTACGCAAGAGCGCGTCGAGCTCGTCGTCTTCTGTGATCCCCGTGCGGACGGCTACGACCTTGCCCGTGCGCGAAACGACGACGAGCGTGGGAATACTGTCGACGTCATACGTGTGCGCCACTTCCCCTTGCAGGTCGCGGACGATCGGATAGCTGAGCTGGTGCTCCGATGCGAAGGCGGCTGGGTCGCCTTGACCCGCCGTGTCCGTGTCGACCCCTACGACCACGACGCCCTGGTCGCGCCATCGGCGAAAGACCCGATCGACGATGGGCGCTTGGGCGCGACACGGTCCGCACCACGTCGCCCAGAAATCCAGCAGCACCGGCCGCCCCCGGAGCTCGCCCAGACCGAGCGCTTGTTTGCCGGCGCCAATCGTTTCGCCGTTCGCGACGAGGGGCAAGGCGAAGTCCGGCGCGTCATGGCCGACCAGCGCCGAGGCGTGGCGCCCGAGCAAGCGCGAGATAAGCGTGAAGCCACCGACGAAGAGGAGTACCAGCGCGAGGGCTGCGAGCGTCGTCTGGTCGGAGCGCGCGCCGCTAGCCATGTTACGGGCAATGGTTTAGCACGGCGGCCTTCACGCGGCCGGACGGCCCGACGCTCGCGCGGAGGGCGGGCTGAGCGAGGCGTCGCCTCCGCGCGCGACGGCGATGGCTAGCGAATTGAGCGGCGGCAGCACCAAGACGAAGGACGCGCCCCGTAGGCGCGGGCTGGGACGCACGCTGATCGCACCGTTGTGCTCGACGACGATCTTCTTGACGATGGCGAGGCCCAGCCCCGTGCCCTCGACCTTGGTCGTGAAGTAAGGCTCGAAGAGCCGCTCGCGTGCGTGCTCGGGGACACCGGGCCCGTCGTCTTGGACGAGGATCGCGAAGCCGTCGCTCGTGCGCTCTGCGCTGACGATGACCTGGCCTCTCGTCGCCGGCGTTTCGCCTGCTGCCTTCCCCCTGATCGCCTCGACTGCGTTTCGCACCAGATTGACCAGCACGCGCCGTAGCATTTGTCGGTCGATTGCGACGGGCATCGCCTCCTCCGGGAGCTCCCAGCGCACGTCGACGTCGTGCGCGAGGATCGAATCCTCCGCGCCCTCCTCAGCGAGCTCCGCGCCGAGGTGGCCGAGCTGTTCGGAGCACTCCCGCAAAAAGTCGCGCAGGCTCGCCTCTTCGAGCTCGGCGTGCGGCAAGCGCGCGAAGCTCGAGAAGTTGCCGACCAGCCGCCGGAGCGTGCCGACCTCTTCTTCGACGATTTCGAGGGTTGTATCGAGCAATCCGCGGAACCGTGGGTCGTCCCCAGGGTACTTCCGGTGGCACTCTTGCACCGCGAGCTGAATGGGTGTCAGCGGGTTTTTTATCTCGTGGGCGAGGCGCTGCGCCATCTCCTGCCAGGCGCCGATGCGCTGTAGGTACTCGATCCGCGCGCGCGACTGCTGCATCTCGCTCAGCATGCGGTTGAAGACGCGCGCGAGCTCGGTCAGCTCGTCCGAGCCGGTGACGGGTACGCGCACTTCGAGATCGCCGCGGGTGACCTGGTTGATGGCGTTCGCGATCCGGCTGATGCGCCGGGTGATGCCGCGAGCCAGAAAGAAACCGAGGGCGACGGTGGCGACGACCGTGATCCCGAGCAGCGCCGCGAACGCTTCGTAGTAGGCGACATAGACGTGGACCCGCTCTTTCTCGAGCTGCGCGTACGCGTCGTGAACGGCGCCCGCCCGCTCGAGCTCCGTCTCGAAGCGCCGCGCAAACGCGAACGTGGCGACTAGTGTCGCGCCCGGGCCTGCGGGACCGAGCGCCCGCCGCACCTCCAGTCGGCGCTCCGTCGCGTCGTCGAGCGGGCTGCCGCGATCGCGTGCGGCCAGCGTCGTGCCCGCCTCCTCGAGCTCGAGCGAAACAAGATGGGCGTATTGAGGGAAGAGCGCCTCCACCGCCCGCGCCGATGCGGCTGGATCGCGCTTTCGTGCCGCCTCGCGGAGGGCCTCGTCGCCAGCCATCGCGTCAGTCTGGTGCCGCATGTCGTCTTTGACCGCTCGGACGTAGTCCTTGTAGAGGTCGATTCCGCCCTCGAGCTGCTGCTCCACCTCCGGCCGCAACCAGACGGACGAGGCGTAGTTGAGGAGCGAGTACGCGAGCAGCATCGCGCTCGCGAGCGGCAAGGTGGCCGTCAGCAGGATGACGAGCGCGAGGCGGTGTTCGGTCTTGCCGAGCATGGGCCGACGAGGGGCCAGCATACGCGCAGCGGTCGGTCGGGGGCGAACGAGGCGGACCGGGGGTTAAGGATTGCGCGGCCAGTCTTGCGTCCTCGGCCGCCTTGCACGCTATGATTGCGTCGCCATGCCCAAGTCGCTGCTCGATCAGCTCTCGCAAATGACCGTCGTCGTCGCAGACACGGGCGACATCAACGCCATCAAAAGATTCAAGCCCCGCGACGCTACGACCAACCCCTCGCTCTTGATGGCGGCAGCGCAGATGAAGGAGTACGCGCCGGTCGTCGACGAGACGCTCGGCTGGGCCAAAAAACAGGCCGGCCCGGGAGCGGGCAGGGACGTGGTGGTCGGGCGCGCCATCGACCGTTTGAGCGTGGAGTTCGGCCTACGCATCCTTGGGATCATCGCCGGACGCGTCTCGACCGAGGTCGACGCGCGGCTGTCTCTCGATACGCAAGCGACGATCGAGAAAGCGCGGACACTAATCGGGCAGTACGAAGCCGCCGGAGCCTCCCGGCAGCGCGTGCTCATCAAGATCGCGTCGACGTGGGAGGGAATCCGCGCGGCGGAGGCCCTCGAGAAGGAGGGGATTCACTGCAACCTGACGCTCCTCTTCGGCCTGCACCAGGCTGTTGCTTGCGCCGAGGCGGGTGTCACCCTCGTCTCGCCGTTCGTCGGACGCATTCTCGACTGGTACAAGAAGTCGACGGGCAAGGCGTCCTACGAGGCGAGCGAAGACCCCGGCGTCGTTTCGGTGCGGCGCATCTACGAGTACTTCAAGCACTTCGCCTACAAAACCGAGGTGATGGGCGCGAGCTTCCGCAATCTCGGCGAAATCACCGAGCTCGCGGGCTGCGATCTCCTCACCATCGCGCCAACCTACCTCGAAGAGCTCTCGAGCTCTTTCGACCCGCTGCCGAGGAAGCTCGAACCCGAGAGGGCGCGCACGCTCGACATCGCGCGCATTCTGGTCGACGAGGCGAGCTTCCGCAAAATGCACGCCGCCGACCGGATGGCGAACGACAAGCTGGAAGAGGGCATCCAGGGCTTCACCAAGGCGATGGTCGGGCTCGAGAAGCAGCTCGGCGACCTGCTCTGAGCATGCTCCCCGAGCGAAAGCAGGTCCTCATCGTCGACGACGAGCCCAACCTGCGTAAGATCCTCTCGGCGCAGCTCTCCCGCGACGGCTACGACGTGCTCACCGCAGAGGACGGCGAGCAGGGGCTTCAGCTCCTTCGGGAGCACCACATCGATCTCGTCGTCACCGACCTGAAGATGCCGAAGGTCGACGGCATGACCCTCCTCAAGAAGGCCCTCGAGGAGGAGCCCGAGCTGCCGATCGTGATGATCACCGCCCACGGCACCATCGACACCGCCGTCGAGGCGCTGAAGTGCGGCGCGTTCGACTTCGTGACCAAGCCCTTCGACAAGGACGAGGTCCGCCAGATTGTCGCCAAGGCCCTGAAGACGCGCGAGCTCCGCGGGGCGGACGCGACGCCCGCCCCGGCCGGGGGCGGCGCGCGGTTCGGCATCATCGGGACGTCGTCCGGGATCACGGAGCTCTACGCCATCCTCGAGCGCGTCGCCGACACCCCGACCACCGTGCTCATCACGGGCGAGAGCGGCACCGGCAAGGAGCTCGTCGCGCGCGCGCTTCACGAGCACTCGAGCGCGGAAGGACAAGCCCTTCATCAAGGTCAACTGCGCGGCCATCCCGAAGGAGCTGATCGAGAGCGAGCTCTTCGGCTACGAGCGCGGCGCGTTTACTGGCGCGGTCACCAGCAAGCCAGGGCGCTTCGAGCTCGCCAACGGCGGTACGCTGTTTCTCGACGAGATCGGCGAAATCCCGATCGAGATGCAGGTCAAGCTCCTGCGCGCTCTGCAGGAGAGCGAGTTCGAGCGGGTCGGCGGCATCAAGACCATCCGCGTCGACGTCCGTCTCGTCGCGGCCACCAACCGCGAATTGAAGAAGCTCATCGCTGCTGGGATCTTCCGGGAGGACCTGTTCTACCGGCTCAACGTGGTCCCCATTCGCCTCCCGCCGCTGCGCGAGCGCGACCGGCGACATCCCGCTCACTCGTCGAGCACTTTCTCATCAAGTTCAACGAGCGCCTGAAGAAGAGCGTCGAGGGCGCAGAGCCCGACGCGATGGATGTGCTCGTCGCAGTATCCTTGGCCCGGCAACATTCGCGAGCTGGAGAACGTCATCGAGCGCGCGGTTCTGTTTTGCGACACACAGCGGCTCGGCGCGAACGACCTGCCGCACGAGATTCGCGGGATTCCGGCGATCGCGAGCATCCCGGTCCCCGAAGCGGACTTGCAGGCGGCGCTCGCCGGAGAGGGGGGCCTCAAGGAGCACGTGAAGGTCGCGATGAGCCGCCTCGAGAAGGAGCTCGTCAGCCGCGCGTTACAGCAGACCAGCGGAAACGTCACACACGCCGCGCGTCTGCTCAAGATCTCCCGCAAGGGACTCCAGCTGAAGATGAAGGAGCTCGGGCTTCGCGAGGGGTTGGCCGACAAGGGCGATTGAAATGCGCGTTGGCGGTGCCTTCATCGCCGCAGCGGCGCTCTGCGCCTTCTCGTGCGGAAAGCCGATTGCGCCTGGCGACGCGGGGACGCCGCCGATTCGTGTGAGCCTCCCGAGCGCCCGAGCGCCGGTCGACACGCGGTCCGGCATGGTGTGGATCCCGCCGGGATCCTTCGCGCCGGTAGCGCGCCGGAGGAGTCGCCTCGCGTTGCCGAGGCGGAGCTTCCGAGCGTCGACGTGGCGATGGCCGGCTTCTATGTCGACATCCTGCCATGGCCGAATGAGATGCGTGCCATCCCGACCACGGACGTGACGCGCGGAGAGGCTGCCCGGCTTTGCGAAACCAAGGGAAAGCGCTTGTGCTCCGAGCTCGAGTGGGAGCGCGCTTGCAAGGGGCCGGACAGCGCGCGGTACGAGTACGGAGCGGTCTACGATCCACTCGTCTGCGGCGCCGGCTTGCCCATCGAGAGCGCGGCGCGTCGGCCCAGCGGCGATCGGGCGTCGTGCGGCAGCGCGTTCGGCGTACGCGACATGCACGCCGGCGCGATGGAATGGACTGATTCGCGCTGGGGTCGGGGCTCGCGGCGCGAGCTCGGCGTTGCGCGGGGTGGCAACGACGTCTCCGGCGAGCTCACCTCGCGCTGCGCCTACGCGCGCCCTCTCGCCCTGATGGCGCGATCGCCGGCGATGGGTTTTCGCTGCTGTGCCGGGCCTCGCAACGACGCCGAGGTAGAGCTCGAGATCAAGGCGGGCGCGCCGTTCGAGCGCGCCGTGAACGCCAGCCTGCCGTCGCCGCCGCTCGACGCGCTCGACGGCGCTTCGTGCGGGCCGCCGTCGGCTCCTAGCCCGTGCTCGTCGTCTCGCGCATGGACCTGGCGTCCGGTGCCGAACACCGAGCTGACGCTGGCGGGCGGTTGTCTGGGCCGTCCCCCCGACGCGCGCTGCGCCCTCGCGGTCACGCGGACCGTCGGCGGGCACGCGGACTCGCTCACCCAGATAGACACTGGGCGCGAGGCTCCCGAGGTCGTGCTCGTGATAGGGCCGGAGCGAATCCGCGTGCGCGGTCTCGACCAGCGCGGGCACTTTTACCGCGACGTCGTTTTTCGTTACGGTCGAGTCGACGTCGTCGCCGTGCGCTGACAAACGAAGGACGACCGAGGGAGAAGCGCAATGCTCCGTGGACGCCCCAGTGAAGTGGTCGAGCTCGAGTGCCCGGAGTGTGGCGCCCTGGTGAAAATTACCGTATCGGAGGCAGAGAAGGGCAAAGTGCGCTGCCCCAACGGGCACGAGGTCGTTGTGATGGGAATGCTCGGACGTCCCGCCGGCGGGAGCGACCGAGAGCCACGTTGAGTGGCGGTTCGGCGCTCTCTCGTCCACAATTCCCTTGGACGTGTTTCGCCATACCCTCGTCGTGGCGTGTCTGGTCGGCTCGGTCGGGACGGGCCCGAGCAAGACCGTTCGCGATCCGGCCGCGTGTCCCGGCCAGTGCGAGCGCCCCATCGCCTATTCACTCGACCCTCAATTCAACTCGAGCGAGCGAGAGCTCATCGAACAAGGGATGAGCGTCTGGGAGCGTGGCACCGGCGGTCGCGTGTGCTTCGCGCCGGGCGGACGTGACCTCGTCATCGAGCGGCTCGATCGCCCCGATGAGCTGCAGCTGTGGGATCCCGATTGGCCACGCCACGTGGCGCTCACCCGGGGCGGGCGCATCTGGATCGTAGCCCCGCGCATCGACGACCCCGGCGAATACCGCGCCCTCATCGTGCACGAGCTGGGGCATCATCTCGGCATAGGGCACATCGAAGACACGCCGGCCACGTACATGCACAGTACCATCGACGACACGCCGCCGATGCTCTGGACCAACGCCCGCCTCCCCGAGCGCGACGGCCGAGCGTTTTGCGAGGTTCGACGCTGCACCTGCGGCTACTGATCGCGCTGCGGGCAGGCACGTTCACGTTCATCCCCACCAGTAACCGAGCTTGACCACGAACGAGTCGACCGTCGGGGCACGGCGCAGCGCTCCGAAATCCAGGGTCGCCGGCTCACCGGGCAAGAGCGGTACCGTGGGCGCTTGGGTCCGCGTGTATACCGCAAAGAAGGTGGACCCCAGCACGAACTCCCAGCGGAGCACGAGGTTCACGTTGAGGGCTGCTTGCTCGAAATCCGGATTCGTTGGCGGCGTGATGCCCAACGGGTGGAGGTTGCCGAGACGCACGATCGCGTGGGTGGGCGGGGTCGAGACCTCCGCCAGGTTGGCGTAGTGACCCGCAGCGACGAACAACTGCGCGTACGCCTGTAGAGTCAGGCGCGGCGTGAAGGTGTACGTCGCACGGAGCGTCGCTCCCAAGTTGCGGGCGGCTAGCGTGCCGAACAGGTAACGGCCGCGCAGCGCGCCATTGGTCGCGAAGCGAGGCTCGCCCGCCGTGAACAAAAGGTCCGGTTCGAGCTCCACGTCGAGCGGTGCGAACGCGTGCCACAGCAGCGTGACATCGGCCGCGACTTGCCAGCCGTCCGAGAGCACCTGCGCCTGCGCCCACGTGCGCGCCGCCAGCGGGGCTCGCGGGTCGGTCGCTTCGCTCGTCTCCACCCCAAGTAGTCCGGCGCGCTCGAGCGTCGTGCCGTCTCCGACCTCGCAATCGTCGAAGTGGGCGGGGCGCCAGTACCCCGCGAGCCACGCGCTCCAAAAATTCGAGAGGCGCGCGCTGGTGCCTAGCTGGTAGCTGCGCCCCAGATTGAGACCTTCGGTGTTGTAGCGCTCGAAGGCGTCGAGACGCGTGTGCGTCTCGAGGGTCTTCCACCAAGCGCCCAGCGTTCGATACTCGATGCCAAGGTCTCCGTAGTGTTGATTCTGCCGCCCCATGAAACCGAGATCGTCGAAGTCGAGCTTCTTGCTCTGATAGAGGTAGTCGCCGTTTCCAATCCAGTGCTCGCCGCCCTGCTTGGCGGCAGACGCCGCAGCACCGACGCCGACGTCGCCGCCGCTGATCAGCGTGCCGTCATTGAACGTGACTGGCGCGCCCGCCCCGATCATCGACGTGACGGCTTGGGCGCTCAGCGCGTAGTCTCCCCCGGCCGACCGCCAGTGACCGTCGACCGCGCCCACGTACGCGTCGTGAAAGCAGCGCGCACCAGGGGCTCGCTTCTTCCCATCCGGGCATAACTGCGTCGCTCGCGTCCCGTCGGCATCGATGAGCGGATAGCGCCGCGCGGGCTCCGCGCGCGTGGTGGCCGTGATCATGATCCCGAGGTCGGCTCGTTCGTTCAGGATCCGTCGCACCCGCAGGGCCTCGAAGGCGGTCAACGGATCGACTAGACGAGAGACGCGCACTCCGGTGGGGAGGAGCACGTCGACCTCGTTCGGGGCGGTCAGCGCGCCCAAGACGCCCACGCGCCAACCGTTCGCCACCGCCCCGACGAGCTTC
Organism: uncultured delta proteobacterium; assembly: GCA_963787925.1. GTDB lineage: Bacteria > Myxococcota_A > Polyangia > Polyangiales > Polyangiaceae > Palsa-1150. Next base: position 126,472 of record CAWBEN010000005.1, read on the forward strand.
GTCGCGCCGTACAGGGTCGCCGACCCCGGCACATCGACGAGCTGTTCGCTGCCGGCGGCGGAGGCGGCGCGAAGGACAGGCGCAGTGACGGAGCGCCCGATGCGCCGCGTGTACAGGAGATCGAACGGCGTCGCGAAGGTTTCGCTCCCCTCGATGAAGAACGATCGCTTCTCGGGGTACCATGTCTCGAACGTCGTCAGATTGAGCACGAGCTGGTCGGCGTCGACCTGGGCGAAGTCCGGGTTCACCGTCCCTTCGAGCGTGAGATCCTGCGTCGCGTGCCACCGCGCGTCGACCTCAACCGAGCCGCTCACATCCACACCGCTCGCGAGCTGTCCGGGAACGCGGCTACGGGAGCGAAGTCGCGCGAGGCCCGTAGTCCAGACTTCGACGGGGTAGGTCGGCGAGAGATCGCGAAGGCCGTCCAAGCGCCCATAGCGGGAGACCTCGCCTCCTGCGCTCCGCCGGATCCATTGCCACTCGTCGAGCTCCTGCCGGGCCGAGACGTACCGACGCGCCTGCAGTCCCCACGATTGCACCGGCAAGGCGGCGAAGCGGAGGACGCGAAAGGGAATGCGAAGCTCCGCCGACCAGCCTTCTGCCGTTCGTGACACGCGCGCGTCCCAGTTCTCGTCCCAGTCGGGCGCCGAGTCGGTGTCGTTGAACCGAAGCTGATCGGCCAGGACGCCGCCCGCGTTGACAGTGAACTCGAACGCCGTGCGGCCATCGCCTCGCGTATCGAGGCCGATGGACACCCAGTCGGCCTCAACGCTACAATCGCGGCGGGTGAGCCTGGCCGCGACCGGGGCGAGCTGCTGCTTGCATTCGAAGCCGACGTAGAGCGCGTGGTCGTCGTAGAGGACGCGCACGAGCGTGTCCTCCGCGGCGGGGGCCCCCTCCTGGGGGAGCTTCATCCGGAATGCGCCGACCGCCGGAGCGAGGGCCCAAGAGGCGTCATCGAGCGCGCCGTCGACGACCGGCGGTGCAGTCGTCCGCGCCGCCACGATGTGGCGCAACTCGACAGGTAGGGGCGGCGGCAGCGGCACGCGCCCGAAGCATACGCCCCGACTCCGGGCTCAGGCTTCACGCAGCGCGCGTGAGCGCTCGAGGCTCCCCCTGTCGCTCAAAGGCATTGTGGCTTGAAGTGAACGTGCCCCTTCTCGTCGGCCGTGTAGGGCGGATTGCAATACGGCGGAGGCGGCGCGCCCGAGGGCGCGGGCCCAGCGGACGGGGCCGCCCTCCAGACTCTCGCCGGCGTCGGGTTCGACGCGGACACCGTCGGTGCGACGGAAGGCGGGCGCGGCGTGGCGGTGACCGCGGGCGGAGGCGGAGCGACGAAGGGGCTTTCGGGCGGCCGTTCCGGCAGGGTCACGCTCGGAGGTCCTCCCGGCGATGGCGTCGTATCGGGGCGCCATCGCCACGGGTGGAGCGTGAAGAGAACCGCGCCAATCGCGATACCGGCGGCGACGGCGAGGATCCGCCCCGCCCACGCGCGACGCGACCGTCCTTGCGGAGCCTCTGCTGGCGACACCGCCAGGCTCGAAAGTTGCGGCGGCTCGCGACCGGGCGCGGCCCGCGCACCGAGCTGCACCGTCGCGGGCTCCTCGACCGGCCGGCTGCCAAGGACGCTCGGCCCGTCGAGCGTCCTCGTGACGGAGAACATCCCCGGCAACATCCCGCTGGAGGACGGCACGCTGCGCTCGATCTCCTCGATCCGGTTCGCGCGTTCGCGCAGCTCGTCGGCCGCGACGTCTTGGACCCATTCGCCGATCTCCGTCGATGGCGCCACCCCTACGATCGCCTCGAGCTCGGACGCCATCTCGCGGGCCGTCTCAAAGCGGACCGCTGGATCGCGATCGAGCCCGCGAAGCACCACGCGGTCGAAGCCTTCCGGAAGCTCGGGCACCACCTGACTCGGTGGCACGACTTCTCCGCCGAGTACGAGCGAAAGGACTTTGGCCTCGTTCTCACCGCTGAAGAGGCGCCTGCCCGCGAGGACCTCCCAGAGCATCACCGCCGCGGCATAAATGTCGGTCTTCCGGGTGACGACGCCCGCCGTGATCTGCTCCGGCGCCATGTACGACAGCTTGCCTTTGAGCTGGCCCTCGCGCGTCGATTGAACGCGCCCGGCCGCTTTGGCAACCCCGAAATCGAGCACGCGGGCGATGCCGTCCGTGCCGACGAGGACGTTTTGCGGCGACACGTCCCGATGCACGATGTCGAGGCGTTCGCCCGTCTCGCTCTTGGCCTCGTGGGCGGCATGAAGTCCGTGGAGCACGCCCGAGACGATGGCGGCCGCGATACGCGGAGGTATTCGCTCGCCCTTCTGCTTCAATGTGCGCACGAGTCGTGACAGCGACGCCCCGCGCACGTACTCCATGACCAGGAAGAGCTCCTCGCCTTGAGACACGACGTCGAGCGTGGGAACGACGTTCGGGTGCGAGATACGCGCCGCGAGACGCGCCTCGTCGAGGAACATCGCGACGAAGTCCGGGTCTCTCGCGTACTGCGGATGAAGACGCTTGATGGCGACGGAGCGCGCGAAGCCGGCCGCGCCCTGCAGGCGCCCAAAGTGCACCGTCGCCATCCCGCCGGACGCAATCTCTCCGTAGAGAGCGTAGCGACCAATGGTTGGCGGCCAGTTCGTCAGTGGCGCGCCCGTCATCGTCTCTTCTCGAGTAAAATTAGCTGACAGATGGCTCGTCGCCAATCGTGTCCAAGAAGAGTCACGTATTCGTGTGAAAGTGGATGTAAGAGGAAGGGTGTAGTTTTCGCCGACTCCTTCGATCCGCTCGCCGAGCGATCTCCTCCTCCAAAGGCTCCCTTCCATGCTGAAACACAACACGTATTTCGAGGGCAAAGTCCAAAGTATTGGCTTCGAGCGCCTCGGCCGCAAGATGACCGCCGGGGTCATTCTGCCGGGCGAATACCACTTTGGTACCGACGCGCCGGAGCGGATGACCGTCGTCAGTGGCGAGCTCGAGGCGAAGGTCGCCGAGCGGTGGCAAGTGTACCCGGCCGGCACCGTCTTCGAGGTGGCGGGCAAGAGTGGGTTCGACGTGCGCGCACGAGAGGCCGCCGCGTACCTGTGTGAATTTCTGTGAAGCGGGCGACGAAGGGAACGAAACGCTCCGCCGCGATGAGCCCCGGCGCGCTGTCGTGCCCTTTCTGTGGCGAGGCAGAGGAGGTTGTCGTCGACGCAGGAGGTGGGGACACGCAGGTGTACACCGAGGACTGCGCCGTCTGCTGCCGTCCGCGCGTGGTTCACGTCGAGCCTGGGGACACGCCGGGCGACGTGCGGATCTGGCTCGAACGCGGCGAATGAGCTCAAGCGCCGAGCGGCGGCCGCTGCCTCTTCTAACGGACGCGGAATGTTCTGCTCACGAGCGATCGGGGACGAAAAGGCCGTGACGCGGGTCAGCCCTCTCGTTCAAGCCGATCTAGACTTTCCATCGCATGCAGTCCTTCTCGCCGCCGATGAACGTCTCGGACCCGCCGGCGCCCGACGGCGTAGACGCAACGGCGGCGACGACGGCGTCCAAGGACCCCCTGCCGAGACCGGACGACCCGCTCGATCCTGCCATTCACATCGACGCGTTCGTTCGTCACATGGGCGAGGGGCACGCCGACGCCGCGTTCTTGGCGGCGCTCGCTCTCGAAGAGCTGGGGGCCCTCGAGGCGCACCATCAGGCCCTCCTGCGCCAATTTCGATCGATCGCTCCTGTGCGCGCCCGGGGCACCCTGGATGCGGCTGCCTGGGACCTCTTGCGGGTGCCTAGCCCGAACGAAGCGTTGGCGCGTTTTTTCCGCGTCGTAGCGCCCTCGGCGGTGGCCGCGCGTCTCGATCAGCTCGTCGACCGCCGGCGCCTCGTCCCGCTCGACCCCGCCTGTCGTCAAGACGAGACGAGCACCGCGTCGGTCGTCCGGAGCTTCCAGTGGTCGGCGCGTGTGCTCGGCGCGGTTTGCCCGGCTCTCTACGTGGTCGACGAGGTTCCTGGTGAAATTGCGGCGGTGCGCGCGCGCGAGGCATCGACGGCGGTAGGCCCGTCGGTCGTGAGCGGACGATCCGCGAAAGACCTCGCGTTCCTCGCGGGACGTCATCTCACCTATTACCTGCCCGAGCATCAGGTCGTCATTTACTACCCCACGCACGAGGAGCTGTCCCAGCTCGTGCTCGCCGCCAAGTGCCTGGTGAGCACGAGGGAGGCGACCCGCGCCGTGGTCGGCCTGTCCGTTCGGCTGGACCGCTACGTTGGCCAAGCGGAGCGAGCGTTGCTCGTCGCCACGCTGGGCCAGCTCGCGACGGGTGTCGGCTTGGACGTAAATGCGTGGGCCCGCAGCATCGAATTGACGGCGGCGCGCGCCGGGCTGTTTTTGTCCGGGGATCTGGCGACGGTGATGGCGCTCGTACGCCGGGAGTCGCGCGCCATTGCCGGCCTGTCGTTCGAAGAGAAGCGCGCCGACCTCATCGCGTTCTGCACGTCGGCGGCGCACGCCGCCCTTCGCGAGCGCTTCGTCGTGACGGACGCCCAGAGCGTGCCTCCCTCGGAACCCCCGCGCTCGGACGACCGGCCCGGAATGCCTCCCCATTGGCGCTCCCACGGCGTCCTCGACGCGGCGCGACGAAGCGCGACCTAAACGGCCATCCTCCCGATTTACGGCAGGTAGTCGGCTGGGGCCGTGGCGTCCTCGCCGCGTGCGATCCCCATGCCGTTCAGAACGGCGCTCGCGACGATGGCTACCCCGAAGTTGGCGATCACGGCCCACAGCGCGGCGTATCCGGGGACCGCCGTTCCCCCGACGTGGAGCGGGTAAACGGTATTCTTGAACCCGAGCTCGTTGACCATCCACGTGCCCAGCGCCATCCCGACGGCCCAGCCGCCGAGGAGTCCCCATTTGTGGAACCAGCGCGTGTAGAGGCCGACGACGATGGCGGGAAACGTCTGGAGTATCCAGACGCCGCCTAGCAGCTGCAGTTGAATGGCGAACTTCTGAGGGGCGAAGACGATGAACGCGAGCGCACCGAACTTGACGACGAGCGAAACGAGCTTCGCGACCGTCGACTCCTCCTTGCCCGTGCAGCTGGGGCGCAAGAACTCGCGATAGACGTTTCGGGTAAACAGGTTGCCGGCCGCAATCGACATGATGGCCGCCGGCACGAGCGCGCCGATGGCGATGGCCGCGAATCCGAATCCCACGAACCATGGCGGAAACGCATAGAGAAAGAGCGCGGGAATGGCGTAGTTCGCGCCGTACTGCTTGAAGCCGGCCGCGTGGGCGGGATCCTTGTCCACCTTGGCCGCCACGGCCATGTAGCCGAGGAGCGCAATGAGCCCCAGCAAGAACGAGTAGGCCGGCAGCATCGCCGTATTGCGACGGATGACGGCGCGGCCGCTCGAACTGAGGATTCCCGTGATGGAGTGTGGGTACAAGAAGAGCGCGAGCGCCGAACCGACGGCGAGCGTCGCGTAAGCGCTGAATTGGCCGAGCGTCCCCGGTTGCGGCGGCACGAGCAGGAGCTTCTGGCGTGGGACGGCGTCGAAGATGGCCCCGTACCCACCGAGCTTCAGCGGAACGATGACGATCGCGGCGATGACGGTCACGTAGATGATCGTGTCCTTGACGACGGCAATGAGCGCTGGGGCGCGCAGGCCGCTCTGGTACGTGTACACCGCGAGGATCACGAACGCGACGATGAGCGGCAGGTCTGCCAGCCACCCCGTTCCTTGCACGCCCATGGCGCCGAGGACCACCTGGATACCGACCAGCTGGAGCGCGATGTACGGCATCGTCGCGAGGATGCCCGTTGCGGCGATCGCTAGAGCGAGCGCGCTGCTCCCGTACCGACCTCGCACGAAATCAGCGACGGTGATGTACCCGTGCTTGTGCGAAACGCTCCAGAGCCGCGGCATGACCACGAAGACGAACGGGTAGATGAGCACGGTGTACGGCACGGCGAAGAAGCCGATGGCTCCTGCTCCGAAGACGAGCGCTGGGACAGCGATGAACGTGTACGCCGTGTAGAGGTCGCCCCCCAGCAGGAACCAGGTGACCACCGTCCCGAAGCGCCTCCCGCCGAGCCCCCATTCGTGGAGCTGATCGAGATCGGCGCGCCGCCATCGCGCCGCCACGAAGCCGAGGACCGTCACGAGGAGGAAGAGAAGAATGAAGACCGCGAGGGTCACGCCGTTCGTGCCGGTCATCGTTCGCCGTGTCGGGTGACGAAATAGACGACGGCGGTCAGCACCGAGCTGACGCCGATCCACAGAAATTGGTACCAGTAAAAGAATGGCACTCCCCCCAGCCTCGGGTCGATCGAGTTGTAGAAGGGGACCCAGAGCATTCCGACGAAGGGCGCCGCGAGGAGCGGAACCCATCGCCACGCGCGTTGCGCTCGATTCGCAGCCATCGCCTCTCTCTCCTCCTCCCCGCCCAGTCGGGAGCGGAGAGTGTAAGGCAACTCGCGGCGGATGGTGACACGACGATGCGCCTGTACTAGCGTCGCGCGCCCATCATGGCGCAGCCACGCACGACCACCCGAAGCGTCGAGGACCGCACGGCGCGCATCGGCAGCGGTGCGCGAGTACGCGGCCGCATCCACGGAGACGGGGATCTCGTCGTCGAGGGGCACGTGGAGGGCGATCTCGCGATCCGCGGGGATCTGACCATCGCGCACGGCGCCAGCGTGAGCAGCGAGGCCGTCGAGGCCTACGCCGTGACGATCGCGGGCACCCTTGAGGGTGACTTGACGGCCAGCGGCCAGGTCACCGTCGCGACGGGTGCTCGCGTCCGCGGAAACGTGCGCGGCAGTGTGACCATCGAGGAGGGCGCGCAGTTCGCAGGCCGTCTCGACGGGGATTTCGATTTGCCGCCGGAGCTCGGCGGGCTTTCTCGCGACGAGGCGCGCTCGCGCTCGTCTGCACGGCGTTGAGACCACGGAGACTACCCATGGCGAGCACGGTCATCGGCGCAGGCATCACCATCGAAGGCGAAATCACGACCGACGAGGACATCGTCGTCGCAGGAACGGTGCGCGGAAAGCTGTCGGCAAAAGAGGGCGTCACCATCGAGCACGGCGCGACTGTCGAAGCCGACGTGGTCGGCGGTTCGCTCGCCGTGGCCGGGTCGCTGACGGGGGACGTGACGGCCGCCGAGCGCGTCGACCTGCAAGCCGGCGCCCGCGTCGTGGGCAACGTGAAGGCCGCCCGCGTGACGATCGCCGACGGCGCCCAGTTCAAGGGCAACGTCGACATGGACGTTTGACATGGCGGCGAACGTCTCGGTCATCGGCAAGAGCGCTCGCGTTCGGGGTCGTGTAATCGGCGCCGGCGACATCGAGGTGCGCGGGTTCATCGAGGGCGAGATCGACGTCGACGGCGATGTTCTCGTGGAAGCGCAGGGGATGGTGGGCGCGAGCATCCGCGGCAAGAGGGTCGTCGTACGCGGAGCGGTAAAAGGCGATCTCGTCGCCACGGAAGCCGTATCTTTGCAGGAGGGTGCACGCGTCGTCGGAGAGGTGCGCGCGCCGCGCGTAGCGATCGCTTCGGGCGCGCTCGTCCGCGGTTTCGTCGAAACGGGCGAAGGCCGCGCTTCGACCTCCCCGCGCGCGACGCGTGCCCAACCGGCCACTCGCCCTGCGACCCCCGTCGCGCGAGCCAACCCGCCGCAGGCCTCGGTGAGTGCCTCGCCGTCGGTGGCGAAAGCGCCGGCCCCGCAGGCCAGTGTCGTGGCAAAGGCCGCCCCGGGGCACCCCGCGGCAGGCGCGGGTTCCCCCAGCCACGGAGGCCCGCGTCGCCCCCCGCTTCCCGTGGTTCCGGCGCTGAAGAAGGCCAAAGGCCAGGTCGCGAAGAAGAAGGAGCGTTGAATGCCCGCCGACGCGCGCGCGCGGCTCCTCGAGCTGCTTCGCACGCTGGCGTTTGCTCGCAGGCGCGTCGTCCTCGCATCCGGTCGCGAGAGCGACTTCTTCATCGATTGCAAGCAGGCCGTTCTGAGCGCCGAGGGACACGCCTTGGTAGGCGAGACGATGCTCGGAGCACTAGCGGGCCTCGCCCCTTGTGTCGCCGTCGCGGGCGTCGAGCTGGGCGGATGCTCGTTGGCAAGCGCCGTCGCGCTCACGAGCTTTCTCCGAGGAGCTCCCCTCGATGCCGTCTATGTGCGCAAGGACGCCAAAGATCACGGTTCTCGCCGGCTCGTCGAGGGAGGCGCGCGCCTTCCCGCAGGAGCATCGATCGCGCTGCTGGAGGACGTCATCACGACCGGCGGCTCGACGTTGAGGGCGGCGGCGAAGCTCGCGGACGCGGGATACGCCGTGGTCGGGGTGGTGGCGCTCGTCGATCGGCTGGAGGGCGGTCGTGCAGCGATAGAGCGCGAGGGGATGCCTTTGGTGGCACTCTTCACTCGAGACGACTTCATTCCACGCGTCGCGTGAGCGATGCTGCAATGCGGCGTTCGTCGGATTGCCGTCGCTCGGCCCTGCTCAGCGCTATGCTCCAGCGACGTTCGGCATTCCGGCTCAGAAATTGCCGACGGAGAAAGCCCGCTTGGAGAATCGACGAATCGACATCATCAGCGACTCGACTGGAGAGACGGCCGAGAAGGTCGTGCGCGCCGCGATGTTGCAGTTTCCGCAGTCCGGAGCGACCGTCGTCCGTCTGCATACGCGCGTGCGCACGAAAGACATCGCGCATCCCATTCTGCACAACGCGGCGAAGGACGGGGCGCTCGTAGTCTTCACCGTGGTGAGTCCCGAGCTTCGCGAATACATTCAACTTCAGTGCAATGCGTTACAGGTCGAGGCGCTCGACCTCATCGGCTCGCTCATCGGCAAGCTCGGCACCTTCCTCGACCGCCAGCCCATGAACATGCCGAGCGGCATGTTGCCGCTGACCGAAGAGTATTTCCGACGGATCGACGCGGTCGAGTTCGCGGTCAAGAGCGACGACGGGAAGGAGCCGCGGAATTTCAAGAAGGCGGATCTCGTCCTGTGCGGCGTCAGTCGTACGAACAAGACACCCCTGTCGACGCTTCTCGCGCAACGCGGCATGAAGGTAGCTAACCAGCCCATCGTGCTGGGGGTGCGCATTCCGCCGGAGCTCGAGGAGGCGCCGCAAGATCGCGTCGTCGGGCTGACCATCGCACTCGAGCAGCTGGTCGAGATTCGCAAGGTTCGGCTGAAGCAGCTGGGGATGCCGATCGACGCGGGCTATGGCCTCCGTGATCAGGTCAAGCAGGAGCTCGAGTACGCCCGGCTCGTGTTCGCGGACCACCCGCAGTGGCCGGTCATCGACGTGACAGGGCGTGCCGTAGAAGAGTCTGCGGTCATCATCTTGGAATCGCTGAGGGAGCGAAATGTAACGGCGAAGGGCGCGCGGCCGGCGCAGCCGTGAGGCCCGCGGCAATCAGCGCTTCGGGCTCGCGGAGCGGGGCCTGGACGCCGACGGCCGCCTGCGGGCCTTGGAACACTCGGAGCGCGCATGAATTCTCTGCGAGCGGCGGTGGTAGCAGTGGGATGGCTGGTGTTGCCGGGCGCGTGCTCGCGCTCGCCGCGCGACTCTCCCCCGGGGCCCCTTTTGGCGCCGGTTGCACAGACCCGTGCCGCGGCGCCATCGGGGCTACTTGCGCTCCCGGCTCCTGCGTCGGCGGAGCGCGCGCTCGCCGAGCGGCCTGCATCGGATTGCGGTGATCCGGGAGAGGTCTTCGTCTTCGTCTCGCCAGAGCATCCCGTCCGCGGCAGGCCGCTGCGCGTTATCGCCGTGACCGAGCGTGCGATCGGGGCCGAGCTGACCGTCTCCCCCGCGGAGCAGGTCGTGCAGAGGCTGATCGACGGGATGCCGGCCACCCCAGCGACGACGCGCGAAAGCCACGGTGGCCCGCCGTACTTCTGGGTGGCGCCCATCGATGCGGCGGCTGCCGGGAGCTGGCGGGCGGCGTTCGCGCGCGGGGCGGGATGCGGCGGAGCCGCGCTCGCGTCCAAAGACATCGCCGTCGCGCCAAGCCCGGTGCCCTCCGGCGCGGCTCCGCGCAAGGCCCTATGGCTCACACGCGCCGCGTGGTCGCCGTCTCTGGAGAACTTGTACTCGGCCTGGATCGACTACCTCTTCGACGCGCCGATCGACGCCCAGCCGACCTGGAGCGCGCTCCACGAGGTCTTGCGCGATCGAGCGCGGAACTTCCTGTTCGATCACCTCGGTGCTGGAGAAGACGAGCAGGGGGTCGTCATAAGGCCCGATTGCGCCGATCTGCCGTACTTTCTGCGCGCCTATTTCGCGTACAAGCTGGGACTGCCCTTCGGCTGGTCACGCTGCTCGCGCGGAGAGGGCGGTGTGGCCCCGACGTGCGCGGACTTCGCGACGAGCGCCGACCCTTTTCCACCGGTCGCCGGCAAGGCGCCTCTGCTTCCTGCGTGGGCAGACCCGGCTGGGGAGCCAGACCCGCGCGAGAAGAACGTCAAGCGCGTCGGCGAGTTCTTCCGGACGACGCTGGCGGACGCCGTACAGTCGGGCGCTGGCCGCACGCCCGCCGACGACGAGACCGCCGATTACTACCCTGTGTCGTTGTCGGTGGACACTCTCCGTCCGGGAACCATCTTCGCCGATCCTTACGGCCACGTGCTCGTGCTCGCGAAGCGCCTGCCGCAGACGGCGACGACGGGCGGCGTCCTTTTGGCCGTCGATGGTCAACCAGACGGCACCGTCGCGCGCAAACGGTTCTGGCGCGGCAATTTCCTGTTCGCCATCGATCCGGCGTTGGGCAGCGCGGGCTTCAAGCGCTTCCGCACGCTCGCTCGCGACAAGGCAGGTGGGGGCATTCGGCGCCTCAAGAACGCGGAGCTGCACGACTTCTCGCTCGAGCAGTACGCGAACGGCGTAGACGGCTTCTACGACAAAGTAGAAGACGTTCTCTCGCCGGCGGCGGTCGATCCGATGCAAGCATTGCTCGAGACGATCCAGGCTCTCGAGGAGCAGGTGAAGACGCGCGCCAGCTCCGTCGAAAACGGTCGCAGGTTCTTGGCGAGCGGCAAGCCGGCCGCCGAGATGCCCGATGGCGCCAAGATATTCGAGACGACCGGCAGCTGGGAAGACTTCTCGACGCCGTCGCGTGATCTGCGCTTGCTCATCGCCGTCGATGTGGTGCGGGCGCTGCCTGGCCGCGTCGCGCGGAGACCGGAGCGTTACGCCATGCCGGAGGGCAAGCCGCTCGACCAGGTGCAGCGCGAGCTCGAAGCGCGCCTCGCGGAGGAGCTGCGAGCGCGAGCGTTCACCTATGTCCGTACGGACGGGACGGATTGGCGGTTGACATTGAAGGACGTGGCCGACCGCGAAGCTTCGCTCGAGATGGCGTACAACCCGAACGACTGCGTCGAGCAGCGTTGGGGCGCGCCCCGTGGGAGCGACGAGGCGTCGACTTGCTCGGCGCACGCCCCCGCGGCGCAGACGCTCAAAATGAGCGCTTACCGCGCTTGGTTCCACGAGCGGAGGCGTCCACCGCGCTGAGGGGGGCCGTGCTATCAGTTGCCTTCCGTCCCATGTACTTTCAAGAAGTCATCATCGCATTGCAGGATTTTGGGCCAGGCGAGGCTGCACCATCGTGCAGCCCTACAACTCGGAGGTCGGCGCGGGCACGTACAACCCGGCCACCTTCCTGCGCGCGCTCGGCCCGGAGCCGTGGAACGTCGCCTACGTGGAGCCCTCGCGCCGGCCGACCGACGGCCGGTACGGCGACAACCCCAATCGGGCGCAGCAGTTTCATCAGTTTCAAGTGATTCTCAAGCCGTCGCCCCTCGACATCCAGGACCAGTACCTCGCGTCGCTCCTCGCCTTCGGCACGAAGCCCGACGAGCACGACGTGCGCTTCGTCGAAGACGACTGGGAGTCGCCGACGCTCGGCGCATGGGGCCTCGGCTGGCAGGTCTGGCTCGACGGTCTCGAGATCTCGCAGTTCACGTACTTCCAGCAAGTCGGCGGGTTCGACTGCAGGCCCGTGAGCGGCGAGCTCACGTACGGACTCGAGCGCATCTGCATGTACCTGCAGGACGTCGCCAGCATGTACGACGTCGCTTGGTCGCCCGGCGTGACGTACGGCGATCTCTGTAGGCGCGCCGAGTGGGAATGGTCGACCTACAATTTCGAGCAGGCCGACGTCGCGGCCCATTTCGCCCAGTTCGACCAATGCGAGAGGGAGTGCAAGCGGCTGCTCGCGCTGGGCGACGACGATCCGTTGAAGCGCCTGGTTTTGCCCGCCTACGACTTCGTGGTGAAGGGGGCGCACGCCTTCAACGTGCTCGATGCGCGCGGCGCCATCGGCGTGACCGAACGGCAGCGATTCATCGGGCGTGTGCGGGCGCTGGCCAAGGCTGTCGCCGAAGCATGGCTGGCGCAGCGCGAGGCGCTGTCGTTTCCGCTGCTCAAGACCAAGTCGGCGGCTTGACGGGGCCTGGCGCGCCTAGAGAGAGAACGATGAAGACGTTCGTCGCGGCAAGGACACTCGCGCTCCTAACCGCCGCCGCCTTGGGCTGCGGAGCCTCCCCCCCCGATGCGCGCTACCCCATGCGTCAGGCGGGCTGTGCGGTGAAGAGCTTCCCCGGCGATTCGGAGCTGCCCGTCGACGAGCTCGGGACGGTGACAGTCGGCTGCGTCTCCGGAAACGCAAGTTGCCAGCGGCAGCTACTCGACGCCGTGTGCCGCCGCGGCGGCGACGTGGCGTGGGGTGTCGCCGACAACGCCCTCGATGCGACGACCATGGTGGCGCACGCGGGCCATACGCGACGCGCCTTGCAGGGTCCGCGTCTTCGCGGCTGCGACGTGCGCGTCTTCACCGATGCGCCGCCCATGCGGACCGAAAATATCGGACCGGTCGTCGCCGCCTGCACCGAGAACGACACCAGGGACGCTTGCCTGCGCGAGCTCGAGGACCAGGTATGCTTGCTCGGTGGGGACGTGCTCTGGCAGGTGGAAGGGCCCGCGCTTCACGGGAACAAGCAGCGCTTGAGCGGTCGAGCGGCGCACACGAAGTAAGCCGATTGCGTCTACTCCAGGCATTTCTCGAGGGCGTCGGCGGTCGCGGCGCGCATCGCGCATTCGAGCTCGGAGAGGCTCACCTCGGAGCTGCAGTTCTTCAGCGCATCGTCGGCGCGCGCCTCGCTCTTTTCGCGTTCCTGCTCGGACTTGATCTGCTCGGCCGACGCGTTTGGGAACCTTTCGGTGACGACGAGCTGCGCGTAGCGCTCTACGAGTTCGTCGCACTGCGCAGAGCTCGCCTTCGGCTTGCACCCCGCCCCGCATGCCAGCGACACCAAGGCCGACCACCGGCCCGCCGCCAGCATCAGCGCAAGCACTTTTCGAGCTCCTCGGACGTCGACGCCGCCTGAATGCACGTCACGGTCTTGTCGGTCACGTGGCGGGTCTCGCAGGCCTTTATCTCTTCGCCCAACTCCGCGCGCACTTGCTCCTCGCGCTTCGCGATGGCGGCGGGGTCGCTGTGACTGAGCGCCTTCATCTGCAGCTCGACGCTCTTGTCCACGATGAGCTGGCAGTCGCCGTGAGTCGCGCGGCGTCCACACGAGAGGACGGCTGACATCCAACAAGGGAGGGCGAGCAAGAGGACCGCCCATTTAGGCATGTTCAAGGGGCACGCCTAGCACGTTTTGGCTCGCCCCGAACGTCGATGGTAAGCTCAGGCGTGGTGGCAGCCCGGCGGGGGAGGACGGCAGCCGCGGCGTCGCGGGGTTCGCCCGCTGCACCCGAGGAGATCCTCGCGAAGGCGATGGCGGCGCGGTCGCCTGCGGCACGCGCTCGATGGGCCCGACAAGGCCTGGCCGCGCGCTCGTCGCTCGACAAGACGACCCACGCGATGCTGCTGCGACAGCTCTATCTCGCGCACTACGAGCTTCGCCGCTTCGAGCGCGCGCAGCAGGTAGCCATGCAGGCGCTCGACGTGGGCGTGCTCGTCGACGTGCTCCACCAGGACGTCGCGCGCGCGAGTCTTGCGAGAGGTCAAGTCGACGACGCCGTCGCCCACTTGCGTCTGGCGTCGCGCCGAGGACCGGCCTCGCGCCGGCCATTTCATCTGTGGACGCTCGGAAGCGTTCTTTTTTTTGCGCATCGGTACGCCGACGCCATCGCTGCGCTCGGCCGAGCGGTCCGGTGGGGAACGAGCGACAAGCCGCTTTACCGCGCCCAACTCGCGCTCGTCCGCGTGGCCGCTGGCGAACGCGTCGAGGACCTGCAGGAGATGATAGACGATCTCGCCTCGGCTCCTTGCGGTCAGGGATACGGTCGCTTCGTCCTCGGACACCTCGCGTATGCGGCGGGCGCATGGGGCGCCGCCCGACGGTACTTAGGCGCCTTCGTTCGTCGCACGCAAGAGGCCCGCCCTGTGCTGGCCATCGCCCTCGACTCCGAGCTGCGGATGGCTCGAGCGACGCTCGCAAAGATCGCGACCAACTGAGAACTTGCAGCACCTGGTGACTTCTTCGCAGTGGGAACATTTGCCGTGAATCTGGCGAGGGCCGGCGCGTGGGATGATGGGTACCAAGTGGGTCGGTGGCGTCTGCCTCGCCTACATGGCCCGCGCCTATGTCCGCGTCGCGTTGCCAAAGGAGACGGTGCGAAGCCTGGCGCAGCCTGGCACGGCCTATGGCATCGCTGGCGCTGTCGTCTGCGCGACGGGTCTCATCCTGGCCGATGGGCACGTAGCGCCGAGCGCCAGAAGTCGCGCATGGCTCGCCTGTCGAAGCCGACCAAGCTTAGCGTCCATCGGGCCGGCAATCGCCGGTCTCTTCATGCTCGTCACATGGTGGCAACTCCCGAAATCGACTGTCATTCCGGTTGCGGAGGCGGCGACGGTCATTGTGGCCGCGTCGCCCTCCGGAGCTTCGTTGGGAATCGAGCGACAGTGGGTGGCGCGGGACGCGTCGGAGCAAAAGCCTTTGCCGGTCGACTTTTGGGGCAAGCTGGTGCGGAGCCTGCAAAGAGCTCGAGGAGAAGACGTTCCCCGATCCTCGCGTGCTCGCGTGCGCGTCGAGGGCGCCCGGTACGTCGCACGGCATGTGGATGCGACCAACGATGACGATCCGAGCGTGGCTCGCGTCCGCGAGAGGTACGGCGCCGCCGCCGCTCTTCCGGTGTCGTTGCTCTTCGATAGCCATGGCGACAAAGCTCTGGGTTTCACCGAATTCGTCGCGCCCCAGCGATTGGCTGCGGCGCTTGCGAGCGTGCGCCGGCTTTGGCGTGACCGGCCGGGAGCGTCGCGCATCCGAGGGCTCGGTCAGCCGTCGCGGCGCCGGCCTCGCGGCGGCTGCCTTGCTGGCCGCGTGCTCCGCGCGGCCTGACGCCGCGCAGAACGAAGGGATGATCATCGTCGGCGTCCAGAGCGAGCCGCTGAACGGAGCGCTTGGCGCTCTGCATGTGGTAACGACGATCGATGGCGCGCCGCAGACGAGCGAGACCATCGCGCCGAACGCGCTGCCGCACGAGCTGAAGCTCACGGCGCCCGCTGGCAGCCGGCGCGCGGCGGTCGCGGTCCGGGTCGAAGGGTACCGGAGCCCGACGTGGACCACCCAGTCGAGCGACGCGCCTTTGCTGGTGCGCACCGCGGAGACCGCGTTCGAGCCGGGGCAGACACGTCTGCTGCGCGTGCTGCTCGAGGTACGTTGTCTGCTCGGATTGCCAGGGGCGCCAGCCGGTGCACCCTCCTGCGTCGCTCCGCAAACGTGCATCGGTGGCCTTTGCCGCGACGACGACACGGGACTGGAGGCCTACGCGGCTGACTGGGCCGAAAACCTCCCGGACATCTGCAAGCCCGCGAACGCGCCGCCACCTGTCCTTCAGGTTGGGACGGGTCAGACCGATTACTTGCCGTTGACCACCGGCCAAGTGCTTCAGGCGGAGCTCGGTCCACAGGGCGGCCACCATGTGTGGATCGCCGTCCGGCAGCAGAACTTGAAGCAAAGCGGGTCGACGACCACCATTACCAGCATTCAACCGACGACGGGCCTCGCCGGACCGAGGACCGCGTTCGTCTTTACCTTCGGCCCGGACGAGGGGGGCTTTTGCAAGCTCTCCGGCCTTCGCTACCAGCTGGACGCCGACGGCGTCGATTACCAACGATTTCTAGGTCAGCCACTCGACATCGGAGTGGCGATCGTCGATGCCTCGGGGATCACGGCGACAGGCGTCGCCCACGTCGAGCTCGCCCCAACGTTGCTCTGTCCGACAGGGACGCCGGGCTGCTGATCGGCTTGGGCGCGCGCCGCGCCCGTCGCCTGCGGCTCCCGAGCGTCGGCTAAGGGGGGCACACGATGGGCGTAGCCACGACCTTGAACCCGTTCGCGTCCGACTCGAGGAACGCGACGAGCCCGCGTCCGCCCGCACCGACGGCGCCTTGACCTTGGCCCGCGTTGCCCCCCTCGCTGGAGATCACGAGAGGCGCCCCGATCGGCTCGCCATCCGCCGAAAGGGTGAGCGCCCTCACGCCGTGGGCCGCCGTGGGGCCCTCCGTCCACACGAGCAAGAAGCGACCGCCAGGGAGCGCCGACACGGCGGGCGACATCGCCTGCTCGCCGTTGCCTCCAGGGGGAGGGGTGAACGTCTCGGGGTTTCCCGGCTCGTGGTCCGCCTTGAATCGGACCCACCGGAGTCGCCAGGGGTCGTCGGCCGAAGCCCTGTCCGCCCACGCGGCCAGGACGGTGTCGTTGTTCGCAGCGATGGTCGGAGAACCGATGCCCGCGCCGAGCCCGGGGATGCGAGAAAGCTCCCTCTTTGGCGCCAGCCCATTGGTCCGGTCGGCGGCGCCGAGCCACAGCGCGCCGGCGCGGCGAAACGCGATGGCGACCGTATCGGCAGCCTCTGACGTTCGGCTCGAGACGGCGCCGCGCAACGCCTCGACTTCGCCGTCCCCATCGAGCGGCCAGAGCTTTCCCGTGATCCCGCCGCCGGTCCCCGACCACCCGAGGTACCCTTTGGCGGCTCCAATCTGCAAGGGCGGGTCGAGGACGAGCGTCCTCCGTCCCTGCAAGCGGTCGCCTTTTTTTTCAACGTCGACCGCGGCGGCCAACCGGCCTTTCTTCGTCGTGATCGGCGTGACCCTCCGAATGGGACCGGCCGCGCGGACCGTCGTCGTCTCGCTGGCCGATAGCGACTCCGGGTCGATGTGCACGGCGATCGCCTGTTGCTCGTTGGGTGCGAAACCGAGGGCCACGTCGTTTCCGAACGAGCGAGCCTCGACGCCGGCGCCGAGCAAGGCGCTCGGCGCGACGACGTGCGGCGGCCCCGCCGGAACGCACGCGGCCGAGCTCGGGGCGGCGACCACGGGCGCGCTGGTGGGCTCCGCCATTGGGTCAGCGGAGGGGGCGGGAGTGGCCGCTGCGGTGCCGGTCGCCAACGGAGCGGCGCTCGTCTCCCGCGAGCTCCTCGAAGCCAGGATCCGAGATCCCAATCCCGAGCACGAGCCCAGCGCCGCCGAGCCACCATGCCGGCCGCATCGGAGCGCGGCCCCTCCAAGGCGGGTTCCGAAGCCAAGATCGGAGCGCCTCGAGCCGGCCGTGGGGAAGCCTCGTCACTTCGACGTCGCTGGACGGAGCGGCGGGCGGCCGCGTCGGGGAAAGGACCGGCCCGGCCGGCGCCGTCCCTTCGCCTTGGCGTTTCGGGGGGGGCATCGGCGTTGGCAGCCGTCCCAAGGCCGGCGCCGTCGTCGCGCGTGCCGGCGCAATCGTCTTGCGCACGCGTCGAAGGGCGTCGCCCCAGGCGGAGGCGACGGGCCCGGCCCCCTGCGCCAGGGGCTTTTCGGCGACGCCGGCCGACGGCGCCTCCGCGGGCGGCGGCGGCTCGGAAAGAACGGGGACCGGGGAGCTCGTCTCTCGAAATTCCACAGGGTGCGCGGGCACCGGTCGCTGCAGAGTGGGAAAATCGATGTCTCCGTCGCCATGGGACCTGGGGGCCGGGGCGGCGGGGTCTTCCAGGAGAACCGAACCGCTCAGCTCTTCGACGGTGAGAGGGGCTCGTGCCTCCTCAGAAGGATCCTCGAGCAGCAAGGAGCTGCTGATTTCCTCGAGCGAAGGCTGCGGGGTGGAGGACCCCTCGCGAAGACCGGACAGGGGATGCGTCGCCGGCGGTTCTGTGGCGGGCGGCTTCGCTTTGGTAGGCTTGTCGTCGCGGCGCACGGCGTGTCTCCAGGGGATGATACTCCTGCTTCGCGCGAAAGGTGCTGCCGTGCGCTGACGCCGCGCAGCGTCCGGGTCGCTCGGGGATCGGACGCAGCGCGTCGACCCGGCACGGCCAGTCCGTCCGCCAGGCGCCGTCTCCGCCGTCGTCTCAGACCTGCTGCTCAGCCTGCGCGATCACAGCGTCGTGCACTCGAGATGCCCCGGCCTCGAGCAGCGCCATCGCGCATGCCGCGAGCGTAGCGCCCGTGGTTCGGACGTCGTCGACCAAGAGGGCAGGCCGCCCGCGAAGGGTCTCCGGACGACGCGCGCGAAACGCCCCCGCGCAATTGGCAATGCGCGCCGCGCGGTCGAGGGCGGCTTGCGGCTTCGTCGCGCGCAGGCGCTGCAACGCGAGCGGCAGAAGGGGCGCGTCGAGGTGACGTGCGACACGAGCCGCGACGAGCGCCGACTGATTGAAGCCCCTCTCCGCCAGGCGGGACGGGTGCAGCGGCACCGGAATGACGACAACGCCGTCCAGAGCGCTCGCTCGCGGGGCGAGGCTACGCCACAGAAGGTCGCCAAGGGGGCGCGCCAGGTCCGGACGGCGTTCGTATTTGAACCGGACGATGGCGCGGGAGACCGCACCTGCGTAGACGAACGCCGCGACCGATGCACCCGCCGTTTCCGCCGGCCGCTCGATCGTGTCGGCGCAAGCGCCGCAGAAGGCCGACAGCATCGGAACCCTCTCCTCGCATGCCGCGCAGCGAGGAGGAGCGATGAAAGAAGCGAGCGCCTCGAAGGCAACCGCCGCGAAACGGGACGCACGCTTCGCCCCCCGCATGCAGATCCCATCGGCCGCTCATGGCATCGAGTTGCGCCGACCCGCTCAACCGTGGCCGCGCGCCGCCCAGTCCTCGACCGTTGCCGCAAAAAGAAGGTGGTCCTCCCACTTGCCCGCGATGCACAAGTACCGCTCTGCGAGCCCCTCCCGTCGGTAGCCGACCTTATCGAGAACGCGCAGGCTCGCCTGGTTGCTCGGCATGACGGCCGCCTGCAAGCGGTGGAGGCCCGCGGCGGTGAAGGCGAACGACGTCGCCGCTCGGACGGCCTCGGTCATGAGCCCGCGGCCCTGGTGCTCCTCGTCCAGCCAGTAGCCCAAGTACGCGTTCTGAAAGGCTCCGCGCAGCACGCCGCCGAGCGCGATGCGACCGATGACGACCCGATCGTCGCCCCTCGGGAGGATGAGCATCACGAACGCCTGTCCTCGCTTCCACTCGCGCCGGTGGCGCAGCACCGCGGCGGACACGGCGGCGAGCGACGCAGGGTCCTCGCCTGCGGCGGGGGCGACGCTCCAGGGCCGGAGATGGGCGTCGTTCTTTCGCATCGCGCGGCGCATCTCGGCCACGTCGTTCGGGCGGGGAAGACGCAACGCGAGCCGCTCCGTCACGATGCGCGTGCTCACCGACGGCAGATCCAAGGTCGCTCGCGCGCTCATAGCAGTTGGACCGGGTCCACGTCGATCGACGAACGCACGGCGCGGGGGAGAGCGCCGCATGCCTCATCGATGAGCACGAGGGCCGTTCGCAGCGGACCGCGCTCGGCGGCGCGGAGCATCAGCCTGAAGCGCCAGCGGTTCCGGATGCGCGAAATGGGCGCTGGCGCTGGGCCTTGCACGAGCACCTGTCCCGACCTCACCGCTTCGCATCCGAGCGCCACCCTGGCGAGATGGGCGCACCCGCTGCGCGCTTCGCCTTCGTCGACCGCGTCGACACGGACCAGCGCCGCGCGGGTCAGAGGCGGATAGCCGAGCTCGCGTCGATCGGCGAGCTCGCGCTCGAGGAAGGCGTCCACGTCGTGCCTGGCGGCCAGCGCAATGGCAGGGTGCTCGGGGTCCCACGTCTGCACGATGACTCGCCCTGGAACGTCTCCACGTCCCGCGCGCCCCGCCACCTGCACGAGGAGCTGGAAGGCACGCTCGCTGGCGCGAAAGTCCGGAATGCTCAGCGCGGCGTCCGCGTTGACGACGCCGACGAGAGTCACGTTCGGCAGGTCGTGCCCCTTGGTGACCATCTGCGTGCCGACCAGAATGTCGATCTCGCGCGCGCGCACGCGGGCGAGCACGGCTTCGACCTTTTTGCCGCTCGCGACGTCGCGATCGAGGCGGGCCACGCGCGCCTGCGGGAAGGCCTGGGTGAGGGTCTCTTCGAGCTTCTCCGTGCCGAGCCCTTCGAGAACGAGCGCCTCTGCGCTGCACGTCGCACAGCGCGACGCGAGCGGCGCTTCGTAGTCGCAATAGTGGCAGCGGACGATGTCTCCCTCGCGCTTGTGGAAGGTGAGGGCCACCGAGCACGCTCCGCACGTGGCTATTCGCCCGCACGCTTCGCAGCGCACGCTCGGCGCGAAGCCCCGTCGATTCAAGAAGAGGATCACTTGCTCGCGCGCCTTGAGCGCGTCCTCGATCGCGCGATGGAGGGGGATGCTGATCCGCCTGTCGCCGGTCGGACCGGGACCGATGCGCCGCAGGTCGACCATCTCGACGCGGGGCATCGGTCGCGCGCGCGCGCGCTCGCGGAGGCGGAGCTTGGTGGCGCGCCCTACGCGAGCGAGGTAGTCGCTCTCGAGCGAGGGGGTCGCGCTGCCGAGGACGCACACGCCCTGAATGCGATGCGCGCGCCAAATGGCCATGTCGCGCGCGTGGTAGCGCACGCCCTCTTCTTGCTTGAAGCTCGAGTCGTGCTCTTCGTCCACCACCACGAGTCCGAGCGATCGCACCGGCGCGAACAGCGCGCTCCGTGCGCCGATGGCGACGTCGACCTCGCCGGCACGCAAGCGCCGCCACATCGTGTGGCGCTCTCGAGCGGTGAGCGCCGAGTGGATGACGGCGACGTCGTCGCCGAAGCGCGCCCGAAAGCGCGCCACCAGCTGCGGGGTGAGCGCGATCTCGGGGACGAGGACGATCGACCCCTGCCCTCCTGCGCGAGCCTCGGCGATGGCGCGCAGGTACACCTCCGTCTTCCCGCTGCCCGTGACCCCGTGCAAGAGGAACGTCGCGGCACGACGTTCACGCAAAGCGACGGCGATCGCCTCGATGGCCGCCGTTTGCTCCAGAGTCGCCTCGTGCGGCACGTCGCGCGTGCTCGGTTCGGTGAAGAAGGGGTCGCCCGGGGCCTCACGCGGTTCGACGGTGACGAGACCGAGCGAGGCGAGCTTCTTCACGGCGACGCGCGCCGTGCTCCACCGCTGCTCCAGGCGAGCGATGGGCTCTGCGCCCACCGCGCGTAGCTGCGCGAGGACCGAGGCGGTGTTCCCGCGCAGACTGCCCGCCTCCTCGACCCGGCTGGTCGGGGTCACCCACTGCACGCGGCGCACCCCTATGCCGCGCGCTCGGCCGAAGAGCGTCGGTTCGCTGAGCTCACGTGCCGTCTCCTGGTCCATGGGTGGGAGCGCGAGGCGCACGACCTCGCCGATGGGCGCGAAATAGTAGGTGGCGAGATCGCGCAGGAAGGCGAGCAGGTCACCCGGAATCGTCGGGGCCTCGTCGAGGACCCGCGCGATGGCCCTTGCTCCGGAAGGGGCGGCCCCTTCCGCGCAGGTGAGCACCACGCCGACCAGGCGGCGTGATCCGAACGGGCAGAGGACGCGCGTCCCAGGCTGCGCGCGAGACGCGAGCTCGTCGGGGATCGTGTACGTGAACGCACGCGCCAACGGTACCGGCAACGCGACGTCGGCGAGGAGCACGCCGAGTTCTTAGCAAACGCGAGCTAAAATCGCGCCGACGGCGGCGAGAGGACCGCGGGGGGCGGCCCCAGTTGAGCGGTGTCTTCCTGAAGGACGAAGCGGTTGCCGTTGAGGTCCCTCACTTCGATCGTAACCTCGACGGCTACGTTCGCCGGAGCTCGGGTTTGCACGCCCAAGTCGAACCCGGTAAGGCCGGCAATGGCGGGAGGAATCCACGGCGTGTAAAGCGGGTCGCCGGAGTTCGAGCGGTTCTGGGGGTCGAAGATATGGTTGGCGATCGTCGTCGCGTCGAACCCGTTGCCCCCAGCCTGCGCGCCGGCTTGCGCCTGCGGACTGGCCAACCACTTCTCCACCGAGGCGAGCTTGATCGCGATCTCGTGCACGTCGTCCGGGGTAATGGTCCCTTCGACGCGTGACTTGGCTGGAATGACGAAGCCGAGATCATAACCAAAGTTGGGTATCGTCTCATCGTCGCTGACGACGGTGACTCCCGGGAGCCAGCGCACGAACTCGTTCCACGGGTCGATGAGCAGCCAGACGTCGTGCTGCGTGTCGTCCACGTTCGACAGGGTGTAGTGAACCTCGATGCTTTCGTCGTCTGCGCTGAGGAACGGCGCATGGGGATAAGGCGCGCCGGCCGGCGCGGCCCCTTGGTCTTCACCATTTCGTGGCTTTCGAACGGGCAACGCCACGGGAATCTGGGCCTGGTACAGCGTCAGATTCCCGTCACTGTAATAGGGCGCCATTTGGCTCGTCATTCCCACCGCCACCGGTCGCGTCACCTGATCGGCCGAGCCGCCGGAGCATGCGCCAAGGGCCAGCCCTGACGCGGCCGCGAGGAGCCCCGCTCGGGGGGATGGCCCCGCGCGCCTGGGGGCCGCGCTCCCAGCGACGTCTATGGATCTGCGCAGCATGGCTCGGCGTGCCGACCTTCCGTCTCGCCCTCCTGCGATGCATATGCCAAGGCGCCCGCCGCGCGCCAGCCGGGCGGCGAAAAGGCGCCTCGAAGCCGGTGGGAGATGTCGGCCACTAGGGCTTAGTGCGCCGGAACCACCGTGGCCCCCGCCATCGTCCCGCCGGCCAGGAGCCAGGCGCGCTAGTCTCCGCGCGCATGCCCGCGATCGTCACGACGTCCGATCTGCGCATCGATGTGGCTGGCTGTCCGGCGGTCGACGGCTTGACGCTCGCGACGCGAGGGGAACACGTCCTCGTGCTCGGCGCCGCGCGAGCCCTGTTCGAAGCCGCCGCCGGCCTGCGGAGAATCGCGCGGGGTCAGCTGCACGTCGAAGGAAGACCCGCGGTCGATGCCGTCAGGGGGGGCCTCGTCGCATGTGCGCCCCTCGACGCGCCCATGCCCCCGGGGTGGACGGCATTTCAGTACGTCACGTGGAGCGCGCGGCTCGCGGGCCACGGGCGCGCGACGGCGAGGGGGCTCGCGGACGACGCGCTCGCTCGCATGCAGGTCACCTCGATGGCGGGCGCGAAGCTCGGGCGCGCGGGTGTGGGAACCAAGCGCGCCGTGGTGCTGGCCGCAGCCCTCGCGACGGGAGCCAAGACGCTGCTCATCGACGACCCCCTCAGCGGTCTGACCGAAGAGGCAGCGCGTCCTCTCTCTCTCGCCCTCTCCCGCGCGGTTGAAGACAGGCGGACAGCCCTCTTCGCGGCGCGCATGCCGCTTCAGTCTCCCTTGGCGCTCAGCGCCGACGAGGCGGTGGTGGTGACGGGCTCCCAAGTCGCAATTCAGGGGGCGCCCGCCGAGATCGCGGCGGCCGATCGCACGTTCGCGCTCCGGGTGCACGGTGAGGTGGACGCGTTCGTCCGCGCCGTCGAAGGCCTCGGCGGTCGCGTCGTCATGACCTCCGGTACGGCCGCCCCTTCGCACATCCGCGTCGACCTCGGGCCCCTCGCCGCCCGTGATTTGTTGCGGGTCGCGGCCGGGACGGCCACCGTGGTCATGGAGCTGCGCCCTCTGGCGCGCGTCTTCGCGTAGACTCGCCAGGCGATGCACCGCGCCGTGAGCACACCGCCCCTGCCCGCTCCTCGCGACGAAGGGCCTGCCACACCGGCGGCGCGTGCGTTCGCGGGGCGGGGACGCATCGGTGTGTACGCCGCATTGGGTGCGTCGGCGGGCAGCGTTCCCCTGCCATGGGTTCCGGAGGCGCTGATGCGCCGCGTGCGGGGGGCCCTGGCGCAAGACCTGGCGTCCCGCCACGGCCTGTCGCTTTCGCTCGAGGCTCGTCGCGTGCTGTCCGAGCCGTCGAGCCGTCGGGAGTCGAGCGGCCTCGTGCCCGGCTTGATGCGCTATTTCGGTGTACGGCTCGTCGTGCGGGTTCTGACGCGATTTGGGCCCGTCCGGATGGTCTGGCCGCTGCGCAACGCGCTCAACACTTTCGCGCTCGGTCACCTTTTCGAGAGATATCTCTTTGTCGCGCGCGCCGAACGCGCGGTACGCATCGATGCCGAGGAAGCGCGGCGTCTCCGCCGGGCCATGGACGGCGCCATCGGCCGCGCGATTTCAATCAAGTCTCCTCCCTCGGACCCGCCGAGCGCGGTGGACGACCACAGGGAAGAAGTGACTGCATTCGTCGACGGTCTGATCGGTCTGGCCGCCGAGGTACCCAACCGGCTCTTGCACCGCCTCGACGCCGCGTTTGACGAGCTGCTCGCCTCCGGCCATGAGTGACGCTCGTGCTTCGGTCGCACGCGCGCGCCGCGTGGTGGTGAAGATCGGGTCCAGCGCTTTGTCCGGAGACGCAGCCATCTTCGAGCGGCTCGCGGCGACCTGCGCGGCGCGCTCCGACGCATCGTTTCTCGTCGTTTCGAGCGGTGCCATTGCGCTGGGAATGAAGAAGCTCGGGTACCGGACCCGACCCAAAGAAATGGCGAAGCTGCAGGCTGCGGCGGCTGCCGGCCAATCGCTGCTCATGCGTGCTTACGAGGAGGCCTTCGCGGCTCGAGGTCTCGCCGTCGCGCAAGTTCTGCTCACTCACGCGGATCTCGCAGACCGGACTCGCTCGAACAACGCCCGCGCGGCCCTTGGAGCGCTGCTCGAGCTTCGCGCGATCCCGATCCTCAACGAGAACGACTCGGTCGCGGTCGACGAAATCCGATTCGGTGACAACGATCAGCTCGCCGCGATGGTGGCGCCCCTGGTCGACGCCGACCTCGTGGTTCTGCTGAGCGACGTCGAAGGACTGCTCGACGCCGAGGGGCACCGTGTGTCCATCGTTCGGGACGTCGCGAAGGACGCCCTGCCGCACGTTCGCAAGTCCACGAGCGGCGTCGGTAGCGGCGGCATGGCCAGCAAGGTCGAGGCGGCCCGTCGCGCGACGCTCGCCGGCGCGAACGTCGTCGTGGCCGACGCGCGCGCGCCGGGCGTCCTCGACTCCGTGCTCGCAGGCGAGGACGTGGGGACGTTGTTCGTGGCCGCCGCCGATCGCTTGAGCGCGAAGAAATTTTGGATTGCGTTCACCCTGCGCCCGCGCGGCGACGTGGTGCTCGATCGCGGCGCCGCCGAGGCCGTGCGCACGAAGGGAAAGAGCGTTCTCTCCGTCGGAGTCCTCGGAGTGCGCGGCGACTTCCGAACGGGGGACGCGGTTCGGATCATCGATCCGGACGGGAGGGAGATCGCCAGGGGCCTCGCGCGCTGCGCGACGGTCGACGCGGCGCTCGTAGCCGGAAGGCCGCGCGAGGACTTGCCCGAGCCCCTGGCCGACCTCGCCCTCGTGTTGCACGCGGACGACATCGTCGTGGGCGGTTACGTGCCGTGACCGCCATCCACCCGCGCTGGGGTTCGACGCGGCGCGGGCCCGACGGCGATCACCAGATGTCGCATCGCGCGTCCTTGCTCCGTACCATCGGCGAGCCTTCTTTGCATTGGAAGGCCCGAGCGAACTCGGGCAAATTCGAAAGCGGTCCGTCGACGCGGTATTTGGGCGGAGAATGCGGATTGGTCGACACGAGAAGCCTCAGCGCCTGAGGACGGTAGTTCGCGCACCAAGACTGCGCGAAGCCGAGAAAGAACTGCTGCTCCGGAATGAAGCCGCCGAGGGACGGCGTCGCCGGATGGGCCTTTTCCGACCGCTCGAACGAAGCGAACGCGAGCTTGACGCCGCCCAGATCCGCAATATTTTCACCCAAGGTCAGTTTGCCGCGGATGTGCAGCTCGTCGATGGCAACGTAGTCGTCGTACTGCTTCGCCACGCAGGCTGCGCGGCGATCGAATTCCGCGCCGACAGCTTGCGTCCACCAGTCGCGCAAGTTGCCCCGCGCGTCGAACTGCCGCCCCTCGTCGTCGAAGCCGTGCGTCAGCTCGTGTCCGACGACCATGCCGATACCGCCGAAATTGAGCGCCGGAGACTGCGAGCGCCCGTAAAAAGGCGACTGCAGAATGCCGGCGGGGAAGACCATCTCGTTTCTCGTCGGCTCGTAGTAGGCATTCACCGTAGGCGGGGTCATCTCCCACTCTTCCTTGTCGACCGGCTTTCCTACTTTCGCGAGCCTTCGCTTCACCTCGAAGGCCGTGGCGCTCTCGACGTTCGAGACGAAGGACGTGCGGTCGACGGCGAGCCCGTCATAGCTTCGCCACTTTGCCGGGAAGCCGATTTTGTTGACGATCTTCGCGAGCTTTTCTTCGGCCTTGGTGCGTGTGGGGTCATCCATCCAGGGGAGGGCGCCGATGTCCGCGTGCATCGACGCCTCGATGCCCGCCACCATCTGCTCGGCGGTGCGTTTGCCCTCCTCGCCCAGGTGCTCCTTCACGAAAGGCTGGGCCAGCGCCTCGCCGAGGAGCTGGTCGGTGAACCGAACGCAGCGCTTCCAACGGGGCAGGAGCGTCTTGGTTCCCGTCAGCACCTTTCGGAAGTGAAACCATTCGTCTACGAATTTCGGCGATAGGAGCGGTGACGCGGAATGCGCGAGATGCCATCGCAAGTAAGCGCGCCAGTCTGCCGACCGCACCGTCTTCGTCATGGCATCGAACTTCTTGACGAACTCCGGCTGCGCGACATTGATCGTGATGATTCCCGGGAAGCCCGTCGCGGCGAGATAGCCGTCCCAGGCGATGCCTGGGGCGAGCTGCTTCAGGCCGTCGAGATTCACGAGGTGATAGACCTTTTGCGGGTCGCGCAGCTCGACGTTGGGCATCGACGCCGAGGCAAGCTCCGTCTCGACGTTCATCACCGTCGCAGCGTCGGCTTTGGCCGCGACGGGGGTCTCACCGAAGAGCTCGAAGGTGCGCGCGACGTGCCTCTCGTACTCGGCGCGTATGTCCTTCGTGCGCTGGTCGTCACGAAAGTAGTAGTCGCGCTCCGGCAGGCCGAGCCCCGCCTGCGAGACGCCGGCGATCATTCGTTCCGCGTCTTTTGCGTCCACCTCGCTGTCGAAGCCGAAGACAGCGTCGATGCCGATCGAGTGCAGCGACGCCAGCTCGAGGACGAGCGTCTTCTCGTCGTGGACTGCGTCGATGCGCGCGAGCTCCGGCTTCAAGTCCGAGGCCCCGCGTTTCTCGATAGTCCGCTCGTCCATGCAAGTCGCCCAAAAATCGCCCAGCTGCCGGCTGTACGCGTCGCCCTGCGCTTCGCCGCGTGCGTCGCTTTCGAGGATGGATCGCAGCGCCATCTGATTTTGTTCGTGAATGACACTGAAGCTGCGCACCCAGCTCGCCTCGTCGTCGGGGACGGGGGTCGCCTTCATCCAACCCCCGCAGGCGAACTGGTAAAAGTCGTCGCAAGGGGCGACGCCTCGATCGAGCGCCCCCAAGTCCGGGCCGCTGAGAAGGCCCTCCGCCACCACGGGCGGCTGGGGGGGAACGGGCGCGGCGGTAAGGCCTTCGTGCGGCGCTGGAGGAGCGCTCGGCGCGGGTGCGCGACCTCCGCATGCCAACCCGAGCAAGACGGCCGAAGGCAGGGTCCACGCCGCGGCGGACCGAAGCTTGAAGGAACGCATGCCACGCGCTATCGCGCGAAATCGCGCGCGCGTCACGTCGTACGTGGAGCCTCTACGGCGTTGGCGGCGGGCCGCTGACGCTGCCGCGCCCAGCCGGCGGACCGGTATAGTCCGCGGCGGGCTCGACGGCGGCGACGACAGCCGAAGCCTGCGTCAAAAAGTCCGGCCGCATGGCGGCATCGATGGCACGCCCGCTGATGGCACCGTGGCAGCCCGCGCACAGATTGTCGAAGAACACGGCCCGCATCGACTGGTGAGCGTATTCGCCGGGCTGGAAGGTCATGGCCTCGCGCTGCCATCGCGGCAATTTCAATCTCCGTGACTCGGCGTCGTCGGCCAAGCGAAGAACGATGGGGAGCCCTCCCGGGATGCGAAAGTGCGCCGACCCGTCTCTTTGGACCGGAACGGTGCCGAGAAGTCGGCGGCGAACGTAGACCTTGCCGTCTTTTCCGAGCTGATCGCACGCGGTGTTTCCTCCGCAATCGGGAAACGTCGCGACGTCGGGCGGGAGCTCCTCGAAAAGGTCGAAGCCTTTGAGGCTCGTCTCGACGACCCTTCCCGTAGGCGTATTCTGGAAGAGGAGCGACGCGAGGACCGTCATGTCGAGGACCGTCACGTCGGCGTTGGAATCGCCGGCGACAATTCGAGTATTGGCGTTCGGCTCGTCCGGCGTCGAAGCGAAGATGCCCTTCGCGACGCGCTCGTAGACGCCGACGGCCTCCACCTCCGCCGTCCCGACGTCGCCGAGCAGCTTGGTCTTCACGCCCGTGGCCGGGTCGACGACATAGAGATCGTAGTCGCCGCCAAATGTGGCGGGGTCCCCGTCGCCGAAGCTCACCAAGATCTTGCCGTCGGGCAGAGCCGCCGGGCTGGTGTACGAGCCGTCGCGCGCCGGGCTGGAGAGGGAGTGGACGAAGAACGAAGCCTCGGGCGCCGAAAGCGAGCTCGGATCGATGACGCCAGGATCGACCGGGTAGTCGGCCGGCTGCGCGCTCGTGAAGTCGAGGCCGATCGATCGGTTGAACGTCGCGAGCGCCCCGGCCCCGTGTTGCGCCGTGTGGTCGCTGAAGATGGCCGCGAAATCCTTGTGTGAAAGCTCGACGACGCCGGTCGCCTGATCGTAGCCAATGCTGCGATCTCTGCGCGTAGAGAGGGTGGTAATCGCCTCCGTCCAAGTTTTGCCGGCGAAGCGCGAGTTGATAGAACCCAGGCTCGCGCTTCTCGGTCGTGAACACGAGTCGCCCGTCTTGCATGAAGCTGGGGAAGCGCTCCATGTTGAGCTGCCAGGTCAGCTGCCGCACGCGCGCGCTGCCCGGGCTGCTCGGGTCGGGCTCGAGGACGTAGAGGTTCGCGTTCGGCTTCGTCGGGTCGTCGGGCGTGCGCTGGGGGCCGGTGTAGTCGAACGCCGTCGAATCGAGGTTGCCGCGGGTCGACGCGAACACGATTCGTTCGCTTCCGTCGGCTCCCGGGGGACTGAAGCTCGGATCGAAGTCGTGCTCCAAGAGGCCGTTGCCGCTCGCGTCGTGCCGCGCGATGTCGGGCTGCTTCGCGCATCCGCCCCCACCGGTCGCCGTCACGTAGATGGCGAGCGGATCGGTGGCACCCGCGCGCGCCGCAAAGGCGATTTGCTTGCCGTCCCACGACACGGCCGGGCGGCGGATGTCCGGGGAAGCCCCGATACCGCAGCTCGACACGTCCAGCGTCGCGTCCGCCGCCAGAGACACTTCGCCCGCGACGCTCTGGGTCACCCGGGCGACGTGCAAGCTCGCGCCGCCCGCGAACACGTCGAAGTCTTGCGGCGCGATCAGGCGCCGGAGGGAGGGGGCGCTTGACGTAGACGATGGCCGTCAGCGGCGCCGGGTTGCGGGCGCGCCGCTCGCGTTTGTGCCACTCGCGGACGACGCAGTACGCAGGGATCGTGTCGACGGGGGCGTTGTCGTAGTCGAAAGCGCGCTGGTCGCAGAGATCGCCGCTGGCCAGTCGGCCGTTGAAGTCCTCGAGGAGCGGCCCACCGCGATGCGCGATCCCGCTCGACAGCGCCGAGATCTCGTGGCCGTAGAGGTTCTTGCGTACGAGGCGGCTCGCGTTCACGTCCTCGCTCTCGAAGGACATCTGCGCGACCGAGAGCGCGTAGTTCCTCCGCGTCGCGGCAAGCGAGAAGCTTCCCGCCGAGCCGCCGCGCAGGCGGTAGTCGTGGAACATCGCCGCCGAGTGGCACTGCGCCATCATGCAGCCCTTCTTCACCAGCACCGGCTGCACCTTCTGGGCGAAGAAGAGGAACTCGGGGTCGAGCGTCCGCTGGTTGCGCGGGTCCGTGCTCTCCCGCCCAGCGGAGGATCGTCTGGTAACCGGGGTCGTTGACGGACGCGAAGAGCGGCCCGCCCTCGTGGTAGCTGCCGCCCTGCGAAGTCGCGAGCGGGCGTCGGACGATCTCGCTCTGCTCGGCGGTAGCGGCCAGGTAGTCGACGGCCGCGAAGTAGTTCCAGCGCACCTCCTCCGGTGTATGGCCGCACGTCAGGTAGAGCGCGTTGACGAGGGTGCCATGGCAGTTGCCCGCAGCGCATGCCGTCTGGAGCAGCGGAGTCACGAGCTGCTGGAAGGTCGCAAAGTCGTGGCCGTTCGGATCCGCCGAGGCATCGAAGCCCGAAACGCTGGGCACGATCGACGTGCAAGGCGTCTGGGCGATGACGACCGGCGACACGCCAGTGTTGTTCTCGGTCGCGCCGTTCTCGATCCAGCGCCGGAGGGTGCGATACGCGCTCGCCGTGGGATCGAGGATCGGGCCGCCGGTGTGCTTGATGTCGGTCATGACGTCGACCTTCGTGCCGTCCCAGAGCTGGACCGAAACCTTGTAAGAGGGCACGTTCTTCACCAGCATCGAAGGCTGCCGGTACGGCCCGTAGTCGAGAAGGAGGTCTCGCCGTCGGTTCACTCCGACGTAGTCCTCGAGGGCGAGGTTACCGAACGCGTTGCCCTTCGCGTCCGCGACGTGGCAGCCCGCGCCGGTGTTCGTGCGCACGCAGGAGGACTGGAGGATCGGCGCGATCGTGCGGTCGAAGTACGTCGACGGCTGCGGCTGCTTCGTCGTCGCAGCCGATGGAGAGGCAGGCGAGGACGACGGGGAGGAGCAACCCGGAAGCGAGGCCCGCGGCGCGCATGGGGGAATGGTAGGCCAACGAAGCGCCGGCGCGGCTAGAGCTTGCGCAGCGCGATTTGCGCCTGATCGCGCACGAACGGTTCGCGTCGCCCTGCGCCGCAGCCTCCACGATGGGAAGGGCGCTGCGCATCGCCGAACGTGCCGAGCGCATGGCAAGCCTCGGCGCGGACGCCCGGGTCGGGATCATTTTGCACGGCCGCCGCCACCACGGCGACCGCGTCTTTCGCGCGGAGCGCGTCGAGCACCTCGATGGCGCGCCGGCGTACGTCCACGTTCGGATCGGCGGCGAGCCCCGCGACGCCCGACAAGCTGGAGAACGCGTTGATTCGGGCGGCTGCGCCGAGCGCTGCGAGCTTGACGGTGGGGTCGGCGTCCGTCGAGGGCCACGCCGAGCGCGCCGGCGCCGTCGTCGTTCAGACGGCCGAGGGCGCTCGCGGCAGCCGCTCGGACTCGGGCATCGGCGTCGTGGGTGATGGCGCGCGCGCAGGCCTCGATACCAGGACCGCGAAGAACTCGCCGAGCGCGTAGGCGGCGTACGTGCGTCGGATCGGGATCGGCGTCGCTCGCCAGGGTCTGCACCGTCCGCTCGTAGACCTCGCCCGAGCCGAAGACACCGAACACTCGGCGGCGCAGCCACCACGCCGCAATTTCGCGGGTCTTCGCGTTGGCGTCGTAGAGGAGGGGCGCGACGGCGGGGATGCAGTCGAGGCACTCGACCTTCTCGCCGTGCTCGAGCGCTTCCCAGACGAGGGTAGGGGGAGCGCTCGCCGCCGCGCTCTTGATGGCCGCGGCCGTCGACAGGAACTCGACTTGGTCCGCAGGGATGTCGCCGTACACCGACGCCAATCCGTGCGCGTCGGAGTTCGGCGTCACCTCGCGAGGTGTCGTCGCGGCGCCGCTGCGCGCCTCGTGCCCGGCGAGGGTCGAAGCCAGCGCGAGAGAACAACCGAGCACGACCTTCTGCATCTTTCGGTATCGCATCGCCTTGCCCTTCGCGTCAGTGGGTAGGGGTGACCGGATCGCCGCTCGTGAGCGGAGCGAAGCCGGTGTTCTGGCGGGCGTAGAACTGGCCGCCGAGATCCATCGGATAGACCGCGATGGTCTTGCGCTCGTCGTCGGTGAGCGCTGAGCTCTTGTCTTCAGGGTGCAACGGGTTGGACCCGAGGGGCCAAGCAGTCGTGCCGTCGGCCGCCCGCAGATTCAGCTTTTGCGTGAGCTTCGAGGCGCGCGCGCTCCCCGGAATGCCCCATTTCGGCGGCACCGTCCCCGTGACCATGATTGCGCCCGTCGGATCGGCCATGTCGAGCGCCGCGGGAAAGAAGATCGAGACGTACGAGGCAGGCCAGGCCGCGACTCTCTTGTCGTAGTACACGGTGACTGGCGTGCTCGAGAGGTCGAGAGTCGGAATCTTGTAGGTCGTCGCCTGGCCCGTGAGAGGGTCGGTGCGCGTCATGTAGTAATAGGCCGTCGTCGACGAGTTGTGGCAGGACACGCATTTCGCATCGAGGATTGGCTGCACCTTCTTGTCCCAGGGGTACTCGGTGCGGTCGGCGAGCGCCTTCATGTAGAAGGGCTCCGCGCCGTGCTGCTCGGCGGCCGTAGTCCTGTCCGGAAAGCGTGCGACGCCCTGCCCCGTGCGCGACTCGTGGCAGCCGACGCAGCGGCGATTCTCGCCCGGCATGCCCTGCATCCAGAGCTGCTGGTTGCGAATGGCGAGGCCGTACTTGTCGATGGGCTGCAGGTGAACCGGCAGGTACGACGGCACGTCCGCGAGCCAGCTGCCGTCGGCGTAGACCGGAGCCTCGCCGAGGACGGCCGCGCCCTCGAACATCGTGAGGCCGAACATCGTGACGCCCGGCGCGGCCTCGCTCGAGAATCCTTCGATGACGCGTACCGCGACGGCTCCTTGTTGGAGCGCCTGGCCCAGAGGCACGTTCGTGAACTGCGCGCCGCTCACCACCTCGTCGAGGCTCGTCTGGGAGACGTCCACCGACCCGATGCGCACCGGGACCGTCGAGTCCTGCTGATGCTGCGCGCTGCCGATGATCGGCGGCTCCGCGCGAGCCACGACGGGAAGAGCGTTCAGGTCCCAGGTCGCTCGATCGTTGTAGACGAGCTGGTTTTTGCCAGTCCGCGGGTCGTAGACGTAGATGCCGAAGTCCGGCGGCGTCAGGGATTGCTCGCTGCGATCGTTGACGGGGCCCGACGCCCACGAAACGAGAATGCGCCCGTCGGGTAGGAGGCTCGGCTCACGGTAGCGGCCCACGACCGAAGGATCGCTTCCGGCGGGGACGTCGGCGGTTATCACGCTGAATTGCGTGTTCTCTTCGTCGAGGCACGCATGACCCACCGTACCGCCGTTCTGGTACGCGGTTTCGTCGAGGCAGGCGGGGTCACCGTGGTTACGCGCGTCGATCTGGAGCAGCGTGCCGGCGTGGATGGTGCGGTCTCGCGCGGTGCCGATGCCGATCATCACGTTGGGTGACAGCTCCTTCACCGTGAAGAGCGAGTTGACCGGCTTGCCGTGCTGGCCTCCGACGGCAAGCTGCTGCGTTCCGTCCGGGTTGACGACACGCAGCTTGACGTCGTTGACCCGCCGAAGTGCTCCCATTGGGAAAAGCCGATTCGCCCGTCGTAACGGAGGAAGGGCGCGACCGAGTGCGAGAGGTTCTGCCCGAACACGTGGCGGTCGGCGTCGCCGCCGTCGACGCTCACCGTCGCGAGCTGCAACGCCTGCCGCGCATGCTCGTACTCGTCGGCTCTCGTGCCCATGGGCGTGTACATCTCGTTCGTGACGAACGCGATGAGCCCGCCGGGAATATAGATGGGATTGATGTCGTCCGACCCGCCCGCCGTCTTCTGATGCATTTCGTACTTGCCGTCGGCGCCGGGGGAGAGCTGCACGGTATAGAGGTGATAGTGGTCGTTGGGGTCCCGTTTCATCGAAAAGACGGCCTGCCTCGCGTCGAACGACACGTCTGCGCCGTTGAAGTCCGCTTGGGGGAAATCGCCGGTGAGGTTCGTGACGGTCCCGTCTGCGCGGGCTGGCGAGAGCAGGTTCAACGTGCCCCCGGGCACGTAGCGCTCGTAGTCGAGGACCTGCCCGTTGCCCCCCGCGACGTCTACGGAGACCGTGCCGTCCGTCGCGACCGTCGTCGTCTGCCTCCGAATGAAGAGGAGCGACGGAACCCCTACGCCATTGGCTTGGCCCGTCGGTTGACTGCAAGCGCCTAGGCCGACGACCGCTGCCACGACGGAGAGCCCGGCGACCGCTCGCCCCGCTCTCTTCGCGCGGTCTTTACGGAGACGGGGAGAGGAACGATGGCGGTGCATGGCAAATCCCTTCGAGCGAGCAATCGGGTGAGCACGAGACGGGCCAACTGCGTCGCCCCGGTGAATGCATGTGTTTTCGGGCGAGAGGCCATTTCATCGAGGGTGCTCCAGCCCGATTGCTGGGGGCATCAACCCTCGATGAGAAACCATGGCTAGCGGCACCGGCCCGTCCGACAGGTAAGGTTCGCGCCGCAACGCTGGACGGCGGTCGCACAGCAGACCTGCCCGTTGCCGCCGCACTCCGTACAGGCCGCGGCGATGCATTGGCCGCGAACGGTGTCGCAGCACCCGCCGGCGCATGCGTTGGCGGCGCAGCACGCCTCTCCTATGGCGCCACAGGCGACCGCGTCGGGCTTCGCGTCGTGTGGCGAATCCGCCGGCGAATCGGCGGGCGCGTCTGCCTTCGAGTCCGCCGAAAGCGCGGCGTCGCCGCCTCCGCCCGTCGAGAGGGCGTCGCCGCCGGCGTCATGACTCGTCGAGACGTCTTCGTCGCGCGCGTCGGCGCTCGCGGGGAGCCCGTCTTCGCGCGCGTCGACCGAGGCCGCGTCCAGGTCCGTTGCATCGCTCGCCAGGGCCGCGTCCGATGCGCTCTCGCTCTTGGCGTCGTGCATCGAATCCGCGACGCTCACGTCGAGCGTGAAGTCCTCCGTCTGGTCGTCGATCCGGTCGACGAGGGCGTCGCGTGCCACACTGCCGCGGCCCTCGGAATCTGCGACCGTGCCATCGGTCGGATCGCCACCGCTCTCGATCTCGCCGACGGTGGCTTGCTCGAAGACCCCGAAGTCGTTCGTGCATGCCGCGATCGCGACCGTCCAGCCCGCGAGGAGGCCTACGGTTCCGCTGCGCCTCATAGGGAGCCTCGGACGCCGACGTAACCGGGCGCGATGACGAGCCGCGCGGCGCCAGGCGGCCGGGAGCGCGCCCCGAGGAGAAAGAGCGTCGTGCCGCCCGCGACCCCTGCAAGCCCGACGCCGAGAGCGACGTTGGCGACGATTTGCTCGGTGCGGCCTCTGGCAATCTCGTCATGCCTGTCGGGCGGGCAGGTCCGCGAACAGGCGGACTTCAAGTCGTCGTAAGCCGCCGTCGACATCAAGCCGAAGACCGCGAATGTCGCGAAGCCCGCCACGCCGGCGCCGCCCACGACGTACGCCAGTGGCCGCCATCCTGAGCCGGTCGCAGCGGGTGCGTAGGCCGGCTTTTCGACCGCCTCGGGGTTCGTCGGGCGCGCGTCTGGACTGTCCTCCCGCGGGTCCGACGCCGGGGCGGCGGGCGGGGGCTTCGGGGAAACCGGCACATCGGCATCCAAAACGACTTCGGTCTTCGCGCCCACCTTCGCGTAGACCGCTCTTCGCGTCACCTCGTCGCCGCCCCCGTTCGTGAGGATGACGTCGACCTCCCCGGCTTGCACGACGGACGGCATGCCCCACTCGGGCTGCGGCACCACGGCTCCGGCTACTTTGAGCGTGGCGTTTGGCGGAGCGTGCGTCAGCGTGACGGCGACGAGCGCCACCTGCCTCTCGACCTCGGCGCGCTCGGCGGTCCCGGCTTCGGCCGTCTTTTCGTAGCGCGACTCTCGGGTCGAAAGGGTCGTCGCGCGCTCGATGGCCCGACCGTATTCGCTCCACGCCTCGCCGAAGTCCCCCGAATCGCGAATCGCGCGCGCGAGCTCCAGGCGCGCATTGGGGCTGTCGACGACGTCGAGAGACGCGCGCAGCTCGGCGATCGCCCGTTCCCAATTCCGCGAGGTGAGCGCTTGCTTGCCCGCGACGAAGTGCTCGGTCGCCTCCTTCTTCTGCGCGGAGGAGGCCTCGACGGGCGAGACACCTGCTGCGCTCGCAAGAGACGAGCCGGGGATCCGAATCGCGAGCGCGCAAGCCGCAAGAAAGCTTGCTCCCGGGCTGACGGTGGGGCGCACGCGTTTCAAAGACCGCCCGGCTGCGGCGTGGGCCTCGGCCGAGATTTCGAGGGAGGCGGGTGCGTGGGCTGCGTCGGACCGCCCTTGCCACGCAGCGACGGAGCGGCTCCTTTGGGCTTCGAAGGCGAGGCGGCCTTGTGGGGGTGCGCCGGAGCGCGCGGCGCCGGAGGTGGAGACGACGTCGTGGGCGCGGTGCTGGCCGAAGCCGACGACTCCGCTGCCGCGGAGGGCGGCGGGGCCGCGACCGGAGCGTCGGCTGCGACCACGGTTTCTGCGGCTCTCGCTTGGGGGGGCAGCTCCCTGTCGCGGTGTCCCCCGTGCCAGCTGGCGAAGGCGACCGCGCCCGCGCCGACGAGGCCTGCGCCGACGAGGAGCGCCGTCCGGCGACGCCCACCGCGTCGCAAAAAGGCGATCGACGAGGTCGTCACGCTCGCCGGCGTCGGCTCGCTGATGGCGGTCGATGGCCCGAGGGACGAAAAGGTGATGTCGACGCCTTCGTCGACAGCTGGGCGCATGTCGCGGAACGAGTCGGGATGGGACGCCGACGCGCTCTGCGCCGCCAGTCCGGTCGACGGCGGCGCAGGCGGCAGCTCGGGGTCGACGATGTCCGGAAACGGCGCCCGCATTTCCACTTCGGTCGTCACCGACTCGGGCTCTTCGCTGGGCGCCGGCGCAGCGGGGTCGCGACCGCGGGCCCCCGTGACGAGCGCGATCCGTTCGGTGTGCGCCGCGGGCTCGGCGATGCCTTCGAGCTCGTCTCGCCGAGCCTTCACCCGCGCGCCCATGAGGCTCCTCGCGAGCGTGGCGGCCTCCGCGGCGGGCGCGAGATGAAGGCCTGCCGCCTTGCGAATCTCCGCGGCCATCGCGGCCGCCGTGGGCCAGCGGTCGTCCGGCGACGCGGAGAGAGCCTTGGTCGCCACGCCGACGAGCCCCCGCGCCCAGGGCGCCGAATCACGCACTGTCGGCGGCCCGACCCCGCCCCGAGTGCGCGTCACCATCGCGCCTACGTCTCCGTCGGGGAACAAGCGAGTGCCGGCCAGCGCCTCCCAAAGTAGAACTCCAACGCCGAAGACATCGGCGCCGGCATCCCATGCCTCGCCGGCGTGCACCTCGGGCGCGAGATAGGCCACCGAGCCTTCGTCTCTCGGGGCACCCGGCACGAGGCGCGCAATCGAATGGAGCAGGCGCGCCGTCCCGTCCAGACCGAAGAGGATGGTGGCTGGCGACACCTCGCCATGGGCCAGCCGCATCGGCCGCTGTTGCATGTCGCGCAAATTGTGGAGAGCCCCGAGCCCGGAGAGAACGTCGACGAGGACGCGAAGGGAGACCTCGAGCGGCATCTCCTCCCAGACCTCGACCAATCTCTCGCCGTCGATGAAGTTGCCGAACACGACGACGTCGTTTCCGCGGACCGTCAGCTCGCGGACGCGCGGGACGTTGGCGCTCGCGAGCGTCGCGACTCGCCTTGCATGGGTCACGAAGCCGGTGGTTGCGCCGTGCTCAGCGGCCCCCACGGCATCGAGCAGGCACTCGGCAACGAAGAGCTGCGGCTTTTCGCCGTTTCCGTCCGTCTGCCTCGCGATGTAGAGCGGGTTCGGGCGGGAGCCGATACGCCGCACCGGCTCGTAAGGCGCCAGTAGCTCGGCGAGACGGTTCGAATCCCGTATGCCAGGAGTCACCACCCTTGCAGATTACCACCTTCAGAAGGGCTTCGCGCAGATTGCCGATGCGCAGCTTTGGTCAGCTTTGGCGAGATCAGGGTCGATACACCGAGCCTCTTCGTCGCGACTTCAAACGCCGACGAGCGGTGCCCGCCCCACGCCGCGGCGTGGGCTCGCCTCGTTCTTCGTTATGAGTCCAAAAGCGTCTGGCAGGAGAGCGCCCAGGCGGGTGTTCCGGCGCGCGACCACCTGCCCCGAGCGGTCGTCCACGGCGCGCAAGAGGATCGGCATGTCGCGCGAGAACTCGGCGAGGACCTGCCGGCATATCCCACATGGCGTTCCAGGGCGGGGCCCCGCGGTCGCGACGAGGCAAGCGACGGGGGAGCGATCGCCCGCCGCGACCATCGCAGCGATGGCCGCTCGCTCCGCGCAAAGCGTCGCGCCGAAGCTCGCATTCTCCACGTTGGCGCCCGCGTAGACGCGGCCGCTGCTCGTGATCAGCGCCGCTCCGACGCGATAGCTCGAATAGGGCGCATAAGCGTTCGCGCGAGCCTCGACGGCTGCTGCGAGGAGCGCGATCGAGATACCGCGCGAAGGCAAAGTCTTGGGCGCGGCGCTCACGAGAGGGGACCCGCGCCGGCAATCCAGCCTCGGAGTAGCGTCAGGAGCTCGGTGCGTCGCGAATGCGCAGTGCTCTCGACCTCCGTGTGACTCAGCCGACCGGCCGCGAGCCCTGCTGCCAAGTTCGTGATGCACGAGAGCGCCCCGACGCGCGCTCCCATGTGCCGAAGCGCGACGACCTCCAGCACAGTGCTCATGCCGACCGCGTGTGCCCCGAGCGCCCGCAGCATGCGCACCTCGGCCGGAGTCTCGTACGAGGGACCGAGCAGCCCCGCGTACACCCCCTCACGCAAAGGCAGTCTCTTCTGGCGCGCGACTTCGCAGAGGACCGCTCTTAGCTCGGGGTCATAGGCCGACGTCATGTCCGGGAAGCGCGGGCCGAGCGAGTCGTCGTTCGGACCGACGAGCGGCGAAGCCCCCGTCAGGTTGAGATGGTCGGTCACGACCATCAGGTCGCCCGCCGCCCACGACGGCTCGACGCCGCCGGCGGCATTCGTCAGGAGCACCGAGCGGGCACCGAGGCGTGCCATCACTCGGACGCCATGAACCACTTCGTCGGGCGTGCGGCCTTCGTAGAGGTGGCTGCGCCCCTGCATGCACACCACGGGCACGCCGCCCACGTTGCCAAAGCAAAGGACCCCGGCGTGCCCTGCGACCGCCGGCACGGGCATGTGGGGAATATCGTCGTACGGAATCCTCACGAGCTCGTCGAGGGTGTCGGCGAATGCTCCGAGGCCACTACCGAGAACGACGCCCACACGCGGCGCGAGTGGCGTGTGTTTCTTGACTGCGAAGACGCTGTCGTCGAGCCGCGCGGCAATCGACGACGGCGGTGACTGCGAGATGGGCAGCATGCGCCGATGATAGCCCGCTGTAAGTGAATCGTCGCCAGAGGACGGAAGATGCGATGTGCGAGCAGGTGAAGACCTGAGTGTGCCGGTGGCGGTCAATCCCAATCGCAAAGCCATTTCCGAAATAGGAATCGGCGCGACTTCGGGCGGAGTGCAGTGGCACTCGGCCAAAGAATGGCGCACGTTATCGTTCGATGAACCAAGGCGGCGCTCGAGGACCCGTCCAGCCGTCGAACTCGCCGGCGCCGCGCGTCGTCGCCGGCGCGGCGCGGGTGCCGCTCGCTTCCGAACGACAGGCGCCTTCGCCCGCTGTCTCACGCGGGCCGGTACCCAAGCCAGCGCCGGCGCAGGCGCTCTCGTCTTCGCCTGCCGCCGGAGCCCGCCCCCTGGCACGAGCCGCTCCAGTGGCGGAGGCCCCTGCCGCTTCTCCAGCGCGGCCGCCGCCGCTCCCGCTCGTCGACGACCAATGGGAGGGGGTTCTCACACGCGTCGAGTCCGCGAAGGGGCGCTCGTCGCCGGGCGCTCTCGCCGTCCCCACGGCGCCGTCCGGTCTCGCGGTGGGTCTCGTCGTTCCCGCCGTCGGAGCGGCTCCGTCGGCGGCTGCGCCGCTCGCCGTCCCAGCGGCCACCGAGCGGGCGGCCCCCGGCGAGGTCGCGGCGCTGGTGCGCGCCGCGGTCGACGAGGCGTTGGCTCCGTTCCATTCCCGGCTGCTCGAGTGGGAGCGCCGCCTTGCCGGCCTGGAGAGTCGGCTCGCGACCGACAGCCGAGCCGGTCACGCTGCGCTGCCGATGCACGGAGGGGCTCGTCCGGAGAACGCCTTCCCCCGCACCGGTGCGCCGATCGACTTGCCGGTCTACGCACACGGAAATCTGACCGGCGCCGCAGACCTCGGTGCGTTCGACGGTCGCCGCCGCCGTCGCCGACTCGTCGTCGGCCTTGCGCTCGCGCTCGTGGCCCTCTTCGGCGGGCTCTTCCTTCTGCTCGCCGCGAGCTACGCGAATACGCACGGCTGATCCGCGAGCGTCGCACTTGGATTTTGCAGAGCGGGCGGTCGTGCTTGCAGCCGATGGCTTTCTGAGCGCTGACGCACCGCTCTTCGGCTGAAGCCCTCGACATTCGGCCGCCGCGGCCCGAAGAAGCTAAGGATGATCCGGTCGTCCGTCGTCCAGGCTTCCACGGTGACCGTCGTGGGCGCATTGGCGACCGAGCGGATCGACACGCTCGCCATCGAGGAGCCGCTCGAGATCCGCCTGGTCGCGGATTTACCGCCGGGGCCATCGAGGACGCCGGCCGAGCTGCCCGTGCGAGCGCGGGCCGCAGAGAAAACGCTCGCCATCACGATGCGGACGCCCGGCGAGGACATCGAGCTCGCTCTTGGTTTCTTGGTTGGCGAAGGCATCCTCCGTTCGCGCGATGACGTCGCTTCGTACAAGCACTGCGGCCCACCGGTTCGGCCCGATGGCACCTCGAACATCGTCCGCGTGGAGCTCCGGGCGGGGACGGCCGTCGACCTGGCGCGTCTCGAGCGCCATTTCTACACGTCGTCGAGCTGCGGCGTCTGCGGGAAGACTTCGCTCGAGGCGGTCCGGAGCGCTCGCCACGCGCCTCTTCCGGTGGACACGCCCGTTCTGAGTGCCGCGATCATCCACGGGCTGCCGAGCACCCTGCGCCGCGAGCAACGAGTCTTCGAGCGCACGGGAGGATTGCACGCGGCCGGGTTGTTCGACGCGGCGGGAAAGCTTCTTGTGTTGCGCGAGGACGTCGGACGCCACAATGCGCTCGACAAGCTCGTCGGCGCGCGACTGCTCGCGGGCGCGCTGCCGGCAAACGAGCACGTGCTCATGGTCAGCGGGCGCGCGAGCTTCGAGCTCGTTCAAAAGGCCGTGATGGCCGGCATCGCCGTTCTCGCCGCGGTCGGGGCGCCGTCGAGCCTCGCGATCGATCTTGCGCGAGAGGAAAGAATGACGGTCCTCGGCTTCGTGCGCGACGGCCGATTCAACATTTACACCGGCGGACACCGGGTCGAGGAGGCCCAGCCATGAAAGGCCCGCACACGGTCTCGACCGACGCGCAGCCGCCGTTCGAGAGCGAGGCGCCGACCGTCACCGCCCCGGCCGACGGCGCGGCGGGATGGGGAGCCATCGACCAGACGCTGCGTCACGCGACCCGGCACATGGGCGCAGTGCGCGGCGCGATCACACTCTTGCGGACGAACCAGAAGGATGGCTTCGATTGTCCGGGGTGCGCGTGGCCCGAGCCGCTCGACCGCTCGGCGTTCGAGTTTTGCGAAAACGGCGCGAAGGCCGTGGCCTCGGAGGCCACGAGAAGGCGCGTCACGCCGGCCTTCTTTGCGAGGTGGAGCGTCCCCGAGCTGGCGAAGCAATCGGACTTCTGGCTCAACGAGCAGGGACGCATCACCCACCCTGTCGTCCGGCGGAAGGGCGCCGCGCAGTACGAGCCCATCGAATGGGAAGCGGCCTTCGACCTCGTGGCGACCGAGCTCGCAGGGCTCGCGTCACCGGACCAGGCCGCTTTTTACACGTCGGGTCGAACGAGCAACGAGGCCGCGTTTCTCTATCAGTTGTTCGCCCGACAGCTCGGCACGAACAACCTGCCCGATTGCTCGAACATGTGTCACGAGTCGACCGGCGCCGGGATGGGGGAGGCCCTCGGCGTCGGCAAGGGCACGGTCACCCTGGACGACTTCGCGCTGGCCGACGCGATCTTCATCGTCGGGCAAAACCCGGGCACGAACCATCCGCGCATGCTCACCACCCTCGCGCAGGCGCGCGACCGGGGCTGCACGATCGTCGCGATCAATCCTCTCATCGAGGCCGGCAACGTCCGCTTCGCCCACCCGCAGGATCCCGTCGCCCTCCTCCAGGGCGGAAAAGAGCTCGCCAATCTCCTCGTTCAGGTGCGCATCAACGGCGACGTCGCCGCGTTCAAGGGCATCATGAAAGCGATGCTCGAGCGCGAGGCCCTCGCGCCCGGCACCGTCCTCGACGGCTGCTTTTTGCGGGAGCACACGGAAGGATTCGAGGCGTTCTCCGCTGCCCTGGCGCGCGTGACCTGGGACGAGATCGTGGGCGGGAGCGGCGTGCCGAAGAGCTTGCTCGTGCAGGCGGCGCGGGTCGCCTGCGAGTCCCAGCGGACGATCGTGTGCTGGGCCATGGGGCTCACTCAGCACAAGAATGCGGTCGCGAACGTCCAGGAGATCCTGAACTTTCTCCTCTTGCGCGGAAACATCGGAAGGCCAGGCGCTGGAGCGTGCCCCGTGCGCGGTCACAGCAACGTGCAGGGAGATCGAACGATGGGCATCTGGGAGAAGATGCCCGACGCATTCCTCGATCGCTTGGGTGCCGAGTTCGAGTTCGAGCCGCCGCGAGCGCACGGGCAAGACACGGTCGGGACCATTCGGGCCATGGCCGCACGCGACATCAAGGTCTTCTTTGCGATGGGTGGAAACTTTCTCTCCGCCTCCCCGGACACGGAGCGCACCGCCGAGGCCCTCCGCGGTTGCAGGCTCACCGCGCACGTCTCGACGAAGCTCCATCGCGGGCACTTGGTGGCGGGCGAGACCGCGCTCATTTTGCCTTGCCTCGGCCGCACCGAGCGCGACGAAACCTCACGGGGTCCGCAGTTCGTGACCGTGGAAAACTCGATGAGCGTGGTCAGCATGTCGCGGGGAACGCTGAAGCCGGCGTCGGACGCCCTTCGCAGCGAGGTGGCCATCGTCGCCGGTCTGGCACGAGCCGTCCTCGGGGCGCGCAGCCGTGTGGCGTGGAGCTCGCTCGCCGAGGACTACGACGCGATCCGCGAGCATATCGCGCGCGTCGTCCCGGGGTGTGCGAGCTACAACACGCGCGTCCGCGAGCCCGGGGGCTTCTACTTGGGCAACGCGGCCCGCGACCGGGCGTTTGCGACGCCTTCCGGCAAGGCGCGCTTCACCGTCCACACGATCCCCCGTCACGACCTCGGGCCGGATCGCCTCTTGATGATGACGATTCGCAGCCACGACCAGTACAACACGACGATTTACGGGCTCGACGATCGGTATCGCGGCATCGAGCACGGGAGACGCGTCGTGCTGATGAACGCAGAGGACGTGCGCGAGCGCGGCCTGGCCGAGGGCGAGCTCGTCAATCTCGTCAGCCACTTCGACGACGGTGAGCGCACCGCGGAGCAATTTCGTGTGGTCGCCTACCCCATTCCGCGGCAATGCGCCGCGACGTACTTTCCCGAAGGCAACGCGCTGGTTCCGTTGGGCAGTGTCGCCGACAAGAGCAATACACCCACGTCGAAGTCGGTCGTCATCAGCGTGAAGAAACGATTCGAGCGCTGAGGCGCATTCCGAATGGAAGCCCGCTCACCGGGCGTCCCGCGGTCGGTCTCCTCAGAGCTCGATGAAGGGGAGCGCAAGGCGCGTCGCCGTGCTCAGCAAGGGCGGCTCGACGCCTTCCGCCGCGCTCGCCTGGGGTGGCCGTTGGTCTCCCCCTCGTCATGGGGGGTGCGGGTGACCCTCGAAAAGGCGCCGGCGATCTTTCGCTGACCTCGCCCCGGTGTCGGCTTGCGGTATGGCGCGCACGGCGCCACGTTGTCCGGCAATGGAGACGCCGGCCGCTCCCTCGTCCCCCAATCGTGCTCGCCACGCTCGCTCGCTCGCGCTTTTGGATCGCGCACACACCATCGTGCCGGGAGGGCATCATCTCTCGGGGCGACCGCTCGTCGACCCCCGATGCTCGCCGATGTACTTCGAACGCGGGAAGGGCGCGCGCATATGGGACGTCGACGGGCACGAGTACGTCGATTTTCTTCTCGCGTTCGGCGCCTTCTTGCTCGGTTACGCCGACGAAGAGGTCGACCGAGCGGCTTTCGAGCAGGCGTCGCGCGGCAACCTCCTGTCGCTCAATCATCCGCTCCACCTTCGCTTCATCGAAGCGCTTCTCGAGCGCTTTCCGGCGGCCGACATGGGCGTCTTCCTGAAGACGGGGTCGGAGGCGACGACGGCCGCTCTGCGCATCGCACGGCGCGCGACCGGACGGCGAATGGTCGCGCGCTGCGGCTACCACGGTTGGCACGACTGGTGTCTGCCCGAGGACACGTCCGTGGCGGCCGGTCTCGACGCGCAAGTCTTCGAGTTTCGCGCCAGCGAGCCCGCGACGCTGGAGGCGCTCTTCGCTGCCCACCCGGGGCAAATCGCGGCCGTGATCCTGGCGCCCGAAATGGTGTTGCCTCTCGTGGCCGAGACGTTGGCCGCGCTCGTCGACACGACGCGCGCGCACGGCGCCGTCTTCATACTCGACGAAGTCAAGACCGCGTTTCGCATCGTTCCCGGCTCGATCCAGGCGAGGCTCGACCTCGAGCCGGACCTGACGACCCTGAGCAAGGCGCTCGGAAACGGGTGGCCCGTGGCGGCGGTCATCGGCAAGCGCGCCGTGAT
Source organism: uncultured delta proteobacterium (assembly GCA_963787925.1). GTDB lineage: Bacteria > Myxococcota_A > Polyangia > Polyangiales > Polyangiaceae > Palsa-1150. Next base: position 171,276 of record CAWBEN010000005.1, read on the forward strand.
GGAGCACGCCGCGGGGATGCATCTTTCGGCGACCTATCACGGGGAGACCGCTGCGATGGCGGCGTCGCTCGCCACGTTGCACATCATCGATCGCGACGGCGTCGCCAATCACGTCTGGAGGCTCGGCCAGCGGCTCATCGACGGCCTCGACGACCTCGTGCGAACGCACCGGGCCCCGGCCGTCGCCTACGGCGAGCCGTTGCCGCCGATGCCGTTCCTTCGTTTCGTCCATCCGGACGCCCAGCTGCGGGACGCCGTGTGCGAGTCCTTTTACACGGAGGTCCTCTCGCGAGGCGTGCTTCTTCACCCGCGGCATCTCTGGTTTCTCAGCCGCGACCACACGGACGCCGACGTCGACCGCGCGCTCGAAGCGTGTGACGCGGGTTTCCGGTGCGCACGTCGGCGCCACCCGCAAGCCTTCGGCTGAGCGGCACGGGCCGCCGGGGGCATGCGCGGAGCGCTCCGTGCCGCTCGTGTCAGCGCGTCACGCCGCCCCGGCCGCCTGCCAGGCCTGCTTCTGCTCTTGGGCGTATCGCGCGATGGCGTCGTCGAGCGAGGGCATGATGCGCGCGCGCTCGCTGCCGAGCGCGCTGTACGCCGGCCGGCGCGCCGCCAGACCGAGAGCCGCGCACGAACAGGGCAGCAGCCCGCGTGTCTGCACTCCGCATTCGCCGGCGATTCGCCGGACGAGATCGAGCGTCGTGACGGCGCCCTCGTTCGCCAGGTGCCAATCCCGCTCGCGCCGTCCACCAGGAGATCGAGCGCGGCGCGCACCAGGTCGGGCACGTACGTCGGGGAGGCGACCACGTCGTTCGGAGCCAAGAACGCTTGGCGCGCCCGGAGCGCCGAGAGAGCGCGAGCGACGTACGTCGCGTCGTTGCCGGGACCGAAACACGCGCTCGTTCGCACGACGAGCGCGGACGGGTGCGCCTCCATCACCGCGCGCTCAGCGCGAGCTTTCGACCAGCCGTACGCAGAGAGCGGAGACGGCGGGTGACTCTCGACGTACGGGTCGTGGCGCGCGCCGTCGAAGACGAGATCGGACGAAAACGTCATGAGCGCGACGCGGCGCTGACGGCAGGCCGCAGCGAGCGCGGCCGCCCCCCAGGTGTTCTCGCAATCGCAGCGGCCCGGATCGCGCTCCGCGCGGTCGACGCTCGTGTAGCCGGCCGCGTTGATGACCGCCCAGGGGTCGAGCGCCTCGAGGACGCGCGAAACGGCGGCGGGATCAGCGATGTCGAGCTCGCTCCGCGAAAGGACGCGGTGCGAAAGGGCTCTGTGGGCGCAGCCTTCGCGGAACGCGCGGCCGAGCGTCCCGCTGGCTCCGGTGACGAGGACCGGTCGGGCGTGCGTCGGCGTCGGCGCCGCCCCATCGCGCACGCCCTCGCCTTGTGCGGGGTAGGCGAGGCGGCATTCGCGCTGCCACCAGCCAGCGCTCGCCAGGACGGGGTGCGACCCCTCTCTGGCGCTGGCCAGCTCGCGCGCGAGCGCCACAATCGCGGTCGGCCGAGGCGCCGGGCTGCGGACGTCGTAGGCCCCCGGCTCGTAGCGGCCGCGGGCCTCGGTGAGCAGGCCGTCCCAGTCGACCGCACCGAAAGCCGACCACACCGTGACGGCTCGCACGTCGGCCCCGGCGTCGCGAGCCTCGACCGCGCCGCGCCAAGCATCGCGCAGCCATCGAAGCTGTTCCTCCCGCGTGCAGCCGAGGTGCACCTCGGTCAGCGCCACCGGAAGTCCGTAGCGGCGCCACGCCTCGTCGAGCCGGCTGCGGTGCCCGACGATGCCCTCGCGGCGCACACGAACGGCCTCCACGTCGGCATAGACGTCGCGACCGTTGCCGCCGTGAGAGCGTCGCGGGTACCGGTCGACGCGCTCGTCGAGGAACCTATCGCTGGTCACGTAATAGTTGATTCCGACAATCTGGGGCGGACAAGGCTCCCCCGCGAAGGCGTCGAGCGACCGCTCGCCGACGCCGGCGTCCTCGAGGTGCCGGCGCATCGGGTGCGTCGGTCCGACGCGACCGCACAAAAGGTCGAAGCTCAGCCAGCGCCGCGCGTTCTCGAAGCGCGCCTGGTACGCGAGCCGGGGCGTGCTGAAGATCGTGCCCATGTCCTCGGTCTGGACGAGCCGCGCGTGGGGCGTGACCTCGCGTATCGCGCGCATCGCGAGCGAGACGGCGCGGCATTGAATCACGAGGGCCCGCGCGAAAGTGGCGGCGTCGCGCCCGTGCGGGTACCAGAGCCCGTAGAGCCCGGCGAAGCGGGCCGTCGTAAGGGGCTCGTTGATGGGGGTGAAGTCTTCTACCCACGGGTACCGAGCGGCGACGGCGCGCGCGTACTCCGCGAGCTTTTCGGGGAAGGCTTCGTCGACCAGGCTGGTGCCTTCCGGGCCGCTGCCATGGTGGACGAGCCCGACGATGGGTCGCAGACCGAGCGCGCGGAGCCGACCAAGGCGCGCGTCGGGCCACGACCAGTCGGCGCTCTCGATGCCCGACGGGGCCGTGCGCTCCCAGAGCACCGGATAGCGAACGGCGCGCACACCCATCGAGAGGAGTCGGTCGCCGTCGTCTTCGCGCGCGTCGTGGCCCGTCCGCGCGATCTGGTCGAACCACCGATCGCCGACGCGGTTGACGCTGCACTCGACGCCCGCCCAGAGCTCGAGCTCGGGTCGCGCGCTCGCCGCCCATCTCCCGCCGCGGTCGGTCACGAGGGCTCCTTTGGTACCAGGGTTCGCGCTCCCGGCTCTGCCGCGGCCATGATTCGTGAGGCCACCTGGCGCGCCGCGCCCGCGCGGACCAGCGCGACGACAGCCCCGCCGAACCCCCCCCCGGTCAGGCGCGCGCCGAACACGTCGGGCTCGGACAGAGCGAGCGACACCAGGCGGTCCACGGCCGGAACGCTCACTTCGAAATCGTCCCGCATCGACACGTGCGACGCCGTGAAGAGCGCCCCGAGGCGCGCCAGATCGCCCTCGCGTATCGCGCTCACTGCGTCGAGCACGCGCCGGTTCTCGGTGACCACGTGGCGAGCCCGCCGATCCAGCGGCGCCGGAAGGCGCGCGATGTCGTCCAGGCGGTCGAGCCCCACGTCGCGGAGCTCCTTCACACCGAGCCGCTTCGCCGCGCGCTCGCACTCCGCGCGTCGCGTCCTGTAATCGCCGGCGGAGTGGTCGTGCGAAACGCCGGAGTCGATGACCACGAGCGCGCCGCCGACGGGGAGCGGGATGCGCTCGAAAAGGAGAGTTCGCGTATCGAGAAACAGCGCTGCCTTCTCATCGGCCAAGCTGCACGCCATTTGGTCCATCACGCCGACGGGAACGCCGACGAAATCGGTCTCGGCGGCGCGTCCGACGCGGGCGATGGCCAGGTCGTCCAGCGCCAGTGAGAACGCGCTCCGCAACGCGCGGAGGAGCGCCACCTCGAGGGCCGCGCTCGACGACAGCCCCGCGCCGACCGGTACGTCCGATTCGATCCAGGCCTCGAAGCCCCGAAGGCCGTGCGCGAGGCCCGATTGCGCCAGCGCCAGCGTGACCCCTTGCACGTAGTCGACCCACGTCCGCGTCACCTGCTCGGCGCCGAGCTCGAACGTCGCCATCCCGGCGTCGTCGGCGTTCGCCATCGCGCGGCTGACCACGCGGACCATGCGGCCCGAGGTCGGCGCGAGCTCGACGCGCGTGCGCTGCGGAATGGCGGTCGGGAGAACGTACCCGCCGTTGTAGTCGGTGTGCTCGCCGATGAGATTGACCCGCCCCGGCGCGTCGGCCGCGAACGCCGGAGGGCGACCGAAGAAGTCGCCGAAACCAGCGCCTCGCGAGCTCAGGGGCCCGACGTCGATGTCCTGTCGAGCGCTTGCCTTCATGTGGGCGCTCCGCCGCGCTCGGTCATGGGCAACGACGAGCTCGAAGGGGGCACGGGCGCGGCGGCGGAAGCGTTCCCCGGCTCCTCTTGGCCCAAGGCGTGCCGCGTGGCTGCGGCAATCTCCTCGACGGGCACCTTCGGCCTTCGGTCGGCGTAGAGGAGCCCGTTCGCCTCCTGGTACGTGTCGGCGAGCTGCGTGTAACAAAAGCCGGCGAGCATCTCGAGCGAGCGAACCGTGCCGAGAAGAGCGGAGTAGCGGCGCCCGAAGTCCGCTGCCGTCGCGCACCGCGCGTACCCCCAAGTTCCCTTCTCGTCGGCTTCGCTCGTGAAGGCGATGCCCCCGAACTCCGAGAGCACGACGGGAGCGGGCGCCTGGCCGGCGCTCAGGCCGCCCCCGTCGAGGACGAGGGCGCGGCCTCCGGGCCTCTCGCGGGTGAGCAAGCGAGGCAACACGTCGTGCGCGCGGTAGCGGCGGGCGAGTCGCTGCGTATCGTCGTCGTAGTCGTGTATCCCGATGACGTCCGTGGTCACGCTCTCCCAACCGTCGTTGCCGATGACAGGACGCGTGGGGTCCAGCGTTTTGGTCAAGTAATAGAGAGCCTGGACGTAATTCCGCTCGGGCTTGCTGTCCGGGAGATTGGGCACCCCCCACGACTCGTTGAAGGGCACCCACGCCACGATGCACGGGTGGCTGATGTCCCGCCGGACGACCTCCATCCATTCGCGCGTCAGGCGCTCCACCGAGCGCTTGGTGAAACGGTAGGCGCTCGGCATTTCCTCCCAGACCAAGAGACCGAGCCTGTCGGCCCAGTAAAGATAGCGAGGGTCCTCGATCTTCTGGTGCTTGCGGGCGCCATTGAACCCGAGCGCCTTCGTGAGCTCGACGTCCCGGCGCAGGGCCTCGTCGTCGGGCGCCGTCAGGCCCGTCTCCGGCCAATACCCTTGGTCGAGGACCATCCGGAGCTTGTACGGGCGTCCGTTCAGAACGAGCCGGTCGCCCTGAACGACGAACGACCGCAGCGCGGTGTAGCTCGTCACCTCGTCGAGCACCCGTCCGTGCTCGTCGAGGATGCGGACCTCCGCCTCGATGAGCTTGGGCGACGCCGGACTCCACAGAAGCTCGTTTCGAAAGTCGTCTATACCCGGGTCACTGAGGGCGATCCTCCGGTGAACTTCGCCGGCCACGACCAGGTATCTGTCGTCCGCGAGAATGACGTCGCTGCACCGCAGACGAACGGCCAAATGGAGGCGGGTTCCTGCCGAGGCGCCCGCGACGTGGGCCTCGACCGCGATCTCCCACCTCTCGAGGCTCGGCGTCCACCGGAGGTACTGAAGGCGCGTCACCGGCACCCGCTCGAGCCACACCGTCTGCCAGATGCCGCTCGTCCTCGGATACCAGATTGAATGCGGCTCGAGCTGCCAGTCTTGCTTTCCGCGCGGTTTGGCCAAATCGCCGGGGTCGTCGTCGGCGCGAACGACGATTTCGTGTGTGGCGCCTTCGCCGTCGAGTAAATCGGTCACGTCGAACGCGAACGGCGTGTAACCGCCCTCGTGCCGACCCGCGAGGGAGCCGTCTACCCAGACGGAGGCCTCGTAGTCGACGGCGCCGAAGTGCAGCAAAAGCCGATCGCCGTCGAGCCCGGGCGCCTCGAACGTCCTCTTGTACCAGCAGGCCCTGTGGAGACCGGTGTCACCGACGCCGCTCTTCGCCGTCTCGGGAGAGTACGGCACGAGGATGTCGTGCGACCAGGTGACCTCCCCGGGCAGCGACCATTCGCTGCCCGAGTCGAACGCGAACTTCCAAACGCCGTTCAGGGACGTCCACGACGCGCGACGGAGCATCGGCCGGGGGTATCCGTGCGCACCCGCCAGCGTCGCCGCGTGCGGGGGCGGCACGGACCCGGCAATCCCGATCTGGGCGAGGTGGCGGCGCGGCATCGGAGCCTCAGGCTGCGCGCGTCTCCGTCTCGCCAGCGGCGCGGCCCGCGATGTGATCGAAGCACGCGAGCGCCTGTCCGACCACCTGGTCCATGTTGTAATAGCGGTAGGTGGCGAGGCGCCCGACGAAGTGGACCTTGGGCGTCGCGTCGGCGAGCGCCTTGTAGCTCCGGTAAAGGTCGGCGTTGGCCGGGCGCGGCACGGGATAGTAGGGGTCGCCCTCGGCGCAGGGAAATTCGTACACCACCGTCGTCTTCGGGTGCTTCTGACCGGTGAGGTACTTGAACTCGGTCACGCGCGTGTAGTCATGGTCGTTCGGGTAATTGACGACGGCCCCTGCTTGGAAGACCTCCCGCTCGTGCGTCTCGAACTCGAACTTGATGGAACGGTAGGGGAGCGGGCCGTACCGATAGTCGAAGAACGCGTCGATGGGGCCAGAGTAGATCATCTGGTCGAATTTTATCTCGCGTGCGATGTCTCGATAGTCCGTATTGAGACAGATGCAGATATTCTTGTGATCGAGCATCCGCTCGAACATCCGCGTGAAGCCGTCGCGAGGCATGGCCTGGAAGTCGTCGGTGAAGTAACGATCGTCGTCGTTCGTCCGCGCCGGGACGCGTGCGGCCACGGAGGCGTCCAGCTCCGACGGGTCGAGCGCCCACTGCTTGCGCGTGTAATTCTTGAAAAACTTCTCGTAGAGCTCCCGCCCGATCTTCGAGACCACGGCGTCTTCGCTCGTCTTGGGGTGCTTGATGGGAACCGCGACGCGCGCGAAGAACGCTTCGACCTCGGCGCGCGACATGTTCGTGTCGTAAAGTCGATTGACCGTGTCGACGTTGATGGGAAACGGCAGAAGCTTGCCGTCCACGTGCGCGAGGACGCGGTGCTCGTAGGGCCGCCACTTGGTGAACTGCGACAAGTAACGGAAGATTCGAGGCGCGGAGGTGTGGAAAATGTGTGGGCCGTATTTATGGATGAGAATCCCGGCATCGTCGAAGAAGTCGTAGGCATTGCCGCCGACGTGTGGCCGCTTGTCACAGAGCATGACCTTCTTGCCGAGCTGGGAGGCGAGGCGCTCGGCGACGACGGCCCCGGCGAAGCCGGCGCCCACGATCAAATAGTCGAACATCTCGGGTTTCCTTCTCCACGGTCTTCGTGGGCAGACTCGGCGCGAACCGCGACTCCTCGGGCGTCCGTGGCGTTCGCCGTCGGGGCCTGAACGCCGCCGCGTAGAGCGCGCGAGACGATTTCGGACATCCGCGAATGGGTGTCGTCCCAGGACGTACTGGCCACGAACGCGTCGGCGCGTGCGCGGCGCGCGGCAGAAGCCGTCCCTGCCTCGTCGAGGGCGGCGGCGATCTCGCGCTCGAAGGTCGCGTCGTCGCCGATGCGCACTAACCCCCGCTCGCCGTACGGGCGCTCGACGTCGCGGATGGCGGTCGAAACGACCGGCTTGCCCGCCGCGAGGTACTCGAGCGTCTTCGTCGGGCTGATGTACCGCGTGGATTCGTTCAGCGCGAAGGGCATGAGCGCGACGTCCCAGCCGGCGACGTAGGCCGGTAGCTCGGAATAGTCTTTCTGACCGAGCCAGTGAATGTTCGGGCGCTGCGGCAAGCTGTCGGCGGCGACTTTGACGACCGGTCCGATCATGACGACGTGCCACTCGGGCCGGGCGTCGGCGAGCTTTTCGATTAGGGCCACGTCGAGGCGCTCGTCGATGACACCGAAGTAACCGAGCCGCGGGTGCGGTATCGCGGCCTGATCGTCGGGCTCGTTCGCCCCGCGCCTCGCGCGGGCAAAATGGGACGCGTCGACGCTGCTCGGAAACGCGTGGACCCGCGCGTGCTGCGTTCGTTTCGACTCGTAGAGGCTATGTCCCCCCGTGAAGACGACGTCGGCGCGGGCCAGGAGCTCCCGCTCCCGCTGCTGAAGCTCGGGGGCGCGCCGCGAAACGCCGAGAGCTCGTCCATGCAATCGTAGACGACCGTCGCCGCTTCGAGGTGCCCCGCGAAGCCGAGCGCCATCGGCGTGTAAAACCACAAGATGGGATCGCGGACGTCGTGGTCGCGGATCATCGCGTCGAGGAGGCGCCGCTGATCGCGCGCGATCTGCGCGGCCGACAGACCGTTCGGCAAATGCGGCACGACGACCCAGAGGTTGGGGCTCTCTTCGCGCGTGACGGCGCGCGCTCGCCCCTCTTCGAAGACGGGCTCCTCGACGAAAAAGACGCGGCGCTCCCGCGCGAACCGGCTCATCAGATGGTTCGGGCGCTGGTAAACGAAACCCCACCGCAGATGCGACAGGCAAATCAGGTCGTTCGTGGCCTTGCTCATCGCGAAGCAGCCTCCGGGGCAGGCAGCTAAGCAATTGACGTGCCTTGGCTTCTCGGCGATTTGCCAATCGGCGTCGGCAGGACGCGCGCGGGCTTGCCCAGGGCGGCGCCCGTGGCCGCTGACGGGGAGCGCAAGGCCTCTCGCTTCGCGCAAAAGGCGCTCGCAAACGTCGCATTTAGCCACACCGTCCGCCATTTCGCCGGGGAGCGCGGTCCCCAGTGAAAAAAGGCAGGGACGGCAGCGCGACCCTTTTCCGGGGCAAGACTCGCAAGAGCGCGCAAGAGCGCGGGCAGCGGTCAGGAGTGGTACACTCGGTATCCTTGAATCCTTAAAGAGAGAATCTCGATGCTCCGTCGCCGTAACGGTCCTGACGCGCTCGTTGCCGTGGCACTTGCCTTCGCCGCGCTGCCGCTGTGTGGATGCGGCGACTCCACGACGCCCGTCCAGCCCGGGGCGCCGACGTCCGACGCGAGCTTGCTCGACGCCTTCGCCGCGGAAGCCGCTGCTCCGCCGCTCGGCTCGGCCGCGGAGGCCGCCGTCGCCGAGGGTGCCGGTGGCGGCACCGACGACGGCGCGCCCGCGGCGGCGACCGGAGGCCGCAACGACGCCGCCACGAGCGGCGGCGGAGAAGCCGGCGCGCCGAATCCGACGGCGAACGTGAGGCTCTCGGATCCGCGGCAGATCATCGACGGCTTCGGCGTGAGCAACGCGTGGATCTCCGCGCCGGATCCGTCCGTCAGGACAGCCGTGTACGACGCGCTCTTCAGCGTGACGAAAGGGGCCGGGCTCTCGATTCTTCGGAATCGAATCCCTTTTCGCGAAAACCCGATGTACGACGACCAGTTTCTCGCGAAGAAGGCGGACGGGACGTATGCCTATACGACCAACGCCGACGGCAGCAAGACGTTCAGCCTCAACTGGGGAAACTGGGACGTGACGAACACGAGCGCCCTCATCGCCGCGATCGCGGCGAAGGGCGCCGACTACCAGGTGTCGACGTTCTTGAGCACCCCGTGGTCGCCGCCGAACGACAGCGTGAACAAGTGGAAGCTCAGCGACGCGAACAAGACAATCGACTACGTGAACAAGCCCGAGCAAGGCGGTTATCTCGATCCCGCGCACTACGGCGATTACGCCGACGTTCTGGCGGACTACGTGCTCGGCTACAAAGCAAAGATGGGAGTCGACCTCTCGGCGCTGTCGCTCCAGAACGAGCCGGGCTTCCAGGCGGGTTACGAGTCCGCCGATTGGTCCGCGCAGCAGTTTCACGACTTCATCGCCGTCCTGAAGACGGAGCTCACGAAGAAGGGTGTGCCCACGCGCGCTCCGAGCCTTCGGATCGTCGCGCCCGAAGATCCGAACATGAAGGAGTCGCTCATCGTCCCGACGCTGAACGACCCGAGCACGGAGGGGACCGTCGGGATCGTGGCCGGCCATCAGTACGAGCTCGGGCCCTCGAACGCGGCTTCTTACGTCGCCCCCGTATTCTCGGCTTCGGCCGCGAAGGGCAAGCCCATCTGGATGACCGAATGGAGCACGGCCGCGTGGGGAACGGACGCAACGATCGCCGACGGACTGATCGTCGCGCAGCTCCTGCACCAGGACCTGACCATCACGAACGTGAACGCGTTCCTTTACTGGTGGGCGTGGGGCACCGGGAACGCTGTGCTGGTAGTCCTGCCGACCGCGACGTCGTACGTCGTCCCGAAGCGGCTCTATGCGATGGGCCAATACAGCCGGTTCGTGCGCCCCGGGTGGCGTCGCGTGGCCACGACGACCAGCCCGGCGCCCAACGTCTCGCTGACGGCGTTCGAAGATCCGACGGCGACTCGCGTGGCCATCGTGGCGATCAACGCGGGCGCGGCGCAGGCGAGGCTTCCGCTTTCGCTCGACGTGGGTCGGCTGACCGGCGTCACCGTGTACCGGACCTCCGCGACCGAGGATCTCGCGAACGTGGGCAGCCTGGCCGGCGGCGCCACGATGGACGTCACGCTGGAGCCGCGGAGCGTGACGACGTTCGCGTCGACGATCGGGCCGTGAGCGAAGAAGCCGTCGATCGGAGCGAGCACGGCGCCGACGGGCTCGTCGGGTGGCGGCCAAGCTTGTTGCTCGCGATCGCGTCGCCGGGGCACAATGCCTCCCGCGACGCGGCGCAGGAGCGGCGTCGCTGTCTCAAGGGACGATCGAGATCCGCATGAAAAAAATTCCCTCGCGCGGCTTCGCAGTGGCCGGTCTGGCGCTCGGCGGTTGGACGCTTCTTGACTGTGGGCTCGATGGCTCGACGGTTGACCCGAACGACTGCCACCTCGCGGGGACGTGCGTCGGCGACGCGGGCGCCGACGCGACCGTGGCCGACGCGGAGGGCGGCGCGCAGGTGCCTCCGCCCGACGGGGGCGCGCCGGAGCCGGACGCCGAGTCGGGCGCCGCGCCGGACGCGGGGAGCGACGGTTCGGCGTGCGTGTATCCGACGACGTTGTCGTGCCAGGGGACGTGCGTGGACCCGACGTCACCTGCTCACTGCGGTTCGTGCGACCATGAGTGCGCGGGTCCGGAGGGAGGCTTGGGCCACGCGACGTGCACGGGGTCGGTGTGCGGAGTGGCGTGCGAGTCGGAGTCGTCGACGCCGCTGGACTGCAACGGGACGTGCGTGGACCCGACGAGGGACCCGCAGCATTGCGGGGGCTGCGCGACCGTGTGCAGCGCTCCGGTGGCGGGTCACGCGGTGGCGACGTGCGGTGCGGGTGTGGACGGGGGCACGGGGTGCGGCTTCGCGTGCGCGAGCGGGTACCACGCGTGCCACGGCGAATGCCTTCCGAACGCGGACCCGCCGTCGACGGCCCTGGACAGTTGCGTGGTGAGCGAGAGCTACGGGGTGTTCGTGTCGGCGTCGGGGAGCGACGCGTCGGGGGACGGGACGCGTGCGCACCCGTACGGGACGCTGGGCCACGCGATGGACAAGGCGGAGCTGGGGGGAGCGAAGCGGGTGTACGCGTGCGGGAGCGCGGGGAGCTACGCGGAGAACGTGGTGGTGAGCGCGTCGACGGGTCGAGACGGTCTTCGCGTGTACGGGGGGCTCGATTGCACGACGACTCCTGGGACTTGGGTGTACAGCGCGAGCCAGCTGGCGACGGTGGCGCCGGCGTCGGGGTACGCGCTTCAAGTGACGGGTCTGAGCGTGGGGGTGACGTTCGAGGACTTCGCGTTCGAGTCGGCGAGCGCGCCGTCGACTCCTCCGTCGAGCGGGGCGGGGGCGTCGAGCATCGCGGTGGTCATCAGCGGGTCGACGGGCGTGGTGCTGACACGGGGTCGGATCGTGGCGGGGGACGGGCAGCCGGGCGCCGCGGGTGTCGTGGCGGCGTACGCGCTGCCGACGCCGCTCGACGGAAACGCCGGGACGGCCACGGCCGGGGGAGGGCCGCAGAGCCAGACGTGCCCGGCGGGCGACGTGACGACGGGCGGCAAAGGCGGTGACCCGCCGACGGGCGACGGCAACCCGGGCCTGCCGGCTCTCGGTGGAGGCATGGCGGGGACGAATATGGGCTGCAAGACGGGGATGGGCGGTGCGAATGGCGCCGACGGGGCTGACGGGCCAGCGGGTAGCAACGGCGTCGGAGCCACGGCGGTGGGTTTGCTCGTCGGCCCTATGTGGCAGCCGGCAGCAGGCGGCGCGGGCACCGCAGGCGCAGTGGGCCAAGGCGGAGGAGGAGGCGGAGCGACTTCGCGAGGCGGCGGTGGTGGCGGCGGAGGTGGCGCCGCGGGCGGCTGCGGCGGTGCGCCGGGGGGCGGCGGAGGCGGCGGGGGAGCGAGCGTCGCCGTGCTGGCCTCGAATGCCGGCGGGCTCGCTTTGAACGGGGTGACGATGACGAGCGGCCACGGCGGCGCGGGAGGAACGGGCGTCGGTCGGTCAGGCAGGGCAGCCGCGGCGGCGTCCACGGAAGCGGAGCGACCGGTGCGGTTGCCCGGGTGGAAACGGCGGCGCCGGTGGCAGCGGCGGAGTCGGCGGGGGCGGCGCCGGTGGTCTCAGCGTCGGCGTCCTCTACAAGGGTCCGATCCCGACGCTCGACGCAACGACGCAGGCCAACTTCCAGCCTGGGACAGTCGGCGCGAAGGGCGTCGGGGGGCTGCCGGGGACCAACGACGGGATCCCTGGCACGAGCGGGCCAATCTTTGCTTCGCCGTAGAAGGGTCGTGGCTCGGTGAGCGAGCCGGCGTGCGTGCTGGCGCCGGCGGGTCGCAGGACGCCGCGGTCCGTGGCCCGTGCTGCGGCCGGGGCGCTGTCGCTCGGGGCGGTCTTGCTCGGGGCGGCGTGCGGTGGTGGGAGCTTCGTCGCGAGCGACGCACCCGCGCTCGCCGACGCGTCGTCCGGCGCCGAGTCGTCCGACAACCCGCCGATTTACCTCGCGCTCGACGGAAGCGCCGTCGAGACGCGGGCGGACTCGGGCGCCGCGCCGGACGCGGGGAGCGACGGTTCGGCGTGCGTGTATCCGACGACGTTGTCGTGCCAGGGGACGTGCGTGGACCCGACGTCACCTGCTCATTGCGGTTCGTGCGACCATGAGTGCGCGGGTCCGGAGGGAGGCTTGGGCCACGCGACGTGCACGGGGTCGGTGTGCGGAGTGGCGTGCGAGTCGGAGTCGTCGACGCCGCTGGACTGCAACGGGACGTGCGTGGACCCGACGAGGGACCCGCAGCATTGCGGGGGCTGCGCGACCGTGTGCAGCGCTCCGGTGGCGGGTCACGCGGTGGCGACGTGCGGTGCGGGTGTGGACGGGGGCACGGGGTGCGGCTTCGCGTGCGCGAGCGGGTACCACGCGTGCCACGGCGAATGCCTTCCGAACGCGGACCCGCCGTCGACGGCCCTGGACAGTTGCGTGGTGAGCGAGAGCTACGGGGTGTTCGTGTCGGCGTCGGGGAGCGACGCGTCGGGGGACGGGACGCGTGCGCACCCGTACGGGACGCTGGGCCACGCGATGGACAAGGCGGAGCTGGGGGGAGCGAAGCGGGTGTACGCGTGCGGGAGCGCGGGGAGCTACGCGGAGAACGTGGTGGTGAGCGCGTCGACGGGTCGAGACGGCCTTCACGTGTACGGGGGGCTCGATTGCACGACGACTCCCGGGACTTGGGTGTACAGCGCGAGCCAGCTGGCGACGGTGGCGCCGGCGACGGGGTACGCGCTTCAAGTGACGGGTCTGAGCGTGGGTGTGACGTTCGAGGACTTCGCGTTCGAGGCGGCGAGCGCGCCGTCGACTCCGCCGTCGAGCGGGGCGGGGGCGTCGAGCATCGCGGTGGTCATCAGCGGGTCGACGGGCGTGGTGCTGACACGGGGTCGGATCGTGGCGGGGGACGGGCAGCCGGGCGCCGCGGGTGTCGTGGCGGCGTACGCGCTGCCGACGCCGCTCGACGGAAACGCGGGGACGGCCACGGCCGGAGGCGCGGCGCAGAGCCAGACGTGCCCGGCGGGCGACGTGACGACGGGCGGCAAAGGCGGTGACCCGCCGACGGGCGACGGCAGCCCGGGTCTGCCGGCTCTCGGTGGAGGCCTGGCGGGGACGAACATGGGGTGCCGGACGGGCATCGGCGTTGGAATGGACGTTGTGAATGGCACCGACGGGCGCTGACGGGCCAGCGGGTAGCAATGGAGTCGGGGCCACGGCGCTGGGGCTGCTCTCAGGCGCTTTGTGGCAGCCCGCGGCAGGCGGGGTGGGTGCGGCAGGCGCAGTGGGCCAAGGCGGAGGCGGAGGCGGAGCGACTTCGCGAGGCGGGGGTGGTGGCGGAGGCGGAGGCGGCGCAGGTGGCTGCGGGGGGGCGCCCGGTGGCGGTGGCGGTGGCGGTGGCGCGAGCGTCGACGTGCTCGCCTCGAATGCCGGCGGGCTTGCGTTGAACGGCGTGACAATGACGAGCGGCCACGGTGGAGGCGGAGGCGCGGGCGTCGTCGGCCAGGGGGGCCAGCCGTTGGGCGGAATTCGTGGACGCTGCCCTGGCCGCTGGCGGTTGTCAGGGCGGAAATGGCGGCGCCGGGGGCAGTGGCGGAGTCGGCGGCGGCGGTGCCGGCGGTCTCAGCGTCGGCGTCCTCTACAAGGGTCCGATCCCGACGCTCGATCGCGGCGACGCAGGCCGACTTTCGGCCGGGCGCGGTTGGTGCGAAGGGTGTCGGGGGACTGCCGGGGACCAACGACGGGATCCCTGGCGCGAGCGGGCCCCTCCTGGCCTCTCCGTAAGACCCCGCCCTCAGAAGCTCCCCAGCGCCATCACCCCGGCGCCGCTCGGTCCCGCGCTGGGCACGATGCGCACACGGCCGGTCGTGCTCGAGCCCGCGCTCGTCGGCCACAGCACCCAGGTGACCACCGCGGCGACCGCCAAGGCGCCGCCGGCGACGAACAGCACGTCCGACGCGACGTGCTCGGTGTGGGCGGAGCGCAGGATATCCTGAAGGTGCTGGCAATCCGCCGAGGGATCCGGCGCGCAGACGGGGTTCTGCGCATGAAGCGCCGCCGCGCCGTCGGCGTCGCTGTTCGACTGGTGACCGAAATACAGCCCCCCGACCCCCGCCAGGACGGCCAAGCCCCCGATGGTCGCCACCGTCGCCACGCGAGCCGTCGACGACCCCGAGCCCGGCGCCGCTCGATCCGGCGTGACAGGCAGCGGCATCCCGGTGCCCACCGCCGCCTCGACGGACGCCGGTCCAATCGCCGCCGGCGCCGGAGCGACCACGGGGGCCGGCTCCGCCGCGCTGAACGTGACGCGCGTCACCTGCCCCGCCACCGCGTCCACTTCCAGCGTCTTCGTTTCCGAGCCCACCTTCGCCACGACGACGTGATGCCCCGGCGCGACGTCGAGCGGCTCGACGAGCGGCGTCGTGCCCACGTCTTTCGCCCCATCGAGGCTGAGGACCGACCCGACGGGGGCCTGCACGTCGATGTGCCCGGCCTTGGCCGACGAATCCGCGATGTGCCGCTGCGCCTGCGCGCGCTCGCTCTGGTTCAACGAGCGCCAGTCCATGTATTGCTTGAAGTGCGAGAGCGCCTCGAGCGGCCGGGCACATTTTTCTTCGGTCAGCGCGAGATTGAAGAGCGCGTTCTGGCTCGGGGCCGCCGCCAGCGACTGGCGAAACGAGAGCCTCGCGGCCTCCCAGTCGCCGCTCTGCGTCCGGGCGATTCCCTCCTCGAAGCGCCTCTTCGCCTCCCGCGTGCCCGTGTCGTCGGCCAGGGCCGGCGCGCTCGCCAGCATCGCCCCCGTCACGAGCGTCGCGAGCACTCTCCATCGAACGGCTCTCGGCATCGTCGCCCTCTCCTCTTCACGCTTCACTTACGCTTCACGCTTCGCGGCCGGTTGAATTCGTTCGCCCCGTCGCGCATCATGCCGACCCCCCGGAAGCGACCGGCGCAGAAGGAGCCAAACCGATGAGCCTCGTTTTCTACTACGCCCCGATGTCGACGGCGAGCATCAGCCAGCTGGTGCTCGAGGAGCTCGGCGTGCCGTGCGAAAAGGTGAGAGTCGATTTCAAGAAAGGCGACACGAAGAAGCCGGAGTTCTTGAAGCTGAACCCCAACGGCAAGGTGCCGCTCATCGTTCACGACGGGACGCCGATCTGGGAGTCCGCGGCCATTACGATGTACTTGGGCGAGGTCTTCGGCGTCGAAAAGAAGCTTTACCCGCCGCCCGGCACGAAGCGGGGCGAGGCCATGAAGTGGATCGTGTGGACGAACGTCACCTGCGTCGACGCCGTGTCGCGCTTCACCCGCAACACGATGGACTGGGTGCCGGAGGAGCAGCGCAACGCGAAGGCCGGCGAGGCCGCGAAGGCCGACGTTCAGGGCTGCCTGCGAATCCTCGACGAGGCCCTCGACGGAAAGCCATTCTTGGTCGGCGACTACACGCTCGCCGACACGCACGTGAACTCGTTCGTCGACTGGCTCGGCTACATGAAGTTCGATCTGACCCCGCACGCGCGAATCCTCGCGTGGCGCCAGCGATGCTCGGCGCGCCCCGCGTACGCGAGGGTCATGGCGCCGGCGAACGGCTAGGCCGTCGGTTCGCGTCCGCGTCCGTGTCCCCGTTCGCGTGTCCCCGTCGTCCGTTCCCGTTCGCGTCCCCGTTCGCGTCCCCGTCCACGACCAGGACGGGGTCGCTCTGCTCCGAGCTATGGGGCGTTCCGTCGAAGCCGAAGACGTGTCCGGATCGGTTCGCCTTGGTCTGCAAGTAGAACCGGTTGTGCTCGTTGGCAGGGATCACGTGCGGGATGCGCCCCGCCACGTCGATCCCGTAGCGTCGAAGCTCGTCGACCTTCTTCGGGTTGTTCGTCAGCAGCCGAATGGAGCCGACGGTGAGGCTCGCGATGATGTGCGCCGCGACCGCATAGTCGCGCTCGTCGTCACGGAATCCGAGCGCGAGGTTGGCGTCGACGGTGTCGAGCCCTCGGTCCTGCAGCTCGTACGCGCGAATCTTGTTCAGGAGGCCGATGCCGCGCCCCTCTTGCCGCAGGTACACGAGGAGACCGCACGGCTCCCGAGCGATTCGCTCCAGCGCGACGCCGAGCTGGTCGCGGCAGTCGCAGCGGAGGGACCCGAGCGCGTCGCCCGTCAGGCACTCGGAGTGCAAACGCGTCACCACGTTCTGTCCGCCGAGAACGTTCCCGTGGACGAGGGCGATGTGCTCTTTGGCGTCGCGGTTGTTCCAGAACGCGACGATTCGGAAGCGGCCAAAGCGCGTCGGCAGGTTCGCGACGGCCTCGACCTTGACGCAGACCTGGTGCGGCCCGAACCCGGCGCAGTCGTGATCCCTGTCGCGCTCGACGAGGTCATCGAGGCGAGCGACCGGTGTCAACGTCTTCGCGCAAGGCGATGGATTCACGTTGAGTGCTTAGCACGTGCGACGAAGCCGGCGCACCGCGCTGCGCCCGCGCGCCGGCGGGGGTCGAACGAGCACGAGACGGGCTCGGCACTCGAAAAGACGCGAGAAAATTCCTGCACGGGCACCCCCCCGGCACCTTGGCGCGCTGCCGCGGCGCATGCGCTCTGCGTCATCGGGGCTGTCCCTCGACGCATCGACGCTCGTGCCATAACGTGCAGCGTCTGCACGCCGAAGAACCAGCCGGCCTGCCCCATCCATCCATCCCATGGACCACGCGCTCTCTCGACGGCCACGCGCCTACCTCATGGCGAGCCTCCCCGTGCTCGCGATTCTTTTCGCAGGGCTCGCCCGCGCGGCGGGCACTCCGTACACCGCGAGCTGGGCGTCACTCGACACGCACACGCCGGCGCCGGAGTGGTTTCAGGACGCGAAATTCGGCATTTACTTTCACTATGGGGCGTTCGGCACCGCCGCCTTCGGAAACGAGTGGTACCCGCGAAGGATGTACGACAGGGCCAGTAACGACGCCTGCTACACGCATCAAGTCGCCACGTACGGCGATCCGTTCACGAGCTGGCCGTACAACGACTTCATCGACGGCGCGAACGACAAGAGCGGGAGGCCGGTGCAGTTCGCGCCCAAGCTGGTGTCGGCCGGCGGGGCGCTCGATCCGGACGGGTTCGCGCAGCTCTTCGTCGCCGCCGGGGCCCGCTTCGCCGGACCCGTCATGGAGCACCACGACGGATTTTCGATGTGGGACAGCAAGGTCAACGAATGGAACTCGGTGGCCAAGGGCCCCAAGCTCAACCTGGCCAAGCTCTGGACGGACGCGTTTCGCGGGAGGGGCCTGAAAATCCTCGCCGCGATGCACCACGCCTACCATTTCACCGGCTACTACGAGTTTGCGCCGACTCCGACGGATCCGAGCCTGCAGAAGCTGTTTGGCAAGATGAGCCCCGCGGCCGAAAACCAGCTTTGGTACGACAAGCTCAAAGAGGTCATCGACGAATTCCAGCCGGACATCCTTTGGCAGGACTTCAATATTCGCGCGGTCGACCCCAATCAGGTGCAGAGCTTTCTCTCGTACTATTACAATCAAGCGCAAGGCTGGGGCAAAGAGGTCGTCGCCACTTACAAGGACGGCATGGACAACAAGGGCGAGGTCTACGACTACGAGCGAGGAGGCCCCGCCGACATCACCGTTCCGTACTGGCTCACCGACGACGCGATCAGCTCGCAGAGCTGGGCTTACACGACCGGAATGACGTATTACCCGACCGTCGCCATTCTCCACGGCTTCATCGACCGCGTGAGCAAGGGCGGGAACTTGCTTCTCAACATCTCCCCCATGCCCGACGGGAGCCTTCCGCAAGCGCAGAAGGACATCCTCGCCGCGATGGGAGACTGGCTCCACAAGTTCGGCGAGGCGATCTACGGAACGCGGCCCTATGCCGTTTACGGCGAGGGGCCGACGAAGATGGGCGCGCCTCCCGGCAGCCCCTTCACCGCCCCGAAGTCCGGAACACCCCAGGACGTTCGATACACGAAATCCAAGGACGGAGACGCGGTCTACGCCATCTTCTTGGGTTGGCCTGGCAATGGGGCGCAGGTCCACATGGCGTCCGTGGACAGCGCGCGTTTCGGCTTGGGCCCGACGGCGAAGGTCTATCTCTTCGGAGCGACGCCGGGGATGGGCACCAGCCTGACTTTTTCGCAGAGCGCGACGGGCTTGCAGGTGACCCTGCCGAGCGCCGCGCCCTACCAGGCGCTCGCTTACGCGCTCAAGATCACGAAGAGCGGGGTGGAGCCGGGAGCGCCGCCAGGTCTTGCCGACGGAGGCACCGGCACCGTGGCGCCGCCGTCGTCCGGCTCCGATTCGGGCGTGATCGCGCCTCCCCCGGCGGACGATTCGGGGACGGACGGCCCGTCGGGCTCGGGGGCCGGCTCGGGTGCGCTCGCGAACGCGAACGCGAACGAGGGAGGCACCGCGGCGGTCCCGCCTTCGCCGTTCGATTCTGGATTCGGGTGGCTCGGGCTCGTCGTCCGGCGGTAACCGAGCCGACGAAGCGGGGATCGTGACGGCCGGCTCCGGCGCGGCGCCTGGAAACGCGCCAAGCAACGCGGCCGGCTGCGCCTGCACGTTCGCGCACGCCGAAAGCGTCGGCACCGGCGCTTCAGCGCTCGCGTTGTTTTTGACCGCGCTCGCGGCCGGCCGGCGCCGCGGCGATCGCGGGCGCCCAAAAAGACCGCGTTCGAACGCCTCGTGACGGGGGGCGCTACGTGCGTCGCTCGATGGCGAGCCAGCGCTTCCTCTCGGGCGCCGGGAATCGCTCGATCGCATAGCGTAGCGCCGTCCGCGGCATCGACGCGGCGTGCGCTCGGAGAAAGCCCCGGAGCGCCGGCGCGCTGACGCGCTTGCCGACCTCGCGGAGCATCCACCCGACGGCCTTCTGAATCAGGTCTTGCTCGTCGGCGAGCAAGAGCTCCGCGATCGCGAACGTGGTCGCGGACTCGCCCGCGCGGATGAACGCGTACGTCGCGACGATGGCGACGCGCCGCTCCCAGAGCACGGTCGACCGGGCCAAACGAGGGAGCAGGCGCCGGTCGCGCGAGGCGACGGCGTGCGCGCCGACGATCGACGCGGCCGAGGCGTCGACGAGGTCCCAGTTGTTCACGTGGGCCAGGTGCTCCAGGTAGAACGCAAAGCGCTCGCGGCGCCCGGCCGCGTCCGCCTTTTCGTATTGCGCGACGAGGATGACCAGCGCGAGCAGGCGCTCTTCGTGGAAGGTCGAGCGAAGCAGCGACGCGACGTCCGCGAGCGGGAGGCCGGCGTGGGCCCGGGCGACCTTGCGGAGCGCGGGCACCGCGACGCCGAGAAAGACGTCGCCGTGACCGTATTGGCCCGGTGCGCTCTTGAAGAAGCGGCGCATCCCCTCGGCGCGGCCTGAATCGGCGGCCGCGCGAAGGTCGGCTCGGGCGCGGCTCGCGCCGTTTATTTCTTCTCGATGACCTCCACCTCGGCCTCTATCTCCACTTTGTCGCTCACGAGGACGCCGCCCGTCTCGAGCGTCTGGTTCCATTTCAAACCCCAATCGGCGCGGTTGAGGGCCGTCTTCGCGCTGAAGCCGATGCGCTGGTTGCCCCAGGGGTCGGTCCCCTTGCCGGTCTGCTGGACATCGAGCGTCACCTCTTTGGTCACGTCGCGGATCGTCGAGATCGCCGACGACCTTGTAGCGGCCGTCGGCGCTGCCCTCGACGCGCTTGCTCTTGAAGATCATCTTGGCGAATTTTTCGGCGTTGAAGAAGTCGTCCAATCGAAGGTGGCCGTCGCGTTTCTCGTCGCGCGTGTCGATGCTCGCCGTGTCAATCTCTACTTGGAGGGCCGTCTTCGACGGGGTGACGGGGTCGTAGGCGAGCGTGGCGCTCCACGACTTGAACTGCCCGCGCACCTTGGCAAACATCATGTGGCGGACGGTGAAGCCGATCTCGGAGTGGGTCGTGTCGACGCTGTAGGCGGTCATGTGGGTCTTCTCCTCGAGCCGGAAGGTACGGCGGCCCGATGATTCATGGAACCGATGAAATATCGATGACGATCATCTGCTTGACCGATGAGCGCAGGCGGGCGCTTGCGCCTCGCGTTCACGCCCCCGTGCGCGTTTTCTTGCGGGGCTTGCCGGGCTTGCTGGGCTTGCCGTGCGGGCGGAGCTTGCGGCGCTTGCCGCGCTCGTTGGGCGGCTTCCCTTCGCTCCCGTTCGCGAGAGGGGCCCCGGCGGCTCGGGCGCACAGCACGCCGAGCTCGCTGAGGAGCCAGCGGTGCGCGGGCCCGAACGTCGCGTCGCTCTTGTAAATCGCCGACAGCGAGAGCCTGTGCTCGTCCTCGCCCCACGCGGCGGGGCGGATCGCGACCAGCTTGGCCGATCGCAGGTCCTCCCGGACGACGTGCTCGGGCATGTTTCCCCAGCCGAGGCCCGCGCAAAGCATCATGTGCTTCGTATGCAGATCCGCGACGCGCCAGGTCCGCGGCGACAAAACGCCCTGATCGGCGGTTCCGTCGGCCGTCCGCTCCGACAGGACGATCTGAATCGCGTCCGCGAAGCTCTGGCTCGGGAGCGGGCCGCGGCGCGCTGCGAGCGGGTGCCGGGGGCTGACGACGGGTACCATCCGGATCGGGGCGAGGGCCTGGCGCTCGAGGCCCGGTGCGTGGCCGGCCGGCGTCGCGACGCCCAGCGTGGCGGAGCCGTCGAGGACGCGCGCCGACACGGCCGACATGACTTGCGTGTCGATCCGAAGATCGATGTCCGGGAACTCGCGAAGAAACCCCTTGCAGAGATCGAGCAGGGCATCGAGCGGGAAGAGCGCGTCGAGGCAGAGCGAGACCGACGGCTCGAGCCCGGTGACCATTCCCGCGGTGAGGCGGCGCAGGCCGTCGACCTCGCCGAGGACGCGCCGCGCGGAGCCGAGCACCGCCTGGCCGTGCGGCGTGAGCTTCGCCACCTTCGTAGCGCGGTCCCAGATAGGCACGCCGAGCTGCGACTCCAGGTTGGCCATCGACGTGCTGATGGCGGACTGGACTCGTTTCAGCTTCCTCGCCGCGGCCGAAAAGCTGCCCTCCTCGACGACGGCGACGAAGGCGCGAAGCTGGTCGAGCGTCACCGGGTCGTACACGCCGCGACCATCTCATCGTGCGATGACCATCGTCAATCGATTGCCGATTCACCCGATGGCCGCCAGGCCGCACGATAGGCGGCATGATCACCGTACGACCGGCAGAGGAGCGCGGCCACGCCGTCCATGGCTGGCTCGATTCGCACCACACGTTTTCGTTTGCCGACTACCACGACCCGAAGCACATGGGCTTCCGGGCGCTGCGCGTCGTCAACGAAGACCGCGTCCAGCCCGCGCAGGGCTTCGGCAGCCACCCGCACCGCGAGATGGAGATTCTCTCGTACGTGCTCGAGGGCGGCCTGCAGCACCGCGACTCGATAGGGACGGGCTCCGTCATTCGCCCCGGCGACGTGCAGCGAATGAGCGCCGGGACCGGCGTCACCCACAGCGAGTACAACGCTTCGAAGAGCGAGCCCGTGCACTTCTTGCAGATATGGCTCTTGCCGAACGAGCGGGGGATCGCCCCGAGCTACGAGCAAAAGACGTTCCCCGCCGAGGAGAAGCGCGGGCGCCTCCGGGTCGTCGCTTCGCCGACGGGGCGCGACGGGAGCCTCACCGTCCACGCCGATGCGTCGGTCCACGTCGGCCTCTTCGCCGCGGGCGAGGCCGCGGAGCTTCCGCTCGCCAAAGGCCGCCACGCCTGGGTCCAGGTCGCCCGCGGCAAGGTCCGCGTCAACGGAAGCGAGCTCGAGGCCGGCGACGGCGCGGCGCTGTCGGACGAGGCGGTCGTTCGTGTCGAGGGCATCGACGCGGGGGAGGTCTTGGTGTTCGAATCTCGCGTGAAGGGCCAGAGCTCGTGCCCGCGGTGCTCATTGTCCGCGGAAAGCCGCGAGCGACGGCGCGAGAAGAGCGATAAGAGCGATAAGAGCGATAGAAGGAGACACGCATGACGACAATCATCGGTATCTCGGGCGCGCTTCGGCGAGGCTCGTTCAACGCCTCGCTTCTGCGCGCGGCGGTCGAGCTCGCCCCCGAGGGGCTCTCAATCGAGGTCGCGTCGATCCGCGACATCCCCCTCTATGACGGCGACGTCGAGGCCGAGCACGGCGTCCCGGAGCCCGTGCGCGCGCTGAAGGAGCGGCTGGCGCTCGCCGACGGCCTCCTGCTCGTCACACCCGAGTACAACAACTCGATCCCCGGGGTGCTCAAGAACGCGATCGATTGGATGAGCCGACCGCCAAAGGACATTCCGCGCGTCTTTGGCGGCAAGCCGGTGGCCGTGATGGGAGCGACGCCCGGCCCCGCGGGCACCGCCCTGGCGCAGGTCGCGTGGCTCCCAATCCTGCGGACGCTCGGCGTGCAGCCCTGGTTCGGGCCGAAGGTTCAGGTCGGCGGCGCGGCGAAGGTCTTCGACGCCGAGGGCCGCCTCGTCGACGACACCGTTCGGCAGCTCTTGTCGAAGCTCCTGTCCGGGTTCGCCGACTTCGCGCTCCGCGTCGGGTCGCGGGCCTAGCGAGTTTTGCCCCGGCGACCTTCCGTCGCGGCACGTGCGATTTTCCGAGCCGACCTCGGGCCGCTGCTACGCTGCGGGCCCCATGGGACGCGCCACGCAGAACGTCACTTACGGCGGCGGTGAGCTCTCGGGCTACCTGGTGCAACTCGATCGCGCGGCGGCGCAGGCGCCGCTTCCCGCGGTCGTCGTCCTCCACGAAGCGTGGGGTCTCACGCCGCACATCGAGGACGTGGCGGGGCGCTACGCCGACGCCGGGTACGTCGCTCTCGCTCCGGACCTCTATGCGCATCGGGGAGTCCGTCCGGCGCCTCTCGCGCGCGACCGAATGGCGGAGCTCCTCGAGCTCGTCAACGCGAGCGGCTCGGCCGTCATCACGGATGAGAAGGCGAGGGCCGAGGCGCTCGCCAAGCTGCCCGCCGCGTCCGGCGCGCGGGTGAAAGAATCGCTGGGAGCGGTCTTCGGCGGGCCACGCAACCTCGCGGCCCACGCGCCTGCCCTCCTCGCCGCGACGAAGTTCTTGCGCGAGGAAAATCCGTCGACGCGCGGCGCCCCCGTCGGGTCCGTCGGCTATTGCATGGGGGGCGGGCTGTCGGCCCTCCTCGCGTGCCACGATCCGGAGCTCGCGTGCGCGTGCATCTACTACGGAAGCGCGCCGCCGCTCGAGCGCGTGCCGGCTATCACCGCGCCGGTGTACGGCTTTTACGGCCGCAAGGACAAGCGCCTCGTCGACGGCATCGCCCCCTTCGCCGAAGCGATGAAGAAGGCGGGCAAGACGTTCGAGTCGCACGTCTACGACGGGGCCGACCACGCGTTCTTCAACGACGAGCGGCCGACCTACGACGCGCGCGCGTCGCGCGACGCGTTCGCGCGGACACTCGACGCGTTCCGGCGGCACTTGGGGACGTGAAGCGGCGCGCGGCCCCCGCGCGAGAATGCGCGAACCAGCGCGCCGCTTGACGTATACAGTCATGCGAACAAAACTGTATGCATGGCGGAAGCGGTGCGAATCGACGCGGCTTCGCATGCCGCCCTCGCCGAGATCGCTCGAGCGAAGCACATCCCGCTGACCGAGGCGCTTGCGCGCGCTGTCGAGAGCTACAGGCGGGAGATGCTCATTCAGGCAATGGACGCCGACTATGCCTCCCTTCGGGAGGACCCCGCGGCGTGGGCCGAGGAGCACGCCGAGCGCCGGGCGTGGGAGACGACGAGCGCGGACGGCCTCACCGACGAATGAGCGCCCGACGTGGCGAGGTGTGGCTCGCCCGCTTTGACCCTCGTGCGCGTGCTTCTTGGGCTCTAGTCCACGCGAGGTTGAGTCGTTCGAACGTGCCGAGCGTCGAGGCCATCCTCGAATAGTCTGGGGCCATGAAGGTCATCGTGTACGGCGCGACGGGTATGGTCGGGCAGGGCGTCTTGCGCGAGTGTCTCCTCGATCCCGACGTCGGCAAGGTTCTCGCCGTCGGGCGGAGCAAGACGGGTCGGAGTCACGAGAAGCTGCAGGAGCTTCTTCTCGGGGATCTGACCAATCTCTCGTCCGTCGAAGGCGAGCTCGCCGGGGCCGACGCATGTTTCTTCTGCCTCGGCGTCTCCTCCGCTGGCATGAGCGAAGCCGCTTACCGGAAGGTGACCTACGACATCGCCCTGGCGGCCGCGCGCGTCTTCGTGAAGGTCGCCCCCGACGTGACGTTCGTCTACGTCTCCGGCGAGGGAACGGACAGCACGGGCAAAGGGCGGTCGATGTGGGCGCGCGTGAAGGGCGAGACCGAGAACGCGCTCCTCGCGATGCCCCTCAAGGCGGCCTACATGTTCCGGCCGGGCTTCATCGAGCCGCTCCACGGGAGCGTGTCGCGGACGAAGAGCTACAGGATCCTCTACAAGGTCGCGCGGCCTCTGCTCCCGCTCCTCCGCGCCGTCGCGCCCGACCACGTGACGACGACGGAGACCCTCGCGAAGGCCATGCTGGTCGTCGCCAAGCGCGGCTACCCGAAGCAGGTCCTCGCAACGCGCGACATCAACCGCGTGGGAATTCCGGTCTGACGGATCCTTGGCGCGAGCCTGGCACCAATCCGTCGTCCCCTGGGCGCCAACGGACGGGGGGCTCGTCGCGCGGCGCGGGGCAAGTCGCCAGATGCGCGGGGCAAGTCGCAAGATGCGCGGGGCAAGTCGCAAGATACGCGGGACGAGTCGCCAGAGGCGCGGGGCAAGTCGCCCGATGGGCGGGACGAGTCGCCGGCCGCCCAGCGCGTGGCGCCCGTGCCGGCCAACAGGGCTGCCCCCGCACGGCTTACTGGCGCTTCATGGCGCGCCATGAGCGCCATGGCGCGCGCGCTCCCCTGGCCAGGCCAAGGCATCGAGCGACAGGAGCTGCCCATCGAGCGACTCTCCCCTTAGGACGGGGCGACATCGCCCGTCACAAGGGCGACTCCAATGGCCGGCATGGCGCCAAGGCCGAGTGACAAAGAGACTCGACCGACGCGCTCGGCGCTTTGGGCGCGACACGAGGCGCCCGACGTGGGAGGCTCGCGGCCACATGCCGCCCCCTTCCGTCGCCGCGCTGACAATCAGGGCGCGGGCCGCGCTCGGCCTGAGCCAGGCGACGCTGGGCGAGCTGCTCGGGTGGTCGCGCCGGACCATCCAGCGATACGACCGGAGCGGCCAATGGCCGACCCCATCCGTTTCGCGTCTCGCGGAGGCTGTGCACAGCGCCGACCCCGCTCTCGCCGCGGAGCTCGCGGAGGCCGCTGGAACGACGCTCGAGAAGCTGGGTCTCGTCAAGGAGTCGGCCGCCGTTCCGCCCGCGTACCTGACCGAAGCGGTCGTCTGCGCGGCCGCCGAAGCGCTGAACGTCCCGCCGCCCGGCGTTCGGCCGGCGTTGCTCGCGGCCTTCCGGCGCGCGCGCGAGATCGGACTGCGTGTGGAGCACGTCGAGGCTGCGCTCAGCCGCGTGCTCGAGTCGAAGAAGCGGGGGGTCCTCGTGAGGCCGCCAGCCTGAGGCCGGTTGCGCACGAGTCTCGTGCTCGCTTCGTGCTCGCTTTCGTGCGACCTCGGCTCCCACGCGCGTACGGAAGGCGCATAATGGCCTCGGCCAATCCCATGATCCTCGACTGCGCCCGATGCGGCACCCCGAACCGCGTTCCCGTCGCGCGGATCACCACGTCCGCCCGTTGCGGCCATTGCAAGACCGCTCTCTCCCCGCCGGACCACCCCCTCGCCGTTCACTCCGAGACCGACTTCGACGAGCTCATTCGGGACGCGACGGTGCCGGTCCTCGTCGACTTCTGGGCGGCCTGGTGCGGCCCGTGCCGCGCGGTCGCCCCGGAGCTCGAGAAGCTCGCGCGGGAAAAAACGCAAGCGGCGGTCGTCGCCAAGGTCGACACGGACGCGCTTCCGACGCTCGCTGCGCGGTATGCGATTCGAAGCATTCCGACGATGGTCCTGTTTCGAGACGGCCGCGAGGCCAAACGCCTGAGCGGCGCGATGTCGGCCGCGCAAATGGCCAGCGGCCTCGCGCTCTGACGACCAAGGTCGGCGGCTCGCAAGCTCTGGCTCCGTTCCTGCGAGCGAGACGATGACGCCTCCGGAGACGACGCCCAAGCCGACGGTGGCCGGCCCGACGGCGTCGCCCTGGAGCCCCCTGCGCCAGCCGGTATTTCGGGCGCTTTGGATCGCCGGCCTCGCGTCGGACTTCGGGGCGTGGTCGCACGAGGTGGGCGAGGGTTGGCTCATGACGTCGCTCAGCCCGTCACCGCTCGCCGTGGCTCTCCTTCAATCGGCCGATAGCTTCGCCATTCTTCTCCTTGCGATCCCCGCGGGGGCGCTCGCCGACGTCGTCGACCGCCGTCGCCTCGCGATGGTCGCGCAAGCCGGGCTCCTCGTCACGGCCACGCTCCTTGCCGCTCTGACGCTCGCCCACAGGATAGGCCCCGGCGTGCTCATCGGCCTCACGTTCGTCATGGGCATCGGGGGCGCGGTGGACGGGCCCGTGTGGCAAGCGATCGTCCCCGAGGTCGTTCCGCGCCGCGATCTGCCCCAGGCCGTGACGCTCGGTGGCCTCTCGCTGAATCTGGCTCGCGCGTTCGCGCCGGCGCTCGGCGGCGTCGTGATTGCGGCGTCCGGCCCCGCCGCCGTCTTTCTCCTCAACGCCGTGACGTTCGCCTACGTGCTCGCGGTTCTCTTCCGCTGGCGGCGCGTCAAGCCGCGCACGAGCGCCCCGGCGGAGCGGTTCTTCGGCGCGATGCGCGGAGGGCTCCGCTACGTGACCAACTCCCCCGAGCTCGTCGCGGCGTTCGCGCGCGCCGGCGCCACGCTCTTCGGCGGCATCTGCCTGATGGCGCTCTTGCCCCTCTTCGCGCGCCGCGAGCTCGGGCTCGGCGCCGTCGGTTTCGGCGCCTTGCTCGGGTGCATGGGGCTCGGCGCGGTGGTCTGCGCGCTCTGGCTGCCCAAGCTGAGGCTGCCGGCGGAGAGCGTGCTCTCGGCGGGCACACTGGCGTTCGCGACAGCGGTCGCCGCGCTGGCGCTCACCCGCTCGCCGCTCGTCGGCGGGGGCGTGATGATCTTCGCCGGTGGGGCGTGGATGGCCGTCGTGTCGAGCTTGAACGTCGGCGTCCAGATGGCGACGCCGGCGTGGGTCCGCGCGCGCGTCCTCGCGGCGTTCATGCTCGTCTTCCAGGGCGCGCTCGCGCTCGGGAGCGTCGTGTGGGGGGCGCTTGCGGCGCGGACCAGCTTGCGCGTCGCGCTCCTCGTCGGGGGAGCGACCGTGGCGGCGAGCTTGGCGGCACGCCTATGGTTTCCGCTGACTGCGAGCGAAGTCGACTTCTCGCCGGCGGCGTGGCCGAGGCCGGCGCTCGTCTGCGAGCCTCCGACGGACGCCGGCCCGGTGCTCGTCACCGTGTCGTTTCGCGTGGCGCCACCGAACGTCACGAAGTTCGTCGAAGCGGCGCGGGCCCTCGAGCGCTTACGCCGCCGGGGCGGCGCCTACCAATGGGAGCTCTTCCGCGATCCGGCGACGGCCGACACGTTCATCGAGGCGTACTTCGTCGACGTCTGGGCAGAGCACCTGCGGCAGCACGAGCGCGTCACGAGGGACGAGCGGGAGGCCGAGCAGCGGCTGCGCGCGCTGGCGGTCGAGGGCACCGAGCCCCAGGTGAAGCACTTGATCGCCGTGTCCGACGACGCAGACGAGGGCAGCGAGGAGGGCCGTCGGGAAGGCGACCCCGCCACCGCAGTTAAGGGGCTACCCTCGGCGTGAGGACGCCATGAAAACGACCGACCGGATCGACCTGTCGAACCCGTGCGCGCACGTGACGCGCGAGATGCCCCGCCACGTCCATCGACCGGCGCCGGGATGCAAGGAATGCCTCGCGATGGGCAGCGGCTGGGTCCACCTGCGGATCTGTTTGTCGTGCGCCCACGTGGGTTGTTGCGACGACTCGCCGAACCGGCACGCGACCGCGCACTTCCACGCGACGCAGCACCCCGTGATCACGTCCGGCGAGGCCGACGAGACGTGGGCCTATTGCTACGTCGACGACCAGTTCCTCTCGGCGGATTGACGGCTTTTCGATGGGACGGCTCCGGAAATCCGCTCACGAGGCCTCCCGAAGGGGGACGGCCGTCGCCCATGCGGGCGGCGGGGGCGGCGTCGTCTTCTCGAAGCTCGGGCGCTCGGCGTGGCGGGCGTAATAGGCCGCGACGTTCTTCGCCGCCTCGATGGCCGCGGCCCCCTCGGGGAGCTGCCGAACGTAAAACAGGATCGGCATCAGACTGATGTCGGCCAGCGTGTAGCCGCGGCCGACGAGGTAGCCGGTCTTGGCGACGGCGCGGTCGAGGGCCGCCATCTGCTTCTCGAGCTCGGGCACCGCCTGGTCGATGACCTTCCGATCGGGCTTGCCGTCCGACCCCCTCGGGAAGACGTGGCTCAGGAAATAGGCGCGAACCATCACCGGGTCGATGATGGTCTTGACCACCGAGACCCACTGCTCGACTTGCGCTGCGCTGCGCACGTCCTCTGGGATGAGCCTGGGCCCGCCGAAGGTCCTGTCGACGTAGGTGGCGATGGCCTTCGACTCCGCGAGCTCGACGTCCCCATGGCGGAGGACCGGAGCCTTGCCGAACGGGTGAACGGCGGCGACGTCGGGCGACCGCGGCATCGCCAGCGTCAGCACGTAGTCCACGCCTTTCTCTTCGCACACCATTCGCACCACGCGGACGTACGTCGACTGCGGCGCGCCGAAGATTTCGACCTTGGTCACGGTGCGAACGCCTCCTTCGCGGTGTAAGGCGCGCCGCGACCGGTCTGGCTGGCCGCGGTCGTGCTCGGCTTCGAGCACCTTCGGGCGCTCGACGGGAATTCGAACGCCGGTGGCGATGGGCTCCATGTCGGCTCCGTTTCGTGGGGGAGGTCTTCGTGTCGGGGGCCCACCCCCACCGGTCGCGGCAGCGGCGAGGCCCTCGTCGTCGTCATCTAGAGCCCTTAACGCGCGAGCCGCCTCGCCCAGGACATTTTCTTTTGTTTCGCGCCCGAGGGGGGCGCCCCGCGACGACGGATTACCGCCCGTATTCGTCGTGGCGACGGATCCAATGAGGTCCGCGATCGCCCTCGTCTCGTCCCTTGGGCACCAGAATCCAGGTAATGGTAGGCCGCGTTGACCATGTCAATCCCGCGGGCGTACGCCGAGTACGTGTGGAAGACGGCTCCGGAGGGGTCCTTGAAGAAGACGCTCACGCCCTCCCGTTCGGACTTCCTCGGGTCCTGGACGGCGTAGTTGTAGTCGGCCTTCTTGCTGGACACCTCTTCGGCCGTGAACGAGACCCGGCTGTCGGCGTTGAACGCGGACCCCGAAGAAGAGACCCACTTGAACGTCCAGCCCATTCGCGCCTCGTAGGCCGCCAACTTGGCGTAGGGCGCCTTGGATACCGCGACCATCGTCACGTCGCGCTGGTTCAGGTGAACGGTGATCCCGTCGAAGTTGTCTGCCCAGAACGAGCAGCTCGGGCACCCTGCCTCCCAGCTCGGGTCGAACATGAAGTGGTAGACGACGAGCTGGCTTCTTTCCTCGAAAAGACCGGAGAGCGTCTCCTTGCCATTCGGTCCCTCGAAGACGTAGTCGTCCCGGACGGCCTCCCACGGGAGATCACGACGTTCTTGGCTGAGCTGGTCGCGCAATCGCGTGAAGTCCTTCTCCCTGGCAAGAAGCCGCACGCGGGCCTCGAGCCATTCTTCGTGCGAAACGACCTTGTGGGCGGCGCTCATGGGGATCGACCTCGGCTCTCACGACTTTCGTCGACGTGGACGATTCGCGAACGATAGACGATTTGCGAAAACGCGGCGCACCGGGTCGCTCATCGAGCGGGCGCTTCGCCGCCGAGCGCTTGAAGTCGGCTCGACGGGTACACCACCACGCCCGCCGTCGGCTCGCGGGCGAGGGCGACGAGCGCCCGCGCCACCACGTCGGCCTCGATGGGCCGCGCCGCGAACGGCTCGAGCACCCCCGCCAAGAACCGCGACGCGACCACCAACACACGCTCGGCGGGCCGCGACTCGACGCGGTCACCCAAGAGGAGCGACGGCTGCGCGATGGCGAGCGACGCGAAGCCGAGCCCGCCGAGGTCGGCCTCGGTCTCGCCTTTCACGCGGTTGTAGAAGACGCGCGAGCCGGAATTCGCCCCGAGCGAGCTGACGACCACGAAGCTCCGCGCGCCCGCGGCGAGCGAAGCCTTCGCGAACGCGAGCACCGCCCCGTGGTCGACCGCGCGAAACGCGTCCTTGCTGCCCGCCTTGGCGAGGGTGGTCCCGAGGGCGCAGACGGCGACGTCGGGCGCCGGGAGGCCCGCCGCGTCGAGCGACGCGAAGTCGACGGTGCGTTGAACGAGCTTCGGGTGGACGACGTCGAGAGCTCTCCGTCCGAGCGAGACGACTGACGCGAACATCGGGTCGTCCAAGAGGCGCGGAAGGACGTGCGAGCCGACGAGGCCGGAGGCGCCGGCCATCCATACCGTCTTCATGGGCGCCTCCTGAGGATACGTGCGTCCCCGCGTGTCGACGCATGGAATGCTCATGGGATGGCGACGGCACACCGCCCGACCACCGCGAAGGACGGCTTGCGCACGCACGGGTTGACCGCCGAGAGAGGGCACGCGGAGTCGGCGAAGCAAACGGCGCCGTCGCCGCTGGCGAGCGAGACGACGGCCGGGGCGACGACGAGCAGCGCGAACAGCGCGCCGGCAATCGCAAAAAAAAGGGGTCCTTGGGGCTTTGCGCTGGTCATGCCATGTGTTTTCTCACATCGCCCGAGACACCCGCGGGCGATGCGTGCGTCTTTACGCGGGCTTACGCGAGCCAGGAAACCAACATGACCGAGAAGATGCGATTCGAAGGGCTGACCCTGACAGTGGCGAGCGTCGAACGATCGCTCGCGTTTTACCGCGGGAAGCTGGGCCTCGAAGTCGAATGGAACGCCCTGCCCGCCTTTGCCATGATCCGGATTGGCAGCGGCACGATCGGGCTTCTTTCCATGACCGAGGCGAGGAAGGAGGGGGTCGCGGACGCGACCAGCGAGCAGAAGAGGGCCGTCCATGTGGAGTTCAGCGTCGACGATCTCGACGGTCTCTACGAAGAGCTGAAATCCAAGGGGGTCGAGTTTCATCATCCCCCACACGACGAGCCCTGGGAGAGGTCGATGACCGCCTTCGATCCGGACGGGTATTCGGTCGAGTTTGCTCAGGGCAAACGCGGACAAGGCCAGACGAAACGCTGAGGCGGGAGGTCGGACGACGGCTCGATCGCGCGCTCGGCGCGGCGGGGGCGCCAATCGAGAAAAAAGAGGCCGCCGATGTCGAAGAGCCCCGGTGTGGGCCGACTTCCCTACGAAAGGAAGGATGTGCCCCATGCAATACGCCCTGCTCATCTACGGAAACGAGAGCGCCGCCGAGAAGGCTCCGCCGACCGCACGAGAAACCATCATGAAGGATTTCGACGTCTTCACTTCGTCGATCCGGAAGGCAGGCAAATACCGAGGAGGCGAGGCCTTCCAGCCGACCCGAGCCGCGACGACCGTCCGCGCCAAAGACGGCGGTATCGTCACGGTCGACGGGCCCTTCGGGCAGACAAAGGAGCAGCTGGGAGGGTTCTTTCTGATCGACGCGTCGAACCTCGACGAGGCGATGGCCATCGCCGCGCGGGTCCCGTCCGTTCGCGTCGGCGGCAGCGTGGAGATTCGTCCTGTCCTCGATGTCTCACGCGAGGGGGAGCGCGAGCCAGGACAAGGAGGTTCCGCCGCTCGAGCTGTCGCGTTGGTTCGCGGCGCCGCCCGAAGCGTTGTTCGACGCCTGGCTGACCAGGCAGTGGGCCGAATGGGTCTCGCCCGCCGGCACGACTTGCGAAGTCGTGGCGCTCGAACCAAGCGGCTACCACCTTCGTATGGCGATGCCCGATGGACGGGTCATCGAGATCACGGGCGTCTTCCTGGAGGTGGATCGCGCGAGACGCCTCACGATGACCTGGACCGGCAGCTACAATAACCATGAGACCCGGCTCACCGTGACGTTCCGCGCGGATGGCGCCGGCACGACCATGAGCCTCCGACAAGAGCGCTTCGCCGACGCGGCGCAACGAGAGGCCTACCAGTCCGGGTGGATTGGCGAAGGGGGCGCGTTCGACAAGCTCGCGTCGTCGTTGGCTCGCAGCGCGCGCGCTCCCGAGGCGGCGCCGCACACACCGAGCTCGCCGTGAACGGCTCGTGGTGTTTTGGGGGCGAGTGACGACCGGCGCCCGTGTGTGCTAGCGAGCGGGCTCGCCCGAGGCCCGACTCGCGCAGCCGCCGAAATGACGTTCCAGAAAGGGGGATCGCCGTGCACTACACGCTGATGTACTACCTCGGCCCCGAGGAGTTTGCCGCACGCACGGATCCGGCGAAGAGAGATGCGTTCTGGGCCGCCTTCGTCCCGTACGCGAGGGCGCTTCTCAGCGCCGGAATCGTGGTCGGGGGTGCCGGTCTCGAGCCGCCGGACGCCGCGACCACCGTGCGGCTCGAGGGGGGTGAGCGGCTCGTGCAGGACGGGCCGTTCGCGGCGACGAAGGAGCAGCTCGGAGGCTTCTTCATCATCGACGTGCCCGACTTCGAGACTGCGCTCGCGTGGGCCGGTCGCTACCCGGCAGGTCCCGGCGGCGGCGTCGAGGTTCGACCCAATCTGCCGCCCATGGAGTGAGCGAATGGACGACGACGACACGCACCGCGCCGTGAAGCGGGCGGTGCGCGACTCCCATGGTCGTCTGCTCGCCTTCCTCGCGGCACGCTCGCGGGACATGGCCGCCGCCGAAGACGCTCTGGCGGAGGCCTTCCGGAGCGCGCTCGAAACCTGGCCCACCCAGGGGATCCCTCTTCAACCGGAGGCGTGGCTCCTCACGGCGGCCCGCAGGCGTCTCATCGACCAGAGGCGCCACGCCCGCGTACGGGACGAGGCCGCTCCGACACTGCTCACGGCCTCCGAGGAGGCGCACGAACTGGTCGAGACCCAGTCGCCGTTTCCCGACGAACGGCTCAAGCTCCTCTTCGTCTGCGCCCATCCGGCGATCGACCCGAGCGCGAGAACGCCGCTCATGCTTCAGGTGGTTCTCGGGCTCGACGCCGCCAGGATCGCGTCGGCGTTCCTCGTCCGGCCGACCACCATGGGTCAGCGACTGAGCCGAGCAAAAGCGAAGATCCGCGACGCACGCATCCCGTTCGACGTACCGCGCGTCGAGGACTTGCCGGCCCGACTCGACGCGGTGCTCGAGGCCGTCTATGCGGCGTATGCGAGCGGCTGGGACGACGTGGCCGGGCTCGATCCTCGCCGCACGGGCCTCTCGTCAGAGGCGATCGACCTGGGGCGCTTGCTCCATCACTTGATGCCTGGCGAGCCTGAGGTCGGGGGGCTGCTCGCTTTGATGCTTCACTGCGAGGCTCGTCGGGACGCGCGCCGCGATGCAAACATCGGCTATGTGCCGCTCTCGCGACAGGACGTATCGAGATGGTCGCGCGAGACGATCGAAGAGGCGGAGCGCCGACTGAAGGACGCTTCAGCCGCCGGACGCGTGGGGCGGTTCCAGCTCGAGGCCGCCATCCAGTCCGTACACGCGCAGCGCGCGGTGACCGGTGACACGGACTGGGAAGCGATCGCGGTGCTCTACGAGGGTTTGGTCGCTCTGGCGCCGTCCATCGGTGCCGTCGTTGGGCGCGCCGCGGCCGTAGCGGAGGCACGCGGGACCGAGGTGGGCTGGCGCCTTCTAGAGGCCGTTCCGCGCGAAGCCGTGACGGCCTACCAGCCCTATTGGGCGCTGGCCGCCCATCTCTTGAAGGGGCTCGGCCGCCGTGCGGAGGCCGCGAAGGCGTACGAGCTTGCCATCGGCCTATGCGAGGATCCGGCGATGCGCGACTTCCTGAGAAGGCAAGTGCCCTCGAGCTGACGCTCCGGACGCCGCTCTAGCGAGCGGTCGCCCTCAGCGCCGCGAAGACGACCGGCATTTCCGTGGCGACCTGGGTCCTATTTCGGAAAGAGCGCGAAGTACGGCTGCGCCTCTTCGAGCACGCGCGCGAAGGACGGACGCTGTTCGAGTCGGCGCAGGTAGGCCGCCGCGTTCTCGTGCGTGCTTCGAAGGGCAGCACCAGATTGGCGTAGTAGAGCGCTGGAGCCGCGGCGCAGTCGGCCATGCTGAATCCGTAGCTCATGGCCCACTCCTTCGTCCCCATCTCCCGGTCGATTCTCGCGTACGCGGTCCGAAGGAGCGCCTTGGCCTGCTCCACGCCGTACGGATCGCTCTTTCCCGAGGGGCGCAGCCTGTCGCCGACAATCTTTTGCATCGGCTCCTGCACGTAGAGGCCGTAGAAGCGATCGAGGAGTCGCGTTTCTCGCGCGAGGTCGGCGTCCTTCGGGACGAGCTGCACGCGGCCCGGGTGGTGCTGCGAAGGCCGCGCGCGACGTCTCGTCGGCGAGATGGACGATGTGCGGCTCGAACGGCGTGTCGTTTTCGGAGAGCGACGAGCGCCTTCCAGCAAAAGGAGGCGAGGGGATGCATGTAGAGCTTGAGCGACATGGCTGGGGGTGCCTTTCGTCTCGTCCTACGGCGATCTTCTCGCCGGCCACTCTCCCGACCGATGCGGCGTGAGCCCTTCCCTGCGAGAAACAATGAGGCGAACGCTGGGACGAATGACAATACCTTGGTGTCGCCGCTTTGAACGCGCGACGTTCGCAGCCTCGATGCCCGAGGCTTACGCCGAAGAAACCGCGGGTCTGGACGACGCGGGCCACGGCACGGGAGGCCCAGCTCCTTCCAGTTATTGATTCTCCCCGGGCCCTCGAGGCCATCGGGGTCATCCGCGATGAATGCGTCCGAGTGAACGTGAAAGCGCTTCCGCCGAGCGATCGGGCGTCACATCCGACTAGAGGCCGCTCCCGCTCGACAGGCTAGGATCGGCCGTGACACCCTCGCGCGATGAAAAAAGTCGGTGTGCTCGGGTCGGGCCAGGTCGGGCAGGTCCTTGCGGAAGGGTTTTTGAAGCACGGCTACGACGTCATGCGCGGCTCGCGCGATCCGTCGAAGCTCGCCTCGTGGAAAGCGGGCGCGGGGAGCCACGCGAGCGTCGGCACCTTCGCGGAGACGGGCAAGTGGGGCGACATCGTCGTGCTCGCCGTAAAGGGCACAGCGGCCGAGGAGGCCATCAAGCTCGCGGGGCCTGCGGCGCTCGCCGGCAAGACGGTCCTCGATGCGACCAATCCCATCGCCGATTCGCCGCCGACGAACGGCGTCGTCGCCTTCTTCACCGGCCCGAACGAATCGCTGATGGAGCGGCTGCAGAAGGTCGCCCCAGCGGCGCACTTCGTCAAAGCGTTCTCCAGCGTCGGCGCGGCGCTCATGATAAATCCCGATTTTGGCGGGCCAAAACCGTCCATGTTCATTTGCGGGAACGACGGTGGAGCCAAGGCGCAGACGCGCGAGATCCTCGTTCAATTCGGGTGGGAGACCGAGGACATGGGATCGGCGGCCGGGGCGCGCGCGATCGAGCCGCTCTGCATGCTTTGGTGCATTCCCGGTTTCCTCGCGAACGATTGGATGCACGCGTTCAAGATGCTGCGGAAGGCGTGACATCGAAAGAGCGCGCTCGTACGGCTCCAGTCCGGGCAACGGCGCAGACCCTATCGACGACAAGACGGAGATCCTCGATGACGCCCACGCCGTGCGGCTCATGCTCGACGATGTTGGCGAGCGCGGGGAACATCGCCGCCTCCGTCTTGCCGCCTGCGGTCGGAGCGAGGACCACGGCGTTCTTCCCGTCGAGGATCGCTTCGCCCGCAAGCTCCTTTGACGGGGCGAAGAGAAGTCCAGCCAAGACGCGAGACGATCGCTTCTTGAAGGCAGGGGGGAAACCGTGCGAACGCGTTCACGTCAACCACTTCCACGCGAGTCCCGTCACCCGGCAAAGCCGCTCCCTCTGGTCCTCAGTGAAGCAGCCGATGATGCAGTCCTGGCCGCCGAGGTCGAGATGGGTAAAACGGCGCCCGCTCTTTCCCCGTTCGAGGAGCGCTGCGAACCGGCTCATCACCTTGGGGTCTACCCAGTCGTTGTCCACCTCGCAACTCCAGCGGTGCGCAGCGCCATCGAGTTTGAACGCGAGCCAGGCCTCCTTGCCCTCCACATCAACAGAGTCCTCCAGATCCGAAAGCGGCAGGTCATCGCCAGCCATGTCGCGCATCCGCTTGCGATCTTGGCGTAGTCGCGGTGATCCTCGATGCGCTCGGTGTCGAAGTGCCAGAGGTTCGCGGAGCGCCGCTGATCCTCTGCGCCGAGCGCAACGACCGTTAGCCTGTAGGGGTCCTTGTCGAACTGCTCTTGAGACCACTCTTCGAGCAAACCCTCGGGCGTCGCTTCGGGAAGAAGCTTCACGCCGCATGCGGCGAGGTCGTGAAGCTGCTGCTGCAAGGACGGCAGCTTCTTCTTGAACAGTGATCCAAACACGCCCTAGAGCTCCACCGTGGCGGCGACAGCGTAGCCTTTCTGATCGTCGGGCTCGGGTTCGTGCTCGACCGGCTTCTTACCCTCGGCGGCCCGCTCCTCTACCGGGGTCTTCGGAAGGTCGGGAAGCTCGGCTTCGGGATTCTCCGCGACGACGTCGAACCGGTTCACCAGGCTGCGGAGGAACTGGCGGGGCACGATCCCCACGTCTCCGCCGAAGCCCTTCGTGATCTCGTCAACCTTGGCCTCGATAATCTCGGGCGTGACCTTCGTCTCGGCCTCGTCAATGGCGATCACCCACGCGGCGTACCCAGCAGCCTTCACGATCTCCAAGATGCCGCTCGCCACCCCCATGGGGCCACCGATCGCCATGATCATGGGGCCGGGTGCCTCGCCGGTTTGGCCGGTACCATCGAGGGGCACTCGGGTCGGCTGGACCGCTTGCGGGGGGCCGCGCCGTGCTCCCGGTGGCGGAGCGGGCGCGATGGGCAAAACGCGCGGGCGCTCCGGCGTCCCAAACGCGAGGCCCCTAAGCTCGCGAGCCGGTCGAGGAGGGCGCACTTCATGTGCCACGGGCCGCGCATGCTCCCTCGATTTGCCGCTCAGGTCGAGGCGCGCCCCGCCGGCCTTCGGGAGCTGAGTGCTCGGGCGCAGGTGGGAGGCGAAACGCCCTAGGACACCGTATGATGTCAGGATGGATTGAGAGGTGGCTCTCTTACGACTGGCCGAGCTGCTGCCGACGGCCCGCAGAAGATTCGGCGTGCGGGACCTTGCCGTATTTGGCTCGGTGGCTCGGGGAGAGGCTTCCGCAACGAGTGATCTGGATGTCCTCGTCGACTTCGAGGGCCCGGCAACGTTTGACGGTTTCATGGGCCTGAAGTTCTTCTTGGAGGACACGCTCGGGGTCAACGTCGATCTCGTGACGCGCGCCGCGCTCAAGCCCCGCTTGCGCGAGCGCGTCGAGTCCGAGGCTCGGCGTGTCGCGTGACGAATCCTTTTACGTCGCGGACATGGTCGAAGCTTGCGATCGCGTGGTCGAGTACACCACGGGCCTGAGCGCGGCGGCCCTTCGCGGCGATCGCAAGACGATCGATGCAGTCGTGCGCAATCTCGAGGTTCTCGGGGAGGCCGCCAAGGGTGTGCCGGCGGCTGTCCGAAGCAAGGCGCCGGCCGTTCCATGGCGGGATATCTCCGGCATGCGCGACGTTCTGATTCACGACTACTTTGGCGTCGACTTGGACATCGTCTGCGATGTCGCGCTGGTCAAGGTGCCCACCCTGCGAGTCGCGCTCGAGGAGCTCCTGCGACGGCTAGACAGCGGCTGAGGCAGTCGAAGGCGAAGCGAGTAGGCGAGCCTGCCGGGCGAGGCGTCCTTTTCGACGCCCTCTCGCTCGATGTGCCGCAGGTGCCTCGCGGCCGCCGGGGCGCCGTGACTTCGGAGCTTGTGCAGGTGCGCTTTGACGACGTGCAGATTCAGCGGAGGAGAAGGGATTCGAACCCCTGGATCCCTTGCGAGATCGGCGGTTTTCAAAACCGCTGCCTTCGACCACTCGGCCACTCCTCCAAGCTTTTGATACTACATCGTTCGTTTCGGATTCCGTAGGTGGGGACCTTTCGCTGGAGGACGATTCGTCAGACTTTTGGGCAGGGCCGGAAGGTCGCACGCCGGGCGGTTTCGGCAAAGCCAGTTCGATCCTCGCGATGCCGAAAGCGTCGGCAGAAGCGCCCCCCAGCGCACCTTGACATGGCCTGTGAAGAATATTACTCATAAGGTATGTGGACTGTCGTCGAAGCGCGCAACGCTGCGAAGACGCTCGACAAGCTCCCGCACCGAATCAAGGAGAAGTACGAGATCTGGTGCGCGATCGTCCGGCAGTCCGGCCCGCAAGGGCTCCGTGCGATCAAGTCGTTCCATGATGAAAAGCTCTCCGGAAAGCTCGCGCACCTCCGCGCATCGCGCCTCGATATCCATTGGCGCGTGCTCTATCGCGCGGACGCCGACGTCGTGACCGTCTACGTCGAGCGGCTCTCCCCTCACGACTACCGCCCCTAAGCAAAGGATCCCCCCCATGGCCACCAAGACCGCGAAGGCAGCGCGCTACGTCCCGGCGCGCGTTCGCGTCAAGCTTTCTCCCGGCGATGCCGTGCGCGTCGCGCGCGAGTTGCAGGAAATGACGCAAGCCGAGCTCGCGCACGCAACGGGCATCGCTCAGCCGACCCTTTCAAGCATCGAGAGCGGGCGCGCGACGCTCGGCGCCGAGCGTGCCGAGAAGCTAGCGATCGCTCTGAAGGTCCATCCGGCCGTGCTCCTTTGGCCGAATTGGGAAGCGGACGAAGCCCGTCGAGGAGCGGGGGCTCGGGCGACAGCGACCACCGTCGTCCCGCCGCGCGCGCGCGCCGCCGCCACCTCGAAGACGCGTAAGATAGGACGGCGATCATGACGTCCTGCGCCCGCCACGGCGGCGTTGGGGCATGGCGCCGCCGCGAGGCGCGGAGGCGGGAGGGGTGGGCACGCGCCTTGTTGGACGCTCCGACTGACGCCGCGGACGCCAGCGACGAAGCCTCGCGGTGCTGTGCCGTCGGGACGCCAACTTGTAGGCCTTGCGGCGGCATACAATGACCCGATCACGACGACCAGCCACCCGCCAAGCGCGGCACAATCCGCCCAGCGCGCCCTCACTCCTCGGCCTGGCGGAGCGTCCGTGTCCAAAGCGCCTTGTACTTTCCGGCGTGAGGCTCCCATTCGCGCGCGGGCGGTACGTCCGTCTCGAAGAGCACGAGCTGCATCTCGACCACGTACTTCACGTCCGGCAAAGGCACGCCATCGGGCGTCCGGCTCCAGGCGCACGCGGCCACGTCGAACGTCGGGCTCGAAGAGACCAGGTGCCGCTCTGCGACCGGTCGCTCCTGTCCCCTCGGGTAGACGTGCGCCTCCGCCTCGACGCCGAGGAACGCTCCCTCGCCCGCGGGCACTTGCGTGAGCGCGAGCGACGACGGGTCGATCCCGACCGACAGCGTGTCGAGCGAGCGCGCGACCATGAGGGCCCCCGGCACGCGGACCGCGCGCTCCGGCGGCGCCGCCTCGAGACGAACCAGCGCCGAAGGCGTTTCGCGGGCGCATCCGCAGCACGAGGCAAGCGCGGCGACGAGCGCGACGAGTCGCCCCTCGCTCCGCGGCTCGCCGGCCTCGCGCGCCGCCGACCGGCGAGAGCTCACGCCCGCGTTTGCGCCGCGCGTCGCGTCGAGCGTCGCCGGCGAAAGGCCACCGCGATCGGCAACGCGATGCACGCCGCGCCCGCGGGCAGGCTCATCGGAGCCGCCGACGACAATCCGGCCAGCCGGCAAGAGCACCCGCCGCTGCCGCTGCCGTTCGCGCCGCTGCCGTTGCCGCCGCTGCTGCCGTTGCCGCCGCCGCTGCCGTTCGCGCCGCTCCCGTTCGAGGCGCTTCCGCTCGCAGCGCTCCCGCCGCTGCCCGACCCGCTGCCGCCATTGCCGCCCGCCCCACTCGCGGCCGCGCCGCTGCCCGCCGAGGTGTCCGCGTCCGGCCCCGCTCCCCCGCCGCTGCTGCCGTTCGCGCCGCTGCCCCCGCTCGCAACGCCGCTCGAGGCCATCGAAAGCGAAGAGTCCCCGGCCGAACCATCGAGGAGCCCGACGGGGCTCAACGTGACGAGCGACACGCCGAAGCGCGGCAAGCTGAAATCGACGGTCGCTGTGTTGGCGACGACGTCGATGGCTTGCGGTGGCTGGAGCGTGATCGCATCGGCGGCGGCTTGCAGCTGGGCGAGCTGCGTCGCCGACGGGGCGGCGGGGCTGCCCTGCGACACCCAGACCGTGTACGGGTCGCCGTGCGTGTCGTCGACCCGCAGATGGCTGACCGTGGCGCGAGCCCCGAAGCTCGCCGGAAGCTGGACCGTCAAGTGGACCGGCGACGGCGCCGCCGCCACGAGATCGTCGTGGTAGTTCCAGACGATCACCTGCACCTGCTGGCCGTTGAGAGTCGCCATCGCGTCGACCTCAGGCTGACCGCGCACGCTGCTGGCCATGATGGCGTTGGCCGTGAGAGCGCCGCTGCTCGTCACGGGCAGCCGGGCCCCGTCCAGGCTCCCCAGCAGCTTGAACGCGTTGAGCACCGGCAGGTGCAACCCGTTCGACTGGAGCACGCGGTAGCCGAGAAAGTACGGCTGGTTCTCGAAGAGGAACGCCCAAGTCACGAGGCCACGAACGTTGACGCCGAGCTGGCTCTCGAGCTCCAGCGTGTGCTTCATCATCGCCACTTCATACGCCCCGTACGCCGGCGAGTTGCGGTACGCGTCTGCCGGCGTCTGGCTGGCGGGGCACGCCGCGCAGCCGTCCGGATCGGCCTCCGTCACGACGATGGGCGTCTGCTTGAACTGCGGGAAGCTCGCGACGGTGCTGAACGCGGTGCGGTGCAGCTGGAGCTGGTGGCCGAGGTTCATCTCCACGTGACCGCCGACGATGGCTACCCCGCCCTTGGCGTGAAAAGTCACCATGTCGAGCTTCGTCCCCGTCTTGCCGCTGACGGCGTTCGTGCCCGTCGCGCAGTGCTGGAGAAACTGCGCCAACAAGGGCGCGGACGGGACGGCCACGGCGGGGCCTCCGAGCGGCGTGTTGGGGAGCGCCCCGTGGAGCGCCGCCTCCGTGTAGTCGTAGAGCTGGATGTACTCCGCGGGGGTGCCGTGCCAGTAGGACAAATCCGGCTCGTTCCACAGCTCCCATTGCCACGAGGCGGCGCCGTTGTAACGGGTCCCCGAATGGGCGGCCCAAGCGGCGATGAGCGCGCCCCACTTCGCGTAGTCCTTCGGCGGATAGAACGCGCCCCCGTCGAGCG
This sequence comes from uncultured delta proteobacterium, assembly GCA_963787925.1. Lineage (GTDB taxonomy): Bacteria > Myxococcota_A > Polyangia > Polyangiales > Polyangiaceae > Palsa-1150. The sequence continues at coordinate 213,207 of CAWBEN010000005.1, forward strand.
CGCGCACGCTCGAGTTCGTGTACGGGTCGGGGTGCACCGAGAGGTCGTGCGGCATGAAGGCAATTTCCGCGAAAGGAAACGCTCTCGAGCCGGTGATGGTGTCCATGATGCCGTCCATCAGCGTCCAGCTGTAGACCGGGTTTCCCGCGGCATCCTGCGTGTAGACGTTGGTCGACCCCCATTTGAGCCCCGGAGTACCGTCTCCGGTGTTCAACAAGAAGTGCGTGCGGATGTGAGGCGGAGCCGTGTGGATCGCGCCGAGCGTCTTCAAGAGAATCCTTGCCCTCGGGCGTCGTCGTGTAATTGAGCTCGTCGTAACCATGGAACGCCCAGATTCGTTCGAGCGGCGCGCCAGGGGCGGTGGCGTCGACGGCCATCGCGACGCTGGGAGGCGTCTGGGCGTGGGCCGTCGAGGCGCCGGCAAACGACGCGGCCGATGCCGCGAGCGGAACGAGGGCAAGGTGGAGGAGACCGCGCCGAGATGTGCTCATGGAAAGGACCGTTCTGGGCTCGAGGGCAATCGCGTGACGGGCAATCCAGACACTATACGTCACGGGCGGGGGCGGGGGCACACGTCGCCTGTCGCGCCGACCGTTGCCCACATGCGTCACCTGGCGAGCCCGCTCTTTCGACGGTCTTTTGCGCGCTTTTCGCGCGCGGCGCAAACGCGCGAGCCTGTGGACGTTCGCGTGCTCCCTTGGTACCTCAGATCAAGAGGGATTCTTGTCTCGTCGCGCGGCGCTCTGATTTCAGCGGCGCGCGCTCGGCAAGGACTGGGTGAGGCGCGAGCGATGCGAAGGCGACTGCTGCTGGTCGACGACGAGCCCCGCAATCTCGCGGTTCTCGAGGGGCAGCTTGCGCCGCTCGGTCACGAGATCTTGCGCGCCACCGACGGGCAATCGGCGCTCGCGCTCTTCAGCGAGCTTCGACCCGACCTCGTGCTCCTCGACGTGAGGATGCCGGAGTTCGACGGCCTCGATGTCCTCGCGCACATTCGCGCCCATGCCGCCGGGGACCACGTGCCGGTCGTCTTGGTGACGGCGCATGCCGGGACCGATCACCGCCTTCGCGGCCTCGAGGCGGGGGCCGACGAATACCTCGAGAAGCCGTTCGATGCGCTCATCCTTGTGACACGGGTGCGCACGCTTCTGGGGCTCAAGGCCTCCCGCGACGCCGTGCGCCGCGCGAAGGAGGAGCTCGAAGGGCGGAACGCTGCGCTCGAACGACTCCAGGGCGAGCAGCGCGAGCTCATGGCGTTCGTCGTCCACGACCTGAAGAATCCGCTGAGCGTCGTCGGGTCGAACGTCGAGCTCGCGCGCCAAATCGTGGGGGAGCCAGGCTCGGTGCTCGCCGACGCGCTCGAAGAGGCGAGCGGCGCGTCCCGCCGGCTTCGCGCCATGCTCGAAGATCTCTTGACCGTCACGCTCGTCGAGGACTCGCAGTTCACGCTGCGCGCGGAGCCCGTCCCCGTAGCGGAGCTCTTGCGCGAAGCGGTTCAGGAGTACGTGCGGCGCGCCCACGAAAAGAAGGTCGAGCTTCTCGCGCCCGAGGGCCCCCCGGGGCTCGTGACGGCGGATCGCGCGCTCCTGCTGCGGGTCATCGAGAACATCCTGGACAACTCGCTTCGCTACACGCCGGCGCACGGCCGCGTCGGGGTCGCGGCGTTCGTGGGGACCGACGTCATGATAGCGGTCTCGAACAGCGGGCCGGCCATTCCGCCCGCCGAGCGCCTCCGCATTTTCGAGAAATTCGCCCGCCTCGAGAAGCACGGCGTGGCGCGCGGCAACGCCGGGCTCGGTCTTTACTTCTGCAAGAGGGCCGTCGAAGCGCAAGGCGGGAGCATCGAGGTCACGGAGACCCCCGAGTGGCCGACGTCTTTCGTGGTCAGGCTGCCCGCTTCGTAGCCGATGACGGCTCCGGGCAGCGGGCGAGATCGACGATGAAGACGCGAACGCTCTTGGGCATGATCTTCGGGACTCTGATGGCGCTCGTCTTCGGGCGCGCGGCCCTGTCGCACGGCGAGCTCGACCGCGCGATGGATGGTTACGCCTCCCTCGTCGAGCGCAACGAGCGCACCGGAGCGGCGCTCGCGCGCGTCGCCGCCTTGGCCATCGATCTCGAGACGGGCGTCCGCGGGTGGCTCTTGACGAGCGACGCGACCTTCCTCGAACCCTACCGCCGCGCCGCGCACGAGCGCGCCGCTTCCCTCGACAATCTCGAGCGGGCCGTGCGCGACGACGAGCAGCCGGCGCACCTCGCCCGCAGGCTCCGCGCCCAGCTGGACGGTTGGGAGTCGCAAGTGGCGCGGCCGCTCACCGCGCCGAGCGTCTTCGCGCTCCTGCCCTCCGAGCGGCTGGCGCTGAACCGCGACGGCAAGGCAAGGATGGACGACATTCGCGCCACGGTCGACGAAATGAACGCCTGGCTAGCCACCCGGCGCGCCGCCCAATCGGGCCTCGTCGCGTCGTACCGAGACGAAATCGGTACGCGCTCCTGGGCCTTCACGCTGCTGCTCGTGGGCGTCGTCGCCGCTTCGGCCCTCGTCCTCGTCCGCTTCGTCGAGCGCCCGCTCACGGGGCTACTCTCCTACGCCAGCGAGATCGCGCGGGGGGAGCTCGGTCGCCTCGACGGCGGCGGCGTCGCCGAGATTCGGGACCTCCACGGCGCGATGAAGGCGATGGCCGTCGGCCTCTCCGAGGAGCGCAAGCGCGAGGGCCGCTTCACCGAGCTGATGACGGCCCTCTCGGCCGGGGGCAGCCTGGCGACCGTCGCCAGCGCCTCGCTGCGGCTCCTCGTGAGGCACCAGCGCGCCACGGCGGGCGTTCTCTGGGTGGCCCGTGGCGAGGCGAGTGAGCAGGGCGCGGCGCGACTCGAGCTCGCCGCCAGCCAGGCGGTCGACGTGGGCACGCTCCCCCGCGGGGGCGACGCGCTCGCGCGCGAAGTCCACGCCTCGTGCGAGCCGCGATTTCTCGACGGCCTCGGCGACGACGCAGGGCTCGTCGTGCGCACGGCATTCGTGGACGCCATCCCGAAGGCCTTGTTCGCCGCGCCGGTGCGGGCCGGTGCCAAGATCGTGGCGGTCGTGGAGCTGGCGGGCGCGATCGGTCCCGCCGATCTGCCGGATCTCGCTCGGAGCCTGGAGCGCATCGGTCTCGCGCTCGAAAACGCGATGGCGGGCGAGCGGCTCGCGGCCCTCGGCGGTGAGCTCGCCGCGGCGAACGAGCGGCTGCAGGGTCAAAACGAGGAGCTGCGCGCTCAGGACGAGGAGCTGCGAGCCCGAGGCGTCGAGCTCGTCGACCGAAACACGCTGCTCGCCCGGGCGTCCCAGCGCAAGAGCGAGTTTCTCTCGAGCATGTCGCACGAGCTCCGGACGCCGCTCAACGCGGTCATCGGGTTGGCCGACGTGCTGCTCGCCGGGACGTACGGCGAAATGCCCGAGGTGCAGCGCCGCGCGATCGCCGACGTTCGGGGCGCCGGCAAGCAGCTCCTCACGCTCGTCAACGAGAGCCTCGACCTTTCGAAGATCGAGGCGGGGCGCGTGGAGGTCCGCGCCGAGCGGATGGATGTGGCGGAGCCGGCCCGCGATGCGTGCGCTCTCATCGGCGCGCTCGCGATGCGCAAGCGCATCCGCCTTCACAACGCCGTCGCGGTCGGGTCGTTCGTTTGCCAAGCCAATCGCAATCGGACGCGGCAGGTCCTCGTCAATCTGCTCTCGAACGCCGTGAAATTCACGCCGGAGGACGGTTCGGTGACGCTCTCGGCGAGCAGCAGGGGGAGCTTCGTGCGGGTCGAGGTCGTCGACACGGGCATCGGAATCGCTCCGAGCGACACGTCGCTCTTGTTTCTTCCGTTCTCTCAGCTCGAAGCGACCCGCGCAGGGGGCACCGGTCTCGGGTTGTCGATCAGCAAGCGGCTCGTGGAGCTGATGGGAGGCGAAATGGGTGTCGCCAGCGAGCCGCAGAAAGGCTCGACCTTCTTCTTCACCCTCCCGGTCGCCCCGACGCCCCACGACGCGCCCGGTCGCTCGTCGGCGTCAGCCCCTCTCTTCGAGGTCTCTACCGCCTCCGCGGAAGCGCCCGCGGGCCCGTTCGCAGTCGACGACGGTCCCGAGGAGGTGCGCGCGACGGCGTCCTCGGGGCGGCCCGATCGACGTGTGCTCGTCATCGACGACAACCAGGTGAATCGGCGCGTCGTCAAGGCGGTCCTCACGTCGGCCGGCTACGACGTCGCGGAAGCCTCCGATGCCGGCACGGGACTGGCCCTGGCGCGCTCGGAGCGCCCCTCGGTCGTGCTCATCGACATCCGGATGCCTGGAATGAACGGGCTCACGGTCTCGCGCGCCTTGTCGATGGCGGCCACCCGAGACGTCGCCGTCATTGCCGTGAGCTCGCAGGTCCTTGGCGGCGATCGCGAGCGGGCGATGGACGCCGGCTGCGTCGCGTTCCTGAACAAGCCAATCGCGCGCCAGGAGCTTCTCCGCGCCGTGGAGGACGCGTGCCGTCGCGGTGGCCGCCTCCACGCCTGAGGGCGGCGAAGCCCCGCGCGTCGGACGCAGCGCGCCGCCCACGATGACGCGCCGCGGTCGGCCCGGAGGTTCGCCGGCCGTCGTTGCGACGGGACGAGCCTGACCAGGGCGGCGTCCCGGGCTTGTCGGCGGTGCGTCGGGCCAGTAGTTTGCGAATCGGTCACGGGCGTCGCTGGAGTCTTCCCCATCATGGAATCGTCTCGTCGGGTCGATGGTCCGCCCACGCGCCGGATCGGCATCTACGGCTGGGGCGTCGTCGCTCCTGGGGCCGCAAGCGTGCCCGCCTTGAGGGCCCTTCTCCGGGCTGGCCATTCGGCCCTGGCTCGCAACGATCGTCCCGAGTTCGGATACGGCCTATTTTCCGTCGGCGATCCGGAGTTTTCTTTCGACGACTACGCCGGGTGGATCGCGAAGCGTCACGGCGATGCCTACCTGGCGCGAATCCGAAGCAAGATGGGCGAGAACGTGCAGTTCGCCGTCGGAGCCGCGATCCAGGCGCTCCAGTGCGACGCGCGGCTCGAGGCGCTCGTGCGCGAGCTCGACGAGGCGTGCTGCGTCTTCGTCGGCTCCGGCGTAGGCGAGCTCGCGGAGAGCTACCGCGCCGCCTCGTCGCTCGAACGGGCGACGCACGCTTGGAATCATTTCTGGGCGCAAGCCGCGCGCTGCAGCGCACGGCGTCGATTCGACGCGGAACGGACGCTCCCGCCCGGCGCCCCGCCGCCGCCCGACCCGTCATCGCTTCCGGTCGACAGCCAGGCGCGCTTCGACGCCGTCCGCTCCTGGGAAGGCTACTGGGCGAGCCAATCGGAGGAGCTGCAAGCTTTCCTCGAGCGGTTCGCGGCCAACGAGCGGATGGACGCCGGTGACGAAGACCATGACAAGGCCCATCTCAATACGATCCGCAGGAGGCTGCGCGCGCATCGGGCCCTCGTCGACGAGGTCGGCTGTCCCGACCCGCCGTGGACGGCGGTGAGCCCCGATCTCATTTGGAACATCCAAAATGCGCCGGCCGCGCAGATTACGATGTTGCTCGGCATCCATGGCGCGGCCTTCGCGCCCGTGGGCGCATGCTCGACGTTCGGCGTCGCGCTCAAATGCGGCCGCGACGCGATACTCCGCGATGAAGCGCGAATGGCCATCGTGGGTACCACCGACCCGCGCCCCGACGCGGCCCTGGTCGCGGCGTTTCATCAGGCGCGCGTCATGCCGGGCATCGGCGAGGTCAACGTCCCGTTCACGTCGCTTCGCGGCACGCAGGTGTCGGGGGGCGCTTGCGTATGGATCATCGGCGACGCCGACTGGTGCGAGCAGCGCGGGTTGCGGCCGATCGGAGGCTACGTCGAAGCGGTGGCGCTCGCGTCGGACGCCGAGCACATCATCACGCCCTCCAAGTCCGGCCCAAAACGCGCGATCGTCCGCGCCTACGCCGAGGCGCGCATCGCACCGCGCGACGTTTCGGTCGTGGATTTGCACGCGACCGGGACGCCGGGCGATCTGAACGAGCTCGCGCTCATCGAGCCATTCATCACCGAAAAGACGCGGATCACCGCGCGCAAAGGGCAACTGGGCCACGGAATGGCGAACTCCGGCGGATGGGAGCTCACGGCTCTGGCCCTCGGCCTCGCGGAGGGGACGGCGTTCGCGACCGGAATTCCGCGGAGCCAGCTGCACCCGCGCATTCCCCGGCCAGAGGCGATCGTGAGCGAAGAAGTCCGCTTGGACCCGGCGGAGGGGCCGGTCGGCGTCAAGCTGATGCTGGGCATCGGCGGCATCACGGCCTGCGTCGTCCTCCGCGGGGCGTAGGCCCCAAAGCTTCGTCGGCGGCGAGGGCGCTCGACGAGCGGCTTCGTCTTGATTCTTTCTTGATGCCGAGAGTGCCCTTCTTGATGCGGGTTTTATCGCTGCCGTCGTACCTCTTCTAGGTGCACGAGTCCGACGCTTCCGCCCGCTCGCAGGGCGAGACGACAGCGCCGCCGCGCGAGGCGGGCGGGCCGTGCGCCGCCGCAGCGCCCGTGGCCCCATGCGACGCGCGCGGCGCAACGGCCCGCCAAGGCTACGAGATTCATCCCGGCCACTGGGTGGACGACTTCGAAGTGCTCGCGGTGATGGCGCGCAGCGGTATGGGCTCGGTGTTCAAGGCCCGCCAGCGCGGCACGGGCAAGACCGTCGTGCTCAAGGTTCCCCACCTGCATCTCGAGAGCGACGTCGCTTTCTACAATCGCTTCGTTCGCGAGGAGCGGATCGGGCTTCGACTCGCCCATCCCGCCATCGCCCGCGTTCTGGCCGTTCCCGAGAAGAGCCGGCCGTACCTCGCGATGGAGTACATCGAGGGCGAGTCGCTCTACCGTCGGATGACGTCGGGCGACCGCCTGCCCACGGATCGAGTGCTCGCCATCGGACAGCAGGTTTGCGTGGCCCTCGCCTACATGCACGCCCAGCGCGTCGTGCATCGCGATCTGAAGCCGGAGAACATCGTCCTCGACGCACAAGGCCATGTCGTCCTCGTCGACTTCGGCGTCGCGCTCGATTTCGGCGCCAGAAGGCTGACTTGGAGCGGCCTCTCCTGCAGGCTCGGGACGCCGGAATACATGGCGCCCGAGCAAATCCAGGGTCGCCGGGGCGATGGGCGCGCGGATCTGTACGCGCTCGGCATCATCCTCTACGAGCTGCTCGCGGGGACGATGCCGTACGAAGCGCCGACGCTCTCGGCGCTCATGATGGCAAAAACCAAGCGCTCGCCCCGTCCCCTCGCCGAGACGGCGCCCGGCGTGGACCCGCGCGTCGCCGCGGTCGTCATGCGCGCCCTCGCCATCCATTTGCCCGACCGCTACGCCGACGCGACGGAAATGCTCGACGCGCTGCGGGACCCGCTTTCGGCGGCCGTGCCCCCGTCGAACGGGATGGCGCGCTTTCGGCGTGCCGCCGTCGTGGCTCGAGCGCTTGCCCGGTGGGTGCTCATCGGCTTGGTGTTCGTCGGGTTGATTTGGCTGGCGGTCCGCTCGCGGTAGCCGACCGAAAGAGGGCGAGCCCCGTTTTCGTTCGCCGCCCGAGCGTCGCGCCCTAAAGAATCGGTCCCCCCGGCCGTTCTCATCCACGTCGGGAGCGTCCGCGGAACGCGCCCCGATGCCACGCAAGTGTTGCCCGGGGGATCCGGGGCTCGAAAGGGTGCCGATGAGGCCCGCGGGGTTCGACTCCCCGACTTGCGTCCACGGTGCAGACGCTTCGGCTCGATGCTGGGCACGTCCGCGCCGCTGTCTAGCTTGAGCGAGAGCCGAGCGCTCGATCGTTCAGGCGAGCGAGCAGCGCTTCGATTCGCAACATCCAGCCCAGGTTCGATTGGCCGTGCGCGTAGTCCATCGCGGCATAGAGATGGGTTTGCTCGAGATCGAGGCGCTCCGGTGCGCGCTCGAGGAGCGCGAGATAATATTCGAGTGACTTCTTGGGATCGAAGCGGGTGCGACGTGAGATGGCGTACCGCACGACCGCATGAAGCGAGTAGCGATCCGGCAAGGGCGATTCGATCAGCCTCCAGGCCGAAAGCCCTGCGAGGAGCCTGGCGGTCGCTGGGCCCGGCCGAGCGCGCGCGAGCGCCGAGAGCGCGGCGCTGTCGACGTGATCGCCGCCGGAGTGCGCGAGGACGGAGAGGATCCGGCGCTGGCCGGGAGCCAGCCGGCGCCAGGCCCAATCGATGAGCAGCGCGGCGCCGGGCAAGTCGTCTTCATGGTCGATGACGAGGACACGCCCGAGGCCGCGCGCGAGGAGCCAGGTCTTGAGCGCCGCCGCTTCGATGGCCCCGGACCGCACGATGCCGTCCGCGATGCTGAGGGCGAGCGGGCTGTGGCGCAGCGGCTCCGCCAGTCCGCTCACGCGTGAGAAGGCGGTGCGACCCGTGGCCGATAGCGGCGGGACGACGGGGAACAGGTAGACGCCGCCCAGCAGGCACCGCCTCGCCGTGATGACCCACGTCACGGGGGCCGCTTCGAGCTCGTTCAAGAGCGTCGCGATGGCGCAATCGTTCTCATGGTTGTCGAGGACGATGAACAGCGGACCGCGGGCCGCGAAGAGCTCCCGCAGCGACGGCCAAAGTCGCGCGCGCTCGCGCGACGTGCGGAACCGAACGGCGAGCATCTCGCTCAACGTTCTCGCGTCCCAGGGACCGGACCGGAACCAGTGAATGCCTCCGGGAAAGAGGCTCTTCATGCGATGGCCCAGGGCGCACGCGAGCATCGACTTGCCAGAGCCGCCTCCACCGACGAGGGCAATTCTTCCCGGGCGCTCCGCGACCACGATGCGCGCCAGCATCGCCAGCTCGTGGCGGCGGCCCTTGAGCCCAGAGGGAAAGGCCGGAAAGACGGGGCCGCGGCGCACCGCGGCTGGGGCCGCTGGCACGTCGGGCAGGAGGCGGCGCGGCATCGGCCGCATCGTAGGCGACGAGCCCGCCGATGGCGCTCTCTGCGGGCCGGGGAGCAGAGCCGTTCGGTGTCTTGCCGTCGTGTCCGGGCGGGGCCGTCTCGAACGGCGCCTTCGAAAGGATGGAGTAGATTCCCGCGGTCATGACCCACGAACTGCGCCCGGGAGAGCTCTCGCCTCCGGAGAGCCTCGTCAATCTCGCCGCGCTGGAGAGCGCCTACTACGCCGAGCACCCCGATGGCGGCAACGTCGCCGAGCGGGTCTCGTTCGGCACGTCGGGCCACCGCGGCTCGTCTTTGCGCCGCAGCTTCAACGAGGATCACATCGCCGCCATCACCTCCGCCATTTGCGACTGGCGTGAAGCGAACGGCATCGCTGGGCCGCTCTACATGGGGATGGACACGCACGCGCTCTCTGGCCCCGCGCACACGACGGCGCTCGAGGTGTTGGCCGCCCGAGGCGTCCGGGCGCTCTCTGCTCCCGCAGGCTCCTTCACGCCGACCCCGGCCGTGTCACGCGCCATCTTGACGCACAACCGCGGAGGCGGAGCGAGCGCGGACGGGATCGTCGTCACGCCGTCGCACAACCCACCCGAAGACGGCGGCTTCAAATACGACCCTCCGCACGGCGGTCCGGCGGAAGCCGAGATCACGACGTGGATCGAGCGGCGCGCCAACGAGCTGCTCGCCGAAGGGGTGGGCCGCGCCGTCGCCCGCGTCCCCGTCGACCGCGGCCGCCGCGAAGGAACGCTCGGGAGCTACGATTTCTTGGCCTCGTACGTCGCCGATCTCGGCCGCGCGATCGATCTGCCGGCGATCGCACGGGCCAAGCCGAAGATCGGGGTCGACCCGATGGGTGGCGCAAGCGTCCAATACTGGATTCGAATCGCCGAAGTGTACGGCCTCGACTTGACGGTCATCAACCGCGAGGTCGATAGCCGGTTTGCCTTCGTACCCCTCGACCACGACGGGCGCATCCGCACCGACTGTTCGTCGCCCTTATCCATGGCCAAGCTGCTCGCACAGAAAGATCGATTCGACGTCGCCCTCGCAAACGACGCGGACGCCGATCGGCACGGAATCGTCACGCGCGGCGCAGGTCTCCTCCCACCGAATCAGTATTTGAGCGTGGCCGTCGACTACCTCTTTCGACATCGGCCGGATTGGGCGGCGACGGCCGTCGTCGGAAGGACGGCCGTCACGAGCCACATGATCGATCGCGTCGCGGCCTCGCTCTCGCGCCGCGTCCTCGAGGTACCGGTCGGCTTCAAGTGGTTCGTGCCCGGCCTGCGCGACGGGAGCCTGGGGTTTGGTGGGGAGGAGAGCGCGGGCGCGTCGTTTCTCGCCTGCGACGGCTCGACCTGGACGACCGACAAGGACGGAATGCTCCTAGGGCTCTTGGCCGCGGAGATTCTGTCGGTGAGCGGGCGCGATCCAGCCGAGGGCTACGCCGCCCTCGAGCGGGCCCACGGCGTGTCCTTCTACGCGCGCCGCGACGCGCCGGCGAGCCGGCCGATGCGCGAGCGCCTCCGCCGGGTGCGCGCAGAGGACTGGCGAGCGCCCGACCTGGGCGGCGACCCGGTGAGAGCCGTGCAGACCACGGCGGGCGCCGGTGGCGAGCTCGGAGGTCTCAAAGTGACGACCGATCACGGCTGGTTCGCGGTTCGCCCGAGCGGCACCGAAGACGTATACAAAATATACGCGGAGAGCTTTCGCTCCGGCGAGCACTTGGAGCGACTCATGGCGGAGGCGCGGAGCGGGGTCGCGGGTCTTCTGGACGGCGTCTTGTGAGGTGGGCGCGAGCCCGTCACGCCGCTAGCCCGCTGTGCCGTAGGAGCGGTTCGATGCTCGGTTTTCGCCCGCGGAACTCGGTGAACACCTCCATGGCTTCGCGCGACCCGCCTTGGGCGAGCACCGTGTCACGGAAGCGCTTGCCGGTGTCCGGGGCGAAGTCCGTCTCCTCGAATGCGGCAAAGGCGTCGGCCGACAAGACCTCCGCCCACTTGTAGCTGTAATACCCGGCCGCATACCCGCCGGCGAAGATATGCGCGAAGCCGCTGGGCATTCGGTTCCACGTCGGCGGTTTGAGAACGCTGACCTCGCTCCGCACGCGCTCCAGCGTCGCGAGCACACGCGCCCCCGCCGCCGGGTCGTAGTCTCGATGCAACCGGAGATCGAAAAGAGCAAATTCGAGCTGACGCACGGTCGCCAGCGCGGCCTGGAACGTGCGGCTCGCGCGAAGCTTCTCGAGCAACGCGTCCGGCAGTGGCTCGCCGGTCTTCCAGTGACGGGCGAAACCGCGCACCGTCGCCCGGTGGTAACACCAGTTCTCCATGAACTGGCTGGGCAGCTCAATCGCGTCGCCCGCCACGCCGTGAATCCCGGAGACGGCCGCTTCGTCGACGCGCGTCAGCAGGTGGTGCAGCCCGTGACCGAACTCGTGAAATAGCGTGAGGACCTCGTCGTGGGTCAAGAGCGCGGGCTGCCCCGGGAGCGGGGGGGCGAAGTTGCAGGTCAGGTAAGCGACGGGAAGTTGCAAGCCGCCCGGCGTCACCCGTCGCCCGACGTACTCGTCCATCCACGCCCCTCCGCGTTTGTATTCGCGCGCGTAGGGGTCCAGGTAAAAGAGCCCGACCGGCGTGCCGTCGGCTTCGGTCATGGCGTAGGTCGTCACATCGCGGTGCCAAGTGGAGACCCCTTCGAGGCTGCGGATCTTTACCCCGTAGAGACGTTCGACGAGGGCGAACATGCCGCTCACCACTTGGGCGGCCGGAAAGTAAGGCCGGAGCTCGTCCTCCGAAAAGCCCAGCTTCTCCTGCTTCAGTTTCTCGGAGTAATAGGCGACGTCCCACGGCTCGAAGTCGGCCGGTCCGCCGTGCTGCCTCGCGAACAGCTTGAGCTCTTCGAGCTCGGCTTCGGCGCGGGGGCGCGCCCGAGTGTTCAAGTCGAGCAAGAAGCGCTCGACCTCGTGCGGCGACTCGGCCATTTTCGTCGCGAGCGAGACGTCGGCGTAGCTCTGCATTCCGAGCAGCTGCGCCTGCTCGTGGCGGAGCGCGAGAATCTCGTCCATCAACGGTCCGTTGTCGAAGCGGCCGGCCAGCGGGCCGCGATCCGACGCGCGCGTACCGTACGCCTCGTACACCTCTCGTCGGAGCTCGCGGTCGTCCGCGTAGCTGATGACGGCGTCGTAGCTCGGAAAGTCCAGAGTGACGCGGAAGCCGTCGAGCGACTTCGACCTGGCGTTCTCCCGCGCCGCGGCCTTGCCTTGTTCGGTCATCCCCTGAAGGAGCGCTTCGTCCGTCACGTGCTTGCTCCAGGCTTGCACCGAGTCAATCAGGTTCTCCTCGAACTTGGATTGGAGCTCCGAAAGGCGAAGGGCAATCTCTTTGAAACGGGCTTTCTGGTCCGACGGAAGGCCCACACCAGAGAGCTTGAAGTCGCGCAGCGCATCCCGGAGGACCTTTTGGCGCGCGGGCGAGAACGCCGCGCAGTCGGGGCTCTCGGCGAGGCGCTCGTAGGCGCGGAGCAGCGCCTCGTTCTGCGACCATTCGAGCGCGTACGCCGTGACTTTGGGCAAGCAGGCGTTGTAAGCGACCCTCCAGTCGGCCGTGCTCGTCACCCCGAAGAGGTGAGCGACTGGACCCCAGGCGCGCGACAGCCGGTCGCTCATCTCCTCCAAGGGCGCAATCAGCTTGTCCCACCGAGCCGTCCACCACGGACTGCCCGCGTCGGTGAGCAGGGCTCGCATCCGCGCGCGATTGTCGGCGAGCACCGCGTCGACGGCGGCCTCGGCGTGCTCTGGGCGGATGCGGTCGAAAGGGGGAAGAGCTCCGGGGAGAGTGGGGACGAGAAGGGGGTTTTCCATAGTCTTTCGCGGACTCGTTTCGAAGGTCCGTCGGGGACTCTAACCCGCCCTGGCGCAGGCACCATCGCCGCCGACCTCAGCGCCCCTCGCGCCGACGCGCCGGGGGGTCGCCCTCATTCCCGAAACACGAGGAGCTCGACCGAAGCGGATTCGACGCTGCTTGCCGTGGGCGGCCGCGGCTTGGTGACCACGACGCGAACGCTCGTGGCTGCCGTTTCGGCGAGCAGTCGCTGGACGATGTGCTTGGCGAGCGTCTCGAGGAGACGGTGGCTCCGGACGGTGCCTTCTTCGACGACGAGCGAGGCGACGCGATCGTAGTCGAGCACGTCGCGGCGTTCGTCGGTGTGCGGGAGCTCGGACGGCGGCAGAGAGAGCTCGACGTTGGCGACGAAGTCCTGAAGGAGCTTGCGCTCGGAGGCCGAGACTCCGTGGCGGCTGCGAAAGCGGATGCCGTCGACCCGGATGCGGTAGTCCCTTATGTGCATCGGGCGGAGCGTAACCCGAACTTTGCTCGCGACGCCTTTCGACCTGCGCGTACACGCTTCATGACCCAGCCTTGCGCTCAGCGAGCGGAAGTCGTAATCTTCCATGCGGCCCGCCGAATGGTCGGCGCGCGTGAGCGGACGCCGTCCACACTACCCTCGCTTCCTGGCCCGGCCCCCTGAATGCGCGACACGCGACCGCAGACGCATGGCGCGGCCGGTGCGCGTCGCGAGGACCAACCAAGGTCAAGGCTTCAGGTGAGCGCCATGGCTTCGCCAGAAGGCCCGTCATGAGGAGCGTGGACTCCGACATCGCGCGCATCGGCTCGGTCTTGAGCGAGGCCGAAAGCTACCTGGAGCGAATGCCGGTTACCCAAGCGGGTGCTCGGGAGCTCATGGTTCGGCTAGCCACGTACCGGCGAGCGTTGGACGAGTGGCTCGCCGCTCCTCCTACGCAGGACCAGGTCGAGGCGCTTCTCGAGCGGGTCACCGAAGCACGCCGGCTCGCCGTGATGACGGCGCCCACCGTGAGCTATCACGTACGCAAGTGATTTCAGGCCCCCAAGCTCTACTCCGGCGCTGAGGCTCGGACGCCCGATCCCCTCCGCTCGGTCTCGGCGCCGATCAATCTCGTTCGTCACGATCGCGATGACGTCGTCGGCGTGGAGGCTGACGGGCCCGACGCCGAGGGGGCGCGCCCCGAGCGCCTCCAGCCGTTCGCGCGTCCACGCGTCGAACCCGAGGTGATCCCCAAGGAAGAACGCGGCGTCCGTGCGGGCGACGTCCGACGTGTCGCGGAGATCGGGAGCCCCTTCCTCGAGGACGTACGGCGTCATGGCGCCGAGATCGGCGATGACGTCCTCGAGGCCGCCGCTTGCGACGGCGATTCCCGGCCGCATCTCGGCGAACCCCCGCCGGCTGCTGGCGGGGCCGGCGAGCAATTTCTTCGCGAGCGTGGCAAGGCTCCGCTCATCGGGTCGGATGAAGCGCGCCGCGCGGCCGTCGACCCGCATCACCCGCGGCGCGAGCGGTCCCCCACACAGGACGAGGTAGACGACCACGTCGCGTCGGAGACCGTGCGAGAACAACAACGCCGCGCGCAGGCAGCGCAGGAGCACGTCCAGTCGTCCGCTCGTGCCCGGAAGATCGTCGAGCAGGAAGTCGTCCGCGGCCGTGGCCTTTTGACCGATGACGACGAAGCGTGGCATTGGCTCGATGACACGAGGCGCTTGGGCCTTGGGCGGTCGCCGCTACTTGGGGGCGACGCAGACCGCGATGTCGAGATCGCCCGCGAGCATGTAGTCGCCGCTCTGGAGGTCGATCTTCATCTTGCCGAGCGCGTTCTGCTCCATGGGAGCTTTGACGATCGTCGCACGACCACTGGCCTTGAAGGTCGACGAGAGCTCTTTTTTGCCTGCCTTGTTGATCCGGGCAAAGCCAATCTCGCCGGAGGACTTCTTGTTGGCTCGCTTGAGCGCCGCGAGGTCGAGCTTTGTAGCCATTCTCCCAGGGCACGACGAGGGTCAATACGCCATCACCCGGCTTCGCGCCGCTCGACGCGCAGTCCGAGCGCTCGTCGAGCGTGAGAAGAATCCGCCCGTCCTTTTGCATCCGTCCCGTGACGCGCGCGAGCTTTGGGGCGAATGGTTTGCCGTCGATTCGAGCCGGTGGCGGCGGGCACGGGGTGGCTCGCGGCCGGCTCGGAGGACGAAGCCGGCGCGGGTGCGTCCGGAGGGGAAGCCGCGGGGGAAGAAGCCGTGGGCGCCGCCGCCGACTGGCCCGCGGGCTCGTCGCTACCGGCAGGGGCAGCCGTTTCCAACGAGGATGTCTCGCCGGGCGCGGCCTCCGCGGGCTTCTTGGAGCCGCCGCAAGCGGCAAGTACGAGCAACGACGAGACGAGGGCAACGCGCATGAAGCCTCCTTGAGCGCGGGACGAGCGCGGGATGAGCGCGGGATGAGCGCGAGAGAGCGTACGCAAAGCTCCAGAGGAGTCCACTCCGGCACGGTCCTACCGCCCGCCGAGTGGCGCGCGAATCGAGCCCCGCGCGGGGGACCTTTTGGGTCGAGGCGACGGCCCGGACGCTCGCAGGACGCGCGCGAGGTATTTCCCCGTATACGAAGCGTTCACCCGCGCGACTTGCTCGGGCGTGCCCTCGGCGATGAGCTCGCCGCCGCGCGCGCCGCCCTCGGGGCCGAGGTCGATGACCCAGTCGGCGCACTTGATGACGTCGAGGTTGTGCTCGATGACGACCACGCGTGTTGCCCGCGTCGACGAGGCGCTGCGAGCACGGCGAGGAGCTTCTGGATGTCCTCGAAGTGGAGGCCGGTCGTCGGCTCGTCGAGCACGTAGAGCGTGCGTCCGGTCTGCACTTTGCCGAGCTCGCGACTCAGCTTCACGCGCTGCGCTTCGCCGCCCGCTCAGCGTCGTCGCCGGCTGGCCGATCTTCATGTAGCCGAGGCCCACCTCGACCAGCGTCTCGAGGATGCGCGCGAGCGCGGGAAGGCGCTGAAGAGCGCGCGGCACTCGTCGACGCTCGACTCGAGCACGTCGTGGATGGACTTGCCCTTGAACTGCACGTCGAGCGTCTCGGCGTTGTAGCGCTTCGTCCCGCACGCCTCGCACGGCACCCAGACGTCGGCGAGGAAGTGCATCTCGACTTTGACCATGCCGTCGCCGCCGCACGCTTCGCAGCGCCCGCCCTTCACGTTGAAGCTGAATCGCCCCGCCGTCCCAGCCGCGCGCGCGCGCATCGGGGAGCTCGGCGAAGATGTCGCGGATGGCGTCGAACGCCTTGGTGTACGTGCCGGGGTTCGAGCGCGGCGTGCGCCCGATCGGCTGCTGATCGATGGCGATCGACCTTGTCGAGCGCGCCGAGGCCCTCGATGGCGTCGTGCGCGCCGACGGGCTCCTCGCTGTCGTGAAGCGCGCGGGCGAGCGCCGGCAGGAGGATGCCGTTGACGAGCGAGCTCTTGCCCGCGCCGCTCACGCCCGTGACCGCGGTGAGGACGCCGAGCGGGATCCTGACGTCGATGTCCGTGCAGGTTGTGCTCGCGCGCGCCGCGTGATGGCGAGCCACGCTGCGCGGCGCGCCGCGCTCGTCCGGAACCTCGATGCGGCGCTTGCCGGAGAGGTACTCGCCCGTGAGGCTCGCGCTCTTCTCGAGCGCGTCGGGCGTTCCCGCGAAGATGACCTTGCCGCCGAGGTGCCCGGCGCCGGGCCCGAAGTCGACGACGTGATCGGCGGCGCGGATCGTCTCCTCGTCGTGCTCGACGACGATCACGCTGTTGCCGAGATCGCGCAGGCGCCGCAGCGTCGCGATGAGCCGCGCGTTGTCGCGCGGGTGCAGGCCGATGCTCGGCTCGTCGAGCACGTACATGACGCCCGACAGCTCGCTCCCGAGCTGGCTCGCGAGGCGGATGCGCTGCGCCTCGCCGCCGCTGAGGCGTCGGCGCCGAGCCGCTCGAGCGTGAGGTAGTCGAGGCCGACGTCGAGCAGGAAGCGAAGGCGGCTCTGCGATCTTCGCGGAGCGCGCCCTCGCGAGATCGATTCGCGCGGCCGGTGGCAGCGCGAGCGCCGTCGAAGTGCGCGGCCGCCTCGGCCACGGTCATCGCCGTCGACGCTCGGCGATGCTCTTGCCCGCGACGACGCACGGCGAGGGTCTCGGGGCGGAGGCGCTTGCCGCCGCACGCGTCGCACGGCCGCTCGCGGAGGTATCGGCGGTAGTGCTCGCGCGCCGCCTCGGACGCCGTCTCGCGGAAGCGCCGCTCGAGGCTCGGGATGACGCCCTCGTA
Organism: uncultured delta proteobacterium; assembly: GCA_963787925.1. Lineage (GTDB taxonomy): Bacteria > Myxococcota_A > Polyangia > Polyangiales > Polyangiaceae > Palsa-1150. The sequence goes on from CAWBEN010000005.1 coordinate 230,280, forward strand.
ACTTCATGGCCCAGCGTGCCGCTGTTCGCGCGTTCCCTCCTTTCCCCATCGGACGGCAATCTGCGATCTGCTTGTCGCCCGGCTTGCTGCGCCGTAGAGGACGAGGTCGCTGCTTCGCCTTGGGGAGCTTCTTCCACGGCGTGTCGAGGTCGACCTTGAAGGCTCGCGCGACGCCGTCGACGATGCGCGACGTCCACCCTTCGCCGCGCGCCATCGCCGTCGCCCACGGCGCGATCGCGCCCTCGCGGATCGACTTGCGTCGGGTCGGGGACGACGAGCTCCGGGTCGACCTCGTCGCGCTTGCCGAGGCCCGTGCACGCCGGGCACATGCCGAGGGGCGAGTTGAACGAGAAGCTCTGCGGCGAGAGCTCCGGGAAGCGCGATCCCGCAGCACGTGCGCGCCTCGCTGAACGCGAGCTCGCTGCCCCCGTTCGACGGCGACGCGGAGCTCGCCCTTTCCTTCGCGCAGCGCAGCTCGACGCCCTCGGCGATGCGCGCGCGATCGCTGGCGCGGACGACGACGCGGTCGACGACGAGCGCGACGGAGTGCTTCTGCTTCTTGTCGAGCGCCGGCACCTCGTCGAGCGCGAGGGCCTTCGCCGTCGATCATGACGCGGACGAAGCCGCGCGCCCGCAGGTCGTCGAAGAGCTCCTTGAACTCGCCCTTGCGGTGGGTGACCAGCGGCGCAAGGAGCGTCGAGCTTCGTGCCCTCGGGCAGCGCGAGGATCTCGCGCGCGATCGCCTGCGCGCCCTGCGCCGTCGACCTTCTTGCCGCACGTGGGGCAGTCGCTGCTCGCCGACCTTGGCGTAGAGGACGCGCAGGTAGTCGTAGATCTCGGTGATCGTGCCGACGGTCGAGCGCGGGATTCGACGACGCGCTCTTCTGCTCGATGGCGATCGTGGGCGAGAGGCCGCGAAGGTGGTCGACCTTCGGGCGCTCGAGCTGCCCGAGGAACTGGCGCGCGTAGGCGCTGAGCGTCTCGACGTACCGCCGCTGGCCCTCGGCGTAGAGCGTGTCGAAGGCGAGGCTCGACTTGCCCGAGCCGCTCGGGCCGGTGAAGACGACGAGCTGGCGCTTCGGGATCGAGAGGTGATCGATGACCAGGTTGTGCTCGCGCGCGCCGATGACCTCGACGAAGTCGGGCTCCCGCGCAGCGCGCTGGCGCGCTCGGCGCGTCAGGGCCTTCACGGTCTTCTCGACGCGTCGAGGTCGCTCGCGCGCGCTCACGGCCAAAGGGCGTCTTCGACGGCAGCTCGGCGCACCTCGAAAAAAAGAGTCGTCCTCGGCGCGCCCATGATCCCGCCAGGCTAGCGCGGCGACGCTCAGAAGCGTAGCCGTCGCCGTATCCGGTCGGCGACCGCGCGCGAGCACGGAAATGGCTGGCCGCGCGCGAGGCGCGACGCGTAAGGCACGGGGATGTCCGCGATGGACGCGAGCTCGCTCTCCTTGCTGCCTGTCGTCTCGAGCCAGCGCCTCGCCTCCTCACCGAGCGCGTGGAACTCGGGGCGGAGCACGCGAGCGGCGGTCGCGAGCTCGTCGGCTGGTGAGCTTTGCTCGGCCCCTTCTGCTTCGGGCGGATCGGTGTCGCCGAGCAAAAGGCGAATGTCTTGCTCGGTGATCCCCTCGAGCGCGCGCGCGTCGTCGCCGATCACCACCTTGGTCAGCTCGCGCTTCTTGGCTTTGAGCGAAAGCATCTTTTCTTCGATCGTGCCTTGCGCGATGAGGCGCACGACGGTGACCGGCTTGTCTTGTCCGATGCGGTAGGCGCGGTCGGTCGCCTGGTCTTCGACCGCCGGGTTCCACCACGGGATCGCAGTGGATGACCGTGTCGGCCGCGGTGAGGTTGAGGCCCGCGCCGCCGGCCTTCAGCGAGACGAGAAAGAGCGGCGCCGCGCCCTGCTGGAAGCGCGCGACCACTTCGTCGCGCTTGCGCGTCGCGCCGTCGAGGTACTCGTAGGCGATCTGCTCCGCGTCGAGGTCACGGCGCCAGAGCGTCAGGAGCTCCACGAACTGCGAGAAGACGAGCGCCCGCCGGCCTTCGGCCACGAGCTCGCGCACGAGGTCGAGGAACGCCTCGCGCTTCGCGCTCGAGGTCGGCGGGAGACGCGCGTCGACGAGGCGCGGGTCGCACGCCATCTGCCGCAGTCGAGTGAGCGCCGTGAACACGCTGAGCGAGCTCTGCCCAGCGGCGCGCTTCTCGATGTCCCGGCCGACACTGGCGCGCAGAGTGTGCGCGAGCGCGTCGTACATCCGCTTCGCGGGATCGCTCAGCACGACGACGCGATCGATCTCGGTCTTCGGGGGCAGCTCCGGAAGGACGTCGTCCTTGGTGCGCCGCAGAAGGAACGGGCGCACGACGGCGCGGAGCTCGGCCGCCAGCGGGCTTTGCCGATCGGCGGCGATGGGGCGCTCGAAGCGCGTCTCGAAGGCGCGCGACGTCCCGAGAATCCCCGGGTTGACGAAGGACGCCAGCGACCACAGCTCGCGCAGCCGATTCTCGATGGGCGTCCCGGAGAGCGCGAGGCGCATCGAGGCGTCGAGGCGGCGGGCGGCGCGCGTCGTGGCGCTGTCGGCGTTCTTGATGTTCTGCGCCTCGTCGAGGATGGCGCAGCGGAAATGGATCGCGGACAGCGCTTCGCGATCGCGCCGGAGCAGGGCGTACGTCGTGACGACCACGTCGCAATCGCCGACGACGCCCAGGTCGCGCGCCGGACCGTGCAAGAGAAGCACGCGGAGGTCGGGCGTGAAGCGCTCCGATTCGCGCACCCAGTTGGTGGCGACCGAGGTCGGGCAGACCACCAAGCGACGGTGCGCGTCCCTCGCTTTGCTTGCGTCCGAGCAGGAACGCGAGGGTCGTGATGGTCTTTCCGAGCCCCATGTCGTCGGCGAGAATTCCTCCGGCGCCGAGCGCCTGGAGAAACTGGAGCCACGCCAGGCCGAGACGTTGGTAAGGGCGGAGGGTTGCGCGAAGGCGCCGAGGCATCTCGGGCTCCGCGGCGACCGCGAGCGCGCGGAGGCGGCGACGAAGCGCTTCCACGGCGGCGTCGATGCGACCGTCGTTCTCTTCGATCCATCGGTCGAGTCGCCCAAGCTGGTGGGCAGGCAGGCGCGCGGCGCTGCCGTCCATCACTTCCTCTGCTTCCTCGGCGAGGTTCTTGATCGACGACGAGATCTTGGTGAGGGTGCCGTCCTTCAGGGTGACCCACCGCTCTTTGCGGGCGAGGGCCGCGCGAATGGCGTCGAGCTCGACGCCGACCTCGCTCGAGCTGAAATCGAGTCGCGTATTCGACCAGTCTCCCTCGAGCGTCACGTGCACGCGGCCCGAAATGGGTGCGCCGACGCGCACCTTTGCGAGGCGCTCGGACAGCTCGACCTCGACGGTCGGGTCTTCGGCGGCTCGCAGGTCGAGGAGCCCGCTCTGCCAGAACGCGACGGCCTCTTCTGCGGAGACGGCCGTTTGGCCGGCGAGCAGGTCGCTCTCGCGGACCTCCTCGCAAGGCACGGGAGCGACGAGCCCGGCCCTCTCTGCGTGCGCTCGCGCGCGAGCCTCGCACTCCAGATCGCGGCCGTCCTCCCCTCCGTCGCCTTGGAGGCTCGCCGCTTCGCCCCGAGCAAAGAGCGACACCTCGCGTCTCGGGTAGCAGGCAACGAGCTGCGCCTGGAACCGGAGCGGCTCGCCGGTCAGACGTACGACGATTCGCGGTGTCTCGAGCGGCGGCAGGCCGAACGTCTCGCACGCCGGCATCGCGATCCCGCGCCCGCGCGTGGCCCGAAGGAGGCGCGCGCCCGCGTCTTTCAGCTTTCCGGCCGGAACGAGGAGAACGGGAGCTTGCGCAAGCTGACGCACGAGGTCGAGGTCGACGTCGCTCCGGACCCGATGAATCGCGCCGCCCAAAGTCCAGACGTAGGGGAACGGACCGGGGAAGAACGCCGACTCCGCGAAGGAGATTCGCGCCGGCCCGTCGTCGGCGATCCAGAACGCCGACAGAGCGTCGAACGGGCCTTTCGACTCCGGGCTGCCGGCGGGGCAGAAGGTGATGATGGGCCTGACCAGCGAGGCACGAAAATCGAGGAGCCGCTTGAAACCCAGGGCGAAGACCCCGCCGTGCGACCGCATCGCCTCGATGGCGAGCGAGGCATCGACGCCCAGCGCGTAAGCGGCCTTGCGCCCCGACCCACGATCGCGCACGTGCTCGAGGACGCGGCGATCGCGCGCCGCGAAGCGCGAGGGCGGGGCGATTTCTCGAGCGGACAGGAGCTTTCGGTCACCGGCCAGACGCACGACGACGGAGAGAGCTCGCGCCGTCCCCGGATCCGGCCGATCGCCGTACGCGCGGCCCACGTGACGATCGACCTCGGCGAACGGACTCGCGGCCATTTCGACCCGCGAGCCGCCCGCCGCAGGCGAAAGCCAGGCTTCGAGCGCGCTGCCGAAGTGGAGCTCGAGGTTCCATGCCGCGCGGATGGCCGGGGCGCGAGCGGCTGCCTCGGCGGTGCTGCCACCCGATCGGAGCGCGTCGCGCAACTCCGCGGAGCAAGCCAGGTCGATGGCCAGAACGGCGACGTGCGGGCACGCCCCGAACGTCTGTGAGCAGCGAGAGCACTGCCCGAGGAGCGCCTCGCCCGCACCCGCCATCCCCACCTCGACATCGACGCTGCCGGATCCGTACCGATCCCTCCCGAGCCTCGCTGCCGAGCTGGGCTCGCACCGCCGCGTCCGATCGGCGGGGCGGCGCGAGGTATCCGGCGTCGCTCGCTAGACCGACGTGGAGCGCTCGTTGACCGACGAGGCGACGAACGAGCCCCCAGTCGAATTGAGCGAGCCAGAGCCCGCCCGCCGTGACACCCGCCGTTCCCATTCGTCTCCCGCGCATATGCCAAGGGCGCCACCCCGCCGCAAGCCGACGCGCCGGCGATGGGCGCGAGGGGCGGCCGGCCGGGAGCGAGCGACTTCCATGCGGGGCGGCGCCGGGGGAGGGGCGGGGACGGCCCGGGGACGGCCCGGGGACGTGGGGGCGCGCGCCTCAACGCGTGCTCGTCACGCATTGGTGGGCTATCGGATCGCAGACGAGGCCTCGTCCGCAGTTCACGTCCGCGAGGCACTCCACGCAGCTGTCGGTCGTCCCATCGCAGAGGGGTCTCCGCGTGGGACAGTCGACATCCGTGGTGCATTCGACGCATTGCCCCGTCGACGCGTTGCAGACCCGCAGCGTGTCGCTCGTCCAGCAGTCGGTGGTCGTCTCGCAGCGAACGCAAACCCCCCGCGGTTCGCTGCAACGCGGCGCCGCGTCGGGACAGCCGCCCCCGTCGGCACACGAAAAGACGCACTGCTCGGTGGTCGGCTCGCAGACTCGGCCGGGCGCGCAGTCGTCGTTGACGCCGCACTGAACGCAGCGATGAAGTGCAAAATCGCAACGCGGAAGGCTCGCCTGCGTGCATTGGAGGCTGTTCGTGCAGGCGACGCATTGCCCCAGCACGCTGTCGCAGTGAAGGGTCGCCAGAACGCAGTCTTCGTCGCTTCGGCAGACGAAGGGCGCGTCCGGAGGGGGCGGTTTGGCATCGGCCGCCGGGTTGGCCGCGGCGTCGTCGCCGGCGTCGACTGGGCGCTCGTCGCCTACGTCGCTTTGGCCGGCGTCACCGCGGTCCGCGCTCGATCCGTCGGCGGCGTCGAAGGACCACTCCTGCGTGCCGCAACCGGCGAGCGTGGCGAGAGCGGCGAGAGCGGCGAGCGCGGCGACGGCGCCCAGCGCGGCCGCGCGGCTCGTCACGGAACGGCGCTCGAGATGGCCTCCGCCTCCGCGTGCGCGAAGCCATTGGGGTAGCGACCGAGGTACTGCCGCGCCGCGACGACGGCGGTCGGCGACGCGACGGAACGGAGCAAGCGCATTCGTTCCGCGGCCGCGCTCTCGGCTAGCGGGCTTGCGGGGTAACCGGCCAGAAATCGATTGAATGCCGCGAGGGCGCCGCGCGTGTCGCCCGCGCGTTTGGCGGCGACGGCCTCGGCGAACAGATCGTTCTGCTGGGTGAGCTTCGACGCGGCGGTGGCACCCGCGCCCGTCCGCGACGGCGATACGGACCGGGGCGTCACCGTCGGCTGCCGGGGGCTGAACGTCGCGGCGCGCGCGCAATCCGCCGGCCACTGGGCACCCGCCCCGACGGCCGTCTCCAGGCCGGCGTAGCGAACGGCGACGACGCCTTCGGTCACCGAAACGCGCGTGATTGTACCGCCGCCGCACGAAGCATCGGCCGGGACGACGGAAACGCGGAACCGCGTCCCGCGCACTTCGACCTCTGCGTCCGGCGTGTCGACCAGGAATCGCTGGCCGGCAGCCAGCTTGGCGACGTGCAAGTCGATGGAGCCCGTGTCGAGGTGGAGCACCTCCTCCGGACCTTCGCCGCCCATGGTCAAGTCGGCGCTGTCGCCGAGGACCGCGATCGTCCCGGTCGAGAACGCGAGGGTCGCCCGTCCGTTGGGCGGTGTGAGGATCCGACTTCCCGCGCTGAGCGCGCGCCCCTCTGGCAGAGGGCTCTGCGCGCCGGCGACGATGACGCGCGCCCCCTTCGCGGCCTCACGGGCGACCACTTGCAGCTCGCTCGCCGCCGTCGCGCTCGCGCGGACCGCTGGGAGCCTCCGACGCGCGAAGGACCACTCTCCGACGAGCGCCACGGCAAAAACGGCGGCGGCCGCCGAGAGCAGCATCGCAAAGCGAGCCACACGCCGCTTGAACCGGCGGGCCGCGATGGCCTGGGCGACCGTGGCGATGGCGCGAGAACGCGCCTCCGGCTCGGGCGAGGGCGGGGCCAGCGAGCGCCAATCCCTCGCGAGGACTCTGCCGGCGAGGCGTGCGTACCGCGGGGGGCTCATGTCTCCCTCTCCACCGACTCGAGCAGATGGGCGAGATCCGCGTCCGCGGCAATCCGCTCGTGCACCTCCCGTCGGCCACGGACGAGCCGCGTCTGGGCGGCCGCGACGCTCACCCCCGTAATCTGAGCAATCTCGCGGAGATCGTAGCCGCACACGTCATGGAGAAAAAATGTCCACGCCTTGTTCTCCTCGATGGCGGAGAGGTGCGCCAAAACGCGCGGCGTCGCGATGCGGAGCATGACCTCACGCCCCGTGTTCGATGACGAGGGCACCGCAGCGAGGAAATCGCCGTCGAGCGCCCCGAACACGCGTCGCTCGGTCTTGCGGCGCCGAATGTGCTTGTAGACGACGCGTGTCGCGATCGTGCTCGTCCATGTGTCGAGAGAACAGTCGCCGCGATAGCGTCCGACGGTGCTGACTAGCTCGATCATCGAGAGCTGCGCCATGTCCTCGTGGTCCACGTCGCCGGGGGCGAGCAAGCGGCCAATCGTGCGATGAATCTGCGGCCGTACGCGTTCGTAGAGCGCCGTGGCGGCCTCGGGATTGCCCGCGCGCACGGCCGCGAGGAGCTCGCTGTCGTCGAGCGCGGGCGCGGGCGCCGAACGGGGCGCCGGCGGAGCGTCGGGGACGAGCCGCAGGTTCGGCCGCGGGCGGACGCTCAGAAGGGCCATGCGAGAAGCACAGTACCGCGACGGGACCGCCAGCAGGCTGGCCGAACCATCTGGTTTTCGTGCGCCCTCGAGGATACACGGAAAGTTCCGTTCGCCGTGGAGAGAGCCCGCATGTCCTCAAAAGCCCACACCGAGGCCTACCTCGGTGAAACCGCGCAGGGTCGGCAACGTGGCGGCGCGATCCCCCATGCGGTCGACGTAAGTGCGACCAAAGAGCTCCTCGAGACCGACCCCGAGGATCAGGTCCACGGCGCCCGTCAGCAGCCAGCGGCCATCCAAAGCGACGTCGAGCCCCGAAATCCACCGCGAACGCGTCAGGGGGCCCGCACCGCGCGATGGGAAATTGGTCATGGATTGGTTCGCGAGCAGGTACTCGGAGCGCACCGACAAGCCGAGAGGGCGTGAAGGCGTCGGTCGCCAAGGGTGGAGCGCGAGCCCCCCCGACACGAGCGCCGTCAGGACATTTCCCGGAGTCGCGTCGAGACTGCCCCCGTCCACTCCTGCCCCGAGCCGCAAGGACGCGATCCTGGCGAAAAACCAGTGCAGAGCGGCTCGCCCTCCCGCGCTCTGCGCGTTGGCATCGAGCCCGTAAGTACCCAGCCCGGAGACGTCGAGAGCAAAGTACCGCGTCGCGGCGCGAGCGCTCGCCGCGGGCGCCTTCTCCTCCGAGCCTGCCCGAACGGGGGCGTCGGGCCCTGAAGAGCGCGGCGCGACGGCTGCGCGGGCTGGATCCGCGACGGTCACGGGGGTCACCGGCGCGACGGCGCTTGCCGGCGGAGTCGGCGGAGGCGGGGAAGTCGGGGGAGTCGGCTCCGGCGGCTCCGGCCCTTCTGGCGTCGCTTCGGGGAGCATCGAGGCGACGGCAAACCCAATCGTCCGGCCTCGTTCAGCGTCCGCGTCCGAGGGCACGAAGCCGATGGTCCGCGAAATCCACCGGCCGCTTCGCGCGACGTGAACCCGCAGACGCGCCTGCCGACCTTGCTCCGCCCAAGTGAGCTCGACCACCGCTGCAGCGTGCGCCTTTTGCTCGGCGACGAGCACGTCGAGATCCGAGGGCACGATCTCCGTTTCGTGGACGTCGACGTGCGCCTCGAGCCCGAGCGCGTCGTGCGTGGCGCGCTCCATCGCCCGCGTCGTCGCGTCGGCCGCTCCGCCGGCGGCCACGAAGACGATCACGAGGAGCGGGTCGGCCATGATCGCTCACGCGAGCTTGGATGCGTCGAGCACGGTCGAGCGCGGTCGAGCGAAGAACGCCCTGCAAACACCTGCACCCTTGTGCGCGGCGATACGGAGGAAATTGCCTCCACGGAGATTCGGCTGATGCGGAGCGTCGGAAAAAGATTCGTACGTCGGATGATATCCAATTCGCCGAGGTGGCCGTATCTGAAGCGACCGGCCCGCTGGGTCCTTTTGGTGGAAATATCCAAATAGGCGGGAAGAATGCCGAATTGCCTGTTTACGGTGCCGTCCGGGTACTCATCCGTGAGAAAGTTGGGGACATACGCATGAAGCAAAAAAAGGTGCGCGCGCTCGGAACTTCGGGCGGCCTAGCGCTATTGGGCCTCCTGGTCCCGGCGTTGGCCGCGCTGGATGCGTGCGGCACCACCCCGAAGGAAACTGGCGGGGGCTTCATGCAAGCGCCGAGCAGCGGAAGCCCTGGCGGCAGTTTCGTGCCGGTGGACGAAGCGGGTGTTGCCATTCCGGGTGACGACGGCGGTCCGACGAACTGCTTGGCGTGCGGGGATACGGCGGCTCCTCCGGGGACGAACTTCACGTTCGATGCGGGGATGGCCAAGGGGACGTCGACGGCGGCGGATTGTCCGGGTTGCACGTTTCCTCCGTTGACTGGGGCGCCGGCGTGCCCGGCGGCGACGCCTCCCATCAAGGTGGTTTACCCGCCGGACACGGTGCTGTTGCCGCCGAACATGAACGTCATTTCGGTGCAGTGGACGCCGTTCGGCGCTCCGTTCACGACGTTCGAGGTCGACTTCGAGAACACGAACACGGACGTTCGGATCATCACGAAGTGCGCGACGCAAACGATGGACACGGGTCAGCCTCCGGTGGCTTCTGGGGGCTGCGAGCTGGTGGTGCCGCCGGGGGCGTTCCAGTCGGTGGAGAACGCCAACCGTGGCGGGGCGCCGGTGAACGTGAGCGTTCGAGGGACGACGGACGGGACGTGCGCGACGGCGCAGAACGCCATTCAAGTGTCGTTTGCCGAAGAGGACCTTCTGGGGACGTATTATTATTGGAAGTCGACGGTGGCGGCGAACGGCGTCGGGGGTCAAATCTGGAAAAAGACGTTCGGCGACCTGTCGACGGCGGAGTCGAACGTGACCGCGGCGCTCAGCTCGACGTGCAACGGGTGCCACGTGCTGTCGCGGGACGGGTCGCGCATGGTGGTGTCCGCCGACGACAACGACTCGGACGACGAGTACGGCGACGTCGTCGGTCTGCTCCTGAACAACAGCGTCACGCCGCCGGTGCTTCTCGTGGGCAGCGGGCAGAAGGGCAACGGCCAGCCGCCTGGGTTCAGCACGATCAACCCGACGGCGACGCTGTATTTGACGTCCAACGGGACGCCCAACCCGCCGACCAACAACTTCTCTCTCTTCAATGCGACGACAGGGGCTCCGATTCCGCCGAACGTCACGGTGGGGGTGGCGGGCCAACGTCCGACGATGCCGGACTGGTCGCCGGACGCGACGTCGGTGATTTACGTCTTGCCGCAGCTGACGGGAGACACCTGGCAGAGCGACGACGACCACGAGTTCGGCGGCAGCCTTTACACGCTGCCTTACATGGGTAATCAGGTGTTCGGCACGCCGGCGGTCTTCCTGAAGTCGAACGGGGAGAACAACTACTACCCGACGTATTCGCCCGACGTGCCGTCGACGTTCGTCGTCTTCGACCGGACGCCGCTCGACATGAGCGCCGGCGCCATCGACGGCTGCACCGGCACCGCGCCGCAGCGCGCGTGCCCCAACGACAGCTTCTCGAACCCTGCCGCCCGACTGACGCTCACCGGGGCTACGGCGGGCAAGCCCATCGTCGACTTGGAGAAGGCCAACGGCTCGCCCGCGGCGGCACCCGTCAAGGTGTCGAACTCGTTTCCCAAGTGGACGCCGTTCGTCCAGACCTACCACGGTCAAAAGCTGTTCTGGGTCACCTTCTCGTCGACGCGCGACTACGGCGTCCGCGTGCTCAATCACAAGACGGGCATGTACCAGTGCTACCCGCCCGACAGCTTCGAGTGGCCCACCGGCCAGCACCACGGGACCTTCGCCCCGCAATGCCAGCAGCCCCAGCTTTGGATGGCGCCCATCACGCTCAGCGAGGGCTTCAACGGGATGACCGACCCGTCGCACGTCGCCTTCTGGATTCCTTACCAGGACATCACGACGCACAACCACACGCCGCAATGGACCCACCAGGACGTCGTCAAACCGCCGCCCCCCATGTGCATCCCGAGCGGCGCCAACTGCCTCACCAACCCGACCGCCTGCTGCAACACCCCCGGAGCGCCCCCCCTCTACTGCACCGGAAATGGCAAGTGCGGTCAGATTCTGAACTAGTCTGGCGCGCATGAATCGAATCCAACGCAGGGTGACCGCTGCTTCGGCGGTCCTTTCGGTGGCCGCCCTGGTGTACGGGTGCAGCAGCAACTCCGATTCGGGCGGCAATGACGCCGGCAGCCAAGAGGCGAGCACGCGCGAGGCCGCCGCTCGCGAGGCCGCCGCGTCGTCCGGCAGCAGCGGAGCGCCGGATGTGTTCGTTCCCCTCGGGTGCCCGGTGCCCGACGCGCTGACGGGCTGGGCGGCGCCCTCGTACTTGTCGCCCAAGCATGACCCGACGGCCTGCACGAGGCAGGACATCATCGACTATTCGATGGCGTGCATCACCAGCCAACAGGCGCCGCGGGACTGCCCCGTCTATCGAATGACCCACGTCGGGTGCGCCGCTTGTCTCGAGTCGACCGCGGCCGACCCGGCCTGGGGCCCCCTCGTTTTTTGGCCCAACGGACAGACCGAGCTCAACACGGCGGGGTGTCTGCAGCTTCTCGATCCCGCCAGCGCCTCGTGCGCGATGAAGGTCCAGGCGCTCGATCAGTGCGCGCACGCCGCGTGCGACACGACTTGCGCGGGAGCGCCCAGCTTCTTCATGGGACAGTGCACGAGCTCGGCCTACAGCGGCCCTTGCATGACTTATTCGACCGCGAGCCTTTGCGCGGTGCCTGATGCAGGGATGACGCCTACCGCCATATGTCAGCTGGTGGCTGGCGCTTCCATTGCGAGCCAGTTTCAGCAGCTGGCACCGTATTTTTGTGGCGGAGCCGGCGCGGACACCAGCGACGGCGGCACGCCGATCGAAGCAGGTCCCGGCGGGTCGGTGGATTCATCGGCCGGCGGCACCGACGCCGTGTCCGATGCCCCCAGGGACGCGCCCCGAGGATAAAAAAGCGCAACATCAACAGATAACTGCGGGCGCAGCGTAAGCTCTTGAGCGTCTCTTTTTTGGAAGACGCCTGGCATGCGCATTCTGTACACGGATACTTTATGCCGCCCTGGGAGGCCTCTATGCGCGTTGGTTCTCGTTTCGTCTCGATCGTCACCTTCGTTGCCCTGGCGGTAGCCCTCGCGGCCGTGTCGGGCTGCAGCTCCAAGCAGACTGGCGCGACGGACAATGACGGGGGCACGGGCTGCGGGGGTTTGTTTGCGTGCGCAAGCGGCGATGGGGGTCCGGGCGGAACCGGGTCCATCGGCTCGGGCCATTTCTGTTTTCCGAACGGCGCCTGCCAGACGAGCTGCGGCAACACGACGACGAACGTCGTCGGCACGGTTTACGATCCGGCGGCCAAGATCCCCGGCAAGGGCAACCCGCTTTACGGCGTGGTGGTCTACGTGCCCGCGGAAAAGCCCGGTCCGCTTCCCCAAGGGGCCTCGTGCGCGTCGTGCGCGTCGCTCTATCCGGCTCACTCGGTCACGTACGACGTCACCGACGCCAAGGGCCACTTCGTCCTCAAGAACGTGCCCGCCGGGTCCGACGTTCCGCTCGTCGTGCAAGTGGGCAAGTGGCGGCACCAGTACACCTTGAAGACCGTCACCGCGTGCCAGGACAACGCCCCCGATTCGACGCTCCGGCTCCCGGCAAACAGCGGCGAGGGCGATCTCCCGAACATCGCCATTTCGACCGGCGGTCTCGACACGCTGGAGTGCCTGTTGTCGCGCATCGGCGTAGACCCGAGCGAGTACAGTGGCGGGTCGAACGGGTCGGGTCACATTCATATCTACCAGGGCGCCGGCAGCGCCCAGGCCCCGAACACCCAGCCCGCCGCGCCGTTGGCTTCGGCGACGAGCGGGGGCCTGTGGAGCTCGCAGGCGACGATGATGCCGTACGATCTCGTGCTGCTCTCTTGCGAGGGCGGCGAAACGACCGGGATGAACCAGCAGGCGCTCTACGACTACGCGAACGCCGGCGGCCGCGTCTTCGCCTCGCACTTTCATTACGCATGGTTCGACTCCGGTCCGTTCGCGCCGTTCAATCTGGCGACCTGGAAGGTGGGCTCGAACGACATCGGGAACATCAACGCGACCATCGCCACGATGACGTCGACGGGTCAGATGTTTCCGCGCGGCCAGGCGCTCAAGGATTGGCTCACCGACCGAGGCGCGTTGACCAACGGCGAGCTGCCGATCCAGGCCGCGCGTCACAACGCCGACGTGTCGGCCGCGAACGTCAAGTCGACGGTCTGGATTTCGGCCAATCAGAGCGCACCGGCGCCGAACGCGACGGAGTACTTCTCGTTCGAGACACCCCTCGGCGGTCCCCAGAGCGAGATGCTCTGCGGCCGCGTCGTTTACAGCGACTTGCACGTTGGCGCCGCGTCGAACGACTACGGAGGCAACATCGCCACCGGCGTCGTCCCCGCCGGCTGCGGCAGCAACGCGCTTTCGCCGCAGGAGAAGGCGCTCGAGTTCATGTTGTTCGACCTGTCGGGTTGCGTCGCGCCGCCGAACACGGTTCCCCCGACGCCGCCGCAGTGAGCGCCGGCTTGGATGGCGCCGTCGAGGAGGACCGTCGCTCCAAGCTACGCGGGTATCTTCCGGGCTTAGGACTCGCGCGGTCATCGAGCCCGACGCCCGCGTCTTGAACCCACGCGACCGTCCGAGCTTCGGCTCGGTGTCGGCGCCCGGCCAGCCTGGGCGTTCGACTCGGCGGGCTCTCTCTCGCTCACGGGAGCTCATCACGCCAAGGGCCGCTGCCCATTCGCTCGTCGACGAACGAACGCCTCGCTCCGGCGCGGGCGGCTAGCTCATCGGCCCGTCGCTCGTTGGCAGCGGTCCGTGTCCTTCGCTGGCTCGTGCACCATTCTCGCTGATGCCCACTTCGTTCGCGCTCATCGGCGAACGAATCTCGTCGAGGCGCGCGGGTCTTTAGGTCATTCGCTCGCCCATAGCGCTAACGGGCGCACGTCTCTTGCTCGCTCGTGCGCGCATCTCGTTGATACGTGGCCGTCTCTCCTTCATGCGGACGCGCATCTCGTTGATACGTGCCTGTCTCTCGTCCATGCGCGTGCGCATCCCACTCATGCCTGCGCGTCTTTCGTTGATGCGGGCGCGCATCTCGTTGATAGGTGCCCGTCTCTCCTTCATGCGGACGCGCATCTCGTTGATACGTGCCTGTCTCTCGTCCATGCGCGTGCGCATCCCACTCATGCCTGCGCGTCTTTCGTTGATGCGGGCGCGCATCTCGTTGATAGGTGCCCGTCTCTCCTTCATGCGGACGCGCATCTCGTTGATACGTGCGCGTCTCTCCCTCATTCGCGTGCACATCACGTTGATACGTACCCGTCTCTCCTTCATTCGTGCGCGCATCTCGCTCATCGATGCGCGTCTCTCCTTCATTCGTGCACGCATCTCGTTGATAGGTGCCCGTCTCCCCTTCATTCGTGCACGCCTCTCGTTGATACGTGCCCGTCTCTCCTTCCTGCGGACGCGCATCCCGCTCATCGATACGCGTCTCTCCTTCATTCGCGTGCGCATCTCGTTGATACGTGCGCGTCTCTCCCTCATTCGCGTGCACATCCCGCTCATCGATGCGCGTCTTTCCTTCATTCGGGCGCGCATGCCGCTCATGCGCAACTATTTTTCCGAAATGCGCCTTCGTCGATGACCAGTACCTGTCGAAGGATAAAAAAAGGCCGCGCGCCCAGCGGCTATCGATGCTGTCGGCTCTCAGCGGCGCTCCGCGTGCTCCACGTCGCCGTCGTCCGAGTGCGCTTTCAATCGCAAGCAGAGAGGGCGCGAGGTGCGCAACGGCGTGCTGCTCCCTCACATTCCTTGGTCGACCCGCCGGAACGTGTCTCCGGCGCTCGGTGCGGAATCGCCATCGGTGTCGGTCCACTCGTAGACGTACCAGGCGGCCGTGAACGTGGAGAGGCTGGGCATGACTTTGTTTTGGAAAAAGTAACCCGCGGCCAGTGTTCCCAAGTTGTAAAAGCCAATGCCGGCGAAGCTTAGCGTCCCGCTCGCAGGGTCCACGTTGAGCTCCAGGAGAAAAAAATCGTGGTGGGCGGTGAGCGTCGTGTTGGCAACGCGCACTATCGTGGTCTGCGTCTTGAAGTTCTGGAACCAGGTGTCCGTCCCATCGGCCTGCAGGCGCACCGTGCTCAGCCCGGTGTCGTCGATGTAACCCACGCTGGGCTGACCGTACGACCCGCCGCCGACGACGAGCGTGTTTCCGGGACCGGCGCTCGGGCGCCCGGAGTCCGGGTCCTGGCCGATTCCTGCGTCGCCATTGACGTAGGCGACGGTTACCGGCGGCACGCATTGGGTCATGAGCGCGTTGCCCATTCGGAGGCCAGCGTCGTTGTCGTCCGTGTAGGGGTCGAAGACCACCGTGGCGGCCGGATTCGCGCAAATGTTCTTGAGGACCGCGTCTTGGCAGGCGACGCCGGTGCAAAACTGGGTCGACGCGCAGGCGTTGCCGCAGGAACCGCAGTTGTGCCAGTCGTGGCTCGTGTCGGTGCACCAGCCTCCGCAGCAAGTCATCGTTCCGGTGCACGACGAAGCCCCGTCGGCCGCGTCGACGTCACAGGGCGTGGCGTCGCTGGCCGCGTCGATCGCTGCGTCGATCGCTGCGTCCACTGCGTTGCCGGAGTCCACGGCCGCTCCGCCGTCCCCCTCGTCGCCCGAGGGCCCGTCGCCCGCGGAGCTCTCCGGGGTCTCGGCCTCGGGAATCGCTGCGTCCACTGAGCCGGAGGCGTCGGCCCCGCCGTCGTCGCCCCCGTCGAGCGAGGTCGCGTCCGACGCCGAGCTCTCGCGGCTACCGGCATCCGAAGCCGCCCCATCGACCGCGCCGGGGACCGACTGCGTCGTACCATTGCCCCCGCAATGCAAAAGGATCACCGGAACGGCAGCCACGGTCGTCGCGAGGGCGACGAGTCGAAGACGATTTTTACGCATGGTGGATCCCCTTGATGGCGAGGGTAGCAGGTGACGCACCGAAGTTCAGCCGGCCCGCCGGCGGCTAAACTGGCGTGGAGCCCGCATGAACCGCGACTTCTTTCCCTGGACGCCGCGCGCTTTGTTTCTCCGAGCCGCACGGTCGCGCGCCTTTTTCCGCGTTCGCGTTTCCGTCCTCAGCGCGATTCTGGTTGGCGTCGTCGTATGGGGCTGGCGCGATGTGCGCAGCCGCCGCGAGCGCAACGCGTGGACGCGGCCCCTCCTGGTCGCGGTCGTGCTGGTACGCCTCGAGCCCCTCGATGAGCAGGCGGTCAGGGCGTTCCGCGTCCGGATCGGCGAGCTCGAGAGGCGGCTCGACCAAGAACGCCGGCGCTACCGTTCGGACGCCGCCCGCCCGTTCTTGCTCGCCTTCGTCGGCCCCGTCGACAGCGCGGAGGGGCCCCCCCAGGCCGGAAGCGACGGGTGGCTCGATGCCGCCAAAGAGAGCTGGAACCTCTCGCGCTGGGCGGCTCGCATCGACCGGGTCGCCGGCCTCGACGCAAGCGCCTATGACTCGCGAGTTTACGTCGCCGCACGCCCGCCCGCGACCGAGGACGGCGCGGGGGTCGAGGGTGAGAGCGAACAAGGCGGCTGGCTCGGTGCCGTAGAGGTAGAGCTCGATGGGTCGATGGTCGACCTCGCCCTCTTCGTCGCCGCGCACGAGCTCTTTCACACGCTGGGGGCGACCGACAAGTACGACGCCAACGGCAGGACGCTCGTCCCGGCGGGGCTCGCCGAGCCCTACCGCGTGCCGCTGTGGCCGCAGCGGTTTGCCGAGGTCATGGCGCGGAACCGGCCCCTGGCAGCGGGAGTGGAGCGCCCTCCGGAGACCCTCGACGAGCTCGCGGTCGGCGAAGTCACTGCCATCGAGATCGGTTGGAAACACTGAAACGAACGTTTGAAGAAGCCTAGACGCGCGGCACGGTCACCAGGAACGTCGTCCCCTGCTCCTCGCTGCTGTGCAGCTCGATTCTGCCGCCGTGCGCGCGGGCAATCTCGCGCGCCAGGTACAAGCCGAGCCCAAGTCCTCCGGTCGCGCCTCCCGCCCGCGGCGGCCCGCTGACGAAGGGCTCGAAGACGCGGGCTTGTGGCTCGCCGATGACGACCCGCCCAGCGTTCCAGATTCGCAGCGCCGCGGCCTCTGGCGAGGCGTCGAGCTCGACGCGAATCGCTGGTCTCGGCGGCCCGTAATGGATGGCGTTGACCACCAGCTTGGTGAGAAGGGACGCCATTCGATCCGGATCCCAGCTTCCTTCGACCCGCGCGGCAGAAGTGAAGAGCATCGGCCGATCGGGGTGCCTCGTGTGAATCGCATCGACGACGCGCTCGCACAGCAGCTTCAGATCCACCCGGCGACGCGCCACCTGAAGCCCGCCTGACGAGGCACGCATGAAGTCGACCATGTCGCCGAGCATCCCCTCCGCTCGATCGCTTGCGTCGCGGATCTCCGTCAGCTGATCGCGGTGGCGGGCGTCCGGATCGCCCTTCAGCACTTCCGCCATTGCTCCGATGCGGAGCAGCGGCTCGCGCAAGCGCCGTTCGAGGGCGTCGCCGAGCCGCGCCTGCAGCTCGGCCGAAAGGGCGTAGTCGCCTCTCCCAGCCCCGCCGTCGTTGCCAGCCAAGAACACCTCGGCGGGCGTCTCGGGGCGCAGGCGACGGCGCTCGGGAAACAAGCGCGTAACACGCTCGTCCCCGCGAATGGTCACGATCTTCTCGGGCGTCATCGGAGTCGATACCTACCCCCCTGGCGGTTCCTCGCAAACGCAACGCAGTATTCGCGACGCGATTTTATCAATCGTTTATCCGCGCCCCTGCCCACGACGGCGGAGCGGGTCGAGACCCGCTCCACGACATCTCCGTGTCGTCGACCGGGGCGCCTTCCATTGGAATCGCTCGCGGGAGCTCATTCGCCGGTGCTAGTCTCGTTTCCAGCCTCGGCCGCCCCGCTGCCCGCCGCCGGGGGCGTGGCGTCAGTCTGAGGGCAACCCTGACCGTTGCA
The DNA here is from genome assembly GCA_963787925.1 of uncultured delta proteobacterium. Lineage (GTDB taxonomy): Bacteria > Myxococcota_A > Polyangia > Polyangiales > Polyangiaceae > Palsa-1150. The sequence continues at coordinate 248,321 of CAWBEN010000005.1, forward strand.
AAAAGGGTTGCTGCTCGATGACGAGCTCGCCGGACAACAATAACTCTCGGCGCACGTCGCCGGCTGTTGGCACGAGAGACCGTCATTGCAATCGCTGTGACTTAGAAGGGGATTGCAGCGATCCCCCTCTCTGCCTCCGTCGCAGCCCAATCCAGTAAGGGCAAGCATTGCAAAGAGCAAAAGCGCGCCGCCCGATTTCGCAAGCAGCCGACGACGGTTACGCCAGATCAACGTATTCATACCAATTCTCCGGATCCCAGTCGCCGGAACGCTGCGGCTGGTCATGGTGTCCGTTTTCATCACAGGCGCCTAGAACCGCAAGAGGAATGCAGCAATTACCCTGGTATCCCCCTTGACCAAGTCGGGTCGCCAACCGGCAGGCGACGGCGTGGTCACGTAGCCGTCGGGCGAGGTAACGCCGCCGTGGCCAGCAAAATACGGCACGTTCGCCTCGCGATGATTGAATCTCGAGGTCGTACGTCACCTGCTCGCTGGGCATGTATTGAATGCCTGTTTCGTAGTCGAAGGCGTCGAACTGCGACCCCGGATTCAGGTCGTAGGGCTGCGACGCCGCCGGAACGTTGAGCGGCTGCGGAAAAGGAGACGCGTTGCCGGTCGGCGCGAGAACGAGGTAACGCCGGGATTGTGCATCATCCCGCCGCCGACGGTCCATCCGAGGCGATCGCCGAAGAACCACATTCGATGATAGGCCATCCAGCTGAGGAACTGCTGCGTGCACGGGTGTCGCGGTCGTGCAGTTTCCCTCGGTGCCGCTCCCCCCGAAGGGCGTCACGCCGTCGCCTTCTCGCCGCCGATATCTCCCGTGAGCGAGAACGCCGCACGTGTCGAAGATCTCCGGTCGGATCGTTGAAGTACCGCACCTGCACGCTGTTGTCGCTGTGGAAGCGCATCCGGCCGGGGTTGTTCTGCGTGTCCCAACCGACGTAGTCGTTCGAGAGGAGCTGAGACCATTCGGTCGGGCCGCCAAAGGACCTGCGCCCCGAAGCCAGGCATCTCGTTGAACTTGCCGTACGACTGCCAGCCGTTGATGAGCCACGGCTCGATCTTGAGCTTGTCGCTCGTGAAAGATCTGCAAGCGCGAGCGCCGTTGAAGAACCACGGCGTGTTGTCCGACGTGAACGACGGCAGATACATCCAGTTTTCGAAGTTGTCGTACGAGAAGAGGCCGACGTACGACATGAAGATGCCGGCATCGAAGTTGACGCCGTGCAGCACGTCGAAGTGGTAGCCGCCGTAAGCCTCGCTCAGGTAGCGGAGCGCCGTCTGCAGATCGAACTGGCCGCGATTGGTGCTGACGTCGTTGCGCGGAACGAGCGTGGAGCGAACTCCGAACTGCGTCATCAGGCGTCCGCGCGCGTGCTCGTAATGAAAGTCGCCGCCGAAGCCGAGGAAGCCAGTGTAAACTCATTGTTTCGCGAGAGCGCGGTCGAGCCGACGACCGTGTTGTCGATCGGGTCGATTGAGAGAGCGGTGTAGTTGACGTCGAGAAGAAAGCTCCGTGAAATACGGCGAATCGAGCAGCGCCTTGTGCTGCCGGTTGGTCCCGTTCAGCCACGTGAAGTCGCCGAACGCAAAGGGCTCGGTGGGCTTGTCGGGCTGTGGCGCGGGTGGCTCGGGCGCCGCCGCAACGGGCGCCGGCGGAGCCGTGGTGACGGGAGGCGCGGCTGCCGCGGTCGCGGCTACCGGTGGAGGAGCCGGCACGGTGTCAGGGGGCAACGCGCCAGACGTCGGTACGCTCCCCGGAGTCGGCTCCGCTGTCTGCGCCACGGCGGCGCCTTCGAATGTGACGAAAGCAGTAACCCCCAATAGCCACTTGCAATGCGCACGCAACAACTTGAACCGGTCCATGGGAAAAACTCCTAATCGTAGGCGAATGGACAAAGAACTCCCGCCCGAGGCCACGCGCGCCAGCGCAGCCTTTCCTGCTATTATGGATTGCCGAACCCTTGAAGCGATGGGTCCGACTGGTCAGCGCGAGCTACCGCCTGCTCCCTTCCTGCGGTCGGCAGCCGGCTGCAATTGGGTCCTCGACGAATTGCGCCCGTTCGCTGGCGTGGCCTCGCACGAGGTGGGACTTTAGACGCAGCGATCTAAAAATACCGTAAATTGAAGCCAGGTAGTCATCAAAATAGCATTGGCGATTGATCGTAGATACATCCTTGTCGAGAGGCTGAAGCGATACGGAAACAATCCGGATTCATTTTGGGTAACAACAAATTGAAAATCGATCGGTGAGACATCGAGAAGGCTTCAAGACCAGCTAGTCATTGACCCAGAAGGCGATACCCGATGCCGGGCTCGGTGACGAAGTACCGGGGACGGGCAGGCTCCTTTTCGAATTTCTGCCGCAGCTTCCCCATGTACACGCGCAGGTACTGCGTCTCCTTCGTGTACGCGGGCCCCCAGACCATGAAGAGGATCTGCTCGTGCGTCAGGACCTTGCCGGCGTTGCGCATCATCACTCCGAAGAGCTTGTATTGCGTCGGCGTGAGGCGGACCTCTCGCCCGTCGGCGAACGCTAGACGCCTCGAAAAATCGATTCTGAGCTCGCCGACCGCGAGGATGGAATCGAGCGAGTCGGCATCGACCCGTTGGGTGTTGCGTAGCCACACCCGAATGCGCGCCAGTAGCTCACCCGTCGCGAAAGGTTTGGTCAGAAAATCGTTGGCGCCCGCGTCGAGGGCCGCGACTTTCTCGTGCTCCGAGTCATGGGCCGAAAGAATGAGGATGGGCGCGCCGGTCCACTCGCGGAGACGCGTCGTCACCTGGACGGCGTCGAAATCTGGTAGAGCAAAGTCGAGCACCACCAGATCCGGGTTGTGCGCAGCCGCTTGAACCAGGGCCTCCGAGCCCGTCGCCGCGTCGACGACCCGGAACCGCTGGTCCGTCAAGGTCGACCGCAAGTATTTGCGCATCCGACCGTCGTCTTCGACCACCAAGAGAAGCGGCATCAGTCCGCGGGCGGGCGCAGCGACGGCTGGTGGCATGGGCGCGGGCGCGCTGTCCTGCCGCTGACCCACTAGTTCGGCATTCATGGCAATGCGCTCTCCAGCGCAAACTGCCTACGATATACGCCGCGGACACATAAAAGGGGGATCAAAACGAATGGCGTTCACGTAAGTAAACTATAAAGAAGGCGCCTTTCACGAACCGTAAGAACCGCAAAAAATCGAGAATCGCGGCACACGATCGCACCTGAGCCGCGACTGCGCCCTGGCTTCTCGCTCGATGATTTTTACGACCTTTTGATCGATTGGCACGGTAGACGTTCGAGGACGGACTTTGCGACGATGGTCTTTCGACAGCCGTCCCCATGGAAGAATGGTCCGGCCGCCATGCAGCCGCTCGTGCTCGTGGTGGACGACTCGCCCGAGACGGGTCGATTGCTTGCATTTACGCTGGCCAGCCACGGGTTTCGCACGCTTCACGCCGGCACGAGAACACGCGCACTGACGCAGGCGGTGGGACAGGCGCCCGATCTCGTTCTCTTGGATGTGAGCGACGCGTCAGACCGGGTCGGCATGGCGACGCGCCTGCGCGAATGGACGGCCGCGCCGATCTTGGTGCTCCTTTCGCGAACGAGGGACAGCGAAAGGGCGGCCGTTCTGGATGCAGGCGCCAACGACTACCTCGAAAAGCCGTTTGCAACGGCGGATCTCCTCGCGCGCATCCGCGTGTGGCTTCGCCAAGTGGCCCGCGGGCGTGGGGACGGAGTCGCACCGGACGCGGGGCTCGAAGCGCTGCGTATCGATCGCGATCGGCGAACGCTTTACGTGGAAGGTCGCGAAGTGCACATCACTCCGCTCGAGTGCAAGCTGCTGCTCACTCTCGCGCACCGCCCGGGCAAGAGCATGACGGAGGAGCAAATTCTCACCGCCGTCTGGGGCGTCGGGTCCGCCACGCGCCTTCAGTACTTGCGTGCACAGGTGCGACAGCTCAGGCAAAAGCTCGAGCGGGATCCAGCCCGTCCGCGGTTCCTCGTGAGCGAGCCGCGCGGTGCGTATCGGCTCAAGCTCGGCCAATAGTCACCGATTGTTCCTCTGCCGAGACTCAGTGACGTCGTCCAAGAAAAGCTCGCTTGTCGTCGGCCTCGTAGCGAGCGTATTCGCGGTCGCAGCCGCAACGGCAATCGCCTGGCTTGCACTCGGGAGCCGGCTTCCGGACGTGGCGATGGTGTACCTGCTGAGCGTCGTGCTGATAGCGATTCGCTTCGGATACGTTCCATCGCTGACAGCCACGGTGCTCAGCGTGGTCGCGTTCGATTTCTTCTTCATTCCACCATACTTCAGCCTTGGCGTGGACGACACGCGTTACGTCTTGACCTTCGTAATCATGCTCGTCGTGGCATTTGTCATCAGCAATCTCACCGAACGCATTCGCCTCAGCGCCGCGGCCGCCGAAGAGCGCGAAAAGCGCACGGCGCGGCTCTACGCGATGAGCCGCGAGCTATCGATCGCTAGCTCCGGCGACGACATTCGCCATGTGGCTCGCCGGCATCTCAGTGACGTCTTTGCCGGCGACGTGACGGTGCTCCAGAGCGCCGAGGGCGCACTGCCACCACTGAGCGTGCCCGAGGGAGCGACGTCCGTTTTACTTCGAGCCTCGAAGGGCGTTCTTGGCGTGCTGGTCCTTCGCCCGTCCGATCCGCGTTACTTCGCGCGTCTTGCAAACAGCGACCTTCTTGAGACCTTCGCGGGTCAGATTGCGCTCGCAATCGAGCGCAGCCAGCTCGCCGAGGTCGCGCACCGTGCACAATTGGAGGTTCAGAACGAACGGCTGCGCAATGCTCTGCTCAGCTCCGTTTCGCACGACCTGCGGACGCCCCTAGCGGTGGTCAAGGGCGCCGTGACGGCACTCCTCCAGACGGAGACCGACCTTTCGCCTGCGCGCCGGCAGGAATATCTGGAGACTATTTCTGGCGAAGCGAGCCGCCTGAACCGGCTTGTCCGCAATTTACTCGACATGACCTCTCTTCAGGCTGGCGCATTGCGCGCCCGCAAGGAGTGGCAACCGCTGGAAGACGTGATCGGGGTCGCGCTGGGCCGGCTGCAGGAGCAGCTCGGCGAGCGCCCGATCGAGGTCCGGGTGGCGGCCGAGGCTTCGCTGGCGCCCTTTGATGCCACGCTGCTCGAGCAGGTGTTCGTCAACCTGATCGAGAACGCAGTGAAGTACACGCCGCCACGAAGCCCCATAGAAATTGCCGCGCAACGCGTGGATGGGGGTGTCGAGGTAGCGGTGTCCGACAGAGGGCCGGGGGCCCCTTCGGGTCAAGAGGAGCAGATCTTCGAGAAGTTTCCATCGTGCCACCCCGCAAACGGCCAGCGGAATGGGGCTCGGCCTGACGATATGCCGCGGTATCGTGGCTGCGCACGAAGGCGTGATTTGGTGCCAGCAGAGAGACGGCGGCGGCGCCTCGTTTCGGTTCATTCTCCCGCGACCGGACGCGGCGCCGCCGATGACCGTGTTGCCTGACGCCTTGGGCGATCCTTGACGCCCCGACGGCGGCCTAACCGAGCTCACTCTCGCGCGAGCTGGGTGCTGGGCTTGCCCAACAACTCTTGACCTGACGCAATGACCGATCGAGCGACCTCTGGGTCTCGGGTCGTGACGGCGATACGGAAGCCGTCAGGGGTGGACGACAGGCTGACTTTGGCGCTCTCGAACGAAAGCGGACACTGGTCGTTCTCGAGCCGCCCGACGACGGCATGGTGCGCGAGATGACATTCCGTCAAGCGCCCCAGCCACTGCTGCGTCATCGCCGGCTCGGCCCGGAAGTATACCGCAACCCCCACCTGCTGCTCCATGCCCTTAGGAAAAGGGCGATCTCGGACGACCGCCACTCCCGCTATCCGCTCCGGATGGGCGAACGGCCCTTGAACACGATCCACCTCCGGCACGCCGACGCATGCCAACTGCTCGGCTTCACGCAGATGCTTCGCCGCCGCGGCGTGCTCCGACGCCAGGCCCGGATCTCCCTGCGGGGCGGTGGCCGCCGCGTCGTGATCGGCAGCGCTCATTCGATGAAAGGCGGCGGATTGGGCCGCACAACCCGCGGCGAGCAACGACGCGACGGCAAGGGACGCGGACCCACGAACGCTCTTGATGCTGAACATGACTGCTCTCCTTTTGGAGGCGCGCACGAAAACTTCGTTGCGCCGCTGAGAAGCTAAGCAGCCAACCGATAAAGCGGTCGTAAATACGGGAGCAGATGCCTAAACAAGATATAAAATCATTTGTTCGACTGATTCGACCTGCGCGCTCCTGACGCCGGACACACCACGACTTGTGCGCGGCGGTCCGTCACTCAGTCGAAGCTCGAGGCGACTGCAATCCGCAGGTGAAGGTCGAGGTCCAACGCCGAAGTGTTATGAGGTCTTTATGCGGACGTGGCTAGTCTCTCGGCCGAGGGGACTCGACTTGCTTCCCTCTCCATACCCCTCCGCGAGCGCCGCCTATCGGGAGCCGCTCATGGCGACGCCCCGCGTGGGTCTGACGACGATTGGCACGGTCGGTTTGTGCTGTTCGGGCTGGTCGGCGTCGTCCGAGTCGCGTGCGCGACTCGCCACCACGAGCTTGGGGACGGTCGCCTTGCTCGGTATCGCAATCGCGCTGCCCTTGGCCGGTTGCTTTCTTTCCCCCATCCCCGACCTGCGGGGCCCGACCGACTTCGCACGGGAGATGATACCGCGATGTGAATCCTTTTCAGAGGAGTCGAGCGAGCGCGTGCGTGCGGACTCTTTGGTCGAGGCGGTCGAGCCTGCCTACGTCTTTGTCCCTGCCGGACCGCTCTTACCGGCAAGCACACCTCAGCGGGGCGCGCCTTCACCTGCGGCCGATGAACGCCGTCTGGCGCGAGTCGCTACAGCGAAGTCTAGAGTGCCATCAGGCCCGCGTCGTTCTGGGGACGCACGCGCCGACTGCCGACGATCCGTTCGCGTTGCCGGCCACCTGGCTCGACATCGACGTCCAGTCGGAAGGCGACGGCTTCGTGGTAAACGTGCGCGCGCAGGCCCTCCGCGACGCGCGACGCGTGCTCGACCACGCGCGCCTCTTTTTTTCTGCGACTCGACGGTGATCGGCTCCTTCGAAACCGACCAATGCTCCGTCACGGAGCCGCGGGACACCCGACGCGCGTGAGACCATAGGCCAAATCGTCGATCCAAATCGTGCGCGTCGCATCGTCGGCCTGGTAAGACTCCCAGCCGACGTCGAGCTGCTCGAAGCTCGGGGCCGCCCATACGTACGTGCTGGGCTGCTGGGTGCAGCCATCTCCGGTCATGGCCACCGTCAAGTCGGCTGCCTCGACGCCATCCATCCAAAAGCGCATCGTATCGCCCGCGCCATCGAACTGCCATTCGGCACACGTCCACGCGCCCACGGGCACAGCTCGCGCAGACGAGTGTTTGTAACAGTCGCTGCCGGGGCCCATGTTGTTATAGAAATCAGGCGTGTCGTAGCTGGCCATCATTTGACTGCCAACGGCACCGCCGTCGAGCGCAGGCAGAGGCTTCTGCCCCCCGTAACGGTAGACGGAATGGTACGTGGCGCCCGGAACCGTGCCGGCGCCGTCGATGAACGTCCAGTGCACGCTGGTCGCAGGCGCCGAGTCGAGCCAGAACATCATGCGCCCGTAAACGGACGAGCGCGTCACCGGCAAGAGACCTCCACCGGCCAAGCGCAAGAGCGTCGAGCGATAGCCGGTGGATGCCGGAGCGGTGATTTTGATCGACTGTCCGCCGCTTCGTGCTCGGGTGCCGTCGACGAGCACCGAGCCGACGCTCTTCGCCACCGACCACGGCGCGGGCGGGGGCGCGCCGACGGGATAGCTGTCGAAGTCATCGCATACGACGGCGACTCCGCAGCTCGTGACGGCCGCATCACCGCGCGCACCCGGCGCATCACGCGCGTCCGGGCCAAGGCCGCCGTCGCCGCCCGACGACCCGTCGCCTGGCGCCGGGCCCGTCGAAGCCGATGGCGCGTCGTTCGAGGTCGCGGCGTCACTCGACGCCCCGGCGTCCCCAGAGACGGGGGGATTCGATGGTGAGCTGCAGGCGACGGTGCCACCAATCGCCGCAATCATCAGGTCAACAAGGCAGACTCGTCGCATTTGGTTCTCCATCACGTTTCGCGAAGCGCGATTGGCCCGACCTATACGCGGGTTAGCGCTCCTCCACGAGCCGTAGAAGGGCTTTCCGATTTGCGACCTTCGTGGTCGAACGTGTCGAACACTTCACCGAGGGGATCGGCGCGACGTCGATTGCGCCGTGCTCGTCCTCGTCCGGGGCTACGTAAGCGAAGTATGGCAAGCGCTCCATGGCCACCCGAGCCGCATGCGATGCGGACTCGCTACTGACGACCGACTTGTACGCGTTATTCCGAAGGGGATCCGCCGTTGAGCCCGCTCGACAGGGTTCGAGGAGAACTTTGTCCCTCGTTTCCACCGTCACCGGAGACTCGCGCATCGTCGTCGAGACATGGGTTCGATCGAGACTCGGGGTTCGAGCCGAAACCTTCGGAGTAGCTACGCCGCCACCAACGCACACTCGCGTGCCAACGAGCGGTCCGCGCTGGGGCTGCTTGCGTTTCTAGGGGCATCCGTGTGGCGTCGGGGCGGCACTGCTCATGTCATTCTCGACCGCGCACCGACCAAGGGGCCCGTGAGGGATCGGACGCGCCCCCTGTCGCCAGCCTTTTGGCCAGTCAATTCAGCATTGTACCTCTTGGGCGGAACACCCCTGGTCCGACCTCTGGCATTGGCAATGCAATGGCAAGCCGCGTGGCAGAAGCGCACGACGCGCGGAGCCCCAATCAGGAGGTTCTCCCATGAAAACGTTGAACGTTCGCTCTGCCCTCGCCCTCGCAGTCGGCGCGGCGGCCCTGTACACGACCTCTATCGCGACAGCCCAAACCGTCGTCATGCAGCCCGGCCAGGCCGCCCCTCCGGCGCCCGCGCCCGTCGTGGTGAGCACCCCCGCCCCGCAGCCCGCGCCTGCGCCGGTCGTCGTTGGCTCTTCGGCGCCGCCGCCGTCGTCTGCAGTCGTCGTGAACAACGGCGGCGCGCCGCACGGGGAGACGACTGGATCGTACACGCGCCCGAACCGGGCTCTGCTCATGACGGGGCTCATCGTGGCGGGCGCGCCCTACGTCGCCTCCATCGGCATCGCGGCCACGAGCTCGCATACGGGCGACGGCAACTTGTGGGTTCCGGCCATCGGCCCTTGGCTCGACCTCGGCTCGCGCGGGGGCTGCCCTGCCAATTCGGATTGCGCGGGCGAGACGGGCAACAAGGCGCTTCTCATCGGGGACGGCGTCCTCCAGACCGTCGGCGTCCTTCAGATCTTGGGCGCATTCATCTTTCCGGAGACCTACGGCGGGACGGTGGTGACTACGGCCTCCGGTGCGACCCTCACGTTGACGCCGACCAAACTGGGACGGTCGAGCTACGGCCTCTCTGCCGTCGGGAGTTTCTGAGACGTAGGCGCTTTTGGTCGCCCGAGGCCCCCGCCTTTACCGTGCTCCGAGCACCTTTGCGGCAGCGCCCGGCGGAGCGCGTGACAGCGGCAGAGGCGAGCAGACAGGAAGGGGTCTCGGGACCCTTCGTCGCGGCGGGGCCCGCAGCTCATTGGCCTAGTTCGAACGGCGGGCAGGTGCTAAGGCCACGCCGCGATGCTCGTTCTCGATAAGGTCACCAAGCGTTTCGGGCCCAAGATCCTCTTCGAAAACGTCAGCGTCCAGTTCGATCCGGGAAAGCGATACGGCGTCACGGGGGCGAACGGCGCGGGCAAGTCCACGTTGATGGAGATGCTCGCGCGGCAGGACGACTGGGACGCCGGGACCATCGAGATTCCGCGCGGCCTCAAGCTTGGAATACTCGAGCAGAACCATTTTCTTTACGACGAGCAACGCATTCTCGACACGGTGATGGCCGGAAGGGCCGGGCTGTGGGACGCCATGGTCGAGAAGGACAAGCTTCTCGCAGGAGAGGTGGACGACGTCGTCGGCCTTCGACTGGCCGACCTCGAAGCCGTCATCGCCGAGCACGATGGGTACTCCGCCGAAAGCGAAGCGGCGGAGCTGCTCGTCGGACTGGGTATACCCGCCGAGCGGCATGGCGACGCGATGCGGAGCTTTCCGAGCGGTTACAAGCTCCGCGTCCTCATCGCCAAAGTTCTATTCGGGCGGCCGGACGTCATGCTTCTGGACGAGCCGACGAACCACCTCGATCTGGAGTCGATTCACTGGCTCTCCCGCTTTCTCGTCGGCGAGTTCACCGGCACGCTATTGGTCGTTTCACACGACCGTCATTTCTTGAATTCCGTCGCGACGCACATCGCTGACATCGACTATCGGACGATAACGATTTACACGGGCAATTACGCCGAGTTCGTGGGCGCCAAGTACGAAAACCAGCAGCGCGCCGAGGCTGTCGCGCAGAGCGCCAAGAAGAAAATGGGCGAGCTGCAGGACTTCGTGCAGCGCTTCGGCTCGCACGCGTCGAAGAGCAAGCAGGCGCAGAGCCGCCTCAAGCAGATCGACAAGCTGGAGGAGATCGTCGAGACCAAAGGCGCGCGGCGCTCGAGCCTCGTCCGGCCGTATGTTCGCTTCGAGATCGACAAGCCCAGCGGGCGCGACGTGATGCGCGTCGACGGCGCGCGGAAATCGTTCGACTCCAAAGTGGTTCTCGACCGTGTCAGCCTCAACGTGAACCGCGGCGATCGCATCGCGGTCATCGGTCGCAGCGGGATCGGCAAGTCGACTCTGCTGAAGCTCCTCGTTGGCGCGTACAAGGGGCTCGACGCAGAAACCAAGCCCTACGTCCTCGCCCCCGATGCGGGCGAGATCCGTTGGGGTCACGACGCCAGCGTCGGGTACTTTGCGCAGGACCATCACGAGGCCCTCGGGGAGACCGCCAAGGGGACGACCCCGTACGAGTGGCTCTATCGCTTCAACGCGCACCGCCCCCAGGAGGAGATACGCGCGGTGCTCGGGCGCCTACTCTTCAGCGGGGAAGCGGCGCTGAAGCCTACGGAGGGCCTGTCCGGTGGGGAGGCCGCGCGGTTGTTGCTCGGCAAAATGGTCCTCGGACGGCACAACGTCCTCGTCCTCGACGAGCCGACCAACCACCTCGACATCGAATCCATCGAGGGCCTCCTCGAAGGGCTGCTCGCGTTTCAGGGCACGGTGCTCTTCGTCAGCCATGACCACCATTTCGTGGCGCGGCTGGCGACGCGGATCATCGAGCTTCGCGATGGGGAGCCCAGTGACGAGGGCAAGGGCTGTCGCTTCGTCGAATTCAGCGGCACTTACGAAGAGCTCCTCAAGCGAACGGACCAGCGCCGCAGCGCCTGACCGCCCCCCGCTCGCCTCAATATCGCTTTTGCCAGAGCAGATCGAAAATCGACGTGCCCGCGTTTCCTACTGTCGCGGCGAGTGACCACTTCGAGACGAAGCGCCAATCCACCGTGACGAGCGTCCGGTCTGGATTCACTCCGGGCGCAATCTGACCGAGCACGACGGCGAGCTGCAGCGAGACGTCGTTGGCGACTTGAACTTCGACCTCCGGCTTGGGCGAAGAGCCCGACGTGTCCACCTTCGCCGTGACCGCACCCAGCCCCAGCTGCCCGAGCGCATGGTTCAGAGGTTGCGCCGCCTCTCCGCCCACCGCCGCGGCCGCCGTCGTCGTATCGGATTGGTGCGTCGCCTGCTGTCCGTCGGCCGATCCAAAAAGCAACAGGGCGACGATCTCTTGCTGTCCTAGCGCCGGCTCCGAAGAGAGAGTCACCTTTCCCGTCTTCAGCGGACCGACGAAATTGGCAAACACGACGGTGCCTTCGGGCGCCTTCCAGCTCGCCTTGACCACCACCTCGGGGTTGCCCGGGTCTGCCCCGACGAACGTCACGGTTCCGTTCTCGATCGTGAACTTCTTGCCTTGAATGACGAGCGATCCGCCCGGCTTCAATCGGATCTGCCCCGTGACCGCCGACGATGCGCCGGACTTGACCTCGAGATTGCCCTCGAGACCCACCTTCAAGTCTTTGCCGCGCACGATCTCGACGTCGGCCAGGTGGATCGTCGTGGCGGACGCGGATGCGGACGAAGACTTGGTCGTGGCGTTGTCCTCTTCTTTCGGGGAGTCCAGTGAGAACTCCACGAACTTCGCGGGGTGGCCACGGTGCGAGCCGACGTGCACCTTGGGGATGTCCCCGAGGTTCTGCGCTTTGTTGGACGAGCCCTCCGGCAACGCCACGCGCACGTGGGGCACCTCGACCTTGATTTGCATCGCCTTGCCGTCTGGCGAGCTCGCCATCACGTCGAAACGCCCGTCGACGTTGCCTATCTCGGAGCCGCCTCCGCTGAGCGGAATCGCGGCGTCCTTTGGGATCAAAAGGACCGCCTTCGCCGACTCGAGCGACGTTCCGTTGAGCCGTGCCGAGGCATTCGCTTCGAGTCGTCCCGTCAACCCGGACGCGGTCAGCTTCTCGAGCGTGATCACGCCATCGGGCGTGAATCGGACGACGGCGTTGATGTCATGGAACTCGCCGCCTCCGGCGACGGCTTCCACCGTGCCCCTCGTCAACCCCATCGTACCGGAGAGGCGAGCGGTTCTCGCTTGGGGATCCAGCTCGACGTGAGTATCGGCGTCGAGCCGGCCGTCGAGCTCGTCGAACGTACCCTCGACGAAGGGCAGGAGGCCGGAGACGCGAAAGTTCTTCGACGTCACCGAGGCGTCGAGAGGCTGCCCCCGCTCGAGCGACGGCGCCATCGCGGCGCCCCACGACGCGAGGCCGTGCGCCTTCGCCTCCAAGAAGCCGTCGCCTTGGTCCACGTGAACGCTGCCGTCGAGCACGTGCCCGTCGGCAACGAACTGTATTCGAGCAGACTTGTAACCGACGCTCCCCACCTTGAGCGAGTCAATCGAAAGGTCCGCCTTGGCGTTGGCGCTCTTGTGCAAGTCGGCGAGCGTCAAGTCGCCGCTGAGCTGACCCGAGACGAGCTTGTCGTCCAAGAACGCGACTTCTCCCATCGGAAAGCCGTTCATGTGGGCGTGCGCGTTCGCGCCCCAATGCGCGTTCGAAGCGTCACCGACGAGAAAATCGCGCACCGCCGCGTCGACCCGAGATTCGGCGACGAGGAGCTCGCAATCGGCCGCGCGCGCCTTGAGCGACATCGTGGCTCTCTGGCCGTCGTACTTTACGATGAGATCACCGTCGAGCGGGGCCGACATCGCGACGGCGGAGAGCTTGGCGTTGTGAACTTGCGCGGTCAGATCCACGTCTGGAACGAGCGCCGTGCCAGTCACCTTCATCTCTGCCTGGAGCTTGCCTCCGAGGTACTCTTGCTTGAGTATCGGCGGCAGTCCGCCGAGCCCGCGCTCCGGCATCGTCACTTTGAGATCGAACGGAACGGTCCGAAGGTCGGTGGCCACGCGAGCGCCGCGGTCGAGCCAGTTCGCGAAGGGGACCCGCGGTGCGCGAAGCTCGATCTGGGCGAGGGCGCCCTTGACGTCGTGGAGCTTGGCCGTGAACCGAGTCGCGCCCAGGTCTCCATCGATGAAGGTGTCGATGTCGAAATCGATTCCCACGAGGCGCCACGCGGGCAGCGGCATGACGAGCACGCCGTCGATGTCGCGTGCCGACTTGGTGGGCGGCGCGAGAACGAGGCGATCGGTGCGGACGGTGAGGGTCACGTCCGGGGTGAAGTCGCGCACGTCGTCACGCGCGACATGCCCTTTGATCCAGACGTCACCGCTCGCTTCGTGAAGAGGCATCCGTTCCGGCGGTAGGAGAGTCGCGATCTTACCGAGGTCGGCGTGCGCATCGATGTCCACGGCGCCGAACGCTTGTCTCCACGATTCGATCGAGAGCGCGCCAGCCCCTCCCAGCTCGATTCGCTTCGTCGTGACATCCAAGCTGCCGACCTCCGCGCCCTCGGCGTGCAACGTTCCCGCGACCCGGCGACCCTCCAAGCCCACGTCGATGCGAGCGAACACGTCCCGAACGCCCGCCATGGCGCCCCGTGCCAAATCGAGCTTCGCTCTGCCCCGAGCGGTGTCGCGCTGGAGGGTGACGTCCGTGTCGAGCGAAAGAAGCCCAGCTTGCAGATTCTTCTCGAGATGCGCGACGCGGCCCGCCCGGCCGAGATCGATTCCCGCTGTCACCGCCCGAACGCGCAGCACGCCAGGGCTCATGGCAACGGTCGCGGTCAGTGGCTCGCCCAGCCCGTCGACGCGGGCTCCATCCACGCGGATGTCGCTCCCTGCGACGCTCACCTTTTCGGCCGTCACGAGCGCGCGCTCACCCGCCCGAGAGAAGGCCATGTGAACCGCACGAAAAGACAGCGCGGGGCGGAGCGCCACGTCGAGGCTCCCGTCGACGTCGGGGAGGTCCGGGCTGCGCACGGACGCGGCCACGTGGGGCTCGGTCGCCAGGCCGGTCACACGCACGTCGGCCGCGGTCACGCGCACACCGCCGGCGGCGACCCCCCGCGAGTGAATCACGACGTCCACGGCTGGCGCGGTGACCCGACCGCTGGCGCGCGCGGATATCGACCCACTAGCGACGGCGGTGGTCCCGAAGGTCACGTGCTCGGCGTTCGCCTGAAGCTGCGCCTCGAGGCTCATTTCTCCGAGGTCCAAGGCGCCATTCGCCGCGATGCGACAGCCGCCCTGCACCTCGTGCCGGAGCTGGGGCACGCGAGAAAAGTCGGGTATTTCGGAGTGCAAATCGAAGTCGACCACCGAGGATTCACCCTTTGGAGAAACCTCGACGGTCAGCTGCGTCGGCGTCGTGGGCTCGTCGATGGCGACGGTGGCGTGGGCGCGAAAGCCCTTCGAGGTCGCGCGGGAGGCCGTCGCTCTGATCGACGCCGTAGGCACGCCGTATTCTCCGAGCGTGCCCCCGAGGAAGCGAAGCGCGATGTCCGCGTCGAGCGTGCCGTCCGCCTTGACGTCGGCAGTGGCGTCCCCCGTCAGCCCGAGGCGCGACTCGGGCACCGAAGGTGCGAACTCGTGCACGTCCACGTTGCGGGCCTCGAGCTTGACGCTCACACGCTTCTCGTCGCCGACGAAGACGCTCGCGCGCGCGCCGAACGCCGCTTCACCGAGGCCGCCACGCACATCGACCGCGACGTTCGGCAGCGTTCCGTGCGCTTCGAGATGACCGCGCGCCCTCTGATTGATGGGAGACGCCGGCCAGAGCGTGCGAACGTTCTCGGGGCTCGCGCCAGGGACGTCCACCACCGCGTCGACTTTGGCGTCCTCGATCGAGGCGATGATGGACTGCGCGATTCCGCCCACCCGCCCTTCCCACGAGAGGCGCGCGCCAATGTCGGCCTTTGGGTCGGATGGCTTCTTCACGTGCGCGCGCAGAAAGCCGTCGACGTCGGAGCCCCCCGCGATTCGCCGCGCCGCGATGGTGGCCTTCGCCACGTCGCCCTCCAAAACGTCGGGCGCGTAGGTAAGGGCCCCCGCAAAGTCGTCGACGGTGACGTCGAGCGGAGGCGCGCCGCTCATCAGTCCGTGGGCCCACGTGTGCCCGAGCGCGATTTGCGAGATGACCAGGCGCAGGCCGCGCGCGTTCGGGTCGGCAGGTTCGGCCGGTTTTTTTGAATCGAAGGCGCTCAACAAATCGAGCTTGCCGCTGGCGTCCGTGTCGAGACGGACGTCGAGCGAATCCACGGAAACGACGGGCAGCTCGATCGTCAGCGGGCTCTTCTTGCCAAAGAGCGCCGAGCCTGCGGCCGCGAACGTCGCGATGCGCACTCGCGCTCCTCGCACGACGAGCGCCGGCCGGCCGCTCGGGTCGTCGATCGTCGCGTCGGCCCCGGACAGTCCGAACAACCCCAGGCCACCCAAGCGTTCGATCCGGATCCGACCACGAAAGGACGGGGCGAGGATGGCGTTGATTTCCGCGGCGGCGAGCCGTCTTCCGCGGGTCGTTCCGATGTGCAGCACGATCGCCAACAGAACCGCCGCCAACGAAAGAAAGATTGTGGCCAGCACGAGCCCGACCACGTGAGCGATCCGCGCGAGCCGGTGCTGCCGCACCGTTCGCGGCAGGCGGGCTGGTTGCGTCCGCTCCACGGAGGCGAAGCCCTCGCGACTGCTGGGGGGCGAGCCGACGGACATCAGAAGGCCTGTCCGATGCCGATCGCCAGGGCGAGCGGTAACCCGAGGAGCGTCGGCGGCTTGCCGTTGATGGGGTCCGCGTTCGATGCGGCGGTCTCATCGGAATACCCCAGCACTTGGAGCGGCTGGACCCGGTACCCCAGGTTGGCGCGAATTGGCCCCACCGGTGTGTCATACGCGGCCCCGAGGCCGCAAGAGAGGTGAAGATGGCTGAGTCGAATGTCGGCTTGATGAGGGGAGACGTCGCTCATATCGCAAAAGGCCGACGCCGAGAGCGGCCCCGAGATGTCTGCGCGGACTTCGTTTTGAAACTCCCAGAGCGTGAAGCCACCGACGGGGAGAAAACACTGGTCGGCGACGAGGGCGAAGTTTGCCTGTGCCGGATCGCACAAGAGCGCGTTCTGCGAGGTGTTGGACGGATTGAGAAACGGGATCACGCCGTGAGGCGCGACCTGCAACAACGGAAAGCCACGGTTGGTCGACGGGCCTCCCGAAAAGAAGCCGCGAAAATACATGATCTGCGTGTCGTGCTCGAGCCGTGCTCGCGCCGGCGTCGACCCCATCGGACCCGCTGTCGTGGCCGAGCTCGCAAGCTCGCTGTTCCAGTCGCTTCCGTAATTCGACGACCAAAGAAAGCCCACGCTGGCCCGTGTGGCAAAGGTCACGCCATGGGCCACAGGCAAGTACGTCCGGACCTCCGGCTGGATGCGGACGTCGCTCGCCGAGCCGCCGAACGGCCCTCCAGCGACCGAGAGCGTGTTGCCGATCAGGATGCCTTCGTGCGGCCGGATCGCGTCGTCCCGGAAATCGAGGCGCGTGACGAGCTCTGGAAACGACAGAAATACGGTCTCTAGCGCCGGGTCCGACTGGAGGACGTACGCGAACGGGCTTTCGATTTGAAACGTGTAGTCGAGGGCGACGTACAGCCTTTTGAAGAAAGTTCGGTCGACGCCGACCGGCAATTTCAGCTCGCGGTATCCGATGACCGGCGCATCCGCCGGCCGCTGGACCTGAACGAGGAGCGGAAAGACGTTGAACTCCGGCCGGGTGAACCCGGCCGTGCGCGCCTCGATGAAGCCGGGCTGGCGCAGCTCCACCTTGAGCCACTCTTCGGGGAGCAGCTTGACGGGCCCCTTGAAGTTGTCGAAACGAATTGGATAGAGCACGACGCCCGGCTTCAACGTCACGTTGAAATCGCGCAATCCGCCGGCGAAATTGTGGTCCTCCCATTTGACCAAACCGTGGACGTCGGTCTTGATCTGGTCGAGCTCGATCCCGCCTCCGAGCGTTATCTGGCGCAGCCGCGTCGGCTCCACGCGAACGGTGAGCGGGACCACGTGGTCCCCTGGCGGGGGCGTAGCGAGCGTCGGGGTGATGTCGACCGCGCTGAACACTTCGAGGTCGAGCAACGCCTGCGTCGCGGAATCGATCTCGGCGGTCGAATACGGCGACCCCTCCTTGATGTCGATCGCCCGGCGCAGGGGCGCCTCCGGAATCTCCTGCTTTCGCGGCCCCCCTCCGTCGGGATCGAGGCCCGTTATCGTGATGGGGCCGAACACCGCGGGCACCCCGGGTGTCACCTTGAACCCGTAGTCGACGACGTGCTCCCCGACGTCGACCTCGGCATCGGACTCGACCGTCGCGTACGCATAGCCGCGGTCCGTCAGCGCCTTCTTCACGGCGCTCTCGGCGCTCTTGAACTTGTCCTCGTCGAAGCGACCTTTTTCTCCTCCAACCTCACGCTTTGCCGTCGCGTTGACGACGTCCACGATGTTCTTGGGGAGGCCTCCCAGTCCCACGACGGTGACGTATCGATTGACGGTGGGCGGACCTTCGTCGACCACGATCTCGATGCGAACATGGTCTTTTTTGACTTGAAACACGTGGGCTACGCGAGCGTGCGCGTCGAAGAAGCCCTTGGATTGGTAAAAGCGCTCGACGCGCGCCATGTCGCGCTGAAGGACCGCCTCGTCGTAAACCGCGTAGTCATAGGCGACGCCTTGGAACAGAAAGAGAAACTTCGTCGACGCCTCCGTGCCGAGGCCGTTCTCGACGTCGCTCCCGCTGAGCTCTTTGGCGTGCAGGACGCGGACCGAATCGACGGCCGAACGTCCGGGCGGGATCTTGCTGCAGGAGAGGGTCGCCATGCCAATCCAAGACAGCGCTACGCTCGTAGTCAAACGACCCCATGGGGTCGCGCGAAGTTCAAGAAAGTCGGGCATCGTCGGGTCCAGGTCGTGCTTCCTTGAACAATGTGTGCCGAACGTTCCTCGTCCTAGGCCTAGCCGTTCAGCTCGCTGGCTGCAGCAGGTCGCTTCCGCACCCGCCGTATGCGCCTCAAGCAACGAGCGCGCTCACCCTCGTCGACATGTCGCCGCCACCCGGCCGAGCCGAGCTCATCCCGAACAGGCCTCCGCAAGCCAACGCGTGGGTCGACGGCGAGTGGATCCTGCGCCGCGGCCGCTGGTACTGGCTGCTGGGTCGGTGGGTCACCACGCCCCCGGGCGCGAAGCTCGCGCCGTGGGTGTTCGTCCGGGCGCTCGACGGGACGGGCTATTTCGCGCCGAGCGTCTGGGTGGACGCCCAGCGAAACACGATCGAGGGCCCGCCTGGCCTCGCCTTCGCGACGGCGAGCGGTTCGGCCGTCTTCGATCCAGGGGGAGACTTGGAGAACGTGGGCCGCAATATCCGGACGGCTCCGCCCCAGCGTCATCACGAGCAGCCGGCGGCGGCCGGCCCGCCCGACCGTTAGTGTGACGTTGCCCAGCACACCGCGTGGCAAATAGACGCTATCGGGCGCCGTCTCGGCTCGTCATTGGAGCGGCGCCTTTTTTGCCGCCCAACAAGCCTTCCCTGAGTCCCACCAAGAGCCGGCCGATGTCTTGGGCGCGCGGCTCTTGGCCCAAATACAATCGGACCGTGGCCTCCAACTCGGCGGTGCTCTTCTCGGGATGAGCCACGACCAGCGGAATGCGCGAGTCTTGCTGCGAAGGGCTGCCGTGCCATGAATGATACGGCGTCGCAAAATAGTAGCGGTCCTGTGGGAGCTTGCGATCGCCGTTGTGCGCTAGGAGAAGGACGTCGCCCGCCCGTTCACCGTGCGGACCCACCGCGAGATCGCGCAATCGTGGCTCGACGGCCAAATAGGTCGGGTGGGGGTGCTCTCTGAAGTACGCCTCGACCGGCTCCGTCTTTCCATCGCCGACATACACCTCGAAGGGCAGATCGTTCTCGGCGACGGGCACGGGCCGGCGCGCGAGGACCAGATCGAGCGCGCCGCGCATGCTAGGCGCGAGCGCTCCGTCGACGTTGTTGCGATAGAACGCTTCAGCGGCCGGTAGGACGTCGGCTTCGTACCGGGGAGGCCGCGTCCAGTCGCACACCGCCGAGGCCTTCAGGCAAGATGACCTGTCGGCCAAATAGACGTAGGCGATGGCCCCCTGGTAGGCGAGGACGCTTTGGAAGGGGTCCGACGCCTTGACGTCACCCTTGAAGGGGCGCACGCGGTAGCCTGCTCCGCGCAGGACGGCTGGTGGATTGTCGTCGGATTTCGTCGAGAGAGCGTGGGCGTCGTCCTTGTCGACCTCCGTGTGGCCGTGGTCGCTCGTGAGCACGACGTACCGATTGCCGAGCGCCATTTTCTCGCGAAGCCTCTGCCGAAGCGTGCCGATCGCGGGATCGATGACCTCTCTCATGTAGCTTCGCCGCGCGACGTCCGGTCCCTCCGGCGAAATGTGCGCCCAGTCGTCGGTCCCAAAGAGGTAGAGGGTCAACACGTCCGGCACGGGCTCCTCGGCCAGTCGCTCGACGACGACCTCGACATCCTCTTTGTCGAGGTCGGCCCAGACGCTCCTCGGAAGATTCTTTTCGGTATGACCCTGCAGAAAAGCAGTGAGCGCCGCGCCGAGCACGCTGCGTCGGGTCATGAGCAGCTCGTCGGCGCCACGATAGAACTGGCTCATGGAGACCCAGATTTTCACGTGAGGATCCGCTTTGCGCATCGTCTCGTAAATCGTCGGGGCCGCGAGCAGTTGGTTTGCGTAGCCGTCGGTGAACACCGAGAGCGCTTGCGCGCTGGCTTCGACACTCACCGGAATGGGAGCGGCAAACTCTCGCCGCTCCCGCACGAAGAATTCGTTGCCCGAAAATCCATCGCTGGAGTAGCACCCGTGAAAATAGTGGCCCACGCCACGCCCGTGGTCGACGGCAGCGTCGTCAACACATCGGGGGCAAAATAGGCGTGTGGAAAGGCGCCTCTTTCCTTGCCCAGCAGGGCAGCGAGCTCCGGGAGCTCGCCGTCCGAGAGCATCGAGTACAGAAGCTCCCGTCCCAAGCCGTCGATCGCCAAGACGAGAAGGGCAGGCCGGGAGGGATCGTTGGGCGGCTCGCCCGCCGGGCGCTCGCGCAGCGTGCGCTTTTCTCCTTGGCTGACGACTTTGACGAGCTTCCCGAACCCGCCGCACGCGCTCAGGCCGAGAACGACCGCTACCCAAACCGCCGCAGCCGCTCGTGACTCACGTGGTGCTCGGCGCTTCACTTGGATGACCGGAGTCTCTCGTCTGAGGGCTTAGCACGCGCATTGCGCGATGACGCACGGAGCGCTCGCCGAGCGCCCTCTGCCCGCGCCGAAGCTCGGAAACCATTCTGCCTCGCCGAGAGCACGACGCGGCACCCAGCCCCGCGCGGTCGTCGGCTTTTTGGCCAACGCCCGTCTGGCGAGGCGATTGCAAGACGTCCAACCGTCCAACCTTCACGTCACGGCAAGAGGACGCAGCCATGAAAGCTACCGAGCTACTCGAGAAACAGCATCGCAAGGTGGAAGCGATTTTCAAGAAGTTGGAAGCCAAGCGCGCGGAGGTCGGGCCGCTTCTTCAAGAGCTGGCCAACGACCTTGCGGCCCATATGGCCATCGAACAGGAAATTTTCTACCCCGCAGTGAAAGAAGTGGACGCCAAGCTCGTGCTCGAAAGCTACGAAGAGCACGCCCTCGCCGAAATGGGGTTGAAGCGCTTGCTCGCGTGCGATCCCGAGGACGAGTCTTTTTCGGCTCGCGTCACCGCTTGCAAGGAGCTCATTCAACATCACGTCGAGGAGGAAGAGGAGGATCTCTTTCCAGCCGTGGAGAAGGCGCTGGAGGACGAGGACCTCGAGGACCTTGGCAAGCGGATGAAGGCGCGCTTTGCGCAGGTTCAGGCTGCCGGCTTCGACGCGTCGGTTCCGAAGGGTTTTTCGAAGACCTCGGCCGACGTTTCGAAGAACCTCAAAGGCGCTTCGCGGGCGTCTCGGAGCGCGCAGGCGTGACCGCACCTCGGGCCCTAGCGGCGTCCGGGAACGAGCGTTGCATCATCGATGGGTACGGCTTAGGTTGCATCTGTCGTAGGAGGCAGAAGTTCAGGAGACCGCCATGACCGTCGTTGAATTCGTGGTTTACCTGGTGATCGCCGGAATCTGCGGCGCCATTGCCCGGGCAATGGCGGGTGGCACGGGCGGTGGCTTCGTTTTGTCGATTCTGCTCGGTTTCTTGGGCGCGTTCGTCGGCACTTGGCTGGCGCGCATGCTCCACCTTCCCGAGCTCGTCGTCATTGCCGTGGCGGGTCGCCCTTTTCCTATCGTTTGGTCGGTGATCGGCGGGATCGTGCTGGTCGTCCTTGCCCACGCGCTGACACGTCCGCGCTACAGCGTCTGAGGCCGCCCGGCAGGCGCGGCTCGCGCAAGAACGCGCTCGAGTCCAACTGCCTCCCGCGCGCCTGCTTACCATTGCCCGTATGGAGCTTCGTCCGTCGAGCGGCGGGCACGCCCGCGTGTTGCACCGAGCGCCCTTCCTCGTAACGGCGCTCGGGGCGGTGGGCGTGGTGTTCGGGGACATCGGGACGAGTCCGCTCTACACGCTGCAGGTGGCGGCGCAGACGAGCGGGAGCCACCCGGTCGAGCGCCCCGATGTGTTGGGGGTGATCTCGCTCATCTTGTGGGCGCTGATTTTTGCCGTCTCGATCAAGTACGTCAGCTTCGTCATGCGGGCCGACAACCATGGCGAAGGAGGCATTCTTGCGCTGCTCGCCCTCTTGCCTCGGCGGGCCGCGTCCTCAGGCGGGATCACTGCGACCCTCGTCATCGCCGGTGCCGCGCTGCTCTTCGGCGATGGAATGATAACGCCCGCCATTTCGGTGCTGAGCGCGCTCGAAGGCCTGAAGCTGGCGGCTCCTGGTCTCCAGCCGTTCGTGGTGCCGTTGACTTGTGCGGTGCTGTTTGGGCTGTTCGCGCTGCAGCGTCGCGGGACCACCAGCGTCGGCCGGCTTTTTGGCCCGCTCATGGTCGTCTGGTTTGTGACCATCGCGTCGCTCGGATTGAAGGAGTTGCTCAAGACGCCGGAAGCCTTGGGCGCCATTTCACCGGTCTGGGCCGCACGCTATTTCGTGCGGCACGGCGTACGTGGGCTGGGCATTCTCGGCGTCGTGGTGCTTGCCATCACCGGGGGGGAAGCCCTTTACGCGGACATGGGGCACTTCGGTGCGCGCCCGATCCGCGCCTCATGGTTCGCGCTCGTATTTCCTGCGCTGGCGCTGTCTTATCTGGGCCAGGGCGCCCTGGTGCTCCGGGAGCCCAGCGCGCTGACCAACCCTTTCTTCGCGATGGTGCCGAGGGGACCGGCCACGTTCGCGCTCGTCGCGCTCGCGGCGGCCGCAACGACAGTCGCGTCGCAGGCGCTGATAAGCGGAGTGTTCTCGCTCACCCATCAGGCTGTGCAGCTTGGCTATTTCCCGCGGGTCACCGTCAAGCACACGTCGTCCGAGGCCGAGGGTCAGATTTACGTCCCGCTCGTGAACTGGGGCCTCATGATCGCGTGCGTTGCCCTCGTGCTCGGATTCCGCGCCTCCTCGCGGCTTGCTTCCGCCTACGGCATCGCCGTGAGCGGCACGATGGCCGTCACTTCTCTCGTCTTCTTCGAGGTGACCAGGAAGACTTGGAAGTGGCCTGCCATTCGTTCAGTGCCGCTCCTCTTGTTGTTTTTGTCGTTCGATCTGCCCTTCTTGGGCGCCAACGCGCTCAAGTTCGTCGATGGAGGGTACGTCCCCATCCTGGTGGGCGCGCTGTTCTTCGTCGTCATGTTGGACTGGCACAGGGGTCGCCAACTGTTGAAAGAGCGCGTGGAGCTGCGCAGCCTCGAACTGCCCGAATTTCTCGAGCAGCCGGCGACGAAGGCCATGACACGCGTCCCGGGCGCATCCATTTACCTGTCGCCCACGCGGCGGATCCCTCCTGTGCTGCGAATGCAGGTCGAGCTGCTGCGAGCGTGTACCGAGCGCGTCGTTCTGCTGACGCTGGTCGTCGAACACTCCCCCCAGGTAGACGAGGCGGAGCGAAGTCAAATCCAAGTGCTCGGACATGGCTTCATCGGGATAACTCTCCGCTTCGGTTACATGGAGAACCCCGACGTTCCGTCCGCGCTCCGGCGGGCGTTCGAGAACAGCCAACCGCTCCGGGCGGAGTGTCCCGGTATCCGGCTCGACGAGGCCACTTACTATGTGGCTCGCGAGACCGTCACGGCTGGGCGCGGAGGAAAGATGGGGGTCGTTCCAGAGAGACTCTTTGCTTTTCTCGCGCGCAACGCGAGGAGCGCAGTCGACCATTTCGGGTTGCCGGCGGAGCGGGTCGTCGAGCTCGGGACTAGGATCGATCTGTGAGTCGCGGGCGAGGAGCGTCTCGGAATGGGCCGTGCAGCGCGCGCCGCCGGTGACGCCCCCCGATCCAAACGACGAGGTTTTCGCCGTTGTCCAACCGAACGCTGTGGCATCGCGCCCCGGTGTGTCGGCGTTGTCCTTGCGCGAGGGCACGCGGCGGGGTCGGGCGGCGAGCAGGGACCCGGAGGCGTTGCCGCCCCGCGTCGATGATGCGCGCGCGATCCGGCGCGAGCTGCGGCGAGTCCGCCGCGAGTACCGGGAGGCCCTTCGCACGATTGGCGAGCTGAAAGAGGCCGTCGCGGCGAGAGACGAGATGATCGCGGTCGCAGGGCACGAGCTACGAAACCCCATGGGGGCCGTCGTCGTAAACGTCACCCACATGGTGTTTCGTGGCCGGCGCGAGGGCGACCTGCCGGAATGGGTCGGACTCCGACTCGACGCGCTCGAAAAGCAGGCGCGAAATTTCGTGCGCCGCGCCACGACGCTGCTCGACGTCTCGCGCTTGACGACTGGACGTCCCCAGCTGAACCACGAGCCCCTGGACCTCGCCGAAGTCGTGAAGGACACCGCTCGCGAGATGGCGGGGGAGGCCGAGGCCTCCGGATGCGAGCTCCGCCTAGCGCTCGATGCCGAGGTGATCGGCTCGTGGGATCGCGCTGCCGTCGAGCAGATCGTGATGAACCTGCTGTCGAATGCCATCAAGTACGGGGCAGGGCGACCCGTCGACGTCTCGGTGGCGAGCGACGGCACGCGGGCGACGCTCTCGGTACGCGACCAGGGCATCGGCATCGAGGAGAGCGACCGCAAGCGAATCTTCGAGCGCTTCGAGCGCGCAGTCACCCGGCGTGACCGCCCTGGCTTTGGCCTCGGGCTGTGGATTACTCGCCAGCTCGTCGTGGCTCACGGTGGCGAAATCGCGGTGGAGAGCCAGGCCGGCGTAGGTTCTGTCTTCACGGCGGCGCTCCCGAGAGGGATAAGTGCGCCACAACGATGAACTCAAGCGAATCCTCCCGGCGGCTGGTGCGGTTCACGAGCGGTATCCCCGGTCTCGACGCGGTTCTCGGCGGCGGCTTTTTCGTGGGCGGCGTTTACATCGTCGAGGGCGTTCCTGGCGCGGGAAAGACGATCTTCGCCAACCAGATATGCTTTCACGTCGCGAGCCAGGGGAGGCGTGTCCTCTACGTCACACTCCTCGCGGAGTCACATGCCCGCCTCCTTCAGCATCTTCAGGACCTCAGTTTCTTCGATGCCGGAGCAATCCCCGATCAGCTCACGTACCTGAGCGGTTTTTCGGCTCTCGAAGACGGTGGGCTGAAGGCACTCCTCGAGCTCGTGCGCAAACAGCTGCGAGCGCAGCACGCGAGCCTCGTCGTCCTCGACGGCTTTGCGGCCGTCACCGAGTCCGCGGCGACGGAGCGCGAGTTCAAGAAGTTCGTGCACGAGTTGCAGATCCACGCCGGCCTCGCTTCATGCTCGTTCTTCCTGCTGTCGAGTGGCGCGCCGCGCGACGCAGGTGCCGTGCAGCCCGTGCACACGATGGTCGACGGTCTCGTCCGTCTGGACGACCACGTGTTCGGTGTCCGCTCGGAGCGCGAGATTCGCGTACAGAAGTTTCGCGGCAGCGGCTATCTGCGCGGCGTCCACACCTTCGGGATTACGGACGACGGCATCCGGGTCTATCCGCGACTAGAATCGTTCCCCGCCGAGATCGGGGACGCGTGCGGACCAGAGCGACTCGTCCTCGGCATCCCGCGCCTCGACACGATGCTCGGCGGGGGCCTCTGTCGTGGAACGAGCACGATGATTCTGGGACCTACCGGCGTCGGCAAGTCGACCCTCGGGTACCACTTCCTGTCGGCCTCGACCGCGGACGAGAAGGGGCTTCTTTTCTCGTTCTACGAGACGCCGAAGCGCGCCATCGGCAAAGCCCAATCGGTCGGGCTCGATCTCGCAGCGCGATGTGAGCAAGGGCACGTCGAGCTGGTATGGCGTTCGCCCATCGAAGGCACGCTCGACGCGATTGGCGGTAGCATCCTCGAGCGGGTCGATCGGCTCGGGGCGAAGCGGCTCTTCCTCGACGGCTTCAATGCGCTGCAGCAGGCCTCGGCTTACCCGGAGCGCGTGCCACACTTTCTCGCAGCGCTCGTGAGGGGGCTCCACGTGAGGGGTGTAACGACCGTGTACTCTGCCGAGCTGCACGAAATTTTTGCATCCCACATCGACGCGCCGATGCGTGGCGTCTCGCCGTTGCTCGAAAACCTGATCCTGTTCCGCTTCGTGGAGGCCGAGGGCACCGTCCGCAGGGTGGTCTCCATCCTGAAATTGCGCGACTCCAATTTCGATTCGCGGCTTCGGGAGTTCGTCATCAACGGCCGAGGCCTCGACGTCCGCGGCGGTTTCGAAGACGAAGAGGCCGTTTTGACTGGCGTCGCACACAACGTCTCGAACCGAAGACACCGCGGCGAAGCAGGGAAGCCGACGACGACGAAAGGAAAGAAGAAGAAGCCAGCCCGCAGAAGGGGAGAATCGAGAAAGCGGGAATGAAGACGATCGTCATCGTCGACGATGAATTCGGGCTTACCGACGTATTGGCCGCCACGCTCTCGGACGTGGGCTTCCGCACGTTGACGGCGACGAACGGTGTCCGCGGACTGGAGATCATGACGGACCACCCGCCTGACCTCGTTCTCCTCGATTACATGATGCCGCTGCTCGATGGCCCCGGAGTCCTCCTCGCGATGCGCTCCGATCCGCGGCTCAGCGGCGTTCCGGTGATCATGATGAGCTCGATGCCCGAGGCCAGCGTGCGCGGACGGTGTAGCGGGTACGTCGCCTTCCTACGCAAGCCTTTCGTCTTCGAAGCCGTTCTGACCGCCGTCGAGCGGGTGCTCGGTGGGGCCGCGTCGATTTGAAAGTCACGGCACGGTGGCGGGCGGGTTGAGCGCCGTCCCGCCCACGGTGACGTTCGTCATCGTCAGATTCTTGTAGTGGGCGGCCCCTGTTCGCAGAGGCGTTCCCTGATTGACGGTGACGTTGCTGATATTGATGTTGGTCGCGGGCGTCGAGGTGTCGGGGCCGTCGATTCGGAACGCTTCGCTGGTTACCGACTTCACCGTAGCGCCGTCGACGTTGATGTTGTTGAATTTCGTGAATATCACAGGCTGATTGGGCGGAATCGCGGCGTTCCCGCCCGAACCCCCGCTGTATTGGCCGTTTAGAAAGAAGAACGTGGAGATCGCGTCGACGTGCAGCTGCCGGGCGTAGAAATCCTCGATGTACCCGCCCCGATAGATCGAGGCCTTCAGGTAAATGGCCTGCGCAAGGATGCCGGGAACGTCGTGGAACGTGATGTTCTGCGCGTAAACGTTTCGAACGCCCGCGGACATCTCGCTGCCGATCGCGATGGACGCGCCGTGCGTGGGGTTGTTGGACGCGAAGGTGCAGTTTTCGATCACGACGTTCTCTGTAGGGGTGTAGAGACTCGGCGTTCGACCGTCCAAGTCCCGGCCCGCTTTGATCGCAATCGGATCGTCGCCGACCATGATGGAGAGTCCGTCGAGGTGAACGTCGACGCACGATTCGGGATCGAAGCCGTCGGTGTTGCCGACGAATCCGATGCTCGTCACGTTGTGACCGGTGACATTCTTGCTCATCACCGGATGAATGGTCCAGAAGGGGGAGTTCTTTGCAGTGAACCCGTCGAGCAAGACGTTCGTGCAGCGCATGAACTCGATGAGCGACGGCCTCAAGAAATGGCCTGAACCATACTGCCTCATGCTCACGGGAGTGCCGTTCGCGTTTTCAGTGCGTAGCTTCAGCGAGTCGGCGGCAGAGAGAGCAGTCCAGCTGTACCAATCGTTCATCGTGGCGTTGCCATCGAGCGTTCCGCCGCCGGTGATCGCAATGTTGGTCACGTCGTGGGCCGAGATGAGCGGCTTGTAATTGTAGAGTCGACTGCCTTCGAACGACACCTCGACGACGGGTAGGTACTTCGTAGGATCCGACGTGAACTTGATCGTGGCGCCCGTCGGTACGTACAGATTGACGTTGCTCTTCAGCTCGATGGGCCCAGTGAAATACGTGCCTGGCGCCGGCGCGACGACCCGCCCGCCCCCGGTGGTGCAGTCGGCGATCGCGGCCATGAAGGCCGTCGTGTTGTCCGTGGCCCCATCGCCGACTCCGCCGTACTTCGCGTCCGTGACGACGCAGTCTCGATTGGGAAAGGTGGGGGGAACGATGCGTGCGAGAATCCCGGGAACGGCCCCCCAGCCGACGCCGGCGTCGCTTGCCGGAGGGTAGACGATCCCCGTGTCCGGGGCGGAAGTCGACGAGTCTCCTGCGAGACCTGCCTCGCTCGGAGAAACGACGATGGTGCCCCCGTCCGGGGCGCCACTCGAGCCACTCGAGCCACTCGAGCCACTCGACGGAAAGCTCGCGTCACCGGTCGACGGCGTGGGCAGTCCGGTCTCCGGTGCCGTGACGGCCGAGTCGTCGCCGGTTGCCGGCGCCCCTGTCCCGCCGCTGGAGGCACCACTCGAAGCCGTCGACGCATCGGGCACGGAGGTTGTCCCACTCGCGCTGCACCCGACGAGAAGCAGAGCGACCAAGGCACCGACTGACGTCCTTTTCATGCGAAGGCTCCTAACGGCGATAGCTCAAGCGGGCGCCCTCGCGGCAACATGCGCAACGCGAGGCACCGCGGGCAACTCGCGCAAACACAATCACGATGCACACGGCTTGGGGACTCTACGCTCGAAGGAACGCTCGCGCGAGCATCGCGAGCATCCTTGCCGCCGCTGTCGGGACCCCCTTCGGCATGACCAGAAAATTGAATTGGGTCGAGAGGATTGCAATCGTGCATGGCGTCGTCTTGCGTCAATGGCGGGGCTCGTGCCAACTCCTTGACTCGACATGGAAGAAGTGCCACTCGTTGGCTCCAATGAGGAACTCTGTCGCGTTCGGAGCGCTGGCCTGCGTTGTCGCTTGCTCCGGCAACGCGACGCCGGTGCCCGCGGCATCCGAAGGCGGCGCGCCGGCCGTTCCCGATGGGAGCCCTGCGACCGCCCCGACGAGCGACGGCGATGTTCCGATCCCGTCGGAGAGCGGCACGGCAGCGCCCTCATCGACGGGAGATGCCGACGGGCTCGCCCCAGATGCGACGACGGGGCCTGCCGCCGACGGTGGCACGCCGGCGCTTTCCGACGCGGCGGCGTCGATGCCATGGCTGACGTACAACTACGCGCCTTCGGTGCGAACACTCGCGCCCGCCAAGACGATCATTCACGGTAACGTCAGCGGCGCCGACGCCGGCCTCGCTACAGGACAGGCGGCCCGCTTGACCGGTGCCAGCAGCGGCATCACGTTCGATTTTGGGCGCGAAGTGGCCGGAATCGTCTCGCTCAAATTCGGGGCGGCGAGCGACGCCGCGCAGACGCTTGCCCTCGCATTCACAGAGTCGCCGCAGTACATCGGTCCGGCGAGCGACCAGTCGATCGGCCCGCCGACCAGCGTCGACGGCGCGCTCTCCGTCACCGTGGTTCCGGCCGGCACGTACGTCATGCCCGCGAACAAACTGCGCGGCGGGTTTCGCTACTTGAGCGTGTACCTGAACACGGCAGGCTGGGTCGACCTCTCCGGCGTTTCGCTCCAATTTTCAGCGGCGCCGACGATGCCTGCCCCCAATCAATACCTGAATCACTTTTACTCGAACGACGATCTGCTGAACCGTATCTGGTATGCCGGCGCATACACCGTCCAAATGAATACGATCGACCCGAAGCAGGGCCGAGCGTTCCCGTATCCGGCACCGGGAACCAACTGGGACAATGGCGCGACTGTTGGTCTCGGCAACACCGTGCTCGTCGACGGAGCCAAGCGCGATCGAACCGTATGGCCGGGCGATCTGGGCATTGCCCTACCGACCGCCTACGTGTCGACCGGCGATTTGCTCACGATCAAGAATTCGCTCGACACGCTCTTTGCTGGGCAAGACGCGGCCACGGGCGAGTTTCCCCGGTCTGGGCCGCCGCTGAACGGCCAGAACGGCCACACGACCTCTGATACGTACCATCTCTGGACCCTGATCGGCGCCTGCAACTACTATCTCTATTCTGGTGACAAGGTTTGGCTCGACCGCAATTGGGCGGCGCACAAGAAGGGACTCGCCTTCAGCACGGGGAAGATCGCGAGCGACGGCCTTTTTCAGGTCAGCCTCGTGAAAGACTGGGGTCGGCTCGGGCAGGGGGGCGAGAACATCGCCGCGAACGCCATTCTTTATCGCGTCCTCTCGTCGTCGGCCGACATGGCCGTCGTCGAGGGCGATGCCGCTCTCGGGGCCACTTACAAAACGCAAGCGGCCGCCCTGAAGACGGCCGCCAACACGCTACTGTGGGATGCGACGGCTGGCGCCTATCGAGACAATCCGACGAGCACGCTGTATCCGCAAGACGGTAACTCGCTCGCGATCTGGTTCGGCCTCGTCGATACGAGCGCCAAGGCTCAAGGCATCACCACGGCCCTTCACAAAAACTGGAACGCGCACGGCGCTCACACGCCCGAGGCCGATCCAACGCGCGCCACGATCTCGCCTTTTCCTGGGTCGATGGAAGTGGTCGCACGATTCGTCGCGGGTGACGACCAGCTCGCCCTCGATTTGATACGCCTCGAGTGGGGCTACATGCTCAACGCCGCAATCGGTACCGGGAGCACGTTTTGGGAGGGTTATCTCGACGACGGCACGTTCGGCTACGGCGGCTCGTACATGAGCGCCGCCCATGGATGGTCCACCGGACCGACCTTCGCGCTGACGGAATGGGCGCTCGGCGTTGCCCCCGACTCCGCCGCCGGCCAGACGTACCACGTCGTTCCGCACGCCGGTGACCTGACGCACGTGGAGGGCTCGCTCACCATGGCACCGGGCAAGGTCGTGCGCGTGTCCTACGACCATCCCGCCTGTGGCGATTTCACGCTTCAACTCGACTCGTCGGCTCATGCGGCCTCGGTCGGTGTCGTCGGCATCCCGAAATTCGGCCAAACCCGAGTGATTCAGCTGAACGGCACGACGGTGTGGGACGGGACGAAGCTCATCGCTTCGCCGACGGTGGCCAGCGCGGACGAGGACGCCAGCTACGTCTATTTTCGGAGTTTGCCTCCGACCCAAGCGATCTTCAGTTACTACCCGAGGCGCTGCCCGTAGCCGGCCCGCTCGAAGGCGACTCGCTCCAGCGTCGCCTCAGAGGACCGAGCCGTCGTCCTCTGGAGGATCGATGATCCCGTCTTGCACGAGACGGGCGAAAGCCATGGCGAATGTTTGCATTCCGTAGGGGTGGGCTCCCTTTTCCATCAGGGATTTGAGAGAGGGATTCGTCTCGGGGCGGCGAATGCTCTCTTTGACGGAGTGCGAGGCGACGAGGACCTCCGCGGCCAGCGCGACGCCGCTGCCGCCCGCTCTCGGAACGAGCCGCTGGGCGATCACACCCTGGAGGCAGCTCGCGATGCGCGCTCGATTGTCGGCCGGATCGCCACGCAGAATGGCGAGCATTCGATTGACGGTCCGCATCGCGTCGCTCGTGTGCAGCGTCGCCAGCACGAGATGCCCTGTCTCCGCCGCGCGGAGGGCGATTTCCATCGTCTCTTCATCACGGATTTCTCCGACGAAGATGACGTCGGGATCCTGGCGAAGCGCCGCGCGCAACGCGGACGCAAAGCTCGCCGTGTCGAGGCCTACCTCGCGCTGACTGACGCTCGAAAGCTTGTCGCGATGGAGAAATTCGATGGGGTCTTCGACCGTGACGATGTGAAGCGCCCGCGTCGAGTTCAGCTCGGCCAGCATACTGGCGACCGAAGTGCTCTTGCCGCTCCCCGCAGCGCCCACGACGAGCACCATACCGTTCTCTTTTCCGCTGAGCTCGCGGGTGACTGGCATCGGCAGGCCGAGCGAATCGAGCTCGGGGATGTCGTACGGGATGAAGCGCATGACAATGGCGAGGCTGCCGCGTTGCCTGTAGACGTTCACGCGAAAGCGGCCGATGTTGGGGGCGGAGTACGCGGCGTCGTACTCCTTCAGTTGATCGAGCTGCGCCAGCACCTGCGGATTGGTGATGACTAGCCTCGCGAGCGTCAGCGTGTCTTCGGGGGTAATCTTCTCGGTGCGAAAATAGACCATGTCCCCACGGATGCGCGCCCCGGGTGGCTGGCCGGCCTTGATGTGAACGTCGCTGGCGTTGCCCGCGACGGCCTTGGACAAGAGCGCACGGAAAAAACCTTCGTCGGCATAGGGGCTACTCACTTCGATGAATCGTACGCACGCGCCACGCTCGCGTCTCGGTGGGCGTGACGGGCCGAAGCCACTCCGATGTAGGTATGCGCGCGCACCGAACTCTTGCGTTACTTCGACCGTTCGGGGACCCTTTTCGGGGCGAGGGGTCCCGCTCCCGTCATGGCGCGGCGAGCGATCGCGGTTCCAGCCAGTTGATCTGCACTTCGTGGCTCGGCTCCATGTACGTCGAGACGGCGACGGGCGTATCACCCGACCAAAGGACGGACTGGCACGACGCCAGCGCGTGCATCCCCGCCTGGCGGCGAAGGTCCCTCGAGAAAAGCTCTCCGCACTCGCCAAGCAATCGCCCGTTGGGCGCGAGGTCGAACATGCCAATCGGCGCGTCGGCCCTCCGCCGCTCGAGCACCCGCATATCGGGTGAAAGCTCGAGGAGCTCGCTCTCGAGCGCGACGAAGAGCCGCCCTGCCTCGGAGCGTATCGTTGCGGCGACCGGCGCGGCGCTCAACGTCACGCGCCCGACCGGCGTCGCCTCCCGGGACAGCTCCACGATCGCCGACCCCGTGCCGTCGTCGTCGAGGACGTAGGCACGCCCGTTGAGAACGGCGGTTTGCGGACCATGCTCGGCCATCGGTTCTCGGGGTCGCCACGAGCCCAGCACGTGACCGCTTCGGTCGAATGTGGAGACCGTCCACGACGGGTACTCGTCGAGGGCGATGAGAGTCAGCGCGCCATCGGTGGCTACTCGCACGGCCCCGGCTGGACCGAGACGAACGCGGCGAATGACTTTGAGCCGCCGCGCGTCGAGCACGATCCAAGAGGCCTCGCCGCCAGCCACCGCAGCGACCACGTGAAGCTCGTCGCCGACGCGGGCTCCGGCGACGTCACCGCGGGGGAGACCGAGTCCTGTTTGGCGCAGGGCACGTCCCGCCGCCAAGTCCCACTCCGTCACGGCGACGCCCACGCCCTCTAGCGACCAGGCAAGAAAGATCGTGCCTCGGAGACTGCGCGCATTGGGTGGCTCGCCGGGCATGACGTCGAGTGAGGTCGCGACGCTCAAGCGCGTCGTCGCGAGCGATGCGTGCTCGCCGAGAGCTACGTCAATCGGTAAGCCGACGGCCCCGTCGGCGCCCACGTCGCGCGCGAACGCTGCCAGCGCCGAGAGAAGCAGGATTCGAACCAAACCGGCGCACGTCAGCGCTCCGGGCCACGGTAAAAGCCGTCGAGAAGGTGATCGTACAACCGAGGCGAGACATCGAGCTTCTGCGCGTTCACTGGCTCGTTGGAGGGCGCCCGCTCCTCGAGCCACGCCCATTGGGCCGCGGATTCGTTGTACCAGAACGTCTGCCGCTTCACGCCGCCGAGACTGGCGTGCCCGCCGCATCCCCAGGACGAGTCGAGCTCGAGAACACGGATGGGGCCGCCCACCGCAAAGGCCTGCGCCCCGCTTCCGAGCGCTAGAAGCGATCGCGTGTCCGAAGCTGTTGCGAGGCGCTGTTCGTAAACGATCGCTCGGTGGCCGACCTCCCCCGTGGAGCGCGAAGTCATCGACACGATGTCTCCCGGCCGAACGTCTTGCAGCGAGGCGACGCGCCGAAAGCCGCGCTGGTCCAGGCCGAACAGCGCTTCGTTCATGACGTCGCGGAAGCCCGCCTGCGGCCGAGTGAGCCCCGTGGCCGCGAGGTACGCCTGTTGCGTGTAGCCCGCGCAGTCGATTCCAATTCCACAGTCGAACATCAACTGGCGAATGGCTTGTGGCCTCCAAGGCCGGCCCCCCGCTGGCTCGCCGACCGTGTCGATGAGCGCCTGGGTCAACACTCGAATCTCGTGGGGAGAGCCACGGCCTTTCTGGATTCGGTTCACGACCGTTGCGAGCGAAAGGTGCGCCCTGACTGCCGCCTTCGCGACGACGCGCTCCAGCTTTTTCATGCTCGATTCTTGGGTCGCGTAGTGCTTCGACATCGCGAACGGCGCGGCCACGCGCGTGCCCCCGGCGTCCCAGTAAACGTCGTCGCCCATGTCGCGGCCGTGGTACGTGGCCGTCATCGAGCTTCGAAACGCATCGAGTCGCTGCTGGACGAGGGCGGCGCGCGCGTCGTGCGGAGCGTCGACGCGACCGGTCCCCTTGGACGATAGGCCGCCCAACACCGGCGGCCCCGAGGCGAGATTCGCCCAGTGCGAGGTAGCAGTGTCGTGCGCGAGCCCGGTCGGCGCAGCAGGAGTGCTCGGGCTGGATGAAGGTGCCCAAGACGCGCTTGGCGTCCACGGCCTGATTCCCTGGGTCATGCCTCTCTGTCGGCCAGGCCGCGCGCCGGTTGCCCGCTCAGTGCGGAAACACCTCTCAGTGCGGAAACACCTCGTTGCCGGTTACGAAAATCGCCAATTCGCTCCGGAGTGACACTCTCCGCCGAGATTGGACGACGGGCCTTTCTTGCGAGCGCTGGCCCTGTCGGAAACACTCGGCGTGTTAGGGTCCGGTGACTTATGTCGGACCGTGTGGCGATTGTTCACGATTGGCTTACGTCGATGCGAGGCGGCGAGAGGGTCCTCGAGGTTTTGTGTAAAGTCTTTCCGCAGGCCGACCTGTTCACGCTCACCTTGGACCCGGCGCAGTTGTCGCCCGCGCTCGCGCGCCGGCCCGCCACCACGTCGGCCATCGACTACGTGGCGCGCGCGCCCTTCGTCAGCGGTCGTTTCCGCGGGCTCTTGCCGTTTTTCCCGCTCGCCGTGGAGTCTTTCAAGCTCGGGGGCTACGGCTTGGTCGTCTCGAGCAGCCATTGCGTGGCCATCGGCGCGATTGCGCCTGCGAGCGCGCTGCACGTGGCCTACGTGCATTCGACGCTTCGCTACGTCCGTGAGGGCCAACCCATCTACGAGGCGAGCGTGCCTGGCCATCGCGTCGGTCGGGCGGTCTTTCGCGGCGCCGCGCACTATCTGCGTCGCTGGGAGACGGCTGCGGCGGCGCGCCCCGACGTCCTCATTGCGAATAGCACCTACACGCGCGATCGCATCCGCCGCTACTACCGGCGGGACGCGCAGGTGATCGAGCCGCCCATCGAGACCGGTCGCTTCGAGCGCGCCGCCGCGCATGCCCCCCGCCTCGACGAACGGGCGCCATTTCTTCTCGTGTCGGCGCTCGTGCCGAACAAGCGCGTCGACCTTGCGCTGCGCGCTTTTCGTGGACGGAGCGAGCGCCTCGTGGTGGTGGGCGACGGCCCGGAGAGGACCCGCCTCGCTAGCCTGGCGGGTCCCAACGTGACCCTTCTGCCACGGGTCGAAGAGACGGAGCTGGCGTCGTTGTACGCGAGCTGCCGAGCCCTGCTGCACACGGGCGTCGACGACTTTGGAATGGTCATGGTCGAGGCGCTGGCCGCCGGAAGGCCCGTGCTCGCGTGCGCTGAAGGTGGAGCGCTCGACATCGTTCGCGACGGAGAGACGGGTCTGCTCATCGAGGCAGCGACCGTAGAAGCCGTTCGCGCCGCACTCGATCGCTTTCACTCGATGGCTGGGGCGTTCGATCCGTCCACGCTTCAGAAGAGCGCGAGGCGCTTCGACGGGGCAAGCTTCGAGCGGCGATTCGCGGACGCGGTGCAAGAGGCGCATGCTCTCCGAGGTCGTGCGCCCTCGGGCCAGTCCCGCGGTCGCCCTCGCAACGGCCTCTCGGCCGATCTCGCGAGGTGCCGCACGAGCAGTCCGGGCCCGTCACCGGAATCGGAGCCGGCCGAGGGGCCCGTCGCGACCATTTCTCCAGCGGGCCGCGCGATCAAGCGGCTGGTGGACGTCACGCTCGCTGCCTCGGGTCTCGTCCTGGCCGCGCCGCTGGTCGCCGCGCTCGGCGTGACCATACGAATCGACTCGCGCGGACCGGCGCTATTTTACCAGCGTCGAGCGGGCCGCGAGCGACGACCGTTCACGCTCGTGAAGCTGCGAACGATGGATGCCGCCGGCCGCGTGACCCGCGTCGGTCGTCTGCTGCGGCCACTGGGCCTCGATGAGCTGCCGCAATTGTGGAACGTGCTGAAGGGCGACATGAGCCTCATTGGTCCGAGGCCCGAGGTACCCGAGCGCGTCGCCCGCTTCGGCGAGGCTCTGCCTGGCTATGGCATGCGCCACGCGATGCGCCCTGGCATTACGGGGTGGGCTCAGGTCAACGGTCTTCGTGGCGACGTGTCGATGGCCGAGCGCCTTCGATTCGATCTCCAATACCTGCGAGAATGGAGCTTCGCGCTGGACGGTCGTATCTTGATGCGAACCGTCTCGGCGGTGCTCGCCGACACGGCTCGCTCGTTCCGACGCTGAGGCGCCATGTCGCCCGGGCGGGAGCTGCGCGACGCGATTGCAAACCTTTCGCTCAAGACCCTCTCGCTGGGGCTGGAGCGCGTCTGCCGGCTCGTCGTAGTCCTCGCCTCGGCTCCAGTGCTCGGCCAGGCGGCGTTCGGCCGCTTCGTCTTCGCGTCCGCACTGACGTCGCTGCTCGCGCTCGGGACGGATATCGGTCTTGGCGTGTGGACCACACGCGCGCTCGCGCGCGACCGGGGCGATGGCGACGCAATCGTGCTCCTGGGGGCGTCCGTCCGCGCGCTCGCTGCCATTCCGTATGCGGTCGTGGTGGGAGGGATCGCGATCCTCGCCGTCAAGGGCGAAACGCGCGCCGCCGTCGCGCTCCTTGGCGTGGCCGCGCTCGCCAACGCGTTTGTCGATCACGTCTCGGCGATCCTTCGAGGATACGAGCGCTTTGCCGAGGAGGCGGCGCTGAACGGCTGCCGAGCCCTCGCTACGGCGATGGCTGGTCTCGTGGCGCTCGTCGCGGGTCGCTCGCTCGTGAGCCTCTGCGCGGCGCTGGTCGCGGCGAGCCTGGCGGGCTGCCTTTACGGCCTCGCCACGCTGCTGCGGTTTCACCCGCTCTCCGGCCTGGTAAAGCGGACGACGAGGGCTCGCGCACGGGAGCTCGCCGGCGTCGCGCTGAGCCAGTCGTGGCCTATCTGGATCGCCGGCCTGCTGTCGCTCCTCTATTTCAAGGTCGACACATTTTTCTTGCGCTTCCTCGCTGGTGACGCCGAGCTCGGGGCGTACGGCGCGGCGTTCAAGCTCTTCGAAGGGTGCATGATTCTGCCGTCCATCGTGCTCTCGATCGCGTTTCCAAAGCTGGCGCGCGCCCACACCGATGCGCGTGCGCAACGCAGGCTCGAGCGCCTACTGGCGGTCTCGTTGATCGGTCTTGGCGTGGCCGTCGGGGCGGTTGGTTTTCTGGGTGCAAGGCCGCTCGTGAGCTTGCTCTTCGGCGCCGGCTTTGGCCGGGCCGTCGCCTCGATGCGCATTCTCGCGCTCGGGCTCCCTCTGCTCTACCTGAACTTTGGACTGACTCACTTTTTGCTGGCCCGCGACCTGGGGCGGGCCACCACCTGGCTCGCGGCAATGATGCTCGCGGCGAACGTGGCGCTCGACGCAGCTCTCATTCCGCGGGGGTCTGGCCCGGGGGCCGCCTGGGCCACCGTGCTCAGTGAGGTCGCACTGACGGCGGCCTCACTAGCGGTCCTCCGAATGGTGGGGCCGGTTGGTCGCCGGCGGCGGTCAGCCCGAGGAGCAGCCAGAACAGCCCCAAAAGTGGCGTGAACTCGAAGAAGTAGTCGAGCGTGCCGTGCAGGAAGAACGCGCCCGCGGCGATGGCGGTGCCTAGCAAGGCGAGCCGCCCGTTCGCGGCATGCCGTTGAACCGAGCAGAGGAGCGCCCACCCGATCAACGCGAGCGCTGCCATCCCCGCGAGGCCGAGGTCCGCGAGTGTCTCGAAAAAGAGGCTGTTGGCGTGGATGCGCGTGTCAGTGTAGGGCTGGCCGGTCGGCGCCGGGGAGAGCACGGCCTGATAGCTCCGTCGAAAGTTGTCGGGGCCGATGCCGAGCCACGGGCGTTCACGCCAAAGGACCAACGCCGCCTTCCACAAGGCGAGGCGCGACGGAGGCTGCGGGGGGACGGCGGTCCGCTCGACGCGGTCCGCGGCAGACGGGAGCCAAGGCGCCTCGCTTTGGAGCTCGCCGCGGACTTCGACCGATTGTCGCGGCATTGCGTTGCCGCGGTCGCTGAACCAACTGCTGCCTTCTTGCGCCAGATCCCAGCGCAGGCGATAGGAACCCTCTCTCGAGGGGGCGCTCGCCACGCCGACGACGTGGACCTCGCCTCCTGGAGGCACGTCGGCGGGCAACGCCGTCCGTTTGCCCTCGTAGTCGGCGAGCGTGCTCGGCCCATCTACGCGTTCCCAGTGGTAGCCGAGATGGACGGGCTGCGCGCCAGCGTGCCGCCATGCGACCGCGCCGGTGTTTCGCAACGTGATCGGAACGGCGAACGACTCACGCAACCGCAGCACGCGCGGCGTCTGGTCGACCTGGTACTCCGCCCGCAGCCATTGGTCGTCGTGCCACCATCGCAGCCTCTGCCCGAGTGGCGATCCCGAGCCGGCAGCGCTGAGGGCGAGGCCCGAAGACGTCACGATGACGGCGAGCGCCACGATGGCCGCGGGGCGCAGGCTCTGCATCGAGCGCCGTCCAAGTGCGAGGAGCGCTGCGCTGGCCAAGGCCGCGCCGGCAAGCCCAGAGCGCGTAGCGCTCGCGAGGATGGCCGTGACGAGAAGGGT
The DNA here is from genome assembly GCA_963787925.1 of uncultured delta proteobacterium. Classification (GTDB taxonomy): domain Bacteria; phylum Myxococcota_A; class Polyangia; order Polyangiales; family Polyangiaceae; genus Palsa-1150. Next base: position 287,047 of record CAWBEN010000005.1, read on the forward strand.
GGTGCCCAACCCCACGAGGCCGAGCCGCGCAGTGGAGCGGCCGTCGGAGCGCGATTCGGCCTCTACGAGCGGCGCGGTGACCAGCAGCGGCACGGCCGCCTCCCAGTACATCGCTCCGATCGTCGGATAACCGAAGACCCCGCTCGCACGCACCAATCCGAGAGTGTCGAACTGACCCTCGCGGAAGGCTTCCCATGCCGAGGAGCTGCTCGGAACGAGCCACTCGAGCGTCGCTGTGATGGACGAAAGCAGCGCGCCGGCGAGCAGCGCCCAGATCACCCTTCGGCGCGCTGCGGTCGCGCCGGTCAGCCTTCGCGCGACGAAGAAGACGAGCACTCCGCTCGCGCTTCGGAGAGCGAACTTCGAGGCGGCGGCTCGAAAGCTCCCTGCGCCGATCGCCGATGCGAACGGCACGACCAACCAGACGAGCGCCGCAAGTACCATTGGGTCGCCACGCCAAGCCCCGATCGCGGCGAGGGGTCTTGAGCCCGCGCGAGCCCAGTCGCGCGCGAAGACGAGACCGCCCGCGGCGATCGTCGCGTAGAGGACGAGCTCGACGCTGGTCATCTGGAGGGGACCGAGCCGGAAAAGCGGCGCCTCGAACGGAAGCGTCGACGCGAGCAGCACGAGAAGGCCGCTGGCGAGGCGATTGAGGATCCGTCCCGCCGGGACACGCCGCTCCTCGGGGCCATCGACGGGCGACGCGCTTGCCGAGGGCGTTCCGGGATCCATGACGCGATGATGCACCAGCTGTCCGGCGCCCGCAGCTGCGGCGGAGGTGATGGGAAAGATCGGCGAGGGTCGGGTCGCACCGATCAGCCGGGGTGAAAAACTCCGTCACATCGCGATGGCCGAGGAGCGATGCCGCTGGCCGCCGGGCTGCAGATCGTGAACTGTGAGTGCAGCCATGAGGCTGGCCGTCGAAGTCACCACGTGCACTCCTTCGCGAACCGGCGTGGGTTATTACACCGAGCACCTGGTCGACGCCCTGTTGGCCACGCGAGCTCCGGACGACCAGGTGGTCCTCTTGACGAATCGCGCCCCTGCTTCGGAGCTTGCAGACCGCTGGTCGTCATCGCTCCACGTGCGCGCGTTCGGGGTCCGCGCGCTGTGGATGCAATCGATGGTGCCGCGCATGCTGACGGAGACGCGCGCCGACGCGGCCGTCTTCCCGAACTACATGATGCCGCTGGCGGCTCCGTGCGCGAGCGTGGTGATCGTGCACGATCTCGCCATTCTGCGAACGCCGCAGCACTTCACGATGCACAAGCGGCTCTTCATGCAAGCAACGTTGCGGCGTTCCGTCGCGGCCGCCTCCGTGGTGGGGACCGTCTCGAGGGCCGCTCAGCACGACATTCTCCAGCTCCTCGGCATCGACCCGGAGCGCGTCGCGCTTTTACCGGCGGCAGCTCACCCGTCTTGCGTCCCGGCCTCCGCCGAGGAGGTGCGCGCGGTTCACGCGAGACATGGGCTCTCGCGGCCGTACGTTCTCACGGTCGGAACGCTCGAGCCGCGCAAGAACCTCGTCACGCTCTTGCGCGCGTTCGATGAGCTCGTGGCCGCGGCGCCCGAGCACGAGCTCGTCGTGGTGGGGGGACGTGGCTGGCTCGACGAGGCCCTCGTGCGGGAGCTGGAGGCACGATCCGCGAGCCGACGCGTCCGCTGGCTCGGCTACGTCACCGAGCCCGATCTCGTGGCGCTCTATACGGGGGCCGATCTCTTCGCGCTCGCGTCGACCTTGGAGGGCTTTGGGCTACCCCTCCTCGAGGCGATGGCGTGCGGCACGCCCGTCATCGCTTCGGACGTGGCGGCCCTACGCGAAGTTGGGGGCGAGGTCGCGCACTACGTCCCTGCCACCGACTCCAGCGCTTTCGCCCGCGCGATCGCTCACACGCTCCGCGATGGCGAGGCCCGCCCCGCGCTGCGCGCCGCGGGACTGGCGCGAGCGAAGGAGTTCTCGTGGACGCGGACCGCCGAGGCGCTATGGGCTCGTGTCCGCACGATCGCGCCGACGCGGGTCGCGGCGACGGGCCACGCGCGGGCCACGCCCGTGCGAGCGGCAGCCGCCTCCGTCGATGCTCGTCCCCCCCTGCCGCGACCTCTCCACCCGGCTCCGTCGGGTATCAGCGAGCGGGAGTGGGCGCTGCTCGCGACCGTGGTCTACGCGGACCTTTTCGACTCACCTTTGCCGCTGCACGAGGCGGCGAGCGCAGCCTTCGGAGTCGTGCTCGACGCCGCCGCGGTCCGCCGTCTTGCGGCGGGCCCGACCCTCTCCCGTCTGGTGACGCTGCACCCGAGCGGCTATCTCGTCCTGGCCGGGCGCGAGCACCTCGCCGACGACATGCCGGAACGAGAGGCGCTGACGCAGAAGCTCGTTCATCGAAGCCGCCGATCTCTCACGCTCCTCGCGGCCCTACCCTACGTCCGAGCGCTGGTGACCTCGGGAGGGGTCGTTCATCGGAATCCGGGCAAGCGACCCGACTACGATCTCTTCGTCGTCGCTGCGAGTCGGCGCGCGTATACCGCATATACGTTGCTGTTTCTGGCCACCAAGCTCACGGGCACCCGCCGGCTCATCTGCCCGAACTACCTAGTGGACGAGAGCGAGCTCGCTGTCGTCTACCACCGCGATTTGTTCACTGCACACCAACTCAAGTCGTGCCGCCCCTCATCGGGCCAACGCGCCTACGCGACATTGTGTGAAGCCAACGAGGGCTGGGTCCGAGAGTTCTTCCCTGCCTTCGCGCCGTCGAGCGCGGCCGAGTCAGCGCCGCCATCGGCGCTGGGCTTGGCGGGTCAGCGGGCCGGGGAGCTTGCGCTTCTCCCTTTGGCCGACTTCGTGGAGCGGGTGCTTCGCTTCGGCTGGCGGTTGCGCCTGCGGCGACGTGCGGCCAGCGCCGTTCGCGGCGATGTCGTTCTCGCTGATGGGATCCTGAAGCTGCATTTGTCGGACTACCGACGCCGCGTGCTGGAACGCTTCGCCAGGCGCCTTCAGGCGCTTCGCGCCCAGCTCGAGTCCCCGACGCGCTCTCCCACCCCGCCGGACCCGGTCGCCCCGTGACGTCGCGCGGTCGGTCGATGGCGACGGTCACCACCTGCGGAGCGGCCCTGCTCGTGCTGCTGGTCTTCGCGCCGGCGCTGTATCAGCCTTTTCTTGCCCCGAAGTTCGCTGCTTTGGAGCTGACCGCTTCGCTCGGGCTGGTCTGCTTTGCGCTCCGATGGGCGGAGGCGGGCTCCGCTACACCGCCGCAATGGACGCGCGAGCTCGCCCTTGGAGCCCTCTTCGTCCTCGGTACGACGCTCGTCGCATGGCTCGCCGCCGCGGGCAGGCCCTGGGGCGCGCCGTATGCTGCCGACTCGGTGGGGAGATGGGGATCGCTCTTCGGGCTCGCCTGCGGTGCGAGCGCTCTCGACGACTCGCCGGACGCCCAGCAAACGGTCCTCGAGGCGGTCACGATCGCCAGCGGAGCGGTTGCCGCGATCGGCCTCTTGCAGCACCTCGAGGCGCTACCTCTTTCCATTCCGGTCATCAGCTTGCCCGGTTCGACCTTCGGCAATCGGAACCCCGCCGCCGAAGTCATGGCCATGGCGCTCCCTTTCGGAATCGGCGCGGCGGCAGGGACACGGCAGCGGGGCGTACGAGGCATGATCCTCGTGGCGCTGGGGCTGGAGCTCCTTTTTCTAGCGGTCACGCGGACGCGCGGGGCCTGGCTCGGAGCGGCGTGCGGTCTCGCCACGACGATGGCGTTGGCGCGGGTGCGGATTCTCGCGCGCATCAGGCGCGCTCGCGGCGGCGGCGGTCGTCGTTGCCGGCGTGGCGGCGTGGGTGCCGGGGCGTTTCAACGCCCACGACGCGGGCGACGCGAAGCGGTACGCAGGCCTCGTCGAGGTGCTGCAAGAAGGGGTGGACATTCACTCGACGGCGTTGAGGACGCGCCTAGGGCTCTGGCGTCGCACGGCAGCCATCGTCCGGGACTACCCGATCTTCGGGGTCGGACCCGGCAACTGGCCCGTGGTGTTCCCGCTCTACGCCGAGCCGGGCGCAACGCGTGACGGAGTCCTGAGCGCGACGCTTGCGCCTCGCCAGGCCCACGATGACCTGCTCGAGCGGGCGGCGGAGACCGGCCTTCTCGGTCTCTTGGCGTTCGGTTGTCTGGTCGGTGGAGCCTCGATCGCCATGCGCCGCCGTCTTCGCGACGGGAGCGAGGACACGCGGAGGGTCACCTCGGCCGGCGCGGGCGTCCTGATCGCGCTGCTTGCGCTCTCGCTCGGCAGTTTCCCACTGGAGAGCCCCGGCACGTTGACGCTCGCCGGAGTGGCGTTGGGACTCGTCGCGGCCGAACGGAAATCTCGCAACGCGGAATCGTCGGCCGCATCGCGATCGGCACCCGGGGCGAGCCGGCCCGTGGCCTATGCAGCGCTGGCCTTTGCGGTCGCGCTCTTTCCCTGGGTCGCGTTGCGCGCCGAGCGCAACCTACGCGCGAGCGGGTGGCTCGGCGTCGCCGAACGCGCGATGCGCCGCGATCGCGGGCCGGTCGGCGCTGCCGAAGCCCTTTCGGCGTTGCAGCACGCCATCGCTGCGGCCCCGAGAGATTACCGGGCGAACCTCCGCGCTGCGCAGATGTTCTCGCGCGTGGGGCGGTTCGCGGACTCTGCCTCGGCTGCCCGCGTGGCGCTCGGAACGGAGCCCTACGCGCCGAACGCGTGGGCGGCACTCGCCGCCGCCGACCTCGCGGCGGGCGATCGCGACGCCGCAAGGCGCGATGCCACGCGGGCCCTCGTGCTGCTGCGAGACTACCCGTTCGCGCTGGACCTGCGCGCGCGCACGGCCGACCAGCAGGGCGATGTTCAAGCCGCTGCGAGCGACCGCCAACGACTGACCGCCCTTGCAGCCGGGCCTCCAGACGACGACACGACGCGCACCGCGCGCGCCCTCAGCGCCCCAGCGGACGGCACCAAGTAGCTCGGCCGCGTAAGAGAGCGCGGGCTCTCAGCCCGCGGTCATCGAGCCGGCGGCCGCCTCGGCCGGGCTCGCACTCCCTGGCGCTGCGCCGTCGTCGGCGGGGCTCGGAGTCGTCGAGGAGCTACTGCAAGCTACGCTCAAGGCAACCGCGAGGGCCACCAGGAGAAGCGAAACCAGGCCATTCGAGTGTCGCACCATGTCACGCTCCACCGCTAAAGATGCCCCAAGCATACGAAAGGCCTGCTGCGTGTCAATGGCCCCCGCGCCGCGCGGCCTCCAGGCGGAGACGGTCCACCAGCCAGGGGCCGGCATGGCGCAGCTGGGCAGCGCGACGTAGCCGCCGGGAGTCGAGCGGCATCGGCCGCCGAACCAGGGTCCGGAGGGCGCGCGCGCCGGACAACACGCGCAGCTCGGCGTGGACCACGCGGGACAGCGTTCGATAAAACTCGCGCGAAAAGCCGGCTGGCTTGCCTTGCGCGCCATGAAGAAGCGGATCGAGGTCGCTGCTCTCGCTCCAGTTGCGCTTGTCGCCGAGCCGCCCTGCCGTCTGCTCGTGGTACCGCGTCCCCGGCAGCGGGTAGCTGACGGAGATGCCGATGTCGTCAGGCAGGAGCTCTCGCACGAGCGCCCGCGTGGCTTGGACTTCGGGCCACCCTTCTCCCGCGTATCCGAATTGCAGAAACAGCCCTACCCTGGCGCCGCTCGCGCGAAGTCTCGTCACGGCAGAGCGCGCCTGGTCGACCGAGATGCCCTTCTCCATCGCGTCGAGAATTCGCTGCGAGCCGGACTCGACCCCCAGCCAGACCTCGCTCGCGCCGGCGCGACGCAACGCCTTGACGTTGTCCTCCGTCATCAGATCGGCGCGCGTTTGGCAGAGAAAAGGCGTGCGCAGCCCGGCATCAGCCACGGCGTCGGACCACGCGACGAGCCAGCGCGATTTGAGCCCGAGAATGTCGTCGCAGAACCACAAGTGGTCGGGTGCGTAGCGTTCGCGCAGCAAGCGCAGCTCGGCGACGACGTTGGCCGGCGACCGGCTGTGGTACGTGTTGCCGTAAACGGGCTTTGCGCACCAGTTGCACCGATAGGGGCACCCGCGTGTCGTCACGACGTTGAGCGAGAAGTACCCGTGCCGGCGCTTCCAGAACGAGCGATAGCGCTCGATGTCGACCAGATCCCAGGCGGGCAGCGGCAAGACGTCCAGATCCTGAAGGAGCTTCCGCGCGGCGGTGCGCCGCAGAAACCCGCGGTGATGCAGCGCCAGCCCCGCGACGGACAGAGCGGCGTCGCGCGCCCGCTCGACGCCGCCGCGCTCTTCGTCCGTGCGCGCGAGGAGCTCGCCGAGCGTCACTTCGCCCTCGCCGAGGAGCACGAAGGTTGCCCCGGCGCGGAGGTACGCATCGGGATCGTCGGCGGCGTCGTGGCCCGCGGCGATTACCGGCAATCCAAGCTTGGACGCGACAGCGATCATGGCGAACGATGCCTCTCGCATGGTCGACAGACACATCTTGGTGAGCCAATTGAAGGAATCGTCGTAGAGCACTACGACATCCGGTCGCTCGCGCTCGACCGCGACGGCGAAGCCGGCCGTGTCGTCGTCGAGCATCGGATCGTAAAGAGCGACGTGGTGCCCGAGCGCTCGCACGTGCGCCGCGGCGAAGAGCGTTGCGAGCGGCGGGTAGGGTTTTCCGATCGCGGATTGCTTCGCGTCACGCCGCAGCACGTGACCGTGCGCGAAGAGAACTCTTGCCACGACCGGACGCTAACGCTTTGGGCCGCGCGCGCCACTGGATTCATTTGAAACGAGCGCCGCCGACGCCTGAGCCGCGATTCGTTTCGTCTCACGCGATCTGGCGTGGCTTTGGCGAGAGACTACGGTGGTGCGGCCCCCCTTGCCGCGCGATGCTGCCGCCGTCCGACGAATCGAAGAGACTCTTGCCCTGGCTCGTCGCCGTTGCGCTCTTCATGGAATCGCTCGACACGACCATCCTCAACACCGCCCTGCCGACGATGGCCGACGCCCTCCGGGTGGCGCCCCTCAGCATGAAGGCTGCGCTCACGAGCTACACTCTGAGCCTCGCCGTATTCATTCCCGTGAGCGGGTGGTTTGCCGATCGATACGGGACGCGTCGCGTCTTCGCCGCTGCCATAGGCACGTTCACTGCCGGTTCCATTCTCTGCGGCGTTTCGAGCGACATTCATTTGCTCGTCGCGTGTCGCGTCCTGCAAGGGTGCGGCGGGGCGATGATGGTGCCCGTGGGCCGGCTCACCCTCGTGCGGACATTCGCCAAATCGGAGCTTGTCCGCGTCATGAGCTTCGTCGCCGTGCCGTCTCTGATCGGCCCGATGCTCGGCCCCCTCGTCGGTGGCTTGATCGTAGGTTTTTTCCACTGGAGGATGATCTTTTTCGTGAACGTGCCGATCGGCCTGGGCGGTTTGTACATGGTGTACCGGCATTTGCCGGACTACCGCGCCGAGCGCACGGACAAGCTCGACTTGACGGGCCTCGTTCTCTTCGGAGCCGGCGTGGCGCTGCTCTCGTACGTCCTCGAGGTCTTCGGCGAACACACGCTCACATCGCGCGAAGTGCTCGGGCTCCTCGGCCTTTCGTTGGTTCTCCTCGCGGCTTACGGCCGGCATTCGGTCACCACCCGCCGGCCGCTACTCCGCCTTCACCTGTTTCGCATTCGCACGCTGCGCACGGCGGTCGCCGGTAGCTTCGTCACGCGCCTTGGCGTCGGAGGAATGCCCTTTCTCCTGCCGCTGCTTTACCAGGTCGGTCTCGGGTTCACTCCGGTCCAATCGGGCTTGCTCATCATGCCACAGTCGGTCGCCGCGATGACCCTGAAGATGGCCATGCCAAGCATCCTGACTCGCTTCGGGTACCGCGCCATCTTGCTCGCGAACACGGTGCTCCTCGGGGCGACCATGGCCCTCTTCGCGACGATCGGTCCGCACACGCCCGTTGGGCTCATCGTCGTTCAAGCCTGCGCCTTCGGGTTCTTTTCGTCGTTGCAGTACACCAGCATGAACACGCTGACGTACGCGGACGTGGCGCCGCAGGACACGAGCATGGCGAGCACCATTGCCAGCACGACGCAGCAGATGTCGATGAGCTTCGGCGTGGCCGCCGCCTCGCTGACCGCCGCGCTGTTTCTTCCCGATCGGTTCCACTCGGATTCTGGTCAGACGACACACGGAATCCACGAGGCCTTCCTGCTACTCGGGGGGCTCACGGCGCTCTCCGCGGCGATCTTCGGCGGGCTGAAGGCCAATGACGGGGAGAGCGTCAGCCGCCATCACGCGGTCGAATCCGTCGGGCCCACTTCGTGACCGGCACCGCACACCGGAGTCGCCTGCTCCGATTTCGTGTAGGTAGGTGAGCCGTCGTCAGCGGGTCGGGCTTCTTACAAGGGGGTGACGATCCCTCGGGCGCGTTACTCGGCCGCTTCGGACCCCCCTTGGACGACGCGTGGCGGCATCCCTTCGGGTATCGAAAAGCTCAGCGAGAGGCACGACCATGCAGGTGAGATCAAAAGCAGGCCCGTCGAACGCCGCCGGTTTGGAGAACGGCAGACCGCCTGACGCCCTGCATCGTGGGTGCGTTCGGTGTCGCCGGAGTCGTCGCGATGGCGGCGTGCGGCACAGCGGCGAATCCGGCGAACGGCGATGCGGGCGCCGGCGGCCAGGGCAGCGGCAGCCCGGCCGGGACGGGCACGGCCGGCGATGCCGCGGGCGTCGGGTCCGCCTCTGGTAGCGGGAGCGCCACCGACGCCGGCAGCGGATCGGGCGCCAGCGCCTCGGGCGCAGCGTCGGGCAGCAGCAGCGGAGCTGTCTCGGACGGGACGCTGGAGCGCGGGGCTCGTCTCCGCGGTCGACGCGACCTTCCAGCGGCTTGCAGGCGGCCGGGACCCGCTCTCGTGCGCTCATCCGAGTCCGCGAGGGGCCAGACGAGATCGGGCGCAAGCTCGGATGTGGAAGACGTCGACCCTTTCGAGACCGCCCCATCTCGGAGCTTGACGGGTGCCGTTCTTCCATCCGAAGTGTCGCATGATTTCGAAACTTGCCGAGACCTTGGTGGTCATCACCCTGTTCGCCGCTTGTGCCGGACGTCCAACGGCGGGCCAATCGCCCGGGGTGATGCCCAGCCCGCTCGGAGGCCCGTGTAGCCTGGCCAGCGAGTGCCAACGGGTCTTTTCATGATGAGAGGGCGGCCCCCGGCGGGCAATGTTCGCGACAACACCAAAGTGCACGATCGGAGTACCACCGCGCGGCCTCGACGTGACCCGGGCTACGCGGAGGCGAACAACCCCGACGCGAAGATGAACGGGGCGCGCGGCTTCATCTTGGCTCACACGTCGCCAACGGCGCAAAAGGAGAGCTACCGGGAACGTGGACCGAGAAACCGACGCGACCTGGGCGGCATTTGCCACTCAGATTCGTGTGCCGCCGCCCTGAACACGAAAACGAGCGCGGCCTTCTGGTGCGGCGACACCGGTGGCTATGGCCTCACGACCGCAAATCCCACCGACGAGCTTTACATCCGCTGGCTCTAGTATTCGTCGTTCACGCCGTGCCAGGAGATCTTCGGCAGCAAGAGCGTGGGCTCGCGCTTTCCCTGGCGATACTCGACGCAGGCGCAGGCGATCGCCAAACAATACACCGCTCTTCGCTATCGGCTCTTGCCTTTCCGGTACTCCAACGCGCAGATCGCCTACCATGAGACGCCCGTCCAATATCCGGTCACGTTCATAGGCACCACGCAGATCTTGGTCGGCAGTGGGCAGAGCCAGTTTCTCGTGCAACCGGTTACCACTCAGGGAGCGACCAGTGTCACCGTGAGGTTGCCCGCGGGCTCGTCCTGGATCGATTACTGGGGAGGGGCCGTCTATGCAGGCGGCACCTCGCCGACGATTGCCGCGCCGATCGACCAGGAGCCCGTCCTCGTGAAGGCCGGCTCCATCATACCCATGGGGCCCCCGATCCAAATCGTGGACGATGCCCCGGCCGACGCGCTGACCCTCGACATCAGCCAGCGGGTGCGACGAGGGACACACATACGATGAAGATGCAACAGTTCAGGGTACCGCGGGCTATACGAGAAGCTTTAAGGGCTCCATCGAACTTGCTGGCAACCCTTACGCTGCGCGGCAGCCCGCGCGCTTTTTCGAGCCCGGTTGGTGGCTCCTTGCGGCGGCGGCGGTTGGCCCAGACGCAACGCAGGGCGCAGACGCTGGCCGCGCACCCCAACGGCTTCTATGCTGCTCGCCTTCGCGCATGGCTTGCTGTCGCGTTCTCAGGCCGATCAGTCCGTCGGTGGCCGCTCTCCTGCTCGCCTTGAGCGCCGGATGCGGCAGCCAGTCGCCGGACGACTCGCTCCCCCGTGACTCTGCCAGTCCAAGCGATGCCACGCTGCCAGACGCCGTCTCGCCCAGGCCGGACGATGGAGGGCTCGATGCTGTCCTTGGTTCGCCCGTCGAGGCGGGGCCAACCGCGCGGACGACCGACTCGGGCGACGGCCTCGGAGCCGAGGCGGGCGCCGACGTTCCGGGAACGGACTCTGGCTATTTCGTCGATGGAGCCCCAGTCGGTGGCGGGACGGTGATCCTCCCCGCGGCGGCATGCCGATCGCTCGCTTCGCGTACGGCCAAAACTATTGGGACTGGGCCGATTGGAGCCGCAACGGCGTGACGGGGCTGACGGGCACGGAGGGGCTCGTCGGGGCGCTCCGTCTGGACGTGCTCCGCGCGGGGGGGATCAACAACGACGCGAACTCACCGCCCTTCGACGCCGCGCAAATCGACCGATACGTCGCGTATTGCCGGGCCGTCGGGGCCGAGCCCATCTTGCAGGTGCCTGTCCTCGCCAATCCCGTCGACGGCGGGGCGACCAGCGCGCGAACGGCAGCGGACATGGTGACCTACGCCAATGTCACCAAGGGGTATGCGATCCAGTACTGGGAAATCGGAAACGAGCCCGACAACTACGACCTCGCGTTCGACGCGGGTGTGCCTCTGACGGCCCCCGAGTACTGCGCCACCTTCGCCGCGTACGCGTCGGCGATGAGGGCCGCCAACGCCGCGGCAGCGGGCGCGCCCCCACTGCGGTTCGTGGGTCCGGATCTCGCCTGGAAATACGTTGCCGGGCACGATTGGCTCACCCCCTTTCTCGATGGTTGCAAGAACGACGTCGATGTCGTCTCGATCCACCGGTACCCGTTCAGCGGAGCGCAGCTCACGACGGGCGCCGCCCTCTCCGACGACGCCAAGTTTCGCACCGACATCGCGGCGGTCCGCGCCATCGTCCAGGTCCACGCCCGCGTCGGGACACCTCTCGCCGTGACGGAGTCGAACGTCTCGTATGACTACGCGCCGGCCAAGTACGCGGACGCAGCGGTGGCGACGGAGCCGGGAACCTTCAACGCGGCGCTCTGGACGGCCGACGCGCTAGGCGTGGCGCTCGAAAACGGGTTGTGGTCGTTCGCGCTTTGGAACCTCGGCGAGCGCGCCGGGGGCTCGGTCCTCGGGTTCATGGTGAACGCGCAGCCCATTCCCCAGTACTACGCAATGCAACTCTTCACGACGAACTTGCGCGGCGACGTCGTGGTCCCCGTGGGTGTGCCCGTGGGCCTCTCGGTGTACGCGAGCCACGACTCGACGCTCGCGGCGACCGCGGCGGTCGTCGTCAACAAAACGCCGTCGGCTCGGACGTTGACGCTCGTCCCGGAGGGCGGGAGGCCGCAGTCGTTCGACTTCCCCCCGGCCTCAATCTCGGTCGTCCGGCTCCCGGACGCAGCGGCGGCCGCGACGCACGTCACTCGGTACACGCGGGCCATGGCCGCCGCGGGCTTCGCGCCGACGCAAGTGCAGTGACTCGTCCGAGCGCGCGGGGCGCCCGAGGCGCACTGCGCACGACAGGTGGGAGCGCACCGAGCCGCTCGCGTCTGACAGCGCGATCGCGGTGGCGGACTCGGGCACAGTCGGCCACCTTCCGAATGCCGCCGCGCCGGCGGTTCGCCGTTGGCGCGCCGCTTGCTCCCGCCCTCTGCACGATGATCTACCGGAAATCCTCGCCGCAGCCTTCCAGGCTCTTGCTTCGAATCGTCGCCACTGCCGGCGCCAGCGCGCTGCTAGGCATGCCGGCTTGTAGCTCGGACTCCGCGGTGGGCTCCGCCCCCGCCCCCGTCACGACGGTCTCCGACGCCGGAGAGGCCGGACCTTGCGGTGGGGGCTTTTGCGGCGTCATGGTCATCCCTCGCGACGGCGGCGACGAGGGCTTCGTCACCGTGGGCTCGGTGGGGGTCCCCGGGCCTTGGGATTCCGACGCAGCCGTCGACGCGCGAGCGACCACGGGAGGCGAGGCCGGCATCGTGGGGGGCGGCATCGTCGCCAGCCCGGACTCCGGAGACACGGGGCATTTGCCGTGCGGAGGCGTCTGCGGCGTCGTCATCTTCCGTCCCGACGCTGGCCTCGACCAGTGAAGGTTCCGTTCGAGCTCGAGTGGATGGGCGGGGTCGCGGAGCACCACTTTCGCAAAGTCCGCCCTGCCACCGATGAGCTCCCGTGGGGGACGCTCATTGCGTCCGAGCATCCGCCGGCGGCCGTCGAGTACGCGCGCGGCGCCTGGACCGAGGTCGCCATCAACGAGTACCGCGCGGTCGCGTCGTTCTGCGAGGTCCTGCGCGCGCTCGTCGACGTCAAGGCGCCGCTCGATCTGTTGGGCATGACGAGCGACTTCTTGACCGACGAGTGCTCGCACGTGGAGCTCGCCAGCCGAATGGCGATGGAGCTCGGAGGGGCTGCCCCGCGATCGAATCGATCTCGATCACTTCGCGACGCGCCCGGCGGGCCTCACCGCCTTTCAACGCGCGAACGAGCTCTTGCTTCGCGTGAGCTGCGTCGCTGAGGCCTTCTCGGGCGGCACCGCCACCGTGAGTCTCGGCGCCACGTCCCACCCGCTGCCCCGTGCCGTTTACGAGACCATCTTGCGCGACGAGGCGCGCCATCGTCGCCTGGGTGGGCTTTACTTCGAGTGGGCGCTCGCGCGAATCGACGAGGACGAGCGACGACGCCTTGGCCGAGTGTTGCTCGGCGCCCTCAAAGGACTCGCACCGTTCTGGAAGTCGCCCTCGTCGCGAGCCGATACGCGTCCCGAATTGCGTCAGGAGGACCTCCGCGCGCTCGGATGGCTGCCCCCCGCGCAGTTCGCGCCCGTCGCGCGCGACGTTACGGTGCGAGACATTCTCGATCCTCTGGCAACGATTGGGATCACCATCACCTCCGAGGAGCGCGCCGCATTGCTGGCCTGAAAGCCCCGCTCGGCTTCGCCCAAGACGAGCGAGGTCGCGGGGCGCGCGCACTCAGAAGTAGAGCGCGACGGACCCGAGCAACGTCAAGGGGGGGGCGGCGACGTAATGCCGAGCCGTCGAGGCCAAGCTGGTGGCCGATTGGACGCTCCAGTTCGAGACGAAGACTTGCTCGTCGTCCGCGTAGTGCAACGCGAGCAGGTTGTAAGCGTCCACGCCGAGCTCGACGCCCCCGTAGCGGAGGCCGGCGCTGGCGTTGAGGACGTTGTTCGACTGGCCGGTGATCGTGTCGGTCAAATGGCGTCCTGCAAGGAACGTGTAGCCTACGCCGATGTGCCCGCTGAGCGGACGGCGTGCGATTTCCGTGAGCTTGCCGCGCGCGTTCAAGTCGGCGCGGAAAAGGATCGGCGGGATGTTGGGGACGTATTTCGAGAGCCCCACGATCAGCGTGTCGAACGTGGCTGCGGTGACCGAAGCCGCCGTGGACAGGAGAAGCCATTCGAACGGTCTGGCCAAGACCGACGCCACGACGCCGCGGCGTACGCTTGCGCCCTCGGTAGTGAGCCCCCCCGAGGTCGCCTCGAACACGACCTCGTTCTCGACCCACGTCTCGAACGCCGAGATCGTCGCAGTGTAGCGTTCGCCGAACGCCTGAGCGCGTACGCCCGCCTCGACGGAGCGCACCTTCGAATAGGGCGCCGAGCCCTCCTGCAGGCCGGCCTGGGCTCCGGTCGCGCCGGCGTTCGAGCTCGCGTCGAGTGAGCGGAAGCCCTCTCCGTACGAGAGGACCGGTGATATCTCCGGCGTGAGGTCGTACGCGAGGGTGATCCGAGGACCCGCGGCTACGCCCTGAACGGCACGTCGAGATCCCGGAAGCGCCCCGGCTGGCGAAAGGCCCGCGGGCGAAACGTTCGTCAGGCGATCGTTGACCGACACGCCGAGCACGTCGGCGCGCACCCCGCCCGATAGACGGAGACGCCTCCAAAAACGCAGGTCTACGTCGGCGTACGCGCCGGCGTCGAGCGTGCTCAGTCCGTCGTCCACGCGGCGATCCCACGCTTGCAGATTGTTGGGATCGAGCAGGCTCTTGGTCTGCTCGGTGTGCCCGACACGAAGGTAGACACCGGGCTCCGCGGTCGCCTCGAGCCACGCGGTGACCCTCTTCGGCTCCGAGTGGAAGCGCGATGTGACGCCTGCCGCGGTCTCGGCGTTCGTCGTCTCCCACAAATCGCCGAGCCCCGCGAACATCGGATTGATCTGCGAGGCGTAGATGTTGCCGCTGAAGTTCTGCCTCGCGCGAAAATCGGTCCACATGACCCAGGACGTCAGCTCGAAGCGCGCACCTCCCGGCGTCACGTGATCGAAGTCGGCCCCGAAGAGGACGCGCGACGACTGCACGCCCTGTCCTTGCGCGTAGCGCGGGTAGCTGTCGTAAAGGCCGATGCGCCCGGCGTCCACGTCGTCCGCACGGACGACCCCCGGGAGCGCGGCGCGGGCGCTGTACGCCGTGGTGAGAAGGCGCACGTGATCGCGGGTCCCGATGTCGAGGCCGTATTGCGCGTTGATGGTGCCGGATCGGGCGGCGCGGTTTGCGCCGAACCCATCGGTCGTGCGGAGAGCGAACGCGGCGAACGTCTCCTCGTCCGCCCCCTCTGGGGCCGCCACCCCGAGCACCCGCGCCTGGTTGAAAGAGCCGTAGCTCGTTTTGAGCTGGTAACCTCGCTTTTCTACGCCCGCGTCGAAGTAGGCGCTGCCGACGATGGCGGCGTCGCCCTGGCGCGGGTCGTACGGCCCCTCGAGGACGCGGATGCTGCGCACCACCTCGGGGAGAATGAAGTTCGCGTCGGCGTAGCCCTGCCCCTGGATATGCGTCGGAACGTTGATCGGCACATTGCCGATGCGCATCTCGATTCCGGCCCCGTGCTCGAGGTCGAAGCCACGCAAGAAGACGTCGTTGCCGAGCCCCTCGCCGTCTTCGTGATCGACGAAGAAGCCCGGCGCGGCCGACAGCATCTCGGTGGTCTGTTGGCGCGGCGAAGCGTCCAACAGCTCGCGCTTGATGCGCACGTCGCCGAGCCCGCGCGGAGAGGACCAGCCGAGGCCACGTACCTGCACGACGCGCGCGTAGTCCTCGTCTTGCTCGTCGGTCGAAACGGGCTCCGCTTCCGGCAGCGGCGCCGGTGGCGAGGGCGGCGCCGGCGGGATTGGCGGCGCGAGCTGGGCTTCGCCCGGCTGCGGGCGAGCGGGGGGGTGAAAAACGACGACGTATTCTATCCGCGAACGGATGGAACGCCCGTCTCGCATCGTGGGACGGAAGACGGCGCCTTTGACCGCTTCGACGGCCGCCGCGTCGAATGCGATCGAAGCGTCGGCCGGCAAGCGCCCGGCGACGACCGCCGACTCGACGTGGCCGGCGGCATCGACGACGAGCTGAAGAACCACTTGGGCTTCGATGGCTGGGACGCCTTCGGGAAAAGGAGCATCGATCGGGGCCTCGGGCTCGGCGGCCACAACCTGCGCGTTCACGGCGGCGGACGCCGTCTGGAGCGCAAGGCCGGAAAGCGCGGCGGCAAGGCGGCTCCCCCAGCGGGCCCGCGTCACAGCAGCACGAACTGTCCGACCAAACCGGTCACCCCGCCGTCCTCGCTCGTCTGGGTGTCACCCGGCAGGTCCGAGACGAACGGGTACGTGCCCTCGTGGACCGGCGCGACGAGCACGGTCGTGGCGCTCTCGCCGGGCTGCAGCGGAGGAATGCCGGCATCCGCCGCGAAGCACGACTGTGCGGGGCAGCCGCTCGCGTTCGGTGTGGCGAGGCAACGGATGACGAAGTCATGGGGCTTCGTGCCGACGTTCGACATCGTCAGTGTCACGACGGTGGCGTTCTCGACCGTGATGTTGGGCTCTCCTGGGCCGCCTTCGGCGGCGCCCACCGTGAACGCCGTGTCGCTCACCGTAAGGTCAATGACCTGCTTGCCACCGCTGATTCCGTTCTGATCGGCCAAGCAAGGGTTTCCGCTCGGGCTGCTGGTGCACGCTGCCGACCCGAAAAACAACGCCCAGGACGTTCCTGCCAGGCCGACTCTCCATCGCCACGCGCCGGCGGAGCCCCGCACGAACGCCTCGTCCACGCTGCGCATGCAGCAAAGCTAGTCCGACGGCGCTCGCACCGCCTATCCAATATTTGCCGGAGGCTCTGCGCGCGACGCGCCGTCCGTCATGTCGCCCCGGGCCCGCCGAGTGTGTCCTGCCAAAGCGCCCCACACGGGCGTCGCGAGCCTCGACGCGCCGCGGGGAGGGCAGGCTCGCGCGTCATGCCGGCCGCATCGCAGACCATCGTCTCCGACGCGGCGCGGCTCGGCGCGGCGCGACCGGTCCGCGGGCTCACGATGCGCCCGCAGAAGGTCGCCTCCAATCCCTCAAGGGCTCAGTGGCAATGTTCGACGAGCGTCTGCAGCGCGTTCGCCCCATCGAAGGCGCCGACCGCCCAGACATCCGTGCCGCCCACCAGAGTAACCCCTCCGAGAACGCTATCGCCCGTGGTGCTCGGGCTCGGGCTGGGCACGCGGGACCAGCCCGAGTCGCCGCCTGCCAAGACGAGCGTCTCCATGTTTCCCGCGGGATCCAGAAAAGAGCCGACCGCCCAGCCCAGGTTGGCCGTGTCCAGCGCGATGCCGTAGAGATGGTTGTCGCCCGTACCGACGCTCGGCGCGGAGACAATCCGCCACTGACTATTTCCGGACTCGACCAGCGCGCGAGAGCCGGAACGATTGTTGTGCGCGTCTCCGACGGCTTGCGCGTTCGACGAGGACGAGAAGGACGCGACCGCGAAGAGGTTCGTCGAGAGCGCGCCGTCGCTCGGCGCAGTCACGTCCGACCAGGCCGTGCCGTTCCAGTGGAGAATGAGCGCGCCGTCCGGCGCTTTCGAGCCAACTTGGCCGCCCACTGCCCACACGTCGTTGGCCGATACCGCGGCGACCCCGAAGAGCTGGTTTCCAAACGAGCCAGGGTCTGGGCTCGGAACGACCGACCAGGCGCCACCAGAATAGTGCTCCGTCAGCGTATGGAACTGCCCCGAGCTGTCCCGTTGGAAGCCCACCGCCCAGACGTCGCTACTGGAAATCGCCGAGATGGCGCTGAGCTCGTCGGAGATGCCGGCATGCGGGTGGTCGATGACCTGCCATTGATGGCCGTCGAATCGCTCGATGAGACTCTGCGGGGAAAACGTCTGGTCGTCGATGTAAAATCCGACCGCGACCGGCCTCCCGGGGATGGCCGCCACGCTGTTCAGTGAGTTCGCTTGCGTCCCGACATTGGGGCTCGGAAACACAGTCCAACGGGTTCCGTTGTAGTGCTGGATCAGCGTGTTGGTGATGTCAGGATTGGAGTCTGGAACGAGAGAGCCGACGGCCCAGATATTTCCTGGCGAGTCGCCGTCGACCGACGACAGCGAGTTGTCCGACATTCCCACGTTCGGACTGGGGACGACGGTCCACTTGCAAGTGCGTGAAAGGTCGACGGACGTGGTGCCCAACGAAGGATCTTCGACTCCGCCACTGCAAGCGAGGGAGGCGACCACGAGCCCGACGGGCACGGCAATTCGGATGAGTTTCATGATGTCACCTTTCCTCATGGAGCCTTGAAGAGTGGCGCCATGGGCGTCACGTGAGCGGTGTCGCAGGTGTTGGCGATGCAGCCGAGCCCAAACGCCTTTTCGAAGGTCTGGAGCAGTGAATAGTGGTTGTAGGGAGTCGCGTCTTTGACCCCACGCGGGCCATGGCTAGTAATGACGATCGTGGCGACTTGTCCCGTACCGGGATTCGCGTCGCAGCAGCCCGAAAGGTCACCGTCGGCCCCCTCGTCCCAAGTGATGACCACGGCGTTGTTGCCGACCGTCCAGAACGGCGCGCTCGTGATTTCGTCGACGAGCTGCCCTGCGTAGGCATCGGCTGCGCCCACCAGAAAACTGTCATTGACCCCGCCAGGCGTCGCCGCGTCCACACAGAAGGGAGGCGCTCCGTGCATGTTGTGACACTGATCCGGAACGATGTACGAAAAGTTGGGCACCGTTGCCGTCAAGTCGCCCGAGAGCTCTTGAATGGGAACCATCTTTGCGAAGTCGGTCGCACTGTCTTGGACACTCTTGAAGTACGGGATTCCGTTGTGCTTCGCCGCATAGAGAGCGCTGTAGTCCGGGACGCCGTCGCAGCGGTCCGGAAAGCACGCACCGCGGAAACCCGGATAAGGCATTCCTTGAAAATAGCCTTTCCAGCTGAGATGAGCGCCGTCGAGCTGGCTCATCAGGCTCGGCTTGTTGAGCGTGTGCGTGTAGTAGGGATTGTCATCGGAGATGCCAAAAAAATCGCCGCCGACCATCGCCACGTAATTTCCGGCGCTGGGCGACGCTTCGGTAAAAAACTTGGTCGCGAGGCCATACTTCTTGGCCAGCGCGTTGAGGTGTGGCGCCTTGGCGTTGCCGATGATTTGCGAGAAGCCGTGGTTCTCCTCGATGATGAGAAAAATGTGGTCGTACTTCGAAACCGCGGCCACTGCGGGTGCGGCGTCGGCCGTTTTGCGGGACACCGACAACGTGCTCGCAGCCAGTAGCGCGGGCAAGACTGCCCATTTGGTCCATTGCATGTGGATTGTCCTCGTTTCGTCCGTTTTGAAGTTGCGGCGCGCTTGTGTGCGCGATGGCGCATTGCGCCGCGTCGATCTCGAAGCGACGAGCGTGAGCTCCCGCGTCGCGTCGAAGCCCTTCGGTGCTGCACTTCGGCCCGCTTCGGTTCCTTCCCTGCGTGGTGGACGTCTCGCGGGCTAGTAACCGACCCGCATTGAAACGAGGCAACGGTCGGGTGTCTTGTGCGCGAACATACAAAAGAAGTACGACCCGAACCCCCCAGCGCCCCGGTTGTCGTTCAGTCCCACCCGAGAAGGAGGAGACCAGTCAATCAAGGGAACGTCGAAAAGAGATCGCTCAAATCGTTGACGCCGGGGTCGCCTGCGTGGTGCAGCAGCGGCATGACGCCGAATATCTCTTGCACCGTCTTCACCAACGAGCTGTGATCGTAGTGGATGGCGTTCGAATAGCCGGCCTTGGCGTGTGGCGACAGCACGAACATTCCGATCGGACCGTCTCCGCCGTCCGCCTCGTCCCAGGTGACGAAGATGGCGCCACCGTCCTGATAAACCGGCGACGCGGTGATCGATGATAGAGTGGTCTCGAGCCACGCGTCGCCTACCTGCACGGCGCAATCGTGCATGTCGTTGCACAGATTGGGCGTGATGAAGTTGTAACGGGCGACCGTGCCCCGCGCGAGATCAGGCTCGAACTCGGTGAAGGGACGGATGTGCGCGATGCAGTAGGGGTCGGCGGGATTGTTATGCCCCGTCACGTCGGAAAAGAAGACGAACGGGTCGTGCTTCGGTCCGTACTGGGCGATCTGGGTCAGCGGGCAAACGCTCCCGTCGATGTCTTCTTGATACGCCTTCCAGGCGATCCCGGCCTTGTCGAGATAAGCGGTGAGATGATCGGGAGTGGTCAGCGTATGAAAGCTGGGGTCGTTGTCGTCGCCGATTCCCAAGGAGTCACCGGCTTCGAGCCAGATATAGTTCGGCTCGCTGGGATGATTCCGCGGTGGGTTGTAATATTGCGAGGCAGTGGCCGATATCGAAAAGAGTCTTTGGCTGATGTAGGGCGCCGCCGTGTTGGTCGCAAGCTGCGCGATGCTCTTGTTCTCCATCAAAATGACGAAGACGGTCTTGATGAATGGCCCGGTGGCGCTGTCGGGCGGACCGCTCTCGGCCGCGGCCGCGTCGTCATCGGGCCCAGCCTCGGAAGCGCCGACATCGGGCGACTGAGCGTCCGTCGCGCAACTGGTTGCGGGCGGGTTGCTGCTGCTGCAGGCCAGCCCTAGCCCCCCCAGCGCCAAGGAGAATGCGGCACGCTTTAACATCGACGGTCCTCTCCCGTCCGCGAAGGCCCAAACGCAACGCTAGAAGCAGCGCGTGGGCCTCGGCGGACGACCGGTGGGCTTACTGGTGGCGCAAGATCGTGCCGAGATCGCCGACGGCCCAGACGTCCTTGGACGTCCCGCCTTTGACGGGCCATACGTCGGAAAGCGCGTTCTGCGTGCCACTCGGCGAGCTGCTCCACGCCGTTCCGTTGTAATGGAACATCGCGCCGACGTCTCCAGCGATCCAGATGTCGTTGGCCGCGAGGCCGCGGATACCGTTGATGTCGGCCGTGGCGGCGATGGCGACCGGCGACCACGTCGTGCCGTTCCAGTGAAGGAGAGTCGGAGCGTTGGCGATGGAATCGTACTTGCCCGTGGCCCAGACGTCCGTCGCGCTGCTCCCCCAGAGCGCCCCGATGTTCTGGACGGTCCCGGTGTTGGCCGTCGTCCAGTTCGTCCCATTGTAGTGGGAAATGTAGCCCATGTCCCCGGCAATCCAGACGTCGTTCTTGGCGAGCCCCCAGACCCACGCGATGTTGGTCGTGATGCCCCCTGCGCCTGAATCGCTGGCGCCGGAATCGCTCGCGGTGGCGCCGGCGTCGATGCCGGCTTCCGTCGCCGCGTCGATGCCCGCATCCGCCACCGTGCTCGCGTCGCCGCTAGCGCCCGCGTCGGTTGCCGCCACGGCGCCGCCCGAGAGAGAGACGGTATGCCATGCCGTACCGTCCCAGTGCATCACGATGCCGACGTCTCCGACAATCCATGCATCATTGGAGGCGCTCCCCCAAACGGAGCTCAGCGGCGCGGTCGTTCCGGACGCGACCGTGGACCAGGTGGTCCCATCGTAGTGGAGGATCGTGCCTATGGCGCCGACCACCCATATGTCCGTTCCGCTCGAGCCCCAGATGCCCCCGAGCTTACCCACGCCATGCATGGACGTGGTCCATGCGGTGCCATTCCAATGAAGGATCACCCCGCCGTCGCCAGTCACCCAAATGTCGTTCGCATTGTTTGCCCAGATGTTGTTCAGCGAAATCAAGTTTGGCGGCGTCGGCTGGTAGCACCAATCGGCCGTGCATGTGCCCGGCCCCCCTTCGACGACGCCCGTGTCGGGCCCGCTTCCGTCGGCCACGCTGCTGCCGTCACGACCGGGCGCTCCGGTATCGGTCGTCGCCGTGGTTCCATCGCCGCCGGCCTCGCGGGCCGAACCGCCGTCACCGGGCGTCGAATCGTCGGAGCTCCCGCACCCGAGAAAGAAGACAGTCGAGAAGAAGACGAGTTGGCTGCGCTTCATGGTTGGCGTTCCCTGCTTTTTGCTGGTCTGGGTCAACCGCCGTCAGGGCGGACGTCCGGAGAGTCTGGCGAGTAGGTAGTAACCCCTGCCCGCCCGAATCAGGCACCTACGGCGTACGATTCTCGACCGCGCCCCACGTCGGCGCGCTGCTTGCTCACCCTTCGGATCGGTGACACCTATACGCCAGCGCGTCGCTTCGTGCGCCATCTCAATGCGGGCACAATCGGCCTTGGTCGTCGTCATCGCGCTTTCCGCGTGCGCGAATGGTCAGATCGACCTCTTTCCTGACCCGCTCGACGGCGGGAAGGCGGACGAGGCGGGCTCGGATCAGGCCGCAGAGGCGATGGTCTCGGTCGAGCGCGTGGTCGACGCCGACGTCAATCAGGCTTCCGACGACGCGAGCGGCAGCTCCGCCTTGGACGCGAACACGGATGGATCTGCCGATGGGCCGGGCCCGATAGAGGGCGGCGAGGCGGGCGGGTGCAGCTCCGACAACGACTGCGGGGACTCCGGAACCCTGCACTGCGACAGTCGAAACGTCTGTGTGCGATGCGTGCTCGACTCGCACTGCGCCGGGCAAGCGGAGTCGAAGTGCAATCGCTTTTCCGAGAAATGTGCGGCCCCGTGCGCGAAGACGAGTGACTGCAAATCAGGCAACTTCTGCGACACGAGCCAAGGCGCTTGCGTGGACTGCCTGACCGACACGCAATGCGCGGGGAAGAGCAAGCCAAAGTGCGATAGCCACGAAGAGTGCGTTCAATGCTTGACCCGCGCCGACTGCCCGACCCCCATGCAGTGCTGGCAAACGACGTGTGTGGCGTGCATCTACGCGACCGATTGCACCGGCGGCATCGTGTGCTCCGCCAGCCACGAGTGCAACTGAACGTCGCAGCGCTCGTGCGCCCGGGGCCACGGCTCGGCTCCGAAAAAGCACGGCCCGTGCCTGGCTACCGTCCGAACGGTTACAGACCCTCCGAAGGACGCGATCTCATTTGGCCCCCTCGCACCGCATCCCCAAAGAAAACCGCTGGCTGCGGCTGGCTCCGTCCGAGCCGAAAGCGACCGTGGACGACGAATCGATTATCGACGCCGTCATCCGCGGCGACGTACGGCGCGCTGGCGAGCTTCATGACAGGCTGATCTCCGCGATCGAGGCCACCCTTTTTCGAGTGCTGGGCAAGCGCGAGGCCGATCACGACGATCTGGTGCAAGCCACGTTCGAACAAGTGGTGGTCACGCTGATGCGCGGGCGCTTCTCGCGGGGCTGCAGCTTGTCGACCTGGGCCTCTTCCGTCGCGGCGCACGTGGCGTTCAACGCGCTGCGGTCCCGCCGCCGCGCGCGTCGCGTCTTCGATCCCGTCGAGCTGTCCGATGTCGCCGACCGGCAAACCGTGGGCGATCCCGAGCGCGACTTGGGCGTACGCGAGCAGATTCAAGCGGTGCAGGGCCATTTGACCGCCATGCCAGCAGACCGGGCGATGGTGCTGCTGCTTCACGACGTTCTTGGTAACGAGCTCGCCGAAATTGCGGCCACTCTCGGCATTTCCGTCGCGGCGGCGCAATCGCGCCTCGTTCGTGGAAGACGCGATCTTACGAAGAGGTTAGGCCATGCCGTCGAGTCGCAGCGAGAGGGATCCGACCGTGCTTAGTCAAATGTCGAAACGTCCGGACGTGCTCGCCCTATGGTCGCGCCTACCGTTTCCCACCGAGTCGGCCACTGAGGCGACGACCGACGCGCCTGCAATGCGTTCGGCACGCAGGGACAGAGTGGTCATCGCCGTCGCTCGCACGATGCAACGGACGGCGGCACGGAGCGCTCGACGAGCGCGGGTTTTGACGCGCCTCGGCGTAGGCGCTGCGATGGCGGCGGCATTGGCCATGGGAATCGCGTTCTGGCGAACGAGAGCGGCGGCCGAACCGGTCGTCGCGCGCCTATACACGCTGTTCGGAGCGTCGCACGCGCTCGTCGACGGTCGCGAGATCGTGCCCCCTTCGGACTCGGCGGCGTTGTCCCTTGCCTCCAGGTCCCAGGTCGCCACCGAGCAGGCAAGCTCGTCGCGGTTGCAGCTCGTGAGCGGAGTCGAAATCGCAGTGGGACCGGAGACGCGACTCACGCTGCCGGACGCGAAGGCCCCCTCGAGCATGCGTGAAGAGGTGACGCTCGAGCTTGGCTTCGTTCGAGTGCAAGTTCCCAAGCTCCCGCGCGGGCATTTCTTTTCAATCCGAACTCCCAACACGCTGGTATCGGTTCACGGGACGGCGTTTACCGTCGAAGTGACGAAGTCCGGACCTTCCGGCGCGGCGAGCACCAGGGTGATCGTGACCGACGGAGTCGTAGCCGTGCAGCAGGCCGAGCGTGAAATCTTGTTGGACGCTGGGACGGAGTGGGCCTCTTCGATCGAAAATTCGGCCGACCTTCCGCTGGGACCGCGGACCGCCACCGTCACCCGATCGCGATCGGCCGGCTCCCCGGGAGCGATGCCTCAGAAGGCCGATCGAGAAGCGGCGAACGCCATGCCATTCGCGCCCGACGCAGTCACGACTCGCGACGACGGCGCGACTCCCACCGACCTGGCGAATCAGAATCGCCTCTTCTCGGAAGCGATGCATGCGCGCGATCAAGGCGATCGCGCTGGCGCCGTTCGGCTACTGGACGAGTTCATCCGCCGCTATCCGGGAGCGCCATTGATGCAGGACGCCCACGTGGAGCGGTTTCGCGTGCTAGCCCAAATGGGCGCACGCGCCGCCGCGGTCCGGGCGGCGCGGGCTTATTTGGCTCGCTATCGCAACGGTTTTGCGCAAGACGAAGCGCGGGCCTTGGCCCTGGACGCGCCGCCTGATCCTTGACGCCCGACGACGAGTCGAACACCTCGAAGAGCCGATTAGGTTAGAAGAGGTGCTTCTGTCTGCCGCGCCCAGGCGACTCGAGGCTAGCGTCTCAATTGCGCCTCGCACACCTATGGATGCCTGACTGAAAGAGCATCGGTTACTCATCAAACCGGATCGCACCGGTGGACGTTCCAGAGTCGCTGCAATCTTAAACGGGTGAAAACCCAGCAAAGAGTGAGGCTTTTCATGAAAACCGCAATCGGGTTCTACGTCGTTTCCGTCGGCGTGGCGTTCGCCACGGCTTGCGGAGGAAATTCGACCACCGTGGCCACAGGCACCGACGGCGGCAGCAGCAGCGGAAGCGCCAGCGGGAGCGGAAACAACGGGAGCGGGGTGGGCACCGGCGGCTCCGGGGCGAGCGGCGGCAGCACCAGCGGCGCAGGCGCGAGCGGCGCCGACAATACGGCTGGAGACGGCGGGCCGATGACGGCCGTGGGCGACTGCCCGAGCTGCCCAGGGAATCAAGTGTGCTGCTTGGCGCAATCCGGTGGCCAAGTGCTGGGCACCTGCGCCGTGAATGCGGCGGCGTGCCCGGGTGGAGCGTCCCCCCTTCCGTGCGCTGCAGCAGGCGATTGCAACGGCGGCCTCATGTGCTGCGTCACCGTGGGAAACGCGAATACGCCCTCGAGCACTCAGTGCGCGGCTTCGTGTCCGACCGGCAGCCCGCCGGCCTGCGGCGGGTCGCCATCCGACAACTCCGATTGCCCGGGAGGTGGGGCCGGCTGGACTTGTGAAACCGTTGCTGGCACGCCATCGGCGGTGCTTGGAATCTGCGTCGCCGCTCCGATTCCGGACGCGGGCAGCGGCACGGTGGACTCTGGCCCGGCGACCGTCGACGCTGGCAGCGGAGCGGTAGACGCGGCGCCAGCGAGCGAGGCCGGTCCGGTACAAGACGCGGCGAGCGGTGGCTGATCGCTCGCTGGCCGGGTTGGCTTTCGAGCTGCGCAGCCTAACGGCTTCACAACTCGAAAAGAAGAAGGCGGCTTCCCGCAGGGCGACGTAAAGATACTTTCGTAGATACCTCGAGGAGGCCTTCGCGATGAGACGTTCTAACGGTTGGGCGGCAACGGGCCTGGTGCTCGTCTCTCAGGTGCTCCTTTTTGGTTGCGGAGCGCGAACGACTCTCGACGTGGGTTCGGAGCCGCTCCTCGCAGAAGGCGGTCTCGGCTCCGGTTCCGGAGCGGCGGTTGGCGGCTCCGGAGCTGCGGCGGGCGGCTCCGGGACGCCGAGCGGCTCCGGCGCTGGCGTCCGCGGTTCGAGCGGCACGCCGGCCTCCGGTGGTTCGATCGCGTCGAGCGGCGCCCCGGCGGCCAGTGGCTCCAGCGGGGCTACCGGGTCCAGCGGCACGCCGGCCTCGAGCGGCGCGGCAGCTACCGGGTCGAGCGGCGCACCGGCCAATCCCAACCTGATTGCCTGCGGAAGAACCACGTGCGATCCGGATACGCAAGATTGCTGCGTTCGCGCTGGCAACGTTCCCGCTTGCGCGCCCGCCGGGAGATGCCCCGGGGGCGGAGGCACGGTGGTGGTCTCGTGCTCTAGCGCGGGAACGTGCGATACGGGAGAGGTCTGTTGCCTCATCCAAGGCGCCGCCAACTGCGCGACCTCCTGCGGCGCAAGGCGGGGAGGCGGGACCGCCGTTCAGCTATGTGCCTCCAGCCAGGAGTGCGCAGCCGGCCAGACGTGCGCGGCCGGCGCAATGGGGCTGATGGTCTGTACCGGCGGCGCCCCAGCGCGGGGCGCGGGAGCTGGCGCGGGCGGCTGATTCGCGGCGTGGAGTCCTTCTGAGGATTCGATGGGGTGGGTTTCCGCCGTCAGGTCGTGGTGCCACTTGTCTGCCGAGGTGCGGCGTTTGGGCAAGCGGCAACAGGCTCAGTGCATTTTTGTTTGAAGCGATATGACGCAAAAAAACAATGCATCGGGGCTGCCTGCTGCTTCGGCGGACGGTTACTAGGTCGACAAGAGGCGCGTGTGCGGGCGTCTCTGCCGCATGCCCTCGGAGGACAAATGAAGACCTTTGGACGATTACTGAGCCCGGTTCCGGTCGTTGGGCTTCTCGCGGCGATGACCTCCTGCGGTACGGAGGTGCCCAGCAATGGGTTCGGCACGCCCGACTCCGGGCTGTCCGGCCCGCAAGGCAATTCGAGCTCTGGCTCCGGTGGCAGCAGCGGCAGTGGCGGCACGAGTCCCAGCACTGGCGGCGGCAGCGGGGGCCTCACCGGCAGCTTCGGTGACGGCGGGAGCGCGCCTCCCGTCGGAACGGGCGTCTCCCAGCAATGCTTCGGTCTCGGCAGCACCCTCCTTTGCTGCGGAACTGGGAAGCAGACCTGCACGGGTTCAGGGGAGTTTCTCTCCTGGGGTCCCTGTCTCGACCAGGGCGGAGCGGTGCTCACGTGCAGCGGCTGCGTTGCCAATGAGAACGGTGCCGGCTGCGACGCGGGTGTGGACGCGGCGCCTCCGCACGACGCAGGGCCTCCGCCGCCTCCGCCGGCCATCTGCAAAGACAAGGCAATCAGCACGGAGCCGGAGATCCTCGTCGGCTATTCGCCGGCCCTCGGCCAAACGGTGGGCTCGACGGGCCAGATCAAGGTCTGGGTCAACGACGAGAATCCTCCGTTCATAGCGCCGGGCGAAATGGTCGATCCCGTCACGGGTAAAATCACGGCTCCGGGGAATCGAACCGCAAAGGCGCTCGACGGACTTCTCTGGGAGCCCGCTTTGTATATCGCTCCGGAGACGCCTCAAAACGGTGGTACTCCCCACTTTCCGCAGTGGATCAAGGGGTGGTACGACAACAATCCACCGACAGGATCGACCGGGAAACAAATTCCCGGGATGGACCCGGTTCCGCCGGGAATCAAGCTTCAAGAGAAGTGGACCGCCGAGGAAATCTGGGATGTGGCCGCGCTCGGCCTCCCCCCTGGCACGTACACTGCGGTGTTCGTGATTCACGACGGTGACGACGATCGCGCGATCGGCTGCGTGACAATCGTCATTACGCCCTGAAGCGGGTCGCCTGACTGCGTCCCCGTCGGTCGAGCGGCGCCGCCGCATGATCGACGGGGTCCGCGGCCTCCGCGCCAGCGTCGAAGCTGCCGTGGGGGCCCGTCCGCTTGAGGAGAGAGATCCCGGGCGCGACCCTTGCGGTTCGCGTGGGAACGCGTCAAAAGCCTCTCCACGATGCACGCCGGTCAGCCGATCGCAGAGGCGCTTCACGGTCAGCTGGCGCCGCTCGCGAAGGCGCTGAGAAAGAAGCTCCGAAAGGCCGCGGGAGGCAAACCCAAGGCAGTCCACGACGCGCGCATCATCCTTCGACGCCTACAAGAGGGGCTGACGGTCATGGGGCGCACGACCGGCCGCGGGGGAACGGCATTTGCCGTGGCCGATTCACTTCGCTCGATCGAACGCCGGCTCGGCCCCACTCGAGACGACAGCGTCCTCTTGGAGCAGATCGCGGGGTGGCTCACTCGAGCAGGAGCGGACCGAGCGGAGACCGTGCAGCCCATGGTCGAATGGCTGAACGGCGAGCGCCGCCGGCATGCACGATCGATGGCTGTTGAGCTCCGCCGCCGAAGAACGAGGCGGGTGTTGCGGCGGCTGGACCGCTGGTTGAGCAACCGTCTTCGGCATGCCGCCGAGGTCCGGCCGAGCCCGGCCAAGGCCGCTCCTTTTCTAGTGCGCCATTTCATACCGGAGGAGACATGGCACGCTTACGGAAGGATTCTCGCCTTCGAGTTGCGCCCGCTCACCGGCGTCGACGTGATCCACAAGGTGCGATCCGCCTGCCGGCGCTTGCGCTATGTGCTCGAGCTTTTCCAAAGCGCTCTCCCATCCGCCGCCGCGGCGGCGATCATTGCGTCGCTTCAAAGGCTGCAAGACCGGCTGGGTGACTTGCACGATCACGCGGTGGCCGTCGACCGCTTAGAGATGGCGGTTCACTCGGCAAAGTTCCCCGACAGCGTGCCGCTGCAGGAGTACCTGGCGCATCGCAGACAACTCCGCGACCAAATGGTCGCGGAGTTCCAGGAAGAGTGGAGATTGCTCCGCGGCGAGGCGTTTCGGTTCGCGTTATCGCACCTCGTGTCCGGTGAGGGAACGGAGGGGGCGGTCGCGCTCGTTCCTGCCACCCGAACGGCCGCCTAGCCGGGCGGCCACCTGCAGAGGGCGCCAAGCCTGGCGGTGGGCTCAGTCTCCTCGGACGCTGTCGGGAGCGAACTGCACGCCGAATTCAGAGGTGATTTCGTTCATGCCCTCAGGCGGCGCCGCGAAATAGACGGTCATCATCGACTCGCTCAGGCACTGCTGAAAGGCCGGATCGTCGAGCTCGCTCGACCGGTCGATTTCTGCCGAGTCCACGACCGCACCCACCCGCCGATCGCCGACGATCTTGAATCGAACCGTCACCTTGCCGCGCAGCTTCGGCGAGCCCACGAGCGCGTTCTCGTAGCACTGCGTCGCCAGTGGGATGAAGTCCTCGTGGATCCGTTCGGCGATGTACTTGCCTAGGCCCGCGTCGGCCTGATTGCCTCCGCCGATCTCGGGGTCTGGCATCGTCGCCTTTTCGCGCGTCTCCGTGGTGCCCGGCCTGGTTTCGCGCCACGCCGCGCCGGGCCCCGCGTCGAACATCGTCTGAAGAATTCGGCGCATCTCGGCGGTGCGTCGCGCGTCGGTCGCCGGGGCGCGGCCGAGGGTGAGACCGCTGCCCGAAGTTGCCATCGTGGCCGTTTGGTCGCTCGAAATCGGCACCGACGACGGGGCGCTCGTGGGCGCGCCAAACGCATCCTCCGTGCCAGGGCCTTCCCGTGCGGTCGGGAACGGACTTGCATGCCGCCACGCCCAACGGATCAACAAACCGACGAGCAGCACCACCACCGCGGCGACCGCAACCCACTTCCTCACGTGCCCTCCACGATCAGCGCGCGCTGGCGATGATGGGCTCGGCCCGCGTCCCGCGCAACGGCGGCGGTCAGAAGTCGAACGACGGCGCGTCCGAAGTGCTCGCCTCGGGCGGCCCGGGGAGCGGCGCGCCCGTGCCGGCGTCGCGCGTCGCGGGCGCGCTGGAGGCGGTGACGCCTGCTTCGGTCACCATGCTCACGAGAATGCATCGGCGGCTCACTCGCTCGCAGAGCGCCAGGTCTCCCGAGACGCAGTTCGGAAGCGCACACTGATAGCAGCCGACGCTTTGGCCTGGGATTGTCAGCACGGCCTGCTCGGCCTCTGCGCGATAATTGGGATTCACCGCAAAATCGCAGGAGAGCACACCCGTGCAGTCCTTCGGATTGCCGAAGACCTTGATACACGCCTCGGGGTCGTCCGGATTGCACGCGTCCCAAGTCCGCTTGGCAGCGTAAGTATCGTTGCGCACCTTGGCGCACGACGGGCTGTCGCCGCAAGCTGTCAGGGGCACTCCCACGGCGAATGAGGAGCACAGGACCAGCCCCCCGATCGTCACCAAGACTCCACTGCGTGCCGCGCGTATCAGGTTCATGACTCTTCCAACCCCCGCGAGAAATCGCCAAGTCCGCGCCGGCCGTCAGTGCACACGGGCGGCCTTCGCGCGCAAGATGCGTGCTGCTTCCCTAAAGCCTTGCTCGTTCGGGTGAGCGATGGCGAGAGAGTCGTACTCTCGCGCGGCATCCTCGAAGTAACCGTGCGCCACCATTTCGAGCGCTTCTCGCTCGGGCGTGCGCGCGCCGTCTCGGACGAGGGCGTTGCGAGGCTCTGACTTCGCGGTTGGGGGCGCAGGGCCCGTTGCAAGGGCGGTCCCTTGGCCGTCCGATCCCTGCGCCGCGGAGACGTCGAGCGCCGCGCCCGGTCTGCCCGCTGCGCCGATCGCCGACGTCGACGCCGAGCCGCCAGTCGCTACTGGATGCGAGGAAGCTCCCACCGGCTTCGCCCCTGACTTCGGAAGGGGGCGGTCGTCGCCCTGGAAGACGAAATAGCCGAAAATGAGAGCAAACGGCGTGAGTAATAGCGTGACCTTCTTTACCGTCGAGGCCGACTTCCAGTAGCTCTTGGCCTCCGCGGCGCTCCCCGGGCTGTCGTCGTAACGCGCGGGCTTCGAAGGGGAGGAGGGCAGCGGAGCCGCTCCCGCCGGAGGAGCGCCGGGCCGCTGAGCGATCAACATCGTCGAGCCGAAGTCGCCGGGTGGCCCGGGTGGCGGGCTCGATAGAGACGCCTCCTTGGCCGCGTGAACGGCTCGCTGCGCGGCTTGCCAGAGCGCGCCGCCGTCGGAAAGCGTGGTCGGGAAGCCGGCCGGGTTTTCCGGTGCCGTGCTGAGCGGCGCTCTGCGGATCCGTAGGTAGGCGTCGCCGAAGCGGACCTCGCACGGGACCGGGGCCACCACCCACGCTCCGCCGATTCGGTCGCCAGCGAGAAGAACCGGCAAGTGCGACGATGCCGCGACCACAAGGACGCTTTGTCCGTCGAAGCCCAGAAAGAGGTGCACGGAACCGACGCCATTGCCGACCACGCACCATTGCCCGTGCGAGCCCACCGAGAATGGCTGCGTCGCGACACCGGGCGAAAAAGCGATCGCGCCGAGCTCGGCTCGCGCACCGAGCACGCGAGCTTCGATGACCTCGCGCTCAGGTGCCATGCGATCGCGCCCCCGCGGGCCCTGGCCGCTGCGCCAAGGCCAAGAGCTGATCAGGAAGCGTCACCCCGTGCTCGTGCAGCTGCTGCAAGCACGCGGGCGGAACTCCGGTCGGCCGCAGCTCACTCGAGATGCGGCCGTTTTGGTCGAAGCCCCGGTATTCCCGCGCGAAGAGGTCTTGCAACAGGTAGCGCTGGTCGACGACGTCGAACCCCGTCACCTCGGTGACGTGCGTGACCTTGCGCGAGCCGTCCTGAAGCCGCGACACTTGGACGACGAGCTGAACGCCGGAGCCGATTTGCTGACGCATCGCCTGGAGCGGCATGTCGATGTCGCTCATCATGCACATCGTCTCGAGGCGGGTAAGAGTGTCTCGCGGGTGCGTCGCGTGGAGAGTTCCCATGCAACCGCCATGGCCGCTCGTCATCGCTTGCACGATGTCGAGCGCCTCGCCTCCCCGGATCTCGCCGACGACGACCCGGTCGGGGCGCATTCGCAGCGTGGCACGGAAGAGGTCGCGTATGCTCACGGCCCCCTTTCCCTTGGGATCCGCCGGGCGTGCCTCCAGCTGGACGACGTGCGGCTTCTGAAACTGCACCTCGCGGGAGTCCTCGATGACGACTACGCGTTCCCCGTCGGGGATGAAACCCGAGAGCGCGTTCAGCATCGAAGTCTTGCCGCTCCCCGTGCCGCCGGCGATCATGATGTTCAGCTTCGAGATCACCATCGCCTGCAGAGCCGCCGCAGCGATGCCGTCGAGCGATCCGAATTGGACGAGCCGCTCGACCGTGAGGGTCTCTTTGAAAAATCTACGGATCGACACGTGCGGGCCGTCGGGGGCGACCGGAGGGATGATAGCCTCGACCCGCGAGCCATCGGGGAGGCGACCCTCGAGAATCGGGTGGGCTTCGTCGACGTGCTTTCCCACGTACTGCGAGAGGTTACGGAGCGCCGAGAGAAGAGCCTCGCGACTGCTGAACTTCGCGGGAACGAGCTCGATCAAGCCTCGGCGTTCGATGTAGATCCGATCCGGCCCGTTGATCATGATCTCGCTGACCGACGGATCGTCCAGATAAGGTCGCACGGGGGCAAAGAACTGGAGAAGCGTCTCCTCGAAGACGTTCTTCGGGATCATCGGCCGCCCTGCAACGACGCGCGCGCCGCCTCCGAGTATTGGCCGTTCGGCCGAAGTCTTATGTACTCGCGCAATTCGTTGTCCGCGTCGAGCTTTCCGTTCTCTTCTTGGAGCAAGACGGTAGCGAGCGCGTAGTGCGCGTCGGCCATGTCAGGCCGCGCGGCCACGACGCGCTTCAGTGCTTCACCGGCTCGCTTGAGATTGCCGAGGGCGATGTCGACCGAGGCCAGCGCAAACTCTATTTCCACGTCGCCGGGGTGCTTGCGCAGGAAATCCTCGCCGTAGCTCGCGGCCGCGGGGTAACGCCCGTCCGTCACGCAGACCACGAGCAGCCGGGTGGTCAACACGCGCTCGTCACCGCCCGCGTCTCGTGCCGCCACGAAGTACTGCTCGGCGCGCGTCAGATCGCCCACGCGTGCCGCCGCCTCACCTCGCTCCTGCAAACGCGCCGGCGTCGTCTCGCTGCGTATCGACGCAGCGTCCTTCGCCGCTCGCTCGCGATGCGTTTCGGTGCAGCCGGCGCCAGTCGCGGTCACGAGAAGCGCCAGCGTCCATGCCGCCCGATAGTCACGGTTCATCGCGGACCGGCCTTTTGCTTGACGGTCTGGTTGGCGGCCGCCAACCAGTTGACCCACGGCCCCTGCTTTCCCTCCGTGAGCGATCGCAGCACCCTCACGTCATTCTTCGCGAGCTCGTAGTCGCCGATGGCCATCAGGTGCTCGAGGCGGACGCGCCGCGCGCGGAAGTCTTGGGTCAACGAGGCGCGAAGCTGTTTGGCAGCGCTGTCTGCCTCCGCGGCGCTTGCCTGGTCGCCTGCCTGCTCGAAGCAGACGCGGGCCGTATCGTAGAGCAGGACGGCCTGGACACCGTCTTTCGGCGCAAATGGACTTCGCTCGCGCTTACCCTCGGCGATGTCGAACTTCTCGGCCGCGAACGAGCGGGCCTGATCTGCAGCGGCCTGCGGGCAGGTCGCCGGGGCGGGCGCGAAGAGCTCTGGCGCGCGCGTGGGAGCCATGGCCACGGTGGCCGTGTCCCAGTCGAGGACCAGGTAGCCTCCGGCCAGGAGGACACCCACTCCCAGCACCTTCATGAGCGGGCTCATGCCTTCTTTTTTCTGAGCGCGCACGAGAGGAGCCCCGTCGAGCGCAAAGTCACCGAGCGCGACGAAGAGCAACGTGGACCCAATCTTCAGCGGCACGTCGGGCGCGAGGGGGATGCTGGTGAACGCGACGCCGTTGACGGTCGCCGGAGGCTCGGACGCCTTGCTCTCCGCGCGCACCGTGCCACCGACGACCTGTATGGCGACATGTTCGCTCGCAGCCTGGTCGAGCGGCAATCGCACGTCGCAGTGTGCCCCGCTTCCGATGAGCAACCGCTCACCGTCCACGTGCGTCACGGCTTTGCGCCCGTCGGCGGAACGAATCTCGACTCGGAGAGTGCTCAATGGAAACCTCGACGGCGCCCGTTGTTCCTAGAGTTGTATGCTCATCGCCATGGGCGCGACGATGAGCACAAGGATGGCAACGAAGACCAGCATCAACGGCGCGACCATGGCGACACTGGCCTTGGCCGCGGCCTCCTCCGCGCGCACGCTCCGTCGCTGACGCGAAACCTCGGCTTGTATTCGGAGCACGTTCGCAACCGGATTGCCGCGGAGCTCGGCCTGGACCACGGCACCCACGAACTCGTTCACGGCGTCCGTCGGAACGCGCTCCGCGAAGTCCTCGAGCGCTTGACGGCGCGTCCGCCCAAGCTGCAAGCCCTGCAGAATCAGCGTGAACTCTTCGACCGTAGGATCCTCGGGCGCGCCCGATTTTTGGACGACTTGTCTGACGGCGCCCGGGAAGTCGAGCCCCGCGCCCATCCCGAGCGCGAGGAGATCGATCGCGTACGGGAGGCGCCGGTTGACGGCCTTGAACCTCGCCCCCGCGGCGCTCGAGATGTTCATGCTCGGCGCCATCGCCCCAAATGCGGCGCACGCCACGGCCGCGAGGACCCCCATCCCGCTGACCGCCCCGAGCACCGCGCCGAAGACGAGGCCGGCCGCTCCGCTGAAAATGCTGAGGCTGACCACCTCTTCCGGGAGCAGACCAAGGTAGTCTCCAGCGACGGCGACCTGGTGGTCCACGCGTTCCCGAAATGCTTGCGGCAAGAGCCCGCTGACGCGCATGCCGAGCCATCGGACGGCGGGCTCGATGGAACGCCAGACCTCCTGCTGCTCGATGGCCCGCTGTCGTTTCAGCCCGCGAAGCCCCATCCGCTTGCCGTCACTCAGCGGCGCAATGGCCGCCGCATAGGTGACGAGCCAGAGGCAACTTCCGACGCACGAGCAAAGCAGGATTTTCAAAGCGAGAAGGCCTTGCGGCGTCATATGTCCACCGTGAGCACTTTGCGTGCAAGGAGCAGGGCTGCCACCCACAACGTGATGGCGAGCGTCATGACCGCGTATCCTGCAAAGCTTTGCTGCAGCGGATCGAAGTAGCCCGGCTGAACGAAATTGAACGCGGCGCAGATCCCGAACGGAAAGCCCACCAACACCCAGAGCTGGGCTCTGCCCTCGCCGGTTTTCGAACGGACCACGCCTTCGAGGCGATTCATCTCGCGGATGGTCGCCGCCGTGTTCTCGAGGACCGTCGGAAGATTGCCTCCTACCTGGAGACCGATGAGGACGGCGCTCAGCGCCGAATCGATCGTGCGGCTGCCGATTCGGGCGGACATGTTGATGAGCGCCTGTTCGAGCGTGTTACCCACACGCATCTCCTTGACGACGAGGTCGATCTCTTGCTTGGTCGGATTGTGCAAGAGCGGCACGACTGCCTGCAGTGCGGCCGCCGGCCCGGGGACTGTCTTCATCGAGTTGGCCAGCGAGAGGATGAACCCGTCGATCTGGGACTCCAGCTTCACGAGTCGCTTCTTCCGCTCCATGGCCAGGTGGATCGCCGGTGCGATGGCGATCACGGCGACGAAGACGTACCAGTAAGGAACATCGAAGAGTGCCAACTCTACGGCGAGGATGGCTGCGATGAGGCCTAGCTGCCAACGCACGATTCTCTTGCCCGACCCCTCCTTGAAGAGAAGGCGCAAGACCTTGTCGAGGTGTTGAACGTAGCGCCACCAGCTGCGGGCGAGCACGCCATCCCCGAAGCCAACGGTCTGTATGAGGCTGCCGACCCCTATGCCGGTAAGGAGGATCGCGACGTACTTCACGAGATCGAGCGCGGCGAGATGGACCCTCATAGGAAAGGCTCGCCGGGTTTGATTAGGCCCATGACGATGAAGTCGTTGAGAAACGAAGGAAGAAAGCCGGTCGCGCGGAATTCGCCCAGGACGTCGCCCTTGGCGCCCGTGCCCGTTCGGTGAAACTCGAAGATCGGAACGAGCTCGAACCTCTCCTTCGTCGTCGATTCCCGTGACCTCGGCGATCGCGGTCACCTTTCGCGTGCCGTCGGAGAGGCGCGTCTGCTGCACGAGGAGATGGATGCTGCCCGCGATCTGCTCGCGTATCGCCCTGACCGGGAGGTCGACGCCGGCCATCAGAACCAGCGTCTCGAGGCGCGCGATCGCCTCGCGCGGGCTGTTGGCGTGCGTCGTCGTGAGCGACCCGTCGTGGCCCGTGTTCATTGCCTGGAGCATGTCGAGCGCCTCGCCGCCGCGGCATTCCCCCACGACGATGCGATCCGGTCGCATGCGGAGGGCGTTCTTGACGAGATCGCGGATGGTGTATTCGCCCTTTCCTTCCATGTTCGCGGGCCGCGTCTCCAGCGAGACGACGTGCGGCTGCTTGAGCTGGAGCTCCGCCGCGTCTTCGATCGTGACGATGCGCTCGTCTTCCGGAATCGCGCCGGAGAGCACGTTGAGCAGGGTGGTCTTCCCGCTCCCCGTGCCGCCCGCAATGACGATGTTCTTCTTGGCGATGACGCTCCTCGTGAGAAAGCGACCCATGGCCACGGTCATCGCGCCGTAGGAGATGAGTTTTTCCAGGGTCAGCGGCGTCCTGGAAAACTTTCGAATGGTGATCGCCGACCCGCGGAGCGCGAGCGGGCGAATGATGGCGTTGACCCGCGACCCATCGCTCAAGCGCGCGTCGACGAGCGGCGAAGACTCGTCGATCCGCCGACCAAGCGGGGTGACGATGCGCTCGATCACGGCGCGGACCCGTTCGTCGTCCGTGAATTGCGCGTCCGATCGGAACAGCTTGCCGTTCTGCTCGATGTAGATCGTCGTCGGGTCGACGACCATGATCTCGTTCACGCTCGGATCGCTCAAGAATCGCTCGAGCGGTCCAAGACCGAGCGCCTCGTCGGCCAGCTCGCCGACGAGCGCATCGCGGTTGATGCTTTGCGGGATGGTCTCTTCAAGCGACTGCACGATCCGCCGCAGGGCGCTCAAGACTTTGGGACGAAGTGACGGGTCGTCCACCTGCGAGGGCTGAATGGTCGCGAGATCGAGGTGGTCCATGAGGAGCCTGTGGATCTCGCGGCGCAGCTCCACGTTCTCGCGGCGCGCCTTCTCTTCGGCCTGCTCGGCGGCGCGGCCCTTCGGTGCTTCGTTCGGCGCGCTTGCAGCGGCAGCCGCCCTGGCCGCGCGGCCTGTTCCGACGGCGCCAGCATCGGCAGCCGCGCCGTTGACGACGGGGGGATGGTCCGCGCGAGCCAGCCTCAACGTGTACTCCCCCACGACGATGGGAACGCCGTGAGGCACGTCGGTTGCGCTATTGTGCACGAAGGTCGAGCCAGCAAGAGTGCCGTTTCGCGAAGAGTCGGCCACGAGCATTCGCGGCCCGTTCAAATCAATGCTGGCGTGGTTTCTCGAAATGAGCGTGCTGTCGAAAGACAGGCTGCAAGTCGGTGCGCGTCCGATCGTGACGACGCCGTCGGCGACGTTCAAGTCGCGCCTCTCCTGGCGCAAGCTCGACTCGATGACGACGTTCACGCGCATCGCGAGGGCTCCAGAGACGCGGCGTCTCCCCGCCTCAATGCGACGGGGGGACGCCGACGCCCCCGCCTGGCTGTTTGTCGTAAGCGTTAACGTGCTCGATGCCGCCGCGGAAGTCCTTGAACTTGGCGAGCGCGCTGTTCACTAGCTCCTGCGCCGAGGCCGGAATGGTCGTGATCACGCTGGGGACCATGAAAATCGCTCCTTCGGTCAAGAGGGTGGTGTCCGAGTGGGATCCGAAGAGCAAGCCCAGGACCGGGATGTCTTTGAGCACCGGCAAGCCGCTCACGTTGTGGGTCGTCGATTCACGACGAATTCCCGAAAGGACGAGCGACTGGCCGAGCTTGAGGCTGACGTTCGTCGTGAGCTTGGAGCTCTGGCGCCCGGGCAGGCTCGTCCCGGCCGCCGACGCGGTGAGATCGGAAACCTCGGCAGACAGCTTCACCTCGATCTCGCGTTGCTCGGGATTGTACTTCGGTAAGACGATGAGCTCCGTCCCGAATGGGATCTTCTGCACCCCGACCCCCAGCCCCGTCGTGACGGAGAAGTTTTGCTCACCGCCGTTGGAGAAGACGGCCTCGACGTCGTTGTTCGTGATGACGGTCGCCTGCTTGAGGACTTTGGCCCATCCCCTCGTCGAGGCGATGTCCAGCCGAGGCAACGGCTGGTTGGCGAGGGTTGCGGTCGCGGTGCGCGGCACGCCCCCCAAGAAATCGTAGGTGAAGGCATCTTGAAGAGAGCCGCCACCGATCGACGATGGCCACCCGATGCCGGCCGCGTACGTCGACTCCGTGTCGTACTGAACGAAGTAGAAGTCGATGCGGATCACGAACCGCTGCGCCTGCGCCGGCCCCGCAGAGACTCCGCTGCCCGCCACCGAGACGAGAGAGTCTACCTCTCCAGGATAAAGTGAGGTCACGTGCTGCACGCGTTTCAGGTCGCCGTCGCTCGCCACCGTACCGTCGATGACGATGTGCGCGCCCACGCGGCGGACGCGAACGCCCGGGAGGCCCTCGAGCAGCTGCGCCAACTCGCGCTCGACGACTTGCGGCGATCGCGCGAAGACGTCGATGGCCAACGTGATCTGCGAACCATCGCTCTTGATGAGCAGCAACGTCGTGGACCCCTGGTGCCTTCCGTTGATCACGAACTGGCTGGCATCGGTCGTCAGCTTGACGTCGATGATTCCCGCGACCCCCTCGGAGTAATTGCGGACGTCTTTGGCGGAAATGGTCTTCGTCTCGCCGATGGCAAGGGTGATCGTTTCGCCATTCTGAGCCGCCGTCGGGTCGTTGCGCCACTGCGCGGCCGCTGGCTGGGGCGACGCAAAGCCAAGAACGACGGCGGGAAGCGCGATCGCGAGCGCTCGCTTGCTCCGCGATTTCACCTGGATCATCTCGGCGCCCTTTCGACGTCGAGCTTGACGGGCCCTTGTGGCGCTCGTCGGAAGCTGCTCTGGACGGCTTGTCGTTTCTGCGAATCCGTGAGGGTCGTCGTGGTGAGGTCGGGCGGCGTCTCGGCGATCTTCTGGTCGTCCGGATTGCGAACGACCACGGTCAATTTGCCTCGCTCCATCGCCAAAGCAAGGAGCTGGCCCTCTTGCAGCGAGACGCTCAACGTGAGTATCGAGGCGCGTTGCAGCGGTTTTCGGTCGAGGCCACGATCGTTGTTCGTGTCGGATCCCGTCGCCAGAATGAGCACACGCTGCAGCAAGACGGTGGCCTCTTTGGTGTCGTCGAAGACACCGATGACGTCCACGAAGTCGCCCGGGTGAATGAGCGCGATCTCATCGCTGAAGACCACGCGAATTGGAATGGCTCGGTTTCCCGGTTGCACGAGAGAGCTCAAGTCACGCTGCTCGTCGGTGCTGGCGATCACGTCGGTCCAGGCGATGGTCTGCTGAACGGGGACGTTCGTCGTCGCGCGAAGGCCAATGATCTTGTCCTTGTCGGCTGCACGAATGACGCGATCGTCGACATAGGCTTGAGGGACCTCGCGGATACCGAGCATCTCGTCGGTAATCGGCTTGCCACGCTGGATCGGCGTGACGGCGGCGAGAAGCTCGATCCGTCGGCCGCCGGAGGCGACCTGCTCGAATCGCCTCATGTAAAAGAGAAGCAAAGCAATGCCCGCCGCCCCGGCGAGCAATCCGACAAAGAGAGGCCGTATCTTCATGAAAAGTGCTTTCAGGGCCGACGCTGGGAGGTTCTAACAGAGTCGCGCGGGCGCGTGAACCGCGCTGTTTCGATGTGCGCCGAGCGTTCGTCACCCATGCCGTTCAATTCTCCACGTGAACTTCGGCTAGCGTCGGCGTATCGGTACGAGCCGTCTCGATGGCCGTCAGCATCGTACGACCGCCGTCGTTCACCATCGTGAGATAGAGCATCGGCCCTCCGTCCTTCATGTAGACGACGCCGTCGTGGTGCTCCAGCCCATCGACGACGAGCGCCCAGCCACGGGCCTTCATCTCGGCATCGTAAAAGTGCTGCACTGCCGACCGAGGCTCCGCCGAATCGTAGATATGCACACCGTAAGGAACCTGGCTCGCCGTGGCCGAGAGGATCCTCCTCGCGTGGGGCGGTCGGGGAACCATCGGCGAGTCGAAGCCCACGGCGTCGCCCGTCGCCGGGAACATTTCGTCGATATTGAATTTGCCTTCGGTCCAGATCGTGGTCACCCGCGTCCGCCCCGATGCGGACCTTGCTACGTACGCGTACCGAAAATGGCCGAACGCGGAGAGGTCATGCGAGCGGAGAAACGCCCTCAGGCGGTCGGGCAACTCGGCGAGCGAGAGGGAGTGCTCGTCGGCAAAACAGGTGAGGGCACCTTCGTCGCCATTCTCCTTGCGGACAATTCCGAGCCGCAGGCGGTGGTCCGGCACGATGGCGTTCGTCTTGTCCTCGAGCGTGGCGGGAATGTTGGCGAGCGCACGCGCCATGAGGCCTGGGTGCTCGCGGCAGACCGCCTCGAAGCGATCGAGGACGCTCGTCGGAGCTTCTCCCGTCGAGGCCGTCGAAACGTTCATCGCCACGCCGTTGATGAATACCGACTTCGTGCTCCCCAGAAGGTCGCCCACGCCCGCTAGCTCCTTGCCCACCTGCAGTGTGCCTTCCTGGAAATCGGCATACACGACGTGGGCGGCCGCGAGCGCGCAGAGGCACGTCACGAAGAAAGCGTACGCAGAGACC
This sequence comes from uncultured delta proteobacterium, assembly GCA_963787925.1. Lineage (GTDB taxonomy): Bacteria > Myxococcota_A > Polyangia > Polyangiales > Polyangiaceae > Palsa-1150. The sequence goes on from CAWBEN010000005.1 coordinate 327,298, forward strand.
CGGGTCAGCGCGAAGAAGCGGTGGCGCAGCCAAGAGCTTCCGTTCCTCAAAGTGTTCATCATGGCCGCGGCCCCCCCTACCAGCTGAATGCGTGCTGCACGTAACCGATCGCCCCGTTGATGTCTCCGTCCTTTTGAACGTCGCCACAGCTCATGAACGAGTTCGAGTACACCGTGTGAACGAACCAGCCGCGTCGCGCGGGGTCCGCCGAGCTCACCGTTTGCATGTTGTTCGACGCCACCGCCTTGAGGCTGATTCCCGCGATCTTGTCGAGCGCAAAACCTTCGCTACCCATGGCCGAGCCAACGGGGTCGCCTCCGCCATTCCCTACTTTGGTGTCCGGCTGCATCCCGCTGGTGGACGGCTGCGCGGCAGAGCCCGATTGGTTGTCCGCCGCCCGACCCAGATCGGGCTGGATGCTGCTCAGCGCCTGTCCGTCGGGGCACGCATCCATGGCGTAGGCGACGGCCGCCGCGCGCGCCAGACGCTGAACGCGCAGCTTCTCCTGATAGAGCATTCGGAAATAGGCGATACCGACGAAAAAGATCACGAAGACCGACATGACGCAGATCGCTTCGACCATGGCCGCTCCGCGCTGTCGTGCCCGATTCGCTCGAATGGCTTTCATGGTGTCGCCCTCAATGCAAGGTGAGCGGGTAGTTTCGCACCGAGGTTCCGAGCTCCGCCTTCGCCTGGAAATTCGTGAGATTGACGCTCGATAGCCGGCTTATCCCGTCCACGACGATCTTCGCCTTGAGGCCCTTTTCGTACATCGAAATCACCGAACCTCCCGTGAATGCGTCGGGATTGAAGAGTCGAAACCTCGCGCGCCAGTGGAAATTCCACATCGCGTCGTCCGTCCCGTTGCAGCTGTCCGTGCCCCAGTCTCCCTTGCAATCGTAAAAGAACTCGGCCTGCGCCCACGAGATGAGCTGGTAAAACGTCGGGTCGCTCATCGTGACGTTGCCGCGCGAGCCAATGCTGACGAACCGGGCCGAGTACGTGCTGTTGCTCTTGTTCGTGTCGCTGTAGACGAGCGATGCGATCTGCGCGTCCTTGATTCCGTTGTGCCAATCTTGCTTCACCTTCGACGGGGTCTTGTCGCCCTGCACGTTGGCGGGCCCGGTCCCCGCGGCGGCGACCTTCTGCTGCGCCTTCGATTGGCCGTTGCCCTGCTTGTTCTTGACGTCGTCCTCGCAGGTCGACAGTCCGTCGCATTGCTGCTGGGAGGCGTCGGCGATGGCTTGGAGTTGCGTTACCTGCTGGACCTGGGTGGCGGTCGTGCTGGGGCCAGGGTCCCCGTTGTCGTCGTAACCGAAGGCCCGTTTTTTCAGGTCGACATTCCCCTGGTCCGTCTGGGCTTTGCCACACGCTTCGGCTTGCGACGCCTTGCAGCGGTCGGTCCCGAGCTTGGTGGCGGGGCCCGACAAGTCCGGTGGAGTACCTCCTCCGCTGAGCTCGCAAAATACGTCGCTCACGCCGATGCCCGAAATGAGGTCCTTCAACATGCCCATGAATTTTTTTCCGATTTCGCCAGGCGTAATCGAGCCGAGCAAACCGCCCACGCCGTCGAAAGCCTTGGCGCAGAGCTTCGATGTCGTGTCCTTTTCGACCGGAAGCCCCCACGAGCTGTCGCCGGTACCTCCTACGATGCTGGAACCCACGGCGACGGCGGGGATCTTCAGGGTGGGCCGGTATTTGAAGCGATCACCTGCGCAGCGCCCAACGCCCCCGCGGGCGTCGCGTATTGAACGAACGTCTCGGCCTTGTTCAACAGAATGAGCGCCTCGTCGATCGGCTGCCGCGTGACGTTGTCGGCGGTCTGCATCGCCTGGGCGCCCTCTACGGCGAGGAGCTCGAGCCCGTGGAAGAAGACGGCGGTCGGCAGAAAGGGGACATCGCCGAGAACGTCGAAGATGCCCGCCAGGATGATCAGCGTGTACTTGATGAGGTTGATGGCCACGCGGATGGCGAGGATCGCGGCCATCAAGAGATTGACGAGAACGATGACGTTCATCCCGCGCGCGTTGATGACGGCGGTACTGAACGCGACGGCGTCCGCGCCTTCTTGCATACGCTCGCGGTAAACGAGCGCATCGCCCACCCCCGCGATGTACCAGAGCGCACCGACCAGAAAGATGCACATGGGAATCCCCATGACCATGATCGCGCCGCGACGATCGGCGACGAGGCTCCGGGCAGCCTTCGTAACGCGCACGCCCGGGTCACGGTTCATGGGCGGAGCCGTCCGTGGCGGCGTGGGGAACATCGATCATCAAAATTTCCTCGAGCGGATACTCATCGGGATCGTCGGCTGCCCACATTTCGCCCTCGCGCCGTTCGTAAAACCGTAGGGTGGCCGTCGGCTGCTCGGGGTCGAGGCTGAGAATCACTCGGTAGCGGCCGTCGCCCTGCAACCTGTCTGCGAGAGCGAGCGCCGACTTGGCTCCCTGCTCGAGCAGAATCCTAACCCGCTCCGGGTGGGTGCTCCCTGGCGCGTCGATGTAATCGTCGACGTGAACCTTGTTGATGAACGCCTCGTAGCTCGTGCGATCGTCGAATGCTTCCGGGCCCGTGGAGCCCTCCGAGAACCCCTCTATCAGGGTGCAACCATCTTTTCGCAGGAACGGCGTCTGAACGAGCTCTAGCAGCCGTGGTTGGAGCGTGACCGTCGCCAGCGAGACCGCCATCCGCTGCTCGTTCCAGCGCTTCGCGAGGCCCCGATTCATGCGGATCACGGAGGCTCTCCGAGGTAACGCATCGCCTTCGCAATCGCGGCCTGAACGTCCGGCTTCTTGAGGAGAGCGTTGACGGCGTTCGGCGCTCCAATGAATGTCTTGCTGGTCGGGTCGTACAGATACTTGTTCTTCCCCTGCTGAAAATGAACCTGCCCGGGCCTCTTGCCGGGTGCGGGGTTCTCGACGTCGATTCGCTGGTTCGTGTCCCGCCAGACCGTGGTGCTGAACAACTTCGTTCCGTCTTGGCCGAGCATGTGCGGCGGTTTGCCGCCGCCCCCACCGCCCGCCGCGCAGGGATTGCCGCCGTTCTTGTTGCCGGTCGGATTGTGTACCCATACCGATGAATCGCCGACGAAATAGGTGTGCGTCCGCTCGACTTCGAAGTTGTAGACCGTCGCTCGCTCGGTCACCGGGCGCACGTCCGCGACTTGCACGTCCGCGTCGTGCTCGCGGACGAGTCCTTCGCCCGGTTCGAGGTCATGGGCCTCGACCCAGCCGCGATCGGCGGTCCAGAAGAGGTGCCCAGGCGTCGCCCGGATAGCCTCGCCGCCCTTCAGATGCACCTCCACGAGCGACTGGTCGGGTGTGACGAAGGTGCGTGCGACCCTCTCCACGGTGACGTCGCGTTGGCCCTCGCCGCGCGACAGCACGAGGTCTCCGGTCTCCACCTGCTCGATCGGTCGCAGCCCATCGGCCGTGTCGATCAGCGTTCCCGCGGCGAAGCAGAATCCGCCGGGTGTCCCTCCTCCTCCCGGAGTCCCGCCGCCGCCACCAGGGATGCCTCCCCCGCCACCCGGAACCCCTCCGCCTCCCCCGTTGCTCGCGAAGAGGCTCTGACTCCCGTTGTTGCCCCCGCCGCCCGTGCCCGGTGCCGCGTTGCCGCTGGCGTCCTTGGGATTGTAAGCATACGAGGCGCCCTGAAACGGGAAAATGGCCTCGGAGCTCACCTTCAGCTTGGGTTGCAGCGCAAGGAGGCCCACGCCGAGCTGTCCGAACAGCCCGCGGCACATGATCGTGTTGGCGAGCGCGATCCGGCACATCATCATCGCCTGCACCCGGACGCGCACCATCGAGACGCTGTCGGGGGTCATCCCCGGATACGTCTTGTTGAGCATCGTGTCCGGCCCGAGCGGCTTGGCCGGATCCGGATAAAGAACGCTGATGGACGCGATCGTCCCGTCGAGGATGAGAGGGGCCAACGCCATGTCGACCGCCGCGCGCACGACCAGCTTGCGGTCGGAGGTCAGCTTGTTGACGGTGGAGTCCCCGCCGGGGTCGTTCACGCGATCGGCGCTCTCCGCGACGACGACCGCCGCCGCCCGCGCTGCCGAGATGGCGGCGTGCTCGACGAAGAGCCTCGTGTAGAAGGCGATCGAGAGCTGCCAGAGACAGAGGAAAAACAGGAGAAACGGCATGAACGCGATGAGAAACTCGACGTAGACGGCACCGCGCGTCTGGCGCGCCGAGGTCGCGCCTGCGCTCACGACGGAACCCAGTGCAAGACCACGGTCGCCGCAGCCGCCAAGAAAATGGCCGGGCCGAGCCGAAACCACGTTCTCAGCTCGGGGGGCACGTCCCGGCGGCTTTCCTGCTTTCGGAATGGATTGAGCAGAAGCGCAAACGAAGAACCCAGAGTTCGGAAGAGAAGCCCGTGGTACGCGAGCTTCGCGGGCGCGATGAGGGCGGCGGCGGCGAAGGCGTACATCTCGACTTCGAGCCCCACCATCGGAAGACACAACGCTCCGATTGCAGCAAAGAGCTTGACGTCGCCACCCCCGATCGCTCCTCTCCAGTACATGAACGCTGGCACGGCCACGCAAAGCGCGGCGCCGCCGAGCGAGAACGCGCCTCCCCAGAGAGCACCGCGCCAACCGCCATCGAAGAGTCCCCCCATCACGACGTGCCCTACGACTGCGACGCCCAACGTCCCCAGCGTCAGCCAGTTGGGAATATGACCGCTCCGGCTGTCTGTCCACGCGGCCGCGCCGGCGACGACCGCCGCGGCAATCAGAAAATACACCATTGCCGTACCCCGACGTGAGGGTCGACTACCCCGTTGAAGATGGCCACGGCAACCGAAGAGGTGAGCGCTTTCTTTTGCTCACCCCAATCGGGTCACTGCGGCGCGGTATTGACTTGCGTGTCGACCGAAGCGCCTTGGCCGGTGATCTTGTTGAAGATGGTCCCGCCGAACAGCTTGAACGCGCCCATGGCCAGGACGGCGATGACGCCCACCAGGATGACGTACTCCACCATGCTGGCGCCGCGGGTGTCTTTGAAGAACGAGCGAATGCGGTTCATTGAATCTTCTCCTGATCTGGTTTTGCGAAATGGTTCACGGGAACGGAAAGAGCGCGTAGTCGCGCACGAACACGAAGTTTCGCGCCAGCGCCACACCGCAATAGAGCAGGGCCGGCAGAGTGACGATGCCGACGACCCCCGTCACGACGACGTATTCCGTCATGACCGCGCCGCGTTCGTCGCTGAAGAGGCGTTTGATCGTCGCTCGTTTCATGAGAGAGCTCCGAGTGGGGACGTACCCTACAGCCGGCCCACCCTGTGGACAACACTGGAAGCGCGCCCTTTTTTTCCGAGCGCCTTCCAACGGCGAGATGAATAGCAACCCGTTGCGCGGCGCGCATGTCACCCAAACGGACGAGGCGAAGACGGGCCAGTCGCGGCTCCCGGAAAGTCCGTCGGTTCTCCTCGCCCAGCCCGAGCGCCCGGACTAGAGTCGCGCGGATTCGCACCAGAAATCGAATTCTTCTTCGGCAAGGGAGGTTGCACCATGAATCGCCTGCGTGCCTTTTGGCCGCTCTTCTTGCTCGTCGCCGTCTCGTCCTGTTCGTCGAGCAGCAGCCCAAGCCCCTCTGCCTCTCAAGAAGCGGGCGCCGGGGGCTCCGCGCCAAGCGGCCGTACCGTTCCGACTTGCGCGCAGGTCATCGGCGGCCTGGTTCCCGAGTTCGGCACGGCCGATCCGGGGTGGTCCACCATCCCCGTGGAGCTCCAGAAACTGCCGGCCGGCGCAACCTTCTGTGGCTCTGTCGTCACCAGTGAAGACGCTGGTCTCAATTTGTCGACGGCGATCGTGATAACCGACCTCTGGGGTCAAGATCTCGCCAATTTCTATGGGCCGCTCCTGACGAGCGCCGGCTGCTCACTCGGCCAGCCGGACCTTCTCGGGAAGGATCAAGCCCGCGTGTTCACTTGCGGCAGTGGTCAGAACGCGGTTTCCGGCAGCATCACGGCAAGCGGAACGTGGACGTTCGTGGAAATCATGTACTAGGCGCATTGCTCGCGTATCCCAACCTGCCGCCGCGGCCCACCCGGTAAGCTCCTCGATCCATGCGTATTGCCGACGCGTTGGCGCTCGTGGCACTGGCGCTCACGCCAGCCGGTTGCGGCAAGCTGGACGTGGGCATGGACACACCGAAGGAGCAGCCATTCGAGGTCCAGATCAACGTGGTGAGCGATCCCGGCGTGGCGCTGGCGGGCGCAAAGATCGCGAGCGGGACGAAGGTCGTCGGCAAGACGGACGCGTCGGGCTCGGCGAAGGTGCGCTTCGCGGGAAAAGAAGGCGACACGGTCGAGGTGACGGTGGCCTGTCCGGACGACTACGAATCACCTCGAGAGCCGCTGACCATCGCGTTGCGCCGGCTCGCTGCCGGTTCGCGGCCGCCCCAGTTCGAGACGCGCTGCGCGCCGCTGTTACGGACGGTCGTCGTCGGCGTGCGCACCGAGAACGGCCCCGACCTGCCTCTCGTCTATTTAGGTCGAACGGTTGCACGAACCGACGCTTCCGGCGCGGCTCTCTTCGTCTTGCGGGTCAAGCCATCGGAGCAAATCGAAGTAACGGTGAGCACGGCCGATGCCTCGGCGGAGAGTCTTCGCCCCCGAAGCCCGACGCTGACCTTCGTCTCCCACGACTACGACGATTTCGTCGTGCTCGACCAGAGCTTTACCGTCCAGAAAAAGACCGTCCAATACCGCCCCAGACCCGACAATCGCCCCAAGCGCCTATGAAACCCGCGTGAGCGCGCTCCACCGCTGGCTCACGAGGGAGCGCTTGCGAAGGGTCGCCATCGTGATCCTGGCGGTCAATTTCCTTCTTTACGCGGCCGTCGTGGCGAGCGGCAAATTCCCCTACGACGCGCTCGGAACGATCGTCCTTCCGGACTTTTTGGGCCATTACACGGGGGGGCAGCTCTTCGTGAGCGGACGCCGCGCGCAGCTCTACGATCTGCAGGCGCAGGACGCCTTGGAGTTCGCGATCATCCACGACCCGCGCTCGGTCGATCTCTTTCTGTCGCCACCCCTCGCGGCATGCCTCTATGCCCCGTTCGCGTTGCTGCCCTATGCGCTCGCGGCGGCGGCCTGGGGCCTCGTCTCGGTCGCGCTTCTGGTTGCCTCGGGCCTGCTTCTGGTTCGACTGACGCCTTCGCTCTCGGGCGAAGACAAGCAGCTCTTGCTTCTCCTCGCCGCGGCAAGTCAGCCAGTGATCCTCCTTCTCGGAAGTGGACAGGACACGTGCTTGTCGCTGTTTCTCTGGATCGCCGGAACGCTGCTTTCGCTGAAAAAGCGGGACGGGGCGTCGGGGCTCGTCTTCAGTATGGGCCTGTTCAAGCCGCAGCTCTTCTTGTTGCCGCCGCTCCTCTTCGGCCTCCTCCGAAAAAAGCGGGCGCTTGGTGCATGGCTCGCCGGCGCGGCGGCGCAAGCAAGCCTCTCTCTCGGCCTGTTCGGTTGGTCTGGGCTGAGAGGTTGGTGGGGCCTCGTGCGTTCGCCGGAATACCTGGCGCTGCGCTCGCAAAAGGCCTTTCAAATGGCCAGCGTGCCGCCTCTCGTTCAGTGGCTCCTGCCTCCGCCGTGGCAGCCGCTCGCGACCGGCGTGGGCGCGACGCTCGCGGTGGCGTTGGTCGCGGGCACGTTCTTTCGTCTCTGGCGCGGCCAGACGGGCGGGGTGCTCGACGAGCGCGCCGCTTGGGCCCTCGCGTGTCTCGCCACGGTGCTCGCGTCGCCGCACCTGTTCGCGTACGACTTGGCGCTCGTGCTTCTGCCTTCGGCGTTGATGCTCGAATCCTTCGGGGGGCAGCGAGCCGCGAGAGGTCCGCTCATCGCTCTCTTCTTGCTGACCTGGACGGCCCCGCTTCGCGTGGCGCTCGCCGCCGCGCACTGGCCGTTGAGCGCACTGGCGGTGTCCTGGGCGGTCGTGCCGGTCTTCTTTCTGTGGAAGAGAATTCCGACCCATTTGCGAGAGGACGCCCAGCTCGTGAATTAATCGAGCGTGTCGTCTCCGACGACCAGCGACGAGTCCGGTGGCGGGGCCAGGGCGGAGGGCGGTTCGGTCGACGAGAGCGATGCTTCCGGCGAGACCAGCTTGCGCACGAGATCGGCGCGATTGTTCACGGACAGCTTGCCGTACAGGCGCCTCACGTAAGTCCGCACCGTATTCTCGCTGAGCCCCGCGATGGCGGCGACGTTGACGCCGCTGTAGCCGGCGACCAGCAAGCGCGCGATTTCACGCTCCCGCTTGCTTAGCCCGTCGAGGGCCGCCGCCCTGTTGGTCGATTCGACGCGCACCACGGCGCAGCGGGCGCCGCCGAAGACAGGGTCGCCCTCGAGCGCCGCTACTGCGGCGATGGCACCGGTCTTCAGTCGGGGAGGGGTCGGAAGCGGGTCGCCCCGCTCGCGCGCCGCGATCGCCTGCTCGGCGGCGTCGACGAGCTGCTCCTGAAGCGGCTCCACATCGTCGTCCCAGTCGATGCCATGCTCACGATCCGCCGCCCAGATCACCCTCTTCTTGTCCCGATCGACGACATAAAGAATGCCTCGGACCCGGGCGAGGGCGCGAAGGGCGACGGCTTCGCGCGAGAGCTCGTCGTACTGGAGCTGCGAGCGCGCTCCGGCCACGATGAACGGGGCCAGCTCCTCGAGAACGCGCTTGTCGTCCTCGCCGAAGGCGACGTCGTCCGGCCGCCGCTCGAGCCCGGCGAGGCCGAAGAGGACTCCTCCCTCGTGCAAAAAAAGAAGCAGCGTTTGCGTGAAGCCGGAGGCGAGCGAGCTGTCCCGAAAGTAGGGTAGGGCGGCTCGCTCTTCTTCGGGCCAAAGCTCCGAGGACAAGTAGGCGCGTCGCGGCGAGAGGACGACGCTCTTCGCGTCGAAACCGAACGCCGACGACAGCCGCAGACGTTCGCTCGGCAAGATCGGCGCCGCCGTGCCGTCGATCAAGCGAGTCGAATCGCCGTACGACCGGGCGTCGTCTCTGCCAAAAAAGCAAAAGGCGCCGGGCGCCGCCACGAGCTCCTGCATGCAGTCGACCACGCGGCGCCGAAAGCTCGTGCGCGTTCCCGGAAGCACGACCTGGAGCTGAGCCGATCGCAGCTTGTCCACGAGCGTCGTATACCGCATTCTCGGGGCGTCCGGCGCCCCGCCCTGGGGCTTTGCACGGCAGGGCCGCGGCCCTAAGTTCAGGCCGTGAAGGCCGCGCATGCCAAGGCGTCGCTAGGCGTGCCTTCTCCTGCGCTCGCGAGCCTCGGAGCGCAACGCGAATCCACATTGTCGACCCGGCCCCGTCTGCTCGTCACCGCAGCGCTCGTCTTTGCCTGCGCATGCGCCCGGTCGAACGCCCGCCCTGATCCCGAGGCGGCGCCCGCCGGCGCGATGGCTGCGGCGACGGCTGTTGCTGTCTCCGCCCCGGCCTGGACTACGGCGACGACCCTCGCCCAACCCCCCGTCAAGCACGCCACTGGCGTCGTGGACATCGTGGCGCACGTGCCAAGCGGCTATGACGTTCGCGCGCCCCTCCACTTGGTGCTCTTTTTCCACGGATCGGATCAGTGCATCGCGCAACTGGCCTTGGGCGGCGACGTCGTGTGCAAGCCCGGCGGAAGGCCGGACGTCGGCGCCGGGGTGGCATGGCGCCACGACGACGCGGGCACGATGAGCGTCTTCGCCGCGCCGCAGTTGGCCCTTTGGGGGGGTGGTACTGCCGGGCGGTTCGTCGAGCCTGGGTATGCGCGAAAGTTCCTGGAGGAGCTCCTCCGTGACACGTTCGCGGCGGGCCTCGGCGGACCGCGGGGAATCCAGGACGTCGCGAGCATCACCCTCGTGGGGCACAGCGCAGGCTTTGTCCCGGTGCTCGAAATCCTTCGGCGTCGGGAGTGGGACGACAAGATCGAGAACGTCGTCTTGCTCGACGCTCTCTTCGGCGGAGGGGTCGACGTCTTCGCGTCGTGGATCGAGCGCGGTCTCGCACGAGGGCTCCCGCGCAGACTGATCGCCATCTACGGCGCATGGGGCAACAACATCGCCAACGGACGCGCGCTCGCAGCGCGGATCGAAGGGCGAGCGCCGGGGAGCGCGGTGGTCGATCCCCCCGGTGAGCTGGCGGCCGTCGCACGCACGCACGTCGTCACCGTCAAATTGTGGCGACATGTCGAGCATGCCTGGATGTTGTTGCTCACGATGAGCAAGGCCATCGCGGGGCTCGGTCTGCCACCTCGCCCCGTTTCGCCACCGAGGGAACCGGTGCCACTCGCCACGAGGGACCCGACACCGATCGCGCTCGGCGAGACGGCACGAGGCACGATCGACACCGGCGACGAGCGGCTGCAAAATGGCTCTCTGGCCGACGAGTTTCGCATTCCTCTCGAGCGCGATCAAAGCGTCACGGTCGAAGCGCGCGGCGGTGCGTCGGTCACCGAGCCGTGTTGTTCGCTCGATGTCGTCCTGAGGGTCGCTCACGAGGCGAGAGCGCTTGCGGAGGACGACGATTCGGGGGGCGGCTTCGACTCACGACTGCAATTCGTCGCCCCCGAAAAGGGGTCCTACGTGCTACGCGTCTCGACGTATGGCTCGGGCGAGCGACGTGGCCCCTACACGCTTCGGGTGTTCTGAGGTCCCAGACGGTCGAGCGAATTCCGACGCGCGATCGGGTGAAGCTATGCCGCCGCAATGCGCCAATGCCGTTCGGACGACCCGAAAATCGCCGCCGAGCATCCGATCCCTTTGCTCGCCCGGACCTCCGGGTCACACCAAAGGCCTCCTTGCATGATGCGCGATCGCCAAATCAGCTTCTCCGCCCTGCTGTGTGGAACATTCTTGTTGAGCTGTTCGAGCAGCAACGAAACGAGCACGCCAGGACCCGACGCAGGCGACGGCGTCCTCGGTGTCGATTCGTCGGCGGGTGCCGACACGTCGGCCCCCGGCGTTGGACTGGGGGGGTCGGGCAGCGACAGCGGCGGCGACGCGAGCGGAACGGCGACGAGCAGCGGCAGCCCTGATGGAAGCACCCCCGCGTCGACCGTCGAGGCGGGCGACGACGCCGGCCCTTCTTCATCCGACGCGGCCGCCTTCGACGCGGGCGATGGTGCGCTGCCGGCGACGAGCGGCGGCTCGTCTCCTCAGGAGATCGCTTTTACGTCGAAGGCGAACAAGGCCAACCCCTACATGGACGTGAGCGACTTCAAGGTGACGTTCACCGGCCCGAACGGGGTCACTCTCACGGTGCCGGGGTTCTACACGGGCAATCAGGTGTGGAAGGTCCGATTCTCGCCAACCGTCACCGGAGCGTTCACGTACGCCACGTCGTCGACGCAGGATCCGTCGCTCGACGGTCTGACCGGAACGGTGCCCCTGGGGACGGCGAATCCGAATTCGCATGGCGCCGTGCGGGTCGATCCCGCTTATCCGCATCATTACCTGTACGGCGACGGCTCCCACTATTTTCAAATGGGCTACGAGGTCGATTGGCTCGGTCTCATGGATTTCGGCGACGCGAACTTCACGAAGGCCAAGACGCTGATCGACATGATCGCCGCGAACGGGTTCAGCGAAGTGCTGATGCAGGCATATGCATACGATACGGCGTGGAAGCCGGGCCTCACCTCCGCGTACGATTTTGGTCCTCCCACGCAGTTCGCGTGGGCGGGCACGAACGCGGCGCCGGACAACACGCGGATGAACGAGGCGTTCTGGCAGAGCTACGACCGCGTCATCGCCTACCTCTTCGAAAAGGGAATTACCGCGCACATCTTCTTCAAATTCTACCGGACCTACGGCGCGAACATGCTGGTCTCGTGGCCGGCGAAGAACTCGGCTGAGGAGGACATGTATTTCAGATTTCTCCTCGCTCGCTACCAGGCCTATCCGAACGTCTTCTGGGATCTCATCAAGGAATCTTACCACGAGCCCGATCAGGTCTATATCGCCAATAAGTTTGCCTTCATCAAGGCGAACGATGCGTATCACCGACTGCGAACCATTCACGACAGCGACGGCGGACAGAGTCAGTTCGGGCCAAACTATTACGACGTGCCCGCGCACGCCGGGACCGTCGACTTCTACACCGATCAGCAGACGAACCAGTACGCTGCGGCGACGGCAGCCTGGAAAAAGAGGTCGATGCCGTACATGAACGCCGAGGTCACCCTCTACCAGATCGGCAACGACGGCACGTTCGCGTACAAAGGCAATTTGAAAGAAGACGTGTTCCGCACGAACATGGAAGTCCTGATGGCAGGAGGATATTTTACTTATTACTATTCGCTGCAGGCGTGGGACATCGTGAGGTGGAACGAGACGCCGAACGGCATCACCTGGTACAAGAACCTGAGCGCCTTCATGAAGGGCACCGGCTGGTACAAGATGGCCGCCGCCGACTCGCTCATCGGTGGCGGCGCCATCGGGTTGCACTGCCTCGCGGACCCGGGCAAAGAGTACATCGTCTACGAGAGCGGCGCTGGCAGCGTCACGCTGAACGTCGTCGGGGCGGCCGCTCCGCTCGCGGCCAAATGGGTCGATCTATATACGGGTGCCCAGGCCGCTCTGCCCGCACAGAACAACGGCTCGGTCTCGTTCACGAACCCATGGGCAGACCCCGCATTGCTCCACCTTGGGCCATGACTCGAGCATCCGCCGACCCAAAGCCTCAGTCACGCGTGTAGGCGTCCGCTCCCATCTCCAGGCTATCGAGGCCTGTCCACTCGACCTCGGCGGGGACACGATTTCCGATCGAGCGTTCGACGCACCGGAAAAAAGCGTACGACAGCCCGAACACGACCGCGAAGTTCGTGACCACACCGATGACCTGCGCCATCAGTTGACCCATGTCGCCGAACAGCGCGCCTCGGACGGCGCCGGACACGTCGTTCCATCCGTCGCCATAGCTGCCGTCCGCGAACAGCCCGACCGCGAGCATTCCCCAGGCCCCGCAGACACCGTGCACGGCAATGGCCCCGACCGGATCGTCGATGCGAAAGACGCGCTCGAAGACGCCGACCGCCCACGGTACGAGGCAGCCCGCGACGAGGCCGATGAGCGCCGCCGCCGGCGGTGAGACGAACGCGCAGGGAGCCGTGATGGCGACCAGGCCTCCGAGCAGTCCGTTGCACGTCATTCCGATGTCGGGCCGGCGGTGCCGCTGCCATACGTAGAGCAGCGAGGTCAGCGCGCCCGCGGAGGAGGCGATCGCGGTGTTGACCGCGATGGCGGCAATTTGCGGGTCGGAAGCCGCAAGCGCCGATCCCGCGTTGAATCCGAACCAGCCAAAGGACAGGACGAAGGTCCCCATGATGGCCAACGGCAGGTTGTGCCCCGCCATCAGCCCGACGGTCCCGTCCTTTCGAAACTTCCCGAGGCGCGGCCCAAGGACCAACGCTCCAGCGAGCGCGGCCACGCCGCCGGTCATGTGCACCACCGACGATCCTGCAAAATCCACGGTGCCGTGCCCCAGCCCGAAATTGGTGCCGACGGACGCGAGCCAGCCTCCACCCCATACCCAGTTCGCGAACAGGGGATACAGCAGCGTCGACACGAAAAAGGCGTACACAAGGAAGGCCGAGAACTTCCAGCGCTCGGCCAGCGCGCCGGTCGGGATGGTGGCCGCCGTATCCATGAACACTGCGCCGAACAGGAACATCGTCAGCTCGGCGGGTTGATGCGCGACGTTGACGAGGGCGAACTTCGAAGCGCCGAAGAGGCCAAAGAACCGTCCGCCGACACGAAAACCGACTTCGTGGTGCGCAGCGATCACGCTGCCAAGGGAGGGCCAGTGGCCCACCCCGCCCAGAGCGATGCCATACCCGACGAGCCAGAAGCCGAGCACGCCGATGGGATAGATCACCAGATTCATCGCCATCGTGTGAACCGCGTTCTTCGACCGCGTGAAGCCCGTCTCGACCATGGCGAAGCCGAGTTGCATGAACATGACGAGAAACGAACAGACCAGCACCCACGCGAGATTCAGCGACTGCTCGGACATGTCATTGTCCCTTCGGCGACGGCTCGGCCCGAGGCGCCATCGGCGATGCGCGGTGTCGCCCCGTTCGCGAGGGCGCCGTCGCCCAGATGAGAAACGCGAGACCCGCGATGGCGAGCGCGAGGACGATCGGCGTCACGGCGCGTCGCGGCAGGCGGAGTAGGCGGAAGAGGCGCCCGGACCGTCGCGGCGCGCGGTCCTTCAGCGTCACCTTGGAGGGATCCTCGAGATCGGACAACATGTCCGCGGCGGTCGCGTAGCGCTCACGCGGCGCCCGGTCGATGGCGCGAAGGATGATCTCTTCGACCCTCGGGTCGACGTCGGGCAGCACCTCGCGGGGCGGGCGGGGATCCTCATCGACCTTTGCGCGCATCACGGCGTGTACGTTCGACTCCGCGTACGGCAGCTCTCCGGTCACCATCTCGTAAAGGATGGTCCCGAGAGCGTACACATCGGTGCGTGCGTCGCCCCGGCGACCCCTAATCTGCTCGGGAGCCATGTAGTCGGGAGTGCCAATCGCCGAAGACAGGCCAAACCAGGTCAGGCGGCGCGCCGCCTCGTCCATCGCGATCCCGAAGTCGATCAGCTTGACCTGGCCGTCCGGCGCGACGAGCACGTTTTCGGGCTTCAAATCACGATGAACGATCCCGTGCGCGTGCATGTAGACGAGCGCCCGCGCAATTTGTTTTGCGATGTCCAGGGCCTCGGCGAGGGGCAGGCGCCGTTGACCGATGACGGCGCGGAGGGAGCTCCCTTCCGCGTGCTCCATGACGAGGTACATCCGAGTCTTGGACTCGGGCTTGAGCACGCGAACGATGTTCGGGATGATCGAGCTTCTGGCCGATCAACTCCTCGCGCTGGAAACGCTGATGGAAGGCGACGTCGCTCTCGTACTGCATGTGCGGGACCTTGAGCGCGACCGTGGCTCCCGACTTCGTGTCGGTCGCCTTGAAGATCGAGGCCATCCCGCTGCGGGCGAGAAGCTCCGTCATCACGTACTGGTCGAGCCTCTCCCCAGCGATGGCTTCACGCATCTGTTGGCGTAACGTGTACCACCAGGCTGGTGGAGCCGGCGACCCCTCCCGATTTCACGCTCAGGCGCCCAAACGACCCGGGGGGGAGACCGGGCCGTTTGGGAAATTGCTTTTCCGCTTGGTCGTCGATGCGTTCTACGAGGCTTCGATCGCTGCCGGCTTCTCGGTGACGAGCACCGACTTGGACTTCGCCTTGCTTGCGCGCATGAAGTAAATGCCGCCATAGATGCCCCACATCGCGCAAACCGCCAGCGCGATATAAGGCTCCTTGATGCTCATGCCGGTCACCGTGAACGGCCCCACCAGATAGAAGGCCATGCACGCCAAGTTCGCGATGAGGCCGAAGACGGGCACGACCACGTGCTTGAAGCCGTGGAAAGTGTGGTGCTCGCGGAAGGCCACGATCGCGATGGCGCACGTGATCATGTAGAGCATGAACGTCCCGAAGTTGCTGATCAGCGTGACGATGACCAGCGTGTTCGGAAGCTTGCTGATGAGGGCGGGATCGAAGATGCCGAAGCTGTACCAAACGTTGTGGTACTTGGGATCGAGAGGCGCCGGGGTGGTGCCCCCGAGGTAAACGGCCACGGTCAAGACCCCGATGATCGCGGAGAGGATGCCCAGCGTCCAAATCGCGCGATGGGGGGTGAGCGTCTTGCCGTGCAGCATGCCGAAATGCTCGGGGACTTCTTCGTCGCGCCCCATCGCGTACGTCACGCGCGCACCCGTCGACAAGCACGAGAGCGTCGTGCCGATGAGCGCCAGAAACACGGTGAACGCCTGGACGAGCATGAAGGCCCGACCGGCCGCGTAAGACCCGAAGAGCCACGTGCCGACGATGACCATCATGTCACCGATCGGAGCGCCCGACGCGGCGGCGTCCGAGAGCGAGTAGCCCTGGTTCAGGAAGTAGTTCGCGGCGAAATACTCGATCAAGTAGCAAACCACGCCCTGGATTGCGAGGGACAGAAGAACGGCGCGCGGAATGTCCCGCTTCGCATTTTTCGCCTCCTCGCCCATCGACGTGACCGACTCGAATCCAACGAGGATTAAAATGGCGATGCACGCCTGAATGAACATGAAAGAAAAGCCGTGAGGTGCCGTGACCGATCCCGCGGACTGATGAAACTTGAAGTGCGGAGTCAAATCCTTGGGGTGATCCGCGTCGACCGGCTCCATGGTCGTGCTCTGATCACCTGCGTAGCTCAACGCAAATGGAACCGGTTTGCCGTCCTTCATCTCGGGGACGGGATCGCCGGTCTTTTCGTCCATCTTGTTCTGCAACACGGGCTGGTTGTCGGCGTCCAGCTTTGGCTTGCCGTCTTCGACGACCGGTTCCTGCGCGACCACGTAATCGATGGGGGTGCCATTCACGAGGTGAAAGGCCTGCGACCCTTCGGGGTGCTGGACGCGGTAGGCGATGGCGATGATCGAAAAGACGAGCAGCGCGCCGATCTGGACGATGTTGATGACCATGTTGACGCTGGTCGTTCCAGTGACGCCGCGGAACGCGATGTACGACACGCCGAGCGCGAAGACGACGCAGAAAAGGATCATGAAGAGAGGGCTATTGAATCCGCCGCTGAACGTGTCGGGGAAGAACTGATTCAATAGATAGCCGGCCAAGAGCGCCGTGACGCCGACCATGCACCCGGGATAAACCCAGTAGTAAAGATGGCTGGCCCAGCCGGTGATGAACTTGGCCAGGCGCGCAAACTTGAAGGCCTTCGACTTCGAAAGAAAGGCTTGCTCCGCAAAGAAATACGACGAGCCCGCTCCGGGATAGAGCTTCGAGAGCTCCGCGTAGCTGATAGCCGTTGCGAAGCAGAGGAGAAGCGCGGCGACGATGCCGAACCACATCGTGCTCCCCGCCATCGGAGCGCCGTAGAGTGCTTGGATCTGAAAGGTGAGCCACAGAAACGCGCCGGGCGCGATGAGCGCCATGGCATTGATGGTCAGTCCCGTAAGGCCTAGTGTCGCCCTACTGGACGGCGGTCCCGATTCTTTCTTGGTGATGTCAGACATAGGTGCTCCCCTGGTTAGGTAGACGAGCGAAACCTACGGGGCGCCATGTTTCTGGAGTGTTGCGGGAAGGGAACGGAGCGACGCGCGTCCAACTTGGCGCGCGGGAGCATGTTTCAGATTGGTTTCGCGTGCCGCGATGGCGCAGCCTGCGCTCTATGCCCGTCGAGAGGGCGGATAACCGGGATTTCGTGCAATAGTCCGGCGGGCCATGGTGGCGGATTCCGACGCGCCTCCTTCTGCGGGAAACCTGGCTTTCGCGTTGCTTTCGGATCCAGGGACGGAGCGTCAGCACAACGAGGACGCTTGCGGCTTGCACGTCGAGGGCCCAACGAGCGTGCTCCTCGTCGTGGCCGACGGGGTCAGCGGCAACGCAGGCGGCGAGGTAGCCAGTCAAACCGCCGTGGACGTCACGATCCGCGCTTATCGCGAGAGCCCCGCGTCGTGGGGGCCTGCCAAGCGCTTGCACCGTGCCGCCCAGCAGGCAAACATCGAAATTCACGATCGCGCGCTCATCGTCACCGATCTCCGACGCATGGCGACGACGTTGACGGCCGTCGTCGCTTGCGACGGGATCGTTCACGCCGCGCATGTTGGCGACACCCGCCTCTACCTGGTCCGTGACGGGAAAATCGTACAGAAATCGCAAGATCACACGTTGGTCGCCGAGCGCGTCCGCCTCGGAATGATACGAGCGAAGCGCGCGAAGAATCATCCCGACCGATCCGTCCTGACGCGGAGCGTCGGCCCGGAGCTGATCGCCGCCATCGACCGGATCACTTTCTCGTTGCTCAAAGACGATGTACTTTTGGTGTGCTCGGACGGCCTTTACAACGTCCTCGAAGACGAAGAGCTTCGAGCCTGCCTCGCCGGCAGCGACCCCGCCAGCGCGTGCCGCCGCCTCGTCGACGAGGCCAACGCGCGGAGCACGGCCGACAACGTGACCGCGGCGGTCCTCCACGTGCTGACCGAGACGCCCGACGCGCGCCCCACCGGCTGGCGCTCGTTGCTCGGCCGATGGCTCGGCCGCTGACGAGCCGTCGTCGCGTGCGTCGCCGGGCGCTAGGCTCACTCCGTGCCCGAGCTACCCGACGTCGAGCTCTACGTGGCGCACCTTCGCCGCCTCGTGGTCGGTCGACCACTCGAAGGGGCGCGCGTCACGAGCCCCTTTCTCGTTCGGTCGTTCGACCCGCCGTTGCGCCAGGTGGAGGGCAAGCGTCTAGAAGGGGTGCGTCGCCTCGGCAAGCGCGTCGTTTTCGACTTCGAAGCCGATTTGCACCTCGTGCTCCACTTGATGATCGCTGGCCGTCTGCGTTGGCGCGGGCGGGCGGTCAAGGTCCCCGCCAAGGTAGGGCTCGCGGCGCTCGATTTTCCGACCGGCTCGCTGCTGCTCACGGAGGCGTCCTCCAAGAAGCGGGCGTCGTTGCACGTCGTTCGTGGCGAGGCCGCCGTCCGCGGCTTCGATCCAGGCGGCGTCGAGCCTTTGGATTCGGACCTCGAAACGTTTGCAACCGCGCTCGAGCGCGAGAATCACACCATCAAACGGGCGTTGACCGATCCGCGTCTCATCAGCGGAATAGGCAACGCCTATTCCGACGAGATCCTCTGGCGAGCTCGCCTCTCGCCGATGCGCCTCACGAGCGCCATGGCACAAGACGACGTGCGCCAGTTGTACGAGGCGACGAGGACCACGCTGCGCGAGTGGACCGACCGGCTAGCGCGCGAGAGTGGCGATGAGTTTCCCGAGAAGGTCACGGCCTTCCGCGAAGGGATGGCGGTGCACGGGCGCTATCGCCAACCGTGTCCCGCGTGTGGTGCGCCCGTTCAGCGGATCGCGTATGCCAGCAACGAGGCGAACTACTGCGCGCCTTGTCAGACTGCCGGCAAGCTCTTGGCCGACCGTTCGCTTTCGCGCCTCATGCGTGGGGATTGGCCGAAGACGCTCGAGGAGCTGGAGCAGCGAAAGCGGGACTCTCGCTGACTACCGAATGAGCCGCCACGCGGCGTAGCGGTCTCATCGCGCGCCGCAACGCCCCGCGCCTGGGCTACGAATCAATGGCCTCCACCGCCCCGTTTTTGCCCGGATGCCCGGTCGTCGAGGACCGCCGAAATCGTTTGCATGAGCCGATCGGGTTGGCAAGGCTTCTCCAGAAACGCCGCGCAATCGAGCTTCACGGAATCGCGCACGAGCTCCGGCATGGCCGTCAGCATGATGACCGGTATGGCGCGCGTCCGCTCGTCGGACTTGAGACGGCGCAGCACCTCTCCCCCGTCCATTCGCGGCATGGAGTAGTCGAGCACGATGAGATCGGGTCTCAGCGAGACCGCTTTCGACAATCCGTCCGGACCGTCCTCGGCGGCATCGGCAAAGAAGCCGTCGTACGCGAGGCATTCGCAATAAAGGTCGCGCGCCTCGGCGCCGTCATCGACGACGAGAACCCGCGCCGGCGCGGCCCGAGAACCGGCGTAAGATTGCCTTCCGGCCTGGCCTGCCTCCTCGCGCGTGCTCATTGCGCCGGCGCTTCCGCTACCCGTAGCCGCCGTACGGCGTCGAAGACGTTCGACTGGGCCGGCTGCATCAATCTCACGCTACGGCCAGCTGCCGTCCTCGTGCCGCCTCGTCGTTGCTGTGGGCGTGCAATCCGCACCGGTAGGTCCGTCCTTGGTGGCACAGCCGAGTTCTTCAGTGCCGGGTGTGTTGTAAGCATCCTGCATGCCGGTTCGTAACGGTGCTGACCTTCAGCCATTTTTGGCGGCTTAGGGGGGCCTGGCCAGATGACGGACCCCGGCGAGAGCGCGTGGCGAAACGGTGGCTGTGGCCAGTTTGCGCGGCCAGTTTGCGCTAGACGAGGCTTTCGCAGGCGGAAGGTCGCTTCGCTCGACCGGCGGCCGGCACGCCAGAGCACGCGCCTACGACGCGGCGCTCAGCGAAGGATACGGAAATCCGTCGATGGGCTCGGTGTGCACGATCTCGTGAAACTTCGTCAGGTCCACGACCAGCCCGCCCGCGGTGTTCTCGGTCAAGATGTCCGCATGGCGGGCTCCCCAGATGAGGTCGGTCGCCACGTAGCGCTTGCGGGCATGAACCGGCTGAAGAGACGTATCGTCAATGCCGACGACCGTGACGAGCAGCTCGACGTCCTCGTCGACGAGCGACCTTGGCGTGGCCCCGAGGAGCGGGCTTCCGTCGGCGATCGAATGAAGGACCGTCCAGGACCGTGAGAGCGCCGGCGACCGTTCGCGCGCGAGCTTGAGGTCGTACATACGATAGAACGTCGTTCCTTCTTTCAGCCGCTCCGTGCGTACGATCGCCACGCGGATCGTGGCTTCGAGGATCTGGTTGCCGCGCTCGTTGCCGAGGCGAAGCATCAGGGTCGGCATGCCGTCCATCGGCCCGATGGCCACGTGTTTCGAGAAGACGATCCGCGCTGCGGACCGCGAGAATTTCGCGAAGATGAGCCCCGTCGCGACGGCCGTCACGATGAGGCTCGTGACCGACTCGGCCATCACGACGAGGTTCGCCCCCCGACTGGTGGGATACATGGCGCCGTACCCGATGGTCCCCATCGTCTGCACGCTGAAGCAGAGCGCGTCGAAGAAGGAGCCGGGTCGCGCGTTGGCGATGCCACCGCTTGCGAGGTAACCGCAGGCAAAGATCGCGTTGAGCGCAAAGTACGAGGCGACGAGGATCGCGAGCGCGCCGGACCAGCGAACCCTGAGGAACAAGTGGTACACGTCGCGCAGGGTCGCGCGCGGCGCGCCGACGACGACGACGTCTGGGAGCGCGGGGGGGGGCTTGGCCATGGCGCGAGTATGCGATGGCGCGGCGCTCCGCCGCGGAGAAAGAGCGCCGTGGCGAGCCGTCACGCGCCGTGGCAGCGCGCCTCAGCCCACGCCTCGACGACCGCCGCGTTTCCATTCGAAAGCCAACCGGTCAGCGCCGGCTTGGCCACCGGGCAGGGCATGCCAATTGCTGGCGTCGCTCGTCGATGACTTCGGAGCTCGTTCTACACCCCGAATCAGGCCAGCGGGTCGCTCTGCGCGACGGAAACGCTGCCCCCTCGCCACCTCCGGCACCCCCGCCGAGATGCGTCGTCGGAATCGGAGCTTCGGCCGGGGGGCTCGAGGCGCTCGAGCGATTCTTCGACAACCTACCGAAGAACACCGGGATGGCGTTCGTCGTCGTCCAGCACCTGTCGCCGGACTTTCGAAGCATGATGGACGAGCTTCTCGCGCGCCACACCGAGCTCCCGGTGCGTCTCGTCGAAGACGGCGAGACTGTGGAGGCCGATCGCGTCTATCTCATCCCGCCGGCCAAGGAGATGATCATTTCCGGCGGCCGGCTGCTCCTCAGCGAGAGGGAAAAGCAGCAAGAGCTTTCGTTGCCGATCGACGTCTTCTTTCGCTCGCTCGCCCAGGATTGCGGTCCTCGCGCCGTCGCGATCGTCCTCTCCGGAGGGGGGAGCGACGGGTCACGCGGCGTCAAGGCGATCCACGAGGCGGGCGGGCTGGTCATCGTCCAGGACGTGCAAAGTGCTCAATTCGACGGCATGCCGAAGACCGCGCGCGACGTCGGCGTCGCCGAATGGGTGCTCGCTCCCGACGAAATGCCCCTCGTCTTGCTCGAGCACGCCAAGAGCTCCCGGCCGGGCCAGCCTCTCCATGGCGCGACGACGCGGGTGCTTTCCGCGAACAAGGGCTTCGACGCCATCTACGAGATGTTGGAGAGCGAGTTCGGGCTCGATTTCACCCACTACAAGCCGAGCACCGTCACGCGTCGCATCGAGCGGCGGCTGGCTCTCGCGCGCGCAGAGGACATCGAGCCCTACGTGGCGACCCTGCGCCGCGAGCGCGCGGAGCTCGACACTCTTTACCGCGATTTGCTGATTGGTGTGACGCGCTTCTTCCGCAACGAAGAAGCGTTCGAGCGCCTCGAGACGCAGGTGCTTCCCGAGCTACTCGGACGCGGTCGGCGGGACGTCCCCTTTCGCGCGTGGATCGCAGGCTGCGCTACGGGCGAAGAGGCCTATTCGCTCGCCATCACGTTGCAAGAGGCCATGACGCGCTTCGGTGACCGCCCGATCAAGATCTTCGCGACGGACGTTCATCGTGGCTCGCTGGAACGTGCCGCCCGCGGCGTCTACGACGCGGAGGCCGTAGCCAACGTCCCGCCCGAACGCCTCGCGCGCTACTTCCAGCGCATCGGCAACGAGTACCAGGTCGTGCCCGATCTTCGTCAGATGATCGTGTTCGCACCGCACAACGTGATCAAAGACGCGCCGTTCACCCGCGTCGACCTGGTCAGCTGCCGAAACCTTCTCATCTATCTCCGGCCTCCGGCGCAGCAAAAGGCGCTCTCGCTGTTTCATTTTGCTCTCAGCCGCGGCGGCGTCCTCTTCCTCGGGCCGAGCGAGAGCCCGGGCCACCTCGCCAGCGACTACGAGACGCTCGACAAGCACTGGCGCATCTACCGAAAATTCAGCGACGTCCGCGTCCCCGTCGACGCAAGGCTCCAGCCGGCCCGCGCGGTCGAGCCCCGGCTCGGCGCGACGCCCAACGCAGCGCCGCCCCGCCACTCGCTCGCGGATCTCATGGGCACGTACGACGCGCTTCTCGAGGAGTTCGTGCCTTCGAGTCTCCTCGTCAACGACCGCCGCGAGTTGGTCCACGCCTTCGCAGGCGCGAGCCGTTTTCTCAAGTCCCACGACGGAAGACAACGCCTCGACATCCTCGATCTGGTCGGCGCGGAGCTCAAGCTCGTGTTGGCTGGCGCCATTCGGCGCGCGCTCGCCGATCCTTCGACGATCGTGTTCAACGGGGTGCGCGTTTCAGTCGGTGGCGAGACGCTGCTCTGCCGGGTCACCGTCCGCCGGGTCGCCAGCCGCCAGCGCGGCGCGGCCCACGTGCTCATTTCGTTCGATCCGCTGACGCCGCGCGAGGAGCCGGCGCCGCGGAGCTCCGACAGAGAGTTCAACCTCGATCAGGTGTCGCGTGAGCAGCTCGGCGCTCTCGAGGCCGAGCTCAGCTCCACCAAAGAGAGTCTTCAAGCGACGATCGAGGAGCTCGAGGCCGCAAACGAGGAGCTGCAGGCCTCGAACGAAGAGCTCCAAGCCTCGAACGAGGAGCTGCAGAGCACCAACGAGGAGCTCCAGAGCGTCAACGAGGAGCTCTACACCGTCAACGCCGAGCACCAACGCAAGATCGTCAGAGCTCGTCGAGCTGACGAACGATATGGACAACTTGTTGTCCAGCACGGACATCGGCACCATCTTCCTCGACGCCCAGCTCAATATTCGCAAGTTCACGCCGCAGATTGGGCAGACGTTCAACCTGGTGGCCGGCGACGTCGGTCGATCGATCGAGACGTTCGCCCACACCCTGCAGCACGCGCCACTGGTCGACGAGCTGAAGGCCTGCCTCGCCACGGGGGACCGCGTCGAGCGCGAGATCCACGACGCGCGCGGCCGGTCCTTCTTCCTTCGAATTCTGCCGTATCGCACGCGGGGCGGTGTCGCCGGCGTCGTGCTGACGCTCCTCGATGCGAGCGGACTGAAGGCAGCCGAAGACGCGCTGTTTCACGAGCGCTACCTCCTGAACAGCCTGCTCTTCAGCGTGCCGGATGCGATTTACTTCAAGGACGTTCGCGGGCGTTTCATCCGAGCGAACCGCGCGATGGCCGCCCGGATGGGCCTCGCCGATCCGCGCGATGCGGTGGGCAAGACGGCGTTCGACCTCTTGGACGAGCCGACCGCGCGCGCCCAGTCGTCGTCGGACGATGCGGTGATCCGCACGGGGGAGGCGCAGGAGTACGCGCTCGAAAGCCGCGCGGGGTCCGACCCGGCGGGCGAGTGGGATCTCGTCAGTCGATTGCCCCTCAAGGACCAAGAGGGAATCGTCGGCGTCATAGGCATCTTCCGCGACGTGACGCGCGAGAAGCGATCGGAGGAAAAGATCCAGGAGGCCGTTCGCCGGCGCGACCAGTTTCTCGCGATGCTGTCGCATGAGTTGCGAAATCCGCTCGGTGCGATCGTAACCGCCACCCGGCTCCTCAAGACGATGCCCGATGACGGCGCGCCCCGGGAGCGATTCCTCGAGACCCTCGAGCGGCAATCAGGGCAAATGGCGCGATTGCTCGATGACCTGCTCGAGGCCAGCAGGGTGACCCAGAACAAGATCGAGCTCCGGCGCGCCGTCGTCGACCTTGGCCCTGTCACCAAGGAGGCCGTGGATGCCGTCCGCGGCCTCATGGAGTCGCGCGGCCTGGACTTCACCGTCGAGATCGATCCCCGGCCCTGCTACGTGGATGGCGACCCCGCCCGCCTCCAACAGATTCAGGTGAATCTCCTGCACAACGCGGCGAAGTACACGGCCCGTGGCGGGCACGTCGTGCTGCGTGCTTGGGGGGAGGACGGGCAGGCCGTCGTCCGCGTGCGAGACGACGGCGCGGGCATCAGCCCGACGATGCTCGAATCCGTGTTCGATCTGTTCGTTCAGTCGAGCAGCACGCTCGACCGCGCCGACGGGGGGCTCGGCCTTGGCTTGACGCTCGTCCGGTCGCTCGTCGTGATGCACGGCGGGACGGTCACGGCGCACAGCGAAGGGCAGGGCAAGGGCAGCGAGTTCGTCGTGCGACTGCCGCTCACGACCCCCAGCCAGGCGGCGGCGACGCCCCGGACTCCACCACCGAAAGGGCCAGACCCGCTCCGAAGCACCAAGGTCGTCATCGTCGAAGACAACGACGACAGCCGCCAGATGTTGTGCGCGTTCCTCGGTCAGGCGGGGTTCGACTGCAAGTCGGCCGGCACCGGGCGGGAGGGCCTCGCGCTCATCGAGGAGACGCGTCCGGACGTAGCGATCCTCGACGTCGGACTGCCCGAAATGGACGGGCTCGAGCTCGCACGCCGCGTCCGGAGCAACCCGACGCACGCTCGCGTTCACCTGATCGCGCTCACCGGTTATGGTCAGCCGGCGGACAGAGCCGCCGCCCGCGAAGCAGGGTTCGACGGGCACATGGTCAAGCCCGTGGACCCTGACCAGCTCCTCAAGCGTCTGTCGAGCGCGGTCATGCAAGGAGCGTAACGCCCGGCGCCCCCGCTCTCGGATCCTTCACACGCGAGGCGACGGCACTTCGAGCACGAACGTGCAGCCGTGCCCAGGATGGTTGACCACGCGAATCGTCCCTCCGTGCGCGTCGATCGCCTGCTTTGCGATCGCCAGCCCGAGGCCGAAGCCGCCGCGCGTCGGATCGTGTTGCACGAAGGGAGTGAACGCCTGATCGAGAACGCCGGGAGGCAGCCCTCCACAACCGTCTTCGACCTCGATCTTGGCATGCCCCTCACCGGCGCGAGCTCGGACGCTCACCGTCTTGCCTGGTTGCGTGAACTTGACGGCGTTGGACACGACGTTGCTGATCGCCGACTGCAGTAGGCGAACGTCGATGAAGACTTCGTCGTCTCCCTCGAACCCTACGTCGAGCTTCACGTCTTTGTTCTCGGCATCGGCCGAGACGACGGCCTGGACTTCTTCCAGGATCTTCCCGAGGCTCGCTTTCTCGCGCCGCAGCTCGACGCCCGCGCCCAGTCGCGCGAGCTCCAGCGAGTGCTCGACGAGGTCGTGGATTCGCGCGAGCCCGCGCGTGAGCGCGTCGGTGGCTTGCCCGGCCGGGAGCTGCCCGCGCTGCTGCAAGAGGTAAAGCGCAGTCCGCGACGACTGAAGCGGATTTCGAAGCTCGTGGGCGACGAACGCATAGTGCTCGGCGGCCTGGCGATGGAGCTCGGCGTCACGCTGGCGAGCATATTCGGAGACGGCCTCGGCGATACCTGTAATGACGCAGTCGAAGAGGACGCGAAGCTCGCCGTCCGCAGGGTGAAACCCCGTGTCGCGGGCGAGCCCCAGGATGCACTTTTGCAGCTCCCCGTACTCCCGAACGACCGAGTTGAGGTCGAACCCGAGGCGCAGGCGTTGCGTGCCGTGCTCGGCGGCCGTGCTGCTCTCGTTGAGGCTTTCGCGCTCCTGCAGCGCGAGGGCGATCTCATCGATGAAGGCGGGGACGTGGTCAGCCAGCTCGGCGCGCGACAGCGAAAGCGAGTCCACGGCGCCGCGCACGCAATCGGTCCAGCGCCGAAGGAGCTCGTCGCGCTGGGAAGCAAGCATCTCGTACAAAAACATGGGTCAAGACCGTCCTCGCGGTCCTCGCTCCCGTCAAGCTCGACGGCGCGGAGTCAACCTGAGCTCGCTTGGGTTCTCCCCCGGCCTTCGACACGCGCTCGTCAGGTCACTCCTTCAGGTCATTTCCGCGTCCAAAGTTTCGCGGATCGTGCGGAGCAGGGCTTCTTCGGCGAAGGGCTTCTCCAAGACCGGCAGCGATCCCTCTGGCCCGTGCGGACGGGTTTGCCCCTCCGGCGGCCCGTCATGGCCCGACATGAGAACCACGCGCGCTTGCGGGCACGCCGTCGCGACATGAGCCGCGAGCGTGCGGCCATTCATCCGCGGCATGAAGACGTCCGTCAACAAGAGGTCGGGGCCCACGCCGTCCGCGACGAGGGCGCGCAGGGCCTCCTCGCCGTCTGCCGCCGAACGCACCCGATAGCCCGCCCGAAC
Source organism: uncultured delta proteobacterium (assembly GCA_963787925.1). GTDB lineage: Bacteria > Myxococcota_A > Polyangia > Polyangiales > Polyangiaceae > Palsa-1150. Next base: position 353,946 of record CAWBEN010000005.1, read on the forward strand.
GAGAATCTCCACGACGAGACGCCGTAGCCCGTCCTCGTCCTCCACGACGAGAATTCGCTCGCTCCCCGCGGCCGGAGCCCGAGGAGTGGCCGCCAAAGGGGTCGACTTGCGCTGAATTTCTTCGCCTCGGCCAATGGCCATGAGCTGACGCGTCAGCGCGATCGCATGACCGGTCGCATCGAACGCCTCGTCGACGTGTCCCCGGTCTGCTTCGGTCAGCGTCGAGGAGCGACGCAGAAACTGCAGCTGTCCGAGTACGACGGTGAGCAGGTTGTTGAAGTCGTGCCCTACGCCGCCTGCGAGGTGACCCGTTGCTCTGGCCTCATCCGTCATGTCCTCGACGACCGCGAGGATCGATTGGTCGACGGCCCGGCAAGACCAACGGAGGACGACCCGAAAGTCCGACGTGGCGCACACCCCTCGGAGAACGACGGACAATCCGTCCTCCAGTATTTTCCGAAGCTGCGCGGCCGCGCGGGCGCGCTCTTGGCCATCGACGAAGAGCGAGACGATGGATTGGTCGCGACAAGGCCCGACACGCGCGTCGAACGCGGCGTTCGTCGCGATGACACGGGTGCTTGCATCGGCGATGCACATCGCCGCACCGGAGCAGCAAAAAGTCGTCTCGCTCTGAAGTACGGCCGCGCTTGGCGCGGAGCGGTGCTCGTTCAACGCGGCAGCCCCCCCTCCCCGAACCCGAACGTCGAGCGTAGCCACCGCCTCGGGTCTGTCCACGACTTCTTGATACGCGCGTCGCCCGCGTCCCTTTCTCTTCTAGAACGATGCGGCGCGCCGAGCAATCTCCTGCGCCAGGAGCGTGCGATGGCAACGCGTCGCATCGCGGCAAGCCGAAGAGCAGAGGAGCGTAATCCTCTCGCCGTCCGCGACGCGTCGCGCGAGCTCGTCCAACCGCTCCTCCCGAGCGGCACCCTCGCTCCGATAGCGCGCCTCGTACTCGGTCCAGCTCACTCGAGCCGACGGCGGCCCGTGCTTGCCGTAGTACGCGGCGTGGAGCTCGCGGCTCGGTCCCAGCTCCGGCCACCACGCATCCCACGTTTCGTCCCTTTTCGGCAGCGCGCGAGGGCGGTAGCGGCAAACGAGCAATCGGAAGCCGTCGCGCGGTTCGCGCGCATCGCACCATCGCTTCGTCGCCACGGGCATCGCCGCGGAGCGTAGCGTCAGCGGCCAGGCCCCGCCTCCGAGCGCCCCCTTCGCGAGCGAGGCCGGGGCGGCGCGTCGTCCGCGGTTTCTCCTGAGCTACAACCCCGAAATGATCCGCGCCTTGATCCCCTCGTACTCGGAGTCGGTAATCAGACCCTTCGCGAGCATGTCTCGCGCACGCTGGAGGCGCTCGGTCGGCTCCGACACGCTGCCCGCAGCCGCAAAGGCGCCGGCCGGCGCCCCCGCGCCGATTTCGAACGCCGCCCGCCCGAGCGCGCATCTCCTCGAGATCGCGGATCCGGCGCTTCTCGCGCCACGCTTGATCATGGGCTTGGCAAAGCCGATAGACGTCCTCGGCCTGCGCCTTCCGCAGCCCGCGAACCGCATCCGAATGGCTCGGGCGTTCGGCGATGGCCAGATCGGTGCTTTCGAAGTGGCCAATAGTCAGGTCCGCGCCCCAAAGGCCGACGCGGATGTGCGCGGAGTGGAGATCTTGCCAGCGGACGTCGTGCATCTGATAGCCCGCGATGAGGTTGCGCGCGAACACGACGAGGCGGCCGGAGGTTGCGACCACGAGGACGCGGCGATGCCATAGAGCGAACAGGCGGCGCTGCGTGGCCCACGCCTCGATTTGCTCGCCGGGCACGAGCAGCTCGCGCACGTGTCCCAGGAGGCCGACGACACGCGCCTCCGCCGCAGACGTTTCGGCCGAGCCGGCTCTTTGCAGATTCGACATGGGGCGATCTCCTGCGCATGCCTATAGCGCAAGTGGCGGATCGCAGGCTCGAAGGGTCCATGGCTTCCATGGCCGAGGAGCGCGACGCGTACGAGGAGTCAGCTACCCAGGATCTCTTTCGCGCGTTCGACGTCCTTCGGCGCGACCTGAACACGCACCCGGCCGCTCGTGCCGGCGAGGAACGGCATGACCCCAGCGGTCTGCGCGTCGATTGCGAAGGCCTGGATTCCTTCGAGCTCGAGCCGTTCTCTCGCGAGCTCTGCTTCGGGGACGCCGGCGAACGACGCCACGGTAATGAGTTCGTCCATGTGGTCCGCGTCAGGGTAGGCCACTCGAACGCTTCTCGCGAGCGGACCTCCTTCGCGATGTCATTTGCGCGCGCTCTGGGACGCGGCATCGGGCGAGCCCTCATCGGTGCGGGATTGGGCGCGAGACCTCGGGTCGCAGCAGTCCGCGTGCGACCGCATACCGACCTCGACGAAGCCGACGACGCTCCGTTCGATCTTCGCGACGAAAAGGACGAGCGGCATCGTGCTCGCAGGCGCGCCCGATAAAATCGAGGCCGCCTCGCTCCCGTGTGCTCGGACAGAGAGCCATCGGGGCAGAGCGCAGCGAGCTCACGCGCTACTGCCGCCAGATCGCCGACGACAGCGGGGCGAATGATGGCCAGAGCGCTCAGGGCATGGCGGTGACGTTGCCGACCAAGAATACGTAATCCTGATAATCTCCATTCCCGGCCTCCTCCACGGCGACCAGGTACGTTTGAGCAATGCCTACTCCCGCGGCATCCTTGAGGGGATACGTCTTTATGCGATGAACGCCGGCCGGCGAGTTCAAGGAGTCCAGCGTGTAATCATAGTCGCCGTTGACCGCGTTGCCCGTGGCGTACTTTTGAGTCCGTTGATCCGAGTAGACCCAGATGCCGAAAGGCGCGCTTCCGGGGTCGAACGTCGTGACGCTGCCAGGAGCGAGCGGAGGGCCGACCATCCTCGCTTTGTCCGAAGTCTGCGGATCGGTGATCATCGACATCGTGCCGACGACGTTGCGGGTGGTCGAGCTGGTCGACGGGTACCAGCCGTAGGGCAGGAGGCCCACCGGAGAGAAGCGCGCGACGACGGACATCGTAACGGGGCCTGCGCCAGCTTTGACGAAACGCGAGGCCGCGACCTCGTCGGTGCCCGTCTCGATGCCGGGCAGGTTCGTGGCCACCATCGACGTGTTTGGGTTCCAGTTGTTTTGAGCCTTTCCGACGTCGAGCTTGTAGCCGAGCGTCGTCAGGATCTGTCCGAGCGTAGGCTCCCAATTGCTTTGAATGAGCACGAGCCCGTAAACGCTGGCCGTGGCTGCGCCTGCGCCCGAGGTGGCCGTCAACGTGGCCTGCAAAAGGGTCGAGCCCAAGTCTTTGTTCGAAGGGGGTGGCGGGAGCGTCGCGCCAGCCGTCATGAGCTGAATCGTGACCGGCAAATCGGCGCCCGCCGCGAGCGTGGCGGGGAGCGTCGGGGGACCGTCGATCTGAAAAAGCGCCTGATCGGCTCCGCTGAGGGCGAGGCTGGTTATCTGGGCGGGCGCCTGCCCCCCGTTGTGCAGGGTGATCACCTGAGTCACGGCAGGACTGGCCACGGATCGAACACCGGTCAGGACGACACGTGCGGCGCCGAACGCGACGCCGTTGCTCGGAGGGGGCGCGCCGCCGTCGCTGCCGCTCCCGCCACTCCCGCCACTCCCGCCACTCCCCGAAGTGCCCCCGCTCGCCGAATTGCCTCCGCCGCTCCCGGAAGACCCGAGGCTACCGGAGCTGGAAGCCCCCGAGCTTCCGACTCCTCCCGAGGAGCCGGCGCCTCCCGAGCCACCGACCGAAGCGCCGGTGCTCGGGGCGGTGCCTCCGCTTCCCCCGGACGACGGAGAGCCACTGCCGGCGCCTCCCCCGCTACCTCCCGACGCGCTGCCGCTGTCGGGTGACTCCGTAGCGTTACTTGCCGCGCAGCTCGAAATGCCCGCGGCAGCAAATGCCAGCACAGCCGCCTGACCCGATCGTCCCCAGCCGGTGCGCGTCTTCATTTGCCTCTCCGCATGATATATCTCGAATAGCCATTTGCCCGCGGCTTCTCTCGGCGCCCGTTCGCGTGCGCCGTACGCCGTCTCTTTCGAATTTCATCCCGTTTTCGGACATGAGTCTTTCGGTGTGGGTCCCTTCCTCCTGTAGCCCTCTGCCCTTTTTGGGGGCGCGCGTTCACGGCGCCAATTTGTAGTGTCACGAGAAAGAACCCCATTCATGCCAATCACGCGAGCCGACAATCCGTCCAACATGCAGACGCGCACAGCGGCGCCTCCGACTCGGCTCTTTTCCATCGCGCTTGCAGTTGCCTCGGTCGCGGTTGCCTCGGTGGCCTTCTTTGGCTGTGGTGGCGGAGGAGCAGGCCCGGTACAGAGCTCTCCCGCGGGCTCCGGTTCGTCCGCGGGCTCCGGCTCGATCGCGATGGATGCGAGCCTCGGGGACGACTCGAGCCAAGGGCCCTCCGGATCGCCGGCGGGCGGCAGCGGCGCGGCTGGCGGAGGCAGCTCCGGAGCGCCGGTCGCTGGACCGGACGGGGGCGGAAGCGGCGGCCTGGGCGAAGGAGGAATAGGAGCGGGCAATCCGCCGGTGTCGGACCCGAATCGAGCTCGGACGTTGCTGTCGTTCGACGACGGGTGGCTCTTCTTCAAGGGGGACGCGACGGGCGCGGATCAATCCACCTTCGCGGACGCGGCGTGGCGCGCGCTGAATGTCCCGCACGACTGGAGCATCGAGGGACCGTTCGACATGAATGCGCCGACGACTGGCCGAGGCGGCTATTTGCCGGCAGGCGTCGGTTGGTACCGAAAGCATTTCTCGCTTCCGCAAACCCTCTCGAGCAAGCGGGTATTCATCGAGTTCGACGGCGTGATGGCGAACAGCGACGTGTACGTGAACGGCTTTCACCTCGGAAAACGCCCGTACGGTTACGTGAGCTTCCGCTACGACATGACCGGTCACTTGATGTTCGGGGGAGCCGACAACGTCGTCTCGGTGCGATGCGACAACTCGCTGCAGCCCGCCTCGCGCTGGTACACGGGCGCTGGAATCTATCGTCACGTTCGCGTCCTCGCGACCGATTCGGTGCACGTCGATCACTGGGCGACTTATGTGACGACCCCTGTGGCCACGACCGCCTCGGCAACGGTGCATGTGACGACGGACGTGGTCAATTCAGGGACCGCCATGCAAAGCGTGAGCGTTCAAGGTGTCGTGAGCGACCCCGGCGGCACGGCGCTCCCTCCCGTCGGCGCGCCCGCCCAGAGCATCGCGGCCGGCGCCACCGCCACCTTCACGTTCGACGTCCCGGTCACGAACCCCAAGCTGTGGGACGTGACCTCTCCGAACATGTACCGGCTCGTGACCAACATCCAAGTCGGCGGCACCACGCTGGACGACGACGTGACGCCGTTCGGGATCCGGACCCTCACGTTCGACGCGGCGACGGGGATGAGCCTGAATGGAAAGAGCCTCAAGTTCAAAGGCGTCGCGATGCACCACGACGTCAGCGGGCTTGGCGCCGCGGTGCCGATGCGGGCATGGCAGAGGCGCCTCGCGCAGTTCAAGTCCTTCGGGGCGAATGCCATCCGTACGGCCCACAATCCCGTGGCTCCCGAGGTGCTCGACCTGGCCGACCGCATGGGCTTTCTCGTCCTCGACGAGTTTTTCGACGCCTGGGTCACCCACAAGTACACGGACGTTGGCGACTACGCGGCCTACTTCAATACCTGGTACCAGACGGACGTCACCGACATCGTGAAGCGCGATCGCAATCACCCGAGCATCGCTCTTTACGGCCTCGGCAACGAAATCCGCGACTCGGTGGCCACCCGAGCGCCGCTGGCCACGACGATGGTCGGCCTCTGTCACCAGCTCGACCCCGGGCGCAAGGTGACGCAGGCGCTCTTCGATCCGCAGACCGCCGGTGACGTGACCGGAGCGACGCGGACCATCGTGGACGTCTTCGGCGCCAACTACCAGACGGCGGCAATCCTCCAGGCGATGGCGATATCGCCGGCGCGTGCGGGCGTCATCACCGAGATCGGTCACCAGACCACTACGTGGGGCCTCGTGACGAGCAATCCAGGCCTCACGGGCATGTTCCTCTGGACGGGCGTGGACTACCTCGGTGAGGCGCCGAACGGGTGGCCGACCGTGGGGTCGGGCGCGGGCCTCATGGACCGCCTGGGGACGCTGAAGGCCGACGCGTACTCGTACCAACGGCTCTGGGGCGCCACCCCGACGTCGCCTCCGGCAACTGGAACCACGGCGGCGAAGCTCGTCCTCACGCCGGACCACGCGGCTCTGACGACGGACGCGAACGACGTGTCCTACGTGAAGGCCGTCGTCGCGGACGGTTCGGGCAACGTCGTGACCAGCGCGTCGAACCCGGTCACGTTCAGCATTACCGGTCCCGGGACGATCATCGCGGTCGACAGCGGGACGCTCGTCGGAGAATCCTTCCGCGGAATGCAGCGCAATGCCTACCAAGGTGTTTGCTTCGCGATCGTGCGAGCCAACGCCCCGGGAACAATCACCGTCACGGCTTCTTCGGCCGGCCTCACCGGCTCGACGGCCACCGTGCAAAGCACCGCAGGCGCGTTCGTGCCGTGTTCAGGCACATGTGATTAGCGCCCAATGTCGACATACATCCTCGGACGCTTCGCGCACTGCGACGTCTTGACAATCCGAAGGGGTGGAGGTCTTCTCTCGTGCCCTCCGCTCCCAGTCCCTCCGTGAGGTTTCCGATGGCGAGGTTTCCGATGGCGAGTCCGCGCCGCGACAAGATGCCTCTACCAAACCGCCTATTGGCCACATTGGCCACCGCGGTCGGCCTCGGCGTCGCAATGGGAGCCTGCACGCCCGCGACACCGGATACCCCCATTCCCACGGGAATCAGCGGCGACGCGTCGAGCGGTTCGACCGGGGCCAGCAGCGGCTCGGAGGGCTCCGGGTCGCCCGGCTCCGGAGGGACGAGCTCGGGCGGCGTGCCCGCCGGGGCCGTGGACTCTGGCGACACGGCGAGCGGCAGCTCGAGCGGCTCGTCCACCGCCGGCTCGGGGAGCTCGAGCGGCTCCGGCGGAGGCTCGGGGAGCTCGAGCGGCGTCGCGACCAGCGCAGTGGATTCCGGAGTCGCGGACGGCTCCGCCGCGCCCGGGTGCAGCTGGATGCAAAGGGCCGACGGCACCTGGACGCTGGATCCGGCCGCGCCAACCAAGATCGTTCTCTTCGACGGCACGAACCTCGATCAGTGGCATTCGTTGGCCGGCGGCCCAGCCCAATGGAAGATCATCGGCGACGGCTCCATGCAGGTAGTCCCGCAGGCGACCCCGACGAACATCCAGACGAACATGAAGTTCGACGATCTGTGCGTTCACGTGGAGTACATGACCCCGCAATACCCCTCCAGTGTCACCGGCCAGCTCCGAGGGAACAGCGGCGTCTACCTGAAGAGCGCCTACGAAATGCAGATCCTCGACTCCTACGGTCAGCCGCCCGACATCAACACCTGCGGAGCGGTGTACAGCATTTCGAAGCCGCTCGTGGTCGCGTGTTACATGGAGTTGGTTTGGAATACCTACGACATCGAATTCAAGTCATCGGTTTGGGACAACAGCAGCCCGCCGAAGAAGATCAAGGACGCCGTCTTCGTCAAGGCGGTCCTCAATGGACAGGTCGTTCAGCTGAACGTGGATCTGAACCCCGCGGGGGGCTTTACGCAGGCGGGGATTCCTGACGTCGCCGGCCCACAGCCGCTCGCCCTCCAGGACCACCGTGATCTAGTCAGCTTCAGGAATGTCTGGGTGCGAATTCCCAAATACTGAGCTGGCTCTCCGTCTCGCGGTCGCCGCTCGGTGAGCTGTCCCATCCCTGAAGCCTCGAGCCATGGCCAAAAAGGGCTGCTGGCCAGAAGCCGCGACTCCATTGGCCACCCAGCGCGGCCACGGCCCCTACGGCGATCGACCCGTCGAGGGCGTTTACACGACGTTCAACGCAAAGGGCTCCATGGCAAAAAGACGGGCTGCTACCTTTTCCGTTCTCGCGGGCATCGCTTGCTCGCTCGCCTCGACGTTCGGCTGTCAGAAAGAGAAAGCGCCCGACCAGACCGGGCCAGGTGAGCCCACCGTCGCAGCCGCGGCGCCGAAGAAGACGCTCACCATCTGGTGGGCGCAGTGGGCGCCGGCCGACGGGCTGCAGGAGCTGGCGAACACGTTCGCTCGGAAGGAGAACGTCGAGGTCAAGGTCCACCAGATCCCGTGGGCCAACTTTCAAGACCAGGTGTTCCAGGAGTTCGGCAAGAGCCAGACCGCGTTCGACATCGTCGTGGGCGACAGCCAGTGGCTGGGGCGCGGCGCGACCAAGGGCCTGTACGTCGACTTGACGGACTGGCTGCCGTCGGCGGTCGACATCCAGACGCTGCACCCCGTCGCGCTCAAGTACCTTGCCGAATACCCGACCGGCTCCGGCCACTACTATGGCGCGCCCGCCGAGACGGACGCCATGGGCTGGGCATATCGCAAGGATTGGTTCGAGGATCCGGACGAGAAAGCAGCATTCAAGAAGAGGTTCAAGGAAGATCTCGCCGTTCCCGAGACCTGGGACCAACTCAAAACGATCGCGGAGTTCTTCACGCGACCCGACCAGAAGCGCTACGGGAACGTTCTCGTCACCGGACGCGGGTACGACGACATCGTGATGGGATTCGAGCAGGTCCTGTACGCCTTTGGCGGCTCCTGGGGTGACGCGAAGACACTGAAGGTCAAGGGGGCCCTCGACTCTGCAGAGGCGGTCAACGCGCTCGAGTTCTTCAAGGGGCTGCTCCGGTACGCGCCGCCCGGCGGCAGCAAGCTGGGTTATGGCGAGGCGCTGGAGCCGTTCGTCAACAACTCGACGGCGATGCTCATGAACTATTTCGCCTTCTTCCCCGATCTGGCCAAGAAGATGGCTGGCAAGGTCGGGTTCTTCGCGATGCCCAAACAGGGTGACAGGCGGTTCGCGAGCCTCGGTGGTCAGGGATTTTCGATCTCGAACAAACTGGCCGCGCCGCAAAAGGACCTCGCCAAGAAGTTCATTGCCTGGTTCCTGCAGACCGACACCCAGAGACAATGGGTCCTCGAGCCCGGAGGGTTTACGGCCAACGCAGGGATCCTGAAGAGCGACTGAATTCAAGAAGGCGAGTCCGTACAACGCCGCCTTCGCGGAGTCGCTCGACATCGCCCAAGACTTCTGGAACGTGCCCGTCTACAACGAGCTGATTGCCGCCACCGCGCAGGGGCTAGGCGAGGCTCTCGACGGTAAGAAGTCGCCGAAGGAGGCGCTGACCCGGATGGCGGCAGAGCACGAGAAGATCCTCCAGCAGGCGTCGCCCTGAAGAGCGGGACGACGAATGGTCCGCCACGATCATCGCCTCCGGGTCGGAGCCGCTCTCTCGAAGACGATCTGGTTGGGGGTTCGTGAGCCCGGCGCTGCTCCTCCTCCTGGCGATGAACGTGTTTCCGCTGATCTTCAACGTCTACCTGAGCTTCACGAACGCCGACCTCTCGGGAGGCGCGATCAAGGGCGTTGGAGGCCACAACTACACCGTGCTCTTCGGCGAAGCGCGCTACGCCGACGCGTTGACCCTCACGGCCTCGTTCGTCGTGGCGTCGGTCTCGGTCGAGCTGATGCTTGGGCTTCGCGCTGGCGCTGGCCCTGCGGGACCGCATTCCCGGCAAGCCCGTCATTCTGACGATACTGCTGATTCCGATGATGCTGTGCCCGGTCGTCCTCTCGCTGTTCTGGAACCTGATCCTGAACGGGAACTACGGCGTTCTGAACCAACTGCTCGCGTTCTTGCGCTTGCCGCAGCCTCAATGGCTGACCGACGACGACCTGAAGCTCGTCTCCATCCTGCTCGTCGACGTGTGGATGTGGACCCCTTTCATGATGCTGATTTCACTCGCGGGATTGAACGCGATTCCGAAGTACATCTACGAGGCAGCCGAAATCGACCGCGCGAGCCGTTGGATGGTCTTCCGGACGATCACCCTGCCGATGTGCGCTCCGCTCCTGGGCCTCGCGGTGCTGCTCCGCGCGACCGACGCGCTCAAACAGTTCGACCTGGTCATGGCCATCACCGGGCCCAACGACGCGTCGACCCAGACGCTGTCTGCGCGCATCTATCAAGTCGTATTTCGCGACTACAAGGTGGGGCTCGGCTCTGCGTACGGCGTCGTCATCCTGGTGGCCGTCATCGCCGTCGCTACGGTCTTCGTTCGCTACATCGATAGTCTCAATGGCCGGCAAGGGAAGGTCGAGGCCTGAGAATCCCATGACGGTGCTGCGCGGGATCGTCGTCGCCTGTTACTTTCTCCTCGCCACACTTCCTTTGGCTTGGTTGGCCTTGACCTCGATCAAGACTTACGACGACACGATCAGCGCGCACGCGAAGTTCGTCCCGTCGACGCGAACGGACGGCTCTGGCGAGGGCGCCGCCGAATCCGTTCGATTTACCCCCACGCTCGACGCGTACCGCAGTCTGTCCAAGCCCGTCGCCGGTACGCCGAACGACTTTTACTACTACCTGGCCAACAGCGTCGTCATCGGTGTGCTCTCGACCACTGCGGCCGTGTTTCTGGGCACCCTCTGCGCCTACGGGTTCTCGCGCTTCAGGATTCCTGGAAGCAAGGACTGGCTGTTCTTCATCTTGTCGACACGCTTCTTGCCGCCGCTCGCGGTGGTGGCGCCGGTCCTCGTGATGTACCGCTGGTTCACCCTCGAGAACACGCACGTCGGGCTCGTGCTCTTGTACACGAGCTTCAACCTGTCGCTGGCGGTGTGGCTCATGAAGGGATTCATCGACGAGATTCCCCGCGCTTTCGAGGAGGCGGCCTTGGTCGATGGGTACTCGCGGCTGCGGACGTTCTTGCGCATCATCGTCCCTCAAGCGTCGACCGGAATGGCCGTGACCGGCGTGTTCTGCCTGATCTCGTCGTGGAACGAGTTCGGCTTCGCGATGACGCTAAACAACTACGAGGCCAAGACCGTGCCGGTGTACTTCGCCGGATTGCAAGGGAACATCGAAGGCGTTCCGTGGCCGCAAATCGCGGCCGGAATGATGATCTTCGTGGCGCCCATCGTGCTCTTCACGGTGCTCGTGCGCCGCCACTTGTTGCGCGGGGTGACGTTTGGAACGATCAAGCAGTAGGCGCGCCCACGGACTCGTCGTGGGTCTCGACCGCGTGGCCGTCGGCGGGCTCGCGTTCGGCCTCGCGATGTACTTCGCGCCGTTTTGGCGCGAGGGCCGCCTTCGCTTGGCGTTCTGGTCCACGCTCATCTCGACGTTGCTGCACGTCTACACCTCCCACGAGCGGGCCAAGGCCGAGCGGGGTGGCGCGTGAGCTTTCTCGTCGTCGAAGGCCTCGAGAAGACCTACGGCGACGGGACGCGCGCCGTGCGCGGGATTGAGTTGTCCGTCGAGGAGGGCGAGTTGATCGTGCTGCTCGGGCCCTCGGGTTGCGGAAAAACGACCACGCTGCGCATGATCGCCGGGCTCGAGATCGCGACGCGCGGCTCCATCCGGCTCGACGGCAACGACGTCACCCGGCTGCGTCCATCGCAACGCGACGTCGGCATGGTGTTCCAGTTCTATGCCCTCTACCCTCACCTGACCGTGCGCGAGAACATCGCGTTCCCCCTCCGCGCGGCAGGAGTGGCCGCGTCGGAGGTTCGAGCCCGCGTCGACGGCGTGGCGGCGCGCATGGATCTCGGCAAGCTTCTGTCGAGCTATCCGAAACACCTGTCGGGCGGCGATCAGCAGAAGGTGTCACTCGCGCGCGCCATCGTCCGGCGCCCGGCGGTCTATTTGATGGACGAGCCGCTCGGGACGCTGGACGCCGACCAGAGGCTGGCGATGCGCGAGCTCATCCGCGCCGAACAGACGGCGTCCAAGGTCACGACCCTCTACGTGACCCACGACCAGGAAGAGGCGATGAGCCTCGCCGACCGGATCGTGGTGATGGAGGGGGGGCGCATTCGTCAGGTCGGCACGCCGGCCGACGTGTACGACCAGCCGGCCGACCTCTTCGTGGCCGCCTTCGTGGGTAGCCCGGGGATGAACTTCATCTCGGGCCGCGTGGCCGATGGCTCGGGAGGGCCGACGTTCGTGTCCGAGTCGGGGCAGGTGCACATCGACGTTCCTGTCCTTGCGCGCCGCGGGCAGGCCACGCTGGGCATCCGTTGCGAGCACCTTCACGAGGAGTCGGACGGTCCGATCGTCGGCAAGGTCCTGACCGAGGAGTACCTGGGCAGCGCTAGCCACGTCCACGTGCAGACGGAGGTCGGGCGTCTCGTCGTGCGCACCGCGATCGGTTCGACGCGCCCCCGGGGCTCTGAAATGCGCCTGCGGCTCGATCCGTCGCAGATCTCCGTGTTCGACGCGGCGACGGAGAAGCGCCTGTGAGGCCCCCGCCTTTCGCCGGCGCCGGCGCGGACGTTGCGGCCGATGACTCGGGGCGCGGTGTCCCGACGGCGCCATCCACCGTCGCCGACGCGCCGTTTCTCAGCATTCGCGGGCTGTCGAAGCGCTTGGGTCGCGCCCAGGCGTTGGTCGACGTCAGCTTGGACGCGCACGCCGACGAGCTGCTCGTCGTCTTGGGTCCGACGGGCGCTGGCAAGACGACGTTGCTACGGACCATCGCGGGCCTGGAGCAGCCGGACGCCGGGTCGATCGTCATGGCCGGGCGCGACGTGACGGCCACGGAGCCGGCGGAGCGCGACGTGGCCCTGGTGTTCCAAAACTTCTCGCTCTATCCGCGCTGGACCGTCCGGCGAAATCTCGAATTCCCGTTGCGCGCTCCCGGTCGACGGGTGGCCGAAGCCGAGATTCAGCGCCGCGTCGGCTGGGCCGCCGAGCTGCTGAAGATAGCGCGTTTTCTCGATCGAGAGGCCTCGCGGCTGTCCGGCGGCGAGATGCAACGGGTCGCGATCGGCCGCGCGATCGTCCGCCGACCCCGCCTGTTCTTGATGGACGAGCCGCTGACGAACCTCGACGCGAAGCTGCGCGAAGCCTTGCGCGTCGAGTTGGTCGAGCTGCGGCGCGAGCTACGGACCCCGATGGTGTTCGTCACGCACGACCAGGCCGAGGCTCTCTCGATGGCCGATCGCGTCGTCGTGCTCTCGGAGGGCCGGATTCTCCAGACGGGGACGGCGCGGGAGATTTACGAGCACCCGGTCTCGCCCGTGGTCGCGCTCCAGCTCGGGCAGCCGGCGATCAATTTGCTCCGGGTCCGCCGTGTGGACGGCCAATGGACGGGGCCGGACGGGACGCCCCTCATGCCTGCCGAGCGGGAGGGAGCGAGCGAGCGGCTGCTCGGCATTCGTCCCGAGGACTTCGCGCTTCACGCTCCCCAGGGCGAAGGGCATCGTGGCGCCCGAGAGCCGAACGCGTTCGTCGAGATGGTCGAGTACATCGGCCCGACCACCACGCTCCTGTGTGCCTGGGCCGGCGCACGCATTCACGTCGTGGTCCCGCGCCGGGGCACGATTCGCGCGGGCGACCGCGTCCTTCCCCGCATCGACCCCTCCCGAGTCGTGCTCTTCGACGTCGACTCGGAGCCAGTCAATCGCCTTTCGCGGGCTTTGCCGCGTTCGTCGTCTTCGTCCCCGTTGCTCCCGTCGCTCCCGTCGAAAGGAGGTTCCGTATGACCCCCCGTGCCTTTCAACCCAAGTACATGAAGATGAGCGTGCTCACCGCCGCCCTGCAGGAGCTCACGCCCCGCCCCATCCGCGACGCGGACCCCGACAAGGCCATCGAGGACTGGTTGGACTTCGCCCGCGAGATGGACTGTCCCAACATCCAGATATCGGCGGCGCTCCACCCGTCCGAGGCCGACGTCCCTCCCGAGGCCATGCTCGACCCCGTGGCCAATACGCTCGATTTGCGAAAGCCTTTCGACAAGGCACGGGCAAAGAGGGTGCTGGCGGCGATGCAAGCCACGGGAGTCGGCGTCACGGACATCGCGTTTTTCGACAACTTGCTCCATGACGACGACACGCTCCGCAAAAAGAAGCACGACTTCGTGATACGCGTGCTCGACGCCGCGGCGGCTCTCGGACTAAAAGCCGTCTGCGGTTTCATCGGCCGTAACCAGAGGCTTTCGATGGACGCGAACCTGGCTTTCTTCGAGGAGACATTCGTCCCTTTGTTGAAGGAAGCCAAGGCGCGCGGCATCGAGTATCGCGTCGAACAGTGCCCCATGCCCGGTTGGACGGTCGGGGACAATTTTCACAACAACATCGGTTACACGGCTGCGTTGTGGATTGCCTTGCATCGGATTTGCGCGAAGCACGGCGTCGGCGACCAGTTTCGAATTCACTACGATCCTTCGCACGCGATCCTCATGGGCCAAGACACGCGGTCGATCTTTCAGTACCTGAAGGACAGCGGGTACGATTTCATAGTCGGAGGCTTTCACGTCAAGGGCCAGGTCATCGATCCGAAGGGGATCGCCGCCTGGGGCTATGGCGGGCAGACCGTGCAACGCGGCGACTGGAGGGGCGACCAGCCGTCGCCCAACCCCGGGGACCACGTCAACGCGTGGAAGAAGCAGACGGTGCTGTGCGAGCACGAGCTCCCGGGGACGGCCAAGCACGATCCGCTCGGCTATTTGCAGAACCGTACGGTCGATTGGCTCGACCACCAGCTCGCCGCGCGTGAGCTCTTGAAGCTGGACGTCGCCAACACGGCGCTCGTCATCGAGCACGAGTACCCTCGCGCCCGCATTCAAGACAAGGCCCGCCTGAAGCCGATTCTCCAAGGGTCGATAGCGTTTGCGCGCAAAATCGACGAGGCCGCCGCCTGCATGCATGCCCTTCACCACGAGGTGCTTCCGGCGCAGGACATCCCGGTCCAGGGTCGCGGGCGCGTCCCTTACTGGACCTAAAACCCGCGAGCACGGGAGGAGCGAGGCTCATGGCCAAGCGAAGACTCAATGTCGCATTGATTGGTTACGACTTCATGGGGCGTGCGCACTCCAACGCTTGGCGTCAGGTCGCGCACTTTTTCAAGGACGTGCCGTTCGAGCCCGTGCTGAAGGTCCTCGTGGGGCGGACGGAGGCCAAGGTGGTCGAGGCGCGCGATCGCCTGGGGTTCGACGAGCACGCGACCGATTGGCGGTCCGTCGTGGGGCGCAAGGACATCGACGTCGTCGACATATGCACTCCGGGTGACTCGCACGCGGAGATCGCCGTGGCCGCGGCCGCGGCGGGAAAGGCGATCTTGTGCGAAAAGCCATTGGCCAACAGCGTCGCCGACGCCGAGCGGATGCTCGCCGCCGTCCAGCAGGCGGGCGTGATCCACATGTTGTGCCACAATTACCGTCGCTGCCCCGCGGTCGCTCTGGCCAAACAGATGATCGACGAAGGGCAGATCGGCGAAATACACCATTATCGCGGCGTCTATCTCCAGGATTGGATCGTCGATCCCAAGTTTCCCCTCGTGTGGCGGCTGGAGAAGTCCCGAGCCGGCTCCGGGGCCCTCGGCGACCTTCTGTCGCACACCCTCGACCTGTCCCGACATCTCGTCGGCGAGCCGGTCGAGGTGTCCGGTCTGCTCAAGACGTTCGTCTCCGAGCGGCCCTTGCCCGATGATCCTGGCAAACGGGGCAACGTAACGGTCGATGACTCGGCGCAGGCTCTGGTGAAATTTGCGAACGGGGCGGTCGGCTACTACGAAGGGACCCGGTTCGCGCCCGGTCGCAAGAACTACAATCGCCTCGAGATCAACGGCTCCAAGGGGAGCGTCGCCTGGGATCTGGAGCGGATGAACGAGCTCGAGGTTTACATCGAGAACGGCCCCCTCAGCGGGTTTCGCACGATCTCGGTGACGAATCCCGAGCATCCCTATTTCTCCGTTTGGTGGCCGCCGGGTCACATCATTGGCTTCGAGCACTCGTTCACTCACACGGTGTACGACTTCCTCCGCGCGGTCCGGGACGGAATGCCACCTCGGCCCAATTTCGAAGACGGTCTTCAGAATCAGCGCGGCATCGACGCCATCGAGCGGTCGGCGAGGACAGGGCAATGGCAGAAAATCACCGAAGGGACAATCGCATGACGCCTCGTGCAAAATCGACCCTGGCCGCCGGCGTAGCTCTGGCGGTCGTGCTCGCCGGGTTGCGCCCGGCGCTCGCGGACATACCGCTCGTGGAGCACGACGGTTGGAAGGTGAGCACCGACGGGCGCGTGAACGCGTTCCTCAGCGTGGCCAGCGGTACCGGGCTCCCCGATCAGGAGCCCGATTTTCTGGGTGGCGGTACGAACGACACCAAGGATTCGACGGGCGGTCTGCACTCGACTCGAATCCGCAACGGATTCATGATGAGCATCCTCGGCTTCACCGGGACGAAGGAGCTCAGCGAGGACTTCAAAGTAACGACGAGGGTCGCGTTGTGGATGAACGTGGCCGGCAGCCGGACCCAGAACGTCTCCGGGCTCGTCGATCCGCGGGAGCTCTTCGGCAAGATCGAAGGGAGGTGGGGCAGTGTCCTCGGAGGCAGCGATCTGTCGTTGTTCGGCCGAGGAGGAATCCTCGTCGACTTTCGGATCGCCCACGAGTACGGGCTCGGTTATCCGTGCGGTATCCGAGACGCTTCGGGCGGCGGCTGCGGCATGGTGGGCTTTGGCGCGCCCTTTCCAGGGTACAACCCCGGCTTCGTTTACGCGACGCCCAGCCTGAGCGGCTTCCAGCTCTCCCTCGGGCTCTACGACCCCGCGACCATCGGCAACGCCCAGCTGGATCGGGCGCCGTTGCCCCGGGTCGAGGGCGAGCTGAAGTTCGAATACAAAGAAATCGTTCGTGTGTTTACGAGTGGCTTGTGGCAAGTGTTGGAAGGCACCGTGCACAACACCGACCCTGTGACCGGGTTGGGTGTGGCCAAGAATCTCCACACGGACGCGTGGGGCGTTCAGGCCGGCGCGATGTTGTCGCTCGGGCCCGTCATGGTGGGGGGGGCCGCTTACGAAGGGGCCGGCTTCAGCCCCCTCGCGGCGGTGGACGAGAGTCAAATTGCAGCCGACAGCGCCGGAGTTCTGCGCAATTCGCGCGGCGCCTTCGCGCTGGGGGCCGTCCTGGTCGATGCGCTCCGGTTGAAGGTGGCGGGTGGCGCGGGGGTCTGGCTCCTCGACAAGAACAAGAACGACGCCGGCACGAGCAGCGCGACTGGGAGCCCGACGAACCCGCAGTTGATCAAGCAGAATCTGGGGTTGACCGTGGGTGTCTACCAGACGACCGGACCGGTGCACTTTGCTCTCGAATACTTTCGCGCGCAGCAGACTTGGTACGATCGCGGCGTGGCGAGCGCCACGGATCCGATGAAGACCGTTGGGGTAGTCACGCCCGAGCAGGACGTGAACTTCATAAACGCCGGCATGACCACCGTGTGGTGAGAGCGCCAAAGGACGTTGAAAGCGCGTAGCGTCGGTGATGTTCTGTTCTCGCGCGCTGTCCCACGCAAAGGAGGTTCTGCCGTGACGCATCCGAACGAAGCGCTTCTCCGGAAGGCCTATGCGGCATTTGCCGAGGGCGACACGCCTGGATTTCTCGCGCTCTGCACGCCCACGATCACGTTTCGCATGCCGGGCAAAGGTCTTCTCGGCGGCCACCACTCGAAGGACGTCTTCTTTGCCAAGCTCGGACCGGCGATGCAGGCGGTCGGCGGGACGTTCCACGAGGAGGTCCTTCGCGTGGTCGCGAGTGACGAGGAGGGCGCCGTGATGGCAGCGCAGGGCGCAGAGCGCGACGGAAAGAGCCACCGGTGGAACGTCCTGCATTGGTGGCGCATCGAGGGCGGCCGGCTCGCGGAGTTTCGGGAGTTCGTCGACGACCAGCTGGCGTTCGACGCGGCGTGGCACGTTTAGCGAGCCACGGGCGCACGCGGCGCACACGGCGCACACGAGGAAGGCGCCCCAGGCGGGGAACGACCAATCCACTCCGAAAGGTGCGCGGCGACCGTTGCGGATCGGGGTCGATGAGCGTAATCGGATAGCTCGCGCGCACGGCGGCTACGCGGCCGTGCCATTCCGGACGCCATCGAAAGGGGCTCGCCAATGAAGAAGTTTCTCGTTCTCTACAAGGCGCCGACGTCGGCTTTCGAGCAGATGAAGAAGTCCACCCCGGAGCAGCAGAAGGCCGGCATGGACGCGTGGATGGTTTGGAGCAAGAAGGCCGCCACGTCGATCGTCGACATGGGCGCGCCGCTCGGAAAGAGCATGCGCGTCACGAAGGGGGGTGGCGCCTCACAGGCCACCAACGACCTCGGCGGATATTCGATTCTCCAGGCCGAGTCGAAGGAAGCCCTCGCCGAGACCCTGAAAGGGCACCCGCATTTCATGATGCCGGACGGTTCGATCGAGATCGTCGAGGTGATGCCGATGCCCGGCATGTGACCTCGCGTCAGCGGACAGGGAGCTCCGACGGCGCTCATGGCCTGAGGTGCGCCGCGGGCCACACGTTCTCGAAGGGCACGCTGGCCTTGCGGTACGCGCGACGAACCGATTCGGCGTCGGGCGCTTCGTAGACGCAGACGCAGCGCGTTCCGTCCGCCGCGACGTACGAAGCGAGCCACGTGACCCCCTCGACGGGCAAACATGGCGAGAGCTTGCCGACGTAGGGGTTTTCGCTCGATAGGTCCACGGGCGGATCGAACTTCTCTTCCACGACCAGTACGGGCATTTCCCTCACCCGGCGGCGACGATAGCACGCCATGCGCTCGGGAAGATCGTCGCCGAGCCGGGAGGCCTCCGCAAAGCAACGGAAGGCCTCCTCGGAGTCCCCGCGGGCCCGGGCCGCGCGTCCGAGCATCACCCGCGCCCTCGCGACCTCGAGGGGCTGGCTGGTGCGCGAGGCAATCGCGACGGCCTCCTGCGCGAGGCGTGAGGCCGTCGGCGTGTCGTCTGCGCGAGCGCGCGGTCGGCCGCGAGGCACCGGACCTGCGCCGAGAGGCCGCCGGCGTCGAGGCGATCGAGCGCAGCGAATCGAGCGCGCTATGGCCGCCTCGTCATCACGGACGAGCGCGTCGATGGCTTGCGCAAACAGGCGCTCGCTGCCAGCGTCCCCCAATTGCCGCGCGGCTGTCGCCACGTCGCTGGCGGCGCCCCGCGCCCCTCGATCTCGCCGCTCTCGAGCTCGAGAAGAGCTCGCGCGACGCTGCACTCGTACTCGGCCCAGTGGTCGCTTGATTTGCGCGCGAGCCGGACAGCGTCTCCGAGAGCCGCGCGCGCGCGAGGGACGTCGCCCTCCCAGGTGTGCACGAGCCCGATGCCCCAACGATAGTAGAGCGACCCCGTGACGCGGTCTCCGAGGCCGGCGAGCGAACGAAGCTGCGTCCCCACCCGCGCCATGTCCGTATGGACGAGCGCGAGGCAGCGCAGTCCGGAGACGAGCGCTTCGGCGTTCGCCGACGGGTCTTTCTCGAGGAGCGCGACGGCCTGCCCCAAAGCAGCCCGCGAGCGCGGCACGTCCACCCACGAGTGATAATAGAGGCGTGCGACGAGAACGAGCGCGCGGGAGCGCTCGGCGTCGAGGCCAGCGTCGCCGGCCTCGCGCGCCAACTCCACGAGATCTTCCCCGAACAAATCGGGCGCGCGCAGCTTCAGCGCGGGGTGCACGACCAGTCCGAAGAGTCGGACCTCCAGGGGGATGCGCACCTCGCGCGGCAGGCGTCGCGCTTCACGGTGGCCGAGCTCGAACAGCGACTCGGCCGCCCCGTACGCGAAGAGGCGCAGGCATCGCTCGCCCCCCCGCGCGCACGCGGTCGCGCACAGCTCGGCATCGCCGCCGAGCGCTGCGTGGCGCGCGGTCTCGCCGGCGAGCGCGTCGTCCGCATCACGGCGAGCGAGCGAGCGCGCGATCGACAGGTGAAGGAGGCGGCGCCGCGGCGCCGAAGTTCGAATCGTAGGTGACGCGGCGAACGAGATCGTGGGCGAAATCCCACGTGGCCTCGCGAGGGCGTACCAAGTGGTGCTTCTCCAGACGATCGAACGAACGAACGAGCTCCGCGGCGGAGACGTCCATCGTCTCGGCGAGCACCTCCGGACGAACGTCGCGACCGAAGACCGCGAGCCATATCAGCGTCTGGCGGGCAGATTCTTCCAGCTCACCGAGACGCTCCTCGATGATGTCCTGATCGTCGACGGGACGCCCTCGGTCGGGCCGGTGGCGGCGCGCGCGCGAGCAAGCTGGATCGCGAAGAGCGGGTTGCCTTCGCTCTCGTTCGCGACGCGCGAGGCATCGGCGTCCGGGCGGACGGCGCGCGCGAGGGCCTCGGTGCTCGCTGCGTCGAGTGGACCGAGCGCGATGCGCGTGATTTTGCGCTCGCGCGCGAGCGCCCGAAGGACGCGCAGGCACGGGACGTTGTCGGCGAGCTCGCCGGGCCGGAGCGCCACCGCAAACCCCGCGCGCCGCCCAGGGAGCACGCGGACGAGGTAGTGGAGAAGCGCCGCCGTCTCCTCGTCGGCCCAGTGCAAGTCGTCGATCACGATGACGAGCCGCTCGCTGGCCTGCGCGAAGTCGGCGGCCACGGCGGACCAGAGCGCCTCGCGATCGGCCGACGAAGCCGCGGCGGTTCGCGCGAGGACGGAGAGACCGGAGGGACTCCCGAGCCCTCCCGACGTGAGCATGTCGAGCCAAGGACCGTAAGGCCGAAGGCGCTCCGCCTGGAAGGCGCGCGCGCACAGAACGCGTGCCCCAGCGTGAGCCGCGCAGGTCGCGAGCTCCTCCATGAGCCTGGTCTTGCCGATCCCCGGCTCGCCCACGACGAGCGCGACGGGCGCACCCTCGCCGGCGAGGACGCGAAGGAGCGCGGCCAGCTCCGCGTCCGGCCGAAGAGGCCCGGCGGTGGAGGGGCTTTCGAGCGACCGCGCCGTACGAGCTCCGCGTCCGCGTCCACACGCACGCTGCCCGCGTCACTCGCCCGCGCCCGCAGGCCACGCCTCCAGCTCTCCACGCGCGGCGATGGGCGGCTCTTCAGCTCGGTCTCGGCGATCCGCTCGTACGCCTCGTACTGTGGCCGAGGGCGTCGCGCTCGCGTCCGAGCGCCATCGAGAGCTGGATGATGGCGAAGTGCCCCTCTTCCCCGAGCGGATCGAGCTCCACCCGTACGCGAGCGTAGCGCAACGCGTCTTCGGGCCGCTGGCGGAGGCGCTCGACGAGCGCGTCGAGAATCGCGGCGTGGGTCGCGCGGAGAGCTTCGCGCTCACCCAAGTACCATTGGTGCCATCGCAGGCAGTCGTCGAGCTCGAGGCCCTCGAGGAGCTCGCCACGGAAGGCGTCGGCGGCGGTGACGAGCGATTCGGTGGCCGTCGCGGCGATCCCGCCGGCCAGGGCAGCGCGCACCTCGGGGAGATCGATCTGCGCGCCATGCGCCTCGAAGCCCACGCGCTCGCGGTTCGCGACGAGGCGTACCGTGGTGCGTTCGTCGACGAGCGGTCGGAGCTTCCACAACGCCCAGCGGAGCGCGGCGCGCGGGTCGCGGGAGCGTCCCAAAGCAGACCGCAGAGCTTCTCGCGTGCCTGCGGGCGTCCTGTCACCGCCAAGTAGCCGAGGACGGCGCGCGTCTTCTTCGACGCCGGAAGCTCGACGGCTCTTCCGTCGTGGAGCAGCTCCAGGCGGCCGATGACGCGGATGCATAGCCTCCGAAACGCCACGATTTCCGCATTTACCATTTTCGACGCCCGTTCAGACGCTCGTTCAGACGGTCGGCTTTCAAGGTGGTCCTCGAAAGGAAGGACGAACCACGAGCCACGAGCTGAAAGAGAGAGAGCACGCGAACTGGACCGGGGTGGCGTCGGGCTGGAGAAAGAACGACGCTGCGCTGACGGCGGCCTATGCAGGCGTGACCCAGCGGATGCTCCAGAGCGCGCGGGTGGGGGCAGGCGACCGCGTGCTCGACGTGGCCTGCGGCGGAGGCGAGCCGGCGATTTCGGCCGCCGAGCACGTGGGCCCGGGCGGCCGCGTCCTCGCGACGGACTTCGTCGAGGAGATGCTCCAGGCCGCCCGCGACAAGGCGGCCCGAAAGCGGCTGACGAACATCGAGTTCCGCCGGGTCGACGGCGAGGTGCTGGAGGTCGCCAGCGGCTCCATCGACGCCGCGCTCATGCGCTGGGGCTTGATGTTCATGCCCGACCCGGTGGTTTGCTTGCGTCGCGTTCGCGTCGCGCTCCGCTCTGGAGGACGTATCGCGGTCGCCTGTTGGACGGCCCCGGCGGAAAACCCGTGGGTATCGTCGATCATCGGCGCGCTCCGCAAGCACGTCGAGGTGCCAGCGGCCGCCCCGGGGACTCCGAACATCTTCGCTTTCGCCGACCCCGCGCGGCTCCGCTCCGTTCTCGAGGAGGCGGGCTTCGTCGACGTCGAGGTCGAAGCCGTCACCGCGACCTTCCTGCCGTCAGCCTCGGGAGCCGCTCACTTCGCGCTGGTCCGCGAGCTCGCCGCACCGATCGCCCGTCTGGCGTCGCGGTGCGGGCGTCCTGTCACCGCCCAGTAGCCGAGGACGGCGTCGCGCTTGTCGTCCGAACAAATAGCCGCCGTCGGAGAAGAGCTGAACCGTGAGCTCGAGCGCTTTCGCGGGCCGAACGGCATCGAAGCGCCGGGGCAGACTTGGGTCGCTTCGGGGCGAAAGTAAGTCCGAGCGGCGGCGGCTCCCGTGGCGGAGCGGGCCTTCACGGATCGGAAGGCGCGACTCGTCGCCTCAATTCGTCGGAAAGGGGATGAAGCGCGAGCTGCAGTCGATGGGATGAGGCGTCCCGTCGGTGGCTCCCTTGACCCCAGGGCTCGCCCCGCCGGGGCCTATCGTGACCGTCGCGTTGGTCGCCGAGATGGGAGTGGTCAGCCCGTCCACGACGACGTTGTCGAGGGTGACCGACGTCTTGAGCGCGCCCGACGTGCCGGTGATCGAAATCGTCGGCGTCTGGGTGCCGGACCCGCGGAGCAAGTGGAAGTCGGTAATCGACACGTTGCCGAATTCGGGAGCGCCGCCGCCGGACACGGTCCCCTGTGTGTAGTTTGGCGTAATCAATATCGCGTTGTGGAGGTTCCTCGCGCAGATGTTCTTGTAGGTGATGTGGTCGACCGGGCCTCCCGCCCCGTTGTACGACTTGATTCGAATGGCGTTCGCGTTGACCGCGCTGGCCGTCGGATAATGGTCCCCGTCGATCGTGAGATCGTAGACGTTCACCCCGTCGATCCCGCCCAGACCCGTTTCGCTTCCGATCGACATCCCGTGGCCCGCGCCAAAGTAGTTGTGCGCGATCGTGAGGTTGCTCACGTGACCTTCCGCGCCCTTGATCGCGATTTGGTCGTCCCCCACCGTGACCGTGTTGCAGACGATGTATCCGTTCGTGGAATTGACGCCACGCTGGCCCGCGCCGGGGTCGATTCCGTCGGTGTTGGAGGAGTTGGGGGCCGTAATCAGGGTGTTCCCCCAGACGACGAACCCGGTCCCCTGCACCTTGAGGTGCATTTTTTGCGAGTTGTGAAGGTGGACCTTGTAGAGCACGAACTTGTCGCCCGACGAGTGAATCATCGTCGTACCCGAGCCGGCTCCGCTCGCATCGATGGTGCCCTCACCGTAGATGCCGGCGTTGGCCCCCGTGACGCTGATCACTCCGGGAGTCCCGCTTCCGGTCAGGTTCAACGTGACGCCGGTATCGATCCACAAGACGGCGCCTGCTCCGAGGGTCAACGAGCTGGCTGAGAACGAAGGTGCCCCCGTGAGCTTCACCGCGCCTTGGCCCGCACAAGAAGTGAGCGCGCCCTGAATGTCCGAGCCCGACGCGGTGAGCGTCTTGCAGACGGTAGCGGGCATCTTGGGCTCGATGCCCGCAAGGTTCGGATCGTCGTGACCACAGTTGGGGCCGACTCCGTTGGTGCCCGTGTTGCCGATGCTCCCCGAGCTGGAGCTGCCGCTGCTTCCCGAGCTGCTGCCGCTGCTTCCCGAGCTGCCGCTGCTTCCCGAGCTGCCACTTCCGGCGGAGCTCCCGCTGCTCCCCGAGCCGCTGGTGCTCCCCGAGCTGGCAGGCGCCCCCGAGCCGCCACTCGTCCCGGAGCTGCCGCCAGAGCCGGCGCTGTTCCCGGAGCTATTGCCAGCTCCCGAGCCACCAGGACTACCGCTCGACCCACCGCCACCGCCAGAGCTGCCGCTCGGGGTCTGGAACGCGTTCCCCGAGCTCGCCCCTGCTCCGCTGCTCGCCGCGGTCGACCCGCTGGTGCCCGTCGTCGTCGGGACGGCATCCCCGCCGCATGCGCCGGTCCACGCCGCCACCGCCAGCATTCCCACGCCCAGAAAGACCGTTAGGTTGCTCGAGCTCATTTTCATCTGTCACTTTTGAATGCGCCTTCGAAGCGAATCGATCCCTCAAAGCGCGGGTAGCGCGCAGCGTTCGCGCCTAGTGCGAAAAATACACCGATGTCGCGAGAAGGGCGGTCGCGCCGCCTCGTCGGTAGCCGGCATCCGCCTTGCCGAGCCGCGAGATCCGCGCGGGGCCCGAGTCATCGGGACGGCTTCGAGCGAATTATCTAGTCGACGCGCAACCCGCCGGTGTCTTGTCTGCGGGCCGCTCCGGGGAGGCGTCGAGCACCGCCATGGGCCTTCGGGTGAGTTTGCACCGAATCGCCACGCCGCCTCGAGCAGCGCACGCCGGGAGTCCAGCGGTCGCTCGCTCGCTCGGTTCGAGCCGAAGCTGGCGCGGCGTAGGCTTCATGGTTCTCCTCGCATCCAACTGGGCTCGTGGAGCGCTCGTGAGAGCGGCGAGGGAGCGGGCTCCCCGACGCATGCGTGGCGTGTCCTCCGCGCGGAGCTCGCGCAGGGCGTTCGACGAATTCGTGCCTCGCCGTCAGAGGAAAATGCGGGCTTGCCGATTAAGAAAGTGGAAAGCGGCGCGGGCGAAGCCTCGAACGCAGCGCTTCGACCTGCCAAAGCCGATCCGGCTTCGAGGAAAGGAGGGAGGACGGGTGGGATCTTCGCCGGTCCAAGAGCAAAAGCGGCTCCGCCAACGGGTAGAGCCGCTTCGCCAACACGCCGAGCTGCTGTGCCAACGGGAAAAGGCGCTTCGCCAACACGCCGAGCTGCTGTGCCAGCTGGACGAGACGCTTTACCAAGAAGAAAAGACGCTCTGCCAGCTGGACGAGACGCTTTACCAAGAAGAAAAGACGCTCTGCCAGCTGGACGAGACGCTTTACCAAGAAGAAAAGACGCTCTGCCAACTGGACGGGATGCTTTACCAAGAAGAAAAGACGCTCTGCCAGCTGGACGGGATGCTTTACCAAGAAGAAAAGACGCTCTGCCAGCTGGACGGGAGGCTTTACCAAGAAGAAAAGGCGCTCTACCAATTGGACGGGAGACTTTACCAAGAAGAAAAGACGCTCTGCCAATTGGACGAGGCACCTTATCAAGGGTTGACGTCACTTTTTGCGTTGGCAGAGCCGGTTTTTGTGCGAGTGGTCGACGTTTCACGAAGCACCCTGCCGAATGCGCGAACGGAAAGACGGGCGGACGAACCGCTTCGCCCGCGCACGCTGGACACGATGCGGGACGCATCGATGTCATGACGCTCCGAAATGAGCGAGGATTCGCTCGGTCACCTTCTCGGGGGCGTCATGATGCACCCAGTGCGACCGCTCCGGGACGTGCTCGACGCGCGCGTTGGTGACCCAATCCGGCGGCGGGATCGCGAGCTCCGGATCGAAATGACGCTCACGATCGCCCCAGATCACGAGGGCGGGCAGATCGACTCTTTTCGGCGCAACGCGCTTGCGCGCTCCGTCGCGAAAACTCGCCCGGTACCAGTCCACCGCCGCATGAAGCGCGCCCGGGGGCCGCACGCCTTCGAGGAGATCTTGCACCACGTCGTTGGAGAGCCCGTCGTCTGCCAGGGAGCGCTCCAAGAAGCGAAAGTTCTTCCGCGACATCCACCACTCGGGAAGCCACGGGAGCAGGAAGAAGAAGATGTACCAACTCTTCGCAAACTGGGACCACTTGCGAATCCGTCGCTCGAACCCGATGGGGTGCACCGCGTTCAGAATTGCAAGTCGCGTGACCCGCTCCGGGTGAGCCATGGCCGTCGCCCACGCAATGCCTCCCCCGAAGTCGTGGCCGACGAGGAAGGCGTCGTCGCGCCCGAAGGCATCGATGATCGCGATGACGTCGGCCACGATGCGCGGCACCGAGTAATGGTCGATGCCTTGGGGTCGACCGGACGCACCGTATCCGCGCAAGTCCGGAGCGACCGCGAGATAACCGGCGCGAGCAAACGCCGGTAGGAGCCCGCGCCAGGTGGACCATCGCGCGGGGAAGCCGTGGATGAAAACCACGAGCGGCCCATCCGCCGGCCCACCGCTCACGCAGTGGAGGCGCACACGTCGCCGCTCGTGACCGTTCGTTCGGTGAACGCAAAGTCGATGGGCACGTCGAGGACTCCCTTGGGTAAGAAGCAGGTGAGAGCGACTCGCGTTCCGCGAGCCGAAGCGAGGCCCATTGTAGGCGGCGAAGGATGTCGCTCCGTCCGCGAGCAGCCAGAGCCCGAGATCAGGCGGGCCGGGTCGGCGCCGGCCCAGGCCATGCACGCCGGATGCGCCAAGGGCCGGAGACGAGCACGGTCGATCTCTTCAGAGCAAAGGGCCGAGCGCGGTTTTGATCCGCTTGGCCTCCGCCTCGCCCACGAGCCCGAATAGGATCTCCGGGAACCGAGTCAGCTCGATCCCCGAGCCGATGTACTGGTACCGATAGGCGCGCAGAAAGGTGCGGCCGATGAGTTCGCGCTCGACATCCGAGAGGCGACGCTCGAGGTGGCTCATGAAGTAGTCCGCGTCAGCCGGCGCCTGCCGCTGCAGGACACCGTCGACGGCGGACACGAGCGCCAACAGGTCGTCGACGCCACGAGCGCGCTCGGCGTGGGTCAGCCTCGCGTCTTCGCGGCGCCACTCGAGCTCGTCCAGCGCGGCGTGCTGGCTCTCCTCTTTCCAGTGGAAGAGGAAGACATCCTTGAAGAGGGGCGACAGGTTCGCATCGGGCTCGATGCTTCGCTTGTAGTGAGCCAGGGTGAAGAGCTCGATATGGCACGTCAAGGCGAGGACCGCCCAGGTGCACCCATTTCGTGTCGGCGTCCCGCCAATCCAATACCTGGCACAGTGGCGCATCCAGCTCGCCTCGACGTGGCTATCGAGCACGTCGATGGGTCTCTCGGAGATCGCCGCACGGGTCGGCTACGGCTCCGAGGCTGCCCTGAGCCGTGCCTACGAGCGATGGGTCGGTGTGGCCCCCGCCGAGTGGAGGCGAGGAAAGCGGAGCGAGGTCGTTGTGGGAGCGCTCTCCGCCGGTAAAGACGGAGCGGCGACGTAGACGCAGTCGGAGCGTGCTCTCTCTGCTTCGCGGTCTCGCCCAAAGGGCCATCGACCGATTCAAAAGACGCCGCTTACCCCCCCGACGTGGCGGACGGCCGCGAACCTATCGATTACAAAGGATACCTACTTCACGAATGTGGCTTCGGTTGCCACCCATAAGGGTGGTCAACCTGCATGGACGGTCGTTGGCGGTCAACATCGACGGGGTCCATTTCAGCAAGTTCACCATGACCCTTCGCCGCCTCGGCATCGGCGAGGAGCGCGAGGATCGTCTCTCGGGTTGGCGCGCTCTTCCTTGAATCGGTCATTGCAGCCTCCGTGGCGCGAAGTTGGTGCGTCACCGGTGGTTCTCGGTCGCTGCGACGATATCGGGCACGTTTTGCCGAGAAGCCCGATAGGCTACGGACACCTTGCGTCGTCGCAACGCCTTTTTCTTGATCCCGACGACACCTCACGAAGCCGACCTGACCCGAGCGTCGCCTCCTTGCACGACAACAAAGTCGCGCTCGACTGCAGGAGGCTCGAGGCGAAGCTGCGACGCGCGGTCGGTTACGCGCACGACGTCGAGGAGACCGGGGCATGACGGCGACCACGGTGAAGGAGTGAGCGATGACGAAGAAGATCACGGTCACTGAGAACGGGCCCTACCTCGTCGACGGCGGCGTGCCGATCTCGCATCAACACGTCGTGACGAACGACGAGGGCGATTCGCTGGAGTGGCGTGAAGGCGCATCCGTGCCTTCGCCAAAGAAGTGCGCGCTCTGCCGCTGCGGGCGCTCGGGAAAGAAACCGTTCTGCGATGGGACGCACACGCGCGTCGGCTTCGACGGGACGGAGACCGCGAGCCGCGAGCTCTACGAGAGCCAGGCCGGTCGAATCGATGGCCCGACGATGGTCCTCGAGGATGCCGAGAAGCTGTGCGCGTTCGCCCGATTCTGCGACCCACAGGGGCAGGTCTGGAACCTCGTCAAAGAGAGCGACCAGCCACGCGCCGCCAAACTCGTCGTGCACGAGGCGGGGCACTGCCCGGGTGGCCGGCTCGTCGCCAAGCACCGCGCCACCGGGCAAGCGATGGAGCCGCACTTCGAGCCGTCGATCGGGCTGGTGCAGGACACCGCGAAAGCCGTGAGCGGACCGCTCTGGGTGCGCGGCGGAATTCCGGTCATCGGCACCGACGGTCACGCGTACGAGGTTCGCAACCGCGTGGCGCTGTGCCGCTGCGGCGCTTCGAGCAACAAGCCGTTCTGCGACGGAGCGCATGCCTCGATTGGATTCAACGACAAGGTGTGAGCGCCGGGCGAAATGAAGAACATGATGTCCGATGCCTCGGTGGCCAGCATCGACTGCGAGTCCGTCGAGCCAAACGCCTTCCCACAACGGCTTCGCGTCCGCGCGCACGAGCTGCGCGCAGACGTGGGACCGGCGACGGGCGGCACGGACTCGGCCCCGGGCCCGCACGACTACTTCGATGCCTCGCTCATCGCGTGCAAGACGCTGACGGCGACGTGGTTCGCCAGGAAGAACGCTATTCCTCTCGAGCGGGTGGAGGCCCACGTGGAGCGCGACGATTGAGAGGAACGCGCGGGGAAATACATCCTGCGGGTGCGCGTCGCGTTCCACGGCCCTCTGACCGAGGAACAGCGCACACGGCTTTACGCGGCCGTGGGCAAGTGCCCGATCCACAAGCTGATGACCTCGACGGAGGTGATCATCGAGACCGCCCCGCTCGACGCAGGTCCTCGGTGAGCGGGACGCTCCCCGCCCACGTGATAATCGCGCTGAGCCCGATCGGCGCGAGAGGGGACGGCAGCGAGAACGGCCGGGCCCGCGCGAGATAGCCGCTAGCGGCAACGGCCAGCAGCATGGCCAAGACGATCTCGACCGATTCCGTCGGACATCGCTACGTGACCTGCGACTTCACGGGGCGCATTCCCATTGCGGAAGATGGCGGCAACTTGCTTTGGACGAGCGTGTGCCTTAGGACCTCGTGGTGACTGCATCGCGCGTGGTGGAGTCGGCCGAAGAGCTCTCGCAGGCACTTCGAGCCGGGGCGATGGACATCGAGGTTCGAGGCACGGTGAGCGGCATGCCCATGCTCACGCTGGGGCCCGGCGTCCGGCTTCATGGGGGCACGCTGAAGTTCGGTGCCAAAGGCATCCGGCTGACGACCGGCAACGTGCTCGACGGAGTTGTCGTGCTCACGGCGGACGACGAGGTCGCGATCCTCAACGACACCAGCGTGTCCGATTTCGGAACGCTGACTCTCCGCAACGTGCGGACCACCGGGCAGGTCCTTCTCGTGGCCCGAGACGCCGTGCGGTCAGGGCACGTGCAGGTGGAAGGGCTCACGATCGACCGGGCAGACGTCCGGGGCCGCTCGGAGCGACCACACGGCTTCGGTGTGGAGGCGCTCCAGGGAGCTTTCACCCTGTGGAACCGGCAGGCCGACCAAGCCGTCGTCATCACGGCGGAGCTGCTCGACATCAGCGTAGGAAGCCCCGAGGCGCCGGTGCGAGGCAGTGGCGTATTCGTCGGAGGTCACGGCGACTGGAACGGCAAGGCGGATGGAGGCACGCTGCGCGTGTCGACGTTGCGCACTGGCCGGGTCGTCACTGACGGGCGGATCCCAGCAGGTACGCCCGACCTCATCAGCGGCGGCGTCTTCGTCCTCTTCGGAGCCGTCGTGGAGAACGTGGTCAACGCGGGACCCGTTACGACGAACGGACAAAACGACATGGTGCTCGACAACTGGGGCGAGGTCCGAACCTGGACGGCGAAGGCGCCGATCACGTCCAACGGTCCGAGCGGCATCGGCTTCGTCAACTTCGGCAAGATTGACCGGCTGGACGTCCAGGCTCCGGTCCAGACGTTTGGCACAGGGGCGCGGGGCTTCAACGTGTACGACGGGTCGTTGCGACACGCGTCGTTCGCGAGCATCGCGACCCACGGAGACGGCTCGGTCGGCGTTCAGGTGAGCAAGCCCCTCCCGATGCTGGAGATCTCCGGCGATTTGACGACCGACGGAGGAGAAGGCGTGAGCCTCGTCAAGGGCGTTCAGGTCGCGCTCAAGGCCATCGCGCTGAGCGTCAAGCCCGGCGGAAAGGTGGGGACCGTCAAAATCGGTGGGTGCGTCCGGACAGCGGGCGACAACGTCGTGTCGCTCGAGGTGGAGGATGCGGTCGAGAGAATCGACATCGGTGGAGGGATCGTCGCCGAGGGCATGGGCTCCGACGGGGTCCACGTGCGCGGCGAGGTCACGGGCCTGTCCGGCATCGACGTCCGGGCTGCTCACGGGCAGGCGATCGTTCGCAAGGAGTGAGGGCGCGCCATCCTCCGCGCTACGCCTTGAACTGGAGGAAGCCGTCGTCCACGGGAACCGTGCACCCGTTGATCGCCTGCGCGGCGTCCGCCGCTACGCAAGCTCGCTCCCAGGAGAACGATAGCCAGGGCGGGGCCGAACGGGCCCAACGGTAGGTCTCACGTTCGGCTTCTCGTTCAAGGCTACTGCCCGAGTCCGATCTGCTTCATGAAGGTCGCGTTGTCCCAGGAGGCGGTCCCACTTCTGGTTCGTGAAGACGTCGAAGCACAGTCCGACGCGCCTCTTTCCATTTCTGTCCTTGCGCTGAATGCCGTCCGAACCGGAGGCAGAACGGCTCTCTCCCCCCTATGTCCTGCCGTGTGTCTTGGGCAAGCTCGGGCAGAGGCGAACACGCAACGCCCCTGACCTATGCGACGAAAAGCTTCGTGTGCACCTTCGGGCCGAGTCACCGTTCGCGTCCCGCGACCCATTCGAGCAGCGTCGGTCCGAGCGGCGCGTCTCCGATTTTCCGCTCTCGCGTTATGCGCACCTCGTCCGCCGGCGAGGCGACGGCTGGGCTCCGGATGACGAGCATCGATCGCCCCGGCTCATCGATGCGCTCGATGCGACCGAGCAGGTACCAGCGCTCGCCGTGCCGAACCCAGGCCATCTGTCGCTCGCCCTCGTCAGGCCTGGGCAGATTGCTCCCCGTCAGCACCGCGACGTCCGTCCCAGTCTTGGCGCGGTACGTTCCGTGCGCTTCCGGTGGCGCGCCCGGTGAGGCGACGAGACGAATGGGCACGACGTCGCTCGCTGTGACCAGGCGAAGCGCCCCCTGCTCCATCGCCTGCTGCCGCTCCTCTCGCCGCCAAGCAACCACGATCGCGATTGCGACGACCAACGCGAGGAGCGCGGGTGCCAGTCGCTTCATTGCGATGCGGATACGCGTCTTCGCGGTGCCCAAAGGCATTCGAAGCGCTGCTGCGACTTGTTCGTGCGTCAACTCCTCGAAGAACGCGAGCGACAGCGCTTGCCTCTCTCGAGCGGGGAGAGCGTCGATCGCCTTCTGAAGCGCCGCGCGGCGGTGAGCCGCCCACTGGGCCTCGTCGGGCATCGCCGTCTCGTCGGCAATCTCGGCCAGGGCGTTGTCGCTCTCCGCCCCCCGGACACGGCGCTTGCGAAGCTCGTTCAACGCGCGGCGGCGGGTGATTTCGAAGAATCCAACCCTTGAAGGAGCCACGCTGGGGATCGAACGTCTCGGCCTTGCGCCAGACGGTCACGAAGACGTCTTGAGCCACTTCCTCCGCTGCGCTCGCATCCACGATGCGAGCCGCGACGCTGAAGACGAGCGGCGCGTAGCGGGCGTGAAGTACGCGCAGGGCGCCCTCGTCTCGACGCACGAGCTGGGTGACGAGCGCCGCGTCCGTCTCCGGCGCTGCGCGCCGCTCTTGCTCCTGGGGCGACGGGTCGATTTCCATGGTGCCTCGATCCTCGATTCGCGTACCTCGAGCTTACGCCACCTGGTCCGTCGGCGACTGCCGGCCTTGCGCTTCGTCACGGACCCTGCCGAGTAGCGCGCGGGACCAACGATGCCGCGAGAGCACGCCGTCGATCGACCAGAGCCCGGCTCCCACGGCGAGCAAATAGCCGGCTGCCACCAGCATCGTAACGTCGAGCCGCGCCTGGTAGGCGAAGGCCCAAAAGCCTATCTTCGGCAGAGCGCCGACCGGCTCCGGGCCCGGACCGAACAGAAGGGGAACCTTCGTGGTCGCGATGGCGACCACCATGTCGACGATGAGCGGAATCGTCGCCAGCCGCGTGAAGAGACCGAGGACGAGCAGTGCGCCGCCGACGACCTCGACGGCGCCGACGAAGCCGGCGAGCTGCTCCGGCGCGGGAAGTCCAATCTTGGCGAAGCGTCCAGCGCCCTGGTCGGCGAACAAGAACTTTATGACGCCCGAGGCGAGGAAGACGCCTCCCACCGCCGCTCGAAGGGCAAGCGTGGCGGGAGGTGCTGTCCCGACCGACGGGCGCAAGAACGAAAGGAGACGTGAGCTCAGCGACGGGGTTGTTTGGTTCATGTTCTCGGATACACGCGAGCTGCGGCGTCGGATTTCGAGGCGGGTCAGTTTTTCGCGACGGACGAGGGGCGATGCGCAGGAACGGACGCGATCGCGCTGAGCACGGCGGCTTGGAGCTCCGCGCCGTCGATTCTCGGCGGATCGGCGTCGGCAATCGCGACCTCGTGCCACACGTGCGAGCCGCTCGTCGCGTCGAAGAAATCGATCGTGACATTCGCTTCCTTGGAATACGCGAAGTGGTACCCCGTTTCGCTATCACCGATGGGCACGTCGCGAGTCCCTGACGACAGGCGGACGATGAAGTCCCCCTTATCGCCCTTGCCGCTCCTTTCTCCATAGCCCTTGCGTGCCAGGGTGGCGACGACCGCCTGGCGTGCGCGACCCTCGGCTTCGAGCGAGCGCTCGGAGACTTCGTAGCCCGCAGGCGGCTGCCCGGGCAGGTCGAAGGAAAAGGTGTGGTACCCAGAGAACGCCGCGGCCTGGGGCGCTGCCGCCTGCACCGGCGCTCGGGAAGAGGTCATCGCGTGGCAAGAAACCGAGGCGCCAAGGAGCGCCAGAGCAAAGAGTCGCATGGGGATCCTCCGTTGGGAGTGGGGATGCCAGCGACGACGGGGAGTTCGTTCCGCCGTGTCTGGCTCTGTGACCAACTACCCGGGAAACGGGTATCCGGATTTGCCGCGCGACGAAGTAGGCTGTTTTAGACGCCACTCCGGCGATGGAATGGCCGCCGAACAGCACCACTTCTCTAGGTTCGTCTTCAGGCGCCAAGCCGGCGCGGTTGCCGATGCGATCGCCACCTGCGGGACGCCGCTGAGGTCCTCTCTACCGGAGGACGACGCTCGAATGTGCTCGGGGTGGGAGGCTTGCGGGGCGTACGCCGACTGATGGAACGCTTTGGACTCGTGCTCCGTTGTCCGCATGGAAACTTCAACAATTCAATAAAACGAGGTGGACATCGTGCGTAAATCACTTTTGGGTTGGGTCTCGATGGGAACGCTGGGCCTGGCATGCAGCTCGGCCGACAACCAGGCAACACCAGTGACGGACGCAGGCAGTGCTCCGACCGCAGCCGACGCGTCCCCGGCCCTTGACGGGGGCGCCAATCCCGATTCCGGGGCAGGTCTACACAAGGTGAACCACGTCGTCGTCATCGTGCTGGAAAATTGGAGCTTCGATAGTCTATACGCCGAGTTCCCGGGTGCCGATGGTCTGGCGAATGCGCTCAAGGCGCCGCTCCAAATCGACCCGACCACCGGGCAGCCTTACGCAACGCTGCCGCAAACGGAAGCGCACCTTCGCGACGCGGGAGTCGATGGCGGCGCAGGTTTACCCAACGCGCCTTTTTCCCTCGACCCCTACCTGCAGGTCGACCAGGACACGTCAATCGACTTGACGACCAAGTTCTACCAGGAGCAGCAGCAAATCGACCATGGCAAGATGGATATGTTCGTCGCCGTGAGTGCTGCCAAGGGACTGACCATGGGCTATTTCCACACCCGCGACTTGCCCCTCGCGGCCGAGGCCAAGAACTACACCTTGTGCGATCATTTCTTTCACGGAGTGTATGGCGGCTCGCTGCAAAACCATGTCTTTCTCATCTCGGCCGCGGTCGCGAATTTTCCGAATGCTCCGGCGTCTCTCTACGCCGTGCTCGACGGCAACGGCAACCCGGTGAAGGACCCCGACTCGGGTGTCGTTCACGACGGTCCCCTGACGCCCGACGGATACCTGGTCGGCACGCTCTACCCGAGCGCCACGCCGCATCCCTCGACTGCCCCAGCGAATCAACTCGTGCCTCCGCAAACGTTTCCGACCCTCGGCGACAGCCTTTCCGGACGGAGCATCGACTGGGCGTGGTACGCGGGTGGATGGAACGACGCACTCGCCGGAACTCCGGACGCGGGAGGCGTCAACTTTCAGTACCATCACCAGCCATTCGTCTACTTTGCGAACTATGCCGATGGCGCGCCGGGTCGGGCGCACCTGAAAGACGAAGCGGACTTCATGGCGGCCGCGAAAGCGGGGACACTGCCAGCCGTCTCGTTCATCAAACCCGCCGGAATCGACAACGAGCACCCCAATTATACGGACGTGCTAACGGGCGAGCTTCACGCGGAGGACCTGATCAACGCGGTCCGCAACGGGCCAAACTGGCAAGATGCGGCGATCGTCGTGACTTACGATGAGCACGGCGGATTCTGGGACCACGTCGCGCCGCCCCCAGGGGACAAATGGGGTCCCGGGACGCGCGTACCAGCCATCGTCATTTCGCCTTTCGCGCGTAAGGGGTACGTCGATTCAACGGTGTATGATACGACGTCGATCACGGCATTCATCGAACACCGCTGGAACCTCGCGCCGCTCGGTACTCGCGATGCGGCCGCTGCGGACCTGACGAATGCTTTCGATTTCGGACCCTGAGGCTCGGCCGAGAACGGCGACGCGGGTGGGTCCCGACCTGGTAGCTGAGGCCGCCGGAGCCCATGTGAAGGCGGCCTGCGCTAGCTCCTGCCGACGCAGAGCAAAGATATCGCCTCGTGTCCTGAGTCCGCGAAACCATCAAGAATCCGCGTGTGCAAGCGTGCGAGCGCAGAAGCGAGCGACGCTCGCGAGAATTTCGTCGGCGGTCTAGGTCCAGACGAACGGCCGTGGTTCGTCGTTGGTCGCTTCGATGTAGCACTCGATGGCCTCGCGTAGCTCGCGCGTGCTGAGGTGGCTGCCCCGACGCCGTGCATCCTCGATGAGCTTGGCGAACCACCGCTCGACGAGGTTCAGCCACGATGAGTAGGTCGGCGTGAAGTGCAGGTGGAAGCGCGGGTGGCGCCGGAGCCAGCGGCGAATCGGCGGCGACGCGTGGATGGAGGAGTTGTCGACGATGACGTGAACCGCCAACTG
This sequence comes from uncultured delta proteobacterium, assembly GCA_963787925.1. Taxonomy (GTDB): domain Bacteria; phylum Myxococcota_A; class Polyangia; order Polyangiales; family Polyangiaceae; genus Palsa-1150. Next base: position 389,544 of record CAWBEN010000005.1, read on the forward strand.
CAATGGGACTTTCTTGTCGATCACGCTGAGGAACCGACGAAACTCGGCAGCGCGCTTCAGGGGCTAGCACTCACCGATCGCCTTGCCGGAGGCGACGTCGAGGGCCGCGAACAGGTTGGTGTGCCGTGACTGTTGTAGGTCGCTGTGACGCGCTCGGGTTGGCCGAAGAGCAACGGCAGTACCTTGCGGGCAATCTTGAGCGAACTTCCAATACAAGACGGCAACGATTACTTGTCCGCCAAAGGGCCGATGAGGAGGCGAACGAGCACCGTGATTCCAACCGATGCGACGTTGATGTTGGCGATCCAGCCGCAGGAGGCGCCCGAGCAGGTCATGGCTCGAGACTCCTGGGGTAGGTGCTGTACGCCAACTCAGCGAATGGCCAGCCGGCCGCGTAGGAGCCGGCCCCACCTCGGGCTCAGTGACCGACAACGTCTTCATTCCAAATGACTCGTGGATCGTGCCCTCGTCCGCTTCTGCCAAGTTATGCTGATAGCTCGAATGAAGGCCGTTGCAGCCGCCGCTTCGCTCGCGATAGTCGCGTGTTGCCCGTGTTGCTTCTTGATCGATCTCAGCGACTTGAATCGCGGGTCCGACCCTCCGGCAAGCGCGGACGCTTTTTCCGACGCGACCGAGCGAGAAGTCTCCACTGCAGACGCGGGGAGAGATGCCGTGGGCGCGGCGGACCAATCGATCGGCCCTGATTCGTCGACGAATGAAGACTCGAACGCGGTCACGAACGACTCGTCGCTGGGCCTCGCGGGCGACGCTGCGGATGGTGCGAGTGACGCCTCGAACGATCGGGACGCGGTCGCCGACTCCGACATAGCCGACGCGCCAGGCGCCGACGCCGCCGAGAACGGGCCGGCGACTGTCTGCAGCACCGATCTGTCCAACATCGGCACGGCCGATTTCCGCGTTGCGTTCAACGTCAGCACGCAGGCAACGAAGTACTCCGCGCTCCTCAACCAGCGCAGCATCTGCAACCCAGGAACGTTCTGGGACGTGCGCATCAATGGCTCGGTCGCCGGGTCGATCTATGCCGAAATCGACGACGGCACGCACCTCGTCAACATCGCAGGCTCCGTCCCAATCAACGATGGCAACGTGCACCGGGTCGTCTTCTCTCGCACCACCGGCACGCTGACGGTAGAACTTGACGGCATGGTCGCGGGAGTGACTCCCGGGACAGTCGGTACGACCGCGTCTTTGGGAGCGTTACCCGCGCTGCGACAGGGAGCCGACGTGTGTGACGGGCAAGACGGCACCCAGGCGCTCGTCGGAAAAATCACCAACGTGTGCTTGTCGCACTGACCCATCTCTTCGGCCCCCCAAGTCGAGGGCTGCTGTCGCCTGTTTGTCGAATGGATCGGCGGGACCGGATGACGAGAGCGGGGGACCACGCGCCCAACCGTTGCGCGCCGCCAACAGCCGAGTTACTAGCCGCGGATCTCACGCTCGAGGAGCTTCGATGACTTACGACAGGTTTCGGTCGGCGGTTGCGGTTCCTCTATCGCGCTCGGCGGGCGCGTGCACTTCGCTCTTGGTCGTTCCGTCTTGCAGCAGCGGCACGAACAACGGCTCGCCGGAAGCCGGGTCAGCGGTTGATGGCGGCGCCGCCTCCGACAGCCCGGAGCAGAGCACTCCTGCAGAGGACGGCGCTGCAAGCACCGCCGAGGCCAACCTCGATGGCGCCCCGGCGAATCCATGCGTCTCCATGGCGATCGACGCTTCTGGCGACCCGTTTGCAGGCGTTTGGAAAGGCGTGCAGCAAAACGAGACTTGGACGTACGTATTGAACGAAGGAACCGCCACCGTGACGGCTCAAAACGATTCTTGCGCGGGTAGCTACACCGTGACGAGCAGCACGACGGCGACTGGGACTCTGATGTGCGTGCCCCTCACCTCAGCCGGTTCGCCGGCGCATACGGACACCGGGACGTACACGCTATCGGACGGCGGGACGACCATGACCTATGCCGTATAGCTACGGGTCAGGCTCGAACACCCAAACAGTGACCCGAGTCTGCCCGTAGCGTCCGTCCGCGTGAGCCGGACGCCGGCCGTCGCACGGGACCGTCAAGTTTGGCGCCGTCTCGCCCCCTCACCGAGACTCGAAATTTCCCGTTCGGAGCTTCGACACCAGAGTAATGCTCTGGCACCGTCGGCGATCTCGATGCCGCCGATGACCTGGAGACATGCAGACTCGATCTGGCAACCTTCCTGGTCGTCGGACAATGAGGGCGCGAGACGGTTCGCTCTAACTTACGCGGCGCGTCTGGACCGATGGGTCGACTTGGACAGACCGCTAGCACCGCCCAGTCGTCGTACGGTAGGCTATCCGTGATGGCCTACAGAAGCGGACCGTGTCGGCGGACGCTTTGGCTGGCCGTCCTGCTTGCTCTTGCTGCTTGCGGCGGAGAGGGCGAGCGCCAGCCTTCCTCGCAGCAGGACGGCGGCGGATCAGGCGGGCCTGACGCCTGGGGATCGGGCGGGTCTGACGCCTGGGGATCGGGCGCGCTTGACGCCATGCCGGGTCCAGCCGACCGAGACGTCAGCGCGGACGTTGGCGCCCAGGCCGCGGGAGACGCCGGTCAGCTCGGGCGCAACGTCGCGGCTCTGACGGTGAGCGATCTGCGTACCGACAACCGCACCGCGCCACTGGGCATAGATTCCGCGGCGCCCCGATTGAGCTGGATCCTGCACTCGAGCACGCGCGGCGACGCCCAGACCGCCTATCGCATCGTGGCCGCTTCCACCCCCGCCTTGTTGGCCGCCGATACCGGCGATCTGTGGGACAGCGGGAAGCGGGTTTCCGTCCAACAGAACCACGTGCTCTATGCCGGCAAGCCCCTCACTAGCTCGCAGGCGGTCTACTGGAAGGTGCGGGTCTGGGACGGCTCCGATGTGGCATCGTCGTGGAGCGGGCCGTCGACCTGGACAATGGGCATTGTCCAACCAACGGATTGGCAGGCGAAATGGATCACCGGAGCGCTGGATACGAACCTCTCCACGTTGTTACGGAAGGAGTTCGCCGTGGGCGCCGGACTGACGCGCGCCGTGATCCATGTCTGCGGCCTCGGGCAGTACGAGATGTCGCTCAATGGCTCGAAGGTCGGAAGCTACTTTCTCACGCCGGGTTGGACGAATTACGCGACCACCAGCCTGTACGACACCTACGACGTGACCTCGCAGCTCCAGCCGGGTGCCACCAATGCCATCGGCCTCATTCTCGGTAACGGGATGTACAGCAGCAGCAACGTGAGCGCATCCGGTCCCCGGTATGCCCTCTGGACCGGCTCCTCCGGCCCCCGCAAAGCCATCGTCCACATCCGCCTGGAGTACGCGGACGGCTCCGTACAGATCGTCGGGAGCGACGCCACCTGGAAGGTGAGCCTTGGTCCCATCACCTTCTCCGGCATTTACGGCGGTGAGGATTACGACGCACGCCGGGAGCAGCCCTGGAACACGCCCGGGTTCGACTCTTCGAGCTGGGCGGCCGCGGCCCTCTTCGCCGGCACCAGCGGGACGCTGAAAGGAGCGTCTTCCGGTGTGCTGCCGTTGACGACGCAGGACGTATTCATGCCCATTCACGTCACGCCGTTGGGCCCCGGCGTGATCGTCTACGACTTTGGACAGAACGCAGCTCAGATACCGGAGCTCGTCGTCACCGGGCCCGCGGGAACGAGGGTCAGAATCAAGCCTGGAGAGCTGCTCAACGCTGACGGCACGGTATCGCAAGTCAGCAGCTCCCCGCAGTGGGCCCCAACGGGCCCGCCCAGCTACATGGACTTCACCCTGAAGGGCAGCGGCAGCGAGACTTTTTCGCCGAAATTTTACTACTACGGATATCGCTATCTTCAGTTGAACTACTACGACGCAAACGGCGCCACCACGGGGACACTACCCACGCTGGTCTCGCTAAAGAGCAAGGTGGTGTCGTCCTCGTCTCCCGCCGTGGGGACGTTCACTTGCTCGAGCACGCTGTTCAACGACATCCGGACGCTCATCGGTTGGGCGCAGCGAAGCAACACCGTCAGCATCTTCACGGATTGCCCGCACCGGGAGAAGCTCGGCTGGCTCGAAGAGACCTACCTCAACGGACCGGCGCTGAGGTACGAGCACGACCTGGCGGTTCTGTACAACAAGATCGGCAATGACATGGTCGAAGGCCAGCAGCCCAACGGAATGGTGCCGACGCTGGTGCCGCATTTCACGACCATCTACGGCGGCGCTTTTGGAGACTCGCCCGAGTGGGGCAGCGCGATCATCCAGGCCGCCTGGCAGCAATACCAATCGGATGGTGACGTTACCGCACTGAAGGCGCTCTACAACAACATGAAGAGCTACCTCGGCTACCTGACGACGAAGGCTGCAGGCGGCATCGTCAACTATGGGCTCGGCGATTGGTATGACCTCGGCCCAGGCACCCTGGGCGTGGCGCAGCTCACACCGGTGTCGCTGACGGACACTGCCACTTATTATGCCGACGCCCAGACCATGGCCGCGGCCGCCACGCTGCTGGGAAACACGGTGGACGCGACCACATACACCACGCTCGCCGGCCAGATCCGCACGACCTTCAACAACACGTTCTACAACAAGGCGAGTAAGAGCTACTCGACGAACAGCCAAACGGCGAACGCGATGCCGCTCGCGTTGGGCATCGTCAATCCGGGCAACGTGCCCGGCGTCGTCGACTCGCTGGTGAAGGGCATCAAGAGCAACGGCTACAAGCTGACGTCCGGCGATGTCGGCTACCGCTACCTCCTTCGTGCGCTGGCCGACAACAGCCGGTCCGATGTGGTCGTGGCGATGAACAACCAGTCGGACAGGCCTGGCTACGGCTACAACCTAGCCAAGGGCGCCACCTCGCTCACCGAGTCCTGGACCGCCGAGGCGAGGTCCTCGCAGGACCACTTCATGCTCGGTCAGCTCATGGAGTGGTTCTACAGCGACCTGGCGGGGATCCGGCAGGACCCCGCCGGCCCCGGCTTCGAGAAGGTGATCATCAAACCCGGCGTGGTGGGGGATATCACTTCTGCGAGCGCCAGCCATGATTCGGTCCGCGGCGTCATCAGCAGCGACTGGACTCGCTCGGATACGCTGCTGACCATCAAGGCCGCCATCCCTCCGGGCTCCACCGCCACCCTCTACGTTCCGACGCTGAACACCTCCGCCGACCGGCTCGCCATTCGAGAGAGTGGAACCACCATCTGGAAAGACGGCGCGGCTACGGGGGCCGGAACGGGCATCGCCTACGATCACAGCGAGGGGACGACGGTACAGAACTCCTATATCGCGTGGAAGGTCGGGTCGGGGACATACGACCTGGCGGCGGACGTACTGTATTGGCTTACGGACATCACCGCCAAGCCGCTCGGCCAGCAGGTAACGCTGAGCTGGACTGCGGCCAGCGGCGCCTCCGGCTACCAGATCGAGCGCGCCACCAAGAGCGGCGGACCTTACACGTCGATCGCCACGGTGCCCGGGACGGCCTACACGGACGCCAACCTCAGCTTCGGCGTGCCGTATTATTACGTCGTCGCGGCGCAATTCGTCGGCGGCGGATCGGTCGGCTCCGCCGAGGTCTCCGTCACGCCGGTCGATTCGCTGCCCGTTGCGAACTTCGGTTTCGAGGCGCCCGCAGTCGGCACGTTCGCATACAGCCCCGCGGGCGGCGCGTGGGCGTTCTCTCCGCTATCCGGCTCGAACGGCTCGGGCATCACCAGCAATGGCAGCACGTTCACCCTGCAGAGCTCGTCTGCGCCCGAGGGCGTGCAGGCCGCTTTCATCCAGGGTACGGGGACGATTTCGCAGGGGATCTCTGGGTTCAAGCCCGGCCTCACCTACACGTTGATTTTTTCGGCCGCAGAGCGAGGTGCGGGCGCGACCTGGAACATCGCTGGTCAAACCTGGAACGTCACACTGGATGGCGCTTCGCTGGCCAGCTATGCGCCCCCGAAGTCAGCCACCAGTTATACGGACTACACCGCGACGTTCACCGCGACGGCCACTACGCACACGCTCGGTTTCGTCGGCACGAACGCGAACGGCGGAGACAACACCGTGTTTTTCGACAACATACGGATCGTCGTGGGCCTGCCACCAGCCTGAACGCTGCGGGGATCGCCCCGTTGCCTCTTGAAGTTTCGTATAGCCGCGGCTGCTCGTTGGGGGTGGTGACGAGGATGCGTTTTTCCCAGGATTCCTTGAAACGCGGCGCACGATGGGCCAACGCCCAGCATACCGCGTCGGCCCCCGAGCGATCCGCGGGTGACACGGAGTGCCGGGCGGAATCGCCGGCATGCCCCGTGTAGGCGGAGTGGACGGGGGGAGATCCTCCCGACGCAAGCGCCGGTCCGCCGGCCGCCTTCATCCATCCTGGAGTGCTTCTGAATCAGGCGGATCTCGATCGGATAAGGACAAACGTAACGAACAACGTGGATCCACGGAAGAGTCTCTTCGCGACCTTCCGCGCCGAAAATACGTCCTCGATCAGCTACGTGATGCAAGGACCTTTTGCCTCGGTCTCGGCCCGACCCGATATCAATAATACCGACTCGGACACAGCACGCTGAGGCCGCGAAGGATCGGTCCATCATGTCGTATGTCACACGCGATCAGGTTTACGCCAACAAGACCATCCAGATTCTGGACGCGTGGTCGAGCACCCTCACTTCGCTTGTTGGAATAAACGCAACGCTCCTAGCAGCGGGCTCACGCCGGTTCCGACGCGTCATCAGTTTTCTCCATCGGCTCAAGCAGTCCCTTTTGCAAGGTCGCCGAAGCGGTACCTGTTTTGGCCGGTCATTCGAAGCTGGAGAGGACTCAGCGGTACGCGCATGCGGCCATGGCCGATCTGCGGGCCGGCACCGACAACCTCGGCAGGTAGGCGGCCGGCGGCCGCCGGACGGACGCTGGGGCAACTGGGGGGCGGCAACAGCCCGTCCTTCGCGTTTGCGCTGCTTTTCTCGGCAAATTTGTCGATTGGTCGGGGAGGGGGGATTTGAACCCCCGACGACGAGCACCCAAAGCTCGTGCACTACCGGGCTGTGCGACTCCCCGCGAAGGTGACGCGTCGACTTCTAGCACCCCGACCCGGAGCCGCCTATGCCCCCGGGGTAACCTGCGGAAGGCTGGCGCCGCCGCCCTTCCTTAGGCCCGGCCGCGCAGCGCCGCGAAGGCCCGTGGCAACCCGCGCGGGCTGGCGCGGAGCGCGACGTAGACGTGATCGCCGTCCGTCTCGACCGCTCGGACCGTGACGATGGGCGTCATGATGGCCAGAGCCCGGCGGAGAGCGCGGTTCTTGGCCACGGCGGGCACCTTCATGAGGTCGACGACGAGCCGGTCGCCGTCGGCCTCGACGATGGCGGGGGGACGCCGAGGCAAGAATTTCAACAAGTTGCCCGGTTTCGAAAGATCGAGCGCCCCCGACTTGATGAGCGTCGCTACCGGCGATTCGCTCTCGCCGAGGAGCGCGAGCCGGACGTCGCTCAAGCGAAGGCCAATCCGCATGGCGTCCGGCGACAAGTCGATGGCCTCGATGCGAATCGCTCCACTCGCGCGCACCGGCGTTCCCATGGCATCGATCGAGAGGCTGACGCGAATGGCAGGGGGCGAGCTCCCGAATTCGATGTCCCGGGGAGTTTTCTTGGACGGCTTGGCCTGCGACGACAACCAGCGGAGCGCGGCAATCGGCACGCCGACCCGGAGGGCGGCCGCGTTCATCGCGACCCGCATGAGCTCGTCCGGATTTTTTCGGACGTATCCGACGGCAGCGTTCAGCAGCTCACGGGCATCGAGCATGGGGGCGGCGAGGCTAGCACCTTCCCGTCCAGGACGCGGCGCTACCGGCCCCGGCCAGGCGAGGGAGGGCGGCCGCGGAAGTCACGTCTTGACGATGGCGTCCCAGCTCTCCGCGATTTCTTGGGCCGTCCATACGCCATGGTCGGTGTCCTTGAAGCGGCCGGCCGACTCCGCGACCTTGAACGCGTAGACCCGCGCACCGGCAATGGCCAGCACGTGCCCAGTGCGGTCGCCGCACAGATCGCTCGCGAGAAACAGCGCGCCTGCCGAGATGTGCTCGGGCGTCAGCGTGTCGACACCCTGAAACATCGGCAAGTCTTCGGTCATTCGCGTCTTCGCGATGGGGGCGATGGCGTTCACCGTGATGCGATGCTTCTGGAGCTCGATCGACATCGTGCGCGTCAGGCCGTAAACGCCCGCCTTGGCCGCCGCGTAGTTCGCTTGACCGAAATTTCCTAGCATTCCGCTCACGCTGGTCGTGTTGACCATGCGCCCGCCGCCCCCTTGCGCGACCACTTGCTTCGCGAAGGCCTGCGAGCACAAAAACGTTCCCTTCAGATGCACGGCGATGACCGAGTCCCACAGCGTCTCGTCCATCTTGAGAAAACTCTTGTCACGCAGGATGCCCGCGTTGTTCACGAGAATGTCCACCTTGCCGAACGCATCGACCGCCGTCTTGAGAAGGGCCTCCGCCCCGTGCGCCGCCGCGACGGTGTCTCCGTTCGCGACGGCGGTGCCGCCCGCAGCGCGGATTTCCGCGACGACATGATTGGCCGGTCCGTCGTCGGTGCCGCTCCCGTCGCGCGCGCCGCCGAAGTCGTTCACCACGACCTTTGCGCCTTCGCGCGCGAAAAGGCGGGCGTGCGCGGCTCCGATCCCGCCTCCGGCGCCGGTGATGATGGCCACTTTGCCGTCCAGGAGACCCATGATGGCTAGAGCGGCCTTTTAGTGTCGTCGCGCGGCACCGTCCAGGCGCCCGCGACAGCCTCGATCGGATCGAATACCCTCGGATGCTTTGGAGTCGCGCGCGGCCGCGACTCGCCTTGGGCTGGTTTTCTCCGCGCCTATCCGGGAAGCGCAAAGCGGCAGGCGGCACACGTTTACTTACGTTCGGCAGGCCCCCCGGCCCTTGTGTCCCCCCAAAGTCGTAGGAAGGTCGTACCGTTCAACCGAGCACGGTTCCGGTCGTACTGGTCGTGTCTCCCCCGCTTCGAACTCTCAAAACGCGCTCCGTCGCCCATGCCCGACGACCCGAAGGAAACGCAGAGGCCCCCCCCCGCCGACGGCTTGGCTCCGCCCGAGCGGCCGTCTTCGCCTCGCTTGAGCGGCGTCGACTGGGGCGACGAGGAGTCGAGCACGCGGACGACCGATTCGGCCATCGCCATGCCGCCCGCTGCGACGACGCGGCAGAGAATGCGAGCGCTGCTCACGGTGGTCGGCGGCCCCAGCACGGGCCGCGTCTACCCGGTGCGGGAGGACGAGACGTTCCTCGGGCGCGGCAAGGAGGCTCACGTGCGAATCGACGATTCGGGCGCGAGCCGGACGCACGCGCGCATCGTCGCCTCGGGGGAGGGAACGTATTTCATCGAAGATCTAGGCTCCACCAATGGAACGTTCGTCGACGGCCGTCGCGTCGATCGCGCCGAGCTCGAGACGGGCGCGCGCATCCACTTCGGAGCAAGCGTCGTCTTCTCGTTTTCATTGCTCGAGGCGCAGGCGGAGCGCATCGCTCATCAGCTCTACGAGTCGTCGGTTCGCGATCCGCTGACGCGCGCTCACAACCGGCGCTACTTGGTCGAACGGCTCGCGAGCGAGATTGCGCATGCGCGCCGCCACGAAACGCAGCTCGCGCTCATCTTGTTCGATCTCGATCACTTCAAGCGCGTCAACGACACCTACGGGCATCTCGCCGGCGACGACGTGCTGCGCGACGTGGCCGCACTCGTCTCACGCATGATCCGCACCGAGGACGTCTTCGCCCGCTACGGAGGCGAAGAGTTCGTCGTCGTCGTGCGAAGTATCGGGCAAGGCAACGTCGCGCGGTTCGCCGAGCGCTTGCGCGTAGCGATCGAACGCCTCGAGATTGCCTCCGAGTCGACCGTGCTGCGCGTCACCATCAGCGCCGGGCACGCCTCGCTCGACGAGCTCCCCGAAGACCAGCGCCGAGCCGACGCGTTGCTTCGCCTCGCCGACGAGCGCCTTTACCGCGCGAAGACCGGCGGTCGGAACAGAGTGTGCGGGACCTGACGGGCGCCGACTGGTCCGCTTGACGACGGCCCTGAATCGCGATGCACTCCGCGCTCTCCAGAGGAGGCAAAAGCCGATGGCGGTCGACATCAAGAAGCTGTTCAACGAGGATCTTCCGGCAGCGCTCGCGAAGAACGCGGACGATGCGAAGACCATCGGCGCCAAGTACCAGATGAACATCACAGGGCCCACCGGCGGAGCTTGGAACATCGACGTCAGCGCCTCGGGGCCCTCGTGCAAGCCCGGCGAAGGCGCATCGGACTGCTCCATCACGCTCACCGACGAAGATTTCCAGAAGCTCATCGAGAACCCCCAGGCCAATGGCCTGCAGCTCTTCTTCGCGGGCAAGCTCAAGGTCGTCGGCAACCAAATGCTGGCGACCAAGCTCCAGAAGCTCTTTTCCTACAAGTAGTCGGGAGCCTGGGAGAGGGACTCCTCGTTATACTTTTCGAAACTCCTCGATGAACTCCCAATCGGCGATGAGTCCCTTCCGCAGAAGAATCGACAGAAGCGCCGAAAACATCGCTTCCCAGCGCGGTTGGGCTCCCAAGATTTCGCTCGCGTCTACTCCGTGGGCGACCGCACGGAGCGCGCTGACGAGAATCGCGCGCTGTGAGCTGATCGCTCAGCTCCTCGCCCCCGCGCGAATCGACGTCCGGCTTCGACGGGCGCCTGCGGGCCGGTGCCGGCAACGAGATGGTCGTGCCGTCCAGCAGGGTCAGCGAGAATCATCTTTGGTCGCGCGCGGCGCAGCGGGACGACTTCCTTGTCGTCTCCGGGCGCGCCCGGCGCTCCTTCGCCTCCTCGGCCGCCCCGCCCGGCCGTCTCCTCGAAAGGAGGGGCCTCTGGGCGCCCGCGTGCTCGTTCCGGCAACGGCGGGGCCGCGGCCCTCGCGGGCGGAGGACTCGGCGCGGCAGCCGAAAGGGGCGGTGCGAGCGCGAGCGGCGCGGAGACGGAGGGTCCCGTCCCAGACGCGTTCTCCCCCAGATAATAAACGCGAATCGCTGCGCGGATGTCGCTCGGGCACGCGATCATGGGCTTTACGGTGAGCCCTGTGGCGCGCGCGATTTCTTCGATGGCGCCTTCGCTGGTCGGATCGTCCATCGCGACGTAAAGGGTCTCGAGCTGCTTTCGCAGGCGGCGGAGGAAGATCGGAACGAGGCAGTAACGCTCGGCGAGCTCTCTCGACACCAAGTTGAGGAGTGCACGGGAAAAGTCCACGTGGTAGAGCGAGACCCAAGGCACGCTGAGCTGGCGGGACAGCGTCTGCGTCAGATGCATTTCGCTGACGAGTCCGAGCTCGATGAGAAGCTGCCCGAGCTTGCGCCCGTCTTTGCGCTGCGCGAAGAGCGCTTGCTCCAGCTGCGACTGCGACAGGACCCCCGCCTCCACCAGAAGCTCGCCGATCCTTTTGGCCACGCCGCATCGTACGCCAGAGGCGGCCGGCGCGAAATCCGGCAAGGCTCCCGGGGCCGCACCTCGTTTGCGAGTTTCGTGTCGCTGGTTCCCTCGAGGCGTGCGCGTGTTAGCCTTTCTTGGCCCCGCGGGCGTATGACGTGCGGGGGGAAAACGTCCCATGCGGTCGTGTCCTCAGTGCGCCAGCCCCTGCGACGAAGCGCACCGGTTCTGCCCGTCGTGCGGCTTTCCGGTGGGCACGCTGGTCACCAATCCGGAGGACCCCCTCGTCGGGCGCTCTCTGCCCGGCGGATACCTCATTTTGGAGCTGGTCGGCGTCGGCGGCATGGGTCGGGTTTACCGAGCCGAGCAGACGAACCTCGGACGTACGGTCGCGGTGAAGATCATCCACCCGCACCTCGTCGGCGAGGAGAACGCCGCCGCGCGCTTCATCACCGAGGCCCGCGCGGCCAGCCGCCTCAATCATCCGAACTCGGTCGGCATCATCGACTTCGGCAAGACTCCCGACGGCCAGCTCTACCTCGTGATGGAGTTCTTGCGCGGGCGCGATCTCGCGCGTGTGGCGTACGAAGACGGGCCCCTCCCGCCCCGGCGCATCGTCGACATTCTTCGCCAGGCTCTCGCGGCATTCGCCGAAGCGCACAATGCCAACATCATCCACCGGGACCTCAAGCCCGAGAACATCATCCTCGAGCAGGTCCGCTCCGGGGCCGACTTCGTCAAAGTCGTCGACTTCGGCCTCGCCAAGATGCGCGCGGAAACGCCCCAGCGAAGCATCACGAGCCCGGGGATCGTGTGCGGTACGCCCGAATACATGAGCCCCGAGCAGGCCCGCGGCGACCCTCTCGATCCGCGGAGCGATCTCTACGCCGTCGGCGTCATTCTCTATCAGCTCCTGACCGGCCACCTCCCCTTCGAGGCCGACTCTCCGACCCAGGTCGTGCTCGCCCACCTCACGCGCGCGCCGCGGGACCCGCGCGAGGTCGCCCCCGAGAGGAGCATTCCGGAGGTTCTCGTCGCCATCGTCCTCCGGTGCCTCGCCAAGGAGGCGAACGCCCGATACCAAGACGCGGACGAGCTTGCGGCTGCGCTCTGCCACGCCCTCGACGAAATCGAGGACCGCTCGAGTGTCCGCGCATCGAGCTTGGGGGGGATCCGCTGCGGGACCTGCGGGGCCATGAATCCTGCCGCCCAGAAGTTCTGTGGCGACTGCGGCGGCGCGGTCACTTCGACGCAAGGGGTGAGCATCGCGCCCCGACCATCGATGGCTCCCCCCGCCGTGCCGCGCGTCGTCGCGACCCCCGTCGCCGCCAGCCATCGACCCCCGGAGAGTCCGAAATTCGAGCCGAAGTGGGTGCTGCCTTTCCTCGGTCGCGACGAAGACCTCGCCTGGCTCGAAGACCGCCGCGCCGAAGCGCGGTCGCTCGGTGGTGCGCGCCTCGTCGGCGAAATAGGGGTCGGAAAGTCTCGTTTGGTGCGCGAGTTCCTGGTCGTCGCCGCGGCGGCGGGCGACGTGGTGGTCCACACCGGCCCCGAATCCAGCATGGGCGGAGGTCGGGGGCTGGGCCCTCAAGCGCGCCATCGTCCAGTTGACTGCACTGCCCGAGACCGGCGGCGCGCCACGCGATTGGGTTGGCGCGACGGCCGAGGCGCGGCGAGGCATGGCGGAGGTCTTCGGGCACGAGAGCTCCAAACGCGGGCCCCGCCTTTCGCCAGAGGAGCGACGCTTCGCCGCGGCCGAGGCCCTGCGATGGGCGATCGTCCGCGCCAGCGAGCGTGCGCGCGGTCACCGCGTCGTCCTCGCAGTCGACGACCTGCACTGCGTCGACGGAGCGAGCGGAAACGCGTTCTGCGACGCGCTCAGCGATCCGCCGCTGGTTCCGGCCCTTCTCATCGCCACGTACCCGCCGGGCTTCGACCCGGGCTGGCCGGCCGACCTCGCGGCGCCGAGGACAATCATGGGCCTGCCGACCAACCAGGTCGCGCAAGCGCTGTCGACGACGTCCAAGTCGACTCCCCCGACAATCCAGGGCGCGCGCGCCGTGGTCCCCTTGTACCTCGAACAGATGCTGCACTTCTTGCGAGAGGAATCGGGCGCCGTGCCCGTTGGCTTGGCCGACCTCATTTCGGTCCGCGTCGAGCGGCTCCCTGCCGATGCGCGGCGCGTGTTGCAGGCCGCCGCCGTGTGGGGGGACGACGCCGACGAAGCGGTCATGAAGCGGATCCTCGGCGACAACCTCGATCTCGCCGAAGCGCTGGCCTTCCTGTCCCGCTCCGGAATGCTCGTTGCCGCCGACCGTTGCATCCGCACGTCGCATCCGCTCGTGCGCGAGGTGACGCTTGCGACCATCCCCGCGGCCGTGAAGCGTGAGCTCCACGCTGCCGCGTCGGTGATCTGCGACGACCGCGATCTCCCTCTCGAAGTCCGCGCCCTCCACGAATACTGGGGAGGTAGCGCTTTTCAGGCGCTCCTTCTCCTCGAGCGCGTCAGCGCCCTCGCGAGCGCGCGCGGCGATTACCGGGGGTCCATCATGGCGCTGCGGCGCGGCCTCGAGCTCGCTCGCCGGGAGCTCTTTCGCGGCGAGCTCGATGATCCGATGCACGCGCTGCTCATCTTCAGCCGGAAGCTGGGCGAGGCTCTGGCGCAGGGCGGGCAGCTGAGCGACGCGGAGGGCGTCTTGCGCGAGGCGCTCGACGTCGCCGGACCGAGCGGAAAGGATCGCGCGGCGGTCCTCGGTGCACTGGCCCGCGTCGCGCACGGGCGTGACCGGCGCCAGGAGGCTCGTGACTATCTGCGTGAAGCCCTCGAGCTCGCGTCCCGTTCGGGTGCCCACGAGCTCGTCACGACGCTCGAAACGTTGCGTCGTGCCATTGCCGTTTAGCGGCCACCCCTTTGGTCTCCTTTGGGGACCCGTATCGGACGGCCGCCCGCGCGCGCGCCGCTATGGTAACGAGAGGTCGGGTTGACGACACACATTGCCCGTTGGGACCTCGACAAGACGTACCTTCGAACGGAGTTCGACACGCTGCGCGAGCTCGTGAAGACCGCGCTCGAGCGCGCGGATCAAAAACGGACCAATCCCGGTGCCTCCACCCTGCTCCGTGAGATGGTCCGCGCCGGGGTTCGCGTGCACATTCTCTCGGGTTCTCCCGAACAAATGCGCCGTCGCCTCGAGGACAAGCTCCGTCTCGACGGGATCACGTGGGAGACGTTCACGCTGAAACCCAACCTTCAGAACCTGTTGCGCCTCAGGTTCCGCGCGGTGCGCGATCAGCTCGGATACAAGCTCCCGGCCTTGCTGCGGGCGCGAGCTCGGCTGGCGGAGGCGGGGGAGCCGGCGAGCGAATGCACCGAGACTCTCTTCGGCGACGACGCGGAGGCCGATGCCTACGTTTATTCCCTCTACGCGGACTTCATCGCAGGGCGCATTGGGGACGACGTGCTCTTGCAAGTGCTGGAGCGCGGGCGTCTCTACGAGGACGTCGTAGCCGAGACGATGGATGCGGCGCGCACCGTGGAGCGCGCGGACGTCGTCGAGCGGATCTTCATTCACCTGGAGCGGCAGACGCCGCCGGGCGATTTCCAAGCCTACGGCTCGCGCGTCGTGCCTTTTTACAATTACCTTCAGGCGGCCTTCGTTCTCCACGAGGACGGACGCCTTGGCGCCGATGGGGTTCTTCGCGTGGCGGTGGAGCTGGTCACCGAGCACCGTTTCGATGGAGACGCCCTCGCGCGAAGCTACCTCGACCTCGTGCGGCGCGGGCATGTTCGTGGTGTCCGACTGGAAGCCATCGCCGCCGCGCTCGACGGCTGGGTCGCACGCGGGCCCGTTCCGGCCTCGGCGGAGCTGCTTGCGATGAACGCGCGGCTTCCCGCGATGGGCGACGCGGTCCGGGCTGAGGGCCGACGGCCAGAGCAGCCGATGCCCGACTACGTGGCTTTGGTCGATGCGCACAACCCGCGAAGGAGAAAGTGAGTCGCCGCGCCCGCCTCGCTACACCCACGCGTTGTTCAGGATCTCGCCGACTCCGCCCGCCCCCGGCACGATATACTGATGATCGTCGAGGCCGCGCTCGTCGTCCCAGCGCGTTCCCGGCACGGTCGCGAGGACATCGTCCGCGCTCAACCCGCGGTCCACGCGCAGCGCATAGACGAGCGTCGTCGGGTGAGCACGCAAGACGTTCCGCAAGTACTCCGGGGTCACGATGAGCGGCATCGCAATGCAGCGGCCGGGGGTGCCTTCGAGCCTCGTATTGTAATGATCGAGCGCGCTCGTGAGCGATGTTCCCGTCGCGCCCATCGGGTCCGGAAAGAGCACGAGACGGCCCCCGACCTCGCGCCCGATCTTGGCGTCATGCCAAGTCGCGCCCGTGACGTGCCCGTCCACATCGGTGGCGCGCGACATGAACAAGTGGTCCTGTCGAACGCACGCTGGGTCCAGTAGATCGTTCAAGAGGTCGTAGACGATCTGCGACGGCAACGTCCCGGCACGCGCGATTCCGACGGTGACGGCCCTCGTTTGCGGCGCGATTCCCGTCGAACGGACGACCGCCTGCGGAGACGAGACGACCATGCGGGTAGGAACGTCCAGGCGCGTGCGCGGGAACTCGGCGGCGACGACGGTGTGCGCGAGCCTCTCGTACAGCGACCGGACGAGGCGCCCGACCTCGGGCTGCTGCGTGTCGCGGGCGCACAGTCGCGCGAGGAGCGTCCACGAGACGGGATCGTCGAGCAGGTGGACGTTCGGACCGTAGCGGTGCTCGATCTGGGGCGGGCGGTAACGGCTCGCCCCGTAGGCTGTCTCGGTCATGTGAGGAGACGCCGTGCCGGCCTACTCAGGTCAGGTCCAGTGCCCGGCCCGCAGCGCCGCGGTATCGATGACCTTTACTTTGGGCCCGAGCGCCTCGCGGAATGAATCCTCGTCTTCATCGTCCATGATCGCGTCGCCAAAGCCGGCCGCGATCTCCATCGCGGTCGAGAGGATCCGCAGGAACTGAGCGAAGCTCGAGGCCGCAAGCGTCGGAGCCCAGCGATCTTGACCGCTCATCGCCGTATAGACTGGGCAGTCACCCTCGGGGTCCGGCTTGCTCACGTCGAGAAAATAGGGGTCGCCTAGCAACGAGCTCTCGCCGACCACGATCCAAGCTGGCCTCCAGTCCGCTGGAGCCGCGCCGCTCTCCCCAGGGGCCTGCACGAGCTGCTGTGTCTTGATGAGCTCCTCGGCGGGAATGAGCCGAATGCGCTCGACGGGGGTCACCGTCTCCACCTTTTCCGGGTTGGCCGAAAGCAAGAAGTTGCGATAGCGGGAAGGAACGCGGAGCTGCTTGCGCAACTCCTCGACAAGCGGTGGGGGCGCCTTTCCAAACGAACAAGGCAGCTTGCGCTTGCTGAAAACCGACTTCAGTGCCTCCACCGCATCCGCGAGATCACTGTCCACGTGGTCGCCTCGCACGAATGGTAGGACATGCCGCCCGCCGCCGTGAGCTATTTTCCCGATGGAAGAGCGGGGGGGTGTTTCCGAGCGGGCGGCCCGGAAATGACGCTGGGACACGGTAGCATCCCTCGTACCGATTTCGAACGATGTTTCGACCGGGATGTGGTGATTCCATGCCGGGCGGGCAAGTTCGCCTCCTCCTTATAATACATTCCGTCGGGTCACGTCGACCAAGAGGATGCGTGGCGTTCATCGGACGCCCTCGCCCTCGCGCGCCTTCTCAAAGACTTGCGATGGCGCAATGGACTGTGAGGTCCACGGCAGCAGCGCTCGCCTCGCCGCCTAGGCCGCGAAGCGCCTCGATGAGCGGGGCGAGCGCCGAGGCGAGCACGTCTTCCCCTGCGGAGCGCGCGCTCTTCGCGGAGCGGCTCGAGCCGCTCGTGGCGGTCGACGCGTCGTCTCCCAGCCGAAACTCGGCGTGGACGCGGGTGACGTCTTGATCTGGCACGATCAGCGAGATGTGGAGGCGCAGGTCCATCGCGCTGCCTCGTTGGACGTTGAAGGCTCCCGGGCGAAGGGCGATGGGCCGGCACAGGTTGGCCGAGCCGGCGCCCTCGTCCGCCCCGAGCACGAGGGCAGCCCAGACCCCGAGGTCTACGCGGGGGGAGCCCCGCGCGCCGGACACGACGATGGGCCGGCACGTGGCGCCGGCGGGGAGGCTGCCTGGCGGGCAAACGGGCCCCGTCCCGCACACCCTTGCGGCTGCGCCTTCCCCTCTCGACGTGCCCCGGGGGCACGTGTCGCCCGGGGCCACGCATTCCGGGCGCCCATCCTCGACGATGGCGGTTGCGCCGGCGCGGCAGGTCAAGGGGTCCCCGCCGCCTGCGCCCCTGGTCGATACGCAAGCGCCGGTGACCACGTCACGCGTCTGCCAACTCGTGCCGTCGCAGGGGCGAAAGGTGCACCCTCCTGTTGGAAGCTCGCCATTCGGCATCTCGGGCGCGCCGGCGGCGCGAAGCATCGTCGCCGCGGGCCCGCAGTAGCGGTCGCCGATCATTGGCGGCAGACACGCTCCAAGCACCACGAGGTGGCCGGGGGTGCACGCGCACCGTCCCGATGGCGAACGCTCGGCATCCCGGGGGCAGATCGGCGCGGCCGCTCCATCGTCCGTAAGCAAGCCCGCGCCGCGAGGCGAGCCGCAGGCCGCCGCTCCGCCGAACAAGGCGACCAGGCCGGTCAGGCGAACGGCAAGGCCTTGGGGCCGCATCGCGCGTGAGGGTACGCGTGCTAAAGAGGGGACGCCATGCTCGCAACATTCGTGGAAGGTACGCCCGAGTTCGAGTCCGCGCTCAGGCGACTCGAGCTGCGCGGGGAAGCCGACTTCGCGCGCGTCGAGCCGGTCGTCCGCGAAATTCTCGCCGCCGTCCGCGAAGAGGGGGACGTCGCAGTTCAGCGCTACAACGAGCGCTTCGGAAGGCGCGCGCCGCGCCTCGTCGTTCGAGACTACCCTGGCGCCGCCGCGCTCGGTCGCCTTCCCAGCGAGGCGCGGGAGGCCCTCGAGCTCGCGGTCGCACGCATTCGTGCGTTTCACGAGCACGAGCGCGAGCCGGGCTTTCACTACGAGGAGGAGGGCATCCTGCTTGGCGTCCGGGTTCTCCCGGTCGGTCGCGTGGGCGTATACGCGCCCGGGGGCAAGGCCCGCTATCCCTCGAGCGTGCTGATGTCCGTCATTCCCGCGCGCGTGGCGGGCGTGACCGAGACGCTCGTCGCGAGCCCGCTCGCCGGCGACGCCAGTGACGACCCGATCTATGCCGCCGCGCACCTGTGCGGCGTCTCCGCCATCGTCGACGCCGGCGGTGCACAAGCGATCGCCGCCCTCGCATACGGCACCGAGAGCGTTCCGCGGGTGGACAAGGTCGTCGGCCCCGGCAATCTGTACGTAGCCTGCGCCAAGAGGCTCGTCTTCGGCGCCGTGGACATCGACGGGGTCGCGGGGCCGAGCGAGATTTTGGTCGTGGCCGACGACGAGGCGGATCCGCAGATCGTGGCGGCCGACCTTCTCTCCCAAGCCGAGCACGACGAAGCGGCTTATCCCCTTCTCGTGTGCGCTTCGGACTTGATGGCGCGCGCGGTGCGCCGCGAGCTCGAAGAGCAGCTGACCACTCTCCCGAAGGCGGTCATCGCGCGTGCGGCGCTCGCCAACGGGGCGGCATTCGTCGCCCATTCACGCGATCACATGGCCGCCGTCGCCGATCGCATTGCCGCCGAGCATCTTGCATTGCACGTCGTCGACCCGCACGCGCTCTTCGCACGCATCCGTCACGCCGGCGCGGTGTTCCTCGGCAGCTCGACACCCGAGGCGACAGGCGACTACCTCGCGGGCCCGTCTCACGTCTTGCCGACGGGAGGGGCGGTTCGGTTCGGTTCTCCGCTGGGCGTCTATGACTTCGTGACGCGCACGTCCATGATTCAGTACGGTCCCGAAGCGCTGCAGCGCCACGAGAAACCTATATGCGCTCTTGCCCGGCTCGAAGCGCTCGAGGGGCACGCCCGCGCGGTCGAAGCGCGCTTCGCACGAGGCGTACGGAGCGAGGGCTCTGCAGTCGACCGTCGACGGTAGAGCTCCGATTTGCATAGACGCACTACGCCCCATAGCTTCTTGTAAGCTTGGTACGCCGAGGGCGGGCGGAAGTCGAAGGAGGTCGGTGGCTATGCAGACGGTCTTGCGCTTGCTCGGTCTCGTGACTGTGGCGCTGGTGGTGGGAAATGTCTCCGTAGGCTGCGCACAATCTCGCGATCCGATCAACCGCGTGCAGGCCAATGCCCTCGACAAGCACTTCTTCGTCGGCGCCAGCCTCAGCGATCCCTCCGACGACCCCGAATTTTACATGGGCAACCGCGTCGTCGACGAACCGTATGGGGTCGGGCAGGGATTCTGGCTGTTTCAATCGATGGGCTCTCTCGCTCGAATCAAGTGGGAGATTCAGGAAGACAAGCTCGTCGCCCGCCTGACCTACGAGCGCATTCAAAACAGCGATCACCACGGCTCTCAAGCGACCAGCAATGGGCAGGTGGTCGCGATGTTCAAGATAGACAGCCACTTCGACATCATCCGAGACTACAACCCCCAGACCGGCGAGCAGCTCAACATCGTCGTCGAGAACACGACCGATCGCCCGTGGTACCAGCGCCAGTACTTCCGAGTCGACTGGTCGACGAACCTGGTCACCGACGCCTACGATTACGATATTTTCTCGCTTGGTGCCGCGCTCGACGGCATTCACTACGACCCGCTCTCGTATTACGTCCAGGACCCGAGCGACCCCGACGCGCCGGTGTTCAGCCCTGAAGAAGGCTATTTCGACGTCACGACCAAGCTGTTCGCAACGCCGCAGACCATCCGCACGCCGTACGGCGATCTCCCGTTGTGTTTTTTCTTCGGCAACTACCCCGCCTACACGTGCAACCCCGCGGAGGTAAAGCTCCGGTTGTCGTTCAAGAAGGTCGTGGACGACGATTTCGAGCCGGAGGACTGGGACGGAAACAAGATGAACGCGTTCGGCTGGTTCACGGTCGACCGTTTCGGATACGAGCGAAACTACGGCATTCTCGATCAACAGTGGCACCGGTTTGCCACCAAATACAACCTATGGCAGAAGAGCCATATCGAAGGGTCCCAGTGCGCCATCGACGCGTGGCGTGACCCGTCCGGAAACGTTCAGAATTACAAAGTCGACGCGAACGGCTCGTACGTCTTCGACCCGCGCACCGCTCTGCCAATCCCCGATCCGAAAGGCCAGCCGTTTACACGCAGCGCCCCGGGGCAGGACGTTCACCGCGACCTCGACCACGACGGCACGGAAGACGAATGCCAGTTCGCGGATGCGAGCAACCTCGCCGCCTATCCGGGGGCGCGCTGCGACGAGTTCAAGAACAAGTGCGACATTCCCATTTATCTGCGCCAAACCAAGACCACGGCGCTCTACTACGGGCCGACGTCGCCGCCCGACCTCTTCGCGTCGACCGCGCACGCGCTCAATTCGTGGAACATCGCCGTCAAACGCTCGGTGCAACTCGGCAAGATTGCGGAGGCCAACCGCGTCGGTGTGGACATCGGTCAAGCCACCATGCTGAGCACCGAGGCGGACCTCCTCGCCGATCAACAGGCCGGAAAGACGGTGCCGGATCTCTTCGTCCTCTGCCACAACCCGGTGCGCCAGGGCGACGCCGCCGCGTGCGGTGCCGAAGGCCTCAAGGTGCGGCTCGGCGATCTGCGCTACAGCGTCGTGGACATCATCCAGACGCCCCAGTCCCCTTCCGCATGGGGCATCATGACGGATTTCGACGATCCGGTGACCGGCGAGAAGGTGCAGGCCAGCATCAACGAGTGGGCCTACGTGCTCGATACGGCTTCGCAGAGCGTGGAGGACCTCCTTCGCTGGATCAATGGCGAGATCAGCAACCAGCAGATCGCGAACGGCCAATACATGCAGCAGTGGGTCGGCGCGAGCAAGCTCGGTCTTGGTCAGTACGTGCCAGGTGTGCTCTCGTCGCAAGAGATACAGAGCCGACTCGGTTCGATCGATCGCTCGGCGGCCCGCCTCAACGGCCTGCCCGGCGGCAGCCGCCTACCGCCGGAAATCGCGTCCAAAATGGCCGCGCAGAACCTTTCGTCGACGCTCGGTCCATCGATGGACGCAGAGCTCGAGTCGGCTCGTCAAAAGCTCCTGGGGAGCGAGTGGGAGGCGCGCCTGGTGACGCCGAACATGCTTCAGATGGCGGGCTTGAATCCGAACCAACCCTTTGCCGGCGATCCGGCCACACTCTCGATGGCCTCGCCGCTCAGGGCGCTCAACCCGACCGTTCGCAAGTGGGGAAAGGGCGTCATCAACAGCGCGCTGCTGATCAAGGACATGTGCATCCTGGAAGACGAGCCCGAGCCGGATTCGCTCGTGGCGATGGCCAGACAGGCAGCGAAGCTGTTCCCGCGTCCGAACCAGGCCGACCCCAACTACCCTGCTGAGGTCTACAAGCGCGATCAATCGCTTCACCAGTGGATACGCGAGCAATTTCACCTCTCAGTCATTGCTCACGAGATGGGCCACTCGATGGGCCTGCGGCACAACTTCGTCGGCAGTTGGGACGCCTTGAACTATCCGACCGAGTACTGGCAAGTCCGGACCAGAAACGGTCAGGAACACTATTGCGGATACCCCGGAGCGCTCGACGCGACGACGCCGCACACGCGCGGGGCCGATTGCGTCGGTCCGCGCTGGGTCGACCCCGTCACCGACGACGAGACGAACGAGTTTCTCTGGAAGTGGGGTTCGTCTACGGTCATGGATTATCCTGGCGACCAGACGCAAGACATGAACGACATCGGGCCTTACGACAAGGCTGCCATGCGTTTTGGCTACGCGAACATCGTCGACGTCGAGAAGAACATGAAGGCCATTCCTCGCCCCGACGGGAGCGCCGCGGGCAACGGAACTGATTTTCTCCAGGCGTTGGACGGGTTCGGCGGCATTTGGGGTAGCTCGATCGGCACTCACCATTACAGCATGTACAACGATCGATACGCGCTGCTCGGAACGTGCGCTGGCCGTCCCGGTTGGAACGGCGATCCGACCGATCTCCTCGCGCAACGCTGCACGGGCTCGGACCTCGACTACGTGGCCGAGCGCGACATGCGCACGGTGAACAAGTACTCGACCGCCGTGACGGCCGCCCGTCCCGAGCTCGTCGCGCACTTTGCGGTCGACCCGCAGAACCGCGTGCGCCACCCCTATCTGTTTGGTTCGGACGAGTTTGCCGATATCGGAAACGTCCCCGTCTATCGTTTCGACGCGGGGGCCGACGCGTACGAGCAGACTCAGTTTCTCATCTCGACCTACGAGAACAGGTACATCTTCAACAATTTCCGACGCAATAGGGTGACCTTCGACACGTTCCGCACGGTCGGCACCCTCATGGACCGTTACTGGAACAAGATCCAAGGCACCACCAAGAGCCTGGCGCTCGGGGTGGAGCTCCTCACGCAACCTGGGCAGCCGGATCCGACCGCTGACCCGGGCCAGCTGATGCCGATGGCCATGGGCTCGGCGGACGCGTTCGCGATGTTCGCGCGGGCGCTCACACGCCCAGAGCCGGGGAGCTATGCGATCACTCCGGCGGACGGCGCGCTCGCGCCTCCGAACGCGTGGGGCAAAGCGTGGCAGCTCGGCGACGCGATAAGTCCGAGCGCTCCTCCGCCTACCCAGGTGAACATCGCGCTCGGTTCGGGGTCGGGGCGCTTCTTGCACAACGACTACGATTACACGCAGGGCTACTGGTGGGGCGACTACCAGACCCAAGTCGGCAGCGCATACGAGAAGATTCTCGCGCCGTACTACCTGGTCGAGGCGTACAACCACTTCGTCTCGAACGCCAAAGACGATTACATCGACGGGCGGTACAAGAATCTCAGCTATGCAAGCCTTTACCCGAACCAAGTCCGCCGCCTATTCGCGAATTTGATGGCGACCGAGAGCGCGACGCAAATCGTCGACAACGGGACTGCGGCGCAGATCTTCACCATCGCGCCCTACGCGATGCCGTCCACGGCCTCCGCCGCGTCGAACCCGATCACCGACGTCCAGTACCTGCCCTGGGACAAGTATGATTTCAACGATTCATCGACGACGCAGCTCGAATACCCGAAAGGCGCCGTTCTGCTGGACCCGCTCATCGGCTGGGAAGAGCAGTATCCTAGTCTGGTCAACCTCTTCGTCTTCGGGCCGACCTCGTTGAACATGGATCTCGTCGATCAGATGCGCATCTTCTCACCGGGTGACGCGGCGAGCCTTTCGTTGCCTGCCGACCAGCAAGTGCGTTACCGCGATCCGTTGACCGGTATCGAGTACGTGGCCAAGAACTACGGGACCGAAACGGTCAATTCGAAGGTCGGCTACCAGGTCGCAAAGACCATCGGCGCCCGGATGCTGCAGCACGCCAACTTCTTGGCCCGTATCGCCTACCAGCAGGCCCAGCCGCCCGATCCGATGAGCGGTGAGCTGAGCTACGCTCTCGATGCGCAGCACAACGCGGTTCCGAGCGCGGGCCAAGCGGCGCAGGACGCCGCCACGATGCTGAAGAACTATTCGTCGAACATCGACGTGGTTCGACAGCTCACGCTGTTCTTCGGGTATGGTCCGATAGGTCACTAGCCCGGCGCCAACGGGTCACCGTTTTGTTCGGCCGTGCATGACGGCGCTCAACCACCGCATCGGTCCGGGAGCCCAGCGGGCCGCCGCAGAGGCGGCCCGCACGAAGGACGTCGTCTCGACTACCGCCTGCCGGCGGTCGACTGCGCGGAGCGTCTGCTCGGCGACATGCTCCGGACTCTGAACGCGGGCAACTCGTGGACGGACCCCCGCCCGTCCGTCCGTCGTCGCCGCATGTTCGCGAAAGGGCGTGTCTACCGGGCCGGGACGCACCACGAGGACGCGGACACCCGTGCCGGCGAGCTCTGCCCGCAAAGACATCGAGAGCGCCTCGAGGGCGAACTTGCTCGCCGCATAGGCCCCCATTCCAGGGGCGGCGACGACGCCGGCCACCGATGACATCATGACGACGGTGCCCCCGTTTCGCGTCAGCCCGTCGAGAGCCAGCTGCGCGAGCCGCAGCGGAGCGATGACGTTGAGCGCCATCAGCGCCTCGAGCTCGGCCAGGTCGATGCCGGCCACGTTGCCGTAGTAGCCACGTCCTGCGTTGTTCACGAGGATGTCGAGCCTGCCGGTCTCGAGCCGCGCCCGCTCCACGAGCCGCACGCGGTCGCTCTCGACCGTGACGTCCCCCGCCTGAACGATGCCGCGGCCGCCCGCTTCGTCGACGGCGCGAGCGATCGGCACGAGGCGCCCCTCCTCGCGCGCGCTCAAGACGACGGTGGCCCCGCGCCGGCCCCATGCGCGCGCGAGCGCGGCGCCGATGCCGCTCGATGCTCCGGTCACGATGGCCGTCGTGCTCGTTACGGTCACCCAAAGTCTCCGATCAATCTGCTCGCAGGTAGGAGCCCTTGAGCAGCTTGATCACAATCTCGGCCGTCT
The DNA here is from genome assembly GCA_963787925.1 of uncultured delta proteobacterium. GTDB lineage: Bacteria > Myxococcota_A > Polyangia > Polyangiales > Polyangiaceae > Palsa-1150. The sequence continues at coordinate 414,535 of CAWBEN010000005.1, forward strand.
CGAGATCGCTTGCCAGACTCTTGTTCAAGACGGTCTCGAACACGGCATAGTTGTGGGCGAGCTGGAGCACGTCGAGCTCCTCGTCCGTGAGCGCTCGAAGGGGCGGAATGAGCGGGGAGGGCACCGACATGTGCGCAGTCAGCTCGGGCAATTCATCGCGAATCCGGTTGAACTCGTCGAGCTGGCGCATCCCGTCCATGAGCACTTCTTGCACTGAGACGTGAAGCTCGTTCGGGAACTCGCGGTCTTCCGGCGGGTCGAGGTCGAACAGCCCTTTTTGCCACGCCAGCATGCGGTAAATGCTCTTCAACGGCTGCACGTCTTCGAGATCATTGATGATGGCGAAGGCGATGCTCCCTTTCTTTAGGTAGATGCGCCCGATGTCGTCGTCCGTACGGATGACGAGCACGCCGCTTTTTTTCGAGGTTCCGAAGAGTTGCAAGAGATCGGGTAGCGGGACCTCCTCGATGCTTCCGCTCATCGTCCGTTGTTGGCTCGTTCGCCGTGCCTGCGCGACGTTCTCGAGCTCCCGATTGACGTCGAGCCCTTCGCGCGGCGCGTCTCCAGCGATCAGCTTGAGAATGCTCGTGCCAATGAGGACGCGGTCTCCCTCTTTCAATCGAGTGCGTTTGATCTTTTCCCCATTGACGAAGGTGCCGTTCGTGGACCCCGAGATCTTCGATCCAGATCTCGATCTCCCTGCAAGGCGAGGCGCGCGTGTTTGCGGGAGACCATGTCTTCGACGAGGACCATGTCGAGCTCGCTCGAACGCCCGATCAAAACATGCTTGTCCGGCGCAATCGGAAACTCGCCGCCCTGGTATTTCCCGCTGATGAACCGCAAGACGTACGAACGCCCACCCGGACGCGGTGCGGAGAACGTGGGCACCTTGGGTGACGGGTCTTGCATGTCTTGTCCGACAAGAACGTCTCGGGCCGTGCCGTGGTAAAGGTCACACCGGGCGTCGCGGAGCACGCTGCTCTAGAACGGCGCTGAAACGCTAGCAAAAACCAGGTTAATGGGAGCGACGCGAAACGGTCAAGTCGACGGCGACCCGGAGGCCGCGGGGACGCGGGTGGGTGGTGCCACGGCCCCTCGCCGACCTGTCGCACCGGGGGGGACCGCTATGGGGCTCACCGCGTCACCCTGCCGACGGGCTCACTGCCCCAGCGGGCCTGGCGACTCGACAACGACTTCGCGAGGTTGTTCGCTGGCGAGGTCCTCCTTGCCGTGGAGACGCTCAACGTCGACGCGGCGAGCTTCGGGCAGATGGAGCAGGCCGCGCGGCTCGCGGCCACAGGGCTGCAGGAGGCGCACGCGGACATCGGGAGGGACGTGGCCCACATGGTCGTACGAACGGTCGCCGATCGCGGCAAGCAGCATAACCCCGTCACCGGCTCTGGCGGGATGCTCCTCGGGCGCGTCGTCCAGGTCGAGCCCGGGCGCGATGACGACCTGAACGTGGGCGACCGAGTTGCGACGCTGGTCTCGCTCTCGCTCACGCCGCTTCGCATCGACCGCGTCAAGGCGGTGCGTCGCGAGAGCGCTCAAATCGACGTGGACGGCGAGGCCGTCTTGTTCGCGACCGGCGGCTGCATGAAGTTGCCCAACGACATTCCCGAGAGGCTCGCGCTCGCGGCGCTCGACGTCGCGGGAGCGGCGCCGCAGGTAGCGCGACGGGTGCAGCCGGGGGCCATCGTCGTCGTCCTGGGTGGCGGCGGCAAGAGCGGGATTCTTTGCGTGGCCGAGGCGCGCAGGCAGGGCGGCGTCGGCGCCACCATCGTCGCGGTCGAAGCCAACGCCCGCGCCGCGGCGGAGCTGGAGGCGCTGGCGCTGTGCGACGCAGTCATCATCGCTGACGCAAGGGACGCGGTCGCCATTCGGAGCGCCGTCATGGCCGCTTTGGGCGGGCGGGAGGCGGACATCACATTTTCCTGCGTCAACGTGCCCGACGCGGAGCTAGCGGCCATGCTCGTGACCCGCCAGAGGGGGGTCGTTTACTTCTTCGCCATGTCGACCAGCTTCACCCAGGCCGCGCTGGGGGCCGAGGGCGTAGGGAAGGATCTCGATCTCTTCATAGGCAACGGATACGCGATCGGCCACGCCGAGCACACGATGGCCATGCTGCGCGAGATGCCGGCGGTGCGCGCGTTGTTCGAGAGGCGATACGGGTGATGCTTTCGTCGTCGTCGGTGAGCGGCTAGTGGCCGCCCCGCGCGGGGGCCGTCGAGAGAGTGCCCGGCGGCGCCTCGCTCTTTTTCTCACGCCCGACCTCCTCGGCGAGCACCGCAGCGACGAGTGATTCGGCCGCCGTCGGCAAGACGATCGTGAACGTCGTTCCCGCCCCGGGTTGCGAATGCACCTCTATCGTGCCGCCGGCGTTTTGGACGATGCTCTGACTGATCGCCAGACCTAGCCCGGTTCCTTGGGTCTTGGTCGTGAAGAAGGGGACGAACAGGTTGCGGAGCACTTTCGGCGAAATCCCCGGCCCCTTGTCACGAACGCTGACCTCGACGAGCTCGCTCTCTTCGGCGAGCGCCCGGCGAGACGCGTTCGCCCCGTCGTGAGTCACGACCCGTCCGCGCGTCGAGCGCCGCGTCAGCGTGGAGACCGTCACCTTTCCCTGTCCATCCATGGCCTGCATCGCATTTTGCAGCAGGTTCATCAGAACCTGTCGGAACTTCTCTGGATCGATGCGGGCCCGCGGCAGAGGCTCGCATAAGTCGAGCTGCACATCGATGCCGCCATCGGCAATTTGACTCGAGACGATCTGCACCGTTCGTCGGACGGCGGCATTGAGATCGAGCGGGACGGGATTGCCCGCGTGCGGCCGCGCGTAATCGAGGAAGCTGCCCACCACGCGGTCCAGTCGATTGACCTCTTCGAGGATGATGCCGACGAACTCCTTGGAGCTCACGTCGTCGGTCGTCGAGACGCCGTTTTCCTCCAGCAGCTGCGCCGCCCCCTTGATGGCCCCAAGCGGGTTCTTCACCTCGTGAGCGAGACCCGCCGCCATCGATCCCAGTGCCGCCAATCGATCGCGCTCTTTCATGCGGGAATACACACGACTATTGGCCACTACCACTCCGATCTGCGCCGCAACCGTTTCCAGCAACGCAATCTCTTCTGGAGTGAACGCGTCGCGCACTCGGTCGTCGGCCACGAACAGGAGGCCCACCCGGCCGTCCTCGTCTCCGCGGACTGCCAACACGACGGCGCTCTGAAGCACCCCCAACGTGGCGGCACCGGCGAGGACCGCGACGTCCGAATTGTTCGCCTCGCGCGCGAGCTCTTCGAGGGAGAGAGAGGCCTGCTCGTCGAGGCGGTCGAGCAGCGGCCGCGCGCCCAGCGCCTCGACGCGTTTCGGGACGGGCACCCCGATCGAGCCGGCGAGGTCGAAACCATCTCCGTCCTGATCCCTCAGATAGAGAGCGGCCGTCGTCACGCGGCGCGAGCGATCCAGGCCGTCCATGACGGTGGAGACCATCTCTTCGAGCTCGAGGACATGCACGAGACGCTTGCGCAGCGCGGCGACGCTCGTTTCGAGATCGTACCTCTCGCGAAAGAAGAACTGATGAATTCTCGTTTCCACTTCGGTTTGGAGCGGCTCGAACAGCACGAGAAAGACAATCGCCGCGAGCACGGCGTTCAGGTACATCGTGTCGAAGCCGCCGATCACCATCACGAACAGGTAAAAGATGCCCGCGAGGCAGAACGCGAGGGCCGTCGAGACCAACAACCGACCAGCGAGCTCGTAAATGTCCGCGAGGCGAGGTCGCGTCACCGATTCGGCGAGCACGAAGAGAAATACGATCGACAAGACGGCGCCGATCGGCGGAAGGTGCACGCCGAGGTAAGACAGAAAGTCGGCGAGGGAGAACGTCGTCGCGGCAGCCCCGACCACCACGAGAAAGCGCACACGATCGCGCACGGCGCGCGAAGGGCTTCTTTGCCCCCGTCTCGCAAGCGTGATGAGGGCCGCGGCCAACAGGCCGAAAACGTACGTGTAGACCGTGCCGAGCGCGTACGAGCGGTCGTGGTAAGGCGAAACCGCGACCACGAGCACGGGTAGCCAGACGACCCCCGCAAACCTCGCGAGCCGTGTCTTCGTGCTGCCCACCTCGAGTGGGACGACGCTCTGGAAGAGATGGATCGCGAATTGCGGGAGCAAGACCGTGAGAACGCCCGTGACCCGCTCCCAGAGATCCGCTCGAAAGAAGCCCGCCAGGGATTGGCTCGCGTACCAGAGGGCGATGTCCGCAGCGAACGCGGCGAACAGCCAGTGCACCGCGCGCCGGCCGCGGAGAAGGACGCTGAGCGCGATGGCGAGCGCCAGCACGGCGCAGAACAAGATGGTCTTGGGACGGAGGTCTTGCACGCCGCTACTGTAGGCTCGACATCTCTCGCGAGATAATCCGCTCCATTTGGTCGAGGTCTTCCGGCGAGGCGTCCCCGAGAGCCCGCGCCAGCGGAAGCTGCGCCTCCGCCGCCGCTAGATAGAGGCGCACCGCGTGCGGAAGCCTCGTCCGCAGCGTTTCGAGGTGCCGCTCGAGCCCGCGGGCGTCCCCGCGCCGGATCGGCCCCGTCAGCGCCCCCGGAAAGCCGAGCGCTTCGACGTTGTCGGCCACGCTCCTCAAAAGCGGTCCCAACATCTTGGGGGCAACGTCGCTCGGGACCCCGCCTCGCACGAGCAGCTGCGCGCCAATCGCTGCGAGCGCGGCGGCGCCGTTCGCCACGAGCCCCGCTGCGGCGTGGTAGGCGATCGTGTCGAGATCCGGAAGCGTGCGCGGGTTCATCCCGAGGAGTCGCGCGAGTCGTCTCGCATACGCGACCGCGCGGGGGTCTCCTTGCACGTGGACGCTCCCGCCCGCCAGCGACGGCGCGCGGCGCGCCGACGCGAACGAAATCATCGGATGCATCTGGGCGATGCCGGCGCAAACGCCTCTCAGGGGAGCCAGCACCTCCGCGCCCAATGCACCGGACACGTGCACCACCACCGCGCGCTCAGGCACGATGCGCCGCTCCGACATCGCCAGCGCTATCCGCGCGAGCTCGCGGTCGCGTACCGCCAGGAGGACCACGTCCGCGTCGATCACCGCTGGGAGCCCCCTTCGTGCGGGGCGCAAGAGCGCCACCGCGCCGGCCGTACGCAGCGCCCGCGCGAGCGCGCAGCCCACCTTGCCTGCGCCGAGCACGAAGACGACTGGAGCCTTGCCGGGGCGAGGCGCATTCGCCGGAGCTCTACGCCGGTGCGCCATAAAGACTCTTTTCGCGCACGTACTCGAGCACCGTTCGTGGAACGAGCCTTCGCGCTTCGCTCCACGCCCCGTTCCCGATCGCCGTTCGTACCTGCGTGCTCGAGACGGCCGGCAGCAGCGCTGGCCCCGCGCGATCGACGTCGACGCCGGCGCGCGCGAGGACGATGAGCGGCGCCAGCTCGGCAATCGCGCCGAAGCCGAACCAGCGCGGCGCCTCCGCGAGAATGTCGGCTCCCACGACCAGTCGCAGTGTCCAATCCGGATGCGCGCCGGCCAGGTGCTCGAGCGTGCGAAGCGTCCGGCTCTCCCCGCCGAGCTCCTCCTCCACCCGTGAAACCTCCACGGCGGGCATCGAGGCCACGGCCAGCCGGCACATTTGTACACGATCGTCGTAGGGGGCGAGCGGTTTGCCGAATGGATGTTTGTAGGTCGGTACGACGAGGAGTCGGTCGATGTCCTCGACACAGAGGACGAGGGAGCACGCCAGCACGTGCGCGACGTGCGGAGGATTGAAGCTGCCTCCGAAAACGGCCACCTTCACGAAGTCATCCCGGGCGCCTCACCCTTGCACGCTGACCCTCGCCGTTCGCTGCGCAATGAGCGTCTCGTTGCGCGTCGCGCGGCCGTCGAGGTCGTAAACCGTCACGGTGACTTGCTCGCCGGAATCGTCGAGCACGAGGCTTCCGCCCTCGGAGCAGCCAATTGGTCCTGGGGTGACGAACCATCGCGGGCCTATCCGCTTCACGAGCGGGGCCTCGCTCTTGCCGTACACGAGAAATGTGGCGGAGAAAATGTCCTCCTCGTCGAGGAGCGCCTTCTCGTAGATGAGCACGGCGACTCGATCGCCGAACAGCTCGACGCTTCTCAGCTCGAGCGGCGGCAGGCACTCGAGAGCCTTGAGTCGAAGGCGGGCGCGCTCAGCGCGCAGGAACGCGTCGATGGGGTCCGCCGCGCCGCTCCCGGCGACGGCGAGGGCACGCTCCCAGATCCCGCGATCGCTCGCATCGGGGCCTACCAGAGATTCGGCCCAAAGAGCCACGGTCTCCTCCAGCGCGTCGTCGGCTCCCAAGTAAATCGCGCGCGTGACCTTGGCGCCGTTGAGCAAAAACTCCGCGGAACGGGCGAGCGCGGCCAAATCGCCGTCCGCGGGACCAAGAAGGCCCAAGCGCATTCCTCTCAATCAACCGCGCGCCGCGCTTGAAGTCAAAGGGGCTCGGGCCACCGGACGGGTGCCCCCACCGGCAACCACCGGACGGGATAGCGCCGCGGCTCGGCTCGACCGATAGCACCAGGACGCTTAAGCTCTTGCCGTGTCCGTGCCGGGGGCTTCGGAACGGGCCAGAGAGAGCGCATGTCACTACGAGCTTCGGACCCGAGTTCTGCTGGGGGAGACGCCACGGGTACCTCGCGCCCCGGCTTCATGGAGCCGGCCAAAGCGGCGGATGCCATCCGCAGCGCGGTCGGTGCTCCTTCCGGCCCGATGACCGTCGCGGACGCTGCAGCGAAGAGCGGCCTCGCGCTCCGCGACGCCGAGAACGGTCTGAAATGGCTGTCGAGCGAATACCGGGGCCAGCTGCGTGTCACGAACGAGGGGGAGCTCGTCCACGTGTTTCCGACCGGCTTCACGAAGCCTTGGGAGGTCAGCGATGCCTGGAGCTCCGCGGCCCGCGCCCTCGGCCGGGGGCTCATGGGGGGGCTCCGCTTCGTTGTCCGGGCGTGGGTTGCGGTCGTCCTCGTTGGTTACGCGGCCGTTTTTTTGGCGCTCGTCGTCGGGATGGCCTTCGCCCGACAGGGAAACGACGACTCGCGCCGCAGCGGAGGGGGACTGCCTGGGGGCGCTCTCGCTTACGCGTTTTCTCGCATCGTGGCCGACGCGCTGTTTTGGACGTTCCACCCGTGGTCGCCGTTTGCGATGGGCTACGGCCAGAGCGCATGGGATTCGCGTGCCAGCGGGTGGGCGCAGACGCGTCGCCGTCGGGAAGAGCCAAAGGTACCGCTCTACGAGCGCGTGAACCGGTTCTTCTTTGGTCCCACCGAGCCGCCGGTGGATCCTCTCGAGACCGCGCGCCTGCTCGTCGCGGCGATCCGCGCCGGCAAGGGGCGCGTCGGCCTCGCTGAAGTCATGCGCGTAACGGGGCTCCCGCGCGATCAGGCCGACCCGATGATGGCCCGTTTGATGCTCGACTACGACGGCGACGTGGACGTCAGCGAGGACGGGGGGATCGTTTATCGGTTCGCCGCCATTCGCAAGAGCGCGTCGGAAGCGGCCGAGCCAGAGCCTCCTCCCGTGTGGACACGCGTCAAGCCCCTCGCGCCGCTCACGGGCAACCCCGTCGGCGCAAACGTCGTCATCTTCTTGCTGAATGCGTTCAACCTGTTGATGGGGCTTTGGGCGATCGAGAACGACATGACGCTCGAGCGCGCCGCGCATCTGTTCGATCGTTTTCCCCACCCGATAAGTGACACAGGGGCGCCCGTCGTTCTTGGGTGGGTCCCGTTCGTGTTCTCGGGTCTTCTCTTCTTGCTGCCCCTCGCGCGGACCATCGCTCGGCCCCTTCGCCGGCGCGCCTTCAGCATGGAGCGCGGGCGCCTGGCCGTCCTGCGGGAGGTGCTCGAACGCGTCCGCGCCAAGCAGCCCGTGACGGATGCGAAGCTAACTCAAGCGTGGAGCGCAGCGGCCGGCCGGCCTGCAGAATCCAAGGCCCTTGCTCGCGAGCTCGTGGCCTTGGGGGGGACGTCGCGATCGAGCCCAGCGGCGAAATACGCTGGCGTTTCGCCGATCTCGAGACAGAGGCCGCCGCCGTCGAAGCGGAACGACAGGCCGCCACGGACGAAGAGGCACGCCTGGGCAAGGTGATCTACGCCACCGACGAGGGCTGAGCTTTCTCGCAACCCTTACGCCGCCTCCGGGAATCGCGGGGCGTGCGGCTTGTTCTCAGATTCGAAATGATAATCGCGCGAAGACTACTCACACTGTCGGCGGTGACCCTCGCCTTCGGCGCGGGCTGCCAGCACTCGGCTAAAGCCGCCAATCCGCAGAGCGAAACGACGTCCCAGGTGCCCGCGCCGTTCGCCGCGCCGCCGGTCCTCCCGGGCACTCCCGACGTCGCGACCCTCGTTGCCAAGGTCAAGCCCTCGGTCGTCAACATCACCACCGTGCAAGACGTCAAGGTCCCGCGCGGGGAGTTCGGCTTCCCCGGTTTCGAGGAGCTGTTTCCGTTCGGCCCAGGAGGACAATCACCGAACGGCCCCATGCGCCGGCCTCGCGGTCATCGCGGCGGCGAGGGGGGCGACGAGGTGATGAAACAACAGGCCCTCGGGTCCGGGTTTTTGATCGACTCGGTCGGGCACGTCGTAACGAACGCGCATGTGGTCGACGATGCCGACACCGTCAAGGTCCGACTTGCCGATGATCGCGAGTACCGCGCCAAGGTCGTGGGCAAAGACGATCGCCTCGATGTCGCCGTCCTCCAGCTCGAGAGCCCCCCGGCGATTTGCCGCTGGCCTCGCTGGGCTCGAGCGACGCGCTTCGCGTCGGGGAATACGTGGTGGCCATTGGAAACCCGTTCGGTCTCGGCAACACCGTGACCATGGGCATAGTGAGCGCGAAGGGACGATCGATTGGAGCCGGTCCTTACGACGACTTCATCCAAACCGACGCGAGCATCAATCCAGGCAACAGCGGAGGCCCGCTCTTCAACCTGCGCGGGCAGGTCGTCGGAATCAACACCGCGATCAACCCGCAAGGCCGGGGGATTGGGTTCGCCATCCCGATCGACGCCATCAAGGGCGTTCTGCCGCAGCTAGTCGCTACCGGCCACGTCTCGCGCGGCCGCTTGGGCGTTGTCATTCAGGGGATGGATGACGATCTGGCGAAGGCCGTGGGGCTGGACCATGCCCACGGCGCTCTGGTCGAGCAGGTCGAGCCGGGCAGCCCCGCAGAACGGGCAGGGATCAAGCCCGGCGACGTCATCGTCAACGTCGACGGGCAAGAAGTCCGTCACTCCGAGGACCTCCCCCGGATGATCGCTCCGCACAAGCCTGGCTCCCACGTGAAGGTCACCGTTCAGCGCGACAAGCAGTCGCGTGACGTCGACGTGCCGCTGGCCGCGCTTCAAGAGCCGGGCGAGCTCGCGACGAATGGCCAGCCGCAGGGAAACGGCGCCAACGCGCCAGCGCCCTCGGGCGGGCTCGGCGTCGGCGTGGCGGATCAGGACGGCCACGTCGTCGTTCAGAGTGTCGCGCCCGACGGCGCTGCCAGCGGAAAGCTTCGGCCGGGTGACATCATCCTGGAGCTCAACCAGCAGCCGGTGAGCGGCGCCAGCGAGTTGTCGACCAAGATCGCCGGGGCGAAGGGCGAACGGCCGATTTTGCTGCGCGTCAAGCGCGGCGACCAGACGCATTTCGTCGCGATCGATCGGAACCGGCCCAAGTGATCGTTCGGGCGCCGGGCGAGGTGAGAGGGGGCGGTTTGTGGCGAGCCGCATTCTTGCGGTGCACAGTGGTCAGTGCCCAGCGGTCGAATGGTCCGCCCCGACGCATGGCGTCTCCTCCCGGTCCTCTTCTTCGTGGGCTGCGCCGTTAGGAGCCCGAACGAAGGACGATTGTCGCTCCGCGCGAAAGCGTTTGCCAACGACGAACAAAAGCTCCTTGCCTGTCTCGATTTACGCGATCACATCGTCGAGCTCTACGCCAACGAGTACGTCTCGAACGAAGGGCTTACGATGACTGCACGAGAGCTCGCCGCTTTTCGCGACGGGTGGGCCGAAGAGCTCGCGAGACGAGGCACTTTCGAGCGATTCGAGCAGTCGTGCTCTTACAGCCTGACGCCGAACAAGTACGTTTGCGGCATGGCTTCGGCTACGACCGACGGCCTGGTGGCGTGTATGAGGTCGACCTCTGGCTAGGCGCACGGGAGGGGGGTGACCTGCTCGCGGTCACGCCTCGTCCGAACCGCGCCGTTCGCAAAGGGCGACGGTCGGGCGGTGGCCGTCACGACGCGACGGTTCCGATTGTCCGTGGCGCGTGCCATCGACGATGCTCGGAGCGATGGTCACTACGATCGCCCATGCAGCCCCGCCAGAACCCAACGGACTGAGCGGCTTCGCGCGGTTCGCCGCATCGCAAAAGCTCTTCGTCTACCTGTGCGCCGTGTTCGTCGCGTGCCTGCTGCTCGGCGACATCATCGGCGGCAAAATCACGCGAACCCCATTTGGCCCAATCTCGGTCGGAATTATCCCATTTCCGGTCACGTTTCTGTTGACTGACATCGTCAACGATTTTTACGGGCGCCGCGGCGCGCGCTTTCTGACGCTCCTCGGCTTCTCGATGGCCTTGCTCGCCTGGGGGCTCTTGCAGATCACGACCTTGATGCCGACGGACCGCTCGACCTATTTCACGCAGACCGAATACGCGGAAAATCTTCGGCGGAAGCGCCCAGCTGTTCGTGGCCTCGATGGCTGCGTTCCTCATCGGCCAGTTCCTGGACATTTACGTCTTCCACTTTTGGAAGGGGCTCACGCGATCCCGCCACCTCTGGCTCCGATCGACGGGGTCCACCGTCTTCAGCCAGGCCGTCGACACCATCACGATCAATGTCATTTTCGGCAGGGTCACTGCGGGCTGGGCGTGGGACTTCATCGGCGCCAAAATCGGCCGCGAGTACTTCATCAAGTTCGTCATCGCCGTCGCACTGACGCCGGCCATCTATGGGCTTCATGGCGCGATCGTCCGCGGGCTCGGCATCGAACCGGAGGGCCATGACGCCCCCAGGTCCTGAGCGTCGCCTATGGCCCAAAGCACTCGACGGCACTCCCGTTCATCGCCGCCGGCGCATCGAGCGACAGGAACGCGACCACCCGAGCGACGTCATCCGGTGACATCTGAGGCGGGAAACCGCCTACCTTCGCCATGGGGGTGTCCACCGAGCCCGGGAGCACCGCCATCGCCTGCAAGCCCGAGCCGCGGAGCTCTTCTGCCAGCGCCTTCGAAAAGCCGACGACGCCCCACTTCGACGCGCAATAGGGCGCGAGGCCCGCGGTGCCGAGCGTTGCGGAGATGCTCGCGATGGTCACGATGCGCCCGCGCGCCAATGCGCGCATCGACGGAAGGAGCGCACGCGTGACCAGAAACACGCCTTTCAGGTTGACCCCCACGACCGAATCCCACTCGGCCTCGTCTGTGTCCTCGACCGACCTCTTCACGCCAACGATCCCAGCGTTGTTCACCACCACATTGGGTGTCCCGGCCGATTCCAGGATGGCTTCGATCGCGCGCTGCACCTCGGCGCTCACCGAAACGTCTGCGCGTGCCACGAAGGCCCGCACGCCCGCGCGCTCCGCTTCGGCCTTCGTCGCCCGCAGCGTTTCTTCGGTACGACCCACGAGCGCGACGTCGACGCCCCGTCCGGCGAAGGCAAGCGCCGTGGCGCGACCGATGCCACTTCCTGCACCCGTCACCACGGCGAGCGCCACGCGACCCATGGAAGCAGACACGCAGTCGAGGTTCAAGCTCTAGTCCGTCCGACGTCGGCCGCATTGCCGTACGCGTGCGGCGCGCGCGTTTCTTGGGCCACTCTCCCGGACGACTGCCGCGCCTCGCCGCGGCTACGCAGATCGTACGCGCAGATCACGAAAATCAATGACGAAGCTTTTGCGAGAAGGTCCGCGCGCGAGGCGATTGCCTCGCTGGGAAATGCGAAGACAAACCCAAATTGACACTGTCGATGACGGCCGCTATCGTCACCGCACTTCCTGCGTTCCTTCGAGGACGTTCGTATGGCCAAGCCAAGCCGAAGCGCGCCTAGCCCCCAGAATCGCAGGGGCAGCCCAGAGGCCATCGAAAAGCGCCGGGTCGCACGACTGTTCAACGACATCCTCGGCGGTCGCGGCCCCGGCGCGCACAAGCGCGATGGGCGGACGGAGAAGCGGCGCCAACGCCTCATGAGCGAGCTCGAGTCGGGCAAGATGCGCGGATCGCGTGACCTCAAACCTCTCGACGTGCTGCAACATGTCAATGAGCTCATGCATCTTGGCGAGCCACTCGGCTCGATTCGCAAAGTGGCGAAAGTGCGTAAGAGCGCGGTCGCGGCGGAGGCGATCGTCGAGGTCGTTACGCGACTTCACAGGGCGTACGGCTTTCGCGCCGAGTGCTATCGGTTCGTCGGGGTCGGCGACGACGTGTTGCGTAGCGCGGGCGTGCTGATTGGCGAATCGACGCGAAAGGGGCACGTGCGCAGGCGCGCCGCGTGAGGTGTCGCTTGGTTGCACGGTGTCCGGTGTCCACCGTTTCATCGACGGACGGAACCTGGCGGTTTCGGTTTCGCGCCGTCCGGCTCTTGGCGTTTCTCGCGACGGGGCCATTCTTCGTGCCGCACCAGGCGGGTGCTGACGAGGCAGGGCTCGCCGACCCTCGCGCTCAGGTCGTTGCACGGGTCGGTCCTGATGTCATAAGCGTCGGCGACGTCGAGGACCGCTTCGCGGTGCTGCCGCCCTTTCAACGTGCGACGTTCGGACCTTCAGCCGGCGAGGCTCGACGACGGTTCGTCATGGAGGTGCTCGTCACCGAACAGCTCCTCGCTTTGGCCGCCAGCAAACGAAAGCTCGACGAGCAACCTGCCACGGCGTACGCCATCGACCGGGCACGCTCGAGCGCGACGATTCGTGCGGTCCGTGCCCGCATCGGCCCGGCGGCGGCCATTCCGCTGGACGAAGTGCGTCGGTATTACGAAGAGCATCGCGCCCGCTACGACGTCCCCGAGCGCTACCAGCTTTGGCGCATCTTGTGCAAAACGCGAGACGAAGCCGCGACTGTGCTTGCCGAAGCGGAGAAGAACCCAACGCCAGCCACCTTCGGTGACCTCGCGCGCGATCATAGCCTCGACAAGGCGACGAGCCTGAGGGCTGGCAACCTCGGTTTCGTCACGGCGGACGGAACATCGAACGAGCCCGGCCTCCGCGTCGATGTCAACATCGTCCGCGCGGCGCAGTCGGTTCGCGATGGTGAGCTCGTGGCTACCCCAGTGGCGGAGGGAGAGTACTTTTCTGTCGTTTGGCGGCGCGGAACGATTGCCGCCCGAAAGCAGGCTCTCGAGGATGCTGCGGCATCGATTCGAGACGCCCTATGGAAGTCGCGGGTAAGGGAGGAGACGGATAGGCTCGTCGCCAGCCTGCGTGCCGGCAAAGTCCGCGACCTCGACGTCGCGGCACTCGAGTCGCTCGACCTTCCGACAATCGACGAGGTCGCAAGGCGTCCGCCGCCACCCGCCCGCTTCGATGCGGACGGGAAACCATGAGCAATCAATGGGCGCCGGTCGGGCAACCTTCGACGATGCGAACCGAGCTCGCACCGACCGCTCGAAGCCGTTGGCAGGCGGACCCGAGGAGCGTGAGCTCGGTGCCTCTCAGCGTCCAGCCGTCTGGTCCGTCGCGCGCGACCACGGCTTCTCCGAGCGTGACATTTACCGAGCTGGGCGTCCCGGGAGCGCGCCGTAGCCGCAGGCTACAGTCGTTCATCGCTTGCGCCGCAATTTCGCCTAGCGCCGTCGCGAGAGCGGCTGCGTCGGCTGTGTCAACCCGGTAATAAAAGGGCTCGCTCGACCGCGCCGTGCCTCCGCGTGTCGCGATGTCGTCGAGCACCGACGAATAGGGAGCGCTTCCGGGAATGCCGATGACGAAAGTGCGCACGCCTGCTGCGCGCAACGCGGATACCGCCTGGGACGCGCGCGCGTCATCCATGCAGCCCGTCCCGCCGCCGCGCGTCGGCAGGCAGCAGTTCGGCGGCCCGCCGAGGGGGCACCCCGGCACGCCGTCGATGTTGCTGGTGCACCAATCCACGCCGCACGAGAGCGCAGGGTTGCAGTTCGGCCCCCCGTCCGTCGCCACGATGGCGTAGGTCACACCCGAGAAACCCGCGAGCTCGGGCGTGAGCATTTCGAACGTCGAGGCCGTCGGCGTCCCGCCTTCTGGCTGGAAGGACGTCGCGGCGAGAAAGCGACTCGCGGCCAGCCCGCCGGTATCCCCGAGCTGCAAGGGCATCACTTCGGCTCCGACCGAGCAGGCGTCCGCTTGCACGCCGGCTGGCGCAGGGAACGCGGCCGCTCCGAAGCGGGCCTGCGGTCCGAGGTCCGCGATTAGCTTCGCGACGACCGAGCGCACGTTCGTCCACTTCGAAAGCTCCCGCATGCTACCCGAGGCGTCGAGAACGAAATCGAGGTTCGGAACGTTCGCCTCCAGGGCAATGACGTTCCCCGTGCACGCGGCGGCACCGTCGGCCATTCCGGCGTCCAGCGCTTCAGGCCAGCCATCGAGAAGCAGCCCTGTTCTCGCCCCGCACGCGACGACGCTCATGCCAATCAGTGCCACAGTCGCTGCCAAGCGGGTCGAACGCGATGCTCTTGCCATGCCTCGTCGTCGTCGAGCCGTGAATTTGGGGGCCATGGCTGATCACCTAGCAACGGACGCGCCGCGCGCTATAGGTTCGCCGGCGCCTCGAGCGCCGCCGCCGCTGCGGCACGTTCGGCGAGCCGCTTGCTGCGCCCCTCACCGCGGGCAAGGGTGACGTCGTCGACCAGTACCTCCACTTCGAAGACTGGCTCGTGGGGCGCGCCGCGCACGTCGATGACTCGGTAGATTGGCGCCGGGCGCCCCGTCGCTTGAACGCGCTCCTGCAGCTGGCTCTTTGGGTCGCGAAGGTCGAGCGAATCGGCCCGATCCAGAAGCTCGCGAACCATGTCTTGGACGAGCGCCCGGGCGCCCGAAATGCCGCGCGCCTCGTACACCGCGGCCACCAGCGCTTCGGCCGTGTCGGCGAGGACGTTCGTCTGTTCCCGCTCGGTTCCGAGCTGGGCGCCGCGCCCGAGCGCAAGGCTCGCTCCCAGCCCAACGCGGCGGGCCCAGGAGGCCAAGGCTTCGCCATTCACCAGGGCGCTGCGCATGCGCGTCAGCTTGCCCTCGTCCGCCGCTGGGTGCGCCCACACGAGCATCTCGCTCGCGCAAAACCCGAGAATCGCGTCGCCGAGGAACTCGAGTCGCTGGTTATCCGGGGCGCCCGTCTCGTTCGCGAAGCTCGGGTGCGTCAGCGCCTCTTCGAGACGCGGAATGGGCCCAGCTCCGGCGACGCTTTCGAGGTGCGCTCTCAGCTCTTCACGGGCCCGAGCGAGCGCGTCGGCGTCCTTCATTCGTGGAGCTGGTCGGTCGCCTCGGCGGCGCCCACGTCGAGCGTCGTCACCCCGCCCGCGTCGTGCGTTGACCAGAGCACGCGCGCGCGTCCCCAGCCTAGCTCCACGTTCGGGTGATGGTCGCGTTTTTCCGCTAGGCAGCCCAAGCGAACGACGAACCCGAGCGCGGCAGCGAAATCCGAGAACTCGTAGCCCTTGGCGATGGCATTGCCTTGCGCGCGTTCCCAGCCAGGATGCGCCGCAAGCCAAGCCTCGAGAGCGCCTCGGTCGAGTGGGGTAGGCCGTCCCATGCCTGCACTTTAGAACGCATCAGGGCCGCGGGCGATACCGGCGCGCTCGCCAGGCTATGATCATCGGGTGCCACTGCGCGCGTGCCCCTTTTGCCACGAGCTTTTCGCCGACGGCGAGCAAACCGCGTGCCCGCTCTGTGCCGTTTCGCTGGTGCCTTTCGAGAAATTGCCCCTCTCCCGAGAGGCGATGGACGAGGACGGCATTCCGCACGAACCGGAATGGGAGCCTTTGCCGCGCACCTATTGGCGCCGCGGTCGAGGCGCGCTCGCGGTCCTCACCGTCTGCGGCGTCGCGGCCTTCGTCTCGCCTTGGGTCCACGTGACTCTGCCCGACGTCACCACCTATTCGGGAGTCGCCCTGGCGCACCGCCTTGGGTGGGCGTGGGGCGCGGGTGTCGCCTGGTTCGTGTTGCTTCCGGTCGTGCTCAGCCGGCGCAGCATCGTGCAGATGCGTGGCGCCCGTGTCGCCACGTCTTTCCTGAGCGCCGTACCCGGCACCACCGCCGCGCTGCTCCTTGCTCGGCCGCCCCACGGATCCCACGGAGTGCCGCTCCGATTCTCGTTCGAATGGGGGATCTATGCGACGCTTGCCCTGTCGATCGCCGCGCTGGCCGTCGGACTGTTCTTCGGCGGTCGTCCGGACGATATCCGACTTCGCCGAGGAACTTCCGCTGGCCAAGTGGTGCACTGACCCTCTTCGCGTGTCACAATCCGACCACCCGAAAGGTGGGTGACGTCGGTGGGACGAAACGGAGCGTCGAAGGCCCCGTCCGCGAGCGAGGATCTGGGCGACTCGGATGTCCCGGCAACCGTCGTTTGCGCCCATTGCGGCAACGCCGATTGCGCTGGGTGTATCGAAGAGCGAGGTGGCTCGGGCGTCGTCGCCATCGTCGCCTGGGAGCGCCCGGGAACGTCCGCCCTCGCCGGGCTATGGGCAACGGCCCGCGCCGCGACCTTCGATGCCGACAGGTTCTTCGAAACGTTGCCCGACGGCCCGCTCGGACCGGCTTTTCGCTTCGCTTTCCTCAGCGAGAGCGTTGCGTCTGTAGCGATGGGCCTTCTCGCCCTCCTTCCGCTATCAGTTCTCGCGCCTATGTGGGTCAAGCACGTCTTGCTCGATCGGGGTGCCTTGACGGCCCGTCTTGCCGCCGGAGCGATTCCGGCGCTGGCGACACTCCTCGTGGCCGCCCACGTCGTTCACGGGTGGGCACTCAATCGCGGCGCCCGCCAATCCGGAGCGGGTGGCGCCTCCAAGCGTGCGGTGCGCTTTGGTCTCTACGCGGCCGGTTGGGATCTGGTCATCGGGCCACTTGGTGCAGTCGTCGTGGCGCTCAAAGAGGGGCCCTTTGCCGCTCTTTCCATCCCGCGTCTCGGCGTGGGATTGCCGGGACGCAGCGCCCGGGCGTTCCTGCGAGGCTGCTACCGGCTCGAAGGCAAATCCGCCGAGCCGGCACTGCGCGCGTCGTACGTTGCGGCGTCGGTTGCGACCCTCTTCGGCGCGCTGGCGGTCATCGCTGCGTTCGTGGCCGCGTTGACGCTCTGACCTGGCGGCGGAACGACGAAGACGAAATCGCGCGGCGCCTCGCGATGACAAGCAACGCAGGTGGTCGTGTGCAGGCCATCTGCCGCGGCCCCCTGCGAATCCATCGCGTTGAATCGCCAGACGCCGGCGGCCTTGTTCATCACCAGCAACCCGGCGTCGCGACCTCCGCGCGCGCTACGCTCGCTGAGCTCCTCGACCAGCGCGGCACCGTCGGGGGCCTCCCCCATTCCATCCCAGGCCGCTCGCGCGAGATCGTTCACCCATACCGTCGCGTCGAAGCGCTCGGCGTGACCGCGCGACGGACGAAGCTCGCCGACTCGCGCCATGCGGCTACGAAAATCCGCCGGGATCGCCGATCGACTGGCCGCTACCGTTTGGCCTGCAGGCGTGCGCGTCTCGGCCGCGCGCGGCGCCGACACGCCAACGGGCGCCCCGGAATCACTCCTGCACGCGACGAGCGCCGAGGCGCCGAAAAGAAGTCGCTTCCATCCATCGAGTCTCGGCACTGTCCGTCGCTCCAAAGTACGGCTGGCCGCTGCGGCCGTCCAGACTACGAAGCGCAACCGAACATGCCGAGCCATTCGTCAGCCACGCCGCGTCTGCGCGCGCGCCCACTCGCCGTCCCCCTGCACGTGGTTCTCGTCGAACCAGAGATACCGCCCAATACCGGCAACGTGGCGCGTCTTTGCGCCGCCACCTCCTCGCCTCTGCACCTCGTCGGGACGCTCGGTTTTCGCATCGACGAGCACAGCGTCCGGCGTGCCGGCGTCGACTACTGGCACTTGGTCGACCTCCGCAGGCACGCGGACTTCGAGCATTTTCTCCACGCGTGGTCGAAGGAATCGGCGACCGGCCGGCTGCATCTCTTCAGCGCCATCGCGACGACGAGTCACGTCGAGGCCACGTTCGCTTCGGGCGACGCCCTCGTCTTCGGAAAGGAGAGCGTCGGCTTGTCTCGCGAGCTCCTTCAGCGCTTCTCCGACAGAGTCGTCGGGATACCGACGCTTGGCGCAGTGCGATCGTTGAACCTCGCCAACGCGGTGGGCATCGCCTTGTACGAGGCGCTGCGGCAGCTGGGGGCATTGGCAGAGACGTTCGCCGGGTGACCCGGCCCAGTTGCATTGGCGCGACGCGAGAGTGCGCAGAACGCGACGTCTACGGTCGCCGACTCGACCGCGAAGGTTCTCACCCGAACGCGCTAAGACCGGTGACCTCCTGGCCGAGGACGAGCGTGTGAATGTCGTGCGTGCCCTCGTACGTACTCACCGTCTCGAGGTTGCACATGTGTCGCATCACCGGGTAGTCGAGCGTGATCCCGTTGCCGCCGAGAATGTCGCGGCACGTCCGAGCGATGTCCAGCGCGGCCCGCACGTTGTGCCGCTTGACCATGCTGACCTGCGGCGCGCGTAGGTTCCTCTCCTGCTTGAGGCGAGCCGCTTCGAGCGCCAGCAGTTGCATCGTCGTAATCTGGGTGATCATCTCGGCGAGTTTCGCTTGCACGAGCTGGTGCGAAGCGAGCGGCTTGCCCGCGAACTGCACGCGCTCTTTCGCGTAGTCGACCGCGCAATCGAAACAGGCCGTCGCAGCGCCGATGACTCCCCAAGCAATGCCAAGCCGCGCCGCGCTCAGGCACGAGAGGGGCCCTTTCATGCCGCTCGCTCCAGGCAAGATGGCGTCTTTGGGAACACGCACGTCGTCGAGGAGCAGCTCGCTCGTGACGCTGGCGCGCAGGCTGACCTTGCGGTCGATCGGGCGGGCCTCGAAGCCAGCGGCGTCGGTTGGCACCAGAAAGCCGCGCACCTCGCCGGCGGGGCCGCCGAGCTTTGCCCAGACGAGCGCGACCTGCGCGATGTGGCCGTTCGTGATCCAGCGCTTGGTGCCGCGAAGGACGTAGGTATCTCCGTCATCGACGGCGACCGTGACCATGCCGCCTGGGTTCGAGCCGAAATCGGGCTCCGTCAGGCCGAAGCACCCGACGATGCGGCCGGCGGCCATCTCCGGCAAATAGCTCCGCTTCTGCCCGTCGGAGCCGAACGCATGAATGGGGTACATCACGAGCGACCCCTGGACGCTGGCAAAGGAACGAATGCCCGAGTCGCCGCGCTCGAGCTCCTGCATCGCGAGGCCGTAGCCTACCTCGCTCAGTCCGGCGCACCCGTAACCGGACAAGTTGCAGCCGAGCAGCCCGAGCTCCGCCATTTCCGCCACGATGTCGCCCGGAAAGGTCCCGCGTTCCCAGTGGTCGGCAATCGTCGGAATCACGCGCGCTTCGACGAACGCGCGCACGGTGTCACGAACAGCTCGCTCGTCGTCCGCGAGGTGCCGTCCGAGATCGAAGAAGTCGGGCATCTCCGAGATGCGCTGTACCAGCGCTGGGTCAGCGCCGCACGCGGATCGTCGGTTGAGCTCCCGTGAAATCGGCGGTTACCATCGCGCGCTCCCCGGCGCGTAGGACCACGGCGTCGCCCTTCGACTCGCCCGTCGCCGGGAAGGTGAAAAGAACCGTATGCGGACCGGGATCCACGGCCATTCGAGTCGGCGGACGGCCGCGCGAGACGCCGTCGACGGTGACGTACGTGCCTTCGCCGACCAAAAGAAGCTGGGCGCGCTGGCCGCGCGGAGCGGGCGCTTCGACGGCGACCCGAGGAAAAGCAGCGACCCCGGCGGCGCTGCCGGGCGGGGCGCCGAGAGCTGGCGTGGTCGACGTCGCGGACAGGGGCGATTCGGTCGAGGGGACTGCCGTCGCGGCGAGCGCCGAAATCGGTCTCCCCGCCGATGCCTGGGACGCGGCCTCCTTCCTGGCGGTCATGGCGCCGCGACCGACCAAGAAGGCGACGATGACGAGCATTGCGGCTCCGGCACCGCTCAGCCACAACAATGAGCGCCGCAGCCGGGAACGCGGCGGCACGCTCGGCGCCACCTTGCGGGTCGCGAGCTCGACCACCGCGGCGGGCCACACCACGAGCTCGTCACGCGCTGCAAACGTCCGGCTTCCCACCTGGGTCGCGGTCGGCCGCGAGGGCGGGCGCTGAAGCAGCGGCCTCTCATCGGAAGGAGGAGGGAGCGGGCACGCGCGAACGTTGCGGACGCGCTGGCCGAGTTGGCGCGCAACGTCGCCGAGGTCGACGAGCGAAAGGGACTTTCGGAGCGCGCGCGCCAGCTCATCGGCGTCTTGCGGGCGCTCCGTCGGATCGAGCGACATCGAGCGCGCCAGGATGCCGTCGAGCGGAAGAAGACGAGCGTCCGCGTCGCTCGCCTTTGGATGCCGCGCGCACATCGCCGCGTCGGTTTCCTCGCTCGTGCGCCGGCGAAAGGGCGCGCGACCGCTCCATAGCTCGATGAGCAGCACGGCGACTGCGAAGACATCCGCCGCCGGAGTCAACTCTTTGCCAGCGATCTGCTCGGGCGGCATGTGGCCTTGCGATCCGAAGACGCCATGACCGCTGGGAGCCATCGCGACGGGGGCCGAAATTCCGAAATCGATGACTTTGACTTGGCCCTCCTCGTCGACCATGACGTTGCGCGGAGTCACGTCCCCGTGCACGACGTTCATCCGCCGGTGCGCGTAGTCGAGCGCCCGGCACACCTCCACCCCGACGTAGGCGCCTTCCTCGGGCGAGAGGCCGGCGCTCGCCCCTCCCTCAGCGCGCAGGAGCTCCGCCAGACTGGCCCCTTCGACGTATTCCATGGCAAGGAAATACGTCCCGAGCTCGACCCCCAGCTCGTAGACCGGGACGATGTTCGGGTGAGCCAGGGCGACGGTGGTTTTCGCCTCCTCCACGAATCGCCGAATGAACTCCTCGTCCGAGGCGAGTTCGTCGCGGATCTGTTTCACGACCAGGCGCTTCTCGAAGCCTCCGGCGCCGCGCAAAGTGGCGAGAAGCACGCGTGCCATGCCTCCTCGCGCAAGCTCGCGGTCGAGCACGTACTTGCCGAACACTTGGGGGTACATTCGTATTCGTCACCGCGACAAAGGACGGCGAAGTGGACGCGAGACCACTCCTAGAGAGGTACCGTAGCAAATACGGCCAATGCGCCGCGCGGCTCGCGAGCGTTGCGGCGGTCATCTTCGTTGCCTGCGGCGAGAATCCACGGGGGACCGTTCGCACCGTCACGATGCACGTTCCGCGCTCCTGCGCGCTCGACGCAGGCGCCTATGCCGAAATCCTCGCGCTCGGCGACTTCGAGCCCAAGCCACCCGCAAAGGGACACGCCGTCGGTAACGTGGGCGAGGTCTTTCCCGAGATCGACGGCGAAGCGCGCGTCCTGGTCATCGATGCGAGCGAGAGTGGCCTCGAATGGCTTGGCCAATCGAGCGTTCCTCCCGCCGGGGACGTGGATGTGCTCCTCTGGCCATTCCTTGCCTCGTGTGGCCTCTCCACGTCCGTCGACGCGCGCGCAGGGGCCACGCTCGCGCCGATCGCGGACGGGCGGGTCCTGATCGTCGGGGGCACTGGCAACCCCACGCCCCGCACGTTCGTGGCGGACCTGAGGACCGGCGGTGTCGAGGCGGTCGGCACGGGGCTCCTCACGCAGCGGACGCGCGCGAGTGTTACGGCGTTCGGTCAGGGCGCTCTCGTGGCGGGCGGCGTTGCCAGCGACGGAACCGTGCTCGCGACGGCCGAGGTATACGAGCCTTCGCTGGATGGATTCGATCAACAGCGGCCCATCCAGCTCGGCGAGGCGCGCGCGGCGCAGGGCGCCGTCTTGCTTGCGACAGGCGAAACGTTGCTCGTGGGTGGCGTAGGGGCGGACGGAAAGTCCGTCCTCAGCTCGATGATCATCGTCGACCCGTCATCGAGAACCGTACGCACCGAGGGCGTTGCCCAGCTCGCCGTCCCTCGAAGCGAAGCGAGCGCGCTGCGGCTTGCGTCGGGCGAGATCCTCGTTGCCGGAGGCTTGGACGCTGCGGGCCGTGCGGTGCCGACGCTCGAGTGGTTCGCGGGCGACGCGAGCCAACCGACGAGGCGAGCCCGCGACCTCGTGACCGGTGCAGCCCGAGCGTTCGTGGCGCTCGATGCGGGTGGCGCTCTGGCCGTCATCGCGCCGTCGCCGAGCCCTCAGCCCGGTTTTCAGAGCGTCTGGCTGATTGACGCGGACGGCGCGTTCGAGCCGGCCTCGCCGGTCGCAGGCGCGCTCTCGCGACCGGTGCTCTTTGGCGGCGCCGGAGGGGCTCCGGTTCTCTGGACCGGCGACCGCTGGTTGCGCTGGCAGCCGTGGTTGGGGGCGTTCGGCCCGCTGGGTACGATCGATGCGCCGGGGCTCGTCGGCGACGCGACCTGCTCTGCCGAGAGCGGGCTCGCGGTGTGGATCGCCGATGGGGTGCCGATCTTGACGGGGCTTCGCTTCGACGTGCGCGGCCCGTATGCGAAGATCGGCGCGCCGCTTCTCGTCACGGATCCAGGCGATATGGCTCCCGATCGGCTCACCGCGCGCGGAGTCGTCGAGTTCGATCGATCGATCGGGCTGACGCTGGGCCCCGGCGCCAGCGCGTTCGTGACGGACCGGACCTACGCTGCGGTCGCGGTCGACATCGACGCGCCGACCGGCGAGCCCGCACTGGTCGTCCTGCGCGACGAGCAGGGAAATGAGATCGAGATCGGTGGCGCCTCGTGTCCGGTTACGCCCTCCCCCTCCGGTCAACCGGCGGCAACGTCGATGCACGTGGCCCGCAGCGGCGCTGGCGTGCGCTGGACGGTTGGAGGGGTGGGCGGCTCGTGCTCGGGGCACGTGCGGGCAGGCGCACGGGTCGCGGTGGGGCTTCGCGGCCCGGCGCAACAGGCGCGCGCGGTCGCGCGGAACCTGCGGGTCGTCCGCGGTGGCAACCTGTGACTCGCCCGAGAGCGTGACGTCGGCGTCACGCAGGCGCGCTTCCCCCTCCCGTGCCCACCAGCTCCGTGATTGACCGAGCCCCTTCGCGTGCGACCATCGCCGAGAGGTCGCGGCGGATGCGTGATGGCGCGGCCGGGCCGCCGTAAACGAACCCCGTATACATTTGCACTAGGTCGGCGCCCGCCCGGACGAACGCCATCGCGTGATCCGCGCTCTCGATGCCGCCGACGCCCACGACCGCCACGTTCCGTCCGAGGCGGTCGCGGACTCGTCGGACCACCTCGAGAGCTCGCCGGCGCAAGGGGGGCCCGCTCAACCCGCCCGCACCTATCGCGTCGACCCGTCGCGCTGCGGTCGCGAGCCCCGATCGCGCAACCGTCGTGTTCGTGGCGACCACTCCTGCCAGCCCGACCGCCTCCACCACGGCCAGAAGGTCCTCGATCTGGCCGTCCTCCAGATCCGGCGCAATCTTGACGAGAAGCGGCAGGCGGCCCTCGTTGGCGGTCGCGACCGCCCCCAAAAGCGCGGCGGCATGCCCCTTCGCCTGCATCGACCGGAGGCCAGCCGTATTGGGCGACGACACATTGACGACTACGAAGTCTGACACGTCGCGGACGTCGTGGAAGGCCGCGAGGTAATCGGCTATCACGGCGTCACGATTGTCGGCTGCGACCGAGCGAGATTTTCCGATGGACACGCCCACGGGAGCGCGGACCGCTGGACGGGCGGCGCGGAGCCGGGCGGCCACTCGCTGCGCGCCGTCATTCGGAAATCCCAGCCGATTGATGAGAGCCCGATCGGTCGGCAGACGGAAAAGGTTGGGTCGTGGATTGGCGCGCTGCGGCCGAGCGGTCACGGTGCCGAGCTCGAGATGATCGAATCCAAGCGCCCCCAGCGCCCGAGGCCTCCGCGCGTCCTTGTCGAATCCGGCGGCGAGCCCGAGGGGGCTCTCGAACTCGAGCCCCATGGCGCGAACGACGAGGCGCTCGTCGCGACGGTTTTTCCCGCCCCGTGCGAGCGACGCTACGAGCGCGCGCAAGGGACCAATGTGCTCCAGCGGCGCGAGCGCGGCCAGCGCCACTGCATGGGCGGCGTCGGGGGGAAGCGAGAAAAGCATCGGCCGGAGCCCCCAGTCATAAGTCAGCATGCATCCCCCGGGGGTGGGCCCCTCATGCCTCGTCTCATGACCGGTATCGCCGTGACCAGCTTCATCGCGGAATGTCAGACTGCCGTTAGCCGGCCCACCGCGGCGAGGAGCCGCTCCAAGTCGACGGGCTTCGACAGGTGCTCGCTCGCGCCGGGAGCGGACATCGCGGAGACGACGATCACCGGAATCCTCGCGAGGTCGTCGTTGGAGGCGATTTGTTCGAGCACTTCCCAGCCGCTCATGACGGGCATCATCAAGTCGAGCAGCATGAGATCGGGGTGGTGCTCCTTGTTGAGCTCTCGCAAGGCCTCTGCGCCGTTTTCGGCGCAGGTGACGTCGTATCCCTCGTCGCGAAGTACCTCCGCGACGATCTCCCGGATTGCCGCGTCGTCGTCGACCACGAGAACACTGGCTCGACGCGCCCTCACCATCTCCGCCAGCCTAGCCACGGAGAGGCCAGTAGCGCGCGCGGTCGTGACAATCAACGGTGTGCAGCCAGCCAAAGGCCTTTGCTCGCTCATGCCAGGCCCGGCAAGCGGCAACGTGCAAGCGTGCAAGCGTGCAAGCTAGAGTGGGTGCGTCGGTGGTGTTCGCGTCCCTCGGACGCGCTGTTCTGCTAAGGTCCGTGCCCGAATCCGAGGGATTCTTCCCGTGATCATCGGCGTCCCCAAGGAAACGAAGACGCGAGAGTACCGCGTCGGCATGACGCCGGCGGGCGTACGGAGCCTGGTCATGCGGGGTCACACCGTGCTCGTCGAGCGTGGGGCGGGCGAGGGTAGTGGCATCCGCGACGAGGAGTATTCCGCCCAGCGGGCGACCATCGTTTCAGCGGCCAGCGACTCGTGGGCTGCCGAGCTCGTCGTCAAGGTCAAGGAGCCGCTGCCCGAGGAATATCGTTTCTTCCGGCGAGGCATGATCCTGTATACCTACTTGCACTTGGCCGCCGAGCCCGAGCTCACGAGGAGACTCGCCGAGAGCGGGGTCGCCGCTGTGGCCTACGAAACCATTCAGCTCGGCGACGGCACTCTTCCGTTGCTTCGTCCGATGAGCGAAGTAGCGGGACGCATGGCCGTGCAGGTGGGCGCCACGTGCCTCGAGCGCGAACGCGGCGGCAAAGGGGTGCTGCTCGGCGGTGTTCCTG
This sequence comes from uncultured delta proteobacterium, assembly GCA_963787925.1. Lineage (GTDB taxonomy): Bacteria > Myxococcota_A > Polyangia > Polyangiales > Polyangiaceae > Palsa-1150. The sequence continues at coordinate 439,923 of CAWBEN010000005.1, forward strand.
GAACACGTCGTGGACGCGTCGTCATCCTCGGGGGAGGGGTCGTCGGCCGCAACGCCGCCACGATCGCCATCGGAATGGGCGCTCAGGTTACGGTGCTCGACGTCCGCGCGGACACGATGGCCTATCTCGAGGACGTGTTCGGCGGGGCGATCGAGACTCTTTATTCGAACCCGACCAATATCGAGGAAATGGTCCGTCGGGCGGACCTGCTCATCGGCGCCGTGCTCGTGACCGGCGCGGCGGCCCCGAAGCTAGTCGATGAAGATCTCGTGGGCAGCATGGAGAAGGGAAGCGTGATCGTCGACGTGGCCGTCGACCAGGGTGGCTGCATCGAGACGTGCCGACCGACGAACCACGATCAGCCCACCTACGAAGTGCGCGGGGTCGTCCATTACTGCGTGCCAAACATGCCGGGCGCCGTTCCACAAACGAGCACCTGGGCCCTCACGAACGTCACGATCCCCTACGCGGCGAAGATCGCCGACCTCGGGATTGCGGGGGCGGTGCGCGCCGACGCGGCTCTCATGCAGGGCGTGAACACCTACGGCGGGCAGGTGACCTACGAGCCCGTGGCACGAGCGCACTGGCTCGAGCACGTGCCTCTCCTCGACCTGCTGGACTGAAATGGACCGGTCCCTCGTCGCCGCCGTCGACCTCCTGTGCTTGGACGCCGGCAACACGGTAGTCTTCCTCGAGCACGAGCGCCTGGCCAAGGCGTGTGCGCGGTCGGGCTTTAGGACCACGGGGGCCGCGTTGTTGCGCGCCGAGGGCGAGGCCAAGCTGGCCTCGGAGCGCGGACCCCTACCCGATGTCTCGTGGTCGGGCGTCGGCGACGCGCGCTCGGCGGGGTGGGGAAGAACGGTGGGATGCATCCTTCGATGCGCTGGGCTGGCAGAAGAGCGCGTCGGCGACGTCCTCGATGCCGTCTGGCCCGATCACTGCGAGCAAAACTTCTGGTGTCGCGTGCCCGACGGCTTGGTCGAGGCGTTGGACCGCGCGCGTGCACGCGGCGTCGTCGTAGCCGTCATCAGCAACTCGGAAGGCATGCTGGAGCGGCTCTTCGACCAGCTTGGCATCCTGCACTCGCTCGACGCGGTGATCGACAGCGGCCTCGTCGGCGTCGAAAAGCCAGACCCGCGGATCTTCCAGTTCGCGCTCGATCGCTTCGGGGTGGCCCCCGGCCGCGCGCTCCACGTGGGCGACATGTACGCCACCGACGTGCTGGGCGCTCGTGCGGCGGGCCTCCGGGTCGTCCTGGTCGATCCGCACGGCCACATGGCGGGGCGTCATCCCGACGTGCCGCGGGTCCCCGGCGTCGCCGAGGTTGCCGAGGCCATCGCCCGATCGCGAGAATGACGGCATGACCGACCGAAAGCTGGTGGCCGTCCTTCCGGGCGACGGCATCGGTCCCGAGGTGATCGAACAGGCGGTCCGCGTCCTCGACTTCTACCGCGAGCGACGGGGTCTCCCGCTCGAGCTTTGGAAGCTCGACCTCGGCGCCGAGCGCTATCTGCGAGACGGGACCACTTTTCCCGAGGACGTCCGGGCGCGAATCGTCGCCGACGCGAGCGCAGTGCTCCTCGGTGCGCTGGGGGACCCTCGAGTACCCGCGCTGGAGCACGCGCGCGACATTCTTTTCGGCCTTCGATTCGGTCTCGATTTGTACGCCAACGTAAGGCCCATTCGCGCGCTCGCCGATCGCTTGGTGCCCCTCAAGCAACGCGGCGCCGAGGACGTCGATCTCGTCGTGCTCCGCGAGAACACGGAGGGCATCTACGTGGGACTGGGAGGCCAGTTCAAACGGGGCACGCGCGACGAGGTCGCCATCAGCGAAGACCTGAACACGCGCAAGGGGGTCGAGCGCCTCATTCGCGCGGGGTTCGAGCATGCCAAGGCTCACGGCAAGGGTCGCGTCCACATGGCAGACAAATCGAATGCGATGCGGCACGCCCACGAGCTCTGGTACCGAGTCTTCTTCGAAGTGGCGAACGAATATCCCGATATTCTGGCGAAGCATTTGTACGTCGATGCGCTCTGCCTTCACCTCGTGCAGGATCCGGCGCAGTTCGACGTCATCGTGACTTGCAATCTTTTCGGCGACATCGTGACCGACTTCGGCGCGGCGCTTCAAGGCGGGCTCGGCATGGCCGCGAGCGCCAACGTGCATCCCCTCGTCGCGCGTTGCTGCGACAGCGAGCACCCGAGGGCGCCCGTTGCCTTGTTCGAACCGGTGCACGGCTCCGCACCTCCGCTCGCCGGCAAGGACCTGGCGAACCCCTTCGCTGCAGTGCTATCCGTCGGAATGCTCCTTGCCGCGCTCGGTTGGCCGGAGGAAGAAGGGCGGCTCGAGGGCCTCGTGCGACGCGGACTCGCCGAACGCAAGTGCACGGCCGACGTCGGTGGGCGGCTCGGCACCCGCGCGGTCGGAGACTGGCTCCTCGGCGAGCTCGGCCACGCGTTCTAGGCAACGCGGCCCCCGAAGGCCTTGCGGGAACTCGAGCGCGCCAGTCGTGTCGTACACCACGTGCGACTCGCGCGAGCCGCGCAATGCAATCCTTGGGGCTTGCCCGTCGCCCTCGGCGGCGCGCTCGACAGCCTGGAGACGAGACATGACCATTCGACCGTATGGCGCGGGCCTTCTGACTTTGGGATTCGCCCTATGGGTGGGGAGTGGTAGCCAACGGGAAAAGGCGGTGATGGGCTCCGGTCCGTTTGCGAGGCTCCATGCGCTCGAGGACGCCGCCGCGTCCCACCCGGAAGACTGCGAGCCGACTCGGGCGCTTGCCCAGGCCTACCTCGACGCGCGCCAGCCCGGGCTCGCCGCCTCCCTCATCGAGGGGGCGCCGCGCTCGATCGGCGCCGACGTGCGCGTTAGCCATCTGCGCGCTCGGGCCCTTATCGACGAGGGCCGAAACGGCGAGGCTCTCGCCGTCGAGGAAGGCGTGGTGGCCGCGTGCCTTCCGCGGGCCGAAGATCGTCGGGCGGACGACGGCTGCGACTCGGTCCTGCTGGCTTCGGCGCTGCGGCGCAACGGCATCCTGCGCGAGCTCGTGCTCCTGGGCATCGACGACGCGCAGGCGCACCCGGAAGAAAGCCTGGTCGCCTACCTGAACGCAACGCGCGAGGCACGCGTGATGTTGCAATGACCCTCTCGGACGCGCTTCGGGGCTCTAGCGCGGGTTCGTCCGGTCGCGGGCTGCTCTTTCTGCGGTACACCAAGGGCGTGGCGCTCCGTTCGGAGCTAGCTAAAGACTAATACACCCCAACCGTCTCCCTCGGAGCTCCCCACCATGTGCGGAATCGTCGGGTACGTCGGTACGAAGGAGTGCGCGCCCATCCTGGTCGAGGGCCTTCGGCGCCTCGAGTACCGTGGCTACGACTCGGCCGGTCTCGCGTTGCACACCGGGCCTGCCGGCCGCGGCATCGAGATCGTGCGCGCCGTCGGGAAGCTCGAGCAACCTCGAGGCCGCGCTGAAGAGGAGCCCCCTCGCCGGCAAGACGGGCATCGGCCACACGCGCTGGGCGACGCACGGGCGGCCGAGCGAGGCGAACGCACACCCGCACGTCGCGGGGCAAGTCGCCGTCGTTCACAACGGCATCATCGAGAACCACGTCGCGCTGCGGCGCGAGCTCGAATCCAAGGGCGTTCGGTTCTCCAGCGACACCGACACCGAGATCGTCGCGCATCTCGTCGACGAGGCGCTGCGCGCGGGCGCCACGCGTCTCGTAGATGCCGTGCGCGCAGCGCTCCGCCAGGTGCGCGGGGCTTACGCGATAGCCGTCCTGGCCGCGGCATTTCCCGACGAGATCGTCGTGGCCAAGTCCGACAGTCCGCTCGTCATCGGCCTCGGGAACGGCGAGACGCTTTGCGCCAGCGACATCCCGGCGCTTGCTCGCGCACACGCGAGACGTGCGTCTTCATGCAGGACGGTGAGGTCGCCACGTTGACCCGCGCCGGCGCCGAGATCACGGCGCTCGACGGCTCGCCCGTCCACCGGGCGCCCAAGCGCATCGACTGGTCACCGACCCAGGCCGAGAAGGGCGGCTACAAGCACTTCATGCTCAAGGAGATCCACGAGCAGCCCCGCGCCGTGGAGGACACGCTGCGCGGGCGCGTCGATCTTCTTGCGGGCGACGTCATCGGCGAGGAGATTGGGATTTCACCGGACCTGGCGACTTCGCTCCAGCGCGTGTACTTCGTCGCGTGCGGCACCAGCGCGCACGCCGCGATGGCAGGCCGCTACTGGATCGAGCAGCTGGCGCGCGTTCCAGCCGTCGTCGAGATCGCGAGCGAGGTGCGCTATCGCGAGCCCGTCTTCGGGCCCAACGACCTCGTCGTCGCCGTCAGCCAGAGCGGCGAGACCCTCGACACGCTCGCCGCGCTCAAGACGGCCAAGGCCCTCGGCGCGCACGTTCTGGCGATTGCGAACGTCATCGACAGCGCCATCCCCCGCGCCAGTGACGCCGCGCTCTACACCCACGCGGGTCCGGAGATCGGCGTCGCGTCCACCAAGTGCTTCACGACGCAGCTCGTGGCCATGCTCCTGCTGTCGGTTTACCTAGGCCGCCGTCGCGGTGCTCTTGCTCCAGAAGAAGCGCGCCGCGTGCTCGACGCGCTCGCTCACGTCCCACAGCAGATGCGCGACGTGCTCTCTGGCGCCGAGGGACATACGCCGACTCGCCAAGAAGTACATTCGGGCGCACCACATGCTCTTTCTCGGCCGCGGAACGGGCTATCCCGATCGCGCTCGAAGGCGCGCTCAAGCTGAAGGAGATTTCGTACATCCACGCCGAGGGGTACGCCGCGGGCGAGATGAAGCACGGCCCCATCGCGCTCATCGACGAAGACATGCCCGTCGTGGCGTCTGCCCGAGAGACGCACACTACGAGAAGACACTCTCGAACATGCAGGAGGTAAGGGCGCGCGAAGGGCAGATCATCGCCGTCTGCACGCAGGGTGACGAAGACTTGCGCGCGCTTCTCGTCGGGCGGCGCCGCATGCGCCATGGCGCCAGTCGACGCCGGACATCATCGAGGTCCCGAACGTCGCGCCCGAGGTGCTGCCGCTGCTTACGGTCCTGCCGCTGCAGCTCCTCGCGTACTACGTGGCGGACCTGAAGGGGACCGACGTCGATCAGCCGCGCAATCTCGCGAAGACGGTGACAGTGGAGTGACGGCGATCGCGACCTAGCGAGCTCTTATATCCGCCCGGTCGTCATGGCTTCCGTCATCCTCGGCGACTGGACGCACCGGCGCGGTGATGCGGGCGGCACGCGCGCCGTCGCTGCGGAGATCGACCGCCCTCGTCCCATGCTGGCGTGGTCGTGGCGACCGGAGCATCGTGGACGTGTCGATCAGGTCCGCGTCGTCGCGCAAAACGTGTTCGTCGCGACGATGATGCCGCGCGACCCCGACGCGCCAGGCTGGGAGCATGCGGTCGTCTACGCGCTCGACGCGGGTACGGGGGCGGAGGTTGCCCGCCGCATCGTGCCTGATCCGGTGCCGGTGGCGGCGATGGTCGTGGAGGGGGGAGTGCTGCACGTGGTCGCGACGCGCAAGGGAGAGCCGATTTTCTCGTACGCGCTCTCGGTCGCCGGCCTCTTGCCGCTGCACCGGCGAATCCTCGCATTCGCGGTCGGAACGCGGCACGACGACGTGCTCGACGCATGGGCCGTCGCAGGCGGCGGTCTCTGGTTGGAGCTCGACACGTCGGCGGGCATCGAGGGGACTCGCGCCCTCGCCTACGCCTTCGCGCGGTCGGACGCGATGGCGACTGCCGTCTCTGCCCGCGGAGAAAATCTCGGCCGAGACGGCGCCGCCGCCGCCCGCGACGCGTGCGCCGGCGGAGAGTCCCTATTTGCGCCCATCGCCGGTCGATGGGAGCAAAGCCGCGATTCTGCGAGTCCTCCGGCGTTGGCGCGTCTCTGCCCGCGCGAAGAGCTAGGGCGCGCGGACGCGGCCTGGATCCACGCGAGCGTCGCCGGTCCGCGGGCACAGCATTCACGCGGTCGCTGGCGGCGGGATGGTCGGCGGCGTTGCCATCGCTCAAGAGCCTGGGCGGGAAGACCGTGCATGCGTCCAAGCGTTTGCGGTGGACGGCGTGTCTGGAGCGGTGCGGTGGCGCGCCGACGGCGAGCGAATCGCCCTGCGACCGGCACTGGGCGACCTCGCCCGGCTCGTCTGCCGCCCGAACGGTGAGCTCCTGTTCCAGAGCCTCGGCGCCGACGGAGCCCCTTGCACAACCCTCCTTTGCGCCCGTCCCGATGGGCGGCTGGATTCGGTCCTCCTCGGCGCGCGCGGCCGATGGGTGCTCGACGCGGCTCTCGGCGACTCCGTTCTTGCGCATCGTGAGGTCAGTGACGGCCGCGTCGAAGTCGGCGGTTTCGCGATCGACCAAGAGAGCCGCCTGCTCGGGCGCCGTGCCGTCCCGGTCTGGTCCTTCGACGCGGGCGACTTGGGCGGCGGGACGACGGTCTACGCGGGGGCAGGCGCCGTCATCGTGAGGGGCACGCGGGGGGTGTGTGCGGTCCGTCTGTGAGCGGCACGCCAGCGCTCTCGTCCTCACATGTCAGCAGCGCGCTTGAGCCGCGCGATGGCCGTCGCGAGTTGTTTCACACTTTGTTGCTGGGCGCTGGAGCTCTCCTCGATCTTCGCCGCCGACGCGAGGAGCTGCTCGCTGCCGCTCGCCTGCGACTTTGTGGCTCGAGTTGAGCTGACTGACCATGTTCGAGATGTTCTCGATCGCGCCGGTGATCTGCCGGCCGCCGCGCGCCTGCTCCTGCGAAGCTGCGCTCCACGTGCTGGGTGATGATGCGCATCTTCTCGGCGCTCTTCATGATGAGCTCCGAGCCGCGCGCCTGCTCGCGCGGTGGCGGCGGCGATCTGCTGCACCGTCTCGGCGATGCGGCCGATGGCGTCGGTGACCTGCTTCGAGCCCTTCGCCTGCTCGACGGTCGCGCGGGCGATGGCGCGCACCATGTTCGTGCTCTTCTGCGAGCTCTCGAGGATCTTCTTGAGCGCGCGCTCCGCTTCGTTCGAGACCTCGACGCCGCGATCGACGTTGTGCGCGCCGCGCTCGACGGCGGTGATGGCGTTCTTGCTCTCGGCCTGCACCGTCTTGATGAGATCCGTGATCTCGCGCGTGCTCGCGCCGGCGCGCTCGGCGAGATCTTTGATCTCGTCGGCGACGACGGCGAAGCCCTTGCCCTGCTCGCCGGCCTGCGCGGCGATGATCGCGGCGTTCAGCGCGAGCAGGTTCGTCTGCTCGGCGACGTCGTCGATGACGTTGACGATCTGGCCGATGGCCTCGATGCGCGAGCCGAGGTTCGAGATGACGGCCACCGCCTCCTGCGAGCTCTCCTTGATGCGGTAAATCTCGCTGATCGTCTTGAGGATGGCCTCGGCGCCCTTCTCGGCGTCGAGCGCCACTTCTTCGGAGAGGCGCGCCGTCTCGTTGGCGTTCGACTGCACCTGGTCGATCGAGACGTCCATCTCGTTCATCGAGCGAGCTCGTCTCTTCGGCGGTGAGCGAGAGCGCGTCGACGTTCTTGGCGACCTCCTTGATCGAGTACGCCATCTCTTCGATCGAGCTCACCGTCTCGCGCACGCTGCCGGCGAGCTCGCCGACGTTCTCGGCGACCTCGTCGTTCGTCGCCGTCATCTCGAGGATCGAGCTCGCTCGACTCCTCGGCGCTCTGGGTCAGCGCCTCGAGGTGCGCCGGCGATCTCGTGCACCGCGCTGGTCAGCTCTTTGATGAGCCGCGAGGTCTCCTCGGCCGCCTGCCGCCTGCGACTTTGCGTTCGCCTCGAGGCGCGCGCGCGATCTCTTCGAGCGTCCGCTCGTACTCGGCAATCTGGTCGCGCTTCGCGCCGACCTCGTCTCGGTCCTTTCGCCGCTGCTCGGCGACGGCCACGAGCGTCTCGTAGACACGGAGCACGTCGCCCGTCGTTTGCGGAGGGATGCTCGGCTTTTCTCCGGAAGAGGCGCGTCGCGCCGCTTCGACCAGACCGTGCAACGACGGGCCCCCTCCGAAGCCGGCGTAGGCGATCGACGCTACGCTCACGACGGCCATGACGAGGATCCACGTCGCGGCCTCCTTGGCCAGATACGTTCCGGCCAGGGTCGCGCCAAAAATGGCGAGGACGCCCAAAACCTGCTTTGAAGACAGGGTCATCGCCCGCGGCGACGTTAGCGGTGGAGGAGCGTTCGACGCAAGGAAACCTCGCGGCCCCCTAGGCCCAGCACTACGTTTCCCCGGGTGTACAGCGTCCCGCCGTTTCCGCCCCACACCCCGCGCACGGCAGCGCAAGTTCCCTTGCGCTTCGAGGACGTCACGCAAGACGGTCGTCTGGTGCTCGAAGCGCTCCCTACGGCGCTGTGGGCCACTGTCTGGAGCGGTCTCGCGACCGACCCGAGTGTCCGCGCCCTCTACGCCGCGGGAATAGTCCCCATCCTCTCCCGGCTCGTCCTCGAAGGAACGCGGGGACCCTTTCCCGCGACCGCCGCCGCTGGCGCAGAAGGAACGTTCCAGTTCGTCCGTGCGGACGACGGGCGGTTTTTGCTGGAGATGTGGTCCAACCTGAGCGCACTCAAGGGAAGCACGTACGCGCCTCGTGGAGCGGCCATGGGCCTCGTCCCAGAGCTCGCCGGGAGCGTGTTCGCCGAGCACGTGCTTACGCGCCCCTTCGCCCCCGCGGGGGCGCGGCGCGTGACGAGCTTGAATTTCGAAGGAGCTCCTGCGATCGGCGAGGCGCGCTCCGCCCGCCCGCCCGTCGACGCGCTCGCTGCGGTGCCCCAAGGAGCCCGCCCGCTGGAGCCCGTCCGGAGCATCGATCCCGTGCCCATCACGTTCGGCGTGGTGCATACCGACAGCAACCTGCACGTCAACTCGCTCGTGTACCTCCGCCTCTTCGAGGAGGCGGCGCTTCGTCGCTTCGTCGCGCTGGGTTTGGGCGCGGCCTTTCTCGGTCGCGCCATCGACATCACGTACCGCAAGCCGTCTTTCGTCGGACAGACCGTTCGCGTCGTCCAGCAGGCCTTCGAGGCGGCCGGACGGCTGGGCGTCGTCGCAGTCCTCGTCGCGGAAAACGATACCGTGAGCCACGACGCGCTGGTTGCGGCCCGGCCCCTCGCCTACGTCCGGATGCAGTTCGAGGCCTGAAGGGAGCCGCGACGAAGCCCGTCGCGCCCGGCGACCGGCGGGCGCGAGGCACGCCGAAGAAGTCGGTTCCTTGCCCCGTGGACGACAATCCGCGCACCATTACGTACATGGCGGGCGACCTCTATTACGGCGACAACCTCGATCTGCTCCGCAACGCGATTTCGACCGAGTCCGTCGACCTCGTGTACCTCGACCCGCCGTTCAATTCCGATCGATCGTACGACCTCGTTCATCGGGAATCGAAGGCCAAGGAGCGCGCGTTCACCGATACCTGGCAGTGGGACGCCGCCGCCCAGCGGTCTTATGCGGAGCTGACCGGGTCGGGACTCGGCTCGTGCCGGCAGTCTGCGCGGCTTTCCTCTCTGATGCGCGCCCTGAGCGACTTTTTGGGGCCGGAGCGGCGTGACACCCTCGCCTACCTGTCGATGATGGCGATCCGCCTCGTGGAGCTGAGGCGTGTCCTCCGCGCGACGGGCTCACTCTATTTGCACTGCGACCCCACCGCGAGCCACTACCTGAAGCTCGTCCTCGACGCCGTATTCGGGGCAGACTGCTTCCGCAACGAGATCATCTGGCGTTATCGCCGCTGGCCCGCCAAGGCCCGGCGCTTTCAGCGGATGCACGACGTTCTCCTCTTTTACACGGCCCGCAGCGGCAACGAGCACGCCTTCCACCCTCTCTACGGCTATGAGAAGCTCGCCGACTCGACCCTCAAGACGTTCGGCACGAGAAGGCAGCGAGCCGACTTCGCGTCTGGGCATCGCAAGCCGGGCGTCGAGGCCGGCGAGAGCGCGGGGCCCCCTCTTTCCGATTTCTGGGAGGTAGAGGAGGTCGAGGTCAATGGGCTGCCACTCTCGGACGCCTGGGAGGTCGGCGTCATCGCCCCCATCGGCAAGGAGCGGACCGGATTTCCCACGCAGAAGCCGGAGAAGTTGCTCGAGCGCGTCGTGCGCGCGAGCAGCCGGGAGAATGACGTGGTGCTCGATCCCTTCTGCGGTTGCGGAACGACGTTGGTCGTTGCGGAAAAGCAGAAAAGGCGCTGGATCGGAATGGACGTCGCCATTCGAGCGATCGACATGGCGAAGGGCCGCCTCGACAAGGCGTTCCCGGATCGGCGGGTCTGGACCGAGCACGGCCTACCCCACGGGGTCGAATCCGCTGCCCGCTTGGCCGAGCGCAACGCCTACGACTTCCAATGGTGGGCCGTTCGAATGCTCGGAGGCTGCCCGCCGACGCGCGAGACGAAGAAGGACGTCCGGGGTCGCATGGATGGCGAGGTGATGCTTTCCGAGGTGAACTCCGAAGCGCGCCGGCGCGTCATCCTTTCGGTCGCGGGCGGCAAGACGCTGACCTCGGACATGGTCGAAGGGCTGAAGGACACGGTGGAGCGAGAGAAAGCGGACTACGGCGTTCTCGTGTCGATGCATGAGCCGCCTGCCGGGCTGCAGAGCGCCGCGCGCGACTGCGGGCGCGTGCCCTGGGCGTCCCATCGGGACGGGAAGCTGGGGCAGCGGATACGCATCGTCACGGTTCGTGAAATCCTCGCCGGGGCCGTTCGCTTTCGGGAGCGTAGCCTTGGCCCAGACCCTGGCGACGGAGCCCGCTTCCAGACGGCGCGCTGCGAGGCATCCGCCTCCGAGGCGTGGGCCGGCGCGGAGGGCGCCGCGGCCGGCGCGCAGTAGCGTGGCAAGTATTGGCGTTTCCGTCGGCGGGGCGCGTGCGTTACGCTCGCGACGCTCAAGGAGGCCGTTTCCATGCGCCGCTCTTTCGTAGGCAGCATCCTCGTCTTCATGTCCTCGTTTTTCCTCGCATGCGGAGGGGCGACGCCCGCGCCCAAGAACGAGAGCGACGAGACCCCGAAGGGCTCGTCGGAGACGAAAGAGGACACGGTGGCATCGCCGGACGGAGGTGGTGCGGTTGCCGAGCCGAAGGCCGCGGCGCCAACGGCGCCCGCAACGGCTTCGGCGCCGCCCTCGCCGGCCGCCAGCGATACGACGGCCTCGTCCGGCGACGACCCGTGGATGGCGTCGCATCAGATGCCTCCGAAAGAAGTCCTCCAGACGATGCGCGGCGCGCAAGCGAAGATCCAGGCGTGCCACCGCGAGGGAATGAAGCGCGACCCCTCCGCGTCGGGCGAGGTCAAAATCCGGTTTGTCGTCACGCACGAGGGAGCCGTGCGCGTCTGGAAGGACCAGGACTCGACGATGACCGACGAAGACGTCACGAAATGCGTGGGTGAGGTCATCAAGGGACTTAGGTTTCCCAAGCAAAAGTCCCCCGGCGACGCCTGGGGCATCTACAAGATCAACTTCAGCGGCTGAAGCCGGCCAATGCCGGCGCCGCCGGTCAGCCCGATCAGCCGGCGCGCTTGGGCCTCGAGATCGGCCCTAGCCTGCCCCCCGTAGCGCGGAGGTAGTCGTTCGGGGCCATGACGATCTGGGTCCCGCGCACGCCGGCCGAGACGCTCACCTGGTCGAAGAGCTCGAGCGTCTCGTCGACGAACGTCGGAAACGCTCTCTTGCACGCGAGGGCGGTAACCCCTCCGCGCACGTACCCCGTCAAAGGTTCTACTTCCTTGAGGGGAACCGTTTCGCAATGGCGATCGCCCGACAGCTTGGCCAGCGACTTGAGATCGAGGGCGGCGTCGCCGGGAACGACCGCGAGCAGGACGCCGCTTCGGTCTCCGCGGACTACCAGCGTCTTCCAGACTTGCGCCGGCGACAGGCCCACGCGCGCGGCCACTTCTTCGGCGTTCAGGTGGTCGTCGCCCGCGTCGTACTCTCGAAGCGAATAGCGAATCTCCAGGCGGTCGAGCGCCCGTGCGGCGTTCGTCTTCATGCGAGTGAAAAGGGCTGAGGCGACGAGGAGAACGACGTGAACAGGGTAGCGCAGAATCGCCTTTGCTATACAGCCGGCGCATGATCGCGTCCGCCGCCCCCCGCCCGCGCGTGCTCTCTGGCATCCAGCCGAGTGGAGAGTTTCACGTCGGCAACTGGCTGGGAGCCGTCCGCACCTGGGCCGCCCAGGTCGCCGAGCAAAAGGAAGACGCGTTCTTCTGCATCGTCGACGCGCACGCCATTACGGTCGACTACGATCCTGCCGAGCTTCGCCGGCGCATCCACGTCATGGCGGGCGATCTCATCGCATGCGGGGTCGACCCGGCGCGCTGCACGCTCTTCGTGCAGAGTGACGTCCGCGAGCACACCGAGCTCGCATGGTACCTCGCGAACGTCACCCCTATGGGCGATCTCGCCCGGATGACGCAGTTCAAGGAGAAGAGCGCCGGCAAGGATCACGTCGTCGTCGGGCTGTTCACCTATCCCGTTCTCATGGCGGCGGACATTCTGCTCTACAAGGCGACGGTCGTGCCCGTGGGCGAGGACCAGGTCCAGCACCTCGAGCTGGCGCGGGAGATTGCCCGCCGCTTCAACCATCGCTTCGGCCCAATCTTCCCGGAGCCGGCGGTGCGCCTGTCCCAGGCGCCCCGTATCATGGGGCTCGACGGGCAGACGAAGATGAGCAAATCGAAGGGCAACTCCATTGCTCTATTCGAGCCGAGCGATCCGTTCTGGAACAAGCTGAGGGGCGCCTTCACCGACCCCCAGCGGCTGCGTCGCAGCGATCCGGGCCGCCCCGAGGTCTGCAACATTTACACGATGCACAAGGCTCTCTCCACGCCGGAGCAGGTGGACCTCACCTACGAGGAGTGCACGACGGCGCAGCGCGGGTGCGTGGATTGCAAGAAGATTCTGATGGAGAGCTTCGAGCGAGAGCTCGTCCCTCTCCGTGCGAAGCGCGCCGAAGTCGACGCCCACCCCGAGCAGGTTCGGCAGGCGCTCGGCGACGGCGCGCAAAAGGCGAGACGCATCGCGCAGGAGACCACCCGCGAAGTGCGCGACGCGATGGGCCTGGGGACCGGATAGCGAGGCCGCAGGCGAGGCCATGCTATGCCGCGTGGCGTGCGTCGCATCGCCGCCTCGATCGCCTTTGGCGCCTTCGTCGGCTGCAGCCACCCTCCGCCGGACGCGACCCCCGACGGCGTCGTCCGACTCTTCCTCGACGTGATGGAAGGCGCGGAAGACGACCCCCGAGACATGCACCGCGCGTACGACCTCCTTGGCCCGGCCGCCCGCGCTGGTCTGGAGGCGCGCGCGCGCCACACGAGCCGCTTGCAAGGACGGCAGGTTCAGCCGTGGGACATGCTCGCCGTCGGCCGCTTTGGCCTTGCGTTTCGGCCGAAGACCATGCACCCGGCGGTCGTCGGAGATCGCGCGATGGTAGAGGTCGTCGGCGCCGATCCTCAAAACGAGCACGCCAGCGTCGTTTGCGTGCGCGAGGGGAGCGGTTGGCGGATCGAGCCGGGGTTTCCCGAGCCGTGAGCCGACGCATCGGGCCGATCTCAGCGGGCATTGCGGCAGGATCTAGGCCGGTGTGGCCCCGATCGTTCCTGCGCAGAGCTCCTACGCCGAAAGCACGCACCGGCGCTCGTCGAGCGAGCGGCGCGCCTTTGATTCGAGGAACCGACGCTGCCGGCCGCCCGGGAGCATCACGGACTACGGGAAATGACGCTGCCGGCCGCCCGGGAGCATCACGGGCTACGGGAAATGACGCTGCCGGCCGCCCGGGAGCATCACGGGCTACGGGAAATGACGCTGCCGGCCGCCCGGGAGCATCACGGACTACGGGAAATGATGCTGCCGGCCGCCCGGGAGCATCACGGATTACGGGAAATGACGCTGCCTGCCGCCCGGGGGCATCACGGATTACGGGAAATGACGCTGCCGGCCGCCCGGGAGCATCACGGGCTACAGGGAAATGACGCTGCCGGCCGCCCGGGAGCGCCGTGGATTGTAGGAAATGAGGCTGCCGGCCGCCCGGGGGCGCCTTTGCTCGCAGAAAAAAGGGCCGCCGGCCGCCCGGGAGCACCCGGGACAATGGGAAATGAGGCTCCCGCTCGCCCGGGAGCCCGTTCGCTCGAAGAAAAAGAGGCTGCCGGCCGGACGGCCGCTCGTTTATCAAGAGTACGACGGTCTCCGCTCGAGGAAGCAACCTCGAATGACCGTGAGCATGAAGCGAATCCTCGCGGCGGTGTACCCGCCCGGGAACACCGCTGCGCTCGTCATCCTCGCCACGGCCATCGTCGACAAAATCAACCCGGCTTTCGGCCCCTCTGGCTCAGCTGCCGAGTCGCGTCGAGTCGCCCTTCCTCGGCGGACTCCGGACGGCCTGGGTGTTCCCCGTGTTGACCACGTCGGCGCAACAGCGAAAGCCTATCTGGTAGCCCGTGTACCATTGGTTGTGATCCGTAGTCATCGGGCGGCAGCGATCGCGCACCGGTCCCCAGTAGCCCCCCTTGAGACCGCTCACGTACGGCCGTTCTCTTTCCTTGCCGCTCTCGTTCACCACCCACTCGTCGACGTTTCCGGTCATGTCAGAGACGCCGTACGGGCTGACACAGGACTCGCGTGCGCCGCTCGGGTCGCGTTGGTCGAGGCGAATGATCTCGGTGAGTCGTGTCTTGGGATCGTTCCACTTCGATTCGTCGGGCAAGATGTACGGCCGGTCGATGTTGCAGGCCTCGGGATTGCGGACATAGCCGTAAGGATAGGGCAAGCGCTCTCGACCCTCGCACGCGAGAGTCCATTCGCTCTCTACGCAAAGACGCTTGCCCGCCCCGCCGCATTCGTCGCGCGCGTGCAACCAGTCGACGGCGACCACCGGCTTCGTCGCTGGCTCGTTCGGCCACTCGTATCGGTCCACGCAAAAGTGCTTGCGCACGGGGACGCCGTAGCAGCGCCCGCTAGGTAAGTACTCCGCACAGCGGTCGCGCTCGGGATGCTTCGGGTCGACCTGGCGCACGCAGATTTGCTCGACGACCGGGCACCAATCCCCCTCGACCTCGACCATGGTCGAGGGACACGACGGGCGCGGCTCCTCGAACGGAGTCGCCGACTGCTTCGCGTCGACGCTGCACGCAATCTCGTCGCCCGGGCGGGACGCCTCGGCATCCGGACCGGACATCGGGCCGCGGCCCGCCAAGGAAGTCGAGCCGACGAGCACGGCGCCAAAAGCAACCCGCTTCATGAGTCCGCGAACCCCTCTCGCTTCGCACGGTAAGGAAAGGACTCCCTGCAGGTCACCTTTCCTGCGCACAAACGGGGGGAGACCGTCGCAAGCGAACGGGCACGAACGCGCTCTAGGGTGGGCGTTCGCGTCCGCTCGCGCGCGCTCAATCGGCCGGCGGTGCGCCATCGCAAGCTGCCGCGCCCCCGTCGGCCGCGCACGGTCCGGTCTCCGCGGGAAGGTCCTGAAGGCGCGACATCCGTGCGGCGACCAGGGCCGTGACGACGGCCGCCCCAACGGCGAAGAGCGCTGCCGCCGCTGCGCGCCGCAAGACCGGCCCCCGGGGTCGCGGCCCGAGCGGCGACACCATCGTCCGTCCACCCTCCTGCGCCCCACCTTGTGAGGGAGGAAACGGCGGAGCGGGTTCCGTCTTCGTCGTCGCTTCCATCGGGATTTCCGCCCAGCTCTGGCGGCCAATCGCTCCAATTCCCTCCAGGGCCGTAACGACGTTTTCCATCGAGTCGAAGCGCTGCGCAGCCGACTTGGCGAGGGCCTTCATGATCGTCGCGTCGACAATCGACGGAAGCGCGAGGACCCGCTTGGAGGGCGGCTCGGGAAGGCGCTCGAGGATGGCGCGTACGAGCTGAAAGCCGTCGGCACCCCTTGGCCAAGGGAGCCTCCCCGTCAGAAGCTCGTACGCGGTCACGCCCCATGCGAACTCGTCGGCTCGGCAGTCGACCGCCTCGCCGCGGAGCTGCTCGGGCGACAGGTACGACGGCGTGCCGGCGATGTCTCCCGGTACATGGGGTGCGCGCGGATCGTCGACCACGAGCGGCTTCGCAATCCCGAAATCGAGCACCTTGATCACGCCGTCGTCGCGGACCATCACGTTCTCTGGCTTGATGTCCCGGTGCAACAGGCCCCTTTTGTGGGCGGCGCCGAGCGCGCGGGCGGCATCGACGAGCCAACGTAGCTTCGTCTGCCAGGGAGTCGTCGTGTCGCCGACGTAGGCGCGCAGGCTCTTGCCGACGACGAGCTCCATGGCCATGAAAAGCTGCCCGTCGGCCTCACCCACGTCGAAGACCGAGATGGCGTTCGGGTGGTCGAGCGCCGCGGCCGCGCGCGCCTCCCGCAAGACGAGGGTAGCGCCCGCAGCGGCGCCCTCGGGCCCGGCAGAAGCATCGGCGCGAAGGACCTTCAGCGCGACCCGCCTGTGCAGCCGCGGGTCGCGGGCACGATAAACACGCGCCATTCCGCCTTCACCAAGGAGCTCCTCGATGACGTACCAATCGAACCGTTCGCCGGCGGCCAGGGACATGAGTCGCGCCGCCCCAAGGATACCAAACTGCTAGGTGGCACCCAGGCCTGGGTCCGCCGCACTCCGGGCGACCACGGGCAAAATCAGGCGAAAGACCGCGCCTGTATCGCAAGACGGAGACGACGGGATGCATGAGAGCTCGCCATCGTGCTGGACGGCGATCCGTTGGGCGATCGCCAGGCCGAGGCCGGTGCCGTGCTCTTTGGTCGTCGCATACGGCTCGAAGAGACGCGGCGCAATCGCGGGCGCGATTCCCGGCCCATTGTCGCTCACGGTCACGCTGACGCGGGCGCCCCCGGCCATCGCGATCGTGACCCGGACATCGCCAGAGTCACCACGGCTCGCGACCGCGTCGATTGCGTTCTGGAGGAGGTTCGTCAGGACCTGTACGATCTGGTCGCGATCGACACGGATCGAGGGCGGGGCTTGCTCGATGACGACGTGAAGGCGCGCGCTCGTCCCGTGCTCGTGGAGGCGGACGACCTGGCGCACCACCTCGACGAGGTCGACGTCGTGCGCGTGCGGCGCAGGCAAGCGCGCGAAGCGGGTGAACTCGGTCACGATGTTCGCGATGCGGTGGACTTCGTCGAGCACCGTGCGCGTCGCCTCGTCGAAGTAGGAGTCGAACTCCGGGTCATTGCGCGCGCGCAGGCGACGCAGCGTTTCGACTGCGGCGCGAATGGGCGCGAGCGGGTTCTTGACCTCGTGAGCCACCCGCCGCGCGACCTCACGCCACGCCGCGACCCGGCTCGTGGCAGCGAGCTGGCGGCGCGTGGCCTCGAGGTCGTCGAGCATCGTGTCGAACGCCTGCGCCAGCTCGGCGATTTCGCCCGCTCCGCCCACGCGCAGCGGACGCGCCTCGCCGCTCGCGACCTTTCGCGCCTCCGATGCGAGCTCTGCGATCGGCCGACCGAGGCTCCGAGCGAGAAGCACTGCGAGGAGCAGCGCGACGCCCGTCGAAGCGAGCGCCGCGTAGAGGATGGTCTGGTCCACGCGCCGCAGGCTTTCGACGAGCTCCCTGTTCGGCTTGGTGACGGCGATTGGAACGCGCACCCCCGCGCCGTCGGCCACGACGCAGCTCCCTTGCGCCACGTCGTTCCCCGGCGGGGGCTTCGGCCCGAGAGTGACCTGAGCGTCGATGGTGTTGCCTAGCCGTTCGACGACGGCATCGAGGTGGCGTGCGCCCACGAGGCCCACGGTCTTGCTCGCGGCGCCCGCCTTACGGCAGCGCGCGACGAGAGCGGGTCGAGGCCCGGGGCGCAACGTGGAAATGCGCCGAATCGCCGGCCACGATCTGCGCGAGCTCGGCGCGGGGTGTAGGGATTGCCGCTGGGGATCCTGTCCGAGCAGCTCGCCGTCCCCCGTCGCGAGCGCGAGCTCGTCGAGGTCGAACGCCCTCCGCTCCTCGGGCACGAGGCGTGAAAGCGCGAGACGGCTCTCGTCGTCGAGCGTTCCGGACTCGAGCCAGATGAGCGCGCGATCGACGAGCTCGCCCGACTGGCATGCGCCGGCGACGAGCTTGCGATCGCTCTCGCCCTGCCGTCCAATCTCGGCGACGACGCGCTCGCACGCGCCGCGTACCTCTTGCTCGAAGCGCCGGGTCTCGCTCTCCCGCCGGTCTTCGCGCACCACGTACCCGAGGCCCGACACGGAGAGCGTCGCGACGAAACCGAACGCGAGGACCAGTCGAGGTGCGAGGCGCATGGAATCGGAGCAAACGGTACGCGCCCCATGGAAGGCTGCCACAAGCGCGAGCCCACGTGGAGCGTCGAGCGCGCCGACCCCCTCTCTTTCACGAGACTCTATGGCTTCGAAACGCGCTGCCCCAGTCGATGCCTCGACCCCACGGCGACGAAGGCAAGACCAGGTCCGGCGAGCGTCCCCCTTGGACGCGGACCTCCGCGACGACGCCGAGGCGCATGGTCCTCGTCGCGGTGCGCGGCGTGAGGTCCGTGCGTGGCGGGTGGCGAACGAGAGCGACGGCGGCGGCTGGGTCGTCGGCCGTCGCGAGGCCGATGAGCGCTCCCATTGCGCCCGGCCCCGCGGGTCGGGCTACGTCGAGCATCAGCGCGAACCCGCGCGAGGCACGCCGCTGCACGATCTCCGCCGGGACCATGGCGCGTGCAGTGACTTCGTGGCCTCGCCGATGAGAGCGCTGCCGCGACGGCCCGCGCCACCTCGATTAGCCAGGGCGCGTCGTCACGGACGCACAGCTCGCAGGGCGCGCCCGTCCACCTCGCGCCCCCGGGAGGCCACGGAGCGCCCACGACGAGCGAGGCGAGCGCCGCGTGGGGTACGCCGTCGGCGAGCGCTTGCGCGAAACCCGGCGTGTCGAGTGGCCCGGCGTCGCGCCCGGTCCGGAGCAAGGCCCAAGCCACGACACCGCCGTCGAAGCTCCGCGCGCCCTGTCGTGGCTCGTGCAAGAACGAACCGAGCCAGCCGATGTCGTCGGCGCGGCTCTCGAAGGCGCGGAGCGACGTGATGAGGTCCCCGGCGTGGCGGACATCGATGGCATCAAGGAACGCCGGCCCGTTCGCGGCGAGCAGATTGCGTGACAGCGTGAGGCCCCCGGGCTGGACGTCGGCACGGAGCGGGCCCGTGCCGTCCGGTCGCTCGGGGGAGAAGCGCGCGCGGAACTACGGCAAGAAGCGGCGAAGCCAGGGCGCGCACCAGCTTGTGCGCGTCGCGCAGCGCGAAAACGAGTGTGTCTTGGTCGACGCGCGGCGGCGGGATTTCGGCGAGCCAGGCGACGGCGTCATGCGAGCGCGCCCGCGCGATGGACGCCGCCGCGCCGCGGGCGTCGCAGCGCGGAGCCCGATGCGAACCGGACCCCGGCGCGCAGCGTGACGCGCAGCGTCTTGCCGTCGGGCTCGGGATCGCCTTCGGCGAGCGACGGCGCGTAGCCGCCCGCCTCGTTGCGTGCGTAGAGCGAGTCGAAGAGCGCATCGCCGAAGAACGCCGCGGCAGCGTCGTCGATGCGGTGCGGGATCGAGCGACGAAAGCGGCCACGGGACGTGCAAATCGATCCGCCCGCCGTAGGGCACCCGCCCGGCGGCTCGCGCCATCCGCCCGGCCCACGGCGCGATCGCGATCGACACGGCGCCACCCAAGATCGCTCGCCGCGCGATCAAGGCTGCGCCGCGTTCGCGGGCTCGCGGCCCGCCTCGCCCGGCGCGGACCCGGCGCGCACGAGCCACAGCTCGTCGCCGACGACGGCCACGAGCACGGGCTCGCCGTGCTCCTCCGGTGGGCACACCGCGAGCGCGCGCACCCCGCCAGGAGCCGGCAGCGTGAGCCGTTCACGCCACTCCCCGGGCGTCGCAGCGGTCGGCAAGGTCCAAACGTGAATGGCGTCGTCCGCGGCTGTGTCGTTGCTCGCGGCGATCTCGGGCGCACCGTCTTGATCGAGATCGCCCAGCGCGAGCTGCGACCCGAACACGCCGTCGGGCGCGAACGACGGCGCATTCCCTGCTTTCAGCCGGAGCTTCCCGCTCGGCTCGCGCACGACGACGAACGCGCGCGCGTTTCCGTTCGCGTCGCCCAGGGTCGCCGCGGCGAACGCGTCGAAGCGCGGGGCGGGGACGGCCATCTTCGGGTTTGAGCTCACGCGCCACCGTGCACTCGAGCGGGGCCCCGTCGAACGCGCCGGCGGAGGGCTGCGGAATCAGGCACACGAGGCCGTCGGCGCCCTGCGCGGGGACGCCGCTCAACGGCACGCGGCGGACGAGCTCGGCGGTCAGCGCCACGCCCCCTCGATCGGTCGAGCCGACGTCGACCGCGCCCGGCGTGACGACCGCGCCCGCAAGCGTCTCGCGCATCGGAACGGGCGTGTGCCCGCCGAGCGCGCTCCACGCCGCCGCCCGTTCCACGTCGAACTTGCCAGCGCGCACGCGCCCCACCGCGACGCGTGCCCGCGAGACGAGGACGAGTCTCGTTGCCGCCGTCTCCGTCGACGTCGCCACACGCGGCCGCGAGCACGTCGCCTTCGTCGTGGTGGGCGCGGTGAACGTCGGCGTGCTCGAGGACGAGCGGCGTCATGAAGGACCGCACCTCGGCGTCGATTTTCGCGCTTGCGAAGGCGTGGCTGCTCGGCGCGGGCAGCGGATTTCGGATGCGGTCCCACGCGTTGGCCATCGAGGGATAGACGTCGATCGTCAACCGGAGGTCGCCCTTGGCGATCTCGGCCTGCACGAAGACGAGGGCGCTCGCTCGACCCGCGATGGCTCGCGCCGTCGCCAGCTGCGCCGGTGGGCGTGCGCGCGGGCGCCGCCGCCAATGCGGCCGGCGACGAGCGCGGCGATTCGCAGCGCGAGCTCGTCTGCCGCGGGGCGCCGGCTGATCGCTCGCGACGGGCGCCGCCACGACCACGCTCGATGCAGGCGTCTGCGCGAGCGACTGGGCGGCCTCTTGGGCCACCGCCTCCATCGCGCCGGCTGCTCGCGCCTGCCCGGAGAACGCCAGCGCGAGACCGAGGCAAGCGCAACGTACAGCGAGGCGACAGAACGGCATGGCGCGGAGCCTCTCAATAATCCATTCGCGCTCGCGGGTCAGCGGACGGGGTCCGCGGGGGGCCGCCCGCGTCGTCGGGCGCGGGAGGTGGAGGCCGCGCCGTCTCCGTCGGCTCGGTACCTGCCAGGAACACTTCGTCGAGCACGTCGGGGTCGTCCGCGTAAGGGAGCGCGCCGGTCCTCTTGTCGATGTTGACGGTCACGATCCCCGGCGGCCGCGGGAAGTCGACGCGCGGCGTGCCCTCGGTGGCCGACTTTCATGAACGCCATCCACGCCGGGAGCGCCGTCACTGCGCCTTGCTCGGCGGCGCCCGAGCGTCGCGTCCGTCGTCGTAGCCGACCCACACGACGGCCGCGACGTCCGTCGAGTAGCCCGGCGAACCAGGTGTCCTTCGGACCGTTCGACGTCCCCGTCTTGCCCGCGAGCGGCCTCCCGAGCGACTTGGCGCGCGCGCCCGGTGCCGTGGTCGATGACGCTCGTCAGCATGCTCGTCACGACGTAGGCCTCGGCCTCGTCGAGGACGCGCCGCGGCGGCGGCCGCTGCGGCAGCGGCGACGTCCTTTCCGTCCGGCCCGACGATGCGAGGCACGACGTGCGGCTCGTCGTAGACGCCGCCCGCCGCGAAGGTCGCGTACGCGCCCGCGAGCTCGATCGGGCGGACCTCGTAGCTCCCGAGCGCGAGCGAAAGGTCCGGCTTCATCGGCGAGTCGATGCCGAGCGCACTGCGCCCACGCGACGACGTTGGCCGGCCCCACGTCGCGTAGCACGCGCACCGCGGCGACGTTCACGCTGTTCGCCAGCGCCTCGCGCAAGCCGAAGCGGGTCGTGCCCGGGCCAACCCTCGAAGTTGCTCGGGTGGTAGCCGCCCTCGAAGACGTCCGGGTTGGGGTCGACGAGCGTCGCCGGCGTGAACCGGCGCGAGTGCAGCGCGTACGAGTAGACGATCGGCTTGAACGTGGACCCCGGCTGCCGTCGCGACTGCGTCGCGCGGTCGAGCGCGCCGGCCTGCCCCTCGTAGCTGCCGACGAGCGCGAGGATCTGGCGCGTTCGCACGTCGACGGCGACGAAGGCGCCCTCCGGGCCCGGACTCGAGGCGGAGCGGTGCATTCGCACGGGTGTGCCCGCCGCCCCGGCGCTTCGGTGGCGATGGCAACGGGCGCGAGGAGGCTCACGCGCACGTGCGCGCCGAGCGGCGCGAACGCTGCTCGGCGCGAGCTCGCGCCGGATTGTAGCGCTCGAAGTCGGCGAGCTTGACCGTTCCGACGACCGTGCCGACGCGAACGTCGAACGTCCCTGCCGCGTCGTCCGCTCCGACCACGACGCCGACGAGAACTCGTGCTGCTCGAAGCGCGGCGTCCCCTCGAACGGCGCGCGTCGCGCGGGGGCGCGGCTTTTCCCTTCTTGTCGGCCGTCGTCGGCTGAGGTCTGAGCGCCCCTTGCAGCCCGTGGCGCTTGTCGTAGGCGGAGAGCGCGTCGCGGAGCGCCTTGCGCGCGGCAGCCTGGAGCTTCGGATCGATC
This sequence comes from uncultured delta proteobacterium, assembly GCA_963787925.1. Classification (GTDB taxonomy): domain Bacteria; phylum Myxococcota_A; class Polyangia; order Polyangiales; family Polyangiaceae; genus Palsa-1150. The sequence continues at coordinate 462,492 of CAWBEN010000005.1, forward strand.
GACGTCGTGATCGGTGAAGCCGCCGACGCGCGCTTGCTCCGGCTCGATCTGGTAGAGCACGGCCTTTGCCATCTCGACGGCCTCGGGCGCGAGCTCGCTCGAGGCCTCCGCGAGGGGCGCCAGCGTCACCGGCTCATCTTTGGCCGCCGTCCAGTGCGCGTCGCGTCAGGAATCCCTTCGCGTGCATCTGATCGAGCACGTAAGCGCGTCGGGCGAGGGCGGCGGCCATGCTCGTGCGAGGGTGAAACTCGTGCGGGTTCGCGATGCGTCCCGCGATGAGCGCGGCCTCGGCGATGGTCAGGTCCCTCGCGCTCTTGCCGAAGTCGTCGCGCGCCGCCTCTTCGATTCCGTAGCGGCCGCGACCGAAGTAGATGTTGTTGAGGTAGAGCTCGAGGATCTCGTCCTTCGGGAGCTCGTGCTCGAGTCGGCGCGCGAGGAGCGCCTCGCGGATCTTGCGCGCAAAGGTGCGCTCGCGCGTCGTGAGGAGGAGGTTCTTGACGACCTGCTGCGTGATGGTCGAGCCCCCTTGGCGCGTCGACCGCGCGCGCAGGTTCACGAGCACCGCGCGCGCGATGCCCCAGTAGTTGAGCCCCTCGTGCTCGTAGAATCCGGCGTCCTCGGCGGCGAGGACGGCGAGCTTCACGTGCGGCGGGGAGCGACTGCGATGGCGACGACGGTGCGCCGCTGCGTGAAGAGCTCGGCGAGCACCGTCCCGTCGCGCGCGAGGACGCGCGTCACCTGCGGCGGCTGGTAGGTCCGGAGCTCGGAGACTCCCGGGAGCCCGGATTCGTAGTGCAGCACGACCAGTCCGGTCGCAGCGGCCGCGGCGAGAGCGATCGCCCCCGCGACGAGGCCGATCCGCGGCAGCCACGTCCGTATCCATGTCCACGTCGTCACGGCGGCGCGCCAGGCCGCTGCGCGGAGGAGCTTCATTCGCGAGTCGATGTACCGAGGAACCGTGGGGCGCGCCAGCGTCCTTCGATGATACAACTATCGGATGTTCGAGCTGACGCGCGGCGAGCTCGCCCTGGTGATCTTTCTCTTTGCCCTCGTGTGGATCGCCGGACGGGTCCCTCGAGTCGGTGAGCGACTCGGCGAGTGGATTGCTGGGCAGATGCGCCGTTCGCGCCGTGGCACGCGCGACGAGGGGTGACGTTGGCGAGCGCGGCGAGGCCCGACGAGGGGGGGGGCCGCGGCTCCGTCGCGACCGTGTTCGTATGCGATCCGACGCCGGAATCGGAGCGCATCGCGCACGCCCTGCGTTCGGCGAGCTACACCGTCGTCGAACTACCCCTCTCGATGCTCGTCGCGCGGGTTGCCGTGCAGCGGCCCCGCGTCGTGCTCATCGACGCCGACAACGAAGGGGCGCTCGACGTCGTCACGCGCGTGCGCGAGCTCGCCGACGCGGACGCCATTCACGTCTTGTTCATCGCGCGCCCCGGCGGCGCCATCACGAGCGCGAATGAAGCTCTTGCCCACGAGGGTAGCGGTCTCTTCGTTCGACCGGTGGACCTCGAGGAGCTCATTCGCCAGGTCGACGCGCTGACGAGCCTGCGGTCCGTTCCGGACATCGTGGCGCGCACGGGCACACCGCCGCCGGCTCCGCCGACGGGGCCAAGCGCGGCCCTCGCCCCGCCGTCGGGCTACGGTCCTTTGCAAGGCGTCGTCGCTCACTCGCGCAGGATGCTCGCCTTCGCCCATGCCGTCAGCCCGGAGCTGCAACAGTTGCTGGCGGAGGCGGAGCGGCGCGTGGCATCGAGCGACGATCCCGAGCCACCCGTTCCTTCTCCGGAAGAAGAAATCGAGGCGGTCGTTCCGGCGGAATGGCTCGCCGCGCTCGACGAGCCGCTCGACGACGAGGGGGAGGACGAGGTCTCCCCCGGGAGGTCATTCGTCTCTGCGGGGGGACGCGATTGCACGACCGTCGGCGCTGCGCCGCGTCCGAGGGCTGCCTCGACCGCTCAGGAGATCACGACCGGCTCGACCTCGCGCGCTCCCGCGTCGGCGCCGGTGCTCACCGACAGCGCGCCGCTGACGCCTTTTTCTCCGGCGCCCGCAAGCGATGCCGCCGTTCGCGACCAGGACGACGGTCGCTTTCCCTCGGTGCTGGGCCCCGGCGACGCGTTGCGCGTCGTCGCCCGGGCCATCGCCTCGCGCACGACCGGCTCGCTGTGCCTCGTCTCGTCCGACGCGGAGCGGCGGATCGTTCTGCGCGAGGGGGACGTCGTCACGGCGTCGTCCTCGCTCGAAGACGAGTCGCTCCTGGCCTTTCTGGTCCAGCGCGGCGACCTGCCACGAGAGACGCTCGGCCGTGTAGGAACGAAATTCCCCCCTTTCGGACGTCACGCGGCGGCGGCGGTCGTGGCACGGGGATACCTGCAGCAGGACCAGATGTGGGCCGTGCTCAGGGCGCACGCGGAGTGGCTGCTCGGCCGCATTCTGCCGCTGCCCCAGGCTCGTTTGGTCCTCGAGGTGCCGCCTCCAGGGAGGCTCGCAAGTGAGCCGAGCGTCTTCGGCGCATCGCCGGGCGCCGAGGTGTTCGTGGAGGCCGTCCGGCGCATCGTCGCGCCGCCGGACGCCCTCGAGCGCCTGGGCGGCTACGACTCGCGGGTGAGCGAGGGGACCGAGGCACGCCTTTTGGCGGAGTGCGCCCTCGCCCCGACCGAGCTCGAACGCCTGCGCGGGCCGGCGGGTCGCCTTTTGTCGGACGTGCTCGATTCGGCGTCGGAGGGCGACCTGGCGACGGTCGTTTTCGCGCTCGCGGAGCTCGGGGTCGTCGAGGTCGTGCGCTCGCTCCGGGACCACCGCCGGCGCGACGGTGCGCGGTCCGACGACGGGCGGGAGGTCGACGCTGGCGCCCTCGACGCCGACGCGTTGCGAGAGCGCGTGCGAGCCCGCATGGAGCTCGTCGAGGACGGAGACTACTTCGCGCTCCTCGGGGTTGCGCGGGACGCAACCGGCTACGAGGTTCGGCGCGCCTTCCTCGAGCTGCGGCGAGCGCTCGATCCGTCGCGCGTTCTGACGCCCGATGTCGCCGATCTCGACCAGGATCTCCGCAAGATCGTGCTCGTGCTCGAGGAGGCTTACGAAATCCTGAAGGACTCCGCACGGCGCGAGCGGTATCGCCTGGCGATCGAGTCCTGACCGAAGGTCATGCGCTGGCTCTCGCCGTTCGGGGGCGCACCGCATCGACGGCGACCAGGCCGTCTTCGGCGTCGATGAGCGCGACGTCGCCGGTTTGCAGGTCGCCCTTGAGGATCATCTCCGCGATGGGCGCCTCGACGAGCCGGCCGATGGCGCGCCGCATCGGCCGGGCGCCGAGCTCCGGGTCGAATCCACCGCTCGCCAGGAGCGCCTCGATGGCCCTGTCGCTGACGTCGAGGCGAACGCCGCGCGCTCGCTCCAGCTCTTCGCCGAGCGCCCGGAGCATCCGCCGCGCGACCTCGGCGACTTCGGACGGGCCAAGCGGTGCGAAGGCCAGCACCTCGTCGATCCGGTTGTAGAGCTCGGGCGGGAGCTCCGCGCGGGCGGCGGCGCAAAACGCGTCGTCGTACGCGCGAAGGTCGATCCCTGCCCGCGCGCCGAAGCCGATCCGTCCGCGCGAAGCCGGGTGCGCCACGCCGGCGCCGAGGTTCGAGGTCATCACGACGACCACGTTGGTGAAGTCGATGGTCCGTCCGCGTCCGTCGGTCATCCGGCCTTCGTCGAACACCTGCAAGAAAGCCTCGAGGACGTCGCGGTGCGCCTTCTCGATCTCGTCGAGCAGCAGCACCTGGTAGGGCCGCTTGCGCGCAGCTTCTGTCAGCTGGCCGCCCGCCTCGTGCCCGACGTAGCCCGGCGGCGCGCCGACGAGGCGAGCGATGGCGTGCGACTCGGCGTACTCCGAGAGGTCGAGTCGCGTCATGGCATGGGGGGAGTGAAAGAGGCACTCGGCGATGGCTTTGGCCGTCTCCGTCTTGCCCACCCCGGTCGGCCCCAGAAGGAGAAATGACCCGATCGGCCGGCGGGACCGAAAGCCGCTCGCGTTGCGTCGCAGAACGCGCGAGATGCGCGCGAGGGCCTCCTCGTGGCCGACGACACGCTCACCGAGGAGTTGCTCGAGGCGCAACATGCGCGCGCCGTCCGTCTCGAGCAGGCGCTCCATCGGCACGCCGGTCGTTTCACTGAGGACGTCCGCCACCTGCTCGGGGCCGACGTCGTGCTCACCGCGGCGTCGCGCGCGCGCTCCGGCGATGTCGAGCACGTTGACCGCCTTGTCCGGCAGCGCGCGATCGGGCACGTAGCGCGCGCTCCACGCGACAGCGGCCGCGATCGCGCCGGGCAGAAAGCGGACTCGATGGTGGCGCTCGAACGCCGGCGCCACGCGCTCCAGCGCGAGGACGGCCTCGTCAGGCGCGAGCTCCAGAACCTCGATGGGTGTCATTCGTCCGGCCAGTGCCGGATCGACCGTCACGATCCGCTTGTACTCCTCTGGAGTGGTCGCGCCGATGCACGCGAGCTGCCCCCGCGCCAGCGCGGCCTTCAGCTCTGCGGCGAGCTCGTCGTCGCTCGCGAGGACCGACTGGAGCTCGTCGAAGAAAAGGACGACGCGTCCCTCCGCCCGTCCCGCTTCGATCTTGATCTGCGCCATCCGCTCGGCGAGGGCTCCGCGCAGCCCTGTTCCGGCCAGCAGCGCCGCAGCTCCGATTTCGACGACGATGCGATCGTCGAGTGACGCGACCGCTCCCCCGTTGGCGATGCGCTGCGCGAGGCCTTGGACGACGCTCGTCTTGCCGACGCCCGCCGATCCCACGAGGCAAGGGCAGTTTGCCTGGCGCTTTGCGAGAACGTCGAGCGTGCGGTCAATCTCGGACTCCCGCCCGAAGACGGGATCCAGCTCGCCGCGCGCGGCTGCCAGCGTCAGATTGTTGCCGACTGCGACGAGCGTGGGAAAGCGCTTGGGGTCGAGCTCGAAGCGCGCGTGCGGAGCGGCCACTGCGGGCCCGGCGGGCCCCTGGGGCCGGGGGCGTTTCGGCCTAGGCGGACCGGCCGGCGCCGCGCAAGGGGCGGCGAGTGGCAGCGAGGGCACCGAAGTGACCCGCGCCGCGGGGGAATGCGCCGTCGAAGTCGTTCGGGGCGGCGCGCCGCGAGGCAACGAGAGCTGGGTGGCGGCTGGCACACGTCGCGCTCCGACCAGACCCATCGCCACTTGCATCGCGGCAGTGCGCAGCTTGGCCACGTCCGAGCCGCACTGCGCGACAGCGCGGTACGCGGCGGTCGTCCGCTCCTGGCACAGGGCAAAGAGGAGGTGCATCGCGTTTGCTTCGCGCGACGGAGAGCGCGCCGCCAGCTCACGCGCGCGCTGCATCGCCCGCGTGACGGCGTCGGGGTGGTCGTCGGTGAGCACCCGCGCCGCCTTGAGCAGCACCTCGGGATCGAGCCGGCGCTCCTTCAGAAGATCGGCCGCTCCCCCCGAGGCCGAGGCCATCGCGGCCAGGAGATGCCCGGTCGTCACCCGCTCGCCGCGCCCTTTCGCCAAGTCTTCGGCGAGCTTGCGCACCGTGGCGAGCTCCGATTCGCGCATCCCCGTCATTGCCCCGAGCGGTCGCACGAGTACGGCCGTCGGGCCAAGAAACCGGTCAGCGGCTTTAGGACTCGACCCGGTACCCGAGGGCCCGCCGAGCCGCACCGGTCAGCGGCCAAGTGTACGCAAAATCGACCTCGATTGCCGCGCGCGGGTTCACGGGTGGGTCGCCTTTGGCGAGCAGGACCCACACGGCGCCGCCGGTGGCCGCGAGCTTCGTGCCGAGTTCAAGCCATGCCGTCGGAGGGAGGGTCGCGCGGGAGACGGCGACGTCCCAGGCGCGGCGACCCGCGAGCGTCTCGCCGCGAACGCGGTCGATGAGGACGTCCGTCCGGTCGACGACTCCCAGCACCGTACGCAGAAAGCTCGCCCGCTTTCCGAGCGGCTCGACGAGGGTGACACGCAGATCTTCTCGGAGGAGCGCCAGCGCGAGCCCTGGTGCCCCGGCGCCCGCCCCCACGTCCACTATCCGCATCCCCTCTGGCAAACGGGCGGCGAGCACGAACGCGTCGGCGATCATCAAATCGACGAGCTCCTCGGCAGAGCGGGCCGCCGTGAGGTCGATCCGCGCGTTCCACTCCTCGACGCGGGCGAGCCAGGCCCCGATCTTCCCGAGAGGGCGTCGCTCGACCGTTGCGCCGAGCGCCTTCGCCGCACGCTCGACGAGGGCCTCCAGCTTGGCTGCCATCGGGCGCCAGTGGTACCTCTTCGGGAGGCCGCCTGCGAGCGTCCCGCATGACCGCGCAAACCCTCCCGCCGCTTCCGCAGCCGGTCCATGAGCTGGACTTCGCGCCGCTCGCCGCTCTTGTCGAGAAGGCGTTCGGCGGGGCACCCCTCGTCTGCGATCCCATGCCAGGAGGCGCGTCGACGCGTCGCTACTTTCGCGTCCGGGTGCCCGAGCGCGCGGCGGTCGCGATGTTCGTGCCCGATGGGGCCAAGGCCGAAGAGGTCGGGAGAGGCGGGCCCGAGCGCGCGGCCCGCTGGCCCTTCCTCGAAGTGCGCGACCTGCTCGATTCACGCGGGGTCGCCGTCCCGAAGCTGTACGGAGAGGACACCGCTTCCGGTTGGCTCTTGCTCGAAGATCTGGGCGACGACACGCTCGCGAACTTTCTCCTCGTGAACCCGGGGCGGCGCGAAGAGCTCTACGTGCGCGCTGCGCAGGATCTCGCGCGCGCCCAAGTCGCGCTGGCGCGTCTTCCGGAAGGGTGCGTCGTCGGCTCGCGCGCCTTCGACGAAGAGCTGCTCGGCTGGGAGATGCATCATTTTCGAGAGTGGGCGCTCGAGGAGCGCGGCATCCTGCTGGCTCCCGACGATCGTCGCGTGTTCGACGGCGTCGCCGAGCGATTGGCGCGTCGGATCGCGAGCTGGCCGCGGGTCTTCGTGCATCGCGATTACCAGTCCCGCAATCTCATGGTGCGCGCCGACGACCGCCTCTGCTGGATCGACTTTCAGGATGCGCTCCTCGGCCCGCGCGTGTACGACCTCGTCGCGCTCCTCAACGACAGCTACCAAGTCTTCGATCGCTCCTTCGTCGAGGCGCGGCTCGATGACTATTCGGCTGCCCTCGGCCTCAGCGTCCGCGAGCGTCAGGCTATCGGGCGCGAGTTCGACCTCGTGACCGTCCAGCGCAAGCTGAAGGACGCCGGACGGTTCGTCTTCATCGATCGGGTCAAGCGTAACCCTTCCTTCTTGAAGTTCGTCGACCCGACGATCGCGAAAGCGCGCGCGAGCCTCGTGCGCCTGGCGGACGACGCGGACATGCGCGCGCTCGGCGACGTGCTGGCCAGAGCATTGGGCTGACATGGTTCGTCGGGTGCGCGGCTTGGAGCAGGGCAAACCGGCCGATTCGGTCGGGACACGCGTCCGCATGCACCCCCACGGCTTGGACCTCGGCAATGGAGAGGTGCTGCCGCTCTGGGCGGGGGCGATGCACTATTGGCGTCACCCCCCTCACGAGTGGCGCGCAGGGCTCGAGGCGATCCGCGCGATGGGCCTCCGCCTCGTCGACACGTACGTACCCTGGGGCGTTCACGAGACCGCGCCGGGCGAGTTCGACTTCGGCGAGAAGAACCCGCGCCTCGACGTCGGTCGATTTCTCGAGACGGCCCACGGCCTCGGCTTGCGCTGCGTGCTGCGGCCCGGGCCGCACATCAACGCCGAGCTCACGTTCTTCGGATTGCCCGAGCGCGTCGTCTGGGATCCCGATTGCCAGGCCCGCACGCCCGGCGGCCACCCGGTGATGCTGCCGATTGTGCCGGTCGCCTTCCCCGTCCCGAGCTACGCGAGCGACGCCTTTCTCGAGGAGACCGCGCGCTGGTATCAAGCGGTGGGCCAGCGCCTTTCGCGCCTCCGCTGGCCGGAGGGGCCCATCGTTCTGGTCCAGGTCGACAACGAGGGGGCGCTCTACTTCCGCGACGGCGTCTACGACCAGGACTACCATCCCGACGCGCTGCAAGCGTTTCGCGAGTTCTTGCGCGCGAAATACCGGCACCTTCGCGCGCTCCGCGCCGCGTGGGGTGAGGAGTCCATCACGTTCGCCAGCGTCGAGCCGCCTCGTCGCTTCGACGCGAAGGAGGTGCGCGACCTCGCGCGCCACCTGGACTGGGCGGAGTTTCACGAGCAACTCCTGTCGACCGCCATGGATCGCATGGCGACCGCGCTCGCCGACGCAGGCTTCGACGGTCTGCCCACGACGCACAACCTCCCCCTCGGCGAGAGCGCGACGCCGCTCAACCCGGCGCGCCTCGCCGCGATCGATCTCGATCGGCCTCGACTACTACCACCGCGCGGCGCCCGCTGAGCACTGGGCGATTCTTCGGCGAACGACGGAGCTGGCAAGCCGGTGCGAGGGGCGCAAGCGGCCGGCTTACGGCGCCGAGGTGGGCGCGGGCTTCCCGCCGTTTTTTCCGCCGCTCGACGAGCACGACTCGATGTACACGCTGCTCTCCGCGATCGCGTACGGGCTGCGCGGGTTCAACTTGTACATGGCGGTCGAGCGCGACCGTTGGATCGGCGCGCCAATCGACGTCCACGGCCGCGCACGACCGATGGCGGCGCGATATGCGAGCCTGCTCGCCGCGCTGGGGCAGACGAAGCTCCACACGCTTCGGCGGCGCGCGCCCGTGCGGCTCGTCGTGCCGCGATCCGTGCGCCGCCTCGCGCGCGCGACCCATGCGTTCGGCCCCGTCACTCCCGCGTTCTTTCACGTGCTCGGCGCGGGATGGGGCGAGAGCGTCCTCGAGCACGACTTCGGGTTCGGAACGCCCCCGGTGATGGCGGCCGAGGGTTACCTGCGCGCCTTCGAGCGAGCGCTGCACGCGCGCGGCGTTCCGTTCGCGTACGCGGGCGGCGAGACGCTCGAGCACTCGACGGTTGGCGCAAGCTGGATCGTGTGCGCGAGCGCCGGGGGCCTCAAGCCGCAACTGCTCGAAAGCCTCCACGACGCCCGCGCCGCCGGGGCAGTCGTCACGCTCGGGCCTCGCCGCCCGGACCTCGACGGCGCAATGCGCGCTCTCAAGCGCCCCGCCGACGTCCGTGGCTTCGAGATCGAGCCGCTCGACGACCTCGCGCGCGCCGACGCCCTCGTCGGCGGCCGCATCGACGAGCTCGGCCTGCCCACTTGGCCCGTGGACCCCCTCGACGCGTTCGTCTCCGTGCACGAGGACGCGCAACAGGAGGCGCGCGTCGTCTTCGTCATGAACCCCACTTCGGCTGACGTGACGGCGCGCTTCTCGATCCCCGGCGTCGAAGTCCTCGTCGATGCGCTGGACCGGTCCCGTTTCGCGCGAAGCGGCGGCGCGCTCGAGCTGAACGTCGCGGCCCGCGTCGTGCGGATGATGGTCGTCGAGCGTTAGGGTGGAGGCTCCCAAAGCGATTGGCGACAGGGCAGGTCCACCCGCCCGAGGCGTCTTGGAGGGCGCCATCGTTTGCGCCGCCGCCGTGGCGGTCGCCCTGCCGCTGGCCTTTTGTCGCTATCCGCCGATGCACGACCTGCCGTGCCACGAGGAGATTGTCGCGGCCATGCGTTATTTTTGGGACCGGACGAGGTACCCGCCGGGCCTCCTCGCCTGGAACCTCGGGTACCCCAATCAGCTCTTCTATTTGCTGGCTGCCTCGCTCTCGCTGCTCGTTCCGGTGGCGATCGCGTGCAAGCTGGTGGTCGCGTTCTCGGTGGCCGCGGTGCCGCTAGCCGGAGCACGCCTCGCCGATCACCTGCAAGTCTCGCGGTGGAGCGCCATCGCCACCGCACCCCTCGGGCTGGGTTTTTTCTTCTACTTCGGGTTCGTCGGGAACCTGCTGGGTTTGAGCCTTCTGCTCGCCTCGCTGCCCCTCCTCGACACCTTCACGCGACGGCCAACGGGTCGCGGCTTCGGAGCCGCGACGCTGACGCTCTTCTTGCTCTATGAGGCGCACGAGAGCGTGCTCCTCATCGGCTGTCTCTCGATCGTGGTCCTCGCCCTGGGACGTCCGCTCCGCATGCGTGAAACGATCCTCCGAATGTCACCGGTCGCGCTCGCCGCGTGCGGCATGCTCCTCGCGCAGGCGCGGGCAATGCACCGGATGAGCGCAAACCTCGGCGCTCTGCCCCGCGTCTTCGACTTGGCGCTCTGGCAGAAGCGTGACGGGTTTCCCCAGGCGTTGCTCGGCCTTCACGGCTCCAGCACGACGCTGCTGCCGTTCTACGTCGTCACGTCGGCCGTCGGGCTCCAGGCAGTCCATGGCTCGTGGCGGCGCGCCTATCGGTCGGCGCCCGAGGGCATTCGTGGCCGCCTCGACCACTACAGGTTCGAGCTGCTCGGCGCCTTGCTCGTCGCTCTGTACTTCGCATTCCCGTTCAGCATCGTCGGGGCGATGTGGCTTCACGCACGGTTTCTCCTCCCTGGTGTGGCCATCCTCGCCATTGCTCTGGCGCCTCGACTGCCCGCCCGGCCGTCGCTGCCGGCGCGCCTCGCCGCGATTGCGGCGGTGGGCGCCATGATCTCGCTCATCAGGCCCGAGCTCGCCGCGACCGGCGCGCTCTACGGAGACCTCGAGCCGCTCTTGTCGGAGATCGCCCCAGCGAGCGCCGTCGCCTCGCTCGACCCGGTCGGTGGTCAAATCCGCGGCCTGGTCTTCAGCGTCGGTGGCGCGGCGGCACGAGCCTCGGCCGAGCGCGGCGGGCGCATGGGAGCTACGTTCATTCACGCCTCCCCCATTGCGCCGATTGTGATCGCGCGCGAGCACCGCTGGGAAGATTCGTTCGCGCGAATGGACGCCGACAGCCTCTCCTTTTTGCCGGCGTTCGACCTGCGCCGCTTCCGGTACGTGCTCGCATGGACTCTCGCGGGGCAAGCCGACGCACTGACGGCCGCCCTGGCACCGGAGGCCCGGCTGGTCGACCACTCGGGTGGTCGGCTCCTCTACGAGTCGACCTTGCCGCTCGAATCGATTCTCTCGACCGAGCCGGCGTCCAGCGGGGGCGACTCCGTGCGAGATTGCCTCGAAGCGCGCCGCGGCGCCGCTGGACGATAGCCCCCTGCGGTCGTCGATGGTGCCGTCAGCCGCAGAGAAAGGCCGACGGTTCTCTATGTCTTCAGGGCGGCCTCGATGGCTTGCTTCACCTCACCGCTCGTCGGCTCGACCTTGGGCTCGAAGCGCCCGAGGATCTCGCCCCCCTTGCCGATGAGGAATTTGTTGAAGTTCCATTTGATTTCGCCGGAGAACCCAGGGTTCGTCTTGTCGCTCGTCAAGTAGTCGAAGAGCGGGTCGATGCCCGGCCCCTTCACCTTGACCTTGGCGAACATGTCGAACTTCACGCCATATTTCGTCGTGCAAAACTCTTTGATCTCGTCGTTCGTGCCGGCCTCCTGAGAGCCGAATTCGTTGGCGGGAAAGCCGAGCACGGCGAAGCCCTTTCCGGCATAGCTCTCGTGGAGCTCTTCGAGACCGCGATACTGTGGCGTGAGGCCGCACGCCGATGCGACGTTGACGATGAGCAGCGCCTTGCCCTTGTACTCGCCGAGGCTCTTCGGCGTGCCGTCGATGGTCTTCACTCGAAAATCGTAAATGCTCTGGGTCATGGAAAAACCTCCGCGCGCGCGTCAGCCGCGATTGGACCCGGTGCGGACCGAGCTGGCAAGCTCTCGCGGGACTCCGATGGCCGGCGTCGTCACGGTGCTAGCGTGGGTGCTTGGCTCCGGCGGAGGTTGTACGGGACGGTCATCATGGGCACGACCATCATTCGACGCGCGTCCGAGCCCGACTACGGTCCCATCGCTGACGGACTCCAGCAATGGTGGACGATGCCGGGCTTCGACAAGCCCTCCGCGGCGCGCGAGCGGGCCGCCCTCGTGCCGCGGCTGTGGCTGCAGCACTTCGCGAGCACCAGCCTCGTCGCGGAGAGCGGGCCGAACCTCGTCGGTTTCTTGATCGGCTTTCTCTCTCCCGATCGCCCCGACGAGGGCTACATCCATTTTGTCGGCGTTGCGCCCGGAGCGCGGCGGCAAGGTGTCGGCCGGACGCTCTACGAGCGCTTCTTCGACGCGTGCCGAACCGAGGGACGGCGGCGCGTGCGGTGCGTCACCTCGCCCACGAACACGTTGTCCATCGCGTTCCATATAGGCGTCGGCTTCGAAATCGACCCCGGGACGCAGCCGGTGGGCTCGGTCCTCGCAAAAGCCGACTACGACGGCCCGGGCGTTCATCGGGTGGCCTTCGTTAGGGAGCTGTAGAGTAGGGCGCGTCCCTCTCATCTCGCTTCCGTGAGAGCGCCCGTGCCCCTGCCGGAAGGTCAGCCACGTAGGGCTCCAGTTCCCGTTGACGCGGGCCGCGAGGCCGACCGCGTCGCGGTCTTGCCGCGAGCGTGATAACTCGGCTCTCGCCTTGTCGCGCCGCGCAGCCATCGTGTTTGGCACCGCCAACCTCCTCGCCGGGGCGCTCCTTGCCTTCGGCGTCTTTGTCGCGCTGCCCGCTCGGTGGTGGCCCGTCGACGTGCCGGCTGGAGCGCTCGTCGGCCTGGAGCTCGCGTCCGGCCTCGGCCTTCTAATCGGGGCGTCGTGGTCCGTCCGCGCGGCCCGTGTATCGTCCGCGGTGGCGCTTGTGTGTGGGCTGCTCACGGTGACGGCGCTCGCCGTGTCGGCCAGCTGGCTCGCCGGCGTCTACGGGTCGGTCGGGCAGGGTGGGGCCGTCATCTTGGCTCTCGTGGGGGCGCTCGTCGTGCCGTACGTGGTGTTGCTTCCAGCCGTCGAGCTCGTTTGGCTCGCCCGAGGTCCGAGGGCCGCGCGATGAGCCCGGGCTCTCTCGCGCGGTGCCTCGTCGCGTGGACGGCCGCGACGATCTTCGCGTGCGTCGTCGTGAACCGCCGTTATGCGCTCGACGCCGACGCCGCGGTTCCACGGGCGGTCGTCGCCAGCGTGTGGAGCGGAGGAAAGCTCGTCGATCGCGCGGTGCTAGCGCGCGCGGAAGACCCGGCGCCGCGCCTCGACGACGCTCTCGCGTCGCACCCGTCCGCGACGCTCGTCCACGAGGCCATCCTCGCCGAAGGGCCGGTCGTCGCGTGGTCTCCGGCCGCGCTCGCGATGTCCCTCGTGGCCGGAAGAGACGGGCTCTCCGCGACCATCGGCGACCGCACCGCGTACGTGACCCCCGACGACCTCTTGAGCGAGCAAGCCTACGACAAGGGCCTGAGCTTTCCCAGGCTGCAGCTTACCACCGGGGTAGACGTGCCCATAGTGCTCGCGCGGCTGTCGGAGCGCCTCGGGGTCAGCGCGGCGGAGATCCTCGCGCGGGCCCGCCTCCGTCGCGTCCGGATGGCGCGGTCCCTTCCTGGCGCTCCGGCCGAGCGCACGATCGCGGCCGAAACGATGACCGACGAGGACCTGAAGCGGGCCGCCATCGAAGCCGGGCGTTACCTCGCTCGCGGCGTGGATGGGGAAGGGCGGTTCCGCTACCTCGTCGACGCCCCGACGAACCGAACGCTCGGCGGATACGACTGGCCGCGCCACGCGGGGGCCACGTACTTCGTCGCACAGATCGCCGCGCTCTCGAAGCAGCCCGACGTCGCGTACGCCGCCCTGCGGGCCGCCGGTCAGCTGCGTGACCACGCGCTCGTGCGCTGCGGCGAGGACCGCTGCGTCGGCGATGAGCCGGTCGTCGATCTCGGTTCAACGTCGCTCGCCGTGCTCGCGTTCGTGGAGGTCGCCCGCACGGGGCTCGACGCGGGCTACGCCGTCCTCCTCCCCGAGCTCACGGCCTTCTTGCGCGCGCAGCAGCGGCCGGACGGCGAATTCATGCACGAGTACGATCGCGCCGCCGGCCGACGCGTCGACGTGCAGTACCTCTATTACTCGGGCGAAGCGGCGCTTGCGCTGTCCCGCGCCCACGCGCTCCTGGCCGATCCACGGGACCTCGACGCGGCGGAGAGGGCGCTCGCCCACCTCGTGGGCCCTGCCTGGAGCTTCTTCGGAAGCCGCTACTACTGGGGTGAAGAGCACTGGACGTGCCAAGCGATGGACGACCTCTGGGACCGCGCAGCGAGCCGCGCCGCTCTTCGTTTTTGCCTTCAATGGCAAGCGTTCGGCCGGAAGCTTCAATACGGGGCCGGCGACACGCCGTTCGACGCCGAGGGCGCGTACGGCGTTGGTCCCCTTCCGACGCCGCGCCTGACGCCCGCGGGTAGCCGGGGCGAAGCAGGGCTCGCCACGCTCGACGCCGCGCGTCGCGACGGTGTGCCACAGGCCGAGCTCGACGCGTTGACTGGCCAAATGCGCCGGTCGCTCGCGCTACTGCTCCGGCACCAGCTCCTGCCGGGCATGAGCTACCTTTTCGCCGATCCGCTGGCGGTTCGCGGCGCGATCCCCGGCAGCGAGGTCGACTGGCAGTTGCGAATCGACTACGCGCAGCACGCGGGAAGCGCGATGGTTCGCTGGCTCGCCCTCCGCCCGAGGTCGTCTGGAGCGGAGAGCCACGAGTGAAAAGAAAGAGCTGGTTTTGGCGCGAACCGGGGTTAGGTTATTTAGTGCCGGGCGGTCGAACGGCCCCCGGACGAGGGAGATGCCCGAAACCGAGATCCGACGCGCTGTGGTGGCTAACCGGCGGGAGGGTCGCCGGAGCCTTTCGGCCTACGGATCGCACGCGCGCGGCCTGCGGGCGGTCGCAGGCGATCACGGCGTCCTAGGGCTGGCGAAGCGCAGGTCGCGCCCAGCACACGCCGGCGAGGCGCCCGGGGGCTGGAGCGCAGGTGCGGCCCTCGCGCTCGTCTATTCGCTCTTCAGACGAATGCGCTCATTCGAGCGCAAACACTCGGGAACCGAGGTCGGACTGCCGCTCACGAGCGGCGGCGAAGGGGCAGGTCGCATGACGAGGAAGCCGACGGTCAAGAGCCTCCAGAACGTGTCGTTGGAAGAGGCGACTGCTTATCTCGATTACTTCGCGGGCGACGAGCTCGACGCGGCTTATGCGCTCGCGTGGGATTCGAAACCGGCTCGACGGCTCGCTGGCCGCTCCGGACGACGCCGAGGTGCATCACGCCGCGTTCCTCCTGTGCCGCACGCGCGGCAAGTGCCCGCCGAGCTTCGACGAGATGCGCGTTCAGCTGCGCCGCCGCGCCGCCGCGTAAGTCCCGTCACGGTCCGCGGCGGACCGTCTCGGCCGCGACCGCGACGATGAGGGGCATTGCGGCCGGCGCCGCCATGGCGTCGGCCGCGTCGACGCCCGCATCCGGGTCGGGCGGCGGGGCAAAGGCGAGCGCGTCCACCTCGACGACGAGGGCGAGCACGCTGGCTCCGGCGAACGCGTTCTGACCTGTGAACAGGGTACGCCCGGACGCCAGCGTGGCGAGCGCGCCTTGGCGATCGAAAAACGACGGATCGGATCGCAGTCCGGCAAAGAGTGGCATCGTCGCCTGCGCGCTCCCGCCGCTCAGGTCGCCGACCAGCACGGTCGCGTGCCGCCCCCCTGGCGCGGAGCAGTCCGCCCGCTGAATGCTCCCGTCGTCGAAGCCGCAGATCACGTCGAGCGCGGTCGTGTCGAGCGCGAGGGGCTGCACTGCCGTCACGCGACGAACGCGAAAGACGTAGTCCACTTCGGACGAGAACCTCGACGCGGCGGAGGCAAAGGGCGTGATGGTCATCGCAAGAACGAGGCGCTCCGGCTGATTGGGGCTCGTGAAGGCAAAGACGTCGGCGATGTCGGCTTGCGGGTCAGCTGTCGCGCGCGGACCGTCGAGGTGATCGGACGCACGGCCGGTCGTGGTCGAGAGCAGCGCGAGCGTGGAGCAGGCTGCGAGCCCGGCGAGAGCGGCGCTCCGTCGGCCGCTCATCGCGCACCCGTCGTCGCGCCGCCGGCGCTCGTGAGCGGAGGCACGGGCCCGGAGGGGGCGGGCGTTGCGCGCTCGTGCCAAGCGAGAAAGCCGAGCACCCCCACCATCATCGCGATGCCGAGGACGAGCCCCGCAAGGAGCGCGGTCCGCGGCGACATGCTGGGCGGCGTTCGCGCGTCGTCGGCGTCGAACGGGTCCGTCCGCGCGCGGAGGACGTACTGCACTTGATCCTCTTCGAGCGTCGCCACGCGGACGCGCGCGAGCCCGCACACCCCGGCGAGCGCCTGCGCGAGCTCTTCGGCGGATTGAAAGCGCTTGCTCGGAGCGCGCGAGCAGGCTCGAGCGAACCACGCATCGAATCCCGGTGGCACGTCCGGCCACACTTTGGAGGGTGTCGGCACCGGCGCGACGCACACCCTGAGGACGATGTCGCCGAGCACGTCGCCCTCGAACGGCAGCCGGCCCGTCATCGCGGCGAAGGTGCATGCACCGAGCGACCACAGATCCGTGAGCGGCCCTGGCGCGCCGCCGCCGACGAGCTGCTCGGGCGCCATGAAGTTCGGCGTCCCGATGACCGTCCCCTCTCGCGTCGGCCCGCCCATGGCGCGCGGCGCCCCGCCGGGCTCCGGGGCCTCTTCGAACATCTTCGCGATCCCGAAATCGACCAGCTTGACGACGTACGCCAAACCTTCGATCGCGTCGGCCGAGCGGGCCAGAAAGATGTTGTCCGGCTTTAGGTCGCGGTGGACGATCCCCGCGGCGTGCGCCATGGAGAGAGCGCGCGCCGCCTGCCCGATGACGAGCGCGACCTCGTTCGCCGGCAGCGGTCCGCGCGCGAGGATGGCGTCCGAAAGCGACTCTCCCTCGAGGAACTCCATGACGATGTACGGCAGTCCGTCCGGGCTGACGCCGTAGTCGTAGACGTGCACGGCGTGCTTCGTCCGCAACCTGGCGGCCGCGCGCGCCTCGATCTCGAACCGAGCACGCGCTTCGGCCTGGTCGGCAAAGCGAGGACGGATGAACTTGATGGCGACGCGCGTGCCGAGGGTCGTGTGCACGCCTTCCCAGACCGTTCCCATGCCGCCGCTGCCGATGCTCCGGAGGACACGGTACTTTCCCGAGATCAGGGCGCCGGCGAGTGATGGTATTTCGGACCGGGCAGCCACGTCCGTCATGCGCGCACTCTCCAGCGTACCGGATTCGCGCCGTGCGAGTGCAGAAGCCCGCGCTTCTCGGCGCAAGAGCGCCGGACGCTGCCGGGCAAGACGCGCCGGGCCCCGGCGACTCGATTGCGGTCCACGCGCTGTTCGGGCGAGTATGCCCCCGCGATGAGCTCGCGTCCCGCCGGACTGTTTCGCCCCACATTTCCCGCGGCGTTTCTCGCCGCCGTCGCCGTCTTCCCGCTCGCCGCGTGTGACGATCAGGCCGCCGCCCCGCTCCCGACGAGCCACGCAGAGGACAGCGCATCGCCGTCTCCGCCTCCGCCCGCGCCGCCGGAGCCCGCGCGGGCGCCGGACATCCTCGTGGACTCCTCGAACGTGTCCGTCGGCACCGACCGCGTGCCGTCCCGGGAGCTCGGCCTGGCCGACAAGGTGGCGGTGCTCGCGAAAGATCGCCCAGGGATCGCGGGCCGCGCCGTCGATTTCGTCGCGATGCGGAACGCGAAGCCCTCTCAGGTGGTCGCGGTGGTCGCCGCGTTGCAGCGCGCCGGGGCCACGGGGGCTGGCGTCAAGACCGAGGCCCGCGACGGCACGACGCAGCGCATCGCGCTGTCGTTCGCGACGAGCGTCGCCGACTGCGCCACCGTCGCATGGATCGCGAAGGATGCGGCCATCGACGTCTGGCCGGCCGGCGGGGGCAGGGCGCGCCGGATCGTGAAGGGCCTCGCCGGCCCCGACATGACGCTCGGCAGCGAGGCCGTGCACGCCCGCGCCGGGAGCTGCCGTGCGACGGAGCTCGTCACGGGGGCGGATGACGCGCTCACCTGGGGTCTCGTCTTCGACCTCGCGGCTACGTCGCTGCACGCGCCCGGTTCGCCCGCCGACGCGGCGCTGCTGGTGACCCATGCCATACCGGGGCGCAAACTGATCTTGCCCTAACGAATGGGGCCTTGCGACGCTGCGCCTACTTCGCGAGAGGCTTCACTCGAACGATCGCTCCGAGCGGGAAAGCTTCGGTCGAATCGTTCTTGAGGCGGACGTGATCCGAGTCCTCGTCGTAAATGGACAGCTCGCCGCGGTACGTCTTGCCGTTCACGAGCTCCACTTCGACCTGCTGGCCGCTGTGATCGTAAAGCCAGCCGATGAAACGGCTCGGATTCATTGCCTTGGGCATGAGGCTCACGGTCGCAGCTTTGCAGCCGGCGCGCCATCTTTACGCCGCTCGATGAGCCGCGCTGGCAGTGAGGCGAGAAAACCGCGAGTCCGCGGCGTGTCGCGCCCCGGTCGATGTCCGGCCGGGGCAGGCCCCTACCAGGGGACAGCCATGTCTGAGCACGCCATGCGCGCCGAGAGCGCGACGCCAGCGGATTTGCACCTGTCTGACCGTCCGGCTTCGGGACCGTCTGACCAAGCATTGCGCAGCCAGCGGCATTTCCGAGCGTGCGGTCGTCGCAGCCGACCTACGCCAATACCTCGACGGCACCAGCGACGCCGCGCTCGTCTTGAGTCGTCTCGACCGCTTCGGCGAGGCCGTCACTCGCGACCACCACGACCTCGTTATTCCAGTCCCGGCCCCGCTCCGGCGGCTCGAACGCTCGGTAGCGGAGAGAGCGCAGTTTTGATCCGAATGCCACCCGCGACTTCATGCGTACTTCTTGACCTCAATGAGGCGCTACCGCGTAATTGCAATGCAGTTCGACATGACGGCCAACGTCTGGTTCATGGGGATAGGCGCGGAATGGGGCCGCACGGTCGTTGCCTTCCACAACGCGTTTCTGCGTCAGGCGCGGGACGCATTCATAATGGGAGCGTACTACCGCGCACTGACCGCCACGTGCGCACTGGGCGAACGTATTCTCGACCACCTTGTCTTGCTGCTTCGCGACGACTTCCAGAAGACGGCAGAGTACAAACGGGTTCATGGCAAATCGTCGCTCCAAGACTGGAATGTCGCCATCGACACATTGACGACCTGGGGTGTGCCGCTGCCGCAAGCGGCGGAAAACTTTCGGGCGCTCCGCGACGTGAGGCACCGGACGCTGCACTTCAACCCTGAAACCGACCACGACGCGCGCGGGCAAGCCTTGGAGGCGCTTACTATCTTCCATGAGATCGTCTCGACACGGTTCGCAATCCACGTGACGGGGGGCTCGGAGAATGCCAGCATGTAACGACCGACCCCGAACGGCGTCGCAAGGCATTCGACGACGAGCCAGGCCTTGCGCCCCGGTGCCGGCGATGGGTGGCGCGGTGTCTCCTCCAGTAGTAGGACACTTGCATGCCGCGCGGAAATCCCTCGCCCAAACTCGCGATCACGGTTGATCCCGAAGTACACGGACAAGTAGTGGCTGCCGCTGCCGCTCAAGGGAAGAGCATCTCGGCGTGGATGACGAACGCGGCTCGTCGCGCCCCTCGTTGTCAAGACGGGCTCGCGGCCGTCGAGGAGTGGGAGACGCAGCACGGGCGCTTGACGGAAGAGGAGATGAACGAGGCCCGTCGCCGCCTGCAAGCGACCGGTGTGCGTCGTCGAACTCGGACGCGGCGCTCCGCTTGAGCGAGGTCGTCTACGACGCCGCGGTGCTCATTGCGGCCGACCGCAACGACCGACGCGTTTGGAGCGATCACAAAGCACTTCTCGAGAGCGGAATAGTTGCGTGGGGCCCGGCCGCCGTCGTGGCACAAGTGAGCCGGACCGCGCGGCAGGTCCAACTTCGCCGCTTCCTGCGCGGCTGCATCGTGGTCCCACTCGACGAAGCGACGGCGCACGCTGCGGGGCGCCTCCTCGGTATGACCCGGGCTTCAGACGTGGTCGATGCATCCGTCGTCATTCTGGCAATAAACCACCGCGCCCGGATCGTGACTGGCGACGGCGACGATATCGAGAGGCTCGTCGTCGCCTGCGGCCTTCGACTCCGGGTCGATGCTGTCTGATCATTCAACCGACCGATGTCGCGCACGTGCGCGCGATGGACGAAGCCGTCGATCGAACCGGCGCGGCGGTTGCCGCCATCGTCCGAGACACGGGACCTACTGGCTCTGCCGTCGTCGCCGCTTTGCTGAAGCGAGTCCCACCTGCGGCTCGAGGCGTCGAGCTGCCACGTGAAAGGCTTCGCGCTCAGGGTGAGCGGGTTTGGCACCCGTGGTGCAGGCGAGGAACGTTCGGCTCGAGGCGATGGCGCTGGCAGCTCGAAGGGCTGCGCGCCGTGGGATGCGGCGACGGAGCCGCGGCTCGAAGGGCAGGAGCTACGGAGGGAAGGGCTTCGCTATCGGGATGAAGGGCATGGAGCTACGGAGGGAGGGGGTCCGCTCCACGGCCGAAGGCCGCAGAGCCGTTCAGGGCCCTGAGGTCAGAGTACGAGCCGAGCGCCTTTCGCGTCGACGAGCATCGCGTCGGTCAGGTAGCCGACCGCCGGGTTCTTCATGTACTCGAGCTGGCTCGCGAAGGCCTCGCGAGCGAGCGGGCTGGCTTGTGCGTACTTGGACCACAACGGGATCGCGACGCGACGAAATTTGTCCACGTCGGCATTCGACAAGCGGATCGTCTCCACGCCCGCGTCGCGGTACTTCTGCCAGGCGAGGATGTTCTGCTTCTGGACATAAGCGTATTGATCCCACGAAAACCGTCGCGTGGCGTATTCGACCACGAGCTGCAGGTGCTTCGGCAGCGCGTTCCATCGCTCCTGATTGACGAGGACGCAGTGAAGATCGACCGGCTGATGGATGCACGGCGTCGATGGTGGCCCAATGACGATGTACTTCGCGGCGCTCGCGAAGCCCAAGTTGAAATTCGTCGCGGGGCCTGCGAAGTCGGCCGCATCGATCGCGCCGTTCTTCAATGCCGGGTACACTTGGTCGCCGCTCAGCAATACGGTCTTCGAGCCCGCCGCCTCGAACACCTCGGCAATGAGGCCTCCGGGCATTCGCAGCTTGAGCCCCGCAAAGTCCTCGAAGGAGCGGATCGGTTTTCGCGAATGAACGATGTTCAGATCGTACTGAATGGGGCCCACGAAATAGACGCCGTGGGGCTCGAAGATTTTTCGCGCGAGCTCCAGCCCACCGAGACCGTAGTACCAGGTCTCCCATTGGTCCGGTCGGTCCAGCCCCAGGGGATACGACGTCAGAAAGCTCGTGCCCGGAATGAAATTCGCGAAGGTCGGAAACACCCTGATCAGATCGAGCCTGCCGGCTTTGAGCGCGTCGAACATCCCGCTCACCGGGGCGATGTCGCCGGGCCCGTGCGGCTCCATCGTCAGCAGTCCGTCAGATAGCTCGGTGACATTGGCGCAGAACCTCAGGAAAGGCTCGTAGTCGGTCGCGACCGTCGGATCGTGCGACGTGGTTTTCCACAAGATGGGAGCCGTCGATGCCGCGGGCTTGCTGTCGAGCGCCGCGCTCGGTCTCGAACAACCACTCGCGAGGAGAGCGCCGGCCGCTGAGCGCATCGCCAGTGTCTTGACGAATCCGCGGCGGGGCATCGCCGCAGAGTCGAATTCGTCGCGCACGTCGTCCATGGTTTCCTCCCTGTGGCTCGTTGGCTGCCGAGTCGGCTAGGCCGCTCGCGTCCCCTCGAATCCGGTTGAGGACGCGCCGGAGTGGCCTGTGGCACGGGCGACGCGTTCCCTCATGGGCTCCGAACGCCCAGGCCGCGCTTGCACTCGAGATGGCTCGCGAACAATCGGATTCGTTCGAGCATACAACGAAGCGCGGAGAGCTGCGCGGCGCGAAACCTGAGGCCTGCGCGCACCACAACGGCGCACCTCTCCGCCGGCTTCGCGCCCGAACGGCCCGAGGACTCGACCGGACGCCTAGGGTCCGGCGCGCCGTCGACCCCCCCACCCAGATTCGGTCCGTCAGCGATGGCGCAAGATGGTACCCAGGTCGCCCACGGCCCAAACGTCCGTGGAGCCTCCCCCCTTGACGGGCCAGACGTCGGAGAGCGCGTTTGGGCGCGCCGCTCGGCGAGCTGTTCCAGGCGGTTCCATCGTAGTGGAACATGTTCCCGATGTCGCCCGTCACCCAGACGTCGTTCGTCGCCTTGCCTCGAACGCCGGTCAGTTTCACGGTCGTGCTGACTGTTGCGGGCGACCACGCCGTTCCGTTCCAATGCAAGAGCGTCGGGACCATCGAGATGAGGTCGTACTTTCCGGCCGCCCACACGTCGTTCGGCCCATTTCCCCAGAGGCCCTTGATCTTTTGCGTGGTCCCGCTCGCCGACACCGTCCACGTCGAGCCGTCGTAGTGCGCGATGAAGCCCGCGTCGCCCGCGATCCAGACGTCGTTCGCGGCGGCAGCCCACACCCACGCGACGTTGGTGGTGATCGCTCCGTTGCCTCCGGCGTCGCTTGTCGCCGCATCGGTCGCGCTGGAACCGCTCGTCCCCGCATCGGCCAGGGCGGCGCCGCTGCCACTCGAAATGGTGATCGTTCGCCACGCCGTGCCGTCCCAATGCATCACGATGCCGGCGTCGCCGACGACCCAGGCGTCCTTCGGTCCGGTGCCGCTGACGGAGCTCAGCGGCGCCGTCGTGCTGGTCGTCGTCGTCGACCACGCGGTGCCGTCGAAATGCAGCAGCTTGCCGAGAATCGCCGGCCACCCAGATGTCGGTGGCGCTCGACCCCCAAATCCCCTTCAGGTTGGCCGTGCCGTGGGTCGATGACGTCCAGGTCGTGCTATTCCAATGAAGGAGCGTGCCGCCATCGCCGCTCACCCAGATGTCGCTGGCGCTGCTTCCCCAAATGTTGCTGAGCGACGGCGTTCGGAGGCGCTGGTTGGATGCACCAGTCCGCGGTGCAGGTGCCCGGCCCCCTTCAACGGCGGCGCCGACGGCAACATCGGCGCTTTGGCCGCCCCCCGAGTCCACGGAGGCCCCACCGGTCGTGCCCGGCGTCTGAACGCCCGCATTCCGGGCTCGACGCTGCCGAGCCGCCGCAACCAATCACGAACCCGCACGAGAAGACCGCGGCACCAAGTCGCATGGGATCACCTGTCCGCATTCCGAAGAATGCTTTGAGCAATGGACGACGTTGAGGCATTAGTAACCGCTGCTGGCCGCGGGTAGGCATCCGCCCCGGCGGATTGCGCGCGGCGTTGCTGTGGAGCGCGAAGAGGCGGCCGGCGAGCAACCGGGCGGCGCACGCCTGACCGAGCTACTCGGGCAGCCAACCGTCAGCGGCTCGCCGGAGAGCCCATGTTGGCAGAGTGATCGTACGTCGCCCTATGTTCGCCCCGACCTAAAAGCACTGGGCCTGAAAGGTATCGCACTCGGAGGGACGCGTCGTGGGCGCCGCCGAGCACCAATTGGCAAGAAACCACGTTGCGCAGCCCTGCCATTGGCCGACGGTTGTCGGGCAGTTCGGGAACCGGGTCGCCTGAAGCGAGGCGTCCGCGACGCACGCCGCTTGGTCGTGCGAGGACTCGAGGGGGACGCCCGAGGCCTCACACGAGACCGAGTGGCCGTATCCGCCCTCGCGTTGGGCAAGCCAATCGCACAGCGACTGCTGCTCGCTGGTGGACAGAACGACAAGACGCTTCGAGGCGTCCACACCGGTGCCACTCACCGAAGCACCGCACGCAGACACCAGGGCCAGCCCCACAATCAACGGTCGCGTCAACCGTCGCATGCGCTGAATGGTACAGCGGTTCCTCAGGATGTCCTCAGGCGCGTCCGCGACCCCTGGTGCGCCGCTCGGGATGTCCGACGCGGCAAAGGAGGCGCATGGGCGCGCCCAGGGATGAGAGCCGCCTTTGCGCACGTTGGAGGCACGCTGATGCCCTCCGCAATGGTCACGGAGCCGGCGCAGGCTCGCCGCCGAGCGCGAGGTCACTCGCCTCGGCACCGCGATCGAAGGCCCACCTGGACGCGGCGAGCTGAAGGCCCGCGCTCGAGACCGTCGTTGACGGCGCAGGTCCCAGCTCGCCCCCTGCCTGCGTGGCGAGGCACACGAGGTGGTGCTCTACGAACTCCTCCGCGGCAGCGCGGTACGGGCCGAACGATGTCCCCTCGACGAGGCTCGATAGTCCCAGGGAGTCGATCGGGCGCACCCGCCGCGTCTTCGCCTCCCCGCCTCGACGGCCCCTCTCGCTGGCGGTCGCTCGATCGGCGATCTTGCCGCCCTCCCGATCTGACCGCCGGAGGTTTAGGATCGGTTTCGGATTCTGCCACTCCCCCCGTCACGCCGCAGCCAGATTCCCTGCCAACGAGTGGAGCAAAGGGGGATCGAACCCCTGACCTCCGCATTGCGAACGCGGCGCTCTCCCAGCTGAGCTATTGCCCCGACGGCGTGTTGCCAAGACGCCCAGTGGGCAGCAAGCGGCCCGGCAACGGGCGCGCACCATACGCCCCGGCCCCTCGAAGTCAAGCCTTCACGACGGCGCGGCCGCGGCGTCGTCTGCGGCGCGTGCTGTTGGATCGAACGCCGGTCACCGATACCCGGCGACCAGGGAACGCGCGAGGAGGCCCCAACCGTCGATCGCGACGAACAGGAGCAGCTTGAACGGCAGGCTCACCTGCGTCGGGCTCATCATCTGCATTCCGAGCGCGAGCAGCACGTTCGAGACGACCAGGTCGATGACTAGGAACGGAAGGTAAATCAGAAAGCCGATCGCGAACGCTTCGGTCAGCTCGGTCACCACGAAGGCGGGGACGAGCACCGTCAGGTCGTCGCCGCTTACCGCCGCCGCCGCGTCTTGCCCGGTCGCGGGGCTTTGGCGAGCCCGTCGCGCCACGTCGAGGAAGCGCTGCGTTTTTCGACCTCGCTCGCGTTGCCGCGAGAAATTCGCGCAGCGGCTCGCGCACCGCCTCGACGCCGCCTCGCACGAGGGCTATCGTGTCCCGGGCGCGGCGAAGGGGACAGGAGCGGCGTCGCGCGGCGACGATCTTGTCGCCGACGGGCGCCATCGCGAGGAGCGTCAGCGCTGCCGCGAGCGCCATCACGACGGTGTTCGAAGGGACGCTCTGCGCGCCGATCGCGCTCCGGACGATCTGGAGCACGGTCGCGATCTTCACGAACGCCGTGACGGTCATGAAGGCGAACGGCAGCAGCGACACGATCGCGAGCGCGACGACGAGGACGAGGGGGCGCGATAGCAAGTCATCGACCCCGGCGTTCGGCGCCGTCATGGGTCTCGCCTCTCGCCGGCCGCCGGCTTCGCGAGGAGGCGCGAAAGGACGTCGCCGAAGCGACTGGTCCGTGCCGTCGTCGTGGCATCGGGCAGCTCGCAGGCCGCCATCTCGCCGAGCTTCGTGAACCCCCCCTCGCCCACGCCCAGCGACGAAGACCTGATCCCCGACCTTGACCAGGTAGATCGCGCGCCGCGCGTCGAGCGGCAGGTGGCCACGAAGCGCCACGGGGCCGGACGTCCGCGCGATTCCGGCCCTCCGCGCGCCCCAGAGGACGAGGACGGCGAGCGCGCAGACGGCGCCGAGCGTGACGAACGTCTCGAGAAGATACCCCGCGTAAGAGGACACGTGACTCCGCTTTGGCAGGACTCTACCGCCGCGAGGGGCGCGCGCGTCAAGTCGCCCCGGTTGACGTCTCGTGTGCCTGCGTCTAAAGGCCCGCCGTCACCGTGGCCCTCGTCGTCCAGAAGTTCGGCGGCACGTCGGTCGGCTCCGTCGACCGCATTCGCAACGTCGCGCGCCGCGCCCTCGCGAGCGCAGCGCGCCGGCCACGACGTGGTCGTCATCGTCAGCGCGATGAGCGGCGAGACCAACCGCCTGCTCGGGCTCGCGCACGAGGTCGTGCAAGGTGCCCGACGCGCGCGAGATGGACGCGCTCGCCGCGACCGGCGAGCAGGTGACGCGCGGCGCTCACCGCGATCGCCATCCACGCGCGAGGGGGGCAAGGCGCGCTCGCTCCTCGGTCACCAGGTGAAGATCCTGACCGACGGCGCGTTCACCAAGGCGCGCATCAAGACCATCGACGGCTCGAAGATCTTCGCGACCGTCGAAGCGCGGGGAGATCGCCGTCGTCGCCGGCTTTCAGGGCGTCGACGAGCGCAGGGAACATCACGACCCTCGGGCGCGGCGGCTCCGACACGAGCGCGGTCGCCGTCGCCGCCGCGATCGGCGCCGACGCGTGCGAGATCTACACCGACGTCGACGGCGTCTACACGACCGACCCGAACATCTGCCCGTCGGCGCGGAAGATCGACCGCATCTCCTACGAAGAGATGCTCGAGCTCGCGTCGCTCGGCGCGAAGGTGCTGCAGATCCGCAGCGTGGAGATCGCGATGAAGTACGGCGTCCCGTCCACGTGCGGAGCTCGTTCACCGACGAACGCGGGCACCTGGGTGACCAGCGAAGACAAGACGCTCGAGGACGTGGTCGTCAGCCGGCGTCGCCTACGACAAGGGCGAGGCGCGCGTGCACGTCGTCGGCGTCGACGACAAGCCCGGGCGTCGTGGCCGAGCTCTTCGAGCGCGATCGCCGAGAAGAACATCTCCGTCGACATGATCATCCAGAACGTGACGACCGAGCGCCGAGCCGCGCGCGGCCGTCACCTTCACCGTCGCCAAGACCGATCTCGCGCGCGCGAAGCCGTTCGATCGAGGAGATCGCGCAAGAGCCTCGGCGCGCGCGAGGTCCGCTACGACGAGGACGTCGTCAAGGTCTCGATCGTCGGCCTCGGCATGCGCTCGCACGCGGGCATCGCCGCGAAGATGTTCCGCATCCTCGCCGACGAGGGGATCAACATCCAGGCCATCTCGACCAGCGAGATCAAGGTCAGCTGCCTCGTCGCCGCGAAGTACACCGAGCTCGCCGTGCGCGCGCTGCACGACGGCTTCGGCCTCGACAAATAGTCGCCGCGCTCGCGGCCAATGACCTCGCCCGATCTCTGCGGCTCAGTTGTTCGGCGCGCCCGCCTGTATCCAGGCCGTGATGCGCGCGAGGTCGGCGGCGCTGAACACGGACGCCGACGTCAGAGGCATGTTGCAGCTCGTCGCGGCCGCGGTGCAGCCGTCCTTGCGCAATGACATGTAGAGGCCCGTGGTCGTCCCGTCCGTCGCCCCCCCCTTCGGGACGTAAAACGTCGTGATCCCTTCCCAGCAAGTCGTGGCGGTCGCGCCGCAGGTCCAAAAGCCCGACCCGGCGCCGCCCGTCCCATGGCACGCAGAGCCTCCGCAGCTCGTGCTCGCCGTCGGTCCAAAATACGACGTGTAGAGGTCTTGCCACGACGGGCCGCCGTCGCCCGTCGCGGCGCTCGAGCCCGCGTCGGAGGCAAGCAGATATTGGCCGCCTTGGATGCTGCCGGTCGCATCGCTGCAGCCGAGGCACGCCAGTGCGGCTGCCGCCAGAAGTTGGAAGAAGGCTGGCTGTGCGTGTTCGCGCATGCGCTAGGCGTCCGAAGATAGCGCGCTTTTCGCGAAACGCGGCGTGTGCCGCGCTTCGAGTGGCGAGTCGTCTACGGTGGCGGCCGGAAGAGCCTTCGAAAATTCGACCGCAATGGAATTTCGAGCTGGAGATCGTCGAGTGTCGGCATCCGTCGCGACGCGGCCTTTTCGTGGGCCGTTTCCTCCCGCGAGCCATCCTATGGTTCATGACTGCGCGCCTCCTTCCGGTTGGCTGTCTTTTCCTCGCGGCGCTCGTGGGCGCCTGTTCCGACAGCTCATCGACGGGTCCCGGTGCGCCGCTCGACGCCTCTGGCGCCGCCGATTCGGGCAGCCGTCCTGCCTCGTCGACCGCCGATGGAGCCTCGCCGGGTGCGCAAGATTCGAGCGCCGAGGGTCAGGACGTCGGCATCGTCTCAGTCCCCGACGCGGGCGTCGTAACGGACGAGGGCGGCGCGCCAGTCGATGCCCTTGGCGGCGGCCCCGACGGCGGCACGACGCCCGCCGACGGCGGCTCCACGCCCCCGGTCGACGCGGGTACCGTCGGCCCGCCAGTCGCCGTGGACATCTCCGGAACGATCGTCAACAAGGTCTGGGCGCTCATTCCGGGAGCCCAGGTTTGCCTCCAGGGCAGCACCGCGACCTGTGTCACCTCGGGCGCGGACGGCACGTTTCACATTCAGGGCATTGGACCGCTTTCGCTGGTGGTCACCGCGACCGGCTACGCGACGGCCGTCTACCACCCGAAGACGGCGGCCGAGACCGGCGATTGGGTTCTTCTTGCGGCCCCGGGCGAGAATGTCGCGTTGCTCTTCGACGGGAAGACGCTCGACGGGTGGCTCCAGTCCTCGGGAACGGGTCTGGGCAACGTCCCCGGCACATGGGACGTGCAAGACGCCGCGTTGCATTGCGTGGGAACGGTCCGGGGGACTCTCGTCACCAAGGGTGACTATGGCGACTACCGGCTTCTTTTCGCGGTGCGGCAGCTTCCGTTCACGCTGGGGGACGACCATTACGCGAGCGCCCTCGTTTGGGGCGCCCGTCCACCGCCGAACGACGCGCTCGGGGCTCTTCAGTTCGGAGTCCCCAATGGCTATTTCTGGGACTACCGTCCCGGCAAACCAGGGGCGGGCACGGCGTACTTCACCGCGACTCCCGCCGGACTGAGCCGCACGGCGTGGAGTCAGTGCGAGATCTTGACCCACGTCGCGACCGGAGTCGCGCGGATGGCCTGCTGCACGCTCACCGGTGCGGCACCCTGCAAGAGCGTAGAGGTGCTGCGATTCAGCGATCCGACGGCGGGCAAAACGGGCCCGATTGCGTTCCAGAACCATAGCCCTGGCGGACACGACGAGTTCAAGGACGTCACGATCGAGATCGCGCCGAGCGTCAATGATCTCATTACGAACAAGTGATCGCGATCGCGCGAAATCCGCGTGAAGCGAGCGCAGCTCGTCACCAACCCCAGGTGTACTCGAACCGCGCGAGCACCTGGGTGAAGCTCGGGTAGGTCGAGGCGTCGGTGACGACGTGCTGGCGCACGGCGAGGCCCGCGGCCCAGCTTCGCCCGAGCCGGTAGTCGAGGCCGACCGCGAGGGCGGCGCCCGGAAGGAGGCGCGCGGCCTTCATCGTGCCGCCCGCGAACGCGTAGCCGCCCACCAACAGGCCCGCGTACGGGACCCACCGAAGGACGTCCAGCACGTAGCCGACGCCTAAGTCGATGTTCGTCACGCTCGTCGGGCGCGTCCTCGGCGTGGTCGGGCCCTTCACGGACTCGTCGAGGGCCACGAGCGACCATGCCCCCTCGGCCATTAGGTTGAATGCATCGCTCAGGCCGTACGTCCAGTGTGCGCCTGCGCCCCCGCCAGCGTCCGCGGAGCTCTTGTCCTTCACGACGAGGACCGCGCCTCCGGCGTCGAGCCCGAGGTGATGCTCTCGTTCGACCGCGCCCGCGTTGGCCCCCATGCATGCCGCGGCGAGCGCTCCGGCGGCGACCGCTGCGACGCGCTTCATTTGGCTTCGGCGAGCGCGCGCTCGATGAGCTTGCGGAATTTCGCGTATCCTTGGGAGCCGCTGACGAAGTAGCCGCTCGCTGCTCCTTTGGGCACGATGACGAAGGCCGGCGTGCCAGAGATCCCCAGCTCGGAGGCCGCCTTGCGGTCGGACTCCATTTCGACCGAGGGCGTCTCGCCATCGAGCGCCGCCTTCCAACTCAGCATGTCCAGCCCCAGGTTGCGAGCGTAGTCGTCGAGCGCCTCGCGACCGAGCTCCGTTTGGTGGTGCAGCATTTGGTCGTGAATCGACCAGAAGGCCCCCGACCCTTTTTGGCGCAACGCCTCGCGCGCGGCCTGCGCCGCGAGGGGCGCGAAGGCATGCATGGGGAGCGGCAGGTCATGCCACACGAGCTTGACGTCGTCCGGGTACTGTCTCAACACCCGCTCGAGCGTAGTCTCGGCCCGGGCGCAGAAGGGGCACTCGAAGTCGCTCCACTCGTGGATGATCACGTGGGCCGCGCCGTTGCCGCGCGCGGGCCGGCCCGACAGGAGCGCGGCGCTCGCAATGGCTTTCTTCTCCGGCTCGGGAGGGCGAACGCCGTCGGCGACGAGCGCCTCGTAAAGGGCGGCCGGCTTCGTGCCGCCGGCGAGCAGCGCCCGCGCCCGCGCCGCCTCCTCGTCGATGACCGCCTCGAATTTCTCCTTGGACTGCGCGCCGACGAGCCTCCGTCCGTTGATGAAGAAATGCGGCGTGCCGCTGGCCTGCGAAATCGTCGGCGAGCGCGAGGTCATCGTCGATGGCCTTCGCGTGGGAGTGCTTTGCGATGGCCTTTCCTACGGCCTCGGCGCGTGCCCCGCTGACGTGCCGCGAGCTCGGTGAGCGTGCGGTCGTCGAGCGACTGCTGATTGTCGAGCAGCGCGTCGTGCATCGCCCAGAACGCCGCGTCGCCCTTTTCGGTGCGGACTTCGAGGGCGGCCTGCGCCGCGGGCTCCGCGCGCGGGTGAAAGGGCAGCGGCGCGTCCTTGAAGACGATACGCAGCTTGTCGCCGTACTCGTCGCTCAGCGCTTTGACCGTGCCTTCGGCGCGAGAGCAAAACGGGCATTCGTAGTCGGCGAATTCGACGATGGTGACGAGCGCTTCGCTCGAACCGCGCGACGGGCTCTTGCCGACAGGGACCCAATACACGGTCTTCGTGTCCGCTCCGCCGCCGTCCTCGTCGTCGTCCTCGGCTTTCTTGTCGTGGGCGACGTTCTCGCGTGAGAGCACCGCGTACAAGCGATCGGCCGGCGTGCCGGCCGCGAGCTTCGACTTCGCAGCGCGAATCTGGCCATCGATCAACGTCTGGAACGTCTCGAAGGGTTGCGCGCCGACGACGCGGGTGCCGTTCACGAAGAACGAGGGCGTTCCGACGACGCCGAGCGCGCTGGCTTCGCGCTGATCGCGCGTCACGGCTTCCGCCCATCTGCCGGCGGCGAGGCCGCTCCTGAAGGCGCCGGCGTCCTGCACCCCGGCGTCCTTGGCCCACTTCGAGTACGCCAGGGTCGCGATGTCCTCCCCGCCGGCGGCCGCCTGGCGCGTCGCACCGAGCGGCCCGACGCCCTCCAGCGCAGCGTCGTGAAAACGCCAAAAGGCGTCGTTTCCCTTGGTAGCGAAGACGCCCATCGCCGCCTCCGCCGCGGGCATGGCGTTCACGTGGAAAGGGAGCGGCAAGTTCTTCCAGACGATTCGAACCATGTCGGCCCCGTACGTGCGGCGCACGCGCGCGAGGCTTGCCTCGGCTTGGGCGCAATACGGGCATTCGAAATCGGCGAACTCGACGATGGTGACGAGCGCTGCACGATTCCCCAGAGTCGGATGGCCCGTTGCCGCGGGCACACCCTCGTTCTCGTCGTCCGCTGCGGCCTCGGAAGGGGTGCTGGAAGTCATCGACGCCGCAGCCGTCGACGGAGGGGCTGCGCGCGGTGACAGCCCGCCGCACGAGGACACGGACGAGAGGACGAGCGCCAGTGAGCCAAATGACTTCATTTCCATCGTGAATCACCAAAAGCGAGAGCCCCTCCCCCCAGGCAGCGGGGGAGGGGCTCTCTTTGCCTCATCGTGGGCTGCGCGTCACTTGGCGTCTGCCAGCGCACGCTCGATGAGCTTGCGGAACTTCGCATAACTCTGAGCGCCGCTGATGTAGTAGCCCTGCGCAGCGTTGCCGGGCACGACGAGGAACGCGGGGGTACCGCTGATGCCGTCGTCGTTCGCCGGCCTTCTTGTCGGCCTCGATCTCGGACGTGTGCGTGCTCCCGTCGAGTGCGGCCTTCCACTTGTCCATGTCGAGGTTCAGCTCCTTGGCGTACCCGTCGAGGTCGTCCCTCTTTATCTTCTGCTGATTGGCGAACATCTTGTCGTGCATCGACCAGAAGGCGCTCGGGCCCTTCTGCTTGAAGGCTTCGCGGCCCGCTTGCGACGCGAGCGGCGCGTCGGGGTGCATCGGCAGCGGCAGATCGTGCCAAACGAACTTCACCTTGTCGCCGTACTCTTTCATCATCTGCGCGACCGTAGGCTCCACGCGCCCGCAGAACGGGCATTGGAAGTCGCTCCACTCGTGGATGACGACCTTGGCGTTGCCGTTGCCGCGGGCCGGGTCGTTGGCCGGAAGCGACTTCGGTACGTCCTTCTTTTCCGGGTCCGGCGGGCCTTTGCCCGTCCTTCGTCAGCGCCTCGTAGACTTCGCGTCGGCTTGGTCCCTTTGGCGATGAGCGTCCTGCGCCTTCTTGATCTCTTCGTCGATGATCTTCTCGAACTTCTCCTGAGGCTGCGCGCCGACCAGCCGCCGGCCGTTGATGAAGAAGTGCGGCGTGCCGTTCGCCTGGAAGTCCTCGGCGACGTCCTGGTCCGCGTCGATTTCCTTCTTGTGAGTGTGGTCGCTGATCGCCTTCTTCACCTTGTCGGTGCTCGCGCCGACCTCGCCCGCGGCCTTCACGATCGACCTCGTCCGAGAGGTCCTTCTGGTTCGTCGAAGAGCTTGTCGTGCGCGTCCCAGAAGCCCTTGTCGCCCTTCTCGGCACGAACCTCGAGGGCTGCCTCCGCCGCCGGCTCGGCGCGCGGGTGGAAGGGAAGCGGCTCGTTCTTCCAGACGAGTCGGACCTTGTCGCCGTACTTGTCGCGGAGACCCTTGAGCGTCGGCTCGACGCGCCTGCAGAAGGGGCACTGGAAGTCGCTGAACTCGATCATGGTCGACGAGCGCGTTCGGGCTACCGAGCGCTGGGCTGCTCCCGACAGGAACCCGGAAGACCGTGCTGGTGTCTTCCTTTCTCTTCCTCTTCCTTCGCTGGTGGCGGGGCGTTCTTCTTGTTGTCCTTGGTCGCATCTCGACGTAGACGCGCGCTTTCGGCGTACCCGCCGCGATCTTCGGCTTGCGCCTTTTCGAGCTCCTGGTCGATCGTCTTCTTGAAGTTGTCGAACGGCTGGGCTCCGTTGATGAAGACGCCGTTGACGAAGAAGGACGGCGTCCCCTGGACGCCAGCGGCCTTGCCGTCATTCAGGTCTTTGTCGACCTTGTCGGCCCATTTGTGGCTCGCGAGGCCGGCCTTGAACGCGGCCATGTCCTTGACGCCGGCCTCCTGCGCCCACTTCGCGTAGCTGTCGTCCGAGAGAGCGCTCTGGTTTTTGAACGCCGCGTCGTGAAACTTCCAGAACGCGTCGTTGCCCGCCATGCGCGAAGACGCCCTGCGCCGCCTCGGCCGCAGGCTTCGCGTTCGGGTGGAACGGGAGCGGGTTGTTCTTCCAGATCATGCGGACCTTGTCCGGTCCGTACGTGTCGCGCACTTGCTGGAGCGTCGGCTCGACGCGCGAGCAATACGGGCACTGGAAGTCGCTGTAGACGACGACCGTCACCGGCGCGTCGCGCTTGCCCCACATCGGGTCTTTGCTCGAGATCGCGATGGGTGACTCGCTGTCGTCCCAGGAGCCCGCCGCCTGGGTGTCGGCCACGATGTCGCCGCCGTGGGAGCGGTGTTGATCGTAGCCCCACATCACGATGGCACCTGCGAGAAAGCACAAGACGAAGCCGACGACGGCAACGCCTGCGTTCATTCCGCCGCCGCCACCGTCCGCGTCGGACGGGTGCGTCGGAGAGTTTTTCGTATCCGTAGCCATTGGGTTCACCTTGAGGTTCTTGCAATTGGTCGTTGAAATAAAGTGCGCGTCTTGGCCACCAGGTTGGCGCCGCGGTTTAGTCGCGCACGAAAGAGCCCTGCCTCGTGTCCTAGCCCTCGAGCTTCACGACGAAGCCCGGGAGCACGGCCCTGGCACGCGCGCTCGCGAGAGTCTGGGCAAACGATTTTGGCGCGCGTGCGTCAGGTGCGCGGCGGTCGGTCGACACGCGAACGAACACCGTGGCACCCGCACGCCTCGCAGGTCGTCGGCTCGAACGCTTCTGCCGGAATGGCGGCAGACAGAAGGGTCACCAAAGGGACCGCCTTCTCGCCACCCGGCGGCGCGGTGGCCAGCCGGGGGTGCGCCGGGGCGACTGCCGCGAAGAGGGGTAGGCCCCCGTCTGCGCACGACGACGTGACGCGTGTGCGACGAACTGCGTCCTCTGGGGCCTCGAGCGCTGGCGGGGGAGCAATGGCGCTGGCCCCGCGGTCGTCGCACAAAGCCGCCGGCATTGCAAAAGCAGGACGGGCCAACGTCCACAAACCAAGCACGAGGCCCGCAAACACTGCCACGCGCAAGGCCCGCCGGAGCATGAGGGCCATGAGTGTGGATCGCTTCCCGGCGACTCCGCAAGCGGAGCGACGCGCCGCCCCCGCGCTCTCGTGCCCCTCGCCGTCGGTTCGACCGGCGTTCCGAATGGCGTTCGCCTGCTCGAGCTGCCGATGCGTAACGCGTGCTGTCGACGGCTCAGCGGCTCGTCGATTGGGCCCGGACGTCGAGCGCACAAACGGAGCGCGGCATCGTGTGCGCCGCGCTCCACCCGGACGAATCGGTCGTCCATAACCGCGCTCGCGCCGCGGAGAGCCGTTCGCGCGCGCGCCGCCGGCGGTCGAGCACGGTCGCCGGGAGGGTCGCGAGGTCGGCCGGCAGGTCGCGCAGGGCGAGCCGCGCGAGAGTCGACGCGTCGCGGCCGAGGGCCGTCCACCACGTCAGGTGGCCGAGGGCCGCGGAGAAGCGCCGAAGCTCGTCCCCCCGCGGGTCGCTGGCCGTGCCCTCGGGGACGACGCCCGCCGTGGCGCTCACGACCCGGAGCCCGGGCCCATGCGCGGGCAAGGCCGCGGCCTCCAACGTCAGCGCGACGACCCCGCGGGCGCGTGCGGCGGAGAGCTCCGTTACCACGTCGCCCGCGCAGCCGGGCGAGCCGGTCACGATCCAGGCCGTCGTCTGGTCGTGCTCCCACTGCGAGAGGGGAAATCGCGGGTCTCCCGCGCGTGTCGCGGGGATGTCGCACGAGACCGGTGGCACCAGCGCCTGTCGCGCGGTCCGCTCGGACGAGTCGGGGGCTTCGCTCGCGTCGACCAGGGTTGCGGTCCTGCCCCGAGCGAGCGAGGGCACGGCGAGCGCCAGCGCGTCGAGCACGTTGGCGCGCCGCTCCCCGAGCACGAACCCGAACTCACCTTCAGCGGCTTCCGCGCCCGGCGGCACGAGGGCGATGATGGCGACCTCGTGCTCGGCGCCCCAGCGCAGGGCGCGCGACGCCGTCTGCGCGTCGAGCCCCGCGATGATCACGGCCGCGCCTTCCCCGGCGAGCTCGTCGAGCGAGACTTCCGTCCGGTCGGCGCTGCCCGCGTCGTCGCGCGTGACGAGCCGCACATCCTCGCCGGGGAGCGGCTCCTCGAGCGCAGGGGCGGGTTCCAGCGGCCCGCACTGCCCCCTCGCCGGGGCGACCGCGGTGATCCCCGACGAGGGCGCGGCCCGACCAGGCGCCGCCGTCGGCGGAGGGCTCCTGACTCCCCGCGGAAGGCCGAGCGCCCACATGACGCCGCGCAGAACGTCGGCTGACTCGTCTCGTAGCCCTGGAGACTCCGTGGGCAAGAGGAGACCTATCGTCCGCCCCGCGACGACGTTCAGGCCGCGGCGACTCATCGCCAGCTCGCCCAGCGCCATCCCCGCGTCCCCTTCGATAGCCATCGCGCCCGCGTCCGAATCGAGCAGCAGGCGCGCGAGCTCCGCGTCGCCCGTCGAGGTGGCGACGGCCACCAGGCGATCGGCGAGTATGCGCTCGATCTGGACACCGTAGCCGAGGGTCGCTCGCTGCGCCCGCATCGCTTGGAGCGCGCCGAGCAAGACGTCCTTCGGAAGCCGCTCGACGTAGTGCACGACGGCCTTCGCGGTCCTTTCGCGATCTTCCTCCGAGCTCGCGCGAAGCCACGCGTCCATGTACGAGATGGCTTCGTAGTCGCGGTGCGTGGCGAGGGCCGCCAGCGTCAGCTCTTCCTCGAAGAGCGCTCGCTCGAATCGGATCGACGCTCTTGCCGACGAGGGGCCGCAAGAGCTCGAGGGCGGCCTCCGGGTCGCCGCTCAGCCGGGTGCGTCGCGCGACGGCCACCGTCCATGTGTCGCGGGCCGTTCCTGGGGAGAGCCGCGCTGCGAGCGCTAGCTGTCGATCGGCGGCGGCAAAGTCCTCCTGCTTCATGGCCGCGAGGGCGAGGTACACGCGCGAGAGCGGGACCAGCCCGTCGTCGGGAAAGCGTTCGATGAAGGCCTCGAGCAGCGCACGGAGCTTCGGCGCGGAGGTTTCCTCTGGATTGCGCCATTCTTCGCGGATGGCCTGGAACGCGGCGGACGCTTGGGGTGTCGAGGCGAGGGTAGGCACCGGCGCGGGCCTCGCGATTCCCGCTCCGCAGGCGGCGGCGCCAAGCAAGGCAGCACCGACCGCCAGAACGACCCAACGTCGCGCAGACGCGGGCTTCTCATGACTCCGCATCGGGTACGATGCCTAGCACGCGTGGCCAACTCCGAGCCCCAACCCTTCGTCGCAACGAACTCTGGTCCGCTCCTCGTCGGCGGCTTCGTAAGCCGCTTTTTCTCGCTGAGCGGTCTCGTGCCGTTGGGGGTCTTCCTCGCCGTGCATCTCTACGTGAACGCGCGGGTCTTGAGCGGCGATGCCGCGTACGCGAGCGCGGTCGGGGCGGTCGATCGCGTCCTCTTTGCCCCATGGCTGCGCTGGCTTCTGGTCATTGCGCCGCTCGCGTTCCACGCCATCATCGGCGCCTGGCTCGTCATCAGGCGGGCGCCTTTGCCCGAGCCGAGGCCCTACCCCAAGGGGCTGAGGGCGGCGATGCGCGCGACCGGGGTCGGCGCGCTGGCGTTCTTGGCCGTCCACCTATCTCCCGCGCGCGCTGCGGCCTCGGGCCTCGGCGCATGGCATGGCGCCTCGAGCAGCGACGGATTTCGGCTCGCTAGCCGGCTCGCGGCCGAGCTGTCGTCGACTTGGCATGGGGTTCCTTGGCGCGCCGTCGCA
Source organism: uncultured delta proteobacterium (assembly GCA_963787925.1). GTDB lineage: Bacteria > Myxococcota_A > Polyangia > Polyangiales > Polyangiaceae > Palsa-1150. Next base: position 499,287 of record CAWBEN010000005.1, read on the forward strand.
TACCTCTTCGGCAGCGCGTGCGTGACGTTTCATTTCGTCGTCGGCTCGTGGGGATTCTTCGCCGTCACACGCGGTGGCAGGACGCCGCGCGCCCGCCGCGGGGCGGCGTGGGGGGCAGCGGCAGCGGGAATCGGCCTCGCGGTTTTCTTCGCGAACATCGTCGTCTACTACGCGACCGGCGCGCGGCTGTGGGGCAGCCCGACCCTCGAGCAGGGCCCCGCGGCCGAGTGCCCTGCGCGGCCTCGATGATGGCGATGGCCCTTTCGCGGATGCGCCATCGTAAGTAGCATTTGGCCTTCATGACGTTCCACAGCCGCTCCTTGTTCGCCTCGCCTGCGCGCTCGCGCGCCTGGCGACTCGACGTCCAAGGCCCGGCCTCTCTCTGACCATCAGGAGGCGGCCGTGGGCCGCCTCGATTCCGCGCCGCGCAGGCGCACCGTCGAGCGGCTCCCTGGCCGAACATCGACGATGAAGAGCCACTATACTTTTGGAGACAATGATCGGGCCGCCGATCGCCTGGAGCTGCTTGCCCGGGCCTTCGAGCCGAGCACCGCTCGACTGCTCGAGACCGTCCGCGAGGGCCGTCCTGGGTGCGCCGTCGATCTCGGCTGCGGACCCGGCCATACGACGGAGCTGCTCGACGGCGTTCTCGGCGCGGTGAGGACGTGGGGCCTCGACGCCTCGGAACGCCTCGTCGAGCGCGCACGAGCGCGGGTCGGGCCGAGGCTCTCCTTCGCGGTTCACGACGTGACGCGAGCGCCCTTTCCAGTCGGGGAGATTGACGTCGCCTTCTCGCGGTACGTTTTGACGCACATCGCCTCGCCTCGCGACGTGCTGTCCGCCTGCGCGTCGGCAGTGCGGCCCGGCGGATACTTCGTCTTGGAAGAGAACTGCGCCCTCGAGTCCGACGACCCGCTCTTCGCCCGTTACTACGCCCGGATCGAGGCGATGCAGCGCCACTACGGGCAGGATCCGTGGCTCGGAAACCGTCTGCCGTCGCTCGGCGCCGAAGGGCCCTGGACCGTGAAGCGGTTCGAGCGCCGCCGTCTCGAGGTCGACGCCCGCGTGATGGCGCGACTACACGCGCTGAACATCCGCACCTGGAGCCGCGATCCGTTCGCGGTCTCGGCTTTCGACGCCCGCGACATCGCGTCGATGACCGCGGCGCTCGATTCCGTCGCCGCGGGAGCGCACGCGTCGGCGCCGGTCCTCTGCATCATGGGGCAGGCGGTGCTGCAGCGGCGGCCGGCGTTCGAGTAATCTACCCGCGTGGACACGCTCATTCGCGGAGGCACGGTCGTCACCGTAGACGCCCGCGATCGCGTCATCCAAGGGGACGTGCTGGTGCGCGGGCGCGACGTCGTTTCCGTCGGCGACGTGCGTCCCGACGGGCCTGCGCGCGTCCTCGACGCCCGCGGGTGCGCCGTCATCCCCGGCCTCGTGCAGGCCCACGTCCATCTGTGCCAGACGCTGATGCGCGGGATGGCGGACGACCTGCCGCTCCTCGATTGGCTTCGAAGGCGGATCTGGCCTCTCGAGGCGGCGCACGACGACGAGTCCCTCACGGCGAGCGCGGAGCTCGGTCTCGCCGAGATGATGCTGGGCGGAACGACGACCCTCCTCGACATGGGGACCGTGCACGGACAGGACGCGATCATGGCAGCCTGCGTCCGCGCTGGGGTGCGAGCCATTTCCGGCAAGGCGATGATGGACCGCGGCGACGGCCTCCCCGCCGGGCTGCGCGAGACGACGCGCTCCAGCCTCGACGAGAGCGAGCGCCTCGGACAACGCTGGCGCGGCGCGGGCTCGGGACGCATCGGCTACGCATGGTCCCCACGATTCGTGCTTTCCTGCAGCGAGAAGCTGGTGCGCGGCGCCGTCGAACGTGCGGCCGTGTTCGGCGACCTGGTTCATACCCACGCGGCGGAGCACCCGGACGAGCGCGCTGCAGTTCGAGATACACTCGGCGACGACGACGTCGCGGTGCTGCGTCGCTGGGGGGTCGCCGGTCCCAGGGCGATCCTCGCGCACGGTGTCCAGCTCGAGGACCACGAGGCTGCGGCGATCGCGCGCGACGGCACGCGCGTCGTGCACTGTCCGAGCGCGAACTTGAAGCTCGGATCCGGCATTGCGCGGGTCGCCGAGCTCGACGCGCTCGGAGTTCGTCTCGCCCTCGGCGCCGATGGTCCGCCATGCAACAACAACCTGGACGCGTGGACGGAGATCCGTCACGCCGCGCTTCTTGCGAAACTCCGCAGCGGCGTGACCTCGCTTCCCGCGAGGCGCGTGCTCCGGCTGGCGACGCTCGACGGGGCGCGCGCCCTCGGGCTCGACGATGCCATCGGATCGATCGAACCAGGCAAGCGGGCGGACATGGCCATCGTTCGGCTCGACGGACCCCACGCCGAGCCGGCGGGAGACGTCTTTTCACGCTTGGTCTACGCGTGCGGCGCGCGCGACGTGACCCACGTGCTCATCGACGGGCAGCTGGTCGTGAAGGACCGAACGCACCAGCGGCTCGATGTCGAGGCCGTGAAAGCACGCGCACGAAAGGCCGCTCGACGCCTCGCTGCCCGGGCGGACATCTGAGGGCGGGTCACGTCGCCGGCGGCCCCTCGGCCTCCTCGATTTGGGAGAGCGCGATCGCGAGCGCGTCCTTTGCCCGCTCCAGCGACTGGCGGTCCGCGCTCCTTTTCGCATGAGCCCGTTCTGCGCGTGACGACTCCGCTAGGAGCTTTTCGCTCGTGGTCGCCAAATCGGCCCGGACGCGTGCGAGCTCTTCTTCGAGCGTGCTCACGCGGTCGGCCGCCTCGGCGCCGGTGGACCGAAGCTCCTCGCGCTGCGCCTCGACCGCCGCGAGCCGCCCCTCGAGGTCCGCGATCTTTGCGTCCGCCTCGGCTGCGACGGCGGTCCTGGAGGACCGAAGCTCCTCGCGCTGCGCCTCGGCCGCCGAGAGACGCCCCTCGAGGTCCGCGATCTTTGCGTCCGCCTCGGCTGCGACGGCGGTCCTTGAGGACCGAAGCTCCTCGCGCTGCGCCTCGGCCGCCGAGAGGCGCCCCTCGAGGTCCGCGATTTTTGCGTCCGCCTCCGCTGTGGCGGCCCTTTTTTCGTCCCGAAGGGCCGCGAGCTCGCCGCGCATGACGGACAAGTCCATGTCGAGGGACGCGGCCTGCTGGTTGGCCGCCACGAGCTCGCTGGCGGCCCTCGCCTCGATGGCGCTCCGCTGCGTGGCATGCTCGGCCCGTAGGGATTCGAGCTCGGCGCGCGCTTGCCGTTCGGTCTCGGTTCGGAGCTGCGCGACTTCGGCGGCGTGGCGACCTTCGCTTTCGCGCGCCGCCTGGGTAGCTTCGCTTTGCGCTCGCTCCAGCGCTTCTTGGCCGGCGCTAAGGACCATTCCGAGCTTGGCCTCGTGCTCGCGCCTGAGCTCCCCGGCCTGCGCGCCCAGCAGCTCGTTCTTTTCACGCTCGAACTGCTCGCGCGCCGCCCCGAGCGTCAAGTCGTACTCGCGCCTCGCGCGCTCGAGCTCGAGCTTTCGCCGCTCTTCGGATTGGTCGAGAGCGCGGGCCTGCTCGGCCCGCTCGTTGGCGAGCGTCTGATCGAGCTCCGCTCGCAGTGCGCCGAGAGTCGCCTCTTTGGCTTGAAGCTCGTCGGCGTGCTTTGCGCGGAGCTCGGCGAATTGGCGCTCCTTCGTCTCGTTCTCTGCGCGGGATTTCTCGAGGCGCGTCCTGAAATCTTCGGACGCCTTCTTCGCCAGGAGCTTGTCTGCTTCGAGCGAGTCGTTCTTGTCCTTCGTCTCCTCGAGCTGGCGCTCCATCGAAAGCAGCCGCTCTTCGAGGTCGGCCTTCATCCGCTCGAACGCGAGCGCGCGATCGTGCGTCTCCACCGTCTCGCGGTCCTTCTTCGACAGCTGCTCTTTGAGGCCGAGGATCTCCTTGTCCTTTCGATTGAGCGCCTCGCGAAGCTCGAGGAACTCTCGGCTCGAGATTCCGCTCTTTGCTCCCGACGCGAGCTTCGCTCTCAGCTCGTCGAGCTCGCGCGCGAGCCGTTCGTTCTCGCCCGCCTCGAAGCGCAGCTTCTCGAGCTCGTTGCGTGCGTCGTCGAGCTCCGCGCCGAGCCGCTCCGCCGCTCCGTCCGCGGCACGCAGCCTTCCGAGCTCGAGGCTGGCTTCTTCTAGCTCCCGCGTGACCCGCTGACCGTCTCGCATCGCGGCGCGCAACCGGTCTGCCTCGCCGCGTGCGTCGTCCAACTGCCGCTCCACAGCCGCGAGGTGGTCGCGCGTGCGCGCCAGCTCGTCGCGCTGCTTTTCGTGCACCGTCGCCTCGACGCCCGACGGGGCGACGGAGCCGGTCGGACCCGAGTTCGGGGAGCGCCCCTGCGTGGGGGAAGACGCGCCCCCCTGCCGCCCAAGACCGCCGTCGAAGGGCAGCGCCCCATTGCGCGGGGAATGCAAATCGATGGCGGGGACGGGCCCATCCGTCAGGCGGCCGAAGGCGGACTCGGCGAAGGCATCCATGTCGGCGTCGACCTGGCTCATTCCGCGGCCATGGCCCGAGATGGACGCTAGCTTGGGCCGGGCCGCCATCGTGTCCTCCTCCTCTGCGACGTAATCGGTCATCCCGATTTCAATCTCGTCGTCGATGATGACTATCCCCTCCTCGCTGTCCCTCGGCGGCGAGCCGATGACGACGAAGCGCTGCACGTGCTGAAGAAGCTCACCGAAGGCGATGGGCTTGTGAACGTAGTCCTCGGCGCGCGTCCTCAGCTTCTTATGCTGCTCGAACGTCTCCTCGCTCGACTCGCTCGACATGATGACGAGCGGCACTTCTTTGAGATTGGGGTCTTTCTTGAGCTTGTTGCACACCGAGAACCCGTTCATCCGCGGAAGCTCGATGGAGAGTAGGATGAGGTCCGGCTTGTCCGTGGCCGCCTGCTGGAGACCCACATTTCCGTCGTCCACCACCGTCGTGAAGCATCCGAGCTTGCCGAGCTCGCTCCGGAGCTCGCTGGCAAATGCCGCGTCGCTCTCGAACACGAGAACTTTGGTGGCCATGGCGTGCATCCTCACAGCGTAGGTACCGGTCGTACCGCGCGAAATGGCCGCTTTCCCCCGTGAAGTGAGGATAGGCGCGCCCGAGAAAGGGTGTCAACGGAAGGGAGTCGTAAGCCGAGCGTCGCGGCTCGGTCGCTTGGGGTCCATCAGGTTACGGCAGGACGCACGGAAGCGTTATTGGGACCGGCGCGCTTTTTCTTCGTGGCCGCTCGTTCCGAGCCTTCGCGCAAGCTCCGAAAGCACCCGTCGGAAGGGGATGGCGCGCGAGCGCAAGCCGACGAGTAGGTGATAGAAAAGGTCCGCGGCCTCGCTGATGACGCGGCTGTCGCTCTCGGCCTCGATCGCCCGCGCGAGCTCGTCGGCCTCCTCGCGGACCTTCGCCCCGACCGCGGCTGGTCCCTTTTCGTACAGGCTCTTCGTGTAGCTGGCCCCGGCGCTCGACGCCTTTCGCGATTCGAGCACGGCTTCCAGCTCGGCGAGCAACGTCTGCGGCTGGTCGCTCGCTTGGACGACGGCTCCGCCCTCCAAGGCCTGGAAAAAGCAGCTCGGCGCGCCGGTGTGGCAAGAATTTCCGTGCGGATCGCTAGAGTACACGAGACAGTCCGAGTCGCAGTCGACGAGCACGCGCTGCACGCGGATCTCGTTGCCGCTGGTTCGACCTTTTTCCCAAAGCTCTCCGCGCGAGCGACTCCAGAACGTGGCGCGTCCGGTTTCCAGAGTGTTCCGCACCGCCTCGTTGGTGGCAAAAGCAAACATGCGCATTTCCCCGGTGAGCCGGTCTTGCACGATGACTGGAACGAAGCCCTTTTCGTCGAACGTGAGGGGCAGCCGGGACATGGCGCATCCGAGAGTACCACGCGGGCGCTATCACGGCGTGAGCGCCGTTGCCCCCCGGGCCGCGTGCTAGAGACCTCCTGACTCTGCCCGCCGCGCCCTTGCACCCGCCCTTGCAGCCGCCCGCGACCGCGTCGCTCGCGTTGCCTCGCCCCGAGCTTTCTTTCGCGTCACCGCGCAAGCTCCCGCGCGCGCGCGATCTCAAGGGTCGCGTCGTCGTCCTCGACGTCGCGTTCGCATCGGATGCGGCAAGCGGCGGGTTCGAGAAGATCACCCTTCCGTTCATCGAGCAGCTCGGGCCGCGCCTCTCGGGCTGGGTCGACCATCACGACCACGTCAAGCACGAGGCCTACCGGGCGGACCCGCGCTTCGTTCTGTCGACCAAAGCCGAGCACGGCGCCTGCCCCGAGATGGTAACGCCCGAGGTCGTCGCCCGGATCGGGCCCGTGGAGACCATCGTTTGCCACACCGATTTCGATGGGCTCTGCAGTGCAGCCAAATGGCTGCGCGGCGGGACCGAGCCTTATCCAGGCGGCGACGACGATGCGCGCGCCATCGATACTCGTACGGCCATCCCGGGGCCCATCGGCCAGCGAGTCGACCGGGCGCTTCGCGCGCGTCCGCGTGACACGGCGCTCTACGGCCTCGTCGTCCGGCATCTGGCGAGCGGCCTCACCGACGCGTCGCTCTGGGAGGACATTGATCGGGCCGCTGCCGAGCTCGAGCCGATCGAAGAGCAAACCCGCCGCATCGCCGCCGGTTACGTCGTGGTCGAAGTGAATCGAGCGGCCCAGGCGCTCCCCGGGATCCCCTCTTCGATTCACTCCCTCGCCTTCATCGATGCGACCGCACACCGCGGGCAGTACGATAAGACGCTTCTCTTGCTGCTCGGCCAGGAGCGCGCCAATCTCGCGATGGTCGTCGACCTAGACACGGTGAGCGTCGCGGCTCGCTACGGCAGCGGAGTCAGCTTCTTGCAACTCCTGGGGCTCTCCGGCGGAATGCCGACGCTCGTCTCCATCTCGAAGAAACGACTGCTGGAGGCGCTCGCGAAGCTCGGCGTGGAGCCCGCGGAGCAATCCCGCCTTCTGGGCTGAGCGCGCGCAGCGCGATTGCGGCGTCCGAACGCACGGGCCTCGCGTTTCGCTTTTGCAAGTCCGTCCAAGCCCTCGATTCCGCTCGAGTTCGTGTTGACCATGGGCAGGCGTCATGCTAGTCGCATTTCACGTTTGAACGCTTTCCGCGCGGGGCGGCGAAATCGGGCGGGGAGATGGCGAAGGTATGGGGAAAGCGGAGCACGTTCGTCGCGCGATCGCTTCGCGGGCACGGGTGACGAAATGGCGGCCAAGTCCTGGAGCTCTCAGCACAAAATCGTCGAGGAGCTCTTCTTCCAGAACGATGCCGTCTCGATTTGCCTGCTCCTCAATCGGCGCGCGCAGACTCTCCGAATCGTCGACTTCCGCGCGGGGCCCACGACCGCCAAGCGCCTCTTCGTCCTTTCGGTCGCGCAGCGGGAAGGAATGGCCAAGATGTTCACACTCGTCGAACGCGACGAGGTGGCCACATGGGTGAAGCTCGGGTTCGTCAAAGAAGGCAACATTCCGGGGTTCTACAAGCGAAGCGACGCGTTCCTTCTCGGCTGCGTCGTGCCTCCCGCGGGGCGCTCTACGGGGGACGGCGAGGGCGATGAGACGCCAGCGCGGAGCGAGACACGCATCGTGGCGGCCCGAGGCAGCTCCCCTGCCGGCGAGGCCACGCCCTTGACCCGTTCGCAAGAGACGATGGAGCGGACGATTCTGATCGCGAAAAAAGGGCTCAAGGAGCACCCCGAACAAGCACTTCCGCAGGCAAAGGTGGTCACCGTGACCGAGTCGGATACCCGCAAGGCGGTGTCCGTCGCGCTCCGGAGCGGGCGGGCTCTCACCGCCTTCGAGCCCTTCGGACGCGACGTGGAGCGGCGGTACTTCGTCGCCACGACGCGCGGGGGGTTCGAGCTCTACGCCTCGACGGAAGCCCAAGCCTGCTTCGGCAACGCGTATCTGGAGCTGCTGCAGGGGCCGCGAACGGAATCCGAAGGGCTCGCCACGGCGGGCGCGCTTCGCGCGCTCTGCGAGAAGCTTCTTGGCGAGGGCGTAGTGAGCTGCTTCTCGCTCGCCCCGAGCGAGGACGTCGCGCTTGCGACGGCTTTTCTCCAGAACGGTTTTCGCCGCACCGGGTTGCTCGCCGAGCAATGGCCCGGGCGCGAGGGCTCGCTCCTCGGCCGGACGGACGTCATCCTTTGGTCACGGAAGCTCGCCAATCCGGGCAACGAATAGGCGCGGCCCGCGCGTCGGCCCCGCCGCGCGCTGTCCTGCTATCTTGCGGCGCTCTTCGGTCATGACTCCTCCCGCCCCGCTGCCCTCCTCTTCGCCCGCCGACCGTGTCAGAGCCAAGTCCGAGGTCGAGATTGACGACACGCGCGTCCTCGTGGCCCTGGCGGGTCCCCGCAACGAGAAGCTGAAGGCGATCGAGCGCGCTGCCGGCGTCTCGGTCGGGTCGCGCGGCAACCAGATCTTGCTCGAGGGCGACGCCGAGAGCGTGGCGCTCGCCGAGCGTTTCCTGGCCGAAGCGGTGGGTCTGATGCAGCAGGGAATCGAAGTCGCCTCGTCAGACATCGGACGCGCGTTCCGAATGCTGAGGAGCCAGCCGAACGTGCGGCTTCGCGACATGTTCGACGACGTCATCACGTTTGGCGCGGGCCGTCACACCCTAGGTCCGCGCGGCCTCGCACAAAAACGGTACGTCGAATCGATCCGCGCCCACGACCTGACGTTCGGAATAGGCCCGGCTGGAACCGGGAAGACGTACCTGGCCATGGCGTCCGCGGCGTCTGCGCTCCTTGCCCGCCAGGTGAAGCGCATCGTTCTCACGCGACCGGCCGTGGAGGCAGGCGAGAAGCTGGGCTTCCTGCCGGGCGATTTGGCCGAAAAGGTGAATCCTTACCTCCGCCCGCTGTACGACGCGCTCAGCGATCTGCTCGACATCGACAAGGCGCAAGAGCTCATCGAACGAGGCCAGATCGAGGTCGCCCCGCTGGCCTTCATGCGAGGGCGAACCCTGAACGATTCGTTCGTCATTCTGGACGAGGCGCAGAACACGACGAGCGAGCAAATGCGCATGTTCCTCACTCGCCTCGGCTACCACTCGAAGGCGGTGGTGACCGGTGACGTGACCCAAGTCGATCTTCCGGAGGGGCGGCTCAGCGGCCTCGCCGAGGCGCGCCAGCTGCTCGATGGCGTCGAGGGGATCGCCTTCTGCCACTTTACCGAGGTGGACGTCGTTCGCCACCCTCTCGTCCAGAAGATCGTGGTTCGCTACGAGGCGCGTGACCTGGAGCGCCCGCGCGCCGAGCGTTGACTATGACGTCGCGCACGCTCCCGAGCGACTTGATACCCTCGAGAGCGACGCCTGGCGCTCCGAGCGTCTCCTCCACCACCGCCCCCAGGTCGTCGTCGCGCGCGCCGGCAGCCCGCGCTTCGAGTCGCGCGAGCGCGTCTCTCGACACGAGGAGGTCACCTCCGATGCGGAAGGACCCCTCTCCGTCGGGGCCCGCCCCGAGACAACCAATGGCCTCTTCGAGCGTCGCCGCCCACGGTGGGTCTGCCGACGGATCGACGATGTCGGCCCCGCGATCCGCTGCGCAGGCGTCCGCGGAGTCGATGGCCTCCGTCGCGTTCGCGCAGGCCTCGTAAGCGACGGCGATGCCCTCCGCGATGCGCCCGGCGTCCAGCGTGCCGCCAGCAATCGCCTCGAGGGTCCGCGGGGTCTTACCGCGCAGCGAGGTCCCAGGTCGGAGGGCGAATGGCGACCGGACGGCGAGGAATGCCTCGAAGACCGTGCGCTTGGTGGTCGCGTCGTGCCCGAAGCCGACCCAACCGGCGGGAGCCCTCGTCTGACCCTTTGTCACGCTGACCCAGTCGCGTCCGAAGAAGTGCGCCTGGCTGCCCGCCTTCGTCAGCGCTCGCAGAAGCGGGCGAACCAGCCGATTGACGATGTGCTTCGCGTCGCAGGCGATGAGTGCGCCCGGCCGCGTGAGCGAAAGCACGACGTGAATCGTCCCCTCACCGACGAAGACGTCCGGTCCTCCCGACCCGCGACGAAAAATGCCGACCGGACGCGACCCGGCGGTGGCGCGTGCGTCGGGGAGGGTAGCGCCGCGCTGGAACGCGCCAGCGAGGAGCGCTTCGTCGCGCGCGACGGCGACCCAAAGCTCCGCCTCGTGCCGCAGCGGCCGATCGAGCGCGGAACGCGAGTGTGCGGCGAGCGCCTCAGCGCTCCGGGTGCCGGCACGAGCGACCCCGAGACGCGCGCCCATAAGCGCGCTATAGGACGCGCGCCCCATGTCCGTCCACACCGAGGAAGGGCGCTTCGTCTTGCGCATCGAGCTCTCTGCCGAGTTCGACGAGAGCTACGACGGCGACGATGACGGCTACGCTTGGTTGGAATCATGGCGGACGCGGGTCCGCCCGCGGCTCGTGCGCGCGCTCTTCGAAGAGCTGCGTAGCGAGCCTGGCTTTTCCGCTCTCGCCGCGTCGCGCGGCCAAAACCCCGACGAAGAGCTCGAAATCGCGGTTCGATTCGACGCCCGAGTGCGAAGCGATGGGTGCTGAGAGGCGCGCCCTTACCCCAGGCCCCGCCCTGATCGCGGCAGCCATTCTGGTGCTTGGCCCGTTGGCGCCCGCGCGCAAGGCGGCTGCCGCGCCGCCGTGGGTCGACCGTCGCCTGACGCCCCCGGCGGGGGACTGGGCGTTCGACTTCGGCCTTGGTCTGGGCCACGTAGGCGACGGGGGCGAAGCGTCCGCGGTGGGCGTCAATGCCGAAATAGCCGTCGGCTTGACGAGCCGAGTGGAGCTCGGTGTGCGCAGCGGCGTTCGATTCGGCGACCCGGGAGAGCGCGCCATCCGCGCCGACCAGTACGGCCGGCTTTTCGATCGGCAAACATTCGGGACCGGCAGCGAGATCGTGGCCAACCCCGAGGTGCGCTTGCGCGGCGCGCTCGTCCGTGGCGATGTCGTCGAGCTCGCTCTCGAGGGGCGGCTCGTCGCGCCGTTCGAAGACGGCACGCGGGCAGGTGCTCTCTTTGGGGTGCCGCTCGCCTTCCACCTGGGCGATCGCGTGCGCTTGGACACAGGCCCCTATGTGCCGGTGCTATTCACCGATCCGGACGCGTACTTCGAGGTGCGGCTGCCTCTCGACGTGTGGATCCAGGCAAGCTCGCGCGTCTGGGTGGGGATCATGACGGGTCTCGTCCTCTCGCAGCCAGGAAAGAACGTGTCGCACGCCGATCTGTCGCTCGGCCTCGGTCTGGGCTACCAGGTGACCCATTCGGTCGATCTGAAAGCGATGTTCCTGTTTCCCAGCGTCAACGGCGGTGGCGGTCGGGACTTTGGCGCCGGGGCCGGGGTCGAATTTCGCGTCGAGTGAAGAGGCGGGGCGTCGGTCGCGCTCGACCGCCCGCTGGCGCGCTTTTTTTCTCGTTCCGAGGCGTTCGTGTAAGCGTACGCGTACGCAGGGCGGGTGAAGTCTCGGCGAGTGCGAGCGACGTTGCAGCTATTCGCCGGCCTCCTATCCGTCGTATCTTGGTGGCGTGAGCACGCGGTTTCCCATCAGCGACCCGAAGCCCTAAATGAGCGCGACCCCGCCGAGCGGCCTCCGCCGCCCCCCTAGTACCCCGCTACGCCCACCACGCAGCATCGAGGCTTCGAATGGCTGAACCCCAGATGGTGATGTACGAGGAGGAGTTCAACCAGATCCAGACGGTCGTCGACCGCCTGGTTCGGGATGCGAACGCCAAGGTCGTCTTCATCGTCGACAAGAACGGCCAGCTCATCGCCGCGCGCGGCGACATCGACAACGTCGACACGACGAGCCTCGCCTCGCTCACCGCCGGCAACATCGCCGCCACGGGCGGCATGGCGAAGCTCCTGAAGGAGAACGAGTTCGCGACGCAGTTCCACGAGGGCGAAAAGGCGAACATCCACATCCAGCTCGTCGGCAACCGGGTCATTCTGGTGGTCATCTTCGACTCGAAGTCGAGCCTGGGGCTGGTCCGGCTGCGCGTGAAGAAGGCGAGCGAAGAGCTGAACCACATCTTCGAGGCGCTGCTCAAGAAGGTGCACGAGCCGGGCGCCGACTCGCCGTTCGCCGAGATCACCGACGAAGACATCGACAACCTGTTCAACGACTGAGGAGGATCGCAGGCGCGTCCGATGAGCTTCATCAATTACATGGCTCGCGAGATCAACTGCAAGCTCGTCTATTACGGGCCCGGTCTCTGCGGGAAGACGACGAACCTGCAGTACATCTACGAGCGCACGAACCCCGAGCGCAAAGGGAAGATGATCTCGCTCGCGACCGAGACCGAGCGCACGCTCTTCTTCGACTTCCTGCCGCTCGTCGCTCGGCGAGATCCGCGGCTTCAAGACGCGCTTCCACCTCTACACGGTGCCCGGGCAGGTCTTCTACGACGCCATCGCGAAAGCTCATCCTGAAGGGCGTCGACGGCGTGATCTTCGTCGCCGACTCGCAGATCGAGCGCATGGAGGCGAACGAGGAGTCGCGTCGAGAACCTGCGCACCAACCTCGCCGAGCAGGGCTACTCGCTCGAGAAGCTGCCCGTACGTCATCCAGTACAACAAGCGCGACCTGCCGAACGTCGCGGCGATCGAAGAGCTGCGCCAGCTGCTCAATCCGATGAACGTCCCCGACTTCGAGGCCGTCGCGCGCACCGGCGTCGGCGTGTTCGACACGCTCAAGGCCGTCGCGAAGCTCGTCCTCACCGAGCTCAAAAGGGGCGGCGGGTAGGCCGTCGAGCTACTTCTTGAGCTGGTAGACGCGCGCGCGCCGGCCCTTGTCCTTGGCCTTCAGCTTGGCTCTGTAGCGCGTGCTTTTGTTGCGATTGACCTTGCGCGGCTTTTTTGAAAGGACGATGTACATGGCTGAACGGCGGGGCTTTTAGCATGAACGTTCGCCTGGTGCACGAGTTCCGGTTCGAGGCGGCGCACCGGCTGCCCAAGGTGCCCGCGGGTCACAAGTGCGCGCGCCTACACGGGCACAGCTTTCGCGTCGAGCTCGCGGTCGCCGGTCCCGTCGACGAAGAGACGGGCTGGTTCATCGATTTTCAAGCGCTCTACGATGCCTGGAAGCCGCTTCACGAGCTCCTCGACCACCGCTACTTGAACGACGTTCCCGGTCTCGAGAATCCGACGAGCGAGCTTCTCGCGCGCTGGATGTGGCGGCGACTGGAGCCCGCGCTCCCCTCCCTAGTTCGCATCGCGCTCTTCGAAACGTGCGAGTCCCGGTGCGAATACGAGGGTGGGTGAGATGACGAAGACGCTCGCGTGCCGCTGCGAGGACGTCACGCTGCGGGACGTCGAGGACGCCATTGCGCGCGGGCACACGGACATCGAATCGCTCAAACGCTACACCGGCTTCGGCACCGGCTGGTGCCAGGGAAAAGGGTGCGTGGCGTTGTGCGCTCGCCTTCTCGTCCAGCGTGGCGGCGCCGTTGCGCTCCCTTTCACTCCGCGGCCGCCGGTGCACCCCATCGCCCTCGGCGAGTTGGCAGCGCTCGCGCGCCTCGCCGAAGAGGACGAGAGAGCGGGGCGAGCCCCCCGGTGATGGCGCGCCGCTCGCGAAGGGGGGCGGCGGCAATCGGTCGACGCCCTGTCGCGAGCGCGGTTGCGCTCAAGCTCCTCGTAGCAGTGTTCGTCACGGGGATTGCGGGCGGGGTTCGAGGCGAGGCGCTAGCGAACGCCCTCGAGGTCGCCGCCCCGCAAGACGACACGCTCGAGAAGGTTCGTTCGCGCGGGGAGCTCCGCTGGGGCGGCGACCTCCAGGGGGGCGAGCCGTTCGTCTACGAAGACCCGAGCGATCGGACGCGCCTCATCGGTTTCGAGGTCGAGATAGCCGACGCCCTCGCGCGCCAGCTGGGCGCGAAGAGAGAGCGCTTCGTCCAGGTGGAGTGGTCGAGCCTCGTGCCGACGCTCGAACGCGGTGACGTGGACGTCGCGCTCAACGGCCTCGAAGACACGCCCGAACGTCGAGCTCGCCTTCGGCTGTCTCGCCCTTATTTCGTCTTCGAGGAGGTGCTCGCCGTGCGGCGCGGGGCCCCCTATCGGACCTTCGGCGACCTGCGGAACAAGCGCGTTGCGACCCTCAACCAAACCTCCGCCTTCGCCTGGCTCCGCAGCCAGCCGGTAGAGACCGTGCTTTACGAAGGCCAGCAGGAGCCTTACTTCGACCTGCTGCAGGGCCGGGTAGACGCCGTCCTCCTCGATGACGTGATCGCCCAGCGATACGGTTGCGTCCTGCCCGGTGTCGTCTGTTTGCCCGACGCGATCGCGCGGGGGACGTACGTGGTCGCCGCGCGCAAGCACGACGAGCCTCTCGGGAGGGCGATCGACGAGGGCCTCGCCCGGATGATCGACAGCGGCGAGCTGCGGTCCATCCTCCTGCGCTGGAAGCTCTGGAACGGCGACCAGGCGGCGCTCGCCGTGGGCAGCGTTCCACCGCTGCCGCCGGCCGCTCTCCAGCAGGGTGATTGCGTGCAGCTGCGCCTCTTTCTGGAGGGGGCGACGGTCACGGTCATCCTCTCGCTGGGCGCGTTCGCGATCGCGATGCCGCTCGGCGCCCTCCTCGCAGCCCTGCGCCTCGGGGCAGGTCGGGGTGTCGCGACCCTCGTGGCGACGTACGTCGAGCTCTTCCGCGGAACGCCGGTCCTCTTGCAGCTCTACGTCCTGTATTTCGGTCTCGCTCCGGTTCTAAAGCTCGGTCCGACGACGGCGGCCATCCTCGGGCTCGGACTGAACTACGCGGCCTACGAAGCCGAGGTGTACCGGGGCGCAATGCTCGCCGTTTCCCGCGGGCAGGCCGAGGCCAGCGCGGCTCTTGGCCTCGGGCCCTGGCAAACGATAAGGCACGTGATTTTCCCGCAGGCCATGCGAATCGCGCTTCCTGCGGTCACGAACGATTTCGTTTCGCTGCTCAAGGACTCGTCGCTCGTGAGCGTGCTCACGGTCGTCGAGCTCACCAAACGAATGACCATCGCGGCGGTCGAAACGAGAAGCTGGCTCGGGCCGGGGCTCCTCTGCGCCGCGCTATACTTCGCCATGAGCTTCCCGCTCTCGCGTCTGTCGCGACGGCTCGAACGACGGCTCCAGCGTGATCCGTATCCGCGGCTTGCATAAGCGGTTCGGCGAGCGCTGGGCGCTCGACGGGGTTGATGCCGAGGCCCCCGAGGGTCAATGCGTCGCCGTCGTCGGCCCCAGCGGCTGCGGCAAGTCGACGCTGCTCCGTTGCCTGAACGCGCTCGAGCCGTTCGACGAGGGAGCCATCGACGTCGGAGGCTTCGTCCTCACCGCCGGCGCATGCGCGGACCACGCAAAGCTCGGCGCGCTGCGCGCCGCAGTGGGCATGGTTTTCCAAGAGCTGCACCTCTTCCCGCACCTTACCGCGAGCGAAAACGTGGCGCTCGCGCCGAGGGTCGTCGCCGGAAGTGCGCGCTCTGTCGCTCTCTCACGGGCGCGAGATCTCCTTGCCCAAGTGGGCCTGGGCGACCGCGTCGGCGCGTACCCGCACGAGCTCTCGGGCGGACAGAAGCAGCGCGTGGCCATCGCCCGCGCCCTCGCGATGCCGCTCCGCGTGCTGTTGCTCGATGAGCCGACCAGCGCGCTCGACCCCGACATGCGCAGCGAGGTGCGCGACGTGCTGCGATCGCTGGCGCGCGAGAAAGCGCTGACGATGGTTCTCGTGACCCACGAGGTCCGCCTGGCCGAAGAGCTCGCGGATCGTGTGTGGGCGATGGAACACGGGCGAATCGTCGCGTGCGGGACGCCCTCGGAGGTTTTCACCCGCCCGCGCTGATCGCCGCCTCGCTGGACGCCTCTCGGTCCGACTCGATCTTAGGGGCGTCTCCCAGCGCTGCGGCCGCGGTCAGCACGAGCGCGATCCACAAGGTGTCGGCGAGCACTAGGTGGGCGAGCTGCATGTACACGGGCGCGAGCGTCAGGACGTCGACCATCCCGAGCAGGACCTGACCGATGGCGAGCGCCGCCGCCGCCCGCGAGAGGGTGCGCACGCGTCGTGTGGGCCGAAGGGCCCGCGTGAAGCCCGACGCGACGACGATTCCCGCCGCCGTCGCGACGGCGAACACCGGGTGGAGCGCCCGCAGCCGCACGAACGCGTGAGCACCAGGCGCGAAGTCCTGGGCAAACCCGGCGGCCACCGAGGCCGCAGGAAAGAGGGTATCGCCGAGCGCCGTCAGTGCGCCGCTCGCGGCGACGATCAGCGCCGCGACGAGCGGCGCGCCGACTGCCCAACGAATGGGTCCGTTGCCGACGTCCCTGCGGAGCCTCTCGGGCGGCCGGGTGCTCGCGGACCACGCGGTGAGCGCGGTGGACGCGAGCAGGAGAAACGTGTTGACGAGATGCAAGGTCACGCTCAGCGCCCGACCAAAGGATGCGTCGTGCGCGACCAGCGCGAAGAGCACGAGGGCGGCGCCGATGAGGGCCTCGGCTATCATGAACCCCACGGCGGCGGCTGCCCACCGCCGGACTCGATGGCCGCCCGGATACGCCCGAAGCGCCCACCCGAGGAGCGCGATCGTCAAAACGAGCGCGAGGCCGCTCGAAGCGCGGTGCGACAGCTCGACCAGCGTCTCGACGCGCGGGTCGCGGGGCATGATTTCGCCGTTGCAGAGGGGCCAGTGGCTGCCACACCCCGCCCCCGCGCCGGTCGCGCGGACGTACCCGCCCCACGCGACGACGGCCATGTCGTAGACGAGCAAGCTCCAGGCGAAGAGAGCGAAGCCTGTCATTGTCGCTCGAGGACCCGGCGGGGGGTGTAGTCGGCGACCGCCGAAAGTCCAAGGGGCGTTGCCGCACCCGGTCCCACACGCCCGGCCATCGGTTGGCTGGTCAGCCGCTGCGAATTGGTCTGGCGTCGAGTGAACCGGCCGCTCCGTGTACTCTGGAGCCTGGCCGGCGTTCCACCGCGTGCGCCTGCCGAGCGCGGTGCCCCCGACGTGGTGCCCTAGCGTGAAGCCGACGAACGAGCTGTCCGGAAGCCAAGGTGCACGTGAAGCACTCGAGACCGAGCCGCACCCTGGCCGTCGCATCGGCGGCCCTCCTGCTCCTGCAAATCGGGCTCGCGTCGGCCGATGGCGTACGACCCGACCGGGCGACGCCAAGCCAACGCGAGCAGGCACAGTCACGCTTCTTACGCGGCCGGGAAATGATGGAGAAGAACAAATACGACGAAGCGCTCGTCGAGCTCCGTCTGTCGCGTGATGTCGTCGCTAGCCCGAACACGCAGCTCGAGATCGCGCGCTGCTTGAGAGCCCAAGGCAGACTTCGGGATGCGTACACGGAGCTCGGGCGTACGGCGGAGGAAGCGAAGGATCTCGCCGCTCAGGACCATCGCTACCAGCGCGCGTACGATGCGGCTCGCTCGGAGCGCGCAGAGCTCGAGGGGCAGCTCGGCTTTCTCACGGTCACGATTGAGAACGCCGTCGGGAGCACTCGCGTCACCGTGGGTGACGAAGAGCTGGCCGCCCCCAGGCGGTCCGAGCCTGTCCCGATGGCGGCCGGCGCGGTGGACGTGCTCGTCGAGACTCCCGGCAAGGAGCCAATCAAAAGGACGATCCGCGTGCTGGTCGGGCAGAGGGCATCGCTCACGATCGATGCGAAGTCACGCGACCTCGCGGAGCCATCCCCAGCCCCGGCCGGCTCGTCCGAGGCGCCGCCGGCGACAGCCGGTGCCGACGGACGACCGCCGCCGTGGATGCGCACAGGGGCATACGTCGCCTGCGGCCTCGCAGCGTCGGGGGTCGCCACGTTCACGGTCTTCGGCCTTGTCGCACGCTCGACGTACGACCATCTCGACGGCGTGTGCGCCGGCGGTCCCTGCTCCGCCGACAAGGCCGGTGAGATCGCTTCCGGCAAGTCGAACCAGTCCATCGCCAACGTCGGGCTCGCCGTTGGGCTGGTTGGAGCCGCGGCCGGCGCGACGATGTTCGTCCTTTCGATTCCGCGAGGCAACGACGCTCGTGGGCACTCCTCGTCGGGAGCCGACTTCGTCGTCTCGCCCGGCTCGTTCGGATTGCGTGGTGCGTTTTGATTGCGCGCAGGCTGACGTGGTGCGTGCTGGTCATCGGGGCGACGGCCGCGGCCCATCTGGTCGCATGTGCGCTCGACTTCGATCGCTACGACCCGGTCGACGCCGCCGCCGAGACGCAACCGACGACGGCCATCGACGCCGGATCGGCCTGCGCTCCCTCTCCCACCTGCATCAGGACAGCGAGCACCTGCGCATCCGGCTGTCGCACGCAATCACGACAATGCGTGATGCGCTGCACTGGGGCGGCCTGCGGACAGGGCTGTGCGATGACGGAGCAGACCTGCGTGGCGCAGTGCACGACGACCTGCGCCTCATGTACGCAGCGCTCTGGCTGCGCGGGAGCGAGCGACTGTCTCGACGCCGCGGGCGCCGGCGGGTAACCCGATTTTCCGCCGATGGCCTCGACACGCCATCGTGAAGAGAGCCACACTGAGCCGATCGCATGAGTGCCTGGGGTCGGACGATGCGAGTGCTCGTCGTGGATGACGACGTCGATCTACGCGAGACGTATGCCGACTGTCTGCGCGACGAGGGATGCCAGGTTCTTCTGGCCGAGCACGGGCTGCGCGCTCTCGAGATGGCGCAGGCAGACGTTCCGGACGTCATCCTGATGGACCTCGCGCTGCCCGTGATGGACGGCTGGGAGGCCACGCGAATCCTCAAGCGCGACGAGCGAACACGGGCGATCCCGGTGATCGCGATCACCGGCGAGAGCATGAAAGCGAGCGACGACGACGCGCGCACCGCGGGCTGCGACGCGGTCATTCACAAGCCGTGCGGGCGCGACGAGCTGGTGCAGGCGGTGCGCAAGTTCGCGTTTTGAGCACGCTCGCGTTCCGGCGCGAGGCGCACCCGGATCCGTTGCCGGTTTGGTCGCCGCGCTCGACGCGCGAGGAGCTCTTATGGCCGGCCCCGGCCGTGCCGTTCCATATTATTGGGGGGGTGCTCCTCCGCTCGTAACCGCCAACCCTCGTCGCCTTTCACGGTCATGCGGCTTCATGGGCCTCCGATCCAACGCACCCCACATAAATGACTCGACCGGCGGCGATCGGGCACGCCGCGCACCCAAGCGCCTGACCGTTACCGGGCCCGCGCCCAGCGTCGGGTTCCTCGTCGACTGCCTCGACGACAGTCACTATCAGTGGTCGGTTCTGCGCGGAGCCATGGACGCGGCGTACGACCGTGGCGCCCACTTGCTGTGCTTCGTCGGCGGTGTGCTCGACGCGCCCAACGACGAGGGCGGCAATCGCAACAGCGTGTTCGACCTGGCGCGACCAAAGAACGTCGACGCCCTCGTCCTCCTTTCGGGATCCATCGGGAAACGCGCGGGGCTGACGCGGCTCGGAGAATACTGCAAGCGCTACCAGCCGATGCCGCTCTGCAGCGTCGCTGTCGAGCTCGACGGCGTGTCGAGCGTTTGCATCGACAACGAGGTCGGGATGCGCGCCGTTCTCGAGCACCTCGTGCACGTTCACGGAATGAAACGCATCGCCTTCGTGCGCGGGCCGGAGGCGAATTCGGAGGCCGAGCGTCGGTTCGCGGTTTACCGCGACGTGCTCGAGAAGAACGGGATCGCCTATTCGTCTCAGCGGGTAGTCCAAGGCGACTTCGAGCGGGCCAGCGGAAAGGCAGCGGTGGGCGTTCTCTTGGACGAGAGAGGCCTGAGCCCCGAAGAGATCGGCGCCATCGCCGCCGCGAACGACTGCATGGCGTTGGGAGTCCTCGACGAGCTTGCGACGCGCGGAATTCGCGTTCCGGATCAAATCGCCGTGGTGGGCTTCGACGACGTCGAAGAGGCACGCTTCACGCTGCCGCCGCTCACTACCGTGCGGCAGCCGCTCTACGAGCAAGGACGCGACGCCGTGCGCCTCGTGCTCGACCAACTGCGCAACGGCACGCGTCCAGACCGCGTCGTGAGGCACACGGAGCTCGTCGCGCGCCGTTCCTGCGGCTGCATGACCGCTCATTCGACCACGGTCCGAAGCTCGGAAGCGCCAGGAATGCGCCTCGGTTTCGACGCGGCGCTCATACGCCGACGCGAGAATCATTCTGGCGGAGATGTCGCGAGCGGCACGCGGGGAGCTCAGCGCCGCGGGGGCGCACTGGGACGAGCGCCTCCTCGGCGCCTTTGCGGAGCAGATTCGCGGCGAGAGCGGGGACGCTTTCGTGCGCGCGTACGACGAGCTTCTGCGCCGCCTCTCGGCGGGCGGAAGCGACCCCTCCGTCTGCAACGACATCTTGTCTGCCCTTCGGGCGCGCATGGTGCGATGCCTCTCGAACGACCCTCAACGACGCGCTCGCGCAGAAGACCTCTTCCACGAGGCACGCGTCATGACGGCGCACGTGATCGATCGCGCTCAGGCCGGCCGGAGGACTCACACTTGGAAGAGTGCCCGCTCACTCGGTCGGGCTGCGGCCGACATCGCTTCTGCACGCGACATCGACGAGCTCGCCTTCGCCGTTCGCACGAACTTGCCGGCTCTCGGCATCCGCCGATGCTTCGTGCTCGAGTGGTGCGGCGCTTCGGGAGGCGCGCGTCTCGCGCGTTTGGCGCTCGTCCAAGAGCCGGCCGGTAGAGCCGCCGCCACGAAGTCGCAAGCGATCTGCCTAGCAAGCGAGATTCTTCGCCAGCACGTCCTGCCGGTCATGGGTGAGCACGCGTTCGCGATTTTGCCGATGACCTTCGATCGAAAAGACTTGGGCCTGCTCGTGCTCGAGCTGGGCGCAACGGACGATTACCTGTACGAAACGCTCCGCGAAGTGTTCAGCGCGGTGCGCGCGCGTGGCCAGTCGCCGGCGGACTGAAGCGATCCACGTAACCTGCAAGGTTCCGCCACGAACGGAAGGTGCGCCGCGTCGACCTTCTTGCGGACACTAGGAGCCAACAGTTCGTGATCATCGTTCCGCGACGAGCGTCCCGTCGCTCCCTAGGCACTTTAGGTTCGGAATGTCCGCTCCCCGGTTGGCATTCCCAACGTGGTAAGACCCCGTCGCGCGCGGCGGCTCCGCCCTTCGCATGGCAACGGCCTCGCTCGAAACGACTTCCACTGTCGCCCTTCGACTGTCGCCCTTCCGCGCTTTTTCCCAGGAGACATCATCGATGCGTCGCTCTTCTTCTCTCGTACTCATCAGCGCGGCAGCCCTCTCGCTGCCGTCGTTTCTGGCCTGCGGCAGCAACGACGCCCCCCCGAGCCAAGGAGGCGGCAGCGGCAGCAGCAGCGCTTCGAGCGGCTCGAACGGAAGCGGTAGCAGCAGCGGCGTGAGCAGCGGCGGCGGTGGGGGCTCGGGGGCCGCAGGGAGCGGCGCCAGCGGGAGCGGCGGCGCCGGCGGCGGCTCGGGGGCCGGAAGCGGCGCCAGCGGCAGCGGCGCGGGCGGTGGCGGAAGCGGCAGCGTGGCCGATGCGGGTCCGGTCACCGGATCGGATGGTGGTCCTCTTCTAGCGGCCGACGGAGGCCCGATCACGCGCGCATGCATGCCGAAGAGCGGCGACGTCCTCGCCGACTTCGAGGAAGGCTTGGGTACGTTGGTCCGTCAAGGAGGCCGCACCGGCTGGTGGTACGTCTTCAACGACATGACGGGCGGCTTGCAGACGCCGACCGCCGTGGCCAACGGCCCCATCGCAGTGGCTCCAGCGCCTGCCGACGACATGCCGGGGGCGTGCAACATGTGGGCGATGCACTCGACGTCGTCCGTTCACACCGGAGCGGCGCAGTACTCGGGCTTCGGTGCGACGTTCGTTCCGAGCGGAATGAGCAAGACCGCTTACGACCTGAGCGCCTACAGCGGCATCCAGTTCGACGTCAAGACGGGCGGCACGGGCCCGCAGGGGCCCATTTACCTCGAGATTCTGACTACCGAGTCGCAGCCGGCGTCCACGGGCGGGACAGCGACGAATCAGACGATCGATCTCTACAACACGCGTGGGCGGGTGCTCACGGACACGGACATAACGACGTCGATGCAGACCGTCTACGTCCCGTTCTCGCTCCTCATCCCACGGTATTTCCCGGCGCCGCCCGCCATGGCCTCGAGCACGACCGGGTGCCCCTCCGGCGCCGTCTGCCAGGCCCCGGTATTCAACCCTGCCCATGCGCTCGGCTTCCAGTTCTCGCAGTACTACGACTTTTCGAAGACCGGCGCGTACGACCTCTGGGTCGACAACGTCGCCCTCTACAAGGGCGACAACGGTCTCGCGCCAGCGGGGGCGACGATGCCGGCCTGGAGCGACGGAGGTGCCAGCTGGAAGTGCACCCGACCGCAGTTCGAGGGCACGAACGTGGCCTCCGGCAAGTACCTGTACTCGGCCTACACCAAGTGGAAGAGCCGCTTCGTCATTCCGGATTCCGGAGGCTTTCGCGTCCAGCGGCCGGAGAGCGGCAACGACACGGTCTCCGAGGGAATCGGGTACGGGATGCTCATCGCCGTGTCGATGAACGACCAGGCGCTCTTCGATGGCCTTTGGAAGTACTGGACCAGCCACCTGGCCGTCGGTCAGCTCATGACCTGGATAACGGGGGGTAGTGGCTCCGCCACGGACGCCGACGAAGATGCCGCGTTCGCCCTCGTGATGGCCGGAAAGCGCTGGGGTGGAACGTACGCGGCCACCGCCGCGACCGTCATCGGCGACGTTTGGAATCACGACATCGACGCCGGGAGCTCGACCCCCAAGGGCGGCAGCAACTACGGCTCGCCGGTTCCGACCAACCCGTCGTATTTTGCGCCGGCCTACTATCGCGTCTTCGCCGGCATAGACGCCGGACACGCCTGGGGCGCCGTCGCGGACAAGGTCCTCAGCTTGCTCAACGGCAGCATCAGCGGGAGCAAGGGGCTCGTGCCCGCCTGGTGTGGCAGCGGGTGCACGTCATCGGCCACCAACTCGGGAAGCGCGACGCCTGCCACGGACGTCATCTACCAGTACGACGCGCACCGGACACCCTGGCGTGTCGGCCTCGACTACTGCTGGAACCAGACGCCCGCCGCGGCCACGTACCTCGCCAAGACGAGCGCGTTCTTCTCCGGCGTCGCGATGGGGGGTATCGACCGGGTCGTGGACGAATACAACCTGGATGGGTCGCCTTATACGCAGATGCCCCCGGGCCTGCCGAACTCGATGTCGATCGTCGGCGCGGCCGCGGTGGGAGCTCTCGCCGGGGGAGCGACTTACAGCAACTTCGTCAACGCGAGCTGGCAGTTCGTCCTCGACGGCCTGAACCGCGGAACGCTCGACGCCCCGGTCGCTGGAATGCCCGGCGGCTACTCGTACTTCAACGCGACGGTGGGCCTGCTCACCGCCATCACGATGAGCGGGAACTTCAATCATCCGTAGTAGGGTGTCGCCTTCTACCCACGCTGCCGCTCCGGGAGCAGCAGCAGCTCGCCGCGCCGCGGGCTTGCGTCGTCATTCGACTTCGCAATACCCGAGATTGCACGCCGGACGTTTCGGGTCCGTGCAGTCGTTCGCCGCGACGCACCTCGTGCAACCCTGGGGCGTCCCGTCGTTGATGGCCGGATTCGCTTCGAAGTAGCACCCACACCGAAACGGCGGCGAGTACGGCGCGAGCGGCCCGAGCTCCGAGGTGCGCTGGACCGACATCGCGCAGGTCGGCACGAGGCTCGAGGCGATGAACGCGTCGAGGAGGGGCTTCGGCAGGTTCGGCAGCGAGACGACCGAGACGAACGCCTGGGCGGCAGCAGACACCGGAACGCCATTGGCCACTGGAGTGAAGAAGTGCAAGGGACCCCAGATGGGGTAGTGGCCGTCGCGGACGTTGCGCTTGTCCTTCCTGAAGTCGGTCGAATCGGGCCCGTACGCGCATGACTGGCCGGGCGCCTTGTACGCAAGCGCTTTCAAGTTCGCGCGATCGGCGTCGTAGTAGTCGGTCGAGATGATCCCAATCGCGTTTTGCGCGAGCGCGTCGTCAGCGATGATCCGGAGCTGCGCGTCGACGCTCGCCGCGGTGCCACGGTCGATGCCCCAGAAGGCCGTCGCCGGAACGCCGATGGCGTGACCGATCATCTGCTGGGTGCCCGTGTTGGCGTTTCGGATGAAATAGAGCGACGGATTCGTCCAGGGGGCGGCGGCTGCGTTGGCTCCTCCCATGCCAAAGACGGCTCGCGCCGCTTCGGCCGTGATGGCGGTCTCGCGGGATCTTCCGGGCACCACGAAGGCCATCGTTTGAATAGGGCCCAAGTACTCGCCTGTTCCCGCCGGCGGCGCGCCAAAGCCAGTGCACGTGCTCGAGAAGATATCCGATTCGCCGATTTGGACGCGCGCTCCGCTCGCGCCCAGGCTACACGGAACGGCGCTACCGTCTTGTTGGAAGAACGCCGCATATTTGGCATTGCTGCCGGGCGGGGGATCGGTCATCAGCTGGTCGCTCGGCTGGTCGCTGAACATCGATTTCACGCCGGCGCACGAGCTCGTCACCTGGTAGACGGGTGTGTAGCCAGTCGCCAGAATGAGCGGTGCCAGCTTGGACAGCAAAGGCGGGAAGTTGCTCGAGCCCGTGATGTAGATTACTTGCGCGCGGCCGTTCGCCGCGTCCGCGCAGCTCGGCAGCGCAGCGACGGCGTCGCCACCCGCTCCCGCGTCGTTGGCGATGGCGGGCTCGAGCGGCGGCGGTGGGACCAGCGAGGCGTTGCCATCGGTAGCGTGGCAGATCCCAAGACGCTGGCAATTGTCGAAGGAGAGGCACTGCGCGTTGCTGCACTGGTTGAGGAAATCCTCCGGTGCTTGCGGGGTGCCGTAAAAGCAATTGGCCGGTCCGAGCCCCGAGGCGACGCACGCTCCGCTCTGGCAACTTGGCCGGCCGCCGAAATGAGCGCAATCGCCGTCGTTCTGGCACTGGGTAGCGCTGCGGTCCACGAGCACCGTACAGCCTACGCACGTCAGCAGCAGCGCTGCCGCAGTCGCAATAGCGCGTCGGCGTGGATTCGTCGTCATCGCATGGTCTCGTCGCGCTCGGTAAAACGTTGGGGTCGCGTGCAGAAATCAGAAGGTCATCTCGAAGCGGGCCGAGGAGGGGCCGAGCTCCAATCGAACGTTCGCCGCCGTGGACGCTCTGGCGACGGGTGAAGACAGCGTCGAATAGAGCGTGATGCCACCGACGACGATAGCCGCGGCAGCGAGCGAGTCGCAGAGGACGGCGTATGTCGTCGTCATGTTTCCGTCGCGGATCAATGTGGCGCTGCTCGTGGGAAAGGCGTTGCGCGCCGCTTTGAGATCGTTGGACGCCTTCATCGCCAGGAGGCCGAACGTGACCGCGCCGGCCGTGAGCCCCGTCGTGGCCACCCAACCAAGGGCGCGAAGCTTTGCGCCCCCGCCGGACGCCGACGAGCCGCCGGCCGCAGCAACAGTCTCCGGCGTCGAAGGGTTGGGCTCCGGGGCGCCGCCCGGCAACTGCAGCGCGACCGCGACGTTGTCGTCGGCGGCCACATCGACGTAGCGCGTGACAGGCGAGTGCCCCGCCGCTGAGGCGACGATCTTGCGGTGACCGATGCTGACGAGCAGCTCGCTGGCAAAAGGCGTCTTGCCTACAGACTCGTCGTCCAGCGTGACGTCCGCACCGGAGGGAACAGTGATGATTCGCAGGCGTCCGACGCGCGCCCGGAGCATCTCCAGGTTGGCCATGATGCCTGGCCGACGGCTGTCGGCGGGGTCGGCGTCGGCGAGAAAACGCTCGAAAGTCTTCAGCGCGCTCGCGTAGTCTTTCAGCTGGTATTCAGCCTCCCCGACGTTGTAGAGAACGGCCGTGTTCGGAGCGATTGCGAAGGCGCGCTTGAACTCGACGAGCGCTCCGCGGTAGTCCGCCTCCGCGTAAAGGGCCACGGCGCGCTCGAAGTGTCTTGAGGCGTCGCGGACGCCCCCCGCGCTCTCCTGAGCCGAGGAAGTGGGTCCGAGCAACGTCTGCGCGGCCACCAATAGGAGGGCGAGGACCGCCAGCCGACTGTTTCGGCCAAGCCGATGACCGTGCGCTCTCATGGACTTCCGTACGGGTTGGCCGTCGCGATGGGCCGCAGGGGTGCGTGGCCTCCCGAGGGACCGACGTCCTTCGCGACGGGTGTGGGGGGGCTCGCCGCCTCGCGTGGCGTCGCGGCGGGCGGCGCCGAGGGCGCGGCGATTGGCCTCATCGGCTCCGGCCTGGGGGTGACGATGGGCTGTACGAAGGCTTTGCGCTGCGAGACGTCGGCGCGTCGATCGAGGCTGACGTCTATCGACACGTCACCGGAGAACGAGACGTCCTCCAGCTTCGGCTCGTAACCATCGGCAGTGGCGGCAATGTGATGAATCTGATTGTCCTTCGGATACCGGGCCCGAAAAGGGTTGTCGACCACTGACGCGCCGTCGACCGTTATCTGCGAAGACGGCGGCGTGACACGCACCACGAGATCGATCAACTCGGCTGCGGCGTGGACGTTTGGCCGAGCGGGGGGCGCGGCCGAGGACGCCGCAGCGACCGTCGATGCAGGCGAAGCAACTCGGCGTACGCTGGCGAATGCAACGAAGCACCCGAGGGCGGCGCCAGCGCACAACATGGCAATGGGCAGGCGCATCGCAGCCCACACGCCGCGCGGGCGCTGATCCGTGGGGTCGGGGGAGACGCTCGCCGCCGACCCCGGTGGCAGGTCGCTTAAGACGGGGGGCGCGCGACGGCTAACCGGTGAAGCTCCAAACGGCGAGGCCTCGGTCGAGTCATCGAGCTCCCTCCGGTTGCCGTCGAACGTGCCGGAGGCGGACCCCTGTAGGAACGGCATGACCGGCACGACGCCCGAACGGCGCGTACTCCTCGCCCGCGTGAGCGCCTCCTCGATGACGACGTTCATCTTTCGGCGCTCGTCGGCGAACGCACGGCCGATGACGACCCCGATTTCGCGCATCGACAACGCGTCCTCACGCCGTGCGACGTATGCGTCCAGCTCGTCGTACAGCTCGGCTGCCGTCGCATGACGATCCGCGGCCTGCGCCGCCATTGCCCGCGAGCAGATGGCCTCCAGCGCCCGCGGCGCGTCCGGACAGACACTGCGCAACGAGGGCGCCCCTTCGCGAAGGAGCCGCGAGAGGATTTCGACTTCGGATTTGCCGGGCCATAGGCGGCGTCCCGCGGCGGCTTCCCAGATCATGACTCCGGCGGAATAGATGTCGGCGCGACGATCGGCCTTCGCACCGTAGGCTTGTTCCGGCGCCATGTAGGCGACGCGGCCCTTGAGCACCCCCGCCTTGGTCTCGAACGAAGAATCGATCGTCTTCGCGATGCCAAAATCGAGCACCTTGGCCTGGCCGTCGAAGGTGACGAACAGGTTGAGTGGACTGACGTCGCGATGCACGATCCCGAGGGGCTCGCCTTCGAATCCGCGAAGTTCGTGCGCGTAGTGTAAGCCGAGCAGGCTATCGGCAATGATACGCAGGTGGGCGCCGACCGGTAAGCAGCCTTGATCCGCGAAACGCCGCTTTATCCGATGCAGCGAGCGCCCGTCGAGGAACTCCATTGTCATGTAGTGGCGTGAACCCTCCGAGCCGACCTCGTTGGTTTGCACGATGTTGGGATGGTTCAGGCGCGCGGCGAGACGTGCCTCGTCGAGAAACATCGAGACGTACGTGCCGTCATCGGACAGCTCGGGCTTCAGCTCTTTCAGGGCCAAGAGCTTGCTGAAACCACCCGGGCCGTGGACGACGACCAGATACACGTTTCCCATTCCGCCCCGGGCCAGCTCGGCCACGAGGTGGTACTTTCCGAGCCCAGAAGCCATCGTGGATTCATGCGCCGGAAGTGTCATCAATCCTCGATTCACTGAGAGTGCATCCGATCCCGATGGCGCCCATGTCGGCGTCCTGCGTCGTCACGCACACGTAGCCGAAAGCCCCTTTGGCCCCCTGCACAGGTCGGACCTTCGTCGGCCCAGTCCGCCGCGTCGACCTATTCGATCGCGACGCCGGCAGCGTGCCGATCGGACCAACGAGGTCGTGGCATGTTGCGCTTGGCCGCCATTCGGCGCGCGGCAACGCAAGCGGGCGGTGGACGACGGGATTCCGACGGTGGTTGCACACGGGCCGATCCCGAGCGCTTCGAGCCGGAAAAGCGCGGCGAAATCGCGGCCCGTGGCCCCGAGCCCATTGGGCATCAACCCTCGGGGCGAAGAACCCCCTCGCGAAGTCGATTTGGACTTGCCTTTGGCGGGACCGGGCGGTCGGCTCCCTATTGACCATCGTTCGTCGCTACGCACTCGCGTCCGAGCGCACGGCAGCGAGACCCGATCGCGATGGCGAGCGGGCGTCGAGTGGGCGCGGGTCCGACCCTACGGTCGGCAGCGGTGCCTCACCGTGGGGCGATAGGTCAGTGCTTGCGAGGGCCAAAGCTCATGACGCCTCGGCGTGCGCCGGTAAGCCTACTGCTCGTCCTTCAACAACTGCTCAAGCTGGACGAGCTTCGCGCGCGCGCTCTTCACATTCTCGAAGGCTGCTTCCACTATCGCACTAATGGTGGTCTTCTCTGCGCGAGGCGCGACGCGAATCTCGCCGAGGGCCTTCTCGAGCTCGCTTTCCGCAGCGATCATTTCGTTCTTGGCGCTTGTTACTCGGGCAAGGAACGCGTCGCTCATAGGGCGAGGTTACAGCAATTCCGGCGGGGGTGAGACGGGCTGGGCGCGCGGTCCGTTGCCGGTTCGCACACGGCCCATCAACCCTCTGGCTCGTGGCTCTCGACGCGCGAGAGCCAGTCGGTTCTCGCTCGCGCGTAGGCGGCGCGGGCGAGGCGATCGAGCTCCTCTGCGGTCAACGCTTCCATCGAGCGACTCCGCAGCTCTCGAGTAAAGTACCCCTGCGCGCGAGCGCGCGCCTCCGCGATCGTGCCGGGCCAGCCCCCCGCGATCCGCCGGCCTTGTTGCCGAAGGTCCTCTCGCCAACCCTCCGCCCAGCTCTCGGCCATGGCGATCGCGCCGCGCTCTAGCAATGCGCTACGGGGATCGATCCCCGGGCTCTCCAATGAACTGCTCTCGAGGGGCGCGAGCGAGGGCGGGTGGCGACGCGAATGCGCCGCCACCCTCCGAACGCGGGCTACCACTTGTCGCGCCGCCCGGTGTTTCCACCGCCGCCTCGGCGACCACCGCCGCCGCCCCCGCCGCCGCCGCCGCCGCCCCCGCCGAATCCGCCGCCGCCGCCGCCGCCCCCGCCGCTACGCTGGGGGCGCTCTTCGGCCTCGTTCACGCGAAGCGTGCGTCCCTCGAGCGTCGCCCCGTTCATCGCCGCAATCGCGTTCGCAGCCTCATGCGCGTTGCCCATGGTCACGAAGGCGAAGCCGCGCGATTGGCCGCTGTCTCGGTCGGTCACGATGTGCACGTCCGTCACGCTGCCCGAGGCGGCAAAGGCCTCACGAAGGGTCTCGGTGGTGGCGCTAAAGGGGAGGTTTCCGACGTAGAGTCGACTGCTCATGATGTTCACTTCTCTCGAGGCAGCTCGTCTGAGAGCGCGCCTGTCGGAGCGCCGAATGCCGTCCACCCAATGAGCCGCCGGGATCAGAGGAACGGTCGCGGCGGGTCATCCGCCGCGTCCACGCTGCGTCATGAGGCACTTGCCGGTCGCGATCCCAGTGTCGAGAGAGCGTGGTGAGCCAGGTAACGTTCGTGAGCGACGCAACAATTACGCGCATATTGGCGCGGGCGCAAGCTCTGGTGCGATCTCGGCTACACTGGAGGCAAACGGAGCGCCGGTCGGTTTTCCGCGCAAGCGTAGGCGCCGAGAAGGAGGCTCCGTTTTTTGCTACTGCCGTCGCATTTTGCGACAGGGCTTTGCGCATTCGATGCTCCCGTCCTTGGGGACGCGAGCTCGCGGCTGCCGGACTGAATCGTGCATCCACGCGCGCCGGACCTCCTTTCTTGACCTAGACGGACATGTGCATCCGACGCTTTCTTCGCGCGGGGCGAGCGCTCTTCGTGGGCGGGCTCCTCCTCCTTCTCTCGCTGCGAGCGAGCCTGGCCTTCGCAGCGAACCCTCTCAATTCGAGCGAGCGGCCCGGCGGCGGGGGTACGAAACCGCAACCGGATGTCGGTCACAATGATTTTACGATCGTCCCCGTCGCCGGGGGCAGCACGGACATCGGCGTGGGAGGAGGGTTCTTCTCGGCGCTCACCCGGAACCAAAAAGGGTACGACCCGTACGTCTGGAACCTCGAGGCGGCCGGGTTCGTCTCATTCAGCGAAAAAGACCGAAAGATACTCCTCCCGTACATAGACTTTTATTCGAAGCTGACCGTCACGCGGCTGTTCGGTAGCCCCTTCCAGCTCGACATACGCCCCTCGTTCACCGACGAGCAAACGCTCTACTACTTTGGAATGGGGAACGCCTCCACGACCCAGCGGCCGGCCGGGACGTCTCTCACGTATTTTCAGTACGGACGCATTCACCCTTCGATCGTTGCCGACCTGCGCTTCAAGATCGTCGACCACTTCGCTGGCAAGACCGGCGTCCGTTACACGCAGACGTGGCTGTCGATCCCCGCGGAATCGAAGCTCGGCGACGACATTCGCAACGGGAGCCCAGTAGTCAAATCGCTGATCGGTCCGACGGGGAATCAGTCGGTCGTCCTCTTTCGCTATGGCCTCCAGTTCGACGACCGCGACAACGAGGTGACTCCGCACCTCGGCACTTTCGACGAGTTCGAGTTCAAATGGAGCCCGGGCGGACCGGGTGCCAGCAGCACTTTTCCGTTTCGCTACGGCGAGGTGAGCGCCAACGTCCGCGGTTACGTCCCCCTCTTTACGCGGAGGCTGACGCTCGCGGCGCGCTTGGTGGGAGACCTTCTCTTTGGCGACGTCCCATTTTACGAGCTGTCCCGGTTCGAGGATTCCTACGCGGTCGGGGGCTCGAATGGCGTGCGCGGCGTCCCCGGGCAACGGTACTACGGCAAGGTCAAGGTCTTCGGGAACGTCGAGCTCCGGGCCCGCTTGTTCGACTTCCGCCTGTTGGGCAAACCCATGACGCTCGGATTTGCCGGATTCTTCGATGGCGGGCGCGTTTGGGCGGACACCAAGCCCCATCCCGAGCTCGACGGCACCCGCCTTGCGGTGCTCCGGTATGGGGTCGGCGGGGGCCCGCGAGTGATGTCTGGGACGGCCTTCGTACTCCGCGCGGACGTGGCCTGGTCTCCGGATGCGATGCCCATCGGCGCGTATGTCTCCGCTGGCGAGATGTTCTGAGCGGCTGACCGGACTGCAGCCCATTGAAGCTACCGGCCGAAGGCGGTCCGGCGCCGTTACCGTGTCGATGGTCAATACGGAGCCAACCTCGCGCCGCGGCAGCTCTTATGCGTTGTGGCCGTAATGCAAGCGAGGCAGACTCGATCGCCGGGCGTGGCCGATTGCGAGACCACGTCGCGGCCCGCTTCGGACCACGATGGATCCCAGGGTCAGCGCGCTATTCGTCTATCCCGTCAAATCCTGCCGCGGCATTCGCGTCGAGGAGAGCGTGCTCGAGCCTCGCGGGCTTCGCCATGACCGGCGCTGGATGATCGTCGATGAAGCCGGGGCATTCGTCACGCAGCGCACCGCGCCGCGGCTGGCGCAAGTGAGGACCTCGTTGGAGCTCGACGGGCTCCATCTCGAGTCGGATGGCATGCCTTCTCTGGTCGTACCGTTCGTCGATTCCTCCCACGCCGTCGTGGGCCCGGAGCGGACCTCCGTGCGCGTCTGGCGCGACGAGGTGGCGGCTGTCGACTGCGGCGAGAACGCGTCGCGCTGGCTGACGCGATGGCTGGGCTTTCCGGCGTCGTTGGTGTTCATGCCGGACGACACGAGGCGCCCCATCGATCCGACCTACGCGCGCTCGAACGACATCGTCAGCTTCGCCGACGGGTTTCCCGTGCTCGTCGCATCGTCGACATCGCTCGACGAGCTCAATGCGCAGATGGCGACCCCCGTTCCGATGGATCGCTTTCGCGCCAACATCGTCGTCAGCGGGTGCCTCCCCTGGTCCGAAGACTCTTGGGCGCGCCTTCGCATCGGGGAAGCCGAGATCCGTATCGCGAAGCCTTGCGAACGCTGCGTCGTGACGACCATCGACCAATGCACGGCCGCGCGTGGAGCGGAACCGATGCTCGCGTTGGCGCTGAGCCGTAGACGAGATAACGCCGTCCTTTTCGGCCAAAATGGCGTGGGGGAGCAGACGGGCACAATCTCCGTCGGGAATCGGGTAACGGTCGTCCGTCGCGCATGACCATTGCGCGACGGGACGGTCGCGCGGTCGTAGCAACGTGTGGCCGCCGCGAAGGTGCGCCCAGTCTCGTCTCGTCAGCAGGCGGACCCGCCCGCCGGGTGCCCGCGGGTGCGCGGGTGAAGGATGACCCGGGCGCGCCTTTTAGCGCCGACGCTGCGGCGGTTTGCCACGGGGAGGTATGCAACAGCCCGGTTTGGATCGATGCTCGCCAACTGGACAAAAAAGAGGAAAGGGGCTGGACAAAAGGAAAGGGGCGCCGCATGAGCGACGCCCCATCCTGAACGGGCCCGCTACCGCGCTTTGTCGACAGCGGCCTTGAACGTGTCCCATTCTCGGTCGAGGTTCGCCTTGGCAGAGTCCCAACTGCTGCCTGTGGCGAGGTCGAGGGACTGCATGTCACGAACGAACCCCTCCCGCTGCGCGCGCAGCGCCGGAACGTTGGCGTCGAGATCGGCCTTGCGCTTTCCGGTGGCTGTCCGCTGCTCGGCCTGAAGCTCAGCAATCGTCTTGTCGACGTTGACGAGATCCATCCGCCGCGAATGGCGGTAGTCTTCGCGGTTCTTCTCGAAGTCGGTTCGTGCCGCAGCGATATCCTTCTCGGCCGACGCTTGCGCCCCTTCGGACTTGCGATCGGCTTGATTCCGCGTTTCAGCGGCCTGCTCGTTTGCCCGCATCTCTTTTTGTTGCTCGGTGGCCCCGGGCTTGTCGCAGCCTAGGGGCGCAGCACAGAGAAGGGCGACCAACAACGATGCGCTTTGACGAATCATTGAAATGCCTCCATTGTCGTAGCCTGCCGCGGTCTCGAGCCGTTCGCCTCGGCGAGCGGCATTGCGAGGGCGGGGCAGGGCATCTTGACGCTCAGTGCGTTTTGATTCGACTCTACCGCCTCCCCTGCAGATCCCGATCCAACCAAAGGATGCGCTCGCCAGGATTCGTCCAAACGGATCCCGCCCGACAGGAAGCGGCACGCATACACGCCCGAAACATTCTCCGCTGTCTCTTGGCATGCAGCCTTTGTCCAGCCACCCAAATGCGCTGTCGGCGCCACTCGTCCGCACCCACTGCCCGTACTGCGCCTTTCAGTGCGGAATGACCCTCGCCCCGGCGGCGGACGGGCACCCGCCCTTCGTCGTGCGCGGCGACGACGACTTTCCCGTCAATCGAGGCGAGATGTGCACCAAGGGCTTTACGTCGGCGGCCTTGCTCGACCACCCGGACAGAGTCCTCTCGCCACGTATTCGCCAACACGAGGGCCCGAACAAGGGGCGCTTCATCGATGTCTCGTGGACCACCGCCCTCGACTTCGTCGCCGAGAGGCTGGCGAGCCTACGAGACAAGCACGGGCCCGCGGCCCTCGCGGCGTTCGGCAGCGGGGCGCTGACGAACGAGAAAGCCTATTTGCTCGGAAAGTTCGTCCGCGTCGTCCTCAAGTCGCCGAACATCGACTACAACGGGCGCTATTGCATGTCGTCCGCGGCGGCGGGGCAAAACCGCGCCTTCGGGATCGACCGAGGCATGCCGTTTCCCGTAGCCGACGTGGGTCGCACCAAGACGCTCGTGCTCTGGGGCTCGAACTGCGCCGACACGATGCCCCCCATGATGCAATGGCTCGCCGAGCAGCGCGATCGCGGCGGCTCGTCCATCGTCGTCGACCCGCGGCGCACAGAGACCGCGCGCGTCGCGACGCTGCACCTTCAGCTTACGCCCGGCACCGATCTGGCCCTCGCCAATGGTCTTCTGCACCTGGCGATCACGGAAGGGCTTCTCGACGAAGAATACATCGGGTCGCGGACGACGGGATTCGATGACCTTCGGCGCAACGTCCTCGACGTTCATCCGGCTCACGTGGAGAGGCTGACCGGGATCGGGCTGGATCAACAACTTCGCGCGGTGCGTCTGCTCGCCGGGGTCGACAGCAGCATGATTCTGTCGGGGCGAGGCCCGGAGCAGCAGACGAAAGGCACCGAGACGGTCGAGGCGCTCATCAACCTCATGCTCGCGCTCGGCAAGGTAGGCAAGCCCTTCAGTGGGTACGGCTGCATCACCGGGCAGGGCAACGGGCAAGGCGGGAGGGAGCACGGGCAGAAGGCCGATCAGCTCCCGGGGTATCGGCTCATCGAGGACCCCGAGCACCGCAAGGCCATCGCGCAGATTTGGGGCGTCACCCCCGACGATCTGCCTGGGAAGGGCAAGAGCGCTTACGAGCTTCTCGATTCGCTGGGTCCCGCCGGCGGTATTCGAGCGCTCTTGGTATTCGGATCGAACGTCGCAGTCGCTTCACCGAACGCCACGAACGTCGAGCGCAAGCTGCGCGCGCTCGAGCTGCTCGTCGTCTGCGATTCCTTCGAAAACCATACTAGCGCGGCGGCCCACGTCTTCTTGCCAGTCGCTCAGTGGGCGGAGGAAGACGGGACCATGACCAATCTCGAGGGGCGCGTCATTCTTCGCAGGCGCGCGCGGCCGCCTCCTCCCGGTGCGCGCACCGATCTGGACATCTTGTGCGAGTTGGCCCGGCGGCTCGGCGAAAAAGAGAAGTTCACCTACGCTTCGAGCGAGGACGTGTTCGACGAGCTGCGGCGGGCGACGGCGGGCGCCAGGGCCGACTACAGCGGCATCACGTACGACAAGATACGCGAGAGCCAGGGTGTGTTTTGGCCGTGCCCGAGCGCGAGCCACCCGGGGACGCCACGGCTCTTCGCGGAGCGCTTCTTTCACCCCGATGGGCGCGCGCGCTTTCACGTCGTTCCTCATCGGCCGGCGACCGAGCTCCCTGACGCGGAATACCCCTTTTATTTCACGACGGGCCGCTACCGAGAGCACTACAACTCCGGCGCACAGACCCGCCGTGTCGGCGCGTTGCTGGACGCCAAGCCGGAGGCCCGCGTCCAGGTTCACCCGCGCCTCGCCGCGCGCCTCGGTGTTGGGCAGGCCGATCGCCTGCGCGTCGAGAGCCGGCGTGGAGCCGTCGAGTTCGCGGTCGAAATCACCCCGACCATCCGGGTCGATACCCTCTTCGCGCCCTTTCATTGGGGCGGCAAACAGGCGGCCAACATCCTCACGATTCCGGGGCTCGACCCGATCAGCCGCATGCCGGAATTCAAGTTGTGCGCCGTCCGCGCGACGGCTGTCGTCCCGCGCGTCGGCGACGACCGATAGCCCCGCGTCAGCTCGCGATGGCCGCGGGCGCCGTGGCGTCCGAGCACGCGGCCGCAGCAAGCTCTTCGACCGGGGGTAGCTCCACCCACACGTCGTCCCCCTCGACGCGCACCGGAAACGTCGCGATCGAGAGAGGCTCTCCGGACAGGCATGCGCCGCTACGCAAGTCGAACGTCTTCTTGTGGAGCGGACAGGCGACCTTCGGTGCGCCCGCCTGATCGCCGAGGATACCGCGCGCCAGCACCATCTGGCGCTTGTGCGGACACAAGTTCTGGGTCGCGTACCATTCGCCGCGCGATTCGAAGCGGAAGAGAGCGAGCTGGCTGCGGCCGTAGCGCACGGCAATTCCGCCGTCGTGCGGGACGTCCTTGGCGGACGCGAGGCGGACCCATTGCCTTCGTACGATCGGCAGGCGGCGTACGCTCGATGGGGGGGGTGCGCTGGCGACGGTCGCAGGCTTTCGCTGGCCTCGTTCGTCCGTCCACCGGATCGTATCGTCGCCCGCATCGTCGTTTGCAAAGTGACGGAACGCGTCACGCTTTTGTGGATCGTTCACGACGTCGGCCCATTCGCATGCGTACGTCTCGACGAGCTTTTGCATCTCACGCTCGAGCTCACCGGCGATACCCAGTGAATCGCGCACGACCACGTCTCGGAGGTGCTCGATTCCCCCTTCCATCTTGTCCGAGCCATACCGACGTCCGGGTCAGCCGATCGGCCGTCCGGATGTAAAGCATGATGAAGCGATCGAGCAACTGGACGGCCGCGTCTTCGCGACGTCGGACGCCAGGAGATCCGCGTGTCGTGGCGACGCCCCGCCGTTTCCGCAGACGAAGACGTTCCAGCCCCTTTCGGTCGCGATGAGGCCGAAATCCTTGCTCTGCGCCTCCGCGCACTCGCGCACGCACCCGCTGACCGCGCTCTTGAGCTTGTGGGGTGAGCGGATCCCCTTGTACCGGTGCTCGATACGCATGGCAAAAGACGTCGAGTCTTGAACGCCGAAGCGGCACCACGTCGAACCGACGCAGCTCTTGACCGTTCGCAGCGCCTTCCCGTACGCGTGCCCGCTCTCGAAGCCAGCCGCGACGAGCTCCTCCCATATTTCGGGCAGCTGCTCCAAGCGGGCGCCGAACAAATCGATCCGCTGGCCTCCCGTGATCTTCGTATAAAGACGATACTTCTTTGCCACCTGTCCGAGAACGATGACCTGATCGGGAGTGATCTCGCCAGCGGCGATGCGCGGAACCACGGAGTACGTTCCGTTCTTCTGGATATTGGCAAGGAAGCGGTCGTTCGTGTCCTGCAGCGTGCGGTGTGCGGCGTCGAGAATGGGCTCGTTGTGAACGCTGGCAAAAATGCTGGCGATCGCGGGCTTGCAGATCTCACAGCCGCTACCCTGGCCGTGCTCGGCGATCAACTGCGCGAACGTTCGAATGCGGCGCGTCGCGACGACCTGGAAGAGCTCCTGGCGCGTGAACGCGAAGTGCTCGCAGAGGCGCGGCTTGACCGCGCGGCCGCTTTCGACGAGCGCTGCCTGCAGCAGGTCGGAGATCAACGGAACGCATCCGCCGCACGTCGTTCCCGCGCGCGTGCAGGATTTGACCTCCGCGATCGACGCGAGGCCGCCCTCCCGGACCTTGGCGCGGATGGTGCTGGCCGAGACGTTGTTGCACGAGCACACCTGGGCGTCGTCCGGGAGCGCGCCCGGCGGCCTCGTGCCGCCTTGAAGGCCCAGCTCGTCGAGCGTTTCGGAGAGAATCGTCTTCGACCTCGTCAGGTGCAGAAGCGCGCCGTAGCTCGACGCCTCACCGACGAGAATGCCACCGAGGAGCTGTCGTCCGTCCTCCCGGAAGACGAGCTTCTTGTAGCTGCGCCGGACCTGATCCTCATGGCAAATGATCCGGCACCGTGCCGAAATCCTGGAATGGCTCGCCGAACGTGGCTA
Organism: uncultured delta proteobacterium; assembly: GCA_963787925.1. Lineage (GTDB taxonomy): Bacteria > Myxococcota_A > Polyangia > Polyangiales > Polyangiaceae > Palsa-1150. Next base: position 536,631 of record CAWBEN010000005.1, read on the forward strand.
CGTCGGTCCCGAGCAGCTTGAGCTTGGCCGAGGAGTCCGCGCCGTCGAAGGCAGCCTCCTTGCCGGCGAGATGGCGCGCCAAGACATTGGCCATTTCGTAGCCGGGCGCGACGAGACCATGAATCACGCCGCGGTGAAGCGCGACCTCGCCAATGGCAAACACGCGATCGTCGCTGGTGCGCAGGCAGTCGTCGACCACGACGCCCCCGCGCTGGCCGATCTCGATCCCGGCTTCGCGCGCCAGCTCGTCGCGAGGACGGATGCCCGCCGAGATGATCACCAGGTCCGCCTCGAGCTGCTCGCCGTCCGAGAACTCGATTCCCGTGACCGACGCCTCGCCAGTGAGACGCACGATTCGCTTGTCGAGGTGGACCTCGACACCGAGCTCGCGGATCGTCCGTTCGAGGAGGGCCGACGCGACGCCATCGAGTTGTCGCGGCATGAGCCGTGGAGCCACTTCGACGACGTGCGTCGGCAGTCCCGCGTCGAGCACCGCGCGGGCGGCCTCGAGTCCCAGCAATCCGCCGCCAATGACAGCGGCGCGACGGGCGCCCGAGGCGCGAAGCATGATGGCGTCGAGGTCGTCGAGCGTCCGGTACACGAAGACGCCAGGCTTGTCGACGCCGGGCACGGGAGGAACGAATGGCGCCGAGCCAGTGGCGAAGACGAGCAGGTCATACGCGAGGAGCTCGCCTCTATCCGTCGTCGCCTCGCGGCGCGTCCTATCGACGCGGACGATTCGCGTGCCGACATGGAGCTCGACCCCTTGCTCCTCGTACCAGGCGTGCGTACCGAGGAGCAACGCGTCCGCCGAGCGTTGGGTGAAGTAGCTTGTCAGGTGGACCCTGTCGTAGGCGGGACGCGACTCCTCGCCGACGACGACGAGACGGTATCTTCGCTCGGGGTCGTGCTCCGCCATCTCTTGGCAAAAGCGATGGCTGACCATCCCGTTGCCGACAACTAAAACGGTCCGTCGATCCATGGCGGTCATCCGGTCTGCGCCGCCGCTATCAAGGCAGCCGCGGGTTGCGCGCCCGCTCGCGCGACGAGCCGCGCTATCTCGCTTCGGCACGAGCCGCAGCCGGTGCCCGCCCGCGTGGCGTTGCCTACGGCCTCGACCGAGCTCGCTCCGTTCGAGACGGCCTCCGCGATCGTCGAGTCGCTGACCCTGTGACAGGTGCACACGGTGCGATCGCGCGACGCCGGCCCTTCGTGGAATGGTGCGACACAAAGCGCCTCCAAAGGATTGTCCGGCAGCGGATCGCCTCGGTCGAAAGTCTGGACGAGCGTCGCGGCAGCGCTCGTATCCCCGACGAGCATTGCCCCGATCAGACCTGCCGTCGCGCAAGATCAGCTTTCGATAGGCCTTCCGTCGTTCTTCGATGATCTGGACGACCCCGTCGCTCTCGAGCTCGGGCTGGAGAAGCCCCATCGATGCGACGTCGACGCCGGCGACCTTGAGGCGTGAAAACTGTTTCGAGCCGCGATAGCGGCTCCCCGGAGTCGTGCCGCTGAGGACGTCCGCGAGCACCGCCGCCTGCTCCCAGACGGGATTGACGATCCCGTACGTCTTGCCGGCGTGCTCGGCGCACTCCCCGAGCGCGTAGATGCCGGGCTCCTCGGTCGCGAGCGTGTCGTTGACCAGGATGCCTCGGTTGACCGGGAGACCCGCGGCGCTCGCGAGCTCGACGCGAGGCCGCACGCCGCACGCGAGGACGACCATGTCCGCCGGAAGGGCCTTGCCGTCGTCGAGGACGACCCCCTCGACGCGCCCCTGGCCAACGATGGCGTCGACGGTGCGCCCAGTACGAACGAAAATTCCGAACTGCTCGATCTGAAGGCGCAGCATCTCGCCGCCGAGCGCGTCGAGCTGGGCGTTCAAGATGGTCTCCGCGGCGTGGACCACCGTGACGTGCAGGCCCCGATCACATAGAACCTTCGCCGCCTCGAGGCCGAGCAATCCCCCGCCCAGCACCACCGCATTGTCGCCAGCCTGCGCGAAACGACGCATTCGCAGGCAGTCGTCCATGGCTCGATAAACGAAGACCCCGTCGCGGAGCTCTCCCTCCGCAGTGGTCATCCCATGAATGGGCGGTACCTGGGGGCGGCTGCCGGTCGCGATGACGGCGATGTCGTATCGAAACTCGCGTCCGTCCGAGGTCTCCAGGGCCTTCCTGGGCGGATCGATCCGGCTGACGGTAGTTCCGTCGATGAGGCGGACGTTGCTGCGTTCGTACCATGAATAGGGCTTGGTCACGATGTCGTCGGGGCGTTGCCCCGCGAGAACGCGACTCAGCAAGATACGGTTGTAGGCACCGCCTTTTTCGTCGCCGAACACGGTCACGTCGTAACGATCGAGCGCCGCGCGGCGAATCAGCTCGTCGAGGAGGCGGCAAGTGGCCATTCCGTTGCCGATGACGGCGAGCCGCTTCGTCCGAACGATGTTGAGGACTCGTCCCATCGTCTACGAGGCCACCGGCGCGGCGCCCGGGAGCGCTTGACCCGACGGCCGGTCGAGGTGCCGCATCAGCGAGACGATCAAGGGTCCCATCTTCGGATGGTCCGGCATCACGTCCACCTTCACCCCGTGCACACGCATGATCGCGTGGCACGTGGGCCCGACGACGGCGACGACCATTCGCTGGTTGAGCGTGCGCACGAGGTCGCGTTCGAGGCCCAGCGTCTCTGCAACTTGGAATAGATGACGGAACTGGATTTGGCAGGTGACGGCGAGCGCGTCGACCTCGCCAGCGACGATGCTCGCGACGAGGCGCTCGAGGTCCGAGGTGTCCTCGGGAAGGCGCCAGCGATACAGCCAGTGCTCGTCGAGCGATGCGCCTGACGCGCAAGCAGCGTCTCGGCGAGCGAGTCGCTCCGCTCCCCGTAGTGAAAGAGGAGGACTCGACGGCCCGAAAGCTCGACGCCGGCGAACGCGTCGATGACCTCCGCCGACGTGAACGATTCGCGCGCCGTCAGCGTTGGGGCGACCCCGAACCCGCGCAACGCCGCCGTCGGCTTGGGGCCGCGGCACACCGTCGTCAGCTGGCGGAGTCCGGCCACGAGCTCTGGACGGCGTCCTAGCTGCTCGGCGGCCTCGAAGAGGAACGAAACGGCGACCCCCGTCATGAACACCGTCACGTCGTAGCGGCCGTTCGCGAGCGCCGTGACGAGGCGCCCCGCCGTCTCGGAGTCCAGCTCGTGGCACTCGCGAACCGCGGGAACGCACACGGGGTCGCCTCCGTGCTTCTCCACGAGCCGCGCGAGCTCCCTGCTCATTCGGGATTCGAGGAGAGCCACGCGCGGGGCTCGAGTCATGACGTCGACAAGAGCAAGTCCGGAGCCACGGCACGGTGCAGCGGTGCAACGCGCTCGCTCGCGGCGCGCCGAAAGGCGCGAAACGTCCTAGACACGTTCCGGTAACGGCGTGTTGCGCCAAAAAAGCGGGATTCGAAGGCCGGTGTCCAACGAAATTGTTGGAGTGGCCAGACCGGCGCACGCCAGCCGGATTGAGCCTTCACCGAGAGACTTCGCTGACCGACGAAGCCATCGTGAAACGACATTTCTGGCGGGATGGCGCGGAGCGGGCGCGCGTCCGTTTTGGGCCAAGCTTTCGGCGAGGCGCCGCGGGGCTCGAAAAAAAAGCGCGGCGAGAGCGCGTGATTCAGTTCTTGCAGAGCGGGGCGTGCAACTCGGAGACGAACATGAGCCACACCCCCGAATCGAAGTGGATTGACGTATGGGATCCCGAAGACGCGACGTTCTGGGAGAAACAGGGGAAGCGAATCGCGCGGCGCAATCTGATCTGGTCGATCGTGGCCGAGAATCTCGGCTTCTCGATCTGGCTCATTTGGAGCGTGACGGCGACGAAGCTGCCGAAGGTAGGCTTTCAATACAGCACCGATCAGCTCTTCAATCTGGTGGCGCTACCCGGGCTGGTCGGCTCGCTCATGCGCTTCCCCTACGCGTTCGCGGTTCCGAAGTTCGGCGGGCGTAACTGGACCATCGTCAGCGCGCTTCTGCTCTTCGTTCCGACGGTCTTGCTCGCCGTCCTCGTGAACCGTCCGGAGACGCCCTACTGGCTGATGGCGCTCGCCGCCGCTACCGCCGGTCTGGGAGGGGGAAATTTTGCTTCGAGCATGGCGAACATCTCGTTCTTCTACCCGGATCGCGAGAAGGGCTTGGCGCTTGGGCTCAATGCGGCCGGCGGCAACATCGGAGTGAGCACCGTCCAGCTCCTCGTGCCCGTCGTCATCGGGTGGAGCTGGATCAACCTCGGCGCGCTCCAGCCATCGGGCCATTTGTACTTGGCAAACGCCGGAATCATGTGGCTCCCGTTCGTGGCCCTGGCTGTCTTCGGCGCCGCCCGATACATGAACAACCTGTCGTCGGCGCGCGCGAACATTCGCGACCAGCTCGTCATCTCACGGCGCCGGCACACCTGGATCATGTCTTGGCTCTACATCGGAACGTTCGGTTCGTTCATCGGCTATTCGGCGGCGTTTCCCTTGTTGCTGAAGACGCAGTTCCCCGAGCACACCGCCAATCTCGCCTTCATCGGGCCGCTCGTTGGCTCGCTCGCGCGCCCGTTCGGCGGTCGCCTCGCGGACAAGATGGGCGGCACGAGGGTCACTTTCTGGAATTTCGCCGCCATGGCGGCTGCCACGGTGGCCGTGATTCACTTCGTCGATGCCCACGATTTCGCCGGGTTCCTGGGTACCTTCTTGGTTCTCTTCGTGACGACCGGACTTGGCAATGGCTCGACTTTCCGGATGATCCCGGTCATCTTTCGGAACGAAAAGCTTCGTCGAGCGGGGCGCGGTCCGGTTGCCCGAGAGGCGGCGATCAAGGCCGCGCGGATCGAGAGCGCTACCGTCCTCGGCTTCGTCTCCGCCGTCGGCGCATGCGGCGGCTACCTCATTCCGCGCGCCTTTGGCGCTTCCATCAAGGCCACGGGCTCCACGCACGGGGCCCTCGTCGCGTTCCTGATCTTCTATGCGACCTGTATCGCCATGACCTGGGCTTTCTACATGCGGCGCCGAGCGCCTGCTGCAGCGGTTACGGCCGTGGAAGCGGTCGAAGCGCGGATATGACGCGCGGTCGCGGATGAGCGCGGTCGGCTCGGACCATTGCTTCGAGAATGTTTCGAGGCGGGGTGTCGTTCTATTCATTCGCCGGAAACCTTCGCGTATCGCGCGGGCCGGTAAACTCGACGCTCGGATGAACGTCGCGCTGTTCACATCACCGGAAGTGGTCGGTCGATTGAGCTCGTCGATAGCGGCAGGCAGCACGCTCGAAGCCTCGGGCGAGCTAGGAGGGGCGCTGGCCGCCGTCGGCGAGCAGTTGATGGCCGGCGCCAGCCTGGCAGAAGCCTTCCCGCGGGCCATGCGCTCCCTGGATCCCGCCCTCAAGGTCAGGCGCGCCGCGCTCTTCGTGGCCGATGCGAAGCAGCGTACGCTCAGCGTCAGCTCCGTCTTCGGAGCGTCGGTCGACGACTTCCGTCCCCGCTACGGACTGGGCGTGGCGGGGAGGGTCGCGGAAGGGGGGCGTCCTCTCGTCGTCCCCGCCGTGCGACGGGAGCCGATGGCTCTCTCGGAGCTGGCTGACCCGATCGAGTGGCAAGACGAACGCCTCAGCCTCGTGTCGGTTCCGCTGTTGCTAGCGAAAACGGTGCGGCGGCGCCCTATCGGTCTACTTCGAGTTCGACGCGGCCGCCGGGTTCACTGCGCGGGTCACCTTGCTTGCGGCGCTCGCGCCGATGATCGCAAGGCGCTTGTGGAGCACGCCATCCCCTAGTCCCGTCGAAGGGTCGCGCGCGGCGAGCGAGCGGGCGGTCTTCGAGTACGCGAACATGATCGGGACGAGCGCCGTCATGCGCCAAGTCTACGAGGAGATAGGCCAGGTCGCGCAGACCAGCGCCACGGCGCTCATCCTAGGGGAGTCGGGGACGGGCAAAGAGCTCGTCGCGCAGGCCATTCACTCGAACTCCGAGCGCGCGCGTCAACCGTTCATCAAAGTCAACAGCGCTGCGTTTCCCGACACGCTCTTCGAGTCCGAGCTGTTCGGGCACGAGCGCGGCGCGTTTACGGGCGCGGTGAGCCGCAAAAAAGGTCGGCTCGACCTTGCCCAAGGTGGCACTCTTTTTCTCGACGAGATAGGGGAGCTTCCCCTCGCCACCCAGGTCAAGCTGCTCCGCGTCCTGCAGTCGCGCGAGTACGAGCGCCTTGGCGGGACCGAAACATTGAAAGCGAACGTCCGGCTCGTCGCCGCGACGAACAAGAACATGCCGGCGGCGGTCGCGAACGGCACCTTTCGCGAAGATCTCTTTTATCGGCTCAACGTCTTCACGATCACGTTGCCGCCGCTGCGTGACAGGCGCGGCGACGTGGGCGCGTTGGCTGAGTACTTTCTCGAGAAGCACGCCCGCGAGCACCGCCGGGACGCGCGTCGCATCTCGAGCGGTGCCCTCGACCTTTTATGCCAGTACTCCTGGCCAGGGAATGTCCGCGAGCTCGAGAATGCCATCGAACGCGCTGTGGTGGTTTGCAACGGAATCCTTCTGGAGGAGCGGCATCTCCCGGAGGCGATTCGCGCGGGAGTCGCCGTCAAGGCGCGCGGCAAGCCGTCTCTCACGCAAGCCGTAGAAGACGTCGAGCGGTCGATGATCGAGGAAGCTCTTCGTGACGCCGGAGGAAACCTCGCCCGCGCCTCGCGCGCCCTCGGCGCGACGGAGCGCATCGTCCGCTACAAGGTCCAGAAATACGGATTGACGGAGCTTTGTTCGCGCACACCCTCGCGGGGGCGGGCAGGAGCGTAGAGCACCAATCGGTCGAAGCCGCTGACGCGCACGCGCGAAGCCGTGGGGCTTCGATTGGAAGAGCCGGATGAAGCGAGAGGTTCCCGTCCGGTTCCGCTTTCTTCGGCGTCACCGCCCAGCGAGGCCGGCTCGCATCGGCATCGCGAGCTCGTAGGCACCCGACTCGACCTCGACGACGGTCTGCCTTTCGCTCGCGCTGACGGGCCGCACGCCCGCGACCGCGTCGATCTTGCGCCCCCCCTCTGTCACCGGACCGCCGGAGGGAAGCGAAACCGTCGCCGTAGTGTTTGCCGGAATCGTCAACGACAAGTGAAATGTGCCCTCTGCCAATCGCCAGTCGCTCGTGATCGGCCCATGGGCCGAGTCGAGCTTCATTCGCGCGTGCGAAAGGTCGGCACCGGGTCGCGGACGAATCAGGAAGTGCTTGCCGCCCGGTGCATCGCGATCGAACGCAATGCCTCCGATCGTCGCATACATCCATTCACCCACCGAGCCGAAGCCGTAATGGTTGAAGGAGTTTGCGCTCGGATCGCGGAAGCCCCTCTCCGGCGTCCAGCCGTCCCAATTCTCCCAGAGGGTCGTCGCACCATTCTTCACCGAACAAAAGCCAGGACGGGCAGGTCTCTTGGAGGAGGACTCGATATGCGACGTCGTCCCGATCGATCAACGACAGAGCGGAAGCACGTGTGCCGCCCCCACGACGCCCGTCGTCAGGTGCCATTGTTCGCGCGCGAGGGTCTCGACGAGTCTGCTCCCCGCGAGAGAGCGCAGCGGTTCCTGGAGCAGGCCGAACCGCAGCGCGAGAGCATACGCGGTCTGCGTATCGCTCTGGATGCGTCCGTCGTTCGAAACGAATGCCTTGCGAAAAGCCTCGCGAATCTGCGCGGCGAGGGCGCCGTACCGTTGCGCCTCCTGCTCGTGCCCGACGACGCGGCAAGCGCTGCTCACCAGGTCGACAGCGTGGGCGAAGAACGCCGTGGCGATGACTGTTTCGTCGGTGGCCGCACCGCGCTCGTGCAAGTCGCCGCCGCCCGCGCCGACACCCTTCGTAAATAGCAGGTCGGGATTCAATGCCCGCACGTAGTCTACCCAACGAACCATGGCGGACAGGTGACTCTCGATGAGTCACCGATCGGCGTAACACTCGTACATCGTCCAGGGGACGAGAATGCCCGCCGCCGCCGCTGCGGGGCTCCCGTCGCCGTCGTTCAGCCGCGGCGCCGTTGCGGGAAACGCCGATCGGCTCCGCTGAGCGGCGCGGATGTCCGCGACCCATTTCTGAAAGAACGTCTGCGCGTCGGCGTTGAAGCACGCCGTTGGCGCAAAGCTCTGCGCGTCGAGAAGCGATCCGAGGCGCTCGTCCCGCGCCGGGTCGGTCGCCGGGACGCTGAGGAAGCTGCCCCGTTGCGACCAGACGATATTTCGCTGCAGCTGGTCGATGGCCGGACTGGACGTCTCGAACGTCAGCGTGGGAGGCGTGTCCGATGCAACGACGACGCCCGTGATCGTGTCGAGGCGGGGTTCGACCTTCAGGCCCGTGACCTCGACGTACCGTTGGTCCGTGTCGTCGCAGGATACAGCCGTATTTCGCGTCGTCCGGGTGCTGGAGCGGGAGGGCTCCGGGCTGGTCCACGCGATGGCCGCGCTCGGCGACATGCAACGCGCGCTCGCGACGAATGGCGGCGTCCGTCCGGCAGTCGATGAGGCGGAGCTCGCGAGCGTTGAAATCGCGCTGGCGAAGGACGCACTGCATCGGCTGGACCTCCGCCTGTCGCGGCTGCTGCGGAGGGCGCGCCTTGGGCGCATCGAGAGCGTGCTCGGAAGAAGGCGCGCGCTGGAAGTGGAGGTCGAGGCGATTGGTCTGGGATATCTGCCGCAGGACGCGGTGGATTCGCTCGATGCAGCGCGTTATCTCGAGGACAACGAAGAGTACTGGCCGTTCGAAGGTGACGACTGGCCAGACGAATACGTGGGGAGCGAAGTGAAGTGAGAGGAACGCGGTCGGCGATGACGAATTTTGGTCACCGCCCACTCACGCTCGACCCGCGCGCCCACTGCGCACATTGCGCACGGGTCACCCGCCGCTGGGACCGTCGGTCGACGTGCCAGTGTCGGAGGCCCCCGTCTCAGCAGCCCCCGTCTCCGCAGGTCCGCCATCGGGGATAGCGGCCGCCGTGCACTGATTGAAGATCGTGCTCGGCGTCCCCGGAATGGGGTCGCATGTCCAGCCAACGGCGCCGCCGGGGCAGTCCTTGTTGTCGGTCGCGCCACCATGGCCGCACGCGAACGGACTGCCGCCAGGGCATGAAGCCAGGCACGACGTACTGGACGGCATGCCTCCGCTCGCGATCGACACGCAGCAAGACAGGCCCGTCATGCATTCGTCTGCCGCGGCGCATTCGAGGAAGGCGCCCGTGCATGCAGCCGCGGAGGCCGCGCACGTGCCCTGCAACTGCCCGTTGACCAGCGTGAGGCAACAGCTGCCCTTGCAAGTGCCTGGGCAGGCGCCCACCGACACGCCGCCTTCGTTGCTACCTCCGCTGCTACTGCCGCTCCCGCTGCTGCCGCTACCGGAGCTGCCACTGCCGCCGCCACTTCCACTGCCACTCCCACCTTGGCTCGTGCCACTATCCGTGTTGGACACCGCCGTGCCACCCCCACACGCCGTGACGAACATCGCTCCAAATACCGACACGACGGAAAATGCGCGGGGTGTAATCGTCCTTCTAGAGACATGCATTTGGGTCTAGTAACCGGATGGCTGTCCCGTCATGCACCGACCGATCACGATTCCGTACTCGTGCGTCGCACGATGGCACTCGTCCCTCAACGGGGCCCCGGAGCGCAAATGACGCCGTTGCGGCTGACAAGGCAAGAATCACCCCCGACCCCAGCACCCATGCACGGCTCCAAGCACCGGCAGGATGAGGGTAGGAAGCGGTAGCCGATCCGGCGGACCAGGCGTAATTGCCGAGGCCCCAAGTTGTCACGAGGGAAGCACCAGCGGCGGGTCGTCGGGCAGCGTCAGCGGCGGCTCCCCGGGGAAGCACCAGCAGCGGCTCGTCGGGGCAGCGGCGTCTCCGGCTCCTCGGACGCTGGTACCAGCGGGGCATCGGGGGGCGGTAGCGGTTCGCCGACCGGCAGCTCGGGCCACGTTTCCACGACGCCGAACCTCAAGGTCGCCTTTCTTGCCGACACCGACGCGATCGCGGGAGGTCCTTTCGCTGCCAACCTCAAGCTCGCCATGAGCGAAGGGGCGCAGGCCGTCGTCGTCAACGGCGACATGGCATACGACGCCAACACGCCCGATCAGTGGTGGTCGGTGGTCGAATCGACATTGGGAGCGAATTTCCCCATCTTCATCGCGCAGGGAAATCACGACACACCCAAGTGGGCCGGATTCCAGGCGAAGGCCGCGGCGCACGTTCAGGCCTCTGGAGCCACGGTAGACCCGGCGATCATCGGGAACACGGCCTACCACTACACATTTCAAGGGCTAAGCATCGTCGCGATCGGTGAAATCGGCGATCCGGGGTATCCAGCCTACATCCACGATCGATTCACGAACGATACGTGGAAGGTGTGCAGCTGGCACAAGAACCAAGCGCCATGCAAGCGGGCGCCAAGCCGGACGAGATGGGGTGGCAGGTCTACGAGAACTGCCGGCTCATGGGGGCTCTCGTGCAGACGGGGCACGAGCACCGCACGAAGACCCTTACGAACATGCAGGCCCAAACGGTGGATCCGACGTGCTCGGATCCGAAGCAGCTCTGTGTGGGACCGGGCCGAACCTTCGTGACCGTCACGGGGCTGGGCGGGCGCGACACCTCAAATTCGGTGTCTCCCGACGACGTATCCATACGGCTGCAACCAGGAGTGGGCGTTCATCTACACGACGGACCAGGCGCCGTCTTCGGCGCGCAGTTCATCATTTTCAATTACAACGGCAATCCGAACAAGGCGCATGGCTACTTCAAGAACCAGCAGGGTCAGCTCATCGAGGAGTTCGACATCACTGCTGATGGAGGGTCCATGTCCGTTCGCGTCGTCCCCTAACCGAGGATTGGGCCTCGCCTGTTGCGGGTCATGGCGGAGCGGCGTGAATCACACGGATTCAAACCGCTTGTCGCTCTAGACGCGCGCGGCGGCGACCGCGCGCAGCGCCCGACGCCTTCACCACCACGTATGATTGGGAGTCATGAGGAAAAACACCAAGAGGACCACGACCAGTAGTCCCAGGCCGCCGCTCGGGTAATAGCCCCAGCCGCGCGAATGCGGCCACGTAGGGGCACTCCCGAGGGCGAGCAGCACGAGCACGACGAGCAGGATGGTGAGGAGCATGGAGGGGGAGCACAGCAGGGCTCGTGCCGGGTGCCGAATCCTGGCTAGTCCGCATGGACGCTTCCGCTAAGTTTTCGAAATCTCCAGGGTATGTCCCCTGCGCTGGGCCCCGAGCCCCGGCAGAATCGCCACGTAGCGTGGGTGCGCGGCACGTAGGCGAGCGGCCCGCCGGGCCATCGCAGTGAGTGAGCGCGGGACGGCCAAGGAAGTTAGAAGGCTCAGCAGTCAGAAACACGGCCATCACCAGCCGCGAAACCGGGAGCCCTTAGGGTCGGGACGACACTCGTCCCCCCCCCGCTTCGATGCCCCCGCGTTCCTCCGAACCTTCCGCGACCACCGAGCGCATCTCCGAGGCCATCCGGGTCGTCGCGAGCGGCGGCCGCCGAGCGGTCGTCTTCGCTCTCGGTGCCGGCCTTTTGGCCGCCGCCTGCAGCCGAGCCTCCGATCCGACGCCCCCGCCTGGTAGCCGAATCGTCCGGGTCGGAATGCTCCGCATCAGCCCGCACTTGATGGCGCCGAAGTTCTACCAGCGATTTTTGCCGCCGGAGATTTTCGTCGAGACGATTGCGTTCAACAACTCGACCGAGATCAAGACGGCCATCGTCACGGGCTCGATCGACTTTTGTGTGACGGGCGTCACCGCTGCGTTGCAGGGCGCATCCCGAGGGGAGCCATTTCGTGTCCTCGCAGCCGCCGCCGACGGCGCTTCCGCGATCGTCGCCAGGAACGACGAGAACATCAACAGCATCGCCGACCTCCGAGGCAAGGCCGTCGGTTACGTCCCCGGCTCGGCGCAGGACATCCTCCTTCGTCTGTCGCTCCGCGATCAGGGGCTCGACGCCGCAAAAGACGTCCGCCTTCTGAAGGTCGGGTTCGGAGACATGGCCAACGCCCTCGAGCGCGGCGACATCGACGCGTTCACGGGCGCCGAGACCGGCCCCTCCGTCGCGCTCCTTCGGGGGAGCTCGAAAGTCCTTCTCTATCCCTACGAAACGAAGATGGGAAAAATCAATATCGTCTTCGGCACCCGGAAGCAGATGGTCGACGACGATCCCGACCTGTGTCGGACGATGGTCGCAGCGCACGCGAGGGCGACCGATTACATGAAGGCTCACCCCGACTTGTGGGCCGCGGCCACCATCAAGACTTGGGGCGCGAGCATCGAGGCCGTGCGCTTGGCCATCGCCAACATCGCGCTGCGCTGGGAAATCGACGACGCCTACGTCCAGCAAGCGCGTGCCTTGGGCGAGCAGCTCGAGCTGCTGAAGCAAGTGAAGAAACAACCGAACTACGATGCGCTCTTCGATACGCGCTTCGTCAGACCTCTCATGGAGACACTCCGATGAAACGTGTCCTCTTGGGCGCTCCGGTCCCGATCGCGATCGTGATCCTCTGGTCGTTCGCGGTAGGTCACCATTGGGTCACGCTCATCCCCTCTCCGCTCGAAGTGGCCAAAGAGATCGCCGACTTCACGTTTGGCGGCCTTCGCGACGACTCCTACAGCGGTAGCTTCGTTCGGCACCTGGTCGCGAGCACCGGGCGCGTGCTCGCCGGGTTCGCCGCCGCGACCGCGGTCGCCGTTCCCCTCGGCATCGTGCTGGGTCGCGGCCGCAGAGCGGCTGCGATGATCGAGCCGACGCTCGGGCTCTTGCGGCCCATTCCGGTGACGGCGTGGGTGCCGCTGGTTCTCATCATGTTCGGGCTGGGCACCAAGTCCGCCATCATTTTGATCTTCATCGGGTCGTTCTTTCCCATCCTCATCAACACCACCGTCGGAGTGAAGGGGGTGCCCGCCCGCCTGATAGAGGCCGGCGCGATGCTGGGGACCAATCAGGGAGAGATGCTCTACAAGATCATCCTCCCTGCCGCGCTCCCCTCGATATTCGCCGGAATGAGGATCGCGCTGGGCCTCGCGTGGGTCGTCCTGGTCGTCGGCGAGACGGTCGGGGTGGCGACCGGGTTGGGGTCGGTGATCACCGAAGCACGCGAGGTGAGCCGGACCGAGGTGATCCTCACGGGGATGGTCTTCATCGGCCTCGCCGGGCTAGCCAGCGACAAATTGCTGACCGCGTTCATGCGCCTGCTGCTCGGCAACCGACCCGTCATCGTCAACTGAAGCGAGGGCTGCGAACCATGATTGCGCACGACTCCGCGTCCAACCAGGCCACGCGCACCGCCTCGAGAGCGGCCGCCGAAGGCGTGACGCTGACGGCCGTCAGCAAGAAGTACCCAGGCCCGGGCGGGGTGCTCGTCGAGGCGCTTCGCCACATCGACCTGACGATGCCGCCCGGCGAGTTCGTGTGTCTGGTCGGCGCAAGCGGCTGCGGCAAGAGCACGCTGCTCCGCATCCTTGCAGGTTTCGAGCGCGCGACCTCCGGCACGGTGAGCGTCGGCGGTCGGCCTGTGCGCAGGCCCGGCCCCGATCGCGGCTTCGTGTTCCAAGACTACGGCCTTTTCCCGTGGCTCACGGTCAGCGGCAACGTCGCCTACGGGCCAACCCAGAGGGGCCTCCCACGTGATCAGGTCGCTGCGATAACGAAGCGGTTTACGGCGCTCGTCGGGCTCGAGCGCTTCTCGAATCAGTATCCTCACCAGCTCTCCGGCGGAATGCAGCAACGTGTCGGTATCGCGCGCGTCCTTGCCAACGATCCGGCCGTCCTGCTCATGGACGAGCCCTTCGGGGCCCTGGATTCGCTCACGCGCCAAACGATGCAGGACGAGCTGCGGCGCATTTGGCAAGAGCTCGAGCCCGTGGTCGTCCTCGTCACCCACAGCGTCGAAGAGGCCGTCTACCTCGCGGACCGCGTCGTCGTCATGAAGGGGGGCGCCAGCCACGGGGTGCCGGGCTACATCGCCAAGATCGTGAGCATCCCGCTCCAGCACCCGCGCGACGCGACCGGGCCCGAGTTCAACGCTCTGAAGCGCGAGCTTTTGGGAGTCATTCATGGAGACGAAGGCTCCGCCTGACTTTTCGGGCGCTTTCGTCCGTCGTGGCTGGAATCGTGAGCCCATTCGCGGAGCACGGACTATGGTCCCGACCGCATGACCTATTGTGTTGGCGTTCTTTTGAACGACGGAATCATTTTCGCGTCCGACTCCCGCACCCACGCGGGCATCGACAACTTTGCGTCGTTTTGCAAGATGACCGTCTTCGAGCGTCCGAACGACCGGGTCGTCGTCTTGCTGAGCTCCGGCAACTTGGCGGGCACGCAAGCCGTCCTCAGCGTGCTGAAGCAGCGTGGGGACGCGAAAGACGGGCCGCCCAACCTCTGGACGGCGAAGACCATGTTCGACATGGCGGTTCTCGTCTCGGACGCCATGCGAGACATCGAACGCCGCGACCAGCTGCACCTCGCAAAGAGCGATCTCGTCTTCAATGCCTCGTTCATCCTGGGAGGGCAGATAAAGGGCGAGCCGATGCGCCTTTTTCGGATCTACGCGGAAGGCAATTTCATCGAAGCCGGCGCCGACACGCCTTACTTCCAGACCGGCGAGGCCAAGTACGGAAAGCCCATCATCGATCGCGTCATCGTCCCGGCGACCACGCTGAGCGACGCGTCGAAATGCGTCCTAGTCTCCTTCGATTCGACGATGCGCAGCAACCTGTCGGTCGCGATGCCCATCGACCTAGTCAGCTACGAGCGTGACACGTTCGCCGTTCGAAGGCGGCGCCGCTTCGAGCAGGGCGACCCGTACTTCAGCTTGCTCAGCAAAGAGTGGAGTGAGGGCGTTCGCACCGTCTTCAGGCAGTTGCCCGAGCTGAAATGGTGAGGGAACGCGTGCTCGTGACCTGCGAGCACGGGGGTAACGGCGTTCCGTCGCGCTACGCGCCGATGTTTCGAGGTTGGACACGCCGACTGAAGACGCACCGGGGCTTCGATCCCGGTGCCCTGCAAATGGCCGAGGATCTCTCTCGCGCGTTCGCTGCGCCGCTGGTGACCTCGACGGTCACGAGGCTCCTCGTCGATCTGAATCGATCCGTGGGCAACCCTGCGCTCCACTCCGCAGCCGTCAGCCGCGTGTCGCGCGAAGAGAAGATCCGGATCCTGCGCGACCATTACCTGCCGTATCGCCAGCGCGTGGAAGGCTTGGTCGCGAAGGCCACGCTCCGCGGTCGCCCCGTCATCCATATCGCATCGCACACCTTCACTCCTCGCCTGGATGGCCACGTGCGCCGCGCGGACATCGGACTGCTCTACGACCCCGTCAGGCCAGGCGAGCGCCGTTTTTGCGCACTCTGGAAGCGAGCTCTCGAACGACTCGCGCCCGACCTCGAAGTGCGACGCAACTATCCGTACGCCGGAAAGAACGACGGGTTGACCTCGTACCTCCGCTCGCGCCACCCGCCCGCGGTTTACGTCGGCGTAGAGCTCGAGATAAACCAGGCGTTCGTCTTCCGTGCGGGTCCGCGGTGGACACGACTGCGAGCGGTCGTGGTCGACGCTTTGCGGAGCACCTTGCCCGCGCTTCGTGACGGCTAGACAGTTCGGGGCGCCTTGCGTCCAGCCCCGCGCGGGACGCGGCGGCTTCGAGGCGGAAGCTACTAGCCTCCCGTGCCCATGGCGCTCGACGACGTACTCGATGATCGCTCCCGACTCGGCGACTATTCTGTCCCCGTCGGAAATCACCGGTGACTTTCCGAGCGGATGGACCGCGCGAAGCGCAGGCGGGGCCAGCATCGTCTCAGCGTCGTCGCTCGTATCGCTTTATGTCGTACTCGACGCCGAGCTCCTCCAGCAGCCAGAGGATGCGATGGGATCGAGACTTGTCGAGGTGGTGGACGATCACCATGGCGAGCGGGCCATGCTAACTTTCGAGCGCCCGCTCGCCGACGCGACGTTCGCCCCGACGTCTGGCGTCGAGCGGCGTGCTCCGAATCACGTAAGAAGGGCGTGCCATGCCGACCCGCTTTTCGACGATGCCTTTCCGCCGCTCTCTCGCCCTCGGCTTCGTGGCTGCGCTCTTCTTCGCCGTGCCCGCGCGGCCACGGGCTATCTCTTTTGCACGGTCAAGGGCGATACGGCGCCCGGTAAAAAGCTGTCCATTTACACGTCCACCGACGCTCTCAGCTTCCCGCTGCTCTCGGACACGGGATTCGGCGGAGCGAGCGGCAACACGTGGGCTCCGGAGTGGTTCGTCGACGGGGCCACCGTCACGCTCGTCGCCAATATCGATACTCTGAACACCGACTCGGATTTCAAGCCCTATCTCTTTACGGCACGGGCGCGCGACGGCTGCCACGGGAGGCGCTCGCTGCCCGGGCGCAAGACGCTGGCGATGGCGAGCCGGCCCGCTAGAACGAGCACCGACGGAGAATCGACGAGCCGCTGATGAGCAAACGAGCCCCCATCAAGCCGCTGTTCAGCCTGGCGCCGGTCGAATTTCGCCATAGCGCGATCGCCGGTCGAGGCGTCTTTGCGAAGAGACGGTTCGACCCGGGAGACGTCGTCGTCGCGTATGCTCCGAAGCAGCGCAAGGTCGGTGTCAGGGATCCCGAGGCGGTGGTCGCCGCGGAGACCAAGCTCACGCTCTTGTCGGGGGACCGGTACGTCATCATTCCGGATACGACGGTTCCTGGCGGCTGGCTCTGCAACCACAGCTGCGAGCCGAACGCCGCGCTTTACTCGGACGGCGACGGGCGCGTCCAGTGCATCCGCGCGATTGCTCCGCGCGAAGAGGTGACCATCTTCTACGGGTGGGTGAGCCACAACGAACCACGGCGCGATCCCTGCCGCTGCGGGGCGCCGCTTTGCCGCGGTTTCATCAACTTCGACCTGAGTGACGACGACGCCACCCACGTTCGGATCGGAGAAAAAAATCAGGTCCTTGTGGACGACGTCCTCGGCAAGAGGCTGGCCGAATATGGGCGATTTCTCCGCGCGATCGGGCAGGAACAAGTAAACGAGACCATCGCCAACACGCTCGTCAGGATGAAGCTCAGAAAGAGCGGCAGCGTGGTGTGCGCGTTCTGACCCAATGCCCTCTTGCGTCGACCTCAGCCGGGCCCACGCAAGCGGTCGGCCACCCGCTCGAGGTCGGCGACGAACTCGCCGAACGCGGCGCGACGGCGCTCGTCGTCCCGCTCGCGCAGAATGGAAGACGGGTGAACGGTGGCGAGGACGTTCGATGCCAAGCGCGACGAAAGCCAGAGGCCGCGCTGGGTGGTCACGCGAAACTGCGGACCGAGGAGAGCCTGAGCGGCCGTGGCTCCCAGGCACACCACGATGGCGGGGCCTACCGCCCGGATCTCTCCTTCGAGCCATGGCCGGCACGCGCGAACCTCGAGGGCGTTCGGCTTGCTGTGGAGGCGCCTTTTGCCGCGCGGCTCCCATTTGAAGTGCTTGACCGCATTCGTCACGTAGACGCGCCGGCAATCGATACCCGCTCGCGCCAGCCCGTCATCGAGCAAGCGGCCGGCCGGGCCCACGAAGGGACTCCCCTCGCGGTCTTCAGCATCCCCCGGCTGCTCTCCGATGAGCATGACCTTCGCGTCGTCGTTGCCTTCGCCGAACACGGCCTGCGTGGCGTGCTGCCACAGCGGGCACGCGCGGCAGAGCTGGACAGCGCCGCGCATCTCTTGCAGACCGGCAAGCTGGGGTGCTTCGTTCGACTTGGCCCGGGCCACCCGCTTCGGCGATGCATCATTCAGACCGCAACGTCGATGAAGCACGGCGGGCGTGGCCGTCGACCCCCCGTCACTTGATGCGGTACGCCGCGAGCCCGAGGGTGTCTTGCGTCACGCCATCGGCCACGAACGTCGCGAGCATTCGCGCGCCGTTCTCCTGAAAGTGAGTGCCGTCGATCGTGCCGTCCGGGTTCACTTTGAAGAACGTCTCCTGGGCGGCAGTCGCTGGTTTCGGACAGATTTTGTTCAGATAGCTCCAAGCCGCCTTGCCCAGGTCGACCACCGCGACGCCATCGGTCGCGCCGAGCGCGATCATGGCTTGGCCGTAGTTCGCAAGCGATTGACCGCCGCCGCAGTACGCCGAGTTTCGGGGGGGAGGCGTGACCAGCACGGGAATGGCGCCCTTCGTGTGCGCGCCATCGATGTACTGCTGCAGGTACTTTTTGAAGTCCGTGTCCGCGGCAGCGTAGTAGGGATACGTCGTGCCATTGAGCGTGTACGTGGCCGTCGTGTTGCTGTCGTTCGTGCCGAACTGCACGAAGAGGTAGTCACCCGCCTTGATGGTGCTCAGGATCGCGGTGAGGTGTCCCTCCAAGATGAACCGCTGCGCCGTCCTCCCTCCGATCGCGGCGTCGACGACCGTGACTTTGCTGTTGTAGTGCGGCGCGAACATTTGCCCCCAACCCGCCCAGGACTTGGGATTGTTCGGGTCGAGGACATACTGGGAGACCGTGGAGTCGCCGGCGATGTAAACGGTCAGGGGGGGTCCGCCGCCGTCGCCCAGCACCGACGCGTCGTCCGGCAAAGGGTGCGTGCCTCCATCGGCGGTGGCAGCGCCGGCGTCCCCATTCGTCGGAGGCCCGCTCTCGAGACCCGCTTCGTCGACGGGCAGGGGACCTACCGCGTCATCCGGGCTCGCCATGCCGCCGGAGTCGTCGGACGGAGCGCTCACACCGCCCTCCGAGCTCCCGCTCGACGCGCTTGCCGCCTCTGGGCTTGGAGCAGGGGCGGCGGACTCTTGCTGGGCAGGCGCCCCGCCACCCGCGTCAGGGGAGCCCTGCACGTCCCCCGGGCCGGAGCTGCACGCGCTGCACGCGAAGAGGAGCGGCAGGAGGGCAGTCGCCGCGCCACGGGTCGTTCGATTCGGCATCGTCAAAGTCTCTTCTGTCTGCTGACGCAAAGGGATGGTAAGCGCGCCGTGTACAGTATGTCCGAGGTTTCGTGAGGGGGCCGGCGGCGGAGAGAGATCCTCAAAAGAGACGCCCCGCGCAAGAATTTCACGTCGTGATACTCGATTTGCGAGTCGGTCCCTCTATCGGGGCTTGAGCGCCTTGAGCGTCGCGTCGACGATTTCGACGGCGCGCAATGCGATATCCGTCGGATTGGCCTGATACGACGAGGCCGCCACGCCAGCCACGACGTAGCACGCGAGATCGAACCGGCGATCGCCGTCCGCTGCGGGCTGCTTGGCGAGCGTCTGGCGAAGACGTTCGACGGCTTGTTCGATCAAATTGGATCCTAAGGCGTGTTCTTTGTCCATGGGGTCAGCTCGCGACGGCTTTAACCAGGAGTCAAGAGTCGCGGCGAGGCGGCGAATTCTGCAGTCATGCAGGCTCAGCGGGCGTCGGCTCTCGAAGACGGCGGCGAGCTTCCGAAGAATCCCGCGGTGGCTTGCGTGACTCGATTATTGCGGCCTGGTCGAACGCGTCGCGGGCGCCGGTCTCCAAAGCTCGGCGCGCGTGCCCTTCTACGGGTAGGCTTCACCGCAATGAGCCGTAAGCCGTCGCCCGCAGTGGTCGCTCTTTTCTTCGTGGCCTGCGGCAACGACGGGCCCACCCCGGCGCTCGGGAACGTCGCGGGCCCCGGGCCGGACGGCGGATCGACGAATACCGGAGCCGATGGCTCCGTCGTCTCCGATGCAGGCGGCGGCACGGAGGCAGCGACGCCGCCCGGCGACGGCGTGCCCGACGCCGGTGACCTCGGCGCGAGCGACGGCGCGGTCCTCCCCGCGACGGGCGACGCGGCGCCAGACACGGACGCGGCGGGGAGCCTTCCGGACGCTGGCTCGCCCGCGCCGCTGGGCGACGGGGGCGTCGGCTGGAGCACCGTTCCGGCCATCCTGGCTCGAATCGTCCCGCCGGTGTTTCCCAACCTCGACTGCGTCATCACCGACGTGAAATACGGCGGCGTCGGCGACGGGACGACCGACAACACCGCGGCGTTTTCGAGCGCCATCCAGGATTGCTCGGCGCGCGGCGGGGGGCGGGTCGTCGTGCCGGCGGGGACTTTCTTTACGGGCCCGATCGTCTTGCTGAGCAAAATAAACCTCTTTCTCGCGAGCCCGACCTCCGTCATCAAGTTCACGACGGACCCGACGAAATACAACCCGTTGGTCGAGACGTCCTTCGAAGGGACTCTAATCATGAACTACCATCCGCTCATCTCGGCGAATGGTGCGACCGACATCGCCATCACCGGAACCGGCACGCTCGAGGGCAACGCCACGGCGGCGGATTGGTACGCGCCCATGTGGACGGCCATGAGCTTCGATCAAGCGCCGCGGATCGACAACCAGATGCACAAGTTGCCCGTCACGAGCCGAATTTACGGCGACGGACATTTCTTGAGGCCGTCGCTCATCGAGTTCATGCACTGCCAGAACATACTGCTCGATGGGTTCACGGCGCAGCACTCGCCGTTTTGGACCATCCATCCGGTGATGAGCAGCAACATCACCGGAAGAAACCTGACCATCATCGGCACCGTCGGAAACACCGACGGCTTCGACCCCGAGTCGTGCGTCGACGTTCTTCTGAAGAACCTGAACATTCAGGTGGGCGACGACTCCATCGCCATCAAGGCAGGCCGCGACCTCGACGGCCGTACTCTCTATACGCCGACCAAGAACGTAGTCATTCAAGACTGCCATCTCAGCACGGGCAATCCCGGCCATGGGGGGGCGGTGGCCATCGGGAGCGAAATGTCGGCGGGCGTCAGCAACGTTTACGAGGAGAACGTCACCTATACGACTGGCCTCAACGGAGGGCTGCAGGCTCAGGCCATCTACCTCAAGGGGTCGATCTACAGGGGCGGATACATTCGCGATTTTTATGCTCGGCAGCTCACCGTGGACCAAATTTCCACGTTCTTGTGGGTCAACGGGCAATACGGCGACGCGGCCAACGCGCCGAGCGGCCGCCCGACGGCCTTCATACAGATCGACAACATCAACGTGGACGGAGCGATGGTCAACGGCGTGACTGGGGGCGCGTTTTGGCTGACGGGTGCCGACGCCACGCGGCCGGAGACGAACATTCACCTCAGCAACATCGTCGTCGCGCACGGCGCTGCGCTCGGTACGGGTCGCGTCGCCCATTACTCGGGCCTGACCGCGACGAACGTCACCGTGAACGGCGCCGCATTCAATCCCTCCGCGACCGCACCGTGACGCACCTCGCGACGGAATGGCGCAGAATCGAAGCGACCGTGGTGGTGGATGGGATCGGGATGGAGAAAAGAAGGGTCATGGCCATTCTCCGTCCGATACGCGCTCGATGCGCGATTCTAGCGTCGCTCGTGGCCGCTTGCGGCGGATCGACCCCCCCTGGGGCTGGCTCCGCGGGTGACCTGGACGCGACCGCTGGGTCATCGAGTGGATCCGGAAGTGACGGGACCCCCGGCAGCGCCGCGTCGGGGGCGGCAGCCGCCCCGTCGTCTGGGAGCTCAGGGGGCGCTTCGAGCCCGTCGTCGGGCTCGACGAGCGGTTCGTCGAGCAGCGGCGCGGCTCCCTCGAGTGGCTCCGGGTCCGGGGCCGTGTCGGGGTCGGGGCAGGCCTCCGACGGTGGTCCTGGCGCAGGCTCCGGCGCGAGCTCCGGCGCCCCCGGCGACGGTGGCACCGGCTGCACGCCGGCCGTGGGTATCGAATTCTCGGTGGCCTGTTGGCCGATGCCCAACCCCCCGAGCGCCAACCTCCGGCATCCCGCCAGCTACACGGACCTCGGGGACGGAACCGTGCGCGACGGCGTGACGGGCCTGATTTGGCAAAAGACGGAGTCGACCCCGGCCCTCGCTTGGGCCGCT
Source organism: uncultured delta proteobacterium (assembly GCA_963787925.1). GTDB lineage: Bacteria > Myxococcota_A > Polyangia > Polyangiales > Polyangiaceae > Palsa-1150. The sequence goes on from CAWBEN010000005.1 coordinate 558,491, forward strand.
GCCAAAAGCTATTGCGCGGGCTTGACGCTGGCCAATCGGACCTGGCACTTGCCGACGCGGATCGAGCTCATTTCGATCATGGATTTCACGAAGAGCGGCACGCAGCTCGACACCACGGCGTTCCCGAGCGCGCCGGGCGCGTTTCACTGGACGTCGTCGCCCTGGGTCGTGTCGCAGATCGCAAGCAAACCGCAATACGCGTGGGCGATCAATTTTTCCGACGGCTTCGTGAGCAATGCGTTTTCGCAGACCAGCACCGCCAGCGTGCGCTGCGCCTCTTCGGGCGCCAATGGGCCAATGCCTCACCTCTATTCGACAATCGCGCCGGGCGAGATTCAGGACAACGAGACTGGCCTCGTTTGGACGCAGGCGAGCTCGACGACGATGCTGGCGCAAGCGGCGGCGGTGAGCTATTGCACGGGCCTCGGGTTGAACGGACACACCTGGGGCCTTCCGAGCATCAAGGAGCTCGCGACCACCGTCGATGAAACGCCGCCAATCACCAAAGTGTCCCCGGCAATCGACACGACCGTGTTCCCGGACACCCCTGCCAACGGCGTGTACATGAGCTCCTCGACGCACGGCGCGACGCCGCAGGTGGTCACGTACACCGATGGCATCGTCACTCCGTACAGTCACCCGACCGGCCTCGTTCGTTGCGTCCGCTGAGTCTGCGCACGGCGGCCCTGCGCGCGTTGCGCCGAGGCACGGCCGGGCCGTTCGGTCGGCGAAGCCTCCCCGCGTGGGTGCTCGCCGCCGCCGTCGGCGCCGTCCTCCAAGGCGGATGCGGCTCGGTGGCGGGCAGTCCGGGCGTCTCGACGGAGGCCGGGGCGAGCGAGTCCGGCTCGGACTCCGGCTCGTCCTCCGGCTCCGGCGGAGGGTCGGGCTCGAGCGGGATCGCCGGAACGGGCCTCGGCGGGCCCGCCCTCTTTGGCGACGATGGCGCCGTGCGGCAGGCTGGCCTCTCCGACGCCTCGCTCGCGAACGATGCTCGGCCTCAAGTCCCCGAGGGCGCGGCCACGTGCGTCTCCCCAGACGCGGGCTCGGCGCCCTACCGGCAACGCTGCGTGACGTCCACCGCAAACGAATGCGACGGCCCGACCAATCAGGCTCTCGGCGCCGCGGGCATCGCCGCGGGCCTGCTCAATGGCAAGATGGGCAACGGGCTCGACGACGATTGCGACGGGCTGGTCGACGAAGGTTGCCCGTGTCCCGCGAACGGCCAGACGAAGCCGTGCTACCTGGTGCCGCCGTCGCAGATCGATCCGAGCACGGGCCAGCCGGTCGGCTGGTGCAAGGACAACGCGCTCGGCTCGCTCGACTGTGCCGGCGCGGAGTTTCCTGCCTGGTCGGGGGTTTGTCGCGGCGCTCAAGCGCCCTACAGGCACGACGTGTGCGCTCCCGGCGACTTCGACTGCGACGGCCTCGCGGCGAACAGCGACATCGAGAACTGCGCGTGCACCGACGTCCCGGTCAACTGCCCGATGGCGCCTGTGGTCGAGGCGCCGTATCCCGACGCGAAGAACATCCGGCTCATCGACGGATCGCAGTGGATAGTGAATCCAGCCGCACGCGCTGGCGCGCGCAACTGGACGTGGACCGTCATCGGCGGCGACTGTGACAACGTCCTGCCGCACCCGACGTTCGCCATTTACGACAGGGCGGATTCGACGGCTGCCGGCGCCCGAAGAGGGAAGCGCACGCCCGTTCAATTCTCCGCGACCGCGACCCCGCCGCGGTACGTCCCCCAAGCCAACCAGCCGCTCGTCGCGTTGCAAGCGGCGGCTTATGGAGACGGAGCTCCGGGCGGCCAGGTGTACCCCGCGTTCGGCTTGAGTGGCGACTACCTCGTTCAGGGCGAGTGGGATCTCGGCGGCACCCACTACGTCTGCACCCAGAAGGTGCAGGTTCGGGCCCCCGGAATCCGCGTCGAGCTGTGCTGGGACACCGTCGGAGGCAGCGGAAACACGAACGCCGCGGGCAACGACATCGATCTTCACTTCGCGCGCCTCCAGGGCGTCACGTGCGCGCACGCAGGCTGGGAGTTCACGTGCGGCCCGCCGTCCGAAGATTGTTTCTACGACCCGGGGTCCGGGTGCCGCGATTACAGCAACGCCGGTCCCCCTTGGGGCTATGCGAATTCACCCGACGCGGCGTGCCTCGGGTGGTCCAGCAAGCGGCATGCGGTGGACGGCGCCATGTACAATCAGGGGTGCACGAACCCGCGTCTCGACAAGGACAACATTCTTTGCGACACGACGGTCGACGATCCGACCCTCGTCGGTGACCCCTCCTCCGTGGCGCCCGAGTTTTGTGGGCCGGAGAACATCAATCTCGACAACCCGAAAGACGGAGACCGCTTCGCCATCGGGGTCAACCACTACAGCAACAACGGCGGGACGACGCGCGCGAGACCGCACGTGAACCTCTATTGCAATGGCGACCGTGTCTTGTCGGTGGGGTACAACCCGTTGACCGGACAGACGACCACACCGCTGCTCGTCGATTGGGGCACCGACAGCACGGGCGACTTTTGGGAGGTGGGCCAGGTCACTGCGCACGTCGCCGGGGGGCAGCTCACGTCTTGCGACGTCGTCACGGTGCCCTCGCACCACGCCGACCAGTTGCGCGACGGTACGACGAACCCTACCTCCAACGGTAACCAGGTCTGCGTGGACTCCCAAAAAAGCCGCGCCAACCCCGTCTACAACTATCGGACTCACGATTTCGTCGAGAACCAGCCGCTTCAAGGGGGTACGAACGGCGGCCTTCCCCCGACAGTCGCGGGTTTCTGCAAGCATTGACGCCCGCGCGCGCCCGGCCAGGGAAATTGGAGGTTCTAGAGGCGCACGCCGCCGTCTTGGTCTTTCCTGGTCAGTCGCCGTACGCGTAAGCCACCGCGGACACGCGCCACTCCGCTCCGACCGCGATGCCATCGATGGCGAACCGGAACGTGTGCGGACCCGGCGAGGAGAGCGCTGCCGGCGTCCACGACCGCGGCGCGGTGACACTTCCGGGGCACCAGTTGGCGCGCGAGGCTCGCACGCTCGACGGATCGCCGCACGGGTTTTCCGCGCAGTACTGCCCTTGCCCGAAAGGCCCCCCGTCCGCCACGGTGCAGCCCTTGTCGCAATCGAATCGCCACGGTCTCGACTGATCGATTTCGTTGCCGTCGAGATAAACGTGGTGCACGCGGCGGCAGAATTCGTCCGCGGGTCCGCTGCACCAGACGGAGGCGTCCGTCGCGCCGCCGTGGCCGGTGACGCGGTACTCGAGGCGCGTCCCGGTCGTCCCCGCGGGTAAGGTGAACGGCACGTCCGAGACGGTTTGGCCCGCGGTCACGCCGCCGAAATAGAGCGGGATGACCGCGAGGGCCTTCGAGGGCGGCGCGCCGGGCGTTACGTCGAGGTGCGCGCTGACGAACCAAGCCCCCTTCGAGCCGCTCACTTTTCCGGCTGGATCGAGGTAGGCGCCGAGGGCGACGTGGAACGTCCGCGGTCCCTGGATGGCGTTGAAGGCGTCGGTCACGTCTTGCTCGATGTGCTCCGGGCCGCCGAAGGGCGTGATGGCGCGAACGAGCTCGACTCCAGGCGTGCCCGGGGACGCGGTGGGGTCGACGAGCGACATCTCGAAATTGCAATCGAAGGCGTCGCAATCGGCTGGCCAGCCCTGCCCCGAGGGGGGCGGATCGCTTCGCCACTTGTCCCAAGGAAAGCAGGGGGACTCGAGGTCGACGACCAGGCTCACGCGCGCGAACGGCGCGCCGGTGAGGGAAATGTCGGCGTCGGCGTGCTGGAAGTCCGGCATGGCGGAGTCGCTGCCGACGTGCGCGCGGTCCAGCAACATCTGCACGTAAGGCGCCGCCGGCGTCGCGCCTGCATCGACCGCGGGGAGCGAAGACGTCTTCGAAGAGGAACAACCGGCGACGGCCGCAAAAAGGGCATAGGGAAGAACGACGGCGCGACGAGCGCAGCTCATTGGAAACGGTGGGAACGAGTCGTCATCGACGTGGTCTGTCGCGGCAGGCGCCAAAGGGCAGCCCCAACCGAGCCGCACTGTCCCACGAGTCGCAGAGGGGCTGCAACGGACGAAACGGCGGCTAAGCCCGTGGAGTGAGCCGACTCGCGGCGCCGCGGGCAGGGACCGCCAGTCAGAACGAGTCAGGACGGGCTGCGGCGAGGCGCCACGCGTTCTGGCTCGCCGGCCGCCGCCCCACCGGCCCACTTTCGGGTATTTCGGACGGCGCGCTCGAGGCCTTTGACCTGGTCGCTCAGCAGCTCCCGAATCGAGCGCTCGCTGGTCTGATGAATGGCCCGGAGAAGCTCTCGATCGTCGTGGCGCGCCCCCTTCGTTCGCAAGTCCATGAGCGTGGCCGCGGCAGCGCCCAATGCCAGGCTCGAAAGGATGGCCAGACTCATCGGCAATTCGTTCCAGCTTCGGCCTTCATGGGGCGGATCGGGAAGAGTCTTCAGGATGTACCACTTCCCCAGCAGGATTGACCAAGGGTCCGGCACGCCGACGCTCGACACCGTCAGCACGGCGCAGGGCGCCAGGAACGTCCCCAGAAAGCGCTTCATGAACCCACCCAGTTGCAACATCCCGTCGAGCGTGCCCGCCAGCCCGGCAAATTGTCGGACACGGCCGTCGTTCGCGACGAACCGGATCCACCCTAGTGCATGACTGATCTGGAGCTTCTGGGGGGCGGTCCAGACGGCGATGTTGCGCCAATATTGCCGGATCTGCCGGTAGGCGAGCTGCGCCCTCGGGTCGCTCGAACCCTTCAGGCCCTGGTTCTTGATGGCCTCGTCGGCTGCCCAGCCGTGCTTCAGATCCTGTCCCACGCCCAGCACGTTGACATTGACGAAATGATGAAATGTCGCATCGACCACCACCCGCCCCTGGGACACCACGTGGCCATCCCAGGCCGCCATGGCGCCTGCCGTGTCGGGGCTCAACTCTTGATTGTCGTCGAACTTGGTGCCGGCCGGGTCCACGAACGCCGGCTCGGCTGCCCGTCCGACGATGTCCTCCCAGGCGACGACTTGAGGCGCCAGGGGTGCCCCGAACAACGGCGGGTATTCGGGCTTGCTCGTCCCGCCTGATCCGTAAGTGGCCGTCAGATCGGCCGGCACCTGACACTGTCCTTCGTGCATGTGATCGGGCAGCGACTTGATGACGCCGTTGGGCCCGCACAGCAGAGGGTGCGGGAAGGCCTCGATCGTCCGGAGGTACGGCGAGGCGGTGACCTCGAGGAGGGTCATTTCGGGGCGGATGGTCTGCGGGATGTCGTCGGACTGGTTGTCGAACTCGTAGTGCCCGTCGGCGTCCTTGACGATGGTGCTGTGCCGGTATCGACCGATGACCGGTGGGCTGTCCATGCTGCCCTCTCGGTACCCGGAATAGTCACCCCGCGCCGCTTTGTAGTCGAACTCCCATCGACGCATGGAGCGCACGCGCGGGAGCGCTCCACACAGATCGCGGCCCAGATCGTCGTGGTCACCTACGGCGAAAACGCCGCCGCCGGCTTCCATGAAGGCCTCGACGATCGCAAGCTCGGCCGGCCGCAGAGCGTAGCCCGCGGGGTCGAGGTACGGACCGTCTGGATTGGCACTCCCAAATCCGAACAACCAGAGCTCGTCGAACGTGCTGGTGTTGAAGCTCGCGTCGAAGACGAAATTGTCCCTTGAAGGGTCCGCGCCCTGCTGTTGCCCGGGGTTCGCGGACTCGAAGACCGTTCGCGGCAGACGATGCGCCTTGGTGACCAGGAATTTCCACCCATCCCCTGCGTCCTCTTCCAAAGCGGCGATGAGCTCGGTGAGCGCGAACCGATTTTTCGTTGCGACGAAACTGCCGTCCGCATCCGCGAGCAGGAGGATTTTGACTTCGGTCGCCATGTTGGAAGCTCCGATCGATTGAGATGGGCTTGATGGCCCGGTTCGGCGACCATCTCGTTCCCGTCGCCTTCTCCTAGCGCGGTCAGCGAGCTCGCGTCGATTGCAGTCGATTACCGACTCGTCGAGACGCCCTCGCGGCGGCGTCTCCAGTCGTGCCTCGGCAAAGCTTGCGCGCGAATTGGAAGCCGACGAAGCGTGCAACCGACCGGCGCCATCGTCCGAGCGTCTCTTCTTCCTGGAAAAGTGTCTCTTCCAATTGTCGGAGTGTCTCTTCCTATTGGCAGAGCGCCTCTTCCAATTGTCGGAGCGTCTTTTCATCTTGGAAAAGTGTCTCTTCCAATTGTCCGAGCGTCTCTTCTTTCTGGAAAAGCGTCTCTTCCAATTGTCGGAGCGACTTTTCCTGTTGGCAGAGCGCCTCTTCCAATTGTCGGAGCGACCTTTCCTGTTGGCAGAGCGCCTCTTCGAGTTGTCGGAGCGACTTTTTCTGTTGGCAGAGCGCCTCTTCGAGTTGTCGGAGCGACTTTTTCTGTTGGCAGAGCGCCTCTTCGAGTTGTCGGAGCGACTTTTTCTGTTGGCAGAGCGCCTCTTCGAGTTGTCGGAGCGACTTTTTCTGTTGGCAGAGCGCCTCTTCCAATTGTCGGAGCGACTTTTCCCGTTGGCAGAGCGCCTCTTCCAATTGTCGGAGCGACTTTTCCAATTGACGAAGCCGCTCAGGCTCGAGCCCAAGACGCTCGTGGTCAGGCCGGAGAGGACCTGGCCCTACGGAACGACGCCCTCCGATGAACACGCTCGTCCCCTCCACCCTCTTAATCGGCAAGGGCACGACTTCCTCTGACGGGAGGGGACGAATGATCGACTTCAATTGTTTCGCGGGCAGCGCACGATCCTAGCGACGTAGCCCCCGCCGACGGCGCTCGCCGGGTTGGATCGCTCGCCGGCGCGCAGCGTCCGAGCGAAAGGCCGCCAGAGCCAGCTGGGAGGGGCGCGTATTCCGCGGCGGTTGGGAGGAGATGGCGGACTACGACGCTCGCTTTTGGGACCGCGTTCCGGTCGACGCGCGCCGACGCTGTCTGGGAGCTCAGCAAGGAGCTCCACGAGATCTCGCACCCGGAGGCGCATGAACGCCGACTTCCTCGATCTGCTTACCGCCTCGAGCGCCGCTGAGGCGCGGTTCCTCGTCGTTGGCGGATACGCGGTGGGCGTCCACGGCAGGCCTCGAGCGTTGGCCCCCGCGAATCGAGACCTCCTTCGGGCACGTGAGGTGCGCGGTCATCGGGCGAGCCGACTTGCTCACGAACAAGCGGGCCGCCGGTTGGCCCCAGGACCTCGCGACGTCGCCGCCCTCGAGAGGCTGGAGAAGGCTCGGGAAAAGCGCTGAGCTGTCCGGTGAGTACCGCGGTCTCCGGCGCGGTCACGGTCTCCGGCGCGAGGTAGCGCGACGTCTCCGTGATCTCGTTGGTCCATGTGAGCGCCGGCTCGGACGCCGTCCCGCCACGCTCCCGCGATCGCCAATGGCTCGAGCGCGTAAGCACGGGAGCGCCGGCAGCATCCAGCAATCGTTTTCTGAAACCGGAGGCGCGCGTACCAGGCGTCAGAATTTTGACGGTCGATCCAACGAGTGGCTTCGACGGATTTGGCTCGACACGGTGATGGGTCCACGTAGAGTCGCGTCTTCGTCGCTTTGTTCTGGCGACGGGTGGGAGCACGAGCGAGGCGTCGCGCCAGGACGATGCCTCGCGGAGGCGCAGCAGCACGCGCGCGGGACCTTGAATCCCACGCGCGCGGAGGGGGACTCGCATGAATACCGCGGGACTGCGGAGCGTTTGGGTCGGTTTCTCGTGCTTGTCGATGGCCGCCGGGCTTTTGACGACCAGCGGATGCCGGCAGCAGACGGCTCCAGTCGAGACGAAGGGAAATGGCGAGAGCGCGGCCGACGATGCCGGCGCGGGCTCGCCGGCGAACGTGGTGGTCAACCCTTGGGCGTCCGGAGTCTTCGTCGAGAGCGTGACGGTCGACGGTGGCAGCGGCGGCGGACCGAATTGCGCGGCGGCGGGCAATCCGACGTTGGGGTTGGACGGCGGGGCGAGCTGCACCGGAGCGCTGGCGCAGTCGACGTTCACGTTCGGGTTGTGCTCTTGCACGACGCTCCAGGCGAGCAACCATCTGACGACCGACGGGTTCGACAGCACGAAGGGGGCGCCGGATGGCGGCGCCGGGGGAAGCGTCGGCGCGAACGGCAACGTGTCGTGGTCCGGAGCGGTCAACGTGGGCGGCAGCCTCTTGACGCGGGGCAACGTCACGGCATCGCAGGCGGCCGTCGTGAGACAAGATCTTCAGCTTGGCGGAACGCTGACTTCGAGCGCGTCGTTCACGGTCGACGGCAACGCGCAAGTGGTCAAGACTCTGCCCGCCAGCGCGCGGGTCCTCGGCACGGTGACGAAGGTGACTTCGGTTGCGGCGCCGTGCAACTGCACGAGCGAGGTGCCGACGGCGTCGATCATCGCGGCGCACCGCGGAACGAGCAACGACGACGCGGTGATCGGTCTCTCTCCGAATGCGCTGACGGGCAATAACCCGTCGCGCGTCGATTTGCCGTGCGGCAACTACTATCTCTCGCAGATCAACGCGGCGCAGGCGTTGACCATCGCGGTGCACGGTCACACGGCGCTTTACGTGGACGGCAATGTCACGGTCAGCGGCGCGCTGGCCTTTCAGATCGATCCGACGGCGACGCTGGATTTGTTCGTTGCCGGCACGTTCACGGCGTCGAATTCGCTGGCGCTCGGGTCGCAGAGCAACCCGGCGCGCTGCCGGATGTACGTCGCGGGCGCGAACATCGCGCTTTCGGGCAGCGCGACGCTCGGGTGCAACATCTACGCTCCGAGCGCTCTCTTCACGCTGTCGAACAACGTCGTCGCTTACGGGTCGATTTTCGCGAACAGCATCCAGGCGAGCGGGAACGCGACGGTCCACTACGACACCGCCGTACTGAATGCGGGCAGCGAGTGCTGCACGGCCGCGTCGTGCGACGACGGCAATCCCTGCACGGTCGACTCGTGCAACGGCGACGGGACGTGCAGCCATGCCGCGGCGACGAACGGGACCGCGTGCGCAGGCGCGAACAAGTGCGAGCAGACGTACACGTGCCAGAGCGGTGCGTGCACCGGAACGAATCCGGTCACCTGCGCGGCGAGCGATTCGTGTCACGTGGCCGGGACGTGCAACCCGACGACGGGGACGTGCTCGACGCCAATCGCTGCGAACGGGACGTCGTGCAGCGACGGCAACGCGTGCACGCAGAGTGATTCTTGTCAGGCGGGGGTCTGCACCGGAACGAATCCGGTCACCTGCTCGGCGAGCGATTCGTGTCACGTGGCCGGGACATGCAACCCGACGACGGGAACGTGCTCCGCGCCCATTGCTGCGAACGGGACGTCGTGTAGCGACGGCAACGCGTGCACGCAGAGCGATTCTTGCCAGGCGGGCGTCTGCACGGGGAGCAATCCCGTAACGTGCACGGCGAGCGACGCGTGTCACGTGGCCGGGACGTGTAATCCGAGCACGGGGACGTGCTCGACGCCGATCGCTGCGAACGGGACGTCGTGCAGCGATGGCAACGCGTGCACGCAGAGTGATTCTTGCCAGGCGGGCGTCTGCACTGGGACGAATCCGGTCACCTGCTCGGCGAGCGACGCGTGCCACGTGGCCGGGACTTGCAATCCGACGACGGGAACGTGCTCCTCGCCCATTGCTGCGAACGGGACGTCGTGCAGCGATGGCAACGCGTGCACGCAGAGTGATTCTTGCCAGGCGGGCGTCTGCACGGGGACCAATCCTGTGACGTGCACGGCGAGCGACGCGTGCCACGTGGCCGGAACGTGCAACCCGACGACGGGAACGTGCTCCTCGCCCATTGCTGCGAACGGGACGTCGTGCAGCGATGGCAACGCGTGCACGCAGAGTGATTCTTGCCAGGCGGGCGTCTGCACCGGAACGAATCCGGTCACCTGCTCGGCGAGCGACGCGTGCCACGTGGCCGGGACTTGCAATCCGACGACGGGGACGTGCTCCTCGCCCATCGCTGCGAACGGGACGTCGTGTAGCGACGGCAACGCGTGCACCCAGACGGACTCGTGCCAGAACGGCACGTGCACCGGAACGAATCCCGTGACGTGCGCGGCGAGCGACGCGTGCCACGTGGCCGGGACGTGCAATCCGAGCACGGGGACGTGCTCGTCGCCCATCGCTGCGAACGGGACGTCGTGCAGCGACGGCAACGCGTGCACGCAGGGCGACGCGTGCCAGAACGGCACGTGCATTGGGCCGACGCCGGTCACTTGCAACGCGCCGGGGCCCTGCCAGACAACGGGGACGTGCAGTCCCCAGACAGGGTGCGTGTACGGGCAAGCTCCGGATGGAATGGCTTGCGCGGGGACGGACCGTTGCAACCAGACGTACCAGTGCAGCAGGGGCGGGTGCGTGGGCACGAATCCGGTCGTGTGCACGGCCAGCGACGCGTGCCATCTTGCGGGCTCGTGCAATCCGACCAGCGGGAGCTGCTCGAACCCGGCCGCGGCCGACGGCACGCGATGCGACGACGGGAGCGCGTGCACGCAAAGCGACGCGTGCCTCGGGGGGACGTGCACCGGGTCGAATCCGGTCACGTGCGCGGCGCTCGACACGTGCCACGTCGCGGGCCGTTGCAACCCGTCGACCGGAGCGTGCTCGAACCCGACCGCGCCCGACGGAACGACGTGCGGCGCGGGGGACGGGGGCGCCGCTCTCGCGTGCATGGCGGGCGCGTGCGGCGCGCAGACGCCGTGCACCTCGAGCCAAACGCTCTGCAAGGGGGTGTGCGTCAGCGCGCAATCCGATGCGCTGAACTGCGGTGCCTGCGGCCATGCTTGCGCGCGGGGTGACTCATGCGCCGCGGGGGCGTGCGTGTCTCCCGCGCTCCTTCACTCGTGCGTCCAGTCCGGCAGCACGTCGGTCCTCGTCGCGGGCAATCTGGTGACCCTGTATATCCCCGCGAATTCGCGCCAAGACGGCGTGATGGGGGTGCACCGGACGGCGCTCGACGGACAAACCGTGGTTTCGGCAGGGACGATCCTGACGTCCAACGACGTCATCGCGTGCGCTTCGAACTGGGTGACAGGCGAGGTCGTGTGCGTCTCGGGCGGAACGGACGTCTACCTCATTCAGGGCAACACGCTGACCGCGACGCTCACCGACGGCGCGAACGGCGGGGACTTTCAATCGGGCGGAGGGTTCGGGACCGTCGGCGTCACGGTCGACGCGTCGACGAACACGGCGACGCTCGCGTTGGGGACGAAGGTCAACGGGATCGACCAGGGCGGCTACCAGGTGCTCGACCTCGAGACGAACACGTTCGGGGCGGTCGTTCCGGCAGGCCTTTTGCCCCCCGTCGGCCAGTCGCGCCATCCCGACAACGCCGGACAAGGCGTGGGGCTCGCGACCTCGGAGAACCCAAGCTTCGATCCCTTTCGCCAGTGGATGCTCTCGCCGAACGAAGGGGGCGACTTTCAGCTCGTCAAGATGTCGCCCACGCCCGCGGTCTTCGACAACTTCGACCTGCCGCCGGAGACGATCTCCAACGGTTTGGTGTTCAACCAAGAGTTCGACTCGGCCGCGGAGGACTGCACGACCGGAATCGCCGTCGCCTCGGACGAGAGCAACAGCCCGAGGCTGACGCTCATCGATCTCAGCCAGGCGGTCTTTACGCCGGGCAGCCCGAACGGAACATGGACGGCGCCGAGCAGCGTTCAGCTCTTTCCTTCCCAGGCGGACTTCACGGGCCTGACGGTGGCTCCAGGGTCGCACTTGGGCCTGCTGACGCCGGCCGACGGCGGCTCCGGCGCTCTCCCGCTCATTGCATTCCGGCTCCCGTCGAGCGCCGGCAGCGGCACACCCGCGCTGGTCGATTGGGCTCTTCTGGGCAACCTGAAAGCCCCCAACGGGTCGCCGTTCCCGTACGGCGGGGCGGATCCGCACCCGGTGACTTCCTATGTGAGCCCTGCCGGCCGGGCGATGGCCGTCCTGCCCGGCCTTCTTCTGCCTCCGGATCTCTTCGGGCTCGTCGATCTGCAAGCCCTGCTCGATGCGCCGCGGCTGGCCGACGGGCACACGGTGGACCCCTCGTACGATCTCCTCTCGAATGGGGTTTCGCGGTTCGTGGCGCCGTGCTCGCAGTTCAACACGCAGACCGATCCGAACAACTGCGGCGGCTGCGGGAACGTGTGCGCGGCGGGGGCGAACGCGACGGCGGCGTGCGTCGACTCACGGTGCCAAGTCGCGTGCGCGCACGGTTTTGCCAACTGCGGCGTGTCGCCGAGCTCCTCGTGCTCGGTGAATCTCGAGACGGACGCGGCCCACTGCGGCGCGTGCGGTACGTCGTGCGCGGTCCCGAACAGCACGGGCGTGTGCAGCCGCGGGGCGTGCAAGCTCACCTGCAGCGCGGGGTTCAGCGACTGCGACGGCGTCGAGAGCAACGGCTGCGAGACGCAAGGGGCGTGCGCGCCCCTGACGGCGTCGGCCTCCGGTCCGGCGAGCGTCGTGGTCGGCGCAAGCGCGACGTACGTGGCCACGGTCCAGGAGCCCGCAGCGGGTCGCGTTCTTTCGTATGCCTGGACCGTGTCTTCCGGTCCAGGAGCCGTGGCGTTCTCGGCTCCGGATGCAGCGACGACCTCCGCGGTTTTCAGCGCCCCCGGGAGCTACGTGCTTCACTTCGAAGTGAGCGACGGCTTCGGCGCGGCCGTGGCCAGCGTGACGGTCAACGCGGCCTTCGTGAATCGGCCGCCCGTCGTGACCGCAGGGCCCGACCAGAGCCTGACCGCGCCGACGTCGACGACGACGCTCAGGGCCAGCGCCACCGACGACGGCTTGCCGCAGGGCGCGGTGCTCTCTGCCGCGTGGTCGCTCGTCAGCGGGCCGGCCGCTGTCTCCCTCGCCACGCCGACTCTCGCGGGAGTGTCCGAGCCCGGGCCTCTCACGTCGGCGACCGCCGTCACGTTCAATTACCCGGGGACGTACGTCTTCCAGATCGCGGTCAGCGACACGAACCTCGTCGGCACGGCGACCGAGACGGTCACCGTCGCGGCCCCGCCTGCCCCAGGCGGCGGCGGCGCAGGGCCGGCGGCGCCGAGCGTCGCGATCGGCGGCGTCACGGACGACGCGCAGGTCACCCAGCCGAGCGCGATCCTCGGCACGGTGAGCGACGGGTCGTGGGTGCTCGAGCAGCGCTTCGGCGGGCGCGACGACGTCCAGACGGGGTGGAGCGTCATGGCCTCCGGGACGGGCGCCGTCGGGGGCACGACGATCGCAACGTTCGATCCGACGCTCTTACGCAATGGCATTTACACGCTGCGCCTGTCGGCGGCCAACAGCGCCGGGTCGACGTCGACGAGCGTGTCGCTCTCGGTCTCGGGACGCATGAAGGTGGGCGACTTCACGCTGACGTTCAGTGACCTGTCGACGGCGGTCGGCAATCTGCCGCTGACGGTCAATCGGATCTACGACAGCCGGGACAAGACGCTCGGGGACTTCGGCGTCGGCTGGAAGCTCGGCATCTCGGACCTGACTGTGACCAAGAGCGGCAAGACGGGCGCGTTCTGGAACCAGCAGTTCATCGACCTCGGTCTCTTCGCGGAGTTCTGCCTGACGCCCTCGCAGGCCGCGAGCGTGGCGATCACGTTTCCGAGCGGGCGCCAGTACCGATTCACTCCCGAGAGCTCGCCGCAGTGCCAGCTCGACGCGGCGATCACGGCGCCGGACATCGTGTGGGTGAGCACCTCGGACCCGAACAATCCCACGATCAAGCTGGTCGCGGCCGGCGGGACGTCGGTCTTTGCGAGCGACGTCGGTAACGGCGTGACGGAGCTGCAAGACAGTAACTTCACGATTTGGGACCCGAGGCAATTCACGCTCACGATCGAGGACGGGTCGGTCTGGCAAGTCGACCAGGACGCCGGCGTCTCGCAGGTGACGGACCTCAATGGCAACTTCGTCAAGATAACCCCGGGCGGGATTCTGCATTCGTCCGGCACGCAGGTGACCTTCGCGCGGGACGCCCAAGGGCGCATCACGGCCATCACGGATCCGGACGGCCAGACGATGTCGTACGCGTACGACGGGAGCGGGGATCTGGCGACGTACACGGACCGGCAATCGAACGTGACGCAGTTTGCGTACGACGACCGTCACGATCTTCTTCAGATTCAAGACCCGCTGGGTCGTCTGCCGGTGCGTAACGTGTACGACGCGAGCGGGCGGCTGCTGTCGACGACGGACGCGGCGGGGAGCACGGTGCATTACGACGCGGCGCTAGCGGCCAACCAGGAACGCGTGACCGACCGGCTCGGGCACGTGACGCTCTACACGTACGACGCGTTCGGCGACATCACGAAGAAGGTCGACGCGTCCGGGGCGGTCTGGAATTACTCGATCGACCAGCGCGGCAACGTGCTGACCGAGACCGATCCGCTGGGCCACACGAAGACGACGACGTACGACGGCGCGGACAATGTGCTGACGCAGACCGACGCGCTCGGGAACGTGACGACGAGCACGTACGGGGCGTACCGGCAGCTCCTGACGCAGACCGACGCGTTAGGGCACGTGACGACGAGCACGTACGACGCGAGCGCCAACGTGGTGAGCACGACCGACGCGCTCGGCAACCTGACGCGGTACACGTACGACGCGGAGGGCAACCGACTGAGCGAAGTCGACCCGCTGAACGGCGTGACGCAGTACGTGTACGACGGGGCGGGGCACGCGCTCGAGCGCGTCGACGCGCAAGGGCAGGTCACGTCGTACCAGTACGACGCCAATGGCAACAAGACCGACGAGTCGTTCACGCACACGAACGTCGACGGCTCGAGCGGGCCAGTCACGACGCACACGACGTACGATGCCCTGGGCCATGTCTTGACCGTGACCAAGAGGGGTCCCGGGTCGCCGACGGGGACGCGGTCGACGACGTACACGGCGTCGGGCAAGCGGTCGACGTCGACGGACGAGAACGGGCGCGTAACGAGATACGTGTACGACGCGCTCGACCGGTTGACGACGACTATTCACCCGGATGGGACGTCGAGCAGCCAGTCACTCGACGCCGAGAACCGTGTGCTGTCGACGACCGACGAGGCCGGAAACACGACCGCGTACGCGTACGACGCTCTTGGGCGCCGGGTGCGCACGACCTTCGCCGACGGCTCGTCGACGTCGACGGCGTACGACGGCGCGGGCCACGCGGTCCAGGCGGTGGACGAGCTCGGGCACGTGACCTGGATGGCGTACGACGCGGCCGGTCGCCTGACGAGCTCGACCAACGCGCTCGGCGCCACGAGCCGCAACGTCTACGACGCGGCGGGCAACACGGTGAGCCGCATCGACCCGCTCGGCCACACCGAGAGCTACGCGTACGACGCCGGCAACCGGGTCGTCGCGACGACCTTTGCGGACGGCCGCGCGGAGTCGACGGCGTACGACGCGGCGGGCCGTGCCTCGGTCCGAACCGACACGCTCGGGCGGTCGACGCTCTACGCGTACGATTACCTCGGTCACCTGGTGAGCGTCACCGACGCGCTCGGCCAGTTGACGCAGTATTCTTACGACGAGCGAGGCGCGAAGACAGCGCAAGTCGACGCCCGAAACGACCGGACCGGCTTTCTCTACGACTCTGTGACGGGCGTCGAGACCGGCCGCTTCCTGCCGGACGGCTCGATCGAGCGGCGCGCCGTCGATGCCGCAGGCCAGGTCGTTCTGCGCACCGACTTCATGGGACAGACGACGAGCTATGCCTACGATCTCCGGGGACGCCTCCTGTCCCGCACGTACCCGGACGGAAGCGTCGTGTCGTTCACGTACACGCCCACGGGGAGGCGCGCGACGATGACGGACGCGCGCGGCACGACGAGCTACGGCTACGACAGCCGCGATCGGGTCGTGCAGATGACTTATCCGGACGGGCGCGCGCTCGCCTACGGCTACGACGCGCACGGAAACCGCACGTCGCTGACGGCGAAGGTCGGCGGGACGTCATTGGGCACGACGACGGGGTACGACGCGGCCAATCGGCCGAACCGAATCACCGACCCGCTCGCGCGGAGCTTTGCCCTCGCGTACGACGCGGACGGAAACCGGACCCAGCTCCAGGCCCCGAACACCACGAGCACGACGTACGCGTACGACGCGCGAAACCGCTTGATGAGTCTGAGCACGGTGCAGGGCACGTCGGCGACTCCGGTGCTCTCCGTGGCCTACACGCTCGACGACGCGGGGCGACGCACGCAAGTGACGGAGGGCGACGGGACTGTGAAAGCCTACGCCTACGATGGGATTGACCGGCTGACCGGCGAGACGGTGACCGGGGCGCTCAGCTACGCGAAGACGTTTGCTTACGACCCCGTGGGCAATCGGCGGACGCAGACGACGACGGGGGCGGGGGCGGCGACGGTCAACTACACGTACGACACGCGTGACCGGCTCACGAGCGAGACCGGGACGAGCTATGCTTATGACGCGAACGGCAACGTGACGTCAAAGTCGGGCGAGGCGGCTTATGCCTGGGACTTCGAGAACCGGCTTACCGGTGCGAACATGACTGGAGGAGCCGCGGTGGCCCACCAGTACGACACGGATGGTAACCGGGTGCAGACGAGCGTCACGGCCAGCGGAAATACGGCGACGACGAACATGCTCGTGGACACCGTCGCCGGTCTCAGTCAGGTCGTCGCCGAGACGGATGGCAGCGGGAGCCTTACCGCCCTCTACATCCGCAACGGGGACGAGCTACTCGAAGTCATGCGGCCCGTTGGGGGTGGGACTTGGACAACGAGATTCGTCGAAAGGGACGGTCTCGGCTCGGTGCGGGTGCTGACTGACGAAAACGGCACTACGACCGACAGCCGCGGGTACGAGGCGTTTGGGACGAAGAACACGGAAGCGGGCAGTGATCCGCTTACCTACGGGTTTGCGGGGGAGTCGTTCCAGGCGGATTCGAGGCTGGCGTACCACCGGGCGCGGTGGATGGATGCGCGGGTGGGGAGGTTTGCGGGGATGGATCGGTTCCCCGGAGATCCGCAACATCCTGGGACGCTGCACCGCTACATGTACGCAGGGAACGATCCGCCTGATCGAGTGGATCCCAGCGGAAACGACGACATCGGCGGGGTTGACGCTGACTTCGGAGCGGGCCTGTCGTTCGGGAGTCTCTTCAACAGTCTGACTGGGCGCCACACGCTCGGTCAGCCGTACGTTGACGTTCGAGCAACGTCAGTGGCTCTCTTCTGGGACCACTTGTTCCTGATCGTCGGTGACGAGAAGAACGAAGAATCAATCTTCCGAGGGGGGCCGTCGGCGAGCCCTCTGGGTAGCCTCACCTCTCCGAACGGAGACAACCCGCCCGATCCTGAGGACAACTATTACGGGCTCATTCAGGTTGACAGCCTTCTGTACGTACCCGGCGCCATTGACTGGGACCCGGGCGCGCCAAGCGTGGAGGTTATCAGCGGCCCGCCCGCCCACGCGGCAGAGCAGTGCTTCATTAACCAGATGAACGAGATTAACAGCAAGAGCATCCCCTACTTGCCGTGGGGTCCGAACAGCAACACAGTCGTCAGCACGATGCTCGTACGGTGTGGCTTGCCGGTCGTCCTTCCCGAGAGCGTCTCGGTGCCCGGGTTCAATGACCCGCTCCTCTAGGATTAGCGTTCGCGCAATCGCTGACGGAGGTAGCCGGCTATTGTCCGCGTTGGCGGGAGTCGCTGCTTTGGCTGCGTGCCGCAGCTCGCCCGTTCTTCCAGTGGATGTGGATGTAGATCGTATCGTTGTGGAGGAATATGCCCCTACGATCGTCAAGCCACGTCACGTGCTCGAGGCGCCTGGGGCCATCGGCAAGGTGCTAACCGTCATCGAGTCGCATGACCAAGCCTGGCGGAAGCCGATGGATACGCTCCCGTCACCCCGATGCACCCTCACCCTCTTTCACGGTCCTACGCTGGTTGCCGTCGTATGGATCGGATCAGGGTGGATCGGCGGTCGTCGCGGCGCGGAGGCTGCACCGGACAACCGCATACAGAACCTCTCGCGTTCAGAGCTGGACGAAGTGGAAGATGCGGTGGCGGTTCCTCGCGGTGCCTGCACAAAGTGGCGGTAGTCCCGGCATGGCTCGCCGAAGGTCGAGCCGTTCGAGGGTCAGGATCTTCGTCTCCGTTCGTCGAATCGCGTCCCTGACGTTGGAGGCTCGCTCGCGTAGGTCTTGAGGCGGAGGCCACGATGCCAAGGTCGACGCGCGAGGAATGGGCGACGCGAGTCGCGAAGTGGAAGGATAGCGGGCTGTCGGCGCAGTCGTTCGCGGCGGAGATCGGTGTCAACGCAAAGACGCTCACGTGGTGGAGAGCAAACCTCCTGAGGACCGCGACGTCGGGCCGTTCGAAGCGCTCGGTCGTGGGTCCACGTGACGCGCGCACGAGCCACACGCCGCCGCCGGTCAAACCGCTCGAGTTCGTCCAGATGACGGCCGCGTTCGAAAGCGAGCCGCTCGAAGTCGTCCTTCGGACGAGCGTTCGCATCCGCGTGCGCCGGGGCTTCGACAGCCTGACGCTAGGTCGTCTCCTCGATGTTCTGGAGTCGAGGCGTTGATCCCGACCGCCGTTCGCATCTTCGTCTGCACGGAGCGACAAGACATGCGGCGTTCGTTCGATGCGCTCGCTCTCGCAGTGAGGGAGAGCCTCTCGCTCGATCCGGAGAGCGGCGCGCTGTTCGTGTTCGCGAGCAAGCGAGGCAACCGCATCAAGGTGCTGTGGTTTGATCACAACGGCTACTGCATGCTCTACAAACGGTTGCACGCCGCGATTTTCGAGCTACCCGATGCGACGGACGCTGACCGTCCACTCGCATCGATCGACGCGCGCACGTTCGCGACGATCCTTCGCGGCGTCGCAAAGTGATCTCAACTCAATTTCGAATTGACCCGCGATCGCGTATCGATCATTGACGGTTGTCGTGAGTGATGTCGCCGAGATCGTGCAGCGCCTCGACGAGCTCGAGAAGCGTTTCGCGACGGCGGAGCGGGAGCGCGACGAGTATCGCGCGCTCTACCTCGAGACGATGGAGCGATGCCGCAAGCTGGAGCTCGGCATCCTCTCGTCGAAATCGGAGCATCTGCCGGAAAACCAAGCGCAGCTCTCGCTCGGCGTGCTCTCGATGATGCTCGGAGAGCGGCAGCTCGCCGATCTCGACGCGGCGCTCGAAGCAGCAAATGCCGATCAAGAGGTGAAGGGACACACGCGTCGAAAGCCGACCGGACGTAAGCCGCTGCCCGAGCACTTGCCCCGCGTCGTGATCCAAGTGCTCCCGCCTGAGGTCGAGAAGGAAGGTCTCGACGCGTTCGAGCGCATCGGCGAGGACGTCAGCGAGACGATCGAGCGCCGGCCGGCTTCGCTCGTCGTCGCCCGCGTCGTACGTCCGAAATTCGTACGCAAGGATCGCGAGCGCGATGCCCAGACGGACGTGCTCATCGCCGAGCCGCTCGAGCTGCCGATCGCGCGTGGGCTGGCCGGCCCTGGCATGCTCGCCGACACGGTCGTCAAGCGATGGCAAGATCACATGCCGCTCAATCGTCTCGAAGACATGTACGCGCGCGACGGTCTCGAGCTCGCGCGCTCCACGATATGCGGCTGGCACGGTGCGCTCGCCGACGTCGTCAAGCCGCTGGTGTCTGCGATGCGCGACGACGCCTTCGAGCAACCGTTCCTCTGCACCGACGCGACCGGCGTGCTCGTCCAACATAAAGAGCGCTGCAGGACGGGGCACTTCTGGGTCCTCGTCGCGCCCGGCCGGCACGTGCTCTTCGAATTCACGCGTGACCATACGAGTGACGCCGTCGATGACGTGCTCTCCGGGTATCAGGGCTATCTCGTGGCCGACGCGCACGTCGTTTACGACCACCTCTACGCGACCGGCGACGTCGTCGAGGTCAACTGTTGGGCGCATGCGCGACGATACTTCTTCAAAGCGCTCGAGTCCGATCCGGAGCGCGCGAAGGTCGCGCTCGGCTTCATCGGCGCGCTCTTTCGGATCGAACGCACGCTCGCGGATTCACCGCGAAAGAAGAAAGAGAAGATTCGCCAGAAGAGATCGCGATACATCGTCGATGCGTTCTTTTCGTGGTGCGATGCCGAGGCCGGGACGGTCCTCGACGACACGCCCATCTCGAACGGCATCCGCTACGCGCGAAACCAACGCGTCGGGCTCTCGCGCTTCCTCGACGACGGCCGCCTGCCCATTCACAACAACATGAGCGAGCTCGCGCTTCGCCGCGAAGCGGTCGGTCGCAAAAACTGGCTCTTCGTCGGGAGCGACGACGGCGGCGCGGTCAACGCCCTGTTCTCATCGCTGCTTGCGAGCTGCAGACTCTGCGGCGTCGAGCCGTGGTCCTACTTGCGCGACGTCTTCTGTCTGCTCCCGCGGTGGCCCGAGCATCGCCTCCTCGAGCTCGCGCCGCTCAACTGGAATCAGACGCGCCTGCGCGGCGACGCGCAGACGCTCTTAGAGCAGAATCCTTTCCGCAAGCTCACGCTCGACGCCCGCGGCTGAACATCACGCCGACGCGCGCACGACCGACGTACGCGTTTCGTCGAACGGATGCGACGACCGACGAGGCCGGAAACACGACGGCGTACGCGTACGACGCTCTTGGGCGCCGGGTGCGCACGACCTTCGCCGACGGCTCGTCGACGTCGACGGCGTACGACGGCGCGGGCCACGCGGTCCAGGCGGTGGACGAGCTCGGGCACGTGGCCTGGATGGCGTACGACGCGGCCGGTCGCCTGACGAGCTCGACCAACGCGCTCGGCGCCACGAGCCGCAACGTCTACGACGCGGCGGGCAACACGGTGAGCCGCATCGACCCGCTCGGCCACACCGAGAGCTACGCGTACGACGCCGGCAACCGGGTCGTCGCGACGACCTTTGCGGACGGCCGCGCGGAGTCGACGGCGTACGACGCGGCGGGCCGTGCCTCGGTCCGAACCGACACGCTCGGGCGGTCGACGCTCTACGCGTACGATTACCTCGGTCACCTCGTGAGCGTCACCGACGCGCTCGGCCAGTTGACGCAGTATTCTTACGACGAGCGAGGCGCAAAGACAGCGCAAGTCGACGCCCGAAACGACCGGACCGGCTTTCTCTACGACCCTGTGACGGGCGTCGAGACCGGCCGCTTCCTGCCGGACGGCTCGATCGAGCGGCGCGCCGTCGATGCCGCAGGCCAGGTCGTTCTGCGCACCGACTTCATGGGACAGACGACGAGCTATGCCTACGATCTCCGGGGACGCGTCCTGTCCCGCACGTACCCGGACGGAAGCGTCGTGTCGTTCACGTACACGCCCACGGGGAGGCGCGCGACGATGACGGACGCGCTCGGCACGACGAGCTACGGCTACGACAGCCGCGATCGGGTCGTGCAGATGACTTATCCGGACGGGCGCGCGCTCGCCTACGGCTACGACGCGCACGGAAACCGCACGTCGCTGACGGCGAAGGTCGGCGGGACGTCATTGGGCACGACGACGGGGTACGACGCGGCCAATCGGCCGAACCGAATCACCGACCCGCTCGCGCGGAGCTTTGCCCTCGCGTACGACGCGGACGGAAACCGGACCCAGCTCCAGGCCCCGAACACCACGAGCACGACGTACGCGTACGACGCGCGAAACCGCTTGATGAGTCTGAGCACGGTGCAGGGCACGTCGGCGACTCCGGTGCTCTCCGTGGCCTACACGCTCGACGACGCGGGGCGACGCACGCAAGTGACGGAGGGCGACGGGACTGTGAAAGCCTACGCCTACGATGGGATTGACCGGCTGACCGGCGAGACGGTGACCGGGGCGCTCAGCTACGCGAAGACGTTTGCTTACGACCCCGTGGGCAATCGGCGGACGCAGACGACGACGGGGGCGGGGGCGGCGACGGTCAACTACACGTACGACACGCGTGACCGGCTCACGAGCGAGACCGGGACGAGCTATGCTTATGACGCGAACGGCAACGTGACGTCAAAGTCGGGCGAGGCGGCTTATGCCTGGGACTTCGAGAACCGGCTTACCGGTGCGAACATGACTGGAGGAGCCGCGGTGGCCCACCAGTACGACCCGGATGGCAACCGGGTGCAGACGACGGTGACGGCGGGCGGAAATACGGCGACGACGAACATGCTCGTGGACACCGTCGCCGGTCTCAGTCAGGTCGTCGCCGAGACGGATGGCAGCGGGAGCCTTACCGCCCTCTACATCCGCAACGGGGACGAGCTACTCGAAGTCAGGCGGCCCGTTGGGGGTGGGACTTGGACAACGAGATTCGTCGAAAGGGACGGTCTCGGCTCGGTGCGGGTGCTGACTGACGAAAACGGCACTACGACCGACAGCCGCGGGTACGAGGCATTTGGGACGAAGAACGCCGAGGCGGGGAACGACCCGCTCGCCTACGGCTTTGCAGGGGAGCCCTTCGAGGGGACGAGTCATCTCGCGTATCACCGGGCACGGTGGATGGATGCGAGGGTGGGGCGGTTCGAGGGGATGGATCAGATCGACGGGATCATCAAAGCTCCGCAGACGCTCCATCGGTACATGTACGTGTCCGATGAACCCGTCGGCAAGCTCGACCCGAGCGGGGATGACGGCGTTGACGCCGAACAGATAAATTTCCTTAGCGTAGTCGGAGTGGGGCCTACGAATCCGGGCCAATACGCAAACCTTCGCGAACGTGGCGTTGGCTTCGTTTTTGGCCACCTGTACATCGAATACGGCGATCTGACTCACGGTCGCGTAAGTTTTGAAGGACTTCCGAACACTTCCCCGTCAGCCGGCTTCAAAAGTGTGTATCCGACCCGGGCGCAGCTCTCGGGCTACATGGAATCGTGGGGGCCACCGGCAAGCGACAATGATGCCTCCACGCCGCTATGGGGATTGGAGCCGAACACGTTCGATCTTCTCAATAAGGCTGTGACGCTGCTCGACAGCCGAAGCATCCCGTATGACGCGCAGAACCGTGGATACGACGACTCTATCCCGAAGTACTATGGTTACAACAGCAATTGGTGGGCAGTGATGATGTGCGCCGCCACCGGGCTGCACTATGCAAGCCTTCCCGGTTGGCTCATCACGCCTGGCGCGTACGATTCGATTTGGTAGGTCTTCGGCAGAGATCCCACATGCCAGAAATCATCGAAGGTCAGGTTGGCGATCGAGCGCCCGCGTGGCGACGATCGGGCCCTCCGCCCCAACCCATGTTTGAGTGCCTTGCGATACGTAGCCGTGAGTACTTTCGAACATGAAACTGTGGGCCCAACTTGGCGTGGGGACTTTCGCGGCGGTCTTGGTGTCGAGCCTGGCGGGCGGTATCTCGTTCGTTGTGCTTAGGGAGGTAAATGCCGACGAATACCGGGGTTTCAAAGGCTTGGGAGCCTTGAGTGAGGAATGGCGTTCACGGATATATGCCGAGGAGATTGCCGAGGCGATGGCGATTAGCCTGAAGGTTGCCGTGGTTCTCGTGCCGCTCACCGTATTCGTGATCTGGTGGAGGTCCAGGCGACGGTGACCTTGTGCTGGAGGTGGTGGCGTACGGGTGGGACTTCGAGAACCGGCTCGTGAGCGCCACGATGACGTGCGGCGGGACGGTGGTCGCTCACGAGTACGACGCGGATGGCAACCGGGTGCAGACGAGCGTGACGGCTAGTGGCGGGAGTGCGGCGACGACGAACATGCTCGTGGACACCGTCGCCGGTCTCAGCCAGGTCGTCGCCGAGACGGATGGGAGCGGGAGTCTCACCGCGCTCTATATCCGCAACGGGGACGAGCTACTCGAAGTGATGCGACCGGCTGTGGTGGGACTTGGACGCATCCGTTCGACGAAACGCGTACGTCGGTCGTGCGCGCGTCGGCGTGATGTTCAGCCGCGGGCGTCGAGCGTGAGCTTGCGGAAAGGATTCTGCTCTAAGAGCGTCTGCGCGTCGCCGCGCAGGCGCGTCTGATTCCAGTTGAGCGGCGCGAGCTCGAGGAGGCGATGCTCGGGCCACCGCGGGAGCAGACAGAAGACGTCGCGCAAGTAGGACCACGGCTCGACGCCGCAGAGTCTGCAGCTCGCAAGCAGCGATGAGAACAGGGCGTTGACCGCGCCGCCGTCGTCGCTCCCGACGAAGAGCCAGTTTTTGCGACCGACCGCTTCGCGGCGAAGCGCGAGCTCGCTCATGTTGTTGTGAATGGGCAGGCGGCCGTCGTCGAGGAAGCGCGAGAGCCCGACGCGTTGGTTTCGCGCGTAGCGGATGCCGTTCGAGATGGGCGTGTCGTCGAGGACCGTCCCGGCCTCGGCATCGCACCACGAAAAGAACGCATCGACGATGTATCGCGATCTCTTCTGGCGAATCTTCTCTTTCTTCTTTCGCGGTGAATCCGCGAGCGTGCGTTCGATCCGAAAGAGCGCGCCGATGAAGCCGAGCGCGACCTTCGCGCGCTCCGGATCGGACTCGAGCGCTTTGAAGAAGTATCGTCGCGCATGCGCCCAACAGTTGACCTCGACGACGTCGCCGGTCGCGTAGAGGTGGTCGTAAACGACGTGCGCGTCGGCCACGAGATAGCCCTGATACCCGGAGAGCACGTCATCGACGGCGTCACTCGTATGGTCACGCGTGAATTCGAAGAGCACGTGCCGGCCGGGCGCGACGAGGACCCAGAAGTGCCCCGTCCTGCAGCGCTCTTTATGTTGGACGAGCACGCCGGTCGCGTCGGTGCAGAGGAACGGTTGCTCGAAGGCGTCGTCGCGCATCGCAGACACCAGCGGCTTGACGACGTCGGCGAGCGCACCGTGCCAGCCGCATATCGTGGAGCGCGCGAGCTCGAGACCGTCGCGCGCGTACATGTCTTCGAGACGATTGAGCGGCATGTGATCTTGCCATCGCTTGACGACCGTGTCGGCGAGCATGCCAGGGCCGGCCAGCCCACGCGCGATCGGCAGCTCGAGCGGCTCGGCGATGAGCACGTCCGTCTGGGCATCGCGCTCGCGATCCTTGCGTACGAATTTCGGACGTACGACGCGGGCGACGACGAGCGAAGCCGGCCGGCGCTCGATCGTCTCGCTGACGTCCTCGCCGATGCGCTCGAACGCGTCGAGACCTTCCTTCTCGACCTCAGGCGGGAGCACTTGGATCACGACGCGGGGCAAGTGCTCGGGCAGCGGCTTACGTCCGGTCGGCTTTCGACGCGTGTGTCCCTTCACCTCTTGATCGGCATTTGCTGCTTCGAGCGCCGCGTCGAGATCGGCGAGCTGCCGCTCTCCGAGCATCATCGAGAGCACGCCGAGCGAGAGCTGCGCTTGGTTTTCCGGCAGATGCTCCGATTTCGACGAGAGGATGCCGAGCTCCAGCTTGCGGCATCGCTCCATCGTCTCGAGGTAGAGCGCGCGATACTCGTCGCGCTCCCGCTCCGCCGTGAGCGTCGCCGCGATGTTTGAGGGGACGAGGATCAAGAAGACGGAGGGGCCAAGCCGTTCAGAACAGGTCGTCGTCCTCGTCGGCTCGGCTGACGATCGGGTCTACGACGCCGCGGTAGACGCGCAGGGCACGCCGCAGACGCGATGCGTGGCGCAGGACGGCGCGTGCCGTAGTCCGGACGAGCGGGTCGTCGGCGGACGTCGGTGCGTGGAGGGCAGGATGTTCGAGCAGGAGTGCGCGCTCGAGGGCGACGAGGCTCGCGACGGTGACGTCGAGTGCGATTATTTCATGCGCGATGACCATGCGGCGGAGCTGGTCGCCAGTCATCGCTTTTTGCCCGCGGGGGCGGCCTTGGGTTTCGGCGTTTGCGCGAAGACCTCCAGAAAGAGCTTCTCGTCGAGACGAGCGAGCTCGCGGTCGGCGGCGACGGTCAGGAGCTCGTCGCCGAGATTCATCAGGACGCGGTAGTTTCCTGCGGCATGGTCGGCGAGTGTGACGCGGAGCTCGCTGGTCATGAGGGACGGATTTCCCGCGGCGGCGAGGAGGTGATCGAGGCAGGCGAGGAGCTCGTCGCGAGACGCGTAGTCGAGCGTGAGCCTGCGGCGGATGCGCGAGCCGAGTGGGAGCAGCTCGGGCGAGCGGAGCCTCTCGGGAAGCCGGGCGTCGCCGGCGAAGACGACGCAGAGGAGCTGTTTGCTGTCGAGGTCTTTGCTGGCCAAGATACGCAGCTCGCAGAGGACCGTGGTGAGGGCCTCCTGGGCCTCGTCGATGATGAGCACGGGTCGGCAGCGGCTCGAGGCGATGTGATTGGCCCATCGCGTCCGAAGGGCTTTGAATCCGGCCCACCGGTTGTGGGCCGCGAGCGGGACGGCGAAGAGGTCACCGAGCTCGCGGTAGAAATCCATGGTGCGACTCTGGGGATGCTCGACGGTGCCTACGATCACGTCTGGGAGGGCGCGGAGTCGCTCGGCGAGCACGCGCAGGGCGATGCTCTTGCCGGTACCGGGATCGCCGGTGAGCATGGCGAAGCCGCCGTCGGCGATGCCGAGCTCGATGCGTCGGACGAAGCTGTCGACCGCCGGCGTGGTGAAGAGGGCATCGTGGGGAACGTCGGGACGAAAGGGGTGAAACTTCAAACCGTAAAGCGAGAGCAACTTACTCATGAGTCCTCCGGGTCAGTCACAACGTGTTTGGGCAGGTAGGCAGGGGGCAGTCCGGTGGCGGCGTAGTCGGCCATGAGGGCGCGAAGGTGGGGCGCGATGCCGGCGGACCGCGCCGGCTCGTCATCGGCGTCGGCGGGGGCGAGGACGCGGCGCACACGCTCGGCGTTTCTGGCCTTGTCGAGCGGCAGGAGGGTGGCGAGGTGGTCGCCGGAGCGGGGGTCAACGAGGTCGACGGTGGAGAGATCCCAGCGGGCGACGCGCAGCCGGAGCTGCAAGAGCGTGCGGTACGCGGAGGGGACCTCGAAGCGGACGCCCTCGACGGTGACGGTGCCGTCGCTGCGGCGCTGTTTGCGGGTGACCTCGGTGCGGAAGGCGCGGCGAAGCGCGTCGGAGTTGGGGCTTTCACGGCCGACGCTGGGGCCTCGCAGAAAGCGCGCGAGGGGGCTCTCACGAATCTCGGAGTGTTCCTTGCGTTGGTATTCCTCCTCGACCCACGCCTGGGTGGCGGTGTTGAGCAGGTCGAGGGGCAGCTCGCGCTCGCCCTCGAGCATGGGCAAAAGACGGCCTTCGATCTGTCCCCAGAACGATTCCTGCTTACCGTTTTGCTCGGGGGAATAGGGCAGCGTCGTGTGGTGGACGATGCCGAGGCGCTCGAGCCCCTCCACGGTCTCGGCGGCGGTCATGGCCGAGCCGTTGTCGGTCAGGAGGGCGCGAGGCAAACCGCGTTTTTGAAAGGCTTGCGAGAGGGCATGGATAAGCGCCTCCGCCGTTTCGTCCAGATACCACTGGAGGTGGCAGCAAAGCCGCGAGCGGTCGTCGAGGACGCCGAGCAATTGAGGTTTTTGCCATTGGCCATCGCCCGTCAGGACGGGCCGCGAGCCCTCGTGGAAGTCCAAGTGCCAGAGGCCGTGCACGTGCGTGACCTCGTACGAGCGTGTCTCGCGCGTCTCGAACGGCTCGCGATCCGGGCTCTCGCGGTAACGACGCTTGCGGGCGCGCAGAAGGCCCTGGCCCTTCATGAATCGGCACACCGTCGCGTAGCCGGGCACCGGCCCGAGGCGCGGGTCTTCGCGGGCGAGCGCGACGAGGTTGTCGTGATGCAGCTGGAAGCTCCAGCGCGGGTGGTCGCGGTGCTGGCGCGCGATCGCCTCGATGAGCGCGGGGCTCAAGCTTGGGTACGTGCCGGCGTGCGAGGGCACCTTGCGCGCGAGCACAGCCAGGGGATCGTCGGCGGCGCGAGCGATGTACCACCAGCGCTCGAGGGTCTTGAACGAGAAGCGGATCGACTCGCCCGTGGTGGGGTGCCGCCACGCGCGCTCGGCGAGCTCCGCGATGCGCGCTTTGAGCTCGCCGTCGTCGGCGGGGGCCGCCAAGAGGGGACCGAGGATTTCGAAAACGCAGACGTGCCCATCGCACGCGCGCGCTGGGCGCGCGGTCGTCGTTGGCCATGGCTCTCCGAGCGCGGCGGCGTAAGACCGCGACGCGCCCGGAAGCTACGACGAAGGGAAAAACATGGGCTGCGCCATCTTCTGCGCGAACCGTGTCCGCCGCGCGGTTACATTGCGGCCCTCACGAAACGCGATCCGTCGGGGCAGCTCGTCGTGGTGATCGGCGCAAGCCACGCGAGCAACTTTGCGACGGCGGCGGGGCGCTCTTCTGCGAGCCGCTCGAGTAGCGACAAGGGAATGCGTCGCCGCTCCGGCGCCGGGACCAGACGCGCCGAGAGCTCCACGAACGGGGCGCTGGCGGTGAACGGGCCACGCCACCAGCGCAGCCAACGCCGCGTGGTGCGCGCCGGCACGCCCGTCGTCCTCGCCGCTGCGGCAGCCGTCGCCGCGACAAGGGCAACCGCGCTCGCCATGATCACCACCGCGCCCAGATAGACGCGACGGCCGAGGAACCGAACCGACGGCGGCATCGCCCGCCTGCGGCACCCCTCCCGGCCGCAACACAAGTTGAAGCGGCGGCTGAACGCCTCCCCCGCCATGGCCACCAGCCCGCCGCGCGGCTTGCGGACATGGTCCCCGCGATGGAGTGCGCCCCCGCACTCGCGGCACGGCTCCGCTGCCGCCCGGGCCACGATCGCCTCGTCGATTGCCACCAGCCCCTCAAAAAACTCGATCCCAAGCTCGATCCGGTCGAACATCGTCGCCTCCGTTTCTGGCAACTCGGAGGCGAGCCCCTCAGGAGGACTTTGATCAAGTTTTCCGAGGGGCCTCGTTTGTCCGTCCCTCGAGAAACGTGATCCGAACCGAGCCCCGGACCCTCAATTCACGTGGCGCTGCTCAGCCGTCGCGAAACGCTTCTCGAGCTCGTCGAGGCGCTGCACGATCTCGGCGACATCACTCACGACAACCGTCAATGATCGATACGCGATCGCGGGTCAATTCGAAATTGAGTTGAGATCACTTTGCGACGCCGCGAAGGATCGTCGCGAACGTGCGCGCGTCGATCGATGCGAGTGGACGGTCAGCGTCCGTCGCATCGGGTAGCTCGAAAATCGCGGCGTGCAACCGTTTGTAGAGCATGCAGTAGCCGTTGTGATCAAACCACAGCACCTTGATGCGGTTGCCTCGCTTGCTCGCGAACACGAACAGCGCGCCGCTCTCCGGATCGAGCGAGAGGCTCTCCCTCACTGCGAGAGCGAGCGCATCGAACGAACGCCGCATGTCTTGTCGCTCCGTGCAGACGAAGATGCGAACGGCGGTCGGGATCAACGCCTCGACTCCAGAACATCGAGGAGACGACCTAGCGTCAGGCTGTCGAAGCCCCGGCGCACGCGGATGCGAACGCTCGTCCGAAGGACGACTTCGAGCGGCTCGCTTTCGAACGCGGCCGTCATCTGGACGAACTCGAGCGGTTTGACCGGCGGCGGCGTGTGGCTCGTGCGCGCGTCACGTGGACCCACGACCGAGCGCTTCGAACGGCCCGACGTCGCGGTCCTCAGGAGGTTTGCTCTCCACCACGTGAGCGTCTTTGCGTTGACACCGATCTCCGCCGCGAACGACTGCGCCGACAGCCCGCTATCCTTCCACTTCGCGACTCGCGTCGCCCATTCCTCGCGCGTCGACCTTGGCATCGTGGCCTCCGCCTCAAGACCTACGCGAGCGAGCCTCCAACGTCAGGGACGCGATTCGACGAACGGAGACGGTCGTCGACAGCACACGGTTCTCGGCGTCGAGTGACTGGCTGCTCGACGTCCCATCCGGGTGAATCGTCGTCGTCAACCGGTCGAGCGCGTCGTACACGTATCTCGTTACGCGCCCGTTCTCGTCCGTCGACGTCGACCGCTTGCCCGACGCCGTGTACGTCGTCGACCGCGTCCCCGTCGGCGACCCGGGACCCCTCTTGGTCACGGTCAAGACATGGCCCAGGCCATCGTACGTCGTGTGCGTCGTGACCGGCCCGCTCGAGCCGTCGACGTTCGTGTGCGTGAATAACTCGTCGGTCTTGTTGCCATTCGCGTCGTACTGGTACGACGTGACCTGCCTGGACTACCGCTGTGAGCGACTACCACTTCGTGCAGGCACCGCGAGAAACCGCCACCGCATCTTCCACTTCGTCCAGCTCTGAACGCGAGAGGTTCTGTATGCGGTTGTCCGGTGCAGCCTCCGCGCCGCGACGACCGCCGATCCACCCCGATCCGATGCTTACGACTGCGGCCAACATGGAACCGTGAAGGAGGATGACGTGCATCGGGGTGCTGGGAACGTATCCATCGGCTTCCACCGGGCTCGGTCATGCGACCGGATCACGGCTAGCACCTTGCCAATGCCATCAGGAGCGTCAATCACATGGCGTGGCTTGGCGATCGTAGGCGCATATTCCTCCACAACGATATGATCTACCTCGGCCCCGCCGGGAGAACGGGCGAACTGCGGCACGAAGCCAAGGCGACCGCGCGCCGCCGCAAACAACGGCAGACTGCGAATGCCAGTTGCGGGGCCCAAAGAATGCTCGCATCTTCTCAGTGTGCCCGAATGATGCCTACTTTCAGGACGCATCGTGAAGGGCAATGTGCTTACCGCCATGAGCGATGCAACCTTTGCAGGGATCTCCTGGACAGTCCCTTCGACCTCGTCGTCTACAATCTGGACGAGAGGGTCATCACCGAGCTGGAGTGCCGACACCGAAGGGCCTGCGATGATCGACGCTTCGGATACTGCCGCCGCGTGCAGCACGGGTTCGCCGACCTCGTCGAAGCGTGGCGGGTCAGCCCTTATTCGCGAGGTCAAGGGAGCGAGCCTCAGGATCGCCTGAACGGTGGCCCCGCCGAAGAGGCAACGCTCTCATGAAGACCCATGAACGGCTGGATCGACTGGAGGTCCATCATTCCCCCAGCCCCGATTTCTCCCATATGCCCGGCACGGCATCCACGAACTCTTTGCACAGACGCGCGAGGAGCTCTGCCGCCTCGGGGATGTCGGCGTCGGTGAGGTAATTCCACTCGGTCTGTGGCCAGCCCAGGAGAGCGCTGATGCCCGCGTGTTCTAGCAGCCACACATTCCTCTCCGTGACTTTCGGTTGGTGAATCCACTGGCTGTATCGAAGCTGACTCGGCTTACGTCCACCGAAATCCAGGTTCGTCGTCACCCTGAGTCCTGCAACCTGACTGATGTACGACCAGCCCGTGCCGTTGATCACGGGGCTGCCAAGCGTCGGCTTCATAGCCTCCTTGATGGCGCTCCTGAGGAGTTTCTTGTCCACTCTGACTTCGCCACACTCCCGCCGTAGCCACCTATGAAGTGAACGAACCTTATCGGCATCGACGATGGACTTCTTGCCCCCAATCCAGGTGAAGTCCGCCCCTGGCCTTCCCGGCGACCGATACGCCCCGAGCCCGTAGTCCCGTCCGAACCACGGATAGTCCCATCTCGCCCATGTCGCCTTTTCCTCTTCCGTCCATGGGATGGGTGGGTACCCATAGTTGTTGTCGAAAAGTCGTTTGACGCAAGCGCACATCAGCTGGTAGCGCTGTTCAGGTTCCCAGTTCTCGGTGATATCTGCAAAATACATCATCATGTCGCTCTTCATGCCGAAGAGACGTGGGCAGCCCTTATCCGCCTCGGCTCTGGCCAAGCTGAAGATCCAGTCTCGGCAGGCAATGCCGAGGGGCATTGCCCACGGCACGCGGATCACAGGAACCCTCCTCCGACCGCCGCGAGCCCTGACACGTCCACTCCAACATCGCCAACAGCGCCGATTCCTTGGAGAGCTGCCTTCAGCGCCTCGTCGTACTGTGTCCACACGTAGGTGATGACTCCGCCTTCCGGTGGATCAATCTGGATGAAATACTGCTGACCAATTGCGTTGGTGAAAACGATGGTGGACGGCGGGCGATACTCGTTGTCCAGCCCAGCCCTCCAGTTGTTGTCTGGGTCCAGCGCCTGAAGAATGTTGAGGTAATAGCTGAGCTTAAGCTGGCCCTGACCAAATTCGTCGATGGCCTTGATCTCGTAGATCGCGTGCTGTTCCGTCGCCGCCAGGTCCGGACGAGCCAGCGCGCTAACCCCGAAGTAGAGCTTCATCAACCAGTTCGACTGTCGGCTGAAACCTCCAGCGCCGACCAATGCCTTGATCGTCACGTCCGAGACCCTGCCACCCAAGGTTGTAAACTCGTTGCCGGCGACCCAATCCTGTCCAAGCTCCTGGTGAACGCGCGTTCCGACGGCAAGGGATTGCGGCGAAATCAACCCAGTTGGGTCCGTGAGGTCCGCTGGGTCGTTCGCCACGTAGGCATACTTCTGCAGCGTCTGTGGGGCCTCCGTAATCCCATCGAACCAATCCATCCCCTCAAGCCTCCCCACCCTGGCGTCCATCCACCGCGCGCGGTGGTACGCGAGCTTGCTGGTCCCCTCGAACGCCTCCCCCGCAAAGCCGTAGGCGAGCGGGTCATTCCCCGCCTCAGCGTTCTTCGTCCCAAATGCCTCGTACCCGCGGCTGTCGGTCGTAGTGCCGCTCTCGTCGGTGAGTGCCCTCACACTGCTGAGTCCATCGGGATGGACGAACCTCGTCGTCCAGGTTCCACCGCCAGCGGGCCGCATGACTTCGAGCAGCTCGTCCCCGTCGCGGATGTAGAGGGCAGTAAGGCTCCCGCTGCCATCCGTCTCGGCGACGACCTGACTGAGACCGGCGACGGTGTCCACGAGCATGTTCGTCGTCGCCGCACTCCCGCCACTCGCCGTCACGCTCGTCTGCACTCGGTTGCCATCCGGGTCGTACTGGTGGGCCACCGCGGCTCCTCCAGTCATGTTCGCACCGGTAAGCCGGTTCTCGAAGTCCCAGGCATAAGCCGCCTCGCCCGACTTGGACGTCACGTTGCCGTTCGCGTCATAAGCATAGCTCGTCCCGGTCTCGCTCGTGAGCCGGTCACGCGTGTCGTACGTGTAGTTGACGGTCGCCGCCCCCGCCCCCGTCGTCGTCTGCGTCCGCCGATTGCCGACGGGGTCGTAAGCAAACGTCTTCGCGTAGCTGAGCGCCCCGGTCACCGTCTCGCCGGTCAGCCGGTCGATGCCGTCGTAGGCGTAGGCTCTGACGGTCCCGTCGCCCTCGGTCACTTGCGTGCGCCGCCCCGCGTCGTCGAGCGTGTAGGCCACGGAGAGCACCGGAGTCGCCGACGTGCCCTGCACCGTGCTCAGACTCATCAAGCGGTTTCGCGCGTCGTACGCGTACGCCGTGCTGGTGGTGTTCGGGGCCTGAATCTCCGTACGGTTTCCGTCCGCGTCGTACGCGATCGCAAAGCTCCGCGCGAGGGGGTCGGTGATTCGATTCGGCCGGTTCGCCGCGTCGTACCCCGTCGTCGTGCCCAATGACGCCCCGCCGACCTTCGCCGTCACCGACGTGCGGTTTCCGTGCGCGTCGTAGCCGTACGCCAGCGCGCGCCCGTCCGGATAAGTCATCTGCACGACCCGATCGCGACTGTCGTACGCGTAGCTCGTCGTGCCACGCGCGTCCGTCATCGTCGCGCGCCTCCCCGTGGGCGTGTACGTGAACGACACGACGCTTCCGTCCGGGTACGTGCGGGACAGGACGCGTCCCCGGAGATCGTAGGCATAGCTCGTCGTCTGTCCCATGAAGTCGGTGCGCAGAACGACCTGGCCAGTCGCATCGACGGCGCGCCGCTCGATCGAGCTATCCGGCAGGAAGCGGCCGGTACCGATGCCCGTCACAGGGTCGTAGAGAAAGCTGGTCCGGTCGTTTCGGGCGTCGACTTGCGCTGTCTTCGCGCCTCGTTCGTCGTAGGAATACTGCGTCAACTGGCCGAGCGCATCGGTGACGCTCACGAGGTGACCGAGGTAATCGTACGCGTAGAGCGTCGACCGCCCGAGCGTATCGGTCCGGACCGAGGCACGGCCCGCCGCGTCGTAAGCCGTCGACTCCGCCCTTCCATCTGCGAAGATCGTGGCGACGACCCGGTTGTCGGCGTCGTACGCGTAGGTCTCAGCGTGGCCCAGCGGGTCGATGCGGCTCACCGTGTTGCCCGCCGCGTCGTAGACGTTGCGGCTCGTGGCGCCGAGCGCGTTGGTCGAGCTCGTCAGCCGACCCGCCGCGTCGTACGCCATCCAGGTCACGTGCCCCAGCTCGTCCACCGCCTGGACGGCGTGCCCCGCCCCGTCGTACGCCGTCGACGTCGACGAGCCATCGGCGAAGGTCGTGCGCACCCGGCGCCCAAGAGCGTCGTACGCGTACGCCGTCGTGTTTCCGGCCTCGTCGGTCGTCGACAGCACACGGTTCTCGGCGTCGAGTGACTGGCTGCTCGCCGTCCCGTCCGCATGAATCGTCGTCGTCAGCCGGTCGAGCGCGTCGTACACGTATTTCGTCACGCGCCCGTTCTCGTCCGTCGACGTCGACCGCTTGCCCGACGCCGTGTACGTCGTCGCCGGTGGACATGACCGCCGTTTGGAAGCCACCATGCGCGCCATCACCGAAGGCACCCAGACCCTCGACGCGTTCCTCGGCCGCGCGGGCACGCAGCTCGAGCAGCTCGTCGGCCAGGGACGCGCCCTGGGCCAAATCGTCATCGGCCAACCGCGGCAGTGCCCACGGCCTGATTGCACAGGCTTTCTCCGCCAACTACGCGGCAAAAGCGGCCCCTTCTGGTCCGGCCGCGCGCCGCCAAGCCCGCGCGACAAGTGGGCGCGCCCACGTACAACGCCGGCCCCGAAGGGCCATGGGAAAAGAAAGACCATCTGACGCGCCTTTTGGACGGCCGTCGGCGGTACCGCCAAGCTGAGCGCGCTCGTCGGAGTGACGCCGCGGACGTTGCAGCGCTGGGGCAAGACCGCGCCGCCCCAGTACGCAGCGAATGCTTCTCACCCGGCTCGCCAAGGCGCGCCGTCTGTCGGAACGCGTCCTGCGCGAGCTCGAGCAGTTCAACGCGTGATCGCGGAGACAATTCCTCAACATGTTGAGCTCGAATGACTAGTACGTCGGCTTGTGAGGCACGCCACCGATGATCTCGCGACGATTGCCGAAGATCCGCATCCGTTCGACGAAACGCGTACGTCGGTCGTGCGCGCGTCGGCGTGATGTTCAGCCGCGGGCGTCGAGCGTGAGCTTGCGGAAAGGATTCTGCTCTAAGAGCGTCTGCGCGTCGCCGCGCAGGCGCGTCTGATTCCAGTTGAGCGGCGCGAGCTCGAGGAGGCGATGCTCGGGCCACCGCGGGAGCAGACAGAAGACGTCGCGCAAGTAGGACCACGGCTCGACGCCGCAGAGTCTGCAGCTCGCAAGCAGCGATGAGAACAGGGCGTTGACCGCGCCGCCGTCGTCGCTCCCGACGAAGAGCCAGTTTTTGCGACCGACCGCTTCGCGGCGAAGCGCGAGCTCGCTCATGTTGTTGTGAATGGGCAGGCGGCCGTCGTCGAGGAAGCGCGAGAGCCCGACGCGTTGGTTTCGCGCGTAGCGGATGCCGTTCGAGATGGGCGTGTCGTCGAGGACCGTCCCGGCCTCGGCATCGCACCACGAAAAGAACGCATCGACGATGTATCGCGATCTCTTCTGGCGAATCTTCTCTTTCTTCTTTCGCGGTGAATCCGCGAGCGTGCGTTCGATCCGAAAGAGCGCGCCGATGAAGCCGAGCGCGACCTTCGCGCGCTCCGGATCGGACTCGAGCGCTTTGAAGAAGTATCGTCGCGCATGCGCCCAACAGTTGACCTCGACGACGTCGCCGGTCGCGTAGAGGTGGTCGTAAACGACGTGCGCGTCGGCCACGAGATAGCCCTGATACCCGGAGAGCACGTCATCGACGGCGTCACTCGTATGGTCACGCGTGAATTCGAAGAGCACGTGCCGGCCGGGCGCGACGAGGACCCAGAAGTGCCCCGTCCTGCAGCGCTCTTTATGTTGGACGAGCACGCCGGTCGCGTCGGTGCAGAGGAACGGTTGCTCGAAGGCGTCGTCGCGCATCGCAGACACCAGCGGCTTGACGACGTCGGCGAGCGCACCGTGCCAGCCGCATATCGTGGAGCGCGCGAGCTCGAGACCGTCGCGCGCGTACATGTCTTCGAGACGATTGAGCGGCATGTGATCTTGCCATCGCTTGACGACCGTGTCGGCGAGCATGCCAGGGCCGGCCAGCCCACGCGCGATCGGCAGCTCGAGCGGCTCGGCGATGAGCACGTCCGTCTGGGCATCGCGCTCGCGATCCTTGCGTACGAATTTCGGACGTACGACGCGGGCGACGACGAGCGAAGCCGGCCGGCGCTCGATCGTCTCGCTGACGTCCTCGCCGATGCGCTCGAACGCGTCGAGACCTTCCTTCTCGACCTCAGGCGGGAGCACTTGGATCACGACGCGGGGCAAGTGCTCGGGCAGCGGCTTACGTCCGGTCGGCTTTCGACGCGTGTGTCCCTTCACCTCTTGATCGGCATTTGCTGCTTCGAGCGCCGCGTCGAGATCGGCGAGCTGCCGCTCTCCGAGCATCATCGAGAGCACGCCGAGCGAGAGCTGCGCTTGGTTTTCCGGCAGATGCTCCGATTTCGACGAGAGGATGCCGAGCTCCAGCTTGCGGCATCGCTCCATCGTCTCGAGGTAGAGCGCGCGATACTCGTCGCGCTCCCGCTCCGCCGTCGCGAAACGCTTCTCGAGCTCGTCGAGGCGCTGCACGATCTCGGCGACATCACTCACGACAACCGTCAATGATCGATACGCGATCGCGGGTCAATTCGAAATTGAGTTGAGATCACTTTGCGACGCCGCGAAGGATCGTCGCGAACGTGCGCGCGTCGATCGATGCGAGTGGACGGTCAGCGTCCGTCGCATCGGGTAGCTCGAAAATCGCGGCGTGCAACCGTTTGTAGAGCATGCAGTAGCCGTTGTGATCAAACCACAGCACCTTGATGCGGTTGCCTCGCTTGCTCGCGAACACGAACAGCGCGCCGCTCTCCGGATCGAGCGAGAGGCTCTCCCTCACTGCGAGAGCGAGCGCATCGAACGAACGCCGCATGTCTTGTCGCTCCGTGCAGACGAAGATGCGAACGGCGGTCGGGATCAACGCCTCGACTCCAGAACATCGAGGAGACGACCTAGCGTCAGGCTGTCGAAGCCCCGGCGCACGCGGATGCGAACGCTCGTCCGAAGGACGACTTCGAGCGGCTCGCTTTCGAACGCGGCCGTCATCTGGACGAACTCGAGCGGTTTGACCGGCGGCGGCGTGTGGCTCGTGCGCGCGTCACGTGGACCCACGACCGAGCGCTTCGAACGGCCCGACGTCGCGGTCCTCAGGAGGTTTGCTCTCCACCACGTGAGCGTCTTTGCGTTGACACCGATCTCCGCCGCGAACGACTGCGCCGACAGCCCGCTATCCTTCCACTTCGCGACTCGCGTCGCCCATTCCTCGCGCGTCGACCTTGGCATCGTGGCCTCCGCCTCAAGACCTACGCGAGCGAGCCTCCAACGTCAGGGACGCGATTCGACGAACGGAGACCTTGGACGACGAGGTTCGTCGAAAGTGACGGTCTCAGCTCGGTTCGGGTCCTGACCGATGAGAGCGGCACTACGACCGACAGCCGCGGGTACGAGGCATTTGGGACGAAGAACACGGAAGCGGGAACGACTCGCTCGCCTACGGGTTTGCGGGCGAACCGTTCGATGGGACCTCGAAGCTCGGGTATCACCGGGCGCCGTGGATGGATGCGAGGGTGGGGAGGTTTAATGGGATGGACTCGGTGGATGGGAACACGAGGCATCCTGCAACCCTGCATCGGTACGTGTATGGCGTGAACGAGCCGACGAGCGTAATCGATCCGACTGGGAAGGACGGCGTGGACTCGGTGCCGAACTACGCCGCCATGGTGTTCGGGCTGCCAACCTTTGCGGGGCGCAACCGAGCCGTTCCGCTGCTTGGCGGCAAGATTCTCTTAGCCGGGTGCGAACCCGGCGAGACATGCGGCAATGTTGACCTGATGTCAGAAGTTCCGCGGGCGCTGACGTACCTGGGTCTCGCTGCCCACGGCGACTCCTTGCTATCCTACGTGCTCGGTGGCGCTCCCATCACCATCTACGAGAACGACCAAAATAATAATAAGGCCGATGCGAGGTCAAATTCTGGTCAACCAATGAGCAGCGCCACGTGAATTGAGGGTCCGGGGCTCGGTTCGGATCACGTTTCTCGAGGGACGGACAAACGAGGCCCCTCGGAAAACTTGATCAAAGTCCTCCTGAGGGGCTCGCCTCCGAGTTGCCAGAAACGGAGGCGACGATGTTCGACCGGATCGAGCTTGGGATCGAGTTTTTTGAGGGGCTGGTGGCAATCGACGAGGCGATCGTGGCCCGGGCGGCAGCGGAGCCGTGCCGCGAGTGCGGGGGCGCACTCCATCGCGGGGACCATGTCCGCAAGCCGCGCGGCGGGCTGGTGGCCATGGCGGGGGAGGCGTTCAGCCGCCGCTTCAACTTGTGTTGCGGCCGGGAGGGGTGCCGCAGGCGGGCGATGCCGCCGTCGGTTCGGTTCCTCGGCCGTCGCGTCTATCTGGGCGCGGTGGTGATCATGGCGAGCGCGGTTGCCCTTGTCGCGGCGACGGCTGCCGCAGCGGCGAGGACGACGGGCGTGCCGGCGCGCACCACGCGGCGTTGGCTGCGCTGGTGGCGTGGCCCGTTCACCGCCAGCGCCCCGTTCGTGGAGCTCTCGGCGCGTCTGGTCCCGGCGCCGGAGCGGCGACGCATTCCCTTGTCGCTACTCGAGCGGCTCGCAGAAGAGCGCCCCGCCGCCGTCGCAAAGTTGCTCGCGTGGCTTGCGCCGATCACCACGACGAGCTGCCCCGACGGATCGCGTTTCGTGAGGGCCGCAATGTAACCGCGCGGCGGACACGGTTCGCGCAGAAGATGGCGCAGCCCATGTTTTTCCCTTCGTCGTAGCTTCCGGGCGCGTCGCGGTCTTACGCCGCCGCGCTCGGAGAGCCATGGCCAACGACGACCGCGCGCCCAGCGCGCGCGTGCGATGGGCACGTCTGCGTTTTCAAATCCTCGGTCCCCTCTTGGCGGCCCCCGCCGACGACGGCGAGCTCAAAGCGCGCATCGCGGAGCTCGCCGAGCGCGCGTGGCGGCACCCCACCACGGGCGAGTCGATCCGCTTCTCGTTCAAGACCCTCGAGCGCTGGTGGTACATCGCTCGCGCCGCCGACGATCCCCTGGCTGTGCTCGCGCGCAAGGTGCCCTCGCACGCCGGCACGTACCCAAGCTTGAGCCCCGCGCTCATCGAGGCGATCGCGCGCCAGCACCGCGACCACCCGCGCTGGAGCTTCCAGCTGCATCACGACAACCTCGTCGCGCTCGCCCGCGAAGACCCGCGCCTCGGGCCGGTGCCCGGCTACGCGACGGTGTGCCGATTCATGAAGGGCCAGGGCCTTCTGCGCGCCCGCAAGCGTCGTTACCGCGAGAGCCCGGATCGCGAGCCGTTCGAGACGCGCGAGACACGCTCGTACGAGGTCACGCACGTGCACGGCCTCTGGCACTTGGACTTCCACGAGGGCTCGCGGCCCGTCCTGACGGGCGATGGCCAATGGCAAAAACCTCAATTGCTCGGCGTCCTCGACGACCGCTCGCGGCTTTGCTGCCACCTCCAGTGGTATCTGGACGAAACGGCGGAGGCGCTTATCCATGCCCTCTCGCAAGCCTTTCAAAAACGCGGTTTGCCTCGCGCCCTCCTGACCGACAACGGCTCGGCCATGACCGCCGCCGAGACCGTGGAGGGGCTCGAGCGCCTCGGCATCGTCCACCACACGACGCTGCCCTATTCCCCCGAGCAAAACGGTAAGCAGGAATCGTTCTGGGGACAGAATCGAAGGCCGTCTTTTGCCCATGCTCGAGGGCGAGCGCGAGCTGCCCCTCGACCTGCTCAACACCGCCACCCAGGCGTGGGTCGAGGAGGAATACCAACGCAAGGAACACTCCGAGATTCGTGAGAGCCCCCTCGCGCGCTTTCTGCGAGGCCCCAGCGTCGGCCGTGAAAGCCCCAACTCCGACGCGCTTCGCCGCGCCTTCCGCACCGAGGTCACCCGCAAACAGCGCCGCAGCGACGGCACCGTCACCGTCGAGGGCGTCCGCTTCGAGGTCCCCTCCGCGTACCGCACGCTCTTGCAGCTCCGGCTGCGCGTCGCCCGCTGGGATCTCTCCACCGTCGACCTCGTTGACCCCCGCTCCGGC
This sequence comes from uncultured delta proteobacterium, assembly GCA_963787925.1. Lineage (GTDB taxonomy): Bacteria > Myxococcota_A > Polyangia > Polyangiales > Polyangiaceae > Palsa-1150. The sequence goes on from CAWBEN010000005.1 coordinate 598,693, forward strand.
GACCACCTCGCCACCCTCCTGCCGCTCGACAAGGCCAGAAACGCCGAGCGTGTGCGCCGCGTCCTCGCCCCCGCCGACGCCGATGACGAGCCGGCGCGGTCCGCCGGCATCGCGCCCCACCTTCGCGCCCTCATGGCCGACTACGCCGCCACCGGACTGCCCCCTGCCTACCTGCCCAAACACGTTGTGACTGACCCGGAGGACTCATGAGTAAGTTGCTCTCGCTTTACGGTTTGAAGTTTCACCCCTTTCGTCCCGACGTTCCCCACGATGCCCTCTTCACCACGCCGGCGGTCGACAGCTTCGTCCGACGCATCGAGCTCGGCATCGCCGACGGCGGCTTCGCCATGCTCACCGGCGATCCCGGTACCGGCAAGAGCATCGCCCTGCGCGTGCTCGCCGAGCGACTCCGCGCCCTCCCAGACGTGATCGTAGGCACCGTCGAGCATCCCCAGAGTCGCACCATGGATTTCTACCGCGAGCTCGGTGACCTCTTCGCCGTCCCGCTCGCGGCCCACAACCGGTGGGCCGGATTCAAAGCCCTTCGGACGCGATGGGCCGATCACATCGCCTCGAGCCGCTGCCGACCCGTGCTCATCATCGACGAGGCCCAGGAGGCCCTCACCACGGTCCTCTGCGAGCTGCGTATCTTGGCCAGCAAAGACCTCGACAGCAAACAGCTCCTCTGCGTCGTCTTCGCCGGCGACGCCCGGCTTCCCGAGAGGCTCCGCTCGCCCGAGCTGCTCCCACTCGGCTCGCGCATCCGCCGCAGGCTCACGCTCGACTACGCGTCTCGCGACGAGCTCCTCGCCTGCCTCGATCACCTCCTCGCCGCCGCGGGAAATCCGTCCCTCATGACCAGCGAGCTCCGCGTCACACTCGCCGACCATGCCGCAGGAAACTACCGCGTCCTGATGAATCTCGGCGACGAGCTCCTGACCGTCGCCGCCGACCGCGAGCTCGCTCGTCTCGACGAGAAGCTCTTTCTGGAGGTCTTCGCGCAAACGCCGAAACCCAAGGCCGCCCCCGCGGGCAAAAAGCGATGACTGGCGACCAGCTCCGCCGCATGGTCATCGCGCATGAAATAATCGCACTCGACGTCACCGTCGCGAGCCTCGTCGCCCTCGAGCGCGCACTCCTGCTCGAACATCCTGCCCTCCACGCACCGACGTCCGCCGACGACCCGCTCGTCCGGACTACGGCACGCGCCGTCCTGCGCCACGCATCGCGTCTGCGGCGTGCCCTGCGCGTCTACCGCGGCGTCGTAGACCCGATCGTCAGCCGAGCCGACGAGGACGACGACCTGTTCTGAACGGCTTGGCCCCTCCGTCTTCTTGATCCTCGTCCCCTCAAACATCGCGGCGACGCTCACCAACAATCAGTTGGGATCCTCATCATGCCCTAGTGGAACTGCACTACGACGGGGATTTTGGTAGACGTGGTCGCATCAGTCCCGCCTTGGGTCTTGCTCACGAGTTGGCGCACACGGTGTTTCCGTCAGTTCGCGATCTCGATAGCCAGTTCTCGACTGCTCCGAATCCGATTATGAACGTAGAGATCCAGATCGCCCAAGACCTGCACGAGATCGGGTTCGAGAAGTCTCCACGGCAGGCGAATGCGCCAGGAGCCGCATTCCCAAACCCATATTACGATTATCTCCCGAACAGCGGCTTCGACTGCCCGGTCAGTCATTCGGACAGTACCTCTTGCCCAGGCTCCCCGTAATGATTAGGCGTACTGTTTTTGCTGCTGCGCCCGTACGTGCGCGATGGCTTGCCTCTACCATCGTGATTGCTGGCTGCGCGCTCATCTGTCGTTGCAATCGTACGCCAACGCCTGAGTCATCGACTGACTCCTTCGGCGTCACGACGGCCACGACCGCATCTTCGTTAGCTCGCGGCAATCCAGAAGCCCAGGTGGCGGCACGCCTCAGTCCTCGTTGCGAGTGCGAGCGTCCTGGCGCAACTGGGCACATGGACGCAAGCGAAGCAATCGCGAGTGGCGAAATCGTCAGCATGGGTTGGCAGGTGGAGACTCTCGTACCCCTCTGCACAGGGCGGCTCCTGTGCCTCGGGAAGCACCGCTATAGTCTCGACCAGAGGCACCTCGAAACGTTCTGGACTCGATACAAGTCGGTTCGCGCCTCGCGCGTCTGGACGAGATGCTCAAGGAATATGCGCATTGCCGTAGCATTTACCTCCAGCACGGGGGCAGAACACTGGATCGCGACCGGACCCGGCGCTGGCGAGAGCCCGGGGACCGAATACATGGAGACCGAGGACCACGTGTGCCACCCCCTAGATGGGACCTTGTTCCGCGAAATCGTGAATCTGATCGGCGAACGCGACGACGTGCTCCAAGATCAACAGTACGGGAAATATCTTTGAGTGCCGATGAAGACTGACGCCGTGCGTGCGGGAAGTTCGGTGTCAACCCCATCGACTGCATCACCGACGTACTCACGCGCATGCACTCCGATGTCCTCCCGGCGCGTCGTGGACTTGCTGAATCAAGCCCTACTGTGCGAAAAGGCATCGCTGCGTATGCGTTCGGTCTCCAGCGTTCATGACGGGATCGCCGGCGCGACGTCTGGAGACCGAACGCATACGATGACCTACCCGGACGGGCGGGCGCTCGCTTACGGCTACGACGCGCACGGAAACCGCACGTCGCTGACCGCGAAGGTCCGTAGTCCGGTCCGCGGCACGAACGGCTTGGAGGATCACTCAAGTTGTATGACCTAGCGGCCGCGCGTAACCTCGAGATCCATAATTCGAACAATACACGGGCACCACGTTTGGGGCCCGTGATCAGCATTGCCCAACGCCGCGTGCGACTGCCGCGTCAGGGGGTGCGAGACGTGAGGAGACCCAATCGTCCAAGGGCCTTGCGGACGGTGTGACGGTCCCGGCCGATGTCATCCGCGATCTTTTGAATGTTGCCGCCGTGCTGCGCGTACTTGGTCGTGTAAAACTCGCGCTCGAAGCGATCTTTGGCGACGCCATACGACCGTCGGCATTTGGCTGCGATGACGTGGGCTCGTTGCGATCGGCGCCCTGGATACTCAGAGCCGCGGGAAGCACGGGCTCGAGATCCTCGAGCGACAGCTGGGTCCGACGGAAGCCGTCGAGCGCTTTGGCCATCACCGAGTGCAGCTCGCGAACATTGCCGCGCCAAGGCAGAGAGCGCAGCTTTGAAAGCGCATCGCCGGCGACGATCACTTCGGGGTGCCCCAGCTCTTTGCAGATGTCCGCGAGCAGCAAAGGCAAGTCGGCGAGCCGACAGCGAAGCGGCGGTAGGTCCACCCGTACCTGGGCGATGCGATGGAAGAGATCTTCGCGAAACGACCCGTCCTCTCGGGCTCGATCCAGATCCTTGTTGGTCGCGAAGATGGTCCGCACGTTGATCGATCGGGGCTTACCACCGATCGGACGGACCTGCTTATTTTGCAGGACGCGAAAGGAGTTCGCCGACGGCTCGTCCACGTCGACGGCGTACGACGGCGCGGGCCACGCCGTCCAGGCGGTGGACGAGCTCGGGCACGTGGCCTGGATGGCGTACGACGCGGCGGGTCGCCTGACGAGCTCGACCAACGCCCTCGGCGCCACGACCCGCAACGTGTACGACGCGGCCGGCAACACGGTGAGCCGCATCGACCCGCTCGGCCACACCGAGAGCTACGCGTACGACGCGGGCAACCGGGTCGTCGCCACCATCTTCGCGGATGGAAGGGCGGAGTCGACGGCGTACGACGCGGCGGGCCGCGCCTCGGTCCGGACGGATGCGCTCGGGCGGTCGACGCTCTACGCGTACGATTACCTCGGTCACCTCGTGAGCGTCACCGACGCGCTCGGCCAGTTGACGCAGTATTCTTACGACGAACGAGGCGCGAAGACAGCGCAAGTCGACGCCCGAAACGACCGGACCGGCTTTCTCTACGACTTCGTGACGGGGGTCGAGACCGCCCGGTTCCTTCCGGATAGCTCGATCGAGCGGCGCGCCGTCGATGCGACTGGCCAGGTCGTTCTGCGCACCGACTTCATGGGACAGACGACGAGCTATGCCTACGATCTCCGGGGACGCGTCCTGTCCCGCACGTACCCGGACGGAAGCGTCGTGTCGTTCACGTACACGCCCACGGGGAGGCGCGCGACGATGACGGACGCGCTCGGCACGACGAGCTACGGCTACGACAGCCGCGATCGGGTCGTGCAGATGACTTATCCGGACGGGCGCGCGCTCGCTTACGGCTACGACGCGCACGGAAACCGCACGTCGCTGACGGCGAAGGTCGGCGGGACGTCATTGGGCACGACGACGGGGTACGACGCGGCCAATCGGCCGAACCGAATCACGGACCCGCTCGCGCGGAGCTTTGCCCTCGCGTACGACGCGGACGGAAACCGGACGGAGCTTCAGGCCCCGAACACCACGAGCACGACGTACGCGTACGACGCGCGAAACCGCTTGATGAGTCTGAGCACGGTGCAGGGCACGTCGGCGAATCCGGTGCTCTCCGTGGCCTACACGCTCGACGACGCGGGGCGACGCACGCAAGTGACGGAGGGCGATGGGACTTTGAGAGCCTACGCCTACGACGGCATCGACCGGCTGACCGGCGAGACGGTGACCGGGGCGCTCAGCTACGCGAAGACGTTTGCTTACGACCCCGTCGGCAATAGGCGGACGCAGACGACGACCGGCGCGGGAGCGGCGACGGTCAACTACACGTACGACACGCGTGACCGGCTCACGACCGAGACCGGGACGAGCTATGCTTACGATGCCAATGGCAACGTGACGTCAAAGTCGGGCGAGGCGGTTTATGCTTGGGACTTCGAGAACCGGCTTACTGGTGCCAATATGACCGCCGGGCCAGCGGTCGCTCACCAGTACGACGCGGATGGCAACCGAGTGCAGACGAGCGTGACGGCGAGTGGCGGGAGTGCGGCGACGACGAACATGCTCGTCGATACCGTGGGGTGTGCATCCTGCGGCGGCGGTCTGAGTCAAGTTGTCGCCGAGACCGACGGCACCGGCAACCTCATCGCCGTCTACGTCAGGAGCCAGGACGAGCTACTTAAGCTCATGCGACCCGGCTCGACGCCTGGGATGTGGACTTCGCGCTTCGTCCATGGTGACGGCCTCGGGAGCGTAAGGGTCCTCACCGACGAGAGCGGAACGATCAGCAACACCCGAGCATACGAAGCATTCGGGACGAAAAATACGGAGGCAGGAAGTGACCCGCTCACCTACGGGTTTGCCGGAGAGCCGTTCCAGGCGGAGTCACAGTTGGCGTACCACCGCGCGAGGTGGATGGATGCGAGGGTGGGGAGGTTCGGGGGGATGGATCAGGTTGATGGGCAGAATGAGCGGCCGATGACGATGCACCGGTACGTCTACGGGACGAATCGCCCGACGACCGTGACTGACCCGAGCGGGAACGACGGAGTGGACTCGGAAGTGAACTTCGCGACTCTCTTCCGCACTGGACCGCCCGCGCTAGGCCCCGCCGCGAAGTACCAGGGCAACGGCACATACCCGGAATACGACATGGCGCTCGATGCGGCGCTCAGCGACGCCATCAATCGTAGTCACGCGACGACAACGCTGAAGTTCAAGGGCGACGGGGTCGGACAGGAGAGCCCGACGATGTACGCCGAGTACGGCGGATGGATCTACGAGATCGCGGGCACAACGAACATCTACTGGTCGTACCAGGTCGGCACCAGCGGCGACGGAGGCGAGGTCAGCATGGACGAGGACATCAACACCTTCAATACCATCCCTGCCGGGGGGCACGTAGTGACCGGCTTCCACACGCATCCCAATAACGGCGGCGGGTACACCTTCTCCAGCGGCGCCCCGTTCTCGACGTGTGCATCGCAGTTCTCGGCCCAAGATCGCCAGGGGCAATGGGTCGTGTGGAACAACTGGAACCTGCCCGACGTGGACTTCTACATACGCACGCAGGGGAAGCGGCTGCATTGGGGGGCGGGATTCAGCGTGCCCGACGACATCACCGCATCCGCGGGATACACACCATGTGCCTCAAGTTGGTAGCCGGCGGCTGCGGCGTCGCCGTGGTGCTTGCGGGCGCAGTCGCGTGCGTCAGAGGAACACCAATCGCGTCCCATTCGTCCTGTGCGGACGTGGCGGCTCCCAAGACACCAGCGGAGGCCGCTGCGCAGATGGATCGGCTGATCCCCAATGCCGTGACTGCCCTGGGCGAGCCAGGCCTGGACTCATACGCCGGCAAGGGCTCGGTGTTCATCAGGGCGGGGTTTGGCATCGGCGACGACGCCAACGTGTCGTCTATCGAGCGCTCCTCTGACGGTTGCACCATGAGCATGGCGAGGAAGACCCTCAACACGAACGCCTGCAACGTGGTCCACGCGCAAGCCTTCCTACCCGCGTGGCAGTGCGACTACTTCGTGGAGTGCATGTTGAACCCCAAGGACTGGGACACCTTGCAGTCGCGGGTGGGGCCTCTTCAGGCCGAGGGTTTCGAGTGGGTCGAGGCGACTGATGGGAACTGGAAGAGGGTGACGGAGATGAAGTCGGGCGGCAGTGAAGTGCCCGTCACGCGCTTAGAGACCTGCTTCAAGGAATGGCGAACCTTGGCGTGGGCGCTTGCCAAGTCAGTCGGGTACAAGGGGTGAGTGTCGGGGGAGCCTCTCGATGGAATTCCCTCGGTCCCGTTGACACCGATTTGGCCGCGCTGGCGAGACGGTGCTCCGTCTCGACCTGCGCGGGCGTCTTGTAGCCGAGCGTCGAGTGCAGACGTCGTATCCCCTGCATGGACGCCGTTCTCGAGGCGGCGTATGCCTGGGACTTCGAGAACCGGCTTACCAGTGCGAACATGACGGGGGGAGCCGCGGTGGCCCACCAGTACGACGCGGATGGTAATCGGGTGCAGACGAGCGTGACGGCCAGCGGAAATACGGCGACGACGAACATGCTCGTGGACACCGTCGCCGGTCTCAGCCAAGTCGTCGCCGAGACGGATGGCAGCGGGAGCCTTACCGCCCTCTACATCCGCAACGGGGACGAGCTACTCGAAGTCATGCGGCCCGTTGGGGGTGGGACTTGGACAACGAGATTCGTCGAAAGGGACGGTCTCAGCTCGGTGCGGGTGCTGACTGACGAGAGCGGCACTACGACCGACAGCCGCGGGTACGAGGCGTTTGGCACGAAGAACACGGAAGAGGGGAACGACCCGCTCGCCTACGGGTTTGCGGGGGAACCGTTCGAGCGGACGAGCCAGCTCGCGTACCACCGGGCCAGGTGGATGGATGCTAAGTTGGACCGGTTTGAGGGGATGGATCCCTCGCTAGGGGATGTACAGGCCCCGGTGACCCTCCAACTCTACATGTATGCGGCAGCGAATCCCGTGGAGAACATCGACCCTAGCGGCCGAGACGCCGACTTCGGAGCGGGCTTGTCGTTCGGCAGCCTTCTGACCTCCCTCGGCATCGGCAACTGGGGCGTCCGCGCGCCTCAAGGAAAGACGTTCACAAGCTTCGATCTCGCGGTGTGGGAAGCACTTGACGTGGCCGCCAAGAAGAGCGCGGGGATATCCCATGCTCAGCCTGAGAGCGGAGCACATGTCACGACGGGGGCGCTACATCCTGAGGTGCCCGCGAGCGTGGACGAATTCGTGACCTCGCGAGGTCGTGTTTTTACGTACACCATTGGACCGGCCAGCCGCTTCGCAGATTCGTTCTCCAACTTCCTACTGCACGATGACACTCTGGCGGCCTTGCTTCACACCCACCCGAACGCCGGAACCTATGACACCAGCGACTCATTGCAAATGGACATCAATCCCGAGGCCTTTTCCTGTCCCGATGCTCGTCAGCACATGGACAACGTGATCAATGCGCCAAATTATATAGGCAGTTTCGTGCGGACCGTGACCGGCAATACCCTGGCCTGGTTACGCGGGGTTCAGCGCTCCCCTCGGCACGCCCGTTAACTTCGGAAATCCATGTGTGCAGTAGGGGTTCGGCTTCTGTTTCTATTTCTGATCGTCGCGCTATCAGCGGTCTCCGTTCGTCGAATCGCGTCCCTGACGTTGGAGGCTCGCTCGCGTAGGTCTTGAGGCGGAGGCCACGATGCCAAGGTCGACGCGCGAGGAATGGGCGACGCGAGTCGCGAAGTGGAAGGATAGCGGGCTGTCGGCGCAGTCGTTCGCGGCGGAGATCGGTGTCAACGCAAAGACGCTCACGTGGTGGAGAGCAAACCTCCTGAGGACCGCGACGTCGGGCCGTTCGAAGCGCTCGGTCGTGGGTCCACGTGACGCGCGCACGAGCCACACGCCGCCGCCGGTCAAACCGCTCGAGTTCGTCCAGATGACGGCCGCGTTCGAAAGCGAGCCGCTCGAAGTCGTCCTTCGGACGAGCGTTCGCATCCGCGTGCGCCGGGGCTTCGACAGCCTGACGCTAGGTCGTCTCCTCGATGTTCTGGAGTCGAGGCGTTGATCCCGACCGCCGTTCGCATCTTCGTCTGCACGGAGCGACAAGACATGCGGCGTTCGTTCGATGCGCTCGCTCTCGCAGTGAGGGAGAGCCTCTCGCTCGATCCGGAGAGCGGCGCGCTGTTCGTGTTCGCGAGCAAGCGAGGCAACCGCATCAAGGTGCTGTGGTTTGATCACAACGGCTACTGCATGCTCTACAAACGGTTGCACGCCGCGATTTTCGAGCTACCCGATGCGACGGACGCTGACCGTCCACTCGCATCGATCGACGCGCGCACGTTCGCGACGATCCTTCGCGGCGTCGCAAAGTGATCTCAACTCAATTTCGAATTGACCCGCGATCGCGTATCGATCATTGACGGTTGTCGTGAGTGATGTCGCCGAGATCGTGCAGCGCCTCGACGAGCTCGAGAAGCGTTTCGCGACGGCGGAGCGGGAGCGCGACGAGTATCGCGCGCTCTACCTCGAGACGATGGAGCGATGCCGCAAGCTGGAGCTCGGCATCCTCTCGTCGAAATCGGAGCATCTGCCGGAAAACCAAGCGCAGCTCTCGCTCGGCGTGCTCTCGATGATGCTCGGAGAGCGGCAGCTCGCCGATCTCGACGCGGCGCTCGAAGCAGCAAATGCCGATCAAGAGGTGAAGGGACACACGCGTCGAAAGCCGACCGGACGTAAGCCGCTGCCCGAGCACTTGCCCCGCGTCGTGATCCAAGTGCTCCCGCCTGAGGTCGAGAAGGAAGGTCTCGACGCGTTCGAGCGCATCGGCGAGGACGTCAGCGAGACGATCGAGCGCCGGCCGGCTTCGCTCGTCGTCGCCCGCGTCGTACGTCCGAAATTCGTACGCAAGGATCGCGAGCGCGATGCCCAGACGGACGTGCTCATCGCCGAGCCGCTCGAGCTGCCGATCGCGCGTGGGCTGGCCGGCCCTGGCATGCTCGCCGACACGGTCGTCAAGCGATGGCAAGATCACATGCCGCTCAATCGTCTCGAAGACATGTACGCGCGCGACGGTCTCGAGCTCGCGCGCTCCACGATATGCGGCTGGCACGGTGCGCTCGCCGACGTCGTCAAGCCGCTGGTGTCTGCGATGCGCGACGACGCCTTCGAGCAACCGTTCCTCTGCACCGACGCGACCGGCGTGCTCGTCCAACATAAAGAGCGCTGCAGGACGGGGCACTTCTGGGTCCTCGTCGCGCCCGGCCGGCACGTGCTCTTCGAATTCACGCGTGACCATACGAGTGACGCCGTCGATGACGTGCTCTCCGGGTATCAGGGCTATCTCGTGGCCGACGCGCACGTCGTTTACGACCACCTCTACGCGACCGGCGACGTCGTCGAGGTCAACTGTTGGGCGCATGCGCGACGATACTTCTTCAAAGCGCTCGAGTCCGATCCGGAGCGCGCGAAGGTCGCGCTCGGCTTCATCGGCGCGCTCTTTCGGATCGAACGCACGCTCGCGGATTCACCGCGAAAGAAGAAAGAGAAGATTCGCCAGAAGAGATCGCGATACATCGTCGATGCGTTCTTTTCGTGGTGCGATGCCGAGGCCGGGACGGTCCTCGACGACACGCCCATCTCGAACGGCATCCGCTACGCGCGAAACCAACGCGTCGGGCTCTCGCGCTTCCTCGACGACGGCCGCCTGCCCATTCACAACAACATGAGCGAGCTCGCGCTTCGCCGCGAAGCGGTCGGTCGCAAAAACTGGATCTTCGTCGGGAGCGACGACGGCGGCGCGGTCAACGCCCTGTTCTCATCGCTGCTTGCGAGCTGCAGACTCTGCGGCGTCGAGCCGTGGTCCTACTTGCGCGACGTCTTCTGTCTGCTCCCGCGGTGGCCCGAGCATCGCCTCCTCGAGCTCGCGCCGCTCAACTGGAATCAGACGCGCCTGCGCGGCGACGCGCAGACGCTCTTAGAGCAGAATCCTTTCCGCAAGCTCACGCTCGACGCCCGCGGCTGAACATCACGCCGACGCGCGCACGACCGACGTACGCGTTTCGTCGAACGGATGCCGCTATCAGCGTGCGGCCCATCGATGCGGCCGGTGCCTGGCTCCTCACGACCGGGCGAGCGTCGCCCAGCAATAGAAACTCCGGCCGACGCCGAGGTTGGGGTGCAGCAGGTGGTTAAGCCGTGCCGCTCCCTGAGACCTAGCAATGCGCTGGACAAGCGGCGCTACTTGCGTGGGCTTGGCACTGACAATAGCGAGGACATTACCGCAGTCCTGAGCTCTCTCGACGAGTTGCCTCTTCCGGACGTTCAGCCGCGGACCGCCGCGGTCTACCGCTTCGGCGACGTTCATTACGATGCGATCAGGACCATCCGGATCGAGACCGATGGGGAACGGTGCGTTGCGGTGACCACATTTCGGGCTAACCGGGGGGACAATTGCTGGAGCCAGAGCCTTAGAACATCGGTGTCTGAGCCCGGTTGCGCAGAGATTCTGTCCTGCCTACGCGACGCCGACTTCTGGGACGTCCCATACCACCAGACCGAGCGCCAAAGCCCTGTCTTCGATGATGCAGGGGCCCGTCTTGTAAGTATTCACGAGGCGCCGGGCTATTGGTGGATCGAAGGGCGCAACCAGGATCGATTTCATATCGTTCTGAGTAGCGGCTCCCCAGGCGACCAGGGCACAACGCAGCCAGCCGTCGGCAGATGTGCGATCACATGGATGACCATGTTGGAACGGCTGTCCGGAAAGAGATTGCTCGACATTGTGCGCGGTTACTAAATGGTCAGCGATGGACTGCAACTTGTGTTCGTTCGACGAATCATGTCCGGCGATTCGCGCGCCGCTCGCGTGCGTCCAGCTGCGCGCGTCGAGGATTAGCTTTCGAACCGGATCCTGCGCGAGCAGCTTTTGATGCCCGGGCCGGCCAGCGCCATCGCGTGGTTCTACTGCACGGGGACGCCAACTAGCATTCGCGGTCTGCCGTTGTTCGCGCTGGCGGCGGTGGCCTTGGCTTCGTGCCGCAGTTCGCCCGTTCTCCCGGCGGGGGCCGAGGTAGATCGTATCGTTGTGGAGGAATATGCGCCTACGATCGTCAAGCCACGCCATGTGATTGACGCTCCTGACGGCATTGGCAGGTGCTAGCCGTGATCCGGTCGCATGACCAAGCCTGGTCGAAGCCGATGGATACGTTCCCAGCACCCCGATGCACCGTCATCCTCCTTCACGGTTCCACTTTGGTCGCAGTCGTAAGCATCGGATCGGGTTGGATCGGCGGTCGTCGCGGCGCGGAGGCTGCACCGGACAACCGCATACAGAACCTCTCGCGTTCAGAGCTGGACGAAGTGGAAGATGCGGTGGCGGTGTCTCGCGGTGCCTGCACGAAGTGGCGGTAGTCCAGCATGGCTCGCCGAAGGTCGAGCCGTTCGAGGGCCAGGATCTTCGGCAATCGTCGCGAGATCGTTTCGTAGAGGCTCTGGCAGAGCCTCGAGCACGGCTTGGGCGCTGCGGCGAGGCGCTTGGTGCCGTCCATCTGGATATCGGCGAGAGAGTAGGGCAGGGGAGGCGGCTCCGCTTTGCGCTCCTGGACGGCCTTAACGACCGTGCCTCGCTGGCCTTGGGTGCGCGCTCGGACGGATTCGGCGACTTCTTTGCGAAGGAGGCGCTTGCTCGTGATCCTCCCCCGTTTCCGTAACCGTGGCGGGGGAAGATCAAAGGGCCACCGTTGACGAGGGTGGGCGGCGCGAAGCCCCACGCCAACGACAACCACGTCGCAATGAATCCCTCGACTTGGCGGCGACCCTACCCAAGGCTCTCCTCGGGGCTGCCCGATCCTGTCAACCCGCACCGCAGCTCAAGATGCACGCCCAGTGCTCGGCATTGTACGCGCAGGTTGAACAGGGAAAGCCGCCGCATTCGCTGTCGTTCGTGCAGGTATCCTGGCAAGTCCGGCAATAGTAACCCTGAATCCCATAGAACGGACCGCCGGACACCGAGGGCGAACAGTATCCGCCGGACCCACAATCGGCGTCTGTGCGGCAGTTCGCAGGTAAGCAGATGTTGCCTAGGCTTGAATGCGCATACCCAAACGTGCTCCCAGTGCAACTGCATACGCCACCATTCGGACAATCGTCATCAGAGACGCATTGATCGAGGGCGCATCGTCCGTGCAGGCACGTCAGGAACGTGTTGTTGAGCGCGGAGGCGAGTCCGGCATCGGCGCAATCGGCCGTCGTCGTGCATGACAGGGGCGCGGCATCGGCCGGAAAGCCCTGGACGGACACGCATGCCGAAGATTGGGTGCGGTGGTTCGTTGGAGTGCGCGCGGCGCAGGCATCGGGAACCGCCAAATTCGCATCAGGGCCGTTGGGCTCGTCACCGGGGACGAAATTCATCGGCGAGTCCGCGTCGGCCAAGACCGCGGCGCTCGCATCCCGAGCGCCCCACCCGCCATCGTCCGGTACCACCGCGACGGCGGAACGCGCCGAACAGTGGATAGTTCCTGCTGCGAACGCGAAGAATAGAACGTGGGCCGGACGGAGCATGGGTCCGCTAGTAGCATAGACGCGCCAGAGAGAATCCCCGCGCCCGTGAGCTTGGCGGCGGAAATCGCGAGTGCGACCAGGACGTTGCTTCTGACCACGTTAGCGGGGCCCTCACTCATGGTGTACCCCCCGCGAAGGCATGCGATTTCTTCGGACCGAAGGAGGCCAGACGGCCGCTTTCCTCGCCGTCGTTCTCCTGGTCCGGCCGGCCGACGCCCTCGATAAGCAAGGAAGCGCCCACGGTGGCGCCGTCGGCAGCGAGAACGCCGAGAATGGCTTCGACGTCTCTGGCTCGCTGGCAGTGGGCGTCTCTCTTGTCAACCAGACGTACGCCGCGCGTCCCGATAACACCGGCTTGACCTTGATGCGCTACGCGGGGCACGCCGACGTCGACTTGATCGGCCGAAAGCTTTCGATCCCGCTCGACGTCAACATGTTTACGGACAGGACGCGTCGCAAGCTCGCCGTCTTTGAGCCAACGGAGCTCGACGTCATCGCAGGCGTCACGACGACCCACCCCATCACGACGGGCGGCGACCTCGAGCTCGGAGCGCGCGTCGAGCAGGATAGTCCCCTCGACCGCGGCGGCTTTACCCAGAGCTATGCGGACGTTCGTGGCCGTTACCTGTATTCATTGGCAAAACTCTGGCCATCGCTGGCGCGCGACCTCGTGGACGGCGACGTCAACGGATATCTCGCGCTCGGCTGGTTCGCGTTCAACCCGACCTATGCGGCGCGCCCCGACAACAGCGGGTTCGCACTCTTTCGCTACGTTGCGCATACGGAGGTCTCGGTATGGCACGACTACCTTTCGATCGGGCTCGACGGGACCATGTTCACCGATCGCCAAAGCGCGGACCCGGTGGGGCCCACCGAGCTCGATCTCACCTACGAGCTCATCGTTCACGTCGCCCCGTTCGAATTGCACGTGGCGTACGAACGCGACAGGCCGCTCGACAGGCGATCGCTCATCCAAGATTTCCTTTACGCGCTCTTCGTTTATGACTTCGACTTGAAGCACATGGCCGCACCGTTGGAGCCAAGAGGCGCCGTGCCTTCCCCTTAAGCCAGCGACCCGACCCAAAAAGACGTGGGTACCGAGAAGTCTCGCGGCAGAGCGACCTTTTACCCTCCGGGGGCGGCCTTGAGGAAGGGTGTGCTGTCCGCCGTGACAGGTCTACTCGGCGATGCGGGTGATCGTGAGGTGGGGGGCGCGCGCATCGACGGCGGCGCTCCCCGCGCTCGCCCCCGCGCCGCCCGAACGCAACTGGTGACGGTGGACCGCCCACCAGTGCGCGGCTCGAGCGTTGGTCCAGCGGCCGGCTGCGGCGCACGCGCGGAGACGGTCGCAGAGGGCGTGCGCCGAGGCAGGGCGATCCTCGGGTCGCTTGGCGAGACAGGCAAGGAGCACGCTCTCGAGATCCGCCGCCACGGCCGCGCCGAGCCGAATGGACGGAGCGTCGGGTATCGAATGCAGATGATGCGCGCACACTTCGAGTATCGATTGCCCCCCGAAGACGTGCGTTCCGGTCAGCAGCCAGTACCCGACCGCGCCGAGCGCATAGAGATCCGCCCGTGCGTCCACGGTCTCCGGCGCGGTCACCGTCTCGGGCGCGAGGTAGAGCGGCGTCCCCGTGATCTCGTTGGCCATCGTGAGCGCCGGCTCGGAGATCGCCCCGCCGCGCCCCCGGGAGCCGAGGTCCTTCACGAGGCCGAAGTCGACGACCTTCACCAGGTCGGGGATGCCTCCCCGATCGACGACCAGGATATTGCCGGGCTTGACGTCGCGATGAATGAGCCCGGCGTCGTGCGCCTCTGCGAGCGATCCTGCGGCCTGTTCGAGGAGGTGGATGACACGTTCCTCTGGCTGTGGACCGTCGACCTCGACGATCTCGTCGAGCGATGCGCCTTCCAGAAGCTCCATCGCGTAATAGAAGACACCGTCGGTCGTACGCCCGTAGTCGAAGACGGTCACCGTGTTGGGATGCGTGAGCATGGCGGTGCGTCGGACCTCGCGCTCGAAGCGAGTGAGAGCGTCCTTGCCGGCCCGGTCGGGCAAGAGAAGCTTGATCGCGGTGGGCCGGCGAAGCATCGCGTGCGAGGCGCGGTAGACCACGCCCATCCCGCCCTCGCCGAGCTTCTTTTCGAGCGTGTACTGTCCTAGCCGCCGAATGTCGCTGACCGCTTTGCGCAGACCATGGATCGTCTGTGAAAACGCCGCCGCCATGGCCACGGCAATCGCCCACCAGGCGGCGTTGAAGAGCGTCTCGGGGTAGGCCACGTCGCCCACCTTCCCCTTGGGCCAGGTGGCCGCCGGCGGATCATACAGGGCGGGATCCCACTTGCTCCACGCGACGAAGATGCAACCAAGCAGCGGCAACGTCATCAGCGAGGCGACCACCAGCGTGTGCCGCGCGGTGGACGGTACGTAGACCGCATACGCGAACAGCGTATACATGAGCAGAGTTCGCACGATCATGTCTGGCTGCGCGAGCAGGTCCGCCACCAGCGTCATCGTCGAGATCGCCGCAGTACCGACGAACAGGGTCGAGAGCTCGACGGCCCGGACGAACCGGTGTGACCTCGGCGCGCCACGCAAGAGGAGCCATAGAGCGGCGAACGCGGCGGTCGCCATCAGGAGCGGAACGTTGCTGCGATTGACCGACGCCCGACGCAGCCAGATCGAAGAGGAGAAAGTCAGCGCGCCGTAGCCCAAGGTCACCAAAGCGAGCACGCGACCGAACCGGGAGAGGCGGCTCTGCCGCAGCTCGTGGTCGACTGCCTCGTCGGTGGAATCCATCACGCGCTTATACGCTCGCCCGAGGCCCGACGTACGGTTGCCGGCGAGCCGTGCGATCCCTCCCGCGCCGTTGCGCCCCCTATCACATCCATGTCTCGCCGTCGGGATCGTGTGCGCGCCGGAGCTCGTCGAGGTTCACGCGTATGGCGTCCTTCGACTGGAGCAGATCGTCGAGGGCGCGCGTGCTCGGTCGCGGAGCCGCGATCGTTCGCGGGGTCGCCGCTTCGAGCCAAGGCGTCAGCGCGGCGCGGAGATCCGCCGGGAGCACGGCGTCGAGGTATTCGAGCGCGACGCCTCGAAGGTATGGATCGGGCCCCACGACCGCGCCGTACGCGAGCTGCATCGGCTCGCGTGGAAAGGTCAGCGAAAGCAGGTCGAACGCGTGCTCGAGCTTGCGCGCGTCGCGTCCGCGCCCTTCGCTGCCGGTGTCGAGCTCGCGCCGCGCGCGCGCCAACGTCCCCTCCGCGTCGAAGCGGAGCTCGGAGCTCTTCTCGCGCATCCCGGCGAGCACCCGCCCGCACGCGTATCTCACGTCGAGGTCGTCGGTGTCGAGCGCGCTCTCGAGCGCCGAGGCCGCGCGCTGCGACGACACCGCCGTGAGCAGCCGCGCCGCGCGACGACGAGCGGAAGGCGGGCGCCGCGTGTCGAGGACGACGTCGACGACGGTGCCGACGATGCGCGGCACGAGAGGCGCGAGCGCGAGCGCCACGTCGCGGGCGACGTCGTCGCGCGCGAGGAGCGCGAGTATCGGGAGCGACAGCGGCAGGAGCTGCGCGCCGCCTCGGTGAAGCGCACGGCGGATCGTGGCGGCGTCTTTCGCGCCGAGCTCGACGAGCGCGCGGACGACGCCATCGGACGCGCCGGCCTCCGCCTCGCTCTCCAGCTCGGGGTGCTCGGGATTCGGCGCCGATACGAGCGCCTCGCCGGCCTCGCCGCGCGCGCGAAGGGCCTCGATTTGCGCTAGAAGCGTGTGGCGATCCATTGACTGCATCGTCCGCGACAGGGTCTCTCGCGTCGTGGCGTCGACGACGTTCGCCGCGTCGAGCACGAGCGTCCCCGAGCGCAGACGTTCGGCGAGCGTCTCGATGTACCCGTGATGCAAGCGATAGGCGACGACGAGCTGAATCGCCGCGGCGACGACCGCCGCCGCGATCACCGCGCGCACGCCGTCGTGCGGAAAGAGCGCGATCACCCCGAGCGTGAGCGCACTCCCCGCCATGAGACCGACGCGATCGAAGCTCACGTCGATCATCGTCTTGGTCGGCCGCTTCAGCGCTCGCGGAATGGGCGTGAAGAGCACTTCGTACGCCGAACGGAAGAGCGACGCGCGAAGCACGCCTTCGGCCCCGCGCTGGAGCGCGACGGTCACGAGCGACGGTACGCCGAGCACCACCGCGCCGAGCGCGACGAGCCCGCCGGGGAGGAGCGCCATCGTTCCACCGACGCCGAGCCGCTCGAGCGCGAAGCGGTTCGCGGAGAGCTGCACGAGAAACGACAAGAGGCCAACGGCCGTCTGAAAGATCGCGAAGAACGCGAGCAGTCGCGCGCCTCTTCCGTAGGTCGCCGTCGCCTCGGCGCTGAGCGCGTAGTCGAGGAGCGCCTGCGTCAACGCGCCGAGGAGGACGATGACCGCGAGCAAGCGAAGGTACGGCGTCTGCCGGAGCGCGGTGAGCCCGGACCCGCGCGGCGGCCGCTCGACCGGCCGATCGCGGGGGTCAGGCGCCCCGCGCGCGAACACCGCCGCGCCCCAGGCGCAGACACCGCTCAGTCCCGCCATCACGCCGAGCATCGTCGGCACCGTCGCGATCTTGGACGCCCCCCACGCGATGCCGCCACCGACGGCCCCGCCGAGCGCAGCGCCCGCGGCGATGCGCCCGACGACCTGCTTTGCCGTGTGCGGGTCGAATCCCTCGCCGATGGCGGCCCAGAACGCGGAGGCGAGCGTCGCGCCGACGGCGACCGTGTGAACGTAAAAGACGAGCGCGATTTGCGACTCGAAGCGCGACGCCAGCGCCCACTCGACGAGGAGGAGAGCGCCGTGGACGGCGAACGCGATCGGCACGACCCGCGCGGGACCGGAGCGCGCGAGGAGCCGGGTGGCCAGCCACACGACTGCGGCGGACAGGAGCGATCCGACGATGAGCACGAGCGGGAGGCGGCCGACCGGAAAATGCGAGAGGAACATCGCGTCGCGCGTCGCCTTGCCGATCACCTGCTGCGCGACCATTGCCGCGGCCACGAGCGTCGCGGCGAGCACCCGCGAGGCAAGCGCCTCTCGGTCGGGGACGGGCGTGTCTTTCGTCGGCACGCGTGGACCATACGCCCTCGGCGAAGCCGGCGGCGCCTCGATGATCCGCTCGGCGCGATGCCGTCGCAGAGGCCGACGAGGTTTCTCGGGGATCGGTGAAGTCCGCGAACGGACCTTGCTCACCGCCAAGGAACCTCACAATCAGGAGGGTCCTGATTGCCCGTTGCGGCGTGCCTCGATTGCGCTTTAGTCGGGATTTACTTTGGTGACGCCTCAATGCCCAGGATGGGACTTGAGGGCGATCTCTCCCGCCCTCGTGCAGCGGCTCGGGCCTTCGGCCTCGAGCTCGGGCTTCCACCAGGGCGAGCCCTTCTTCCGGCCGCACGCGACGGTCGTGTTGAACCAGTACTGGCGGATGAACTGCGGCTCGGTCAGCGCCTCGCCATCGGCGAGCCTTTCGAGCACGCGACGTTGCGTGCGACTAGGGGCGATGCAACACTGCAAAAGATCAGAGGTGCTATGAGCTTCGTGCGTCTCTGGGCCGCCGGAACATTGCTTTTGGGTGTCGTGTCTTGTGGGTCGTCCGACCATTCGGCGTCGGTCGCGGAGGCCGGAAATACCGGCGCATCGGGCGGAGCCGATGAGGGTACAGGTGGACTCGCCACGGACGCTTCCGATGCGATCGACGTCGGTACGGGTATGGGAGTCGAAGGGGGAGGCAGTGACGGCTCGACGCCGTCGGCCGGCAATCCCACGAATCCCGCGGACGCCGCTGACGCCGTAGCCGACACCGGACAAGCGGATGCGGGCGGGGAGGCCTCGATCCTCGACGCGAAGGCCGGCACGTCCTTCGTACATCCGGGAATCCTTCACACCATGTCCGACTTGGCGCGTATGAAATCCAAGGTCGCCGCCAGTGCGCAGCCCTACCTCGACGGGTACAACGTTTTCCGGATGCACCCGCTGTCGTCTGCGACGTACACGGTGCAGGGGGGCTTCGCCGAGATGGGGAGGCGTCCCGACGTCAACACCGTCCAATCCGAAAACGACGCCGATGCCGCGTACCAGACGGCCATCATGTGGGCGATCACGGGGGATCCAGCCTACGCCAACAAATCGATCCAGATCCTGGACACCTGGTCCGCGCACCTGACCACGATCAGCGGCCTAGACGCCATCCTGGCCGCGGGGTTCGACGGGTACAAGCTCGTAAATGCCGCCGAAATCATCCGCTACACCAATGCCGGCTGGTCACCGACCGGCATTGCTGCGGCCGAGAAAATGTTTCGAGGGGTCTTTTACCCGGTGATCCAAAATTTTGCCCCGCACTCCAACGGGAACTGGAGCCTGTCCTGCATCATGACCATGATGGGCATCGGCGTCTTCACCGATGATCACGCCATGTTTGGCCGCGCCGTCGACTGGTACAATTCAGGGAGCGACAACGGCCGCCTCACGAATTACATCATCAACGACACGGGGCAGGGCCAAGAGAGCGGTCGGGACCAGGGCCACGCCCAATTGGGTATCGGGTGCGCGGCCCAATCCGCGGAGATCGGGTGGAATCAGGGGTTGGACATGTACGGGGCGGTCAACGACCGATTGCTCAAAGGATTCGAGTACACGGCCAGCTACAACTTGGGAAACACTGTGCCTTTCGTCGCAACCGTCGACACCACCGGACAATATCCTCAGAGCGTCATCTCGCCGATCGCTCGGGGGATGCTGCGCCCGATCTACGAAATGGTTTATAACCACTACAAGGTTCGGCGCGGCATCCCCTGCCCCTATACCGAGCAAGCAGCCGCCAAGTTGCGACCCGAGGGCGCCGCCATCAAGGCGGACCCCCCGGGTTTTGGTACCTTGCTCTTCACGCAATGAGACCGGAGCGCGGACGACCGGTCGCGCTATTCGCGAAGTCAGCCCTTACACCTGCAGGCGCGTCGAGGAGTCGACGGATGTGCCCGTGTGAATCGTCAGGTTGCCGGACGCGTCCTTCGTCACCGAGAAGTGCTGCAGCGAGGTGGTCGCCGGGCCGGCCGTGACATTGCCATTCGCGTCGAACGTGCTGTGGTGGCCACACGACTTGGTCCCGCACTCGAGGCCTTGCGTCGATACCGTCCCGGTCGTCCCGATGTTGCATCCGGTATGCGGGCACGTCAGGGTCATCGCGTAAACGCCATTCGAGTCACGGCCGATGGCCACGGCCTGCGTGCCCACTGGTTCGAGTGACGGCACGGTGAGCGCCGACACGTTGACGGCCGTGACGTCCCCCAACGAGGTGGGCGAGACGCTCGAGCTGGACGACGAACAGGCCCCGGCCGCTGCGGCGCTACCGGCAATGACCAGAAACCTGCGCCGGGTGATATCCTGATGATCTTGTGCGGACATGATGGATGTTTCCTAGGTGATGAGTCAATTTGGCCAATTGAGGGCCGCTCGCAGCCACTCAGTTGACGGCGAAGCAGTACAGCCGACCCGTCCCCCCGACAGAGACCAGGTCGGCCTGTGCGCAGCCAGGCGTCGGGTGCGCCGAGTTCCAGGAGGTGGGGGCGATCGACGCGTCCGGCGCGCAGAAAGGACACACGGAGGAGCCGACGCGGTTGACGTGCCCGACGCGTGCAACCGGGCCCGACGTGGAGCTCGCGTCGGCGCCGGCGTCGGCGAGCGCCGCATCGGCTGCCGCGTCGTCGGTGGCGTCGGCCGCGCCCTCCGAGGAGGCATCGCTCGGGGGGATGTTCATGACGATCGCCGGACCGGCCTGATCGCTCGTCCACGCCGCGCACGTGTAGTCGGGGACGGGCGGAAACGCGCGCCCCGCGGCCGACGAGCCGGTCAGGATGTCGTGCTGGGGAGCGATGCCGGCGTCCGCGTCCCCGGCAGGGATCGGATCGCCATTCTCGTCCAGGCCGTTGGCCCCGGTGATGCCGTTCATGCCGGCGTCGCCCTCTTCGTGCAGAGCGGCCACGTTGGCTGCGATCAGGACTCCGCGGACGTTGTACCAGGGCCCGGGGCCGATGCGATCGCGCGCGTTTATTTGTCCGCCTCCGTCGGCGGCGGCGCTCACGCTGAGATAAGCGTGCCAGGTCTTGTTGCCCGCCCCGACGGCTGCGGCGGCCGCTTGGCACCGCGCGTCGGCGCCGGCAAGGCCGCCGAGATTGCCGCCGTCCGTCCCGCCTTTGCTCGTGACGAAAAAGCTGAAGTTCGGGCTCACTGCACCTTTGCCGGAGTCCGCGGCGGTTGCGTCGGCCGTGGCGGCTGCCGCGTCGCGTCCGCCGTCGCCGGTCGATCCACTCGCGGCGCCCGAACCGGAGGTGCTCGCGTCGGAGCCGGACAATCTTCCCGAGCCCCCGCCCTCGCTTGCGGCTGCTTCAGAGCCGCCTTCGGCGCTGCCTCCCACCGTCGTGCTGTCCGAGCTGCACGCGGCAGCGAACGTCAGGGCAAGGAGCGTGACGACGAGTGACCAAGAACGACTCATGAAAACCTCCGGTGAAAAATGGAATGCTCGCTGTGTGGGATGCAAAACACGGAAACACGTGGGCACTTGCCGCTGAGGCGCGGCAGTCGGTTTCTGCCTCGCCGAGTACGGACCGTCAACGTTCGAAACATGTCTAAACAAATCTTGGTGACGCGGCACACGAGGCTTTTTCCGTCGACGACCCGGCGGTCGACGCAGCCCGCCCGACCGAGCCAATCGGTGACTACGCGCCCCCGTCCTCCATCGGCCTGGGCAATTCGATACGAGCGGTCGTTCCATATCCGACCACGCTCACCAGCGTGAGCCTTCCGCTGTGCGCCTCGACGATTCGTCGCGACAGGGCGAGTCCCAACCCGAGCCCCCCCGACGCGCGCGTGCGGCTGCGATCGGCGCGAAAGAAAGGCTCGAAGACTCGCTCGAGATCGGCCGCAGAGATGCCGATGCCCCAATCGCGCACCTCTATGACGACGGCCTCCGCGGAGGCCGCCTGGAACGAGAGCGCCACCGGCAGCGCGGGGTCCGTCGTGTACTTGTGCGCGTTCTCGAGGAGGTTGTCGATCGCGCGCCGGAGCGCGAGCGGATCGCCGCTGACGACGATGCTCTCGTCACCGACTGTCTGCAGCGCCCTCTCGGGATGGGCGGCTCGAAACCGCGCAGCCGCCTTGTCGAGCAGGTCGCGGAGCTCGATACGCTCGGTGCGCACCGGGGGCACGGCGCTCGGCCTGGTCGCCCCGTCCGTCAATGCGAGTCTCGCGGCTTGGAGGACGTCGTCCACGAGTCTCTCGAGCTCCCTGAGATCCTCGCTGATCTCACCGAGTGAATCGCGGACCGTGACTGCATCCCCCTCGCTCGCGAGGTCGAGCGCGATATGGATTCGCTGGAGCGGCGTACGAAGCTCGTGGGAGATGTTTGCGAGGAGCTCTCGCTCCGCCCGGATCGAATGGGTCATCCGGTCGGCCATGTCGTCGAACGCGTTGGCGACGTCTCCGAGCTCGTCCGAGCGCTTCATGCGTACCCGCGCCGCCAGATCCCCGTTGCCGAACGCGTTCGTAGTCGCCACGAGGCGCGCGAACGGCGCGCCGAGCGATCGCGCGGTGAGCCATGACGAAACACCCACGACGACGAGCACGAGAAGCGCCGTCGTCCCGAGCCCCGGCACGGACGGCGGAGGGGGAACCCGATAAACGAGGTGCCCCGTTTTTCCGCTGTGAAGAGCGAGCGGTAGGCTGCCAGCGCTCGCGCCCGGGCCGAACGTCTGGGCGGCGCCCGCGGATGGCACGGAGGACGGCGCCGGAAGAGTCTCGGGGCCGGACGCCGCGAGGAGGGTATCGGTGTCGTCATACACCGCGAGAGGCCAGTCGAGACTGGCATGAGCACGACCGACTGCGTCCTTTAGATTCTCCGGGGTATCGCTCTCGGCCGCCAAATTCGCGGCGACGTAGCGAACGGTGTCGACGAGAAACAGCGGCGGCTGCATTTGGCGCGACAGCACCACGATGCAGACGGCGACGGTGGCGAACTGAACGAGCCCGGCGAAGTAAATCCGTTGAACGATACGCAATCGGAGCTTCTTTGGCATGACGGCCACGTCAAGTGCGCTCCGAGGCGGCGAGCATGTACCCGATCCCTCGCACGGTCTTCAGAAGGGTCGGGTGGCGCGGGTGATCATGAAGTTTCTGGCGCAGCCGGCAAATGTGTACGTCGATGCTGCGGTCGAAGGCTTCGTCGGCGCTGCCTCGTACCAGATCCATCAGCTGCTCGCGCGACAACACGCTGCCCGCGCGATCGGCGAGCGCGTGGAGCAGCATGAACTCGTAGGTCGTGAGCGTCAGGGCCTCGCCGTTCAACGTGGCGCTCATCGCCCCCACGTCGATCGTGAGGCCGCCGACGCTGACCACGGCCGTCGGAGGCCCCACCCGCCCTTGCGCGCGCCGCGCTTGCGCGCGAATCCGCGCCAAGAGCTCCCGGGAAGAGTAGGGCTTGACCAGGTAGTCGTCGGCTCCGCCTTCGAGGCCCATGACGCGGTCGGCTTCTTCCCCCCGAGCCGTGACCATGATGATCGGCACGCTCGTCCTCGCGCGGAGCTTGTTGCACACCTCGATGCCGCTCAACCCGGGGAGCATGAGGTCGAGCAGCACGACGTCCGGCCGCTCGCGCAGCACCGCGGCTACGCCTTCGACCCCGTCCGTCGCGAGCGTGACCACGATCCCATGACTCTCGAGATACTTCATCGTGAGACGAGCGGTCCGGACATCGTCCTCGATGTAAACGACGGCGAGCGCGTCGCTCGTTCGGTTCGAATCCCAGTCCATCTTAGCTCATCAAACGAGGGTGACGCGTCGAGTCCATTCGTACTGAGTCGTGGTCGTGCAGTCAATTCGCCCAGCGGGCGATTGCCGGCGCTTGGGTGCACGAAGCGCGCCCGAGCGCAGAGGCCCCTCCATGTTGCGGAATGTTTACGCAGTCTCCGTGAGCCCACGGAGCCACTAGGGTGTCGAAGGTGGCTCGCCGCCACGGAAAAGGAAGTGAATAGGAGCTCGCGGCCGGGCGGTTCCCGTGATGCCTGCCGCCTGCCGTCGGCCACGCGAGGAAGCCAAAGGACCTAAAGCGGCCAGCGAGGAGAAGACCGTGGAATCGCTAGAAAGAACCGTGCGGCGAATGCTCACCAACTTTGGCGGTCATGACCAGTCGGTAGCCCGCAGGTGGCAACATTTGAGGCGCGACCTCGCCGTGACACCTCTCGAGATCGAGCTGGTCGCTCTCGAGATCGAGCAACGCATAGGGGTCACTCTGCCGCTCGATGAGCTCGCGGCGGTTCAAACGGTCGGCGACCTGCTCACGTTCTTCGTTGACGCCGTCCGTAGCGAACGACGCGAACGTACCCCTCGATGAACGGAAACCCCCCGCCGGGGTGCAACCGAGGGCTAACAACCAATGGTTTCCACTCTGCGCTTCAACACCGTCAACCGTTGCAAGATGACCAAACACGGGGCGCCCGAACACGCGGCTCGCAAAGTGCTAGCGCGCACACCCGCCCGGCTCGCGATGAGCAAGAAAACGAAAGCATTGAGCGAATTTCACGCTGAAGCAGGCCGCTTTTTGGGGCCTTCTTTCTCTCGTCGAGCGCCTCGTCGGTCGTCGTCGTGGCGCGTTGCCGGGTTGCGGCACGCACTCGGCGAGCCTTTCACACGATTTGCTGTTTTCCGGCGGAGGATTCATGAACTTTGATGAGCGCGGCGGACGCCACGCAATGGCGATGTGCCTTTGGATTTGCGCCTCGTGCGCCAGCGGCTCCACCGCAATGGGGCCGGACTCGAACGATGCCGCGACGGGCGGGGGAGCGTTGGACGGCACGATGGCACTTGCCTCCTCCGGCGCGGGCTCGAGCGGAGAGTCCGGTGACGCTCGATCGGGCGGCGCGGACGACGGAGCCTCGGGCGCCGCGGTGACTTCCGACGGCGCTCGCTCGACCGTGTCGACCGTGTCGTCGAATGCCGAGGGCGGCGGCCAGCCGACCGACGCCAGCCGATCGGACAGCGTGTCTTGCCCGCCGCCGGCCGGAGCGCCGGTCACGTTGACGACGAGCGGTGGCGGCTTCGTGGTGTCGAACGGACTTCTCACGCTCACGCTCGACGGCTCCGGGCTCGTCACGCAGGTCACCAAGAACGGAAAGAGCTTGATGGGGCCGACCGACACGCTCTACGTCTCCGAGTCCGGCGGCGCCGCGTACTACGGCCCCGCCAATGGGGATCGCTCCCCGCTAGCAACCGGAGCGCCGAGCGGCGCCACTGTGAACACCGTCGTGCGTCAGTCGGCCGACTTGGTCGAGCTCTCCTTCTTGGATACCGCCGGCGGCTCTCATGACATGGATTGGGACATTCACTACGTCGTCCGGCGCGGTATCAGCGGATATTACTATTTCCTGGTAACGCGCTCTGGCACGCCCACGCATCCCGCGGCGCCCACCTTGAGCGAGCTTCGTACGGTGCAACACTTCGACGCGGACGTCCTGTCGAACGGCTACAGCGGCGAGCGCCACGGCCAGCTCCCGACGGACGCGCAGTTCGCCACGTTCTCGGCGACGACTGCCGTCCAGGACAACGTTTGGCCTTTGACGCTCCCCCCCACGATCCTGCCGGGCGTCTCGTCGCTGCCCGGCCTCGTCGGCCAGGACTACGACGAAGGCCCCCTTTACGGAAAGTACGATTGGGCGGCTTATCGCACCGAGGACCTCGTTCATGGCCTCTACGGCAACGGGTTCGGAGCGTGGCTCATCTCGTCGAGCTTCGAGTACTACACGGGAGGCCCGGTCAAACAAGAGCTGATGGTTCATCAGCACAATCTGATCCTCAATATGTACCACGGCGCCCATTTCGGCTCGCTCGTCACGACGCCGGCCCCGGCCAACTGGCAAAAAATTTACGGCCCAAACCTCGTTTACGTCGACACCGGGACGGACGCCGCGGTCATCGCCGATGCGCTCGCGCAGGGCGCCACGGAGCGATCGCAATGGCCCTATTGCTGGATGGCCCACGCTCTCTATCCGTCTTCGGCCGAGCGCGGGACGGTGACGGGCACGATCGCCGAAGCGCACGGTCAGTCCGTCGCCGGCGCGATGGTCGTGCTCGCGGGCCCCGGCCCGCTCGTCAGCCAGGGGTACGATTACATGTTCTGGGCCCAGGCCGACGCGGCGGGCGCTTTCTCGATTCCCGAGGTGCGCCCAGGCTCGTACGCGGTTCACGTCTACGCGACGCGAGGGACGATCATCGACGACCCTACCCACGGCGAAATCGTGGGCACCGTAAACGTGGTCGCTGGCCCCAACGATTGCGGCCGGCTCACGTGGTCGCCGCCGTTTCACGCCCACCTCTTGTGGTCGATCGGGACGTCGGACCAGCGCTCCGGCGAATTCCGATTCAGCCCCACCGTGCCGGCCGGCCCGAACAACGTGGCGGCGGTGACCCGGCGCATGTACGGCCCCGACCCGACCCATGGGGTGTGGACCGTTCCGCCCGCGACGACGCGATACACGATCGGATCGAGCTCGCCCCAGACCGATTGGTACTTCGCTCAGAGCGTCGACGGAGTCTGGACCGTCGACTTTGCTCTCGCGACCGTTCCCGCGGGTGGCGCGTTCCTGACGATCGGAGTGGCCGGCGCCGCCCGCACGCCCACGCTGACCGTGGCAATGAACGGAACGCCGCTCCTGCAGCAAATCTTCGGCAACGACCAGTCTCTCTATCGCAGCGCGGAGCAAGGCGGCCAGTTCCAGATGCTCACGGTCAGCGTGCCCGCCGCCGCCCTCAAAGTAGGCGCCAACGCGGTCACGTTTCAGATGAGCACGAAGGCGCTGGGCGGCGCCGGCGTCTTCTACGATGTCCTCAAGCTCGAAAGCGACTGAGGGGTCGAGCGTCGACACGCAACGGACGGGCCCCGGCGCGCTGCGGCGGGACGCGCGTGGCTCAGCGCCTTGCGTACCAGCTCTTGACGCTGGCGTGATCGCGGACCGAGTCGTGAACGCGGTTCAACTTCGGAAAGGGATCGAAGACGGTCCCCGGAATGTGATCGAGCACGTTGCTCCGTAGCCAGCGTACGGCGACGAAGAGCTTCAGGTCGACGACCTGCGGCAGCGCTCCGCCGAAGAAGGGCCCCTCGCCGAGCTGCTTCTCCGCGCTCGCCCCCCACGCGGGAAGGAACCTCGAAGCGAGCTCCTCGCGGGCGCTCTTCTTCTCTGCCTCGTCCTTCATTCGCATCGTCGGCCCCACGCTCGCGCGAAGGTCCTCGACGTGACACATCATCGCTTCGTGCCGCGCGGCCTCGAAGGCGTCCTTCGGGTGAAGCCCGTAGAGTCGACCGATGAGCACCAAGATGGCGTTGGACTGGGCCAGGACGGGGTGCCCCGGCATCTCGAGGAAGGGCAGCGAGCCGAACGGCGTCCTCGGCTTGAGCGCGGGCCAGTCGGCCGACTTGATGCGGACGTCCTCGAAATCGACGCCCGCGAGGTGGAGGGCGAGGCGGCACTCTTCGCCACGGCTATTGGGAGCGTCGAAATAGGTCAGCTTGGGTTTCGACATCGGTGGTGACTGGTTACCCCCGGGCTACCCCGCTTTCCAGCGGGACGGGCGGCGCATGACCACGCGCGGGGCCGCTGCCGCCTCCCCGCAGGCGGGGTTTATCAGGAGCCGTACGGGTAGCCTTGCGCAACTGCTGGGTCGATGCAGGCTCGCGTTCCGAATGCCGTCGGTTCTCTGTGCCTCGCGGCCGCGTCGCTCGCCGGCCGCAGCACGGGGCCGCCCGCCGACCGAATGGCGGGACCCGAACACGCTGCTCTCCAAGAAGAAGGGGCGGCCGCGCAGGGGCAGAGCGCTCCGCCGTGAGCCGGTGAGCCGCCCCAACGCTACTCACAGCGGAATGAGCCATGACGGGACGTTGACGCTTCGCAGCGAACGGACTCGCCGGACGGACCGGGAGGCTCACCCGAGCGAGCCGAGGACGACTCTCGAAGGACGCGCCCGAATCGCTTTTTCGTTGCCCATCGTTTTCATGCTGGCCGTCGGGTGCGGCGGTGGCGGCGCGGGGAGCGCCTCCACGGAGAAAAAGGGGAGCGGCGCCGGCGACGACGCGAGCACGGGCAACGCGTTGGGAGACGCTGCGACTGGCGAACCGGTGTCCGCGCCTCCTCTGGACGGAGACGCCCGAGGGGACGCCGAATCGGGCCCCTCGGCGCCCGTCTCCCGTCCGGATGC
Source organism: uncultured delta proteobacterium (assembly GCA_963787925.1). Taxonomy (GTDB): domain Bacteria; phylum Myxococcota_A; class Polyangia; order Polyangiales; family Polyangiaceae; genus Palsa-1150. Next base: position 626,941 of record CAWBEN010000005.1, read on the forward strand.
AGCCGCCCGCGACGCCTCGCCCACGCCCGAGGCCGGCGCGCCGCCCCCCCTGTGGCTACCGGCGACGGATCGGACCCGAGTGCCGCTGGGCGACGGCTGGAAATTCACGGCGAGCAACACGTTGACCGGCGCCGAAGCCGTCGCCTTCGACGACTCCGCGTGGGCGACCGTCTCGGTGCCCCATACGTGGGATTCGGTGACCGCCCCGAGCAACGCGATCGCGTCCTATACGAGCTCCTGGTACCGGCGAACGTTCTCGCTGACCGCCGCCGACACTCAAAAACGCGTGTACCTCTATTTCGAGGGCGTGTTCCACATCGCCGACGTGTACGTGAACGGCAGGCACCTCGGCCAGCATCGCGGGGGCTACACGCGCTTCATCTTCGACGCGACGGCGGCGGTGACCGCTGGAGCCAACGTGCTCGCCGTTCAGGTCAGCAACGGCGCCTGCCCCGATTGCCTGCCGGACGGGAACACCCGATTGAACAAGGGCTACGGGGGGATCTACCGAAAAGCGTGGCTTGTCACCACGAACGGGTACCACGTCGCTACGACCGATTACGCCTCGAGCGGTGTCTACGTCACTCCCTCGAATGTCGGCCGCGCGTCCGCCAATGTGGACACCAAGGTCCTTCTGACCAACGACGGAACGGTCGACAAGCCCTTCCACGTGAAGGCCACGGTCGGTGATCCCGCCGGCAACGCCGTGCTCACGTCCGTGAACGACGTCGTCGTGAAGGCCGGCGCGACGTCGACGACCACGTTCAGGGGCACGGTGAACAATCCCCGGCTATGGGGGGCCCGGCTCCCCCAGCCTCTACACGGTGTCCGTCACCGTCACGGTGGACGGGGCGCTGACGGACGCCGTCGGCGAGTACTTCGGGTTCCGGTCCTACCAGCTGACGACCAGCGACTTCGTCTTGAATGGGAACTCGACTCCGCTGCGGGGCATGGGCAAGCACCAGGAGACCGAGCACCACGCGACCGCAGTGACCGATCAAGAGCTGATCGAGGATTCGGGACAATTTGCAAGAGATGGGCGCGAACTACGTTCGGCTGGTGCACTATCCCCACGCCGAGCTCGAATACCAGCTCGCCGACCAGCGGGGAATCATGGTCTGGTCCGAGAATGGCCACACCAACGGCGGGCCGCCCACGCCAAACGGCGACAACATTTGCCGGGAGATGGTCTTTCAAAACTGGAACCATCCGTCGATCGTCTTTTGGAGCGCAGGCAACGAGGGCGGCGGCGTCTTCGTGGCGACGTCGCACTATGCCGCCGTGCTGAAGGCGACCGACCCCTCGCGCCCCGTCGTTTACGCCGGTCCGAGAGGTCAGCACCCCGCGAACGTCGATTTCACGTTCGTGAACCGGTACGACGGCTGGTACCCGATGGACGGCACCATTTACGACCGAAATCACCGCCCCCGACCCTTGGGTCTCCGAGAGCGGCGCGGGCTCGGTGATCGCGATCCATACCGCGGACGTGTTCGCGATGAACCACACGGTGAACTCCTTCGAGCCCGAGGAGTACGCCGAGCTGGTCCACGAGGTCCGGGTCGACAATCTGATGCGCCATCCGGGTCACGTGCCGGCCTTCGCGGGTTTCGTCTTTCGGGATATCCCGGACGTTGGACCTCTAGGCATTTTTGCCAAGTACAAGCACGCCATCAACACGAAGGGCGTCGTGACGCTGGGCGGATACAAGAAAGACAGCTTCTACCTCTTCAAGTCCTTCTTGCGGAAAATCGCCTGTCGTCCATCTCGTCGGGCCGCACTACTTTCTGCGGAGCGCGAACGGCGGCGGCCAGGGTCCGATAAAGGCCTATTCGAACGCCGCGATGCTCACCCTGACGGTGAACGGCGCGCCGCTCGCTCCGATGGCGAACGATCAGTACAAGCAGCCGCCGTCGCCGACGCAGCCCGCCGGCACTCCGATCAAGAACGTCTTCTTGTGGCCCAACGCGCTCGTTCCGGGCAAGAACGTCCTCAGCGTCACCGACGGCTCCGGGACGACGGACGCCATGACCGTCTATTACCGCGGGAGTGGCACCGCGTTGCAGCCTGACGCGGGCGCGAGGATGACCAACCTGACGGCGAGCAACGGCCCGGCGTATTTCATCGACGTTCCGATCGCCGATCAGCGGCCGTTCTACATGGACTTCGATGGCACGGGTGACAACGCCTTCGACGTCGTTCCCACGGCGGCGGCAGGAGCGAGCTTCATCGCGACCAGGCGCCAGAGCGACCCGACCAAACGAACCAATCTGGCCTTCGACCTCCCGAACGGCGTGGACGTGTTCGTGATGTTCACCAGGCAGACGACCCCGCCGGCCTGGGTGACCGGCGGCGGCTTCACCGACACAGGCGCGACCGGCCAGTGGCGTGACGACACGCCGAAGCTCGTCGACTATAGCCTCTACAAGAAGACCTTCTTGCTGGCCGCGCACGTCGCCATCGCATCGACGGCGATCGACTACGTCGTCCTGGTCAAGTAACCCTACGCCTCCGCGGGCGCCGAAGAGGTCGCGTCTCGAGGGCGTTGGCCGCGCACGAGCTCGCGCCTACGGGGCCCCGCGACGCTGGGGGGCCCTCCGGCCCGCCTCGGCGGACAATACGAAAGGCGCGGCGACGGTCAGAGATGCCGTGTCTCGGTCGGCGCGGTCCACCACATGTCGGCGCGCCCATCCATGTGCTTCACCGGCGCCTCGGCGAGCTCGCTGGGCTCGAGGTCGTCGAGGCTCGACAGGTTGATGGAGACGAACTCGCCGCCAATCTCCGGCACGTTGCCCGAGCTGTAGGTGCGGACGCCGCAGTGCTTGCAGAACGCATGCTGCCCCTGATGGGATCCGAACGTGTAGGTCGTCATCTCTTCGCGGCCCGTCAACGGTCGGAGCGCGTCGGGCTTCAGGATCACGCTCCAATTGCGGACCTTCCAGCAGAACGAGCAGTTGCACTTGCCCGTCCCCTTCGCGAGAATCGAGGTCGGCTTCGAACGTCACACGCTTGCAGTGACAGCTGCCGTGGTAGGTCTTGATGCTCATAAAACCGGGTATAGCGTCGCGCCGCGACAGCCCTGTGTCAGGTTTGACGTGTCTCGCGGCGGGTCAATCGACGGCGGTCGGATGTGAGTCCGGGTCGCTCACGGCGAGTCGTCGACGTGACGGACCAAGCGGCTTATCCTTCCTCTCGGGAGGCCGCTCGGGCCACTTCCACGACCGTGAGGTCTCGATGCGAATTTCGTGGGCCTTGGCATCGCCGGTCATTGTGGCGGTCGGCTGTGGCTCCGGCGCGAGCCCACCGGAAACCGACGTGGCCTCGAACGACGGCGGCCACGGCCAGGAAGGCATTTCGCCGCTGGCCGACGGAGCCGCGCCAGACCGTGGTGCGCGCGACAGCGGCCCAGGCCAGGACGGCGCCTCCCCGCCGGCCGACGCGGCAGCGACGGCCTCCGAAGCCGGCACCATCGGGCAGGCCGGTAACCCCAGCGGCTCGTGCACCGCCGGCGTTCCCGTGCGGGGCAAGCCCGCCGACACATCCCATCCGACGGCCGTCGTGGGGACCGGCACCCCAGCGAGCTGCACGTTCGCGGCGCTCCAGGCGGCCGTCGCGCAAGGCGGCATCATCACCTTCGATTGCGGCAACGGCGCCGGTCACCATTCCGATCACCGCCACGCTGAGCTTGCCTACGAACAAGAACACCGTCATCGACGGCGGCAGCAAAGTCACCCTCGACGGCGGGAAAGCCGCTGCAGATCCTGAGCTTCAACAGCGCGAATTTTCGCGCCAACGACAACGGCCTGACGCTCCAGCACATCGCCTTGGTCAATGGCAAAACGACGCCCACCCAGGCCATCCCTCGGCGCCCCGGCGCCTTGCTCGCAGGGGTGGAACGACGGCGAAGGCGGCGCAGTCTACATGCGCGACGGCAGCCTCACCGTCATCGATTCGATCTTCACGAACAATCAGGCGGCTCCTCTCGGGCCCGACACCGGCGGCGGCGCAATCTACGTGCTGGGCAGCAAGAACGGCGCGCTTGATCGTCGGCAGCACCTTCACGCAACAACACCGCGAGCAACGCCGGCGCCGTCGGAGGCCTTTTCACTGAGCTCGACATTTACAACAGCCTGTTCATGGGCAACACGGCTACTGGCCACGACGCGAACAACGACGATCCCAGCAAGTGCTCGGCCATGAACAACGGCCAAAACGAGATCGGATCGGGCGGCAACGGCGGCGCCGTCTACAGCGACGGCAACTCGGTGAACATCACGCTCTGCGGCGACGCCATCCTCGACAACAGCGCCGGCAGCAACGCGTTCGGGGGCGGCCTTTTCTTCACCAGCGACGACATGATGGGCACCCTTTCCATCACGGACTACGACGATGACCGGGAACACGGGCGGGCACTGGACGAACGTTTCGACGGGCAGCGTCACGAACGTCGGCACGGCCGTCGGCGTGAACGCAAAGAGCATCACCGTGACGAACTCGACCCTCCAGGGCTACCCCTAAGTTAGTAGGGTCTCCGCGCGATTGATCCGCAGACGAGGCGAGCAGGGCGGCGTCTGCGCTGAAGAGCATGTTCCTCGCCGTGGGGCCGACGCGAACTTGAATTCAGGCATTCGCGCGCCGCACGCCAAGCACCGACGCGATGATGAAGCCCGCCACGATCAGACGTAGGGAGCCCTCCAGCGCAATCCACCCGACCGCACTCGCCGGAATGCGAAAGTTGCCAAAAACCGAGAAACAGAACGGAAGCTGGAACAGCCCGATGCCGAGGAGGCCTGAATTCACACCTCTGCGGACCCAGGAGAGCCCGAGCTGTCGCGTGCCGACCACCGTCAGCGCCCCAGCAAGCACCAGCTTCTCAACCGCGACGGCCCAGAGCCGCGTCGGCATGACGGCTGCCGGCAAGGCCACCTCCGTCATGAGGGGAGGGATGATGTTGGCCATGAGAAACACGTAGACGAGCGCCCCAGAGAGAAACAGCCACGTGCCGGCGAGTAGGGTCGCGAGGACAGGTCGCATCGAGGACTCCGTACCACGCCGCCCCGATCGCTCTCGAGCGACGTGCACCGCCGTCTCGCCTCGGAGCGACCGGCAAATGACCCTCGAATCGTGACCCGCCCGAGAGGGGCTAGTGCAACGGCATTCGGGTTCTTCAGTCTTTGCCGAGCGCATCGACTTCCGCCCAGAGCGCGGAGACATCGAACCGCATTCCTTCGCATCCGGGCACGGGATCGATCGCGCCCTCCGAGATCGCTACCGCGTGTGCGTAGCGTCCGTCGGTCCCCAGCTCGAGCACCTCGACGCTCCGGAGGTCGGGATCGACGATCCAGTACCATTTGACCCCGAACGCCGCGTACTCAAGGAGCTTCTCCACGCGATCGCGCCGCTCGTCGCGCGGGGACGCGGAGACCACTTCGATGGCGATCGTCGGCGGGACCCCGATGAGCCCGCGCTTTGGCGGCCGCGGCCCGCCAGCGAGAAAGACCGTGAGGTCGGGCATCCGGCCACGATTGGGACGCACCGCGAACTTTGCCCCAGAGCCCGCGACGAGCGCTCCACGCGGCGCACCCCAGTTGCCGAGCAAGCGACCCAGCCACATGATGATGAACTCGTGCAGGTACTCGGGCTCCTCTTCCTCCACGAGGAGACCGTCGACGAGCTCGCCCCGCTCGTCCTCGGGCATCGCGGCCCACTCGGCGAGCGACATGCGCTTCGGCTCGGGCTCACGATTCGTCGCGGCCTCGCTCATGTCCGTGCCACAGAATAGCACCGCAGCCGCGTCGGTCCGGCGCAACCGCAGGTACGCTGTCCCGAGCAGGGCAGGCCTGCCATGAAGCCGCCGAACGAAGTTCTATGCGAGCACGGACGTCGAGACCGACGGCCCGATCCCGGGCCCGCACTCGATGCTGAGCTTCGCGTCGGCGGCGTACCGGAGCGACAAGACCCTCGTAGGCACGTTCTCGGCGAACCTCGAGACGCTCCCCGGCGCGAGAGGCCACCCGGCTGCGCTCGTTGCCCGGTCGCCCCGTCTTCGTCGCGCACCCGGCCGGCTTCGACTTCCTCTTCGTGTACTTGTACCTGGCTTCGCTTCGCGGGCGAGAGCCCGTCCTCGCACTCGGCGCTCGACATCAAGACGTACGCGATGGCGATGCTCCGCTCCCGCTGCTCACTTCGCCCAGAGGGCCTCCAGCTCGAGCTCCACCGCAGCGAACGGATCCACACGCACTTTCGCATCGTCACGCCAGGTTCCCAGCAGGACCCATCGAGCGGCGGCGTCGAGCAGGAAAACCTCCAAGGTCTTCGCGATGGGATCGACAAGCCACACATGCGAGAAGCCCTCCCGAGCGTAGATGGGCATCTTTTCGACCCTATCGATCGCCGTGGTGGAAGGAGACAACACCTCGCATACCCAATCGGGAGCGAGCTCGAAGGCGGTCGCGTCGGGAAGCTCGGGCATCCGCGTGCGTCGCCAGCCGGCGAGATCAGGAACGGCGACGTCCCCGTGTAGGTGAAGCTCGGGTTCGTCCAGGATGATCCAGCCACCGGGACCCCCTTTGCCACGGTCGAACGGCCCGCCAAGGTCGATACCCAGCCGCGACGACGCGCGGGCATGCAACGACGCCGGCCTGGGCTGCGTGATGAGCACACCGTTGAGAATCTCGGCGACGAAGTGTTCGGGAACTGCGAGCAGAATCCTCGTAGGTGGCGCGACGTTTGGCCGGATCGCCCATCCGGGGAATGTAGCGCCGGTCCACCAGTGCGCTGCCCCGCGGGTCCCGCCACTCTGGACATCCGAGCGTGAAGTGATCGGTGCGATTGAATCGATCTTCGGGGCTCCGTGCCGCCGGGTCACCGACCCGCCGCTCCGGAGACCAACCTCCGTAGCCGTGGGTCTCTCCTCCGGAGCCGCGGGTCACTTCGTCTCCCGCGTCTGCCCCGGAGAGGGCCCTCGCGACCGGTAAACCGAGCCCTCGCGCGTACCCCACACGGACCGCGTGCTCTTTGTAGAGTGCGTCGAGAAGCCACGCCCCGCGAATTCCAACGCATCGTGCGTCCGCGACCTCTGGACCCGTGGGTCACCAGAGTTCGTAACCGCTATCGAGTGG
>CAWBEN010000006.1:0-123509 GCA_963787925.1 uncultured delta proteobacterium
CTGCGCCTCCGGTAGAGCGAGCGACAAAAGTTTCGAGACCCGAAAGCCGCAGACTGCAGCACCAGGCAGCGGCACCCACGCAGACGTCGAGACTTGGCGTGGCAAGTGGGGAATCCCGCCGCCTACACACGGACGCCCAGGCCTCCCCATCCCTCGATCACGCGTGCGCCACACACACAGACCGGAGGCGTTGAGGTATCCGGGGGGCCTCAGCGAGAAACCGGCTCGCCAAAAGCATGCAAGCTGCCGGCGCAAGCGCAAGCAAAAGCGTTCGGGCCCCACCTGTCGCGGAGCCCCGCTCATCGCCCGTTTCCGCGGCTCGTCCGGCCACCAGTCAGCGATATACCCGCCAGTGCCACGACGATGCCCGGAGACGCGCCCGCGCCTTCTGAAACGGCTCCGAGCCCCACCCCGGCCCTCGCGGTGCCGAGGCAGCCGCTAACATCAGAACAAGTTGCACGGGCCCGACAGTCTGCGTTGCGAGAGTTGTCGGGACTCGTCTCACATCAAGGAGATCGCAGCATCATGATGCAGGCCCCCGGCGTTCCTGCCACCCAGACTGGAAACGCGACGCGGCCACCCGCGAATTGAAGCCGCGCCCGCCAGTCGTGGCCCGCCCCTCGTACGTTTCCCAGGAGAACGTGCTGACCATTCTCGGCATCGTGCCGTGGAAGCATCTTGAGCGCATCGTGCCGCTATGCACGAGGGTCACTCGGATTGGCAAGACGGTGCTCGTGGAGCTCGACGAGGCGGAGCGGGTCATTCGTGAGCTGGCGAGCGGCGAAGCGGAGGCCGCGCATGGCGTTGAAAACGACGTGCCCCAGACCGTCGACGGTGTGCTCGCCCGACTAGGTTACCAGCGCGCATAGGACTTACGATCCGCTGAAGCGCAGGCTTTCTATCGCGTAGTTGAACGATCACGGCAGCCATTACCCCGCGGGCTGCCCCATAACTTTGGTCACCGCAGTGACCCGAGCCGGCGGGCTTTCGGTCTCTTTCCCTCGCCGGGTGCTCCCCCAACGCCGCCGTATTTCCTTCCGACGGCGTTGGGGTCAGCGCGCTTGCCCTTTCCCCGCTCCATGATCGCGCTGGACGCGTTTCGCGGGGCGGGACGTCTCCTCATGCCCAAAACGAAGCAAACGATTCTGGAGGCATTTCGATGATTGAAGAACACAACCCCGAAGTTGGCATCGCGCGTGCCGGCCGGACCGCCGTCGGCGAGCCGACGATTGCGACCGTCTACACCCACAACTGGGAGGCCGTCGACATCATCGACCGCGGCGTCGCGCTCGCCGTCGTCTACTTCGACTCCGCGACCAAACAGGGGCACGAGTTCCGCATTCCGGCGAGCCGTGTGCCGGAGCTAGCGCGCGCGAATCGAGGCATACCTCCTGCGGCTAGGGGCCGCTCGGAGCACCCTGCTGGGCCGCATCGAACTGCAAGGCAAGCGCACTCTGGAAGTGCGCGACGCCGGTCGCGATGTCGATCTCGTGAGTCACAACGGTCTCCTAGACAAGGTCTTCGTCTTTCACATCCCGAGCCGATTCGTTGGTGAACTCCGAAAGCTGCTTGAGCAGTACGAGGCGGCGGCTGCGAGTCGTCCGCCGCCCGTCGAGCTCCCCCGCTACCAATCGAGCGAGGTTGGGGCGCGCGTGCCGCCTCCGACGCACGGGTGGACCGAAGAGGCGGCCAAAGCGCGGAAGGGGCGTCACCACGGCGAAGTTGTGCAACATGCGCCTGGTCAGCCGAGAGGTCGGTGCGCACCGTGACCCTCCGAAGCGGCCACGGCACAGGCGCAGGCGTGCCGCGCGTGGAGGTGGTGCCGGCCGACGAGTTACCCTCGCCCGTACCGGCGCAGATAGCGGACCCTGGCGGTCCGGTAGCGCGCCGCCAAGACGGCACATTGGCCGGCAGCGATGCCGCTAAAGCGCTCGGCCGTCTAGGTGGACTAGCCAAGGCGCGAAGCGTCCGCCTGATCGACTCCCTGGGACTATCGAGCCTCGTCGAGGGGAACAGTTCGGTTCATACCGCGCTGCCGCCGAGGAGTTCGTAAAGCACCACCTTGGGTGCCTCGCCACGCAGGCAGGGGGCGAGCTGGGACCTGCGCCGTCAACGATGGTCGCCAGCGCTGGCCTTCAGCTCGCGGCGTCCAGGTTTTGTTTCGACCGTGGCGCGGAGGCGAACGACGTCTCGCTTATGAAGGTCGGTTCTCAGCTGGCCGACGCGAGTCGGCAGAACTTGCTCGCCGCCTACGAGCTCGCAACTCGGGAAGCGAAGGCCCGTCCGCAACCTGACTTCGATTGGAGCGCCGATCCGTCGGAACCTCAAGAATCAAAAAGCCCTTCGTCTCGTTCTGCACCGACGTGCTTCACCTGAAGCTAACGCCGGCGTGGCGCGTACTGCTGCGCGTTGCCGTGGACGGCATCCCACCCGGCCAGTTGCGCGGCACAGACCGCGAGATGGCGCGCGGTCTCTTCGGCGACGTCGACGACGTTTCCGAGGCCGTCCGGCTCGCGCTCGTGTTCCGCCTTGGCCGCGATCAGGCAAGAGCACCATCGCCGCCGCGCTCGGCGTTTGGGTTATGGCGACGGCCGACCTGCACGGCATCGGCCCCGGCATGCTTGCCGCCGCGGTCGTCGTCGCACCTACGCGGCGGACCGCCACCATCACGCTCCGCGTGGCGCGCGAGCTCGTGCGCGCGGTTCCTGCCCTCGAGCGCATGGTGGCCGACGACGGCGACACCGTAGACAGCTTTCAATTCGTACGGGCTGGACGGCGCGTCGCCTTTCAGGCGGTAGCCGCAACGAAGGGCGGGCACTCGCTCCGCGGCTTCGACATTCTCGCGATCGTCTTTGACGAATCGGAATTTTTCGCAAGCAACGACGATGTTGCCTCGGCTGAGGGATACGCAGTTTCAGATCGCGACCTCTACGCGGCAGCCAAGCCACGGCTGCGCGGGCCGGCGTTGTTCATCTCGACGCCATGGCCGTGCGCGAACCTTACCTCCGACCTGTTCGATCGAAACCACGGTCATCCGGTAGACGCGCTCGCGGCGGTCGGATCGACTACGACGATGCGCCCGGACGACGCGCGCCTTGCGCGAGCCGTCGAGCAGGAAATGGCACGCGACCCAGAAAACGCGAGCCGCGAATACCACTGCATTCCAGGGGCCAGGGGTGGGTCGCGCCTGATCGACGCCGACGCGATCGATGCCGCTCGAGATGAATCGCGACCCCTCGTCGTCGAGGCACCACCTGGATCCGCATCGGCTGCGGGGGCGACCTCGGACTCGAGCGAGACAGCAGCGCAATCGTTGTCGTGTCCAGTTTGAAGGGCGCCTACGAACTGCTCGAAAGTGACGAAATCAAGCCGACACGGCGGGCACCACTGACGCCAGGCTACGTCATCCGTGATCGGTTCGCCTTGGTCATGCGCCGCCACGGCGTCACCGAGATCGTGATGGACGCCCACTATCGCCAGAGCGCGATTGAACACCTCACGGCTGAGGGCCTCCGATTCCGCGATGCCCCGACGGGAGCCCAGGGCAAATACGACACGCACATGGTGCTGCGCGACCTACTGCATTCGGGCAAGCTGCGTATAGGCCCAAGCGCCAAGATTGCGGCTGACCTGAAGTCCCTCACGCACACGGCTCTCCCTGGAGGCGGGACAAAGATTGCGTTTCCGCGACGCGCCGGGCAGGGACACGGCGACACCATTTCAGCACTGGCGTTAGCCGTGTGGAAGACGTCCAAGCTGGCGAGGGGCGCTCAACACACAGGAACCGTCGGCAGCGTCGGCGTGTCACCGCACGTGCTCGATCTGCCAGGCACGTACCGCATGCCCGGAGCCGACACTCATAACATCATGCTCGACCACATGACTCAACAGTACGCGAATCAACTTTGGAACGGACCATGATGATTTTACACAGCAACATCGACGGATTGGAGGTCACGAAAGATGCAAACGAGTACGACTCCGCAGATCACGGCAAGCGAACTTGCCAGGGCGGTCGCCATGGGCCTCGACCCGGATACGGCAGCGAGGCTTTTGGTACACGCCGGGCTTTGCCTGGAAGCCGACGAGGCTGAAGCAAAAGAGGCGCTCGCGCGCGCAACGAAGGAGCAGCGACAATGAGCAAGAAGAGGGACACCTGGACCGCCGCGAGGTACGCGGCCGTCCGGGAGGCTGCCGAGCAGAATTCTCGCAAAGTGATTCCAGACAACGGCCCATCCGGCCCGCACGATCCGCCGAAGCCGCAACCGACGGCAGCGGCTCCGGACCACTCCGCGAGCGTCGCGGCGCATGTTGAGAGGACCCACGCCGAAGCAATTCAAACAGCCGCCGCCCTTTTCGCGCCAGCAAATCCCACTCAAGGAGCCTAACCTCATGTACTTTGCAAATACATCCGCACCTACTTTTGACGAGAGCAAGATCGCGCGCGACGCAGTCGCAGGCTGTCGAACCTTCTCCGACGCGGCGTTCGTCACGGCAGCGCATCTGAAGTGCACACACGTCAGGGCCGTCGAGCTTTGTAAATTGGTCGGACCGCGCGAGGGCGAGGTGCCGCTGATGGGAACACCGGTGGAAATCGCCATCGCCACGTCGCTCCGAGCGGGGGAAACGGACATCCAATTTGTAAGACGCTCGCTCGCGATCACGGGCTGTCATTTTCCGACGCCCAAGAGGCCGTCGTGCGGATGACCTCATCGTGCGTCGTCGCAATTTGCGGCCCCTTACGAGGACGTGACTCCCTGGACAACTCGGCGGCGTCGCGACGCAAACGCCATCTCGCAACGCTTCCGAATAGGGGTGCTTGATCATGGCGACAACGAAAGTCGGTGGTGGCTCTCGCAGTCGGTTTCGGCAAACCGGTCATTCTCGACTCGAAGGAGCCGGACACGCTTCGTGACGATGCAGGTAAAGTCGTCGCGCGACGCAGCGGGCCGGACAAGCTGGTCACCAGCCTGGCCGAGCGGGCCGCGTTCTGGATCAGCGAACGGCCCGTCCTGATGGATCTACGCCCGAGCGATGTGGTCGCGCCGAATGCAGCGCGCGCGTCGTTCGGAATCTCCACCGATGATTTCGTCGCGGACATCGCGAACCTGTTCGCATGGTAGCGGCCGATCAGGGGGCTTACTTCACGGAGAACGTGGTGCAGGATCTTATGCCCCCGTTGGGGCGGCGACAGAGCCGGGTGCCTCGGTTGGCGAGCTCAATCCCGGATTCAGCAACACGCCGTTCAAGTGTGTGCACTACGCGCTGGGCGCGATGATCCCTACGGGAACACTCATGAACGCGGACATGAGCTTGGCGGAGATCGCCTGCCGCCGAGTTGTTATGAGCCTCAGGCTCCTTCGCGAGCTCCGCGTCGCCGCGCAGCTCCTGTCGTCCACCTCGTGGGCGGCGGCGAATACCAGCGCGGTGACCAACAAGTGGAACGGCTCGGCGACCGCCAACCCGTTATCTGACATCTATTCGTTGCGGCAAAACAGCCTGCTCCCGGTGACCACGATCGTCATGGGAGAGGCTGTCGAGCCGTTCCTTTTCGCAGCGACGACGAACGCGACCAACCGCATACAGCAGTTCGTGCAGGCCGGCGGGCAGCTGCCTCGGGTGGTGGTGGCACGCGCGAAATCGATCGTCAACGGCGTGCCGCAGTACATTTGGGCGCCGACCCTCCCCGCGAACGCGGTCCTATTGCGCGAACCGTCCTCCGATTCGGACATTCCCAGCGCCCGCACGCTGCGCTGGGTAGGGGACGCGCGCGACGGCGACGTTGTTGGCGGGATGCTCGTACGCACCTTCACGGAGCCCAGCGGCGGATCGTCGGCCAAGTCTTGGGTCGTCGTTGCCCATGCCGATGCAGAGATCGTCGTCAGCAATCAAGTAGGCGCTTTGCTGACTGGGGTGATCCAGTGACGCCAGAGAGCCACCTCGATGGGACCGCGAAAATATCGATTCACAACGCCGCACGCGCGGCAAGGGAAATAGGCCATGAACATTCTCAACGCTTTCGAAGTTGGCTGCACTTTGACTCAAATCGGCGTGTTCGAGTACCCCACAGGCGGTGCGGGCGGCTCGGCGCTCACGCTGCCTCAGGTCGAGACCGCGGTCGCCACTATAGGACCCGCGCCGCAAGGGATCGAGATCGGCTCGGTCACGATCAATCCGAGCGCGGCGGTGACCGCGAGTGACACGAACTACTGCACCATCAGCATCTTCAAGCGGACCGCAGGCGGCGCGGGCGTGCTGCTCGCGTCAGGCAGCACCAGCATCACGCTGGCCAACCCGACCGGTAACTGGGTCGCTTGGGTTCCCGTCTCGCTTACGCGGGTGGCTGGCGCCTTCGTCTCCGCGAACGACGTGATTACGATCTCGATCACGAAGACCGGCACCGGCGCACTGCCGCAGTTCGTGCTCACTGGCTATACGACGGTGCGGTAATGCGACCCGAATGCCGAATGACAAGATCTGAAGAGCTGTCCGCGCTGCTCGATTGGAATGCCGAATTGTATAATCGGCGGAAGGCGGCAGTTGACCGAATGTGGGCCGCGGACTCGCTTGGGCTCGGCGTACTCGTCCGCGAGTACAAGCGATTGGAGGCTGAGAAGGCCGAGTATGTGCACTCGGTCCAGCAGCTCTTTCTGGCCGATGTCTTCCAGCATTGCGCCCGCCAGAACACCGAGGGAAACATTGACGCAATGCTCTGCCCCGGGCGGGCCTAATGCCAGCCCGCATCAACCCCGACATCTTCTACGTCAACGGGGTGCCCCTACCCTCGTCCTACTTTCAGGCGCTCGACACCGCGCAGGCCAACGCGGTCACTGGGGACACTGGCGGGTTCTACACGCCCTCGTCGCCCATCACGATCGCTGGCAACTCTGGGGTGTGGCTCTGCGGTCCGAGCACGCTGTCAGCCGCGAACGCCGTCGAGAACTTCCCGGCGAGTGGTACGCGGATCACTCACGGTGACAGCGACTTTTTCCAACTTCAGTCGGGGCGGGCGCGCACGCTCGTCACGTCGCTCGGCAATGCGATCGACATTTCGTCGGTCGTTCCAGCAGCGGCTCCGCCGTTTTACAACTCGTGGCAGGCCTCACACGCCTACGTCCTCGGCAACGTGGTCATCCCAGCGGCACCGAACGGCCTCGCGTACTACTGCGGGACTGCCGGCACCACGGGCGGCTCGGCGCCATCCTTCAGCACGACGATCGACGCGAACACGGCCGACAACACGGTCAACTGGACCACGATTCCGATCCCGTTCCTCGAGGCGCCTTCCGCACAGTACTCGTACGAGGTCGTCCAGTCAGGAACGATCAACCGGACCTATCCCACGTGGCAGGCGGGCACGCTCTACCAGCGTGCCCAGGTCGTCATCCCCTCACCGCCGAACGGCTTCGTGTACCTCTGCACAGCGCTCCTGGGGACGAGCGGCGGCTCCGCACCGACGTGGCCCACGACCGTCGGCGCGAGCGTGTTGGACGGCACGACGGCCTGGGTGTGCGAGGCCATCCCCGCCATGTCGGGTGGCCGAATCATCTGCCCGCTGCGCGTCCACAACGGCGGGACCATCTCCGGCGTTACCGTGTGGTTCGCGGTCACGCAGACTCGACTTTCGCTCCCCGCATCGATGCCGCAGATGCGGGTCATCGCGGTGGACGGAAGCGGCAACGTCACGCCGCTGCTCAGCAACCCGGCCGCGTTTGGCTGGACCGGGAACGGCTACATCACGCTTCCCACGCCTGGGAGCGCGAGCGCTTATTACAACACGGGAGCCAACCAGGCGTTCTCGTACGCGTGCGACGCGGGCGTCATCGCCGACACGACCCAGTTCACCTACTACGTCGAGATCGTCGACGAGTCAGGCGCGAACGCGATGGGCGGAAACAATTGGGTCTCCGCGTCGACGCTCATCACTCCCATCAACGATCTCAGCCCGGGTTGAATTATGCGAAAATCGAAAGAGCAGAACGAACGGCGGCTGGGGTTACTCCTCGACATGGCATCAAAAATGCCTCAATGGCCTGCCGGCTTGGATGCGGCGGTAGCGGACGGTACGATCGACGATTCCGTAGCTTTAGCCGTGGACCCCGGGCCGGGCTGCGAGATGGTGCTGGGCGTCTACCCGGTCGCCGTCGTGCGCGAGCGGCTGCCGTCCCTCGGATTGGACGCAACGGCGCTCGACGGCGTGGATCTACCGGCCGCCCTCGTCGTCCTTCACGATGAGGGCACCGTGTACGCGAGCGTGTGCGCGCTTCGTGAGTCGCAGGAGCAAACATGTCGGAGCTAAGGATCCGCGTCGGCGCATCGATCGACGCGAGCGTCCTCAAGGCGTTCGATTCGATCGACAAAGCGGCCGAGCAATCGCGCAAGTCTCTCGTCGGGGCCGCCACGAGCTCGGAGAAGGCTTGGGCGAAGCTTGAGCGAGAGCTTGAGCGGGACGCCAACAAGCTCATAAAGACCGAGGACCGCGCCGCTCGCGAAGCCGAGAAGTCGATCGAGAAGAAAGCGGCCGCGGAAAAGCGCACCGAAAAGGAACGGACGCGCGAGGTCGAACGCGGAACACGCGAGCGCACCCGGATTGAACGACAGGCGCAGAGAGATCTCGAGCGTGAGCGTCGTCGCGCGGCCAACGTGGCCCGCAACGAGGAGCGGCAAGCAGAGCGCAACACGCGCAAGTTCTGGGGCGGTGGCGGTGGCCAGATCGGAATCGGTCGTCGCGCAGCGCTAGGCGTCAGCCGCGGCACGGCCATGCTGTACGGCTACGGCGGCGCGGCAATGGCCGCCGGTGCGCGGATGCTCGGAGTCGACACCGACTTCGCTGGTATGGCTCGCCGCAATCAGGACAACGCGTCGCTGGCTCAGCAGGTCATCAACGCTGCCCCGAGCACCACGGGCATGTCCGTGGAGCGTCGACAATTCGAGTCGGCCGGGTTGCTCAAGCAGTCCGAGAAGATCGGCGTCGACACGGCCACCGGCACGTCCGACGTGCTCGACTCGCTCCGCTCCTTCGTTGCCAAGACGGGCGACCTTGAGACCGCGCGTGACGTCATCGGCGACATGGCTAGGCTATCGCGAGCCACCGGCACGTCGCTTGAAGATATGGGCGGTGCGGCCGCGGAGGTGACCGACCACCTTGGCGACGTCCCCAACAAGGCTCAGGCCACGATGGCCGTCATGCGAGCCATCGCCGGTCAGGGCAAGCTCGGCGCGGTCGAGATTCGAGACATGGCCGTGCAGATGGCCAAGCTGGCCTCGCAGGCGCCAAAGTTCGAGGGCGGCATCGAGGGCAATATTGCGGTGCTCGGCGCGATGGCGCAGGAGTCGAAGCTGCACGGTGGGTCGGCGTCCGCGTCTCAGGCCGCCACGGCAGTCATGAGCTTTGCTCAGGACATGGCGACGTCGACCACGAACAAGCACTGGAACGCGATGGGCATAAGCGCGTTCACCGACACGACACACACGAAGCTTCGCAGCCCCGAGGAACTCATCCTAGAGGCCCTCAAGAAGACGAACGGCGACCAACTCAAGCTCAACCAGCTCTTCCCGAGCAAGATTGGTCGGCGCGCCGTCACTGGCTTTGCCTCGATCTACCACGAGGCCGGCGGTGGACAGAAGGGACTCGACGCGGTCGACGCGGAGTTCCGGCGGCTTTCCAGCGCGGCGATGACACAGGAGGAAGTGACCCGCGCCTTCACCGCGCAAATGGACACGGCACAGTCCAAGGTTCAGATTTTCAATAACGAGGTGCAGGGCCTCGTGGAGCAGCTAAGCACCGGCCTGCTTCCGGCGTTCGAGGCGGTCGGACCTCCGCTCATCGAGTTGGCCACCTGGATATCCGGTCGCCTCGCGGATCTGATGGGGGTCACGAAGCCCAAGCAGGAGAGGGAAGCGGCGAGCACGCAGAACTCGGCGCTCAACACGCTGTCGAACCTTCACGCGTGGGAGCGAGGCAACCTCGTCGAGGCAACACCGGTCACCGGCGGCGCCCTCCAAGAAAGGACGGCCGCGAACATGAAGGACGCGGCGCCGCTGCTTGCCAGCCTCAAGAAGCAGGCAGACGCGTCGGAGGAAGCGGCGAAGCCGTTCGAGTCGAACGTCGAGGCCCAGCGACTCGCGTTCACTCCGACCGGCGACCCGATGAGCGGCGCCGCACCAGCACCGCTCACCGAGGACGAGATCAAGCAGCTGGCTGCTGGCGGCGATAACGATGCCTTGCAATACGTCAACGACAAGGCAACGCTCAGCCGACTACACGACACGATCGGGGACCTGCACACGGGTATCCGCGCGCTGACCGACGCCCTCACTTCCGGCAAGATCATCGTGAAGATGCCGAAGGCGCCCACGAAGGCGCGAACCGGCGGGGTGGAAGCGGCGGAGAGCCCGGAGCCGGAGTGATCCGCGCGCTCGCCGCGCCTGTTATACGTTGTCAAACAACAAGACGCGTGTAGGTTCGATTACCACTCATTAGGATGCAACGCGCTTGACGTGATGACATGGTCGCGCTAACTTTGTGGTGATGGCAACAGACCAGCTACAGATCGCGGTGCGGGTACCCCCCGAATGGGTGCCAAAGCTTGACGCTCTTGCCGAGGCGATGTCGCGCCCCGGCATCCCGTTGACCCGGACCGATGCGATCCGGGCGTGCATCGCTCAAGGCCTCTCGCAACTTGAAGCCGAGTACGCAGATAAGAAGCCCAAACCGAAGCGCTGAAGAGAACAGCCCCCGCGCCGCGCTAACGGCCGGGGGCCTGGCCAACCCCAAACACCTGGAGTCGACAATGAATCATACGCCGAACGACACGCCCTTGCCCGTCATCGCGGCGGGCAAAGCGCAGATCGCAATGACCGCCGCGGTTCTCGAAATGCTCGCCGCAGTCTCGCGAATGGAGGCGACCGCGATGGCAGTCGCTCGTGCCCTAGACGCCGTCACGCCACCCGCAAAGGAGACCGCCCAATGAAGACGAAGGCGCCCAATACCAGGAGAGTTGCCGTGGACAGAGCGAAGCTAGGCGCGACCTTCGCGAGAGGGGAAGACTTCTTGGTCGTCCTACGCAAAGTTGCCAGGGCAATTCTCCCCGCCATGGCGAATGCGGAGACGGTTTTGCTGTCGCGCGAGGGAGATGCGTACATGCGGACCAGCGAACAGTGCGCGAGAGTGATCGCCAGGAAAGACGCCGAACTCGCCAGGGCCATAGAGATGGCAGCAGAACAACTCTGCGCGAAGCTAGCTAGGCCGTCGAAGACGGCCGCCAAGAGGGCAGCGTAAAGGCCGAAACGCCCTCGAGAGGGCGTCGCACCGTGACGCGGTGCCTGAGGAGGTCAACATGGCACGCGAAGCGACTGGCGAACTGCGGTGTCTTGCCGACGGCTTCGCAGCACGGATCACAATCAAGGGGCGCACGCGAAAGGACTTCGTCCTGACGAGCTGCGCGAACGAGGTCGCGGCCGCCAATCGTTGCAGGGCCCTAGCGATGATGGCTGCTCGCCTTCGTAGGGCGGGCCATGCAGGCGAGATCGAGCAACTCATGGCGATGGGCGCCAAGGCGCACTCGGGACGCCCATGGGAAGCTGTCTGCGCTGCCGTTGAGGCACTATGCGGTGGCCAGATGCGGGCGAAGGGTTCCTGCGCGCCGACCTTCGGCGATTTTGCAAAGGACTGGACCGACGGCGAGCTCGCGAAGAAGTACCCCGACCACGTGCGCGCCAAGCGGTCCGCGTCGCGCGACGAGGAACTTCTCCGGCTGTACGTGTTGCCACACGTCAAGGACATGCGGCTCGACGAGTTCACGCTGACAGCCGCCGAGTTCGTGATGGCAAACGTTCCGCCCGCTCTTTTGCCGGGCACGCGGCGGCACGTCGCACAAGTGATGTCGCGACTGATGAACCTCGCCGTCTACCCAGGCAAGTGGATCAAGGCGACGCCGATACCGCGCGGATGGCTGCCGAGGCCTGGGGACGACAAAGCCAAAGAGTGCCTCTACCCGGATGAAGATCGCGCCCTCCTTGGCTGCGGTGACGTACCGGTGCTTCGCCGGCTTGCTTACGGCTTCCTCACTCGAGAGGGGATGCGGACCGACGAGATGGGCAGCCTCACATGGGCGGACGTCGACCTGGTGCACAACCGCGTGGACCTGGACGAGAACAAGACCGACAAGCCGCGGGCGTGGGACATGCGCCCCGACGTGCTCGATGCGATGAAGATCTGGCGTAAGCACTTCCGCGGCAAGTCGGCGACGACCGAGCGCGTGTTCGTTGACGACGACGGCATCGGGCTCAACGTGGACCACCTGGCCGCGCAGCTCCGCGACGACTTGAAGCGTGCCAAGGTAGACCGCGCGAAACTGTTCGCGGGCTCAAAGAGCCGCCTTCGGATGCGGGCGCACGACCTTCGAGCAACGTTCATCACGGTGTCGCTCGCGAGCGGCCGCACGTGGGAGTGGTGCCAAGATCGGACGGGGCACGGCGACTCGATGAAGAAGAAGTACCGCCGTACCGCGGCGACGTGGACGGCTCAGCAACAGGGCGATCTGGCGCCGCTGTACCTAGCGATCCCCGAACTGGCGAGCCATGTCAATTCCCCTCCATTGCCCCACGGACGTGTTTCGGCTCCTACCAGCGACGCGCGTAAGTCATTGAAAGTGCACGGGAGGGGAGTCGAACCCCTACGCCTTGCGGCGGCGGAACCTAAATCCGCTGCGTCTGCCAGTTTCGCCACCCGTGCAGTGTGTTTGTGTGGAATTCGTGTGGCAATCCTAGCCGAAGGTTCAGCGCCCGAAAGCTCCGGGATGAGGGCGTGGAGCGGCCCCATCTCGCCAAGACTCCACGTCCGCGCCTTGCGCCTGTACTTGTCGATCATCGTGTGGCCGTCGTGGCCGGTGCGATCCGATACCCACGTCTCGGTCTTACCCGTCGCGAGCGCGATCGTCACGAACGCCGATGTGCCCCGCGCGCCTCTTTGCCGGGAAACCTCTCCGGAGCGTGCGACGAGAAGGCCGCCTGTGACGACTTCGCTCAGAACGAGGGCAGTCAGCCGCCCGAGTGCGGCTGCTATCGATTGTCCTCGGAGCGGCCGAGGCCCCGCTCCGCGCGCATCGTCCGTGACCGGTGCGCGGGTCAGCGGCCGGGGAGCGCCGTGGCTTGCAGCCATGCTCCGTTCGCAACCTTCTTGTTGCTTGCGCAGTCGACGGCGAAGACGTCGCCGCTTGCGCCGACCTTCGCGGCAAACTAGCGCTGCCGCGCCGCGCGCCAAGGCGTCCGTGACCCTTGGCAATAGGGGACAGCCGCCGCCATTTCCGAAGCGCGCGAACCTGGCTCGCGCCGCGCTCTTCACCGGTGAAATCCGCCCCACTGGAAGCATGGGCGGAGCGCGTCGCCCACGCTCGGATGACTTTCCTCGCGCCTCGTCCGTCCATGGATCGGCCAGAAGCCGTGGGCTCCAACTTAATTCAAGTCGGCGCACCGATCGAGCCTTCTGCCCTCAGTCCAGTAGATTGTGTACCCTCAAGCCGATTGGAGAATGCCTTTGCACAAACGAGCCCCTCTTATTGCCTCAACGGGACTGCTGGCCCTGACTGCGTGCACATCGAGCGTGATGATTACACCCGATGCCTCCCCTGCCGTTGCGTCCACGGCGGACGCCTCAACACCCGGCACCTCGATGCCCGACGCGTCAGGCGCCGATGGCTCGGCGGTGATGCTCAGCTTTGCGCCGTCCAACATCGCCGTGGCCTCGCTCCTGGTCGATGCCGGAACGCCGGGTGACCTCGACGTGTCGAGCGCTAGCTGCACGTTCAACACGGACCGTGGGACCGTAGCCTGTGGGCAATACGTGCCTTTCGCATACGCGCAAGCGCACCAGACGGATGCGAGCACGCTAGGCGTGTTCGTGTTCAATTCGCTGACCGTCGAGCCGCAGGGCCAGCTTTCGGTCACCGGAAACTTGCCGCTCGTCATCGTCGCGCTCGATCAGGTCACGCTAAACGGCCGGCTGCTTGCGCATGCCACCGCAGGTCTGACCGTCGCAGGCGGCGCCACTTCCGATCTGGTCGCTCAGTCCGGTGCGGGGCTTGGCGGGGGCAGCCCGGGCGTGGATCCATTCGGCGTCGGCGGTGCCGGCGCGGGTTTCTGCGGACATGGCGGGTCGGGCGGAGGCCCGGGGGATGCAGGGACACCGTCCGCTGGCGGCGCCCCCTACGGCATCTCCGCGCTCGTGCCATTGTTCGGTGGATCGCAGGGAGGGCCGGGGTACGGCGTGACCGGTGGAGGGGGCGGTGGTGCGGTTCAGATCGTAGCCGCGAATTCAATTTCGATTGGGCAGGGCGGAGTGATCAACGTCGGAGGAGGCGGCGGCCGGACGAGCACGGGCTCGAACGCCAGCGGCGGTGGAAGTGGCGGCGCGATCTTGCTCGAGGCGCCGACGGTCACCGTGGCCGGCGTTCTAGCCGCGAACGGCGGAGGGGGTGGTGGATCCGGAACCGCGGGACAAGATGGGCAGGCGTCAAGTACCGCGGCGACTGGATCGTCTGGAGGAGGCGGCAACGGGAGCGCCGCCGACATGGCCGACGGACAATCGGCCGGCGCGACCTCCAAACAGTCGGGGGGTGCCGGCGGCGCAGGCCGGATCAGGATTAACACGCGGAGCGGCGCGATGCTGACGGGAGTGTTGTCGCCCTCGAAAGCGTCCTCGTGCGCGACCGAGGGAACGCTCGGGCCGTGATTGAACGCCGGGGCGCCAAGGATCGCCCGTGCCGAATACCCCAGGGAAGGTGGGCCGTCGGGCGTCCCGGTGCGGACGGTGCCCACCAGGGGTCGCGGTCGATCAGGCCGTCGTTGTATCTAGGAATCGCGAACGTGCGATGCGCGCCTGAACGGCGCTCGCCATCGCGAAGACGCACGAGCTGACCATCAACCATGGTGGTTTCCATTGCGTCTTCTGCTTGGATTGCTTCTTACGGCCGCTTGCCCCTTCACGAAGAACCGTGCAGCGAACGTGCGACGGCGATACGACGCTGGTCGGGCTCCGTGCCCACCTTCACATGAGTTTCCGGAGAGATATGTTGCTGAACAACGACAACTGATTCGCTTGCCGCCGTCGTTGCACGCATGGCCACCGGCCCGCCTGCCCGAAGTTCTGGGTGAGTCCCTCGCCACTCGTCCGCTAGGTGATGCCGCAGAGTCAGACGTATCCTCCCTGCGGAGTCGACGTCGTGGGTGGTCGAGAACCACGCGGCCGTCGTCGAAGGGCGACCCGGGTCCGGCTTAGGCGTCACAAGACGGCGAGCCCCAGAACAAGTGGCTCCTTCCGCGACACGTCATCTGCTTGCATCGCGATTCGCTTCATCAGCAGGCCCCAAAGTGACGTCGACGGCGCCCGATTGGGACCCAGCAAGGATTCAAGCTCGAGGCGCATCGCGTGACGCTCCGCCACGGGTTTGGCAACGTCGACGTCCTCGCCAGCGACGGCGATTGCGCGCGTCACGCGAGCGATGGCGCCATCAAGCTCATCCAGATATTGACTGCCACTTCTTTGCCACAAGCGCCGTTGTTCAGGGGTCCTGTCGGGTGTTCTCGGATCGCCAATCACACTTGTTTCTTCGAGTTCCCGCTAATTCTGGTTTTTGCCGCTCGGAACCTAAATCCGCTGCGTCTGCCAGTTTCGCCACCCGTGCGTGTTCCTGTGGGGCAATGAAGTCGTCATGCTAGCCGAAAGCTCAGCCCCTGAAAGCTCGGGTAGGACGCGCGAGAGGGGCGCTTGAGTTTCCGGCTCTACGTCGGACCCGCGGCGCGTAGCTGTCATCTTCGCGTGGCGGGTGTGCCCGGTCCGAGCCGCAACATCTGGGTATTGCTCGTCACCCGGGCGATTGCGTGGACAGTCACGTCGCTCCTGAACGCGAACGCGGCACTCGGCTGAGCCCCTTCATGATTCCCATGTTCCTCGCGTGTGGGTGTGCCCGCAGGGCAAGGCTCCGCGAGACGGACTGCGGTTGCGCGAATTGGGAAAGATTTATCGGGGCGCGAACAACGCGAAGTTGCCTGATTCCGATGCGTTGACGGTACTCGACAGGAAGAAGGCGGGGACGAGCCATGAACTTCATCGAACGTGTGCAGGTGCTCGGCGGAGCGCGCGGCCGAGCGCTGGCGGGGGTGTTCTTCTCCGCCGTGCTGGGGCTGTGTGCGTGCGGAACGACCCCGCCCAGGCAGACCTTTGCGTCTGGCGACGACGGCAGCACAGCCGGCTCGAGCGGCGGCAGCGGGAGCGGGGCCGGCGATGAAGCCGGCGTATCCGTGCTGCCCGGGGACGACGCGGCCGTCGGCTGCGTGACTTGTGGTGACAGCTCCGGACCGAGGCCCCCGCCCCTCATGGCTTTCGACGGGGGCAACGCGAATCTTCAGATGCCGGCCCCCGACTGCCCCGGCTGCACGTTCCCTCCTTTGACGGGCGCGCCCGCGTGCCCCACAGGGACCCCCGCGATCAAGGTCGTCTATCCGCCAGACACCGTGCTCTTGCCACCGAACATGAACGTCATCTCGGTTCAATGGACGCCCTTCGGGGCGCCGTTCACCGAGTTCGAAGTCGACCTGCAAAACGCCGTCACCGACGTTCGAATCTTCACGAAGTGCGCGGCTCAAACCGTCGATACCGGTCAGCCGCCGATGCCGTCCGGGGGCTGCGAGTACGTCCTCGCGCCGGCGGTCTGGCAGCTGGTGGCCAACGCAAACCGCGGCGGCTCGGCCGTCAACGTCAGCGTGCGCGGAACGACCGACGGCAAGTGCGCGGTGGCGTCGAGTCCCGTCCAGATGTCGTTCGCCGAGCAGGATCTGCTTGGAACCTACTACTACTGGAAGTCGACGGTCACTACGATCGGCGTCGGCGGCCAGATCTGGAAGAAGACGTTCGGGGATCTCGCGACGAACGAGGCGAACGTGACGGCCAGCTTGCAGACGACCTGCAATGGCTGCCACGTTCTCTCGCGGGACGGCTCGCGAATGGTCATCTATGCGGACGACAGTGACTCGGACGACGAATACAGCGACATCGGCGGCTCGCTCCTCGACATGACGGTCAATCCGCCCGCAACGCTCGGGACCGCTTGTATGGGCATGCGTTGCGGCGGCGGTGGGGGTCGGGGCGGCGGGTTCGGCGGTGGCGGTGGCTTCAACGGACAGCCGCCCGGATTCAGCACACTCAACCCGACGGCCTCGTATTACCTGACGTCGAACGGCTTCCCCATCGGACCGACGAACGTCTTCGCGCTTTGGAACGGCCAGACGGGGGCGATCCTCAACAACGTTCCGGTGGGAGCCGCGCTCGAGCGACCCACGATGCCGGACTGGTCTCCCGATGGGGCTTCCGTCATCTATGCCCTGCCTTCCGCGGTCGCCACTTGGGCAGGGGCCACGGGCAACCGCAACGACGATGACCACATGTTCGGGGGGAGCCTTTACACCCTGCCCTACATGGGCAATCAGGTGTTCGGCGCCCCGACGGTCTTTCTCAAGTCTGGCGGCGAGAACAACTACTATCCAACCTACTCACCCGACGTCCCGACGTCGTTCGTCATCTTCGACCGGGCCGCTCTCGACATGAGCGCCGGGTCGCTGACCGGCTGTGTTGGCGGCCAGTGCCCGAACGACAGTTTCTCGAATCCGGCAGCGCGTCTGGCCCTCACCCCCGCGACGGTCGGCCAGCCGGTCATCGACCTCGAACGGGCGAACGGCTCGCCCGCGTCCGCGCCCGTCAAGCTATCGAACTCCTATCCAAAATGGGCGCCGTTCGTGCAAACCTACAAGGGTCAAAAGCTGCTCTGGTTCGCCTTCTCGTCGACGCGCGATTACGGCGTTCGCGTCCTGAACCACAAGACGGGCATGTACCAGTGCTATCCGGCCGATGCGTACCAGACGCCCGGGGCCCCGCACCAGCAGCCGTTCGCCGCGCTATGCCAGCAGCCGCAACTCTGGATGGCGCCCATCACCGTGACGGAGGGGTTCAACGGAACGACCGACCCGTCGCGCGTCGCGTTCTGGCTCCCCTACCAGGACATCGGCACGCACAACCACACGCCGCAGTGGACCCATCAGCCTGCGCCCCCGCCGCCGCCGCCCGCCATGTGTATCCCCAGCGGGGGAAATTGCCTGATGAACCCGAACGCGTGCTGCAACACTCCGGGAGCGCCCATCTTGACCTGTACGGGTAACGGTCTCTGCGGGCAGATACTGAACTGAATCGTTGGTGCTTCTGGCGCTCCCTTCCCGCCGCGCCGGCGTGTGGCGGGTCGAGCTCCGCGGCTCCGGCGAATGCCGGGGACGGCCGTGCGCGACGAACGGCCAACAGTGCGACTACTCGCCGTGCGGCGGCTCCGTTTCGTGCAGTGCCGGAGCTTGGGGGAGGGGCGGGGGAGGCTGCCATCCGTGATCGGGCATGGGGGGATCACCCGCCCGTGCGTTTGCGCCCGCCGGCTCGGTCGCGCAGTCTCCGTCACCCGAAATGCATGTCCGCTACTTCACTGTCGACGTGTTCACCGACCGCGCCTTCGGCGGCAATCCGCTCGCCGTTTTTCCTGACGCCACACCTATCCCCGAAGCCCTGCTGGGGCCCATCGCGCGCGAGTTCAATTACTCCGAGACGACCTTCGTCTTTCCTCCGTGTGACGAGCGTCACACGCGACGCGTCCGAATCTTCACGCCCGGGGGCGAGCTTCCCTTTGCCGGTCACCCCACGCTCGGCACCGCGCATGTCTTGGCGACGGTAGGCGAGGTACCGCTCGCGGCCGAGACGGACACGCGGATCACCTTCGAGGAAATCGTCGGCGTCGTCCCGGTCACCATCCGAACGCTCGGCGGAGTGCCGGTCTTCGAGCAGCTGTCCGTCGCGAAGCTGCCAGAGCTCGGTCCTGCCCCTCCGCCCCGCGCGCGACTCGCCGAGGTCCTTTCACTGGCGCTCGACGACTTGCTCGATGGCGCTTGGTCGCCCGAGGCGCTCTCTTGCGGCGTTCCGATCCTGTTCGTCCCGGTGCGCGACCGCGCTGCTCTGCGCCGGGCGCGCGTTCGGCTCGATGTCTGGGAGGCAGTCCTTCGCGGCCAGTGGGCGCACGCTTTGTTCGTGTTCTCGCGCGACCCCGAGCTCCCCGGCTCCGACGTTCGCGCGCGGATGTTCGCGCCAGGCCTCGGCGTGCCCGAAGACCCGGCGACCGGCGGAGCATGCGTCGCCCTCGGAGGTTATCTCGGCACACGCGACCCGCGCGCGAACGGAAAGCTTCGCTGGACGGTGGAGCAGGGCTTCGAGATGGGACGCCCCAGCCTTCTTCACGTCGAGGTCGAAAAGCGGGAGGGCGCGATCGCCGACGTTCGTGTCGGGGGCCAGTCGGTCGTCGTATGCGAGGGCAAGATTCGTCTGCCGGTTTGAACGATTTCGGATTGGCGCTCTTCGCGCTCCTTTGCCTCCGGCGGCAGGCGGTCACCCCGGCAGCGAATCGGTAGCGCTAACGCTCGAAGCCGTACGAGCGTTCCACTCGGGCGACGCGCAGCTCGTACGCCCGGTACCACTTTTCTCTTCCGAGCTTTTGGACGACTTGGTGATTGGCGTGCCGGCGCCAGGCGTGGATGGCCTCGAGACTCTCCCAGTAGGAGACCGTGATGCCGACGCCATCGGCTCCGCGCGCGGTCTCGATGCCGAGAAAGCCCGGTTGGGTCGACGCCAGGGCAAACATGGCCGCGGCCGCCTCGGCGTAGCCGGCGGGGTCCTCGGCCGTCCGCTGCGAAGTGAAGATGACGGCCCAGTAGGGCGGCTCCGGCGCAAAAGCCATTCGATTCTCCACCCTAACCTCAGCCACCTCAGCGCCGCATCGTTGGCGGCGTCTCCTTTTCGTCGAGCGGCCGACCCGCATCACCGGTCGGCAAGAGCGGCGGGGCCGCGAGAGGAGCGTTGGACGTCGTGGGAAAGGCGACGGGGCTCCGGAGCGTCGAGGCCTCCGGACGAAGCTGCACCCACACGAAAACACCTGCCGCCAGGGCCACCAGCGCTCCAGCGCCCACGGCCACCGTTCGCAAGCGACGCCGGGCGCCGTGAGTCGTTGGGCGCCCCTGTCCGAAACCGCCGGCCGTAGGCCCCTGCGCGCGCGGAGTCGCCTCGGCGCGAAGGGCTTGGTCGCGCATTGGCTGGCCACGGGCTCGCTCCGCCTTCGGATCGAAGCCCGCCTTGGCAAGCTCGCCGTCGAGCTCCGCGTCGGTGAGCGCGAGAATTCGGTCCATCTCGTCGGCGGCCGCCTGGTCTTCGAGCGCTTTCAAGGTTTCTTTGGGGGTGCGTCTTCGGGGGGGGCTCACGGTGCAGTCTCCTCTTCGGCCGCTGCGGCGTGCTCCGCCGCAACCACTACGTCGAAGGCGTATTGCAAGCGATTGCGCGCCTTGCGGATCTCTTCGATTGGCTGACCGAGCGCCACCGCCTGCGCCGCGGGCTGGTCGATCCCGTCCCGCACTGCCCCGATCACCGCCCTCGCCAACCAGTCCTCGGCGAGCCGCTCCTCGATTCGCTCGAGAAGGCGAAGGGCCTGCGCGTCGGTCTCTCTCTCGAGCGCCTCGTCTTCGGGGGTCGCCCGAGGCGTGCGGTCCTCGAGCTTCGCGAGGATGCGCGGCGCCGAACGGAGGCGCTCGTTCTTGCTCTGGACGCGGAGCACATTGTCCATGACGCGCATCAAGTGACGCCCGAGATTCGGGCTCGCGGTCGGGATCCCACGGGCTGTGGCTCTCGTCGAGCGCGCGCCGGAGCGCCTCCTGAACGGCGTCTTCCGCCGCGGGGCGCGAGCGGGTTCGGTACAGGGCGAATCGCAGCAGCTGGAGCCGAAGACGCGGCCAGTCCTGCCGCGCGAACGACGCGACGAGCTTTTCCAGGGAAGGGTCGCTCGGAGGCATGGGGCACCCTCGATGGGCGAAGGGAAAAGCGCATCGACGAAAATAGAAAACGAGAGGGCGGGCCAGGCAGAACGAGCCTGTCCCGCCCCCTCGTCGTGCTGCGGTTCGTTGCGGTTCACGTCGACTTCGGGGTTCCGGCCGCGGGCACCGGAGGCGCGGGGACCGCCGCCGACGGCGGGGACACCGCCGGCGGGGGGAGACGGCAGAGGCCGTCCCTTTCACGGTCTTCTTCTCGTTTTTACCCATCGTGTGGCGCGCGACACGTGTCGCGTGCACCTTGGCGGCGGCCCCGGCTTTCGTCGCGCTGGTCGTCGTCGTGACCTTTCGCGGCGAATATCCGAAGTCCGCGAGCGTGCTGCTCGCGTCCTGCGTGTCCCCGAATTGCGCCAGGACTTGCGACTTCAATGCGCGCAACACGGGGACGAGCTGCTTGTTCGAATTGCGTTGGACTTGCACTTTGGTGAGCCAATCGGCGCGCGCTTTGTCGGCGACGTCGATGAGGTCAATGTCGTCGTGAAGCATCTTCGTAAGCTCGGACGGCGTGAACGTTTCGCCGGCGAGTGGCATGGACCCCGAGGGGTAGTGTTTGCTGATGCCTGCGGCGATGAGGCGCAGGCGGTCCTTGCGGAGCGGCTTGTTTCTGTCGGTGGAGGCCATGGTGGGGGAGTCTCCTTTCGAGTCGATGTCCTGGGTTGGTTCGTTCCTTGAATCGAAGGAGCGTGCGGGGACGCACCATTGCGCCGACGCGCGCGACCTTCATGGGTACTGGTCATCGTCGGGTGGCCATTTCGGAAAAGTGAGCGTTCTTTTTTCGATGCGCCCGGTCGATTGTTTGGATTCGGCTCGATATCACTCGCCATTTTGGTGCACAAAAAAGCGGGCGATGCGGCCGCATGGACTGGGGGCGGACGTCCCCGGACCAAGGAAATGCAGGCTTGCCCCGGTACGGACCAGGGACCTAGGTACCAAGTGAGACCAGCCCCCTGCGTCAGGATTGTTGTCGGTCGCCAGTTGTTCGAATCGACGGGGGCGAGAAGGCGATGACTCGATGACGAAGCCGTACTCGTTGGCGTTCAAGGAGAAAATGCTGGAGCGCCTGACTGGGAAGGATGCGGTGAGCGCTATCCAGCTTGGCCGAGAGATGGGCGTCCCTCAGCAGACCCTGTCTAACTGGCTGCAAAATGCTCGTAGCATTCCGCTGGTGGCCGAGAAGCACGTGAAGACGAAAAGCTGGGTCGATCAACGAGAAGGTACGAGTCCTCGCGGAAGCGGCTTCTCTCTCGGGGGCCGCTCTGAGCACGATGTTGGCGCGGGAGGGGCTCACGCTCGGTCAGTTGGAGAGCTGGCGGCTGGCGCTCGAGGATGAGAGCCATGCTGCGACGGCCACCACGAAACGGATACGGACCTTGGAGCGTGAGCTGGCCCGCAAGGATAGGGCGCTTGCTGAAGCCGCTGCACTGCTGTTGCTCCAAAAAAAAGTCCAGTCCCTGTGGGCGGACGCGGACGACGACACGGGAGACAAGAGCGAGAAAGCCTCGTCACGATGATCGCCGAAGCCGAGCTAGGGGGCGCACGACGGAGCGCTGCATGTCGAATCGTCGGACTTCCGGCACGGACCGTCGGGCGACGGCGTGCACGCCCGGGAGGCGACGACCGACGCCAAGGCCCCAAGCGAAGCGCTGGCAACGCGCTGTCGGCTGCGGAGCGAGCGCAGGTTGTAGCCATCATGAGCCTCCCCGGGTACGCGGCACTCTCGCCCAAACAGCTGGTGCCGCGGCTGGCGGACCAGGGCATCTACCTGGCGTCGGAGTCCACGATGTATCGGTTGCGACGGCGCCTTAGCCTCCGGCCTCGGGCTCAGCTGGCTCGCACGCACGTGACTCGCGCTACGACCGTGCATCGTGCCACCGGCCCCAATCAGGTCTGGAGTTGGGACATCACGTACCTGCCAACCGTCGTGCGTGGTCGCTATCTATACCTGTATCTCGTCGTGGACGTATGGAGCCGTCGCATCGTCGGCTGGCAGGTGCATGAACGCGAGAACCCTGCGCTCGCCGCCGCGACGATCGCTCGCATCTGCGACGAGACACCCATCGACCCAAAAGGACTGGTCCTGCACTCGGACAACGGAAAGCCGATGCGCGGCAACTCGATGGTCTCGACGCTACAGTGGCTAGGCATCGTCCCTTCCTTCAGCCGGCCGCACGTCTCCAACGACAATCCGTACTCGGAGGCTCTCTTTCGCACGCTCAAGCATGGGCCGACTTATCCTCGGCTGCCCTTTGCGAACAACCGGTCCGCGACGCAGTGGGTGACTCGCTTCGTCGCCTGGTACAACACCGAGCATCGCCACAGCGCGATCCGCTACGTCACACCCGACGAGCGACACTTCGCCCGCGAGCGCGCCGTGCTTCTTGCCCGCCGCTCACTTTACGAGACCGCACGATTTCGACGACCCGAACGCTGGTCAGGAAGAACTCGCAACTGGATCCCCGTCGGCACTGTCGTACTCAACCCGTCGCCCGACGCGGGACCGACGACGACGGCCGAATGAACAACGGCGCGACATCTATCTTGACACTCACCGCTGGCTCAAACTGTTACCTGAGCTCCTGGTCGCACAGGCCAAGGGACGATGACCCTTGCCCCGTCGCCTCGACGGGCTTGCCCCGCGCCTCATCGGGCTTGCCCCGCGCCTCATCGGGCTTGCCCCGCGCCTCATCGGGCTTGCCCCGCGCCTCATCGGGCTTGCCCCGCGCCTCATCGGGCTTGCCCTGCGCCTCATCGGGCTTGCCCCGCGCCTCATCGGGCTTGCCCCGCGCCTCATCGGGCTTGCCCTGCGCCTCATCGGGCTTGCCCCGCGCCTCATCGGGCTTGCCCCGCGCCTCATCGGGCTTGCCCCGCGCCTCATCGGGCTTGCCCCGCGCCTCATCGGGCTTGCCCCGCGCCTCATCGGGCTTGCCCCGCGCCTCTTCCCGGTCGTCCTTCCCGTTTGCGGGGTCTTCCGTCACATCTCCCCCGTCGCCCTCGGCTCGGGACCCCTCTAGCGAAGCGCCCCTGTGTCACCGGAGCCGAGACGGTAAAGCACGTGCCGGCGCAATCCGTGCCCTGCCGGCAAGAGCGGGTGATCGAAGTCCTCGTCGGCCGCGCGGCGCATCCCCACGCGCTCCATGACGCGTCGCGAGCGCGTGTTGCCATGCGTGGTCCAAGCGAGGATCTCGCTGAGGCCGAGCCGCCTGAAGCCGTCGCGAAGGACGACTCTAGCGGCCTCGGTCGCGTAACCTCGACCCCAGGCATCGCGGGCGAGTCGCCACCCGATTTCAATACACGGCGTGAACGACGCCTCGAACGTGGCGCGGTGCAGTCCCACGAATCCGACGAACGGCGCGACGCCGGGCACTTCGACCGCCCACGCTCCGAAACCGTGCATCGCGATTTGGCTCGCGAGGTCGCGCGCGAAATCGTCGCTCTGGGCGCGTGTCAGGGGGGCTGGCATGTGCTCCATGACCAGCGCGTCTGCGTTCATCGCGGCAAACGGAGCGTGGTCGCTGTCGCGCCAGGGGCGGAGAAGCAGTCTCTCAGTCTGCAACATCCGGGGCCCTTTCAACCCGCCGGGAGCACCCCTCCCCGCTCGAGCGCACGACGGGCGGAAGCCGGCCACCGCGGAGCTCCCAAACGCTACGCCACGGGCGTCTCGCGGTCTAGCGAGCACCACACTGCGGACTATCGGGGTCGACGACGTGGTCCGGGAGGCGGCGCGCGTCGGCTACGGTCGAGAGATGACGACGGTTATCCAGGACCCTTTCGCCCTCACGGGCCTCACGTCGCGCGGCGGTCTCTCCAACTGGGTGCTCTTCGTCTTTCCGACGGAGGTGGTCATTGTCGACGCGGGCCTCCGCGCCGCGATAAAGGCCGGCGTTCAGGCGGGCGCCCGTTCGCAACTCGGCCTCGTCGGCCAGGCTGTCCTTGGACGCCCGTCGTACGGTCCGCAGAAGGGTGACCACGAGGCCCTCGAGACCTGGTGCTCCGCGCTGCGATCCCGGGCAAAAAATGTCGTCGCCCTGAAGGACGACGAGATTCGCACCGTGCGCCTTCACATGACGGCCATGTCGCACGAGCTTTTCGTCGGCGGGGCGGACGGGACGATTTGGAAATTCGGCATGATGAATCGAAAGGAAGCCGAAGCGAACATGGCTCCTTTGACGGGGCGTTTCGGCTCTCGCTTCCAGGTCTCCGCGAGCCCCGTCTTTTCTTTCTTCAAGCGGTACGCGCCGCTTCTCATGCGCTGATGCGCCGTGGCGCGGGCGAGGGAATGGGCGCGGTGGCCGGAGATCGGCGGGCTACTCCTCTCCCTTCCGCTGCAGGTAATCGTGCGTGGGGCGGAACGTGGCGAAGGCGATGCCTGCGGCCTTCAGCTTGGTGGTCAACGTTTTCGCCTGATCCTCGGTCAAATGGTGGGTCCGGGCGCCCAGATCCAAGGCCCAGCTCGGGGCCCCCGCCTGCTTGCTGGCGGCCACCGCCGCCGATCCAATGATTGGCTCGCGGTAGAGGCCGAGCTCCTCCCCCTCCACCCAGCCCTCGAAGAATTCGGACGGCACCCCCGCCTCGATGGCGAGGCGGGTCACTTCGGCGCGTTGGTCGGGTTTCATTTTGCCATGCGACCGCTTCCCGCGACGGCCGTCAACCGAGCGCGCACGTGGACCCCGGGGTCGGTGGCTTAGAAATTGGCGCCCAGGCCGAGATCAAGGACAGCCGCCGCACCCCCGTCCATCGCGTCGAAACGGACCGCCGGCACGAGGCAAGCACGCCATAGCGAAACGATCACTCCCCCTTCGACGGAGCCGGTCCATGAGAGATAGCTGCGGCCGCCGACTACCGGCACATCTTCGCGGGCGATGCCGACTCCGGCAGCCCCATAAAAGCGGAGGATGGCAACGCTCGTTCCGACGAGCAAGCGCGGCTCGACGAGCCATCCCGAACGGTTGCGCGGGTCGGCCGTGTAACACGGCCGGGCGGGCTGGCAGCCGATGTTGTCGCTCGTCCCCGATGCGACGTTCTCGAACCCCATCGCGTCGGCGCCTACACCGATGGCGGAGGTCAGCCAGTACACGCCGCGAAAGCCATAACGCAACGCGAGCCCCGGCGCACCGCTCGTCCGGCTCGCGCCAACCCCGAGATGGAGGAGCAACTCCAAGGGATGGTCGCTCGGAGAGGCGAGCGCCTTTGCAGGAAAGAGAACGAGGACCAAGGCCGCGAGGCCGGGGAGGGCTTGGCGGGTAATCGAGCCCATGGCTGGTCCACGGCACAGCGCGTGCCGCTCCCAAAGTCGCTGGATCACCGTGGCTCTTGCGTCCCCGCGACGCTCGGAGCGCTCGAGTCGCGACATTGAAGTCCCGGCTGCAGCGAGGGGACGTCTCCGTAGGGCTCCGCGGAGCAGGGGTTCCGGCGCAGGGATTCGAACCCCGATAAGCAGATCCAAAATCTGCTGTCCTGCCATTAGACGACGCCGGAACGCACGCGGGCAATCCCGCGTTTGGGGCGGGAGCCTACGAAACCACACGGCAAAGGCAACCCTTCCGGAACGCGCCGCACGATCACGCCCACGGCGTTCGTCCCGTCCGACGCGGTCCGCCGGAACTTCGCCCCTACGGCCGCGGTCAACCACCCCGAGGGCAGGACGCTGTCGACCGGCGACGGCGGGATCTCTTTTGGGCCTGACGACCGGGATCAGGCACGATGGGTGCGCGTGGCTCTGCCCGAGGATCCGCATGGCCTCCGGCGCGAAGCCGAGGAGGAGCGACTCGTCACCCGGCTCGTCGCCCGCGACGAGAGGGCCTTCAACGCGCTCGTCCGCGCGTTCGAGCGACGCGTCTTCGTGCTTCTCTTGCGAATGACCGGCAGCGAGGGCGAGGCCGAGGACTTGGCCCAAGAGGTCTTCGTGCAGGTCTTCAAGAGCATCGGCTCCTTCCGTCGCGAGTCACGGCTCTCCACTTGGATCTATCGTATCGCCATCAACCTCTGCAAAAACCGCCTGAAATACTTGCGCGTTCGGCATGCAGCGGACCAAGAGCCGCTCGAGACCGTTCAGGAGCGCATGGCCGCCGACGCGCGGAAATGCCGCGCGGCCTGCCCGGCCGGACGAAGTCGCTGCCGGTCGACAGGTCGAGAGCATCGTGCGCCAAGCCATCCTCGCGCTCGAGCCCGGCTTTCGCGAATGCCTCGTGCTGCGCGACGTGGAGGATTTGAGCTACGAGGAGATCGAGGCCATTACCGGACTGCCGGAGGGGACCGTCAAGAGCCGCATTCACCGGGCGCGCGCGCAGCTCAAGCTCCTCGTGGAGCAAGCCCTCGGAGAAAAAATCGCATGACCGAACCGCCCGAGCCGGCAGACGACGATCGCGAGAGCCTGGCCATGCGCGACATGGTCAAGCGGGCCCTCGCCGCCGAACCGCCCCGGGCGGCTACGCCGGATATCTTGAGAGGGGTTCAGCGCCGGCTGCGCCGGCGTTCGCGCGGCAAGTTCTTCGCCGATGGGTGGAGCACGCTACCGACGCGCCTGGGCTACGTGCTCATCGCCCTCATCACGGTGCTCTTGGTGGCCGTCGCCTACTACGCGCTCGGGCCGACCTTCCCGTGAACGCGCAGTGGCCAGCGAGCAGGAGTCCCCGCTTTTCCGCCGCGCTCAGCCGTTCACCCAGCGGGCGAGCACGACCGTGATGTTGTCCGGCCCGCCGTTCTCGTTCGCTTTCGCGATTAGACGCGAGGCCGCTGCCTTCAGGTCGCCCGTTCCGATGAGCGTTTCGCGCACGTCGTCGTCGTTGACGGGCCCCGACAGGCCGTCGGAGCAGAGCAGGTAAACGTCGCCCGCACGCGGCTGCTCGTGGCGCGTGTCGACCTTCACGGTGTCCTTCATTCCGAGCGCGCGGACGATGACGTTCTTGTGCGGAAAGTTCGCGATCTCGTCCGCCGTGAGCCGCTTCATCTTGATGTAGTCGTTGAGGAGCGAGTGATCCTCGGTGAGCTGCTCGAGCCGCGTGTCGCGCATGCGGTACACGCGCGAGTCGCCGACGTGCGCGACGTAAACGCCGTCCTCGACGGCGAAGAGAGCGACGATGGTCGTGCCCATGCCGCGCTGCCTCGGATCGCGCTGGGCGCTCTCGTAGATGCGCAGGTTCGCGAGCTTGATGCCGGTGATCAGCCGGTTTTCCTCGTAGCCCTTGGAGCGGTCCATCTTGTACGGCCACGTCCGCTCCGGATCGTTGGCCGTCGCAGCGAAGAACTCGCGCATCGCGTCGACCGCCATCTTGCTGGCAATCTCGCCAGACGCGTGCCCGCCCATGCCGTCGGCAACGATGTAAAGACCGCTCTCCTCGATGATCGAGAAGTTGTCCTCGTTGTGCGTTCGCTTCATTCCGACGTTGGTTTCGCCGGCGACTTCGATTCGGAGTGGTCCTCCCACGGCTTGCCTTTCTCGATCGTGCGTGCTTGCAGCGCCACGGGCGCGCGGCGATCGTTGCAAGGAGCGGCGCAC
This sequence comes from uncultured delta proteobacterium, assembly GCA_963787925.1. Lineage (GTDB taxonomy): Bacteria > Myxococcota_A > Polyangia > Polyangiales > Polyangiaceae > Palsa-1150. The sequence continues at coordinate 28,451 of CAWBEN010000006.1, forward strand.
GGTGTCAACCACGGGTCACGACTTCGTCGCGCCGCCTTCGAAAGAACGCGCCGCCGGGCGCGAGGGCCCGCTTGCCCTCAGCGTCTCTCCGAAAGAGTCCCGATGTGGCCCAGGTGCGCGGCCAGCCGTGCTAGGGCGCCGCTTGCAGGGGGACGGTCACCTCGCGGAACCTGTCCTCGCCGTAAAGCAGAAGCTTCACCGAATCACCCGAGGCGTGCTTGGCGATGGAGGCCGCGAGCTTGTCCGGCGTGTCGATCGGATGCCCATCGACGGCGACGATGACGTCTGCCCCGGCCTTGAGCTTCGCCTTCTCCGCGGGGCTCGACGGAGCGACAGCCACCACACGAACGCCATGAGCCACTCCCGTTGCTTGGGCCTCTCCGCGGATCCCGAGCCACGGCGCGGGTACGGCGGCCTGGGCCGGGACGTCCGCGAGGAACGACCGGATGGAAGAGACGGGAGCGCCCAGAACGACGGGCGCGCAGGCCGCGGGCTTCGACTGCGCCGACCCCGCTTGGGCCGCCCACGCGGCCCACGGCGCCGCGTCGGGAGCGGACACCCCCTTGCATGCCCTCACGAGCACGGCCATCACGCTCCCGGTCGAGTCGATCAGCGGGGCCCCGGCGACGAGCGGGCCTTTGACGTCGACCTCGAGCATTTGACGGAGCGGCTCGCCGTCACGGGCCCGCGCGTCCACGCGCTTTTTCACGCTGGCCTCGGCGGGTCCGAGATGGGCGCCCCGCGCCGGAAGGATCGCACGAAGCGCCGCCCCGACGGGCTCTGCTTCGCTGGCCGCCAGCCCTTCGAGCCACTTGATCTCGTGAGCGCTCTCGTGAGCGCTTTCTGGCACGAGAAGCGCCAGATCAGTGACCTTGTCACTGTGACCGACCTTGGTGTGAACGGTCGTTCCGTCGGAATAGCGAACGTCTGGGGCGTCCGCCCCGCCCAGGCCGGATAGCGACGTCAGAATTCTCCCGTCGCCGCCGAGCACCGTGCCGATCGCCATCGGCGTGCCGCTTCGTTCTATCGCGACGACGCCGCGGAGCACGTGCGCGTAAAGCGCTTGCGCCGATGCAGCCATGGCCGCGCCATTCGCGGCGGAGGCGTCGGAGACCGCGGGAAAAGCGGCGGCGCTCGAGGCTCCGCCAGAGAGTGGCGGCACCGCTTGCGACGATGCCGGCTCAGCCCGCGCCGTGCCGGCCAACCAGGCCGACGAGGCCGACAAGGCAAGCGCAACGGCAGCAGGGAGGACTGTGAGAGTCTTCACGGGCGACAGCATAGCGCGCACGAGTTGCAAGCGCCGAGCCCCCCCACACGCCGTTGCCCGCGCGTTGCTCGGCCGCTGCTCTTGTCGGTAATTTCCCGTCACGCTGCGCGGCGGTCGGCCGCGCGCCTCGGGTAACGGCTGGCTTGACACCCGACGGCGTCGAGGAGGACATACCCGGCGAATGATTGACCCTCGCGCGCCCCCCGCCCCCCTGGCCTCGAGCGACGACGAGCCGCGGTCGCCGAAGTGGCTGCCGCTGCTTGGCGCGGCGCTCTTCATCGTTTTCGGGCTGCTCTGGGTCCTCACCCCCCCGATGCCGCCCCCTCCCGTAGGGGCTGCCGCCGCGCCCGCGGCGACGGCGCGCGCTCCGGGGGGACCGTCCGCTCCGTCTCTCGCCGCCCGTCCGGCCGCGCCCCAGCCGGGGCTCGGCGCCCGCCTGGGACTCCCGCCTGCCGACCCTGGGCGGTGAGCGCTGCGCGGACCGACGATTTGGGGTAGATCGCTCGCGTGATGGGCAAGGTGCGGGTCGGCGTCGTCGGGGCCTCCGGCTACTCCGGCATGGTGGCGGCGAGGCTCGTCGCCGTCCACGAGAAGCTCTCGCTCGCGTTCGCAACGAGCGACAAGCTCGTGGGCGAGAACGTCGCGGCCTACCTCGGAACGCGGCTCGCGCAGGCCGATCTGCGGTTCGCCCCGAACGCGACGGCGGCCGACCTCGTGGACACTTGCGACGCGGTTCTCCTCGCGACCGCGGCCGACGTTTCGATGCGCCTTCTGCCCGTGTTCGCGGAGCGCGACAAACAAGTGGTGGACCTCTCGGGCGCCTTTCGCCTGGAGGCCGGCGCCTACCCGCGCTGGTACGGCTTCGAGCACTCGGCCCCGCAATGGCTCGAGCGCGCTCACTACGGGCTGCCGGAGCTCTTCGGACCGGCGCCCGCTGGCGCCGTCGTCGCCAATCCCGGCTGCTACCCGACGGCCGCCTTGCTCGCCCTTGCCCCGCTCGTCCGCGAGAGGCTCGTCGAGCCGGCGGGCATCGTCATCGACGCGAAAAGCGGCGTGACCGGGGCAGGACGCCAGGCCGGCGAGGCGTACTCGTTCGTCGAGGTCGACGAGGACCTGCGGGCGTACAAGATTTTGGCGCACCAACACACGCCCGAGATCGTTCGCGCGATGTCCCGCTTGGCCAAGGACGTGAAGCTCACGTTCACCGCGCATCTCCTGCCCATAAAGCGCGGCCTTCTCGCGACTTGCTACGCCCGACCGCGTGCGGGGGCGACGGGCGAGCGGGTCGCCGACTGCCTAGCCGATGCGTACGGCGGCGCGGCCTTCGTCCGAGCGATGGCCCCCGACCAAGTCACGCTGAAGCGCGTGGTGGGTACCAACTTTGCTCACGTGGGAGCGGCGGCGAACGACGAGGTAGTCATCGCCATCGGCGCGATCGACAACCTGCTGAAGGGCGCAGCCGGGCAGGCCATCCAGAATCTGAACGCAATGAATGGTTGGCCCGAGGCGACGGGGCTCGATCACCTGCAGCGCGCGTCGCCTTGAGGGAGACTGAAGTGCGAACGCCGCGAGGATTCAGCTACGCAGGGATAAATTGCGGCATCAAGGTCGCACGCAATGACCTCGCGCTGGTGTTCAGCGATGTGCCGTGCGTCGCGGCGGGGTGCTTCACCGTGAACGCTTCGCGCGCCGCGCCCGTTCGAGACGCCGAGGCGCGCCTGCCGGCCGCGAACATCCGCGCCATCGTCGCCAACAGCGGCAACGCCAACGCGCTGGTCGGGCCCGAAGGCGAGCGCGACGTTCGCGAGGTGTGTGCGGCCGTCGCGGCGGCTCTCGGTGTCCCCCCCGAGAGCGTGCTCGCGGCATCGACGGGAGTCATTGGCGTCCGGCTTCCGGTGCACAAGCTCGTGGCCGCGGCGCCCCATCTCGCGGCGGCGCGAGGGCCCACGATCGAGCTCGCCGCGGAAGCCGTCATGACCACGGACACTCGACCCAAGCTCGCCAGCCGCGTGCTGCGGATCGGCGGGGTCGAGGTCTCGATCGCTGGCTTCGCGAAAGGCAGCGGGATGATCGCGCCCGAGCTGGCAACGGTGCTCGCGTTCGTGACCACCGACGCCGCGATAGCTCCTGCCGCGCTGGAGAGCGCGCTCGCCCGGGCCATGCGCGGGAGCTTCGAGATGATCAACGTCGACGGCGACATGAGCACGAACGACGCGGTCTTCGCCCTCGCGAACGGGCTGGCCGGCAACCCGCCGATCGAGGAGGGAACGAGCGAGTACGAGGCGCTCGCGACGGCGCTCGGCGCGCTCTCGGTGCAGCTGGCGAGGCAAATCGCCGAGGACGGCGACGGCGCCGCCAAGCTCATCGAGGTGCGCGTGCAAGGCGCGCCCGAGCTCGAGATGGCGCGCGAGCTGGCACGCACGGTGGCGGGGTCGAACCTCGTAAAGGCGTCCATCTTCGGAGCCGACCCCAACTGGGGCAGGGTGCTCTCGGCCATCGGTGCGCGGATCGGCTCCCACCGCTGGCCCATCGACCCGACGCGGGCGACCGTGCACGTGCAGGGAACGTGTGTCTACGATTCGCGAGGACCCGCGACCGTCGACGAGGGCGCGCTTCGCGCGAGAATGCGCGAGCCCCAGGTGACCATCGACGTTCGGCTGGCCGAGGGAGGCGCGGAGGCGACGGCGTGGGGGTGCGACCTCACGTACGAGTACGTGAAGATCAACGCGGACTACACGAGCCTGACGCACGCATCGACCGATGGGACGGTAGCCCGTGACGACCGCCTCACGAACTACAGTCCTGGCTTCAAGCGCGCGCTCCTCGTCGAGGCTCTCAGCTACATCGCGCGCTTCACGAACACGCGCGCCGTCATCAAATACGGCGGCGCGGCGATGATCAAAGACTCGTTGAAGGCGAGCTTCGCGAACGACATCAACCTGCTGCGGAGCGCCGGCCTCCTGCCGGTGGTCGTCCACGGAGGCGGTCCCGAGATCACCCAAACCATGGAAAAGCTCGGTATGGGCAAGAGCGAGTTCGTCGAGGGCGTGCGCGTCACGGGCCGTGAGGACGTCAAGGTCGTCGAGATGGTCCTCACGGGGAAGATCAACACCGAGCTGGTTTCGCTGCTCAACCAATCGAGCGCTCACGCGGTCGGGCTGTCGGGCAAGGACGCCGGGCTTCTGCGCGCACGAAAGCTCGTAGGCCACGGGGACCGCGACCTCGGAATGGTCGGCGAGGTCACGCACGTGAACCGTGAGCTCCTCGAAATGCTGCTCGACAAGAAATACGTGCCCGTCGTGTCCCCGGTCGGATTGGGTGAGGATGGCGAGGGGTACAACATCAACGCCGACGCGGCGGCAGCCGAAATTGCCATCGCGCTGGGCGCCGAGAAGCTGATTTACCTGACGGACGTCGCCGGCGTGATGGAGAACGGCGAGCTCGTGAGCGAGCTCAGCGCAAGCGAGCTGGAGCGCAAGGTCGCGGACGGCGTCGTCAAAGGCGGAATGGTGGCCAAAGCGAAGAGCGTCCTACGGGCGATCGAGGGCGGGGTCGCGAGCGTCCACATCTTGGACGGCCGCACGCCCCACTCGGTCATCGCCGAGCTCTTCACGGACCGCGGCGTCGGAACCCTCGTCCGGCGGGACTAAGCTCCGCCGGCGCGCGCCCGCGCCCTGCCGTGGCCCCCGTCACTCTTCGCCGGGACCCAAGACGAGCTCCAGCGCTTCGCCCTGAGCGCCGCTCCCGAGAACGCGCGCGAAATGCAGCAAGAGCTCGCGGTTGTCGATGACTCCGAGGGTCTGCATCTCGAGCGCCCCCACGCGATCCTCGGGCGTGAACGCGCTCGCCGTTTTCTCCATCGAGAGCTTGTCGGGCTGGTACGCGCTGCACGCCGCGCGCGTGTCGAGAAGGGTGTAGTCGTCGCCCCTGCGAAGCTCGAGGGTGACGGAGCCCGTCACCGCGGGGGCAACCCAGCGAGTCAACGCTTGCTTCAACATCAGGGCCTCGGGGTCGTACCAGCGACCCTCGTAAAGCAGGCGCCCGAGCCGCCGCCCGAGCGTGAAGTACAGATCGGTCGTGTTCTCGTTGTGAACGGCGCTGAGCAGACGCTCGTAGACGATGTGAAGGAGCGCCATGCCCGGCGCCTCGTACACACCGCGGCTCTTCGCGTCGATGACGCGGTTCTCGATTTGGTCGCTGACCCCGAGCCCGTGCCGACCGCCGGCGGCATTCAGCGCACGGAACGTCTCGAACACGGACCCATGCTTCTCGCCGTTGATGGCCGCGGGCACGCCGCGGACCATCTCGATCGTGATTTCCTCGCTCTCGACGGCGGCGTCGCTACGCCACGAGGCCACGCCCATGATGGGCTCGAGGATGCGCACGCCCCGGTCGAGCCGTTCGAGATCCTTGGCCTCGTGGGTGGCGCCGAGAACGTTCGCGTCCGTCGAATAGGCCTTCTCGGTGACGGTCGTGTACGGCAGGCCGATCGTCGCGAGGAACTCGCTCATCTCCTTACGCCCGCCGAAGGCGTCGACGAACGCGCGATCGAGCCACGGCTTGTAGATTTCGAGCGACGGGTTGACGAGAACTCCGTACCGGAAGAAGCGCTGAATGTCGTTGCCCTTGTGGGTGCTTCCATCGGAGAAGATGTGCACGCCGTCTTCCCGCATCGCGCGGATGATGGCGGTCGTCGTCACCGCGCGGCCGAGCGGCGTCGTGTTGAAGTATTTCTTCCCACCCGTCGACAGGTGAAAGCTCCCGCACTGAATCGCGACGATACCCTCGCGCACGAGCGCCTCGCGGCAGTCGACGAGCCGTGCGCTCTTCGCGCCGTGGCTCATTGCGAGGGGCGGGATGTCCGCGACGTTCGATTCGTCGGGCTGAGCGAGATCGGCCGTATACGCGTAGACGTCCAAGCCTTGACGCGACATCCAAGCGACCGCCGCGCGCGTGTCGAGCCCTCCCGAAAAGGCGATGCCGATACGGGTACCCTTCGGCGGCAACGAGCGGTGAATACGGCCCATCGCGCATCCATTACACGCCATAACGCGGGGTGGTAGCCCCGCGTGCGCCCGGCGGGGGAGGGATGGCCCAGCGGCGCCCCCTGGCGCCACGCGCGCGAAGGCTGTAAACGGTTTCGCGCATGAGTGGCATTGCGCGAACGAGCGCCACTGGCGAAAGCGGAATGCTCGAGGAGCTCCTCGCGTGGTCGTCGTCATTCGAGCACGACCGCGCGCTCGTCCGCGAGGACCTCGTCGGCAGCGCGGCCCATGTCACCATGCTCGCGCGCACCGGCATCGTATCGGTCGCTGACGCGGGCGCGCTGCGAAGCGGCCTTCGGGCTCTCTACGACGAAGCTTCGGCCGGTACCCTGCGGCTCCCTGCGGACGAGGAAGACGTGCACATGGCGGTCGAGGCGGAGCTCGGCAGGCGCCTCGGCCCGGTGGCCGCTCGGCTGCACACGGCGCGCTCGCGCAACGACCAGGTCGCGCTGGACCTCCGGCTGCACGTCCGTGACCGCGGGGCGACGCTTTTGGGGGAGGTCGAGCGCGCTCCTCGCAGCGCTCGCCGATCGGGCCGCTCTCGAAAAAGACGTGCTCCTGCCCGCGTACACGCACCGCCAGCGCGCCCAGCCGGTGAGCGCGGCGTTCTTGATCGCGGCGTGGGGAGTAGGCCTCGCTCGCGCGGCGGATACGGTCGTCGACGCGCTCGACCGAATCGAAATGCCGCTCGGCAGCGGGGCCTGCTCGGGAACCTCACTGCCCATCGACCGCGCCCTCTTGGCGCAGTCTGTTCGCTCCGTGGCAACCGACGCGCAACGCGCTGCACACGGTGGGTGACCGCGACTTCGCGCTCGATTGGACGTGGAGCGTCGCGCGCGTCGTCCTTTCGCTCGGCCGTATCGCCACCGACGTCGTCGACTTCGCGACGAGCGAGTTCGCGCTCGTCTCGCTCGACGGGGCCATTTCGGCCGGTTCGAGCATGATGCCGCAGAAGAAGAATCCCGATGTCTTCGAGCTGGTGCGCGGAAAGAGCGCCCGCGCCATCGGGAACGTGGTGGCCATGCTGACGTTGATGAAGGGACTGGCCAGCGGCTACAACCGCGACCAACAGGAGGACCGCGCCTCGCTCCTCGAGGCCTCGCCGCTGGCCCTCGGGTGTGTGCGCGTCGTCTCGCTGACGCTCGGGCACGTGACGTTCGACGCCGAGCGGGGCGTGCGCGCTCTCGCGGAAGGGTTCACGCAGGCCACCGATCTCGCGGAAGCGCTCGTGCGCCGAGGCGTGCCGTTCCGTGACGCCTACAAGGCCGTCGGGCGGCTGGTGAGCCTCGCGGTCGAAGAGGGGATCCCGCTCCGCGCCATCGACGCCGCCCGTGCTCGCGAGGTGCATCCGGCCCTCGACGGCGAGGCGCTGGGGGTCCTCGAGCCCCGACGCGCCGTGGCGGCCAAGGAGAGCTTCGGCGGAACGGGACCGCGGGCCGTCGACGCGCAGCTCGCGTGGCTGCACGAGCGGGCGAACGCGCTCCGCCTGTCTGCCGCCGCTCACGGGACCATCGAAGCGCTCGCGCAACGTGTCTTCGCCGAACCGCTGGGGTGCCCATGAGCAAGCGCGACTTCCTCCACTTGACCGATCTGACCCTGGCCGAGGCGAGGCAAGTGCTAGCCCTCGCAGCAAAGCTCAAGCAGGCCCCGAAGAGCGCTTACACGCGGCTCCTCAGCGGGCGCGCCGTGGCGGTCCTCCTCGAAAAGGCGAGCACGCGGACGCGGGTGTCGTTCGACGTAGGCTGCGCCCAGTTGGGCGCACACGCCGTGGTGCTCGGCGTTCAGGGCAGCCAGATCGGCCGGGGGGAGCCCATCCGCGACACGGCGCGCGTTCTCGCGCGCTATTGTGATGCCATCGTCTACCGCACGTCGGAAGCGGCGCGCCTGCTCGAGATGGCGACGGCGAGCGTCCCGGTCATCAACGCCCTCTCGGACGACGCCCATCCGGTGCAAGTGCTCTGCGACGTCTTCACGGTCGAAGAGCAGCTCGGCGCGACCATCGGGGGCAAGCGCGTGGCGTTCGTCGGCGACTGCTCGAGCAACATGGCGCGCTCGTGGCTCGAGGCGGCGCCGCTTTTCGGATTCCAGCTCGTGCTGGCGGGGCCTCGAGGGTACCTCCCGCCTGCAGGAGAGCTCGCGCGCGCAGGCCACCACGTCACGTTGGTCCACGATCCGGTCAAGGCGACGGAGGGATGCCACGTGGTGAACACCGACGTCTGGACGAGCATGGGGCAGGAGGCCGAGAGCGACGAGCGCACGGAGGCCTTCGCTGGCTGGACCGTCACGGAGGCGATGCTGTCGAACGCCGAGCGTGACGCCATCGTTCTGCATTGCCTGCCCGCTCACCGCGGTGAAGAGATCGACGAGGCCACACTGGAGGGACCACGGGCGCGTGTCTGGGACCAGGCCGAGAACAGGCTGCACGTTCAAAAGGCGCTCCTTCTCTGGCTTCTGGGGGCCGCCGCTCTCGTGCCCTGAGCAAGGGGTGGCGCGCGTGACCGCGTGACGATACGAACCCGCTTTGCGCCGTCGCCCACGGGAGATTTGCACGTCGGCGGCGCCTGGACCGCGCTTGCCTCCTGGGCGATGGCGCGCAGCCGAGGCGGCGCGTTCGTCCTGCGGTTCGAGGACATCGATCGTCCGCGCATCGTGCCCGGGGCGCAGGAAGAGATCGAACGCGACCTGCTTTGGCTCGGCCTCGACTGGGACGAGGGCCCGCACCTTCAGAGCGAGCGCTCTCCGTACTACGACGATGCGCTGGCGAGGCTGGCGGCGCTCGGTCTGGTCTACCCCTGCGACTGCTCGCGCGCCGAGATCGCGCGGGTCGCGAGCGCACCGCACGCGGGTGAGGAGTCCGTCTATCCTGGCACCTGCAGGCAACGCGATCCGAGCCGGGCGATGAGGCGCCCTCCGGCGCTGCGGGTCCGCGTACCCGACGAGGTCGTCGCTTACGAGGACGCCGTCGTCGGCCCCGTCGCGCAACGCTTGGCGCGCGAAGTGGGTGACTTCGTCTTGCGCCGGGCCGACGGGCTGTTCGCCTACCAGCTCGCGGTGGTCGTGGACGACCTCGGCATGCGGATCACGGACGTCGTTCGCGGCGCCGATCTGACCGCGTCGACCCCGCGGCAGATCTGGCTCGCGAAGGCATTGGGCGCCGACGCGCCGCGATACGCCCACGTTTCGCTCGTCGTCGACCCGGACGGCGCGCGCGTCGAAAAGCGCACGCCGATGGCCTCGGTGCGGGAGCTGCGCGCCGCAGGCGTTTCGGCGCCGGCGATTGTCGGCGAGCTGGCGCACGGCCTCGGCCTCGTCCCGACGAACGCCCCCACCACCGCGGCGCAGATCGCGCGCGTATGCGCTGGCCGCGATTGGTCCTGGCGACGCGAGCCGTGGCCGATTCCTGCGTCGCTCCTTCCGTCAGTCGGACGGTGAGCCGGGGACGGAGCCCGGCGATGCGCGGACCGCCGCCGGAGCAACGAAGCCGACGCACTCCGGAGCGAAGGGAGCCAGCCGCGCCGCGGCAATCGACACGGCCGCGGGATTGTTGTCCACGAGGACGAAGCCCCTTCCGTGCCGCGCGGCCGCCTCGCCGGTAGTCCCGCTCCCTCCGAAAAAATCGAGCACGACGTCGCCCGGCGAGGAATGGACTTTGATGATGCGGTTCATGATTCCGAGAGGCTTCTGGGTGGGGTAGCCGGTCTTTTCCTTCCCGTTGGTGGGAACAATCGTGTGCCACCAGACGTCGGTCGGAGTCTTTCCTCGCTCCGCCTTCTCGTTCGACACGAGGTTGGGCGCCATGTACGGCAGCCGATCCATCTCGTCGAAATTGAAGACGTAATTGTCTGGGTCGAGCGCATACCAAAGGAGCGTGTCGTGCTTGGCGGGCCATCGGTTCTTCGAGCGGCCGCCGTAGTCGTACGCCCAGATGATCTCGCTCTTGAAGCATTGGCGGCTCAAGAGCCGATCGAGCCGCACCTTGATGTAGTGAACCTCCCGGTAGTCGAGGTGCACGAAGAGCGACCCGTCCGCCGCGAGGCATCGAAGACCCGATTCGATGCGAGGCATCAGAAACGCTTCGAAATCGTCGAAATCGTCGTCGAAGGAGCTGCTCGCCACGCCGCGAACGTCATAGCGCTTGGCGCCGAAGCCTCCGCGGTCCCCCGGCCCGTCGGTGGCGGTGACGCGCATGCGTTCGCGCTTCTGGACGATGCCGGTGTTGAACGGCGGATCGATGTAGACCAGACGAGCGAACTTTTCGGGGAGCGCCGGAAGAACGTCGGCGTTGTCACCGAGGATGATTTTCCTCATAGGACCGTAGGCAGCGTACGACGGGGCGGCGGGGATGGAAAATGCATGACCGGCGGGGGTGAAGCTGAAACACGCATCGCTGCTGGGGCCGGCCGTCCTCTCGGCCTTCAGCCAAGCGGATTGCGCGGGGGGCGCGAACGAGCCTGAACCAAAGGGGTGCTCGCAAATGGCGGCCGGGCTCCAGGCGTGCCCGGGGAGCGCTGTCGTGCAAGGCATCGATGTTTCGGTCTACCAAGGGACGATCGCCTGGCCCCAGGTCAAATCGGCCGGCAGGGATTTCGCTTTTGCCCGCGTCAGCGACGGGGTCGGCTTCGTCGACTCGGAGTTCGCGCACAACTGGCAAGGAATGAAGGCTGCGGGCGTCGTGCGCGGCGCGTACCAATACTTCCGCGCGGGCCAAGATCCCGTCGGCGAGGCTGACCTCGTCGCTGCAAGTCTGCGCGACGCGGGCGGACTGTCCGGGGCCGATCTGCCGATCGTCATGGACATCGAAACCGCCGACGGACAGTCGGCGGCGGTGGTCCGAGCCAACATGGCAACGTGGCTCGGCGCCATTGCACGGGCGACCGGAAAGACGCCGATCATCTACACGAACTCCGACACCTCGGCGCTCATCGGGGTGGAGTTCGGGGCCTACGCCCTGTGGGTGGCCAACTGGGCTGTCCGCTGTCCGGTGATGCCGGCCGGCTGGCCACGCTGGGCGTTCTGGCAATACTCGGACAGGGGGTCGGTCCCGGGTATCGCCGGGGCGGTCGACCTCGACGAGCTCGACGGAACGCTCTCCCGGCTGGCTGCGTTCGGGGCGCCGCCGACCGACGAGGGCGGCGTGGCCGAAGAAGGGGCGGTGACGGTGCGCCTGGAGGCGCGGGCGTCGGGGAGGCGGGTGCCAATCCAGCGGCGGCGGCTCAACGGCGGCCACCCAGGGGTCCTACCGTCGACGCCGGCTCGGCCATGGGAGGCGGAACGAGCGTGGCCGGGATGGCGCCGGCTCCTTGCCGGCCCTAGCAGAGGCCCGAAGCGCGTGCGGGCCGCTCTTCAGGTCAGATCCATCACGCGCTGCTCGAGGCCCCGCCCTTTGGCCACTCCGCTGATGCGCACTTGATGTTGCAGCAACACCGAGAGAACCTGTCCGATGACAGTCTCGGCGTCGGCCCGGCCACGCTCGAAGAAGACCGCAATCTCGAGGCGCTCGTCGTCGAAGTCTACGGCCTTCACGGTGGCGAGATCACGAAGCTCCTGAACGGGCACGGCGCCGGGGGTGCTACCCCGCCGGGTCCCCGCCGCGACCTTCACGCGCACTTCTTCGTTGGCCGACGTGAGCTCCGTCATCGTCCCCGTCGCGACGACACGGCCGCGATCCAAGACGATTGCGCCATCGCAAATCTCCTCGACCTCCTGCAGGTTGTGACTGGAAATGACGATCGTGGCGCGCCCCTTTTTTGCCTTGATGAGCTGACGCATCTCCCACGCGATCCGCGGGTCGAGACCTGCGGTCGGCTCGTCCAAGAGCACGAGGTCGGGCTCGCCCAAGAAGGCCTGCGCCAGCGCAACGCGCTTGGCCATCCCGTGAGAAAGGCCCGCGCAGCGCTGCCTCCACCAAGCAGTCCCGTCCACTTCGGCCAGCGCCCGTCGGGCTGCGTCGACCGCCTTCTCGGCTGGAATGTCCTGCAAGCGCGCCAAGTGCACGAGAAACTCGCCGACCCGGTCACCTGCCGGCAGCATCGCGTCCTGCGGCAAGACGCCGACGCGCGATCGCAGGTCGTCGACGGAAGTCTGCGGCAAGCCGAGCACTTCGAGCGCTCCCTCGGTCGGGCGGAGATAGCCTGCCATCATCGAGAATATCGTCGTCTTGCCGGCCCCATTCGGACCAATGAGGCCAAAGACGGCCCCGAGCTCGATGACGAACGACACGTCGTCGACGGCCGTCTTGGGTCCGAAGCGCTTCGTCAATCGTTGCAAACGGACGGCGGGCTCCGCGTCGATGCGAGCCTTCTTCGTCGGCGGCTCGTCCGCGCTCGGGCCGACCGCGGTGCCCTCTTCGGGGGCCCTCAAAGGTCCCTCCGCTGGAGCAGGAGCGACCCCGAGGCCAACATGAGCGCGATGAAGCCGATGAGAATGGCGAACGCGGTGAGCACCTTCGTCATCTCCGGAGCGAGCAGGAGCGTGTCGTACGAGTTCGGGTTGAAGTACTCGTACCACGCCATCCTTTTGACGACGTCGTCCTGGTACGCGCCCGACTGGCGCGCGACGAATCCGCCCAGCCCGAAGAGCCATATGACGAAGAACACGGCGACGGTCGTCAACAGAGCGGAAATCGGCGTCTTGAAGCAGGAGCTGATGAACGTGGCGATCGCTGCCCAGGCGCCTGCAATGAGGAACGCGACGAGCCAGAAGCGGAGCCCCCAGCCCAGCAACTCTCCGACCGTCACGTAATCGCGCGCGAACGCCACCGCCCCTGCGAGCATGTTCATCGCGAGCGTGATGAGGCCGACGAGCGCCCAGAGCCCCAGGGCCTTGGCGACGAAATAGGACGATCGACGGCAGCGCACCGCCCAGTAGCGAACGCTCTTGTGCTGGAGCTCGCTCGACACGCCGTCGAAGCCGAGGAGCGCAACGAGGAGCGGGCCGAACCATATCGTGACCTTCAAGAAGGCCAGGAGCGACCAAGGGATACTTGCCGCGTAAGACGCGAGGGACGCGTCGCCCGTCGCCTTCTCGATGAGCGCTCGCTTCAGCTCGACGAACGAATGGGTGGACGACGCGCCAAGGCTGGCCCGGTTCAGTCCTTCCAACCAAACGCAGACGAGCGACGTCACGAAAGCCCCGAGGAGCGTCAATGCACCCAGGGCCATTCCTTTGACGCTGCGCAGGCTGCGGCGGAGCTCACGTCCGACGAGCAGCCGAATTTCAGTGACTGGGCTCAAGGCGCCGATCTTTCTCGCGTGCTCGAGTGACTCCGTCCGCCTGACCGGCTCGGTCCGGGCGATCGGCGCCCGGCGCGGCACGCCCACCGTAGACGGGACGAGCGCTGCTCGGGAAGCCCGGCGCGATCGCCCACGACGGAACGACTCGATTTTTCGCTCGACGGGCTGCCGCGCCGGGGCTAGACAGGCGCGGTCGCCCCTTCGAGGCGCGTGCGGCCCTGCCGACGCAGAAGCGTGAACCCCGCCAGGCCCGGAAGGGAGCAACGGTAGCGTGGAAGCGTGTGGCAGGGCCTTTTCCCTTTTCGCTGGCTCTGGCGAGGTGGCGGGGGTTGCCGGCCGTGTTTTGCCGTGCCGGCTCTGCAGCGTGGTCGGCGCTCGCGTTCATGGCGCTGGCTAAGGGGGCGGCCTTCCGCTAAAGCTTTGATGAGGAACGTGCTCCTGCTCTGCTGGGGGCTCGTCCCAAGGTTTTGCCGCTGCCGCTCATTCGGGCGCGCGGTCTCTGCTCTCACCCCTTAGCCGCTGTGGCCTACGTGACCCGAACGGGTGGCGATCCATTGGTCCGGCGCAAACCCGAGGCAACCAGTTGCTCCGTTCAGGCTCGTGGGCGCGACCGTCTGGTGACCCTAGTCGTCACGACCGAGCGCGCTTCGAGCTGCACACGTGCGATCCGTACCCTCGGGCGGGAAAGCTCCCTTCCGAATGGCCAAGAACATCCTCGTCATCTCTTGCGACATCACCGAGACGCGTGTCGCGCTCATCGAGAACGGCATCATCGCCGAGCTCCACATCGAGCGCCGCGGCTCGCAGCCCAGGGGCGGTACGGTCGGAGACATCTACCTAGGCAAGGTCACCCGCGTGCTCCCGGGGCTACAAGCCGCCTTCGTCGATATCGGCCTGGAGCGGGCGGCCTTTCTCCACGTTGAGGACCTGATTCGACCCGACGATTTCGAGGCGTACCTCGCGGGCGGCCGCAAGCACGCGCTCGGAGCCGCCGGCCCCGCCGTGGATGTCCCCGACGCCGAAGAGGCCGAGGTCGCGGCAGCCGAAGCAGTGGAGGAAGAGGTCGCCAACGCGGAAGAGGCTGCCGAAGAAGCCGTTGACCCGGCTCGAGCGCCGACGAAGGGGGCTCCACCCGCCGCCCGTTCTGCCGAGCTTTTGGCGAGCGCGACCGGCGACGACGGCGGCCATGAGCCGGCGGAAGGCGAGACCCCCGGGGAGGTGGTCGACGAAGACGGCGTGGTGGCCGAAGAAGAAAGCGCCGGCGAAGGCGGCATGCATGGAGCGCCGACGACACGCCTCGTCGAGGATCCCGACAGCGAGCCGCCCCCTCCGTTGCCCGATCCCATCGACGACCTGCTCGACAATCCGGATCTGCCCGGTTTCACGATAAGCGAGCCAGGCGCACCGACGCCGCGCGCTCCTGCGCCTTCTCTCGACCCAGCGCGCGACGGCCGGGGGGGGGGCGATCGCCGACGCCGTGGCCGCGGTCGCGACCGCGGCCGCGGAGGAGGTCGCGGCCGCCAAGGCGAACAGGCACAAGGCCCGAGCCAGGCCACGAACCGAGAGCCTCGGCCGCGCACGAGCAGCGGGCAAGGCCGCTTGTCCAAGTCGACGCCCATCCGCGATGTGGTCAAAGAAGGACAGGAGATCATCGTTCAGATCACCAAGGAGCCGATCGGCACCAAGGGCGCGCGCTGCTCCAGCCACATCTCGCTTCCCGGACGGTACGTCGTGTACTTGCCGACGCTCGAGCACGTCGGCGTGAGCAAGCGCATCGGCAGCGACAAGGAGCGGTCACGACTTCGCGAGGCGATCGACGGAATGAAGCCGCCGAGTGGCGGGCTCATCGTCCGCACGGTGGCCGAAGGACTGACGAAGAAGCAGCTCAAACAAGACGTCGGCTACCTCGTTCGTCTTTGGGGCGAGGTCGCGAAGAACCGCGAGGGGGCCAAGGCACCGAAGGTGCTTCAGAGCGAGCTCGACATCGTGCTGAAGACGGCGCGCGATCTCTTCACGGACGAGGTCGACGAGATCGTCATCGACGACCGCGGCCAGTACGATCGACTGTGTCGCTTCGTGGAGATGTTCGTCCCGGAGCGGCTGAAGGACGTCATTTACTTCAACGAAGATGAGCCGATCTTCGACGCTTACGGCATCGAAGACGAGATCGCTCGGGCGCTGTCGCGCAAGGTGCCCTTGCCGAGCGGCGGATACCTCATCCTCGACGAGGCCGAAGCGCTGACGGCCATCGACGTCAACACGGGCCGATTCGTGGGCAAGGGCTCGAAGGACATGGAGGAGACCATCCTCAAGACGAACCTCGAGGCCGTCCAGGAAATTGCCTACCAGCTGCGGTTCCGCAACATCGGCGGGCTCATCATCCTCGACCTCATCGACATGGAGAAGCCCTCCAACCGCGAGAAGGTCCGTCAGACGCTCGAGGAGTTGCTCCAGCGAGACAAGGCCAAGACGACGCTGAATCGCATCTCGGAGCTCGGCCTCATCGAGATGACGCGCAAGCGCACGCGCGAGAGCCTGGGCCGCCTTCTGCACGAGCCGTGTTTCTATTGCGACGGCACGGGCCAGCTGCAATCGAAGGAGACGATTGCGTACGAAATCATGCGAGAGATTCGAAGAAAGCGGAACGACCTTCCGGGCTACACGGTCGTCGTCAACTGTCATCCCGCCGTCGGCGACTTGCTGACGGGGAGCGAGAAGAGCGTCCTCCAGGACGCCGAGAGCCGCTACATGCGTCGCATCCAGGTCAACTCGCGCACGGAGTACCACCTCGAACAGTTCGACCTTTCCGGCAAATGACGGGGAGCCGATGAGCGATATGGATAAGCGCGCCGGCGAGCGCGTGACCATCAACAAGGAGTTCGAGTCGTTCGACGCCTTCATCCAGGAGTACGTCACGAACATCTCGCGCACGGGCGTCTTCATCAAATCGCAAACGCCGCTCGCGATCGGTACCGCCGTCAACCTGCGGTTCACGGTGATCATGGAGGACATCGAGACGATCGAAGGGATCGGCGAGGTCGTCCGTGTCGAGACGGAGCCGCCCGGAATGGGCGTCGTCTTTCGCGAGCTATCGGGGTACTCGAAGGATCTCATCGAGAAGCTTCTCGTCCGACGTGCGCTGGCCGACGAACGCTGATTCGAACCAACCTCGGCAGGCGAGCTCACCGCGCAGCCGGCGCGGGGTGAGACGGTCGCGGCCTCACGGCAACGAGAGCGAACCTCGCGACGGTTGACGCGGACGCCAAGAACGCGCATTCCTCGGCCAACGACGCAACATCGCACGAAGGAGACACGCCATGGCATTTACCCTTCCGCCGCTTCCGTACGACAAGAACGCCCTCGCGCCGCACGTCAGCGCGGAGACGCTGGAGTACCATCACGGCAAGCACCACCAAGCCTACGTCACCAACCTCAACAAATTGGTCGAAGGCAAGCCAGAGGCAAATCGGAGCCTCGAGGAAGTGATCATGGCCAGCGAAGGGCCCGTGTTCAACAACGCGGCCCAGATCTGGAACCATACCTTCTATTGGAACAGCATGAAGCCGGGCGGCGGCAGCGCGCCTACGGGAGATCTCGCCGACGCCATCAAGCGCGATTTCGGTTCGTTCGAGAAGCTCGCCGAGGAATTCTCAGCCGCGGCAACGACGCAATTCGGCTCGGGTTGGGCGTGGCTCGTTCTCGGCAAGGACAAGAAGCTCGCCGTCACCAAGACCGCCAACGCCGATCTTCCGATGAAGCACGGGCAGAAGGCGCTCCTCACGATCGACGTGTGGGAGCACGCGTATTACATCGATTATCGCAATGCGCGGCCCAAGTACATCGAGACGTTCCTGAAGCATCTCGCCAACTGGGCTTTTGCCAGCGAAAATCTGATGAAGGTCTAGCCGGCGCTGCGAGGGCGCACGGACGAGTCAACCGCGCGCCGCGCAAGACAGCGCGGGCATGCACCACCGAGGAACGACGCCGGCTGGGCGGCTTGCGGGGGTTCCTCGGGGGGGGGTCAGAAGGTCAATCGCATCTCGATGGAGAGCGGGGCGTAGTAAATCGACCTCGCCGTCGTCTTGGCAGCCAATGTGCCGCTGCCGATTGTCGGGGTGCCGACGGAGCCATCGTTCAGGGCATAGAAGGGCAAGTCCAGCCGGGCGCCGAGCGCCAAGTGGGCGTGATTGGTCCGCAGGATCTGCACACCCGCGTCGACGTAAGCCCCGAGACCCGAGTTGTTGCCCGAGAACTGCTCGCCGGGTGTCGCGCTCGGCAGGCTCAGATCGAGATGCCCGCCCGTCAACCCTCCGCCGACGTACGGGCTCGTATCGTTCTCGCTGACGAAGTAACGACCGCCGACACCGGCCAGGAAGAAGGCGATTTTTGGAGAGGTGTCGTCGAAGGAGCCGCCACCGAAGCGCATGCTGGCACCGACCTCGAACGACCCCGTCTCGTAGTGGACGTCCAGTACTCCTCCCGCGGCCGGGCCCAGCCCGCGGTCGAGTGGAGGCAGCATGCCGAGCAGGCCGATGGCGAAATGGGTTTTGCCGGCTTTGCTCTTCGGTTGCCGTGTTTCGTCGCCGACCAAGTTGTCGACCTTTTCGGTGTCGTGAAGCGGAGTGCCGTTCACGATCGATTCGGCAATACGTGGAGCGGCAACGCTGACTTCTTCGATCCCCTGCAGGCGCATCTCGCGTGAATCGACGGTGCTCCCGAGCGAGTCACCCTCCCGCGCGACCGACAAGATGACGATGGAGCCCAGTCTGCCCAAGGAGACCCGATAATGTCCGTCGAGGGGCGCCCCAGCGTGGACGAGATCGGCGCACACGAGCTGCGCCGCGGTGGAGGCATCGGCGTCGTCGATTCCTGCGTGCTCGGCGAGCCGACAAGGTGGCACGGACACGAGGCTCGCCTGTGGCGGGCCGGCTCCCGCGGGCGGCGGACGCGGCTCCTCGGCCACCGCGACGGCCACGGAAACCAGTTGGGCCAGCAAAGCGCAAGGTAGGACCGCGAGAGCGACGACAGTCTTCATCGAAGGCCGGCCTCCTCGCAACGGCTGGGCCACCGCCGACGTGCTCGTGTTTGCCGGTGTTTCAGGGCCAACGGCTCCGCACGTTCACGTATGTCGGAACGGGATGTCATAGGCAACAACGTCCCAACGGGGGTTTCAGACGAGCTTTGCCAGATCGCGGATCGCCTCAGGGCGCGCGGCGTCCTGCATCAGGAGGGGTAGGTAAGCAAGAGGTGCCGTGAGCTCACGTGCGAGGCGGCGAAGGCTTTCGGCCTGCAAGCTTTCGCGCGTGGCCCGATCGCGTGCTGCGGCGATCGCGGCGTCGCCGGCGTCATGAACCTCGATTGGAGGCAGCCCTTCGAGGACCGCGCGGTCCTCGTTCGAAAAGAGTGGGGGCAAGACGCCGTTGACCACGACACGCCCAATCGGAAGCCCCATTTGATGGAGCGAGCGCGCGAGCTCGATGGTCTCACTCGTGGGCATCTCCTCGGGCAGCGTCACGAGGACGATGGCGCAGGTTCGCGGGTCCTGAAAGAGCGCCCATGCGCGCTCGGCGTCGCGCCGCAGCAGGCCCGGAGGCACCACGTCGAGGATGACCTTGGGTACGCGCAGCATGTCCAGACCGTGACCGGTCGCCGGAGCGTCCAGAATGACGACGTCGTATTTGAACGATCCGCTGGAGAGCGTCTCGGTAGTGTGCCACCAAGCCTTGCCCAGCATCGACCATTCTTGCATTCCCGGCACGGCGCGAAGAAAGGTTCGCACGTACCGATTGTCGAAGAGCGTTTTGTAGAGGGCGCGGCTGCGAAGCACGAGCACGCCGTACTCCTCGAGCGCTCGATCGGGCTGCATGTTCACGGCCCAGACGTTGTCGGCGACGAGGGCGACCTCCGGACCGACCGGAGGCGCGCCCAGCATGACGCTCAGGCGCTCTTTGGCATTGCACATCGCCACCAGCACGCGCTTTCCCTGAGCGGCAAGCGCCAGGGCCTCGGCCGCACAAAGCGTCGTCTTGCCCACTCCCCCTTTGCCGGTGACGACTACGAAGCGCTTGTCGCCGAGCGTCGACATCAAGGACGAGGCGCGACATAGCACGCGAGGAGCCAAATAGAATCCCCGGCGGACCTTGGCCTTTCGGGCAGCAGTCCCTTCTGACGACCCCTACCTCGGCCGGTCACAGACGGTCCGTCCGTGATAAGCCTCGACGCCACGGCTTATGAGCTCGCTCCGGCTTTTTCCTCTCGGCGGTCTCGGCGAGATCGGCATGAATTGCCTGGCGCTGGAGCAACACGGTGAGGTGCTCGTCATCGATTGCGGAGTCACCTTCGACGGCCGCGGGCTAGGCGTAGACGTCGTGCACCCGCGCTTCGATGCGCTGGAGGCTTATCGGATCGCCGGGCTTTTCGTTACCCACGGCCACGAGGATCACATCGGCGCGATTCCATACTTCCTCAGGCGGTTCGACGTCCCGGTATTTGGACCGCAGTACGCCTTGAAGCTCGTTCGCGAACGCGCCGCGGAGCACGAGATTCTGAAGCATGCTGCGCTCCACGAGGTGAGGCCTCGGGAGCACATTCGTGTCGGCTCGTTCGAGGTGGAGCCCATCCGCGTCACGCATTCGATCGCGGACGCGACCGCCCTCGCCATAAGGACCGATGCCGGCGTCGTCGTGCATACGGGCGACTTCAAGTTCGACGACTCACCGCCTGACGGCGAGACATTCGACGTCGCGCGCTTCGAAGAGCTTGCGCGCGAAGGTGTCCGGCTGCTCTTCAGCGATTCCACGAACATCGACGCGGCCGGGCCGACTGGGAGCGAAGAGGCCGTCGGGCGGGCGCTCGACGAGATCGTGGGCGCGGCGCAGCAAGCGGTGATCGTCGGCGTCTTCGCGTCGAACGTGCACAGACTCCGCATTTTGGGTGACATCGCCCGGCGCCACGGACGAAAAGTCGTTGCACTCGGCAGAAGCGTCAATACCCACGCGCGCGTCGCGAGGTCGACGGCCCGGACGACGGGCGGGCACGCCGGCTCCCCTTACCTCGATTGGCCCAGCGATCTCGTCTGGCCTCTCGACCGAGCGCGCGAGCTGCCGCGCCGACGTCTCCTCGGGATCGCGACGGGGACGCAAGGAGAAGAGGGCGCCGCATTGGCGCGCCTCGCGCGCGGCGAGCACCCTGCCCTCGACCTGGCTGCGGGCGACACGGTCGTCATGTCGAGCCGCGTCATCCCGGGTAATGAGCGCGATGCCATGCGCGTGATGAACGACTTGCTCCGCCGAGGCGTCGAGCTGCGAACCTGGTGGTCCGACAAGGGTGTACACGTCAGCGGACACGCTCATCGCCAGGAGCAGAAACGAATGATCGAGATGGTGCGACCAATTGCTTTCGTGCCGGTGCACGGCACGTTGCATCATCTGCAGCGCCATGCAGCGCTCGCTCGCGAGCTCGGCGTGCGCGAAGTCTCCGTCTTGGAAAATGGCGACGTCGGAGAGCTCGACTCCACGGGCGCGGGCGAATCGCCCGGAGTCGGAGCACTTAGGCTTGCGGGGCGCGTTCCGGCGGGGCGCGTCCACGTCTTCGCTCGGCGCCCCCTTCCGCCGCTGGTTCTGCGCGAGCGCGCGTTGCTTGCAGCCAATGGAACGGCGCACCTGACGATCCGGGTGGATGCGCACGGGCGACGTGACGGGGACGTGACGCTCGCGACGCGCGGGGTGGTCGACGAAACGCTGGACGCAGAAGTCTTGGCTGCGGCGCGGCGCGAGGCAGTAGCGGCGGTCGATGAGCTCTTCGAGAAATCCGCGGCCGGGATGGTTGACCATCCGGCGGTCGCCGAGGCGGCCAGAACGGCCGTGCGTCGCGCGATGGGTCGACTTCTCGGCTTCAAACCGTTGACCACCGCGACCGTCGTGCAGGTGTTGCCGTGATCGACGCGGCTCGGGGCGAGCGAACGACCGCTCGGCTACGCTCGCCGCCACGAGGAAGGTCGTTGCCCAAAACGACCGCGGATCACTCGGTCGGCGGCGACTCGCTCCGAAAAACCTCGACCCGCTCAATGACGACGTCCTTGGCCGGCTTGTCGCGCCCTGCCGTCGGCACGCGGGCGATGGCCCGCACCACGTCGAGCCCGGCCAGCGTCTGACCGAAGATCGAATGTCGGTTGTCGAGGTGCGGCGTCGGCCCTTCGGTGATGAAGAACTGCGAGCCGTTGGTCCCCGGGCCCGAGTTCGCCATCGAGAGAACGCCCGGGCCGGAATGGCGGAGCTCGGGGTGGAACTCGTCCTCGAAACGGTACCCGGGGCCGCCGGTGCCCTGACCGAGGGGGTCGCCCGCCTGGATCATGAAGTTTGGTATGACACGGTGGAAGATAGTGCCATCGTAGTAGGCGACGCCCGTTTGCGACTTTCCCGAGCGCGGATGGACCCACTCCTGGGTGCCGGTCGCTAGTCCGACGAAATTTTTGACCGTCTTCGGGGCGCGGTGCTCTTCGAGCCGTAAGACGATGTTGCCGAGCGACGTGACGAATCGCGCATAAAGCTGACCCTTGCCGGGGACTTGGATCTCGGGGAACGCGGGGCTCGGCATGGGCGCGAGGATACGTCACGTTACGGTCCGCGCGAAGGCGTACGAACGCGAGACCGTCTGACCGCGAAGAGCGGCGGGCGCGATTGGCGTAGTTCGCTTGACCACCCGGCTACGACGTAGATACTCGGTCACTCTGAGAGAAGTGTGCGGAGGCGAAAGTGATCACCTGTCCGAAGTGCTCGAAGGACAATCAAGACCACTACAAGTTTTGTCTGGGCTGCGGCGCCGAGCTGCCGCGTGACGTTGCGCCCAAGCCCTTCGCAAATCGGACGCCGCCGCATGGGATGAAGCCCGCGGTCGCGGCCGCTGCGGCCGCTCCGCCTGCAGGGTTGGGGGGAACGGTGGCCATCTCGCCGCCGGGCGCGGCTTCTCCTCGTCCTGCCGCGCCCCGCGCCCGCCGCGCCCCGCGCCCGCCGCGCCCGCTTCGACGGCGCCCACGGCCGCGACGGCTGCTGCGCCCGCGGCCACCGTCGCGTGCCCTCAATGTGGCCACATCAACTCCCCGTCGAACCTCTTTTGCGGCTCCTGTGGATACCGCCTGGGGGGCGCGTCGACTCGCTCGGTAGCCCAGCCGGCTGCGCCCGTCGCAGAGCCAGTCGCGGGCACGATGGTGCTCACCGCGCTGCGCGCCGACGGCACCGAGGCGGGAACGCATCAGCTGCCCGCTGGCGGGGGCACCATCGGGCGGGAGACGGGCGGGATCTTCGCCGGCGATAGCTATCTCTCTCCGCTTCATGCGACTTTCCGCGCGACTGGCCCCGGAAGGGCCGCGGTCAAGGACGAGAAGTCGCTCAACGGCGTTTACAAAAAGCTCGCTCGCGACCTGCCCGTCGAGCTCCGGCCCAACGACGTTTTCCGCATTGGGCAGGAGATCATCAAGTACGAGCCACTCGCGCCGCAACCTCCCGCAGCCGACGGCGTCGAGCGTCTTGGCGCACCGAGCAAGGGCTACATTGGACGGATCGCTCTTGTCATCGGCAGAGACGAGACGGGAAATGCGTTTCCCGTTCCGGAGAGCGGCGTGCACCTCGGCCGCGAGCGCGGAGACATTCTCTTTCCGGAGGACGGCTATGTCTCGGGGCTCCACTGCCGGCTGTCTTGGGACGGGCAGAAGCTTTTCCTGACCGATCTCGGGAGCTCGAACGGAACGTTCCAGCGCGTCGGCGAGGCCGATCTCCGCTCAGGGGACGTGCTTCTCATGGGTCAACAGCTCTTTCGCGTCAGCCTCTGAGAAACGTGTCGCTCGCGCATGATACGCTGGGGAGCGATGCGTCGATGAGCGCCCAACGGACCATCCGAGTCGTCGCCGCCGTCCTGGAGAAGGACGGGCGCTACCTGATTACACAGCGACGGACGACGGCGGTTCTTCCGCTTCTGTGGGAGTTTCCGGGTGGACGGGTCGAGGATCGCGAGACGGATGCTCACGCCTTGAAGCGCGAAGTGCGCCACCGCCTCAATACTAACATCGAGGTCGGGAAGCTGATCTCGTTCGTGAGCCACCCGTACGATCATTACGTCGTCGACCTCTTCTTGTACGAATGCACGCTCGCGAGCGGAGCGCTCGAGGCGAAGAACGTGAACGCCTTTAGGTGGGTTACGAGCGCGGAGTTCGACCAGTTTCCGTTCACACCGGCCGATGAAGCCTCGATGAACAAGCTCCTGGGCGTTACTTAGGCACGCGTTATCCAGCTTGGCGCGCGTTGCCTGGGCGCGATGGCGTCGGTCGCTTCTCGTCGAGGCTCCGCGCACGTCCGAGGAGGGGGGCGTCCCGGATTCGCCAGCGAATCGGGAGTGGGGGAGTCGGCTGCGAGCGCGTGCTACGTTTACGAGTGCATGCGTTCGCTCCGCCTCGCTTCAGCCCTCGTGCTCCTCGCGGCCCTCGCCGCTTGCTCCCGAGGCGCGCCAGAGAAGCCCACGGCCGTGGCGGCGGCGGCCAGCGCCAGCCCGACGATCGAGCACCTCGCGTCGGCGCCTACGACCGAGGCGAAGGGCACTCTCGTGCTTGGCGAGCGCATCACCGCTAAAATCTTGCCGCTCGCGTCCCTCGCGAACGAATCGCGACGCTACGAGGATCAGGTGGTGGCCACGACTGGCACGGTCACGGCCGTCTGCCAGGAAATGGGGTGTTGGATGGAGATCCGAGACGACTCGGCACACGCCCATGTCAGAATGCACGGTCACACATTTTTCGTTCCCAAAACGGCATCGGGGCACATTGCACGCGTTCAAGCAAAAGTGGTTCGCGGGGCCGCCGGAGCGTGCGACGAGTCAGCCACGACGAGCGACCGCGCAAGTGCTCGACTGGAGCTCGACGCCACGGGGGTCGAGCTCGACTGAGCCCTGAGGCACGCGGCACTCGAGGACGGGGTGGCACCGGTGCGTGGCCAAGGTGAGGGGCGCCTACGAGCGCGGTGGGCCATGAAGGACTCGAACCTTCAGCCAACGGATTAGATCGTGAAGGAGGCGGGCCGTTTTTGGGAGACCTAGAAAACAAGCCCGATCGTGGAAACGAAATCGCCCGAGATCGCGCGGGCTCCAGCCCCCGATGTCCAATCGATGGCCAATGAGCGTACCGTGTCACTGGAATTGGCAATCGCGAACCTGACCCGGCTGCTGGCGCGCACCGACGACCCCGACACGGCGGCAGCCCTCGTCACCGAGCGGGCTGCTATGCGCCGGGAACTCGAGTCGGCGCGCCAGGTGAGCGCCGGCAACGTGGTCCCGTTCGGTCCTCGCCGCGGCAGCCCGTAAGCGATGGCGCGGTTCGGCGGGGGCCAAGCGCGGAATCGACGCGCGCAAGAATGATGGGGTAGGTTCAAAACAGTGCGCCCCAGGGCTGCCAGGCCCCGAGGCGCGGTGGAAACACGAGGTGAGTCGTGTGCCCGAAGCGGCAGGGTGCAAAGAAGCGCTCCAAGGGCAAGCGGCCTCCGACCGATGAGCATCGACCGTGCGAGCCGTCGCCCGGCTCGGGTGACGGCTATGTGGCCAGTCAAGAGGGCGAGCTCCTGGCAAGAGTGCTCGATCGTGCCGCGAGGGTTCCGTGGGAGGTCGTGCCTGCCGACAATGAGCTGAACCGAGCGCGCGGCTATTGGGTCTCAGACGAGGACCTCGACGACGCAAGGCAACTGCTTGCGGGCATGGTCGATGCTCTTGAGACGGGCGGTCGCGTGGAGCTGGCCCGGCTGGGGGAAGCGAAACGTCATTTGCTTGGACTTCCTGAGACGAAGCCCGACGCATGCAGCCGTTACGTTGAGGCGATCCGAGACTACGCAAAGAAGGTCCGCTCGAACGCGCTCGCTCCGGGAACACCGTTCAGGGACGACGGGCAACTGGGGTACTTTCTGAGGATGTGGCGGGATCGGCTTGCGAGCGTCTTCGACCCCGCATTCCGGAATCTCGACGTGGAACAGATGAAGACCGTTCTTGAATCGATTGTCGATATGGACACGAAGAAGGGCGGAGCGCGTCGGTGGGGCGCTGTCCACGCTGCGGCGACGCTCGCCGTGGAAGTAAACGCGTTTGGTTTCGGCGAGGGTGAGCGCGCCCCGGAAGAGTCGGAGGACGTGCACAAGGCGCGCAAGGTTGCGCGCGCCGCGAAGAGGCTTCGGGTCGAGGTCTCGCGCCGGAGCTCACGAAAGGGGAAATAAACTGTCTACACGTACGTAACGGTTCGCGCGGATCCCACGGTTTGGGCGAGAGACATCGTGCACCGCGATGAACAGCGTGAACACGATCGAAGCGAGGCGCCTGGTCCTGCGGCTGGCGGCTGAGACCCCCTGCGATCCGCGGACTGCTCAGCGCGCGATCCTCCGCGGCGCGCGCGCCATCCGACCGCTCGTCGTCCGCGATCGAATCGAGCGAGCCGCCATCGTCCTCGGCATCACGCTCGCTCACGGCGACGACGGGGACGGCAATGGCTGATCGTCGTCGCCCCATCCGAGCGCGGGCGACGGAAGCGCTGGCCGCGATGCCGGCGCTTGTGAGCGATTTGACTGCACCTCTGCTCGTCGGCATCGAGCCGCGGCACTTTCGGGAGTTTCTCTCCCGCGAGCGCGTGCCACACGCGCGGGTCGGGCACCGTGTCATCGCGAGGATGGAGCACGTCGTCGCTGCGATCGACAGGCTTGCTGCCTTGACGGCGGCACCTCGGGCAGACGACGGAGGCGAGCGGGCCGAGACCGCGGACGAAATTCTCGCCGAGCTTGGGATGCGTCGGGTGGGATCGTGACCGGCGAAACTTTCGCGTCGCTCGTCGCCCGCGGGTGCGCGTTGCGCGCCTTCATCGCGCGCGTCGAGGCGCGCGGAGGTCACGCCGACGCCGAGGGGCTCGACCTGGTCGTCGTCCGCGCGTTCGCAATCATCGCGCGCGCCGCCGAGCGCGAGCCCGCTCGCCTCGCCGCGCAACGCGGCCGGGGTGCACGATGAACGTCGCGGCCGACCTGGGCGAGCTCGACGTGCTCTACGTCTCGCCCTCACAATTTCCGAGGAGCCCGCAAGTGGGCACTCCGTGCTCGATGGAATGGGCCGGCCTCGCCACTTACCTGTCTCGACACTCAATCGATGACTCGAAAGACGCGGCGGGCGCATGGTCGCCTGGGCTCTATCAGGACAACGTCCGCCGCAAAGCGAGCCTGATTTCGATCGGTGCGCTCGTCGTCGACATCGACGAAAACGGCGACGTCGACGAGGCGGCCGATCTCGTCGCCAAGTACGCGGCGATCGCGCACGAGACGTTCAGCTCGACGAACGACGCGCCCCGCTGTCGCATCGTGCTGGCGCTGGCGGAGCCCATCGACGCGGCGACGTACGAGGCGCTTCACACGATCGTGCGAGCGACCCTCGCTCGGGCGGGAATGCCGGCTGACGAGGGGGCTAAGGATGCCTCGCGATTGTCTTACGCTCCGGTGCGGCGCCCCGGCGCGGGCTACCGCTTTCGACTTGTCGGCGGCGCGCCCCTCGATGCTCGCGCGGTGCTCGCAGCGCAGCCACCACCGCAACCTCGTCCAGTGACGCGGCCCGTCGCCCCGGATCATCGGGACCGCTATGTGCGGGCGGCGCTTCGCCGCGCGGCCGACGCGATCGGCTCGGCCGGCGCGGGCGTTCGGCACTACACGCTCTCGAAGGAGGCATTCACGCTTGCGCGCCTCGGACTCACCGAGAGCGAGATCAATGCGGCGCTGCTCCCGGCGTTCGCGGCTGCGGCCGGCGAGCGTCGCGCGGACGAGGGGGTGCGGACCATTCGCGACGCGGTGCGGGCGCGCCGAGGTGCCGCGTGATGTCGACGGCCCCCGTCGATTTCGGCGCCGCTGCGCGTGGCTTGTCGAAGGCTAACGGCGCGGCGCTCGCGCCCGACGTTGCCGATTCGGACTCAGGCCCACGGCCCGCGGCGCTTCGTTGCCTGACGGCAGACGAGTTCTTTGCCGCTGAATCACCGGCAAACCTCGTCGTCCCCGCGCTCGGCATATGCCCCGGGCCCCCGACGGGCTTCGTCGGGCAGGCATTTGTCGGCAAGACGATTGTCGCTCTTTCGATGGGCCTTTCGGTCGCGACGGGGCGGGATTGATGGGGCACATGGTCCGTCCAGCGCGGTCCCTGGCTTCATCTCGACTTCGAGCAGGGGCGGCGACATACAAAGGCGCGAATCCATCGCCTCGCGCGGGGGTTTGGGATCCCGGACCCGAGCTGCGCGAGCTCATTGCGAGTCGGATGGTACGCGTCTCAGTCCTACCCGATCTTCGCCTCACGACAGAAGGCGCGCTCGAGCACTTCCGCCAAGCGTTTGAAGGGGTGCGACTCGTTACGTGCGATTCCCTTCGCGTCATGATCGGGGGGGTCGACGAAAATTCGAGCCAAGTGCGGAGCTTGATTGGCATCCTTTCGGCTGCCTCCGACGCGACCAACGCCGCGGTGGTCCTCTTGCACCACGCGGGCAAGCCCGCGCCGGAAGGCGAGCGAACGCGTAAGGACATGTCTCGGGGTTCGAGCGGAATCGTCGACGAATTTCAGTCCCTCTTCGTGGCCACGAAGAAGAAAGGCGAGCCGGTCACTTGTGTCACTCACGAGAAAGACCGCGAGCTCGGCGAACCGATCGCGGACTTCGGCCTTCGCATCGACGACGTCGCTACCGACGACGGCGACCTTCGGGGCGGCCTTCGGGTCGTACATGTCGACCGCGAGCAATTGCAGGCCACGACGGGAGGTGACGCGGCCAAGTTTTCAAGGCTCGTCCGAATCGTCCGCGACTGCATCCGCGAAAACCCCGGCGTCGCGGGCGTCGAATCTCTGCGCGAGCTTCTCGGCGGGCGCATGCAGCCCGTGCGTGCGGCGGTCAACACGCTGCTCGCTGCCGGCGACGTCGTCGAGCGCAAGCCGACCGGCAGGGGTCGCGGTCGTCAGCTTTACGTTGCGCATGCCGCGCCCGCGGAGGGTACGTGAGCCATTACCGGACCACCCGACCATCACCCGACCATCACCCGACCGGGTCGGCTGCCGGATTACCCGACTACCCGACCCTCCCTCTTAAGAGGGGTCGGGTATCGGGAACCGGACTGGCGTTGCGGCCGCCCGTTACCCGTCCGGAGACCGGGCAAGCGCCAGGGCAGCCACGCGTCACACGTGCCGGCCACGTGCCCGGGGCACGCTTGGCGCTTCTGCGGCGGAGGCAAGGCACTCCGGGCGGACCGAGCGACGAGTGCAAGCGCCCCCCTGGGCGACCACTGGCCGGCCCTGCACGGCGACGTCGCGATGTGTCGGCGGTCGCCTACCCCCACTTACAACAGTGCTGGACACTCCGACTCCTTCGGGACGCGAGAGACAGACGCGGGCCATTTTTCCGGCCGAAACTGTCCCGGGACACGACGCGGGACGCGGAGCGTGAGCGGGACATGACCAGCAAGTGCACCCTTTGCGCGCGAGCGGACCGGGAGAGCGTCGATTGCGCCCTCCTCGCGGGCGGAAGCCTCCGCGGTCTGGCCGAGCGGTATGGCACGTCCCGGAGCTCGCTCGACCGCCACCGCTCGCACGCCGTGACGCCCACGAAGGCGAACGGCTCGCCGCCTACGCCCGCCAACGCGCCCGCGAGCGTCCCGCCTCCCGCCAGCCGCCAGCCGCCGAGCCGTCACGCTCACGGCAAGCGGGGCTCGGCGATGCCGTCTCTGGAAACGATCGTAGCGCGCCCGCTCGCCCCCAACCTCCCTGCGGCCTGCCCCCCGGGCACGACGGATGCGATGATCGGTGAGCTGCAAGCCCTCGTCCGCCGGCACCTCGTGCGTTTGAGCGCCGACGACCGCCTCACCACTTTTGATCGCTCAAAATTGGAGGCGAGTGCTGTCAGCGCTCTTGGCCTTTTGGCTCGATTGGAGGGGCGGACGGACGCGACGGTCGAGGCCAAAGTCGTGAGGCACCCAGCCGTGCGCCGCGTCCTCGACGCGGTTGCCCGCGCGTGCGCCCCGTGGCCAGAAGCGCAACGCGCGATTGCCGTCGAGCTGGCACGCTTTGACGGGGTCACGCGATGAAAACGCCGCGCCGAATGCCCGACCGAATCGCGGTCGCACTCTCTCGCAGCGCCGATCTCTTCGAGCGCGGCCTGGCTGCGCCGGCGCTTGATTTTGATGCTGCTTAGCCGCGCGTGGGGAGCCGTTGCGGCCCTCCGCGCCAGACCGGGCGCGCTCGAAAAGTCGGCGGAATTTCCGCGCTGGGCACGCGTAGAGCGCCGAGCCATCGCGAGCGTGCTTGCCCACTGCCGGCGCATCGACGCCGAGCGTGCCGCCTTGCGTGGGTCGCCATGACCGCCGGCCCCAGCGACTCGCGGGGTCGCGCGCTGTTGCTGGCCGTGCTCCAGAGCCAGACCGGCACCGCGGTCGCCCGTCGTTGCGGTGTGCGCAAAACGGCCGTTAGCGCGCTTGCCACCGGCCGGAATCGCGAGCCCCGCCTGTATCTCGCGGTGAAGTTACAAGAGCTCTACGGAATACCCGTGCAAGCTTGGATTCAGGAAAATGCGCGGCCGGTGTCGAAGTCCACGCGCGTGGACTCCCGCGGTCCTACTCTCATCAAAGAAGCCGTCACCGAGATAGCCGATAACCGGCTCAATCGCGCGGCGGAGTGAGGATTCAATGGCCGACCCGAAACCCGCTTTACCACCGCCCGATCTGCCGAAGATCACTCGCCCCTCGGGGCCGGGCAACGTTTTTGATGAGACTGCGCAGCGCATTGTAAAGGAAGCCAACGACGGAGCGGCCAAACGCAACAGCCCCGCGACCGATGCGCCGCTTCCATCGTTTCTGCGAACGACAAAGAAGGGTGACGAGGCTCCCGAATGACCCGCGAGCAAATCGACCGTGATATGGAACTCGTCCGCCAGGCCGATGGCGGCGCCGTCCGAGTAAGCGCGTCGGTCATCGACGACGCGAGACGTCGCCTGCGCGCGGCCGGCTTCGACAAAATCTCGACCGCGGCCGAGCACGAAGACGTCAATGCCCGAATGGGCGTGACCGACGGGCCGACTGCACCGTACTGGGTTCGATGCACTCGGGTTTTTCCGGTCGGCGTCACGAAAGCGGCGGCGCAGGCTTTTCTCGCGAGCAGCGCAAATGAACGCGCAAGGGTTTGGCCCCCGGCGTCCAAGGCAAAGGCCAAATGAGCTCGTCTAACCGAGCCAAGGGGGCGCCGTCCTCGCCGGAGCGAAGCCAGGTTGATGCGATTCACGCAGTCGCCCAAAGCGTGAGGGCTTCGGCGGCCGCTGCGACTGCCGCTTACGAACAAGCGCGCGAGGCGCACGCGGCGGCGAGCGCGGCACTCGCCGAAGCGGAAGAGCAGTACGCGAGCGCCCCGGACGAAGGCGCGGGCGTGCACTCCGCAGAGCGATCGCTTCGCCTTGCCGGTGTGCGCCTCGAAGCCGAAAAAAAGAAGCAGGTCGAAGCGGCTCGGGCCGTCGAAGGAGCCAATGCGGCACTTTCCGCAGCAACCCTCGACGCGAAAAAGGCCGAGCTCTCCGAGCGCTCAACTCCGGACGCCCTTGCAAACGCAATTGCCGATCCCTGGCGCGTCGCCCTGGCGGCATACGAGGCGGTCGATCGAGCGGTTACCAAAATACGAGAGGCCGTGGCAGACAGTCACCGCGCGAGCTCGGAGCTGCGCTCGATTGGCGTTTACACTCGCGACTTGGACGAAATACACGCGTTGATGCCGCCGCTCGAAGCGCTCGCGGCAAGAGGGATCGTGGTCGCGGATTTGAACGCTGCGCGCCTGCCGGTCAGCAGGCTAACGGTGTCGGACGTCGTCCGCTTTCTCGAGACGCACGGCGCGGCGCCGCCGTCGCCTCACGCCGATTCGTACCGCGCCCGACTGGGCCGCGTGAAAAACACGCGGACGATGCTCGAGGCGGCCGCGCTTGAGGATCTCGAAGCAAGAGAGCAGACGGCACTTGCGATGGCTAGCTACAAAAGACCCGCGGCGACGCGGGCCACCCTGGGGCTCGCACCGCCGCCTGTGGCGCCCGCTGCCTTGCTCGCTCCGAGCGAGGCATCCGAGGCGCGTCCATCCGTTGCTCCGCGCAGAGGGGCAAGGGAGTAAAAGACTTCGTCGCGCGTTTCGTTGCGGGCGCGCGCCGCGGGGGGCCCGTCTCGTCATGGTCGCGGGTCCCGGCAGTCGCCCCCCCCTCGCCTCGCACCGCGCTGACCTTCGCGGAAAGTGCGGGCGGGGGGGGGTGCACGGCCGAATGGCTGATTTCGGCCGGACGCTTCTTTGCCGCGCGTGAGTGCCAAATAGACTTTGCGTCAAATCAACCCCAAAAGGCGAACGAAGGGAGCTTCAAAAATGAATCGCACACAAGCAACCGACCAAGATCAATTCGATCTCGGCCAGCGGATGGCGGCGTTCGTACGTGATCGACTACGCGGAGCGCACGAAGAAGAATCCCGACGTCAACGGGGGGAGGCGCACCCGGGCTCGCGAGCAATGAACGGCGAAGACGAGACGGCCCGCGACAGTCCGATCGGGATCGGAGGCGAGATGTTCTGCCTGACGGACATGTGGAAGTTGGCCGGCTCCGATCCCGACAAGCGGCCCGGCGAGTGGCTTCGGTTGCCGCAAACGGTCGTTTTCCTCGAGTATCTTGAGGGAGTAGGTAACACCCACTGCGTGGTGACGCATGAGCCGCGCAACCCGCGCGACGGCGAGGGCGCCTCAACGTGGGCGCACTGGCAGCTTGTGCTCGATTACGCGACGTACCTCTCACCCGGGTTTCAGGCCTGGTACAACGCGACCGTAATCCGACGCTCGCCGAGCTCTGGATCTCGAAACGCGTCAAGGCGCAGGCGGAGCGTTTGAGGACGGCGAACGCGAGAAAGGTTCACGGCAACTCGGGTCTCGCCGACGTTTCGTGAGCCTTCAACGTCGGGACGC
Organism: uncultured delta proteobacterium; assembly: GCA_963787925.1. Lineage (GTDB taxonomy): Bacteria > Myxococcota_A > Polyangia > Polyangiales > Polyangiaceae > Palsa-1150. The sequence continues at coordinate 60,991 of CAWBEN010000006.1, forward strand.
GCACGCTTCCTGTTCGCGCGCGCCCGGAGGGGGGCCGTTTCTTCACGGGCTTCGGTCCCCGGCTTTGCCCCGGCGCCCCGCCCCACCGTGTCTCATTGTACGGAAAGTGCGGGGCGCGGTGGGCGCGCGGCCGATGGAACCCGCAAGCCGATCGCGTGAGTGCCATGCAACTTCGTGATTACCAAATAGCGTTAGTCGAGCGCGTGCGCGCTGAGTACCGCGACGGGGCCAGATCGGTCCTCATGGTCTGCCCGACGGGGTCAGGGAAGACGCGCATCGCGGCCGAAATTCTTCGCATGTCCGTCGAGCGCGGGAGGCGATGCTTGTTTCTCGCAGAGCTCGACGTGATTTTGGTGGACACGCACAAGCGGCTTACTGACGCCGGCCTCCACGTCGGTTTCGTTCAGGCAGGGCGAGCCGTCGACTCGGAAGCGCCGATTCAACTCGGTTCGCTGGACACGATTTCCGCGCGGGGGTCGTACCCTGTCGCTGACTTCGTTGTGCTCGATGAGGCGCACATGGCGTGCGCCGCGACCGTGCGCGCCACACTTGAACGCTACCCGAACGCGTTTCGATTGGGCTTGACGGCAACGCCGGTGCGTTCGGATGAGCGCCCGTTGAGCGAGCTTTTTTCCGTGCTCATCGAGGGCCCATCGATCGCGCGGCTTCAGGCAGATGGCTTCCTCGTGCCGGTCGAAACGATCGCACCGGTCGTCGTAAACCCAGGGACGATCGCGTGCGAGCCGGCCGAGGCCTGGCAGCGCTGGACTCCTGGGCGGCGAGCCATTGTGTTCGCCCGCGACCTTGCCCACGCCGAACACGTGACCCGCACTTTCCGTGCGGCCGGGGTGGCAGCCGAGTGCATCCTCGGCGACACGCCCCGTGATGTTCGAGAGGCGGTCCGCGCACGCCTCGTCACCGCCGAGACGCTGGTCCTATGCAGCGTCAACGTCTGCACCCAAGGCTTTGACTGTCCCCCTATCGAGGTGGCGATTCTGGCCCGCACGTTTAGCGCCGTCGGTCCTTTTCTTCAGGCAGCTGGTCGCGTTCTTCGCCCAAGTCCAAGCACGGGCAAGAGCCTCGCGACGTTCCTCGACCTCGGCGGTTCATCGATCGAGCTGGGACTCGTCACGGACGATCGGCAATGGGCGCTTGACGGGTCGGTCCGCCGAGTCGGGGCATCGCTGGCCCCCCTCGCGAGGTGCGGATCCTGCCTTGCGATTTTCCACCGTGCGAGTTCGTGCCCGCGGTGTGGCGTAAACACGGGCGGCGCGCGCCTTCCCCGTCGCGCAACAAGGGTCGAGCGGGCAGAATTGCGGCGTCTCGATGCACGGCCTCAGGCCGAGAGGGATGCCCTTGCACTGAGAGGGATTGAGCGTCGGCTCCTGGCTTCGGGGCGGTACCCTTCATGGCGCATTCCGGCAATTGCCAAGAACATTCTGTGGCGCTCGCGTCGTCGACGGAACGAGGCAGCAGCATGAAACGCTCGGACGACGCGCTTCCGGGGGCGCCGTTCGTGCCCGCCGATAAGACCGCGGAAGCGCGAGGCAATGTCGTCTTGGCGAAGCCGAGCAGGCTCGGTTCCCGCACAACGTTCGGTGTCGCCGCCATCGCCGCACAATCATTGGGGAATACGGTCGCGCACACGTCCAGGGTGGCACTTTCGGTTGCAACGAATCGGGGGCACCGCGCCCGCCGAAAAGCGGAGGGTCTTGCCGGCTCGTCAGCGGCGCACTCTGCGCTCGTGCACGCCATCCTCGGCGAGCTTGGGTCGCTCCCCGGCGTCGTCCTCGGCGCGAATGCGTCGGGGCGTGCGCGTTACGTGAGCGAGCGCACGGGCAAGGCGGCCGTGGTCCCTTATGGATGGCTCTCGCCCGGAGGTCCCGATTTGCTGGCCGTCGTCGCGCCGCTCGGGCGGCTTGTCGCTCTCGAAGTAAAGACGGGCGGAGCGCGGCTCACGAAGGCACAGAGTGCGTGCCACGCAGCCCTGCGCGCCGTCGGTGTGGCGGTTCACGTCGTGCGTTCCGTCGCTGAGGCGCGTGCAGCCCTGGCGTCGCGTTCGGCGACGGACCCCGTCCGATGTGACGCGCGGAAAGCAATGAAGTCGCAACCGCCGACTTGAAGCTACTTACGCCCTGCGCGCACCGCTCTCTCGTGCCGGAGGAACACCGTCTGTTCACGGAGCCGGAACGTCCATTCGCAAAATGAATCTTCGGCCCGGGACAACCAATGGGCGAGAGTGTCGAGATTGATCGTCGAGAGTGGCGGATGGCAATCTTGGCCCTTCGGCGTGGTCGGATAACGAAATGGAACGCCGTCCGGATCGAAGGCTGCAAGATCCGCGATCAGCTCGTCTACTTCCGATGAATCCGGCATCGTCTCCCCCGCATTGGTTGCGAGCCACTGGTCCAGCTCGGGCCTTAGCAATTTCCAGAGCGTCGCAAGATCATGGGTCTTCAATTTCGGAAACGCCTTCCGTTCCATGTTCCACAGGCCCGCGATCAGCTCCTTCAGCGAGAGCTCGACTGCGTGGCGGAACAGAAAGACGATCGGATAGATGGCCGTGTCCGTGGGAACGCGATTCCCTTCGCGGACGAGCGCGAGGGCCGCCTCGAAGTAGCCATGCCGATAGGCGTTTGCCGGGTCGCCTTTATTGGGGTCTAGAACGGCGATTCGGTCGTCGCCCGAGGCAGCCGCCGAGAAAAGACTGCCTTTCCGATAGCGCCCGCCCGATGCCATGCAATCGAGCATAGCCGCGCCTTGCCCCGTTCCGAAGAAAGTGGGGCCCCGGTGTCTTCGACGCCTGTCGACGACGCGAAGCCGAAGCGCCCGCGAAGGCGACGGTAGGAATGCGCGCGGGGGGAGGGGCGGGCCGTGACGCTCCGAAGAGGGTCACGAAGCCCTGCGCGCCGTTCGGGCGCGGCGGTGCACATCGTGCGCTCCGTCGATGAGGCTCGCGCCGCCCTTGCTCTCGCGATGCGATGAATCGCGCTCCGCGCCGAGCACCGGCTCGGCGAGCTCCTTCGCGAAGCACCGAAGGCGAAGGGCAGCCTTCGCCGCGGTAACACGACGTTACCGCGGGGCGATGCGGCCACGCTCGCCGAGCTCGGGATCTCGAAGATGTCGCGCTGGCGCCGCGCTACGTAACAAAGCGCGTGCCTACCCCTCCCGCCGCCGCGCCTCGCGGCGTGACCCATGCACCTGGGCCTTGCGTCCGGCCGGCGGCCATGTCCCGCAAGGGCGTATGGTAACGAGCAAAGTGGGGGAGTCGATCGCCAGAGCGCGGGAACGGTGCTCGCTCCTCATCGACGTCGTCGCGCCATACTATCCGCGGGACGTCCCATCCACGCGCCAGTATGACGATTGGCCCGTGACGGGCCCGGCTTTCATCGCACGTTGCACGCGATGGTTACAGTCGATGCTGGAACTTTCAGACGGACACGAGTCTGCCGCCGCGGTGCTCGCGCGAATACTTCACGAGCATGTGACGATCTTCGCTTGGATCGCGATCGATCCGGAAACCAACATGCAGCAGTGGGTCCGCAAGGCGCTCGACGAGGCGATCAAGGCCGACAACGACATGACACGGTTCGGCCGAAATCTGCTCACAGCCGAGCGCAGAGCCGAGTACATAGCCAAGCGAGATTCGATTCCGCTCAAGTGGCCAGGCGTGGCAGGGATGGCTTACGAGGCGGATAAATACTGGGCCGACCGGATCAAGGTGTTCTCGACCAATGTCTACGGCCTTCGCGGAATGTACGCGGTCCTCTACCGCCATTTCAGCACACTCGTTCACGCCATGCCGGAGTCTCTCTCCCGCGTCGTGGGTCACGGCCCCGGGCCCGGACTGTCGCGCATCCGACTGGAGGAGGATCCCGAGGAAAGCAACGCGTTCACAAACGCGCCCTTCATCTATGCCTTTGGACTCTTAGTCTCTAGCGAGGTGCAAGGCTTCCCCAAGCGTGAAAGCGTCCTCAACGTGTTCGAGCAGACCAAGCGAGCTTGACGTCAAAACGGCGCTGATTCGGCTCCTTGCCGGACGAGCCGGGCCGGGCGTAAAAGTGAAAGCCTCCGCGCTGCGATCAACAGCCGGAGGCGTGGTCATTCCAACGTCACTTGGAGACGACAATGCTCGAAGGTAGTCGAACGCCGGGGCCCCGACGAGTCAGCGACGCGGCGCCCCAGGCTCGCGTCGCATCCCCGAAGGCGCCCGCCAACGGGCGGAGCACGGCCAAGTCCAAGCCGAGCGACGCCGAGCGGCGGAAGCGCGTCCACTATCGCCGGCTTCTGCGGCATCTGGGGGAGCTTGAAGGCTTCGCCACTGGCTTGCACCCTCATGGCCGGGCCGACCACGTAAGCTTCGAAGCGTTCGCGTCGAATTTGAGGGCGCTCGCCAGTGGGCTGCAAGAGCTCCTCGGCGATCTCCGGTCCGAGAAATGGACTCCCGAGCTACTCGAGCAGCTCTATCGAGAGGCAGAGCGCAAAGCGTTGCAAGACGACCTCCCCGCCCTGGCGGTGCGCGCCAAAAGCGGCCGTCCTTCCGACCTCCGGAGACTCGCCACCGCCCGCCGGCGGAAGAAAGTCATCGAGCGCGCAGCGGCCCGAAGCGGGGCGCGATGAAGGAAAGACGAGCGCCGGCGCGCACGGTCGCCGAGCTGGCGGTGCGGATGTTCTCGGCGGCAGTAGAGGCCGGCCAGCCTTGCGCCGTGTGCGGGCTTGCCGTCACCGCGTCGGCGCCGCCTGACGCGCCGAGCGCTCGCCCCTGTTGCTCCCCGGCTTGCGCCCGAGCCCTCGCCGCGCAAGGCGAAGGTACGGACTCGACGGGCGAAGGCGGCGCGGACGCGAGACCCGAAAGGACGAAACAATGACGCCGACTAAGAAGGCCGCAACGAAGACGTCGAGGCGAGCTAAGCCGGTTCGCGAGTCAGTGCGCTATATGGCCGTGCAATTGCCACCCGGGTCGGTCCAAAAGCCGCGCCCGCGCTTCGTGAGTGCCTACACTCGGACGAAAAATGGCACTCGCATCGAAAAGCGGCGCGTTCAAGTCATCCGCGAAGACGCGTTGCGCGACGATCCGACATTCATGTCGGCGACCGGTATGAACATCCGTCGGATTGAAGCAGCGCTCTTGCAACTCGAAAAGGTGACGTCGAAACGCGAAGCGCCGACCGGAGTGTCGCGCTTTCGAGACGAGATAAAATCGGCATTTGAGCGCTATCGCACTTCGTTGGCCACGCAAAGGGAGGAAGCTGGTTACGGCGCGTCCAATGCCAAGTCCGGTGGCGTCCGACTGGGCCGAGGGAATTTCCGGGAAATGAACGACAACGAGAGCATTGATTTGGTCCGAGTGTGCACGCTGATTGCGTCGGTTGCCGGGTCGGCCGCCGGTGCCGCCGCTGCTGACGGACACGGCATGACGGCCGCGATGGTTGGCGCAGGACTGTCGGCGGCCTTCGACCACATGCTCGACGAAGTAAGTCGGTGGAGAAGCATGCGGGGCCGCGCGCGATACCGGCAATTCGTATTCGCCTATGTGAAGGCGATAGACGGCGAACCCCCTGACCGCGTCGAGGCGAAACTCCAGGCCATTGGCGATAAAGTGGAGGTTCAAAACGCCGTGCTCGAAGCGGTGCGCGGACTAGACGAAGCGCTGAGCGAGGACGCAGTTGTCGGGCTGGCGCGCATCACGCGACTGTACACGGCGACTGGGAGACCAGTGGACTTTTTCTTTAGAGGCATGCGCCGCCTACTACAAGAAATGAGTCACGCGGCATATACCGATCTTGTGACCGCTCTGCGCACGTTCAAAAATGCTGATCTGTCCAAATTGACGTATGCGCAGTCCGACACGCCACCATTTGATAGGCCGGAGATGCCGACCGTGATTCATATGTTGAAGACGAACCGGCTCACGCATGAGGACCATATTGGTGGATGGGGCAGCAGTACCGGTCCCTTTGTATCTCCCGAACGCACTGTTATCGAACCTAGACGCGCGCTCCAGATCCTCTCGATCATGGACCCTGACGAGCCATTGCGTTGGATATCCTCGTGACGTTCCGGCCGCGACGTGACTTCCACGTGCCAGGGGCGGCGGCCATCCCCCGAAAAATCAGGTCGGCGCCTTTGGTGGGGCTTCCGGCGCCGCACCCGCGACATCCACGGCGATCAGTTGGTCTAGCGCGCGCTCATAGGCCTTGGCACTCACGTAGTCCGCGTGTCCGGAACGACGACTGGGGTGCGCGGCGATTGCGGCCAACCTCAAGGCCCCCGATTGGAATTCCAGGGCGCCGACAAAACAAAGGATGAAAGCGAGCGCATTGCAAAGCAACGGGACGAAGAAATCGAGCCCATGCCTGGACTCTGCGCTCGATGGGTCGAGAAGACCGATGAACGCGAGGGCATGTCTTGGTACGGCGTCCGATGCGTATTTGAACAAGGATGCGACCAGAAACGTCAATGCGGACTGCAATAGTCGTTCGCCGGAAAACGTGACTTCGCTGCGAATGGCCGGGTAATGCACCGTTCTGCTGTACGAAAAGGCGCCGGATGCAAGGGCCAGTGCGGCGCCGAACGCAACGCCGGACACGCGAAGGGCTCCGCTCGGAGCGTCAAGCAGCATCGCCCCGGCTGTGTAGAGCACGACGAGTGTTCCGGCGATTCTCGCCGCGGCGGTGCTGGCAATCCGTCGGGCGGCTGCGAAAAATCGCGCTTCACTCATCTGCGCGCCCTGGCCCCCGGAGGTCAATCATAGGGAGCGAGCTCTCGATGGTCTACAAACCGGGAATGGTAGGCCCGTACGGGGGTTGGGCGTTGGAACCTGGGCGCCCCCCTCCGCCGCTTCGCGCTACGATGAGAAATGCCCCCGCACCGTGCAACCGGCCGGGAGCGTGACCCGAGGAAAGGAACTCCCCGAATGAACACGAAGATAACGCGCGCACGCGACGGCACGGAAGCGGGGGGGCGCTGAGCCATGCCGAAAAAAGCAACGGGCCACTACGTCCGTCACACGAACGGCTACAGCGCACGGGTGCGCGTTGGAGACGGTAGGCCGTCGTTCCCGCTGGCGGTGCGCAACGACGACGACGCCGCGGTGCGCGCCAAGCTGCTCATCGACATGGCCAAGCGCCTGCGGGGGGTTGCCTCGGAAGAGCAGATCCGAATCCTCCTCGAAAAGGCGGGAGCCGCGCGCACGGAGAAGGCGCTGCAAGAGGTGCGCGTAGCCGGCGATGTGATGGCCTCGGGGCAAGCGACGCGGACGACCAGCGCGCTCGCTCCTACGTTCGAGACGTTCGCCGAACTGTGGACGAGCGGCGACCTTCGAAAGAAGCACCCGGACCACGTGCGTGAGAAGGATTCAAAGCGCGACTTGGAGATCTTGCGCCTTCACATCAACCCGAAGATCGGGACGGCTCGTCTTCCGGACGTCACGCTAGAACACGCAGAACGTGTCATGGCTGGTCTGCCCCCGGAGCTCGCCTCCCGCACACGGAGGCACGTCGCCCAATGCATGCGCAAGGTGCTCTCGCTCGCGGTTTACCCTGGCAGGCACCTTGCCGCGAATCCAATCCCCAGGGAGTGGATGCCGAAGATCCCGAAGAGCGCGAACAAGGCGAAGGCATGCCTCTACCCCGACGAGGATGCGAAGCTTATGGCGTGCACCGACGTGCTGATCGAGCGACGGCTCGCGTACGGCATCCTTGCCCGCGAGGGCATGCGCGCATCGGAGCTCGCCTCACTAAAATGGCGCGACGTCGACCTCAAGCACGGGCGCATTCGTCTCGATAAGAACAAGACCGACGATCCGCGTGCGTGGGCACTCTCCCCCGACGTCGCGCGAACGCTCAACTGGTGGCGCAAGCGAACGAAGGCGGAAGACGGAGATCTGGTGCTCGGGCTCGAGCTGGCAGACGCGACGAAGTGGCTCCGCGGAAAGCACGACGAAGATCCCGGCGATCTGCGTACCGCAGGGGTGACGCGTGCGGAGCTCTTCGAGCGGTCCACTTCGCGCCAGCCGCTGCGGCTGCATGACCTGCGCGCGACGTTCGTAACCATCTCCCTTGCGAACGGCAAGACGGAGCAGTGGGTTACGGACCGAACGGGCCACCGGTCGAGTCAGATGCTCTCACTCTACACGCGCCAGGCCCGGACCTGGGCGGAGCTCGGGATGGGGGATCTGCGCGCCCTCGACGAGCTCTTGCCCGAGGTGGCGCGGTCACGCGGCCGGGGGGCTCCGCATGGTTCGCGTCCGCAAACTACCGGCGACGGCCGGCGGGGTGCCTCTCGCTCTTCGCCCGGTGGCCACCGAGTCCCGCGCCGGCAGACTGCTGCTGATTGGACATCGATTGGCCATCGGAGGGTGGGCCATGATGGACTCGAACCATCAGCCAACGGATTAAGAGTCCGCTGCTCTACCAATTGAGCTAATGGCCCTGGGGGGAGCGGGTCGAGGTAGGTAACCGCCGAGCGCGAGCATGTCAAGCCACCGCGATCGAGCGTTGCGCTCGCTCTCCGGTTCGTACGCCTGATAAGAAGTGCGCGGTGCAAGCTGTGGTGCTCGCCGGGGGTCTCGCGACGCGGATGCACCCGCGCACGCTCACGGTGCCGAAATCCATGCTCGACGTTGCCGGACGCCCCTTCGTCGACTGGCAGCTGGAACGCCTCGCCGCGTCGGGCATCGCGGAAGTGATCATGTGCGTGGGCTATCTCGGAGACCAAATTCGGCAGCACGTCGGCGATGGAGAGCGCTACGGATTGCGAGTCGTTTGGTCCGAGGACGCCGCGGCAAGCGCTGGAGGCACATCGGCGAAGGCGGCCGGCGGATCCCCGGACGCCGACGTGCAGCCCGGGCTCCTGGGGACAGCGGGGGCCGTGCGCGCGGCCCTTCACTTCCTGGCTCCGGCGTTTCTCGTTACCTACGGCGACAGCTACCTGCCGTTCGACTATGCTGAGCCCCTGCGCGAGCTGGCGCGGCATGACGATTGCGACGGTGTCATGGCGGCATACAAGAATGACGGCCGGTGGGACGCCTCGAACGTCATCACCGATGGTGCGTGGGTTCTTCGATACGGGAAAGGCGCTCGCGAGGCCGCCTTCGACCACATCGACTACGGCGCGACGGCGCTTCGGCGGGAGGTCATCGCTGCATTGCCCCTCGGCAAGCGCCATGGGCTCGACGCCGTCCAGCGCGATTTATCGCTGCGGAAGCGCTTGCGAGCGTACATCGCGCATGAAAGGTTTTTCGAGATCGGCTCGCCGGAGGGGCTGGTCGAGCTCGGTAGGCACCTTGTGAAGAGGTCCTCGGCATGATCGTCTCCCGCGCGCCCGTCCGGTTTTCCCTCGGCGGCGGTGGAACGGACCTCCCCAGTTACTCTCGCGAGCACGGCGGGTTCGTCGTCGCTGCCGCCGTCGACAAGTTCGTGTTCGTCTGCGTGGCTCGTCGCTTTGCCGACAACATCCGCCTCGCGTACTCGGAGAGCGAGATCGTCGACTCCGTCGACCAGATCCAGCACCGCATCTTCCGCGCGGCGCTTCGGCTTACCGGAATCACGCGCGGCATCGAGCTGCACAGCCTCGCCGACGTTCCGGCCAACACCGGGCTCGGTTCGTCGAGCAGCTTCACGGTGGCGCTCCTGAACGCGCTCCACGCGTTCAAGCGCGAGTTCGTGCCCGCGGAGCAGCTTGCGCGCGAGGCGTGCCAACTCGAGATCGACGTCCTGAAGGAGCCGATCGGCAAGCAGGACCAGTACATCGCCGCATACGGCGGGGTCAGCGCGATCACGTTCCACCCGGACGGCTCGGTCGACGTCGAGCGTCTTCCCCTGCGCGACGAAGTGGTCGACGACCTCGAATCGAACCTCGTCATCTACTATTCGGGCGTCGAGCGCGCGGCGTCGACGGTGCTCAAGGAGCAGGCGAAGACGCATCGTCGACAACACGCGACGCCGCCGTCGAGCGCATGCACCGCATCAAGGAGCTCGGCCACGAGACCAAGCGAATTCTTCTCTCCGGCGAGATCGACTCCTACGGCGAGATGCTCCACGAGCACTGGACCAACAAGCGCAAGCTCGACTTCGAACATGGCCGACTCGACCATCGACGAGCACTACGAGGCGGCCCGCAAGGCCGGCGCCATCGGCGGCAAGCTGATGGGCGCGGGCGGCGGCGGCTTCTTCATGTTCTACGTCCGCGCCGCCGACCGACGGCGCGTGCACGACGCGCTCGCCGGCGCGCGGGCTCCGACCGCTGCGCTTCCGCTTCGACTTCGACGGCGCGCGCATCGTCGCCAACTTCCACAGGTCCTGAGCCGAGGGGCGACCGATGGAAAGCTTCACCAAGACGTTCCTCGACGAGAGCATCGAGCTCATTCGCCAGCTCGACGTGGCGACCGTCGAGGCTCTGGCCGACGGACTGGCCGCGGTGCGCGCGCGGCGGCGGGCGGCTCTTCATCCTCGGCGTCGGCGGCAGCGCGGGGCACGCCAGTCACGCCGTGAACGACTTCCGCAAGATTTGCGGCTTCGAGGCTTACGCGCCGACGGACAACGTGAGCGAGCTCACCGCGCGCGTGAACGACGAGGGCTGGGACACGTGCTTCGTCGGAGTGGCTGCGCGTCTCGCGCCTCCGCGCGCGGCGACGCGCTGCTCGTCTTCTCGGTCGGCGGCGGCAACCGCGAGAAGAACGTGAGCGTGAACCTCGTGCGGTCGCTCGAGCTCGCGCGAGAAGTCGGCGCCAAGGTCTTCGGCGATCGTCGGGCGCGACGGCGGGTTCACGAAGCAGCGTCGCCGACGCCTGCGTCGTCATCCCGACCGTCGCGGCCGAGCGCGTGACGCCGCACACCGAGGGCTTCTGCGCGGTCGTGTGGCACCTTCTCGTGAGCCACCCCAAGCTGCAGCGAAGCGGCGACGAAGTGGGAGAGCGTCGAAGTGACGCCGATCGCCATCTTCGATCGCGACGGCACGATCATCGACGTCGTTCGCGACGAGGAGACCGGCGCCATCTCGAGTCGCCTTTCACCCGGACCAGCTTCGTCTCCTCCCCGGGGCCATCGAGGGAATGCGCGTCCTGCAGAAGGCCGGGTACGTCCTGGCCATCGCCACGAACCAGCCGGCGCCCGCGAAGGGGCAGTTCTCCGCGCGACGCGGTCCGGCGCACGAACGACGCCCTCGTGGCGCAGCTTCGCAGTGCGGGGGTGCGGGTCGCCGGGCTCGCTGCGAGGTTGCATGCATCACCCGATGGAGGCCTCGGGCGGCGAGCCGTCGCTCGTGCTGGCTTGCGATTGCCGTAAGCCAAAGCCCGGCATGCTGAACGACTTGATGCAGCGGCTTGCGGGCGATCGTGACGGCCTCCTGGATGATCGGCGACAGCGCGACGGACATCGAGGCCGGGAACGCAGCGCAGCTTGAAGACCGCCCTCGTGTTCGCGCCCAATCGCTGCGAGCTCTGCCCTCTGCGCAGTGGTCCGGCGCCCTTGCTTCCGGACGTGCATGGCCCCACGCTTCTGGATTCGGCTCAAGCGATATTGCCGCACCGTTGACGCGACGGGGACGCACACGTCCGGTCGCGCCGGCAGACGCGTATGGTATGAAACCCCGGAGGAGAGGGCACCATGGCGCTTTTCATCGACAGCTCGGAGCCCAAAGAGATCAAGGACCTCTTCGCCTGGGGCGTCTCTCCGGCGTCACGACCAATCCGCTCATCATCGCCAAGGAGGCTCCCGACGCCGACCTCGGCGAGCGCATTCGCGAGGTCCTCGCCGTGAGCTGGGGCGACGTCTCCGTCGAGCTCACGACCGAGACCGAGAACGAGATGCTCCGAGGAGTCGCTTCAGTACCACGCGTGGGATCCGCAGCGGATCACCGTCAAGGTGCCCGTTCAGCGAGACGGGCCTCCGCGTGCTTCACCAGCTCGTCAAGCGCGGGATCAAGACGAACGTGACGTGCCTGATGGCGATGAACCAGGCCTACCTGTCTGCGCTCGCCGGCGCGACGTACGTCAGCATCTTCAGCGGTCGCGTCCGCGACATGGGCTACGACGTGCGGCCGGTCATCGCCGCGACGCGCGCCGTCCTCGATCGCGAGGGCCTGCCGTCGAAGATCATCGTCGGCTCGATGCGCCACATGATGGACGTCAACGAGGCGCTCGAGGCGGGCGCACACGTTCCGACCGTCACCCCGCCGATCCTTCGCAAGATGGTCTGGAACCCGCGAACGATCGAGACCATCAGCGAGTTCAACACCGCCTGGCGCAACCGGGCGAAAAAAAGGTAGTCGTCGGTTCGCGAAAATGGACTGGAACGGCAAGCATGCCCTCGTGACCGGTGGCGCCGGCTTCATCGGAAGCCACGTGAGCGACGCGTTGCTCGCGCGCGGCGCGCGCGTGACGGCATTCGACAATTTCTCCACGGGTTTCCGCGAGTTCGTCCCGGCTCGGGACCGTTTCCGGGTCATCGATGGAGACCTGCTCGATGTGGGGCGACTCGATGAAGCGATGCGCGACGTCGACTTCGTCTTCCATTTGGCGGCGAATGCCGACATCAAGAGCAACCTCGATGAGCCCCGAAAGTGCATCGACCAGAACGTCGTCGCGACACAAAACGTTCTCGAGTCGATGCGTGCGGCGGGAGTTCGCGACATCGCGTTCTCCTCCACCGGCTCGGTCTACGGCGACGCGCCCGTCCTGCCCACGCCGGAGGACGCTCCGTTTCCGGTACAGACATCGATTTATGCGACTTCGAAGGTCGCCGCAGAGGGACTTCTCACGTCCTATGCGCTGGGCTTCGACTTCCGTGCATGGATATTCCGCTTCGTGTCACTCCTCGGTCCTCGGTACACGCACGGGCACGTCATCGACTTCTGGCGCAAGCTAAAGCGCGACCCGACGCGACTCGAGGTCCTGGGCAACGGCAAACAGAGAAAGAGCTATCTTCACGTCGACGACTGCGTAGCGGCGATGCTCGTGGCGATCGATCGCGCGCGTGAATCGATCGGCATTTTCAACTTAGGGCACGGCGAGTGGCTCGAAGTCGACGAGAGCATCCGCATCATTTCGCGCGTCATGGGCCTATCGCCCGAGCTCCACTACACGGGCGGCGAGCGAGGTTGGGTCGGCGACTCGCCGAGGATCCTGCTCGACGCGAAGCGCATTCGCGCGCTGGGTTGGGCTCCCACGAAGACCATCGAAGAAAGCGTGGTCGCGACGCTTCGGTTTCTAATGGCGAATCCTTTCGCCGACCGGCGTCGCTGACTCTCATTCGTCTTTTTTGGGGCCCTCGTTGTACCCACGCGGACGGTACTTGGGGTTGACGCCTTTGTTGGATTCACCACTGGAGAACGTGTCGTCGACCAAATACTTCAGCCACGATCCGGGGCTCGCGTCGGCAATGTCCTGCAGCTCGAAACGCGCGACGGAGCCGTCGACGAGCTGTTTCTCGTCCCAGAGGCACTGCAGGCCCAGCGCGATCAGATTCATGTCGTTCGGGCCAAGTGAAAAGCCGCGCAGGTAATGGCGCAGCGCCTCGGGGGCGCGGTGAAGGCGGCACAGCGTGTCGCCCTCGTAGACGTTTGCCATTGGCCATTGCGGAGCAAGCCGCAAGGCGACTTCGTTCGATGCCAGGCGTCCCTCGAGATCGCCCCGCGCGCCGAGCATGACCGAATAGTTCAGGTGTGCCTTGGCGCTGCGCGGTACCGCCTTGCGCGTCGCGTCCCAGAACGTCAGATCGTTCGTATAGTCGAACGCATGGCGGCGGGCGGCGAAACACTGGAACCCGATGAAGAGGACGAAGAAACCGACCGCCGCAGCGAAGGCGCCTCTGCGTCGGCTCGCCGAGAACAGCTTCGAGAACGCGATGGCCAGAACGATGGCCGAGCCAATGGCGGGGAAGTACCAGAAGCGCTCGGCGCGTATCGTCGGGAGCACGACGGGGATGTTCGAGACGGGGAAATAGGATAGGACGATCCATACGAGCGCAAACGCGATTACGGGCCTGAGATCGGTCCGGCGCGTCGTCGAGGAGCCGTCGCGCGCAGGGTTGCCGCTGGCGCCGATGCGACGCGAGCGCAGCCACGCGGCGAGGCCCAGCACCGGGGCCGCCGCTAGTGGGACGACCAGGGCGGCGCAGCCGACGAGGCTCTCGGGGAACACGAGCCGTGTCGGGACCGGCTCTTGGGGGGCCGAATAATCGCCCGACAACGTGCGTGGAAAGACGACTTGCGCCAGGCCGCGGGCGTAGACGCGGAGCGCGCCCGCGAGGCGGTACTCGCGCGACGCCGTGATGAGGGGGTTGTTGAGAGGGTCGTGCGGAAGCATTGGTTGGGCGTACCAGCGCAGTGCCGAGGCAAAGGCCCGCTGCAGGAGCGGTTTCGTCGCGTTCGCTGCGGTGGAGAGCTCTTGCGGCGTTGCGACCGGAAACCATCGTCGACGCATCTCGACGTAAAAGACGAAGGCGGAGCCGACGGTTAGAGCCGCGACCGCGGCTCTCGCCCAGCGGAGAGGCCGCACCGAATGCGTAATCTGCGACGTGTAAAGCGCGGCCACGGGCACGAGGGGTACGAGACATAGCGCGCTCTCCTTCGAGTACAGGGCCAGCAGTGTCGAACCAAGGAGCGCGAAGGGCATCGTCGACAACGGCAGGCTGAGCGTCAGCAGCGCGAGGAGTGCGCCCGCGCCGCCGAGGACGTCGGCAAGTCCAACGACGCCGCTGACCGCCTCCGTGACCACGGCGGTGGCCACGAACAGCCCGCCAGCGAGCCAGGCGGTCAGGCGATTGCGCGTCCACTGGAGGACGAGGAGAACGACCAGCGCCCCGTTGAATCCATGTAACAGGACGTTCACGTAGTCGTGTGGAAACGCCCCCTGCTCACGAAGCCCTGCCTTCCACAGCGCGCGCCAGACGATGTCCGGCAGGGGCCGGTAGGAGCCGATGGTGCGCTCGGGTGTCAGACCCCAGAAGTCTCGCTTGAACGCCTGAAGCCAACGAATGGAGCTGGCAGGATCCGCCCCCGCTCGCACGTACGGATTGGCAAGCAATGCCTCTTGCTCGTCAAAAATGAAATTCGTCGCCGGATGACGGGTATAGAGAATCATCGAAAGGAAGCACGACGGAACTAGGGCCGTGAGCAGCGTCGGATCTTCGGCGCAGCAGTACTCGCGCACCCGCGCGAACAGCGACCGCTTGGGCAGCGGGGGCAGCGGCTCGACCGTATCGGGGGCAGGCGGCGTCGCGGCGGGCTGGATCACGGCTCGGGAAAGCGGCTCCCTATGGGAATCGAGAGGGGCTTCACGTTAGCGCACCCCGGCCAGATTTGCGGAGACCTGTCGCGAGCGCGAGCGCAACCAGCATGCCGCACGACGCCGCGACATAGGGCGCACGCGCGCCGACGCTTGTGTAGAGCCAGCCCCCGAGCGCCGGACCGAACGTGCGCGCCAGGCTCGCGAAGGACTGGTTGGTTCCGAGGGTTGCGCCTTGCGATTGCGCGGGCGCACGCCGCGAAATGAATGCAGCCACGCTCGGCTGCGTGAGGCCGTTCCCGAGCGCGAGAACGCCGCCAGAGGCATAAAGGAGTACCCGTGCACCCCGAGTTGCGGCCAAGACCAGCCCCGCGAAGGCGACAGCCTGGAGAAAGCAACCCGCGCGCATCAGTGTGGCTTCCTCGAAACGTCTCGACAGCGGTCGAACGAGACCACCTTGCACGATTGCAGCGACGACCCCGATGAACGCGAGCACGTAACCGGTGCCCCGTACGTCGATTGCAAAGATGTCTCCGCAGAAGAAAGTGAAAGTCTGATCGAGATTGGTGAAGCTGACGACGACCAAGAAGTTGACGGCCATCGCTAGCGCGACGCCAGGTAGCGCCACCGCGACTCCAAGGGATTCGAAGCTCAGCGGAGTCAGCTTTCGCGGCGATAGGCGCGCGCGCCTATCGAGTGGAAGCGACTCGCCCACGCCGAGAGCGACCCACCCGAGATTGATCAGGCTGAGAGCGGCGGCGACGAAGCAAGGGACCGCGCCGCCCCGACCTGCGACCGGGATCTCGGCGAGGGCGCCGCCAAGGGCGGGACCGAGAATGAACCCAAGACCGAACGCGGCCCCGATGAGCCCCATGCCTTTTGCTCGGTCCTCGGGCTTGGTGATGTCCGCGATATAGGCGCTTGCCGTGCCGAGGTTCGCAGTCGCGATACCGCCGAAGATTCGGGCGGCGAAGAGCCAGGCGATGCTGTGTCCCCACGCCAGCCCAGAACCGAGCGAAGCCATCGTCACGGCCGTTCCGGCGACCGACCAAATCAGCACCGGCCGTCGCCCGATGCGATCCGAGAGGCGACCCCATACCGGGACGAAAAGAAACTGCATGAGCGAGTAGACGGAACCGAGGAGCGTGGCGAGAAACGCGCTGACCCCGAACGTGTCCCGCGCTTCTTTTGCAAGGAACGGAAGCACGAGCCCGAAGCCGAGGAGATCGACGAAGACCGTAAGGAAGATGGCGCCAAGCCGGGGGGCCGGTTTCATGGAGGGGCCCACTATAGCGGGGGAGCCGTCGAGCGCCCGCACGTCGGGCGCCCTTGGTCCGGAGCCAGCGGGTTCGAGGCGTGCGTCGTCGACTTTCCGGAAAGACTAGGTCGCGGTCTTTCTCGCATGCACGAACGCTTCGCGGTTGCCTTTCGGCCCGAGGAGCGCACTGTCGCGCAATCCTAGAATCTCGAAGCCGGATACACGAATGCCCTCCACTGCTCGTGCGATAGCCTGGGCGCGAACGGTCTCGTCGCGCACAACGCCTTTCCCACGCGACACCTCATCGCGCCCTGCTTCGAATTGAGGTTTCACGAGGGCGACCATCTCGCCCGAATCGCGTGTGCAGCGCCCGACCGCCGGCATCAGCTTCGAGAGTCCAATGAAGGCAGCGTCGATCACGGTGAGGTCGACGCGACCGCCGATACCCTCCGCCGTGAGCGTTCGCGCGTTGGTGCGCTCGCGCACGAAGACGCGGGCGTCGACCCTCAGACGGTGGGCAAGCTGCCCGTAGCCGACATCGACCGCGACCACATGCGCCGCGCCCCGTTGAAGCAGGCAGTCCGTGAAGCCACCCGTCGAAGCTCCGAGGTCGAGGCAGCGTAATGCATGGACGTCGACGCCAAAGCCGTCGAGCGCCTCGGCGAGCTTTACCCCACCGCGCGACACGTAGGGATGGTCTGCTCCGCGGACCTCGACGGCCGCGTCTTCGGCGACGCGCGTTCCCGCTTTGTCGACGCGCTCCCCCGCCACGAAGACCTGACCGGCGAGAACGAATGCCTGCGCACGAGCGCGCGAAGGCGCGAGGTTGCGGGCGACGAGAACCTGGTCCAGGCGGAGCTTGGCCATCGGGTGGATCGAGAGTCTGCAAAAGACGCCGGCGCAAACGAATTATCGGCCGATGAGCCCATACTTGTGCAGCTTTTCGATGAGCGCTGGACGCGATACCCCGAGCCTCC
This sequence comes from uncultured delta proteobacterium, assembly GCA_963787925.1. Classification (GTDB taxonomy): domain Bacteria; phylum Myxococcota_A; class Polyangia; order Polyangiales; family Polyangiaceae; genus Palsa-1150. The sequence continues at coordinate 78,452 of CAWBEN010000006.1, forward strand.
GCGCGGTCTCACTCTGGTTGTGGCCCGCGATTTCGAACGACTCGGCGATGAGCGCGCGTTCGAAGGCTTCGACGCGGGCGCGCAGCGGATGGCCAGGGCCCGGATCGCCTGCCGCCGACGTCGGAGCGGACGACGTCGCGGGGCCTTCGGATAGAGACCGCCAGAGGGCCAGCGTGATGCGTTCGTCCGGCGCAAGCGCGAGGAGACGCGCAACGGTATTCTCCAGCTCGCGCACGTTGCCGGGCCAAGCGTGCGCGCGCAACGCAGTGACGAGGGACGCCTCGACCTCTACGCCCCCCATACCGTAGCGCTCCGCGTACTGACGAACGAACGTTGCCACCAGAGGCTCGACATCTTCGGCTCGTTCGCGCAAGGGAGGCACCCGAAGAGGCACCACGTTCAGTCGATAGTACAGGTCTTCCCGAAAGCGGCCGGAGCGCACGTCCGCAGCGAGATCACGATTGGTCGCTGCAATGAGCCGCACATCGACGATCTCGGCGCGGCCGCCCACCTGCTGCACGTCGCCCGATTGGAGTGCGCGTAGAATCTTCGCCTGGATGGCCAGCGGCAGCTCGCCGATTTCATCGATGAAAAGCGTGCCCTTGTTGGCCTGCTGAAAGTAGCCGAGACGGGCCGCCACCGCGCCCGTGAAGGCGCCCTTCGCGTGCCCGAACAGCTCGGCCTCGGCCAGCTCGCTCGGAATGGCCGCAGCGTTGAAGCGCACGAGTGTCTTGTCTGACCTGCGCGAATGCGCATGGAGCACGGAGGCGAGGACGTCCTTGCCCGAGCCGCTCTCCCCCGTCAGCAGCACGGTCACGTCCTTCGGGGCGACGCGAGCTATGACGTCCATCACGCGCTTCATCGCGGGGCTCTCCGCGACGATGGTGCGACCCAGCGCGGCCTCGGTGCGAAGGCGCGCATTTTGTAGCCGGAGCTCGCGCCAGTCAATCGCGCGGCGGACGGCCAGCACGAGCTCGTCGGGATCGAAAGGTTTTGGGATGTAGTCGAAGGCGCCGACCTTCATGGCGGCGACGGCCACACGCTCCGAGCCGTGTGCCGTGAGCATCATCAGCGGGACGCTTGGGTCGTTCGCACGCATTCGCGCGAGCACGTGCATTCCGTCGATTTCCGGCATTGCCAGGTCGGTCAGGACCACGTCCGCGCCACGAGCCTCGAACGCCGCCAACCCGCTCGCGCCGCCGTCACATGCTTCGACCACGATTCCCGCGTCACTCAGAACGGCCTCCAGCGTAAACCGGAGCGAGGCGTCGTCATCGATGACGAGAACGCGGGACATGGCTCTTCAGCGGGCGCCCGCAGCAATGACCGATGCCTGGTCCGTCTCGACGCCCTCCGGCTGGAAAGACCGGAGCGGATTCGGCAGGCGCGCGCAGAGCTTCGCCTTCACGGGAAGCAGAAGAACGACCGTCGTTCCTTTCCCAACGGCGCTGATGAATTCGAGGCGGCCTCCGTGCTGCTCGACCAAACCGCGTGCGACGGCGAGCCCGAGGCCGGTCCCACCTTCTTTCGTCGTGAAGTAGGGCCGCCGAATGCGCTCGAGCACGTCGGGCGTCATCCCCGCGCCGTCGTCTCGCACCGTGATCCGCGCGCCTTCGCCGCAGTGTCGGGCCACCATGATCCCTACCGCCGAACCCCGAGGGGAGGCCTGGATTGCGTTGAGCACGACGTTGAGAAGAGCCTGCCGGAGCTTGCGCGGATCGGCGTCGAGCACCATCTCGCGCTCGCCGGAGACCTCGATGGCCACCCCCGCCTCGGCGGCGCGCAACTCGAGCAACACCGCGAGCTCGCGAGCAACGTCGTGCGGTTTCACCGCAGCGAGGTTGAGGTCGTCCAGACCACGCGAGAAGGACAAGAACCCTTCCACGATCGATTGGAGCCGGTCTGCCTCCGCGGCCACGATGGCCAAACGCTCCGCCGCCTTCGGATCGTTCGACGTGCGTGCCATGTGACTCGAAAGGCCCTTGATCGCGGCCAGCGGGTTCTTGACCTCGTGGGCAAGTCGCGCCGCTATCCCCTCGAGCGCACGCGTTCGGTCCTCGTTCTCGCTACAAAGCTCCTCGCGACGCTCGGCGAGCTCCAGCGCCGCGCGCTCATAGCCGCGCGTCATCGTGCACCCAGCTCGATAAACGCCGACCATCGAAAATACGGCGGCCAGTAGCGCCACGACGACGAACTCCGGACTGACGCCCGCGACGGTCGGCGCGAGGGGCCTTGGGAGGTCGCCCACGGGTGAGCCGGAAAAGACGGCGAGGCTGACGAATCCGACGAGGAACGCGCAGAAGACCGCCGGACGCAGCCATGGCGGATCGCGAAGCGAGATGGCCGCCCCCACCATCAGGAGCGACCCCGTCACGAGGAGCGGACTCGCCAAACCGCCGGTGGTCCCGAGCAGGGCGAAGTAACTCACGACACCCGTGAAAAACGAAGCGCACTTGACTCTCGGATGGTGCGAGAGTGTGCCGACGAGGAGGAGCCCGCCGAGGAGCGCGACCGAAGCCATTTGAATGACGGCCCGAGCCGCGGACTCGCCACGCACGATGAGAAGCACCACCACGATCACGTGGAACGGCAAAATCCACTTCAGGCGCCAGCGGGCGGCCGACTGGGCAAACTCGTCGAAGACCCGGCGGCGCAAGGCGTCAAACCGCGCTTGCGCGGACGCGCCAATCGGGATCACGCGCGGGGGAACCGAGTCCATCGAAGGGGTTTGAGCAAGACCTGTGCGCAACGCCACGGCGCCCAAGTCACCGGTGTTTGACTGGGGAACGGTGTCCGGATTCCGACAGATGCTCTGTGACGTGACGGCGTCGCCATGCGACGAGGAGCGCCACCGCTACGCCAAGCGCGTACCAAGAGGGCACTCTCGACTTACGCGGAATGGCGCAAGCGCAGCCCGACGCCGCAGTGGCTGAAGTCATGGGGGAAGCGCTTGGTGAGGGCGCTGGCGCAACGACGCAGTTTGGGGCTCCCGCGTCGGAAGCCGCCTTGGCGACGCAAACGCCGCGCTCGCACGCGAGACCGACATCGCATGGATTCGCACAATCGCACGCCGCGCATGCAAAGGTGACCCCTTGGTCACGAGAGAGGCAGTTATTGGAACAGCAGTCGGCAGAGCCGTTGCAAAGCGTTCCGCTTGCCGCGCACGAGGCGCCCGCCTCCGAGAGCGCCGGCCTCGTAGAGGGCGAAGCCGCCCAAGAAGGAACGGAGTAACCACCCACCGTAGCCGCATCGATGGCCGTGGACCTCAAGAGTTGAGCCCATGAATCGAAACGCGAATAGATCGCGCCGGAGCAGGTCCCGGCGTCCGCGCTGACCGCGCCGCGGGAAAGAACGCCGAAGCTGACCCATTTGCCCTGGCTGAAGCTCCCCTGGTCGAAGGCGCTCGATCCCGAGTCCCCTTCACAGGTGCCGTCACCAGAAACGAACTCGTTCGACGCGATGTACTGAGGCGCTGTCGGATCCGTCTTGTAGCAGTCGAGCGCGTAGGTCGAATCGTTGGGGATGCAGACGATTCCGATGCCCTGTCTGATGCGTCGCGTACCAGCGCTCGTCCCCTTGATGTCCACCGGCGACGTCACGCCGTAGCCGATCGCCGTCACGTTCGTCGTGTACGCGGCATGGTTGGTCATCGGCGGGTCGATCGCAGGCGTGACATACGCCGGCAGATCGATTTTCTGAGCGAGCACGAGCAGCGCAATGTCGTTGCCGCAAACGCTCGTCTGGTTTGCCCCCGACGGGACGACGATCCTCGCGACGTCGAAAGGCTGGCTGGTGCCGATGACAGCGTCCGTGGTCACGAAAAGATTCGCCGGTGAAGTCACGGCCCCGAAAGCAGACGTCGTGCAATCGATGGCCGACGACGGCAGATCGCTGACGCAATGGCGCGCGGTGGCGACGAGATTTGGAGCGAGCAGCGCGCCCGAGCAAATCGCGAACCCCTGGCTGTTCTGTCTGATGATGCCTACCGCAAATGAATGGGACGTGTCGGCGCTGCCCCCCTGAATTCCGCTCGCGGCCGCCCGGACGATGTCCGGCGCCGAGCCGGTCCCCCCGCAAGCGGCCGCGCTGGCCAGGATGAGACGCGCACCAACGCCAATCCACCTCATTTTCGGTCTTTCTGTCTCGGGGACGACGAGCGAACAGCGACCCGCCTCGTACACTCTACCGGCCGCGTGCGATCGAGCAACGTCACTCGATTCGGCGGGATCAGGACGCAAACTCCGCGCGCACGTGGCTTTCGAGGATGCCGGCCGCGTGCGCGCGGGAGTAAAGCTCGTCTATTGCGAGCCGGACGTCGGGACGCGCGTCGAGCGTGTCGTCGTTTGCGTACATAGCCAAGTAGCGATCGAGCATCTGTGAGTCCAAGCCCACGTCCGCGCGTGACTCGCTCTCCAGCAGCGCGCGCATGGTCTCGTCTCGATGCTCGAGAGCCCATGCGATGGAAGCGCGGCAGACCCTGGACACTGCGCCGACGATCGCCGGGCCGAGAGCGCGCCGCACCGCATTGCCGCCAAGCGGAAGGGGCAAGCCTGCGGTGACTCGTGCCCAACGTTCGCCCAGGTCGCATACGAGCGCCAAGCCCTCCCGCTCGTACGTGAGGCGCCCCTCGTGAATGAGGAGCGTCGCGTCGACCTGGCCAGCGCGAATGGCTTCGAACGCCAACGCGTAGGGGCTGATCGGAATGATGACGGGTTCGAAGCGAGGCAAGAGCAGTCGAAGAATGGTGTACGCGGTCGTCGAGAGACCAGGCACGCCGATGCGCGCCCCAGCCAAGGACGCGAGGTCACACGCCCTCGGTGCGACCACGACCGGCCCGTAGCCGCGCCCGACCGACATTCCATGCGAAAGGAGGAGGTACCGGTCCGCGATCGACGGGTAGCGCGCAATGGAAACGGCCACGACATCGAGGTCGTCGCCAGCCGCTCGCCCATTGAGAACCTCGGTGTCCGCGCGGGAGGCCTCGAATTGGAGCCCCTCTGTCGCCACTTTGCCGGTGAGGAGCGGCCAGAACATGAAGATATCGTCGCTGTCTGGCGAGAACGCGATGCGAACGACGGTCATCTGGCGCAAACTCTAGCGCGCTCGCGTGTCGCGAGAGGAAGAACGCGCACGCGAGCCCTTGCCTTGAGCCCCGAAACTGCTCGAACGTCCCTCCGGGCACGCTGCCGGGTCGTATCGGGCGGCCGCCGGATGCGCCGCGCCGGTGCGGCAGCGATCGTCATCGCAGCGGTAGGCGTAGCGATTGCTCTTGGCCGGACCGAGCGGAATGACTGGTCAGGCGATCGCTGCGGACGGGGCTTCGTGGCCCAAGGCCCGCGTTGCGTCGCCCCTCGCACGGACGACGCGTTCCCCTGCCCCCCACCCCTCGTGGCGACGGAACGCGGCTGCAACGCGCCGATCGCGCGTGTTCTCGTCCCCGCGGCAACGATAGCCATCGGTCCCTCCGATTGGGAGGCCGAGGGCCGTGTCCGACCACGCTCGTTCCGGGTGGAAGCCTTTCGTATGGATGCGTTCGAGGTGACCGACGGGGAGTACCTCGTGCCACGGGCGGACGCTGGCGGCTCCGCTGACCTCGCCCGCGCGGCAGGGGACATGACCCTCAGCGAGGCGGGTGCATTCTGCGCAGCGAGGGGCGGTAGGCTGCCGACCGAGGATGAATGGATCATCGCGGCTGGGCTCGCCGACGGGTCCCCGCGCCGTTATCCCTGGGGCGATACGGGGGCCGTTTGCAGACGCGCCGCTTGGGGGCTCGAGCACGGCCCATGCGCCGAGGGCGCAAGCGGCCCCGACACGGTAGGCAGCCATCCGGCCGGCGATTCGCCGCTGGGTATCCACGATCTTGCCGGCAACGTCGCCGAGTGGGTGACGCCCTCGCGAACCCGACCGCCGGGCGACGCCGGCGGGGGAAAAGACATGGGAGAGCGTGCTGCCGCTGAGGCCACGACGGCGGCCGGCAAAAGCGCCGCGCCAGACATCGCGCCGGACATCGCGCCAGACATCGCAAAGGGCGGCTCCTGGCAGAGTTCCCTTGCGAGCGACCTGCGGATCTGGGCTCGGCTCGAGCTACCGCCCGAGTCGCACGACGCGCGAGTGGGCTTTCGTTGCGTCTACGCGCCCTGAGGGCGCAAAAACTCTGCCGAGAGCTGGGATTGCGCTATTCTGTTTGGTCCCATGACATGCGCGGTCCTGTCGATCGGGACGGAGTTGACGCGCGGAGAGCTGGTCAACTCGAACTCCACCTGGCTCGCGGCCGAGCTCACGACCATCGGTTTCGATGTCGTCGAACACGCGGTCGTTGATGACGATCGGTTCCGTATCAGGGCTGCGGTCAGCCGGCTGTCCGAACGCTCGCGCGTCATCGTGTCGACCGGCGGCCTCGGGCCCACCACCGACGATGTCACCACCGACGCGGTCGCCAGCGCGCTCGGCGTGGCGCTGCTGCGGGATGACACCTCGCTCGATCACATTCGGCGGCGGTTCGAAAAAACGGCGCGTCTCATGACGCCGTCGAACACCAAGCAGGCAGCATTCCCTGAGGGGGCCGACATCCTTCCCAACCCGATCGGCACGGCGCCCGGCTTCGGCGTTCGCGTGGGCGAATGCGTAGCCTATTTTCTGCCGGGGGTGCCCCGCGAGATGAAGAAGATGTTCGACGAGCAAGTCGTTCCTCGAATCCGGGCTCTCGCTCCGCACAACCTGTTTCAGTCACGACTTCGCACGTTTGGTCTCCCGGAGAGCGTGGTCGGCGAAAGACTCGGCGGCGTCGAGTCGGCGTTCCCTGGCACGACCATCGGTTACCGCGCGCACTTTCCCGAGGTCGAAGTGAAGGTGCTCGTGCGCGCCGCCTCGCACGCCGCCGCGCGAGACGTTTGCGAGCGGGCGACGGGGGAAGTGCGAGCGCGCCTCGGGAGCCACGTCTACGGTGAAGCAGAGGACACCTTCGCGGGCGTCGTGGGCCGAGCGCTTCGCGGGCGTGAATGGACGCTGGCCATCGCGGAATCGTGCACCGGGGGGCTCGTCGGGCACATGGTGACGAGCGAGCCGGGCGCGAGCGAGTTCCTTTTGCTGGACGCGGTGACGTATGCGAACAGCGCGAAGTCGCGTGTGCTCGGCGTCGACGAGGAGACGATAAGGTGGCACGGCGCCGTCAGCTCCGAGGTAGCCGCGGCGATGGCCGAGGGCGCGCGGCGTGTTTCAGGGGCGGACCTCGCGCTCTCGCTCACGGGCGTGGCGGGCCCGGGCGGCGGCAGCGAGGAGAAGCCCGTGGGCACGGTGTACATCGCGGTCGCTCGCCCGGACGGGACGACGCACGTGAAGCACCGCGTGTTCAGCGGTGATCGGGCGCAGATTCAGACATCCGCTGCATACGCCGGCTTGCAATTGGTTCGTGAGCTGTGCGGTCTTCGTGGACCAGAGCGAAGCAACCAGCAAGGGTGAGGCCTGTCATGAAGGGGGAGACGATCCGCGCTTTCGTGGCACTCGAGCTGGACTCGACGAGCACGCGGCGCGTGGCTCGGGTCGCCGATCGGCTCCGCATGGGAAGCGGCGCTCCGAGCGCCACTTGGATACCGGTGTCCAAGATGCACGTAACGCTCAAGTTCATGGGCGAGCTCGCCGTCGAGGCGGCGGCTCCGCTCGGGGAGGCACTTCGGCCGGTGGCTGAATTGAGCGCCGCACCGACGCCCTGCCCGTTTCGACTCGACGCGTTCCCATCCGTCGAGGAAGCGCGGATCGTCGTCGTGGAGCTGGACGACCAAAGCGGCCAACTTTCGAGGCTCGCCGAGAGGGTCACCAAGCTCGCCTCGAGGCATGGCGTCCCCAAGGACGACGAACGTTTTCGGCCTCACGTCACGCTCGCACGTCTCAAGCGGACCTATGACGCTCGCCGCTGGTTTCGGCCAGACCTGGCGGAAGGCGCGGGCAATTGCAAGGCGTCGCACCTGACGCTTTACCGCAGCGAGCCGGGGCCCAATGGCTCGACCTACACGCAGCTTGCACGATTCGCCTTCGACTCCCAATGACGACCCCTCGGATTGCACGCGACCTCGCTCCGTCGGGCGGGGTGACAAAGTCAGAGGACGAGGACCCAGATGTCATAGAGCGCGTGCGTCCACACGGCGGCCGCGAAGCCACGAGTCACGTACACGAGTGTGAGCGCCAAGCCGAGTAGGGCGCGTGCCACGAACGATCGCGGGTCGAACGTGTCCCCGAGTGGACCGAGATAGTGGGCGAGGCTGAATACCGCCGCGCAGAAGACGGCCCAAGCGATCATCACGGCAATGGCTTTTAGGCCTGGAGACCGCGACCCTCCGACGAGCGCGATCCGCCTACCCGCCAGGAGACGGACGAGGACCTTCGCCCCCAGGCCGAAGAGCGTCACGCGGAAGGCGATTTCTTCGTAAAAGCCCGCGCCGAGGGACATGACAAACCCTGCAAAGGGGCCGTCGACGTCGATGGGTCGCGCGCTCGCGAAGAGCTTTCCGACCAACCAGGACGAAAGCGCCCCCATCGTGACCGCGTACGCCGCGCCCTCGATTGCGATTTGGAAGACCTTGCCGGGTCGCAGTGCTTGCCCGCGACCGAGCAGCGCAAAAGTCGCCACCATCGCCATCGCCATGGCGGCAGTCAACGCGAGGTACGTCAGTCGATCGCCGTGAGCCAAAAGTAGCAGGCGCGCCGAGACGAGATCGCTCGCATTTCGGACGGGCAGGAAGACGACGCCGACTTGGTAGGCCAGAAAGACGGGCAGCGTCAGCGCGAGCTCGCCCCACGCCCCCGGCTTGGCGGCAAGTCCGTCGGCCGGCTGAGCGGGACGTAGGCTCCGGTTCACACGATTCACACTGCGTGAGCGACAGAGAGCGCGCCAGTATTCCGGAGCAAACGCCGACGATCAGGCATTGGGCCTGAGCTTGTAGACGATTGCGACCACGACGACGACCCAGAGCACGAGGTTCAGGACGAAGGGGACGTCTCGCAACATCTCCTGCGTGGGCGATTCGGCTCGTATCCCGCGACCAGCTCGTCCGCTGACGAGCCACAAGAATCGAATCACACCGAACGCGGTAAATGGCGCGGTGAGCCACAAGTAATTCGAGTTGAAGAAGGCGCGGGTCAGTGGATCTAGGGTGTAAGCGACGTAGGTGACCAGGGTCGCCGTGCCCGTGACGGCGAGCGCCAGATTGAGAGACCGAGGGGTGTACGCCTCGAGTGCTGCGCGTTGCCGGCCCGCCCCGTCGAGCGCGAGCTCGTGGCGGCGTTTTCCGAAACCGAGGAAGAGCGCGAGAAGCGCCGTGCAAGCGGACATGTACCCAGAGACGTGCACGCCCGTTGCGATACCGCCTGCGAAGACGCGAAGGACGAAGCCAAACGCGATGAGCGCGACGTCGAGAAACGCCATCTTCTTCAGCCAGAAGCTGTAGGCAACGTTCTCGATGAAATAGACGGCGGCGACCAACGCAAGCGCGGGGGCGAGCACATAAGCCATCGCGAGCGAGACAGTGACGAGGATGAGCGCCATGGCCTTCGCGAGGGCAACCGGCACCAGACCGCTCGCAACGGGGCGTCGGCGCTTAATCGGGTGAATGCGGTCGGCAGAGACATCAACTAGGTCGTTGATCGTGTAGACAGCGCCGGCGAGGAGACAGAACACGGCGCTTGCGCTGAGGGCGCGCCCGGCAACGCCAAGGTTGAGCGCAGGTCCCTGCGCTGTGGCCAGAAACACGTCCTTGTGAAAGAACATTGGCGCAAGAACGAACAGGTTCTTGACCCACTGGTGAGGTCGCAACGTCTTAAGTAGTCCGGCCAGCGCCTCCGAATGCGTCACGGGCTGGAGGGGTGGAGCCGCGTCGCACGACGCCGAAGAAGGCAGCCGAGCGAGCTGCGCGGCCTCCGGGTCGTCTTCGGGAGGGCGCGACGATAGGGGCGCCATGGCTGCCGGCGTGGTCGTCTCCGGGCGAGGGTGCATTCGCGGCTCTGTCGGGGCGGACGACCATCGCACGAATAGCGCGATCGCGTTACTGTGCCACCAAAAAGCGACGCTTTGGGCATTAGGTTTTTGTCGCGTGGCCATTTCGCCGACGCTTTCCAACGACGATCTCGCAGCGGCGTTCGGCTTCCCCGGCCATGGGCGGACGCGCTTGACGGGATGCCTGCCCGCGCACGACAGTCCCCCCCCGTGGTCGCCGTGGTCGGTCTCGATCGGTCGCTTTCGCGCTTCTCGTCGCGCTCGTGATCGCGCTCCCGGCGTCCCTTGCCACGCACGTCGCCGCGGCGCGAGCGGACATGGTCGGACTATTGCCTCGCCTGGCGCAACTTCGCACGGAGGTCACGAAGGCGCGTGGCCCGCACGCCTACGTCGCGCTCCGGAACATATGGGCGCAGTGGGACCGCGGCGACCCCGGTGATGTCGAAGAAATTCTGCACGAAGTCGCCGTCGACCCTAGCCAGTCGAGCGCGCTCCGCGCGTATGCAGGACTGCTGGAGGCCTATGCGCGGCGCCGGCGCGGGGACATCGATGGCGCTCGCGTTCGCATCGCGCGACTGGGGTACGTCGCGAAGTGGATGTTCGTGGGACCGTTCGACAACGACGGAAAGGCGGGGTTCTCGACCGCTTACGACCCCGAGAAGGAGCAGGATCTCCCGCTCAATCTGACTCGCGACTACGAGGGAAAGGATCATCGGGCCGTTCGGTGGCGAATGCTACCGGTCGTCTCGCCCTTCGGCTGGGTCGACTTCAGCGCGATGCTCCGACCCACGGAACAGTCTTGCGTGTACGCGACGACCTTCGCGCGCGACGTACGCGTCAAGGGCGAAGCGACGGAAACGATCTCCGTCTGGGCGGGAGCAACGGGGGCGCTCGAGCTCCTGTGGAACGGCGCGCGCATCTTGCGGGACGACAAATATCGAGACATCGATTCCGATCGTTTCGCGGCAACGGCCACCCTGCGCGAAGGCTGGAATCGGCTCACGGCAAAGATATGCGGGGACGACCGGGGGCCGATACTCTCCTTGCGCGTCGCCGCAGGGGACGGAGGGCCCGACCCGAACATCGAGATCGATGCGGACCCTCGGCACTCCGCGCGAGGCGGGGGAGCCACGCTTGCACGTGGCAAGGGGTTGCCTGTCGATGTTCCTCGGTCGGGGGGACTCGAAGGGCCCGCGCAAGCGTTTCAGCGCTTGGCTGGTGGGGGTGGGGCGGAGGAGCTCGAGGCGTTTGCACGCTATCTGAAGGAGACCGGAGCGGACGATCCAACCGAGCACCGCGCGCGCGAGATCGCGCGACGGGCCGCCGCAGCTTCACCGACCATTGCTCGCTTGCTTCTCGCGGGGGACCTCGCCGAGAACCGGAACCAGCGCGCTTCGTGGATCGAAAAAGCGGAATCGATCGTCTTGGCCGGCGGTGCCACGAAGGAGCAGACCGTGGACGTGCTCCTCGCACGCGCGGCGTATGCTCGCGAGGGCGTGAATTGGCGCGACGCCGTGCCCTTCTATGAGCGCGTGCTCGCCCTTGCCCCGGACAACGTTCCCGCCACCCTCGCGAAGGTCGAGCTCTACCAGGAGGCGGGCCTCAGGGAGACGGCGCTCGCGTGGCTCGAGGCGGCGCTCCGACGCAGTCCCCGCAGTGTCGCACTGCTTCGCGCGGCAGTGACCGCCCTCCGCGAGCAGGGCCGCGAGACGGAGGCCGATGAGGCTGCAGATCGTTACTCTGCACTTCGGTTCGACGACCCCGCGTTCGCTCGCGCGCGCGTCGAGCTCGCCGTGGCGCGTAGGGACGCGGCGAGCGCGGCGCGCTGGCTCGATCGCCTGGTCGCAACGAATCCAGACAGCGTCAATGCGCTGCAGTTCGCCGCCCGGGCCTGGATCCGACTAGGTGACCACGTGCGGGCCATCGCCGCTTACCGTGCGGCTTTGGACCTGGCGCCCGACGACACCGACGTCATGAGGGAGCTCGCGACGGCCTACGCCCTGGCGGGCCAGCGCGATGAACAGCTTCGACTTCTGAAGGGCGTTCTGCGGTTGATGCCGCAAGCGAAGGACGTGCGCGAGCAACTTGCGCACATCGAGCCAGCCAAGCCGCGCCCCGATGAGCAATACGCCCGGCCGGCGAGCGAATTTCTGTCGCGCCGGTCCCTCCCGGCGGAGGGCCAGGCGCGGCGAACCCTCGTGAGCCTCCAGGTCACGACGGTGTTCGCGAACGGCCTCGCGAGCCGGTTCCATCAGGTCGTCTTCCAGCCCCTCACCGACGCCGCCGCAGCCGAGTCGCGCGAGTACGAGTTCGAATACGAGGCCGACAGCCAAACGGTGCAGCTGCGGTCCGCGCGAGTGTATCGCAAGGACGGCAGCATCGACGAAGCGGTCGAGAGCGGTGCGGGGGCGATGGCGAACGACCCGACCCTCGCGACCTATACGAGCGCGCGCAGCTACTACGTTCGATTCCCCCGGCTGGAACCTGGCGACGTCGTCGAAATACAATATCGGGTCGAGGACGTGGCGCAGCGCAACGAGTTCGCCGACTACTTCGGCGAGGTCGTGTACATGCAGGGCCCGGAGACGATCGACCGAAGCGAGTACGTGCTCATCACGCCGAGAGCCCGCGCCTTCTACTTCAACGAGCCACGTCTGCCTGGTCTCGAGCGGAAGCAAGAAGAACGTGGCGAGCTACGAATCTTTCGTTTCGTGGCGCTGCGTGTCCCGCGGGTGCAAGAAGAGTCGCTCCAGCCCCCTTGGGCTGAGATCCTCGCTCACGTCCACGTTTCGACGTACAAGTCTTGGGACGAGATGGGCCGCTGGTACTGGGGGCTCGTGCGCGACCAGTTCGTCGCCGACGACGAAGTTCGTCAGCGGGCGGAGGCCTTGACGAAGGGCCTGCACGACGACGCCACGAAGGTGCGCGCCATCTACGACTACGTCGTGCAAAAGACGCGCTACGTCGCGCTGGAGTTCGGGATTCACGGATTCAAGCCGTACCGCTGTGCGCGAGATTTTCGCGCGGGGCTTCGGCGACTGCAAGGACAAGGCCACCCTCATAGTGACGATGCTCAACGCGCTCGGAATCAAGGCGACCCCCGTCGTCGTGAGGACCGCCAACAAGGGCGACTTCGAGACGAGGCCGGCGAGCCTCGCGCCGTTCGATCACGTGATCGCTTACGTGCCTTCGCTCGACACGTACCTGGATGGCACCGCCGAGTACACGGGATCGAAGGAGCTTCCCGCGATGGATCGCGGAGCGATGGCGCTCCAGGTGAACGAAGGAACCGCGAAGCTCGTCCACTTGCCCGATCCTGCGCCCGAAGGGAGCTTGACCCTGCACCGCCTGGACGCAACGCTGACCGCCGACGGCGCGGCGTTGCTGGACTGGCGAGCGGAAGTGAGCGGCGTGGACGCCTCGGAATGGCGGGTTCGCTTTCACGCCGCGGCGACGCGAAAGCAGCGCGTGCAACAAATCATGGGGACCCTGCTGCCCGGCAGCGAAGTCACTGCTGTCGAGGCGAACGACCTCGACGACGTCGAACAGAACGTGGCGATGCGCGTTCGTGGGAAAGCCGTCCAGTTCGCGCGCAATGATGGCGACGTCCTCGACGTTCCGCTGGGCCGCAAGGAACACATGGTTCGCGATTACGCCGCCCTGGCGACCCGCAAGCTCGACGTGCGCATCTACGCCCGATGGACGGAGGAGGACGACTGGACGGTCCGCCTCCCGGCGCGCGCGACGGCGAGAGGGGTTCCGTCCTCCGCAAGCGGGTCGAGCCCGTTCGGCTCGTACGAACTGAGCGTCGAGTCGAATGGCAACGTCGTGCATGCCAAGACCACAGTCGCGCTGATGCAGACACGGATCCCGCCGAGCGCGTACGGAGCGTTCCGCGCGTGGTGTGAAACGGTCGATCGCGCCCTCGGGCTGCACGCCGCGGTGGTGCTGCGATGATTGCGCTGAAAAGGTCCCTGGGCGCGCTGGTGATCGCGATCGCGTCCTTGGGATGCGCCGCCGACCGCCCTCGCGCGCAAACACCGCGATCAATCGCTGACCTCCGCATGAAGCCGGACGGCGCGCTCGATGGCGAAGAGCTTGGCACCTGGGCGCTCCTCGAGATGCTTGCCCCGGGCGGGAGCCCCGCGGAGGCGGCGCGCGCACGGAAACGCCTCGACCGCCTGGCTCTCGCCTCGCGGACAGGCATGTGGGCTAGTCTCGCGCGGGCCGTGGTCGACGAGGCACATGGCGCCCCGGGGGGAGCAGCGGCGTCTTATGTCGCGGCCGCCCAGGCGTGCGCGGCCAGCGCAGATCCGAGAGCGCCGCTGGTAGGCTGGTTTGCCGTCCGCCGTCTATTGGGTCTGCGGGGCTCGGTGACCGAGCTCTTTGCGCAGAACCGCGGCGCGTTCGAGGCGCTTCTCGCCAGCCCGGGTCAGCTTGGTTGGCGTGCCGTTGCCGAGCTCGAAGATTGGCGAGCTCTGGAGGTCTACGACAAGTCGGAATCGACCGCGAGCGACTATGACGCGGAGGTCGTAAGGCGCATGGGCTGCGCTCTCGGCGTGCGCATCGCCGGACCGTTCGGGCACGGAGCCTCCGCGGATCGGCTGCGCTCGTTCCCGGCCGAGTTGCCAGCGCCGTGGCCCGTGATTTGGGCGCCGGACGCCTTGCGAGCGACCGTTCCTCGCGTTCTTCCCGCGAGACAGCACCGCTGCGTCGCGGTCGCGGATACGCAGGTACCAGAGGGTGTCTTCTACGCCGAGACGTTCTTTCGGACGCGCGGAGACCGTGAGCTCATCGTCGCTGTCCAAGGCGCGGTGGCGGTTTGGGTCGACGACAGTCCCGTCCTGACTCGCGGTGCCGAGACGTGGGGCTCGTGGCAGCGCTTCGGCGTGCACCTGGCCGTCGGCGACGGTCGACACCGGGTGCTCGCGCGACTCCTTACGCCTGCTGCGAGCGTGCGCTTGCTGAACCCGGACGGAACCGCAGCCGGGGTCCCAGCCGATGGAGACGCCCGCGCGCCCTACGCCATCGCTTCCCCGCTGGTCCTGCCGGACCCAAACCCCCTCGACGCGATCGTGCGCGCCGCAGCCACGGGCGCGGCTGGACGGGCGGGCTCGGCCATCGACTCGACCCTCGCCGCCTTTCTTGCGCACGCCGAGCAATTGGACGACGTGGCTTCGACATTGATGGAGCCGCTGAGCTCGCCCCGAGACGCGGCGGCCCTGGCGCTCCAACTCGCCTCGACGTTCGTCGCTGGAGATCCGGCGCTGTCCGAAGAGGGCCGCGGCACCCAGGCGCGCGTCCTGCGTCGCCGAGCGCTCGATCGCGATCCGCTGACTGTGGCGCACACAGCTGGCCACCATCATCGACGAGGCCGAGCAGCATGGCCTGGCCGAGGCGGTCGAACCGCTGAAGCGGCTTGCGGACGATGTGCGCGGTGAGCCCGAGGTCCTGGAACAGCTGGCCCGTCTTTACGGCCGTCTCGGTTGGAGGGGCGAACAGATGGCCGCGCTCGTCGATCTCGCGGCGCGTTTTCCAGACGACGTTTCGGCGCTGCACGCGTATCTCGATGCCCTCGACGAAGACGGCTCCTCCGCCCAGGCTGATGCGATCGCCGCGCGGATCCAGAAGCTCGAGCCCGATACGGAGGCCACCGTCGATCGCGCCCTCGCGCGCCACGACTACCGGGCTGCCGTGGCCGATCTAGAGCTCGTGAAGAGGCGGCGTCCGGACCGGAGGGACATCGCGATGCGCGTCGCCGAAGTCCTCGCCCGCTCCGGCGATCACGTGGCAGCGGCCACGGAGCTCGCGAGGGAGCTCGCCAAACAGCCGCTCGACGCCCAGGCTCGCTTCCGGCTCGCCGACGGCGCCTATGCGAAGGGGGACACTGGCGCGCTCAGGCGCGAGTTGGTCGCGGCACTCCAAGCGGGTGCGGCAAGCGGTGAGCTGCGAACGGCGATAGACCTGCTCGAAGGTGCGACGGATCTCGAGCCATACCGGAAGGACGGTCGCGCGCTCATTCGAGAATTCGAGTCGTGGGAGCGCGCCGGCCATCACATGGATGGCACCGCGGCCAGAGTGCTGGACTACGCGGCCATTCGAGTGCACGGGGACGGCTCGAGCGAGATGCTCGAGCACGAAATTCAGAAGATCCAGTCGCAAGAGGCCATCAATTCGGAATCGGAAACGGAGCCGCCGTCAGGCCTCGTCTTGCATCTGAGAGTCATCAAGGCAGACGGCCGCGTTCTCGAACCCGAACCCGTGGCCGGCAAGCCGACGCTCACGCTCCCTCACGTCGAGGTGGGTGACTACGTCGAGATCGAGCACGTGACACCGGAGCCAGGCGACGGCGCCAAAGGACGCGAGTACCGCAGTCCCCACTGGTTTTTTCGTGAAGCGGACAAAGGATATTGGCGGAGCGAGTTCGTGCTCGTGACACCGAAAGACAAGGAGCTTCAAGTCGAGGCGCGCGGGAAGGTCCCGCCACCGCAAACGACGCCGCGGGAAGAATTCGTCGAATCACGTTGGTGCCTAGACCTGAGTCCACCCGCAGAAGTCGAGCCGGAGAGCCCGCCCGTTACGGAATTTCTCCCGAGCGTGCGCGTGGGCTGGGGTATTTCACTCGAGGGAGCGTTGTCTCGTCTCCTCGATGTCGCCGTCGACGACACGCCGCTCGACCCTCGGCTCCGGACCAGGGCGCTCGCGATCGTGCACGGCGCGCCGGAAGATGCGCGCGACGAGCGGGCACGCCGGCTCTACCGCTGGGTGGTCGAGCATGTGCAGGACGGCAAGGAGACGGATGGGCGTCGCGTCGTGACGGGCGCGAGCGGCTCCCGACAGGCGGCGTTCCGCTACTTGTTGCGCCTAGTCGGCATCCAAAGCGACCTTGCTGTCGTCAAGGATCGCCTGGCCGCACCGCCGGTCGGCAACATGAGCGAGATCGAGCAATACGACGGGCTCGCCATACGCCTCACGACGGAGCACGGCGCGCGCTGGTTGACCGTGCGAGACAAATTCGCGCCGTATGGCTACGTTCCCGCGGAGATCCGCGACCAACCGGCGGTCGTGCTCCGGCCGGGCTTGCCGCACGAGACGGTGCTTGCGCCCGGAGCCGCGGACGGGATCTCCTACGCAGGCGGGGCAATCGTCCACGACGACGGGTCGGCCGACCTGGACCTTGCCGTCACATTCAACGGGAGTCGGGCCATCGCCTGGCGCAACGCCCTCGATCGTACCGCGCAGGCAAAGCTCTCCGACTTCGTGGAGCGCGAGCTCATCGCGCCGTCGTTCGATGGAGGACACGTCCGCGAGATCAAGGTCGAGGGGGCGAGCGCGCCGGATGAACCGCTCGTCTTGCGTGTGCGTGCAGAGGCCCCCCAGCTGGCCAAGGCCGCCGCGGCGGAGCTTTTGGTGCACCCCCCTTTTGCGGCGCACCTTGGCCAGCTGGGGGCGTTGCCGGAGCGCCACACTCCGCTCGTGCGCCGTGTCCCGTGGCACACCGAAGTGCGCATTCGGGTCGTGCTTCCCGACTCGACGAAAACGCCGGGCCGGATGGCTACCGGCAAAGCGGTATTTGGTGAGGCGTCCGTCGTGGTGAACGACAGCGTATCGGGCCACGTCGTCGATTTCGATCGCGTCGTCGATTTGCCTGCCGAGCGCATCGAGCCTGGCGACGAGTACCGTAAGTGGCAGGCCTTCGTGCGCGAGGGGGACACGCTGCTGACGCGCGACGTTCTCGTGGGAAAGTAGCGATGACCTCGGGGGGAGACGTTCGTTCTTTTCCGTGGGGGACTATCGAGAAGACGACACGCGTCGAGGAGGACGCTCGATGCGACGCGCGTCGCTGGGCGAAGAGGCATGTCCACGTCGAGGCCGTGGAGGGCGCCCTGGCGGAGCTGCTCGGCACGCGGGTCGAGCTCCTGATTCGGCGGGTGCAGCCGGTCACCGGCGCCTGGGCCTGGGACGAGGGCGTGGCTGTCGTCTTCGCGTCGGAGGATTCGCCGAGCGACGGCGACGGCGTGCTCGTCGAAGTAGAAGACGCGCTCGCTGCCAGCGTCGTCTCTCGGGCAGTTCGGCGGGCCCCTCCGGCCATCGTGCGGGCGGGCGCGATGTCGTCTGAAGCCATCGCCGGAGCCTTCGCCGCGGTCGTGATGGCGACGGCGCGCCGCACCCTCGGGCGCGTGCCGATCCGCGTGCTGGATGCTGGACGAGCCGCGACTCTCGAGGGGAGGATGGCACGGCTCGAGCCCGAGATCGTCGCGATATCCGTCACTGTGCTCATCGCAGACGAGGCCTTTTCCGCGCGAATTCTAGTGCCGACAAAGGTCATGACCAACGTGGATCGACCAGCCTGGGATCACCAGAGCCTCGCCGCTCTTGGCGACACACCTCTCGCCTTGCCCGTCGTCGCGTGCGCCCTCTCGATGACGGCGACCGAGCTCGTCGAGCTCCGGCCTGGTGACGTGCTCGTGCTTGGCGAGAGGGGGCTCGCGCAACGGGCGGACGATACCTTCGTCGGGAGCGTCTTGCTCGCTGCTCCGTCGGCTGCCCTGGCGCACCGAGCGGAGCTCGTAGAAGGCGGGCGGCTCGTGCTAGTCGGCGAAGTGGAATCAATCGATGCGGCGGAGGCCGAGATGGACGCAAACGAAAGGGCGGCGCTGGTCGCTACGGTCGGCGAGGTGCCCATCCTCGTTCGGGTCGAGATCGGAGAAGCGGTGATGACTGCCCGCGAATGGGCCGGCCTCGCGCGCGGGGACGTCGTCGCCTTGGGTCGCCGCGTCGGCGAGACCGTCGTTCTGCGAGTCGCCGGGTTGCCCCTGGCTCGCGGGGAGCTCGTCAGCATCGGAGGAGAGATTGGCGTCCGTATTACCGAGCGAACGATCGGTCAGGCGACGACGCCATGATCCGCGTCCCCCTCCCCCTCTTTGTTGCTGCCTGGTTTGGCGCCGCCTTGAGCTTCCAGGCCGGGTGCGGCAAGTCGGGCGCGAACGCCGGCGCGGGGGCCAGCTCGACGGCTTCGGGGGGCGCGGGGGCCGATGCCAACGCCGCTGCGGCGCCGCGAGCCCCGGCGCGAGCCCTCGAGTGGCGGGGAACCTACACCAGCGCGGCGGGAACGGTCTATGTGCCGCCCGACTGGAAGAACGTCCGCTGGAAAGGTGCCGACACCAGCTCCGGCCTCGGCCAGGGCTCGATGTCCCTCGCGATCGATGGAGCGAGCGGGCGCGTGACGGGAACGTTGGAAGGCCCCCTCGGACCGGCCACCATCGTGGGCCTCGCGCTTGGCAATAGACTGACGGCTACGGTTACGCGCAAGGACCCGACCGACCAAGGTTTCGTAGGAACTCTCGTCGGAAACCTCGGAAGCGCGCAGGCCGAGGGGACGATGAATGTCGCACTCTGGGACGCGAGCGCGCTTCGCACGGCGACGTTCACACTCTCATCCCAGACTCACGGCTGACCGCCGATGTTCGGCCCGACGCGCTACCTCGAGTGGGCTCGCCGCCAACAGGGGAAGGCTCTGTACGATCTGGCGACCAGCGGCATTCCCACCGCGGGTCGCGCGGAGATCGGCCTGCCGGAACCTTCACGACTCAGCGACCCGTCCGGTGGCGCTCGCCTTCGCGAGGCGATTGCCTCTTACAACGCGGTCGCGCCGGACGAGGCCATCGCCACGCTGGGCACGACGCACGCGCTTTGGCTTGCGTATGCGTCGCTGACGTCTCCGGGCGACGATGTGCTCGTCGAATCGCCGGTGTACGAGCCACTCGTTCGCATCGCCGAGGGTGTGGGCGCCCGGGTCCTTTCATTCCCGCGGACGAGCCGAGATTCGTTCGCCGTCGACCCAGAGCGGATCGCCAGGGCGATGACGCCGCGCACGCGTGTCGTCGCGTTGACCAACCTGCACAACCCGACGGGCGTCCGGGCCTGCGACGACGTCCTCCGCGCGGCAGCGCGCGTAGCGGAGTCGCACGGCGCCTACCTGCTGGTCGACGAGGTCTATGCTCCCTTCGACGCACTCGTGAGCGCGCGGGGTGTCTTTTCGGGCGGCGCTCGCCAGCTCGCCCCCAACATCGTCGCGGTCTCGAGCTTGACCAAGTGTTACGGTTTGGGGCCGGAGCGCATCGGGTGGCTGCTCGGCCCAGCCGAAGTGATCGCGCGCGCGGAAGACGCAGTGACCGCGAGCTGCGGCATGCTGCCGCTGGCGCACGCGCACATGGCGACGCAGGCGTTTAGCCAGATCGTGGGCCTCGCGGAGCGAGCGAGGCGGCTCATGCGCGGCAAACGCGAGCGTGTCGAAGCCTGGGCGGCTTCGGAGGGCCTGGAATGGAGCGCCCCGGGCGAAGGACTCTTCGGCTTCGTCTCGATGCCCGGTGAGGAGGATTCTGACATTGACTCTCGAGCGCGCCGCTGCGGATCGGGGGGTTGTCGTCGCCGCCGGCGCTTTCTTCGGAATCCCAGAGGGCTTTCGTGTCGCCTGGTCGGCTCCAGAAGACGTCCTGGACGAGGGGCTCGCCCGGCTGGGCGCGGTGCTCCGGGACGCAAAGAGACGCGGGGCGCGAGGTTGACGCGAGCGAGAACACGGCAACGAACGGCGGGAGCGCGCGTCTTTCCGTTGAAGCTCGAGCCCAAATCCCGCGACGGGAAGGTCCCTGCGCGCTTGCAATCTCCGCCCATTCGGGCAAGACATCCTCGCGGGGCCGGCAGCCTGACTCAGCCGTCGCTGCGGTTCGAGTGCGCTCACGCGCAGATTGCGCGTGCTCTCAATGGGCGGAAACAATGTCGACCTTCCTCCATGTTTTCGGCACAACTTTTCCCGCCTTTGGAGCGAGCCTGCTCCTCGGCGTCATGGTGCTGGCAAGTTACACGTTCGCGGTAGCGCTCGGAGCCGGTGCGAGCGGGCGACCGCGGACGCTGCAGGCGGCGCGCTTCGGCGCCTACGGAACGGTCGCCCTGATCGCCGTCACGGTCGTTTGCCTCGCTTACGCGTTCGTGACGCACGATTTCCGGATCCGGTACGTCGCGCACTACTCCGACCGCTCGATGCCCATCCAGTACCTCCTTACTGCCCTGTGGGGCGGGCAGGACGGGTCGCTGCTCTGGTGGCTGTTTCTGCTGAGCGTCTACATCGGCGCCTGCGTGAAATGGCTCGGGAAGCGTTACCTCGAGCTTCAGCCGTACGTCATCGCGACGTTGATGGCGATTGTCCTCTTCTTCTGCGTGCTCATGGCCTTCGCCGCCAATCCGTTCGCGACGAGCATTGCCGGCATGCGCCCCGACGGCGAGGGGCTCAACCCCCTCCTCCAGAACTACTGGATGGTCATCCACCCGCCGTGCCTCTACACGGGCTTCGTCGGCTGCTCGATTCCCTTCGCGTTCGCAGTCGCGGCGCTCGTCACCGGCCGACTCGACCACGAGTGGATCGTCGCCAGCCGCAAGTGGACTCTCTTCGCGTGGATGTTCCTCGCCATCGGCAACACGCTGGGCATGCTCTGGGCGTACGAGGAGCTCGGCTGGGGCGGCTACTGGGGCTGGGATCCCGTCGAGAACGCGGCCTTCATGCCGTTCCTCGTGGCGAGCGCGTACGTGCACTCGGTGATGATCCAGGAGCGTCGCGGCCTTCTCAAGGTCTGGAACGTGTTTCTGATCGGGCTCACGTTCTTCCTCACCATCTTCGGAACCTTCCTCACGCGCTCCGGGATGATTGCGAGCGTCCACTCGTTCGCGCAGTCGTCCATCGGGTCGTATTTCGCGGTCTTCCTTCTCGTCATCCTCGCATTCATGACGACGCTCGTGCTGTGGCGGTGGCCAGAGCTCCGTGACATCACGCCCGTGCGAAAGCTGCGCTGGGCGGCACTCGCGTCGGGATGGCTCGTCATCTTGACCTGCCTCCCGGGTCTGTATTTCGTCTGGCGGATGCCGCTCGGCGTCGGATGGCGGGTGACGCTCATCGCTGGGATTGCGGGCGCGGCCGTGTTCGTCGCGCTGGAGCTCGTGTTCCGGCGGATGACGCGAGGCCTCGACGTGCGCGCGCGGCGGCCGCATATCGAGGCGCTCTTTTCGCGTGAGTTCACTTTCCTGCTGAACAACTGGATTCTCTGCAGCCTGCTACTTTTTATCCTCGTCGCGACGACGTTCCCGCTCATCAGCGAGGCGCTCACTGGCGAGAAAGTAACGGTCGGGCCGCCGTTCTACAAAGCGTGGGTCCAACCCCTCGGGCTCATGTTGCTCGTGCTCATGGGCGTGGGGACGCTTTTCGGTTGGAAGAAGACCAGCCCCGAGGCGCTGCGGAGGGTCTTCCGCGCGCCGATCGCGGCGCTGGTGGTGGGCGCACTCGTGCATTTCGCGTTCGGCCGTTCGCTTGGTTTTCCGGCTGTCGTCTATGCGGACCCCATTTATCCGGGCGCGCTCGGCGCCGTGCTGCGGCTCTTCAACGCGTACACGCCGGTCATGGGGTTCTCGTTGTGCGTATTCAACGCCGCCGTCATCGTCCAGGAGTTCGTCCTCCTGTTCCGCTCGAGGGCCCGTAGCGGTGCACTCACGTCGACGCCGAGAATCCTCTGGTGGGCGGGGGCCGTACCGGGCTTCCTCCACACGCTCTTCACGCTGTCGCCCCAATCGCGCCGCCGTTACGGCGGTTACATCGTCCATCTTGGCATCGTGCTGATGTTCATCGGATTCACGGGCCATTCGTGGGACGTCGATCGGGAGACGTCCCTGTTCCCCGGCGAGAGCTACGTCATTGGCGACTACACGCTGACCTACGTCGGTGCGCGCATGGAGGTCGACAACAACAAGCGGAGTGTGTTCGCGGACGTCGACGTCCGAAAAGGAGCGAGCTACGAAGGCCGCCTCAGTCCCGCGAAGTTCATTTACAAGAAACAGCCCGATTCGCCGACGACCGAGGTGGCCATCGGTCACCAGCTCCGCGACGACGTGTACCTGATCGTCGGGAGTATAAATCCGTCGAACAGAAATCTTGCTGCATTCCAGATGCACATCAATCCGCTCGTAAGTTGGATATGGTTCGGGTGCATCGTCCTCATCTCGGGAAGCATCGTGTGCATGTGGCCGCAGTTCGAGCTCGGAGAGTCGCGCCTCTGGGCAGGGGCGCGCGGGGTCGCGGCCACCGCGGCAAGCGTTGTCTTGGGGATCCTGCTGGCAGCGACGCCTGCCGCACGCGCTCAGGGAACGATGTCCCACGAAGGGACGGTGCACATCGAGAGCGACGCGGAGCGCGCGGTGTTCCAGTCGCTCCGATGCATGTGTGGAACGTGTGCCCGCGATTTGCTCTCGACCTGCGCATGTGAAACAGCCGCCGAGGCCCGCGACAAGATTCGCGCGAAGCTGCGCGCTGGCGAGGCCCGCGACGCGATCATCTCCGAGTACGAGGCGGAGTTCGGTGCGGAAGCGCTGGCCGTGCCCCCGAACAGAGGGGCGTTGAAGGCCATCTGGGTGGTGCCGACCCTAGGGATCGCTCTGGGCGCCTTTGGGCTCGGCCGAATGCTTCGACGGTGGCGACGCGACGAGCCGCCCGGGCTGAGGCCTGACGACGCGAATCGCCGAGGGACGGTTCCCGGCCCAACGGAGCGCGACGCCTACGATCGACGGATTGACGACGAGTTGAAGGATCTCGATGGCTGAGAATAGGCGCAAGGGCCGCGCGAGCGTGCAAACGACCAGGGCCGCGGGGGAAGGGCCCGCCGGCGAATGGGAAGAGTCGGAGCGGGCGCTGGGGCGTGCCGTGGCGTTCGGCCTACCCGTGGTCAGCGTTCTCGGCGCGGCGACCGTAGGCGTTCTGACGAGCCTCGGTTCGGGCCTATTGGTGCTGGCTTCGGGGACGCTCCTCGGGGCCATTGCCCTCGTCTGGACGAGCGTTCGGACGTTGAGCGGTGATGCGCCGCTCGCGGCGGGGTTCCAGGGGCTTGCGGCGCGGCGCATGGGCGTCGACGCGCTGTCCGAGGAAAAGAGGCGTGCTCTGCGCGCGCTGAAAGACTTGGAAAACGAGCACGCGCTGGGGAAAATCGACGATGGAGACTACCGCGCGATGGTCCTTCGCTACCGAGGCGACGCAAGAGATTTGATGCGCGCCATGGACATGCAAGTCGCGCCTCTTAGGGCGGACGCCGAGCGCATCGCACGCGAGCACCTCGAGAAGCTCGGACTGGCTCCGCGGACGGACGTCGCGCTGACGACAAGCGTGCCAGCCCCTTCCGGACAGCCGCGGCCGCGCGTGACATGCCTCACGTGCGAGACGTCGAACGAGCCCGACGCAGCGTTTTGCAAAAAGTGCGGGACGCCCGTTCGGACAACGGAGCAGACCGATGCGAACGCGTAGGCCCGTCGCCGCCGGGTACCGTGTCGCACGGGGGGGAGAAGCCTTGTCTGTCGCGGCGATGCTCTCCCTGGTCGCGCCGAGCGCGTGGGCGCAAGGGGCGGGAGCGCCGTCCGCCTCGGCCAAAGAAGTGGCCCACGCACCAACGAGCGTCGGCTCTGCGGGAGACGGCAAGCGCCCTCCGCGCGCGGCGAACGGCAAGCCCGCGATGCCCGGAGTCTTCGAGCCGCCTGAAGACACCGAGAAGGAGGACGCGACGCTCGTCCCAGGGACCATCTCTGTCGCACTCCGTGACGCGGACGACAACCCCGTCTCGGGGGAGGAAATCACCCTAGGTATTCTCATCAACTCGATAGCCAAGGGAGATAGCCGGAAGCATCTGCAAGCCACGACCGACGGCGGAGGAATGGCGGCGTTCACGGGATTGGAGACCGCGAGCAACATCGCGTACCGCGTGAGCGTCGGGTATCAAGGCGGAGCATTTGCCGCCGCCCCCTTCCAGCTTCAGCAGGCCAAGGCGATGAGCGTCGTGCTGCATGTCTACCCCGTGACACGCGACATCCAGCGGGCGCTCGTCGTGACGGAATCGACCGTGGCCGCCGAGGTGCGCGACGATCGGATCCAGATCGAGGAGGAGTTGACGTTCTACAACCTTGGGAGAACGGCCTGGCAACCCGAAAATGTTCGCCTCAAACTGCCCGACGGTGCCACGGCCTTCAATGCGCAGGCCTCGATGACGGATCAGGGGGTCGACGACGCGGGCGGTGCGGCAAAACTGAGGGGGACATTCCCTCCCGGTCGTCATGCTCTCGCGTTTCGGTGGCAAATCCCGTGGTCGGGGGATACCGATGTCGAATTCGACGTCGGACTGCCGCCACACGTCGCCGTTGCGCGTGTGATGATGGCGGGGACCCCGGAGATAAGCCTGACCGCTTCGGGCTTTCCGGCCCCGGAGATCCGTCACAACGCCCAAGGACAGCGCTTCCTCGTGACCGAGAGGCGCCTGCGCCCGGACGACTCGGCCCTCGCAACGATTGCGGTCGGGATACACGGGCTGCCCTCGGTCGGACCCGGGAGAATGCTTGCGACCGGCCTGGCGGTGTGCGGCGTCGTCGTAGGGCTCTTCCTCGCCTTCTCCGGGCGAGCCAAGAACGGCCTCGCGAAGTCCCCCGCCAACGGACGGACGGCGAGAGCCAAGTTGCTCGACGAGTTGGTCGAGCTCGAGCGTGCCCGAACGACAGGCGACGTCGGACCGAAGACCTACGAGCGGGTGCGGAGGGAAATCGTCGATGCCCTGGCTCGAACGCTCGCCGCGACCGCGGCCTGACAGGCTTGGGGGTAACGTGCGCGTAGACCCGAGGAGGCACGGTGGAGTTTCCTCCGGACAACCGGACGAAGCGAAACTGTCCACCTGAGCGCCCATCCTCTCCCCGTCGGCGCCAACAGCGCTCGCGTCACGTAAGTCGCCGGTTCGCCGCTTCTTTCCAGGTTTCCCCCTGTATCCACAGGCTCTATCGACACTGCTACCGATCTAATCTAAGGATGTTATCGAGAACCGCGCGATGGAATTGACGGTACCGAAAAAGGACCTGCTGAAGCTCGTCGTGCGCATGCAAGGCGTGGCCGAGCGCAAGAGCACCATGCCTGTTCTGTCGAACGTGCTCCTCGCCGTGGACGGACCGAGCGCATTGCGCATCGCCGCCACAGACCTGTATCTGGCTCTCGTCGGTCGGGTCACGGCGGACGTCAGCAAGGGCGGAAGCGTAGCCGTCTCGGCGAAGGACCTCCTCGAACGCGTCAGAATGATGCCTGACGGGCCGATCCACATCGCGTCCCATGACAGCTCGACGACGCTCAAAGCGGCGGGGAGCGCACGACGCTACACGCTACGCGGAATGCCGGGCGACGACTTTCCACCCTTGCCCGTGCCGGCCGAAGGCTCGCCGTCGCTTGCGCTCGACGTGGTCGTGCTCAATGAGCTCATCGCAAAAACGCACTTTTCCATCTCGTCGGACGAGACGCGCGCGCACCTGAACTCGGCGCTTGTTCGAGTGGGACGGCGACATCGTGCGGATGGTCACGACCGACGGCCACCGCCTCTCGAAGATGGACGTCAAGGTGACCGGGAGACAAGCCTCGGCAACGATGCTCATTCCCCTTAAGGCGATCCAGGAGCTGCGGCGTCTGTGCGACGACATGGCCAGCGAGACGAAAGACAGCGGAAAGAACGGAGCGGGCAAGGCGCAGTTGCAGATCACCCAAAGCGGCTCGAGCGCGTTCTTCCAGGGAGGGGGAATGTCCTTCGCTGTTCGCCTTGTCGATGCTCAGTTCCCTCCGTACGCACAGGTCATTCCTGCGCAGAGCGAGAAAAGCGTGCGCGTGCCGCGAGCGCCATTTGCCGACGCGCTGAGAGCCGTTTCGGTCGCGGCGAGTGAGCGAACCGGCGGCGTCAAGCTGTCTCTGACGAGCGGGACGATGCGAATGACCACCGAGTCGCCCGAGAGCGGCGAAGGCTTCGACGAAGTGCCCGTCGAATATGCTGGCGCAGACATGACGATCGGCTTCAACGCCAAATACTTCCTCGACGTGCTGGGGGCGCTCGATGAGGACGATGTCCTGCTCGGCCTCGGCGGCGAGCTCGATCCGGCTGTCGTCAGGCCCGTAGGCGCCCGCCAGTTCCTCTCTGTCGTGATGCCGATGCGCATCTGAGCTCGTCGTTTGAGGCGGAGGGGCAGGAGCGCGTGATTCGGTCGCTGGCGGTCGAATCGCTGAGCGTGCGCGCGTTTCGAAACTTATCGAGCGTAGACATCGACCTCGGCGCGGGGTTCAACGTCCTGTCGGGCGACAACGGGCAGGGTAAAACGAACTTCCTCGAGGCGCTCTACGTTCTCGCTACGTCCCGGAGCTTTCGAACCGCGAAGCTTGGAGATTTGGTCGAGTCGCCTCCCCAGGGTCCGCCGGATCTTGGCTCGGCGACGAGCCAGACGACCACCGTGAGGGGGCGCGTACGTGAAGACGGGCTGCTTCGCACCCAGAGTGTGGGGCTTCGGCCCGGCGTCCGTGCCGTGCGCATCGAGGGCCGGCGGGTCGCGCCGCTCGCGGCGTACGCCATCAGAACGCCCATCGTGGCGTTCCATCCAGGCGCCGTCGCGTTGTCCTCCGGCGCAGGGGCCGAAAGGAGAAAGTTGCTCGACCGCATCGCGCTCTACCTCTCTCCCGCGTCCCTGGGAGACGCCGAGGCGTACGGCAAGGCGGCGCGCGCCCGCCAGCGTGTTCTCGATTTGCGTGGAGCGGCTGCGGCGGACCTCGACGGTTGGGAGGACCTCATGGTGCGGCACGGGCTTCTTGTCAGCCGTGCTCGTTGGGCGGCCGTTGCGCGGCTTGGCCCCGCCGCCGAACGCGCATTTTCACGAATCGGACCGGCGAAGATTCCCTTGTCGGTGCGCTACGCACAAAGCGCTCCGGAGTCTTCAGAAGCGTTCCGCGCCGCCCTCCGCCAGCTCCGGCCGCGGGACAAGGCGCGCGGTTCGGCCAGTGTCGGCCCCCACCGTGATGAGCTCTCCCTTGATCTCGGTGGGCGGATGGTCCGTGGGACAGCGTCTCAGGGGCAACATCGGGCGGTCGTCCTCGCACTCCAATTGGCGGAGATCGATGTCGTCGCGCAGGCGCGTCGCGTTCGCCCCGTGCTTCTGCTCGACGACGTCTCGAGCGAGCTCGATCGGGCCCGCACCGGTGCCCTGTTTGCTGCGTTGCACGAAGACAGCGGGCAGGTCCTCGTGACGACGACGCGGCCAGACGTCCTCGGCGGCGACGGTCTGATTCCTCTGACGGGGCGACGGGATTTTCAGTGTGGTTGCCGGTCAGATTCGCCCCGTCTGACGGCGGCGACACGGCGTCACTGGCCGCGCGTCAGGTGGAAAGCTAGCTCGTGCCGGGGCGGGGCACTGGACGTGTCTGGAGCACCCTGCACCGCGCGGCCGGAGCCGCGTGCAACCTCTCGAAATCACCCAGAAAGTAACTCCCGTTTCCCTTGCGCGAGAGGGCCCTCCGGCGTATAGTTTCCGGCCGCTGCGCAACTGACCTTTCAGTTCCCGTCGCTCCCCCTCTTCACGGGCTGTTGCGACAATCGCGTCGAAGCGTCGAACTCCCTGCTCCTTCCGCGCAAGCCTCGAAAGACCTGACCTGCCGATGTCGAACGTGAGCGCGCCTCAGACCGTTCCGCCCCCCTCCAGCTACGATAGCGGAAGCATCACCGTGCTCGAGGGCCTCGAGGCCGTCCGCAAGCGGCCGGGCATGTACATCGGCGACGTCCACGACGGATCGGGCCTGCACCACCTCGTGTGGGAAGTCGTCGACAACGCGGTCGACGAGCACCTCGGTGGCTTTTGCACTCGGATGGACGTCACGATCCACTTCGACGGCTCGGTCACCGTCGACGACAACGGTCGCGGCATTCCCGTGGGCATCATGCACGAGCGCGGCGTCAGCGCGGCCGAGGTCGTGATGACCGTCCTCCACGCCGGCGGCAAGTTCGACCACTCGAGCTACAAGGTCAGCGCCGGGCTCCACGGCGTCGGCGTCAGCGCCGTCAACGCCGTCAGCGAGTGGCTGAAGCTCGAGATCAAGCGTGAAGGGCACGTGTACTTCCAGGAGTACCGGCGCGGCGTCCCCGGTCGCTCCGCTGGCGGTCATCGGCGACACCGACAAGACCGGCACGAAGATCACCTTCAAGCCCGATCCGACGATCTTCTCGATCACCGAGTTTCAGCTACGACATCCTGGCGAGCCGCCTGCGCGAGCTCTCGTTCCTGAACGCAGGCTTCGTCATCACGCTGACGGACGAGCGCGGACGAAGGGCGCAAGGAGACTGTTCCAATACAAGGGCGGCATCAGCGAGTTCGTCGAGCACCTGAACAAGGCGAAGGAGCCGGTGCACGACAAGGTCATCTCGATCATCGGGGAGCAGACTGTCGAAGGAACGGCTGCGCCGATCGGGATCGAGGTCGCGCTGCAGTGGAACTCGAGCTACGCGGAGCAGATCTTCTGTTACACGAACAACGTCCACAACAAGGACGGCGGCACGCACCTCACCGGCCTGCGCGCGGCGCTCACGAAGGTGTTCAACAGCTACGGCACGGCGCAGAACCTCTTCAAGGAGGTGAAGAACGGGCTCCAAGGCGAAGACATTCGCGAAGGGCTCACCGCCGTCATCAGCATGAAGCACCCCGATCCGAGCTTCGACTCGCAGACGAAGAGCAAGCTCGTCTCGAGCGAGGTGAAGGCGATCGTCGAGACGACGCGTCTACGACAAGCTCGGTCAGTTCTTCGAGGAGAACCCGCAGACGGCGCGGAAGATCGTCGAGAAGGCGATCATGGCGGCGAAGGCGCGCGAGGCGGCGCGCAAGGCGCGCGAGGTCGTGCGCAAGGGCCCGCTCGACTACACGACGCTTTCCGGGAAGCTCGCCGACTGCCAGACGCGGGATCCGAGCGAGGCGGAGATCTACATCGTCGAGGGGGACAGCGCCGGCGGCTCCGCGAAGCAGGGGCGCGATCGGCAGCTTCCAGGCGATCCTGCCGCTGCAAGGGAAGATCCTGAACGTCGAGCGCGCGCGGCTCGACAAGATGCTCTCTAGCGCCGAGATCGGCACGCTCATCGCGGCGCTCGGCTGCGGCATCGGCGAGGGCAGCTTCGACATCGAGAAGCTCCGCTACCACCAGATCGTCCTGATGACCGACGCCGACGTCGACGGCAGTCACATCCGCACGCTCCTCCTCACGTTCTTCTATCGGCAGATGCCGGAGATCATCGAGCGCGGCTACCTCTACATCGCGCAGCCGCCGCTCTATCGCGCTCGTCGCGGAAAGAAGGACGTCTACCTGAAGGATCAGGCCGCGCTCGATCGCTTCTTCCTCGAGCACGGGGTGGATGGGCTTGCCGTCCGGGCGAGCCGAGGGGCCCACGTTGACAGGCGATGCTCTCTTCCGCCTTGCCGAGCGGCTGCGGATGTTCCGTCGCGCGCTCTCCAAGATCGATCGGCGCGCGGACGCGAGCATCCTCGGACACGTGCTTCACGCGGCGCCCCTCGGCAAGACCGAGCTCCGCGAGCGCGCGAAGGTGGAGGCCGCGGTGCCGCTCATCCGGGCGCGGCTCGAGAGCAAGAAGCCGGACATCTTCCGCTCGGGATCGAGGTCGGCTGGGAGGTCGAGCACGGCGCGGCGTCGAATTCGGATCACGCCTCGCCCGGGCGCCGCCGCGCGGCCCGTCATCATCGATTGGAATCTCGTCGACTCCGCCGAGTACGAGGAGCTCTACGCCATCGAGCAAGACGTCCGTTCGATCGGCCCGGCGCCGTACTTCGTACGGGAGCCCGGGAAGGACAATGCCGAAGAGGTCGCGCTCGAGGACGCCGACGCTGCTTTGGGACTACATCGACGTGCGCGGTCGCAAGGGAACGCAGATCCAGCGGTACAAGGGGCTCGGCGAGATGAACCCGGAGCAGCTCTGGGAGACGACGCTCGACCCGAACGCCCGCGTCATGCTGCAGGTCCGCCTCGACGACGCCGTGCAGACCGACCAGATCTTCACGATCCTCATGGGCGATCAGGTCGAGCCGCGGCGGCAGTTCATCGAGGACAACGCGCTGAACGTTCGGAACCTCGATATCTGAGCGCCGCTCAGCGCGCGCCTTCGCGCCGTTGAACTCGCCCGGGGCGCTTGTGCGCGGATGCGTCCCCCGGGGCTCCGCCCCCCGCAGACTCGGCGCAGCCGGGCTGGCCCGCCTTGCGCTGCGTCAATCCGGACTTAGTTTCGTGGCGGTAAGCGCAAGCGCGCGGCGAGTGGCACCGCTTGCGTGTGGCGCCTCTCCGAGGAGAAGAGCTCATGCGTCCCGACCGGATGACCACGAAGAGTCGCGAGGCATTTCAAGAGGCTGGCAACCGGGCGGCGCGCTTCGGGAACCCCGAGCTGCTTCCGGAGCACTTGCTGGCAGCGATGCTCGACCAGGAGGGCGGCGTGGCCGCGCCTCTGCTTCAGAAGGCGGGCGCGGACATGAGAGGCCTCCGTGAAGCCGTGGCTCGCAAGACTGGAAGCGTTCCCGCGCGTGAGCGGCGGGGCGGAGCCCGGTCTGTCGCGTCGAACGCTCGAGATCCTGCGGCGCGCGGAGGACGAAGCCAAGCAGCTCAAGGACGACTACGTCTCCGTCGAGCACTTCGTCCTCGCGCATGGCGAAGAGCGATCGCGAGACTTCGGCGCTCCTCGAGCAATTCGGCGGTCTAAGCTACGAGCAAGCTCCTCGCGGCGCTGGCGAGCGTGCGCGGCACGCAGCGCGTCACCGATCCGGATCCGGAAGGGAAGTTCCAGGCGCTCGAGAAGTACTGCCGCGATCTGACCGAGGCGGCGCGGCAAGGGAAAGAGCGACCCGGTCGTCGGGCGCGACGAAGAGATCCGGCGCGTGATGCAGGTGCTCTCGCGCCGGACGAAGAACAACCCGGTGCTCATCGGCGAGCCGGGCGTCGGCAAGACCGCGATCGTCGAGGGCATCGCGCAGCGCATCGTTCGCGGCGACGTGCCAGAGTCGCTGAAGGACAAGCGCCTCGTGCGCGCTCGACATGGGCGCGCTCGTCGCCGGGTCGAAGTACCGCGGCGAGTTCGAGGATCGCCTGAAGGCCGTGCTCAAGGAGGTCGAGGCCGTCGCACGGGAAGATCATCCTGTTCATCGACGAGCTGCACACCATCGTCGGCGCCGGCGCCGCCGAAGGCTCGATGGACGCCGCGAACCTCCTCAAGCCGGCGCTCGCGCGCGGCGAGCTTCGCTGCATCGGCGCGACGACGCTCGACGAGTACCGCAAGCGCATCGAGAAGGACGCCGGCGCTCGAGCGGCGCTTCCAGCCGGTGTTCGTCTCGCAGCCGACCGTCGAAGACACGATCGCGATCCTGCGCGGGCTGAAGGAGCGCTACGAGGTCCACCACGGCATTCGCATCCAGGACGCGGCGCTCGTCGCCGCGGCCACGCTGAGCGACCGCTACGTGACCGACCGGTTCTTGCCGGACAAGGCGATCGATCTCGTCGACGAGGCGGCGGCGAAGATCAAGATGGAGGTCGACAGCATGCCGGCCGAGATCGACGTCGTGCAGCCGCAAGCTGATGCAGCTCCAGATCGAGCAGCAGGCGCTGCAAGAAGGAGCGCGATCCAGCGAGCAAGGCGCGGCTCGAAGACGTGAAGCGCGAGATCGCCGAGCTCGAGGAGACCGTCGAGCGCGATGCGCGCGCAGTGGCAGCGCGAGAAGGAGATCATCGATCAGATCGCGCAAGGCGCAGCCGGAGATCGAGAAGCTTCGCCACGAGGCCGAAGAGGCGCAGCGCAAGCGGCGACCTCGGGCGGGCCGCCGAGATTCAGCTACGGGAAAATCCCCGAGCTCGAGAAGAAGCTCGACGAGCTGCGCCAGGCGCTTGCCGAAGGTGCAGGAGAAGACGAGCTACCTCCGCGAAGAGGTCACCGACCAGGACATCGCCGCCATCGTCGTCGAAGTGGACCGGCATCCCCGTCACCAAGATGATGCAGGGCGAGATGCAGAAGCTCCTCCACATGGAGGAGGCGCTGCAAAAGCGCGTCGTCGGCCAGGAGGCCGCCGTCGAGGCTGTCGCCAACGCGGTCCGGCGCTCGCGCGCCGGGCTCGGCGATCCGAATCGGCCCATCGGCAGCTTCCTCTTCCTCGGCCCGACCGGCGTCGGCAAGACCGAGCTCGCGCGCGCGCTCGCGGAGTTCTTGTTCGACGACGAGCGGGCGATGATTCGCCTCGACATGAGCGAGTACATGGAGAAGCACTCGGTCTCGCGCCTCATCGGCGCGCCGCCCGGCTACGTCGGCTACGACGAGGGCGGCCAGCTCACCGAGCCGGTGCGCCGGCGGCCGTACTCCGTCGTCCTCTTCGACGAGGTGGAGAAGGCGCACGCCGACGTCTGGAACGTGCTCCTCCAGGTGCTCGACGACGGGCGCCTGACCGACGGCCAGGGGCGCACGGTCGACTTCAAGAACACGGTCATCATCCTGACGAGCAACATCGGCTCGCGCGCAGATCCAGGCCATCGACGAGCGCGCGGGACTCGAGCGCGGCGACGCGGCGAGAGCTGGTCCGGCAGCGCCGTGCTCGACGAGGTGCGGCAAGCGTCTTCCGTCCGGAGTTCGTGAACCGGCTCGACGAGATCGTGGTCTTCAATCGCCTCGACGCAGAGCAGATCCGCCAGATCGTCGACATCCAGCTGCGCCGCTTCGCCGACCGGCTCGCGCGGCGCGAGTCTGTCGCTCGAGCTGACCGACCGCGCGAAGGACTTCCTCGCCGAGCTCGGCTGGGATCCGCAGTACGGCGCCCGCCCGCTGAAGCGCGCGATCCAGAAGAACCTGGAGGATCGCGCTGGCCGGAGCGTCCTCGCCGGCGAATTCCCCCGGGCACGCGCATCGTCGTCGACCGCGGATTGGACGGCGACCTGACGTTCGCGGCTCGGATGCAGAATTGACCGCCCGCCGGTGAGGCCGATCGTCGAGGCCACCGGGGTGCCAAGTGCCAGCGGGTGTGATCGTTTTGTCCGCATCGCGCGCGTCCGTCCTACGACAGGGGTGACGACACCGCGGACAACGCCTCGACGAAAGCCGGCCGTGCTTTCGCCCTGCGGCGGGCCTCCGGCCGGCGACCTGACGCCGGGTTGGCTCGCTGCGCGGCTCGCCGGCCCCGCTGGCACGACTCTCGCTTGGTACGCAGGTACGATGGCCATCCGAAATCGCCCCTCACGAAGAGCGCGGTCGGCGACGGCCGGGTCGTGGCTTGCGCTCCTCGCGGCGACCACGCTCGGTGATGCGGCGGACACCCTACGCGCCGAGGTTCGGGCGCGCGGGCTCACCGAGGGGGCGTATCGCCTGGTGGTGCAGTCGTATGACGCAACCGCCGGGAAGATTCCCGGGCCTGACGCCCGGCCGGTTGGCAGTCTTCAGCGGGCGGTAACGGCCGACGAGCTCCAGCGCGGCGTGCACGTGAATCTCCTCGAGTTGCGCGCCGGCGCCGTTCGTCCCTCGGGTGACACCCCCGTCGTCGTCGCATGGATCGAGGCGGGCGAGCCGGATCTGGAGTTCGATGCGCGGGAGGCGCGCCCGCGAGCGGGAAGCATGTACGGCGTGGTCAAGCGCGCCGCGAAGCAAGATGTCGTGCAGATCAGCCTGAACCGCAAGCTCGCGACATAGGTCTTCGATCGGGAGCCCCGGTGAGTCGGCGCCGAAGGGGTCAGCCCGCCGTGACGTCCCTCGGAGGTCGATGGGCGCGAATCTCGCGCACACGGCGCTCGAAGTCTCGCCGCGCAGCGTCGTTCAGAATCCGCGCCGCCGAACCGAGCCTCCAGATAGATACACGTGAGCGCCATGATTCGCCGGCGAGCGGGTGCTGGTGCGCGTCGAGCGCCTCGGCGTGCCGCAGAGGCGGCGTCGACGAAGGACGGGGGATGCCTTGGGCTTGGAGAGCGACATCGAGCTCGCGATAGAGGGCCGCGACGCTCTCGAGGCGCGCATTTTGAAGCGGAAGGCGTTGTCTCCGCTCGGGCGGTTCCATCGGTAGCGCGAGCCGTCCCCAGCTCGCCCAGAGCGCGGCGAGGAACGCCAGAATGGCCCCCGCGCACGGGGCCCGGGAGCGAAGCCCGAAAACGTTTCGCTGCCCCCGCGATTTCGCGAACGCAGGCGCTGGTAGCTGCGCGTCACGGTCGTCGAAGAGGTGAACCTGTCGGCGGAGATCGTAGCCGACGACGTACGTGTTCCAGCGCTGCGACAGCGCCTCGACGAAATCGCGAATGTAGTAGTAAGCCCGCCCGGCCGGTTCGAGCGGCTGGGCGCCCGAGGGGCGTCGGATCGAACGTCATCCACCGCGGCTGCGCTGGGTCGTCGATGTATGCCTCGACCCACGAGTGCGCGTCGCCCTCGCGGACCGCGTAGTAGTGGCCGAAGCGGTTCCACGTGCCGCCGACGAAGCCGGTCACGTTGCGCGACGGAATGCCGACGGCGCGCAGCATGAGCGCCATCGCCGTCGAGAAGAACTCGCAGTGCCCGCGCTTGGACTCGAAGAGAAAGTCATCGACCGGCTGCTGCTTTGCCTTGCGAGGGCGAGCGCAAGTCGTAGCCGAACTCGTGGCGCAGGTGCTCTTCGATGGCGCGTGCTTTGGCGTCCGCCGGTCGCAGAGTCGTCCGTCCAGCTGTGCGCGAGATCGGCGATGCGCTGCGGGAGCTTCGCCGGGAAGGCGAGGTACCGCGCGCGATCGGCCGCCGCGAGAGGCTCCGTGAGACTTCTCGGCCTCGCCCGCGAGGTACACGTCGTACCGGAGGCCGCGCGCGTCCGAGCCGGCGTACCGGAGTTCCTCGTCCGCGCCGCGCTGGATGATCAGCGGCTCGCCCAGGAGTGCTTGGGCCTGCGGGCGCACGCGCAGCGCCACCGCGCGCGGAGGCAGAAACAGCACCGGCGGATCGATCGGCTCGAGGTCGAACGTGACGGCACGATCGCGCGCCGGATCGGGCCCTCGGAAGAGCGGGTACACGTCGTTTCCGTCGGCGCCGTGGTCGGCCGGACGAAGGTCACGCTGCGTGCGAGCCCAAGCCCGCCCGTCGTAGCTGTCGAAGGCGGTGCCGCGAAGCCGCAGCGTGAGGCGCGTCGGCGGCGGGTCGGGAAGGTCGGTCACTTCGAAGCGCAGCGCAATGGTCGGATCGTCGCGAAGCACGCCGACCTCGCCGAGGTCCACGTGCTCGGAGAAGCCGATCATGCGACCCGCGTGCGGATGATTGAGGAGGAGGAGCGAGAGACCGACCCGCGGAAAGAGCGACGAAGAGCGCTGCCGTGAAGAGGAAGATGGGAAGCGAGAGCAGGCACGTCGCCAGCGAGGAATCCGCGCCCGACGACGCGTCGGCTGCGCAGGATGCGCGGCACGTCGACGGGAAGCCCCGTGCGGTCGCGCGCTCCCTGCCGGTAGTTGCCTTCGACCTCGCGCCGCAGATGGCTGAGGACGAGCGCGCCTGGTGCGACGACGAGGAACCCGAGGAAGCAGAGCCCGTACGTCGAGCCCGCCGCCGAGCACGGTGCCGGCGACGAAGTGAAGGAGCGCGAGGACGATGATCTGCTGGTCGTGCGCGGCGCCGCGTCGGGTGGCGAGGCGGATGATCTGGAGCACGCGCCGCGAACTCGACGGCGACGTCGAGCGGGGATGCGTCCCGCAAGCAGCCGGCCACCCTGAACGAAGAGAAGGGCCAGCGGCGCGATGGTGGCGAAGTGCCGCAGCGGCGGCCGTCCCTGCCACCCCTCGGGGATGGCGAGCGCGGCAGCGAGCCCCATGACGAGGAGGGCGTTCGTCCATGGGCTGAGCGAGGCCGTGCTGACGACGGCGAGCACGCCGAGCGCCGCGAGCGCGTCGGTCATCACGCGGTGGACGAGGCCGAACCTCACGCGGCGTCCTCGCTGTTCGGAACGCTGCGTCGGCGAGCCGCGACGGCTCGAGCGAGCGCGAGATAGCGCAGAAGCGGATCGGCACCGACGACTTCGGTCGCTGCGAGCGACGCCGCCGGCAGAGGTCGTGACGGTCACGCGGTCGCCGCGCTTGATGTGCGCGACGGCGCGCGAGGCGACGTCGCGGATGCGTCGCTCGAACGCCGCCGACCAGTCGTCTCCCGACGGCGCGGGCCGCACCGTGTCGAGCGGGAGCGTCACGTCGGGGCGGGTCTCGCGCGCGCGCTCGCGCATGACCATCTGGCCGACCGCGGCGCTCTTTCGCCAGTGGATGTCGCGCGGGTCTTCGCCTTCGCGCATGAGCTTGAGCCCGAGGAAGTCCTCGCCGTGTCCCGCTCGCCAAGGCGACGTCGCCGCCCGACGACCGGCCGGCTTGCGCGCGTGGCGGAGCTGCGACCGGATCGACCGCCGGATAGATGACGAGCTCTCCCTCGGCCGGCACCTCGCGCGACTTCTCGAAGAGGCCGAAGGGAAAGCGCGTCGCGATGCGGAAGCCGACGTGGACGTCGCGCCCGCGGCGCGTCGGCGTGCGCCGGTACGCGGCGACCTGCGCGGACTTGGGGCTGATCTTGAGAAAGAAACAGCGCTTGTCGGCGGGCTGCCCGGCGCGGAGGTCTTCGACTTCGATGGCGTAGGATGGCACCCGCGTCTTGTGGTTGAAGACCTCGATTTCGACGAGGTGCGGCGCGGCCGACCTGCGCGCGCAGCGGCAGGCGCCGGACGACCGTGAGGTCGCGAAGCGAGAGCTCGCTCATCGACGCCGCTCACGACGATGAGCGCGAGCAGCATCCCGAGCAGCAAGTAGAGGAGGTTGTTCGCCGTGTTGATCGCGGCGAACCCGACGCCGAGCGTGATGCCGACGAAGAACTTTCCCTCGCGCGTGAACTTCAGCCGTCGGGGGGGCCGGATCCTGCGTTGCCAAGCCGCGAGGTGACGCGCGAACGCCTTGGACGAGAGGGGCGGGGGCATCGGGCCGGCGGGCCTGCCTAGAGCGGAACGGGGATGCGGGCGACGATCTCGCGGAGCGCGGACTCGGCCTCGTCGCGTCCGGGCACGAAGCCGTCGGCGTGGGTGGCGAGGCGCACGCGGTGGGCGAGCACCGGCATCGCGAGATCGTGGATGTCGTCGGCGATGCAGTAGTGCCGACCGCGCAGTAGCGCGCGAGCGCGGGCGGCGTGACCGAGCGCCATGGCCGCCCGGGTCGACGCGCCGAGCGAGAGGAGCGGCGAGGTGCGCGTGGCGACGACGAGCGCGTGCAGGTAGTTCGCGAGCGAGCCGTCGATCGTGACGCGCTCGACCTCGCGCTGCAGCGCCACGAGCTTCGCGGGGTCGAGCACGCACGGGACGTCGCGTGCCGTATCCGTGTGCCCGTCGAGCACGAGGCGCATCTCGACCTGCGGCGGCGGGTAGCCGATGCGAACCCGCAGCAAGAAGCGATCGAGCTGGGACTCCGGAAGCGGAAACGTTCCGGCGAAGTCTTGCGGGTTCTGCGTGGCGATGACGAAGAACGGGTCCGGAAGCGGAATGGTCTGCCCGTCGAGCGAGACCTGCCCCTCGTTCATCGCCTCGAGCAGCGCCGATTGCGTGCGCGGGCTCGCGCGGTTGATCTCGTCCGCAAGCAGGATGTTCGCGAAGACCGGCCCCTGCCGGAGCACGAACTGCCCGTGTCGCTGGTCGTAGACGCTGACGCCGAGGACGTCGCTCGGCAGGAGATCGCTCGTGAACTGCACGCGACGGAGCTCGCCGCCGACCGCCTTCGCGAGCGCGCGGGCGAGCGTCGTCTTGCCGACGCCCGGAACGTCCTCGATCAGGAGGTGGCCGCGCGCGAGCAGCGCGACCAGGGCGAGCTCGACGGCCTCGTGCTTTCCCTCGAGCGCCCCTTCGATGGTCTTCCGCAACGTCTGAAGCGCAGGCAGCTCCTCCCCGATGAGCGCGGCAGCGGCGGTCATGGTGCCCAGAGTAGCACGGCGCCGCCACGTCCGCGCGCTCGCGCCGCGGCACGATCGGAGCGCGTGCCCGGGTGTGTGCCTCGTCGAATTGGCTTTGTTCTTCGGTTCCGGGCCGGTCGCAGGGGAGCTTGGGACCGAGCGAATTGCTCCCGGGCGAGGAACGGACGATCATCGCGGGGGTGGCCGCCGTCGTCGAGGTCCAGAACGTGTCGAAGACGTATGGGCCCGTTCGGGCGCTCCTCGGCGTCTCGTGTCGGTTCGTTTCCGGGGAGGTGGTCGTCGTTCGTGGCCCGAACGGGTCGGGGAAATCGACGCTCCTCGCCGTCCTCGGCACGCTGACGCGACCGAGCTCGGGCAAGATCGACTACGGCGTGCTCGGGCGGCAACGCCCGATGTTGCGGCGAACGCTGGGCTGGGTGGGCCACGAATCCTTGTGTTACCCGGACCTCACCGGGCGAGAGAACATCGAGCTCGCCGCGCGCCTCCAGGGGTGGGATCCGGCGCGCGCGTACGCCCGCGCCGCCGAGCGCTTCGACCTCGGGCAGTTCGCCGAGCGCGCCGTGAGGACGTATTCGCGAGGTCAACGTCAGCGGGTGGCCCTGGCGCGTGCGCTCGTCCACGAACCGCGTCTTCTCTTGCTCGACGAGCCGACGACGGGTCTCGATGCTCCTACGACCTGGCGCCTGGGAGCGGTGGTGCGGGAAGAGGCCGCCCGAGGCGCAATCGTCATCGTGGTCACGCACGACGCGGCGTTCGGCGATGGCGTCGCGGAGCGCGTCGTCACGTTGGAGCGAGGGCGCGTCGTCACGGAAGGCGGTCGATGATCTGTCCGAAGACGGCGATCTTCGAGAGCTCCTCGGGGGCGCCGCGCGGAAGCTCGGCCACGATCGGAATGTCGACGAAGCGCCGAAGCTCAGCGGCGTTTCGGCCCGTCGAGGGGTCCGCCGCCGTGGGGTGCATGAGAACGACCGCGGCGATCGGCATCGGAGGTCTCAGATGGCACGCGGCCCGGGCACAGGCGAGCACGTCGTGAAGAACGCCCAATCGGTCCGGCGCCACCAAAACCACGAGGTCGGGGCGCAGCGCAGCCGCCCAGTCGGCGTTCAGGGTCGCTTCGGACAGGGGCGTGAACAGCCCCCCGGCTAGCTCGACCACTACCCCTTGCGCGCTACAGCGCGTCGCGTCAACGGCAGCGGTCAAAGGAGGCAGCGAGACGGTTTTTCCTTCTTCCCGGGCCGCCAAATGGGGGGAAAGCGGAGCCGCGAAGGCGTACCCAAATTGTTTCACGTGAAACGACGACGCGGTGCGAAGTCGCGCGGCGTCGCTGACGACCAGCTCGCTCACGCCGCTCTCGATGGGCTTTAAACCGACGATTCGACTCGCCACGCGACGCCAGGCCAGCAGCAGCGCCTCTGCGAAATGGGTCTTGCCGATGCCGGTCCCCGTGCCTGCGACAACGATCAGGGGGTCGCTCACGGCCCCCCCCGTCTGCGCACCTCGCCAATCGCGGCGAGCGCGCGTTCGATGTCGAGAGGAGAGTGGCCCGAAGTCACAGTAAAGCGGAGTCGCGACGTCCCGTTCGCGACCGATGGGGGACGGATCGCGCGCACGTCGATCGCGCGGGCCCGAAGGGCGTCGGCCGTTCGAACCGCAGCCCCCGCGTCCCCCACCACCCATGGGATCACGTGGCCGTGGCCGCGCGGATGCCATCCGAGCCCCGCCAAACCGGCACGGAGCTCGGTGGCGGCCTCGCGCACACGTCGACGACGCCATGGCTCCGCCTCGGCGGTCCGAAGTCCAGCGAGCGCCGTCGCGGCGATGGACGGGCTCAGTCCGGTAGAGAACACGAAGGAGCGCGCGCGATTCCAAAGCCACGCGACGAGGGCCGGACAGCCCGCCACGAACGCGCCCGCTGCCCCGAATGCCTTGCCGAACGTGCCCACTACGGCGTCCGCCAGGACCCCGTGCTCGTGGCATAGCCCGCGTCCCCCGTCGCCGAGGACGCCCAGCGCGTGGGCCTCGTCGACGACGAGCGCGGCGCCGTGCGCATCGCAGATGCGGCGCAGCTGCGGGAGGTCGGGCGAATCGGCGTCCATGCTGAAATACGATTCGGTGACGACGACCGCCCGGCGAAAGGGGTGCTGTCGCAGCGCTTGGGCCACCGATTGCGCGTCGAGGTGGGGGACGACGGCGATGCGAGCGCGCGAAAGGCGGGCCCCGTCGATGATCGAGGCATGGTTCAACGCGTCACTCACGATGAGGTCTTCCGACCCCGCGAGGCATGACAGCAAGCCGACGTTCGCGGCGTAACCGCTCGTGAACGAGAGCGCGGCCGCGTGCCCCACGAGAGAGGCTGCGGCTTGCTCGAGCTCCGCGTGAATGGCCCGGTCACCCGAAACGAGGCGCGACGCGCCGGCACCCGCCGAGCCCAGTGCGGCGGGTCGGCGCGCAAGGGCGAGGTAATCATTGGAGCAGTACGAAAGAGGGGCGTCGTCCGTCGGCGGGGGACGGTCCCGGAAGAGGGCGTTCGCCCGCGCATCGGCGATGGCGTCGTCGAGAAACGCTAGGGCTGGCGGCGTCTGTTTCACGTGAAACATTGGGCTCGAATCGTCGCGGTCGTCCCGGTCACAGCCATTCTAGCGTCCCCCGTACGCGGCACGGGGGGCACGTCACGCGGGGACGCGCGGCTCCACCTCTGACAGTTCCGTCTCGAATCGTCTGGCCGGCCCGGAGCGCTTCGTCGATGCGCGCCATCGTTCGGCCCAGCAAGGCGCGAGTCCGGTCCTCCAAGGAGGCCCTTCGGTCGCGCTCGACCATGACATCGTGGGCCAAGGCCAGCGCCGCGAGAAGCATCGCTTGGCTCGGTTCCCCCCGCGATCGCCCACCCAGCTCGGCCAGCTTCGCGCCCAAGAGCTCGGCGATGTGACTCAGCTCCTCCTCGGAGGCGGAGCTCACAACCCGGTACTTCTGACCGGCGATGCGCAGCTCGATCGTGCGGCGTTCCATCGGCACGCAGCGTACCACGCCACACTGCACCGCCCGGCGCCCGCGCGGCGTACCGCCCCTGCGCCCAGGGTCGCTCAAATCGGGGAGCCGCGCGGCGCTCACCCCGCTCCGGCGTCGGCGGCGCCGCCTGTGGTGGAACAATCCAGCGTAGCGGGCGCGTCCTGACCGAGCGTGCACGGATTGCTGGCCGCCCCCGTGCTGCTGCCCGCCCCCATGCAGCGAACGAGACAGAAACGACAGATATCCACGGGAAACTCGAATTCGCCGGACTCCACCGACTTGCCGCCGGTCGTCTGGCCAAAAAACCGCACGAACGTCACGAGCCGAACCGTCCCATTTTCAGCGACGACCGTCTTCTGGATGTCCGCGTTGCTCGAGATCGTGAGGGCGTCGAGCGTGGTGACGGTGACGGCTCCGTAGGTCGGGACGCCCCCGGTGGCGGGGTTGATGCTGGTCGACGCGAGTCGAGTGAACGTGCGGAGCTGCGTGCCGGCAGAATCCGTAATCCGGACAACGGCGCCTTGAATGGCCACGATCGATGTCTCAGTCTGAAGCTGCGCTGAATTCACCTCGGGAACGAGCTGGTTCGCGATCAGGTACGTCGGGTCGTATTGAGAGCGGAGGCCGATATCGAGCACGCCGGACGAGATATAGGCCTGCGATGGATCGCTCGAGTACCCGCACGGCCCATTGTTCGTCACGAGTACGGGCGCCAAGACATCGCGCACGAAGATCGCGCTGTTGTCGTGGACGCAGGCGGGGAATCCGGCGACGGCTCCGAGGAGCAACGACAAGCCGGCAAAGACGCGTCCGCAGACCCTCTTCATGAACATCCTCCCTTGCGCGTCTTCACGACCGAGACCGTCTCGCAGCCGCCGGGCCGCGCGACGCCACGAAAAAGCGTACCCGTCCGATGCGCAAAGCGCCAAAAAGTGGCGAAGGCGCCCCGGGGCGGCGGCGTGCTCGACGGCTCAGGCCTCGAGGACAGCCGTGCGCAACGCGGTGAGCGGTACGCGCTCCACCTTCGCGACACCAGCGCCCGTGACCGTCGGGAGGCGGACACTGTCTCCGACTCGCTTCTTGTCCGAGCTCACGTACTTCCACGCCGCCGCTAGCTCGGCGCGGTCGACCTTCGTTGGCAAGGCCAGGGCGGAAAGCAAGTCCCGCGCCCTTGCGACGAGGGCCGGCGGCGTCCAGCCCAGCCTCGCGGTCGCTTCCATCTCGGCGAGGAGACCGAGAGCGACGGCTTCGCCGTGAAGCCAGCGAGTATATCCCCCGTGGGCCTCGAGCGCGTGCCCCACAGTGTGACCCAGATTGAGCAACGCACGCGTGCCGGCTTCGCGTTCGTCGTCGCGGACAACGCGAATCTTTGCTTCGATCGCCGCTCTCACGACGGGCATGAGCGCCTCGCGATCGCCCTTCGCGAGGGCCGAGGCCTCTCGCTCGAGGTGGGCGAACAGCGCGCCGTCCGTCGCCACGGCGACCTTGACCACTTCGGCTAGGCCGGCCGCCCGCTGGCGGGGCGCCAATGTTCGAAGGTGCGCGAGGTCCGCCACCACGGCGCTCGGTTGGTGGAACGCGCCGATCAAATTCTTGCCGCGCGGGAGATCGAAGCCCGTCTTGCCCCCTACCGACGAGTCGACCATCGCGAGCAGGGTGGTCGGAACCTGAAGAAACCGTACGCCCCGGAGCAAGCACGCCGCCGCGAAGCCGGCCAGGTCGCCGACGACGCCGCCCCCGACCGCCACCATCAGCACATCGCGATCGGCGCCGGCCGCCAGGGCCGCTTCCCAAATCGTGGCCACGCTACCCAGCGTCTTGTGCTCCTCCCCGGGGGGCAACGTCACGTGAGCGACGTTCAGCGCGAGCGGCTGCAGGGCCGCGGCAATCATCGCGCCGCGCGCCCGCTGGACGTGCGAATCCGTGACGAGCACGACGGAGGAAGGCGCGCAGCGTGCGACCGCGTCCGTCAGGCGCGTCGCTTCGTCGTGGCAGACGTCGATGGCGTAGCTTCGTATGCCGAGCGGGACGAGCAACGGAGCGCGCTCCCCCAGAGCCACTAGGGTGTCGACGATTTGCTCGACCCTTCGCCCGTCGGTCGACACCGAGAGGTGGCACTCCGCGTAGGCCGCCGCTCGCTGCCCCAAAAGC
The DNA here is from genome assembly GCA_963787925.1 of uncultured delta proteobacterium. Classification (GTDB taxonomy): domain Bacteria; phylum Myxococcota_A; class Polyangia; order Polyangiales; family Polyangiaceae; genus Palsa-1150. Next base: position 122,402 of record CAWBEN010000006.1, read on the forward strand.
TCCCGCACACGCGCGTCGGGAGCGCTCGGCGCCAAGTTGGGGCGAGCCTCTCGATCGGGGACGCGCGACAGGATGGTCTCGGGCGAGGCCGTCAGAGTCACGAGGATCGCCCGGTCGATCGCCAGACGCCGGGCCCGCTCCGTCGTCACGGTCCCCCCACCGAACGCGATGACCTTCGCGGCACCGTCGGCGAGCAGCTGCTCGACCAGGGCCGCCTCACGGGCTCGAAAGGCCGCCTCCCCCTGCTCGCGCCAGAGATCCCGAATTGGCTGGCCGGCTGCGCGCTCGATCTCGGCATCCGTGTCGACGAACGGCAGACCAAGGCGCGACGCGAGCAGTGGGCCGACCGTGCTCTTGCCCGTCGCCATGAAACCGCTGAGAATCATGGAGCGCATCGGATCAATAAGCCGCGAGCTGCGCGTAGTACCCCTCGACGTTGCGCGACAACTCACGCAACGAGTCGCCTCCGAACTTCTCGATCAGCGCGTCCGCAAGGACGATGCAAACCATCGCTTCGCCGACGACGCTCGCTGCCGACACGGCACAGACGTCGCTTCGCTCGAACGCTGCCGCGTACGCCTCCTTTGTCCCGACGTCCACGCTCCCCAGGGCCTTCTTCAGCGTGGCAATCGGCTTCATCGCCGCACGGCAGACCACGGGCATTCCGTTCGTGATGCCCCCCTCTATACCGCCCGCACGGTTCGTCGGCCGGGTGAAACGCCGCTTCTGCGCGTCGTAGTCGATGGGGTCGTGCACCATCGACCCGGGTGAGCTTGCCACCGCGAAGCCGGCGCCGATCTCGACGCCCTTGATGGCCTGAATGCTCATGAGCGCCTGGCCGAGACGGCCGTCGAGCTTGCGGTCCCACTGCGTGTGGCTGCCGAGGCCCGGCATCACGCCGTGAGCGATGACTTCGAACACGCCGCCGAGCGTGTCGCCCGCGTGAGCGGCCTCTCGGATGGCGTCCTTCATTCGAGGCTCCGCATCGGGATCGACGCAGGCGAGGTCGCTGGCGCGCGCGCGGGCGCGCAGCTCATCGGCCGGCAAGTCGATGGCGCGCGCCACTGCCGAGCCGATCGATACGACGTGGGCGAAGACCTCGATCCCG
>CAWBEN010000007.1:0-124319 GCA_963787925.1 uncultured delta proteobacterium
AATGAGAGCCCTTCGAAATCTTTGCCGCGTCTCCGGCACGGAAGGTGGCGTTGCCGATCCCGTTTGCCTGGGCGCTTCGGCGCTCTGAAGGCGACTGGGAGGTTTCTGCTGATCTCGACGGCCTTTTAGGCTTGTTCGAAGGGGTGAAGCTGCTGAGCAGGGCGAATAGGCCGCTGCCGCAGTAGGCGTCGACGAGGAACCGTGCTCCCGAAGCCGCGGCTTGTTCGCGGACGTAATCGGTAAAACGCGGAAGGATGAACGGGTTATTTTGGAAAAAATCTCGAGCGAGAAAGCGTAGTTGGGGATGTCCCGTATTTTTTCGGTGATGACACGTCATCCTCGGTCGTGACTTCGCCCGACGCTTCCCGCAGCAGGAGCGTCGCCGCCCGAGTAAATTTCCCCGCCGCCGCGCGTGCGCGGGTTTCTGCCCGAAGTTCCGTTAGGCGTGTCGTTGACAGCTTCGGTTGCAATCTCGCAACGTGGGACGTCCACCAAATCGAAACGGGTGCCTTGGCGAAGGAATCCGATAGGAAATGTCACCTCGTTCATGATCTCTGCTCGTTCCGCATTCAGGCCAGCGGAGGTCTATCGGGGGATGCGTTTTCTGGCACGGGGGATCGCTGAAGCCGCGGCGGATTGAAATGAGGGGTAATTTTTGACCGGTAGCTGTACTGCCGAGGTGAACCGATAACGGGCGCCACCCGAAATTCGATCCCCGCCATGTACTTCAAGAGTTCTTCCACCTGCTGGCGTTTCCAGACCAGCTGCTGATCGTAAGCGAGATTCTGATACTGACATCCGCCGCATCGTCCAAAGACGACGCAAGGGGCTGAAACTCGGTGCGGTGAGGGTCGCAACACCGCCACCAAATCGGCTTCGGAGTAATTTTTATGATTGCGGAAAACGCGCGCTCGAACGCGTTCGCCCGGCAAAGCAAACGCACACATCACAACCCAACCGCCTTCGCGGGTGCTTCGGTGCGCCGCGCCGTCGTCGGAAGACTCGGAAGTTAACTCGGCAATCGGGGTGGAAGGAGGTGCTTTGGGGCACTTGGACTCGACCTAGGCCGATGCCGAGATTTGTCAGCGTGCTGATTTCCAGCTCGATTTCCTGGTGATAGAAAAAAGGGATGTCGTTGAAGCGTTTTTTGCCCACAAACGACACAGAACAGAGGGATTCGTTAAATTACAGGACCAATCCAGGCGCTTTTGGCTTTGCGGCTTTTCCGGCGATTCGTGTCTTCGTGGGATGCTTCCCCCTGAGCTGATTACTCAGTCTGCAAAATCCGCGCGTGAAGCAGCTGGTCAAATTGCGCGACCGGCGCCCGCGGGACGAAGCCGGTGTGTTCCTGGTCGAAGGTTATCGCGAAATTCGCCGCGCTCTCGAAAAAACAGGTTCCTCTGCGGGAGCTCTATTTTTCGCCCGCCTGGTTTTTGGGGGAGAACGAACCGGCTTTGATTGAGCAGGCGGCGGCGGCGGGTGCGCAATTTTCGAGTTGTCAAAGGACGCCTTTGCCAAGGTTGCGTATCGAGAACGTCCTGACGGCTTGCTGGCCGTGGCTCCGCAATGGAAGCGAGAACTCTCTGAACTCCCTCTTCGCCCGGCACCGTTTTTTCTGGTGGTTGAGGCGATCGAGAAGCCGGGAAATCTCGGTACGATTTTACGTAGCGCTGACGCAGCCGGAGTGGATGGCGTGATCGTTTGCGATCCGGTCACCGATATTTTCAATCCCAACGTGGTGCGTTCTTCCACGGGTGTGCTCTTTTCCGTGCCAGTGGTGGTGAGCGAGAGCGGGCCCGTCCGAGAATGGTTGCGAGAGCAAAAGATTCGTGCGGTCGCGACGACCCCCGCCGCCCGCCAGCTGCACACCGAGGAGGATCTGCGCGGGCCCCTCGCGATCGTGATGGGCAGTGAACAGTATGGACTAAGCGAATACTGGTTGAAAGAAAGCGATGCGCAGGTGCGGATCCCCATGGCCGGTCAGGCTGATTCGCTAAATGTGGCGATGGCTACCATCATCACATTGTTCGAAGCGGTGCGCCAGCGAGGCAAGGGCGGGTGATAGGATGTGGCTGTAGGCGAAAAGCGATAGGCTGTAAGCAGCTTTGAGCGGGACTTGGCCGCAAATAGGTGCAAAAGGCGCAAGAAAAGGTAGTCTCTGGGCTGCCTCATGTTGTTGGGGGGACGTTTTCGGGGTATCGGGCTTTACCGTGGCGACGTCGGATCCACCGTGGCGCGGCAGCGCTGGTAGGGAGCGGTTGTCCCAACGCGCCGCGTTCGACGTCGCTGAAGGATGGATACGACGTTGATCTTGGAACTTTGGGACCAATCGGCTCGGTAGGGACACCTCGCCCTACCTTTCGAACCGGAGTCCAAGGGGCTGTTTGCGATCCGAAGTAGTCTCGGTCGGAGAATGGATACGATGATCCCAGACTGATCGGTGGCGGTTAATTTCCGCCTCCTGCGCGCAATGCGGCGACCAATGCGGCGGTCACCCTCGGTTCCATCGCCATAATACGCGCGGGTGTAGTTGAGATCTCGATGCGCGGCCGCGAGGTTGAACCAGTGATCTTTGGCCAGTTCCGCGGCGATGAAGCGGGTCATCGGCGAGGCTCGCTCTTCAAGCCGAGCGCACGCCAGAGCCAGTTCGCAGACGCCCCTAGGGGTTGTTGCGGTCTTCAACGAAACGCGGCTCGTCACGGGTTTTTCCCCGAGCGCGACGAGCAAGCCGTTGATCCAGTTCCAGAGCACAACGGGTTCGCCGTTGGTAATAAAGTATGCACGACCGGCGGTCGCGGAGGAGGCTTGCCGCAGGGATGGATTCGGCCAAGAGATGGGCGTCCACCGCGTTTTCGACGTGCACCATGTCCACGAGATTTTTGCCGGTGCCGACGATACGCAGCCGGCCCGCGCGTGCGCGCGAAAGAATGCGCGGCACGAGATGCGGATCCCCGATTCCCCAGATCAGATGAGGGCGAAGCGCAATGGTGCGAAGCTCCGGAGCGGTTGGCCGCCAACACTTCTTGTTCCGCAATCGCCTTGGTAAGTGGATACGCAGCCGGACAAGCAGTGGTCAGTGGAGGGACTCGTCGGCGCCGGCCAGATCACGCGCCGTTGTAGACCACACTGGGCGTACTGGTGAAGATAAAGTGACGCACCTGGTGAATCCGACAACCCTCCAACAACGTGCGCGTGCCGATCACGTTCGCTTGGAAGAAATCTTGGTATGCGCCCCAAATGCCGACTTTTGCAGCGATGTGAAAAACCGTATCCACTCCGCCCGCTACAGGTCGTCTCGCACCGCGGAAACATTGTCCAGCGCGGTAGTGACGAAGGTGACACCACGAGCGGCCAGATCCGGAGCGGAATGTCTCGCGAGCACGACCACCTCGCGTTCGTCGGCCAGCAAACGCTCGACCAGCCTGCGACCGAGAAAGCCGGTGCCTCCAGTGACCAAGGTTTTCATGGTCGAACCGTTGATGCCGAGAACACGATGCACGTCCCCTCTGAGCGGGAGACGAAAACCCCGCCGCAGTTCTTTGGAATCAGATCGTGGGTCCCTGCGAGTATCATGGCTGTAACTACGCTATGGGTTTTTGCCGAGCAGCCCATCTCGCTAAGGTGAGGCGGTGAATCTTCGCGTTGTGTCGCACGTCGACCGGAAAATTCGGATAGAAATAAAACCGACTGATCAGGCGAGTGGCTGGATTTGTGGAGGCACGGTTGTGTAGTCGTTGAATGAAGGCGGTTTTTTCCGCGGACGACAGCGCGCAATTTTCGGGTTCAATCACCATCGCCGGAATTTGTCGCGGCCGTTCTCTCAAGTCCCACCAAAGCACAGCGACCGACACCGGGCTCGTCCGAAAGATCTGTTCGCAGGGTTCGGTGAAGAGCAACCTTTCGGGCGTCTCGACCCGCTCAACTTTTCGACCGCAGAACCAGAGGCGTCCGTCATCATCGAAATAACCACAATCCCCCATCCGATGCCAGACCTCGACGTCGGCATTAGCCACTGTAGGGGAAGTGACACGTGGCAAGGGACGAGTCCCAACGGAGTGTGGCGCAGCGGTCGCGCCAGATGAGACCCCAATCTTCGCTGGCTGCGGTTGCGGCGGTGAGTCCATCGTAGTTTTTTGTCACTACTGGGCCGCTCACGATGATTTCGCCCACTTGGCCGACTGGGAAGTTCGTTCATCTCTTCGGTCGAAGTGATAGGGCCCTCGTGCAGTGCGGATAATTTTGACCTGAGTCTCGGAAACAGGGCGGCTCGCAGACACAGGTGCCACCCAGCACGGCCCCTCCGTTTTTCGAGGTCGGGAGGGTTTCTTTGAGAGGCAGCAATTTCTGCAGCTGAAAACCGAGCTGACCGGTAATGCTTCGGTCGCGCCATAGGGGCTGTGCAGTTGGCCCTGAGTGAGAAAACGGGCCGATCGTTCCCAGAGCGTTGCAGGGACCGGAGCGCCGGCGCAGAGCACGCGTTTGAGACTAGGGAGTGTCGTTCCCGTTTCAATACAGTGGCGGGCGATCTTGTTCCAGAGCGTGGGCGAACCGAACGAGTTGGTGACGCCTTCTTGTTGGATGGCTTGAACGATTTTGGCGGGGTCGACGGTGGAAGGCCGGCTAGGATCAATCTCGGGAACGACGGTGGTCATGCCTAGCGCTGGATTAAAAAGCGCAAAAATGGGCAGCATCGGAAGATCGATTTCCCCAGGCTGAATGTCATAGGTCGCTTGGATCAGGCGCACCTGGGCCTCGAACATTCCGTGTTCGTAACAAACGCCTTTCGGGGCTCCCGTTGATCCAGAAGTGAAGAGAACCGCGGCCAGGTCGGTGCTCTCCCGAAAAATCGGCTCACTTGATGGTGGGTGAATTTCGGAGCCCTTCGAGGGCTTTGATTTTTCCGTGAGTCGCGCCAGCGGATTGCCACTGGCGGGGACATGCACCTTCACCGTGCGGAAAGGTCGACGAAAAACGCGGCTGATCAGGCGAGCGAAAGGGATGCCAAGCAAAACGCGGGGATGGGCGTGTTCCACGCAGGTAAGAAAGGTTTTTAGGCCCATGCCAGGGTCGATCACGATCGGGACGGCGCCATGTTTGAAGAGGGCGAAGGCGGCAGCGATCAGGGGAAGCCCTTGTCGCACCATCACCAATACACGGTCACCCGGCTGCACCCCGCGTTGGCGAAATGAAGCAACCCAGGCTTCGACCTCCGCATCCAATTCCGCGAAGGAGAGCGTTAGATAATCGATCTCTCCCGTCCGGACGCGACCGCGTGGAATTTTCAACGCCGGTCGGTCCGGTTGTTCGCTGGCTCTACGCCCCAGGTGGCGCGCAATATTCGCAGAATCAGGCACGACGGTGAATCTGCGTTACGTGTGCGGGAAAGAACCGAGCGTTTTTCCTCAGCTAGGAGTCAGTTTACTCCCTCTTCGTCCAGCGCCCGAATCGGCTCTATTCGAGTCTTCATTCTGACGCTCTTTTAGGGAAGGCTCGCTTCGCAAAAGGTCGGCCTGCCAACGCATCAGGATTTCGTCGATTTTATTTGGAGCTCGAGCAATTTGGGCGAGCTGGGAGCGGTTCGCGATTAATGTAGGGTCCAGCTGGATACGATTGGCAATGCGATCGCGGTCAGTTTTCAAGCGATCTTGCAGAGCGAGTTCATCGGCGGTGAGCGGCTGCTGGTCGGAGTTGCGTCCGCGCCGCCGGGGCAGGGTGTGAGGATCGCGGGCAGTTCCGGCCTCGAGGGCTTCGAACAGACTTGGTGCCAGACGGTCGTGGCGTTTGCCGAGGTGGACCTGCTCCATCATTTCACGAGCGGCCAGACCGTGGTCGGCTCCCTCGGAAATTTTCAGCAGAAGGTCGTTGCCGGTGACCTTGAAAGGCGGGACATCGAGCTTCCTTGCCCACTCTTCGCGCCAGTGCCAGACAGCGTGGAGCACCGCGAGTCCGGGAGGGCGGAGACGCTCGGAGCGCCCGATGCGCCAAGCGTTGTCGTCGTCTCGAGGAAAGCCGCTGAGAGCAGATTCCATTTGGCGAAGGCACTGCTGCTCGAGCCAGTCGAGCCTATCCAGTTTCACCAGCTCCGCCGTGAGAATATTGCGAAGATTGGGCAGGTGATAGACATCGAGTGCGGCATAATCCAGCAGCTTGGGAGTGAGCGGGCGTTTGGACCAATTCGCCTTCTGCGAATCTTTGTCGAGCTGTACGCCGAAGTGTTCCTCGAGGAGCGCGGCCAAACCAATCCGCTGCCGGTTGAGCAACTGGGCTGCGAGCATCGTATCGAACATGCTTTTTGGCCGAAATCCGCAGAGATCGTAGAGCAACCGAAGATCGAAATCGCTGCCGTGCATCAAAAGGTGCTTGGTCGCGAGTTTTTGCCAAAGCGGCTCTAAATCGAGAGGTGCGAGCACGTCGACGAGGTAAATGTTTCCTCCAACAAAAAACTGCAGCAGGCAAACGCGCGTGCGGTAGTGGTACAGATTATCGGCCTCCGTATCGAGGGCGACCTCCTCGTTTCGATCAAGATCCGCAAGGAGCGGCTCAAGCTGAGCAGGCTGGTCAATGAGCTGGTAGGCGGGCGTGGCGTTCAAGACAGTAACCTCTAGCAAATAGGGTCTGCCCATGTGGTCAAAAACGAATCGATCAAGCGAGGAAGGTCTCCGCTGTAGCCACCTTCGAGCACAGCGGCTGACGGGCAGTCGGCGGTGCGGACCCAACTTCCCAACGTCGCGAAATCCTCGATTTCTAGAGTCATGGACGTGATAGGGTCATCGACGTAGGCATCGAAACCAGCGGACACAAGCACGAGGTTCGGCTCAAAAGAGAGAATGTCGTCCCAGCTTTCGCGAAGCACCGCCATGTGCTTTTCGCGGGGCGTGTGCGGCGCGACCGGATAGTTCCAGCAGTTGTCTAGGTCGTGCGTGCCGGTTCCAGGATAACCCGGTGATTGGTGGACGGAGACGAACCGAATGCCCTCTTTCCCGCCAAGATCGCCTCCGTCCCGTTGCCGTGGTGCGCGTCAAAATCCCAAACGGCCACACGGCTCAGGCCTTTTTGCCGTAGTTGGAGGGCGGTGACAGCGATCTGGTTGAGATAACAGAAGCCCATGGCTTCGTCGCGCGTGGCATGATGCCCGGGAGGCCGCATCAATGAAAAAGCCGGCTTCCTCTCGTTGTAAGCGCAGTCGGCCGCGGCAACCGCGGAGCCAACCGAACGGCGTGCGTGATCGAAGATGCCCGGGAAAAACGGCGTATCACTATCGAAATCAGGTGGCTGCTGAAGGCGGCTTAAAAAAGCTTCACTGTGGGCCAGACGAAGGACCGCAAGATCGATGGCTTCGGCCTTGCGCCAGACCCAGGCAGGATGGGCCGCCCGTAAAGATAATGGGCCGCTTTTATCGTGCGCGCCGGTTGCTCAGGGCGCATGGACGAGCCGTACTCCGCACATGCAGGATCGTGGAAAATCACCATTCGAACCAAGACAGTGTTGCTGATCAGAGGCGGTGGGCAATCGGTTTTTCACGGAACGGACAAGCAGGGAGAAGAGCGCCCGTCCCTTTTGGTCTGGCTCTCGCCGCAGGGTGATCGCTTGGTCCGCTCAGCCGAAGGTTTCCGCTTGGGCGCGGCCTGGGCCTCGCGTACATTTCTTTGATGAACGTCGTTGTGCTTTGTAGTGGTGGCATGGATTCGGTCACGGCCCTATATTGGGCGGTTCGCACCCACCACGCGCGAGCGGCGGTAAGTTTTGACTATGGTTCAAAACACAATCACCGGGAAATCCCTTTTGCGGCGGAACACGCGAAGCGGCTCGGTGTGCGCCACGAGATTATTCCGCTCCAGTTCATGAATACGCTTTTCTCCTCCGCCCTCCTCGCATCCGGTGGCGCGGTTCCGGAGGGGCATTACGAAGCTTTGAACATGAAGCAAACGGTCGTCCCTTTCCGAAACGCGATCATGCTCTCCATTGCGGCTGGCTTTGCTCCGAGCACGACGCGCATCCGGGACGAAAGTAGACCGGACCGAACCGCCGCCAGCCCCGCTCGAGCAGCGCCTCGAGCTCGCCCGCGGAGACGTCGAGGAGCACTTGCAGCTCGAGGCTCGCGCTCTGATTGGGCAAGTACGCGCACGGGTGAGGCCGCTCGACGACGCGCTCGATGAAGTGCATGCGAGCCCGAAAGCTAGCGCGAGATCGCGCAGAATGGACGCATCGCACGCCCGAGCGGGCGGCTCACATTCCGGCGATGGTCACGTCGTTGTCGACCGCGGTGGTCAGCGCGGTGAGATCGACGGGAGTCTGCTTCATGCGCGTCAGGATTTGCGGCTTGTATTGCGCCGTGGACTGCTTGGCATAGCTCCGCCAGTATCCCGCCGCGGCGGTGAGGTGCTGAACGGCCGCGGCCTTCTTCGTCGCGTCCCGTCCCTGGCGGTAGAGGCTCAGGTTCACGGCCCCGAGAATCTTCTCCGCGTAGTATTGCCCGAGGAGCGCCGTTGCGGTGATGTCCCCGAGGGTAAGGCGGAGCTCCTTGTCGGTCCCGGGGCTCATTCCGCTGATCTTCTGCAAGGCGGCCGCGGAGAAAGACTGCAGCTGCGCGGCGACGTCGAGCGGGGTAGTGCCGGTCGGCGTCGTTCCTGACGAGACCGCTGCCGTGTACGTCGGGATGTCGACCAAATTCAATCCGGGGAACGTCCCGTCGGTCATGAAGCGCGTGACGTCGTGAAAGTCCTGGCCGATGCACGCCTCCGGGTACCATTGATAGTCCAGTTGGTCATTGCTCCAGTGAAACCGAGTCACCAGCGGAAGGACCTTGGAAACGGACGACCACGCGTCGAAGAGGGCTGCTCCGTCCACTTGCGGAAAGCGGTAAGCGACCGTCTTTGCGAACTCCGAAGAAGCAACCGTGGGGTCGAACGAGAGGCGTCCCCAAAGCATGAAGCTGTACCACTGCTTTCTCATGACGAGCTGCCGAGGGGAATCCGGTTCGGTGCTGACGAATTCCCTGCCCCAAATGTAGCCGTCCGGCCCCATGAGAAAGCCCGCGAGCTTGCTCGCCGGCGGCATGTTCATCACGTAAGAGCGCGCGTAGTCGGGGTCCCCCCATCGCGCGAGATAGATGTCGTCGTTCCGCACCTCGAGCCACGTCTTCTTGCCTGGAGGAAGCGAGCTGACCGTGGCGTCGGCAAAGTGAGGGGCCGGCGACGAGTACATGTGGGCCTGCGAATACTTGAAGCTGTAATCCTGGAGACCGGAGTAGGGCGCGAACGCCGTGGAGAGGGCCGCCACCGTCGTCTGGTTCAAGCGATTGACGAGACGAAGCGGACGACCCGGCTGAGACTTCAGCGCGTCGGCGATGCCAAGCCCGTACGTGTCGTAGAGCCACGCCTCTTTTCCGGGTTGGTCATGGCCTCGCCGGCGGTCACTCCGAAGCCGGCGAGGAGCGGATAGGATACGACCATTTGGGCCACGGCCGCGCGGACGTACGCGATGGTGGCCGGGTTCGTCTGAGACTGAGTGATGCCGTGAAGGCCCTGGGTGCCGAAGGTGAAAACGTTCCAGGTGAACACGTAGAAGTCGACGCCGCGATCTTTCGCGTACTGCATGACCTGCTGCCAGAAGGCGACCTTCTCGTCGATCGTCATCGTCTTCACGGTGACGGCGCTGTTCAAGACGGCGGGGGGCGCCATGCCATTGCCGACCAAATCGGAGGTGAACACGATCGTGTTCTTCTTGACGTCGGCGAGTGACACGTCCTCGAAGCCAGGCACCTTCACCATCGAGGGGAACGGATTCAAATTCCATATCGAAAGTGCGTTGTAACGATAACGCGCCATATCATCGAGAAGGTCTTTCCAAAAAGACATGTCCCACATGACCTCGACGTTGTTCCACGCCGCGTCACCGTCGTCGGAGTAGCTGGGCGTCCGCGCGTCGAGAGGGATGTTGAGCTTGATGCCGCGGTTTTCGATGTACGGGGTGTGATCGGCGGGGACGATGGCGGCGACGCCGTCCAGTCGGACGTGCTCGGCAATCTCGAGGCCGCCGTACATCGCGCCCGCGGCGTCACCACCGAGCGCCCAATACCAGGTCGTCGAGCCGGACTTCGTGACCCGGATCGCGTACTGCTGAGGCTTGAGCGGACCCACGGACGCGCCGCCTTGGCCGAGCAATCGCGCGAGGATGTCCGGCGACGCGACGGCGATGACCACCCGGACGGCATCGCCGGCCGTCGACGCGAGCTGGGCGAGGGCCGACTCGGTGACGGAGAACCCGCGCTTCTGGAGGGCCTGATCGGCCTCGCCCGCGGCGAAGAGCGCCGGCGCCGTCAAGTCGTCGCGATAGATGGTGGCGCTCCCCTGCGGGCCCGGGGGCCCGGAGCCCGACGAATCGGCTGACGCGCCGTACGCGTCCACGGACGCCGCCGCGCCGTCGAGCCCGGCGTTGGCGGCATCGGGCGATGCCGTCGTGGCGGGGCCGTCGAGGCTCGCCACGGACGCGTCCGCCCCCGCGGCATCGACGCCTGGCGACCCGTCCGCATCGGCCGGGGAGGCCGCCCCGGTGGACGCTTCTCGAGGCGGCGTGATCGGGGACGAAGAACAGCCCGACACAGCAAGCGCCGCTAGGGAAATCGCGAGGCCGATCGCCGCGACGACCATTCTGGGGGCACGCCACGGGACGTGAGAGGACATGGGCTCCTTCCGACGGAACACAGTCCTAGATGAGCGGACGGCCGAAATGGTCCAGGCCCGCCGGCAACCCGCGGTTGCCGCTCTTCGTTTCCGCCGGCAACCGCAGGTTTGCTGCAGCGAAGGCCTCGCGACGGGGGCGCGAAGGAAAGGGTCAGCGGCGCCGTGGGACGGACGGCTGCCGCGCGATTCGACCCATTTCGCGCCGGAGAGCGCCGGCGGGAAACGCGCGGAGGTACTCTCCTGCAGCACGCGTCGCGTCGACCCCGCGACCTTCGCGCAAGAGCCGAATGACCTCCGAATAAGCGGCGGCCTCGTCCCCAGATGGCCCTGGGCGGGGAGGCGCGCCCTCGATGAGATCGCAGCCCACGTGGGCTCGCGCAATGCAGATCGCGCGCCGTTGTCGGGGCGGGTCCTACTCCGGCGAACGACGCCCTGCCAGACCGATGCAAACCGCGGTAATGTCCCGATTTCAAGACCCCCGTGGCTTCCCGCGACGACCGAATCGACTACAGCGTGGTGGTTCCCGTCTTCAACGAGGAGGGGAACGTGGAGGCGCTCGTTTCCCGCGTCCGCGCCTCGATGGAAGCGCTGGGCGTCACGTTCGAAATCTTGTTCGTCGACGACGGGTCGCGCGACGGAACGCCCGAGCTTCTGCGGCAGCTGGCGAAGGGAGATGCGCGCGTCCGCGTGATTCGGTTCACGCGCAACTACGGTCAGGAGGCCGCCGTAGAGGCCCTCTACCTGAACGCCCGCGGGCGCTGGCTCGTCCAGATGGATGGCGACCTGCAGCACCCTCCGGAAGAGATCGGTAAGCTCATCGAGAAGAAAAACGAAGGGCACGACGTCGTCTACGGCGTTCGCGAGGGGCGACAAGACTCGCGATTTCGGATTATGGCGTCGCGAACGATGCAGTGGGGGATGCGGTCGATGATGGAAATCGAGCTCCCCCCCGACGTGTCGACCTTCCGCCTGATGAGCGCGCCCATCGCCCGTCTGGTGGCCGCGCTGCCCGAACGGCGCAAGTTCTTCAGCGCCCTCCTCGTTTGGAGCGGCGCGCGCATCGGGACGGTCAAAGTTCGGCACGCACCGCGCCACGCCGGGACGACGCACTACAACGTCACCAAGCTCGTCAATCACACGTTCGATCTCATCGTCGGCTTTTCGAGCAAGCCCCTTCGGTACATCGGGACCCTCGGGTTCTCGTTCGCCGTCTTGGGCCTCGCGCTCGGCGTCTGGGTGATCGCGCGCAAGCTCTTGTGGGACTACGGCCTGATGGGCTGGCCATCGCTCTTCGCGGCGGTCGTCATTCTTGGGGGCATGCAGCTCGTCGCGACGAGCGTCATCGGCGAGTACATTGCCCGCATTTACGTCCAGGCTCAGGCTCGTCCGCTTTACAACGTGGCCGAGCGACTCAATTTCGATGATCGGCAAGCCCCCGACGAGCTTCAGCGGATCTCCCTTGCGCCCCCAGCCCAGCCAGGATCCACACCCTCCGGGATTCATGGCGCGGTCGGTGATGGAGCGCTCGACGTGGACCGTCTCGCGCCCGGAGGAGTGATTCCTTGACGCCGATCCTCATCGTGGGCTGCGGCTTTCCGCAGCTCTCGCTCGTCCGAGCCGCGAAGCGCCGGGGGTACCGTGTCGCCGGCGCCGACGCCAACCGTCACGCCATTGCGGCCAGTCTGTGCGACGACTTTCACGAGATCTCGACGGACGACGCCGACGCCCTCGTCGCCCTCGTCCTCCGCACCGGCGCCCATGCGGTGACGACCACCGGAAGCGAGGTGTCGCTCAAAGCGACGGCGCGCGTCGCAGAACGCGTGGGCCTCCCCTTTTACGCCGATCCGGAGACCGTGCGCCGCTGCCAGGAGAAGGACGCGATGCGCGCGGGGTATCGGGCGGCGGGGCTCTCCGTGCCGCACTACGCGCGTTGCGCTGCGCTGAGCGAGGCGCGCTCCTTTGCGTCGAAGAGGGGCTTTCCTCTCGTCGTGAAACCGGCCCGCGGGTGGGGGCAGCGCGGCGTCGCCCGCGTCGAGAACGAGGCGGAGCTGGCCGCCGCCTTCGAAGAGGCACGGGCGCACTCGGCGAAGGCGGGGCTTGCGGTCGCCGTCGTCGAAGAATGGTTCGACGGCCGTGAGTACTCGGTCAATGGCTGGGTCGAGGAGGGGCGCCTCGTGAGCTATTGCGTGACCGAGCGCGTCACCCTGCCGGGCAGCCGCCCTCTCGGCGTCATGCTCGCCGAAGTGTACCCCTCCGGGCTGCCCCCGGCGGGCGAAGCGCGGGTCGTCGAGGAAGCGCGGCGAGGTGCTGCGGCGCTCGGTCACGTGCGGGGCCCCTGCTATTCGCAAATCGCGCTGAGCGCGGACGGCTGTGTGCTCTTCGAGACGGCGGCCCGCCTCGGGGGGGGCTTCGACGCGGACGTGACGAAGCTCGCGAGCGGCGTCGACCTTTACGATCGCTTGCTCGGCGTGGCGGTCGGCGATCCCGCCCTCGAGCGGCAGGGGCCGGTCGCGCCCGTCCACGGCGGCGCCATCGCGAAATTCCTGGTCGGGCGCCCCGGACAGGTGCGCGCGGTCCGTGGGCTCGCGGAGGCTCGAGGCCTCGAGGGAGTCGACGACGCTGAGGTCTTCGTTCCGGTCGGAGGGCGGGTGCTCCCTCTCACCGACAGCGCGAAGCGCGCAGGGTACGTGCTGGCGCACGGGCACACCCGCAACGAGGCGACGGCGCGCGCGGACGCCGCGTTGGCGCGCCTCGCGATCGAGACCGTCGAGGCCCCGGCCGGGGTGGAGGCCGACGCGTGAGCGCTCCGGGCGCCAAGGGAACCGGCTCCTCCGGCGTCTGGCAGCTATTCAAGGAGCGGCGGGGCCGCGATGGGCTCTATGGGGCGCCGTCGTACTGGGATTGCCGGGCAGACGCGCGCACCGGAATGGCCCGATTGCTTTGGCCTTCGAACACGTTCAACCGCGTCTGGGACGCGCGGCAATGCGCGGTGCTCGCGCGTGCCCTCGGCACGATGACCGAGCGGCGCGTCGTCGACATCGGTTGCGGGACCGGACGCGTCACGCGCTGGCTCGCGGAAGAGTGCGGCGCTGCGTGCGTCGTCGGGGTCGACTTTTCGGGGGCGACGGTGGAGGCCGCGCGGCGCGAGTCGGCGGCTCTCGTCTCGTCCGGGATCGTGCGCTTCGAGCAGGGGGACGTCGTCGCCGGGCTCGACGCGATTGGCGCCGGAACCTTCGACGACGCCATCGTCCTCGGCTGCCTCTCGGTCGCCTGTCGCGACGACGCGTCGCTCGCGCGAGCCATGGGGAACGTGGCGCGCCTCGTGCGGAAGGGTGGGCGGGTGCTTCTTCTCGAGCCGATCCACCGCTCCCCGTTGCTCCGCCGCGTGCTCGATCTCGGTCTCGAGGAGTGGATCGCGTGCGCGAACACGGCGGGCCTCGCGCTGACCGCCGGCGACCGCATGGGCCTCGTCCCGGTGCGCCTCGTCCTCAGCGTGCGCGACTTGCCGCACTTTCTCGTCTTGCCGCTGTTCGAAGCGGGAGAGCGCCTCCTCGACGCCGCGCCGTGGCTTTCGCCGCTCGCGGACTACAAGTTGCTTTTATTCACGCGGATCGGCTGAGCGAGCCCCGTGACGCTGGCGACGGCGACGGTCCTCTTCCTCGCGGCGGTGATCGGCGGCGCGATCAACTCGGTCGCCGGCGGCGGCAGCTTCGTCGCGTTTCCGGCGCTTCTCTTTGCGGGCATCCCGGCGGTCCCCGCGAACGCCACGAACACGATTGCCCTCTGGCCTGGCGCCCTCGCGAGCGCCATCGCGTATCGCCGCGAGCTTCGAGACGTTCGGCGCGAGCTCTTGCCCCTCGGGGCGGCCTCCCTCGCCGGTGGCCTCGCAGGCTCCGTGCTCCTTCTCCGGACGAGCGACAAAACGTTCGTGCTGCTCATTCCATGGCTACTTCTCTTCGCGACGCTGCTCTTCTCGTTCGGAGGGGCCGTCGCGAAGCACCGGCCGCGCGGTGCGCACGCATCGCTCGCGGGGGTGATCGTCGTCCAGCTCGTGATAAGCCTCTACGGCGGATACTTCGGCGGCGGAATAGGCATCATGATGCTCGCGACCCTTTCCCTGATGGGAATGGCCGATATCCATCGTATGAACGCGCTCAAGACGGCGCTCGCCACGATGGTCAACGGAGTCGCCGTGATCGCGTTCATCGGCGCGGGCGTCGTGCGATGGGCCCCGGGCGCCGTCATGATCGTCGGGGGTACACTCGGCGGGTACGCGGGCGCAGCGATCGCGCGCCGGGTGAACGCCGCGCCCGTGCGCCGGCTCGTGCTCGCCGTGGCCTGGACGATGACGCTCTATTTTTTTGGCAAGACGTACTTGCGGACCTCGTAGAACAGCCTTCGCGCCGACGTCACGCGTTCCATACAGGACGGCCCCGCGTCCGTCACGGACAGGCGCCAATGTCGACCTCCCAACGGAGGCTCGCCATGACTCGCTCTCGCTCGGCTTTGCTCGTCAGACTTTCGCGCTCGGTCGTCGCGCTGGGGGCCGCGGCGCTCCTCGGGTGCAGCGAGGACCCGGGGCCGGCCGCGAACGACGCCAGCGCGGAGACCGCTGCGGCGGATCAGGCGACGCCGACGATCGTCATCTCGCAGTTCGCCAAGCGCGGATTCGTCGACCACACGACCTACGACACGAGCTCCATACTCGCGACGATCGAGAAGCGCTGGAACCTTTTGCCGCTGACGAGCCGCGACCAAAACGCGCTTCCGATGCTGTCGGCGTTCGCGTTCACGCGCTGATCGGGCTCCCATGGCTGGTGGAACCTTCCAGTCATGCGGCAATCGTTGGGGCGTTCGCGGCGATCTCTCGAAACGGCTGTAACGCCGCGAGGGAGTTTCCCCACAGTGCCAGAGTCCCAGAAATGTGTCTGGCCGGGAGGTCGCTTCCATGAATCGTACACGCATCTTCTTCGTGATGTCGTTCGGCGCAGCGCTGGCCGCCGCGTGCGGAGGTACCGCTGCCGTCACGTCCGACGACGCGGGGTTCGCGGGCAGTGGCAGCGGAAGCGGTGGGGGCGGCGGCAGCGGAACGGCCGTGGGCGCCAACCCGTTCGGCTCCGGTGGAAGCACCGCTACGAGCGGGAGCACCGCCACGAGCGGGAGCACCGCCAGTGGGAGCGGTGTCGGCACGAGCGGGGGCAGCGGCAGCACGACGCCCGTCACCGCCGACGACGGGGGCCCCGCACCGACGATGACCGGGACGGCGACGGGCGCCGTTCCCTGCGGGAACACGCTGATGTGCTCTGCGCCTACCGCCGTGTGTTGCACGCCAGGCCGGGGCGGCGGCGGCGGCGGGGGGATGCCCAGCTGCGCCGCGGCCTCGACGGCGTGTCCGGCTGGCTCGAACGTGACCGCGTGCGTGGCAGGCGGCTGCGCTACCGGAGAAGTCTGTTGCCGAACCGGCGGCGGTCGCGCGGGTGGCGGCGGCGCCGGGATGACGGCGTGCACCGCCAGCGCGATGTGCACGGGCGCCGTGCTTTGCACGACGGCCGCAGATTGCGTGACCGGGGACATGTGCGGCGGCAATGGCCGCTGCGTGCCCGACAACGACGGCGGGGTCAGATTCCCGATGTTCGACGGCGGCCGTCGCGGGCGAAATCCACCCGACGCCGCGGCAGCCACCCCGGATGCCTCGGGCGACTGAGCGCCAAGGGCTCCCGGCGCTCACATCCAGCGAAGCGCCCGCTCGGCGATGTCCTCGCCAATCGCGAGAGACGCCGTCGCGGCGGGCGATGGCGCGTTCAGCACGTGGACCATGCGCTCGCCCTCGACGATGGCAAAATCGTCGACCAGCATTCCGTCGCGCCGAAGGGCTTGCGCGCGAACCCCCGCCCCGCCAGGCGTGAGATCGCTCGAAGTGACCTCCGGTACGAGAGCCGCGCAAGCGCGCGCGAAGGCGGCGCGGCTGAGGGAGCGCACTTGCTCTCGCAGCGCAGGAAGCCAGTTCTTCGCCGCCATGCGCCAGAAGCCGGGGAAGCGCGCGATGTCCCATGCGTCCCGCGCGTCGAAGCTCGTGCGCGTGTACCCCTCGCGCTTGAGGGCGAGGACCGCGTTCGGGCCGGCCTCGATTCCGCCGCCGAGGCGCCGAGTAAAATGGACGCCGAGGAACGGAAAGGCGGGGTCGGGCACGGGATAGATGAGGTGGCGCACGAGGTGCGAACGCTCGGGTGCAAGCATCCAATATTCGCCGCGAAACGGGACGATCACGACGTCCGTCGTGAGACCCGCCTGACGCGCTACGCGATCGCTCTCGAGACCCGCGCATGCCACGAGCACGCGCCCTTCGACGTCGCCCGCCGTCGACTCGACGACCACTTGGCCGCCGCCCTGTCGAATGGCCATCGCGCGGGCGCCGGTGCGGATCTCGCCGCCGCGCCGCACGATCTCCGCGGCGTAGGCCCGGGACACGGCCGCGTAGTCGACGATGCCAGTCTGCGGGACGATCAGCGCGGCGAGCCCGGTCGCGTGCGGCTCGCGCTCGCGAAGCTCGTCGACGCCGACGCGCCGTACCCCTTCGAGGCCGTTGGCGCGGCCGCGGCGTTCGAGCTCGTCGAGACGCGGCATCTCCTCTGCCGACGTGGCGACGACGACCTTTCCGCAGCGCTCGAAGGGCACGGCATGCTCTTC
Source organism: uncultured delta proteobacterium (assembly GCA_963787925.1). Taxonomy (GTDB): domain Bacteria; phylum Myxococcota_A; class Polyangia; order Polyangiales; family Polyangiaceae; genus Palsa-1150. The sequence goes on from CAWBEN010000007.1 coordinate 17,370, forward strand.
GCAAAAGCGCTCGAGCAGGGCCCGCCCCCGAGCGCACGTCGTCGCCTTGAGTGAGCCGGGCTTGTAGTAAAGGCCTGCGTGAATGACACCGCTGTTGCGCCCCGTCTGGTGCGCCGCCAGCGTGTTCTCCTTCTCGAGGACGACGACCGAGGCGCCCGGGCGGCGTCCCAAGAGCGCGAGCGCCGTCGCGAGGCCGACGATTCCGCCACCGATGACGACTGAGCCCACCTTCGCTTCTCCGGACACGGGGTCGCTACTATCTCCCGAGACAGCCAGCGCCGAAAGTGGGGAAAGGCGGCCCGCCGCGAAATGCGGGGGAGGCCGCCTTTTCCTTGGCAAGGTAGCCTTCGTGCGGAATGTCAGAAGAACACAGCGCGTTTCGCGCCGTGCCGCGCACGGGCGTCATTTACGCGACGACGGAGGCCCAGCGCCGCGGGTTTTCTCCTCTCGACGCCGAATGGTGCAACCTGGGGCAGGGCCAACCGGAGACCGCGGAGCTCCCCGGCGCGCCGCCGCGCGTGAAGCGACTGGAGGTCGCGGTCGACGACCAGGAGTACGCGCCGGTGCAGGGCCTGTGGGAGCTCCGCGAGGCGGTGGCTTCTCTGTACAACGCACTCTACCGGCGCGGTCGACGCTCGCAATACACGGCCGAGAACGTGTGCGTCTCCGGCGGTGGTCGAGCCGCGCTCACGCGCGCCGCGGCCAGTCTCGGGCACGTGAACCTCGGGCATTTTTTGCCGGACTACACCGCGTACGAGGAGCTACTCGATATTTTCAAGGCGTTCACGTCCATCCCGATCCTCCTCGAGGGCGAGCGGGGCTACGCGTTCAGCGCCGACGAGCTGCGCCGCGAGATCCTGGGGCGAGGCCTCAGCGCGATCTTGATGAGCAACCCCGGAAACCCCACCGGCAAGCTCGTCGAGGGCGAGGAGCTCGAGCGCTGGGTCGCTACCGCGCGCGACCTCCACTGCGCCCTGCTCTTCGACGAGTTCTATTCGCATTACATCTACCGCGGGGCCGAGGGCGCCGCGCAGTTGCCGGTCGAGAGCGCGGCGCGGTACGTCGAGGACGTCGATCGAGACCCCATCGTCCTCTTCGACGGCCTCACCAAGAACTGGCGCTACCCAGGCTGGCGCGTCACTTGGGCCATCGCCCCCAAGAACATCGTCGAGGCGCTCGCGAGCGCCGGGTCGTTCCTCGACGGCGGCGGGAGCCGGCCGCTCCAGCGCGCGGCCATCCCGCTGCTCGCCGAGGAGAACGTCATCGCCGAGACGAGGGCCATCCACGCCGCGTTTCGCGCGAAGCGCGACCGCTTGCTGTCGCACCTCGAGCGCATCGGCGTGCGCGTCGACCGGCCGCCCGAGGGAACCTTCTATGTCTGGGGCAGCGTCGAGCGCCTCCCTCCGCCCCTCAACGAGGGAATGGGCTTCTTTCGCGCGGCGCTCGAAGAAAAGGTCATCGTCGTGCCCGGCGAGTTCTTCGACGTCAACCCCGGTAAGCGCCGCCATGCCGGCTCTTCCCGCTTCAAGGCGTACGTTCGTTTCTCGTTCGGGCCGCCGATGGGCGCGCTCGATGTCGCGGCCGGGCGTATCGAGAGGCTCGTGCACGGCCGCTGAGGGGCCCGCGGACCTGGCCGGCGCTCGTTCGAGCTCGAGGCTAGCTCGGGAGCTTTGGCGCGATCCGAAACCAGATGCTTCGCGAGGCCCCGCAGCGGGGGCAGGCCATGCGTGCGACACGGAGGCGGGCGCCCTCTACCGTCTGCGCCGCGTGCTCGTCGAGGCGAGCGGCCCCGCCGCAGCGTGAGCAGGCCATCGTCAGCGCCTGCGGTTCGATTTGCGACGAGGACTCCACCTCGATGGGCCGTTCGGGCGCCCCGCCGCGCTCGAGCCTTGCGAGGCGATCGCGGCCGTCGGCCAGCTTGACCGCGGCACGCGCGAGGTCCCTCCGCTCCGCGCGCGCCGAGAGCTTCTTCCTGGCCATCGCTCGATGGTAGCGGCTCGCCGAGCGGCAGGTTGCGCCGCCGACCGGCCCCTTTTAGCCTTGGTGGCCGCCTTGCGATCATCGATGGCACGCTCACCGCACGTGGTCATCGTCGGCGCGGGGCACAACGGGCTGGTCGCCGCCGTCCTCCTCGCGCGGCAGGGCCTCAGGGTGACGGTGGTCGAAGAGAAGGCCACGGTCGGCGGGGCCTGCAAGACGGAGCGGCCGTTCGCCAAAGCACCGGGCCTGTCGGCCTCCACGGGCGCGTACTTGCTCGGCCTCATGCCGCCGGAGCTCATCGCCAAGCTCGGGATCGAGCTGCCCATCCTGCGTCGGGACCCCCACTATTTTTTGCCCACGACCGACCGGCGGCGGTCCCTCCTGTTCGGGTCGGACCGGCAGTCGATGAAGCGCCAATTCTTCGAGTTCTTCTCCGAGCGCGACTGGCAGGCCAACGAGGCCCTCGGCGCCGAGTTGGCTCAGATCCGCGACGACGTCGCGCCGACCTGGCTCGAGGAGCCGCTGTCGATCGAAGACACCGCCGACCGCTACGTCCGTCCCGCGCTCCGCCGAGCCTTCGTCGATCTATGCCGCAAGCCCATAGGAGAGTACCTGGCGCGGTTCGACTTTCGGAGCGACCTGCTGCGCGCGATGTACGCCGTCACCGACGGCTTTTCAGGACTTCACGGCACCTGGAGCACTCCTGGCACGGGGATGAATTTCCTCGTTCACAACATGTGCCGCCTGCCGGGCTCGGACGGCACGTTCATGCTGGTGCGCGGCGGAATGGGAACGGTGACGGCGGTGCTCGGCGACGCGGCGACGCGCGCCGGCGCCACCATCGAGACAGGGCGGCGCGTCGACCGCATTCTCGTGGACCGCGGCACGGTGCGCGGCGTCGCCTTTGCGGACGGAAGCGAGCTGCGCGCGCCAATCGTCGTGTGCAACGCCGACCCGTTCCGGATGCGCGCGATGGTCGGTAGCGGGTCGTTCCCGACGGAGTTCGAACGGCGCATTCAATCGTACCTTCGCGACGGCACGACGATGAAGGTCAACCTCGCGCTCCGGGGACTCCCCAAGTTCACATGTCTGGGCGACAGCCCAGCGCCGTACGGGCCGACCATCCATCTGTTGCCGGACGAGAAGAACATCGTGCCCGCGCTCGAGCGCGCCTTCGCCGACGTCCAAGAGGGGCGGCTGCCCGAGCTGCCGACCATCGAGTGGTACATTCACACGACGATAGACCCCACGATGAGGGACGCCGCCGGCCACCACAACAGCGCGCTCTTCGTCCAATGGGTACCTTACGCGCTCACGGGCGGAAAAACCTGGGACGAGGAGGAGAGCCGGTACGTGAGCCATCTCCTCTCGATCTGCGACCGGTTCGCGCCGGGCACGAGCGATCTGGTGGTCGACACCTTCACGCTCACCCCGCCGAAGATCGAAGCGCACTTCGGCATTTCACGCGGCCACATTCACCACGTGGACAATAGCTTCGGCTTCGCCGACCGTCTGCCGTACGCGACGCCGATCGAAGGCCTTTACTCGTGCAGCGCGGGGACGCACCCCGCCGGAAGCGTCATCGGCTGCGCGGGCCACAACGCGGCCGTTCGGGTCCTCCGCGACATGTAGAGACGGGACGAGTGTGGCCCCGAGGGCCGCGCCCGCGCCCCCGCGCGCGCCCACAACGACCCTGGGGGGCCCATGACCCTTGGCTAGACAAAGGCGATGGCGCGAACCAGGTGCAGCTCGGACAGGATACGCATCGCTTCGATGGGCGGGATGCCGGAGCTCTCCACCAGCTCCTCGAGCGAGCGGCGGCCGTCGATTCGGGCGAGCAGGAGCCCTGCCCTGAAATCGAGCGACAGCGCGAGCAGGCCCGGCGTGGCCATGGCCAGTTGCGGCACGCGCTCGAGCGAGCCGAGCCGCGCGACGTAGACCTTTCGCATTTCCGACCTGGCCATTTGCGCGCAATCGAGCGCGTCACTGTGGCCCGGCTGGTGCACGAGCAGCGCCTCCGCCGCAAGGAGCGCTCCCGCGTAGTCGCCACCGGCCAGCCGCTCGAGCATTCGCTCGGCGAACGCGGCGTCCGAGGCGGCGCGCGCCGGCGAGACGCGCCCCGCGCTGTCGGGCAACGGAGGCGGCAGGGACTTCGGAGAGCTCGAGCTCGGCGGTTCGATGTCCGGGTCGGTCATGCAATCGAATGCAAGCGAAGCGCGGACGGCGGCTCAGCGTCAAGGGGGCCATCACGACGCGCCGCTTCCACGCGTGATCGCGGAGGCCCCGGCCGCGCTATCCTGATTCGCGTGCCCGTGTACGCACTTGGACGCTCCCTCGCCTTTCCTCCCCCCAGCCACGCCGAGGAGGGACTGCTCGCGGTGGGCGGCGACCTGTCGCCCGAGCGGCTCTTGCTCGCTTACCGTTCGGGGATTTTTCCCTGGTACGACGACGATCTGCCCATCCTGTGGCATTCGCCCGATCCGCGGTGCGTGCTGCGTGTCGATCGCGTACACGTCGGCCGCACGCTCCGCCGGGTCATCGCGCACGGAACGTACGACATCTGCTTCGACCGCGACTTCGAGGGCGTCGTCCACTCGTGCCAAGCGACGCCGCGCCCCGGGCAAGACGGAACGTGGATCACGGGCGACATGGCCCGCGCGTACGTCCGACTGCACCGTTTGGGTTATGCGCATTCCGTCGAGGCGTGGGAGGGAGCCGCGCTCGTCGGTGGCCTCTACGGCGTCTCACTCGGGAGGATCTTTTTTGGCGAGTCGATGTTTTCGCGCCAACCCAATGCGTCGAAAGCGGCGCTCGTGGGGCTCGCCCGGAGGCTCGCGCAATGGGGATTTCGCCTGATCGACGCCCAGGTCTCCACGCCGCACACGCTGGCGATGGGCGCCGAGGAGTGGCCGCGCGAGAAGTTCCTCGACGTCCTTCGCGAGGAGCTGACTTACCCCACGCGCAAGGGGAGCTGGGCGGACGTCGGCGGATCCGAGCTCGAGCCGGCGGCGGCGATCACCCCTTCGCGAGGGTAGCGTAGAGCGTCACGTACGCGATCGGGATGGCCGCTCCCAGGAGCACGAACACCGCGCCCCGTCCGAAGAGCCCGCGCCGGCCGGGCAGCATGAACATCCCGCTCGAAGCGAGGAAGAGCAACGCCACGGCGTACGCGTCGGCGAAGTACGTCCACGCCCGTTTTCCGCGATTCAGGTGAAGCCAGTTCGCGGCTCGCACGAAGAAACGGGCGCGTTGGGCTTCCTCGATGACGTGGCCGGTGGCGACGACGACGTGCAGCGTGCGGTGCTCGAAGAGTATTTCGAGCTGATCGCCCTCGCGGTACACCTCTCGAGGCGCCTCGCGGATGCCGAGCGCCGTGAGCACCCGAGTCGACGCCTGCTGATCGTCGTCGGGCAACGGAGCCCCGAGCTCGTGCGTCACCGACGTGTTCCGGAAGTTCGGGTCCCAGTCCGCGACGTGGTTCACGGCGAGCCCGCTCGCCGCGTACACGACCGTCAAGCCGACGGCCGAGTAGCCGACGTCGCGATGCAAAGCGCGGAGCCAGGCACGTGACCGCGCGCCCCACGGGCGTGCGCGGGCCTCACCCATAGCGCTCCTCGGCCCAAGGATCGGCGTGGTTGTGGTAGCCGCGCGTCTCCCAGTAGCCGGGGCGATCTTCCGACGTGAAGCGGACTCCGGTGAGCCACTTGGCGCTCTTCCAAAAGTAAAGGTTCGGGACGAGCGCACGAACGGGCGCACCGTGGGCGCGACCGAGGGGTGTCCCTTCCAAACGGTGCGCGACCAGCACGTTCGGGTCGAGCGCCTCGCGCAGTGGGACGTTCGACGTGTAGCCGTGCGCCGCCTCGAAGACCACGTGGTGCGCGCTCGGCTTGAGCCGGGCTCGCTTCGCCAGGTCGGCGACTCGCACGCCGGCGAAGTGCGCGCCGAGGACGCTCCACTTGGTGACGCAATGCACGTCGCACTCTTGCTCGACCTGCGGCATGGCCAGAAGCTCCGAGAAGTCGAGCGCAAAGGGGCTCTCGACCTCGCCGTGCACTTGAAGCCGCCAGCTGCCGGGGCTGGGGTCTCCCTCCTCGCCGCCCATCGGCCGTAGCCGCTTGAGCAGATATTGATTCGGCGGCAAGCGCGAACGGCCGTCCGGTCGCTTCGTCGCGCGCGCGCGGCGCTCGTCCTCGTCGTCGGCGAGCACGTAGGCGCCGCCAAGAGCGAGCACGACCGTGCTGGCGGTGAGCGTCCGCAAGAACGTCCTACGTCGCATGGAGGGAACGACGATGAGGTCGGAGCGGCGGGGTGGCATGAGCTTTCTTCGAGATCCTACGCGCGCTTTTGCCGCCGGTTACGTCCCGACAGCATGCCACATGGATGAGCCGAGACAACTCGGGTCGACGAGCGCGAGAGTCGCGCCGCCGGTGAGGTTGACGCCAGGCGCGGCGGCGCGCTCAACTCCCTACTACCGATGGAGGCGGGGGCGATACCGGCGAACATCGACCTCGGGGCTCTCGGCAAGACGATGCTCGAGGCCGCGCGCGCCGCCCGCATCGGGGTGATCATCACCCTCGTCGACACCCTGCAGCCGCGCATCGTCTACGTGAGCGAATACCTGGCGCACGTCATGGGGTGGTCGGTGGAGGAGCTGCTCCAACGCGATCCTCTGGAGCGGATTGCACCCGAGCACCGGGCGCTCGCTGCGGCGCGCCTTGGACTCCGCGCCGACGGGTACCTCGGCGAGAGCTCCTACGAGGTGGAAATCCTGCGAAGGGACGGGCGGCGCGTGCCGGTCGAGATCTCGACGAGCGCGGCGACGATCGATGGGCACCGCGCCGTTTTCTCGTTCCTCGTCGACGTGAGCGCCCGCCGAGCGGTCGAGCAGGAGCGCCTGCGCAACGAGGCGCGTTTCCGCGAGCTCATCGAGAGCGCGCCAGACCCCATCGGCATCCTGCGCGACGGCTACTTCGTCTACGCGAACCCGGCCTATCTCCGCACCCTCGGGTTCGCCGATCCGGCCGCGCTGTACGCGACCCCGACCCGCTCGCTCCTCGACCCGGCGGAGGTGGGCATCTGCACGGCGCGGGAGGCGCTCCTGCAACAGGGTGAGAAGCAGCCGCCTCAGATTTACCACGTGCGCCGCCAAGACGGGTCCGTCGTCCTGCTCGAAGTGAGCAGCGTCTACTTCGAGTACGAAGGCCGGCCCGCGGCCCTGAACATGGGCCGTGACATCACCGCGCGAAGGCGTCTCGAGGCGCAGCTCGTCCAGAACGACCGGCTCGCCGCGCTCGGGACGCTGGCCGCGGGCGTGGCGCACGAGATCAACAACCCGCTCGCCTACCTCATGCTCAACCTGGAGTGGGTCGTCCGCAATCTGCCCGGGACCGCGGGGGACCCCGAAGGCATTCGCGCGCTCGTCGCGATGCTCGAGGAGGCGCAGCAGGGAGCCGAGCGCGTGTCGACGATTGTCCGCGACCTCCGGAGCTTTTCGCGGGCCGATGGCGAGACGCGACGCGCCGTCGATGTCGCCTTGGTCGTCCAGTCCGCGATCAAGATCGCGGGACACGAAATCCGGCGTTATGCCCGGGTGCTGACGAACCTCGACGAAGCGCCGCCGGTGTGGGCCAACGAAGCCCGCCTCGAGCAAGTGGTCATCAATCTCTTGCTCAACGCGGCACAAGCGATGTCGGAGGCGCAGGCGCAGCACAACGAAATCCGTGTCAGCGTGCGCCGTCACGTCGACCGGCAGACGCTGCTCGAGGTGGCGGACAACGGCGCGGGGATCGCCGCGGACGTGCTCCCGCGAATCTTCGATCCGTTCTACACCACCAAGCCAGTGGGCGTCGGCACCGGTCTCGGCCTGTCGATCTGTCATGGGATCGTCACGTCGCTGGGGGGCCAGATCTCGGCGTACAGCGCGCCCGGGGAGGGGTCCACCTTCCGCGTAACGCTCCCTTCGACCGATCGACTCGACACCGAGCTCGCCCCCCCGAGCGAGCTGCCCACGCTGCCGTCCTTGCCCCGCGGCGTCCGCGCGCGCGTGCTCATCGTCGACGACGAGGGGCCCATCGCCAACCTGATGCGAGAGGTCCTCGCCAGCGATCACGACGTCTTGGCGGCCACGAGCGCGCGCGAGGCCCTCGCGATCATCGACTCGCAAGGAGACTTCGACGTCATCTTTTGCGATTTGATGATGCCCGAAATGGGCGGCGTCGAGCTCTACCGCCGCGTCCGCCTGCGCAGCCCCGGGCTCGAAGAGCAGATAGTTTTCATGACGGGTGGAGGATTCACCACGGGAGAGGCCGAGCTCCTGGCTTCGATCGGCAACCGCCGCCTCGAGAAGCCCTTCACGCTGGGGGCCGTGGAGCAGATCACCCGTGAGATGGCGGCCGCGCGACGGCAAGACGCACCCAAGTGAGCGCGCGCGTCCTGCTCAACATCGACCTGGGGGAGCTCCCGGACGAGCCCGAGGCGCTCTACGAATGCGCGGACGTCGCGAACGTCGCCTGCGGCGGTCATGCCGGTGACGTCGGGTCGATGCAGCGCGCGGTGCGGCGATGCCGAGCTCATGGCACGGCGGTCGGCGCGCACCCCTCTTACGCGGACCTCGAGGGCTTCGGGCGACGCTCGATGACGATAGGCGGTGTCGCGCTGCGCGCGCTCGTCGCCGAGCAGTGCGCGCGGCTGGGAGAGATCGCTGGCGTCCTCGGGCAGCGGGTCGTTTACGTCAAGGCGCACGGCGCCCTCTATCACGCCGCCCAGGTCGAGGCAGCCGTCGCCGAGGCGCTCCTCGAGGGGGCCGTCGCCGCGCTCGGAGCCGGCGCGGTGATCATCGGTCCGTCACGGGGCGAGCTCGCGGTCGCCGCCGCCGGCCGGGGTCTCCGGTACGCGCGCGAGGGGTTCGCCGACCGCAAGACCTCGCCGGACGGCTCGCTCGTGCCGCGCCATCGGCCGGACGCTCTCGTGCTCGACCCCGCGGACGCCGCCGAGAGGGCGCGCGCGCTTGCCGACGGCGGCGACGTCGACACGATCTGCGTCCACGGCGACACCCCCGGTGCGGTGGACATCGCTCGCGCGGTACGGCGCGCTCTCGACGCGATGCGCGCGCCCTGATGCCCCTCCGCCTCGAACCCTTCGGCGATGCCGCGCTCCGCGTACGGCTGCCCGAGACCGCGAACCACCGCGCCGTGCTCGACGCGCTGCGGTCGCTGCCGCGCGTGATCGATGCGGTGGTCGCGGAGCGCCACGCGCTGGTGACGTTCGATCCGTCGGCGCCGCCCCAGGACGTCGAGCCCGCGATCGAGCGCGCCCTCTCGAGGGAGACGCCCGCGCCGACGGGGCGGCGACACACCGTTTGCGTGGCGTACGACGGCGAGGATCTCGAGCAGGTCGCCCGGATGTCCGGCCTTTCGGTCGAGGAGGTCGTCGCGGTGCACACGGACGGTGACTACGTGGTCGGCGCCATCGGGTTCATGCCCGGATTTGCCTACCTGCGCGGCCTCGATGCGCGCCTCGTCTTGCCACGACGCTCCAGCCCGCGGCCTCGCGTCGCCGCGTCGTCCGTCGGCGTGGGCGGGCCTTACACCGGCGTCTATCCCTTCGCCTCCCCCGGTGGCTGGAGCATCGTCGGGAGGGCCGTCGATTTCGTGCCGTTCGACGCGCGGACCGGCGCCTCGCTCGCCCTCGGCGACCGCGTGCGCTTCACGCGAGCGCGCTCACCCCGCGAGGGTAGCCCGTGATTGAAATCGTGACCGTGGCCGGGCTCGCGACGATCCAGGACCGCGGGCGTGTCGGGCGCATGCACGAGGGGGTGCCCCCGGGCGGCGCGCTCGTCCCGGAGCTCCTCGCGAGAGCCAATGGCGCGGCGCGAAATGCGCACGGCGAGGCGGCCATCGAGCTCGTTGGAAGGATCACCTTGGCCGCCCGGCGTCCGGTCGTCGTCGCGACGGACGCCGGGGAGCGAAGGCTGCTCGCCGAAGACGAGACCTGGACAATCGCAGCGGAGGGCGCGCGCGTTCGGTACATCGCCCTCCGTGGAGGAATCGACGTGCCGAGCGTCCTCGGTGGACGTGGGACCCTGGTCGTCGCCGCGCTGGGAGGACACGAGGGGCGCCCCTTGCGCCGAGGGGACAGCCTGCGCGCGGGCAGTGCGCCGATGTGCGACGCGTACGACGCGTGCGACGCGTACGACGACGAGGGACGGCTTCCACCCCCCGTCGATCTCGAGGGACCCATTTGCGTCGTCCCTGGGCCCGATCGGGAGCGGTTCGAGGCCTCCGCGGTCGACGCGCTCCTCTCGTCGGCCTTCGCGATCGACCCGCGGAGCGACCGCGTCGGAATTCGGCTGACTGGGCCTAGCCCGCCGGTGCGGCCCCGCCCCGACGCGAGCGTGTCGGCGCCGATGGTCCGGGGGGCCATCCAGGTTCCGCCTTCGGGTGAGCTCATCGTCCTCGGCCCCGACCACCCGACGACCGGTGGCTATCCAGTCATCGCGACGGTCGTGCGCCGCTGCCTCGGCTCGCTCGCGTCGCGCCCGCTTCGCGCGGCCGTCCGGTTCGTGGTCTGAGGCGACCTGGGCGAGACGCGAGCGTTCGAAGCGGCATCCGAGCATGACGAGAAGGAGATGACCATGAAGCTCTATTTCGCGCCGGGCGCTTGCTCTCTTCACCCGCACATCGCGCTTCGTGAAGCGGGCTTGGCCTTCGAGCTCGTGCGGGTCGACCTTCGCACCCACAAGACCCAGTCGGGCAAGGACTTCTACGCCATCAACCCCAAAGGGTACGTCCCTGCCCTCGAGCTGGATGACGGCGCGATCCTGACCGAGGGCGCGGTCATCGATCAATACGTCGCCGACCAGAAGCCCGAGGCGGGGCTCCTCCCGCCCGCTGGCACGATGGAACGCTATCGAGTGCAGGAGTGGCTGAACTTCATCGCGAGCGAGATCCACAAGAGCTTTGGCCCGCTCTTCGGAAACGCAGCCGACGACGTGAAGGACAAGGCCCGCGCCCGCGTCGCCAGCCGGTTCGATCTCGCCGCTGCGGCCCTGGAGGGGAGGTCCTACCTCGTGGGAAACTCGTTCACCGTGGCCGACGGTTATCTCTACAACATGCTTCGCTGGACCAGCTTCACCGGGATAGACCTCTCCAAGTGGAAGACCCTCGAGTCGTTCTTTGCCCGGGTGGGGGAGCGTCCGGCCGTCAAAAAAGCGCTCGAGGCGGAGAACAGCGATCGGGCCAAAGGCTGAGGCCGCGCTGGGCCATTGCCCTGGAAGGCCCGCTGCGTCCTTTCGGCGGCCGCCCGCCGCGCTTGCGTGTCTCTGCCGGCGCGAGCACGCTTTGCCCCCAGCAGCAGCACCCAAAACTAGGACACGACTAGGAGACGAGCATGCGCAAACCGATCCGCCGCGCCGCCGTCCTCGGCGCGGGCGTCATGGGCAGCGGCATCGCCGCGCACCTCGCCAACGCGGGCGTCGAGGTCGCGTCTGCTCGACATCGTGCCGCCGGGCCTCGGGGAGGCCGAGCGCGCCGACAAGCGGGCGCGCAATCGCTTCGCCGCCGGTCGGCCTCGAGAAGGCGCTCAAGGCGCGACCGGCGGCGTTCTTCCACAAGGATTTCGCCCGCCTGGTCTCGGTCGGCAACCTCGAGGACGACCTCGAGCAGCTTGCGCGACGTGCGATCTCGTCATCGAAGCGATCGTCGAGCAGATCGGGCCGAAGCGGGCGCTCTTCGAGAAGCTCGAGGAGCTCGTGCCGGAGCACTGCCTCGTCGCGTCGAACACGAGCGGCCTGCGCATCGCCGAGATGACTCGAGGGGCGTTCGAGCGCGTTTCGCGAAGCGCTTCCTCGTGATGCACTTCTTCAACCCCGTCCGCTACATGAAGCTGCTCGAGCTCGTGGCCGGACCGGACACGGCACCCGGCGACGCTCGAGCGCGTCGAGCCGCTTCGGCGAGGACGTGCTCGGCAAGGGCATCGTCTTCGGCAAAGACACGCCGAACTTCGTCGGCAACCGCATCGGCATCCACGCGATGATGACCGCCATCCACCTGATGCTCGACGAGGGCCTCGCGCCCGAGGACGTCGACGCCATCACCGGCGAGCCCATGGGGCACCCGAAGAGCGCGAGCTTCCGCACCGCCGATCTCGTCGGCCTCGACACGTCGTGCACGTCGCCGACAACTGCTTCGCCTCGCTGACCGAGCGACGAGGACCGCCAGGTCTTCGAGGTCCCGGCGTACATCCGGGCGATGGTCGAGAAGAAGCTCCTCGGCGACAAGACCAAGGGCGGCTTCTATCGAAAGGGCAAAGGACGGCCAGATCGAGACGCTCGATCCGAAGACGCTCGAGTACCGCGCCCAGCGGCGGCGACGAGGACGATCCGCAAGGCGATGCAAGGACGTCGCGCAAGATCGAAGACCCCAGCGCGCGCTTGCAGAAGCTCGTCGCCGACGCGAGCGACGAAGGCGCCGGGAAAGCTTCGGACGTCGCTTGGAAGGTGCTCTCGCGCTCGCTCGCGTACGCGGCGCGGCGCATCGGCGAGATCGCCGACGACGTCGTCGCCGATCGACGACGCGATGAAGTGGGGTTACAACTGGGAGCTCGGGCCCTTCGAGACCTGGGACGCGCTCGGCTTCGACGCCGTCGTCGACCGGATGAAAAAAGACGGCGATCGCGCTGCCCGCCTCGATCGACCAGATGCGGACGGCTGGAGCGAAGGGCTTCTACGGAAAGGACGGCGCGGTTCTTCGGCCTGCTCGAGGGCGAATACGTGCCGCGGGCGGTCGACGCGCGCGCCGCTCCGGTCACCGCGCTCCGGAAGGGGAGCGCGCCGGTGCTCAAGAACGACGGCGCCGAGGCCTGGGACCTCGGCGACGGCGTGCTCGGCCTGACGTTCAAGACGAAGGCGAACAGCATCGACCCCGACGTCATCCAGATGATAAACGACTCGGTCGCCAAGCGCGGAGACGGACTTCCGCGCGATGGTCATCGCCAACCAGGGCGAGCACTTCTGCGTCGGCGCGAACCTGCTTTCTGGTCGTCATGGCCGCGAGCCGAGCGCAGTGGGACCCCATCCGCGTCGATGGTGAAAGGCTACCAGCACGCGAGCCAGCGCATGAAGTACGCCACGGTGCCCGTCGTCGCCGCGCCGTACGGAATGACGCTCGGCGGCGGCCTCGAGCTGTGCTTCGGCGCGGGAAACGGTGCAGGCGGCGGCGGAGACTTACGCTGGGCTCGTCGAGGTCGGCGTGGGGCTCGTCCCGGGCGGCGGCGGCACGATGAACATGCTCTGGCGCGCGCTCGAAGGAGCTCCCGAAGGGGCCGACGTCGACACCTACGCGTTCGTGACGCAGGTCTTCAAGAACATCGCGCTCGCGCACGTCGCGACGAGCGCGGAAGAGGCGAAGGCGCTCGGCTATTTCCGGGCGCGCGACGGCGTCTCGTTCGACCGCGCGCGCCTCGCTGACCGAAGCCAAAGCGCGCGCCATCGGCCTCGCCGACGGCGGCTGGCACCCGCCGCCGCCCGCGCGCCTACGTGCTTCCCGGCGAGAGCGGGATCGCGACGCTGACGATGATGATTAGACACGCTCGTTGACGCGGCGGCTACGCGAGCGAGCACGATGCGAAGATCGCGACGAAGGTCGCCGAGGTGCTTTGCGGCGGCGTCGGCGGCGCTTCGCGCGAGGTGACCGAAGACGAGATGCTCGAGCTCGAGCGCGAGGCGTTTCGTCAGCCTTTGCGGCGAGGCGAAGAGCCTCGAGCGCATGCAGTACATGCTGATGAACAACAAGCCGCTGAGGAATTGACGGGAGGATCGCAGGATGATCGACGACATCGTGATCGTGGACGCCGTTCGCTCCGCGGTGGGTCGTGCGCACAAGGGGACTCTCGCGCAGACCCGTCCGGACGAGCTCGCGGGGCAGGTGATCGCGGCGCTCCTCGCGCGCGTGCCGCAAAGTGGCGGCCGCCGACGTCGAGGACCTGGTGCTCGGCTGCGCGATGCCGGAGGGGGAGCAAGGGTTGAACGTCGCGCGCGTGGCGGGCTTGCTCGGCGGGCTGCCCGTCGAGACGAGCGCCGTCACCGTCAATCGATTCTGCTCGAGCGGGCTGCAGGCCATCGCGATAGCGGCCGGCTCGATCGCGACGGGCGCTCACGACGTCGTCATCGCCGGCGGCGTCGAGTCGATGACGATGGTCCCGATGACGGGCAACAAACTGAGCGCCTCGCCCGAGGCCATGCGCCGGTGCCCGGACGTCTACACGCCGATGGGCATCACGGCCGAGAACGTCGCGAAGAGGTTCGGCGTCTCGCGCGCGGATCAGGACGCGTTCGCGCTGAGAAGCCAACGAAAGGCGGCGGCGGCCCAGAAGGCAGGCAAGCTCGAGGACGAGATCGTGACGGTGAAGGCCACGCGCTACGAAGACGGCAAGCACGTCGAGGTCGACTTTCGGCGGGACGAGCTGATCCGCGCCGACACGACCCTCGAGGGGCTGGCGTCGCTCAAAGCCGGCGTTCTGCAAAAGAGGGGACGGTGACTGCCGGCAACGCCTCGCCGCTTTCGGACGGCGCGGCGGCGGTCCTGATGATGAGGCGAGCCAAGGCGAAGGCGTTCGGCGTCAAGCCGCTCGGTTACTTCCGCGCGTTCGCCACGGCCGGCGTCGATCCGGCCATCATGGGCATCGGCCCGATTCCCGCCGTGCGCAAGCTCCTGGCGAAGGCCGGCCTGACGATGCGCGACATCGACCTCATCGAGCTCAACGAGGCCTTCGCGAGCCAGGCTGTCTACGTGCAGCGGACGCTCGAGATCCCCGACGAGAAGCTGAACGTCAACGGCGGGGCCATCGCGCTCGGGCACCCGCTCGGCTGCACGGGCGCCAAGCTGACGGCGACCGCGCTCCACGAGCTGAGACGCCGCAAGGGCCGCTACGCCGTCGTGACGATGTGCATCGGCGGCGGCATGGGCGCCGCGGGCCTGTTCGAGGCGGCCTGACGGCGGCGGCTACGGGCCGCGTCGCAGGGTGGTGGGCGAGCCCAGCACGGACGCGGCGAAGACTTGGTAGCCCGTCTGCCAACGGTCGAGATCGCCAGCCAGGCCCTCCGTAATCTTTACGCCGAAGCCCGTCGGGACGGTCGCGCCGTCGCTCGGGCCAAAGGCGCGCTTCCAGGCGACCGTGCCCGCGAGGCGGACGCGCCGCTCGGATCGGGGCGGCCACATCTCGAGCCAGACCTCTTGGCCGGCATCGAGCGGGTCGAGCGTCCGCACGTACACACCGCCCGCGCTCACGTTGTACGAAAAGCCGATCTCGTCTTCGTCACGGCCGGCCGCTCGAAAAGCGACCGACGTGCCGTAAAGGACACGCGCGCTCGCGCGCTGATCGACGCCGCGCCGTGAGAGCAGCTCGTTCGTCAGAAAGAGGACGTTTTCGGGGGGGGCATAGCCATCGGCCACCGTCGTGTGCCCGAGCGAGCCGATCGCGGCATGCAGAGCCGCCATTCGCTTCGGGGGGGCGACGACGATCCACGCGGCCCGCGAGCCGGCCGCCCGCGCTACCGCCAGGGCGGGCTCGGGGCCCTCGGCCATCAAGTCGTCCAATACCACGACGACGCGAACGCTCTCCGCGATGCATTCTTCGCGAAGCTCGGTGCCGTTCGCCACGAAGCGCACCGTGAAGCCTCCCTGGTAGAGGGCCCGCCCCATGACGCGGCGCCAGCGTGCGTCGGCCCCGGCGACGAGAGCGCACCCGTCGCGGCGTTTGGGCTCACCCTGCACGCGTGAAACGAGCGGGCGCAGCCGGCGGACGAGGGACCGCGCGGAGCTGCCGCTGAAGAGATCGTCGCCACCCCAAGAGAAAAGCTCCGTGAACGCGAGGTCATTGCGCTCCGGCGTCGCGCCCAGAATCGGGACCTGGGTGCAGCGCGCTTGCGCCCGCACGTGGGCGCATGCCTGTGCGGCTCCTGGCGCGTCCAACCGAAGGACGATCGCGACGGCGTCGACGGAGGCGAGCGCCAGCGGCGTGTCTTCGCACCTCGCGACAAAAGCCGTGGACAGGCCCACCTCGCTCGCGGCCTCCTCGATGCGGCGGTGGACGTCGTCCGCGAACGCCCCGACCACCACTAGCGACCGATCTGCCTCCGCCACGGCCTGACCCCCTTCGACCGACCTCGTTTCACAGGGAACGAGCGCACGGTCCTCTGGCCTACTTGGAGACGACGTCACCCTTTTGCACGTCGTCGAAGAAACGGAGCGCTCGGCTTGCCGCTTTAGGCCATCGAGGCGTTGACTCCCGCCTCGACCGCTGCAACTTCGGCGGTCTTGAGAGTCAGCCCGCCGCCGTCGGGGGGGTCGTAAGGGGCCCGCCCGACCTGCTTGGTACGATAGCGACTGTCGAAAATTCCGAGAAAGTAAGCGTTCAAGCAATACCTGAAAATGCTCTTTTGATTAAGAGCCGGGTGAATGAGGTGGGCGATCTTCGCGTGAGCTTCGCCGAGCTTGCTCCAATGAAGGCCGGCGCTCTCATGGTGCGCCGTGTGGTAGCCGTTGTTGAAGACCAGCCAGTTCCCGAGCTTTGACACGAAGTTTCGTGAGTGGTCGTGCTCCGACCAGGGATCGGCGTGTACGTGTTGAATGTAATTGATGAAAATCATCGACCAGTTGGCGAACAGCGCGGGGATCCCGAAGCCGAACCCCCACACGAGAAGACCTTGCGTCCAGCTACGGCGAACCAGGATCGCGAAGGCGAGAAGCCCGAGGTGCGCGCCCACGACCGTGACGCGCTGGACGAGGATCTGCCGAGTGAGCGCCGGGTTCGTGGCGCGGGCCTTCTCGATGTATTCCTTGATCGGCCCGGCCTGCCAGTAGGCGGACACGAAGTAATAGGTGCTCGCGATGAGCCACGTGTTGCGCTTCGAGTAGCGCCACGTGATCGTCGCGTCGCCCGCCTTGTTGACGAACTTGTGGTGGTTCAGGTTGTGCGTCGGGATCCACGCGAAGGTGGGGAACCCGTAGAAGATGCTCAGCCAGGCCGCGTAGGCCGCGTTCAACGAGCGGCTCTTGAAGGTGGGACAGTGGTTTTGGTTGTGGCTGAAGACACCGGCGCAAAAGCCGAAATAAAGGCTCAGCGGCAAGAGCCACGGCACGAGCCTCGGCTCGACGTAAGGGGCGAAGCCCACGGCGGGAAAGAGAACGAACGCCCAGAGGAGCGTTCGCCGATCGGTGCGGTAGCGTAAGAGCATGCAGAACCTCTACGGCGCGAGAGCGTACGGCGCCGCCCCGCGAAGGGCACCACTTTTTGAGTGACGAGGTGCGCAATCGTGTTCGCGCGCAAACGACGCCGCGCCCTTCGCCTGCTCGTCCGTACGACCCGTCAGAACCGCGTCGCGCCGTCGCTCGTGGTCAAGAGGGCATAAAGATCGGGGCGCCGATCGCGGAAAAAGCCCCAGGCCGCGCGGGTTCGCGCGAGGGCATCGAGGTCGAAGCTCGACAGGAGCACACCTTCGTCGGTGCGGCCGAGCTCCGCGAGCTTGTCCCCCCGATGATCGGCGATGAACGACGAGCCGTAGAAGCGCTGGCCGCCCTCGTCGCCGATGCGGTTCGCCGCGATCACGGGTACGACGTTGGACACCGCATGGCCGACCATCGCGCGCTGCCACGGATCGCGCGTGTCGAGGTCGGGCTCGTGCGGTTCGCTGCCAATCGCGGTCGGAAAGAGGAGAAGCTCGGCTCCGAGGAGCATCATGGCGCGCGCAGACTCCGGGAACCATTGGTCCCAGCAGATCCCGACGCCGATGGTTCCGAACCGGGTGCGCCACGCTCGAAATCCCGTGTCACCCGGCGTGAAGTAAAACTTCTCTTCGTAGCCGGGGCCGTCGGGAATGTGGCTCTTTCGGTAAACGCCGAGGAGCGCGCCGTCGGCATCGATGACGGCGACGCTGTTGTAATAGGCGGGCCCGGCTCGCTCGAAGAACGAAACGGGCAACACGACCCGGAGCTTGCGGGCAAGATCGCGCATTTGCGCCACGGCCTCGTCGTCCTCCACCCGCCGTGCCTCGGCGAAGTGCTCGGCTCGCTCTTCGCGGCAGAAGTAAGGCCCCTCGAAGAGCTCTGGCGTAAGCACGACCTGAGCCCCGCGCGCCGCGGCGTCGCGGACGTGAGCCTCGATTCGCGCGATGTTCTCGGCGCGTGAGCCGCCGAGAGGACACTGGATGGCGGCGACGGTTATCGATCGCATCGATCGCATCGATTGCATCGGTCGCCCCATCGAGCGCATCGACGGCCGCACGGCCCCGGCGCCAAGGCAAAGGTCACGGCGCGGACCGCGGTTGCTGCTGCGTGATGCAGTGAAAGGCGCCCCCGCCGGTCAGGATGGCGCGGGCCTCGAGGCCGATCGCGCGCCGCGCTGGGAACAACGCGCCGATGCGCTCGACGGCCTCGTCGTCCCAAGGCACGCCATACGTCGGGACGACGACGCTGGTGTTGCACACGTAGAAATTCACGTAGCTCGCGGGCATGGCTCGACCCGACGCGTCCGTGACGAGCCCGGGCGACGGGACGCGAACGACCTCCAGACGCCGCCCTCGCGCGTCGCGAAGGGCAGCGGCCGCCTCGGCCAGCGCGCGGAGGACGGCGCGGTTGGGATCGTCGTTGCCGCGAGCTTCCATGACGACGACGAGGCCGGGCCGCACGAAGCGAGCCACGGTGTCCACGTGGCCGTCGGTGTGATCGTTGAGGAGGCCCTCGTCGAGCCACAACACGGCCTCGCACCCGAGCGCGTCGCACACCGCGCCCTCGATGTCGCGGGCGCTCATGCCTGGGTTGCGATTGGGATTGAGCAAGCACTGGCGCGTCGTCAGCACGCTCCCCTCGCCGTCCACGTCGACCGCGCCGCCCTCGAGAACCAAGGGCATCGCAAAGGTTTGCCCGCCGGCGATGTCGGCAATCCGCGCTGCGACCCTATCGTCGTCGTCGAGCACGTATTTGCCACCCCAGCCGTTGAACGCAAAGCGGACCGACGCCTGAGAGCCGGGGGGGCCGACGAGGAACAAGGGCGCCGTATCGCGAAGCCAGACGTCCCCGAACGGAACGCGATGGAAGCGCACGTTCGCCTGGACGAGGGCGGCGCGCGCGAGAACCTCGTGCGCCGCGTCCGGCACGAGCACGTCGACGACCTCGCCCGCGGCGATGGCCGCGACCAAGCGGCCCACCGCCGTACGGGCGGCTGGGAGGTCGGCTTGCCAGAGGTCCTCGTGACTCGGCCAGGCCAACCAGGTTCCGGCGTGCGGAGCCCACTCGGCGGGCATGCGAAAACCAGCTTCGCGCGGCGTGGTCACGCGCGCCGATATAGCGATGATGCGATCGAGGCGCCAGGCGTACTGCCGCCCGCGGCCGGCGAGCTCTGGGCTTCGACGTCCTTCGTGTACTTCCCTTGCACCGCGAGACCATTGCACTTGGCGCGGTGGTAAAGCGCCGCCTGCGCCGCCGCCGCGTTGTCCGGAAGCCCCTTCCACGCGCTCAACGCGGCGTCTTGAAGGGCGCGGCCGAAAGAAAACGTCAACGTCCACGGGCCGCGATTGGCCTGACAGATGGCGTTCAATCGCTCCGTGGCCTCGGCGTCACCTTGGCCGCCGGAGAGGAACACGATACCCGGCACCGCGGCAGGGGCCGCACGGCGCAGACAACGGAGCGTGGCCACGGCCACGGCCTCTGCATCAGCCTGCTCTGGACACCCTTCGCCCGGTAGGACCATGCCCGTCTTGAGCAAGATCCCCTCGAGCTCCACACGGTGCTCGACGAGCGCGGCGAAGACGGCGTTCAAGGTGGCGTTCGTGACCTCCTCGCTTCGAGCGAGGGTATGGTCTCCGTCCATCAGCACTTCCGGCTCCACGATCGGCAACAATCCCGCTTCCTGGCTCAGCGCCGCGAAGAGCGCGAGCGCTCGGGCGTTGGCCGCAAGGCAGGCCGGTGTCGGCAGGCGCTCACCGACGGTGAGGACAGCGCGCCATTTCGTGAAGAGCGCCCCGAGCTCCCGATAGGCCGCGAGCCGCTCTCGCAGCCCGTCGAGCCCCTCTGTGACCTTTTCGCCCGCGAACCCCGGCAAGGCGGTCGTTCCCTCATCGACCTTGATGCCCGGAAGGAGGGTGCGGCGGGCCAAAAGCCGGGGCAACGGGACGCCGCCTCCGGCCGTTTGACGAATCGTTTCATCGAACAAGATCGCGCCGCTGACGAACTCGTCCAAACCGGGGGTCGTGAACAAGAGCTCGCGGTACGCTCGGCGGCTCTCGGCGGTGGACGGGATCTTTAGAGCATCGAACCGCTTTCCGATGGTTGGAAAGCTCTCGTCGGCCGCCAAAATGCCTTTGCCGGGAGACAACAGCGCCTGCGCCGTCGATTGAAGTGTGGCCGAGCTGCTCACGATTTCGTCGACCCTTCTGGACCTATCCTACTTGCGCTGCGCCCCCCGGCGAGCTCGCAAGGCTTCAGCCCGATACTTTCCGGGCCGCCTTCCCGAGCGAGTGTCGCTACCACCCGTAAGCGATGTCCTGTCCTGGATCGCGTCGATGGCCGCATCCTTTCCGCTTACGGGTCAGCCCATCCCGTCGATGGCCGCATCCTTTCCGCTTACGGGTCAGCCCATCCCGTCGATGGCCGCATCCTTTCCGCTTACGGGTCAGCCCATCCCGTCGATGGCCGCATCCTTTCCGCTTACGGGTCAGCCCATCCCGTCGATGGCCGCATCCTTTCCGCTCATTCGTGTCCCTGTGGCGTTGATGGCCCGGCCCCTTTCGCTCATTCGTGTCCCTGTGGCGTTGATGGCCCGGCCCCTTTCGCTCATTCGTATCCCCGTCGCGTGGATGGCCTGGCCGCTTTCGCTCATTCGTCTCCCCGTCGCGTGGATGGCCCGGCCCCTTCCGCTCATTCGTTTCCCCATCGCGTGGATGGCCCGGCCTCTTTCGCTCATTCGTGTTCCCATCGCGTGGATGGCCTGGCCGCTTTCGCTCATTCGTATCCCCATCGCGTGAATGGCCTGGCGCCTTTCACTCATTCGTATCCCCGTCGCATTGATGGCCTGGCGCCTTTCACTCATTCGTATTCCCATCGCGTCGATGGCCCGGCCCCTTCCGCTCATTCGTGTCCCCATCGCGTGGATGGCCTGACCGCTTCCGCTCATTGATGAGCGATTCATCGACGCACCCGGCGTGATGGGTGGTGATGGCCGTCGATGAATTGCGCCGTTGAACGAGCCCTCGCGGCGCACCACGACGTGTCCGGTCACTATGGGGATTTCAGCGTGATGCGCAAGCCCTAGGAGGGAGTTGGGGGATGGCGGCAAAGGCGTCGAAGCGAAGAAGCCTGGGCGGCGCATGGATCTCGCCCCACGCGGTCGGAGACCGTGAAAAAGGCAAGGCGGCGATGGGGGTTCGGAGACATCGAATAGGTTACGCAGCGAGGGTGGGTGGGTCACGGCATCGAGAGACGGGGATCGAGAAGAGGGGCCCGCCGCAATGGGGACATCGACCGATGTCACGTCCAGTGAGTCGAGCGAGCCGCTCCCGCCAGCCGGCCGTCCGCAGCGTCGGCGGGACCTGGCCGAGGCGACCTCGAGCGTCTTCGCGACGAGCTTTCGAAGCCGAGGCGTACAAGCCGGCGTGCCGGATCTTGTGCAAGCCATCGGGCAAGACGTGTTGGACCAAGCGCTGAAGAAACTCGACCGGCGAGAGCGTCTCGGTGCCGTGGCCTTTGGTGCGAAAGGTAACGGCGCGGTCGGAGACGGCGAGCAAGCGGCTATTGGCGATGCCGACGCGATGGGTATAGCGACCCAAGTAGGCGAGCACGTGCTGGCCTTTTTTGAAGGGGGCTTTGGCGTAGACGACCCAGGCCAGACGCGCGACGCGCGCCATCAACGCGCGGAAGCCTTCGGGGTCGCGAAAGTCGTCGAATCGCGCGAAGGCGCCGTCGTCGTACGCATGGCCCAGGGCGGTCATCATCTTGCCGCGAAAGACCTGGCTGAGGACTTGGACCGGAAAGAGAAACCGGTGGGAGGTGGCGCACCACCGCTGGCCATCGGCGCTCAGGCCCCCGGCAGTGACGAGCGCGTGGACGTGCGGATGGAATTCGAGTTTGCGCGTCCACGTATGCAACACCGTGGTAGCTCCGACGGTCGCGCCGTGCCGGTGTTGGCTAACCTCGACCAGCGTGCGGTGCGCGGCCTGCATCAGCGCGTCGAAGACGACGCGGGGCGCAAACCGGGCGAGGGGCCGCAGCTCGGCGGGCAGCGTAAAGACGACGTGGAAGTGCCGGACGTCCAGCATTCGCTGCCGACGCGCTTCGAATCCAGGTTTCTTGGGCCAGCGCCTGACACTTGGGACAATGCCGATTGCGGCACGAGTTGTACGAGGGGTGCTCGTATCCGCAAGCGGCGCATTGATCGACATGCCCGCCGAGCCGCGCGGTGCGGCACTGCGCGATGTCGGTCAAGACACGCTTTTGGGCAGTGCTCAGGCGTCGAACCCTCTCGAGTCCGACGCGATGGGCGCGCACGATGTCCGCGATGTCGAAGCGCGCTGGGCCCCGGCGGGCCCGGCGCACCCGCCTACCAGCGCTTGTGCGGCAACAGGTCCAGCGGACTGGGGGTCTGGCGCACCAACTTCTCGGTTACGCGCCCGTAGCGCGCGGTCGACTGCAGACTCGCGTGCCCCAACAGCGCGCCCACCACCCGGACGTCGGTCCCTTGCTCGAGCAGGTGCGTCGCGAAACTGTGACGCAGCACGTGCGGCGTGACGCGTTTTTTGATCCACGCCTGCTTGGCCGCGTCCGCGAGCGCCGCACGCACCGACTCGGCGCACGCCCGTTTGCCCGTTTTGCCCGACGTGAACAGATAGGGCAGCGGCGGCCGCTCCCGAGCCCAGTACTGCCGCAGCCACGCGTACAGCGTCGGCGATAGCTTCGCTTCTCGCGCTTTATTGCCCTTGCCGTGGCGGACGCGAATCACTCCCCGCGCTCCGTCGATGTCGCTCACTTCGAGCGCCAACGCTTCGGCGATCCGAAGCCCCGCGCCGTACAGCACCATCACGATCGCCTGGTAGCGCGCCACTCGGATCGCGGTCAGCAGAGCGTTGACCTCCTCGAGGCTCAGAATTGTCGGTAGCGGGTGCGCACGCCGGGGGTACGACAGAAACGAGACCACCTCCGGTCGCCCCAACGTCTTGCGATACAGAAACGAAAGCGCGCCAATCTGGCACCCCGACCATGACGTGCTCTTGCCGCGAACCGTCATCTCTTCCACGTACGTGCGCAACTGCTCCCGCGTCAGCTCCGCTAACGGTCGACCGAACCGATTCGACAGCTGCTCGGCCGTCTTGACGTACATCTTGCACGTGCTCTTCGCGTACTTTGCCAATGCCAGGTCCTGACCCAGCTGCTCGATGCTCTTATCCATGGTCGCCTCCTTCGGCGTCGCCGTCCCTGGCAACGCCAATCCAAGGGAGCCACCAATCGCGCCGCACGTCAGGCCCTGGCGCTTTCTGTCCTCACACGCCGCCGCGAAGCGGCTTCGTTCATTCGCGTCCCCATCGCGTGGATGGCCCGGCCCCTCTTCGGCCGACTGGGCGCCCCGTAGCCAGTTTTGAACCGGGATCCTCTCTCATTTTTCCTTCTTGCGCGCAGACGACTTCTTCTTCGGCACTTTCTTTCCCGCCCGACGAGCCTCGGAGAGGCCGATGGCGATCGCTTGCTTCTTGCTAGTCACCTTCTTGCCAGAGCCGCCCGAACGCAGCGTCCCGTGCTTTCGCTCGTGCATCACCTTCGCGACCTTCGCACCGGCGCTCTTGCTGTACTTCCGACCGCCCGATTTCTTCGATGCCATTGGCGATTGTCCTTTCCTCGTCGTCGTGGACTCATTTGCTCGGCGAAGCCGAATGGACCGGCTTGATCTTCTTGGTGGGTGGTTTCTTCGTCATCAACTCGATGTTCGGCCGCCTCGATTGCACCACGGGCGAGAGCTCAATCCGCGCACCCGTCTTCGCGGAGAGGACCATCGCCTGCATGATACGAACGTCGGCGAGCCCTTGGAGCGCCGACGGCGCGGGCTCGTCGCCCGTGAGGATGCATTGCGAAAAATGGATCAGCTCGGGCGCGAACTGATCCCTCTTGGCGGCCGTGTGCGTCTTGGCCTTGCCGTCGACGGTGACCGTCTCTTCGATTTCGCCGATGTACTCGTAGGCTGGCTCGAGGCGGATGTCGCCTTTCGTCCCCACCACACGGAACTCCGAGACATCGGCCGCCCCCTGGCTCGCAGTGAAGTGTGCGATGCGGTTGCCCGGGAAGCGGAGCACCGCGGCGGTCATCTCGTCGACGTCCTCGGACCGCCCGTCTTCGCCGAAGATCTGCTCGGCATAGACCGACAGCGGCTCCTCCTGAAAGATGTAACGCGCAGCGTTCAGGCAATAAATGCCCATGTCGAATAGTGCGCCGCCGCCCAGATCGCACCTCGTGCGGATGTCCCCTTCTCGCACCTGGTGACAGAACACCGAGCCGAAGATGCGCGGATCGCCAATCTCGCCCGCGCGCACGCTCTCGATGGCTCGGAGGTTTGCCTCTTCGAAGTGCAGGCGATAGGCGATCATCAGCTTGACGCCGTGCCGGCGGGTCGCGGCGATCATCGCTCTGCACGCCTCTTCGGTCACTGCCATCGGCTTCTCGCAGAGCACGTGCGCCCCGGCGCGCGCGGCCCGCTCGGTCATCTTGCGGTGGTGAGTGTTCGGGACGGCGAGGTACACTGCGTCGACCTTCCCGTCCGCGATCACGCGCTCGAGCTCGTCGTAGGAGCCGGTGACAGCGACGCCGTACTTCTTGCTCAAGACGCGGAGCTTCTCCTCGTCGGACGACACCAGCGCGACGAGCTCCGAATTCTCTTTTGCGTGCTCGAAGGCGGGCAGGACGGCGACCTGGGCGATGTTTCCGAGACCTACGACCGCGTACCGGATACGGCGCTGTTCTTTGGAAGCCATGGGCGCGTTCTTTCGGTCCTCTTTCGGTCCTGACGAGCGAAACTCTAGAGGCAAGTCTCGTGCCCTTCCGCCGGCGTGCGGCCAGCAGGCGAAGCCCGCGGTCCGGGGCTGATGCAAAGTGCCTCTCGGGACAATCTTGCCGGACAATCTCGCCCCGACTGCTGGAGCTCGTTCGTCCCGGCGGGAAGCCGACGCTGCCGAAAGCTAGTCTCGGGTCGGATGCACGCTTCCTCGAGAACGCGACGCCGCGATCGATGGCAGTCTTGATCTGGGGACTCTCGGTTTCATCGGATTGCTTCGCCGATGTGGGCGCCGCCGAGTCCGATGCGCGAGACCTCGACGCCGGTCTCTTCTAGATTCGCGTGAGCCTTTCTTGCATGGCCGTAAGACACGGGCGGAAGCGTGGTGGCCGATGAACGACCCGCGAGCCGTGTTCCCTTGGGTGATGCGAGCCGAAACCCCAGAGGCGACGCGGCGCGCTCCACGGTAGGTTGGCCGCGTGCAACACCCCCCCGTCGGACAAAAGCACGCCCCGGTCGAGCGTTCGCTCGTCGCCGCGCTCCGCGAAAGCCTCGCTCACACACGAATGACGCTCGCGCTCGTCTGGCGGTCGTCGCGACCGATGACGATCGCGCTGGGTGTCCTCACGGTCGTCGGGGCTCTCGTTCCTCTCGGCGTCGCCTATGCGGGCAAGCGCATCGTCGACGCCGTGGTCGGGCGCTCGCACGATGCGACGGTGCGTTGGGTCGTCGTCGAGCTCGGCCTCGTCGTGGCCATGGCGACGGTCCAGCGGGGCCTCGCGCTCGTTCGAAGCGTCCTCGGCTCCCGCCTTGGCGTCGACATCAACGTCACCATCCTCGAAAAGGCGCAGCGCCTCGACCTGTCCTACTTCGAAGATCCGGAGTTTTACGACAAGCTGACGCGCGCGAGGCGCGAGGCGTCCTCTCGTCCGATCGCGCTCGTCACCGAGAGCTTCGGGCTCGTTCAGAGCGTCATCACCCTCACGGGCTACGCGGCGCTCCTCCTGCGCTTCAGCGGCTGGGCGGTTCTCGCGCTCTTCGCGGCGACGGTGCCGGCCACAGTCGCCGAGATGCGATTTTCGAAGCTCGTCTTCAAGGTGAGAAACTGGCGCTCGCCCGAGTCGCGCCGCCTGCTCTACCTCGAGTACGTCCTCGCCAACGACGAGCACGCGAAAGAAGTGAAGCTCTTCGGCCTCGGGTCGCTCTTTCTCGAGCGCTACCGAAGCCTGTCGGAGCATTTCTACGACGAGGATCGGCGTCTCTATTGGCGGCGGGCCAAATGGACGCACGCGCTCTCGCTGGTGGGCACGGCAGCCTTCTACGGAGCCTACGGCTCGATGGCGCTCCTCGCCGCGTCCGCCCGGCTGACGCTCGGCGACATGACCATGTACGTCGTCGCGTTTCGGCAAGGCCAGCAGGCGTTCCAGTCGGCGCTGGCGGGGATCGGCAGCATGTACGAGCACAATCTCTACATGTCGAACCTCTGGGAGTATCTGTCCGTCGCCGATGCGGCCGCGTCGCCGCCGGCCGGACCGCCTGGCTCGCCCCGGCTGGCGGCAGGGCCGCGCCCCGCTCCGGCGAGCGCGACGGGCATCGTCTTCGAAGACGTCGGCTTTCGCTATCCGGGCAAAGACGCGTGGGCTCTGCGACACGTCGAGCTCGCCGTCCCCGCGGGCGAGAGCCTCGCGCTCGTCGGCGAGAACGGCGCCGGCAAAACGACCCTGGTGAAGCTGCTGACGCGCCTCTACGAGCCGACCGAAGGGCGCATCGTTCTCGACGGACGCGATCTTCGCGAGTGGGACGTCACCGCCTTGCGGCGCCGCTTCGGGGTGCTCTTTCAGGACTACAACCAGTACCAGCTGAAGGTTCGCGAGAATGTCGGCGTCGGCAGCGTGGATCACCTCGACGACGAGCCGCGCATCGAGCGGGCCGTCGAGCGAGGCGGCGCGCGGGACCTCGTGAACGGCCTGGCGACGGGTCTCGAGGCGCCTCTCGGCCGGTGGTTTCAGGACGGTACGGAGCTCTCCGGAGGCCAGTGGCAAAAGATCGCTCTCGCGCGGGCGTTCATGCGGGAAGAGGCCGACATCCTGGTGCTCGACGAACCGACGGCCGCCCTCGACGCCGAGGCTGAGCACGCGGTGTTCGAGCGCTTCCGGACGCTCTCGCGCGGCAAGACGACCATCGTCATCTCCCATCGTTTCCCGACCGTTCGCATGGCCCGCACGATCGTCGTCCTCGATCACGGCGACATCGTGGAGCGAGGGACACACGATGAGCTCGTTGCTCGAAAGGGCAAGTATGCCCATATGTTCGAGCTGCAGGCCGAGGGGTACCGGTAGAGCCCGCGTCGCGTGGCGTCGCGTGGCGTCGCGTGGCGTCGACGACAGGCCTTCGATGCGAGACGCATTGACATGCGCCCCCGAACGTAGTGCTGCTGAGAGCTCGCGCACGTCGCACGTGCCCACTTTCGCGACCCGGACAGCGTGATGGAGAACGAAAAAAAGCCGCAAGAAACACGCGCCGTCGAGGGTGACGCGCCGCCTGCGCGGTGGACGGAGCCGACCGCAAAAGACGGGCGCGATGCGCTCTTTCGCGCCGTCTTCGAAAGCGCCAGCGACGCCATCCTCATGGCGGACGACGCGCGCCGATTCGTCGACGCCAACGCGGCCGCTTGCGAGCTCTTGGGCGTCACGCGCGGGGCGTTGCTCGGGCGCACGATCGAAGAGTTCGCCGCCCCTAGCTTCGACGTAAGCGGGACCTGGGCCGGGTTCGTCGCGAACGACGCGCTCGAGGGCGAGTTCCCCCTCCAGCGCTCAGACGGAGAGCGCCGGCTGGTCTGGTTCCGCGCCGTGACGAACGTGCTGCCCGGCATTCATTTGTCGATATTGCGCGACATCTCCGAGCGCGATCGGCACGACCGGTTTCGCGAGCTCTTCCTCGGAATGGTCGGGCACGATCTGCGCAACCCGCTTTCGTCGATCATCACGGGATCGACGCTCTTGCTCCGGCAAGGGAAGCTCGCGCCCGAGCAGTCACGCATCGTCACCCGCGTCCTCTCGTCGGGCCAGCGCATGGTGCGGATGATCGAGCAGCTCCTCGATTTCACGCGTACGCGCCTGGGTGAGGGCCTGCCCATCGACCGAGCCTCCGTCGATCTACGCGTGGTCGCAGAGCGAATCATCGACGAGATAAAGCAAGCCCAGCCCGCCGCCAGCGTCGATTTCGCGGCCAGCGGGAACACCGCCGGTGAATGGGACGGCGCGCTGATGGAACAGGTCTTCTCCAACCTGCTCGGAAACGCCCTCGAGCACGGAGACGGCGAAACTGTGCAGTTCACGATGGACGGAGACACGGACGGGTTGCGGATCCGCATTCGCAACGGTGGCGAGCCGATCCCGGGCAGTCTTCTCCCGCACCTCTTCGACCCCTTTCGGCGTGTGCTGAAGAGCGGTAAGGGGCGCTCGCAGGGGCTGGGGCTGGGGCTTTACATCTCGGAGCAGATCGTCAAGCAGCACGGCGGAACCATCCGTCTTTCGTCGAGCGCAGAAGACGGGACCGCGTTCGAGATCCTGCTGCCCTTTGCGCGGCGACCGACAGAGAGCTCCCCCTCGGCCCCCGGCGCGTAGCGGCGACGAAGCGCGAGCCATCGGTCGGCGCGGTCCCGCGTGGGTCACCGGCCGAGGGTGGACCCTTTGCGGTTCACCCTTACGTCTGGTCGAGGGGCACGCGCGGTTCGTCGCCGGCGCGGGCCGCTTCGTCGGTTCGATTCCCGGCTGCGGCACGGGCCGCGGCACAATCGAAGTGGTCAATCGGTCGATGCGAGAGCCCCCTGGCCGCTCGGGTGGACGTGAAGCTCGTCATTCAGCTCCCCTGCCTCAACGAGCGTGAACAGCTAGCCCAGACGCTGGGCGATTTGCCTCGGCACATCGACGGAATCGACGAGATCGAGGTCCTGGTCGTCGACGACGGGAGCACCGACGGGACCAGCGAGAGAGCGGCCGAGCTCGGTGTGCACCACATCGTGCGCTTTCCGGAGCACCGCGGGCTTGCGGCAGCGTTCATGGCCGGGATCGACGCGGCCGTGCGCCTGGGGGCGGACGTGATCGTCAACACCGACGCGGACAATCAATATCGAGGCGTCGACGTAGCGAGAATCGTCGCGCCAATCCTCCTTGGTCGCGCCGATGTCGTCATCGGCAATCGCCAGATCGACGCCTCTCCCCACTTTTCGCCGGCCAAGCGCGTCCTCCAGCGGTGGGGGTCGGCCCTCGTACGAAGGCTCTCCGGGACCGCGGTGGGCGACGCGACGAGCGGATTCCGCGCCTTCAGCCGGCGCGCCGCCTGTCACCTCTTCGTGCACAGCCGCTTCACGTACACGCTCGAAACGATCATCCACGGCGGGCGCTCGGGGCTGGTCTTCGAGGACGTGACGCTCACCACGAATCCGAAGCGGCGCGACTCGCGCTTGTTCAGGTCGATTCCTCACTATCTGCGGCGAGGCGTGCCGGTGCTCTTCCGCGCCTACGTGATGTATCAGCCGGTTCAAGCCTTTGCCTTCGTGGCCGCCGCGCTCTTCGTCTGCGGCGCCGCGCTCGAGTCCCGTTTTTTTTACTATTACCTGACGAACCCGCTCTACAGCGGCCACCAGCAGTCGCTCGTCGTGGGCGTGGGCTGCACGATCGTCTCGTTTCTCGTCGCGCTCTTTGCCATTCTGAGCGATCTCCTCGCCGCGAATCGTCGCCTGCTCGAGGAGCTCTTGGGGCGGGTCCGGCGACTCGATGGCCACCTCGCCCGCGAGACGCGCGAAAACGGCGAGCGCGTCGACGACGTCCAGAGCACCGGCATGGCCCCGTGGCGTGCCGAACGCGAGGTCGATCGGCCGCGCAGCGCCTGGGGCGGAACACGTGGCCGATAACGTGGTCGGCAACGTCTACGACAAGTACGGAACGCGCAATCCGTTGGCGGCCGCGATGATGCGCGGGTTCTTGAACGCCGTCACGCAGCTCTATTCGCGCGTCGCGCCGGCAACCGTCCTCGAGGTCGGCTGCGGCGAGGGACGTCTCGCCCGTCACCTGCTGAGGTGTGCTCCGCGTCCAACGCGCTTCGTCGCGTCGGACGTGAGCCTCTCGGCGATCGATCGCGGCCTCGATCCGATCATCGAGCTCCGCGAGGCGTCCATCGACCATCTGCCGTTCGCCGACCGGAGCTTCAATCTCGTGGTCTGCTGCGAGGTGTTGGAGCACCTTCGCGACCCGCGGCGTGGTCTCGCCGAGGTGGCGCGCGTGGCGCGCCGGGCCGTCCTCGTCAGCACGCCGCGCGAGCCCTTGTGGCGACTGCTCAACATCGCCCGTGGGCGCTACTTGAGAGCTCTGGGCAACACGCCCGGACACGTGCAGCACTTCAGCCGAGGCGAGCTGGAGCGCCTGGCGTCGCTCAGCTTGAGGCTGGTCGAACGGCGCAGTCCGGTGCCATGGACGGTGCTGCTCGGCGAGCCGCTAGGGCGCGTCGCGGGCCCGCCGAGCGCGGAGCACCGCGCGCCCCATGAAGGGTAGGCCGATGAGGGCGAACGACCAGATCGCCACGACGGAGTACCCCATCGTCGCCACGAGGACGGCCGATGGAGCGAGCGTCGCCCCGCGCGCCTCGAGCAAATAGATGAAGACGGCGTCACGGGTCCCCATTCCAGCCAGTGTCACTGGCGCGATGCCGACCAGCATCGCGAGCGGCCAGAGGGTGACGGTATCGACGAGGCGGGCGTCCGCGCCCACCGCGACGAGGAGCGCGTGGGTGACGCCGACGGTCATCAGCCGAACGACGAGCGACACGGCGCCGACGGCCATGAGCCGCGACGGCGCGCGACGAAGGGCCCCGAAGGCCGCGAGCAGCTCGGCGATGTCCGCGGGCCTGCGCCGCAAGACGGGCAGGCGCTCGAACCATCGCCGACGCTGCAGAATCAAGAGGACGACCGCGAGCTCCGCGAAGAGTAAGCCGGTGGAGACCGCCACCCACGGCCAGAGCGACCGGAGCGCGGCCCCGAGCGCGGCCAACCCGAGCAGGACGAAGAGATCGACGGCTTTCTCGGCCAAGATGCTCCCGGTGCCGGCGGCGAGAGGTACGGCGTCCCGCACGACGACGGCGCGCAGCAGCTCGTTCGCGCGGGAGGGCGTGACGACGGCGAGGGGCCAGGTGGCGAGCACCGCCTCCAACGCGCGCCGAAAGCCGAGCCGCCGTCCCATCGCGGCAAGCACGAGCTGCCAGCGGACGACACCGAGGATCACGCACGCGCACGAGAGAAGAAACGCGAAGCCTACCCACTCCGGGCGCGCGCGGTGCAGAGCGGAGAGGAGCAGCGCGCTGCTGCCTGCGTCGTGGACGAGAACCGCAAGCAGCGCGCACGTCGCGGCGAGAGTGAGCGCGAGGCGCCACGCCAGGCGCGCGGCGGGACGCCCGGCGACGGCTTCGCTCACTGGGTCTTCCGCTTGACACCGAGCCGCGCGGAGGCAGGCGTGGAGCGCGTCGCTCGGGCGGTCGTCGCCGCCGCCACGGTTTGGTTCGGGCTCGCCACCGGGTGGGGGCTGTTCGGCCGCGTAGCGGGCGGGCACGACGCGGTGGTCGCGGCGCGCGGAATCATCGCGGAGAACATGCTGACCTGGCACATCGCGGGGCCGGTCCGTCAGTACACCTTCCAGCGACCGGAGCCGAGCCTCTATTACGCCCACCATCCCTGGGGCACCTTCTGGATCATCACGGCGTTCGCCGCCGCCCTCGGACGGCACGCCTACGTTCCGCGGCTCGTGTCCGTGCTCATGAGCACTGCGACGCCCCCCCTGCTCTATGGCATCGGAAGGGGGCTCTGGGGACCCGTCCCCGGGGCGCTGTGCGCGCTCGCCTACGCGACGCTGCCCATCACCCTCGCTTTCGGCAACTTCCCGGGCTTCGAGGTGCCGCTCGTTTTTTGTTGCCTGCTGACCACCTGGGGTTACGCGAAAAGCACCGCAAAGGGAGCGCCGCGCGCCCGCGCCTCGGCGTGGTGGCGGGCGGTCAGCCTCGGCGGCGTCCTCTGCAGCGTCAACGTCGACTGGGAGGCGAACGTCTTTCTCGCCGTAGTGCTCGTGGCTCTGACGGCGGCCATGTTCTTCGGGCCGCGTCGGTGGTTCGACGCGACGGACCGGCGACGCTTCGCACAGTGGGCTTCCATCGCGGCGCTGATCGCGCTGGCGACGGGCGCCGGGTACGTCGCCTATTTTCATCAGGCCGGCCTGCTCGAAGGGTTGATTGCCGGCGGCGTGGGTCGCGCGCGGGGGGTCGAGACGCCGCTGTCCGCCGTCCTCGCCGCGCGCCAGTATTGGATCGACGTCACGTTCACACCGCTGGCCGTCCTGGTCGGGAAGATCGCGCTGCCCGTTTTCCTCGTGCGGATCCTCTTTTTTCGGCGGACCCTCGAGGTCTTTCCGCTCGCGATCCTCGCCATGGCGCTCGTTCAGTACGTCGTGTTCAAGAACGGCGCCGACGTGCACATCTATTGGCCGCTCCCCTTCGCCCCGTTCTATGCGCTGTCGGTCGGGGTCCTCGCCGCGAGCGGCATCGACCTCGCAAATTGCGCCGTCCTGCGTCGCGAAGCGGGCGTTCGCCAGGGCGAAGACCGCTCCGCCCGCGGCGTGCCTCTACGGGCGCTCGCATGGGTCGCCGTCGTACCGCTGGCGATCCTGCCGGACGGGCTCGAGGCGCTCCACTTCGGACGAAGCACCGGCGGTCGATTCAACGAGCACGGGGCGCGCATCGCCCGGGAAGACGACAAATCGCAGGCCCTCGAGTGGATGGGGCAGAGCGTCGCGTCGCGCGCGCCCTCGACCTTCGCGCTCCACGAAGGCATGCGTCCGACGTGGGCGCAAGACTGGGCCCTGCATCGGCCGGTGATCACCGCGACCAGCGTGCCGATCGGCCCTCCGAGGGCCGGCGAGGAGCGCTATTTCGTCGCCGATCTCGACTTTCTCGAGGCAGACCAGCAGCGCAGGGTGTTCGGCTCGTTCGCGGTCGTCGCGGTGGGACCGTACGTGCTCGTCGATCGCGCCCTTCCTTGGGCGCCCGCCGAGGGCCATGCGTTCGAGGAGCGCGAGCCCGCGTGGTGGGAGTGGTATCTCCTGTCGGGGGTCGACCCGGTGCGCCACATCGCCTCCGACCCATGGTACACATGGGAGCTGCGCGAGCGTTTCGGGCAGAGCCCCAACCCCTTGCCCGGGGGCGCTCCGGACGGCTTGGAGCACCTGCGGATCGCGCACAACGCCGCCGTCGCCGCAGGGGACCGCCCGCTCGCCGACGTCTACCAGGCGGAGCTCGTGCGGGAGCTCGACGCGGGCACCGCGACGAAGTTCACCGGCGGCGTCACTCTGTTGGGGACGCGCTACGCCTCCGGCGTCGCGCCGACCCTCGCCTCGTACTTTGCGGCGGAAGGTCCCGCCGACGCGGACTATGTCTTCGCCATCGCGTCCGCCGTCGAGCGGCGGCGGATCTTGTCGCTCGTCCCGGCTGACGACCGAGTGAGGCAGATGGGGACGCCGTTCTCGTGCCCGGCGCGCCTCTGGAGGCCCGGCTTCATCTACGCCACGCGGAGCGAAATCAGCCACCGGCAGGGCCTCGAGCGGTTCGTCGGCTCGTTCGTGGGGCCGCTGCGCTCGAGTCCGCCCGAGCCGGTGGGGCGACCGACTCCGATCCTTCTCTTGACCCTCCGCTGAAAGGTCAGCTCCCCGAGCGATTCCTCACGTACCGGACTGCCCCGTGAACACTCTCGACGCACCGTCCGCGATCGCGCCGCACCAGAACGAGTCGCTGCTCTCGCTCGTTCGGCCCGACGGGGGCGACCAGACGACCACCCTCGGCGAGCGCGTCGAGCCACGCGCGCGGCAGCGATTCGACCGCGAACGTGACCACCACTTTCTGCGCCGATCCCGGCGCGGCGGCGCTCGCCATCGCGTCGCCGGTCGCGAGGGTGACGGCAGGCTCACGCGCGAGAGCGCGCGCAGCCAGCGCAGAGAGCCTCGCGTCGATCTCGATACTGTGGACGCACCCCTCGGGTGCGACGACGAACGCCGCAAGCGCCGCTCCGTATCCCGAGCCGGTGCCGAGCTCGACGAGCTGGTCGCCTCCGGCCAGCTCGAGCAGACGGAACGAAAGGAGATAAGCGTGCGGCGCGCTGATTGTCGCCAGACCTTCGACGTCGAGGGCCAAAGGGACGTCGTCCGCGCTCCGTTCGATGTCCTCGGCCGGCACGAAGCGCTCGCGCGGCACTTCGAGGACCGCCTCCAGGTAACGCGCGTCGAAGGGCCCGAGTTGCTGCTCAATCGACTTCACGAGCGGCATGCGGCAGCCGCGCGCGACCTCCCGCAGCTCCTCGAGCACGGCAGGCGCCTCGGGCGCGGATCGAAAGCGCTCGGCCAGCGACGCCAGCCAAGCCCGCCGCTCCTCCGCGGACAGCGCGGCCACCTTCTTCCGGAGCGCTACGCTGAACAGAGGCGGCGGGGCGGCCAAGTGAGCTCCGAGGCTCACCGGGGGTTGGGCGGGGCGATGGGTGCGCGGCTTCGACGTGGGCCATCGCCCGGGCTGGTGGCCGGTGAATACGCTGAGACGTAAGTCGGCGACACGGTCGTGTCGACCGGGGACCCAACGTCGCGCGGGAGAAGCGCTCGGGTCGGAGCTTGGGCCCGCCTCAGAAAGGCGGTCGTGCCATTGGCGCAGAGCGGCTCGGTCCCTTGGCCGTAATGGTCCAGGGCAAACTGCCTCAAGGTCGGCAAATCGAGGCATTGCGCCTTGTACGTCCAGCCCCAAGCAGCGGCGGCCACGGGCACGTCGAGGAGGGGGTCGGGGCTGATGACCGTGCGGACCCGGACGCCCTCGGCTGCGGCGCGGCACAGCGGGTCGTCGGGGATGGCGTCCGCGACGGATTGGAGCCCGCCGACGATGTCCGGACAGCCCGCGTCGCCGCAATCGTAAAGGAGGACGACGGCCCCGTGCTCGAGGTCATGCACGTAATAGCCGCGCGGAACGGGGGACGCATAAGCCTGGTACGCGGCCCACACGGGAAAGTGCTCGCCGCTGGAGGGAGGGTTCGAGCTCCACGAGATCGGCGTGCCGACCGACACGTGCTGAGCGCCGAGGAGCGGCGGCGACTCGATGACGACGAGGCAGCCCGCGTCGGGGTAGAAGGGCCGAGCGAGACGCCCGACGCCTGCCGCTCCACCCGAGGCCGCATCGCCGCCGCCCGAGCCGCCGGCCGAGCACGACAATCCCCCCAGCATGAGCGCAAGGGTGACCGCGACCTCCCGCCTGTGCGCCGACCACACCCGACGATTATGCGGGAAGACGCGTTGACCTGCACGCGTCGCGCGTGCTGACTTGGCAGGCGTCGTGCCCGTCGTCGCCAGGACTCGCCCGCGCAGCGAAGGCGCGCTTCGCCGTGCGCTGGTCCGCTCCCTCGCGAGGACCCTTCGTTTCGGGCGCGGGCTCCAGGCCCACAATGCCTTCGAAGCCGCGGCAGCGATCGCGTTCTGGGCGTTCCTCAGCCTCGTACCGCTTCTGGTTCTGGCCGGCTTTCTGGTCGGCCGTTTCGCTCGCGCGCGGGGGGTCGATGCCCTCGTCGGGCCGCTGCTCGACGTCGTGCCTGGAGCCGCCGATGGGCTCGTGCGGAGCGAGGTTCAGCGCCTCGCAGGCGGCGACGCGGCGACGCTCGCGCCGCTCGGCTTGGCGGGCTATTTTTGGACGGCGTCGTCGGGGCTGCACAACCTGATGGACGTGTTCGAGACGGCGGCGAAGGTGAAGCGAAGGGCGTGGTGGAAGCAGCGTGCCATCGCGCTCGCGTGGGTCGGCCTCGGGCTGGCCGCGACGTGCGTGCTGGCGTGCACGCTCGTGAAGCTCGACGCCACGGTGCGGTCGCACGAGCCGCAGAACGGGCAGGTCGCTCTGCTCGCCCACGTCGCGCACGGAGCCGACCACCCGGCGCTTCGCCCGCACTCCGGCGCTCCCGTCACCTCCACGCTGCCGTCCCCGGCGCCTACCGGACGGGTGCACAGGGCACTGCATACGCCCGTCGAGCAGGCCATCGCCGCGGTCGCCATGCTCGCCGTCGGAATGGCGTTCCTCGCGGGCTTCTATCGGTTCGCCGTGCAGCACCCGCCTCGAGTGAAGCGCCGCGTCTGGCCGGGGACGGTCGTCGCCGTGGGGTGCTGGCTGGTCGTGTCGTGGGGCTTCGGCGCGTACGCGGTTTCCATCGCGGACTACGCGCTCTACTACGGGAGTCTCGCGACCGTCGCGGTGCTGCTCGTTTGGCTGTATCTGTCGAGCCTGTCGCTGGTGATCGGTGCGGAGGTCAACGCGGAGCTCGAGGGCATCCGAGCGGCTCGATGAAGCTGGAAACGGACCCCCTCGCCGCGCTCCTTTTGCCACGCCCGCGCGCACGGCGACTTGCCCCATCGCTCGTCGACGTTCGCCTCGACCCGGCGCAGCGCGAGGTGGTCGGGCTGCCGCCTGCGCGCGCCGTGCTCGTGCTCGGCGAAGCTGGACACGGCAAGACCACCGTCGCCCTGCACAGGTTGGCGCACGTCTGGCGCGCCCATAGGGGCGAGATCCTCGCCGCGGTGGTCGTTCCGACGGAAGGACTGGCGCGCCTCTTGCAGCCGCTTCTCCGTAAGCTCGGGGTCGATGTCGAAGCGGTCACCTACGACCGGTGGGCACGCGCGCAGGCGCGACGAGCGTTTCGCGATCTGCCGCGCCGGGAGAGCGAGCTGACGCCGGCGTCGGTCCAGCGCGTGAAGCGCGACGGCGCGCTGAGGAGCGCGCTCGCCGTGCTCGCATGCCGGCCACCGGGTCGAATCGACGACGACGACGATGCGCGCTTGTCGCGCTCACGCGCGCTCGTGCGGCGAGGCGACTTGCAGCACCTGTTCGGCGACCGCGTCCTCCTCGAGGCCGTCGCGCGGCAGTCGGGAGACATCCCGCGGCGCGCGATCGACGACGTCCTCGATCATACGCGAGTGCAGTTCGCGCGAACGGCCGAGCGAGAGCACGCGGACCTCGTCGACCGAAAACGGATGGTCGCGGTCGATGGGCGCCCGCTCGACGAGGGGACCGCCTCGGCCAACGCCGGGGCCGTGGACGCCGAGGACTACGCCGTGCTCTTCGAGCTCGACCGCCTGCGCGCCGCACGCCTTCCGGGGGTAGCCCGTGTGCCGCGCGCCCACCAGGTGTTGCTCATCGACGAGGCCCAAGAGCTCGCCCCGCTCGAGCTGGCCCTTCTGGGACGAAGCCTCGCGAAGGACGGCACGCTCATCGTCGCAGGCGACATCGACCAACAGACCGACGCCACGACGCGATTTGCCGGATGGGCGACGGCGATGAGCGAGCTCGCCCGTCCCGATTACACGTCCGTGCACCTCGACGTGAGCTACCGGTGCCCCCCGGCGGTCACGAAGTTGGCTCGAGCCGTCCTAGGCCCTGACGTCGGCCCTCCGCGGCAAGGCGCGAGCGCACGACAGGACGAGGGCCCCCACGAGGACGGCGTCGCCCCGGGTGTCCTGGAGTTCGCAAACGAGGGCGAGCTAGGCGAGCGCCTCGGGCGGGCGTTGCGAGCGCTTCAGCGCCGCGACCCGCGCGCCTCCGTCGCGGCCATATGCCGGTCGCCGCGGACAGCGCGCCGCCTCGCGGCGCTATGGCAAGCTCACGTACCGACGCGTCTCGTGTTCGACGGCCACTTCTTGCCGCGAGGCGTCGCGCAGGTGACCACCGTCGACGAAGTCAAAGGGCTGGAGTTCGACTTCGTCATCGTCCCTGACGCCACGGCGGTGGATTATCCCGACCTGCCGAGCGCGCGACGCGCCCTCTACGTGGTCGTCACCCGCGCGCGGTACCAGGTGCTCCTGGCGCACGTCGGCGCGCGGTCGCCGCTCATCGCCGCCGCTCCGAGCCGCTGATCGAGCCGAGCAGCAAGGGCGGTTCCCGGGCGACCGACCGGCCGACCGGCTATGCTGTCCGCCCAATGACCGTGCGCGTCCTTTACTTCGCCGCGCTGCGCGACGCGGTCGGCGTAGCGGAAGAATCGGTCGAGCTCCCGGCCGGCGTGGCCACGGTGGGCCACCTGGCGGAGCTCCTCGCCGAGCGCCATCACGCGTTTCGCGAGCGCCGCGGTCACGTGCGCATCGCACGCAACGAAGGTTTCGCAACCGACGACGAAGACTTGTCTGACGGCGACGTCATCGCGCTCATTCCTCCGGTCGCCGGTGGCTGAGACGAGCGGCCGGGTCGTCCGCGTCGCGGCCATAACGGTCAGCGACACGCGGACGATGGCGGACGACGCGGGCGGAGCGCGCCTGCGCGATCGATTGGAAGCGGCGGGCTTTGCCGTGACGGTTCGGGCGATCGTCCGTGACGAGCCGGACGACTTGCGCGCGATGGTCGCTCGGGTCTGCGACGAAGACCTCGCGGACGCGATCGTGTCGACGGGGGGCACCGGAATCGCGCCTCGTGACCGAACGTACGAGGCGATGAACGACTTGCTGGAGAAGCGCCTCGACGGGTTCGGTGAAGCGTTCCGCCGACTCTCCTGGGACGAGATCGGACCGCGCGCCGTCCTGTCACGCGCCGTGGCCGGGGTCCATCGCCACCGCGTGCTCATGGCGCTGCCCGGCAGCCCCGCCGCGGTCACGCTGGCCGTGGACCGCTTGATCGCCCCGATTCTGTCGCACGCGGTCGGCATTGCTCGCGGCGACGTGCGAGGCCACGGCCAGGGGAGCGGTTGAGCGATGCTCTCCTTCGACGACGCGCGAGCGCGCATCCTCGCGGATGCCCGGCGGCTTTCGAGCGAGCGCGTGCCGCTCGGGGCCGCGGCGGGGCGCGTCCTCGCCGAGGACGTCGTCGCGCGAACCCCGCTGCCCGCCTTTGATCACAGTGCGATGGACGGGTACGCGGTGGCCACGGCCAATCTCGACGGCGCCGGTCCGTTTCGACTCGCCGCGACGGGCGAGAGCCGCGCCGGCCTCGTGGCGGCCGAGCTCGCGGCGGGGGCGGCCTGTCGAATTTTGACGGGCGCTCCGATGCCCCGCCGTGCCGACGCCGTGGTCATGCAAGAGAACGTCGTCCGCGACGGGAGCTCGATTCGATTCGATGCCCGGCCGAAGGCGGGCCAGCACGTGCGGCGAACGGGCGAGGACCTGCCCGGCGGAGCCGTCGGCATCGCGGCGAGCACGCGCCTGACGCCTGGCGCGCTGGCGCTCGCCGCAATGCTCGACCGAGCAGAGCTCGTCGTCGCGAGACGGCCGCGCGTGACCATCCTGTGTACGGGAGACGAGCTGCGAACGGCTGGTGCCGATCCCCGCGCCGCGTCGATCCCCGAGGCGAACAGCGCCCCGCTCGCTGCGTTGGCCCGGCAAGCCGGGGCGAGCGTACGCATCGCTCCCATCGCGCGGGACGACCTGGCCTCGACGTGCCGCGCCATCGAGCAGGCTCTCGACGGGACCGACGTCCTGCTGACCGTCGGGGGCGTCAGCGTCGGCGATCACGACGTCGTGCGCCCGGCGCTCGCGCGCGCGGGGGTCTCACTCGATTTTTGGAAGGTCGCCATCAAGCCCGGCAAGCCGCTCGCCGTCGGCAGAAGCAGCGCGGCCCACGTTCTCGGGCTGCCGGGCAATCCGGCCAGCGCGATCGTCACCTTCGTGATGTTCGGAATGCCGCTTTTGCGTGCCCTGCAGGGCGACGCGCAACCAACCCCGATGCGGCTTCGCGTGGCGCTCGCGAGCCGGCGCAAACGCTCCACCGATCGCCTCGAGCTGGTGCGCGCCGCCCTGCGGCTCGATGCCGGGGTGATGACCGCCCACGCGCATGACAATCAGTCTTCGGGCGCGGCGACCAGCCTCGCGCAGTCGGACGGCGTCGCCTTCGTCCTTCCCGGCGACAGCGCGATCGAAGCGGGCGAAACGCTCGATTTCGTTCGTTGGGGCGATGCATGACGCGGGCCCTGGGGGGTATCTTCGTCGGGGGCGCCGCGACGCGCATGGGCGGCCAGCCGAAGGGGCTGCTGCCTGTCCCGGGCGACGGGCGCACGACCCTCGTCGAACGATGGCGTTCGACGTTGGACGGGCTTTGCGCCGAGATCGTCCTCGTAGGGCGCCACGCCGCGTATGCCGAGCTTGCGATGGAGCTCCTCGCGGACGACCCGCCTGGGATAGGGCCGCTCGGGGGCCTCGTTGCCTTGCTCCGGCGCGCCGGCGATGGGTACGCCGTGGCGGTGGCCTGCGACATGCCCTTCGTGCCGCGGGCGCTGGTCGAGCGCCTCCTCGAGTTTCCGGCAGGCGCGCCCATCGTGGCGCCGCGACGTGACGGCAAGTGGGAGCCGATTTGTGCCCGCTACGATGCGCTCCGCGTCCTGCCGCTCGCGCTCGAGCACGCGCGCGCGCCGCGCCATTCGCTCCAACGCTTGCTCGATGCAGCAGGGGCCGTCGAGCTCCCCCTCGGAACGCACGAGGCCGAAGATCTTCGTGACTGGGACCGCCCCGAAGATACCGTGGCGACGCCGCAGGCCTCCACGTTGCGGACCCTTCCGGCACGGGGACGGGCCCGCGTGTCCGGGAGGTAGGGATAACGGCCTACGCCTGTCCCTTTGTCTTTTCCCCGTACGCGTGCCCCTGCCCGTGCCCGCTCTTTGAGGGCGTGGCGGCTTGCCCGCCGTCTCCGCAGCGAGCGTCTTCCCAACCCACCCAGTACGCGCCTTCCGGGCCGTGCTCGCGCTTCCAGATGGGGGCTCGCGCTTTGATGCGATCGATGAGGGCGCGGCAGGCGATGAAGGCCTCGGCGCGGTGGACGGCGCTCGCGGCGCAGATGACCGCGACGTCGCCGACGGCAAGCGGCCCGATGCGGTGGACCGCGGCGAGACGCACCCCGGGGAGCTCCGCGCGGACCTCTTGCGCGATGCGCGTCATTTCCGCGACGGCCATCGAGACGTACGCCTGGTATTCGAGCTTGACCACGGCGCGCCCATCGTTCTCGTCACGGACGATGCCGAGGAACACGCTGACCGCGCCGGCCCCGGGGTGCCTCACGTGCGCGATCACCTCGTCCGTCGAGAGGGGCTCGGCGCGGACGGCCACGAGATCGGCGCTCACCGTCGTGCCTGGTCCGGCGGACGAGTCCACTCGCCGCTCTTGCCGCCGCTCTTCGCCTCGAGGCGCACGGCGTCGATGGTCGCACAGCGGTCGGCGCTCTTGATCATGTCGTAGACCGTCAGCGACGCAACGGCCGTGGCCACCATGGCTTCCATTTCGACGCCCGTCCTGTCCACCGCCTCTATGGTGGCCCTCACGCGCAGCTCGCCTTTGTCGACGTCCGCCTCGAAATCGATGGCGGCGTGGGTCGTGCGCACGGGGTGACAAAGCGGCACGAGCTCGGGTGTCCTCTTGGACGCAAGGATCCCTGCGGTTCGAGCCACCGCGAGCACGTCGCCCTTGGCCACGCGGCCCGAGGTGATGGCGTGAACGACCTCCGGGGTCGTACGGACGCACGCTGTCGCGACCGCCCGCCGGGCGGCCTCGCTCTTGTGCCGAACGTCGACCATGAATGCGGCGCCGGCGGGCGTGAGGTGCGAAAAGGCGGGGCCGACGATCTCGTCGTACGCGCGAGCGAGCTTCTCTGGCTTCGAAGCGCACTTGGCAAGCACGTACCGATCGATCGCTCGAAGCGTGCGCCAACGGTCGTCCCGAAGAGGTCGGTCGGCGCCCAGCGCCCCGAGCACGACCTTCGGCGGCGTAGCCGGATCGGGCTCGACCGCGACCGGGATCCCGGCCGCCGACGGCTTGGCGCGATCGACGACGTGGGCGACGCCTGCCTCGACGCTATCGGCCAAGCCAGCGCTCAGGATCTCGCGACGCTCGCCGAGCGAGAGCGAGAGCCACCCTTCGAGCGCAAGCTTGCGCCCGAGCGCGTCGAGGACGCGCCGCGCCGCCAGCGGGACGAAGGGTAGGCCGTCGTCGATGGCCTCGAACGCGTAAACACCTGGGCTTGCCATTGGGCCGCGGCCAGAGGATGGCACGGCCCGCGGGATTGTTCACCACGGCCCGAACCGGAAGGCCGCGAGCTACCGTGCTAGGGTCGAAGGGCGATGCGACAGAATGACTCCACCGAGTCGCACAGGTCGCTCCCGCTGCTCCATGGCGCGCGGCCTCGTACGGAGCCACGGACGGTGCGGCTGTCGCTGACCGATCGGTGTGATCTGGCGTGCGTCTACTGCCGCCCGTCGCGAGCGGACGGCTATCTCGACAAGCGGCTCGACGACGAGGCTTGGAAGGCGATGGTCCAGGCGCTCGTCCGTGCCGGGGTGCGCCGCGTTCGCATCACGGGCGGCGAGCCTCTGCTGCACCCCCGCGTGGCCGAGATCATTGCGTTCATCGCGTCGCTCGGGGTGGAGGACCTCGCGCTGACGACCAACGGCACACGACTCGAGGAGGTCGCGCCAGCCCTTCGGCGGGCCGGTTTGCGCCGTCTCACCGTGTCGGTCGACTCGCTCGTCCCAGCACGCTTCTGGCGCATCACGCGTGGCGGACGCCTGGAGAAGGTC
Source organism: uncultured delta proteobacterium (assembly GCA_963787925.1). Lineage (GTDB taxonomy): Bacteria > Myxococcota_A > Polyangia > Polyangiales > Polyangiaceae > Palsa-1150. The sequence continues at coordinate 59,962 of CAWBEN010000007.1, forward strand.
CTTTCGGGGATCGATGCGGCGCTGAGGGAGGGCTTCGAGGAGCTGAAGACGAACACCGTGGTCCTCCGCCATGACAACGACGACGAGCTCGAGGCGATCGTGCGCTGGGCTTGGAAGCGCGGCATCGTTCCGCGATTCATCGAGGTCATGCGCGTGGGCGAGGGCGCCAAGCTCCCGCCGGACAAGCTCTTCGGCGCAGAGGAGATGCGCGCTCGGCTCGGCGATATCCTCTCCGAGGGCGCCGGCGAGCGCGACGCCGGCCGGGGACCGGCCAAGTACCTCCGCGCGCGCCACGATGCGAGCCTTCGCGTGGGCTTCATCACTGGGTCGACCGACACTTATTGCAGCGCGTGCGATCGCCTCCGCGTGACCGCCGAGGGCGCGCTTCGCCCGTGCTTGGCTACGAACGACGGCGTCGCGGCGATGGGCCTCGCGCGGGCAGGCGATGTCGACGGGCTCGTGGGAGCGATCGCCGATGCGTGGGCGCTGAAGCCCGACGGCGAGACGTGGAAAGGGTGCACCGAGGACACCGCAGCCGGCGTGTCGATGCGCGCGACCGGCGGGTAGACGCGCTCTTCCGCTGCGTCCGGCGCTGCGCCGTCGAGCGGAAAAGCGCGCCTCCCGGGCCTCAGCTCAGCTGCCGTTGCCGTCCCCGTGAACGGCAATTTTTCTGGGCTTGGCGGCCGCTGCTTTCGGCAGGCGAATCAAGAGTGTGCCGTTCTTCGTCTGCGCGGCAATCGCCTTCGTGTCGATACCGGCGGGAATGCGAAATGTCGTCGCAAAGTCGACCTCTTCGTACTCGCGCGCCAGAGCGGGCGACTCGTTCTTCGTCGCGGGTCTGCGGGCCTCGAGCAGGAGCATGTCGTTCTCGACGCGAAGGTCGATTCCCTCGCTCGCCACGCCGGGCACATCGGCCGCGAGCAGGAGCTCGTCTGCGTTCTCGAAGACGTCGACTTGCGGCGCCAGAGTGCGTCGGGGGTACGCGTTGCCCTGCGCGACACCGTTGTTCTCTCGGACTGAAATCGATTCGTTCATGGCTTTCCTCCCAGGGGATCATTTTCTTCGCCCGTCGTGCGGACGAGACGGCACGATCAGGCAGCTCGGGTCGAAATCAGAGCGCCTGTACCGCGATCTGCCGCGGCAAGGCCTCTCTGGCCTTCGGTAGCGTGACGGTCAGCACTCCGTGTTTCAGCGTCGCGGTGACCGCGTCGGCATCGACGTGCGCCGGGAGCGGCAGCTTGCGCGTGAACGCGACCGGAGCCCGCTCGCGAACATGGACACGGTAACCTTCGGGCACGTCGGCCTTCCGTTCCCCACGAATGAGGAGCGCGTCGTCTTCCACCGTGACGGACACGTTCCCCTCCGCGAGCCCGGGCACTTCGGCTTTGACCACGAAGGCCTCTCGTGTCTCGAAGACGTTCGCCGCGGGCCAAGGTGGAGTCGCTCGGCGGCGCGCGCGGACGTTGAACCCAGGGGGCTCGCTCCAGTCGTCGAGCGCGCGGTCGACCCGTCGCTGAAGGAGATCGAGCGTTCGTAGAGTGTCGTTGAATTCTCTCCAGCCAGTCAGCATGATGAATCCTCCCGTAACGGATGGGGCCGTGGTGACGTTCGCCGGGCGAAGCCGGCAGGTCGGGGCCGAGCGGGCGCACCACGACACCCGCCCTCGATCCATTCGTTCGCGCCTCGGCGGCGCCCCGAGCGCCTCGGCGACGAGGCCAACGGGAGCGCCGCTTCGGGGCTCGACGCATGAATTAATCACACCCGAGAACCTGTAAAGGGGGGGGCGCTATGCTTCGAGCGACGATGAAGACACCGGGCGCCCAGACCCTCGCGCTCGCGACGGCGTACGCTTTGGCGTCGGCTCTGGGCGTGGCGTGCGTCCGAGCCGCGCAGTCCCCGGGGAAGCCCGAAGCGCCTCGACCGCCCATCGAGAGCGCGTCGTCGACCGCGCCCGTCCGCGACGCACCGCTCGCGTTCATCGAAAATGACTATGCCGGCGCCCTGGCGCAGGCGCGTGACCGCCATCTGCCGCTCTTCATCGATGCCTGGGCTCCTTGGTGCCATACGTGCCTCAGCATGCGAAGCTTCGTCTTCGTCGACCCTTCCGTCCGAGCCCTCGGCGATCGGTTCGTATGGCTCGCTCTCGACACGGAGCGGGAAGAGAACGCCGCCTTCGTGTCTGCGAGGGGACTGCGCACCTTGCCGACCCTCTATGTCGTCGATCCCGCGACCGAAAGGGCCATCGTCGCGTGGCCCGGCTCACTCATGCCGAACGAGCTCGAGAGCCTGCTAGAGGACGCGGCCGCGGCGATGAAGCAGCCAGGCTCGCGGCAGGAGCTCGCGGGTGATGCCGCGACCGCCCTTCTGCGCGGCCACCGGGCGAGGGCCGAAGGCCAGCTCGACGACGCCGTCACGGCCTATCGCGCGGCGATTGCCGCGTCGCCCCCAAACTGGCCAAAACGCGCGGAGGCGGTCGACGCGCTCGTGACTTGCTTGGCGGACCGCGGCCAGCGAGGGGCGTGCGTCACGACGGCCGCCGACGAGGCACCCCGGCTCCCTCCCGGCACGGCGCTTGCGGACGTGCTGCGAGCGGCGCTCGGCTGCGCCGACGATCTGCCGAGCGGCGCCCCCGAGCGAGCCCGTCTCGTCGATCTGGTCGCGCAGGGGGAGGGCGTCGCCTCGGACCGCTCTCAGCCCATATTGGCGGACGACCGCTCGGACCTCTACGATTACCTCGTCCACGCGCAGCGGGAGCTCGCTCACGGAGACGACGCCAAGCGCCTCGCGCGCGCCTGGGTGACCTTCCTCGAGGAGGAGTCTTCGCGCGCGACCACACCGGCCGCGCGCGCTGTCTTCGACGCGCACCGGCTGGTCGCCTACGCGGCCGTGGGCGACCCGCTGCGCGCCGTGCCGATGCTCGAACGGAGCGAACGCGACTTTCCCAACGACTACAATCCACCGGCGCGACTGGCGCGCGTCTACCTGGAGACTCGCCGCTATGCGGAAGCGCTCGCGGCGACCAAACGCGCGCTCGACCGCGCTTACGGGCCGCGCAAGCTGCGCCTCTGGGCGTTGCAGGCGGACGTGTACGAAGCGCTCGGCGAGACAGCGTCGGCGCGGAGCGCCCTTCGGGATGCGCTGGATTTTGCCCGGGCGGAGCCGTTGACGGGAGGCTACCGCGAGCTACGCGCCTCCCTCGAGAAGCGGCTCGCAGCGCTTCGCTAAAGGCGCGGCGGCCGCGGCGACTGCGCCCCTCCACGCTTCCGGGGGGGCCGGAGAGAGACCCGCCGCATTCGCGCGCTCGGGAGCCGAGCGCTGCGTGCCCATGAATGAGGTACGCTCCCGCCGTCGCGAATGATTGATGCCAAAAGGAACGCCGCACGCGCCGCGCTCGACGAGCTGCCGGCCGAAGGAATCATAGGGCTCGGCTCGGGCTCGACGGCGCGTCTGTTCGTCGAGGAGCTCGCGCCGATCGTCCGCGCCGGTCGGCGACTCGTGGGGGTCCCGACGTCCGAGCTCACGCGCACCCTCGCAGCACGCTTCGGCATGCCCTTGCTCGATGACGAGGGGCCATGGCTGATCGACGTGAACGTCGACGGCGCCGACGAGGTGAGCGCCGAGCTCGATCTCATCAAGGGCGGAGGCGGCGCGCACGCGCGGGAGAAGATTGTCAACTATGCGTCGCGACGGAACGTCGTCATCGTCGATGCGACGAAGCTGTCGTCGCGGCTGGGTGAGAAACACGCCGTGCCTGTCGAGGTGCTGCCCTTCGCGCACAGGACGACCAGCTCCCACCTCGCGCGATTCGGGGCGCCCAGGCTGCGCGCTCAGGCAGGACGAACGGTCCGGACGGATGCGGGAAACATTCTCTACGATCTCGTCGTCGCACCGCTCGACGACCCGTGGGCGCTCGATCGCGCGCTCCGCGCGATCCCGGGGGTCGTCGAGACCGGACTCTTCCTGGGGCGCGCCGACGTGGTCATCGTCGCCGAAGAAGGCGGTGTCCGACGACTCGAGCGCCGGGCGTGACCTGGTCCGCGGCTCATGATCCCGTTGCGCGTCTCGGCCTGTCAATCGCTCTGCTCCTCGCCGTAGCGAAGCTGGGCGGGGACCTGGCCGCACGCGCGAGGCAAGCCGTGGTCCTCGGGGAGTTGTTGGCCGGCGTGGCGCTCGCCGCCATCCCCTTTCCGTTTCTGCAGGCCGTCCGCAGCGACCCGTACATCGACATGCTGGCGCGGCTGGGAGTGCTGATTCTGCTCTTCGAGGTCGGGCTCGAGACGACGTTCCGCGAAGTGCTCCGTGTCGGACTTGCTTCATCGCGCGTAGCGGTCCTCGGCGCGCTGGCGAGCTTCGGAGCCGGCTGGTTGGCCGCGGCCGCGACGATGCCGCAGGCCAGCAGGTCGGCGCACGTTTTCGTCGCCGCGACACTCGGGGCGACGAGCATCGGCGTCAGCGCACGCGTCCTCAAGGACCTCGGCGCTTCGCGCACTGCGGAGGCGCATACGGTGTTGGGCGCTGCCGTGATCGACGACATGCTCGGTCTCGTCGCGCTCGCCATTTTCACGGGGACGCTGGCGCCCAGGGGGGACGGCCGTGCCTTCGGACCCGTCGATGTCTTTTGGGTGGTCGCCAAGACGCTTGGTTTTCTCGGCGCGGCGCTGCTCCTCGGCCTCCAGGCATCGCCCCGCCTCTTCGGGCTCTCGGCGCGCCTGCGCACGACGGGCGTGCTCGTCGCGACGGGGCTCTCGCTCTGCTTCGCACTCGCTTGGGCCTCCGACGCCATGGGCCTCGCTCCCATCGTCGGCGCGTTCACGGCGGGGCTGGTTCTCGAAGAGTCCCACTCGGCGCGCTTCGTGGAGCGGGGCGAGTCCTCGCTCAAGGAGCGGTTGGAGCCCATCTCCTCTTGGCTCGTGCCGATTTTCTTCGTGCTCACAGGGATGCGCGCGGACCTCGGCGCGCTCGCCCATCCGTCGACGCTCCTGCTCGTCGCTGCGCTCCTGGCAGCAGCCGTGGTGGGAAAGCTCACCTGTGGCCTGGCCGCCTCGCGCGGCACCGACCGTCTCGCGGTCGCGGCAGGAATGCTGCCGCGGGGCGAGGTTAGCCTGGTCTTCGCCAACCTCGGCCTGGCGAGCCATCTTTTCGACTCGTCGGTCTACGCGGCGCTCGTGACGATAGTGGTTCTCACGACCCTTGCGACGCCTAGCGCGCTCCGCTGGCGGCTCGGCGACCGCGCCCGATCGACGCGCTGAGTCGCAAATGGCCTACACTGCACTCGTGGCCGTTCGCAATGACTGACCCGAAGGCGCTGGTCCTGCTCATCGAGGACGAGCCGCAGATGCGAAAGTTCGTGCGTATCTCGCTCACGTCCCACGACTACCGCGTGATCGAAGCGGCCACCGCGGCAGAGGGCATTCAACAGGCAGCGGCGTATACACCCGACCTCATCTTGCTCGATCTCGGTTTGCCCGACATGGACGGGCTCGAAGTGACGACGCGCCTCCGCGAATGGAGCGCCGTTCCCATCCTCGTCATTTCGGCGCGCGGCCAAGAAGACAGCAAGGTCAAGGCACTCGACCAAGGGGCCGACGACTACTTGACCAAGCCGTTTGGCTCGGAAGAGCTCATGGCGCGAATTCGTGTGGCGCTCCGCCACGCGGCGGGGGCGCGCGACGTTCCGACGACGGTCGTGCAAATAGGCGACAACGTCCGGGTCGACCTCATCAAGAGGCTCGTCCTTGTCGACGGGGAGGAGGTGCACCTCACGCCGATCGAGTACAAGCTCCTTGCTGCGCTCCTCAAGCACGCGGGGATGGTCATGACCCATCGCCATCTTCTCGATCAGGTGTGGGGCCCCGGCCATGCGCATCAGATGCAGTACCTACGCGTCTACATGACCCAGCTCCGGCACAAGCTCGAACGAGAACCGGCACGCCCCAAGTACCTCGTGACCGAGACGGGCATCGGGTACCGCTTGAAGCTCGAGATTTGAGCCTTGCACGCCCGATGACTCCCACAGGTCGACCCGATTTTGCTCGCGATTTTCCGCGCGAACCTGCCGTCGAGGCCCTTGTCGACGCGTTCGCCCGCGGCGACTACGCGCGCGTACGGCTCGATGCCGCCCGCTTGGTGACGTCAGCGGAGTCGAAAGACGTCCGCGACGCGGGTCGCACTCTGTTGGCACGCACCCGTCCGGATCCGCTCGCCGTCATGCTCCTTGCGATGACCGGAGCGCTCCTCGCTCTTCTCGCCATGTACTGGGTGGTTCACGGCAAACCGCCGACGGGCACGATTCGAAGCGCGCCGCCGCCCGCTCCGGTCGAGCAACTGCGCTGAGCGTCGACTAAATCCCGGGCTCGTTCGAGCCGGGCAGCGACTTGATCTCTCGGCGCGCGTGCTTCCACGCCCGCTGCACGACCCAAGACATGGAGCGCTGCAGGCGCTGCGCCTCTTTTTGAATCTCGTCGAGCATCGCCTCCGGAAAATAGAGGCTCTGCTTGCGCTTGTCGCTCTTCGAGACGTCCAGACCCGTCCTGCGCTCGCTGTCGACCATGGCGACGACAGTGTCGCACGGCATGACGACCGGCTGCAACGCAGCTTTTTTGGGCTGTGACGCGACGCGCCACCTCGGCGCCGGACGCCGCGTTCTGCGGATGACCGGCGGAAGAACCCCGATAGAGCGCCACCTGACGTATGGTCGACGGTCCCAACCGAGGCGGTCCGCCTCCCCTACGCCAGGCGAGCCGGTGGAAAATCCGGCAGGAGGCTCGTCCATGAAGCTCGTTGGTACTGTGCTCCGCGCGCTGGCGGGCTCGTTCGTCATCGCAGCGTGCCATGTTTACGCGGGCGACGAGTACCCGGGAACGGCGCGGGCCGCCACCCCCCGGCAAGCCGCGCCGCCAAGCTCCTCCATGACTCCGGCCACGCAAGCGCCGGCGTCCCCGAAGATCACGGCGATCCATTTGCAAAGCTCGGCCGCACCCGCACAAGCCGTGGCAACCGTCGCCGCTTCGGGCGCCACATTGCCCTGCATCGACAATGGCGTCGCCGCTGTCCCTGATTGCGGCGCGCTGCAAACGCCCGACCCGAGCTGCGCTCCGACGGTCTTCCCTCAACAAAAGTGCAACGCTTATCGGGCCTACCTCAACCCCAAGGTCGCGGCGATGGCAGTCTCGTGCATGGTCGAGCTTTCCCGCCGGCAGCTTTGCGACGGCTTTCCGTCGTACAACTGCGGCAGGATAGCGCTCGCCCGAGCCTGTCCGGACGCCTCGGTCGCGCAGCTTTGCAGCATCGCCGCGACGGCGTGTAAGTCGATTGCCGGCGACTGCACGGCGCTGATCTCTGGCCTCAACGACCAGGGAAAGCAACAGGTGGCGCAGTGCGTGGCCCAGGGCTGCGGCGCCGGGCTAGCCTCTTGCGTCGATGGGCTCACGCCAGGCCCCAATTCGAAAGCTCTGACGCGCTAAAGCGCGTCTCGAACGTTGCGAGGGCCGATGGTCAGGGGACTATTTGGAGCGAGCAACCCGTGGTCGTGGACATGAAGTAAATCACCGAGATAGCGAGCGCCAGGGTGACGAGGCCGAGCGCGATGAACTTCGGGCCGGTCCAACGCTCGTCCTGCTCCGCGAACCTTTTCTCGGCAATCTCTTCGAGGGTAGCCATGAATCGGCCGGACTCTAGGCGCCGGGGCCCTCCATTTCAAGGCATCCCAAGGACAAAGTGCCTCCCTTTTTGCCTCCGGCAAAAGATGGCAATCGTGGCCGTCGCGTCGCCGACACCTGTATTCCCGCTCTCTCCCACGCCGCTTGCACCGAATTCCTCCCACTCGAGCGCGCTGTCGGTACCGTCATTCTCCTTGAGCATCCCGCCGAGTATGCGCCTCGCCCGAAAGAGCTTGGCGTCGTCTCGGGTCCAAAGACTGGTCGCGAGATCGTGCGGGTTCACCTCCAGACAGAAATGCACGAACTCGTCGAAGACTGGGACTTCCATGGTCACGAGCACCGGCATGAAGAGCTCCGTCGTCGCGAGCGCAATCGTCTTTTGTCGGCCATCCCAGTCGACGGTCAAGCGCGTGTCGGCAAGGACGCGACTCAGCACGACTGGGGCGGCTGCTTCCGTGTGATCGGCGTAGTCGCTGCCGGTCACCTTGCCGCCTTCGAGTAGCACGGCGACGCCTTCGGCCCGCGCGCTCTCCTGGATGCTCGTCACCGTGAAAGCCTTGTGGACCATCAGCGGGCTCACCACTTTCGCGTCCTTAGCCGAAGCCAGCCGCGGATCGCCGACTCTCCAGGTCTTCATCTCGGCGACGAGCCTCGGCTCCAGCCGATCCAGCGTGGCTCGACTCGCCGCGACCCCGTGCAAGCTCGTGCACTTGTGCGAGCCGAGGCCGAGCTTCGAATACGCCAGGCGGGCGGCGATGTGACTGAGCTCCCCGTCGGCGAATCCGTCATCGACCCACGCCCAATTGCAGCCGCCCCCCTCGAAGCGCACCGGCCGCACGCCGCGCATCGCCTGCAGCGTCTTGGCGGTCTCGACGCTACCCGTGACGCTCACCACCGCGATCCGGTCGTCCGCGACCAAGTTTCCGACGTCTCCGCCGAACCCTTCGATCTTGTGAACGGCACGCGGGTCGGCTCCGGCGGCGAGGAGCATCCTGATGAGGGTCGTGCTCGAAATGGCGCTGAAGGGGTGCCCCTTGAAGATCATCGGCGAGCCGCTCAAGTAGCAGGCGACCATCTGGATGACGGGGATGCCATAGATGAAATTCATCGGCGTGATGACGGTGCAGACCCCCGCGGGAATGTAAGCGTCCTTCCAATAGGACTGGCCCAGAACCATGGTGGGGACTAGGTCGCCGGCCATTGCCTTCTCGACGCTTCCCTCCAAATGGTCGGCGGCGCGTTTGCCCTCCCAGAAGTCCTTGTCGGCCTCCAGTCTCGTCTTGGGCGTACCTTGGCGGAGCTCGTCGATGCACTCTTCGTAGAAGTAATGGAGGAGTCGCGAAAAGTTCTTGATCACGTGCTTGCGGTACGCCATCGCCTCGTTGGCCCACGCGAGCGACGACCAGAAGGCGTGCGCCCGCTCCACCGCGTGCGTGCATTCGGCAGCGCGCGATCTGGCGAGCTCGAAGAGAGTCACTCGGCGATCGGCGAGCGACTTCATGGGCACGAACTCCGCCGTGCGACGCCATTCTCCTTCGACCAAATTCAGGCATCGCACGGGCTCGTCGCCTGGCTTGCGCGGAATGGGTCGACCGAACAGGTACGGGCGAACCGCCTCGCACTCGGCGTCACTCAGCTGAAGTGAGAAGAGCGAATACCTCGCACGGCGCTCCGCGTGGAGGGCCGCGATGGGGTCGCGTCCGCCAACCTCCCCAATCGCATCGGAAAGAAAGCGTTGAGAGGCCTCGGCGAGCTGGAGCTTGAACGCTTCGGAATCCATTGGTCCTCGTAAGATTCGTACGAGGGTGTACCGCTCCGAGAGGCGCTTCCAAAAGAAAAGCGCGCCGGTCGCCGAGTTGGCTTGTCAGAGGCCCACTCGCTCGCCACTCTCTCTGGTGGCGAACGGGTGGCAAATGGGCAGCAAGGGACGTCCTTACCGAACGGTCGTGATTCTGGGGTTCGAGGTCCTCATCGGCCGCGGCGATCAAGACAACGACATGCTCACGTTTCGCATCGGCGAACCGCAAGACATTTGGCTTCACGTCGGCGGCGGGACCCCTGGCAGTCACGTCATCGTCAGGAATCCCGAAAAGTGCGACGTGCCGCGCGATGTCATCGAACGCGCTGCCGCCGCAGCGGCCTGGTATTCGAAAGCGCGTGGGGCGGCGAAGGTCGACGTGCACGTGTGTCGTGTGGTCGATGTGAGCAAGCCCCGCGGCGCGCCCGCTGGGCTAGTCGCGTTGGGCCGCCATCGAACCTTCAAAGTACGCCCAGCGGCGCCGACCGGGAGCGATGAATAAGCTTCTCCTCGCTAGTTTTCTACGCTGCGCGGGCGACCGATTCGCGACTCCGCGGTACATTGTTCAAGACGATGTCGCGACGCGCGCCGCCATCGATTTTGCCCACGTCGAGGACTGGCCTCGTGCTGGCGGGAGGTTCTGCGCGCGCTGCTTATGAGGTGGGCGTCGTCGGCTACCTCCTCGACGAGGTCGCCCGCGCCCTCGGGCACGACGTCCCCATCGACATTCTTTCGGGCACCTCCGCGGGGAGCATCAACGCTCTCGTGCTCGCTGCGCACGCCGATCGCCCGCGAGCCCGCGCGGCCCTGCTGGCCGGGCGCTGGACGGCCCTCAACCTCGAGCAGATCGTCAGGCCTTCGCCCCGAGAGATCCTGCAGTTGGGAGCGCGCCTCCTCGGACGCGCAGCCCCCCCCGCCGCCCGGGCGAGGACGCGCGGCGGGGTGTTCGATCCCATTGGCATCGAAAGAGTCGTTCGCGACGCCGTCCCGTTCCGCGCCATCGCCGGGCACCTGAAGGCTGGGTTGCTGGCAGCCGTCTCGATTTCAACGACACACGTTGGGAGCGGACGCACGGTAGTCTTCGTGCAGCGTCGAGAAGGAGGAACCCCGGCGTGGGGAAGCGACCCGACGATGATGGTGCGCGCTGCGCAAATCGAGGCGCAGCATGCGCTGGCGTCCGCCGCGGTACCTCTTCTCTTCCCGGCCGTGGCTATCGATGGGCAATTCTACTGCGACGGGGGATTGAGGCAGAACGTACCCCTGTCGCCGGCGCGCCGCCTCGGGGCAGATGGCTTGATCGTCGTGAACCCGCGATTCATCCGGGAGCAAAGCCCCGCTCCCGAGATCGAGAAGGCTCACGAGCGGCAGTACCCTGACCCGCTGTTCATCGTCGGCAAAGCGATGAACGCTCTGCTGCTCGATCGAATCGAGAATGACATACGTCGTCTCCAGAAGCTGAACGCCGTACTCGACGCCGGGACGAGTCGATTCGGATCGGGCTTCAACGATGCCCTGAATGACGAGCTCGGACGGGGCGGCGAGAGCGCGCTGCGTCGAATCGACGTCGTGTATATTCGGGCTTCGCAAGACATCGGTGTCCTGGCGGGGGAGTATGTCCGGTCGGCCGAGTTTGCGAAGCGGGTAAAAGGGCTGCTGGGGCGCGCGATGCGCAGAATCGCGGAGGGCGAGAGCGAAGCGGATTTGTTGTCCTATGTTCTTTTCGACGGGGCATTCGCGGGCAGGCTCATCGAGATTGGACGGAGCGACGCCCGCGCGCGCCACGATGAGCTCCTGAGCTTTTTCTCGAAGCGAATGCGCGCTCGCTCGCAGTAGCGAAGCACCGTCATCGAGCGGGCGGAGGTTCATTCTCATTTTCGGGGACTCAATCGTCGGGGTGCCATGGGTAGTCAAGACGTGCGATGTCGCCAAATCCGTCTTTGAGACGTCGTAGTATCGAATCGGCCACCTCCATTTCGACGAAACAGCGCGATTCGTCGTGGCAGTGATTCATCGTCAAGGCGCAATCGACGGCGAGCTGCGCAGCGCCGCTGCCGATGAAGACGCGGGTCGCTCGACGAATCCGGGCGAGACCGGAGGCGGTGAGCGTGACGTGAAGCTGGCGCCGATCCCGAGTGCTTCGCTCGCGTTTGAGAAGACCCAGCTCTTCGAGGGAGCGAAGCATTCGACTTATCGTCGGGGCGGTGACGCCCAGCATTTCGCGCAACTTGCGCTGAAACATGCCGTGAGGGTGCCGCCAGATGGCCGTCATCATGTCGAAGCGCGCCGCGGTCAGTCCCAGGCGCGCGAACCATGGTCGCATGATGCGAAGGGAGGCCTGAAAGGCGCGCTTTGCGCCGAAGAAGATGGCGTTCATGGGCAAGGACGCCAGAGCACGACCCGTACCAGGACCCACCCTGCGGACGGGTTGGGGGGTCCGGTGGCGAGGCAGCCTGTCAAAACAGCGAGATCGTTAGCAAGCTGAGAATCCGGCGCATTTGTAACGTCGAGACCGGCCACGAACCCCTCCGTCCGCGGGGCGGCGTAAGCCGTCCGTGGACATGGCGACGAAGGCCTGAGCCCGCTCGATTGCGCAGGTGCCGTTCGACGTTGGCGCTGCTGCTGCCCGGATTACGTGCCCCGACCCGTCGTCGGGCCTCCGCCCAGAGCGATTCAGACGCGGCGAGCACGCGCGGGGACGGTATTTCGACGCGAACCGAACGGACGACGCGCGTCGGGGCGGACGCTAGCGCAGACCGTCCCCGCGCCCTCGGCTCTCCGCCTATGCTGTCTCGATGGCCTGGGCCCTCTCCGAAGCGCACCGGCTTTTGCCTGTAGCTTTTCGCGTCGTAGGACTCTTCTTCTGGGCCGTTGCGCTGACGCTAATCCCCTTCGTTCTCGTTCGGCGCAAGGAACCATCCGCCACCATCGCTTGGATCTTGACGCTCGTCTTTCTGCCGGCCGTTGGATCGTTCTTGTTCCTGCTTTTCGGGCGCGACCGCGTCCGTTGGTCGGCCAAGCGCAAGCGCGAACTCGATTCCATCGTACGCGCACAAGTAGCCGCTTCGACGCACGAGCCACCTGCGGACGACGTAGCGTTCCAGCTGCCGCTCGCGAGCCCGCTCGAGCAGGCGCTCTTCCGTGTGGGCGCCCGCTTGTCGCATTTGCGCGCGACGAGCGGCAACCGAGTCGACGTGCTCGTAGACGGAAAGCAAACCTACGACGCCATCGGCGCGGCCATCGATGCCGCGCGCCACCATGTCCACGCGGAATACTACCTTATTCGCGACGACTCGACGGGACGCTGGTTCCGCGACCGTCTGGTAGCGGCTGCGAAGCGAGGCGTCGCCGTGCGCCTGCTCATCGACGGCTTCGGGTGTTTTGCGCTCGGCTCTGGATGGTGCCGGCCCCTCCGGAAGGCGGGCGCGCGTGTCGCCGAGTTCTTGCCCATGCGAAGCGCATTGCTCCAGCCGGTCAACCTCCGGAATCATCGCAAGATCGTCGTCGCGGACGGGGAAATCGCGTTCACGGGCGGGTTCAACGTCGGCGACGAGTACAAAGGCCAGATGCCGGGAGTCGGCGGGTGGCGCGATGTGCATTTGCGGATCGAGGGGCCCGCTGCCGCCGAGTTGCAGCGAGTCTTCTTTCAAGATTGGGCCTTCGCCAGCCGCGAGCCCATCGACCTCGGCGAGTACTTCCCGGAGCAAATCCCGCCTCGCGGCGATGCGACGATCGCAATCATTCCGAGCGGCCCCGATACTCGAACGGAGGCCATTCATCGCCTGTTTTTCGGCGCGATCGTCGGCGCCGAGCGCGAAGTGCTCATCACGACGCCCTATTTCGTTCCGACCGAGTCCCTTTTGGTCGCCATGGAGCTTGCGGCGATGCGCGGGGTCCGCGTGAAACTGATGCTGCCCGGTCGCTCGAACCATGGCGTGACCTTCCAGGCGGGGCGCAGTTTTTACGCCCAGCTCCTCGAGTCCGGCGTCGAGCTGCTCGAATATCGGCCGGGAATGGTGCACGCAAAGACGCTCGTGGCTGACGGAAAGGTGGCGCTGGTCGGAAGCGCCAACATGGATCTTCGGAGCTTCCGCTTGAACTTCGAGGTCCACGCCCTCGTGCACGACGCCACGACGGCGACGACACTGTGTGATGGTTTTAGCGAATATGTGGCCGAGAGCCGCCCGGTAGACGCTGCCGCCTGGCAGGCCCGCCCGTGGACCGCGCGCGTCAAGGAAGGCGCGGCGCGCCTCGTCTCTCCGCTCCTGTGAGCTAATCGGATTGCGACGAGTCGATCATCTGATCGAAAGCGGGGCCGGCGGCTTTCACGGTCGCCTCCGGCCCCGTCATTTTGAAGAACCATAGGCCGCTCCGCGCCTCGACGATGGCGCCGATGAGACGCCATCCGGGATACACCGTCGGCGTCGCTGCCGCACCGGGCATTGCCATCGCGGCATAGGTCCCACCCGCTTCCACCCGCGTGACGCGCATTCCGTGCACGACACGGGTGCTCCGCACTGCCGCAGGACCACCCTGGAATTGGCCCGTCCAGCGCTTCACGTTGTCTTCGACGCTGCCGCCCTGTTTAGCACCGAACGTCGTCACGACACACTCGCCGTCCTCGTCGTCGCCACCGGCTCGCGGCACGACGTACTGGGCGCTCCGCAAGGGCGTCGCGGGTGGTCTGCGCTGCCACTTCGCGGGATCCGTCCAATGAAGTGGCGTCGTGCCGGCCGGGCTCGCGGTCGCCGACGTAGCCGCCGTCGACGGCGGGCTCGAGCCCGTGCTGACAGCCGACGCGGGCGGCGGACCGGCGATGGGCTCTGCGGGCGACCGAGAGCAGGCGACGAGAGCCAGAGCGAGGACCGCGAAGCGCATGGAGAGCCGTACCTTACTCGAACCGGGGGCTAAGCCGCCTCACGCGAAAGCGCGCCGTCCAAAAGAGCGAGGCAGCCCTCGAGGGAGTCGCAGCGGTTCAACCGCTCGCGCAGCGAGGCCGCGCCGGGGAGACCCTTGAGATAGCCGGCGAGGTGCCGCCGAGTGCAATGCACGCCCGACGGTTGGCCGCGTTGGGCGACGTTGGCTATCAGATGCTCCCGGCAAAGAGCGATGCGATCCTGCGCGGAAGGCAGAGCGACCTCGGCCCCTTCGTCGAGAAGAGCCCGCGCCTCGCTGAAAATCCAGGGGTGCTCGATCGCTCGCCGCCCGACCATCACCCCTTCGCACCCCGTCTCGTCGAGAGCGCGTCGCGCGTCGGCGGCCGACTTGATGTCGCCATTGACGAGAACCGGTACGCCGACGGCGGCACGCGCGCGAGCCGCCCACGACCAGTCCGCCGCGCCGGAATGGCCCATCTGGGCGGTTCGGCAGTGGATCGTTATAGCGGCCACGCCCGCGTCCTCGAGGCGCCTGACCAGATCGACGATGGGCATGTGCGACTCGGGGCCGAGACCGACCCGCGTCTTGACGGTCACCGGCAAAGCCACACTCCCGACGACGAGGCGCGCCATGGCCACCATCGCCGGAGGGTCACGGAGCCAACCGGCGCCGGCGCCCCGACCGGCGATCTTTGGAACCCAACATCCGCAATTGATGTCGATGGCGAGCGGATTCGCGCTCTCTGCAAAGCGCGCGGCCTCTGCCAGGCGCTGGGGGTCGGAGCCGTAGATCTGGATCGCCGTCAGCTCCTCCTCGGGCGCGAGCTCGATCTTGCGCCGCGCGTTGCGGCATCCGCGCAGCAGTCCTTCCACGTTGACGAATTCGGTCATCGCGATCGTTGCGCCGTGTTTTCTGCAGAGTCGGCGAAAGACGACGTCCGTCACGTCCTCCATGGGCGCAAGCACGACGGGCTTCTGAGCGTAGAGCGCGCGGAGGCGGTCGTGGGCCTCAGACATCGGTCGGCTCGTTTAGCACACGGATCGGGGACGCGCTCAGCGGATCAGGTTCATCGTGATTCTGCGCTGAACCGCCGTGACGCGCGCAGCGAGCGCGGGCCCGCTGATCCGTGCGAAGGGGCGGCCGAGAACGACCCTCGCTCCGAGCTTTCGGGACAGGACGAGCTCTCTTCGAGACGGATCCCAGCCCGCACTTTCGAGCTCGTCCCAACCAATCACGACCTCGCGGCCCGAGGCTTGAATGACGACCCCGTCGGTGCGGAGGGCAAGGTACGTGTCGTCGCGGAGCGTCCATTGCATGCCGACCATCGTGAAAAGCGCACCGCCTGCCACGAGGCCGAGCCCGACGACGGCCGCGACGAGTCGCACGTCCCTGGGCTGATGCGTGAGAAACGAAACGGCGACGACGAGACCACCGAGCGTCAGAAGCGGGGGGCCCACGAGGAGAACGGGACGCATGCGCGGCCATGGATCGGCGCGATACCACTCTACGATGCGCGGTCTTGCGTCCGGCGGAGGGGCCATCAGTCTTCCGCTTCTTCGTCGCCCGGGAGGGCCCCCGACGACGGCGCGGGTCCTATCGGGGCCCCGACGCAGAGCGACGCTTGCCGCTCGATCGCCTCGTCGTCGGCGGACAGGTCGATGTCGCACGGTCCGAGCATCGCCACGAGGGCGCGCTTTGCCCACTCGCGCACCAGCGGATACTCGCTCAGAAGCTCGCGCGCGACGAGCGCCACCGCGCTACGCTCGCGCGCTTCGCCCAGCGTGGCGATCGCGACGACCCGCTCGTGAGGCTTCCCTCGCTCGAGGGTAGCTCGAATGACGTTGGCATCGAGAGACCCGTAAAGCTCCTCGAGGCGTTGCCGCGGGTAGCTCACCGGCCACCACTGCTCCATCGACGCGACCAGCGCCCCCACGGTGAGGTCGACATGGCAGAGCGCGCACTCGAGCGGGCGGTCGCCGAGCACGCGGGCGGCGTCGGTGGGTGACCCGATGCGGTGGTAGCGCGTGAACGTTCCGTCGAGGCCCATGTTCTTGCGCGGCATGTGGCACGCGACGCACGCACCGCCGGCACCGGTCGGGTCGTGGTGGGCGTGCGCACGGAGGCGCGCGGGGTCGACGAGACCGGCGTGGCAGCTGGTGCACGTCGCGTTACCGCTCGGCGTCGCGAGCGCGCGCAGCTTCGCCGCGTCCGGCATGCCGTGGGGGTCATGACAAGCGGCGCAGGACATCGCATTCGCGCACCCGCCGAGGAGGAAGTCGCGTGCCTCGCCCGAGTTGATGTGACTCCCCCCGGCATTCGCGTCGCGGCGTCCCCCCTCCCAGGTGAACGGGTAGCGCGAAAAGAGGACCTGATGGCACCGGGCACACGCGTGGTCGATCGCTCGCGCGCGGGTTCCGTCGACCAAGGCGCTTTCGAGCCAGGGAGCCCTCGGGGCCCAAGACGTGCGGAGTCGGGGATTGCTCGCATGCTCCTTCGCGCCGCCGTGACAGGCTTCGCAGCCGATGCCGACCTCGACGAGGGCACCGCCGTCGAAGCGCGCGCGGACGGACTCGATGGCTCCTCGGGCGATCTCACGCGCTCCACCGGCGACAGGCGGTCCGGCGCCGAGGCGCGCCATCTCGCGGGCCAGCACCCCGGCGAACCCTTGCGCGTCGGAAACGCGGACCTCGGCGCGACAATCGCGGGGCAGCCAGCGATCGACCATCTCGCCCTGGTAGGTACGAGCGCCTGGCCCGCCGATCGCCCCGAGGAGCCGGTCGACCTCTGGAACGGTGTTGTGACAGAAGAGGCACGTCTTGCTCCAGACGGGACCGGCGCGCAACGACGCGCGCTCGTGGACCATGACGGAGTAGCCCTTGTACCGCAGAGCGCGCGTCGCGAGCATGAACGAGACGGGAAGAACGAGCTCCCCGCTCGCGGGGTCATCGACGTCGACTCCTGCGAAGTCCTCGCGCGTCCGCCCACCGATGATGCGGGTGACGCGGTACGTCTGGGACCCGCCGCTCGACGGCTCGATCCGCAAGAAGCGGTCGCCGCCGTGCCGCTCGAGAACGATCCCCTCGTTCTTGAAGCGCCAGTGCGTTCCATCGAATGGCGCTCGCACGTCGGTCCCGTCGGCCCCGCGCGCGTCGCGCGTCATCCGGTGCATCGGCGAACGGGCCCACGCAGCAGCCACGTCGGCGTGACAGCGCGCGCAGGCCGCAGAGCCGGCGTAATCGTCGCGGGCCACGTTGCTGACGACGGTCGTGTTCCGACGGGCTCGCGCTTCGCCTCGGTCGCCGCCGCTCACGCGGCTCGTGGGGCTGGCCCGAAGGGACGGCGTCGGGGCCACGCCGCGGCACGCGGTCATCGACGCGCCACACCAGGCGACCGCCCCCGCAGCCACGAGGGCGGCGGCGGCGCGACCGCCCCTCCTGCGTGGGACCATTGGGCGAATCTTACGCTCTCGAGAGCCCCGGCGACGACGGCCGTGGCGCGACCGATTGGACGATGCGGCTCGCCGCGCGAAGGCTCACTTCGAGCAACGGGTCGCGCTTCGGGCTGCCTAGCGCCCGCTCCAGAAGAGTCGTCTCGTCGTGCATCCCGAGACGCAGCATCTGCGCGGGCGTCGCGCCCTCGGGGATTTCGCGCGCCCATCGAAATATTTGCGGCTCGGCCTGGCGCTCCACCTCGAAGCGCGCGTCCGCAGATTCAATCGCGACCTTCAGTACCGAACCCGGGGGAACGTCGCCGCGCGGCCTGCGCTCGAAGCGCGCTGCCACGCTGCCCAATTTCGCCTCGGCCCACGAGTCGGCGCGCGACCAGGCCACCGATCCGAGCGGCAGCGACAGCGCGTGCGCCATCCAGCCGAACAGCAGACCCGCCTGGGTGCTCGCAACGTCGTCGTGCGCCGGCGGCGCGAAGTCGATCGCGATGCGGGCGACCGAGCTCAGGCAACGACAGCCGGCGTCGTCGTCGAAGAACCGCGCGACGAGGTCCTGCAGCGAGCGCAGGCGTATCCACGCCAGATCCGCAATGGCGTAGCTCTCGCTCGGGCGCGACGCGACGGCGGAGAGCTTTTGCAGATCGCGCAAGTCCATCTCCGCCGAGTTGACGACGACGAGATCCGCGCCGACGACCATGCGCTCGAACAAGCAATCGAAGTCCGGAAGATCGCCCACCCACCAGACGCAGACGGGCAGATCCGGGAGGATGAATCGGCGCACGTTCTCGGGGAGCCACTCGCGAGCGGCGCCCGTCGCCTCGAGGAGGATCGCGTCGCCAAAGGCGGCCCCCCCGGCGGTCAGGCGGTGCAACGCCACGTCGGCAGTGATCGACGGGGTCGACCCATTCTTCCACACGACCGCGATGGTTCGAGACGGGTGCGTACGGACCACGTTGCCCAAGACCTCTTGCGCGCGGCCGAGCAGCTCCGGCTCGCTAACGAGCGCGACGAGGGTCATGAGCTCGATGCGCGGCCCCTTCGAGTGCGCCTCGTCCTGCCACAAGCGGGCGAGCTCCGCCTCCGCCACCTTGAGTGACAGTGTCATAGACGCCTCCAGCAATGCCCCTCGCGCTCGATCAGCTCGACGGCCGCTTCGGGGCCCCAGGTGCCCGCGGGGTACGTCTGGAGCTCGGGGATGCGACGCGTCTCCCATGTCTCGAGGATGGGCGTGACGAACCGCCACGCCGCGATCACCTCGTCGGCTCGCGCGAAGAGGGTCGGATCACCGAGCATCGCGTCGAGGATGAGTCGCTCGTACGCTTCTGGGCCGCTGCCCCCGAACGTCGACCCGTAACGAAAGTCCATCGTCACCGGGCGGAGCGTCATCGTCGGGCCGGGGACCTTCGCGATGAAGCGCAGGCCGATGCCCTCGTCGGGCTGGATCCGAATGGCGAGAACGTCCGGATCGACCGGAGCGGCCTGCGCGAGCAAGACGTGGGGCACCTGTTTGAAATGCACGCTGATTTCGGTGGTATGCTTGGCCAGGCGCTTGCCAGCGCGGACGTAGAAGGGCACCCCCGCAAAACGCCAGTTGTCGACCTCGATGCGCATCGAGACGAACGTCTCGACTTGCGAATCGGCGCTGACGTTCGGCTCCTGACGGTAACCAGGGACGGGATGGCCGACGAAGTTTCCCGGGCCGTACTGCCCCCGCACCGTCAGCCTCGCCACGTCCTCGCCGCGAATGGGCTTCAGCGCGCGCAGGACCTTTACCTTCTCGTCGCGCACCTCGTCGGCCGTGAACGCGACAGGTGGCTCCATCGCCGTCACCATCAAGAGCTGGAGAAGATGGTTCTGGACGATGTCGCGCATCGCCCCCGCCTCTTCGTAAAACTTTCCGCGCCCTTCGACGCCGATCTCCTCGGCCACGGTTATCTGGACGTGATCGATGTGATTCCTGTTCCACAGGGGTTCGAAGATGATGTTTCCAAAGCGGAGCGCGACCAGATTCTGGACGGTCTCTTTGCCAAGGTAGTGGTCGATACGAAAGATTTGTCTCTCGTCGAAGACGCGGTGCAGATCAGCGTTCAGCGACTGCGCACTGGCTAGGTCGCGCCCGAAAGGTTTTTCGATGATGATTCGGGAGTACCTTTTGTTGTCGTCGGTAGACGAGACCAGCCCGGAACCGGACAGTCCGTCGATCACCAATCGAAAGACGCTCGGAGGAACCGCCAGATAGTACAGGCGATTGCCGAGGGTTCCGTTCGTGCGGTCGAGCTCCTCGAGCTTTTCGCGGAGCCGCAAGAAGCTCGCCGGGTCCTCGAACTTCCCGCAAATGTAGTGGAGGCGACTCGCGAAGTCCTGCCAAACGGTCTCGTCGATCGGTTTCCTCCGCGAGAACTCCGCTACCGCATCGCGCATCGCACCGCGAAAATCGTCGTCGCTCGAGTCGGTCAAGGCAAAACCGACGATCGACATCCCTGGAGGCAACAAGCGCGACACGGCGAGGTTGTAGAGCGCCGGCAGGAGCTTGCGCCGCGTGAGGTCGCCCGAAGCCCCGAAGATGACGAAGACGCACGGCGGAGGCGCGCGGTCGGTCTCGAGGCCCACTCGAAAGGGATTCTCCATCGGGTGGGCGCCCGTTTACGCCTTCTTGACCGCGTGGCCGCCGAACTGATTGCGCAAGGCAGCGAGGATCTTTGCACCGAACGACTCCGCCTGCCGCGACCGAAAACGCGCTTGGAGCGCAAGCGTGATGACCGGCGCGGGCACGTCTTGATCGATCGAGGCTTGCACCGTCCATCGTCCCTCGCCCGAGTCCTCGACCCAGCCCTTGATGGAGGAGAGGTCCGAGTCGTCCTTCAAGGCGGACTGCAGCAGCTCGAGAAGCCACGATCGCACCACGGACCCTTTGCCCCAGATGCCTGCGATGGCGTGGAGGTCCAGCTTGAACGGGGCGGTCTTCATGATTTCGAAGCCCTCGGCGTACGCTTGCATCAACCCGTACTCGATGCCGTTGTGCACCATCTTGACGTAGTGACCTGCCCCCGGAGGGCCTACGTGCGAGTAGCCTTCTTTCGGGGCGAGCGTTTTGTAGATCGGCTCGCAAATCTTCACGGCCTCGTCCGCCCCGCCCACCATGAGGCAGTAGCCGTTTTGAAGCCCCCACACTCCGCCGCTCGTCCCCGCGTCGCAGAAGTGAATGCCCTTCTTCGCGAGGGACTCGGCGCGGGCTCTCGTGTCTTTCCAATTCGAGTTTCCGCCATCGATGATGACGTCACCCTTCGTCAGGTTCTGGCTCACTTCGCCGATGACCTCTTCCGTCAACTGCGCCGGCACCATCACCCAGACGACGCGCGGCGCAGCAAGCTTCGCGACCGCCTCGGCGTTCGTCTGCGCGAAGATGGCTCCCTTGGAGGCCAGCTCTCGCGCGACATCGAGGTTCTTGTCGACTGCAACGACCTCGTGCCCACCTCCCATGAGCCGAAGCGTCATGTTGTAGCCCATCTTGCCCAGACCGATCATCGCGATGCGCATGGGCCTGATGACTAACGCGAAACGGCGCGGACCGAAACTGGCCTCGTAACGCGAGCCGCTGACCTCGCCTCGGTGCCTTGCGTCTTCGACGGGGAAACGGAGGCACACCCCGGGGGGCCTTCACATGCCGGAAGCCCCCGAAAGGGCGCCGACGCGAAGGCGCCACCTACGAACGCATCGAAGACGCGTCACGCCAATCCCCTCCGTGGGCTACCAGCGGTTCCGCCAATCGCCTCCGCCCCCTCCGCCGCCACGGCGACCACCCGCACCACCGCCGCCGCCACCGCCACCACCGCCACCGCCGCCCCCACCGAATCCTCCGCCGCCGCCTCCCCGCGCCGGACGCTCTTCCGCCTCGTTGACGCGGAGGGCGCGACCGTCGAGCGAGGCGCCGTTCATCGATTCGATGGCCTTCTGGGCCTCGGCCTGCGAGCCCATCGTGACGAAGCCGAATCCCCGTGATTGACCCGAGGCCCGGTCAGTCACGATGTGAACGTCGGTCACCTCCCCGATGCGGGCGAAGGCCTCGCGCACACTCTCCGCCGTGGAAGAAAACGACAGGTTGCCGACGTAAAGACGCGTTCCCATGGCTCACTCTTCTCTCGCAAACGGCTACGAGAACGCCCCTCCTCGGAGCGCCGTCACGGAGTGCCTGCCATCCAATCAGCCGCGAAATCGGTAGCAAGGGCGCGGCGGCGGAATCCGGCGCGTCCACACGTTGCGTAACCTTCGAGCGCGATCCGCGGTCCCATGAGCGTCGAGAGAGCGTCCTTGCCTTGGAAACGTCCGTGAGCCACTTGAGAATAGCGATCGGCAGACGGCGCGCAAGCGTCGCCGGACACGTTCAGGGGCTCTGCGGCCACCTCGGCTCGACCGCGCTGCAAGACCCCACGCGCAGGCACGATCGATGCTGGGCATTCGTCTGCAAAAGGAGCAAGACGATGCCCAATTCGATACCGAAGAACGCATCGCCGGCGGCGCCCAACGGCGCTCCAGGCGGGCAAAAATCGAGTGATCCCGAGCTGCAAAACGAGGGCGAAGGGAGCCGAACCGGAGCGCGACGTTACGACCAAAAGGCCGAGCACGCTGCAAAGGACGGCAAGCACGTCGAGCAACTGGCCGAGAAAGCAAAGAAAGCCCTCGAGGGGCCCGAGGGCGAGGAGCTGCGCAAGGCCGAGGAGCGCGGGAAGCGCGGCGAGCACAGCTAGCGGCTGCGCGACCGGCGGGCGCGGGTCACGCGGTCAGGCCATTGTCAGCCCATTCCGGCGTCGGTTCCAAGGAGCGAATGGCAAAGAGCCATTTTCGGTAGGTGAGCGCTCGGGAAGCCAGACTGCCCCGCGCGCTGGCGTGCTTGCCACAGCCGAGTGCGCCGGCGGTGACGCGCGCAGCTTGGGTGGAATGGTGGGGCTTTGGTGCGCGGTCGCCCCATTCCAATGGCACGAGGTGTGCTGGAGGGCCGCCTATGAAGGCCGCGTACCATCGCTGGCGGGTGGTCACGGCGCTGAAATCGATCGCGAAGGGAGTCGATCGGGCGCGCACGCTCGGCCTCGCGGCCGAAATGAGCTTCTGGCTCTTTCTCGCGTTGGTCCCGCTCGCAGCGGTCGCCGGGCTCATCGCGGCGCGGTTTGCCGTGTCGAACCGTTCGGCCGCCTTTTGGTCTCTCCTCGCCGCCGTGCCAGTGTCGGTGCGCGGCCTCATCGCCCTTCAGGTGGAGCAAGTCGCGTCGTGGCAGCGCGGCACCGTTGCGCCGGTCGCCGTGGTCACTTTCGTGTGGCTGGCGTCGAGCGGGGTCCACGCCGTCCTCGACGCGTTGGAGGTCCAGAGTGGCACGTCGCGCCCCTGGTGGAAGAAACGCCTGATCGCCATTGCCGGGTGCGTCGCGCTTTCGGCCGGAGCCGCGCTCGTGGCCTTGCTCGCCGCGGGGTTCACTGCGGTCCAGACGCTGGCCGGCTCGGCGGTTCCGCCGGTCCTGCTTTCGGCGGAGCGGGGACCGGCGGGGCGCGTCTTCCGTTGGCTCCTCGGCTTGGTGATTGCCGTGGGGCTCACCGCCGGCCTTTACCGGATGGGAATCGCTCGATCCGCGCGCGAGCGAAGCGCCACGGTGCTCCCGGGCGCCTTGCTCTCGGTCGGCCTGCAGACCGCTCTCGGCTGGGGTTATGGGGTGTACGTCGCCGCGCTCGGAAGCGGAGGCGCCTACCAGGCCAGCCTCGCCGTCGTGGGGGTCACGCTGATGACCCTCTGGCTCTTTTCGGTCGCGCTCCTGCTCGGCGTGCAGTTGAATCGGCTCGTGAGCGACGCGCGCGTTCGGCATAGGGAGGGTCTCGAGCCCCCATTGGCAGAGAGCTTGCTTCACCGTGACGAATGGCCACTTTCCGTCGCATCCTCGTGCCGACCGATTTCTCAGAGAGCTCCGACCGAGCCATCGACTGGGCCATCGACCTCGCCGCACGCCTCGGAGCGTCCGTCACGGTGATGCATGCGTACGAGATACCAATCGTCGGCTTCCCGGACGGGGCGCTGATTGCGACCGCCGCGGTGGCCTCGCGCATCGCCGATGCGGCACGCGAAGGTCTCGACAGGACCGTGGCGCAACACGAGGCGCGCGGCGTCCCCGTCGACTCGCTCTTGCGCGAGGGGGTGGCCTTTGAAGAAATCAATCACGTCGCCGACGAAGTCGACGCCGACATCATCGTCATCGGGACGCACAGTCGGCGCGGCCTCGCCCGCGCCCTGCTCGGCAGCGTGGCCGAGAACGTGATTCGCACCTCTCACCGACCCGTGCTGACCATCCAGGGCACGAGGGCGTGAATCGAGGGCTCAGGAGCGCAGGAGCTGGCGCAAGACGTACGGCAAGATGCCTCCGTGGCGGTAGTACTCGCGCTCCTGGGGAGTATCGATGCGGACCGTCGCCACGAATTCGCGCACCTCGCCGCCTGCGCGGAGAGCGCGGACGACGACCTTGCGTTCGACGATGGCGAGAGCCAACCCCTCGAACGAGAATGTCTCCTCGCCGGTCAGGCCAAGCGTGGCCGCGTTCGCGCCTGCCGTGTATTCGAGAGGCAGAATACCCATGCCGACGAGGTTCGAGCGGTGGATGCGCTCGTAGCTCTCGGCGATCACGGCGCGGATTCCGAGCAGCTTGGGACCCTTGGCCGCCCAATCGCGCGATGACCCCGAGCCGTACTCTTTGCCAGCCAGGATGACGAGCGGCACGCGCTCCTTCTGGTAAAGGACTGCCGCGTCGAAGAGGCTCATCGTCTGGCCGGCGCCCCCAGCGGCGCCGAGGTAGCGCGTGACGCCGCCTTCGGTGCCCGGGGCGAGCAGATTGCGAAGTCGGACGTTCGCAAACGTCCCGCGCACCATGACCTCATGGTTGCCGCGGCGCGAGCCGTAGGAGTTGAAGTCCTTCACGTCGACGCCGTGCTCGATCAAGTACGCGCCGGCAGGTCCGTTCTTCTTGATCGAGCCGGCCGGCGAAATGTGATCCGTCGTGATGCTGTCGCCGAGAACCGCGAGAACCCGCGCCCCACGAATGTCACCGACGGCAGCCGGCTCGCGCGACATTCCCTCGAAGTACGGCGGATTCTTCACGTACGTCGACTTCGCGTCCCACGCGTACGAATCGCCGCTCGGTACGACGAGCTTCTTCCACTCTTCGTCGCCGTCGAACACCCGGCCGTAAACGTGCTCGAACATCTCGCGGTCGATGCACGCGTCGACTGCGCACTGCACCTCCACGCGCGTCGGCCAGACGTCCTTCAGAAAGACAGGCTCCCCGTCGCTGCCCGTGCCGAGCGGCTCCGCGTAAGGGTCGATATCGATGGTCCCCGCCAGCGCGTAGGCGACGACCAGCGGCGGAGAGGCCAGGTAATTCGCGCGAACCTCGGCGTGTACGCGGCCCTCGAAATTCCGATTTCCGCTGAGCACCGCGGCGGCGACGAGCGAGCCCTCTTCGATGGCCTTCGAGATCGGCTCGGGCAAGGGACCGCTGTTGCCTATGCACGTCGTGCAGCCGTAGCCGACGGTCTGAAACCCCAGGGCATCGAGATAGGGCGTCAGCCCCGCCTTGGCGAGGTACTCCGTCACCACCTTCGAGCCTGGCCCGAGGCTGGTCTTCACCCAGGGCTTGCGTGTCAGCCCCTTCTCCACGGCCTTCTTCGCGAGGAGCCCCGCGGCGACCATCACGCTGGGATTCGAGGTGTTCGTGCAGCTCGTGATCGCGGCGATGACCACCGATCCGTGCGTGAGCTCGATGTCGTGCCCGTCGATGGTCGACTTGACCTTCGTGTCGGCTGCGCTCGGCTTGGGGGACTTCGCCAGCATCTTTTCGAGGGCTGCGTGAAAGGCCGTCTTCGACTCGTCCAGCGCGACGCGATCTTGCGGACGCGTCGGCCCGGCGAGACTCGGGACGATGCTCGCGAGATCGAGCTCCACCACGTCCGAGTAAATCGCCTCGGACGACCCCGGCGAATGAAAGAGTCCCTGTTCGCGAAAATAGGCCTCGACGAGCTGCACCTGTTCGTCGCTCCGGCCGGTGAAACGCAGGTACCGCAACGTCTCGGCATCCACAGGAAAGATTCCGCAGGTCGCGCCGTACTCGGGGGCCATGTTGGCGATCGTCGCCCGATCGGCGAGCGGGAGCTGCGCCAAGCCATCACCGAAGAATTCGACGAATTTGCCGACGACCCCCTTCTTGCGGAGTCGCTCGGTGACGGTCAGGACGAGGTCGGTCGCGGTCGTTCCTTCTGGCAAGACGCCGACGAGCTTCATCCCTACGACCTGGGGAATGAGCATGCTCACGGGCTGCCCCAGCATCGCCGCCTCGGCCTCGATGCCTCCGACGCCCCAGCCGAGGACGCCTAGGCCGTTGATCATCGTCGTGTGCGAGTCGGTCCCCACGAGCGTGTCGGGGTAGACGCTCCTGCCGTCGTCGCTCTTCATGACCACGCGCGCCAGGTACTCGAGATTGACCTGGTGGACGATGCCCGTGTCGGGCGGCACCACCTTGAACTTGCGAAACGCCCGCTGTCCCCATTTGAGAAACTGATAACGCTCTCTGTTTCGCAAGAACTCGAGGTGGGAGTTGATCGACAAGGCCTCGCTCGAGCCGAACGCATCGACCTGCACCGAGTGATCAATGACCAGCTCCACGGGCTGGAGCGGCTCTATTTTCTTCGGGTCACCGCCGAGCGCCTTCATCGCGTCGCGCATGGCCGCGAGGTCGACCACCGCGGGGACGCCCGTGAAATCCTGTAGCAGGACACGCGCCGGGGTGAACGCGATTTCGCGTGTCGGAGACTTGGAGAGGTCGACGGTTGCCAGCGCCTCGATGTCCTCGGCGCGCACCGCCACGCCGTCTTCGGTCCGAAGCAAGTTCTCGAGCAGGATCTTGAGTGAGTAAGGCAGCCTCGCCGCGTGCGAAAAGCGCGCGTAAACGGGCGCGAGGCGGAAGAGAGCGTAAGAGGCAGAGCCGACCTTGAGCGTCGATTTGGCGGCAAAGGTGTCCGACATGGCGGTTCGGTTGGACTTACCCCCCGTGAACGTCGCGGGCAAGAGGCCGCCGGCGGCCGTCGCCACCGGCTCTCCAAAACGTCGTCGTGCGCGACCGCGGCCGCGCTCTCGGACGCCCGTTCGATGGGGACGCGTGGCTGAATCCCGAACCGGCTAAGCGTGCCCTGAGCCTCCCGCAACGTTTACGGGGGCGAAATTCTAGGCACACGCTCTATCCGGGCGAAACCATTTTCTCGGGACGAACGTACCTGTCGAAGTCTTCGGGCTTCACCATCCCGAGCTCGGCGGCCGCTTCACGGAGCGTGATGTTCTTCGAGTGAGCGGTCTTGGCCACTTTGGCGGCGTTGTCGTAACCGATGACCTCGTTCAATGCAGTCACCAGCATCAACGTCGCTTCGAGGTGCTTGGCGATCACGTCGCGATTGGCTTCGATCCCCACCACGCAGTTGTCGGTGAAGCTCGTGCACGCGTCGGCGAGCAGCGCGCAGCTCTCGAGGACGTTGTGGACGATGACGGGCTTGAAGACGTTGAGCTCCAGCTGTCCGCTCGCGCCGGCGAAGCCGACGGCGGCGTCGCTCCCCATCACGTGAACGCAGACCATCGTCATCGCCTCGCACTGCGTTGGGTTCACCTTGCCGGGCATGATGCTACTGCCGGGCTCGTTCTCGGGGAGCGAGAGCTCGCCGAGCCCGCAGCGTGGCCCGCTTCCAAGAAGGCGCACGTCGCTCGCGATCTTGAAGCACGCGACGGCGAGGACACGGAGCGCGCCGCTCGCCGCCACCAGGGCCTCGTGCCCCGCCAGCGCGGCAAACTTGTTGGGAGCGGTGCAAAAAGGCGTGGCCGTCAGGTCGGCAATTTTCCCGGCGACGCGCGGGGCCCAATCGGGATGCGTGTTGAGTCCGGTCCCAACGGCGGTGCCCCCTAGGGCGAGCTCGTACAAGCCGAGGAGCGACTGCGCGAGCCCCCGTTCGCAAAAGTCGAGCTGCGACGCCCAACCGCTGAGCTCCTGGCTGAGCGTCAATGGCGTCGCGTCCATCAGGTGCGTGCGACCGACCTTGACGATTCCGTCGAAGGCGTTCGCCTTCGCCTCGATCGCCGCGCGAAGCCGAGAGACGGCAGGGAGCACGCGCTCCTTGATTTCGAGCGCCACCGCCACATGCATCACTGTCGGAAAGACGTCGTTCGACGACTGCGATTTGTTGACGTCGTCGTTCGGGTGAACCGGCTTCTTCGAGCCGATGACGCCGCCGGCGAGCTCGATGGCGCGGTTCGCGACGACCTCGTTTGCGTTCATGTTCGACTGCGTTCCGCTGCCCGTCTGCCAGACGACGAGCGGGAAGTGCGCGTCGAGCTTCCCCGCGATCACCTCGTCGGCCGCGCGCACGATGAGCTCGCACAGGCTCCCGTCGAGCTTGCCGAGATCCCGGTTGGTGAGGGCCGCGGCCTTCTTGACGATGCCAAAGGCGCGGATGACGGGGCGACCGAACCTGTGGCCGCCGATCCGAAAGTTCTGGAGGCTGCGTTGGGTCTGCGCCCCCCAATATTTGTCCGCGGGGACCTCGATCGGACCCATGCTATCTGACTCGATACGCACGCTGCTCATCTTGGCGACTCCGTTCGCGCTCGTCCGTAAAGGATCGCCGCCTTATAGGGCTTTTTTGCTTCGGGGGGCCAGACTCCCCCGCGCCGAGGCGCGAATGGCCCGGCCGATGCAACGAGCCGTGTGGTGGCCGTGCTTTCCTTTTCGCCCGAGGCGCTTTCTCCGAAGCTGGCCCCGCCTGAGCCGCGTGAGCCGCATGAGACGCGCGAGTCACTCGCTTCGGCGCGGCGGGCCGGGCTTCGCTACGTCGATGCGACCACGACACAAGGGCTACGGCGCATCCGGCGCGAGGGCGGATTCGTCTACGTGGATGAGCGGGGTCGCCGCGTGCGCGATCAGGTGACGCTGGATCGGGTCCGAAAGCTCGTCATTCCGCCGGCGTGGGAAGACGTCTGGATCTGCCCCATAGCGAACGGCCATCTCCAGGCGGTGGGGCGCGACGCGCGTGGACGCAAGCAGTACCGCTACCATGCTCGCTGGCGCGAGGTCCGCGACGCGACCAAGTACCATAAGATGATCGCGTTCGCAGACGCCCTGCCGCGCATCCGTGCGGCGTGCGAACGCGACCTCGCCAGGCCCGGGCTGCCGCGCGAGAAGGTGCTGGCGACGGCCGTCCGCTTGCTCGAGCTGACGCACATTCGCATAGGTAACGAGGAGTACACACGCGAAAACGGCTCCTATGGCCTGACGACGCTGCGGGACCGTCACCTCCACATCGAAGGGGCGGAGGTCTCGTTTCACTTCCGCGGCAAGTCAGGAAAAATGCGCGACGTCGGCGTGCGGGATCGCCGCCTTGCGCGGATCCTCGCCAAGTGCAGCGAGCTCCCAGGACACGAGCTGTTCCATTACATGGAGCCTGGCGGCGCGGTCCGAACCATCGATTCGGGCGACGTGAACGGCTACCTCCATGCGATCGCGGGCGACCAGTTCACGGCAAAAGACTTTCGCACCTGGGCCGGCACCGTCCTCGCGGCGATCACGCTGCGCGCGCTCACGCCGTGCGCCGTCCGTCGGCAAGCCAACCGGAACGTGGTCGACTGCATCAAGTCGGTCGCGGCGCACCTCGGCAACACCCCCGCGGTTTGCAGGCGGTGCTACGTGCACCCTGCCATCCTCGATGCGTACCTCGATGGGACGCTTGCGCCGGGAGCCGCTAGAGGTCAGGCGGCACGGTCGCAAGCTCTAGGACGCGACGACGAGTCGTTCGTTCGCGCGGTGCTCGAGCGAGCCGCACGGATGACCCCTGCCACGCGGCTCGCCCAGAACCTCCGCGCCAGTCTTCGAGCGGTGAGACGGGCCGGGACGCCCGCAGCGTCCTGCCCTCGAGGACGGCGCCATCTCACCGATGCGCGCTCGCACGCGCCGTCGGCGCCCCCTTCGACGCGAGCATCGGCCGGAGCGCGTCGCGGTGAGCCCAGGCCAAGTCGAGCTCCGAGCCCAGCACGATGACGGCGAGCGCGGCGCCCTCCGGCGCCCGCCTCGCGCATGCGAACCGTGTGGCGCAAGCGCGAGGCCGGCCGCGCCCCTGCCGCGCCCCCTTGAGGAGGTGCGGCTTGTCATGGACACGCGCCGTTTGCCCGGTGTATTGACGTCGCGAGGTCACAATCGGCAAAATGAAAAACGCACGCGCCTTCATTCTGGCAACGGTGAGCGTCACGTTCGCCGCGGCATGCAGCTCCTCTGACAATGGGACGCCCGCTGGCACCGACGGAGGCCCCGGCGGCAGCGACGCGACGTCCTCGCTCGACGCCGCGCGCGGGGATGCGATCGCAAGCCCGGACGTGAGCCGCGGCAGCGGCGCGGCGTGCATGGGGCCCACGTGCACGGGGGGCGAGGTGTGCTGCGCTCCCCGCAGCGCCGCCGCCCCATCGTGCACGACGGCCGCGGCGTGCGCCGCCACCGACGTTCTCGCGTGCACCGGCCCGCAGGACTGCAGCGGCCAGCTCTGCTGCGGCTCGAACGGCTCATCGAAGCCGCTCGGGACCCAGTGCGCGGCCACCTGCGCGAGCTCTCGTCCCGTCTGCAGGACGCTCGCCGATTGCGCGACGACGGACGCCATGTGCACGGGCGGCACGTCCACGGGAAATCTCTATTCGACCTGCCGTCCGGCCGCGGCTGGCGACGGCGGGACGGCCACCACGGACGGCGGCGGGGGCGAGGCGGGCAGCCCTCCCGAGGCAGGCGCGGGCGATGCGGGGGGTGGCGTCGATGCGGGTGACGGCGGCGGGGCGACCGACGGCGCGCCCAGAGACTCGGCGTCGTCGGGGTAACGTCTCGCTCGGCCGTTCCTCCCTGGAACGGCGGCTCGATCTCGGGGTAGCGTAGCGCCCGGCCGGCATGGTCCACGTCCGCAAGCGCTGGTACCGCTCGAGCACCTTTTTCATCTTCGCGGGCTTGGCGCTCGGCGTCCTCTTGGGCGGCCTCCTCCCCGAGGACGCTCACCCCGTGTTGCACCACGCGTTCTCATTTCTCTCGAAGGGTTTCATCGGGCTCATCAAGGGCCTCATCGTCCCGCTCCTCTTCTCCACGATCGTCGTCGGGATCGCACAGACCGGCGACATCAAGGCGGTGGGGCGCATGGGTGCCAAGGCCCTCCTCTATTTCGAGATCGTCACGACGATCGCGCTGGTCATCGGCCTCGTCATCGTCAACACGATGCGCCCGGGCGACAATCTGCCCCTCGACCTCGCCGCGCACGGCGCCGTCCCAGCCGCGAAGCCCCTCACGGCGTGGGACATGGCGATGCACGCCTTGCCGACCAACGTGGTCAAGCACGCCGTCGACGCCGACATTCTCCCGCTCGTCGTCTTTGCCACGCTGTTCGGCATCGCCCTCATGCGCATCGGCGAGAAGCGCGAGCCCGTCATCGCGTTCTTCGACGGCGTCGCGCAGACGATGTTCAAGTACACCGACATGGTGATGCGGATCACGCCGCTCGGCGTCTTCGGCGCCATGGCCTCGAACGTGAGCCACATGGCCTCCGGCTGGAAGACCGGCGACATCGTCATCAAAGGCTGGGACGCGGTGTTTCATCTTCTCAGCCGCTACGCCGTGCTCGTCGGAAGCCTGTACCTCGCGCTCTTCGCGCTGGTTCTGCTGGTGTTCATCCCGGTGCTGCTGCTCTTTGCACGGGTGCCGCCGCTCGCTTTCTTCAAGGCCATTCGCGATCCCGTCCTCACCGCCTTCTCCACGGCAAGCAGCGAGGCGGCTCTCCCCAAGCTCCTCGAGCAGCTCGTCGAGTTCGGCGTCCCGCGGCGCGTCGCGAGCTTCGTCGTGCCTGCGGGGTACTCGTTCAACCTCGACGGCTCGACGCTCTACCTCGCGCTCGCGTCGATCACGATCGCCCAGGCCGCAAACGTCCAGCTGTCGTTCGCCCAGCAAGTCACGATGATGCTGGCCCTGATGCTCACGTCCAAGGGAGTGGCGGGTGTGCCGCGCGCAACGCTCGTCATCATCGCCGCGACATGCGACAGCTTCGAGTTGCCGGCGGAGGCCGGAATCGCGATGCTGCTCGCGGTCGACGAGGTGATGGACATGGCGCGTTCGGCAGTCAACGTCACCGGCAACGCCGTCGCGTCGGTCGTCATCGCTCGTTGGGAGGGCGTCTTCGGCTCGGAGCGCGAGACCGGCGACGTCAGCACCCTGTCCGTTCGACCGTCCGCGGGCGCTCCCTAACGAGGCGTGGCGGTCGGCGACGCGACGCAGCAAGGGGCGCTGGGGGACCGGCGATGAGCTTGCCTATCCGCGCCTCTCGAGCGCAGCCGGACGAGCGAGCTATAAGCATCGGATGGCATTGCACCCCCGGCTCGAACGGCTCGAGGGTCTCGTCGAGTGCTTCGTGGACGGCGTTCTGGTCTGCGACACGACTGGAGTCGTCGTGGCGGCCAATAGAGCGGCCGAGCGCGTGCTGGGTGTCCCGCGAGCCAATCTCCTGCGACCGATAGGCGAGCTTGGGCAGCGCTTCGACGTCCGAGACGGCGACGTCGACTCGCTCGAGCGCCTCGTCGAGAGCGCCCTCGCCGGTGAGACGGTCGCGCCCGTCGAGCGAAGGCTCGCGCCGGGGGGCAACGAGCGCGACGTGCGCCTGACGGCGTCGCCCGCCGAAGCCGGCGGAGTCGTGGTCGGCGCCGTCGTCCTCGTCGCCGACATCACCGACGTGAAGCGACGGATTCGCGCGACCGAAGCGAGCACGCGCACGAGCCTCGGGGGCGAACCTCTCGGTGCTCTCTTCGACGCGATGCCGCAGCTCGGCTGGGCGGCCGACCCGAGCGGCTGGATCTCTTACTTCAATCGCGGCTGGTACGAGTACACCGGAACGACGCCCGCGCAGATGCAAGGGTGGGGCTGGGAGTCCGTCCACGATCCACGTCTCTTGTCCGATGTGGTCGCGACTTGGCGGGCCTCTCTCGCCACCGGCAAGCCGTTCGAAATGACTTTCCCGCTGCGCCGGCACGACGGCGTCTTCCGCTGGTTTCTGACGCGGGCGTCGCCGATTCGAGACGAGGACGGCGCGATCGTGCGCTGGGTGGGCATCAACAGCGACGTCGACGATCAGCGCGAGACTCTGCGGCGAATCGAGGCGCTGACCGAGCTTGCGCTCGCGCTCTCGAGCGCAGCTAGCCGTAACGACGTGGCAGCCACCGTGGTCGAGCGTGGCATGCGCGCGGCAGGCGCGGACGTCTGCACGCTCTATATGCTCGATGCGAGGGGCGAGGCGCTCGAGCTCATCGGCGAACGAGGGACGGCCCCGGAGGTACTGGATCGAATCCGTCGCATCACGAGGTCGAGCACCAACGCGACATTCGCCGCGATGGCGGCGGGCAAGTCGTTGTGGGCCGAGGACGAAGCCGAGTACGCCGAGCTCTTCCCGCCGCTCTCCGCGATGAAGGCGACGGGCCCGCGCGCCAAGGCCTTCTGGTGCATGCCGCTCGTCGTCGAAGGCGGGCCCGTAGGCCTCCTCGGAATGGGCTTTTATCAGCCACGGAGGTTCTCGAAGGACGAGCGCTCGTTCGTCGAGGCCTTCACGAACCAATGCGCCCAGTCGCTCTTCCGTGCGGAACGCCTCGAGCGCGAAGACACCGCGCGGCGCTGGCTGATGACGACCCTGCAGAGCATCGGCGACGCCGTCGTCGCGACGGACACCGGCGGCCGGGTCACGTTCATGAATCCGGTCGCCGAGCGCCTGACCGGCTGGGCAGAGGACGACGCGCGAGGCCGGCAGCTCGCGGACGTGTTTCACATCTTCTCCGAGAAGACGCGCGCCATCGTCGAGAGCCCCGTCACCAAGGTCCTCCGCGAGGGGACCGTCGTCGGTCTCGCGAACCATACGATTCTCCGGTCCAAGGCGGGGACCGAGATCCCGATCGACGACAGCGGTGCTCCCATCCGCGACGCGAGCGGCTCCATCTTCGGCGTCGTGCTCGTCTTTCGGGACGCGAGCGTCGAAAAACGAGAGCACGTTCGGCGCGAGTTTCTGGCCCGCGCCGGCGAGACGCTCGCTTCGTCGCTCGACTACCGTGCGACGCTCGCGACGGTGGCGCGCCTCGCCGTGCCGCAGCTCGCGGACTGGTGCACGGTGGACATCGCGGAGCTCGGCGGGGGCGCGCCGCAACAGGTCGCCGTCGCGCATGCCGACCCCACGAAGGTCGAATTCGCTCGCTCGCTCGGCGAGCGTTACCCGCCCGATCCCGAAAGCCCCTACGGGAGCGCCCCAAGTCATTCGAACGGGCAAGGCCGAGCTCTATGAGGCAATCCCCGCCGCCCTGCTCGAGGCCGGCGCGCAGGACGCCGAGCACCTTCGCATCATTCGGGAGCTCCGGCTCGACTCGGCGATGGTGGTGCCCCTCCGCGGGCGGGAGCGGACCCTCGGCGCGATGACGTTCATCTACGCCGACTCCGGCCGCAGATACACCCCGGACGATTCTGACCTTTGCGGAAGATTTCGCGCGTCGCGCGGCCATGGCGATCGAGAACGCGCTGGCGCTGCGGGCGGCCGAGGAAGCCCGCGTCCAGGAGCGTCTCTTGCGCGCCGAGGCCGAGGCGGCAAACCGCACGAAGGACGAGTTCCTCGCCACGGTCTCGCACGAGCTCCGGACGCCGCTCAACGCCATCCTTGGCTGGACGGTGACGCTCCGCAGCCGCAACCCGCCGCCGGACATCGAGCGCGTGCTCGCCGTCATCGAGCGAAACGCGCGCGCGCAGACACGCCTGGTCGAAGACGTGCTCGACGTCTCGCGCATCATCAGCGGAAAGCTCTCGCTCAGCCTCGGCCCGGCGCGGATCGCCGAAGCGATCCGCGGCGCGGTCGAAGCCGTGACCCCTGCGGCGGACGCGAAGGGCGTCACTTTGAGCGTGGACATCGAAGATGACTCGCTGGTCATCACCGCGGACCCCGACCGGCTGCAACAGGTCGTCTGGAACCTCGTCGCGAATGCGGTGAAGTTCACACCCAAGGGAGGCATGGTCACGGTCCGGGCGGGCAAAGAGGGGTCCGATGTTTGCGTGCGCGTATCCGATACCGGCGAGGGCATCCGCTCGGACGTGCTCCCGCACGTCTTCGAGCCTTTCAGGCAGGCCGATTCGTCCACGACGCGACGCCACGGGGGGCTCGGCCTAGGCCTTGCGATCGTCAAGCAAATCGTCACGGCGCACGGGGGGACGGTCGTCGTGTCGAGCGACGGGCCCGGACGCGGGGCGACGTTCACCGTGCACTTGCCGGCTCGCTCGCTGCTTGCCGCGACCGGACGGGTGACTCGCTCGACGGCCAAAATCGTGGAGGCCCGGGGGGCCGCCGAGCAGGCGCCGCCGCGTCTCGACGGCCTCAAGCTGCTGGTCGTCGACGACGAGGAGGACGCGCGCATGCTCGTCGGCGAGGTCTTGCGAGAGCGCGGGGCCGAGGTGCATCTCGCCGCATCGGGGGTCGAAGCGCTCGAGAAATTCGTCGTCGTCAGGCCGGACGTCGTCGTGAGCGACATCGGAATGCCGCAGCTCGATGGGTACTCGTTGATTCGAAGAATCCGCGCGCTTCCAGCGCAGCTAGGCGGACGCACCCCGGCCGTCGCGCTGACGGCCTACGCACGAAGCGAGGACGCTCAACGCGCCTTCGCGGCCGGCTACCAGACACACGTGGCCAAGCCTATCGAGCCCGCGGAGCTTGCCACTGTGATCGCCAATCTCGGCGGCCTCAGCCTCGACGACTCGAACTGATTCGGCGCACCCGCGTCACCGGCTGGCCGCTGGTTTGGGGATTGGGGCCGAGCCGCCATGCTCGGCGGCGACACGTCGCGAGGACTGCGGCGCCGCCTCGGGCACGGCCACCGCGTTGTCGGAGGGCCGCACATGCGAGCCCAGCATGTTCGCGTAGACCCGCGTGAACTCCGCGCCCAGCAAGACGACCTGCGACGTATAGTAGACCCACACGAGGATGACGGCGAGTGAGCCTGCGGCGCCGAAGCCCGACGCAACGCTCGCTTTGCCGAGGTAGAGCCCGATGAGAAACTTTCCTATGTGAAAGAGCACGGACGTGACCGCCGCGCCTATCCAGACGTCGCGCCACGCCATCTTTACGTCGGGGAGCAACTTGAACATCATCGCGAAGACGAGGGCGATGATGGCGAACGACACGCCATAGTTGAGGACGTAGCCGAGAATGACCCAGCCCGGGACGATGTTCGATAGCCAACCGCCGAGAGCGGCCAACGCGGCGCTCATCACGAGCGACACTATCGACAAGAACCCGAAACCGAGAATGAGCCCGAACGAGAGCACTCTGTCGCGGACAATCCCCATTACGCCGCGCCCTGGTTTCGGGGTGACTTTCCAGATCGTGTTCAACGCGTCCTGAAGCTCGACGACCACGCCGGTCGCGCCCAGAACGAGCGTGACGACGCCGATGACCGTGGCTACGACGCCGCCGTTCTTCACGCTCGCCTTGAGGATCATCGATTGGATGATGGCAGCCCCGTCCGCACCTACGAGGCCCTGAAGCTGGGCGACGATCTTCCCCTCCGCGGCTTCGCGCCCCAGGATGAGTCCGGCAAGCGCGATCACCAAGATGAGGACCGGCGCGAGAGAGAAGATGGTGTAGTAGGACAGCGCGGCTCCGAGGCGCGGGACCTTGTCGTCCAGCCAGCTTTGGAAGGTCTGTTTCGTCAGGGGCCAGATCGATCGCGTCAGTCTCATGGCGTCGTCACGTCCTTGAAGGTCTCACCCGCGTGACTCAGGGCGAGAGCAAGGCCCGTTCCAGCCGTAAGAAAGGTCGGGCGCCGCCTGCACTGCGCGGCCCAAAGGGAAGGTCTCGCCGAATGACGCCTTGCAGGTCGGCTGGTCGGGGCCAAGCGGCCGCGGCGCGACGCGGCCCGTGGGTCGGGGCAGGAGCGCGCGTCGACGAAGCAACGTGCCACAGCACCCCCCCTCGGGACCGCATCGAGGGAGTCAGGGGCCCACCCTGGGCGGCACGGCGTCGGAAGGCGGCGGTGGGTCCTCGAGCAGCCGAAGCGAAGCGCGGGTCTCTTCGCGAAGCCAGCGCTGGAGCCCAAAAAAGCGGAGGTGCGCGCCCCCGTCGTCGAGCCTGAACCCGGCCGAGAACGGCCCCTTGCCGACTACGAACGCGCCCGCACGGTGGTCTTGCCCGAGGACGTACGTGCCATCGATTGAGAGATCGCCGCCACGCGCGGCGAGGTCCCGCAAAGCCACCCTGCGCGCCCCCATGGTCAACCGCGCCGTGGCCGACAAATGCGGCATCCTCGTGAGGCCGACGAAGATCTTGGGCAGGCCGTTGCCGAGCAGAATGGCCAAGATGGGGCTCGCATCGCGGGCCTCGACGGCGACCCTTCCCTCGAGCTCCGGCCGCGGCTCGAGACGAAAAGTCGCCTCGGTAGCCACGGCATCGCCTTGCCATTGCAAGGTGCTCGTCGATGCGTTCGTGACCTCGACGTCGCGCATCGCGACGCGGCTGCCCGAGACATCGAATAGGTCCCGGTCCGGGT
Source organism: uncultured delta proteobacterium (assembly GCA_963787925.1). GTDB lineage: Bacteria > Myxococcota_A > Polyangia > Polyangiales > Polyangiaceae > Palsa-1150. The sequence continues at coordinate 97,373 of CAWBEN010000007.1, forward strand.
CATAGCCGAGCAGACGCGCCGACACCGCGAAGTTTCCGACGAGGTGCGTCTCGTTGAACCGGATTCCGGCGTGCGCGAGGTCGACGTCGAGCTGCCCCCGCGCAGACCGCTTCGTGGAGGAGACCTCGAGGTTCCCGGACACGCGCGCGCCGCCCGATTCGATGGCCAAAATGGACTTCGGCGCCATGAACCGTTGGACCACGGTGGCATCGGGGAGCTCAGCGCCAGCGATGACGATATGGGTGTCGAGGTCCTTGCGCGACGGTTTGACCAGGTCGAGCCGCGGCGTGCTTGCCCAGAGCTCGATGCGTTCTGCGCGGAAATCCGTCGTGCCCGCGGCGCGCCCCGCGGCGAGCGCCGGATCGAAGCCCCCGGACGCGGCGCCGTGGAAGCCTCCCGTCACCCCCGAGAGCACGAGGTGAGCGTCGTTCACCGCGAGCGTATGGGCCGTGAAGTCCCAGCTCGAGACGTGCGAAAGCAGGTCGATGTCGCCGCCAAGCTCGAACGACTGGCCTCCGATGCCCATGCGGTGAGCCCCGACCGCAATCGTGCCCGCGAGGACGTGCGCCCGTACATCAGCCCGGATGTCGCTCGAGAAGCCCCCGTCGTTCGCGCGAATCGCGAACGGCGCGCCGGTCGGAAAGAAGGCGTTCACGATCGCCGAATCGTGGACCCGTGCGTCGATGAGCGACGCCGAGAGGTGCACTTCTGCGAGCGGATTGACGAGCGAGAAATGCGGGCTCGTGGCGCCGAGCGAGATGCGCACGAACGAGAGAGCAGGGGGCCCGGTGGCCGCGAGCGACGGGGGTGAGGCCGCCGGTCCGGGATTTCCGCCGCCTGCCGCGTGGCCGGGACGGTCGAGCCAGACGTTCGTCAGGTCGACGTCGGCTTGATCGAGCGCCAGGTCCCCTCGGTCCCAGCGCCACGCGCGCAACCGCGCCTTGGCTAGAAGGTCGAGGCCGACCTCGAAATCTCGAAACGAGAAGGCGAGCTGCTTCGAAGTAGCACTGAGCGTCCCGCTCGCGAGGTGCTCCGCCAGCATCACGTCGCACGAGAGCGAAAACCGCCCGCGCCCCGGGATCACGTGCATCTCCGCGCCTTCGGGGAGGTACTCCCGAAGGAGATCGGGGTCGACGATCTGCGCCTCGTCGAGCGAAACGCTGGCGCCGAGCGCTCGCAGGGGATCGGTGAGCGCGACTTTGGTCGCGCGAAGGTCGACGCGGAGATGGTCCGCTCGGACCAAGGGAGCTCGAGGGCGCCGCTCGGCGGCGAGGGTACCCCCCGCGATCCGGAGCGAGAGCGTGACGTCCTCGAGTCGCGACGTCTCCCAAGGAAACGAGCCAAACGAGCCGTCGACCGACGCCTTCCCACCCACACGCATCCTTCCGAGCTTCAGACTCAAGTCGTCGATGGCCAGGCTGGCGCGGCCGGAAGCGCGCTTGTCGGCCCGCCAGGTCTCGAGATGGGCCGTTAGCCGACCGCGGCCACCCTTCAGCGCGAGGGGGGTACCCGCAGGAACGTACCGCGAGAGAACGCGCAGGTCGGGCAACTGACCATCCGCCGCGTCGGCCGTCAGGTGAACATCGTTGAAAAGGCGCGAGAGGTCGAGCGCGCGGGCATCGCCCGTGATCAGGGTGCGCGCCACGCGCAGAACAATCTCCTCGTGGTGCTCGTGGCCCTGCGAAGCGCCGATGCGTGCCACGTCGAGGTCCGTCAGTTGCGCCGCGAAGTCGAGTCGAGCCGCTCCCGCCGCGCGCGCGACGGCGCCCCTCACGGCCATCGCCACCGCAAACCGATGATCGCCGCGCTTCAGGACAGCGTGCGGCAGGGTCGCGTCGAGGCGGGTGCCCTCGCGAAGCGCGCCACCGCGGACGTCGAGGCGCAGCTCCGTCACGTCGGCCGCGCCGCCGATGGCTACCCCCTCCGGCGGGGGCGGTCCGAGTCGACCAACGTCGGGGAACGCCGGGTGCGCGGTGACCTTCAGCGACACGTGCTCGGACAAATCCGAGAGGGGCTGCGTGCGCGGGTCGAACGGGGGGATGGTCAGGTCCGCGGCGGCCCCTACCAGTCTCTCGACCAAGACGGAGGCGCCCGTAAGCATGCGGCCCTCGCGGACGTCGATCCGTATCGGACCGATTTCGACGGTGCGAATCGGCTTCAAGTAAAAACGACCCGCGATCCGCGCGCTCCCCTCGAACCGCCGGCTGTCGATCCAGACCTCGCGCACGTCGCTCGCGACGACGTCCTCCAGGCGCGCGCTCCACAGGTGATACGCCGCGTCCGACCACACCTCGGGCTCCGGACTGGGAAGCGGGCGCAGCGCGTAGGGCGGCAGGCCTTCGATGGGCGGTAAGTCGGCCAGGTCTGCCGCGGCGCGAGGGGGCGCATCGAGCCGCTGGCGCGCGCGAAACGAGATGCCCCGCCCGTAGACATGCGACGCCTCGAAGCGCTGATGCGCGAGCGCCGTGAGCGCCACGTCGAACTCGACGTCGTCGAGCCGCAGGAGCCATTCGACGTTGCCGTCGCGCCCCCGAATGGAGAGATCTTTCGCGTGAATGTGCCCGGGGACGACCGACCAGCCGCGGTGGAAATGAATGTCGATGACGTCCGGCTTCCCATCGATGACTCGCGCAAAGAGGGACGTCGACAGAAAGACGTTCATCGCGGCGGCGTAAAGAATGGCGACCGCCAGAAGCGCCCCCACTAGCGCCCGTGCGAGGCGAAAAGGCAGCGAACGGCGGCCCCCCGCTCGCTCTGGCCGCAGCCGGGTGTCGGGAAGAAGGCGCTTCCCGGCGAAAGGCTTGCTCACCGAGGTAAGCGGTTCGTAGCAGGTGACGTGCCGCCGTCGCGAGTGATGCGCCTCGCGCGGCCCCTGACTTCTATTGATCGGCCCCCCGCAACGCACTCGGCAGCGTGCGGGTCGCCTAGCTCTCCATGAGCAGGCAGGCAGTATCGCTCCAGCTCGAACACCCTCGTGCGGACGGATATCAAGCGCCGTGGCGCGCTAGCAAGCTCGGCTGCGCGGCGCCCGAAGGCGGCGGCCCGCGTCCGGCTATCCGTCGCTCGCGAGGAGTCGGGTCCCCGCTCGGGTCCGAATCCGCTCGGAAAGCGACGTCCGACTTTCGGCCAGCCCTGCCGCCACCGCGCTGAGGCGCGCTGCGACACCGGAGCGCAATCGCCACTGTGGCCACGTCGGCGCGGCGAAGCCGAACCGGCGCCGTGGCCGTCCCGGTCCGCGTTTCGCCCGCACCGGTACGTGTCCTGCATAGTCGTAAAGTAGAATACAAAATTCGTAGTTCCGACGAGCGCTGCAGTGTTTCACGGCAGCGACGAGCCGCCACCAGACAACCGTGGCTCCGAGGTGCCATGAGCATAGGCGAATCGTTCGAGCGTCGTTCCAATGAGTCACGTGTTTTCCCGCCGGATGCTTCCCGTCCGCACCGATTCGGTGCAACGCCCAGTGCCGAAGGAACGACCTTCGCGCTCTGGTCCACCCTCACCAAGCACGCCGCCGTCCGGTTCTTTGCCGATCACGACACCCCGCTCGAGACGATGGCGTTGGCCCCCGAGGGCCATGGCCTCTTTTCGGCCACCTTTCCGGAAGTGGCACCGGGTGCGCTCTACAAGTTCGTTCTCGATGGAAGAGAGCAGGCGGACCCTTACGCGCGCTTTCTGCCCTTCGGCGTGCACGGGCCGGCCCGCGTCGAGCCCATCGCGCACACCCCGCCGCTTCCGCGCGCGCTTTCGATGGACAGGCTCGTCCTCTACGAGCTCCATGTAGGAACCTTCACCCCCGAAGGGACATACGGCGCCGCCATCGAGAAACTGACGCACGTCGCTTCCCTGGGCGTCACCGCCGTGGAGCTGATGCCCCTCTCTTCTTTTGCCGGCTCGCGGGGGTGGGGTTACGACGGGGTCGCGCATTTCGCGCCCTTTGCGGGGTACGGCGAGCCGCAAGACCTGCGCGCGTTCATCGACGCGGCCCACGGCCTCGGCCTCGGCGTCGTCCTCGACGTCGTTTACAATCACTTCGGTCCGGACGGAAACTACCTCGCGAGCTACTCGCCCGAGTACTTCACGAAGAAGCACAAGACCGCCTGGGGAGACTCCCCGGATTTCAGCAATCGGTTCTTGCGGAATTACGTTCTCGAGAACGCGCGCTACTGGCTCGTCGAGTTTGGCGTCGACGGGCTCCGGCTCGACGCGACGCACGGCATCGTCGACGAGAGCGCGCCTCACGTTCTCGAGGAGATCGCGGCGCTGGCGCACGACCTCGAACCGCGTCGACTGGTCATCGCGGAGGACGAGCGTAACCAGCCCTCGCTCATCCGTCGCACGGGGCTCGACGGCGTCTGGGCCGACGATTTCCATCACGTCGTCCGCGTGACGCTCACCGCCGAACAAGACGGGTACTATCGCGCCTACAACCCGGGCGCCGAGGAGCTGGCGCGAACGATCGAGCGGGGCTGGCTGTACGAAGGCCAGCCTTATCCAGTCACCGGCGCCTCGCGGGGGGCGCCCGCCGACGCCATCGAGGCGCCCAGCTTCGTCTATTGCATCCAGAACCACGATCAAGTCGGCAACCGGCCGCTCGGTACGCGCCTCCATCACGACGTGTCGCTCGACGCGTACGCGGCGGTGTCGATGCTGCTCTTGTATCTGCCGATGACGCCGCTCCTTTTCATGGGGCAAGAGTGGGCCGCCGCGACGCCCTTCCTTTTTTTTACGGACCACGAGCCCAAGCTCGGAGAGCTCGTCTCGAAGGGTCGACGCGAAGAGTTTGGCCACTTCGAGGCGTTCCGAAACGCTTCGTCGCGCAGCGCCATCCCGGATCCGCAGGCCAAGGACACGTTCGAGCGGTCCAAGCTCGTCTGGGCGGAGCTCGCCGACGGAGAGCGGAAGCGCCTCGTCGAGCTTTATCGATCGATGCTCGCGCTCCGTAGAGACGACCCAGTGCTCAAAGTGGCCACTCGCGCGTCGATGAGCTGCGTCGCTTTTGGAAAGGAGCTGATTCGGGTAAGACGAACGCACGCCGGCCAGACCCGTACGTTGCTCGTCAATTTCGGGGCATCGGCGGTCGGCGCCGCGCTCGCTCGAGGGAGCCAGACTTCTGCTCGAGAGCCGACCCGGGGCCTGGTCGCCCGGCGCACTGGCCGCCCAGAGCGCGGCGGTGCTTGCCACGGACCACGGCGAGAACGACGCACGACGAGCAACCGGCGCTTGAGTGACGGAGGCCCCGCGGCTTCGAGCGGGAGACGCGCGCGAGCGATGGGGTGCGCTTCTATCTCGGCCGCGAATTGGAGCCGCCCGGTGCCGACCTTCGCCCCACGGCAGGAAGGAGCTCGAGCCGTAGAGCTCGGGCGTTTGCAAATGCGCCGGCAGCCGCGCAGCGATCGTCCCACCGAAAGCCAGACGCGCGAGGACGGCGCTCGCCGGACACAGGGACCGAATGGGCGTTCGGGCTCGGACCTTGCATCGCACGGCCTGTCCTACGCAATCAAGCCGAGGAGATGGCCACATGGGAAATCAAGCGCGACCCCTTGCAGTAGTCACAGGAGCCTCCAGCGGAATTGGCTTCGAGCTCGCTAAACGCTGTGCCGAGCGCGGGTTTGATCTCGTGGTCGCAGCCGACGAGCCCGCCATCGCGACCGCAGCGACGACCCTCGCTGGCATCGGCGTGTCCGTGAAAGCCATAGAGGCCGATCTCGCCACCGTCGCGGGGGTCGATGCGCTCTACGCCGCGACAGGAGGGCGACCGGTCGATGCGCTCCTCGCGAACGCGGGCCGCGGTCTCGGCCGCGCCTTTCTCGACCAGGACTTCGCCGACATTCGCCGCGTCATAGATACGAATGCCACAGGCACTTTGTACACCATCCACAAGTTTGGCCGCGACATGCGAGCCCGCGGCCGCGGCCGCATTCTCATCACCGGATCCATCGCCGGCTTCATGCCCGGAACGTATCAGGCGGTTTACAACGGAACGAAAGCCTTGCTCGATTCCTTTTCATTTGCGCTTCGCGCGGAGCTCGAGCATTCAGGTGTGACCGTCACGTGCCTCATGCCGGGCGCGACCGAGACCGAGTTCTTCGAGCGCGCCGACATGCTGGATACGAAGGTCGGCACCGAGAAGAAACAGCCTGCGAGCGAGGTCGCCGCCGTCGGGTTCGAGGCGATGATGCGCGGTGACGGCCAGGTGGTCGCTGGCTGGCAAAACAAGCTCCAGGCCGCCATCGCGCATGTCATGCCGTCCGGCGCGCTTGCCGAGCAGCACCGCAAGATGGCGGAGCCCGGCACCGCAAAAAGCTGAGGCCATTTTCAGCCCGAGGGGAAGCTCTGAGCGGCCGCCATTGGCGCGGCTGCCGCGGGCTTCGTCCACTCGGCCGCTTTCTGTGTCAGCTCGCGAAACTTGTCGCTGAGAGCCGTCAACCGTTGATCCCATTCGGGGTGGATCGGCTGCCCTCTGACGACTGCGTGATATTTCACCATGATCATCGTGAGAAAAAGAGGGCGGAGGATGGCCTCGCGGACGTTGCTCGCATAGAGAAGACCAGCCACGATCGCGGTGACCGGGAGCCACGGGCCCCACGCCGAAGGAAGCATGTACGCGAAGGCCAAGGCCGGAATGAAAATGACCACGAAGACGGCGGCCGAGAGCACCTTCTCGAGGACGACAATCCAAAGTCCGGTCTTCAAAATCTCTTTAGCGTTCTGGCAATAATACACGAGGCCGTCTTTGGAGCTGCGATAGACGTTCGCGTCGCCGCGGGCGAGGTTGTAGGAGAAGATGGTTTCGCTGATGTACCGCGTCGAGGCGCGGAGCACGGCTTTGACGAAACCGACGAGAGACTGCAGGCCCGGCACCGGAATCAGCCCGCTCACCCAGTCGAGCGTGCGGTTGAACGCGCCGACGACTCCGTCGATGAGCAGATGAACCGCGAAGAGCGCAGCGATCTCGCCGAAACGCTCCTGCACGATGCGTTTGCCATAAGCAAACATGCCCTCGGAGCCGTTGCCGATCCGTCCTTTCGTGATGAGCTCCGTCAGCACGGCGATGTGGCCCATCTTGAGCAAATACAAGAAATAGCGGACGACCACGCGCCAAACCCAGCCGGCGACGACCGCCGCGCCGACTAGCCACGCCCAAGCCACGACGGCCGTCTTGTGGCCGAGAAACAGAAAACCGGCCACGGCGACGACCCAATAGATGAGGCCGACGGTACTCAGAATCACGAGCGTCGCGAGCCGCGCGGCCAGAAACGGCGCCGTCTTCACGAGCAGCTGCAGCGCCCCGCTCATGCCGAGGGCCGTCTGGTCGAGCGGATAGCCATGGCGCACCGGCTGGTCGGGATGGCTGTAGCCCGACGAAGGAGCGTCGCGCTGGCCGTATGCGTCGCTGCGCGAGGCGATGGCGTAGTTGGCCGAATAGGCCTGAGGCGGCGGCCGAGTCTCGGGCGCCACGGCCAGCGCCGTCGGCTCGGGGCGAGGCGGCGCCCTCTCCGGTGGTGCCGACGGGGCCAACGGGGCGGACGGGGCCAACGAGAGGACGGTGAGCGCGGAGCTCCCGAAACGCACCCAATCGCCGGGCTGCATCGGACAATAGCCGCTCAACCGCTGGCCCGACTTGTCGTATGTCCCGTTGGTGGAGCCCACGTCGGCGATTCCGACGCGGTCCGGCTGCACGTAGAGCTCCGCGTGAAGCGCCGACATGTTTGGATCGCCCAGCGTCAGCTCCCCGGCATCGCGCCCAATTCGATAGGTGCCGTTGGGCAACTGACGGTCCTCGAAACGCCCGTCGGCGTAGTGAATTCTAACGACGGCCATGGTCATGTCCCATTCCCCTTCCTTCGAGTCACTGCTCGGGCAAGCGCCTGCCGACCCGGAGCCGCAACCCCACATCCCCGCAAGGGGCCCCGGCGCCGGCCTGCCACTCCCCGGTCGCCCACGTATCCCGTCCTCTGCCGGCAGCGCAAGCACCAAGCCGGTACCTGGTGCTTGGACGTCGGCCGTCGAGGGGCATTCAACCGCCAGGGCGCCATGCGGCCCCCCCCACCTTTTCCGCCTGTCTCCCTTCCCGCCGCGGGCTCCGATGCGCTAGTAGCGTGCGGACCATGGTCGACCAGGCCACTCTCCAATCCGCGCTTCCTCACTGTCTAGCGGCAACCGACTTCGTACCGCTCGGGACCAAGTACGAAGGCAAAGTTCGCGACAACTACACGACCGCCGACGGCCGACGGTACATCGTCGTCACCGACCGGATAAGCGCGTTCGATCGCGTGCTCGGCACCGTCCCGTTCAAAGGCCAGATGCTCAACCGCCTTGCGGCCTGGTGGTTCGAGCGCACGAAGGCCGTCGCCCCGAACCATGTCCTGCGCGTTCCGGACCCGAACGTGCTCGAATGCACCGAGTGCGCTCCCTTGCTCGTCGAGATGGTCGTGCGCGCGTATGCGACCGGCACGACTTCGACCAGCCTCTGGACGCATTACGAGCGCGGCGAGCGGGTCTTTTGCGGTCACGTCCTGCCCGATGGGCTGAAGAAGCACGAGAGGCTGCCCGAGCCCATCTTGACGCCCACGACCAAGGCGCCGAAGGGGGCGCACGACGTCTCTGGCTCGCGCGAGGAGATCCTGGCGCTGGGGCAGGTGACGGCCACCGACTTCGACGAAGCCGCCGAGCTCGCGATGCGACTCTTCGCGGCGGGGCAGGCGATCTGCGCGGAGCGCGGGCTCATCCTGGTCGACACCAAGTACGAGTTCGGCCGACGGACAGACGGCGTGCTCGTCGTCATCGATGAGATCCACACGCCGGACTCGTCGCGCTTCTGGAAGAGCGCGACGTACGCCGAGCGCTTCGCTGCCAGCAAGGACCCGGAGCCGCTCGACAAGGACTTCGTGCGCCGCTGGTACCTCGAGCACGGTTATCGCGGCGAGGGAGCGCCCCCCGCGATGCCGGACGAGGTTCGCGTCGGAGCCGCGGAGCGCTACTCGGCGGCATACGAGCAAATCACGGGCGAGCCGTTCGTGCCCAACACCGAGCCGCCGCTCGCGCGCATTCGGGCGAACCTCGGGATCGGAGCCGGTCGATGAAGGCGACGGTGATCGTGCGGTTGAAGCCCGAGGTGCTCGATCCCCAAGGGGACGCGGTGCGACGCGCCCTCGGCAAGCTCGGGTTTGCAGGGGTGGAGAGGGTGCGCGTCGGCAAAATGATCGAGATCGAGCTCGACGAGACGCATTCCCGAGCAGCCGAGCTCGAGGAGCGCCTCAAGAAAATGGCGGACGAGCTGCTCGCGAATCCGGTCACCGAAGAGTACGAAATCGAGCTTTGAGCCTCAGAGCGCCATTGGCGTCGGCATGAAGAGAAGCGCGAACGAGGCAAGCGTGGCGATCGCGATCACGGCCCGCCCCCAACGGACGCGCTGCGCGTCGGTCGTGGGGTGGTCGAGGAGCGCGCTCGTGGGACGCAGGGCGCCCCAACGGACTTCCATGGCCAGGAGCACGCCGAGGGCCCCGAACCATAACCCCCAAAGGGCGAGCGAGGTCTTGTCGTGCAAGAGGCCGGCGAGAAGCGCCAAGCCAAGCGTGGCGAAGCCCCGCGTCCGAGCGCCGAGCCGCCCATCGCCTTCGGCTGCACGCTCGCGCCCAGTCGATGACAGAGACCCGATGACGGCGAGAGCCTCGAACCAAACGAGCCAGAAAAGCGAGCTGTTGACGTGCCGGCCCAGGTGCCAGAGCCCGATTCCGTCTCGGACGTCGCGCACGACGAAGCTTCCGAGGCTCACGAAAAAAAACGCGAGCATCGACCGATGCACCCAGCGCGCGATGTCGTCTTGTCGGGGTCCGAATAGGGCATACCCAACGTGCCCGCCGTCGAGCTGCCCCGCGGGAAGGAGATTGATCATCGTGACGAACATGCCGACCCACCCCGCAAAGGCGATTGGCGAGAGCATGAGCTCCATGCCGTCGGGCACGGGCGGCCCGAACCCGCGGTCGAGCAGCAGACTGAGGAGCGAGCTGCCGAGCTGCACCGTCTCACCGGCGCTCCCGTCGGTCGCGACCGGCTGCGAGTGCGCCACGCCCCAGGCGTAAAGCGGCACCGCGAGCGCGAGCCCCGCGATGGGGCCTGCCGCCCCAATGTCGAGCAGCGCCCGGCGGGTGGGAATGGCGCTCCGCATACGAATGACGGCGCCCATCGTGCCGAACGGCGACAGGAGCGGCAACGGGATGAAATCGGGCAACGAAGCGTCGACCGAGTGAATGCGCGCCGCGACGTAGTGACCGAACTCGTGCGCAAGCAAGATGGCCATCAGAGCGACCGTGTACTCTAGACCGTGCATCACGCCCTCGCGCGTCGGCGGCTCGTGCGCCATCCACGTGACGAACGCGCTCGCCACGGTGGCAACGAAGAGCCATGCGTTCCGCCGCCACGCGTGAGGGGCGACGACGGGCGCGCGCGAGAGCTCTGTCGCTCGCCTCAGAGAGGACAGGGCCGCACCGTCCCTATCACTAGAGGACGTCGCGGAGGGCGGCGGCAAGCCGTTCGAGTCGGGGGGTGAGCTTGGCATCGATGGTTCCCACGTCGGTGTGCAACCGGAGCGCTCCGCGCGCAAGCTCTTCGTCCTCGCGTACGTCGATGCCGCCCTCGACCGGTTGCAAGTCGAGGGTCGCCGCGCCCAGGTGATGCCGGAGAGCTTCGGCGTCGAGGGGGTGCGCATCGATGACGACGCGCCGGGCACCGCGGGCTTCGGCGATGACCGTACGTGCGAGCTCCGCGATGCGAGAAGGCTCGACCTCGAGGGCTGCGCCGAGCAACCGCTCCGCGAGGACGACCGCCAAGTCGATGACACGGTCGACGTCCCGCTCGAGACGAGCCCCCTCCGCCATCCGCAGCGCGAGAAACCGTGCGGCGGCCATGGCCTCGACCTGCTCGGCGACGGCGCGCTCGGCCCGCTCCGCGGCGAGGGCTGCCGCCTCACGGGCCTCCGACAGCAGCCGCCCGGCGGCGGCGCGTGCGTGCTCGACGATGCCCTCCGCTTTCAAGGTCGCCTCGAGCTCTTCGCGCGCGATCCTCCTGTGCTGCGCGGCGCTCGGGCCGGGCAACAGCATCGGCGAGCCATTCTCGGTAGAGGCCCCCCGCAGAATGCGGGCTCGCGGCAGCGTCACGCGAGCCTCGCGGCGTCGAGCGCCAGAACGACGTCGGACACGACCCGCGCGATGGCGCGCGCGCGGGCCTCGCGGGATGACGAGCGCAAGCCGCGCAAACTGTCCGGCGGGATCCCCGGGCTGGCGGCGTCCACGGCGAGAAGCGTCTCGCAGTCGGGCTCGCCGAGCAAGGCACTCACCGCGAGGTAGGCCAGCCGCCATTCGCCGGTCATTCGACTCAACGCTCCACGACGACCGCGAGCGCCTCGCCGCCGCCGATGCAAATACTCGCCAAACCGCGCCTCGCGTCCCGGGCGACCATCGCGTGGAGCAGCGTCGTGAGAATCCGCGCGCCCGAGGCGCCGATGGGATGGCCGAGGGCGACGGCGCCACCGCGGACATTGACCCTCTCGTGATCGAGGCCGCAAAGCTTCTCGGTCACCATGGCGACGACGGCGAAGGCCTCGTTGATCTCGTAAAGGTCTATCTCGTCCTTCTTCATCCCCAGGCGCGACACGGTCGCGTCGATGGCCTTCGCGGGCGCCGTCGTGAACCACTTCGGCGCATGCGCGGCGCCTCCGTATCCCACGATGCGCGCCATCGGCTCGAGCTTCTGCTCCTTCACCGCTTTTTCGCTGGCCAGAACGAGCGCGCTCGCGCCGTCGTTGAGGCTCGACGCGTTGGCGGCCGTAATGGTCCCGTCCGGCGAAAAGGCGGGCCTCAAGCTCGCGAACTTCGACGGATCGCCCTTCGGGGGGCCTTCGTCGGACGTGATCACCGACGGCGGTGCCCTTCTTCTGCGGCACGGTGACCGGCTCGATCTCCGCGACGAAGAGCCCCTCTTTTTGCGCGGCCAGCGCCCGCCGGAAGCTCTCCCGCGCGTACTCGTCTTGCTGCTCGCGTGTGAACTGGTGCTCGCGGGCGCAGGCGTCGCCGCAGCTTCCCATGTGGACGTCGTCGTAGGGGTCCCAGAGTCCGTCGAAGATCATCCCGTCGACGAGCTTGCCGTCACCCATTCGGTAGCCCGTGCGCGCCCGATCCAGGTAGTACGGCGCGTTGGACATCGACTCCATTCCCCCGGTCACCACCACGTCGGCGTCGCCGAGCGCAATCGTCTTCGCGCCGAAGATGACCGCCTGCATGCCCGAGCCGCACACCTTGCTGACGGTCGTCGCCGGGACGACGTCAGGAATGCCGGCGGCGAGGGCGGCCTGGCGGGCCGGCGCCTGGCCGAGGCCCGCCGAGAGCACGTTGCCGATAAAGACCGCCTCGACCGTGTCCGGGGCGAGGCGGGCCCGCGCAAGCGCGCCCTTGATGGCCATGGCCCCGAGCGCGGGAGCGCGCGTCGAGGCGAGGGCGCCGAGAAACGAGCCAATCGGGGTGCGGGCGGCGCCGACGACATAGACGGGTGGAAGCGATTTCGGCATTGGAGCTCCTCGTGTACCGTCAGTTTTGGGCCTATGGCCGACCGCGTCGAGCCCGTGTCGCCCCGTGGGTTCGGCTTCGGGCGCGCCTTGCGCACCCTCGACGGCTCCGGTAGCGTGCCCGGCCCGATTGGGCAGCGGAGCCTACGAGGAGACCATGGCCGAGACGAAGTTCGCCGAGTTCATTGCTACGAGAAAGCTCGACCCCCGCCGGATCCTCGCGGCCTCGCATCGCCTTGAGAGGCTCGTGCAAGAGGACCGCGTCATTCGCCGGAACAAGAGCCGAGCGAAGACCCCGGGAGACGCGGGCGAGAAGGCCCCGAAGGAGACGCGCAAGCCGCATTCGGGGCGGCCCATCACGCCCCGCGCTTTCGACGCGGCTCTCCACGGGCAGACATTGAGCGGCGCGACGAAGACGCGAATGTTGCGTGCAATCGACCATTTGCTCGAGCTGCGCAAGCAAGAAAAGATCGACCTGCGCGTCCTTTTTTAGCGGCAGGCCGCGGCTCTCCCTGGCGTGGGCGGCTCCGCGAGAAACTGGGCCAGTGTGCCGCGAGCAAGGCACGCTGGGCGCATGCTCTTCGTCCTGGTTCCAGCTCTGCTCGTGCTGCTGGCGGTGGACTTGCGCGACTATCTCAATCGGTCCCACCACGGCCATTAGCGGGGCGCATGTCGTTTCAACGGCCGGGTCCGCCTGAGTGAATGCGGGGTCCCATCGGGCACCGAACTCAAGACGGTGGGTGCGGCGATTCTTGCAGTCGGCGGTGGTGACGATTGGCGCTTTTTCGGGCGTCGGTCAGCCTATCGTGGGCCTGGTGCGGCCACTAGGTTCCCGCATGCCCGAAGAAGACCGCCTCATCGCGCGAGCGGCCGGTGGGGACACGACGGCGTTCCGTGCCCTCTACGAGGCGCACCGCATCGACGTGGCGAGGCTCGTGTTCCGAATGCTCGGCCCCCGCAGCGACCTGGATGACGTCGTCCAGGAGGTCTTCGTCCAAGTCTACAAGAGCCTGAAGGATTTTCGCGGCCAGTCGAAGTTCAGCACGTGGCTGCACCGCGTGACGGTAAACGTCGTGCTCATGCACCGTCGTGCGGCGCGCAGCCGCCCGGTGTTTGCGGAAGAGCCGCCTCCCGAGGGCTTGGTGCGGAGCGACGACATCGCGCCCGACGAGGACGCAGACCGTCGAGAGCGCGTGCGCGCTTTTGGGCGGCTGCTCGCGCGCCTCGCGGACAAGAAGCGCATCGTCTTCGTGCTGCACGAGCTGGAAGGCGTACCGCCGAACGAGATCGCGCAAATCGTAGGCGCCCCCGTGCTCACGGTTCGCACGCGACTTTTCTACGCGCGCCGCGAGCTCGAAGAGCTCCTCGTCGAGGAGCCTTCGCTCGCCGGAATGCAGCTCTCCTTCTCCAAGGCGTCGGGGACGGAAGGCGAAGAATGAAGACGAGGCTCGATTGCGCCATTCGCGAGGCGCGCGACGATCTCGGGACGCTCGAGGCGGAGCGTCTCGATTGGCGCGCCGTCGAACGCAGCGTCTTCGATCGCATCGAGGAAGCGCGACGCACCGAGCGGATCGGTCTTGTTTTCGGACGGCGGCCCAGGTTCGTGGCACTGACCCTCGGCGTCGCCGCGTCGGTTGCGATCGCCGCCGTTGCGCTCCGCAACACGAACGACCCGCTCCCCTTCGATGCGCCCCGCCTCGCGGCCACGGACTTGGCCGGTACGATCGTGAGCGTGGGCGGCGAGGTACTCGTCAACGGCAAGGCGGCGGCGGCCGGCTTGTCGCTTCACCTCGGTGACCTGATGGAAACGCGAGGCGGGGCGGCGACCGTCGACCGGCCGGGCAAGCTCTCGCTCATCGTCGAGCGGGGGTCGCGTCTCACCGTCACGCACGTCGGCGCGACTGTCGTCCTCGCGCTGCAAGAGGGGGCCGTCGAGGCGCAGGTCGTGCCCGTGTCGGCTGGCGAAGCCTTCGCGGTCGACGTGGGTCCCTCCCGCGTCGCGGTGCACGGCACTCATTTGCGGGTCGCCTACGCCGGCGAGCGGGTGATCGTCGATTTCGACGGAAGGCGTCGTCACGATCAGCGAGGCGCCTCGCGTCGGCTCCGAGCTCGGAACGCTCGTCACGGCCCCTGCGCACGCGGCGTTCGACGCGTCCAACGCGCGCGCCACGCTCGAGGTGAAGCACGAGCCGTCCACGGTGCGCGCACCCAGCATGGTCCTCGGCGCAGCGGAGCCGAGGGCTCCATACGGAGCTTCGACGCTCGCAAGTGCGGCCCTGCCGGAACGCGGCGAGCCCCGAGCATGGACTCCGGTCTCCGCGCGCGCGGACGCGGGGAAGCCAGCAGCTGCTGCCGGACCGTCCACCTCGCCGTCGGCCGATGCGAATCCGCAATCGACCCTCGCGAGCGGCGTCCGCGGGTGCATGACGGAGAGGCCCCGCGCCGAGAACGTCAAGGTGGTCGTCAGCACGAGGCTGCACCTGGAGCTGTTCGACGACGGGACCGTCCGCTCCGCGCGCTTCGACCCCCCGGTCGCTGCCGATGTGAACACCTGCGCCGCGGCCTTGATTTACAAATCGCGGTTCGCCTCCCCCGGCAGCGTCGAGATTCCGATCGATTTCTGAGAGCGTTGGCCGTCAGATCGCGGGCGGATCGGCTTCGCGCTCGTGATGGCGATGCCTCGCGATCGCTTTGACGAAGTCCGGTAGCGCCTTGGCCGCCGAGGCCTGCCGTCCGACCAGCATGCCGGGATCGGGCGCGCCCGAAGGAAGCGCCGCGGGCACGCCGGCTTTTTCGACGAGAGCCGCGCCGGCGCCCAGCGCGAGAATCGGCTTGGCGTGCCGGTACTGCTCTTTGATGAAGTCGAGCGCTTGCCCGCGCACTGGACCGGGCGACGAACGCCACACGATGGACCGTGGCCGCGCGAACGAGCGCGCCGTCGACTTCCTCAGCGGCGCGTGAGCTCGTTGATGGCGTGCGTCTCCCGCGCGCCGAGGAGGCCGAACTGGAGCCCCATTCCCTCGCCCGCGCGCGTCCACCGCACGACGGCGGGTAGCGCGAAGGGCCCCCTCTGCCCTGGGAGAGTGACGTGCACGATGAGATCGGCGCCGAAACGCGCCGGCGACGGCGTCTGGACGAACATGCCGCCTTGCGAAATGTCGCGCCCGCGGCCGGCTACGCGCTCGACCGACCCTTTGACGACGAACTCGAGCGGGACGTCGATGGGGGCGCGCTGATGCTGTCGAAGCTCGACCACTGGGCGCTCCCTCCTTTTCGGCGAGGTACGGACTCGAAGCGACGATGATAGCATCCGCCACGGTGGATCCCATCTCCCTTCGCGGCGAGCTTCGCGAGGCGATGTGGTTTGCGCTCGTGCCGGTGAGCGTGGCCATCGTCTTCGGGCTCCTCCTCGCGCCTCGTAGGGCGCCGCCCGAGCTCGTCCCCTTGCCTGTCGCCGATTGGGGCGCCATCGACCGCGTCGCCGGCGCGGACCGCCGGCTCGCAGAGCTTGCCCGCAGCGAAGTGCTGCCGGGGCCGGTGCGCGCGCTCGGCTCGGCGCTCCGCGACTTTCATGCCCTCGAGGCGCGGAAGGCGGACGCCCGCCCGCTCGGCGACGCGCGGCGCGCAGTCGATGCCGCGCTCATGGAGGCCCTCGATGCCGGCACGGAGGCGCTCCTCCGGCTGCGGGCCGTACAACTCCAGCAATTTCTCGCGGAGTTGCGGCGCTTCCAGTCGACGGGCAACGAGTCACCGGAGCTCCAGGCGCTCGCCGGGGCGTTCGTGCGCTCGATGACGGTCGAGGGGTGGTGCAGCGGTCACGCGCTCGCACCCGACGAGCCTGTCCTCGCCGTGATGTTCAAGCACATGTGGGACGCTTTCGTCGGGCTCGAGGGCCGGAAAGAGCTCGATCCATCGCTCGACGAAGAGCGGATCCTCTACGCGTTCTACTTGTCGCATCCGCACCCCTCGAGAGCGATGCGCGACGCCATCGAGGCGGCCCGGCGCGGCGCGCCCGACGCAAGCGCCTGCTTGGCCCTCGTCGAGGCCGAGCGCGGGGCGACGGAGTCGTGGCGGCTCGAGCGCATCGGCCGGCTGGCCGCCATCGACCCGACCTACCCCGCCGACTATGCCCGTGGCGTCGTGACGTTCCGCCGCGGCGATTACGCCGCCGCCGCGAAGAGCTTCGCCAGCTGGCTGCAGGACCACCCGGACGGTCCCCTCGCCCTCCGCGCGCAAACTTTCCTGCGCCTCGCAGCGGCAGACGCGGAACGGACGGAGTGAGCGGTGCGCGCCCTGCTCGTCGACGATGACCGCGAGCTCGCGCGACTGCTCGCCGAGTACCTCGGACCCCACGGCGTCTTGGTCGACCACGTCGAGGACGGAGCGCGAGCGCTCGAACGCCTCGCAGGGAACGGAGCGTACGACATCGTCCTCCTCGACGTGATGCTCCCCGGCGACAACGGCTTCGAGGTCTGCCGGCGGTTGCGCAGCAAGTACGACATCCCGATCGTCATGCTGACGGCGCGCGGCGACGACACGGACCGCGTCGTCGGCCTCGAGATTGGGGCCGACGACTATGTCCCGAAGCCGTTCAACCCTCGAGAGCTCCTCGCGCGAATGCGCGCCGTCCTGCGTCGCGCGCGGCCCTCGGGTCAAGGCGCCGAGGCAACGGGGCGCGTCGAGGTGGGCGACCTGCTCGTCGACGTACCGGCGCACAAGGCCGTGCTCGAGGGACGCGAGCTGCAGCTCACGTCGTTCGAATTTCGCGTGCTCGTCGTCCTGGCGCGCCGCGCGGGCGAGACGGTGACGCGCGAAGAGCTGGCGAACGCGGTCCTCTCCAAAACGACGGGGTACGACCCGAGCGTCGACCGCTCGCTCGACGTCCACGTCTCGCACCTGCGCCAGAAGCTCGGCGACGACGCGCGCGAAGCAAAGCGCATCCGCACGGTCCGGGGCGTGGGCTACGTCCTAGTAAAGCCTTCGTAAAATGACCTGCCCAAGGGATGCCGCGGGCGCCACCATCCGACGATGCGCCACCCCCACACGCTCCGGTCACGCCTCTTCACGTGGTTTCTCGGGGCGATTCTGCTCGCGATGTTGACGAGCGCCGTCGTCGTCGGCACGACGCGCCCCGAGGCGACGAGCAGCCTCGAGAGGGCGGCGCAGCACGTGGCCGCGCGCCTCGGCGCGAGTTGGGAGGACAGGGACGCGACGCGGGCGTACGTCGACGAGGTACGGGACGTAACGGGCTTCGAGGTCCGCCTGGTGCGCGACCCGGCCCAATTGCCCGGTCGCCTTCGCATGGTGGTCGAACGAGGGGGCGCACACACGTTCGGACCGGACGGCCTCTTCGTGCCGGTCGTGCGCGGCGGGGAGCTCGTCGGGGCCCTCGAGCTGAGCGGGGGCGGCGCGGCGAGCGGAAGCCGTTGGCGGATCGTCCTCGCTCTCTGCGCCGTGGTCGCCGTTCTTTCGGTGATGGCCAGCCGCGTCGCGAACCTCCTCGCGCGTCCGCTCGAGCAGCTCGCCGATGCGGCCGATCGCCTAGGCGGCGGCGACCTCGCGTTCCGTACCGACGTCGCCCGGTCGCGCCGGTGGGTCGCGCTCGAGGTGCGCGACGTGGCCATCAGCTTCAATCGGATGGGGGCTCGCCTCGAGGCGCTCGTCCGCGGACAGCGCGAGCTCCTCGCCGCCATCAGCCATGAGCTCCGCTCT
The DNA here is from genome assembly GCA_963787925.1 of uncultured delta proteobacterium. GTDB lineage: Bacteria > Myxococcota_A > Polyangia > Polyangiales > Polyangiaceae > Palsa-1150. The sequence goes on from CAWBEN010000007.1 coordinate 115,644, forward strand.
CCGCTCGGACGCGCCCGGGTGGCGGTCGAGATCGTGCGCGATCGCCTCCCGGTCGAGCCGGCGCCGGAGCGATCGCCCCTCCGCGCCCTCGATGACGTCGAAAGGCAGCTCGAGGCGATCGACGCCATCCTGGGCGATTTGCTCGACGTCACGCGCGCCGGACTCAGTGACTTGCGCAAGCAATCCTACCCGTTCGCCGAATGGTTGCGCGACCGCATGTCCGAAGAGCCCGCGCCGCCGACGACGTCCCTCCAGGTCGCGCCGAACGCCCTCGGGATGTCCGTGTCGTTCGACGGCGCCCTTCTAGCGCGGGTCGTCCACAACTTGCTCTTGAACGCCCGCGCCCACGGCCATCCCGACGACCTCGCCGTCGAAGTGCGCCTCTCTCGTGAGGCCGATGGGGTCCGCGTCTCGGTGCGCGACCGCGGGCCAGGCTTCGCCCCCGGTTTCGATGAGCGCGCGTTCGAGCCGTTCGTCCGCGGCGACGCCGCGCGGTCGCGACCCGTCGTCGGCGCTGGGCACGGCCTCGGCCTGACCCTCGTTCGCCGCATCGTCGAAGCCCATGGGGGACGGGTGTTCGCGCGAAACGCGGACGGGGGCGGCGCCGAAGTCGGCTTCGAGTTGCCCGTGGCGCCGGCACCTGTCTAGCCTTCGCTGGCGCCGCGGCGCAGTTCCGCGCACAGAGCAACGCTGGCGAGAGGGAGAAGCAGCATGTGGACGTGGCTGAGGATCATCGCCTGGGCGACGGGCATCGTCGGGGGCGTGCTGCTCGTTCTTTATTGCTTTTTCTTCGATGTCTGGCGCGTGCCCATCGATGATCCCCTGCTGGCTGCCTCCATCCAGCCGACGCTGAGCGCTGGCGACGTCATCGTCGTCACCCGAAGCACCTCCGTCGACCGAGGAAGCCTGCTTCGCTGCGCAGACCCGCAGGCTCCGGGTCGGTTCGTGATCGCGCGAGCGGTGGCGCGGGCGGGGGAAGAGATCGAGCTCCTGAACGAGGTCATGAGCGTCGACGGCCACAGGATCCCCAGCCCGCGGGCCTGCGAACCGCCGTTGCACACGGTGTACGACCCGCAGGCCGAGACCGAGGTCGAGCTTTTCTGCGGCACCGAGGAGTACGGCGGCGCGAGCTTTTCGGCCTTGCGCTCGCGTGACCACCCCGTCCCGGCCACGAAGGCCACCGTCGAGGCGGGGCGGTGGTTTCTCGTGAGCGACGACCGCCACATCCATCTCGACTCGCGCGACTATGGCGCGATGGATCCGAGCACGTGCCAGCACATCGTCTTCCGCCTCGTCGGCGCCGCGGGACTGACTGACCGGAACGCTCGCCTGAGCATCGTCTGGTGACGGGTTTGTCCTCGTTCTTGGTACTCTCGCCGGGGGCGATGGACTTCGAGCTCGGCATCGTGTGCGGAGGCTGCGATCGGTACAGCGCGCTCGGCGCGGCAGAAGGTACGACCTGCGCCGCCTGCGGGCTCGCGCTCGCGCTCGGCGACGCCCCGGCCGCGGCCGTTCAGCCGGTTCGGGGCGGAGCCGACCCCCCGCTGACGTGGTTCACGAGCGCAGAGCTCAGGCCTCGGCGCAACCCTTCACGCCCCGATGGCGCGAAGGTGACGAGCGCACCGCGTGCCCAACCGACCGAAACAGCGGTATCGTCGCCGGGCCGGCCCAACGCGCTCGACGGAGCGGGCGGCCGCACGCGCCCCGAGTGGTCTCTGGAGGAATTGATGGATCAGGCCAAAAACTACGTATGCAAATCGTGCTCGACTCCCGTGCCGCTCGGTCACAAATTCTGCGGGCGCTGCGGCGCGGCCGTGCCGCCCGAGATGCTGAGCGTGCGTACGCAGTTCTTCGGACAGCTCCAGGCGCCCGGAAAAGCCAAGCTCATTTTGATCCGGGGCGAGGGGGTCGAGGGGCTGAGCTATCAGCTCAACGCCGAGCAGCACATCGTGGGCCGCAACGGCCAGCTCGTCTTCGACGACGATCTCGTCTCGCCACGGCACGCCAATCTCTTTTACCGCGGCGGCCGCCTCGTCGTCCGCGACGAGGGGTCGCTGAACGGGGTTTTCTGGCGCGTCCAGGGCACGATCGAGCTCGCCCACGGCGACTTCTTCCTCGCCGGTGAGCAGGCGTTCCGGATCGAAGGGCCGCCCAAGGCGAACGACGGTCCGGCCCCCGACGGGACGTATTTCTACTCGTCGCCCAAGCACCAGGCGCAGTTCAAGGTCGTGCAGCTGCTCCAGGGCGGCGCGCCGGGCATGGCGGTTTGCGCGCGCGGCGCGGCGCTGCAAATCGGCCGCGAAGGCGGTGATCTGAACTTTCCGATCGACCTCTACATGAGCACGTCGCACTGCAAGCTCGAAGAGTCGGGGGGCAAGCTGACGCTCACCGACTTGAACAGCCGCAACGGGACGTACGTGCGTCTCAAAGCGGAAAAAGAGCTGTCGCACGGCGACTACCTGTTCATCGGCCGGAAGCTCTTGCGCGTCGAAATCACGGCCAACTGACGGGCGGCCACGACGTCTTCGACGTGGCTCGTGCCGCTGGGCCGAGGCAGATACAACTGAGTCCCATGGAAAACCGCCTGGCCCGGGAGACGTCCCCTTACCTCCTGCAGCACGCGCGCAATCCGGTCGACTGGTACGCCTGGGGCCCGGAGGCGCTCGAAAAGGCCGCGCGCGAGGACAAGCCGATCCTCCTCAGCATCGGGTATTCGGCCTGCCACTGGTGTCACGTCATGGAGCGCGAGAGCTTCGAGAACGAAGCGATCGCGCAGCGCATGAACGAGTGGTTCGTCAACATCAAGGTGGACCGCGAAGAGCGGCCGGACCTCGACCACGTCTATCAGCTGGTCGTGCAGCTGATGGGACGAAGCGGCGGCTGGCCGCTCACGGTCTTTCTGACGCCAGGGCAGAGGCCGTTCTTCGGCGGGACGTACTTTCCGCCGGTGGACCGTTACGGCGTGCCTGGCTTTCCCAAGGTGCTGGAGGCGATCCGGGAGGCTTACCTCGCCCGCCGCGACGAGATCGATGCGCAATCGGTCGAGCTGACGAGGGCCATCGACGAGGCGGCGAGCGCTGCCGGCATCGAGGCGCAGACGCGCGGCGCCCCGTCGGCCGAGCTCCTCGGGGCGGCGGCGCGAAAGCTCGTTCTTCGCTTCGACGAAGTGAACGGGGGGTTCGGCGGACGACCCAAGTTTCCGAGCACGATGAGCCTCGATGTGCTCTTGCGGAGCGGGCGATCACGCGCGCTTGCGCAAGGCGCTCGGCGGAATGCGCTCGGGCGGTCTGTGGGACCACCTCGGCGGTGGCTTTCATCGCTACTCGACCGACGAGCGTTGGCTCGTGCCGCACTTCGAGAAGATGCTCTACGACAACGCGCTCCTCTTGAGGCTGTACGCGAACGCGTGGCGCGCTCTCCGCGACCCGCTCTACGCCGAGACGGCGGGAGACATCGCCGGCTATGTCGCGCGCGAGATGACCGCCCCGGACGGGGGCTTTTACGCGACGCAGGACGCCGACAGCGAGGGGAAAGAGGGCCAGTTCTTCGTCTGGACGCCGCACGAGGTGGACGCGGCCTGCGCGGGCGATGGCGACGCCGCGCGCGCGGCAAAGCGCGTTTACGGCGTCACCGACGAGGGGAACTTCGAGGGAACGGGAGCGACCGTGTTGTCGCTCGTCGATTCGCCCCGCGACGCGGCCGAGGCGGCGGACTTGGAGCGCGCGCGCGAGGCGATGTTCCGAGCGCGCGAGCTCCGCCCGAAGCCGTTTCGCGACGAAAAGGTTCTCGCGAGCTTCGGTGCGCTGATGGCTGGCGCGCTCGCCGACGCGGGGGCGATCCTCGGACCGAGCGCCGTTAGGGCCGCCGAAAAGGCGATGCGCGTCATCGAACGCGACCTCGTCGTCCGGGACGGAAGCGGCCGGGCGCGGGTTCTCCGGCACGTCAAGGACGGCGTCGTCAAGGGCCCGGGGTTCCTCGACGATCACGCGTTCGTCGGCGATGCGGCGCTCGATTTGTACGAGGCAACGGGCGATCCGCGCTGGGTGTCGCTCGCCCAGGCACTCGCCGACGCCATTGTCGCGCATTTCCAGGACCCGGTCGGCGGCGGCTTCTTCTTCACGGCCGACGATGCCGAGAAGATCCTCGTCCGCGCGAAGGATCCGTACGATCACGCCATCCCGAGCGGTTCCTCGGTCGCGTGCAAGCTCCTTCTTCGCCTGGGTACGTTGCTCGACCCGGCCTACGCCGAACCGGCGATCGACGCGATCGAGAGGCACGCCAAAGCGGCGGCGGACAATCCGCTCGGGATGAGCGGCACGGTGAGCCTCGCCGACCGGCTCGTGCGCGGGTCGGTCGACGTCGTCCTCGTGGGCCCGCGGTCGAGCGCCGCCACCCAGGCGCTCGCGAGGGAGGTCCTGCGGGCCTACCTCCCCAATCGCGTGGTCGCGTGGGCGGATCCGTCCGATCCGATCGCCCTGGCCGCGTGCAGGGCGCTCGCCGAGGGCAAGCCGCTCCAACCCGAGCCCGTGGCGTACGTTTGCCGCGGGCGTCACTGCTCGCTGCCCCTCCGCGATCCGGCCGCGCTGGCGAGAGCGCTCGCGCCGTAGCGTGCTTCGGGCGGCGGCCGACGGAAAGCGAAAGTCTTTTAGGGCGGTGGGTTCCGGGAGCGCTGCCCGCGCACGTCCCTGTGCATCCGATGGGCACGGGCCGATGGCGCGCGTGCGACCGCGGGGTTTGCCGAGCGCAGCTTGTCGACCATCTCGGTCGCCCGCCCGGTCGCGATGAGCTCGGCCTCGAGGACGTCGAGGGCCGGGCCCATCAGGTCCGTTCGCGCGAAGCGCCCGGCGCGCCCCGTCGCGAGGCGCGGCAAGACGGCGACGATGCGCCGCACGGCGTCCGCGATTCGGCGAGGCACCGCGACGCGCTCGATGATCGGATCGAGGAAGTCCGAAGCGGACCGAATGCGGTCTCGCTCCCCCGCGCACGCCTCGTCGAGAGGCTCTCGAAGGAGCACCGTCCAGAGGACGACGTCGTTCAGGGGACGCCCCTGAGAGCGCGTCAGGGAGTCGATCGCGTCCATGTTGCGGAAAAAACGCTGGGCCCCTCCGTCGGTCGCTTCCTCGTCGTCGAGGAACGCGGCCAGCTCCGGCAGGAGGACGGCCATGGCGCCGGTCTCCCACAAGAGCCACATCGAACGATGCGCGGCACCGCCTCGAAGCAAGCGGAGAATCTCCTCGAAGACGCGCGGTCGGGCAGCCTTGGCCAGGTCTTCTCGGGTGGAGACCATCGCGTCGTACACGTCGGGGGCGATGCCGAGGTCGAGCCTCGCCGCAAACTTGATTGCGCGCAGAATACGGATCGGGATCTTCGCGGAAGCGAACCATCGGGTCGCCGATGGTATGGATGGTGCGGCTGCGTACGTCTTGCATTCCGCCGCACCAGTCGAGCACCTGCTGCCGGTCCAAGTCGTAAAAGAGCGCGTTCATCGTGAAGTCGCGTCTCAACGCGTCTTCGTGCGCCTCGCCGAACACGTTGTCGCTCCGGATGAGCAGATCGTCGAACACGTCTGCGGCCTCGTCCTCTGGAGCCTCCATGGCCGGATTTCGGCGGAACGTGGCGACTTCGATGACCTTCAGCCGCCGAACAGGATGTGCGCAAGGCGAAAACGGCGTCCGATGATGCGGCAGTTGCGGAAGAGCGCGCGGCAGTCTTCGGGCCGGGCGCTGGTCGCGATGTCGAAGTCTTTCGGCTTGCCGCCGAGCAAGAGGTCACGAACGCAGCCCCCTACCAAGTAGGCCTGATGGCCGCTGCGTTCGAGCCGTCGTACGACTTTGGCCGCGTCGGCGTCGATGCGATCGTCGTCGAGGACCACGTCGTGCCGGACCAGGCCCGTGCCCGAGTGGCGCTCGAGCGCATCGCCGTCGAGGCGTGCTTCGGGTGCGGTGTTTTGGGGCGTCGAGTCGGCGGCGTCCTCGACCGTGTAAGACGGGAGGTCGGGTGGTGCCGGATAGTTATCGTCGGGAGGGGTCATCAGACTCGCGCTAACGCGCGATCGCAAACGGACAGTGGGACTCTAACACGCCGCATGGTTGGGCTCCAGGCTCGCCGCTCGCCTGGTCGCGGCCGCTTGGCCACGCCGGTGGCCACCGGGTGCCATGGCCGCCGTGGGCTGCCCTTGCGGCCAGGTGTCGCGCGGGGTCGCCCAGGGGTCGCCCACCTCGCGCCCTCCTCGATACGCGGATTCGGCCACGGCACAAACTTCGTGCCGTTGACGCCGGAGCCCCGGTGGTTAGCTTGCCCTCGCGTCGCCCCAGCATCTTTGGCCTAACCAGGGGGAACCCCCCGAAAATTTTCGGGCGACGAGGAAGTTCCAAAGAGCCAGCGCTCGACCCGGGGAGGGGGGCGCCAGGCTCGACTCGTCCTCTCGAAAGAGAGGATTCATCGGAGGAGCACGGACCATGGGCAAGATCATCGGCATCGACCTCGGCACGACGAACAGCGTCGTCGCGATCATGGAAGGGCGCGAGCCCAAGGTGATCGTCAACGAGGAGGGCTCGCGCATCACGCCGAGCGTCGTCGCGTGGGACGACAAGGGCGAGGTCCTCGTCGGGCAGATCGCCAAGCGCCAGGCGGTCACCAACCCCGAGAACACGATCTTCAGCGCCAAGCGCTTCATCGGCCGCCGCTTCGAGGAGGTCGCCGAGGAGGCCAAGCGCGTCCCGTACAAGGTCGTCGCGCGCCGGCAACGGCGACTGCGCCTTCGACGTCCGCGGCAAGACCGGTGAGCCCGCCCGAGGTGAGCGCGCGCGTGTCCTCATGAAGCTGAAGAAGGCCGCCGAGGACTACCTCGGCGAGAAGGTCACCGAGGCGGTCATCACCGTCCCCGCGTACTTCAACGACGCGCAGCGCCAGGCCACGAAGGACGCCGGCCGCATCGCCGGCCTCGACGTGAAGCGCATCGTCAACGAGCCGACCGCCGCGGCGCTCGCCTACGGCCTCGACAAGAAGAAGGACGAGGTCATCGCCGTCTACGACTTCGGCGGCGGCACGTTCGACATCTCGATCCTCGAGGTCGGCGACAACGTCGTGCAGGTCATCTCGACCAACGGCGACACGCACCTCGGCGGCGACGACATCGACAACCTGATCATCGACTGGCTGATCGCCGAGTTCAAGAAGACGCACCGGCATCGACGTCGCGCAAGGACAAGATGGCCCTCCAGCGCCTCAAGGAGGCGGCCGAGAAGGCGAAGATCGAGCTCTCGAGCGTGCAGGAGACGGGCATCAACCTGCCGTTCCTCACCGTCGGCCCGGGCGGCCCGATGCACCTCGACATGCGGCTCTCGCGCGTCGAAGCTCGAGCAGATGATCGCGCCGCTCGTCGAGCGCACGATGGAGCCGGTCACGCAAGGCGCTCGCCGACGCGAAGAAGCAGCCGAAGGACATCGACGAGGTCGTCCTCGTCGGCGGCTCGACGCGCATCCCGCTCGTGCAAGGAGACGGTGAAGAAGTTCTTCGGCAAGGAGCCGCACCAGGGCGTGAACCCGGACGAGGTCGTCGCCATCGGCGCCGCGGTGCAGGCCGGCGTGCTCTCGGGCGACGTGAAGGACATGGTGCTCCTCGACGTGACGCCGCTCTCGCTCGGCGTCGAGACGCTCGGCGGCGTGATGACGGCGATGATCCCGCGCAACACGACGATCCCGACGCAGAAGAAGGAGATCTTCTCGACGGCGACCGACAGCCAGCCGAGCGTCGAGGTCCACGTCCTCCAGGGCGAGCGCACCGAGGCGCGCTACAACCGCACGCTCGGCAAGTTCCACCTCGAGGGGATCATGCCGGCGCCGCGCGGCGTGCCGAAGGTCGAGGTCACGTTCGACATCGACGCCAACGGCATCCTCTCCGTGCACGCCAAGGACACGGCGACGGGCAAGGATCAGAAGATCACCATCACCGCGAACTCGGGCCTCAACGAGGCCGACATCCAGAAGATGGTGAAGGAGGCGCCGGAGCACGAGGCGCGAGGACAAGGAGCGCCGCGAGCAGATCGAGCGGCGCAACAAGCTCGACAACCTCTGCTACACGCTCGAAAAGACGCTCAGCGAGAACAAGGACAAGCTCCAGCGGCCGGACGTCGACGACGCTCGAAGGCGCTCATCAAGGAGGGCCGCGAGGCCGTCGAGAAGCAGGACGACGACGAAGGTGCAGGACGTGACGCGAGCGCCTCGAGAAGGAAGCGCACCGCATCGCGGGCGTGATGTACGGGGCCAGCGGCGCCTCCCGGCGCCGATGGGGCGAACGGCGGGCCCGCGGGTCCCGGCGACGGCGGCGGCCGCGGGCGGCGGATCCGGCGGCGACAAGAAGGGGCAAGGACGGCGGCGTCATCGACGCCGAGTTCGAAGAGAGCGGCAGCTGACGCGCCGGCGGGCCGGCAGACGGACTGCCGGCTCTTAGCGCGCGAAGACCCGAGCGCCCGGCGCAAGCACCCCCCAAGCGAAGGGGGAGCGTCTGCCTCGGGCGCTTTCGCTTGGGCGGCCTGGGCTGGCGTTGTGCACGGGGGCCGCGTTGAGTAGGCTGCGCGCCCCCCCCGAGGTTTGGGGGATACGCGCCACTAGCTCAGTTGGATAGAGCGACGGCCTCCGGAGCCGTAGGTCGCAGGTTCGACTCCTGCGTGGCGCG
>CAWBEN010000008.1:0-6505 GCA_963787925.1 uncultured delta proteobacterium
TCCGCAGGCAAAGCCCTACAGTCGGCCGGCTCTGCGCCACCTCGGCTCGGTGCGGACGCTGACGCTGGGCGCAACGGGACCCAAGGCGGACTTCAGCGGCGGTCGGCACAAACCTTGATCGCTGGCGTCTTGGGAGGTCCGCCCGGAGGCCATGACCGGGCCGTGGACCTTCTGAGACGCGCGAGCAAAGGCGGCCCGCAGCGGATTGCGAAGGGCACTGTCACTCTTCTTTCCTGGGATCGTCCAGCCGGGGCGGTCAGGACGGATTCGGCTTTGGCGTTGGTCTCGTTCGGCGACGTCGTGGGAACGCTCGCTCGCGTGACCGTGAGCGACGTATCGAGCTTGCGAGGGGACTTCGCTCTTTTGGCATGCCACGGCGACGAGCTTCTGCTCGCACGGGGCTTCTTCGGGGGACGCTCTCTCTACTACACGGCGTATCGGCCCGGGTGCCCCCTCATTGCCTGCTCCAGGCTGGCGCCGCTGGTCGGCGCGCTCGGGAGGTGTCCGCTGGAACGGCGCCGCCTGGCAATGCTTCTGACGGAGATCTACGATCCGGACGGGATCGACCTTTCGCCGTTCGAGGGGATTCGTCGTGTGCCACCCGGTGCGGTTCTGTCCATCCGTAGCGACGGCCATATCACGACAGGATCCCTGCGCCTGCCGACGGCGCAGTCTCTCAGGGAGTTGCATCCCGAAGAGATCGCTTGCGAGTTACGTTCCGGTCTCATGCGCGCGGTCGCGCGCCGAGTCGATTCGCACGACCGTGTCGCCGTGCTGGCGAGCGGAGGGGTGGACTCGAGCGCCGTGTTGGCAGCTGTGGTCGCGCACGCCCGCGCCTCCGGTCGGACGCGGGTTCAGGCTCTCACCATGGACGTGGCGGGTCCGGGGGATGACCGTCCGTATTTCGCTTTGCTCTGCAAAGAGCTTGGCGTCTCGCCGATTCGTTTTACGCCTTCCGATTGCGCGAAATACCTCCATCCGGCCATGACGCTGGGTGCCAATCCGTCGGTTTGGCCGAATGCCGCGTCCGATTGGTTGCTTTTGGACGAGGCAGGCAAGCGAGGCATCCCCGTCGCTTTGAGCGGTTACGGAGGCGATGATCTTTTCGACGGCGATCCGCGCGTGTATGCGGCTCGCGCGAGGAGGGGCGATTGGCTTGGTGCCCTCTCCAAAGCGATTCGCCTGCGCGGATCCTGGCGCGCGACGGCTTGGGGGCGCGTGCGTGACTTCGTCGTACGCCCACTGGCGGCGGCAGCCGTCCCTTACGCAGTCCGCCGGATGCGCCACCGCCTAGTCACCCGTCGCACGCACCCATGGATAACGCGTTATGTGCGCGACGTCGTCGGTCTTCCAGATACCGCGCGATGGTTGCCCGCATGCAATGGCGCCGAATTCGCGGCGTCCATCGCAGTGGCGGGCTATCTGGCCGAGTCCGCTGATGGGACGGCTACGGCGGAGGAGGCGGCAGGGTGCTTGCGAGTCGATCCGCTCTTCGCTCCTGAGATCGTCGAAATTGTGGCGTCGATCCCACAAGAATGGCTCCTGCATGGCGATCGCGTGCGCGGCCTCCTCCGTCTCGCACTACGCGGCCTCGTTCCAGAAGAGATTCGATTGCGGACCGACAAAGCATCGTTCGAGCCTGCGCTCGGCGAGGTCATCGCGGCGGCCGGCGGTCTGGGCGCCTTGCGCTATCTGGCGACGCCGCGTGAGTTGGCGAAGCTGGGCCTAGTTGAGCCCGCTGCTTTCACGCGGCATTTCGAGAGGGCGCTCTCACGCGGGCTCTCGGACTCGTACGAGTGGGCGGCGTTGTGGCCAGTGCTCGCGTTGGAGCGCTTTGCGCGTGCCCACGCGTCGGGGGAGTGGGACGTGGTCGGCGAGGGGTTGCCCCGGCCGGGTTGAGGCATGAAAAAGCGCTCTTCCAGTCCGCTAAATCCGATTCGATGGATTGGCGAGGGGCGTTCGGCGAGCGGAGTTACATTTCGTATCGGACGCCGGGGGGAAGAAATCTTCGCCGAATTCGTCGGAGCCGGAACGCTCCGGGCGGACCGGCGCGGCGCTTGGGCGCGATTTACCCCGCACCCCCAGGCGGACCCCCGTCACGTGATCAAACTCGAGAGCGGATTGGTTCGGGCGCTCGTCTGGCATCTCCGCTCCGAGCTCGCGCTCCATGCGTCTGCCGCGGAGCGCGGCGGAATGGCCGTCGCCTGCTTCGGCGCAAGCGGAGCCGGGAAGTCGACGGCGATGGCAGAGCTCTGCAGCCGACCGCAGTTCGCGCTCCTTGCGGACGACGCCCTCGTGCTCAAGACGGCCGTTGAAGGGATCGACGTGATTCCGGGTGAAACGACGCACTGGTTGCTGCCCTCTGCCCGGGGGGCGCTTGGTCTCGGCGCCTCCTTCAATCAAGCAGGGAAGGCAGGGGTGCCAGCGAGGGCGCTTGCGAACGCGCCTGCACGGCTGGTGGCTGCCTGCAATTTGGTCTTTGATGAGGCCGCTCGCGGGCCTGAGCTCGTTCGCCTTCGCGGACAAGAGATGCTCGCCTCGCTCGCGGCGGCTGCGATTCGTTTCGTGATCGATGAACCCGAGCGGCAGCTCCGCGAGTTCGAGCAGCTGGAAACGTTTTCCCGCTGTGTGGCGGTGTACGAGCTTCGACGTCCAAGAAATCTGAAAATGTTGCACGACGTCGGCGACGTCCTGGCGTCGCTTGTCTGAGGGGTTTGTAGGTCTGCTGGCCGGGCTCGGCGTCCGGCATTTTTTTCCGGTCGCGCGGTCCTGCGTGATAGCGTTGGCTGAACTTGTGGAGGGATGAAATGAGAAACCTGAGACGCTTCACACTCTTGATGGCCGCGGCGTCGGCTTCGTCGTTTGGTCTGGGTGCCGCCTTCATCGGGTGCAGCGGGGACGACAGCAACCCGACGCAAGACAGCGGCGCCCAGGACTCCACAGCGGACGTTGTCGCCAGAGACTCGACGGGAGATGTCCGCTCGGATGTATCGGTCGGCATCGATGCCCAAGACGCACCGACACAGGGCTCCGATGCAGCCCATGATGCGGCCGACGCCACGGTGGATACCGGCATTGGGACGGCGACGGATGCTTCGGATGCGGCGCATCCGCTCGATGCAGCCGACGCCGGCGATGGCGGCCATGCCCTCGACGCCTCGGACGCCGCCCATATTTCGGATGCCGCTGACGCTTCCGACGCCTTGGACGCGGCGGCCCCCTCCGACGCGAGCGATGCCTCCGACGCGCCGGTACTCAGTCCTGCCGCTGGCTTCCCCACTCGCGTTGCGGAGGCCTATTGCACGCGCCTCAGGCAGTGCTGCCTTCGGGCGGACGGCGGCGCCGCAGACGCTGGCTTCGACATGGGTTTCTGTGTTGCGTCGACGGAGCAAAATGGCGGCGTCAATGGCAACGGGCTGTCCCTGTACGATCCGGTCCTGATGCAACCCGGCGTGCACGTCACCTTCGATCAAACGATGGCGACGCAATGCTTGCAAGACAACGCAGCGCTGCCTTGCGACACCGTGACCTCTGCGACGTTTCTCCAGCTCCGAAACGACTGCTACGGAGCGATCGTCGGGGCCATCCCGCTAAACGGAACGGGATGTACGAGTGCCATCGAGTGTGCCAACGGGGCCTTCTGCAGTCCTGCCACCGACGGCGGCGCGGGGACCTGCGTGATGCTCGCGGGTGATGGCGGCGCGTGCTTGACCAATGACGAGTGTGCTTATCGAGGTTCGGGCGTCCCGGCTCAGTACTGCAACAATCAAGGTTTCGACGACGCGGGTGCCATTGGCAGCAACACTTGTCTCCCGCGCGGGGCAATGGGCGCATCCTGCGGCTTGACGCCCCTCTATAACCAAGAGTGCAGCTCCGAACTGTGCGTGGCCGATAGCGTTTCGCCAACCGGTGGTTCTTGCGGTACCGCCACCGTGCTAAGTGATCCAGGCGTATCGATGGGTATTTGCGAGTCGAATATTCCGCGAGACGCCGGCACCGACTGAGGGCCGGTCTTTCGGGACAGCGCGGGCTACACTAGACGAGCCGCGTATGTCCGACGGAGACAAGAAGCCAGCGCTCGTTGTCCCGCACGCCCGCGCCCGGATCGCTGATTCGGCGCGGGCGCGCGAGTTCGATGGCGATCTGGTCATCATCGATCTGGCCGCCGGAGAGTACTTCGCCCTCGACTCTGTCGGCGCGCGCCTCTGGCACGGCCTCGCGGAAGGACGAACGCCGGAAGACGTCGCAGGCGAGATTGCGTCCGCGTACGATGTTGGTCTGGAGCAAGCGCTGAGGGATCTCGTCGAGCTGACTGGCGAGCTCGCCGCACGGGGCCTCATCGTGATTGACGAGCGAGGCCACGGCGATGATTGACGCCGCCCTGCACGGCCTTTGCCTCGCTTTCCTGCGCTGTCTGCCGTTCGGCCGCGCCCACGCTGCCGCGCTTCGGGTGGGTGCGCTTCTCCCTCCGCTCCGGACGGCAGACGAAGTTCGTCGGCTTGCGGGTTCGCTCCGCTGGGGAACGTGCTTGAGCCGTTCCCTTGCCATTGCGTCCCGAACTCCCCGAGCGAGCCTCGTCATCGGAGTCGAGCGACGCGAGAGCGCTCTGCTGACCGCACACGCATGGGTCGAAATCGACGGAGAGCCCCTGCATTCGACGGATCCGGCAGGAGTCGTGATCGCGCGCTTGAATTGCCCGGGCGCTCCACCCGTCCGACCACGGACGCCGCGCTGAAATAGCCGATTTCGCCCATATCTGCTGAAGTGGGGGCCATCGCTACGATGCTCGTCCCAATGCACTTGCGCCAAGCGTTCAAGCTGTCGCGAGCGTTGTCGGATGTCGTGGCACTGCGCTGGCGAGCGACGGTCGCGGCCCTGGTATTCTTCGAGCGCGTGCTGACGGTCGCCGCCGCGTGGGTGTTCGTCGAGCGAGGCGTCGCGGAAAAAGTCGAAGCGTCGCTGGTTCTTGCGCTGATCTTCAGCGCGCGCGGTGTCGCACAGCGGATGGCGGTCGCTCGCGCCGAGGCCCGCCTCTATGACCGCGTCGCCGACGGCCTGCTGAACGGGGATGTTTTGCGGATGAACGTTCTTCCAGAGGAGGATGCACGAAATTGAGCTTGGGCAGGCGGTCTATTATGCGGCGACGTCGCTGGCTCAAGACCTACCCGGTCTAGTCGGAGCACTGCTCGCGTCGATTGGACTTTCCGTTGCGGTGGTCCTCCTTGAGCCCTCGCATCTCGTCGCCGAGGTTCTCCTGGCGGCCGTTTTCGCGGCGGTCCTCGTGCTCTCGTCGCGGCGGTACCTCGAGCGTGCATCGACGACGGCGTGGGCTGCTCGCACGCAGGTCCTCGAGCGAATGGCGGACGCCTTGCAAGGGCGCCTCGAGCTCGTTGCGTCCGGCCAGCGGAGTGCGTTCCTCGAGAACATGCGAGCACTCACGTCGCGCTGGCTTCGCGGCGAGATGTCGCTGGGGACGGTTTCCGCTATCGCCGGCCGAACGCCGCTGCTCGCGCTCGGGCTTGCCGTCGGCTTCGTCGCGGCCACGCGGCGCGGGGCGCTCGGAACGGCTGACGGGATGTTCGGCGAGATCGTCGTGCTCGCGAGCATCGCGCCCGCTTTCGGCACGGTCGCCCAAGGCATCCACTCACTCTTGCGAGCGAACCGCTGGCTCAGCGTCGTGGCCGGGATTCTGTGCGAGGAGGAGCGGCCGAAGGCGAGACATTCTCCACTGCCGAGCCTGCCGGCAGACGTCGTGTTCGATCGTGTTTCCTTTCAATACGAGTCCCATGGCGATCGCGTCGAGGCGCTGCGAGATGTCACATTCACTTGGCGTAGCGGGACGCGGCTCACGCTTGCGGGCGCCAACGGATCGGGCAAGAGCACGTGCCTGTATCTTGTCCTTGGGCTCGCGGAGCCGACTGCGGGAACAGTGACCATCGGAGGAGTTCCACTTTCTAGCGTGCGGCTGGACGAGTGGCGCAGCTTGATCGCGTTCGTTCCGCAGAAGCCCTATCTGCCGGCGCGTGCGACGGTGCGTGGCGCCATTCGCTTTCTGGCAGGAAACGCCGACGACGCGGTCCTGTTGCGCGCACTGGAAGACGTAGGGCTGCCTTCGACGTTGCGTCGTCCAGGCATCGAGATCCTTGACGTACGAATCGACACGCTTTCGTCGGGGCAGCGCCAGCGCGTGGCGATTGCCCGCGCATTGTGCAGTCAAAGGCCGGTGCTGCTCCTCGACGAGCCGGATGCCAACCTCGACCCGGAGGCGGTGGAGCAGTTGGCCGAGCTAATTCGCTCGCTCTCTCGACGTCGAATGGTCGCCTATTGCGCGCACACGAAGGAACTGGCTTCTGCCGCGGACTACAACGTCGTTCTCGGCGAGGGTATGGTTTTGCGTAGCGAGGAGCGCGCTATGGTGCCTCCCCGCAGCCGATGAACGGGCGGCATTGCTCGGCTCCCCTCTCGAACGCTAATTTTCCCTGATCCGCGGACACTCCTCCGTAGG
>CAWBEN010000009.1:0-496278 GCA_963787925.1 uncultured delta proteobacterium
GTGCGTGAGCCTTCGGGTGGTCGTCCGGTCCTTCGCGCCCAGCAAGAGCCAGCAGCGCGCGGCACGAAACCAAAGTCGGCTGCGGCGCGTCGTCGGAACGCCGCGTGTCGACGCCGAGCGCCTCGCTCTCTACGAGAAGTGGCACGCCGACCGCGAGCGCCTTCGCGGCTGGGATCCGAACCCCCAGTCACGCAGCAAGTACGCGCTCGAATTCGCGTCGCCTCACCCAGCGGCGCGCGAGTCCGCGCTCTACGACGACGACGCCGGCGGCCGCCTGGTGGGGCTCGGCCTGTTCGATGAAACTCCCCGCGCGCTCTCGGCGGTTTTTTTCTTTCATGACCCCGCGTACGCGCGCCTGTCGCTCGGCACGTCCAACGTGCTCGCGCTCATCGACGACGCCCGCGCGACCCGTCGAGCCCACGTTTACCTCGGCTACCGCGTGGAGGGCTGCGACTCGCTGAAGTACAAGGCGGCCTTCCGTCCGCACGAGCTCCTCTTCAATTGGCCGGGCACTTGCGACGAGGCGGCTTGGGAGCCGGGGTCGATGACCGCCGGCATGGCGGGCGAGGCCGTCAATCGCGAGCCGCGCGCGCGATGAGGCTCCGGAGCTTGCCCATGTCGAGCGGCTTCTCGAGCCATTGGTTGACGACGCTCTCGAGGAAGGCCCTCGCGCGCGCCGTGAACGCGCCGCCGGTCATGAACACGAGGCGTCCCGCGAGGTCGGGGAAGGCCCCGACGATTTCGGCGTAGAGATCCATGCCCGTCATGACGGGCATCATGAGATCGCAGAGGAGCACGTCGTAGCGTTCGCCGGCGGTGATGCGCGCGAGGGCTTGTTGCGCGTCCGTCACGACGGCCACCTCGCTCTCGTCCGACAGCGCCCGCGCGATCGCTTCGCCGACCAGCGGCTCGTCGTCGATGACGAGGACACGCCGTCGAGGCGGCGCTCGTAAATCGCTGCCAGGCACCGCGCCGCGCCAGGTCTTCGCCGGAGGAAGGACGACGCGGAACGCACTGCCGCCTCCGGGCTGGCTCGTCGCACCAATGTCGCCGCCGAGCGCCTTGATGGTTCCGTGCGAGATGGAGAGACCGAGCCCCGTCCCACCGTCGCCCTTGGTCGTGAAAAAAGGGTCGAAGATGCGCGGCAGGTTCTCGGGATCGATCCCGGTTCCGGTGTCACTCACCTCGACGACCGCGTTGCCTCGCTCGTCCGTGCGCGAGCTGACCCGGATTTCGTGCTCATCCGCCTGCCCCTCCGGGATGGCTTGCGCCGCGTTGACGAGCAAGTTGAGAAAGACCTGCCCGAGCCGCGCCTCGTTCGCGTCGACCGGCGGCACCTCTCCGAGGTTCTTGACGAGACGGGCCCGGTGGCGAATTTCGTGAGAGGCCATCTGAACCGCGCTTTCGACCAACCCGCGTACGTCGGTCACGCCGCGCTGGTCGACGCTGCCTTGCGAAAAGGTCGACAAATCGTCCACGATCTGGCGAACGCGATTGGCTCCGTCGACGGCATGCTGGAGCGACTTCACGAGGCCCGATAGTCCGCCGGTGCCGTCCGCGACGAGGTCTGCCGCGGGGTCGTCGCTCGCCGTGGCCGCGCGCAATCGCCTGAGGACATGGTCGAGGTTCACGAGGAGGTACGTCAGCGGATCGTTGATCTCGTGCGCGACGCCCGCGGAAAGTGTCCCGAGCGCGGCCATCCGATCGGCCGGCAGCAGCTGCCGTAGAAGCTCGAGCCGACCGGAGACGTCCTGCGCGGCCAACACGAGCGCGGGGGCCCCCCTCGACCTCGACGGACGCCCCGACCGCCTCCGTCGTCCGGTAACCGCCCCCTCCGAGATGCCAGCGGAGGCGAAAGGTCTCGCGCGTCGCCCCGGCGTCGGACGCGCTCGAGCGGAGCGCCACGCCGGGGCCGTCTTCCGCGTGAAAGAGCTCGTGAAGTGGCCTGCCCACGAGCTCGTCGCTCGATCGCAGCCCGAGCGCACGCGCGACCGCGCCGTTGGCGCGCAAGACCGCCCCGTCGCGGTGCAGGAGCGTCAGCTCCCGGGAAAGCTCGAGGAGCGTGTAAAAGCTCGAGGCCGCGCGCGGGCTCTGTCGGCATCGAGGGCACATGTCCTGCCCGCCCGCCCGTTCACGCGGTGACCGTAGGTCCGGCTGGAGCGGTGCGGCGACCCCTTCGGCATCCGGCGACGTCGGCCTGGTCTGCGCCTTCTGGCCCGTCACGGACCGCGTGCTCTGGCTCGTCGGGCGGTGCGCGCCCGATTTCGGCGCCGGCGCGGGTCGAGTGGGGCGAGGCATGGCGGCGGGAGGAACGTCGGAGAGGGCCCGGCTGTGGGGCACCTCCCCCATGCGGCCCGGGGCTCGTATCGGCAAAAAAAAGGCCAACGGCGAGGAGGCAAAAAGGGCCATGAACGGCGTCCCCTTCGGCGCGCCTTGTGGCAGGCGTGCTCCTCCGCCCGTCTTCTGTGACTGTGCCCTCGCGACTGTGCCCTTGTGACTGCGACCATGGCGCGTTACGTGTCGGCTCGCTTCGTGAGCCGGTAGCGGAGGTCGAGGCGGGATCCCTGCGGCGGGGCGGATTGCCGTGCTAGGCCGTGCTAGAAGGTGCTGCGCCTCGCGGTAGGCGCTACGGGTCGGCAGGTCGGTGCGGACCGACTTGCCTTGACAGCACAGACCCCGGCACGTAGCTTCCCCGGCCCCGCGCGCCTCCGTTGTGTGCCCTTTTCTGCGGGCTGGCGAGCAAAACCCGCGAAGCAAAGAGAAGCAAAGAGAAAAAGGTCCCTTTCGTCATGCCCTCCACGGAGTCGCAGCCTCGCCCCCGGGCCCGTCAAAGTACGCAGAGTACCTATGTGATGACGAAGGCCGCCGCCCAGTCGTCACGCGCTTGGTGGGTCGTCGACGCGGCCGGTAAGCCCCTCGGCCGGCTCGCTAGCGAGGTCGCCAGCGTGCTCCGCGGCAAGCACAAGCCCGAGTACACGCCCCACGAGGACACCGGCGATTTCGTCGTGGTGGTGAACGCGGACAAGATTCTGCTCACCGGCAACAAGCTCGACAAGAAATTTTTCTATCATCACTCGGGGATTCCGGGCGGCTTCCGCGCTGAGAGCTACCGCGATCTGCTCGCCCGCAAGGCGACCTTCCCCATGGAAAAGGCCGTGCGTGGGATGTTGCCGAAGGGCGTGCTCGGCCGCCAGATGTTTACCAAGCTCAAGGTCTACGCGACGCCCGACCACCCGCACGCCGCCCAGAAGCCCCAGCCCCTGCCCAGCAAGTAGGAATCTCAGGACCCCAGAATGGCCACGACCGACAACCGCACGTATGCCACGGGCAAGCGAAAGACCGCCATCGCGCGAGTCTGGCTCAAGCCCGGCGCTGGAACCATTCAAGTGAACGGGGTGGCTTGCGACGCGTACTTCGAACGCGAGACGTCGCGGATGGTGCTGCGCCAGGGCCTCGAGCTCATCGAGGCCAACGACCAGTTCGACATCTGGGCGACTTGCCAGGGTGGCGGAAAGAGCGCCCAGGCCGAGGCGATGCGGCACGGCATCGCACGGGCGCTCTGCATCTTCGATCCCGAAAAGCGCGGCGCGCTGAAGCGTGCGGGCTTTTTGACCCGCGACGCTCGGAAGAAGGAGCGCAAGAAGTACGGACAGCCCGGCGCGCGCAAGCGGTTCCAGTACAGCAAGCGCTGAGACGGGCGGGGCAGGTTGCCGCGGCGGTGCCACGGCGACCGCACGCGCGCGGGCCGTGTTACACGCGGTCGTGTTACAAGAGCTGGCCGTGATGCCTCCGAAAATCGTTCTCCGGGTTCTCGTCGGCGGCGCCTTGGTCATCGCTGCGGCGCCCGCGCGCGCGACCATCGTCGAGCGCGTCGTGGCCGTCGTCGGCGAGCGCCCGGTCCTCTGGACCGACGTCTTGCACCGCGCCGCGCCGACACGCGTGCAGATCCGCACGCAGACGCACGACGCGAATGTCGTCAGCGTTCAAGAGCAGGAGATGTACCGCGAGTTGCTCGAGCGCATGATCGACGACCGGCTGGAGGAGCAACAGGCGGACAAAGCGCACATCACGATTTCGAGCGATGAAATCGACCGGGGAATCGCGAACATCGCCACCCAGGCGCAGCAGCAACAAGGGCGCACCGTGACCCAGCAAGAGGTGCTCGCGGAGGTCCGCCGGCGGGGCCTCACCGAGCAGGACTTCCGCGACGAGATCCGTCGGCAAATCATCGAGGGCAAGCTCATCGAGCTCCGGGTGCGGCCTCGCCTCCACGTGACGGACGAAGACGCGCGCGCGGCCTACCAGCATTGGGCGCGCGAGACGAAGGAGCAGGAGCCGGTCGACGTGCGCGTCCTGGCGTTGCGCGTCGGGCCGCAGGCGACCCGCCCGCAATTCGACGCGCGCATGGCACTCGCGCAAGAATCTCGCGTCGAAGGTGCGGGCGGGCGCCGATTTTCGCGAGCTCATCTCCCAGTACACGGAAGACGTGGGGACGCGCGGTTCCTGCGGCTCGCGCGGTCCGCAACCGTTCGCGAGTCTCCTGCCGGCGATTCAGGAGGCCGTGCGCGCGACGAAGGCCGGCGACGTGTCGGAGCCCCTCGTCGTGCGCATGGGTGGCCAAGGTGCCGAAGAGGCCATCGTCATCTTGATGCCGCTCGGCCAGGCCAAGGTGCCCGAGTTCGACGACGTCAAGAGTGACATGATGCAGCGCGCGCTCCTCGAGTCGCTCGAGCGCGCCCGCAAGCAGTGGCTCCAGGAGCTTCGCCGAAACGTGTACGTCGACGTTCGCCTCTGAGCTCCGTAGGGCGATCGCGACGAGCGCCCGCGGCACCCCCGTGGCGCCGGTGGCCACGCGCGCTACGCTCGATACCGTGCTGCTTCGCGCGCCGGAGGTAACGCTTCCAAGCCGCGCATCGATCGATCGCGCGAAGCTCGAGCTCGAGCGCCGGCTCGGTCCGTCGAAGGTCCTGACGGGTGCCGACGCGTGCGCCGCCTACGCGGCCGACGACAGCGACGTGGGCGGTCTCCCGCCGGACGCGGTGGTCCTCGCGGCGTCGGCGGACGATGTCTCCATCACGCTGGCGATCGCCGAAGCGTGCGACGTGCCGGTGACGCCGCGCGCGGGCGGCACGGGACGGACGGGCGGGGCAGTACCCGTCGCGGGCGGTATCGTCCTCGCGACGCACGGGCTCGCGCGCGTGAAGGATATCGATCGGGCCAATCTTATCGCCGTCGTCGAGCCGGGCGTCGTCACGGGCGAGCTTCATGCCGCCGTCGAGCGCGAGAACCTCTTTTATGCTCCGGATCCCAATTCCGCCGAGAGCTGCAGGCTCGGGGGCAATCTGGGAACGAACGCCGGCGGACCTCGCGCCTTCAAGTACGGAGTGACGCGCGACTGGGTGTTGGGGCTCCAAGCGTGTCTCATGGGAGGGCGTGTTCTTCGGACGGGCAAGCGTACGGTCAAGGGGGTGACCGGCTACGACGTCACCGCGCTGCTCGTCGGCAGCGAGGGGACGCTCGCGGTGTTTACCGAGGCGACGCTGCGCCTGATGCCCAACCCACCGTCGATTGGGACGCTGCTCGCTCTCTTCTCCGACGTCAGGGCCGCGGCTGGCGCGGTGGGGGCCATCGTGGCAGCTGGTATCGTGCCGCGTTGCCTCGAAATCCTCGACGAGGCCACCCTCGGGGCCGTGCGCGCGGCGGGCGTCTCGGTGGACGTGCGCGCCAATGCGATGCTCCTCGTCGAGGTGGACGGCGAAATGGCCAACACCGCGCTCGAGCGCGTCGGCGAGGTGGCGAGCGCTTTCCCCGGGTCCGTCGACGTCCTCGTCGCGCAGAGCGCGGCCGAGCGCGATCGCTTGTGGTCGGCCCGCCGCTCGCTGTCTCGAGCGACGCGCAAGCTTGCGCGCCACAAGCTGAGCGAGGACGTGGTCGTTCCGCGGACGCGCGTGGCCGATCTGCTTGCGCGGACGGACGAAATAGGCGTGCTCACCGGTGTCCGCCATCTCGCGTACGGCCACGCCGGCGACGGAAACCTTCACGTGAATTTCCTGTGGAACGACGACTCCGAGCGGCCCTCGGTAGACCGCGCCATCGAAATGCTGATGCGCGCGACCGTGGAGCTGGGCGGGACGCTGACCGGCGAGCACGGGATAGGCGTTTCGAAGGCGCAATACTTGCCCCTCGAGCAGAGCGCCGAGTTGATCGCGCTCCAGCGCGACATCAAGCGGGTCTTCGACCCGAAAGGCCTTCTCAACCCCGGCAAGATCTTCCCTACGCCGGGTCACTCGTCGTGCTGACCCCCCGTGCCCGTACGCAACGGAGTCAGACGGGCACGGGCACGTTTGTTGGCGAAATTTCTGCGCGGGCTCTACTTGATGACGGGGACGCGACGCATCCAGCTCTCGATCGATTGCCACGCGGCCCGCGCGTTCTCGCTCGTCACGAGGCCGTCGTGGTCGGGCGCTTTCCCGCCGTCGTCGCTGCGGGTGACGCGAACCGTCTCGCTCGGACCTCCGCACGGCCGAATGAATCGCTCGGCGCACTCCGGGACGCACGCCAGGAGGTCCCCCTCGCTCACGACCTGGAGCAATGGGACGCGTACGCGCGCCAGTGACGCGAAATAGTCCGTTCCTCCGTCGGAGCTCGTCCAGGCGCCGGTCTGTGCGTACCGCGCGATGTCCGCCAAGCAAGACGCGCACTCGTCGTCGGTGCCTAGGCCCAGCGCCCGCGCCGGAAACCGCCCCAGGCGGCCGGACAGCGCGAGGGCGGCCGAGAGCGCTGCTCGCTTGACGAGCCACCGAGCCGGCGAGGGCTCGAGCTCGCGGAGCCAGACGTTCGCCGCGACGAGCACGATTCCGTCGAACGCGACGAGCCCCGTCCCTTGCGCCGCGAGCGCCACGTGCCCGCCCAGAGAATGGCCGACGAGAACCACGGGTCGCCCGCGCCGCAGACGCGAGCGCGCGAAGGCATGGACCGTGGGAGATCCCGCGCGACCAGGTCGTCGTACGTGTAGCTCCCGCCCTCGTGGGCAGCTGGACCGCTGTCGCCGTGACCGCGGAAATCGAACGCGACGACACGCCAACCGTGCTCTACGAGCCAGTGCACGACGCCATGGCCCGCGGGCCGATCGAAGGCCGCGCGACGCGCCATCGTGCCGTGGGCGAGGACCGCGACGCCGCGCGGGTGGTCCGGTCGCGCGCCGGGCTCATGGACGTCTGCACGCAACGACCAGCCGTCCGCCGTCCGGAGGTCGATGACCTCGCATCTCCTGGGCTCATGGTCTGGCCTCGCGCTGGCTCGCCTGGTGGTCACGGAAACACGGGGACGAGGATGCCACAACCCGCTCGGCCGTCACTCGAGAGGCAAGAGCCAGACGGAGTCGCCCTCCGCGATCCCCATGCGCTCGGCGGCGTCGTGGCCGATCTCGGCCGTGCCGGAGTCCTCGTCGCCGCGCCAGGGCGTGAGCACGCTCCGAAAGAACGGCGGCTCGCTCGACTCGACAGCGATGAGAGCCGTCCGCCTTTCGGGCGCCCCCGTGCTCGCTACGAGCTTCGTCACGCGCGCCTGATGCGCCCGCCGGACGAGCGTGACCTCGTCGGTCGGAGCGGTGAAGTGCGGCCCGCCATCGAAAGGGTCGACGCGCTCCGCGTAACGAAAGCCAATGCGCCGAAGCATCTTTTCGACGCCCTTCGCCTGCGCGCCGACCTTCCCGATGACCTCCTGCGCCTGATGCGGCAGGAGCGACGCGTAGATGGCGCCATCCGGAAAGAGCCCTTTGACGAACTCCTTGTTCTTTTTCGACAGGCGATCGGCCTCCGCGTACGTCATCTCGGTGAACCTACGGCCGAACGCGTCCCAAAGGTGCGACGTCCCATCGGGCTCGAGCGGGGGAAGGAGCTCCGCGATGACCTCGTCTCTGAACCACTCGCGGTGCATCTTGATGAATAGAAAGCGCACGTACGAAATCATGAGCCCGAGCCGGGACCGCGTCTTTCGGTACTCCGGGCGAACGATGAGGCCTCCGATTTCGGTGGGCCCGTTGTACGAGTAGCCGATCTTCAGCACGACGTGACGAAAGTGCTTGTCCAGAGTCGCGGAGTAACGCTCCTCCTCGAAGACGTCGACGTAGATGTACGCGGCATCGCGGCGTCCCAGCTGCCCGAGGATCATCGAGGTGCCGACCAGGCGGCGACTCTCCGTGTCCACGAGCACGAAGACGTACTCACGCCGGCGCGGGTCTTTGACGGCACCGGCAAAGCTCTGCTGGGCGAGCTCCAAGATGCCTCGAATCTCCTGCCGATCGGCCGGCAGATTGACGCTGTTCAAATGGCGCGCGACCTCGAGGAGCTGGTCCTCGTCGGCGTGGACGGCACCTCTGAATCTCGTAGGGCCATTCCATGCGCGACGGTCACCGGCCGTGGGAGCGCGGGGCACGCGCTCGGCGCACTGACTATAAGCCACCGCGCCGACTTCGTGGCAGGTCTTCGTGTGCGGGATCGCAACGCCTTCGTTTTGTTGGTAGCGTCTGCCCTCGCGTCCCTCGAGGCCGGGACGAGAGGAGAGCACATGCAGGTTGCCGCCCAATCTCCGAGCGCGACCGCCTCCGTGGCGAGCTCCTTGCGCGCTGCGCTGCGGCGGATGCAAGACGCGCAACGAAAGAGCGGAGCGCCGAGCTACGAAGAGCGCGTCCTTCGTCTCGACAGGCTCGAGCGAGCCGTGCGTTCGCGCAAAGGGGAGATGGCCTCGGCCATCTCCAGCGACTTCGGCAATCGTTCGACGCACGAGAGCCTGTTGGCGGAGGTCTTTCTCCTGCTCGGTGCGATCAACCATGCGAGAGCACACCTGCGCGACTGGATGGAGAAGGACGAACGCGAGGTGCCTTGGGTGTTCTTGCCCGCGCGCGCGGAAGTTCTCGCGCAGCCGCTGGGCGTCGTCGGGATCATCGCACCGTGGAACTACCCCGTCCTGCTCGCGCTTTCGCCTCTCGTCGGAGCCCTCGCGGCGGGCAACCGTGCGATGATCAAGCCCAGCGAGCTCGTCCCCCAGACGGCCGAATGGCTCCGCGGCTTGATCGCGGACACCTTCGCGGAGGACGAAGTAGCGGTCTTCACCGGAGGCCCGGAGGTGGGCGAAGCCTTTTCGCGCCTGCCGTTCGACCACCTGGTCTTCACCGGATCGACGCGCGTCGGGAAGCTGGTGATGCGCGCCGCGAGCGAAAATCTCGTTCCCCTGACGCTCGAGCTGGGTGGCAAATCGCCAGCCATCGTCGGCGCCGGTTTTTCGCTTCGTCTGGCGGCGCAGCGCATCATGAGCGGAAAGCTGTTCAGCGCCGGGCAAACGTGTATCGCGCCAGACTACGTGATGGTCCAAGAGGCCGCCCGCGATGAGCTCGTGCAAGCGTTCAAAGAGTCGGTCGACGAGATGTACCCGTCGCTGGCCGCCAATCCCGACTACACGTCCATCGTGAACGACGAGCACCATGCCCGATTGAAAGAGCTCGTCGACGACGCGCGAGCGCGGGGGGCGCAGGTGGTGGAGCTGAGCCCTGCGGCGGAGCCCCTCCAAGGGTCGCGAAAGTTCGTCCCGACCCTCGTCCTCGGCCCGACCGCCGAGATGCGTGTCCTACAGGAAGAAATATTCGGTCCCATCTTGCCGGTGGTCACTTACGACGCGCTCGCCGAGGCCGTTGCGTTCGTGAACGACCGGCCGCGACCCCTCGCGCTCTATTTTTTCAGCCACGACCGAGCAGCCATCGAGCGCGTCCTCGCAGAGACGATGTCCGGCGGCGTGACGATCAACGACACGATGTTTCACATCGCTCAGGACGACTTGCCGTTCGGCGGAGTGGGCTCGAGCGGAATGGGGCACTACCACGCCCGCGAGGGCTTCGAGACGTTCACCAAGAAGAAGGCGGTGTTCCGTCAAGCACGGTTCAACGCGACGGGGCTCCTGCGTCCCCCGTACGGAAAGCGCATCGAACGCCTCCTCGCCTTTCTCGTCGGGAGGTGACCGCTGCTCACCCTTTCGCAAGCGCGAGCGCGTCCTCGACGAGGGCGATGACTTCGCCCGCCGCGACGCTCGTCCCGGCGCCGACGAGGAGGGCCTTCACGACCCCGGCGCGAGTGGCGGAGACGGCGATCTCGGTCTTCATGGCCTCGATCACGAGGATCGGATCGCCGGCTTCCACCGACCGACCGACCTCGGTCGCGAGCCTCCAGACGCTCCCGGCCATCGGGCTCGAGACGGCGGAGCATCCGTCTGGAATCACGAGGGGCTTCGCGTCTTCCTGCGCAGGCGGCGACGCGTCGGGGACGACGTCTTGCCCCGCCGCGCGCCACCGTTCGCGCTCCGCCTCGAAGGCGCGCTGCTGCCCGCTCTTGAAGGCCGCGATCGCGGCGGCGTTCTCGGAGAGGCTCGCCCGGTAGGCGCCGTAGCGAAAGACACTCTCTTCGATACGGATGGGGGCCTTCCCGTACGGGAAGGCCTGACGGAGCGCCGTGAGCTCTTCCGCCGTGACCGGCTCGAATCGGATCTCGTCGAAGAACCGGAGAAGGTACGGCTTGCCGTCGCGAAAATCGGCAGTCTGCCGATACGTGTTCCACATCTGCAGCGTCCGGCCGACGAACTGGTATCCCCCGGGCCCTCCATTCCATAAATGCAAAGGTAAGCGCCCCCGATTCCTACGGCGTTCTCGGGTGTCCATGTCCGCGCCGGGTTGTACTTGGTGGTGACGAGTCGATGCCGCGGATCGAGTGGCGTCGCCACCGGCGCGCCGAGGTAGACGTCGCCGAGGCCGAGCACGAGGTACTGGGCCTCGAAGACGATGCGCCGGACGTCGTCCACGCTGGGAAGCCCGTTCATTCGTCGGATGAATTCGATGTTGCTCGGACACCACGGCGCATCGCTCCGAACCGACCGCATGTACTTCTCGATCGCGAGAAGCGTTGCCGGGTCTTCCCACGAGAGCGGCAGGTGGACGATCCGTGTAGGAATCTGGATTTCATCGAGACGAGGCAAGTCGCGTTCGACGCCCCGCAAGAGCGCAAGTAGCCGCCGCGTCGGAAGGGTCATCGGGTCGTAATGGATCTGGAGCGAGCGGATGCCTGGGGTCAGATTGATGATCCCCGGCTCCCGCCGGCCGTCGAGCGCCACCATGAGGGCGTGCGCGCGGAGCCGGAGCCCCAGATCGAGGACGGGCGGCCCGTACTCGACCAAGAGGTAGTCGTCACCGTCGCGCCGGTAGACGACCTGCTCGCCGACCTCCTCTGCGGCGAGCGTGTCCAAGATCGCTGACGCGCCCTCGGTCGGGCGCGGCGCTAGTGCCCCTGGCGACGAAGGCGTTGTCGACGCTCGAAGTGACCTCAGCGTGTCGGCCTCGTCGTCCGTGAGGCGTACGAAGCGAACCTGGTCACCCGCTTTCAGCTGGCCGATCTTCCAACGCTCTGCCCGCACGACGGTGACCGGGCAGACGAAGCCGCCGAGGCTCGGCCCGTCGGGCCCGAGAAGGACGGGCATGTCCCCCGTGTAGTCCACGGCGCCAATGGCGTACGCGTTGTCGTGAATGTTGGACGGGTGGAGGCCGGCTTCGCCGCCGTCACGTCGCGCCCACTCCGGCTTCGGGCCGACGAGTCGCACGCCCGTGCGATCGGAGTTGTAATGCACGCGCCAGGTGGCGGCGTAGAGCGCCTCGATGTCGTTCTGGGTGAAGAAGTCGGGTGCCCCGTGAGGTCCGTCGACGACACCTAGCTCCCAGATCTCCGGATACCCCGCCCGCATCGAAGGCTCGACGCTCCGTCCCCGCTCCGACGGCCGGCCGGCCGGACCGACGGGGAGCACGTCGCCCGCACGGAGCGCGCGGCCCCCGTGCCCCCCGAAGCGACCGAGCATGAACGTCGACTTGGACCCCAAGTAATCGGGGACCTCGATTCCGCCCCGCACCGCGAGGTAGCAGCGGCAGCCGGCGCCGTCGATGGAAGTGAGCCGGAGCTCGCTGCCGGCAGGAGCCGTCACCGGCTCGAGCGGAAGCACCGGCGCTCCGTCGAGCTGCGCCCTCATTCGAGCCCCCGCCAACGCAAAAACGGTCTCCGCGCGAAAGCGCAGCGTTGGGCCGCCCAGTGTCATCTCGAGCGCGGCCGCCGTCTCGCTGTTTCCGACGACCCGGTTGGCTACGGCGAAGGCCAAGTCGTCCATGGGCCCCGACGACGGCACGCCGACCGCCCAGAGCCCGATGCGGCCGGGCAAATCCTGGACTGTGGTCTGCGTTCCCCCGTCGACGACGTCGATGGCGGACGATCGGTATTCGACGTCTTGGAGAAAGCTCGTCGTCACCCCGCCCGCCCGAAAAGCCGGTGCCGCGATCACTTGGCGCAAATACGGGAGGTTCGTTTCGAGCCCGGCGATCCGCGTCACGCCGAGCGACCGCTCGAGCGCCGCGAGGGCTTCGGCTCGATCAAGTCCCACCGCGATGATCTTGGCGAGCAAGGGATCGTAATGAGGAGAGATCTCCGTTCCCGGCTCTACCCACGAGTCCACGCGGACCGCCGGATCGAACGACACCTCCGTCAACGTTCCCGTGCACGGCCGATACCCCTTCGCCGGATCTTCCGCATACACGCGGACCTCGATGGCGGCCCCGCGCGGCGTCACGGTCGGCACGCGGAAGAGCGACGCCGCCTCGAGCACCATCCACTCGACGAGGTCGATGCCGGTCACGGCTTCGGTGATTCCGTGCTCCACTTGCAGGCGGGTATTGACCTCGAGGAAGTAAAATTCTTGCGTCGAGGCGTCGACCACGAACTCGACGGTTCCTGCCGACCGGTAGCGAACGGCGCGACCCAGCCGCAGCGTCGCGTCGAAGAGCGCCGCGCGCGTGCGGTCGGTGAGGCCCGGAGCAGGCGTCTCCTCGATGACCTTCTGATTTCTTCGTTGAACCGAGCAATCGCGCTCGCCGAGCACCACGACGTCGCCGCGGCCGTCGCCGAACATCTGCACTTCGATGTGCCGCGCCCGTTCGACGAACCTCTCGAGGTAGGCCCCCGAATCGCCGAAATTCGCGCGCCCCAGGCGCTCCACCGACTCGAACGCCCCGAGCAGCTCCGAGTCGTCGCGACAGACCCGAAGACCGATGCCTCCCCCTCCTGCGGTGCTCTTGAGGATGACCGGATATCCGATCCGGGCGGCGTGGACGAGGGCGTCGCTCGCGTCCGCCAGGAGGGCGCTGCCCGGTAGGAGCGGCACGCCATGCTCGGCCGCGATCTCGCGGGCTCGGTGCTTGAGGCCGAAGGCGCGTATCTGATCCGACGTCGGGCCGATGAACCGAATTCCAGCGTCTTCACATTGGCGCGCGAAGTCGGCTCGCTCGCTCAGAAAACCGTACCCGGGGTGAATCGCCTGCGCCCCCGCGCGGGCGGCCGCGTCGAGGATGCGGTCGGCGCGCAAGTAGCTGTCCAACGGACGGGCGCCGCCGATGAAAGCCGCCTCGTCGGCCTCCCTGACGTGGCGGGCGAAAGCGTCGGCCTCCGAATGCACGGCGACGCTGGCTATCCCCATCTTTTTCAGCGTGCGGAGGATGCGGCAAGCGATTTCGCCTCGATTGGCGACGAGTACCTTGTGGAACATCGCGCGTCAGACGGCCTCCCACACGAGGACGCGGATCGGGGTCGGGTTGTACGCGTTGCACGGATTGTTGAGCTGCGGACAATTCGAGATGAGACACAAGACGTCGTCGTCGGCGCGGAGCTCGACGTATTTTCCTCCCGAAGAAATCCCGTCGGCGAAGGTCAATGCGCCGTCGGGCGAGACCGGGACGTTCATGAAAAAATTGATGTTCGCGGTCAGGTCTCGCTTCGAGAGCGGAAGGCGCGACCGGGCCGCCGTCAGCAAGAAGCTGTCGCGGCAATTGTGCATGGCCCTCGTGTGGTGGCCGTATCGGACCGTATTGCTCTCCGCCGAACAGGCCCCACCTATCGTGTCGTGACGGCCGCACGTGTCGGCGACGATCGTCAGCATCGGAGCCGCCGCGGTCGACAACAGAACGGACCCGGTCGTCAGATACAAGCCGCCCTGCGCGCGAATCGTGTCGACGGCGCTGTACCGCTCGCGCGGGTCGGACGCTCTGAAAAAGAGCGTATCGACCGCTTGATTGCCCTCCAGATCGACGATGCGCAGCACTTGCCCTCGCTCGATCGTCGCGAGCCAAGGCTCGCCGGCGGGGATCACTTCGCTCCGCGCGGCCCGCGCCGCGTCCAAGGAGCTTTCGACGAGAGGGGCGGCCACGGTCACCTCAATGAAAGTAGCGCTCGGTGTTCTCGAATGCGCGCGTCGCCTCGGCGCGCGACGAGCGACACGGGTCGTCGACCCCAGGCGCCTCGCCGCGCGACACGGTCACCTCGACGGGTCTCGGCGAGTACTCTTTGGCCGGATCGAGCGGGTGAGGATTCGCCGTCAGCACCACCAGCACGTTCATCTCCGCCCGCAGATCGACGTGGTCGCCGATCGTCGAATGACCCGTGACGAACGAGAGCTGGCCCTCTCCGTCGGCGACGACCTTGCTGAAAAAATTGACGTTCGGCACCAGGTCCTGCGCCCCGAGCCCCCATTTGCCGAGCTCGACCAAGAAGTTGTCATGCGCATTCCGGTAAAAGTCGTTCCGCGCTTCTTGATAGCGCTTGCGCCCGAAGCGCGCCTCGACGAGCGCCGCGTTGGAGTGACCGCAAAGGGTGTCGTGCCACCCGCACGTGTCTTCGACGATCGAGCAGAGGACCCGCCCCATGTCGGACAAGAGCACCCGACAGCGCGTCAGATAGGCGGTGTACTGCGCCTTGAGCGTGTCCGGCATGTTGTAGCGCTCGAGGGGAAGATCCGCGTTGAAGAACAGCGCGCTGACGTTCGCGCCCCCCCGAAGATCGGTGAGCCGCAGCACGTCGTGGCGCTCGAGCACGTGCGACCAGTTGGAGCCCCCCGCGAGCTCCTCGCGAAGGTAGACCCCCGCGTGCCTTTCAGGCATGCCCGTCGTCCGTCGCTCGCGGGTCACAGGACGTCATCGTCGGGCTGGTTGTGGCGGAACTTCGGCAGCACGTCGACGTTCATTCTGGGCTGCCCATGAATGAGGCTCTCCAGGTACCGCTTCGTCGCCACGAAAGGGGCCGACGAAAACTGCCACGGGTCGCGCGGTCGGGGGACGGGGACCTCCACCGTATCGAGGATTCGCCCGGGGTGAGGGCCCAGGACGACGACGCGATCCGCGAGGTAGATCGCCTCTTCGAGGTCGTGCGTGACGAAAACGATCGTGACGTCGACTTGCCGCCAAATCTGCAGGAGGTACGACTGCATCTGGCCCCTCGTCTGCGCGTCGAGCGCACCGAAAGGCTCGTCCATCAGCAGAATCCGCGGATGATTCGCGAGCGCGCGCGCAATGGCGACGCGCTGTTTCATTCCGCCCGAGAGCTGGTACGGGTAGGAGCCCGAAAAGCGAGAGAGACCGACGAGCTCGATCCACTCCCGCGCCTCCGCCTCCGCCCGCCGGCGGGGATGGCCGTCGAGCTCGAGCCCGAATCGAACGTTCTCGAGGACGGTCCGCCATGGGAAGAGCGTGTAACTCTGAAAAACCATACCGCGATCGCGGCCCGGGCCGCGCACTTCTTGCCCGTCGAGCAGAAGGCGGCCGGACGTCGGCGCGTCGAGGCCCGCCAGGATGCGAATGAGCGTGGATTTTCCGCATCCCGACGACCCGACGAGGCAGATGAGCTCTCTCCGGTACGCGCGGAAGGAGATGCCATCGAGCGCGACCACCCGACCCGCGTCGGTCTCGAACTCACGGCCGAGACGATCCACCTCGAGGAGCGTCGGGCGCTCGTACAGGCGCTCGAAACGCTCCCGGACCGAAGGCGATTGCTCGCGATGGTCGGCAGTCTCCGGAAGGAGCGCGTGGAGCGGCATCGTCACGCCAGCTGGGTGGCGGCGCTCGCTCGTTCAGCCTTTCGCGCCCCAAACACGCGCCGCAGGAGAGCGAGAGTCGAGCTCGCGCGTCGTTCGCCACGCCACGGAAATAGCCAGCGTCCGAGCGCGGCGAGGGCGACGTCGGAGCAAAGACCAATGAGGCCGATGATCACGATGGCGGCATAGACGTTTTCGTAATTGCGATAACGCGCCTGCTGGTTGATGAAATAGGTGATTCCCGACGTCGTTCCGACGAGCTCCGCGACGATCAGGTAAGTCCACGCCCAACCAAGCAAGATGCGCATGTCCGTGTACAAGTCGACGACGATACCGGGGACCACCACCCGGAAGAGCAGTTGCCGCCGAGTGGCGCCCAGCGTCTGGGCGGCCTCGATGAGCGCGGGATCCAGCTTGCGCGTGGTGTTCGCGACGATGAGCACCTGCTGGAAAAACGTCCCTATGAAAATGATCGCGACCTTGGGCGCGTCGTAGATCCCGAGGACGGCCACGGCGAGAGCGCCGAACGCCGGGGCCGGCAAGTACCGAAAAAACTCGAGGAAGGGCTCCGACAGCTTCGAGAAAAAAGGAAAAGTCCCACAAAGAACCCCGAGCGGGACACCCACGAGAGACGATAGGAAGAAGCCCCAGAAGATCACCTGGAGGCTGTGCCAGAGGCTCTCGTGGAGCCACGGCTCCGAGGGGAGCCGCGGAGGTGTCCGGAACGCGGTGACAAGAGCCCGCGCGACCTCGTGCGGCGCGGGCAAGTGAATCGGGTTGGCTCTCGTGCCGTCGGCAGGCGCGCGGCCCTCTTGCTGCGCCATTCGATTCTCGGCGGCGAAGACTTCTCGCTCGACCAACATCCCCCGTTGAAAATAGGACACCGAGCCCGGCTCGCTCACGCGGACCACGGGGTGCCAAACGAACGGCACGTAGGAAACGACGCTCCAGATCGCGAGCGGCAAGACGAAAGACAGCACGGCGAGCCCCCGGCTGCGTCGCGGAGAGACCTCCCCGTGAACGGCCAGCCAGGGTGTGCGCTTGGTCCGGGCCGATTGCGCCATGAATCACATCGACGTCACGATGCTGGGATCGAGGTAGTCGTCCACCGACTGGGCTTCTTTGTAGACCTTGTTCGCGACGTTGAAGTCGTTCGCGACCTGAGTCGAGCCGTAGACCGAGTCGAGCCCCGGGCCTTTCGCGTACCGCTTTTTCGCCTCGTCGACCGAGAGAAGGTACGTGCCCGGCATCGCCGCCGCGTACTCCTCGGGCTTCACGCCGACTTTGGCGGCCATGATGGCGACCGCGTCCGCCTGCGTCTTCGGGTCGCGGACGTAATCGGAAATCTTGTACCAAACCTTCACGAATTTCACCCAGTCGTCGTGGCGCTGGGCCAGGCTGCTCGGATTGACCGCGACCGTGTCGTAAATGAGCCCTGGCACGTCGGCGCTCGAGAAGATCGCTTTGGCGCCAGGGACGGCGCGGAGCGCCTGACCAGAGACCGGATACCACGCGGCGATCGCGGCCATTTGACCGGAGCTCAAGGCTTGGGGCGTTTCGTTCGTCGCAAAGTTGACGAGCTGAACGTCGCTCGCCTTCATTCCGTTCTTCTCGCACGCCTTCAGAAAG
This sequence comes from uncultured delta proteobacterium, assembly GCA_963787925.1. Lineage (GTDB taxonomy): Bacteria > Myxococcota_A > Polyangia > Polyangiales > Polyangiaceae > Palsa-1150. Next base: position 17,566 of record CAWBEN010000009.1, read on the forward strand.
AGAAGATGCTCCACGAGCGTGAGCTCGAGCCCGACCTTCTTTCCTTTCAGGTCCTTGAAGCTGCCGATGCCCGGCTTGGCGATGATCTTGTCGTTTCCGTTGCTGTAATCGGTGAGCAAGATCATCTTGCTCTTCGCGCCGCTGGCCCCCGAGACGAGCGCGTCACCGTTGGTCACCATGACCGCGTCGACCTTGTTGGCCGAAAATGCTTCGAGCGAGGGCAGGTAGTCGAACCAGACGAAGTCGACGTCCACGCCGGCCTGCTTGAACCACCCCTTCTGGATGCCCACTTCGAACGCGGTCCACCCCGGCCAGTCGCTGTAGGCGACGCGGAGGGCGGCCTTCGCCGGTGCGGCGGTCGCAGGCGCGGATGCGGCCGTGGCCGTCGCGCTGGCGGACGCAGGCGGCGGCGCGCTGGTTGTTTCTGATTTGTTGCAACCAAGAAAGGTGAGTCCAAGCGCCAAAGAGAGGGCGAGCCTTGCCATCCCCGAATCTTGGCGTCGCCTTGTTTCGGAGGCGTTTCAGGCGTTGGGCCGTCAGGCTTCTTTCACGCCCGGCTCGGCCGAAGACCTCTCCCGCGTCTGCGCGTCGAGATAGTTGCGCCAGCCGCCATGAGCGGAGATGTCCACGGCGCCCACGAGGGCGTCCGGCTCGCACAGAAAGCCGGAGACGAAGGTTCCGTCGTCGACTTCGATGGAGCCGATGCACAAGGGCCGCGGCACGGCGGCGACGAAGCGCGCGAACGCGCCGAGATCGAGCCTCCACAGCTCGATTTCGATGGCGAGCCCTCCCTCGCGAACGCGCACGAGGCCCGGCTTCGGGGGCACGGTCCCGCGGAGCGCGTAAAGCCGGTAGTGCGCCGCCGTCCTCGCGGCGCGTACGAGCTCCGCGCCCGAGTCGGTCAATTGATGATTCAATGGCTGTCCCGCCAAGTGGGCGCCCACGACGGCCAGGTCGACCGCGGCGAGTGGGACCCGCTCTGGCGCGGGGGGGCGGGCTCTCGGGGGGATGGTCTTCTCCACGGGCAGCTCGTGACGGGTGGCTCCCAACGTGCCGCCCACTCGGCGATGGTAGGCGTCGCCCAACGTGACGAGGGTCGACTCGCTTCCGCGAGGACCGATGAGCGTGATGCCCGACGGCAGGCCGTCGGCCCGAAATCCCGTCGGGACGGAGACCGCCGCGAGGTCGAGCAAATTGACGAAAGTCGAGTAGATGCCGAGGTTCGCATTGAGAGCGCGCGGGCTCGCGATCACGTCGTCGACCGCGTAGATCGTGGGCGCGGTCGGCACCAAAAGCGCATCGATGGCGCGCCACGTCGCGGCCGTGGCGTGCTTCGCTTCCCACAGGCGGTATTGACCGGAAAAGACGTCCTCCGCGCTGTACCGCTTGGCCTCGAGCAAGATGTCGCGGATGACGGGGAGCAGCGCGTCCGGCTTGGTCTCCAGCAGGCGCCCCGCCGCGAACAGGCGCTCGACCACCCAGGGGCCGCCGTAGAGCAGCTCCCCGGCCGCTCGAAATGGCGCGAAGTCGACCTCCACGACCGCGCAGCCCATCGCGCGGAGGCGCACCACGGCTTGCTCGAACATGGCGCGCGCCTGGAGGTCGTCGAAAAAGACGAGCTGCTCCGCGCCCGGAACGCCGATGCGCCAGGAACGCTGGGCCGTGCCGAGGACGATCTCGGGGGCGTCGGCGCGCGAAAAGGGGTCACCCTCGTCCCAGTGTCGGGCGATGTTCAGGACGGCGCAGGCGTCGGCGACCGTCAGCGCGAAGACCGAGACGCAATCGAGCGAACGACAGGCGGGGACGACGCCGCGCGCGCTGATGGTCCCGTGCGAAGCTTTGACCCCGACGATGTTGTTGTAACCGGCGGGAATGCGTCCTGAGCCTGCCGTGTCCGTGCCCAGCGCGAAGCTGACCTGGCCGGTCGCGACGGCCACGGCCGACCCCGAGCTGGACCCGCCGGGGATCATCCGGTCATCGAACGGGTTCGTAGGTGTCCCGTAAGGAGAGCGCGTCCCGACCAAGCCCGTCGCGAGCTGGTCCAGGTTGACCTTTCCAATCACGATCGCGCCCGCATCGACCAGCCGCTGGACGCAGGGGGCCGACGTCCGGGGTACGTAACTCGAGGCGGGGCACGCCGCCGTGGTGGGCATGGAGGCCACGTCGATGTTGTCTTTCACCGCGAAGGGTATGCCCAGAAGGGGGACGGCAGCCCCTTCGTGGCGGCGGGCAAGGGCGGCCTCGACGGCCTCGTGCGCGGCCGCGGCCGGCAGCGTATGCAGCCACACGTTGCGAACACGCCCGCGGTCACGCTCGAGCCTGGCATGGACCTCGTCGACGACGTCGTGCGGAGTGATCGTCCCAGACCCGAACGCCGCAAGCAGCGCTTCGAGCGTAAGACTGAGCTTCTCGCGAGACATGCGGCGCAACCTAACAGATGAGCGGCGAGGGCCGCACGTCCGCGCGCGGGGGGCGGCGCTCTCGAAGGATCCGGGCGGCCGAGCAGGCGCCGAGCGCAGGGCGCCGCCAGGTTCGTTCCGCGCCCGCAGCAACGCCGGCCCACCCGCCGTCACATTGGTCCTCGCCCGTCAGAGAAAATCGCGCCCTCCCCGATTAAGAAGTAGGGGGGGAGCAAAAGCCTCCAAAACCTCTCTCAAACCTCCCAAGTGCCCCTGCCCGCGCCCGTGCCCGATCGAAGAAAGGCGCCCCACTTTCGACCGAGGGATCTCTGACGGAAACGACCGCCGCTCGTCCAAGAGCAAAAGAGGCTCGGCCAACAAGAAAAGCTGCTCTGCCAACGAGAAATGCCGCTCTACCAACAAGAAAAACCGCTCTGCCAACGAGAAAAGCCGCTCTACCAACAAGAAAAGCCGCTCTACCAACAGTACGCGCCGCTCTGCCAACAAGAAAAGCCGCTCTACCAACGAGAAAAGCCACTCTACCAACGAGAAAAGCCGCTCTACCAACGAGAAAAGCCGCTCTACCAACGAGAAAAGCCGCTCTGCCAACGAGAAAAGCCGCTCTGCCAACAAGAAAAGCCGCTCTACCAACAGTACGCGCCGCTCTGCCAACAAGAAAAGCCGCTCTACCAACAGTACGCGCCGCTCTACCAACAAGAAAAGCCGCTCTACCAAGAAGAAACGCCGCTTTTCTCGCTTGCCGAGCCGCCTGTCCGGAAAGAACAGTCGACGTTCCACGGGGAATCTCCCCGAAGCACTCGAGCCGAAGACACGAGAAAGGACAACCATCATGTCGGCTTGCGATGCAATGAAACGAGGCTCTCGGCGTGGAAGGCTCCTCAGGACACCCTTTCGTGGCCCGGCATCGCCGAGGCCGAACGAATCATCGCCGCTCCCAGCCCTTCGCACGGAGCAGCGCCGCCACCCTCGCTCGGACATCGTCGCGAATCGCGCGCACGCGCTCGATCGGCTTGCCCTTCGGGTCCTCGAGCGGCCAGTCATCGCGCTCGAGCCCAGGAACGACGGGACATTGCTCGCCGCACCCCATGGTGACGAGCATCTGCGCGCCGTACGCAAGCTCGTCGGTGAGCTTTTGCGGCTTCTGGCCGGCGAGGTCCATCCCGACCTCCCGCATCGCCTCGAGCACCTCGGGGTGCACGCGCGGCCCCGGCTCGGTTCCTGCCGAGATCGCGGCGGCCTTCGTCGTGTCGGCGAGCACGTTGAACCAGGCCGCTGCCATCTGCGATCGACCGGCGTTGTGGATGCACGCAAAAATAACGGTCTTCATTGAAGCGTCCTCCTCGACAAAGATAAGGCGTACCCGCTCGCTGAGCGCGGTGGGCCGGTGCCGGTCGGGCCAGCCTGCCGGAATGCACACCCCATCGCCGGCGTGAAACGTGACCGTCTCGCCCTCGGCGAAGGCCACCTCCATCGTGCCCTCGAGCACGAAGCCGACGTGTCCGGTTTCGCACCAGTGCGGGTGATCGAGCTCGCTCGTGAGCTCCAGCAAGCGAAGTTGGCGCGCGCCGAGGCGCTGCACCTTGAAGCTCACGCCCGACGCGCTCGTCTGCCAGGGCAGGTTCTCGAACCGAACGCGCTTCACGCGACCTCCTCGCGAGCCTCCGGCTCAGGCACCGGATCCCGAGCGACGACGCGCTCGGCGACAGCCGGCAGCGAGGGGACGAGCCAGCGGAAGAGGGCCGTCGACGCTGCGGCGCCGAGCAACTGAGCCACGATGAATCCCGCCGCGTCGGCAGGACGGATGCCCGAGAACGTATCGCTCGCGGCTCGAGCAAGCGTGACCGCAGGATTGGCGAAGGACGTCGAGGACGTAAACCAATAGGCTGCTGTGATGTATGCGCCTACGGCGAACGGAACGGCGTCCGGCCGCCGCCGGACGCATCCCCAAATGACCGACAGCAGGCCGAACGTCGCCACGAACTCGCTGACCAGCTGCGCCATGCCCGAGCGCTCGTGCCGCGAAGCGAAGAACAGCGCCGGCTCCTTGAACATGACGTGCGCGACCGCGACGCCGGCGAACGCGCCCACGACCTGCGCGAGCAGGTAGCCGGGCACATCGCGCCAAGGAAGGCCCCCTTGGCTCGCATCCGCCAAGGTCACCGCCGGATTGAAGTGAGCGCCGGAGATCGGGCCGAAGGTCAGGATCAAGGCGACCAAACCGGCGCCGGTCGCGAGGGTGTTGGCCAGCAACGCGATGGCGACGTTTCCGCCAGCGAGCTTCTCGCCCATGATCCCAGAACCGACGACGGTCGCCAGCAGCAGGGCCGAGCCGAGTCCCTCGGCGACGAGCCTTCTCAACAGCATCCGCTCTTCTTCCCGAGTTGCACCGGCGCGTCCTGGACCGGCAGCGCCGACGGCGCGCAACAGGCCCCGGCGGCAGCCTTCGCCGGATCGTCGTGCATGGTCGCGGCGTCCGCTTTGACGACGAAGACCTCCCACATGTTGCCGTCGGGGTCTTCGACCCAAACCTTGTCCTGCATCGCGTAGCAGCAGGTGGTGTTTTCCTCGGTGAGCGTCTTGAGCCCGGCCGCCTTGAAGCGGGACCAGGCGCTGGCGACGTCCTCGGTGCTCGCCACCTGGACGCCGAAGTGGCTCGCATTCACGCCGGAGCGCGGGGCCTCTTGCATCGTGAGGTTGAGCGAAGGCTCTTGCAGGTCGAACTTTGCGTAGCCGGGGCGGCGCTTGCTCGCGGCGACGCCGAAGACCTTCTCGTAGAAGGCGACGGACGCGTCGATGTTGGCGATATTCAGCGAAACGTGGGGCTTTAGGACGTGCACGGTGGTTTCTCTCTTTCTTCTTCCAATAAATTCGAAATTTCAGCGCCAAAAAAAACCGATCAGCAGCAGGCGCCCTTGCTGCCATTCTTGCAGCAGTCCTCCCAGAGGTACGCGCTCAGCTTGCGCAGCGCCTCGTAGTCCGCCGAGTAGTAGTGGAACGTCCCTTCGCCGCGGGTCTGCATCAGCCCCGCGTCGACGAGCCGCTTGAGGTGATGGCTCAGGGTCGACGCCGGCATATCGACGTGCGCCTGGATCGCGCCGGCCGTCGCACCCTCGGGGCCCGCCTGAACGACGAACCGCAGAATGGCCAGGCGCACCGGATGCCCGAGCGCGCCGAGCTGCTCCGCGTGGTGCTCCAACTTCGACGGCATGCATTACTTCTAGAAAGCTCGAAGTAGTCTGTCAAGCTCGCCATGCGCTCGAGCAGCCGCCCATGCCCCCATACTTCCCATACTAGGGACGCCACCGAGGCCAATGCCCTTGGCTCGTCGCTGGAAGGCGTTTAGAGCCTACCCATGGAGACGTCCCGCCGCCTCTTCCTGTCGCGCTCGACCCTTCTTGGTACGGGACTCCTGCTGAGCGCGTGCAGGCCGAGAGCCATCGAGCCGCGCTCACCGCGGCGGGGCGACCGCGGGAACGCACCGGACGCCGTAAAGAAGCCCGGTCAAAGCAGCGAGGAGAACCCTGAAAAGGCGGATCATGTCGTGCGCATCGCGACCGGGCTCGTCGAGCTGGCGGACAAGCAAATCGTCTCCACCACGCTTTACAATGGCCAGTTCCCAGGACCGCTCCTCCGCTTCAAGGAAGGTCAGCGGAGCGTCGTGGACATCCACAACGATACGGACACGCCGGAGCTGGTCCATTGGCACGGACAAAGCCTGCCGAGCGACGTCGACGGTGCCTCGGAGGAGGGCACTCCTTTCGTGCCGGCAAAGGGTATGCGCCAGGTCGCGTTCATACCGAAACCGTCAGGCTTCCGCTTCTATCACACGCATGTCGTCGCCGGCAGCGACCTGAACCGAGGCACCTACACGGGGCAGGCCGGGCCGGTCTACGTCGAGCCCAAGGACGACGCCGGAGCTTATGACCGAGAGGTCTTTCTCGTGATGAAGGAGCTCGTCCCTTCTTTCAGTCGCGGCGGCGACATGGCCATGGACATGCTCGCCGGCGAGCCGGTCGAGGCGCTCCGGCAAATAGGAAAGAGCGCCGACGCGGAGGCCAAGGGTACGCCGAAGGGATTCGAAGTCGGCTACCAGCTCTTCAGCATCAACGGACGGATGCTCGGACACGGCGAGCCCATTCGCGTCAAGCAGGGAGAGCGCGTGCTCTTCCACGTGCTGAACGCGAGCGCGACCGAGATCCGAAGCCTCGCCTTGCCGGGCCACGTTTTCCGGGTCGTCGCGCTCGACGGCAACCCCGTCCCGACGCCGGCGGACGTGCCCGTGTTGTGGCTCGGCACCGCCGAGCGGATCTCGGCGATCGTCGAAATGAGCCGCCCGGGCGTCTGGACACTCGGCGATCGTTCGGATGACGATCGCGGCCACGGGATGGGAATCGTCGTCGAGTACGCGGGCCGCACGGGCCCTCCGCAATGGGTGAAGCCGAGACCGTTTCGATGGGACTACGGCCGGTTCGGCAAGGCCGGAGGCGTGCCGGCCACGCCCGACGAGACGATAGAGATGACCATCGTCAAACGAAACGCCGCCGCCCAGGGTTTCAACGTCTGGACGCTGAACGGCGAGGCATTCTCGATGGAGACGATGAAGCCCGGTTACACCGTGCAGCGCGGACGTCGTTACCGGCTGAAGCTTCGCAATGCGAGCGATGACGTCCACCCGCTGCACCTCCACCGGCACAGCTTCGAGCTGACGCGCATCGGCGGTAAGCCGACGGCCGGCGTCATCAAGGACGTGGTGATGCTTGGCGGATTTCAGGAGGTCGAGCTCGATTTCGTGGCCGACAACCCGGGCCGCACGCTCTTTCATTGTCATCAGCAGCTTCACATGGACTACGGCTTCATGGCTCTCTTCGACTACGGGTAGCCGCTACTTGGGGACCCGCATCACCCGCCCGTCGACACCGCTCGTGCCGGAGGCGCCGAAATCCGTCCAGTAGACGCTCGTCGCATCTACGGCAATTCCGGCCGGCGACGGTTCGTTCGAGGCAAAGACGGTCGGCATGTCGCCGCAACCGCCAATGGCACATCGCATGATCGTGCCAGAGCCTCCGTTGGGCCAGTACACGTTCGCGGAATCGAAGGCGGTCGCTTGTGGGCTAGTTTGCCCCGAGGAAAGCGTCATTGGGGAGGCGCCGCAGCCGGCGAGCGGACATTGCAACAAGTCGCCCGCATTGATGTTCGACCAATAGACGTTCGCGGAATCTACGGAGATCCCCACGGAGTCTTCCTGGCCCGACGCCACGACCGTCGGGCTACCGTTGCACCCGCCGATCGCGCACTTGAGGATCAGGCCGCCATTGTAATTGCTCCAATAAATGTCCGTCGCGTCCACGGCGATGCTCGTGGGCTCCCCTTGCCCCGACGCGATGATCACGGGGGTGTTGCAGCCGCTGAGCGCGCACTTCATGACCTGCCCGTCGCCGAGGGCCGTGCCGCCATTGACCCAGTAGACGCTCGTTCCGTCGATCGCGAGGGCCCGCGGGCTGGTCTGACCGGAGGCGACGATCGTGGGCGCGTCGTTGCAGCCGTCGATGGCGCACTTCAGGATCTGCCCGTCCGTCTCGCTTGCCCAGAATACGTTCAGCGGATCGACGGCTAGGCTTCGGGGGTAGGTCTGGCCGGACGCGAGGATCGTCGGATGGTTCTTACAGCCGGCGATCGGGCACTTCATGATCTGCCCACCGACGAAGTTCGCCCAGTAAACGTTGAGCGCGTCCACGGCGATGGCACCGGGCCCGCGTTGGCCCGTCGCGAGCACGCCCGCGGAGAGCGGAGCGCAGGCGCCGCTCTGGCATTCGCCCCCGGAGCAGTCGTGACCGCACGTCCCGCAGTTGCGCGGGTCGGTTTGCGTGTCGACGCAGTCGGCGACGAGCGCGTCGGCAGCGCCGCCGTCATCGGTCGACCCCGCGCCGGAGTCATCCTGATGCGCTGCGCGCACGCTCGAGGCCGTACCGCACCCCAACCCACCGAGCAGCAGCGCCCAAAGCGACAGCGCAGCGCGTGTCGCGATCTTGCGACGAAGGTCGTTCGTGGGGCGCACCGGAGGCCGCATGTTACCGTCACGAGTGCTCGGCGTCGCCGATTTCACCGTGCTGCGGCCCAGAGCGGCCGACGCAAGGGGCGCGCCTCATCGCAGAGCTTGGGCCGCACGCCGACGAGCGCGCAGCGATGACACGCGCCGCACACGATTTCTACGACTGAGGCCGAATCTTCCCTCCGTATGGATCGTCGCCATCGTGGTCCAATAAACAGCAAGGGCGTTTGTCGCCCGTCAACGGTTCTGGCCGGCCGCGTCCACCGCGTGGTTTCGGACGCATGCACCCTCGCGTCGTGTCAGGCGCCGTTGCCGTAGCGCGTGCCACCGAACCCGGAACATCGTTCACGCTCGCGGGAAGATCATCGGTGCCTATGAACTCGCGCGAGATGTTTACGAAGCCAAGCTTCGACAGCGCCGTCGCGAGCGGAGCGCTTCGCACTGAAACGCGACGAGTCCAGGAAGCGCGACGAGTCCAGGAAGCGCTACGAGATGGTGATGCTCGAGCGCGTGAAGCGCGCGCTGCGCCCCTGCAACCACAGCGAGAGGTAGACGAGCGCGAGGAGGGCCGGCACCTCGATGAGGGGTCCGACGACACCCGCCAGGGCCTCGCCCGAAGCGATGCCGAAGAGTCCCACGGAGACGGCGATCGCCAGCTCGAAGTTGTTGCCTGCAGCAGTGAACGAGAGAGACGCCGTGTCCTCATACGAGAAGCCGAGCTTCTTCGCGATGAAGAACGAAGACCCGAACATGATCCCGAAGTACAGGACGAGGGGGACTGCGATCCGGACCACGTCGAGCGGCAGCCGGACGATCTTGTCGCCCTGCATCGCGAACATGAGGACGATGGTGTAGAGGAGGCCCAGAAGCGCCGTCGGGCCAATCCTCGGGAGAAAGCGGCCCTCGTACCAGTCGATCCCCTTCGAGCGAACGAGCAGCCCACGAGTGGCGGCCCCGGCGACGAGAGGCAGACCAAGGAAGAGCAGGACGCTCTTGGCGATCGCCCACATCGAGATGTGGAACGCCGTGGTCTCGCCGCCAAGCCAGGCGGGAAGAATCGTCAGGTAAAACCACCCCAACACCGAATAGAAGAGGATCTGGAAGACCGAGTTGAGGGCCACCAGAAGCGCCGCGACTTCGTTGCTCCCCTTCGCCAACATGTTCCAGATCAGGACCATGGCGATGCACCGAGCGAGGCCGATGAGGATCAAGCCCGTCCTGTAGTGCGGCAGATCGGGCAACAGCAACCATGCGAGGGCGAACATCACCATCGGTCCAATGATCCAATTAAGGACGAGTGAAAGCGTGAAGAGCTTGCCGTTCGCACCGACCGAACCGAGCTTGCCGTATCGAACTTTCGCGAGGACTGGGTACATCATCCAGAAAAGGCCGACTGCGATCGGGAGCGAGACACCCCCGACCTTCACCGTGTCGAGCATGGGGCCGATCGCCGGGTAGAACCGACCGAGGGTGATTCCCAGCCCCATCGCCAAGAAGATCCAAACGGGCAGAAGGCGGTCGATCGCCGATAGGCGTGCCGCGATCTTCGCGGTAGGGCTCACGGCTTCTTCGCTCGAATGAAAGCGCTCAGACTTCTGAGGGGTAGGTTTCTCCACGAACGGTCTCCTTCGGTCTGTCCTTGATTACTTCCAAAACAGTCGAACATGTCGGGAAAAAAGGCGCCCTTCAGCAACAGGCCGCGTTGCAGCGCTTACAACAGTCCTCCCAGAGATAGTCCGTGAGGGCACGTCGACGCGTATTCAGCGGGGTAGAAATGGAACGTGCCCTCGGTTCGCACGCGACCACGGTCCCCGACCATTCAGCTCTGCGATCGGTGTCGTTTCCGAGTCGCAACCCGCACGGCAGCGCTAAAGAGCGCCACGACAGTCACGAGGACCAGAGCCCCCCCCACGCCTGATGGTGCCAATCGTCGTAGGGCGCAATCGCATAAGTGTAGACCTGCACGGGAATGCTGCTCATCGGTTGGTCCAGGGCGGCCGATAAAAAGCGATTGTTGAACGCGGTAAACAGGAGCGCCGCGGTTTCGCCCGAAACACGGGCCACGGCCAGCATGATGCCGGTAATCACGCCCGACGCCGCGGCAGGCAAGACGATCTGAATCGTCATCCTCCACTCCTGCACTCCAAGGGCCAACGCGGCGTCTCGCAGCGTCCGAGGGACGAGCCGGATCGTCTCCTCGGAAGTCCGCGTGATCGTCGGAATCATCAGGACCGCCAAGGGCCACACTTCCGGCGAAGGCGGAAAAACGATGCGACCTCAATACGATGAGCGTGTAGGCGAACAAGCCGGCCACGATCGAGGGCGTCGCGTTGAGTGTGTCGTTGACGAAGCGAACCATGCGAGGGAGCCACCCCGCACCAAACTCCGAAAGGTAAATCCCCGCGAAGATCCCGACGGGGATGCTGATCGCCGACGCAACTCCGACCATGATCCCCGTGCCAACCAGCGCGTTGAGGAATCCGCCACCCGGCTCCCCAACGGGGGCAGGCAAGTGCGTGAAGAAGGAGAGGTTCACGGAGCTGGCGCCTTGCACGAGCACGCATCCGAAAATCAACGCAAGCACGGCGAGCGCGAGCGCCGTGGAGAGGGCGCAGAGTCCGAGCATCACGACATTGACCGCCTTACGGCGGCGGGAAATGACGAGGTCGAGCGGCGCGATGGGCGTGATGGGTGCGATGAGCCTCATTCGTGCGCTCCTGCCCGTGTGTCATTCGCCAGATCAGAACACTGGCTACGCCATTGACCGTGAAGGTGACGACGAAGAGCAACAGGCCAAGCTCGGTGAGAGACGACAAATACAGCGGCCCGGACGCTTCCGAATACTCGTTCGCGATGACCGAGGACATCGTGTAAGCGGGCTCGAAGAGAGAAGCGACAATTTGTGGCGTATTGCCGATGACCATTGTCACGGCCATCGTCTCGCCGAGGGCGCGGCCAAGAGCGAGGATCACCGCGCCCGCGATCCCTGCTTTTCCATACGGCAAGACGACGTGCCAGATGGTCTCCCACTTGGTCGCGCCGAGCGCCAAAGAGCCCTCGCGCTGTGACTGCGGAACCGCCGCGAGAACGTCGCGTGAAACCGCCGCAATGAAGGGGAGCACCATGACCGACAGGATGAGACCGGCCGTGAGCATCCCCACGCCGTGAGACGAGCCCGAGAAGAGCGGAAGGAAACCGAGAATGCTCCGCGAAGCGCGGGCGCGATCTGCTCGCGTACGAGCGGGGCGAGAACGAACAGACCCCAGAGCCCGTACACGATGGAGGGAATCGCGGCGGGCAGCTCGATGAGAAAGCCAATGACGACACTGAGCCGCCTTGGCGCCATCTCGACCAAAAATATGGCGATGCCGATGCCTAGCGGGACGGCCAGCGAGAGGGCGATCAGCGAAGTGACGATTGTCCCGTACACGAACGTCGCCGCACCAAAATGCTCCGCGACGGGGTCCCAGACCTGTTCGAACACGAAGCCTGCGCCAAAGTGGGCAAGCGACAAGGCGGACCCTTGGACGAGCACGACCACGACGAACGCGAGGAGCCCGACGATCGCCAGCCCAAAGCTAGCTCACGCCTTTCGGAAAAGGGCGTCAGGATGCGTGCCGATGAACGATAGGATGAAGGTCACCTCACCCGAGATTTGCGGTTGTCCGGAGGACGAATCACTGGACCTTCGCCCCGTTGAGGGACGAGATGCCGATCTGGAGCTAGCCGCGTATACGAAGGCGCTGGGGCATCCTGCGCGCGTTGAAATCCTTCGCGTCCTGGTGCGGAAAAACGTCTGTATATGCGGTGAAATCGTAGACCTTTTGGACTTGGCTCAATCCACGGTCTCTCAGCACCTGAAGGTGCTCAAGGACGCGGGGCTCATCCGAGGGGATTAGACGGGCCTCGGACCTGCTACTGCATCGAGCCACGAGCCTTGAGGCGCCTCAAGGCGCTCGTGGCGATGCTCTGAGGCGATCAGCGTCATATTTCGATGAGCGAGGCCCGGATCACGCCTCCCCAGGCGCTGCGACCGCGAACGCCGTCTTGCTACGGGGGCGCCCAAACGCCAAGGAGTCAGGATGACGTTGTCGCCTGGCCCGCTCGACTAATTTAGACGCGCACGTGCCGCAGGGGCGACGCGTTCGTAATGACCGACGCGGAGCCTAGGCTCATCGGGGCACTCGCTCATCGGGCTGACCAGCAGGCCGAAGAACAGAGAACGGGCGCTGACCGGTGGACGGCGGAGGCGAACCCCGATGTGCCGATCTGGCGCGAGCATCGGGCGGACCCAAGGGCCTACCCGCCGTCGAGTTCGCCGGTGAAGAAATTGCCATCAGCGCCTCCGGCGTTCGACTCACGCCGTTGAGGGCTCAAACTCTGTTCTGACGATCTTCGCTCTCGCAATCACAATTGGCCCGGTATCGGCCGCCGGTCCGCGGCGCGCAGCCGATGACGCGACCGCGCGCGTCGAGTGCGATCTCGCAGCACTGGTTGACGAGCTTCCGCAGTTGCTCTCGACCGCGTTGCACGCGCGATTTCATGCCCGACACCGTTAGGCCCATCATCTCGGCCGCTTCCGCTTGCGTCAGTCCCTCAAGCTCGGTCAATGTCAACGCCTCGCGGTACGGCGTTGGCAGCGTTGCGATCAATTGCGCAGTATACGCGGCGACCTCCTGCTCTGCAGCGCAGTCGCCGGCGATTTCGAAAGGATCCTCGGCGGCCTCGGGCGGAGGATTAGTTGCGAGCGGATGCCGAGAGCGCGTACGCCGATACGAAGCGATCGCGCTGCGCGCAATCTGGTATACCCACGGCCCGAATCGATCCTCCTCCCGGAGGTGCGCCACGCTGCGCAGCATGCGAAGAAAGACATCCTGGATTACGTCGTCGACATCGGCGGACGAAGACACGCGCCGCGCAACGAAAGGACGAAGACGTCCTTCGAGCTCACGATGCGCGCAGCGCATGTCCGTTGTGATCATGCGGTCGCCTCGGGTGCGCAGCAAGAAGGACCGCAGCAGTCCTCGGCACCCTTTTTGCGCGCCTCGATTGTCGCCGTGGCGACGTACCTTTCAGCGCTCGTCCCAGGTAACCATTCGCTGACGCAGACGCCCATGTCTGGCCGAGGTGTGACACGCGTGTCCACGAAACCTGCGTGACGCAGCATCTGGATGAGGTCGTCCACGCTGGCGAAGCCCGCGACGCATCCCGTGAACGCTTCGATGCACCCTTGGACTTCTGGCGGAATCGGAGCGAGGGCGACGACATCGGAGATCGCCAATCGCCCGCCCGGCCGGAGCACTCGAAAAGCCTCACGAAATATGGCTTTCTTGTCTGGGGAGAGATTGATCACGCAGTTGGAAATGATGACATCGACGCTGGCATCTGCGACCGGCAGGTGCTCGATTTCCCCCAGCCGAAACCCAACGTTTCGTGCATCGATCCGCTCAGCGTTCGCTCGTGCCTTGGTCACCATGGCGGGCGTCATGTCCACACCGATGATTTGGCCCGTGCTCCCGACCTGCTTGGCGGCCAGGAAGCAGTCAACCCGCCCCCGCTGCCCAGATCGAGCACCGTTTCACCGGCACGGAGGGCAGCGACGGCTTGGGGATTGCCACAGCCAAGGCCGAGGTTGGCGCCTTCGGGTACGCCAGCGAGATCGTGGGGCGTATAGCCCAACTGTAGGCTCGCGGCGGCATTGGGTCCGCAGCAGCCCGGTACGGGCGCCCCCAAGGCAGCGTTTCCGTAGGTTTCGCGCACCGCAGCGCGGACGGCGTCTCGAGAGCATTCGGTAGTCATTCTGGCCTCCTCAATCGAAGACGCAGACCCGGCAGAAAGGACGCCGCCAATCGACCGCGACCGCGTCCGCGCGCATCCGCGACTTTCAGCGGCCAGCGTGCGACCCGGCCACGAGCCCGTTCCGGGCCACGATCTTCTCCCCCAGGCCCCCGCTTCGCTGCTTCAATCCTTTTCGGTGCGGCGACCTGGCCATGGCGCAGCTTGACCCTCCGCCTGAGTATAGGCTCCATACTTTCACGGAGCCGGCGGGCTTGCTGGGTGTTTATCCGCGGGCTGCCCCTGCTGCGATGAGGCCGTGAACGGATGCAAAAAGCCTTCGCATGCTCGGGCTGCAACGCGCAGGTTCGTGACCAGAAGGACCCGAAGGTCGCCGCCGACGCCAAGAAGCACGGCATCAGGCTCATTCCTGCCCGGTCTCCTTTTTGGCCTCGGCCCTGGGCCGCGCCGCCGACGGCTGGGACGCGGACGTCTCATCTCCGCTTGGCCTGGTCTTGCGGGTTTCGCGGCTATCGCACTCGCCACTCCTCTGCTGGCGTTCGCGTCCGTCGCGGTTACCGCACTGCCGCTGGGCTATCGACGTGATCCAGCCGATTTTCGCCGGCATCGTGACGTCGCTCGGCGGGCAGCGTCCCGGTCAAGCAATGGGGCTCGACGTCGTCGGGCTCTTCGACCGGGCTTGGAAGCCTCGCGCTTGCGGCGCTTCTTTCCTTTGGGCTTGCCTGGGCCGCACGCCGTTTTCGCTGGCTCGGAGCTGGTTCTTGCCGTCGCCGCAATCGCCCTCTTTCCAGAAGAGCGCCCAGCGCACCCGTAAGACTAGACGCGCACGTGCCCCAGCCGCAGCGCGTTCGCGATGACCGACACGGAGCTGAGGCCCATCGCGGCGCTCGCGATGATCGGGCTCAGCAGCAGACCGAAGGACGGGTAGAGAATGCCGGCGGCGATGGGAATGCCCACGGTGTTGTAGACGAACGCGAGCCAGAGATTTTGGCGGATGTTTCGCATCGTGGCGCGGCTGAGCGCGCGCGCGCGGCTGATGCCGCGGAGATCTCCGCGCAAGAGCACCACGCCCGCGCTCTGCAACGCGACGTCGGTCCCGGTGCCCATGGCGATGCCGACGTGCGCCTCGGCGAGCGCCGGCGCGTCGTTGATCCCGTCCCCCGCCATCGCGACGATCCGTCCCTCGGACTTGAGCCGCTTCACCACCTGCGCCTTCTGATGCGGGAGCACGCCCGCCTCGACGTCGTCGATGCCGACCATTCGCGCGACGATGAGGGCGTTCGTCCGCGTGTCGCCGGTGAGCATCGCGAGACGAACGCCATCGGCGTGCAGCGCGCGAATGGCTTCACGCGCCTCCTCTTTGATCGGATCGGCGATTCCGAGGAACCCGGCGACCCGGCCGTCGGCGGCGACGAAGACGACGGTCTCACCTTGGGCGCGGCGCGATTCCGCAGACGCGTCGAGCGCCGCGTCCGCAATCCCGAGCTCCTCGAGGAGCGCGCGGTTCCCCACCCCGACTCGATGCCCGCCTACCTGACCGGCGATTCCCTTGCCCGTCATCGACTGCAGACCGCCGGGCTCGTCGAGGGCGATGCCCCGCGCCTTCGCCTCGGCGACCATTGCACCTGCGAGAGGGTGCTCGCTCCCTCGCTCCAAGCTCGCCGCCAGCCTCACCACCTCGCGCTCGTCGAATCCGGGCCCCGGGGACACGGAGACGACGCGCGGCTTGCCCTCGGTGAGCGTTCCCGTTTTGTCGACCACGATCGTGTCGACCCGCTGCAGCGTCTCGAGCGCCTCGGCGTCCTTGAAGAGGACGCCCATCGTCGCGCCTCGTCCCACGCCCACCATGATCGACATCGGCGTCGCCAGGCCGAGGGCGCACGGGCAAGCGATGATCAGCACGGTCACGGCGTTGACCAGAGCGTGCGCGAGGCGCGGCTCCGGCCCGGCGAGCGTCCAAACGAGGAACGTGACCAAGGCCGACGCGACGACCGCGGGGACGAAGAGCCCAGCCACCCGATCGGCGAGGCGTTGAATCGGCGCGCGGCTGCGTTGCGCCTCACTGACCAGACGGACGATCTGGGCGAGGAGCGTGTCGCTCCCCACGCGGTCCGCCCTCATGGTCAAGCCGCCCGTCCCGTTGACCGTCCCGCCGGTCACGGTGGCGCCGGACGCTTTGAGCACCGGCAACGGCTCGCCGGTCACCATCGACTCGTCGACGGCGGTCGACCCCTCCAGCACGGTGCCGTCGCAAGGGACGCGCTCGCCCGGCCGCACGCGCAGCCGGTCGCCCGGCTTCACCTCTGCGAGCGACACGTCCTCCTCGCCGCCGTCGACGCGGATCCGTCGCGCAGTGCGCGGCGTGAGCTGAAGGAGCGAGCGGATCGCGTGGCCGGTTTGGCTGCGAGCGCGAAGCTCGAGCACTTGCCCGAGCAAGACCAAGACGGTGATCCCGGCTGCCGCCTCGAAGTACACTCCGACCATTCCGCCCATCCCGCGCAACGAAGGCGGGAAGAGCGAAGGAGCGACCGTCGCGACCACGCTGAAGACGTAAGCGGTGCCCGTCCCGAGCGCGATCAGCGTGAACATGTTCAGGCTGCGCCTCACGATCGAGGCCGCTCCTCGCGCGAAGAAAGGCCAGCCGGCCCACACGACGACGGGTGTCGTCAGGACGAGCTCGACCCATTGGAGGGCTCGCGCCGGCAGCACCCGCGAGAGCGGCTGCCCAGGAATCATTTCGGACATGCCGAACAAGAGGACGACGACCGTCGGGCCTATCGACCACCAGAGCCGCCGCGTCATGTCGACGAGCTCCGGATTGGGCGGCTCTTCGAGAGTGACCGTCCGAGGCTCGAGCGCCATGCCGCAGATGGGGCACGCGCCCGGAGCTTCCCGGACGATCTCCGGGTGCATCGGACACACGTATTCGACCTTGGTCGAGGCGGCGGGTACGGCAGGCTCGAGGGCCATGCCGCAGGCGGGGCAGCTGCCTGGCATGGGCGAGCGAGCTTCGGGGTGCATCGGGCAAGTGAACGCGGCGCGCTCTGCGGGTGCTGCCGCGTGTGCGGCCGCGGGTGCTGCCGCGGGTACCGGCGGTGGCTCGATGGCTGGGGCCGACTTCGGCCCGACGTATTCGCCCGGCTTCTCGCGAAACCGCGTCAGGCACCGCTCGTTGCAGAAGAAATACGGTTTGCCTTGGTATTCCGCGCGCCATTTTGCGGTCGCCGGACGCACCGTCATCCCGCAGACCGGGTCTCGCTGAACCTCTTCCGAAGGGTCGGGACCTTCCGGCCCCGTAGTCTCGGAGCCGTCATCGCGCGGTGTGGGGAGCATCGGGGCTGGCCTCTTCCTGTGCAGACTGTGCTGTGCAGAGGCTGTGCAGAGCTGTGCGCCCGTGGGCACACGCTGTCCAGACGCTCTGTAGACGCGCGGGTTCCAGGGGCGTTACAGGGGATTCCGCTCGACCTGGCGCTCGACCGTCGGTGGGCGCACGGCAGCCAGCCATCCATCGGCGAGCCACTGCCCGAGGGCCCGAAAGGCGTGCTCGGCGGCCTCGTCGAGACTGGCGGTGCCCGAGCCCGCGAAACAATCGCAGACGGCCGCGAAGGGCGCGGCACTCTCGAGACGGCCGATCGCGCGCGTCTCGGCCGGCGCGCAAGGCCGATGCCGCACGACGAAGCCCGACCTCCAGACGGCGACGTGGGTCGGCTCCCTTTCGACCGACGGCACCGGCCGCTCTTCGTCGAGGGCGAGCCAGACATCGCAGACGTTCCACTCGAGCTCGAGATAACGGAACGAGGGCACGAGCTCGAGGCGCAACGTGGGCCACGCGTCTTCTGGCAAGCCGCGGAGCTCGTCGAACGACATCGTCGCGCGGTCGGCCGTGTCGAACGCCTCGATGCGCGCCCACTCGAGGCGAGCCAGCTCTGCCAGCCAGGGCGCGTCGGGAGAGCCCGCAGACCGGAGAAACTCCGCGAAGTGTCTTCCGAAATGCCGCAACGACGGGTGCTCCGAGGGATGCTGGCGAACGTACGCTCTCGCCGTCGGCAAGAAGCCGTCACCGAGGACGAAGGCGACTTTGGGGTAGTCGTCGCGAAGGACGTCGCAAAGTCGCGTGAAATACCCCTCGCGGTACACCCGAGCTCGCACGCCCGCCCGGTCCGGGTCACCGCGGAGCTCTCGCTGGAGCGCCTCGGCCGAGGCTTTCCCTCGAGCCGCGTCGGCGAAGACGCGCTGCAGCTCGCGGAGCGTCGTCATCGCGCGAGCACCTCGTCTTCGATGGCCCGGGCGCGCGCGGCCTCCGCGAGGAGAACGTCGTACGCGGGAACGTCCTCGTCCCACTCGACCAGCGTCGGCACGCGTCCGAAGCGGGCGAGCGCGCGCCGGTAGAGCGACCACACGGGGTCGGGGACCGGCCCGACGTGGCTGTCCAAGAGGTGGGTCCCGCAATCGGTGTGTCCCGCCAGGTGGAGTTGCCCGACGAGGTCGTCCGGAACGGAAGCGAGATAGACCTCGGGGTCGAAGCCGAAGTTGGTCGCGTTGACGTAGACGTTGTTGATGTCGAGCAGGATCCCGCAGCCCGCGCGCCTGGCCACCTCGACCAAGAATGTCCACTCGGGCATGGCGCTCTCCGTGAATTCCACGTAGCTCGATACGTTCTCGAGGAGGATCGACCGACCGAGCGCGTCCTGCGCGCGCGTGACGCTTTCGACGACGTGAGCGATCGCCTCCTCGGTGTACGGGAGCGGCCACAAATCGTGGGCGTAGTGACCCTCGAAGGCCCCCCAGCAAAGGTGGTCGGACATCCACGCCGGCTCGATGCGCCGAGCGGTCGCTCGCAAGAGCTCCAGGTACTGGTCCCGCGAGCGGTCCGTGTTGCCGACCCCGAGCGAGACTCCATGCAGGACGATCGGAACGTCGCGCCGCAATCGCTCGAGCACGGCCCACGGCCGCCCTCCAGGCTCGAAGTAGTTCTCGGAAATCACCTCGAACCACGCCGCGCCGCCGGCTCCGCGCTCGAGCACCTCACCGAAGTGCCGCGGCCGCAGGCCGACCCCGTGTCCAAGCTGGTTCCGCGTCCACATCGGCCGCGCCTCCGAAATGAGAGCTCTCCTACTTGAGGTCGGGAAGGACCTTACCGCCCTTGTCTCTGCACTCCTTGTCGGTCGAGAAATCCAGCCTTTGCCTTTGCAGTCGTTTTGGCCAGAGCAGCCGTTCTTGCCCGTACTGCACGCGCTCTTGCCCTTGCAGGCGTTGATCCCTTCGCAGCGCACCTTCTTGTCGGCTTGTCCGCTCTGCGCGTGGACGAGCGACGGGGCTGCGGCGGCGACGAGCCCGGCGACGGCAGCAGCGATGGCAGCACCTCGAGCATTCATTGGCATTCTCCTAAGGTCTTCTTCGTTCTACGTCTCGGCAGCTCTACGTCTCGGCGTCGGACGGGTTTCCGATCGACGCGCCTCCATTCTGTCGCTTAAGGTCGGCCACCGCGAGAAAACACGGCGCGCAGCCGTCAGGGCGTGGACGAGTCTGCTCGCATGGCGCTGACGCGCTGGGTTCGGGCGAGACGCGCATCACGCCGCCCGGCCTGCGCGGGGCGATCTCGACGGATTGTTAGTTTACAAACGAAAAGAGGGCGGCCACGGATGGCCGCCCTCTTAGATAAGAAAGAGCGATTGAGAGAGCTGCGAGGCTTATTTCGTGCTGGCGATCACGCCCAGCGTGGTCGTGAACTGCGTCTTGGTCGGGTCATCGGACGCGGTCCCCGCGCCCTTGTAGAAGAGGGTGGTGTCGGCGACGTCGATGCGATTGTCGAGCATCAGCGCGAGATGGCTCGCGATCACGTACTGAAGGGTGAGCGTCCCGGATTCGACGTTCGTCGCGACGCCGGTGCCCAGGATGTCGCCGTGCTCGTCGTGAAAGTATTCCCCGCGGAGAGTCACCTGGAAAGGATCGGCGACGATGTAGCGAAGCGCGAGGTTCGCGCCGTACCAGATGGCGGCATGATCGCCCGCCGCCCCGACGTGATCTTCCGTGTCGTAGTCTCCGTTCAGGAGAAGACGAAACTCCTTGGTCGGGTTGAAGTCGACGACCAGGTCGACCAAGTGACGCCAGTGCGAATTGGCATCGGCAACGTGAACGAGCGTGCCGGCCATCGTCCCCGAGCGCCACGTCGACCTGCTCCGGCCCCGTCATGTAGCCGAGGTAGAGCTGCAACGAGTCGGCAGGCTTGAACGAGATTTGTCCGCCGAACGACTTG
This sequence comes from uncultured delta proteobacterium, assembly GCA_963787925.1. Taxonomy (GTDB): domain Bacteria; phylum Myxococcota_A; class Polyangia; order Polyangiales; family Polyangiaceae; genus Palsa-1150. The sequence continues at coordinate 38,087 of CAWBEN010000009.1, forward strand.
CCGCGGTTGTTGTCGATGGTGTTGTTCCAGCCGTTGGCGACGATGAGCTTCGCGTCGAAGGTGTCGGTCGGCGCGTAGTCCAGCCGAAGGCCGGTGAAGAAGACCGGTTGGTTGAGCGTGAACAGCAGGCTCCGGGTGTACTCCATGTTCAACTGCGAATCCGGCACCTCGGAGCCATACGGCTGGTCGAACTTGCCCATGTCGAGCGTGAGCTTGTCGGCCGGCTTCCAGGTCGCATAAGCCTGACGCACGTTTTGCATGCCGATACTGTTGTCCGACACATTGAACGGATTGTTCGTGCTGGCGGCGCCGAGCACCGTGGGCGCGCCATGGTACGTGACGGCTCCGGGGCCGAATCGGAGACTGACCGTCCCCCCGATCGGGTCCGCAGCGTAGCTGGCATTGAGGCCAATCCAGTTGACCGAGAAGCCCTGCGCCGTGTCGAAGGCACGGAGCTTGACTGGACCGCCGAGCGGACCGCCCTGCGGCTTCGGGAAGTTCCAGTCGACCGCGCCGTAAGCGTCGACGAAGGCGTCGGCGGCGAACTTGTCGTACCAGTTCGCAGGGGCGGCGGGCGCTGCGGGGGCCACGACCGCGGTCGTCGCCACCGGCGCAACCACGGCCGGTGCCGTTGCGGGCGCCGGAGGAGCGGGGGGTGCCGCGGGCGGCGGCGCGGGCGGGGGCGGCGCCGGCGTCGTTACGATGACCGGCGGTGGGGGCGGCGGCGGCGCCGGCGGCGTTTGGGCCATCGCCCCACTCGCAACCGTCAAACCAGCGACCATGAGCAGTAAAGCAGTCGTCGACGTTCTCATCAGTTGTCCTCCGGATGGACAGCAGCCGACCTTGCCGCTTCTCGCGTGTGGGCTCGTGCGCCGACTTCGGCGTCCTGCCACAAGCGCGGGCGCAGTCGTGAGGTGTCCTCCAACGGGAGGGGTGGTACTGCTGAGTCGGTTTCCTGAATGTTTCACGCCCATTTTTTTTGACGTGGGTCGGAAACGTTCGCAGTTTCTACCGAACGACTCCTGAGAAAAAAGGCTTCTTTATCAAAGAGAAGAGGCTCATTTCCGTGCCTCCGCAAAGACACGATTTCTTGTTCTTCTTCTTTTTATTTCTCGATCTTCGCTCTCCTACTCAGATGAGGAGTCAAACGATCGCGCCCGGCGCATAGCGACGGCGGGCCCAGTCGCTCATCACGATGCCTGCGGCGACGGCGAGCGGAAGCGACTGATTGATCCCATAGGTGGGGATGGCCAGCACGTCGTCCGCGCGCGCGAGGACCGACGAAGGGACGCCGTATCGTTCGCTGCCGAAGACGAACACCACGCCGGGCGGAAAGACATCGACCGCGTAAATCGATCTTCGGGCGGCCTCCCTTTCGATTGCCCAAAGCGGCCGTCCCCGAACCATTCTGAGGAGCTCCTCGTCGTCGGCGGCTCGGACGATCGTCTCGTATTTGTGCATTCCCATGGAGGCCTTCGCGTAAAACGGGGCGTCGCCGACGACGAAGATTTCGCGGGCGAGAAAGTTGTGCGCTACACGGATGACCGCTCCGACCGCGAAGGCGTTGCCGGGCGACCACAGGGCGACCGAAAAATCGCTTCGGACGGGGCGAAGCGCCTCCGCGATGGCGTTTGGCGAGGCGTCGATGGGCGAGAGGAGAGGCATCTGCGGCGTACGGGAATCGCCTTGACAGAGGGAGGCGTGCAAGTAAAGTGCGCCTCCCCCGTGGCCCGGGCGTTGCCGACCTGCGCCTTTTCATCCATCCCGCCGGGCCTGCGTGGAGACCTTCCTCGATGCCGACCATCAATCAGCTCATCCGCCACGGCCGCGAGGCGGCGCGCGTTCAAGACGGCGTCGCCCGCGCTCAAGTCCTGCCCGCAGAAGCGCGGCGTCTGCGTGCGCGTGTACACGACCACGCCGAAGAAGCCGAACTCGGCGCTCCGCAAGGTCTGCCGCGTTCGCCTCACGAACGGCATGGAAGTGACCTCGCTACATCCCCGGCGAGGGGCACAACCTGCAGGAGCACTCGGTCGTCCTCATCCGCGGCGGCCGCGTGAAGGACCTCCCGGGCGTTCGCTACCACGTCGTCCGCGGCACGCTCGACGCGTCGGGCGCCATCGGCCCGTCGTCGACCAACAAGGTCAACCGCAACCGCAAGCGCTCGAAGTACGGCGTGAAGCGGCCGAAGGCATAACGACTCACCACCAGGAACAGCGACGATGCCCCGCCGCCGCGAAGTACCCAAGCGCCGAATCATCCCGGACCCCAAGTTCAAGGACAAGCTCGTCTCCAAGTTCACGAACACCCTGATGTTCGGCGGCAAGAAGTCGACGGCCGAGGGCATCCTCTACGGCGCGTTCGACGTCATCCACGAGCGCTTCAAGGAGGAGCCCGCTCGAGGTCTTCCGCAAGGCGCTCGACAACGTGAAGCCGAAGCTCGAAGTGAAGAGCCGGCGCGTCGGCGGCGCGACCTACCAGGTCCCGGTCGAGGTTCGCCCCGAGCGCCGCGTCGCCCTGGCGATGCGCTGGCTCGTGCACGTACTCGCGCGACCGCGGCGAGAAGACGATGCGCGAGCGCCTGGCGGCCGAGTTCGTCGACGCCGCGCAGAACGGCGCGGCAACGCGGTGAAGAAGAAGGACGACACGCACAAGATGGCCGAGGCCAACAAGGCCTTCGCCCACTACCGCTGGTAGTACGCGTCGCGGTCCCCACCGAACGGCGGAGCATCGCGCAGCCAATGACGAAGCGACATAAGGATCGGGAAACGCAGAGCGAGATGACCGAGCCGACATAAGGATCGGGTTACCAGCGACCAAACGCGCGCACGTACCCCGACACCCTCTCCGGGCAGCCTCGAAAGCGGCGCTCTTCCGAAATGGCGGAAGAGCAGGGCCAGAGAGGGTTTCGTGCATTCCAGCACTCCAGCACGCTCCGCACGCCGCATCTCCGCAACCATCGCACCGCAACGCTGAAGCAACAGGAGAGATCCCGTGGCCCGCGAATACCCCCTCGAGAGGACGCGCAACATCGGGATCATGGCCCACATCGATGCGGGCAAGACGACGACGACCGAGCGCGTCCTCTATTACACGGGCGTCAACTACAAGATCGGCGAGGTCCACGAAGGCGCCGCGACCATGGACTACATGGTCCAGGAGCAGGAGCGCGGCATCACCATCACGTCGGCCGCGACGAACTGCTTCTGGACGCCGCTCGACGGGCCCGTACGCGGGCGATCAGCCACCGCATCAACATCATCGACACGCCCGGCCACGTCGACTTCACCATCGAGGTCGAGCGCTCGCCTGCGCGTCCTCGACGGCGCGGTCGCGGTGTTCGACGGCGGCAACGGCGTCGAGCCGCAGAGCGAGACGGTCTGGCGCCAGGCCGACAAGTACCACGTCCCGCGCATCGCGTTCATCAACAAGATGGACAAGGTCGGCGCCGACTTCCAGATGTGCGTCGAACATCGATGAAGGAGCGCCTCGGCGTCGAACCCGGTGCCGATCCAGTGGCCGGTCGGCGAAGAAGACCAGCACAAGGGCGTCATCGATCTCATCACGATGAAGGCCGCCGTCTTCGACGAGGAGTCGAAGGGCCAGAAGTACGACTGGGTCGAGATCCCCGCCGACATCGAAGCCAAGTCGCGCAGCGAGTGGCGCGAGAAGCTGATCGAGGCGTGCGCCGACGTCGACGACGAGGTCATGGCGAAGTTCCTCGACGGCCACGCCGACGAAGTCACCGACGACGAGATCTATCGCGGCGCTCCGCAACGGCACGCATCGAGCTTCAAGTTCGTCCCGGTGCTCTGCGGCTCGGCGTTCAAGAACAAGGGCGTGCAGATGCTGCTCGACGCGGTCGTGAACTACCTGCCGTCGCCGCTCGACATCCCGCCGGTCAAGGGCATCGACCCCGAACAAGAAGGACAAGATCGTCGATCGCGCAAGGCGACCGACGACGAGCCCTTCGCGGCGCTCGCCTTCAAGATCATCAACGACCCGCACGGCAACCTGACGTTCTTCCGCGTCTACTCGGGCAAGGTCGCGAGCGGCACGATGGTGCTCAACTCGACGCGCGGCAAGCGCGAGCGCATCGGCCGCATCCTGCGCATGCACGCCAACAAGCGCGAAGAGGTCAACGAGGCGCGACGCGGGCAACATCTACGCGGCCGTCGGGCTGCGCGACACGCGCACCGGCGACACGCTCTGCGACGAGAAGCACCCGATCGTCCTCGAGCAGATGATCTTCCCGGAGCCGGTCATCTCGATCGCCATCGAGCCGAAGACCAAGGCCGACGTCGAGAAGCTCGGCGTCGGCTCTGCAGAAGCTCGCCGCACGAGGACCCGTCGTTCCGCATCGCACACCGACGAAGAGACGGGCCAGACGATCATCAGCGGCATGGGCGAGCTCCACCTCGAGATCATCGTCGACCGCCTGAAGCGCGAGTTCAAGGTCGAGTCGAACGTCGGCAAGCCCGAGGTCGCCTACCGCGAGGCCATCACGCAAGAAGCACGCAGTGCGAGTACAAGTACGCGAAGCAGTCCGGCGGCCGCGGCCAGTACGGCCACGTCGCTCATGGAGATCGAGCCCGGCGAGCGCGGCACGGGCTTCGTCTTCGAGAACGACATCGTCGGCGGCGTCATCCCGAAGGAGTTCATTCCCGGCGATCGAGAAGGGCATCCGCGAGGCGATGGGCCGCGGCGTCCTCGCCGGCTATCCCGCTCGTCGACATGCAAGCGCCGCCTGTACGACGGCAGCTACCACGAGGTCGACTCGCAGCGCGCAGGCCTTCGAGGTCGCGGCGTCGCTGTGCTTCCAGGACGGCGCCAAGCGCGCCGGCCTGCACCTGCTCGAGCCGATCATGAAGATCGAGGTCGTCGTCCCCGAGCAGTACATGGGCGACGTCATCGGCGACCTGAACTCGCGTCGCGGCCGAATCCTGGGCATGAGCCAGCGCGGCAACGCGCAGGTCATCGACGCCGAGGTTCCGCTCGCGACGATGTTCGGCTACGTCACCGACCTGCGCATCGATGACGCAGGGCCGCGCGACGTCGACGATGCAGTTCTCGCACTACGCGCCGGTGCCTGCCGCCGTCCAGGAAGAGATCGTCGCGAAGGTCAAGGGCAGCTGAGCCAGCGCACTCGCGATAACTCCAAGGATTCGAGAGAGAGATCGGTCATGGCCAAGGAGAAATTCGTACCGCAACAAGCCCCACGTGAACGTCGGCACGATCGGTCACATCGACCACGGCAAGACGACGCTGACGGCGGCGCTCGTGAAGGTGCAGTCGAAGAAGGGTCTGGCGAAGGCGATCAGCTACGCGGACATCGCCAAGGGCGGGACGGTCCGCGACGAGACGAAGACGGTGACGATCGCGGTGGCGCACGTGGAGTACGAGACGGCGAAGCGCCACTACGCGCACGTCGATTGCCCGGGCCACGCGGACTACATCAAGAACATGATCACGGGCGCGGCGCAGATGGACGGCGCGATCCTGGTGGTGAGCGCGCTCGACAGCGTGATGCCGCAGACGCGCGAGCACGTGCTTCTGGCGCGCCAGGTCGGTCTGAACCACATCGTGGTGTTCCTGAACAAGTGCGACGCGGTGGACGACCCGGAGATGCTGGACCTGGTCGAGATGGAAGTCCGCGAGCTCCTGAACAAGTACAAGTTCGACGGCGACAACGCGACGGTGGTCCGCGGCGCGGCGCTGCCGGCGCTCAACGGCGACGCGAAGTGGGAGGAGTCGATCGGCGAGCTGCTCGGCGGCGCTCGACAGCCGAGATCCCGGAGCCGGTGCGCGACATCGACAAGCCGTTCCTGATGGCGGTCGAGGACGTGTTCTCGATCAAGGGCCGCGGCACGGTGGCGACGGGTCGCATCGAGCGCGGGGTCGATGAAGGTGGGCGAAGAGGTGGAGATCATCGGCTTCCGCGACACGCGCGAAGACGGTCGTGACGGGCGTGGAGATGTTCCGCAAGCTGCTCGACCAGGGGCAGGCGGGCGACAACGTCGGGGTGCTGCTGCGCGGCATCGAGAAGGACGACATCGAGCGCGGTCAGGTTCTGGCCAAGCCGGGCATCGGTCACGCCGCACAAGAAGTTCGAGGGCGAGGTCTACGTCCTGAAGAAGGAGGAGGGCGGCCGTCACACGCCGTTCTTCACCAACTACCGCCCGCAGTTCTACATGCGCACGACGGACGTGACCGGGCACGTGCCGCTGCCCGAAGGCACCAAGATGGTGATGCCGGGCGACAACATCGACGATGACGATCGAGCTCATCACGCCGGTCGGCGCTCGAGGAGCAGATGCGCTTCGCGATCCGCGAGGGCGGCAACACCGTCGGCGCCGGCATCGTCACCAAGATCCTCGAGTAAGCGAAGGAACATCGACCATGGCCGCGACCACCAAGATCCGCATTCGCCTCAAGGCGTTCGATCACCAGCTCCTCGACAAGTCGGCCAACGACATCGTCGAGACGGCGAAGCGCACCGGCGCGCGCGTCGCGGGCCCCATCCCGCTCCCGACGCACATCGCGCGCTACACCGTTCTCCGCGGACCGCACGTCGACAAGAAGTCGCGCGAGCAGTTCGAGATCCGCACGCACAAGCGCCTGCTCGACATCCTCGAGCCGACGCAGCAGACCCTCGACGCGCTGATGAAGCTCGACCTGTCGGCCGGCGTCGACGTCGAGATCAAGAGCTAAGTCGGAGGAAGTGCATGGCAACGGTCGACGTCTTCAACCTGAAGCGCGAGAAGGTCGGCTCGATCGACCTCGCCGACGAGGTGTTCGGCGCCGAAGTGAAGGAGCACCTCTTCTACGAGGTGGTGAAGGCGCAGCTCGCGTCGCGGCGCGCAGGGCACCCAGCGCGCCAAAGAACCGCTCGGCCGTCAGCGGCAGCACCAAGAAGCTCTACAAGCAGAAGGGCACCGGCCGCGCGCGCCACGGCTCGATCCGCGCGCCGATCTTCGTCGGCGGCGGCAGGCGCACCCGCCGCGTCCGCGCGACTGGAGCTACCGGCCGCCGCGCCAGGTTCGCGCTCGGCGCGCTGACGAGCGCGCTCTCGCAAGTTCGGCAAGGAGGGCCGCCTCATCGTCGTCGACAGCTTCGAGCTCGGCGAGGTCAAGACGAAGGACGCTCGTCGAGGCGCTCGACGACGCTGCAAGGCGCGACAGAAGACGCTCGTCGTCGACGCCGCGAGCGAACGAGAACGCTGCGAGCTCTCGATCCGCAACTGCAAGGAGCACCAGTTCCTGCCGCCCGAGGGCGTCAACGTCTACGACCTCCTCCGGCACGACACGCTCGTCCTCTCCAAGGACGCCGCCAAGGCGCTCGAGCGCGCTGCCTCAAGCAGTCGGCCGCCGACGCGAACGTCCGAATGGAGGCGCGCAATGACCCCCGAGCAAGTCATTCGTCGGCCGATCATGCTCACCGAGAAGGCGAACCTGCTCCGCGAGAAGAACAACCAGGTCGTCTTCGAGGTCGCGCGCGACGCGAACAAGATCCAGATCAAGGACGCCGTCCAGACGCTGTTCAAGGTCAAGCGTCGACGACGTGAACACGCTGCATCATGCGCGGCAAAGACCGGCGCATGGGGCGCGGCTACGCCAAGATGCAGAACTGGAAGAAGGCATCGTGACCCTCAAAGAGGGCGACACGATCGACTTCTTCGCCGAGACGCCGAGCGGAGAGCTGAGCCATGGGCATCAAGAACTTTCAAGCCGACGTCGCCGGCGCGCCGCTTCTACTCGGTCTCCGATTTCAAGGAGCTCACCAAGGACGTCGAAGCCGCTGCGAAGAGCCTCCTCGAGCACCAGACGCGCACCGGCGGCCGCAACAACTACGGCCGCATCACCTCGCCGCTTCCGCGGCGGTGGCCACAAGCAGCGCTACCGCATCATCGACTGGCAAGCGCGACAAGATCGGCGTCCCGGCCGACGGTCGCGACGATCGAGTACGATCCGAACCGCACCGCGCGCATCGCGCTCCTCCACTACGCCGACGGCGAGAAGCGCTACATCCTCGCGCCCGACGGCCTCAAGGTCGGCGACACGATCGTCTCGAGCCGCAACGCCGACATCAAGCCCGGCAACTCGATGCCGCTCCGGCTACATCCCGCTCGGCACGATGATCCACAACATCGAGCTGAAGAAGGGCAAGGGCGGGCAGCTCGTTCGCTCCGCCGGCGTCGTCCGCCGTCGCTCATGGCGAAGGACGGCGACTACGCGCAGGTCCGCCTGCCCTCGGGCGAGGTCCGCATGGTCCACCTCGACTGCCGCGCCACGATCGGCCAGGTCTCGAACATCGACCACGCGAACATCTCGCTCGGCAAGGCGGGTCGTTCGCGCTGGCTCGGCCGCCGCCCGCACAACCGCGGCGTCACCATGAACCCGGTCGACCATCCGATGGGCGGCGGCGAAGGCCGCACCTCCGGCGGTCGTCACCCGTGCTCGCCGTGGGGTCAGCTCTCCAAGGGGCTGAAGACGCGCAACAACAAGCGCACCGACGGGATGATCGTCAAGCGCCGCGGACAGAAGGGTTAGGGCTAAGTCATGCCGCGTTCGGTAAAGAAGGGCCCGTTCGTCGACGGTCACCTCTCCGAGAAGATTGCAGCGGCGCAGGCAGCCCAGAGCAAGAAGGTCATCAAGACCTGGTCGCGTCGCAGCACGATCACTCCCGGACGCCGTCGGCCTCACGTTCGCCGTGCACAACGGGCGCAAGTTCGTGCCCGTGTTCGTCACGGAGAACATGGTCGGCCACAAGCTCGGCGAGTTCGCGCCGACGCGCACCTTCCACGGCCACTCCGGCGACAAGAAAGCCAAGGTGGGCGGGAGCGGTGGAGCCTCGGGTGCGCCCGCAAGGAGCGGCGCTCCGCCTGGCAAGAAGTGAGCAAAACGCGTCAAAAGCGTCACGGGCGTCGGTGGTGGGGCTCGAGTTGCAGCCACCGACGGCGCTTCGCCCCGTGCCCGCTCTCTTAAACGGTGGCCTCCGCATCGTTTTCGCTTGCGAAGCGCGCCTTCGCGCGTAGATTACGCGTCCCCTGCGGGCCCCGGTTAGGTTCGCGGGCGACATTCATTTAGCGATTCTCGAACGTTTTGGGCGTCTGTAACGGCCCGCGCCGCGAGCAAACTGGCTCGATGCGAGTGGGCACGACAGACGCCACGAGGCTCCGACCATGGTCAGCAAGGCAATCGCCCGGTTCACGCGGATCAGTCCGCGCAAAGCACGGGTAGTGGTGAACCTCGATCCGTGGGCGGCAGGCCGGCGAGGCGCTGCAGCTGCTCGAGTTCACGCGAAAGTCTGCGGCGCCCATCGTCAAGAAGCTCATCGAGAGCGCCGTCGCGAACGCACAAGACCCAGACCCCGAGCGTCGACGTCGACAGCCTCTTCGTCGAGACGGCGTTCGTCGACAAGGCGCCGAACAAGCACATGCGCCGCTGGCGACCGCGCGCGATGGGCGCGCGACGCGAGTCAAGAAGGGTCTGAGCCACATCACCATCATTCTCGGCGAGCGATAGAGGACGAGACTCATGGGTCAGAAAGTCCATCCGTACGGCTTCCGCCTCGGCGTCATCAAGACGTGGAACTCGAAGTGGTTCGAGGACAAGAGCTACGCCAAGTGGCTGCACGAGGACATCCGCATCAAGCGCGCCGTCAAGGAGTACCTGCAGAACGCCGAACATCGCCGGTCGTCGAGATCGAGCGCGCCGCCAACAAGTGCAAGGTCATCGTCTTCACTGCGCGTCCCGGCATGGTGATCGGCAAGGGCGGCAAGGGCATCGAGACCCTCAAGATCGGCAACCTGAAGACGGCCGCCAAGGGCGAGACACTCTTCCCGGGCGTGCAGTCGTTCACCGAGAACGAAGTCTTCATCGACGTCCAGGAGGTGCGCAAGGCCGAGACCACCGCGCAGCTCGTGGCCGAGAACATCGCGACCCAGCTCGAGCGCCGCGTCGCCTTCCGTCGCGCGATGAAGAAGGCGCTGTCGACCGCGATGAAGTTCGGCGCCAAGGGAATTCGCGTCCGCTGCTCCGGTCGCCTCGGCGGCAGCGAGATGAGCCGCGTCGAGACGTACCGCGAGGGCCGCGTTCCGCTGCACACGCTGCGCGCCGACATCGAGTTCGGCACGGCCGAGGCCCGCACGAAGTACGGGATCATCGGCGTCAAGGTCTGGATGTTCAAGGGCGAGGTGCTGCAGCGCCGCAATCGCCGCGCCGCAGATCGCAGGAGCTTAGAGGACACCATGCTTTCGCCGAAGCGAACCAAGTACCGCAAGATGCAGAAGGGCAACAACCGCGGCATCGCATACCGCGGCAGCGACGTGTCCTTCGGCGACTTCGCCATGCAGGCGCTCGAGCCGGGTCGCATCACGTCGCGTCAGATCGAAGCGGCGCGTATGGCGATCACGCGCCACGTGAAGCGCGCCGGCAAGCTCTGGATTCGCGTCTTCCCGGATCGGCCCGTCACGAAGAAGCCGCTCGAAGTCCGCATGGGTGGCGGCAAGGGCGCGCGTCGAAGAGTGGGCGGCCGACGTGCTGCCGGGCCGCGTGATGTACGAGCTGCGGGCGTCGACGAGAAGACGGCGCGCGAGGCCTTCCGGCTCGCCGGGCACAAGCTGCCGATCGCGTGCAAGTTCCTGGCTCGCGGAGAGATCTGCATGAAGGCCGCCGACCTGCGCGAGAAGAACGTCGAAGACCTCCGCGAGCTCGCGAAGACGCTCGCGCGGGACGTCTTCCAGAATCGACTCAAGAACTTCACGAACCGGCTCGACGACACGAGCACGATCCGCAAGACCCGCCGCGACGTCGCGCGCGTCGCCACGCTCCTCCGCGAGCGAGAGATCGGGGCCGCCCCGGCGCCTGCCGCGTCGCCGAAGGTCGCGTCGCCGAAGGCCGCGCCGCCGCGTCGCGCCGCGGCGGTGAAGAAGCACGAGCCGAAGAAGAGCGCCGCGAAGCGGTCGTCCGCCAAGAAGAACGAGGCGAAGCAGTCATGAGCCAGAACGCGCCGGCCGAAGCCGGTCAGCCGAAGCAGGACCACGCGCAGCACGGCTTCCGTCGCAAGATGGTGGGTCAAGCGTCGTCGAGCGCCAAGATGCAGAAGACCGTCGTCGTCGAGGTCGTCCGCACACGTCGCGATCCGCTCTACGGCAAGTACGTTCGCTCGCGCGACGCGCTACAAGGCGCACGACGAGAAGAACCAGTTCAAGGTCGGCGACCAGGTCGAGATTCAGGAGCACCGCCCGATCAGCCGCGAGAAGCGCTGGGTCGTGGTCGCGCCTTCATGAAGAAGGCCGTAGAGGAGTGACGTCATGATCCAGATGCGAACCATCCTGGAGGTGGCCGACAACTCCGGCGCGAAGCGCGTGCAGTGCATCAAGGTGCTCGGCGGCTCGCGCCGTCGCTACGCGCAGCTCGGCGACGTCATCGTCGTCTCCATCAAGGAGGCGCTCCCGGGCACCAAGGTGAAGAAGGGCGAGACCGCGCACGCCGTCGTCGTCCGCACAAGCAGCGAGACGTCCGCGCGCGGACGGCAGCTACATCAAGTTCGACGAGAACAGCGCCGTCCTCATCAACGAAGGAGCGACGAGCCGATCGGCACCCGCATCTTCGGGCCGGTCGCGCGCGAGCTCCGCGCGCAAGAAGTTCATGAAGATCATCTCGCTCGCGCCGGAGGTGCTCTGATGGCCGCGCGTATTCGTCAAGGGCGACACGGTCGTCGTCATCAGCGGCAAGGACAAGGGCAAGACCGGGCAAGGTCGCTGCGCGTCCTCCGTCGAGGACGACGCGTGCGTCGTCGAGGGGGTCAACCTGGTCAAGCGCCACACGCGCCGACCCCGCGCAATCCGCCGGGCGGCATCCTCGAGCGCGAGCAGCCGCTCCACGCCTGCAAGGTGATGCCGTCGATCCCGAAGACGGGCAAAGGCACGCGCGTGCGATTCAAGTCGCTCGAAAACGGCAAGCAAGGTTCGCGTCGCGGTCAAGAGCGGGGAACGAAATCCTCGTGGCCGCGGAGTAATCGATCATGGCAGACGAGAAAAAGGCCAAGGGCGAGCAGCCGGCGAAGCCGGCCAAGGCTGACAAGGGCGACAAAGCCGGGAAAGCCGGGAAAGCCGACAAGGGTAAGCGGTCGAAGAGCGCGCAGGGCGCCTCGTCGGCGGACCAGCGCACGGTCGTCGTTCGACGACCGAGGCCGTCCCGCCGCGGCTTCTCGAGAAGTACCGGAGCGAGGTCATCCCCGCGCTGACCAAGCAGTTCAGCTACAAGAACCCGATGCAGGTGCCGCGCCTCGCAGAAGATCGTGGTCAACATGGGCCTCGGCGCCGCCGTCGCGAACCCGAAGATCATCGACACGGCGGTCGAGGAGATGCAAGGCGATCACCGGCCAGAAGCCGGTGGTCACGCGCGCCAAGAAGGCGATCGCGAACTTCAAGCTCCGCGCAGGGCATTCCGATCGGCGCGATGGTCACGCTCCGCCGCGCGCGCATGTGGGAGTTCCTCGATCGCCTCGTGACGCATCGCGCTGCCGCGCATGCGCGACTTCAAGGGCGTGTCGCGCAAGGCCTTCGACGGCAAGGGCAACTACACGCTCGGGCTCACGCGAGCAGATCATCTTCCCCGAGATCGACTACGACAAGATCGACGTCATCAAGGGAATGAACATCAGCTTCGTGACGACGGCGAAGACCGACGAAGAGGGGCGCGCGCTCCTTCAGCAGCTCGGAATGCCGTTCCGCGCGACCTGACCGGCAGAGGAAACACATGGCCCGTGCTTCTCAGTTCGCGAAACTCAACCGCCGCCGAAGTTCTCGGCCCGTCACCGCAACCGCTGCAAGGTGTGCGGGCGTGCTCGCGGCTACTACCGCAAGTTCGAGCTCTGCCGCATTTGCCTCCGGCTCCTCGCGCTCCGCGGCGAGATCCCCGGCGTGATCAAGGCGAGCTGGTGATCCCATGATGACCGATCCGATCGCCGACATGCTGACCCGCATCCGCAACGCGTCGCTGGCGCGGCACGACCGCGTCGAGATGCCGCACTCGCAAGCTCAAGGAGCACGTCGCCGACGTCCTCAAGGCCGAGGGCTTCATCGACGACGTGCGCGTCGAGCGAGGGCGAAGAGCCCAAGACGCTCACGCTCGTCCTGCGCTACGGGCGCGACCGCGCAGTCCGCCATCGACGGCATCCGCCGCGTGTCGACCCCGGGCCGCCGCGTGTACGTCCGCCACGACGCATCCCGCGCGTCTGCTCGGGCATGGGCATCTCGATCCTCAGCACGAGCCGCGGCGTCATGACCGACCGGGAAGCCGCCGCAGCGCGTCGGCGGCGAGCTGCTCTGCGAGGTGTGGTGATCACCATGACGACCCAGGCTCAGCCGCTCGACGGACCGCGGCCGTCGCAGCAGTCGCGCATCGGCAAGCGCCCGATCGCGCTGCCGAAGGGCGTGACCGCGACGCGTCAAGGACGGCACGATCGACGATCAAGGGCCCGAAGGGCACGCTCACGCGCGACGCTGCCGCCGAACGTCGACCGTCAAGGTCGAGGGCGGCAGCGTCCACGTCATGCCGACCGTCGCCGGTCGCGACGGCGCGCGCTTCCAGGGCCTCGCGCGCGCGCTCATCGCCGGCATGGTGACGGGCGTGGCCGAGGGCTACACGAAGACGCTCCAGCTCGTCGGCACCGGTTACCGCGCCGAGGTCGAAGGGCAGGTCGCTGAACCTCGCCCTCGGCTTCTCGCACCCGATCGCCTTCCCGCTCCCGCAAGGGCATCAAGTGCGAGATCCCCGGCGACTCGAAGGGCACGCTCGTCATCCTGACCGGCTCCGACAAGGAGAATGATGGGCCAGACCGCGGCGAAGATCCGCGGCTTCCGTCCGCCGGAGCCGTACGGCGGCAAGGGCGTGCGCTACCAAGGCGAGAAGGTCCGCGAGAAGGCGGGCAAGGCCGGCAAGGGCGGCAAGCAAGTAGCCAGCGTAAGTCACGCAGTCCCTGCGCACACTCGCGGTAACGCGAAAGGAAGAGCACGATGGCGATGCGATCGTAGGGCGAGAGCGCCGGAAGCTGCGCATCCGCCGGAAGATCAGCGGAACCGCCGAGCGCCCGCGGCTGAGCGTGTTCCGCAGCGCGAAGCACATCTACGCGCAGGTCGTCGACGACGCGACGGGCAAGACCGCTCGCGCACGCGTCGACCCTCTCGCGGGACGTCCGGGGCGAGCGTCGACCGAAGGCAACAAGACGGACGCGGCCAAGAAGGTCGGCGCGCGATCGCGAAGGCTGCTCCTCGCAAGGGCATCGACAAGGTCGTCTTCGACCGCAACGGATACCTCTACCACGGGCGCGTGCGCGCACTCGCCGACGCCGCCCGCGAGGCCGGCCTGAAGTTCTGATCGGGAGAAGACGATCATGGCGTTCGACCAGCTCCAAATCGACGAAGAGAAGCTCAAGGAGCGCGTCATCCACATCAACCGCGTCGCGAAGGTCGTGAAGGGCGGCCGGCGCTTCAGCTTCTGCGCGCTCGTCGTCGTCGGCGACGAGGCGGCCACGTGGGCGTCGGCCTCGGCAAGGCCAACGAGGTGCCCGAAGCGATCCGCAAGGGCAACGACCAGGCGCGCAAGAACATTTCACGGTGCCGCTCGACGGCGTGACCATCCCGCACGAGACGCTCGGCCACTTCGGCGCCGGCGAGGTGTTCCTCAAGCCGGCCTCGCCGGGAACGGGCGTCATCGCCGGCGGCGCGGTGCGCGCCGTCGTCGAGAGCGCCGGCATCCACGACATCCTCACCAAGTGCCTCGGCAGCTCGAACCCGCACAACGTCGTCCGCGCGACCATCGAGGCGCTCAAGTCGCTGCGCAGCCTCGAGCAGGTCGCCGCGCAAGCGCGGCAAGCAGACCGACGACCTCGTCGATCGCACGCCAGAGCCGGCGAATGCGCGGCGCCGACGCGCAGGCCTGAGGCGGACGCCGATGAAGGCCAAGCTTCGCGTGACGCAGACGAAGAGCACCATCGGGCGAGCAGCACGCCATGCGCGCGACCATCAAGGGCCTCGGGCTTGCGCGGCCCCGGCACCGTCGTCGTCGTCAACAACACGCCGTCGTTCCGCGGCGCGGTCAAGAAGGTGCTGCACCTCGTGCGCGTCGAGGAGGTCGGACCATGGCTGACACGTCTGAGCAAGCTCGCGAAGCCCGCAGGGCGCGACGCGCGAAGAAGATCCGCATCGGTCGCGGCGTCGGCTCCGGCCTCGGCAAGACCGCCGGCCGCGGCCAGAAGGGCCAGTACGCCCGCGCCCGCGGGTTCAAGCCGCACTTCGAAGGCGGCCAGACGCCGCATCCAGCGCCGCCTGCCGAAGCGCGGCTTCCGCAACCCGTTCCCGACGTCGACCGCCGAGGTCAACGTGGGCGATCTCGAGGTCTTCGCGGCCGGCGCGAACGTCGACGAGAACGCGCTCGCGCGCGCGCGGCCTCGTGAAGGGCCGCTTCGACCGCATCAAGATCCTCGGCGACGGCGAGCTGACCAAGGCCGTCACCGTCACGGCGCACGCGTTCTCGAAGGCGCGCGGCGGCGAAGATCGAGAAGGCCGGCGGCAAGGTCGTCGCTCGCATCGGCAGCGCCGCAGCCTGTAGCGCGTCGCCATCATGTCCGCCCTCTCCGCCTTCGCGAACATCGGCAAGGTCCCGGAGCTCCGGCGGCGCATCCTCTTCACGCTCGGCATGCTCGCGGTCTACCGCGATCGGCGTCTTCGTCACGATCCCCGGCGTCGACCGGACCGTGATGCAACGCGGTCATGCACAAGCAGGGCGCGGGGCCTGCTCGGCCTCTTCAACATGTTCACCGGCGGCGCGCTCGGGAACCTCTCGATCTTCGCGCTCGGCATCATGCCGTACGTCAGCGCGAGCATCATCCTGCAGCTGCTCGACGATGGTCTTCAAGCCCCTCGACGAGCTGCGCAAAGAGGGCGAGCAGGGCCAGCGCAAGATCGACCAGTACACGCGCTACGGCACGATCGTCCTGTCGCTCGTCCAGGGCTTCGGCATCGCGATGAGCCTCGAGGCGCATGAACAACGGCGACCTCTCGGACTCGGCCGCACGTCGGCGACGTCGTGACGCACGCCGGCTGGGGCTTCCGCCTGATGAGCGATGCTCACGCTCACCACCGGCACCGCGTTCATGATGTGGGTCGGCGAGCAGATCACCGAGCGCGGGATCGGCAACGGCATCTCGCTCATCATCTTCGCCGGCATCGTCGACGGCATTCCCGACGGGCATCGTCAGCTACTTCGCGACGAACAAGGGCAACATCCAGCCGCTGAACCTCGCCGCGGTGCGTCGCCATCGTCCTCGCGACGGTCGCGACCATCGTGTTCTTCGAGCGCGGCCAGCGGCGAATCCCGATCTACTACGCGCGGCGACCGTCGGCCGGCGCGTGTACGGCGGGCAGACGGCGCACTTGCCGCTCGCGGTGAACACGGCGGGCACGATCCCGCCGATCTTCGCGTCGTCGCTGCTGATGTTCCCGGCGACGCTCGCGAACTTCAAGATCCCGGGGATGGCGCAGCTCCAGGCGATGCTTCAGCGCGGCGACTGGGTCGTTCAACACGTTCTACGTCGCTGCTCATCATCTTCTTCTGCTACTTCTACACGGCCGTCACGTTCCAGCCGGTCGACGTCGCCGACAACCTGAAGAAGCAGCAGGCGTTCATCCCCAGCATTCGCCAGGGCAAGCAGACGGCCGACTACATCGACCACGTGCTCACGCGCATCACGTTCGGCGGCGCGCTCTACGTCGCGGTCGTCTGCGTCGTGCCGACGCATCATCAGCCAGCAGTTCCACGTCCCGTTCCGCTGGGGCGGCACCTCGATCATGATCGTCGTCGGCGTCGCGCTCGACACCGTGAACCAAATCGAGGCGCACCTCATCACGCGCAACTACGAGGGCCTCTCGGGCGGCGGCGGCCGTACCTCGCGCATTCGCGTGCCGGAAGGACTGACGGCGTGCCGATGCGTCTCGTCTTCGTCGGGCCCCCGGGCGCGGGGAAGGGGACGCAGGCGAAGGTCATCTGCGTCAGGTCGGAAGTTCCGCAGATCTCGACCGGCGACATGCTGCGCGCCGCCAAGACCGCCGGGACGCTGCCGCCGGACCTGGTCGCCAAGATGGCGGCGGGCAGCGCTCGTCCCGGACGAGGTCGTCATCGAGCTCATCGACGAGCGCATCGACGCAGCCGGACTGCGCCGAACGGCTTCCTGCTCGACGGCTTCCCGCGCACGGTGCCCCAGGCCGAGGCGCTCGACGCAATGCTCGACGAGCCGCGGCGTCGAAGCTCGACGCCGTCGCTCGCGCTCGACGTCCCGCGCGACCTGCTGGTCGAGCGCGCAGTGCTCCGGCGCACCGACAAACGCACTGGACAGATCTACCACTTGAAGTATAACCCCCCTCCCCCGGGTGCCGATCTCGAGCACCGGGCGGACGACCGCGAAGAGGTCGTCAGACAGCGCCTCGATACGTACGAGGCGATGACCGCCGAGCTTCTCCCGTACTACGAGAAGCTCGGGCATTCTACGACGAATCGACGGAGTCGGCAGCGTCGAAGAAGTCACCGGAGCGCGTCATCGAGCGCTCTCGGCGCGTTCGCCTGATTCGAGGGAGAACTTCCTTCGCATGAGCTGAGCGTCGCGAGCGGAAGGAGCCGAAGGGCGACAAGCTCGAGTTCGACGGCGTCGTCCAAGAGGCGCTGCCGAACGCGATGTTCCGCGTGAAGTGCGACAACGGCCTCGTCGTGCTCGCGACGATCAGCGGCCGGATGCGGCAGTTCTACATCCGGATCCTCCCGGGCGACCGCGTCACCGTCGAAGTCAGCCCCTACGACCCGAGCCGCGGCCGAATCACCTACCGGCACAAGTGAGCCGAATCACTCGCGACGAGGAGCACAGTCATGAAGGTCCGACCGAGCGTCAAGAAGATCTGCGACAAGTGCAAGGTGGTCCGCCGCAAGGGCGTCGTGCGGATCATTTGCGAGAACCCCCGCCACAAGCAGCGGCAAGGCTGAGAGATAGAACATGGCTCGTATTGCAGGCGTCGACCTCCCCCGCCACAAGCACATCGCTTACGCGCTCCCGTACCTCTACGGCATCGGCAAGACGCTCGCGCGCGAGCATCTGCAAGCAGGCGGGCATCCCGCCGAACAAGAAGACCGAAGAGCTCACCGAGGGCGAGATCAAGCAAGATCCGCGAGCTCCTCGAGGCCGACTACAAGGTCGAGGGCGATCTGCGCCGCGAAGTGCAGATGAACATCAAGCGCCTGATGGACCTCGGCTGCTACCGCGGGCTCCGTCACCGCAGAGGGCTGCCGGTCAACGGGCAGCGCACGCACACCAACGCGCGCACCCGCAAGGGCCCGCGCAAGGGCATCGTTTCGCGCGCGCGCAAGCCCACCACCGGGCCGAGCTGATCGCCCGTCAAGGAGGCCACCGTCATGTCACCGCGAAGACCAGCATTCCCCCGGCTCTGGGGCCCCCGCTGCCGGCGGACCGAAGCCGAAGTCGGCCAAGAAGAAGGTCGAAGAAGAACGTCGCGACGGGGATCGCGCACATCCAGTCGACCTTCAACAACACGGTCGTCACCATCACGGACGTCAACGGCAACGCCGTCGCCTGGTCGAGCGCCGGCTCGCGCGGCTTCAAGGGCTCGCGCAAGAGCACGCCGTTCGCGGCGCAGCTCGCCGCCGAAGAGGCGGCCCGCCGGGCGATGGAGCACGGCATGCGCTCGGTCGCCGTGTTCGTGAAGGGCCCCGGCGCCGGCCGCGAGAGCGCGCTCCGCGCGCTCCAGACGGCGGGCTTCAAGGTGACGCTGATCCGCGACGTCACGCCGGTCCCGCACAACGGTTGCCGGCCGCCCAAGCGCCGCCGCGTCTGACATCGACCGAACGCTCTCTCGTGCCCCTCCGGCCGCTCGAGTCGCTGAAATGACGCCCGCGCGCGCACGCCTCCGGGATGAAGCGCTGAAGCGTGTAAACCGGTTCATTCGCTCGGACACGGTCGATCGCGAGCGGTGGGCGACGAAGAGAAGAGAAGAGTCAATGGCTCGTTACATCGGTCCCGTTTGCAAGCTTTGCCGCCGCGAGGGCATGAAGCTCTTTCTCAAGGGCGAGCGCTGCTACACCGAGAAGTGCTCGTACACGCGCCGGCCGTATCCGCCGGGCCAGCACGGCCAGGCGCGCATCAAGCTGAGCGAGTACGCCATTCGCCTCCGCGAGAAGCAGAAGGTGCGCCGCATCTACGGCGTCCTCGAGCGCCAGTTCCAGAGTACTACTTCGACGCCGACCCGCCGGAAGGGCCGCACCGGCGAGCAGATGCTCGGCCTCCTCGAGAGCCGCCTCGACAACGTCGTGCACCGCCTCGGCTTCGCGTTCACGCGCGCGCAGGCGCGCCAGCTCGTGCGGCACAGCCACGTGCTCGTCAACGGCAAGCGCGTCAACATCCCGAGCTACATCCTCCGCGCCGGGCGACAAGATCGAGATCCGCGAGAAGAGCCGCGAGATCAAGGAGATCGTCGCGTCGCTCGCGCAGGTCGACAAGCGCGCCGCAGCTCTCGTGGCTCGAGCTCGACAAGGCGAACTTCACCGGCACCTTCAAGGGCGCGCCCGGTCCGCGAAGAGCTCAACGAGCCGCCGATCCGCGAGCAGTACGTCGTCGAGTACTACTCGCGCTGAGTCACGCCGATTTCGAGATTCATTCGACGAAGCACACGGGCAGGCGACGGGCGCCGCTGGAGAGCGGGTTCGAAGGCGCGCCGGGATCGCCGCGTGAACGACCGGAGAGCAGAGAGGAGCAGCATGAGCACATCGAACATCGTCACTCGCAACTGGCGCGACCTCATCCGCCCGCGCGGCATTCACATCGAAGCGCGAGACGCTCACCGAGTTCTACGGCAAGTTCACCGTGCGAGCCGCTCGAGCGCGGCTTCGGCATCACCGTCGGCAACTCGCTCCGCCGCGTGCTCCTCTCGTCGCTCCAGGGCGCGGCCATCACGGCCGTCCGCATCGAAGGCGCGCTCCACGAGTTCACGACCATCGCCGACGTCGTCGAAGACGTGACCGACATCATCCTCAACCTGAAGGAGGTCGTCCTCAAGGCGGCGACAGCCGAAGACGTACACGGTCCGCATCGACAAGGAGGGCCCCGGGCCCGGTCTACGCGACGCGACATCCAGCTCGTCGACGGGCTTCAGGTGCTGAACCCCGACCACCTCATCGCGACGCTCGACAAGAAGGGCCCGCTCGTCGATGGAGCTCACGGTCAACGTGGGCCGCGGCTACGTCCCGGCCGAGCGGAACAAGACGCCGACGATGCCGATCGGCACCATCCCGATCGACGCGCTCTTCTCGCCCGATCCGCAAGGTGAACTACACGGTCACCAACGCGCGCGTCGGGCAGGTCAGACCGACTACGACAAGCTCACGCTCGAAGTGTGGACGAACGGCAGCGTGAAGCCGCAGGACGCGGTCGCGTACGCGGCGAAGATCCTGAAGGAGCAGCTCTCGATCTTCATCAACTTCGAGGAGACCGAGGAGACGCCAGTACGCCGCCGGCGCGGCGCCGAAGACGAGCCGCTCAACGAGAACCTGTTCCGCTCGCGTCGACGAGCTCGAGCTCAGCGTTCGCTCGGCGAACTGCCTGCAGAACGCGAACATCACGCTCATCGGCGAGCTCGTTCAGCGCACCGAGCAGGACATGCTCAAGACGAAGAACTTCGGCCGCAAGAGCCTGAAGGAGATCAAAGAGATCCTCGCGAACATGGGCCTCTCGCTCGGGATGAAGATCGACAACTGGCCGCAGATGCTCGAGCGCTGGAAGGCGCAGCAGGCAGCAGGCCTAGGACTAGACTCGAGAGGACAAGCCATGCGCCACAAGAATGCGGGTCGGAAGTTCGACCGCAACACCAGCAGCCGCCGCGCGATGTTGCGCAACCTGACGGCCAACCTCATTCTGCACGAGCGGATCGAGACGACCGACGCCAAGGCGAAGGAGCTTCGGCGCGTGGCCGAGCGCCTCATCACCAAGGCGCGTCGCCTCGGCGAGGTCGCGTACACGCCGCAGGCCGAGCTCTCGACCCGACAGACCGCGCGCGGCGCCTCGCGGCGGCGCGCATCATCGCGGCGTACATCCCGCGCTTCGGCGTGCGCGTCGAGACGGGCGGCGAGACGAAGCGGGTCGACCTCGTCGAGAAGGTGCTGCTCGATCTGGCCAAGCGCTTCGCGAATCGCCCCGGCGGCTACACGCGCATCGTGAAGTTCGGCCCGCGCCGCGGCGACAACGCGCCCATCTCGCTCATTGCTCTCCTCGACGAGGCGGAAGAGAGCGCGCGCCCTGCGGCCGCTGCCGTGACTCCGGGCGGAACCGGAGCCACGACGACCTGACGACCGCCCTTCGGCACGAGCCTTCCTCCGGGCGGGTCGCGCCGGTGCGCGGTCGAGGTCGCGGAGGTGGCTCTGCAGGCTGGGCGACGAGAGGACCGAGGGAGGCATGCCGAGGCGGCCAGCGCGTCGGCGTCGGCCCCTCCGTCCGCCCTCACTCGGTGATGCGAAAGTCGGAGAACTCGCCGGTGTAGCCGCGCCAGCGGACGTCCACGTCGTCCACCCGCGCGGCCGAAGGCCCGTGGTGCGCCCAAGAGACGATCTCCTTGATGGCCTCCTCCTCGCCTTCGGCGACCACCTCGATGCTGCCGTCCGGCCGGTTCTTCACCCAACCGGTGATGCCGAGTCGCCGCGCCTCCCGCTGGGTGGCCGCGCGAAAAAAGACGCCAGTGACGCGCCCGCGAACGATGAACTGAACACGCTTTGTCGACATTTGCTTTGTGGCCCAACTGCCGGCGCCTGTATGTGCCGTAGCCAATCGGAGGCAGTGCCGCAACGTGGAAGTCATCTTGCGCGACGACGAGGTCCCCCTTGACGTGCGCCGGCCCCGTGTCAACCAGTCCGACTTGACCTTGGCGCTCGCAACGCGAGAGGCGCGTGGTTGGCGGCGGCGCGGGCCCACGTGATCTCGTCGCTCGTGTTGGGTGGCGTGGGTCTGCACACGGGGTTGCCGGCGCGGGTAACCCTCGCGGCGGAAGAGGGGCCGGTCCGCGTGCGAGCGAACGGCGTCGAGGCCCGCGTCCGTGACCTTCGGGTTGCGTCGACCCGGCGCTCGACGACGGTAACGGCCTGCGGCGGGCGGCTGACGGTCGGCACGGTGGAGCATGCGTTCGCCGCCTTTGCTGGGCTCGGCATCCATGACGGGTGTGTCATCGCCGTCGAGGGCTCGGAGATGCCCCTCCTGGACGGCGGGGCAGGTCAATGGTGCGACGCCCTCGTCGCGTTGGGCGTGGGCCAATCCAGCCCGAGGGTGCGCGTTGCACGCGACGCCGTCATCGAGGTGGGGGCCAGCCGGTACGACTGGGCGCCCGGACCGACGGCCGACATCGGAGTTCGCCTCGAGGTGTCCGATCCGCGCATCGCCCCGGAGGCCTGCTGGACGGGCGATCCGCGCGATTTCCGCACGCGTATCGCCGAAGCACGAACCTTCGCGCTCGCGCGCGACCTCGAAGAGCTCGCCGAGGCCGGGCTCGGGCGACACGTCGACCCGACGGCGGTCGTCGTCATCGCTCCGGACGCGATCCACTGCGCCGGCCGGCCCTTTTCGTCGGACGAGCCGGCACGCCACAAGCTCCTCAATCTTCTCGGCGACATGTACCTCTTCGGAGGGCCGGCCTTGGGCCGGCTTCGGGCCCTGCGCCCGGGCCACGGCGCGAACGTTCGAGCCATGGGCCGCGCGTGGGCAGAGGGCGTGCTCGTTGACGCGACCACGTGACGAGCGCGCGACCGCGCCTCCTGCGCCGCGCTCCTGGCCGCTCGCCGCTAGTTGACGTCGGCCTGGCTCTCGAGCTGCCGACGTGTCTCGAGCTTCGCGCGCCCCACCTGCCGCTCGAGGGCACATCGCACGAAGCGGGCGAAGAGCGGGTGAGGAGCCGCCGGGCGGCTCTTGAACTCGGGGTGGAACTGGCAGCCGACGAAGAACGGGTGGTCGCGAAGCTCGACCATCTCGACGAGGCGCTTGTCGGGCGACGTGCCGCCGAGCACGAGGCCGGCCTCGACGAGCCGATCGCGGTAGTCGTTCGCGAACTCGTAGCGGTGGCGATGGCGCTCGCTGATCTCGGACGTCCCGTACGCGTCGGCGGCTATCGACCCAGGCGCGAGGACGCACGGGTAGGCGCCGAGGCGCATCGTCGCGCCCTTGTTTCGGAGTCCGCGCTGCTCTGGCATCAGGTCGATGACGGGATGCTGCGTCTCCTTGTCGAACTCGCTCGAGTTCGCTCCGGTCAGGCCCGCGACGTGGCGCGCGAACTCGACGACCGCGAGCTGCATCCCGAGGCAAATGCCGAAGAACGGGACCTTGTTGGTTCGCGCGTACGCGATGGCCATGATCTTCCCTTCGGTTCCGCGATCGCCGAAGCCGCCGGGGACGAGCACGCGCGTCGAGGTTCGCGAGGAGCGCCTCCGGGCCCTCCTGCTCCACCTGCTCGGAGTCGATGTACTCGAGCTCGACGCGGCAGTCGTTCGCGAGGCCGCCGTGCACGAGCGCCTCGTGGAGCGATTTGTACGAGTCCTTGAGGTGCACGTACTTGCCGACGATGCCGATCTTGACCGTGCCGCGCGACGGGTTCTTGAAGCGGCCGACGATGCGCTGCCAAGCCGAGAGGTCCGGCGCGCGGCTCCAGATGTTGAGCCGCTCGGCGATGAGCTCGTCGAGCCCCTCGTCGTGGAACATGAGCGGCACCTCGTAGATGCACCCGACGTCGATCGCGCCGATGACCGCTTCGACGGCCACGTTCGAGAAGAGCGCGATCTTCTCTTTGACGGCGCGAGAGAGCGGCATTTGCGTGCGGCAGAAGAGGATGTCCGGCTGGATGCCAATCTCGCGCATCTCCTTGACCGAGTGCTGCGTCGGCTTGGTCTTCAGCTCGCCGGCGGTCGCGATGTACGGCACGAGCGTGACGTGGATGCTGAGCGCGTTCTGCGGGCCCGCTTCGATCTTCATCTGGCGGATGGCCTCGAGGAAAGGGAGCGACTCGATGTCGCCCGCCGTGCCGCCGATCTCGATGATGGCGACGTCGACCCCCTCGGTCGCGTCGCGCACGCGCGCCTTGATCTCGTCGGTGATGTGCGGGATGACCTGCACCGTCGCGCCCAGGTACTCGCCGCGCCGCTCCTTCGAGATGACGCTCTCGTAGATGCGGCCGGTCGTGAAGTTGTTCTGCCGCGTCATGCGCGCGGTCGTGAAGCGCTCGTAGTGTCCGAGGTCGAGGTCGGTCTCGGCGCCGTCGTCGGTGACGAAGACCTCGCCGTGCTGGTACGGGCTCATCGTTCCGGGGTCGACGTTGATGTACGGATCGAGCTTGACGTGCGTGACCCGCAGCCCGCGCGCCTCGAGCAGCGCGCCGACCGAGGCGCTGGCGAGCCCCTTGCCGATCGAGGAGACGACCCCGCCGGTGACGAACACGTACTTCGTAGGTTTGCGGCTCATCGCGGTTCGCCTCCGGACGAAATCTCGGGCGGCGATTAGCACACCCGCTGTCCTTCCGCGAGGCTGCCCACGAAGACTGCGCCTGGCTCGGTGGGTCACCTACCTCAAGCCTGCGAGATCGAGCCACCGTCCCTCGGCGCTGGGCGTGAACGCGCGTGCCCTCACGCTCGTGACGACGACCTGGTCTTCGTACCAGAGAGGGATGACGTGCATCTCTGCGCGCTCGCGCGCCTCGACGCGCGCGTAAATCGCGCGGCGCGCCTCGGGGTCGCGCGTCGCATCGCCGAGGTCCAGAAGCGAGTCGAGCTCCACGTCGTGGACGCGACCGCGGTTCGCGCCCGCCGGCGGGACGAAGGCTCCATGCAGGAAGTGCCGCAAGACGTTCGGCTCCGTCATCTCCGGCAACTGCAGCAGCGCGAGGTCGAAGTCCCCCGCGTTCAGGCGCGCAATCATCGTCCCAAGCTCCAACGGGACCACATCGGCGTCGACGTCCGCGTCCGCCAGCTCTTGCGCGATGAAGCGCGCCACGGCGACGCGGAGGCGGTCGGTCGAAGCGAGCAGGGTCACGCGCAACCGCCCACCGCGCAGCCGCCTGGTATCGGCCAAAAGGGCGCGCGCGGCCGCCGAGTCGAACTCGAGCGGCAAAGTGTCGGCATGCGCCCAATGGACGGGCGCGATGAGGCCACCGGCGGGGGCCGCGCGTCCGTCGAACAGCGTCCGGACGATGGTCGCGCGATCGATGGCCAAGGAAAGGGCGCGCCGGACGCGTGCGTCGCCGAGCGCGCCGTGCTCGTGTTGCACGACGGCGTAGGTCAGGTTCGCCCCTGCGCGCGAGACCACCGAAAGGCCCGGTTGCCGGGCGAGCGCCGGCAAAAGCGTGGGCGACACGAGGTTGAGGGCGACGTCCGCGCGCTGGGCCTCGAGCCGAAGAGCGCGCGCGTTCTCGTCGTGCACCGTCCGCAACGTCACGGCTCTCGCGGGGCGTGGAAGGGCTCCGCCCTCGGCCGGCGCGAGCAGGACCTCGCCGGGCCCCACCCTCGCGATCGAATACGGACCGAGCCCGTCGAGCGCGCCGTCGGGCGCCGGCGCCAGCGCGGCCTGGTCCGCGCGCAAGATCGGCAGCTCCAGAATCCGTCAGCAGCGTCGCATGGGGCCGCGCGAGGCGAACGAGCACCGTGTGCTCCCCTTCCTCGCGCGCCTCGGCGATCGCCTCGACGATACGCGCGTGACGCGAAGCGACCTTGGGCGACGCGAAGGCGCGAAGCGTCTCCACGACGTCGCGCGCGCGGAGAGACGCGCCCGAGTGGAAGCGCACGTCTTGCCTCAGCTCGACCTCGAGCGTCAGAGCATCGCGCCAGCGCCAGCTCCGTGCGAGATAGGCCAGGGGCTCGAGCGTGCTCGGATCGAGGCGCACGAGCCCGGCATGTACGAGTCGGGTGGCGCGCAATCCGACGGCGTCGGTCGCGTAACGCGGATCGAGCGTCTCCGGGTCGTTCGCCACGAGCATCTCGATGGGCCTCGTGTCCGGCGGGAGCGCGTGCTCCGCGCCGCACCCGAACAGGGCGCCGACCAGGAAGGGCGCCGCCGCTTCCCAGCACGAGAGACGCGATCTATGAGCGGGGCTGACAATGCGTCGGCCTTCGGTGGAGAAGCGCAGGTTCTTGGGCGTTGCCGTGGCGCTGCTCGGGTGCGCGCTCACATTTCTCTCGCCGAGCGTGCTTTGCGACCCGCCCGCTACGGGCGCCGCCGCAGCCTCCCCAACGCCGCTGCCGTCGGGGGCCGGGCCCCTCGTGATGGGGTCGTCGAGCCCGTCCGCCTCGGAACGCGACCCCCTTCTGGAAGCCGCGCTCCGCAAGGTCGTCACGCTGCACGCCCTCGAAGGGGCTTCGGTCGGGATCGCGGTCATCGACGTCGACTCGGGCCGTCTCCTCGCGGCCTTCAACGAGCACCTCGCGCTCAACCCGGCCTCCAACGCGAAGCTATACACCGCGGGCGCCGCGCTCGCGACGCTGCACGGCGAGCATCGCTACGAGACGACGCTCACCGGCAAGCTCGAGGGCGACGCGGTCGCGGGGCCGCTCGCCATTCGCGGGTACGGCGATCCCTCGCTCACGACGGCGGATGTCGGGGCGATGGTCGAGGAGCTCAGGGCCTACGGCGTTCGACGGGTGGACGGCGACATCCTCGTCGATCAGCGATTTTTCGACGAGCAGACCACGCCGCCCGCGTTCGAGCAGCAGCCGAACGAGTGGTCGAGCTTTCGCGCGCCGGTCAGCGCGGTCGCGCTCGACGAGAACTGCATCACCTTGACCGTCCGTCCGTCGTCGCGGGGCGCCCCGGCGCGGGTGCAGTTCGACCCGCCGGGGTTCGTCGACGTGGAGGGAGGCGTCAAGACGGGCGACGACGGCGTGGCAGACACCGTCGAGCTCGCGCTCGCGGGGCCGGGGCGCGCATGGCCGCGAAGTTGAGCGGCGTCGTGGCGGCCGACTCGCGGATCGTCCGCTACACGCGACGCGCGGAAGATCCTCGCCTCCTCGCGGGCTATGCGCTGAAGGCGCTCCTCGAGAGGGCTGAAATCAAGGTATCGGGCGACGTCAAGCTCGGCACCGCTCGGGGACGCACCCTGGCCAGGCACCAGTCGGAGCCCCTCTCGACGCTGCTTTACGCGCTCGGGAAACAGAGCGACAACTTTTACGCCGAGATGATCTTCAAAACGCTCGGCGGCGAGGTGAAGGGGCGGCCGGCGAAGAGCGCCGACGCGGCGCAGGTCGTCACCGAGTGGCTGGGCCAGATCGGCGCCCTCGACGCAGGAGTGATCATCAAGAACGGCTCGGGGCTCTTCGATGCGAACCGGGTGACCGCTTGGAGCACCGTGGAGCTTCTCCGCTGGGCGTGGCGCGATCCCATGGTCCAGCCCGAGTACGTCGCCCAGCTCTCGGTCGGCGGCGTCGACGGGACGCTGCGCAAGCGGTTTCGTGGCGAGAAGACGAAGCGCCGCGTGCGCGCCAAGACCGGCACGCTCGACGACGCCATCGCGCTCAGCGGCTATTCTTTGCGCGACGACGGCAAGAGCCCGCTCGCTTTTTCGGTCTTGTTCAACCACGTTGCGGGCAAGCAGGACGTCGCGCGCCGCGCAGCGGATCGGCTCGTCGAGGCGCTCGTGAAGCGTTGAGCCGCCGGGCGAGCCACCGACTCAGTCCCGCATGTGCTTGCGGATCTTGCCGAGCGCCTGCTCCTGCAGCTGGCGGATGCGCTCGCGCGACAGGTTGTACTTGTCGCCAATCTCCTTCAGCGTGAGCTCGTCCTCGTCGTCGAGGCCGAAGCGCCAGCGGATGATGCGCGACTCGATCGGCGTCAGCGTCGTCGAGCAGGCGCCGCACCTCCGCGCTCCACTTTTGGCTGGCGAGAGCGTCGTAGGGCGAGAGCGCGTTCTCGTCCTGGAGGAAGTCGATGAACTTCCGCCCGTCCTCGTCGCCGACCGGGCGATCGAGCGAGAACGGCGTCTCCGCCCAGGAGCCCTTCACCTTGTCGAGCTTCTCCTGCGGGATGCCCGTCTCCTTCTCGAGCTCCTCGAGCGTCGGCTCGCGGCCCGTGCGCGCGATGACGGCCTGCGTCGCGCGCGCGACGCGGTTGTGCGTGTCGAGCATGTGCACCGGGATGCGCACCGCGCGGCCCTTGTCGGCGAGGGCGCGGCTGATCGCGTGACGAATCCACCACGACGCGTACGTCGAGAAGCGGTAGCCGCGCGTGTGATCGAAGCGCTCGACCGCCTTCATCAGGCCGATGTTGCCCTCCTGAATGAGGTCGATGAGCGGCAGGCGGCCGCGGTTGTAGCGGCGCGCGATCGACACGACGAGGCGCAGGTTCGCCTTGACGAACTTGTTCTTCACGAACCGCGAGTGCGCCGCAGCCTCGCTTATCTTCGCGGTATATTTCTTGTAGCTCGACGTTGCGGCGATGTGCACCGACGTGTGCACGGACACCTGCTGCGAGGGCGGCGCGCCCTCGTCGACCTCGTGATCTTGGTCGAGCGCGCTGTCTTGCTCGTCGTCGTCAGGCTCTTGGCCGAGCTTGCGGACGACGTCTTCGGCGTGCGCGATCCAGAGCCGGTCGCTGTCGGCGAGGCGGATGGCGCGGGCGAGCGAGACGCACGAAGCCCTGTACTTTTTCTCCTGCTCGCGCGTGAGCTTGTTGCGCTGCTTCTTGTACGTCTTCAGGAGCTTGCGGAGCTCGATGAGCTGCGGGAGGTCGAGCTTCTCCTCCTCGTCGGTGGGCAGGTCCTTCTCGAGCGAATCGAGCGCATGCTCCGCCGCCGGAAAGTACGAGAGGATCGCCGTCCAGTGATCGATCTCGGCGCGCTCGACTTCCATCGCGGTCTCGAGCTCCTCTTCCGGGCCCATGACCGGATGAGTCGCCATCTCGCGGAAGTAGCGCGCGAGCATCGAGTCGCCGCCGCCCTCTTCGATTTCCTTGTCGCTGGGCGCTTTCCTCGGGGCAATCGAGTCGGGGGCTTCGCGCGCTGCGCCGCCATCGGTCCGGCTCGCCTCGAGCTCGAACTCTTCTCCGACCAGCTCGAGGTCCCCCGTCGTCGCCGCGCCGAGACGCGGCCCTTGGGCGTCGAAGTCGTCGTCCACGGGCATGTCGACCGTCTGCGGCGCCTCACTCTCGGCGGCGCGCTTGCTGCTCACCGCCTGGAGGCGCGCCTCACTCGAGCTCCGTTGCTTGGTGGCGACCAGGGCCGTGCCGCTTTTGCTCTTGCTCATGATGGACGTTCCCTCGCTCGCATGCGGGTGGGGGGGTGAGGTGGGCGGCTTCTTGCGGTTGCGCGTGGCGCGCGGTTGGCCGCCGGGGGGCTTCGGGCCGGCGCGTTTCGGCCTCGCGGCACCGTCCGGGCCTTTCTTGTGCGTCACGATGGACTCCGGACTACTAGGCACGGGAGCCAATCGCGTGCGGTTGCGGGTGCGCGAGAATCCGGGATTCTGTCTTCGTCATCGAAGCGATGGCCTGGCTCCTCCGTGAGGGTCGCGACCGTTTGCGGGGTGGCTGCCTGGTACATATGAGATGATTAACCGCACTCCGTCATTCTCCTGGCACCGTCGAATCGGGGGTGGCTTTCGAAGTAGCCTCGTGCGCCAACGGCGGACCGATGACCCCGATC
The DNA here is from genome assembly GCA_963787925.1 of uncultured delta proteobacterium. Lineage (GTDB taxonomy): Bacteria > Myxococcota_A > Polyangia > Polyangiales > Polyangiaceae > Palsa-1150. The sequence goes on from CAWBEN010000009.1 coordinate 67,794, forward strand.
GCTTCCTACTACCTTAAGGCGCTTCGCCGCGTTCTGCGCCCACGCCACCGGCTGCTGAGCTTTTTTGTGGCGTCGGCGATGCATGCCATCGGCCACGCGCTCCTTGCGCTGGTCGCCGGGGCCGTTGCGGTGGCGCTCGCGCAGCGGTGGGGGCTCGATGGCGACTGGGGGCAGCAAGGCATTACATCTGTAAGAACGGCCGGTGGGGCCGCGTTCGTGAGGGGAGGTACGGCGATCCTTGGCGAACGTGGCCGGCTCGCGGACAAGGCGTTTTTCCTGTCTCTCCTCGGGCTGGGGGTCATCTTCGTCAAGGGAGTGGGCGGCGTCTACGCCACGTACGTTCAGGGACGCGTGGCAGGGGAGGTAGGCAGCCGGCTACGGCTGCAGCTCCTCGACGCGCTCCTCGTCGGGCACCGATTGCGCGGGGCGCGACAGGACGATCAGGGCCACGGTAGGACATCGGCGACCGTCCGCGGCGTTTCCGCACTGACCGAACGCGTTCTGGAGGTCGAGCTCGGCCTCAAGCACGGGTGGCTTGGCGGCCTGCGTGCCATGGCTCAGTTGGTCCCGCTCGGCGCCCTCCTCGTAGTCCTCTGTCCAGCGATGGCCGCCGCTGCCGGGCTCGTCCTCGGAGCCTTTTCGGTGCTGCTCAGCCGCCTCCGCGCCGGCTATCGTCGCGCGTCGGAGCGGGGCGCCCGCGAGCGCGAGTGCCTGCTCGAGGCGGCGGACGAGTCGGTTCGGCACGCGGATCTTCGGGTGAGCTACGGTGCGCAGGGGAAGGCGCGCGCCCGCGTGTCGGCGCTCGGGGAGGCCATGGCCCAAGGGGGGGCCTGGCTCGAGGCGCGCGCGGCGGCTCTGAGCGGCGCGAACGAGCTGCTCGGAGCGGGCGCCCTCGTGCTGGCGACGGCCGCGTCACGCGCCGGCTGGCTGGGCGCGAGCGCGCCAGAGGGCACGCTGCTGACGTTCGCGTTGGCGTTCTTTCTTGCCTACCGTCCCACACGGGAGCTCGCGGACGCGCGGTTGGCCATGGCGCGCGCATCAATCGCGTACGACGAGCTCGCGCGGGTCATCGACGCGGCCAGCCTGCCGCCGGAGCACCAGGCGCCGTGCTCTACCCCGGCGGAAGCGGGTGCACCGGAGCGGGTCTGGCCCCTAGCCGCGCTGGAGCTGCGTGGACTACGTCTCCCTCGCGGCACGTGCGGACCGCTGTCGGTTCGCATCGAGCCCGGATCCATCGTGGCCGTTCTAGGGCCGACGGGCGTCGGAAAGACGACCCTTCTCCGCACGCTCCTCGGCCTGGATCGCGCGCTTTCGGGTGAGGTGGTTTTCGACGGTAACCTTTTGGGTGACGCGCCTGCCGGTCCGTCGTCGCGTCCCTTCGCCTGGGTGCCTCAAGACGCGCCGCTCCTCGCCGACACGCTGGAAGCGAACGTCGCCCTGGGCGCCCAGGGCATCGACCCCATGTTCTCTCTCGACCCGCTCGGCGCTGCACACCTCGCGCCTTCGCTCGCCGGCGCCAGGCTCGGCGCCGGCGGACGCACCGTCTCGGGCGGCGAACGCCAGTGGATCGCGCTCGCGCGCGCGATCGCGACCGACCAGCCCGTTCTCCTACTGGACGAGCCGACGAGCGGGCTCGACGACGAGGCGCAACGCCGCGTGCTCGAGGCCGTAGCGCGCCTGCGCGGACATCGCACGGTGCTCCTCGTGACGCATCGCTCGGAGCCGCTCGCAATCGCAGACGCCGTCCTGCGCCTCGATCCGGGCGGAGCCTTCCGGCGGGCCGCGTGAGCGCTTGCCACGGCGACGGGGCCGCTCTCGCGGGTGGCGTCCTCTCGCGGGTGGCGGTCTTTCCGCCGCCGGGCTCGGCTGCGTCGCGCCCGGTCGTGCGTCGGCGCGTCCGTTGGCGCGATTCTTCGAGCGCCGGGCTGGCCAGCGCCGCGGCCGGACTTACGTTCCGCCCTGGGCGATGAGCAAGGCTTTCACGAAGGAGGAGCAAGACGGTCCGGGCGTCGCGACGCCCGAGCTTCACGCTCGCGCGCTTCGCTCGCCGGTCACGGCGCTGGGAGCGCGTGCCGCGCGGGAGAGAGCAGGCATTTTGTCCGCGCGCCTGGCGCGCGCGGTCGACGCGGGCGAGCGCGCGCACCTCGAGCTCGAGCGGGATCGCATGACGGCTCTGGCGGGACGCACGGTGGCGCGCGCCGAGGCCGGCGGGCGGGTCGCCTTCGGGGCCGAGGTCCTCGTGCGCGACGCGAGGGGCGGCGAGCGCACGGTCGTGCTGGCGTCGGCCGACGAGGTGGGTCTCGTCCCAGGAGCGATGAGCCTCACGTCGCCCCTCGCCCGGGCGCTCCTCGGCGCCGCGAAGGGCGATCGCATCGAGTGGGAGGGCCCCGCCGGAACCGAGGAGCTCTCAATCGTCCACGTCCGCTTTCCAGCCTGAGGCGCGGTCGGCACCGGCGCCCGCGTGCCCGCGCCGAAAATGGCCTGACCGCCCTACGGAAGGAGCAGCTCGACCAGTGGCCCCGACTGGGCGAGCACCTCCCGCGCCCGCCACACGTCGCCGTCCAACACATATCCCCCGTCGCTGTCTTCGAAGACGAGGCCCAGCGATTGGACGACGGCGTCGACGTGGCCGTGGCCACGGAGGGGCCGCCCCGCGAGGACGCGCGGCAGCTGCGAGCCCAGGCGCGCCGCGGACTGGCCGCTCGCGACGACGTGAAAGCAATCGGACTCTTCGCCCGCGCGGTACGTGGCGAGCATGTGGAGACCCAAGTTGCGCAGAACGCTCGCCACCACCAGGCTCCAAGCGCGGACTGGTTGCACTCGGCCGTCCAAGGTGAGCGTGCATGGGCCGGCCTCCAGCACGCGCCGGGCGAGCGCGGAGCCGACGAGCGCGCCGGCGAAGAGGCGCGCGACGATGCGCGCCGCCGCGCCCAGCCCTTGCCGCGGCGCTGAGTAATAGACATCGAAGAATCGAACGACGAGGCCGGCGCCGAAGATGAACCCGACGCGGTCGCCCCCGACGTCGTCGCGCACGCGGAGCGTCGATTGAAGCACCCCGCGAGCCGTCCCGCGGCATACTGCAGTCACGACGCGCTCTGCCCAGGCGTCGGGGCGGCCGTGCATCCCCAGGTTTCGCGCGACGGTGCAGACCGTGCCGCCAGGCGCAAACGCGATCTTCGGGAGCTTCACCGGAGTGGCTGCGGCCGAAAACGCGCGAACGAGCGCGCTCAGACCGGCCATGTGCGAACCGTCTCCCCCCGCGAGGACGACGGCGTCCGTGCCGCGGGCGGCGAGAGCGCGCGCCGCCGCGTCGAGGTCGGCCAGGCTCCGCGTCTCGTGCACGTGCGCCCCGCCTCGCCGGGCGGCGGTCAGGATGGCGTGGCGCACACGACTTGATTCGCCGAGCCGGTGCGCGTTCCGGTTCACGACGACGTCGACGCGCACACGCGGCGGCGTAGCATGGGCCACCGAATCGAGCTACGTCCGTTGCCGCATGAAGGGACGCTCCGTGCGGTGCTCGTTCGCGTGGGTGCCGTTCGTCGTGTTGGTGATCGCGGGTTGTGCGTCGTCGGCAGGCGCTCCGGCTCTCCGTGCCGCCGAGCGCGGCGACAGAGCCGCGCTCGGCCAGACCATCGCGGCCGCGGAGCGAGCCGGGACACTGTCGAATCGCGACGCGGCGACGCTCGCGCGGGTGGTCGCTGGTCGCGAGATACGAACGGTTTCGGGGGACGACGCGGTGGCCCGGGTTCATGAAGCGGCGGCCTGCGCGCCCGAGCTCGACGACGCGCTCGCCGCGCGAATGCGCACGCACGACGCGGCGGGGGCACACGCGGCGCTCGCCCGAGTGGAGGGTGGCACCCTCGCCGCCGACGACGGTCGACCGTTCGTGAACGACGGCGAAGTGCACTGGCGTGCCTTCGGCGTTCGCGCCCTGACGCGGCCGGCCGACGACGAGGCGCGCAGGCGTGCGCTCGTGGACCCGGCCCCCCTCGTTCGACGCGAAGCCGCGCGAGCCGCGCGCGAGGCCGCGCGGACTGCCGGGTCCGAGGCGGCCGCGCTGGGTGCGCTCGCCGCGCTGGCGGAGCCGGCGCGCGTCGATCCGGAGCCGATCGTGCGCACGGAAGCAGTGCGCGCCATCACGGCATTGCCCGCCACCCCGAAGGGCGAGGTCTCGGGCGCGTTGCGCGACCTGTGGACTTTTGGCGACGACGGTCTGCGCGAGGACATCGCCGTCGCCTGGGCGCGGTCACCCGTTTGGGAAGCCGGCGGGCGGGAGGCCTTGCGTGTCCTCGTCGCCTCGGAGCATGGCGCCGGCGCCATCGAGGGGGCGGCCGCCGTACTCCGTCGCCGAGATGCCGACGACGAAATGGTCCAAGCTTCGGTGGGACAGCTCGCGCGCGCGATCGCCTCTGGCCCTCGCACGGCACGCCTCCAGGCGCTCGCCGAGGCACCCCTCGATCGAGGCAACGTTCTCGCGCTCGTGCAGAAAGCCGCCAGTGACGACGACCTCGAGGTGCGCGTCGCGGCGCTCAGTCGACTGCTCGGCGCGCACGTCGCGCTCGCAGACGACGCCGCGCTGGCCGCGCTCGAGGCGCTCGCGCAGCCGGGGTCCGCCGTGGCCGGCCGCGCGCGCTTTGCCCTCGCGATCGCCCGCGATCGACGCGTCCAGGCGTGGATCGAAGAAGACCTGGGCGCCGTGCGGCCTGAAGAACGGCTGGCCGCGGCTGAGGCCCTCGCAGCGATGGGCGTGGCGGCGCGGGGAGCCCCGCTCCTGGCCGACGCCGAGCCCCGCGTGCGTGTCCGGGTGGCGTGCACCATCCTCCTTGCGGCGCGCTTCGTCCGGTGACGCGACGCGCCAAGGTGCCTCGGGCGAAAGTCGTCTAAGAAACGAGGGAATGCACGCGCCACGGCCGACGCGAACGAGTCCGAGCGCGACCGCCGTCGCAGCGCTCGCCGCCTCTTTGGGTTTCGCTGGCGCGTGCGGCCCATCCGCCACGGACCAGGCTTCCGCCAACGATGCCGGCGCGGCCCTCTCCGCAGACGACACGTTCGTTGGGTGCACGACCGATTCGCGCGCCGACGTCTACCGCGCCGGTCTCACGAAGCCGTCACAGGACGGTCAGCTCCAGATCACCCTCTTGGGGAGCGATCCCGCGCCGCCCGCGTTCGGCGCGAACACGTGGACGATTCGCGTCGAAGACGGGGCCGGCGCGCCCGTTCCGGGCGCTACGATCGTGGCGACCCCTTTCATGCCTGACCACGGCCACGGAAGCTCCATCCTGCCCGCCGTGACCGACGCGGGCGACGGCACCTACCGGGTCTCGCTCTTTCTCTCGATGGCGGGCCTCTGGCGCATCGGGCTAGCGGTCTCGCCGTCCGACGCCGGCTTGCCGAGCACCGTCAACTTCTTTTACTGCATCCAGCGGTGACCCCTCCCCCGAACGCGATCGTCCGCGCGACCGCCCGGCGGGCGCGTTCTGCTCAGCGGCGTTGACCGCGAGCCCCAGGTGCTCTTACGACTCGCGGCTGGATGCGTGCCTCCCGATGGCTTGGTTCGGCGTTGGCCCTCTTGGCTGCCGCTCTCTCGCTGGCGTCGTCCGGGTGCATCGAGAAGATGCTCATCGACGGGCAGATAGACTCCACGAGGCGAGCATCGGCGTCGTTCGATACGCTCGGCGACTACGAGCTCGCGCGCTCCGCAGCGCAGGCGGGGCTGGCGCAGTTCGAGGGGATGCACGCCCTCGCACTGGACAACGCCGACGCTCTCTTCCTGCTGGCAAAGGGGTGGTCCGGCTACGCGTATGGCTTCGTCGAGGACGAGATGGAGGGCGCGGAGGACGCCGGTGACGAGGACCTTGCCGAGTACCATCGAAAGCGCGCCCGGATGGCCTACGATCGCGCGGTCTTCTACGGATTGCTGCTTTTGGCGCAAAAGGCAGACGGGTTCGACGCCGCCAAGAAGAGCCAGCCCGTGCTCGCGCACTGGCTCGCCGAGCATTTCCGCCGCGAGGACGACGTGCCCGGATTGTTCTGGACCGGGTATGCGTGGATTGCGCGCGCCGACTTGATGAAGGGGGACGACGACGAAGGCCCCGCGTTCGTCGCGGAGCTTCACGTGGGCGTCGCGATGCTCGAGCGCGCGGCGGCGCTCGACCCCGCGTTCGAGCACTTCTCCGCGACGGTCGCGCTGGCGGCTTACCACGCGCGCACGAACCTGGCCGAGCTTGCCGAAGCCAAGCAGCTCTTCGACTCCGCGCTCGCCCGGACGCAGGGAAGGTCGTTGCTCGTTCCGTTCACGTACGCGACCAAGTACGCGTGCGTAAGGGGCGACGGCGCGCTCTACGAGGAGATGCTCGGGCGCGTTCTGCAAGCACCGGATCCCAATCCGTGGCAGCGTCTCTCCAACGCGATGGCCAAGCGGAGGGCCAGGCGCTGGCTCGGGCGGAAGCGCGCGAAGCAAGAATGCGGAATCGACCTCGCGGCGAGGCCCACCCGCACCGAGGCCCCGCCGCCTTGAGGGCCCGCCGCTCGGCGCGCTCCGCTTGCTTTCGAGCCAATCCCGCATCGGGCTCGTCGCCGAGCCCGCGCGCCGACTGGCGACGACGGGCCGGCGTTAGGTTAAGTTCTGACGACGTTCTGACGACTCAATCGTTCAATGTCCGAGAAAGCTCGAAAGGGAACGCGGATGCTCTGCAAGCTCGTCTCGATGATCGGAGTCGTCACGCTGGCGACGATGGGCCTTGCCGGGGAGGCTCGCGCAGCGACCACCATCAAGCTGGGAACCCTCGCGCCCCAGGACTCACCATGGGGCAAAGAGTTCAAAAGGTGGGCGAAGGACGTGTCGAGCGACACGAACGGCGCGCTCCAGCTCGACTTTCAGTGGAATGGGCAGGCGGGCGACGAAGTGCTGATGGTCCAAAAGATCCGGTCCGGCCAGCTCGATGGTGCGGCCGTCACCGCCGTTGGCCTCGCGCAGACGGGTGTGACCGACGTTCTTCTCTTTCAGATGCCAGGGCTGTTCGCCAGCTGGCCAAAGCTCGACGCCGCGCGTGGCGCGATGAAGGATGATTTCGACCAGCAGTTTCAGAACAAGGGCTTCACCGTCCTCGGCTGGGGGGACGTAGGCGCCGTCAAGACGATGAGCGTCGGCTTCGAAGTGCGTCACCCGGCCGATCTTCGTGGCAAGGGCTGCTATTTCCTCGCCGGCGACGCCATCGAGCCGAAGGTCTTCGCCGCGATCGGCGGAATCACTCCACGGCAGCTGACCGTCAACGAGATACTTCCCGGTCTGACGAACGGATCGATCGCGGTCCTGAGCGCCCCTCCGCTCGCTGCGGAGCAGCTCCAGTGGGCGTCGCGCGTCACGCACGTCAATACGATGACATCCGGTTTCGCCATCGGCGCGATCATCGTTTCCTTGTCACGCATCCAGGCGCTCCCACCAAACCTGAAAGAGGTCCTGGCCGCTCGAGGACAAGAGGCCGCCGATCGGTTGACGCGCTCGATTCGGAACCTCGACGCCCAGGCTTTCGCCAGGATGAAGTCGACGAAGGCCGTCTACGAGCCGAACGACTCCGAAAAGAGCGAGTGGCGCGACGTGTTCGCGCGCGTCCGGCAGCAGCTCCGCGGGTCGGTCTTCACGCCGGCGGTCTTCGACCGCGTAGTGCAGCTAGCGCAGTGATCGCGGCCCTGTCTCGAATCGACGCGGCGTGGCAGCGCGTCGAGTCGCGCCTCTGCGCGGCGGTGCTCGTGGCGGAGATCGTCTCGCTGACGCTCTGGGTGTCGCTCAAGGGTCTTTCGACCGACTACCTTCCCGGCGGAAACGTGTCCGGGCTCGTCTACCGCGGCCTCCTGACCGCGGCTCTCGCGGGCCTCGTCGCTCGCCAGGCGACGCGGGCTTGCGCGGAAGACAAGCGCCGCTTGTGGGTGACGGGGGCCCTCGTCGCGGGGCTTCTCTCGGCGGGCCTTTGGGCCCACGCGGCGGTGGGTTGGTCGTCCAACGTGCTCAACTGGCTGCAGAATGCCTCGGCGCTGATGTTGATCGGCGGCCTCCGAGGCCTAGGGACGCGTCTCACGCTCTGGCTCGCGATGCTCGGCGCCTCGCTCGCGACGTCGCGCGGCAAGCACATTCACGTCGACGTGTTCGTCCGCTATCTCCCGTCGGCGTTCCGCGCCCCGGCCTCCATCGTCGGCTGCGTGGGCGCCGCCGTCGTGTGCCTGGTCGGTGCGCTCGGATTCGTCGACTACATCAGTATCGCCGAGTACCGCGCGAGCGCAGTCCAGCCGTGTCCGGGCGATCCTGGCCGGTCGTGCGACACGCCGCCGGGCGACAAGCTGGCCGCCGTCGGGCGTGCGATGCGGTCCGACCTTTTCCTTCTCGGGCGCCAAGTGTCGCTCGACGCAAGGTCGGTCCGCGAGGTGCTCGCTGGGCGCCCTTACGACCGCTGGATGAGCGCCTCGGACTGGAACGCGTGGCTCGACGGCGCCCCGTGGGCCTCGCACTTCGACGAGTCGGCGGTGCAAGCGCTGAGGATGGACCCCTCGGAGACGACCGCGAGGCGGATGCCCCAGGTCGCCGTGCCGGGGACCGGGGAAGACGCGCGAGGGCTGCTGATCCGCGAGCTCAATTTCGTTTTTCCGTTCGGCCTAGCGGTGATCGCGATGAAGCTCTTGCTGCGGATCGTGCTGCTCCTGGGCCGTCCTGGCGACGCCGGAACCGAGCCGGACGCGGCCGACGATCCGTCGCGCGCGCAAGGAGCAGCGGACGACGCCTCGAAGGGAGCCGAAGCGCCCGCATGAAGAAGGCCACGGTGGGCCTAGGCGCCGGCCTCGCCGTCGTCGCGCTGGTGGGCGCCGCCGGGGGCTTGGTCGCCGGAGGCGTGGTCCTGCTCGCGCTCCTCGGGACGCCACTCTTTGCCGTCATGGCCGGTTCGGCCGAGATCCTGTGGCTGTCCCACCCGGACGCGACCTACCACCACGCGCGTTTCATCGCGCCGACCGTCCTCGACGAGCGTTTCGCGGACTCGCCCATCCTCGTCACCATTCCGCTCTTCACCTTCGTCGGGTACGTGCTCGCCGAAGCCAGGACGCCCGACCGCCTCGTCGCCGCTGCGCGCACGGTGCTGGGCTGGCTGCCAGGGGGCCTCGCCATCGTGGCGATCCTCGCGAGCGCCGTGTTCACGGTCCTCACGGGAGGCAGCGGGGTCACGATCGTCGCCATCGGCGGGCTGCTCTATCCGGCTCTCCGCAAGCAGAAGTACCCCGAGGCGTTCTCTCTCGGCCTCGTGACGACCGCTGGGTCGGTCGGGCTGCTCCTCCCGTACTCGCTGCCGCTCTTGGTTTACGCGCTCGTCGCGCACGTCGATTTCAACGAGGCCTTCAAGGCGGTCCTCGTGCCCGGCCTCCTCGTCATCGCTCTCTTGAGCGTTTACTCGGCCGTCGTGGGAGCCCGCGAGAAGGTCGACCGCGAGTCGCAACGCGCGGCCGAGATGCTGCGCGCCCTCTGGGATCTGAAATGGGAGCTCGGCATTCCCGTCCTTCTCGCCGGCGGCCTCGGGACGGGGTTGACGTCCATCGACGAAGCGGCGGGCTTGGTCGCGTTCTACACCGTGGCGATCGAGTTCTTCATCCATCGCGACCTCTCCTTTAGGCGCGATCTCGTCCGCATCGCCAAGGCATCGATGAGCCTCGCCGGCGCGATCATTTTGATTCTCGCGATGGCCAACGCGTTGATGAACTACGTCGTCGATCAGCACGTCCCGTCGAAGGTGCTCGAGTGGATGCTCGCGGTAGGCATCGAGCACAAATGGCAATTTCTCATAGTCATGAACGTCTTTCTCCTCGCTTTGGGGATGCTGATGGAGGGCTTCAGCGCGATCTTGGTGGCGGTGCCACTCATTCTGCCTTTCGTCGCTGCTCTCGGAACGCGCCATCCGGACGAAAAGATGTCGCCTTTTCAGCTCGCGATGATCTTTCTATTGAACCTCGAGATCGCCTATTCGATGCCCCCCATGGGGCTGAACCTCTTCATCGCGAGCTTTCGCTTCAATCGCCCTGTCGCGAGCCTTTACCGCCCCGTTCTGCCTTTCGTCGGAATACTCGCGATTGGTCTCGTGCTCGTGAGCTACGTTCCTTGGCTGAGTAACGTGGCGGTTGCCGGCGACGTCGCGGCCCTGCGAGCCGAAGCCGCGCGGCAAGGTGTCGAGCCGCGCGACGCGTGGAGGATGGAATGCGTCCAGGAGGATCCGAGCAATCCGCAGCCGTGCTCCCCCGCGGACCGTGCCAGCTTTCCGGGCGGCCACGCCCCGGCGCCCGCAGCGCGCCCCGCTGAAGGCGCCGACGTGCCGGAGGGCGAGCCTGACGCCGCTTGTGTTCCGGGTAATCCGGATCTCCCCTGCAACGACTGAGCGCGACCAACGGGTCGTTGCGCTCCGACAGGGGGGTTGCAGGGAAGGGTGCCTCCATTGGAAAAAGCTTCAAACCCGCACCATCGACCACAACGTGAACGTCGGCCGCTTGCTGGCACCGACGGTCCGGCCTTTGCCCGGCGTTGCCCCGAGTCGTTATGAATCATCAGGAGACCATTCGGGATCCGATGAAAGGACGAGCGCACATGCCGGAGTCGAACCGGCGGTGGCGTGGCGACCCAGGGCTACTTCCCGTGACTATTCCACACTTGGACTCTCGTCCGGATCGTGAATCACCATTCCAACAATCCGAGCGTCGCGCCTGTCGGCCATAGACGATTAAGCACTCACCGCGTCTCGGCTGACCGTACAATCAGGGGCGCATGGGCGAAGCGGGGCAACGCCTTCGAAGGGTCTTCGTGCGCGTCGCCGTTGCGGGACTGGCCGCGCTTTGCCACTGCTCGCTTCTCTTCGGTGTCGAGCGGCTGGACAACGGCGCGGACGCGGGAAACGCGGGAAACGCGGGCTCGGGCGGTTTCGACGCGCCGGTCGGTCCAGCCAACCCCACAAAGACGCTGGACGCCGGCGGTCCCGACGCCAGCCGCGACCCCGCCCAGCTCGACGCGAATGAGCTCGACGCCGGCGGTGACGCTGCCGCGCTCGACGCGTCGGACGATGGCGCAGGAAACGACGGCACGCAGCCGCTCGATACGGGCGCCGATCCCGACGCGTTGGATGCCGTTGCGGGCGACGCGGACGACGCGAAGGTCGGGCTCGACGCGGCGGGCGACGCGGGGTCTCTCTCCGTGGGGCTCGTCGCGTTTTACCCGTTCGACGAGGCCGGCGGCTCCTCGTCCGTCGACGCGTCGGGCAACAGCGGGATGGCCACCCTGCGTGGTGGTGTCACGTTCGCGAAGGGACTGCGCGGCAATGCAGTCACCCTGAGTGGCAACTCTCAGTATGTCAGCTTGCCGGACGGCATCGTGAGCGGCTTGACGGCGTGTTCCATCTCCGCGTGGGTTTACCTGAACGACGCTCCGGCCCACGCCCACCTCTTCGACTTTGGTACAGGAACGAGCACGTACATGTTCTTCTCGCCGGGCGGGACGATGTCGCAATTTGCGATCACCACGGGCGGCGTAAACATGGAGCAACGGCTCACCGCAACGTCGCTCGCGACCGGCCGCTGGCAGCATGTCGTCGTCACGATGACCGGGGTCACCGGCACGCTTTACGTGAACGGGGTGGCCGTCGCCCAAAACGCGGCAATGACACGGACTCCGGGGAGCCTCGGAAACACCACGCAGAACTGGCTCGGGCGTTCGCAGGATCCGGTCGATCCGTATGCCGACGGACAAATCGACGAGCTCCGCATCTACAATCGCGCGCTCAGCGCCGCCGAGGTCGAGCAGCTCTTCGTGCGGCGATAGCGCGTCTCGGTGGCACGCGCGACCTTGTGGGCTGCCCGCCAGCATGTGGCGTGCCCAGCTCGATCCGGCCTCGGCGTCAGGGCGCCGCGCGGCGTTTGGTGTTGCTGCCGGCCGGGGCATGGATGTACCAATCGGCTCGGCTTGGATGAGGAAAACCCGTCGCGGCCTGCTTTCCTGGGCGAGGGGCGTGAGCGTCGTTTGCGCAGTGATCCTAGCCATGCTTGCCCTACCGGGGCCTGCGCGCGCGGAAGACGAGCCGGTCGTTGCTGCCGCTCCGCCCTCGGCTGCCGCTGCCCAGGCGAAGAAGCTCTTCTCGGAAGGCTCTGCGCTCTATCTCAAAGGGCATTACCCCGAGGCGCTCGACGCGCTTCGGAGCTCGTACGCGCTCGTCCCCAGCCCCAATTCGCAGCTCGTCATCGCGCGCTGCTTGCGGGATCTCGGCCGTCTGGTCGAGGCGCAGGCGATGTTTGCCGCGGCGGAAGTCGAAGCAAGGCGTCGAGCCGCCGAGGGGGCGCTAAAGTACGAGCAAACCGCCGACTCGGCGGCGAGCGAGGGCGCAGCGGTCCGCTCCGGTCTCGGCACGGTTCGCATTCGAATCGAGGGTGTCGAAGCGGGCACGAAGCTGGAGGTCGACGGGGTGCCGGTGGAGGTCTCGAATCAAGAAGTCTTCATGGTGTGGCATACGCCTGGCGAGGTCGCAGTTTCGGTGCATTCGACGTCGGGCCTGGAGCAAAAACAGGCCGCGACCGTCCGCGCGGGAACCGAAATCACGATGGAATTCGGGCCTCCTCGAGCGGCGCCGCCGGTCGAGCCCCCGCCAGTCTCCCCCGAGGCGGTCTCGCCGCTCGCCAACGCGACCGAGCCGGGCGTCCTTGCACGACCAAGCGGACCGCTCGAGCCGACCTGGCCGAAGGCGGCCGCCTTTGGCTCGGGCGCCCTCACCCTCGCTGGCGCCGGCATGTTCACCGGCTTTTCGATCGCCTCCAGACAAACGTTCGTCAACTTGAGAAAATATTGCGGCTCTGCTGGTTGCTTGCCAACAGACCGGACGGCGGTGAATCAGGCCGACGCCGGCAAGACGCAACAAACGATTGCGTACGCCTCGCTGGCCGTCGGCGTTCTCGCGGCGGTCGCCACTGTGACCTTCGTGGCGGTCACCCTGTCCCATCCAGCTCCGGACCGCCGTCTTTCAGGCCAATGGCGTGTCGTGGTGGGCGCAACGACGTTGGGTGTGGCCGTAGAATTCCAATGACCGCTGGCCAACGGAAGGGCTTCCACCCGCCCAGCCCCAGCGCCGCCGGAAACTCCTTGTATACTGGCTGGAGATGCCAGCCCCGTCGAGCGCCCCAGCGGAACTGGAGCACCGGCACGGCGAAAAGCCCACCGTGGCCCGTCCCGTCGCGTCGGGACAATCGCTCCTTCAGCTGCGTCGCATGCGCGTCGTCGAGGGGCCCGACGTCGGACGGGACTTCGTGCTCGATCCCAACGCGCCCTCGCGCATCCTTCTCGGGACGAGCCCTGCCTGCAGCATTTGTCTGACCGATCCCACGGTGTCGCGCCGCCACGCGGCGCTAGAGGCCGTCGGCCAACGCTATCGCTTGACGGACCTCGGGTCGACGAACGGCACGTTCGTCGATGGGCTCGAGATCGCGGAGGCGTTCTTGCGTGGGGGCGAAATCGTGCGGTTTGGGTCGAGCGCCCTTCGCGCAGAGGCGGACGCGGAACCGGACGACGCCGATGTCCCGCCTCTCCCGAGCGCGATGCGCTTTGGCCGCGTCATGGGCGCCAGCGTCGCGATGCGCCGCCTTTATCCGCTTTGCGAACGAGTGGCCAAGTCGTCCGTCGCGGTGATCATCGAGGGAGAGACGGGCACCGGCAAAGAGGTTCTGGCCGAATCACTGCACCAGATGAGCGGCCGCAAAGGGCCCTTCGTGGTCTTCGATTGCACCGCCATAACGCCCAATCTGATGGAGGCGACGCTTTTTGGGCACGAGAAGGGAGCGTTCACGGGCGCGGTGGCGTCGCATATGGGCCTCTTCGAAGAGGCCGACGGCGGGACCCTTCTCATCGACGAGATCGGTGACCTCGACCTGCCGCTGCAAGCCAAGCTCCTGCGCGTCATCGATCGGAGCGAGCTTCGGCGCGTCGGCGGGCGGCGACCCATCAACGTCGACGTGCGCGTGCTGGCTGCGACCCGTCGCGATCTCGATAAAGCGGTGGCCGCGGGGCGCTTCCGCGACGATCTTTTCCATCGCTTGGCGGTCGCTCGCGTCGAGCTGCCGCCTCTGCGCGAGCGGCACGGCGACGTTCCGTTGTTGGCCCGCCATTTTGCCAAGGAGATGGCTAGCTTGTCCGATATGCTGACTCCCGCGACTCTCGCTCGATTCGCGGAGTACAGCTGGCCCGGCAATGTTCGTGAGCTGCGCAACGCCGTTGCGCGTATCATCGCGCTTGGCGATGCCGTCGATCAGCGTCGCTGGCCCGACTTGGGCGCGATCTCGTCGGATCGGGACGCCGCCGGCGATTCGTTGGAGGCGATCATCACGACGAACGCGGCATTCCCGATCGCGCGCCGCAAGGTTCTCGAGGAGTTCGAGCGGCGGTACGTGGAACGGATTCTAACGGTCCACGACGGCAATGTCGCGCAGGCCGCTCGCGCCTCGGGACTGGCGCTCAGGTATTTTCGATTGGTGAAGGCGCGTCAGCAAAAATAGCGCCGGCGAATGGGCGACCGACGCGGCCATTCGGGCTAGCCATGCGTGGGTGAGCACGACGGGCGAGGGGATGGGCGGGCGGGGCGCCTCAATCCGCTTGATGACCCGGGGAATGAGCGGGAAGGGCAAGTCCATTAGCTTGATGGGCCGAGGAATGAGTGGAAGGGGCAAGCTCATCCGCTTGATGGGCGCGTGAATGAGCGGAAGGGGCAAGTCCATCCGCTTGATGGGGCGAGGAATGAGCGGGAGGGGCAAGTCCATCCGCTTGATGGGCCGAGGAATGAGCGGGAAGGGCAAGTTCATCCGCTCGATGGCCCGGGGAATGAGCGGAAGGGGCGAGTTCATCCGCTTGATGGGCGCGTGAGTGAGCGGAAGGGGCAAGTTCATCAGCATGATGGCCCCGGGAATGAGCGGAAGGGGTGAGTTCATCAGCTTGATGGGCGCGTGAATGAGCGAGAGAGAGGCGCCCATCAGCGAGAGAGAAGCGCCTATCCGCGAGAAAGAGACACGTATCCGCGAGAGAAGCGCGTATCCGCGAGAGAGAGACACGTATCCGCGAGAGAGAGACACGTATCCGCGAGAGAGAGACACGTATCCGCGAGAGAGAGGCGCGTATCCGCGAGAGAGAGACACGTATCCGCGAGAGAGAGACACGTATCCGCGAGAGAGAGAGCGCGTATCCGCGAGAGAGAAGCGCGTATCCGCGAGAGAGAAGCGCCTATCAGCGAGAAAGAGACACGTATCCGCGAGAGAGCCTATATTTATGTGGTGAGAGCATAATCGCCCAGCATGCACGTTGTCGACTCTTCGGGATGAGCCGGTTTCGTTCTGTGACGTAACTGCCGAGCATGGCGATCGGGGTACTGGTCCGGAGTTGTGTTTGGCTCGGCGTGGCGGGTGCAGCGACCGCATCGGTCGGAGCGCTGGCTTTCGGGTGCGGAGCCTCTCCGGATTCGCCCGCCGGCATGAGCTCCCCCCCTCCCCCCGGATCGTCCGGAGCCGATTCGGGATCGCCGTCGGGATCGTCCGGCGTCTCTTTGGGAGCCCCCTCGGGCTCCATTTCCGGGTCCGCATCTGGCTCGACGGGCTCGGGTTCGGGGTCGGGGTCTGGCACGACCTCGGGAGCGCCAGAGGGTGGCGCGCTCGAGTCGGGAGCGGGAGAAGCCGGCAACGCACCGGTGGACGCGAGCAACCCCGTGGGGCTGCCCCCTGTCGACGGGGGGGTCGGCTACACGGGGCCGACCGTAAACGGAACCGTCACGGTAAACCGCGCGACGCCGATGGGCAAGATGGTGCCCGGTTATGCGGGATTCAGCTTCGAAAAGAGCCATGTTACAGACGGGTTCTTCACTGGGACCAACGCGCCGCTCATCGCGATGTTCAAGCTGCTTGGCCCGGGCTATCTGCGCCTCGGCGGCCACGACGTCGACAGTCGAACGTGGCAGGCGAACGCCATGCCCGTACCGGGCGGAACGACCTCGCAGGTCGTCGGCACGGCCGATGTCGATGCCCTTGCTGCTTTCCTCCAGGCGACGGGTTGGAAGGCCATTTACGGCCTCAACCTGATCGACCAGAACGACGTGACGAACGACGTCGCCGAAGCAACGTACGTCGAGAAGACTTTGGGGCCAAGCTTACATAGCTTCGAGATTGGCAACGAGTGGGGGGGGCAGCTCGAGTCCAAATGGCAGACGTACGAAGCCGCCATTCGCGCGGCCGTTCCGAATGCAAAGGAGTCCGGTCCGGGGGCGTGCTGCGGGACGGGTTTTCCCATCTCTTTTGCCAAAACCGAGGCGAGCAAAATCGTTCTCCTCACGTACCATCGCTACATCGGCGTCGCCGGACCCGGCGCGACGATGGCGGCCCTCTTGAACCCGGACCCCGGTCTCATCCCCGACACGCGGGCGCTCGTGGCCGCGGCCGCGGCGAACAATTTGCGGGATGGGTTCCGTTGGGGTGAGACGAACACGTTTGCTCACCACGGACAACAAGGGGTCAGCGACGCCTATGGCTCGGCGCTTTGGGGCATCGACCACATGATGACTACGGCGGAGTACGGCGCGGCGGGAGTCAACTACCACGGTGGGGGGCAGAACATGGACGGCAACAACTGCCCGAGTGGCCCTGCGTCTTGCGGCTCGCCGTTCCGCTATTCGCCGATCGACGAGGTAGACAGCCGCGTGAGCGCGGCGGCGCCTCTCTTTTATGGAATGCTCTTCGTTTCCCACGCCGGCACCGGACCGATGTTTGCGACCTCCGTGAGCGTCGCGAACAACCTCAACGTAACCGCGTACTCCGTCGGACAGACCAACGGCGCGACGAACGTCATCATCGTCAACAAGGATTCTGCAAACGGGTTCGACGCCATCGTCGATGTCGGTGTCCCGGTTGTCCAGGCCAGTGCAGAATACCTCCGGGGCCCAGGGCTCAGCTCCACGTCGGGTGTCACGTTCGCGGGGTCGGGCGTGTCGCCAGCGGGCGCGTGGCAGCCCAATGCGCCCTTCGCTCTTTCGGCGGCGGGAAGCAAGCTCACCGTCCTGGTCCCGCCGATCTCTGCGGTGCTCGTCCACGCCAACTAATCTTGGCGGCGCCGGTGTGCGACGCTCGCCTCCCGCATTTCAGCCGTCGCGGTCAGGGGTCGGGCGGCGGGCGCTGCTCGAGGGCGGCGATTTCAGTCGGCCCGAGGGCCCGCCCGTAGATCGCGATGTCGTCGACATCGCCGACCAGCAGCCGACTCTTGGCTTGCGACCATCGGCCGATGAAGAGCGCCGCCGATCCGGGACGGATCGGGTGCGGCGCGGGCGTGTGAGACTCCAGTACGCCATTCACGTAGACTGACAGCGTGGCCGCGCCTCCGTCGACCACGGCGACGACGTGAGTCCAGAGACCGGCGACGCCGCAGAGACATTCGAAGCGGCGGTATGCCTGGTCGACGCCGTCCCAAAAAGCGGCGTGCGTACCGATTCCTCCCGAGACTTTGTCCAGATTGATCTCCCAGCCGCCCTGAAAGGCGATCTCGGTGCTGACGATCGTCTCATAGCCATCTTGCGGAGCCACTTGGGCCCGCACCCACGCCGCGACGGTGAAGCTCGGACCGGCGTCGGGAAAGTTGTCGACGGTCACGAAATCGCTTCCGGAAAGGCGCAAAGCGCCCCCGAATCGGCCGTCCGCGATCCACGTGCCATTGGTCAGCCTACCGTCGCGCTTGTTGCCGGAGTGGTCGACGACCGTCGTGCCGCTGCCTTCGTCGAACGTGTAGTGCGCAAGGAGCTGGTAGACGAGCGCACTGGGCTCGATGGTGATCACGTCGAGCGGGCCCGGCTCGCAGGCTGCCGCCGCCACTGCGCTCACGAGGAGGAAGGGCAAGTCGCGCCACGAGCCCCGCCTGCGGACGATGCCCCGCGCGCCCGGCGGTTCGTCGCGGACGCTCATAGAAAGCTCGCGACCGTCATGCTCCCAAAGAAGGAAGGCACGTCGGCGCGGGCCACCTCCACCCCGAGGAAACGCACGGAAGGATACGGGCGCGCGGTGAGCGCGTGCGCTTCGAGGGCGAGCTCGAAACGCTGGCTCAGGCGAAACACCACGCCAAGCCCGGCATCGACGGCGAGCGAGAGCTGGGTTGCCTTGTGGCCGACGTACGGGACGGCCGCTTGCGCATCGACGGTCGTGGAGAGCACCCCCACGCCGAACGAGAAGATGGGTCGAACCAGAAGGTTGGACCATGGTGTCGTCACCATCTCGAGGAGCCCGAGGACTTGGCTGACGCTGGCGGCTCCCGCGGGCGCAGTCACGTTTGCTTCCGTTCCCACTCCCGCGAAGCCTGCCCTCAACGTGAACGCACGGCCGAGAGCGCGACGCACCCGGAGGACGCCGACGAGCGCCGGTCCGATCCCGCCCGCCGGCTCGAGATGCAGGGCGGTCCCAACCTCGATGGCCCAGGCGGCCTGTTCTTCGGGCCGAAGCGCTCGCCTTGCCCAGCCCGACGCCTGACGCGACGCACTGTCGGCGATCCTCGAGGGTGCTGCGGCGGGGGCCGAGGACTCGATGAGGAGCTCGAGCAAGCTCGCCCGGAGCAGCTCGACGGCCCGCACGGCGAGGATCTTCGCTGCCTTCGCATCGTCGACCTCGTCCATCGCGATTTGGCGTACGACCGACTTGTGGGTGAGGCGATCCACGACGGTCAGCTCGGCGGTGCGGGCCGCCCTGTCGACACCGATTACGATGCTCGCGGCTGCCCCGCTCTCCTCCTCGCCGAGCTCACTCGCAACGGGCGTCGGCGCTTGCACGAGGACGACGTCGAACCCGTCCGCGACGAGCTCTCCTTCGAGCCGGGTGAGAGCCAATCCGAGCGCGGGGTCGGATGGGCTGGGCCGGTGCAGCGCAACGCGCATGGAGGCTGCCCAGGCGTCGCGCGAAACGAAAAGGGTGAGCGCCGCGAGGGCGCGGACGGCAAACCTTTGGCGTGCGGCGGTCACGGCGCCCGCGTCAGTGCGCGTGCGGCCTCGGCGTACGTTCCGCTCGGAAATCGACGAAGATAGGCCTCTGCTAGGGGCCGAGCCGCATCTTTTCCCTCGTGTCGTTGCACGAGGTTCATCTTTCGGCCGAGTGCTTCCGATGCGAACCGACCTTCGGGCGCGTCAGTCAGGTAGCTCTCGAACCAGGAGAGCGCGGCGGGATCGTCGTCGTCCGTCTCGCTCAATCGCCCGAGCAAGAACGCGGCGGCGCGGCCGTGCTCGGACGCCGGAAACCGCCGCCTGAGCGCGACGAGTGCGCTCCGCGCGATGTCATGATGCCGGCTGTAGCGGGCGGCGTCGGCGAGCGCTGCGAGATCTTCACTCTGACTGTCGGCCACTGCAGAGTCGATTCCGATGCGAAGGGCCTCGTCCACGACGGCTTCGAAGCGGCCGGCCACCAGGGCGGCAGCCCAATGACGGTTGGTTGGCTTTGCGGCGATGCGCGCTCGGCGCGGGGCAACGGGACCCGTCCGGGCCACCTCGTGATCGAGCTCCTGACTCGCCTCGTCGGGCCCCTCCGCCGATGAGGTCCGCGCCTCGGCTGCCTCGCCATTGAGCGAGGGTTCCTCCGACGTTGGCGGAGGTCCTGCGTCCACCTCCGCAAGATCGCGGATGAGCACCTCGTTCGCGCGCACCGTCAACCACTGCCCCGCCCGAAGCGAGAGCACGGTGTCGGAGACGGGGCCGCTGACCGTGACCGCTCCGCTCTCCAGTTGCACGTCGAGACGCTGCGCGGCAGCCTTCCACGAGATGCCGAATGCCGTTCCCGTCACCGTGACCGCAAAGGGCCCGGCCTCGACGATCCAGCTCGTCTCGGGCGTGTGAACCACGTAAACATGCGCCCGCCCTTCGTCGAGGGTGATGCGTGCTCCGTGTTCGCTCGATGCCCGCACGTGCAAACGGGCCTTCTCTTCGAGGGATACCTCACTTCCGTCGGAGAAACGGACGACGGGGCGCGCGGCCTCGCCGGCCTCGACGTACCCGCCCCCGCCCACGGCGGCGCCCTCCACGCGGAAGGAAACCGGCGCGTGGGCGCTTTCCCGACGAATGAACGTCATGGCCACGGCACCGCTCACCGCCGCGATGGCCGCCAGTTGGGCGCCCCGGACGATGCGCTGATGGCGCCGTGCCCGCCGCTTCGCGCGGAGCCCCGAAGGGCCCGCCAAGAGCTGCCGATCCGACATTGGGACCGACCTCTGACGAACCAAGTCCACGAGCGTGGCGACATGCCGCGAAAGATTCGGCGAGCTTGCCGCGCGCAGTCGTTGGCTCGTCTTCATCGGGGTTCTCCGCGTAGCGCGACGTAGCCGACCAGCGTCGTGTCTTTCTCGACACACTGGTCGACGAGCTTGGACGCGCGGTGCAAGCGCCGCTTGACGGTGGCCAGCGAGAGGCCGAGGGCCACCGCGATTTCTTCGAGCTTCATGCCCTCGACGTGGCGGAGCACGAAGGCCGCGCGCTGCTGCGCGGAGAGCCTATCCAGGATGGCGTAGAAACGTCGGAGCGCTTCGCGCGACTCCGCGTCGAGCGGCGGCACCGAGGGTTCGGGCCCGTCGTCCGTGGTGGAAAGGTGGAGATTCCGCCGCACACGCCGTCGCCGGAGCTCCCACTTGAGAGTGCGCACTGCCACCGAGAAGACGAAACTGCCAAGGGCGCGAGGATCGCGGAGGCTGCCTATTTTGGCGAATACACGCAGGAAGACCTCTTGGGTCAGATCTTCTGCTTCCCCGTCCGGTCCGAGCGCACGCTGCAAGAAGCGGAACACCGTCGGCCCGTGTTTGACCCACGTGGCCCTGCTGGCCCATTCTTCGCCGGCGGCGAGCGCTTCGGCGAGGTCGACGTCCTCTGGGTGTGACTTTCCACCGCTCCCGACGATACGCAGCGGGGGCGAGAGAGGCGTGACGGCGGCCATGGACGCGATGGAAACCATACCGTATCGGACCGGCAGTTGCCCGCGCTCGTCCGTTCGGCTCAGCGCCCGCGACGAGCGATGCAGCCGGGTCTGGTTCACCGCACGGATCGACGACGTGGCGCTCGACGCAAATCGAATCGGGTGCCAGTAGTCAAGTCGTCATGATTGAAGAGTGCGTGCGCCCCTGGTGGCGGCGGTACGACCTCGTTCGCTGCGTTTGCCTCGTGGCCGTCGCCTGCGCTCTGCCGGAGGCGGCATGCGGCTCATCCAGCGCGGGGCGCGACGGCAAAGGGGGCACGCAGGCGGAAGGGGGTCCGGACGGTTCGGGCGGCGCCGGAGTGGGTAGCGCTGGCTCATCCAGCAGCGGGGGCGGGTCCAGTGGCGCGCCGGGGACCGGCAACACGGGAGGCTCGAGCGACGGCGCGTCGGGCGGCCCCCCTGGCACCGTGTCCGACGGCGGATTGCCGGGTAGCTCGGGCGGCTTCGGAGGCGACGGGGGCGCTTGCGCGATCTCGGCCGCCAGCGTTCGCGTGACGGAGATCGACGTGGGCATCGCCTATTCGTACCAAGAGGTCGATACTCCTCTATCCCTCCTCGCCATCTCGCCGATCCCGAGCGGCGGCTCGCGATTGGCCTTCATGGGCGGCGACGGCATGGTCCACGTCGCGCGACTGGACGCGGGCGACAAGCTCGTGGCCGCGTCGATGTTCGGCATCCCGGCGTCCGATTTCGAGGACATCGTCGCCGACGACCTCGGCGGCGTGGTCTTGCTTAGTCGGAGTGCGATGGGCGGGGGCACGCTTCAGTGCGGCACGCCGTCCAATCTGTGCGGTACCCCGCCGAGTCCCCCCATCCCCTGCAACGACATGTACATGGTTCGGTTCAACGGCTCCGCGGAGGCCTGGGCCACCAAGCTCACGACATCGAGCGCCCAGCTCCCTCCCTACTCGACCGGTCCGAGCGGGCCGCCGGTCTACATGATTTGGTGGTACGCCCACAACGGGCGGCTTGCCTCGGACGGGACGAATTTCGCCGCCTATTACGGCTCGGCCGTCAGCGTGAGCCAAGGCGGCTGCGTCAACATCCATCAAGGCGACGAGATGCGCGTGGTCGACCCCGCGGGTAGGACGCTGAGCGGCGGTTTCGACTGGGGCTGTAGCCACAGCGCGTTCGAGCGCATGACTTGGGACGGGACGAAGTACGTCACGGTCTGCAACAATGACTCTTATCCCGGCGGCTCCAAGACGGGTCAGATGGCCTTCGCGCCCAATCTGACGACCATCTATCCAGTCAACGAGGTCAACGCCGAGTTGGGCGCGGTCATCCAGGCCGGTAACGGAGGGTATTGGCTCGCCTTGAGCGACGTACGCCCGGGACAGTCGACGGTCGCCCCTGCGCTCGATGACGTCCACCTGGTGCACACGACGACCGGTATGTCCGACGAGGACATCACGCTCGCGAGCGACCTGGGGCTGAACGACCGCGCGCCACACCTCGCGGCTTTCGGCCCCCACCGGATGCTGGCCGCCTGGGAAACGTCCACGAGGGCCGATCATCTCGTGCAGACCGACACGAGCCGAAAGCTCTACGTCCAAGCGCGCGACAGCGCCACCGGCGGCGCCCTGGGCGCTCCCTACAACATCGCGGGCGTCACGGGCAGCCGGTACCAGGACTTCCGGACGTACCCCGACGACAGCGTCGCCTACGCCGCGCCGGGAAGCGCCAGCACGAAGATCAAGATTCGTGCGCATCGCGCCCTGCCCATGAGCTCGGCAACGCATCGCATGGCTCACCGGCGTCCGTAGACTCCCGTCAGCGGGGACTCTTGGGGACGGCATCGACCGCAAGAACGCCGACGTCTTCCCCTCCGAGGCCGCGCTCGATGAGCGCGTCCATCCGTCTCGCGATCGCCGGCAGGACGGTGAGCTCCCGGCCGGTTGCCGACTCGATCATCAAACGCACGTCTTTGCGCGCCATGCTCAGCTCGAAGGCCGGCGTATAGTCGCCCCGCGCCATGGCAGCGCCTCGGTACGCCAAGACGACGGTGGGGTTGAACTTGTCGAAGAGTGCGTGAGCGTCGCTCGCCGCGATACCGAGCGACGCGGACATCGCGAACACGTCGGCGAGGCCCCCGCAGATTGCGAGGATCATCGCATTGCCGAAAAGCTTGTTCGCCGCGGCGAGGTCGCGTCGCTCGCCCAGGTACTCGACGTGCCCCGTCATCGCTCGGAGGGCATCCTCCACGCGCAAGAAGGTGGCTTTTCGGCCGGCCGCGAGCATGAGCCCGCCCGCCTCCCGGCACACCTTTGGACTCATGAAAACGGGCGCGTGCAAGAAAGCCATCCCGCGTGCTTCGAGGCGGGTAGCTCGCTCTGCAGTGCCCGTCGGCGAGGTCGTCGAATGGTCGACGATCAGAGCGGAGCGAAGCGCGTCGCCCGCAGCGCCGATGACCGAGTCGACCGCTGCGTCGTCGGCCAGCATGATGTGCACGCGTTCGGCGCCTGCGACGGCCTCACCCACCGTGTCGGCGACGCGGACGCCAAACGCTTCGAGGGGCTTGGCCTTGGCGGCCGTGCGATTCCAGGCGTTCACTCGATCGCCGCGCTTGGCGGCCGCCTCCGCGAGGGCAGCGCCCATTAGTCCCGTGCCGAGAAACGCGATCGTTGCCATGACCGGCAAAGATGCTCCGAATGCTCGAAGGTGCAAGGGTCTCCGTGCCCGACGACTACCGCGCCCGGCGACGGGTCGTCCGGCGACGAAAGGCCACGCGCGCGGGGCCGACGTTTATGGCCGCGAAGGGTACTGTCCGCTTGTGCGCAAGCGTTGGCAGCGGCCGGACGCGTCGGGGCCGAGTAAGGCAATCTCTAGCATCCCGTCGCGCGCAACTCTATTATCAGACGCATGATCAAAAAAGCCGCCCGGCGTGCCGCCGTGCTGCTGATCGTCACTGCGTCATGTGGACGCGCCCCGGTCCCCCCAACGGGCCTTCAGGGTATCGTCGAGCTCGACGAGCGGGTCATCGCCTTCGAGGTGGCTGGGCGGGTTCGCGGGGTCATGGTCCACCGCGGCGACATGGTGCGAGACGGCGCCGTGCTGGCAGAGCTCGACGACACCCTGGCACGCCTGACCCGCCAGGCTAGGTTGGACGACGTCGCGACCGCCGATGCGGAGCTTGCGTTGCTCGAAGCCGGCTCGCGGCGCGAAGACGTCGCCTCCCTCGGCGCCGACGTCCGCGCCGCGCATGCCGAGGAGGAGCTCGCAAGCAAGACGGTGGAGCGCGCCCACGCCCTCCAGGAAACCGGCTCGCTCGCCCAGGCCGAGGTCGACAGGGACGAGGCCGACCAGGAACGAGCGATCCTTCGACGGCGCTCATTGGAGCAGAAGCTTCGCGCGCTCGCAGGCGGAGCGCGGCCCGAAGAGATCGCGCGCGCAAGGGCTCGGGTCGAATCCGCCTCGGCGGAGGTTGCGCTCGAAGACGAGCGGCTCCTCCGCCACGTGCTTCGTGCCAAGGGCGAGGGCATGGCGGTCGACGTGACCGTCGAGCCGGGGGAGCTGGCCGCGGTCGGGACGCCAGCCGTCACTCTGGCGGACGTGAATCATCCGTACGTCGACGTCTTCGTCCCGCAAGGACAGCTCGACGGCATTCGGATTGGCGTGAAAGCCTTGGTGCGCGTCGACTCGATGGCCGCGAGCCTCCAAGGAGTCGTCGAGTACGTATCACCCAAAACCGAATTCACGCCGCGCTTTCTCTTCAGCGAACAAGAGCGGCCCCACCTCGTCGTTCGCGTCCGCACTCGGATCGACGACGCTCGCCAGCTGTTGCATGCCGGCGTCCCCGCCTTCGTGCAATTCGAACGATGAGCGCGCTCGACCAGAGTCCGATCATCGAGACGGAGCACCTCTCGAGGCGGTTCGGCAGCCTCGTGGCCGTGCGCGACGTCACGCTGCGGGTTCGTCGCGGTGAGATCTTCGGCGTCCTCGGGCCGAACGGCGCCGGCAAGTCGACCACGATACGCATGCTCTGCGGCATTCTCGACCCGACCGGGGGGCGCGGGACCGTCGTCGGGTTCGACATCACGCGCGATGCCGAGCGCATCAAGGAGCGCATCGGCTACATGACTCAGCGCTTCAGCTTGTACGAGGACCTCACCGTCGTAGAAAACATCGCATTTTACGCGGGCATATACGGAGTGCCCCGCGCTCAGCGTAAGGCGCGCGTCCACCAAGTGCTCGAGCGAACTGGGCTTGCGCCCAGGAGTCGTCAGCTCGCGGGCACCCTTTCCGGGGGGTGGAAGCAGCGCGTTGCGCTCGCGTGCGCGACGATCCACCAGCCTCCGCTCCTCTTTCTCGACGAGCCGACCGCGGGTGTCGACCCCGTGAGCCGCCGCGAGTTCTGGGAGCAGATTTATGCCCTTTCGGCTGCGGGCACGACAGCGCTCCTAACGACCCACTACATGGACGAGGCCGAGCGCTGCCATCGGCTCGCCTTCATCTTCCGGGGCGAGCTCCTCGACGTGGGCACGCCGGACGAGATCGTCGAGCGGCGAGCCCTACGTGTCGCGGAGCTCGACGTCGATCGCGCCGACGAGGCCGCCGTGCTCCTGCGACGTGACCCTCTCGTCGAAGAGGTCGCTCACTACGGTCACCGCCTTCGGGTCGCCACGCGAGAACGAGCGGATCCGATCGCTCTCGCTCGGTCGGCGCTCGACGGCTCGGGGATCGGTGTCCGGAGCGCGCGCGAATCGCGCGTTACCGTCGAAGACGCCTTCGTCGCCATGGTTCGGGCAGACGCGGCCGCCCAAAGGACCGCGGGATGAACCTCCGGCCGCTGGTGATCGCTCACAAGGAGCTCCTGCAGCTGCGGCGCGATCGCCTGACGATGGCCATGATGCTGGTCCTTCCGATCGTGCAACTCTTGCTCTTCGGATACGCGATCAACACCGATGTCCGGCACATCGCTACCCTCGTCTTCGACCAAGATCGAAGCGCCCAGTCTCGCGACTTCGCTCGAGCGCTGGAAGCGACCGGATTTTACGATGTCGTCGGTTACGTCACTTCCTATGCCGACATCGAACGGGCGATCCGCCGTGGTCAGGCTCGCGTCGCGGTCGTCGTTCCGCCCCGCTACGCGGCCGATATTGCGAACGGGCGCGTCGCGCGCGTCCAGCTGGTGGTCGACGGGTCGGACCCGCAGATCGTCGGCAGCGCCACGGACACGGCCGCCTCCCTCGTGCTGTCCCGTTCGAGCGAATTGCGCCTGACCCGTCTGCATCGACTCGGCGCGCTCGTCGGGCCCGAGCCGCTGGAGCTCGAGCCCAGCATCCTTTACAACCCTGACCTGCGCAGCGCGGTGAACATCGTTCCGGGCCTCATTGGTGTTCTGCTGACGATGACGATGGTCATGCTCACATCGATGGCCCTCGCGCGAGAGCGAGAGCGCGGCACGCTCGAGCAGCTCATCGTTTCACCCGTGCGCAGCCTCGAGCTGATCGTCGGCAAAATATTGCCCTACGTCGCGATTGGGTACGTGCAAATGGCCCTCATTTTGGCATTCGGTCGATTCGTCTTTCACGTCCCGGTGAACGGCTCGCTGGCCCTTCTGTTTGCGCTTGCCTTCGTTTTCATCGCGGCCAATCTCTCCATCGGTCTTTTCTTCTCCACGTTGGCCGCAACGCAGCAGCAGGCGATGCAGATGTCGTTTTTCTTTCTGCTCCCCAACATTCTCCTGAGCGGATTCATGTTCCCTTTCGAGGCGATGCCGCTCCCCGCTCAATGGTTGTCGCAAGGCTTGCCGCTGACCCACTTCCTGCGGATCGTGCGGGGGATCGTCCTCAAGGGCGCCGCCTTTGCCGACCTACGCGGCGAGCTCCTCTGGCTCACGTCGATTCTCGTCGTGCTCGTCGCCTTCACCACGCTCCGCTTCCGAAAGAAGCTGGTCTGATGGGGCGGCCTCGAACGGACATCCAACCGCGCCTGTTGCGGGCGGCGAGGCTCCGTTTCCTTCGAGACGGCGTCGATGGTTCGTCGCTCCGGGAGATCGCGAGCGATGCCGGAACGAGCATCGGAATGGTCTTTTATTACTTTCCGACCAAAGACGAGCTGTTCCTCGCAGTCGTCGAGGAAACGTACGCGTGCGTGCTCGAACGCGTCGAAGCAGTGCTGTCCCGAGAAGAGGGATCGCTGAGGGGTCGATTGCGCGATCTCAGCGCGCTCCTCGGGTGCCTCAGCGACGAAGAGATTCAAGTGGTCCGGCTCGTTGCGCGGGAGGCACTCCTTTCTTCCGCGCGTTTCGACAGCCTCTTCGCGCGGTTCAAGCGGGGTCATCTGGCGGCGCTCCTGCGAGCGCTGAGCCGTGGCGTAGAGGCCCGTGAGCTCGACGGGCGCCTCCCAGTGCCCGTGCTGATGCTGGCCACTCTCGGGTTGATCGCGGTGCCGCAGTTCGTGAGAAGAGCGGTGGGCGGCTTGCCGCCGTTCGACGCGCTGCCGCTCGCCGAGGACCTGGCGGACGCCCTCGTCGACGTCATGTTCGGCGGCGTGGAACCGAAAGGTAAGACGGCCCGGTCTTCCCCGAGCAAAGAGCCCGCACGCGGCTCCGGACGCAAGGCCGTTGGCGCTCGTGAGCGAACGCGGCGCCCCCCGACCGCGTGACACGCATCCCGTCAAAGACGAATGGTCTTCCAGCTCCCGCTTGCGAACTTCACGCTCATCGTGACGGCGGCCAGACAGAAGTAGACGAACGCTGCGATCCATATCCCGTCGAGGGAGAGCTTCATGACGACGCCCAAAAGGTGCGCCCCCGGCACCAGCCATGCAAAGACGAGAAGAAACTGAGCCGCTGCGACGAACTTCGTGTTGCCCGCGCCGAAGAGCGCTTCGCTGAGAATCATTCCGATGGCGATGATGGGCGTCGCCACGCCCATGATGCGCAGCGGAAAGATGGCGGCGGCGCGCACCGCGCTCGAATTCGAAATCAGGTCGACGAGGACGTGCGTGAAAAGAAAGCCCTCGCAGAGGCCGACGACGCCGAAAATGATCACGCCGAGCCGAACGCTGGCCCAGCCCCACCTTCTGCGCTTCGTCGGGCTGGCGTCGGCCGAGCGACTGCCCGATCAGCGTCGCGGTCGCCGTCCCAAAGGCCATGCAGGCTGTAAACGTCAGCTTGAGCGTCTCGACGATGTCGGTGTTGGCGGCGCTGTGCACGGCCTCGACCGACCCGCAGCGGCTCGCGACCACGGTGGCCATCGCCGCGCTCTCGTCGAGCTTCCCCACGGTGCGCGCGAAAAGGCCAAAGCCGACCATCATGATGATCGTGGCGGCCGCTGCGGGGACCGAGAGCTTTAGGATCGACCCCGTGAGCGCCGGAGACAAATTGGCAAGGCGCATCGGTCGGTAATCCTGACGAACGAGCATGGCGTACACGATCATGATTGCGAGGCCGATCCACGTGGCCAGGAACGCGCTCAGGCCGGCGCCCGCCGCTCCCATGCCCGGCGCGCCGAGGTGACCGAAGATGAACATCCAACAAAAGAGAATGTTGAACGCGTTCATGACCAGCGCCGAGACCAGGTGCACGTGCGTTTTGCCGATCCCGTCGAAGAACGCTTTGATGGCCATCGACGTCGCCATCGAAATGACGCCGAGCATTCGCCATCGCGTGTACGCGAGCGCAATGTGCTGCACCTCGCGGACGGAGATCATCGATCTCACCAGGACTGGCAGGGACAGCAACCCAATCGCGGAAAAAACCGCTCCGGCGGCAACGCAAAAAACCGCAGCATTCGCGAGCACCGCCCCAGCTGCCCGACGGTTGCCCTCCGCATAGCGACGTGCGACGAGCGCCTGCGTACCGACGCTGATGGCGCTCAAGCTGCCGCCGAACAGCCACGTCAAGATGAGCGATGGGAGGAGCGCGGCCTGCGCGTTGGAGGACTGCGGACAGGGCAGGTGCGAAAAGTAAACGACGTCGATCTCGTTGACGATGCTCTGCGACAACATCGCGAACACTGTCGGCAGCGCCAGCCGGAGGATCGTTTTGTAGCGATTTCCTCCGAGCGCCATTGTGGGCGCCACGAGGTCGAGCGTGTCCATTGCGGGCGTGAGCGGACGGACTTTACCGGGCA
Source organism: uncultured delta proteobacterium (assembly GCA_963787925.1). Lineage (GTDB taxonomy): Bacteria > Myxococcota_A > Polyangia > Polyangiales > Polyangiaceae > Palsa-1150. The sequence continues at coordinate 96,890 of CAWBEN010000009.1, forward strand.
CCTGCCCAAAGACAAGCCGAGGCCGAAGGCGCCTCTCATGTCCCCATCCCGCTCGGCCCGAGGGGGCGCCAGTCCCCGCGGTCTCCTAGCGTCGCGCAATTTCGCGCGGAGCACCGTCTGCGCCGGCTCCGGACAGCCGCGCCCAAGCCGCCCGCGCACTTTCCGCGTCGGGGTGTGCCTCGACCCAGTCGGCGAGGATGGCCTTCGCCTCGGCGCGTCGACCGCTTGCGTCGAGCACCTCGGCGATCAGGAGGCGAGCGTCGACCGTACGCTGCCGGAGCGACCACGCCGCAGCCGCCCGCTGCGCCTCGAGGAGCTCACCGGCTCTCCACGCGGCGCGAGCCCAGGCCTCGAGCGCGCGCGCGTCGGTGGGATGCGCTCGCGCGGCGACACGGGCGTCATGGAGAGAGGGAAGCTCGATCGCAGGCGGCGGGGCCGCGCCCAATATCTTGGCCGGCGTCGTAGCTAGCGTCGTGGCCGCTGTCGCCGCCGGGGGGAGCTCCTGCATGGCAGGCGCCGGCCTCGGCGGGCTCGTCGTGGCCATGATGCTCACCGGAAGCACGTCCGGAGCTCTCAGTTGGCTGCGGGCCCAGTACGCCGTCGTCGCCGCGGCGGCGATCATCGCGCTCACCGTCAGGGCGACGCTGACGAGGCGGCGTGCGCGTTCGCGCTGGCGCTTCGGACTAGCGAGAATCGCCGTCAGGGCCTCACGCATCGCGCGCGCAGAGCCGAAGCGCTCGAGTGGCTCCTTGGCCATCGCACGCATCACGATCGCCTCGAGGGCCGCCGGAATGGCCCGTTCGGGCACGCGCTTACGCGGGGCGAGCGGGTTCTCGCGCAGCTGCCTACCCATCACTGCCACGCTCGACGACCCTTCGAACGCGCACGCTCCCGTCAACATTTCGTAGAGCACGCTCCCGAGCGCGTACACGTCGGTCCGCGCGTCGATTGCGCCGCCAGCGACCTGCTCCGGTGCCATGTACTCCGGCGTGCCGAAGATGGAGAAAGCGCGCCGAGCGCGGTCTCTCCCCCTCGCCGGCGAGTCGGGCTCTCTCTCGGCGCGGTCGGCGTCGACCGCCCTCGCCACCCCGAAGTCGAGTAGCTTCGTCTCCCCGGCGCGCGTCAGCATCAAGTTTTGCGGCTTGAGATCGCAGTGCACGAGGCCCGCTGCATGCGCGGCCGTCAGCGCATCGGCCGTTTCGACTGCGATGCGAGCCGCCTCGCGCCACTCGATCGGACCGCGGCGCAAGCGGAGGTCGAGCGTCTCGCCGACGCACATCTCCATGGCCAAGAAGACGCGCCCGTCGAGCGAGCGGCCAAAGTCGTGGATCGGCACCAGGTTCGGGTGTGCCAGCCGTGCGACGGCCCGCGCCTCGCTCCGGAATCGCTCGAGCGCAGCCTGCGACCCCGCATGCTCGGTCGCGAGGACCTTGAGCGCCAAGGTCCGTCCGAGCTCGACGTGCTCTGCTTCCCAGACGACGCCGCTGGCGCCGGAGCCGATGACGCGCAGCAGGCGGTAGGGGGTTCCAGGGAGATGGGACGGATCGCTGGGCATCATCCGTTGCGCGAGGCCTTCGCTGACCTGCGCTGCCGGCGGGGTCTCGTGGCTCGGCGTGCCAGCCTTTTGCAATGTGTCGGTCGCCTCACTCAGCAACCGCGCAAACTCCAGGCGCGACCGGCCTGGCTCGTGAGGCCATAGCCGTTGCATGAGCATCGCGATGCGGCCGCGCACCCCGCGTTCGCCGCCCGCCGCGGGAGGCGCCAACGCGAGGAGCCTTGCGAGGTCCGGCACGACCAGCGCCGCCCGAGCATAGCGCTCGTCAGGGTCGTTCTTCGTCAAGCGTCCGATGATCGCGTCGAGCTCGGGCGGAGCTCCGCAACCGTGCGCCGCGGGAGGAACGATGAGCCGGCCCTCGGCGGCGTCGTCGAGGTGCCGTTGCGGATCGGTCGACAGAAAACGCCGACCGGCGCAAAGCTCCCAGAGCATCACGCCCAGCGCGTAGACGTCGATGCGCCCGTCGCCTACTTGCTGCCGAGCCACCTCGGGAGCGACGTACCCGGGCTTTGCGAAGACGACGCCGGCGACCGTCTGGCAGCGCCGGTTGTGACCGCGCGCCGTGCCGAAGTCGATGAGCTTGAGCTCGCCGGCGTATCCGAGCATCACGTTCTGGGGGGAGAGGTCGCGATGGACGATGCCAAGGGGCGTTCCGTCAGCGGCGGCGCGTTCGTGGACGTGCGCGAGCGCCTGCGCGATTTCGATGGCGACTGCGACGGCGTCGGCCCACGCCAGCTGCACGCCTGCCTGGACGGCGCGCTGGCGGACCTCGGCGAGCGACCGCCCTTCTACGTATTCGACGACCGTGAACGGCTCACCGGCCTCGTCGGTTGCGGCCTCCAGCACCTGCGCGACGCCCGGGTGCTGCAGCTGGGACTGCACGCGCGCCTCGTCGACGAAGCGCGCAACGAACGAGCCGTCGTGGACGCGGTCCCGCCGTACGGTCTTGACGATGCACGGCCGCTCCGCGCCCTCGATGCCGGTCGTGGCCGCGAGATAGACGTCGCCCATTCCTCCGCGGGCCGCGAGCCTCAGCAGGGTGCGTCGGCCGAGGGTACGCGGAAGAGGCAGCGCTGGCCGCGCGGACGAAAAACCCGTCGCCACTTCGCCCATGCTGCGCCAGGCTAAGGAGCACCGGCGAGAGCGGCCAACTTTTGGACGACGTTACCAGCGCGCCAACGCTCGCCTGAGCGGGCGAGTTTTGCCGGCGTCGGCACCTGGGTCTTCGCGTTCGAGGACGCCATTTTCGACCGCCGTAGTCGAGGTCGCGCGCCCGCCCCTCCATCCGCTCTACCCCCCGGCGGCGCATCCTGCTAATCGCCTCACACTCATCGATGCCGCGCCGTACCGACATCCAGCGCATTCTCCTCCTCGGGGCTGGGCCCATCGTCATCGGCCAGGCTTGCGAGTTCGACTACTCCGGTACGCAGGGTGCGAAGGCGCTCCGAGAGGAGGGTTACGACGTCATCCTCGTGAACTCGAACCCGGCCACGATCATGACCGACCCGGAGCTCGCAGAGCGCACGTACATCGAGCCGCTGGAGTGGCGAACGGTCGCGGCCATCCTCGAGCGCGAGCGCCCGCAAGCCATCTTGCCGACGCTCGGCGGGCAGACGGCGCTCAACCTCGCGCTTGAAGCTCCGCGAGGAGGGCGTCCTCGAGCAGCTCGGCGTCGAGATGCTCGGCGCGCGGCCCGAATCCATCGCGAAGGCCGAGGATCGCGCGCTCTTCAAGGCCGCGATGGAAAAGATCGGGCTCGACCTGCCCGCGCGCCGGCGTCGCGCACTCGGTCGAGGAAGCCCGGGCCATCGTACGCGAAACCGGGTTTCCGGCCATCTTGCGTCCGAGCTTCACCATGGGCGGCTCGGGCGGCGGCATCGCGTACGACGAGGCGGAGTTCGACGGCAAAGTCGCTTGGGCGCTGGCGCAATCGCCGACGCACGAGGTGCTCGTCGAAGAGAGCGTGCTCGGGTGGAAGGAGTTCGAGCTCGAGGTCATGCGCGACCGCGCCGACAACTTCATCGTCGTCTGCTCGATCGAGAACATCGACCCGATGGGCGTGCACACCGGCGACTCGATCACCGTCGCTCCCGCGATGACGCTGACCGACCGCGAGTACCAGCGTCTTCGCGACGCGGCGCGCGCCGTGATGACGCGAGATCGGCGTCGAGACCGGCGGCGCGAACGTGCAGTTCTCGGTGGACCCGAAGACGGGCGCAGTTCCACGTCATCGAGATGAACCCGCGCGTGTCGCGCAGCTCGGCGCTTGCCAGTAAGGCGACGGGCTATCCCATCGCGAAGATCGCCGCGAAGCTCGCGGTGGGGTACACGCTCGACGAGCTGAAGAACGACATCACGCAGACGAGCGCCGCGTTCGAGCCCGTCATCGACTACGTCGTCGTCAAGTGGCCGCGCTTCGCGTTCGAGAAGTTCCCTGGGGCGGACACGACGCTCGGCACGCAGATGAAGAGCGTCGGCGAGGTGATGAGCATCGGACGCACGTTCTGCGAGGCGCTGCAGAAGGCCGCGCGCTCGCTGGAGACGGGCAAGGATGGGCTCGTCTCGCTGCTCGAATCGCGTCGACTACCGCGTCCTCGCCGAGCCGAAACGCCAGCGCGATCTCGGGATGGAAGCGCCGGAGCTCGAGCTGCCGAAGACGCTGCCGCCTGCCACGCCGCAGGAAACGCGGCGCGCTCTCGAACGACTCGTGGCCACGCCGAGCAGCCGACCGTCTCTTCTACGTGGCCGACGCGATGCGCGTCGGGTTCACCGACGACGAGCTCTACGCGCTCACTGCCATCGACCCATGGTTTCTCGCGCAGATCCGGCGCATCGTCGCGGCCGAGCAGCAGCTGAAGGGCGGCGACCTCGGGCCCGAGCAGATCCGCGCATGCAAGCGCCTCGGCTTCAGCGACCGGCAGATCGCGTCGCTCGTCGGCGGGTCGGAGGACGACGTGCGCGCGAGCCGTCTGGCCAGCGGAACTCGCGCCGTTTACGCGCGCGTCGATACCTGCGCGGCGGAGTTCGTGGCGCACACGCCGTACCTCTACTCGACCTACGAGACCGAGAGCGAGGCGAAGCCGGACGCCACGAAGCGCAAGGTCGTCATCCTCGGCGGCGGCCCGAACCGCATCGGCCAGGGAATCGAGTTCGACTACTGCTGCGTCCACGCGGTGATGGCGCTCCGCGAGCTCGGCTTCGAGACGGTGATGGTCAACTGCAATCCCGAGACGGTGTCGACCGACTACGACACGTCGGACCGGCTTTATTTCGAGCCGCTCACGCTCGAGGACGTGCTCGACATCGTCGACGAAGAGAAGCCCGATGGCGTCATCGTGCAGTTCGGCGGGCAAACTCCGCTCAAGCTGGCGGTGCCTCTCGAGAAGCGCGGCGTGAAGCTGCTCGGCACGACGCGCCGACGCGATCGATCGCGCCGAGGACCGCGGGCGGTTCGACGAGCTTCTGGCCAAGCTGGCGCTCAAGCGACCACGCAGCGGCATCGCGCGGGCGCCGAGCGAGGCCATAGCCATCGCAGAGGGCATCGGCTTTCCGGTGCTCGTGCGCCCGAGCTACGTGCTCGGCGGGCGGGCGATGATGATCGCTTACACGCGCGACGAGCTGGCGCTTTCGTCACGCGCGCGTTCGAGGCTGCGCGGGAGGCAGGGACCCAGACCATCCTGGTCGACGAGTTCCTGAAGGACGCCATCGAGGTCGACGTCGATTGCGTCGCCGACGGCAAGCGGCGTCGTCATCGGCGGCGTGATGCAGCACATCGAAGAGGCCGGCGTCCACTCCGGCGATTCGTCGAGCGTGCTGCCGCCGCATTCGCTCTCGCCCGAGATCGTCCTCTCGCATCGAGGAGCAGACGCGGATGCTCGCGCTCGAGCTCGGCGTGGTCGGGCTGATGAACGTGCAGTTCGCGGTAAAGGGCGGCGAGGTCTACATCCTCGAGGTGAACCCGCGCGCGAGCCGCACCGTGCCGTTCGTGTCCAAGGCGACCGGGCGGCCGCTCGCGAAGATCGCGGCGAAGCTCATGGTCGGCAAGACGCTCGAGGAGCTCGGGATCCACGACGCGCCCGTGCCGCGATACACGCAGCGTCAAGGAGAGCGTCTTCCCGTTCGCGAAGTTTCCGGGCGTCGGACACCATCCTCGGTCCCGAGATGCGGTCGACCGGCGAGGTGATGGGGATCGCGGAGACCTTCGCGCGCGCCTTCGGCAAGGCGATGCTCGCGAGCGGTATCGAGCTCGCGGTGCCCGATGCGAAGACCAAGCGTCGGCGCGCGTTCATCAGCGTAAGAGACGACGACAAGCCCGCCGGCCATACACATCGCCCGGCGTCTGCGGGCGCTTGGCTTCGATATTCTCGCCACGAGCGGGACGGCTGCCGCTCTCACCCGAGCGCGCATTCCCGTGCGAGATCGTGAACAAGGTGAACGAGGGTCCGCCGCACGTGGTCGACGCCATTCGCAGCGGAACGATCGCCATCGTGGTCAACACGACGATCGGCGCGAAAGAAGTGCGCGACAGCTATGCGCTTCGCCGGCAGACGTTGCTCGCCAACATTCCGTACTTCACGACCATCGCGGCTGCGCTGGCCGCGTGCGACGCGCTCGAGGCCTCTCAAGGCGAGCCGGTCGTGAGGGTACGGTCACTCCAGGAATGGAGTTCGTAGAGAATCCACGGTTATTGCGCGGCTAGGCGCCCCGTGAGAACACGAACGATGAAAAGTGCCATCATCACGAGGGAGACCAGGTAGCTCCAAGCGGCCATCCGGGGGTCTCCCCCTTCGCTGCCAGCGGTGAGGCGCAGAGCGACCGCCGGTAAAAAGGCCGAGCACAAGACAACCAGCGTGCCAAGGAGGCGCACCGCCGCGTCGACGGCCGGCCGCCTTCTGTCTTGGGTGCCCCAGACGCGAAATGCGCCGACGGCGGGGACCCACACGACCCGGCAGCCGAGGAGGGCGCCTCCGCACCGCCTGAGGAACGGCTCTACCCATCGCTCGAAGACGAACAGCCAGGCCACGTAAGAGCCTGACGCCAGCACGGTGAAGACGACAACCACGGACGATCCCGTTACGCCCATGAAGACCCGTCGTTTACCGACGGACGCAACGCTCGAGCCTCACGACGCCTTCACTCACGCGACGTTCACAGTAGCGCGTGCGCCCCGCGTGCGCGCTCCGGACGGGTGGCGTCGGACAAAAGGCGCCCAATCGGACTCTTCCCGAAGCACCCGGTTCTATCCAAGACCGTCCAGTCGGCTCGCGGCGGCCTCCGTGTCCTCTTCCAGGGCGGCGCCAATATAGGCACGAGCGTGGTCGTCTCGCTCGTTGTAGAGAGCGCGCGCTATCCGTTTGGCCTCGGCGGGGGCGACACGCAAAAGGACGCGTGCGGCGGCCGCGCGGAGCGTCTTGGTGACATCCGGGTTCTCGAGCGCGTCCCACAGATAGTTGGTCGCCAAGTCTGCGCGACGATAGGCGTCTCTCGTCGTCAGAGAGGTGGCCGATGCGTCGAGGCGCTCGAGCCACGCGCGCTTTGATTCGTCCCGGGGCGCCAGGATGGCGAGCGATGCGTCCAACGCGGGGGGCTGCTCTGCGTCGCCGGCGGCCCGCTGCATCGCCGACTCGATCTGCGCCTGAAGCTGCCTTCGCTCCTCCGCATTCAACGCACGCGTCGGCACGATGAGCCCGCCGGAGCGCTTTTCGAGCAGCAAACCGTCCTTCGCCCCGGTGATGCGGACGATGTCTGCGTAAGGGAGGGGGGTGGGGCGTCCGGTGCGGTCGTAGACCGTCACTTCGCGGGCCGCGAGCGCGACCCGTGGCATTGGAAAGGGGGCGACGAGCCATGCCATCAGGGCTGCGCAGGTCAGCGGTACGAGCAGGAAGGCGAGGGCCAGGCACGCCGCCGCGTCGTCCAGCGCGGCGTTGATGGCCATCGCGAACCACCCCGCGCCGAGCACCCCGGAACCGATGCGTCGGATCGTGTCGGCGGCAGTGGGCTCGGTCGGCCATGCGAGAGCTCCGAACCCGAGGGATCCGATGCCCAGCGCGCGACGAACCTGGTTCAGATCCTCCTCGCCGACGAGCTCGAGGACGAGCGGCCGCTCGGGCGCGCTGTGCCGGACCAGCGCGAGGGCAGGGCGGCCTTCGCTTCGGGACGTCCTGGCGGCACGGATGTCGGCTGCGCGTAGCCGCTGGGTGAGTGCTCCGGCGTCCGTAATCTCGACGCCGTTTCCGGTGACGCGCAGGGTGATGTCGCGGGAGGAACGAGGAATGCGCAAGAGGCTCGCCCACGACATGAGCGCGACGCCCGCGAGGACGGTGGCGGCGCGCGCCGCCGCGGTGGCCGGGGCGAACGGACCGCCGAAGACCAACGCGAGACCGAGCCCCGGAACGATCGAGCGCGTCCAGCGAGGTCCGAGCCTGTCGCACAAGCGCGCGCGGAGCATCGCAACCCATGATGGCTGAGCGCGCGTCTCATGCAACCTAGGCTATGCTGCTCAGGAAGATGCGCCCGAGGAAGTACGCGCTCGACACGCTCGCGCGGCTTCGCGCCGCCAAGGCCGATGAAGCGGCTCGCGTTTTTGCCGCGGCCGTTGGCGAGCGCGAGCGCGCCGAGCGTCGTCGGCTCGCGGCCGAGCGGCTTCGCGTCGATCACGAGGCCGCATCGCAGCGGCTGCTTGACGCGGAGCATGATGCGCTAGGACGTGGCGAGCTTTCCGCCGGCGATCTTGCCCGCGTGGACTCCTGGCAAATCCGAGTTGGCAGCGACCGTGAGGCCCTAGGCGCCGCGGCGGATCGCGCGCTGACCGAGCTGGCCGGGGCGGCGTCGAAGGAGGAGGGTGCCTCCGCCGAGCTCGCAAAGCGCCACGCCGATTCGAAGCTCGTGGTAAACGATCGCCAGCGATGGCGCGAGCGTCTGCGCGCGACCGGCGAGGCGCAAGACGACGAGGCGGCTTCGGAGTCGTGGCGGCCCACGCGCGGGCGATGAGGCGACCGGTCACGCTGCTGGTCGCTCTCCTTGCGAGCCCCGGGACGAGTGCGTGCCGCGGTAGCCATTGGTCCGAGGATCGACCAGCCATGGAGCCTTCGGCTCCGGCGGGTGCGACCGGTGGCTCGCTCCGGGTCCACGCGGGGCAAGACACGAGCGCGGCCGCGGTGAACGACGACCAGAACCCTAAGATAGCCGTCGTCCTCGACGAGCCGGGGCTCGAATCGGTCCGCGCCCGGGAGAGGGCGCGCGATTGGTCCGCGGCAGCGCGGGAGCTCGACTCCGCGATGGCCACCACGTCGCTGGACGCGGCGCGCGCGTGCGCATGGATTTATCTCGCTGGACGGCTACACCTCGCCGCAGACGAGGCAAGCGAGGCGGTGGCCGCGTTCGATCGCGTCGCTTCGAGCCCTCCCGCCGGAGCAGCTCCGTGCCCACTTGCGTCGTACGCGTTGCTTCGCGGTGCGCAGGCGCTCGTTCGGCTTGGTCGGAGCGACGAGGCGATTGGGCACGTCCTTTCGGTGACCGAAGACATCGCTGCGCGCGACGAGCTGCGGCTCGCCCTCGCCGATGGGTACGCGGCGAAGGGCGACCGCGCGTCGGCCCTTCCCATCTGGCGCGCGCTGTTGGCTCGAAGCCCTCACGGCTTGCGGTGGGTCGAGCTGTCCATCGACCTGAGTCGAGCGCTGCTCGACGGCGTGGACGGACCGCGGGAGGCCAACGCGGGAGAGGCGTTCGAGCTGAGCACGCGCGTCGTCATCGAGGCACCCACCGTGGCCGACAAGGTCGACGCCGCGGGTGTGCGAGCCCGCGCCGCGTTGCTTCTCCCCCCCGCGCGGTACCTGCGCTCACGTTCGAGGAGCGCGCTCGGCAGGCCCAAGCATGGCTCGACGCATCGGAGCCAAAGCGAGCCGTGGAGGCCGCAGACGCGCTGCTGCGCGCGCTCCCCCCTGGTGACACGAAGCACCGCGAGGCGGGTTGCAAGGCGGCCATTGTCCGCGCCCAGGCCACTCCGCGCGGGAAGTCCGCCGACGGCGCAGACACATGGGGTATCGCGATTGGCCGGTGCGAAGCCGACGAGGCGCTCGCCACCGCGCTCTATTACGGCGGCAAGGCCAGTGCCTCCGCGCACCGTCCCGATGACGCGCTCGATCGGTTCGGCAAGCTTGAGAAACGCTTTCCCAAGCATCGCCTCGCCGATGACGCGCGTTTCCGGGCTGCGCTCGTGCGCGAGGACCAGGGCGATCAGGCCGGTGCCCTCGCTTTGCTCTCTTCCCTGCCCGACTCGTATCCAGAAGGGGACATGCGCGGTGAGGCGCTTTTTCGCGTCGCGCTGGCGAGGCTCGTCGCGCACGACCTCACCGCCGCGCGCGACGTGCTCGACCGCGTCATCGACAGCGGCCTCGACGAGCGCGGGTGGGGATCGTCGGGGCGCGCCGCATATTTTCGGGCTCGAGTCGCCGAGCTCACTGGCGACCTAGACGACGCGAAGCGGCGCTATGCGGCGATGGTTGCGAAGCAGCCGCTCGGGTATTGCATGCTTCTCGCGTACGCCCGTCTGCGGGCACTCGACGGATCGGCCGCACGTTCCGCGCTCGAAAGCTCGGTCGCCAACGAGCCGCAGGGCCCGTTCGTGACGCGATTCCACGAGGAGCTCGCATCTTCGTCTTTCACACGCTTCGTGCGATTGCTGGAGGTGGGGGAAATTGACGCCGCGAGGCGAGAAGTGCACTCCGGTGGCCTGGTCGCCGAGGGTGTCGACCCCGAGGTGCTCTGGACCGTCGCACGGCTCTACGAGCGGGCCGGGTCGCCGGAGCTCGGTCACTCGTTGGCGCGCACGCGCCTCGTTGACTTTCGCGCGCATTGGCCGGTCGGGCGCTGGAGGGCGGCGTGGGAGGTCGCGTTTCCGCGCCCCTGGGATCTCGTCGTGACGCGGGAGAGCGAGTCGACGGGAATTCCCGTGGCGCTCACGTGGGCCGTCATGCGCGAGGAGTCCGCATTCAACCCCGACGCATACAGCATCGCGCACGCGCTGGGGTTGATGCAGCTCATGGGAGGTACGGCGCGGCTCGCCGCACGCGGTTCGCAGCTCCCGTTCGACGAGGACGCTCTTCGGCGGCCGGACGTGTCGATAGCGCTCGGCGCCCGCGTCTTGTCGTCGCTCCGCGCGTCGTTCCCGGCGAATCCGGCGCTCGCGATCGCGGCGTACAACGGCGGTTCGTCGGCCGTTCGCCGCTGGCTGCTGGAGCGAGGCAACGACGACTTCGACCTGTTCGTCGAACGCATTCCGTATGACGAGACGCGCAATTACGTAAAGCGTGTGCTCGCGAGCCAGGCGGCGTATGCGTATCTGTACGCCCCGAGCTCGCTCGAAGAGCTGCTGGCCCTTCCTGTTCACGTCGCCGGTTCCGCTCCCTAGTGACGTCCGCGACCTCGCGGGCCGCCGCTACTCTGGTCGAGTACCGAGCTCGCGCGGCGCCTCGCGATGATCACGTGATCCAGCAGGGGCACTCCGACCACCGAGGCCCCTTCGGCCACGGCGCGTGTGAAGGTCACGTCCTCGTCGCTCGGCGTGGGATCGCCGCTCGGATGATTGTGCACGAGCACGAGTGCGCTAGCCGCTTCGCGCAACGCAATCCGCAACGCGTCTCGCGGAGCGACGTGCAAGCCGTGAATACCCCCCGAGGCGACACGCCGTGCCGCGCGCAGCCCATGGCGGCCGTCGAGCGCCAGAACCCACAATTCTTCGTGGTCTAGTGTCGCAAGCCGCGGACGCGCCCAAGCCTCGACCGCTTGTCGGTCGGACAGCTTGGTTGGCGCGTCGAGCGAGGCAGCGAACGACGCTCGTCGCCCAAGCTCCACGGCCGCAGCGAGCCTCGCGCCCTTGGCTGGACCGATGCCCGGGCGGTCACCCAGCTCGCCGAGGCCCGATCGCGCGAGGCCCGCGACCCCGCCAATCTCCTCGAGGAGCGTCGCGGCAAGGACCGAGACCGGCACGCCGGTGTATCCGGTCCCGAGCACGATGGCCACGAGCTCCGCATCCCCCAGGGCATCGACGCCAACTTCCGACGCGCGCTCGCGCGGGCCGACGAATGATTCGGGAAGGGCCATGACGGCGTGCTTTTCATGTGTTGTGCCGCGCCGAGCGATTGGTGTTTCCGCAAGCGAGCGCGTTTCTCGGGTCGGCGCGGACGGCGTTCGCACCGACCGCGGCCAGGGGACCTACTCTCTCGGAGAGGCGCTATTGGCAGATGCCGGTCTCGGGATCCTTGAAAAGCGGCAGTCCGCCCTTGCACGTTTGCGGGGCTGAGCATCCCGCCGAAGTCGTCGTGTCACAAAGCTGAAAGCATTTTCGCTGGCCGGGGGCACCGAGGCACGTAAGCCCTTGCGCGCAGTGCTCGGCGTCGCAAGGCGTCTTGACTTTCGCTTTGCCGACGGCGACGCAGCTCGTCTGGCCGTCTCCGCGAACGACCGCGCACGTGCTTCCCCCGGGGCACGACGTGTCATTCAGTAACTGACACCCCGACTTCGGGAAGACGGGCATGCACACCGGCACCTTAACCGTCCCATCGACCGCGAGTCCCTGAACGTCGCAAAACTGATTCGTCGAGCACACTCCCGAGCAGCAGTAATGGGCGCACGTTCCATCGCCGACGCACTCGAACGTCGCCGCGCAGTCGGTAGGCCCCGCGCAAGGCATACCCGCGATGCCCTGCCCGGCCTGGGTGCAGACGGGGTGAACGCCCGCGTCGGCATCGGTGCGCTGCACGTGGCAACCGAGGGTGGTGTCGGCATAGCCCGCCGCCGCGCTGTACGCGCCGCCGTCTGGCGCGACGCCGCAGGCCCGCGCGGTGACCGAGTTGTCCGGATAGCAGCCGGTCGAGCTCAGCGCCTTGCAAAGCAAACTGCCCTCGCGGTCGGAGGCGACGGCACGCGCCGCCTCCGGCAAGCTGGCGGCGTCCGCGTCGTCGATCTCGGACACATGGATGACCGTCTGCCGGCCGGAGACGTCGTCGGCGCTGCCCTGCGCGACACAACCGCCTACCGCCAACGCGGCAGAGAGCGGGAACAAGAGAGTGGCGGGACGGAAGCTCATGAAAGAAAAGTTGGCCGGCCGATGCGGAGCGACGCGAGCCCGCGGTCGATGCTGCTACACGGACCGTGCCGGTTTCAAGATTGTGGCTCCGCCGCAGCAATGTCGCCACAATCGTCAGCGCAGGGGTACCACCCCATGACAGTCTTGTCGTGGCGATGCGGTGGGGACCGAGAGTTTTCGAGGCGCCCTCGGCTGAGTTAGGTGCCGAGGTGGCAGCCGCCCTGCAGCTCTCACCGGATTTCGACATTGCGGACAACGAAATTTCCGGCTGCGTCATACCCGCGAATGGCGAGGACATGCGGTTCCCCCCCTGCGGGCAGAAGTGGCGTCAGGTCCGTATCAATGACCTCGTCAGCCGTATCGAAAATGCCGTCAGCAGCCGAAAGAAGCCGCCAATCCGGGCGTCCGTCGATCGCCAACTCGGCGCGTGCGATGGGGCCGACTCCGTCGATAAGCTCGGCCCGCAGCCGATGGCCCTGTATTCCGAGCGCCTTGAACACCGGAGGTGTGTTGTCGACGAGCACCGTGGACGAGTCGAGGGCGTTGTGGGTCACCTCGCCCGGCGGGTTTGAGGTCTCGTCGCTCGCGTCGACGCGGACCCGGTATTTTCCTTCCGGGACCGCGGAGGTGTCCCAGTCGAGCTCTGGCTTCGCGAGGATGTCGTCAGGCCGCGTGACGTCCATCCAGCGCGTCTGCCCTTCGCGTCGGAATTGGACGCGGTACCTGAGGTCGTCACCGTCAGGGTTCTCGACCTTCCATGCGATATGGAGCGTGCTGTCATGCTTTGGTGGCTCGCCGCCGCTCGGTACCAGACCCTCCCTCGACTCGCGCCCGGCCCCCTTCGGCCGCGCCACGACTTCGGTGACAACCGCCCGTAGATTCTCGGTCACGAATGGAAGGGCGATATCCGCGATCGTGGCCGCGGCGTCTTTCAGACGCGCCCGGACCTGCACGAAACGCCCGGCGAGGGTCGTCGTCGCGCCCCCGTTCGCGACGGGCGCGCTCCAGGGTGTCCAAGTCGTATCGGGCGTTTGTGTGTCGCCAGTGCGCGTCGAGACTTCGAGCGTCCCCGTGCCACTCCAGGTCAAGTGGCCAAAGCGCGCGCGGAGGCCGGCGTCGAGCGGCTTGCTCGTCCAGACCGCTTCCGGTCCGCCCACCGCAAGGAGTCGGTGCAACGCCGCGGGGTCGCTGCCGAGCGCGAACTTCGTCCTTCCGATCAGCCCGATGGCGCCGACCTGCCGCTCGTCCACGTCGGCCACGAGCGAAACGACGTGCGCGTCGTCCACCGTGTACACCCGCCCTTCGGCCCCGGTCCCCACGAACGGAACGCCCCGCTCGTCGAGCGCGAGCGAGACGTAATGGAAATCATCGTGGTGCATCATGCGTTCGGGGCGGTCCCTGGCGTCGAATTTCCAGAGGGAACCCTTGCCTGGCTTCGAACGCGGGGCCCCCGCTGGGCCAGGCGGCGCCCGTCCACTCGCGTTGTGGCGTGATGGGGCGGTGTCGGCCGCGTCGGTCGTGGCGGCGACCGCGCCCTCGTTCGCAATCGCCCACACCGTTCGCCCGGGACCAATCGCCACGGCATGAACGTCTTCGCCCGGAAAATCGTAAAGCACTGTGGCTCGGCCGGGGCCGGTGATGCGGTAGAGAAGGCCCTTGCCGCTCGTCCCTGCGAAGACGACGCCATCCTCAGCAACGGCTAGCGAGACGACGAATGGCTCGTCCGTCTTGAAGTACACACTCGAAGCGCCGCTCGGGTCGACGCGGATTACGCGACCTTGTGACCCCGTGGCCGCATAGAGCGCTGTCCCCGAAGGGTCGAACGCGATAGCGAAGACGCTGTCGGCATCGTCGAGAGTCGCGAAGACATCGGCTTTGCCCTGCGAGACGCGATAAATCTTGTTGCTCGTGGTGGCTGCGTAAATCGTCCCTTTTCGGTCCAGAGCAAGCGCGTTGACGGCGGTCTCTTTCGTATCCGCGAAGACGCTGGCCTGATCATTGGCGATTCGAACGACCTTGCCGCCGGCGGCCGGTCCTGTTCCGACCAGTACGCTTCCGTCGCTCAGTGTAAGCGAACACGTCGTCGTGGTGCCGGCGTCCTCTGGAATGGCGATGGTGCCCAATGTCCACCCCGAGCGAACGACGCCATCGGAGCCGACGCTTACCCCCTTGAGATCGCCACCGGAGAGTTTCTCGAGCGAGTCGAGCACGAAAGTTCGCGTGCCGACGGCGCCGGCGTCCCCCGCAGCCGCAGCTGCTGCGAGCGTTGCGGCGACGAAAATGGCCAGAGAACGCATGCCGTGGTTCTTTACACCAGTTCTCTTCGAAAGGACGCACGCGCGCCGGCGGTCCATGCAGCCCTTCCCTCGACCGATGCGGGGCGTCGCTCGCAACTCGCACGCACCACCGAGGTCGTTCAAGGAGCTGCGGTTTGGGCGCAGCAGCGAAAGCCGGTCGAGTAGTCGTGGTAAGTGAACTCGTGCGCCACCGTGCGGTACGTGCATCCGTCGCCGTTCCGGTGGGTGTCGAGGTAATAGCCGCCCTGAAACGTCCCGTTCGGGTCATTCGTCCATTCGTGCAGGTTGCCGACCATGTCGAAGACGCCGTAGCCGTTCGTACACCCCTCGTGCGAGCCCGTCGCAGCGACGGTGCCGGCGAGTTGGTCGAGCCGGGGGTCGTTCATCTCGGTCATTCCGACGAGCCGCCACGAAATAGCCACCTTTGGGTAGAGCGCGAGCATCGGACTGTGTCCGTCGTCGTTGCATCTTCCGGGAATCCGCTCGGACCCATAGCCAAACGTCGTGCCCTCCGGTCCCATGCACGCCTTTCTCCATTCGACAGGAGCGCAGAGGCGCTTGCGGGACGCGCCGCATGCCCGCGCGGCCTGCGCGCCGCTGATGTACGCCTGGGGAAAGACGTTCGGCCTGCTCACGGCCCGGAGCGAGTGCCCTTCTCCGATGGCGCCGCACGGCGGCCACGGCAGCTCGCTGCCATCGGCCGCCATTTCGACCAGTGACGCCTCCCAGCAATCGATGCAGAAGCGCCCATCGACGTTGGCCATGTCGGGCGGGCACGCGCCTGCCCCGCTTGGCGCGCCGAGGGGCGGGGGCAGGCTCGCCTCGAGAACCCCGCTGCGGAGCGCAGTGGCCAGGCTCGGGTGAGCCGTTTGCACGTGCCTTCTTCGCGCGTTTCGCTTCTGCGCACCCTTTGCGACCGCGTCTACCGCAGACGAGAGGGCGAGCGACAGCGCCGCCACGCCGACCGGCAGGATTGCGAGGGCTCTTCGCATCCGAACTCGACCACTAACAGATTCGAGGTCGCGTCTCTAGGGCATTTTCCGCGGCGCCGCGCCTCGCACACGTCGCCGCTTCCGCGCCGAGAAGGTCACCGCACGACCGGGCGCACCTTCACCTTCGCCTTGTCGCGCCCTTCGACGTACCAAGCCATCGGCACCACGGTGCGCGACCAGCTCTGGAAGGCCTCGGGGCCCGTATCGCTGTTCTGGGGGCGGAGCGCATCCAGCGTAAACATGGGCAGGCGCGCCGTCACATGACCGCGATAAGCGATGCCCTGGGAGGGCACACGAAACTGCACGACCAGCGAACTGGGGGCGACGGTCTGCTTCGGCTCGTTCGCGAGGAGCTCGTCGAGTGATTCGGGTGGGGCGAGCTCGGGCACGACTTCGTACCCGGGTACCACTTCGATGTCGACATCCTTGCCGGCGAGCTCCGAAGGCATCGTGACCTCGACGATGCGCGTCGTCTCCGGGCCATCCAGCGGCACGAGGTGCAGACGCAGGCGCGCATTGCTACCCGCGTCGACCACCGGATCGAGGAGTTCGACCCCCCGAAGTCGCCATAGGTCGTGCGCATACTTGACCGCGAACTTCGCTTCGACCCTCTCGATGCGCGGTCGTTCCCAGGGGTTATTGAGCACGTCGCCGACGGCTGTCACCAGCTTGGAACGAATCCATTCGCCTGTTTCGGGAGTGCCGCCGCTGGAGACGCCGACGTCCTCGAGCTCGATCGTTCCGTGGTGGGCCACGGAGACCCTCGTCGTGAGCGTCCACGTCACATCACGCCGCTCGCTCGTCGTTGCCTCCACGACCGAGCCGAGGATGACGGCCACCAGCCCGGGCGCCATGAACTGGTCGTCGGTGATTTCGGAGTGCCAGTGTGTTTTGGGAGCGCCTTCCGCCCCGACGACTTCCACGTCCACCCGAATCGTTGGCGCAACGATGTTTTCATCGACGATGATGGCCGTCTGTCGATCTTGTACCAGCGTCCCTAGGGGGCGCGCGCACTCGCCGATTTTGTGTGAAGCGAGAGCGCTTGCGTTCACCCAGAGCACGCGTCCGATGCACGTCGGCATCGCGCTGTCTCCACCGTTCAGCATCGGATGACCAAACCCGGCCACGCGGCCTTCGCCGTCCGCGTAGGTGGCCGTGCCAAGCCCCATCATCGAAACGTCGCCGCGCGCCAGCTCCACCCCCAGCCCCCCGCCGTTGACGAAATGCCGAGGGGTGTCGGTGTCGGGCTCACCCGACCCACCGCCGCCTTGAAGTGGCTCGAGCCCGAGGGGCTCGAGAAGCGCGCGGAGCGCAGCCGCAGCGTGGTCGCTCACGCCCGCCATCATCAACGGAGTTGCGGCCGTCGTCATCGTCTGCCGCTGGTCCGTGGGGCCGGTTCGTGCGACGAGGCGATCGGCCAGCTGGCGTGCGTGACTGACGAGGTCATAGGTGCCCGGCGCGCCATCAAAGCCGTCGAGCGACGCGTGGGGGCGACTCGGGGCCGTTCGCGGGACGAACGAATCCAAATCTCGCTTTCCCGGGAGGGGCGCACCTCGCTCCTTGGGCCAGAACCCGGCTGGGATCGGTCGACGCATTTCGCTCAGCATGAGACCGATGGGCGTCACCCCCGCCACCGGCTCGATCTCGAACGACGAGAAGCTGTACGCGTACGCTCCAGCCAAGCGTCCGTCGATGTAGATGGGGCTGCCGCTCATTCCGCGCACGGTCTTGACGACGTCGAGCCGGGGGTTGGGGGTCTTGATGACGATGAGCTCCTCACCAGGACGAAAATGGTGCAGAACGCCAATGACCTCGACGTCGAAGCGCTCCGGCTGCGTCCCTTTGAAGACGGTCAGTCCGTACCCCTTCATGCCGTCTTTGATCTCGGAGACCGAAATCGTGGACGGCTTCGCATCGCCGCGAGCGAGCGGGACGGTCGCCCCGAGCGCCACCGCGATGCCGGCCGTGACCGTACCGAGAAGTGCCGCAGGCGTTCGCACGAGCGGTAGTGTCGCGCGACGTGTCGCCGCGCGCAAACGTCCTACGTATGCGCGACCGCACCTCGTCGACGTCGGCCTGCTCTCGACGTCCGGGGGCGCCCACCGAGAAGGCGCCGCAGCGGGAGCTTCAATCGACGGTCACGTCCTTCTCGAACGTATGGCAGGCGTCAGCCGAGCAGACGGCGCCCTTGAGCTTTCCCGTGCCCTTTGGTGCGTCCGCGAGCGTCGCGGTCGTCTCGGCCAGCTTGAACTTCGTCTTGTCGAGCTTCGCGTCACCGATAACGAGCTTCCACGGATAGTCCTTGTTGATGTGCCATCCCGCGCGTGCCGTCACGACGACTTGCGCTTTCGACACGCTCACGTCGAACTCCGCCTCCGCCAGAGCGGAATGGGCGAAGGTCGTGGCCGTGGCGACGATGGCGGTGATTCCCAGAGAGCTTGCCCAATGCATCGATCGTTCCTCCTCACGCGCAAGTTGCCTCGAAGCTTGGAGGCCGCCAGCAGTGTAGCTGACGCCGGGATGGACGGCATACCCCGCCTCCCATTCAAAACGATGCCCAATCGGCGGGGCCCGGAAGTCGTGACGAGTGGAACTAGTGTACATAGGGCAGATGTCGACCGTGCACCTGATCTGTGGCTCGATCGGCGCCGGCAAGACGACTTATGCGGCGGCTCTCGCCGAGCGGACCAAGGCGGTGCATTTCTCGATCGAAGCCTGGATGGCCAACCTCTTCTTGTCGGATCGCCCTACGTCCTCCGACGTGCCATGGGCGCTCGAGCGAACGGCGCGGTGCGAGCTTCAAATGTGGGCCGTTGCCGATCGTATTCTTGCCCTCCAACTCGACGTCGTCTTCGATCTGGGCCTGTCGCGACGCGACCAGCGGGACCGATTCCGCCTTCGAGTGGCGTCGACCGGCGCCGAGATGAAGCTGCACTATCTGGACGTGGACCGGGCTACGCGACAAGAGCGCATACGCCGTCGGAACAAGGAGGGAAGCGGCGCCTACGAGGTGAGCGATGCGATGTTCGATTTCATGGAGAGCTGGTTCGAGCCGCCCGCCGACGACGAGTTGTTCGGGGCGATGATCGTTTGCGTGTGACATGCCCGTACGTGTGACGTGCCAGAGTTGGTGCCGGAGTCCGAAGCGCCCCTGTCTGGGAAGACCTCCCATTCTCCGCAGGGCCATCGCTCCAAGGGCGCCTCAGAAAAGAGCGTGAAACGCCGTCGCAATCCGCCCCGGTCATACTCTCGAGTGATGCGCGCTTCTGGGGCCCCCGATTCGACCTCCGATTTTTCCGATTCGATGCCGGGCCGATACCGCGAGCTCTTTCAGGGCGGGGCCGTGGACGAGCACGCCGCAATCGTCGCGCGTCGGGCAGCAGCCACGGCGCATGCCGAGATCTGGCGGCCCTTGCCGAAGGGAGGCGCGATCGTCTGCGTGGTCGCCGACGACCGAGCGGGATTGCTCTCGCACATCAGCGCGGCTCTCGTTGGTCATGCCATGGACGTCGTCGCGGCGCAGGTCTATACGCGCGATACCGCCCGTGGCCCGGAGGCGGTCGATTTCTTCTGGCTACGTCGAAGCGCTTCGCAGCCGTCCGCCATCGTTGCCGACGACGTCGCGCACATTGTGGACACGTTGCGCGCGCTCGTGGCCGGCGAGGTCACGATCGACGAGGTGGCAAGGCAGGCCGGCGCACGCCCCGCCGCGCCGCCAGGCGCGACGACCCGCGTCACGTTCGACGAGACCGCGGACGCCGACGTCGCGGTTCTGACGGTAGAGACCTTCGATAGACCCGGCCTGCTGCTTGCGATAACTCAGGCGCTGTCGCGCGCCCGAGTTCGAAATCATCGCGTCTGAGGCGGCGACGACCCGGGACCACCGTGTCATCGATCGCTTCACGATTGTGGAGCTTGACGGAGCGCCCATCCGCGCGGCCCGCCGGGGTGTCCTTCAAATCGAGGTGTTGGGTGCCATCGAGGCTGTGTCGCGAGGCAACTCGGCGTCAGCGGGTTGACAAGGGCCGGTCTTGCCCTCATGGTGCGCGCCTCGCTCGGCGGTCAGGGCGTTAGGCAGGGTCGCTTCATGGTCTCCTCATCCCAGCAATACGAGCGCATTCGCAAGCGCAAGATGACGACGAACGGCAAGCGCAACAAGCGCGAGCGCCGGCGGTTCGGCACCCCGACGTTTCCAATTCACGTCCAAGGGTACGACGCAAGCGCCGCCGACGCGAAGAAGCCCACGAAGTAAGCACCGGCGCAGGCGACTCGCGGGCGGGCGCACCCTCCGCGGGGACTTCGATTACGGTGGACGCACCGTGGCCGTCCACGTGAAAGTCGGCGCTCGAAAAGGAGGAAGTCGGGCGGCCAAGAGCGCTTTCCGGATGCAAGCTTCTGCTTGTTTCGCGGTGGAGTCGCCGGCGACGGCCACATTCTCGACGCTCCCGTCGGATCGGAACGTGAGCGTGGCGCGGGCGATTGGATCGTCGGGTCCGAGGCATGCGCGTGCCGCAGGCAGCGCCGTTCCGACCGCTCCTTGCACGGCACCGAGGACCGGCTTCAGGGGAGCACTGCCGGTCGATTCCTCCAGCGAACTGAAGCTGCTCGGAGCCGACGCGGCGGAAGCTGACGAAGGGACCCCTACGGCCCGTCGCATGAGCACTTGCAAATTCGAATCGTCGTCGGGAGGGTTTGTCGATGAGCTGCCGAGGACGGGCCAATCGCTGGCAGCGCGCGCGATCTTCGGAGTTTGGGCGACCACGACCGGCTGTACATTCGGCGTCGGCGAAGGAACGGAGGGGAGGGCGGCGCGCGCTGACGCCGCAGGGCCCTCCTCGCTCGACTTGGGCAAAAGGCTCGTCGTGTCGCTACCAGGATGGGCGGAGGATCCGGGCCCCGCGAGGGGTGCCGATGGCGAAGGTCCCCGCTCAGTAGACAACGACGGGGCCGCCCCCGCACGGGAATTGGATTCGTTTGCGGCAGTGCGGCTCCTACCAAAGTAAACTCCGGCCACTGCCGCTGAAGCGGCAATCGCCCCCGTGAGTACGAGCCATGCCGCCGTTCGCCGCCGGTTGTCGTGCCCCCTGGTGTCGGAGGGAGCCTCCGGCGGACCCCTCGTGGCGCTCGAGGTGCCGCTCGGCGCGAAGGGCTTCGGAGCCAAGGATGCGCTCTGCCTTTCTACTGCGCTCGCAGCGATAGCCTGCAGGTCGATGACGCCCGAATTCTCTTCCTTGGGCACCACAGCGGGCCGCGACTTGCCACCGCCTCCCGAGGCGGCAAAGCGCGTCAGCGCTCCAAAGTCGAATCCGTGGCCTCTCGGGCCGTGGCCTCTCGGGAGGGGGCAATTGGATCGCTCGGTTTGTCGTGCCGGAGGCGACCTTTTCCGGGCGCTCGGAATCCGATTCCGGTTCCGGAGTCTTGCCCTCTTTCATTCTTGATACTCCTTCCGAAGCTCCTGCTCATTTACTCCGCGAGCCAGTGCCACGCCAAGACCCCGTAAGCTCTGGCCTACCGGGGGGTCGCGCCGCAGTCGGCGCTCGCTGTCGCGCGACGGCACGCCATCTCCGTCCACCGAGAGGCGGGCGGTGTGGAAGCATCGGTCCACCCTGGCGTCCCCGCCGCCGCGCGGTTGTGCTCGCGTGGCCGGCGGGCTCTCGGTCCGCTAGTACACTGAGCCACGGGTCCATTCCTCACCCGCCCACCGCACGCACATGTACAATACAACGGCTGTGACCGAAGAGCTGAAAAAAGCCTTGGCTGCAGAGGAGGGGGGGCGGCGCTGGCTCCGCCGAGTGGCGTACGCCGTGGCCGGTGCCCTCGTCATCGCCGCCGGCCTGGCCTGGACGGCAAAGCACCGACCGCCGCCGCCGGCGCGCTACGTCGTAGCGACGGTCGGCGTTGGCGACGTCTTGGAGAAGGTTCAAGCGACGGGGACGGTGCAACCGCTTCTGCAGGTCAATGTCGGCGCGCAGGTCAACGGGCGCGTGGCGCAGGTGTTCGTCGACTTCAATTCCGTCGTGAAGAAGGGCCAGGTCCTGGCCGAAATCGACCCACTCATCTACGGCACCCAGGTCAATGCCCAGCAGGCGAATCTAGCCTCGCAACGCGCTCAGCTCGCGCAGGCCCAAGCCTCGATGGCGAGCATGAGCGCGCAGGCCGAGACCGCGCGACTTGGCTTCGAGCGGATACAGCGGCTGTACGAAGCGAACCTCGCGAGCAAGTCGGATCTCGACACGGCGAAGGGCAATTACGACTCCGTGCGCGCGCAGTTGGACGCGACGGCAGCCAACGTCGAGAGCCAGCGTGCTGCGATCACCGCGCAAACGGCGCAGCTCAGCCAATCGACTGCGAACCTCGGCTACACGAAGATTTATTCGCCTGTCGACGGCGTCGTGATCACGCGGGGCATCGACCCGGGCGCGACTGTCGTCGCCAGCTTCCAGGCGCCGGTGCTCTTCGTCATCGCCCAGGATCTGCGAAAGATGCGCGTCCTCGCCGACGTGGACGAGGCCGACGTCGGCAAGATCCAGCAGGGGATGGAGGCCGACTGCGTCGTCGACGCGTTCCCGGGCGAAGTTTTTCACGGCATCGTTTCGCAGATTCGCTTCAGCCCGAACAACGTTTCCGGAGTCGTGACGTACTCGGCCGTCGTCGAGGTCGAGAACCCCGAGGAGAAGCTGCGCCCCGGAATGACGACGACGATCACGGTCCGCACGCACGAGGCGCATGCTGTTTCGCGCCTTCCCAACGCAGCGCTTCGCTATCGTCCCACGCCTCCTGTAGGTCCGGACGGGAAGCCGGTTCCGCAGCCTCCCGAGGCGTCCCTCGCCAAAGGGCACGGTCGCGTCTGGGTGCTGACGAGCGACAAGCCGGGCGACGAAAAGAACGAGGCGCGCATCGTTTCGGTCGGAATCACCGACGGCCTTTTCACCGAGCTGACCGACCCGCTGCTCGCTGTCGGAACGAAGGTGGTCACCGACGAGACGGACGCCGAGGACAAGAGCAAGAAGCGCAGGATTTTTTGAATGCCCCCCTCCGCGGATCCGACGCAAACGCCGCTGGTCGAGCTTTCGCAGGTCTCGAAGGACTATGCCACAGGCGGTGGGATCGTTCGCGCGATGCGCGAGGTGAGTCTGTCCATCGGCCAGGGAGAGTTCGTGGCCATCGTCGGCGCTAGCGGATCCGGCAAGAGCACGATGATGAACATTCTCGGCTGCCTCGATCGCCCGTCGAGCGGCACGTACGTGCTCGCCGGTATCGACGTGGGCGGTCGCACCGGGGACTCGCGCGCCATCGTCCGCAATCGAGTCATCGGGTTCATCTTCCAGGGCTTCAATCTCCTGCCGCGGACGACCGCGCTCGAAAATGTCGAGCTACCGCTCCAGTACCGGGGGGTGGGCTTGCGCGAGCGACGGCGCCGCGCAAAGGCAGCGCTTGCCTCCGTGGGCTTGGGCTCACGCATTCACCATAGCCCCAGCCAGCTCTCCGGAGGCCAGCAGCAGCGCGTCGCGATCGCGCGCGCTCTCGTCACCGATCCGCCGCTCCTCTTGGCCGACGAGCCCACCGGAAATCTCGATACTCGGACGAGCCTCGAAGTGCTTGCTCTGCTTCAGAAACTGAACCGTGAACGAGCCATCACGGTCGTGCTGGTAACGCACGATCGCGACATCGCGGCGTGCGCGTCGCGCGTCATCACGATGCGCGACGGCCGCATCGTCGGCGACGTGTGGCAGTCGGAGCCGCTGGAAGCTGCGGCCGAGCTGGCCCGGGTGCCCGCCGGTGACGACGGTGACGAGGCGCAGCAGGACTTGAGCACTGGCGAAGACGCGATCATCGGCGGGGCGCGTGGGAGCGGTCCGTTGCCGCTTTCAGTCTTCGCAATGATGTGGCTCGGCGAGCTCCTAGGGGAGTCGTTGGCCGCGCTCTATCTGCGCTTGGTGCTGCAGCTCGACGTCGCGCGGTTTTTTTGGGTGGGCTTGGTGCTCGGTGAGGTCACCAAGGCATGGCTCGGTGCCCGGTGGGTCCGGCGCAGCCTCGGGCGCCCAGCCACGACCGATCAGCGCGCCCGCATGGCGCTTTTTTACACACTGACCGTCACGTGCGGGACGCTGGGTCTCCTGCTCGGCGTGCTGCTTGTCCCCGCGTTGTCTTCGGCGTCTTGGGTGGTGGCGGTGGCAGGTGTCGTAGGGCGGCTCATCGCTCGCGGACGGGTCGTGCTCGCCGGAGTGGTCATCGCGGGTGTGGCCGGCACGGTCCTCCTACGCTATTTACTTCTCACGATTCTGGGGGAAAACGCGTCCCCAGCGTCGCCACCGGGAGCGCCCGGCGATGAGGGAAGATCAGCTCGACTTCGGCCCGGTGCCTCCGATGGTCTATGTGGCCATGTTCGCCGCCACAGTGGCGGGCCAACTCGCCGGGATGGCCATCGACGCCGCCGTAATCGGCCGTCGACTCGTCTGGTTTCCTGTCGCACTGAGCGTCGTCTTCGAAGCCGTCGTCGGCGCGCGTTTCGGAGCTTCGCGACTACGGCGTTCTCTTACGTCCTCAGAGAGCGCTCGCTTGTCGGTCCATTACTCTGCGGGGCTGGCCGCACTCTCGTTTCCGCTCGCGCTGTGGACCGCGGCTTCGACCGGCGTGGGAGCGCCGTGGCTCGGAGGCCCTAATTCTTCGGTGCGCGCCATGAGCGTCTCACTCCTCTTCGTTGCGGCCGTCTTCGCGGGCGGAGCGGTCGTTCGGCAACTCATCATGGTGCTCGTGTCGCCGAGACGTTTCTGATGGGGCGTCTGCTCGACGCTATGCGTTTGGCCTTTTCCGCCATCGCTCGGAACAAGACGCGCGCCGTTCTCACCGTGCTCGGCATATTCATCGGGATCGCCGCGGTCGTTATCGTCACCGCGGCCGCAACGACGACCACAACGACCATCGGCGGGGAGATCGACAGCCTCGCTGCGAATGGACTCTTCGTCTTTCCAAGGCCCGCGCAAGCTTCCGGGCTTCGGACCAAGGGAGTGGGGCGCCTCACGGAGTCCGACGGTCGCGCCATTGCTAACGAGGCGGTGAGCGTCGCCGGCGTGGCGCCCTGGCTTTCCACGCAAGGCCAGATTGTGTACGGCGACAGGAACTGGTCGACGAACCTCATCGGGACGACGCTCTCGTACCTGCCCATTCGACGCTACACCATCGGAAAGGGCACGAGCTGGACGGAGGCCGACGAACTTCTCAAGACGAAAGTCTGCATCGTCGGCAATACCGTCGCAACGAATCTCTTCGGCACCGAGGATTCCGTGGGTCGGACTATTCGGATCGGGCGAACGCCCTTTGCGATCGTGGGCGTGCTCGCCACGCGCGGGACGTCACCATTCGGCGACGACCAGGATGACCGTGTGATGATGCCAATCGGTTCGTTTCGGTCGCGAGTGATGCACACCTCCCCCGGTCGCACCGACGAGCTGATCGTCGGCGCTAGCAGCGATCTGACCGTCAATCGCGCAAAAGAACAAATCGAAAGCATTCTGCGGCAGCGCCACCGCGTCGAGCCGGGGCGTGACGACTTCGAAGTGAGCTCGCAGGCAGAGGTACGCGAGACTACCGCCGGCATCTTGAAGACTCTGTCGGCGCTGCTCCTGTCGCTGGCGGCCGTCAGTTTGCTGGTCGGCGGCATCGGCGTAATGAACATCATGCTCGTGAGCGTGGCCGAGCGGACGCGCGAGATTGGCATTCGCATGTCGATCGGCGCGCGCGAGCGGGACATCCTCGTGCAATTTCTCGTCGAATCGATCGCGCTGACGATGATCGGTGGCGTCCTTGGCATCGTGTTCGGCAGCGGGGCAACGATGGCCATCGGGCGCATGCTGTCGTCGTCGATGACGCCCAGTCTCGATGCGTTGGGAATCGCCGTGGCGACCAGCGTCGGCATCGGTACGGTGTTCGGCTTCGTGCCCGCCTGGCGCGCCGCGAAGCTCGATCCGATCGCTGCGTTGAGGGTGGAATGATCTGCCGACGGAGCTGGAGTCGCGAGTGAGGGCTCTTTTCGGAGCCCTTCAAATGGCGTCGCGCGCGATCGTGCGACACCCCCTCCGTGCATCGCTGACCGTGCTGGGGGTGTTGATTGGCGTAGCCGCGGTTGTGACGGTGACGGCTCTTGGCGCGGGAGCGCGCGAGAACGTATCCAGCCAAATACAGGCCATTGGCTCGAACTTCATCATCGTCTTCCCCCAGACGTCCCAAGCGTCGGGGGCCCACGGCGCTCAGGGCTCTGGTGCGCGTCTGACGGAGGAAGATGGGTTGGCCATTTTGCACGAATCGACCAGCGTGACGGCCGTCGCGCCGGCGCTCCGCGCGGCGGTGCAGGTCGTGCACGGCGATCAAAACTGGTCGACCAGTGCCATCGGGACCACGCTCCCGTATTTGGCGGTGCGAAACTGGCCGGTCGCTCGCGGTGTCGCGTGGGAAGCGCACGACGAGCTCAGCAAGTCGAAGGTGGTCCTTCTCGGTTCGACAGTGGTGCGGAATTTGTTCGGTTCGGCCGATCCCATCGGTCAGAGCATACGGATCGGTCGTTATCCGTACCGCGTCATCGGTGTTCTCGGGAGCAAGGGCGAGGCACCGTTCGGGGGCGACCAGGATGACGTCGTATTGATGCCATCGGCCAGCTTCCGCACGCGGATCATGCACACACCGCCGGGCTTTGCCGGCGCGCTCATGGCATCGGCCAGCTCGCCCGACACGACCGATCGTGCGGTTCGCCAGATTGACGCGGTCTTGCGTCAGAGGCATGGCATCGACGAAGGCCGCGAGCCGGACTTCGTCATCCGGACTCAAAAGGAGTTCGCCGAAATGCAGGGGCGGATCTACGGCATCTTGACGAACCTGCTGATCTTCGTCGCCGGCATAAGCCTTCTCGTCGGGGGTATCGGCGTCATGAACATCATGCTGGTGAGCGTCACGGAACGTACTCGCGAAATCGGTATTCGAATGGCCATCGGCGCGCGAGAGGGCGACATTCGCGCGCAGTTTCTCGTGGAGGCGGTGGCGTTGTCGGTTCTCGGAGGCCTGGCCGGAGTGGCTCTCGGCGCCTTCGCGATGGCAGGGCTGCAGACCGTCCTCGAGTGGCACATGACGCTCACGGCAAAGCCGATCGCCGTCAGCATCGGCGTGAGCGCAACGATAGGAATTGCGTTCGGATTCTTTCCGGCGAGCCGCGCCGCCCGACTCGACCCCATCGAAGCGCTCCGCCACGAGTGAGCGACCATGTGGGCGCGGCCGTCACGCCGACCGTCAGTCACGGAGTATGCTGTCGTGCGTGAAGACAGATGCCCTCCGCCTTTGGCGCGAAATTCGCCTACGAGCCCAATTGGAAGCCGAGCAAGAACCGCTCTTGCGTGATTGCATCGTTGGGCGGGTCCTCGCACATGAGACCTTCGCCCAGGCCATAACGCACGCGATCGTGCGAGGCCTCGAGAACGAAGAGCTGACGCGCTCAGTTTTGACCGAGCTCACGTCTCGTGTCGTCGAGGCGCACCCCGGAGTGGTAATGGCGGCTGCTTGCGACATCGAGGCGTACGTCGCCCGAGATCCCGCTTGCGAGAGCGTTCTCTCACCGCTGCTTCACTACAAGGGTTTTCTGGCCATCCAGTGCTATCGCACGACGCATGCGCTCTGGATCGAAGGTCGCCGCACTCTGGCGCGCTTCCTTCAGGCGCGAATTGCCCAGGCCTTCGCGGTCGACATCCATCCGGCCGCCCAAATAGGTAGGGCGTTATTCGTGGATCACGGTACGGGAATCGTCGTCGGCGAGACGAGTGTCGTCGAGGACAACGTGTCGATGCTCCACGCGGTGACGCTCGGCGGTACCGGTAAGGTGGGGGGCGAACGGCACCCGAAGATTCGCGAGGGCGTACTCTTGGGCGCAGGCGCGACCGTGCTCGGCAACGTGGAGGTGGGGGCCGGCTCGAAGGTAGCTGCCGGCAGCGTCGTTCTTCGCTCCGTGCCGCCCCATTGCACGGTGGCAGGAGTGCCGGCGGAACCCGTTGGACACCCGAGCGTCGAGCAGCCGTCGCTCGAAATGACGCAAGACATCGATTCGTGACGGGGGCAGGCTCGAGGGTTACTTTTTCTTCAACTGGGCTCGCCGCGCTGCCGCTCGGCTGGTCGTTTTCTGACTCACGCGGGCCGCTTGCGCCGCCCGGCCAGCACCGGCTGCGAAGTACGTGGTGGCTCGCTTTTGGCCGGTCTTGCGAACCGAGGAGGCGGTCAGTCCCTCAGCCAACGGCCTCGGAAGCTCCTTGGCAGTGACGCCGAGTCGAGCACGGATTCTGCTCTGCTCTTAACCCGTTCGGACTCACGCGAAGCAGCGTGACTATGCGACTCAGCATGTTCGAAATGTCTTCCGAGGAACGCCGGGCAAGACGTCCATTGCTTTTCGAACGGCCGGCGCGCGCCGTAACGGTGCTTGCCGGTGCCGCGGTTTCGCGTGCGACTTGAGCCATGGGAGCTCCCGCCTTCCGTCCGGCAGTACCGGCGAAGAGCTCTTCGAGCGGGGAAGTGCGAATCGCGTCGAACACGCCGTCGGCGAAATCCGTTGCGAGCTCATTCAGCTTCTGACGTAGAGAGGATTGCATGGTTTCCGCACAGCATAGGAGAACACCCCGATACATTCAACAATTGTGGTAAATAGGCGACCGCGGCCGCTCGCCAACGGCATGTGCGATTGGCTCATTACCGTCGCCGCATTGGTGTTCAATTTCTGCGCCACGTATGCGGTATGGCCACACTGTCTCACCCTCCCACCGCTCTCACCGCTCTCACCGCTCTCACCGCTCTAACCGCTCTCACCGCTCTCACCGCTCTCACCGCTCTCACCGCTCTCACCGCTCTCACCGCTCTCACCGCTCTCACCGCTCTCACCGCTCTCACCGCTCTCACCGCTCCGCCACCGGATCCGCGACATCTCGGGGTCCACCGGAGCGACGTTCGGAAAGATCAGCGAGTCGCTCAAGGCGCTTCTGGACGGCTCGGTAGGGCTCGCCTGTTCGGCCGGGCTTGCCAGGACGCGTAACCTCGACAAAGCTGCGAGCCCGTTTTCGTCCTTTCCCGCCAGCATCCACCTCCGCCGGCTGGGGCCTTGGGTCGCGTGAAGGTTCTTAATGCTCGAAGTACTCAAGCCTCGACTGCTGCTGATGATTGTGGGTCTCGGAATGACCGTGGCCGCCAGCTGGAGTTTTCATCGGAGGCGAGAGCGGGCGCATCGTCTCCTGATGGCGGTGTGCGCGTGCCTTGGCGTGTGGGCGTTCACCCTGTTCGGCGCGTTTCACGATCACGGCGCGCTCGGTCACCAGAACTTTCACGCTCACGATTTCTATCATTACTACTTCGGAAGCAAATACCTGCCGGACTGGGGTTATGACGGCATGTACGTCGCCACGGTGGCGGCGCTCGAAGAAATCGGACGTGAAGAGCCGCGGAAGGCGATTCATTTCGAGCGCATTCACGATCTACGCGGCAGCGCCCGGTTCGTGTATCGCGACGAGTTCATGCCCCTCGCTGAGGCCGCGCGCGCGCGATTCACGACAGAGCGGTGGAGCGCGCTCAAGAGAGACCTTTCGTTCTTTCGCGACAAGACGATGGACAGCGCTTGGTGGCTGCGCGTCCTGCTCGACAACGGCTTCAATCCGCCACCTAGTTACGCGGTGATTAGCGGAGCGATTTCGAATCGAATCCCGCTGAACGAGATCACTTGGAAGTGGCTGGGGGCGCTCGATTTCGTGCTGTTGGGCATCGGCGTGGGCGCAATCAGCTATGCCATCGGGCCCGTGGCGGGCCTCTTCACTCTCGTCATCCTCGGTAACACTCCCATCACGACCTACAACTGGACTGGGGGGTCGTTTCTTCGCCAAGTGTGGCTCTTTTTTCTGACACTTGGCGTTGCTGCGCTGGCACGACGCCGCTGGCTCGGCGCAGGCGCGGCGCTCGGCGCTTGCGCAGCGACGGTTTTATTTCCGGTCTTCTTCCTTGCCGGCGCGTTTGTCCCGCTCGTCCGCCGTTTCGTCCGCAACGGTTCACGTCTCCCTCTCCAGCGCGCGGCCATTGGCGCCGCCTTGGGCATCGTCGTCCTCGTGGGCCTTTCGCTGCTCGTGTACGGACCGGCAGCATGGGCTGAGTGGCACCATCGGATCGAGGCGCACGGCGTCACGTTCTTCGACAATCACATCGGGCTGAAGAAGATCACCACGTTCGCGCCAGAGGTTGCTCATCAGGCGTTCGGGGCGGGAGATCTGGTCTATCCCGAGTGGAACCACGCCCTCGTCGCACGCTTGCACCGCGGAGAGTGGGCAGACCTACTGCTGAAGCTCTTTTTGTCGCTCTGGATCGTCGCCAGCGCGCTGCGTGCGCGTCCCGCGGAGGCCTGCCTCGTCGTCGGCTCCGGGCTCCTCGTCGTGTGGACGATGCCGGCGGGATATTACACCATCTACGTTGGCGTCTTGGCGGCGTTCTTGCTCGCCAATCGAAGCTCCTCGTGGGCTCGCGCGCGGTTTGCAGTGGTGTGTGCCGCTCTCTTCTCGGCGCTCCTCATGTATCGTTTCGAGCATGATTTAATCACTCAAATGGTGCTCTTATCGAGCGGCTGGATCGTGTCCATTTTGGCGATCTCAGCGCTCTACTGGATCGAGCGCCCTCCCTTTCCGCAGACCTTTCGGCAGCGCCTCGGTACGGTTGTCGGGGCAAGCCTGGTTGCGGCGGCGCTGCTGCTCGTCGGCGCCGTGCCAAGAAATAAGCTCCACGAGCCCTCGTTTTTGCCGGAGGAGGTGCTCCAGGCGGGGCGCGTCCTCGACGTGCTCGATGTGGGCCGCGCGGACCTCGAGGCCTCTCATCACCTCGTCATTGCCGAGGCACTGCGTGTCCCTCGCCACAGAATGGACTCGTACGGTTATCGCGTGGACGATGATTGCGGAATCCTTCGCCGCGGCGGGGTACTGCGGTATGACCTCGCGCCCGCGCCGCAGGGCGGGCGAATCGTCATCCGCACGGACAGCTTCTATCGGGGTGAGCTCCAGACGACGGTAAATGGTCGCTCATTGCCCGCCGTTCATCTTGATCCTTACCAGACGCTGTTTACGTACCTGCAGATTCCGTTGCCAGCGGACCTCGGAGACGCGCCGCTTCACGTCGAGCAGGTCACCACCGCAAACGACGTCGGAGTCTTCACCGTGTGGCTCCTCCAGCCGACGGATGGGCCCGACGCGCAGACTCAGTCCTCGAGAAGCAACTGACCAATGCTGTACCGTCCGTCTCCCGCGACGGGCACTACGACGATCTCGTCGCCCTTCTCTACGAGTAGATCCTCCGCGAGATCGAGCGAACGAACGGCCAGTCCGCCGCCGTTGTACGCCGGTCCGATCTCGCCCCGCCAAAGCCCGCTCCCATTTCGTCGAATTTCCAACGCGTAGCGATCGTCGTTGTCGGCGCGAATTAGGATGCGCCGGAGGTTCTGACGTTTGGCAACGGACACGACGAGCCCCTCGCCGCCGATCACGAGATTGGACGGGTGTTCCCACGGGAGGTGCTCCGGCTTCTGCCCCGACAAAGCGTCGGCCGACAGCCTCAGAGGCTGTCCCGGTGACAGGCAGCGAAGCGACCGGTAACAGCCGGACGCGCGTGTGAGCGTCAGTTTTCGGATGGACGTACTCGACTTACTTCCGAGCGGAGGACCCACGGAGATGCCAATCGAGCGCGTCTCGCGAAGGTCGATCTGGGCTGCGAGCGCGCCGTCCGGCTGCATGGAGCGCGAATCACAACGAAAGCCAACCGCCCGTTCCTCCGTTTCCGGCGGCTCGATCGTGAGGTTCCAGCATCCTGCCGGGACCTCAAGCTCGGGCAGGACGCCGAAGTGACTCTCGTTCGCATCGACGACGAGTGACTGCCCCGCGTCGAGGCGCGCGACGGCATCCGACCGTGGCCCCGTGACGAAGTACCCCGGTACATCGATTCGATCGGAGCTCCGGACGATGCCGATGCGACCGCCTTCGCGTCGAACCCATATCTCGCCGCGAGCACGCGTGCCCACCGCGGGCTCGACTCGAATCCACTGATAGAGGCTGAGGAATTCCGGCATCGAGACGAGCTGTCGCCCCGAAAGGAAAACTGGCTCGTGAAACCCGGTCGAGCCATTGAAGGCAATAAGGTCTGGTGCTCGTCCCAAGACATAGGCGCCATCACCGAGTTCATGACCAATCTGGCCATGACCGAACGAGGGCGGTGGATGCCGCGCAATGTAGGCGTCGTTGAGCCCGAGCATGTCGAGACTCGGCAGCTCCGACCAGTACGGGAGCGCGCCCGCGGCGTCGACTGCAAGCAGGGGCTCTCTCCCGGCGAACGCCTTCTTCAATAGGTCGGCCACCCCCAGCCCGTCCCATTCCCACAACTCCCGCGCTGCTCGTACGTTCTCCGAATCGGTTCGCTGAACGGCGTAGTGAGCGGCGGCCACGCCGACGGTTATTCCGATCGCTGCGAGCTGCGTCCATCGTGGCAGTCCTTTGGACGCTTCAGCGATGCGGTCCGCGAGCTCCGCCGTGAGCATCGCCAGGGGGACGAGAACGAAGACGAGCTGTCGCCATCCGGGAAAGATGTCGCCTCCCACGAGCGCGAGGTAACCGCTCCACCCCGCGATGAGTGTCCAAGGGATCAGTAGCGTTGACCTGGCGCGTCCCCGGAGGACCACAGTAGCGACGAGGGCTATGCCAAGCATGACGGAAATGGCGCGATAACCGTGCAGCAGATACTCCCCACCGAGCGAGGCGCGGTCGCGATTGAACGCCAGCTTCGCGAGCGCGGTGTTTGGTAGCCACGCTCCATAGTAAAGGCGACGAAATGCGACCTGTCCCGCCATGGCGCACGCGGGAAAAATAGCGATGGAGAGGGCGCGACGAAGGGGCAGCGATGCCCGGCTCGAAGGGGCGGAGGCTCGCACGTCGACCATCTCCGCGAGCAAGGACCCGGCTATGGCAAGCCCCGCGAGCAGGATTCCGTCTGCCCGAAGCAGTGCAAGCATCGCGAATGGCACGCCCGCAAGCCATCCGCGCTTCGCTTGACGGGTCACCACGCGCCGCTCCAGATGATAGAGCGCCAAGGCGAGAACACCCGTCATGAAGCCGTGTTCGAGGCCCCCGTTTGCCCAAATGGCCATGGGAATGGTGGCTGCCAACATGCCCCCGCCGGCGATCAGCCTCGGGGTCGACCACGCGCCCGTTCTGGGCGAGACGCCCACCAAGGCCACCGCCAGCACGACGCCGAATCGATTGAGCCCGAGCGCGAGGGACACGTAGTCGCAGTGCATCCAGCCACCCGCCGCCGCGAGCAGTACCCAGAGAAAATCGGTGTAGCCCTCGACGCGCTCGCCAGGGGTCCAGGTCAACCCGTGCCCCTCGACAAACCTTCGCGCGTACCGAAGAGAGATTAACGCGTCATCGGAAAGAAAGTGCGAATAGACCTTGCAATGCCACAGCAGGAGCAGGCTCACCGTAACGAAGGACGCGAGTCCGGGCAGGGAGCCTGCGCGTCTGCCGGTCGGTCCGCCTTGCACTTGAAACACCTTACTCATTCGCGCGAGACCGAGAAACGGCGCAGCAACCGAGTCGCGAACGGCCTCTTCCTTCTTCGACGGGAAATACGGCACGATTTGCGCTAGGCTCTCGCGCCTCTTCGCCATGAGCACCCCGGAAACGCCTCCGCAGACCACGACGACGCCCCCTGTTCCGGGTGCTGTCCCGGCCCATCCCGAGCCGGGCGCTGCCCCCGTGGCGGAGCCCGCAGGCAACGGCGAGCCTTCGCTCCTCCACGAGGCGTCAGCGAGCACCGAAGCGCGCACGACGGAGCCCGTCGACGGCGACGAGGCCCGCGCGGAGTCGTCGCCCGGGGGCGACGCGGCGCTAGAGCCAGGCCAAGAGCAACAGGTCGAAGCGACCGAGGGGTCTGCGCCCCCGGGCGAAAAGAAGCGTCGTCGGCGGCGCCGCAAAAAGAGGCCGGGAGCTCAAGGAGCGGGCGAGCCTTCCGCGGGAGAATCGACCGACCGCGACCAAAGCCTCGACGCTCCGGCGGATCCGGGCGTCGAGGCAACCCCGATGGAGAAGGTCGAAAAGAGGGACCCCAGGCGGAAGGAAAAGAAACACGGTCCGCCCCGTGAGCGCGCGCCGGTCACGGCGGGCGACATCGTGTTCGGGAAGATTCTGCAGGTCACCGACGACGCGATTCTGATCGACATTCCAGGCAAGGCACGCGCGATCTTCGATCGGCGCGAAATGCTGCTCCCTGAGGATGACGAGGCGGCGCGAAGTGCCGCCGCCTCGGCGCCGGTCGAATCTCAAACAGCCAAGGCGGGGCTGGAGTCTCCAGCGACGGCCTCCGTCGAAGAGGCTACGACGATGCCGTCCAAAGCGGACGACGCGGGCGACCTTGCTGACGAAAGCCCCCGCGCTCAAACGGACGCTGCGCCCCTGGCAGCTGCGTCGGAGGCCGGTCCCGCTCCCGAGACGTCGAAGGAGCCAAAGGTGCCCCGAGTCATTCTCGAGGTGGGCGCCGATTTCATCGGCGTCGTGCACAGCGATGGCCTGCGCGGCGGCCTCGTGGTGTTGACGCACCATCCGAATCGCCTTGAGCGCGCCCGGCCTGCCGTCGAGAAGGCATTCAATGAAAGGACGATGATCGAGGGACTGGTCACGGGCGTCATCAAGGGAGGCGTCGAGGTCGACGTTGACGGTCTCCGCGCCTTCGCTCCCGGGTCGCACGTAGACCTCCGCCTTGGTGCGGACCTTTCGTACCTCGTGGCGCAGCGTCTGCCTTTTTTGGTTACGCAGTACGCCAAGCGCGGGCGTGACCTGGTCCTTTCACGCAAGTCGATCATCGAGGACGAGGCGCGCAGGGCACGAACGGAAGCCCTTGCGAAGCTCAAGGTCGGCGAGGATCTCGAAGGCATCGTTCGCAGCGTCGTTCCATTCGGAGCGTTCATCGACGTAGGCGGTATCGAAGGACTGGTTCCGCTCCAGGAGATGAGCCACAACCGCGCCGACGGCCCGAGCGACGTGTTCAAGGTCGGCGAGGCGACGCGTGTGCAGGTCATCAAGGTCGATGACAAGGGAAAGGTCTGGCTCTCCCGCAAGGCAACAGTTGCGGACCCGTGGCAGTTGGTCGCGCTGAAGTACGCCCAAGGGACGCGCCACACCGGAAAGGTGGCTCGCCTTCAACCATTCGGTGCGTTCATCGAGCTCGAGCCCGGCGTCGACGGCCTCATCCATACCCAGGATTTGACGACGAAGCGCGTCGAGTCGCCGGGGGAGGTGGTCAAAGTCGGCGACACGCTCGAAGTGATCGTCGCGCACCTCGATGCGTCGCAGCACAAGATCGCCTTGCACCCGGCTCCGGAAGGCGAAGCCGCGAACGAGCCACCGCAGAAGGTAGCGCCACACAAGCCGGTCAAGGCCAAGGTGGTCACCATCGAGAGCGGCGGCCTCGTCGTACGCATTCTGGGCGTCACCGGGCGCAATGCGCGTGGGTACGTGACCGCTGCCGGAACGGGTACACCGCGTGGCACGGAGCTGCGCAAAGCCTTCCATGTTGGTCAAGAGGTCGACGCCAAGGTCATCGAGATGGACCCTCGTCGCGGCGAGGTGAAACTCTCCATCAAAGCGCTCAGCGAAGACCAGGAGCGGAACGCATACCAGCAGTACCGTCAGCAACTCAAGGCGGAGGCGCGCTTCACCTTCGGTGATCTGCTCGCCAAAAAGGGGCCCAACCCGCGCTAAAGCGAAGCTGAGGCCGCTCGTCTCTTGCGCGTGTGCGTCTCGGGTGCGAATCGGCACCAGATCACAGGCGCCGATGGGAGTCGAGCGGAGAGGGGCATTCGCGGCGCAGTCGGCATGAGCCACACTCTGCTCCCCGCCAGAGCGCCTCGTAGCGCGCCTGCGCTTGGTCGAGCATCCATTCGTCGTCGGTGAGCACGCCAAGCTCGAAGTTGCGCCTGCCGTCGCCCTTCGCGCCTAGCCCTGCCCCTGTGAAGTTCGCGCTGCCAAGGTAGAGGAGCGCGCCGTCAATCGCTACCATCTTCAGGTGGACGCGAGGGCAGGCGCGCATTTGGAAAAGCGGCGCCGGGACTCGTCTTGCGCGAGCGGCGAGCTCCTGGCGGAAGGGGAGGGAAGGCGTCGTTGCATGAAGTAACCGGACGTGGACCCCCCGGTCGCAAAGCGTTTGGACCGTGTCGAGAATCGGCACGTACCGCCCGCGAGCGCGATCTCGCGTGCCGATCTGTGCTTCGGTAAGAAGTTGCTTCACGTTTGCGGTCGCAATCCAGACTGACGTCCGCGCTTGGCCGATGGCAAGCGTGACGTTTTCGTAGTGGGCGCGGTCGACAATCAACGAGACGGAGGCGCGCCGCGTTTGCATTGGCCGACTCTAAAACAGACGAAGGCGCGTAGCGAAAAAGCGGAGCTCACGCTCAACGCATCGAGGTCAGCGAAATCGGGTAGCTTCGGTGAAGAGAGGGGCTCGTCGGGGTCGAGGATCCAAGCGATGCTTCGGCGTGCGCCGGCGCGTCGCGTTCTCCTCCAAGCCATTTGGCCAGCTGCACGCCGGACCACACGCCCAGCCCGACCAACGCGACCCCGAGCGTCCGGACGACACCGGTCAGCACCTTTCGCGGCAGTCGGCCTTCGTACTTCTTCAACAGCCAGGCGAGCGCTACGAACCACAACGAGACACCAGCTGCGGCGCAGAGCCCGAACGGAATGGCGTAGATGGCCGACGGCTCTCTAAGCCCTTTTGAGTACAGAAAGGCCACGGCGGCGCTCCACGTCACGAATAGAGTGGGATTGAGCGCCGACACCGTGAAGCCGAGCAGTGCGCTCCCCGCAGTGGCTCTGCGGCGGTCTTCCTTCTCGGTCAGCTTCCAAAACACGAATCGCACGCCGAGGGCAACGAGAACGAGGGCCGTTACGCCGTGCGAGATCGGAACGACGATCTCGTGGCGCGCGAGAAATGTGGTGAATCCCCAGAACGCTAGCCCCGCGTAAATGCCTTCCGCGATGGCGGCGCCCAGAGCGATGCGGATCGCTGCATCCAGCTTCCCCTCAGCGGCTCGGGAAAGCACCATGATGGCGATCGGGCCAGCCAGCGGCATGGATCCAAAAAAACCGAAACCGAGCGCGATTGCGCAAATCACCAGCGCGGACACCTCTAATGCGCCTCCGTCTCCCCCCCGCGGGCGCCGCGCGCGGAAGGGTCGGTTTTGGTGCGCCGGGGGTGTCGAGTTCGAGGCCGCCCAGAATGCGCGTTCGCGCGAAGGCGAGACGCGACGAAAGAATGGGCTCATCCGAGGCGCCGTCCACCACCGTCGAATAGGCGAATACGTAACACTT
The DNA here is from genome assembly GCA_963787925.1 of uncultured delta proteobacterium. Classification (GTDB taxonomy): domain Bacteria; phylum Myxococcota_A; class Polyangia; order Polyangiales; family Polyangiaceae; genus Palsa-1150. The sequence continues at coordinate 134,221 of CAWBEN010000009.1, forward strand.
TCGCAGAAAGCCACCGAAAGCCATCACGTGACCGATAAGCGCTTGGTTGGGGCGACCGCCTGTCTGGATCGCCACCCAAACACGCGTATCGAAGCTATCTTGCGTGACGGCGAGGGCGTCCTCGAGCGTGCGGAGATCGCCGGTAGGGACGAGTTCGTGAGCTCGCGCCAAGTCCTCGCACTGCGCGCGGCCAACGAGCGCGTCGGTGCGGAAAATGGCAATGACGACACGGGAGCGCGTTGGCGCATGTGTTGCGACCAGCTCGGGACTGGAATGATCGTCGATACGCCACTCGTCTCCCTCGGGAAGCGGCACCGACAGGCCCAGACGTTTCGAGTGGTATCGCGGGAGCGCCGACGACGCGACGCGCGAGTTGACACGGGTTCCGGGCGAGGATGCGGTGACACGGGTGGGCTCCGCATGACGCATCAGGCACCCGCCCAGCGCACTGAACGTGGTCATCATGATCGCTGTCGTCAGGTTCGTCACAAGGGAGATGATTCAGATCATCTCAGACGCGCGTCAACCACTCGGGGTGGGTCATGTCCGTCCCGCGTACGATCTCGAAGAACCGCGCCTGAATCCTCTTGGTGATTGGCCCGGCAGAGCCCTCTCCAATCTGTCGGTTGTCCACTTCGCGCACTGGAGTCACCTCGGCCGCCGTGCCAGTCAAGAAGACCTCGTCCGCAAGCCAGAGTTGGTCGCGCGTGATGCGCGACTCGACCAGCGGTAATCCAAGCTCCCTTGCGAGCGTAATGACGGTGTCCCGGGTGATGCCGTCGAGAATCGAGCACGACAGGTCCGGGGTGTAGATGACGCCTTTGCGGACGATGAAGATGTTTTCTCCGGAGCCCTCGCTGACGTATCCGTTCACGTCGAGCAGAATCGCCTCGTCGTAGCCGGCGAGCTTCGCCTCCCGCTTGGAGAGGACGCTGTTCGTATATTGTCCGGTGAGCTTGGCTTTGGCCAAGCTGACGTTCACGTGCAGTCGCGCGAACGAGCTGACCTTGGCGCGGATGCCGTTCTTGAGGGCCTCTTCGCCGAGATAGGCACCCCACGGCCAGGCAATCACCGTAGTGTGAACGGGGTTGTTCGGCGCGTAAATTCCCATTGCCCCCTCGCCGACGTAGACGAGCGGCCGAACGTAGCCATCCGGCATTCCATTGACGCGCAAAGTATCCAGACAGACGCCGACAATCCTTTCGCGCGTAAACTCGGGCTTCAGCAAGCACATCTTGCAGGAATCGAACAGGCGGTCGATGTGCTCGCGAACGCGAAAGACGTAGGTCTCACCGTCGGCGCGCTTGTACGCGCGAATTCCCTCGAACGCAGCGACGCCGTAATGGAGCGAGTGCGTCAGGATGTGAACGTTGGCGTCGTCCCAATCGATGAACTCCCCGTCGAGCCAGATTTTTTTTACCTTGTCGACCATCGGGCGGCTCCTGTCACGCAGCTGTCGTGCACCCGTCGCGCAAGGCCAGTGCAAACAGGAGCGAAAGTCTAGTCGGCGTGGGTGCAGCGTGCCAGACACACGAGGCCGATTCGTCATAGGGCCCCGCCGGCTTGCATAAGTTGGGGGGCGCGACTTGACGCGGGCGGTCCTGTCCGCATCCTCTCCCGGCAATGTGCCCTTTTTGCGGAAGAGACGCGCCAATCGTTTACAGGGGAATCGTCCCTTGCTGCACGGCCTGCGGACAGTTCCGGGTGCCTCTGTCCGGTCCCTCTATCAACCTTGCCGGAAAGCCCGCGAAAGTCGGCGGAGCGATGGCTCGGGTCGCCGGGTGGCTCATGCTGCTCGGCGGCGTCGGATTCGCCCTTGGGCTGGGCTTGCTCGTTTATGCCTTGTCGACCATCACGGTCGCTCTCGCGTTCGCCAGTCCGGTGGTGCTGGTCGCGCTCGTCTCGGCGGTCGCACTCCTTCGCAGCGGACGGTTGCTTACCCGCTCGGGTGCGGGTCGCGAGCGAACGACCCACGACCAAGCGCTCCTCGAACTAGCGGCCCATCGAGGCCCGGTGACGGCGAACGAAGCGGCGCGCGCGCTAGGCATATCCGCCGACGACGCCGACGGCATCCTGACGGATCTGGCCAAACGAGAGCCCGACCGCGTCGTCGTCGAGTTCGACGACGACGGCGTAATTCGCTACCGGGCAGTCAACGCTTTGGAGGTTCCCGCCGCCGTGCACGTTCGAGTGGACCCGCGCGTTCGGGTGTCGGACGGCGGTGCCCGGGGCGACGCCATGACCGACGCGGAAGGGGAAAGTGCAGCCCCTTTGCAAGACCCTTCCAATCGCGCTGCGCTCCGCAGATGACCGCCGAACCCAAACGCGCGCTGGAGCTATTGCACCGCGAGCTTGGCGTCTGTTGCAAGTGCCCAAAGATGATCCGCCCCGTTGTCCACGGGCCGGCCATTGCGACACGCGTCATCCTGATAGGGCAGGCCCCCGGACCGCGAGAGGGCGGCTTCGGCCGACCGTTTGCGTGGACCGCAGGTCGAACGATGTTCCGATGGTTCGAGGAGAGACTCGGGATCGACGAGGAGACGTTCCGCGCGCGAGTGTACATCGCGGCGGTCGCACGCTGCTTCCCCGGCAAAACCGCTCAAGGGGGCGATCGAAGGCCTGACGCACGGGAGATCGAGACATGCCGGACCTGGCTTGCGCGCGAAACGGCGATCCTTCAGCCTGACCTCGTCGTGGCCGTCGGCACGCTGGCGATCGAGCAGATCCTCGGGACGAAGGCGCCGCTCGCCGAGGTGGTCGGCACGATTCAACGCAAACGTTGGCACGGTCGGCAAGTCGACGTCGTTCCCCTGCCACATCCGAGCGGGGCATCGCCGTGGCACAAGGTCGAACCTGGCAAGACGTTGCTGACGACCGCATTGAGTCGACTCGCAAAGCACCCGGCGATGCGGATCGTGCTGGCGGCGTGACCTCGCGCTAGGGGCTCGCGCCGCGACGAAGGCGATCGGCGACCGCGCACCAGCGCTCATCGCCAGGCACCTCGTGAACGACGATCAGGCAGACCGCCGCATCATCGAGCTCGTGGAGAGTAGCGTACAGCTGACGCGCGTACTGCACCGGGTCCGAAGGAAGCGCCCGGACGAGCAAGCCCTGAAGTCCCGCCTCCGGCTCTGGCATGACGTGAGTGACTAGCCCGACTCGGCCCCCTTCCGCCGCTCGCTCGCGTGCGATGCGCAGCGCGTCGCGCAAGGTTGCCGCCAGTACCAGTTGCGCCCGGGGCGAATAATGTCGTCGATCCATGCCCGGCGCATCGCGAGGCTGGTCGCTGTTTCTACTTTCGGGCTGACCCTCGATGGCGGGCGCGTGCACGCGCAGGGCGGCCAAGCTAAGCGCGCCGAAGCGCAGAACGCGTGCAATGTCGCCACGCGCGTCGACGACGGTCGACTCGATGCCGGCGTCGCACTGCCCTGCATCGAGAATGAGGTCGACGGCATCGGCCAGATCTTTCATCACGTGGGCGGCCATCGTCGCTGACACGCCCTGGAAGCGGTTCGCGCTCGGCGCGGCGACGGGGTGGCCGAGCGCTTCGATGACCGCGCGCGCAACGGCGTGGCGGGGCGCACGGACTGCGATCGACGAGCCGCCCCCTGCGACCACCGCCGGTACGTGCGGGGCCCGTTCGACGACCAATGTAAGCGGCCCGGGCCAGAACGCGCCCGCAAGGAGCGCAGCGTGCTCGGGCCAAGACGTGGAGAGAGCGCGCGCTTGCGCTTCGTCGACCACATGGGCGATGAGCGGACGGTTCGCGGGGCGGCCCTTGGCGGCGAACAGGCGCGCTACGGCGCGCTCGTTGAATGCGTCGACTCCCAGTCCGTACACCGTCTCCGTCGGCAGGGCGACGATGCCTCCATCCCTCAAGACGCGCGAAGCCTCGGCAATCACCGTCGGGTCGGGTGAAAGGGGGTCGACGTGGAGAACGCGCGCCATTCAAGGCCAGGGCTGTAGCCCGCGACGATTGCGCTTGCCACACTGCCGGGGCTGGAGGGGCTAGCCTGTGGCAATGGGACGCCCGACTCGAAAGCGACTCTTCGGGCGGGCTGCTCCAGCTGCCATTGCATCGACCCTTCACATCGCCGCGCTCGGTGGGCCAGCCTGCCACCAGGCCGGGGGGCCGGCCCCCGTCCCTCGTGCCGGCATCTTCCGCGACATCGGAGGGGTTCCTTTGCCGGAAGGTGCGAGCACAGCTTCGGGCGCGCGCCCACCGGAGCCGGCCTCGAGCGATAGCGCTACCTCCTCGGTGCCCCCGCCCGCTGTGTCGCGCTCTGCCGTTGCGACCGTCAAGGTCGACTCGGCGTGGGCCATTTGTCACCCCGCCATTCCCGCAGCGAGCAAGGACACCCTGGCTGAACTCACTTCGATGGTCGTGAACTGTGAAAAGCACACGAGGATGACGAAAGTGAGCGATACGCTTACCGGCAAACAAGCCGATCAGGACCCGCCGCAGAGCTTTGCCTTCGAGGCGAAGGCGAGCCATTGCTACCGTGCCTACGCGCGCGCGGCCGACGGCATCAAGGAGCTCGACCTCGCCATCAAAGACTCTTTTGGAGCGGTCGCCGCGGAGGGTGCCAGCGAGAATCAGAGCCCAATTGTGCCGGAAGGCGGTGCGGTCTGCTTCTCCAAGGACGACAAAGCGTGCGTGGTCGTCAGCGTCGGGATGGGGAGCGGGTCATACGCCCTGCAAATCTGGGGCGACTGATGCCTTCACGTCGTTTCCTCGAGGGGCAACAGCGCCGTACCCTCGATTTCGACGAGAGCGCCCGGCTCGAGCAGGCCAGCCACCTTCACCAGGCTCATGGCCGGCCAGTAGGCACCCATGCGCTGGCGCCACCCGATGCCGATCGCCCTCTGCGCGGCGCGGTATTTGTCCATGTCGGTCACGAAGGCGAGCAAGCGGACGATGTGTTCCGTGCCGCCACCGGCGGCGTGAACGACGTCGATGACGTTGTCGAGCGCCGCGAGGAACTGGGTTGCGAAGTCCGGGCTGACGATTCGCGCTTCCTTGTCGAAAGCGATTTGCCCCGCAACGTACAGGAGGCGCCCGGGCGGACAGAGCACGCCATTCGTAAAACCGTGCGGCTTGGGAAAGTGCGTCGGATTGACGAGCTTGTTCATGGCGGACCTCGGTGCGGCGAAGTTGCGACGTCTTACGTCTAGCAGCCGGGGCGCCGGGGCGCGCGGCCATCAGTGCGAAAAGCAATTCGAGATTAGCGCCGAAGGAGGACGTAAACCGCTCCCTGGCCGCCGTCGTGCCCGGTCGCAGTTGCAAATCCGGCGACGTGCTCGCTTGCCGCGCCTTGCGATAGCCAGGCCGCCATTTCTCCCCGAAGCACGCCCAGCCCACCGGGCGAGTGGTCGCCTTTGCCGTGCACGACGAGGACGCACCGCTCGCCGCGGGCACGCGTCGTGCGGAGAAAAGACGCGAGCTCTTCGCGTGCTCGCTCCACGCGAAGGCCGTGTAGATCGAGCCTGGCGTCGATCGGCACGAGTCCGCGCCGAAGGCGGCGCAGCGCGTCGCGCGGCAGATCGAGTCTCCTGCCCTCGACGTTTCGTCCGTCGTCTTCGACCTCGAAGCGCGCTTGCCCGTCGATCAACGCGCGAAGGTGCTCGTGAACGGCGTCGGCGTCCGTCCGCTCCGAGTCGCGCATCCTCGTGGCGGCGCGTTCGACGGCCTCCGAGCGTTCGACAATCTGTCTCGTCACGCGCCCCCGAGCCCGGTCGAATCGGCCTGACGCCAGCGAAGCTCCGGTGGAGCAAAAGCGCCTCGTCGTGCTCGGACTCGGAGCTCACGTGAGCCGATTCGGCTCTCGATTGAGGGGCCGCTCGAGACGCCGCAGGCGCGCGCCCCTCGCCAGTCGTGGGCTTTGCCTTTTTCGACGAAGCCTCGTCCCCCTTTCGGGCAAGCTCCTCCTTCAACGTTCGAAGCGCTTCGAAAGGCCCGCCTCTGGTTCGCTTTGCCGCCACTCTCTCTCCTCACTCCGCCATCTCGCGCTTTCGCGCGCGGACGGCAACCAGAACGCTTTGGACGCCCGCGAGCATACCGTCTTCGTATTGCCAGTCGGGGTCACCAAGCTCCGGAAAATCGTGTGGATTGCCAATATCCTCATGCGTCAGACCAGGGCGCAGCCGCCGCGCAAGGTCTAGAACCTTGCGCCGTTGCGACGACTCGATCTCGCAAACGAGCCGCTCGGCCTCGCTCCATCCTTCTGGCAGGTTGGGGGCGGCGCGGGGCGGGGCGACAGGCGGTGACCGTTTGCGGCAATAGGCCTCCAGCGCGCCGGTGACGAGCGAATGAGTAATCTGGCCCCCATCGAGCAGGTCGGCGAGTCGCGCGATCGGCGCTCGGACCGTCGCCAGCTCCTCTTGCGGATCGAACGCGGTGGGCGATGTCCGACGCGCTCGATGCGCGACGAACGTGTAGCAGCGATTCGACTGAAGCGCCGGATTCGGATCGACCACCTGCAGGAGCTCGATGTGCTCCGCTTCGTAGCCCGTCTCCTCGCGGAGCTCACGGCGCGCGGCGTTCAATGGTGATTCCCCGGCCTCGATGACACCGCCCGGAATCTCCAGCGAGAATGCGTCCTTACCAAAGCGATATTGCCAGACGAGGACGATGTCGTCGTCGGGCGTGATGGCGATGACGTTGCACCAATCGTTACAGCGGAAGGTGAAGGCATCGCCGCGAGGCATCCCGTTTGCGTCTTCGAGCTCAACGCGGCAGACTTGAAAAACGCGGTACTCGCCCACCTTTTCGGGCAACGATTGACGCCATCGGCCGAGAGCGGGAAGCGGCAGCTTGAGTGGCTCGCCCATCTTCTCCAAGGTAGCGCGGCCGCGGCCCCCGCCCCATTGGCCTGATGCTAAGCTGCTGCGGACGGGTGATGCTGCGACCGAGCCGCTGGGCGAAAAGGCTCCGTCTTCATGTCGAGCGGGCCGCGGAGGACGTAAGCGCCATGTGCGCCAATGATCCCGCGGCGAGGTCTCCACTGGAGGTCGCGCTCCTCTATCCGGGCCTTCATGCCCTTTGGTTGCACCGAGTTTCCCATCGGCTTTGGACGCTGAATTTCAAGTTCGGCGCTCGGGCACTCGCCTACGCGAATCGCTTTGCAACGGGCATTGAGATCCATCCGGCCGCAAGCATAGGGAGGCGGGTAGTCATCGATCACGGAATGGGGGTCGTCATTGGCGAGACGGCCACCGTCGGCGATGGCTGCATCCTGTACAAAGGGGTCGTCCTGGGCGGCACCACCCTCGATCGTCGCGTGCGCCACCCACAGCTCGGGAGCGAGGTCGTCATCGGCTCAAACGCCTGCATCCTCGGCGCCATTCAAATTGGCGATCGCGCCCGTATCGGCTCTGGAAGCGTCGTCGTGCGGGAGGTGCCTCCGGAGGCGACCGTCGTGGGCGTTCCGGGCCGGGTGATTCTCCCCAAGCACGCCCGCATCGATGCCTCGCTCGACCACGCCAACCTGCCGGATCCTCTCGTCGATATGATTCGCGCATTGGTTCTGCAGAACGAAAAGCTGCGCGAGCGGGTCGGCACGTTGGAAGACCGGCTCGGCATCCCCCGTGACGACCCGCCCCTCGTCGTGAGCCACGACGGTGAGGACCCCCCGCGCGCCGACGGCGGGTAGCGCCCCGTTACGGGCTGCTAGGGCGCGCCTGCCAAGCTGCGCTAGAAGGCGTTCATGCCCCGGGCAGAAGGCGAGCAGCTCATCGTCAAGAACCGCCGCGCGCTGTTCGATTACGACGTCGGCGATCGCTACGAAGCCGGGATGGCGCTCGTGGGCAGCGAGGTCAAGTCGATGCGTGGGGGCAAGGTCGACGTGAGCGACGCGTACATCGTCGTCGAGAACGGGCAGGCATGGCTCAAGCAGATGTTCGTCGCCCCATTCGAGCAGGCAAACGCGTTTCCTCACGAGACGCGGCGCTCGCGCAGGCTGCTGCTGCACAAGCGCGAGATAAAGGAGGTCCACGAAGCCCTGACACGCAGCGGGGCGACGGCGGTCCCGTTGCGGCTTTACTTCCAAAAGGGGCGTATCAAGGTGGAATTCGCGCTCGCGAAAGGGAAGAAGCGACACGACAAGCGCCACGACATCGCCAAACGCGATGCGGAGCGAGACGCGCGAGTCGCTCTACGGGAAAAAGCGCGATGAGCCCGCACATCACCTGGGCGAAAGGGGGAACGGCACACGTCGTGTCCGTCTCCGGGGACGCGATCGTCCTGCGATCGACGACACCTTCTCCGCCAGGATCGCGCATACAAGGTAAGCTCGCCGGCATGCCGGTGGCCACGCTGCGCATCAAGGTTCATGCCGCGCGGCGACAGAGCGAGGGTGACTTCGTCCTCGAAGGCCGACCTCTCGACCTGACGCGCGAAAACAGGGAGCGGCTCCAGGCGATGCTCCGCGGCGACGCGCCTGCAGTTTAGCTGAGACGCCAACGGCTTCGCTGGCAGCGAACTAATGCCAGCAAGACGCATGACGCGGCAACCGCAACGAGTGAAAGAGCGCTCGCGCGCTCGCCCATGTCGAGGGGCCCGAGGCCTCCGAGGAGGTTACGAAGGTGGGCGCGCGGGGTGACGACGGCGGCCGCGCTTCCGCTGGCCCCCAGCACCCAATCGACGACGAGGAGCAGCGGTCTGCCGCCGCCGCGTTTGCCGAAGCTGGCGCCGAGGAAAAACCAAGCAGCATAGGACGCGCTGCCGAGAGCTCCTGCGTAAGCGCTCTCAACCGCGTCGCGCGCCACGGGGGGATCGGCCGAGCCATGCGCGATCAGCGCGACGATCGCTGCCAGAACAGCGCAGGCCGCCGTGGCAGCAAGGACTCCGATCGCCATTGTCGCCACCGCCGCCCGCCCGGGGGTCGCGCCGAAGGCCACCATCGAAACGCCCGCGGCCGGCAGAGAGCGCCCGCCGAGGACGGCGCCAACGAGCGAGTACGTCAGGAGTGGCAGCACCAACGCGCCGAATGCGCCAATTAATACGTGATCGGCGCCGTGGGCAAAGCCGCGCGAACGCGCCGCCGCGGCGAAGGCGACGCCTAGCGCGGTCCAGGCAGTGACCGAAGCCCATGCGCGCGGTGTGCGCGTAAGCAGGGCGAGGGGCGGACGGGCGAGGGCAATCCTCATGGAGTCAGGGCGTCTCCATGCCGGCCGCGGGCGCAGCGGGCAACGGCTCCTCGCCCTGCCGCCTCGCTCCCCGCGCCGTGCCGCGGCCTTCGGACGCAACGGCGGCGAGTGCGTTGCGGGCTTCCTCCAGCGCAGGCACCTCGAACCGCATCTCGGTCACCTCTACGCCGGACGCGACGATTGCACGGCCCGCGGCGCGCGCAAGATCGAGGGCGTCGCGTCCCCGAACTACCAACCCCGTCTCGTTGCGAGCCAGTGCTTCTACCGCCCCCTCTCGCCCAAGCGCGGCAAGGAGTGCGCGGGGGGAGTCCACGACGATTCGCAATCGAATGCCCGCTTGTGAAAAGCCCACCAGGCCTTCGGGTGACGAAGCCCTCCCGACGATGGCACCGTGGCGCAGCATTAGGTAATCATCGGCCAGCTCCGCGGCGTCGCGCACCGATGCGGTCGCGACAATCATCGCGCAACCGTTTTGCGCGCGCGCTCGCAGGACCTCAGGTAAGCGCGCCGTCGCACGCGCATCGAGCGCGACCAGAGGCTCCTCGACGAGCAGGACCCGGACACTCGTCGACGTCGTTGCTTCGACCAGAGCGACGGCGCGTGCTTCCTCGAGAGAGAGGGTGCGCGAGAGACGCGGCGCAAGCGCCTCGACCCCCAGAACGCGCAAGCGCGCAGTAGGATCCTGCTGCTCCTCGCGCCGCAGGACAGACGCAAGGCGTAGCGTCTCGTCGACGCGAAGTGCGTCTGGCAGACGCGGTTGCAGCGGAACGAAGGCAATGCGTCGCCGAACGCGAGCTTCGCTCGGCGCGCCGTCGAGAACGCGCGCTCGACCTGCTCTGAATCGCGCAGCGCCCGCGATGAGGGCCAGAAGCAGTGCCCCTCCATCGGAGTAGGCGCCGACGAGCGCGTGCGCGCCCGCGCCCCAGCTCAGCGATATGTCTGACAGGGAGAGTGGTGCGCGCCGCGCCGCGAGCCCGTCGAGTGCGATCATCGGACGCGCTCACCCTCAATTCGTGCCAGCTGCGCGCCGACGGCGACGAGACACAACGACACCAGCGCGACGAGCGCAGCGACCGCCCGGGCTAGGTGAGCCCCCGAAACTTCGGGCGAAGAGACGCCAGCGCGCACCGCATCGAGCGCCGCTGCAATCGAAGTGAGCTCGTGCCAACCGGCGGGCAGCAGCGCGGCCGTCCAGGGCGCGGCGATTTCTGGAACCATGAGCACTGCTAGAAAGACGAAGTACCCCCTGACGCGTGTCAGCGCGCCAAGGCACGCCATCGCAACGGGGCCCATCGTCGCGGAGAATGCAAGGGCATAGGCCACCGCGCCGGCGCCAGACCGGGCCACTTGCGTCGAGCCTCCCCCCAGGGAGGCAACTGAGGTCGCCGCAAGACTGGCTATCAGAGTCGCCCCCCCGAGCGCGATTGCCAGGACGACCACTAGCCCCCCGACGCGTCCGCGCACGTAGTGCGCGCTAGACCCCCCCCGGGCCCGCACCAACGCAAAGACGCCCTCGTCCATGTCCCTGAGAATCGCCCGAAATGCCGCTCCGAAGGCCAGCATGATGCCCGCCCCCCAAGCGAGAGCGCTCGACGCGATGGCCGGGATTTGCGCGGCTCCGGCTCCGCCGTTTCGCGCGATCACGAGGGAAGCGACGACCGTCGCTCCCGCGCCGACGGCGGTGAGCACGAGCGCTACACCGGCGAGGGCGCCTCGGGTCGCCAGCCATGTACCGAGGGCAAGGGTTCTCGGGGACCGGTCGCGGCCCCGAATCGTGGCGCGCATGCCGCAACGAGAACACACCGGGAGGGCAAGCGCCAGCGGACGTGCGACACTGGCCCGCCATGTTGGCCACGGAGGCACCCGTCACGAAGCCCGAGCCGCCCGTTTCATGGCGCGCACAACCGCGCTCGGCCTCGCAGGTTCGATGGCGACGGCGCGCCCCGCTGGTCGCCAGCGTAGCCTATGTGGCCGCACTCGCTGTGTGGGCCGACGGCGCGCGAGAGCCTCGGGGCTTTTTGGTCGGCACAGCGGCCATCGGAGTGGCATTCGCCGCGGCGCGGCGCTCGGGCCACCTCGAGCGCGCTCTAGGTTGGGGCTTGGCCTTGGTGCTCGCATCTCTCGGGGCCGTTTCCGCGCAGCGCGGGCTAAACGGATGTGGCGAAGTCGGGGCGATGACCTGCGCAGCGGCTGCAGTGATGGCGATCGCTCGAATCCCTCCTTCCGCCGGGATTGTCCCAGCACGGGCGCTGTCCCCGGCGCTGTCCGTGGTCTCCGTGGCCGTGTTCTGGTGGGCGGCCCTCGTTGCGCGATTCGCGCCCCAAACCGCGCGCTTCGGGTGGGTCTCCGAGAATCCGGAGGCTTGGGAGGTCGGTGCAGTGGCCGCGAGCGCAGTCGTGATGCTCGCGGTCACCGACTGGACCCTGCGTCGACGCCGCCTCGAGCTCGGAGTTGAGGAGCGCGCCGAAGCCATACGGGCAATTCTTGCCGTATGTGTTGCGACGGCTGTCCTCGTTGGCTTCCTCGAGCCGACGCGGGCTGCTCCGATTGGCCGCGCCTTCGTCGCTGCGGCAGCAACTTTGGTCGGCGCTGCAGCGCTTCATCCTGACGCCGTTACGGTCACGCGGCTCATGCGCCGCGTGCTAGTTCTCGCCAGCGTCGGCGCTGGGGTTGTCCTCCTGGGTGCGTCCGCCGGTGCAACCATTCTCGGCGATGCCTGGTCGGCGACGGTCGTCACGGCGCTCCTCGCGCTGGTCGTAGGGACTGGTGCCCCGATTTTCGATCGCCTCGTGCGTCCGGGCGTAGGGGCGCGGCTGGACGCATTTGCCCGCGCGAGCGTGCTGGCCTCGCATGGGGATCCAGAGACCGCGTTGCGCGAGGCGCTTGTGGCGCTGCGGTCTGCCAGCGGCCCGGCCTCGCCGTCCCCGGAGCTATGGATTTTGACGCCAGCGCGCGTCGCATCGGTCGATGCCGCAGGCTATCTGCACGAGCGCGAAGGCGAGCTCCCGGAGGCGCTCGTGCGCGTCGCCACGGGCGAGCCCGAGGCCACCCTTCGGGCGAACCTCGTCGACTCTTTGGAGGTCCGCCGGCCCGACTTGCGACCGCTCTCGAAATGGCTGTCCGAACGCGGCGCCTGGCTCGCAACGGTCATCGCGAGTGAAGGCGAGGTCGAGGGAGCGTTGATTCTGCCGCGCGTGGGGCGGGACAGGTCGCCGACCCTCGAGGAGGTGCGTGCGCTCAAGATCGTCGCAGATAGGCTGGCAGGTCCCTGTCGCGCGCGAGCGCTGCAGACCCGCATGCTCGCGCGAGCCCAAGAGATGCTCGTGCGCGCCGAGGCGGCGGAGGCGAAGCTGGATAGGCAAAGCCGCGAGCGGGCGCTCGAAGCCGGTCGCGAGGCTCTAACCGTCGCGCGCCTCGCTCGTGACGTGAGCGTCGGTGTTTACGCGGCGTCCTCGCGTATGGCGGTCGAGGCTCTCGAGCGGCGAGCGGTCATCGGTGCCTCTATCGCAGTGGTCGCGCCCAGCGGTGTTGACCCCGTCCCGTACCTGGCGCGCGCACACCTTTCCGGAGCATGCCGCGGGGGACCCCTGGTGGTGGTGGATGCGACGAGCGCGCCCGAGCACGATGTTCGCCGTTGGCGCGACGCTTGTTCGTCGCCGCTCGCACTAGCTCACCGCGGGATGCTCGTTTTGCTCGACGGCGCCGGCCTGCCGCTCGAGGTACAGCAGCTCGTCGCGCGCGCTCTCGGCGAGGGGCGAGGGCCATGGCAGAACGGCGAGCCTCTCGAAGTGCGCCTCGCGCTCACTGCCGTTGCCTCGCCCGACGAGTTGGTGGCGCGCGGACGACTCGATTCGCTTCTCGCGTCGCGTCTGGGTGACGCACGCTCTTCCCCCATCGTGCTTCCCCGACTGCGTGACCGGCCGGAGGACTTGCGGGCCATCTTCAACGACCGTCTTGCACGCGAGGGCTTGAGGGTACACGGACGACCGGTGGGCATCGAGCATGCCGCGTACGCCCGCTTCGTGGAGTATCCGTTTCCGGGCGAGGACGGCGAGCTCGCCGTTATCATCAGGCGCCTAGTGGCTCAGAGCACGGGCGACGTGGTTCGTTTGGCGGACGTGGATTTCTTGGTGCCCTCGGTCCGCACCGAAACCGACGCGGGGATCAGGCGATCCAACGCGAGCGAGGACAAGCCCACCTCGGGGCGCTCGGGCCACAAGGCGCGGCGCGCCATCGGAGCGGGCCTGACAAAGGGGTCTGGGCGAGACGCCTAGTACCTGCAAAGATCCGCTGTAAGCTTCCGCGCGTGCTCGATACGCTTGTAAGCGTCGTTTCGAGCGTGTTACTCGTCCAGCGCCCCGTCGTTTTGAGCGGGAGGAGACGAGCCCACCATGCAAACGTTCGGCACGCAGGCGCTGCGCACGATAGGCCTCGCCGCGTTCTTCGCGGCGACCGCCTGCAGCGGCGACGAAAACCCCTATAAGCCGCAGCCCGCCTGGTCGGGCAAACGCGCGAATTTGCCGGCGCCTCCCGCCTTGCCGACGACTCCGATCAAGCAAGGAGACGCCTACACCATTTACGGTGCGATCCATCACCTTCAGAGCCTCATCCACAACAAAGACGTTACAGCCCAGCCCATCTCGATCGTGGGCTACATCGTCGACTCGAATATTCCTCGCGCGCCGGACTGCGCGGTCCACAAGACGGGCAAGAAGGACCCCGACAATTGTAATCCTGAAGTGCCGAGCTTCTGGGTGGCCGACGACAAGGGCAACGCGAAGGGCCAGAAGGTGCGCGTCGTCGGATGGGCACGCAATTTCGCGGTCATTTTCGACGCGATGACTGCCTATAAAAAGCTCAAAGAAGGCGAGCAGCCGAAAGAGCCCGTGATGGACGACATGCTGAACGTCCAGGTGCCGTTTCCTCTGCCAGCCGTCGGTGCGAAGGTAAAGATTACCGGCGCCTACAACGTGGCGAGGACCGTCGTTTCCGACATGGTGAGCGAGCCCGCCGGCGGCGTCATGGCATTGCAGAAGATGGAACAGCTCGAGCCCCCGCCGGAGCCGGCCCGATTTGCAAAGAAGATGCCCTGACGCTCCGAGGTCCAGCCTCACACTTTCTCCACGAACCGTGCGTCGAGGCCCTGCAGCGGCGCGGTGCGCGCCAGTTGGCTCAGGTTGAGGTGGAGACGGCGTCTGTCGTCTGCGGACCAATGGTCGTCGGACGAGGAGAGCTCCCGAAGGGCGGCCACCGCGCCAATCGCCTGCGCGAACGCCACATCCGCGCCTGCGGGGTGAGGTGCCGCAGGGGCCAGGTGGCCGGACGCGAGTGCTGCTGCCCGGTCGGCCAGGAGTCCGAGAACCGGCGCGTCAAAGGGCGGGGTGCTTCGCTGCAAGAGAACGCGCGTTGCGCGGCCCAGGACCGCATCGACCTCAGAAGCCGGTAGCCGAGCGAGCGCTCGGGTCGTTAGGGCGCGTCCGGTGCGTGTTGCGATGAACGCGAGCGTGCCATCGCTCCACGTGAATTGCGGCGCCGCGCGTACGCACGTGGCCATGTCGGTCAAGGGAGTCCGCGCGATGAAATGCGCGATGACTTCCGTGAAATGGGAGCGGTGAACCGCGAGCGGCGCCAGCTCGAGAAGTGAGCGCGGCGTATGCAGGACGTTGACTCGCCGCAATGCTGGCCAAGATGTCAGACGGGCTGGCGGCTCGACGCCGAGAAACGTCTGGGACCCCACCCACCATGAAACCGACGTGTCCTTTCGGGTGATATCGAGCATGCGCGCAAACCATGTGTGGCGCGACAACGCGTCCCCGACCGTGGTGGGCATCGGGACGCGGTCGATCGCTCTCCCCGCAAGTTCCAGAATCCGTTCGGCGGCCCGCCGCCGCAATGGCGCGTCGAACGTCGGGTTCGCAGCCACGAGCACGTCGTGAAGCGCGGCGCCCAACGTCCATTCGGCAGGCGTGGGGGGCCCTAGAATGTCGATCGGCACGAGCGCGCGGGCTGCCCTCACGCGCGCAGCGGCAACGCGTTTGACGAGCTGTGGGTCAAGCGGCGGATCCATTTGCCCGCCCAGCGCGAGTGCCGCTCTCGCCCCGATCGCGTGGCCGGGACGCACTGCACCCCCAACCACCAAGGGTGCCAACAGAACCTCGAAGACACTCGCAGCCACCTTGCTTAGCGCTAGCGGCACTGGGGGGTCACCTCTCCGCGTCGGGGAGCCTACCCGCCGGGCTGCTCGTCCCCAGCGCTCTCTCGGCCTCCAGAAAGGACGGAGGCGGCTCCGGGTCCACGCCGCGCAGAGGGAAGATCCCGACGGGTGTCACCCTGAGCACGATCGGTTCATCACCCAGCTCAGGCGCGATCGCCTTCGCGTCCAGGGGCTCCCAGGGGGTCGCGTCCAACAGTGCAGCGTCCAGCGGAGCAAACGCCGCTCCGTCGATAGCCACCGCGCGGCTGGTCGTCTCAAGAAAATACACGTGCGACGCCTGCATCCCGAGCGCTCGTGCAAGTAGCTCGGGTGCGACGGCTGGCATGATTTCGTAGCCCGCCGGAAGGTACAGGTTCGGGTGTACCTCGAAGAACAATGTCCCGATAGGGATGGCCTCGATTCCGTGCGCTGAAAGCACGAATGCGCCGAGCGTCGTCACGGCCACCCGAGTCTGAGCTATCGCGCTGCGTGGCAGCGCATAGGCTAGTCGACGAAGGAGCGGCAGCTGGGCGGGCGTAATCCACGTGGCCGTCACGTTGCGCCAGGGGGCGGTCGAGGGGACGACCCGCAACGGAATACGGACGGCGTCCGCTAGTATCGTCGCTCTTGCGACCAACGCCTCACTATCAGGTCCTGCTGCCGGGCGAAGCTCGGTGCGGGCAAAGGCGGAGAGGGGTCCCATGGGGGGCATCCGCTCGATGACCCACGGCTCGTCGGTGCGACCCCGCAAAAGGGCGAGCCCCGCTGCGTCGAAAACCGGGCAAGCCCTCAGGGCAAGCGGGTGGCGGTGCCCGACCTCGACTGCCACGCCGGGGGCAACAGGGACGAAACAAGTAATGCCCGGCGTCCCATAGAGCAGCGAGCTCATACGCTCCGGGAGCGAAGGAACCTGCACCACCCAACGGCGAAGCGGCGCATCGTCGAACGCGCTCGGAGGTGGCCACTCCGCCACGCACATGTCGCCCTCGACCCGCGCCCGCACGAAATAATGTACGAGCGCCGGCCCCAGTCCCTGCTCCGCGACGACAATGCGTGCCCCCGCCTGCAGCTTGGTCGTTGGCTCCGGCTGCAACATCAAGCGGAGGACGAGCGAGCGCAGCTCGATGCGCCGTTCGAGCTCGTACATCTGGGAGAAGCGGTCGTGATAAAGGGTGAGGGGAGCGTCCGTCGAAAGAAGCTCGTTTGCGTCGTAGCCGAATGGGGCCGCCGCGTCGCGGTACTGCACATAGTGCCTCGATGTGCCGGTGAACGTGAAGCCTCCCACGAGCCTCGCCGTCTCGGCGACGCGGTCCATCCGATCGCTCGACTCTGCAGCAAACTCGAGGGTGATTTCGCGTGTGCCGAGCTTGGAGCGAACGACCGAGAGCGCGAGGCTCGGCATTAGGTCCTCGAGCGATCGCTCGCGCGTATAGATCGCGAGCAGCGCTACCAAGCGATCGACAGAAGAAAGAAGCACAACGCCCTTCGCCCCGAGCGCGACGCCTTTTGCGTCGAGGCCGAGCCCTGGAGTGTGAAGGCGTGTTTGGTGAAGGGCGATGCGTTCGAGCACCCGCCCCGGAGCATAGCGGGTATGCGCATGCGCAGCCCGCTAGTCACTGTGACGGCACCGGAAGCCCGCTCCAAACGCGCACCGCACCGAGCACGGCAGCCGCGACCGTTTCGGTCCGCAGAACCAGGCTGCCGAGCGAGACCACCGACCACCCCGCCGTTTGAGCCTCCTCGGTTTCTTCCTCCTCGAGCCCCCCTTCGGGGCCGCACGCGAACGCGATGGGCACGTTGGTGCTGAGTGCTCGCAGAAGCGCAGGTCCCAGAGGCTCGGTGGCGCGCTCCCACAAACAAAAGCGGGCCGCATGGCCCGCAACGGAGGCCAGGGCGTCGGCCCAGTCGTTGCGCACCTCGACGACGGGTGCAGCGCTCCGACCGGACTGTCGCGCAGCCTCTTGCCCAATTCGCGCCCAGCGTGCGCAACGTTCCGCGGCGCGTCGAGCGTCGAGCTTGGCGACGCTGCGTCTCGTCGGCGCCACGATAAAGCATGTCACGCCGAGCTCCGTCGCGTCGCGCACGATGGCGTCGCATTTGTCGCCTTTGGCGAGCGCCTGAATCCAGGTCACTGGATGGAGCGGGCCCATGGCCCCCTCGCGCAAGATGCCGAAGTGCACGGTGATGGAATCGCGATGCGATGAGACAGTCACGGCGTCCGCCTCGCGCCCCGTTGCCGGATCGAAGGCCAAGAAGCGATCACCTGCCCGCAGGCGCAGGACGTGCGCAAGATAGTGGGCGATGTCGCCCTTGAGGCGGCGCTCGCCGTGCTCGAGGGCAGGAACCGGGGCGCGCCTCACGCGCGCATCACCGCGGCCACCCATTCCCCTTTCTGGCGGATTTCTTCTTCGCGCAGAGACGAGAACGCGGCGCGCACATCCTCAAGCTGCTCTGGCGCGGCGTCGGGCGCAAGGACGCCGCTCAGCACGAGCAGACCTCGCGGTGCCAGCCGGCAAATGAGAGCCGGTGCGAGCTCGACCAACGTTCTGGCTTCGATGTTTGCCACGACGACGGCGTAGCGTCCGGTCAGGGAGGCGACGTGCGTCCCGTCGGCATGAACGCGGTTCCCCAGCCCATTCCGAGCGGCATTCTCCTGGGTCACAGCCACGGCTTCGAGATCGAGATCGACGGCACGTACCGTCGCCGCCCCCTCAACTACCGCGATGAAGGACAGAATCCCGCTTCCGCAACCGACATCGAGCACCGACGCCTCATGGAATTGGGTTTTATGATCGACGAGCACTCCTGCGACGAGGCTGGTCGTCTCGTGCAAGCCCGTGCCGAACGCACGGCCCGGCTCGAGGACGATGACCTTCTCGTCCGGTGCAGCCGAGTAGGCACGCCAGGGGGGGCACACGACGATTTTTTCCGCAATCCGGAATGGCTCGAAATGCTTCTTCCATTCGTCCCGCCAAGCATCGCCGATAACCTCTTCGACGCGTGGCGACCAACTTGGCGGCAGCGCCTCGAGCGACGCGAGCGCTTCCGACCGCCGTTCGAATGCGGCCGCCAGCGTTACCTTGGCTGGCGCGCCGCGCGCGAGCGTCGTCTCGTCGCGCTCTTCCACTCCCGTCGCGCCGAGATCGAAGAGGAGCGCGCTCGCGTCATCGGTTTCGCCTGGATCGACATCGACCGCCACGTATGGGTAGCGCGCGTTCGAGAGGCTGCCGTCTGCGCTTTGATGACTCACGCACGGAGAGCCTAGCGGAGTAGCAACCATTTTGGCGGTGTGGCCGAAGGGGGGGCATGAAATCGTCGGTGGCCCTCGTCCTGGCTGCGGCGGGCCTCGGCATAACGGCCTTTACGCGGAGTCTGAAGGCCCTCGAAGCGCATTCCGATATCGAGACCG
Organism: uncultured delta proteobacterium; assembly: GCA_963787925.1. Lineage (GTDB taxonomy): Bacteria > Myxococcota_A > Polyangia > Polyangiales > Polyangiaceae > Palsa-1150. The sequence goes on from CAWBEN010000009.1 coordinate 152,970, forward strand.
ACCATCTCGACGCCAGTGACGACGCTGGGCCGCGCGGCGTCGGAGCTCTGTTGGACCCGCTGGGCGTCGCTTTCGGGCGCGTCGGTGCCGAGGTCGACGTAATGCTGAACGACAACGTTGGTTTGAGCTTCGAGGCCAACTGGCTGTCGCAGTACGCGGCCGCTTACGGTGGGCGCGTCGGTGTGCCGATGTTCCCCCTAGGCACTCCATTTCGCGCCCTCTACGTCCACCCAAGAGTCGCCTGGATGAGAGCGAGGGCGCCGGGCCAGTGGATCAACGTAGTAGGTGCAGAAGTTACGGTCGGATACGAATGGACGTGGCTGGCAGGGCCGACGCTGCGGCTCGGAGGGGGCGTTGCCTATTCGACGGCCGCTGCCACCGTAGCCAGTGGCATAGCGCCGACCGGGCTCCGGCCTCAGTTGGACGCCAGCGTCGGGTGGGTGTTCTGACGATGGCCCCCTCGCGCTGATTCAGTCGCCCGGGGGGTCTGGCCGTGCGGGTTCTGCGATCGAGAGCCCGCCGGAATCCTCTGTAATGTTCAGCGCGACCAATCCTCGATCATCGCACGGTCCGGTCATGCAAACCCCGTCCGTCGGACGATAAAGAGCCCCGTGGTGGTGGCAGAGCAGGAATCGACCGTCATCGCTCATGGGTGAGACGCCGCCGAAATCGAGCCGTAACGCCCGATGCCGGCATACGTTCTCGTAGGCGCGCCATCCGCCGTCTACGCGACCAACGAGAACGCTGCGTCCATCGATCTCGATGCTCACGAAACGACCACGGGCGACCGACGACTGTTGCCGTGGAGAAAGGACGACGCGCACGCTCATTGAAACCGCCGCGTGCCCGTGCCGCCGTGGTAGCTCCGTCGCGCCGGCACGCTCTGCAGCTTCGTCCGCGCTTCGTCGCCGCGCGGCATTGATTCGCCCTCCCGAAGGACGACGGCAGTCAGACGCCCGCCGTAAACACAGCCCGTGTCGATCCCGGTCGCCCAGGGATGAAGCTGTGGCTCGGCCCGCGCATTGTGTCCGAAAACGACATGGGGGGGGCCCTGATAACGCGTGCCCCAGAGGGGCCCGGCCTGCCGCCCATCGCTCCAGCCGTCTCGGGCGTCGAGCGTCCGCATTCGGAGCAGCGCCTCCTTGGGCACTTGCTCCACCATCATGCCCGGTATCACGCCCGCATGAACGACCCGGACGCCATGGCCTGCCATATCGATCCAGAGCGGCATGGCCTCGAGCAAGCTCCACTCGCCCGGTGACAATTCGCTTGCCAGGCGCGCATGCTCTGCACCGAGCGGCGCGCCCGTGTGCCGGTGCACAAGCAACTTTTGTTCATGATTTCCACGAACGGTGCGCGCGCCGAGTCGGAGCGCAAGGGCAAGGGCCCCGTGCGAATCCGGACCACGGGCTACCAGGTCACCGACGAAGACGAGCTGATCCTCGCCGGAGGTGAACGCGATATCCGCGAGCAAACCCTCGACCTCGGCGGTGCAGCCGTGCACGTCGCCAACGATGACCGTGACCGCCATGGCTGGCATGACTAGCCGACCGGAGCGCGCGCGTCTCGCGAAGGCATTCGCGTCGCGAATCTATCCAGCTTCAAGCTTGGCGCGCTTCGGAATGACCACGGTCCCGCCCTCCGTGACGAAGAAACGCTGGCGGTCCGCCTCGCGGTCGAAGCCGATCACCGTTCCGGGTGGAATTTCCACGTCCTTGTCGATGATTGCACGCCGAACCTTTGCGTGCCGCCCGACGCGCACGCCTTCGAAGAGGACGCTCTCCTCGACTTCGCTGAAGGAGTTCACGCGGCACCCGACGCCGAGCACGCTCCGATGGATGCGCCCGCCGGAGATGATGCACCCGTGGCTGACCATCGAGTCGGTGGCGATGCCGACGCGGGCCTGGGCTTCGTCACGGAACACGAACTTCGCGGGCGGGTCGTGCGTTGCTCCCGTGCGGATCGGCCAGCGAAAATTGTACAAATTGAACTGCGGATGAATCTCGATGAGATCCATCTGCGCTTCCCAATACGCGTCGATGGTGCCGATGTCGCGCCAGTAGCCGCGATTGTACTCGTCTTCGCCAGGCACGGCGTTGGTGGCGAAATCGTATGCGTAAACGCGCGCCCCCTGACGCACGAGGCGGGGAAGGACGTCGTGACCGAAATCGTGGCGGCTATCTTCGATCTGTTCGTCGTCCTCGAGCTCGCGGAGCAACACGTCGGGACCGAAGATGTAGTTGCCCATCGACGCAAGGCACTTGGTCTCGTCGCCGGGCATCGTCGGCGGGCTCTCGACCTTCTCGTGGAACGCGATGATGCGTCCTCCCTTGTCCACCTCGATGACTCCGAAGTCGCGCGCAGCCTCGCGCGGCACCGGGATGGCGGCGACGGTAGCGTCTGCGCGCGCTTCCTGGTGAAAGACCAGCATCTGCCGGACGTCCATCTTGTAGACGTGATCGCCGCCGAAGATGCACACGAGCTCCGGCTGCTCGTCGGTGATGACGTGCTGGCATTGCCACACCGCGTCGGCCGAGCCGCGGTACCAGGCCTTGCCGGTGCGCTGCTGCGCGGGAATGGCCTCGATGAACTGATCGAGGATCGGCGCGAGCCGCCAGTTTCGGGCGATGTGCTCCTCGAGCGAAGCGCTCTTGTACTGGGTCAGGACTTTGATGCGCGACAGTCCGGAGTTGACGAAGTTCGACAGGACGATGTCGATGATTCGGTAGCGGCCGCCGAAAGGAACGGCCGGCTTCGCGCGATCGAGCGTAAGCGGGTAAAGACGCTTTCCCTCGCCTCCGGCGAGCACCATGACCAGCATCTGGTTCGTGTCGAATCTGAGCCCTCTCGCGTCCATGGGGTGGGCGATGTTAACGCGGTCGAGGCGCAACGCGACAGAGGACTCACAAAACATCTGTTCTCCGGGCCCCCGAGCAGGGGTGCGGCGAGCGAAGACCTGTCGGTTCGTCGCGTTTTAGACGCCCGCAGCGGCGTCGGACTCGAGCTGCTGGAAAAGCGGCCCTAGCTCGGGACGTGTCCGGAGGGGCTCGCAAAACGCCGTTGCGAGCGCCAGTAGCTGCGCTTCGAGCCGTTCCGCCCGTGAATTCAGCTCGACGAGCCGGCGCTGCCCGTCGTGGCGTTCGCGGTCATTGGCGAGCTCCCGTGCGGCCAGAGCGCTCCGCAGCTGGGCGATCTGGAAGTCCAGATCGTGAACGAGCCGCTCTTTGCCGTCGAAGACCGTCTGGGCCTCCCTGGCGTCGCGCCGGCTCTCGAACCAGCTTTCGACCGCGTCGGCGCAACGACGGTACGCTTTCGCCAACTGCCGGTAAGGCTCCTCGAGACCCGCTCGCCCCTCCCACATCAGTGTCTCGCGCTGTGTATCCGCATACGCGGCTGCCGCTCGCTGCGCCTGCTCTGCTCGCTTCGTGGCCTCCGTGAGCGACTCGCGCAGCTCCTCTTTCGCTCTCGACGCATCCAGACCAAGGGCGTCGACTGCAAATCCCAAGCGCTGCCTGCCCTCCCTTCCGCGAGCATCGATCTCCTCGAGCCTACGCTGTTCGGTTGCGCTCCACCGGCGTGCCTCAGCGAGCTCACCCACCAGTACTTTGATCTGCACAAGCGCTCGCTCAAGCTCCATGGGCGTCCAGGCGCCATGAAGGCTCGCGAGCATCCGCTCGAAGACGTTGACCCTCTTTTCCCATTGCTCTACGACGACGGCCGGCAGCACCCGGACGGGGCGCCGCACAGTCGAGGGGTCTTGGCCTGGTTCCGGCGGCGCGGCCACGCCGAGGCGACTCGCCGCCGCGACCAGATCGTGCACGACTCGATGCGCGTCGACCGGACGGGAGCGCGGGTCCTTCTCCAGCAGTCCAAGGATGATGCGCTCAAGTTCTTCGGGCACGGTGGGTGCGACGTCACGCGGCCTGGGCGGGCGCTCCGTCACCTGTTTGATGAGGAGCGTCGTTGCATCGCCCGCATTGAAGGGCAGAGCTCCGGTTGCGGTCTCGAAGAAAATGACTCCCAACGCGTAGAGGTCGACGCTTGGACCCGCCTCGCCGTCGGTCACGCGCTCTGGGGCCATGTATTGCGGCGTCCCGAACAGCTCGCCGGCGTTGGTGATTCGCGCGTCTGTCCGCGAACGGGCAATCCCGAAATCCAAAATCTTCACCAGGTCGGTTCCGTCTGATCGGCGGCAGACGAAGATGTTCTCAGGCTTTAGGTCGCGGTGGACGACACCGAGGTCGTGCGCGCGGGCAATCCCTCGAGCCAGCTGGATTAAGATCGCCAAGCTTCGAGGAACGGGGGGGGCGCCTCTGCTGATTAGCTCGGCCAAAGTCGCGCCCTCCAGGAGCTCCATGACGAAGAAGGGCGTCCCGTCACTTGTCTCGCCCTGGTCAAAAATTTCGATGACGTTTGGATGGGCCAGGACCTGGGCGGCCTTTGCCTCGCGCCGGAACCGCTCGCGAACTACAGGGTTGGTCGCTAGCGAAGGGTTCATCACTTTCACAGCGCATCGCCTATCGACGAGCTTGTGGTGTGCCCGGTAAACCATTGCCATGCCCCCCTCGCCGAGCACCTCCTCGATGAGATAGCATCCGCCAATCGTTGCGCCGAGAAGCGGATCGCGAAAGCTGGTGAGCTTGGCACCGTCAAGGAAGCAATGGACGGTGTCCGCGGGATAGCGGAGGCGGCACTGGGGGCAGGCCTTCATCGCGGGCGGTAGAGGGCGAGAGGCACAGAAAAGCCCACCCCATCGCCCGGCTTTGCGCAAGGGCCGCGTGCTCGGGGAGGCTAGCCATGCTCGCGCGGCTATCATCGCTGGAAACGCGCGCTGCCTCGCGAATTTGACGCCCGACTGCGGTGCATGCCACCGTTTCGCGCAATGGCGAGGCTCTTTCCCGAGGTTGCGTGCGCAGTGGGGTGCGCGCTGGTGTTGGGTGCGGCGGGCGCCCGCGCCGCCGAGCCCCCCCGTACGCTCAGACCGCCGAAGACCGCAGGGCTGAAGCCGACAGCCAAGCCAAGCACGTCTCGGGCCGGCCGCGCGACCGACGTTGGCGCACGTCGGTCCATTGCGGGAGGCGGAATAGACGACGCCTCCTTCGTCGAGAGCCCCGAGCTTCGTGCGCTACACGAGGCGGAGCGGGAGTTGTTTCCCCCCGCATCGCCCTCGCCTGACGACAACAGATGGCCGGGCGATCTTCCTCCGTCGCTGGGCCTCGGCGGCGAGGCAGACATCCGGATGCAGGTCTCCGGACTTCCGCCGAGCGCGTCGGTTGCATCGCCTGCGACTGCACCTCGGAGCGACCCGGGGTGGCCGGTGACGGCGGGCCTCGAGATGCCCGATTTGCCCGTCCGATGGGATGAGCGAGTCGTCCGGTACCTCGAATTTTTTCGCGACGACCCACGCGGCCGCGCCACGTTCGCGAGCCTGTTCCGAAGGTCGGGCCGTTGGCGAGATATGATCCGCCGCGTGCTCCGACGAAAATCGCTCCCGGAAGACTTGGTTTGGCTGGCTATGATCGAGAGCGGCTTCGATTCGACGGCCCGCTCTGGTCGGGGCGCTGCGGGACTCTGGCAATTCATGCCGGACACGGCACGAATCTACGGCCTGGCGATCGACCACTGGGTCGACGAACGCCTCGCCGCCCAAACGGCCACTGAAGCGGCGACCGAGTTCTTGGCGGATTTGCACCGCCGCTTCGGGAGCTGGGACCTCGCCGTTGCTGGGTACAACATGGGATACTCCGGCCTCGCGTCCGTCGTGCGCCGCTACAACACGAACGACTTCTGGTCGTTGGCGCGCACGGAGGGGACCCTCCCCTGGGAGACGACTCTTTACGTCCCGAAGGTCCTCGCCGCCGCCGTCGTGGCACACAACCTGTCGGCATTCGGCTTCAGCGACCTGGCCGTCGATTCCGCCGTGTTGACCGACGACGTCGGCGTTCCCCCCGGAACGCTGCTTTCCCAGGTCGCTCAGGCTGCCGGGTGCTCGTCGAAGGATCTCGAGGCGCTCAATCCCGAGTTGCGAGCGGGCCGGACACCGCCCCGAGGTGAGGGCGATGTGCCGTATTCGGTGAGAGTTCCGTTGGGGCGAGGGGAAACGACGGCATCGGCTGTCGCGAAGCTCCGCAAGGATGAGCCGCTGCTGGAACGCTACGTGATCCGCTTCGGGGAGACGCTCGAACAGATCGCTGCATCGCACAAGACAACGACGCAGAGGTTGGTGGAACTCAACACGATTGGGGCAGGCGAGACGCTACGCGGAGGAACGGTGCTGCTCGTGCCCGTGGTGGAGGCGGAGCGCCCGCCTGCCAATCGCACGACGCCCTCGACCCCCAAGACCAGCGTCGTCGTTCCTTCGGACGAGTTCGTCTATCCCGATCGCAAGCGGGTGTTTTACCGCGTGCTCGCGGGCGACCGGCTCGTCGAAATTGGGGCCGCGCTTCACGTGCCTTTGGACGATTTACGGCGATGGAACGAGCTCGATCCGAGTGCTCGCCTTCAGGAGGGAATGACATTGCAGGCCTTCGTGGCGCCATCCGCCGACCTGTCACAAGTGGCGGTCCTGTCGGACAACGACGTGCGTGTTCTGGTCGTCGGCTCTGAAGAATTCTTTGCCGTTCAAGAGCATGAAAAGGCATTCAAACGGGTGCTCGTGGCAGCAAAGTCGGGCGACACGCTCGAGGCTATCGGCAAGCGCTTCGACGTGAGCGCGCGCACGATGGAACGCGTCAATCGGCGCGGTCGTAGTGACCTTCTTGATGCAGGCTCGACCGTGGTCGTGTACGTGCCCGCTCGCAGTACGGCAGCGGACAACGCCGTTGCGACTGCTTCGACCCGCACGTCCAACGGCATTCGCGATGGGCTTCCCTTGCGGTCTCCGTCGAGGGTGCCGGTCCCGGACCTTTTGCCCTGAGGCCCCCTGCTCGTTTGGTAGAAGCGTTGGGGAGGCGAACGGAAGCGCATGGAGACGACGACGGCGATCGTTCTTGCGGCTGGGCACGGAACCCGCATGAAGAGCGCACTGCCCAAGGTGATGCACACAGTTTGCGGTCTGCCGATCGTGCACTTTTGCGTGCAGGCGGCGCTCGACGCGGGTTGTGGCGAGGTGGTGATCGTAGTCGGTCACGGTAGGGGAGTGGTGGAGGCTTACCTCGCGCGCGCGTTCGTGGGCGCGCCCGTTCGCACGGCCATTCAGGATCCGCCGCGCGGAACGGGCGATGCTGCGCGGGTGGGTCTCGACGGGATTCGTGGGCTCGCGTCCAAGGTTCTGGTGATGAACGGCGACGTCCCGCTCATCCGCGCCGACGACTTACGGGCCGTAGCGGCGCCCCTCAGCATTGGGGATTCGCCGCCCGTGCTGTCGTTCGCCACGTGCGTCGTCGCGGCCCCGGCCGGGTATGGGCGCGTCCTTCGGATGAACGGCGAGGTGCTCGAAGTGCGTGAGCATCGTGACCTGCGGGGTCCCGACGAGCGCGCCGTCTGCGAGATCAATGCTGGTATTTATGCCACGAGCACGGCGCTTCTCCGCGAGGCACTCGCGACCCTGGCGCCGAATAACGCGCAAGGGGAGCTTTATTTGACGGACATCATTGCATTCGCTGCCAACGCCCGGGAACGGGTCACGACCGTCGCGCTAGGCGAAAGCGTTCTGGCCGGGGTCAACGATCGTGTCCAGCTCGCGTCGGTGGAGTGCGCGATGCGAGAGCGGATCGTCCGGCGCTGGCGCCTTGCGGGGGTAACCGTCCGCGATGGGGCGCGTATCGACGCGGGGGTGGTGCTCGAAGAGGACGTGACGCTCGAGGCGGGGGTTGTTCTTCGCGGTCGTACGCGCGTGTCCCGTGGTGCTTCCGTCGACGTCGGCTGCGTCCTGACGGACGTCGAGGTGGGAGAAGGGGCAATCATCAAACCTTATTCGGTGGCCACAGAGTCGCGCATCGGGGCCCGGGCGCAGGTGGGCCCGTTCTCGCACTTGAGGCCGCAGAGTGACCTGGGCGAGGAAGCCCATCTGGGCAATTTCGTCGAGACCAAAAAGACGCGGATGGGCCGCGGGGCGAAGGCGAACCATCTCGCGTACCTCGGCGACGGCATCATCGGCGAAAGAGCCAACGTAGGTGCCGGGACGATCTTTTGCAATTACGATGGAGTTCAGAAGCACACGACCTCGATCGAGGCGGGCGCGTTCATCGGCAGCGACTCACAGCTCGTGGCGCCGGTTACGGTCGGCGCCGACGCTTACGTCGCAACGGGAACGACCGTCACCGAAGACGTGCCTGCAGGCGCGCTCGCCATTGGGCGCACCCGGCAGCAGAACAAGGAGGGGTACGCGGCGAAGCTGCGTGCCCGACTCTTGGCCAGCAAGGAGGCGACACGGAAATAGGCGCATGCTCGCGAAGAGGGTTGCCACGCCTCCGCTTTCTCCCGACGGCCTCGCGCTCTCCGCTTGGCCTCGAGCGCGATTTCAGGCAAAGAACGCCGGCACATGGACGCCATCCGCATTCGCGGCGGAGCTCCCCTGAAGGGCGCCGTTCGGATTAGTGGCGCGAAGAACGCCGCACTCCCCATCTTGTGTGCCACGCTCTTGTCCGACGGCGCGAGTCTCCTCCGTAACGTCCCCGCTTTGCGGGACATCGAAACGACCGCAGCTCTGCTGCGGTTTCTGGGGCGGGATGTCCACGTGGCGCCGCCGGAGGTCGCAGTGGCGGCGGGGTCCAGCGTCCGCCCCGAGGCTCCGTACGAGCTCGTGAAGCAAATGCGCGCAAGCGTCCTTGTGCTCGGGCCGCTCGTCGCACGCTTCGGCCGCGCGAAGGTTTCGCTGCCGGGGGGCTGTGCCATCGGCGCGCGGCCTATCGACCAGCATTTGAAGGGCCTGGAAGCGATGGGCTGCACCATCAGTCTGGAGCGGGGCTATGTCATCGCGCAGGGGCCCGGAGGCGGAGGCCGTCTACGCGGAGGAGAGGTTCGCTTCGAAATCCCCACCGTAACGGGGACCGAAAACCTGATGATGGCTGCTGCGCTCGCCAAAGGCCGCTCCACTCTCCTCAATTGTGCGCGCGAGCCCGAAGTGGAAGAGCTCGGGCGCGTCCTCAACAAGATGGGCGCCGAGGTCGACGGCGCCGGCACCGACGTCATTCACATCCGCGGCTCGGACCGCGGCGAGCTGGCCCCGTTCGATCATCGCGATCATGGCCGATCGCATCGAAGCCGGCACGTACATGGTCGCCGCGGCCGCTAGCGAAGGGAGCGATGTCCTCCTCGAGGGCGCGGAGCTGTCGGACCTCGAGGCGCTCGTGGCGAAGCTGCGCGCCTCGGGAATCGAAGTGTCGACGGACGGGCACAATGCTCGCGTCCGAAGGATCGGACCCCTTCAGCCCGTCAACGTGATCACCGCCCCTCACCCCGGCTTTCCGACCGACATGCAGGCACAATTCTTGGTTCTGATGTGTTTTGCGCGCGGGGAGAGCGTGGTGAGCGAAACCATTTTCGAGAACCGATTCATGCACGTGCCCGAGCTCCAGCGCATGGGAGCAAACATCGCGTTACGGGGAAATACTGCGGTCGTTCAGGGCGTCGACAAGCTTTACGGGGCCAGCGTCATGGCGACCGACCTGCGCGCGAGCGCATCGCTCGTCATCGCCGGTCTCGTCGCCGACGACGAGACCGAGGTACGGCGCGTTTACCACATTGATCGCGGGTACGAACGCATCGAAGAAAAGCTGCGCGGTCTCGGAGCCACGATCGAGCGAGTGAAAGGGGCGGACGCTTGATTGAGCGAGTGACGATAGCTCTCCCGAAGGGGAGGGTCCTCCGCGTGGTCGCACCGCTTTTGGAGCGTGCTGGGATCGACGCCCATGCGCTTCTCGCCGACGACCGCTCGCTCGTCCGGGATGCGCCCAACTCGGGCCTTCGATTTCTTCTGCTGAAGCCGGACGACGTTCCCACATACGTCGAGTATGGCGCCGCGGATCTCGGTGTCTGCGGACGGGACGTGCTCATGGAGCGCACATGCGACCTTTACGAGCCCCTGGACCTGGGCATCGGGCGATGCCGGATGGTCGTTGCGGGCCTAGTCGGTACGCCCCCGCCAACCGGCGTCCCTCGCATCGCGACGAAGTATCCGCAATCGGCGGCGGCGCATTTCGCGAAACGCGGCGTGCAGGTGGACGTGGTGCACGTTCAGGGCTCGGTTGAGCTGGCGCCCGTCGTAGGACTCGCCGATTTGATCGTCGATCTCGTCGAGACGGGCGCGACCCTCGTCCAGAATGGGCTCGAGGAGCGAGATTTGGTGGCCGCCATCTCGAGCGTTCTCGTGGTCAATCGTGCCGCCTACAAGCTGCGGCAGTCGCGTTTGCGCCCTGTCATTGATTCGCTGCGCTCCGCGGTGTTTGCGGCCAAGGCGTAAGGTACGCGCGCCCACCCTTGGCCGCTGCGAGCGGACCGCTTTTTCACATGCGGGTTTTACGGCCCCGGCGGGTCAAGGCGCACGAGCGGCCGCAACCGCTTCAGTGTCGCGCGTCCCACGCCTTTGACCTTGAGAAGGTCCTCGATAGCGCGAAATCGACCGAGGCGGGACCGAAGCGCCAAGATCGCACTGGCCCGCTTGGCCCCGATACCTGGCAGGCGCCTCAGATCCTCCTCGGTTGCCGTGTTGAGCACGACGGGATCTTCGGGGGACGCGGGGGAGCGTCCCACGGGTCGTGACTCCACGCCGGCGGCGGTGGGCGATGTGCTCGCAGCGGGTACGCGCGCCGACGGCGTGGGGCTTGGCGGCGCGAGTGCCGGCGGCTCAGAAGAAGTGGCGGCTTTACTGGCTGGCGTCGCGGCGACGCCGGTCGTCGCGAAGGACAGGTGACCGACGGCCCCGGCAATCGCAGTCTGGCCGATGAAGGCGAGTAGGAGGAGGCCCGCTGCAGCGAGGACGACGCGCGCGACCGGCTTGGCGAAATGCGAGCCAGTCACGCGCGCCGAAACGCGCGACAACGCCCCCCGGAACGCTCTGTGGGGCAAAGGTTCCATGACGTCGTCGCGACCTTTCGAACCAATGAATCGCCCGTCGAGGGGGCCTTGAGCTTGGCGCGGGCCGGCGCGTCGGCTGATTCCGCCCGACGATCCAGCGGCTCCCATTCACGCACTTGCAGCGTTCCGTTGACCGGGATGGCATCGAGTCTGAGCGTGAGGGAGCCGTCGCGGTTGACGAAACCGATGCCAACGCGCGTCCAGAAGGATTTTCCCTGCCCGCGATCGACGACTGTCCACACGACTTTGACCGTTTTGTTCGTTTGCTCGTCCATGGCTTTCTCCAGAGGGTCACGCGATTCGGCGTGTGAGCCGGGTCACTGCGATGTACGTGCCGCATCCATCGCCTCGAGATCGTTCGCGAAAGGCGTGATAGGACGTGTCTCGGACGGACTAGCGCGTGTCGCTGGACGGCCGCGGTCCGCCTGGCTCGCTTGGCCTACGACGCCGTCACGTGATACTCGTAGCGTGGCGGAGGTAGACATGGTCGCCGAGCTTGTTTCCGAGGAAACGCGGGTCACGGAGCGGATCGAGCGCGACAGCGGGCACGCCCACGCCGGAAGCGGAGGCCCGTCGCGCCGCGCCTTTCTCGGTGGGGCCGCCGCCGCCGCCGCTGCCGCTGCGTTCCTGCGGACTCCCCCGGCCTTCGCCAAGACGTCCGATCTCGCCGCGCGTGCGCCCGCAGGGTTCACGCCTCTTTCGGTGCCTGGCCGTGTCGTAAAAATAAAAAAAAGCGGCTGTCTCGAGGCAAACGGGATCTACCCGAAGCCCGACGACGCGAAAGAAATGCTGCGTCGGGCCATGCTCGAGCTGACCGGCAAGAGTGATCTAGCTGAAGCCGCCCGGCTACTCGTCCACCCGGACGACAAGGTGTGTGTCAAGGTCAACGGCATCGCGCTTCAGAACATGGCCACCAACAAGGAGCTCGTGCTTCCGTTTGTCGACGCCATGATCGCTGCGGGCGTGCCACCCACGAACATCACCGTTCTGGAGCAGTATCCGGGGTTCATGCACGGCACGCGCATCAATGCCAAGAGCGTTCCCGCGGGCGTGAGCGTCGTTTGGCATTCGAACAACGATGCGACCATGGATTGGCGCGATATTCCGGGAACGCAGAGGCACACGAAATTCGTGCGAGCCCTGACCGAATCGACGGCGCTCATCAACTTCGCGCTCATCAAAGATCACTCGATCTGCGGTTACACTGGCGCGCTCAAGAACATGACGCATGGGTGCAGCGTCAACCCGCAAGACTTCCACGACCATCATGCAAGCCCGCAGATCGCGATTCTTTCTGCGCAAGACGTTCTCCGTACGCGCCTGCGACTTTGTATCGCGGATGGCTTCAAGCTGATGGCACACGGCGGCCCTCTCTACAAGCACCCGGAATACGTCGTCCCTCACGAGGCCGTCTATGTCTCCACGGACCCCGTCGCAATCGACTACATCGGATGGCAAGAGGTCGAGAAAGCCCGCGCCGGCTTCCACCTCAAGTCACTGACCGACGAAGGTCGTCCACCTGCGTACATTCAGGCAGCCGCCGATCTGGGAGTGGGAATCGGCGATCCGAAGAACATTACGCTGCAAGAAGTCACGCTCTGAGCGTCTTCCGCGACCTGCCGCCTCGGTTCGCGCCTGCAGGCGCGCAGCGGGCGGCGTGGTAGTATCATTCACCCGCGTGCCCCGGCAGGACTCGGAGAGAACCCGTGTTACCCGAGCCGTCGAGGAGGCGGCCGGGGCCAACGCGGCGCGACCGGGCGATGCGTGCATCGTCGTGATCTATGGCGCCGAGCTGGGCAAACGCGTTCCACTCGGCACAAGGTCGTTCGAGATCGGTCGCTCGTCCAAGAGCGACTTGTTCATCGACCAGGAAAGCACCAGCCGGCATCACGCGCGCATCACGTTCGACGGCGAGCACTATCGGGTCCTGGACCTCAAGTCGACGAACGGCACGTACGTCAACGAGGTCGCCATCGGCGATCATCGGCTGACCGACGGCGATCTGCTGCGCGTCGGAAGGTCGATACTCAAGTTCATGACGGGCGAGAACATCGAGGTGCACTATCACGAGGAAATATACCGCCTGATGACGATCGACGGGCTCACGCAGATATTGAATCGGCGATACTTCGACGAGGCACTCGACCGCGAGTTCAATCGATCGCGGCGCTACAACCGCCCTCTCAGCCTGGTTGCCTTCGACGTCGATCATTTCAAGCGTGTGAACGACACCTACGGGCATCTCGCCGGCGACACCCTGCTTCGCCAGATTGCGCGCGTGGTGAAGCCTCGGCTCCGGCGCGAAGACATCTTCGCACGGACTGGCGGGGAGGAGTTTGGTGTCCTTCTTCCCGAGGTCGATCTCGAGGGGGCCCGGGCGACCGCGGAAAAGGTCCGGCGCATCGTCGAGACGACGACCGTCACGCACGCGCCGCACGTCATCACATGCACGGTCAGTCTCGGCGTGGCCATCTTGGCGCCCGGTGAAGAATCGCCCGCAGGCCTTTACGAGCGCGCCGACGAGCGCCTCTATGAGGCAAAACAAAAAGGCCGCAATTGCATCGCCTGACGCTGGGAAACGAGGGTCGCTGGCGGCGCTAAGGGGCGCAGTCGCAGGTTGTCGGCACCAGCTTGCCGTCGCCGGACTGAGCGATCCAGCGACTGATTCGCTCAAGCTCCGCAACGGTCAGCGCGTCCGCACCCTGGCCTGGTGTCGCGCCCGCTGCGGGAAAGGGCATTTCGCGCCCCAGCACCATGTTCGAGAGCGCGCTGCGCTCGCCATCGCTAAGTGGCTGCCACGAGAGGGCATGCACCGTGCTGACGTCGGTGAGTGACGCAGCTCCCCCGTCACATGCCGTCGGGGCCTGCGCCGTAGACTGTGCGGGCGGCGTCGCAAGCATGACCTTGTAGAGCAGCCAGCTTTGACCTGGGTCACCAGCAGAGGGCGTGCCGGACCCTGGATCGATGATCGGCATGTCGATTCCAAAGAGCAGCCCCGGCGGCTGAGCCGCCGAGCGCGGACCGGTGTTCGCGCCGTGGGCTACGCGGCCGATGGCGGTCGTTTGAACGTCCGACGGGGAATCGAGGAGCAACCCCGCAGCAGGCAGCTTGCCACCGTGGCACGTGCTCCCGCCGCATTTCTGTTGGAAGATGGGATAGACATCGGTGCAAAAATTCACTGTCGGCACGGACGTTTGAGGGATGCCAGAATCGCCGGCGACGACCGGAAATTCGATCGTGCACGGCTGTGCGGAGCCACTCGCGCAAAGGGGCGATCCCGCGAGCGTCGCCCCGTCGGTCGCTCGCAGGCCGTTCACGTCCGTCGGCCCCTGAGGCGAAACGATGTCGAGGCGGTACATCTGGTCGCCTTGCAAGGCCGACGACGGCGGCGAGATCGTCACGATGCGCGCCACGGGATCGTAGGCGACGGTCGGTGAAAGGATGTTCCCCTGAAGGTCTTTGAGTACGAAGGTTTGGCGCACGACGCTGCGCGGAAGAAGAAGGCGGTCGAAGGCGAGCTCGATGGAGCCGTTGGCCGGAAGGCCCTTCGTGGCGGACACGTTCGCGGCGAGGAGTTGAATCGGAGCCCCGGGTCCACCCCCCCGAACGCTGGGAGCTCCCTGATCGCACCCGCCCAGCGCGGCGGTGAGGATCAGCTCTCCGAGTAGAGCGCAAGCTGCTCGCGCACCACGTCTTCGTTGACGCCGGTGCGCAAGTGGTCTTTCAGCACGTCCGCCAGGGTGAGCAACAGCTCGTCGACGCCCTTGTCCTCGATGAGCTTCTGCAGCAGCTGTCGCGCCTCGCGGCTGTCGTCGTTGCGCAGGAGCTGACGGACGGTGTCCAAGGAGATCTCGCCCTGGAAGTCCAGGTACATGTTCTCCAAGAGATATCGCACGAGCTCTTTCACCGTCGTCCTCCTTCAGCCCACGTCCGCAAGGGCTAGACACATATCCCTCGCGACCCGACGCGCGCAAGGCCGTTTCGCAGAGTCTTTCTCCGCCGGGCTCTCGGTTCAGCCCGCGCTCGGGGGGTCGGCTTGGGGTCCGCGCCCGTGCAGGCAGGGGGTTCAGCGGCATTGCGCGAGCACTCCATCGGTCGGCTGGTGACACACGTAGCAAGGTCGCGGATTTCGCCGGAAGGGCCTCGCGCAGCCCCCGACGAAGCCTCCCTGGTGGGGGTCGAAGCCGCCGCCGACCCCGAGGGCACCGTGGCACGCCACGCAATCGCGCTCCGTGTGGCAGCTGACACATGCGTTGAGGTTGCGCTCCGCCTCGAAGGAGTGGTGGCCCGGCTTGCGCGGGGGATCGCTCCAGACGGACTTGGGCGGATGGAAGCGTCCACTCTCTTTTGCGTCGGCAGGGCTCGATTCGGCGACGCCCACACGCATGTGGCAGTCCAGGCAGAAGCTCTGCTGCTGATGGCAGCTCGTGCACCTCTGCGTCGCCATGCGGGCCTCCATGGCGTGCATGTTCAGGTAGTCGTTCGGGTGGATGCTGCGTGGACGAACGCGCCCATCGTGGCAATCCGTGCAAAAGTCCTCTTTGTGGCAGTTCGCGCAGAATTGCGAGTTCTCGGCAGCGACGCTCTTGTGCCGCTCGATGAAATCCGGCGTGTGCTCTGCATTGTTTAGCCACCGCGGGGGCAAGAGGTTTCCCGTCGCGAACATTGTCTTGATAGGGGTTCCGCGGTCGCCCCGAACGTGGCAAACGTCGCAGGCGCTCTTCGCCTCGCCTCGTGAGGCGGCGTCGGTCATCTGGTGGCACTGAAAGCAGCCCCGCATTCGCGGGAGTTGGTCGCGCGTCGCGAGCTCGAGCTGGTCGATCGCGCCGTGGCACTGGGGGCAACCCACGTTGCGATCGACGTGCGCTTTGTGATTGAAGGTGAGGTTTGCTCGCGGAACCCGTAGCTCTGCGACCGCGTTGCCGTCCGTCGGCTTGTAACCGAGGTGGCAGAAGGCGCACTGTCCCATGGCTTCGTCGCCTGCCTGCACCTTGCCCAGATTCGAGTGGTCGGTGGAATGACAGGCGTCGCAGACTAGGCCCGTCGGCAAGAGCGTGTCCCCCGCCGACGCGCTCTTGTACGCAGCGGCATGGCAGGTCTTGCAGGTGCCGCCGATGTCCTTGCCGAGGTGCTTGGTGTGGTTGAAGCGCAACGTCAGGTGTTGGGTTGGAAAAATGACGTCACTAGGACCTGGATTCGCGTCGGACGCTCCGGGCGGCAAGAGGCGCCTGGGCACGGCCTGATCGTCGGGCAAGGGGGCGAGGCCGTGGAGCGTCGCCGGCGCCTCGGCCAGCGCCATCGGCACCGCCAAGAGAACTGCAAAAAGCGGAAGGAGCGCAAAGAGCACGTTGGCCGCGCGCGCGCGCGGCGAAGGCAGCACGCCCTTTTCGGTGACCGTCATTTGGTCACCGCCAGCGTGAGCAGGAGCATCAGACGGAAGCGCTGCCCGACGAGCTGGTTCATGTCGTGCTCCCACTCGACGGTCGCTTTTGACTGCGGCGCAAACCGGTAACCGACGCCCGCGACGTAGTTGAAGCTCGTGACATTGTGGTCGGCCCTGAGCTTGTCGTTCCAGTGCCAGACGCCGGCGCGTCCCGTGACGACGTAACGTGATTCGAAGACGTGCTCGCCGGACGCGTCGCCGCCGACACGGTTTCCTTCGTCGCCCGCGTTCCCGCTTCCGCGGAGACCCAAGGTGGTCACCCCCGTGCGCCAGCGGGCGGAAAGGTTCCCGCCCTCGTCGAAGGGGTGGCCGTTCGTCGGAAAGTACTCGGCCGCAGCCGAATACCCAGGCGCCGGCGAGTACCCGGCGCCTACGCCGGGGTCGAACGGCGCAGTCTGCACCGTGAACACGCGGACGTGCGCGCCCCCCGCGATGGACAGGCGATTGTTTACGTCCACGTTCGCGCGCAACCCGACGTCGCTCATCGGCTCGGCAGCGAAGAAGTTGAAAATGCTATCCGCGTCGAACGACGGAACGTAATAATCATAGTCCGCACTGAGCGTCAGCCTCTTGCCCACGTACCCGTCGACCGACGCGTAGAGCTGCGTCACGTCGGCGCGGTAGAGGTCGTAGACGATGCCAACCTTCGCGCCCCCCACTTCGGGCCAGTTCGCGTCCACCGCGTAGCCGAAGCGCTCCGACGAGATCCGCGAGCCGTCGTATCGCGCTGCCGAGTAAAGTCCGCTTGGGTACTCGGTCACGTTCGAAGCGCCCGTGTTGTAAACCCGACGGTACGTGAGGCGTCCGTGGATCCATGTGACCCCTGCCGATTCCAGCGCGACGCCGAGCGCCGGCGCAACGTTGGAGGGCTGGTAGCTCGCATACGCGGACGGATCGAAGTTGCTGCGGCTGCCGCGCCAAACCCCGTCCCGCTCGAAGCGAGGGTTGCTTGCGAGCATACCGCCGCGCTGCTCGAGGCCTCCGTAGACCTCCGCCTTGACGAAATACGGCGTCGTCAGGCTCACCTCGCCGCCGTCGAATGACCACCAGCCCAGCGCGTCAGTAACGTACTGGCGCCCCAGCTTGAACCCGAGCCAGCCGTCTAATAGCCGGCGTCCCTCGACGTAGCCATACATCAGGTCCACCAACCCCTGCGAGAAGCCGGGGACGAAGCTGTTGTAGCTTCCTGGGTCGGCGGATGCAGCGGTCGCGCCGTAGTCGGCGTCGTAACGAACGCGGGCCCGGAAAGACAGCTCCGTCGCCGTGGGGTTTCCCGCGGGCGTGTCGAGCAAGTTATAGGCGCTGACGGCGATGGTCGTCGTCAAGCGGCGGCGTGTGAGCACGGCCTGCCCGGTCGCGGCGCGCGTGTCGTACACCTGCGCGGCGGTATCGCTGGTGACCTCGCCCTCCATTGCGTATGCGTGGGCGGGGTTGGAAGTCAGCACCGCCAGCATTGCGGCAAAGCCGACCGCGTGTCGACAGAACGACGGTGCGTGATCGATGGCCATGAAGCTAAGCCTTGGTCCCGCTTCGCTACATACACGTCCTTCGCGCGCGCCGCGATGCCTTCTGTCGACCCGTCGGTGCTGGCCAGCCCGCCGGCTCGCGCGGGCTGGCGCCGTTCCCGGCCTCGGTCCTTGACCCCCCCTCGCGCCGGATGGCACGCTAGGAGCCGAGCCCACGCGCACGCCATGTCGGACAGCCAGCAGCGTTATCGTGTCATCGAGAAACTCGAGTCCGGCGGTATGGCGGAAGTCTTTCGCGCGGAGAGCGAAGGGCTACAGGGCTTCCGCAAGCAGGTCGCCATCAAGCGCGTCCTCCCGAACCTCTCGTCGAAAAAGAAGTTCATCTCGATGTTCCTCGACGAGGCGCGCCTCTCCGCGCAGCTGTCACATTCCAACTGCGTTCAGGTCTTCGACATTGGGGTCGGCGACAACGCGTTTTTCATCGTCATGGAGTTCGTCGACGGGGCGAACCTCAAGGTCATCTTCGAGCACATCAAGAAAAGTGGTCGAGACTTTCCGGTCGAGGCGGCCGTGCACATAGCTCTCGAGATCTGCAAAGGTTTGGCCTATGCGCACGAGCTGACTGATCCGCACGGGATTCCGCTTCACATCGTGCATCGCGACATGTCGCCCCCGAACGTGCTTGTCACGAAGAACGGCGAAGTCAAAATCGTGGATTTTGGTCTCGCCAAAGCAAATAGCCAGCTCGAGAAGAGCGAGCCGGGCATCATCAAGGGAAAGTTTTCGTACCTGTCGCCCGAGGCGGCGATGGGCCAGGAGGTCGACGCGCGAACGGACGTTTTCGCGGTGGGCATCATTTTGTGGGAGCTCCTGGCCGGCCAGCGGCTCTTTCTAGGCGACTCCGATTTTCAGACCGTGAAGAAGGTGCAGGCTGCGATCATACCGAGCATATCGCAACTCAACAAGAGCGTACCCGACGAGCTCGATCGCATCATTCAGCGTGCGCTCGCACGCGATCCGGGCAAGCGCTACGCGACCGCTCGCTCACTGGGGAGGGATCTGTCGAAGTTCATGTTCAAGTACGGCGTGCCTGTGAGCACGTTCGACATTGCGGCCCTGGTCCAGGGCACCATGCGAGATCGGCAGCGGCACCGCCCCCAACAACCGAGCATCATCGACAAGCTGATAGAAGAGGCGCTCCTCGAATTCACTTCGTTGACGGATAAGGACGCGCCGGCGACCGATGCGAACACGATGCATTTGCCCGCGGGCGTGGGGGTGAAGCACCCTCTCGGCGCAGGTCGTTCTTGGATTGACGAGATCGGCGTCGGCACCAATCGCAACGACGCGCTGCAGGCGGCTGCGGCCCAGAGGCACCAAGCGCTGACGGCGTCTCTGCCAGCTGGCCTGTCCGAGGGGAACCTCGCGGCGCTCGAGGACGAACATCCTTCGCGGCCGTCGTCGCCGTCCCCTGGCTCGTCGCGGCCGGCGTGGCCATCCGCACCTCGTTCGAGCGGGCCTCGCGCGCCGATGCCCGCGGCCGATTCGGAGCCATGGCTCGTCGAGAAGACGTCCGGCGTCGCAACGAAGATCGGCGTCGTCGTCGCCCTCGCGGTCGTCATCGCTGCGGGCGCGGCGGCATGGTTTACACACCTCATTCCCCACCCATGAGATCCGCAGTGGCCGCAGTGCGGCCCCTCGTGTTGATTCTCCTCCTCGACGCGGCGGCCTGCGCCGGCGAGCGGAGTAGCATCCCCGCTCCGCCGCCCGTCGCGATGTCCCCATGCCGGAGCGAGATGGCCCTCGTCGAAAATCGATTTTGCATCGACCGTTGGGAGGCTTCGCTGGTCGAAGTCACGGCAGGAGGCGAGCGACCATTCTCGCCCTACCAGTCACCGAATGGCAGCGCAGTGCGCGCCGTGGCGGCGGGGAACGCGGTGCCCCAAGGGTATATGTCGCGCGATCAGGCCGACCGCGCGTGCAAGGCTTCGCACAAGCGCCTTTGCCTCGACGAAGAATGGGTGATGGCCTGCAGAGGCGATCCGCCGCACTCCTTCCCCTACGGTGACGGCCGCCAAAAGGGCGTCTGCAACGACTCCGGCCGATCACCGCTGCGCGCCTTCTACCCAGAGTCGCCCGAAACGTACAGCGACGGTCCGATGAACGATCCGCGGCTGAATCAATTGCCCACCACAGTCGCGAGGTCGGGTGCCTTTGCTCGGTGTACGAACGGTTTCGGCGTTTTCGACATGGTCGGCAACCTGCACGAATGGGTAATGTCCCCTCATCCGACGTTCCGCGGTGGCTACTTCCTGGATACGCACTCGAACGGCGAAGGTTGCGCCTACCACACCACCGCTCATGCCGCGGACTACCACGACTACTCGACGGGCTTCCGCTGCTGCAGCGATCCCGCAAGAGGAGTCACGGGCGGCGACTCATTCACAAAATAGGGCGCTCCCTTCGAGGCGGCAGTCGCTGCGCGTGCAATCGCGCCTCTTGACGTAATGGCCTTCTGTGCAGACGAGCTCAGCCTTACCGTCTGCCGCGCAAGTGAGGCGCTTCACCTGGTTGCAAGGGTCGCCTTCGTTGGCGATGGTATCGTCGCAATCTGCTTTCTGGCCGTCTGGATCGATGCGGCACCCCTCCGGTCCGTGGCAAGAGGAGGCGGGGGAAAGTCGGTCCCCGTCGCAGAGCAAGAGCGTCTGGTGATCCGCCGCGCATGCGTAGGCGCCCTTTTGACCGCAGGGGTCCTCGGGCTCACCGAGCGTCGTATCGCATTTGATGCTGCGCCCTCCGACGACCCGGCACGCGTTCGGTCCACGGCATTCGCGCCAGAGGGCGAAGCGGCCGTCCTTGCACACGAGCGCTTTGGAGCCGTCGATCGCGCACGCGTAGTCGATCGGAGGGTTGCGGGCGCAGCGATCGCCCTCCGCAGCCATCGTGTCGTCACACTCGTCGTCGTCTCCATGGCGAGCGCAGCCACGCAGCCCCCTGCAAGGTATTTGGACCCAGGAGCGCGCGTCGCATACCAGCGCGGCGCTCGTCCCCGTGCATGCGACGACGTCTGCCACGCGGCACGGACCGCCGGCGGAGGGTCTGTTCCGACAGGCGGCGATGGTCAAGAAGACGCCCAGTGTCACCCTCGCCCGGCGGAGTCGCACGCGGCTTACGATAGACGCAAGGCTGTCCCTCTGATCCTTGGCAACGCACGCGCCACGCCTCCGCCCCCCTTGGGCCACCAACGGGCGGCCTACCAGGCGGCCGCTCTTTGATTCGGGGGTTGCGTCCACCGACGGAAGGCCCGATTGCTCGCTTGTCGAGTACATTCGAAGGATGATTCGGCGGTTCGGGTGAAGTGGCTGCGGCCCTGTGTCGGCGCCGTGGCTTTCGCGTATCCGATCGCGCTTCTGGGCGTGTTCGTCGGCCTGAGGTTCGTGGGCGAACGTTGGTGGGTCACTGGCGTCGCTCTCTTTCTTCCCCGCCTCCTTTTTGGGGCGCCTCTTCCTGTCGTTGCCGTGGCTCTGGTCGTCGTCAGGCTGCGCACGCTGCTGTGGACGCAGGCCGTCGCCGCACTTCTGCTCGTGTTTCCGTTGATGGGGTTCGTCCTACCATCGGCAGGCGCGACACAGCGCGACCTCCACGCCCCCGCCGTCCGCGTCCTCAGCTACAATATCGATTCCGGTCGCGGCGAGGGCGAGTTCGACGAGATCGTCGCCGAGATCGCCCGTCATTCACCGGACATCGTCTTTCTCCAGGAGACGGGCTTTCCCGAGAAGCTCGCCGGCCTCTTAGCGGGTCGCTACCGGCACGTCTTCACGGCGGATCAGTTCCTCGTGGCCACGAGCTATCCCATCTTGGCCAGCTTCGAGCCGCCCAAGCTGCAATACGAATTCGACGGGCGCCCCCATTCGCCGCGGTTCGTCCGGCTCGTGCTCGACACACCGCTCGGCACCATCGTCTGTTACGACGTGCACCCGGTGTCTGCCCGCGAAGCGCTTTACCGCGCCAAATCGCAGGGCAAGCGGGGGCTTCTCACGGGACGCGTCTTTTCGGCGGCATACGTCGCGACATTCGACGGAAATAGCGGCTTGAGGGAGCTGCAGGTGAGGACGTTCAGCGATGCCGCGAGCCGCGAGACCGACCCCGTGCTGATCGCTGGAGATACCAATCTACCTGATCTCAGTTTCGTCTTGAACAGGTACCTCTCGCGATTCCAAGATGCCTTCGTCAAAGACGGCTGGGGATTCGGTTACACCTTCCCGACCAACAAATGGGCGCCGTGGATGCGCCTCGACAGGATCCTCGGGAGCGATGCGCTTCGCTTCGTGCACTTCGAAGTGTGCGCCTCCAAGGCATCGGACCATCGGTGCGTCGTCGCCGACGTGCAGCGGCGAGCGCCGTGACGTCGCGCGTTCGTGCCCGCTCATGGAGACTCGGGGTGACAATTGCGCTGACCGCTTGCAGCGGCCCGAGCGGAACTCCGTCGCCTCGCGACGCGGCTGGTCGACGGGACCCGACAGCGGACACTCCGCGAGCCGCCGGCGACGAGGAGGGCGCGTCGACCGAACAGGTCCTCGACGCGAGCGATGCAATGCAGGCGCAGGTCGCCTCCTGCGTTGGGGCGGCGACAGAGGATGCGAGCACGATCTGCTCGACCGGTTCCTGCGTCCAAAACAACTGGGCCGAGTGGCCAATGCCCAACTCGCTCGCCGATGTGGGTCAGGGAGCACCGAATGCCTCCAGCTACACAGTCAACGGCGATGGCACGGTGACTGATCGCGTGACGGGATTGGTTTGGCAAGGGACGCCACCCGCGGGCCCTTACACATGGGGCGGCGCAGTGTCGTATTGCACCAGCCTGACGCTCGGCGGTCAGCGCGACTGGCGGTTGCCGACATACGTCGAGCTCGTCTCGATCGTGGACTACTCCGCAGGCGCACCGACCATCGACCCCACGGCTTTCCCGCCGGTCGTGCGGGTCGACGACGTGTGGACCTCGACCGTCTTCGCGGCCGATACGACTACCGCGTGGGAGGTTTACTTCTTCGCCGGGGACTCCACCCAGGATCCCGTATCCGGTTCGAACGACGTCCGCTGCGTGCGCGGTCCCGACGGCGTTTCGACGCCCGCCGTCCCCCCCGAGCCGGTATGCGATTGCCGCAAGCGAGGTCTACGACACGAAGACGGGGCTCACGTCGCAAGAGCACGCACCGGCGGAGACCTTCGCGTGGGCCGACGCGAGTGCCTACTGCACCAGCTTGAACGACGGCGGAGGCGGCTGGCGCGTGCCGACCGCAAAGGAGCTTCTCACGATTGTCGAACGTCACACGAGCCTCGCCGCCCGCGATCGACTGCGAGGCATTTTCGACGGCTCTCGCGAGCGCCGTGTGGTCTGCAACGCCGCTTGCCCGTTCCCCGTCCTTCGCATGGGGGGTCGACTTCCGCACGGGCTATCCGAGTGTCGCGGACGAATCGACCTTACGCGGCGAGCGTTGCGTTGACTGAGGACCAGACGAGCCCTCGATGCGCCGCAACGACGCGGGACGCTTGATTCCCTGCGAACAGGCATCGAACCTCCCCGCCCATGGCAGCCGCAAAGAAGCGCTCGAGCACCAAGCCGACAGTGTCGGGTCGAACGACCGCCACGCCCACCCTTCTAAGGCCAACCCAGCGGGTAAGCGTCGTAACGCTTGGCGTTCAAGACCTCGTGCGCTCGCGACGCTTCTACTGTGAAGGGCTCGGCTTCCCCGCCTCGAGCATCTCGAATGCGAGCATCGTGTTCCTGAACGCGGGCAGCATCGTGCTAGCGCTGTACCCGCGGAAGCTGCTGGCCGACGACGCCAGCGTGCCCTCCGAAGGCTCGGGCTTCGGGGGAATCACACTCTCGCACAACGTCTCCGCGAAGGCGGATGTCGACGCCACCCTTGCCGCCGCGACCAGGGCTGGGGCGACCATCCTGAAGCGAGCGCAAAAAGTCTTCTGGGGCGGCTACTCGGGCTACTTCGCCGATCCCGACGGTCATCCCTGGGAGGTCGCTCACAACCCGCACTGGAAGCTCGACTCGAGAGGATCCGTAGTGCTGCCCCGATAGACACGGACTCGCCGGAGGACGGCCGTCCACGTGACGAGATCGAAGGGACCTCGCGCATCGTCCTCCGTTCTCGAACTCGCGAGGGCGCGCTGCCGGCGGGCGGACACGCGGAAATTCGTCCTGGACACCGGCGGTTCTCGCGTTGAACGGCAAAACCGCATGATCGTCTCGGGCACGCCGTTCGCTGAGCGTCTTCGAAACATGCTCGCGACCACCCTTGGCGCCACCCTCGTTGGTTTGCAGGCTCACCTCGTCCGCGTGGAGGTCGAGGCGGTGCGCGGCCCTCCGTTCTTCGAGCTCGTGGGGCTTGCCGAGGCAGCCGTGCGCGAGAGCAGGGTGCGAGTGAAGAGCGCGCTCGCGCAAGTGGGCGTCGACATCGCGCAGTGCCGAATCGTCGTCAACCTGGCGCCCGCAGACGTGAAAAAGACAGGAAGCGGCTTCGACTTGGCGATCGCCGCCGCGACGTTGGCGGCCGTGGGCGCCGCGCCGTGCGACGCAATAGCGGGTGTTCTTTTCGCCGGAGAGCTGTCACTCGAGGGTACCGTGCAGCCGCTGCGCGGCGTGCTGGCTCAGCTCCTTGGGGCTCGCGAGTGCGGAGTCAAGCGTGCAGTCGTCGCTGGGCCGAACGCGGGCGAGGCCGCGCTGGTCGAGGGAGTCGACGTTCGGGTAGTCACCTCGCTCGGCGAGTTGATAGACGCCCTGTGCGGTCGGACGGAGCTTCCCGTCGCTCGGCGCGCGAGCGAGCCGCCACCCAGCCCACTCGTCGATGATCTCGTCGATGTCCGCGGTCAAGCCCGGGCGCGACGCGCGTTGGAGATCGCTGCCGCAGGTGGCCATAACCTCTTGATGATCGGCCCACCAGGGGCAGGAAAAACGATGCTCGCGCGCCGTCTGCCCGGTCTCTTGCCGCCCCTATCGACGGAGGAGGCGCTCGAGGTGACGGCGATTCGCAGCGTAGCCGGGATGCTCTCGGCATCGCGGGGCCTATCTCGTGCGCGCCCGTTTCGCGCGCCGCACCATACGGTCAGCGAAGTGGGGCTCGTGGGGGGCGGTGATGGGCCCCGACCAGGGGAAGTCAGCCTCGCCCACCAAGGTGTGCTCTTTCTCGACGAGCTAGCGGAGTTCCGGCGCTGCGCTCTCGAGGCGCTGCGTCAGCCCATGGAAGACGGCATAGTGACCATTTCGCGCGCTCACGCCAAAGCCACTTTTCCTGCTCGCATACTGCTCGTTTGCGCGACGAACCCTTGTCCGTGCGGCTGGCTCGGCGACGGCAGCGGGCGGTGCGCCTGCTCGCCAGACCGTGTCCGGGGATACCGCGCCAAGATGAGCGGGCCGCTCCTCGACCGTATCGACGTCCACGTCGTCCTTCCGCCGGTTGAAGTCGCTGCGTTGCAGGGTGCGGCGCGAGGGGAAGCGAGCGAGCACGTGCGGCGGCGCGTCGAGCGCGCTCGCGCGGCGCAGCGGCACCGCGCGGAGCGCTCCGCCATCAGCGCGCCTACGAATGCGGCCATGTCCCCGCGCGACCTCGAGCGCGTCGCCGTCCTCTGCACAGCAGGCGCCAGAATGCTGGCAACGGCCGTCGAGCGACTGGCCCTTTCCGCAAGGGCTTATGGAAAGGTGCTGCGCGTCGCCAGAACCATCGCCGACTTGGAGGGCGCCTCGTCGCTCCTGCCCGCCCACGTCGCCGAAGCGATTTCGTTTCGCGTTCTCGATCGCGGCGCAACGGCCGTCGCCGCCTGACGCCGATTGGTGCGCGAGCGTCACCCCGGCGCGCGCGCAGCGTTCAAGTCCTCGGGGAAGCCAATGGAGACGGAGCCATGATGGAGCAAATTACGGATAAATTGCGGGCGCTCAAAGGGGTGATCGTGGCCGCGGAGAAGCAATTCGGGAAGGGCGCGGTGATGACACTCGGCGACGATGAAGAGCCCGAGCCGGTCGCCACGATATCGAGCGGATCGCTGGCACTGGACCTCGCGACGGGAATAGGCGGCTACCCTCGCGGCCGGGTCGTCGAGATTTACGGACCGGAGTCGAGCGGAAAGACGACACTCGCCCTTCATGCCATTGCCGAGGCACAAAAGGCAGGGGGAGCCGCAGCGTTCATCGATGCTGAGCACGCGCTCGACGTCGCCTACGGGCGCGCCATCGGCGTCCTCACCGAAAAGTTGCTTATCTCTCAACCCGATACTGGCGAGCAAGCGCTCGACATCACCGAGATGCTCGTCCGCTCGGGAGTCATCGACTTGGTGGTCATCGACTCCGTCGCGGCGCTCACCCCCAAGGCGGAGATCGAGGGCGAGATGGGTGACGCCCACATGGGGCTTCAGGCGCGTCTCATGAGCCAGGCCTTGCGAAAGTTGACTGCCGCGGCTTTCAGGGCGGGAACGACGTTGATGTTCTTGAATCAGCTCCGGCAAAAGATTGGGGTCACCTTCGGTACTCCGGAGACGACGACCGGCGGCAACGCATTGAAGTTCTATGCGTCGATGAGGTGCGACGTTCGTCGAATCGGCCAGGTGAAGGTCGGCGACGAGCCGGTCGGGGGCCGTACCCGCGTCAAGCTCGCGAAAAACAAATGTGCCCCGCCTTTCACCGAGGCGGAGTTCGAGATCCGGTGGGGCACGGGCGTCGACAGGGTATCTGAGCTGCTCGACCTCGGCATCACGCGCGGCCTCGTCGACAAGGCCGGCAATCATCTCTCGTTCGCGGGCTCTCCACTCGGAAACGGCCGAGAGCGCTCTCGCGACACGCTCGCTTCGAGCGGGGATTTGCAAAACACATTGCGCCAAGCGATTTTGGCGTCCGGTCCGGTACGTCCGGGCCGCCGCACCGAAGCCGAAGCGTGACCGACGTTTGCGCGCGAGGGCGGGGGAGAAGCGGCAGGACGGAGCGTCGCGCTTTTCCCCCGATTTCGGACGCGCGACCTCACGCGCTCGTGTCTCGTTGCGCTCGGCTCCGTGGGCCAGTCACTTGGGCGGGCGCCAAAGCCAACTCTACACGGTCGCGCCCGCCCACCTTGGCTCGGTAGAGCGCGTCATCGGCCGCGCGCAAGAGCGTCTCCGAATCCGCACCGTGCTCCGGATAGCTCGCAACGCCCAATGAAAGCGTTACCGGTCCGAGTGGCAGACCCCGATCGATAACCCGCAGCCCTTTGACTTTGTCCCGCAGCATGTCCGCGCGACGCGCGCTGTCCGAAAGCCCCGAGTCCACTAGCACGAGAACGAATTCTTCGCCTCCATAACGGCACGCGACGTCGCTCGTCCGAAATTCGCTCCGGAGCAGTGCGGCGAGCTCGCGCAACACGGCGTCCCCTGCAAGGTGTCCGTGCGTGTCGTTGAATCGTTTGAAGTGATCCACGTCGATCATCACGATGCCAATCGGGCGCTCGGTCCGAGCGGCGCGCGACAGCTCGCGCACAATCGTCTCTTCGAGGTAGCGTCGGTTGAACAGTCCGGTCATCGGGTCGCGGATCGACTGATTTCGCAGCCGCTCTTGCAGGCGGAGATTTCCGAGAGTGAGACCGAGTTGGTCGGCAATCGTCTCCGCCAGCTGGGCTCCCTCACTGCGCTCGGGCAACGCGACGGCCAGGTACATCACGCCAATGATGTCGCCCTGCGCGAGCAACGGAACACACGCATAGCTCTTGGTCGGCGTGTCGGGTAGGTGCTTGCAACAGAGTCCTGCTGAGGTGTCCTCGATCGAATGCAGCCGGCCACGACGTATGGCCCAGCAATCGTTCGGCTCGCCGACGACGGAGCGTTCCCCCCCACTTCCGCCCCAGCGCACGGCTTCGCTCAACGCGTTGCGGGAGGGGCTTATCGTCATCAAGGCTCCGCGAACGCCGGGGAAGAGGGTGGGGACGAGGCGCGCGGCCACCGCCTCCGCCTCCTCGGTGGTTTCGCATGCTTGTAGCAGGCCACCTAGCTCGCGGAGTTTTTGCTGCATGCTGGATTGGTGTTCGAGGTACGCGGCCATCTGGTCGAACGCGGCCGCCATCGTCGCGACCTCGTCACGCCCGCTCACCCCGCTGCGCGCCGACAGCTCGCCGCGGGCTACGCGCTCGGCCGCCATGGCCACTCCATTCACTCGCTTCGCCACGTTGCGGGCGAGTGCGGCGGCGATCCCGCCCGCGGTCGCCACCGCGACCAGGCCGCCTAGCAAAGCTCCCAGCTGCCCCGTGCGGAGTGCGCGCTCGTTTCGTTCAGTGCGCGGGAGCAAGAGGTTGCGCTCGACTTCTATTGCGCTAGCCATCAACGCGCGCAATTCGGCGATTGTCTCGGCGGATACCCGCTCGGAGACGGCAGCGGCCAGCGCCTCTCCGGTCTTCATCCGGCGTGTCGCCATGAGCGGCGATGCTACTTCCTGGTCCCAGGACAAAAAGAGGTCATTGGCTCTTTCCAGGCGGGCCACTTGGGGTGGGTTGTCCGACACGTGGCGGCGCAGCTCGCGCAAAAGACGTCCGAAATCACCGCGTGCCTCGGTGTACTGCCGGAAGAAGTCTTCGTTGCCCGTTAGGACGAACCCTCGTGAAGCGCTCTCGGCGACCGCCACCGTGCTGTCGAGCTCGTGAGCAAGCGCTATGGCGCGGTCGGTATGGTCCACCCACTCAGCGCTCTCGGCGAAGTTGAGCAACGCGTGCTCGATGACCGCGATGACCGCGAGCACCACCAAGAGCGGCACGGCGAACCCCGCCAAGATCTTCAGCGTGAGAGAAGCCCGCATGGTCGGCGAGCCTATCGCATCGCAAATGCCCTTGGGTTTCGCGTCCCGACGTGCCTCCCAAAAAGCGCGCCTTTGCCGTGGTGTGACACCGGTGCGAGGACGGGCGACAAGTGGCAGAGGGGCTCGCGCGACGCGCTTTTTTCCCGCGCCATCGAAAACTGACGCGTGACATCCCCCGAGCTCCGCTCGATGGCTCGCCGATGCGGCGCCGAGCGCGTTCGTGTCATAATCGGTACCGAGTGAGCCACCCTCGCCATCCTCTGCCGCCGCCGCCCGCACCGACGCGGCCGACGCCCCCGTCGGCGCCCGGCTCGGGAGCGGCTTCACCGTCTAGCCCAAGCAGCAGGCCTCCGCCGAGCGCGGGTCTTTCGACGCGCGCCGCCGATGGCGAGGTGGCCGAGGCGCCACAGCGACAAGCATCTTTTTTCCCGCCCGCGCACGACGGCCCTCCGACGATGCTCAGACGCGATGAGCATAGCGTCGCGACCGTGCGCCAGCTCATCGACACCGTCGCCATTCCGCGCTTGTCGCTCATCGTAGAGCGGGAGTCGGGGAAGGCGGTTTCCCGAGCGGTGCTGTACGACGGTGACTTGTGCCGAGTCGGTACGCACTCGTCGAACGACCTGGTACTGCAAGACCCGGCCGTGTCCCGCTTTCACTGTCGCCTCGTTCGCGAAGATGGGGCCTGGCGGGTTCGCGACTGGGGTTCTTTGAACGGGACGCGCCTCGATGGCGTTCGCATTCGCGACGCCGACCTGCCCGCCGAGGCGATGCTGGCGGTCGGTGACACTATGGTGCGTGTGCGTGCCGTCGCCCCCGCCGAGCAGGCCCTGGTTCCGATGATCCCGGGCTTCGGCCAGCTGTCCGGGACCAGCATGCCGATGCGCAAGCTCTTTGCGCTGCTTGAGAAGGTTGCGCCCAGCGACATCAACGTTCTCATCGAGGGCGAAAGCGGAACCGGCAAGGAGCTCGTCGCGAACGAGATCGTTCAGCGCAGTCCGCGCGCCGAAAAGTCGTTCGTCGTCGTGGATTGCGGAGCCATAAGCCCGAGCTTGGTCGAAAGTGAGCTCTTCGGGCACATCCGCGGCAGCTTCACGGGCGCCGACCGCGATCGGATCGGTGCATTCGAGGCGGCTGACGGCGGGACGGTGTTTCTCGACGAGGTGGGGGAGTTACCGGTCGAGCTGCAGCCGAAACTCCTGCGTGCACTGGAGGCGCGGGAGATTCGACGCGTCGGCGAAACGCGACCACGCAAGGTGAACGTTCGCGTGATCAGCGCGACCAACCGCGATCTCGAGCGCGAGGTCAATCGGGCTCGTTTCCGCGAAGACCTTTACTTTCGACTGGCCGTGATGACGGTGCGGGTGCCGCTGTTGCGCGAGCGCCTCGACGACATTCTGATTCTGGTTCGAGTCTTCCTGCAAGCGCTCGGGGTGCCGGATCAGGAACGCCTCTTCACCCCGCAGGTACTCGCAGAAATGGCGCGCCACGATTGGCCAGGCAACGTCCGCGAGCTGCGGAACTACGTGGAGCGCTCGGTTGTGCTTCAGAAAGCGGGTCCCGCGATTCGCAGGTCGACGCCCGACGCGCCGTTCGCGGTGCCCTCGGTGGACATCGCCGTGCCGTTCAAGATCGCCAAGGACGCCGCCATCGACGGCTTCGAGCGTGCGTATTTGTCGGCCCTTCTCGACGCCGCAGGCAACAACATGAGCAAGGCCTCGCGGATGGCCGGAATGGACCGGATGTACTTGCACCGTCTCGTACAGAAGCACGGCTTGCGTGGCGGCGGCTCGGCGGGGGGCTCACCGGCTGGTGGCGGAAGCGCGTCGTCGAGTCCCGACTGACGCCAGGCGCAACCGGTCAGCGCTTCTTTCTCGACCCGAGAGCGCGGATCATCGACGAGATCGTCCCGACCGATCTCCCGCGTCACCACGAGAAGCGCCAGATAGGCGGCGCCGACGACGAGGGCGACGAGCGGAGTAGCGAGCCTCGGCACGCGCGGCAGGAAAAGCCCGACGGCGACGCATGCGGCGAGCGCGAACCCCACTCTTGCCACCGTTGCCCATGGAACGAAAGCTCCAGCCTCGGCGCGGACGATGCCAGCGGCGACGACGAGCGTCGTGACGAGCGCTGCGCCGGACGCGGCCGCCGATCGCACGAGCTGGGCGCGGCCCAGCTCCGCGCCGGGCACGATGATCCAGCACCCGATCGCGACGGCCAGTACCGCGGCGAGGGTCACGAAGGCGGCCGTTCGTTCGCGCGCGAGACTGGTCAGGATCGTGGTCGCGATTCCGAGCATCGCGAAGGCCGCCTGCGCGATGGCCATCGTCCGGAGAACGTCAGCGCCGCGAGCGGCGTCCGCGGTGCCGTACGCGAACGCGAGCATCGATTCCGGCATGGCGACCACGACGCCGACCAGCAAGCCGCAGAATATGGCCGCCAGCCTCGCGCCTCGCCCGACGTACGCGCGGACTGCGGCCTCATCCTTGTCTGCCCGGGCCCGCGCGACGACCGGAAAGAGGACCAGCGTTACGCTGAAAAGCAGCTGATAGGGCAGGAAGGCGAACGTCTGGCATTCCTTGTAGATGGCGAGCCACTGCTTCACGACGTCGCGCTGGGCAGCGGCCGAGAGGCCGACCGAGAGCGCGCGAACGCTCAAGAAACGACCCAGCAGCGCGATGTCGATCTGCATGAGGACGTTCGTGCATAGCTGCGCCCCGGCGATGGGACCGAGCATCGCCAGGTAGGCCCGCCCCGTTGGAACGCCCGTGGGAGGCGACGCACCACGCCTCAGGCGCCTACCCAGCCCCGTGGAGCGCGCCGCGAGTGGCAGGACAGCAGCCGTCGCAGCCACCCACCCCACGGTCGTCCCAAGCACCCCGGACGCGCCGTTCTTCACGAACGCGTACCCGAAACCAACGAGCCCAGCAGTGCGAAGGAAAGCGAACGTCACATCCAGGAGCGCTTGCCGTCCGAACCTGCTCCGCCCATTCAGGTACCCGATGAGCGGCGCATACAACCCATAGAGCAGCGCGACGCCCGCGAGCACGCACAACGGCGCGACGACGTCCTCCGCACGCTCGAAGCGAGCGTAAATCGGGGCGGCCGCGATCATCGCGCCGGCGACGACCAACGCGAGCGGAACGTGGACACGAAGGACGGCCCGGAGGGCCGCGTCCTCCTGCCCCTTCGCCTGAGCGACCGCCCGGCTGACCCCTTGGGTCCCACTCGCGACGACGACGTTGTTGACCGTGTTCGCGACAATCAGCGCTTGGGCGAGCCCGCCGAAGTCGTTCAGTCCCACCGCGATTCGAAGCAGAGGTTGCTGCACGAACCCCGCGACCAGAAAGAAGAGCTTCGCGCCCAAAATGGCCACGCCGCCACGTCCTGTACTTTGGGCCGTCCGCTCGTCGCGAGAGCTGGCGGAGTCTTCCTCGTTCATTCGCCGTGGGGCTTCGAGACTCGCTGGGTTGCGCGGCTTCTTTCGGGCGGCTGCACCGCCAATTTGCCGGCGAACGAGATCCCTCTCGTCGTCGTCGGCCGATGCTCTCACGAATCGACGGCGGCCGGCCAGTCGTTCTGCTCGGATCGGTTAGTCGAGGTGCGAAGGGTCCGCGAGCCGGCCGTTGGGCGTCAGGCCGACTTGCCTCCACCGCGCGGCTTCGTCCGGCAAGATCGGTGCTGTCGGGGGTGTCGCGTCGCGAACCTCGATGCTCGACCCTCCGGGCACCAAGCCGATTCGCACGACGAGCTCGAGCCCGGGCTTGCCGCGCACTCCGACATGCTCGAATGTCGCTGCCACGGGTCCTTCGCGCAAGACACCGCCCTCGAGTCGGGCGCGAAAGTATTGCACGAGAGGGTGGACGGCGAAGGCTCCAGTCGCGTAAACCACCGCCGCGAACGAGCCAGCCACGACGATTCCCCGCGGCAACGCCACGCCGAACGCCTGCTCCCCACCCGCGAGCAGCTCTCCAGGCGCTAGGTGGTCGACGGGCAGAGCAGCGGTCGATTCCCCGGAGCTCGACGGTGCCGCGGCCGGCGCCGTCTCCTCGTTCTCGACCGGCGCGGCCGCCCGACAGGCGCCGAGCAGCGCCGCCATCCCCACCGGAGCAAGCCAGCGACCGCAGCGGTAACGGGAGCGACGGGCGTTCATTCGAGCACGGCAGCCCACGAGTCGATCATCGTCGGCGCGACGGGTGTCGGCACCGGACTGTCGAACGTTCTGGTGTTGCTGCCGCCAGTGCCCTTCGAGCCGATCTGCGTGAAGAGCGAGTACTGTCCCGCCGCAAAATCCTGCGGCGGCGAATGCATGGCACCCGCCACGTACGAGTCCGCAGCCGATGTCCCGAGGGAGGCGCACGCGGGCGTCGCTTTTATGGAAACCCCTGGAATCACCGCGCCCGCGAGCGTCGCATCGTAGTCGCTCGGCTGCACCCAGAGGGGCGGCGGATTCGTCTGCGGCTGCCCTGCCGGTGGCTCCAAAATGCGCAACCCCCCTTTGGATAGCGTGTTCGGATCGTCGGGCGCGACGAAGTCGCGGCCCCAAAGGCGCGCCGCGCCGCTGTTGCACGTCTGCGTTCCGGGTGCAGCCGCAGCATAGGTGGCGAAGTAAAGGACTCCATTGAACACGGTCATCGGTCCGGAGACGCGCTCGCCGGTCGCTCCGGTTGCGGTCGCCGGATTGAGCCACCAGTTGACGCTGGCTCGGAGCTTCGCGGGGCTACCCTGAACCTTCTCCGTCACCGAGTAAACGAAATGGGTGCCGGTGTTGTCGAACGTATTCTGGCTTCCGGAGGCAATGTTGAGGACCAGCTCGCCCGCCGTGTCGAGCGAGAGCACCGGTTGCACGGCGATGGGCTGGCCGTCCGACCACGCGGTCGCGCTCGCGTCCACCGTCTGATTGTAGAGATCGAGATAGAGCTCGCCTTTCCACTGGGACGGGTCGCTGCTCGAAAGATCGAACCGCCACATCGTTCCGTCGTCGTCTCCGACGAAGACTTTCGTCGCGTCCGTGCCGACCTCGGCGGGGAACACGATGGGGGTGCCCGTCATCGGTGAATCGAGCGGCGTGTCCGTGATCCGGTGCGCAATCGCGAGCGTGTCGCTCGCAGGGGCGTCGGCCGCACGCATGAAAACGCGCAAAATTTCGCCGGTGTCGAGGCGGACGATCGAAATGGAGCGCCCGATGACCGCGTCGGCTGCAAGCGCGTTCTTTCCCCAACAACGCACCCCCGCGCGCGCGAGGTACCCGCTCGGTGGCGCCGAATCGGTAGCCTTCGCCGCGCGCGCGCAAGCATTGCCCGCGCCGGCCGACGAGGTCGGTCCCGTCTCCTCACCTCCCGGAAGAATGGCGACGCCGATGTCGCGCGCCCCGTTGCCGTCACCCGGGTCGAAGAAGAGTGTCGCGATGGCGGGCGTCACCGAGTGGGCTGCGAACAGCGCGGCGTTGGTCGCTGGCAACTTCGTCAGCTGCCACATGAACACCGGGCCCGTCGATGGAGGCAGCGTCAAGACGGAGCCGCTCGGCAAGACCGCACCGTTCGGATCCCCGCGCGTCACGTCCACTGCATAGTAGCCCCGCTGCGACGGGCCGAACCCCGCGACGAGCATCGTGTGCCAGTTGTTGGGGTCCTTCTGGCCGGACAACGGGCGGTCCCAGACAACGTCTTTGACGATTGGCGAGCCGTCGAGAAGAAAGGAATGGCTGGAGGGGTAAGAGGCCAACAAGTTCGGCAACACCGCCGGCGGCAACATCGCCCAGAGCTCGTTGTTCTCGAGCTGCGTCTCGTCGGCCCAGAACGCGTGCAGGAGGCCGTCGTTCGTCGCCACGTAGACGATTTGACGTCGCGAGGCGAAGGCGCTGCGGAAGCCAATGTACGAGTCGTCACTGAGGAGGGACGCCGGGGGCCCGATGACCGCGGGAGACGCGTGGAAGACGTCACCGAACGCGTTGCCATATCGCGACACGAAGGAAAAGTCGGTCGGACCGCCGCTGAACGACTGCTGGCCGAACGTGTAATCGAGGAGCACGTCGCGACACTGGTTCGCCGTCAAGCTCTTCAGCCCGGAGCCGTTGTTCGCGTAGTAAGCGCAAGGGTTCGCAGGAAGCGCGAGAGCCGTCGCCGTGATGTTCGAAATGACCGTCGCAGCCGCGCCCGCGTAGGTCTTCGCGGAATACTTCCCGAGGTTGTCGCCGACGTTCGCCGCGACGTACGGCCGGATCGTCGCACTCGCGTCGACGGTCACCGTGTTCGGTACGACGTCCGGCTGGAGGGCGATGAGAGTGCGGGGGCTCGAGTTCGAGTTGAGGTTGGCGGCGAAGTCGTCCCCCAAAGAGGTCGTCACATTCGGGGGCGCGACGAAGAACCCCTTCTTCGTCCCGGTCATCACGTTGGCCTGCTGGTAGGTGCAAACGTAGCGCTGGCGCTGGACGTCGCCCGACCAGGGCTGCCCCTGCGAGGGGATGAACGACGCGAGGTAGATCCCCTCGTTGGTCTTCGGGGCGTTGGGGTCGGACACGGCGTTTGTCACGACTGACGAGTACGCGGGGGTCGTCCTCGTCGTGTTGTTCTGGTTGATGTCTCCGAAGATGGCTCCGAGCGCCTTTTGAAGGTCGCCGGGTGTGTCGGCGAAGTAGGCATTGTTGCTGCCGCCCGCGACGGCAATTTGCTGCAGCTCGCAGCACGGCGCGTACCCCGAGATGGCCAGCTTGACCGGATCGCTGCAAGCGGCCGCCAGGGCGCCGTTGCTGACGAGGCTGGAGCAGTAGACCGTTTGCGCTTGATCCTGGAAGGACGACACCGCAAAGCCCACCACGTAGGTCTTGACGCTGGTCCCGTTGCCGCCGGGGCTGAAGAGGTTGGCCGCCGTGGTCTCGGGCAAGGCGAAGGGGCAGTTACCGTTCGGCGAGCCGGTGGCCGCACAAGTCGGTCGCATATCGAGGTTCGGCGCGCCGTCGGTCAGCAGAATGATGTATTCGTTGCGACAGCCGCCCTGGACGTACGCGTCGTTCTTGGGCCCGGATGGGTCGGTCAAATAGTAGTATTTTGCGGCCGTGAACATGCCGGCCAACGGCGTCGCCCCGTAGGGGCGCGTCGAAAGAATCACTTGCTGGATCTGGCCATTCTGGGTGTTCAGTGTGGCGGGGTCATTTGCCGCGGGGAGCGGCACCATGCGACCTTCCCACGGGGGGGCGGCGGGGTTTCGCGCCCCGACCCCGAACAGCGAGGACGTCACGCAGTTCGCGGGGTTGCCCGAGTAGGGGCAGGCGCCGCCCGAATTCCAGCCCGGGAAATAGCTCCACATGCCGGTAAACGCTGGGCTGACGACGGTCGGCTGCGCGACGGACGTCACACCCAACCCCGGATCGGGGTCCTGATCGAAGGTCATCAGGCCGAAGCGGAGCAGACTGGACTCGGTGTCGAGCGCTCCGTCGGGTTGCTGGCCGAACTGGCACGCGCTGGTACCCACGGCGCCATAGGTGCGCTGGACGATCGCGTTGGCGGGAAAATCGGTCGCGAAGCCCCCCGCGCCAGTCCCCGCGGAACCGACGCCGTGCGGCGTGACTGCTCCCGGTAGCGTACCGGGCGCGTAGACACACGCTTTGGGCGTGCCGCCCGTCGTGTCCTCCGCGATCGACCGGTGGAACGGCACATAATAGTTGATGTCGTACGGATTATTGCCGTCGATCTTGTATTCCGTCGCGAAGACGCTCCCGGCAGTTCTCCCCATCGCGGCGCAGTTGTAGCCGTTCACGAACGAGCCGGTGAACGCCTGCTGCACGAGGCCCCACCGGTTGGGTGGGGGTCGAGCGTTCCAGTTGCACACGCCGGTGACCGCGTTGCAATTGCAGGTATTCGCCACCGTGTCTTCGGGCAGCGTGCCGTCGATCATCCGCTCCATCGAGCCGGAGTTGTCGAGCAGAATGAGGACGTTCGAGAGCGGCGGGTTGACGTCGACCTGTTGCGACCACGCTCGCGAGGGGGCGGCGAGCGACGCGACGCCGACGGACGTGGCGGCGAGTGCTCGGGCGATTCGCTGGCTCATGGCTGGACTCCTCATTTGGGGCACTGAACCGGCCCGGCGACGAAGCGCGCTCGCTGCATTTCCACGCCTTCGCCGCCGAACACCCCCGTCTGATCCGCGGTTCCGGAGAAGACGGGTCGCGTGATTCCGCCCGCGCTCGCGGTCAGCCTGATGAAGCAGAAATGGAGGTCGAGCGCATAACGCGCCGGTGCGTTCGCCTGCTCGGGATCCGTCAGCTCGACGAAAAAGTCGCCAGTCATCGACGTCGGCCCGAAGCTGCCCGGGTCGACACCCGCCGCATACGGCGTCGAGCCGAGGTAGGGGACGGTCACGGCGACGGCCCACGGCGCGCCCAGCTCCGTCGAGCCTATCCGCCGACAGGCCTGGACCATCGCGTCGGCGGTGTTCGGCACGTTCGGAAGCGCGACGCAATTCGTATCCTTCGTCGACGGCGTGAGCATGACACCGAGGTACCACTGCGCTTTGCTCGCTGTGAGCTCGTGCGCTGCGCCGATGATTCCATACGAGGCCAGAAAATGCGTTTGAGTGTTCTGGCGCTCGTTGCCGCTCGTCTTGATCTCGTTCGCCGCAGAGGTGAGGGCGTAGACGCCGATGGAAGCCAGTACGGCGATGGTCATCGAGACGATGAACATCGCTGCCCCTGCCTGGCCTCGCCGGCTGGAGGCGCGCTTTCTTGCGAGCTCGACGCGGTTCATCAGTAGTAGGCTCCGGCCTGGTTCGGAATCGAGACCTCGGTCGTCACGGTGCGCGCGCGTGCCCAGCGCAGGACGCCATCGTTGGTCGCGCACGAAGGGGTGAAATTCACGCAGTACCGATAAAGAAAGGCCTGCGTCCCCGGGTTTGGAACGGCCACGTTCACCGCTCGGTCGGGCTGCGCGGTGCGCGTGACGAGGCGCGCGCGCACGGCTCGGATGCGCTGTGGCCCCGTTTGCGACGCGGTCACGACGTCTGCCCAGGTCTGGTTCGTGGCGCTGTCGAACGGAAATGTTTGCATGACCGGCGCCGCGACCGTCCCGCTGTCGACGGAGAACGCGAACTCGAGATCGACGGCATACTCCGCGACGACTTCCGTGGTCTCGGATACGACCGTGTCCGTCGCGTCGACGAAGGAGCGAATGAGGTCGTATTTGTTCGGGTCCTGCACGGCCGTGTTCAGCGACGTCGCGCCCAGCGCGTTTTGGTATTGCAAGGGCTCCGACGCCGCGCTCACGATCTGCCAGCGCACGATTTGCACCGGGTTGATCCATGCGCGTCCGGAGCCGAATCCGCCCACGCCGCCCACGGTTCCGGTCTGCTGGGGCGTGAGCAATGGCGTCAGCGTCGAGTTGATCCAGACGTAAGGTGTTGGCGGAGTGCCCGCGAGAATCCCGGCCACTTGGCCCGTCGGTGGGCTCGTGCACGTCGCGACGTACTGCGCGCGCCCCGTGTCGTCGATGACTCTCACGATGAAGGGCCTGAGCGGAGTCGGCGCTGGCTGGAACAGATTTCTCATTTCGAGATCGGCGGCGGCGAGACTGCCCACCGCATTGATGCGGTACATCACCGCGGCTTGTGCCGAGAGCAGGATCTGTTGACAAGCCCCCGCCGCCGGCTGGATCGCCTGAATCTCGAATTGTTCGGTGCTGCTCATGTTTCCCCCGATTTCGATGGCGTCGGGGGAGAGCACGGGCGACTGTTTCGCGTTGAGTGGGAGCGCCGAAGACGCGCCGGCGAGGAGGTGAATGCCCGCCAACTGGCGTATTCCCACCATCGTCGTGTTGATGTGGGAGATGTTGCTCGCGTCGGTCGGCGCCCGCGCGATGAGCGTGTCGGCCATGATGTTGGCGGTGCTCATGTAACCGGCACGTTGCAAGTCGCCGCGCAACCGATCGATGGCCGTGCGGAGGGTCGCCTCCGCGGCCGAGCTCCTTACTTCCTCGTGGAACGTGCGCGAGGCCTCTTTCGAAAGCCCGACGATGCCCATCGCAACGATGAGCCCCGCAACGAGCGCGACGGTCAGCTCGATCAGCGTGAAGCCGGTGTTGCGGCGCCGGTCTATCATAGCGGGTTCGCCTTGATCGCCGTCGTGGCGTAGATGGAGTGGTACGTGGTCGTGCTCGGCCGATTCGCCTGGGCCACACTGGA
Organism: uncultured delta proteobacterium; assembly: GCA_963787925.1. Classification (GTDB taxonomy): domain Bacteria; phylum Myxococcota_A; class Polyangia; order Polyangiales; family Polyangiaceae; genus Palsa-1150. The sequence continues at coordinate 191,881 of CAWBEN010000009.1, forward strand.
GTCGCAGATCCCGGCGGAGGGCGGCCCGTCGACGATGCTGCGAGGCCAAAGAACGCGAACGTCGGCGCGGACCAGGTCCTGCGCTTGTCCCACCTGGGGCAGCCACGTCATCCGAACATTGACGCAGAAAAAAGGCGCGATCGTGCCAGCCAGATCCACATCGCGCCCGAGGATGTCGAACCCCGGGCTCAATGATCCCTTGGCGGCGGCGGAATACTGCGTGGGTGCGAACCACGTCCCGGCGTTCGCCGTGCCGTAGGCGAGGACGAGCGCGGTCGCGAGATTGTTGCCGGCAGGAAACGACGGCCCTGGCTGCGTCCACTGCATCGCGTCGCGCTGGAGGCGCTCGATCCACGTTCGCGCGATGGAGTTGGCGACGTCCATTCTGCGCGCGTCGAGGTTCCCCGTGACGCTCGTCTTCAGCATGCTGATGACCGCTCCGGCCCCGATCGACATCACCGTCATGGCCATCAGCACCTCGATGACCGTGTAACCGCGCGCGACCAAACGCCCTCGCGCGGCGCGTGCGGGTCGAAGGTGTGGGCGAGAGGGCGACGCGACGTTCATGGGACGTGCGAAAAGAGGCGGGCCATGCCGTTCGGCGGCACGAGGATGCTCCGGACGCTCGAGCCCGTGATCTGCGTGCGCGCCACGCGGATTTCCAGCGGGCTGATGGTCGTCAGCTGGCCGTCGAACATCGCAGCCGCCGGTGCGTTCGTGCTGATGAACGAGTGGCCGAGCGGCGTCCAGCAGATGCTCGCGCCGTTGGCGAGCGCGGTCGCGGTATTGGTCGTGGCGTTCGGGTAAATGAAGAGCGATGCGCGGATGTCGGCGTCGACCTCCGGGCCGAAATTGAGGCTGACGCTGTCGACGGGCAGAATGTTCGGGGGCGTGGTGGCGGTCTGCGTCCAGTTCGTCGGCGTCTTGCACGACGCAACGGGCGATCGCGCAATGCCGGCCCCCGCGCCTCCCGCGTTCGCGCTCACTGCCTCGTACATCGTGAACGTCCCGCGATCGCCTGCGCTGGCGCTCATGGTGATGAGCACGGCACCGCCGCGCGCGATGGCCCGTGTCCGTGCAGCGCGGAACAGTTGCGTGATCGCTCCGGCGTCGTCGTAGGCATGCCGGTCGTACCGAGCGAGCGACATCGACGGGATGGCGAGCGCGGAAATGATCCCAATGATCAGAACGACGACGAGGAGCTCGACGAGCGAAAAGCCCCGGCCTCGCCGCGCGGCAACGCCGTGGCCTCGCCCTCTCGGACGCCCTACAGCGCGTACCCCCGCTGACATGCAAGTCACCTGAATCACTCAGAACAGCAAGCCTCGTGCCCCCTTGCAGTCGGGGAGTCGGCGCCTTTCGCGACGCGGACTTGGCGGCCATTGGCGAGTGAGAGGCCGGCCGCCATGCAGCAACGATTTCCGCACGGTGCAAAAGGTGCGGACCGCCGCGGCCCCGTGCTAGACGGCGGCCACGAGAACGGTGGCCATGCATTCGAACCAGTTTGCTGTCCGCGCCCATCGCCGTGCGCTCTTCGTCGGCCTTCTGGTTTGGGTCTGCGCGGCTGGCGACGCAGCTTGTGACAAGGGGAGGAGCGACACGGCCAGCGACCCGCCGCCTCCGGCGCCCGCCCCTTCGGCGCGCGCCGACATGTGCGCTGAGGGCGGCGGCAAGGACACCGACCTGCTCAGCGCGTCCTTCGTCCCCCGCGTCGTCGGCGGATACTGCCTCGATCCGCAGGGCGACGCGAAGACCTACGGAGACAAGGGCAAGTTCTCCATGGACGAGGTTTGCACGACCGCGTTCGACGGCGAGTGCGACGTGTACAAGCGGTTCGGGCTCGATCGCCTCGTGGTGCTCCGCTACGTGGACGGAAGCGGCGCGCCCAACAGCGTGGAAGTCAACCTTTCGCGTTTCAAGACCGCCGACGGAGCGTACGCCATGTTCAGCGGGCGCGTGGTCGCCGAAGCCGATCCGGTCCGCGCCACCGTCAAGCCGCTCGAAGCGGGCGCGGAGGGAGCGACCAGCAGTAGCAACGCGTATGTCTGGCGGGGCCAGTACCTGGCGGAGCTCACCTTCGTCACCGAAGACACCAAGATGACGCCCGCAACGATGGCGCGGGCGAACGAGCAATCGACGGGCGCGATTGCCAAGGACATCGGCGGCAGGCTTCCCGGATCGCTTGGCGCGTTGCCCGCGGTGGCCGCCCTTCCCGGCGCGTCGCGGATCCCTCTCGGCGTGGCGTACTATCCGAAGGACGCACTAGGCCTGAGCTCCATCGGGCCCGTCGCAGTGGGCTACTACAAAGACGGCGACAAGCGCTGGCGCGACGTGGCCATCGTGCGAGCCGACTCGGAGGGGGCAAAGGAAGTTTTCCGCGCACTGAAGCTGCGGCCCGGAGGGCTGCCGCTGAAGGGCATCGGCGACGAGGCCGTTCAACTCGTCGTCCAAGAGGCCCCCGATCGCGCGAAGGCCGAATACGTGATCAGCCGCAAGGGCAGCCTCGTCGCAGGAGTGGGCGACGAGGAGCTCGTCCTGAGCCCGTTGACGCCGAGCGAAAAGCAGGTGGCCCTCAGGCTGACGAGAGACGAGAAGCTCCAGAAGCTGGGCGCGTGGCTGGCCCAGCCAGCGTCTGCGCCGCGGTGACCTCGCGGTTAGGCAAGCGACCGGACCTCGGTGCCCAATGCTCGCCGCTCGAAACAGTCATCAGGCAACGCGCGACGCTTCCGCGCGAGCCGCGTCGCATCCACGAACCGCCGCGTCACCGGGTCGTGGTAGCCGCTCGCATCCGGCAGCTCGGGATCGACGACACGGTGGTAACGGACGATGCGCGCCATGAGCATGTCGCGCACCCACTTGCCGACGAGCGAAGCCATGCACACGAGGAGGTGCGAATCGTCTGCGTCACGGACGAAGGCGATGCGACCGAGACCTGGCACCGCGTACTCGCTTCGTGCGCGCCCCTCCGCCGCGACGGAGTGAAGTCGCCCATTCATGGGTCCGAACGCGGTTGCATACCGATCGAAGCCCCCCACCTTCCCGCACGTGGCGATCACGTCGACGCCTGCTCGCGCGCGCGTATCGAGGGCGAGCCGCTCCATCGCGTGCAAGTCGAGGTGAAAGCGCGTGAGCCCGCGCGCGACGCCTTCGTTCAGTCGCAAGGCGCATGTGACGACGCACGCGGCGTGGTGCACTGCGACGCCCTGGCTCTCGAGCCTGGAGAGGTCGCGCTCGACGGCAGCCACGAGGGTGGGCTCGGCGACGAAGGCCTCGTCAGCAGTGCCCCAGCACTGGTCGACGTGGTCGGTAGGACAGGGGGCGCGGAGCGCCGCGGCGCCATCGAGGGACAGGGCGTGGACGAGAGCCTCCGGCCCCGGCGGCTCGCCGACGCCCATTCGGCGCGCGATCGCGCGGGCCCACGCTTCGCCGAGCGCGCTGTCGCCATAAGCGACGAGGCGCTTCGAATCGCCCAGGCGCGCCCGCATCGCCCCCGTCGGCCGCCTCTCGGCACGGACGTGCCCGCCACCCGACGTGTGGGCGGAGACGGCCGTGACGACGAGCGGTCCGAGCCGTGGGCCCAATCCGTTTTCGTCGATGCCGATGCGGAGCGCGGTGTCGGTCACCTTTCGACCGATACCCCTTGGGCTTTTGCAGCGAAAGCACCAAAGCTGCGGCGGGCCACGCGTCCACGAGAAAAATCAGCGTGGTCGGCGTGCCGCGGCGGCAACTGGGCTTCGGCATTGACGGCCGGCGTCGCGGTGTTTAATGTGCCCGGCCCTTGCGAGGGGACGGGACTTGCTTGCTTGCAAGGAACCGACGACCATCCAGTTCAACCGTACAACGAAGCTCACCGAGTGAACCGGAACGGACGGAGTCCAGTCCGCTGGACGGAGTCCGTGGAGGTCCATGAGGGAGCTCCACGAAGTGGAGCGACCGAGTGAACAAGGCCACGCTCAAGAAGTTCAGGACGCTACTCACCGAAAAGCGCGACGAGATCCTCAAGAAGGCCAAGCAGACGCTCGAGCAGGACATGGCGCTCGACACGGACGACTTGCCCGACGAGATGGATCTCGCGTCGAGCGAGTACCTTCAGTCGTTCACTTTCCGCCTGCGCGGCCGCGAAAAGAGCTTCCTCGACAAGATCGAGAAGGCGCTGGAAAAGATCGACGAGGGAACTTTCGGCATTTGCGAGGAGTGCGGCGAAGAGATCTCCGTGAAGCGCCTCGAGGCGCGACCCGAGACGACGCTCTGCATCCGCTGCAAAGAGGATCAGGAGCGAATGGAGAAGGACTACTCGTAGCCCGGTGGGCCTCGCCGCAGCAACCTCGGGCGAGGGCTCACCCTCGAGCAGCCGTCTTCGAGCTCGTCGCGCTCCTGACCAGCACGTCCCGCAGGTAGCGGCCCGTGTGCGACCGCTCGCATGCCACGATCTGCTCGGGCGTGCCGACGGCGACGATCTCGCCGCCCGCCTCGCCGCCTTCGGGGCCGAGGTCGATGACCCAGTCGGCGCACGCGACGACGTCGAGGTTGTGCTCGATGACGAGGACCGTGTTGCCCTGGTCGCGCAGATCCGTCAGCGCCGTCAGGAGCACTTCGATGTCGGCGAAGTGCAGGCCCGTCGTCGGCTCGTCGAGGACGTAGAGCGTGCGGCCGGTCGCCTTGCGCGCGAGCTCGCGCGCGAGCTTCACGCGCTGCGCTTCGCCGCCCGAGAGCGTCGTCGCGGGCTGGCCGAGCGATAGGTAGCCGAGGCCGACCTTGCGGAGCGCCTCGAGCCGGTCGCGCGATGCGCGGGATCGCGTCGAACAGCTCGAGCGCCTGCTCGACGGTGACGTCGAGCGCGTCGGCGATCGAGAGGCCGCGGTACTTCGACTTCGAGCGTCTCGCGGTTGTAGCGGCGGCCGCCGCACGTGTCGCAGGTGACGAAGATGTCCGGCAGAAAGTGCATCTCGACGCGGAGGACGCCGTCGCCCTGGCAAGCCTCGCAGCGGCCGCCTTTCACGTTGAACGAGAAGCGCCCCGCCTTGTAGCCGCGCGCGCGCGCGTCGGGCAGGCCCGCGTAGAGCTCGCGGAGGAGCGCGAAGACGCCGGTGTACGTCGCCGGGTTCGAGCGCGGCGTGCGGCCGATCGGCGCCTGGTCGATCGAGACGACCTTGTCGATGTGCTCGAGGCCCTCGACGCGGTCGCACTCGCCGACCGGCGCCGTCGCGTTGTAGAGCTTCGCGCGCGCGGCGGGGAGGAGCGTGTCGACGATGAGGCTCGATTTGCCGCTACCCGCACACGCCGGTGACGCACGTGAAGAGGCCGAGCGGGATCTCGGCGGTGACGTTCTCGCAGGTTGTGCGCGCGCGCGCCGACGACGCGGACGACGCGCCTTGCGTGCGCGCCTTGCGCTTGCGTCGGGACGGGCAGCTGCCTGCTTGCCGCTCGAGCCACGGTCCGGTGATCGACTGCCGGGTTCGCCATGAGCTCGTGCGGGCGTGCCCTGGGCGACGATCTCGCCCGCCGTGCACGCCCGCGCCGGGGCCCATGTCGACGACGTGATCGGCGGCGAGGATCGCCTCGCGATCGTGCTCGACGACGATGACGGTGTTGCCGAGGTCGCGGAGCCGCGCCTGCGCTTCGATGAGGCGCGCGTTGTCGCGCGCGTGGAGGCCGACGCACGGCTCGTCGAGCACGTAGAGGACGCCGACGAGCGCCGCGCCGATCTGCGTGGCGAGGCGGATGCGCTGGCCTTCGCCCGACGAGAGCGTCTGCGCGCTGCGGTCGAGCGTGAGGTAGTCGAGCCCGACGTCGATGAGGAAGCCGAGGCGCGCGGCGACGGCCTTGAGGAGCGGCTCGGCGATGGCGCGCTCGCGCGGACCGAACGGCTGCGCCGTCTCTTCGCCGCCCGAGCGCCTCGACGAAGCTGCGCACGTGGCGGAGCGGCATCGCGCCGACCTCGGCGATGTCCTTCTCGCCGAGCTTCACCGCGAGCGCCTCGGGGCGGAGGCGCTTGCCCTTGCAGGCGTCGCAGGTGCGCGTGACGAGGAAGCGGCCGAGCTCGTCGTCGCCGATGCCGCCCTCGCTCGGCGTCGGGATCGTCGTCCTGTCGCTCGTCGCCGCGGCCGTCGGCCAGTGCGGCGACGCGCTGCTCGAGGCGCGGGACGATGCCCTCGTAGCCGCTTGCTCGTCTTGCGCGCGCCGTCCGGCTTGCGCCGCTTGCGCTTCGGCGGCGCGTCCGACGTCGCACGGCACGCCGGCCGCTTCCGAACAGGATGGCGGCCCGTTGTCGCTCGGGGAGCTTCGACCAGGCGACGTCGGGGCTGACGCCGAGCGCCTCGACGGCGCGCGCGAGCTCCGTCGCGAGCGCGACGCTGCCGCGCCGACCCCACGCGAGCACCACGCCTTCGCGCAGCGTGCGGCGCGGATCGCCGACGCACGCGCTCGGGATCGACGACGTCGCGCGCGCCGAGGCCGTCGCACGCCGGACACGCGCCGTGCGGGCCGTTGAACGAGAACATGCGCGGCTCGATCGGCGGCAGCGAGATGCCGCAGTCGACGCAGGCGAAGCGCTCGCTCATCCAGAACGGCTCCTCGTCGCCTGCCTGGACGAGCAAGCGGCCCTCGCCGAGCTTGAGCGCGAGCTCGACGCTGTCGGTGAGGCGCGCCCTTGAGCCCGTCCTTCAGCACGAGGCGATCGACGACCACGTCGAGGTCGTGCATCTTGCGCTCGGTCGAGCTCGAGCTCGTCGCCGAGGTCGACGACCGAGCCGTCGATGCGCGCGCGCACGAAGCCCTCGCGGCGCAGGCGCTCGAGCTCGAGCTTGAGCTCGCCCTTGCGCGCGCGGGCGATGGGCGCGAGCAGCGCTGAGCGCGTGCCTTCGGGCAGACGCGAGGACGCGGTCGACGATCTGCTGCACCGTCTGCGCCTCGATGCGCTTGCCGCAGCTCGGGCAGTGCGGGACGCCGACGCGCGCGTAGAGGAGGCGCAGGTAGTCGGCGATCTCGGTGACGGTGCCGACGGTCGAGCGCGGCGACTTCGAGAGCGGGCGCTGCTCGATGGCGATGGCCGGGCGAGAGCCCCTCGATGCGCTCGACGTCGGGCTTGGCGAGCTGCTCGAGGAACTGCCGCGCGTAGGCGCTGAGCGACTCGACGTAGCGGCGCTGCCCCTCGGCGTAGATCGTGTCGAAGGCGAGCGACGACTTGCCCGAGCCGCTCGGGCCCGGTGAAGACCACGATCTTGCCGCGGGGAAACTGAGACTGACGTTCTTCAGGTTGTGCTGCCGCGCGCCGACGACGACGAGACGATCGAACAAGAGGGAGGAGACCGTTAGCACGCCGAGCGCAGAACGGGCAGCCCGGGGGCGCGTCTCGGCGGCGGAAACGCCCCCTCGCGAGCGGCCATATTCATCGTTCCAGCGCCGCTCGCAAGTCCTCCCAGAGATCTTCCGTCGACTCGACGCCAACGCTGAGGCGCACCAGGCCGTCGCTGATGTTCGCGGCCGCGCGGGCGGCGGCCGGCATCGTCACGTGCGTCGTCGAAGCGGGATGAACCATCAAGCTTCGAACGTCGCCGAGGCTGACCGCATGGGCGATGGTTTGGACGTTGTCGACTAGCCTTCGTCCGGCCGCCAGCGCGCCGTCGCGTTCGCCGGCCCCGCGCAGCTCGAAGGAGAGCAACGCGCCAAACGCGTGCATCTGGCGACAAGCGAGCAGGTGGCCAGGGTCCGAACGGAGCGAGGGGTGGTGCACGACGGCGACCCGCGGGTGAGCGGCGAGCCGCTCGGCCAGCACGGCAGCGGATGCGCACTGTTGACGTTGACGCACCGCCAACGTGCCAATGCCCCGCGCTACGAGGAATGCCGTAAAAGGGGAGACCACTCCGCCGAAGCCTTTGACCGTCGATTCGCGGAAGGCCGAAACCCGCGTGCGGTCTCCGCAGGCGCACCCTCCCATCGCGTCGCCGTGACCGCCGAACGCCTTCGTCATCGAATGCACGACCAGATCGATTCCGAGCGCGTGCGGCGTTTGCGCGAAGGGCGTCGCGAACGTGTTGTCAGCGACCGTGACGAGCCCACGATCGCGCGCCAGCGCGACCACCGCGGCGATGTCCGTCAGGGCCAGGGTAGGGTTCGCGGGCGTCTCGACGTAGAGGAGGCGCGTGGTCGGTCTCAGCGCGGCTTCGTATGCGCCTGCAGTCTCGGCATCGACGAACGTCGTCTCGATGCCGAGTCGCGGCAGCCGTTCGCGCAACAGACGGGCGCTCTCGGCATACATCGACCGGGGCGCCACGACGTGATCCCCCTGCGCGCAAAAAGTGAGCACGGCACCGCTGATGGCGGCCATCCCGCTGGCGGTGGCGCAGGCGTCTTCGGTCCCTTCCAAAGCGGCGAGTTGCGCCTCGAGCGCGTGCACCGTCGGATTTTTCCAGCGACCATAAATGTAGGCCTCGTTCTGACCGAGAAAGGCAGCCGCGGCCGTGTCGGCGTCCGCGAAGGCAAAGGCGCTCGACAAGACGATAGGCACCTCGAGCGGAGCGCCGACGCCGACTGACGCCGAGAGAGCGCCTCGATCCGAGGGGGCCGCCTCGCGGCCGTGCACACAGAGCGTCCCCAGGGCAGCCGCGCGCGCGTCCAGCTGAACGTTGTACGAGGCATTCGGATCGATCACGGCAGCCCACAATAGCAGCGCGGGTCACGGGAGCGCGGCTCACTGCGCGGCTCGCTCCAGTGGGGCAGCGACCATGTGTTACCGTGGGTCGCATGTCCGAGGATGCGAAGCCGCGCGCGCCTCGCGGCGCGATGCGAACGAAACCGTTCGACGACGATTCGAATAGCCTGCGAGAGGCGCTGCAGCGCGAGCTACGCAAGGCCGTTGCTCCGTCCCTCGTCGTCGTCCTCGGGCCAGACGTCGGCGCGCGTGCCGTGTTGGAGCGGTCGGTCGAAGTCGGTCGCGATCCGTCGTGCGAGCTGCCTCTCCACGATGAAAACGTCTCGTGGCGCCACGCGCGGATCGAAGATTGGGGCAATGGCGAGTGGGTCGTCGTGGATTTGGGGAGCACGAACGGCACGCTCGTCGACGGTCACGGCTGCGACGGCTCGCTCCTCAAGCCGGGCAGCCACGTCTTTCTCGGCACCACCGTCCTCGAGCTTCAGCAGGACGCGCTGCGCGACGCCCAGGCGGCCGAGTTGGAGCGCTTGCTTTCGATCGACGATCTGAGCGGCTTGTGGGTGAAGCGGCGCTTCGACACACAGCTCGCCTCGAGCGTCGCTGCCGTCCTCGCAGGAGACGTCCAGTCCTTGAGCGTGATCGTGATGGATATGGACGGCGTCAAGGAAATCAATGACACACATGGTCACCTGATGGGCGCCTTCGTCATCGGGGAGGCTGGGCACGTCATCGGACGGGTCATCGAAAAAGAGGCGCGCGGTCGTGCTTTCGCGACGCGATTCGGAGGGGACGAGTTCGCGGCCGCCCTGTCGGGGGTAAACAAGGCGGGCGCGTTGGCGATGGCCGAGGTGCTCCGCGTCGCAGTGGCGGGTCACGTGTACGAGAAAGACGGCGTGCGCTTGCACCCCGGCCTGAGCTGCGGAGTGGCGACGATCCCAGGTGACGGGGTGGACGCCGAGTCACTGTTCAAGGCGGCGGACCAAGCAATGTATCGCGCCAAGCGCGCCGGCAAGAATCGCGTCGCCAGCTGAGCGCGTGTTACTGTCGTCAGGCGCGATGCTCAAAGTGGAGTGCGAGTCGTGCAAGGCGCCGTACCAGATCGACGAACGGCGCGTGCCCCCAGCGGGGCTAAAGATGCGGTGCCCCAAATGTGGGCACTCGTTCGTCGTCACCAATGCGCTCGCGGGGGGGCCCGCACGCGCGCCGAGCCCCCGGACGGCGCAACCGACCATGGCCGGCATTGCGCCGCCGCCGCCGCCCGTCGCATCGCTCCGGCCGCCGCGCCCAGAGCCGCCATCGCCAGGGCCTTCACGGACGCCGCTGCCGTCGGACTTCCCCGCAGCGCTGGGCTCGCTCGACGAGTCCAATCTTCCGGTCATCGCGCCAGGGCTGCCGACGCACAAGCCATCCGCTCCCAAGGCGCCGGCAGCCCCTACGCTGGGGCAACCCGACGACCCCCTGCACGCGCAGGTAGCGGTCGATCGTGAGCTCGACTTGCCTGCGGTCGTCGCGGCTCTTCCGGCGGCAAGGCCCGAGTCGCCGAAGCCGGTCGCCCCGTCCATTCCGTCGTTCGAGCTCGATCTTCCGGCGGCGTTGTCCGATCTTCCGAACGCTCGAGAGTCCAACCTGCCGGACGCGAACGCGGCCATCCATCGGCCCGACGCCGCGTCGAAGGGCGTCGAGCTAGCGGACCTTCCGTCGGTCTTGACGGATTTGCCGGTCCCTTCGGCGGCGCTCCCAATGGTGTCTGCGAGCCTGCCGTCGATCGCGGCGTCCCAGCCCACGTTTCCCACGAACGCTCCTGGCTCGCCCGGTACGTTGCGTCCGCCGGCTCGCAGCTTCGGCGAAATTGATTTGCCGATGGCGTCCGAGTCCGTCTTCGCCCCGTCGGCCGAAGACCGGCATTCGCCTTCGCTCCCTCCCCCTGCGGTGCTCGGAGCAGGGCGCGCGCAAGCGGGCCTGGGAGCACCAACCTTCGAGGAGCCGCGTGACCCCATCGGGACCTTCGGGGAGCTCGAGCTGCCGCGCGAGTCGGTGGTCGTCCCCTCGCGCCGCGCGAACCCCGTCCCGAGCTCGACCGATTCGAACGACTTCGGCAATCTCGAGCTCGACGAGAAGCCTAGCCCCAGCAAAGCCTCGCTCAAGCCTGCTGCGGTCCGCCCCGAAGCAACTGGCGTGGGGATGTCCTTCGGGGAGGTTCAATTCGGCGAGACCCAGTCGCCGATCGCGAACCGCGCGGAAGAGGCCATGGCCGGCGCGTCCGCATCGCCCGCGCCGCCGGAGCCCAGCGAAGCGGTCATGCCGCGGTCGGTGGAGCCGCAGGCCGCCGCCTCCGCGCGCATTGCGAGGCCACGGCCCGCTCTGGCCGCGAGGAAGATGTCGGTGGGCAGGCGCCTGGCTGGCCTCGCGCTCGTTTCGGGGTTGTTGGGCGGTGCCGCGCTGCAGCTGACGCCCTACGGCGCCTACGGTTACCTTGCGCTGGAAGACCTCGTCCACGCAAACGACTACCGGCGGACGATGGCCGCGACGATGGCCGACACCGAGCGGGCGCTGGGCGTCGACACGTACGACGCCGCGCGCGAGGCGGTGGAGTCCGCCGCGGCGGCCCAGCGTCGAAATTCCCGAGCAAAGCCACTCGCCGCTTACGCCGCGCTCGTCGACTTCGCCATGGCGGTCCGGTTTGGCCCGGACACGGCGCGCGCCTCCCGAGGCAAGCAGCTCTTGGCGGCCCTGCCGCCCGACGAGGCGGTGACCTACCGGGACGTGGCGCTGGCTGCCCAAGCCGCGGCGGAGGGTGACCTCGACAAGGCGCGCAAGGATCTGGAGGCGGCGCGGCAGCGCGACACCGGAGATCCCATTCAGCTCGAGATTTCGCTGTTGCGTGGCGAAATCGAGCTCGCGAGCAGGGACGGCGCCGCGGCCCTGTCGGCTTTCGACCGCGCGCTCGCGACGTCGAACGACGCGCGGGCCCACTTCGGGCGGGCGCGGTCGCGCGACTTGCTCGAGGACTTGGCTGAAGTGAGAAAGGAGGTCGAGGCGACGCTCGCTACGTCCGCGCTTCATCCGGGCGCGCTGACGCTTCGTGCCCGGGCACGGCTCAAGAGCTCACCCTCGGACGATGGCCAGGCGCTCAAAGACCTCGCCACTGTGCTGGAGGGGCCGGCGCGACCCAAGGCCTCGCCGAACGAGCTGTCGAGCGCTTACGCGCTGAGAGCGAGAGTGAGTCTCGAGCGGGGCGGCTCGAGTGACGCGCGAGACGCGTTCGGCGAGGCGGTGAAGCTCGACCCTCGAAACGTCGAAGCGCTGAACGGCCAGGGTCGGCTGCTTCTGAACGAAGGGCGATTCACCGAAGCACTTGCCCGCTTCGAAACCGCGCTGCAGATCGATCCCTCGTCGCCGGAGACGATTGCCAACGACGCGGAAGCCAAGATTGCGCTCGAGAGGCTGGGGGACGCGAAACAGCAGCTCGTCGCGGCCCGACAGCGATTCCCGAAGGACATCGGGATCCTGGTGTTGCTCGGGAAGGTTCAGCAGCACCTCGGCGACAAAGACGGCGCCGCCACCGTGCTGCGGGCTGCGATTGGCTTGGTCGACCCGACGCGACGCGACGCCGTGCTCCCTTACGTGGCGATGTCGGAGCTCCTGTCGTCGGGGGGCCAATGGGCAGAGGCCCGCGTGGTGCTCGACGAGGCAAGGGCCAAGCTGCCGGCCTCCGCCGCGCTCGACCGCGCGTTCGGCGACATGTCGGGGCTGCAGGGCGACTACGACAAATCGATCGCGTACTACAAATCGGCGATCGCGAAGGATCCCCATGACGCCGGAGCGCACTTCCGCCTGGGCGTGGCCCTGCGCAAAATCCGAAAATTCGACGAGGCCTCGGCGGAGCTCGACAGGGTGGCGGCCGTAGACAAGGACTACCCTGGCCTCTCTCTCGAGCGTGGTCTCCTGTTCGAGGAGTCGGGGGACGTCGAGAAGGCGATCGATCAATTCAAAGGGGCACTCGCCAAGGCTCCCGACGATCCCGACCTGCAGCTGCGTGTCGGCAGCGCGTACGTCGCCATAGGACGGCCGGAGAGCGCCATTCCCATGTTGCGCAAGGTGCTGGAGAAGCGGCCCACGAGCGCGGAGGCCCACCACTATCTGGGGCGTGCGCTCATGCTCCAGGGGCCGCCGCAAAACATCGAGGCCCTGCGCAATTTGAAGCGGGCGGTCGATCTCGACGGCAATCGCGCCGAATACCACGTGTACGTCGCATGGGCGGCGAACGAGGCGACGCCGGCGCAGCTCGAGCTCGCGCGCGACGAGGTCGACAAAGCGCTGGCTCTCGACAACCTCAACGCGGAGGCGTTCTGGCAAAAGGGCGTCCTCGAACGCATGGAGGGCGCGATCGAGGACGCGGTCAAAGACGAGAAGAGGGCCCTCGAGCTACGGCCCTCGCGCTACGAGGCACACGCAACGATCGCCGAGTGTTACCAAGACCGTAACGACGAGGCCGGCGCGATGTCGGAGTGGGTGAAGGCCATCGCCGGAGACGGCCGAGCCCCCACGGCGGAGACGAGGCACCCCTATTGGCATTACAAATACGGCAAGCTTCTCGCCGAGCACGGAAACGTCGGCGCGGCGCTCCCGTTCCTCCTCGCCGCGGCCAGCACGGCCGAAAAGGCCGAGCAGCGCCCCGGGTGGCTTGCGCCGCTCGAGTTCTTGACCGGCGAAGCCCTGCGAAAGACCGGCCGCAAGGCGGATGCGATCGAGCACTACAGACGGTTTCTCGAGATCGCCCCGGCGAGCTCGCCGGATCGTGTCGATGCGCAAACGGCGCTCGCGCAGCTCAACGGCAAACGCTGAGCTCCTCGAGCGCATCCGCCATTCGCGCGAACGACTCGACATCGAGCGACTCGCCGCGCGCCTCCAGGGGGACGCCTGCTCGGGCGGCGGCGCGCTCGAGCATCGATCCGTCGCATTCGACCCGCGACCACGCGTTGCGAAGGGTCTTCCTTCGCTGCTCGAAGGCGCCCCGAACGAGCGCACGAAAGCGGGCCGTCTCCTTTGCTCGGGGCGGCCGGAGAGGCAAGAGCTCGACGACGGCGCTCGTCACGTCGGGCGGCGGGTGGAACGCGCCCGGTGACGCGCGAAGCACGCGGCGCACGTCGAAGGCAGCCCGCACGAAGACGGTCAGCGCGCCCCATTCCTTCGTCCCGCGGCTAGCGCCAAGGCGGCTCGCGACTTCCTGCTGCACCATGAAGACGACCCGCTCGAGGTCGCCGGCATGCTCGACGGCGCGCCGCAGAAGGGGCCCGGTGAGGGCATAGGGCAGGTTGCCGCAGAGAACGCGCGGCGAATCGCAGCTCGCCTCGCCGAGCAATGCGGCGAGATCGACCGACTGGGCGTCGGCCTCGAGCACACGCGCGCACGTTCCCGCGAGAGCTCGGTCGAGCAGCGGCACGAGATCGCGATCGCGCTCGATGGCGACGACCGAGAGCGCGCGTTCCGCGAGCCAGCGCGTGAGCGCGCCCGTCCCCGCGCCAATCTCGACGACGCGCGCCCTGCCCACTTGATCGTCCGGGACGCACGCCACAGCGATGGCGCGCGCGATGGGCTCGGCGACCAAGAAGTTCTGCCCGAACCCGCGCTTGGGGCGGAGGCCCGCCGCACGCAGCACCGCGCGAGGATCCTGCGAGCTCACGGCGGGCCCTCGCCGCCCGAGTCGCGCGACCGGGCAGCGCCGGCGGGCAGGGGCGGCGCGCTCGTGGCGGCGCGGGTCACCACCACACGCACCCCCAGGCTTCGCAACAGGCGCTCGCCGCGGACCCTCATCGCGCGCGCTCGCCGTCGGACGGCTTCGTCGACGACGTCGGCCACCGGACTCCGCCGTCCGAGCTCGCGCCCGAGGCCCGCGTCGAACGGCGGAACGCTCCAGCGCAAGTGGAACCGGTGCGCGCGCAACGTCGCGATCGCCTTCGCCGTCGCTTCGGTCCGGATGGGTGGGGGGGCCCAAACGTGCGCTGTGGTCGCGCGCGGCCGTTCGCGCGCCAGCCTTTCGAGGACGATCGCCAACGTCGCCTCGGCGGTCTCCCGTTCCCCGACGATCCGCGGCGGCGACTCCATTCCAAACGCCGCCAGGTACTGGCGCAGTGCCTGCTCACGCGGGGTGGCCGCGAACGGGAGCTGGGCCGCGAACGGGGCCCGCGCGCGGAGCTGGTCTGCGCTCCGCATCAAGGCGTCGAGGTCGTTTCTCGCCAGATCGACGAGCCCCGCCGGGTCGAGCGGCCGTGCGTGCTCGACCACGCGTTGCGCCACGCCGCTCTCGTCGAGCTGCGATCGATCGGCGTCGATGCAGCTCGAGGCGGCGGCCAGCGCGGCCGCTATGACTGCGGCGTGCGCGACTCCCTGGTCCGGGACGAGCCACGCGAGGACACGCGACGCAGACACCGCGAGCCCGACACGGTCGCCCCGGCGCAGATGGGTGCTGGCCACCGCCGCCACGTCGTCCATCACACGGTCGAGCGGCGCCTCGCCGAGCTCGCCCGCCCAGAGGTCGACGGACGCGTCGACGAGGAGCCACACCGTCTCGCGCTGCTCGGGCTGCATGTCGCGAACGAGGAGGCGCCCCCGCCGAGCGCTCGCCTTCCAGGCGATTCGCTTGAACGCGTCGCCGGGCGCATGGTCACGCAGCTCGCGCAGCTCGTCCCCCGCGCCCGAGAGCGGGCCCGCAGGCCCGCCGTGTCCGGCGAGGGCGGCCCGCCGAGCGCGTCCTCCGCGAGGAGAGCCGATGAACGCGGCCAGGCTCGGAGGGACGACCTCGAGGCCCAGCGGATTCGCGAAGAGGAGCGGCACCTCGTACATCCCTTCGCTTCCGAGGGGTGTACCGCGCACCTCCAGCGCGACTCCGTGCACGCCCCACCGTCCGACGCGCGGCGCGCGCACGGTCACTTCGATGCGAGCTCGTGCGCCGGCCGGCAGGTCGAGCGTCTTCGGCTCGATCTCGGCGGCGAGCATGCTGGACGCGAGCGGTCGGAGCGCCACGCCCCGCACCGCTTCGCCGCCGCGATTGCGGAGCTCACCCTCGAGCACGATGGAACCGCCGCGCGAAACGCGGTGCACGCGCGCCGCCGCCGTCCACACCATTTCGAACCCCGCCGTCCGAAGCCGCGTCACGGAAACGAGGGCGAGGGCGCGCCCGACTGCCACCGCCAGCAGCATGGCGCCCCCGAACGCGACGACCGGGGCGAGGCGCGCCGCCGCACCCAGCGCGACGAGCCCTGCGCCGGCGATCGCGACGTGGAACGTGGCGCGCGTGGGGTGGAGCTGCACGGGGAGAGCTTACTTCACGCGAGCGCTCCACCGCTCGGCAAGCGGGGACGACCTGGTCTCTCTCTCGAACGTGCCCTTGCCCGTCCCCGACCCGCCGTAGCCGCTCTGGCTTTCCACGGAAGGAGCTCGGACCACCGCGGCGATCGACTCACAACGCCCGCACCCCTCGGCGATAGCTGGTCTTCGCGAGGGCCTCCTCGATGACCCGCTCCTGCGCCCTTCGTTCGCCCTCGGCATCGGCCGTCAACACGATCCGATGAGCGAGGACGGCGGGCGCCACTGCGCGCACGTCGTCCGGGGAGACGAACGGACGCCCCGCTATCATCGCGCAGGCCTTGGCAGCCTGAATCAGGCCCAGGCTCGCGCGCGGGCTGGCGCCGAGCACCACGCGCGCGTGGGCGCGCGTGAACGAGGTAATCGCGACGGCGTAGTCGAGGAGGTCATCGTCCACGAAGACGCGCGACGCGAGGGCTTGGAGCTGCGCCACGTCTTGCGCGCTGAGGACCTCGCGAGCGACCGGCGGATCGACCCCGTGCGTCTTGAGCATCTGCGCCTCGTCCCTTGCGGTCGGATAGCCCATCGCCACGCGGACCAAGAAACGGTCGATCTGCGCCTCGGGCAGCGGGTAGGTGCCCTCGAGGTCGATCGGATTCTGAGTCGCGAGCACGAGAAAGGGCAAGGGGAGCTCGAAGCGATCGCCCTCGATGGTGACCTGGCGCTCTTGCATCGCCTCCAAGAGGGCACTCTGCGTCTTGGCCGGCGCCCGATTGATCTCGTCCGCGAGGACGACGTTCGCGAAAATGGGGCCGGCCCGCAGCGCGAACGTGCCATCACGCGGTGAAAGGACGTACGTCCCGGTGATGTCGGCGGGCAGGAGGTCGGGAGTGAATTGAATGCGTCGTGACGTGCACCCGAGCGCGGTCGCGAACGCCTTGACGAGGGTCGTCTTGGCGACTCCCGGCACGCCCTCGAGGAGGGCGTGCCCGCGCGCGAGCAACGAGAAGAGCAGCGTCTCCACCGGGCGGGACGAGCCGACGTACACGCGGCCCACCTCGCGTCGCAAATCGTCCAGGCGTCCGCGAGCGGCGGCGATTCTCGTTCGCAACGGCGGCGGTCACGTCAGGCCTGCATGGGCACTGTATCACGCGAGCACGCCAGCGGGTCCCCGCTCGCCCGCCCGCGGCCGAATCAGAGCCGCGGAACCGTGTCGTCCAGCCGACCTGCCTTCGAGGCGGCGGCTTCGGCCATCGCGAGCAGATCGCGCACGCGCGCGGCCACCGCGGCGACGTCGGCGTCGCCGATGCGCGGCTTCGCGCTCTGGCGCCGCACGAGCTGCATCTCGATCCGGGCGAGGCGGGCGAGGAGCGCCGAGAGCGCGCGCATCCCCTCCGCGTCGAGCAGTCCCGCCGCCCGAACTTTGGCGATGAGCTCGTCGTTTGGCGGCGCCCGGTCGAGACCGAGGCGCGTCGCGAGCTCCTCTTCGAGCGCGCTCTTCAGCTCGAGCACGGCGAGAACGCGCGATGTCCCCGGCGCGCCCAGAACGGCGGCGTGGCCGGCGACTCCCCCTTGCGCGACCAGGCGCGTGGGGCGGGCGAAGCGAAGAGGCCGAGGGCGGTGCGACTTGCCGGCGTGCGCACTGGTCCAGACGACGACGCCGAGAGCCAACCCGAGCGCGACGACATACAGTGCGGAAGGCGGCGCTCCCTCACGGCGCAGCGTGTCGAGCAACGCGACCACCTTGCGCCGTGCGTCGCCGGCGACGGCCATGGCCGGCGAGGCGGCGCGCCCACCCCCGAAGGAGCCGTTCGTTCGAAAGTCGTTGACGAGGACATAGAGCTTCCCGCCCCGCGATCCCCACGCGTCGTCCTCCGTGGCGTAGCGCACGAGCGCGAGCGAAAAGGCTCTGTTGCCCGGGTAGCGCAGCATCGCATTGATTGCGATCGACGCGTCGCCGACCACCGCCAGCCTCCCGAGCGAGACCGAGCCGGCCATCGCGAGAAGAACGTCTGACTCGCCCTCCCCGTGCACGACGAGAAGCGGAGAAAGCGACGGCTGGTCGACCCCCGTCGCATGATTCGTCACAACCCTCGACACGTCGCGTACGAGGGGGTGAGCGCTCGCGGGCTGGGCGACGGCGAGGGCCGGATTGCCCCGGAGCCTCTCTAGTGGGCGCGCAGGGAGGGGGACGCGCCGGATCCCGTATCGCACGAGGAGGTCGTCGCCCGTACCGTAGTCGTCGAGGAGGACGACGCGCCCGCCCGCGCGCATGAACGAGGAGAGCTCGTCGACATCGAGGACGCGCTCGGGATGAACGAGCAAGACGCCGTCTTCCCGCTTGAGACTGCCGAAGTCGAGCGCGTCAGTCAAAACGACCCGCTCCGGGCCGAGCTCCCTCTCGGCCATCGCGACGAGCTCGGAAAGGCCCTCCCAATCTGGACCGTGTGGATCGAAAGGCGAGGCCAGAGCCGAGCCCGCGCCGTCACGCGCGGCGTAACTCGGGCAGGCGTAGCCCGAACAGTAACTCGGACAGTGCGTCCAGGGAGGCCAAGAGATCGCGCAAAGCACCTGGCACGCGCCATGGACGAACACACGAGCGAACACACGAGAAACCGCGCGGCGGCGGCGGTCGATGGCCGCGTGTCGGAGCGCGTGAGGGACTGGAGGCACGGCCCGGCATCGTAGCCGACGCGTTCGGTCACGCCGGTTGGAGCTCCTCGCTCGGCGCCGAGACCTTGACCATGGCATCGGCGTTGCTACGTTGGAAAGAAGGGAGCAGTGGCGCGATTCGTAGTCCGCGGGCTCCCCGGTCGTCTTGCAAGACGATGGTACCCCGATGTTCTCCTCCGAAGGGAGGTCCACGATGTTGCCTCCGTTTATCATCGAGCAGATCCGCCGGCGCGAAGAGCAGGAGCGTGCTCTGCCCCAGCAGCCCCGCGTCGAGCTTCCGATCGATCGACCGGCTCCGCGGGTGCCCCCGGCCCCCGAGGAGAAGCGGGAGCGCGGAGTCATCGTAATCGATCTCGCGAACGACGACGTCATTTGAGAGGTCACTTCGCCTCTTCCCGAAAGCTCTCGCGCGGGCACGCCCGGCGTGCAGCGACGTTCGCTCGACACTCGCGTTGGCCGTGACTAGTCTCGCGCCGTCATGGCGCTTCTCTTGCGGGCCGGGCAAATTCTGCTCGGCGCCGCCGTCTTCGGGGTCGCGGCGCCCGCATGCTACTCGGCGAGTGTCGGCACGTCCCCGCCTCCCACTTCATTTTATTTCCCGGTAGGGCTCACCGTCGCTGCAGACGGGAAGTGGCTCTACGCGGTGAACTCCGACTTCGATCTCCAGTGGAATGGCGGGACACTGCAGAGCTACGACCTCGCGAGGCTCCGCAGCGACGCAGCCGCTCTCGTCGCATGGAACCTCGACGGCTCGAAGCCGAGGCCAGCCCTGAAGCTTCTCGGCGCCGCCCCTCCGGCCGGGTGCGTCAGCGTTCCCCCCATCGGGTTTCCTCTCGGCCAGTCCTGTGCGCCACCCGTCGACTCGAGGGCATACTTCCAGGACTCCGCTGTCATAGGCGCGTTCGCGATCGACCTTCAGCTTTCGAATGCGACGCTCGACGGATCCGCCGACGGAACGCGGCGCCTGTTCGTCCCCGTGCGAGGCGACGCGACGCTGACCTGGGCGGACCTGAATGCCGACGGCACGTTCGACTGCGGCGTGCGCATCGACGGCCGCTGCAACGCGAGCCATCAGGCCGGCAACAATCCGAACGAGGACCACAACACCCGCAATCTCACGCTGCCCGGCGAGCCGTTCGGCATGGCCCAGACGGAAGACGGCACGGCCATCGCCGTGACGCACCAGACCGACACGAAGACTTCTCTCTTGACGACGGGGTTACCTCCTCGCCAGGTGCCCCCGCCCGCGGCGGCCCAGGCGTCCACTGCCCCGGCGATGCAGTTCGTGCTCGACGGTCTGCCGACGGGGGGCAACGGCATCGCGGTCGTTCCTCACGACTCCGACGCCTGCTCCTCCGACTCCGCGACCGCGCTCCCGTGCGTGCATCCCGCTTTCCTCGAGACGACCCACGACGCGCCCGAGATCGATTTGCTCCGTTACTACAGCGACGATGGGTCGTCGCTCCACCGCCCGTTCCTTCAAAAAGAGGCGGTCTATGCGCTGACGGCCAACGCCGGCGGCACCGATTCGCGCGGGATCGTGATCGATCCGACCCCAAGGCTGGTTTGCAAGAAGCGCGCGGGTGGCACGCTCGCCAGCAGGGCGACCCTGCGCGCCTGCGCGCGGCTTCCCGCGCGCGTCTTCTTCGCGAGCCGAACCCCTCCAGCGCTCGTCGTCGGCGAGATAGGAGAGCCGCTGCCCAGCGAGGCGGTCCGCGCCACCGGCGCGACCAATTCGAGCGACTCGCCTTACGACCCCGACAGGCTCGTCATCACGAAGAACGTTCCCCTCCCGAACGGCCCCTCCCGCGTGTATCTGGCACCGATCGTCGACGCGCGCGGCGGTTACTCGCTTCGCGTCTTCATCGTCTGCTTCGAGTCGAGCCAGGTCGTCGTCTACGATCCCGAAGCGCAAGCCGTCGAGAACATCATCAACGTCGGTCAAGGTCCGTTCGCGATGGCGTTCGACCCGTTCCAGCTGGGCGACATTCCGCCTCCCGAGCTCGTGGGCGATTCCGCGGTCGCCCCCCTCTCGTATCGCTTCGCCTACGTCGCGAGCTTCACGCAATCGTACGTCCAAATGATCGATCTCAACCAGAGCGCGAGCCCCGCCACTTTCGAGAGTGTCGTCTTCACGCTCGGGCAGCCGACCAAGCCGAAGGGACAATGATGCGGGTACGGATGCAGGTCGTCGGCGGGCTCGCCGCCGTGGCCTTGGTGGGCTCGGCGGCCACGATGTCGAGTTGCGCCCAGACGCCGACGGCCGTCTCGGTGCGAACATTTCAGCAGGCACAAAAGGTCGACGTCGTCTGCCTGAAGGTCAATGACGCCAACGGCGTGGCCCTGGCTAGTCCCGTTCCGACCGTGGAGGCCGACTGCGCGCAAGTAGCGGCGAACACCTCCGGAGGCCCGCTGCCGAACCATTTGTACGCCGTGGTGACGCAGACGAATCGGGGCCAGCTCGCGGTCGTCGATCTGACGGCAGGCGCCGTGGTCGACGAAGATCGGTCGACGCCGGGAATCAATTTCATTCCCGTCGGGGCGACGCCGACGGACGTGACGGTGACGCCCGACGGCCAGCTGACGTTCGTGTCGAGCGCGAATCCGAACAGCACGGCCCTATACGGCATTCCGAACAGCCGCTTGCTGGGCGACTCGACGGGCGCGCAGCCGCCCCCTCCCCTGGCGCTGACCGACCTCTTTACGTGTGGCCTGGCGCAACCACCCGAAGCGCTCGCCATCGTCCCGACCACGTCGCAGGGCGAGGGCGGGTCGTCCGGGGCGCGGTACTTCGTCGTCGCCCTTCTGCGCGCTTCGGGAGCGCAGAAGGCCCGTCTCGTCACGATCGACGCGTCGCCGTTCTTGAACGCAGCCAATCCAGAGGGGGCCCCGCCGGGCGCGGCTTCCGTTGCGAGGGGTACGCTCGACCCGTGCCCTCAGCTCGGAGCCGCGATTCTGTCCGGGACGTTGCCCGCCTCGTGGACGCCCGGGCCATCCTGGCCAGACGGCGTGCCCTACGCCGACGCGGGGGATCTCGCCGCGCAGGAGCCGCCTCCGGGCCCTTCGCCGAGCTGTCTCGCGCCTCTCGCGGCCGCCTCTGCCGATGCCGGCGCGCCGGGCGACGCCGACGTGGCGGATGCCGGCGCCTCGAACGACGCCGGGACGGGGGGCTCGTCGCCGGATGACGGCGCGGCGATTCCGTTCCCGTTCGATCTCCCCGCAGAGCCACACCCGACGTCGATCGCCCTACGGAGCGACGTTCCTTTCCTTTACGTCGCGGACGGCGCGCTGCCGTTGATTCACGTCTTCGATCTCCGCGATCCGGCGAGCCCCGTCGAGCGTCAGCCGCTGCTCGCCACGAGCTTCGCCGACACGGCGCGTCGTGTGCTTGTCGGGAGCATCGCCATCAGTCCGACGACGCACGACTACAAAACGTATCTCTACGCGATTGATTCGGGCAACGGCTCGCTGATGGTCTTCGACATCACCGATCCCATGGCGCTCCCGCAGACCCCCCTTCTTCGGCCCCACGCGGAGCTCAATCCGCTCGCCCCACGTGACCGCCTCACGTTCGCGGCGCCGGTCGCGGCGGTGGCGTTCGTCCGGCACGACTGGCCTCTGGCGTCGGCGACCGACACGTTGCATCAGTACACGGGCCTTCTCTGCAATCCGAACCCGCACGCTTACGACGCGATGGGCAACATCCTCGATCCGGGCGCGAACTACCGGGCCGACAAGGCAAGCACCATCCAGCCCCAGGCGAGTGTCGAAAATTTCCCATTCCGGCTTCGCGGCGTCTTCGCGTTCGCGACCCTGTCGAACGGAAACATGGTGACGATCGACGTCGACGATTGGGACGCTCCGTGCCGGCGGCCCGACCCGATGCGCGCCGCCGATCCCAGCCTCGGAGAGAGGCCCGACGCGGTCGGAAGGACCGGCCTGCTCGACTTGCCGGAGCCCGCCGGAGACCCGACCGATCTCGACCCGTACCATGCGCCCAGCACGTTCTCGAGCGTGAGCACGGCCGCAGCGGTGACGCTCGAGTCGTTCTTTCCAGTATCGGCGCCGCACCGACCCCGGTCGGCCTTCCTGCTCTTGAACGATCCGAACTCCGGCATCCACGTGCCGAACGTGATCGGCGCGCCTGAGCTCTTCGACTTCAACGGGGCGCCCGTTCCTTTGGGTATCACGACGACGCCCGCCTTGATGCTGCCGACCGCGCTGCCGGCGGGGTTCATCGACCCGACGTACGTGCAGCCGACGGCCGAGCCGGATCCGAGCAAACGCACCGCCTCGAACCCGGTGATTGCGCCGACGGGCGGTCCCGACGCGGGGGCCACGCTCGCAACTCCCCCGGCGCTACGCATTTCCTACGACGATCCCACGGCGCACCAGGATCAAGACTGGACGGTCACCTACGAAGGCGCGCTGCCGACGGTGTCGGGCATCAAGGCCGACATGGCGTCGTCGGACCGATTTCAGACGCTCCAGCTCTTGTCCCCCGGAGCGAGCTTCTGCTCGCGCGGCATCGAAGACGCGAGCATCGGCCGCCTGCGTGCCACGCGGGCCGTGGAGGCGTTGACGTTCTCGCCGATGGCGCTGACGTCGACCGTGGCGTCGCTTCCCGAGTGGACCGCGGACTACGTCGAGATCACCGACGACTTGCTCCCCTCGACGGACGCTTACTGGAGCGCGCCGACCGCGGCGTCGGATGCCGCGGCGCAGACCGACTGCTGGGCCTACGATTCGTCGCTGGTCGACGCGGGCGACGTGGCGAGCGCCGCCGGGCGTGCGCAGGCCCGCTATGACAGCTGCCAGCAGTCGTTCGGCGCGCCGGGGTCGAACCCCAATCTCTACCTCGCTCGGGATTTTCCCATCCTGAACGCGTTCGACGACCACCTGGTCGTCGGTCGGTTCGGCTGGGACGGGCCCACCGAGAGGACGAGCAACCGCTCTGTCGTCGGCTCCGATCCGAGCAACGCGGTTCCGCTCGAGCGGGCTCGCTGCTGCTTTCATCACCAGGCCGCGTTCAAGGTGCGGACGGGGGGTGAGTGGGTGACCATCGGCGCCACGAACGTCGGTCTGCTCCACCACGTGCGCGCCGCGGGCCCTCCCAATCCGGCGGCCGCGGCCCAGGGCTCGACGGGGGCGGCCTGCGTCCCCTCTTGCGACTCTCACGACACTCTCCTCAACGCGCGGACTTTCGACGTGCCCTGGGCCGACCCGGCGAACTGCAGCGCTGCGATGGTGCCCCCGCCGATCGATCGCAACAGTCCGCTCGCCATGCGAAATCCGATGTTCTCGTTCGTGATGTGGGCCGGTTGCGGCATGCCCGCCGCGACCGGTGATCACACGCTCTCGACGCGCGATTTCGTCTGGAAGTTCCAGATGCGCTCGGGCTTCTCGCCGGTCACGGTGTCGCTGTCGCAGTCCACGACCGCCACCCCGGTGAGCCCCCAGTCGATGCGCTTCGTCAACTCGCTCGGCCAGCTTGCAGTGGTCGATGGCGAGGCGCAGGGTCTCATTCTCATCGACTTGAACACGCTGACGTTCGCTCACACGCCATACTTCTGACCCGACATCACGAGCGGCGTGCACGCCTCACGCGGCGGGCGTTACCGGCTGGACGTCGTCGAAGAGTGTGTAGTCGAGGGCCCGGCGGCCGTCCGGCAGGTGCACGAGAATGTCGGCGAACCGATATCCGAACAGGATCTCCGTCGACTTCCAGGCAAAGCGCGCGTGAACGGTCTGCGCCGTCGCCTCCTCGATCCCGACCAGCGAGGCCACGAGGTCGGCCCGTGACCTCTCCAGTGAGGCCGGGGTCTCGCCGTAGAGCGGGCTCGTCTCGTCGATGGGATGAATGGCCGTCCACGAGAGCGCAAAGACCGCGTTCGACGATCGGGTGAGCGCGAGCGTGTGGAATCGGCGCACCGACTCGCCTTCGATGGTGATCTCGTCGCGCACGAGAACGACCCGCAGCTGCGCCTCGACGAGCCCCGTCCTCCGCTCGTTGGCCAAGCGCACCATGAGCGAATGGACACCGTCGCGCACCGAAACGACCGCGTGCTTGCTGAAAATCACCCGTGCGCGCGGCTGCGAAAATTTCGAAAACATGAGCCCCGTCGCGAGCGCGAGGCCGACGAGCCCGAAGAGCGCCTCGACGGTGACGACGACGTTCGCGAGGACGGACTCGGGCGTCATCTTGCCGTACCCGATGGTGGCCATCGTCTGCACGCTGAAGAAGTAAGCGTCGGCGAAGCTCCCGGGGCGGGCGTTCTCGACGCCGCCGCCCAGCAGATAAACCAGCGCGAAGAGCGCGTTCGCGCCCATGTAAGAGAGCAGCATCAACCCGAAGAGCACCCACCACGGCGACGTGAGCAGGAAATGGTAGATGTCCGTCATCGGGCGGCGGACGACGCCGAGCTTCAGCGTCTCCTGACTGTGACCGCGTCCGAGCGGTCTCGTTCGCGCGAGAGCTCGCCTCTTCGCCGCCGAGGCGCCGCCGGATGGGCTCATGGGACGGAGACGAGCATAGCGCGGGCGTAGACCGCGCGGGCCTCCTGTCGTACCACCGGCTTCGATGTCGAAGGCTTCGCAGACGCCCGTCATGCGTCAGTACCTCGGAGCGAAAGCCGCCCACCCGGACTCGCTCCTCTTTTTTCGGATGGGCGACTTTTACGAGCTCTTCTACGAAGACGCGGTCGTGGCCGCCCGCGCGCTCGATCTGACGCTGACGGCTCGCAACAAGGGCGCGGACGACGAGATACCCATGGCCGGGGTCCCGCACCACGCGGCCAGCGGCTACGTGCAGCGGCTCCTCGAGCAGGGCTTCAAAGTGGCCATCTGCGAACAGATGGCCGACCCCTCGAAGGTGAAAGGGCTCGTCCCGCGCGAAGTCGTCCGCGTCGTCACGCCCGCCATCGCCTACGACGACTCCGCGCTCGACGCGCGCCAGAACTGCTATCTCGTCGCCGTCGAGCGCGCCGCCGTCCCCGCTGCGCCGCCTCCGGGCCAGGGCCAGGTGGCCGCGCCGTTCGGGATCGCCGCGCTCGACCTCTCGACGGGCGAGCTCGCGGCCTGCGAGGCCGCCGACGTGGACGGTGCCGTGTCCGAGCTCGTGCGGCTCGATCCGCGCGAGGTGTTGGTCGGCCCGGCGGCGACCGGCGTCTCTTTGCCGCTCGCGCAGTCGCGAGCGCGCGTCGTCCAACGCCGGGTCGAAGACGTGCTCGACGAAGCGGCCGCAGACGCTCTCCTCGACGCGCAGCTAGGGGCAGGCGAAGGACGCCGCTCGTGCGCCTCGAGCGTGGCCCGCCGCGCAGCCGCGCGCTGCCTGGCGATGGCGCGCGCTTGCGAGGCCGGCCGCCCGGTCCCCGTCGCCCGCCTCGCGTTCTACGCGCTCGGCGAGACGCTGGTGCTGGACGAATCGACGCAGCAGCACCTCGAGCTCGTTCGCTCCGCCGACGGGACCGAGCGCGGATCCCTGCTCGGGCAAATCGACGCCACGCGCACGGCGGCGGGCGCGCGCCTGCTTCGCCGCAGGCTGCTCGCGCCGCTGACGAACGTCGCCGAAATCCGGCGCCGTCACGACGCCGTCGAGCTCTTCGTCGCGCACCCGGCGATGCGTGTCGAGCTGCGAGGGCGGCTCGGCGAGATCGGCGACATCGAGCGCCTCGCCGTCAAGCTCGCGCTCGACCGAGCCGCCCCCCGCGACCTCCTCGCGCTGCGCAAGTCGCTCGCGGCGATTCCCGCGCTCGGCGAGACGCTCGCACGGTGTCCGGAGCCTTCCTCTCGGGAGGTTCTAGGCGCCTGTGACGGAGCCGAGCGGATAGACGCTTGCGCCGACCTTCACGATCTCCTTGCGCGCGGTCTCGCGGACGACCCTCCCGTCCGCGCGACCGACGGGGGCGTCATCCGGGACGGATTCGACGCACGCCTCGACGAGGCGCGCGACCTGATGCGCGGAGGCCAGCGCTTGATGGTGGAGCTCGAGGCGCGCCTTCGCGAGTCCTCTGCGATCGCGAGCTTGAAGCTCCGCTACACGCGCGTCTTCGGCTGGTACATCGAGGTCACCAAGAGCCAGCTCGTGAAGGCTCCCGCCGAGTGGCGGCGCAAGCAGACGGTCGCCAGCGGCGAGCGCTTCACGTGCGAGGCGCTCGACGACCTCGCGGACAAGCTCGCCCACGCCGAAGATCGCTCGGCCGGCCGCGAAGCCGAGCTCTTCGCGTCGCTCGTCCGCGACTTGTCCGGTCATGCGCAGCGCCTGCGCGCGATCGCCGCGCGTCTGGCGACTTGGGACGTGGCTTCCGCGCTCGCCGAGGTGGCCCACCGAGACGACTGGGTCAGGCCGCTCATCGACGATTCGCTGGAGCTCGTCCTCGACGACGCTCGCCATCCGGTCGTCGAGAGGCTCGCAGCCGCCGGCCGCTTCGTGCCGAACGACGTGTCGCTCGGTGTCGGCGACGATCGTCCGCGGCTCTGGCTCGTCACCGGACCGAACATGGCGGGAAAGTCGACGCTGATGCGCCAGACGGCAATCGCCGTCATCCTCGCGCAGATGGGCGCCTTCGTGCCCGCGCGGGTCGCGCGCATCGGCGTCGTCGACCGTGTCCTCACGCGCGTCGGGGCGAGCGACAACCTGTCGCGCGGCGAGAGCACCTTCATGGTGGAGATGAAGGAGACGGCGAACGTGCTCCGGCAGGCGACGCGGCGGTCGCTCGTCGTTCTGGACGAAATCGGGCGCGGTACGAGCACGTACGACGGTCTTGCCATCGCGTGGGCCGTCGCCGAGCACCTGCACGACGCCATCGCGTGCCGCGCGATGTTCGCGACGCACTACCACGAGCTGACGGAGCTCGGCGCCCAGCGCGCGGTCACTTGCGAAAATTGGAGCGTCAGCGCGCGCGAGCACGAGGGGGAGGTGGTCTTTCTCCACAAGCTCCAGCGCGGCGCGGCCTCGCGGAGCTACGGCGTCGCCTGCGCCCGCCTCGCCGGTGTACCCGAGCCGGTGCTCGTGCGTGCCCGCGCGCTGCTCGACGAGCTCGAGCAAGGGCTCACCCTCCCGAGCGGCGCGCCTTCGCCGCTCCACGCCCGATCGCGCGCGGCGCGTCCCCAGCTTGGCCTCTTCGAGCACCGGGCGCCCGCCGCCTCCGTCGCGCAACCGGCGCTCGACATCTTGCGCGCCGTCGACGTGGACCGCTTGACCCCGCTCGAGGCGTTGCAGCTCGTCGCCAGCCTCAAGAAGCTGGCGATGCCTTGAGCCGCCGCCTTCTTCGCGCGGCGCCTTACGCTTGCATCGCGGTCGCCGCAAGCAGCTGGGGGATGTGGCCGCTCTTTCTCCGGAGGATCGAGGCGGTCGGCGCGCTGCCCAGCACCCTCGAAACGGCCGTCGTGATGGCGGTCATCACGCTCGTGTCGGCGGCGGCGATGTGGCGCGACCCGAGCGCCGCTCGGGCCCCCCGCCGCGCGCGCGGGTGGCTGATCGGGCTCGGGGTCTCCGACGCGCTCAACGTCCTGCTCTTCTTCGCCGCCTACAAGCGCACCGTCGCCGAGGCCGTGGTGACCCACTACTTGATGCCGGTGTTCGTCGCCCTGACGGCGCCCCACGTTCTTGGCGAAAAAATGGCTCCGCGCACGGTCTTCGCGGCCATCCTGTCGTTCTTCGGGCTCGTCATCATGCTGGCCCGATGGAGCGGCCCTCCGGTGATGGGGGCCGTTCTCGTCAGCGCCGCGCTCGGGACGGCGAGCGCCGTGTGTTACGCGGCGACGGTGATCGGCAACAAGCTCGTCGCCCCTTGGTACTCGACGAGCGAAGCCATGTTCTGGCACGGGCTCGTCGCGACGGCCTTGCTCGCGGCGGTCGTCCCGCCATCCGCTTGGGCGGCGGTCGACCGGCGGGCGGTCGTGCTCCTCTTGGCGGTGTCGGTAGGGCCGGGTGGGCTCGCCGGGCTTGCGTTCGTCTGGGGCCTTCGGCGGATGCCTGCCGCACACGCTTCGACCTTGACGCTCCTCGAGCCGCTCGTCGCCGTGCTGATCGGCGCTGCCTTCTTGGGTGAGAAGCTGGGCGCGCGGTCCGCTCTAGGCGGAGCGCTCATTCTCGGCGGAGCGCTGATGGTCTTGATGCAGGGCCCCGAGCGGACCGCGCCCGGCGCAGGCGTCGGGGTCGGTGCCGAGCCCGTCGATCGCCGAGCCGACGGGGTCTGAACGAGCGCCCGCCCTCCTCGCCAGCGGTTCCGATCGGCACGCGTGGCGGCTACCGGGTATCCTGACGCAGACGAATGATGGATATCCGAGGCTGGTGGGCAGCGGCTGGCTTCCTCGTCGCGGCGACGGGGTGCACTTCAATCCTTGGCGACTTCACGCTGCAGGCGTCGGACGGGTCGGCGAGCGACACCCCAACGGACTCGCCGACGGCGCCAGACACAGCGTCGGAGGCCGACGCGGGGCTCGAGGCGAGAGGGCCCGGCCCTGGGTCGGACGCACGGATCGAGGACGCGGGCTCCAGCTTCGACGCGACGAGCGCAGACGGGTCGTTTGCCGACGCGACGACGCCGATGGCGGACGGAGGTTCCTCGGCGGACGGCGCTTGCGCCGCGGGGCTCACGCGCTGCGCCGGCGGCTGCACGGCGCTCGACGCGGCGACGGCCTGCGGGTCCTGCGCGAACGACTGCACGGCGGCGCTCGCCGGCGGCCACGTCGTGAGCTCCAGCATCGGGTGCTCGAGCGGCCGATGCACTTTTGCCTGCGCGCCGGGATTCGGCGACTGCGTCGACGCGGGAGCGACCGCTTGCGCGACCGACCTGACGAGCACCGCGGCCAATTGCGGCGCGTGCGGCCATGGCTGCAAGCTAGGCCGCTGCTCGGCATCGAGCTGCGGCCCGTACGTCGTCGCGCAACAGCCCACGACCGGCTCGGTCGCCAAGCTGGCGACCGACGGAGCCCGCGTGTTCTGGTCCGACACGGGGATCGTCGCGATCGAGCAGATCCCCGCGACCGGAGGGAATGCGATCGCCCTCGCCTCGGCGTCCGTCACGAACGGCGCCGTGAGCTCCGAGCTGTCCGTCGCCGGCAGCACGGTGGCCTTTTCCTACCTCGGCGTCGCTACACCGAGCCTCGGCCTGGCGACGGTCGACTACGCTGGCTCTGGGACGTCGGTCGTCTCGGGAGCGCTCTCGGTGGGCGCCGTCTCGCTCAATGCGTCCGCCACCCATGTCTTTTACGTCGACATCACGGGGACGCAGGGCTCTCTCAACGATTGCCGCGTGAACGGGCGCGAGGCCGGCGCTTGCGCGGGAGTGGCAGGGGGTGGGCGTTTTCTGGCCCAGACAGCGGCGGACGGCGCCCACATGCTCTTCGACATGACCGGCTCGGGCACCTCGCAGCAGGCCGGCTTGTATGTCGACGACATCGCCACGAACACGGCCAACATCTTCTCGCCCGCGGTGGCGCAGAGCCTCGCCGTCGACGGCAGCTGGGCCTATTGGTCGGAGCAGAACGACGGCGGAACGTCCTACACGCTCTACCGCACGCTGGAGGCCGCGCCCGGCACGGTGGTGCAGACACTGGCAAGTAACCTCGCTTCGAGCGCCTTCGCCACCGACGCCGCGAACGTCTACTACTGGACGGGCTCGGCCGTCGTTTCGAAGCCGGTCGCTGGCGGTGCAGAGACGTCGCTCGCCCCGGCGAGCAGCTTCGTTCAGATCGCGACCGGCGGCGGACTGTTGGTTTGGACGGACGGCGCGACGATATCGGGCGTCGTGCTCCCGGCGCACTGACCTCGGCGTTGCCGGCGACACGGTCCGTCGTGCGTCGCAATCCCCCCGCGCCATGCGACTCTCTCAGATGCCAGAATGAACGAGCGTCAGAGACAGGCCCGCGTCGGCCGGCTGATTCGCGCCCAGCTGCCCGATCGGCGGATTGTCGAAGACGGCGCCCTGCAGCCGCCAGACATCGCTCAACGGCACGACCCCCGAGAGGCCGAGGGTGAGAAGACGGTGGGACGTGCCGGCGGCATCCGCGCCGTCGAGGGTCGCGTTTCCCTCGAAGGCGTAAGAGGCGCTCGCCGCGACCGCCCAGTCGTTGTCGAGCGTGTAGGCCGCCGCCGCGAGAAAGGTGCCTTGCGCAGCCAGATGCTCGTGCACGGCGCTCGGCCCGCTGCCGACCGTGCGCGGAGTGCGCTCTGCGACGACGCCTGTCGCGTTGACGAGCCAGGGCCCAAACGTCTGCTCGACGGCAATCCCGGCGTTGAGCTGATACGCTCCGATGCCTGTGGCGCCGGTCGCGAGCACTCCGACGTCCGACGCGTCGGACGGCTTCCCCGTCGGGAACGTGACGCCTGCGAGCGCCGCCAGGCCGGGAAGAGCACGAGACGCCCCCGCGAGGGTGAAGTCGTACCGTGCGCTCGCGTTGATGTCGCCGAGGCCTCCCCCGAGCTCGGACTTGCCGAGACTGGAGCGCCACGTCTCGACGAGAGGAACGAGGAGCGCGACTTGTGCTCGCGCGAGCAAGCGAGCCGCTCCGAATACGTCTTGCTCCAAGTCGATCTCGTTCGCGCCCGCGGGCGCAGCAACGTAGTGACCGCGGCCGTCGTACGAGCCGAGCACTGCGCCGGCTTTCGCCTGGACGCCGACGATCACCCTCTCGTGCAGCGCCAGCCGCCCGGGGGTGACGGCCCCGGTGCCGGCGCAGCACGCCTGACCTCGCGCGGGCGCTGCGATCCATAGCGTGGATGCGGCTCCGACAGCCGCGATCGCGTCATGGAATCGCGAACGACGGTTCCACGTAATCATTGGTCAGGCCTGCATCGGTCGCGTTCCCGGCTTCGGCTGGCTCCGCCGACAGGGTCGTCCGGAGCACCCACTGCCCGGGCATGAACAGCGCGACGTTCGTGACGACATAGGTGCCCGGCGCCGATTCGGTCACTGAAGGCACGACGGACGCTCCGTGGCCCATGGCGGGCATCCAGGGCACTACGGTGAGCGCGAGGCCCGACGCGGGAGCGGCGCTCTCCGTCGACGTTATCGTGTACTCGACGCCCAATTGGCCGCGCGACGGTGGCTGGGGAGACGTGCGAATCGCCACCCGATACTGGCCACCCTTGGAGGGCATGGCCAAAAGCGGCTGCCCGGCGAACCCTTGGGTAGCCGCGGCCGGCGCCGCGCTGCAGCCCACTCCGAGCGATGCCACGAGAGCTCCGAGCGTCCAGGACCGGACGGCGCGAATCGCGGTACAGGTTCGCAGGGGCCGAGATGCACCAAGTCGTCGTACGATGACTTCGATAGAGAACATTGTTCGAGCTCCTGTCGGGATTCTCGGCACCCTCAACCGCCCACGCAGAAAGTGAATACGGCCTGATCCTTGGTGGAACCAGTTTGAACGGTCGGCGTGATCTGCCAAAGACCAGGCATGAACAGATAAAGCTCGAGGGTGTACGTTCCGTCGCCATTCGACGTGGACGTGGGTACGATGGACGAAGGGTGTCCGTGCAATGGCATCCACGTCTTGATCTGCGGAAACACGGCGTCCGTGACAGGCTTACCGCTGCTGTCGAGCACTTTTACTATCCAGGTATTGTAGTTTACACCCGGCGGCGCCGGGCTGGCGCTCACGAGAACGAACGTCAGCGCTCCAGCGTTACCGACCTTCGTGAGTCCAGGCTCGATGCTATCGGGATTGTATCGGGGGTCGCATTCGGCGGACGCGTCGGGTGCGGCGGCGTCGGGCATGTCCAACACAGGCGCGGCATCGGCGGCCGCGTCGTCGTCGGAGGACGCCGGATTGGGACAATCTGCAGGAGGAGCGAGCGCTGGAGCACGGACCTTGGTCGCGCCGACGTTGAAGCCATCGGTAGCCACGCAGCTCGCTATCGTTTGGTCGTACTCGTCGCGATAGCTGAGTGATGCACCGGCTGGTGTCCACTCGAGCGTGGACTGAATACCTCCGTCCGGGCTCAGGAACGAAACGTCGAATGTAGGCATGTCGCCGCGAATGCTTGGGGCCAAATCGCCAGTGCCAACGAGGTTGTCGAGCACGTCGAGCCCGATGGGTTGCAGTCGCATCCGGAGCGTGACGCGGTCGGGCATCTGCGGCAGAGACATCGGAGTCGCTCCGTTGCGCGGATAGAGCTGCTCGACGTGGGTCTGGTAAAAGCGCGGATCGAGTGGGTCGAAGGTGGCGAGCGCCGGTATCGCGTTCGATTTCGAGCTTGCGGCCTGCCAAAACATGTCGACCGGCTTGCCTTGCGTATCGAACATTTGGTCGCGCAAAAGCCACAGGTCCGGATCGTTCTGCACGCCGACGACCGGCGTTCCATCGGGAACGACGCCGCTCTGATAAATGACCTTGCCCCCGCTGTACGCGATCACCTCCGCCCACGCGCGGCGGTCTTGGCTGGCTCCGCTGGGCCAGTCGTGACCCAAAAACACGGGGTCGAGAATTGCCCGAATGCCGCCGGTCTGTGTCACGCAGAGGCCGCCTTGTAGCGA
Source organism: uncultured delta proteobacterium (assembly GCA_963787925.1). Lineage (GTDB taxonomy): Bacteria > Myxococcota_A > Polyangia > Polyangiales > Polyangiaceae > Palsa-1150. The sequence continues at coordinate 224,989 of CAWBEN010000009.1, forward strand.
GCTGGCCAAGAACTGCTGCACCGAGGCTTTGGTGCCGCCATCCGCGTCGTTGGCGCCCAGGGCGATGTCCACCCCCGGGAAGTCATGGCTATGGTACTTGCGAATCGGGGCGTTTGGTACTTGAGCGATGGCGCCGCCGCTCTCGACCATGTGGCACTGGACGCACGTCTGCCCGCCCTGCGAGAGAGGGGAGTTGAAGGCCGAGTGCGACCATTCGCACGACGTGCGCTCGATGAACGCGTTCGTCTGGTCGACCACGATGTCGTGGCACGTCCCGCAAGCCCGCGCGCTGTCGAGACGGTCGCGATCATGCAAGGTCGAGTACGTCGCGGCATGAACGCCGTTCGGTAAAGGGTTCGAGTACTCGCCCCGCATCGCGAGGTCGCCCGACAGCGCGAGCGCTGCATTGTGAGTCCCTTCGACGGAGGCCACGCTGTGGCAGAAGAAGCAGGTAACGCCTTTGTACTTTTGGGGCAGCGTCGCAAGGTTCAAGCCGTCCGTCGTTTGCCCGTCGCGCACCGCCATGGGCGCGTGGCACTTCACGCAGAAGGTACCGAGCTGACCGTTCGTCTCGCGTTGGCCGCGCTGGTTCATCGCGACGAACACCGGATCGTCGGCCGCGTACGCGTGCATGCTGCGCGACCAATCGACGTAATGGTTTGGATGGCAACCCTGGCAGGCCCGAGGGTCGAGCATCTCGTCTCGAGAGAGGTATGCGGCGCCGGCCTCCGGCGGGAGCCCGGCGACGTCTTCGTGTCGGTTGCACCCGAGCCCGACGCTCGCAAGCACCAGCGCGAAGGCAAGCGCGCGGGTCCGCGGTGCGTTCCTTCCGACGCTCGGACTGAAATGATTGCTTTTGGGCAGAGCGTAGCCTGAGGCCGAGCAGTTCATGATTGTCTCACGGGCGCGGAAATCCGCCGTCAAAGCGGCGCGCAATCGCGCCCCGCCAGGACAGGGAGGAGCTAAGGAACGGTGACGTGGTACGCGGCGTGTCCGTGCGGCGAATCAGGCAGGACGTCGATGCACTGGTGAAAAAAGTGGAAGCGCATGGTCCACTGGCCGGGTTGGTCGAAGACGACCGAGCCTGTGTACGTTCCGCTCGGGCTCTCTGTGAGCGGGACGAGGCCGCCGCTCGGGCTCGGATGGGTCGACATGGTGTCACAGAAGGCGGCGGCGTCCCAATCACCAGGCGACGTCGTGAACGCTTCAATTTCGGCGTGGGCTCCAATCAACGGCTGACCGGGTGAGCCGTCGCTCGTCTTGTGCGTCACGACGGCCGTAATGACGACCCCGGGCGAGCCCGCGCAAATCGGAGTGGACGACCATTTCACATGGTACTTGCAATCGTCGTCGTCCGACTCGCTGCCGAACATCGTGTTCCCGTAAGCGCAACCGCCGCCGTCGTCTCCGGCGGGCGCGCCCACGTCGGGAGTGCAGCTCGCCTGACTGGTCGATTGCACCGAACTGCCCCCGTCGGGGAGCGAGCAATGGTCGTCTTTGGGCCCCGGCGTCGGTGCTCCCGGGCTGCCGCAAGTCGACGCATCCGGGCTCGCTTCGGAGAGCGCCGATTCGGCCCCGCTGTCGCGAATCGAGCCGCTGCTCGAGCCGGAGCCGCTGCTCGAGCCGGAGCCGCTGCTCGAGCCGGAGCCGCTGCTCGAGCCGGAGCCGCTGCTCGAGCCGGAGCCGCTGCTGTCGGACGAGCCGTCAGGCGCACCGCCCGTGTTGTCCGACGTGCAGGCGGCGATCGGAAGCAGCACGAAGGCCGCGCAAGCCGCCCTCCGAGAAAGGTGTTGCGAAACAATCAATCGGTTGCGAAGCATGGGACGAGTCTCCAAGGTTTGACGAGGTTGCGGCCGAGTCGCGCCGCGTCGTTCGAATCAGCCCGCATCCAATGCGGTTTCAATTGTTCGGTGCCGCGCAGACGAGCCACCCGAGCAGCGCGTGACGTTCGACAGTCGTCAGTGCTCCCGCATCGGGAGGAGGCATGAGGCAGCTATTCACGTTGCTGAGGAGCGATCCGAAGGTCCTATGCACGCCGTCGTATGTCGAGAAATCGAACTTGGATTGCTCGATTCCTCCCGCGCCGTGGCAAGCGTTGCACCTCTGGCTGACGATGGCCTGCACTTCGTTCGCCCAGCTTGGCGGCGGCGACGGGCAGCTTGGCGGTAAGTCGTGGGGACAGCCTGCGTCTCCGCCGGTATCCAGCGCATCCTCCGGCGCGGAGTCTGGATTTGACCCTGCGCCGGACTCGCTTTCGGAATCGATATTCGGTGGCCAACCGGAAGAGGTTGGAATCGCGGGCTCGCCTTGCGAGCACGCCAGCGTGGTCGAAAGCGCCGCGCTCGCGCCAAGGCGTACGAAGAGGAGCTGATGCGTGATTCGCCACACGGCCATGGGATGCGCTCGACCCTCGAGGTCCGGCCGCACCGAATGCGTGATCTACACGCCACGGGCCAGAAAGGCGCCGCGCACGGTCAGCGGGTTCGCGTCAGGTGGAGGCGAGTCGAGGCGGCGGCGTAGTCGGCTTCGCAAATACGGTATCGGGCGCGCGCATGATGTCGTGTGCCGAATCGACTCGCTCGAAGGGGGCAGCGAAGACGCAGCCGGGAGCCTGGACTACGGCGGGCTCGGCCGCGCCGCCGAACGTGATGAGCCGCTCTCCACAGGGTACGCCGCTGACTCGCGCGTGACGCGAACGGACGTTTTCCGTGCCGTTGCACACGGGGCACGAATCGTGATTGCCGCCGTTCGCGCACGTGCACACATGCTGTTGTGCCGGCGCCATCGCGCGGACGATGCCTGGAAGCCCCACGCCGCTGCCTAGCGCCAACACGAGGGCGGCAAGGACGACGCGGAGCCAGGGGGCGAGGTTACGCGTGCTCATCGGACCAGACGAGTGACTCTGGGATCAATTCCCGCATTTGGCAAGCCCCGCCTTTTTGGATGTCTAGGCCGAAGTCGAGTGCGGGAGTACCCTGCCGTCACACCGTGCGCGTTTTGCTGGCTCTCCGTTCGGCCGTGGCCGCCATCGGCGCGGTAGCCAGTTGTTCATCGTCGCCAAGGGCTACTGGCGTGACATCCGGGGACCCGGCACCGAAGCCGACCGCGGCGAGTCCGTCCTTGACGATTGTGCAGCACGTCGCGGCCGGTAGCGATCGCTATGTGTGTTCGTACTTGGTCCCGTCGGCGATCGACACGTTCTTGGTGAGCGCGTCGCACGTGGCGACGTCGGGCACGCATCACGTCCTCGTCTTTCGGACGGACCTGCCGTCGATCCCGAACGGAATGGCCGGTCCGACCGAGTGCTTCTCTGGCTCGACGGACCTCATGGCGCACATGCGCGGTGAAGTCTACGGGTCGCAAGCGCGCAGCGGCTCGTTCGCCTTTCCAGCAGGCGTCGGGCTTCCTCTGCGCGCCGGCGAAGTCCTGCTCGTTCAGGTGCATCTCCTCGACGCGGGGGCGCAGGACCTCGACGCGCGAATCGATCTCGCACTGACGACCACGACGGACGGAATTTCTACAGCCGCGGGTATCTTCTTTTTCGACGATCCCTTCATCGATATAGCCCCGGGCGCCTCTTCGCGCGCCTCGATGCGTTGCCTGGTGCCGAATGACGTGACCTTCGTCAGCGTGACTTCTTTCACTCATGCGCGCGCACAAATCGTATCGGCGTTCCTCGATCCACCCACCGGCCCGCCCGCCCCGCGACCATTCTACGCATCGCTCGACGCGGCCAGCCCGCTCCCGATCCAGTCCGTCATTCCCATCGCGGCGGGCTCGCGCGTGCGCTTCACGTGCGCGTATCAAAATCTCCAGGGTACCGGCGAAGTCGTGCAGGGCTTCGATGACCAGGTCAACGAGTTGTGCGTTTTGTCCGGTGCGTACTATCCGGCGATGGGATCGGGGGCGGAGTCGTGCGCGCTTTCGCCCGACGAGTTCGGCACCGGCACGGCAAGCTGCGCAAAGACGCTGTCGTGTGTGAACGCCTGTCCGCCAGGTACCGTCCCCCCCGACGACTTCGGGCTCTCGACGAATCCCCAGGTGGACCCCTGCTGGCAACGATGCGTCGTCGGCTCGTGCGGAGGGACGTCGGCCTTGCTCTTCGGACTCGAGCGATGTTCGCAGGCGCGCTGTTCCGCTGATTGCGCCGCGCCCTCCAGCGCCGCGTGTGCGGCCTGCCAGGTCGCGCAATGCCCGATGGAGTCGAACGCATGCGCGACCGATGCCTGCGGCGGGTGAGCCGTGCTGCATTCGTGGTTGCGTGCGCCGCCATGGCCGTCGAGCTGGCAGCCTGCGGTCGGGCCGAAGGGAGCGCGGCGGGACAGGCGGACCGCGCATCCGTCGACCCCGCCGACCCGCTCTCCTGCAAGGGGTGCCACGCGGGGCACTATCAGGCGTGGTCGCTCAGCATGCACGCCCATGCTGCCGACGACCCCCTCTTCGTGGCCATGAACGCCAGAGGGCAGCGTGAGACCGCTGGCGCCCTCGGCGACTTTTGCGTTCGCTGCCACGCCCCCCTGGCTGTCGCACGGGGCGCTACGACCGACGGGCGTAACCTCGCGCATCTGCCGGGCGCACTGAGGGGCGTGACCTGCGTCGTGTGTCACACCGCCGTGGGCACGGACGGCGCTTCGATTGACATCGCCGACGACGGCGTCATGCGCGGCCCGATTGCCGACCCAGTCACCGTTCCGGCCCACGCTTCCATCTACTCGCCGGCGCATGACCGAGAGCGACCTGAAGCCGCGACGCTGTGCGGCTTCTGTCACGCAGTCACCAACGGTCATGGACTCGAGGTCGAGCGCACGATCGATGAATGGCGCACTACGAGTTACGCCCGGCCCGCGAGCTTGCGCACCTGCGGGCGCTGCCACATGCCCGAGACCACGGGTGCGGCTGCGGACATCCTCGGCGCGCCCGTGCGTCGCCTGCACGGCCATTCCATGCCCGGCGTGGACCTCGGCGCGGCGTCACCGACCCAGCGCGACCTGGTCCAACAAACCATCGACCCGTCCCTTTCGTCCAAGCTCTGCGTCGTCCCGGGCCTCTCCGGGGCTCAAGTGAGCGTCACAATCGAGAATGCCCTCGTGGGGCACGCCTGGCCGAGCGGCGCGACGAACGACCGCCGCGCCTGGCTCGAGGTCGTCGCTTACGCGGCAGGGGGCGTGGTCTATTCGAGCGGTGTAGTCCGCCCCGACGAAGCCGTCACCGCCAGCGCAAGTCCTCCGCTCCTGCTCTTTCGTGAGCAGCTCTTCGACGACCGCGGCGTGCCCGCGCTCTTCATGTGGAACGCGGTGACGGCGCGGTCGTCTTTGCTCCTCCCCGCAACGGCCGACCCACTCCACGCGACCCAGACCGCCACGGTTCGAGTAGAAGCCGAGGTCGATCGCGTCACGGCCCGCGTCCAGTTGCGGGCCGTCGATCACGACGTCGCCGATGCGCTCGTCGATTCGGGCGACCTCTCGGCTGCCGTGGCGTCGCAGCTTCCGACGCTGACGGTCGGCGCAACGGTGCTCGAGTGGACCGCGGATCGCGGTGCGGCCTGTCTGCCCTGACGCGTCTACCCCCCACTGGCGCTTTGCATGGTGATTGTGACTGGCGCGCTTGCGACGGGCCTCGACACGAGTTTGTCGGCGGCGAAGCGCATCGCAAAGACCCGCACCTCTACGGGTCCAGTGAGCGACGTCAAAACGGCCCACGACGCCGGATCGGGCGCCCAACCCGTGACGGTGACCATGACGCGCATGACCTCGGCGCACCCCTGTGTGAATTCGAGCACGTAAGCGTCGCCGCCGAGTGACGAAGCCGCGTACGCGGGCCGCTCGAGGAGATCGAGCGCGCGCCGAAGCGGGTCTCGTCTCGCGTCACGCACTGTTCGGTGCCAGGTGAAGAACGACCATTCGTCTGGGGTCAGCATCGCGCCGTCGGCCGGCGCATCGATGACCGGTGCCGAGGGGTCTGTTTCTGCCCCGATGTCGGCGCTCGCTTCGGCGTCGACGAACGCACGGCAAGCTTGCGCCGAAAAGAACACGTCGAGCGTGGTCACCCCCGCGCAGGGGTCCGTCGCAGCGGCACCATCTCCCGCTGCGCTCGCTTCGTCGCCGGAGCCGGCGGCCATTCCCCCATCGCTTCCCGACGGATCGCACGCCAACGGAGGAAAGAACACGAACGTCGAGTCTTCCCCGGAGCAACGATCCGCGTGCGGTTGAGGCGGACAGGAAGACGGGCGCAGCTCGTCATGGCTACTCGTATCCAGTTCGACGTCCGGCCGTGCCGCCGCATCGGCGGGCGCCCCCGATCGCAAGGCGTTCGAACAACTGGCCACGGCCGAGAACGAGCCTAGTGTGAGGCCGCCGGCAATCAGCGAGAGGCGAACGAAAGACGCTGGAGCGAAGGGTGGCAAAGGGTCGGCGGAAGTATAGCCGCTCGCTTTGGGAGAACCACGCATCCATCCCGCAGCCTTCTCGTCTCGCTTCGAGCGGCAGGAGCAGATGGCGCTCGAGGCGCCGAGGAGCACAATCGAAACGAACAAGCCGGACGAGCGTCACGGCGGGCGCCTCAATCCAAAAAGAGCGTCGCCATCAGGCGCGCGGTGAACGGGTAGGCGGGCGTGAAGCTCACGCCTTCGCAGCCGGCGAAGCCGCCGGCGGCGTCTGTGACGAGACGCCCGTCATTGCCACAGAAGTTGGAGGGAAGTCCGCGCGTCCCTACCGCGGGATCCGTTCGCAACCGGCTGACCGTGTCGAATTGTGCAGACCGGTAGCTTCCATTGAAGAGGTTCTCGATGTCGAGCGCCACGTCCCAGCGGCGCATCCGGTAGCCGGCGTGGACGTCGAACTGCGTGAATCCAGGCGCCACGATGGCGCCGTCGTCGGACGCCGGTCGATCTCCGATGCCGTAGAAACGCAACCCCGCACGGCCCACTCCAGGTCCGAGGCCGTGGCGGGCGGAGAGCCCTCCGGACCACGTCTGTTTGGGCGCCAGCGCGAGACCGCCGCCGTTCTCGTGATCGGTCGTGAACTGCGAGTGCGTGAAGGTGACGGCCCCGTCGGCCGCAAGCCACGGGGTGAGCTCGTAGCGGCCCTCGAGCTCGAGGCCGTAGCGGCGCGTGGCGTGGCCCACGTTGGTCGTGCCGTCGTCTCCATTCCACGTCGTCTCGTTGTCCAGATCGAGCAAAAACCCGGCGGCGGCGACGTCGATTTTTTCGAAGAGGCGCGTCCGGGCGCCGAGCTCCTCACCAACGGCGCGCGTGAGCGGAGTCACGGCGGGGCTCGTAAAAACGCCGCGGACGTCGTTCGAGTGAAAGCCGTGCCCCCAGTTCAAGTAGACGTCGAGCTGCGCATCTCTCCGCCGCAGTGGCGACAAGATCGCGCTCGCCTTGGGGCTGATCTGGTGGGCACCGTCGACCCCGCTGTGCGGATTTTGGGGGTCGGCGCTGTTGGGCAAATTGTCGTCGACCGAGAAGGCGAGCTGGTCTGCGCGTGCGCCGACGACCACTCGAGCCCATTCGAACGGTGCGATCGCCTCGCTCGCGTAAGCCCCCATCAGCGTCTCCCGGACACTGTCGTTGCGGAGGTTCGCGAGCTGCAAGCGATGGACGGTGGACCAGAGCATCTCGTGGATGTCGTCGCTCCGCACGTCACTGCCGATGGTCGTCTCGAATCGCATCCCGCCCACCCGATGAACGACGCGATAGCTCGACTTTGCACCATAGAAGACGCGTCGGTCCTGCTGTTCGATCTCGTCGCCGTTCTCGGGGTCGTAACGATACAAAGTGAAGTTCGAAAACAGGTTGAATGTGTACGTTCCGAGGTAGGCGAGCGCGCGGATTTCGCTGTCATCCGACGGGCGGAGCCTGTATTGCGCGTAGACTTGGTGACGCATCGTATCGCCCCCTTCGTCGGGATCGATCGATCCAAATCGGGTAATGATCCCTTGTTCGACGGCCCGGGCCGGGATCTGCCCGGAACCGTGCCAGTTGCCGGCGTAGCTCATCTCCGCGATCGAGAGCGTCGACGTCGGCGTGAGCTCGAAGGTGAGCTTGTTGAAGAGCTTGTACTTGTCCCAATTTTCCGGGTTGTCGAATGGGCCGTTCTGCCGGCCGACTTCCGCGGCAAAGGTCGCTTTGACCATGTCCCATTTGGGGCTTGCGACGAGCAGCCCGCGGTATCCCAATGCGCCGTGCCCGGGTGACCCGCTGATGCCGAAACCGACCGAGCTGTGCTCGAAGTCGTTTCGGGTGACGAGGTTCACGGCGCCGGCCGTGGCGAAGTCGCCCTGGTAAGCAAAGTAGGGGCCTTTGGTAATCTCGAGTCGCTCGACGGCCTCTGGAATGATGAAATTCGTGTCGGCGAACCCTTGTCCGTGGGCGTGGCTCGGCATGTTGATCGGGACGCCGTCGATGGAGAGCGCGAGGTCCGTTCCGTGGTCGGCATCGAATCCGCGGAGGAAGTATTGATTCGCCTTCCCGCCCCCCGAGTGCTGAACCATGACGAGCCCTGGCGTGACGCGCAGGATGTCCTGGACGCTACCGATCGGCCGAAGCTGGAACTCGCGATCCTGCACGGCAAAGGATGAGGCCGCACTGATGGGGCGCTGCGCGAGAACGAGCGTCGACTGGTCGCCCGCCCTCTGCTCGCTCGCTCCGCGCACGGAAGGGGGGGAGGCGGACGCCGGAGTCTGCGCGGCTGAACCCGGCGCGTAGGGCGGAGGCGCCGTCGGCAAGTGAAACTCGTAGGTCAGCTGGACGATCGCAGAGACCGGCCGACCCGCTCGGGCCGCCGGAGTGAACGTGAATTGCTTTGCCGCGTCGAGCGCTGCCTCGTCGAATCCGTGGCCCGCGGGGACGAGCACATGCGCAGCCGTGACACTTCCGTTCGCGTCGATTTGGAGCTCGAGTGAGACGGTCCCTTCGACGTGATCGCGCAGCGCTTCGGGCGGGTAGGCGGGTTCGGCGCGGGTCTGAAGCACGGGCGGTGTGGTCGCGGCGTTCGCCTCCGGCGGCGGAGCCTCGGTCACGCCGTGACTCGGGTCCTCCGCGGACGCGATCTTGGCGGCGAGTAGACCTGCGAGCGCCATCGCGTGAAGGGCCCCGGCATCGGGGCGGATGGAGCGCATTCACTCTCCTCGGATTCGCGCAGCGGCGCGGCTCGAACGCACCGTCGAGTAGCACGCGTTATGAATTACGTGCTACGAAAATCGCGAGCTTCGCCGTGAAAACGCGGCCATCGGAGCGCGAAAGCGATCCCAATTCCGCAATCGCTCAGTGCGCCGACGACCTCACGTGCTCGGCGTAGCGCTCGGCGTCCATCAGCGCGGCGACGGCGTGCGCGTCGCTCGGCGCGACGGCGATCATCCACGCGCGGCCGTAACAGTCTTCGTTCACGAGCTCGGGTTTCGTCGCGAGCGCGTCATTGATCCTGACGACCTTGCCCGCCACTGGAGTGTAGAGATCGCTCAGCGTCTTGACGCTTTCGATGGTGCCGAACGCCTTGCCGGCGACGACTTCGTCGCCCACTTTGACGTCCAGATTGACGAGCGTCACGTCGCCGAGCTGCTCGACGGCGTACGCCGTGATGCCGACCGTGACCTCACCGCCAGTCGTACGAGCCCACTCGTGATCCTTCGTGTACCGGAGATCGGCCGGCGGTCCGTGGCTCATTGTCCTCTTCCTCTCGCGTAGAACGGGGTCTTGGCTACGACGGCGTCGACGTTCTTTCCTCGGCAGTCGACCAAGAGTCGCGTGCCGACCTGTGACATCCCCGCCGGCACGTAGCCGAGGGCGATGTTCTTGCCCACCGTCGGGCCGGGGCTCCCGCTCGTGCAGAGGCCGACGTCGTGCCCGGCCTCGTCGAGGAGGCGATAGCCATGGCGCGCCACGCCGCGCCCGATCATCTCGATGCCGACGAGACGGCGAGCCAGAGGTCGGGCCTTGATCTCGATCAGCGCGGCGCGCCCGATGAAGTCGCCCTTCTCCACCTTGACGATCCAGCCAAGACCCGCCTCGATCGGATTCGTGGTCTCGTCGATGTCGTTTCCGTAGAGCGAGAGGCGAGCTTCGAGGCGTAGCGTGTCGCGCGCGCCCAGGCCGACGGGCTTCAGCCCGTAAGGAGCGCCGGCCTCGAGGAGAGCGCGCCAAAGGGCGGGTGCCTCCTCCCAGGCGCAAAAGAGCTCCACGCCGTCCTCCCCGGTGTAGCCCGTCCGCGCCACGGTGCATGCCACCCCCGCGAGGACGACGTCGCGGAAATGAAATGACTTGAGCTGCGAAAGCGCTGGCCCGGCGTCGCCCACGGCATCGAGCGCCTCGAAAGCGCGCGGTCCCTGGAGCGCGATCAGCGCCGTGGACGCGCTCTGATCCTCGAACGAGCAATGGTCCTTTGCGGCCCTCGCGACGACGGCGGTCATTTTGCCGACGTTCGAGGCGTTGCACACGATCAGCCAGTCTCGCTGGTCGCGGCGGTACACGATGAGATCGTCGAGCACGGTGCCGCGCTCGTTGCAGGCGCACGTGTACATCGCCTGCCCGTCGGAGAGGCGCTTCGCGTCGTTCGTCACCAAGTAGTCGACGACGTGCGCGGCGTACTCGCCCCGCAGCCGCAGCTCGCCCATGTGGCTCACGTCGAAGATCCCAGCTGCCCGGCGGACGGCGTGGTGCTCTTCGACGATTCCGGAGTACTGCACGGGCATCTCCCAGCCAGCAAATGGAACGATGCGCGCTCCGAGCGCGACGTGCTCGGCGTAGAGCGACGTCCTCCGAAGGGGGGGCGCGGGGCGGAGGGAGGCCTCCGTCATGACGCGTACGCCTCCACCGGCGGGCAGGTGCAAATCAGGTTTCGATCGCCCTGGGCGTTGTTGATGCGCCCGACCGAGGGCCAGAACTTGCGCGCGCGCGTCCAGGCGGCCGGGAACACGGCCTGCTCCCGAGTGTACGGGTGACTCCATTCGCTCGAGGCGATGGCCTCCGCCGTGTGCGGCGCGTTCTTCAGCGGGTTGTCTTCGCGCGGAAGACGGCCCTCCTCGACTGCGCGGATTTCGCCGCGAATGGCGATGAGAGCGCTGCACAGCCTATCGATCTCGCCTTTCGATTCGCTCTCGGTCGGCTCGATCATCAGCGTCCCGGCGATCGGGAAGCTCATCGTCGGCGCGTGGAATCCGTAGTCGATGAGGCGCTTGGCGATGTCTTCGACGTCGACCGCCGCCGTCCGTTTGACTCCGCGCGTGTCCAGGATGCACTCGTGCGCGACCCGGCCTCGCTTTCCCCGGTAGAAAACAGGAAAGTGCGGGTGCAAGCGGTCGGCGATGAAGTTCGCGTTCAGGATGGCCACCTCCGTGGCGCGCTTCAACCCGTCGGGTCCCATCATCGAAATGTAGGCCCACGAAATGAGAAGAATGGATGCGCTGCCCCACGGCGCGGCGCTGACCGCGCCGACCCTGTCCGCCTTGTCGCCGGCCGGCGACGAAGCGTCACCGATGGGCACCACGGGGTGACCCGGCAGAAATCGCGCCAGGTGGGTCGCGACGCCGATGGGCCCCATGCCGGGTCCCCCTCCGCCGTGCGGGATGCAGAACGTCTTGTGCAGGTTCACGTGGCACACGTCGGCGCCGACGTCGGCGGGCCGGCAGAGCCCCACCTGCGCGTTGAGGTTCGCGCCATCGAGGTACACCTGCCCGCCGTGCTCGTGAACAATCGCGCAAATGCGCTCGATTTCCTCTTCGAACACGCCGTAGGTCGACGGATAGGTCACCATCAAGGCGCCCAGGCTGTCGGCGTGCTCGCGCGCTTTTGCCTCGAGGTCGACGAGGTCTACGTAGCCTTTCTCGTCGCAGGCGACGACGACGACGCGCATGCCGGCCATCGCGGCCGAGGCGGGGTTCGTCCCGTGGGCGCTGGCGGGGATCAGGCAGACGTCGCGGCGACCCTCGCCGCGGCTCTCGTGGTATTTGCGCACGACGAGCAGGCCCGCGAGCTCCCCTTGCGCACCGGAGTTCGGCTGGAGGCTTATCGCCGGGAACCCCGTGATGGCCGAGAGCATCGCCTCGAGCTGCCTCACGACCGTCTGGTACCCGAGCGCCTGGTCCGACGGGACGAACGGATGAATGCGTGAAAAGCGCGACCACGTGATGGGCATCATCTCGGCGGTGGCGTTGAGCTTCATCGTGCACGATCCCAGCGGGATCATCGAATGGACGAGCGAAATGTCGCGCGACTCGAGCGTCCGCAGGTAGCGGAGCATCTTCGTCTCGGAGTGGTGGGCGTGGAAGACGGGGTGGGTCAGGAACGGGCTCCGCCGTTCGAAACCGCCGACCGCGCGCGACGCTTCCTTCGCCAGCGCCTCGCACGTCGCCGTCTCGTCGGACGAGGTCGGGTCCTCGTCGCTCTGGCCCTTGACGAACGCGAAGATGGCGAGCACCGCGTCTGCGTCGGCGGGGGAGGTCGTCTCGTCGAGGGCGATGCCGAGGGAGCGCTCGTCGATCCGTCGGAGGTTGATCTTGCGCTCGCGCGCCCTTTGGAGCCATTCCGCGACTTCGGCCGGCTCCCCCTCGACGCGAAGCGTATCGAAAAAATGGGCGTGCACGGTGCGAACGCCGAGCCTGCGCAGGCCGAGAGCGAGCGCCGCGGTGATGGCGTGCACGCGCTCTGCGATCGCGCGAAGGCCGTGCGGCCCATGGTAAACCGCGTACATGCTGGCGACGATGGCGAGGAGCGCTTGCGCCGTGCAGACGTTGCTCGTCGCCTTCTCGCGGCGGATGTGCTGCTCCCGCGTCTGAAGCGCCATCCGCAGCGCGGGCTTGCCGTGCGAGTCGACGCTGACGCCGATGATGCGCCCGGGCAGCCGGCGGAGCAGCTCCGACTTGCAAGCGAAGAACGCGGCGTGGGGCCCGCCGTACCCGAGCGGTACCCCGAACCGCTGCGCGCTTCCGACGGCGATGTCCGCGCCGAGCTCTCCCGGTGGGACGATCATCGTGAGCGCCAGCAGGTCGCAGGCCATCGTCACGAGCGCCCCCGCCGCGTGCGCGCGCTCGATGAGGCCCCTCCAGTCTTCGAGAGCCCCATCGGTCGCGGGATACTGAAGAAGGACGCCGAAGAGGCCTCGCGAAGGGTCGATGGACCGCGCGTCGCCCACGATGACGTCGATGCCGTGCGCGGCGGCCCGCGTCTTCACCACGTCGATGGTCTGCGGGTGGCACTCGTCGGAGACGAAGAGGCCGCGGCGGTTCTCGGCCCCTTTGAACGAGTCCATCATGTGCATCGCTTCGGCCGCGGCCGTGGCCTCGTCGAGGAGCGAGGCGTTTGCGACGGGGAGGGCGGTGAGGTCCGTCACCATCGTCTGGAAGTTGAGAAGAGCCTCGAGCCGGCCTTGCGACACCTCGGCCTGGTAAGGCGTGTATGCCGTGTACCAGCCCGGATTTTCGAGCACGTTCCGCTGGATGACGGCCGGCGTGATGCAATCGGAGTAGCCCATGCCCAGAAGCGAGCGCCAGACCTCGTTTTTCGAGGCGATGGCGCGGGCGAGATCGAGAAGCTCCTGCTCGGTCTTGGCGGCAGGAAGGTCGAGCGGGCGTCGCAGGCGAATCGAGCTCGGAATGGTCTGGTCGATGAGCTCGTCGACTGACTTCGCGCCCACGACCCCGAGCATCTCGCGAATTTCCTGCTCGTCCGGCCCGATGTGACGGTCTGCGAAGCGGTCGGGGTGCTCGAGCGACGTAGGCATGCAGGCTGCTGCGTGTCTAACGCTGCGGACGTCCGTTGGCTAGGGCGTGCTGGGGGGCGCTTTCTTTGCGCCTCGTCGCGTCACAGGCCGCCTCAGGCACCTCACGCGAGGCACCTCACACGCGGCAGGCGCCGTCACACGCGCCGTCGCGCCGTCGGCCGGCGCGCGACGGCGCCTCGCGGAGCGCGACTGTTTCCGGCGGTCGCATCCGCGCTTACACTCGAGCCCATGGGAACGCCCTGGGACCGCGCCGCAGCGGGCTACCTCGAGGAATGGGTGCCGCGCTTCGTCCCGTATCATCTGGATCTCGTCCGCGAGATGGCGCTTCGCCCGGGCGATCACGTCCTCGTGACGAGCGCCGGCCCGGGCGCGGAGGTGCTCGCGGCTGCGCGCGCGGTCGGGGAGACGGGCTTCGTGCGTGCGACCGACAAGAGCCAGGAAATGACGCGAATCTGCCGCGAGCAGCGCGATCGCGCCCGACTGGCAGCGCGAATCGAGTGCACCGAGGCCGACGCGAGCGACGCGACGCACGCGGGCGGCCGGGCCTGGGACGCCGTCCTCTGCGCCTTCGGCCTCTGGCAGCTTCCTGCCACGGCAAGCTCCGTGAGGACGGTCAGCGACGCAGGGGTTTCGTCGCGCCTTCCTCAACCCTCGCGCCTCGACGCGCTCAGGGCGTGGGCCTCGGCGCTGGCGCCCAACGGCAAGGTGGGGGTCATCACGTGGGGTCCGAGCGAACCTGACGAGCCATTCGCACAGCTGAGCGCATGCCTCCGCGAGGTCGAGCCGGCTTGCGCGGTGCCCGACCCGCACCTCGAGGCCGAGCGCGAAGCGATGGCGGAGATGTTCGAGCAGGCGGGTCTGGTGATGGTGCGTCACACACTGGTGCGTCACACGCTCGGCTTCAAAAGTGCCGAGGCCTTCGTGCGTGCGATGCGCGAGGCCTGCACCTGGCGGCGAGTCTGGGAGGAGCTCGGAGACGCGCGCCTCGAGCGCGTCGCGGCGCGCTTTTACGAGCGGAACGGAGGTCCGGACAAGCCCATTTCGTTCGAGCCGCCGGCGACGCTCGCCATCGCGGCCCGCCCCGGCGCGCAGATCGCGCTCGAGCACCGGCTCGCGAACGCGTGAGGGCCGCCCCGGCGTCCTCCGCGCCCTGCAGAGGTTCGCGCGATACCGCGCGAACAGCGGCTCGCGTCGCTGGATTTCGAACTTTCGTCGTACTACATCTCGAGCGCAAGGAGACCGCATGTCCCGTTATCGATTTACGTCCGAGTCCGTCACCGAGGGGCACCCCGACAAACTGTGCGACCAGGTGTCCGACGCGATCCTCGACGCGATTTTGACGCAAGATCCTCGCGCCCGCGTGGCGTGCGAGACGCTCGCAAAAACGGGAATGGTGGTCGTCGCAGGGGAAATCACGACATCGGCTCGAATCGACTTTCCACAAGTCGTGCGCCAAACGGTCAAAGACATCGGATACGTCGACTCGGCAATGGGCTTCGACGGCAACACCTGTGCGATATTGACCGCCATCGAGCGCCAGAGTCCGGACATTGCGCAAGGCGTGAACGAGGGTGACGGCCTTCACAAGGAGCAGGGCGCCGGCGATCAGGGCCTCATGTTCGGTTACGCCACCGACGAGACGCCCGAGCTCATGCCGGCGCCCATTCAATACGCGCACAACCTCGCGCGCCAGCTCGCGGCCGTCCGCAAGAAGAAGCTCGTCGACTTCTTGCGCCCCGACGGGAAGACGCAAGTCACTCTCGAGTACGAGAACGACGTGCCGGTGCGCATCGACGCCGTGGTCGTCAGCACGCAGCACGAGGAGAAGGTCAAGTACAAGCAGCTGCGCGAGGCCATCATCGAGCTCGTCATCGAGAAGTCGCTGCCGAAGAAGCTCTTCGACAAGGCCACGAAGCTTCACGTCAACCCGACCGGGCGGTTCGTCATCGGCGGCCCCCTCGGCGACTGCGGTCTCACGGGCCGCAAAATCATCGTCGACACGTACGGCGGAATGGGTCGCCACGGAGGCGGCGCGTTCAGCGGCAAGGACCCGAGCAAGGTCGATCGGAGCGCCTGCTACTACGCACGCTACGTCGCGAAGAACATCGTCGCCTCGGGCGTGGCGAAGCGATGCGAGCTCCAGGTCGCGTACGCGATCGGCGTCGCGCAGCCGGTGGGCGTGCACGTCAACACGTTCGGCACCGGCAAAGTGAGCGACGAGGTGCTCGAGAAGTACATCGTTTCGAGCTTCGACATGCGGCCGAAGGCGCTCATCGCCGAGCTGAAGCTTCTAGCTCCCGGTTACACCGCCACCGCGGCATACGGGCACTTCGGTCGCTCCGAGTTTACCTGGGAAAAGACGGGGCGCGCCGCCAAGATCGCCGACGATCTGCTGCGATCGCCTTCGAAGGGTGTTCGTGTCGACGGCGTGAACGGCGACGGTCACAAGAAGGGTTTGCGCAAACAAGGCAAGCGAACGGCGACGGCCGAAGCCTGAAGGGCAATGAGGCTGAGGGCTCGACGCCCCTTAGTGGGCGGGGGCGTGAGCCGCATCAACCGCTCACACGGAATTTCTGACGCCGCTTCGGCGAACGAATGCTTTCGACCGGCGCTTGCCTCACCGCTCATCGGCTCGTCCCTCGTTGGCGTTCGCCTGCATCTTTCGCTCGCGCGCGCACCATTCTCGCTCAGGCCCGCGTCCTTCTCGCTGATTGGCGAACGCAGCGAGTCGACGGGCGCCCGTTTTTCGCTCATTCGCCCACCCCGTGCGCTCATGGGGCCCCGTCCCTCGTTCATGCGGGCGCGCGTCACGCCGATAGATGCGCGTCTCTCGTTCATGCGGGCGGGCATCCCGCTCATACGTGCCCGTCTCTCGTTCATGCGGGCGCGTCTCTCGTTCATGCGGGGGCGCATCACGCTGATAGATGCGCGTCTCTCGTTCATGCGTGCGCGTCTCTCGCTCATACTTGCCCGTCTCTCGTTCATGCGTGCGCGTCTCTCGTTCATACGTGCGCGTCTCTCGTTCATACGTGCGCGTCTCTCGTTCATACGTGCGCGTCTCTCGTTCATACGTGCGCGTCTCTCGTTCATACGTGCGCGTCTCTCGAATTCATACGTGCCCGTCTCTCGTTCATGCGGGCACGTCTTTCGTTCATACGTGCCCGTCTCTCGTTCATGCGGGCACGTCTTTCGTTCATACGCGCCCGTCTCTCGTTCATACCTGCCCGTCTCTCGTTCATAAGGGCGGGCATCCCGCTCATACGTGCGCGTCTCTCGTTCATGCGGGGGCGCATCACGCTGATAGATGCGCGTCTCTCGTTCATGCGGGCGCGTCTCTCGCTCATACGGGCCCGTCTCTCGCTCATACGGGCCCGTCTCTCGTTCATACGTGCGCGTCTCTCGCTCATACGCGCCCGTCTTTCGTTCATGCGGGCGCGTCTCTCGCTCATACGTGCCCGTCTCTCGTTCATACGGGGGGTCCTGGACAGGACATCGCTGACACTTTGCTTCGCGCGAACGCCAATCCCTCGGAATGACGAGCGTCGTGCCGGCGATCGCGCTTCGCGACAACAAATCGACAAGCCATCCCCACCTATTTTTCCGAAATGCGCCCTCCTCGATGACCAGTACTTCTGAGGCCGTCGACGTGAACGCTCGCCGCCGCGTTCCCACCACGCATCCCGAACGTAGAAGGGAATGGCAGCACGACTTCTTCGCTCGAGTTCGGCGGGGCGCGCGCGACGCGTTTTGCGCGAGAGCCGCGCTCTCGCCCAATTTCAGATGGATCGCAAGAACCCAATCTTGCGCTTGCTGCGAATCATCTGCGCGGCGAGCGGAGCGCTTTTTGCACGCCTATCGCCCCCTTCGAGGTTCGACAGCATCCAGCGGAGCGCCTCCTCCAAATCACCGGTGACGTGCGTGGGGTAAGAGCGACGACCGAGGAATCGCAAGCCCGTGAGGACGCCGCGCACCATGGCCCCCTGAAATCCAGAGCCCTCGACGCACCAGCAAATACACCGGAGGGGGACGGCGCCGAGGGTCGTGTTCAACGCCTTGCGGACTGCTTCGGACGGAGGCTTTGCGTTCGCTGGTATGATCGCCAAGCAGCCCAACCCGCTGACGTAGAGGGCGCTCTGCTCGACAATCAGGCGATGAAGCTCTTCGTAGTCCAGAGGAGAGCCGCTGCCGTCGTCGATGACCACGAAGATGTCCTCCCAGAGAATGATCTGGATGGATGGCTGCGTCTTGGAGACGGCTACCTGGGTCAGCATGGGTAGGCTTTTCTCCCGCCTTCGGGGATACCACGGGCACGCGCACCGGCCTTTCGCTGCGTAGCCGCGCGGCGACGTTCGTGCGGGCGACGTAAAGAAAAGCCGACCGCCCCCTTACCTGGTCCCAGGGGCGACCGTACGTCAGCACGTACACCACCACGAAGGGGCCAAACATGACAGCTACGGTTCACGACTACACGAACATGGGACGGGGCGAGTCCCGCGATGGTGCGGCCACGACCGAAGCGCCTACCAGGCACCAACCGAGCCAAATCGTCCCGCGCGCGGTCATCAAGGCCGACGCCCTGAGCTACCACATGCTCGAGCCGCGAAGCGTCGGGCCAGCGGACGTCCCCTTGATTGGCGAGGCGTACCGCTGCTGGAGCGATGTCTGGAAGCAGGCGTTTTTCGAGCTCGAGAGCTCACGTGACCTTCCTTCGGACGACTTCACCCGCCAAGACGAGGTCGGCGCGCTCTTTCACGGGTACGAGTGCATCGCCTTGTCGTTCTTTCGGTGGGTCGATTTGTCCTCCCCCGTCTTTCGCGACGACTCGTATTTCTCCGTGTGGCCTGCGGCCGCGCGCGACGCTGCGTGCGCCGAGGGGTCGAAGGTGTGCATCTCGAGCAACTTCACGGTGGCGGCACCCTGGCGCCGCGCGTCCGGTTGCGGTCTCAAGGATGTCGTGGTGGCGCTCCTGATCGAGCGGTTCCTCGCCTCGGATGCCGACGCGCTGGTAGGCACCGTGCGCAACAACCGCGGGATGAACTCGGTCGTCTACCGGAATGGCTTCAAGCCGATTTTCGAGAACGCCGTTCACCACGGCGTCGAAGTCGATCTCACCGCTTTCTATCGGAGCTCCTGCGTTCGAACGCCGACCAGCGCGGTCGACGAGGCCATCGTCCAAGCCCTCCGACCCCGGCGCGAGCCCGGACAGCGGGGCGCGTGAAGCCCCTCCTCGACCGGTGCGTCAGCCAGCTCGACGCCGCCATTCACGCGTTCCCGTGGGAAGAGCGCGCGGCCTATACCGATTGGGTCGCGCAAACCTACTACTACGTCCGTCATTCGACGCGGCTTCTCGCCGCCTCGGCAGCGCGGTTCGCGATGGACAAGCGCGGAAACGCCCTCCACCACCGGTTCGCGGCGCACATGGGTGAGGAGAAGAAGCACGAGCAGCTGGCGCTCCACGACATCAAACAGCTCGGTTCATCGATTGAGATCCTGCCTGAACGGCCCTCGACGCGAATGTTCTACGAGCCGCAGTACTACAAGGTCGAGCACGTCCATCCCGTTGCGCTCTTTGGGTACATCTTGCCGCTCGAGGCCACCGGCCCGCTCTGCGGCCAAGGCATCGTCCGTCGGGTTACGGCCGCGCACGGCGGCCAATGCGTGGCTTTTCTGAAGCTACACACCGAAGAAGACGTCGACCACGTCGAGAAGGCGCTGGAGATCGTCAACGCCCTTCCTCCCGACGAGCGGGCTCTCATCGAGCAGAACCTCTTGCAGACGACCTATGCTTACGCGGCGATGCTCACCGAGATCCGCGGGTAAAGAAGCGCCGGCACGCTGCCCCAAGCCAACTCCAGCGTGCGCCGCGGCTCGCGAAGCCACTCCAGTCGGAGTGACGTCAGGGTGACGTCAGAGGGACGAGAGAAACGCGATCAACGCGGCCCGATCTCCCATGGGCATCGTCCGGAATGATTCCCGCGCCGCCTCTGCCTGACCACCGTGCCAGAGGATGGCCTCGGCGAAGCCCCGGGCCCGTCCGTCGTGCATGAGAAAGAGATAGCCGTCGATGGGCTGCACCAAGCCGAGCCCCCAGAGGGGCGGCGTTCGCCACTCGCTGCCGCTGGCCTCGTAGTCGGGACGACCATCGGCCAAGTCCGGACCCATGTCGTGGAGAAGCAAGTCGGTGAACGGGCGGATCGTCTGGTTGGACATCTCGGGCCAATTCGGGAGCGTGCCCGTCGTCGTCTTCGGAATGTGGCACGCCGCGCAACCGGCCGACGCGAAGAGGCGCTCGCCGTTTCGGGCGATAGGGTCCTCGAGGTTGCGGCGCGCCGGCACCGCGAGCCCCAAGGCGTGCACGATGAGGCCGGTCTCGCGCAACGCCTCGAGGTTCGGCTGGTCGAGGGCCGCCGGAGCGGCGCCGCACGCCGTCTGGAGGGGAGGGCAGTTCTCGGTCGGGAACGCGCTGTCCGTGATGCCCATGTCGTTGCGCGACGCCCCCATGGCCTGCTGCTCGACGCTCGGTTGGTTCGCCTTCCAACCGAAGCGCCCGAGGGCCACTTGCTGGTGAATCACATCCCACACATGGTTGGGCTTGCCTCCGTTCTGCGCCGCAAAGCCGAGGATGGTGCTCTCGTCGATGGCCTCGAGCAGCCCGAGTCCGATCGTTTGCGGCGCCAACCGCGGCGACATCATGACGCTCGGATCGAGGGGGCCGAAGGCGAGGTCCGTGATCGAGTAGGTCGGCTTACGAAGCGAATAGGCTTGGCCGTCGCCATAGGCGCCCGCAATCTCCGTGTAAGAGACCTTGGGAGTGCCCTCGCCGGGCACTCCGAAGATGCCGTACGGTTGAAGCTGATCGCCATAGGCCGGCTCGGGCGCCGGCCCGCCGTGAGCGTCCATCCCCGGGATGCTCAAGCGAAGGAGCAAGCCGAGAAAAGGGTCCGTCGGGCTCTGGGGCGGCGCGCCGCGGCCGTTGTTTTCGTGGCAAGTCGAGCACGAGACGGCGTTGTAACTCGGCCCGAGCCCGTCGTTGCCTTGCGGACCAGGCGCCGGCACCCAATTCCGGTTGAAAATGCCATCGCCGAGTTGAAACGGACCGCGATACGCCTCCGAGAGGTTGCGTGCCGGATAGGCGAACGACTCGTCTCCGTTGTCGAAGATGGTGCCGTCTCCGCCGAGCAGGGCTTCGCTCGAATCGACGGACGGCGCGTTGGACGTCGAGCTCCCGCACGCCACCATCGCCGAGACCGAGAAAAGATGGAACCAGCACTGCCGCATCGCGCCCTCCTCAAAGATTGGTCACGACGCCCAGCGTTTTCGCAGCTTGCTCGAACAGACCCTGGAGGGGTTGCAGCGTATCGACCGCGGCCTTCACCGCCATCCGCTCCGGGGCGGTGTCAGGCGCCAAGACCGCGTGGTCGAATGGCGGAGGGATCGCCCCGATCGCAGCTCGCACCGACGCGAGCTCTTGGCGCAACTGCGTGTCGAGCGACGGGTTCTTCGCCTTGACGAGGTCCGACATCGATGGCCCCTGGAGCGTTGCTCCGGCGAGCGTCTGGTATCGGCCGAGGTACGCGTCTTCGATTCCCAGGGAATTCGCGATGAGATCGTTCAGGGTGCTTTCACTGAAGCAAGACGCCTCGTCCTTCTGATCTTTCGAGACGAATGGGTCGTAAAGGCGTTCGTAAAGCACTTCCGAAATCGCCATCTGTGACATGCCGCGAAATGCCGCGGTCAGGCCGTCCTTCGACGGGCCCGCCACGAGCTGCGACCCGTAGCCGGCGCTGTTCGTCAGGTCCCATTGCGATTCCATCCCGCTCATGTCGGAGACCAGCATCGACGTGACGGTTTGCAGGTAGACACGACGGCGATCCTGGTTCGCTGCCGTTCCGCCGTCGACGAAGTCCGTGTACGGCCTCACACCCGGGCCATGCGCCTGATCGACGCGTTGCCCCCAAAGCAGAAACTCGATGGCGTGAAAACCCGTCGAGAGGTTCTCGAGACTCCCTCTCTGGTCGGCGGTGGCGAGAATGGGCGCGGTGATTTGCGGATAATGGATCGGATCGTTGATGATGCCGCCTTGAGGGCTTTGAATCGTGTAGTCGATGAAGCTCTCGTCGATCGGCCATTCGTTCATCGCGCCCTGCGACTGGTCGATCGGACCTCCGTAAAAGCGGCTGTATTCGCCCTCCCCGTAGGCCTGGTGCGCCGCGAGCCACGCCTGCTGGCAAGCGGCCAGGCCGTCTGCGCTCGGCGAGGCGACGAACGCGTCGACGGCGACCTTGAGCGCCTTGACCTGGGTGACCGTATCTTTGTAGCTCGCGTCGAGATTGGCGGCGTATTGCTTGACCACGGGCGCCGTGGGGTCCTGCCCCGCGCTCGAGCTGCTGCACGCCGGGAGCACGCCGATGGCCACCCCAGCCAGCGCCGCGCAGGCGGACGCGAAAGGGCCTCGAACCATTCGTATCGTCGGCCGCGAGCCCGCTGCTTTCGATGCCAATCGTCGCTTGGTCACGGATCCTCCTTGGTGCAGACGCGGGGTTGTCGCGCACGCCGGCTGCGGTCTATGCTCGGCGTCACGTACCGCGGGTGCTGGGGGTGGCGGCGCGACGGACAACGGCTTCTTGGACGTTAGTACCCGTCGCATCATTTTCCAGTCGCTCTTTTCTCTGAATCTCTCTGAACGGAGGTACGCAAACCCCAATGCAACGACGGTATAACTTTCCAAGCACGACCGGGCGCGTAACGCGCGTGACGAGGGGCTCCGCGCGCCTGCGAACGAGAGCGTTCGCGGGGTGGCTCCTTTGCGGCCTGTCTACCGGAGCGTTGGGCGCTTGCTCTTCCTCTTCGGCGACCGTGGTGCCCGACGCCGGGACGGTCGGCCTGTGCCCACCGAATGTCTCCGACGCCGACCTGTCGATGCCGACGGTCTCCTTCGCCGCGGACATCATGCCGATTTTCCAACAATCGTGCGCGCTCCCAGGCGGCAACTGCCACGGGGATCCGAGCGTCGTGTCGAGCTTTCGACCGCTCCTCGGATCCTCCGACGGAGACGCCGGCGCCGGCACGCGTCAAAGCGTCTGGAATGGGCTGGTCGGCGTCAAATCTGGCGAAGACCTCGCGATGAACCTGATAACGGCGGGGGACCCCGCGGCGAGCTTCTTGATGCACAAAGTGGACGGCGACCAATGCATGCTGATTTCCGAGTGCATGGCGCCCGGCTCGCATCGACCCAACTGCGGCGCCTTCATGCCCTACCAAGCGCCCGCGATTCTCGCGGTGTCGACGCGCGACACCATTCGTCGGTGGATAGAACAGGGCGCGAATAACGACTAGTAGTAGTCCACGGCTACTACTATGAGAGGAAGGCCGTAATGGCCTGCACCTAGCCAGTTGGGGCTGCGGCCCATCGCTGAATCGTCTACGGTGCTCGCGGCCCCCCTTTGAGGAGAACGATGCGCTACCGGAGGTTACTCCCGCTGTCTCTCGCCCTCGCGTCGGCCGCCTGCGGTCAAGCGAGCGGGCCAAAAGCTCAGCCTACGGCCAAGCTCGCGTGGACGACCCTCGACGTGCTCGCTGGTCAGCCCGGCGGGTCCGGCTGGGTCGACGGCACTCTGGTCGCTGCGCATTTCAACGCGCCTCTGGCGATCACGAGCGACGGTAAAAACCTTCTCTTCCTCTCGGACGGCCCGACGATTCGCGTCGTCGATCGCGCGGCCGGGACGGTGACGACCATCGCGGGCTCCCACACGCACCCGGGATCCGCCGATGGAGTCGGCCTCGAAGCGACGCTCAATAGCCCCGCTGGTTTGTATTTCAGCGAAGGCCAGATTTACATCGCGGACACCGAAAATCATTTGCTTCGCAAGATGGACGTGCAGACCGGGGCGGTCACGACCCTCGCCGGAGCACCGTTGCAGCCGGGTGCCGTGGACGGGCAAGGAACGAGCGCGCGCTTTCAGGAGCCCGAGGGCCTTGCGCTGGACGCCGCCGGCCACCTTTACATTGCGGATACGGACAACAACACCATCCGGACCTTTACCCTCGCGACCGGCGCCGTCGCGACCGTCGCGGGGCAAGCGGGCATGAGCGGACTTACCGACGGCCCCGCCAACCAAGCCAGCTTCGCCAAACCCAAGGGCATCGCGTTCGACAAGTTGGGCAACCTCTACATCATCGACACCGGCAACCACAGCGTCCGCAAGCTCGATCCGGTCGCGGGCGTCGTGTCGACGGTGCACACGTTCTCCGCGCTTCCCAGCGGCGTCGTCGCGGACGGCGCCGACATGCTGATTTCCCTCTCGGACGTGCCCGTGGGAAATCACAGCATCGCGCGCATCGCCCCCGACGGCACGATCACGGAGCTCGCGGGGAGCACGACCGGCCAAGGATTCGTCGACGGCGTCGGAGACATGGCGCGCTTCAATTTGCCGGGAGCGCTCCTCAATGACGGCGCAGGCACGTTGTACGTCGTGGACTCGGGCAACGAGGCGCTTCGGAGCGTCGCGCTCGCGAGCAACACCGTCACGACCTATGCGGGTGCCAGCTCGCTGGGCAGCAGCGACGGAGCCCCTTCGCTGGCGCGCTTCTCCGCGCCGCAAGGGCTCGCCGCCGACGATCAGTTCGTCTACGTCGCCGACACCGGCAACGACACGATTCGAAGAATCACGCTCGCCACGGGCGACGTGACCACGCTCGCCGGGGTGGCAGGCCAGCCCGGGCAGGCCGACGGGGCCTTTGCCGACGCCCGCTTCAGTCAACCGCAGGGTATCGCCCTGGACGTGGCGGCAGGGCGTCTTTACGTCGCGGACACGCTCAATCACACCGTGAGGCAGCTCGATCTCGCCGCGGGGATGGTCACCACGGTCACGCCGCCTTTCGGCGGCCCAGCCGGCCTCGCGTTCGACGAAGGTCGTCTCGTCGTCACCGACTACGCCAACCACGTCGTCTCGTGGATCGACCCGTCGAAATTGGCGCAGCCCTCCATTCTGGCCGGGCAGCAAGGTGTCCCTGGACAAGCGGACGGAATGGGGACGAGCGCGGGTTTCGATGGTCCGATAGGCATCGCCGGCGACGGTCGCGGCAGTCTGTACGTTGCCGACAGCGCGAACGAAACCGTTCGAAAAATCGACATCGCGAAGGCCGTCGTAACGACCGTCGCCGGGACGCCGATGATTCAGGGCAATCACGACGGAGTGAGGACGGCTGCCCAGTTTTCCTATCCGACCGGGGTCGTTGCCGACCAGCTCGGCAACGTCTTCGTTTCGGATTCGCAAAACAACACGGTTCGGCGCATCGATGTGTCGACCGGCACCGTGACCACGGTGGTCGGAGCCGTCGCCGACCCTGGCGTGCGCCTGGGCCCCTTACCGGCGCAGCTCACGCAGCCGAGCGCCTTGGCGCTGACGCCGTCCGGCGCCTTGCTCATCGTCTCCGAGAACTCCGTGCTCATTGCCCATTAGACCTCTTCGTAGGGCTCGAGCTCGATGATTGCCGACGGGCTCGAGCATCTCGGGCAAGCGTCGACTGGAGACATCGTGTCGCCGTTTCATCTCGAGGACGCGATCGCGGCGCGCCACGCTCGCGGCGACCTACGACGACTTCGGCTCTGACCATCGACGTTGCGACACGACCGTCGCGAACCGCCGGCCGCTCTTCGGTTAGGTCACCCTCGCGAGAAGACCGTCGCGAATCGCCGGCCACTCTTCGGCCACGATCGAGAAAAGGACCGTGTCGCGGACGGTCCCATCGTCGCGCCGCTGATACCGTCGCAGTGTCCCTTCGTAGCGAGCGCCCAGCCGCGCGATGGCCTGCTGCGAACGGACGTTGCGCACGTCCGTCTTCAGCTGGACCCGGCCGACCCCGAGTGTCTCGAAGGCGTGAGTGAGCAGCTGCAGCTTCGTGTCGGGGTTGACCTTCGTCCCCCACACGGCGGGCACGTACGCCGTGGCGCCAATTTCCAGCCGGGCGTCTGCGACGGAGACGTCCAGATAGGAGGAGGTCCCGACGATCGTCGCGGCAGGGAGGTCCGCGTGAGGTCGCAAGAGTCGTACGATCCACGTGAAGCGGCCCTCCTCCAGCCTCTGCGCCAGGGTCTCTGCGAAGCGAACGGGATCGTGGGGCCGCCCGGGAAGGTGGCGCCAGATGGCGTCATGGTGAAGCGCCTCGAACAGCGGGCCGGCGTCTCGGCCAGGCACGCAAGGCGACAGCTCGACGACGCGCCCGGTGAGCCGACCAGACGTCGGCGGCCACGACATGGTGCGCCAAGGGGCGTCGTCGGGCCGGGCATCGCGGATCCCATCGAACCGAGCCGCTGGGCCGTGGGCGGTCGGAAGCCGAGAAGTCATTCGGGCCTTTGGCGCCTTTCCGTTTGCGATCAACGCTCGGCGGTCACGAGAAATACGCGCGGGACGCCTCTGTTCTCGCGCGCACTGACGGGATACGGCCAGCGCTCCGGGCACAGGCCAGGCTCGCCCGGCTGGTGCGCCTTCACGTTGCGCCAGCCCGCGCGTTCGAGCAACGCCTCCGGCTCATCGGTGGCAAACAGCCAGGGAACGGAGCGGGCGGCCAGCGCGTCCACGTACGTCTTCATCCACGGCGAACTGACGAAGCTCTCGCTCGCGACGTCGAGACCCACGGTGCTCCCGGGGGCGGCGATCGACGCGGCGGTCGACAGGATCGCGAGCGCGGCGCTCTCGTTGGGCAAATACGGAATCAACCCTTCGACGAGGAACGCCGTCGGCTCGGTCGCGTCGTGGCCCGCTGCTGCGAGCGCCGCTCGCCAGTCGTTTCGCAGATCGATCGGAACGGCGATACGCCGCGAACGCGCCTTCGCCCGTAAGCCAAGGAGGATCCGCTCTTTGTAGTCCAGCACGTCCGGACGCTCGACCTCGAAGACCGTCGTACCCTCGGGCCACGCGAGGCGGAGCGCCCGCGCGTCCATTCCCGCCGCGAGGAGCGCGATCTGCCGGACGCCTTTGCCTGCCTCCGCGAGGAGCAGGTCGTCGAAGAAGCGCGTTCGGATCGCGAGGAACGGACTCTCGCGCGCTCCGCCGGGCACCGTGACGACCGCCTCCATCTCGGCGAGGAAGGCGCGCCCCTCGTCGCCGGCAAAGGCCGAGGCGAACGGATCGTCGAAGAGCCGGTCGGGCCGCGACGACTCGCGCTCCCTCGCCGCAGCAATCCATCGCGACGTCAGGCCGAGGGCATCCATGGCCTCTCGAGATAGCGAGGAATGGCGCCACGGCAAGCAGTAGCCCTGGCGGGCCGGCGGCTCCCTTCGAGAGGCCGCGAAACGACCCCTTCGCTCAACGGGCGGCTCGACGGGCCGCCCGACGCCCAAGGCGCTCGCGGAGCCGCGCGGCTCGGGCGGGCAGCGTCGGACCAGCCGCGCCACCATGGCGCGCGACGTCCATGCGAACGCAACCGCCCACCAGGCACAAATCCCTAGCGCGAGGCCGCGCGAGCCCACCGGCACGGACGAGGCGAAATCGACGAAAGGGTGCCACAGCGCGCTCATCTCGGGGACGAACTGGCAGAAGGCCTCGAGCTCGAAGCGGTTCTGCGTGCACAGGCCGAGCCCGGTCTGATCGAACACGAGCCCGTCGACGCCGACCCAAAACGAGAGCGCCATCGCGCCGAGGACGGCTAGAGTGCCCGGAAACGATTGCGTCGCGCGGGGCGGGGTCCGCGCCGCCAGCGCGAGAGCGGCGGGCACCGCGGCGACCAAGAAGAAGCGGGGGCCCCAAAACCACCCGCCGTACCACGCCCACCACTTGGCATAGACGACCACGAGGCCGAGCACGAACACGACCAGCGTGCCGTGGATCCTTTTCAAGCGAGCGGTCGCCCCTCGAGCCATCGGCACGAAGAGGCCTGGAACGAAGAAGACGAGCCCCTTGCCAAACGAGAGGAAAATGGCCAGGAGTCCGAACAACCATGGATAGCTGAACCCGGGCTTTCCCGAATAAGGAAGGAGGTTCTTGAAGCCAGCGTCGCCCAGGTAGCCCGTCGTGAAGAGGCTCCCCCGCACCGCCCAGGACTCGACGCGGATCAGCGCGAGAGCGATGGCGGGCGCGAGGAGGGGTGTACACCGTCGTACGCGCGCGGCTTCCCGAATGGCAATGAACGCCGCGCCGACGAGCGTTGCGGGCGTGTTGACGGTCCCGAGAAGGATGGCCGCCCACCCGATGAACGCGCGCTCCCGCGAGAGCCAAAGAACGCCCAAGAAGACGGCGACGGCCGTGAACGCTTCGCCATAAAAGCTCTGTACGTGATTCGGAAACATCGACGCATAGACGAGGAGAATCAGGGCCACCCGTAGCGCCGACGGGGCGAGCTCCTTTGCGAGCTCGCGGGCAGCGACGACGAGGGAGACGACGAAGAGAATCGGATTGAGAAACGCAGCGGCCTCGCGCGGGCGGCCGAACACCCAGCCCAGGGCCCACAAAGGGGCGGCAAAGAGCGGCATCACCACCGAGTACTTTGCGCTCTCGAGCTTTCCCGTCGTGACGAAGAGCTCGAGGGTGCGGTAGCGCGCCTCGCCGTCCGCGCCCATCTCGTGCGGAACGACCAAGAGGATCGCGATCCCGACCACCAGGAGGACGACGTCGACGACGCGCCCCCGGCGCTCGGTCATCGTCGGATCTCCGAGTGGTTCCGAAGACCCGCTCCGATGCGCCGGGGCTGGGCGGCTCTGCGCGACCGGGCAGTCAGCACCCATCGAGGAGCCGCGGGCGCGCAGCGCAAGGCGCCAATAGGCCGCGCCGAAGGAGAGCGGGTAACGGACCCATTTCGCCGATCTCACCGCGAACGACCTTTCGGAGCAAGCACGAGTGTCGTGGCGATTCGCCACGAAGGGGCGAGACGGTTACCGCCCAGGGCGCCGGCGGGCCGGTCCACCCCCCGCGAGCGCGAGGTTGTGTGCCGTATTGACCAGGGACACGTGAGAGAAGGCTTGCGGAAAGTTTCCGACGAGACGGCCTGAGGCGACGTCGAACTCCTCGGACAGGAGGCCGACGTCGTTGGCCATCCCGACGAGCCTTTCGAACAGGCGACATGCGTCGGCTTGCCGTCCCATCAATGCCCAGTTGTCCGCGAGCCAGAAGCTGCACGCGAGGAACATCCCCTCACCACCGGGCAGCCCGTCGACGTCGCCGTGGGTCTCGTAGCGCCGCACCAAGCCGCCCTTCAAAAGACGTTCCTCGATCGCGCGGGCCGTGCTGCGGACGCGAGGATCTTCCGGGGGTAAAAAACCGACCAGCGGAATCATGAGAACGCTCGCGTCGAGCTCCTTGGCGCCGAAGTACTGGACGAAGGCTCCGACCTCTGGGTCGTACGCTTTTTGGCATATCTCCGCGTGAATCTGCTGGCTGATCGCTTTCCATCGATCGATTGGGCCTTCCATTCCGAAATCTTGAATCGCCTTGATGCCGCGGTCGAAGGCGACCCAGGCCATGACCTTGGAGTGAGTGAACTGACGTTTGGGGCCGCGTACTTCCCAGATCCCGTTGTCGGGCTCGTCCCATATCGACTCGAGGAACTGGAGAAGGGAGCGCTGCAGTTGCCACGCGGCGGCCTCCGGCTCGAGGCCTATTCGGTAGCACTGGTGCATCGCGTCGAGGAGCTCGCCATAAACGTCGAGTTGCAGCTGGTCCGACGCGGCGTTGCCCACCCGCACGGGGACGGAGGCCTCGTACCCCGGTAGCCAGTCGACCTGCCACTCCGAGAGCCGGCGGGCGCCGTCCAGCGCATACATGATCTGGAGCTTCGACGGATCGCCGGCCACCGCGCGCAACATCCACTCGCTCCAGGCCTTCGCCTCTTCACGATAGCCGCTCTCTACCAGCGCCAAAAGGGTGAAGGTCGCATCGCGCACCCAGCAATACCGGTAGTCCCAGTTGCGTACGCCGCCGATGGCTTCCGGGAGCGACGTGGTCGGCGCGGCGACGATCGCGCCGGTCGACCCATGCGTCAGCGCCTTGAGCGTCACGAGCGAGCGAACGACGACGTCACGCCACGGGCCCTCGTACGTGCAGCGGGCCGACCAGGCGCGCCAATCGCGCTCGGCCTTTTGGACGACCGTGGCGGCATCCAGGTGTGGCGGGTCCTTGGTGTGCGAGGGATGCCACGTCAAGACGAAGGAGATCTGCTCGCCTTCGCCGAGCTCGAAGTCGGCCACCGTCGTCAAGCCTTCGCCCCGAACGGGCACGTCGCTCTGCAGGCGGAGAGCGTCGGGGCCTGCAATGGCCATGATCCCGTTGTGTCCGTCGGAGCGCACCCAGGGGACGACCGACCCGTAGTCGAAGCGGACGACGAGCTCCATTCGCAGCGGAACCCGTCCGCGCAGACCGCGGACCAGGCGTACGAGATGCGGAACGCTCTCGCGTTGGGGCATGCAATCGGTCACCACCACGGCGCCGTCGTCCGTCTCGAAGGTGGTGTCGAGGACGAGCGTGCCGTCCCGGTACGCTCGCGTGGCGCGCTTCAGGGCTCTACCTGGGGCGATGAGCCATCTGCCGTGCTCCGGCCCGCCGAGCAACGCGGCAAAGCAGGCTCCCGAATCGAACCGTGGCAAGCAAAGCCAGTCGATCGAGCCGTCGAGCCCGACCAGCGCCGCGGTCTGGCAATCCCCGATGAGCGCGTAGTCTTCGATGCGCAACGCCACGGCTCAACCGTTGCACGAGGCGTGCCGCCCGTTCACCGTCTTTTCGCGAGCGCCGCTAGTCCTCGGCCGGCCGATCCCTCGAAGAGGCTCCTCCGGGCGGCGGCGGGTTCGCTTCGCGCTCGAGGTAGCGGAAGATGGTCCGCGGATCGACGCCGAGATCACGCGCGGTCTGCGTGCGATTGCCGTTGTTGCGCTCGAGGACTTCGAGCACGTACTTGCGCTGGAATTCTTCTTTCGCCTTCTCGAGAGGCAGCGTCTGGCTCTCCGCGTCCGCGCCCAAATCGAGATCCTCGGGCGCCAGAAGCGATCTTGTCGCACAGGACGAGCGCCTTCTTGATGCGATTTTCGAGCTGGCGGATGTTGCCCGGCCACGGATGCTTCCGGATGGCCACGAGCGACGCTGGCGTGAAGCCTTGCACGTGCCCTCCGAGCTCGTCGGCATGCTTCGAAAGAAGCGCCTTTGCGATGATGAGGACGTCGTCTCCCCGCTCGCGCAGCGGCGGCAGGTAAATGTTGACGACGTTCAGGCGATAGTAGAGATCCTCGCGGAAACGACCCGCCCGGATCTCGTCTTCGAGCACCCGATTGGTGGCGGCGACGATGCGGATGTCGACCTTTTCGGCTTTGCTGTCGCCGACGCGAAAGACGATGCGCTCCTGCAGCGCGCGCAGTAGCTTGACCTGTAGATTGAGCGGCAGCTCGCCGATCTCGTCGAGGAAGAGCGTGCCTCCGTTGGCCACTTGGAACTTCCCAGGGCGAGAAGCGATGGGCGCCGGTGAATGCGCCCTTGACGTGCCCGAACAGCTCGCTCTCGATGAGGTTCTCGGGAATGGCGCCGCAGTTGATGACGACGAACGGTCCGGTCGCGCGGTCCGCTGCGACGATGAACCTCGCGCGCGATGAGCTCCTTGCCGGTCCCCGTCTCGCCCGTGATGAGGACGGAGATGTCGGTGGTGGCCACCTTCTGAAGCTTGCGGAACACTTCCATCATCGACGGGCATGCGCCGATGATCTCGCCGAAGCGCTTGTCGTTGAGCTCTGCGACGAGCTTCTCCTTGTCGGCGCGTAGGGCGTGCAGGAGCATCGCGTTCTGCAAGATGAGGGACGCTTGCCCTGCGAAGATGGACAAGACGTCGAGCTGGTTCCGCTCGAACAGGCCTTTGACGCGATCGTTGCCGACGTAGAGGACGCCCTGTACGTGGCCTTGCGACACGAGCGGCGCGCACATGACGCTCGAGAGGCGGAGCGCGAGGACGCTCTCGCTCGTCTTGAATTGGGAGTCGCTGAGCGCGTCGCTCACGATGACGGGGCGCCCGGTCTCGATGACCTTGCGGACGATGCTGTCGCTGATGGTGCCGCCTGCGTCGGCAATCGCTTCACGCTTGACGTTGCGCGACGCGCGGATGACCGGGCCCGTGAGCGCCTTGGCGCCAGCGTCATGGGCCGGAACGTGCGATGCCGCTTTGCCCGCCTCCGTGCCAGCGTTCGCGGGCGCCGTCGCGTCTCCCAAGAACGCCTCGTCGTTCAGCAGAATCAGTCCCTTTTCGGCCGAGGTCACTTCGATGACTGCGTCGAGCATCGACTCGAGAAGCTGGTCGATGCTTTTCATCGTCATCAGCTTCCGCTGAATTCGTAGAGTTGCGCAGGCCGGCGAGCTGCTGATTGGTGACGTGCAGCTGGGTGTCGGTCATCGTGCCGGAGGCGGCGTCACCGGCGCCCCCGGGGTCCGCCCCAGCCGGCCGCGTCACTTTTTGCGGCTCGTCGAACATGCTGAAGCCGAGCTCGACGTCACCGAGCGTCAAGCGGTCGCCGTGGACCAGGCGCACCCGCCGCTTTTTCTTGCCGTTGACGAGGATCTCGGCCTGCTTGTCCACCTCTTCCAAGTTGAAGTCGCGGCCATCGAACAGCACTTGGACGTGCGTCTCGGCCAAGCCCCGGCTGGCAATGGCCACGTCGTTTCCAAGCGCGCGTCCCACGGTCGTGACCGGTTTGTGAAGAACGAACGTGCGCGGCTGGCCTTGCTGCGGAAACCACTTGAGGATGGGCATTGGGCGGCCGAGAGAAGCGGGCGTCTTCGAGGCTACCCCAAACGTGCACAATTGACTGCCCTGGTCGAGCTGAGGCATAAGAGCCCCCATCCTCGACGCTCGCTCGGGGTTCCTCGGAGGAGAACAACGATCATGAAGAATATCGCGATTCTCGCGCTCTTGGCGGCGATGGTGGCCGTCGGTCTCGTCGTCCCTGCGTGCGGAGAGAGCACCCCGCCAGCCGCATCGCCCGACAACGCCATGTCGTCCGCCCCCGCCGATTCGTCAGCGGCGCCGGCGACGAGCAGCAGCGCCGCTCCGAAGTGACGCGATCGGCCCACGCGACGGGCACCTAGTCTCGAGGCGGCGGCCGTTTGCGGGCTCCGCCTTTGGTGGTGGTCACGTGAACGACGGTACCGCCCGCGCGAACGTCGCTCTCGGTGCAGCCGTCGCCTCGGCTGACGCGACCGGCGTTCCCCGCGGCCGAACGCTGATGCGTGCGGCCGGACAGAGCGGTTGCGCGTAGCTCGGTCAAATGTCGCAGCACAATATCCCGTGGAGCCCGCCGGCGCCGTTGCTGCTGACACCCTTCATGATTTGCGTCGGCTTGCATTCGACTTTCAAGAAGCCGGGCGCCCAATCACCCGAGCGCGTAAAGAGCCTAGCGTCGCCCGAGCTCGAAAACAGCACAGGCGCGCACTTCGAGTCGTCATTCGCGACTCGGACTGGCGATCGTTCTGCATAGGATCCTGCTCGGACCCTGATTCTGCGATATTCCCGCGACCTCTTGACCCAAGGCGCACCCGGCCTTGCCAAAGCCAGGGTCCCAGTCACCGGGTCCCCAATCGGCCACGTCGTCGGGTCCTTTCAAGCTTAGGCTGATGGGCCTGCCGCGAGGGGTGAATGGGCCCCCGCGTTCAAAAACGGCCGTACGCCGTGAGCTGAACCCCTCCACGCTCGGTCGGGCCGACACCGAGCTGGAAAGGGGGTACCCACGACGCCGCACCCGGCGTGTCGCTCATGTTTGCGGTCAGCGCCGCCGCGAGCGCAATGCCCGCCACGCCGCCGAGGGCATTGGCGATCAGGCCGTGCCGCGGATCGGCGCTGCTCCCGATGTAGAAGAGATAGACGGGCGTCGTCGCCAGAGTGCCGAGAACATCGCCAATCCACATGTACTTGATTGTCTGCCAGGACGGCACGTACACCGTCGAGACCGCGCCCGTCACGAGGATGCCGGCGTTGTACCCCGCAAAGCCCCACACGGCCGCTCCGTCCTTCCAATCGCCACCCACCACGCCGGCCCCGAAGAGCACGCCCGTGATGGCGCCCCAGCCCGCCCCGCTTCCGATGAGGCCAAGGCTTTGCGCCTCGGGCTGGAACCACTCGCCGAAGGCGTACCCGCCGATGCCCCCGGCGGTCGCCGTGAGGAACGTCAGCGTGCTCCAGGTAGGAAAATCCCAGGAATTCGGCCCGCCGTTGCCCGTGAGCTGCCACTGAAGGCCGGAGATGGCAATGCCTTCGACGCCGCCAAGAAGGAGCCCGGTGGCCATCGACGACGGGACGCTCCGATCGAACTCGCTACTCTGATCCCAAAAGTACATTCCTATCGGGATGGCGGCACCGAACGCCAGCGGCGCGACGAAAGCGATACCTGGGTCCGATATTTTTCCTAGTGCGTCAATCCAGACACCGGTGCCGAGACCATAGGCGATGGTGGCTCCGTAGAGATAGGCCATCTCGCCATTGCTTCGATATCGGTTTCGCGGCGGGGACGTCGGGAGGGGGGGTGGCGGATACTGTAGCTGGACAGGCAGCGCGGGAATGGCGGCTGGAGGCTGCTGCGGTGGCGGATAGGGCGGCGGGTAGGGAGGGGGGTACTGCGGCGGGTAAGGCTGCTGCTGCGGCGGTGGCGGGTAAGGCTGCTGCTGCGGCGGTGGCGGGTAAGGCTGCTGCTGTGGCGGTGGCGGCGGGTAAGGCTGCTGCGGTGGCGGGTAAGGCTGCTGCTGTGGCGGCGGTGGCGGGTAAGGCTGCTGCTGTGGCGGTGGTGGCGGGTAAGGCTGCTGCTGTATCGGCGGGTATTGCGCCGCGGCTGGCGACGACATCGTCACGAGGCAGACCAGCGCCGCTGCTGCCGTCTTCGTTTGCTGCGCGTGCATGAGCATTCCTTCCGCCCTGAGTCTCACTTCGAGGTGGCGCGCGCCATCGCGCGCGGCTCGATCTCGTGGCCAAGCTCCCGTGCCATCAAGT
This sequence comes from uncultured delta proteobacterium, assembly GCA_963787925.1. Taxonomy (GTDB): domain Bacteria; phylum Myxococcota_A; class Polyangia; order Polyangiales; family Polyangiaceae; genus Palsa-1150. The sequence goes on from CAWBEN010000009.1 coordinate 259,641, forward strand.
CACGCACGGCGTGCTCCACCGGTTTGTCCTCATACAACACCGAGTAAACCTCGGCCGTGATGGGCATGTCGACGCCCAGTTTGTCGCCAAGCTCGTGCGCGCTCTTCGCCGTCTTGACCCCCTCCGCCACGTGGCCGAGCCCCGCCAGCACGCTGGCCAGCCGGCGCCCGCGTCCCATTTCGTATCCGACCGTGCGGTTGCGCGAGAGCTCGCCAGTGCACGTCAGAACGAGGTCCCCGAGGCCGGACAGCCCGGCCAGCGTGAGCGCCGACCCACCCCGAGCGATCGCGAGCCGTGCCATCTCGGCGAGACCGCGCGTGATGAGGGCAGCGCGCGTGTTGTGGCCGAAGCCCATTCCTTCTACCGCCCCGGCCCCGATGGCGATGACGTTCTTGAGGGCGCCGCCGCACTCGACGCCCACGACATCGTCGCTCGCGTACATGCGGAGGTAGGGCCTGCGGAAGTGCTGCATCACGCGAGCGCTTGCCGCGGGGTTGCGCGCCGCGACCACGACCGCGGTAGGAAGTTGGCGCGCCAGCTCTCGGGCGAAGCTAGGGCCCGAAAGCGTGACCAGGTGATCGCGGGCATGGGCAGGAAGCTCTTGGGCGAGAACCTCGTCCATGAACATGAGCGTGTCGTTTTCGATTCCCTTCGACGCGTTGACCATGGGTACGTCGCGTTGGACGTGTGGGGCCGCCGAACGGGCCACTTCGCGCGTGGCGTGGCTCGGAAGCGCGAAGACGACCATTTCTGCGAGCTCGACCGCCGCTTTGAGGTCGGTGGTGCACGTGACGTTGGCCTGAAGCAAGATGCCGGGAAGATAACGCGCGTTCTCTCTTGTCCCGTCGACCGCCGGACACGTTGCGCCTTCCCTCGACCAGAGAAAGACCGAATCGCCTTCGTTTTCTGCCAACAATTTGGCGAGAGCCGTTCCCCACGCGCCGGCGCCGAGCACCGCGACCTTCATGGGCGAACAGTACCACCTGTCGCGGGCGGCCGAGGGGAGAGCAGGGGCTGCGCCCGAACGAGAGGCGCCGCTCGGAACGCCGCCGACGCGCGCGACGGAAACGCCCCCTCGGGGGGGAGGCGAGGCCGCTGTCGCCTCTTGGCTTGGGGCTGGCTATGCTCCAACGCGGATGGCTTCTGGGCGCGCTTTTCTTCGGCCTGTCGTGCTGTGGATCGCAGCGGCCAGCGTCGGCTCGTGCTCGCCCAACACGGTATGCAAGCTGTCCGGTCCGATCAACGACCCGTCCAACCGGACCCTCCGGCGTAGCATCATGAGCTTCGGGCTCGGCCAATTTTGCCAGCAGATGACCAGCCGCAATGCGCCGCTCAAATTGGCTCCGGACGCCCCCGTCATCGGCCGCTTTTACCCGCAGCATTGCACGCAGCAAGTGCTCGACAACGGCGACTTGTGGGTGCAATTCGACGGATTTGGCTATGCGTGGTCGGTCTTGCCGAAGAAAGTGACGTTCACGTCCGCGGCTACGATCCAGTACAGCCAGGATTTCAAATGCGCCGAAGACAACGCGATCTACGCGTACTTCGACACGCGCACGGTGTCTCCGCCCGATTTTCACGTTCTTCAGATCGAACAGCCCGTCGGAAACCTCGTGCAGACGGTCATCGCTCCGTTTGCCGACGGCCTCGGGCGGCAACTCGTCTCCGGGAAGCTCGCCGAGGGGTTCACGGTCATCCAATCCGACGACGGAAGCACGGACTTCGATCTCGGACACGTTCCGCTCGGCCGACGTCCGACCCACCCGTTCAACCTCCATGGCTCGGATCGCATCATGTGGGAGAGTCAGCGAACGGAGGTTCACGCCAACGAGCGTGACTTCATCGGCCCCATCGTCGTGCAGGGTTCGAAGCGCTCCATCACGCTCACGATCCAGCTCGAAGGGCAGCAAGCGATCGACGTTTTCCTCGTCCCGAAGACCGAAGGCGACGCCTCGCTACAGCTCTACGTGAGCTACGGCGCCGCCGGCCCGCTGGCCTATCCGCCGCGATTCGGAGACGTGGTGCATTACGGCGTGCAATATCAGCGTGCAGTCCCGGTGTCGCCGGGTATGTACTATCTCGTGATCGACAACACCGTTTCGGCCGGACAAGTCGCCCCGCCGCCGGCGGTCCCGTTCAGCGTGGCCGACGCGGCCGCCGTGGTCAACTACGCGATTGAGATCGGTGACACGCCTTGAAGACGGACGAGCCCTCTCCACCCGAAGGACGGACCAGCCAAAGCGGGGAGGGTGCACGCACGCAAGAGGCCGCCCGGACCAACGGCGTGTCGAAGGCACGCCTCGGTGAGGGCGATGGCCCGCGGGATCATGCCGCTTCGCGCGCGTTTGCCGAGCCGCCCCCATCGCCCCCGAACACATCGCGATTTCTGCGCCTCGTTTACTGGCTGATCTGGTTCGTCACGATGCCGATGGTGCTTGCTTGCATCGTCATCTGGGCGCTCACGCCGTCGAGCGGCGCCGAGCCGAACGGGCCATTGGGGTGGGCCCAATCACTCGTGCGCGCGCAGCCGGTCCCCGTCGGCATCGTGCTCTTCACGCTCTTCGAGATCGCGCTCTGGGCCGCGCGGCACCAGTTGCCCCTGGCCAGTCACGCTCACCCTCCCTTGCGCTCGGATCTGACCCCGCATTCACGACGAGCGTTCGAACGCGCTCGAGTGCTCTCCGATGAAGCCGAAATGATCCTCGCGAAGCACGAGAAGGCGGTGGCCCGCGAGCTCACGGTCAAGGAGCGCGAAAGGCTCGGCGGTTCCCTCGTCGTGCTCCGTGAGCAGATGGAGCAGGTGCCATTCGACGAAGACGAGTTCATGGAAGCGCTCGCGCGTGCCGACGGAGAGGTCGACACCCATCTCCGCAGGTGGAGAAAGAGCGAGGTGCGCGAGTACGTCGAGGCCATTCTGATGGCCGTGGCAGTCGCCTTCGCGCTGCGCGCCTTCGTAGTCGAAGCCTTCAAGATCCCCAGCGGGTCGATGATTCCGACCTTGATGGTCGGCGACCACATCTTCGTCAACAAATTCAGCTATGGCCCCGCCATTCCGTACACGAACGCGCGCGTGTGGACGAGAATGCCTCCGGATCGTGGGGACGTGATGGTCTTCGCGTTTCCGGAGCATCCGGAGCAAGATTTCATCAAGCGTGTGATCGCAGGCCCGGGTGACAAGCTCGAGGCGAAGAATGGCCACCCCTACATCAACGGGTGGGAGGTGCCCAATTGTCGCATCGGCGCATGGACGTACAACGACTATGATTCGCCCATCTCGCGTCACGAGGGAGACCTTTTCGTCGAGTACCTCGGAAACAATTCCTATTTGACCTTTTACGATCATGCCTCGGGCGTTTTCCCGGAGTACCAGGGCCCTTTCTTCGCGAAAAAAGGCGAGGTTTGGGTCATGGGCGACAATCGCAACAACAGCCACGATTCGCGCATGTGGTTCGGCGGGCAAGGTGGGGGCGTTCCATTCGAGAACATTCGAGGGAGGGCGCTCTTCGTCTGGCTGAGCGTCAGCGACAGCGGGGTCGATTGGTCGCGTGAGGGCGCTGCCGTCATGGGACAGCCGCGCCTGCCCCCTTCTGCAAGAGGGCTCCAACCTGAGCTCGATCGTTGCCTGAAGAGCCGCCCCGCCGTGACGACCCCGCCACAAATGCCCTGAGCCGGGCCTTCCAGGAATGGGTGATGACATGCTCCCAGTGCTGAAGAGCCGCGCGCCGTGCGTAGTCGAGAGACGCTCCGTTGGACGCCGAGCCGAGCGCGGGCGTCTCCGGGGCGGGCTGAGCCTCGCGCTCCTCTGCGCTCTGCTCGCGGGGGCGAGCGCGTCTTGCGCGAAAGCTCAGAGCGCCGCAGCGCGAGACCCGATGAAATGCGAGCGCGATCCTACCTGTTCGAAGGGGCGCGCGAGCTACGCCGACTGCACGAGGCAATGTGTCGACAATTCGGAGTGCGTGGCGCGGTGCGAGCAGATGCAGACCGACCGCCTCGGTCACCCGTGAAGAGCTCGCTCGTCTACGGGCGGGGCGCGTTCACCAAGACAGCCGAAAATGCATGGACTTCGGCCGGGTGAGCCCCTCGAAGCCGAGAGCGCTCAGGCTCACGCCGCGCCCCGAATCCTTGCGGCCGCTCCACGGAAGCGCCGGATCGAGGTAGTCGCAGCGGTTCATGAAAACGGTGCCGCACTCGAGCGAGCGCGCGAACCGCGCCGCTCGGTCCCGGTCTAGCGTCCAGACGCTCGCCGTCAGCCCGAGGCGCGAGTCATTCATCTTCGCGAGCGCCTCCTCGTCCGATTCGACGGGCATCACGGGCAGGATGGGACCGAAGGCCTCCTGCCGAAACAGTTTCATGCGTTGCTGGCCGTCGGCGACGAGAGTGGCCTCGAAGAACCGACCGCGCCCGTCGACGGCCGCGCGGTTTCCGCCCACGATGACGCGCGCGCCGAGCGAGCGCGCATCGTCGACCAGCGCCTCGAGCTCGGCCACGTGGTGCGGCTGGGCGATCGGCCCGAGCGTGGTCTTTTGGCTCTGAGGATCTCCCATCACGTAAGAGCGGACGAGCCCTTCTGCCATCTCGACGAAGCGTCGATAGATGGAAGCGTGTACGTAGACCCGCTCGACGGCGCAGCAGCTCTGGCCCGCATTGTAGATCGCGCCGTCGACGAGATTCTCGACGGTCTTCGCTAGGTCGCAATCCGGAGCCGCGTACGCTGGATCATTGCCGCCGAGCTCGAGGCAAGGATGCATGAACCGATTTACCGCAGAGAGAACCACGCGGTGACCGCCGAACACGGAGCCCGTGAAGACGACGTGGTCGACGTCCTCGTCGGCCACCAGGCGCTCGCTCATCGCGTGATCGCAGACGAGTGCCTGAACGAGGTGGTCGGGCGCTCCTGCCTCGGCGAAGGCGCGCGCGAAATGCTCACCGCAGAGCGGCGTCCGCGGGCTATGCCGGACGATGACGGCGTTGCCGGCGAGCACCGCGGGGATGACGCAATTGACGGCGGTCAGAAGCGGGTAGTTCCACGCGGGGAGGTCGAGGACGACGCCAGCAGGCTCGCGCACGATCCGACGCTCGAGGCCTGGCTGTGCGGGCAGCTCGACATCGGCGAGCGCCTCCTCCGCGATTCCGATCATGTGTCGAGCGCGGGCGGCGCACGTCTTGACCTCACCGAGAGACTGCGCGATGGGCTTGCCCATCATCCGGGTGATGTCTTCGGCGATTCGTTGTCCGCGCGACTCGATGCCCGACGCGGCGCGCTCGCAGAGGGCGATACGTTCGCGCAGGCTGCTCATACGAAAGGCAAGCCACGCCGTCCGCGCCCGGTCGAGCGTCGTCCTCACGGCTGCCGCGTCCGCCAAAGGAAGAGCGCAAGCCGTATCGCCCGTGAACGGATCGTCGACGACGAGGGTGCGATCGTGGGTCATGGGGCTGCAAGCATAGCCCGAGTTCGGGCTTGCCATGGTGGCTGCGCTTCGGCTCTAGACGACGGCCGCGCTCTCGCCGGCCAGGTATCGGCCCGTCGCCGTCTTCGCCCTCGCCAACCTCCGCGGCTCGCCTTCGAAGACGATTCGTCCGCCCCCGTCTCCCGCCTTCGGGTCCGAGCTCGACCACCCAATCCGCGCAGGCGATCACGTCGGGGTGGTGCTCGATGATCACCAGCGTGTCGCCGCGCTCGACGAGGCGCTCGAGGACCGTCAGCAAGCGCTTGACGTCGGACAGGTGGAGACCGGTCGTCGGCTCGTCGAGGACGTAGACCGTCGGCTCGTGGGCGACGCCGCCGTCAGCTCCGCCGCGAGCTTGAGTCGCTGCGCCTCGCCGCCCGAGAGCGTGTTCGAGCCCTGACCGATCTGAACGTAGCCCACGCCGAGATCGAACAGCGTCGCGAGCGGTCGCGCGATCTTCGGATGGTTCGCGAAGAGCTGCGCCGCATCCTGCGGCGGGCAGGTGGAGCACGTCGCCGATGGACAGGCCGGCGTAGCGGACCTCGAGCGTGGACGGCTCGAAGCGCGAGCCGCCGCACGCTTCGCAAGGCGCGACGACGTCGGGCAAGAAAGGCATCTCGGCGACGATTTGCCCCTGCCCCTCGCACGCGGCGCAGCGCCCGCCCCGGCGTGTTGAAGGAGAAGCGCGCCGCCGAGTAGCCGCGCACCTTCGCCTCGGGCAGCGAGGCGAAGAGCTTGCGGACTTCGTCCCAGACGCCGAGGAACGTCGCCGGCACGGAGCGCGGCGTGCGGCCGATGGGCGATTGATCGACCGCGAGCGCGCGCTTCACGCTGCGCGTCCCCTTGATGGAGCGAGTGCGCTCCCGGCTCGGCAGCGACGAGCTTGAGCGCTCGGCGAAGCGCGGGATAGAACACATGGCGCACGAGCGTCGATTTGCCCGAGCCGCTGACGCCGGCGACGACGCACATGCGCCCGACCGGGACGCGGAGCGTCACGTCGTGAGGTTGTTGGCGCGCGCGCCGGAAAGCTCGATCCAAGCGTCGGCCATGGGCCGCTTGGGCCGCTCGATGCGCGCGCGTCTCCCTCAGCGCACGCGCGGTGGGCGAGCGCTCGTCGGACAGCACGCTCGCGGCCGGGCCCTCCGCCACGATGTGTCCGCCGTTGCGTCCGCCGCCCGGGCCGAGATCGATCAGGTGGTCGGCGGCCCGGATCGTCTCGGCGTCGTGCTCGACGACGAGGACCGTCGAGCCCATGTCGGCGAGCTGCGCGCAGGTTGGCGAGGAGGCGTCGCGTGTCGCGCGGGTGGAGGCCGATGGTCGGCTCGTCGAGCACGTAGAGCGCGCCGGTCAGGCCGCTGCCGAGCTGCGCGCTGAGGCGCAGGCGCTGCATCTCGCCGCCCGAGAGGCCGGCGGCGGAGCGGTCGAGGGCGAGATAGCCGAGGCCCACCTGCTCGACGAACGCGAGGCGCCGCAGGAGCTCGCCGCAGGGGCGCCTTCGCGATCTCGCCGTCGTCGCCCTTCGAACCGCCACTTGCGCGCGCGCTCGAGCGCGCTCGATACCGAGCGAGCCGTCGCGTCCGCGTAGGTCTCGCCGTGGAGGCGCACACCGCGCGGGACGGCGCTGAGGCGCGCCCCTCCACACGTCCCGGCAACGCACGTTCGGTCCGCCGTCGAGGACCGCAGCAGCCCCGCCGGCGACGCCGGTGCCCTCGCACGCCTCGCACTGCCCCTGCTTGGTGTTGAACGAGAACCAGCGCGGATCGAGCTCCGGCACGCCCGTGCCGCAGGCCGGGCAGGCGCGCGCCGTCGAGAGCATCCGCTCTTCGCCCGTTCGCCTTGGGCGGCCCGTCCGCGACGCGCAGGGCGCCGCCGCCCCACGAGAGCGCGCGGTCGAACGAGACCCGGTCGAGCGACGAGACCCTTCCGTAGTGGACGATGAGATCGATCGTGTGCTCTTTGGCTTTCGCGAGCTTCGGCGGCGGGTCGATGGCGACGATCGCCCCGTCGACGCGCGCGGCCTGAACCCCGCGCCGCGCGGCAGCGGTGAAGAGATCGAGGTACGTGCCTTTGCGCGCGCGCACCGCCGGCGCGTAGACGGTCTTGTTTGCGCTCTCACCCGACCCGGCGAAAGTCTCGAAGAGCGCGTCCGGGCTCATGGGCGCGACCACCGCGTCGCACTCCGGGCAGTGCAGCTCGCCGACCTTCGCGTAGAGGAGGCGCAGGTAGTGGGCGACCTCGGTCACCGTCGCCACGGTGGAGTTCGCGCCCCCGCGCGACGTGCGCTGCTCGAGCGCGATGGCCGGCGGCACGCCGTGCACGGAGTCGACGTCGGGTCGCGGCAGCGTGGGCAGGAACTGCCGCGCGTAGGGCGTGAGCGTCTCCATGAAGCGCCGCTGACCTTCGGCGAAGACGACGTCGAACGCGAGCGACGACTTGCCCGAGCCGCTCGGCCCCGTGACGACGCACAGCTTGCCGTGCGGGATCGCGCAGCTTACGTCCTTGAGATTGTGCTCGCGCGCGTGCGCGACGCGAATGGCGTCAGGCGTCGAGCTCGGCATCGGGCTCCGCCTCGTCGCGTGCGCAATCGAGCGGAGCGCTAGTCCGGTTCGCGTGTCCGCGCGCGGCGACGGCCTCGGGCGTTCCCGTCGCCGACGATCCGCCCGCCGTGCGGTCCGCCGCCTGGGCCGAGATCGATCACCCAGTCGCACGCCCGGATGACGTCGAGGTCGTGCTCGACGACGACGACGCTCGCGCCGTGTTCGACCAGCGCGTGCAGCGCGTCGATGACGTACCGCGCGTCCTCTGCGTGGAGGCCGGCGCTCGGCTCGTCGACACGAAGAGCGTGCCTTGCGTCTCTTCCGAGAGCGCGCGCGCGAGCTTGAGCCGCTGCGCCTCGCCGCCCGACAGCGTCGACAGCGGCTGGCCGAGCGGCAGGTACGCCGAGCCCGACGGTCGCGACGGGAGCGAGCGCGCGGCGAGCACGTAGTCGCGCTCTCCTCGGGCGGGTCGAAAACGCGCGAGCGCCTCTTCGACGGTCATCGCGAGCACGTCGGCGATCGAAATGCCCCGGTGCTTGACCGCGAGCACCTCCGGCTTGAAGCGCTTGCCCCGGCACACGGGGCAGAGGAGCTGCACGTCGGCCAGGAACTGCATCTCCACCGTCTCGTAGCCCTCGCCCGCGCACTCTTCGCAGCGTCCGGCGGGGACGTTGAACGAGAAGTGGGCCGCCGTCAGCCCGCGCCGCGCCGCTTCCGGCTCCGCGGCGAAGCGCGCGCGAATGCGGTCCCACGCCTTCGTGTACGTCGCGGGGTTGCCGCGCGCGGTGCGCCCGAGCGGCGACTGGTCGACGAGGACTGCTCGGGCCAGCGCGCCGACCCCCTCGAGCGCGGCGTAGGCTCCCGGGCTCTCCACGGAGGAGTCGCCGAGCGCGCGCGCCACGGCGCGGTAGAGAACATCGTGCACGAGCGTCGACTTGCCTGAGCCGCTCGGCCCCGTCACCGCGCACGCGACACCCGAGCGGAAAGGCCGCGTCGACCGCTCGCAGGTTGTGCTCGCGCGCGCCACGAACCGACAGCCAGGCCGTCGCGCGGCGTCGGTCGCGCTGCGGCGCTCGACAGCTCTTCCAGGCCCGTCCCGTCGGCAAGTCCGTCCGCTCGGCGAGCTCCTCCGGCGTGCCGTCGAAGAAGATGTTCCCGCCGTGCCGTCCCGCGCCCGGTCCCATCTCGACGACGCGATCGCAAGCGCGAACGACGGCCTGCTCGTGCTCGACCACCAGCACCGTGTTGCCCGCGCGCGCGAGCTCGCGCATCACCCGAGCGAGCGCGGGCACGTCCGTCGGGTGGAGGCCCACCGTCGGCTCGTCGAGGACGAAGAGCGTCCCCGTGAGCGCGGCGCCGAGCGCGGTCGTCAGTCCGGCGCGCTGCGCCTCGCCGCCGGAGAGCGTGCGCGCCTGCCGGTCGAGGGTGAGGTACCCGAGCCCGACCGCGTCGAGGTACCCGAGGCGCGATGCGAGCTGCTCCCGGACGCGCTTGCCCTGCGGGTCGCTCGCAGCGTAAGCGTGCGATCCGCTCGAGCGCCGCGCTCACCGTCTGCGCGTGCCACTCGGCGAGATTCGAGCCCGCGACGCGGTAGGCGAGCGCCGTGGCGTTGAGGCGCGAGCCGTCGCACGTCGTGCAGAGGGTGTACTGCGCGGTAGCGCGAGAGCAGGACGCGCACGTGCATCTTGTAAGTGCGCGTTTCGAGCCAGCGGAACCAGGCGCGCACGCCCGGGTACTTGCCCCCTTGCCACGTGCCCTCGCCGTCGATGACGAGGGCCCGGTGGGCGTCCGTCAGCTTCGCCCACGGGACGCTCAGCGGGATCTTCTGGCGCTTGCAGAACTTCTCGAGAACACTCCGCTCCCACGTCGTGCTGGCTCCGGCCCAGGGCCTGATCGCGGCGGCGGCGAGCGATTTCGGTCGGATCGGGGATGACCTTGTCCCAATCGACGGCGATGATGCGGCCGAAGCCGCGGCATGCTTCGCACGCGCCGAACGGCGAGTTGTACGAGAAGAGCCCGGCGCGCGGCGGCTCGAACGCGCGCGCGCACTTGGGGCAGACGAGGCCGCGTGCGACGACCACGTGGGTGGGGGCGGCTTCGGCGCCGAGCGGCCGCTGCGCGGGGCGCTCGATCCGCAGCTCGGCGCGCCCGTCACTGCGCGCCCACGCCGCTTCGATGGCCTCTTCGAGGCGCCGGGCGTCGCGCGAAACGACGTCGACGCGATCGACGACGACCTCGATCGCGCACTCCTGGCGACGTGGCCTCGCTCGGCCGTACGTCGTCGATGTCGCGGACGGCTCCGGCCACGACCAGCCGCCGGTAGCCGTCCCTGGCCAGCGCCTCGCGGAGCTCGAGAAATTGCTCCGCGTCGTCCGCGCGCACTCCATAGGTGACCAGCGCTCGGGCCCCGTCGAACCCTTCGGCAAGCTGCTTGACCGCGTCGCGCGGCGAGGTTTGCACGGCTTCGGTGCTGCACGACGGGCACGTCGGAATGGCTTCGCGGGCGAAGAGCGCGGCCAGATACGGCTCCGAGATCCGACATCGTCGCGAGCGTCGAACGGCTCGATTTGACCGGCGCGCGTCGATCCACGGCGACCGTGGCCGCGATGGGCGCGAGCTCGTCCATGGGCGGGCGCTCGAGTCGCTCGAGGAATTGGCGCGCGTAAGGGCTGAAGCTCTCGACGAAGCGACGCTGGCCCTCGGCGTAGAGCGTGTCGAGCGCAAGCGAGGACTTGCCTGCGCCGCTCGGCCCCGTGATCGCTACGAGCTGACCGGGGGGTAAGACCAGATCGACGCTTCTTAGGTTGTGGGTGCGTGCGCCGCGCAGGCGAATGGGAAGCATTGGAGGCGCCCACTATGCCCCCGTTTGGGCGTGAAGGCCGGCGCGGCATGCGCAGCCGATGCGCGGCGCGGCTGAGCCACGGGACGAAGGAGACGCCCTCGCGGGAGTCGTCAGCGTGGGATCTCGATGCGAAACGTCGCGCCAGCGAGCTCTCCGCGGACGAGGGCGAGCGAGCCCCCGTGGGCGGCGGCGATGCGACGGCCGAGCGCTAGACCCAAACCGCTGCCTCCAACGCGCGCGCTCACGAGCGGCTCGAAGAGGCGCGCGGCAATCGCGGGGCCCACCCCCGGGCCGTCGTCGGCGACCTCGACGAGCACGCGATCGCGATCGATCCAGGCACGCGTCGCGACGCACGGAGTCTTTGGCGCAGCGGCCTGGACGGCGTTTTCATAGAGCGCGTGCAGCAGGCGCGCGAACAGGCCCGAATGAGCGCGAAGGCGGAGGTCGCTCGGGACGAGGTCGTCCTGCCAGCGAGCTGCCGATGCGATGTCGGCCCGCGCCGCGAGCATGACCTCTGTCAGCAACACCGGCTCCGCGTGGAGCGTCTCGCCCCGCGCGAGGGCCATCAGGTCATCGACGACCCCTTGCGCGATGCGCGCGCTCTTCTCGACCTTCATGATGTGAGGCAGCGCACGCGACGCGTCTCCCTTGCCGGCCTCTTGCCTCGCCACGTAAGCGCTCGCCCCGATGACAAGGAGGACGTTGCGGAGCTCGTGGGCGATCTCGGCGGCTATTTCGCCGATGGCCGCAAGCCGCTCGCGCGCGTCGTCAGCTTCCGAGCCCATGGCGTCAAGGGTAGGAGGACGACCGCGACCGCGCCAACACCCGCCATCCAGCGGCGGAGCAGAGCGGCGCGGCGCGCAGGTTGCTCTTCTTGGACCTCGGTGGCGGTTGGGCTTTGGCGGGGGCCCGAAACGGCGTAAGTTTCAACCGCCAGTCCGCCGCGCGAACTACATGGCCGCCGCACAATCGGAGAACGTCATCCGCATCGGTACTTTGCTCGCGGGCAAGTACAAGGTGGGCCCTGAGCTAGGCCGCGGCGGCATGGCGGCCGTCTACGAGGCGGAGCACGTCAACATCGGCAAGAGAGTCGCCATCAAGGTGCTCTCCGCGGAGCTCGCGAGCTCCGCGGTCGTCATCGAGCGCTTTTTCCGCGAGGCGCGCGCGGCAGCGAGCGTAAAGAGCCCGCACATCGTCGAGGTGTACGACTCCGGCCGGCTGGAAGACGGGCGCCCCTTCATCGCGATGGAGCTGCTCGAAGGCGAGTCGCTCTACGACCGCATGGCGACGCGTTCGGCTGTTCGAGCCCAACACGACGGTGCGCATCATCAGCCAAGTCGCGAAGGGCCTGATGAAGGCGCACGCGGCCGGCATCGTCCACCGCGATCTCAAGCCCGAAAACATCCACCTGTGCCGCGGCGAGGACGGCGAAGAAATCGCCAAGATCCTCGACTTCGGCCTCGCCAAGTTCTACTCGCCGGTCAAGACCGACGAGAAGACGGCGCGCTTGACGCGCGAGGGGGCAGTCTTCGGGACGCCCGCTTACATGTCCCCCGAGCAGGTGAAGGGGCAAGGCAACGTCGATCAGCGAGCCGATCTCTGGGCGCTCGGGTGCATGGCCTTCGAATGCCTCACGGGGCGACCGGTCTGGAACACCGATCAGGGCGTCGCCATGACGTTTGCCGCGATCGCTGCGTCGCAGCTTCCCACGCCGAGCCGGCTGCGGCCCGACTTGCCGCCCCAGTTCGATGCGTGGTTCCACAGGGCGCTCGAGCGCAACCCGGACAGACGCTTTCAGACGGCCCGCGAGCTCGCCGAAGAGCTCGCGAAAGCGCTCGGGACGCCGACCCCCCCCATCTCGCTGGCGAATTTGAGCATCCCGAGTCCGAGCGAGCTCGCTGCCGTCGAGGCGCGACCCGAGCGAGACTGTGGGCCCCGGCGAGCGGAGCGGCCCCGCCTCTTCGAAGGGCTCGGCGAATTCCGGCCTGAGAAGGCCGATGTGGCAACCCAGCGCCGAAGTGCGGCCCAGCATTTCGGAGGGCGAGTCGGCCTACAGCGCGACCGACCTCCCCCCGACGGCGGCGCCAGAGGGCACGCCTCCGCAGGCCTCCGCCCGCGACCGCCGCGCCTCGCGCGTCGTGGCCTCGGCCGTGGCGATCACGGCCAGCTTGATTGCGGGATGGTTCGTCTATGCGCGCGTCATTCGCCCCGTCGTGCTCGCTCCCCCGGCGACTTCGAAAGCCGCATCCGTCTTCGTCGCGAATAGTGTTCCGGTGCCGCGGCCCGCGACCTCCCCGCCGGCGAGCCCCGCGCCCGAGCCGCCCAAATGGATGGGCCTGGTCGAGCAGGGACAGCAGCTCCTCGCCTCCGGCGACGCCGAGGGGGCCGTCCACAAGTTCAAGGAGGCGGTCGACATGGGCGCGGCGCCCCTCGCCAAGTCGTTCCTCGATCAGGCGAAGGTCGGCGCCGCCGCCACGGGGCCGTGCAAGCTGGTCGGGCTGTCTCATCCTCGGCTCGGCTACGGCGGGGGCGTCGGGCGACCCGCGGTCGCCGTGACGTCAAAAGGGGCCGTGGTGGCCTGGACCGACGATCACGAGCGGCCCGGGCACGACCACGTGTACTCGGTCCTCGTCGACGCAGCCGGGAGGCCGACGTCCGCAGTGCGCGACCTGACTCCCGAAGCGGACTATGCCATGAGACCGGCGCTGCTCGCGGTCGAGGACCGCGTCGTGCTGCTCTTCTGGGACAAAAGCGGTCGCGAACCGGGCGTGCGGGTCCGGTGGCTCGACACGGACGGGCGCATCGGCGGCATGAGCGCGGTCATCGGCGCCGCGAAGGCAGGCCTCTTCTGGCCGGCCATCGATCGGGCGCCCGACGGCGGCTTTTGGGTCGCGTGGCAGGACAGCCCGGACAAGGAAGGCGAAGACATCTTCTTGCGGCGACTGGACTCGGAGCTCAAGCCAGTGAACGGAGAGGTGCGCGCCACCGACTACGAGCCGGAGAAGGGAAAAGCGCCCCGCGTCAGCGTACCTAGCGTCGCCGTTTCGAGCACGAATCTGTTCGTCGCTTACGCGCTCGAGCGCGATCGCCAGCATGTCATCGAGCGCATGCGATTGCCGCTCGCATCGCCAGACCTGCAGACCGGACTTCAGCCGGGCACCAAGGGAAGCCGTGAGCTCGGTGACGTCGCAGTCGTCAACGAAGACCGCGTCGGCGGTGAGTACCCATCCCTTGCCTGCACGAAGGACGCATGCTTCCTGGTATGGCACGAGGTCGATCGCGGCGCGCAGGCTGCGCTCATCGATCCGGCCAAGGGGACCATCCTCTGGCGCAAGCGCTTCGACGCGCGCGGCGGACATCCCGCCGTCTCCTCGACTGTCGATGGGCTGGCCGAGGTGGCGTTCTACGAAAACGGGCGCGTGCGGCTCGCGGCGATCTCGCGTGACGGAGTCGGTCCGATGACGACTTTTGCGAAGGTCACCGGCGACCAGCCACGACCGTGGCTCGCCCCCGGCCGGTCGCAGGGCGAGTGGTACGTGGCGTGGCTCGACGTCGAAGGGGGGCACACCGAGGCATTCAGCGCCCGGCTCCAGTGCCGAAACTAGGCGGGCGTCGCTCGGGCGCCGTTGGCGTCTTGACCGAGGAGCGAAGTTCGGACGGGAAGCTCGCAGAGGCGCTTTGGGTCTCGGCCGACGTCACCATGGCCGTCGCGGCCATCGCCCTGGCGCTACCCGAGCGGTGGCACACGACCTTGGTCGGCTTTTCGTTCCTCGCCGTGACTTGGGCTCTCGTGTGGCGCAAGGACGATGAGCATGTCGTTCGAGCGGGACTCGCCCTCGGCGGCGCGGTCCTTCCGGGTCGGCTTCGACTCGGGAGGCTCGTGAAGGAGGCGGCGGTCGCCTGCATGTGGGGCGTCGGGGTGGCGGCTGTCGTGGCGGTTCCTTTCTTCTTCGGCTGGCGGGCCTGGTGGGCGCACGCCACTCCGCTCCTGACCTTCTCGCTCGCGCTGGATCCGTGGGAGGCGGCCAATGAGCTGTTGGGGCAGGTCTTCGTCATCGCGCTCCCAGAAGAAGCGTTCTACCGAGGCTATCTCCAGACGCAGCTCGACGAGGTGTGGCCACCTCGCTGGCGGGTCTTCGGAGCTCGCATTGGTCCGGGGCTCGTCGCTTGCGCGGCGATCTTTGCAATCGGTCACATCGTGACGGTGCACTTGCCGACGCGACTGGCGGTCTTCTTTCCCGCGCTGCTCTTCGGGTGGTTGAGGTCGCGAACGGGCGGGATCGGCGCGTCGGTCGCCTTTCACGTGATCTGCAATCTCTATTCGCAGGCGCTTGGGCGCGGCTATGGGGTGTACTGAGCGCAGCTCCTTCGCTCGTCGATCGCTCGGCCGGTGGTAAACTGGCGACACCCATGTTCGAGCTCCCTGCCATCGCCGTCGATCGTGCGGTCACGCTCGCCCTCGAGGAGGACCTCGCCTCCGGGGACATCACCACCGAAGCGTGCATCGCGACCGGCGCACAAGCATTGGCCCACGCCGTCGCGCGCCGGCCGCTCGTCGTGTGCGGAGGCGGTGTCTTTGCGCGGGTGTTCGTCCGCGTCGATCCCTCGCTCGCGGTCGAGGTGCACGCGGAGGAGGGAGCAGCCGTCCCGGCACGGACTCGCCTCTGGACGGTCCGCGGTCGCGCGCGCTCGATTTTGATGGGGGAGCGGGTCGCGTTGAATTTCGTGCAGCGCATGTGCGGCATCGCGACACGCGCACGGGCGTTCGTCGACGCCATTCCCGAGGGTTGTACTGCCCGCATTACCGACACACGTAAGACGACCCCCGGGCTTCGCGCGATCGAGCGGTATGCCGTCAGGGTGGGGGGTGCACACAATCATCGAGCCGATCTCGGCGCAGCGGTGCTCATCAAGGACAACCACGTCGCCGCTTGCGGCGGCGTGCGCCAGGCGATCGAGCGCGCGCGCGCTCGCGCGCCCCACACCGCGAAGATCGAGTGCGAGGTCGAGTCGCTCGATCAGCTGGAGCAGGCGCTCGGGGCGGGCGCCGACATCGTCCTCCTCGACAACATGACCACCGCGATGGTGGCGGAGGCCGTCAAGAGAACCCGGGGCCGAGCGCTTCTCGAAGCTTCCGGGGGAATCACGCTCGATCGGGTGGCTCCGCTTGCGCGCGCCGGCGTCAGCGCGATCAGTGTCGGCGCGCTGACCCACTCGGTTGAATCGGCAGACGTCGGGCTCGACCTTCAGTGAGCCCCGAGCTCCAGGGGGTCGGCGACGATCTCCAGCGTGCGGCCGATGTCGTGGCCGCGCGCGGAGGTTCGCTCGGCCGCCCGATGCACTTGCTCGTGACCACGACGTCGACGAATGACGAGGCCAAGCGCGCCGCAAAGAAGGGAGCGGCTCACGGCGCGACATGGGTCGCAGAGGAACAGACGTCTGGGCGCGGACGGCAGGGGCGGACGTGGGTTTCTCCTCGGGGCGAGAGCCTGCTCTTCTCGGTGCTCCTGCGCGTGCGTTGTGCGCCAGGTCGTCTGCCTCCGATTGCCCTTGCGGCAGGCCTTTCGGTGCGCGACGTCGTCGCGCGCGCAGCGCCGCGGGGCGTGGTGACCATCAAGTGGCCGAACGACGTGCTCGTGTCGGGGAGAAAGGTCGCCGGCGTGCTCGTCGAAGCCGTGACAGCGGGCGGACGAGTCGACAGCCTGGTGATTGGCGTGGGCATCAACGTCTCGACGCGCAAGTTCCCGGAGCAGCTCTCGGATCGAGCCACGTCGATCGCGCTCGTCGCCGCCGCGCCGCCCAATCGCGCCACGGTCCTCATCGAGGTTCTTGCTGGGCTGGAGGCGGACTTGCGCCTCGTGGCCGAGCAAGGGCTTGCACCGCTCGGCGCACGATTGAGGTCCCACGACGCCCTTCTTGGCCACCGTGTCCGGAGCGACATGGCCGAAGAGGGCATCGCGGCCGGAGTCGACGATGACGGCCGCCTGCTCGTCCGCCGCGAGGATGGCATGCTCGCCCAGTGGACCTCAGGCGAGGTCCACCTTTTGCCGTGAGGGCTTAACAAAGAGAACAGGCGGGCCGTACGGGGAGTCGAGGACGGGGGCCCATGCGTGTTTCGCGCCGCGAGATGCGGCGGCTTTCGCTGCGACTCGCCGGCAGGTTGCGCCGGTTGCGAGCGACTCGCGGTTGGACTCAGCGGGCCGCCGCCGAGCGCATTGGCGTCGGCCCAGTCGTCGTACGCAGACTCGAGACGGGCAAAGCCAATCCGTCGCTCGCCGTGCTCGTCAGCGTCGCCCGCGCGTATCGTGTTCGCCTCGCCGAGTTGTTGGGTCCGGGACGCGTCGCGGAGCGCGTCGGGACCGAAAAACGCAGCGATCATTAAAGATTCTCGTAGCCGCACCGCAGGGGGACAAGTCTACCTCCCCGTGCGCACTCCCCCAGAAGAGGGAATCCCGAAGACGCTTCACCACCGAAAATCCGCTGCCTTCCGGAGGGTCGCCGCTCAGCTAGGACGGCACGTCCGCGAGCTGCGCCAGAAGCAGGGGTGGACGGTCGAGGAGGCCGCCGAGCGTTTCGGTATCGAGCCCGCTCACGTGCGACGTGTGGAGGCCGGTAGAACCAACCCGTCCCTGGCGACGCTGGTCAGCATCTCGAACGCCCTGTCGACGGAGCTGGCCGATCTCCTGATCGAACGCCCGGCAAGGACCAGCGCCAGACGTCTCGAGGTCACGGCAGCCCGAGGAGCGCGCGCAACTCCTCCAGGCCCACCGGCTTACTCAAGTGACGCGCCCCCGTCGCGACCATCCGCTCTCGTTCCTCGCCGACGGCGCCCCCCGTCATGAAGACGAACACCGAAGCGATGGCCGGGTCGAGCGCTTGGGCGCGCTCGAACAACTGCGTCCCTGTCATGCCCGGCATCATCACGTCGCTCAGCACCAGATCGAAGCGCTCGCCGCGTGCGAGCACGTCGAGCGCATCCATTCCCGAGCCCACGGCTACGGCCTCGACGTAACGACCGAGCATTCGAGCGAGCGTTCGGGCGATCGGCAGCTGATCGTCGACGATGAGGACGCGCTGTTTTCGGGCGTCGGGCATCGCTCGGGGCGATCATATAAGATCTTGGCGCCACGTTGAAGGCGATCCGCACACGGTGACGGCGGGACCCTTCGTGCTCGTCCTCTGGGCTGCTCGTGCCCGACCGGGCACGCGGCTTTCGTGCCACCGGGCGGGGCGGTCGCGGGGCCGGAGGAAGGGACCACTTGTCGCGGGGGCTAGTCTTGCCCTATTTCCGGGCGGAACCGCGTCCGCGTACGCCCCGGGCGCGAGCACGCCAAGTCGCGCAGATCTTTCGCCAAACATCCCGTTGTCTAGGACTTCCCGATTTCGTATAAGCGCGCGGTTCAGGGGCTTGCGCGCTCCTGACCAATCCTGCGGCGCCTGAGGTTTGGCGCGCAGGGCTGCCGCCGCTCCCTGACACGCCGCGCGGCTCTCGCCCCCATTACCCCAATGCAAATCTTCCCCCGCTCCCTGAACAAGCTGCCGCAGGTCGTGGGCGCGGCTTCCGCGCTGGGTCTCTTCGCGGTCGTGGCGCTCATCTGGTACTACTTTTCTCCCTGGTTCACGCAGGTCGGCTACTCGCCGAGGCAGCCAGTCCCGTACTCGCACCGCCTGCACGCCGGCCAGCTTGGCCTCGACTGCCGGTATTGCCACGTGAACGTCGAGCGGGCGCCCCTCGCGATGGTGCCCCCGACAGAGACGTGCATGAACTGCCACCAGCTCGTGAAGACCGATTCGAAGATGCTGGAACCCATCCGCCAGAGCTGGGACACGGGCAAGCCCATGGAGTGGGTCCGCATCCATAAACTGCCGGACTACGTGTACTTCGATCACAGCGTCCACGTCACTGCGGGCGTTGGTTGCGTCGAGTGCCATGGCCGCATCGACCAGATGGAGCAAGTGCGGATGGAGAAGCCGCTCAGTATGGGCTGGTGCGTCGAATGTCATCGTGACGTCCGAGACAAGCAGGGCGACAGCGAGCATATTCGCCCGGTCGCAGAGGTGACCAACATGCCCTGGAAGCACGAGGGGCACATCGACACTCCGCGCCGCCTCAATCCGCCGGAGAACTGCTGGGGGTGCCACAGATGAGCAAGCGCGCACCGTATCCGGTCCAGGAGCCCTGGCCGGGATCGCCGCAGTACTGGCGGAGCTTGGAGGAGCGCGCGCGACTCGACGAAGGCGCTCCCGCGGCGGCCGCCCTCCGTGAAGAGAACGCGAGCGAGTTTCCGCGCGGCCACGTTCACACTCCTCCGAGCGACGAAGCTCTCTACGTCAGCCGGCGCGGCTTGTTGGGCGCGATGGCCGCGACGATGGCGCTCGTGGGCGCAGAGGGATGCCGTCGTCCGCTCGAGAAGATCGTTCCGTACACGAAGATGCCCGAGGACGTGATCCCGGGCGTACCCTCCCACTACGCGACGGTCATTCAGCGCCGCGGCGACGCCGTCGGGCTTCTCGTCGAGTCGCACGAAGGTCGCCCGACGAAGATCGAGGGAAACGAGGTCCATCCTTCCAGCCTCGGCGCCGCGGATCTGGTGACCCAGGCGACGATCCTCGATTTGTACGACCCCGAGCGCTCGACCGGGCCGCGAAGGGCCGGCGTCGCGGCCACCTGGACCGATTTCGAGAACGAGCTGTCCGTCCGTCTCGCGGCCTACGACAAGGATCAAGGCGCGCGCCTGCGCGTGCTCATGCAACCGACCGTCTCGCCGACGGCGATGCGCATGCGCGCGGGTCTCGCGCAGCGTTTCCCGAAGGCTCGCGTGCACATGTGGTCGGCGGTGAGCGACAGCAACGCACGCGAAGGCGCTCGACTCGCCTTCGGGCGGCCGCTCAACGTCCTTTACGGATACGACAAGGCGCGGGTCATTCTCTCGCTCGACTGCGACTTCTTGCAGACCGAGTCCGGGAACGTGCGGGCCAACAAGCTTTTCGCCAACGGACGACGGCTCCGCTCATCGCATGACGTCATGAGCCGCCTCTATGTCGTGGAGTCGGCGCGCACGACGACCGGCTCGAACGCCAATCATCGGCTGCGCCTTCCCGCAAGCGACGTCGAGCGGTACGCGTATGCGCTCGCCGCCGAGCTCGCAAAAAAGGGCGTCGCATTGGGCGCTCTCCAGGCGAGCGTCACGAGGCTCGGCACGTCCGACGGCATCCCGGCGAAGTGGCTTGCTGCCGTGGCCAACGACCTGGCGTCGAACAGAGGCCGCGCCGTCGTGGTGGTCGGGTCGCGCCAGCCCGCGGCGGTTCACGCGCTAGCGCACGCGGTCAACGCGGCGCTTGGGGGCGTCGGTACGACGGCGATGTACGCGTCCGTAGCGGATCCCGACGAGCTCGACGCAGCCGCAGATCTCAAGGCGCTCACGGATGCCATTGGCGCCGACCAGGTGGATGCGCTGGTCGTCCTTGGCGGCAACCCCGCGTACGACGCGCCCGCCGATCTCGCCTTCGGCGACAAGTTGGCCAAGGTTCCTTTTACTGTCCACGCCTCGTCGTTCGTCGACGAGACCGGCGAGCGATGCACGTGGCACGTGCCCCGCGCACACGAGCTGGAGTCTTGGGGTGACGCGATCGCCCTCGACGGCACCGTCAGCCTGCAGCAGCCGCTCATCGCGCCGCTCTTCGGGGGGCGAAGTGACATCGAGCTTCTGGCTCTTCTCGCCAGCGAGAGCGATCGCGACAGTCACCGCGCCGTACGGGCGACCACCCACGAGACGATCCTCGCGGTGCACGGGCTCTCCGGGTGCGGAACATTCAACGATTCTGGCAAGGGAGACTGTCGCGACGGGGCCGGAAACGTCGTGCCGGTCCGGATGAGCGACATCGAGCACGATTGGAACCGCGCCCTGGCGATCGGGATTCTGCAGCGCGCCCCCGCACCGATCGCTCCCCCGCCGTTGCGGGCGAGCGACATTGCGGCGGCCATCGACCAGCGTCGCCTTTCGCCGCTCGGCCCCGGCTCGCTCGAAGTGACGTTTGCACCTTGCCCGAAGATGGTCGATGGCCGCCACGCCAACAACACCTGGCTTCAGGAGATGCCCGATGCCACGACCAAGCTGGTCTGGGACAACGCCGTCATCCTGTCGCCGGCTACGGCCAAGGAGCTCGGACTTCACAACAAGGACGTCGTGAAGGTATCGCTCGGCGAGCGCTCCATTACCGGCGCCGTGTGGGTGGTGCCGGGGCAAGCCGAGCATTCGATCGCGCTCACGCTCGGATGGGGGAGGAAGGCGGCCGGTCGCATCGGCAATGGTCGCGGCTTCGACGTTTATCCGCTTCGCACGAGCGAGGCGCTCGGCTTCGCCGTGGGCGCTCAGCTGAGCGAAGACGGGTGACGATCCCTATTTCTTCGCTCAGACCCAGGAGCACAATTCGACCGAAGGGCGACCCATCGCGCACGAGGCAACGCTCAGCCGAGTACCGCCAAAAGCCGAACTTCCCGCAGCTCGACTCTCCCCGCCGCGCGCGCTGCCGCTGTGGCCCAGCAGGACTACAGCCGCGGGCCACCAGTGGGGCATGACCATCGACTTGAGCGCTGCACCGGCTGCAGCGCCTGCGTCATCGCCTGCATGGCCGAGAACAACGTCCCCGTCGTCGGCAAGAGCAGGTGTGGCGTGGCCGCGAGATGCACTGGCTCCGCATCGACCGCTACTTCGTCGAGCGCGCCGACTGGGAGCATCGGTCGACGAGCCGCTGGTCACGCACCAGCCGCTCATGTGCGTGCAGTGCGAAGAAGCGCCCTGCGAGAACGTCTGCCCGGTCAACGCCACCACGCACAGGCCCGAGGGCCTGAACGAGATGGCGTACAACCGCTGCATCGGCACGCGCTACTGCGCGAACAACTGCCCCTACAAGGTCCGTCGCTTCAACTACCTCGAATTGGCACAACGACTCGGTCTGGAAGGAGACCGACGGGCTCCCCGAGACGATGCAGATGCAGCACAACCCCAACGTCACCGTGCGCTTCCGCGGCGTGATGGAGAAGTGCACCTACTGCGTGCAGCGGATCCAGGCGGCGAAGATCAAGGCCAAGCGCGAGTACCGCAACGCTCCGCGACGGCGAGATCGTACCGCCTGCCAGCAGACCTGCCCGGCCGACGCGATCGTCTTCGGCGACCTCAACGACCCGAACAGCGCGCGTCACGCAAGCTGTCGCGCACGGACCGCCGCTTCGCGCTCCTCGCCGAGCTCGGGACGCGTCCGCGCACGACCTACCTCGGCAAGGTCCGTAACCCGAACCCGGAGATGGCCTGATGGCGTACTGGGAGCCGATTCCGATCGCTCGGCGAGGCGCCCCTCGTCCAGCCGGGCAGCACGCTCCGCGACGTGACCGAGGAGATCGCGCCGCGTCACCGAGAACCGGGCGCCGCGCGGCTGGTGGATTGCTTTCTCCTGGCATCGACGTTCGCCGGCATCTTCGTGCTCTGCGTCGGCGTACCTGTTCTGGCACGGCGTCGGCGTCTGGGGAAACACGTCGCCGGTCTACTGGGCCTGGGACATCACGAACTTCGTCTGGTGGATCGGTATCGGCCACGCCGGCACGCTCATCAGCGCCGTCCTCTTCCTCTTCCGCCAGAAGTGGCGCACGGCGATCAACCGCTTCGCCGAGGCGATGACGATCTTCGCCGTCATCTGCGCGCTCATCTTCCCGGGCATCCACGTCGGCCGCGCGTGGCTCGCGTACTACATGTTCCCGCTGCCCGAACCAGATGACGCTGTGGCCGAACTTCAAGAGCCCGCTCATCTGGGACGTCTTCGCGGTCAGCACGTACTTCACGGTGTCGCTGCTCTTCTGGTACGTCGGCCTCATCCCCGACTTGGCGACGCTGCGCGATCGCTCGACGACAAGCGGCGCCGACGCATCTACGGCGTCTTCGCCCTCGGCTGGCGCGGCAGCAACCGCCACTGGCAGAACTACGAGCGCGCGTACCTGATCCTCGCCGCGCATCTCGACGCCGCTCGTTCTCTCCGTGCACTGCGTCGTCTCGTTCGACTTCGCGACCTCGCGTCATCCCGGGCTGGCACACGACGATCTTCCCGCCGTACTTCGTCGCCGGCGCCGTCTTCTGCGGCTTCGCGATGGTCATGACGCTGCTGCTCATCGCCCGCTCGGTCTTCAAGCTGCACCGCGTCGTGCTGATGCAAGCACCTCGAGCTGATGAACAAGATCATGCTCGTGACGGGCTCGCTCGTCGGCTACGCGTACGCGATGGAGTTCTTCATCGCCTGGTACTCGGGCAACGAGTACGAGATGGCCCACTTCTTCAAGAACCGCGCCGACCGGCCCCTACTGGTGGGCACTGGACGATGATCTCCTGCAACGCGCTCGTGCCCGCAGGTCTATCTGGTTCAAGCGGCTGCGCACGAGCATCCCGGTGATGTTCGTGGTCTCGATCCTCATCAACATCGGCATGTGGTTCGAGCGCTTCGTCATCATCGTGACGTCGCTCCACCGCGACTTCCTGCCGGCTCGTGGGGCTACTTCCGCCCGACGATCATCGACATCTGCACCTACATCGGCACGCTCGGCCTCTTCTTCACGCTGTTCCTCCTGTTCATCCGCTGGCTGCCGATGATCGCCGATGGCCGAAGTGAAGGGCGACGATGCCGCAGGCCGATCCGCACCGGGCGGCTGGTGGGCACCCGAGCGAGAGCGGTCACGAGCCGCGAAGCATGCCCGGTCCGGAAGAGCCGGTCCGCGGCGGCGGAATGCTGCCGGAGGGTGCGGAGTGATGGAGACGCAAGCCGAGCGAGCAAGAGCGCGCGCGGGCCGGCGCTCGTCCTCGCCGAGTTCGATTCGACGCACGACGTCCTGCACGCCGCGGAGAAGGTCCGCGACGCCGGCTACATGCGCTGGGACACGCACACGCCGTTTCCCGGTCCACGGGATGGACCGGGCGATGGGGCTGAAGGACTCGCGCCTCGGCTGGATCGTCCTCGTGTGCGCCCTCACGGGCCTGACCGGCGCATTCGTGATGATGCACTGGATGAACGGCGTCGATTACCCGCTCGATCATCGGCGGCAAGCCGGCGGGTGCGCCAGGAACCCTCCCGTCGATGGTCCCGATCATGTTCGAGCTGACCATGCTCCTCTCGGCCTTCGGCGCGGTGTTCGGGATGCTGCACCTCAACCGGCTGCCGCGGCACCACCACCCGGTCTTCGAGTCCGAGCGATTCCGGCACGTTCAGCGACGATCGGTTCTTCATCTCGATCGAGGCCGACGACCCGAAGTTCGACGTCGACCGGACCCGCGCGCTGCTCGAGGGCAGCGCACGCGACGCACGTCGAAGTCATCGAGGAGGAAGAGTCATGAGTCCGCGTGTGGGACTTCTGGTGTCGGCGGCGGTGATGGCGCTCGTGGCGACCAGCGCTCGCGGGGTGCCGCGGGCAGACAGCAGCGAGGAGCCGCCGATCTTGCTCGAGCGCAACATGTACGACACGGAGCGCTACAATCCCGAGTCGTACTCGCAGTTCTTCGCCGATCACCGCACGATGCGAACGCCCGTCGAGGGGACGGTCGCGCGCGACCGCTACGAGGACGATCCCGAGGTCCGCGACGGGCCTGGTCGGCCGACAGGATCGGGGTACGTGCTGACCGTGCCGCAGCCGGTGATCGCAGCAGGCGGGCGGCTCTCGAGAAGGTGCTCGCGCGCGGCCAGGAGCGCTTCGGCATCTACTGCGCGCCCTGCCACGGCCAGACCGGCGACGGCAAGGGCATGGTGGTCTGCAAGCGCGACAAGATGAGCGATCCTTGCGAGTCGCGCGGCTTCCCGCCGCTCCCGTCTTACGAGCTCCCGCGCATCCGCCAGATGCCCGACGGGCAGCTCTTCGCCACCATCACGCACGGCGTGCGCGGACGATGCCGGCGTACGGCTCCGCAGATCCCGATCGCCGATCGCTGGGCGATCGTCTCCTACGTGCGCGCGCTGAGCTCAGTCAGATGGCCGCGGTGAGGCCCACGCAACCGGAGCCCAAGAAGTGACCACGACCAAGCAGGCGAACGCCAGCGATCGCGCGAGCACATACCGCATCCCAGCGAATCGCCGTGGACGGGCGCCTGGAAGGCAGCGGCCGTTGTCGGGGTCGTTGGACTGGCGATCGGCGCTTCTCGGCTACAGGGTCGACCCGCGAGCGCTTCGCGTTCTCGTACCTCTTCGCCTTCTTCGTCGCGCTGAGCCTGGCGCTCGGGAGCCTTTTCTTCGTGCTGGTCCTCTACATCACCAAGGCGTCGTGGGGCGTCACGGTCCGGCGCGTCGCCGAGCTCTTCATGCGGCCGATGGCGGTGTTCGCCGATCCTCGTCGATTCCGCTCGTCCTTCTCGATCCGGCAGCTCTTTCCCTGGACGCGCGCGCAGCGGCTGCACGCCGAGCGCAAACAAGGACGCGTCCGGGGACCACTCCGCCGAGAACGCGTCGCCCATCGCCGAGGCGCGCGGCTTCCTTCGCGACGAGCCAGCCGCGATGCGCGACTTGCCCGGTCGCCGAACCCGAAGCGGCTAGCCCGCGCGGAGGAGAACGCGGAGGCGCGATCGTCGAGCACAAGCGCCGTTACCTGAACCGCCAGTTCTTCCTCGTCCGGCTCATCTTCTACCTGCTCACCTGGAGCTGGCTCGCGCAGCGGTACTTCCGCTGGTCGACCGAGCAGGACAAGACCAAGGCGCTGGAGAACACCGCTGGCCGCCCAGCGCTTCGCGCCCGTCGGGCTGATCCTCTTCGGCTGTCACCCTCACCTTCTTCGCCTTCGACTGGCTCCTGTCGCTCGACGCCACCTGGTACTCGACGATCTTCGGCGTCTAGGTCTTCGCGCAGTCGCGCTCTTCCAGATGGCGTCGCTCATCCTCGATGACGCTGCTTGCTGCGGCGGAGCGGGCTCCTCGGGAACGCCGTGAACGTGGAGCACTACCACGACCTCGGCAAGCTCCTCTTCGGCTGGATCGTGTTCTGGTCGTACATCTCGTTCGCCCAGTTCTTCCTCACTTGGTACTCGAACATCCCGGACGAAGTCGACATGGTTCCACAAGCGCTGGGACGACAACGGCGGCACGTGGAAGGCGATCAGCTCGCGCATCGTCGTCATGCACTTCTTCGTCCCGTTCTGGTTCTTGATGTCGCGCAACATCAAGCGGCGCCTGCCGCTGCTCGCTGTCGGCGCCGCGTGCATGCTCGTGATGCACGTCATCGAGGTGTACTGGATCGTGATGCCGAACTTCGGTCCGCTGCGATCCGAGCCTCGTCGATGTCGGGATGCCTTGCTCGGCGTCGTCGGCATCTACCTCGCGGCGGTCTGCGAGGCATCGAAGACTACTCGCTCGTGGCGCATCGGCGATCCCCGCCTGATCGCGGGCGCTGGAGTTCGAGAACGCGTAGGACGGAGAGCCGACGGAACGATGGCCACGGACAAATCGGAACCGCGCGTCGGGCTCGATCTTCAAGGTCGGCATCCTGGTCAGTCGTCACGCTGGTCGCCTTGCGCGCTGCGCTCGTCGCCTATTTCGACCACGTCGCCCAGGCCGAGGAGCAGCGCAAGTTCGGCGAGGTCAAGCCGGAGGCGCTCGACGAGCCTGCGCGCCGACGAAAGGCAGCGCCTGGCCGGCGGCGCGATGCCCATCGAGAACGCCATGCAGCAGATCGCGAGCGCGCGGTCGGATGAGCGCCAGCCCCGAGATCATGCCGACCGCCTCGCAAGGACGTCGCCGCCGCTCCAGGGCTGGACCGAAGATGCCCGTCGCAGGTACCCAGCGCGATGGCCGTTCCGGCGGACGCCAGCGCGCGCCCCGCGGCGGCGGTCACGCGTTGACGGCGGCACGCTCGTCGGCCAGCGACGCGGCTGCCGCGCAAGCGCTGCGGCTGCCCGAGGCGCGGAGACCGTCGCGCAGAATCACCCGTGAAGGCGTCGTCGGCCCGCGCCACGTCGCCTTCGCTGCGGCTGCCCTCGGCTCCTGCCTCGTGGTCGGCTTCCGGCGAGCGCGCGCGCAGGCGTGGCGCGAACAGGATCGGGTGGGATGCCGAACACCACCCCGCCCGAGCTCGAGGGCGTCGACGTCGTGCGAGCACTGGGCGACGCGCTCCCGCCGGACGCGAGCGTTTCGCGACTCCGACGGGCGAGCCGTGAGACTCGGCGACTACTTCGACGGCAAGCGTCCGACGGTCCTCGTTTTCGCGTACCACACGTGCCCGATGCTCTGCAGCCTGGTGCTCGACGCGACGGTCAAGTCGCTCAACGGCGTGCGCTGGACCGTGGGCGAAGAGTTCGACGTCGTCTCGCTCAGCATCGATCCACAGGACACGCCCCGAGACCGCGAGCCGAGAAGCGGGCCCAGGTGGTCGACTCCTACGCCGCGTGCCAAGCGGCAAGACGCGAGGGCTGGCACTTCCTCGTCGGCGACGAGGCGAACATCCGCAAGGTCACCGACGCGGTCGGCTTCAAGTACAGGTACGACGAGCGCCAGAAGCAATACGCGCACCCCGCCGCAATCTATCTGCTGACGCCCGAGGGGCAGATGGCGCGGTACCTCTACGGCATCGAGTACGCTCCGGCAGACGTGCGCCTCGGCGCTCCTCGAGGCGAGCGAAGGGCGGTCGATCTCGACGACGGAGAAGTTTCTTCTCTACTGCTACCACTACGACCCGCAGGGAAAGCACTACGCGCTCGTGGCCATGAACGTGATGCGCCTCGGCGGTGTCGTCACCCTCGGCGCTCATGGGCAGCTTTCTCACGATCATGTGGGCGCGTGAGCGCGAGCCGCGAAGAAGCGACGTCGCCGCCGACCAGCACGGAGTCGACAGTCAGGGCCACCCTATGAACGAGCCGAACGCACCCGCCACATTCCAGCTCCCCGAGCAGATGTCGACCGTCTCCGGCGACGTCGACTGGCTCTACTATTTCATCTACTGGATGAGCGTCGTCCTGTTCGTCGCAATCGTCGGCGCGATGATTTACTGGGCGATCAAGTACCGCGAGCGCAAGGGCCACAAGGCCGAGCCCACGGGCCACAACATGCCGCTCGAGATTGCCTGGACGGTCGCTCCGATCTTCGTCTTGGTCTTTCTCTTCCACAAGGGTTTCCAGGGCTACTCGACCATGACGGTCGCCCCGGCCAACTCGATGGAGGTTCGCGTCAACGCGAAGCAGTGGGGCTGGGAGTTCGTTTACCCGAACGGCGGCACGGACAATGAGCTGCACGTGCCCGATCCACAAACCCGTAAAGCTCGTCATGTCGTCGGGCGACGTCATCCACTCGTTCTTCATCCCGGCGATGCGCGTCAAGCGCGACGTCGTCCCGGGCATGTACACCTCCGTCTGGTTCGAGGCGACGCACACGGGGCAGGACGACATCTTCTGCGCCGAGTACTGCGGCGGCCGGAGCAAGGACTCCGCCGGCAACGAGCTTCCGTTCGCGCAAATGACGGGACATTGGTCGATGCACTCCACCGTGCATGTCGAGAGCGACGAAGACTTCGAGAAATACCTCGTCGGCATCGGCGACAAATGCGCTGCGTTCACCCTCAAGGGCCAAGCTGCCCGGAGAACGTGCTCGTGGCGCAGGGCCAGCAAATCTACACGAAGAAGGCCTGCATGGGCTGCCACACGACCAACGGCGCGCGCCTCGTCGGTCCTTCTTGGAAGGGGATCTGGGGCAGGACGGAGCTAACGGATCACGGACCGGTCAAGGTCGACGAGAGCTACATCCGCGAGTCGATCCTCGATCCTCAGGCCAAGATCGTGGCCGGCTTCCGCCCGACGATGCCACCTTTTCGCGGTCAGATCACCGACCCGGAGATCGACGAGGTCATCGCTTTCATGAAGTCGTTGAAGGAATGAGTTTCGCAACCCCTCGCGCAACTGCCGAGTAAACGGAGATTGGTCATGGCAGCAGTCGACATCCCGGTCGCAGGAGGGCACGCCGACGCACACGGCGACCCGGACGCCAACTACCTCGACGGCGAAGAGAGGTATCGGCGCCTGGCTGGTGACGCTCGATCACAAGCGGATCGGCCTCATGTACCTGACGATGGTCAGCTTCGCGTTCCTGGTCGGCGGCATCTTCGCCCTCCTCGTCCGGCTCGAGCTCTTCACGCGCGGAAAGACGATCGTCGACGCGGAGACGTACAACCGCTTCTTCACGCTGCACGGCGCGGTGATGGTCTTTCTCTTCATCATCCCGAGCGTTCCGGCCGCGCTCGGGAACTTCTTCCTGCCGATCATGATCGGGGCGAAGGACGTCGCGTTCCCCAGGCTGAACCTGCTCAGCTTCTACATCTACCTGGTTGGCGCTGGCGATCATCTTGCTCAGCATCATCCTCGGCGCCGTCGACACGGGCTGGACGTTCTACACGCCCTACAGCGTGCAGACCGCGAACAGCGTCATCTCGATGACCTTCGGGCGTGTTCGTCCTGGGCTTCTCGTCGATCCTCACGGGCCTGAACTTCATCGTGACCGTCCACACGATGCGCGCGCCCGGGATCACGTGGACGCGCCTCCCGCTCTTCGTGTGGGGCATGTACGCGACGGCGCTCATCCAGGTCCTCGCGACGCCGGTGCTCGCGATCACGCTCCTCCTCCTCATCGCGGAGCGGTTCTTCGGAATCGGCATCTTCGATCCCAAGCTCGGCGGCGACCCGGTCCTCTTCCAGCACTTCTTCTGGTTCTACTCGCACCCGGCCGTCTACATCATGATCGTCCCCGGAATGGCCATCGTGAGCGAGCTCATCGCCACGTTCTCGCGGCGCGCCGTGTTCGGCTATTTCGCGATCGCGATGAGCTCCCTCGGTCTCGCCGTGCTCGGCTTTCTCGTCTGGGGCCACCACCTGTTCGTTGCCGGCATGAGCGAGTTCGCGACGATGGTCTTCTCGGCGCTCACCTTCCTCGTCGCCATCCCGAGCGGCGTGAAGGTCTTCAACTGGACGGCGACCCTCTACAAGGGGTCGATACTCTGGGCCTCGCCGATGCTCTACGCGATGGCCTTCATCTTCCTCTTCACCATCGGCGGCCTCACCGGCCTCTTCCTCGGAACGTTGAGCGTCGACGTCCACCTGCCCGACACGTACTTCGTCGTGGCTCACTTCCACTACGTCATGATGGGCGGAACCGTCATCGCCTTCCTCGGCGGCCTGCTCTACTGGTGGCCGAAGATGACCGGGAAGATGCACGACGAGAGGAAGGCCAAGATTGGCTTCGTCTTCGTCTTCATCGGCTTCAACGTCACGTTCATGTCCCAGTTCATCATGGGCTCGCGCGGAATGCCGCGCCGCTACTACGACTACCTGCCGCAGTTCGAGCCCTTCCACAAGGCCTCGACGATCGGCTCGTGGATCCTCGCCGTCGGACTGTTTCTCACGGCCTATACGCTGCTCGAGGCGCTCTGGCGCGGGAAGAAGGCGCCGCGCAATCCGTGGGGCTCGGCTGGCTACGAGTGGATGACCGACACCCCGCCTTGCTTGGCCAACTTCCACTCGACGCCCGTCATCACGCGCGGGCCGTACGACTACCACCTCGCCACCCCGGAAGAGCTCTCGACCGGCTGGGACGAGCTCGAAGCCGATGCTAACGGGGGAACGAAGCCTCACCACGAGAAGAGCGAATCCCAAGGTAAGACGAAAATTAGAGCCCTAGCCGGCCGGCAGGGATCATCAGAGGAGCTCATGGCGAACGTCAGCGAACCGGTGCAGGCCAAAGTGACGCACGGTGACCACGAGGATCACGCGCACGCGCACTCCCCCTTCTTGGCGCACCATTTCGATACGCCGGCGCAGCAGTTCAACGCCGCGAAGCTCGGAATGTGGGTCTTCATTGCGACCGAGATACTGATGTTCGGAGGCCTGTTCTGCGCTTACGCCATCTGGCGCGGCCGAGACCCCGAGGTTTTCGATCAGGCGCATCACTTCCTGAACAAGATCCTCGGGGCGACCAACACAGTCGTCCTGCTCTTCAGCAGCTTGACGGCGGCGCTCGCGGTGCGCTCCGCCCAACTCGGCAAGCGCAACCAGACGACCGTCTATCTGGTCAGTGACGATCCTTTGCGCGGGCGTGTTCCTGGTCGTCAAGTACTTCGAGTACAGCCACAAGTACCATCTCGGGTTGCTGCCCGGCCACTGCTTCGGGCACCCGGGTCTCAGCGCGTCGATCCAGAACGGCGAGGACGTGGGGACCTGCCTGCGAGTCGGCGCCAACACGTCTCCGGTCATGCCGCAGTGGGTGAAGGCGGTCGACGAGGAAGGGCACGTGACGTTGCTGTCACCGCGCGCCAACATGTTCTTCGGCCTCTACTTCGTCATGACGGGGTTCCACGGCCTGCACGTTCTCATCGGAATGAGCATTCTCATCTGGGTGCTGGTAAAGAACATCCGCGGGCAGTTTTCGCCGCGGTACTTCACGCCGGTCGACTTGGGCGCGCTCTATTGGCATCTCGTCGACCTCGTCTGGATTTATCTTTTCCCGCTGCTCTATCTGGTGGGAAAGCCGGAGTGAAGAATGACCACCCACGACAGCCACGCGAACGAAGTCGACGACGGTGAAGTCCACTCGCACCTCTCTTCGGCGCCGTTTTACCTAGGAATCTTCGGGGCGCTCATCGTCCTGACGTTCGTCACCGTGAAGGTTTCGTATTACGACTTTGGCTCGGCCAACATCATCATCGCCCTAGTCGTTGCGACGATGAAGGCTTCGCTCGTCGCTGCGTTCTTCATGCATCTTCGCCACGACAAGCTATTCAACACGCTGGCGTTGTTGTCGTCGTTTCTGTTCCTTGGGATATTCATTCTGTTGACCTACGACGACATAGGGCAGCGCGGCCGGCTGGATTCGGCTTATGGTGGCATGGCAGATCCGCGAACGGGGCAGGCGGCGGCCGGTGGCGAACCGATGACTTCGGCGACGACGGACGACGTCGCCGCGGAGGCACCGGGGCACGGGGCGACCCCGAAGAAGGAGTAACGCGATTGCAATGTCGACATCGAGCTTGCGGCGACCTGCCCGTGTCGCGCTAGCGCTCGTGTGGGCAGGTTTCGCGTCGGCTTGCTCGCGAAGGCACCTCCCAGTCGGTACATCGCCGGAGCTCGGTTATCCAGCGTGCGCGGACGCGGGCGCGGACGACGTCGGCGAAAGCTTGGCCCGCCGGAGCATCCGCTCGGGGCCGTTGTCGCACGAGAGGAATGTCGTCGAACGGTTCGAGCTCCGAAGGACGCGGTGCGGTTACGTATTCCGTTCACGTCAGGAGTGGCCTCTCGACATTTCGGATGTCGAAGTCCGGTACGACGCGAACCTGGCGCCCGTCTGGGCCTGGAAGCGCATGACCATCGCGGGCTCGAAGCGGCCCGACGGGAACGCCGATATCCGGAGGTACGAGCTTCGAACCGGCGAGGTCTTCATCAAGCACCGCGACGCCGAGGGCGAAGTGACGCTCGAGCGGCTCTTGCCCGGTGGGCGAATGAAGGTCCCCGACGAGGCGCGCGTGGGTGCCGTGGTCGGCCCTGGCCGGGGCGTGATCACGGTATGGCTCAAGCGCGCCCGGCTCTCGGTCGGCGAGAAGAGGCGCGACGAGGTGGTCGACTTTCGCGACATGTTGGAAACACTCGAAGTCGCGGCGCTGGAGCGGAACGCGGACCAGTTCGAGCCCTCGCTCGGAAGAACGGTTCGTGTCTACACGTTTTATGGCCGCGAGACGGTCTTCGCCGACGACGAAGACGTGGTCGTCGGTGACCTCGCCGGCATGCGCCCCAGTGACGCGCTCTCGACACCCGAGCCGGAGCCTCTCCCAACCTACGGCGGAGCGGATCCGTCCCGTGCGTTCTAGGCTGTGACGGGGTAGGCGCGAAAGGCCAAGGTTGTTCATGCGCGAGCTCCAGTTCGACGGCCTCGTTGGTCCGACGCACAACTACGGCGCACTCAGCCCTGGCAACCTCGCGAGCGAGAGCCACGGCGGGCAGACGTCGAACCCTCGGGCCGCGGCGCTCGAGGGGCTGGCGAAAATGCGCTTTGTTCGCGACCTCGGCGTGGCGCAGGCGATTCTGCCCCCGCACCCGCGACCGAGCCTGACGACGCTTCGGCGGCTTGGCTTTCGAGGAACCGACGAGGACGTGATCGCGAGGGCCGGCGCGGACGGGGGACTCTATCTTCGACTCTGCTCGAGCGCCTCTGCGATGTGGACGGCCAACGCAGCGACCCTCGCGCCGTCGGCCGATACGGCGGACGGCCGCGTGCACCTCACGCCCGCCAATCTCCAACAGATGTTCCATCGGGCCATCGAGACGGAGACGACCGCGCGCATTCTTCGAGCCGTCTTCGTCGACCCGACGCGCTTCGTGGTCCACGAGGCGCTCCCCGGGGGGGCCCAGTTCGCCGACGAAGGCGCCGCAAACCACACTCGTCTGGAGACGTCGCGGGGGGCGGCCCATCTTTTCGCGTGGGGACGCCGCGAGTGGTCCGTGGAGCCGTCGCTCGGCGCCCGCGCGTCGCCGCAGCGGCACCCGGCCCGCCAGACGCGGGAGGCGAGCGAGGCGGTGGCACGGCTGCACGACCTCGAGCCGGCCCGTTGTCTCTTTCCGCAGCAGCACCCCCAGGGGATCGACGCAGGTGCGTTCCACACGGATGTCGTGGCCGTGGGCAACGGGCGCTTTCTGATGCTCCACGAGCTCGCATTCACGGACGTCGCGGGTCTCGTCGCGGCGCTACGTCGCCTGCTCGGCGACGAGCTTCACGTCGTGTTGGCGACGAGCCGCGAGCTGTCCATCGACAAGGCCGTCTCCGCCTATCCGTTCAACTCGCAAGTGCTGACGCTAGCGGACGGTACGATGGCCATCGTGGCTCCGGAGGAGTCGCGAGAGGACCTGCAGGCGCGCGCATTCCTCGATCGCGTCCTCGCCTCGCAAGGGCCGGTTCGGCAGCTGCATTTCCTCGACCTGCGTCAGTCGATGCGCAACGGCGGCGGCCCAGCATGCCTTCGACTGCGCGTCGCTCTCTCGGACGACGAGGTCCGTTCGCTCGCGGGTCGCGTTGTCCTCGACGACGCGCTTTACGACGCTCTGCGCACGTGGGTAGGGCGGCACTACCGCGACCGGCTCGCTCCCACCGACCTCGCCGACCCGCGGCTGGCGCGCGAAGGAATGAGCGCCCTCGACGAGCTCACTCGCATCCTGCGTCTCGGAGCCGTCTACGACTTTCAGGGCGGGTGAGGACGACAACGGAAGCCTCGCGTGCTAGACGCGCGAGCCCACCATGCTCTTTACGCGCGCTCTCATCCCCACCATGAAAGAGGCCCCGGCCGACGCGACGCAACGCGAGCCACGTGCTGCTCGCGCGCGCCGGCTACATCCGCCGCGTCGGCGCGGGCATCTACGACTTCTTGCCGCTCGGCCTCCGCGTGCTGCGCAAGGTCGAGGGGATCGTCCGCGCGAGATGGACCGCGCTGGCGCGCTCGAAATCCTGATGCCCGCGCTCTTGCCCGCCGAGTACTTCAAGGAGACGGGCCGCTGGGACCTCTACGGCGACGTGCTCTTTCGCCTCAAGGACCGCAAGGGCGCCGACTACCACCTCGGCCCGACCCACGAGGAGATCGTCACCGACATCGCGCGCCGCGAAATCAAGAGCTGGCGCGATCTGCCGAAGAACCTCTACCAGGTGCAGACGAAGTTTCGCGACGAGCCGCGGCCGCGCGGCGGTCTGCTCCGCTGCCGCGAGTTCCTGATGAAGGACGCCTACTCGTTCGACGCCGACGAGGACGGGCGCGCGCGCGAGCTACGAGACGCATGCGCTCGGCGTACATGCGCATCTTCGACCGCATGGGGCTCACGTATCGCATGGTGCAGGCCGACTCCGGCGCGATCGGCGGGTCGACGAGCGCCGAGTTCCAGGTGCTCGTCGACTCCGGCGAGGACGCGATCGTCGCGTGCGACAGTTGCGACTACGCGGCGAACGTCGAGGTGGCGACGGTGAGCGTCGATCGTCGGCGGTCCGACGCCGCCCCGGCGGTGGACGAGCCGATCGCGCGCGTGCACACGCCCGGTCACGGCACGATCGACGAAGTCGCGAAGTTCCTCGCCGTTGGCCCCGAGCGCCGATGCTCAAGTCGCTGCTCTACGTCGCCGGTGGCGCGGTGGTCGATGGTCGTCGTTCGCGGCGATCACGAGGTCAACGAGGTGCGCCTCGCGCGCGCTCTCGGCGTCGACGAGGTCTTCCTGGCGAGCGAGGCCGACGTGCGGAAGGCGACCGGCGCGGAGGTCGGCTTCGCCGGGCCGGTGGGGTTCACCGGGAAGATCCTCGTCGACCGCGCTGCGTCCGTCGTGCCGAGCGGCGTGACGGGCGCGAACGAGACCGACTGGCACCTCAAGAACGTCCGCTTCGGCCGCGACTTCGCGGGCGAGGTCGTCGACGTGCGCTTGGCCACGAACGGCGATCCGTGCCCCAGCTGCGACGGCGGGAAGCTCACGAGTTATCGTGGCATCGAGGCGGGCCACATCTTCATCCTCGGGACGCAAGTACTCGGCGACGATGGGCGCCACGTTCATCGACGAAAAGCAGCAGCAGCGCACGCTCGTCATGGGCTGCTACGGCATCGGCGTCTCGCGCCTCGTCGCGACGGCCATCGAGCAACACCACGACGACAACGGCATTCGCTGGCCGATGAGCATCGCGCCTTACCAAGTGCACCTCGTCACGCTCGGGCAGCGACGCCGACGTAGCGGCGGCAGGCGAAGGCGCTCTACGACGCGCTCGAGAGCGCCGGAGTCGAGGTCCTCTGGGACGATCGCGACGAGCGGCCGGGCGTGAAGTTCAAGGACGCTGACCTCGTCGGCATGCCGCTGCGCGTCACCATCGGCGCGAAGGGCCTCGCTGCTGGCCAACGTCGAGCTAAAGTCTCGCAGCGAAGCCGACCCGAAGAAGGCGGAGCTCGTGCCGTTGTCGGGGGCACCCGAGATCATCGCTGCGCGAGTGGCGGCGGAGTCGCGCCCGAGGCCCCCAGGGCCTGTGCTAGATGTCCGGTCCGATGCCACGCATCGACCGTCTGCCCCCGCCGCCAGCGGTGCCAACCCGGTCCCCCCCGTGATCGCGAGGGGAGAAATCGAGGAGCAAATCGAGGGGCTCGCGACGCCGTTCAAAGCTTTGGGCGCGGGACGACAGCCGTCGCTCGAGGCGCTGGTGCACGCGCCTCCCGGCGCAGCGCGCGCGATCGTTTCTGTGCCACCCCCACCCGCTGTACGGCGGGAGCATGCACAGCCCGGTTCCGCTCGCGATCGCCAAGCTCCTCTCGGAGAGGGCGAACGGCGGGGTAGCGTGGGCGCGCTTCAACTTCCGCGGCGTCGGCGCGAGCGAGGGGACGTACGACGGCGGGCGCGGAGAGGTGGACGATGTCCGCGCCGTTACCGAGCACTTGCGCGCCCGGACGAACGGCACGCCCATCACGCTCTGCGGCCACTCGTTCGGCTCGTGGGTGGCTCTTCGCGCTGCGGGCTCGTTCGGTGGCGCCGGCCCCGTAGACCGAGCCGTCCTCATTGCACCCAGCGTGCGCTTTTTCGGCTTTGGCGAAGACGCCACGTTGTTCGCGGGCTATAAAGCCGTCTTCATCGGCGAGCCGGGACGAGTATTGCGACGTTGACGAGGCGCGCGTCTTGGCGCAAAGGCTCGTCGCCGAGCTCCGCGTACTCGAGGGCGTCGACCATCATTTCATGAATTCGCGGCGGGCCTTGGCGGAAGCCGCGTTGCCTGTCCTCGCGCCCGAGGCATCGAGCCATGAGCCAGCGCAAAGGAATCACGTCGACCGACGCCGTGCACGCGGGCGAAGAGAAGCGCAAAGCCTACGACGCGCTGCCGATGCCGATCGTCCAGACCGCGACGTACGCGTTCGCCGACACCGCGGAGATCGTCGCCTACACCGAGGGACGGCATCCGAACGCCGAGCGAGGCGAGTACGGCCGCTACGGCAATCCCACCGTGCGCGCGGTCGAGAAGCGCCTCGCGGCGCTCGAAGGGACGGAGGATGCCGCGTCTCTTCGCGAGCGGTATGGCTGCGGTCACGACGACCGTACTCGCGATGGTGCGAGGCGGGGCAGCACGTCGTTCTCTTCCGCGACTGCTACCGAATGACCCTCGAGTTCGTCACCGACGTTCTCGGCCGCTTCGGTGTGACGCACACGTTGCTCGAGGCGGGCGACGTCGGCAGCGCTCGCTGGCGCGATGCGCCCTGAGACGCGTCTCGTCATCAGCGAGTCGCCGACCAACCCGTATCTTTCGTGCATCGACCTGGAGCGTCTCGCGGCGACTTGCAAGGCGCGTCGCACCGTAAAGTCGATGATCGACGCCACGTTCGCGACGCCAGTCAACTGCCGCCCCGCGGGCTTCGGCATCGATCTCGTCGTCCACAGCGCGACCAAGTATCTCGCTGGGCACAACGACGTCCTCGCCGGGGTCGTTTGCGGCCCGACTGGCCTCGTCTCGATGATCCGCGATCTCCGCGGCGTCCTCGGCGGCGTGTGCGATCCTCACGCGGCCTTCCTCGTCGGCCGCGGCTTGAAGACGCTCAGCTTGCGCGTCGAGCGCCAAAACGCGACGGCCCAGGCGGTCGCCGAGCGCCTCGAATCGCACCCGCGCGTCGAGCGCGTGTTCTATCCGGGCTTGCGATCGCACTCCAGCCACGCCATTGCACGGGCGCAGATGCGGGGCTTCGGGGGCGTCGTGAGCTTCATCGTGAAGGGCGGGCTCGAGCGGCGGGAGCCGGGTCGTCGATTCGATGAAACTGGCGCGCATCGGCCCGAGCTTCGGCGGCGTCGAGTCGCTCATCGAGCAACCCGCGGTCATGAGCTATTACGAAATGACCACCGAGCAACGCGCCGGGATCGGAATCGCCGACGGACTCGTGCGACTCTCCGTCGGTCTCGAGGACGCGGCCGACCTCGTTGCCGACTTGGAGCAAGCTCTCGCGGTGCCGTGAACCGACGCTACGCCTCCGCCCACGCGACGCGGAGCTCGCACGACGGGTCACCGTGCGCCCGGCAAGCCATGTGCGTTAGCGTCGCGCGGCGGCCGCTCGTCGCCAGGAGGGTCCGCGCGACACCTCCGAGGACGTGACACATCTCCGGCGCGAATCCGGCGGGGAGCCCGAAGCGCGCCGTGGCCTCTTGCGTTCCCGTCATTTCGACATCGACCTTTCCCCAGTCATGGAATCGCGCCATCAGCGGCTGGACGACCTGGAGGAGCGCTTCGGGTGTTCGCGCCACGCAGAGGGCCGTCAGCGTGCTCGGCAGATAAACGGCCGACGCCGACTCGCCCAGCGCTTCGAGCTTCGACCCATCACCGCGCGCGTAGGTCCGGAGATACGAGACGAGCGCAGTGGCCGGATAGAGCTCGTCCATTTCGACCGCGGCCTCGAATGCGGCTCGGACTTCCTGAGGCAACGATGCGAAGAGAGTCGCCTCTGGTCCGTCACCGATCGTCTCCTTTGCTGCTCGCCGATAATTGACGAACATCAGCCCCCGTGAGCGGGGGTCGAACCCAACCGTTCGGCGGCTCGCTGGCGCGATTCCTTGCATCCCGCGCTCGAGCGCGTCGACGAAGGCGACCACCGAAGCCGGCCTCCTCGCCGGATCGGGTGACAGCGCGCCAAGCAGGACACGGTCGACGCTCTCCGGGAGCTCGGCGCGTAGCGTCGACGGGGCCGCGATCTCACCGGCAAGCTGCGCTACCAGGCGCATCGAGGCACGCCGTCCCTCGAAGGGCCCGATACCGAGGAGGGTCGCATAGGCGAGCGCCGCGAGACCGTAGACATCGACACTCTCCGGATCGGCGGGTACTCCGCTGCCGGTCAGCTGTTCTGGGGCCGAATAGCCCGGCGTTCCTCCGGAGCAGGCCCCGTCGCCGGGGCCGAACAGCGAACCGGCAAACGCGCCCCGCGGGCGCCGTCCCAGGCCAAGCCCAAAGTCGATCAGCACGGCGCGATCGAGCGCCGCATCTAGAATGATGTTGGATGGCTTGATGTCGCCATGGACCACACTGGCCCCGTGAAGCGTCGCAAGCGCGCCGCCGACCTCGCGTACGATCTTCATGCTTTGGTCGTGGGGAAGCGCCGCGCCCGTTGCGCGCGCCTCAGCGAGCCGGTCGGCAAGCGTCCGACCCTCGACGTACTCGAGCACGAGGTAGAAGAGGCCGTCGCCCGTACGACCCCAACCGTGCACTTGAACCACGTTCGGGTGGCGGACGCGCGAGAGCGCTGTGGCTTCGCGCACCAGCGGTCCCTCGCCGATGGCGGGTCGGACGACCTTGATCGCCACCAGCTGACCCGTTAGCCGATCGCGCGCGAAGAACACGTTCGACTGGCCGCCATGGCCTAGCCGCCCGGTGATGTAAAACTTGTCGTCGACCAGCTCGCCAATCGTCGGGCTTCTCTCCCGCGCGCCGTCCGTCGGCGGCGAAGAGCCGGGCGCGAGGTGCACCGCAAGCCGCGCGCCCGCCAACCTGGCGCCGAGCTCGAGGGTAGCAAGGTCCCTCGCGCCGAATTCACGCGGCTCGAGCGAAATGGCGCAGACGGTTCCGATGGCACCGCGGCCGGGGATTTCGATCGGGACCCCCGCGTACGCGCGCACGAGGTTCAACGCGACGGCGGCGTTGTCCGCCAGCGCGGGATGCGCCCGTAGGTCCGGCACGACGAGCGGCGCAGCGGCGGCTGCGGTGTGGTGACAGATCGACCAGGAGCGCGGCATTCCGGCGCTCGTCGCCAGATCCGGTGGCAGGCCGACGTGCGCCGCAAAGACCTGGCGATCGCCGCTGAGGACAGTAACGAGGCCTGTCGGCGTTCCGACTCCGCGCGAGATTAGCTCGGCGATGGCATAGAGTTCCGGGTCGGCCGGCCTGTCGTTCATCCGCGCATCCGGCCAGGGGGAAGGAGGGGGGGCAACGTACGGTCTGCCCGCGAGCACACCGCTCACTGCATCGACGAGGTGCGCGCCCACGAGTGGTTCGCGAACGACCGCCGCCAGGCGATCGCCAAGGGCAGGGAGGAAAGTGACGAACCGGGTTGCGACTACGAGGCGCGCCGCGGGCAGCGCATTCGCGCCGAACAAATGAGAGGCGATCGCCGCGTCGAGGTCGGCGAGCACCACGTCTGCACCCGCCAGCTCGCCAGGGCCCCCTCGGCCGTCGGGTGGGGCGGCGACCTCGAACCCTGCTCTCCGAAGCACGTTAGAGGCAAATGCGCGGTCACCCGCGTTGCCGTCGAGCACCAAGACCGTTGTCATCGCCCCTGCGCCCCCGGCGAAGTCTACCGCACACCGCGGCCCGCTTGCAGCAGCGCGAGGATCGCCTCGGCGTTCGCTGTCGCTTCGCGCGCCGTCGTCGGCGCCTCGTCCTTGACTTCGTACTCGTCGAGGAGGTCGGGCGGCACGTCGAGGAGAAAGCGGCTCGGCGTGCGTGGCACCGTCTTGCCGCGCAGAAAGCGCGATTTGGCGCGGGAAAGAAACAGGCGCTCCCGCGCCCGTGTCACGCCCACGTAAAACAGGCGTCGCTCCTCCTCGATGTCGGCCGCTCCACCCTCTGGTTCGCCGCTGGGAGCGCCGGCAGGGGCGGCGCACGCGATCGCACGCGCCTCGACCGAAAGATCGGTGGCGCGCGCGTCGAGCGTTCGGGCGTGGGGCAGGTACCCCTCCTCGCAGCCAATGAGGAACACGACCTCGAACTCGAGTCCCTTGCTCCCGTGAAGGGTCGAGAGCGTGACCACGTCCGCCGCTTCTTCGGTGCCGCTCCGTAGCGAGTCGAGGTCGAGCGTGAGAGCCTGAAGGAACGCCGCCAAGCCCTCCGTCCAGGATGCGTGGGTAGGGTTGTCGCGCTCGCGCGCCTCGCGCCTCGCCAGCGTCGCAAGCACCCACTCGACGTTGCGCCACCGCTTGGCGGCAAGCTCGGCGGAGCCGGCGTTCGCGTCGAGCTCCTGCTTGAGCTCGATTTGAGCGCAGAGGTCGTGGGCTACCTCGCTCGGTGGTCGCTTCGCCCCGAACAGGCCGGCGCGCGCCGCTATGACGACTCGTTCGAGTGCGCGACAACCATCGCGCGCGGCAGTCGGCATGTCGTCGAGCGCGTCGACCCGTTCGACTGCCTGCCAGAGGGACCACTGCCGCTTGGCGGCGTGCAGCGCGAGCTTGTCGAGCGTCGCCTCACCGAGCCCGCGAGCCGGGTAGTTGACGATTCGGCGCAGGCTGATCTCGTCGGAGGGATTCAATGCGAGCTTCACGTAAGCGAGGACGTCCTTCACCTCCTTACGCTCGAAGAACTGGACACCGCCGACGACGCGATGCGCGACCCCTTGCTCGCGCAGCGCTTCCTCCACGAGCCGCGATTGGCCGTTCGATCGGTAGAGGACCGCCACTTGCTGCGGACGCGTTCCTTCGTCGCGTACGAGTCGCCTCACCTCACGCGCGACCCAGGTTGCCTCCGCGTCAGGAGATTGAGCCACGGCCACACGGACCGAGCAGCCGCCGGAGCGTTCCGTGAAGAGTGTCTTGCGCCACTTGCCGTCCGACCTTTTGGCGATGACGGCGTTCGCCACCGCGAGGATCGGGGCGAGCGATCGATAGTTTTGCTCGAGCTTGACGACGCGCGCTCCGACGAAGTGCTGCTCGAAATCGAGGATATTGCGCACGTCGGCGCCGCGCCAGCCGTAGATGGCCTGGTCGTCGTCGCCTACGGCGCAGACGTTCTTTCGTTCGCCCGACAGAAGGCGCACGAGCTCGAGCTGAGCGCGGTTCGTGTCCTGGTATTCGTCGACGAGAACATGCAGGAATTTCTCCTGCCAGCGTCTGCGAGCCGCGCCGTCGTCTCTCCAGAGGCGGGCGACTTCGCACACCAGGTCGTCGAAGTCGAAGGCTCGGTACTGCCGAAGGGCCGCCTGGTACCGGGGAAACACCACCTTGGCGACCTCGTCGTAGGCGTCACGCTCGGGCAGTTGCTCTGCCGCTAGGAACGCGTTCTTCGCGTTCGAGATGCGGGCGAGGACCGCTTGGGCGTCGAAAGCGCGATCGGCGCCCGCAGCTCGCAACAGCTGCTTGACAAGCGCGGTCTGATCACCCTGGTCGAAGATGGTAAAGGGCCCGCCGATGGCGCTGCGCTCGCGCCCGAGGACGGTCAATCCGAAGGCGTGAAAAGTGCCTACGGTGAGAGCGCGCGCTGTGGCCTCGCTCCGCTTCCCGAGGAGCTTCGTGACGCGCTCGCGCATCTCCCCCGCGGCCTTGTTCGTGAACGTGAGGGCGACGATGGCTGCGGCCGGCACCCCACGTTCGAGCAACCGGACGATGCGATGTGTGATGACCCGCGTCTTGCCGGAGCCGGCTCCGGCGAGCACGAGCAGGGGCCCCTCGCCGTGATCGACGGCCGCCTGCTGAGCGGGGTTGAGGTGAGGCGCGCCGCCCATCGAGGAGTTGGTGCTCTTAGCCGCGCCCAGCACCCGAGACTAGATTGCCAATTCCCCTCGCGTATGCTCGTGCGACATGCGACCGTCCTTCAAGACCGCAGACGCGACGCCTGAGCCGGGCGGCGCGCGCCGTTTTCGCCCTCGCGGTCCCCGCGGAATCGTTGCGGCCGCCGGCTTCGGGTCGACGTTCGCTGGGTTCGCGACCTCAATCGCCTCGCTGTCGCTGGTGGCCTGCGGCGGTCCGGCGTCGCCCACGCGCGCGCCCGCCGTCGCCGGTTCGGCGTCGCCGGTGGCTATTGCGACGGCGCCCGACCTCGGGGTCATCCGCGAGCCCATCGGGCTCGTTGTGTCCGGTCGCTTCGCGCGACCGAGCGTGTCCCTCGCGACCGTGAATGGGTGGTCGAAGCGCCCGATGCCCGGGTCGGAACAAGTGACCGAGCTTCTGATCGGCGAGGCCCTCGGGCCGCTCGTCGATCTCGATCAGCCTGTCGACTTTGCCGTCGCCACTCTCGGCAGCGGCGCACGGATGAGGGAGCTGGCCGCTGTCTCGCTCGCCGTCAAGGACCCGCGCTCCGCCGAAGCCGCGCTCCTCACGCACCATAAGCTCGTGCCGGTCGGCAACGGCGCGCTGCTCGTCGAAGGTCTGGGGCGCGCCGAATACACAGGCGAGCCACCTGAGGACCATGAAGAGGACGACGGCAGGGTATGCGAGCTCGCCCCCGCGTTCGGCCCCGCGTCGGTTCGGCTGGTTTGCGGCAAGACCACGGACGCGCTGGTCCAGCTCGCACCATGGCTGACCCGCACGGCGGTCCGCGCCGTCACCACCTCCGATCTCCACGTCGACGTCAGAACGCAGCCCGTGCAAGAAGCGCTGTCCACTCAGAAGCGACTGTTCTCGATGGTCCTGGCGAGCGTCCTGGCCGAGCGCTCCGGGCTTTCGGGCGCGCGGCCAATCGCTTCGAGCCTAGCCAGCGATCTCGTTGATTTCACACTGGATATCGACTCGATCGCGCTCGACGTCGCCTCGACGACCTCCGGCGATGCGACCGCCGTCGCGACGCTCCGGCTAACGGGCGCCGCGTCGACCCTGGGGCGAGTCGTCACGGCGCATCCAGAACGAAGCGCTCCGCCCCCAGCGGTCTTCTGGCAGATGCCGGGCGCCGCAGACGTCGCATTTTTCGGGCGCGGCGCCGACGACACCGACCTGGCGAGGGTACGCGACCTGATCGTTCGCGCGTTCGGCGACAGGCTGGCGGAGCTCGGCCTCAACGAAGCGGATCGCCAGCCCGTCCTGAATGCGCTCGGGAAGCTTAGTTCGTCCGCGCCCGTGGCGTACGCCGGTGGCGCCGATGATGATGCGGTGAGCAGGGCCGTGGCGGCGGTGAAGCGGCTCGGCGCCGCGCCAGCGTCGGCCGATTTGGCCGAGGCGAGGCGGGCGACGGCGGAGGCGCTCTTTGGCTGGCACATTCTCGCCATCGACGAGCCTTCCACGAGGCTAGAAGCCGCCGTGAAGGAGCTCGCGCTGGCCTGGTCGCGCCCTGCGGTCGTCGCCGCTTACCAAGCGCATGGAAGGCGGAGTGGGTCACCGCCCGTCCTGCGCGCGTTGCCGCCCACGAGAACCGGGCCCGCTTCGGCAGCCGCCAGCCGCTACCTCCTCGAGGTGCCGCTCGCGGACGAAGAACCGGGCGGTGCCGGCGGCAGCCCCTCTGCCGGCGCGCCAAGGGCTGACCCCACGCCAAAATCGGCGGGAGCCCGCAGTGTGCTGGCGCTCCACGTGCTCGTCGTCCCAGACGGTACGCGAACGTGGCTCGGCGTTGGCGTGGACGACGGCCGCCTAGCTGCCAAGCTCGCGACCGCGATGGGCGCGCCCGGCGCCACGCTGGCGACCCGCGCGGACCTGGCCATGATGAAGGACGCGACGATGGGCTTGGGCGGTTTTGCGACGCTGCGAGGCTTTTCCGTGGCAGCGCAGCTGATGGCAGTCCTTTCCGGAACGCCGGCGTCGGACCGAGCGCAACGCCTACGCGACGTGTCACAGCGGCCCAACCAAGTCGGCGGTGTCGTCGTGTTCTCGTGGTCGGCGGAATCCGCGGCTCCTGCTCGGCTTGCCGTCGCCAACGTGCGGATGCCTCGCGCCGCTGTCGAGGACCTGCTGGCGGCGGCGATGCGCCTTTCGCTCTAGCGGTTCGCTGCGGCGGCCGGTCGTCGCAAGGGTCGCGCGCGCGACCCGCGAGGTCTCCCGTGTTGTCGCGGACGCGCGCGACCGAATGCCGAAATTTGGCCTCGTCGGCCCACTATCGATAACGATGAGACCTACATGCACGTACGTTGGGCATGGGCGCTCGCGGTTGCGCTCTTGGCATTTCTTGCCACGAGGGGCGCCTTCGCTTGGCAGGAGGCGCACCAGACCGGTCAGGACGCCCGCCTCCGAGTGGAGCCGAACGGTTTGGCTTCGTTGCGGCTCGACCTCGGCTGGAGCGTCGTCCGCGGACCGCTCAAGTTCGTCGACGTCGCCAACGTCGACGCGATGGCCGTCCTCGACCCACACGTCACGATTACGTCGGAGGACGGACACGAGCTCACGGCGCAAGCCACGCGGCGCGACGATCGGATCGTCCGCGTGGTGGT
This sequence comes from uncultured delta proteobacterium, assembly GCA_963787925.1. GTDB lineage: Bacteria > Myxococcota_A > Polyangia > Polyangiales > Polyangiaceae > Palsa-1150. Next base: position 304,538 of record CAWBEN010000009.1, read on the forward strand.
CGACGAGCCCCGAGCGCTCATGCATGGCCATTTCATTTTTCAGCTTCGCTGGCAGCTCGATCTTGCCGCCTCGAGAGCGCTGGCGCGCGACGGATCGACCTGGCGGATCGCCTGGGCTACACCAAGCGCCTCCGACGGCTTCGATTCGCTCCGAACCGTCTTCGACTTGCCCGCGGCGCCCGACGCGCCCCGACCGATCGCGCCCGAGACGGGCGCGGTCGACGACAGCGTCGTCGCCACGCTGCAGAGAGAGCCCGGACGCGACCTTCTTGAAATGGTTCGTCCGCACGTGGCCCGCGGCGAATCCGTATCGTGGACCATTCGCGTCGACCGACGGGCACTTGCCGCGTCCACGCCGCCGCGGCCCACTTCGAGCTCGACCTCGGAGAGTTCTTCTGAGCCCGATTGGGTGCGCGGGGCTTCGCGCGGCGCGGGCCTGCTCGGCCTCGCCATTGGCTTTGGTTTCCTCGTAGCGAAAAAAGCGAGGACGTACGCTGCCGTGTGCGCGGCGCGGGGAACGCGGGTCGAGGGCCTCTTGCCCGTACCCCCGGGCTTGCGCGCGCCGCTCGCGGGCGCCGCACTTGCCGCGGCGGCTGGTCTGCAGATGGCCGCGATGCCTACGACGAGCGCCTTATGCATCGCCGTGGCCATCCTGGCAGCTACCCTTCGCGCTCCGCGCGTCAATGTGGCGCCACGCGGTCCCGGGCAATGGTTCGCGTTGCGACCGGCAGACGCGTTCGCGTCCTCGGATGCCGACGACCACTGCCTCCACGGCGGAGCGTCGGCAGGGCAACTAGCGGCGGTGGGAGTCGGGACCGCGGTCGTCTTGGCGGCGTTTCTCGCGGCGCGCTGGGAACCGGCGGCGCCGTGGCTGGTGGTCATGGACGCCGCGCCCCTTGCGCCCCTCGTCGTAACCGGCCTGGTCTCGCAGCTTCCGCCCGGCCGAAGTCGCGCATGCCGCTGGCTCGCCGGCGCGTTCCGGCAGCTGCACGCGAGCGACAGTCTCCGCGTGGCACCGTGGGCTCGGGTCCTCCCCGACGGTGGGTCCATCGACGAGCTGCGGTTGCTGGTTCTTCCGCGCGCTGCAATGCCCGGCGTCATCGGTCTCGAAGTGGGCCTGGCCTGGGCCGCCACGCCAGTCGGCTGGGCCCCGTTGCCCGAAGTTCTCGCCCGGGTGCTCGACGGGAGTGCGGCGGCAGCGCGAATTGCGGGACTCTTACCGGACGCCCGCGCTCTCCTCGGGCGACGGCCGGAAGAGCGCGTCGTGCGCTTGATACCGAGCGCCCCGACGCCAACCAGCACCGTCGCGCTCGCACGCGCCTTGGCGGACGCGCTCACGGACCGCCGGGCCGTTCTCGCCTCGGAGGATTGGACCGCGCCGGATCGCAGGGCGGCAGCGAAAAGCTTGCCAGAGGACCCCCCGAGAGGTGGGTCCGGATGCGAGACCGTGGCGGGTCTTCGCGCGCAATCGGAGTCGTCCGAGGCCGCCGCGTAATGCAATCGAGCCTTGAAGAGGCTAAAAGGCTCCCCCGCCCGCATGGATCCTCACGACCCCCCCGTTTACGCCCAGCAAGCTCTCGCGGTTTATGCCGAGTCGCTCGCCGTCGGTAAGCGCGTAGCGGTCTTTGGTGACGCGTCGCTCGGAATCGGTGAGCGTCTAGGCCACCTGGGCGCGCGCACGGTGCACGTCTGGGATCCCGACTTCGTCCGCGCGCGATTCGAAGCCTCCCGTGCGCCCCGGGGCGTGGTCGTCCGCACCCTCGTGGACGACGATGTCGAAGTGCGAGATGGCGCGTTCGATCTGGCCATCGTGCCTGACTTAGGCCTGTTCCGCGACCCGGACGCCCTGCTCGAGCGCGTCCGCCGTCTGGTAGGCGCCGACGGCGCGGCGCTCGTCGCGGCGGGGGCCTCCGAAACGGCGCGGCGGCTCGACTACTATGAGCTGTTCGACCGGGTCGCGCGCGAGTTCCAAGAAGTGCGAATGATCGCGCAGCTCCCGTTCAACGGGGTCGCGCTCGCGGAGCTCGGGGACGAGAACGACTCGCCGGCCGTGACGGTCGATACCCAGCTGGCCGACGCCGACCGAACGCCGCGAGCTTTCGTGGCGCTCGCCAGCCAGCGAGGCGTCCGCCTCGACGCGTATGCGATCATCGAGCTGCCTCCCGCGGTGCCGGAGGAAGAGCGACGAGAGGACGAGGAAGACGACGAACAAGAAGTCGAAGATGAGCACGATTGGGCCGAAGCCGAGGACCGGCAGGCGCTGTCCGGCGCGCTCCTCGAGGCCGGCCTTCGGGCGGAGGCCCTGGAGGCGCAAGTCGAGGAGCTGCGCGCACACCTCGCCGCCGCGCTGCAGGTCGCGCGAGCGGCCGAGCCCCTCGAGAGCGCCTTGCGCGAGAGCTCGTCGCGGCTCGTGGAGCTCGAGCACGCGCTGGGTGTCCGCGCGCGTCAGGTAGCCGACCTGTCCAACGAGGCGGAGGCTCTACGGGACGCATTGCAGGCGGGCCGCGTCGCGGCGAGCCTGGTCGCGCCGCTCGAGGCTCGGGCGGAGAGGGCGGAGGGGGCCCTCGACGTCCTCCAGTCCGAGCTGCAGCGCGCCTCCGACGCGCACGCCGCCGAGCTCGGGCGCTACGAAGAGGGACTGCGCGAGCGCGCGCAGACCATCCGGCTGCTGGAGGCCGAGCTCGCTCGCCGGGAGCAGATGGTGAGGGATTTGATAGACGCGCTGGAGGAGGGCGGGGGACGGCTGGCCGGGACCACGGTGGAGGGTTTTGAGCCTGCGCACAGCGTAGGCCCGTCCGAGCACGACGCACTAGCCGCGGAGAACGCCCAGCTCCGCGGCAAGCTCGACGAGTTGGCCCTCGAGCTGGCGAGGCGTTTGGGCGAAGCGCAAGCGGCGGCCTGGAGCGTCGCCGAGCTCGAACGCAGGCTCGCCGCGGTCCAGTCTAGGGCCGCACCAGAGGAGCTGGCTCCGTCACAGACAGCCCCCCAGGCGGCCGACCCCGCGCCTCCGCCCGCTCCCACGGCGAACGGCGAGACCGAGCGACGCCTAGGCGACGCCCTCGAGGAGCTGAACGTCCTTCGTCGCGCGTTGACGCAAGAGCACGAAGCGCGCCTCCGCGCGGAGGCGGGCGACGAGCTCGCTCGCGCCCGCGAGGAAATTCAGCGACAGGCCGTGCTCTTGGAGCAACTCCGAGCGCCTCTCATCTGAAGACCGTCGTGGATCCGCGTTGACACGCCTCGCGCTCGGCTTAACTTGGCATTCGCCCAGCAGGGGCCGAGCTCGCCGAGCAAAAGTTGAGCTGCCCTTCGGGAGATCCTCCCATCCCGCCGTCGATGTCCTCTAAGCGAGACTATTACGAAGTTCTTGGCGCTGCGCGCGAGGCCTCCGGCGAGGAGCTCCGTAAGGCCTACCGCCGCGAGGCCCTCAAACATCACCCCGATCGGAACCCCGGCGACGCGCTCGCCGAGGCCAAGTTCAAGGAATGCACCGAGGCTTACCAGGTGCTCACCGACGACGAGAAGCGGCGTATATACGACCAGTTCGGCCACGCGGGGCTCGAGGGCGGGACGGGCTTCGACGGCATCGGTGACGTTTTCACCCACATGCAGGACCTCTTCGCCGAGATGTTCTCGGGGTCGATGGGGGGCGGGGGGGGGCCGCGCGTCCGCGCCGAGGCGGCGATCTGCGTGTTCAGGTTCGCTTGACGCTCCGCGAGGCGACGTTCGGCTGCAAGCGCGAAGTGGCGGTGCGCGCCCCGGTGACGTGCACCGACTGCGCGGGCACCGGAGCAAAGCCCGGCTCGAAGCCGGAGACGTGCCCGCAATGCCGTGGGGGAGGTCAGGTCTCGAACACGCGCGGATTCGTCATGTTCACATCCACGTGCCCGCGCTGCCGTGGTGCGGGCCGTGTCGTCAAACATCCGTGCCCGGCATGCGCGGGGCAGGGCGCGGTCGAGCGAGCACGCAAAGTGAACGTGGCCTTTCCGGCGGGTATCGATGCCGGCCAGCGCCTGCGCGTGCCGGGCCAAGGAATGGCCGGCCCGAACAGTGCGGCGTCCGGCGACCTCTATGTCGAGGTCGATGTGGAGGGTGACGCGCGTTTCGAGCGCGACGGCGTCGACCTAATCGCCCGAGTCCATGTCCCCTTCACGGATGCTGCGCTCGGCTCGGACATTCGCGTTCCGGCGCTCGAGCCAAACGAGGCCGACGCCACGCTGCCGGTCACGCTGCCGGCCGGTACGCAGTCGGGCGCGGTCTTCACGATCAAAGGCCACGGGGTCCCCCGCCTTGACGGGCCGGGCCGGGGATCGCTGGTCGTCGTCGTCCAGGTGGACGTGCCGACCGCGCTCACGCCCCGCGCACGCGAGTTGCTCGCTCAGCTCGGCGACGAGCTACGCGGCACGGCCACGCCGGACAAGCGCGCGGCGGCCGCCAAGTAGGCTTCGTCATCCAATGGTCCTCGACCTGGATGCGCTGAAGGCCACCCTCGCGCAAGTCTCCACGCTGCGCACCACCGGCCGGGTCCTCGGCGTCACGGGCCTGAGCCTGCGCTTTTCGATGCCTGGAGTGCGCATCGGCGACGTCGTCGTGGTGCGGCGTCGCGGCGAGCCTCTGGCCTGCGAAGTGGTCGGCTTCGACCGCGGCCAGGCCATCGCGATGCCTCTAGGGGCCCTCACTGGCGTGGGACCCGACGACGCCGTGGAGTCGACGGGGGAGCCCCTTCGGGTTCGCGCGAGTCGAGGGCTCCTCGGCCGCGTGGTCGACGGCTTGGGTCGGCCGATCGACGGCGGGCCGCCGATCGACGGGTCGCTCGTGCTCGTCGATCGCGATCCACCTTCCGCCTTGCGCAGGCGTCCCGTCGTGCGCTCTCTCGGAACCGGCGTTCGCGTCATCGATGGGCTGCTCACGTTGGGCGAAGGGCAGCGGGTTGGCCTCTTTGCCGGCTCGGGCGTCGGCAAGAGCACGCTCCTCGGTGCGGTGGCGCGCGGAACCGAGGCCGACGTCGTCGTGGTCGGCATGGTGGGAGAGCGGGGGCGCGAGGTAGGTGAGTTTCTCGAGCGTTCGCTGGGCGGCCAAGAGCGAAGCAAGAGCGTCGTCGTCGTGGCCACGAGCGACGTGGCCGCGCTCGAGCGCCTCCGTGCAGCGCAGGTGGCAACCGCGTACGCCGAATACTTTCGCGACGAAGGGGACCGCGTGATGCTCGTCGTCGACTCCGTGACGCGCTTCGCCCGCGCGCAGCGCGAGGTTGGCCTGGCTGCGGGCGAGCCGCCGACGCGTCGCGGCTATCCGCCCAGCGTCTTTTCGGTCTTACCACGGCTTCTCGAGCGCGCCGGCCAGAGTGAGCAGGGGAGCATCACGGCGATTTACACGGTGCTGGTCGAGGGCGGGGACATGGACGAGCCGATAGCGGACGAGGTTCGCGGGATCCTCGACGGCCACGTCGTCCTCGATCGGGCGATCGCAGCGCGTGGCCGTCACCCCGCCGTCGACGTCACCGTATCGTTGTCGCGTGTGATGGACGGGATCGTGACGTCGGAGCACCGCGCCGCAGCACGCCGACTGCGCTCACTCGTGGCGACGTACGAGGCGAAGCGCGATCTGGTAGCGCTAGGCGCGTACGCAAAAGGAGCCGACAAGGATCTCGACGAGGCGATGGCCCGCATGCCCGCCATCGCGGCGTGGCTACAGCAAGACTCCGGCGAGAGCAGCCCCCGAGATGCGACCCTCGCGGGCCTATTGGCGGCCGTGAAGTAAGTTAGCGGGTGCGCGCCAGGCGCGCCACCTTCTCGCAAAGATTGCCAAGAAAACTGGCGGCGTGGGCGTGCGGGACTCCCCCGGTCGCTGTAAATACGAGCGGACGGACCGCCACTCGCAGCGAAACCGCTTTTCCAACTGCAAAGCGCACACGCGCTTCGAGGAACCATCCCAAGACATGCTTGGACGATTTCGCGCCATCGGGGCCTTCACGCTCGCCACAATGGGCGCCGTCGCCTCCACTGCCTGCAACGGCTCCATCGGAGGCCCTTCGGCGGGCTCCAACGGAGCCGGCTCGGGCGCCACCGCCGGCTCGGGCGCGGCATCGGGGGTAGCCACCGCTGCGCCGCCGATTCTTCCCGCGCGCATCCGCCGCCTCACCGACTCGGAGTTCGACAACTCGGCCAAGGCGCTCCTCGGCATCGATTCGACGTTTGGCGCGGGCTTTACACCCGACGCGCGGCAAGATGGTTTCACGGTGAACGACGCGCAACGCGTTGACCCGGTCTTCGCTCAGCAACTCGACAGCGCAGCGCAACAGCTCGCCGCTACGTCGCGCGCCAACATCGCCCAGCTGGCGCCCTGCACGACCACCGACGCCGCCGCGGGTGAGGCGTGCGCGCGGGCGTTCCTTGCGACGTTCGCCGCGAAGGCCTATCGACGTCCGCCGACGCAGCGCGAGATCGATGCGCTCGTCGCTGTTTACCACGCCGGGGCGGACGGGCTCGCGTTCGCCGACGGAATCGAGGCGGTGGTCCAGGCGGTGCTCGAGTCCCCCGCGTTCCTTTATGTCACGGAGATCGGCGACGGATTGGGGGCGCCGCTTCCGGTGCTGACTCCGTACGAGACCGCCAGCGCGCTCGCGTACCTCTTCACCGGCGGCCCCCCCGACGCCCCGCTGACCGATGCGGCGGCGGCCGGTCAGCTAGCCACCGGCTCTCAGCGGGCCGCGCAGGCCCGCCGACTCCTCGCGCTCCCGAGCGCCGGCCTGCAGGTGACCAAGGTCGTCGAGCAGTGGCTCGGCATCGAGAACATCTCGGACACGGCCAAAGACACGAACCTCTATCCGACCTTCGCGGGTCTTCGCGTCGCGATGAAGAAGGAAGCCGACGACTTCATCGGTCAAGTGATGTGGACCTCTTCCGGGACGGTGGGGGACTTGCTGTCAGCCGACTGGACCATGGCGGACCCAGGGCTAGCAACCGCCTACAACAACGGCACGCCCCTGGCGGCGCAGGCGAGCGGACGCGTCTCGCTGACCGCGCTTCCGCGGCGAGGCATCTTGAATCAAGCGGCCTTTCTCTCGGTCTACGCGCGCGCGCAGGAGACGGCGCCCGTGCTTCGCGGCGTCGCGGTGATGCGGCGCATTGCGTGCATCGACGTCGCGTCGCCCACTTCGCTGAAACTGAACATCGTGCCTCCGATGCCCGACCCGGCGAAGACTACGCGGCAGCGGTTCGACATCCACCAGACCGACCCCGTTTGCGCCGGGTGCCACCGGAACATCGACGCTTTCGGGTTCGCCTTCGAGAACTTCGACGCCATGGGCATGACGCCAGGGTTCGAGGGCCCCAACAAGCTGCCCAGGGACAGCAGCACCACGCTCGCCGCGGGCACGGACTATGACGGCCCGTATCCGGACAGCGCGACCCTCGTGACGAAGATGGCCAAGAGTCCGTCCGTGCTGTCGTGCTTCGCGCGCCATGTCCTAAAGTTCGCGGTCGCACGCAGCGACACGAGCGAGACGCCGGTCGAGCAGGACTTTTTGAAGGTCTGGCAGGCCCTGCCGCCCGCCGCGCAAGGAAGTCTCGGCGAGATCCTCATAGCGTGGGTCGGCAGCGACGCATTCGTTCAGCGGAGGTTTGTCCCGTGAAGTCTCGAGCTGCAACTCGTCGCACCTTTTTGAAGACCGCCCTCCTCGCAGGGACGAGCATTCCGTTGCTGCGCTTGCTCGAGAGGTCGGTGCTGGCCGCCCCTGGCTCGCAGCCGCTGAATTTCATTTGCGTTTACTACCCGCACGGAGTGAGCGCCGAATACTGGGCGATGAAGCCGACGGACACCGAGACGGCTTTCGACATCGCGTACGCGAACTGTTCTCTCCAGCCCTTCGACGATGCGGCGACCTACGGCAAAAGCTTCAAAGACAAGATCCTCGTCATCGAAGGGCTCAATCACCTCTCGAACGCCAACGGACACGCGTCGGCCGGTACTATATTGACCGGCAGCACCATCAACGGAACCCAGCCGCAGAACTCTTCGCTCGATCAGTTCCTTGCCGTCGAAAAGATGCTTGGCGCGTCGACGCCCGTGACCAGCATCGCGCTCGGCGTCGGCAACGACGGGACCGACTCCGGCGTGACGCTCTCTTACGGCCCTGGTGGCTCGCCCCTCCCCAAGGTCATCGACCCGAGCGCGGCATTCAAGACACTCTTCGGCAACCTCGTCGTACCGTCCGATCCCGCCGCCCAGGCCGCAGCCGCGCACAAGAAGAAGGTCGGCCAGAGCGTGCTCGACTTCGTGCGCGGTGAGATCGGCGCCATGCGTCCGGCCCTCGGCTCGATCGAGCAACAGAAGCTCGACCAGCACCTTACGTCACTGCGCGACATAGAGAAGCAGCTCCAGGGCGGCGCCGCGATGTGCGCCGTTCCCTCGCCGCCCGACGCGACGCAGTTCCCAAAGCTGAAGCAGTACAACGGGGGAGAGCCGTACTTCGACGCCATCACGAACGCGCACATCGACCTGCTGGCGCAGGCCGTCGCCTGTGGGGTGACACGGTTCGGGACGCTCTTCATGTCGGATCTCAGCTATCAGGGAAACCCGCTCATGCTGCCGGCCGACAACCACGGCGCCGTCGCCCACACGTACAACGGGTCCGCCATCGGCTCGAATTATCACCCGAACACGAATGGAGATCCTCTGACCTGGCTGCCGCTCGCCAAGCTCAATCGGTACAGCTATTCCAAAGTGGCTCGGCTGATGCAGAAGCTCGACGCGCTCGGAGCTCTCGACAACACCATCATCTATGTCACTAGCGACATGGGCAATCCAGCCCTGCACAGCACGCAAAACACGCCAACGCTCGTCGCCGGGGGTGCGGGGGGCAAGCTCAGAATGGGTCGCCGGCTGAAGATGCCGCTCGACTGCCCGACGACCAACCCTTGGTGCCAGCCCGGCGCCGCGGATTTCGCCGGCCTTACGAACAACCACCTCCTCGTTTCGATCGCGCAAGCCTTCGGCGTCGACGTGAACACCTTCGGAACGCAGACCGATCCGAAGGACACGACTGGCCCGCTCCCGGGGCTCACGTAGCCCCCCGGAGGGGGCGTTGGCGGCGGGAGCCAACGATCGAGACGCCCGGGTCGTGAAGGCCTGCGTTCGTGTTACCCCTTCCGCGCCGCGATGACCTTGCTGCAAGTCGCCGATCTTCGCTTTGGCTACGCTGGTGACGACCTGTTCGGAGGCGTCACGTTCTCCTTGTGCGCGGGCGATCGCGTGGCGCTCGTGGCTCCCAACGGCAGCGGCAAGACCACCCTACTTCGTCTTCTCGCGCGCGAGATCGACCCCGACGGCGGCTCGGTCGTTCTCCGGCGTGACACCACGCTCGGCTACTATCGCCAGTCGCACGAGCTGAGCGCCGAAGGCGACGTTCTCGGCGCTTTCCTTGCAGGATTTCGCGAAGTCGTCGTCGCGCGTGACGAGCTCCGGCGTGCCCAAGAAGGGGCTGCCAGCGGCTCGGCCGAGGCGCTCGATCGGCTGACGCGCGCCACGGATTGCTATCATCTCGCGCGCGGCGACGAACTCGAGCATCGCGTCGCCGCCCTGGCCAGTCACCTCGGCTTTCCCCCGTGCGACCTCGCCCGTCCCATCGCCTCGCTCTCTGGCGGGGAGCGGGGGCGCTTGCGTCTGGGCGTAGTCCTCACGCGGGCGCCGGACGTGCTCGTCATCGACGAGCCAACCAACCACCTGGACCTCGACACGATCACTTGGCTCGAGAGTTGGCTCGCCGACTACCGTGGCGCCGTGCTCGTCGTCAGCCACGACCGCGCTTTCCTCGACAGCACGTGCCGGGTCACCATGGAGCTCGGCCGCCGCGGGCTTCGCGTCTACCCTATGCGCTACTCGGAGTACGTCGTGGCGCGTGAGGCCGATCTCGAGCGAGAGAACGCCATCGCCGAGCGGCAGCAAGACATCGTCGACAAGACCGAGGACTTCATCCGCCGGAACATCGCCGGACAGAAGACGAAGCAGGCCCAAAGCCGCCGCAAGATGCTGGACAAGCTGGAGAGGATCGACCGTGCCGAGGACGCGTGGGCGAACGCCGAGCGGCTCGCGTTCCGTTTTGCACCGGCGGCGCGCACGGGCGACATCGTTCTCGACGCGAAAGGCCTAGGGGCCTCGCGAGGGGGGCGTGTCCTTTTCGATCGGTTCGACCTTCTGGTCCGGCGTGGCGAGCGCATCGGGGTCGTTGGACCCAACGGCGCGGGCAAGACCACGCTGCTCAAGCTCTTGGCAGGCCGCGGCGCCGAGAGGGACCGTGGGACGGTCGAGCGCGGAACGAACCTTCAAGAGGGCTACTTCGATCAGCACCTCGGCGACGTCGACCCCGCCCTCACCGCCGTGGACAACGTCCGCCGCGCCAGGGGGGACTTCACCCTGGAGGCGGCTCGGCAGTACCTCGCTCGATTCCGGTTCTGGGGCGACGACCCGCTGCGCGTCGTCCGCGGCTACTCAGGTGGCGAGCGTTCGCGCCTCGCGCTCGCTAAGCTGCTCTTCGAGCCAAGAAACCTACTTTTCCTCGATGAGCCCACGAACCATCTCGACATCCCTGCGGCGAAGATCCTCGAGGAGGCGCTCTCGGCCTTCGAAGGAACCGTCTTGCTCGTCTCCCACGACCGGCGGTTCCTCGAGAACGTGACGACGCGCATCGTCAGCGTCCGGGATGGCGCGGCCGAATTGTACCCGGGCGGGTTTCGCGACTACGTGAGGGCCGCTTCGCAGGCAGCGCCGCCGCGGGAGCGGAAGCCGCCCGAGGGAGGACAACCCAAGCCGAAGGTCGCCATTGCCCCAACCGGCGACGAAGGGACGAAGCCACGCTACGAAGAGCACCGCGCGGCGGCGCGGGTGGCCGAAAAGACGAGAAGGCGCATTCAAGAGCTCGAAAAGTCGATCGCCGCCGCGGAGCAAGACTTAGACACACTGCGCGCCAGGTTGAAGGTGGCGCCGGGCAACGACTGGGAGAGACTGGCAAAAATGGCGCGGGAAGAGCAGGCTCTGACGAAGCGAGTCGACGCGATGCTCGTGGACTGGGCCAGGCTCTACGAGGGGACACCTTGAACGCGCGAGCCTTCCGGTTCGTGGCGTTCGCGTTCGGCTTCGCGCTGGCCCTTGCAGGCGCGCCTGCTTGCAGGCGGAGCCGCGAGTCGCCAGCGATGAATCGTCGCGACGTACCCCTCGCGGTCAAACCCGAGAGCGAGGGACTGCTTCTCACGTGGGTCGACGACAAGGGCGACTTCCACGTCGAGGTGCGCGTCGCAGACGTGCCCATGATGGGGCGTGACTCCGTGCGCGTCGTCGATCCAGCCCGTGAGGAGGACACGAACGCGGAGCGCGTCTTCGTCGTCGACCTCCGCCAAATCGGCCCCGACGGCACGTACCCCGTTCGCACGATGACGCGGGCCGACTTCGAGGCCATCGCCGTCGCGCGCCGCGAGAAGAACGGTCCGACACTCGCCAGCGCCGCTCCTCCGTCCGACTCCGCAGACCCCTCCGGCAGCGAGCCTCGCGCGGGAATCGCGAAGCCCGAGGCGCGGCCGCTCGTGATTATTTATGGCGCCGAGTGGTGCGGCGCCTGCCACGATGCCGCGCGCTACCTGCGGCGCAAGGGTATCGCGTTCGTGGAGAAGGACGTCGAGAAGGACCCCGCGGCCGCGCGCGAGATGCAGCAGAAGCTTGCAAAAAGCGGGCTGCAGGCGGGTTCGATCCCGGTCATCGACGTGCGGGGCAAAGTGATGGTCGGTTTCAATCCGGCTGAGGTCGAATCCGCGCTCGGTAAACCGATTTGACTGGCCTGCGCGCTCAGCTCTTCTTTCGCTCCAGAATCCGGCCATAGATCTGCCTCTTCGAGCGTCCGCTCCAGGCGGCCAGACGCTCGGAGGTCGCTCGCACGTGCTCGCCACGGCCGAGCGCTTCGTCGATGCGCGCGTCGAGCGCCGCGTCGTCCACGACGACTTCGCGGTCTTGCGGGGTATGGGGCCCGAGGACGATGGCGATCTCGCCGACCCACTCGCGCTCCTCGGCGGCGAGCGCCCCGAGGCTCCCGCGCGTCAGCTCCTCGTGCAACTTGGTAAGCTCCCGAGCCACGCAGGCCGGCCTGTCCGGAGTGGCGTCCGCGAGATCGCGCAGCGTTGCTCGCGTGCGGCTCGGGGCCTCGAAGAGAACGACTGTCTCGGGGGTGGCGCACACGGCCGCGAGCATTTCGCGCCGCTCGCTGCCCTCGCGGGGCAAGAAGCCTGTGAAGCGGAAGCGCCCGTCGGCCGCGAGCCCGCTTGCGACGAGCGCGGCGAGAACCGCGCTGGCTCCGGGGATCGGCACGACGCGGACGCCGGCGCCGACGGCCGCGTCGATGAGCCGCTGGCCCGGGTCGCTGACGCCCGGAGTACCCGCGTCGGTTACGAGGGCCAGCCGCTCTCCCGCCTCGAGCCGCTGGACGAGGCGCGCGACGTCACGGGCGGTCGCGTGCGCATCGAGGCGCTCGAGCGACTTGCCCGCGACGCCGAAGTGCGTCAGCAGATGGCGCGTGCGGCGCGTGTCCTCAGCGAGGACGGCTTCGCACGTGCGCAGCGTCTCGACCGCACGCACGGTCATGTCTCCGAGGTTTCCGATCGGAGTGGACACGACGAAGAGGGCCCCTCTCGCTTCGTCCTGCAGCATGTCAAGCGACTCCGACCGCGTCGCCCATTTCCTCGCGCAAGAACTCGCGCAATCGCCCGGTCACACGTTGCTCGAGTTGCCGCACGCGCTCGCGCGAGATTCCGAAACGATCGCCAAGCTGCTGAAGCGTGAGCGGATCGTCGGCGACGAGGCGCTCGTCGAAGATGGCGAGCTCCTTGTCCTTGCCATCGAGCGTCTTGCGAAAGTCCCCAAGCTTCTCCTTGAGGAGAGCCTGAAGCTCGCCGTCGGCCATCAGCGATTCCGGCCCTGCGACGAGGCTCGGCATCATGTCGACCTTCGCGATGGCCCTCCCCTCGGCATCGCCCACCGGCGCGTCGAGGGACTTTTCGCTCGCCTGAAGGCGCACGTCCATCTCTGCGACCTCGTTCTCGGGCACGTTGAGCTGCTTTGCAATCTCCGCGTTGGTCGGGTCGATTCCCAGCGCAACGAGCTCGGCGCGCTTCTTCCGCAAGTTGAAGAAGAGCTTTCGCTGCGCTTGCGTCGTCCCGAGCTTGACGAGGCGCCAGTTGTTGAGGATGAACCGCAAGATATAGCGCGCGTATCCACCAGGCTGCATACGAAGAGAGCTTCACGCCCCGGTACGGGTCGTAGCGCTTGACCGCCTGCATCAGGCCGATGTTGCCCTCCTGGATGAGGTCCATGATGTTGCTTGATAGGCGCGGCGGTACTCGTAGGCGATCTTGACGACGAGCCGCAGGTTCGCGGTCACGAGCCGCGCTGCGATGTCGGGGTCCTGCGTCCTTGAGAAACTGAACTGCGAGCGCCTGGGTCTCTTCGGGGGCAAGAAGGGGATGGCGCTGCACCTCGCGGAGATAGGTCGACAGCGCGTCGAACCGCTCGATGGGCGCCATCGCAGTCGGCGCGCGCTCTGAGCCGCCGTGAATGGCGTCTTCCTCGCGGTCCGGCTCGGCCTCAGCGCCGAGCACGTGCTCGTCGACGGCCTCCACCGGCTCGTCGTCGTCCGCAGCGGATCCCTTCGCCTCCTCCGACGGCCGCTCCGTCTCGTCGGTGTCGCCGCCGCCACTGCTCGAGTCGCTTGCCTCGGCGCGTGCCCCAGCCCCCAGCCCGGTTGCGACGCGGGCCGAGTCTGCCTTGGGGCGCCGCGGCGTCTTCTTGCTCGGGTCTCGCGGTTTCGATGTGCGGGGCAAGGCGCTCCTGAAAGGGATGATGCGTCAGCGCGATGCGTAGCACGGGTCGGACTGACGGGGTACGACAGGCGGTCTGGTCGCTCGGCAGCGATTGACAAGGCGCAGGCGCTCGCGCAAACGTCTGGGCGGAACGCGCCCCGGCTTCGTGCCGGAGCGCACGTCCTCTGGTGTGTGTCGCCTTAGGGCGTAGCGCGCCCTGCGTCGCCCGATGCCCCGCGCGCCCGAGCTCCCCCCGACGTCTCTCGCGATCGCCTTCGCCAAGCCCGCGCCGGCTGGCTTGAGCGAGCGCATGCAGTCGTGGGCGGCCAAAGCAGCAGGGAGATTGGGAGCGCTCGGGCTGCGCGTTGCGCCGAGCCCGGTCGTCGAGGCCGGTTCGCTCCGTACACTTTCGTTTGACGATGCGCGCGACCTCCCGATCCGGGACGGCGAGCTCCGCCTTGGTGAGCGCGAAGGGCGCGGTTCTGGCCCCGAGCCAGGAAAGAGGGCGCGTCTTGCGCTCTCAATCACACCGGTTCACATCGAGGTCGCGCTTCAAGTGCCCCCGAACGCGCTCGACGGGTTGCGTTGGCACCTAGCGACCCCCGAACGCTCGCTCGAGCTGATCACGGCGCTCGAGTCGCTGCCGGAGCAGTTCACGGTCGGACTCGCCGAGCGGGCGGAGGCGCAAGCGGGGAAGGAGCGAGCGCGGGTCCCGGCCTCGTCCGTCGCGAGCGACGAAATCCGCGGCCTCCTCGAGGGCGCCGTCCGCGAGCCGGCGACCATCTGGCTCGGCTGGGTCGTCCCTCGCGCCCTCGCGATCGCCCATGCCGACTTGCTCGACGAGCAGCTCGAGGACGCGCTCGTGGCGCTCGCGTGCGTGTTCGCGATGGTCGCCTCGCGGCCTGCCGAGCGACCGCCCCTCGTCCGCCCCGCAGCCGCTGCGGAGAGGGAGCGCCGAGAGCGTGCGGGAGCGGAGGACGATGGCGGCCGGAGAGCGATGCGCCGGGTGGCGCGCCGGCGCGACCACGACCGCGACCGCGAGCGAGTGCGCGACGGGGTGCGCGACCGAGGCCTCGAGAGGGGCCTCGCCATCGAGGCAGCGCGCGCCGATCGCGACGTCGGGTCGCCGCCCTTTCCGGCCCTCAGCACGATCGCCGCAATCCGTGCCGGGGCTCCGCGCCGCGCCGTCATGGCGAGTCTGGCCGCACGTGTGCCGCTAAGAAAGGGCGCCCGCGTGCGCGTGCTCGACGGACCGTTCACTGGCAAAACGGGGGTGGTTCAGGACATAGACGGCAAAGGCGGGGCGCGCGTCATGCTCGGACTGCTCGCCATCCGCCTAGACGTGAAAGATCTAGCTCGCTGCGTCGACGGTCGCGATCGACCGGTTTTATCATCGTCGCACCGCAAGCGGCTTCCGGCGCGTTCGTGAGACGGCCGCAGGGACATGCCGCCGCGCGGACAACGCAAGCGACCCCTCGAGCATCGATCTCGTACGAGAATAGAGCCATCGTTGAGCCCCGCCGCCTACACTTCGCCCCGATTTCCGACCACCCTCTCGGGACAGTTCCGGCGCCACATGCCGCAGTATGTGGCCGGAACACTCACGCTCGCCGCGTTTCAGCTGGCGATGAACCGGATCGACTGGAAGTCGAAGTCCGCGATCGACGTCGTGTTCGGGCCGCGGCCCACGGACGCGTGGCGGCCAGCCGCGACGATCCTCTTCCTCGCGGTTGCCGCTCTCGTGGCCCGCGTGGCGAGCCGTTGGTACATGTTCAACGCCGGTCGCGACGCCGAGTACGAGCTTCGCCGGGAGCTTCTCGGCAAGCTCCACCAGCTCGGCGCCGCTTTCTACCGCAAGATGCCGGCCGGCGAGATCATGAGCCGGTCGACGAGCGACCTGCAGCAGGTCCGGATGCTCTTCGGCTTCGGCGTCCTCAACCTGGTCAACGTTTGCTTCGCGTTCGCGAGCGCCTTGCAGATCATGCTCAGCATCAGCGCCAAGCTGACGCTCGCGTGTCTCGTCAACTTGCCGCTCGTCACGCTTTTTTCGCGCTGGGTCTCCCGGGGCCTGTACTTGCGGATGCGCGAGAACCAGGCTTCGCTCGGGCGGTTGAGCGACGTCCTCCAGGCGAACCTCGCTGGCGTGCGCGTCGTTCGGAGCTTCGCGCTCGAGGAGCGCGAGCGCCTGCGCTTCGAGCAGGCGAACCGAGATTACTTGAACGCGAGCCTCGCGCTCGCCAGGCTGCGCGGCTCTCTAGGGCCGACGATCGGTTCGGTCGCCGCGATCGGCATCCTCGTCTTCTTCTGGTACGGCTCGGAGCTGCTTCTCGAGGGTCCCGACGGGGGCGGCCTGTCGCAGGGCGCCTTCTTCGCTTTCTGGAGCGCGTTCGCACGCATGACGTGGCCGATGATCGCCGTCGGTTTCTCCCTCAGCATCGTCGCAGCGGGGCCGCGCGGGGTTCGTGCGCCTGCGCGACGTGTTCGACGCGCGACCGGAGGTGGTCGACGGCTCGCGCCGGGCCCCACGCCACGTCGGGGGCTCACTGACCGTCGAGCACCTGAGCTTCGCCTACGGCGAGCGGACGGTTCTCGACGACGTGACCCTCCGGGTTGTGCCTGGCGAGTCGTTGGCCATCGTCGGGCGGACCGGCTCAGGCAAGACGACGCTCGCGATGCTCCTCGCGCGCCTCCTGCCTACCCCCGCGGGCACCGTCCGGATCGACGGCGTCGACGTCTGCGATCTGCCGCTCTCGTCGGTGCGCTCCGCAATCGGTTATGCGCAGCAAGACGCTTTTCTCTTTTCGACGACTGTCGCGCGAAACATCGGCTTCGCCCTGGACGACCCCGACTCGCCGGAGGCTCAGGTCAAGATCCGCGACGCCGCGCGCGAAGCGCAAGTGCTGGAGGAGGCGCTCGGTCTCCCGGAAGGCTTCGACACGGTCGTCGGCGAGCGCGGCGTGCAGCTCTCCGGGGGACAAAAGCAGCGCATTGCGCTGGCGCGAGCGCTCGTCTGGGAGCCGAAGATCCTGATCCTGGACGATCCGCTCTCCGCCGTCGACGCAAAGACCGAGACCGCGATTCTCGAGGCCATCGAGCGGCAGGCGGCTCGACGGACCGTCATTCTCGTCACCCACCGCATAGCCGCTGCGTCGCGGTGCGACCGGGTCGTCGTCCTCGACGAGGGACGGATCGTCGAGCGAGGGACGCACGACGAGCTCGTTAGCGCCGGGGGCATCTACGCCGCGTTCGCCGAGGAGCAGAAGATGGCGCGCGAGCTCGAGGAGCTCGACGTGCCGGCGATTGCGCCCGGGAACGTCGGCTCTCGCGACGAGGTTGTGCTCTCGTGACCTCCGAGCCCACCGTGTCCAAGCCTCCGCCCGCGACGACCCCAAGCCCGCTGCCCAAAGGACGTCGGGCCGGAACCGAGGCGGCGCTCCGCACCTTTCACGAGGAGGGGACCATCGGCAAGGCCTACGACGCGCGCCTCCTCCGCCGACTGTGGCCGTTCGTCCGGCCGCACGTGGCCTTCATCGTCGTTTCGCTGGTCACGCTGGTCTTCATGGCGGCCATCAATCTGCTGCGGCCGCTTCTCATGGGGGACGTGGTCTATCAGGCCGGCGCGCGCGACGCGCGGCGGCTCGTTCGCGATGGGCTCGGGCTCTCGGTGCTCCTCGTCGTTCTTCAGACGCTGACCTTCGTGCAGATGTACGCGATGCAGATCGCCGGCGCGCGCGCGATGGCCAGACCTCCGGAGCGTCGTCTTCGAGTTCTTCCAGAAGCTTCGACTGCGCTACTACGATCGCACGCCGGTGGGGCGGCTCGTGACGCGCGCGACGAACGACGTCGACGCCTTGAGCGAGCTCTTCGCGTCGGGCGCGCTCAACGCGATCGGCGACCTCCTCTCGCTCGTCGGCGTCGTCGCGATGATGTTGGCCCTCGACTGGCGCCTGTCGATCGTGTCCTTCCTGGCGCTGCCCATCGTCGGCTCGATCGTCAACTACGTTCGCAAGCGATCGCGGGCGGCTTACCGCGACATCCGCGCGAGGACGGCCCGGCTGAACGCCTTCCTCAACGAGCAGGTGAACGGGATCGCGGTCGTGCAGGCGTTCGTTCGCGAGCACGCAATGGCGGAGGAGTTCGACGGCATCAACGTCGGCTATCGCGACGCGAACAAGCGCGCCATCTACTACGAGGCCGTCCTCGACGCCGCGATCGAGATGGTCAGCACCGTCTGCATCGCAAGCATCCTTTGGTTCGCGGGCCTGCGGCGCGTCGGGGACCACGCCATCACCTTTCCGTTGCTCGTGACATTCACGCAGTACATCAGGCAGTTCTTCGAGCCGGTGAGCCTGCTGTCGCAGCGCTACACGCTTCTCCAGAGCGCGATGTCGGGGGCCGAGCGAATCTTCGAGCTCCTCGACGAGAAAGACGTGTGCCCGCCCGCGCTCGAAGCGCACGCCTGCGGACCGCCCGGCGCCGCCGACGAGGCGATCGCGCTCGAGCACGTCGACTTCGAGTACAAGCCCGGCGTTCCGGTCCTGCGCGACGTGACCTTCAGCGCTCGAAAAGGGGAGCGCATCGCGCTCGTGGGCGCAACCGGCGCCGGCAAGACGCACGGTGGCGAGCCTCCTCTTGCGCCTCTACGAGCCGCAAGGAGGGGCCGTGCGCGTGCTGGGGCGCGACGTCCGAGCCTACGAGCCGCAGGAGCTGCGGCGGCACTTCTCGGTCGTGCCGCAGGACGTTTTTCTTTTTCCTGGCACGGTCCTTTCGAACATCGGCGTGGCGGACGTCACGCCCGATCGCGCGCGCGCCGAGCAGGCGCTTGCGTCGCATCGGGGCGCTCGAGCTCTTTGCGCCGCGCGCGAGGGGGGGCTCGACGCGCGCGTCGACGAGCGCGGCCAGAACTTCAGCGCCGGCGAGCGGCAGCTCCTCGCCTTCGCGCGCGCGATCTACCGCGACGCGCCGCTGCTCGTCCTCGACGAGGCGACGGCCAGCGTCGACTCGGACACCGAGGCGCGGCTGCAGCGTGCGCTCGAGGAGGTCATTCGTGGCCGCACTGCCCTGGTCATCGCGCACCGCCTCTCGACCATCCGCGCGGCCGATCGCATCGTCGTCTTCCACAAGGGCCGCGTCGTCGAGGTCGGCTCTCACGAGGAGCTCCTCGCCCAAGGCGGCGTCTACGCGCGCCTCTACCGGATGCAGTTCGCGCACGAGCAAGCCATCGCCGCTGAGAGGCGTGCGCACGACGACGCCGCTCATGCGGCGACGGGGTGACGCTTACGAGGCGCCGCGGTGTTGGCCCGCCGCGCGCGTCGATGATAGAGAAGGGGGAATCGCCTGCGCCACCGCGGGCGTTCTCCCGGGATGAGCCAGCCCCTGATTCCACGTGTCCTTCGCCCCCGGCGCGCTGCCCCGGCGGACG
Source organism: uncultured delta proteobacterium (assembly GCA_963787925.1). GTDB lineage: Bacteria > Myxococcota_A > Polyangia > Polyangiales > Polyangiaceae > Palsa-1150. Next base: position 323,792 of record CAWBEN010000009.1, read on the forward strand.
CGGTGCGACCGACGCGGGCTGACGTGAACCTCGAGGCGCTGCGCCACAACCTCCGCGTGGTGAAGAGACACGCCGAGGGCGCGCGCGTCTGGGCCGTGCTCAAGGCCGACGCGTACGGTCACGGGGCGCCGGCGGTCGCGCGCACGCTTGAGCGCGCCCACGTGGACGGCTTCTGCGTGGCGCTACTCGAGGAGGCGGTGGAGCTCCGCGAGGCGGGTATCGTCGCACCCATCCTCGTCATGGGCGGCCACTATGGAAGCGCGCACGACGAGGTGCTCGTTCGGGGCCTCGTGCCCGTAGTGCACGATATTGGTCAGATCGCGTCGTTCGCGCGGCTCGTTCGCGCCGGAACGGTGACCGAGCCGGTCGATCGTGCACCTGAAGGTCGATACGGGTATGGCGCGCCTCGGCGTGACGATGTCAGCGCTCCCGGGCGTGGCCGCGCAACTGGCGGACTACCCGGAGGTGCGTGTTCACGGGTTGATGACGCACCTCGCCTCCGCCGATGAGTCCACAGACGAAGCGATGGCCGAGCAGACAGTCCGCTTCGACGAGGCCACCGGCTCCTTGCAAGGCGTGGCGTGCTGCCCCGGCTGCGGCACGCAGCGAACAGCGCAGCGCTCCTCCGGGGGCAGGCGCTTTTCGACGCAGTTCGTCCGGGGCTTGCGCTCTTCGGAGTCTCGCCGTCCATAGGCGGCAAGGCGCTGACCGCCGAGCTCCGGCCCGTCATGCGCGTACGAACCGAGATCGTGGCGCTCCGTGACCTCGCGCCGGGGGAGTCAGTCGGGTACGGCGGTACGTGGATGGCGGCTCGGCGCTCACGCATCGCCACGATGCCAATGGGCTACGCCGACGGGCTTTCGCGGCTACTCGGGAACCGCGGGCACGTGCTGGTCCGCGGGAAGCGAGCGCCCATCGTTGGGGCGGTATCGATGGACATGACGATGATCGACGTTACCGATGTGGAGGGGGCGACCGCGCGTGACGAGGTGGTGGTCTTGGGCGCCCAGGAGGGGCCCCTCGGCCGCGATACCATCGGCGCCGACGAAATGGCAGGGCACGCCCAAACAATCTCGTGGGAGGTGCTGACGAGCGTGTCACGGCGCGTGCCCCGCTTTTACCGTGAGCCCTAAGGCGCCGGGCCGGGCGGGCAGCCAAGGACGAGAGTCTCGCCCGTTGAGCGGAACGACCGACCCTTCGCGATCTACCCTCCTCGCGCGCGCGGCGGGGTTCGTCGATTCTTTGTCGGCGCCCGCGCTCTCGTTCCTCGACGACCTCGGAGCGACGCTCACGCTCGGCAGCAAGGCCGTGCTTTGGGCCGCGAGGCCCCCCTTCCGGCCCGCGCAGCTGCTCATCGCGCTCGAGTTCGTGGGTGCAGGGTCCACGTTCATCGTCGTGCTCGTCGGCCTCTTCACGGGGATGGCGTTCACCGTCAGCACCATCGTGGGCTTCCGGCAATTCTCGGCAGAAGGCATGGTCGGCGGGGTCGTCGCGCTGGCCCTCGCGCGGGAGCTCGCCCCGGTGCTCGCCGCGGTCGTCGTCACTGCCCGCGCGGGCAGCACGATGGCGAGCGAGCTGGGGAACATGCGCGTCAGCGAGCAGATCGACGCAATAACGACCATGGGCGTAAGTCCGGTCCAGTATCTGGTGGCGCCGCGCGTCGTTGCGACGACGCTGATGATGCCACTCCTCGCCACGTGCTTTGGGGTGTCCGGACAGGCGGGCGCGTATCTTGTCGCGGTCGTCTGGCAGGGCATCGACCCGGGAGTGTTCTTCGACAAGATCGTCCAGTTTTTGCAAATCAGCGACCTGAGGATGATGGGCATCAAGAGCGTCGTCTTCGGCTTCGTCGTCAGCGTCATCTGCTGCAAGAAGGGGTTCTTCGCCTCGGGTGGCGCGCGCGGCGTCGGCGAGGCCACGGCGAAGGCCGTCGTTTCCAGCATCGTCGCCATTTTCGCCTTCGACTACGTCCTGACGACCCTCCTCACGAAGCTTTGAAAGGCGCTGAAATTCTGCGCAGCCTACGGGCGAGCCTCCGCTCATGTACGATCCCCTCCCGCTCGCGACCCCGACGAACGAGCCAGGGAGGTTTTGGTGGACAAGGCACGTAACGACTTGAGCGCTGCGGTCCCGAAGTTCTGCCTGGCGCTCGAGGAGCACCGGCGCACCGCCGACGGGCGTGTGCGGACGTCTCAAGAGATGCTCGCGACCTTTTTTTCCCACGATGACGACGTCTGCACAGATCGCGTGTTCAAGTACCTGCCCGCCGACGTGCGCGGGCCGATCATCGCCGCTTGGGGAATCCGCGGTACGAAGGCGGCCCTCCGTGACAACGACGAAAAAGTCCAGAGCGTCGTGCACGACGCACTCGTCGCGGGAGACGTCGACGCCGCGGCGTTCGAAGAAGGGCTGACTCCCGAGACCCTCTTGCGTTGGGTCCCTCTCGCGGACCTTTGGGCATTTTGGCGCGGCGGTACGCTGACCAAACAAGCGATCCACAAGGCGCTGTCCACCGCGTACGAGCTCTATCTGTTCGACGCGCGCTGGTTTCTAGACGCGCTCACCGCTCGCGGCGGGACCATCGGCGGCACCGACGTCCTCGCGGAAGGTCTGACAAAGGAAGACCTCACGCAGTGGCTCCGCCGCATCCACGAGACGGGCGACGGTACGCCAAAGGGGCTGGTCGCGTCGCTCGGCTGGGAAAAAATCGTCGCCAAGACGTCGAACGAACTGCTCGTTGGCGTTCTCGACGCGATGGTGACGAAGGTGGGTCTCGTCGTGGGTCCGGGCGGCCGGGAATCGTCGCCGAGGCTGCCGGACTCCTCGTCGAAGACCGGGCAGAGGCTGGAGCTGCCGCTGTCCTCGCCGGTGCTCTTTCCGCCGCTCGCGGCCGACTCGAGCGACGCGCTCGTCGAGGGCGAGGCGGACACGAGGGCCCGGGGAGACGACGAAAAGCCATCTCAAGAAGCGGCTCTCGCGACCGACAAGTCTCCCGAGGACGACGCGGCTTGGGCGGCACCCGTCGCGACGGTCGCCGGGAATGACGACACGATTGCCGTCGTGGTCGACGACGAGGTCATGCTCTCCGACCCGGCTCCCACCCCGCCGCGTACGAGGTCGGTTCCCCCCGTCGTCCCCGACGAGGGGTACACTCTCCCCAAGCACAGCCCGCGTCTGCGGTTCGACGGCCCGTTGAAGCCCGGGGGCTCGCATTCGAAGCGCTGACCATCTTTTTCCGGAGCCTTGTCCTCAGCGTTCATGTCTACCCGCGCCGACCGTGACGGGGGCTCAAGCCGAGAGGGCCATCATCCTGTCGATCGGTTTGCGCGCGCGCGCGATGAGCGACGCCGAAAGCTCGATCCGCGGGCTCAAGTCGCGGAGCGCAAGGTAGACCTTCTCGAGCGTGTTACGCCGCATGAAGGGGCACTCGTTGCAAGCGCAGTTCGCCTCGGGCGGTGCCGCGAGAAAAGTCTTGTCTGGCGCGGCCTTGCGCATCTGGTGAAGGATGCCGCTCTCCGTCGCGACGATCACTTCACGGGCCGCGGTCGACACCGCATACTTGAGGAGCGCAGTCGTCGACCCGACGAACTCGGCCATCGCGAGGACGGGCTCCTCGCATTCCGGGTGGGCAATCACGACGGCGCCCGGGTGTCGCTCCCGCAGGCCGATGAGCTTCCGTACGCTGAACGTCTCGTGAACAATGCAACTGCCCTGCCACAACACCATCTTCCGGCCCGTCTTCTTCTCGAGGTAGCGGCCGAGGTTTTTGTCGGGTGCAAAGAGAATCGTCGTCCCCTCTGGGACGCTGCGCACGATCTTCTCTGCGTTCGACGAGGTAACGATGTAGTCCGAGAGCGCCTTTACCTCGGCCGTGCAGTTGATGTAGCTGATTACCAAGGCGTCGGGATCGTTGCGGCGGTGCTTCTCGATCCACGGCGCGAAGCGCTCCGCTGGGCACCCGCTCGCGAGTGAGCAGCCGGCCTCGAGATCCGGCAGGACGACGACGCGCTCCGGATTGAGAATCTTGGCCGTCTCGGCCATGAAGTGAACACCGGCAAAGCAGATGACGGCGGCCTGGGTCTTCGCGGCAGCCTGCGCGAGCTGAAGCGAATCACCAATGATGTCGGCCACATCTTGGATTTCGCTCTCCTGGTAATAATGCGCGAGCACGACCGCGTTGCGCTCTATCTTGAGCCGCTCAATCGCGTCCTCCAGATCGAGCGGCAGCCTAGGCGCAGTGGTCATGACTGAAAGGTAGGTCGCGCAGTCATGCCGGTAAACCGGCAAACCGACAAGTACGGCCCGAGAGCGGCGAGGCGTCAGCGATTGCCGAGTAGCTTCGCGGCCACGTGCGGCCCCAGCCTGTCGCCCATGAGCTTCTCGACGAAGACGTCGACCGCAGCGCGCTCGGCCTCGTTGGCGAACCGAAAGCGAACGCCCATCCCAGCGGGTTGTTCCTCGGTGGCGCGCGTCTCGGTGACGGTCCACATCACCTCACCCCGAAGCTGAAGCTGAGCGGTCTGGTCCGGAATCGAGAGGACGAACACGAGCTCCGTGCCGACGTCGAGCGGCTTGGTGGTCGAACGAAGGTGCCCCCGCGCGAGATGTTCTTCGCGTAGTCCGCGAAGAACGTGTTCATTCGCTTGTAGTCGACACGAAGGGTGATGGCGGGAACCTGGCGTATGGAGGCGCGGCGCTCGGCCCTGCGGGCGTTGTCGTCGCGCGGCGGACCCATCGTTGTCGACAGGATACCATTCGAGACCCTCGCGCGCGACGCGTTGGCACGGTGTCGATGCATCGCCGCCGGGCGTCAGTCAGCGCGGGCGTCGGTTGCGATGGCGGGTGTTGGTGCGCTGACACGCCCCGGAGGGGACGTCGTCTCCCCAGACGACATCCCCTTCCCGTGAAGACGGCCCGTGAAGGCGATGACTAGGACGACTCGTGTGTCGCGTGCGCCCGCAGGCGGCTCGCGAACATCGCACGCTGCGCAGGCGTGAGCACCGGCATGATCGCTCGTGCAAACGTCTCCTCGCGCTCGCCGCGCCGTTCGACGCGGACGAGGGCGTTCGCATCGAACGAGTCGCCACGGAAGGACTCGAGTGGCCTCGCTTGTTTCGGCCCGTGCTCTTCGGTGGCCTCTTTATCGTGGAACGCGGCGCGCAAATTCGCAGCGACTTGCGCTTCTTGCTCTGGCGTCAGGCCGAGCTTTTCCCCCCACGCGCGCCCCGGGTGGCCGCCGTGTCGCTCACCGGCGCCCGCGTCCACTCGTCCGCGCCACTGGGCCTGAAGATGGTCGACGAGCTGCGCGCGCTGAGCCGATGTGAGCAGCGCGTGCAATCGACTCAGCGTGTCGCGCTCGACCGCGTTCTCCTCCGTGGCCGCGCGCTCCTCGGCGCCGACGCTCGGTGCCAGCGCTTGCGCGTCGATGGTGGCCTGCTCGACTTGTTGCGCGATCTGCAGCAAGACCTGCGCGTTGGCCTGCCGCACCGGCACCTCCGCCGCCTGTCGCGCGCGGACGAGCTGGTCGATCGCGGTGCGCTGCTCTGGCGTCAGTGAGTTGAGCTTCTGCGCTTCTCGTAGGAGCGCGTGTTGACCTCCGCGGCCATGGCGGCCGTTCTCCTGTCCCGGGCCGTGCCGGGCCTCTCCGGCGGGCGCCGGCTGCGCGAAGGCCGCTCCTGCTGGCAAGAGCGCGAGTGTGCTGGCTATCGAAACGCCCGAGACGGTCCTACGAATCCATCGGTTCATGATTGCCTCCGGAGGATAGACGTAGGAGATCGGCCCGAACGTCCCGCCGGGTCGGTAAGCGTTCCGTAAAGAAAGGTAAGCCGACCCCGGCCGGCACGCGAGCGCGCTGGGCAAATGGGCCGTTCAGCCGAGCACGTGCACGCGGATCGAGTTCGTGCTGCCGCTGACGCCGATCGGCGCGCCGAAGACGATGACCACGCGCTCTCCCGGCGAGCCGTACCCGGCTGCGAGGAGGTCGCCCGTGCACCAATCGACCAGCTGATCCGTATCGTGCATGGCGGGACCCTCGCGCGGAACGACGCCCCAGTAGAGCGCCATCCGGCGGCGTGTCTTGTCGTTCGGTGAGTACGCGATGATAGGCACGTGAGGTCGGGCAAGGCTGACAGTCATCGCGCTGGAGCCGCTCTCGGTGAACGCGACGATGTACTTGGCGCCGATCTCTCGCGCGGTGTTGCACGCGCCGCGCGCGATGGCTTCTGCGACGCTGGTGGCGCGCGACACGTAGGGAGCTTGCTCGAAGAACGGGCTCGCCTCGGCCTCCATCGCGATGCGGCTCATCATGGAGCACGCAAGTTGCGGGTGGTCGCCGGTCGCAGTTTCGCCCGAGAGCATCAAGCAATCGGTCCCCGAGTACACGGCGTTTGCGACGTCGCTGGCCTCCGCGCGCGTAGGGCGCGTGGACTTCGTCATCGATTGGAGCATCTCGGTCGCGACGATGACCGGTCGACGCACGCGCCGCGCGACGCCGAGGATCTGCCGCTGGATGACCGGGACGCGCTCGGGCGGGAACTCGACGCCGAGATCGCCGCGCGCGACCATCACGCCGTCGCTGGCCGCCACGATGCTCTCGAGGTTCTCCACGGCGTCCGGCGTCTCGACTTTCGCGATGACCGGCGTCGGCGCTCCCCAAGCATGGCAAATGTCGCGGATCTGTAGAATGTCCTCGGCGCGCCGCACGAAGCTCATCGCGATGTAGTCGACGCCGCTCGAGAGGCCGAACACGAGATCGGCCTTGTCTTTCTCGGTGAGGGCGGAGATGCGCATCGTCTTGCTCGGCAGGTGCACGCCGACGTGGTCGCGCATGCCGCCGCCCTGGTCGACGCGGGCCCTCACTCGGTCGCCGTCGACGCCGAGGATCGCCAGCACCAAGCGCCCGTCATCGAAAAGGATGCGGTCGCCGACGCGCACGTCGGTCGCGAGCCCTTCGTATTGGATGGGCACGAGGCGCTCGTCGGACGACGAGTCCCCCTCGACGAGCGTGACCTCTGCGCCCGAAGGCAGGTCGAACTTGCGTGGCCATGTGCCGGTGCGAATCTTCGGTCCGCAGAGGTCCTGGAGGGCGGCGACCGACTTGCGTTCGAGCTCGGAGGCCTGGCGCAGCCTCGCCAGGCGCGCGCCGTGCTCCTCGTGCGTGCCGTGTGAGAAATTGAAGCGCGCGACGTCCATCCCTGCGCCGATGAGCGCCCGTAAGCCGTCCAGCGAGTCGCACGCCGGCCCAAGAGTGCAGACCACTTTCGCGTTTCTCAGCGCGGAAATCATGAGGCGCGCAGGATAGACGAAGGGTCAGCCGAATTGAGAGTTTTTATGGCGTCGCCTGAACGGCGGGCGCGTCATGCGTTCTGCGTTGGCAGCGTGGGACGCGGACAACTACAGTCCGGCCCCGCTTCCTGCTGCTTCAATGTCCCTCACGCGTCCTTCCAGCGGCCCCCTTCGTTTAGGCGACGTCGACCTGTCGGCCGTCTTGCGAGAGGCCGGAAGCCCCTCGTACGTCTACGATCTCGACGCGATGGCCGGCGAGGTCCGCGCGCTGCGTCAATCGTTCGATCAGGCGCCACACCTGGTCGCCTATGCGGTGAAGGCGAACTCCGCGGGCCCGATCGTGCGCACGCTGGCGCAGCAGGGGTGCGGCGCGGACGTCGTGAGCTGCGGGGAGCTGCTCGTGGCCATCGCTTGCGGCATTCCGCCAGAGCGAATCGTCTTCAGCGGCGTCGCCAAGCAGAACGACGAGATCGATCGCGCCCTCGCGTGCGGCGAGCTCGGGATCGGTGCCGTTCAGCTCGAGAGCCTCGAGGAGGTGGCGCGCGTCGCGGCCCGGGCCCGCGAGATCGGCCGGCGAGCGCGCGTCAGCGTCCGCGTCAACCCGAACGTCGAGCTCGCCGACGCGACGCACGCCCACATCGCCACGGGACACGACGCTGCAAAATTCGGCGTACCCCGTGACGAGGTGCCGTCTGCCGTGCGGCTCATCGAGGCCTCGCCGCACCTCAAGCTCGTCGGAATGGCGACCCACGTGGGCTCGCAATTCACGAGCTTGCGACCGTACGTCGAAGCCGCAGGCATCCTCCTCGGCCTCGTTCGTTCACTACGCGACGGCGGCCTTCTTGGGTCGCTGACGTTCGTGGACACCGGCGGCGGCTTCGGGATCGACTACGCCGGCTCTGGCGCCCCTTTGCCGCGACCTGCCGAGTTCGTTCGCGCGGCGCTGGCGGAGCAGCGCGCCTGCCGGCTCGAGGACCTTGCACTTTACGTCGAGCCGGGCCGATGTCTCGTCGCGCCGCACGGAGTACTGCTCGCGCGCGTCATCCAGCCGAAAGTCACGGCGACCGCGCGCTGGCTCATGATAGACGCCGGAATGAACGATCTCGTCCGCCCTGCCCTCTACCAGGCGCGTCACCGCATCGTTCCGCTCGACCGCGAGGCGACGCCCGCCAATTCGGTAACTTGGCGCGTGGTCGGGCCGGTCTGCGAAAGCAGCGACGACTTCGGGGAGCACTTGCTCCCGCAAGAGCCGCCTTCGGCGGTTGCCATCCTCGACGCGGGAGCCTACGGGTACACGATGGCGAGCCGCTACAACGGCCGGCAGCTCCCGGTCGAAGTCTTCGTCCGGGGAGGTCGCGTGGTCGGCCAGACGGCGCGAACGAGCGTGGAGGAGTGGGCGGCGGAGCGGGCGACGGTGGGTGGCTAGCGAACGAACGCCCGCGCGGCGCCAGGGACAGGGGGTCACTTGTCCACCTTCGGAGTGCCTCGGACTGGCGTGACGCGCGGGGTCGGCGTGGTCTTCTGGCCGGTGGGAGGGATCGTTCGAGCGCGGACGATCTGGCCGTCGGCGAGGACCTCGACACCAACCGTTCGGCACCGGCGCGCAAGCCGGTCGAGATCGACCCCGGCGGCCACGAGCAGCCCGCCCGGCGGCGACGGATCGACGAACAGCTCCTGCGTGGGGCGCCTCGTTCGCAACATTTCCCGGACATTGGCGTCGTCGATCCAGAGAAAGCCCGATGCCCCGAACCACGTCGCACGCCCGACGACGACGCTGGCCTGCGTCAGAGTTCGCGAGAGCGACTCCGGCAGCGGGGCGATGGCCTCGATACGCGCACGAAGGACGTCCGCCTCGATCCCGGCGGAGAGCGCGCGCGCCAGCGTCTGCGGCGCGACGATGACGTCGAGCGTCTCCGCGGCGCGGCCTACCTCGACGAATGGCGCGACCGAAAGGACGGCAGCGATCGTCGCTCGAGGACCCAAGCGAAGGACGTGGGTGTCGAGGAACTTCGAGGGCGACTCGTCGGTGATTGGGACCTTGTCGGCCAGTAGCAGGCGCCCTCGGGCCGTCAACCTCAGGGCGATCGGCACGAGCGCGCCGTCGAGGTCGGCGTCCCGCGGCAGGTCCTCGTCCTCGCCCAGGTCGATGATCCCGAGCGCCGGCAGGCTCTCGTGGACCATCCGTCGCGCCACCTCCATCGGCTCGACCGCGTCGAGGCCCCCGCGCTCGGCCCAACGCCGCAGCAGGCGCGTCAGGCCGGGGATGCGTTGATCGCTTTTCAACCACCGGGCCAGAGAAGACCACGGCACCCAGCGACCTTCGCCGAGCTCGCGCAGCGCCTCGAGTACCATCTCGCGCACGACTCCCGCGGGGCTCGAATCGCGTGTCTCCGGAGCGAGACGCAAGACCTCGGAGTCGGCGCGGGCCTCGTCCCACGCCCCGCCGCGCTGCCATGCCACGAAGAGATGCCGCGTCAGCTCCTGAATCGTGAAGCTGCCGGGCGGCGCCGCAGCATTCGTCGCCGACGCATCCCACAGACCGATGGCGCGCGAAAGAGCAAACACGAGACCGACCTGGCCCGGCTCGCGCCCGAAGCGGGCCGCTAGCTTCTGGACGAGCGATTTTGGCGTGCCCACGCCCGCGCGAACGTCGGCGAACGTGCCCGAGGGCGTTCTCCCTTCCGCGGCGCGCCCACCCGGTTCGCGCGCGGCGACGGCGAGGGCGAGCGCCAGCGGAGCGGGATCGAGCGAAAAGCGGGCCCGCCGCGGCGCATGATCGCCCGAAGTGACGAAAGCGCGGACCTCTTCGCGCCGCGCCGTTCGCTCGGTTCGATGCGCCGCGCCGATGATGGCGCTCACCTCGGTCGGGACGATGTGCCGGTTGGGGTGCACCGGAATCAGAAGGCCGCGTCGCTCGAGCGAGAATCCGACGCCGCGGCGTGAAGGGGTGGCGCCCGTCGCCGTGCGCAGGCGCAGCGGTTCGCGCTCGAGCTCAAGGAGCTCCTCGGTGTCGACCTCGCCGCCCTCGGCCTCGACGCCCTCGAGGACGCGACGCTCGGTGGGCGAGAGCTTGGCGATCTCCTCGGCGAGGCGCGCGGGGTGCCCCAGCACCTCCCAGGCCGCTTCGAGCGAGAGCGCGATAGGTGGCGTCGCCGGGCGCCCGAGGTAGTGCGCGGCGATCGCGCTCATCGTCTCGAACGGCGCTTGCGAGAGAAGAGCCCGCAAGCCGCGCGGGTCTTCGCCGTCCCACGTCTTTAGCTGCACGAGGTACGCCGACGGCAAGATGAGCTCGACCCCCTGGACAGTCGACCGCGCGAACATCAGCCCGCGCGCGAAGAGCGGCTCGAGGGCGGGTGGTACCGCCGAAACCGTCAGGGCACCCCCGCGCCTCGGCGACGCGGTGAACGAGCTCGACGGCCGCGGGATGCAGGCGGGACGGATCGCGGAGCTCCGGCAGCGATACGAGCGCGCGGGCGACCTGAGAGGGCACATCGATGCGCTTGGCCGGATCGATGCGGATGCCGAGCCGGGCGATGAGTCCGTCGAGCTCTCCTTGCGGGAGAGCGCGCAGGATGTCGGCGAGGCGATGAGTGGCTTCGGAAGGCGGCAATGTGGGCACGGTGGGAGGGACCGACGAGAGTACGTCCCGAGCACGATATTTCCAAAGGGGCTTGCAACGGAACGCGAGCATGGGAAAGCTCGACTCGTTTTCTCGTCCTCGTTCGCGCGCGGTAGGCGCGCTCGTCCCAATGCCTGCAAACGATGCGCGTCGGCGGTTTCGGTCCCAAGCTCGCGTGGAGCCCGGCGGGACGAGCCCGCGCCTGGTTTGGCCCGGCCAACGTTGGGGATTGCCGGCGCAAGCGAGCAGCGATTCGGTGTGCGAGCCCGCGCTGACGGTCGAAATGCCGGCGGAGGCCTGGCGGCTTGGCGCGCCGGCGACGGTGACCGCGCCGGCGAGCGGGCGGACAGCGACAGCGGGTCGCGCCGTCGTTTGCGCGCCGAGTGCCGGCCCCGTCGGGCGTCTCGTGCAGGGCGACGCGCTCGATGTGGCGCGCAGCCTCGGCCTCGAGGGGCGGGTCGATCTGGTCTACCTCGATCCCCCGTTCGGGTCTCAGGCCGCTTACGAGCACGAGGCACGGCTGGACGGTCCCGCCGACGGGCGGGTGGTGCGCGCAAGGGCCTACGACGACCGCTGGGGCGATGGGCTCGGCCCGTACCTGGACATGCTCGCACCGCGGCTCGAGGAGCTCGTGAAGCTTCTGTCGGTGCGTGGCACCATCTGGGTGCACGTCGACTGGCGCGCGTCGTACCTCGTGCGCTTGCTCCTCGACGAGATCATGGGCCACGACGCGTTCATGAACGAAATCGTGTGGCGGCGCGCGCCGAACCTCGGGCGGCAGGCCGCGAGCCACCAATTCGGGCGAACGCTCGACACGATCATCGTCTACGGCCGACCCGGCGCGAAGCTGACGCCCCCCACGTGGCTGGCGCCCATCGACGCCAAGGCCATTCGCCGCGACGAGGCTGGCCGCCCCTTCACGACCGCTCCGCGCGGGGACTACACCGACGAATCGATCCTGCGTCTGGAGCAAGAGGGTCGGGTGCATCGCACCGCGAGCGGGAAGGCGTACGTGAAGTACTTCCTCGTTAAGGACGCGGAGGGCGCCTGGTGTCGGGAGAGGCGCGTCGACACTCTCTGGACCGACGTCGCGCCGCTCCGGCACGCCCGCACCGGCGAACGGACAGGGTTTCCTACGCAGAAACCCCGGGCGCTCCTCGATCGCATCGTGGCATGCGCCTCCCCCCCGGCGGCGTCGTCGTCGATTTGTTCGCGGGGAGCGGTACCACGGGCGAGAGCGCTCACGCCCTGGGCAGGCGATTCTTCCTCGGCGACGCGTCGCCGCTCGCCATTGCGACTGCGCGCGCGCGTCTGCTCCGCGCCGGCGCTTCCTTCGTCGTACAGCGCTGCGGCGAGCCGACGCTGGAGGACGTCCGCGGACGAGAAGCGCTCGATTTCGTGGTCGATCGGCGCGGTGACGGAGGGCGCGTCACCCTTCGCGCGCCGGTCGAGCCGCTGGCGTGGGCGATCGACGTCTGCCATGACCCGTCCGGACCGTTCCGGACCGCATGGCACTCGGAGCGTGTGCCCGGCGTACGGCCCCATCCCGCGTCGCGCGAGGCGATGCTGGCGCGTGCTCCCGGACCGGTGGCCGTCCGCGTCTGGTGGGACGACGGGCGCGCGGCCACGCGCATCGAGGGGGCCCTGTGATCCTGCGGGACCCCGTCCACGGCCTGGTCGCCTTCGAGGGCGACGAAGAGCGGATCGTCGAGCAGCTCATCGGCACCCCGAGGTGCAGCGCCTGCGGCGCATTCGTCAGCTGGGGGTGACTTCGCTCGCCTTTCCAGGGGCGGAGCATTCGCGCTTCGCCCACGCCATCGGTGCCGCGTTCGTGATGAAGCTTCTCCTCGCGCGCCTTCGGGCCATTCATGGTGAGCTTCCGGAGGATCAGCGGGTGACGCGCGACCGCGCGCGCGAAGCGATGGCGGCCGCGCTCCTTCACGACGTCGGCCACGGACCGCTGTCGCACCTCTTCGAGGAGGCAATCCCGGGGACGCCCGAGCACGAGACGTGGACGGAGCGCATCGTGCTCGACCCCTCGACCGGGGTGAACCGAATCCTGACGGCGATCGACCGCACGCTACCCTCCCGCGTGGCCGATCTCGTCCACGGGCGGCACCCGCTACCGTACCTCGCTCGAGCGGTGAGCGGAGAGCTCGACGTCGACCGTTGCGACTACCTCCTCCGCGACGCGCACGCCACGGGGGTCCGCTACGGCGTCTACGACCTCGACTGGCTCCTCCGCAGCCTCCGCTTCGCCCCCGCCATGGACAAGGCTCACGCAGCGAGCATTCGGGCGGAGGCGCCCGCGAGCGTTCGCGACGAAGCGTGGGCACCTTCGCTCGCCATCGACGGCGCCAAGGGACTCCCCGCGATCGAGGCGTTCATCACGGCGCGCCTCTTCATGTTCCAGCAGGTCTACCTGCACAAGGCGACGCGGGCGGCAGAGTGGATGATCCGGCGAATCCTCGCGCGCGCCGTCGCGGTGCTCCGCGGCGGAGGGGCGCTCGACGCCGTCCCGGCCGCCGTACGGTCGGCGGCTCGCGCAGAGCCGATTGCCCTCCGCGACTACCTCGAGCTCGACGACGGGGTGCTTTGGGGCGCAATGCACGCCTGGGAAGGCGCGCGCGATCGCTCCCTCGCCGACCTGTGCCGCCGTGTCCGCGCGCGAGCTCTCTTCAAGACCCTCGAGCTCTTCGGCGAGTGGGCTACGCCCGAGGGCCGCGAGCGTGCGCTCGCCATCGCGCGCGAGGTCGCCACTTCGCGGGCGTTCGACCCGGACCAGTACGTCGGACTCGACGTGGCGAGCGACGAGCCGTTCGGCGCAGAGTCGGGGCCGCTCATGGTCGTCTACGCGAAGGGACCGGCGCGGCCGCTGCACGAGGTGTCGTTTCTTCTTTCGCGTCTGGCGGGGCAGGTGCTCTCGCGCGTGCGTCTCGTTATCGCGCCGGAGCTACGCGATCCGATCATCGATGCGCTCGGCCTCTGACCGCACTCTGGCGGCGGGTATCGCGGCCGCTCTCCTGCTGCGCGGGACCTCCGCTGGGGCGGAGTCCGCGGGGGTCGACCCCACGTATGGCCGCATCGACGGCGACATCGCCGTCGTCGTCGGCGCGGGTGCTGTCGTGTCCTCGCGAAACGCACGCGCCGCGGTCGAGGCGCGGCTGAGGTACCTCGAGACGGCGGGCTGGTTCGTGACATACGAGGACGCACCCATCGTGAGCGCGCATTCCGCGCCGGAGCGCTTGCTGTCTACGGGGCTCGAGCTACGGCCTCTCTTTCTTTTCCGTTGGCTCCAGGGTCACGAGCTCGCTCGGCCCCTCTTGGATCTCACGTTGGATTCGATCGGCTTGGAGCTGGGGGCTGCCTTCGGGCAGTCTTCGGGGAGCGATTTTCGTCGCGGCCCGGGCTCGAGGCCGGCCTCGGGCTCGAGGTGCCGCTGTCGGGGGGCGCCAATGGCGCTTGGCTCGGGTTGCACGGCGGCATGCGGTGGAGCAGCGATGCGCTCAGCTCCGGTGTCGTCGCGACGGCGGAGGACCGCGCCGCGTACCTCGCCATCACGCTCTCCTGGCACCAGCTCGTCCGAGCGCACGTCGTCGACCCAGGCGATCGGGCACCTTTGTGAGCCCGCTGCGCGGTCGAGGACGGACCGGCGCGTGTCCTTCGCCGCCCGGCCTTTAGAGCGCCTCGACGACGCGGGAGGCCAGAGCGCAATTGTTCGCCTGTCGCTGCATCGCGTCCCGAATCTCCGGGTCGGTGATCACCCGCTCGCCGGCAGGAACAACGCGCGCGTCGCCCGAGCGCCGGAGCCTAACGAGCTCCTTTCCGCCGACGAGATCGAGCACGTGAACGCGGGCGGGGTGGTCGACGAGCTGCAGCGAATCCTCCGAGATGGTCGGCACCCCCGCGTCGCTCGGCGTTGCGGCCTCGGCGACGTCCTCGTCGAGGACTAGCAAGAAAAACTGCGCGCGTTTGACCACCTGGACGGCGAGCGGGATCTCTTCGCGCACGGCCTTGTCATATTGCTGCACGAACACGCGGAGCCGCAGGTCCTCGTCCGACCTCTTGACGTCCGCCACCCACTCGTCCGTGAGAATTCGCGTCGAGGCGTAGGCGCGCCCGAGGTTCCACGGTTGCTCGGCGAAAGCGCCGCCGATCTCCCCGCGCACCCCCCGATCGTTCGGCTCGCGCAGCAAACAAGCGGCGAATGCGTCCTTCCGTGCGTCGGCAGCGATGGCGCGGATGGACGCGACGTCCTTCGCGTCGGCCAGGCGCATCCGCAGGTAGAGACCGGGCTGCGAGCGAAACTCTCCGCGCCGGGCTTTCGCGTCGACGAAGTCGCCCGCGTACTCCTTCGACGAGGCTAGCACCTCGGCTTCGAGCCTGTCGCGGAGCGGAAACCAGTCGGCGCCCAGCGTCCGCGCCACTGCCCGCTGTTTCGCGAGCAGCGCCTGCCTGTCCGTGTGGAGCTCGTGCTCGCTGACGACTTTGTGTGTGACGAGCCCGGCCACCACCACACCGCCAGCGACGAGCCCGGCTTGCATCGTCCATCGGGAGCGGCCGTTCGCCCGGTCTTCGCGCGCCCGCTCGATGGCCGGCAGGCCTCGACCGGACTTCCTCTTGGATTCACGCATTCGACTTGGTGCGGCCCCGCCCTCAACGCCGATCTGCGCTCCTCAGTCACCGGCCGCGCGTCGTTGCCCCGAGGACGTTGAAGCCGCGCGCCCCTAGCAGCGCTTCAGCGCGCAGTTTTTGGGAGGTTGTTGACCATGAAGCTGACGTTCGGAAAGCCGGCGAACGCGGCAGTCTGGAAGACGCTCTTCACCACGACTGCTTTGATGTTCTGGTCGATTTGAAGGAGAACCACGCCCGGGAAATCCTTGTTCGGATGCGTTTGCTTCCAGAGCTCGCGCTTTGCCTTTAGAATGTTGAAGAGCTCGTCGATCCGCTGCATGCGGTCTGACTCTTCGACCGTACGCGTGTTCCCAGCAGGCGACCCGTCGACGAGAATCTGGCTCCCGACCACGGCGGCCATGGGCGCGTCGATCATGTCGAGAGTGTTCTCGGCCTTCGGCATGTTGAGCCCGCGCGCGATGGGCGTCTCCCCGCTGGCGCTGAACGTCATGAGCAAGAAGACGACGGTCACGACGAGGAAGTCGATCATGCTAGTCAGCGACAGGCTGGCGTTGATCGATCGATTTCCGCCGCCGCTGACCTTCTTTTCGACGAACTCGAGCCCGACGTGGGCCATAAGACGGCGATTGGGCTCCTGAATGGGCATCTCGTGCTCCGCTGACTAGTTGACCGCGAAAGTGATGTTGAACGCGGGCAGCTTTTCGGTCTTGCCGCCGATCTGCATTTCGCGATGCGCCTGGTAGATCGCGTCGATGACGCCGATGATGTATTTGAACTCGGTCTTGTTGTCGGTGTGCAGAATCGCCTGATCGAGCTTCCTGTCCGAGGGATTCGAATGCTGGCCCTTGGCCTTCCATTCGGTCTCCACCTTCGCCGCGAGATCCGGGAAGCGCACGACCTCGACGCTCCCTTGGTTGGTCACGACGTCTTTGCGCGGGACGTCGATCGAATCGACCGTCGTCGCCCCTTGCTTCCAGACGAGAACGAACTTGTCCTCGGACTGCATCATCACGTGAAGCTGCTTTTCCGGCTCTACCTTCTCCTGCTCCACGTCGGGGCGCGGCGGACCTGGAACTTGCGCATCCGCATTGATGCGCGCCATGTGCGTCCACACCGCCGTGATCAGCAGGAACGAGATCGTGACCATCAGCAAGTCGATCATCGGGATCATGTTGATCTCGGAATCGAGCGTCTTGCGTTTGCCCTTTCCCCCGCCGCCGACGTCTACACCGCCCATTGGCCTCTCCGCTCAAAAATCAATCGTTCGAATCCCGTCGCGCTGCCGTCCGGGGCTGGCAAGAGCAAGCCCCGTTCACTGACTGATTTTGCCGCGCTTGCAAGGCCGGTGCGATCAGCCAGGCAGACCGCCCATGTTGACCTTCTGCCGGTTGGTGACGACCAGGTTGAGAACCTGGACGCTAGCTTCGTTGATGTCGTCCTCGAGGCCTTGCGTCTTGCCGTTGAGGACGGCGAAAGCGACGAGGCCGATGATGGCCACGATCAGCCCGAAGGCCGTGCAGTTCATCGCCTCGGAGATTCCTTCGGCGAGGATCCGCGCCTTCTGGCTCGGATCGACGCTTTCGCCGGAGACTGCGCCGAAGCTCGTGATGAGGCCGGACACGGTACCGAGGAGCCCGCTGAGCATCGAGAGGTTCGCGAGGAGAGCGAGGTAGCCCGTGCGCTTGGCGATGCGCGGGATCTCACGAAGGGCTGCTTCATCCATCGCAGCCTGGACCTCTTCGTCTGGGCGATTGACCTTCACGAGACCCGCCTGAACGATGCGCGCGAGAGGCGCGTTCGCCGCCGAGCACATCTTGACGGCTTTCGCGACGTCACCAGCGAGGATGCACTTCTGCATGGTCGCAAGGAACACGTCCTTGTTGATCGACGAGCCGAAAAGGTACAGGGACCTCTCGACAATGACCCCGACCGTCACGATGGACCAGAAGAGGATCACGTACATTCCCCATCCGCCGTCTTTGAAGTGCTTCCACACAGCAGCCATCTAACCGTCCTCCGTCAATTTGTGGGTCGGGGCTTTTCAGCGCGCACTTCGAGGCTTTTGCCTCATTGCGTTCCGACGAGTGTCTTGCGAGAGCCGGCGACCTCCGGAGTGATGCAGTCTGCGACTGCGTCGCTCGCAGGCCGATCGGCGGGCGACGAAGTTATCCGAACGACTCGGATAGAAGCAAGCGCATCACGCGGAAGGCACATGCAGCTAGGCACGAGCAACGCGAGCCTGACAGGTGAGACCAAAGTACGTCAAGGGAGTTTGGCCGGCGTGGGGCAATCGAGACATTTGACGCGTGCTCACAAAGCCCGACAGGGGATCCGCGGCGCTCCGAACTTTGCGTTGGCATGCGACGTCGACCCAGCCGAGTGCCTGGCTCCCGTGGAAGACGGGCGGCCGGCGGCCGCGCCGGTCGAGCCTCGGAACCCTTTGTTCGACACCGAAAAGGCCGCAAAATGCGGCGGCGGCGACGAGCGTGCGTGCGCGAGCGTGAGCGTGCTAACCATGCGCAAAAACGTCCTTCGTCGGCCCCTTCGACCGAGGCGTACGTTGACGAGTTCGATCCGCCGGCGGTATCGTCGCTCGTGCATCACATCAGAGGCAGGGACTTCCGAGTCGATCGGTCGGCCGCGCCTTCAAGCGCCGCAGCACAATGATTGGCTCTCGATCCGTCCCCCACACTGGGCGGAAGTGAGCAACCTGACCGCGAGCGAGCGCCGATTCCCATTTCCGAAGCGCCTGCCGCTATACTGGCCGGCACGATTGCAGGACGCCGCGCGCCCCTGAGGCGCTCGGACCCTTTGAGAGAAGGCAGAAAGGAGCGTCGGGGAATGTTCGTGGTCCTTGTTGCGGAGCAGGCGGCGCAGGCTGCGAGCGGTGGAGGGGGCCTCATGGGCGCCTTCAAAGAGAAGCCGACGTTCTTGGTGGCCAACTTGGTCGTCAGCGCGGTGGTCATCGCGATGATCATCGAACGCGTCGCTTTCCAGCTCTCGAAGTACAGCGTCAACTCGAAGGAGTTCTTCGCGCAGATCAAGAAGCTCGTGACGGCCGGGAACATCGACCGCGCCATCAAGCTCTGCGACGCGGGCGACTACCCGACGTTGCAGCTCGTCAAGGCCGGCCTCACTCACGCGAACAAGGGGCCCGACGAGATCGACGCCGCGATGAGCGAGAAGATGGGCGAGCTCCGACCTGCGGTCGAGAAGCGCGTCGGTTCGCTCTGGTCGCTCGCGAACATCGCGACGCTCATCGGTCTGCTCGGAACGGTGACCGGGCTGATCACGACGTTCAACGCGGTATCCGACCCCCGCCTCTCGGCGGCGCAGAGGCAGGCGCAGCTCTCCCTCGGCATCTCGGAGGCCATGTACAACACGGCGTTCGGCCTCGGAATCGCAGTGACCTGCATGATCGCCCACCTCTTCTTGCACCAGCGCGCGAAGAACATTCAGCACGATCTCGATGCGACGCAAGAGCGTGTCTTCAACCTCTTGACCATCCAGACGCGCTCGACCAACTACTGATCGCGCGACGGGGAATCCGCGATGCCCGATACCGAGAAGCTCAGCGCGGCGCAACGGAGCAAGGTGCGACGCCTGTCGGCGCCTCGCGAGCTCTCGCCGGACGAGGAGGGCGGCGAGCTCAACATCGTCCCCTTCCTCGACATCATCACGAACGTACTGATGTTCGTCCTTGCGACCATCACCGTCACCTTCACGACGATGATCGACTCCCAGCCGCCGCGGCAGGGAGGCCCGAGCGCGCGCGCCCCGACGAAGCCGGCGCTCTCGCTCAACATCATCGTCATCGACAAGGGTTTCATCGTCTCGGCGTTCGGCCAGCGTATCGGCGAAGGCTGCCAAGGAGCTGGCTCGGGGATGGCTGTCGGCCTGCGCAGCGGCGATGGCCCGCCGGACTACGACTACGCGTCGCTCACGCAGTGTGCGAAGCGGCTGAAGAATCAGGTTCCGGAGGCCGCCGACGAGACGGCGGCGACGATCACCGCAAACAAGGACATCCCGTACCAGGTGATCATCAGCACCATCGACGCGATTCGCCGCAGTGACGACGGTCAGGAGCTTTTTCCGGACATCAACTTCGGAGTCCCCAAGTAGGCCATGAACGATCCGCCGGTCGCTCCTCCGCCGCGGGCCGCCCCCGCCGCCGTGCGCCAAAAGCCCGCGAGCCTCGCTGTGTACAAGCGCGAGCTGCGCAAGGCCATTGCGCGAAATCGGGTCGAGCCGGAGATAAACTTTCTGAATATCACCGCGATGATGGACATGATGACCATCATCCTCGTGTTCTTGTTGAAGAGCTTGAGCACGTCGACGGCCTCTCTCCCGCAATCGCAGGACTTGCAGCTCCCCAAGAGCATTCTGACTACGGAGCCCGACTCCGAGCCGGAGGGATTGCCGGTCATCGTATCGAAGTCGCAGATCATCGTTGGCGAGACCGTCGTGTGCCCCGTGCCTCCCGACGCCGCTCAGTACGGCATCGAGGCCAAGTACAAGCGCGGCTCGCGCAACGACTATTTCATCGTCCCGCTCGGGAGTGCGCTCCAGAGCTGGCGCGAGTCCGACAAGCGCATTCGAATGGCGACGGGCAAGGACCCCTCGCGTAGCGAGGCGATCATCATCGCCGATGTATCCATCCCTTACCGGCTGCTGACGGAGGTCATGTACACCCTCGGGCAGACCGAGTTCTCCAAGTTTCACATGATGGTCTTGACCAAGAAATAGCGCCGAGTGGCTACAAGCCCAGCAATGTCGGCCGGGCAGGCGAAGCGTAATAGCGGCGCATCGACACGTTCATAATGAGGCCGACGCCGATGAGCACCGTCATGACGCTCGAGCCGCCGTACGAGAAGAGGGGCAGCGTCACCCCGACGACCGGCAAGAGGCCCGTCGCCATTCCCAGGTTGAAGGCGGCGTGCCAGAAGATGATGCTCCCCACGCCGACGGCGAGGACGGCGCCGAAGCGATCTTTCGCCGAGGCCGCGACGCGCAGGCACCAGAGAACGAGAAACCCGTAGAGGGCGACGAGCGCGAGGCTGCCGACCAGGCCCCACTCCTCGGCGAATACCGGAAACGGGAAGTCGCTGTGCTGCTCGTGCAGAAACATGAACTGGTTCTGCGAGCCTTTCATGAAGCCCTGACCGAACCAGCCGCCGTTTCCGACCGCGATTCGCGCCTGGTGAGGATCCCAGTTGTATCCGAGGATGTTCTCGTTCGGGTTGAGCCAGGCGTTGATCCGCTCGTTCTGGTACCCGCGAAGGCCGTAGCCCCAGAAAACGGGCGCCACCACGCCCACGGCGATGGCCAGCGCCACGAGGCTCCCCCTCTGGATGCGGGCGAGCGCACAGATGGAGACGAAGACGAGGACGAGGATGAGCGCCGTTCCGAGGTCGGGTTGCAGCAGGACGAGCGCCGTCGGCACCGCCGTGATGAGCGTGGGCGCCACAAGCTCCTTCAGCGTGCGCCCCTCGCTCTTCGGGTCGTCGTGAAGGTACTTCGCCAGCGCGATGACCAGAAACAGCTTCATGAACTCGCTCGGCTGAAAGCTGTACGAGCCGATGTAGATCCACCGCGAGCTCCCCGAATTTCGCGGCCGAGAATGAACACCAGCAGCAGCAACACGACGCCCATCGCGTAGAGCGCGTAGCCGAGGCGCTCGTAGTGGCGGTAATCGATGGCTGCGACGACGGTGCGCCAGGATTCCGCCGCCCACGAGCCAGTAGATCTGCTGGATGTAGTCGTCGGCGTGTGAACGCGCGACGCTCGTGGCGGAGTACAGGTTGACGACGCCGATGACAGCGAGCGTCGCCACCGCGATGAAAAGAGGCCAGTCGAAGTGCTCGCGCACGCGCCCGAGGCCACCGATGTCGCCCAGGCGCAGCGTCACGGGTGCGCTCCCGGCCGCCAAGGCGACTTGGCTGCGCTGCTCGGGGGCGCCATTTTGGCGGGTGCCGGGCGGCCGAGGCGAATAGCCTGCAGTCGCTCGTATTCGTGAACGATTTGCATCGCGATCGGAACCGCGATCTCGGGCCCCGACCCTCCATGCTCGACGAGCACCGCCACCGCGATCTCAGGGGAGCGTGCGGGGGCGAAGCTCGCAAACCAGGCGTGGTTCTGCGAGAGAAACCACGATGTCTTCGCATCGTCCTCTTTCTTGGCGACGTAGCCGGTCTGCGCCGTTCCCGTCTTGCCGGCCACGTCGAGCGCTGGATCCCGCGCGGGGAATGCCGTTCCGTTCGGGTCGTTGACGACGTCGAAGAGCGCGTCCGTGACGCGGCGTAAGTTCTCGGGGGCAAATGGAATCTGCCGGCGGATGCGCGGAGGAAAGTCCTGCACGACGGCGCCGTCGCTCGTCTCGACGGCGCGTACTACTTGCGGCTGGTACAGGGTTCCGCCGTTCGCGAGCGCAGCGTAAGCGAGCGCGAGCTGCAGCGGGGTCACCATCACGTCGCCCTCGCCGATCGCCATGTTGAGGGTGAAACCCACGCGAAACTGGCCACGGTAGCGGAGAGCGTACCAGGACCGGGTCGGGATGCGCCCGGGCGCCTCGGGGTTGATGCCAAGCCCCGTCTTTTGACCCAGGCCGAACGCCTGCGCGATGCGCGCGATGCGATCCATCCCTACCGTCTCGGCCAAGTGAAAGAAATAGACGTTGCACGAGCGCGACGATGGCTTCGCGCAGACGCACCGGACCGTGCACGTGGCTGCAGCGGAAGACGCGGTGGCCGAAGGTGACATAGCCTTCGCAACGCTCCGTTTGTTCTGGCTCGATGAGATGGTCCTCCAGGGCGGCGAGGGCGCTGAAAGGCTTCATCGTCGACCCCGGCTGGAACGCGCCGCTCATCGTCTTGTCGAGCATCGGTCGCAGCGGGTCGGCGTAGAGGCGGTCGAACGCCTCGCGAACACGCGCCTCGACCCGCTCCGCCCGACAAGTCGTTCGGATCGAAATCCGGCTTCGAGTACAGGGCTAGAAGGCGCCCGGTACGGACGTCGACGACGACGACGGCGCCGGCGGCGTGCGCGCGCATCGACCTGTCGATCGCCTGCTCGAGGTCGACGTCGATGGAAAGGCGAAGGTCGCGGCCCGGGATCGGGTCGAGCCGACCGGGGGCGTCGATCAGCCGCTCCGCCTCCGGGCCGCTGCGATAGCGTCCGCGCGCGTCGACGACGCGCTTCTCCCACCCGCGTTGGCCGCGCAGGTACGACTCCCACGCGTGCTCGAGCCCGGTCGCGCCCACGGTGTCGCCTGCTTCGTAGCCGAGCGGGTTGATTCTCTGGCGTCCTCGCGTGGCAAATCTTCGTAACCCTTGGGTCGGTATGTCGACGAGGGCCTCGGCGTCGATCTCGGCGACGTACCCGAGCATGTGCGCGCCCGAGGTCGCTGGTACGGATAAAAGCGCACCGGCGCGCCCACCACGTCGACCCCCGCCAGCTCGTTCGTGTGCTGCTTCAGCTCGGCGACGATGTCCCGCGGCACGTCCTCGCGGACCAGGATGGGCGTCCTCCAGCAGGGGGACTTGTCCTCGTCGCTGGCGCACGCCGTCCGGATGCGCTCTTCGAAGACGCGCCGCTCCTCGGGGTTGAGCCGCAGGATCTCGGCGAGCTTCGGCCATGAGTCGGGGTCGTGCGGAATGACGAGGCCGTTCCGGTAGCGAACGGGCCGAGCGCTCGGCATCACGCGTCCCGGGACCACGAGCACGTCGTACGACGGCACGGCTCGACGCGAGCACCTTGCCGTTCGCGTCGCGGATCACGCCGCGCGTCGTCGGCAGCGACGACCCGCCGGATGATGTTCTCGTGCGCGACGGCCGAGTACTCGTGTGCCATCGACGACTTGTAGCTGGAACGAGCCGAGCGACGACGGCGACGAACGCGAGGAACGCAAAGAGCGCCATCCATTTGTAGCGCTTTCGGAACTCGCCCACGTCCGAACGCGGGACGAGCAGATTCGTCATGAGGTCGAGCTCCCTCCCGCCTCGCTCCGCGGAGCCCCAGCCGTCGCGGAGTGGATCGACTGGGCTGCCCGAAAGATGAGCGGCGCGATGGCCGCGGTCGCGAGCGCGTGCGGTAGAGCCAGCGGGTAGAGGATGCGCGGCACCCACGGCATCGCGCCCGAAGATCGCGAGGAGCACCAGAATCATCGTGCTCTGGAGGAGCGTGAACGCCCCCACGAGCACGACTTGCATCCAGGTGGTCTGCGCGGCGAGGCGCACGCCTGCGGCGCGCGGCGAGGACGAACGTCGCGACGTAAGTGAACGTGTAGAGCCCGACCGGCGCGATCCCGATGACGTCCGTGGCGTAGCCGAGGACGAAGGCCACCGCCGCGCCGCGGGCGAGCGAGTACTCGTGCACGCCCATGAAGAGGATGAGCGGCAGGACCAGCGCAGGGATCGGGCGTCCGACGTGGGCGCGCGCCGTCGACGCCAGGAGCGCATATCCGAGGAGCACCGTCGCCGGCAGCGAAAAATCGGTTCGGAAGGAGGCGGGCATGCGCGCGTGGCCTGGCGCGGCCCGCGCGTGCGCTGCGGTGCGGATAACGTCGAGAGCACGGCCCCCGCCCACACCGCGATCGCAAGAGCCGGACGAATGCCGTCCAGGACTCGAAAGACGTTCGACTGCAGCATGAGCAAGCCGATGCCGGCCCCGAGGAACGCCACGTTACGCATCAGGGCCTACCGCGAGGGCCGGCTGGCGAATGGGGCCAACGGAGCCGGACGTGGTTTCGTCGCCGGGCGCGTGACGAGGACGAGCACCGCGTCGAGGCGCGAGAAGTCGACCGTCGGCGCGGCGTCGACATCCTGGTCGCGCCCGAGCTCGCGCTTGATGACCTTCGTCACGCGCGCCACCGGGATGCCGCGCGGGAACCAGCGCCCTTTGCCGCTCGTGACGAGTAGGTCGCCGATCTCCACCTCGTCGCGCGAGTCGACCATCTCGACCTTGCACGCCGTACCGCGCCGGATCGCCGGTGCCGCGCACGAAGCCGCGCGCGTGCGTGCGCTCGTCCTCGACGTCGACGCCGAAGGCGGCGTCGACCGCGAGCTGCACGTCGACGGCGTCGCCGCGCGACGTGGAGCACCGCGCCGACGACGCCGTCCGGCGAGACCACCGGCATGTGCGGTCGCACGTCGCGCGCGCCGCTTGTCGAGCACGACGCGCGTGACGCGGAAGAACTCGGTGAAGTCCTTGCCGACGACCTGGGCGCTGACGTGTCGCCGGGTGTCGAGTCCTTGCAGCTGCAGCAGCCGTCGAAGCTGCCGGTTCTTCGATCTGCGCCTGCTCGAGCCCGTGAACGCGCTCGCGGAGCCGCGCGTTGTCGTACGCGAGGCGCTCGTTGTCGTGCTTTCACGTCGACGAGATAGACGTAGTCGTCCCAGACGTTGCCGATGCCGCGGGCGAGCGCTCGCCGCGGCGAACTCGATGGGCGCGATGACGCGCAGAAGGATGCGGTCCATCGCGTTCTGAGTTCTCGGGCGACTTCATGTTCGCCTTGAGGACGAAGAACGGGACCGCGAGGAGGACGACGACGATCGCGGCGTCGCGGTAGCGCTTGAGAGCAGGAGTCACGGCGGGCAGCTGCGTCGTCGCCGTCGAGCCGCCATGGCTCTCAGGCGATCGTGACCTCCTTCAAGCAGCTCCATGTGATCGAGCGCCTTGCCGCTGCCGAGCACGACCGCGCTGATCGGGTCGTCGCAGACCATGACGGGGAGGCCCGTCTCCTCGCGCAGAAGGACGTCGAGGTTCTTGAGCAGCGCGCCGCCGCCGGTGAGGACGATGCCCTTGTCGACGATGTCGGCGGCGAGCTCCGGCGGCGTCTTCTCGAGCGCGAGTGAGCACCGCCTCGACGATGGCGTTGATCGGCTCGGTGAGCGCTTCGCGGATCTCGTCGGAGTTGACGACGACGGTCTTGGGAACGCCGGCGACGAGGTCGCGGCCCTTCACCTCGGTCGTGAGCTGCTTCTCGAGCGGGTAGGCGTTGCCGATCTGCATCTTGATGCGCTCGGCCGTCTGCTCGCCGATGGCGAGGTTGTACTTGCGCTTCAGGTACGCGGCGATGGCGTCGTCCATCTTGTCGCCGCCGACGCGCACGCTCTGCGAGTAGACGATGCCGGCGAGCGAGATGACCGCGACCTCGGTCGTGCCGCCGCCGATGTCGACGACCATGTTGCCGCTCGGCTCGGTGATGGGAAGGCCCGCGCCGATCGCCGCCGCCATGGGCTCCTCGATCAGATAGACCTCGCGCGCGCCGGCGCTCTCGGCGCTCTCCTTCACCGCGCGCTTCTCGACCTCGGTGATGCCGAAGGGGACGCAGATGATGATGCGCGGCTTCACCAGCGTGCGCCGGTTGTGGGCGCGCGCGATGAAGTAGCGGAGCATCGCCTCGGTGATCTCGAAGTCGGCGATGACGCCGTCGCGCAGCGGGCGCACCGCGTGGATGTTGCCCGGCGTGCGGCCGAGCATCTCCTTGGCCTCGCGGCCGACGGCGAGCACCTTGTTGCCCGCCGCGCGCGTCCGTCTGCACGGCGACGACCGAGGGCTCGCACGAGACGATGCCCTTGCCCTTGACGTAGATGAGCGTGTTCGCGGTCCCGAGATCGATCGCGAGATCGTTCGAGAACAGGCCGTGGAGCCAGTCGAAGATCATCGGCTGCTCCTTCCGCGATGGGACTGCCTCACGGGTGGCCCCAGTGCCGCCGCGCGAGAAGAGGGCCCCCGGAGGGGCGAATGTAGGATGCTGTCCCGGTGGGGAAGCACGCTTCTACCAATTGGGAGGGGCGGTGTCTACGCGCCTAGCCCCTAGCTATACGGATGCGCAGAGAGCGCGACACCTTCGCTCGAAGGTCATGGGCTGCGCCGGCGCTCGACGGATTAGCCCTTCGAGATCTTGCCTTCTTTGTGCGGGAAGTGCTTCCGGCACGCGGGGCAGAACTTCTTGATCTCGAACTTCTCGGCCATCGTCCGCTTGTTCTTCGTGGTCGTGTAGTTCGCGCGGCCACAGTTGCCGCAGGTCATCTTGATGATGTCACGCATGGGGGACCTCGCCCGCGGTCACCGCGGGGCCGGGGAAATTGCAGCACGAGGCAGGCGGAGTCAAGCGGCCGCCCCGTCATGCTCGCTTACTCGTCTTCTTTTTCCTCGCTGTAGTCGACGCGGTTCGCGCCGCCCCCGCCGCGCTGGTCGTCTTTTTCGCCGCGCTTTTTTCGCGGGCCCCCGCCGTCTTCGAACGAGCGCTTACGCTTTTCCTCGTGGCCCGGCTTCCGATGAGCGGGACCGCTGCTCGCCGAGGGAGCACCACCACCTCCCCCACCGAACGCGGGGGAAATGGCGCCGAAAACCCGCCGCCGCCTTCGGGTCGCGCAGGGCGTTCCCCCTTGGGATGAGCCAGGTTGACGACCAAGCGGCGCCCGCGCAAATCCGCCGAACGAAGCGCGTCGGCCGCCGTTTTCGCGGCCTCGGCACTGGCCATCGTCACGAAGCCGAAGCCGCGCTTCCGCCCGTCGGCGTCCATCGGAAGGTGGACGCGAACGACGCCTTCCGGCGACGCTCCATTGATGAGCACTGCACTTCTTCTTGGGTCGCGTCGTACGGCAGGTTGCCGACGTAGAGCGTTCGATCCGGCGATTGAGGCGATACCCCTCCCTGGCGGCGCCGCCGCCTGAGGCCAGGCGCGGGCCGGGCGGTCCGGGCCGTGCTGCGCCTGGCCCGATCGAATCACGCCGCGGCGGCTCGGCCTGGAAAGGCCGCACCGAGATCGACTTTCCGGCCTGCATCGAGCCGTCGAGCGCGTCGCGCGCGGCCTGCGCCTCTTGCGGTGTCGACAGCGTCACGAAGCCGAAGCCGCGCGGGCGGCCCGTCATCCGATCCTTGGGCAGGCTGACGCTGACGACCTTGCCGCCCGTTGCTTCGAAGAGCTGCTTCAGAACGTCTTCCGAGATGCTGTCGGGCAGACCCGCCACGAACAGCTTCGCTTCCTCATTCGCCATGCGAGAATTCACGACCTCCAACTCCGGGTGCGCTTGTTGGTGCTAGAGCAACCGCCGGAAGCGAGCGTCGGAGCATCGCATGAGGCGGTGATCAATTGAGCCACCGTCAACGATATCTAGCACATGTCTCCCGTCAACCTCCGGGCGGACACATTGCCGAGGCAATTGCCCAAGCTCCCCCCACAGGGAGCGGCAAGAAAGCGGCGGTCCCCAAGTGAGCGGCGCCCGGGGAGCCATTACCGGAGGGCGACTCTGCGAGGGGGCGCGATCGGGACGGAAAGCGCGAACATTGCGCCGGATGCCCCGGCCTCGGTTCCGTTAGCCATTCCGGGCTGGTCGGCGGCTCTTGTCCCCTGCCTGACGTCGCGAGCGCCAAAGGGTGCGGGCGCTGGGGTGCGGCTGACTGCGGAGCCCGCGTCGAGGCCTTCGGCGCGCGCCTCCACCCAAGCGCGGCCGCCGTGGCTCTCGGCGATGTGCTTCACGAGCGCGAGACCGATGCCGCTGCCCCGGATGGGCTTGCCCGCGCGCCGCGGCTCCGCGAACGAACCGTTCGAAGATGCGCTCCCGATCTTCGCTGAGCACGCCCGGCCCACGGTCGATGACCCGGACGACGATCGCACCGCGCTCGCGCTGGACGCGGACCGAGACGATGCCGGAGCCCGGGGCGTATTTGAGCGCGTTGTCGATCAGGTTGATGATGGCGAGCTGGATGGCCCGCTCGTCGATACGTGACTGGCGGGAGGTCGGGTTCGACATCGACGGCGAGATCGATGCCCTCGCGCTCCGCGCGGTACCGGTAGACGTTGACCGCCTTGGTCACCGCGTCGCCCACGCTGCCGTCGGCGAAGTCGTATGCCGGCTCGTCCGCGCTCGACGCGCGCGAAGTCGAGCACGTTCTCGATGAGGGACGAAAGCCGTTCGCTCTCGCTGACGATGATGTCCAGGTACTGCTGGCGTTTTTCTTCGCTCGTGACCCGGCCCGACTGCAGCATCTCGCCGAACATCCGCACTAGCGCGAGCGGCGTCTTCAGCTCGTGGCTCACGTTTGCGACGAACTCGCTCTTCAGCGCCGACATCCGGCGCTCCCTCTCGGCCGCCAAAAGGATGGTCGCGACGCCGAGCACGATGACTCCGCAGGAGAGGACGACCATCACGAGCTCGAGCATCGCGCGGTTGCGGACGCGCGCCGTGAGCTCGTCGCTCGCGCTCGGGGAGACCTGCACGCGCCAGCCGTAGAGCGTCGTCGGGAAGCGGACCGCCGACCGTGAACTCGCCGCTACGTAGGGGCGGCCCGAAGATGATGCGCCCGTCCTCGTCGACGACGTTGACGCGGCTGGGCGTGGCGGCCTCCGAGAACAAGGCTGGCATGGTGTCTTTCACGATGCGCCCGACGTCGTGCCAGGCGACGACGAAGTACCGGTGCTCGCGTTGGGGGCTGCTTGCGGACCCCTCCGGCGCGATCGATACGGCGCGTTGCCAGTAGCTGAGCAGGTAGCTCTGACCGTGGTACTGGCGGTGCAGATGGCGGAGCTCGTCGGGCGCCTGCTTCCCGAGCTCCATGTCGGCGCACATCCGTTCGACGAGCAGGCGGCGGAAGGCCTCCTCTTCGGCGAAGGCGCCGCCCGCCCGCGACGCGAAGGCGAGGACCGTGCGCGACTCGTCGAGCACGAGGATGGCGCGAACGGTGGGTGTCTCGCGCTGCGCCGTCGGCAGCCAGCGCTGCGTCAGCTCCGCCAAGCGTTGAGGATCGGCGATGGCAAAGACGACGTTGTCTTGCTCGACGATGCGCTTGTCGAGGCGGTCGGCCTTTTCACTGGCCAGCCCCAGAGTGGCCTCGAGGACCGACTGCTGGCGAAGACGCTCGACCTGAAGCGTGGTCCGAAACGTGAAGTAAGCGAGGATTCCGACGGCCACCAGTACTGCGGGCAGCAGCACGAAGCTCGCGAGCCTCTCGCGCACGCGCGCCATTTCAGGCTCTCGGGCAGGTGGGCTTCAATGGTTGGTCGTCAGCGAATGACGCTTATTCGTTCAGGGTCCGTGACGACGCCACGGGTCGCCACGAACTCGGCGAACTGTTCGGCGATGTACGTCAGCGCGTTTCCTTCCGACTCGGTGAAAGGCTGACCGTCCAGTGGATTCACGAGCTCGATCGCGCCTAGGAAGCGGCCAGCCTGCATGACGGGTGCGATGAGCAGGCTCTCTGCACCGCCGAGCTCCGCATAGCGCTCGGGGAGGATTGCTCCGCCGCGAAGCGCTTCCGTCACCACGACGCCGCGGCGCTTTCGCATGGCCGTCGAGAGAATCGAGTCGCTCTCCGGGTGGCGCCGAAGAAGGAGGCCTCTCGTGCCCGCACCGCGGGTGCTCGAGATCAGGAAGCTGCGGTGATCGATGTCGTAGAGGTGCACGATCCCTGCGCGCGATGGCAGCTTATCCATCGCCAGATTGAGGCAAAAGTCGCCTCCTTCGATGGCGTCGCGCAGAAAGTGGAGCTCGTGCATCGCCTCGAAAAGGTCGGCGATGAGCTCTTCGCCCCGGACGCGCACGCGAGTTTGGAGCGCGGGGGCCGAAGGGACGACGGTCGCCGTGTCGGGGTTCCTCGGCGGCACCAGTGCGGCGGGCGGCGGCGGTGCCGCGGTGGGTGGTGCGGGCGCAAGGACGGGTGCTGGGGGTGAGGGAGGCGCGGCAATGACCACCGCCGGCGCTGCGACGGGTGTCGGCGGTGGTGGGGCCGGGGCGACTGGTGCTGCGGGTACTGCGGCGGGTGCTTTGGGTGACGCAGGGGCGGCGACTGGCAGCGCAGCGACAGGCGGCGCAGGCGCGGCGACAGGCGGCGCAGGCGCGGCGACAGGCGGCGCAGGGGGCCCACGGAGCTCGGTGACTGGAGAGGCGGGGGGGGCGCTACCGCAGCCAGCACCGCCTCGACCGACGGAGGCTTTGGCCCCGCGATCGGTGTAGCGGGAAGCGCGCTGGCTCCGGTAGGGGCGCGAACGGGACCCGTCGCCGCCGGCTCGGCTTCGCGCGATACCATCACCACGGGGCTGACGGACACCGCCGAGGGTTGCGTCACCGCCGCGGCGCCAGGCTTTCGGGGAAAGCTGACGGTAGGAGCCCCGCGCCAGTCTTTCCAGGAAAGAGTGGCGAGGGGCGGGAGCGTTGGCTTGCCTCCCACGACCTCGTCGAAGACGCCCAGGTTTACGAGCTTGCCCGGCGTCGATCGTTCGAGCGACGAACGAACGCGCGCCAACTGTGCTTGCAACAACGTTTCTGCCACGACTTCGCTCGTTCCGCGCGGCACCAAAAAGACGTACTCGCGATAAGTCAGCGGCATGGCATTCGTCGGGTCGTGCTCGCGCTTGAATACGATCGGATAGCCGCTGGCGGGCGCCTCGAACGATGCGGGAATTTGTGTGGGTGCGGCTGCCGGCGCGCTCTCAGCCGCTGGAGCCTGTCGGCTCGCGCTTGGAATCGAGGACGGGCGAAGCGGAAGAAGCGGTCCAGAAGCCGTCGAAGCGGGGGGCCGTGCGCTCGGGCGCGGCGGCGCGTCATCTGGCGCGCGGCGGACCGCGTACCTGAGCCTCGACAGAGGATCGAGCGCGCGGCAGCCGTCATCGAGCAACTCGATCGAGAAGCCGCTCATCGGGGCAGACTCCCCACGCAGCGCGCGCGCAAGCTGCAACGCCTTCTGCCAGGAGTCGGATTCGATGTGGAGGGACTCCGTATCGGTCTTCCCGAGCGAGGTCACCTCCACGAGCCAGCGCATGCGTTGCTTCGCCTTCCTAGCGGCACGGGTCCGAAACCCGGCCGAACACTTATCAGGGGCAGGTCCGCCCGGTCAACGAATGCTCACTCCGCCCTTAGGCCGTCCGCAGGGCGTAGCTGCGCAGCGTACACTGCGGGAAGAATCGTCGCGACGAGGCAAATCGCGACGGCCACGATCGCGGGAACGATGAACTCCACGGGGTGCATGGATACAGGCAATCGCGAGATGAAATAGACCTTCGCATCGAGTGGAAAGCGGTAGGCCAGCAAGCACCGGCACGAGACCCAGCCTACAAAGACGCCAAGCGCCGTCCCGGCCAACCCGATAATGCCGCCCTGGTAAAGAAAGATGCGCAGAATGGCGTCGTTTTTTGCGCCGATCGCCTTGAGGAGCGCAATCTCTTTTTTCTTTTCGAGCACGACCATGATCAGCGTCGCGATGACGGTGCATGCCGCGACCAGTATGATGAGACCGAGCATAAAGCTCATCCCGATCTGCTGGATGAGCAGGGCCGTGAAGAGGCCGTGATTGAGCTGGTGCCAAGTCATCGTGTTGTAAATGCCGTTGTTGAGGCGGGTCGCCATGTCCCGCGCCACTGCGTCGGCGCGATCGATGTCGTCCAACTTCATCTCGATGCCCGTGACGCTATCGCCGTACTCGTAGAAGGCTTGCGCCTCGTACAAGTCGGTATAAACAAGCTTCGAATCGTACTGATCGAAGCCGGCCTCGAAGACGGCGATGACGCGAAACTGCTTGGCGATAGGGGGCCGAGCGCCGCTACCAAAGGAGATCCCGATTTGCGGGGAGGTAACTTGCAGGCAATCGCCGAGGCCCACGTCGAGCTGCTTGGCGAGCGTGCGTCCGACGACGATGCCCGGCATCTTTGCGACTTGATCGGCGCTCCTGCACGGATCGGGGTCGAGCGCGTCGGGAATGAAGTCGTCGTCGGGGAGCTGGCTCGTATAGCCGCCGACCGGCGTTACCGCCCCGAAAGGCCTAGCCACGCGTCGGCGGCGGCCGTCACCGTGGCCGTCGTCGACAGCCGAGCCCGCGGCTGCCCCGTCCTCACGAATCGCCTCTTCTCTGTCGGTGGCTACACCCGCGTCGGCGTGGCGCATTTCCTCGTCGACCTCGCGCTCGCATCCATCGGAGCAGCGAGTCCGTACCGGCGTCGCTAGACGGCGCGCCGCGTGCCGCATCGAGCTCCCGGCGAAAGGGGTCTCCCGAGCGCTCGGGCGGCTTCGCTGCCCGGGCGTCCGAGGCCGGCGAGCGTGCCCTCGACGATGTGCTTGGGGAGGTCCAGTACCCGCGGCATGAGCTCCGGATCGACTCCCTTGAGGAGGACGCCAGTGGCCGTTCGATCGGCGTGCGTCACCATCATCGGGATTGATGACGAACGGCGCCACGCCGATCACGTGTGGGACACCCTCCACCTTCTTCATG
This sequence comes from uncultured delta proteobacterium, assembly GCA_963787925.1. GTDB lineage: Bacteria > Myxococcota_A > Polyangia > Polyangiales > Polyangiaceae > Palsa-1150. The sequence goes on from CAWBEN010000009.1 coordinate 356,535, forward strand.
ACATCGCGGTACTCGCGAAAATCGATTGAGTACTTGAGCACAAGGACGTGTGCGTTGACGCCGAGCACCTTTTCCCGGAACTGCTCTTGAAAGCCACCGGTGACGCTCATCACGATCGTGAGCGCGGCCACGCCGAGCGTTACGCCGCCGATGGCGAGCGCCGTGCTGATCGAGACCATGTTGCGTTTCTTCGACGCGAGGTACCGAAGCGCGACGGTGACCGGGTAGCCCATGCGAAACTCGGAGGGCCACTGCGTATCACGATTCGGCGGTGCGAACGACCCGCGGGTGTGTGGCTGTGCGCCGCATTTCGATCGGGCGGCTCATTTGTTGCTCGACGCCGGAGGCAGCAATGTTTTCGGCTGATCGGCCGTACCTGCTCTCTGAACGCCTTTCCCCCCCGTTCTTTTTTTTGTTCCTGGTGAGAAGCGATGACCGACGCTCCGAACTCTCCTCCGGCGCCGCCTTCCAATCCAGCTTTGCTCGCACGGCCCGCCACCCTGCCGTCCGCGCCGGCATCTGGCCTCGACGTTGAGGGAATCCGCGACACAGCCGGCGCGGCGATGAGACCGTCGGCAAAAATCGATGAGTACGTCGGCAGGACCATCGACGGGCGCTACCTGGTCGAGCGCGTCCTCGGCGAAGGCGGCATGGGAATCGTTTACGCGGGCCGCCACAAGGTTATCGACAAGAGAGTCGCGATCAAGGTGCTCCGGCGCGAGTGGTCGGCGGATCACGAGGCCAATGAGCGCTTCCTCCAGGAAGCACGCGCCGCGAGTGCAATCGGCAATCGGCACATCGTCGACATCAGCGACTTCGGTCAACTCGCTGACGGCTCGACGTATTTCGTCATGGAGCTCCTCGACGGCAAGAGCCTGGCCGCCATTCTGGGCGAAGCCAAGGGGCCGATGGCGGTGCGGCGCCTGTCCCACATCGCAAAGCAGATCGCGCAGGGCCTGGCTGCCGCGCACGCAGCCAACATCGTCCATCGCGATTTGAAGCCGGACAACGTCATGCTCGTGAACCGAGCGGGTCGAGAAGGACTTCGTCAAAGTCCTCGACTTCGGCATCGCGAAGGTCGGGAGCGGGACGACCCGGATGACACGCGCCGGGAGCGTCTTCGGGACACCGCACTACATGAGCCCGGAACAAGCGGCGGGGGCTGCTGTCGACCACCGGACGGACATCTACGCGCTCGGGGTGATTCTCTACGAGATGGCGAGCGGCAAGGTTCCCTTCGACGCCGACAACTTCATGGGCATTCTCACCCAGCACATGTACAAGGCGCCCGTTCCGATCGGCGCGCTCGTTCCCGAGGTCGATGTCCCGCCAGGGTTGGACGCAATCGTGCTCAAGTGCCTGACGAAGCAGCCCGAAGGACGTTACGCCAGTATGGATGACCTGGTCCTCGATCTAGAAAGGCTCGACGCGGGCCTCCTGCCCGCTGCGGTTCACGAGATGATGGCGCGCTCCGGGGCGTTCAACCTCCCCGCGGATTACTTCCGTTCGAGCGCAATGCCCGTGCCAGTCCCTGGTGCGCCGCCCGGTCGCGCCGGGCGCTGGCCCCCGTTCGTGGTCGTCGGCGCTGTGGGAGCGTTCCTCGGCCTGGTCGGAATCGTCGTCGTGGCGAGGAGTGCCGGGAGCGGAGGCCATGCTCTGGCGTCCGACTTGTCCACCGCAAATGGGAGCCGTGCTTTGGGCACCGCTTCGCCGGCGGGAGGCCTCGCAGTGGCTGTCCCCGCGCCACCGGCTTCGGCGGTCGGCGCCGCGCCGGCCACCCGAGAGGTGCTTGTCAACGTCGTTCCGGCCACGGCGACGATCACGCGGGACGGGCGCGACCTCGGAGGGACTCCCATCGCGCTCCGGCTGGCCGAGGGCGAGACCGCGACGCTCGTCGTCGTTCGCAAGGGATACAAGACAAAGATCGTGACCCTCGGCGGTCGCGATCCCAAGCAGACCATTGCACTCGAGCCCTTGCCTCCATCGCCCGTGAAGGCCCCGGCCACCGCGAGGCCGCAAGCCGGCGAAAGCCCCGGAGCGCTCGAAGACGTCGGGGATCCTTTCAAGAAGCGCTGAGCTTCGCTTTTCACTCAACCGCCGCTGCGGACGAACTCCGAACCGTTCCACGTGTAGCGCGCGCTGCGGACGCCGCCCCACGGCAGAAGCAGCGGCTCGACGCTGCCGCTCCCTGGTCGATCCTGGGGCCATGGGTAGCTGCTCGCCGTCCAGCCCGAGGCGCGGCCGGGCGCCGACAAGATGTCGAACGTCTTGCCGCCTTCCGCGGGGATGAACTGCACGAGCCCCTGGACGCGCTTGCCCGATCTCTGGCGCGCCGTCTCGATCGCGAAGAAACGCGTGAGCGCGTCGTTCGTCACCCCGTAGACGAAGAGTAGGTCGACGTCGACGCTGCCACGCTTGTCGCGCCTCGCTCCTTCAGTGCTCAGGTGGCGGACGCCGCGCACGATCAGCTCGGCCGCGCCGTCTCCCGTGAGGTCCCGCGCCGACATGTCCTTGATGTCACGGGCATCGGCGAACGGTTGCAACGTTAGGTACGCATAGCCGGTTCCGCCCTTGAAGCCGGGCCCGAAGACGACGATGTCCCGTCCGATGAGGACGACGTGTTCGGGTTGCGCATCCCCGGCGACGTTGACTTGAAGGTCCACTTTCGCCGGGACGTCGCGGCCAACGCCACGGTCCCTCCTGTACTGCTCGAGCAATTCTGTCGAAAGGCCGGCGCCCCGCGCGACCTTCGGAGTGGCTGGGTCTTCGGGCTCCCGCGCCGGCGCCGCCTCGTCGTCCGCATGGCCGCGCGTCGCGGCCAGCTCTTTCTGGGTCACTTCGCGCGCCTTGATGAAGCGCGAGCCGTCGAACCGGAAGGTGCGCTGTCGGATCCTTCCCCACGGGAACAAAATCGGTTCGACCTCCGAGGCGATGGGCTCCTTGTACGTTGCCGCGTCCCACCCGGTTGGGGGCTCGACGCTCACCTCGATTTCGCCACGCGAAATCCGCACCGCATTGTCGAGGTGTCTGTCCGACTGACGAACCGCGATCTCTTGCGCGAAGGTGAGGCGCGGCGCCTCGGTTGCATTCATCGCACTGAGCACCTCGAGGTATTCGCGCGTGCCGTCACCGACGCTCTGGCGGCGGCGGACGAGGACATCGGCTCGCCCGCGCCCGGTAACGTCGCGCGCCTCGAGAGTCACGAGCTCCCCGATCAGATCGCGAACGAAGTATCCGGTGCCGCCAAGGTACGACGCCCCACAGATGGTCAAGTAGTGCTCGTACACTGCGACGCGCTCGCGCACCCCGTCACCCGTGAGGTCCGCAATGACCTCTGCCACCGCCGCCGTCTTGCCGAGGCCCCTGGGCGCGAGCTCCTGCTCGATCAACGACAGCTCCGGCTCGGTCGGAACCCACGGCATGGTCGCGGGGTGGTCGGCGTCTCCCGGCCCCGTGGTGACGACCGCGTCCCGTTCGACGTACCGAGCGACGCCGCGGATACCGACCCGGGTGAAACGCGCCTCCGGCAGCGCAGCCCAGGGCACGACCGCCTCGAAACTGTACCCGTCCGAAGTGCGGGCCTCGACGATCTTCGCTCCGGCCACTTGCCCCCCCCGCGCGTAGCGCACTGTCCCCTCGGTCTCGCCAGGATTCCCCGCGAAGAACCCGACATCGTACGAAGCGTAGCCGCCGCCGACGAGCGGAACGGCCAGGACGAGCGAGACGTGGTCCTGGCCCACGGAGAAGGCCGCGTCGCCGACGTCCGCGCCGACGTAGAGCTTCGCGTCGTCGTATTGGAGGGCGATTTTGAGCGTGCTCTTCGAGTCGCCCTTGACAGTCTCCGTCGCCCTTGCCGACGCGGGCCACTCGCTCAGGACGCCATCGAGCTTCACCGGTTTGGTCTTATCGACGCGCTCGAGACGGAGCCCGTCGGTAGTGACCTGCTCGGCCTCGTGAGGGTTGTTGAGCGTGCGAATGCCGTGAGCGGCGGCGTACTCGGCAAAGCCTCGGTCCGGCTCGCCGCGCCCCGTCTTCTCCGCGCCGGCGGTTCCGCTCGCTCCGGCGCAGCTTGCGGAAAAGCCAGCGAGGCTGAGCAGGGCGAGCAGGCGCGCGGGGGCCACTCGCGCAAGATAACAACGACGCGGATGTCGCCATCGCTCGGGATCCTTCACTGGGCTCCCCCCTCCGGATCGACCCTCCTGCGCAGGAGGACTCGCTGGGCGAGCTTCATGACTTCCACAGCGGGGATGATGGACGCCGATAGCAAAAAGAGCAGCCCCCACTCCGCCGGGCTCATGGCAAAGGTCTGAAATACGGGGCGTAGCGACGGCACGAGCACGGCAAATAGGTGTATCCCCGCGCTGACGACGACCGCGCCCATTAGCGCGAGCGGCAAGCGGGGTCGCAGCTTCAGCACCGACTGAGTCGCCGACCGACAGTTGAAGGCGTGAAACAGGGGGCTGAGAGCGAGGAGCGAGAAGGCCATCGCGCGGGCATGCTTCAGTCCGAGCATGTCGCCGTGACGCAGAGGGAGGAGATAGCAGACCATCGCCGCCGTCCCCATCCAACCGCCGACGAATGCCATGCCGAGCCAGTCGCGGAGGCCGAGGAGGCCCGCCGTGCTCTTGCGCGGCGGCTCGCGCATCTGCGTGGCGTCGGGCGGATCGACGCCGAGCGCGAGCGCAGGCAGGCCGTTCGTGACCAGGTTGATCCACAGGATCATCAGCGGCGTGAGCGGATGGAGGTTCGTGAAGAAGCTCACTACGAACACGGTGACGAGCAGCCCCGCATTGCTCGACAGGAGGAAGAAGATGAACTTCTGGATGTTGCGCCAGATGGCGCGGCCCTCGCGCACCGCCTCGACGATGGTGGCGAAGTTGTCGTCGGCGATGACCATGTCGGCCGCCTCGCGCGCGACGTCGGTGCCGTCCTTGCCCATCGCGACGCCGATGTGCGCCTCGCGCAGCGCCGGCGCGTCGTTCACGCCGTCGCCGGTCATCGCGACGATGTGGCCGCGCCGCTTGAAGGCGTCGACGATCCGCAGCTTCTGCTCGGCGGTGACGCGCGCGAAGACGCGCACGTCGCTCGATGCGCGTCGGCGAGCTGCGGCGTCCGACAGCTTCTCGAGCTCCGTGCCGGTGAGCGCGACGGCGCCTTCGTCCCAGAGGCCGAGCTCGTTCGCGATGGCCATCGCGGTGAGCTTGTGGTCGCCGGTGATCATCACCGCGCGAACGTGCGCGTCGGCGCAGAGCGCGACGGCCTCCTTGCACGCCGTCGCGCGGCGGGTCGATCATCCCACTAGCCCGAGGAAGGTGAGGCGCTTCTCGATTTCCACCGGAGACCGCTTCTCGACGTCGTGCTTCGCATGTGCCTCGGCCGACTCCGTCGTGTGATGCGTCCCGAGGTCGCGCCGCGCGACGGCGAGAACGCGGAGCGCCTCCCCGCTCATCCGCTCGGCCTCCGCGAGGATGATCTTTCCGGCCTTTGCGTCGAGCGGCCTGGTTCCCGTCTCGCTCTCGTACTTCGCGCAGAGCGGAAGGAGCACGTCGGCGCTCCCCTTCGTGTGCACCACCTCGCGCCCGTGCTCGTCGAGCGCGACGATGGTCATCCGCTTGCGGTCGCTGTCGAAGGGCAGCTCCTTGACCACGTGATGCGCGCTGACGACTGCCTCGCTGCGTCACGCCTCCCTTGGCCGCGAGCGTGAGGAGCGCGCCCTCGGTGGGATCGCCCAGGACGCGACCAGGCGCCGTCGCGGTGTTGGAGAACGGCGTTGTTGCAGAGCGCGACGGTCGAGAGCAGGTCATGAAGCGGTCCCGTCGTCGCTCGAAGCGGGCTGCCCTCGCTCGTCGACGATGGTCCCGCGCGGATCGTAGCCGGTGCCAGTCCACGCGAAAGCGCGCCCCGCCGGCGTAGACCTCGCGGACTGTCATCTCGTTCTGGGTGAGCGTGCCGGTCTTGTCCGTGCAGATGACGGTCGCCGCGCCGAGCGTCTCGACCGCGGCGAGCTTGCGGACGATGGCGCCGCGCTTCGCCATGCGCTGCATGCCGAGCGCGAGGGTGATGGTCGTGATCGCCGGGAGCCCCTCGGGGATGGCCGCGACCGCGAGGCTCACCGCCTCGAGCAGGAGCTCGTGCCAGCTGCGGTCGCCCTTCAACATCCCGCGCGCGAAGAGCACGCGCCGAGAGGCCGAGGCAGCCCCAGAGGATGCGCTTGCCGAAGCCGTCGAGCTTCTCGCTCGAGCGGCGTCGTGCGGTCGCGCGGCCGTCGAATCAGCGCCGACAGATGCCCGAGCTCGCGTGCGCGCGCCCGTCGCGACGACGATCGCGCGCCCCTTGCCGCGAACGACGCTCGTGCCGACGAAGAGCATCGTCGCCCGGTCGCCGAGCGGCGCGTCGTCCGCCACTGCGGCGCGCGCGTCTTTCAGCACGGGGACGCTCTCGCCCGTGAGCGAGCTCTCCTCGGCGGCCAGGTTGATGGTCTGCAGCAGGCGCGCGTCCGCGGGGACCGCGTCGCCGGCCTCGATCTCGAGCACGTCGCCGGCCACGAGCTGCGACGCCGCGATCATCTTCACTTCGTCGCTTCGACGCACGCGCGCGTTGGGCGTCTGCATCTTCTCGAGCGCCTCGAGCGCGGCCTCGGCGCGACGCTCCTGGAGAAGCCCGAGCAGCGCGTTGAGCACGACGATGAGCAGAATGGCGGTCGGCGTCGCCGAAGCGCACGAGCATCGGCTCGCCCTTGCGATCGCTCCGTCGACGATGGCGATCACGGCCGCGACGAGGAGCGTGAGAACGATCGGGTTCGCGAACTGCCCGAGCAGCTGCAAGAACGCGCTCTTGCCGACGGGCTTCGGGAGCTCGTTCGGGCCGTCACGCGCGAGGCGCGCCGCGGCTTCGCCGTCCGTTAGGCCGCGGGCCGCGTCGGTCTCTAGCCGCGCGAGGAGCGCCTCGGGAGCCTCCGAGTGGGCGGCTACTTGCTCCGAGCGTAGTCCGGGCGGGAGCGAGGCGGCGGCCACGGACTCGGTAGTATCACGCCGGTCGCGGTGCGCTCAGCGCCCCGCCTTCCGCTTCTCGGGCTCTTGCTGCTTGGCTTCGAGCTCCTCGAGCGCTGCCGCCAGCTCCTCCTGGTCGCGTTGGTCGTGGCTGGACGGCGCCGTCGGCGCCTCCACGCGCGCCTGGACGGGCGGGGGTGCTGCCTCGCGCGCCTCTTCTGGCGCGGCGCATCCCCATCTTGCGCTTCAGCGCGAGGAGGTCGTCGTCTGCGCTGTGCGTTGCGTTCGAGCTGCTGGAACTGCGACGCAAGCACGTCGCCCGTGTACTCCTCGGCGAGCTCGGCTTGGGCCTCGGCCTCGGCTTCGATCTGGTCGATCTTCTGCGACATGCGGTCGAACGTCTCGAAGGCGCTCTGATCCTTCAGCCCGCTCATCGTCTCTTGGATGGCCTTCTGCGCCTCCGCGCGCTTCTTCCGGGCGACGAGGACGTTCTTCTTCCGCTTGGCCTCTTCGATCTTGTCGTTCAGCAGGCGTAGCGCCTTCTTCAGCTGCTCGACGGCGGTCTTCTGCTTGGTCCACTGCTCCTTGTAAGGTCGTCGGCGAGCTCGTCGTGCTCTCGCTTTCGGGCGAGCGCCTCCTTGGCGAGCTCCTCGTTGCCGGCCCGGAGCGCCATCATCGCGCGGCGCTCCCACTCCTGCGCGTTCGCACGCTCCTGCTCGAGCTGCTTGGCGAGGCGCTTCTCGTCGGCGATCGACGCGGCGACCTGCTTCTTCGCCTCGACGAGCTGGTTGTTCATGTCCAAAACGACCTGGTTCAGCATCTTCTCGGGGTCTTCCGAGCGGCTGATGAGGTCGTTGAGGTTGCTCTTAATGAGCTGTGCGAGGCGGCTGAAGATGCCCATGCGTCCTTTTCAACCCTTGGTAGCGCGCGTGATTAGCGCGTCCTTCGCCAGGCGAGCTAGCTCCGGGAGGTGCTGCGCCAGCGCCATGTCGATTTCGTCGAGCGTTGCCTGGAGCTCGTTGAAATCGAGGTTCTCGAGCTCGAGCGCGCTCGACAGGACGACCCTGCCGTCGTCGATGCCGTAGCTCGCGTGGACGAGCTGCCGGGCGTTGAGCTCGAGGAGCTGCCGAAAGAGGGGGGCTTGCTGGCCCTCTGCAGCCTTCACGTCGCCGATATGCACACGAACGACCACGAGCGGCGGGTCGACACGAACGGCCACGGCGGGCAAGTCTCTGCTCTCGATGAGAAAAGTGCCGGGCTGGCCTTCCACCGCACGGTACGGGCGGTTGAGACGCAGAAGATACGCTTCGACGTCTTTGTCGGACCGCATAGAGCTGAGCCTAGACTCGCCGGCCGGTTCTCTCGACCACCTGGGAGCGCTTGGCGTTTGCGGCTGTCGCGGCCCGCCCCAGTGGTTAAGCTCACGATGATGGCAATCCCAGCTCCGCGCCGCTCGCCGCGTCCGCGCCTCGTTTTTCCCATAGCCATCGCGGCCGTCGGCGCCGTGCTTGCGGCGCAAATGGTCGGCCGAGACCCGCGCTCGCTCGTGCCGTTGCTCGCGTTCGCCCTCCTCTTATTTGCGCCGCAGGCCCTCGGCCGGTGGCGTCTCCGAAGGCTGCTCATTTCGGGCGACGTCAAGCGCGTCATCGGAACGTGGGAGGCCTCGATCGAGAAAGTGCCTCACCCGGAGACCATGGCGCCGCTGCTCCAAGCGACGGCCTACGCGTCATACGGGTGGATCGAGGCCGCACGACGCGCCCTCGAGGGAGCCGTCAAAGGGCCCGCCTGGGAGGCAGCCATCGAGCAGCGCTTGTTCGTCGAGACGCTCCTCGATACGTTCGAAGGCGATCGCACGGGTGCCGTGCAAAAGGCAAAGGCGCTCGAGGCTTTGCCGATGCCGTCGGCAGGCCTTTTCGTGCGCCGCCGCGTCGCGCTCCTCAGGCGCGGTCTCGCCGCGCTCGCCCGCGCTTATGCCCACGCCAGCCAGCAAGGCGATTCAAAGGTGTTGGCAAAGGCGGCTGGTGCCTCCCCGCTCGTGCACTGGGCCATGCGTTACGCGGCGGCCGTGGTAGCCATCGACGGGGGTCGCGCCCGCGACGTAACAGCGCTCTTGGCGGGCGCTCCGCAGTGGCCAGCGCAAAGCGCATTCCGGGCGTACCATCAAGAGCTTTTGGCCCTCGCGCAAGGCTGACCGCTCCCGCGCTGTTGCCCCGGCGCCCGGACAGGTACACTCGGCGCGATGGATGCGGCCACCGCCGCGCGCAGGGGAGCGCTACCGGAGCTTGCCAAGTACGACATCGTCGAGGAAATCGGCCGCGGCGGCATGGCCACCGTCTATCGTGCGGTCGACAAGCGTCTCGGCCGGGAGGTGGCCGTCAAGGTCATCCACCCTCACTTGCGCGACTCGCGCGAAGTGGTCTCGCGTTTCAACAACGAAGCGCGCGCCGTAGCCAAGCTGCGTCACCCAAACATCGTCGAGGTGTTCGACGTCAGCGAGGAGGACGAGCGTGAGCAATACCTCGTCGCCGAGCTCGTACGCGGGACGACGCTCCGAAAGCTCCTTCAGGAGCACCGCGCAATGCCCCCCGAGGTCGCGAGCGCCATCGTCCTCGAGTTGCTGGCCGCATTGGCGCACGCTCATGCGAGCGGCGTGGTCCATCGCGACATCAAGCCGGAGAACGTGCTCATCGAGCACCGCCCTGCGGTCGCGGCTGGGGGAGGCGAACGCGCCACGGCAGAGCCGACCACCGGGGGCCATGCCGTCGTCAAGCTCGCGGACTTCGGCATCGCCAAGCTGCTCGACGCGCAGAGTGTGACCTCGACAGGTCAGGTGCTCGGAAGCCCTGCGCACATGGCGCCGGAGCAAATCGAGGGCGGCGATGTCGATGCGAGGGCCGACGTCTTCGGTGTCGGAGTTCTTCTCTACGAGTGCATGGTCGGCCATCTCCCGTTCGAAGGAACGAACCCCGCCCAGGTGCTTCGTCGTGTTCTCGACGGCCACTACGCCGAGGCCGTCGGCGAGCGCCCGACTGTAGGCAGCCGCTGGAGCGCGCTGATTGCTCACGCGCTCGCCCGAGTAGCCGACGATCGGTTTGCCGATGCAACGGCGATGAGCGATGCGCTCGTCGTCGAGCTCGCCCGTCTGAAAATCGCGTCACCCCGGCGTGAGCTCGAGTCTTGGCTCGAGGGTGCCGAGGCGTACGAGTCGTCGTATCCCCGGAGGATGATCGAGACGCTGTGCGCGCTCGGGAGCGAGGAGCGACGGCGCGGCGACGTTCTCGGCGCGGCCGCGGACTACAACCGCGCCTTGGCGTTTGCGCCCGATGATCCGCAACTTTGCAGGATTGTGATGGGGATGAACCGCGCCGAGGCGCGCGCGCGCTTTGCGAGACGCGCGATCGGCGCACTCCTGCTGATGTTGGGTCTTGGGGCGGTGGCGTTTGGCGTGGGGCGCCTCGTGCAATCCAAGAACGGTGGGCAGGAGGCACGTTTTCCCGCGGCCGGCGGCTCGGATTCCGCCAAGACGCGTGCTTCTGTTTCGGCTTCCGCATCCCTTCCGACGGCCCGTGTCGCTTCGTCGGCCATTACCGATCGCCCGGTCCACGCTCCGGGCCCCGGCGCCTTGCCCAGGTCGGCGGACCCGCAGGGACGCTCGCGGACGATAACGCTCGATCTCAAGCCTACGATGGGCGTGGACGTGTCGATAGACGGCACCCCACCGCGAGCGGTGAGGACCGGCGACACCTTGACCCTCGACACGAGGCCCCATTCGCTCAGCTTCGCGTGTCCGGTCTGCACGCCCGTCGACCTCGCGGTGGGTCTGGGAGACAAGGACGACACCGTGGTCGTGGCGCTGCCGATAAAGCCGGCGACCCTGGTCATCGAGGGGGATCTGGACAAGAGCTACCAGATCATGGAGAACCCACTTGTCTCGATCCGGGCGGGGACGAACAGCATCATGCTGAAGAGCATGTTCCAGCTGGTGACGGTGCAACAAATGGAGACGGCCACGCGCGTGCGGGTACGCCTCGAGGCGGGCAAGGCAGTTCGCGTGTCGTTTTGAAGTGGTTCGCGGCGAAAACGGTTGCAGCGCCAGCGCCGCTCGTTGGATTGTCTGGTGTGCGTTTGCAGCGTTCGTTCGTGGCGTTGGCCATGGTGGCGCTCCTTCTCACGGTGCTCACGGCGGCCAGTCCGGTGCAGGCCGACGCCCTCGGTGAGCTGGAGAAGGCGCACAGCGCTTATGTCGCGCACCAGTACGACAGCGCAGAGTCCCGCCTTCGGGTTTTGCTCGAATCCCAAGACCGGTACGCTCAAGGACCCCGACAACGTCGCCGACGCGCGGATGTACCTAGCCGCCGTCCTCGTCGCCCAAGGCAAGCGAGACGCGGCGAACGGCGTGTTCGAGCAGCTCCTCGTCGACAGGCCGGATTATCAGCCGGATCCGCTGCGCGTCTCTCTCGATGCCATGGACGCCCTCATCGACTCGCGGACGCGCCTGCGCGATCGGCTCGCGCAGATGCAGGTCGAGACGGTCCGAAAGGAGCAAGAGGTCAAGGCCCGGCTCGACGCGGAGCGCCAGAAGGCGGCCTCGCGGCTCTCGATGCTGGAGAAGCTCGCGAGCGAGGAGGTCGTCGTGCAGCACAACTCGCGCGCGCTCGCCTTGCTTCCGTTTGGGACGGGTCAGTTCCAGAACGGGCAAGAGGGCTTCGGGTGGTTTTTTCTCGTCGGCGAATCGATTCTGGCGGTCGCGAGCGGCGTCGGGGCGATCGTATCCTACGACAATCAAGCCCAGGCGAAGGACGCCTTTCAGCAAGGCCTCGTCGAAACGGCGAGGGCCTACCAGCTTCGGGCGCTACAGGCGTCGATCGTCGGAGACCTGATCGCAGGCGGGTTCTTCGTCGACGCGCTCGCCGGCATCGTCCAGGCCGAGGTGGCGTTCGTCCCTGAGCGCACGTACGTGCGCAAGAGGGCGGTTCCTCAGCTATCGTTCCGGCCGTTCCTCGGCCCTTCCGGCGTCGGCGTTGCAGGGACGTTTTGAACCAAGGCGTCAGGTCAGAACGCGTTGCGGACGAACAAATCCTCGAGCGTCTCGCGCTTCGGGGCGACGCTCTCAAGCGCCGCGCCCGCGGCAAGCCCCCGTTCTACGACGTCGCGCAGCATGGAGCCCCCTTCCACGTCCATGACCAATCGATCGCCGACGAGCCGCGCGACATCCGCCATGGGGGCCAGAGCCACACGAAGCGCTGCGCTCGCCCCACGAAAGGTCACTTCGCTTCGACGTTTTCCCGCGGCCAGCAACTCGCGGAGCGCGCCGGCTACGACGACCTCCCCCTTTCGCAAGATGCAGACGCGATCGCAGAGCAGCTCGACATCGCTGAGAATGTGACTCGAGAAGAATACCGTGCGTCCGCGGTGCTGCTCGTCGACGATGAGATCGCGCACCTCCTTACGCCCGACCGGGTCGAGCCCGCTCATTGGCTCGTCGAGGATGAGCAGCTCGGGATCGTGGACCAGCGCCGCGGCGAGGCCGACCCGCTGGAGCATCCCTTTTGACAAGGTGCGGGCGGCCCGATCCATCGCCGCGGACATCCCGACCCGCTCGATGACATGGACGACCCGTTCGCGGAGATGGGCTCCGCCCAAGCCAGACAGACGCCCGCATAGCGTCACGAATTCCCGCGGGGACAGGTAAGGATAAACGTAGGGGTTCTCGGGCAAGAAGCCGACCCGGGCCATGACGTCGCGCGCAGGCGCGCGCTTGCCGAATAGCTCCATGATGCCCGCCGAGGGGGCTATTAGCCCCATCAGCATTTTTATCGACGTGGTCTTTCCCGCGCCATTGGGCCCTAAGAAGCCGAAGATTTCACCGCTCCGGACCTCGAAGGATACGCCGCGAACGGCGTCGACCCGCTTGCGGGTGAAGGGCTTTCGGTAGGTCTTTGCTAGGCCGGTCGCGCTGAGGACGACGTCGCTCATGCCTTCTTTCCCTCAGCTTGAGCATATTCATGCAGCTTGTATTGAATTTTACGCGGGCTGACGCCGAGCACCGTGGCCGCCTGGGAAGTGGATCCGCCGCAGGCCTCGAGCGTCTTGAGAATTGCGTAGCGCTCGAGCTCGGCGATGGTCGAGCCAGGAATGGCGGGGGACCGTCACGTTCTTCGAGCGAGACGAGGCTTGGGGGCAGCTGCTTTCGGTCGATTCGCGGCCCGTCGCACAGCACGACGGCACGCTCGATGACGTTCTCTAGCTCCCGGACATTGCCTGGCCATGCGTAGTCGAGCAGCGCCTGCAGCGCTTCGTCGGTCGAACGTCTCGATGCTCTTGCCGTTCTCCGACGCGTAGCGCAGGAAAAAGAAGCTCGCGAGCCCTGGGATGTCGCCGCGCCGTTCGCGCAAGGGAGGAAGCTCGATGGCGACGACATTGAGGCGGTAAAAGAGGTCCTCGCGGAATGTCCCCTTCCTGATCTCGGCGCCAAGGTCGCGATTCGTGGCAGCGATGACGCGCGCGTCGACCTTGAGCGTCTCGTTTCCGCCCACCCGCTCGAACGTCTTCTCTTGCAGAAAGCGCAGGAGCTTCACTTGAACGGCGGGCGAAATCTCGCCGATTTCGTCCAGAAAGAGCGTTCCGCCATCGGCCTGCTTGAAGCGACCCTCGCGCCGGGCGACGGCGCCCGTGAATGCTCCGCGCTCATGGCCGAATAGCTCACTCTCGAGCAGCGACTCGCTGAGCGCCGCGCAGTGAAGTCGGACGAACGCGGCCTTCGCTCGGGGGCTGGCGAGGTGAATCGCCTCCGCAATCAGCTCTTTGCCTGTTCCGCTTTCGCCAGTAACGAGCACGCTCGCCTTGCTCGGGCCCACTTGTGCGACCAGCTCGAGGACCATCTGCATCTTCGGGTCGCTCGAGACGATGTGACTGAAGGCGTTTCGTTCGCGCAAGCCGGTCGCGTAGGCGCCGTGCCTCCTGGACGAGGCGCGCCTTCTCCATGGCCCGTTCGACAACTGCCCCGAGGGCCTCTGGGTCGAGAGGCTTGAGGAGGTAGTTCTCCGCGCCCTTTTTCATGGCCTCGACGGCGCTGGAGATCGTTCCGAACGCCGTCATGACGACGAACACCGCGCCGGGAGCAGCCGCGCGCGCCTTTTCCATGAAGGCGATGCCATCCAACCCCGGCATTTTCAGGTCCGTCAAGATGACGTCGGGCGTGAACTCGTCGAGCTTTCCCAGTGCCTTGAAGCCGTCAGCCGCAGTTTCGGTCGCGTAACCCTCCTCGCGCAAGATTTCGCCGAGCGCTGCGCGGGCATTGGATTCGTCGTCGACGATTAGAATACGACCGCGGTTGGCCATGAACACGTGATCGCACGTTACAGCGTTGTAGAGAATCCTCGCGAGTTGGTGATAAAAGGCTCAGGTAGAATTCCACCAACGCTCCCTATCGCGTTCCCGGAGAGTGTCCTCATGGGTTTTCCGTTCGTACGTTTCTCTCGCTCCGCGGCGTTTGCAATGGCCGCCGCTCTCGCCCTTCCGGTGGCCGCTGGAGCGCAGCAAAATGGATCGCCTTCCGTCGCCGGCGCCCCGTCCGCCAGCACCTCTCCCGCGGTCACGGTCCCGACACCCGCCAGCGCGCCGCCTCAGCCCTCTGCTTCGGTGAGCGCTTCCGTTGCAGCCGGGTCCGCCCCGCCGGCGGCGGAAGGAGTCGCTGGCCTCGGAGCGACGCCTGCCGCCAGCCCCGACACGAGCGACGCGGACGAGGCGGAGGAGGCGGAGGAGTGGGCCGAGCGCGATCGCCTCGTGAACGAGTCGAACACGATCACGGGCGGAACCGGCCTACTGAAGACGCAGCACGCCCAAACCGGTGCTCCAGGGCAGCTACGAATTGGCTTCGTGTCCGAATGGTTCTCGGCGGGGTTTCTCTGCAACTCCCAGTATCCATGCCCCAATCCGACGCGCGGCGGCCCCGCCCTCACCAGCGACACGATCGAACCACGTCGGGGGAACGCTGTCGATTGGTGGCTCTCTGCTCTCGATCGGGGCTGGCACCCTCGACGGCTACGTTTCGATCAGCGCGTTCGCCAACAGCGACAGCGCGAACACGCCGTCCCTTCTCGAGGTGCTGGGCGACACCAACATCGGCGTCAAGTACGTGGCGCCGGTAGGCAATGTGCTCCACCTCGGTTTGTTCACGGAGCTCTGGCTGATCAATGGTACGGGGGCGGTCGGCGTCGACGGTGGAGGCACGAGTGCCAAGTTTGGCGGCATCGGCACCATCGATCTCCGCGGTCTCGAATCGCATGTTCCGTTGCGTTTGAGTCTCAATACCGTCTACTCGCTCGATAATACGGGCGACGTTTTGAAGGATACCGAGGTCGCGCGTGGACAGCGCGACGCCGTGGCAGGTTCCGCGGCCGTGCCGGAGGCAGTGACCCGCATCGAGCGATTCGGCTTGTCGGTAAACCGCGTCGACCACGTCGATTTGCTTCTGGGACTGGAGACTTTTCTTGCCGACGAGCGAGTTCGCCCTTTTGTCGAATCAAAGCTCCTGATACCGACCAACCGTCAAGGCTACACGTGCCGTCCTGAGCAACGTCAGCAAAGATCACTGTCTCGCGACCGAATCGCTTGCACCGGCGACGTTGACCGTGGGCAGCCGTTTCTTCCCGTGGAAGCGCGGCTTCTCGCTCGTCGCGGCAGTCGACATCGGGCTGACGGGCACGTCGACGTTCGTCGAGGAACTGCAGCCGGTGCCGCCGTGGATGCTCTTTCTCGGCGCCGGTTGGGCGGTCGACACGTGGGACCGGCCGCCCGTGGTCAAGACCAAGCTGGTCGAGAAAGTAATCGAGAAGGTCCGCCCTTTCGGCCATGTAGTCGGCTTCGTTCACGAGAAGGAGAAGAACGACCCCGTCGTCTCGGCCATCGTCTCGTACCGGGACCGGGGCGACCTTTCGCCCTTGGCGACGGGTGCGGACGGCAAGTTTGCCGACGACTTGCCCCCCGGTCAGTACACGTTTGACATCAAGGCCGACCTGTACAAGCCCGGCTCTTGCCTGGTTACTGTCCCCGCCGAGGGCGGGAACATCCCCATCGACTGCCCGCTCGAGGCACTCCCGCGCGTGGGTATCGTCTTGGGGCACGTGCGCGACGCGGACACGAACCAGCCCATCGGGTCGGTGCCGGTCGTCCTCTCCGACGCGCAGCACAAGGACCTCCGCCTGAGCACGGACTCCTCGGGCGCGTTCCGATTCGAGGCGGTCGCTCCAGGTACGGCGGAGCTGCGAGTCACCGCGGATGGGTACCTCGTCCTCGTGACGCCGGCCGACGTGAAGGCGCGCCAGGACAACACGGTCGACCTGATGCTCCGACCCAAGCCCAAGCAGGCAAACGTTCAGGTTACGGCGACCGAGATCACCATCAAACAACAGATCCAGTTCGCGCTCGACAGCGCGGTCATCTTGCCGGAGTCGTTCGGCCTCCTGACCGAGATCGCAGACACCGTGATCCGGCATCCGGAGCTGAGGCGGATTGAGGTGCAGGGGCACACGGACAACAGCGGCACGCCTGACCACAACAAGCTGCTGAGCGAGCAACGGGCAGAGGCCGTGCGAGCGTGGCTCGTCCAGCATGGTGTTCCGATCGACCGCCTCGTGGCCCGCGGCTACGGGCAGGACAAGCCGCTCGTCCCGAACGTGACGGCAGGAAATCGCGCGCGGAACCGGCGGGTTCAGTTCATCATTCTGGAAAAGGACTCGAGTCCGGCCGCGGCCGGTGCGCAACCGGGTGCGCAGCCAGGCGAGCGGAAGAAAACCCCTTTGCCTGGTTTTTGAGGGCGCCGGCTGCTAAGCACGCCGCGGTCCTTGGGCCGCGGTCGGGCTGCCGTGCAGCGAGAACATTCTTGAGCAAAGCCTCTTGATCGCCGCTTCGATCGGCGGTAGCTTGCGGCGCCCAGTATTGGTGGTTTTCAAAGACGCGGGACCCCAATCCGGGGCCCGCGTTTTTTTTTCAGCCGTTCGTCATGTCCAGCTCGACCCACTCCTCCCTCCACGGAATCGACCGCCCCGCGCTCGAGCGCATCGTCGAGCCGATCGTGCGTGCCCATGGCGCGGAGGTCGTAGACCTCGAGTTCAAGACCGAGCGCGGGCGCTGGGTCTTGCGCGTATATGTCGAAAGAGCCGGAGCATCCGAGCGCGGGCTTTCCACTCGAGACGCGGCGGTCGACCTCGGATTGTGCGCAGACATCTCGCGGGATCTCAGCCCTGCGCTCGATGTGGTCGACCTCGTTCCGCACGCCTATCACCTGGAGGTCAGCTCACCCGGCGTCGAGCGGCCCCTTCACGGCGCGCGCGATTTCATCCGATTCGCGGGTCAGAAGGCCAAGGTCAGGCTGCGCGAGGCAGTGGAGGGTGAGCGCGTCGTAATTGGAATCCTCGATGGCGTCGTCGCCGAGCAGATCCGCATCATCAACGGCCATCGCGCCGTGCAGGTCCCGCTCGCCCTCGTGGACAGCGCGCGTCTCGTTTTCGAGTTTGGCTCACGCGGCCACGAGCGTCGTGCGCATCCCGCACACGCTGCAGCGGGCGGACGATACACTCCGCAGAGGAAGCACTGAGGGCAACGAACAATGGCGATTCAACAGCAACAGACCAGCGAGCTCACCCTCCTTCAAGCGATCGAGATGGTCGCGAAGGACAAGGGCATCGACAAAGCACGGCTCGTCAAGACCGTCGAGGAGGCCATCCTCAAGGCAGCGCAGAGCGTCTTCGGCGCCGACCGCGAGCTCGAGGCGCGCTTCAACGAGGAGAGCGGCCAGGTCGACCTCTTCCAGTACATGACCGTCGTCGACGACGTCGCCGACGACGAGCGCGAGATCGCGCTCGAAGACGCGCAGCAGGCTCGGCCTCGAAGCGGAGATCGGCGAGGAGCTCGGCTTCCAGATCTTCTGGCACCCGTCCGACGCCAAGCAGGCGGCCGAGCAGGACAAGGAGTTCGGCGACATCCTGCGCGTGAAGCAGGCGCGGCAGGCGTTCGGGCGCATCGCGGCGCAGACGGCGAAGCAGGTGCTCATCCAGCGCGTGCGCGACGAAGAGCGCGACCTCATCTTCAACGAGTTCAAGGACCGCAAGGGCGAGCTCATCAAGGGCGTCGTCCGCCGCTTCGAGAAGGGCAACAACCTCATCGTCGACCTCGGGCGAACCGAGGGCATCCTGCCGTTCCGCGAGCAGACGCCGCGCGAGACGTACCGCCCGGGCGACCGCATCGTCGCCTACGTGAAGGACATCGATCGCGAGGCGCGCGGCCCGCAGGTCATCCTCAGCCGCGAACGATCCGCGACTGGTCGAGAAGCTCTTCGAGGCCGAGGTTCCGGAAATCTACGAAGGCATCGTCAAGATCGTCGCGTGCGCCCGCGAGCCGGGCGCGCGCTCGAAGATCGCCGTCACGAGCCGCGACGCGGACGTCGATCCGGTGGGCGCGTGCGTCGGCATGAAGGGCTCGCGCGTGCAGGCGGTCGTGCAGGAGCTGCGCGGCGAGAAGATCGACATCGTTCCCTTCGACCGCGATCCGGCGCGCTTCGTCTGCGCCGCGATCCAGCCCGCCGAGGTGAACAAGGTCATCGTCGACGAGGCGGACGGCCGCATGGAGCTCGTCGTGCCCGACGAGAAGCTGTCGCTCGCCATCGGCCGCAAGGGGCAGAACGTGCGCCTCGCCGCGCAGCTCACGGGCTGGAAGCTCGACATCATCAGCGAGAGCAAGTTCAAGCAGATGGAGGAGGAGGCGGTCGCGCAGCTCCAGCAGATCGACGGCGTCACCGAGACCGATCGCCCGCAGCATGTACCGACTCGGATTCCGCGCGCTCGAGGAGCTCGCCGAGGCGAGCGAGCAGGAGCTCGCCGCGATCGCCGGGTCTCGGCGGCGCCGAGGCAGCGGCGCGCATCCGCTCCAGCGCCGAAACGACGATGGAACGGCTCCGTCAAGAGCGCATTCGCGCGGCGTCGTCGCGCACCGAGCCGCTCACCGAGCGCGAGCGGCTTCTGTTCATCCGCGGCGTCGGCGAGCGCACGGTTCAGCTCCTCGAAGAGGCCGGCTACGCGCCGTCGAGGACATCCTACGCGAGGACGAGGACAAGCTCGCGATCAAGACCGGCCTCGGCATCAAGAAGGCGCGCGCCATCAAGCAAGGTGCGGAGCACTTCCTGTCGAGCGAGGCGAAGGCGATCGAGGCGGCACGACGAGAGGCTATCGCCCGTGCACGCGAGGCCGCGCAGCCCCCGCAAGTCTGATGGGGCGGTTGCGAACGGCCGAGACCGGAACGAACAAGACTGCCCCCGCGAGGTGATGACGAAAACGTGGAAACGATGTCCGAGCACCCTCTAGACGGCAAATCCGAGCGCGCCCGCGCCGTGCGTACGTGCATTGGTTGCGGCTGCCGCGACGACGCGGCAGCGCTGGTGCGCCTGGTAGTGGCCGACGGCGAGGTCGCGTTCGATGCGCTCTTCGTGAGCGGAGAGCCACACAGGCATCACAAGGCAAGTGCCGGCACGCGGTTGGGGCGTGGGGCGCACCTGCATGCTCGCGCCGATTGCATCGCCAAAGCGCCCAAGGGTCTCGCCCGTGCCTTTCGGTGCGAGGTGCGCGCGTCGGCGGCCGAGCTGGGGCAGCGCCTTGTGGATGCCTGCGACCGGCGCATGGTCGGGCTGCTTCTCGCAGCCCGGCGGACGCGAATGCTCGCCGTGGGCGGCGACGCCGCGTGCGCTGCGGTTCGTGACGGCGCGCCGCTCGTGGTCGTGGCGCTCGACGCGGGGAGCGTGGCAACGAGCCTCGAGATCAAGGGAGCGGTGGCCGACGGCCACGCGATCGCCTGGAAGACGAAAAACCAGCTGGGGGCCTTGCTAGGCGAAAAAGCGGTCGCACTATGTGCCGTTCGCCACGTTGGCATCGCCGAGCAACTCAAGATTTTACGCGCCGCGGCCGACGCGGGTGCGGCCACGACGAGAGAAGGTGCGGAATGCAGCAGATGTCCGGAGGCTCGATGAGCGGCAAGGTTCGCGTCTACGAGGTGGCGAAGCAGTTGAACCTCGACCCGAAGCAGGTCGTGGGCCTGTTTCAGGCCATCGGGGTGGTCGACGTGCGCAATCACATGAGCTCGGTAGAGCCCGAGGCGGTCGAGCGCGTAAAACGTCACCTCGAAAAGCAGCGCACGCACGACACGGTCGAAGAGCGCATCCGCCCGACCGTGATCAAGCGGCGCGCCATCGCCAAGGCCTCGTCGCCGAGCGCAGCGCCCTCCGAGGCACCCTCGAGCCCGTCGCTCCCTCCGGCGCCGAGCTCGGTGCGTTCGCTCGAGGACTTCTCCGCATTGCAGCCAGAAGCAAACGGCCATTCGGCGCCCGCGCCCATCGCCCACGAGCGAGAACCCGAGCCGCTGCCCATTGTTGAAGAGCGCGTGACCGCTCGCAGCATCGAGTCGTCGCCCGCGCTGCCGGCCGACCGACCGAGCGCGCGCAGTGTGGCCCGGCCCGAGGCTGCGATTCACGTTCCGGCACCTCCTCCGCTCGCAGAACGCCGTACGGACGATGCCGCGGCGGCTGCGGCGCCGGCGCCGCATCTCGAGTCTCGCCGCCCCGCCGCGCCCACCGCCACCGATCGTTGCCCCGGCTCCGCCTCCTCCTTCGCTTCCGCCAGTTCCAGTCGTGCTGGCTCCGCTTCCCCCTCCGGCCGCCGCCGCGCCGCTCCTCGTGCGCTCATCGCCACAGGCACGAGCGGCCACGGCGCCGAAGACCGGGGTCGAATACTGGACCGGTCGCCCCGGCGTGCCCATGCCGGCTCCGTCGTCGATGTCTCGCACCGCGTCGTCGACGCAGCCGAACATGCCTCGTCGCGTGCAGTACGATCCTCGAGCCGGAAATGTGGGCGGCCCGACGGCTCGTCGCGACGTGCGCGCCCCGGGGCAGCAGCCGGGTCGCCCAATGATGGGGCGCAGCGCGGGGGGCGCCGGCGGAAGACGCCCTTCCGGGCCGATGATCCCGCGGAAGCCGCCCGCCGTCTCCACGCAGGAGATGAGCGCGCACAAGAAGGTCATTCGCATCGAGAACGACGTCACTCTGCAGTCGATGGCGCAGCGAATGAGCCTCAAGGCGACCGAGCTCCTGATGAAGCTGCTTTCGATGGGAATGAGCAACGTCCACATCAACACCACGCTCGACGCCGATACGGCGAAGATCCTCGCCAGCGAGTTCGGCTGGGAGGTCGAGGACGTCGGCAAGAGCGAGGAGCAGACCATCGCTGAAGCGCGAGGTGAGGAGGCGGAGGTTACGCCGGAGGCTGACACGGCCGGCCTGCGCCCGCCGGTGGTGACCGTGATGGGACACGTCGACCACGGAAAGACCAGCTTGCTCGACCGCATCCGCAAGGCGAACGTCGCTGGCGGCGAAGCCGGCGGCATCACCCAGCACATCGGCGCGTACAAGGTCGAAACCAAGCACGGCACGGTCGTCTTCCTCGACACGCCCGGTCACGAGGCCTTCACGCAGATGCGCGCTCGCGGCGCAAGCGTGACGGACATCGTCGTCCTGGTCGTGGCGGCCGACGACGGCGTGATGCCGCAGACGAAAGAGGCCGTGGCGCACGCAAAGGCGGCGAAGGTGCCGATCATCGTCGCGATCAACAAGATCGACAAGCCTGGAGCGGACCCCGAGCGCGTCAAACGCGAGCTCGGCGACCTGGGGCTCGTTCCCGAGGAGTGGGGCGGCGACACGCTGTTCGTCAACGTGAGCGCGGTTACGGGCGAGGGCATCGAGCGTCTTCTCGAGTCGATTGCGCTTCAGAGCGAGTTGCTCGAGCTTCGCGCCAACGCCAGCCGTCCCGCGAGCGGCACCGTTCTCGAAGCGCTGCTCGATCGCGGTCGCGGGCCGGTGGCGCGCGTCCTCGTTCAGGACGGGACGCTCCGCGTCGGCGACTTCGTCCTCGCCGGCGCGGGCTTCGGCAAGGTCCGCGCGATGACGAACGAGCACGGCAAGCAAGTGCAGGAAGCGGGTCCGTCGACCCCGGTCGAGATCCTCGGGCTGAGCGAAGTGCCCAACGCGGGCGATCGCATGGACGCCGTGAAGGACTCGAAGAAGGCGCAAGAAATTGCCGAGAGCCGCCAGCGGAAAGATGGCGAAGAGCCTCATTCCGGCGACGGCGAAGGTTTCGCTCGAGGAGCTTTCGAAGCGCATCGCCGAGAGCGGCCAGCAGGAGCTGCGCGTCATCATCAAGGGCGACGTTCAGGGCTCGGTCGAAGCGCTTGCCGACGCGATGGCGAAGCTCTCTGGAGACAAGGTGAGGCTCTCCATCATTCACGCAGCGGCGGGCGCAATCACCGAGGGAGACGTCAATCTCGCCATCGCGTCGAAGGCCATCCTCGTCGGCTTCAACGTGCGCCCGGCCGGCAAGGCCGCGGCGTTGGCCGAGGAGAACAAGATCGAGATCCGCCTCTACTCGATCATCTACAACGCGCTCGAGGACGTGAAGGCCGCGATGGAGGGCCTGTTGCCTCCGACCTCGGTCGAGAAGCAAGACGGCAAGGCAGAGGTGCGCCAAATCTTCAAGGTCGAGGGGAACGGCGGTCGCGGGTTGCTACGTCATCGAAGGCAAGATCGTCAGCGAACGGGAAGGTCCGCCTCGTGCGCGATGGCCTCGTGGTGTGGGACGGCAAGATAAGCAGCCTCAAGCGGTTCAAGGACGACGCCCGGGAGGTCCTCGAGGGCTTCGAGTGCGGCATCAGCCTCGACGGCTACAACGACATCAAAGAGAAGGACATCCTCGAGTGCTACGAGGTCGAGGAGATCAAGCAGAGGCTCTGAGGTCGGTGTTCGTGGGGGTCTTGCGCCTGACGTTCCACGTGCCGCAGGCGCGCTCGTTGAAGGACAAGCGCAGGGTGATCCGGAAATTTCGAGATCGAGTGCGCTCTCGCTTCGACGTGTCGATCGCGGAAGTGGGGGCGCAGGACAAACACCAGCGGGCGGTCTTCGGCGTGAGCGTGGTCTCGGGAGATGCCGCGGTCTGCGACTCGGTGCTCGAGCAGGTAGCTCGCGTCGCGGAGACACTGGGGGACGCCGTGTTGACTGGGCGTTGCACCGAGCTCGTGACGATCGGCGAGGACATGTACGGAGGCGATGATGGGCTCTGACACGGGCACACGCGTCCGGCGTGTCGCCGAGGGCGTGCGCGAAGAGCTCGCCTCGCTCATCGCCCACGAAGTCCGCGATCCCGGCGCGGCCGGCGCCATCGTGACGCGCGTCGAGATGACGAGCGATCTCCGCCTCGCGCGCGTGCACATTCGGCTGCTCCACGGTGGCGACGCCGAGCAGTGCAGGCGGACTGTCGTCGAGGCGCTCGGGCGTGCTTCGGGGATGTTGCGGCGCCAGCTCACGCGCCGGCTCAGCCTCAGGTTCGCTCCGGAGCTGCGCTTCCATTACGACGAGGGGTTGGACAAGACCACACGTATCGAGGAGATCCTGGTCGAGATAACCCGCGAGCGCCGTTCCCACTGAGCGCGGCGATCAGCGCAGGCGTGAGACGTACCAAGCGCCTCGCCACGCGGTCATCTCGCGAATGGGCAGCGTTCGAGTGTGCCCATCGACCACGAACGTCAGGCGGGCGCCGCTAACGCTCCAGAAAGCCTTCTTCCATGAGTGGCGCCGCGGCGTCACTTGCACGACCGCGCGTCCGAGCTCCAGCGACGCGAAGTGGGCGCCAACGAGATCCTTGTGCTTGCGCGACACGGAGTGGACGGCATTGCGGAAGGGCAAGGTGACGCGTTTTTCCCACTCTTTGCCCGGGTCCGTGGCGTCGCGCGTCGCGAGCCACGCGTCACGCGGGAAGAGAATGTCGATGGCGAGATCGGCGTCGTCCTTGGCGATGGCCTCGAGAAGGTGGCGCGCTCGTACTGTCAGCTCGTCGCTCGACGTGGCCGGGATCGCGTCGTCGGCGGGAGGCGGAGCGGCGTCGGCTACCGTTCGGGCGAGCCCGCCTTCGTGGAGGTCTGCGGCGAGATCGCCGCCGCCGGCGTCCACCTCGCCAGGGTGTCGGCTCTTGCACGCGGCCGAGAGGGCCGCAGCGGCGCACAGGACAGCAAGCCACTCGGGGGCGCGGCCGGTCGGTCTTCGGCTCATCACGCCAGCATCGGCAGCGTGACTAGGTCGACATGCAGCACCTCGTCGAACGCCTTGATCTCGGCGAGGCAGGCCTCGGTCGGGCCGGGAGACGAGCCGTAGCTTTCGCGCATGCGGCGACCCCCCCTTCGAAGACCGTGTTCGAGACCTCTTCGACGTTGATTCCGTGTCGCTTCAGGACAGCCAGAACGTGCGCAAACGTGCCCACCTTGTCCATCATCCGAATGACGAGCTGGAAGCGCGCCGCCGAGGAGGAGGAGACGTTGACGACGTTGGGCACCGTGGCCTCGAGGAGAAACGACCGGATGATCGCGCACCGTCTCCGATGCGATCGCGAGCTGCGCCTGGTCGGTGGCCGCGGCGATGTGCGGCGTCCCGTAAATGACCCCGCCCGAGGGGTAGTTCTGGAACACCTCGGGCGCTGCGAAGACGCGCGACCCGCCGCGCGGCTCGTCGGGATAAACGTCGAGCCCCACCCGAAAACCGCGCTTCTGCGCGGCCTCGAGCAGCGCCTCGTTGTCGACGAGGTCGGCCCGCGCAGTGTTGATGACGGTGGCTCGTTCAGGCATCAGGGCGAGAACCCGGCGGCTGACGATGCCGCGCGTGCGCTCGACGAGGGCGAGGTGCAGTGAGAGAATGTGGCTCTTTGCGGCCAGTTCCTCGAGGGAGGGCGCATACCCGATCCCCATCTCGGCGGCGCGCGCAGCGGTGAGCGAGCGACTCCAAGCGATCAGGTTCAGCCCGAACGCACGCGCACGGGCGGCGACCTCCCTCCCGATCGCGCCGAGGCCGACGATCCCCAGCGTTTTGCCATGTAGGCCCTCGGCCTTGCCGTATTCCTTTCGTTCCCACTTGCCCGCGCGCAGTGACGCCACGGCGTCGGGTACGCGCCGATCGAGCGCGATGAGCAACCCGAAGACGAGCTCCGCCACGGCGCCCGCGTTCTTGCCCGGGCAGTTGGCGACGTAGATGCCCCGCTTGCTCGCCGCGCGCACGTCAATCGTCTCGAAGCTGGCGCCTGCCCGCACGATGAGGTTGAGCTGTTTCGCATTCTCGATTGCGTTGGCGGTGACCTCCGTCGAACGCACGACCAAGATGCCCACTCCCTGCAGGCTCTTGTCGAGACTCTCCTTGGTGAGCTCGGGCTCGTAGACCACCTCGAGGGGAAGCGTTCGCAGCTCTTCGATGGCGCGCGGATGGAGCTTGTCGGCAATCAGCAGACGCATTTGCTGGCTGGCGATGTTACCCGAACTCCGCCGATCTCGCGCCGATCGCGTGAAGGCGGCCACCGATCCGCACGGCAGGCGGGCTTGCCTCGACCAGCAGCGGCCCGAGCGACGACTGCGCATGACGGGTGAATTTGGCTTCGAAGGCGCCGGCGCCGCCCGAGGCCGCTCCGCTTTTTGCCTTTGCTCTTACCTTTGCGTAAAGGGCCCCGTGCGCTCCAATGCGCGTGCCCTCGGGGTCCCAGGCCTCCTCGGTCGCATCGCTCAGGATGAGCACGAGCCGCTCGGGCTCTGCCCGCAGCGCGCGAACGAAATAAGGCGCGTCGTCGACGGTGAAGTACGTCCAGTCGTAGCCGTTCGTCAAAACATACCGTCCGTCGCCCGGATGGCGACCAATCCAGCAGTGCATCGCTGCCGCGACGCCGGGATGGTCGATTCGTTCGCCATCGTGCCAAAAACGCCCTTCGCCATCCAGGCGGATGGAGCTCTCGCGGGATCGCCCCTCGGGGCTCGGGAGGGCAAAGAAGTCGGGGTGGTCGCTGGGCTTCATGGCGCGGCGCCGGAGGGTCGCACCAGTGTCTTCGCCCGCCTCGCCCATCGCCGCAAGCTGCCTTGACGCTGTCGCAAGCCGCGCCTAGAAACCCGATGTTCAAATTAATTTGAAAGTTGTTTAGGAGGGCGGCGCGATGGCGTGGGACGGCATGGGCGCGTTCGTTCGTGCGCTCGAGCGAGCGGGGAGAGCTCGTGCGCGTCCGTCGGCTCATCGACCCCCGCCTCGAGGTGTCGGCCATCGCGGACCGCGTGATGAAGGCGGGCGGTCCTGCCCTGCTCTTCGAGGACGTCGCAGGGTCCCGGTTTCCGTTGCTCATCAACGCATTCGGGTCGCGACTGAGAATGTCCCTCGCGCTCGGCGTCGAAGACCTCGAGGAGCACGCGCGCACGATCGAACAGCTCGTTCGTACGCGTGCGCCCTCGAGCGCCCGTGAGCTCGCCCAGCTCGCCCTCAGGCTGCCGGAGCTCGCGCACCTACCGCCTCGGTCCGTCTCGGCGGGGGCCTGCCAGGACGTCGTGCAAATCGGGGACGACGTCGATCTCGACGCGCTCCCGATCCTGACGTGTTGGCCCCAGGACGGCGGGCCGTTCATCACGCTTACCCCAAGTGATCACCCGAGATCCCGACGGCGGAGGGCGAAACGTCGGCTGCTATCGCATGCAGAAGCTCGACCGTCGGAGCACAGCGATGCACTGGCAGGTGCACAAGACCGGAGCGCGCCACTTCCGACGTGCGCGAGGAGCTCGGCTCTGCCGCGTCTCGATGTGGCTGTCGTCCTCGGCGGCGATCCTGCGCTCACTTACGCCGCGACCGCCCCACTCCCGGACGGAATCGACGAGTGGATGTTCGCGGGGCTGCTACGCCGACGAGCGGTGACCACCGTCAAGTGCAAGACCGTGGAGCTCGAGGTTCCTGCGGACGCCGACTTCGTGCTCGAGGGGTACGTCGACCCGCGCGAGGAGCTCGTCGAAGAAGGGCCGTTCGGTGACCACACCGGTTACTACACGCCCGTCGATCGCTTCCCCCGCTTCCACGTGACGGCCGTCACCCACCGGACGGACGCTGTGTATCCTGCGACCCTCGTGGGCCCGCCTCCCATGGAGGACGCCTGGCTCGGCAAGGCCACCGAGCGCCTCTTCTTGCCGATGCTTCGAATGTTGTTCCCCGAAATCGTCGATATGAACCTCCCCGTCGAGGGCGCCTTTCACAACCTCGTTCTGGTCTCCATCAAGAAGCAATACCCATTCCACGCCGCCAGACTCGCTCATGGCCTCTGGGGCTCCGGGCAGATGTCGTTCTCGAAAGTCATCTGCGTCCTCGACGACGACGTCGACGTGCAGGACGTCGGCGAGGTCGCGTGGCGGCTGCTCGCGAACCTCGATCCGAAACGGGACCTCGCGTTCGTCGACGGACCGATCGACCAGCTCGATCACGGCGCCAACCAGGCATTGTGGGGCGAGCAAGGTCTGCGTCGATGGAACGCGCAAGTGGCGGGAAGAGGGCTATACGCGCGACTGGCCGGAGCCTTGCCGCATGAGCGCGCCAGTTCTGGCGCGCGTCGATGCGATGTGGCCTGAGCTCGGCATCGATGCGCGGAGCCCCAACGGAGCTGGCCGGCACGCGTCGAAGAACGTCGGCACGAGCGGTGGACGTCCGCTCGCCTCGGAGTCGAAAAGAAACGACAGGACTTTGTCACGCGTGCTCGTGGCCGCCCGGGAGCTTCTCCGGAGAGCGAGCGAATGACGAGTGAGCCTATCGCCGAGCTGCGCGCAAGGCGCGGGCAGGAGTCCACGCATGGGGACGCCGCTCGGGGCATGTTCGACCGAATCGCGCCGACCTACGACGTGCTGAATCGTCTCATGTCGGCCGGGATCGACCGTCGTTGGCGCGGACGAGCGGTCGCCGAACTCGCTCTGGCCCCTCCGGGACCGGTGCTCGATCTCTGTGCCGGGACGATGGATTTGACGGCGCCTGCTTGCGCGCGCGCGGCCCAATGAACGATTGGTGGCCGTCGATTTCTCGCGCGGGATGCTCGACGCCGGTCGGCACAAAGCGCCGCGCGCCGAGGTGGTCGTTGCCGACGCCACGGCACTCCCGTTTGCGGACGCGACGTTTGCGGGCGTCGTCTGCGGTTTCGGGATCCGCAACCTCGCCGACCCTTCGCGTGGGGCGTGCGAGGTACGCCGCGTGCTTCGTCCTGGCGGGGTATTCGTCACGCTGGAGCTCTTTCGGCCGACGCGCCTCGCGCCCCGCGCGTTCCACCGCGCTTACTCCAGCCTCGTGCTACCTGCCATGGGCGGGTGGCTATCCGGCGACCGGAGCGCTTACGACTACCTCGCGCGCAGCATGGCAGGCTTTCTCACGCGGGACGAGTACGAGCGATTGCTCCGGAGCTCCGGCTTCACCGCGGTCCGCGGCCTTCGATCTGACGCTCGGCGTGGCGTCGATCGTCCGCGCAGAGGCCGAAGGATGAAGCGCAAAATCGTCATCGGTATCACGGGCGCGAGCGGCGCGCCCTATGCGCGCCGGCTTTTGCAGCTGCTCGCCTCCCGTCCCGATGTGGAGATCGGCGTTTGCATTTCGCAGACTGCGCCCGAGGTCTGGGCCCTGGAGTGCGGCGGCGATCTTCGCGAGTCCCTGGGCCTGCCCGTCTGGGGAGTGCGCGACTACAATGCGCCATTCGCGAGCGGTAGCGCGGGGTGGCACGCGATGGTGGTCGTGCCGTGCTCCATGGGAACGGCGGCGCGCATCGCGCACGGCATCTCCGACACGCTGCTCACGCGGGCCGCCGACGTCATGCTCAAAGAACGTCGAACGCTCGTCGTAGTTCCCCGCGAGACGCCGCTCGGCCTCGTTCACCTAGAGAATCTGACGAGCCTTGCCCGCGCCGGCGCCCTCGTGCTTCCGGCCATGCCCTCTTTTTACAGCAAGCCGATCAGCCTCGACGACGCTCTCGATACGGTGGTCGGGCGCATACTCGATCACCTCGGGCTCGAACATGACGCTCCTCCGCCGCTGGAGAGCTTCATGAGCGCTCTCGTCGATCGCGCCATCCGTGACGCTGGACTGTCCGGTTGGCTCGAGGCGCGATGCGCGAGGACGATGGGGCAGCTCGAAATCGAAAGCCTGCGCGGCGCCGACCTGCTCGCGCTGGGCGCTCTCGCCGACCGCGTGCGTTCGATCGAGGTCGGCGACGAGGTGCGTATTTACACCGATGCCCCGGTCGGTATCGACGCCGGTGTCGTCGTGCTGCCCCACGAGGGCAACGACCTCACGGGTCTTGATTTGCTCCGCCAGATCGCGATCGCCAGGATTGCCGGCGCGGACCGCGCTCGCGTTCGTGTGGACTGGACCCGCTCTGGCCTCGAGCTCGCGCAAGTCGCTCTCGGGTTCGGCGCGAACGAGCTCTTCGGACGAATCACGAGCAAGCGAGGACTTCCCCTCGCGGAAGGGCAGCTCGCTGGCGTCGGAAAGAAATCCGCTCGCTTGTCCGCACAGCGAGTCAAGCGGCGAGAGCTCGCCGGGCTCGTGCGCCGCGCTGGGCGCGTCCCAGCCTTCGTCGATGCAGACGGATCCGAGCTCATCGACGCCATGGTTTCGATGCAGGAGACGCCGTGATGAGCGGTTCCGTGACGATCGATTCCGTCCGTGAAAAGGTCCGCAGCGGCGAGCGCTTGTCTGCGGAAGACGGGCTCGCGCTTTTTCGACACCCCGACGTCGTCGCCGTCGGCCAGCTCGCCAACGAGGTCGCGAACGGCTTCACGGCGATCGCACCTACTTCAACCGCAACATGCGCCTCGAGGTGACGAACGTCTGCGTCGCGTCCTGCCTGTTCTGCTCGTTCGCAAAGCTCGAGGAGGGAGCGCCCGGCGCGCACACGATGACCCTCGAGGAGGCTTGGCGCGAGCTCGAATCGCGCATGGACGATCCGCCCAGCGAGATCCACATCGTGAACGGCCTCCATCCGGGCCTGCCGTTCTCGTACTACGAGGGGCTCTTGGCGGGGTTCAAGCGGCATCCAGCCCGACGTTCACTTGAAGTGCTTCACGGCGGTTGAGATCCACTTCTTCGCGCGCCACTACGGGATGACCTATCGCGAGGTTCTCGAGCGTCTGCGATGCTCGGGACTCGACAGCCTGCCTGGCGGTGGCGCCGAGATCTTCCACCCGGATGTCCGTGCGCGCATCTCCCACGACAAGGCGACCGGCGACGAGTGGCTCGAAGTGCACCGCGTGGCCCACTTGCTGGGCATCCGGACCAACGCGACGATGCTCTACGGGCACATCGAAACGTTCGAGCACCGCGTCGACCATCTGCTGCGTCTGCGCGCATCTGCAGGACGAGACATCGGGCATGCAGGCGTTCATCCCGCTCGCGTTCCACCCCGACGGCAACGGGATGAAAGGCTTACCGGCCCCGACCGCGATGGACGCGCTGCGGACGATCGCGGTGTCGCGGCTGCTCCTCGACAACGTGCCGCACATCAAGGCTTACTGGGTCAGCATGACGCCGGAGGTCGCGCAAATCGCCCTTCGTTTCGGCGCGGACGACGTCGACGGGACGATCGTCCACGAGACGATCTACCGCGCCGCCGGCTCGCGATCGCCCGACGCGCTCACCGTGCGCGCAGCTCGTGCGGCTCATTCAAGAAGCGGGGCGCGTGCCCGTCGAGCGCGACACGCTCTACGCCGTCGTGCGCGAGTACGCCCGCGCGGCGGTCCCCGAGGCGGCGCTGAAAGTGCGCGACCGGAAGGCCGCTAAGCATCTCGAGGTATTGCCGTGAGCATGCCTGACCGCGGAGCGCAACCTCGTTTGCGGGCAGCGGCCGTCGCGTTATCTGAACGCGCGCCCGCTTTACGAAGGGCTTCGTGGGGAGCCTGCCAGCCGCCGGATCACGCTCGACTGCGCCTCGCCAAGCGAGGTCGCCCGCCGAGTCGCCGAGGACGAAGCCGACTTCGCCCTCATGCCCGTCGCGGCGGCTGCCGCCATCGGGGACCTGCGGATGGTGCGCGGCTGCGCCATCGGCGCGCGCGGGGCCGTGCGCAGCATCGTGGTCGTGTCCGAGCGCCCGGTCGACGAGCTCGATGAGCTCATGGTCGATTTGTCGTCGCGAACGAGCGTGATCCTGGCGCGCTTGATCCTGCGCGCACGGCGCAAGGGCCGAGAGCCCCGACTGTTCGGCGCGCCGCCGCTGGAGGCCATCGCCGGCGTGTCCGGTTCGCGGGGGGCGCTGGTCATCGGCGACCCTGCGCTCGAGCTCGAAGGCCGTTTCCCGTACTCGCTCGATCTCGGCCTCGCCTGGTGGGAAATGACCGGGCTGCCCTTCGTCTTCGCGGCGTGGTGCGGGCGTCCGGGCTCCTTGCTTGCGAGTGACGAGCGTCTTCTACAAGAGGCGAAGCTCGTGGGGCTTGCGCGGCGTGACGCATCTGGCGGCGAGCACGCGGCGCGGACGGGGCTCCCGCCGGCGACGCTCCGCGCTTATTTGCACGAGGCGCATCCGCTACGACTTCGGCGACGAAGAGCGGCGCGGCCTCCAGCGCTTCTACGACGATGCGGCCGAGCGGGCCTTCTTCCGCGCGCGCAGGTGCGTTTCTTCGACGAGGATCGATGCGCGCCGGTTTCCCCGGCCGCCCTGGATTCACTGCTCGCGCGCGCGGCCGACGGCGAGCGCCTCAGCGCCGCCGAAGGCGAGCGCCTCGTTGCCGACGCGTCGCTCTTCGATCTCGGGCTCGCCGCCGACGCCGTACGGAAGCGAAAGCATCCGCACGGCGTCGTCACGTACATCGTCGATCGCAACGTCAACTACACGAACGTCTGCACGACCAGCTGCCGCTTCTGCGCGTTCTATCGCCCACTCGGGCACCCCGAAGGCTACGTGCTCTCGCGCGAGGAGCTCGACGAAAAAGCTGCAGGAGGTCGTCGACGCCGGCGGCGTGCAGATCCTCCTGCAAGGCGGGCTGCACCCCGAGCTTGCGGCATCGAATTGGTACGAGGACCTCTTCCGCTGGATAAAGCGCGAGTTCGCGCTCGGGCTCCACGCGCTCTCGCCCGAGGAGATTCTTCACATCGCGCGCCTGGAAGGGCTCGGCGTGCGAGAGGTGCTCGAGCGCCTGCGCGCGGCCGGGCTTCGACAGCGTGCCAGGGGGCGGCGCCGAAATCCTCGTCGACCGTGTCCGCCGCAAGATCGCGAAGGCGAAATGCACGAGCGACGAGTGGCTCGGCGTGATGCGCGTCGCGCACCACATGGGCCTGCGCTCGAGCGCCACGATGATGTACGGCACCGTCGACTCCGTCCGCGACCGCATCACTCACCTCGTGAAGATCCGCGATCTTCAGGACGAGACCGGCGGCTTCACGGCCTTCTTCTGCTGGGACTTCCAGCACGAGCAGGGGACGCACATCGAGCCGGGAGAAAACGGTACTGTGCTCTACCTGCGACAGCAGGCCGTCGCGCGGATCATGCTCGACAACGTGGATCACGTCGGCGCGTCGTGGGTGACGCAGGGCCCCGAGGTCGGGCAGGTCGCGCTGCGCTTCGGCGCCGACGACTTCGGCAGCGTCATGTTCGAGGAGAACGTCGTGTCGAGCGCGGGGACGACGTTCTGCATGAACGCCGAGGCGATGGAGCTGCGCATCCGTGCCGCGGGATTCAAAGCCGTGCGGCGCAACGTGCGCTACGACTGGCTGACTCCTCCGGCGTGAGTCGGTGAGCACTGCACCCAAGCCCCTCGTGCGCGTCGTCCACGCTGATGCCATCGTTCTTGGAGACGCGGCCCCGCTGCGCGATGCGGCTGTCGTGCTCGATGAAAACGCGGAGGTCGTCGATGTCGGTCGGGCCGACGAGATGTCTTGCCGCGTCACGCCGGCGCCGCCGTCGAGCGCATCCGGGGCGTCGTTTTGCCCGGGCTCGTCAACGCCCACACGCACGTCGAGCTCAGCGCGCTGCGCGGGGGTCGTGCCGGGCGGCGCCGGCTTCGTCGCCATGGGTCGATCACATGATAGGCATGCGCGCCGAGCTGCGGCCAGAGGAGGACGACGAAGCAATCGAGCGCGCAGTGAGCGAGCTCGACGCGTTCGGGACCGTGGCCGTCGGCGAGGTGACCAACACGCTCGCTGCGGTGGGCGCCCTGGCGCGCCGGGGGATCGTCGGCAGCGTGCTTCACGAGGTATTCGGAGTCGAACGGGAGGCTCTCGAGCGGCGGGTGGCCGCTCTCCCGAGCGTCGTCGAAGAGCGCGTCGGAACCTGGCCGACTCGCCGAGCTCGCATACGTCCCCACGCCGCACACGCTCTACACCACGCATGCCGATGTCGTCCGCCGACTCGTTCGAGACGCGCGCGAAAGGGGGCTTCGCGCAAGTCTTCATCTGGCCGAGCACGCCGCGGAGCGACGCTTCCTCGAGAATGGCGATGGTCCGATTGCGGACTGGTTCGTATCGCGCCTCAAGCTGCGGCGCGATCGGCTGCAATGGCCGGGGACGTCACCCATCCAGTTGGCCGATACCCTCGGCGCGCTAGGTCCTCACGTGATGAGCGTTCACCTGACCGACGCGCGCCCAGCCGAGCTCGGCTCTGATCGCGCGCCGAGGCGCTTCCGTGGTGCTTTGCCCACGCTCGAACCTCTTCATCGAGACAAGACTTCCACCGCTTCTGGCCGCGCGGGAAGCCGGCCTCATGCCCGCGCTCGGCACCGACTCTCTCGCGTCGAATTCTTCGCTCGACGTGCTTGCGGAGGCGCGCGCCCTCGCAGACCGTTTCCCCACCGTCGGCGCGTGCGAGCTGGTGCGCATGGCGACCTGGGAGGGAGCGCGAGCGCTCGGGCGGAGCGACCTTGGACGCATTTCGCGCGGAGCGCGGCCGGGCCTGTTCGCGATCGACGGCGAGCCCGGAGACGACGCGTGCGCGTTCGTGCTCAGGAATGTCCGGGCGCCGCGGCGATGGCTCGCACGACGAACGAGCGTGTACCGAGGGGCATGACCTTGCCAGCGCGAATTCGAGCGCGGATTCGGACCTACGCGTCGCTCGTGGCGTTGTCGCACACAATCTTCGCTTTGCCGTTCGCCGCCAGCGCGGTCGTCCTTTCGCTCGGCGTTCCGCGCCCGCCGTTCGGTGCACGCCGGTTGATTGCGATGGCCGTTTGCATGGTCTCCGCGCGCACGAGCGCCATGGCGTTCAATCGCTGGGCAGACCGCGACATCGACGCGCGCAATCCGCGCACACGTTCGCGCCACGTCCCTGCCGGCAGCGTCCGCGCCGGGGAGGCTCTGGCACTGGCCGGTGGATCCGGTGCGGTATTCGTAGCCGTCGCCGCGACGCTCGGCGTCTGGCCCGCGCTGCTCGCGCCCGCAGTGCTCGCGGTTCTGCTCGGGTACTCCTTCGCCAAGCGATTCACCTGGGGCGCGCACGCATGGCTCGGCCTCGCGTTGGCCCTGGCGCCGGGAGGGGCCTGGATCGGCATGGGCGCAAGGCCGTCCCTTGGGATCGTTCTTCTAATGGTCGCGGTGATGGCGTGGCTGCTCGGATTCGATGTGCTTTATTCGCTGCAGGACGAGCACTTCGATCGAGAGGCCGGCCTGCACTCGATTCCCGCCCGTTTTGGAACGCGCCGAGCTCTCGACATCAGTGCGGCTGCGCACGTGGTCACGGTGCTCGCCTTGTCGGGCTGCGGCCTAGCACTCCGCCGCGGTCTCGCTTACTCGCTCGCGGTGATCGTTGCGGCGCTGCTCCTGAGCTACGAACACACGCTCATTCGGCGACGCGGGTTGGGTGTCATCGATCGAGCGTTCTTCGACGTCAACGCATGGCTGAGCATTGGTTCTTTTGTCCTCGTGACCGCCGACGAAGCGCTGCATCGCTGGTGGCCCGGTTGACGGTCGAGCCGACGTCAGTGCGAGGTCGAGCATTTCATGAGGCACATCAAGTCCCCGTTGCAACCGCAATCCCCCCCCTTTTTCGGAGGGGCGGTTTGCGACGCGCCACCCGCCGGTCCGCCCCCGGCCGCACCTCCAGCGGTCGAAGGCTTTGGTCCTGCCGCGGCGACGTGTGCGACGGCCCCGCTGGGTGCGACCCCCGCGTGTTGCTTCGCAGCCGCACCCGCGCCGGCGGTTGGCGCTACGTTCGCGGGAGGCGGCGCGGCGGTGCTCCCTGTCGCGGGTTCCGCCGCGGTCGTCGACGCGACGGCACTCGGCTCCGCCGCGGGCTGGGCCGGTGAAGCGGCGGCGCTTCCGGAAGGCGATCCCGGGCTCGTCGTGCCCATCCGCATGCCAATCACGATCCCAAGAACCAGAAGGAGCGCGATGCCCGCGCCACTGCCGATGAGCAGCGGCAACCTACTCTTTGGAGTGTCCTCGGTCGCTTGGGCGCCTACCCCACCGAAGGGAGCGAATGGCGGAGACGCCATCGCGAGCGGAGCCGCGAACGTGTCGTGCTGGGGCATCGCCAGCGCAGGTCGCATCGATTCCGCCTTGGCGGCAAGCGCCTTCAGATCGATGATCCCTGAATCATCCTTGATCGAGCTCTTCTCCTGAGGCGCACGTTGCTCGGCGCTCTTGGTCAGAACTTCGAGCGAAAAGAGCACGGAGTTCTCGTTTCGCTGGCCGGTCAGCCTTCCGTCTTCGAGCGGCGCAGGGGGCGCGAGGAGGGCGGCGGCAGCCTGGGCGTTGGTCTGCATGTCCTCGCCCACGTTCGTACCGAAGAGGTCCCGCGCACGCGCCTCTCGCTTGACGACCGCGGCGCGACGGGGCTCCGGTGTCCCGGCGGCGATCGCTTCGCCCGCAAACGGGACGCCGTAGGCCCCGGCGGGTTCCCGTGTGAGTTCAGCCGTTGGCACTTCAGAGGCGTTCCCAACGCTGTTCGACGCCTCGGCGGTCGGCGCTGTTTGCGTCCGGGAGCTGACGTCGACGGCGTGCGCCGCGCCCGCAACGGCGTCCGTTGCAGGCGCCTTGCGCGACGCACCGACCACCGCCTCGACCTCCGAGAGCACTTTCCAGTCGTCCATTCCTTCGGTCCAAACGAATGTGTCGGTGTTCACGAGCCCTGTTTGGAACGCGTCCACGAGCTCGGCCAGTGACATCGTCCGCTGGTCGTTGTCCGCCACGTTGACGTGCCATTGGGCGTCTTCCTTGCGGATCGGGGGAGGAGCCGTTTCCGGAACGGGCGCGGATCCGTTGGCTGACGCGGATGCCGCTCCATGAACGACGATCGTCGACCCGCACTTGCGGCAGCGGATCTTGACGGTCTTTCCCTGGACCTTTTCGTCGGCGACGTTGTATTTCGAGTTGCAGGACTGGCAGGTGATCTTCATGTGCGGCCCGATTTCGGTGGCTAGTGTAGCCCGACGCCAAGCGTCTGGCTTGCTTTCCGGCGCGGAGCTCTCGGTCGGTCGAGGTGTCTCGCGGCGGTGTTTCTCCCGTGTTACGGCTGCCTCGTAGCGGCGCGAAGGTCCTCGCCTCGAACCAGAGTGGCCTGGCTCTGAATCTGCGCCGTCAGCATGTTTCCGGCTGGTTGTCTTGGGTCTCCCGGCTGGCCGGCCGGGGAACCAGTTGGCGTGCCTCCCGGCGCAAGGAAGACCATCACGAGACGCTGTTGCACCGTCGACTTCCGCGCCAGCGACTCGCCGCGCACGAGCTCCATCTCGCCCTGCGCACTGCCCTCGAACTGTTCGAGGGTGGCGCCCTTTGGAACCCCTTGCAACGCAACGTCCTTGCTGGACGCATACGCCTTGACCTTCAGCTCCAAGCGTACGCGATCGCCTTCGATGCTTTTTATCCGGTAGGCCGAATAGGTGATCGCGTCTAGCCCCCCCACAGGCATCCGCGATTCTGCGATCCACTGCGCTCCGACGCCCACGGGCTTGAGCGGCACCGGCACCGTTGCAAAAACGAGGGCTTCCGCCGCGCTCACGGCGATTCGTTCGAGCTCGGGTCGGCAGCCCTTTCCGAGTTGCACGTCGACCTCGCTCTCGAGCCCTTCGGGGGTCACCTTCAATTTGAGCGACGTGCCGGTGAGCGACGCGATGTCGCGATCGCTGCCCGCGGGGAGCTGACCGGGCTGCTCCTTGGCCGGAACGGCTCGTTTCACTTCGGCCACGATCCAATCGCCAGCGCCCTCGTCCTTCCTTGCGGGGCCGATGGCCAAGCCGAAGTCGACGGTGGGCATCGCGACGCGCGGCCCCATCTGCATTCCAAGCTCGAGCAGCGCGGGTCCGTAGGACTTCGCTCGCGCAGCGTCGCCCGCGTCCGCCGCTGCAAAGAGGCTGATGCGCGGTTCACTCCCGTCGCCGACGAGGTCCACCTTGGTCGGTACGCCTTTGAGATGACGTTGGTCCGCGGCGCCGGCGGGGAAAATCCCGTCCGGCGGTGGACCACCTTCCGAGGCGGCGGACGCGGAAGCCGCCGCCTGCAGCGCCCTTTCGAGCTTCGGGTCCGCGCTGGAGTACTTGGCGGTGCCGGCGTCGGACTTGGGCGTCTCGGTCGCCTTTTTCTCGTCGCAGGCACAAAGCGCGGCGCCGAGCGCAAGCACGAGGAGACCTGCCGTCGAATGGCTGCTGGCGCGCGTCATGGCAGGGAGTGCTTATCACGGCTTCCGCGTTGGACGGAGTGCGCACCCAAGCCAGAGCTCTCGTCACCGAGGTCGCGTCGCATCTTAGGCGCGCGCGGGGAAGCTCCGCCGAGGAACGACGGTCGAGGAACCACGGTCACCGCACGCAGCCGTCGCCGGCCGATCGAACGCCTAGCGGGTCATGGGAACGCGCGCGTCGGAAACTCTTTCTTGTACTTTGCTTTGTAGGGGTCATGGCATTGCTTGCAGGCCGCCTTTACGCCGGCGAGATCCTGCTTCGCCGCCGCGGCGGCCCCTGCTTTCGCAATGCTCGCCCACTGCGGATAGTCGCCGGGGGGCGTCGTTGCCGACACGAGCTCCAGGCTCTTTTGCAGCGTAGGAAAGTCTTGCCCGGCAAGGGGCGCGCCCATGTTGGGCTTCATCCACTTGCCGAGGGGGGTGAGGTCTGCCGCTGTAGCAGCGCCGGCAGCGACGGTAAGCGCGGTGGCCAAAAGTAGACTGATGGGTCGGGAGGGCAGCATTTTTTTTAGACGCTCGTTGAGCTCAAACCCTACAGAACAAATCTCTGCGCGTCCGCCGCAAATCGAAGAGGAGCGCTCAGAAATGCCGCCACCCTTCTTCGCCGCGCGTCCTCTCGAGAAGCCGTGCTGGAACTTTCTATCGTGTCGAAGGCATCGCGGGGTTCGTTGAGATAGGCGCGCCGCCGTCAACGGTGGCATGCTTGCGGGCGTGTGGTTCTCCCATCCCCAGAAGTTGACCGTCCCTTCCGCGAGCGAAGCCATCGCTGGACGTTCCGAAGAGACGAGCGTCTCCGAGCGACACTTCGTTCTCGATGCGCCAATGCAACCACCCTTCCCGGCCGGGATGCAGTCGGCTGCCTTCGGGATGGGGTGCTTTTGGGGGGCCGAGAGGAAGTTTTGGGAGACACCGGGAGTCTATTCGACACAGGTCGGCTACGCGGGAGGGTCAACGCCCAACCCGACCTACCGCGAGGTGTGCTCCGGCAGGACGGGGCATGCCGAGGTGGTTCGGGTCATCTTCGATCCGTCAAAGGTCTCGTTCGAAGAGCTCCTGCGAATATTTTGGGAAAACCACGATCCGACCCAAGGAATGCGTCAGGGTAACGACATCGGGACCCAATACCGTTCGACCGTTTGCACGAGCGACGAAGCGCAGAAGCGCGCGGCGGAGGCGTCTCGCAGTGCCTATCAGGAGAGGCTCACCGCTACGGGGCACGGCGCGATTACGACCGAGATCGGCCCGGCGGGTGCGTTCTACTATGCCGACGATCATCATCAACAATATCTCGCGAAAAATCCGGAGGGTTACTGCGGAGCCGGCGGAACGGGCGTGGCATGCCCCATAGGCATCGCGGCGACGTAGCGAGCGGCCCTTCCTTGCGGGCAGCCGCCCGAGTCCATTCGCATTCGTACTGCGAGGACTTGCCACCGAGGGCGTAGGTGTTTTTCGTACGAAGCGCACGGGAGCCGCTCGGTCGCATCGAAACGAGCGGACAGAAGGACCGTCCAGAGACAGCCCGGTAAGGGTCCGGAACAGGTCGGGCCGAGGCCAAGTGGGCGAAATGCCGGGTTCGGAAAAACGGTACGACGCGTGCTCACTGCGATGCGATGCGCGCAATCGTTGGCTCCACCTGCTGCCTCGCGGCCGCTGTCTTCTCCGTCCTTCTTCGCGGCGCGATGATGCTGCTCGCCCCGTCCCTTGGGTGCGCACCGCAAGAAGCGCATCACTCGACCACGAATGCCGCGCCCGATCTCGAACAGGGCGACGCCTCGTTTGGAGTCGCCCTCGTGAGCGACGACGACGCCGCCGCCATGGCCGATGAAACCGCCACGCTGGATCTCACCTCGTCCCCTGAGGCCGATCTCCTTCGCGAGAACGACGTCGGGACAGAGGCTCCGATTGATCCGCCCCCCTCGGGAGCCGTAGTCCCGTCCGTCGATGCGGAGCCCGCCGGGGCGTGCACACCGTCCCTAGGGGCGGGCGACCTCGTCATGGACGAACTGATGATTCAATCGGTCGCAGGCACGGGTGACTACGGCGAATGGCTCGAAGTGCGTAGCGCACGCCAGTGTGCGCTCAATCTTCGCGGTCTTCACGGTGACGCGACCAGCGGGGCCAAGGTCCGCACCTTCGACATCGTCGACGATTCCTGGCTACCGGCCCAAGGAACGTTCGTCGTGGCGGACTCCACCAACACCGCGCTGAACCACGACATCCCCGGCACGGTCGTGGCATGGGGCGGTAGGTCCGGCGACGTTCTTCGCAACAAGGGCGGCACCGTCACGCTGCGAATCAACGACGTCATCATCGATTCACTGACGTTCCCTGCCATCGCGCCAATGATCGGCGCCTCGCTTTCCTTTCCAAGCAACTGCGCTGAGATTAGGAGGTCGGATTGGTCCGCTTGGCAGTTCTCGACGGCCTCCTGGTTTCCGGGCTTTCTGGGCACACCGAATGCGCCGAACGTGGACGTGCTCTGCCCCTGAAATGAAAGACCCGTGCGCCACGTCTGGCCCCGCCACGCCGGACGTCCAGTGTCAATCGCCCGCACGTCGTCCTGCGCGCCGATCTCGTAGGCCGGCGCGTCGCGGCGTCACCCACTTGGACGTCAGCCACGCGAGCGGAGCCGACTGGCGACGAAGCGCAGCGTCTAGGGCTCGCGCCCGGGGGTCCGTTCCAAAAACCCCCTTGGCGTGGGCGCGGGTATGGAGCACCCAGTTCGACAGCTCATAGTGATGCAGCAGCGGCCCGAAGCGATGTGCGTCGAAGCGCGCCAGCGCTGCCATTCCCTGGCTAGCGTCCTTGCAAGCGACGAGGGCCTTGGTCGCGTCGTACAGTAGCCGACGCAAGTCCGCGAACGAGCGCTCGGGATCGGCGGCAATCCCTCGTAGCAGCGTCTCGAAGGCACGACCCCCCAGGCCTGCCGCGCTCGCCGCCTCGGCCATTGCGGGCACCTGCGTCTCGAGAAACGACGAACGCGGCGCGTGCCGAAGCAGGTGTCCGACCAAGTACACGTCGAAGGCGCTCGCGATGGACTCTCCGAGCAGCAGCGCTTCCGCAGAAGGCGGGCCGCCGGCGAAGGCGCGCGCGGCGAGGTGATGCCAGGCCGCGTGCGTGATCACGTCGGCGGCGACCCGACGGCTCTCGAGGACATCGCCGCCGAGGCCACCCCAGTACGTGAGATTGAGAAACAGAGCGCGATCCCATCGCGCCGAGCCCCCTCGAGGCAGAACGCGAAACACGTATCCGTCTTCGCGAAGGATCGCCTTCAAGTGGCCATAAATCGGCACAAGCGCAAAAGAACGCTCGTCGAGAATGGCCAGCTCGTCGAGCGTTCGCTCGTCGAAGATCGCCGCCGTGCGCTTGATCAATCTACGGGACGATGACATGCCAGCACCTGTCCCCGGCGTCACTCGAGCAGGGCGAGCAGGTCCTCCCGCGAGACACCGCCCGCCGCGCCCGCCGCTCCGCCGAGCGCGACCTCAGCTAGCGCGCGCTTCTTTTGCTGCAATGAAAAGATGCGCTCCTCGACCGTGTCTTTCGCGACCATCCGGTACACCATGACGGGTCGTTCCTGCCCGATGCGATGTGCGCGATCGGCAGCCTGATCTTCCACGGCGGGATTCCACCACGGGTCGAACAAGAAGACGTGGTCCGCAGCAGTGAGATTCAAACCCGTGCCGCCAGCCTTCAGCGAGACGAGCATCACCGGGGGGCCAGACGCATTCTGGAACATGGCCACCACACCCGCGCGATCGCGCGTCGAGCCATCGAGGCGTGTGAAAGGTATCCCGGCAGCCACCAAGTGGGGCTCCACGAGATCGAGGAGGCTGGTCCACTGAGAAAAAACGAGGGCCTTGTGGCCGTCGGCCGTCGCTTCGCCGAGCGCGTCGAGCAGGCGCTCGATCTTGGACGACGTAACCGCTTCTTGGCCGGGCACGAGCGCGGGGTGACACGCCGCTTGGCGCAGACGGAGGAGCGCTTCCAGCGCGGCGAGGACGCCGCCACCTTGCGCGAGCTTCGCTACCACTTCCTTCTGCGTCGCGACGCGGACGGCGTCGTAAATGCTGCGCTCCACCTCGTCGAGCTCGACGTGGAGAACGGCGTCGGTACGGGGCGGTAGCTCGGGCAGAACGTCGCGCTTCATTCGTCGGAGGACGAACGGGCGTATCTTCGTGCGAAGGCGTGCCGCCGCCGAGGGATCGCCGTTCGCAATCGGGATCGCGTAGCGCTCCTGGAAATCGCTCCTACCGCCGAGCAACCCTGGGTTCGCGAAGTGCATCACGCTCCAGAGCTCCTCCAGCCGGTTCTCGATCGGCGTCCCGCTCAGCGCGACGCGAAAGTTCCCCCGGAGAGCAAAGGCTGCGCGCGCGGTCTGGCTGGTCTCGTTCTTGATGGCCTGCGCCTCGTCGAGCACCACGGCGTCCCACGCTTCGGACGCGAGCCGGTCGGCGTCGAGTCGAAGGAGAGCGTAAGTGGTCAGCGTGACGTGTGCTTCTGGGTCGAGCTCCCTCCTCGCTCCGTGGTAAATCGCAGTGCGCAGTCCCGGGCGAAAACGGGCTATTTCGTCGACCCAGTTGTAGACGACGCTCTTCGGGCACACGACGAGAGTGCGTGTGCGTAGGGCGCAGATGGTCTGCAGCGTCTTGCCGAGCCCCATGTCGTCCGCGAGGACCGCGCCGAGCTCGGCGTCACGAAGGAACACGAGCCAATCGTGCCCGTGCTCCTGGTACCCGCGGAGGTTGGCATTCAACCCCTCCGGGAGCTTCGCCCGAGGAATCCCCTCGAAGCCGCCCAGGAGCGGCGTCAGCTTGTCCAGGATCAAGGGCTTCGGGGCGTCGAGGTCTCCCCAAAGCGCGCCGAGCTCCGGCAACGCCGCGCGGTGCAGCTTTCCCTCGGAATCCCGCGCCGCCAAAAGATCCGCGACGCGGTGCCCGTACTGCGCGAGCCATTCGGCGGGGAGCGGTGCCCATCCACCGCCTTCGAGCGGGACGAGGTCGAGCCCGTCTCGCCAGGCGCGGATCACCGTTGCGGCATCGGCGAACTTCGGCTGCCCCGTGCAATCGCCGGACTGCGGCTCGCATTCGAACGTCAATTCGAAGACGCCGCCCTCGAATGCGAGGCGCGGATGGAGGGGACGGTTGTCGAAGACCGTCGCGTGGGCTCCATCTCCGATGGTCTGCTGCCAGCCGCGGAGCTTGGCCGCGAACCGGATGGCATCGGAGCCGTCGAGATCCACGCGCCTGCCCGGGACGAGATTCAGCTCATCGCGCAAGCGCCGCAGAATCGTTCGCTCGTCTTCTATTCTGCGGACGGGGATGTCGTTGCCGACGAGCACGAACGCGTCGCCGTCTACGCGCGCAAGCGGCGGATCGCCGTAGACGAGCGTGGGAAGGACCGAAAGCGTGTGACCTCGATGCGAGAGGTCCATGGAGATGCGCGGGCGCGTCGCGGTCTCCCTGCGTGGGAGCTTTTTCGTCATCACCACGATGGCGAGCTTCTTCTCGAGCTCGGGAAGGACGTCGGTCACGAGCTCCGTCTGGTGCTGCGCCCGGAACGTGCGCGAAAGCGGTAGCCGTTCCAGCGATTCGCCCGTGATCGCCGTCTCGCCCAGCGGGCGCAGTGTCTGGCCGCAGCGCGCGACCCCCATGGCCACGACCTCGCTGATGGCAGCGTCTCGTTCGATTCGCAGCACGAAGCCCCCGCCGGGCGCGTCCTCGACCAGGGCGCGTGGAAAGACAGGGTCGCTCGAGATCGTCACCTTTGAGCCTGCATAGGTGACATCTGCACCCACGAGCGCGCCAAGCACGTCGCCGACGCGGGCAACTGGCACGATTTCGCGCGCTGGGAAGCCCAGGATGCGATCCAGGCGCAGATCTTCGTGCGTCGGGACGACCCCCACGGGGAGGCGCGCTCGCGCGACGTCCGACGAGAGGGAGCCAGCGAACCGCTCCTCACGGCCGTCGGGGTGCACGATGAACCGCGAAAGCGTCAGGACCTTGCCCTTCGTGGCCAGGCGATAAACGAGCCGAGGCGAACCTGATTCCACCGCATGCGCGCCGGTGGATTCGGAGACGCCGCCGGGAGCCGCGGCGGCAATGACCGCCGCGGCCACGTGGGCGCATGGATCGACCTTGCCTCCACAGTCGCAGGACCACTCCTGTTCCTCCGAGTA
Source organism: uncultured delta proteobacterium (assembly GCA_963787925.1). GTDB lineage: Bacteria > Myxococcota_A > Polyangia > Polyangiales > Polyangiaceae > Palsa-1150. The sequence goes on from CAWBEN010000009.1 coordinate 400,193, forward strand.
CAGCGTCACCGTGGGCGCGATCGCGTGTCCCGGGGTGCGCACACGGAAGGTGACCTCACCCTTGCCCGCGCTCGCCCGTGTGACCGCGTTGTCGCGCGCCAGCCGCACGCCCTGCGACCAGATGCCCGGCAGGCTTGCTCGTCGCGCGGATTCCAGGAGTCGCTGCATCGCTTGGTCGATTCGGCCACCGCCACGAGGACTGCGTCGCGGTACGGTGAGCGGCGGAGGGGGTCACTGTGTAGCGCAGCGCAGTCCGCGTGACGATCCCGCGGTGCGGTCCATGGCCTTTCGAGCGACGAAACTGGGCGTTGCGAGCGTGGGGTGACGCGGCGGTAGGAGACGACCTCCTCTCGATGAGCTGCGAGGCGCGCGGACAGCGGCGAACTTGCTCTCTGACCTCCTTCGCCAGGCGTGCGACATCGCCCATGCGAACCCCGACTGCGACGCCGAGAGGCGATCGTCGATGCGCGTCAGGGAGCTCGAGCTTCCCACGGTGATCACATCGGCTCGCAGCTCGGACGGGCTCCTCAGAACGAGACGGTCCTCGAGGCAGCGCTCCGTTCGTGCTCCGAAGTGCTGCGCGGAAAGCACGCACCGTCGCTCGTCGAGCGAGGGTGCGCCTTTGATTCGAGGAAGCGCCGCTGCCGGCCGCCCGGGAGCCTCAGGGACGACTGGAAATGAGGCCGCCGGCCGCCCGGGAGCCTCAGGGACGACTGGAAATGAGGCCGCCGGCCGCCCGGGAGCCTCAGGGACGACTGGAAATGAGGCCGCCGGCCGCCCGGGAGCCTCAGGGACGACTGGAAATGAGGCCGCCGGCCGCCCGGGAGCCTCAGGGACGACTGGAAATGAGGCCGCCGGCCGCCCGGGAGCCTCAGGGACGACTGGAAATGAGGCCGCCGGCCGCCGGGGAGCGCCTTGCATCGTAGAAAAGGAGGCCGCCGCCTGCCCGGGAGCGCCTTTGGTAGCTGAAAAAAGGGCCGCCGGCCGCCCGGGAGCACCCTCTACAATACGAAATGAGGCTCCCGGTCGCCGGGGAGCCCGTTCGCTCGAAGTAAAAGAGGCTGCCGCCCGGACGGCAGCTCGTTCATCAAGAGAACGACGGTCTCCGCTCGACGAAGGAGCCTCGAATGACCGTGGGCATGAAACGAATCCTCGCGGCGATGTAGCGGGAGATGTACCGAGAGTAGGTGAGTTCCCCGGACAGGCCGAGGGCATCGACCTCCTCTCGAGGATCTTCGAGGAACGCGGACAGCGCGAGCTTGCTCTGGCCCTCGTTCGCCAGGCGGGCGACATCTCCCTCGCGAACCCCGACTACGACGCCGAGACGCGATTGGTTGATGCGCGTCGGGATCAGGGAGCGATAGCCCACGGCTGAGCGGCACGGCCTCCGCGCGCGCCGCACGCGTCGGCGGTCAACGCTCGGGACCGTCCGAGCCCGTAGCCGGGGCCCGCGGTGGGGGACCGGAAGCGGCATAATCGCGCAGCGACTCCGGAGCGTCCAAGGCGTCGCACCAACGCTCGAAGTCCGCCGTCGGTATTCCTCCCCATCGCAAGTCGTCGAGCGACTGCGGCAGCGGCACGTCGAGGACCAAGGTCGCCAGCCGACGATAGAGAAGCGCGCGTTCGATGTTGGACGAGAGGGTGGCGGCGAGCTTGGCTGCCCCTCGAATGCTCGAGCTCCAACCAGCTCCTTGCGGTGGGATGTTTTCCACGTGTCGGTAGTCGCGGAGAAGGGTGGCCGCAGTCTTCTCGCCGAACCCAGGTACGCCAGGAATTCCGTCGGCGGTGTCGCCGACGAGCGCGAGGTAGTCGGGGACACTGGCGGGTGAGAAGCCGCGCGCCAAGACGAACGCCTCCTCGTCGATGACGCGCCTTCGCATGCGATCGACCTGAACCACCCGGGAACCGCGCAGGCATTGGCCGAGATCTTTGTCCGGCGTCAAGATTCGTACCTCGTCGACCTCCTCGGACCATCGGGCCGCGGCTGTCGCAAGCGCGTCGTCGGCCTCCCACGCGTTCATCGACCAGACCACGACGCCGATGGCGGCCATCGCGCGCTCGACCAAGTCGAACTGCGCACGCAGCTCGTGAGGCACGCCCTCGTCGCTCTTGTAGCCCTCGAACAGGTCGTTTCGGAAGGAGCGAATGGGGTTGTCGAACGCTATCGCCACGTGCGTCACGCGCTCTTCGGTGCTGCGCAGAAGCGCCAGCATCGACCAAACGACACCCAGCGTGGCCTTGACGTCTCGGCCCTCGCGATCGCGGTGCCCGGGACGCTTGGAGAAGTGGGCGCGGAAGAGCTCGTAGGTTCCATCGACCACGTGGAGGCGCGCCGGGGGCATGCGAGTCCCATGCTAGGCAATCGGTCTCATGACCGATGGCACATTCGATCCTTCCGTCCGCGTCGCGGCGGAGGCCGGCCTCCCGATCGCCGCGGTCAGGGCGGTCGTTCGCTTGCTCGCCGAGGGCGCCACGGTTCCATTCATCAGTCGGTACCGAAAAGAGCAGACGGGTGGCCTCGACGAAGTGCAAATCCGCAAGATCGAGGAGCAGAGCGCCTATTGCTCGGAGCTCGACGCGCGGCGACGGGTGGTCCTCTCCGAGGTTGCGTCGCAGGGCAAGCTCACGCCCGAGCTCAAGGCGCAAATCGAGTCGTGCTCGGTCAAGTCGGCCCTGGAAGACCTTTATCTTCCGTTCAAAGCCAAACGCCGGACGCGCGCGATGCTGGCGCGGGAGCGAGGGCTGGAGCCACTTGCCCTCATCGTCCTGGCGCAACCGTCCTTGGGGGCGCCTGCGCGCGACGCTTCTCGTTTCGTCGACGAGGCAAGGCAAGTCGCCGACGCCAAGAGCGCGCTGGCCGGTGCACGAGACATCGTTGCCGAGCTCCTAGCGGAGCGAGTCGACGTGCGCGCCGCCGTTCGCCGCGTTTTTTTGAACGAGGGGACGTTGGCCGCGGAGCCGGCGAAGGGCAAAGCCGGGCAACCGACCAAATTCGAAATGTACTACGGGTTCAGCGAGAAGGTTCGGGCCATGCCTTCGCACCGCTACCTGGCCATTTGTCGCGGCGAGAACGAGGGCATTCTCCGAGCGTCGATCAGGGTCGACGAGGCCGCGCTTGCCGGCCGGATAGCGACTCTGGCGAAGCTCAGGCCGTCTTCGCCGTTTGCCGGCGAGCTGGCCGCGGCGATCGAAGACGCCATGAGCCGTCTCATCTTGCCGAGCCTGGAGACGGAAATAAGGGGCGAAATGAAGCATGCGGCCGATCGGGAGGCGGTCGCCGTCTTTGCCGAGAACTTGCGTCGCCTGCTTCTCCAGCCGGCGCTAGGTCGAAAGCCGGTGCTCGGAATCGATCCGGGGCAGCGGACCGGATGCAAGTGCGTCGCCGTCGACGACACCGGCAGGCTGCTGCACCACGCGGTCATGCATCTTGTGTCGGGCGACGCCGCGCTCGCTCATGCGAGGAAAACGCTCGAGGGCCTTCTCGCGAAGTTTGCGCCTTACGCGATCGCCGTCGGCAATGGTACGCACGGTCGTGAGACGGCGGACTTCTGTCGCGACGTCGCGAAGGCCGTCGGGGCGCCAGCTCTGGTCGTGAGCGTGAGCGAGTCGGGCGCGAGCGTTTACTCGGCGAGCGACCTCGCGCGCGAGGAGTTTCCGAGCCTCGATGTGACGGTGCGGGGCGCGGTCTCGATTGCAAGGCGCCTGCAGGACCCGCTGGCGGAGCTCGTGAAGCTCGACCCGAAGGCCATCGGCGTGGGCCAATACCAGCACGACGTTCACCCAGCTCTCCTGAAGCGCAAGCTCGGCGAAGTCGTCGAAAGCTGCGTCAACGCGGTCGGTGTCGAGCTCAATACGGCGAGCGCGCCCCTCCTGACGCACGTGGCAGGTTTGGGCGCATCACTCGCGAGGCGAATCGTGGAGCATCGCGAACGGCACGGTGCCTTTCGGAGCCGGAAGGAACTGCTCGACGTGCAGGGCCTCGGACCAAAGGCGTTCGAGCAGTGCGCCGGCTTCGTTCGGATCCGCGGGTCGCATCCGCTCGACGACAGCGCCGTTCATCCGGAGCGCTACGCGCTCGTCGCGCGAATCGCGGCCGAGAACGGAATGAGGCTCGAGCAGCTCGTCGGACGGGCCGACGCCGTCGCGGCGATTGCGTGGTCGCAGTACGCCACCGGTGACGTGGGCGCTTTGACGCTCGACGACATTCGGGCGGAGCTGGTCAAGCCTGGTCGGGATCCCCGCGAGGAGTTCGTCGCGCCAGCCTTCCGCTGCGACGTACGAAAGCTCGAAGATCTCACGCTGGGAATGGAGCTGGAAGGCGTTGTCACGAACGTGACCGCGTTCGGCGCCTTCGTCGATGTGGGCGTTCACCAGGACGGGTTGGTGCACGTGTCGCAGCTCGCCGATCGCTTCGTGCGCGATCCGCACGAGGTGGTCAGTGTGGGGGAGACGATCAAGGTCCGTGTCCTCGGCGTCGATCCGGTGCGAAGGCGCATCGCGCTGACGGCGCGGACCCAGGCGGCGCCAAGTGCGGGCTCAGTTGATTGACCGACGACCTCCGAAGCCCCCGATGCCCCGAGCCTGCCAAGAATAACCCACCGCGTCGCGCGTCGAGGTGGGCCTGCCCTGCCCGACGGATTGCACGTTCCACGCACTCGGGAAGGCACTTGTGGTGGACGGACGACTTGGGCGCTGCTTTGCTTCATCTGGGCCCCTGGCTTCTCTTCGATTACGAATGCCGGGGCCAGGCCTTCATCGACCGAAGCCGTCAGCCATGCACGAACGAGAAACCTGCGTCGACTGCGGAGCCCTCTCGCCAGAGAAGAGCGAAGACCACACGCTCACGAGCTCCATGGGGTGGCGCCTGACTCGCGAGCGTATGCCTGACGGGAGCTTTCGCGCTGCATGGCGTTGTGGCGAGTGTTTCGAAAAGCACAAGGCCGCCAAACAGCTCGCGCGCGACCGCCGGCTGCTCGGGGGTTCGAGCTAAGAATTTCAATACACCACACACACTGTCGCCTTCAGGTTTCGCCAACGCATGGCGGCCTGGCAGCGTCCCGTGGCAGGGTGATGAATGCGAAGGCGCATCGTCCAAGCGGTGGTGGTCTTGGTTGGCAGCTCTTTGGGGTGCGGAGCATCTCCCGAAGGGAGCTCGACGGAAGGCGGCCCGCAGACCCTCGACGCCGCGAAAGAGTCCGAAGCGGCTGCGACGTCGAGCGGGGCAGCGACCGGCGGGCCCGACGGCGCGGGGCCGATTGGAGTCGAAGGGGGAAGCAAACCGGACGGCCCGGCACCGGCGGGAAGCGCTCCGGTCATCGCCGGTTGCCCCATCTTGCCGAGCAATCACGTGTTCAATACTCCGATCGACACGCTCTCGGTCCATCCCAGCTCGGTTGCATTTCTGACGAGCATCGGCGTTCACAATCTGCATTTGGACCTAGGCGCCACTGTCGACGCGGCCAGTCCGACCTATTACGGTATTCCGTACGACATCGTTCACGGCTCGTCGACGCCGTGGCTCGGAGCCCGCTACGCCTCCGCCGATACGAGCCTCTCTTGGGACCCCACTCAGGAGGCCGACTGCGCCATCGGCGTCGCGCACGCGATCGTCAGCCCGTGTCTTGCGTCGGCCGCGCCGCAGCCGCTCTTTCCAATTCCTGCGTCTCCGCGCGTCGAGGGGGGCATCGTGGCCGATCCCACCCAGCCGTATGGCGATCATCACATGCTGCTCCTCGACGCCGATGCCTGCCGTCTCTGGGAGCTCTATCACTCTTACCCGGACCCGCGGGGGGGATGGGACATCTTCGGTTCGGCGACGTTCGATCTTCGCTCGAACGATTTGCGACCGGCGGGGTGGACGTCGGCCGATGCGGCGGGATTTCCGATCTTGCCGTTGCTTCTCCGTGCCGACGAGGCGAGCGCGGGCGCGATCCGTCATGCCCTCCGCTTCACCATTCAATCGAACAAGATACGAAGCGCTTACGTCTGGCCAGCGCGCCACCTGACGACGAACGGCTCTGCGTCGCCCAACCTTTCGCCGATGGGGCAGCTCTTCCGGCTCAAGGCGAGCTTCGGCATCCCGACGACGTTCGGCGTGCAGGCGCGAGCCATTCTGCAGGCGCTGAAGACCTATGGCATGTACCTCGCCGATGGCGGATCGGACATGTATGTCTCCGGCGAGCCCAGCGCCGCGTGGGCGGATGCGACCATCGCGCAGGTGCAATCGGTGAGCAGCAGCCAGTTCGAGGCCGTGGACCTCTCCTCGGTGATGCAGCGCCCTGGATTCAGCGTGAGCTCGGGTGCGGTCCCTCCTTGAGCGCCGCAAAAAGCGCCGCAAAGCGCCGCCCGCGCCGCGCCAGTGCGTTAGTGCGTCAGACGAGTGTGGCGAAGTGGCGTCGTGAGGCAATCACGCAACGGGGCGGATCGCCTTTTTTCCAAAAACGACTGCGGTCGGCATTGCGGTGAGGGTGCCTCCGCCCAACACTCTCGTTCGATGATTCGAGCCCCGCTGTTTCTCCTCCTCGCGACCTTCGCGGTCGGCGTGCTGGCGCTGGTTCCCGCTTGCCAGAGCTACGACGTTCTCGTTCAAAAAGACCAGGTGTGCCAGCAGAAGTTCGCCGACTTGCAGGCGCAATTGCAGAGGCGCGCCGATCTGGTGCCCAACCTGGTCTCCACCGTCAAGGGATCGGCCAAGCACGAGGAGGATACGCTGCAGGCGGTGACTCGCGCGCGGGCCGAGGCCACGGGGATTCAGATCAACGCCGGCGATCTGGACGACGCTCAAAAGATGAAGGCGTTCGAGGACGCACAGAACAAACTCTCGGGCGCCCTCTCGCGCCTTCTGGTCGTCAACGAGCAGTACCCCGATCTGAAGGCCAACCAGAGCTACCATGATCTCCAGATCCAGCTAGAGGGCACCGAGAACCGCATCCTCCGCGCGCGCGAGGAGTACAACGCGGCCGTGTCCGACTTCAACACGGAGCTCGGGAAGATCCGCGGTCAGGTCGTCAACAAGGTTACGGGCAAGCCGTTCCAGGCGCGCACCTATTTCAATGCCTCGCCGGCGTCACAAGAGGCGCCGAAGGTGCAGTTCTGATGCTCCGACGAGGCGCTCGCGCGCTGCAAGCCTCGCTTGTGGTCGTGGCGCTGCTGGCGCTCGCGGCGCTCCGTGCGCGGCCTGCAGCGGCAGCGTTCGTGATCCCTCCGCTGGCGGACGGACACCTCGTCGACACGGCGGGCAAGCTGGGGCCCGAGGACATCGACGCGTTGAACCGCCAGATGGAGGCCTTTCGCCTACGAACGGGCAACGTGATCGACGTGCTCGTGACGGGGTCGCTCGGCGGCGAATCGATCGACGACGTCGCGTACCGCACATTCAATACGTGGAAGCCGGGAGAGGGCAACAAGGACAACGGCGTTTTGGTCGTCATCGCGCCGAACGAACGGAGAGACCGCATCGAGGTGGGAAAGGGTCTGGAGGGAGCGCTAACCGATCTCCAGACCGACGACATTCGCCAGCGTCTCATCGAGCCACGCCTGAAGGCCGACGACGTGCGCGGAGCGCTCTCCGGCGGGATAGACGCGATTGCCGGCGCCCTCACGGCGGGCGCGCCGGCGGCTCCAGCGGCTCCCGTGGCCGAGGCGACGCCCCCCGCACGGCTCGTCGGTTACGGGCTCGTCCTCGTGCTCGGGCTCTTCTTTTTCGTCCGTCGAATTTTCGGTCGCTCCGGAGGGCGCTGGGGAGGCTTCGGCGGGTTCGGCGGCGGTGGGTTCGGCGGCGGTGGCGGCGGCGGTGGGTTCGGCGGCGGTGGCGGGGGTTTTGGAGGGGGCGGAGGGTCCTCGGGCGGCGGTGGATCGAGCGGCAGCTACTGACGACCTGCGCGATCGCGTGTCACGCTCGACAGCGCGTCGGCAGCAAGATTGCATGAGCTCACCTTCATGGTGCAATCGTCGCTTCGCCTCGCAGGCACTTCGCTCGAGCCGCTGCTCCTTTGGAGGAAGAACCATTCGATCGCGGAGGCGGTCGACTTCGCAACCTCCACGGCCGCTACCATGGCCCGCCTTGGGAGCGGGGCGTTCGTGGCGCACATCGGAAGCCGGCCGGCGAAGCTCTTCGAATTGTACGATCGCGAGGGTTGCCCATTCTCTCGAAAGGTGCGCGAAGCGCTCTCGATTCTCAATCTCAGCGCCATCGTGCACCCTTGCCCCGAAGGGGGCACGCGCTTCCGAGCGCGGCTTCTCGAACGCGTGGGCACATTCACCGTTCCGCTCCTGGTCGACCCGAACGGCGGGGCCGAGCGCGTGCTCACCGATTCGGACGCGATCGTCGAGCACCTCTTTTCGCATTACGGCGACGGCGTCGTCCCGCTCGCTCTTCGCGCCGGCGTCGCCATGGATTCGACGTCCCGTGTCGCGTCGTTTCTACGCCGCTCCAAGGGTCAGCACGCTCTGGCCTCGAAGGCGCCCGACCAGTTGCTCGAGCTCTTCAGCTACGAGGCGTCGCCGTATTGTCGGATCGTCCGCGAAGTGCTCTGTCAGCTCGAGCTACCTTACCTTCTGCACAATCTTGCGCGTGGCAGCCCCAAGCGCGCTGCGTTCGCCGAGCGTGTCGGAAAGATGCAAGTGCCGTATCTCGTCGACGAGGTTCATGGCGTCGCGATGTTCGAATCACGCGAGATCGTGAAATATCTCGAGGGTCGTTACCGCGATTCGGGCGACGACACGCCCGCCGGCCGACCGGGGCCAATCCCGTTGCAATGACGGGCGCGCGCGCAGAACGACCCCAACCCGGCGGGACGAGGAAGAATTGAGTCGCGAAGGCCCGACGCCCGACTAGAATTTCGGGCATGAGCAGGTTCCGTCGATTCTGCCGGTGCGCCGCCCGCGCGTCGAGCGTTGCGCTCCTCTCCGGGATGCTCGTCGCGTGCGGTGCCTCTTCCTCGTCTTCGTCGGCCGAGTCGGCGGCCGCGAAGGCGCGCGAGCTGACCTCCATCGACCTTCGCTTACAAGGATCATGGCGACTGATCGACTTCCGACCGGAGGTCGCTGCCGATCCGATGTTCAACGCGCTGCTGGCAGGGCAGCTGGGGACGATGATCGTGCGGTTCGACCGGGGGCGCCTCTACGCTGATTCGCCGACGTTCCACGTCGCCCGCCCCTACCAAATCGTCGACGCCGCCGGCCCTTACTTCACCGTTCAATCGCCCGACGTGGGGACCGCGGTGTTCGCCACCAAGGCGAGCCTCTCCGACGACAATCAGCGGATCTCGTTCCGCGGTGACACGGATCCGTGGCGCGGCTCCGGGTCACTGGTTCGCGAGCGCTGATGCCCTGGCCGTCCTTACGGAGCTGCTCGACCGGGGTGACCGCGCGGCTGCCAACGCGGTGCGCTACGGAGTCGGTGTCCGCTGGACTGCACAATTGCGGCCTAGCGCGACAGGCGTCCGTGCTCTCCTTTCCGCGCCTCGCCCCGCCCGCGAAGAAAATGTAGGGTGCGCCGTGGTGAAGAAGCGGACGCGCGATGCGTTCCAGTCGAGGAGGTCACCTCATGGTGAGACGTAGCTTTTCGGTGACGGCGGCTTGTTTCCTAGCGGCGGTCGTCGGGCCGCTGGCCTGCAGCGGCGACGGCTCTCCCGGTGGCTCCGCCTCGAGCGGCACCAGCAGCGGTAGCGGGACGGTTGCGAGCAGTGGGGGTGGCAGCAGCGGCACGCCTGCCGGAGGCAGCGGCGCGGCCGCCAGCGGCGGCGCGAGCGGAAGCAGCGGCGGTGCCGGCGGCAGCGGTAGCAGCGCGAGCGGGAGCACCGGGGGCAGCGGTCAAGGAGGCGGCAGTGGCGCCGGCGCAGGAACCGACGCCGGGGCGAGCAGTGGCGGCGCCGCCGACGCGAGCACCGGGGCCAGCAGCGGTGGGAGCGGGTCTTCGGATGGGGGCTCCGGCGGCACCGGGGGTCCGGACGCGTCGATCGAGGCCGGTCCGAACGCACCGAGCACCGCGACGCGCCCGCAGTTGACTGACGCGCAAGCCGCCACCGACACGATCCTCAACTATCTCGCCCAGGGCACTTCGAAGGCCGGCGCTCTCGTCACCGACAATTGGAATCCGACCTCGGGGCTAGGCGATCCCGCCGGGTGGACGCCGACCTTCACCGTCGCGGCCGACGGGACGGGCACACACACGACGGTGCAGGCCGCCATCAGCGCGGCGACGGGATCCTCTCGGGCGTACATCCTCGTCAAGCCCGGGACGTATCGCGAGCCCGTGTGCGTGAGCGCAAGCGCACCCCCGATTACCCTTTACGGCGCGAGCAGCGATGCGTCTCTCGTCACCATCGTTTTCAACAACCAGGCGACCGCGATCACGAAGCCGAATCCGTGCGCTCCGACAGGAACAGGAACGTTCGCGACAGCCACTCTCATGGCGTTCGCCGACGGCTTTCAGGCCAAGAACCTCACGATCTCGAACGATTTCGCGAGCCCGAACGGTACCTTCCAGGCCGTGGCTCTGATGACGCAGGCTGACAAGCAAGTCTACGAAAACATCCGCCTGCACGGGTTTCAAGACACCTTCTTCCTTCATACGGCGAGCGTGACCACGGTCTCGCGGGTGTATGTCAAAAACAGCTTCATCGAGGGCGACACCGACTTCATCTTTGGCCGTGCGACGGCCGTGCTCGACGCCTGCACCATCAACTACTTGAGCAGCCGGAGATCGGGCGGCGCCGGAGGGGCGATGCTGGCCCCCAGCACCGTGACGAGCAATAACTATGGGTTCCTCGTCATCGGCAGCAGCTTGACGGCGCAGTCGGGGACGGCGTCCGGTGTCGCCTACTTGGGGCGCGCTTGGGACAACAGCGGAACGCCCGCCAATGGCCAGGCGGTCATCCGCGAGTCGCTCCTCGGCGCGCACATCATGCTGGTGGCTCCGTGGGCTGCCGCCGCCACTTCGGGTAGACCCTTCAGCGCGACGGGTAACCGACTCTTCGAATACCGCAACACGGGCCCCGGAGCCGCGCACTAGCTCGTGACTGGCTTCACCCCCGGGCCCGCCCTCGCTGGGGGAGCGCTCATCGGCGTCAGCGCCTCGATGCTCCTCCTCCTCAACGGACGCGTTGCGGGCATCAGCGGTATCGTCGGAGGGCTCATGCGCCCGCGCTCCGACGAGACCTCGTGGCGCGCGACGTTCGTCGCCGGTCTGCTCGCCGGCGGACTCGCGCTGCTCGTCTTTCGCCCCTCGTCGTTTGCTGCGGCGCCCGTGTCGATACCGGTCGCCGTCATCGCCGGCTTGCTCGTGGGCTTTGGCACTCGGATCGGCCGCGGGTGCACGAGCGGTCACGGCGTGTGTGGCTTGAGCCGGCTCTCGGGCCGGTCCCTCGCGGCGACGATCACATTCGTGGCTACCGGAGCGATGACTGTTTTCGTCGTGCGGCACGTGATGGGAGCGGCGCAATGAAGCGGACCGACGTCGTGGCGTTCGTTGCCGGGGTGGTGTTCGCCGTTGGTCTCGGCCTTTCCGGCATGACTCGGCCTTCGAAGGTCATCGGATTCCTGGACGTAACCGGCGCCTGGGATCCTAGTCTTCTGCTCGTCATGGCCGGCGCCGTCGGGGTGCATTTCGTCTTCGCCCGCCGGACGAAATCGCAGCGGCGGCCGCGGTTCGCGCAATCGTTTGCGCTGCCGCTCGAGACTAGGATCGATCGTCGGCTGCTCTTGGGCGCTGCGCTCTTCGGAGTGGGCTGGGGCATGGCGGGTTTCTGCCCAGGTCCCGCCATCGTGTCGGTCACGACGCTAGCGCCAACGGCGCTGGCCTTCGTGGCAGCGATGCTCGCGGCCATGTGGGCCTATGGGCTGGCTGTCGATCGCCTTGGGCCGGTGGCCAACTGACGGCCTGCTCCAAGAGCAGCGGAGACGTCCATTGGCGCGCCGAGCGCCCGCCGCTACGCCACGCGTGGGCGGTCCGCATAGGCGCCGTTTCTTCGGGACCAGATCGGCGGCTCGTGCCAGCGTCAGGTTGGCTCGCCGAGCGGCGCCCCCATTTGAACGAGCTCGAACGTCACCTTTGCACCGGCTCCGCGGAGCACGGCTACCAGGTCTCCGTCGCCGAGCAACATCAAGCGCACGAAACCGAAGCTCGCCAAATGAGCATGCCTTTTCATCGCGGCCAGCAGCGACCGTGCGAGCCCGGTCGCGCCACGCAGAACGGGTACGCGCCAGGAGACGCCGGATCGAACGAGGCGAACCCCGCGATCGAATCGCCCTCGCGCAATGCGCACGGCACGATGTGCCCACTCGCCCTTCGGCGAGCCAGGCGTTCCGGCTCCAGCCCGAACTGCGCGCAGGCCGCCAACTCTTGCTGCACATCAGGTGTGAAGGCAACGGCCTCCGCGCTGTCGTCGAGCAGGTTGTCCGCGCAGCTCCAGTCCATCTCGACCGCCCAACCTTCACAGTCGACGCGAAGCCCACAACGCTCGTAGAGGCGGCGAGCGGCTTCATTGTCGCGCTTTACGTTCAGGTACCAGCGCGTGCACCCGGCGCCGCCCGCCCGGGTCCGCAGCGCGTCCATCAGCGCGCGCCCGATGCCGCAACGCCGGTGTCGTCGGTCGACGATGACGTGAACGACGTGTGCAGCGCGCCCATAGACCTGCCACGAGGCGTAGCCCGCAACCTCGCCAGCTTCTGTTGCGAAAAGAGCGCGCGGAACGAGCCGCTCAGCGAAGTGCTCCGCAGTCGGCGGCGGTTCCGGCACGCCGAGCTCCGGAAACAAGCGCAAGAATTCGGGGTAGTCATCGGGCCTCGCCGAGCGGATGGCGGGCGTCATGCCGCCGCAGGATACGCAAGGGTGAGCTCTTGCGGCGCACGTTCTCGACGCGATGAAGCGCTCCCGGAACGACGGGTCCACGGCCCCCTCAGTCGAATGAGGGAGAACCAGCGCGCCTTCGCAGGGGGAACGATCCCTCCGTGGCGTCGCACGCGTTTTCGCGACGTCAGTTCTCGAAGCAGTAAACTGCGTTGCCTTGGTTGCAGATGCCGGTCTCGGGCAGTCGACCAAACCATATCGGGCCGGTGCTGACGGGCTCGCCGATCCAGGCCATGTCCGTCGACGTGCTCGACGTCCAGTTGTTGCACGTGGTGCCTGTCGTATCCACCGCCGAAGGCAACCGGGCGCCCGTCACGACATTGATGACGGTCGAGACGTACGTACCGTCGGCGTACTGACTGAGCGCAGCCACTGGCGGCGAGCTCCCCGCGAGATCCGCCGCGCTGGTCACGACCGGCACGCCGTCGATCCGCACCCACGTAGCCTTGGTCGTGTCGAACCGGCTTAGCGCCGAGGCAGTGTTCGTCGCGAGCATCGCCCGGAACGCGGCCGCGTTCGCGAGCCCAGCGTTGGCCGCGTCGGTTTGGCAAAGCGCATCCGCGCTGGCGAGCCCGCCTCCGGAGAGAAAGAGGCTCTTCGACACGAACGCGTGCCGGCCAGCGACGCGCGTCAACGTGACGGGATTGCTCGAGGCGGTGCCAAAGCAAAAAAGGGCGCCAGGCGCTCCGCAGCTTGTCACGTCGAAGCCCGTGGTCGTCCACCCCACGCTGCCGCCGTTGGGATCGCCGTACGCGTAGTAGGAAAGGGGCGCGTTGCTGTTGGTCGTGAAATCGGCGCAGTTCAGTACGGCGGAATTGAACGAGTTCACGACGACGGAGCCGTCTTCGTATGCGCCCGTGAGCGCGAATCTCGTCGTCGAGGGTTGACCGAGCTCGTCGAGGCGCGGCGGATAGTACACGCGGCCGACCGCGAGCCCGGCAAGCGTATCGGCGAACGGAAGGCCATCGGTTCGCAGCCACCCCCGCGCCGTACCGAGTCGGGTCGCCGGGTTGATGGTTGGGGTGGCCAGCCACGCGATGTAATTGCCAGGCAACCTCGCGGCCGTCGCGGCACCGTTGCACAGGGCGTCGCCCCCGGCTGGGCCGCCGATCGCCGCGTCGTGGGTAGCAGAGGTGGCGAAGACGAAGTTGTTGCCGACGAACGTGACCGTGACGTCTTGAGCGCCACCCATGACCAGCGAGCAAGTCGGCCCCGAGCATGCCGATTGCGGTCCCCACCAGACGAGAGGTCCCCCCGTCGAATTGAGCGTGACCGAGCTGCCCTGTGCAACGCTCACGGATTGTTTGCACGGAGCCGCGCAGCGGATGCCTGCGGGGCTGGAGGCCACCGAGCCCGATCCAGGTCCGAAGACGCGTGCCGAGACCGTGAGCGTAACCATGATCGCATCGAACTTCGCGTTCGCGGCCTGCGCCTGGCTCATGACGACGCTGCACGTCGGGGTCGTGCCGGAGCAGGAGCCCGACCACCCCGAGAAGACCGAATTGTCGTCGGGCGTGGCCGTCAAAATTATCACGGGGTCGCTGGAGCTCGCGCGCGCCACTTGTTCGCTGCAAGCGGACCCGCAGGCAATCTGGTCACCCGACACCGTCCCGCCGCCCGTGCCGCTCTTCGTGACGGTGAGCGCGACGGTGTCCTGACCGGTGCCGGTGAGCGCTGCGAAGAGCTGGCCTCCGTTGATCTCGAGCGATGCGGACTTCGGTCCGCGGCCGGCTGGTGCGAACTGGATCGAGACGGAGCACGAGGCTCCGGCATCGAGGGCGTGACCATTGCATCCGTCAGCCGCGACCGCAAAATCGGTGGCGTTTGCGCCGACGAGCGCCGTGGCCAACGCAGCGCTCGCGCCAGCTCCCGTGTTGGACACGACGAAGGGCTGCGGGCTACCGGACGCCCCCACGGCCGTGACGGAGAAACCGTACTGCAGTGGCGACAGTCCCAGGACGGGTCCGACGCATTTTCCGGCGCGGCACGCCATTCCTGCGCCGCAGGCGTAGGCGGCGCCGCAGCCGCCGCAAGCGTTTGCGCTCGTTTGCTCGTCGACACAGGCCCCTGCGCAAAGCATAGGGGCATTCGGAGGGCACCCGCTGACGCAGGTCGACCGCCCCGCATCGTTCGTGGGCGCGCACAACGGGCTCGCGGCGGTGCACGACGTTCCGCATGCGCCACAATTCGGGCTATTCGACAAGCTCGAGCCGCAACCGGAGCCCGCATCGGCGCAATCGGCGTAGCCTCCCAGGCACTGGTAGACGCACTGGCCTCCACGGCAAGTCAAGCCGGCGATGTCCACGTTGGCAAGCCGCGCGCAGTCGTGGGCGCACGCGCCGCAGTTGTGAATATCGGTGGGCAAGACACAACGCCCGCTGCAGTAGACGAGGCTCGCTGCGCACGCGTCGGTCGCCCCGCCGCCATCCACCGCCGCGTCGCCGTTTCCCGAAGCGACGGTCGCTTCGCCGTCCGTCGCACCCGCGCCGGCATCGCTCGGGAGTTGGGTGGTATCGCCCGTCGTCGCGTCACGGCTGTCCGAGTCCGCGGGTGCGTCAGCGGAGATGCCGCTTTCGTCGGCGTTCGCGGAGCCGTCTCCGACGCCGCCCCCAACCGAAAAATCGCCCAAGATGGCGGTACAACCTGCGACAGCAGGGATCAACAAGCCGATCCCGAGAACGTTCCACGAGGTACGCGACATCGCTCTCTTTCCGCCCTCACCTTTGAACATGCGTTTACACCGTTTTCGCCAAGGCGGGCCGCAGTCCTCTCGTCACCCAAACGGGTGACTCTCGCCAATGCGCGTGTCTACCCCATGCCCGCGCTAGGCGGCGAGACATTCAAGAAGGACCTCCTCGGATCTCGGGCGAGGACGAGCCCTCGCCCTCGCCTCCGCGAACGTATATCCATACTTCGCCATCGGTCGATCCGTGGATCGGGACGCATTCGAACGGAAGAGGGAGGGAACATCGCGCGCGAAGGGCGCGGCGGTAGCCCAAGGACCCGTCGAACAGCTTCCTGAAGAGAGCCCGTGACACCTCGTCCCTGTACTGCATCAGGCCGTACGGGGCTGGCTTCTTGGCCGGCTCGGTCATCTCCAGCGTGCTGAGCTCGGTCGCGAGCAAGATTACGTCTGGCGCCCTCGGCCGAGGGTCCATCGCAGGATCGACGAGGTCTGTGACGCCCGGTATGGACTGACGGTCACCGACCGGCTCCGAGCCGGGCCGCACGGCGGCGAGGCCGGACGGAATCCGCGGCATGAAGATGGGACCGCCGTAGATCTCCACTCGGGTCCCTGACGGGAGACGCTGGAGGAAGCGCTCTGCCTCGTAACGCGCGTCCGCGAGCAACGTGCCGTCGAGCGATGCGACGCGAAGGAGGGCGGGGGCGAGCGACGCCACCGCCGCAAAGGCAAGCGCGGCCGATCGACCCGGCCAACGGAGCCAGGCTCGCTCGAACGCGAGCGCGGCATACGGAAATAAAAGCAGGCTCTCTGGGAGGAGGAAGCGCGCTTCGGTGCGCCGCGCGCCAAGATTGAAAAAGACGAAAAAAGACACCGCCGCCGTCATGGGCAGGAGGGCCCGCGCTCGCTCGATGTGCCGCGTCGACGTCGCGACGAAGAGCAAACCAACGAGCGCCGAGGCAGCGATTGGCCACGAGGTGAACTCCGTCGTGGCCAGCGCTGCGTCGCGCAACAACGCGCGAGTCCCGGCGAAGCCCGCTGGGTACACCGCCCAGGTGTGCGCGGCCGGTCCCAAGAGCATCCCGAGGCGGCGGCGGAATCCGATCGGGTTGACGATGGCGCCGGAGCCGACGGCGTACGCGCCAAACGCCAGCAGGAGTCCTTTGACCAGCGGAGCGCGGAGGAGGGGCGCACGCCTCGTCACGAAGGGCACGACGACGAGGTACACCGGGAGGGTGAGCAGCATCGCCGCCGCGGCCTGGTCTTTCGTCAGAGCGGCCGCCACGGCTCCGAGGAGCGCGTGGCACTCGCGTTTCTCGCCGCAGGACACTCTATCGAGCTGGAGGAGGGCCCACGTCGTCCAGAAGAGGTACGGCACCTCGAGATTTCCGGTGTGCGCGTAGTAGACGAGCGCCGCGTTCGTGGCGACGACGAGCCCGGCCGCGATTCCGACGCGTGGCCCACCGATGCGAGACCACAGGCGCATGACGTTCCAGACGATGCCGAGCCCCATCGCCGCGGCCACGAGCCGTGCGCTCGCCTCGATGCCAGTCATGTAAATCGGTTTGATGAGCTCGGCGGCGAGAGCCTCGATGTTCGTGCCGGCGCGAGCCGCGGCGACTGCCATCCACGGTAGCGAGAGCACCGTCAGAAGAAGCATGTGGAGGGGGGGGTAATGCTGGAAGTGCCCTGGCAGAAAGTTCTCGACGACGGCGCCGAGGCCGCATGACCGCGGCGAGATCGAATCGGCGGCCCACGATTGCGAGCCAGGAAGTCCCCACGCGCAGCCGCATCCAACGGCCAGCGCAAAGCCGGCGAGGACCAGCGCGTCGGGACGAGCGAGCCGGGGCCTCACGCGCCCACCCGCAACGACCGATGGGGCAGGCGGACCCAGAAGACGAGCGCCACCACCGCGTAGGTCAGCGAAGTCGAAAGCGCGATGCCCGACAGCCCCATGACGTGGACCAAGAGGACGTTCAGCCCCGCGTTGAGCGTGCTGTTCAGAAGCCCCATTTGCGGCATGATTCGGCTGTTCTGTTGCGCGACGTGCGCGCGCGAAAGGACGAGCAGGGCGCCGAACGGCGCCACGCCGACGAGCGCCCAAGGCAAGATGGCCACCATGCTCGCGATACCCGCCTCATCCATCTGACCGTGCAGAAAAAGCAGTCGGCAAAGTGGACGCCGGACCAATCCGCAAACCGCCGACAGCCCCGCCAGCAACAAGAAAACCGCGCTCAGCGTCCGGCGGGTCGTCGTGATGAATTCTTTCGGGCGTTTGACCTCGAGGGCGACGCGCGTGAGAAAGACCGGGAGGATCGTCGCCTGTACGAGGGAGGTCGGCAGGGACGCCACGTCGCCGGCGTAACGGAGGAGAGTCCCTCCCCCGACGATTCCGGCGAGGCCGGCGGTGATCTGGTCGATGAAGGGATTGACGCGCGTGATGAGCTGGCCGGTGGCCTCGGCGCGGACCAGCGCGAAAATGCGGACGACCGCGCTCGGTCGCGTGAGGTTCGGGCGCACGCGAAGCGCCAGCGAAGCTCGAACGAACCCCATCAGCAGGAGGCACGACGTCAGCTCGCCTGCGAGCATTCCCACGGGGACGATGCGGACGCCGAGTGCTCGCCGGCCCAGGTCGAGAACCAGGAGCGTGACGCCCATCCCCATTCCGCTCGCGACGGGGTGACCGTGAAAGATTCCCCGAGCGTTCAAAAGGCCCACGTAGAACGCGCGCACTCCCACTGCGACCAGGTGTGCCGCCATGACGACGATGAGCTCCACGGCGATGAGAGGCGATGGCGAAACGAAGTAGGCCACGAGCGCGGCCGACGAGCCGAGCGTCAGCGCGAGGGCGCCTCCCGCCGCCAACGTGTGACCGAGCAGAGATCCGACCACGCCAGGAAACTCGGCCGGCCGACTCGACGCGACCTCGATGAGGACGGGAATGACCGCGGAGTCTTGAAAAGCCGCCGTCAAGAGGCCCGCAGCGAACACGAAGTACGTGGCAAGGAGGTAGTAGAGATCGGTCTGGGCGTTGCGTCCCAACCACGCCGCGAGGAGAAGCGGCAGTATCGCTTCGCCTCCGCGAAAGAGCACTTGCAGAGGCAAGAGTCCCAAAGCCGTGCGCACGATGCGCGGTCCGCCCGCTTGCTCCAGCGTTTTCGGCTTCACGCCCGGCCCGACAGCTCTCGGTATTCAGCCGCGTATCCAGCGCACATCCGCTGGACGCTGCAATGCTCCAAGACGAATTGACGACCGCTCTGACCCATCCGCTCGACGGCGCCGCGCTCGGCGCGCAAGGACGAGAGCGCGGCGGCGAAATCGGGCGCCTTGGCTTTGGCAATGAGCGTACCGGTGATGCCGTCTTGAACGATCTCGGGAACCCCGCCGCCCGCGAACGCGACGACAGGACGGCTCATCGAGAGCGACTCGAGCACCGAGAGACCGAGCGGTTCGTCCTTGGACGTGTTCAGCGTTGCGCTCGCTCCCGCCACGAAGGGCCGAGGATCGGCCTGGTGTCCGACGAATCGAACGGACGCCCCGCGCCTCGCCGAGCGACGCTCGAGACCAGCGCGCTCTTCGCCATCGCCGACGACGACGAGCGCTACCCCCGCCAGCGCGACGGCGTCGATGGCGAGCTCGACCCGTTTCCAAGCGGTGAGGCGGCAGACGATCGCGACGGAGAACGCCCGCTCGGCGGGCGGAAGAGGCAACGGCGCCCAGTAACGGGTGTCCACTCCGTTGCGGACTACACGGGTACGGGCGGCGAGGTTGGGCGCGGCGCGCGCAAGCGCCGAGCGGACGTATTCGCTGACGGCGACGAAGCGTTGCGTCCGCGCGGCCGCCCAACGAGTGAAGGGCGAGCAGCTCGGATCGGTGAAGTGGGAGACGTGATGCTCGGTGCGTAGCTGTGGAACGCCGGCGCGGCACGCGGCGCGCGTCCCGAGCACGTGCGAACCGAACGTATGCGTGTGCACGACGTCGATCGCCTGCTCCGAAAGCAAGGCCGCGAGCCACCCGACATCGGCCGACCCGAAGGACCGACGAAGATAGGCGATGGGCGCTTCCGGGGCGAGGCCGCGGCGATGAACGCGCAGGCCCGCGTCGTGAAAGTAAGAAGGAAGGGCGTTCGTCGACGCGAACAGCGCGACCTCGTGCTCGGCTTCGGTCTCGTCCGGGTGCCGCGCCAAGTCGACGAGCAGACGTTCCGCCCCCCCGATGTCTCCGCCCGCGACGACATGCATCACGCGCCGCTGGGTCACGATCGCGGCTCCCGCTCGGATCGCGCGCCTTGGGGCTCCTCATCGTAGGATTTCGCTCCCGCGCGTTCGAGACCACTTCGCATTGCCATTCCCGAGTCCTCTCCGAATCCTTTACCTCGACTGGGCGCGCACGCGGCATCGAACGCATGCTAGAGACGACCGATGTGCGGAATTTCCGGCGTAATCTCGGGCACGGGAGAAGGGGGCGATGCGGCCGTACGTCGCATGAATTCGCTCCTCGCCCACCGAGGTCCGGACGCAGAAGGCATCTGGCGTCGGGGACGAGCCGTGCTCGGGCATCGTCGCCTCGCGATCATCGATCTGAGCCCGCAGGCGAACCAGCCGCTCCTCAACGAGGACGGGACCATCGGGCTCGTCGTGAACGGCGAGATTTACAACGCGGATCCGCTACGCGAGCGCCTGGAAGGGCGAGGCCACCGCTTTCGCTCCAGGAGCGACAGCGAGGTGGCGCTGCACGCCTACGAGGAGCACGGCACGGCCTGCGTCTCGATGCTCGACGGAATGTTCAGCCTCGCGCTTTGGGATTCTGTCGCAGAGCGCTTGGTCCTCGCACGGGATCGCGCCGGCAAGAAGCCGCTCTTCTACCGGAGCTTGCCCGACGGAGGATTCGCCTTTGCCTCCGAGATTCAAGCCGTCCGCGGCGGTTTTCCGGATATTGCGACGACGCCCGACCTCGGTGCGATCGATGAGTATCTGACCCTGCAATACGTGCCGAGTCCACGCACGGTCTACGGAGAAATCGCGAAGCTCGAGGCGGCTCACGTCCTCGTCTTCGAGTACGGTAAGCCGATCGCGACCGAGCGGTATTGGAGATTGCCGAACGCCTCCGAGCTCACGGGTACGGAGGAGGAAATCACCCTCGAGCTCCGTCGCCTCCTCGAGGCTGCGGTGCGGAAGCGGCTCATCGCCGACGTTCCGGTCGGAGCCTTTCTGTCGGGCGGCCTCGACAGCTCCGCCGTGGTGGGGCTCATGGCCGGGCAGAGCGCGCGGCCCGTGAAGACGTTCTCCGTGGGGTTTCCCGATGCTGCGGACAGCGAGCTCCCCTGGGCCCGCGTGGTCGCGGCGCGTTACGGCACGGACCATCACGAAGTCGTCGTCACGAGCGCGATTCGCGACGCCGTCGAAGGCTCGGTTCGTCGCCACGGGGAGCCATTCGCGGACAGCTCCGCGATTGCGACGTTCTTCTTGGCCGAAATGACCAAGGAGCACGTGACCGTCTCTCTTTCTGGCGACGGTTCGGACGAAGCCTTCGCTGGGTACGCACGCTACGCGACGGCCACCTTGGGCCATATTCATGATTGCCTTCCGCCCTTCCTCCGCCGGCCTTACCGCCTCGGGTCGCTCGCAATCGCTCGGGCCGTCGCCCCGCACGTGAGCGGGTTCGTGAGGCACTTTCCGGACGGCGAGGCCGTTCGGTATCCGTACATCATGTGCCAATTCACGCGGGAGGAGAAGCTTGCATTGTACACCCCCGCCATGCGCGCGGCGATGACGGACGCGACGACGAACCGCTTCCGAAAGGTGTTGGACGCCAGCACGCGCGCGTCGTCGCTCGGCAAGCTGATGGAGCTCGACTGGCAAACGTACCTCGTCGACGACATCAACGTGAAAGTGGACATCTCGTCGATGGCCCAAGCGCTCGAAGTGCGCTGCCCATTTCTCGATACGGACGTCGTCGAGTTCGCGGCGCGCTTACCCCAGAGAATGCTCGGGCGATTCGGCGGCAAGCGCCTCTTGCGCCGGGCGGTCGAGGACCTCGTGCCGGCGCCCGTCATCCGCCGCAGAAAGCGCGGATTCGGTTTGCCCCTTCGAAGATGGCTGAAAGGCGAGCTTGCTGCGACGGTCAGTGACGTATTGCTCGACCGCACGGCTCGTCAGCGGGGACTCTTCGAATCGAAAGAAGTGGAGCGCCTCCTCGGCAGCCTTGGACACGCTTACGAGGCTCCCGATCGCGTTTGGACGCTCTTGATGTTGGAGCTTTGGTTTCGCGAATTCGTCGATCGCCGTCCGCCGGCGTCAGCGTGACCTGCGGCAGTACGTCCGCCATTCGCCCTGCCGATCGGCGAGCGCGAAGCGGTCTCGGAGCACCGCCCGCAGCTCCGGACCGTAGCGGTCGTGATTGACGTCCACTTCGGTCAACGGGCGCTCGAGCAGATCGTCCTCCATCACGACTCCGGCAAGCTCCGGCCGCCGTACATCGGCGAGCCAGAGGCTGACGGGAAAGAGACCACGACGGGCCAGGTGGGTCATTTGGAAAGGTGTCGTCATGATCCGACCGTTTAGGGCGAGCTCGATCCCGACCTCGTCGCCAAGCAAAAGCTCGGCGCGGCTTGCCCGGCACACTTCACGCGCCCGCTCGAGGGCATGTCGCTCCGAGGGGAGCTGCCAGGCGAGCTCCTCGAGGACGCTCCGCACGCTCGCCACGCCCGTCCACAAAGACTGCACCAGCGCGACAATGGCCGCCGCCAATCGGGCCCGACTGCCGGCGACGATGGGCCACGAGGGTGCGCGCGAGAGGACGACGAGCGAAGCGACGCAAGGCTCCATCCAATAGTTGGTCGCGCTTCCGATCTTTGCGGAGCACAGAAGCGTCCAGGCGAGGCTCGAGCCCAGGGCGCCGAGCGCGACGGCGACCCGAGGATCCTTTCGCCCACCCCAACCACACGTCGCCGCTACCGCGAGCGGCACGCCGAGGAACTGAAGGCGCGAGGGCACCTGGTCCAACCACTGCGCCCAGCTGCCTCCCTGTCCGGTCGATCGGACGAGATGGGTCACCCAGGCGCCGCCGCTGGCGCGCTGAAGAGTCACCGCCGCGAGAAGCGTGACGGCGGCGGCGCACGCGACCGCGCCGATGGCTCGAGCGCGCCGAGCGCCGATATCGACCATCAACGCACCGACCGCAAGCCCGACGACGTTCGGCTTGACCCAAGGCGCGAAGGCAAAGAGCGCGGCAGAGAGCGGGTCAACGCGCCCGAGCCGGCTGCTGCGCGCAAGCCCGAGCCCCGCAAGGGCTACCGCGAGACCGTCGGGTCGACCGGAGGCGCCGAAAAGAGCGAGAGAATAGACTCCTCCAATGAATGCCGCGCCGATCCACGCGATCCGCCGGGCCTTGTCATCGGCGTGTGCCGCAACCCGAGCGAGCAAGCCGAACCACGCGCATGCACCGAGCACGCGCGCCGCCGTCGGCGCTGCGGTGGCCGACAGGTGCGACAGCAGCCAGGCGAAGACCGGTGGGTACAAGACGTAGTACCGGGCGGGCACGGGGCCGTACTCGAACGCCCCGCGAACGGGGTCGATATACAGAGGAAAGCCGTCGCGAAGGCGGGACGCCTCGAAGAGGATGCAGCCTTCCACGTTGTCCCAGGGGCGACCGCCCACGCTGAGGAACGAATAAGCGAGTGTCGCGCACAGAGCGACACCGACCGCAGCGAGCGCTAGACCCACGCACGCGCGCGCCGCGGTATCGACGCGGACCCTCATCAGGGCGACCTTTCGAAGACGGTCACCTCCGGCGAAAGGCTCCCGTGCATTTCGAGCCGTGGCCAGAAACGGCTCGTCCAGCGCGAGAGATGCGCCGGACGGTAGCCGAGCCGCCCTTCGAAGAGACCGTGAAAGAAAGACGACTGATCGACGTCCGAGTTGGTAGCGAGCTGCATCTCGGACTGAATGCGACCGCGCGACGGCTCGTGGCTCGTGCGATCGTCGACGAACTGCTGCGCATAGACGTGGCTGACCACAATCCACAGTGGCGCGCGGGCGCCAATGTTTCCAAGCGCGTCCTGTCGCTCCTCCGCACCAAAGAGCGGATTGCGCGTGCTCGGCGGGTCGGGTCCGACGCGGACGACGCGCGCGCTCTCCGGGAGGCGCGGCAGATACACGCTCTTTCCGTGCACTTCGATGGTGTCTCCCGCAGCGACGTGCGCCCTCAGCCAGGCTTCGGCGTCGTAGCGGGGATCGAACGCGAGGTTCGCGTCGACATCCGCGCACCGAAAGAGCGCCCAGACGAGAGCGGCGACGACCGCCACCCGGGCCGCTGCGCGCACGATGCCCTCTTCGAGAACGAAGACCACGTGGTCGATCCCGAGGCCGGCGTACGTGGCCCACAGGACCATCTGAGGCAGGAGAAAGCGGTGCTCGGTACGCCGAGCGACACAGTTGAAAGCGAGAGTGAAGGAGACAATCGCGGCGAGCGGTACCGCCGCCGCCAGCCGAGGCACACGCTTCGAGAAGCGGAACGCGCCCCACAAGCCGATGGCGACGAGCGGGGCGAAGGCCAGCGGATAGTACGCGTCGAAGTGCGTCAGGCTGTCCGTTGCGGCGAGGAGGCGCCCGAGCGCGTCGGCCGAATAGTAAGCGTGCGGTTGGCTGGCGGCTCCCGCGAGGAACCGCAAGCGCGCGCGGAAGCCGACCGGATTGAAGAGCGCTCCGTCGACCAACAGGAGAACGGCGGCCGCAAGCACCACCGCGCCGAGCGCGTTCTTGAGCAAAGGTCCAATAGGCAGGCGCTCGCGCGCGCAGGACAGGAGCCATAGGACGACGACGAGCGGCGCCCCCAAGAAAAGCGCGTACGCCTGATCTTTGGTCGCCATCGAGAGCGCAGCCAGGAGCGCGAACCGCCGCAAGAAACGTGGGTCTCGCCGCGCGACCGCGCGTGTCAGCTCGAGGAGCGCGAAGGTGCCCCAAAAGAGATAAGGCACATCGAGGTTGCTGGTCTGACCGTAATAACAGAGCACGACATTGACGCCGCACACCGCGGCCGCGCAGACGCCCGCGCGCCGGCCGGCGAGCTCCTCGGCCATCTTTCCGATGGCGTAGACGACGCCGAGCGACATGGCGATTCCGACGACGCGTGCGATGACCGAGAACGAGGTCATGTACGGGACCTTGAGCGCTTCGGCGATCACGGCGGCCGGCGCGAGCGCGGGGGCGCGCGCGAGAACGACGAGGGTCACGGGCAGCGTAAGGAGGCCGAGCAGAGCGAGGTGGAGCGGCGGGTAAGTAAAGTAGTCACCGGGCGTGAACGTCTCGATGAGGCCCGGAAGAAAATCCCGGGGAGCGATGCCGTCGTTGTCCCATGCGTCGGACGCGGGCAAGCCCCAGGTCAATCCGGTCAGACGAAAGAGAAGCGCCACCGACAGCACCCAAAAGAGCGGATGGCCAGGCGCTCGGGCGAGCCCGGTCCGACCTACCAATCGACGGTCTCGTCGGCTCCGCCAAACCTCGCGGGGAACGCTTTGAAGTGCGGCAGATCGTCGTGGAGCGGGCGCACGGCAAACTGGCACTGCATGTGGAACGCGGGCTGAAAACGCCCCTTCGGCAGGAGAGAGGCGCTCACGCCGCGAACGTTGATCTGCGGGACCTCGGCGAAAATGCGCGTGCCACACTCGGGGCACGTCACGCGCGGGGTCGCTCGGAGCTTCCAAGCGCGTGGCGTGCCGCTCGTCACCTTGATGGCGTCCGCCGGATACATGGCGACGGGGAGGTACGCCGCGCCGTGGACCGCCTGGCAGTCGTCGCAGTGGCAGAAGAACTGGGCGATGGGCTCGCCCGTCAGCTCGACACGCACGGCGCCGCAGAGGCACTGAATTTCGATCATCGGTTCCCTGGTGCTCCCCCGTGGCCGACAAGACTCGTCAGAAAATGTTCCGCGAGCAAGCGCGAATCGGGGTCGGCGAAAAGTTGGCCTTCGCCGATGCTCGACGTTTGATGGCTCGATGGCCCTCGTGCGCTGGCATCTCGTCGCGACCACGTTCCCGCTGACCGCTTGCCTCCAGCTTTCGACGGGCGACGGCAGTGGCACCTCGAGCACGTCGGCGCAGGGCGGGTCGACCTCCACCCCCACGGGGTCGGAGAGTGGCACCAATTGCACGACCGATCCGCAGTCGGGCGTCGTGCTCTGCGAGCGAATCGCCAACTGCCCAAGCGTCGACGTCGCCCCGGGCGCCTTTCCCGGGTGCGGCTTTCGCCTTCATGTGACATCGCTCTACGATCTCGAGTGCCAATGCGGCGACTCGCTCTGCCCCATCGGGGCGCCCGCCAATTGCGCGGACGCGCAGCGGCTCCTCGACCAGGAGCAGAGCTCGTTGTTCGTGTGTCAGCAGATGAGCGAAGGCACTTGCTTGCCGCTCGCTGCCCCCGCGGCAAGCGGCACGACGAGCGCATGCGACAAGGACTGCGAAAGCCGCTGCGCGGGGGACCCCAGCTGCATCCAAGGGTGTGGGTGCTGAAGAACGCGCTCGGTCGTCACGACCGCCCCCGTTCCCTGCTGGCGAAGGCGCCCGTGCGCTGGGCGAGGACGAACGGCTCGCGCGCCGTGCGCCTGCGAGGGGGTTCAATCCTTCGGATGGTTTCTCGCGTACTCCATGCCCCGAATCGTCTCGCTGATGGCCTCCTCGGTATGCTTGATGGCCAATACCCGCCAGCCGCCCTTGTGCTCCGACGCCGCCTCGAGGGAGCCCCGTGCTCCGCGGAGATCCCGGAGCGCCTGCACCATCCGCGGCTGCTCTTGCCCCCAATCGTACCCGATGCCGAACGGGCGATCGGCACCGTCACCCGCGGCGTCGGCCTTCGTGAAGGCGCCTTTCGCGGCGATCAATGTCATTCCGGCAGCGAGCGCGAGCGTCGAAGTCTTCCATAGGTTCATGGTCGTTACTCCCTATTGGATCGAGGATAGCGGTTCGATGCAACGTGTTGGACCGAATTGACCTTCGCGGTGGCCCCTGCCGGCAAGGAGACGGCAAGGGGAGGGCCGCCGCTCGTAGGTCTCCTGACACCGGCGGCCGTCGTGACGAACGAGGCGAAGGCAACGCCACGGGTCCTGTACCCTGCTCTCACATGACGAGGCCTGCATTCCCCCCGGCGATCGCGCTCGTGCCGGGCTTCTTCGGGTTCGACCACCGCGGCGAGAGCACCTACTTCGCGGACCGCTTCGTCGCTGGCCTTCGCTGCGTGCTCGAGGCGCGCGGCGTCTTCGGTATTCCGGTCCTCTCCGTTTCCACGCTCGGCATCGCGAGCTTGAGGAGGCGCCAGGCGGACCTCCTGAGCGAGCTTCACGCCCTCGAGACGCCGACCAAAGAAGCGCCCCGTCTTGGCGGGCCCCGCACCTGGCACCTGGTAGGCCACAGCACGGGGGGCGTCGACGCGGCGCTCCTCCTCCGAGACGCGCCCCTCGTCGAAGGAGGAAATGGGACGACCTTCGCCGACGACGGGTGGGGCCCGTGGAACGACCTCGTCGGTCGGGTCAGCTCGGTGACGACGATCGCTGCGCCGCACTTTGGGACGGGGTTGGCCGAGTCACCCCTCGCCAAGTTCGCGGCAGGCCGCCCCTCCGTTCGCGCCGTCGGCGACATGGCCGTAGCGACCCTGGATGTCGCTCGGCGAGGAGACCTCGCGAGTCGGCTTCGCTTCGCCTTGAGCGCGTCACCCGGAATGACGAAGATGCCGTTCTTCTTGCTCCAGATGATGCTCATGAACGAGCTCGCGCGCGACCTTCGGCCCCAGGTGCTCGGCTCGCTGTCGGCGCGCCCGCTCCGACCATCCGCCGAGGGGCGGGTCTCTTCCATAGCGACCATCGCGCCGCGGCCTGGGACCGACCATCCGGACAAGCTTTTCCGTGACCTGTGGCATTGGACCCACCACGGCTCGGCGGGGCCGTCGTCGCTTCCGTCCGCCCCTGCTGCGCCACTCGACGATCTCTCGCTCCGGCTTCCAAGCCAGCGCGCCCTCGTGCTTCCGCCGGTCGAGGCCGGAGACAACGACGGCGTCGCGACGACGCAGCGGCAGGTGCTCGGCGAGCTGATCGGTCTGGTCGTGGGGGATCACGTCGACGTCCTGGGGCGCTACCGGAGGTCGTCTTTGGTGGACGGCAAGGTGATCGACCCTGGGCTACTCACGAGCGGGGCGGAGTTCGGCGACGACGAATTCTTCGCGCTTCTGCTCCGAGTGGGCGAACGCATCGCGCTCATGGTTCGATTCGTCCCACACGGACCGGTGACGAAGGACGCGCTCCGGCGCGCCGGCAGCCGTCCGGCCCTCTCACGCGAGCGTCGCGGTCACCACTTTCGCCGAGCCACTTTGAGACGCGATGGCTGCCGGGTCGGCGCCTACCGCCGCCATCATCGTCTGACCGAATGCCGCGAGCGTGTCGATGGCGCGAATGTCGCCGCTGGCGCTGCCGGCGCCCGTCGTCGAGTCGACGGGAAGCGCGCCATAGTCCGAGGCCACCGGCGCGACGGCGCCCACGACCCCCCCGCGAAATGGTTTTCCGATGGAGACCGACACCTGGTGGTTGCCGTTGTGCTGGCGCCCGTCGGTGTTGCTCGGTCCGAGCGTCCGTCCGAACACGTTCAGCGACATGAACGTGACTTTGTCCTGTAGCCCGGCGCTCGCAAGCTGCTGCATGAGCGACGCGATGGTCGCGACGCCCGAGGCGGTCTGGGCCGCCTCCGCGGCGAGGCCGATGTCCCGGTGGTTGTCACCGCCGAATGGAATGTGAATCGACACGACCGGGCTGACGTTCATTTGGATGAGCGCGAGCGCCGCCAGCACCTGCGAGCCAGCCGAATTGTCTTTGATGGTCGAAAGGCCGCTGAGAAGGCTCTGGCTGATGCCTCTGACTTGCGCTTGCGACGTCACGAGCGAGTCGATGTACAGACGTTGCGCGGCGCTCGCCCCGTTCTTGTACAGGTCGTAAATCTGATTGAGCGTCTGGTCGCGAAGCGGCTGCAGCGTCGTCAGCGGCCCAGCCGGGTTCGTCAGCGTCGCCTTGAGAGCGAGCGCCGGCACGATGGGAAGCGTCGCTCCGCCGTAACTGAGCGCCTCCGAGGGGGAGAGGGCGCCGACGCTGATCGGCTGCGCTTGGATGGTCCCCAGGCAGGGAGCGAGCTGCCGGGCGAGGAGCGACGGGAGCATTTCCCCAGCCTGGGTCGCGCCCATGAGCTCGAGCACTTGCTGCTCCTTCGGGTGCACTGGCGTATTCGTCATCAGGTGCCAGAAGACGGTGCGGTCGAGCACGTTCTGCGGCAGTGTGGACCACGGAGCGGCCGCGGTGTGCGGCTGCCCCTGGATCATCAGCGCGCGGGGGGCCATCGTCGGGTCGGCGCTGTGGGCGATCTTGGGGTCCTCGTAGGTCCCGGGCACGTTCGCATTGATCGGGTCACCCGAGCCCGACGTGCAAAAGACGATGTACTGCGCCTTGTCCGGCGTTACGCACGCGGGCAAGGCGGAAGCCGCCAGCGCTTCGCGCGGCCTCATGAGAAAGGACGCGGGCAGTCCGGTGGCGAGCGCCCGCAGTCCCACGTATCCCGCTCCGAAGAGCGTCGACAAAAGAGCGTTACGGCGAGAGATCATTCTCGAGCATCCTCCTTACAAACCAATCGAGACCGCCGACGGTGCCAGACACGCCACGACGAAGGTCGAGCGGAGCGCCTGCGTGGCCGTGATGCCGGCGCCCTGCATCGCCGTCGTGAAATGCGACTTCAGCAACCCTTGGACGGGCGCCGAGCGAGCGTCGGAGGGCGTCAGCGCCATCACCGTGCCGACGAAGTCCGCGATGGCGGCGTCCGGCGCGGCGCTCGACCACTGCTTGACGCCCGGCGGCGGCGCCGTGGCGTCCACCACCTGCGCGGCGATCGCCTCGCAAATGTTTTCGATGCCCGCCCGGAAGAAGAGAGTCGGCTGGTTGGGAAGCACGGGGGCGACGGCCCCGCGCCCGTAGGCGTCCGACGGCAGACCGGAGACGATCTCCGGGATGGTACTGGCCATCGCTTTCTTGCCGAGCGCGTCGAGCCCGCACACGTCGGCAAACCCGAGGCGCGCATTGAGCGCGGCGCAGAGGTGGTCCCGGCGCGAGACGGCCACCACCTCGCCGTTGGTCTGCGCCGTCTGCGTTTCAGCGGTGTTGGTGGTGATGGGTGAGGTCACCAGCGTCTTCACGAGTCCATTCCAGGCGTAGCCTGAGCTCTGGAACGCTCCGACGATCCGCTGGAACTCGGGGTCGTTCGGGTCGCACGGCGCGGAATTGACGTAGTAACAAAGCTTTTGCACCCACCCAGAGGCCACGAGCGGGTGATTGGCCAATACGGTGCCGAGCTCGGTGAGGCTGCGGACGGGCTGCACGACGTCGCGGAAAGCGAAGATGCCTGGCTGCGCCGTCCACGCCGAGTCGAGCTGGTTGTGGTAGTTCCACGACCAGGTTGCGGAGAAGATCGAGCGCGTCGGATCGAGGATCTTGTGGCACTCGAAGCAGGCGGCCTGGTTCGAGTGCACGAGGTCGATGCCCGGGGTGCCTGCCGGCGTGGTCCCGTCGGTTCCGTCGATGGACGAGCCCGTCGCCACGATGAGAGTCTGGTGCATCGTCACGCGCATCTGGTTGCTGATGTTGGTCTGCCAGTTCGCAAAGAACGCCGGCGTGCTGAAGAAGCCCACGCGCGGCACGGCCAGCACGAGCTCCGTCGCCGCGCGGAGCGAAGGCAAATCGTAGAACGCCGTGGTCGCCTCTCCGGCGTTCGGGGGGCGGATCGTGACCATGCTCCAATCGGAGAAGTCGCCCGCGGTGAGCTGTGCCGCTTTGGCCGTGCCGCCGAAGGGTGGGCAGGCCGTCCCGGCCGGCGCTTTGTGGCCGTCGAGAGCGCCGAGCAAGAGGTAGTGAAGCGACATGGCGCTGACCGGGTACACGAGCGGGTCCTGCTGGCAGCCGGGGACTTGCATGTCCGCGATGGTCACGTCCGGGTCGTACCAGTGCATGTAGTTGGGGCTCGTCGGATCGAGTGTTTGCGCGATCGGGATGGGGCCTTGCGAAGCCTCCACCGTGAGCTGCAAGGCGGGATTCTTTGCACGAAAGCGATCGAGGACTTTGCCGTTGTCGTCGACCTCCCAGACGTCGAGCAGCGCGTAGAGCTCCTTCATCGCCGTGGTCATCATGAGCTGCCGGGTGCTCATCGCCTCCGTCAGCGGCCGCCCCTGGGAGGTCAGCTGCATCATCGTGCGCGCGAAGCTCTCTTGCGCGTTCTGGACGAGCAGCGGCGTCGTCGTCCCATTGATGTCGATTTGCTTCGGAAACACTTGGTCTGCGAAGTCGACGTACGAGACCTGCGTCTGTTGAAACGCGAGCTCGAAGAAGCGCGTCATCTTCTGGTCGTACTGCGGGAGCTGCAACCACCCGTCGACGAGGGCCCCGAGCCGGGTCGGGTCGGCCTCGACGGATTGGATCTCGTCGTCGGTGGGTGCCAGGCCCACAAGGACGTTCTTCACCTTGGCGACGTAGACGCCCGGAGGTTCCCCCTGGAACGGCGGGGGTCCAGCGTCGCCGGCGCTCGGTTGCGCAAGCGCCGGGGACTTGGAGGAGCAGGCGAGGGCCCCCAGGAC
This sequence comes from uncultured delta proteobacterium, assembly GCA_963787925.1. GTDB lineage: Bacteria > Myxococcota_A > Polyangia > Polyangiales > Polyangiaceae > Palsa-1150. The sequence continues at coordinate 431,370 of CAWBEN010000009.1, forward strand.
GAGCGTGGCGATGAGGGCAAAGCGCCCTAAGCTCGCCTGCCGAGAGGTCGATAGGAGCTCGCCGCGCCCGGGAATACGCCGCGCCGCGATGCACTCTTTGGCGAGATGGACGCGGAGCGAGGCGAAGGAGGAGACTCGGCCGAGCATGGGTTGCTCGTCATCGCGTGCACGCCGCAGGCCACGCGACTTCGACGCGAAGGCGACCAACTCAGCCCATGTGGGTGCCGCCCCCGCTCCGACACCGCGTCGACCCCGCGCCGCCGGATGCGGCGGCCACCTCCGCGAGGAGAGCTCGAGCGGTGGACGCGCCGCACGACTTGAGAATACGGACGGAGGCGCGCGATTTCGCCGCTTCGCGCTTGGCGATGTGAACGGCGTTGTGGCTGTTGGTCCCCGTGACGATGACGAGAACGTCGCTGCGCTGTACGAGCGCAGCGAGGCGCGTCGTTCCGTTGCCGCTCGTGTGCCCGTCGTGCACCTCGACGGCGACGCCGAGCGCTTCGCCGTACGAGACGAGCTCTCGCTCCACTTTGCGAACCCCGCCCACGAAAGCGACATGCGGGCGCGTGATCATCGGACCGGCTCGAAGACACGCGTGCGCCTCACGGAGACGAACAAGGGATCGGCACGGCGCAGGGCCACGGTCTCGAAGGCTCGCTCGTCCGGCTCGGCTCCGATCGGGCGAGAAACGCCGCCAAGAGCGAGGTCGCGCTCGAAGGGGGGCGTGCAACCGATTCGGCGCGAGAGCTCGTTCACGTGGCCCACCTCGTTGTGGCCTAGACCGGCGTGTTCGTCAAGACAGATGGAAGTCTCTACTAGTGAACAAGACCGGCCCCCCCGCCAAACGCTCGTCGCCGGCGCTCCTGTCCGCCCGCCGCGTTGCGCGTCGGTGGCTCGTCGGAAGCTAAAAAACAGTAAAATAGGACCCGTTCGTGTGTGGCTCGCAGGAGGTGAGCGCCGTGAAGACTGCGAGATCGCCGTCTTCGAGCACCAGCGCTTTACACGGCCGTAGTTCTTGTATACAAGACACATTGTGTCGATGCAGAAGATCTCCAGGCGCTTCTCCGAGCGGCGGACACCACTCCACGCCGGCGCGGCCAGCGCGACGCGCAACGAGAAGGACGCCGCCCGGCCCCGCTCGCGCTGTCCCTCGCCGCGTCGCCCGATGGCGGCCGCGGCGTCTGGGCAGTGGACCTTTTGCGAACTGGAGCATCGACACAATGAAACTCTCGCTTTCGCTACTTCTCGTCGCCGCGTTGGCGCTATCGCTCGTCGCTGAAGGGCGCGCAGCCCCGCGTCCGGACTCGGACGCGACGACCGGGTTGCCGACCTCGCCCGACGACCTCAATCCGCCGAAAATCACCGTTCTCCAGAACGATCTTCGGCTCGCACGAGGACTCATCTTCGTGGCGCCGAAAGGGCCGTCCGGCCCGCAGGGACCGGAGATCGTCGATGACCAAGGGCGGCCCATATGGTTTCACGCGCTGACCAACGGCGATCAGGCGGCGGACTTCCGCGTCCAGCGCTACCGCGGGGAGCCGGTGTTGACGTGGACGCAGGGGCAGGGTCTCGGAGGCGTCCCGATCACCAAGACCGTCGACTACATTCTCGATCGCTCGTACCGCGTGATCGCGACCGTCGAGGCGGGCAACGGCCTCAATGCCGACCAGCACGAGTTTCGCATCACGGCGCAAAATACGGCGCTGATCGTCGTCTACGACCCCGTCTCCTTCGACCTGTCGCCCTTTGGTGGCCCACGAACGGGCTCCGTCGTCGACGGGATCGTCCAGGAGATAGACATTGCGACGGGCCGGGTGCTCTTCGAGTGGCACAGCCTCGATCACGTCGGAATCGCCGAGAGCCAGGCACCGCTGCCGGTTGCCAGCGCGCCCTACGACTACTTTCACATCAATGCGGTTCGCGTCGACGAAGACGGCAATCTGCTCATCTCCTCTCGCAACACATGGACGATCTACAAGGTGGACCGGCGAACGGGCCGTGTGCTCTGGCGCCTCGGCGGCAAGAAGAGCAGCTTTGCGCTCGGCGCCGGCGCGCAGTTCGCCTGGCAGCACGATCCCGAGGCAGTCGGTTGGAACACCGTGAGGATCTTCGACAACGAAGCGGCCCCCACGATCTTGCCTCGTTCGCGCGTCATTTGGCTGCGCCACGACGCGCGGAGCGGGACGGCGACGCTCCTTCGCTCGATCGAGCACCCCGCCGGGTTGTCCGCCGGCTCCCAAGGCAATTCGCAGGCGCTGGACAACGGCGACACCTTCGTCGGGTGGGGGGCGACGGGCCGCTTCTCCGAATTCGACTCCGAAGCCAACTTGCTCTTCGATGCGCACGTTCCGGAAGGGGACGATACGTACCGAGCGTACCGGCACGTGTGGCGCGGGGAGCCTGACACCGTGCCGGTGGCGACCGCCCAGGGGAACGCCGACGCGACGACGGTCCACGCGATCTGGAACGGGGCGACGGAGGTCGAACGGTGGACCGTGCTCGGAGGCGCTAGCCCAGGCGCGCTGCGCCCCGTCGGTTCGAGCCGATGGAGCGGGCTCGACACGGCGATCTCCATCCAGCCGGGCCAGGCGTTCGTGAGGGTCATCGCAGAAGGCCGGTCCGGCGACGAGTTGGGCCGGTCGGAAGTGACGGCCGTGACGCCGTAACTGGCGCGGCACACTCGCGCGGACGCGAGGGGTGGCGATGCGATCGTCACCCCCCCGCGTAGCGCACCGCCGGCCCCTGGACCATCAACCAGAGGATGTCGCCGATCAGCACGAGGAGGGTGAGGCCGCTCACGGTAAATAGCAGGGTCCGCCAAGGCTGCTTCCCCGCGAGGTAGGCGATCGAATGCGCGATCCGTGCGGCGACGAAGATTCCAAAGACGATCTCGGCGAAGCCGGCCGAGCCGCCCGCGAGCACGAAGACGAGGCCCAGAAACAGAAAGGGATGGATCGTCGCCTGCGCGTTCGCGTGCGCCCGGAGAACGCGTGCGACCTCGGGAGGGTCGACGTGCTCGAGCATTGCCCCGAACCGCTCGGCGTCTTCTTTGTTGATGGCGATCTTGGTCTTGGTGCGTACCGTGCCGCTGTAGCCCCATAAGGCGAGCAGGTTGATGCTGAGGACGACGCAGGCGACGGCATAGACGACGAAGGTGGGGTTACTGAGCCAGTTGCTCATGCGTGCTCCTGAAGTCTCGTGACCGGTCTCGTCCTCCGAGCGTGAACACCCCCTCGGCGGCTGGCGCAAGGGTCTCCACGTACCTGCCGGCATGGCAGGCCGCACGACCGTCACGTCGTTTGCGAGAAACCGACGGCTCGTTACAGCGCGTGGAGAATCGCCTGCGCGCGTCGACTTCAATGGACGCCGGTAACGACAGCTCGAACGTCGACGCTCGGGGTCGCAATTTGCGAAAAGCTCGGCACGGCGCAAGAAAGGCGCGGCCCGAAGGCACACGGCGGGAACGTCTGCCGTGGCGCGACCGTCCCTAAAAAAAGTCGTCGCCGCGCGGCACGCATGTTGCTGTCCGGAGAAAACGGAGAGGGTGCATCCAATGAACACGAGCTCGAAAGCTTATCTCGTGGGGGGCGGCATCGGCTCGATGGCGGCCGCGGCCTTCATGGTCCGCGACGGCAAAATGCCTGGCGGAAATATCTCGATCCTCGAAGCGACACCCGTCATGGGCGGAAGTCTGGATGGCGCCCGAGACCCCACGGGCGCCTATTCGTTGCGCGGTGGTCGCATGTTGACGACTGACAATTACGAATGCATGTGGGACCTTTACAAATCCATCCCATCATTGAGGAACGAGGGCCAGACGGTATTCGATGAGACGGTGACGTTCAACGAGAAGCACCAGTCGCATTCCTTGGCGCGGCTGGTCGACGGCCGTCGCGCGAAGGTCCCCGTGACTTCGATGGGATTTTCCATGCACGATCGCATGGAGCTCTTGAAGCTCAGCAATGCCGACGAAGACGCGATGGGCGCGGACTGCATCACGGATTGGCTCTCACCGGCTTTTTACGAGACCGAGTTTTGGTACATGTGGGCCACGACCTTTGCCTTTCAGCCCTGGCATAGCGCCGTCGAATTCAAGCGGTATTTGCACCGTTTCATGCTCGAATTTTCGCGCATCGACACTCTCGCGGGCGTCAAGCGCACTGTCTACAACCAGTACGACTCTCTCGTTTTGCCGCTGCAAGCTTGGCTCGAAGCGCAGGGCGTGCGTCTCGTCACGGATTGCAGGGTGACGGATCTCGATCACAAAACCGACGGCGGTCGGTTCATCGTGACTGGCATCCACTGCACGAGGCAGAACAAAAGCGAAGTGATCGTCGTGAATGACGGCGACCTCGTGTTTTTGCAAAACGGGTCCATGACCGACGCCTCTAGTTTGGGTTCGATGACGAGCGCGCCGAGGAGGCTGACCAAGGTAGACAGTGGCGGCTGGAGTCTGTGGGAAAAGTTGGCCGAGGGCCGTCCGCAGTTCGGCAACCCTGCGATGTTCAACGGATGCATCGCGCAGTCTTATTGGGAGTCGTTCACTGTCACGCTGAAGAGTCCCGTCTTTTTCGACCAGATGAGCCGATTTAGCGGCAACGAGGCTGGCACCGGTGGGTTGGTGACGTTCAAGGACTCCAACTGGCTGATGTCCGTCGTGTTGCCGCATCAGCCTCACTTCCCAGACCAACCCGCCGACGTGCAGGTGTTCTGGGGATATTCGCTGTTCCCGGACAGAGTGGGCGATTTCGTTGCAAAGCCGATGACGGAGTGCACGGGCTCGGAGATTCTAAAGGAGCTCTGTGGCCAACTGCGCTTCGATCCGGAGACGGTCGAACGGGCCACCTGCATTCCGTGCAGAATGCCCTACATAACCAGCATGTTCATGCCCAGGACGCGGAGCGATCGGCCGCTGCCGGTACCTCGCGGCTCGAAGAACCTCGCGTTCGTCAGCCAGTTCGTCGAGATTCCGGACGACGTCGTGTTCACCGTCGAGTATTCGGTGCGGGCCGCCCAAATGGCCGTCTATGAGTTGCTTGGCATCGACCGCCCGATCCCGCCTGTCACGCGACACGATAAATTGCTACGAACGCAGTTCGAAGCACTCATCAAGGCGTTCAAGTGAGATCGGCGGCTCGGGACCGGCGGCGCGCTCCAAGTCTACGCGCTGACGAGCGCCGTCACGCGATAGGCTAGGAGCCTCCGTGAGGCGCGACGCCCTGCGCGAGCAGCGCGAGGCCCATCGAGGCGCGCCCGTGCGGGCCGTGCAGGTCGAGCGTGCCCGCGCGCATCGCCTCGTAGCAGGCCCCGAGCGTCGGCGCGTCCGCCCGGGTCTGCGCCGGGCGGACGCGCAAATCATCGACCAGGCGCAGGAACGTCAGGCCGCAGAGCAGCCCGGCGAGCTGGCGCAGCGCCCGGAAGCTCGCGCGCGACCGCTCGTCGAGCGGCGTCCCATCGTGGCGCGCCGCGAGATCGAGCGCGGCGTCCTCGCCGAGGCGCAGAAAGAGCGCGAGCGTGGCGAGGTCGAAGTAGGGGTGACCGAGACCAGCGACCTCCCAGTCCACGAGCCAAGCGCGCACGCCGTCCCACAGGACGTTCGCCGGATTGACGTCGTTGTGGCTCGCGCCGCGGCGGGGATCGCCCGCCAGCGTCGTGGCGATGGCCTCGAGCGTCGATTCGAGCGATGCCGCCCACGGGGGGAAGCCCGGACGGCCGCGTGCCGCCTCCCAGGCCGCGCGCGTGTAGAGGAGCGGATTGCGCTCGGCGAGGCCCGACGTATCGAGCGCGTGCAGCGTGCGCAGGCGGTCCACGACCGACGCCACGACCGGCCCACGCTGCGCCGGATCGGCGAGCGCACCCGCCATGGTTACGCCAGGCACGCGCACGGAGACCACGGCGCGCGCGGCCTCGTCCACGTGCAGCACGGCGGGCGCGACGCCCGCATCGGCCGCGCGGCGGAGGATGCGCAGATGCTCCAGAAAGGATCGCTCGTCGCTCGGACCTCCGTGCAAGCGCAGGATGTACGCGCCGCGCGAGGTCGTCACCGCATGGACGGCCGCGCCGGAGAGCCCGATCGTGATCGGCTCGAGGTGCTCGACGACGCCGACGCGATCTTCGGGAAGGAGGGAGAGGAGGGCGGCACGATCCGGGGCAGGTGTGGGCATCGTCATCGCTCAGGGTCGGTACGTACGGTCACGCCGCGTCGCCCGAAACGGTCACGCCGCGAGCGCCACGCGCATCACTGTGGTATCCGGCGCCGCGCGGTTCGAGCAAGCTCGTCGATCACCTTGTGGGTGTGGTCGTTCAGAAGCCCCGACGCCCACCCAGGCAAACGGACGGACACCGGCCCGAGCCCTTCACTTCAATCCGCGGCGCGCCGTTGTTGCGTTCATGCGTAGACTGATCGCGGGCGTCAGCCCGCTGGCGGTGGCGGCTCTCGTTGCGGCGGGCCCTGTCGGCTGTTCCGGCCAGGGAGGGCAGGGCGCGCAGGGAGGCTCCGGCGCCAATCTTCCTCTCGTCACGCCCCCCGTGCGAGCCGCGACCCCGCTCGGGTTCGGTGGCTTGGGGGCCACCCCGTTGCACCCGGTTGCCGCCAATGTCCGTGTGGCGAGCCTCACCGCCGACGGCGGTGCCGATGCCGCGGATCCCGACGGCGGATTCGCTCCCGGTCCCTCGTTCGACGCGAGCCCCGGTCCGGGCCTCTGCCCCGGCCTCGGCCCCGATGCGAGCCCCGGGTCCTGTCCCGGTCCCTCTTTCGACGCGAGCCCCGGTCCGGGCCTCTGCCCCGGCCTCGGCCCCGATGCGAGCCCCGGGTCCTGTCCCGGTCCCTTTTTCGATGCGAGCCCCGGTCCGGGCTCCGACCCGAGCCCGATGCCTAGCCCCTGTCCCGGCCTCGGCCCCGATGCGAGCCCCGGGTCCTGTCCTGGCGCTGGTTCGGATGCGGGTCCGGGTCTGGGTGCGAATCCCGGCGTCGATGGCGGCGCGAGCCCCGCTGCCGGCATGGGCCTCGATGCCGCGAACATCAAATCGCGCTTCTTCAGTGCCGGGCCGACGAACATCTTCTCGATCCTCGGTGAGATCGACGGCCGCATCAATGAAATCAACGAACGCTCGAGAGGCAAGGACGTGCCCTGTCTGTCGCAGCCGGCCGTCCCGTACACGCTGACGCCCTTTGGCCAGTCCGTGCCGTTCTATGCCCAGTGCGTGTCGCAGGTCTCGACGCCCACGCCGACGAGCGCCACGCCCGCGAGGGCCGCGTTCTTCCAGTTTGGTCAAAAGGATGGAACCACGTACCTGTACGAGACCATCGGCGCGGAGAGCATCGGCGCTCGCGTTGCCCCCGTCGTCGGATCTCCCGGGCAATACACCGTCGATGCGTGGATGGGCGTCGGCTACGAAAATGCCACCGGTTGCGGCAACGGCACGGGCTTCGACGACTGCTCGTATGGGGTCATGGCCCTCGAGGCCGATTCGAGCCATCTCAAATTCGAGCTATCGGTCGCAGGGATTGGTTTCGGGTATTGCGGAGCGCAGCTCAAATCCGACTCCATGACGGTGTACCTGAAGGGGTCGGGGGACATGGGCGCCACTTGCAATGAGACCGCGAGCCTTTGTGTGGCCGCGAGCGACGTGGCCACGCTGGTGGCGTGCCCGTCCGACTCGTTCGCCCTGCCCGCGCTCGGACGGGCGGCGACCTCGGGTCCCAATGGCACCTGGGGGAGCAGCCAGTACCCCGGCAGCGGATCCGACGCCGTCGTCCTGAATGGAACGTCGTCCGACTCTCTCTCGTTCGGCCCGTCGGCGCCCACCCCGGGCGTTTCCGACTTCGTCGCGACCTCGGCGAGCAGCACGGACGGGGGCGGCGCGTCGATGAAGTAGGCTTCGGCGAAAGCGCCCGCGCTTCCGAGCCAATCCCCTCGGGGGCGAACGGCTCAGCGCGTCGGCGCGGGCGCGGGCGCGGCGCGGCAACGGGGACGCGATGGCGTTCGATCCACATACCCCACACCGGAATGAGCCAGAGCGCGAGCGCCGAGGCGGCCACGGCACCGGCCGACGGCGGGGGAGGACCGAGCGCGTTCGCGACATAGACGACGAAGAGGAACGCGACGAGGCCCCAAAAGGCTCCTTTGCCGACGCGGTCCTTGGCGCGCGTCGCTCGCGCGAAGACGAGCACCCCGAGCGCGTACATCGCGATCTCGACGGCGAGCGTGGCGGGCACCGATCGCCAGAGCCCCAGACCGACGCTCGGCCCGCCGGGCCAGAGCGGCATGTCGGGTCCGTGGCTGATGAAGTCGAGGAGCCAGTGGCTCGAGACGAGCGCCGCGGTGAGGGCGACGGCCCGCCACGAGGCGCCCGACGCGCGGACCACCAAGCCCAGCGCACACGACCATGCCACCGCCGCGACCAAGCTGTGCGACCACGGGTAGTACGTGAAGGCGAGGGGAGTAAACGCGGTGCTTCCAGGGGCAATCTCGACCCGTTCGATCCCGGCGAGAACCAGAACGGGCCAGACGAGATTGAGCACTTGCGGAGCGGCGAGGAGAAGGCCGAGAGACAGTCTCGGCTCGAGCCGCTTGGCCGCGAATCCGAGCGCGAAGTGCCCGATGAACATCCGTCCACGCTCGCCGCCGGCGCACGCGACGTCAATGGCTCGTGCACCGGCGCTTCTTGCTCTTCGTGACGAGCATTGAATGGACATGCCATCCGCGGCAGCCCATCATCGTCGAACCTCGAACGGACAGGCGGTGACCACCATGGGCGACAAATCTCCGAAAGCGAAGGACAAGTCGAAGAAGCAGCACATGGCAGACAAGAATCAGAAGCACGCGGCCGCGATCGACAAGGCGAAGCCCGCGTCCGGCGGGGCGGTCAAAAAGGGGAAGTAAGAGCGAGGCCCGAGCGGCTCACGCAGACGTGCGCCGCCGATTTTCGGGGGATGACCGTGCGCCCAAAGCGAGCGGGCCCGGCCCCAGGACGACGATGAACACGAGGAGCACGAGGTACGTGAGCTCTTCGTGGGCGACGAGATCCCTGATGCCCTGAATCTCGGCGGCCTTCGTGACGAGGGCGAAGATTGGCTCGAGGAGGAGGACCGCCGCAGCGGCGCGCGCGAAAAGCCCGAGCAGAACGAGGAGCGCGCACGCGACCTCCACGCAAGAGAGCGCCGTGGGCGCGTCGTGAGCGCTTGCCCAGCCCTTGGAGAAGAAGACGATGCCGGCCGTCATCCTGACGAGGAGCAAAGGAAGCCAGGACACCGACGCCGCCGTCGCGAGCACGCCGCGCCGCGCGACGCGGTAGAAATCACCCAAGTCGATTGCGCTCATCGTCGGCTCCCCTCAAATCGCGTCCGAATGGTCGGGCGCGTCTGCGTCGACCTTGGCCTCGAGCCCCCCTTGGCCCATCTCACTCGGGTACCGCTGGCGGAGGAGGAGGCTGAAGTGGTCGTGGAGGACGGGAAAATTGTCGACCATCGATCGGAAGTCGCCTCGCGACATCACGAGCGCCTGCGTAGCTACCTTTGCCCGCACGGTCGCCGTGCGGTGCGTGTCCTCGAGCAGCGCCTTCTCGCCGAAGACCTCTTTGGGGCCGAGTCGCGCGATGACGACCCCGTCCTGCCCCTTCGCGGTGTCGCCGCCCAGCACTTCGACCTGCCCCGAAACGATCATGTAAAGGGCACGCCCGATCTGCCCCTTTCTCACGATGACCTCTCCGGGCTCGTAGTGGTTTACCCGGAGGCGGTCGTTTCGGAAGACCTGCATCTGGGTGATGTCCCGTGGGAAGAAGAGGTCGAGCGTCCAGTCGAGCGCGACTCGCAATCGACGGACGTTGCCCGGGAGCTTGCTCAAGTAAATCGTCCGCCAGACGAACCATGCGACGAAGCCCGTCAGCTCGATGCCGAGCATTTCGGCCACCCCGCTCCTTTGGCCGAGGGAAGCGAGCATTCCGAGCGCCTTGAACCGGAAATCTCGAAGAGGCTTCCCGTCGATGGTCGCGACGATGTTCCGCGCACACGCCTTCGCCTCGCGGATCGCGAACTGCGCGGTCGGAGGACAGAACCCCGCCCCATTCGGGTTGGGGATGCCTGCGCAATCGCCGACCGCCCAATAGCCGTCGGTTCGGGGCGAGCAGCGGAGCGCGCGATCGGTCCGAAAGAGGCCGATGCCGCGCTCGCCGAGCTTGGCCTCTTCCAGCCCTCCCTCGGCCATCGCGCGCTTCGCGACGGGGTTCGGCGCGTTGCCGACCGTGCAGACGAACGTGCGCGTCGCGATCGTGCGTCCGTCGGCGAGGTAGACGCGTTCGCGCGAGGCGGAGCGGACGCGCGCCTCGAGGACGAGCTCGATGCCGCGGCGCTCGAGGATCGCACGCGCCGCGAGGCCGAGCTTCTCGGCCATTTCCGGCAAGATGGCTTTCTGCGAGTGAATCAAGACGAACTTGATCTCGCCCTCCGCGATGCCGGGAAAATACTTGAGGGATCGCGAGACGAGCTCGTGCAGCTCGCCGACGGTCTCGACGCCGCTGAAGCCGCCGCCCGCGACGACGAAAGTGAGGAGCGCCGCCTTCTGCTCCGCGCTCTGCTCGATGTCGGCGAGCTCGAGGCAGCGGATCACCTGGTTTCGCAACCTGAAGGCATCGCCCAGGTCTTTCATCGCGAGCGCGTGCTCGGCGACGCCGGGCATTTGGGAGAAGTTCGAGACCTTCCCCAGGCAGAACACGAGATGGTCGTACGGCACGGCGGTGTGCTCGAGGCCCTCGCCCTGGGACACCATCACGCGACGGTTGGCAAAGTCGACGCGCACCACGCGGCACGCGCGGAAGCGCGCCTTCGGCACGAGCTCGCGGATAGGGTTGACGACGTGGGTCGCCGCGATGCCCCCGGCGGCGACCTCGGGCAAAAGCGGCTGAAAGACGAAGTAGTTCTCCTCTCCGAGGAGGTCGACTTCGATGTCGTCTCTCTCCTCGGTCAGCTCGGTCAAATACTTCGCCGTGTAGACGCCCGCGAAGCCTCCACCCAGGACGACGACGCGCTTGGGCGTCGCGCCTTCGGCGAGCCTGGGAATGCGGCCCTTGCGCCATCGCTCGATGGCGTCGTCCACCGAGAGCGGGCCGCCCCCGTAGACCGCCAGACAGACGAGGAGGACGAGGTAAGTGAATTCGATCTGGGCGAAGAGCGAGGGGAAGCTCTTGATTTCGACCGCGGTCGCGAGGGCCACGACCATCGTCGTCGCCACGGGGACGGCAGCGACGCGCGTGCCGAGGCCGACGAGCAGGAGCGCCCCGCCGAGAAGCTCCGTCCACGACGCCAAAAACGCGTTGAAGGCCGGAAACGGGATGCCCAGCTCTTCGAAGTAGCGGACGACCTTGGGCGCGTTCCCGAGCTTTCCGATTCCCGTCGAGACGAACTCGATGCCGACGACGAGGCGGGCGAGCGTGAGGGGCAAGAACGAGAGCTTGGCGTGCGGACGCATCGAGATCAGCGACCTTACGGCGTTTGGTGCGTCCGGTTTCGGCTCTCCTTCGAAAGACCGTTCGTCAGCATCTTCGGACAACAATCGAGAGCAACAATCGAGCCACGGCGACGATTCGCCCGTGGCGAACGCCTTGGGCGCGGCCGTTCTGCCCTTCTGAGGGACCTTGCTCGGGGTGGTCGCGCTCCCGAAGCGGGACACCTAAAATCGACCCGTGTACATCCCGAAAGCGTTCGCAGAACCCGACATCGGGCGCGCTCACCAGCTGATTGACGAGCATTCGTTCGGAATGCTGATTGCCGTGCGCGACGACGGCGATTCTCGAAATCGCACACCTGCCCTTCCTCCTGGACCGCTCGGGGCCGTTCGGCGTCCTTCGTGCGCACGTCGCCCGCGCGAACCCCCTGTCGCGGCGGCTCGACCGCGGTGTCGCGGCCACGGCGGTCTTTCAAGGCCCACACGCTTACATCACGCCGCGTTGGTACGAGGCACCGCAAGAGAACGTGCCGACCTGGAACTACGCAGTCGTTCACGCGCACGGCACGGCGTGTCGCATCGGCGACGACGAGTCACGCCGAGTCGTCGCGGAGCTCGCGGCGAGGTACGAGCACTCCGCGCCGAGCCCGTGGAGCCTGGGCACCTTGAGCCCTGGCCGCGCCGACCAGCTCCTGCCGGCCATCACGTCGTTCGCGCTCCCGATCAGGGCTCTCGAAGTGAAGTTCAAGCTCGGTCAAAACCGGTCACCCGCTGACCGTGAGAAGATACGGGCCGGATTGCGCGCACGCGGTGCGACGGACGATCGCGAAATGCTGCGATGGATGCAGGAAAGCTCCTGTTCGGCGCGTCAGGCGGGCAGTGCGAACACGGCGAGGGGCTCGCATGCATCTCGGGCACCTGCCAGAGCCTGCGAAAACAGGGGGACGCATGCAGCGGGAAATTCGCGTGCGCCGATTCCCTGACGTGCGTCAGCGGCTTCTGCGCGGCGCGACTTCCGAACGGAAACCCGTGCACGCTCACGGGTGACGAGGACCCGTGCAGCGTTGGCTCCGGATGCGTCGCCGGGGTCTGTGCGACGCTGAAAGCGAACGGGCAGGCTTGCCAGAGTCCCGTCGAGTGCCTCGAGAATCGGTGCTTCGCCGGTCAGTGCATCCGCGAGTTCGCCAACCCGATATGCGGGGCCTGATCGCCGAGCTCTTTGCGGCCGATTGAATGCAATCGTCGAGCGGGCCGCCCGGCGGCTTCATGAAAAGCAGCACTCCGAACGCGGGACGCGAAGCCTCGGCGCGACGCTTGCGCGCACGAAAGTCGTCATCGACGAGGGCTCGGGAGAGATCTTGGGCGCCCATCTGCTCGGGCCGCACGCCGTGTCTCGAGAGCCTCCAGCATGCCGAACCCATCCGATGGTGCGAGCACGCCCTTCGGAGAGTACTGGTCATCGACGAGCGCGGATTTCGGAAAAATAGTTGGAGTGGCGTGTCGATTGTTCGTCGCGAGATTGACGACCGCCGACAAGACGCTCGTCGTTTCAGGGATTGGCCCTCGGGACGAGTGGGATGCGTGCCCGAGTGGACGGCATGTGCACGCGCATGAAGGAAAGACGGGCAGGAATGAGCGGGATGGGCGCGCGCAAGAAGGAGAGACGGGCAGGAATGAGCGGGATGGGCGCGCGCAAGAAGGAAAGACGGGCAGGAATGAGCGGGATGGGCGCGCGCAAGAAGGAAAGACGGGCAGGAATGAGCGGGATGGGCGCGCGCAAGAAGGAGAGACGGGCAGGAATGAGCGGGATGGGCGCGCGCAAGAAGGAAAGACGGGCAGGCATGAGCGGAATGCGTGTCCGAATGAAAGAGAGACGGGCAGGCATGAGCGGAATGCGTGTCCGAATGAAAGAGAGACGGGCAGGCATGAGCGGAATGCGTGTCCGAATGAAAGAGAGACGGGCAGGCATGAGCGGAATGCGTGTCCGAATGAAAGAGAGACGGGCAGGCATGAGCGGAATGCGTGTCCGAATGAAAGAGAGACGGGCAGGGCATGAGCGGAATGCGTGTCCGAATGAAAGAGAGACGGGCAGGCATGAGCGGAATGCGTGTCCGAATGAAAGAGAGACGGGCAGGCATGAGCGGAATGCGTGTCCGAATGAAAGAGAGACGGGCAGGCATGAGCGGAATGCGTGTCGGAATGAAAGAGAGACGGGCAGGCATGAGCGGAATGCGTGTCCGAATGAGCGGGAGACGCGCACCCATCGGCGCAACGGGCGGGCGAATGAGCGAAAGACCGGGCCCCATCGAGTCGATTCGTTCGCCAGTGTGCGAGAGAAACATGAGCTTGAGCGAAAAGGACGCGAGCCCAAGCACGAAGAGCGCACGCGTGAGCAAAAGACGCAGACGAATGCCGACGATCGATGAGCCGATTGGGGGAATCGGCGGTGTCGGCGGTGTCAGAAATTCCGGGTAACGGGCTTTAGGGGGTCCCGCCGGGAGGCGTCGATGATGGAGGTGTCCGTCTTGAACGACTTCACCGCCACTTGTTGCGGATCCCAGTCCCAGTGCTTTCTCCCGCCCGCCGTTGGTGTCGGGGGCAGTCAGAAGGCGGTCGACGTGCGTCGTATTCTCGAGCGCTCCCGCGACCATCCCGAGCGTGGGACTCGGAGGCAGGCTTCCAGCCTCGCGTGCGCGAGCGTTTCGGTCTTGACGAAGCGACCCAGATAGGTAACGTAAAGGATACGTACATAGAGTCGGCCATGACCCACGAAAAGACCATAAAATGAGGCTATATCTTCGAACGGGGCACTGGAACGGCACCTATTTCGACGGAGCCAACGCGGATGCCACGCGCTAGCGCCCACGCCGATGTATTCCACGCGATCGCCGATCCCACTCGGCGCGCGATCCTCGACCGCCTGCGGGCTGGACCCGCGCCCGTAAACGCGCTCGCCAGCAGCTTCGAGCAGAGTCGCCCCGCCGTCTCGAAGCACCTTCGCGTGCTCCGCCTGGCGCGCCTGGTGACCGAAGAGCGGGTGGGGCGCGAGCGCGTGTACCAGCTTCGACCCAGGCCGCTTCAGCAGATAGCCGGGTGGCTCGAAGGCTACCGAGCGTTTTGGCTCGTGAATCTGGAGAGCCTCAAGCGTCACGTGGAGGAGGACAAGTGAACATTGATCGGAGCAAGTCCAGCGCCCGCGCCCTAGCCGATCTCGATACCGGTCTCGTCGTCGCCACGGTCGACATCGCCAGTTCCGCGGAGCGAGTCTTCCGTGCGCTCACGGACGCCAAGGAGTTGGTCCAGTGGTGGGGGTCGCCGGAGACCTATCGCGCGCATCGTTGGGACGCCGACTTTCGGGTCGGTGGGCGCTGGCGGGTCGAGGGGAAGTCGGCGAACGGGGACCCGTATTCGGTCTTCGGCGAGTTCCTCGAGATCACGCCGCCACGGCGGCTCGTTCAGACCTGGTCCTACGACTGGGACAAGGACCGGCCCACGACGAAGCTCACCTACGTTCTGGAGGACATTCCCGGGGGCACGCGCGTGACGGTGCGGCACGAGGGCTTCGTTTCCCGTGATGCGTGCAGCGCCCACACAGCCGGCTGGGAGCGCGTCCTGCAGTGGCTGGAGAGCCACATCGAGAAGTCGGTCGTTCCCGGGCTCCAACTGCGCGATCCGGTGAGAGAACATGAGTGAGCAACCGAAGATGCCGAGCGTTCCTGGGTCGCGATGGTTCCGCGTCGCGAGCTGGATGCTCGTGATGATCGCTTTCGGCCATACCGTAGGCGACCACATCGCCCCGCCGACCATGACGTCCGAGAAGGCGCAGCTCGTTGCTTGGATGGCGACGGTCATCGATCCCGTCTCGGGAGGCCAGCACCGTACGGTCTTGGACTCATTCACCGGGGACAGCTTCTGCGTGGGACTCGCGACGCTCGGATTCGGGCTCGTCAATCTGCTCTTCGAGCGCGCCCTCCGCCGTCGCGGTGAAGTCGTGCCCGTGTCGGTCCTCGCGGCGAACATCGCGGTCGTCCTCGTGAACATCGGCATCGCGCTGCGGTTCTTCCCGCTCGCCCCGCTGCCGTTCCTGGTCGTCGCCCTTACAGGGTTCGCAGTCGCGCTCGTGCGCACCCGGGGCGGCACGACGTCGACCCGCGCAAGCGGACGCCCTGCGCTGGCTCTCTCGGGAGGCGAGCCACCTTCAAGGCCGGGGTGAAGCGCAAACGAGTGGCACGCAAACCCGCCCGTGCCGCTTCTCCATCACAGCGCGGCCGAGCGAGACCTCGGCGAGCCGAAGGTCGAGGAGCTCGGCGATGGGCGGCCTCGGGCTCTCTTCGCGACGGAGCTTCTCGAGCGTCGTGAGATGACCGCTCGTGCGCGGCGGCTGCCATTGCGTCGACACGGCCCTCACACCCTCTCCAGGATCGTGGCGATCCCTTGGCCGCCGCCGATGCACATCGCGATGAGCGCCGTTTGCTTGCCGCTCCGTTCGAGCTCGTCGAGCGCGGTGCCGAAAAGCACGGCGCCGGTCGCGCCGAGCGGGTGACCGAGGGCAATGGCGCCGCCGTTCACGTTGACGCGCGTCCGATCGATCTCGAGCGCGCGGAGGGTCTGGACGACCACCGCGGCGAACGCTTCGTTGATCTCCCAGAGGTCGACGTCGGTCGTCTTCATCCCCGCGGCGCGGAGCGCCTTCTTCGCCGCCGGCGCGGGCGCGGTGAGCATGAGGACCGGATCGCTGCCCACCGTCGCCACGGACCGGATGCGCGCGCGCGGCGTCACGCCGTGAGCACGAACGTAGTCCTCCGACGCGATCACGACGGCCGCCGCCCCATCCGCGAGCCCGCTCGAATTGCCGGCAGTGTGCACGTGGTCGAGCGCCGCGAGCTCCGCGTGCCCGCGGAGGGCGAGCTGGT
This sequence comes from uncultured delta proteobacterium, assembly GCA_963787925.1. Classification (GTDB taxonomy): domain Bacteria; phylum Myxococcota_A; class Polyangia; order Polyangiales; family Polyangiaceae; genus Palsa-1150. The sequence continues at coordinate 447,724 of CAWBEN010000009.1, forward strand.
CGAACGTTTCACCAGCCGGGCCGACGGCGGTTGCGCCGAGAGCCGCGAACGAGGCTGGCAGCGCCGCGAGCGCCGCGAGGGTGGTCCCGGGCCGCGGCAGCTCGTCGCGCGCGAGCAACGTTTGGCCGGTCTCTCGGTCGACGACGGGGACGATGGACTTCGCGAACCGCCCCTCCTCGATCGCTGCCACGGCACGAAGCTGCGACGCGAGCGCGACGTCATCGACCATGGAACGCGGAATCTTCTCGAGCGACGCAATCAGGTCCGCGCTGATCCCTTGCGGCACCTGGAAGTACCGCTCTCGGAGCGCTTCGTTGCCTCCGTCCTGGCCGCCGCCGTCGGAGCCCATCGGTACGCGCGACATGCTCTCGACACCGCCTGCGACTGCGACGCTCATGGCGCCGGACGCGACCGCCATCGCCGCGAGGTTGATCGACTGGAGCCCCGAGCCGCAGAAGCGGTTGACGCTCGCGGCCCCGACCTCGATGGGGAATCCGGCGGCGAGGACCGCGTTGCGGGCGATGTTCGCCCCTTGCTCGTTCACCTGGGAGACCGCCCCGACGAAAACGTCGTCGACGTCGGAGGCGCTGAACGTGCCGCGCCCTTCGAGCGCGATCAGCACCTGCGCGAAGAGCTCCTGCGGGTGAACCGCCGAGAGCGCGCCCTTTCCGGCTTTGCCGCGGCCGCGCGGCGTGCGTGCTGCATCGAGGACATAGGCGTTGAACATGAGGACATCTCCGCGTGGGGCTCGGATCCTTCGAAATGTAGGGGCTTTGCCATTGTGAACACTGTGTGACGGGGGGCTCGCAGCCGGGAGCTTTGCTGAGCATTCACCCGGGCGCGCCATCCCGGCCGAACGCGAAGAGAGTGACAGGAGACGCGACGCCTCCGAGCGCCCGATAAAATTCGAGCGCGTGCGCGTCCGCGTCGTCGGCGGGGACGAACAGGTCGTGGATTCCGGCTTCGCTGGCGATCCGCTCGAGATGGGACATCAGAAGTCTGCCGACTCCCCTGCGCTGGTGATCCCTACGCACCGCGATGTCGTAGATGAAGATCTCGCGCGACATCGAGCGCGTCATCGGCAGAGAATGCGCGGTGAGCCCGCCGACGACCTCGTCACGCCACATCGCGGCGAGTATCCAGAGCTCCTCGCGCGCGAGGAGCTCGGCGACGTACTCGTCGCTCAGGTCCTCGTGCTCCTCTTCGAACACCTCGGCCATCGTCGAAAAAAGCTTCTTGGCCGCCTGGCCATCGCCCGCGACGAGTCGCGCGGCTCGATAACCCCGCTCAGAGACCAAGTGCCGACAACCCTGGATGTTCGTCCGGCCTTCGCCCAAGTGGCCAGTGAAAGCGGCGCTCCTCCGCTCGGATCGTCACGTCGTTGATGCTTGCCTCGCGCCGACGCATGAGGCCGTGTTCGTCGAACTCCCACATCTCGTTGCCGTGAGAACGAAACCATTGGCCCGCGCGGTCGTGCGATTCGTAGACGAATCGGACGGCGATGCGATCGTCTCGAAATGCCCACACTTCCTTGATGAGCCGGTACTCGAGCTCCCGCTGCCACTTGCCGACGAGAAAGGCCTCGATCGCCGAACGGCCTGAAAAGAATTCGCTCCGGTTCCGCCACCGACTGTCTACGGTGTAGGCCAAGGCCACGCGAGCCGGGTCGCGGCTGTTCCAGGCGTCTTCGGCGAGGCGTGCCTTTTCGGCGGCGGTCTGCTCCGTAAAGGGCGGCAGGGGCGGTCGGTCCATGGGGCTTTCTCGAAGGCGAAGGTATTGGTGCGAGCGCGCGACCCCCGCGCGACGCCTGCGGACTATTGTCACTTGGCGCGATGCGACACAACCAGCCTCCGGGAAAAGGTGCAAGGCGCGCCTCCGCGCACCGCTCGAAGCGTTCCCTTTCCCGGCACCGGCGGACTTAACCGCGCGCACGCGCGAGCCGCTGAGCCCTTATGGTGCACAAGATCGACTTCGACTCGACGGTTTGGGACGTCGGCCTGCAGCGCCTCCGAGACGACGACTTCGAGGACCTTCCGTTCGGGAGCATCAAGCTCGACGAGCGCGGACGCGTCGTCGTGTACAACGCGGCCGAAGCGAAGCTCGCGCAGCGCAGCCAAGAAGGGACCCTCGGCAAGCTTTTTTTCGAGGAGATCGCGCCCTGCACGAACAACGAAATCTTCAAGGGAAAGCTCGACGAGCTCGTGCGCACCGGAAAGAAGACGGCGCGATTCGAGTACCGCTTCATGTTCCCTTGGGGCGCAAAGTTCGTTCGCATCCAGCTGTGGGTGCCGGACGCACGCAGTCGGTGGATATTCGTGCTTCCCATCGAAGCGCAGGCGCCCGTACGCGTTCCCGGCTGATTCCGTTCGAGACCGCGCCCCAACGATGCCGGCGGCACCTTCAGCGGCGGACTAGGCCGGCGAGCACCTCGATGAGGCTCGTGGGCTCTATGGGTTTTGCGACGTGTTCTTGGAACCCCGCGGCGAGGGCCTTGTCGCGATCTTCACCGCGCGCGTAGGCGGTGAGGGCGAGAGCGGGCAGTCCGCGTGCGCTCGGTGAGGCCCCTGTCGCGCGAAGCCGCTGAAGGAACATGTAGCCGTCCTCACCGGGCATCCCGATGTCCGACACGATGACCTCCACGGTCGTCCCCGCAATGGTTTTCATGGCTGCCGCGGCCGACGCCGCCTGCAAAACGGTAGCCCCGGCGCCCTCGAGCACCGTGGCCACGAGGTCCCGGGCGTCGTCCTGATCGTCCACGACCAAGACACGAACTCCGTGGAGGCGACCGGAGGGCGTCCATTGGACCGACGAGATGGTTTCGCCGGCCTGTCCCGGCGGAACGCTCGCATCGCGCGGCTCGACGGCACGAATAGGAAGACGCACTTCGAACGTCGCTCCCAGCCCTTCGCCATCGCTTTGAGCGCTGACTTTGCCGCCGTGAAGCTCGACGAGGTGGCGGACGATCGCGAGGCCGAGGCCGAGCCCGGTCTGCTGCCTCGTCGTGGAGCTGTCGTCCTGCCGGAATCGGTCGAAGACCCGCGGCAGAAACGCGGCGGAGATCCCTCGCCCGTCGTCGCGAACCGAGAGGGTCACTTCCGAGTCGACGCGCGCGCCCGATACAGCCACTTTGCCCCCCTTCGGCGTGAATTTCACGGCGTTCGACAGGAGATTCCAAACCACCTGCTGGAGCCGATCCGCGTCCGCGACGATGTCGCCGAGAGCCTGCACGTCGACCGTCAGCTCGACCCCTTTCGCCGCCGCTGACGGTGTCACCGTCTCGACAGCCGCATTGACCACGTTGGCAAGACTGACTCGCTTCAGGCTCATTCGAACCTTGCCCGAGACGATGCGCGATACGTCGAGGATGTCATCGATGAGCTGCGCCTGGGACTTGGCGTTCCGCTCGATCACCGTCAATCCTTTCTGTCGGCGGTCCGGATCCGTGCTGTCGTCGCTCAAGAGGCGGGCCCAACCCAGGATGGCGGTGAGGGGCGTACGCAACTCGTGAGATACGGTCGCAAGGAACTCGTCTTTGAGTCGCCCCGCATCCTCGGCGTTCCGCGCGGCAGCCTGAGCCTCTCTGTAAAGCCGCGCATTGTCCACGGCGTAAGCGGCCCGCTCTCCCAGTGAAACGGCGAGCGACAAGTCCGCCTCGGTGTATCGACGGCCGGACTCGGCGGCAACGAAACGTGATGACGCCCATCGATCGGCTCGGGGTCGAGAGTGGGACGATCATCGCCGACTTCATTCCGAGGGTCCGAAGGAGCTGCAGGTGCCGTTCGTCTCGCGCGGAAGCCTCCAGAAGCTCATCGGCAATCTCTTGATACAGCTCGGGGATGCCGGTGCGCATCACGTGGGCCACCCCGCGCGACGCCTTCGGATCCGGCGGATAGGCCGCGTACAATTTGCGCGACCATTCGACCTTCGCCTCGTCCGCGTGCGCTACGACGAACGGCGCGGCGGCCGTTCCCACCGGGGGGGCAAGATGGATCGAGCACCAATCCGCCATTCGGGGTACCGCGAGGCGGGCCAAGCTCCGCAGCGTCTCCTCGAAGTCGAGCGAAGAACCGAGGAGGGAGCTCGCCTCGGTGAGAAAACGGAGGTTCTCTTCGGTCTGCCGGGCGCTCGTCACGTCGCGGAAAACGTTGATGACTATCTCGACCTCGTGCGCAGGGCCGAGGACTGGCGTTGCCGCGACGACGCTCCAGCGCATCTCTCCGCTGAGGCGGTCTCGGAAACACACGAGCGCTTCGGCGGGCGCCTTGCCCTGGCGGGCGATCCGACTGGGCAATCGGTCCGAGGGCATCGGCTTGCCCTCTTCATCGAGAAGCTCGAAGCGACGCACGATGTCATGAGCCGGCGTTGAAAGCATTTCTGCCGCGGAGGTGAATCCCGAGAGCCGAGCCGCCGCGTCGTTTGCGTAAAGAAGCGCTCCGTCGGCCCCCTGGGCCGTAATGCCCTCCGTGACGCCGCGAAGGATCGTGTCGAGCTGACGCGCACTCGTCGCGGCGCGCGCTTCGGCGGCTTCGTTCTCTTTGACGAGCCAGCGCGCCTCGGACACCGCATGCTCGAGGGCGCGGCGGGCGTTGACCTGCACCGTAATGTCGAACGCCACGGCCATCATGCCGTAAACGTCGCCATCGGCGTCACGCAGGGGCTCCAGGTTGAATCGAAAGAAACCATCCTCCATCGTCCCGTCGCCGTCCCGATCGAGGCGAACCAGAGATTCGGGAGCGACGAACGGCTTTCCAGTTTCGTACACGCCATCGAGGATTCGAGGCAGCGCCGTCCCTTCGAGCTCCGGAAAGGCCTGGAGGTAAGTCTTGCCTACGACCTTACGACCGACCATCTGCTCATACAAAGGATTGGCCAGCTCGAAGACATGGTCGGGGCCCGTCAACAGGGCCGTCGGCATCGGCGCGTGAAGCAACAGGTTCCTGCGCTCGGTCTCCATCCCGCCACGGCTCTGAATCGCGCGTACCCGCGCGAAGGCCAGATCGATCTGTTCGACGAAATGCACCATGAAGTCGCGATACGTCGCATCGAACGGAAGCCGCGGGCTCAATCCAAGCACGAACGTCAGCCCTCGCGGTCCCTTCAGGGGCGCGAGAAACGCGTGCGACGAGGGCTCGGGCCAAGGCCCGCCTGGAAATCGGACCGAAGCCGGGAGGGGCAAGAGCTTCGGCTCCTTCGGCTCACCGCTGGCAGCGTGCTCCCTCACGAGAGCGCCGATTGAATCGGGGAGAGCGCCCTCGAGGTCGGTAGAGTCTTCGAGACTCGCCGTCCCCGCAGCGTCGTCCACTCGGTAGGTAAGCGCGAAGGGGATGTCATGGGGCGCCGCCGCCACGACCGTGTGCGCCGCTTCGAGGACGGACCGCACGTCGAGGCAGCGCGCCGTTTTCTCTACGAGAGCCCGCACGACACCCAGCCGGCGCTCGGCAACGACCCGCGCGGTGGTTTCGTTGCAGACGATGAGCGTCCCAGCGATTCGTCCCTCGTCGTCCACGACGGGGGAGTACCCATACGTCCAGTGCACCTCCTCGATTCGGCCGTTTCGCAGAATCGGTACGAGAGCGTCCTCGCTCCAGATCGATTCTCCGCGGCTCATCACGGCTTCGATTTGGGCACCAACGATGGGCCACACTTCTGCCCAACTCTCACGACCACGTTGCCCCACGGCCGCAGGGTGCTTTCCCACGCCAAGGCTGGGGACGAAGGCATCGTTGTAGAACTGGATGAGCTCCGGACCCCACCACAACAACATCGGGTGAGGAGCGCGAAGGACGGTGCCAAGGACGGTCTTGAGGTGGCTCGGCCACCTCGAGATCGGGCCCAGACTGGAGCTCGACCAGTCCGTCGAGCGGATGACGGCCGCGACGAGGCTCCCGCCTTCGAGGAACGCATACTCCACCGCTGGCGGCGAGCCGGATGCTTTTGGCTGCGAATCGGGCGCCATTTCCGCGCACTTTACTTTGGTCGCCACGCCACGTGGGGCGAAAGAGGGCTCGCCTTTCGCGCTGCAGTCCGACTGCAGATTGTCGTCGATGCCCCCGTCGGCCTCTACGGCCGCGGTGGTTTTGCTCGCGGTGCTGCGTCGAGCGGCTCGAGCGCCGACGCCACCGCCGCTACGACGGCGTTCTGGCGCGCGTGACTTGGAGGTGTCCCGTCGTGCTCTGCGACAGTGAAGCGATCGAGGACGCGTCCGTCGTTGGTCGTTGCTTCGGACGCGATGATCTGTACCTGCGCTCGGAAGAGCGCGAGGGTCACGCGGAGGAGGAGACCGGGCTGATCGAGGTCTCTACCGTCAGGACGGGGTGTCCGCCGTCGAGCGCTTCGTCGAACGCGACCCTCGTCGGAGCCTCGGGCGTCGACGGCCGCACTGGCCGTGAACGCAGCGCGACGGACTCCGGCGTTCGCTCTCCGGCGACGAGACCTCGAAGGACCTCGAGCACGCGCGAAATGTCTCTCGCTCTTATGGGCGCCGTGCTGGCGCCGCCCCGCCTCAGCCACAAGAAATCGACGGCCTCGGTCCCGCCGCCGTCCGGCAGAGCACGGGTGTAGGCATGGGCGGATGTGATGTCCATCTTCTCCGCCGCCAGCGAGGCGGTCACCAGCGAAAGAAGCCCGGGGCGATCATCGGCGACGACGCAGACGATCGCGCCGCCAGTCGGCAGCTGGCGCCAGATCTCCGCGTGCGCGGCCGCTTGAGCACGGCGAGTGACGATGGCCGCATGGTCGCTCGCGGCAGCGCTGTCGAACGCATCCCGGTACTGGCGCGGCATGGAGGCGAGGAATCGCTCGATCGCAGCGGGCGTCTGCGGTGCCGGCGGCGCGGACAGGCCCTGCGGGCGGCGAGACCGTCGCTCAGCGCGACGCGGCGGGAAGGACGAGCGCACGTGGGTCCGAAAGGTGGCGCCGCATTTGTTGCGAGACGATTGCGCGCGCATGAATGAGACATGTCGCCTCGTCCCGCCGCCGTGAGCTCGAGCCCCGGCGAAACGATTCCGTCGGCCACGCCGAGCCGCTGCGGGAGCCTCCGCTGCCGGTCCCAATGGTTCACGGCCAGGCCTGACGATGCGAGTGAGCGCTTCCGGCGGTCGCTCGTTCGCTTCCCTGGCTGCGTGAGGGCCCGCGCGAACGCCTCGTGGCTCGTGACGAGCTCGGGCGTGTTCTTGTTTAGCAGACAAGCGTCTGCTATGTGACGCCCGATGAGACAGGGTCCCAGGAACGACCGGAAGAACCTCGTCCTCGGCGCGTTGCGCGTCCCGCTCGTCGCCTTGGGGCTTTTGGTGACGCTTTCGTGCAAAAGGGACCAGGGCCCCGCGGCCGGGGCGTCCGCGAGCAGCGTCGCGTCCAGGGAAGTCACGCTCCTCAACGTGTCGTACGACCCCACGCGCGAGCTCTACACGGACTTCAACGGGGCGTTCGCAAAGTACTGGAAAGCCAAGACCGGCGACGAGGTGAAGATCAACCAGTCCCACGGCGGTTCGTCGAAGCAGGCTCGCGCGGTCATCGACGGGTTGCCCGCCGACGTCGTCACGCTGGCCATGGCGGCCGACGTGGACGCCATCGCCGAGAAAGCAGGGCTCATCCCCAGCGACTGGCAGAAGCGTTTGCCGCACAACAGCTCGCCGTACACGTCGACGATTGTCTTTGCCGTCCGCAAGGGCAACCCGAAACAGGTCAAGGACTGGGAAGACGTCGTCAAGCCGGGCGTCGTCGTGGTGCCCGGCAACCCAAAGACGTCCGGCGGAGCGCGGTGGGTGTACCTTGCGGCGTATGGCTACGCGCTCGAAAAGTACGGCAGCGACGACAAAGCCAAAGACTTCGTGCGCCGGCTCTACAAGAACGCGCCCGTCCTCGACGCAGGCGCGCGGGCCACGACCACGAGCTTCGCCGAGCGGGGAGTCGGCGATGTGATGCTGAACTGGGAGAACGACGCGCTCCTTCTCGGCAAAGAGCTCGGCGACAAAGTGGAGATTGTCTACCCGTCCGTGAGCGTTCTGGCCGAAACCACGGTCGCCATCGTGGACACGAATGCGAGCAAGCACGCCACGACCGACGTAGCCAAGGCGTATCTCGAGTACCTCTTCTCGGACGAAGGCCAGGAGATTGCGGCCAGGCACTACTTTCGCCCGTCCTCGGATGCGGTCGCGGCCAAGTACGCGGCCACGTTCCGGCCGATCCGGCGTTTCACCGTCGATCAGGTGTTCGGCGGCTGGCACAAGGCGCAGGCCACTCATTTCGCGGACGGCGGCGTGTTCGATCAAATCTACGTAGCGACCAAGTGACCGTGGCCGACGCACCCTCCACGACCGCGCTCGACCGACGGGGGTGGGTGCCAGGAGTCCTGCCAGGGTTCAAGGCGACGCTCGGCATCACGCTGACGTACCTCAGCCTCATTGTTCTCATCCCGCTCGCGGGGCTCGTGCTCAAGACCTCGGAGCTACGATGGCCGGAGTTCTGGCAAGCGATTTCGGGGCCGCGCGCGCTGGCGACCTATCGCCTCAGTTTCGGCGGCGCGCTCGTGGCGGCACTCGTCAATGCCGTCTCGGGATTGGTCGTCACGTGGGTCCTCGTCCGCTACCGATTTCCCGGTCGACGACTCGCTGACGCGCTCGTCGATTTGCCTCTGGCCCTCCCCACGTCGGTGGCCGGGATCGCCCTCACGGCCATCTACTCCAAGAACGGGTGGATCGGTAGCAGGCTCGAGCCCTTCGGGATTCAGGTGGCGTTCGCGCCCGCGGGGGTGATCGTGGCGATGATCTTCGTGGGTATCCCGTTCGTCGTGCGGACCGTCCAGCCCGTGCTTCTCGACTTCGACGAACAAATGGCGGAGGCCTCGGCGATCCTCGGCGCCACGCGACTGCAAACGTTCTCGAAGGTCATCTTCCCCACGCTGCTGCCTTCGCTCATGACGGGCTTCGCGCTCGCCTTTGCGCGCGCTGTCGGGGAGTACGGGTCGATCGTCTTCATCTCCGGAAATATGCCGCTCAAGACCGAGATCGTTCCGCTCCTCATCGTCACGAAGCTCGACCAATACGACTATGCGGGCGCCACGGCGCTCGCCTTGGTGATGCTGGCCGGGTCCTTCGCGCTGCTCATCCTCGTCAACGCCCTGCAAGCGTGGACGCGTAGAGGCCTCCATGGTTAGTGCGGTCGCGGAAGACGGGAGCCTCGTCGTCGTGCCCGCCAGCGGGCCGTCTTTGGCGACGACCGAGTCGTTGCCGGTACGCGTTCTGCTCATCGTCCTTGCGCTCGGGTTCCTGGGATTGTTCGTAGGTTTGCCGATTGTTCTGGTTTTCTCCGAGGCGTTTGCGCGCGGCTTCGGCCCCTATGTGGAGAAGCTGAGGCAGCCGGAGAACCTGGCGGCGATCCGCCTGACGCTCCTCACCGCTGCGATCGTGGTGCCACTCAACGTGGTCTTCGGCGTCTCGGCCGCCTGGCTCATTTCGAAGTACCGATTCGTCGGCAAGAGTCTGCTCATCACGCTCATCGATTTGCCATTCAGCGTGTCGCCGGTGGTCTCGGGCCTCGTCTACGTCCTCATGTTCGGCAGCCGTGGCGTTCTCGGGCCCTGGCTCATGGCGCACGACATCCACATCATCTTCGCGACGCCAGGCGTCGTCCTGGCGACCCTCTTCGTCACCTTTCCGTTCGTCGCCCGCGAGATCCTTCCGCTGATGCAGGACCAGGGCAATGACGAAGAGGAGGCGGCGCTCACGCTGGGCGCCGGGGGCTGGCGCATCTTCTGGCAGGTCACGGTCCCGAAGATCAAGTGGGGCCTTCTTTACGGGGTTATCCTTTGCAACGCGCGGGCGATGGGCGAGTTCGGCGCCGTCTCCGTCGTCTCAGGGCATATCCGGGGTGAAACCAACACGATGCCCCTTCAGGTCGAGATTCTCTACAACGAGTACGACACGGTCGGCGCTTTCATGCTCGCGTCGCTCCTGACGCTCCTCGCCCTGGCGACCCTGGTCGCCAAGAAGGTCATCGAAATGAGGCAGTCTGGCAGATGAACGTCTCGGTGAAGGACATCACGAAGCGATTCACGGCGAAAGGTACGCCCGCCGTGTTCGACGCGTCCTTCACGGCGATCTCCGGGGGGATCACGACGCTCCTCGGACCGTCGGGATCGGGAAAAACGACGCTCCTCCGTGTCATCGCCGGACTCGAGGTGGCCGATCGCGGGCAGGTGCTCTTCGACGAACGCGACGTGACCCGCGTGCCCGTGCGCTCCCGCGGGATCGGATTCGTGTTTCAGGCGTTCGCGCTCTTCAACCACATGACCGTCCGCCGCAACGTCGCCTACGCGCTCGAGGTGCGGGGCGTGTCCGGGGACGCAAAGCGAGCGCGGGTCGACGAGCTGCTCGCGCTCGTGCAGCTCGAAGGACATGGCGATCGCTATCCGCTGCAACTCTCGGGCGGGCAGCGGCAACGGGTAGGGTTCGCGCGCGCATTGGCAGGCAAGCCCGAAATCTTGCTCCTCGACGAACCATTCGGCGCGCTCGATACGCGCGTCCGGGTCGAGCTCAGGGAGTGGCTTACGCGGCTGCACGAGACCACCCGGTTGACGACCCTGCTCGTGACGCACGATCAAGAGGAGGCCCTGGAGCTTTCGCAGCGCCTCGTGGTGATGGACCAGGGGAGGGTCGTCCAAGTGGGCACGCCGGGCGAGGTGTACGATCAGCCGAGGACGCCGTTCGTGGCCTCGTTCGTGGGAGCGGGGAACGTGTTGCGCGGCCGGGTCGACGGAGCGACCGCTACGCTGGGATCTCTCTCCGTTCCAGCGCCGTCGGGAGCCCCTGACGGGGCAGAGGTGCAGGCCATCGTGCGGCCGCACAACGTCCGGCTCGAGAAGAACGACGCGGAGCACGTCGGGCGATCGATAGGTACGATTACGCGGTTGGTGGGTAGGGGCGCCAATGTCAAGCTTCAGCTGGCGCTGCATTCGAACGAGAGCGTGACCGTGGAGCTCACGCGCCGGGAGTCCGACGCCATGACCCTCGCCGTCGGAGACAAGGTCATCGTCGATCTCGAGGAGGCCAAGGTGTTCGTCTCGGACTACTCCATATGATCTTCGAGAGCGTCACCGCCACCTTCGGGCGAACCCCGCTCGTACGCCTCCCCAACATAGGAAAGGGGCTCTCGGCGACGTTGCTTGCGAAGCTCGAAGCCCGCAACCCCACCGGCAGCGTCAAGGACCGGATCGCCGTGGCGATGGTGGAGGACGCCGAGCGGCGCGGAGCTCTCAGGGCGGGCGCCACGATTGTGGAAGCGACGAGCGGCAACACGGGGATCGGTCTCGCGTTCGTCGCTGCCGCGCGTGGGTACAAGCTCGTGCTGACGATGCCCGAGACGATGTCCGAGGAGCGACGGGCGCTTCTTGCGCTCCTCGGCGTCAGGGTGGTTCTCACGCGGGGTAGCCTCATGCGTGAGGCGCTCGAGCGTGCCCGGCAGCTCCTCACCGAGCTTCCCGGGGCGGTGTCGCTCGACCAGTTCCGCAATCTCGCGAATCCGGACATCCACCGGCGCACGACCGCCCTCGAGATCTGGAACGACACCGAAGGTCGGGTCGACGTCTTCGTCGCGGGAGTCGGTACGGGAGGAACGATCACGGGCGTCGGCGAGGTGCTCAAGGAGCGAAAGCCGAGTGTTCGCGTCGTGGCCGTGGAGCCCGCCGGCTGTGCCGTCCTTTCTGGAGGCAAAGCCGGTCACCATCTCATCCAGGGCATCGGTGCGGGCTTCTTGCCGCCGCTTCTCAATGGCCGCGTGATCGACGAGGTCATCGCGGTGTCGGACGACGACGCCTTCGCCCACGCCAGAAGGTTGGCGCGTGAGGAGGGCATCCTCGCTGGTATCTCGTCGGGCGCAGCGCTCGCCGCGGCGCTCGAGGTCGCGCAACGCCACGAAACGGCGGGGCAAGTCGTCGTGGTGATGCTCCCCGACGGGGGAGAACGGTACATGACGACGCCGCTGGCCGACGAGCTGACGCGCGCCTGACGCGGATTGCGGCCCCCCACCGGCGCGGCGCCCGGCTCAGAGCAACGACCGAGCGCCGTCCGCAATAACGGACACTGCTCCATGGGCTGGCGCGCCAAGGCACTTACTCGGCGCGGCGGCACCGGCGCGCAGCCCGAAAAATTCCAGATTGGCATGGACCCTCCCGGCGGAGAGGGCGCGCCTCGAGCGCAAGCGCGACGGCGCGTGAGCCGAAACAACCTCCCTCCGATACTGGCCTGCTGCTGGCCGTGGGTGAGTCGGGCGACCGTGCCCACGGGAAAGGAAGCTTCGAATGGAGAGGCACGGAATCCTCGTCGGTTTAGGCATTCTTGGGTTGGCCCCCGTGACGGCGGTGCTGATCGTGGCGTGCGGGAGCACTTCGTCCGCGCCCCCCGAGACCGGCATCCTTTCGGGAGACGAGTCGGGATCGTCCGGAACGTCAGAGTCGTCCCCCGGCCCCTCCACGACGTCCACGTCAGGGACACCGGCCGGATCGTCTTCCGGCGATTCCGCTGGGCCACCCTCGGGCTCTTCCTCTGGCTCGGGAGCCTCGTCCGGGTTTGCTTCCTCCGGAGCCTCTTCCGGATCCGCGTCGAGCTCGGGAGCAGCCTCCGGCTCGTCGTCCGGCGGGTCACTCGATGGGGGCGTCCTCGACGCGGGCGCGGTCGGCGAGGGCGGCGGGGCGTGCGGGACCAGGGGGCACGGCCCGCCCTTCGTCGACACGTCGACGCAGAAGGCGACGAGCTTCACCGATGGCACCGTCTCGCCATTTTCGATCTGCACGACGCAGAGCCCGAACTTCGGACGCAACGCGATTCTGGACGGCGATCCGTCGATACAGTTTTCCTGGACCCAGGTGGGATACAACGGAACGCGCGACCGCCGGGGCGCGGAAGCCTGCAGCAGTCTCAACTTCACGAAGGAGGGCTGGTACGGATTTCAGTTCTACCTCCCGGCGCCCGGGTTTCCGACCGACAAGAGCGAAGGGATCGGCCAGATTTTCGCGCTCGGCGGTTGCAGCTCATGGGCTGCGATGCTGCACGTGACGAACAATTCGCTGACCATGTCGCATCGAGGAGTATGCACCCCGACGGGTGTTCCGGAGGAGCCAATCACCTCGAACATTCCCCGTAACACATGGAACCCGATCGTCATTCACTTCGTCGTGTCCCATCAGAAAGCGGGTACTCTCGAGGTTTGGTTCGGCGACGCCGTCTGTCGAGGTGGCGCCCCAACGTTTCGGCTGACCGGGATCGACTTCGGTTTCGGCACCTGGATGGGTGACACGTTGGTGGACACGCCGAACAACGGCATCGGCCTGAAATTCGGAATGTATAACTTCGACGCCGCAAACTACACCGTCGGTGAGACGAGGACGATCTACTACGACAACGTCAGTCAGCTCGTAGGAAACCCGGCCAATGCCTACTCCATCGTGAACCCGACCCAATAGCTCACGACCCCGTGAGAGTGGCGCGCACCTCTCCTCGGGTGCACTAGTCTCGCGGTGGGTCCGGATGCCAGTAGTTCATCGGGGACTGCTTGATGGCGCGATCTCCGACCGCTGCGTCGTCGTCGCCTGGTGCGAGCTCGACGAGCGCGCACTCGGGGGCGTCGAGGATGACCATGGCGACTACCCCCCCTGCGACATGGTGATAGCCGCAGCGCCGCTGGCCCCGGCAGGAGCGGCGCCAGAAGTGAACGATGTCACCGGGAGAGAGATGGTCCGTGGTTCTCACGAGGGCCTCTGCCGCGTCGGGTCTGCTTACGACGAGGCTCGACGCGGTCTCCGCAGGCGTGCATCCCACGGTCACTCCGAGGGCGCACACGAGCGACCCGATCGTCCTGTTCCACCTCGTTGCGCGCTCCGGGCGCGGGTGGGGCGGGCGGTCTTCGGCCGCCCTGAACCGACTTCTCGTCCCACCGTCGTCACGAAGGCGAGGCACGCTGCCCCGACCTGCTCCCCAGCTCGCGGTAACTCCGGGAGAGATGACGATCCTGCGAGGGTTCACGCTCGACGCATCAGCACGCGCCGAGCCGGGGGGGCAGGCGCGAAGCCCAAGGGCAAGGCTCAGTCTACCGCACCCCCGCGCATGTAGGCCTTTGCGGCCTTGTCGATGAGCTTTTCGGCCGCGCGTGGTCCTTCCCATCCGTCAATCTTCACACTCTTGCCGGACATGCGGCTCGCAATGACGAAGAACTCCTCGAGCTCTTCTCGCATCCGCTTCGGCAAGTCCCTGACGTGCTCATACCGGGCGTCGTCGCACGGACGGGCGATGATTCGGTCGTTGCGAGTCGGTTTCTTTTCGCCCTTCTCCGTCTGGCGAAGACGGACGACCCCGATCGGCCTGGAGGGGATCACCACCCCGGGAAAACTGGGCGCCTCGAAGAGCACCATGGCGTCGAGCGGGTCCCCATCCTCGGCTCGCGTACTGGGGATGAACCCCCAATCGTAGGGATAGACCACGCCGAGGAGCATCACCCGCTTGAACATGAACGCGTTGGTTTGGGGGTCGTACTTGAGCTTCACGCATGCACCTCGGGGTGCTTCCACGACGACGTGGACGCTGCCGTCTTTGGCGCGGCAGGGGAGGTTGATGAGGTCGGCCATCGAGCACGAAAATAATGGCGGACTGGTGACGATGCAAGCAGTCGGCGCTGGCCTCACCCGGCATTTCCGCCCAAGGCGTGCTCGTTTTCGAACGAGTCCGCTCCGACGGGCCCGGCAGCGGATCTCCTCCACCCTCCCCCTTCCACGGCCGCGCGGCGCCGCGCGAGCTCTGCCGCGCCAAGCCAGTGGGTCGTCGCTCGCAGACCGTCGAGCGCCCCGGTCGCGGCCAGGACGAAAGCACCGCTGCAGACGGAGGCGACGCGGGCGCCACGATCGATCGCTCGGCGAATCGCGCTTAGAAGTCCTTTGGGAACCGCGCGATCGAGATCGGCGATACCTGGGACGATCACGGTGTCGGCACGACTCAGGGATGAAAGCCGCCAGGGCACCTTGAGAGTAAGGTGCTCCGACTCCACCTCTGGCGCGATGCTGCAGATCCGAACTTCGTATGGCGCGCGCCCGTCGGCGTCCCGGACCCGCCCGAACACCTCGCACGGCGCAGAGAGGTCACCGAGCACCACGCCGTCGAACGCCACGATGGCGACCAAGTGTCGTGGTGCTCCGGCCCGGATTTGCTGTGGCGTAAATCCTGCGACCAATGTCCTTTGAGCCACTGGTGAAGTCGGCGCCATCTCGTAGGATTGGGCCACAGAGCGCCCCTACTTCATCTCGCTGACTACATCGGTCCGGCCGTCGGGGTGATCGTGTTCGTCTTGGTCATGTCGCTCGTGAAAGAGCCGGCTCGCAGGAACTTCAACGCCATCTTCGTAGCCGGCGCGAGCGGCGTCTATCTGAGCGGTGGACTCGGCCTGTGGGAGCTCGCTTATGTCGCCGCCGCAGGCGGGGTGGTCTCCTCCGATCCCATCGATTCATCGGCCTCGCCTGGTTGATGCACGCCAGCTGGGATCTCATCCACCATTTCTACGGCAACTCGATTTGGCCCTTCATGCCAACGTCTTCGTTCGGATGCATGATCTTCGACGCCCTCATCGCCATCTGGTTTCTCACGGGCGCTCCTTCGGTGTTGGCGCTTGTATCTCGTTCGATTGAGTGGACTGCCCCCGGCGACGCCAAGCCGACGTGCGCAAGAAGTGGGCCTCGACTTGGAGGACTATTCGAGGGCTTGGAGCGTGGGGTCTGTCTCCACGAGAACCCCAATTCCGATGACACCTGGGTACTGCGGAGCCCATCAGAGCCAAAATTGTCGGGTCGCGGTGCGATTTATCGAAGTAGGCGTTCTCTGAAGTCGTCTCCGAATTCATTCAGGCATGACTGCCGCTTGGCGCGTCGAAGAGACGGACGGCTTCTTGCCGCGCCCGACTTGAGGGCGCTACGCACCATGGCCGAACATTCGAGGTTCTCGTGGCCATGTCGAGTGACGACGCGCTCACGGCACGCAGATCTCCGCAATGCACCGGCCGTTTACGATGGCGTAATGGGCGCACTCCGTCTCGCCATTATAGCAGCGTGCACATACGGTGGGCAGCGCGAACTCGCAGGACGGCTGCCGAGAAACGATAGCGGAGCTGGGACACATGAATTCGAGGCCGCAAACGCCATTCACCAATCGGTAGGTTGCTCCAACGACCGTTCCGTTCGGACACGTTTTGCCGAGTGGGGGCGGCGTTCGCTGAGCGCATTCGAACGCGGGGGTACCCGGCTCGTAGAAGCCGTAATCTACGCTGTCGCCAGCGTCTTCGGGCAACCATTGCGGCAATCCCGCATCTGTTGCGTGCGGGTTCCCGTCAGCCTCGCTGCTAAGCGCATCCGCGTCCGGATCGGGGTCGGCGTCTGGATCTCTCCCGTCGGGAAGTGCGATCGCGTCCGGGCCCGCGTCAACTGGAGGTGAAGGGGCCGAGCCGCTCTTCACCGCGTCGCCGCCTGAAGCGGAGGGCTCGGTCGAAATCTGCGCAGCGCATCCATAGGCGGTCAGAGCTATGGTGCAGAGAATCGCCCGTCGTGCCATCTGTTGTTTGCCCATGGGCTTCAGATGTCCGCGCGGTTAAACTTCCGTCGCCGCTATGCCAGGGGACTTGGCGAGCGGAGAGACCAGTACGACTGGTCTTTGTGGAACCGCATAAAAGCGAGAGCGCGAACGTCATGGTATCTAAATGTGGACTTCACGGAGCCAAGGGCGTTTGAGGCGTCCCGTGCTCGGGGCCAGTGCCTGCCGTCCGCAGGCAATTGGAAGTCCCGGGCCGCTTGCCACGCCGTGGCGAAAGAACACGAGGCCCTGCGCGCCACGTCGGCTGACGTCGGCGAACGCGTCGCTTGCGTCTCCGTGTGATGCGTCACTTTCTTGTCCACGAAGTTGCCCCGGAGGCGGTCGCGGTACCTGGCCTGACGCACCGATTGCAGGCCGCGCCCTGGGCTTCATCCGATAGATCGCCGACGCGCGGCGCACCGACTCGCGTCGGCATACCGGGCGACACGCCCGGCAAAGGGGCGCGTGCACGACCTGAGACAGCGAGTTCGCGAGATCGACACACAGAAGCGAGCGGAGGTGGTGGTAAACGGCCCTCTGCACCGGCGCATCGACCCGGATGCAGGAAGGCAAAAAATTACCAATGAGCATTCGAAGCGTTTTGCCGCTGTTGCCGCTGTGCATTCTGTCGGCGTGTGCAGCGAACACCGACACAGGGTCGCCGAGCGAGGGCACCGGGGTCACCGCGCAGGCCGAGCTCGGAGGCAGCCAGGGCAATGACGACCACCATGGCGATGACAACCAGCGCGTGATGCTGATCTCGGTCGATGGCATGCACCAGAGTGACCTTGACTGGTACGTCGCCGACCACCCAAACTCGACGCTTGCCAAGTTGGTTCACTCCGGCAGCGAGTACACCAATGCGGCGACCTCCAACCCGTCGGACTCCGACCCGGGTGGCACCGCGCTGATGACCGGCGGTAACCCCAAATCGACCGGCGTCTTCTACGACGTCGAGTACAGCCACAAGGTCGACGAGGCGGGCGCTGCCTGCACTCCGGGCCAGCCGGCCACCGGCGGTGACGTTATCTATGACTCACCGGACGACGCGATTGCCGCCGTGCCGGACCTGCTGAATAACGGGAGCGGCAACACCTTCCCGGCGTTCGACGAGAACGGTTCTATCTTCGCCAACGGCGTTGACACCGACCCGGGCGCGATCATGAAACTGAAGTTCGACCCGGAGACGTCGCTCAATTCGGGCACGTTCCCAGTAGACCCGAAGACCTGCAAGCCGATCACCCCGTGGGACTACCTCGGCGTCAACACGATCTTCCAGGTCATCCACAACGCCGGCCTGCGCACCGCTTGGTCTGACAAGCACGAGATCTACGCGTCGTTCAATGGTCCGGGCTCGAACGGCCAGAGCATCGACGACCTCTTCTCGCCGGAGATCGACTCGCAGGCTGTCATGCCGAACGGTGTCCCTTACCCGCAGGACGACGACTGGGCGCACATCGACGCCGCCACCAAGCAGTATGACGGCTACAAGGTCCAGGCCATCCTGAATGAGATCGACGGTCTCGACCACTCGGGCAAGACCCACGTCGGCACCCCGGCGCTCTTCGGCATGAACTTCCAGACCGTCTCGGTCGCGGAGAAGATCCGCTCGACTCCGACGACGTTGATCGGTCCGGACGCGAACGGAAATTACACCACCAGCGCTCCGGAGGCAGGTGGTTACCAGTGGGTCAACGGTCAGCTCGTTCCCGGCCCCGTGCTCTCGAGCGCGCTCGACTACGTCGACGCTCAACTTGGCCGCATGGTTTCTACGATCCACAAGCACGGCCTCGCGGGCTCGACGACGATCATCGTCACGGCAAAGCACGGCCAGTCGCCGCAGGATCCGAACGAACTCCGCACCGTCCAGGACGGCCCGATCATCAGCGGGATCAACGCCGCCTGGGCGCAGACGCACCCGAGCAACACGAGCCTGATCGTTGCCGGAACCGACGACGACCTGTGGCAGTCCTACCTGTCGGACAACTCGCAGGCCGCTTGCGACTTCGTCAAGAGCTACCTGTGGAACCACACCGCTCAGGGTTTCGACGTCAACAAGAACCCCGTCACCGTCCAGCACTCGGGCCTCGCCCGGATCTGGGCCGGCGCTGAAGCCGCTAACTTCTTCGGCGTCTCGGCCGACAACGGTCACTATCCGGACGTCTTCGGCGAGGTCCAGGTGGGCATTGTTTACGCGAAGCCGACCAAGCTCGCCGAGCACGGTGGTATGAACACCGGCGACCGACACGTCCTGATGGTCGTCAGCGGCCCGGGCATACCGGTTCAGGTCGAGTCCACCCCCGTCGAGACCACTCAGGTCGCACCGACGATCCTCGCCCTCCTGGGGCTCAGCCCGCACGCGCTGACGGCCGTCCAGATTGAGGGCACGCAGGTCCTTCCGGGCCTCGGTGGACCGCACGCTAGGCGCTGACCGTGCGTCGGGTGCACGCCGGTTGGGCGTTTCGGGCGTGGCTTGACGCTCGCGGCAAGCAGGGGACCAAGGCCAAGCCGTCCCGTACTGCGGTGCGGGGAAACCTTGGCGAAAGCTTGTCGGACGGTCTTCACTGGCAGCACGAAACAGGAGGCCGGGGCGAATCTTCCCGGCCTCCTCTGCTTTCGACGGCGGGTAGGAAGTCGTAGCCGATCCGGCGGACCAAGCGTATGCCGAGCCCCCAGCTGTCACGAGCCCCTCGGTATGTGACGAGCCGCCGACCTATTTGGCATGTTCCTTTTCTCCTTGCTCGCGTTGTGTCGCGTCCGGCGTGGCCGCGCACGCGACGCGGTATGCGGAGTTGCAAATGTCCGGACCCGGCGACCGCCGCACCAATTCCGGTGCGACGTTCCTCGAGGCGTGCTCAAGGCGCCTCATTGGATACGTGGCGCACTGGAACGTCCGCGCGGTAGAGACGAACACGATCTATCACGTTCATCCAGGCAAGTTGGCGCTCACCTTCGGAATGTTCGGATGTGACTTGAAATGTCCTTATTGTCACAACTGGACTATTTCGCAGGCGCTTCGCGAGCAACGGGACGGCGAACAGCCGATGGACGTGACGGCCGACGACATCGCCGACGCCGCGCTTGCGACCGGTTGCCGCGTCGTGTGCGCGGCTTACAACGAGCCAATGATTGCGGCGGAGTGGGTGCGGACGGTGTTCGCCGCGTGCCGTTCCCGCGGGCTGACGACGGCCATCATCTCTGACGGGCACACCACGCCCGAGGCGCTGGCTTACGTTCGACCGGTGACCCACTGCGTCCGCGTCGATCTCAAAGCCTCTGATGCCGCGCAGTATCGGTCGCTAGGAGGGCGACTCGAGCCGGTGATCGACTGTATCCGTCGGACGCGACAGATGGGTCTATGGGTCGAGGTCGCGACGCTCATCGTACCCGGGTTCAACGACGATGAGGTCGGGATCAAACGGCTCGCGGATACACTCGTGGCCATCGACGCTGCCGTCCCGTGGCATCTGAACGCGTTCCACCCGCGCTATCGCCTGGCCGACCGCCTGCCGACGTCCGCAGCCGTCTTGACGTCGCTGGCAGGCATTGCCTATGCGCGTGGGGTGCGCTTCGTTTATGTCAGCAATGTCCACGATACCACGCCGGAGCTCGAGCACACGCGGTGCCCCTCCTGCCACAAGGTGCTTATCGAGCGCAGCGACTACCGCGCGCGTGCTGTGCATCTTCGCCACGGCGCCTGTCCGGAGTGCGCTGCCGTGATCAGCGGTATCTGGTGAGAAAACGCTTTATAGGGCGAGTGTCATCGCGAGAAATGCACGCACGTGCGGCTCCAGCGTCGCGACGGCCGGGGGGCAGCTCCGCGATTTGCTCGAGCGACTTTCCTTCCGAGTCGACGCCCAGCACGATGGCAGCCACCGCGGCGAGGACCATGAGCGCAGCGCCGACCAGATAGCCGACGAGCACATCCGAGCGGCGACCTGTCTGAATCAACGCGCCGAACAGCGTGGGCGCCGCGAGCCCGCCTGCGGCAGTGCCTGCCGCGTAGAAGAGCGCGATGGCCATTCCGCGCAGCTCGACGGGAAAGAGCTCGCTTACGGTCAGGTAGGCGGAGCTCGCGGCTGCGGACGCAACGAAGAAGACGGCGCACCAGAGCGCTGTCTGCGTCGCGGCCGTAAGCCAGCCTTCGGCGAGCGCGTACCCGGTAATGGCGATGAACACTCCGCTGCCCCCATATGTCAGCGCGATCATGCGGCGCCGACCCCACGTGTCGAAGAGCGGTCCCAGCACGAGCGGCCCCAACAGGTTGCCGGCCGCAAACGGCAAGAGATAAAGGCCGACACGGTCGCTGGCCACGCCATAATAGCGACCGAGCACGAGTGCGTACGTGAAGAAGACGCCGTTGTATGCGAACGCCTGTGCAATCATCAGCGAAAGGCCGAGGAGCGTGCGGCGCAGGTGCTGCGCGAGCAGTACGTGTCCTATCCATCGGAATGTGATGCTCCCCTTTACCTCAAGCTGCTTGGGCTCACCCGCCGGGGGTAGCGGTCCCTTTCCTGCCCGATGGCGGGCCGCCGTCACCTCCTTCTCGATGCGCTCCACCACGAGCCGCGCGTCGTCCACTCGCCCGTGCAACAGCAACCACCGCGGGCTCTCCGGCACATGATGGCGGATGAACAGCACGCAACCGCCGAGGACGGCACCCAGACCGAAACAGGCACGCCACCCGAGGGAATGAGGGAGGATTCTCGGATTCAAAAGAACGATGGAGGCCACCGCGCCGACCGCGGTGCCGAGCCAGTAAGTGGAATTGATGGCGAGGTCAGCCCGGCCGCGCACACTCGCCGGGAGGAGCTCATCGATTGCGGAGTTGACCGCCGAGTACTCACCGCCGATGCCGGCCCCCGTCAGCGCGCGGAATAAAGCGAACGAGGCGAAGCTCCACGAGAAGGCGGTCGCTAGCGTGGCGATCAGATAGACGGCGAGCGTCACGAGAAAGAGTCTCTTCCGCCCAAGCCGGTCGGTGAGGCGCCCGAAGAGGAGAGCGCCGCCGATCGCGCCAGCCAAATAGGCACTTGCAGCTCCCCGATTTGCGACTCGGTCAGCCCCAGCGCCTGCTTTTCGCGAAGGACATTCCCAATCGCCCCGACGAGCGTCACCTCGAGTCCGTCGAGCATCCACGTGATGCCGAGCGCGATGACGACCCGCCAATGCCACGCAGACCACGGCAATCGATTCGAGTCGCGGCGGCACGTCGCTGGTGAACGTCGTTCCTGTTGACAGCACCTCGGCCATGACGCCGAGGCATGCGAACCTCGTTCCCGGGCGGCTGCCCATCACTCCGCTTCGGCGGCAGGTGTCGCGGCCGCCCCGAGGCAGCGCACGGTGAGACGTTACGGCGCTCAGTCCGCCGCCGCCGGCGTGCCGGCTCTCCCGTCGAGTGCGCAAGCGACGAGCCGAGAAGACGAGCTATGTCGCGATTCGGGCAGAGCGGAACGGAGCGCACGCGAGTCACGTGCCTCGTTAGGCACGCGACCTGCTTCGATACGCCTGGCAGCAGACCCTAGAAAAAGAGAAGAGGAACGGACAATGCGTTTGATCGCCATCAGTGCAATCGGGCTGGGAGTGGTTCTTCTTGCGTGCAACCGCAACGCGCAGGACGACTCCCGCAGCAACATGCAACCCGGAAGCGCGGCCGGTTCGGGGAGCAACATCGGCCCGGGAACGGACACCGTGAACGGAGCTCAGCAGGGCGGGGGCTCGCCGGGTATGGGATCGGCATCGGGCACCTCCATCGCGGGCGGCGGTACCGGCTACGGTGGGGCTAACGGAATGGGCCCTGGCGCCGGCGCTGCTGGTTCTAATGCCATAGGCCGGGGGGACGGCGGCTCTTACGCGCCGTCTGCGCGTCCATAGAGCGGCTCTGAGTTGCCCTTCGGAGCTTAGTCTCGGGGCTTCACCCCGCCACGGCCTCCCCCGGTTGGTCGGCAAAGTCGGGCTGCGCGCCGTCAGATCGTTCACAATCGACGGCGCGAGGGGCACGTCTCGCGTCCGGGTCCTCGAACGCCACTCGGAGGCCCTCTCCGTGTGGGCTGAGATTCTTGGTCTTCGACGGCAAGGGTGCTGTTTCGTTCGAATCCCCCCGACATGCTCCTTGGCACAGCGGGGAAGCGCTCGACGTGACCATCGCAGATGCTTGGACAGCGCGGTTCATCGTCATTCGGATGATTGGCCGCTGGTGGAGAAGCGGCAGCCGGAACCGCCCTAGAGCGCGACCCGGGGGTGTCTCCCACTTTCGACGTGGGTTGGCTCCCACTGCAGGACTCGAACCCGGCGGTTAACAGCCGAAGGGGGCGCAGCACAAAGTGTGCTATCACAACAACTTGCGTCACGTGGATATCCTGATGATGGGTGGCGCGATCCAGCGTGTTTTACGGTGCATCACAATGAATCGTCACCAATCGTCACGAGACGAATGCAGAGTGCACTAGCGACCACGAGGAGGGCGGGGGGTGTCGCGACGAAGGTCCCGATGACCGCCGAGGACGCCGTTCGACTGGCGATAAAACTCGCCGTCGACGCGGGTGACTATCAGGGGGCAACTGAACTTCTCGACGTAGCGAAGCGCGCAATGCGGAGGCAGCGGCGTTGCTCGATTGAAGCAACTTGACCCTCAAGTCGATGACGATGTTGCTGCCATGGCCAGGGCAAGGAGAGGCGTGCCGGCGCTATCGATGGGAAAAGGACGCGACCCTTGCATCCCTGGGCGCGAGCCGAATCGGCGCGCAATGCTATCCTGACGCTATGAACGCTGTCCGAGGCCGGGAGCGTGAAGGTCGAATCGAGCCCGAGAGCGCGCTTCCCGAAGGGGAGGAGGTCGTTGTGCTCGCGGCCGGCCGCGACGAATCGTTCGATCTTGACGACGCGCAGCTTGCGGAGATCGAGGCCAGGATGGAACGGGCCGACCTCGGAGAGGTCGAACCGGCGGGCGCCGTGCTCGAAAGGCTCCGCGAGCACCTCAAGCACCGCACCACGAACCCGGTAGTAGAGGTGATACCTAGTCCGGCGAAGGAGCACGCGACGCAGACCGGGAGCGCGCTGGCCTCGTACCCCGCACCAAGCGCGGGCATCAGCGCTGCCGCCGCCATCGATTCAAGCTCCGCCCGAAAGAGGTCTGGCGCGGCAGGTCGGTTTTGCCGCCACCAAGCATCGATGTCCTCGACTTCGCGGCGGACATCGCGGCGGGTGCAACGCGCACGGCCGCAGTGGTCTGGTGGAGGCCCTTCGTCTCGGCGATGCGCGCGCCGTGGAAGGTCTCGAGCTGTACGCCAAGATCTTCCACGTCGACGCCGAAGCCAAGCGGCTCGGAGAGAGCATCGATCAACGCTTTGCCCGGCGCCTTCGCGACAGCGTTCCGTTCGTCGAGGATCTGCGCCGCTGGGTCGACCGCCGTCGCGGCGACGTCGAGCCCAAAAGCGTTCTCGGCAAAGCCCTCGGCTACCTGCATCGGCAGTGGCCACGCCTGACGGCGTTCCTGCGCGACCCTCGCATGGAGCTGACCAACAACGAGGTCGAGAGCGGGCTGAGGACCCGGGTCTTGGATTGGAAAACCTGGCTCTTCGTCGGCCACGAGCTGAGCGCCCGCCGCGCCGCCGACGCGCTCACCCTCATCCGCACCTGCAAGAGGATGGGCATCCATGCGCGTGCATACCTACGCGACACGCTCGCCAAGATCCTCTCCGGTGAAAGGACCCTGGCGGCCTTACTGCCCGAGACGTACGCGGCGACTCTCGCCGACTCCGCCCGCGCAAAGGCCGCATAGCCACCCGTGGGCGCATGCCACGCTTCGGAATTGACGCTTGCGGGCTGCTCGTCCACCGTCGTGTCGATGCCGACGGATTCGACGACGCGCGTGCTCGATGCCGGCGGGCCGCTGTTTCTCCACCAGCGGCCGCCCTACAACCCGATGCCTCCGTGCGGTCAGGGCGTGTGCGTCGAAATGCCGGCAGACGTCGCCTCCGCCGCGGAGCCCTTCCTCGTCTCGCTCCGCCTCCTGGAACGCCACGACGGGGGGGCCGCGATCGTCGACAGTCAACGATTCGATGTCGCCGTGTCGCTCGACACCGGACAATGCTCGCCCCGTGACGCCGCCGCGGCCCAACTGCTGACCGAGCATCCCTGGATGGCGGCGGCCCTCGCGTCGCAGCTCGGCGAGCTACGACGTCGAGCAAGGCGCATGTTCGCTCTCCGCAATCGAGACTCCTATCGGTTCGCGCTCGATCACGCCAAGCCAGGCGCGATGATCCCGTACGACCGATTGTTCCCTTACGATTGGGACCTGATCGTCACCCACGATGGACATCACTATTGGGCGAGCGATCAGCATTGCCCCAAGGCCAGCTGCCCGTGCAGTGAGATCGTCGTCGCTCTCCAGGACATCAACACGCCCGATCCACGCGACATGGGACGGCTCCGCATCGCTCTAAGATCCGGCAGCCCACGATCGAATGCCTCGTCTCCCTCGGCGGCGCGATTGTTCGAGCCGCTCTGGGCCAAGTACGGGCCTGAGTTAGTTCGCCGTCACCACGAAGTCCGTCAGGCCGTCGTCGCCTGGGCAGCCGAACGGCATACCAAGGGCCAACCTGCCATCCCCGGGCGCAATGCCCCTTGTCCCTGCGGCTCCGGCCAGAAGTTCAAGCGCTGCTGCGCCTTGCGACCACCGGTTTCCGCGTAGCCGCCTGCCACAGAACGCGAGTCCCGGCCAGCACGTCGGTCGCCGATGGCTTACGAAGCTCCGTGGCCCTCTTCCTTTTCTGCGGCCACCGGATCGTCGCCCAGCCCGGGGGACCGAGGCCTACTTCCGGGCGCGGTCGGTCAAAAATGAGCGGTTTTCGGTGACCGCCAAAATCCTCGTCTTCGTCTCACGGCTCCGCCTCGTCGGAGAGGGCGATTTGTTGCGTTAAGAAATGAATGGCCCAGTCCATTTTTTTGTCCGGTAAGGCGAACCGCTGGGGCGATGAAGGGCATGCCGAGTGCTCGAGCTGAGGGCGAAGCGAGACGAGCTTCAGCAGACGCTTCGTAAGGTCGTGCAGCTCCGCCCGCCGCCCCCGAACCTGTACTGACGAAGAACTATCTGCGCTTCCTCGTCGATAAGATCGTCGTGAACGGCTCTCGGGTGCAGATGGTCACCCGCACCGAAGCCGTCGTTCGGATGATGGCCGCTGGTGGAGAAGAGCCCCACTTTCGAAGTGGATTGGCTCCGACTGCAGGACTCGAACCTGCGACCCGGCGGTTAACAGAAAGCAAACGGGAGGGCCGAACCTCGGGGACCCTGCAAAAACAGTCAGATCGTGACGCGAGAGGTTCCGAGATCCACCGAACTCGGCCCCACGTGGCCCACTCAGTGGCCCACTCGGACCCCCAAAACGCCGAGGAATTAGCGGCGGCGACCGCGAGCCTCACGCGGATGCTCGCCCTCGTCGACGACCCCGCGGCCGCGGCGGACCTCGTGCGCGAGCGGGCCGCGCTGCGCGAGGAGCTCGCAGCGGCGAGAGAGCGCGCCGCCGGCGTCGTGAGGCTTGCGCGAAGCCGGCCTTGATGTTGGCGGGCGGCCGTGGTGGCTACTTCCCGGGTACCGGAAATCCACGGGCTTGGCGCTACCTTGGCGCGGCCATGCTCGAAGCCATAGTCGTGCTCGCCGCCACCGTGGCGAATCTCTTCCGCCCTCGCTGGTCGTTGCTGGCGGAGATCGCCTTGCTCCGCCACCAACTCACCGTTTTGCGACGCTCGGTCGCCAGGCCGCACGTGACGCGGTTCGATTGGATCGCCTTGGTCGCACTCGCTGCCGTCACACCGACCTGGAGGAACGTGCTGCGGATCATCCAAAGCTTCGTCACATGCCGGAAGTCCGCTCTGAGCGTGCTCTAAGCGGCTCTAAGCGCGCGTTGAGGCGAGGGCTTCGAGGGACATACAAGCGTCCGGATCCGAGCGATCATTTCAAGCGCGGCTCATGCGGTGCTCGGCGTAAGCTGCACGGAGAGTGTCGTGAAGTGGTCGGTGGCGCCGGTATTCCGTAAGCTGCGCAGCGTGCGTAGATGGGCATTGCCGGCCGTGCTAGGCATCTTCTTGATCGCCACCGCTATCGCCGGTTGGTGGCACCGGGTGCCGCCCGTGCTTGCGATGGCTTTCGTCGCACTGGTAGCGCTCCTTGCCATATTCGCCGTGTCCCGAATGGCGGAGCCGGATCGTCATTCGGCTCGCGAACACGCGTGGGTGTCGGTTGCATATACGCTGCTCCTCACGTGGTCGACCGCGGCAGCGGTCATGTTTGGGTTCGATGCGTGGGCCTCTGCTGATGCTCGCAAGACTCAAGGCCTCTTGGCGCTCTTGTTGCTCGTCGCGCCAAACGTCGGCGGAGTGCTCGCTCTCACCAGGTCCGTGCGGACGCGGTCGGAGACCGGGGCGACGCTTCGCGAACTTTCGACAATTCGCGTCGCGACGCTCAGCACACCCGTTATCGAGGAATCGGTGCGTGCTTTTGAAGCGAAGGATGTGGAGCAACTCGTTGCGAGCGTCGCTCGAATGCTTCGGCTAACCGTAAGTCTGCCGCTGGCCCGCGAGGTTCTGGACGAAGGGGTTCTTTGGGTCTGCAATGCTCGGAGGCGCGAGTGGTTCATCCTTGCTTCATCGGACCCGCCGGGCACTGATCTCTCTTTCACAATGCCCGTGCTCACAGAAGTCACGCCGAAGGGTGGCATCGTCGCAAACCTCGCGCTTCGGACGCCGCCAGGCATGGCCAACTGCTTCTTCGGTCGGGACGTGTTTCTGTGCCGCAGCGATCTGGACGAGCACCCCTGGTACCTCCCGAACCGCACCTCGACCGCACGCGCGATGGCCGCCGTTCTGCTACGCGATGGTTCCGACGTGATCGGGGTCTTGTCGCTGACCACTCGCCGGGCGGATGTCGTGCCAATCAGCGGGCCGCAATGCGGCGAACTCGTTGACGTGATGAGCTTTTGGTCTGCATAGTTTTGTCATCCCAGTCCGACGACTTCGTGACTCTCAGCGGAGGCTCAAGATGGCTAAGCAAGGCAAGACCGGAAACGAACCGCTCGCGGCGGCCGTGAACTGGCAGGGCTTGGCTACTTTCCTCGGTCGTGGCGTCGACGAAGTGAAGACGCTTGAGCTGCGGGACGCGGGAAGGCTCGCGTTCAGGCAAGCGAGCACGCGACCGCTTCCGCATCTAGCCCACCTAAAGACGATCCCCATAAACAGGGTCGTCCGCCAACGGCCTCGCGGACGACGCGAATCAACGCGGGATGCGCAGGCCGATCGCGGCGGAATCGGCCCGCTCGTACCTGGGTCGCGGCGTTCGCTGACGCGAAACCTCTCCAACTCGTTCCGCATGCTAGGTGGCCCGGATGAGGGGACCCCGGCGTCGAAGCCCTTCACTGTGCCCGGCTTTGATTTTGAGGCAGAAGCTAACGTCCGAATCGACGACGACGAACTCGTTCGGGTTTGGGGGGCCACTGATACGTCGTCGCGTCCGTGGGCTCAACCGGGTCCCTCGTCACACCGAGGACATCACCAGCACGTTTTTGTGGAGCTGCTATGCATTCGTGTGATTCAGAAAGTCTCTGCATCCCGTATGGTCCCAAAAAAGCGATCGCGGACTCACGCGGCGTTTCGTTCATAGAAGTTGAGGAGTCCGCCAAGCCGTTCGCGGCGACGGATGGGACCAGAATCGTCGGGAGGGCCGGCGCTGTAAATGGAATGATATTGCCAAGGCCTTGGTGATTCCGTTCGGAGTGATAGTGCGCTACGAAGTCCCCGACCGTTCGCCGCAGATGACGCTCGCCCAGTGGGACGATGTGGCGAAAACATTCCTGCTTAATCGAGCGGACGAATCTCTCAGCGAACGCGTTCAAATTCGGGACTGCGAGCGGGCAGTCGCAAAAGCGTCACGCCCGCCGAGGACAGAAGAGTCTTGAAATGTTCGGTGTATAGCGGGTCCCGGTCGACGATGAGGTAGACAGCGCCGTTCAAGGGGCCGGTAACCGAGTCGATGAGATTGCGCGCGAACTGCGCCATCCACTCCCCGTCGGCCCGGCTCGTGATGCCTGCGATGTTAATGCGCCGCGTTTTCAGTTCGATCACGAATAGCACGAGGTACCGCACCAGGCCGCCGACGGTCAGAACCTCGACACTGAAAAAGTCCGCCGCGGCGATGGCCTCCCAATGCGCCTTCAGGAACGTCTTCCACGGCAAGGTCTTTCCTCGCAACGGCGCCGGCTCAATCCCATTGTCCTTCAGAATCCGCGCAATCGTCGAGCGGCCCAACTCTAGGCCATGGTTCATCAGTGCGCCGCGAAGCCGCGTATACCCCCACGACGGATTTTCGCGAGCCATCGTCAGCAGCTGCCCCACTCGGTCGTCGGGCGAGCGAGGCCGGCCTGCCGCGGGTCGGCCACTGCCAGTTCGCAGGGTCATGGGACCACCGCATCTGCAGGGTCATGGGACCAGGGAGGCGAGGCAAGACGACCGGCGCGGAGGGTGCCTCGTATCGAGAACGTCGTCAATCGATTTTTCATCGCGCCTCCGGCGCCGGGAGAGCGTTCCGGCCAGCCCGTGTGGCGAGCCGGCCGGGCTCGGTTGCGAACAAGACGCCGGTAGGACCCCGCGCGCGTGAGCGCGTCGGCGCGTGGTTCGCGCTGCTAGGGTCAGCGCCGTCGCGAGCGCGGGTGGGATGGCGTCTTGTTGGCGGGCGGCGGCGGCGGCGAATCGGCGGCGTCGAGCGTCGGGCTTGAGTCTGGGTCGATACGACTCGCCCTCGATGACGAAGTCGTAGGCGGCGTTCTTGAAGCGATCGACAGCGCTCTGGGCGAGCAGCACGTCGTCGAACATCGCGAGCCACTCGGCGGTGTCGCGGTTGCTCGTGACGATCATCGAGGCGCGGCCGGTGCGCTCGAGGAAGAGCTGATAGACGTCTTTGCTCTCCTCCTTGCTCATCGGCTCGAGCGCGAAGTCGTCGAGGATGAGCAGGTCGACGGTGGTGAGCGCGATCATCTCGGCGTCGCGCGAGTTGTCGAAGCGGCTCTGTCGCAGCGTGCGCAGCATCTCGTCGGCGCGCATGAAGCGCACGTGGTAGCCGTGGCGGCAGGCGAGGTGTCCGAGCGCCTGCGCCAGGAACGTCTTGCCGACGCCCACCGGGCCAAGGACGACGACGTGACGATGCGCTTCGAGGAAGCGCAGGCTCGTGAGCTCCGCGAGCATGCGCTTGTCGAAGGTGACCTTCGCCGTCTTGTCCCAGAGCTCGAGTCGCATCGCCGGGTCGAGCTCGGCCGCTGCGCGCGCGGTTGTCGGCAGCGGCGCCGTCACGGCGCGCGATCTCGTCGGTGAGCATGAGCAGGAGCAGTCGTCGAACGGACATGTCCTGCTTGTCGGCGAGCACGAGCCGCTCGGGCAGCGTGTCGATGATGCGGCCGAGCTTGCAGCCGCTTGAGCGCGGCGACCAGCTCGGGGTTGAGAGTCGGCGTCGTGCTCATCGACGCCCTTCCTTCGTTCGTCGAACGCGCGCGCGTCTCGAAGTGCTCTGCGGGTCCGCGAGCGAAGCGCGGCAGCGCGAGCTGCACGACGTTTGCCTTGCGGCTCGCCGGTGCCGGTGCCGGCTTCGCGGCGACCTTGAGCATGCGTGTGATGCGCGCGACGTCGACGACGTCGAACGCGAGCGCGCTCTGGCAGACCGCCTCGACGCGGCCGTCGCCGTACTTGTCGCAGAGCCGGAGGAGCGCGTACGCCTGCACGCATGCGCGTCCACGGCAGCGGCCCGCCGAGCAGTCGCTCCGCGTAGATGCCGACGTGCGCGCCCTTGTCTTTGGCCTTGGTCGATGAGCGGCGTCGACGCTGCGCATCGCGTACGCGGCCTTGCCCGACGGGATAGTCGTTCGCATCGGTCGAGCGTCCGCCAGGCGGCTGACGCGCGGTGCACTTTAACGAGCTCGCGTGCCCGAAGTAGATGCTGCACGCTGGTCTTGTCGGCGCGGACGCGGACGTGCTTGCGCAGGTAAAGCAGTCGGCACCGAGTAGAGCGCGCGCGCCACTTGGACGTGATGATCGGGATGCACCTTGGCCTCGTCGATCCAGAGCGGCACGTCGAACGGCGCGGTCGGCGGCGGCGAGCATCGCGGCTTCTCGACGCGACTCGAACACCTCGCGCGGCACTTGTCGCGTCGTGCCGTGGATGCGCGTTCCGGCGACCTCGCGGCACCAGTGCTCGGCGCGCTCGACGCGCGTCGTCGAGGTCGGTGAACGTCTCGCCGTCGAACCAGCTCTCGCGCACGAACGGCGACTTGATTCTCGACGCGCGGCTTGTCCTTCGGCGAGCGGACGCGCGCCGGGTCGACGAAGATGCCGCGCGCCTGCGCGTAGTCGAGGAACGCGGCGACGAGCGTCGGGTCGAGCGCGTCGGCGTCCTTGATCGATCGCCTTCATGTTGTCGGGCACCAGCGTGCGCGATCATCGCGCCGAAGAAGCGCCACGCGCGATCGAGGCCCTCGCACACCGCTTCGGTGGTCTGCACGAACGTCGGCCAGACGAACTGATAGCGGCTGAACGACGAGCGTGATGATCAGCACCCAGAGCGTCCGCACGCGGCCCGTCGGCGGCGTCGCGCAGCGTGGCCCATCTTGCCGAAGTCGACCTGTGCTTCCTGGCCTGGCGGCGGGTCGTCGAGGCGCACCGTCGGCTCCTTCTTGCGCCAGCCCGAGCTCTTGCGTCGCGAAGCGGCGGAGCGTGTCGTAGCTCGCCGCGAGGCCGTGGTCGCGCACGAGCAGCGTGTGGATCTTGCTCAGCCGCAGCGGCCGCTTGGCGCGCGAGCCACTCCTCGATGCGCTCCTTGTGCGCGGCGACCGCTGCCACTCCTGCGCTCGCGCTCTGGCAGCGCACGCGCTTGGACGCGCTGCGCGACCTCGTGAACTTCAGCTCGTCGGTCGAGCTCGCGGTCGCGGGCGCAGCCCGAGCTCCAGTGCGGCCGCGATGTACCGCGCGACCGTCTTGCGGTCGATGCCCGTCTCGCGGGCGATCTGCCTTTGGCTCTGCCCCGCCGCCCAGCGGCGAAGCACTTCTCTTACGTCGATCATCGTGAGCTCCCGGTAGGTCATGGGCTTCCTTCCGACGGCGACCCGCGCCGTCATCGGAAGCGAAGCCTGTCTCACTTCCCGGTCGCTCGACTCGTAACCCGCCGTCGCTGGCCCCATGACCCTGCAAAATGCGGCTGGCCCCATGAGGCTGCGAAAAACGCCGTCATGCCTCCCCCGCGGGTGGCCCCATTCTCCTGCAAAAGGGCTGGCCCCATGACCCTGCGAAAAACACCCTCGCGCTGGTCCCATGAGCCTGCAAACCGGCAGGCCACGACAGCCGTCGTACTTGGCCTCGACCTTCTCGCGGTACCAGCGCAAAATCGTCTCGGGTGTCGCCAGCGATGCCACCTCCGACAGCCGCTTTCGGGCCAGCGCTCTGCCCTTTTCGGCGAGGAGACGACGCTCCGCGTCCGTGAAGCGCAGTCGCTTTGGGCCAAGGCGACCGCGAAGCACGCGGTTCTCCGCCCGCAAGTACTCGTTCGCTTCACCTTGCTGTCGAGCCAGCCAGCTCGCAACGAGGAAAATCATGAACTGAAGCGGGGCCGATGACCTCACGGTCGCCCAATTGCGCGTCACGGTCATCGTGATCGCCCGTTTCGCCGCATCGTGATCAGATGGAACGGGTGAAATCCGGCGGTGAGTGTCAAGATAGATGTCGCGCCGTTGTTCATTCGGCCGTCGTCGTCGGTCCCGCGTCGGGCGACGGGTTGAGTACGACAGTGCCGACGGGGATCCAGTTGCGAGTTCTTCCTGACCAGCGTTCGGGTCGTCGAAATCGTGCGGTCTCGTAAAGTGAGCGGCGGGCAAGAAGCACGGCGCGCTCGCGGGCGAAGTGTCGCTCGTCGGGTGTGACGTAGCGGATCGCGCTGTGGCGATGCTCGGTGTTGTACCAGGCGACGAAGCGAGTCACCCACTGCGTCGCGGACCGGTTGTTCGCAAAGGGCAGCCGAGGATAAGTCGGCCCATGCTTGAGCGTGCGAAAGAGAGCCTCCGAGTACGGATTGTCGTTGGAGACGTGCGGCCGGCTGAAGGAAGGGACGATGCCTAGCCACTGTAGCGTCGAGACCATCGAGTTGCCGCGCATCGGCTTTCCGTTGTCCGAGTGCAGGACCAGTCCTTTTGGGTCGATGGGTGTCTCGTCGCAGATGCGAGCGATCGTCGCGGCGGCGAGCGCAGGGTTCTCGCGTTCATGCACCTGCCAGCCGACGATGCGACGGCTCCATACGTCCACGACGAGATACAGGTATAGATAGCGACCACGCACGACGGTTGGCAGGTACGTGATGTCCCAACTCCAGACCTGATTGGGGCCGGTGGCACGATGCACGGTCGTAGCGCGAGTCACGTGCGTGCGAGCCAGCTGAGCCCGAGGCCGGAGGCTAAGGCGCCGTCGCAACCGATACATCGTGGACTCCGACGCCAGGTAGATGCCCTGGTCCGCCAGCCGCGGCACCAGCTGTTTGGGCGAGAGTGCCGCGTACCCGGGGAGGCTCATGATGGCTACAACCTGCGCTCGCTCCGCAGCCGACAGCGCGTTGCCAGCGCTTCGCTTGGGGCCTTGGCGTCGGTCGTCGCCTCCCGGGCGTGCACGCCATCGCTCGACGGTCCGTGCCGGAAGTCCGACGATTCGACATGCAGCGCTCCGTCGTGCGCCCCCTAGCTCGGCTTCGGCAATCATCGTGACGAGGCTTTCTCGCTCTTGTCTCCCGTGTCGTCGTCCGCGTCCGCCCACAGGGACTGGACTTTTTTTTGGAGCAACAGCAGTGCAGCGGCTTCAGCAAGCGCCCTATCCTTGCGGGCCAGCTCACGCTCCAAGGTCCGTATCCGTTTCGTGGTGGCCGTCGCAGCATGGCTCTCATCCTCGAGCGCCAGCCGCCAGCTCTCCAACTGACCGAGCGTGAGCCCCTCCCGCGCCAACATCGTGCTCAGAGCGGCCCCCGAGAGAGAAGCCGCTTCCGCGAGGACTCGTACCTTCTCGTTGATCGACCAGCTTTTCGTCTTCACGTGCTTCTCGGCCACCAGCGGAATGCTACGAGCATTTTGCAGCCAGTTAGACAGGGTCTGCTGAGGGACGCCCATCTCTCGGCCAAGCTGGATCGCGCTCACCGCATCCTTCCCAGTCAGGCGCTCCAGCATTTTCTCCTTGAACGCCAACGAGTACGGCTTCGTCATCGAGTCATCGCCTTCTCGCCCCCGTCGATTCGAATATCTAGGAGACACGACAACAATCCTGACGCAGGGGGCTAGCGAGAGCTGTTACCGCTGTCGATCGAACGATGTTACCGAGGTCCATCGGTGTCACCCATGTCAACCGGACGAGTGTCACCCATGAACGCTCTTGCTCAACGGGGCATCGTGATCGGAGCGGAGCGACGTGCTCTTTGTGTCTCAGTCAGGGTGTTTGAAAAATCCTCTCTTTGCGCGCCGAAGATACTGTGGCGAGTGGCAGCATTCAACTTTGGGTGGTGACCTCCTTGGTCTTGCGCCGAGAGGGTCCCTGGAGCGCCAGCTTGTGTGCGCCGTGGAGGACGCGGTCGCAGATTGCGTCGGCGACAGTGGGGTCGGCGAGGTAGTCGTGCCAAATCTTCGGGTTCGAGCTGGCTGGTCATCACGGTGGCGCGTAGGCCGTAGCGGTCTTCGAGGATCTCGAGCAGATCGCGGCGACTGTCGTCGGTAAGAGGGGCGATCGCGAAGTCGTCGAGGACGAGGACGTCGGTTTTTGCGATGCGCGCAAGCAAGCGCGGATAGGAGCCGTCGGCGCGCGCGAGGCGCAGTTCGTCGAAGAGGCGAGGGACGCGCCGGTACATCGCGCGGAAGCCTTTGCGACAGGCCTGGTGCGCGAGCGCGCAACCGAAGTAGCTCTTGCCCGTGCCCGTCGCGCCCGTGATGATTACCGTCTGGTGCTCGGTGATCCAGCGGCAGGTCGCGAGAGTGCGCACGACAGCCTTGTCGATCTCTCGGGGGCGCGGGAAGTCGATCCCCTCGATGCACGCGTCGGCGATGCGCAACTTGGCTTCTCGTAGGTTCTTGGTGAGTCGCGCGTTTTCGCGCGCGAGCATCTCGGCATCGACGAGCAGCGCGAGGCGCTCGTCGAACGATAGCGTGGTCGTGTCGGGTGATTTGTCCTGCTCGATCCACGTGGAGGCCATGATGCGCAAGCGCATGGCGTGAAGCTTCTCGATTGTCGGTTCTCTCAGCATCGCATTTTCTTCAGCGGCGCCTTCTCCGTGATCCATTCGGCGGCGCGCGAGTGATCCACCCAAGGGTCGGCTTGCGAGGAGGGGAGCGGCGGGATCGTGACCCACCCCAATCACCCATCATCCGATCATCGCGGTCGAACACGCGGACGCGCGCCGACACGTCGCAGCTGGCGAGGGCCGTTCGCGGGCGACAGTCCGATCAGATCAGAAGGGAGTGTCGTGGTCGGAGTCGTCGCGCGCGACGGGTGTCGAGGCGTCGCGCAGGGCCCGTCGGTAGCGCTGGAGCAGGTGGAGCAGGGCCGCGGCGCGTCGCGAGATGGTGTCGGCGTGGGCCAGGACGATGCTCTTGCTGCGGGCGACGGCGAAGTCGTCGATGAGCGTCGGGTGCTCGGCGAGCAGGGCGTCGATGACGACGCCTAGGGCGTGCTCGAGCAGGATGACGGCGGCGAGCTCGGGGGCGTCGACGAGGTCGAAGACGGTCGGCGGCGGGGGCGTCTCGAGGGCTCCGCCCTTCTTCGCGACCGGGCGCCTCACGGGGACTCGGCGGTCTCGGCGTCGCTGGCCTTGGTGTTGCGTCCGGCGCGCACGGCCGCGACGTGTTGGCGATAGCTGGGCCCATCAATGTTGATGCGGATGGCGTGCATAGCAAGGCGGTCGAGGATGGCCGCGGCGACGGTATCGTCGCCGAGGTAGCGGCCCCATTTCTCAAATCAATATTGGATGTGACGGCGGTGGAGAATTTGCCATGCCTGCGGTCGATGAGATTGAAGAGGGTATGAGCGGCGGTGGGCTCGTCGTCCCGCTGCCGCACTTGCCGAGACCCACGTCATCGAGTGAGCAGGTCGGGCTGCGCCCAGGCCTTGAGGCGCAAGGGGTAGGTATTGTCGGCTAGGCCGGCGTGGACGGCGAGCTGGTCGACTCAACGGGCATACGCCGGGAGATGCCCTGGACGCAGGCGCGCAGGCCAGGGCTTAAGGCGTGGCTCTTGCCAGTGCCGGTCTTGCCCGTGATGACGAGAATCATCGTGACGTTGAACAAAGCCGAGCTGCGCGAGCTCCAGGACGAGGCTTTTTTCGAGAGTGGGCTGAAAGTCCCAATCGAAGGCTTCGAGGGTCTTTTGCTCGACCAGGCCGCTGGAGCGGATTCGGCGAGTCAGGCGCGCCTGGGACTTGTGGTCGACTTCCGCGGCCAGGACATGCTCGAGCAGTGCCGAGTGCGCCGGGCGCTCGCGGCTCGCCCACGCGAGCCGCTCGGCCAGGGTGGCGCCCGTATGGGTCAGTCCGAGATAGGCGAGGTGGCGGCGGAGTCGCTCGATGACGAGGCGCTCGTCGTGCTGCAAGGCCGTCAAGGATGTGTCAGTCGGAGGGGTTTTGGTCTTGGCCATGGTCAGGCTCCGAGGGAACGTCAAGGCGGGCGGCGCGCGGCAGCGCGTCGTATTCGGCGAAATCGCGCGGCAGGGTGACGTCGTGGCCGAGCGCGGCGTCGATGCGCAGAGCGGTGTCCTCGGCGACGTATTCGTCGAGCGTGCGCACGCGATGACGGCCCGCGAGGATGCGTTCGACCGCGGCCGCCTCGAGCGCGCCGAAGCGCGCCGCGTGCGCGAGGGCAGCAACGACGTCGGCGGAGTCGTAACGCGCGCGCGACGACTCATCCCCTGCGTCGTGAGAAGCACGACCTGATGGGTCAACTCCTCGCGGGTCCGCCAGCGCGCTGTCATAGGACCTGCGCCGCGTCGTTCTTGACGAATCGCGCCGGCGATGGCGCACTCCAGGGCCCGGAGCACGCCTGCGAGCTCGCCGAGACTCTGGCAAACGAGAGCCCGAAGCGCGGCTCGGAGCGTCCGACCTCGCAGGCGTTCCATCACCATGAAGGGCGTCCCATCCGAGAGCCGATCGAAGTCGAGCACCTGCACGATGTTGGGGTGCTGAAGGCGCGCGGTGACCTTGACCTCTTCGAGGAACTTCGCCGCGAACTCAGGCAGTTTCGCGAACTGCGGAAGCAATACCTTCATCGCGCCCCGGATGAGCTGCTCTTTCACGACGTCGAGAACGATGCCCATGCCTCCTTGGCCAAGCTTGCCGCGGACAACCCACTTGGTACCCGGCATGGGCTGGCCAATCGGGTACTCGGGCGAACTCGGCGCTTTCATGTCCTCCCTTCGGGCCAGCCCGCATCAGCTCGCCGCCGGTCCATCGCTGCCACACATTCCCTGGCGCACGCCAGTCTCTTTGAAGGGAACATTCAATTCGATCGTGCGATACCTCATCAGTGTTGAGCTCAACCGCTTGTCGGCAATCCGCAACTCCAGCTGAAAACTCCAGCTGAAGCATTCGGTTTTTCAAATCAGCTTGGCGAGCATCACCACGCACGCCGTGCTCGCGAAGACGCAGGCGACGACGATGCCCCAGCCGACGATCTTGTCGCGACGCTCGACGGACTCCGAAGCCGTCACCCAGCCGACCCTCGCGCCGTACACCGCGGCCGGCACCAAGAGCGCAAACACCATCCACCCGGCCGGTGCCGCCAGCATCAGCGCCGCCGCTCTTTGCAGCGGGGCGACGGTCTCCGCCTTCGCTACCCAGAAGGGCTTCACTGGCGCAGACAGGCTGTATCCCGCGCTGACGCACAGCGCTCCGAACGCCACCACCGCCGCCAAGAGCGTCGTCACCCGGCGAAGCCCCACGGGCCTCTCGGCCAAGCGGCGCGCGATCGCGACGCTCGTCTCCGCGACCTTCTCCGAGAGCGTCCGCTGCGCGCGAGCGGCCTCCCGCTCGGCCGCCGCCGCGAACGCCGCACGTGCATCCTCGATGCAGCGTTCGGTCTGCACCGCGAGCTGCACGGGGTATTGCCGGAAGAAGGAGTCGTAGTACTCGAGCGCCATGACGATGCTCCAGAAAGCGTCATTGTCGCGCAGCCCCAGCGCATCACGCAGCCGGTAGAGCCGCTGTCGCTCTTCTTCCGACGCGTATCGACCCACCACCTTCGCGAACGTCTCCTCGACGCTCACGACAAGACCCCGGCAAGAACCTTGCGCACATCCCCGCGCCACCTCCCGAGCTCCGCGCGGTTGCCGATGGGAAGCTCCCGCGCGGCCACCTTGAGCGAGATGCGTCTCACGTAGATGTCATCGGCGACGCGATCGGCTAGGTCCGGCAGCGTGATCGACTTACCCCCGCGGCTCTCCACCTCCTCGCGGATCTTCGGATCCATTGTAGAGCTCGAATTTTCGTTCCTCGCCGAAGTACCCATTGCGTACGACGTGCACGGCCGCCTTCGGGACGGCGTCGATGAACTCTCGCAATAGTTCGAGACTGTCGCGCTGCCGATTGATCACCCAGAGCGCAACGAGCTTGGCCCCGAGCTCATCCAGGCTGCTGTCGAGCGTGCTTCCGTATTGCTTGACGGCGAGGTTATTGCGCGCCGCCGTGTTGATGACCACGACGCTATCGCGGCGACGGTCGCACGTGTTGACGAGGTGTATCCAGCCGTCCGCCTCGTCGAGGTCGATGAGCTCCGTCTCGACCTCCTCCTTGTATGCCTTCCACACGTCCGGGTTCGAGGTGTCGCATTCCACGAGGAGCACGTTCGCCCCTTGCTCTGAGCAGGTGGTTCCACCGTCGCCAGCGTCATCATCGACTTGCCGACGCCGCCCTTGCTGCCGCCAACCCAGTAGATGCGCCCCGAACCATTGCCTTCGCTCATTTGCCAGTACCTCCTTCGTCTACTCTGCTGTCATCTCGCGGCGTACCGAGCGTTGGACTTTCAGATGTCTCTCGTGTCCTCCTTCGGCACGAATGCAGACCGCCGAGTGCCCCCGTCGTCGAGACGCGGTATCCCCTTCGCAATCGTCGTGGTCGTCGCCCCTAGAGGCGTGGGCGTCCTCACCCCAGGCGGCGCTTTCGTGACCGGGCCCGCTCCTTGTTGCTTATCAATCAATGCGGTGCTCCCTTCACCGCCGGCCTTCGATTCCGTCGCCGGTGCCGTACCCTCGGCCCCGGAATCGGCTCCTCGGCGCGTCTTGGTCTTGGTGCCGCTCTTCTTCCTCCCCGCCATCTTGGCCTGACTCAAGTAGTTCTTGAGGGTCGCGGTGGTCACTACGACGCTGTTCTCACTGAGCAGTTCCGCGATAGCGCGCAGCCCGTATCCCTTGGCCTGCATCGCGTGGATCTCCGAAGTCAGCATCCGGACCGCCTGCACGGTCGTGACTTCCTCGACGCGATTCTCCGGCACATTCTCAAGCGTGCGCCGGAGACGCTCGATATCGGCAACACGAATCTTCCTCGGCTGCATGTCTCCAGCTCCCTGGTTCGGGGTCGACGACCTATCGCCAACGCCTGAAAGACAGTTGACATTGCACATCCTGGTGGTCAACGTGATTTCACAAACCCGGAGTGAAGACGGAGGGCAAGATAAAGAGAGTGTGTCTGTTGGTGTCTAAGTTATGAATTGGAGAGTCCATTTGTGGTGACGAAAAATCGACGATTGTGCTTCTCCAAGGGAACCAGCGGATAGGACAACGGAAATCCCGTGACAGAAATCGAGCACGAGGACGAACTTCCTATTTTTAGGCCGCGGATGGGTGTCCGCGGCTCGCGCCCGTCGCCCGACGGAGCGCGCTCGTTCCGCAATGCGATCTTGGCGCGCGTCCGCGGAGGGACCCGGCGCGGCGCGCGCACCGCCGCACGTGTTCACCCGCTTCAGGGCCGCGCGCGCCGCGTGGTCGTCAAGGCACACGTGGTGCGCATGGGGCCGACCGCCGCCAAGGCGGCCGCCTTGCACGTGCGCTACATCGAGCGCGATGGCGTCGAGAAGGACGGCTCGAAGGGCGTGCTCTACGACGCGCAGGGGACGGTTCGCGCGAGGGTCTTCGAGCAGCCCCGGCCCGGCGAGAAACACCAGTTCCGTTTCATTGTCTCGCCGGAAGACGGTTCGGAGCTCGACCTCACCGCCTACGTGCGGCGCCTGATGGCGACGCTCGAGCGGGACCTCGGGCGCAAAGTGGAGTGGGCGGCGGTCAACCACTTCGACACCAGCCATCCGCACGCGCACATCGTCGTCCGCGGCATCGACCGCGATGGGCGCGAGCTGCGGATTGACCGGGGCTACATCTCGGGCGGCATGCGCTGGCGTGCCCAGGAGCTGGCGACCCAGGAGCTCGGGCCCCGACCGGAAAGGGATGTGCGGCGAGTGCAGGAGCGCGAGGTCACCCAGCAGAGGTTTACGAAGCTCGACAGGGAGCTCGAGCGCCGCGGCCCCGATCACCGCGTGGAGGTCCGAACGCGGGCACAGAGCGGGCGCATCGACGAGTCCTTGGTCATCGCACGCCTCGAGCATCTCCAAGGCCTGCGGCTCGCCGAGCGCGTCTCGAGAACGTCGTGGAGGCTGGTCGAAGGTTGGCAGAAGCGGCTCCGGGATCACGGCTCGCGCGGCGACATCCTTCAGCAGATCCACGCAGCCGTGCGAGGCGACTCCTCCCGCTACGACGCGGTTCGGCCGGGAGAGGCGCTGCCGCCCGAGCCTGGAATGGCGCCGGCGGTCGTCACCGGGCGCGTGGCTGGAAAGGGCCTGTCCGATGAGCTCAAGGGGACGTTCTACGCGGTGGTCGAGACGCCCGCCGGGCGCGCGTACCACGTCCCGCTCGACGCGCGGAGTGCGCAGACGGTGGGAGTGGGGGATCTCGTTTCGCTCGCTACGCCGCCCGAAACGCCCATCCGTCCCGCGGACCGGCATATCGCCGAGGCCGCCCGCGCCCGCGGGGGCGTCTTCGCCGTCGATGCATCCGCGGGCGGCGACGCGCAGGGGCTCGCGCGGCGTCTACGCGACCTTGAACGAGCGGGGCTCGTGGCCGCCGAGGGCCCAGCGCGCTGGAAGGTGCCGCCCGACCTCCTCGACCGACTCGCCGAGCGCGGACGCGACTCGCCTCCTCGCCACCGGCTCGTGGTTCGCAAGGAGCGCCGGTCGCTGAAGGAGCAGGTCGTCCACCCGGGACCGGTCTGGCTCGATCGGGTCGAGACGGAGGCGCTGGCCCGCTGGGGCCTGGGGGCGGACGTGCGGCAAGCCGTTGCTGAGCGCCGCGAGGCGCTGCATCGCCTCGGCATCGGGCCGGACGATCCGGACCGGGTCGCGAAGCTACGCGAGCTCGAGCGGCGCAGGCTCGGAGCCGAGATGGCCGCGCGCTCGGGCCTGACGTTCTTCGCCCGCGTACCGGAAGGTTTCCGAGGGCGCATCCAGCCGGCGGAACGGGCCGGCCCACCGGGCGTCTACGCTGTCGTCTCCGACGGAGAGCGCTTCGTCCTCCTGCGAGCGACGCCCGCGCTGCGCGCCTTGCAGGGTCAGTCCGTTGCGGTCGTTCGAGACGGCAAGGGACGGCTCGTTGTGGGACCGGCTCCGGACAGAGGCCTCGGCCGCTGAGGGAGATCCGCCCCCGCTCCGATGGGCCCTGGCCGTCGGCCGTCGTCGTGGTCTCCAGCGTCTCGCGATGCCTTCCACACGGGGAGCTCGCACGTCTCGGCTCGTTCGCGCGGAGCCCTTTGTCGCGCCTCGAGACGCGCGGCGCCCAAAGGGTGAGCGCGGAGGCTGCCGCGTCTCCCGGCTGCGCACGTCGAGCCCTCACGGCACATCCACGACGAAGCGGTATCCTCGTCCTGAGTACCGTTTACTGCGCAATTCATCGAGCGTCTTTCCTGGATTGCTGAGCGTCTTTTCGTACACAATCGTGCGGCTTGCGATGCGAGTCACTCGAACGCGGTACTGCGGCTGCGCCATCGAGTTAACGCGCTCGATGTCGTCCACGATCATGTACCCCTGCTTACGCGATGCACCGCTCTCGTTTGGGGCGCGTTGCCGTGGCGGCGTCGCGACATGGATCCTTTCGCGAGTCGCCTTCGCAGCGATACCAGCGAACTCCACCGCGATCTCGTTCGCGGGATCGAATCAGATGTAGACGGCCTGCTGATCCGAGGAAAGTTGGCCGCGAGGATCCGAGGAAAGGTGATCAGGCCGATCCGAGGAAATCCGACTACGGGAAATCCGAGCGAAAATGATCGCGGTCGCGGTCAACCCTCGCGGGCAAAGAGGTCCTCGGCGACAGCCGCGAGCGCGTCGAGCTCGGCCCCGTCGCCGAACGCGCGGTCGTCCGGGGGAGGACCTTGCTCGAGCGAGCGCGTCCACTCGCGGTGGAGGGAGCGCACGCGGTGCGGCGACAACCCGGCCTGCATCACGATTTCGCGCAGGTTCAAGCCCTGGTCGAGCGACCGAAATACGTGCGCCGCTTCCTGCACCCTCGGTGCGTCGAGTGGCGGTCTTTGCATGGGTGGCGCGGGCCCTGGCGGGCTTGCAATCCAGGGCGAGGGCCTGCGTCCGGGACGGGCGAGGGCCTCGACCTCGGCGAGCGCGTACAGGCGGATGCCGCTACGCAGGACGGGATGCAGATACCCGCGGTACCGCAGGTGCTGGAGCACCGATACGGGCTTGCCGAGCCGCGCTGAGGCCTGCTCCTTGGTGAGCCAAGCAGGCCAGGTGGCGTCAGTGGGATTTGATTTGATCTTGTCCATCGGCGGACCTCCCGTTCGGCTGCTGCATGGCTGTCTTCTGCCTCCACGACCCGGCATGATGTCGATGACGTGGCAGTGCTGGACGAAGCGGTCGACGAGCGCCGCGACGCAGGCTGCCCCTGGAAACACCGTTCCCCCACTGCCGAAACAGCAAGTTAGTGGTGATGACGATCGACCGCGCCTCGTGCCGCCGGCTGACGATGTTGTAGAGCAGGTCGGCTGATCGGTTGTCGCAGGGCAGGTAGCCGCTCTCGTCGAGTTACGCGGAGTTCCACATATAACTCGACTCATGTGGAGCACCTGGTTATGTGGAGTCGCCGGCCGGTTGCCCGGGTGGTTGGCTCTTCTTGACGCCTCCGTTCTGCACATAACTCGGCTTGTACCCTCGCGGTCCCACCCCAGGACGCCGCAATGCTCGTCGAGCTCTATCCACGTTTCCACGCTCGCTTTTCGTCCCTGCCCGCTGCTCGGACGGCACGTCGACGATTTCGTAATATCGTTGCACGGACAGGGATAAGCAAGCAGCGCGACAAGCACGATTCTCGCTATCACCGGACCTTTGGACAGTGCCGCCGCGACCGATGGGCCAACGGAGATCGACCCGACGGTGTTCACCAAGAACCGCGACCGGCTGGAGTGAGCGACGCGGCCGGCGAGTTCTTTCGCGCCGTGGCCACGCAGGCCAAGGCAGCGGGGCCTCGTGAGCGGCGAGCACTTCAGCGTGAACGGCACGCTGATCGAGGCATGGGCGAGCTTCAAGAGCTTCAAGAAGAAGGATCGAAGAAAGACGAACCTCCATCCGACCACCCCGG
The DNA here is from genome assembly GCA_963787925.1 of uncultured delta proteobacterium. Classification (GTDB taxonomy): domain Bacteria; phylum Myxococcota_A; class Polyangia; order Polyangiales; family Polyangiaceae; genus Palsa-1150. Next base: position 490,982 of record CAWBEN010000009.1, read on the forward strand.
CAATCCGCGCGTCGACTTTCACCGGGCGAGGCAGCAACGAGACGCATGAGTCGACGAGCGCGACCCGGACGCGAAGCTCGCGCGCAAGGGCTTGGGGGCAAGGAGGCCAAGCTGTCGTCCTCGGCGCACGCCGTCATCGAGAACCGCAACGGCCTGCTCGTCGACCTGCAAGATGGACCAGGCAGACCGACGGGATGAGCGACGCAATGCCTTCGAGATGCACGACGAGAATCTGCCGGACAAGTCGCCGATCACGGTCGGTGCCGACAAGGGCTACGACACGAAGGCTTTCGTCGCGGCGTGTCGCGAACGAAACGTCGCGCAGAACGTCCACAAGTGCCGCCGCTCGGCCATCGACGGGGGCACCACCCGACAGTCGGGTTACTCCGTTGGGAGCGCTTCCGCGAGCAGATCGACGAGGTCTTCGGCTGGATGAAGACCGTCGGCAAATTTTCGAAAGACTCGCTTTCGCGGTTTCGGTGCCAACCAGATCGCTGCACACATGGTCGGCGTGGCGTACAACCTGGTGCGAGCGGCGCGCCTGCTCACGGCCCCCGCGCGAGCAGTGGGGCTGCGGCGGCAGTTGGGGTCGACTGGGGCGTCGTGCGGCGCGCCGTACGCAGCGAGACGCGCAACCGTTCAAGGAAATCAATAGGACGACGACGGCCGCCAAGACGTCTCGAGGGGGCGCGACAGTAGGATCGCAGGCTCTCAATCTCGGAGTGGCCTTATCCGCAGCCTACTAGACCTACGAATCGCACCTCTTTCAATGCACGGCCTCCGCATGTGGATCTGCGCCGACTTGCTCTCGAGGTGCAAGCGTAATCGGCGGCCTTGCGCGAGGGCTCGTCCATTCCCTCTGTTTACGCGTTCTGCCGTGTCAGGCCATGTCGATCAGAGGAAAGCCGCGCCCGCGGGCACAACGGGTCGTGTGTGCCCGCCCCCCATCGTCGAGCTTGATCGCTGTTGACACGGACCGTGCGGCTAGCGAGGATCAGCGGCCCTCGGGACCCGCTTTGACGAGTGCGTGGAGTGGTTATGGTGGGGCCATGACTATGGCGACTTCAAACTTCTGGGAGCGGCGTCCCGTGCTGGTCACGGGCGCTACTGGCTTTCTTGGCCGGTCTCTTGTATCTCGCCTTAGTGATGCGGGCGCAGCGCCAGTGTGCCTCGCTTACCGCTCGCAGAGCCATCCTTTTGCTCCGTCGGTCCGGGTCGTCTGGGGTGACGTGCGCGATGAGACGACGCTTCGCCGGGTGCTCACAGAATACGGCATCCAGTCAGTCGTGCATCTCGCCGCGCAGGCGATAGTCGGTGCCGCGAACAAACATCCCCTCGTGACATTAGAAACAAACGTCGTCGGAACCTGGTGCGTGTTGGAGGCGTGCCGGAACCTCCCGTCTGTGCGGCAAGTTGTCGTTGCGTCTAGTGACAAGGCCTATGGTGCAAATCCTAATCCACCATTCCGGGAACACATGCCGCTTGACGGAAGGCATCCGTACGACGTGAGCAAGGCATGTGCTGACGCGATCGCGCAGATGTACGCGGTGAGTTTCGGCGTGCCCGTCGTTGTTACGCGCTGCGCCAACTTCTATGGCGGCGGCGATCTCAATTGGGGCCGCCTAATCCCCGGGGCCATCCGTTCAGTGCTAAAAGGCGAGCCGCCGGTGATCCGCTCAGACGGCGCCTTCATTCGCGATTATCTATATATAGACGATGCCGTTGATGCATATATGCTCCTGATAGAGCGCCTTGGAGCTGAGCCCGGCCTGCTCGGGCATGCCTTCAACTTTTCGAGTCAGCTTCGAATGCGCGTTGACGAAACGGTTTTGCAGATCATCCGAATGATGGGCAGTGACCTGGAACCCGTTATACAAAACAGGACGAGCAACGAAATTCGTGAGTCATACCTGTCTAGCGACAAGGCGCGAACCCTATCGGGGTGGTCACCAGCCTTTTCCTTCGAACTTGGCATGAGGCGTACTATTGAGTGGTACCGTGACTTCCTTGGGCATTGACGTCGAGGCAGTCGGGCGAACGCGAAAGTTGTGTGTTACAATGAAAGTTGTGGTGCTCGCCGGGGGAATGGGAACTAGATTTGGCGAAGAGACAGCCGCACGCCCAAAGCCCATGCTCGAAATTGGCGGACGACCGATTCTTTGGCACATTATGCAAACGTACGCACACTACGGCCTTTCGGATTTCATAGTATGCCTGGGAGCCAACGGTAACGTCATAAGGGACTTCTTTATAAATCTCTGCTCCGTCACTCCGACCTTACGGTCGACCTTGTCACCGATCAGATCGTTTTTCATCGGCGTGCGACGGAATCGTGGCGAGTGACGCTGGTCGACACTGGCGTCGAGACCATGACAGGCGGTCGCATTAGAAGAATCGCCCGATACATCGCGGATGATGAGTCGTTTTGCCTCACTTACGCCGATGGTGTTGCTGACGTTGACATCCGTTGCCTGATCGCCGCCCACATTAACGGTGGCACTCTTGCGACCGTCACGGCCGTTCAGACGCCCGGCAAGTTCGGTCGCCTTACTCTTGAGGATAAGCGGGTTGTCGGCTTTGCGGAAAAGTATCCGGGCGATGGTGGATGGGTCAATGCTGGCTATTTCGTGCTCTCTACGCGCATCCTCGATTATATTGAAGATGACAGCGTCATCTGGGAGCGCGCGCCAATCGAGCGCCTCGTTCGCGAAGGCCAATTGTCGGCCTATCGACACGACGGTTTCTGGCATTGCATGGATACCCCCAAGGATCGGCAATACCTGGAAAACCTCTGGGCGAAAGGCCAGGCGCCCTGGCTCGTCTGGTGATGCTTGCGTCATCGTATGCGACCCGCAGACAATATCTATCTTAGCCTCGCAGTGACAGTTGGTTACGGGGAGGGACATGCATCACCGTCGGAAATTGACCGTTATCGTTCCATGTTATAATGAGCGCGAGACAATTCTTGTGCTTCTGGACAGGCTGAAGCAGATATCAATCGATATGTGTGTGATAGTTATTGATAATTGTTCGACGGATGGGACGAGAGAACTTCTGCGCTGGGCTTGCCACGAGGAAACCTGGAATGGCTACGAGGCGGCACTACGAGCCGGCGCCGCGGCAAGAGGTGAGCAGGTGCTTAGAGGTAACGGTTATATCGTGTTGTTAAGGGCGGCTAATTTTACCAAAGCGGCTTCGATTAAAATGGGCCTATCGCTTGCGCGAAGCGATTATGTCATCTGTCAAGACGCCGATTTAGAATACGATCCCCGCGACATCGTTCGCCTGGTCAATGGCGAAGACGATACCGGCGCAAGGGCTGTATTCGGATCGCGTCTTGCCAATCAATCTTTGCGGTCACTGAGTGTATACCAGGTTGGTCGAATCGCTCTGACGACATTATTCCGCTTTCTGTACGGAAGCAATATTACCGATGTTGCGACGTGTTATAAACTAATGAGAACAGATGTTGCTCAGGCGCTAATGTTGCGGCCTTCTTCTGGTTTTGATCTAGATTTTGAGATTCCGGCGAGGCTCTGCTTGAGCCGAATTGCGATCGACGAGCTTCCGATCAGCTACAGGCCACGCGATCGCGCTCACGGTAAGAAAATTAGTTGGCGAGACGGCCTATCTGCAATTTGGACGATGCTTAAGGTGCAGTTTGAGGGAAAGGGCTTTCGCAACGACTTGTAAAGCGCTGCAACATACTGAACTGTAGTGGACGCTGCTCGCGTAAGCCATCAGTGGAAGCGATCGTCGGGAAGCGCGGGCTCGCGATCGCGCGGAGCGCAGGATATCGCGGGGGTTCTCGCGGCACCGTAGGGAGCCTGCCCAGGGGGGTAGGTTTGTTGGCCCTCGCGGGGTGGCGGTCGTAGTCGGGTAGCGCGCCCCGAAAAAGGGTGCGGCGCGGAGTTGGCCCTCCACGCCGCGTGGGACGACGTCCAATTCGTCGGACCCGATGCCGTGGATGACACACTCGGCGTCCCCGCGTCCAGTTCTTGGTGGGCGCCGGGTAGCGCCATGGAGGAGCTGCGAGGTCGGGTCTGTTCGCGATGTGGCGTGGCGTTTCTTCTCTGTCGTGCCTGTGACGGTCGGTATTCGTACTGTTCTCCGGCATGCTCCCAAGCCGCGCTGCGGGCGACGTGGCGGCGGGCATCGCAGAAGTATCGTGGGAGCCTGGGGCCCGAGGGAAAGGCGGACCACCGGGAGCAGCAGCGGGCCTACCGCCTGCGCGTGAGTCATAGGTGTTCCGCGCCCGATCGGTCGCCTTTACGGGAAGAGACATCCGCCGCGCCGGCGAGCACGGAGTCCGCGCGGCCCTGGCGGCTGGAGGTCTACTTCGATGTCACTGCCCCTTTGGATGTATCCGTCCGGGATAACGAGCCCCGAGGTGTCTTCCGGCCGGACGCCTGCGGGAGGAGTGTCTCGCGTGCATGCGCGCGCGCGGGCTCCGGAGCAATGGTCTGCCCTCCTCGATGAGCTGACGGGATCTGGCGAGGCAGTCGAATCGTTTTGCCGGCGCCGTGGTATTCGCCGTTCGACGTTGTCGTGGTGGCGGTGGAAGCTTGGCGCGTCGCAGCGGAGCCCAGGTGGCGCCGCGGCAATCCGTCTTTTGCCGGTAACAGTTTCGTCCAGCATCTCCACGGCGCCCTCTGCCGCGCGGGGCATGGTGATCCATCTGGCGCGCGTGCAGGTGCAGGTCGAGACCGGGACGGACGTCGCGTACGTCGCCGCCTTGGTTGAGGCCCTTCGTTCGCGATGCTGACCTTGCCCTCGAGCGTTCGCGTGTATCTCGCCGCCGAGCCCGTCGATCTTCGTCGCGGCCATGATGGGCTAGTCGCCATCGTACGTACGGCGTGGCGCCTTGACCCATTCGGAGGCCACCTCTTTGTTTTCCTCGGTCGCCGACTGGACCGTGTGAAAGTGGCGTATCGAACACAACGGCTTTGTTCTCTACTACAAGCGATTGTCCCAGGGCCGCTTCCGGATGCCCACGATCGCATCGGGTGCGAAGCACATGCAGATGAACGCGACGACGCTCGCGATGCTGCTCGATGGCATCGATGTGAGGGTCGTACGGCGGCCCGCAACGTGGGCGCCGCCCGCGCCAATCTCGCCGCCGGCGTAAAGCCTGGCGCGAAGCCCGTCGAAAAGCTCGATCATCTCGATCGCTTGCACGAGGCGATCGACGCGCTCGCGCGCTTGTGATCAAAGATGGTCGTTGGCCACGCCCAAGCATCAGTGCAAATCGCGCAAGACCGCGGCGCGATCCAGGAGAAGCTCGCCGAGCGCGACGC